>CAVRDF010000001.1:0-903916 GCA_963719805.1 uncultured Alphaproteobacteria bacterium
CTCCTGCGCATCCCTATTTCCCTGGCAAGGAATGGGCAGAGAAATACACCGAGTACAATCCTGATCTGGCCAACAAGATGCTGGACGCACTCGGTCTTACGAAACGTGACCCGCAGGGCACTCGGCTGATGGAAAACGGCAAGCCGGCTACCGTCGAGATCAGTGTGGTCCCTGCATTCGGCGCCTGGCCCGACATGGCCCAACTGGTCGCCAGGAACTGGGAAGCTGTTGGCATCAAGACCGTTGTGCAGATCCGTGAGCGTGCGCTGCACACCAACATGCGTCTCGCCAATCAGCTCATGACGGAGATCTGGAACGAGGACACGACGGCGTTCCCGTTCACCGGCGGGGCGAAATTCGATCCGCGGAATTCGCCGCTCCAGACGCTGACGATGGGGCCGCTGTACCTATCGCTGGCTAAGCTCCAGCGGCAAGGAGGGTGTGGAACCGCCCGAGGCGCTGAAGCGGGTCATCCAGCTCATCGACGCGGGCCGCAGCGAGGGACGCGACGGGCAGATAAAGTCCGCGCAGGAACTGTTCCGTCTATGGGCAGACAACCTGTACGAGATCGGCACGGTGGGACTGACACCGATGGTGCAAGGCGTTGTCGTCGTCAACAGCAAGATGCATAACGTTCCAGCACAGATCGGCAATGACTGGCCGTTGCGCACGCCGGGCAATGCACGCACCGAGCAATTTTTCTTCTCCAAGTGACACGTACCATCGTCCAACGGCTGCTGCTGCTACCGTTCCTGCTGTTGGTCTACTCGTTCGTGATCTTTGCGATCATCCATGCACCGCCTGGCGATTTCCTGACGGAATACGTGGCGCAACTGTCGGCCACCGGGACATCGATCACCGCCGATCAGATCGAGGCGTTACGGCACGAGTACGGATTGGATCAGCCGTTCATCGTGCAATATCTCTACTGGCTGGTTGACCTGCTGCACGGCAATCTCGGACTCTCCTTGGAGTATCAACGGCCGAATGCGGAGCTGATCGGAAATACGCTTGGACTGACAGTGGCGCTGGCCGGCATGGCTTTCGTTCTCACCTGGCTGATCGCGGTGCCCGCCGGCATCTATTCGGCAACACACCAGCGCTCGCTGCTGGATCACATAATCACCGTGGTCAACTATATCGGCGTAGCTACGCCGAACTTCATGTTGGCGTTGATCATTATGTGGATCGCGTTCGCCTATTTTGGCATCAGTCTGACCGGGCTGTTTTCGCCCCAATACGCCGATGCACCTTGGAGCATGGGTCGCGTGATTGACCTGCTGGCACATATCTGGCTGCCGGCGATGGTGCTGGGCATCGCCGGCACGGCGCGACTCACGCGGATTATGCGCGCGAATTTGCTGGACGAGCTGAACAAGCCATATGTGATTACGGCGCGAGCGAAGGGATTGCGCGAATGGCGATTGGTGTTGCGCTATCCTGTGCGGCTCGCACTCAATCCGCTGATCAGCACCATCGGTTGGTACTTGCCGCAACTGTTCTCAGGCAGCCTGATCGTGGCGACCGTGATGAACCTGCCGAATATCGGCCCACTGCTGCTGCGCGCGCTCACTGTCCAGGACATGTACCTGGCTGGAGCAATTCTGCTGATCTACTCGTTCCTGACGATCGTCGGCACGCTGCTGTCTGACATTCTGCTGGCACTCGTCGATCCGCGCATTCGGATGGAGCGATAGCAATGTCCGATGCACAGGCCATCCCAGTTGCAGCCGCGGCCGCAGCAGAGGACCGGATCGCGGTCGCTTCCAATTGGAAGCTGGTGTGGTGGCGCTTTCGCAGACATCACCTCGCGATGATCAGTGCCGGCCTGTTGGTCTGCCTCTACCTCGTCGTGCTCTGCCCGGACTTCTTCAGCACGCAGGACCCCGAGCGAACCGATGCGCGGCAGGCCTTCATCCCGGTGCAAACGCTGCATCTGTTCGATGATGGCAGTATCGCTCCGTGGGTCCCGAGCATTGCCGGCAAGCGCAATCCAGTGACGTTGCGGATGGAATGGACGACGGACCCGAAGAGAAAGATCCGCGTCAGCTTCTTCACGCACGGCAGGCCGTACAGCTTGCTCGGCCTGATTCCGGCCGACATCCACCTGATTGGCTCGACCGATCCCGCTCAACGCATTTTTCTGCTTGGGTCCGATCGCCTCGGTCGCGATCAATGGTCGCGCATCATGCGCGGAACGCAAACGTCGATGACGGTCGGCCTCGTCGCGGTCACGCTCAGCGTTATCTTCGGTGTCGTGCTCGGCGGCATCTCCGGATATTTCGGTGGCTTGATCGACCTGGTGATCCAGCGATTGATCGAGTTGCTGCAATCGGTGCCCACCATTCCGATCTGGCTCGCATTGTCAGCGGCATTACCGCGTGACTGGACTCCGATACAGGTGTTCTTCGCCATTACGGTAATCCTGTCACTGGTCGGATGGACGACACTTGCGCGCGAAGTACGAGGCCGCTTCCTGGCGCTGCGTGAAGAGGACTTCGTATTGGCGGCGCGGCTTGCCGGTTGCAGCCGGATGCGCATCATCCTGCGTCACATGGTGCCCACGTTTCTCAGCCACATCATAGCCACCAGTTCGCTCGCCATCCCGGTCATGATCATCAATGAAACCTCGCTCTCGTTCCTTGGGCTCGGAATTCGCCCGCCAGCGATAAGCTGGGGCGTGCTGCTGCAAGAGGCGCAGAACATCCAGACGTTGGCCTTGGCGCCGTGGCTGCTAATCCCGGGTATCATCGTTATTGTTGCGGTGCTGGCGTTCAACCTGGTGGGCGACGGCCTGCGCGATGCCTCCGACCCCTACAGCCACTGACAGCAAACCGCTGCTGCGGGTGCGCGACCTGCATGTCTCGTTCCGCATGGACGAAGGGACAGTGCGTGCAGTCGATGGTGTGAGCTTCGATGTATTCCCCGGCGAAGTGGTCGGCATCGTGGGCGAAAGCGGATGTGGCAAGAGCGTGACAATGCGGGCGGTTCTGCAACTGATCGATCCGCCTGGCCGGATCACCGCTGGTGAGATTCAGTATCGCCAAGAGACCGGATCGGTCGACCTGACTCGACTGACACCGCACGGCCGCCAGATGCGCGACCTGCGCGGCGCCGAGATTGCGCTGATCCCGCAGGAACCGATGGCGGCATTCAGCCCCGTGCATACGGTCGGCGCGCAGATCGTCGAGGCGATCATGTTGCACGAGCAACTAGGCCGCGAGCAGGCGCGCGCGATGACCGTCGAGTTGTTCCGCGACGTCGGTATCTCGATGCCGGAGCAACGCATTGACGCGTATTCGTGGCAGTTATCGGGCGGCTTGCGGCAGCGAGCGATGATTGCGATGGCCTTGTCATGCAAGCCCCGGCTGCTGATCGCAGACGAACCGACCACCGCGATCGATGTTACAACTCAGGCGCAGATCCTTGGGCTGCTGCGCGAATTACGGACGAAATACAATACCGCGATCATCTTCATCACGCACGATCTGGGCGTGATAGCGCAGATGGCGAACTATGTGGTGGTCATGTATCTCGGCCGCATCATGGAAGAGGGTCCGGTGGACGACATCTTCCACGCGCCGATGCATCCCTACACCAAGGCGCTGCTGCGCTCGATCCCCAGCCTTCAGACGCAGAAGCGAACCGCGCTGCCAGTCATTGCCGGTGCGCTGCCGCATCCGTTCAACCGTCCCTCCGGCTGTCCCTTCCATCCGCGCTGTGATGACATCATTCGCGACCGGTGCGCGACAGCAACCCCGGCGCTGCACGTGCCAGGGCCACGGCGCGCGGTAAGCTGCTTTCTGCACAGCGACGCGGCCGAACCTCCATGAACGCGCCGTTGCTCGACGTCCGCCGGCTACGCAAGTTCTTTCCAATCGCGAAGGGGCTGCGCCGCCGGATAATTGGCCAGGTGCGCGCGGTCGATGACGTGAGCTTCACTGTGCAGGAGGGCGAGGCGCTTGGCCTGGTAGGCGAAAGCGGTTGTGGCAAGACCACGACGGCGCGCTGCATTCTGCGCGCGATAGACCCCACCGATGGGCAGGTCTTGTATCGACGAGCCAATGGAGCGGTGGTCGACCTCGCCCCGATGTCGGTCGCGGAACTTGGGCCGCTGCGCAAGGAGATCCAGATGATCTTTCAGGATCCCTTCGGCTCACTCAATCCCCGCATGACGCTGTTCGACAATGTCGGCGAGCCACTTCTGGTGAGCGGGCTTCGCAACCGCCGGGAGCGGATGGACCGTGTGGCTGAACTGCTGCGGACGGTTGGACTGCGCCCGGAATTCATGCACCGTTTTCCGCACGCGTTCAGTGGTGGTCAACGGCAGCGTATCGGCATTGCACGGGCCCTCGCGACAAACCCGCGGCTTGTGGTAGCCGACGAACCAGTATCCGCACTCGACGTCTCGGTGCAGGCGCAGGTTTTGAACCTGCTGCTGGAGTTGCAATCACGGCTAGGATTGACGTTCCTCTTCGTCGCACACGATCTATCCGTTGTCAGGCATATCTGCGACCGCGTCGCTGTGATGTACAGTTGGGCAGCTTGTCGAGCTGGCGACCACTGACGTGCTGTTCCAACGTCCACGGCATCCTTACACCGCCGCGCTGATGCGCGCGGTGCCAGTGCCAGATCCGCGCGTATCAACGACGGACGGCATCTTGCGCGGCGAAGTGCCTAGCCCTGCCTCCCCCCCGCAAGGCTGCTACTTTCACCCACGTTGTGTTTTTGCCCAGGAACAGTGCCGCCAACAGGCACCTATCCTCCGGGAAGTGGCGCCGGGCCATTTCGCACGGTGTCACTTCGCAACAGAGCTGGAACTCTAGCCGTCCTTCCCGCGAATGATGTTTGATCGCGAGCGAATGTGACTGGAGTTGTGGGACGGGAACTAACACCGCTACTATTTCACGCGCCGAGCGGGAGAGCTTGATGTCGACCGACGAGGTGATCGATATAAGCGGAACATCAAACGACCGCCGCCGCCGGCAGGTCTGGTTGCGTATCGGCATTCCCGTCGGCGGTGTCGCTCTGGTCATCGTGGCAATTCTGGCCATCGTGCTTTATTCGGAGCGTGCAAATCGCAGCGGCGTCCTGCGTTTGTCGGACGATCTGTTGACCGGGCTGCAGGATCGCATCTCACTGGAAGTGACAGGATACCTCGATCCAGCCACGCGCGCCGCGCGATTGGCGCGCGATATGGTTGCACGAGAACCAGGCTCCGATTCGCGGCCGGCGCTGGAGGCGTTCGCGGCAAGCGCGTTGCGGCAAATCCCGCAGATCGATGCTTTTTACAGCGGCGACGCCAATGGCAATTTCATCATGGTCCAGCGCGGCGAAGCTGGCGGCACGGTCACCAAGTTGATCCAGAATGCCCCAGGTCTACGGCTTGTCGAACTGATACACCACGACCCGGATGGTCATGTCACTGGGCGTGAGCTCCAGCCGAATGATCAATTCGACCCCCGAACCCGCGATTGGTATCGCGGCGCATTGAAAGCGACCGACCTCTTCTGGACGGACGTGTATGTGTTCTTCTCGCATCGCACGCCAGGCATCACCGCCGCGGTTCGTCTTAGCAGCGCGGACGGTATAGATCGGATTTTCGGCGTCGATATAACCCTCAAAGCGCTCTCGGAGTTCCTCGCGTCACTGAATATTGGACGCAGCGGCCGTGCGGTGATTATCGATGGTAGCGGGCACCTTATCGCTGCGCCTGACGCGTCTCGTATGCTGCATGAGAATAACGGGCAGCTTGCCACTGTGCGTTTGGATCAGCTCGATGATCCAGTGCTTGCCGCCGCATACGATCGGTTCAGGGTAGAAGGCTACGGTCGCCGCGTCATCGACGTTGGTGGCGTGCCAATAGTATCCATCGCATCGCGCCTTCCGGCCAGAAACCGCGATTGGTCGCTGCTGATGGTTGTCCCCGAGGCCGACTTTACCGGCTTCATTGCCAGCAACGGTCGAACCACCTTGTCGCTGTCATTGGTCGTGATCGCCCTGGCGTCGGTGCTCGCTGCTCTTCTGGTGCGGCAAGGGCTGCGCGCGGACCGCGCAGGACGCCTGTTGTTGGATCGAGGAAGGGCAATCGAACAGCAGAGCCGTGCTTTCGCCGATCTCGCCCGCCAATCGGATTTGTTTGATCGGTCGCACACTGCGCCGATCCAGGCGGTGACCGAGACGCTTGCGAACCTTGCCTCGGCGCAACGCGTCAGCGTATGGCAATGGCAGGACGATGGACGGCGGCTGCATTGTGATGATGCCTATGAAGTCAGTAGCGCTGGACATGTCGCCGGACTCCAAATCACCCGCGCCGAACTGCCACAATTTTTCGCTGCTCTCGAGTTGGGCGAGGAAATTCAGACCCCTGACGCTGCCAATGATCGACGCACCACGGAATTGCATCGGGTTCTTATGCATCACTTCCGTAGCCGCGCCGCGCACGTCCAGCCAATTCGCTCCGCAGACAGAACCGTTGGAGCTCTGATTCTGGAAGACGCTGCAAAGATTTCCGAAGCGCGCGAGTTTGTTTCAGTCGTCGCCGGCATGCTCGCGCTTCGGATGCGGGATGGTGCCGATGTTTCGGCGGGGGCCCCAACCGAAGTGGTCCGAACAGTGCCAGTCTTGGCCGGCGAGCGAAGTTCAGCGTCCGATCTTGTCCTCAAGGGCCTCGACGAAGCGACCCTGGGCGCCGACGTCTTCGCGGCAACAGCAATCATGGTAGTCAAATTCAGTGACATGGCCGCATTGGCGGCACGCGATATCGACGGCGTCACGACACTTGCCGATCGCGTCGCCATTGTGCTGCAGGACATCGCCGCCGAGCATAACATTCCATACATGAAGCTGGTTGGTGACGACGTGGTGGCCGCGGCCGGTTTCGTTCCAGATGATGCCGATGCGATATTGCGTATCGCCGATGCGGCGGTTGCTGTTCGCGAGCGTTGCCTTGAGCTGTTTGAGGCCGCGGGCCGGAAGGCCTTCTTCCATATCGGAATTGATTGCGGCGTCGTTATCGGCAGCCATGTCGGCCGACAACCACGTGTGTTCAATCTGTGGGGCGGAGCAGTTCGGACTGCCGATATGATGGCTGCAACCGGCCCGGGCCCCGCCACGATCCAGGTAACCGAAGCTGCGTATAATCGCCTCCGCCAGCACTTCCTTTTCCGTCTGCGCGGCAACTTCTATCTTCCTGACACTGGCTCCGAACAGGCATTCGTATTGGGAGGCCGTCAATGAGCGGTCACGTGCATCGTTCACCAGCAATCCCTGGTTTGCGCGTCTTGGGTATCATCGGGCGCTTCGCACGTGTCCGTGCCTCCTTTGTCTTGATGCTGTCGGCTCTTTCGTGGGGCGTGTTGCGCGACGCGTGCCGCCCTCGTTCATGGCGACGTCCCGTGCGCATGGAATTCTGGCGCGCGCTTCAGCAGGCTGCAGGCGGCGGTCTTGCCACCGCGTTGGTGACTGCGGCGCTGACCGGCCTCGCATTGGTATCGCAGGCGCTATACTGGCTGGGACTTGCCGGACAGGAGGAACTTGAAGGTTCGCTCCTGGTCACGGTTCTGGTTCGCGAGCTGACGCCACTGCTGATCGGAATGGTGCTGCTCGGGCGAAGTGGCACGGTTACGACAGCGGAACTTGCGTTGCTGCAAGTCGGCGGACAGGTGCGCGCCCTGTTCGCGCAAGGCGTTGATCCTGTACTGTTGCTCGTGCTGCCACGCACGGTGGCGTACGCTCTGGCAAGTTTCACGCTGGGTGTATTGTTTGTGCTGACCGCACTCGTCGTCGGATTTGTCGCCAGCAGTCTCGTCGGAGCGGTGCAGGGATCACTGTGGATGTTCCTCGATCACATCCTGGGCGCCATGCAGGCGGCAGATTTTGCGATGTTCCCTGTGAAGATGCTCTGCATCGGCGCCCTGATCGCGCTTACGGCGTGCCTGACAGGGCTTACGGCCAGGCCAGGCGACGACACCGGACACTTGCTGCCGCGTGGTTTCGTGCGTGGCGTGCTCGCTGTCATGCTGACCAGTCTGGTCTTTGGCCTTGCGGCGTGACGCATGAGCGGCGCCGCAACAACACCTATCCTTGAAGTCGTCGATGCACAGCCACAGCCGGGAACCACTCGGCTGTCGTCAACCCCGCTGGCACTTCACGTTATGGCCGGAGATTGCGTGCTGATCGATGTGCGCAACCAGTTGCAGGCGACGGATTTCGCAGACCTTTGCTGCGGGCTACTGCCTCTTCGGAGTGGCAGCGTACGCTTCCTTGGCAAGGATTGGTCGGATACGCCACATGAACAAGCCGCGGCAATGCGTGGCCGGATTGGCAGAGTTTATGGGTCCGATTCGTGGATCAGCTTCCTCGGCACCGATATCAACATCTTGCTGCCTCAGCTGCACCACACACGGCGGCCGGAGCCGGCGCTGCGCGAAGTCGCGTCCGAACTGTCGCACAAGTTCGGGTTGCCTGGACTACCTGTGATGCGGCCGGATGGGATGGCCTCCACGGATCTTTTGCGTGCGGCTTGCGTTCGCGCCTTCATGGGCGCGCCGCGGCTGCTGCTGCTTGACAGCCCGGTTTTTGAACAAGCCTCCGATCTCGTCCCCGCGCTGCTCAACGAGCTGATGGAAACGCGTGATCGTCAGGCAGCCAGCATATGGCTCACCCGCAGCGACGCGATGTGGAACAGCCGCTCCTTCCCGGCAACGATGCACCTTCGCCTCGCGGAGCGCGGCCTCGTGTCCGTGCGTACAAACACATGATCCGCCTACGCCACACCGATGAATTGGTCGGGCTGCTCGTTGTCGTCGCCGTCATGGTGTTCGTTGGTGCCATGTTGGAAGCTGGCGTGCTGCGCGACTGGTTCCGTCCGGTCTCCCATCTCCACGTAGTGCTGCCGCAGTCTGGTGTAGGCGGTCTGGCCATCGGGGCCGACATCGAGGTGCTGGGCATCCATGCCGGCACAGTGCGGCGCATCATTCTCAATCCAAATCAGGAGATGTATGCCGAGGCTGACATCGACCAGCAGGCGGATGCCTTCATTCGCCGCGACAGCGCAGCGGTAATCCGCAGAAGATTTGGTCTCGCGGGAGCCGCTTACATCGATATTTCACGTGGCACCGGCGCACCGATGAACTGGAGCTACGCGGTCATTGAGGCGACTACGGAGCGGGCACCCACAGATACGATCAGCGCCATGATCGACGACATACGGCAACGGATACTGCCGGTTCTGGATGATGCCAAGCATGCGATGGATGCCCTTGCCGCTATCAGCGATGACGTGAAGCAGGGACATGGTACGGTGGGCCGGCTACTGACCGATGACACCCTGGTGCGCGAAACTGAACAAACGGTCATGACAGCAAATGACCAGATAGCCGCACTTGGCGGTGTGATCGCCAAGCTCGACGATGCCGCCAGGCAGACAGACGACTTGGTGCAGCGTGCGGCCTCGGGCAAGGACGGTGTGCCGAGCCTGATCAAGCGTGCCGATGCATTGCTGCAGAATCTCCAATCGGCGACGCGCGATGCGGCAAGAGCAACACCGCAGCTACCTGCGATCGCAAGGAATGTCGCGGGCGGCACAGCCGACCTCCCAGCGTTGCTGACGCAGACCCAGGTCACGGCAGCGCAGCTCGAGGCGTTGCTGACGCAGTTGCGCGGTTCATGGTTGCTTGGCGGTGGCGGCAACCAGGCACCACCACAGACCCGATTGCCGGCCACAAAGCTGCAACCGTGAAGGTCTCTCGCGCTTGGGTGATGTCAATTGCATTGCTGATGGGAGCTTGTGGCGGCACGACGCAACCGGCGGCACCGGAAGACACCACGCTGAAGCAAAGTACGCACGCAGCTGAACTGGCCTATTCACTCGATCGTCCAGCCGAAGCGATCACGCAGTACCAACGCGCACTGGAAAGGGCGCGCGCCCGTGACGATGCTACTGCAATCGGTGACAATGGCTATGACCTGGCGGTTGCTCAGCTGGCAGCCAACCAGCCCAAGCAGGCGCTCGCCTCCGTGCGCATGACGCGAACCGAACTGACGCGGCGCGGTGCTGCATCGTTCCCGACGCTGGATCTCGCGGAAGCCACCGCCGATTATCGGCTCGGTGACAAGACGCAGAGTGATCGGCTTGCTGCTCAGGTTGAGAATGGTGCCGACCCACCGGCCGCGGCGCGTGCCAGTTTCCTGCGTGGGCTGATTGCGGATGAAGCGATTGATCCGGCGGGCCTGGACAGGGCGATTGCCCGTCTTGCGCGCATCGAATCGTCGTCTCAACAGGCAGATGCCGACGAACTGAAGGCACGGCGATCGCTGCGGCAAGGTGCATTCGACGCTGCCGCCACCGAGGCGCAGCACGCCGCCGATCTACGGCGCGACGAATTGGACTATCGCGGCATGGCGCGAGCGCTATCAGTCGCGGCAGACGCGGAAACCCATGCAGGGAAACTGGAGGCAGCAGCCGGTTTGTATATGCGTGCCGGCCAGAGCGCGGCTGCAATGGGCGATGCCGATATGGCACGCTTGTGGCTTGGCCGGGCGATGGAGCTCGAGAACGACCCCGCGCAACGCGAGGCAGCACGGCTGGCCATCGCCGCGCTTGGGCGGCCCCCAAAAAACACGAATCGGAAGTGATCGACCGGCAGAAAATTTGCCTCTTCGCCGAGTGATCACCACTCACAGCGAGTGGATCTGCGACTTCTACGGCAGGTGCCATGCCTGGGCGGCAGTGTCGTTGCAATCACCGATCTGAAGTTGCACCCTGTTGCTGCTACCACCGCTTGCGACCGCAAGGCAACGGCCTGATTGAGGATTTACCAAGCGACTTTGTTGTCGCCAGCGCCACTCCTGAGCACGGGTGCCGTTGCAGTCCCACAGTTGAACTTGCGTCCCACTGGAGATGCCGCCGCCGGTAACATCCATGCATTTGCCCAGCACACGCAGCGTCCCATCGCTACTGCTCCATCCCCAGTTCTGCGCAGACGTGCCGTTGCACTTCCAAGTCTGGATGGCGGTCCCGTTGTTGCTGTTTGCGCCGGCATCATCGATACACATGCCACCGTTGGCGCGGATCGGACCCGCGCCCTGATACTTCGCTTTCACCACCGTGGGCGTGTCGACATTATAGCCGGCGTCCATCGACTGGGAGAGGCGCAAGTACTGGCCCTCAGCCCAGTTCAGCGGGGACGCACTTCCCGTAGGCCGCCCGAGTGCAAAGCACGCAATGTCTGGGCGGTCCCAAACCTGTTCCGGCATGAAGAACCCTTCATTCGCCGCGTCGGCCATGGACTGCAGATAAACGCTCGCCGATCGGCCGTTCGCAAGCTCGTATTCGCCGCGTTCGCCGGAAAGAACCGGCCAGAAGCGTCCAAAGCGATTGGCTCCGTTGGCCGGGAAGCCACTACAGTCGCTGTTGCTCTCACCATAATTGTCGTGGTTGTAGCGGTGATAGTAGATATCGCCGTTCGGCATTGTCCCTTGCACTGCGGAGTTGCCGTCCGTTGCCGACTCGGTCGGCGGCAGCGACGTCGATACCTTTGTGTCGCCGGGCGTGCGCACGCCCAACCGGACGAGATCGAGGAACCCGAAGTCTGCGATATCGTGGGCAAGGAAACAGCCCTCCTGGAAGCAGAGCTGATCCGCGTCGTTCGGGTTCGATGTCCTGTCGATGCGTTCAAAATAGTTGTGGCCATCCCAGAAGCCGCTGCTGGTGAATGTCCAGTTATCGAGGCTCGCGCGCCACAGGTCGGCGGTCGACTCCCAGCCGGCGGCGCTGGTGCTATCCCTGTTCTGACGGGCGATGTCCGCCGCAGCGACGAGGCCGGCGATCTCTGCCGCGATTGATGACGGCGACTGCCCCGCCTGCTCCTCCCAGCGCTCGGTCGTGCTGGGGCCTGCCGCCCGTATATGATCCGCCGTCAGCTTGATCTTCTGGTAAGTCGCATTGTCGGTGAGACCCGTCATCCAGGCGAGCAGTATCGCGAAGCCGTCCTGATCCAACTGCTCGCAACAACCGAGCTGCTGCGGACTCGCCCCGGTTACCCCACTGACTGGGCTGTAACGCGGGAACGAACCCGGTGGATATGTCGTCCCATCGCCGGAGATGTTGCCGCTGACGAACTGCCTGTCCCATAGAAAATGCGCCATGCGCAGCGCCTGAGCCGCATCGCCCGCGGCAATCAATCCCATAGCCTGCTGGTACAGGTCACGGCCCCATACCCGATGGTAGCCATCGTTGAGATAATCTCCATTCGTGAAGTCGCCCCACGGTGTTGCAAAGCCCGCGATGCTGGCGCCCCCGAACGTCTTGTCTTCGGCGGCGTGCAAAGCCATCACCCCGACGTAATAAGCGCGGCGGCGCAGCGTGTCCGTTGACACACTCGCAGGAGCCGGACGCAGCCCGTTGACGTAATCGTTCCAGCCACCGCGATAGGCAGTCTCACGATCGGCGAAGCCCGCCGCGAGCGATCCGTTGGCAGCAGCGACCGCCGATGCTGGGTCGCTCCCGTAGCCGAACGCGACGGTGAATGTCGTATCGGCGCCAATATTGCCGACCTCGCCACACTGTACGACGTTGCCGTTGCCCGTGATGTTGTCGAACTGGTTGACGAGCATTCTATGGTCGCGCAAATCGACGAAACAGTCGCTCGCTGTTCCTGCATAGCCATTGTTGTGCGCAACGAATCCGTTCGGGCCTGCCAACTTCAGTGCCGACACAACTGTCATCGGTGAGCCAAAGAGTGTTTCCGTCCCGCTGGCAAGGAGCGCCGAATTCGTCCCATCCCACCAGGCATTGTCGTTGGCGCCCCCGCCGGCCATGGATGGGTTCACCAGCAGGTAAAGCTGGTAGCTGCCACCATCCAAGGATTGGAAGCGTGTTTGGATAAGCAGTGTATTCGCACTCGGATCAGTGATGTAGGTATTGGTGATCCGGTACTTGGGTGCTGCGCGCGCATCCGTGTTTGTGACGGTAAACTCGAGAGCCTTCTCATCCGGCATCGCGATCTCATGTTTGGTCGCATCGCGTTCGAGGTCCACAAAGGTCACCCCGTCGGTGATGACGTACTGCATGTCCTGCATGTTGGGAACGTCAAGGCGCGGATAGAAAATCTCGCTGGTAATTCCCTGCGCCACCGTGAACGAGACCTTGCTGAAGCTACCGGCCGATGTGCCGACAGCAAGCTTGTTCCCGGTTGTCCAGGAGGCGCCGCTACCAGGACCACCGCTGGCGGTTCCCGCTCCCAAGCCCGGTGCCACCGCCACGGCCATCGTGAGGACGACGATCAGGCAAACAAGCTGGCACCGCATCAGCCGATGCACATGAGCCTCCCCTCGCTAGAATGCGACGGCGATCAGCTGCCACCGACCGGATGAAATCGTAGACACCCACACCCTGGACGATCAGGAACTTGCAAGGCCCGAGTGACTCACCGTGTACGTAATGCGCCGTCTTGGGTGGCACAGCGCAGCGCTGTCCAGGAGTGAGCACGTAGTTTTTTCGTGGCGCGCGGGTTTCGACTACCATGGGACCTTCGAGACAGACGAAGGCGTCGGTGATTTCGCTGTGAAAATGCCAGGGAACACTCTGTCCGGCAGCGAGCGTAAGCACCTGAACACGCAAGTCCGATCCTTCGGCGACAATTTCACGTCCGGCGATCTCGTAATTGCTGCGCGTGCGGACTTCCATTCTGTGCTCCTTTCCCGTCGTTCAACCCGGCAAGAAGCAACCCTGCGGCGGCGGCTCCCGAGCGGGGATAAAGGTAAAGCAGTCGGACGCAAAACAAAGCTACGGGATTTATGTTCGAGTGTCATTCTCGACTGCACATGAAGGAACCCGTCCGCTCAAATGTCAAAACTGACTATTCGATGTGACTCCTGATAGTTTGCGGACCACCCCGGCGCGCGCCGGCAGGGCCCGGTTGACGGAACAGAGCCGCTCCAGACAATATCGACGAGCGCACCGTTGTCGACGTAAAGTGTCATCGTTAGGAGGATCAATGATGATTCTCATTCGATGACACCGGCAGAAGCCCAGACGGCGATCGTAGCGTATTTCGCGAAATCACGTCCGTCCGGCAAGAACCTGAAATACGGGGACGGGGTTGATCGTCACCGGGGGTTCTTTGCTGGCCGCCGCGCCAATTCAATCGGCACCAGCAATGCGAGTCTGCTCGCGGACTTCGAACCTGAGCGATCTCAAATCCCGGATCGAGATGGAGTATGCGCAGGTCGACATCTTCATCGAAAAGAAGATTACCGATCTCAAGGCGGGCCACGACAAGTCTCCCGGCCACCTCGATCTCGCCGACGTTGCCAAGCCAAAAACCACAACCGCTGCCTCGGAAGCCCGGAAACGCAAGGGTGACTATGCAAAGGCGCGCGCATACCGCTTGCGCGCGATCGCTTGGCGCGCGGCGGGCATTCATACCGAATTCTGGAAGCCATCGACCGATGGAAAAACCGCTGCGCTGCTGACGGACGTCTTCGATCAGGTCATCGACCGTCGGCTTCACATGGTTGAACGCATGAACTTCCAGATTTCACGCGCCGACGTAATCGGTGGAGCGTGGAGCTTCACAGGCAGCGGACAGCTTGGTCCCTGGAAGGACGGCTTTCGCATCCGGATGTTCGAATATCCACGCATATCCAGGAACGCCGTATCGCAGGTGGTCGGCTTTGTCGGCGCAGGCAACATCGCCGATGCCTCCCGTCGCCGGTTTCAGTCCACTGATCCGGCTTGGCAATGGGAGCCCGGGAAGCACCGCCTGCTCTACAATCACGCCCCTGAACCGGGGCTTCATTTCCCGCTTGCGTCTGATCCGGACTGGAAGGTCGATGCTGATCGCTACTTTCGCGACCTGGCACCAGATGCCGGAAAGACCGCCGCGTCAGTCATCGACGCGATGTTCAAGCCCGATGAGGATTGGTGGCAGCGCAACTAGCTGTTCTGCGATCACGTCATCAGTTCGCTGCATATCGAGGCTCTTTTGTTCGGACTTCGGCGGCGCGACCCCGCGCACGGTGAAGCCGAGTTCAACGGATTGGTTACCAACCAGCCCGCTGGGTTCGTCTCGATCGGAAATTTCCTCGCCACTGAAGGCATTCGGAAGCTTGGACGCCTCATGGCGATGGAGGTCGCGGACCCGAACAGCAATTTGGGGAGCGATCCGTATTTCGACAACGAACCCATCGCCGAGGAAGACCTTCAGATCGGCGATCATCTTATCTTCTACAATAGCCACATCTTCAGCTTCATCTCGGGTAGCGAGTGGTCGCTCGAAAACTCCGTCGTCATCGACGTCGACAGTGACGAAGCGGGCGGAATGCATCGAAGCAACCTGACGCTCCAGAGCCACGGCACCGCCCCAAAAACCCACATGAATACATGAAGGAGGTGATCCAGCCGCTCGACGAAACACTTGGCTTGGTGCGATCAGCGATCCAGACGGCGCTCGCTTCCGACTCCACCAAAACGGCGGTCGACTGGCTTGGAGCTCAGCGGCCGTCTGGTCAGATGGGATCCTTATGAACACTTCCCGGCGCCTGGCGCCTGGTGGGTGAAAGTCCCGGTATCGGCAGGCGATCTTGCCGAAGCGCTGCGCCTGCTTCCCGGCGCCGTCGCCCAGGATCCCAACCCTGGTTCCGGCTATCATCCACCGCCGGACACGACTGCCGCGTATTTTCCGCTCTACCGCCCCAAAATGCCGAACTTCTGGGACGGCTATCTCAGTGCCCGACGCAAGAGTTCCGTGCGCCTGCCGAAGCTCGATGCCTACAAGGCCGACGCTTCGATCACACCCGGTATTTTCTACGGTGGTAAGAAAGCACCAATCCCGACACTCAGACCAAAAGCGATTCCGTGATGGCAGACACAGTCAGCAGCGCGGTCGCGTTTGTCGCAGATGCGCTTAGGCCTTTTGCCTCCTCGCTCGGATCGGACGGCGAACTCATTGCCTTTGTCGAGGAGCTAGGTTGGACGCTCCCGCTCGCCCCGCCATCAATCAAGGCGCTCGGCACCACCGCCGCCGCGGTCATCGATGCCCTTGCCGACGTCGACATCGCCACCGAGGCCCAGGATGATGGCAGCGGCGGCGCTGATGCACTGGAAACGGCTCTCGCGAAACTGCTCGCCTCGATTGCCGCGTTCACGCTCGAGATCAAAGCGCTCAGTGCGAAGCTTACGGCAGAACTCCCCGCCGCCTTCGTGACCGCGACAGGGATAGCGGGCAACTTTGGGTCCCGGCTGTTCGAGGATCTCCTGGTGCGCGCGTTGATGGACAACGCGCCTCTCTCCACGTCGCTCGCAGCACTGGCCGGTCTCGTGGAAGAAAACGCGACCGCAGCCGATCCAACGAAATTCCAGCCGGACTACACACACCGCGCGCTGAGGCTCGACCGCCTCGGACCTCTCGTCAACGATCCGTTGTCGCTGCTGAAGGACGTCTATGGCTGGGGAACGCCCACGCTCGATCTCGACCAGCTGTTCACCAATATCGAGCGCGTCTCCTATCCTCTGCTTGGTCCAATGGAGGTGCGCTATCCATCGGACAAGCTGCTCACCGCTGTAGCGCCCGGCGCGCCAGAAGCCGATGACGGACCGCCACCGACATATGCGATACCAATCTTCGAAGGCGGTCCTATCACGGTGCTAATCACCGTGACGCCGCTTCCCAAGGCAACTCCGAACGAATTGCAGGGCATCGCGATCTCTCTCGCGCTATCCGGTTTGGCAGATACCGGGTTGACGCTTGGTCCGTCGTTGACGCTTGGACTGGACGGCGAGCTCGACATCAGCGCGGGCGTCGCCGCGGTGCTACGTCCAGACCGAAGCCCGGCGATCGTGCTCGACCCGGAAGGTGCCGGCGCGCCAGCGCGAGCGGCAAGGGCGGTGCACGGCTCACATTCGCGCCCACTGACCAGACACCGCTGCTGACCGGTCCGGCGGGATCGTCGATCGCTGCCAATTCCGTCTATTTCGCTGCCGGCGCCGACGCTTCAACAAGCACCAGTGATTTCTACGTCCAGGCGGGCATCACCGGCGGCGCTCTCACCATTGGCGGCGCCGGCGCGGACAGCTTCATCACATCGATCCTGCCGCCTGGCGGTATTACGGCGCACTTCGACTTCGGCGCCGAATGGTCGCAACGCGGAGGGCTGCAGTTCAGCGGCGGCGCAGGTCTCCAAGCCACCATCCCGCTCAATGCGACATTGGGGCCGCTAACCCTTCAGTCGACGTATATCGAATTCAAAGCAGACGGAAACGGAGCCACGCTCGAACTGAGCGTGAATGCGAGCGCCTCGATCGGTCCGGTGCACGCTTCGGTCTCCCGTATCGGCGTCAATCTTCAGGCCGGTTTTCACCAAGGTAATCTCGGTCCGCTCAATCTGGCATTCGGCTTCAAACCACCGACCGGTGTCGGACTGGCGATCAATTCGGCCGGTGTCACAGGTGGCGGATTCCTCGCGCATGATGCCGCGAAGAGCGAATATTCCGGTGGTACTGCAGCTCAAATTCGACGATCTCGAGTTGCAAGCCTTTGGTCTGATCACCACGCAGGTCGCCGGCCATAGTGGCTATTCGTTTCTCGCCTTGGTTGATGCCGACTTCCCGCCAATTCAACTCGGCTGGGGATTCACGCTCAACGGTGTCGGCGGGTTGCTGGCGATCAACCGCACGGCCTCCATCGACGCGCTTCGTGCCGCGGTCAAAGCAGGCAAGCTCGACTTTCCTGTTCCCCAAGAATCCGATCACCAACGCAGCGCAGATCCTGGGACAGCTCGACTCGCTGTTCCCCACCGCTCCAGGCCGGTTCCTGTTTGGCCCCATGGCACAGATCGGCTGGGGAACGCCGACACTTCTGACGGCATCGGTCGCGGTGATCCTCGAGTTGCCCGAGCCAATCGACATCATCCTGTTGGCCAACGTTGCAGCGTTGCTGCCGAACCCTGCCGCTCCGCTGGTGCGCCTGAACATGGACGCACTCGGCGTACTCGACCTGACGCAGGATGATCTCTCACTCGATGCCAGCCTGTTCGACTCCAAGCTGATCAGCTTCTCGATCGCCGGCGACATGGCGTTGCGCGCCAACTGGTCCTCGCAAAGAGAGTTCCTGCTCGCCATCGGTGGCTTCCATCCCCAGTTCACGCCGCCCCCGGATTTCCGACACTGCAAGCGCATCACCATCGACATGCCGTCCGGCATTGTCAGCAAGCTGCGTCTGGCCGCCTATTTGGCGATCACGTCAAACACAATCCAGTTTGGCGCCACGCTCGATGCCTTCATCGGCATCTCGGGATGCGGCATCACTGGTCACCTCGGTTTCGATGCTCTCTTTCAACTGAACCCCTTTCACTTCGTCGCCGACATCTCTGGCTCGGTTGCCGTCACCATCGGCGGTGACGACTTGGCTTCGGTAGCGCTCGACGCCACGCTGAGCGGACCGGCTCCTTGGAGCATCGCCGGCAGTTTCAAGATCCACATCGTGCTTCTTCGATGTCTCCATCTCCTTCTCGCAGACGTGGGGAATCGAACGCTCCGTCGCAGCAGACCGCGACGGTCGACGTCGGGCGCCCTGCTCGACGCGGCCCTGGCCGACCCGCGGAACTGGAACGCGCAATTGCCGTCCGGACTTGCGGCACTCGTCGCCACGCGGCAGATCGAGGATGCAGGTTCCATCCTTGCGCATCCGCTCGCATTGCTTGAAGTGCACGAGCAGATTGTGCCTCTGGACCTGACCATCACGCGTTTCGGTGAAGCCGTGCCCTCGAGGGGCGACGACGTTCTCGATCACCGGCTTTCATGTCGGCAGGCAGAGCACCGGCTACGCCGCAGTGCAGGACGACTTCGCACCGGCGCAGTTCTTCGATCTCAGCGACAGTGACAAACTTTCGCGGCCGTCCTTCGAGCGTCACAACGCGGGCGCGATCATGAGTGGCAGTAGCCTGGTGACCAACGGTTCGCCGCTCGGCAAGACGCTCGACTACGAGAGCTTCTTCATCAACACGCCTGGTGTTGTCACCGTGGATGAAGGTCTGCCGCAACCTTTCCCCTGGACGGTTCTTCCCATCGTCATGCGTTCAGGCTCGGCCGCGCGCAAGGCGATCAGTCAGATCGGGGCAGTTGCGCTATGCCGCGCCGGGCAATCCGATCCGTGTTGCCGAACCGGCATTTGCCATCGCAGACACGGCAACGCTCGCAGCGTCAGCCGCCACGCCTGCCAGGGGAACCACCTACAGCGATGCCGTGGCAGCACTCGAAGCGGCGATCACAACAAGCGCCTCACAGCACAGCGCCTTCCAGATCGTCGGGATGCACGAGCTGAGCAAGGTCACCCCCTGATGGCCGATACCAAGCAGGCCTATACGCTGCTGCCTTGGGTTCGCCGCGGTATCGGATCGCAGGTGACGGGTACGCTGGGCGGTGAATTTCGCCACCGTGCCACTCTCGATTGCCGTCAATGGAGCCGCCGTGCCGGCGCCGCCGCGCGTCCGGCTGCCAGGACCGGGAGACGTGAAGACGATTGATGCGCGCGCCATCATCCGTACCGACCCGAAGGATGGCGCAAGCAACTTCGAGCCGAACTATCTGGCCGTCGTCGAAATTGCACTCCCGACTTCCCCTGGATGTTCACACCGGCGGGCGCAACCGGTGATCGCTTGCAGCCATGGATCTGTCTGATCGTCGTGCCCGATGGGCCAGGCGTTACACTGACACAACAGGCTGGCGCCCGGCAATCCTGCAGCTTGCCTCCCCGCTGAACCCTGCTGCGGAGCTGCCGGATCTGAAGTCAGACAGATGCCTGGGCTCACGCACAGATCGCCGGTCCTGATCTCACAACAGCTGCCCTGAACGGCGACAGCGGCGCGACGCTTTCACGTTTGATCTGCCCTGCGCAAACTAGAACCGTCGCAACGCTATCTCGCCTGCGTGGTTCCGACGTTCCGCGCAGGTCTTCACGCTGGTCTCGGCATGGACGTCGCCGACAACGATCTCGCTCCCGCGTGGGATGCATCGATCACCGCGCCCTTCACTTTGCCGGTCTACTTCAGCTTTCGCTTCCAAACCGGTCCCGGACGGTGACTTCGCTTCACTCGTCAGCAAGATTGGCCCGCCAACCAACGCCTAGTCTCTGCCGGCACGCGCGATGGTTGACGTCAGCAATCCAGGCTTTGGAGCGGCGCCTGTGCCCGGGTGTCACCCTGGGCGTCGAAGGCGCGCTGCGCACTTTCAATATGCCCGACACTCATGGCCTGACGGGCGCACAGATCGCTTACGAGGCATCAGCTTGCGCGCCGCACTTGCGCCACCTGCCGCAGGCGATCCTATGGTTTCGCCGCCAGTTTACGGGCGTAACGCAGAGTGGCGCGATCGCTGCCTGCCACGGATCGCTCAGCCGCCGATCTGGCTCGGAGAATTGAATCTCGATCCTCGCAACCGCGTCGCCGCGGCTGCGGGCGGACAGGTAGTGCAAGCAGACGCCAACGCGATGGTTGCAGGTCAGCCTGGAAGCAATTCGGGAGAAATCCGCAAAGCCAATCAACTTCTGCGCCAAGCACAACTGGCGCGCGAGGTGTCGAGCTCGATTTCAGCGGCGGCATCTGCAGACCATCGCTGGTGATGGAGTCTATCTGCAAATTACCAGCCCGTCTCACTGCGCGAGTTAACATCACTCTATCCGGCAAGACGCGAACATCTCAATGGTCATATCAAGGAAAGCCGCATTCCGGATGCGGCGGTATCGGCGAGTATGCGAAGATTGGCGCAGGCCGCATGGTCCGCTCGGACGTAAACTTGGCGTATCTGGTCCACAGCAAATCGTTGATCGGCTCAATGCGCCACCCAGCACCGGAACCGGAACAACGAGCGCATCCGGAATAGTCGTCAGCGGCCCGGTCAAAGCGCCTGTGGGTATGGTGGCGCTCGATTCCATTTCGCCCAACATACAGGTAGGGAAGATGACGGCATCGGCCGTTATCACGGCGTCGGGCTGGCTGAACACGGTCAGCATCGTAACATCAGCAAGCAGCATCGGTTGCGGCAACCGAAGCAGCAAACACCGCCGTTGCGACAGGAACGATAGCGACCGCCCGCAATTACCTGCCACAACGGCCGCCGGGCGGTCCCATGCAATCCACCAATAGCAGAGGCACCCATCATCGACTGGCACGGCGATGTCAATATACCGCCAATTCTCAGCGGCAGCGTTGCCTCGATGCCGGCGCCGTTTTCGTTCCTCAGACGAAGCCGCGCTCGGCACCGTGCAAACTAAGTTCGCACTGCAGCGACAGCATAATACATACCTGAACAGTAGCGATGCGGCTGTACCGATCTGCCGCCGCTGGCGGAACTCGCCGCCTCTGCGGAAACGCGTCCGCACTCAGCGCTACGCTCGATCCGCATTTGACGATCAAGGCGCGTATCGGTGTGCGCGTCCACTAGGCTCAGGAGACGACGTCTGCAGCCTCTCACGGGTACCCCCGGATTTCCGCAGGCGATGTACGCGCCGCTGGCAGCGCTTCGCCGGAATGGATGCTGCCTGGTATCTCGTCATCCCGCAGAACAGCGCAGTGCTACTGCAGACCAATCCGGCGTTTATAGAAGCCTACATGGTTGGTCTGAACGAAGATTTCGCGCGTGAATTGCTCTGGCAACAATTCCCAGCAGAGCGCAATGGCACGTGGTTCAGAACTTCTGGTCCGGCGGCGGCGCACAAGATATTCCACCAATTTTGCAGTTCGATCCCGCAGGCCATCTGGGTGATCACACACAAGATCATGCAGCACGGAAAAGTGTTCTGCTGATCGGCAATCTTTCCGCCGCTATCCAATACGCTGGTTTCGCCTGTCAGTTGAACAAGGACGGCACGCTCGGCACACGCCAATGGCCGATCTTCCAGGGACGGATCGGCGATGACTGCAGCTTTTTCGGCTTCAACATCGTGGACCCGATCAACGCCGCAAATCCTGGCGGCGGAAAACCCGGTTGGTATTTTATTCTCGAGGAACACATAACCGAGCCCCGCTTCGGCCTGGAGCCCGCAGGCAGCGTTCCGCCTGCTACTCCAAGCTGGAATGATGTTGGCTGGGATCAGGTCACGCCGAGCGGCAATTTCCTCAATCCCGCGTCAGCACCCGTCGTCACGACAACTGAGCCAGTCACGTGGCGCGAGAATGCGAGCGCTATGGCCTACATTCTGATGCGCAGGCCCGTGCGGGTGGCGATGGCGGCAAGCGCTCTGGTCGCGGCCGAACACGCATGAGCACCACGGTTCCTCTCAGCCCCTTCATCTGCTCTGCCAGCAATCCGCAGGCGGTTTATTATCTGGCGAACGGACTCGCGCGCCTTATCCCGGATGCCGCCACATTGGCGTATATGCAGCAGGGTCAGTCAGTGCGCACGCTCAGCGCAGCCGACTTCGCTGCGATCAAGCAGGGCGCTCCCCTGCCGTCGCGCGCTGACAATACAATTCTGAACGTGCTCGTTCCCATCGTCGTCGGCGCTGTCACGGCAATCGATGCGGCCGTCATGCAGGGTGGCCAAAGGCGTGCGATACCCGACCAGCAGACCTTTCAGCTGCTGGAAGCGATCTTCGGACAGGCGCACGTCACAACGCCGGCCGACCTGGCCTCTATTCCTTCCGGGATACCAATGCCGTCACGCGCCGACGGCAAGGTGTACCAGGGGAACGCCTCGGCCTATGCGTTCCTGCTAAAGGGTGGCACGAAATCCGCGGTTCCGGATGCCACAACACTACGCGACGCCGGTCATGATCCATCCACAGCGCTGCCAATTTCAGTTCAGGATCTAGCCGCGATCCCAAACGGGCCGGCACTTCTTTCGACCAGCAAATTCCTGCATCCGCCATCCGCCGCGGTGCCACTGCTGCTGCTTCCAATCCGGCTTGAGACGCGATTTCAGAACAACGAACTCTGGCTGCGCGTCTTCCCGGACGACGTCCACGTAACCAGCTTTGAACCAGAGCTTACCGCTGACGAAAGCTCTGCGCGCGCCGCTTATCTGACCGCAGCCGCGCAGGGCGGACAGACCGCGCAGGTCGCCTTCACTGCTCTGGCTCGCCAATACGGACCGCAGCGGGCGGCATGGATTGCCAGCGCGAATGCCCAAGCCGGCAACAAGGCAGCGTCATGGACGAAAGCTCCCTTCACCAACGTGCTACCCGAACGCTGGCTTGTCATGGGTTATCAGGGCAACGCGGACGGCCAGCTTCTCGCGGTCGGATCGCCGATCGCGGAGGCATTGGCCGTCGGCCCCGATCCTAACGGCCCGGGACCTTCGACCGATGATGGCATGCGATGGCTCACCGACTTCGATCGCGCCGTTCAGGCAGGCATGGGGTTCCGGATTCCGCTCACCGGAGCGCAGACCCGCGGTTTCACGCGCATCGTGGTGTTCGGCCTGAATACGCGGATCGATCCGCACGAAGCTGTCAAACGCTTCGGCGACCTGCTGCAGGCACACCACTACACAGATGGGCTGGAACTGCTGCCACACGGTGCGCCGACAAATAACTCAGGCGACACGTCATCCGCTCTGTCATCGCATGATCCGAATTACGCCCAGCTCTACACGCTGGAACAGGGTCCCGCGCTCTGCCCGTCGCGTACCACGGCGGACGGCGATCGGCTTGCCCGCGCAATCGGCTTCGACCCTGCTGTATTGGCGCACGTGCACGGCGCGAACGGCGCGCAGGATGAACATGCGTTCGCGATGAATACCGTCCTGTGGCCGGCAACCTGGGGTTACTACCTGGAACAGATCGTCGCCGGCTCTGTGCCAACGCCCGACGTCCTGCTGCCGCTTGCACGCAACCACTTCATCAATCACGTCCGCGCACGCGGGCATTTCCCGATCCTTCGCATTGGCAGGCAGCCCTACGGCGTGCTGCCAATTCTGTGGAGCGCCCGTTGGAAGGAACTGGAGAACAGGGCGCTCGATACGCCGCTGATGAGTTTGCTCGGCAATCTCCGCACCACATGGGAAGGTTCGGTGGCGAATGTGCCAACGATACACGGCGCACCAGACGCGGAAGCTGCACTTGCTGGCATACTCGGAATGCAGCCGAGGTCGGCCAGCTATTCGGCGCGCAGCGTCGTCGGTCCAGAGTACAACCTGACATACTGGCGCTTCATTCAGCAGGATCCTGGTCAGGCATGGTGGTCGACGTTGACCGCCAGGACCACCGCGGAAGCCGGTACGGTGGCAACAGCTCTCGCCTCGACGCGTCTGGCAAGCACTGCGTTCGTGAACGCGCAGCGCCGGCTCACCGACGTTCTGGTTGCGCCAGGCCCGCTGGATGGCTTGCCGGCACCAAGCTACATCGCACAGTTGCAAGCACTCACCTGGCAGGGTCTGCGCGATGTGCCAATGCCGGCACAGCCGGTCCCTTTGCTGTTTCTTTTCCTCCGGCATGCGGCACTGCGCGAATATGTGGATACGGCTGCCGCTTTGCTCGCCAAGCAAACGCCCAGCGGTATTCAGGCCAGCGAGCGCATCGAGGCAGAGCTCGTCGGCTTATCCGCCGGTCTGCCGCGCCCGACGCCGTGGGACATTCTGGGCCGCACGCTCGCCGGCCATGGACCGGTGGGAACCTATCTCGACGCGTCGAAGACCAATCCATCGATCGCCGATTTCGCAGGCTTCTGGAGCGCTTATCGGACACTAACGGCAATGTCCGCCGACGCACTTGATGCCACGGCACGAGAGGCTCTCGACCTGGCCTCCTATCGGCTGGACGCGTGGATCATGTCGATGGCGCATTTCCGGCTCGATCAGATGCGCACAGCCGCGCCCGCCGGTGGCATCGTCCTGGGCGCGTATGGCTGGCTGGAGAATGTATTCCCGGGAACGGCTACGACTTCGACCGGTTATGTGCATGCCCCATCCCTGGCACACGCGACCACCGCCGCGGTGCTTCGCTCCGCTTATCTCACGCACAAAGGTGCCGCCCGCTCTCCGCTGGAGCTCAACCTCTCGTCGTCGCGTGTGCGGCTCGCTCTGCATCTGCTGGATGGCATGCGACAGGGTCAGCCGCTCGGTGCGCTGCTTGGGTATCGGCTCGAGCGCACGATGCACGATAGCGGCCTGCAAACATGGATCATGACGTTGCGCGCGATCGCTCCACTCAATGCCACGACCGACAACAGCACCACCACAAGCGAATCCGTCGCCGCCAACAACGTCGTGGACGGTCTGGCAATCCTGCGCACGATCTTCGTCAACAACACGCTTGCCTCTGGACGCGGTCTGCCCACCGATGACGCCACACGTAACAAGCTGACCGCAGCACTCCAGACGCTGGCCGATGCGCTAAACTCTGTCGCGGATCTCACGTTAGCCGAGAGCGCCCATCAACTGCTGCGCGGCAACACGGTTCGCGCTGGCGCGACGCTCGATGCGATCGCACGCGGCGATGCTCCGCCGCCCGAGATCGACGTCATCCAAACGCCACGTTCTGGTGATGCGTACACGCATCGTCTGCTCACCATAGCCGGCGGCCTCGCTGCGCCGGGATGGGCCATCACGCCGCGCGCCCAGGCCGAACCACGCCTCAATGCCTGGGCAAGCGCCATGCTGCCACCGCCCGCGAACGTGCGCGCGCGTGCCAGCTTCGCTGACGGCTCCGGACCGGTGATCGCGACAATCGAGATCAGACTCGACGCTCTCGCGATCTCCCCACTCGACCTGCTTGCTCTGCCGGAAACCGCAGGCCCTGGTGATGAACTCACTGCACGTCTGCTGCGAGCGGCGTCAGCGCAGCGGCCAGCGACCGTGACAGCTGCCGCGCAGGCTACAATCGTATATGACCGAGATGCATCCTGGCCTGCGACGATAGTTGCTGTTGCGGAGCTGCTGGAGCTGGTTTCCAGCCTCAGCCGCCTGGTTTCGGGGGCGCGTGCCATGGCACCGGCGGATCTCGTCTTTCCCGGCGATACGCCCGGCAGTGTCGATACCGCGGAGTTGCAGGCACGGGCTGATGCAGCGGACGCTGGCATTCGCTCCGCCGCGATTGCACTTCAGGCCAATGGCGCACTCGACACAGCGCTCATTGCCGCCGCGAACTACGGTGTCACGGATGCCATGCCCTCACTCGACACAACACAATGGATCGGCCAGGCGTCCAGCGCCGCGGCAGAACTGAACATCCGTATCGCCGCGCTCGACAGACTTGCTGCCGGCTTCATCCCTGCTGGAGCATCCGCGGACGCTGCGATCAACCATGACGTTGCCCGCCTTCAGACAATCTTCGGCCCGTCGTTTCACGTGCTTCCGGCTCTTGATGCGTCACTGTCCAGCCAATGGCCGCAGTTGTGGAGCAACAGCCTCGCCTTGCAGGCCAGTGATGCGCTTGCCGCGACCACATGGGTGCAGCGCATGGCGCGCATCCGCCCCGCGGTATCGCGATGCCATGCCGCCATCATGTATGGCGAATCCCTCAGCGGCCTGACCCTGCCGGCTCTCAGCGTCGCCCAACTTCCGCGCGTATCCGGCGACCGTTGGATCGCGCTGCCGCGTCCGAACGCATCGGGCAGCCGTATTTCGTTGGTTGCATTCACTCCGCAGGCGCCTGCATCGGACGCCGCGATTGCCGGTCTCATGCTCGACGAATGGGTAGAGGTCGTCCCGTCCCGGCAACAGATCACCGGCATCTCCTTCCACCTCGATGACCCCACAGCCCGTGCGCCGCAGACTCTCCTGCTCGGCGTACGTCCGGACGACTTCCCTGAATGGACACTGGAATCGCTGGAGGGCACCGTGCTCGAAGCGCTCGCTCTTGCCAAATTCCGTGCCGTCGATCCGGACGCACTGGGCAATCTTGGCCACTTTCTGCCGGCTCTTTACTTTGCGTACAACGCCGGCGGTCCGCAGATTGAAACTATATCGACCGACCTCAACCTCGCGCGGGCAACCAGCGTGCCGAAGGCGCAATAGGAGCATCGCATGCCATCGGTCACGATATGGAATCGCCTCGAACCGCGTGCCCGCGTCAACGGCATGGCCAGCAGCCTCGCCGCGCGCGTGCATGACCCGCTGTGGTTGCTGGCGCGGCAATGGCAGTTCGGAGAATTCGCCGGCAAGAACACCGGATCGCCACTCACCGCCAATGTGCAGTGGACAACCGCGATGTTCGATCGCTTCGCATCGGGCACTGGCGGCCCGCAACCCTATGACGGTCACACGCCAATGGAAGCGCTGATCGAGCGCGAAGCCATTCGGCCGCGGCAGGCGAGCGCCGATATCCTTCAGGCGGCGGAAGCAGGCCTGCAATTCCTTCGTTTGCTCGATACGGCAAACCTGGGTCGCCTTCGTCCTACCTATGTGCAGCAATACCCTTTGGCGGTGCCCACGAATGCGGACAGCGACACGCGGAAGCTGTGCTCGGTCGTGGTTGGCCGCGCGCTCGACGGCATCAAGTTACGCGCGGACCTCGCGGCTTCCAGCGGTCACCTCCCCGCGCTCCCGGCGTTGAGCTCTACCGACGCGGCGTCGGGTACTGCCTGTCGCCACCGCCTGGTCCGAATGGTTCGATGCTCTGTTCAGTCAGCCGGCATCGCCATCGTCCTGGACGCCAGAGCGCATGGAATACAGCTTCGCTGTGGGAGCGGCTGCCGACGCCAACGGCCTTATCGCCCAGGAATATGATGGCGGATCGATCGACTGGCACACCTTCGATCGCGCGACAACCGCGCTTGCTGGCAGCACTGCCGCACCTGCCGCCGGGACACGAACCGTAACCGTTGCGCCAGTGACGTTCCGCGGCATGCCGGCACGCCGCTTTTGGGAGATGGAGGACGCTGCCGTCGATATCGGCGCACTGAGCGCCGCGGCCGAGGATCTTGGCCGCCTTCTGCTGCGTGAATTCGCGCTGATATACGGCAACGACTGGTTTCAATTCCGCTCGCCATACCCATCGGCTCTCAGGTGGCGATCAATTCCCTTTCGGTCGTGGATACTTTCGGAATCGCGGCAACAATTCCGCATTACGCAGCCGCCGACGGCTCGTTCGGTCGCTGGCGCATGTTCGCTCTCGATGCCGCTGGGCCAATGCTGACATCGTCAGGTGCCGCCATGGCCGCGATGAACCTGCTTGTGCTGCTCCCAGCTGGCGTGAATATCCTGGACAGCACGGCCATCGAGGATGTGTTGATGTTGCGCGACGAGCCATCGGAAATGGCCTGGGGCGTCGAGCGCACAGTTGTCGGTGCATCCGGCAAACCTACCGACCGCGCTCTGGCCTGGCGCACAACCCAGCCGGCCATCCCACCGCCATCCGCAAACGCGATTGCGGCCTACCGGCTCGGCTCGACCGTGCCGGATTATTGGATACCGTTCCTTCCAGTCGCGACGGATACCGGTCCGTTGCAGCTGCGCCGTGGCAGACTTCCAACCGCGTCAGGTGGACCGGCGTCATGCTCGCCTATCCAAATCAGACAATGTTCTTCGAGGAGCTCCCACGCGAGGGAATTCGCCTGGCCCGGCGCTTTCGCTACGCTCGGGGTCTCGATGGTTCAGCACATGTCTGGATCGGACGGCTCCGATCGACCGGCGGTGGCGAAGGTCGCAGTGGGTTGCGCTTTGATTACCTGGATTTCTCCGGGACGTAGTTTGCATTGCTCGCCCGGGCAAACACCTCGCCGCCCCGCAAGCTACATGCCCAACATCTTCGCGCGCACATTTATCAGATGCCGGCGCAGGGCTTCAGCGGCGATACGTGCATCTCGCTTGTTGATCGCTTCAAGAATCTGACGATGTTCGCGTTGATATACCGCCCATTTGTTTGCGTCGGTGTGGCCTTGCTTGAGCCGAAGCCAGGGACGTTCGTGGCGAACGGATAGGATCGCGTCGTACACCGCTATGGCTGGCCGATTATGACATGCCGCTACCAGCCGTCTGTGAAAGCTGCGATCCCAATGTTCCCAGCCTGTCCAATCTTCCGCCTTGTCTCCCGCGTCCAGGCATTCGGCAATCGCGCGGATGTCCGCGTCGCTCGCGTTGACGACGATAAGTTCAGCGAGACCCGGTTCGAGCGCGAGGCGAAATTCCAGCAGCTCCAGCGGGCTGGCATCCTGCACCAGCGGCGCGCCCGCCACGGGCTGCGCATCAGGCTGCGGGGCGACCACCGTTCCGTGCCCGACCCGGCGCGTTATCTTGCCGGCTTTTCCGAGCTCAGCAAGCGCCTGCCGCACGACACTGCGTGATGCACCGAATTGTTCAGCGAGTTCGCGCTCGGTTGCGAGCAACTCGCCCGGGCGCACGCGTCCCTCGTCGATCTGCCGCTCCAGCAGGGCATGCAAGCGATCGAACTGTTGCCGCGCCTGCGCCCTGCGGCTGCGCGCCGGAATGACCAGGTTTGCCAAGCTAGTGGGCATTGCCGACCTGAAGGAAGAACCAATCTGAACCAATTATTGCAATTTCGCGCGCCGGGCAAGCGAGCACGTCCCTGTAATAGATCAATGGAGGGCTTGGCCTAGGGCCAGCAGTATGCCAATTTTGAACCAATTCCGACCGCACAGGAACCCGCTTGAGCGAAGCGGGCCAAACGGCCAAGCCGCCCCCGGAGACACCCAAAGCAGCCCGGCGAACGCGCGCCCTCGGTGAGGGCAGTGCGCTTACCCACGATGCCGCCGTCGAATGCCGCGGACTGAACAAGACATTCGGCGGCGGTAGTGTTGTCGCGCTCGACGATATCTCGTTTTCCATGCGGAGCAATGAGTTCTTCACTCTGCTTGGGCCCTCCGGGTGCGGCAAAACCACGTTGCTCCGCGTCATCGGTGGATTCGAAACGCAGGACTCAGGTTCTGTGAGTGTGTATGGGCAAAGCCTCAATGGGCTTCCCCCGTTCAAGCGGCCAGTAAATACGGTATTCCAAAGCTATGCGGTGTTCCCGCATCTGACCGTCGCGCGCAATATTTCCTTTGGTCTCGAAATGCAGCGCCGGCCCAGGGATCAGATTGCAGCCCGCGTAGCCAAGATGCTGGCGCTGGTGCGTCTCGAGGGACTCGAGCATCGCAAGCCCGCACAACTATCCGGCGGGCAACAGCAGCGCGTTGCACTGGCCCGTGCACTGGCGACTGAGCCGCGGGTGCTTCTACTGGACGAACCGCTCTCCGCGCTGGACCAGAAGCTTCGCAAGGGGATGCAACTGGAGCTCAAGCGATTGCAGGCTGAAGTCGGCATCACCTTCATCTTCGTCACCCACGATCAGCATGAAGCCCTGACCATGTCCGATCGGATCGCGGTGATGAATCATGGCCGCATTCTGCAAATCGGTACCCCCGAGGAAATCTACGAACGTCCCTCCGCGCAATTCGTCGCCGACTTCATTGGTGACACCAACTTGCTGACAGCGGCCAGGACGGCGCCTCGACGCTACAGGTTGCCGATTGGAACAGAGATCGAGGCCACGGAGGACTCAGCGAGCAGCCAACCGACGCTGGCCATCCGGCCGGAACGCGTTCTCCTCACCGACGTCGACGCCGGTCAATTCCGTGGCGTTATCGACCAGATCGTTTATGAAGGGATCGATACGACCTATCATCTGCTGCTTCCCGACGGCTCCAGCCTGCGCGCCTGCGTGCAAAACCGTGACGGCATTCGCCCACGCCTCGCCCGCGGTGACAGCGTTGGCATCGTGCTGCCAAGCGACGCCATCAGGGTGTTGACCGAATGAGTCCAGATCGCCGCAGGCTTGCGCTGATCGTGCCATCGCTCGCCGCCATTGGTGCATTGCTCGTACTGCCGCTCTGCCTCATGGCCTATGTATCGACACTCGAGCGCGGCCCCGACGGTGGTGTTGTCTGGCACCAGCACACACTCGACGCCTACACGCAATTCCTGTTCGAGCGCGACCTCGCCGATAACCTGGTGATCAACACCGACTACCTGCGCATCTTTGCCCGCTCGTTCGCCCTCGCCGCGATGACCGCGACGCTCACGCTCGCCGTCGCCTTTCCCACCGCGCTCTGGATGGCGTTTCAGCCACCGTCGAGGCGCACTCTTCTGCTGTTCCTCGCCACAGTGCCGTTTTGGACCAACCTGCTGGTGCGCAACTACTCCTGGATCCTGCTGCTGCGGACAGGTGGACTGCTGGACTGGGCGGTCCTCAAGGCCGGCCTGCGCCACGAGCCGTTGGATTTGCTCTACACGCCGGTCGCGACCTTCATCGGCCTGGTTTACTCGTTCCTGCCCTACATGATTCTGCCGATATACGTCAGCCTTGAGCGACTTGATCGGCGCTATGTCGAGGCCGCATTCGATCTTGGAGCCAATCGGTTGCGCGCATTGCTGCGCGTCATCGTGCCGCTCGCCATGCCGGGCATCGTCGGCGGCCTGATATTGGTCTTCATCCCGTGCCTCGGCGCCTTCATCACTCCCGAACTTCTCGGTGGCGGCAAATCGATGCTCATCGGCAGCCTGATCCAGCAGCAATTCGGTCAGGCGAGGAACTGGCCGTTTGGCGCCGCGCTGGCGTTCGTCCTGTTGGCGCTCGTGCTGTCCGCCCTCGGCCTGCATGCATTGCGCTATCGCCGTGGCGAAGGACGTGCGCAATGAGCGAGCGTCTATGGCGATTTCCCGGCGCGCGGCCAATGGCCTTCGCCGTGTTCGTCTACCTCTACGTGCCCATCCTCGTACTCATCGTGTTGTCCTTCAGCGCCGGCAACTCTTCGCTCGCGCGTTGGGAAGGCTTCAGCACCCGTTGGTACGCGGTCGTGGCGGCCGATAGCGATATGCTGCATGCCGTGCGCGTCTCATTCATCGTCGCCGCTTTTGCCACGAGCATCGGCACCGCGATTGCCATCCCGGCGGCGATCGCCACCTCCGGCCGGCGTTTCAGCATGCAAAGCGCCGTCGAAGCGGCACTGGCACTCCCGCTGATAGTCCCGGACGTGGTCGCAGCCATCGCCATGCTGCTTTTCTTCGTCGCGCTAGGCGTTCCGCTTGGCCTGATAAGCCTCATTCTCGCGCACACCGTCTTCGCCATTCCGATCGCTTACCTGCCGATACGCGCTCGCTTGCAGGGCCTGGACCCGGCGCTGACCGAAGCAGCGGCAGATTTATACGCCGGACCATGGCGCAGCTTCGCGCGCGTCGTGGTGCCGTTGATCTGGCCCGGTATCGTCTCCGGCGCGATGCTGGCGTTCATCGGATCGCTAGGCGACGTCGTGGTCAGCTATTTCGTCTCCGGCCCGGGGTTCACAACCCTGCCGGTCTACGTGTTCAGCATGGTGCGCATGGGTGTCACCCCAGAGGTGAACGCCATTTCCACCTTGCTCGTCGCGGTTTCGATGTCAGTGCTTTCGCTGTCCTACCTGCTCGGCCGCCATTTCCGCTGACGGCCGTGCACAACCCTGGGAGACTTTGCATGCGGCGTATCATCCTGAACCTCTGCCTCGCGGCGTTGTGCGCCTGCGCGCTCGTCGCACCGGCTCTGGCGCAGTCGAAGGAACTGCACCTGTTCAACTGGTCGAATTACATGTCGCCGGATCTGCTGAAGCGATTCGAGGCGGAGACCGGCATCAAGGTCACACTCGACACCTATGACTCCAATGAGACCATGCTCGCCAAGTTGCAGGCCGGCGGCGGCGGATATGATGTGGTGGTGCCATCGGGCCCAACACTTCAGGCCATGATCCGGGATGGCCTGCTGCTGCAGACCGATGCAAGCCAGATGGCGAATTTCAAGAATGTGCGCACGCCATTCGACAAGCCGGTCTTCGATCCCCAGCGCGCCTATTCGGTGCCTTACATGTGGGGCGTTACCGCGATCGCCTATGATTCGGCCAAGCTGCCTGGGGCCAAGCTCGACGACACATGGAAAGAACTGTTCGAGCCACGTCCGGAATTCGCCGGCAAGGTCGGCATGCTCAAGGACATGGGCGAGGTCTTCCTGGCCGCCGCCTATTATCTGGGCTTCGACGGCTGCACGTCGGATGCAGCGCAAGGACAGAAAATCCTCGAACTCCTCGAGAAGCAGAAGCCCGCGGTGAAGGTCTATAACTCCGAAGGCACGGTCGATCGCGTCTCCAGCGGCGAGGTCGCGATGCAGCTCATGTGGAACGGCTCGTTCCATCGCGCGCACAAGAAGCTTGCGACCCTGGTCTATGTCTATCCGCGTGAGGGGCTCAACCTGTGGGGTGACAACCTGGCGATCCCGAAGGGTGCGAAAAACGTCGAGAATGCCAAGGCTTTCCTCAACTGGATGATGGATCCGAAGAATGCAGCCGAAGCCTCGAACTATACCGGTTACAACAATGGCATCGCTGGTTCCGATAAGTTTCTCGACGCCTCGCTGCGCGATGATCCAGCGGTCAATCCACCCGAGGAGATGGTCACCCGGTTCCGGCCTTCCCACGAATGCCCGAAACAGTCACTTGATCTGCGCGAGAAGATCTGGACGCGCCTGCTGCGCTGAATGAACAATTCGACTTATACCGACAGCTACTACGCCCGCACCCGCCGAGAACGGACTTCGTTTCCTCCGCTGCAGGAGGATATCGACGTGCAGGTCGCCGTCATCGGCGGCGGGCTCGCCGGCTGTGCAACCGCGCTCGATCTCGCCGAGCGCGGTTGGAAGGTCGCACTGATCGAGTCACAGCGTATTGGCTGGGGTGCTTCAGGCCGCAATGGCGGTTTCGCGTCGGATGGCTTTCCCGGAGGCTATTCCAGGCTTGTGGACCGGCTTGGCGCAGGCCGCGCCAAGGAATTGCAGGCGATTGCCGCAATGGGCCATCGCCTGCTACGCGAGCGGATCGTGAAATACTCGATCGAATGCGGGCCAGTGGTCGATGGAGCGCTACGCTGCAACATCGCCGGGCGCGGCGAGGATCTGCGCGCAATGCAGGACTTCCTGCACAGCACCTTCAGCGTCGAGGACGAATACTGGCCGATCGATCGCGTGCGCGAAGCGCTTGGCACCAGGCGCTATAGTGACGCGCTGTTCAACCCTCGCACCTATTCACTGCACCCGCTCGATCTGAATTGCGGTTTGGCGCGCGCAGCGTCGCAACAAGGCGTGCAGGTCGTCGAGACGACGCCCGCACTCGCCATCGAAGACACGGCTTCCCGCAAGATCGTGCGCACGCCGGCAGGGCGGATCCATGCCGACCATGTGGTGCTCGCCTGCGGCGGATATGTCGGCGGGCTCGAAGCCAGACTGTCGCGCGCGGTGATTCCGATCGCTACCTTTGTGATGGCAACAGAGCCGCTCGGTGACAGGCTAAAGAGTGCGATCCGCGTGCCCTATGCCATTTTCGACAACGAAGTGGCGACCAATTACTACCGGCCGCTCAGCGACACGCGCATCCTGTGGGGCGGCCGGGTGCTTGCGTGGGAAACACCTCCCGCGCGTATCGGACACAGGCTGAAACGCGACATGGTGTCGATCTATCCCTCTCTCGCCGAAGCGAAGGTTGACGTCGCCTGGAGCGGCTTGATGCCTTACACGCGCCACAAGCTGCCGGTCGTTGGCCAGTTCGCACCCGGCCTGTGGTTTGCCACCGGCTTTGGCGGCCTTGGCGTCACACTGACCACGGCGGCAGGACGCCTCATCGGCTCCGCGATTGCCGAAGGCGACGAGCGCTGGCAGCTCCTCTCAGGATTCGGACTACCTTACGCGGGCGGCAAGCTTGGCCGGATACCGGCGCAGTTCATCTATTGGCGGCACCGGTTCGCAGCCAGCTTCGCCCAAGTCCTGTCATCACATTGAGACGAGACACGTATAGGTGGGCACATCAGCCAAGGGCGTGGCAGGGTGGATCGCGCGTTCTATCCAGTCTCACCCGTCCGTAGCTGCCACAACTCCGCCGCCATCTCGTTCAATAGTGCGTATCCGCACCAGGAGTTGTGGCGATGCGCACCGGGACCGCTCCCTTCCGCCTCATTGGCATTGCAGCGCTGGCGGTTGCCGGCACCCTGTTCCTCTCAACGCCCGCCGCCCGCGCCGACTGGCATGGCGGCGGCGGCGGCGGATGGCACGGCGGTGGTGGTGGCGGCTGGGGTTGGCGCGGCGGTGGCGGCGGTTGGGGATGGCATGGCGGGGGCGGTGGTTGGAATGGTGGTGGCGGCTGGGGATGGCATGGTGGCCGCTGGGCATGCTGCTGGCGCGGCGGCGTGTTCATAGGCCTGCCACCCGTATACGTGCCTCCACCGGCTTATTACCCGCCGCCCTATTATCCGCCACCGCCGGCTTACTACCCGCCACCGTACTATCCGGTACCTGACGCAAGGACCAGTCGGAGGGGTAGCGGGCGCCAGATCGGTCAGAAGATGCCCGCGGCTAGCCCGGCGGCGAACGTCGCGCCAAGTTCGCTGCAGCGCGCCAGATCGTCCGCGCCGATACGCTTTGGCGCCATGATCGCCTCCGGGGTCTGAGCATGCGTGCAGACGATCAGCGGTTCGGCGATCGGACGTAGCCGCCAGCCGGTGGCGATACGGGCGATCTGGCGCGCCGCGTTGGCACCATCGCTGCCGGCGCAGATGAGAGTCGCGTATGGACGGCCGTTGATACGGTCGAGCGCGACATAGTAGGCACGATCGAAGAAGTCCTTCATGCGCCCGGCCAGAGCGGCGAGGTTTTCCGGCGTGGTAAAGATGTAGCCGTCGGCTGACAACAAATCTTCGCCCGTCGCCTTGGGCGCAGCGAGCAGCCGCACAGCGATGTCCGCTTCAACTCCGGCACCGCCGGCTGCTGCCTCCGCCATCTGCCGGGCCCCCCCGGTCAGCGAGTGATAGACGATGAGCAGCGTCTTCAGTCAGATCACTCCGTCGCGCCGCAGTGCGGCAACTTCGTCGGCGCTATAGCCTGCCGCGCGCAACACCGCATCGGTGTGCGCGCCGAGCGGCGGCGGCGCGTGGTCCAGTTTGCCGCCGCCATGTGCCATCTGAAAGCCGGAGCCCATCAATCGCAGCGCGCCATATTCGGTATCGACAGTCTGCACCGCACCACGTGCGGTAATCTGCGGATGGTCGATCACGTCTTCGATGCGCCAGATGCTGGCGCAGGGCGCGCCCGCGTCATTCAGCCGCCTCTCCCAGGTCTTTGCATCCGCCGCGGCAAGGGCCTCCTCGATGATCGCGCGCAACGCAGCTTCATGCTCCTTGCGCTGAAACCAGTCGGTAAAACGTGGATCGTCCAGCACGGCGGCCCGGCCGATCCCTGTCATCAAGGCTTCGTACTGCTTGTCGCTGTTGACTGCGAGCAGCAGCCAACTGTCCTTGGCACGAAACAGGTTGGCGGTGACCTTGCGGCTGATCGCCTGATTGCCGAATTGCTCCTGGCGGTGACCGGCGACGGTGAAGTCGGCGACCTGAGTGGACAGGAATGCGAGGCTTGCCTCCAGCATCGATACATCGATGAACTGTCCTTCACCGGTGTGGGTCCGTTGATAGAGCGCGGACGAAACCGCAAAGGCCGCGGTCATGCCCGACAGTACGTCGCAGACTGCAAAGCCGGCGCGTGTCGGCCCCATCTCCTTATGGCCGGTGAGTGCCATGATGCCCGACAGTGCCTGGATCTTGCCGTCGTAGCCGGCCTCGTTGCGGTACGGACCAGTGCTGCCAAAGCCGGAGATGCAGCAGTAGATCAGCTTCGGATTGATCTTGCGGAGTGCCTCGTAGCCGATACCCAGGCGATCCATCACGCCGGGACGGAAATTCTCCATCACAACGTCGGCTTGCTCGGCCAGGCGATTGACGATGGCGATCGCCGCGGGCTTTTGCAGATCGAGCGTCAGGCTGTGCTTGTTGCCATTGATCGCCAGCCAGGACGGCGCCATGCCGCGGTCCGCCCACTCGCGCGACAGAGGCGTGCGCCGCATGTCCTCACCCTCGCGCCGCTCCACCTTGATCACGTCGGCGCCGAGCAGTGCCAGCTGATAGCTGCCGTATGGACCGGCGAGCACCTGGGTGAAGTCTAGGATGCGGACGTTGGCGAATGGGCGGTGTTCTGCAATCAAGTTCCACCTCGGCAAAAAGCGTAACATGGGTGTAGCGTAGCTTCCGACGAGTTGCCATCCGACGAGTTATTACACACAAATAGTAATGGCGAGAGGAATGACACGCACCATCCAAGCCGGAGGAATCCGCTGGCCGAAGACCTGCGGCGACTACCGACTAGTCAAACTCGATGTCCAGCCTTTTTCTGAGCCAATCGTACCCCGCAGTTCATCCTGCGCTATGCGAACAACATCACCCTCTTTAACGTTTTTCTTTATCGTGGAGGAACGGTTGCTGCGACGGGGCAACCGGCGACAGTCGAGACCCAGCTCTTGGGCTCAAGTGGCATACAGATATTGCACAAGCTTGCGCAACAACCTGGCATCGTAAAGGCGCCTATTCCTCTGAACGTGCGGCAACGCGAAAGCGCCAGATTCTCCAGGCGACATTGGGACTCGCCGCTCTTGCGGTCATCGCTGTCCTAGTGATCCGAATACTCATATCAAGCGAACCACGTGTCACTCAGATGAACGAGGCGCTTTCTTTGCAACAACGCGGCACTGACTGTCCGCACTTGACGAAGCGGTTGGCCCGCGAGGCCGATATTGGCAAACTGCTCCAGGCCGGTGGCGACTGCTCAAGTCAAGGCGGCGACCCTACCAGCCGATAGCACCTACGCTGCCTTTTCCACGCGCAGCTCGCGCGCGATCGCCTTCTGCTCGTCGAACTCGCGGCGGCGGCGCGCGAGCTCCTCAGGCGGAATGCGCTCCAGGTTCAGGTAATCGAGCTTCCACGATGCATCTTCGCTCCAGCGTAGCGGCGACTGCATTGTGGTTTGCGGTCCCGCGGCGCTTTCCAGCGCGCGCAGAGCCAACCCCAGCGTCTGATCTTGCGAAGCAACATCGTCCGGACGCCCCGCGCTGTTGCCCAGCGGAAAATCGCTGAACAGGAAACGCGGCACGGCGGCATGTTCGACAATGTCCTTGGCCGCGCCCATCACGACTGTCGCAATGCCATTCGCCTCCAGATGACGCGCGACCAGGCTGCAGGTCTGATGACAGACCGGACAGTTCGGCACCAGGATAGCGGCATCCACCTGATCCTCCTGGCAACGGCGCAGGATTTCCGGCGCGTCGGTCTCCACGGTCACGCGATGGCTCCGATTGGTGGGCGCGCCGTGAAAACGCGGAGCGATCGTGCCGACCCGGCCAGCCGCAGCCGCGCGCAACAGAGCAGGCAATGGAAACCACGTGCCGCTATCGGTCGCTTTGGTGTGCTTGCGATCGTAGCCGATGTGCGAGATCCGCAGATCGTGCGCACGCGACGTGTCTCCAGAATAGGGCTCATAGAACTTCGCGCTGCCGTTGTAGGCCGCGCCCGGTCCCTGATCGCCCTTGTCCGGCCTGAAGGGCGCTGCTGTGGTGACGATGGTCACCCGGGCTTGCGCGAGCGGCTTGCGCAGTGGCGTGAATGGCGCCTCGGCATAATGCGCCCAACGATATGGCGTGGAGTATCCGATGGCCGTGTAGTACTCGCGCGTCCTGCGCATATACGGAATTGGCGCATCATGCTCCGGCGCGAAGTGCAGCAGCGCGTCGAGATCGTCTTGTGCCATGCAAATCTCCATCCGAAGGCAACGCTTATGGCGCGACCTTGGCCCTAGATGAGACGCCCCCCCTCGGACGTGTCAACTCGGCGTCGGACGGTGGAGCGGGTGACGGGAATCGAACCCGCATAGCCAGCTTGGAAGGCTGGAGCTCTACCATTGAGCTACACCCGCAGGAGACCAGATTTAACGGTCGCCTCGTGCAGGCGCAATTGCCACGCGCCAGCGAGGGAACCTCGGCAGCGAGGGCCCCGGGTTTGTTGTCCGTTTGTGACAAATTCGCCGGGGCCCTAGACAAGTTTGAGGGTTATCGACACGATCCGGAGATCGACTACAAATCCTCCATCAGCGATCGGGGCGCGATGGCTTACGAGTATCCAAGCGCGGCAGGGACTGTGCGGCTGATCAAGGTCAGCGGCCGTTGGTTGCTGCACTTTGCGGGCCGCCATTCCGGCCGCTGGGCCACGCCGGATGTGGCAGCCAAGGCGGTGGCCCGGCACCGCTCCGGCCACGCCGCCTGGGACCGCCGCCAGGCGGAAGCGCCTGAGGATTTGCTGGACTGGAGGCCGCTCGGCGACTCGCTGTAGCTGCGTGTCATCACAAGGGCCGCCGGACCGACAGCCTTACAGTTTGAGTTCCACACACACCGGCACGTGGTCTGATCCCTGCTGCCAGTCTCGCGCGTCCTTCAGCACAATCTGCCGCTTGAGCCTGCCCACGAAGTCCGGTGTCACCCACACGTGGTCCAGCCGGCGGCCTCGATCCGACGCCCGCCAGTCGCGGTTGCGATACGACCACCAAGTGTAAAGCTTTTCGTCCGAAGGGACGAAGTGCCGCACGGCATCGGCAAAACCGGCATTGAGCCACGCCGTCAGCCCTTCGACCTCCGGTGGCGTATGGCTGACGACAGACAGCAGTTGCTTGTGGCTCCACACGTCATGCTCGAGCGGCGCAATGTTGAGGTCGCCCACCAGGACACCGCGCTGCAGGTTGCTGCGCGCGGCGAACCAGTTGCGCGTCTCGGCGATGAAATCGAGCTTGTGGCCGTATTTCACGTTCTGTGCGCGGTCGGGGATGTCGCCACCGGCGGGGACATAGAAGTTGTGCAGCTCCACCGGGCCACCTTTGGCATCGAGCAACACGCCGATATGGCGGCAATCTCCCTTGGCGCACCAATCCGGCGCGACGTCGTGCAGGATTATCGGCAGGCGCGACAGCACCGCGACGCCATTATAGCCCTTCATGCCGCGGAACAGCGTGTGCGGGTACCCCAGTTGCGCTGGCGCCTCCATCGGGAACAGTTCGTCCGGCACCTTGGTCTCTTGCAGGCAGATCACGTCGGGTTCGAGCGCCGCGATCAGCTTCTGCAACAGCGGCAGGCGCAGGCGCAGCGAGTTGATGTTCCAGGTAGCGACTCGGAGATTCATGACCACAGAATTTAGCGACCCCTGGACAGATCACCAACACGGCGCTGTCATCGTGACACGGGAGGCAAACCCATGGGCATGACAATCACCGAGAAGATCTTGGCGCACGCCGCCGGCTTGCCGAAGGTTTCTCCCGGCGACGTCGCCGTGGTCGATGTGGCGACGGCCTGCCTGATCGACCTGTCCTTTTTGCCGGAAGGCTGGCGCAAGGTGTTGAAGGTCGCAGACCCGTCGAAGATCGTGATCGTTTTCGATCACCTGGTGCCGGCGCCCACGGACCAGGCGGCGAAGTGCATGCAGACCGGACGCGCCTTTGCAAAGGAGTTTGGTATCGAACGGCTGCACGATGTCGGCGCCGATCAGGGCATCAGCCATGCGGTGATCGCCGATAAGGCATACGCGCTGCCGGGCACGGTGCTGGTGAATGCGGATTTGCACACTTGCAGCGCGGGCGCGTTCAACTGCGCGGCGCGTGGTGTCGGTGGCCCGGACATGCTGTATGCGGTGACCACAGGCAAGGCGTGGTTTCGTGTCGGCGAGACGATCCGCTACGATCTGACCGGCAAACTGCGGCCCGGTGTATCGGCGAAGGACATCTTCCTGACGATAGCCGGACGCTGGGGCGCGCACGTCAATCAGAATGTGGAGTACGGCGGAGATGGCATGCAGAGCATGAGCCTGAACGCACGCCGCACGCTGACGACGATGGGCACCGAACTATCCGCCGAGTTCGTCATCTTCGAACCGGATGACACGCTGATCGAATATGTGAAGGCGCGCAATCCGCAGCCGTTCACCCCAACGATGCCGGATGACGACGCGATATATAAGGAACGGCGCACGATCGACCTGGGGACGATCGAACCGCTGGTGGCATTGCCGGACGCCGTGGTGAATAACTCCGTGGGCATCGGCGAGGTCGCCGGGCGGCATATCGACCAGGCATTCATCGGCGCCTGCTGCAATGGCACGTTGGACGACCTCGCGGTCGCGGCGCGCGTGGTGAAGGGCCGCAAGGTCGCGGCCGGCACTCGGTTCATCGTCACACCAAGCACCGAGGCCATCCATCGCGCCGCGCTTGCCGCCGGCTATGTCGCGACACTGATGGAGGCAGGTGCCATCGTCACGCCGGCGACCTGCGGCGCTTGCGTCGGCGGACACATGGGCGTGCTGGGGCCGGATGAAGTGTGCATCACCGCCAGCACGCGCAACTTCAAAGGCCGCATGGGCGATCCGTCGGCACGTATCTACATGGCGTCGCCGGCAACAGTGGCCGCTTCGGCGCTGGCCGGGCAGATCGCCAGTGCCGCCGAGTTCTTCCAAGGGGACGTGTCATGAGAAGCGGCCGCGTTTGGAAATTCGGCGACAACATCAATACCGACCTGATGCTGCCGGGCCCGTATCTGTATCGCAGCCCGGACGAGCAGGCGCGTGCGGTGTTCATGAACAACCGGCCCGGCTGGGTGGACCAGGTGCAGCAAGGCGATGCCATCGTGGGCGGCTTCAACTACGGCATGGGATCGTCACGGCCGGCCGCTCGATCGCTGCGCAATTGCGGTCTGGGCTTCCTGCTGGCCGAAACCATCAACGGGCTGTTCTTCCGCAACGCGGTGAATTATGGGCTGCTGGCGTGCGAATGCGCAGGCGTTGCGGCGGCCTTCGATGAAGGCGACACGGCTGAACTGGACATCGACACATGGTCGGTACGCAATCCGCGCACCGGGCAGACGCTTCACGTATCGCCGGTGCCACCGCAGTTGCTGGCAATGATGATCGGCGGCGGCGTTTATCCGGTGCTGGAGCGCGAAGGGCTGATTGCGTCGCGATAGGGAGATCGTCATGAAAATCGTGGTTTATGGCCCGCACCGGCGCGTCGGCGCGCTGCGTGGCGACTTGGTCGTCGATCTGTCGCTCAGCTACGCGAAGCTGCTGAAAGAGCAGCAGAACGAAGCGCAAGCCACGTTGCTGGCCTCGGCGCTGGTGCCAAGCGATCTGGCGATGTTCATCGAGGGCGGCGCGCGGAGCCTGGATCACGCACAGGCGGCGCTCGAGCATCTGTTCGGCGACACCCACGATCAACTAGGCGCCCATGGCGAGACGCTGCTGCACAAGGTTGCCGACGTGCGCCTGCACGCACCACGGCCCAACAACGCGCGCATCGCCTGCGCCGGTGGCAACTTCGCCGATCATCTTGCTGGGATGGCGGCGATGGGTTTGCTGCCGGGCGCGGGACGCATGACGGTCAGCGAAGCCGCGACGAGGATTCGCGACAGCGGTATCTGGGGATTCTGGAAGGTCGATCGCGGCTGTGCCGGCCCAGATGCGGAAATATCCTATCCAACCCGCGCCGATCGGCTGGATTACGAGGGCGAGGTGGCAATTGTGCTGGGAAAGCGCGGCAGGGATGTCGCCGCCCGCGACGCGAAGGCGATGGTCTGGGGCGTGACGCTGCTAGGTGATTGGAGCATCCGCAGCCCATCGGAGCCACAGGGTCCGCAAAAGTTCGGCATGGCGAAGAACTTCGAGCAATCGTGCTCGCTCGGCCCATGCATCGTGGTGGATGAATTGGACCCGGAAGACATCGAGGTCGAAACCTGGGTCAATGGCGAAAGGCGCCAGGCGTTCAACACACGCGATATGGTGTTCTCGTACTGGGAGTACATTGAATATCTGTCGCGCGACCTGCCGTTGTATCCGGGCGACATCTTGAGCGGTGGGACCGCCGCGGGGACGGCCGCGGATTCGAGCCCGCGTTTGGCCGATGGTCAGTTCGCGCCAGAGCGCTTTCTCAAGGCGGGGGATGCTGTGGAAATCCGATCGCCCTCGATTGGTGCGCTGCGCGCGCGCATCGTGCCGAAAAATTAGCGCCCTGACTGCTTCGTCGCTTCACTCTTCTTCCAGCGTCTCCGCTTCGAGTTCGAATAGCTTGCCGGCACGTTCCGGTTCTATCTCCTCGACACCGCGCAGCTTACGGCCGACGGCGCGCGTCCGGCGCCGCGCTGCATCGATCGTATTGCTGAACGCACCCGCCTGTTTCCCCAGCTTCTCCAGCACGTCGTCCATCCTGATCATTTCGGTGCGCGTGGCGCCGAGCAGATCGCGGATCTGATCTGCCTTTTGCTCCAGCGCCAACGTTATGAAGCCAAGATGGATGGTGCGCAGCAATGCGGGAAACAGGCTGGGACCCATTACCAGCACCCGGCATTCGCGACCGATATCGTCGATCAGGCCGGGAATGCGCGCCACTTCCGCATAAAGCGCATCGGTTGGCAGATACAGCACGGCGAATTCCACCGTGATCGGCGGGTTGATGTATTTCGTTGCGATCTTCTTCGCCTCATCGCGCATGCGGCGTTCCAGCATGCGGGACGCGGCGCGCTCGGCTTCGGCGTCGCCGGCATCTGATGCGGCGAGCAGCCGCTCGTAATCCTCGACCGGAAATTTCGCATCGATCGGCAACAGCGCCCGGTGTGCGCCTTTCATCGGCATGCGGACGGCGAACTCCACCATGTCATTGCTGTCAGCGCGCACCTTGCAGTTCGCTTCGTATTCACCTGCCGGTAATATGTCGTCCAGCATTGCGCGCACCTGGGTCTCTCCCCAGCCGCCCCGCGTCTTCACATTGGAAAACAGCCGCTTGATGTCGCCGATCTGCGCCGTGACGGCCTGGACATCGCCCATCGCTTTTTGCACAGCGGTGAATTGGTCAATCACCCGATTGAAGCTCTCGTTCATCTGCTTTTCGACAGCGGCGTGCAGTTGCTCATTAACTGTCTTCTGGATTTCCGCTAGTTTTGCCTCATTCGCGTCACGCATTTCGCGCAGCTTGCCTTCCAGCATGGCACGCACGATCTCGAAATTTCCGCTGGTCTCCTGGCGTTGCTGCCCCTGTTCGCGTGACAGCGCGGCGCGGGTGGTTTCCGCCTCGCTGCGCGTGCCGGCGAGGCTCTGTTCGGCCAGCAGACGCAGGCGCTGCAACAGCGCTGCGTGGCGCAGCACGACCAGCAGGGCCGCGAGAGCGGCGACCGCTGCGACGGAAGCGAGGATTGCGGTGAGCATGAGCGGGAATATGCCGCATCCGGCCAGAGTCTTGCCAGACAGCGCCGGACTCCTTTTGTCACAGTCCGGTTGCCGAGCGGAAACCGTGGCTGCCTAGCTTGGATGAGGCACGCAAACTGGAAGGTTCCCATGAACCAGATGCTGTCCGATCGCACGTGGATCGATCGTTGCTATCTGCCTCTGGTGGTGGGGCTCGCCCGCTCGGTCACCGACGGTGAGACCACATGCATCGCACTGTTCGGCGGCAAGCAGGTCGTCGTGGCGAGCGACCTGCGCAGCGCGGTTCTGCATGAGGTGCAGCGAGGCGAATTGCTGTGCCTGCGGCTAAGCGACGGCGTTGCCGTGACGGTGGATTTCGTCGACGGCCGGCCGTCGCTGGTCAGCGCGAAGTTGCCGCGCGCCAAATAGTCCCGTCGCGTCAGGTATTCATCGCATCGAAGAAGTCGTTGTTGGTCTTGCTGTACTTCAGCTTGTCCAACAGGAACTCCATCGCATCCACTGTGCCCATGGGGTTCAGGATGCGGCGCAGCACCCACATCTTCGACAATGTGCCCTTCTCGACCAACAGCTCTTCTTTGCGCGTGCCCGACTTGGTGATGTCGATCGCCGGGAAAGTGCGCTTGTCGGACAGCTTGCGGTCCAGAATGATTTCCGAGTTGCCGGTGCCCTTGAACTCTTCGAAGATCACTTCGTCCATGCGGCTGCCGGTATCGATCAGCGCGGTCGCGATGATGGTGAGCGAGCCGCCTTCCTCGATGTTGCGCGCCGCACCGAAGAAACGCTTCGGACGTTGCAGGGCATTGGCATCCACACCGCCGGTCAGCACCTTACCGGAGCTGGGCACAACGGTGTTGTAGGCACGCGCCAGGCGCGTGATCGAGTCGAGCAGGATCACCACGTCGCGCTTGTGCTCGACCAGGCGCTTGGCCTTTTCGAGCACCATCTCGGTAACCTGCACGTGGCGCGTCGCCGGTTCGTCGAATGTCGAGCTGATCACTTCGCCCTTCACCGAGCGCGCCATGTCGGTGACTTCCTCGGGCCGCTCATCGATCAGCAGCACGATCAGGAAAACTTCCGGATGATTTCCGGCGATCGCGGTGGCGATGTTCTGCAGCATCACCGTCTTGCCGGTGCGCGGCGGCGCCACGATCAGTGCGCGCTGGCCTTTGCCGATCGGCGAGATCAGATCGATGACGCGTGGCGTGTAGTCCTTGTTGGGACCCTTCGCCACTGACTCGAAGTTCTCGACTTCCATCTTCAACCGCTCATCAGGATAGAGCGGCGTCAGATTGTCGAAGTTGATGCGGTGCCGGACGGACTCCGGCGGCTCGAAATTGATTGTGTTAACCTTCAGCAGCGCGAAATACCGTTCGCCGTCCTTCGGCGCGCGGATCTGTCCCTCGACTGAATCGCCGGTGCGCAGGGCAAAGCGGCGCACCTGGCTGGGACTGACATAGATGTCGTCGGGTCCGGGAAGGTAATTTGCCTCCGGGCTGCGGAGGAAGCCGAAACCGTCGGGCAGGATTTCGAGCGTGCCTTCGCCGTGGATCGCCTGGTCGTTCTCGGCCAGGTTCTTCAGAATCGCGAACATCATGTCCTGCTTGCGCAGCGAGGATGCGTTCTCGATCTGCAGGGATTCGGCGTAGCTGAGGAGGTCGGAGGGAGATTTGGCCTTTAGTTCGGCAAGATGCATGGACGCAGCCCAATTTGATGATGCGGGACGTGGGCGGAATGCCCGTTATGTCGTAACCGACCAGCTTAAATGGTGGTCGGGTTCGGTCCCGTCTGGTGGGAGAATTGAGGTGGCGGTTGCTCGCCACCCTGCGGAGGGACCACAAGCCTAGGCGGTGCGACTATCCCCCGTCAACGGCCGAGTTGGGGGGAACCGTGCGGAAAGTCAAGAGGTTCGAGTGCGCTGCTGTCAGAATGGCCGCACGATGACCATGATCACAATGACAATGACCAGCAAAGTCGGCACCTCATTGGCGATACGGTAGAACCGCTGGGGACACCTGTTGCGGTCCGCGAGAAAATCGCGCCGCCAGCGCGACAGCGCGCCGTGAAAGCCTGACAGAGCCAGGACCGCAGCAAGCTTCACCCACCACCAGCCAGCAGACCAGTTGATGATGCCGGGCGTCAGCACGAGCAGAATGCCAAAGGTCCAGGTCGCGATCATCGCCGGATTGATGATCTGCCGCAGCAGGCGGCGCTCCATGACCTTGAAGCGCTCGCTCTCCGCCGGTGCCGGGGGCGATGTCGCAGTGATAAACGTATAGCCGCGGCAGGTAGAACATGCCGGCCATCCAGGCGATCACCGAGATGACGTGGAACGCCTTGGTCCAGGGATAGAACCAGGCAAGCCAGCCAATTGTCATCGATCGAGGCCTAGCGCTGCCCGCAACAGTGCCGGCAGGTCGTGCATCGAGCCAATCGGGAACGCACCTTCGGCGGCGAGATGTGCTCCAGCACCCTCGACATCGAGCCCAAGGCACTGAATGCCGGCCGCGATGGCGCCTTGCACGCCAAGCACGGAATCCTCGACCACGAGGCTGGCTTCGGTCGCGCACTCTGCATGGGCGGCCGCCGCCAGGAAGATATCCGGTGCCGGCTTGCCGCGTCCGCCCCGCGCCACGATGTCGGTCGCTGAAAGAACCCGGCCGGCGACCCGTTCGGTCAGCCCCGTGGCTACGAACTTGGCAGCAAGCTCCTGTGGACCGGAGTTGCTGGCGATCCGCCAGTCGATGCCCAAGGCATCGGCCGCATCCAGTGCCTCAGCCGCGCCGGGCATCATGACCGCCTCACGCGCCATGGCGGCTACGAGATGGTCCGCAAGCTGTGCCGCCCAGTTTTCCGATAACTTGTGGCCAAGCACAGCCTCGATCAGCGGCGGCATGTCGGCGGTACGCATGCCAAGGAAGCGCTCATGCACCTCTGCCGGCGACACCACCCAGCCGACGGCCGCCAAGCTCCGCCGCCACAACGCGATCGGCGACAGGCTCGCTGTCTATCAGCACGCCATCGCAATCGAAAATAACCAGCCGCAGCGGCATGCGCCGATTGCGCACATATCGGTGAGAGCGTGCCGGTCATGCTGCCATTGCCAACGGACACGAAGTCGCGGTCTGCCGGGCAGATGCGCCGGCCCGACTGGCTGCACGGTCCTGGCCCGGCATTCCGCGCGTGCCGGACCAGGTCAGCCAGCGCAGCGATGAAGCTGGCATCGACGTTCTGCGTCGGCACACGGAAATAGCCGGGCATGCCCAGCCGATCGGCCAGAGCGCGATATTCGACATCGAGTTCGACCAGAGTTTCGGAATGCTCCGAGACGAACGCAATCGGCACGACCAGCACTGCAACTTTGTCATGCGCCGCACGCTCGATCTCGGCATCCGTGCTCGGACCGATCCAACGTTGCGGCGTGGCGCGCGATTGATAGCAGATGCCCAGTCGCAGTCATTCACCTGGAGCGACGCCAGGATGCGCGGCAACGGTCTGCTCGATCTGCCATTGATAAGGGTCGCCGCGTCGAACGATGGTTTCCGGCAGACCATGCGCCGAGAACAGCACCCGCAAGGGTATTGCCGGATCCAGCTGTGCGCGCGCTTCGTCATACGCATTGACGCAACGGCGCACGGTGGCAGCGATATACTGCGCGTCGGTTGGATAACAGCACAAAGCGATGTCGTCCGCCGACCAGGCCCTGGCGCGCCGCAGCCTCCCGCCACGCCTCAGCGAGCTGCCCGTCGTGGTGGTGGAGTATTGTGGATACAGCGGCAGCAGCACCACTTCATCGGGTGACCAGTCACGCACGGATTGGATGACCTGCATCGCTGAACGGATGCCAATAGCGCATCGCGATGAAGCACTTTGCATCCAGTTCCGGCAGCACGGCAGCCAAGGCGACGGCCTGTTGCTCGCGTCAGCTCGAGCAACGGCGACCGGCCACCCAGCAGCGCATAGTTCTCCTGTCGCCGGCCGCACGCGACGATCCGGCGATGATCGCGGGCAAGCAACGGCCGGATGAAGAATGGCACGCGCAGAATGGCGGGGTCGCGGAACAGGTTCAGCAGGAAGGGCCGTGATCGCCTCCGGCCGATCTGGACCACCGAGATTGAACAGGACGACAGCAACCCTAGGCTGCACGCACCTGCTCCACCAATGCAGCAACGTGTTCGAGCGGTGTTTGTGGCACGATGCCATGACCGAGATTGAAAATGGCCGGTCTGCCTTTCAAGCCATCCAGCACCATCCGGGTTTCACGCCGCAATGCATCGACCCCCGGCGACCAACGCCAGCGGATCAAGATTGCCCTGCAGTGCCGTAGCCGGCTGCACGGTTCGACCGACAAAGCCCAGATCCATGGAGGTATCGATGCCAACGCCATCGACACGCGTTACCTCCGCGTATTCACCGATCAACTGTCCGGCCAGCCGCGGAAAGCCTATGATCGGCACAGTTGGAGAATGCTTCCGTAGTGCCGCGACAATCGCCCGCGTCGGCTGGATGACGTGGCGGCGGAATTCGGATGGTGGCAGCAGCCCGGCCCAGCTGTCGAACAGCATGACGGCTTCGGTACCGGCATCGATCTGCGCCGACAAATACACCACCGTGGCATCGATCAGCAGCGCGATCAGCTGATCGAACAGCTCTGGCTCGCGCGTACGCCATGCCACGTGCGGCGGCGAAGTCGCGCGAACCGTCGTCCTTCGACCATGTAGCAGGCAACCGTGAACGGTGCGCCGGCAAACCCGATCAGCGTGCAGATCGCCGAAACCTTCGTCCGCAGAGCCGCGAACGACGAGCCGCACCGTTTCCTGGATTGGCGCGAACAGCTCCGGCCACACGGTGCAGGTCGAGCGCATCGAGTGCCGCCGCGTCCCGCAACGGCGGCAGCACCGGCCCCTCGCCCTCGCGATAGTCCAGGCCCTGACCAAGCGCCCATGGCAATCATCGGCAGTCGCTGAACAGGATAGCCCCATCGAAGCCGAAGCGGCGGATCGGCTGCAGCGTCACCTCCGCCGCCAGTTCCGGCGTCGTGCACAGCGCGATGAAATCCGCCGCCTTGGCACGGATAGCGCGGTATTCAGGCGAGATAGCGGCCAGCCTGGCGCATCAGCCAGATCGGTGGCGGCCAGACCGCCTCACCGCCAATGCACGCAGCAGAGGCCTTTGCCGGTGTTCTCCATACCTACCGCTTAACAGGAAAGATAAATAAAGGAATGGATGTAGGTGGTAGATTAGGGGCTGTGAATCCTGGGGACCGAACTGTCCGCCGGTCTCGGTCGCCCGATATCCACGTGCGGGCATGCTGGCACATGGCCGTTGAATCTAGCGGATTGTTCAGCTTCGGTCCCCATATCCCGAAATCGGCGTGTCCACATGCTCACCGTACCGGCTGGTGTCCGGAAGTCATCCCCGCAATTCCATCATGTCCTCGAAGGGCAGGTGGCAGCCCCATTATCCCCGCTATCCTCAGCGCCATGACCGGCCCCCGCATAAATCTGCATCTGGTGTCCGACGCCACCGGCGAGACGCTGAATGCCATCGCCCGTGCCACGACAGTCCAGTTCGAGCAGGCCGACATCAATCTACCATCGCTGGAGCCTGATCCGGACGCGGTTCCAGCTGCACCGGGTGCTGGAAGGGATCGAGCACGAGCCCGGACCGGTGCTGTCTACCCTTGTCGATCGGGCGCTGCGTGGAGAGCTTGGAGACGACATGCCGCCGGCTGGATGTGCCGGTGGTCAATGTGCTCGACCCGGTGATGAACGGTGCTGCAGGAGCTGTATTGGCGAGGAGGCGGCGGCCCGGCCCGGCCGGCAATATGCGCTCAACGCCGACTATTTCCGCCGGATCGACGCGATGCACTACGTGCTGGCGCATGACGACGGACAGGCTCAGCCCGGCTTGGCTGAAGCCGGACGTGGTGCTGGTCGGCGTATCGCGCAGCTCCAAGACGCCAACCTGCTTCTATCTGGCGAACCGCGGGATCAAGGCGGCAAACGTGCCGCTGGTGCCGAGCCTGCCGGAGCCGCCGGGGCTGGAAACCGTCGAATGTCCGGTCATCGGGCTGACGCTGGAAGCCGAGGCGTTGATCGAAATCCGCCGGCATCGGTTGAAGCTGATCGCTGCCGGCAGTTCGGCACGGGCATCGTGCGCCAGAACAGCACCGACTATGTCGATGAGGACGCAGTGAAAGCCGAGCTGCTATGGGCGCGGCGGTTGTGCAACCGGCGCGGCTGGCCGGTGATCGATGTGACGCGGCGCTCGATCGAGGAAACTGCGGCCACCGTTCTGCAGCTGATGGACGCCTGGCATGAGCGCCGCAAGCGGGATGTTGCGAAGCGAAGGCCTGATGCTGCAGCGGCCTGAGCCTCGGCTCGATGCTGGCAAGCGCTTCGGCTTCCCGCCGGGCGCTGCTGGCAGGCGCCGGACTGGTCTTCACGGTGCGCCCGGCACACGCTCGATGAGGCGGCGGTCAAGCAGGCAGCGCAGACAGCGGGCTTACGGCCGCCGATGCCGCGCTGCGGCTGGCGGATCTGAAGGCGCAGGCGGTCGCCCGCGCTGAGCCGGATGCGTTGGTGATCGGCAGCCGATCAGATCCTGGTATCCGACGGGCTCGTGGTTCGACAAGCCGCCGACGATTGAGGCGGCGGCAGAACAGCTCCGCGCGCTGCGCGGACAGCGGCACGAACTGGCAACCGCAGTCGTCTGTCATCTGGGCGGCGCAGCAGTCTGGCGCCATTGCGAAGCGCCGCGCCTGACGATGCGGAATTTCAGCGATGCGTTCCTGCGGGAGTATCTGGCCGCCGAAGGTGAGCGTCTGACCACCACAGTGGGTGCGTATCGGGTCGAGGGTCCGGGCATCCATCTCGTTCGAGACAATCGAAGGCGATCATTCCAGCGTGCTCGGTCTGCCTCTGCTGCCGCTGCTCGGCTTTCTGCGGCAGCAGGAATTGTCATTGCTGCATGATACGAAGAGAGATTGCACCCGTGGTAGCGGCTGCCGGTCAATGCCCTGCTAATGTCTGGGCGAAGTCGGCCACCAGTTCGGCGATCTTGTCAGGGTCCGATTGCTCCATCACCCGCCGGGCAAAGCGGGCGCAGGCGTCGATTTCCACCGAGCGGACGGTCTGCTTCACGCGTGGAACCGCCGAGGCATTCATGCTGAAGCTGCGCAGCCCAAGGCCGAGAAGCAGCGGCGTCAGCCGCGGATTGGCAGCCATCTCGCCGCAGACCGAAACCGGCATCCGCATCCGCAGCGCGGCCTCGGTGGCGAACTGCACAAGCCGCAGAACCGCTGGGTGCAGCGGGTCATAGAGCTCGGCGACCTCGGTTTCCGCCCGATCCACAGCCAGGGTATAGGCTGTCAGGTCATTGGTGCCGATGGCGAAGAAATCGGCCTCCAGCGCCAGTGCATCAGCTGAAAGTGCGGCGCCCGGCGTCTCGATCATGATGCCGAGCGGCGGTAGTTTCTCGGGGATCCGCTCGCCGCGGCGGCGAAGCCGGCGTGCCACGCGTTCATAGATCTCGCGCGCGGCGCGGACTTCGGTCGACCGTCGTGACCATCGGCAGCATCACCCGCACCGGTCCGACCAGCGGCCGCCCGCAGGATCGCGGCGAACTGGGTCTCCAGCAGCTCGTCCTGCCGGAGCAGCAGGCTGATGCCGCGCAGGCCAAGCGCCGGATTCGCGTCGGCCACGTCCGGCACGATTCCGGCGCTGGCCAGCGCCTCGATATCCTTCTCGCCGCCCCAGTCCAGCACGCGGATCGCCACCGGATCGCCGCCCATGGCCTCGACGATGGTGCGGTAGGTTTCGGCCTGGGTGTTCTCGTCTGGCACCGTTTCCCGGTTCATGAACAGGAACTCGGTGCGCAGCAGCCCAATGCCGATGCGCGCCGGATTGGGCGATCAGCGGCAATTCGAGCGGCAATTCCAGATTGGCCTGCAACTCGACCGATCTCGCCGTCCAGCGTCTCGGCGGGCAGGCGGCGCAGCTTGGCATAGCGCTGGCGCTCCCGCGCGAACGCGGTGAGCGCGCGGCGCGCGGCGGTCAGCGTGTTCGATCCCGGGTTGAGCACGACGGTGCCGGCTGTGCCGTCGATCACGGCGATGTCGCCTGGCTGGATGGCATGTGCGAGGCCGGCCGCGCCCAGCACGGCCGGCACGCCCAGCGCGCGCAGCATGACCGAGGTATGGTCTTCTGCGCCGCCATCCTCGGTGGCGACGCCGGCCAGCCGTGACGGGATCCAGCAACGCCGCATCGGCCGGGCGCAGCGCCTCGCTGATCAGCACCGCGCCTTCCGGCAGGCCGGCAAAGCTGCGGAACGGCGAGCGCGTAAGGTTGCGCATTAGCCGCCGGCCGATTTCCCTCACTTCCTCGGCGCGGCGCATCAGGCTGGCCTGTCATCGGCCGGCATGTCCGGTTCGGCCTGCGCCATGATAGTCGCTGGCGATCGCCTCGGTTTCCGCGACCACAGCGCTTTCGGCGGAGAGCAGGGTGTTCCTCGATCCGCTGGCGCACCCCTCTGATCAGCCGGGACGGACCCAGCATGCGGATGTAAGCGTCGATCAGCGGGGCGAGTTCGGTCTGGCTTTCCTCGGGCAACGCCGCCAGACGGCCGCGCAGCTTGGTAAGCTGCTTGCGCGACTGTGCCACCGCCGCGTCCAGCCTGGCGCCTTCCGCCGGCGCAATCGGCTGCCTGGATCTTGTGGCGTGTGACCACCGGTGTTGGTTCCGACGCGCTGAACACCGGCCCGATCGCAATACCCGCGGAGACCGCGATGCCGGCGAAACTGCGTTCGGGGCGCTCCTGGTCAGGCAGCGCACGGTTAAGGCGCTTGTGCTGCGGAGGCGGCGGGCTAGCCTTGCTCATCGAAGCCGAATTCGACCAGCGCGGCCAGCGCGTCGAGCGCTTCCTTGGCGTCCCAGCCTTCGGCCCGCAACTCGATGGCTGCTCCTTTGCCCGGCGCCAAGCATCATCAGGCCCATGATCGAACGCGCCGACACCGATTGGCCATCGCGGATCACGTCGACGGAAGCGCCGAAGCGCTCTGCCATCATGACGAACTTGGCTGCCGCCCTGGCGTGCAGGCCGCGCTTATTGGAGATGGTGACGCTGCGGGTCAGGACCGGAGCGTTAGTGGACGGCGAACTTTCGGGAGTGGGTGGATCGCCGTCCTGCGGCGTCATCCGCACGAGCCGTTGGGCTTGCAGCCATTGCAGTACGTGCGAGGCCGCGGCGATGTATTTACGCCCCGCCTCTTCGGCGCAGTTCACCGCGTCAGCCAGCGGTTGTTTCGAGCGAACCTTGGCCAGCTTGACCAGCATTGGCAGGTTGACCCCGGCGATGACCTCGACGCCGTGCCGGTGCATCATGCGAGATGGCCAGGTTGGAGGGAGTGCCGCCGAACATATCGGTCAGCAGCACGACACCATCGCCGGTATCGCAGCGCGAGATCGCAAGCCTCGATGTCAGCGCGGCGGCTTTCGATATCATCCTCGGGTCCGATACAGACCGTATCGACGTTCCGTTGCGTCCCTACCACATGTTCCATGGCGGATCGCAGTTCCTCGGCCAGCCGGCCGTGGGTCACCAGAATCATGCCGATCATTTGTGGTGGCAGGCTTCCCTGGTGAAAATGTCTGAGCAAGTCGTCATGACTTTGTCTCAGGCCTCCTGTGCCTGAACAGGCGCCGCAACAGGTGCGGCGCCATGCAATTCCTCGGGTACTGCCCGGCCTCGGCACCGGCCGATCGGTCAGGTAAGCCGCCTCAAGTCCTTCCCGCGCCAGCTCGCGGTGCGTGACATGCAACCGCCAGCCAGCGTTTCCGCCGCCTGAAACCCACGTTTTGGCGATCCGGTCCGCCAGATGGCTGGCGAGCTTCTCCACCAGATATACCGAGCGGTGTCGACCGCCCGTACACCCAATCGTGATCGTAGCATATTTCTTGCCCTCTAGGACAAACCTCGGCAAGAGCATGTCGATCAATTCAGTTATCTTTGCAAAGAATGTCGCGAAGTCGGTATCAGCCTCAATGTAGGCGCCGACCGCGGCATCCAGCCCCGTATGGGTCCGCAATATGGGGTCATAATGCGGATTTCGCAAAAAGCGAGAATCGAATACCAGATCTGCTTCCCGCGGTAGACCGAACTTATAGGCGAACGAAACCAGGGAGACGACAAGCTGGCTGCCGGCGGCCTCGCTGTCGGCGCCAAAATGGCCGGTCGATCAGGCGCCGCAGCGCACGCCAGCGGCAGCTCCGACGTGTCGATCACCAGGTCTGCGCCATCGCGCAGCGGGGCGGTAAGCTGATCCTCCTCCACGATCCCATCGGCAACCCGTCCCTGCGGCGCCAAGCGGATGACGGCGGCGGGTCTCGGTGTAGCGGCGCAGCAGGGTGGTGTGATCGGCCCAGGTATAGATCAGTTCCGGCCGCAGCCCCGGTTCTGCTCGCAGCCGCTCCAGCACCTGGAGCAGATGGCGGGCATCGAAGCCGCGGGTGCGAGCATCGATACCGATGGCCAACCTCCGATCGCTCGCGTTTCACCACCTCTTCGAGCATCGGCAACGGCGGGTTGTCGACCGTCTCGTAGCCAAGATCCTCGAGCTCCCGCAGCACGGATAACTTGCCGCCGCCCGAGAGCCCGGTGACAAGGATGATCCGGCGGCGCGTGGCGCTCATGCCGCGAAGGCTCCGGCGAGCTGCGGAACACGTCCCAGCGCGCAGTCGAGCGCAAGCGCGATGCGTTCCGGCGCCGACGGCACGCGCGGATCCAGCCGGGTTAGCGGCAGATCGAGCGTGGCATGGCGCGCCGGCTCGGGCAGCCGCTCATCGGCAACACCGAGTTCCGCGACCAGCGCGAGGCGAGCGCATGCCACGTGCGGCAGCCGCAATATCCCAAGACCGCGCACTTCCAGTAAGCCGGCCAACCCTGGAGCGGCTCGGGCGACGCCTTCTGCCGATTTCTACCCTGTCGTCAGCGACCAGATCGAAGCCACGCGCCAACAGGCGAAGCAACAGGTCGGACTTGCCGGCGCCTGATGGCCCGATCAGCAGCACGCCGTCCCCCGAACGACTGGCGCAGCTCCCGTGGATCTGCATGACCCCCCACTCTCGCGCGATCCGCACAGGAAAGGAAGCGGCTTGTCCGGTGGCAGGGGAAATGCCAGCGTCCGGCGCGCCATGCTCAACCGAAGTGACATCGCCACCGCCGCCGCGCGTATTGCCGGCCACGTGCGGCATACGCCGCTGCTGCGCGTAGCCGGCGAGGAGTTGCGGCTGGCTTATCCCGTCGTGCTGAAGCTGGAACTTCTGCAGCATGCCGGCAGCTTCAAGCCGCGCGGCGCGTTCAATCGGCTGCTGTCCGCGGAGTTGCCCCGCGCCGGCGTGATCGCGGCGTCGGGTGGCAACCATGGGGCCGCGGTTGCCTATGCAGCGCGCGCCCTGGGCGCCACGGCGGAGATTTTCGTGCCCGAACTGACACCCGCGGCGAAGGTCGCGCGCATCGCCAGTTACGGTGCGCGAGTCGTGCAAACGGGTGCGACCTATGCGGAAGCATTGGCCGCATCGCGCACCGGCAGGCAGAAACCGGCGCACTGGAAGTGCACGCGTACGACCACCCGGCTGTGTTGGCCGGGCAGGGCACTGTCGGCCGCGAGTTCGAACAGGATGCACCGGATCTCTCGCATATCCTCGTGGCGACCGGCGGTGGCGGCCTGATCGGCGGCATCGCCGCCTGGTACGGTGGCAGTGTGAAAGTGATCAGCGTCGAGCCTGAAGGGTGTCCGGCGCTGCACAATGCGCTGAAGGCCGGGCGGCCGATCGAGTGCGCCAGTCGGGGGACTGGCCGCCGACAGCCTTGGTGCACGCCAGGTCGGCGGACTGATGTTCCCGGTGGCCCAGGCCTTCGTCGCTGATGCGGTGCTGGTACCGGATCCGGCGATCGCCGCGGCGCAACGGCTGATCTGGGATCAGTTCCGGCTGGTTGCGGAGCCGGGCGGCGCAACGGCGCTGGCTGCACTGCTATGTGGAGCCTTCGTTCCGCCCGCCGAGGCGCGTGTTGGCGTGCTGGTGTGCGGCTCCAATACCGATCCGGCCAAGGTCGCTGCGCCATGAGTGGCGACCGCTTCCTGCTGGCGACCGATATGCGCGGCATCGCGACGCTGACGCTGAACCGGCCCGAGGTTGCCAATGCCTATGACGAAGATCTGCTGCGCGCACTGACCGCAGCGCTGGAGCGTCTTGCCAGCGATGACGCTGTGCGGGCGCTGGTCGTTCGCGGTGCCGGCAAACACTTTCAGGCAGGCGCCGATATAAACTGGCTGAACCGCCTGTCGCGCCAGGGGCCGGAAGAGAATTTCACGGCTTCCATCGTCACCGTGCGGTTCAGCAGGACTCTTAACGAACTGCCGAAGCCGACACTGGCGGTGATCCACGGTGCCTGCTTCGGCGGCGGTGTCGGCATCGCCTGCTGCGTCGATGTCGCGCTGGCGACGCCGGATGCGATCTTCGCGATCAGCGAAGTGCGCCACGGGATCGCGCCGACGCCGATATCCACCTACATGGCCGATGCCATCGGTGTGCGGCAGACACGGCGCTATGCGTTCACCGGCGAGCGCTTCGGCGCTGAAGAGGCACTGCGTATTGGCCTGGTGCACGAAGTGGTTGACTGCGCAGCATGTCGAAACCCGGCTCGCCGAGGTGTTGGATGCGATCGTCCTCGGGGCACCGGGAGCGATCGCGCAGACCAAGCTATCCGTGCTGGGCGCGAATGGCATGCTACTGGACGATCGGCAGATCGCATTGTTGGCGCATGAGGGCTGGATGCAGCGCCAATCCACGGAGGGGCGTGAAGGGACCTCGGCGTTCCGTGAGAAGCGGCGGCCTGCGTGGTACGCCGCCGCCCCGTCAGCGAGGGACCCATGACCTATTCGATCATTGCCCGCGATCCTGCGACAGGCGCCTTCGGCGCGGCTGTCGCGTCGCGCTTCTTCGCCGTGGGCGCGATCTGCAATCATGTCGAGGGTGGTGTCGCCGCGCTGTCCACCCAGGCGCTGGTCAATCCGATGTATGCGGTGCACGCGATGCCTCGCCTGCGTGCGGGCGAACCGGCCGACAAGGTGTTGGCATCTTTGGTCGGTCCTGATCCGGGGGCGCATCAACGGCAGTTCCACATCATCGACGCGGCGGGGCGTATCGCCCAGCACACTGGCCCCAACTGCGTTACCTGGGCCGGGCATGTGCGCGGCCAGGATGTATCAGTGGCCGGCAACATGCTGGCCGGACCGCAAGTGGTGCAGCGAACCCTCGAGGCATATCTCGGTTCGGCCGGCAGTCTTGCCGAGCGGCTGATCTATGCGCTTGAGGCCGGCGAGGCAGCCGGCGGCGACAAACGCGGCAAGCAATCGGCCGCGCTGAAGATCTGCACGCGCGATCCGTATCCGGATCTCGACATCCGTGCCGACGATCATCCGGATCCGTTGGTGGAATTGCGGCGGCTGTATCGCGTGAGCCTTGAGCGCTTCGCGGTGTTCCGCCGCCATAATCCCGGACGCGACAATGAGTGGGGTACGCTCGATCGCTCGGTCATCGATGCGGCCATTGCGCACGAGCGTATCCCGCCCGCATAGTCCGGCCGCTCAAGGGGGAGGCACACATATGCGTCGGCTCGCGCTCGGTATGCTCTGCGCGCTGTCTCTGGCTGCGCCGGCGATGGCGCAAGAGCGCATCCTGCATGTCGGGTTGCGCCAGGATCCCGACCTGCTCGATCCGACACTTGGGTCATCCTATGTCGGACGCATCGTGTTTTCCGGCCTGTGCGATAAGCTGTTCGACATCGACGCGAAGCTGAACATCGTGCCGGTGCTGGCCACCGGCTACGAATGGAAGGATCCGACGCATCTGATCATCCACGTCCGCGACGGCGTGCAGTTTCAGGATGGCGAGAAACTCGACGCTGACGCGGTGAAGTACAAGCTGACGCGCGATCTCACCATCAAGGGCAGCATGCGCCGCGGCGAGGTGAATTCGATCGACAGCGATCGACGTGATCGATCCGCTGACCGTGCAGCTCAACCTGAAGGCGCCTGCCGCGCAGTTGCTGGCGCAGTTGACCGATCGCGCCGGCATCATGATCTCGCCGAAGGCAGCGCGAGGCGGCGGGCGACAAGTTCGGCCTGCATCCGGTATGTGCCGGGCCGTTCAGTTTCGATAGCCGCGTGGCGCAGGATCGCATCGTGCTGAAGCGGTTCCCGGGCTACTGGGACGCAAAGAACGTCCACTTCGACGAGGTGATCTATATGCCGAACCCAAATTCATCGGTGCGGCTGGCCAATTTGCAGGCGGGTGCGGACTGGACATCGATGGAATACATCCTGCCGACGGATGTGCCTGCCGTGCAGAAGGATCCGAAGCTGAAGACGGCGATCGACGATTCGCTCGCCTATAACGGCATTACCTTCAACACGGATAACGGGCCGGCGCAGAACAGCATCGCTGGCAAGAATGCGCTGGTGCGCCAGGCCTTCGAACTGGGGATCGATCGGCAGGCGCTGATCCAGGTCGTTTACAACGGGATGTTCACGCCGACAGCGCAGGCCAATCCGCCAAGCTCGCCATTCTTCCTCCAGGACCTGAAGCCGCCGGCACGCGATGTGGCGAAGGCCAAGGCGTTGCTGCAGCAGGCCGGGGTGAAGCTGCCTGTGCCGGTGACACTGACCGATGACCAACGGACGGACATCCAGCAGGTCGGCGAAGTGATCCAGTCGATGCTGAGTGAGGCGGGCTTCGACGTGAAGATCAAGACGATGGAGTTCGCTTCCTCGTTGCAGGCAGCGTATGCCGGCGATTTCCAGGCTTATCTGATCGGCTGGTCGGGCCGCGCCGATCCGGATGGCAACATGTGGCAGATGCTGCACACTGGCGGGACGTTCAATTACGGCCATTACGCGAATGCCGACGCGGATAAGGCGCTGGACGACGCCCGCACGGTCTCGGCGGTTGATCAGCGTCGCGCTTTCTATGCGAAGGTGTGGGAGCAGGAGCGCAAGGACTTGCCGCTGGTGTATCTGTGGACCGGCAAGAACATCGTCGGCATGAAAAAGGGCCTGGTTGGTTTCCAACAGGTGCCGGATGGCCTCATCAGGCTGCAAGGGATGCAGATGCAGCCATGACGGATGAGTAAGGCTGCCGGTATCAGACCTTCGGCAGCCTTACGACGAACCGCGCACCGAGTACTTTGTTGCCGATGCCTTTGCGGTTCTCGGCGGAGATCTGACCGCGCAGGGCCTCGACGATCTGCCGGCTGATCGACAGGCCGAGGCCGGAATGCTGGCCGAACTTTTCTCCCTGCGGGCGCTCCGAGTAGAAGCGGTCGAACACGTGCTCCAGGTTGCTTTCGGGAATGCCCGGCCCCTCGTCCTCGACACTGATCTCCACCATGCCGCCGGCGTCCCGTGCGCGCAGCGTGATCCGGCCGCGTGGCGGGCTGAAGGACTGGGCATTGGCGACAAGATTGCGCAGCACCTGCATGAGGCGGTCCTCGATCGCCCAAACCGAAAGGCTGGCCGGCTGCGTGTCGAGCACGATCCGGGGATCGTTCTCGGCGTCGCGCGTCGCCTCATCGAGTTCGTGCAGCGCATGCAGCATCGGCACGACGTCCACCGGTTCGGCAGTGACGCGCGACAGTTCCGCGTCCAGGCGTGAGGCGTCGCTGACATCGCTGATCAATCGATCGAGCCGTGTCACATCCTGCGCGATGATGGTGAGCAGCTGACGCTGACGCTCAGGGTCCTGGATACGGCGCAGCGTTTCGATCGCGCTGCGGATCGATGACAGTGGGTTTTTGATCTCGTGCGCGACGTCGGCGGCGAAGCGCTCGATGGCGTCCATCCGAGCGAACAGTGCCTGGGCGGACTCGGCAAGGGCGGTTGCCAGGGCGCCGACCTCGTCGTGGCGCTGCAATAGCGGCGCCGGGACGCTACCGGCGCGAGCGTGGCCCTCCCGCATGTCGGCGGCGGCGCCGGCCAGTCGGAGAATGGGGCGAGCGATGGTCAGCGACAGATACCAGGACAACAGCACGGTCAGACCAAGCGCCAGGCCGAACAGCGCCAGGATGGAGACGCGCACGACAAACAGGCTGCTATCGACTTCCCGCGCGTCACGGGTCAGCAGGATGATGCCGACGGTATGGTGGTCCCGCTCCACCGGCTCAGCGACGGTGACCAGCAACTGATCGTCCTTGGTGCGCCGGATATAGGGCGGCGTCTCACGGCTCTGGCCGGAGCTGCTCAGCCGCAATTCCTCCTTCACGTCCGGCTGCCATTCCGGACCGCCGGCGCTCGGGGTCATATCGACGATTGTCTCATGCGGCAGCAGCGCCATCGCCTTGTCGTAGAGCCAGCCGACGGCACCGACGACAGGACCGTGTTCAACCGCCGGTGCTAACGGCTCGGCACTGACCGCGCCTGACGCGCCTTCGCGCACCCGGGAGTCGGCGATCACCGCGCCGTCGGGGGCGTAGAGCTTGGCCTGCGCGCCCGGCGCCGGGTCGGTCAGTCGATGCAGCAGGGGGCGCGCGATGTCAGGCACGATCTTCGGATTGTCCGGCTCGGCCATGCGCACGGCGCTTTCGCCAAGCGCACCGGCATAGATGCGGGCCTGCTCGCGCAGGGCGCCGACCTCGGCTTCCAGCAGCCCGTTCTGATACTGATCGAGGTAGAGCAGCGCGGCGACCAGCAGGGCCAGGGGCAGTGCATTGACCAGCAGGATGCGGCGCAGCAGAGGCGACACCCAGCGCGCACGAAACCGCTTCTGCTGAGGGACAGCAGGCGGTGCCAGCGCGGACAGGATGATGCCATCAGGCATGGTGGCGGTCAGTGCTCCTTGTAGCGGTAGCCAATGCCGTACAGTGTTTCGATGTGATCGAAGTCGTCGTCAGTGGTGCGGAACTTCTTGCGAATGCGCTTGACGTGACTATCGATGGTCCGGTCATCGACATAGATGTTCTCGCCGTAGGCCGCATCGATCAGCTGGTCGCGGCTTTTGACCATTCCGGGGCGCGCCGCGAGCGCTTTGACCAGCAGGAATTCGGTAACCGTGAGCTGGATGTCCTGGCCATGCCATGTGCACTGGTGCTTGGTTTCGTCCAGCGTCAGCTCGCCGCGCACCATCACACCGCCCGGCGTGGCCCCGGAACCTTCCGCTCGGCTGGTCTCATTGCGGCGGAGCAGCGCGCGGATGCGCTCGATCAGCAGGCGCTGGCTGAACGGCTTGGTGATGTAGTCATCGGCGCCAAGCCGTAGGCCCATCAGTTCGTCAACCTCCTCGTCCTTCGAGGTAAGGAAGATCACCGGCATGGTGCTGCGCTGCCGGAGCCGCTGCAGCAATTCCATGCCATCCATCCGCGGCATCTTGATGTCCAGCACCGCGAGGTCCACCGGCTTGGCGTTCAAGGCCTGCAAGGCGCTCTCGCCATCGGTATAGGTGCGGACCTGGAAACCCTCCTGCTCCAACGTCATCTGCACGCTGGTGAGAATGTTGCGGTCGTCATCGACGAGGGCGATGGTCTGCTTCGTCGATCCGTCCTTCGGGGGTGCGTTCATGGGATCGCTCCGTCCTACCGCGTTCATGGGATCGCTCCGTACTGGCGTGGGAGCAGACCCTTTCACCGAATTGTGGCGCATTGCGGACGGGAGGTGAACGGAATATGGCTGACGGGGAAGTTTTCCAGCTCCACCGCTTCCAGTCGTCCGCGCGCTACTACCTGTCCGGGCGTCCGCCCTACGCGCCGCGGCTGATTCAGCTGGTTTCCCGGCTGACCGGGCTTTCGCCGCATGATCGGGTACTGGATCTGGGTTGCGGCCCCGGCATGCTCGCAGGTGCGTTCGCACCACTGGTCGCGGCTGTCACCGCGGTGGACCCGGAGCCGGAAATGCTGCGCATCGCCGAGGCCGAATTCGGCCGTGCGGGCCAGATCAGCTTCGTGCACGGCAGCTCTTTCGATCTTTCACCCGCATGGGGGCGCTTCCGGCTTGTCACGATGGGGCGGTCATTCCACTGGATGGAACGGGCCGAAACCCTGCGCCGGCTGGATGGGATGGTTGAGCCGGACGGCACCATAGCGCTGTTCGACAGCGAGACGGTCGATGTGCCGGACAATGCCTGGATAATGGAGTACCGGGCCCTGCTGCGGCGCTACGGCGAAGGTGACACCGGTCATGGACGGCAGCGCGGTAGCGCCTGGGTGCGGCACGAAGCTGTGCTGCTGGACTCTCCGTTCAATCTGCTGGACCGCGTTTCCGTCATCGAGCGGCGCACAGTTAAGGTCGAACAATTGGTGGACCGGGCGTTCTCCCGCTCCAGCACCGCGCCTCATCGGCTGGGCGAGGCAGCGACGCAAACGTTGGCAGCGGAAATAACGGCGCTGTTGGCGCCCAAGGCGGACAATGGGCAGCTGGCGGAAGTTGTTGCCACAAGCGCCCTGCTGGCTCGCCGTGGCTGATTTCATCGCCGGCTGGCAGGCGCGCAAGCTGCTGCGGGCCTCCCGCGCGGGCACCTTGGCGACCGCCGCCCAGGGACAGCCGTTTGCCTCACTGGTGACGCCCGCCTGCGCGCCGGACCTCTCGGTGCTGCTGCTGCTCTCTGATCTCTCCGAGCACACGCGATACCTCCGTGCGGAGGCGCGTTGTTCCGTGCTGGTGGCCGGAGCCGCCGAAACCGCCAATCCGCAGACCGCGCCGCGCGTAACGATAACCGGTCTCGCCGAGAAGCTGAGTGATCCGGCATTGAAGGCGCGGTTTATCGCCATCCATCCTTACGCATCGCTGTATGCTGATTTCGGCGATTTCGCGCTGTGGCGGATCAGGCCGCTGGGCGGACTCTATGTTGGCGGCTTCGCCCGCGCTGTACGGCTGCATGTAGCCGACCTGACACCGGACGCGGCCGCCGTCGCGGCGATTGAGGCCGCGGCCGAAGCCATCATCGGCCACTGCAACAACGATCATCCGGATGCGCTCGCGGCGATAGCCGGTGCGCCAGGCGTCTGGCGCATGGTCGCGGTCGATGTCGATGGCTGCGATCTGGCACAGGACGAACAGGTGATTCGCATTCACTGGTCCACGCCGGTGAGCAACGCTGGCGACGTGCGGAGCGAATTGGTCCGGCTGGCGCGTGATGCCCGCCGGCAGTAGCGTGCCGGCAACGACAGGAGACCAATCGTGCTCAAGCTGGGATACAAGGCCTCGGCCGAACAGTTCAGTCCATCCAAGCTGTTGCAGTTCTCGGTTCTGGCTGAGCAGGTTGGCTTCGACTCAGTGTTCGTCAGCGATCATTTCCAGCCTTGGAAGCATACGGATGGCCACGCGCCAAATGCCTTGGCCTGGCTCGGTGCGCTCGGTGCGTCCACCCAACGCGTCGTCATGGGTACCAGCGTCCTGACGCCGACGTTCCGCTATCATCCCTCGATCGTGGCGCAGGCATTCGGCACGCTGGGTGCGATGTTCCCGGGCCGCGTCATTCTTGGTGTCGGTACCGGTGAATCATTGAACGAGGTGCCGTCGACACGGATGAAGTGGCCGGAGACCAAGGAGCGATTTGCCCGCCTGCGTGAGGCCAACCAGTTGATCCGCAAGCTGTGGTCCGAAGATCGCGTGAGCTTCGACGGCGAGTACTATCAGACCGAGAAAGCGACGATTTACGACAAACCCGATAAGCCGGTGCCGATATACGTGGCCGCGGCCGGGCCACAGGTTGCCAAATATGCCGGCCGATCGGCGCAGGGGTTTATCTGCACATCGGGCAAGGCGTGGAAGCTGTACACCGAGACACTGCTGCCGAATGTCGAGGAAGGGTTGAAGCTGGCGTCCAATCCGCCGGCGAACTACGACCGGATGATCGAAATGAAGGTATCGTTCGACACCGATCACGAACGGGCGATGCAGGATACGCGACATTGGGCGGCGCTGGCGCTGACGCCCGAAGAAAAGGTCATGGTGGAAGACCCGATCGAGATGGAGCGGCTCTCCGCCGCGCTGCCGGTGGAACGCGCGGCGAGCCGCTGGATCGTATCGAGCGATCCCGACGAGCATATCGAGAAAATCCGCCCGTATGTGGAAATGGGATTCCGGCATTTGGTGTTTCATGCACCGGGGCCGGACCAGGAGCGGTTCCTGCGGCTTTACGCCGAGCAGGTGCTGCCGAAATTGCGGCGGCGCTTTGACTGACCAACTTACCGAGGCATGAGCTCTACCCTCGAACTCATCGCGTTGCGCGATATCCCCATGGTGCGCGCCGGCGACGACATCGCGGCGCTGATCATCGACGCGCTCGGCGACCGCGCATTGCAGTCAGGCGATGTGATCGTGGTGGCGCAGAAAGTCGTCTCCAAGTCGGAGGGGCGCACCGTCGACCTTGCGACCGTGACCGCGTCCGCGCAGGCGGAGACGCTGGCCGCGGAAGTCGGCAAGGATCCGCGGTTGGTCGAGGTGATCCTGGGTGAATCCACGCGCGTGGTGCGGTCGCGGCCGAACCTGATCATCGTGCAGCACCGGCTTGGCTTCGTCATGGCCAATGCCGGTGTCGACCAATCCAATGTCGCGCCGGCCGACGGTGTGCAGCGCGTACTGCTGTTGCCGCGTGATCCGGACGCCTCGGCCGAGGCGCTGCGCGCGCGGCTGCAGCAGCACTATGGCGTCGATCTCGGGGTGATCATCAGCGACAGCTTCGGCCGCGCCTGGCGCCGCGGCACCTGCGGCATCGCTATAGGCGCTGCGGGATTGCCGAGCCTGATCGATCTGCGCGGACAGCCGGATCTCTTCGGACGCACATTGGAGGTCAGCATCATCGGTTTCGCGGATGAAGTTGCCGCCGCCGCATCTCTGTTGCAGGGCCAGGCGGCGGAGGCGCAGCCGGTTGTTCTGGTACGCGGCCTCGACTGGTCCGCAGCGTCGCTGCCGGCCGCGGATTTGGTGCGGCCGCCGGAAGAGGACCTGTTCCAATGAGCGTGCTTGCACTGTCCGGCGGCGTCGGAGGCGCCAAGCTGGCGTTGGGACTGAGCCGGGTGATGCCGGCGGAAGAGCTGACCGTGGTCTGCAACACCGCCGACGATTTCGAGCATTTGGGGCTGAGCATTTCGCCGGACATCGACACGGTTATTTACACGCTCGCCGGACTGGCCAATCCGGAACTTGGCTGGGGACGGCGCGACGAGACCTGGTCGTTCATGGAGACACTGGGTGTGCTGGGTGGCGAGACGTGGTTCCGTCTCGGCGATCGCGACCTTGCACTGCACGTGGAGCGGTCGCGCCGTTTGCGGAGCGGTGAAACGTTGACCGAGATCACCGCAGATCTTTGCCGGCGGCTGGGTGTGGCGTCACGTGTGTTGCCGATGAGCGACGATGCGGTGCGCACCCGGGTGCGCACCGATGACGGATGGATCGAATTCCAGGAGTATTTCGTGCGCCGGCGCTGTGAACCGACAGTGCATGAGCTGGCATTCCATGGTGCGACAACCGCACGGGTGCAGCCGGATGTGCTCGCCGCGCTGGCAGATCCGGCTCTGACAGCTGTGGTGGTCTGTCCATCCAATCCATTCATCAGTATCGAACCGATACTGGCGGTGCCGGGCCTGCGTTCGGCGCTGGCCGATTGCTCCGCGCCCATCGTCGCGGTTTCGCCGCTGATCGGGGGACGTGCCGTGAAGGGACCGACGGCGAAGATGATGGCAGAGCTCGGTCTCACGCCAAGTGCCGGCGGGGTCGCGGCGCGTTATGAAGGCCTGATCGACGGCTATGTCGTGGACTATGCGGACCTCGACCAGGTGGCGAGGATCAGCGCGAAGGTCACGCTGGCGCAGACATTGATGACCACGCTGGCCGATCGCGAGGCGCTGGCGCGAACCGTGCTGCAAGCCGCCTCCGTATTGAGCAAGCGACCGCGGCGTTAACTCAATATTCGTACTCGTGCGGCCAAACATGCGCATGAGCTCAGCCCTTATTTCCAGCGCAGACGCCTCGCGCATTCCGTTGCCTGCCGAGCACGAAGATGTTGCCGCGCTCAAGCAGAGCGTCGTTGATAAGCTGAGCCATGCGGTGGGCCGAGATCCAATCGTCGCCACCGATTGGGACTGGTTCATGGCAACGGGGCTGGCCGTCCGCGACCATTCGATTGAGCGGTGGCTGGCATCGACGCGCTCGAACTACATTTCCAAGGGCAAGCGGGTCTATTACCTGTCGCTTGAATTTCTTGTCGGCCGGCTGCTGCACGAGACGCTCAATAATCTTGGCCTGGTTGAACCGATGCGGTTGGCATTGTCGGAGCTCGGTGTCGATTACGACCGATTGCGCAATGTCGAGCGCGATGCCGCTTTGGGGAATGGCGGGTTGGGCAGGCTCGCCGCATGTTTCATGGAGAGCATGTCCACGCTGTCGATTGCGGCGCATGGCTATGGCATCCGCTACGACCAAGGCATGTTCCGTCAAGTGATCAAGGATGGCTGGCAGCTAGAGTACCCCGAGAACTGGCTGAATTTCGGCAATCCATGGGAAATCGCTCGTCCCGATGCGACGCACGCCATCGGCTTTGGCGGCACGGTGGAGACGCATCCAGCGAGCGATGGCACCGTACAATACGTCTGGCATCCGGCTGAGATGGTGAATGCGGTGCCATACGACACGCCGATAGTCGGCTGGCGAGGCCGCTATGCCAATACGCTGCGGCTCTGGTCGGCGCGGGCCGGCGATCCGTTGCGGCTGGACGCATTCAATCGCGGCGATCATATCGGCGCACTGGAGCCCCGAGACCGCGCCAACGCGATCTCGCAGGTGCTCTACCCCAGCGACGAGATGCCGTCTGGACAAGAACTGCGCCTGCGTCAGGAATATTTCTTTACCGCCGCGTCACTGCAGGATCTGGTCGAGCGCCATCTGCGGCAGCACAACGGCGATATACGCACGCTGCCCGACAAGGCCGCGATCCAGATGAATGACACGCATCCGGCCATCGCCGTTGCGGAACTGATGCGCCTGCTGGTCGATCTGCATGGCGTGCCGTGGGATCAGGCCTGGCGGATCACCACCGATACCATTTCCTATACCAATCACACATTGCTGCCAGAGGCGCTGGAGAGCTGGCCGGTTTCCCTGATGGAGCGGCTGCTGCCGCGTCACATGCAGATTGTGTATCAGATCAATCGTCTCCACCTGGATATGGTTTGCGCATTGCCGCGCACCGATGGTCCGCCGCTCGCCGAGCTATCGCTGATCGACGATAACGCTGGCCGCCGGGTCAGGATGGGTACTCTGGCGTTTCTTGGATCGCATAAGGTGAATGGCGTTTCCGCGCTGCATACCGGCCTGATGCGCCAGACAGTGTTCCGCGAACTGCATCGCATCTATCCTGAGCGCATTGTCAACAAGACCAATGGGGTCACGCTGCGGCGATGGCTGTTCGCGGCAAACCCCCAGCTCACTCGTTTGCTGACAGATGTTGTGGGTGAACGGCTGCTGGATGACGCAGAGGCGCTGAGCGATTTCGCCCGGTCGGCCGATGACAGCGCGGTGCAGGAGCGCCTGGCCAGCATCCGTCGAACCAATAAGCAGGCATTGGCACAACTGGTGGCCGAACGGCTCGACATCAAGTTAGACCCCGATGCACTGTTCGATGTCCAGATCAAACGCATCCATGAATACAAGCGGCAATTGCTCAACGTACTGGAGACGATTGCGCTGTACAATGAGATGCGGGCTCGCCCACTGTTCGAGTGGGTGCCACGCGTGAAGATCTTCGCCGGCAAATCAGCCGCCAGCTATCATCATGCCAAGCTGATCATCAAACTGATCAACGACGTGGCGCGGGTGATCAACAACGATCCGGCATTGCGGGGGCTGCTTAAGGTCGTGTTCCTGCCCGATTACAACGTGAGCCTGGCCGAGGCGATCATTCCGGCGTCCGACCTCTCCGAGCAGATCTCTACCGCCGGGATGGAGGCCTCAGGCACCGGCAATATGAAGCTGGCTCTAAATGGCGCATTGACGATTGGCACGCTGGACGGAGCCAATGTCGAGATCCTCGAACGGGTCGGAGCGGAGAATATCTTCATATTCGGTCTGACTGCCGAGGAAGCGGTCGAACGCCGCCGCCGTGGTCCAGGACCGCGAGAGACCATCGAGGGAATCCCGGTGCTGCGAGAAGTCTTGGACGCGATCGGTGAAGGCGTGTTCTCACCTGACGACCCCAGGCGGTTCCGTGAACTGGTCGACGAACTGATCGGCAATGATCATTTCCTGGTGGCGGCCGACTATGCCGCTTATGCCGACATGCAGGGTCAGGTCGCGACGCGTTGGAGGGCCCGCAGCGCCTGGTGGAGATCCAGCGTGATCAATATCGCGCGCATGGGCTGGTTCTCTTCGGATCGGGCGATTCGCGAATATGCCGCCGAAATCTGGAACGTGGAGTCTCGCGCGCCCTAGGGTTGCGCCGCGCGCAGGGCCGCGCGAGCATCGGCCGCATGGACCTGATTGTGCGCAATGCCCGTCTGTCCCATGCGCCCGAAACGCCTCTGGTCGATATCGGCGTCAAGGCGGGAAATATCGTCGCGATCGAGCCGACATTGCAGGCGGATGCGCCGATGTTCGACGCCGAGGGGTGTCTGGTCTGCGGCGGACTGGTCGAGACACATATCCATCTGGATAAGTCCAACATCATCGAGCGTTGCGGGCCCGAGGAAGGGCGGCTGCCCAACTCCATGGAGCGCGTCGCCGCGATCAAGCACACCTTCACCGCAGAGGACGTCTACGAGCGCGCCAGCCGGACACTGGAAAAGTGCATCAAGCATGGCGCGACGCGGATGCGCACGCATCTGGAGCTGGACGCCGGTGTGGAAATGCGCAGCTTCGAGGCGATCGATGCGCTGCGACGCGATTACAGCTGGGCCATCGATGTGGAAGTGTGCGTGTTTCCGCAGGAAGGTCTGACCAACAATCCACGCGCGGATGCGTTGCTGGTGGAGGCGCTCAAGCGTGGCGCGCGCGTTGTAGGTGCGGCGCCGAACTATGATCCGGACCACGCCGGACAGATCCATCGGATCTTCGATCTGGCGCGCGAATTCGATGTCGATATCGACATGCATCTCGATTCCGGCAATTCGCCCGACGCCATGGACATCCATCTCGTCTGTGAGCTGACCGAGCAATACCGGTTGGGCGGGCGTGTGGCTGTGGGACATATGTCCAAGCTGTCCACCATGCCCGTCGCCGAACTGCGCTCGCTCGCGCGACGGATCGCGGATGCTGGCGTGGCAGTGACGGTACTGCCGGCGACGGATCTCTTCATGATCGGGCGCGACCAGGAGCACAGCGTGCGCCGCGGTGTGGCCGACGTGAACCTGCTGGCCGAATGCGGTGTGAATTGTTCGCTGTCCACCAATAATGTGCTGAACCCGTTCACGCCGTTCGGCGATGCGTCATTGCTGCGGATGGCGAACCTGCAAGCCAATGTCTGCCAGATCAGTGGCACAAATCGCCTGCGGGAGTGCTTTGCCATGCTGACCGAGCGTCCTGCGCAGCTGATGAATTTGCAGGACTACGGCATCAAGGCCGGCAACCCGGCAGATATTGTGGTGCTCGATGCGATGACGCCCGAGCAGGCGGTGGCGGAGGTCGGGGCGCCGCTCGCGGTGTTCAAGCACGGCAAGCAGACAGTGACGCGCGCCCGGGCGGAACTGCATCGGCCATGAACACCATTGCCGCCAGCGACGGCAATCGCATCGCCTATACGATCGACGATTATACCGACCCGTGGAAGGAGCCACGGACGCTGCTGCTGCTGCACGCCGCGATGGGTTCATCCAGGCGTTGGTATGCGATGGTTCCGCCATTGTCCCGGCACTATCGCGTGGTGCGGATGGACCTGCGCGGACATGGCGAATCGCAGGTGCCTCCGCCCGAGCTGCCGCTCTCCATGGACCGGCTGGTGCAGGACGTGCGCGAACTGCTGGACCATCTCGGCTGTGGCGCCGTGCATATCGTTGGCAACTCGGCCGGTGGCTACCTTGCGCAGAACCTGGCGATGGCGTCGCCCGAGCGTGTGCGCAGCCTGATGCTGTTCGGCTCGACGCCGGGATTGAAGAACAGCCAGGCCCGCACATGGCTGCCGCGTGTGGCGCGCGAGGGCCTGCGCAACTTCCTGGCGGCGACGATAGAAGACCGCTTTCCGCACGGACACGATCGCGGCCATGTGGAATGGTTTCTCGACGAGGCTGCGAAGAACGACACCGCGTATATCGGGCGCTTTGTCAGCCTGATGACGACGTTGTGGTGGGCGGACGAACTGCCGCGGATCCAGTGTCCGACGCTGCTGGTGATGCCGGGCGCCGAGACCGTGGGTGGCACGGAGAACTATCAGATCATGCGCGAAAAGATTCCCGACTGCGAACTGATCAGCTACGACGGGTTGCCGCACAATATTTGTGACATCGCTCCGGATCGCTGCGCGTCCGACGTACTGGCATTCCTGCACAGGCGTTTCGCATGAAGCTGTCGGAGATTGCCCAGGTCATCCGCAGCAAGAACGCCGGCCCCCGGCGCCTGACGCTGGATCTCATGTTCGCCACGGATGCGGACTACCGGCGCGTCGCACAATCTCCGGCGCTCAGCCGGGAACGAGTGGGAGCGCTGTACGGTCTGCCAGCGGACGATGTGACGGTGATTCCGTATCCAGTCGGCCGCGCGATCAAGATCGTGCTGACGCGGCCGATCATGGCGGGCGATCCCGGTGATCGCGACGTGTACGGCGCGCAGCAGCACGCACCGCTGCTTGAGGTGGAGATATGAGTGCATCCGGGCGCGTGTTGGACGATGTCCGGCGGACGCGGCGCCCGATGCGGTTCCTCGGGGCGTCGGGGCAGCTCGGCTATGGCATTCCGACGCCGGCGTTCAATGCTGGACTGGCACGGCATCCGGACCTGATCGGTTGCGACATGGGCTCGATCGATATCGGGCCGACCTATCTGGGCAAGGGCGAAATGGCGACCGCGCCGGCCGCGACGCGGCGCGATCTGCGCAAGGTCCTGCTGGGTGCTCGCTCGATCGACGTGCCGCTGGTGATCGGTTCAGCCGGTTCGGCGGGCGCGGCACCGCATCTGGAGGCGACGCTCGCGATCATCCGCGAAATCGCGCGGGCCGAGGGACTGCATTTTCGCCTCGGCGTGCTGCGCGCCGATCTGCCGCGCGGCATGCTGCAGGCGGCGGTGCGTGCGGGAAAGGTGAGCGGCATCGATGACATGCCTGCGTTGACCGAGGAAGAAGTCACCGAGGCTGCGCATATCGTCGGGCAGATGGGCATGGGACCATTCCGTCGCGCGCTGGCCGAGGATGTCGATGTGCTGATCGCGGGGCGCGCCTGCGACACGGCTATCTTCGCGTCGTTGCCGACGATGCTTGGTTTCCCGACCGGATTGTCGGTGCACATGGCGAAGATCATCGAGTGTGCGTCGTTGTGCTGTCTGCCGGGCGGACGCGATTCGATCCTGGCGACGCTGGACGAAGACGGCTTCGTGCTGGAGAGCATGGCGGAACAGCGGCGCGCGACGCCGGTCTCGGTCGCCGCGCACAGTCTGTATGAGCAGGCGGATCCGTACACGGTATACGAGCCGGAGGGTCGTCTGGACCTGAGCGGCGCGGATTATTCAGCGGTGGATGACCGGCGCTGTCATGTCACCGGAGCGGCCTGGCGCGAATCGACCGACCCATGCGTGAAGATTGAAGGCGCGCGGAAGATTGGCGAACGCGCCGTTCTGTTGGCGGGTGCGGCTGATCCGCGGTTCATTCAGCGGCATCGCGAGATACTTCCGGCGGTCGAGCAAGTGGTGCGCGATCTGGTGTGCGAGGACGCACCGGAGGACTACACGCTGCGGTTCCGCGTCTATGGCGTCGATGGCGTGCGTATGGCGGCACCAAAGGGCGAGCCATGGCCGGGCGAGGTATTCGTGATGGGTGAATGCATCGCGCCGACCGCCGAGCGTGCAGCCGAAGTGGTGCGCACGCTCAAGCAATATCTGCTGCATCATGGCTACGCGGGCCGGCTATCCACGGCGGGCAATCTGGCGTTCCCGTTCACGCCACCCGAGGTTTCACTCGGGCCGGCGTACCGGTTCAACGTGTATCATCTGCTGCGGACAGCCGATCCGGATGCGCTGTTCCCGTTGGAGGTCGAGAACCTGTAGTGCCCATTCCCGGCCTCCCCCGCAACGCGAAGGAGGCGCAGGAGCGGGATCAGTAACCGACCGGCGTGTTGCTGACCGGGACCCAGTGGCCGTTCTTCACTACACATAGGAATGACTCATTCGAGCCCTGGTGCTTGGTCGGGCTGAATGTCATCGGCGGCGAGCCGAAGATGTCGTGCCAATCCTTGATGCTCTCCATGCCGGTGACGAAGCTGTCCGCGGTCAGGTCCTTGCCGGCATTCTTCAGTGCCTGCACGACAAGCTGTGCACCGGTGTAGCCAATCTGCGCGGCGAAATTCGGCTCCTTGCCGAATTCCTTCTTGTAGGCTTCGGCAAACTTGGCGACTGCTGGGTTTTCGCTGCTGGCGGCGACGAAGAGTACCGGTGCCATCGAATAGAAGCCTTCGCTCACGCCACCCGGCACCTCGGCGACTGCTTCGTCGTAGCTCGCCGCCTGGCCGAGCATATCGACATTCCAACCGGTTTTGCGCACCGCGGAGATGATCTGCACGGTGTCACGCACGATGCCGCCGACAACGATCAGATCGCAGTTGACGTCTCGCAACCGTGCGACGGATGCGCTGAAATCGGTATCGGTGGGCTTGTGCAGCGTTTCGCCCGCCAGCTTCATGTTGAGTGCCTTGAGTTCGTCGCGCGCACCGTCCATCACGTCGCGGCCGAAGTCGGTATCCTCGGACATCGCGCAAACCGTCTTCTTGCCGCGCTGTTCCGCGAAGAGTTTCACGCCGGCGCGGATTTGGTCGTAATACGAGCTGGCCAGGCCGAACTTCAGGTGATGCAGCGGTTCGTACATCGAACGGGCCGACGTCAGCGGGAACACGTTGGGCACGCCCTTGGCCAACTGCTCGGGCATGGTCGCGTTGTTCATCGGCGTGCCGCCGTTGGCGACCATCACGAACACGCCGTCGCGGTTGATCAGCTTGTTGGCGGCCTGCACCGAGCGCGGCACCTGGTACTGATTGTCCTCGACGATGTATTTGATCTTGCGGCCGTTGATGCCGCCCGCGGCGTTGGTTTCCTCGAACACCATGCGCCAGGAGTTGGAATTATTGACGCCCCACATCGCGGTGACACCGGAGAGATCGGTGTAGGTGCCGATGAGGATTTCGTTGTCGGTGACGCCGCGCGTGGCATCCGCCATGGCGGGGGAAACCAGCGCGGCAGCCATGGCCGCTGCTGTCATCAAACACTTCATCATCGGTGATATTCCTTCAACTGCCGTAGGCCGCTTCCTTGAGGGCACGATGCTTTTCGTCCAGGGCGGTACCCTGCGCTGCCTGGGCGTTGATCTGCTGGATGTCGATGCCGAGCGCGTTGGCCCAGGATGCAGTTTCTGCCGGCAGGCTGGTGCCGATATAGGCGCGCCTCAGCCGGCTGAGCCCGAGTTCGCGCCGTACCGCGTTGAGCACGCAGAGCCGCGCCACAATGCTGCCGGAGCTGATGCTCCAGCGATACAGGCCGCGTTGCAATCTTGTGGCGCCATTCGCAGCGGTGGTGATGCGCGACTGAAGCTGCTGCCAGAACGGCACATCGGCGCCGAGCAATGTTGGCTGCACCTCTTGCAGATTCTCGGCAACCGTCTCCGGGCTTTCCAGATAATTGCTGATGGCGCCGGCATCGAGCGAGAGATAAAGCCCCAGCACGCGCTCCAGCACGCTGCACATGGGCAGCAATGCCATGCGTTCGTCGCCAGCACGCGGCTGCAACGAGGCGCGCGCATTGGCGATCAGTTGCGTGACATCGCCGTGTGTCAGAACGTGGCCTTGCGGCAGCAGCAGAATTGCTGGCTGGGAGTTGGCCGCATCGGCGAACTCGCTGTCGCCGTTGCGCGCGATGAACGTGGCGAAGCTTTCGCAGGTGGCATCGGCGAAATCACGCAGCCCCTTCATGTCGAAGATGACGATGTGCCGTAGTGTCTCGCAGCGATCGCGGACCAGCAGTGCCTTATCCAGCTGTTCCTCGTTCTCGACGAACAGCACGCGGCAATGCGCCTGGCGCAAAGCGTCGCCGAGCGCATCGGGCTCGATCGCCGGATCGAGCGCGCCGCTGACGCCACCGGCGGCCTGGATGGCGAGATCGACATAGACGAACTCGGGGCGGGTTTCAGCCAGCACGCAGGCGTTGTCGCCAAGTTGCAGACCAACCGCGCGCAGGCCAGCGACGACTTCGCGCACATGCGCACCGAGCTGAGCCCAGGTGACCGCCTGCCAAATGCCGCGGTGCTTCTTGCGCAACACGACACTGTTGGCTTGCGCCGCCGCGCGCTGCGCGACAAGGGCGGGGATGGTCAGTGCCACAGGCGCTTCCTTTTGTATCGCCGTTGTCCGCGGATGCCAGTCTCCTTCTGGCCGAGATAGAACTCCTTGATCGCGTCGGTCTGCATCAGGCTGTTGCAGTCATCCGCCAACACGATGCGCCCGACTTCCAACACGTAGCCGAAATGCGCGGTGCGCAAAGCCATGTGAGCGTTCTGCTCGACCAGCAGGATGGAAACGCCCTGTTCCTCGTTGATGCGGCGGATGATGCGGAAGATCTGGGTGACCAGGAGGGGTGAAAGACCGAGCGAGGGTTCGTCCAACAGCAACAGCTTCGGCCGCCCCATCAAGGCGCGGCTGATCGCCAGCATCTGTTGCTCACCGCCGGACAGCAGGCCGGCGCGCTGATGCGAGCGTTCCTTGAGCACCGGAAAGTAGCCAAAGCACAGTTCGAGATCCTTGTGCACGGCGTCCTTGTCATGGCGCGAATAGGCGCCCATGAGCAGGTTTTCATGCACGGTGAGGAACGGAAACACCTCGCGGCCTTCCGGCACATGGCAGATGCCCAGACGCATGACGCGATCGGGTGGCATATGATCAATCGCTTTGCTCTCGAAGCGAACGGAGCCGCGTTCAGGATCGAGCACGCCGGAAATGGTGCGCAGCACTGTGGTCTTACCGGCGCCGTTGGCGCCGAGGACGGTGACGATTTGGCCTTGTTCGACCTGCAGGCTGACGCCGCGAATGGCCTGGATCGGACCATAGAAGGTCTCGATGCCGGTCACATCGAGCAGCGCTGTTGTCATACTTCGCCCCCGATATAGGCGCGCACCACTTCCGGGTGATTCTGCACCTCGTCAGGCGTGCCGAGCGCGATGACCTTGCCGTAATTCAGCGCCATCACGCGGTCGGACACCATGCGCACGAGGTTCATGTCGTGCTCGACCATGATGACGGTGATGCCGAGATCCTTCTTGATGTCCTCGATCCAGAAGCCCATGCCCTCGGTCTCTTCGACATTCAGGCCCGATGAGGGTTCGTCGAGCAGCAGCAGTTTCGGTTCGATGCACAGGGCGCGGCCGAGTTCGACGACTTTGCGCACACCGTACGGCAGGTTGGCGATCAGTGTGTCGCGGTAGCGTTCCAGTCCGAGGAAAGCGATCACTTCCTCGACCTTCTCACGATGCTTCAGTTCCTCACGCCGCACGCCGGGCAGGAAAGCGAGCTGCGGCAGGACGCCGACGGTCGAGTGGCAATGCCGGCCGATCAGCAGGTTCTCCAGCAGGGTCGCATTGGCGAACAGCTCGATGTTCTGGAAGGTGCGCGCAATGCCCAGGCCGGCGATGCGATAGGGCGGCAGATCGGTGATGTCCTGATCCTGGAAAAACAGACGCCCCGACGTTGGCGCGTAGATGCGGCTGATCAGGTTGAAGATGGTGGTCTTGCCGGCGCCATTAGGCCCGATGATGGAGAACACTTCGCCTGGCTCGACCGAGAATGTCACCGCATCCACGGCGCGGATGCCGCCGAACCTGATGGCAAGGTCTTCAGCACGGAACAGGCTCATCGCAGCCGCTCCGAACGGGCATAGGTCTTCTGCCGGCGGAATACCGTGCGCCGCTTCAGTGGATAAGCCTGGAACCAGGCCTTGATCTTGATCCAGCGGCCATAGATGCCGCCCGGTTCGAACAGGATGACAAGCACCAGCACCAAGCCGTAGAGCGACGGTTCAAGGCCTGGCGTGCGGCCGATGCCGAAGGGAAGATCATCGCGTATGATGGCGATGAACTGCGGCAGCAGGCGCACAAAGATGGCGCCCAACACCGCGCCATGCAGCGAACCCAATCCGCCGACGAACACGATGGTGACGAACTGCACCGACAGCAGCACGTCGAACGAATCCGGTGCGAGGAAGTGCACATAGTGCGCGAACAATGCGCCGGCCAGTCCGGTGATTCCGGCGCTGATGGCAAACGCGAACGCCTTGTACCGCGCAAGGTGGATGCCCATGCTCTGGGCGGAGATCTCGCTGTCTCGGATGGCGACCATGGCGCGCCCTAGCGGGCTGCGCAGAATGTTCGCCGACGTCCATAGCACGAACGCCAGAACGGCGAGCGAAACGTAATACACGCCGGTCGCGCTCTCGATTGCGATGCCGAACACGTATGGAGTGGGAACCGAGAATCCGTCGAACCCGCCAGTCACCGCATCCCACTTCTGAAATACCGTGCCGACGATGCTGCCGAATGCCAGCGTGGCGATCGCAAGATAGAGACCGCTCATGCGCAGTGTCGGCAGTCCGATCGCGATGCCGAACAGCGCGGTGAATATCCCCGAGACCGGCAGCGAGATCAGGAACGGAACGCCGTGCGAGAGCAGGACCGAGTTGGTGTAGGCACCAATTCCGAGGAAGGCGGCGTTGCCCAGGCTGATCAGTCCGGTGTAACCGGCAAGCAGCATCATACCGACACCGGCGATGGCGAAAATGAACACGCCGCCCAGTTCGCCAACGTAAAATTCGCCCATCAGCATCGGGATCAGCAGCAGCACGACAATCAGCAAGCCGTACCAGAACAGGTCGGCGTTATGCCGCCAAAGCGTGGTGTCCTGCCGATAGTTGGTGCGGAACAGGTAGCGCATCGGCTAGACCCGCTTCCCCATGCCCTGCGCGAACAGACCCTGCGGGCGCAGGATCAACGTCGCCAGCAGCACGACGTTGGCTGTAACCTCCTGGAAGCCGGCGGGCAGGAAGTAGCCCGACAATTGTTCCACGATGCCGATGACGACGCCACCGATGAGCGCGCCCGGGATGCTGCCGAAGCCGCCGAGGACCGCTGCGGCAAATGCCTTGATGCCCAGGAAGCCCATGTTCACGTCGATCATCGACACAGGCGACAACAGGATCCCGGCCACCGCGGCGACACCGGCACTGATTGCCCAGATCATCGAGAACACGTTGCGCACCGGGATGCCCATGTAATAGGCGGCCAACTGGTTCTGCGACGACGCCTGCATGGCGATGCCCAGCCTTGTGTGGCTGAAAAACACATAGAGCACACCGCACAACAGCACTGTGCCGATGATGATCGACACGTTGTCCATGCCGAGGATCAGGCCATTCAGATTGATCGTGCGGTTGGTGAACGGCGTATTGAAGCCGACGGAATCGTAGCCCCATGTGATGCCCGCATAGGCGCGGAAGATGAAGCCAAGCCCCAGCGTCAGCATGACCACGGCGAATTGCGGCTGTCCGATGACACGCCGCAGGACGATCGCATCCAGCGCGAAGCCGAACGCCGCGATGATGATGATGGCGAGCAGCGAGCCGATCCAATAATTCAGACCGAAATGCGCGATCAGGCTGAATGCAACGAAGCCGCCCAGCATCATGATGTCGCCCTGGGCGAAATTGATCATCTCGGTCGCCTTATAGATAAGGACGAATCCAAGAGCGATCAGGCCATAGATACAGCCGGCAGCCGCGCCATTGACGACAAGCTGCAACAGACGCGCTGCGTCCTCCACTTCCCCGCGATCCTCCTCTGGCGGGGTCGGTGTTACGCCCCGGCACTTACTTTCGGCGGCAACGATAGGACGCGGGTTCTCGCAGCGTCAATCAGTTCCACCGGCGCTCCGGCGGTTCAGGGAACGAAAGCCGCGGCCTTCGCCTCACGGAATGGCGTGCCAGCCTCGGCAAGGTTGCGTAACAATAGGGACGGCGTCCAGCGGTTGCCATATTGCTGGTGCCAGGCGGCGATCTGGTTGTAGACGTCGCGCACGCCGATGGTGTCCGCCCAGAAGAACAGCCCGCCGCGATAGCGCGGGAAGCCGAACCCGTGCAGCCACATAACGTCCACGTCGCTGGGCCGGTACGCTTTGCCTTCCTCCAAGATCTTGCAGGCCTCATTGACCGAGGAGAACAACAGGCGGCGGAGGATCTCCTCGTCGGTGAAGCTGCGCTGCGGGATGTCCAGCGTGGTCGCGACGTCCTTGATGATCGCGGCAACCTGTGGATCGGGATGCGGAGTGCGGTCGCCCTTCTCGTAGCGATACCAGCCAGCACCGGTCTTCTGGCCGTAGCGCCCCATTTCCACGAGCCGGTCGGGGATGGGCTGCTTGCGAAACTCTGGATTTTCCGCGGCACGGCGCTTGCGGCTGGCGTAACCGATATCGAGGCCGGCCAGGTCGCCGACGGCGAACGGGCCCATCGGATAGCCGAAATCGACCATGACCTTATCGACCTGCTCGGGCAGGCAACCTTCCTCCAGCAGAATGACCATCTCGGTGTTGAACGGCGCGCGCGAGCGATTGGCGACGAAGCCGTCGGTGTTGCCAGCCATCGCCGAGAGCTTGCCGATCTTGCGGCCCATCTGCATCGCGCTCGCCAACGTCTGTGGCGACGATACCTTGCCGCGCACGACTTCGAGCAGCTTCATCACGTTTGCCGGACTGAAGAAGTGCGTGCCCGCCACATCCTGCGGACGCTTGGTCATCGCCGCCAGCGCATCGATGTTCAGCGCCGACGTATTGGAGAACAGCAGCGCGCCGGGCTTCATCACTTCATCCAGTCTGGCGAAGATCGGCTTCTTGACGTCCATCTCCTCGAACACTGCTTCGATCACGAGGTCGCAGTCGGCGATATCGTCATAGCTGGCGACCGGCTCGATACGCGCGAGGCGCCGGTTCATGTCACCTTCAGTGAGCGAACCGCGGCGCACCGACGTGGCGTAGTTGTCGCGGATACGTTGCATTCCGCGTTCCAGCGCCTCCGGCGAGGCGTCGAGGATCTTCACTGGGTAGCCGAAGTCGGCAAAGCTCATTGCGATGCCACCGCCCATCGTGCCAGCACCCACCACGGCGGCCGTGGTGAAATCGAGTGCCGGTGTCTTCGCAGGAAGATCGGGCAGGCGTGCTACCTCGCGCTCGATGAAAAAGGCGTAGCGCAGCGCGCGCGCTTCGGCGCTGTCCTCCAACTCCTTGAACATGTCGGCTTCACGCCGGCAGCCCAGCTCGAATGATACGTTGCAAGCGGCCTCAACCGCGTCGATGCAGTAATATGGTGCTTTCTGGTTGCGGGCGCGTCGTGCGATCGACTTGCGCATTGCGTCGAAAATGCCAGGGTCGTCCAGCTTGACCGCACGATTACGCACCCGCGGCAAAGGGCGCACCTTCATCAGCCGCGTTGCGTACGCGATCGCGCTTTCAAGCAGATCGGCATTCTCCGGCAGCAGTTCGTCGATAATGCCGAGTCTCCGTGCTTCCGGCGCAGGCACGTGACGGCCGGTCACGATCATGTCGAGTGCAGCCTTCGCACCGATAAGGCGCGGGAGACGCTGCGTGCCGCCGCCGCCGGGAATGATGCCGATGAGCACCTCGGGCAGCCCAACCTTCGCGCTTGGCATCGCCATGCGGTAATGGCAGGCGAGCGCGATCTCCAGTCCGCCGCCGAGCGCATAGCCATGGATAGCCGCGATCACCGGCTTGTCGCTCGCATCGAGCACGTCATAGACGCGCTGTCCAAGCGGCAGCCGCGGACGGTTCGTGCCGAATCCACGAATGTCGGCGCCGGCGATGAAGCTGCGGCCGGCCCCCATCAGCACCATGGCTTGGATCGCCGGATCAGTGTTGCCGCGCGCGATGCATTCCTTGATGCCCTCGGCGACGCCGGGACCAAGAGCATTCACCGGCGGATAATTCACCATGATGATGCCGATGTCGCCCTTACGCTCCAGACTGACCGGTGATGCCCCACTCATCGCTGCGTCCTCTGATATCTTGCGTCGATGCTAGGAGAGCGGTGTGGCGGCGTCCATGCGGGCAGGTAGACGGAAAAGCCGGTCGGTAGCTTCGCGCGCATCCGCCGCCAATGCCCTCGATCGCCCAGCGCAGAATGGACCAAACAGCACAGTCCACCTGGGCTTCATCCAGCGGTCGAACGACCGCCAACGGCGCAGCGCATTGTCAGAAAGTTCGAGGCGCATCCGCCAGATCCAGGAGCAACTCTCATGCAGGGTGAGGCGTGGCGGCGGCGGCGAAATCACCAAACGCGTCCGCGCCTCGTTGTGGCCCCTCTTCTGACCGCCGCGACGCGTGTCTCCAACCTACCCCGCGGCCACGCTTGGGCTCGTGGCGGCCCGCTCGGGGGCGTTGCTCCCCGCCGCGGCTCAGCGCAACTCGCCGCTTGACAGCTGGCAGACAGTAAGACATCTTACGGTAATAATTGTTACCGATTGGCGCATGTGATGCCGCGACCGCCGAATCGTCCAACCCACAAAGGGCTGCCGCCGAACCATCGGGTGCCGTCGTTTTTGGCGCTCCGGCTGCACCAACTTTGCCTCGGCATCATGACCGAGGTGCTCGCCCCTGAAGGGCTGAAAATCTCCGAATATGGCGCGCTCACCATACTCGACGCCGAACCGGGGATTGACCAGCAGCACCTCGCAGCACAGCTCGGCATCGACAAGGTCAGCGCGGGCAAGCTGGTGGACCGCCTGGCCGAGGCCGGGCTGGTAAGTCGCAGCCTCGATCCGGCAGACCGCCGCGTCCGCGTGCTGCACCTCACGCCCGAGGGCCTTGCGCTGCGACGCAGGATCCAGCCAGCGGCACTGGCGGCGCAGCAGCGCATTCTGGCGCCGCTCCAGCCGGAGGAGCGCGCGCCGCTGATCGACCTGCTGACCCGCGTGGTGGAGGGCCATAGCTCCTATGCCCGTCCAGGCCACGGCCGTCTCAGGCCGCAGCGGCGGCAGCACGATCCGCCCGCAGCCTGACGCCTGCGCCGTTCCGAGCCCCGCCAGAAAAAACCAACATGGGAGTTGGCCATGAGACGTCGCGCGCTGTTACAGTCCGCTTTCGCAACAATCGCTCTCGCCGCACCGCGCATAGCCGGCGCCGGCACATCGAAGCCGCTGCGCTTCGTTCCCATCGTCGGGCTCACGCTGCTCGACCCGACCTTTGCCGGCACTCCCCATACCAGGAGCCACGGCTATCTGGTGTTCGACACGCTCTACGGCCTGGACGAGAGCTTCATGCCGCGGCCACAGATGGTCGAGGGCCATGTCGTCGACGAGGACGAGACCGTCTGGCGCCTCACGCTGCGCGAGGGATTGCGCTTCCATGATGGCAGTCCCGTGCTGGCGCGCGATGCGGTCGCGAGCATCCGGCGGGCGGGACAACGCGACGGGTTCTGTCAGGCGCTGCTCGCCGCCACCGATGAACTCACCGCACCCGACGACCGCACCATCCGCTTCCGGCTTCGCCGCCGGTTCCCGCATCTGCCCGGCGCTCTGGCCGGGCTCGGCACGATCACGCCGGTGGTGATGCCCGAGCGGCTCGCCGGCGCAGACCCATCGCGCCCGGTCACCGACATGGTCGGCAGCGGCCCCTACCGCTTCCTGCCGGGCGACTTCGTCATGGGAGAGCGCGCCGCCTATGCCCGGTTCGACGGCTATGTGCCGCGCCCGGATGGCAGGGCGAGCTATACTGCGGGGCCGAAGGTCGCACACATCCAGCGGGTCGAGTGGCTGACCATTGACGACGCGGCGACCGCAGCTTCGGCGTTGCGACGAGGCGAGGTGGACTGGTTGCAGGCGGTCAACGCCGATCAGGTGTCTTTGCTCGCTGCCGAACCGGCGATCACCACTGCGGTGACCGAGCCCGCCGGCTCCATTGGCGTCATGCGTTTCAACCACCTGCATCCGCCGTTCGACAATCCGGCCGTGCGCCGAGCGCTGCTAGGCGCGATGAACCAGGCGGATGCGATGCGAGTCGTTGCCGGCACCGATCCACGCTACTGGCACGACCGGGCCGGTCTGTTCCCGGCGGGCACCCCGTTCGCCAGCGACGCCGGCATCGAGGTCATGACCGGGCCGTGCGACCAGGCAGCGGTGAAACGCGCGCTGGTGGAGGCCGGCTATCGGGGCGAGCGCATCGTTATGCTTGGCACAGCAGGCAGCGGCTATATCCCGCTGCTCACGCAGATCGGCGCCGACACGCTGCGCCGCGTCGGTATGGAAGTGGATCTGCAGCTGTCCGACTACGCGACCCTGGCACGGCAAATCCTCAAGCGCGATCCGCCCGACAAAGGCGGCTGGCAGGTGTATTGCACGCCGGCCGAGGGCGCCTTCACCCATACCCCGGTAACCAACGATTATATCCGCGGCGATGGCAAGAGCGGTGCGCCCGGCTGGCCGGTGAGCGAGCAATTCGAGGCGCTGCGGCAAGCCTGGCTGGACGCGCCCGACATCACCGAGCAGCGGCGCATCGCGGTCGCGGCGCAGCGCCAGCTCTGGATCGACGTACCGTATATACCGATGGGGCAGTGGTTGCGCGTCACTGCCTGGCGGCGCGACCTCGTGGACACGCCAGTCGGGTTCGCGGCGTTCTACGGCGTCCGGCGGCAAGGCTGAGCGGTGGTGCAGCACGCGGAGAGCGCGCCGTCCCAGGCGCTGATGAAGGTCCTCGCCGGGGCGTGGGTCGCACAAGCGGTGTTCGTGGCGGCGCGTCTCGGCATCGCCGATCAACTGCGTGATGGCGCCCGCAGCGCCGATGAGCTTGCGGCGCCGACCGGCGCGCATGCCGGATCGCTGTTCCGCGTGCTGCGCGCGCTCGCCAGCGTCGGAATCTTCGCCGCCGAACCAGACGGCAGGTTCCGCCTGACGCCGGTCGCCGATCTGCTGCGCAGCGATGCGCCAGGCTCGCTGCGCGACTATGCGATCATGAACGGATCGCAATGGGTGTGGCGCTCGCTTGGCGAGATCGAGACGAGCGTGCGCACGGGGCAGCCGGCGTTCGACAGCGTGTTCGGCGTGCGGCTGTTCGACCACTACCAGGCGCATCCCGAGGTCGGGCGCATCTCGGCCGCGGCGCTGCATCAGCTCAGCGCCACTGAAAACGCAGCCGTGGTCGATGCCTGGCAGTTCCCCACCTCGGGCACGGTCGTCGACGTCGGCGGCGGCGAGGGCTCGCTGCTCGCCGCGATTGTGGCCGCCAATCCGGGTTTGACCGGGGTGCTGTTCGAACGCGAGGACGTCGCCCGCACGGCGCGCGACCGTTTCGCGGCAGCCGGGCTGGGCGCGCGATGCACCGCGGTCGCCGGCGATTTCTTCAACCGAATCCAGCCCGGCGGCGATGTCTACCTGATGAAGAAGGTGATCCATGACTGGGGCGACGACGAGGCCCGCGCGATCCTCGCGCGTTGCCTTATGGCGATGCCGGACAGCGCGCGCCTGCTGCTGGTGGAAGCCATCGTTCCCGAGGACGGGCATGCCTCGCCGGCACTGTGGCTTGACCTGTTGATGCTGGTCTACACCGGCGGACGAGAGCGCACCGAGCAGGAATATCGCGACCTGCTCGGTGGCAGCGGGTTCCGCGTGCGGCGCGTGGTGCCGACAGCAACGACGATCTCGATCATCGAAGCCGTAGCAGCCGCATCATGAACGGCCATTGCCGGCGAAAGTGCGGAGGAAGCTCGATCCCCGTCGTCGCTGACACCGTGAGACGCTACAGCACCGCCTCGGCCACCACGCGCAGCGCCTCGACCGTGGCACCCGTCAGCACCATCGTCGTCAGCTTGCCGTTCTTCGCCACCTGCTGCCACGCCTGCAGCCGGTCTTTTATGCGATCCGCTGAACCCACCAGGGCGATCTCATCGATCAGCTTGTCCGGCACCAGCGCCTCGGCATCCTTCTTCTGGCCGCCGAGATAAAGGTCCTGGATCTTCGCCGCCGCTTCCTCGTAACCAAGCCGTACCGCAAAGTCGTTGTAGAAGTTCTTCGAACGCGCACCCATGCCGCCGATATACAGCGCGAGATTGGGACGCAATGCATCGCGGCAGGCCTCGAGGTCATTGCCCATGCTGACCTTCACATAAGGTGCGAGATCAAATCCGGTGAGATCGCGCGGCTTGCCGGCTTTGACGCGGCCATCGAGTATCGGCTGCACGACCTGATCGGCCTGTTCGGGCGAGAACCAAATCGGCAATGTCCCGTCGGATACTTCGCCGGCGGAGCGCAAACCCGCCGGTGTGATCGACGCTGTGTATATCGGGATACTGGGATCGCCATGCACAATGCTGCGCAGCGGTTTGCCAAGGCCCGTCGCATCGGGCCCATCGTACGGAATGTGATAGTGCTCGCCGTGATAGGTCAGCGGCGCTTCGCGTGCCAGCGCCTTGCGGATGATCTCGATGTATTCCTTGGTGCGGCCGAGCGGCTTGCCGAACGCGACACCATGCCAGCCTTCGATCACCTGCGGGCCGGATGGACCGATGCCGAGCAGGAAACGGCCACCGGACAAGGCATGCAGCGTCATCGCTGTCATTGCCGCGCAAGATGGCGTCCGGGCTTGCATCTGCATGATCGCGGTGCCGGCCTTGATGCGCGTGGTCCGTGCCAGCACCCAGGCGGCGGGTGAAACCGCGTCAGTGCCCCAGGCTTCGCCGGACCATACCGACACATAGCCGAGCCGCTCCGCCTCCAACACCTCATCCATGCCGAGCTTCGGCGACGCGCCGTTGATCCGCATCGTGATGCCAAGCTGCATGGCGCGTGTTCCTTCCCTGCGGCGCGTCGCGACGGCTATTCAAAAAAACTCCGACGGCAGTGTAACTGGCGGCGTTCAACGGTGTCTATCGAGCAGTATCCGCGGCATCCCGCCCGGATACTGCAAAAGGAAAGACATTGTCATGAACCGCAGAACAATCGCCGTGGCGATAGCCATGGCGGGTGCCCTGGTCGGCGCCTCCAGCACGGCGCTGTATGCGCAGGGTGAGGCAGGACCGAAGGAAACCTATGTTGGACGCTTTGTTTCCACGTCAGCGGCTTGCCCATCGCTCGATTTCCACCTGGTGCGCACCGGAGCGAACAAGCTGCAAGGCATGGCGTTCGATCCGATGATGAGCGGACAGATGAGCTCGATCAGCGGCGACATCGGTGCCGATGGCAAGGTTCATCTGACGATGAACGCGATGGGCGGCAAAGGTGGTTCAGGTGCGATCAACGGCACGATGCAGAACGGCAATCTTGCCCTGTCGGAAACCGGCGGTGCCTGCCCGATGATGAAGCTGACGCTGATGCCGGTGCAGCATATGTTCGACGCGCACGGCTGACGATTGTGCAAGGATTCCAGCGCCCAGGGCCCGGGCGTTGGTATCAGAGTTTCGCCATCACCTCATCGCGGAAGCGCTGCATGTTGTCGATCGTTCCTTCGAGTGTGGGCGCGAACAGCCTGACATCAACGGCGCTGATGCCAAGATCGCGCAACAAGCGGATATCCTCGACATACTCGGCGGAGCCGCCGGTGAACATCTCGGCTTCGCCGTCGATCGTGCGCCGTGGCCGTGCGGATGGTCCAACCAAAACGCGCAACGCGACCTGCAGCGTCGCGGGATCGCGCCCGCCTTTTTCTGTGAAACTGCGGAAGCGCGCCAGGCCCGCCTTGAAGCGGCTGAGCGTGTTCATCGGGAATTGCGGATTGGTGCCGACGGGATACCAGCAATCAGCATAGCGTACGGTACGACGCAAGGCTGGAGCGCTTTCGCCGCCAACCCAGATCGGTATCGGCTGCTGCACAGGTTTCGGCGTGAACACCACATCGGAGAACTGCACATATTTACCGTCGAAGCTTGGCTCGTCGTTCGACCACAGTTCCTTGCAGGCCATCATCCATTCGTCGGTGACATGGCCTCGATCGTCGAACGGTGCGGCGCCGATCGCCTCGAACTCCTCGCGGCACCAACCGGCGCCGATACCTAGGGTAAGCCGGCCCTTGGAGAGATAGTCGATGGTGGCAAGGATCTTGGCGGTCAGCACGGCAGGACGATGCGGCACCACCATCACCGACATGACGAAGCGCAGCTTGCTGGTTATCGCGGCCATGTAGGCGGTGGTGGTGAGTTGTTCGAGCCACGCTGCCGCGGTGCCAGCAGGGAACTCACCGTCGTTGCTGTAAGGATACTTCGACGCCAGATTGCGCGGCACCATGATGTGGTCGCTGACGGTGACGTAGTCGAAGCCCAGCGCCTCACCTTCCGTGATAATGCGGCGCAGGCTGTCGGGCTCGATCAGCGCGCCGGTGGTCGGAGCATTGAAGCCGATATGCATGGGAGATCCCGATCTTGCTGACCTATCTTACCTTCGCCATCACCTCGTCCTTGAAGCGGCGCATGTTGTCGATAGTTGCGGCCAGCGTCGGAGCGAACAGGCCGAAATCGAACGCTGTTACGCCGACGTCGGTCAATGCGCGGATATCGCCGGCGTAGTCGGCGGGACCGCCGGTGAACAGTTTGCGCTCGCCATTCACCGTCCCTTTCGGCTGCGCTTCGGGGTTGGAGGAAATCCGGTAAGCCAGGCCGACAGCGGATGGGTCGCGGCCGGCCTTGATCGTGAGTTCACGCAGCTTCGCCGCGCCACCCTTGAACCGGCTCAAAGTGTCCATCGGAAATTGCGGATTGGTGCCGATAGGATACCACGCATCGGCGTATTTCGCGGTGCGACGCAGTGCGGGACCGCTTTCGCCACCGACCCAGATAGGAATCGGATTCTGCACTGGCTTCGGTGTAAACACCACATCGGAGAACTTCGTGTATTTCCCATCGAATGACGGGTCGTCCTTCGACCAAAGCTCCTTGCAAGCCATCATCCATTCGTCGGTGACGAGGCCACGATCTTCGAACGGCGGGGCGCCAACGACCTCGAATTCCTCCTTGCACCAACCCGCACCGATCCCAAGTGTCAGCCGGCCTTTCGACAGGTAGTCGATGGTGGCAAGGATCTTCGCCGTCAGCACCGCCGGACGATGCGGCACCACCATCACCGAGGTGACGATCCGCAACTTCGAAGTGGCTGCGGCGATGAATGCAGCGGTGGTGAGTTGTTCAAGCCGCGCGGCACCGGCCCCCGAGGGAAATTCGCCAGACTCCGAGTACGGATAGCGCGATACGACACTCTTCGGCATCATCACATGGTCGCTGACGGTGACATAGTCGAAGCCGAGCATTTCCGCTTCGGTGGCGATGCGCACCAGGCTGTCTGGTGCGATGAGAGGTCCGCTGGTCGGCGCGCTGCACCCGATCTGCATTTGTTCCTCCGCTTGTGTTGCTTCGACAGGGACGATAGCACACGATCCGCGGGCGCCAGCCATGGGGAGAAGGTTCGTGGACTTCGGCATTCACATCGGCACACGCGGCTGCCTGACCACGCGCGAAAACATCATGGCGGTGGCGCAGACGGCCGAAGCGCTGGGCTACACGCATCTGGGCGTGGCGGACCATCTGATCGTGCCGTTACAGACCGGTGTGCGTTATCCCTACACCGCCGACGGCGTGTGGCCGGGTGCGCCGAGCGGCGAGTGCTTCGACTGCATCGCGACGCTGGCTTTCCTCGCGGCGTGCACGCAAAAGCTGAAGCTGCTGACATCGGTGGTGGTGGTGCCGCATCGCCCCGCCGTGTTGGCGGCGAAGTTGTTCCTCACCGCGGATGTTCTGTCCGGTGGGCGGGTGATTGCTGGTGTCGGAACCGGATGGATGCGCGAGGAATTCGAGGCTTTGGGCACGCCGCCATACGACGAACGTGGCGCGGTAACGGACGAATACCTGACCGCGTGGCGTTCGCTGTGGGACGAACCATGGCCCTCGCTGGATGGCAAGTATGCGAAATTCGACAACGTGGTGTTTGCGCCGAAGCCGGCGTCGACGCCGCGCCTGCCGATATGGGTGGGCGGTGAAAGCGCACCCGCATTGCGGCGGACGGTGAAGTTCGGCGACGGCTGGTATCCTGTCTCGAACAACCAGACGATCCGGCTGAGCACCCCGGAACTGCTGCGAGATGGCGTCGCCAGGCTGCATCGCGTGGCGGAGAAGGCGGGGCGCGACCCGGGCACGATCGATATCGGCTATCTGTGGTTCGGGCCGCCGGTGTGGGGTGACCAATCCGGAGAGCGGCGGTTGTTCAGCGGCACGTCATCGGACATGCTGGCAGACGCGGCCGCGCTGGAGCGTGCCGGCGCGCGGCATGTGATCCTGTATCTGCAACGGCCGACGATTGAAGAGACGCTGGAGGTGATCCAGCGGTTCGGGGAAGAAGTGGTACGCAAGGCATGAACGACCTGGAACTGACACCGCTCGACGAACTGATGGGGCGTGCGGCGGAAAAGCGCGACGCGGCGCACGGGCGACTGGTGTCGTACTCACGCAAGGTATTCGTCCCGCTGACCAAGCTATGCCGCGACGTGTGCCACTATTGCACGTTCGCCGAACGGCCGCGCGCGGGGCGGCCAGCCTTCCTGTCGTCCGAGGCCGTGTTGACGATAGCGCGCGCTGGTGCAGCGGCGGGATGTACTGAGGCCCTGTTCACATTGGGTGACAAGCCGGAGTTGCGCTATCGCGCGGCCCGCGAAGCACTGGCGGCGCTGGGTCACGAGACAACAGTGCAGTACCTGCGCGAGATGTGCGTGCTGGTGGTGAAGGAAACCGGGCTGCTGCCGCACGTGAACCCCGGCATCATGACACGCGACGAGATCGCGTCGTTGCGCGAGGTATCGGCCAGTATGGGCATCATGCTGGAATCGAGCAGCGACCGTCTGTGCGCGCCGGGCGGCGTGCATTACGGCTCGCCCGACAAGGCACCGGCAGTGCGACTGGAGATGATGCGCATTGCCGGCGAACTGGCGGTACCTTTCACCACCGGCATCCTTATCGGCATCGGCGAGACACGTGCCGAGCGGCTCGAATCACTGCACGCGATCCGTGATCTGCACGAGAGCTATGGCCACATCCAGGAAGTGATCGTGCAGAACTTCCGTGCGAAGCCAAACACCAAGCGCGCGGACGCCGCGGAACCTGATCTCGATGATCTGCTGTGGACGATTGCAGCAGCCCGGCTGATCCTGCCAGACGATGTGCACGTGCAGGCGCCGCCGAATCTGTCGCCCGGCATTTATCAAAAGCTGATCGATGCCGGGATCGACGATTGGGGCGGTGTTTCGCCGGTGACACCGGATCATGTGAATCCGGAAGCGCCCTGGCCGCAGATCGAGGCGCTGGCGCAGCGCGCCGCCGCTATGGGCAAGGTGCTGGTGCAGCGTTTGCCGGTTTATCCCGCTTATGCGTTCGCGGCCGATCGTTGGTGCGCGCCTGACATTGGCACACGTGTGCGCCGGGCAATCGATGCGGAGGGTTGGGCGCGTGAAGACGACTGGGCGCCCGGTCTTACCGTACTGCCGAAGCAGCGCCCCGCGATGCTGGAACGCGCCGATCGCGCGATCGATGCCGCGGTATCAAAGGCGGTATCAGGCAAAGGCCTGGATGAGGCCGAGATCGTACGGCTGTTCAGCGCGCGCGATGCCGACTACGAGCATGTGATCACCGCGGCGGATGCGCTGCGCCAATCGGTCAGCGGCGACGCCGTGCGCTATGTCGTCAACCGCAATATCAACTACACCAACATCTGCTACTTCAAGTGCCGCTTCTGCGCGTTCTCCAAGGGCAAGACGCATGAGGAGCTGCGCGGCGCGCCATACGATCTCGCGCTGGATGAGGTGGTAAGGCGGTCACGTGAGGCATGGGATCGAGGTGCCACCGAAGTCTGTCTGCAAGGCGGCATCCATCCGGATTACACCGGCGCGACATATCTGGGCATCTGCCGTGCGATCAAGCAAGCGCTGCCGGATATGCACGTGCACGCCTTCTCGCCGCTGGAGGTGACGCAGGGAGCGGCGACACTGGGATTGTCGCTGCGCGAATTCCTTTCGCAGTTGAAGGATGCGGGTCTTGGCACGCTGCCCGGCACCGCGGCGGAGATCCTGGACGACGAGACGCGTGCCATCATCTGCCCGGACAAGATAAACACCGGGCAGTGGCTGGAAGTGTTGCGCACCGCGCATCAACTTGGGCTGCGCACGACCTCGACCATCATGTACGGCCACGTCGAACGCCCGATCAATTGGGCGCGGCACCTGATGCGGCTGCGCGCGCTGCAGGCGGAAACCGGTGGCATCACCGAGTTCGTCCCGCTGCCGTTCGTGCACATGGAAGCGCCGATGTATCTACGCGGCCAGGCGCGCAAGGGACCGACGCTGCGCGAAGCGGTGTTGATGCACGCGGTGGCGCGCCTGGTGCTGCATCCGCTGATCACCAACATCCAGACGTCGTGGGTGAAGATGGGACCGGATGGCGCGGCACTCTGCCTGAATGCCGGTGCCAACGACCTTGGCGGCACGCTGATGAACGAGAGCATTTCGCGTGCGGCGGGAACGCAGCATGGGCAGGAGTTTCCGCCCGAGGCAATGGAGCATCTGGTCCGCTCGATTGGGCGTATTCCGATGCAGCGGGACACGCTGTATCGCGTGGCGTCGCAGGAACGGCGCGTGGCGTCTTTCGACGCGCCGGAACTGGCGCCCGTGGTGCAGACGGCGCCGCGCAAGGTGCTGGCCGCCGAGTAGCTCTATCGGGATTGCAGCACGCGTAAGGCGCGTGTTGCCCTATGCGGGGTGGCCTCCAGGAAGGCGTGCACGTCTTCCGGCTGGTCGATGTCCAATCCGATGCCGGGAAGCTTCACGATTGTCGGTTCGACGCCAAGGGAGCGTGCCGCAGCGAGATGCGGGAAATAGCTATTGTCGCCGAAGCGGAACGGCATCACCAGCGGCGGTGAGCACAACATTGCATTGGAGCCAAGTTCGTCGCGTGCCGGCACGATGGTGAGCGACGGTGCCGGCCGCCGTGCCTCGATCACGGTGGCAATTTCCGCCGCGGTAAGGCGCGGAATATCGCCCGGCACCGTCAGCATGTCGTTGCCCTCGGCGGCCAGGATGCGCGCCATGGCTGTGACGGCGCCGGTGTGACCGGTATGAGCATCGTCGCTCACCACGCGCGCGCCATATCGGCGGGCGAGTTCGGCGGCGTGCCGATCGGCCGTGTTGACCATGATGCCGGCCAGCGGCGCTTCGACCAGTGCAGCCAACACGTCCTCCAGCATCGCTTCGGCCAAAGCCTGGCGTTGTGCCGGCGTCAGCAATGACGCCAATCGTTGCTTCGCGCCGGCGAACTCTTTTACCGGCACTGCTGCCCAGATCCGGTGCGCGACGCTGCTCACGACAGGAAGGCGCTCACTTCGCGCAGGAACAGCTCCAGCTTGTCATGGTGCACCCAGTGGCCGGCGCCTTCCACGCCGAGGATGCGCGCATCCGAGAAGAATGCGGCGCGGCCATCGTCCGCCGGATTCTTCGCCCAGCTCTCCTTGCCGTAAACCAGCAGCGTGGGACAGGCGATGCGTGTCCAGAGCGATGCGATCTCCTCACGCGTCATGTCGTACGGCGGCCAGACCCGGACATAGTTGTCAAACTTCCAGCTGTAGGTGCCGTCCTCGTTCTGGTTGACGCCGTGCTGCGTCAGATGACGCGCCTGCTCGGCGGACAGATGTGGATTCTCCTCCTGCATGCGGCGCAAGGCATCCTCGATCGACGCATAGCGCCGCGGAATCCGCGCTGACAGCGCACGCGACTCATCGATCCATTCACGCATGCGCTGATCGATCGGACGGCGAGGCGGCACGCCTGGCGGACGCGGCGGGGGGCCGATCCCTTCGATCACCACCAGGTGCCGCACCGCATTTGGATAAACTCCGGCATAGCGCGTCGCGATGTTGCCGCCGAGCGAATGAGCCACGATCGAGACTGGTGCCAGCTCCTGCTGATGAATGAGCTGCGCCAGATCGTAGATGTAGTTCGCCATTGTATAGTGGCCCGAGGCCGACCATGCGGAATCACCGTGGCCGCGCAGATCAGGCGCAATGATGTGGAACCTGTCGCGAAGTGCCCCAGCGACCCAATCCCAGTTACGGCAATGATCGCGCCCGCCGTGCAGCAGGATCAGCGGCGGCGCGCCTGGATTGCCCCAGTCCACATAATGCAGACGAAGCCGCTGGGAGAAGTAGACGCGCGACGTCGGACCAGAGGTGTCGAGCAGCGTCATGGCGCGGATGGCCTCATCCGATCGGCGGCTTTCTCTTATGCCACTCGGTTGCGCGCTCATATGCAGCGGCAACGCGCAACACCGTTGCATCCTGGAAGTAACGCCCGACGAACTGCACCGACAAAGGCAATCCGTTCGACGACAGTCCCGCCATCATCGCCAATGCCGGATGCCCGGTCACGTTGAACGGTGTGCGTGCCTGGCGCGGATAGGTGCGCGCGGTCTCCGCTGCGTCCTCGATGCGGCTCGCCGGATCCATCGAGCTGGCGCACAGCAGGACATCGCAGTCGCGCAGCGCGTCTTCCACCGCCGCGATCATCTGCGCCCGCCGCCGTTGCGCGCCAACATAATCGCCGGCATGCATGAATGCGCCTGGCAGCAGCCGTTGCCGCGCGAGCTGCCCGTAGTCACCCGGACGCGAGCGTAGCCAAGGCGCATGGATGGACCATGCCTCGCTGCATAGAATCACGCGGTTCACCGCAGCGAATTCGTTCAGTGATGGCAGCACGACCGTCCGCACCTGAGCACCTTCCGCCTGAAGTACTCGCGCGACGTCTTCCAGCGCGGCGGTGACCTCGGGATGTGCCGGCTTGTCGGTCTCGTGGAAGTGGCGAATGAACCCGACACGAAGGTCGCGCACGCCGCGCTCAAGCATTTGGCCGAAATACCGCGCATCGGTGGCGGCGCTGCCGGGGTCGGCGGGATCGTGACCGGCAATGGCATCCAGCAGCAGCGCGTTGTCGGCCACACTGCGCGTCATCGGACCGACGTGGTCAAGCGTGAACGACAATGGAAATACACCACGGCGGGAAACCAGTCCGTAGGTTGGTTTCAGGCCGACAATGCCACAGCAGGACGCGGGATTACGGACCGAGCCGCCGGTATCGGAACCCAGCGCCAGCGGGAACAGACCGGCACAGACGCCGGCGCCGGAACCGGATGAAGAGCCGCCCGGATGATGGTCCGGATTCCATGGGTTTCGCGCCGGCGCGAACGGCAGATCGAAGCTCGGCCCCCCGATGGCGAATTCGTGCGTCGACAGCTTGCCGACGATGATTGCGCCGGCTTGCCGCAGCTTGGCGATGACCTCGGCATCGGCCACGGCGACATTGTCGAGCAGGATTTTCGAGTGGCAGGTTGTCGGCAGCCCGGCGACGTTGATGATGTCCTTGATGCCGATCGGCACACCGTGCAGGGGTCCGCGAACGCGGCCCGCAGCGATCTCGGCTTCAGCAGCGCGCGCCGCGGCCATGGCCGCATCGGCATCCAGCCGGATGAATGCGTGCAACGTTGGGTCCAGGCGATCGATCCGCTGCAGCAGTGCGGTCAGCAGCTCGACCGGCGACAACCGGCGCGCCGCGAATTCGCGCGTTGCCTGCGCGGCGGTGAGCCAGTGAAGCTCGCTCACAGACCAATGCCCGCGCGCATCGGCGGCCATGGCTCCGCCGCCGGGTCTTCGGGGTACTGGATCGCGCCTTGATTGCCGAGCGCCTGTTCGGCCGCCGCGGCGACATCGTCCGGAAACTGTGCCAACGCCTTGTCGAGGCCAGCCGCGTGCGCCAGTTTCGCAATCAGTTGCTTGTCCATCGGCTATCCCCCGTTGCGGAGCGGATCATGCGGCGACGGACGCGGCAGCGGAAGCCGTGCAAAAAAGAAGCGGTGTGGCCACTGGCCACACCGCCCAAGGGGGCCGCGCGACAGGGCGCGCGACATCGGGGAGGAAACAGGACGCCGGCCTAAACGCCGGCTCCATGGCGCCAATATGGACGGCAAAAGCTTATGAAATGGTAACGAGGCCGTGTTACGGAGCTGCGTTCTTCACTGCCGATGTTCACGTTTTCAGCACAGGAACTAAGGAATGACCGTTCCGCCAAAACGCACTGGCCCCCTCGTCGGTCTTAAGATCCTGGAAATCGGCCACTATATCGCGGCGCCATTCTGCACCCGCGTGCTGGCTGACCTCGGCGCCGAGGTGATCAAGATCGAACCGCCTGGCGGCGATCCCTTCCGAGGCTGGGGCGCCGCAGTGGAAGGGCATTCCGTCTGGTTCAGTGTCCATGGCCGCAACAAGCTATCGGTGGTGCTGGATCTCAAGCGTGATCGCGACACATTCCAGCGCCTTGCCGCTCGGGCGGATGTTCTGGTGGAGAATTTACGCGCCGGTGGGCTGGAGCGTCTGGGGCTCGGTCCGGATGTGCTGCATGCATTGAATCCGCGTCTGGTGATCGCCCGCATCTCCGGCTACGGCCAGGACGGTCCGTATCGCGACAAGCCCGCGTTTGGCGCCATCGGTGAGGCGATGGGTGGTATTCGCCACCTGACCGCGCATCCATCCGGCAGTTCCGATTTGCCGCCACCTCGTTGCGGCATCTCCATCAGCGATGATCTTGCTGGGCTTTATGCCGCCATTGGCCTGCTGTCAGCGCTGTGGCAGCGCGACGGTGCTGGGACCGGGCGCGGCCGTGTCGTGGACGTCAACCTGGTCGATAGCGTTTTCAGCCTGATGGAGGGCATGCTGCCGGAATACGCAATGGACGGCCGCATCCGGCAGCCGGTCGGTGCAGCAATCGAGACTGCCGCACCGACCAATACATACCCGTGTGCGGATGGGAAATGGCTTTGCATCGCCGGCAACTCCGACCTGATCTTCGGGCGGCTGATGACAGCGATCGCACGCCCCGAATTGGCAAGCGATCCTGGTTACGCGACCAATGCACTACGTTGCGCACATCGTGCGGCGCTCGATGCGGCGATTGCGGAATGGACGCGCACGCTGCCGGCGAAAGAAGCGGAACAGCGGCTGGAGGCAGCCGACGTGCCGTGCTCCAGGCTGTATGACATCGCGGATTGCGCCAATGATCCGCACTTCCGCGCGCGTGGCTCGGTACAGGAAATCATCGACCCGTTGATCGGCCGCACACTGCATCCGGGCCCGACGATTCGGATGGATGGTGACCCACCGGACGCCGTGGTGAGCTGGCCCGGCCCCGCGGCCGGCGCCCATACCGATTACGTGCTGCGGGAACTGCTTGACATGTCGGATCTGCGTGCGACGAGATAGTGCCGCGGTGCTGCACGTGTGTTCGCCAGCACGAATATAGCCTCCCACATCGGAAGCTGGTCAGTTTGGGCTGCACCGTTCGACGTGCGGCGGGTCCGAAACTGGACATTGCGGCACGATAACGCGATTCTACCGAAGGCTATCCTCGCTGTACCTCTTGTCGCGCCGGGCGTGCAGACACCTGGCACGCCTCGCGCCTTGAGTGCCGTACAACAAGCCGACCGGAGAATGCGGTGCATGCAAGACGTTGATCCTGGCTCCTCCACTTCTTCACTGGAACGCAACGACGATACGCGAATGCCGAGCCCTTCGGCGCCGTATCAGACGTCAACGGTTCGTCTGGCTGCCTTCCGCAGTGCTTCCATCTTCACCGCAGTGGTCGCGCTTTCCGCATGCAGCCCGGTGCCGGATTTGCCGCCCGCTCCGCCCGAACCGGCGCCAGGAGCAGGATACGTATCGAACCTGGAGCCATACCGCATACAGGTCGGCGATGTACTTGACGTACGCCTGCTGTTGAATCCGGAGTTGAACGAGGAAGTGACCGTCCGTCCCGACGGGCATATTTCTACGACTGTGGCGCGCGATGAACTGGCGTATGGGCGGACAGTGCCGGAACTCGACGTGGCACTGACCAAGGACTATTCGCGCGACCTTCGCAATCCGCACCTGTCGGTGATCGTGAAGGCGTTCGCGCCGACACGCGTTTACGTCGGTGGAGAGGTCGCCAACCCGGGTGAGTTCATCACCGTCGGACCCAACCTGACCGTATCACAGGCCATTGCCCGTGCGGGCGGCCTCAAGATCATGAGCGGGGACGAAAACAAGGTGTTCATCGTCCGACGCGGCCCGAATGATGTGCCGCAGTTCTTCTCGGTCCGTTACCAGGACATCATGTGGGGGCATGATGCGACGGTCGATGCACGCTTGGCGCCCTATGATCTGGTTTACGTTCCGCGCAGCGGCGTTGCCGAAGTTTACCGGTACTTCAATCAGTACTTCCTGCAGTTTGTTCCGGTGAGCTGGGGCTTCTCTTATGTGGTGAACCCGACAGCTTCAGTCGTTCCCATCAATTGATCCTGGGCGTGTCATTGCGCCTTGGCTAACCGCCGGCCATTGGCGGGCGGACTTCACGGTATGGATCAGCGCCGGGGCTTTCGGGCCGGTGCGGTGCCTGGATGCAGACCCCCTGCTGGTGAAGCGCCTCACGATTGCACTGCTCGGAATCCGAGTATACGCAGTACGAAACCATCGAAGACGTAAGCAGGCAGTAATGGCCGACGCCGCTGGAAACCGTTATCTGACTGGTATCCACCGTGCACGTGCCGCCAAGCTCCTTCGCCCGCTTGGCACAGGACGCCGCATCGAAGAAAATGCATTGCGGCGATATCGCTTGGGTTTGCACACAGAAGGGCGCCGCCATCGCCGTCGCTGGCACAAGCCACATCACCAGACCAAACGACTGCCGCGAAAAGCTCGCCACATCGACCTCCCTGTCCCATCCAATCGATTTCGCTCAAGCGCCACGTCAGATCGCCGATAGTGCCAATAGTCGATTGTGAGAGTCGACTTGACTATGTGCTCACCGCGGCGACGCCGAGTGCCGCCAGCAATATGCCAATGGCGACATCGAGCGTGACAAGACCCACCGCGGCGATGACCCCGATGCCCAGTGTCAGGCGGAAAGCGAACCATTCGAGCCAAAGCGCCCAGCCGACGCCGACGAGTTGTGCTGCCTGATCCAACAGCGCGGGCGCTCCCAACAAGCCGGGGACAGAGAACACCACCAGCAACAGGTATTGCACCACATTGCACCAGTTCCACAGCGCGATCGCGCGCGGCCAGCGCGGCCCCAGCCCCATCACAGCCACCAAACGGTGCGACAGTACCGCGAAGCCGCACCAACCGATGGCAAAAGAGATCAGATCCAGCGCGAAACTGTGCGCCGGGTTGGGCGGCAGGCCGGACTCGGTCCATGCCAGCAAGCGCAGGCAAATAAAGGCGGGCAGGCAGATCGCCATGGCCGAGAAACTGCGTGCTGCGCCGGCCATGTCGGCCTCCACGTAACGCAGCCCGTCGACCTTCCCTCGAGCTAACAGCAATGCTCCATGCACGCCGTTTGCCACGGACCCCGCCAGGCTCATTTGCCCTCAAGCGTCAGCACGCGCGGTACCACGACCAGAAGCACTGTGACGAGATTGACGCCGATGACCATCGCGCCGGCGCGCGGCCACGACACGCTCAGACCGTGGCGCGCAATGAAGCAGTGCAACCAAAGGCCGTAGCCAACCAGGCCGGCCAAGACGCCGGCGCGCGCGGCATTGGACGGCAGCCCAACCGCGCTCAACATACCGAATAACAACAGCAGGATGCTGAAGGCGACAGGTATCACCCACTGACACCAATTGAATGCGGTCGCGAAGCGCAGCCACGCATCCTGCCGGCCCCAGAAACGCGCCACTTCGAACGACAATACCGGCGGTGCCAGGAGCGCGCAGAGTGTCGCCAGCAAGTCGGTGAATGCTTCCAATCCACCGCCGCCCAGAACCATCAGCGCGCCGCCAACCAGCGGGAATGCAATCAGTGGCGCCAAGCTGGCGAGGAACGCTTCCCGCGTCGCGCCGAACAGCAGCAGTCCGGCCTTTCGTCCGCGCGCCAGCAGCATGATCCCCAGCACGACGCCCTTGCCTCTCATGGCAGGAATTCGGTCAGGACGGCGCGATAGATGCCGGCCAGGTCGCGTAGCTCCGTCACCGGTACGCATTCATCGACCTGGTGCATGGTGGCACCGACGAGTCCGAATTCGGCAACCGGGCAGTAGCGCGCGATGAAGCGGGCGTCCGATGTGCCGCCGCCGGTATCAAGCTTCGGCTCGACCCCGGTCATGGCCACGATGGCGCGGCGCAGCTTGTCGACCTGCTCGCCTGGTTCCGTCAGGAAGGATTCGCCGCTGATCGCAATGTCCAGATCGAACCGTTCGCAATGCTGTGCCACGACGGCGCGCAGCCACGCCGACAGCGACTTGCCCGAATGATCGCTGTTGAACCGGATGTTCAGCATGGCGCTGGCGGAGGCCGGGATCACGTTGGTGACCGGATTGCCGACGTCGATGCTGGTGAACTGCAGGCTGGTTGGCTGGAACCATTCATTGCCAGCGTCAATCGGCGCGGCGGTCAGCGCGTCCGCGATATGGATCAGCCGATGCACCGGATTGTCGGCGCGCTGTGGATACGCAACGTGACCTTGCGTGCCGAATACGGTGATCTTGGCGTTCAAGCTGCCGCGGCGGCCGATTTTCACCATGTCGCCGAGTTTCACGGGGCAGGTGGGCTCGCCGACAATGCAGAAATCGGGGATCTGATCGTTGGCCGCCATCCAATCGAGAACGCGGACAGTGCCATCGACCGCGACACCTTCCTCGTCGCCGGTGATCAGCAGGCTGATCGACCCGTTGGGCGCGCCGTGCTGCGCCGCCGCCGCAACGAACGCGGCAATTCCGCCCTTCATGTCGCACGCGCCACGGCCGTACAGGACGCCGTCGCGCACGTCACCCCCGAACGGATCGGTGCGCCAGTTGGCGTTCCCCACCGGCACCACGTCGGTATGGCCGGCGAAACAGATATGTGGCGGGTCGCTGCCGAGGCGCGCGAACAGATTATCGATGGCACCGAAGCGCAGACGCGTCACCGTGAAGCCGAGCTGCTCAAGGGCTTGCGCCAGCACATCCTGCGTCCCCGCATCCGCCGGCGTCACCGAGGCGCAGCGCAGCAGCGCCTGCGCCAATGGCAGAGGATCGGTCAGCGTCATGGCAGCTGCCGCCCTGTTTCCTGGCGACCGGGCACGCGGAGCACGGGCTGCATGCTCAGTCTCTGAGCAACTCGTTGATCGAGGTCTTTGCCCGTGTCTGCTCGTCAACCGTCTTCACAATGACCGCGCAATACAGTGACGGCCCCGGAGAACCGTCCGGCAGGAGCTTTCCTGGCAGCGAACCCGGCACAACGACCGAGTACGATGGCACCCGCCCGACGTAGATCTCACCGGATGCCCGGTCCACCACCTTGGTGGACGCCCCGATGAACACCCCCATCGACAGCACGGCCCCACGCTCGACGACAACGCCCTCGGCAACCTCCGATCGGGCGCCAATGAAACAGTCGTCTTCGATGATCACCGGATTGGCCTGCAAAGGCTCCAGCACGCCGCCGATGCCGACGCCGCCCGACAGGTGACAGTTGGCACCGATCTGCGCGCAGCTTCCGACCGTTGCCCAGGTGTCGACCATGGTGTTGCGCCCAACCCAGGCGCCGACATTGACAAAGCTGGGCATCAACACCGCGCCCGGCGCGATATAAGCGGAACGCCGCACAACCGCGCCTGGCACAGCACGGAATCCGGCTTCGCGGAACCGGTTCTCTCCCCAGCCGCCGAATTTCAGCGGCACCTTGTCCCACACCGGTGCTCCGCCGGCGCCTTCCATCGCGCTTGAGTCGGTCAGCCGGAATGACAGCAGTACCGCCTTCTTCAGCCACTGGTTGACCTGCCAGCCGCCGCCTGTCGGCTCCGCCACCCGTTGGGTGCCCGAATCAAGCAGGTCGAGAGCCGCCTCGACGGCCTGCTTCGCCTCGCCGCCACTGGCCGACGATAGGGTGTCGCGCCGCTCCCAAAGATCCTCGATCGGCTTTTGCAGCGCGTGCTGGCTCATGCGGCAGTACCTCGCGTGAATACGCGCCGGACCATGCGCAGCAGCCGGAACGCTGTCAACGCAAGGCCGGCAACGCTTCGTTAGGGCGAATGGTGTGAAATAGCCACGCGATGAGTGACACTGGCACCACTCTGCGGGATGCCCTGCTGGATAGCCGCCAGCGCTGGCGCGACCTGGTGGCGATTGCCGCGGACATTGCCTACGAGACCGACACCTGGGGTCGCTTCGTGTTCGTCACGCCCGACCCTGCCCTTGGCTGGCCGGTCGACACGCTGGTCGGACAGCCTGCCGAACTGCTGTTGGCCAACGGCATTTGCGCCAACGATTTCAATCCGTTTCGGGTCACCGCGCCGGTGCGCCGCCGCCGCGCCTGGCTGAAGGGTGCGGATGGCAGGCCGGTCATGCTCGCCATTGCCGCCGCCCCGCTGCGCGACGAGGAGGCGCGTATCGTCGGCACGCGTGGCATGGGCATCGACTGGACCATGCACGATGAACACGCAGGCCGGATCGCAGCGGCGCTCCGCCGCGGCGAGATGCTTGATCATATCCTGTGGCGAATGGGCCAGGAGGTACTCGCCCCGCGCATGATGCAGGCAGTGCTGGACGCGCTGATGAATGCGCTGGGTGCCGAAGGGGCCGCCGTCATCGACGTCAATGACGAAACCGGCGCCGAGGCAGTGCACCGCGCTGGCGGCGGAGCGGACATGGTCTTGCCCGAGGCAGCCAACTTGCTCGCGCAGTCGATCAGGTCACCCAGTTGCATCGCCCGTGACGGCAGGCCGGTGCTCACCGCGATCTGCCACACGCGATTCGGCGCCAATGCGGGCGTCGCACTTTGGCGATCGCCGGGTTCTCGCGTCTGGGACCCCGACGACGGCTTGCTCCTCGAGTCCGCCGCGAGCCTGGTCCGCATGGTGCTGGAGCACGAACAGATCCAGCAGGAGATGGCGCGTCAGGCACGTACCGACCCGCTGACCGGCCTGCTGAACCGTCGCGCCTTTCTCGAGGAAATGGCGCGGCATATCGATCGTCTCGATCGGGAGGAACTGCCGGGCACCTTGATGTTCGCCGACCTCGACTACTTCAAGCCGATCAATGATCGTCTCGGCCATGAAGTGGGCGACCAGGTATTGCTCCGCACCGCCGCCATGCTGCGGGGTACCGTGCGTCCCACCGACCTGGTGGCACGGCTCGGCGGCGACGAGTTCGCGCTATGGCTGAACGGCGCCGACCACATGACGGCGGCAGAACGCGCGGATCGGCTCTGTGTCGTAGTGCCCGAGGCGCTGCGCGAAATCGCCGGCGACGCGGGCACTTGCCCGACAATGTCAATCGGCATCGCGACACGGCTGCCAGGCTGCGATGAGCAGATCGATACTCTGCTCCGCCGTGCCGACAAGGCGATGTATGAAGCCAAACGCACCGGCCGCGGCCACTGGTGCGTGGCAAGCGAGCAGTCAGGATGAACGCCGCCGCCCGCGTTCGCCTGGGTGCTCGGACCACGACCGAACCCGACGTGCTGGTCGATCTGGCAAAAGATCCATCGGTCACCGTTCGCGCCGCGCTGGCACTGAATTCCGCGGCGCCGCGTCAGGCGAATGAGATCCTCGTAGGCGATCCAGACGAACGCGTGCGCGTTCTGCTGGCCCGCAAGCTCACCGCGCTGGTTCCCACGCTCTCGACCGTGGAACATGAAGCCCTCTGCCAGCAAACGTGGAAAACGCTGGCCGCACTCGTCGCTGACGAGGCCGTGCGGGTACGCGCCGTCATCGCGGATGCCGTGAAGGACATGCCGGATGCCCCACATGAACTGATCCAGCGCTTGGCGCATGACATGGACGTGTCGGTATGCGAGCCGGTCATTCGCTTCTCCCCGTTGCTCACCAATGAGGATTTGCTGTCGCTGATCGCTCAGGCACCGGCCAACACGACGGTGCTGGCAGTCGCGCATCGGCCCAGACTCGCCGCGGCAGTCGCGGACGCCATTGCCGCCACCAGCGATAATGCGGCGATCCGTGCGTTGCTTGCCAATCGATCAGCCCAGATCCGCGAGGCGACGCTCGATGCGCTGGTGGCCCGTTCGGTCGATCACCCGGAGTGGCATGAGCCGCTGGTTCATCGGCCCTGCCTGACCGTCCGCTCCGTCAGGTTGCTCTCGGATATAGTGGCAGCCCATTTGCTGGAAGTGCTTGCTTCACGTACCGACTTCACGGTGCCATTCGCCGAGGATCTGCGAGCGCGGGTTGCTACGCGGCTGGCAAGCGACGCCAAGGAACCAAGGCAGTCCGAGCCGACGACTGAGGAAGCTCTGGTATGGGCACAGCAACTCGCGAAGCAGGGCGAATTGGTCGAAGACGTGCTGTTGGCCGCGGCGCGCCGGGGTGAGGCGCGTTACGCAACGGCATTGCTCGCGGTCGCGGCTGGAACCGCGATTTCTGTCGTTGACCGTGCCGCGTCACTGCGCAGCGCTAAAGGCATGGTGAGCCTGGTCTGGAAAGCCGGCTTCACCATGCGAGCTGCGGTGGCATTGCAGAACCTGCTGGCTCACCTGACGCCCGACGCCGTGCTTCCTGCCGGGCCATGCGGCAGCTTTCCTCTGGCCGTCGAGGAAATGCGCTGGCAACTCGATTTTCTCGGCCGGATGGGGCGGTGAAGCCGCCCGGCGGTTATGCGCTGACCGCCGTGATGTCCACTTCCATCAGCAGTTCCGGGCTCGCGAGGCCTTTCACGACGAGCGCGCTGAAGCAAGGCGTCGCACCCTCCAGCCGCCGTTGCACGACCTCGATCGCGCCGGCGAGAAAGGCGCGGTCGGTGACAAACACCGTGGCTTTCGTGACGTCGGCCATTCCAACCCCAGCCTCGCCCAGTAGCACCCCGACATTCTCCATCGCCTGCTCAGCCTGGGCGGCCGCATCGCCCGCGCCATGCATCTTCTCCTTCAGGTCGGTGCCGGTCTGCCCGCGCAGCACGACGTGATCGCCGCTACGCACCGCCATGCAGAAGTCGCAGTCGATCGACTGCTGGGCAAATCCGTAGCGCACCATGTTCGAATGATATGGCCGCACACGCTTATGCGGACCGCCTTGCTTGCGCAGCACATGCACATCGATTTCGAACAGGATTTCCGGGCGTGCGAAGCCGTTGACGATAAGACCGGTGGAAACCGGATGGATGCCGCGGAAATGCTTGCCGATAATGGGATACACCGCGGCGCGATAGGCGCGATCACTGATATACACAGTGATTTTGCCAACCTCATCCATGCCGGAACCCGCTTCGCGCAGCAGCGTCGCCAGATTGCTGAGCGCCAGATCGGCCTGCTCCGCCGCATCTTCCGGTCGTCGCCCCGGCCCGGCCATGAAGCCGCCGTCGAGCGCCGAACCGGTCTGGCCCCGCACGAACAACTCGGTATCGCCAGCCGCGACCATCGCGCCCTGCCACGCGATGTCCTGGCCGAACCAGTTCTTCATGTCGAAGGTGCGGAGGCGTGTCACCGAACTCCCGATGACCGCTTCGGCGTCGATCTGCACCATCAATTCCGGCAACGGCAGCCCTGCCACCAGCAGGCCCGTGCTCACTGGGTACACATCCTTCAAACGCGATCCGATAGCCTCGTACACCGACTTGCGGTGCGCTCGGTCGACCAATGAGGTCGTGAGTTTGGTGACGTCCCGCAGCGAACCGCCCGCGGCCTCCAATGCTGCTTCAACGCTATCCAGTGCTGCATGCGCTTGTGCGGCCGCGTCGCCCAGCCCTTTGACCGAGCCGTCGGACTGGAGCCCGCTGCGGGCACTCAGGAAGACGCGCGAGCCGCAACGCAACGCGCCCGCCACTGGCGAGCGCGCGAACGGTGCGGCGTTGAAGGGAAGGCTTGCGGTGTGCGGCATTCCGGGCATCCCGTGCTGGATGCCCGGACCTTAGCAGCCGCTAGTAGCGCGGGTAATACGGCGGCGGCGCGTAAACCACCGCGGGCGGTGGCGCGTAGTAGTACGGCTGAGGCTGCGCGTAGTAGTAAGACTGTTGCTGCGACGCGATGGCGCCACCGATCAGCGCACCGGCGCCGAGTCCCAGAATAGCGCCAGCGACTGCTGCACCGTTGTCGTTGTCGTGATGCCAGCCACCGCCGCCGTGGTAGCCTCCGCCGTGCCAGCCGCGGTCATGGTTCCAGTCTGCCTTGGCGCCCGGCGCCAGCAACAGGCCCGCGGCGATCGGAGCAGCCATCAGCAAGGTTGACGATAGTCGCATGGCTTTATCCTCATCTACGTTCCAGGACGCAATTTGGTGACCGGTCATGGCTGGAATGGGGCGTTCATGTGATTTGATCGCGGCGCTGCAAAACTGTCCGCCGTGTGTGTCCCGGCGTTGCCATGGGTCAGGGTGCGTGAGAGGCTGACGCCGGCACGAAGAGGCAATGATGGAACTGCTGTATCGGCTGGAAAATCGCGTCGCTGTGATCACGCTGAACCGGCCAGAACGGTTGAACGCCCTCACCAAGGACATGATGCGGACACTGCTCGCGCGCCTGTCGGACTGCGCGATGGATGATGGCGTCGGATGCGTCGTGCTGACAGGCGCTGGCAACGCGTTCTGTTCCGGCGGCGATGTGCGCGTGCAGGCGCAGGTTGCCGCCGAAGGCATCGCGGAAACGCCGGAACAGCGTACCGACCTGCTGCGCGCCTCGATGGAAGCATCGCGCCTGCTGCACGAAATGCCGAAGCCCACGATAGCGATGCTGAACGGCGTCGCCGCAGGTGCGGGCATGTCACTTGCGCTTGCATGCGATCTTCGCATCGCTGGCCGTAGCGCCCGGATGACCACGGCCTTCGCCAAGGTTGGCCTGTCGGGCGACTACGGTGGCACTTGGTTTCTTACGCAACTGGTGGGTTCGGCAAAGGCTCGCGAACTTTACTTCCTGTCCGACGTCCTCAACGCGGCGCACATCGAGGCGCTGGGACTCGCCAATCGCGTGGTGCCTGACGCCCAGCTGTCAGCCGAGACCACGGCGCTGGCGGAGCAGCTGGCGAACGGGCCAGGCGTGGCGTTCCGCTACATGAAGCGGAACCTGAACGCCGCCGAGTTCGGCTCATTGGCAGCTGGGTTGGAGAGCGAGGCGTATGGCATGCTGCGTGCCCGTGCCAGCGATGACCACAAGGAAGCAGCCCGCGCGTTCGTGGAAAAGCGTGCGCCAGTCTTCAAGGGCCGTTGACTTACCTTCCCGTACAAAATACTACCGATCAGTAATGCCGCGGAGCCGCTAATGCCTGATACCAAGGACGTCGTCATCGTCGGTGCCGGCTTCGCCGGCATGTACATGCTGCACCGGCTGCGTGCGCTTGGCATGACCGCGCGCGTATTCGAGGCAGGCAGCGGCGTCGGCGGCACGTGGTACTGGAACCGCTATCCCGGCGCGCGCTGCGACGTTGAGAGCATGCAGTACTCTTACTCGTTCTCGCCGGAACTCGAGCAGGAGTGGCAGTGGAGCGAATTGTTCGCCTCGCAACCGGAAATCCTGCGCTATGCAAATCATGTAGCAGATCGCTTCGATCTTCGGCGTGACATCCAGTTCGACACCACGGTGACCGAGGCGCGGTTCGATCGCGCAACACATCGCTGGGACATCCGCACGGATCGCGGCGATCATGTCTCCGCGACGTACTGCGTGATGGCGACGGGTTGCCTGTCCACCGCGCGCAGGCCGGATTTCCCAGGCAGCGAGCGCTTTATGGGCAAGACCTATCACACCGGCCATTGGCCGCACGAAGGCGTGGATTTCACCGGTCTTCGCGTCGGCGTCATTGGCACCGGCTCCTCGGCGATCCAGGCGGTGCCGGTGATCGCGCAACAGGCGAAACACCTCACCGTCTTCCAGCGCACGCCAAACTTCTCCATCCCCTCGCGCAATGGCCCAATGACCGGCGAATATGCGCAGTCCTGGAAGGGCGACTATCAGTCGCTGCGCGAGCAGGCGCGCCACATGCGCACCGGCATCCTGAACAATCCGAACGACGTGTCAGCGCTGGAACTATCCGATGAAGAGCGGAAGCAGATCTTTGAGGCGCGCTGGGCCATCGGCGGCACGAATTTCATGGCGGCCTTCAACGACCTGATCCTCGACCGGAAGGCCAACGATACCGCCGCGGATTTCGTGCGCGACAAGATCCGCGAGACGGTGCGCGACCAGTCGGTCGCGGAACTGCTCGCGCCGAAGAATCATCCCATCGGCACCAAGCGCATCTGCGTCGATACCGACTATTACGGCACTTACAATCGCGACAACGTCACGCTGGTGGATGTGCGTTCGGCGCCGATCAGCGAACTCACCGAGCATGGACTGCGGGCCGGTGATCGCGACTACGAGTTCGACGCCATCGTGTTCGCCACCGGCTTCGATGCGATGACCGGCACACTGCTGAAGATCGACATCTCGGCGGATGGCCAGGCGCTGAGGCAGAAGTGGGAAGCAGGACCGGTGACTTATCTCGGCCTGATGACTGCGGGCTTTCCGAACATGTTCATGATCACCGGCCCAGGCAGCCCTTCGGTGCTCAGCAACATGATGGTGTCGATCGAGCAGCACGTGGACTGGATCGCCGACTGCGTGGCGTATTTGCGCTCGCACGGCCTCGACTGCATCGAGGCGACCCCGGCGGCGGAAGACGCCTGGGTCACGCACGGCAATGAGGTCGCGCACAAGACGCTCTACCCGCTGGCGAACTCCTGGTACATGGGCGTCAATATTCCCGGCAAGCCGCAGGTTTTCATGCCGTATATCGGCGGCGTCGGCGTGTATCGCGACACCTGCGACAGCATCGCCGCCGAAGGCTACCGCGGCTTCACGTTGAGCGCACAGCAAGCCGCGCTTGCGGCGGAGTGACGTGCGTACCAGATCAGTCGTGGATGAAGCGGTCGATCTTCCGGTACTTGAACAGCCACGTCCCGTTCTGCTTCACCATGTCATCGGCATAGCTGCCGGCTGAGCCGACCTTCGGGCCCTGTGGGCTGTTCTGAACTGTCATCCAGGTGGAGAAGCACGTCGCCTTCTCCCCTGCCAGCTTGATCACGATGTTCGTCACATGGTGGATCGCGCGTGGCCGAGGCCCGTCGCCACGGATGCGCTTCACCAGTGCCTCGATCTCCGCCCGTCCGGTGCCTTTGCCGAACGCCGTGTCCCAGGTGCCGTCCGTGGTGAACAGCGCCGCCATCTCGGGGATGCGGCCGTTGTCGAGGCAGAAACAGGTACTCCGCCATCACCTCGCGGATCGCGTCCTTCTCGTCGAGTTCGCTCATGCTATCCTCCCGGCATGTCCTATTACGCGATTGCACGCGAGGAAGCCGCGATTGTCGAGCGCACCGGCCTGATCGGCGAAGGCAGCGCCTGGGCCGGGCGGCAGGTCGTGGCGCGCTTCTTCATCGCAGGCTTCGGCAACGCCGAACAGCGCGCTGCATGGTCATCGCGCATTGCCGCGGTGGCGATCTCTGAGCCGCGCGTCGGCGCGCATCCCAAGCTGCTGGCCACACGAGCTGAGAATACAGCAGATGGTTACTGCATTTTTGGCGAGAAGGCGTGGGTGACCAACGGACCACTCGCCGATGTGTTCATAGTGCTAGCAATCACCGCGATGGAAGGTGAACGCAAGCGCTATAGCGCACTGCTGGTGCCGCGTGACACGCCCGGGCTGACGATAGATGAGGCACCGCAGTACCGTGCCCTGGCGCCGTCGCGTCACTGCGGCCTGATCCTCGATGGCTGCCACGTGCCGCAGACCGCATTGCTGGGTGACGCCGGCACCGCGTATGAAACGAAGGCGCTGCCGTTCCGCGACGTCGAGGATGCCGTCGGCACCTTCGGTAAGCTGGGCGCGTTCCGCTTCCTGTTGTCGCATCTGCCCACGGCGGACGCTTTGTCATTCGGCGGCATGGCATCTCTGCTCGCGGTCTATGCCGAGGCCGCGGAAGCCGTGGTGGGCGCGCTCGATACCGGCGTGCTGACACGCAAGGCCGACACGCTGGTCGGGCTGCACGTCCTCGCCGCTGAACTGCTGTCGCGCGCAAGGGCCTACCGCGACTCGCACGGACCCGCGGACGATGAAGCTGTCGACCGGGTGTTCAGCGATCTCGACGTATCGCTGTCCGTCGCCAAGGGCCCACGCCAGGCTCGGCAGATGCGCCTGGCTACGCGATACTCCGCGTCGCCATCTCGAACGTCCCCTTGCTGAGGTTCGCTGCATCCAGCACGCGCTGCAATTCCAGCTTCATCATCGCCTGACGCGCCGGCTCGACGCGGCGCCACTGACCGAGCGGCGGCACAAGGCGCGCCGCGATCTGGCTGTTCATCGGATCCAACGTGATGATGGTATCGGCGAGGAGCCGGTAGCCTTCACCGGACGGATCGTGGAACCGCACCTGGTTGCCGGAGGCGAAACTGGCCACCAGCGCGCGTACCCGGTTCGGGTTGCGCAGATCGAAGTCCGCATGACGCGTCAGCACTCGCACAGCATTCGGCGTGTCTGGCAATGGCGACATCGCCTGGATTGCGAACCACTTGTCCAGCACCAAGTCGTCTCCACGCCAGCGCGCATGGAATGCGTCCAATACCGCCTGCCGCTCCGGACATTCGATTGCCGACAGTACTGCCAATGCCGCCAGCACATCGGTCATGTTTTGTCGCGCATCAAACTGCGCCTTCGCGCGCGTTATGCCCTCCTGGCTGTGATCGGCCGCCAGATAGGCCAGACACGCATTGCGTAGCGCACGCCGCCCGATCGACTGGCCGTCGATGCTGTACTCTGTGGCATCGGTAAGTCTCTCGTATGTTGCGCGAAACGCGCCTGCCAGTGCCTTGCCGATGGACACGCGTGCCGCATTGCGCACCGCATGGATCGCATCGACATCAGCTGTTGCCATCTGGTCGGCCAGGAATGCTTCGCTGGGCAGCGCCAGAGCTTCGGCGGCGAATGCTGGATCCTTGTCGGCGTCGCGCAACGTCGCCGCCAGCGCATCGATAAGACCCTGATCCAATGCGGCCGTTTCGCCCCGTCGCCACGCCGCCGCCATCGCCAGCAGCAGATGCGTTGCATATTGCTGGCCCGACTCCCAGCGAACGAAAGGGTCGGTGTCGTGCGCCGCCAGGAACTGCAACTGCGCCGGCGGTACGCCCGATAGCTTCACCGGTGCCGAAAATCCGCGCAGCAGAGATGACACCGGGCGCTGCACGACGTCGTCGAAGACAAAACTCTGCTCAAGCTCGGTCAACAAAAGCGTGCGCGATGCAACATCCTGCCCCGCTTCATTCAGCAGACCCATCGCTACCGGTATGGCCAGCGGCTGCTTACTCGGTTGCCCCGGCGTCGCCGGCGTACGTTGCGACAATGTCAGCGTATAGCGACGCGCCGGCGCGTCATACGTATCCGACGCTGTCACTTCCGGCGTGCCGGCCTGATGATACCAACGTTTGAATTGCGTCAGATCGACACCGGACGCATCCTGCATGGCCTGGGCAAAGTCATCGATGGTAACGGCATGGTTGTCATGCCGGGCGAAATATAGGTCCATGCCGCGGCGGAACGCTTCGCGCCCGATGATCGTCGCCATCATGCGGATCACCTCCGCGCCCTTGTTGTATATGGTCGCGGTATAGAAGTTGTCGATCGTGATGTAGTGGTCCGGTTGCACCGGATGCGCCAGCGGCCCCGCATCCTCGCGGAATTGCGCCGCGCGCAAACCTCGCACGTCGCCGATCCGCTTCACCACGCGGCTGCCCTGATCGGCCGAGAACTCCTGGTCGCGGTAGACCGTCAGCCCTTCTTTCAAGGATAACTGGAACCAGTCGCGGCAGGTGACCCGATTGCCGGTCCAGTTATGAAAGTATTCGTGCGCGATGACCAATTCGATGCCCTGATAGTCGGAATCCGTCGCCGTTTCCGGCTTTGCCAGCACATACTTGGTATTGAAGACATTCAGCCCTTTGTTCTCCATCGCCCCCATGTTGAAGTCGGACACCGCGGCGATGTTGAAGACGTCCAAATCGTATTCCAGACCGAACACCTCCTCGTCCCATTGCATCGACTTCTTCAGGGAACGCATTGCATGTGCACAGCGATCCTCATCGCCGCGCCGTACCCAGATGCCAAGCTCGATGTTCCGGCCAGACCGCGTGACGAAGTGGTCCTTCACCGCGACCAGATCGCCCGCCACCAGCGCGAACAGGTAGCTCGGCTTGGGATGCGGATCGGTCCACGTAATCCGGTGTCTGCCGTTGCCAATATCCTCGAGGGCACCCGGATTGCCGTTCGACAGCATGATCGGCACGGCGGCTTTCTCCGCGGTGACCGTCGCGGTGAAGCGCGCCATCACATCCGGCCGATCGGGGAAGTAAGTGATGCGGCGAAATCCTTCGGCCTCGCATTGCGTGAAATAACTGCCATTCGATGTGTAGAGGCCGGACAGCTCCGTGTTGTCCTTTGGTGCGATCCGCGTCTCAATCTCCAGCGTCGCCGCGTCCGGCATATCCGGAATGATCAGCCGATCGTCTTCGATGTGATAGCGGTTGGCACCAAGTTCCTCGCCGTTCAGTGCGACGCGTACCAGTGTCAGCGCTTCGCCATCCAGCGACAGTGGCGCATCATGCTCGCTCGATTCATTGTTACGCCGAACGGTCATGCGCGAGTGCACGCGCGTTGCTGCCGGATCGAGCTCGAACGCCAGATCGACCTGATCGATCAGGAAGGCAGGGGGCCGATAATCGACCAGCCGCGTCACGCGTGGCGTGGTCTGTGGCGGAACGGAGTTGGCATCGAGCGGCATTCGCTGGACCCTCTTGGCTGATCAGCGCACAATACAGCGCAGGGAACGGAGAAGAGTCCAATGGCAGAGTTCGACCTCGTCATCCGCGGCGGCACGGTGGTCGATGGCACCGGACGCCAACCGATCGACGCCGATGTCGGCATCAAGGACGGCCGCATCGCGGCGATCGGCACGCTGGCGAAGAACGGCGCCGAGGAGATCAATGCCAAGGGCAAGCTGGTCACGCCAGGGTTCGTCGATATTCATACGCATTATGACGGGCAGGCGGTGTGGGACAGTCACATGACGCCGTCCTCCATGCATGGCGTCACCACCGCGGTGATGGGCAACTGCGGCGTCGGCTTCGCGCCATGCAAACCTGCGGATCGCGAGAAGCTGGTGGAGTTGATGGAGGGCGTCGAGGACATTCCGGGCCCTGTGATGCACGAAGGATTGAAGTGGGAATGGGAATCCTTCGCCGGCTATCTTGACGCATTGGATCGCCGCAGCCGCGACATCGACCTGTGTGCGCTGCTGCCGCACGCCGCGGTGCGCGTGTTTGTGATGGGCGAGCGCGCGATCGGGCTGGAGAACGCCAACCAGGCGGACATCGCGCAAATGCGCGAGATCACCGCGGACGCGATGCGTGCCGGCGCTTTTGGCTTCTCCACATCACGCAGTCTGAGCCACAAGAGTCTCAAGGGCGATCCCACACCGACGCTGCGCGCGCAGGAGGATGAACTCACCGGCATCGCGATGGGCATGCACGATGCCGGCTCCGGCTTCCTGGAAATCGTTTCCGAATGGGCGCCCGATCCGCGCGCCGAATTCGCCATGCTGCGCCGCGTGGTTGAAGCCTGTGGCCGGCCATGCGTGTTCACACTGACACAGCGGCACGCGCGGCCCACAGTATGGCGCGACTTGCTTGGCTACGCGGACGATGCGATCGCCGCCGGTGTGCCGATGCGTCCTGTAGTGGCGCCGCGCGCCATCGGCGTGCTGCTCGGCCTGGAAGGCAGCCAGAACCCATTCTCAGGCACGCCGTCCTACAAGTCGATCGCGCATCTGCCGCTGGCCCAGCGCGTGCGCCGCATGCACGATCCGGCTTTCCGTGCACAGTTGCTATCCGAGGATCCGAAGAAGGACAGCACCTTCCCGTTATTCCATCGGTTGTCGTTCGCGCAGATGTTCCGCTTCGGCAATCCACCGAACTACCAGCCTAACCGCGATGATTCGCTTGCTGCCATCGCGGAGCGCGAGGGACGCACGCCGCAGGACGTCGCCTATGATGTGCTGCTGGAAGATGACGGCCAGGCCTTCATCTACACGCCGCTTGGCAACTATGCCGACTACGATCTGTCGGTCAGCGAGACCACGCTGGCGAACCCCAACACTATCATGGGTCTTGGCGATGGCGGCGCGCATGTCGCCTTCATTCTCGACGCCGGCTATCAGACCTGGCTGCTCACGCACTGGGGCCGCACAATGCAACGCTGGCCGATCCCGGATCTGATCCGCCGGGTCACGTCGGACACCGCGCACACGGCAGGCCTGTACGATCGTGGCGTGCTCGCCATCGGGAAGAAAGCCGATGTCAACGTCATCGATTGGGTCCGGCTTGGCTGCGACAAGCCATACGTGGTGCACGACCTGCCGGCCGGCGGCAAACGCCTGATGCAGAAGGTGCATGGCTACGACGCAACCATCGTCTCCGGCGCCATCACCTGGCGCGATGGCGAGCCGACCGGCGCGCTGCCTGGCAAGCTGGTGCGGGGGCAGGCGCTAGGCCAGTAGCGATCCGCCCTCGACCAGTAGAATGGTGCCGGTACTCGCCGTCATTAGCGTGACGGCTGCGACAACGGTCTGCGCAACCTCGTCCGCCTGAACCACGCGCTTCAGCGGCGAGCGTTGCGCGTTGCGCTCCACCATCTCGGTGGTGCGTCCCGGAACGAAGCCGGTATCCACCGCACCAGGCGAGACGCACATCACGCGGATCTTCGGCCCCAGCACGCGCGCCAGTGATTTGGTCATCACATCGATTGCCGCCTTCGATCCGCCATACGCGATGTTGCTGCCGCCACCCGAAACTGCCGCGGCCGACGATATGTTGATGATCGCCGCGTCGTCCGACTTTCGCATCAGCGGCGCGAATGCACGGATGGTGGCAAACGGCCCGCGCACGTTGGCAACGAAGATCGCGTCGATCAGTTCATCGGTCAGCGCCTCAAGATCGCCGTGTGCGATCATGCGCGTGAAGCCGGCCGAATTCACCAGGACGTCGCAGCGGCCGTATTCGCGCTCGACCATTGCGGCGACAGCACGAAGCGCGGCGCTGTCCTCCATTGGCATGTGTGCCGCGCGATGGCTGCTGCCATGCAGGTCCGCCACGACCTTGTCGGCTTCAGCCGATCGGCTGTTGTAACCGACGACGACCTTGCAACCGGCGTCGGCAAAGCGGCGTGGGGTTGCGGCGCCGATACCCCCACTGCCGCCGGTGATGACCGCAACCTTATCACGTAGGTTCATCAGAACATCGGACCGCGGTTCGCGGCCCCTCCGTCAATGGTGATGATCGTTCCGGTGGTATACGCGGACTTGTCGGATGCGAGGAAGGCCACCATGCAGCCGATCTCTTCCGGCGTACCGGCGCGGTTGAATGGCAATGGCTGCATCAGGTCTTCCCACTTGTTCGCATCGCCCAGCCGGTCCTGGGCGCGCTTCTTCATGATTGTCACCAGGCGATCGGTGGCGATCGCACCGGGATTGATGCCGACGACGCGCAGGTTGTCAGCCGACGCCGCGCCACCAAGAGTCTTGGTGAATGCCATCAGCCCGGCATTGCCGGATGAGCCGGCTATATAACCAGCATCCATCTTCTCGCCGGCCATGCCGAGGACGTTGATGATCACGCCGCGCCGCCGTTGCTGCATCAGCGCATAGAAGCGGCGGCACATGTTGATGTAGCCGAATACCTTCAGATCCCACGCTTCACGCCAGCGCGCTTCGTCGACTTCTTGCAGATCACCGCCAGGGATCGCGCCGGCGTTGTTTACCAATATGTCGATGTCGGGATGCAGTGCGGCCAGCTGATCGACATTGGCGCTGTTGGAGATATCCAATGCATGCACCTCGGCGCGCACATTCCAGCGCGAGGCGATGCCGTCGCGCACTGCATCCAGGTCAGCCTGCGTGCGCGAAACCAGGATGACGTTCACGCCTTCCTCGGCCAGTGCCTCGGCTGACGCACGGCCGATGCCTTTCGATGCACCCGTGACGAGTGCCGTCCTGCCTCGCAAATTCAGGTCCATAGTGTCCTCCCCGTCAAACCGTCAGATAACGACTGCGGATTTCTGCTTCTTCGGCACGGAACTGCTCGGGTGACGCTGCGTACACCATGCGCCCCTTCACCATCACATGAATCTCGTCCGCCACGGCCTCGGCCAGTCGCATGTTCTGCTCGATAAGCAATATCGTCACACCCTGGCTTGGTAACCGCCGAATCACTTCGGCCAGTTCACGTACCACCAACGGTGCAAGTCCTTGGCTCGGCTCATCCAGCAGCATGACCTTGGGGTCGCTCACCAGAGCACGCGCGATGGCCAGCATCTGCTGCTCGCCACCCGATAGATAGCCGCCACGGCTTGAGGCGCGTTCGCGTAACGGTGGAAACAGTTCCATCAGCCGCGACAATGGCCATATGCGCGACGGCCGCCGCTCAGCGACGCGGATGTTCTCGATGACTGTCAGGTCCGGAAAGATCAGCCGTCCCTCCGGCACATATGCTACACCGGCACGCGCCACCCGATGCGGCGGCCAACCGGTGATGTCGGTGCCATCCAACGTCACCTGTCCACCGCTCGGCGATACCAGTCCCATCACCGTTCGCAGTGTCGTGGTCTTGCCGACGCCATTGCGCCCCAGCACGGAACAGATGCGGCCTTCCGGCACCGCAAGGTCCACTCCCTGCAGTACATGGCTCGCACCATAATGCGTATTGAGGCCGGCAATTGTCAGCATCAGGCAAGGCCTCCGAGGTACGCACGCTGCACGTCCTCGTTGGCCTTCACCTCATCAGGCGTTCCGTCGGCAATGACCGCGCCACGATGCAGCACGGTGATCATATGGGCCAGCCGGAACACCACCTCCATATCGTGTTCCACCAGCAGCACTGTCATTGCACCATCCGCCAGCAGGCCGGTCAGTGTCGTCACCGCCTGCTCGGTCTCCTCCACCGATAGCCCTTGCGTCGGTTCGTCCAGCAGCAACAGCCGCGGCTGCTGCGCCAACGCCATCGCGACCTCCAGCAGCCGCTGGTCGCCGTGCGACAACAATCCGGCTGGACGTTGCGCGACATGCGTCAGGCGAAGCCGTTCCAACGCCGCGTCAGCTCGCCGTTCGGCGTCGCCAAACACCGTGCCGCCGCCATACGGTTGCCAGCGCCGCGCGTGCCGTGCCTGTGCCGACAGCCGAACGTTCTCGCGCGCCGTCATCTGCGGGAACAGCGCGGTGATCTGGAACGTCCGCGATACGCCACGCTGGCAGATGCTGTAAGCGGATTGCCCCGTCAGCATCTCATCGGCAAAACGCACGTTGCCCGCGCTTGGCTTGATCACACCGGTGATCAGATTGAACAGGGTCGATTTGCCGGCACCATTCGGGCCGATCACCGCTCGCACTTCGCCGGTCGCCACACGCATCGTCACACCATCGACCGCGACGATGCCGCCGAATCGCCGGGTCAGCCCGTCGAGTTCAAGGAGCGCCATCGCGTCGCCATTCCCCATATGCCTTGCGGCGCAAACAGCACGAACAGGATGAAGATGGCGCCGAAGAACAGCGCCCATGGTTCGGTCCACGAGCTCAGGAAGTTCGACACCAGCATGAAGAAGGCCGCACCGATTACTGGCCCGATCAGCGTGCCGGCACCACCGACGATGACCATGATCAGCACCTGGCCCGAGAACAGCCAGAACAGCAGCTCGGTGTTGGCGAAGCCGGCGAACGGCGCATATAGCGCTCCCGCAAGTCCGCCCAGTGCAAACGAGATCGCCACGACGGCGATCTTGTAGCGGCGCGTGTTGTAGCCAAGCGACAGTGTCTTTGCTTCGTTCTCGCGGATACCGCGCAGCACAGCGCCGAACGGCGATGCGACCAGCGCGCGGCAAAACAGGAATGCGCCGAGCAGGCAGGCGAGCACGACGTAATAGAACCCGGCGCGGCTGGAGAACCAGGTGATGCCGAAGGGGCCGGGGCTGCGCGGTATGCCCGCGAGACCGTCCGATGCACCAGTGACCGAGGTCCACTTGAATGCCACCGCGTAGAGCAGTTGCGCGAAGGCCAGCGTCAGCATGGAGAACGACACGCCGGATGCGAGCGTGCACACCCATGCCACGCCAATGGCGACCACACCGCTGAACAACCCAGCGAGCAGCACGGCAAATACCATCGGCAATGATGTGTGAATCAGCAGATTGCCGCACGCATAGGCGCCAAGTCCGTACGCCGCGGCATGACCGAATGAGAGCAGCCGTGTGTAGCCCACCATCAGGTCCAGGCTCATGGCGAACAGACCCAGGATCAATGCCTCGGTGAGCAGAGTCATAGCGTATGGCGGCAGGCCAAGTGGTGCGAGCGCCAGCAGGCAAGTGGCGACGGCAACAGCGCGCATCAAGCTTCCTTGCCCAACAGACCACCCGGGCGAACCACCAACACGGTCAGCATCAACAAGTACATCAGTGCGAGCGCGAGGTCGGGAAAATAATAGGTGCCGAACACCTGTACGAACGCGACCAGCAGCGCGCCGATCAGCGAGCCGGCAAAGCTGCCCATGCCGCCGATGATGACAATCACGAAGGTGTCGATCACCGCGTTCGGTGCCATGCCGAGCGACGCGGTCACCATTGGCGCAGCGAACACGCCGCCGATGCCTGCGAGACCACAGCCGATACCGAACACGGCAGACCGGACCAGCCGCACATCGGTACCGAGCGCGTGTACCATCTCGGCGTTCTGCGACGTGGCACGGATCAGCAGGCCAAGCCGCGTGCGTTCCAGGAACTGCCAGATCCCGATGGCAACCACGATACCCGCGGCAACGAGGAACAGCCGGTAGATCGGAAACGGCTCGTCCAGGATGAACACGATGCCGGAGAGCGATTTTGGCGCCGGCACTTCCAGCGCGGCGACGCCCCACAACAGGCGGATCGCCTCGCCCATGATCAGCGTCAGGCCGAATGTCACCATCAAAAAAGCGCTGTGGTCACGATTGTAGAGGCGGCGCAGGATGCCAAGTTCAAAGGCCGCGCCGAAGCCGCCTACGAGCAGAGGTGCGGCGACCAGTGCCGCCCAGAAGTAGCCGGTGATAGCAACCGCGGTATAGCCAACATAGGCACCCAGCATGAAGAACGCACCGTGCGCGAAGTTCACGATGCGCATGATGCCGAAGATCAGCGTCAGGCCGACGCCCAGGAAGAACAGCAGCGCTGCCTGCGAGAGTGCGTTCAGGCACTGGGTAATCAGGAAGCCGAGGAAGTCCATTCAGGCTGAGGCGTCCACGCTAACCCTCGAACGTCATTTGCCGGCAGGCTGGCGTGATATCGTCGCCGGGAAAAGTCGCGATAATCTGCGGCACCGGTGTCTTGTAGCCCTCCATCTTGCCAACCTTCACGATATAGCCGCCTTGCACCACCTGATGATCGCAGGCGCGCATCGCGACATGGCCCTTGATGGAATCGATTGCCGCAGTTTCCAGCGCCGGCCGGAGCTTCTCGGCGTCGATACTTTTCGCCTTCTCGATGCCGGCCTGTAGCATTTGGCATGCTTGGTATTGCTCACCCTCGAACACGTCGGGCAGCGCGTTGTATTCCTTCTGCCAGGCCGCGACGAATGCCTTGTTCGCCGGGGTGTCGATGGTGAAGACGTAGCGTGTCGAGCCGGCCAGCCCCAGTGCCGCGTCGCCCACAGCATGAATGCTGTTGAGATCGACGATAGAGGTGATCAGCTGCACCTTGTCGGGCAGCCGGTATTCATGCGCCTGCGACAGGAAGGCGTTGTTGTCGTCGCCCTGCAGCACCAGGAAGCAGGCGTCCGCGCCGGACTGACGGATCTTGGTGATGTAGGTCGAGAAGTCTTTCGTGCCGATGGGCGAGAACACCGTGCCGATGAGGTTCTTCTTCGCCTTCTTCACCTCGTCGGAGAATACATCGATGCTGTTGTGGCCCCACGCATAGTCCATGCCCAGCGCATAGAACCCTTTGAAGTCAGCCTTGCGCAGATAGAGCGAGATCGCCCGCGTCTCCATCGGCCCGGAGATATTGGCGCGGAAGAAATTCGGCACGAACGATGAGCCGGTCAGCCTTCCGTCGCCGTTGTCGGACGACATGAAGATCGCGTTCCACTCCGCCAGCTTTGGCACCACTGCCAGCGCTTCCGATGACAGCACCATGCCGAACAGCAGGTGGCAGTCGTCGCGTTCCACCACGAGCTGCGCCTTGCGAACGCAGGTGGCTGGATCGCCGGTGGTGTCCTCAATATGCAGTTCGATCGGCCGTCCGAGCAGGCCATTCTGTGCATTGAGCTGCTTGGCCCAGAACTCGGCGCCATGCCGCATCTGGGTGCCGATTTCCGCCGCTGGTCCGGTCAGCGCCAGCGGCATGCCGATCTTGATCGGCGTTTCGCCGCGGGCATAGCGCAGGACTGTGGGTGCAGTGACGGCGGCCAGCCCCGTGCCTATCGCGGCACGGCGCGTGAAATTTGTTGTCATGTTTTCCTCCCGGTGCGCGGCTACTTTGTCACTTCCGCTGTCTTGAAGTCGGACGGCACGATGATCTCGAGCACTTCGCAGTCGTCGGAATAGTCGAGCACGGTGTGCTTGATCTTGGGCGGCCGACGCCAGCAGCTCCCGGCTTCCATCAACTGCTCGCCATGGTTCCCTCCCTGCGTTTATGTTCTGAGCGCAGTATCGGCACGATGGCGACCGCCGTTCAAGCGGCGGCGGTGCTGACTGCCTCCAAAGCGTCGCCCAGCAGATCCATCGCCTTGTCGATCTGATCCGGCGTTGTCGTCGCCGGCGGCACGAACCGCAGCACGCTGCCGTTGCGGCGCAGACTGAAGATCAGCCCGTTGGCGAAGCACATGCGGCCGATCTCCCGCCCTTCATCCGTCGCCGGCTGTTTGTTCTGCCGATCGCGCACCAGCTCGATGCCCATGAGCTGGCCCTGGCCGCGCACGTCGCCGATGATGTCGTAGCGTTGCTGCAATGCGTCCAGCCGCTCGCGCATCTGAGCGCCGATGCGCCGGGCTTTCGCGGGCACGTCTTCCTGCTCGATCACGTCCAGGCTGGCGACGCCGGCCGCGCAGATCAGCGGATCGTTGGCGTGCGAGTGAGTCGCGGCGTAGCCGGACGCGATCACCTTGTCCTCGATCTGTTCGGTGGTGGTGAGCGCACTGATCCCCACGCCGCCGCCAAGGTGCTTCGCCATGGTGATGATGTCGGGGACGATGCCCTCGGTTTCGAAGCCGAACATGCGGCCGAGCTTGCCCAGTCCGGTCTGCTCCTCATCGACGATGAGCAGCATGCCGCGTGCCTTGCACATCTCGTGCAGGCGGCGCAGCCAGCCCGGGGGTGGTTCCACCACACCACCGGCACTGAACAGCGGTTCGGTGATAACGGCGGCCGGCTGTCCGGTTGCCTGCGCATCGAGCAGCTCGAAGCTGGTCTTCAGGCAGGCGTAGTCGCAACCAGGGAACGTCTGGGCCAGCGGACAGCGATAGCAATACGGCGCCACGATCGCATGGGTGCCGCCCATCAGATGACCATGCCCTGCATGCCATCCGGAAAACGTCACCGAGCGGGTCGCATCGGACAGGCCGTGGAAGCTGATATGCGGACTGGCGATCTCGTAGCCGCCGGTATATTTGCGCGCGACCATCATCGCCATCTCGTTCGCGTCGGCGCCTGAACTCGCCGAACAGGGTTTTCTGCAACGGTGGCGGGACGATCTGGCCGATGCGCGTCGCCAGCTCGATCTCCTTGACGTTGTAGTGGCTGGAATGGGCGTGCAGCAGCGTGTCGCAGGCCTGCTTGATCGCGGCCACGACAGTTGGATGATTGTGCCCGAGCGCGGCGCACATCTGGCCCGAATTGAAGTCCAGATAGTCCTTGCCGTTCACGTCGGTGACGACAAAGTCCTTGCCCGAAGCGAACACCGGCCCTTCGTTGGTCTTCTTGTCCATGCGGGCGCGGAAACTGTAGCGCGCGGCATTGTCCAGCAGTTCGGCTTCGCTTTGTATCGCCATCGTGGGCCCCCTTGCGGCCGGGCCATCGTCGGCCAACCTGCAATGAGAGGTCAATTGACCTGCATCAATGCAGGTGCGACCTATTTCGCTAAGTCATCGTCAGATGCTCCAGGGAGACGCGGGATGAACGCCGCCGATGTGATGACGCCAGACGTGATCTGCGCCGCGCCGGATACCTCATTGGGCGAGCTCGTCCAATTGATGCTGGGCAACAGCATCAGTGCATTGCCTATCGTCGAGGATGGCCGCCTGGTTGGCATCATCAGCGAAGGCGATCTGCTGCGGCGCGCCGAGACGGGCACCGAGAACCGGCCATCGCGCTGGCTGGAGCTGATCACCTCGGCCGATCGGCTGGCCACCGACTATGCCAGGTCGCACGGCCGCAGGGCATCCGAGATCATGACGCACGACGTGGTCACGGTCACCGACACCACACCGCTCGACAAGATCGCTCACCTGCTGGAGAGCCGGCGGATCAAGCGCGTTCCCGTCACCCGCGACGGCAAGCTGGTCGGTATCGTCAGCCGCCGCAACGTCCTGCAGGCGCTGGCGTCCCGCCTGTCCGCGCCGCCGGTCACCGCCGACGACAAGGCCATCCGCGCGGCATTCCATGAGGAGCTGCGTCAGCAGGCCTGGGCCGGCGGGAACTCGATCAATGCTGTCGTGGCAGACGGCGTGGTGCATCTGTGGGGGATCGCTGCTGACGAAGCCCAGCGGCAGGCGATTGTGGCGGCGGCGGAAAGCATCTCCGGTGTCCGGGCGGTGGAGGATCACCTGGATCACCCGAGCGCCATCGACCCGATGGACCGGCCGAACTGGCCGAGCCCGGCGAGGCCCTGACAACAGCGGATGCGCGGGCGCGTCCCGGCCATCAGCCGCAGTCGAGCGGCGGGCCGGTAGCGGGAGCGACCGGCGGCTCGCCAATGAAGAAGCCGAGGACCTGGCGCGCGGCATCTCGTTTCAGATGCAACCAGTCCCAGTTGCTGCCGATCATGCGGTCCTGCTGTTTGGCGAAGGCCTGAGCGCGGCGGGATTTCTGCACCATCAGCGCGGCCACACTGCCGCCGAAGGCGTGCATGGCGGCGAACAGGTCGTTCCAGAAATCGCCGGTGCAGAAGCCGGGCATGACGGCGAGATCGAGACAGATATCCAGGATGGTGCGGCCGAGCGGACGGCGGCGCACCTGACGCTCGAGGTCTTCCACGGTGGGCATGAAGAGTTCGGGGTCATCGCAGCCGGCAGGACGGGACAGGCGCGCGATCGGCTGAGGCCTGGCGGGGGACGTGGCGGGCGGTTCGGGCGCAGCGCCGGGCGGCGCGGGCGATGGTGGCGGCGCGGCGCGGCGTGCACCGACGACGTCGATGTCGCGGCCGGTGGCGGCGCGGGCGAGGAGCACGCGTTCCAGCGCGGCGGCGCGCAGGATGCCGCGATTAAGGTGAGCGAGGATGGTGGAGAGATTGGCGGTGCCGAAGCAGGCGGCGATCGCGTTGAAGCTGGGCGCGGTGGCGCGATGGTGGACGGTTTCGATGAGGTGGCGGCCGTAGGTGAGCAGGGTGCGGGTGGCGTGCAGGAGCAGGGCGATGTTGTTGGGGAGGGAGGTGGTTGGGGCGGCGGGCTCCATGCGGCGTTAGTAATGGATGTTAGGGGAGGTGGCAAGGAATATTTTCCGCAATAGGCGCGTAGGCGAGTTCCGCCGTGCTACAGGGACTGGTGCAAGCTGAATAGCTAGCTGTAGTGATAACCGATCAAAAACGTCCCACCCAAATTGGATAAGGACGGCGTAGTTATGCCCGAGCGGGCTCCGACGACGTCGATAGCTCGACGCGCGTCGACTGCCCTGCAGTCCTTGTCACAATTCTGCGTCGCGTCAAACGTCTGACCGTGGATTTTGGAGGTATTCCATTCCTTCACCACGCCATTGCCGTGGTTGAAGCCTGACGGCCTCGTCGCTCGAGCTTCCAAAAGGAATGTTGCCAAAATCCCTCTGGGCCGCGCGAACTCAATTCTTCCGACTGGAAGCAAGCAATGCCTTCCGAGATCGCAATTCCAAACACTGCAATCGCCAACGCTTTCAAACTTTTCTCCGCCATCTCAGGCGCGCTCCTTCTGCGTCCCCTTGCCGAACGAGCGGCCGCCGCGCCTGCTTCTAAACCTGAGATCCGCCACCCGTGTGCGTGAAGGTTTTGTTGACGATCTTCCAGGCGCCGTCGATCTTCGAGAGCGAGAGGAGATCGACGAAGGAGATGTCGCCCCAGCAGCCATCCTCCGCGAGCACGACTGCGGCCGAGGGGCCGAACTGCTGCACCGAGATGATGTAAGCCCGATATGTCCCCGCGCTGTTCAGGGGCTTGCTCTCCAGGACTGACAAGAAAGCCGGCATGTCGATGTCCAAGCGCGACCCGTCCATCATGCCGCCAAACAGGCGCGCCCGCCCGTCGAAGGCCTGTTTCACCAGAGTGTTGTCGTTCTTCGCCGAGCCGTCGACGTAGAGCATGACGGCTTGTTCGATGGCGGCTGTGTCGTCAATCATGGACATGTGAGCCTCCGTTCTGTTGATGAAACCACTGAACACCACCGGATATCGCTGGAGGTCCAGATCGGGCGGTATCGTGCGTGACCTGCCGTTCATTGCGTCGTTATCAGAACATTCCTTCCCTTGATTTCAGGCGAATGTCGGAAAGCGCCCATCGGCAAATAGAGGCGGCCGAAGACGAGACCAGTTGAACGCAAACTGGAAGGTGTCGAGATCGGTGAAAGTCTGGCCGATCACCTGTATGCCCGACGGCATCCCGTCGTCGACAACTCCGAGTGGAACGTCGATGACCGGATAGCGGTTGAGGAGGTTCCAATGCCATGTCAGCGCGGACCCCAGGCCGGTGCCCGTCCACGGGTCCACGCCGTTCTTCTTGCTCTTGAACATGTCGGCGCCAACAAGCGGCGTCGCCATGGTCGGCATGAGCACGACGCGGTAGCCCTTGCCAAAGACGCGCTGTTGGACCTGCCGGTGCAACTTTTCCACCAACGCGTCGGCTTCCTCGGCCTGGCGCGGCCCGACGGTGCCGACCTGCCCGAGCATCTCCACCATATAGGGCGAGAGCAGATCCCGATGCGCATTCGATATCTCGATCGCAGTGCCAATGGACGACGACATCAGCCCGCGCATGAAGACGAACTTCTGGTCCTTCGAGAAGCCGCAGTCGACCTCGTCCACGACGCAACCGGCGTTGCGCAGTGTCTCCAACCCTTTCAGCATCGCGTCCTTCACCGGCGGAATGACGTTGGCAACGGCCGCGCCCCAATCCACGGCGATGCGCCATCCCGCGAGGTCCGGATATTGGTAGGGGTAGTCGAGACGCGGCCGGATTGCGGCCATGACCTTCTCAGAGGGGCCGACGATCGCGTTCTGGAAATGGACGAGGTCGCCGAAGCGTCGCGCGAGCGGCCCGGACGTCGACATCGGGACTTCCCCGCCAGCGACACGCCCGAACGGCGGCCTGAAACCGTAGAGACCGTTTTGCGAGGCGGGTATGCGGATCGAGCCGCCCATGTCCGACCCTATGGCCAGTGTCGCGAAGCCCGCGGCCAGCGCCGCCCCTGCTCCCGCGGACGAGCCGCCCGGGGAGTATTCGAGGTTCCACGGATTATGGGTCGTGCCCCAGGCACGGGTCGAAGCGCCGAGAAAGAGGTAGAATTCCGGCACTGTCGTCTGAAATGGCATGACGGCGCCGGCCGCCTCAAGCAGATCGATGACTGCTGCATTTTCCGTTGCTGGCGCTTGGTCCTTGAAGATGAGCGAGCCCTGTGTCGTCCGCCAGCCGGGCCGGTCGAATTCGTCCTTGATGGCGACCGTAATTCCTTCGAGCGGTCTGGCTTCGCCGCGCCGATAGCGATCCTCGGACTGCTTGGCCTCCTTCATCGCCTGATCAAAGTGCTCATAGGTGATGCAATTCACCTTCGAATTGAGCGCCTCGATTTGCTTGATCTGCGCCTTCAGCAGATCAACCGGCGAGGCCTTGCCGGCGCGGAACATGGTGATGAGATCATCGACCGACGCGTAACAGAGCGGATCATCAGATTCGGCGCTCGCAGCCGGAGGATCAAGCGCCGACGCCACGAACGCCATTCCCGCGCCTGCAATAATCGTTCTTCTGTCAATCATGCGCGCCTCCGTCCTTTGAGGGAAACCAGTCTTAGCCTTGTGTGCCGAAGATTCCTCCGGCCCGCGATGCGCCCGATGCCGCGTCGGGCCACTTTCGTTCGAAGTCGAAGAGTTCGGGAAGTAACCCCGGTAGTTTGCCTGATGACACTCGATGTCCGATGCATATGACGACTGCGCCGTCATAGAACATGATGCCGTAAAGAAACGTCCCGGCAGCACCGATCCCGGTCCACACTGCATATGACGTGCCGATGGGGATATGCTTCTGCGCCAGCCAAAGCAGGAAGCCGCTTATGAGCATGAAGGCGAGGGCGACAATCACACCGATAACGCGCTGACCGTGCGTCTGTGCCATCTTCAAGCCGACGGGCCAGCCAATCTCCTTGAAACCTGCGAAGGTCAGGTAGATCCAGGGTAACGTCGCCCCCATGCTCTCAACCTCGGTCACAGGACCAGGCGAACCCGCAAACCCACGAACAGATTGGCGGATCGGCCAGACGATCCTGGCCACACAACCTGCGCGTCCGGTCCAAACCGAACATGTTCGATGACCGCGGCATCGTAGTAAGCCTCGAGCACACGCTCGTCGTTCAGCGCTCCGCCAATGACGCCAAGGCCACTCTTGAGCTGGCGGCTGAACAGGTAATCGCACCATGCGATGCCCCAGCGATCGTCCGGGCGTCCGGGCGTCGAACCGCCGATGCCAATAATGACGGTATTTCCGATTGGATTGGGGTTGCCGTCCGAGCCGGCGATCTGCGCAAAGAAACCCCAGCCGCGCCCTGGGTTGTCGGGGTCCTGCCACAGGAACTGCTGTAAGGCATACGAGGCAAAGTAGTAGCCTCGTCTTGTCAGCTTCGTCTGGCTGCCCGGCGGTAAAAACAGCTGTGGTACTTCATCGAAATTGAAGCCTTCTGCAGTGCTGTAGACGGCCCGGAGCGTGTGATAGCCGGTAAGCCCAAATATGGTAATTGGTACAGTCGCCGAGAGGCTCGTCGTGGTGCCTCGCGCAAACGGATGCGCGATCACGCTGAGATCCTGTGCGTTGCGAGGATCGTAAACCATCAGCGTGACGGTTGCGGGAGCGGTCTTTAGCGTCGCGGCTCCGCCGACGATGTATGGTGGTGTCACACCGCTCACCGGCGCGGCAAGACCGATGTTCCAGAAGGTTGTTTCGCCGCCACCTCCCATTAGCGGCGTTCGGGCCGCGGCATCAAGCATGTTGAACTTGCCCAGCGAGATCGAGACGATGTCGCCGAACTTCTGCGTGACGATCAGTGACAGATCGGTATTCGTTCCGCCGATCGTTGGAAAGCCGAGCGCTGTATTGACCGGCAGGATCGCGCCGTCGCTGCGTTCGTTGGCGCTCTGGCCAAAGTTCAGCTCGGCATGGGCTGACACGCTCAAGCCCGGCCAAAGTCCGAGCTTGCTCCCGTCCAGCCCGAGCAAAATATCGGTTTTGCCACCGCCTGAAACGCCACGGTCGCCGCTGCCCGCAACCAGTCCCTGGCCGAAGCCGTTGACGCTTGCACCAAGACTGATTCCAAGAGCTGTCAGGGATTGTTGCAGGCCAACAATCGGCTGGGCCCAATCGTCCGCCGTTGCTGGCGAAGCACATAAGAGAACGGCCGTAAGCGTTGCAGCGACTCGCTGCATCAAGGACGATCATCTTGCCAAAAGCTGGAGATCATTGATCGCCCCCCAGCAATGAGGAAGCTTGATACCCGCGTTCGGGACGCGACGGCGCCGAAGAGGGCTTGGCGCAATAGATGGCCCCGCACCCACTGCCGCGGGGAATCCGAGCGATTCTTTGCGTGCGGAGATCGAGAACAGGATGTCCCGTTCAACGGAGTATGGGACGGCCGAACAACCTGCGCCATCGGCGTGCGAACCTGTTACCCGAACTGACGCAGGCCAGGTGGCAGGAATCCGCCTATCGGGGATGTGCGCCGGATCGACGTCTTGCAAGACTGTCCGCTTGTCGATCACAATCACCTCGGGATCAGAAAACAAACGTGAGTTGTGTGCTCAGTTGCCAACTGCCGCCGAAAGTCGGCTTTACGACGTTGTAATAAGCGCTGACTGACAAATCGACCGGGAGCGCGCCGATAAAGAAGAAGCGACCGCCGCCACCGCCGATGGGTACCGTCCACTTAGTTCCGCGCAGTTGCCAATTCGCCGTGATGTTTGGCGCAGAAGAGAGATACCAACCGTCGTCAAAGTTGTAGGCAACGAAAGGGTTGGTGAGAAAGGTATTATAGCTGTTGCCTGAAGGCCCGGGCGTTCCGCCGAGCGAGAAGATATTGTTGACCAGCGCGCCGGCGACCCACGGGCCGCCCGAGTAGACTACCGCAGCGCTCGGACCAGCGCCCCAGACGCTTGAGCCGAGAGTCGCGCTGCTGATCGTTGGGAACTGCACGACAGGGCCGGCACCCCAGAGCCACCCGTTTACATCGTGGCTGGGCGAGAGGAATGCAGTGAGAGAGACTGGAGCGGTTCCGACCGGCACGGTGGGAATTGACGAACCTGCGCTCCACACGACTGGTAGAATGGTGCGGGAAATGAGGTTCCAGTTGTCGTCGAGGTGGAAAGGAACAACTGGCTGCAGGTTGAGAACGTGCTGGGTTCCTCGGTTCGACCCGGAGCCAAAGTTGACATTGTATTGCAGCGGAAAGCTGATGAGATCGCCGACCGGGTTCTGGATTTGCTTGGCGAGATCAGACGCGCTTTCTGCCGCAGGGTTATCGCCAATAATGGCTCTTGGTGGCTCGACCGTCTCTGCCCAGACGGATGCAGTCCCGGCCAAAAGCACAAGGTCGAGTAGCCCGACCATTAGACCCGGAGCGCCAGCGCGCATTGTCCCCTCGGCTCAGTAAGCCGGACAGTGGAGCTGACTTCTTAAGGAAACTATAATCGCGCCTGCTATCAGTCGATCAGAAGAACCGGGGCAGAGGACTTGTCTTGTAGATTGTTGTCGTTCAGCCAATGCGAACTTTGCGAGCGGAAGCCGATGCGAATCGCCAACGCGAAATGCGGTTCATGTGAGACTTAGGCGGACAAGCAGGTAGATAGCGACCCGTACTGTCTTTGTCCTACGCCCGCCGGTTGAAGTCGCGTGCGCGGGCCTTGGTCATTGGGGCTGGCGGCCGATCGCCCTGATCGGTACGGCCGGGGAACTCGCCCAGATTCTCCAATAGCTCCGCTTCCTCAACCGGCGTCTCGGGTCCCTCGGGATGCGGGTGCGCGATCATCGGGTTCGGCAACAGCCCCGCGGCGGGATGATCGACGAATGCCTGCAACTCGTGCGCCCGCTCCAGATATTCGTCCTGACGGCCTATTGGGCTGCCTGCCTCGATCCACATGCGCCGTGCCCGGGCCCGGACCTGCCGCTCATGCTCCCGCTCGGCCCTGGTCATCTGACCCTCCAACGCCTGATACAACCGAGGTTACGCGCCAATTCCGCTGCGATGCTTTGACCCAAATCAATGCCGAGCCGCAAAACCGGTCTTTAATGCAAATTCCGAATAAGCCTTCCTTAACAGGAGCCGGCGATGAGCACCGAAGCGCGCGACATCCGTTGGTTCGCCACCCTGCGGCTGGCCGATGTGCCGCTGGTCGGCGGGAAGAATGCCTCGCTGGGGGAACTCTATGCAAACCTTCGGAGTGCCGGCGTCCGGGTGCCGAACGGCTTCGCCGTCACGGCGGTGGCGTATCGCGCGGCGCTGACGGCAGCCGATGCGTGGCCTCGCCTGCATGCTCTGCTGGATGAGCTGGACGTCACTGACGTCGCCTTGCTGGCGGAGCGCGCGCAGGAGGCTCGCCGCATCGTTTATGCAGCCACCGACACCGAGAGCCTGCGCGGCGCGGTGCGCGAAGCTTACGCCAAACTGGAAGCCGAGTATGGCGAGAACGTCGCGGTTGCGGTGCGCAGTTCGGCGACTGCCGAGGACCTGCCCACCGCCAGTTTCGCCGGGCAGCATGAAAGCTACCTTAACATCAGCGGCACAGACGATGTGTTCGAAGCATGCCGGCAGTGCTTCGCCTCGCTGTTCACCGACCGCGCCATCGTCTATCGCGTCAACAACGGCTTCGACCACTTCAAGGTGTTCCTGTCGGTCGGGGTGATGAAGATGGTGCGTTCCGACATGGCATCGAGCGGCGTCATCTTCACGCTGGATACCGAGTTCGGATTCCGCGACGTAGTGTTCATCACCGGGTCTTACGGCCTTGGCGAGAATGTCGTGCAGGGCAAGGTCGATCCCGACGAATTCTATGTCCACAAGCCGACATTCCTCGCTGGTCATCATGCCGTGCTGCGACGCTCGCTGGGACAGAAGCAATTCGCCTTGCGGCTGGCCGAGGGGCATGTCGGTTCGACGACACGCGATCAGGCGATGACCGAGGCAGCGCGCTCGCGCTTCTGCATCGAGGACGCGGAAGTGCTGACGCTGGCGGACTACGCGATCCGCATCGAGCAGCACTATTCAGCGGAAGCCGGCCATCCTGTGCCGATGGATATCGAGTGGGCGAAGGATGCGACTGACGGCAAACTTTATATCGTGCAGGCGCGGCCGGAGACCGTCGCATCGCGCCGCACCGGGGACGTGTTTGAAAGCTACGCGCTGACCGGCGGCGGCAAGGTCCTGGTCAGCGGCAAGGCGGTCGGTGAGAAAATCGGCACCGGCATCGTGCGGGTGATCAACAGCACCGACGAGCTGAAGACATTCCACCCCGGCGAGGTGCTGGTTGCCGGTTTCACCAGCCCTGATTGGGAATCGGTGATGAAGACGGCCGGTGCGATCATCACCGACCGAGGCGGGCGCACCTGCCACGCCGCCATCGTGGCGCGCGAGCTTGGCGTGCCGGCTGTCGTCGGCTGCGAAACCGCGACGGCGGCATTGGAGACCGGCCAGCGCGTCACCGTTTCCTGCGCCGGCGGTGAGGTTGGCCAGGTCTTCGATGGCGCCGTGCCGTTCGAGGTGACGAAGCTGCCGGCCAGCGCGCTCAAGATGCCGCGCACTCATATCATGGTTAATCTCGGCAATCCGGACCTGGCCTTCCGCGTCGCGATGATGCCGAACGCCGGCGTGGGCCTCGCGCGGATGGAGTTCATCATCAACGAACATATCGGCGTCCATCCGATGGCGATCGCTCATCCGGAGAAGATCACCGCGGATGAGCGTGCGCGCATCTACGCGCTGTCGCGCAACGTCCCGTCGCCGCGCGAGTACTTCGTGCGCACGTTGGCGGAGGGCGTCGCCACCATCGCCGCGGCGTTCTGGCCGAAGCCTGTCATCATCCGGCTGTCCGACTTCAAGACCAACGAGTACGCGCAGCTGCTCGGAGGCGCCGCGTTCGAGCCGCTGGAAGCCAATCCGATGCTCGGCTTCCGTGGCGCCTCGCGTTATGCGCATCCGGCCTATGCGGATGGATTTGCGCTGGAGTGTGAAGCGCTGCGCCGCGTGCGCGACGACATGGGCCTGATCAATCTGCGCGTCATGGTGCCGTTCTGCCGTCGCGTCGAGGAAGCCGAGCAAGTGCTGGAAGCCATGGCGCGTAACGGACTGGAACGCGGCGTCGATGGATTGCAGGTCTTCTGCATGTGCGAAGTTCCCAACAACGTCATCCAGATCGATGCCTTTGCCGAGGTGTTCGACGGCTTCTCCATCGGCTCGAACGATTTGACGCAGTTGACGCTTGGCGTGGACCGCGATTTGGAAATCGTCGCGTTCGACTTCGACGAACGTGATCCCGGCATGCTGGAGATGCTGCGTCTGGCGGTGACCGGTGCCAAGCGCAACCGACGCCATGTCGGCATCTGCGGCGAAGCGCCGGCCAACTATCCGGCGATCGCCCGGTTCCTGACCGGGCTCGGCATCGATTCGATCAGCGTGAACCCGTCCAGCCTGGCGCGCACCATCGCCGCGGTGCGTGAGGCGGAAGCGAAGGTCGCGGATCGCGTCGCTGCTGCTTAGTCGCTGTCCAGGGTGCGGCGGAGCAGGCGCAGGTCGGCCCAGGCGGCGCGCCGATCCTTGGGTGAGCGCATGAGTTCGGCCGGGCTGAATGTCGGCAGGGCGGGGACGCCGGCGACGCTATCGATCCAGGCGCCTCGCTGACGGCGCCGCGATGCTGTCGGCGGCAGCAGCGACCGTGCTGAAAGGGGACCGAGCAGCAGCAGGCGGCGTGGCCCGGTGATGGCGATCAGCCGCAGCAGGAATGGCAGGCAGATGGTCAGTTCGCCGGCGCTGGGCGGCCGGTCGCCGGGCGGCCGCCAGGGGATCAGATGGCTGAGCAGCAGGCTGCCGCGTTGCAAGCCGATGGAAGCCAGCATGCGGTCGAGATAGGCCCCCGCGGGGCCGGCGAAAGGCGCGCCGGAACGGTCTTCCGCGGCGCCGGGCGGTTCGCCGATGACCAGCAGCGATGCGGCGGCATCGCCTTCGGCGAAAACCAGGTGGCTGGCGGTATCGCGCAGGATGCAGCCGTCGAACGCCGCGATGGCGGCGCGGAGGCCAACGAGGGTCGTGGCGGAGGCAGCGGCCTGGAAGGCGCGCTCGGCCGGGGTAGCAGCGACGCGCGCTGCCTCGCCGTGCTCGCGGGGGGCCGTGCCTGGAAGAGCACCAAGATCAGGAAGAGAGGGCGCAGCCCGCGTATGCAAGCGATCGAGTGGGGTGTCTTCAAGTGCCTCGTCGGCGCCCCACTCGATCTGCAGCTTCAGCGCCGCAAGATCATCCACCTATTCGGCGGCCTCCGCCCGCTCGGTGTAGTCGATCGGCTCGCAGCACCAGCCTTCGCGTCGGAACCGCCAGTACAATTCGTGCAGCTTCGCCGTCGTCGGGCCGGGCCGATCATTGCCCAGGATGCGTGTATCGAGCCGCGTCACGCCCATCACGCCGCCGGCGGTGGAGGAGATGAAGATCTCATCCGCATTGCGCAGCTCTTCGAGCGGCACCGTCCGCACCTCGCACTTGACGCCGAGCTTCTCGCACATCTGGATGACGGACAGCCGCGTGATGCCTTCCAGGACACCACGGTCCGGTGTCGCCACCACGCCATCGGTGACGGCGAACACGTTGAAGCCCGGGCCTTCCGTGACGTTGCCGTCCATATCCAGCAGCAAGGGATTGTCGGCGCCCTTCTCCTGCGCCTCGAACAGCGCCTTGGTCATATCGGCCCAGTGGAAGTTCTTGGCGCGTGGATTGACGCACACCTCGGGAATGCGCGGCGTCGAGGCGACAATGAGGTGCGCGCCACGCTCGATCACGTCCTTCGGCATCAGCCAGACATACGGCACCGCATACGCCAGGATGTAGTTGCGCGCGTTCGACGGATGGCGGCGCATGTTCGGCGGCGCGGACCCGCGCAGGCAGTCCATCGCGACATAGGCTTCGCGCAGTCCGGTGCGCCGCACCAGCTCATGCAGGATGCCGCGGATCTCGCTGTCGCTCTCGCGCGGGTTCAGCTTGAAGTACCCCATCGAATTGCGGAAGCGCTTCATGTGATCGTCGAGCTTGAAGAACGCGCCGTCCCACACGCTGACCACGTCATAGGTCACGTCGGAGCGGCGGTAGCCCCATTCGGTGACCGGGATCGTGGCTTCGGCAATCGGCATGAACCGCCCGTCGATATAGGCAGCGCCGGCGGGCCACATTGCAGTCGTCGCGGACATGGTGTCGGTTCCTTTCCCCTGATCCAGATTGCATTGGAGACACGCATGAACGATTTCGCCAAGGGTCAGGTGGTGGTGCTGGGGCCCGACGAGGGAGATTCTTTCTGGCAGCCACTGCCATCGACCGGATACATCGTCAGCAAGCTGACGCCGTACAACACGCCGTATGACCACTTTTCGCTAGGGATTCAGGTGCTGGAGCCTGGCGCCCATGTGCGCCGGCATGCGCACGAGCGGCAGCACGAGGTGCTGTTCTGTTACGAGGGCGAGGGCTGGGCGGAAGTCGGCGACCAGCGCTATCCGATGCGGCCGGAAACCACGGTGCTGATCGGCCGCGGCCTGCAGCACAAGATCCAGAACACTGGTCCCGGGCAGATGCGCATGCTGTGGATGATCGCGCCTGCCGGGCTTGAGGACTGGTTCCGCGCCATCGGCAAGCCGCGCCGGCCGGGTGAACCGATGCCTGCGCCATTCGAGCGGCCGGCGGATGTGGCGGATGTTCAGGAGCGCCAGAGGTTTGTGCGATCGGAGGAAGGCTGAGAGTTTCGGTTTTATCCCTTTGGCTCAGGTCAGCGGTGAGATAGGAATCGGCGCCTAACATCCGCGCAACTTGTGGGCACACCATGGGGAGCCCGATCCATGCTCAAGAGTGTCGGTCGTCATCAGGAGATAGATCGCTCTGACCAAAGCAAACTGCTTCCAGTGCGCTATCGGCGGGAGCGAACATAGCCGTCTCGGGTTGCCAAGGCGCCAATACGCGATGGCGCTCCCTGCGAACGCTGAGAAAAGAATTGCCAACCCGACTCGCCACGTCGCCATCCGCCACCCCATACGGATGATCGAGAGCGGCAAAACTTGCGGGCCTTCTACGACCTAGTGGCGTATTACCCTGATTACAGCCGGGCCGATCTCGACCCACATCCGTTGTCCATTGGTGACCGCGTTGTGCTGCCATTCATGCTCTATAAGAGACATGGCATAGCGTATCTTTTCCGCCGCATCGGGCTTCCTGCATGATATCTTAACCAGATGCAGTGACTTGAATCGTTCGTTCCCGATCCCTTGCGCCTTCGCGATAGTCTTCATGTCATGATCTGCTGCCACAAGAATCAGGCCGGCATTCATTGCCGCGGCACATACTAACTGATCCGCTGACCCGCGCGGCAGCGATCTGTTGCCATAGGTAACGGTATGTCCACGCTCCTCAATGACTTTACCAACGGCGTCGGGAACTCCCTCATCCGTAAGGAAGGCGAGGGACAGTTGTGTTGGTTTAGGCAGCAAGAGCGGTCTTGCCGCTACGGCTCACTGCTTCAATGTCAGCTTCTGTGAGGGACGGGAACTCCCGCAGTATGACCGCGGGGCTATATCCATCCTCAATGTATTCTAGGATTGTGGCGACGGGAACCCGAGTTCCTGCCAATACCAGTTTGTTGTGAGAGACATACCGACGCTTCTCAAATTGTCCCACTTGTCGAGGATCGCGTCGGTTCAGTGCGTCAAAGCCATCCTTCACGTCCTGGATCATGTTGATGATTGGCAGCAGCACGTACTGCCCCTGCAAGACATCGCGCGTCGCGCCGGTTCCTGGTTCATCAAACTGAACGCGGCGATTCCAGACTCTGGAGCTTGAGTTCTGACCAAGGTCGATCGGTATAGGCGGCAAGTTCGCGCGCAACATTTTTCAGATGCGGCAAGGATACGCCGTGCACATTCAGTAGCACGCTGATCGTACGCAGCCCGACCGCATCCCGGAATGAATATATCCGCGAGTTCGGTTGTCGCCTGTTGTCCTCAGGATGTTCTGGTTTGAAGAATCGAATCCTGTCCCAGAGCGCTAGCTGTCGCATGGTCAGGCCGGTTAGCTTCACTACGTGCTCAGCGCTTAAGGCGAGAACGATGGCATCGGAGTCAGACATGTCGCCCTCCCTCTAAGAGACAAACTGTGGCAGCAACTGTACCATGGCTCGAATTATCGATGCAATTGGATTGGTAAGCTATTGTTAACGCTGCAAGAGGCCATTAGTTCCGGTCGCCTTGAGGACTTCATCGGCTGGGAAGAGGCGCGTGGCGTCGGACCGGCAGACTGCGCGATTTGCTGCCCAACCGACGCATCCGGCAGATCAAACATCGCGTTCCCGGCCTCACGATGGTTCCGCCGGAAAGCGAACTCCAGGTTGCGGTCAATATGATTGCTCGACGGATGAATGCGCGTCGCGATGATCGCGACCTTGAAGCGACGCCAGAAATTCTCGACCGGATTGGTCGAGTTCGTCCCATGTGGGGAAGTCGCAATACCTCCACTCGTTCCCCGAATGCGTGACCACGCCGTGCGTATGGCCGTCAGGTGACAGCAGGCCACAGCTCGCCACCGAACTCTTCTCGACGTTCTCAAGCACAGCCCGCTTACGCCCTTGCGCGTAGTGACGAACAGATACATGCATAGAACCTGACCTGCAGCGGCCTGCGGCGCAAAGCCCGCCGATAAAGGGTTTCATTGGCGCTGCCGCGCCATAGGCCACAGACCCCATCGGCGTGTTTCGCGTCCATCCGTGCGGATCTGCGTGAAGCCCTTTCCTGCGCCCAGCGCCAACCAGACCCGGCGCAGACCGGTCAACATCGTGACCCCCAGCCCCATCAATGCGACGTAATGCGCCGGACGCAGGCCGAAGCGCAGCGTTTCGCTGGCCGCAAGCACGCGCCATGGATTGATCCCGGTGGCCAGCGCATACCAGGCGAATTCGATGCCCGCGGTGGCGAGCGTTGCGACCACTGTAAGGGCGAACTGCACCGCAAGGCTGCGCTGCAACTTCATCGGCAGCGCGCGCCACAGCAGCAGCCAGACGAACAGGCCAGAAAAGAACACCGGTTCCGACACGTTCGATTTCGATTGGATGAAGTAGTGCAGCAGCGCGATGGCGCCGAGGCCATAGATCATGCGATGCAGCCGCTTCCATGAGCGTCCGAGACGCTGCATCCAGCCGTCCGTGGATGTGATGCCGAGCACGGTCAGGCCGAGCAGCGCGACGAAGCCGATGGTCAGGTAGAACCGTAGCGCGATTTCCGAGACGACAAACCCGAGCCGGAAATTCTGGTCGACGACGTAAAGCGTCAGATGCGCCAGCGCGTAGGCGAGCGCGGTGAGGCCGACCATGCGGCGGACCAGCAGCAGCCGCGGCCACTCAAGCACCCGCGCCGCCGGTGTGATCGCCAGCGAGATCAGCACGAAACGGATCGCCCATTCGCCGGTGCCGTGGATCGCCTCGGTCACCGGCCGGCCGCCCAGCATGCCGCGCGACCACCAGTAGGCCAGCACGATGCCGGGAATGAACCCGGCAGCCAGCACCGCCGCCTTCAGCGGCAGGAAGCGCCCGCGCCGGTCGCGCCAGGGAACCATCGGTGCTCTCCACCCAATCCTGTCGTCGTTCAGTCTCGCGAGATAGGCGGCAATTACAGTTCGGCCAGAGGGGGCCACGCGGGATACATGGCTCAGCGCCCCGCCAGGCTTCGCAGTTCCTCGCCGAGCAGCGACGGCGGAAGAGCGACCGGAAATTCCGCCGGCACGCCAACTGCCTGAGCCAGGCGGACCTTGTAGTCGTCGCGCGGCAGTTCCTCGGCGCCGAACTGGGCCAGATGCGCGGTAACGAACTGGGTGTCGAGCAACTGGAAGCCGCCCAGGCGCAGCCGGGCGACCAAGTGCACCAGCGCCACCTTGGAAGCGTCGCGCACCATGCTGAACATGCTCTCGCCGAAGAACACGCCGCCGATGGCGACGCCATAGAGCCCGCCGACGAGATGGCCGTCGATCCGGCTTTCGACCGAATGCGCGTGGCCCTGCTGGTGCAGTTCGCCGAACAGCCGTTCGATCTGTTGGTTGATCCAGGTATCCTCGCGCCCCGGCGCGGAGGATGCGCAGCCGGCGATGGTGCCGGCAAAATCCTGGTCCACCGTCACGCTGAATGCATCGGACAGCACGGTACGCGCCAGCCGGCGCGGGAAATGGAACCGGTCCAGCGGCAGGACGCCGCGCCGCTCCGGGTCCAGCCAGTATAGCCGTTCGCCCCGCCGGGTTTCCGCCATCGGGAACAGCCCGTGACGATACGCCCGCAACATGAGCTCAGTCGTGATCTCCACGGTGCGCCGGGACATGCCCCATTGTGCGGCGTGGGCGGGCAAGAACTCAAACCGGATAACGCGCTCTAATGCCGCGGCAGCGAACACCCGTGCGGGAGGAAGCCGATGACCAAATATACCTGGGAACACATCCATCTGCGCTCGCCGGACCCGGCTGCCACCGCGCAGTGGTACCACGACAAGCTGGGTGCCGAGGTGATCCGCACGCCGCTGCCGGACGGCTCGACCCGCATCGACCTCGATCTGACCGGCCAGAAGATCTTCATCGCCAAGGCTGATCCGGCCGCCACCAGTCCATCGCCGCAGACGCCCTATATGGGCCTCGACCACTTCGGCCTGACCGTGGACAACATCGACACCGCGGTGACGGAACTGAAGTCCAAAGGCGTCGCCTTCACCATGGAGCCGAAGACGATACGTCCCGGCGTGCGGATTGCCTTCCTCACCGCGCCGCAGGACGTATCGATCGAGCTGATCCAGCGCGGGTAGGTAGGCCAGGGGCTCTGCCCCTGAACAAACAGGATGGATTCCAAAGGCTGAGCCTTTGGTGGGGGTTGCAGGGGCCTGGCACCATCTTTATCGAACAAGGCTTAATGGTCCGCCCTTGGGAAGCGCAATAGAACAAGCGGGTGCGAAAGGCGACGCATAACCAGTGAGCGTAACTGCGGCGGCCACAGAGATCAGTCACCAAAGCTCTCGATTCTAGCTTGACCCCTTGGCAAGGGGGAGCTCAATCGGGGTAAATTCGTTCGCCCACGCATCGTCCGCCCGGTCTTTTTGCGAACTCAGCGCGGCGTGCCCGGCCTCTCACGGCGGCAACACGGGTTCGAATCCCGTAGGGGACGCCATACTGGTTCACTAGGATACTGAATTAATTGATACCTCCGCGGCAATTGCTACATTTCCCCCACAATATACCCACCAATAGATTCGGCGTTCGATCCAGGCGTTTCGCCGGGGTGTTGTCGGAGCGAAACGTCCGCGATCTGCGGCCGCCCGGGCCGGCGCTTCATGCCAGGAAACTGCGCGCCTTGGAGCTGCGGTAAGGCCCAGCCCGCCCGCAGCGGCCAGCGCGGCGCGGCATGAGACGGTGTTCGATGCCGTTCTCCTGAAGCGCATCTCGAACATGTAGGTGACGAACCGAGCGGTCGCGCCATCGGCGTAACTGGGTGGCAGGCGGAACTGGATGCCAGCGAGAACAGTGTGGATCCGATGCCCATTATACCGACGCATCTGCATCCTGAGACGCGTGTTTTGACGGAGCCTCGGCAGAATTCGAGCCTCAAGAAGCACGCCACCGACCACGATTTTGGTCTCGCATGGCGTGGCGAGTATGTCCCCGCTGACGTACATATTTCTTCCACCTAGCTTCCGCTGCCACTCGTGATGCCTCCTGACGCTGCTTGGGGGTGAGGCTCCGCGCCCTCGCTTGTCCTCCCTTTCGCCCTAGATCAGCAGCGGTCGGGACGTCGGACTTAATCTCAACTTCATCGCGCACCTGCCCGGTGGCGATATCGCCGATGAGCTTGCCAGGGCGAGCGGATCGCGGGGACGTGGGAGGCGTTTGGTGGTCACGTCTCGATCCTTAGAAACTCGGAGGTAATGTCCTTTTGTGTCTTGGCGTCCACCACCGTTACCTCATCGCCAGCCTGCACAAGCTCGCAGCTGCGCCACGTCCACATAGGAGTGCGTCGTGGTGTCGTAGACCCTAGCGAGACTATACCGCTTGACCAAGTGCCGCGGTTTCGGTTGTGAGCCTTTTGCCATGCGTGGAGTGTGGCACGGCTGGGCGCGGCTTCAACCTGAGAAAATATTCAGGGGGCGATCAAACTGATCCACTACCGCCGGCCGTGACAAAGAATCGCAGGGTACTAGATCATTTTTCACGCCGGCCATCCAGCACAATGCGGATCTTTTCTCCCCCGAATACTGCTTGCGGGTCGCTTGGCTGACGGGCTTCGCGGATTTCTGGCTCATCTTCCCTCCTTCGTCGTTACCATGAGCCTGAAACCCTCCCGTCCTCAATCCAACATTGCTGTCTCATAGCCGCTGACGCCGAACACCCGTGGACGCTGGGCATTTCTTCCCGGAGGAGGCCCGGACAAACGGCTGCCGCGTTGGCCCGCTTCTTCGGAGCGCAGCCCTGAGTTTCTCATCTCTGAGCCGCTGTGGAGACGAAGGATCCGCGATTCCTGTCTCCGTTCTACAGCCCTCTTATTAGCGCGCGATTGTGCGGCTCGACGAGCACTATAACGTTCCCTTCGGGACCTGGAAGCGCTGTCACGGACGGCGTTGAATGCGACGGCGAGGTCTCGTTCGCGCCGGCGATCAAGTCCGTTTCTCCATCGCCAAGAACTTCAAGCACAGTCTCAGTATCCTCGCCGTGTAGCACCGCGGGTGATTAAAAAATTCAGCAACGACGGTGCACACCAAGTCGTGCTATGCAAATGCTTCGCAAGCAAGTTCACAATGCTTGTAGTCACTTGCGCACAGGTCTCCTAGGATGCCGTCGCTTTAAGATCGATCAGCGCCAGGCCACTCTCCGCGTCATGCCGTTTCTTCAAATGCGCCGGGCTATCCCTCCACACAATTTCAAGGGTGGGACGTACATGTGCCTCCAAAAGATGGCCGGCGATGGCCCGGCCATCCCGACAGCCCAGCACGCAATGGATATGAAGCGACGGCTTGCCATCGGGACCGATTGCGAGATCACCGATTAAGGATGCAACTTCAACCTGCTCCGATACTGGAACTGAATTGTAGTGCTTGCTCTCCCAATCAAAGTATCCAAGCTTGGCCGAGCGGAAGGCGCCAATAGCGCTGAACTGACCAAAGTCCAGTTTCTCCCGTTGGACGAAGTGCTTTAAACTGGCCATCACTTCATCCTTCAAATCAAGGACGATCACGAAAGTGCGTTGCCCGCGGTCATCCCGAAAAATTTCTGTGCTCTGCATTGCTCAGAACTCCACACACGGTCTTTAGTTCCTCGAATAGAGATCGGACAGAACCTTGGTCAGTTACGGCCATCCAGCTGATGGCGCATGTTCGCCACTTCGCTCGCGGCTACTGCAGGCGCGGCGTTGCCCCACGCATTCCGTACAAACGTGGTGACAGCTGCCACTTGTTGATCGTTCAGCTTCCAGCCAAAGGCAGGCATCGCCGGACCGGTCGGTGCGCCTTCGGTTGCAACTGCACGAGTGCCGTTAAGCACCACGTGCAACAATAAATCAGGCTGCGATTGCTGAACGAACGGGCTGCCCTTCAGTGTTGGCAGCAACCGCGTGATGCCACTGCCTTGCTCGCTATGACACGCGGCGCACTCGTCCACATAGATCGCACGACCGGCTTTCATCGCTGGATCCTGCGCTGCGACCGGTTGTGGCGCGGCTTGTTGGGCTCCCGGCTGATCGAGTAGGTAGATCGCCGCGGCATGCAGATCCTGCTTCGTCCACTGGGACGTGGAGTTGCTGATCTCCTCCGCCATCGGACCCGAGGCATCGGTGAACCGGTTGATTCCATCCTTCAAGTATTCCACAATGTCATCAGCCGACCAGGCTCCGACACCGATGCGAGGATCGTTGGTGATATTCGGCGCGAACCACCCCTGCAGCGCATAGCCTTGCAGATGATCGTCCGTCTGGTCCGCACCGAGTTTGCTTTTTGGCGTGTGACAGGCGCCGCAATGGCCCAATCCCTCGACCAGATAGCCGCCGCGATTCCAGTCAGCAGATTTGTCCGGCCGGTTCTGCCATTCGCCCGGTTCGAAGAACAGATCGTCCCAAACGATCAGCGCTGCCCGAACGTTGAATGGAAACGGCAGCGTATTGGCATGGACGGCATTGTTCACCGCTGGCACAGTGTTCAGCCATGCGCGGATCGCCAGCACGTCATCACGCGTCACTTTGGTATAGTACGGATACGGCATTGCCGGATACAGGTGCACGGAACTGACACCGATATGCAGCGCGTTGTAGAACTTCTCATCCGATAATGCCCCGATGCCGGTTTGGACGTCAGGCGTGATATTTGGTGCCACCAAATGCCCGAACGGCGTCTCCAACGATCGTCCGCCGGCGAGGAATTTTCCCCCTGGCACCGTATGGCACGCCGTGCAGTCGCCCACCGTAGCCAGATAGCGGCCGCGCTGGATCAGCTCGAAGTCCTGCTTGTCATTCTTCTGGGCGCGCGCAGGTGGAATAGCGAGCAACGCCACCGCCAAAACGCACACCGCCCGTCCGCTCATGTCTGCACCAAGGGTCCGGGATGCTTCAGGTACTGGTTGCGGATCGCGTCCGCTGCCCAGTAGGTGAGCGCGCCAACCGTGCCGGTGGGGTTGTACCCCGCGTTCTGCGGAAACACCGTGGCTCCCGTGACGAACAGGTTGGGTACATCCCAGCTTTGCAGATAACGGTTCACCGCGGTGGTCTTCGGATCCGCTCCCATGACTGCGCCACCGCAGGTGTGCGTCGTCTGGTATTTGGTCACGTCATATGGCTTGGTGCGTGGACGTTTTTCCAACGAGCGCGGGCCCATGCGCTGGGTGATCTCCGCCAATTTGTCAGTGATGTATTTCGACATCCTGACCTCATTGTCGTGGAAGTCGAAAGTCATGCGTAGCAGTTTGCTGCCATACGCATCGGTATAGGTGGGATCAAGATCAAAGAAGCAGTCACGATAACTGTAACAGCTTCCATGCGTCACCGTTTCATAGCTCGACAGGTAGTTCTCCGCGACCGCCTTCTTCCATTCCGCGCCCCATCCGGGCGTGCCTTTTGGTACGCGCGTGCCAAGGATCGGCCGTCCGTTAGTCTGCACCGCACCGATATAGCCGCCGCCAACGAACCCCAGATTGCCATGATCGAAGTTGTCGCCATTGAACTCGTCGATGCACATGCCGATGGCGCCCGACGCGACGAATGGATTGAAGTTGAACTCGCTGTCGAAGAATGCATCGACGCTGGAGGTGACCTGATAAGAGAAGTTGCGTCCGATGACGCCTTGTCCGGTGTTCGGATCGTACGGGGTGCCGATACCCGATTGCAGCAGCAGGTGCACATTGAACAACTGAAACGCGCACAGCAGTACCAGCTCCGCTGGCTGCTCCCATTCATCGCCCTGTGCATCGACATACGTTACGCCGGTGGCGCGTTTACCGGTATTGTCCAGATTGATTCGCGTCACATTGCACAGCGTACGCGCCGTGAAGTTCGCCTTGCGCATCAGCACTGGCAGCAAAGTGGTCTGCGGACTCGCCTTGGAGTAGTTGCCACAACCGAACCACTCGCAGAAGCCGCAATACGTGCAAGGTCCAAGCGTCACGCCGAGCGGATTGGTGTAGCCCTGCGACAGATTGCCGGAAGGTTGCGGGAATGGATGATACCCCAGCTCCGTCGCCGCCTTCGCCCACAGCACAGGACCAAATGGTTGTTTCTGCGCCGGCGTCGGATAACCGCGCGAGCGGGCGCCCTCGAACGGATTGCCACCGGCCTGCTTCTCACCCTTGACGTTGCCTGCAATTCCCGACGTGCCGCAGAGATACTCGAAGCGGTCGTAGTGCGGTTCCAGCTCGTCGTAAGTGATGCCCCAGTCCTGGATGGTCATGTCCTCGGGCAGGAACTTGCCGCCATAGCGCTGCGTCAGATGGGAGCGAAGTTGGAAGTCCGTGGGCAGGAACCGCCAGGTCTCGGCGTTCCAGTGCACGCCGCCACCACCAACGCCATTTGGCGGCATGAACGAGCCCCACGTGCGTATTGGCAGTGCGGCCTGGTTGACGTTGTGGCGGAAGGTCAGTGTCTGCTGCGCTGGGCGCAGGAACAGGTCGTGTCGGATGTGATACCGCAGTTCATCCTGCGCATACGTCGTGGGAAAGTCGGTCGCGGTATCGCGCCACGGGCCTCGCTCGATCGCGATCACGTTCAGTCCCGCATCCGTGAGTTCCTGCGCCAGGATCGAGCCGGTCCAGCCGAGCCCAATTATAACAACATCGGTGCCGGGAAGTTTCGTAGCCATTCAGACCTCGTCGATGCTCAGGTATGGTCCGGCGTCCATTCCGGACGACCGGCGATGCCGACGGGCGGCAGAGGGTACTTCTTATTGTGCTGCTCGACCCAGTTTCGATAGTCGTAACGGGCGCCTGGAAACCCGATCATCTTCCACCCGGCCATATCTCGATTGCCGCCGTAAATCGGGTCAGCAAAGAAGCCTTCCTGTGCGTTCCGCAACAGCAAATCGAAGAAACCGCGGCCGGATGCGCCTTGCAATTGCACTGATCCTTTCTCCAGTCCGCTGACCACCGCGTCCTGCTGCTCGGCAGGAATTTTCGCGAAGCCCTTGTCGACGAATTTCGCCCGACAGTATTTATCCAGTGCGGCGAGAGACTGGCGATAGCGCATCGCCGGCGTGAGCGGTGATTGCGGGCCTTGCTGCTTGTCGCCTTCCTGGAAGGGCGGACGCATATACAGGCCCCGCGAACTGCCATACGGCCCGGCGAGTTGCCGGTCAATGAACACGGCACAGCCGGCATCCTTGCCACCGGGTGTATTGGGATCAGGCGGGATCAAGCGATCAACCAAAGCCTCAACGACGGCGGCCTCTTCAGGGGTGAAGAACTGCCAGGGTCCAGGGGCATCCGTTTCGGGTGGCGCACTGGCCCTGGGATTCCATGTGGGAACGCCGTGCAACTCCTCGGCTTCCGCCCGCGCGATTAGCAAAAGAGAGGTGGCAGCGGCCGTGCCCGCGAGCAAGCCACGGCGGGTCGTGCAACGCGCCACTGCATCCGCTCCTATCACCCATAGCGGCAAACGCCAGGGCGGCGCGGTGGTTCAATGCGTCACGGTGATTCTACAGGGCCGCCGGTATTGCAGCCAGATCCGTGGCGGCTAGACCGCGTCACCTTTCGAGCCGACACGCGCGAGACCCATGCTATATGTATCGGCTGCTAAGAAATGCCGGCGTGGATGGAAGTAGATAGGGATGAGTGCATAGGCGCAGAGCAAGCTCCACGACAAAACTGGCAGCTCGAACCACTGCATCAGTCTTTCCCCTGAGTCGTGCCGCACCGTGTCGTAGGAGACGACACACAGGGCACTCAAATTTGCATCACGTGGCCGCCCCGCACTGGCTCGCTAGTGCGAAAACGGGCAACCTGATCGCCTCACAATGGGAATCGTCCGATGGTGCTTGGCCCCAATCGCCGAAACGTAATTGACCGTTCCGCCAAGCAGGCTACTGAGGATCGTCTTGGATCGCGCGATAGGGATCAAACCCGTCTTAGGGAGAAGAAGTGGTTGGCGAACGCAAGGTTGTTGAATTTCGGGAGCATAAAGCGCAACCGGTCGGCGGACCCTAACATCTAGGGCGGCACAACAGACATCATTATCGAAATCGATGTATTTTATACTGCAGAGCGTTCCCAAAACAACAATGGCGGCCAATTCCATGGCTAAGACCACCGTGCCACTGAGACGAGCCGCAAAGCTTGCAACAAACGACTATCGGCTTTTGGCCGAGTTTCGTTACTTAGTTCGTAGTTTCCTTGAATTCAGCGAAACCGCAGCAGTGCGCGCTGGCCTTACAACGCGTCAGCACCAGGCATTGCTGACTATCAAGGGCGTTCAAGAAAATACGCTGCCGACAATCGGCTATCTGGCAGACCGGCTGCGCATTCAGCATCACAGTGCAGTCGAACTTGTCGATCGGCTGGTTGAGGCGAAACTGATCACGCGCAAACACGACCCCAACGACCGACGTCGCGTAAGCCTGGCGCTCACCGCTGCAGCCGAGCGGCATCTAGTGGCACTCTCAACGAGCCACATGATAGAGTTGACACGGATGCAGCCTGCGCTCTTGGAGATTCTCAATCGGGCCAAGAAAGTTCAGCGCGCCATGCCGGATAACTTCCCTAAGCTGGGCCGAACGAAGAACGCTTAAAGATCTCCCCGCGCCGCAAGTGTTTTGATCCGATCTCCGGTGCGGCAAGCGATTGCATGAATGGTTAGGGAAGGGTTGACGCCGCCTACCGTCGGGAACACAGACCCATCGCAGATCCAAAGATTGCGGATGTCCCAGCTACGGCAATCGGGATTGACTACGCTGGTGTGCGGATCGCCTCCCATCCTTGCGGTTCCATTCAGGTGGCAGGTGTCATCGTCCTCAGTCCAGATTTCCGAGACGTCGATCGCGCGCAACGCGTCGCCCATGAATTTGAGAGAATGGTCGATGAGGATGCGGTCATTATCGCCCCAGGAGTAAGTGATCCGGGCGACCGGAATTCCATATTGGTCTCGAGCATCGGCAAGCGTGACCCGATTGCGTTCCTGGGGCAGCATTTCTCCGACGATTTTCAATCCGACCACGTGGTTATAGCGCTCCATTTCAGCAATAAGCGGCGCGCCCCAGAGCCCATGCCCATTGAGCTGCGTTTCAGCCCAGACTTGCGGCAATGGTCCTTGGCTCATGTAGCTGTAGCCGCCGAAAAAGTCTTTCTTATCGTCGTAGTTCCAGTGCTCGGTGATGGCGAGTGACGGCGGCCCTTTGTAGGAACGGATTTCTTCTTTCGCGATTCCCCAGACTGCCTGGTTGGACTGTGCCATCAAGTTCTTGCCGACCAGCCCAGAACTATTGGCCAGACCATCGGGATAATGATCCGTGGCTGAGTTGAGCAGAAGCCGCGGTGTTTCGATCGCATAGCCAGCGACCACGACGTTCCGCGCTTTCTGAAATCGCCATTGTCCTTCCCGGTGATAATGCACGCCGGTCGCCAGTCCGGAGTTATTTACTTCGACACGGCCGACCATGGCGAGGTCGCGAATTTCTGCGCCGGCCTCGAGGGCGCGAGGAATCCACGTGACAAGCACACTTTGCTTGGCATTTGTCGAGCAGCCGGAAACACAAAACCCACGATAGACGCATGGATGAGCGCGGCCGCGGGGCGCCGACAAGGTCGCGAGCGGGGTCTCGCTCCAACTGATTCCCATCGCTTCGCAACCACGCGCGAGTGCAAGCGCCGCCGCGTTCAATTCGTGCGCCCGATAGGGGTACCGTGGTCGGGGCGGGCCCCAGGGATAGGTTACCGGTCCGGCAATCTTGAGTGCCTGCTCGACCTCGGCATAGTAGCGCCACATCTCGCGCCAATCGAGCGGCCAGTCCGCACCATAACCCAGCACGGTACGCGACTTGAACCACTCCGGACGGAAGCGCAGCGACACCATCGCGAAGTGGACGGTGCTGCCGCCGACTGCCTTGCCGCTGTTGTTACTACCCATCTGCAATGGGTTGTCGCCATCGACGATGCGGTCGTCAGTCCAGTATAGCTTGGTCTGCTCAGATTCGTCGGAGGCGAAATCCTCCAACGGCCGAAAGTAGGGCCCGGCGTCCATCGCTACGACAGAGAATCCGGCTTCGGCCAGCTTACACGCGAGCGTGCCGCCGCCTGCACCGGTGCCGACGATCACGAAATCAACCACCTCTTCCTCGCGATATTCGCGCATGGGGATCCAGCCGCCCGGCACGAAGACATCGGGCGCGCGGCCGCCAACCGCGCGCGGCGCCTCCAGCGGATTAGCCGACACGACGGTTCTTCCGGCGCGCGCTCTCTACGCGGCCGTTATGGACCTCGGCCGCCTCCCAGGGATCGCGCTCGTCCGGTCCCATCCGCACATATCCACGTGGGCTGGCCGGCCCGCCCCAACCGATCTCGCTCCAAGCTGTCGGGTGGGCGTAGTAAGCTTGAACGATGTCATGCGCGAGCCGCGTCTTGAAAAATATTGCGGGTGGCATGCCACCCCAGGCATCGTTCTTCAGCTCCCCCGCCTGCATCGATCGCAGGAGCACGTCCTGTTCAGACGCCCCTAGGGCTTCAAACGGCGCTCCATAGGCTTGCCGTGCTTCGGCGCTTAGGGCTTCCAAACCGAGGCGCCAGGCGTCACGTTGTCGGGGCATTTCTGGCTGGCGATAGCCGTCCTCTTGGTTGCGGTCGAGTTGGTGGTCGACAAGATTGGCGACTGGAATGGGCGGACGCGCTTTGGGCTGAGGCACGATGCGCGAAACGATGGCGACAACCAGTGCGAACTCCTCTCGTGTGAAAAACTTGGGTACATCGGACAGAGCGAGGCGCGCGTTGATCACCTCGCGTGTCTTCTGATTCCATGACGGCGTGTGCCGCTTCGCCAGCACATCGTAGCCGGGAAACCTATCAGGCATCGGGGTGGTCTTTCATCAGTCCCATAGCCGCCAGACCGGCGAGTGCCAGGCCGGTAAAGCTCGGCGGCGCAGGTAGCGGCGGTCCATTGAGGACGTTCTGACTCCAGTTGCGCCAACCACCCATGTTGCGCGAGACGCCATAGGCGTGGAACCCGACCCCGGCGAAGCCCAGCAGCATTGTCAGACGCATCCACCAGCGGGTCAGCCAATGGTCGCGGCCTGGGCGCCCTGTTGCGACGCCAGCTATCAGGGCGGCGCCGATCGGCGGGATGGTGACAGGTGCGAACATGAAGGGGTTGTGGTAGGCGCCGCGGAAATGCAGGAGCCCGGCTTCCCCCGCCGTGCCTAGCAGGCCGGCGCCCGTTAGTGCCGCAAGGGCGCGCCCGGCCGGCAGCCCCAGGACGCGCGGGGAAGAGCCGCCCGGCGCATTGCGTAACCGCTCAGAGTAGACACCCAGCAGACCGCTTAAAAGGATCGCCGCAGGTGCTCCGAATGGCGCTCCGTAGAAGAGATTTTGCCAAGCCAGTCCACCGGGCCGCTTCAGCACATTGTAGACGTGAAATCCTGTGCCGACGACGCCGGTGAGCGCCGCAAGCGCATAGACCCCGTCGCGCATTCTATGGGCACCGGCCCGATCATCAGCAGTACCATGCGCACTGACGCCGAGCGCCAAGGCGGACACAACCAACGGCGTGAACATTGCCTTGTTTGCGAACGAGCCACGGTAATGCTCGATAGCGCTGTCCGCCATAACTGATAAGGCCAACATACCGGAGGCTCGGTTCAGCCGCCGGGCGGCGCGCACCGTCGCCAAGGTGCCAAGCCGCCGGGATGATATGGATGTCGGCTGTTCGCCGCCCTGAACAGCCAGCCGTCCCTCCAACTCGTCCAGCTGCGCCGCAATTGCTGCGAGCCGTTCCTGCCATGCCGATTGGTTAAGAACGTCATTCATTATCTAAACCTTGAACCGTTCGGCATCCTGTCGCTTGAAGTCGAGACCGAAGCCCGGACGATAGAGGTCAGGCCGGATCGCCCCATCGCTCGGAACCGGCGCACCATCGAACAGCATGCGTTCGATTCGAACGTGATCGTGAAACCATTCGAGATGGCGAAATCGGGGAGCGGCGCAGGCAAGATGGAGGTGCAACGCGGGCGCGCAGTGACCGGACAAATCGACATGGTAAGCTTCGCAAAGATCGGCCGCTTGCAAGAAGCCGGTAACCCCGCCGCAGCGGGTCGCGTCGGCTTGCTGCACGTCGACCGCGCCGGCCGTCAGCATCCTTCGGAAATAGTCGAGATCGAAACCATACTCGCCGGCGGCCAACTCCATGGCTGCTGGCAGGCGCTGCCGCAGATAGCTCAAGCCGGTGAGATCGTCTGACGACACCGGCTCCTCGAACCAGCGCACGTCCTGATCTCGGGCAAACCGCTCGGCCATGGCCAGTGCCTGGTGCAGGCTGTAGGCGCCATTGGCATCGACGAACAACGTGCGATCGCCGATCGCCTGCTTGGCGACGCTCACACGATACGGGTCGCGTTCCGGATCGCTGCCAACCTTCATTTTGACCCAACTGCACCCGTCGCGTTCGATCCAGTCCGCCAGTTGATTGCGAAGCTGATCGTCACTGTAGGTCGTGAAGCCTCCGCTGCCGTAAATCGGCACAACATCCCGGGCACGACCGAGCAATAGTGCGAGCGGCAGGTTGAGCAACTTTGCCTTTAGATCCCAAAGGGCCGCATCCACGGCCGAGATCGCTGTCGCCGCCAAGCCATCCCGCCCCATGTTGCGCACAGCGCGGGTCATCGAGCGCCAGGACGTAGGAGGGTCCATCGCGTCGTTGCCCAAAATACAATCGGTAAGAGGACCAACGACAAGCTTTTCGATGCTGGCGCTGCTGTATGTGTAGCCAATTCCGGTTTGCCCGCCACCGGTCACCTCGACGATGACTATCGTAGTCGAGGTCCAGCCGAAGGTTCCATCGGCTTCGGGACTGTCAGTCGGTATGGTATAAGCTGACGCGCGAACACTCGCCACTTGCGCGTTGGCGCGAGCGGACATTGCTCAATCTTTGCCCGGCAGAACGCCCGCCAAAACCTCTTTGGCGGTATTCTTCAGCACGCTGCCGAGTTCTGGCTCGCTCAACGTCATCGTCATAAAGTTCTTGGCATCTTTCAGGGTAATATGTGGTGGGAGCGGTGGGACGTTGGGGTCGGTATAGATGTTGAGAATCACAGGCCGGTCAGCCGACAACGCCTCGTCCCAGGCAGGACCGATTTTGTCCGGATCTCGGACCACGATGCCCTTCAGACCGAGCAATTCAGCATACGCATGATAGGCAAAGTCGGGAATTGATTGGGTTGATTCCGTTTTACCGGTGCCGAGTTGCACGCGCTCTTCCCAAGTGACTTGGTTCAGATCCCGGTTGTTCAGCACCATCACGATCAAATGCGGGTTGGACCATTCCTTCCAATATTTGGAGATGGTGATCATGACGTTCAGTCCGTTCATCTGCATGGCGCCGTCGCCTATGAAGGCGATCACGGTGCGGTCGGGAAACGCCATCTTCGCTGCCATCGCATAAGGCGTTGCAGCCCCCAGCGAGGCCAGGCTGCCCGACAACGAGCCTTTCATGCCGCGGCGCATCTTGATGTCGCGGCCGTACCAATTGGCCACCGAGCCGCTGTCGCCGGTCAAAATACAATGATCGGGCAGGCGCGGCGACAATTCCCAGAATACGCGCTGCGGATTGATCGGATCGGCCGATTGCATGGCGCGCTCCTCTAGCGTCTTCCACCAGTCGGCCACGTTTTTTTCGATGCCATTGCGCCAGGAATCGGCAGTCTTTTGCTCCAGCATCGGGAGCAGGGCACGCAAGGTGGTTGCGCTGTCGCCGATCAAGTTAACTTCCATCGGGTAGCGCAGACTGACACGTGTGCCGTCAATATCGATCTGCACCCCCCGTGCGCTCCCAGGTTTCGGCAAGAATTCGCTGTACGGGAACGCGGACCCGACCATCAACAGCGTGTCGCATCCTTGCATCATGTCCCAGGACGGTTTGGTGCCGAGCAGACCGATGCCTCCCGTAACGAAGGGAAGGTCGTCAGGAACCGCTGCCTTGCCAAGCAAGGCCTTGGCTACCCCGGCTTGCAGTTTTTCGGCGACCGCGATCACCTCATCAGTTGCCGCGAGCGCGCCGGCCCCGACGAGGATAGCCGTTTTTTTGCCTGCGTTCAGGACCGCTGCGGCTCGCTTGAGATGGTCCTCGGATGGCAACAAGGCGGGATAGGCATAACCGACACCGGTGTGAGTAGTGCCATGAACCAATGGTGGGTCCTCGTAACTCAAACCCTGAAGGTCATTGGGGAGGATCACACATGTGACTGTCCGCTTGGTGCTGGCGATCCGAACGGCGCGATCGATGAGATGACGCGCCTGGCTCGGCACACTGGCCATTGCCACGAAGTCTGCCGCTACGTCTTTGAACAGTGACGGCAGATCCACTTCCTGCTGGTAGTGTGCACCAAGCGCACTGCGGGCCTGCTGTCCGACAATGGCAACGACCGGCACATGATCCATCTTTGCATCATAAAGACCGTTCAGCAGGTGAATCGCACCGGGACCAGAGGTCGCGTAACAAAGCCCGACCTCGCCGGTGAATTTGGCATGGGCTGACGCCATAAAGGCGGCCATCTCCTCGTGCCGTACCTGAACGTATTGGATAATGTCCTTGGCGCGTTCGAGGGCCACGTCGAGGCCGCCGACCCCGTCACCCGGGTAGCCATACACGCGCTTGATGCCCCACTCGCTCAAGCGGTGCCAGACAAACTCACTGACGTTCATCGCCATTTGCATCTCCCGGAGCGGCATTGCTTCAACGCATCGCGGAAACCAACGTTCCGCCAAGACCAGCATCTTGCCTGAAGTTAACCCCGCCCCCTCGCTTTGCGTCGAACCGACGCGCTAGCCATCTCATAAGAGCGTTACGCTCCGCCCCGCTGAATCACTGGCCCCGACAGGCTGAGGGCGGTGTTAATAACACCGAGATGCGTGAGAGCTTGTGGGAAGTTGCCGGAGAGACGTCGCCCCTTTACGTCGTATTCTTCCGCCAACAAGCCCAGATCATTGCGGACCGCCAAAACTCGCTCGAATTGGGCGATCGCCTCGTCAATGCGACCTTGCAGGTTCAGGCAATCCGCCATCCAGCAGGAACAAGCAAGGAAGGCGCCCTCAGCCGTCTCACCCTTGTTCTCACGCATGCGACGGATCAATCCCCCGTCGGACAATTCGCGTCCGATGACAGCGATCGTGCTGATCATCCGGGGGTCGTCGGCCGGCAGAAAACCGACGAGCGGGAGCAACAACACACTCGCGTCCAGCTCAACACCTCCAAAGTATTGCGTGAAGGTGCCAAGCCCTTGGTTCCATCCTTCGTGACAGACCTCGTCGTGAATGCGTGTGCGCAGGTCGGTGAGGCGCAGCCTGTCGGTTGGGTTGAAGTCCGCTCCGCGCGAGCGCAGAAAGCGATCGATACCAACCCACGCCATGACACGTGAATACGTGTAATGCCGCAGCTCTCCGCGTGATTCCCAAAGGCCAGACCCAGGATGGTCCCAGATGCGGGTCAGGTGGTCGACCAGTTTCGGTCGAAGAGCATCGGCACGACGCGATGGTGGCAACCCGGCCAAGTCCGCAAGATGAAGCGTGTCCAACACCTCACCCCAGACGTCCACTTGTAGCTGAGTGGAAGCAGCGTTGCCGACGCGGACGGGAGCTGCGTAGCCGTAGCCCGGCAACCAAGGGACGTTCCATTCGTCCAAATGCCGGCCGCCGTCAACGCGGTACATGATGCGCATTTCGCCCGGCGAGCCGCCGATCGCACGCAGCAGCCAATCCCGCCAATGGACTGCCTCCTCATGATAGCCAGCGTTGATCAAAGCGCCCAGCGCGAATGTTGCGTCCCGCAACCAGCAGTAACGATAATCCCAGTTCATCGACCCGCCCGGCGCCTCCGGGAGTGACGTGGTGAGTGCGGCAACCAAACCTCCCGTCGGCCGGTGAACCAGGGCCTTGAGCGTGATCAGTGAGCGCCGGACGGGATCCGGCCAGTGCGTTTTGCTTCCGTCGAAACGTCCCGCCCACTCGCGCCAAAACGCCTGCGTTTGGCGAAGAGTCGCTTCGGGGTCGAGCATCGCGGGGGGCGGTTGTGTCGAGGCGCCATGACGGAGGACAAACGCGAGCCGCTGGCCTGCAGATACCGTGAATTGCGCCTCAGCCGCATCTTCATCGATTGTTAGCGCGATGGGTGCGTGCAGGGTCACCAAGTCGGGGCCGATCGTCGCCGATAAGCCCCCGTCTACCAGTTCGATCCACGCCCGTATCAAGCCATAGTCAAAACGCAGTCGAAGGGTCGTGCACAGTTGCGCATGCCCTTCTACCCCCTCGACAATGCGGATCAGCGTTGGCGCATCCTCGCGGATGGGCATGAAGTCAATGAGACGGACAATTCCATTCCCCGCCCGGATTTCAGTTTCAAGGATCAACGTATCCGGCTGATAGCTCCGTCTGATCGCGGTGACCGGGATGTTGTCGGCGGAGGTAAAGGACCAACAACCGTGCTCGGGCTTGCCCAACAGTGCGGCAAAACAGGCGTCGCTGTCGAACCTTGGCCAACAGAGCCAATCGATCGAGCCAGTGCGACTTACGAGGCAGCCGGTCTCGCCGTCCCCTATCAATCCGTAGTCCTCAAGCGGCGTGCTCACGCTGGCGATCTGGCGCTACGAATTAGACGTGCAGCCGCTTGGCGACACGATGGATGGCCAGCAGTGCGCCGATCGCCACGATTGCCCACACGGCATTGCGGTGCCTGCTGATGAAAGCTTCCCAGCTATGATCGCGGGCCTGCTGGTCGAATCGCCCATGGGCGCCATATGGACCGGGAACTGCCTCAAAGAGGTTGTTGGGGGCATTGTCTGGCAAGGGTTCGTTCTCAAGCTGACCGCTATAGCCGGCACTTGCGAGATAACGATCGATGATGCCTGGCGCGATACGATTGGCCAGGATTGCTTTGACCGTCGGAAATCCGATCCAGCTCTGTCGCCGCGGGTGGACAGCGGCGAAGTAGATCGCGCGGGCAGGAATCTCCGGTTGGAAGATCGGTGGCACGGGCTGAGCACGGTGCCCGGTCTTGTTTAATGCCCAGCTGAACTGCGGCGTGTTGACGGCCGGCAGGTCGACCATGCTGATCTTGATATTGAGCTTATCGTGCAAGATTTCCGATCGCAAGGAATCGGTAAATCCACGAATGGCGAACTTGGCGCCACAATACACCGACTGAAGCGGCACCGATCGGTAGGCGAGGGCCGAGCCCACATTGACGATTGTACCGCGATTTCGCGGCGTCATCCGCCGAAGCGCCGCCATCATGCCGTGCACCTGTCCGAGATACGTCACCGCCGTTCCACGCGCGACCTCCTTCGCAGTCAGCTTGGCAACCGGTGAAAACACGGTTGCCATTGCCACGTTGACCCACACGTCGATCGGCCCGAGTTCTTCCTCCACGCGTGTCGCGGCGGCTTCAACCGCCTCTGCATCAGCCACATCCGTCGAAATAGGCAGCGCTCGAACCCCGCATGCTCGGGCTTCGGCGGCAGCTTCCTCCAATCTTCCGGAATCGCGAGACAGCAGCGCAATGTCATAGCCGTGCCTTGCAAACTCACCCACGGTTGCCCGCCCGACACCTGCGCCAGCGCCAGTGATGACGACGATCTTACTCACGCGTTGTTCTCCGTGTCAGACACCGGGGAATTGCACCGGCATATTGATTTACGCTCACATCCAACTCGGTTCAGGGATACTTTGCTCGGTGGTGGGTTCCAGGTTGTCCAAGAGATAATTGCGGGTTAACGGCACGACTGTCTGGGATTTTGAAAGTTGGGTCTGGAAGACCACCTGGCGATCACGCCTGAACGCAAGTTCGGATCCAATCAGGTAGAATTCGAACATCCGATAGAAGCGTTCATCATAAAAATCGCAAATCTCACCCCGATGGACCGCCAAACGTTCGCGCCACAGCCGCAGGGTGCGGGCGTAGTGTAACCGGAGCGTCTCGACATCCGCGACCACCAATCCAGACCGTTCGATTGCGGGAAGCACTTCGCTCAGCGCCGGGCAGTAAGCACCGGGGAAGATATATTTCTGCAGCCATTGTGCCGTGACGGCCGGTCCGCCACTCCGGCCGATGTGGTGAATTAGGGCGACGCCGTCATCCAGCAAACAGTCGCGCACAACGTTGAAGAACGCGTCGTAGTTAGCGACGCCGACATGCTCCATCATGCCGACTGAAATCACCCGATCATACTGTTGCTCCACAGCGCGATAATCTTTCAATTCGAATTTTACCCGCTCGGCAAGTCCTGCCGCGTCTGCACGGGCGCGCGCCAAGGCAAGCTGCTCCGCTGAAAGCGTGATTCCCGTTACCTGGGCGTCGTATTCTCTCGCTAGGGTCAGCGCCATACCGCCCCACCCGCAACCGATGTCAAGCACGGACAGGCCCGGCCGATTCAGATAGAGCTTGGTAGCTATATGGCGTTTTTTCTCGAGCTGCGCTTCTTCCAGGGTCTCGTCCCCTCGCCGAAAGTAGGCGCAGGAGTATTGCTGGTCGCGGTCGAGGAAGAGGCTGTACAGCCGGCTGTCAAGATCATAATGATGCGCCACGTGCTGTCTTGCACGGTTGGGATCGTTAATCTGGCGAAAGTACCGGGTTAGTTTGCGGATCGTTTCATGCCAGCGCAGCATGGGATGCTGCATGCCTTCGCCATTCAACATCACGAGGTCAAAAAGTTCATAAAGGCTGCACCCAGCCGGCTCCAATGCTCCATCCATGTAGGCTTCCCCGAAAGCAAGCGCAGGGTTGAGAGCGAGGTGTCGCACAGTTTGCCAATCGTGCAGGCGCACTCCGGCGATTGGTCCCTTTACCTCCTGCGAAGCGCGACGTCACACCGTCCGGCCAGATGACCCGAAGTTCCCCGCGGCGCATGAGTTGAACCAATACCGACGATAGCAGTTTCCGCATCACACGAAGTCTCCTTGGTAGGAATGCGTGCAGTGCGACAAAGGTTCAACCAATATATCGTGCGTTTAGGGTGCGGTCCGGATGGCTGACGGTATATCGTGGCGCGTCGCGGGATCGAGGCTGCCAAGCCCCATAAGCACAGCCAGCCAAAAAACGCCCGCTAGCGCGAAAGCGCTTGCTACGCCGGGCGCACTTGGCAAGCGCATGAAGGTCATCGAAACAATGATGACCATGGCTAGCCCGATGAAGGGTGCGGCGGTCCCGCCAACCGGAAGCGTACGAGCGAAGAATTCTACGGCCAACAGGACGAGCAGCGACAACCATGTGAGGATGACCGGTCGGAGCCTCACGATCCTATCGCTCCGGCGAGGTAAATGGTCGGATACAGCACCAACCAGACCATGTCGACGAAGCTCCAATAAAGGCCAACGACTTCGACCGGCGTTTGATATTGAGGCGAATAGACATCTTGTCGCGCGTTCCACGCGATCCAGCCTACAAGGCACACGCCGATGATCATGTGAAGGCCGTGCAGCCCGGTGGCGATGAAATAAAAGCTCCAGAATAGCTGCGCAGCGCCGGCATATTGCCCATGGATCGCAAAGCCCGGGCCAGGGAACAAGTGCGCATCGAAATCCATCCATCCACTCAAGGCCTTTCAGCGCGAGGAATGTGACGCCTATCACCAAGGTCGCGAGACTGGCCCAGTATAACGCTCGGTTACGACCTTCCCGGGCACAGCCAAGCCCGTAGGCGAAAATCGCGCTGCTTGTCACCAACAAGATCGTGTTGATGGTTCCGATCGTTAATTCCGCATGGCGTGATGCTTCCGCAATCGCCGCCGGGTGCTGACCGCGATAGATCGCGTAAAGGAGGAAGAGACCGCCAAAAAACAGCAGCTCTGTTGCCAGAAACAGCCACATCCCGCTGAGCGCCGTATCGGCCTGATGCTCCATATCGGCAAACTGAAAGGCGATGTGACTGACGACCGCTGCATCACGCGACGTCTTGGGCCACATCGCATAGTATCCACCCGTTCCCGGCGCGCCCTGGCAGCAGCCTCGCCTGTGCCGCCCGGAAACGCTCTTCGTCGGCCTCATGCGGGTCGGCCGGTGCACGAGTGGCGATGATGGCAGGCCGGCGTTTTGAACGTTGACAGCTCGCGATCGCGAAGAGCGTGAGTGTCCCCACCAGGACCGTCCAGAGGCGACCGCGAACGTCGCTAGACATGCTGCCGCTCTTCGGGCTTGGGATAGTAATAGGGCGGCTCGGTCACCACAGGTGTGGCGGAAAAGTTCTGTGTGCGAGGGGGTGACGAGGTTTGCCATTCAAGCCCGGTCGCATTCCACGGATTTGCCGACGCCCTGTCACCGAAGAAGATCGACCAGGTCAGATAGACGAGCGGCATTATGTAGGCGACGGCGAGAACGACCGCCCCGAGCGAGGAGAGCACGTTCAGTACCTGATACTCCGGCGCGTAGCTCGCGTATCGCCGCGGCATCCCCTCATAGCCAAGAATGAACTGGGGAAAAAAAGTAAGGTTGAAGCCGAAGAAGATCGTCGCCGCGGCGATTTGGCCCCAGATCTCGGGATACATCCGTCCTGTGATCTTCGGCCACCAAAAGTGCAGGCCACCGAAGTAGGCGGAGACCATCGCACCGACCATGATATAGTGGAAATGCGCCACCACGAAGTAGCTGTCGTGCAGATGCACGTCGGCCCCGAGGGCGGCGACAAAGAGTCCTGTAAGGCCGCCGATAGTGAAGAGGCCGATGAACCCCAACACATAGAGCATCGGTGCGTTGAAACGAATAAATCCTTTGTGCAGGGTCCCGAGCCAGTTGAAGACCTTGATCGCCGACGGCACGGCGACCATGAAGGACAACAGCGAAAACGCTATGCTAGAATACAAGGAGGTGCCCGCCACGAACATGTGGTGGCCCCATACGAAGAAACTGATGACCGCGATCGAGACTGAACACCAGGCAATGAATTTATAGCCAAAAATCTCTTTCGATGAGAATGCGGTGATCACCTCACTGACCACGCCGAATCCGGGAAGGATCATGATGTAAACAGCGGGGTGAGAGTAGAACCAGAACAAGTGTTGGAAGAGTAGAGGATCACCGCCCAGCGCCGGATCAAAAACGCCGATCCCGAACACCCTTTCAAACACGAGGAGGATCATGAGCATCGTAAGCACCGGCGTCGCGAGAACGTAGATCACCGATGTCGAGTAGAGCGACCACAGGAAGAGAGGCAAGCGGTACCAGCCCATTCCGGGTGGACGCAGTTTGTGTATGGTAACAATGAAATTCAGCCCTGTGGCAATCGATGAATAACCAGACAGGATGATCCCAAAACAAACCAGCACAACATAGCCCTGCGCATAACGCGTCGACAATGGTGTGTAGAAGGTCCAGCCCGTGTCGACGCCGCCGATGGCGAGGCCAGCGAGCGCCAGCGTGCCGCCCGCGATGAAGAAGTACCAACTCGTGATGTTGACGCGGGGGAAGGCGAGGTCGCGTGCGCCGAGCATCAGCGGTGTCACGAAGTTGCCGATGGTGACCGGAATTGCAGGTACGAGGAAGAACCAGACCATGATCACGCCGTGCATCGTGAACAAGCGGTTATACATCTCGTGGTCGACGATCAGGCCGTCGGGCGACAACAGGTTCAGCCGTATCAGGCCGGCTGCGGCGCCGCCGAGAAAGAAGAAGGCGGTGATGGAAACGAAGTAAAGCAGCGCGATGCGCTTGTGATCGGTCGTCATCAGCCACGACCGGATGGATTTCTCGTCGGTGAGATAATTGTCGGGTGCCGGATCGATGCGCGCGAGGTCGTTGAAGTTCGTGGCACTCATCTGACACCTGTCTGGACGACGCGCGGAGCAAGCGACTTGATGTAGGCGATGATCTTCACGAGGTCGTCCTCACCGATAACCTTGTCGAAGGACGGCATGACCGGCGCGTAACTCGCGACGAGTTCCTCCTTCGGATACAAAATCGAGTCGTGGATGTAGCGGTCGTCGGCAATAACCGTGGAGCCATTTGTAAGCGGGACCGGGCTCATATAGAGGCCGTTTAACGAGGGCGCCCGTACCGTGCCGCCCCCGCCCGAGAGGCCGTTCTGGTGACAGCCGTCGCAGCCGTTGCGAATGAACAGGGCTTGCCCCTCGGCGACAAGACCGACACTGGTATCGTTCTGCTCAAGCCATTGCTGGTAATCATCCGGGTTCATCACCGTAACGGTGCCGACCATCGCCGAGTGATCGGTGCCGCAGAACTGGTCGCAGAATAGTCGATAGGTGCCAAGCCTGTTCGCGTGCAGCCAGAGCGCCTCATAGCGGCCCGGCAGCACGTCGCGCTTCAGACGGAACGCGGGAAGGCCAAAATCGTGAATCACGTCCTCGCTGGTCAACAGCAACTGAACATCGCGCCCCAGGGGAATGTGCAGCTGGTTGATCTCGCGACCACCACTGGGATATTCGACCTTCCACATCCACTGCTTGGCGACAACGTTGATCGTCAATGCGTTGGCATGCGGGGTGTAGATCCGCACGAAGAGGTCTGCCCCCCAAATAAACAGACCGAAGAATGCGACCAGTGTGGCGGCGGTCCAGGCAGTCTCCAGGCGCCACGTCTTGCGGGCAACGTCGCCGCGATCGAGTGGGCTCGTCGCCCGGTACTTGATGACGTAGACGAACATCAGCCCAAGCACGAGGGCGATCACCAGGATCGAGATGCCGAGTAGCGAGCCGAGCAGCCAATCGGTCTCGGTCGCACCTGGCGATGCTTCGGGGATCATGCGAGCCGTTTGGTGCGGTTGAGTAGCACAAAGATTCCGACCATCGTCAGCAAGGTAACGGCGGCCATCAGCTTGAGTACTTTCTCGATCGCCAGCGTGTAGCGCCCGGTCGCGGGATCATAGTGGAAGCACAGTAGTAGGATTGGCAGGGCGGCCTGTCGCACCCGGCCCTCACCTGCGATAGCGAGCGCCGCGCGCAGCTCACCCGATGAGTAGCCGACGCCGAGCAGGTAACCACTGACGATGCCGGCGCGAGTGAGCAGGACCAGGCCCGCCGGATGGAGGAACTGGCCGAACCGCGTATCATAATGGTCGTGGAAGCCGACGCTTGCCGCCACGGCGTTGATCGCTGCCGGCGATCCAGTGAGATAGTGCCAATCCGCGTCCGTCTTGACCGCCGCCTGCGTCAAGTCGACCGCCTTTGCCTGTTTCGCTTCGACGGGCGTCTCTGCCGGGTCAATCGAGAGTGAGACGAGCGTGTAGTCTTTACCGGGCTGGAGGCCGCTATCGGAGAGGGCGTGGAACAGGTCGGCACGGACCACCCCGCAAAGTGACGGGCAGTGGAAGTAGCCGAGGTCGAGGATCACCGGCGCGTGGCCAATCAGGCTGCGCAGCGTCACCGCGTGATCCGCCTCGTCGCGGAACATGGTGCCAAGAGGAACCTCGGCACCCTGCTTCTGTTGCCAAGCGAACGTGGCGCGGTCTTCGTCCGCGCGCGCAGCGACCGGCAGCGCGAGCGCTCCGGCGAGAAGCACCGCAAGCAGCTTCATCGCCGCTCCCCCTCGCTCGCGGCGGCGGAGGTGGGCCAGCCCGGGATGCCATCGCGGGCCACGTCGCGCATCGCTTGATCGATCGGGATGTGGACGGTGCCGTTGGCCCGATTGACCCAGCCGGCCCCGTTTAGTTGCCGCATTTCTTCCGCGTAGAATACTTGCATGTCTACGCGCGGACTCGGCTGAAGCACGGGGGCGGGGAAGCCCGGCAGCGGAAGCGCGAACCTCTGGTCTTTGATCTCACCGGGGAAGAGCAGGTACGCAACCCCTAACATCAGAAGCAGACAGATCCCAATGCCACCAAGGAGAATAATCATGAAACGGAGGCCAATATCCTTGCGCTGGCGCAGGACCGGGCGGAGCGCTCGGTCAGACATGGCCGGCCCTCCGCGCAAGCGAGGGACGCAGCACCGCCCAGCGGGAGAGGCCGAGACCGATCCCGCCCAGCCCTATCATGCAGGCAATGTCGATCCAGCCGATGCCACGCTGAAGCGACGGCAGGACTGTCCACCACGCCCGCAGCACACCGACCAAGACGAGGACGGCCGCTACCGTCATGATCACGGCGGCTGAGCGCTGCATCCGTGGCGAGAGCAGCAGTGCGAACGGCAGAACGAAATGTCCAAGCACAATGGCGATCCGTACGGCACCCCAAAGGCCGCGCGAGCGGTCGAGATACCACGGCGCTTCCGCGGCGAGGTTCGATTGCCAGACGATCAACAGCTGCATGAAGTCGAGATAGATCCAGAGGATCACCAGGGCCAAAAGCAGCTTGCCCAGATCCTCGCGCGACTGGGGCGCGATATCCCCAGCGGTGAGCAGCACCGCCATCGACAATGCGAACAGCCCCATGCCGGCGGCGACCACCATACCATAGATTGAGGACACAAAATGCGGATCGAGCGAGAGCGTCGTGTCGATCGCAGCGAAGGTAACGGTCACTGCAAGCAGAAAGAGCCCGGCCGGCGCCACGCCGTGCAACGGGCCGCCACGCAGGATCAGTCCGCCGAGGCCGAGCCACACGATGAGGTAGATGATCGTCCGTACAGCAAAGAATGGCACGTTGAGGTAGAACTCATTGGCCAGATGCGCCTCCGGTCGTGCCCACACATAAATGTCGGGCAGAACGACGGCGAGCGGGATCATCGCAAGCACCAGCAGGGGCAGAGCGCATACACCGGTGAAGAGCGCGGGCCGCAGCACCTCGCCCCATTTCCCGCCGGTCAGCGTGTGGATCAGGATCACCGCAATACTGCCTAGCGGCCAAGCACTGAAGAGGAGCACCGCGCCGAGCCATCCGGCCGCGAAGCCTCGCGGGTCCAGCACCCAGCCCAACGCTGCGAGCGCCAGGGCAATGAGGCCGACAACCAAAGCGAAGTGGTCGACGCGCGTCATTGCAGGGTCGCCTTCTGCTCGGGCGTGAGATCGGCAACCGTTGCGTTTTGGCTGTGCTGGAGCGAGCGGATATACGCCGCGATCGCCCAACGGTCGCCCGGCTGCACGCGATAGGCAAACGAATACATCGTGCCGTAGCCGTTGGTGATGACGTCGAAGAAGTGCTGCACCGGCACCTCGCGCAGCCGGTCGATGTGATAAGAGGGCGGTGCGGGAAAGCCGCGTTGGACGACCATGCCGCGCCCATCGCCGAGTTCGGAATGACAGGGCGTGCAGTAGATCCGGAAACGGTCCTGGCCACGCTCGATCAGGGCCAGTGTCACTGGCGGCGGCACCAGGGGCCTGGAATGAAACCCAACTTGGCCGGCGGGCACCGGCCCTGGTCCCACCCGAGCGTCGGCATAGCCGTTCTTTTTCGCCTGATGGATCATGTCGTCGCAGCCGATGAGGACGAGCAACGCACCAAGAGCAAGGGGCGCGCGCGTCATGGCGAAACCTCCTCGACGCTCGCCGGATCCAGTTCGTCCAGCAGAGCGCGGGCATGAGCGGCGATGCCGCTATCTTCGTTGCGCAGGCACAGGACCCAGCCGTCGCCGCTCGCCCGTCGCATGGCGGCGGCTTCGTCGACGGGGTCATAGAGTTTCGGCAGGCGGTTGACGATCATGAAGGCCGCAAAGCCAGCCCCAATCGCAACCAGCACCGCATTCTCGAACACTGTCGGCGTGAACGACGGCCAGGCGAACGGGGGTCGGCCGCCGATGTCGAACCGGTATGCCACGATCGATGAGTAGGCTTGCAGCGCGAAGCTCGCAGCGGCGCCGAACAGGCCGGCGGCCAGGATCACCATCGGTATTGGCGAGAACACCCGTTCATCTCGCAGCGGCGCCGGGGTGTAGGTCTCGAGTGGGCCGATGCGCGCGTCGCGCAGCCGATGCAGCGCATGGGACAAGGCGTTCTCGGTGCGGAACAGGGCGACGATCATGGCTGCCCCTTTTCGGCCAGCAGTTCGCGCATCTCATACATCGAGACCATCGGCACGAGACGCACCGCGAGCAGGAAGCCGGTGAGGAATAGGCCGACCGTGCCGCCGAACACCGCCCAATCCCAGATTGTCGGTACATAGATGCCCCAGCTCGATGGTAGATGGGTCCGCAGCAAGCTCAGCTCGACGATGTTGAACCGCTCCAGCCACATGCCGATGATCGAGCCGATTGAGATCACGGCCAGAGCCGGATGGTTGGCCCGCACGCTGCGGAAACAGAGGATCAAGGGAAGAAGGCAGTTAAAGAAAATCATACCCCAGTAGATAAAGAAGTAGGGGCCGCTGACCCGGCTGATGAACTGGAGCCGTTCTGTGGTCTGGCCGCTGTAGAACGGTTCGAAGGCGTCGAGTATGTAGGCATAGGACATCAGCAGGCTCGACGTCAGAAGCAATTTTGCAAATACCTGGATGTGCCGCTCGGTGATAAGCGTCGACAGATCCAGTGGTCGGCGAAAGGAAAGCATAAGCAACAGCACGGTCGCCAACCCAGACCACAGCGCTCCGAACACAAAGAACGGCGGATACTCCGTCGAGTGCCAGCCGGGCGTTGCACCACCCGCAAAGTCCAATCCGACGACCGAATGAACGGAAACCACGAGCGGCGCCATGATCGCGGCCAGCACCCCGTACGTCGCCTTGAGGTGCCGCCACTGCACGCTACTGCCGCGGAATCCCATCGCAAATATGCCGTAGGTCACTTGCGCGAGCCTGCCGCGTGCACGGTCGCGCATTGTTGCCAAGTCCGGCATAATGCCGAGATACCAGAACAGGATGGAGGCGATGACGTATGTTAGCAGCGCCATGAAGTCCCACAGCAGTGGGGACTTCCACTGTGGCCACAGCGTCATCGTGTTCGGATATGGGAATAACCAGTAGGCAAAATACGGCCGCCCTAAATGCAGGATCGGATAGATGCCGGCGCAGGCTGCGGCGCACAGCGTCATCGTCTCGGCCATTCGGTTGATTGAAGTGCGCCACTGCACGTGCACGAGAAAAAAGAACGCAGAGACGAAGGTACCGCCGGAGGCGATCGCGATCCACCAGACATAGGCCAGAATTGGGAAGCCCCACATTACCGGCCAGTCGTTGCCCCAAACCATAATGCCATAGAAGAAGGCCCAGCCGATCCCGAACAAGCCGAACGCCAGCATTCCCGCTGAAAGAGCGATAGCGATCCACCACCAGCGCCAGGAGCGGTCATCCGACGGCACGGCGCTGACGCGCCGGGTCATCGAGCCGATCGTCTCGTGCGGATCGACGACAGGGAATTGTTCGGCCGGAACGTCGCTCACGCGCCGACATCCGGATTGTGGTTGCGGATGTGCGCCTCGTAGGTCAGGCGCGGATGAGTGTTTTGCTCGGCGAGCAGCGTATAATCGAGCGGGCTCGTCTTTCGCCTGCTCACTTCACTCGTTCCGTCATTGATGTCGCCGAAGGTGAAGGCTTGCGTCGGGCAGGCGGCTTGGCACGCTGTTACGGCCTGTTCCGCTACTCCGTCGCGATCATGTGCGATGCGCGCTTGTGCAATCCGCTGAACACAGAAGGTGCATTTCTCCATCACCCCCCGGCTGCGCACGGTGACATCCGGGTTGCGCGAGATCGCGGGGCGATGTTCGTCGGATGTCCAGGCGCCGAAGTTGAAGCGACGGACCTTGTAGGGGCAGTTATTCGAGCAGAAACGCGTGCCGATGCAGCGGTTGTAAACCTGGAGATTTAGGCCCTCGTGATCATGGACCGAAGCCTCCACCGGGCACACAGGCTCGCAAGGTGCATCCTCGCAGTGCATGCAAAGCATCGGCTGCAGGTAGCTGTCGGGATTATCAACCGGGCCTTCGTAATATCGGTCGATGCGTAGCCAGTGCATTTCCCGACCGATCAGCACCTGATCGCGGCCGACCACGGGGACATTGTTCTCTGCCTGGCACGCGACGACGCAGGCATTGCAGCCGATGCAGGCATTGAGGTCGACGCTCATGCCCCACGCGACACGGGACACTTGCGCGCGCCGATAGATCGTGGGCTCGGCATCGCTATCGTGCAGAAAGTCGGGCTGCGTGTGGAACTGCACGAGTGTGCCGTGACGAACGACCTCGTCGATTGCCTGCTGGTCGACTTCGAGCACGTTGTGATGATCGGTGCTGGCGACGCGGATAGTGCGGCCGGTCTTGCGCAGGCTGGGCGGGGTGCCGATGCCTCGGAGCGGTGTGATGTCGGTGCCGACCCCGTCGCCAACTTTGCCGGCGCTGGTCCGCCCGCCGCCGAGCCAGGCGACGATGCAGTCCCGGGCCTGGCCGGGCACGATGTAGGCGGGCGCTGTGACGCTCTCGCTGCCAGCAGCAAGTTCGATCTCGTCTCCGTTGGCAATGTTGAAGCGGCCGGCAATGGCCGGCGCCAGCAGGATCGGATTGTCCCACACGATCTTGCCGATAGGGCGCGGCAGTTCCTGTAGCCAGGGATTGTTGGCGTGCCGCCCGTCCCACAGGCTCGGGTCGGGGCGAATAAGTAACGTCAGCTCTTGCGCAGCCGGGATGGCGACCGGCTTGCTTGGCGAAGCCGCCCCTAGCGATGTGGTCGAGGGTGTGCTGGCAGTGTTTGGCACAAAGCCTGCGGCAAGCGCTTCCGCCCACGAGTTGTCGTCGAGCCGGTCGTGCCAGGTCTGGCGTACGAGGTCTCGTCCGCTCACTGCTGCGCCGTTGCCCGTAAGGTCTGAGGCGAGCAGCGAGAGCACTTCCAGCGCACTGTGACCGCCATAGAGCGGCAACGCCTGCGGCTGCTGGATCGCAACGGTGCCGTCGTGCGCGCGCGCGTCACCCCACTCTTCGAACAAGTGGGTGCGGGGGACGTACCAGTTCGTGTGCCGCGCAGTCTCGTCCGGCGACGCCGCGCTCGACAGGCTAAATGGCACCTTTGCCAGCGCCTCGCGAAATCCCTTCGCGGCGTAGACCGGGTTGCCGTCGAGAACCAGCAGGCTACTCACGCGGCCGGCCTGCATGTCGTCGATCAGACCGGTCATCGCCGCCGTCTCGTCGTCCGTACGCCACGCGACTGGCTCGATGAAGTCGAACGTCGTGCCGCGCCCGCCGAGTTTCTCGTTGACCCGGTGGATCAGCGCATGCGCTTCGGGGGACAGATCGGGGCCGGCGTGGATAAACGCATTGCGGCCGGCCGCTTTGAGATCGGCGATGACGGCCGCGACCCAATCCGGCGCGTCCGCCGCGGCATCGCCGCCGAGGATTCCCGCCGCGAGAGCATTGACGATCGTGGCCAACTCGCGCGGGCCGGCGATGAAACGGTGATCGGCGGCCCCGCCAATTAAGGTCGGGATCGGCTCGGCGGCATAAACACGGCTCATTTTCGCGCGCGTCGGATTGCGGCGCGAGGCGAAGTCGCGGGCGTGGCGCAGATGTCCGGGTGCGCTGCAAATGAGATCACTGTCCAGCGCAAGGATCACGTCAGCGGCGGCAACGTGCGGCAGCAAGTCGAGTGGACGTCCATAGGCAAGGGAGGTTCCGCGCGTGACATTGTCGCGGGAGACGCTTTCCCACTGGATCCACTTCGCCTGGTCGTAGTATTTGAGCACGTCGTCAATTGCGGCGCCCATCGTGGGAGATACGACGCGCCCGGTTACGACCCGCAAGCCGGCACCCTTGTCGGCTTCGAGCTTCGCGCGCTGATCGAGGCAGGCGCCGAGCAGCGACTGCCAGGTTGCTACATCGCCATTCTTCAGCACGCCGGCGGCGCGATCGGGATCGTAGAAGTCGAGGATGAGCGACTGGCCGTGGATGCTGGTGGCTCCCAGGCTGCCGGGATGGGCAGGGTTTCCCTCGACCTTAATCGGTCGCCCCATCTCTTGCCGCACCACAATCCCCGCCGCCGTACCGCCATCAAGGACAGCGGTCGCGTAGCAGTTTGGTAGGCCGGGCACGATGTCCGCAGCCTGATTGACGGCGGCGACATAATGTCCGTCCGGCGCGCTGGGATCGCAGCCGCCAAGACCGGCAAGCGCGGCGCTCGCCGCCATGAGCCTCAGCACATGTCGACGGCTCTGCGGGCGTTTCAGCGCGTCGGCGATTGCCGGAAACTCCCGCGCCATCAATTCAGCATCGTCGACGCGTCCGCGCCATTGACGTGGGGGCTGATCTAGCGGTGACATATCGAGCAGTCCGTGAGGGTGCGACTGGGGACGCCATAATGTGCGGCGAGGACGTCAGGCGACGGGGTATGAGGCCCGCGCTTGTATTCGGTGTTGTAGATCTCGCTCTCCGGTCGAAGCTGCTCTTTCGGATTGCGGTGGCAGTTCAGGCAGAATTGCATTGTCAGCGATGCTGCCTTCTCCGTTAGCGGCATCCGATCCACCTGCCCATGGCACGAAGAACAACCAACCCCCTTCGCCACGTGAATCGAGTGGTTGAAGTAGACATAATCGGGCAGGTTGTTGACCCGACCCCACACAATCGGCTGGTTATTTGCCAGGCTCTCCCGCACAGGTGCTAGAACATCGGCGTTGGTCCAGATCTGCGAATGGCAGGTCATACAGGTCCAGGTCGGCGGGAGACCGGCCCTTGCCGAAACCTCGACCGAAGCGTGACACATTCGGCAATCGATCCCGAGGCCGGCGACGTGATGTTCGTGACTGAACGGAACAGGCTGATCAAAGTGGAAACCGACACGCCGGGCCCAGTCGGTTCGAGGAGCAAGCCACCACCATGCCACTCCTCCCGCCATAACGAGGGCAACCGCGAGCAACCCTACGCGGCCTGCCAAAGTGTCTTGCGGTTTGAAGACGGCGGCCAATGTCTCCGCTCACCCTTGTGACTTCGCCACTAGTTTGTTGGATCCCGAACCGCCGGCCCGATTCCATACGGAGTGGCGTTTGGATTTCACAGCCCGGTTCAGGGCAGACGCGAATAAGGAGCGGAGACCCACGATGTTGCTTGTGTTCGGCGCGATCACAATTGACTTCATTTTCCCGGTGCCGGCGCTACCGCGTCCAGGAGACAATGCGTGGAGCGAGGGAGGATGGTTCGAGACCGGCGGAAAGGGCGCAGTTGAGGCAATTGCAGCGGCCCGCGACGGAACGCGAGTAACACTGGTCGGCGCTGTCGGTAACGATCTCTTGGGGGATACCGCGGTTTCCGACCTCTCGCGGAACGGCTTGAACGTACGGAACGTTGCGCGGCTCACCGCGACTACGGGGCGGGCCGCAATCTGCGTGCAACCCGATGGCAAAACTACCGCTACCACGATGCTTGGCGCTAATAGGCTGGCCAAAGCCGCCCAGGTCGACGACGCTCTGTTGAATGATAGCGACACGCTGCTGCTACAGTTAGAGACGGACCCGCAGGAATGTGCGGCGTTGACCGCCCGCGCGCGCCATGCCGGTGTGCCGGTTGTCCTCCACGTCTCTCCGTCGCTCGCCGTCAGTGCAGAAATTTTGCGCGCGACAAATGTGCTGATCGGCAACAGCCGCGAAATCGCTTGGCTGGGCGAGCGCCTTGGGACCGGCAACAACCCTGCATCTATCCACGCTGCGCTCGGGGTGACGACAGTGCGCATGTTAGGGCCGCAGGGAGCGGATGCAATGTCGCCCAATGGTTATATCCATATGTCAGCCCTACCAATCGATGTATGCGACACGACGGCTGCAGATGAATGTTTCACCGGCGTGCTTGCCTCCGCGCTATCGCAAGGAAAACCTCTTGAAATTGCCATGCAGCGAGCGGCGACTGCCGCAGCACATTCGACACAACGGATCGGCGGACAATCGAGTCTACCGACAAAACAGGAAACCAACGAGGCACTCAAGCTAGCGCCGAAGCCTACCTGTCGGGAGCCACAAATCGCAGATTGATGCCCGCTTAGGCGTCTAGAGCCACGTTCTCAGCGGCTTCGACCTCGTGCTTTGCCTGATCCCAATACGTTTCCGCCCGCCCCTCGGGGCGGCCATCTGCCTCCCAAAGGGCATAGGCTCTTCCCGGATAAGCTGCTCGCGCTCATTCTCCCGGACAAGCTGTTCAGGGTCATGCTTTCTATCGGACATCCCGTTTCCTTCAGCCACCGCCAATTGTTTTCATCATCATGCCTTGGCTCAGCCGCCAGTCACACGCACACGGTCAAGTCAGTTTGAAGTGTATCGTGCTACGACCTATGTCAATAATCGACAGCGGTAGCGATGGATCAAACTCCTGTGCGGCTGTCTTGCGCGACGCAAGGTTCGCTGGAAATGGGCGGGTCGCAATGGCGCCGCGAACTGCTTTGTGAAAGCGTAAGCGTTAGGGGAGTAGTGGCTGAACGCTCGGCCTTCAAAATGCAGGAATTGCGGCACAATTCCATTCCCTCCTGATCGTCTTGCGCCCGCTACGCATTGCTCTGCCCTCGGTTGCATCGCTGCACGAAGGTATCGACGTAAAGTCGGCGCCGCTGAAATGTCGGCAGCAATCACGGTTCCGCGCCTATCGAATGCGGCGCGCGGGTGGCGCAACCGAGACTGGGCTGGCGGGCTCGTAGATCTCGCGTCAACGTATGGACAGAGTTCGCGCGTCGATGCGACTTGTTGTGCCTGGCGGCAGGCCGAGCACCCCGACCCCGCGTGCGGAACGTGCCGAGGAACCAGCAAGGGCGAATGCACTGCGGGTGCAGATCGACGAAGTCAACGCAGCGCTGGCGGTGCCAACACTGAGTCCGATCCGCTGAAGGAGCAGGCAAAATTGTTGTCGGCCGAGATCGCGCGGGCAGACCAACAAGCGGCTGAGGTGAAGACTCGGACAAACCAAGCGGATGCTGCAGTCGCCAGAGAGCGAAGCGCGGCCGATGTGCTTCAAGACCGGATCGATGGTCTTCACCATCACCTCCGGGCGCGGCCCAGGTTTGCGCGACCGAGCCGGGCGGCACAACAGGCGGCTGCAAAGTTCCGCCAGGCCGGTATTGAGCGGAACAGCACGATTCTTGTGACCAGGCTGAGGCGTCGTGCTGGATTGAACGAGGTTCTGGTGCCGAACCTCGAGCGATCAGCCAGTCTTCGGGATCATGAGAGACTGACCTGATCTGGCTCGACCCCGAGCACGGTGGTTGTCGCATCGATGCTGACGGTCAATCGGCCGTTGAATACGTCGTCGGCCGGTGGCGGATTATGACCTATCTCCGGGTGATGCACCGCGTCCGTCGGTGAACTGAACATGTTCAGCTCTTCGTAGTGCCCCGTCGATGGAGGCTGCCTCGCGTGGCGGTATGTTCAGCTCTTCGTAGTGCCCGTGATGGAGGTTGCCTCGCGTGGCCGGACACAGGCGAAGCAGCGGCCGAATTCGGGTCAACTCATCCAGATAATGACTGGAGGGAGACATTTGCCATCGTCCAGATCAGGATCACGCGTTCATCAAGCGCGCGAGTCACGTTTGGACGGTGGCGTCACTCGGCAAACAGAACGTATGTAGGATGAACGAATATTCAGACACACGTAACTCGGGCCGTATAGGTGGGATGCCCATTTCTGGTCAGAGCTTGGAAGGAGAATTCTTATGCAGATCGCCGATGTTTTGAAGGCGAAGGGGCATGAGATCGTAAAGGTCCGGCCGGGTGATCCGGTAGCACTCGTGGCGGGCAGGCTGGCGGAGCACCGTATTGGGGCGGTGGTGGTCGAAGACCAATGGATGCACGCCGTCGGCATTTTTTCTGAGCGTGACTTCGTCACGGCAATCGCCCGGGATGGCGCCGCGATCCTGGGATGGGATGTGCGGCAGTTGATGTCATCACCGGTGATCAGTTGCCGTTCGGTTGAGCGGATCGACGCAGTGCTGGCGGCGATGACGTTGGCGAAAATCCGGCACGTACCGGTGATTGACGATGGCGAACTGAAGGGAATAGTGAGTATTGGCGATCTGGTGAAACATCGACTCGATGAGAAGGAGCTAGAAGCGAGCGTGCTGCTGGAGCTGTCGCGTCTGCACGGCTGAGGGACCGGTTCTGATCAGCACCGCAGATGTGCATTGATATGAACAGTTGCATGGATAGCTACCGAATTGTGATGGACAACTACAGAGTCGTCTGCTCCACCGGCAGATAACTAGTATTTGTCATCCATCCGAAGAGGGCGGGGTTTGACCCATAGCCTACGCCAAGCCGATGCCCTTCTCATCGTTGTTGTCTATGGGCTGGTGCAGATCAGCAGGGGAGAAATCCCGTCGCACTTCCGCAAAAATGCGTTCAAACACGCCTGGCATGACTAGTCGCGATGCAGCCGGTGCGGTCTCATGCCTTCGGATCGGCTTCTGGATGAAAGAGTTTCTGCCCACCCTTCGTGTAGCTGTCGATCGCCGTCTGCCCTTCGGGCGAAGCGAGCCAATCCGCAAGACGATGAGCCGGAGCCTGCTTGGCCTGCGGATGGGTCTGCGGGTTCAGCAGGATGACGTCGTAGAGGTTGAGCAAGCGACGGTCGCCCTCCACCACGATTCCCATCCCGGCCTTATTGCCGTAACTCAGCCAGGTCCCGCGATCCGATAGCGTGTAAGCGCCCATCGCACTGGCAGCGTTGAGCGCAGCTCCCATGCCGCCACCGATATCGCGATACCAACCGCCAGATGGGGTTATGCCTGCGGCTCGCCACAGCCGCTTTTCCTCCGCATCGGTGCCGCTTTTGTCGCCGCGCGAAACGAATGGAGCCTTCGCGGCAGCGATCGCCTTGAGCGCGTCGGCCGCATTGGTGCGACCCGCGACATGTGCCGGGTCAGTGTCAGGTCCGACGATGACGAAATCGTTCCACGCTATCTCAGTTCGGCTAGCACCATGTCCCGCCGCCATGAAGGCGGCTTCCGCATCGGGGTCGTGCACGAGCACCAGGTCGGCATCGCCGTGGGCGGCAGTTGCCAGTGCTTGCCCAGTGCCCTGCGCAAGCACATGCACGTCGATGCCAGTCTCGGCGGTGAACTGCGGCAGGATGTGGGTCAGCAAACCGCTGTCCTGCAGGGAGGTTGTGGATGCTAAGACTATCGTCTGCGGCTCCGCTGCCTGTCCCGACGATGGCATGAAAAAGGGCAGCATTCCCAAAAGTGCAATGCGCAGCGAGCTGGCCGAATTCATGCGCTCTCCTTCAAAGATCTTCTGCGCAACCAAGTCTCAATTCCGAAAGCGGTCGCACTCACCATCACGCTGATCGCAACCAACACCGCGCCGAGCGCCAGAGCAAAGGTGAAATTCCCCTCACTGGTTTCGAGCGTGATGGCCGTCGTCATCGTGCGGGTGTAACCCGCGATATTACCCCCCACGATCAAGATCGCGCCCACCTCGGAGATGGTCCGCCCGAAACCGGCCAGGCTTGCCGTCATCGCGCCAAGCCGACCGATGGACAAGACGTGCGGAATGGCTTGCAGCCGTCCGGTCCCGTCGATCAGCATTTGGTCTCCGTAACTCTGCCATACCCCCATCATAGTCCGATGACTGAGCGCGACCACGATTGGCAGAGCAAGGAAGAACTGCGCAATGGCCATGGCTGTGGGCGTGAATAACAGTCCCATGCTGCCGAGCAGCCCGGAACGCGACAACAGCAGATAGAGCGTCAAGCCGACGACGACCGGCGGAAGCCCGAGCAATGCGTTTGCGATCAGGATCAGCAGGGATCGCCCGCGAAACTTAAACATCGCAAGCGCGGCACCGAGGGGAAGCCCGATCCCGGCGGCCGCAACGGATGCCGACAGGCTCACCGCCAGGGAAAGCGCAACAATGTCCAGAAACATCCGTTCAGCACGGCAAAGGATGAATGGCAGTGCCGTCGCCCATCTTCACGCCCAAAGCAGCCACAGACCGGACATCATGAGAACCACTCCCAACACCACCAGAATCCAGAACGTGGGAAGATACCGGATACCGAGTGTCGCGCCGAACAATGTGCCGACCAGAGTGCCAGCGGCATAGAGCGGGAACAGCGGCAGCAGTTTCTGTGGGTCAGTGTCGCCGCGCCGATTAGCCCGGCAACCGAGTTTAGCAGGATAAAGGGTGATGAAAGTGCCGTCGCCTGCCGAGGCGCCGTCCATCCAAAAAGTATCAGGAGCGGACTGAGGAATACACCACCGCCCGTTGCATTTAGGCCACATAGTAGCCCGATGAATCCGCCAACCGGTAACTGCAACGGCAAGGTCGGCCGTCGGACAACACTGGCCACAGCGGAAGCCCCAGCGAACACGCACCGGAGTAGGAGACCAGCGGCGATCAGCAAAACAACACCGATGACCGGCTTGTAAATCGGATCCGGCAGCGCGATAGCGCCGCCCAGAAAAGCACACGGCACAGCGCCAAGCGAGAAGGGTCGCAGTATGCGCACGGAATCAGGCCAGCCCGATGAAAGCGCCAGGTCGAAAATGCGGCGGCAAGAATGTTGAGGGCAAGCGCCGTCGGTCTCATGGTCGCCGCAGGCAATCCGACGAGGCCCATCGCGGCAATAATCCAGTAGCACCAGCCTGGCCGACCGAGGCGTAGAGGGCAGCGCCAATGAACAGCAACATGCCGATAAAACCAGATCAAGGGCCGCCACCGCTCCCCTTTTTGTTCGCAGCTCCCGCCGTCATTCTCTATTTCTTGCAACCTGCGGTGTGAAGGGCGAACCAAGTGGGATAGTGTAGCACGGAGCCAGTGACTAGCGTTGAGGATTTGCTACCAAACACCCGCGTCATGGTCCCTCTGGGAGGTGTTTTGCACAAAGTGGTCAGAGCCTCGGGCAGATCATCCTGTGGGCGAGGGCATGATTTTTGTCGAGCTTGCCCCTCCGGTGAAAACTTGGAACCTTACAATTCGATCGACTTCATAACCCGTCCGGCGAGTGTTGTGAGTGTGGGTGGTGGTGGCTATTCGGCGAATAAAGAGTTCAGTGACCGATGATGCCGTTGCAGCCGCCCTCACAGTTCAGCCAAGTCCTTCCGCATAAAGACAGCGACGCGACCTGATGGCATCGTTTCTGTCCTTGGTGAGGCAACTGGTAAACGCGAGCGGAGCGGATCCCAGTGTCGTCTTGGTCAGCTTGGTCGAACACATCGTGCGACTGTGGTCGAGCACCTGCCGTCGAAGCGACGCGCTGCGGCGACCCCGGACGGCGTAGCGGGTGGTCATCACTTCACTTACTTCTGCGGTCACCGCCAGTGCCGGTTCGAATTGAGCAGCGTCTCGACAGATTGGCTGGCGGTACCCGTTGCTGTGGTCCCCTCTGCATCGGGTCCCAATCTATGAGCGCTCCCCGGCTACTACGTGGGCCGCGATGATGCGCGACAGTCGGCGGCGAGACGTCGAAAATTCGTGCCATCTGCGCCGCCGTTTCGCCACTGTGCAGGAACGACGATTGCGGTTGAGGACTCGCGGCACGTTGCTGACACCCAGCATGTGTTGGGCCATTCTAATCCCCGAACGGCTGAGGAACACTATAATCGGGCTCGCGGCATCGAGGCGTCGCGGCGTCACCAAAGGGTCATGGCGGCGTTGCACGAACCATTACGGGTCAAGGGTTTGAGTGGAGGCATTTGATGCGAGCTGCGATGTCACCGGGCATTCGAGCGATCGTTAACACGATCAATCCACATGCCCTTCGTGATTGCCTGATGACGACGATGGCGACCGAGGCTCCAGAGAGTGTGCAGGCTGGCGCGCGTATTCTGGGACACCGGGACTTGCAGACCGGCGAGCGTTATTACAACTTCGCCTCTGCGATCTCGGCGCAACGTAACTACTTCACCCTGTTGCAAAAGCACAGGACTGCATCCGAACGGACCATAATGTGAGGACCGCGATAATGCGCGTCGCACTCTACGCCCGCTACAGCAGTGACGCGCAACGTGAGGCATCGATCGATGACCAGCTGCGCATTTGCCATGCCCGCGCGGCGCGGGAGGGATGGCGTATTGCTCATGAATTTACCGATGCAGCGATCTCCGGCGCGACCACCTTGCGGCCGGGGTATCAGGATCTCCTGGCCGCCATCCGAGAAGGCGGTATCGAGATGGTGCTGGCGGAGAGCCTGGACCGCTTCTCTCGCGACCAAGAGCACGTCGCTGCCTTCTACAAGCAGGCGGCATTCGCTGGCGTCCGAATCATCACTTTGGCCGAAGGCGAGATCAACGAACTGCATATAAAGAATGCCTCAGGGGGCAAAGCCCCCTGCGCCTGCTACAGCGTGGCGCCGCCGTCGATCGCGACCTCGGCGCCGGTGATGTAGCCGCTCTCGTCGGACAGCAGGAACAGCACCAACTGCGCCACTTCCTCGGCGGTGCCCATGCGCTTCATCGGCACCAGTTCGAGGCGCCGCTGGTTCTGCTCGGGCGTGCGCACCTTCAGCATGTCGGTGTCGATCGGGCCAGGGTGCACGGAATTGACCCTGATCTTGCGCGGCGCCAGGTCGATCGCCGCCGCCTTGGTCATGCCGCGCAGCGCCCATTTCGTCGCGCTGTAGGCGATTGCGCCGGGAGAGCCGCGCAGGCCGGCCACGGACGAGATGTTGGCGATCGAGCCGCCGCCGGATCGCTCCATCAGCGGCACCACGCATTTCATGCCGAGGAAGCAGCCGAGCTGATTGACCCGCATATGGCGCTCGAACAGTTCGGTATCGGTCTCCATCAGGCGGCTCGGCTGATAGATGCCGGCGTTGTTGACCAGGCCGTGCAGGCCGCCCATCGCTTCGGCCGCCTGCACCGCGGCGTCCCAGTCGCGCTCCTGCGTCACGTCCTGACGCACGAACACCGCTGCCTTGCCGAGCTCGCCGGCGAGTTCGCGGCCTTCCGCTTCCAGCAAGTCGCCAATGACGACACGCGCGCCCTCGGCGACAAACAGCCGCGCTTCCGCGGCGCCCTGCCCACGCGCACCGCCGCTGATCAGCACAATCTTTCCTTCAAGACGCGGCATGGTTTCCTCCGTCGGTTATCGGCGGAAGATCGCGCGCAGCATCCTCCCCAGCAATCCCTGCCGTGGCCGCACCTCGTCCGGCGCAGAGATCGCGGGCGACGCGACCTGACCCGGCAGGCCGCGCAGGAAATCCATCGCGCCGATGGTGCGTTGCTGCGCCTCATGCTGAAGTTGCGAGTGGACCAATTCGATCTCGTCGAGCCGCTCGGCAACCAGGCGCGTGTCGGATTCCCATGGCCGCAGGTTCGGCAAGCCGTCACCATCGCTGGCGAAGGCGTCTGCCCAGTAGCGCAGGCCTGCAATCGTCGCGAGATTGCAGAAGCACGCATTCGTATAGCTGGTCGACAGCAATTCGTAGACGACAGTGCCGGGCTCGCAGAACACGATGTTGGCGAGGCCCGCGCCGTGCGGCCCGACGATGATGCCAGCACTGCGAAACAGGGCGATCTGCTCGGTGAGCGATAGGCTGCCCGGGGTGACGACTTCGAAGCCCCGGCGTTGCACTTCCTCGATGACTGCTGCCTCGTTGCGCATCGGCCGGGTGGTCGAGTCCAACCGCGCTACATAGAGTTTGCGGTTGAGCGTTGCCGGGCGTTCGACCGACTCGCGCAGCCGCATGTAGGTGCGGCGCGTTGTCGCGGACTGCGAAAATGCCGCGCCGCCATTCAGGATTTCGCTGTATTCGACTTTGGCGAAGGCATACTGGCGCTGCTTGTCGTCAATCGTCACGCGCCGCACGCCGCCAAGGTCGAGCAGCCGCAGCGACTCTTCCTGCCAGTCGTTCAGCGGCGGCAGTGCGATGCAGATGCGCTCCGCCTGGCCTTCGCGGTTCACTGCATGATCGATCGCCGGTACCGCCTGGGTGATCCAGTGGAAGTAATTATGGTGCGCGGTGTTGCAGCCGATGATCACGTTGGCGTCGGTGTGTGGCGGCACAACGCGCGCTGTATCCACCGCGACGCGTTGCATGACGTCGTCAGGCACCAGATAGCCAGTGCCCCGCACGAAGCCGTTGGCATTGAACAAGCCGCGGAAATTCCCATCCAGAACGACATCGGACAACTGATAGGCATGGATCGCCCGCGGGCGAGGGTTCCAGCCTAGGAATGGATTGCGTTCGGGATCGCGGAAGCGGTCGGCGAAGGCGGCGTTGTTCACGGCCGCCGGCTGCGGCGTGCGCTCGATCTCGATGATCCGGGAAGCCAACTGATCGACGCTCTGCACGGCCGGGTCAGTCATGGGTGGCGGCAACCGAAGTGTCGGCCCCTGGTAATCCCCGGCTTGATTTAGATCAATGACCTGAAACCACGGGGTCTTCTAGGAACGTTACGTAACAAAAGGGGACGCAACGATGAAGTTCGATCCGTTCCAGATAGCGGCCGCACGGGCAAAGGAACTGTGCGATCCAGATCAGTGGGATGCACTGAGCATGGCGGAAAAATCCGAAGCGATTTACCGGGAACTGCGCAGATTGGATGCGGCCGCGGTGACCGGTCGTTCCCCGGCGCCAGCGACATCGCGCATCGTATCCCGCAACCGTCACATGCACGATGTCGGTGCAGACCAATAGGGGACGGCTTCGCGCCGGCGATCAGTGACTGCTGCGCCAGATTCGCGTTCGGTTTTCTGCGGGCGAGGGTAGGCGTAATCCCCTAGCCCGCTGAGCATTGTATCCTACAGGATTTCGAACGGCGGCTGCGCGTGCAGCGCACGTGCCAATTCGTGATCCTTGGATACGAGCTTGGCGCTGATTGGAACGGTGCGGTCATTCCCAGCCGGAGGCATGGCTGTGGTGCCATACTTCACCGCCGCGAGCGCATCGACGATCTCTTGCGGTAGTTTGGGCCGTGCGATGGGTCTCTGGTCCAGGGTGTATCCGGATCGCGAGGGCGGGTTGTCGGCTCTATCCGGCAAATCTCCTCCGGGAGGAGCGGTGGGCACCGGCAGTCTTGCAGTCACCCCGGCGACCATTGCCGTCACGAACGCAAGACCCAACCACCACACCACGTGTGCGATCATCGCGTTCCTCCCGCTATTCTGCATTTGACTTACGCAGATCTATCAGTCTCGGGCGTCCTCAGCCTGTGACGGAGGTCACTGGCCGCGGCAGAAAATTAACGCTCAGTTGGCTGCGAGACGTAGCGTCCTCGGTGGAAACGTCTCCCGAGCCGGGCGCGATCGGATCGTTGCACACTCGCGCCGTTTGTGGAAGCCCTTGCCAGGCCTTTCGCCAGCAGAGTCGCCATTTTCCTGGCTCGGCGAGGGATTCCGCGGCAACGGCACGGCGCGATACCGAAAGCCGGGCCTGCGGTGGAGCGATGTAGCCGGGCATGATAGCTTCGCGAGGTCAGGCCCGGGACCACCACATGAGCTGGCTTACCGAATTCGTCCGCCCCAAGATCCGCACGTTGTTCGCGCGCCGCGATGTGCCGGACAACCTTTGGCATCAATGCCCCGCCTGCCAGCAGATGATCTTCCACCGCGACCTGCTCGCAAACCAGAAGGTCTGCCCGCACTGTGGCCACCATATGCGTCTCGGCGCTGTGGAGCGGCTTGGCTTCACCTTCGATGAAGGCAGCTTCAGCCAGATCGAACTGCCCAAGGCCGCGAGCGACCCGCTGCGCTTTCGCGCCATGAAACGCTACACCGATCAGTTGAAGGAAGCCCGTGAGAAGACGCATCTCGACGATGCGATCGTGGTTGCGCATGGCCGGATCGACGGGCAGCAGGCTGTCATCGCCGCGATGGAATTCGAATTCATCGGCGGCTCGATGGGTGCCGCCGTTGGGGACGGCATCCTGGCCGCGGCAAGGCTGGCTGTGTTGCAGGAGGCGCCGCTTATCGTCTTCACCGCGTCGGGCGGCGCGCGCATGATGGAAGGCACCATCAGCCTGATGCAGATGCCGCGCACGGTGATCGCCACCCGATTGGTGAAGGAGGCGGGGCTGCCATATATCGTCGTCCTGACCGATCCGACGACGGGTGGGGTGACCGCCAGCTTTCCCATGTTGGGCGACATCCAGATTGCCGAACCTGGCGCGCTTATCGGCTTTGCCGGCCCGCGGGTGATCGAGCAGACGGTACGCGAGAAGCTGCCCGATGGCTTCCAACGCGCCGAGTATCTGCACGAACACGGCATCGTGGACATGGTGGTGAAGCGTACCGAGATGAAGGCAACGCTGGCGCAGGTGATTTCGCTGCTGCGCGTCAAGGAGCTGCCGGCGGCCGCGTGATGGCTGGGCGCATCGAGGGCCTGATTGAACGGCTGCACGGTCTGCATCCGCGACTGATCGACCTCAGTCTCGATCGGTTGCGCATCCTGCTGGCCAAACTGGGGCATCCGGAGCGGCAGTTGCCGCCTGTCATCCATGTCGCCGGCACCAACGGCAAGGGCAGCACCTGCGCCTATCTGCGGGCGATGGGCGAGGCTGCCGGTCAGCGTGTGCATGTTTACACATCGCCGCATCTCGTCCGCTTCAATGAGCGGATCCGCATAGCTGGCACGCTCGCGTCCGACGAAGCGCTGGCCGCAACGATGGAGGAAGTCGAGCGCATCAATGCCGGCGCTGCGATCACCGTGTTCGAGGTGATCACCGCAGTGGCATTCCTGTTGTTCGCGCGCACAGCGGCCGATATGTGCGTGCTGGAAGTGGGCCTGGGCGGCCGCGGCGACGCCACCAATGTGATCGATCCACCGGCCGCCTGCGCCATCACCTCGATCTCGCTGGATCATCGGGAGATGCTCGGTGATACGCTGCCGCTGATCGCGGCAGAGAAGGCAGGCATCCTGAAGCCCGGCGTACCGGTGGCGATCGGTGATCAGCCACGGGATGTGTTGGACGTGCTGCTGGCGAGCGCTGAACGCGTCGGCGCTCCGGGTACTGCTGCGCGGACGCGACTGGGAGGTTCCGTCGCTGCGGCCGTCGTTGCCGGGCGCATTCCAGTTCGATAACGCCGGCATCGCGGTCGCCGCCCTGCGCGCCTCGGGGCTGCCCATGGATGTCACCGGCATCACGCGTGCGGAATGGCCGGCGCGGCTGCAGCGTATGCGCGGCCGGCTGGCGGCGATGCTGCCGCCTGATTGGGAGCTGTGGCTCGATGGGGGCCATAATCCCGGCGCCGGGATTGTGCTCGGCGAGCATCTGTCAGGCTGGCGTGATCGTCCGACCCACCTCATCGTCGGCATGAAGGACAGCAAGGACGCCGCGGGATTCCTGCGTCCGTTGATGCCGCATGCCGCCACGCTTTGGGCGGTGGCCGAGCCGGAACAGCACTCGGCTCTGCCGGTCGAGGCTATCGTTGCCGCCTCGGGTGGCATGGCGCGACCGGGACCGCACGTTTTGGACGCGCTGCGTGCGTTGCCGCGCGACGGCGGACCGGCGCGGGTGCTGATCTGCGGCACGTTGTATCTTGCCGGCGTGGTGCTGAAGCAGGACCAATGATCTGGCGCTGCCCAAGCCAGCATGCTGGATTGCGACTCATCAAGGAGCGAAACGCCTAATGAACGACGCAACAAACAGGCCGGCGCACGAGGGGAAGGGATTGGCGAAATCCGCCGGCGCGCTGGCCGGGCTGAAGGTGATCGACCTGACGCGCGTGCTCGGCGGACCCTATTGCACGATGATCCTGTCGGATCACGGCGCCGACGTGATCAAGATCGAGCCGCCGCAGGGCGACGAGGTGCGCGACTGGGGCCCTCCGTTCCACGACGACGACGCGAGCTACTTCATCGGTATCAACCGCAACAAGCGCGCGATCGCACTGGACATCGGCCGCGACGAGGGCAAGGCGGTACTGCTGCGGCTGCTGGAAGGCGCCGACATACTGATCGAGAACTTCAAGCCGGGCTCTATGGAAAAATGGGGTATCGGCTACGAGACGTTGTCGCAGCGTTTCCCCCGCCTGATCCATTGCCGCATTTCCGGCTTCGGCGGCGATGGTCCGCTTGGCGGGCTGCCTGGCTACGATGCCATCCTGCAGGCGATGACCGGATTGATGAGCGTGAATGGCGATGCCAACACCGGCCCGATGCGGCTTGGCACCGCCATCGTCGACATGGGTACCGGGCTTTACTCTGCTATCGGCATCCTGATGGCTGTGCATGAGCGCGAACGCTCGGGCCACGGCCAGTATCTCGACATGACGCTGTACGATTGCGGCATGGCATTGCTGCATCCGCAGGCGGCGAACTACTTCCTGAATGGCAAGCGTCCGGCCGGAACCGGCAATCCGCATCCCAATCTGGTGCCGTACGACAAGTTCCCAACGAAGACCTGCGATATCTTCATCGCCTCCGGCAACAACGGTCAGTTCCGCAAGATGGCGGAGATCATCGGCCAGCCGGAACTGGCGGACGATCCGCGCTTTGCCGACAACGGCAAGCGCAATGTCAACCGCTTGGCGCTGACCGAGGTACTGAGTGCCGCGTTTGCCCGTTACGACGGCAACGAGATCGCGCTGAAGCTGATCCGCAATGGCGTGCCGGCTGGTCCGGTGCTGCCGGTGGATGAGGCGACCGCCGCTCCGCACACCGCGCATCGTGAGATGGTCACCGAGCTTGACTGGTACCGCGGCCTCGGCACGCCGATCAAACTGCGCCGCACGCCGGGTGGCACGCGCCGCCCGCCGCCCAAGTTCGCGCAGGATGGCGCGGAAGTATTGGCCCAGCACGGCTACACGGCGGAGGAAATCGCGACGCTTCAGCGCGACGGCATCATGTTCACCCAGCGCCGCAGATAGCGCGCACCGTCAGACGCGGCAGAATTTCGCGGCGCCATGTCTCCTATCGGGAAGCCGGCGCGAGAAACGTTGAAGCCGGCGGGCGAGACGACGATTGCCTGGGCCGTATTCGATGCGCGGTGGTACTTGGCGTCCTATCCGCAGGTCCGGGATGAAATCGGTGACGCGGACGATGCGGCGGCGCTGGCATTTTATCTTGAGAAGGGACAGCAGCAGGGTCACTCGCCGAACCTGTGGTTCGACGAGATCTGGCACATGCGGCGATACCCCGGGGCTGCAACCTCCGTGCGTGAAGGCCATGCGCAATCCGGATTTGATGCCTATTGCCGGGCAGGCTTTCGGATCCGCTCGCCACACTGGCTGTTCAGCGAACCGCTGTATCGCCAACTCCATAGCGATATCGGCGATGACGAGCTGGCGAGAGATGGCCATGCCAACGGCTACGACCATTATCTGAAGCATGGCGGCAAACAGAGCCGTATCGGCCACTATCTGTTCGACCCGGTGTTCTATGACGCGCAGCTCGATGCGGCGGGGCGTATCGAGGTGGCGGCGCAAGGGCCGTTCCAGCACTATCTGCGTCACGCTTATGCTGGCGGCCCGGAGCACCGTACCTGCGTCTACTTCGATCCATCGTGGTACCTGCACCATTACCCCGAAGCCGCCGAAGCGATTGCCGCGCGCGGATGGCTGTGCGCGCTGCATCATTACCTGTGCAACGACACGCCCGGCGCATTCGATCCGCTCGCGGAGTTCTCCGACCGCTACTATCTAGCGAGCAATCCGGACGTACTGGCAGCGGTCGAATCAGGCAGCCTCCGCAATGGCTACGAGCATTTCCTCGGCAATGGCGCAACGGAACTGCGGGCACCGAACCAGTGGATCAATCTGCGTTACTACGTGAACGCCCACCCGGCCGTCCGCGCAGATTTGCAATCCGGCCGGATGCGCGATGCGTTCGCGCATTATCTGACGATTGGCCGTGCGCAAGGGCTCGCGCCTGCCCCGCTGCCCGAGGAGCGCGTGACCGAGCAACAGGCGAGCGCGCTGTTCCGGCGGAAAGCGGCGGATCTGTTACCCATGGCGGGCAGGCTTCAGGTTGATTTCACCTGTACCGGGGTGCCGGCGCTGAGCGTGGTCATGCTGCTGCGCGGCGGTCTTGCGGAGACTGTGCTGGCGCTCGGCAGATTGCGCGCGAATTTCCAGGGCGACATCGAACTTATCCTGGTGGACTGCGGCGACGACAGCGTTTCACGACCGGCCGCCCGTTACGCGGTGGGAGCCGTCCGGCTGCCATTCGACAGCGACATAGGCGTCGCGCGTTCCCATAACGCGGCGTTGCAGTGCGCGACCGCCGATGCGGTGCTGTTCCTCAGCAATCAGGTGGAACTGGCTCCGGGCACCATCGCGGCGGCGTTGCCCACGTTGCACTCGGATCAGCGCATTGGCGCGGTTGGCGGCAAGGTCATCCGCGGCGACGGAAACCTGCTGCAGGCAGGCGGCATCGTCTGGCGGGACGGAGTCATCCAAGGCTACCTGCGTGATGGATCGCCGCTCGCGCCGGAAGCAAACTTTGTCCGTGACGTCGATTACTGCTCCGAGGCGTTCCTGCTGTTGCGTGGTGCGGTGGTCCGCGACCTTGACGGGTTCGACGAGGAGCTCGGCGCGACCGGATTTTCCGCCGCGGACCTGTGCATTCGTCTGACAACCGCCGGTCTTCGGGTGATGTACAATCCCTCGGCCGTGGTGCATTTCCACGGCGACGGTGTCACTGTCCCGGAGGAAGCCGCGACCTACCGTGCGCAGCAGCACTTCCTTCGCAAGCACAGGAGTCACCTTCGTTTCCGCTATGCCGCGGATCGCCGGGTGGAAGTGTTCGCGCGGTACAGCAGCACAGCGTCGCGGGTGCTGTTCATCGACGATACGATTCCACTGCGTCATCTGGGTTCCGGGTTCGTCCGTTCCAACGATATCATCCGTGCACTGGCATCGCTCGGGTTCAGCATAACGGTATTCCCCCTTGTCGCGAGCGATGTTGACCTGCCGACAATCTACGCGGACATGCCGGATACGGCCGAGGTCATGCATGATCGGACGATCGACAATCTGGCGGAACTGCTCGCGGCGCGTCAGGGTTACTACGATGTGATCTGGATCGTTCGGACGCATAACCTGGATCGGATCAGACCGATACTGGAACGCGTGACTTCAGGCTCGGGAAGACCGCCGCGCGTGGTTTTGGATACCGAGGCGATCGCCAGCCTGCGAGAGGCCGAACGCGCGATGTTGCTGCGGGATGAGCAGTTCGATCTTGCGGCCGCGATCACGCACGAGTTCGCCAACGCGCATTTCTGCCAGAGCATCGTCGCGATCAACGCCGCCGAAGCGCGTAAGTTATCTGACCTGGGCTTTTCCGATGTTGCGGTCATCGGTCACCGGCGCGAGCTGAATCCGACGCCACGTGCATTTTCCGATCGTGCCGGGTTGCTTTATCTCGGCGCGATCCACCAAACCGACAGCCCGAATTATGACGCTGTGACCTGGTTCATCCGCGAGGTCCTGCCGTTGATCGAGCGGGAACTGGGTTGGGAAACCCGTCTGACCGTCGCAGGCTACACGGACCCTTCGGTTTCTCTCGGTGAATTCGAGGCACATCCGCGTGTCACGCTGCGCGGAACGGTGACCAATATCGAGGCGCTGTACAACACGCACCGGATCTTTGTGGCGCCGACACGCTATGCCGCTGGGATGCCGTACAAGTTGCACGAGGCTGCTTCGTTCGGCATCCCCATCGTCACGACGGAACTGTTGCGACGTCAGCTTGGCTGGGAGAGCGGCCGGGACCTGCTGTCGGCCGAGGCGACGGATCCAGCCGCGTTGGCGGCGCATGTTGTCACGCTGTACCAGGATGCTCGTGCTTTGGCAGACCCTGCGCGACAACGCGTTGGAAAGGGTGCGTGCCGAGAACGGCCAAGCCGACTATGAGGCAGCCCTGAAGCGGCTGATGGCCCCGCACGGAAAGCCGCATTCCGCGCGGGCGTCATGATGAACCGTGCCCATCGCCAGCGGCATACAAGCTGCGTCCGCCCTGCGCTTGCCTAGCCGCGCCATATCGGCCATCAACCCGCCATGCAACGCGTATTCTCCGGCATTCAGCCGTCCGGCATCGCCCATCTCGGCAACTACCTTGGCGCGCTGCGCAACTGGGTGGCGCTGCAGGACAGCCATGAATGCATCTACTGCGTGGTCGATCTGCATGCGATCACCGAATGGCAGGACCCGCGCGAGCTTGCGCAGCAGACACGTGAGATGACTGCGGTTTTGCTGGCGTGCGGCATCGATCCGAAGAAGCACATCCTGTTCAACCAGTCGCGCGTCCGCGCGCATGCACAGCTGGCCTGGATCTTCAATTGCGTGGCGCGTATCGGCTGGCTGAACCGCATGACGCAATTCAAGGACAAGGCAGGCAAGAACCGGGAAAACGCCTCCGCCGGGTTGTATGTCTATCCGAACCTGATGGCCGCCGACATCCTGGCATATCACGCGACAGGGGTTCCGGTGGGCGAGGATCAGCGCCAACATCTGGAACTGGCCAACGACATCGCGGAAAAATTCAACCACGACTATGGCGTCGAATTCTTTCCGCATATCGACTCGCTTATCATGGGCCCCGCACCACGGGTGATGAGTTTGCGCGACGGCACCAGGAAGATGTCGAAGTCCGATCCATCGGATCAGAGCCGCATCAACCTGAATGACGACCCGGACGCGATCGCGCTGAAAATCCGCCGTGCGAAGACCGACCCGGAACCGTTGCCGTCTGAACCGCAGGGCCTGGAAAGCCGCCCCGAGGCGCGCAACCTCGTCGGCATCTATGCCGCACTGTCGGGCACTGATTCCGCCGGTGTGCTGCATGAGCATGGCGGCAAGGGATTCGGCGCGTTCAAGGACGCTCTCGCGGCCCTGCTGGTTGAGAAGCTGTGCCCGATCGCTGATGAGACGCGACGCCTGCTCGCCGACCCCGCGACCGTCGACGCGGTGCTGCGCGACGGTGCCGAACGCGCTGCGGCAATCGCAGATCCGATTGTCGCCGAAACCGAGCGGCTAGTGGGTTTTCTCCTGGCCGGGTAGCCGAGCCGCCGCGCGGCCGACAACGGTCTCGCGCACTGCACGCATCTGGGCCGCTCGTGCGAGCGCCGCCATCACCACTTCTGCCGGTGCCGTTTCCGGCGTGCCGGCGTCGAACGGTGGCGCGGGCGCATATTCGATTTGCAGCTGGATGCCTTTCGCCACGTCGCTCCCGGCGACTTCCGCCACCATGGTCAGCGCGAAGTCGATCCCTGCCGTGACGCCGCCGCCGGTGAACAGGTTGCCGTCGCGCACCACGCGTCCCTGCGCCGGCGTGGCGCCGAATGCGGTCAGCAGATCGCGCGCGCCCCAATGCGACGTGGCGCGTTTGCCACGCAGCAGTCCCGCGGCGCCGAGTACCAGCGAGCCGGAGCACACCGAGCTGACGTAGCGCGCATCAGCGGCGCGTTCACGCAGCCATGCCAGCACTTCCTCGTCTTCCATCAGCGCGTTCACACCCGGGCCGCCGGGGACGCAGATGATGTCGAGCGGCGGACAGTCGCGCAGCGTCGCGTAAGGCAGCATCCGCAGACCGCTATCCGCCTCGATCGGCTCAAGCGTCTTCCACAGCAACAACACCTCGGCGCCGGGCACACGCGTGAACACCTCGTATGGGCCGGTAAGGTCGAGTTGCGTCATGCGCGGAAACAACAGGCATCCGATGCGCATCATTGCCTCCTCTCTTTGCTGGACAAGCGGATGCTGGCATGGCTAGGTTTGGCTGAAATGCCAAAGACCCCTCGAATTCTGCCAACGCCGCGCCGGGTGGATATTCTTGCATTCGAGCGGGTTCAGCTGCTCGACGTTGCCGGTCCATTGCAGGTGTTCGCCACTGCCAACGAACTCGCCTGCGAGGCAGGTGCGCCGCAGCCCTATGACCCGCACGTGGTCGCGTTGCGTGCGGGCCCGGTCGCCGCTTCCGCAGGGCTGCAACTGATCGCCGAAGCGCTGCCGGCGACGCGCCTCAAGCTGGATACGCTGCTGGTTGCCGGCGGCTTCGGCGTGGCTGACGCCTGCACGGACACGACCCTGCTGCGGTGGATACGGCAACGTTCGCGCAATGCGCGCCGCGTCGCCTCGGTCTGTTCCGGCGCTTTCCTGCTTGCCACGACGGGGCTGCTGGACGGACGCCGCGTCACCACGCACTGGGGACGCTGTGCTGAACTGGCACGGCGATTTCCGGCAGTGCGCGTCGAAAGCGATCCGATCTTCGTGCGCGACGGCGATGTCTGGACATCGGCCGGTGTCACTGCGGGGATCGACCTGGCGCTGGCTTTCGTCGAAGCCGATATGGGCCGCGCTGCCGCATTGGACGTGGCACGACAGCTGGTGGTGTTCGCCAGGCGGCCGGGTGGTCAGGCGCAGTTCAGCGCTGGCCTCTCGCTCGCCGCTGAACCGGATTTCGACACGTTGCACGACTGGATGACGACGAACCTGCGTGGCGATCTTTCCGTGCCGCGACTGGCCGCGCGCGCCGGCATGAGCGAGCGGAACTTCGCGCGCCGCTACCACGCGGCGACCGGCGTCACACCGTCGCGCGCCGTGGAGCGGCTGCGCGTCGAGGCAGCACGCGATGCGCTGGGCACCACGCGGCGGTCGATCAAGGATGTCGCCCGGCGCTGCGGCTTCGGCTCCGAGGAAACCATGCGGCGCAGCTTCATCCGCCTGCTGAGCGTGGCGCCGCGTGACTATCGGCAACGCTTTCCGGGATGAGCACCAGCGCGGCAGCGATCAGCAGCGCGATCGCTGCGGCAATGGATGGGACGGCGAAGCCGCCAAACCGGTCGGACAGTATGCCGGCGAAGCTGGGGCCAACGATCTGGCCGAGACCGAATGCGCAGGTCATCAACGCCAACACGCGTCGCGGGTCACCTGTTGTCAGCATGCGCGCCCGCACCAGGCCGAGAGCGGTCAGTCCCATGAACGTGCCGCCCACCAGGATCGATGCGGTCAGGATGCCGATAGTGGTTGGCCACACAATGCTGGCCAGAACACCGCAGGCCTCAACGCAGCACGCCGCGGCGAAAGCTGCCGGCGCACCGAGGCGTGTCGCGATATGCGCCCATACGGCCACCGACGGAACCGCGGCGAGGCCGAACGCGATCCAAACCACCGGCTCTGCCGTGCGAAGCGCTGGCGTCATCCGGACCATCGCGACGATGAACGTCGCGGTGATCACATAGCCAAACCCGAACAGGCCATACGCGATCACCAGGCGCAGCAGCGCCGGTTGCATCGGCGAACGCGTCTGCCGCCTGGCCTGCGGTCCAGCTTGTGGCTCACCATCCGTAAGCAAGGCGACAGCGATCAGCGCGAACAGCGAGGCCACACCGCTGATGAGCCACAGCGATTGCCACGACTGGCCCGCGTGCAGCAGTGCAGCGACCAGCGCGGCGGACAGGGCGATGCCGCAACCGACGCCGGCGAAGTGCAGCGCGGAAAGGCCCGGGCGACGCGTTTCCGCCAGCCGCTCCAGCACGATTGTCGAGGCCAGCACCAGCACAACGGCGCTGGCGGCGCCACCGATCAGCCGCAGCAGAAGGAACAGCGGCACCGACGCGACCAGCCCCATGCCGGCGGTGGTGAACGCACTGGCCGCCAGCGATCCGAGCAACCAGCCGCGCCGCGATCCCGGCAGCGCCGACAAAGCCGCCAGCAGGGCGCCAAGCAGGTAACCCAGGAAATTGGCGGAGGCGATCAGCCCGGCGGCTGACTTGCTGAGGCCCAGCGCCTCCATCATCGCCGGCAGTATCGGCGTGTAGACGAAGCGCCCGATACCGAGCGCCGCCGCCAAAGCCACCAACCCGCCAAGAGCTGTCCGTATCATGCGGCGCAGATAGGCGCCGGATGCAATTCCGAAAAGCGATTTGATTTGATACGCTCAATCGCAATTTCAGATATCGGAGATATGGATGGATGCCGGCGACCTGAAAGTATTCGAGGCAGTGGCGCGGCTTGGCGGCATGAACCGCGCCGCCACGGAGCTGAACACGGTGCAGTCCAACGTCACCGCGCGCATCCGTGCGCTCGAGGCGGATATCGGCAGCGTCCTGCTGGAGCGCCATAGCCGCGGCGTCTCGCTTACCGCGGCTGGCCGGCGGCTGCTGCCCTATGCGGACAAAATCGCCCGGCTGCTGACCGACGCCAGGCGTGCCACGCTCGACGACGGGCAGCCACGCGGCCAGCTCACCATCGGCTCCTTGGAGACCACGGCGGCGCTGCGCCTGACGCCGCTGCTGACGCGCTACGCGGGCGACAACCCGCAGGTCGATCTGGTCCTGCGCACCGGCACCACGTGCGAACTGGTGCGCGACGTGCTGGAGCAGCGGGTGGAGGGCGCCTTTGTCTGCGGCCCGGTCGCCCACGCGGACCTCGACGAGCGGACCATGTTCCGCGAGGAACTCGTGGTGCTGACGGCGCCTGGTGTCGCATCGCTCGACGCTGTGTTCCGCACCGGCGAAGTCCGCCTGGTCGTGCTGCGCGCCGGCTGCTCCTATCGGCAGATGCTGGAAGTCATGCTGGTGCGCCGCGGCATCGTGGTGCAGCGCCAGTTGGAGTTCGGCACGCTGGAGGCGATCTTCGGCTGCGTCAGCGCCGGCCTGGGCATCACCCTGTTGCCGCGCGCGTTGGTGGGCAGCGTGTGCGAAGCGGGACGCGTGGCCATGCACCGGCTGTCGCCCGCGGATGCGATGGTCGAGACCATCTTCATTCGCCGCCGCGACGGCTTCACCTCGAGCGCAATGCAGGCGTTCCTGGCGTGTGCCGGCGACGCCACTTACAGTATCGACAGGCAGGAGGCAGCATAATGGCCCGCATCGACGAAAGCCGCCCGTTCATCGCGGTGAACATCGCCATTCTCACCGTGTCGGATACGCGCACGCTCGCCAACGACACATCGGGCGACGCGCTGGCCGAACGCATCGCCAAGGCGGGCCATCGCGTGGCGGCACGCGCCATCGAGAAGGATGACTCGGCCTCGATCGAGAAACATCTGCGCGGCTGGATCGCCAATCCGGAAATCGATGTGGTGATCACCACCGGTGGCACCGGCATCACTGGCCGCGACGTGACGCCGGAAGCGTTCGACCGCGTGCTGGAGAAGCGCATCGAAGGCTTCGGCGAGCTGTTCCGTATGTTGAGCTACCAGAAGATCGGCACCTCCACGATGCAGTCCCGCGCGCTCGGTGGTGTCGCCGGCGGCACTTATCTGTTTGCATTGCCCGGCAGCACCGGCGCGGTGAAGGACGCGTGGGACGACATTTTGCTGGCGCAGCTCGATAACCGGCATCGGCCATGCAACCTGGTGGAACTGATGCCGCGGCTGCAGGAGCACCTGAAGACGGCGGCGGAGTAATGCCTGTCCAGGAACTGCCGATAACCGGCTATCTCGACCGCTTCTCGCATCGCCCGGGCGAAACGTTCACCGCTTATGTCAGTGTGCGCGACTGCGGGCGCTATCGCGCACGATTGGTGCGCGTGCTGAGCGGCGACGCCAACCCGAACGGGCCGGGCTTGCGCTTCGAGGATCTGTCGAAGCATTTCGATGCGTCGTTCGACGGGCGGCGGCAGGAGATCCGGCTTGGTTCGTACGGCACGGCACCCACGCCCTCGCGCGATGCGAAGGCGGCCTGCACCTGGACAGTGCTGGTGCGGCCGGGCGTGGTGAAGCCCGGCCAGGTGCTGTTGTCCGAGGACAACGTGTCGCTGTTCATCGGTGCCGACGGTGCGACGGCGCGCGTCGGCGATACCGAAGTGGCGGCGGGCGAACCGATGCATTCGGGCTGTTGGTATCGCGTCTGGCTGTCAGCCGATCCGGCAAATGGCCGTGTTCTGGTGGGCCAGCAGGCGCTCGATGGCGCGGCGATCACGCAACAGGCAAAGGCCGGCAACATCGCGTTGCCATCGAGTGGCACGCTGCAAATGGCTGGCGCGTTCACCGGCAAGCTGGAAGACCCGGCGATCCTGCGGGGCTTTGTCGAACGCTGGGCGGATGCCGCCGCAACGCTGGAAACGCTGGCACCGCTTGCCGGCTGGGATTTTTCGCGCGGTATCGACACGCAGGTCATCAGCGACGTCGGTCCACACGGCTGCCATGGCCGGCTGGTCAACGCGCCTGGCCGCGCGATGGTCGGCGTGCGCTGGACCGGCACCGAGCAGTGCTGGCGGCACGCACCGCGCGACTATGGCGCGATCCATTTCCACGACGATGACCTGGCCGATTGCGAGTGGCAGTCCGACTTCACGTGGACAGTGCCGGATGATCTGCCGAGCGGCGCCTATGCGCTGCATCTGACCTGTGGTGCCGGTGAGGACTGGCTGCCGTTGTATATACTGCCGCAGCGACAGGGTCCGTTCGCGCCGATCGTCTTCCTGGCGTCGACGTTCACTTACCAGGCCTATGCCAACCATGCGCGCGCTGCGATCGACGCGGCGTATTTCGAGCGCGTCAAATCTTGGGGCGCCTATCCATACAATCCGGTCGAGTATCCGGCGTACGGGCGTTCCACCTATAACCGGCACCGCGACGGCAGCGGCATTTCCTTCTCATCGCGCCATCGGCCGATCATGACGATGCGGCCGGGGTTCATGACGTTCAACGATGCGAATGGATCGGGACTACGGCATTACCCTGCTGACCTGCATCTGCTGGCATGGCTTGAGGCGAAGGGCTTCGCGTTCGATATCGTCACCGATGAAGACCTGGACGATGAAGGCCTGGCATTGATCGCGCCGTATCGCGTTGTGCTGACCGGATCGCACCCGGAGTACCACACCCTTGGCACGCTGGATGCGCTGGCCGCGTATACACAACAAGGTGGACGGCTGTGCTATCTCGGCGGCAACGGCTTCTACTGGCGCATCGCGCGCGACAAGTCGGTGCCGCACCTGATCGAACTGCGGCGCGCCGAGGGCGGCATCCGCACCTGGGCGGCTGAACCGGGCGAATATTTCCATCAGATCGATGGGCAATTGGGTGGACTGTGGCGCCGCAGCCGGCGGCCGCCGCAGATGCTGGCGGGCGTCGGCTTCTCCTGCCAGGCGGCGTTCGAGGGCGTGCCCTACAAGCGCCTGCCGACGTCGTACGGCCCGCGTTTCAGCTGGATGTTCGAGGGGATCAACGCCGAAGTGCTTGGCGATTACGGTTTGTCCGGGGGTGGCGCCGCCGGCTTCGAACTGGATCGCGCCGATGTCTCGCTCGGCACGCCGCATGACGCGGTGATACTAGCGCGTTCGGAGGGGCATCTGCCGTCATTCACCACGGTGCTTGAGGAACTGACATCGGCGGCAGCGAGCCTGAACGGCGAGCCGGTGGCGGATTTGTCGCGCGCCGAGATTGTGTATTTCGACACGCCGTCCGGCGGCGCGGTGTTTTCCGTCGGATCGATCACCTTCTGCGGCAGCCTGTGGCGCAACGGCTTCGAGGGCCCGGTGTCGCAACTGCTGGAGAATGTGGTGCGGCGGTTCCAGAGCCGGTGATAGGCAACGGCAGTTTGATCGAGAGGCCGATGCCCGCACGGCAAGGTAGGTGGCTATGCCTGAGGATCTCTTTCCGGATCGCACAGCGCTCATCGTGCTCTGCAAGCGGCATCACATCAAGCGTCTCTCGCTATTCGGATCGTTTGTGAAGGGGGCAGCGCGGCCGGACAGCAATGTGGATTAGCGGAATTTGGACCCGGCAGGCGCCGGGCCTGATCGCACTTGTTGGCATCGAAACGGAAACTATCTGAGCTGCACGGTGGGCGACGGCCAGACCTCCGAACGCCGCATGATCTCAGCCGGGCCTTCCGTAAGGAGATACTGCGCACTGCAGCTCTACAGTATGCGGCTTGATACCGTCCGTGATTAATTCAGTATGGCGACAATGAGGTATCGGCTGATGGGGTTGCCATCGCGCCCGACCGTAGCAGGAACTGGAAGAAGGCTGCTGATCGCCGTGGAGGTTTGCGCTTTCTAATGTGAGCTACGTTTTTGTTCGTATCGTAGAACGAGATATTTCTAGATTTGAGAGCTCCAAAATAGGGGTCAGCTGCCACAAAATTCGCATTTGCGCCCGACATCCAGCCCTTTAGGTCAGCTTCGTACGTCAATAACCACATGTTCGAGCGGAGGCCCTGCAGCGCCATGGATTGCTGCCAGAGCGATACATCGAGCGAGGAAGCTATGAGTCCACGTTCCCGCAGATCTAATGCGAGGAGAGCGCATGTCGAACTCTCCAGCCCGCTGACAGCCTGCGCAACGGCCTTTGACGGCGATATCCTTAGCGCTTTTGCCAAAAATAGTGCCCACGCGACCTCTGCATGGTGCGCCAGTGGTGCGTTCTTTAGGACAAGATCCTCAATTAATTTCCCGATACGCTCGCGCTTTAATGGAAAGCCATTGAAGTTGTAGCTCACCAAAATCTCCACGACAGTTGGTACGACGGTCTGGTTCGATCGCGCTGCCTTTAGTAAGAAGGTCTCGTAACCTCTCCAGTTATCGGGGAAAATTCGAAGGCTGGCTGTTCTTTTCACGGCAAAGTCGAGTACATTGTGGCCAGGGTACTCTGCGGCATAGTGAAATGCTTTTACCAAATAATGCTCCAGGGCCTTCGCTTGCCCGATGGCTTCACGTGGGAACGCATATTCCCTCAGCTCTGTCGGCCAGATCGCATCAACGGATGACGACGCATGGAGCGTTCTGGTTTTATCAGCATTTAATTCGAGTTCGAAGCTGCGACATGCTGTTGCTAAGGTGGCGATGGCATCTTCAGCTTGGCCCGCGTTTTCAAAGCCGATGTACCAGTCGTCCACGTGGCGGAAGGAACGATTACGGTCCAGCTTGAGAGTGCTCTGAACGAATTGGTCAATGGCTACGCCAATGATCTCGGATACGATCCGTGATGTGTCTGGGCCGGTTGGAATACCGATTGTTTGATTATCTTGCGCTTTGCGGGTGGCTATATCTAGGCGGTTGCCCAAAGACGATTTGAAGGCGGTTTGGTGTAAGTTCAGTTTGCACCACGCCTTAGTATGAAGCGCCCAAGCAATTGCGTGCGTGTAGAGCGTTCCGTAAAATCGCGAGATGTCGGACACCAGTGCATGATCGAAGTCCGCAGAAATTTCCGTGCGCCTGAACGCAACAAGGGAGAAGTCGGGACGTGGAACGGCGCGAGCGGCATCGGCGCTGATTTCTGGCACCTCTAGCGCATATTTCGATTTCCGGAGATGCTTTCGTATTTCGACCCATTCGTCAGCCACGAGCCGAGAGAGATGAACTTGGGCTATAGGGTTGACTATGGCCAAGTTGCGGCGAACGCGTTTTATACGCGGAACGCTATAGACTTCGTAAACAGTGGCAGGATAGTCCTGGTTCACCTTTGGCCAGGCATTCAAAACGCTGTCGCGGTACTTGGCCAGATCTGATGTGTGAAATGGTGGTGGCATCTCGGAGGGGAAATAACCCCTCTCGAGGAGAGCTCTCAACCGCTCCGATTTTGACATACTCACGGGGCGCTAACCTTCTGGCACAAGGATAGTGCTTCTTACGTAAGGATGCAAATCCGTATACTTGAACCTGTGGCAACCTTTAAGTGGGAACAAAGTCGAGTCGCGTATTGAGTTAGTCAATGGAGCTGTAGGTGCGTCCCGTGAGCAGCTCTCTATCCTCCCTCGATCTTCGGAATAAAGAACACCTCAGCTCCCGGTTTGACCGGGCGCAGGAAGTCGATCTCGTATAGCTCGCCATCGATCGCGACGGTGGTCTCTTCCTCCAGCGTCTCGCCGAGGCCCGGGAACTTCTTGTCCATCTCGCGGATGACGCCGCGCAGCGTCTTCGCTGGTACGGCGAACTCCGTCACGCCGCCGGTGTAGCGGCGTGAGAAGCCGGTGGTGAAGACAACGCGGGCGGGGGCATCGCTCATGCGACTGCTCCGTGTTCGCGAGGCGCGGTGGGACGAGGCAATCCAGAGTGACCACCTGGATCGCTTGGTCGCCGCGCTGCTCGCAATGACACGGGCGGCCTAGGCGCTTTTGGCGTCGATCGCTTCCAGCAGACGCGGCGGCGACATCGGCAGGCAGTCCATCCGCACCCCGATGGCATTGTCGATCGCGTTGGCGATCGCTGCCATCGGCGGGCAGATGTTCACCTCGCCCACGCCTTTCGCGCCATAGGGATGCGCCGGGTTCGGCACCTCCACCAGCACCGCGTCGATCATCGGCAGATCCGACGCGACCGGGCAGCGATAGTCGAGGAAGCCCGGATTATCGAGCTGGCCCTTGGCGTTGTAGATGTACTCCTCGTTCAACGCCCAGCCGATGCCCTGCACCACGCCGCCCTGGATCTGACCCTCGACGTAGCTCGGGTGGATCGCGCGGCCGACATCCTGCGCCGCGACGAACCGCAGTATCGTCACCTTGCCGGTTTCCGGATCGATTTCCACATCGCAGAACTGGGTGGAGAAACCGGGTGCCTGGCCGCCGGCGTTGACGCTCGCCGCGGCGGTGATCGGGCCGCCGGTCGCCGACGACTTCGCAGCCAACGCCTTGAGCGACAGCGGCTCGAACTCGCCCACATTGCTGCCGGCCGGCTTGGCAAACCCGTCCTCCCACACCACGGCATCTGGATCCACGTCCCAGATGATCGCGGCGCGCTTGCACAGGTCCTTGATCACGGTCTTGGTGGCGTTCACCACGGCGGTGCCGGTGGCAAATGTCACGCGCGATCCGCCGGTGACGTGCGTGTAGCCCACCGAACCGGTGTCGGCGACGATGGCGCGCACGACGTTGTAATCGACGCCCAGCGTCTCGGCGGCCATGATCGCCATCGAGGCACGCGAGCCGCCGATGTCGGGGCTGCCGGTTGCCACCAGCACGGTGCCGTCGGAGTTCACCTGGATCGTGGCGCTCGAATCGCCACCGCCATTGAACCAGTAGCCCGACGCCACGCCGCGTCCCTGGTTCTTGCCCAGCTTCACCTTGTACGCCGGATGGTTCTGCAACGCCTCAATGGTCTGCACGTAGCCGTCATGCGCGTGCTTCGGTCCGGATATCGTCGGCGTGCCGATACGGCAGGCGTTCTTGTGGCGCAGCTCCAGCGGATCCATGCCGATCTTCTGCGCGCACATGTCCAGCACGCTTTCCACCGCGAAGGCGGAAATCGGCGAGCCGGGCGCGCGGTACGCCGCCGCCTTCGGGCGGTTGCTCACCACATCGTAGCCGACAGAACGCTGGTTCGCGATGTCGTATGGCGCGAACGCGCACAGGCAGCCGTTCATCACCGGCGAGCCGGGGAAGGCGCCGGACTGGAACTTGAAGATGCCGTCGGCGGCAACGATCTTGCCGTCCTTGGTGACGCCGATCTTCACCCACATCGACGAACCCGAGGTGGGCCCGGTGGAACGGAACACATCCTCGCGGCTCATCATCAGCCGCACCGGGCTCGACGACTTCAACGACAGCAATGTCGCTATCGGCTCCAGGTAGGTGACGGTCTTGCCGCCGAAGCCGCCGCCGATTTCCGCCGGATAGACACGGATGTCGCCAACCGGCTTCTTCAGTATCGCCGCGGTCAACGCGCGCATCTGGAAATGTCCCTGACTGGAACTCCAGATTTCGGTCTGACCATCGGCATCGCAGCGGGCGACGCAGGCGTGCGGTTCGATATACGCCTGGTGCACGGCGGCGGTCTTGAACTCCTTCTCGATCACCACGTCGGCCTGCTTGAAGCCGGCATCGACGTCACCGATGGCGAACTCCAGCCGCTTCGAGATGTTCGACGGCTTCTTCGGCGCCGGCTCGATGCCGCGCGTGATCATGTCCTCGAACAGCAGCGGGGCGTCTTCGGCCATCGCATCGTCCACGTCGATGACGTGCGGCAGCACTTCGTAATCGACCTTGATCAGCGAAGCGGCTTCCTCGGCGATCGATGCGCTGATGGCGGCGACGGCAGCAATGGCGTGCCCCTCGTACAGGGCCTTCTCGCGCGCCATGATGTTGCGCGTGATGTGCCAGAAGTTCTGCGCGACACGCTCGGGGCCGATGTAGTCGAACTTCTGGTCCGGCAGGTCCTTCGCGGTGATCACTGCCTTCACGCCGGTCAGCTTCTCGGCTGCCGAGGTGTCGATCGAGCGGATGCGCGCATGGGCGTGGGGCGAGCGCAGGATCTTGCCATACAGCATGCCGGGCAGACGGTAGTCGCCGCCGTACAATGCCTTGCCGGTGACCTTGGGGATGCCGTCCGGACGGATCGGGCGGGTGCCTACCCACTTGTACTGCTTAAGCGATTCGGTCACGACTGTATCGTTCACGGCTTAACCTCGCCTGTTGCTGTCTGGACTGCCTCGGAGGGCGTTAACCGTCGCGCAGCGGGCGGGGGATGGCAAGGGCTGGGGGTTTGTGTCGCCGCGGTATTGATAGCAGCATCGCGATGCCCAGCGCGGTGGTGGTCGCTGCCTGGGCGATGCCGAACGCGTGGGCGTAGGCGTCACGCCCGACACCCTGTCCCAGCACCGCGAAGAACAGGCTGCCGATGGCCGCCACGCTGAGCGAGGCACCAATCTGCAGCGCCGAGGTCAGCACGCCGGCAGCGACGCCAGCCTGGTGCGGCGCGACGTCGCCCAGCGTCGAGTTGAACAGCCGGGGATAGGCGATGCCCTGCCCGAAGCCGGCGATCAGCACCGCGATCGTGACCGGAAGGCCGTCATGCCCGAGCACGAGCACCGTTGCCACCGCGGCGTAGCCGGCGACCTGGATCGCCATGCCAATGGTCAGCAGCCACGGCCGCAGCCGAGCCAGTGGCGCGGTCACCAGCGGGCCGACGAACAGCCCGATGCCGTAGGGCAGGATCGCCAGCCCGGTGTGCAGCGGATCGGTGCCGTAGCCTTCCTGCTCATAGATGGCGAACAGCACGTAAAACGACGTGGTGAAGAAGAATAGCGTGCCTACGATCACGCCACGCCTGAAACTGGGGATCGACAGCAGCTTCAGATCGACCAGCGGGCTGGCCGCGCGCTTGCTCAGCCAGCGCTCGAGCAGCACGAACGCTCCCGCCAGGAAGGGGACTGCCGCCAGCATCGCGAACGTCCAGGCGGGCCAGCCTTGCTGACGGCCCTCGGACAGCGGCAGCACGAGGCAGGCCAGCGTCAATGACACCAGTACCGCGCCGCCGATATCCAGCCGCTGCCGCCGGCTGCCGCTGGTCTCCGGCACCACGAGCCAAACCGCCAGCATCACCGGAATGCCGATCGGCAACTTGGCGAGGAAAATCGTCCGCCAGCCGAGATCGAACGGGCTCCAGTCCACCAGCGCGCCGCCGGAAAACTGACCGATCGATGACGCCAGTCCCATCATCATGCCGTAGAAACTAAGTGCCTTGGCGAGTTCCGCTTCGCTGGGAAACAGCGCGCGCACCGAGCCCAGTACCTGCGGCACCATCATCGCCGCGGCGATGCCTTGCAGCACGCGGCCAGCAACGAGTTGCAGCGGCGTCGTCGCAAGACCGCAGAATGCATTGGTGGCCAGGAAGCCGGCCATGCCGATCAGGAACACCAGACGCCGGCCGTACAGATCGCCCAATCGGCCGCCGGTGATCAGGAAAACGGCGTAGCTGGCGGCGTAGCCTGACACCACAAGCTGCACCTCGGCCGGGCTGGCGTTCAGCGACGTGTGGATCGAAGGCAGGCTGACGTTGACGATAAAGAAATCAACCGATGGCAATAGCCCGCCGGTGAGCAGTACGATGAAGGCAAACCAGCGTCCGGTGACGGACAGGCTGGCTGACGTCGAAGTGGCTGACACGAGAGGGACGTTTCCTGGCGACGCGCTGCCTGCGTAGCGGCTGACCTGGATGGCTGCAACCCGACGATATGACATTGTATGCTGCGTCCGCAGATGACCAACGATCCGGCGGGATATTACGCGGAACTCGAGGTGGATCCGGCGGCGGCTCCGGGCGCAATTGCGTCTGCTTTCCGCCGCAAGGCGCGCGTGGTGCATCCCGACGTGCCGGAAACCGGCAATGCCGCAGCCTTCATGCGTGTGAAGGCAGCGTACGATGTGCTGAGCAACCCACGGCGTCGCGCTGCATATGACCGCTCCGCGCTTCCGGAATCCTCTCCTGTGCACGCGGTACCGATACACGCGGCGCAAGAGCGTATCGGCCCGCGACTGGCCGACTTACCGCTTGGCTTGCTCGCTGGGCTGGGTGGCGTGTTCTGCCTCGCCGCGATCATGGCAGTGATCCAACTCAGCCATCCGCGCGCGCGTCCGCAGCCTCCGGCGGCGAGGCCATCCGCTGCTTCGGCGCCGCCTGCATCCATGGCTGCGCCCGCGGCACTGCCGAGCGGTGGTCTCACCACGCACTACGTGTTGCCCAGTGGCAGCGACGCGATGCTCTGGCGCCGCGATGCAAAGCGCGACGGCTACGTGCCGGCGGCCCGGCTTGCAGATTTCAGTGCGCTGCATGCTGTTGGATTTGTGCCGGCGCATGGTTTGGTTGAGATCGAGCTGGCCGATGGCAGCAGCGGCTACATCGATGCCGATCGGCTGGCACCTGGCGATCGTGCGATCGCACATCGCGCGTACTGCGCTTACAACGCCGGCGTTCCACCGCATAATGGCGAAGTGTTCGCGAAGGACGGCGGCGGCCATGCACGGCTCACCATCAGCAATCAGAGCGGCGAACCTGCTGTGGTGAAGCTGCGCGATGCGGCTGGCCATTCCGCCGCCAGCGTCTTCGTCGCGGCCGGTGCTACCACGGCGCTGACGGACCTGCCGGACGGTGTCTATCGGCCTGACTTTGCCGTTGGCGAGTTGTGGAGCCGCGCCTGCGGCACGTTCACGGCCGGCATGCGTGCACAACGCTTTGCCGGCTTCGGCTCGCTGAGCGGGTTGTCGCCGCTTGTCATCCCGCCGGAACTTTCGGCCGCGGCAATGCCGGTGGATATTCCGGACCAGACATTCCAGCAGGAATAGCGAAGTGGCAATCACATTACAGGAATCACTGCGCGGGCTGTTTTATGCGCCGTTCTATGTTGCATTGGCGCGTGATGCCTACGCAGCCGAGGGTGTGGAGGTACGCTTCGTCAGTTCGCCAAGCCCCGGCGACGCGGCTCGCAATGTGATGAATGACGAGGTCGACGTCTGCTGGGGTGGGCCGATGCGCATCATGCAGGCCTATCAGCAGATTCCAGGCTGCGACCTGGTCAGCTTCGCCGAAGTCGTCACGCGCGATCCGTTCCTGTTGGTCGGGCGCGAACCGCGGCCGCAATTCGATCTGCGCGATCTTGTCGGACGGCGTGTCGCGACCGTCAGCGAAGTGCCGACGCCGTGGATGTGCCTGCAAGAGGATCTGCGGCGTGCCGGCATCGCGCCGTCGCGTCTGACCCGCATCGATGACCGCACGATGGCCGACCATGTCGCCGCGCTGCGCCGGGGCGAGGTGGACGTCGTGCAGGTCTTCGAACCGTTCGCCGCCGAGTTTGGCCATGTGTGGTACTCGCAGGCCAGCCGAGGCCCGACATCGTACACCACGTTCTATGCGCGCCGCGGCCTGCTGCGCACGCGGCGCGATGAACTGCATCGCATGGTGCGCGCGATCTACCGTACCCAGAAATGGCTGGCGGACGCCGACGGTGTGGCCATTGCCGACGCGATCGCCCGCTACTTCCCGGATGTGGCGCCGGCGACACTGGCTACTGCCTGCGCGCGCTACAAATCGCTGGGAATCTGGGGCACCGATCCACGTCTGCCGCGCGCCGGTTACGATCGGCTATTGGCAAGCCTGGTGTCTGGTGGCTTCGTCTCACCGGGGACGCCGTACGAGGTGGCCGTGGACAACAGCCTCGCTGAACAGGTGATGGCGGAAAAATAACCAAGGGGAACTGCAATGCCGCACGCGACAACAGACGATGGGGTCCGGCTGTATTACGAGGAGTCCGGTTCCGGCCGGCCGGTCATCTTCGTGCATGAATACGCCGGCGACTATCGGAGCTGGGAGCCGCAGATGCGGCATTTCGGTCAGCGCTATCGCGCGATCACGTACAACGCGCGTGGTTATCCGCCATCCGATGTGCCGGAGGATGTGGCGAAGTATTCCCAGGCGCGTGCGGCGGACGACATCCGCGCCGTGCTTGACCATCTGAAGATCGACAAGGCGCATATCGTCGGCCTTTCCATGGGCGGCTTCGCCACGCTGCATTACGGCTTCCGCCACCCATCGCGCGCCCTGTCGTTGTGCGTCGCCGGTTGCGGCTATGGCGCCGAACGCGGCCAGACCGAGAAGTTCCGCGCCGAGGCGGAAACGATCGCCGCCTTCATCCATGAGCAGGGCATGGAGGTGTTCGCGGCGAAATACGCCTACGGTCCGACGCGGGTGCAGTTCGAGAACAAGGACCCGCGCGGCTTCGCCGAATTCAAGCAGATGCTGTCGGAACACTCAGCCCTGGGTGCGCGCAACACCCAGCTTGGTGTGCAGCGCGAGCGGCCATCGCTCTATGATCTGCTGGACCAGATGAAGGCGATGACATTGCCCACGCTGTTGCTGACCGGCGACGAGGACTGGCCCTGCCTGGCGCCTGGCCTGCTGATGAAGCAGACGATACCCAGCGCCGCGCTGTCAGTGATGCCGAACTGCGGTCATGCGATAAACATCGAGGATCCCGACGAATTCAATCGCATCGTCAGCGCATTCATCGTCCAGGTGGATGCCGGACGATGGCCCAACCGGGATCCGCGCGCGGTTTCAGGCTCGATCACCGGGATGCGCTAGCCCTGAGAACCGGGGCTTTCCGGAAACGCGCCGGACGCAACAAGGCGTGAGTACACGCGCCTGCCATTTGGATTGGCTTAGCCATGCCGGTCACAATGGACGCTGTTCGACAACAGGAGAATGCTCTCGTGCCGTCAGACGAGGCGAATGTCGTGGCTATCGTTGATGACGATGGGGATGTGTGCGACGTGCTTGACGCCCTGCTGGAAACCGCGGGCCACACCGTGAAAACCTACCGTTCCGGCCACGCGCTGCTGGACGATCCGGAGCTAGACGACATCGCCTGCCTTATCGTCGATCACAATATGCCAGGGATGACCGGCCTGACGCTGTTGCGCGAACTGGATGCCGCTGGCCGTACCATACCCTCGCTGCTGATAACCGGCCTGCCGGATGCGAGCATCGCCAGCAAGGCGCGTCAGCTTGGTGCGATCGACGTCCTGTCCAAGCCGATCGATTTCGCCAAGCTGCTGCAGCTGGTTGGCTACACGGTGCAGTAGAACCTAGCGGCGCCGTGGTGGAGCCGGGCTTGGCGCGGCGGCCACGCGTGGCAGGTCTTCTTCCAGAATAGTGATGTGGAGAGAGAACGAAACCTCGCCATCCTCCACGTCGCGATGCAGCGTTCCAATGAACTCATCGTCGACGCGAACTTCCACGGAAGCGCTTCGCTGCCGGGGCTGTTCGATCGTGATGCGATCGCTGCCAAACGTTCTGCGCAAGTAGGCCTGGACCCGCGCAATGTCCGACGGCTGCATCCTCGCCTCCTGAGTGGTTTCTCGAGCAACCCCAGGATAGCGCCTTGGGGGATTTCGTCACCCGGAACGGCTAGGGACCGCGCAGCCCGTACCAGCTCTGAGAATTCGCGCCGGGGCGCGGGGAAGCCGGCCAGCCACTGGTCCTCGCCGATCCACACCTCGAACGGTGGATCGTCCACTGGCGCCCTCTCGGGGCCCAGTTTCTGCAGAAGCCGTCTCCAGAGGGTCAGCCGAGTATGCATGGTGACGGTATAACGCGTGCCGGGCGGCTTGGCTCCAATTATGGCGTAAATGTGACTAGCGAGGCGAACGCACCCTTGCGGCGCGTGTCCACGGCAGCACAATGCCACGGATGAGCACCAGTCTGACCGCCCGACTCGACCGCATCGCTGAAACACTGCCAGCTGACTATCCCGGCCCAGGCGGCGCGATGGCGGTCCTGCGCAACGGCGAGGTGCTGCTTCGCCACACCTGGGGTTGGGCCAACGCTGAACGGCGCATCCCGTTCACCCCTGCGACCCTGTTCCGCATGTGTTCCATCACCAAGCAGTTCACCTGCGCGGTCGTGCTGGATGCATTTCCCGATCCTTCGGAGCTTGACGCCGACGTCCGAGCACATTTGCCGAACCTCCAGCAGGCTCCGCCCAGAGCGCTGCATCTGTGCCACAACCAGTCCGGCCTGCGCGACTACTGGGCTTTGGCGATGCTGCATGGTGCGGCGGCCGAGGCACCGTTCGGCGACATCGAAGCGGTGGGGGTGATCAGCGGCGCCCGCACGCTACATTTCCAGCCCGGCACGCAATATTCTTACGTGAACCAGAACTTCCGCATTCTGTCCGATGTCATGCAGGAGCGCACCGGCCGCAGTTTCGCAGAGCTGCTGCGGACCCGCGTGTTCGATCGCGCCGGCATGGCGACGGCAATTCTGGCAGCGGAAACCAGTGCCATGCCGGACGGCACTGTGGGCTACGAGGCGCTGGCCTGCGGCGGCTACCGGCCGGCCGAGAATCACGTGTTCTGGACCGGAGACGCCGGCCTGGGCGCCAGCCTGGATGACATGATCGCATGGGAGCGGCACATCGACGCAACGCGCGACGATCCCAATGCGCTGTACAGCAGGCTGTCGGCGCCGGCGACCTTCGCGGATGGCGAACCGGCGGCCTACGGCTTCGGCCTGAACCGGCGCACCAAACTGGGACGCTTCGTTACCGCCCATGGCGGCGCGTTACGCGGCTGGCGCAGCCACCGGATGTATGTGCCGTCGGAACGCGTGTCGGTCGTGGTCATGTTCAATCACCTGTCGGACGCGCACGAGGCGGCGGCGGATGTGCTTGCGGCTGTGCTTGGCGAGGACCAGCCTGCAGCTCCCATGGTAGAAGGAACCCCCGACTGGCTGGGCGCCTATATCGACCCCGAGACCGGACTATCAGTACGTATCGACGCCAAGGCGGATGGCAAAATCCGGCTGCGCTACGGTCACTCCGCCGAGCTGCTCGACTTGCAACCGGACGGCTCGGCGAGCGCCGACGGCATACGGCTGCATTTAAGCGATGGGACCTTGCTGATGGAGCGGTCGATGGAGCATCACAGCGGTCGTCTGGTGCCGTGTCCAGGTGAGCCCGCGCGCGATGTCGCCGGGCGGTATCACTGCGCCGAACTGGATGCGGAACTGACGGTGGCCGATGCGGGTGGCGTGCTTTACGGCGCATTCTCTGGGTTCCTTGGCCAAAGCCGCATGGAGTTGCTCGGCGCTGTTGGCCCCGACGTGTGGGTGCTGCCCTGCATGCGCGCGCTCGACCACACCCCGCCGGGCGATTGGACTCTGGCGTTCCAGCGCGATGCATCCGGAGTTGTCTCGGGCGTCGAGGTCGGCTGTTGGCTCGCGCGGCGTCTGCCCTATGTCCGCGTCGGCTGAGCCAATCGGGGGGTGTTGCATCCAGACCAATCGCTCCGATCCGCAAAGCGTGGTTTACCGGTCCGCTGCCCGTTGCTATTCTGCCGCCATGTTCGGCTGCATGAACAAGCGCACGACGACGAATTGGAAGCCCTTCGGCAGGGCGTCCTGGGCGTGCGCGTGTTGATAGCAACGACATAGCGTCACCCAAGGCCCCGCCGGGAACCGGACGGGGCCTTTGCTTTTCAGGCCCCTCGCGTCGCCCGGCTCAACAAACGGAGCGAGTGCCATGAGCCTGCAACACCCCACTGTCGCCATCGTCGGCGCTACCGGCGCCGTCGGCAGCGAACTCATCGGCTGCCTGGAACGCCGCAGCTTTCCGCTGGACCGATTGCGGCTGTTTGCTTCCGGCCGCTCGGCCGGCAGAAGGCTGCTGTTCCGCGGTCAGGGAATCGAGGTCGAGGAGCTGACCGAGGACAGCTTCGCCGGCATCGACATTGCCCTGTTTTCCGCCGGCAGCGGCGTGTCGCGCCGCTTCGTTCCGGTCGCGGTGCGCCAAGGCGCGGTGGTGGTGGACAACTCCTCGGCGTTCCGCACCGAGCCGGGCGTTCCGCTCGTGGTGCCCGAGGTTAACGCCGGGGCGATCGCCCGGCATATCGGCATTATCGCCAACCCGAACTGCGTGGCGATCGTGGCGGTGATGGCGTTATGGCCGCTGCACCGGCACACCCCGATCCGGCGGGTGATCGCCGCGACCTACCAGGCGGCGTCGGGTGCCGGCGCGGCGGCAATGGAAGAGCTGCGCGCCTCGACCGCCGCCTATCTGGCGGGCAGCGACTATGCCCACCGCGTGTTGGCGCATCCCTACGCGTTCAACCTGTTCAGCCACGACACCAAGGTCGATCCCTGGAGCGGCTACAACGAGGAAGAGACAAAGGTGATGCGCGAACTGCGCAAGATCATGGACGAGCCGGAACTGCGCGTCGGCATCACCTGTGTGCGGGTACCGGTGCTCCGGGCGCACTCGATCGCCCTGACCGTGGAGTTCGAGCAGCCGATCGAGCCGGAGACCGCACGCGACGTGCTGGCCGGAGCGCGTGGCGTCCGGATTGTGGACAATATCGCCGACAACCACTTTCCGATGCCGATTGAGGCATCCGGCGCCGACGAGGTGCTGGTTGGGCGCATCCGGCGCGATGTCAGCGATCCGTCAGGATGCTCGCTGGCGTTGTTTGTGGCGGGCGACCAATTGCTGAAGGGGGCGGCGCTGAACGCGGTGCAGATCGCGGAACGACTCGCCGGGTAGCGGCATGCTTGCGGAAGTGGGGGGCTTCTGTTGCCCGGTGCCCCCCGAACCGCGCTTACCTAATGCTATTAGGCAGCGAGCGCCACGTATGTTTCGTCGTTGGCACTTGTAATAAGGCCCGATAACGGCGGTACCATGCCGAGCAAAAGATACGTCTTTACCGCGCGTGTCGAGCCTGTGTCGCCCCCGTATGGTGGAGGCGCCGGGCACTGCCCCCGGGTCCACTACGCTTATTCCACGCACCGTTTATCGCCATAGCCGGCAAGCCGGCAGGGGTAATATAGGCAGTCATCCCATCCGCTGGAAGTGGAGTCGCCCATGCCCCTGACCGAGCAGCAGCAAGCCGAAATCGCCGCCGCTCGGCGGCAGAGCAGCGCAACCGTACGGCCCACCGTTCCGGCCCTGGAGGCCATGCTGTTCGAGGCTGCGCCAGTGCTGGATCACGGCTTTGTCCGGGTGATCGACTACATGGGCGATGACAGCGCCATCGTGCAGGCGGCGCGGGTATCGTATGGGCGCGGTACTCGGCGCGTGTCCGAGGATGCCGGGCTGATCCGCTATCTGATGCGCCACCGGCACTCCACGCCGTTCGAGATGTGCGAGATCAAGTATCACGTGAAGCTGCCGATTTTCGTGGCCCGGCAGTGGATCCGCCATCGCACCGCCAACGTGAACGAATATTCGGCGCGCTATTCGATTCTGGACCGCGAATTCTACCTGCCGGCGCCGGAGCAGCTGGCGGCCCAATCGGCCGCCAATCGGCAGGGGCGGGGTGATGTGCTGGCCGGCGAGGAAGCGGCGCATGTGCTGGATCTGCTGCGGGAGGATGCCACCCGCTGCTACGACCACTACGCCGAGATGCTGAACGAGGACGAGGAAGGCGCGCCGCGCGACCCGTCGCGGCAAGGGCTGGCGCGGGAACTGGCCCGGATGAACCTGACGCTGAACACCTACACGCAGTGGTACTGGAAGGTCGACCTCTACAACCTGTTCCACTTCCTCTCGCTGAGGGCTGACGCGCACGCGCAATATGAAATCCGCGTCTATGCCGAGGCGATGCTGCGTTCTGTTGAGGCCTGGGTTCCGGTGGCCTGCCAGGCGTTTCGCGACTACCGGCTTGGGGCGGCGACCCTGTCGGCGCAGATGCTGACGGTGGTGCGGCGGATGCTGGCCGGCGAGGCAGTGGAGCAGGCGGACAGTGGCTTGAACCGGCGGGAGTGGGTGGAGCTGATGGGGGCGCTTGGGCGAGGTTGACTTGCTATACGCGAATCGCGTATAGATTAACTCAATACTTCGCGCGCCGTGGCATTTTCCACTCCGTCGGGAGACGAAGATGTCTTGGCGCGTGGTGGAGTTAGAGATTGATCCGCTTGGGGCGGTCCGAGCGATCCTTTCGGATGGCAACAACCATGTGGAGTTCGTCGGAGACTTCGAGCTGAGCGGTCGCGGCGCCACGATCGATGGCTTGCACGTCTATGGTGGCGGCCCAAATTCATTGGGAATTGCTGGACTGACTGGTGTCATACGCTGGGCGATGGAGCGGCTGGATGTCGACGAACTCCGCATTGAAGGCGCGACTCGCACGACTGGGGCCAGTCCGGGACGCCGACCCGCCGCCCTCATTTTCCGGCGAAGCCGTGCCGTTGGTCCTTCGCCTTGAAGGAGCGCTGGATCGGCCGATCCATGTCGTTCAGCGGTTGCGTGCTGCAGGTCTGACCTTGCGTGCCGGCCACGCCATTATCAACCGTCTTGCAGAAAAGCGGATGGCTGTATGCGAGATCGCTGAGGACGCGAACATTCCGGGTCTGGCCAACGACCTTGCCACGATGAACGTGATTGTATTGCGTCGCCGCCGCTTCGATCCGGAGATGATCGCCGAGGTGCGTGTTCGCCATGGACTGTCGCAGCGCGAATTTTCCCAGATTCTGGGGCTCGACATCGACACGCTGCAAAACTGGGAGCAAGGTCGCAACAGACCGGACGTCGCCGCGCTCAACCTGGTGATGGCATTCGACAGGTCGCCAGGACTGATAGAGCAGGCGGCACTCGAGCCGGTGAGCTAAATCTTACGACAGCTTGCGCGGCACGCTTTCCGTCCAGCTTTTGCGGAAGTGCTCCGCGCCATCGACGGTGAGGCGCACCTGCGACAGATGAGTATAGCTGGCCGCGTCGCTGGCCGTCTGGCAAGTGGCCTCAACGCGGATGTCCAGCGTTGGATGCACCGCGGTATGCGTCGCCGATGAGGTGATCAAGATGCGGGCTGGGTCACGATTGGACACCGTGTAGCGCGAGTGATTGCTGGTGCGCCCGGTCTCTGGCGCGCGCAACACGCAGCTTACCGAATCCTCCACGAGATCCAGCTCGAAGCGGTACTCTGGCCGCGACAGCGTCTCCATTGACGGAAGCGCATGCGGCGACGGCGCAAAGTCCGGCGCCGACAGCGGCTGTGTGTCTTTTGGTGCGACCGGCAACACGACGTGCGACGCATGGCCGCCGCCGCGATACACCGTATTGGTTGCTGGTTCTCCCGTCGGCCAGGCATTCTGGAATTCCGCGCTGGCTATTCGCGATACGCAGCCGGTGCCCGGCTTCGATCGAATAAGCGCAATGCCGCAGCGGAATGCGCAGTTCGTAGTGTTCGCCCGGTATCAGCTTCCGCGGTTGCTCGTGCGATTGCCGGTGTGTCGCCAGCAGGCCAGCGTCGCAAATCAGGCGCGACGCGCCATCCGGCGCCACGTCACACAGTTTCGCATGGAAGTAGGCGACTTCCGCTGTGGACGCGATGTGCAACACGGCCTCGGGTTGCCCAAGCAATTCTATCGGCTCGCCCAGCGGTGCCGTGGTGAACAGCAGCGAATACGCCTCATCCAGCCGCTGATCTATCGGCATTGCCCATGGGGTGGTGGAGCCCAGACCACGCCGCCCGGTGGTGATGCCAACGGACGGCCGGTACTCGTAGCTGTCCGCTCCATCAGCGCCCGGCCGCTCTGCCAGGCCTCCGTTATCTCCGAAATACAGCACCCTCGGGTGCATCCGCGTTGGCGGCCAAGACGCCTCGTTGCGCCAGGTACCGGCGTCTTCAAGGCACAGCAGCGACGGCGCCTGCCAACCGCGCACGAACACAGTCACCGGCGGCTCCTGCATCACACCGTTGTCGATGTCCTTCAGCCAATGGTCGAACCACTTCAGGTACTCGCGTCGAGCATCTATCCTTGGTCCGGGAAACGCCTCCTTCTCGTCAGGGTAGTAATGCCCCCACGGACCGATGATCACCTTCTTCGGAGTGCTGAGCCGCTGGAACGCGCGCAGCTCCTCGGTGGCATACCAGTCGGCCCAGCCCTCGATCAGCAGCACCGCGCACTGCACGCGGTCATAGCCTGGCGCCAGACTCTGATCGCGCCAATACGGCCCATGCAGCGTGTTGCGAATGTAGCCGAGACTCCACGGCGCGCTCCGCTCCAACCGCTCCGCCCATATCGCCGCCCAACGATCACCCACCAGCGCCGGGTCTGGCGGCGCGAAATTCAGCGCGTTCATCAGCGGCGCATAGTATTCGAACATCCACGGCCGAATGCAGCCGCCCGGGTTGGTGAACCCTGTATACACATCGTCATTGGCGGAACGCACCACGATCGCCTTCAGCGCCGGCGGCTGCTGCACCGCGACCTGCCACTGCACCACCGCGCCATACGACTTGCCGATCATTCCCACTGCACCGGTGCACCAGGGCTGCGCGGCGATCCAGGCGACCATGTCGTAGCCATCCTGGCGCTCTTCCGGTGAATAGATGTCGGTCGAGAAACCTGATGAACCGCCGGTGCCGCGCACGTCGTACTGCACAACAGCGTAGCCGCGCTCCGCCAGATATGGCACCACCGGCGGATACTCATCGCGCCAGTCAGGCAGCGCCGCGGCCAGCCGGCGGTACGGGTGATATTCCATCACGCCGGGAAACTGTCCCGGCACATCGGGCCGCGTGATGCGGAGGTTCAGCTCTACTCCATCGCGCATCGGCACGCGAATGCCGGTGTGGACTTTGACCGGATAGGTCGCGCGCTCGTTCAAGTTCAGCGGCTATTCTCAACGGGCCGGATGCGGCCGCCTTCGCTCACTCCATCAGGCAGGTTCAGCGCGACGCGGTCGCCCACCCGTGCGCCGTCGGCAAGACTGGCGACGATACCATCGGTGTTCGCGATCTTCACCGCCTTCATGTGCACGAGGCTGTCCTTGCCGACATCGGCGACAAACGTGTTTGTGCCGCGCGTGATCAGCGCGGCGACCGGGATCTCGGGATACGAGGTGACCGGCACATGCAATGTCACATAGGCGAAGCTGCCCGGCACCAGGAAGTTCTCGCTGTTATCGACCTCCAGTTCGACGAACAGCGTTCGCGTTCGCGGGTCCAATTGATCGGACGTGCGAGCGATGCGTGCCCGGACATGGCGCGCGGCATTGGCGGCGTCCGAGACATCGGCCACGTCGCCGACATGGACGTAGGGCACATCTCCCTGCTCCACATAGACGTCGACACGCAGCTTCGACATGTCGGATATCGTCACCACCGGCTGGTTGCTGCTCTGATTGGTCACTGAGCTCTGCACCAGTACGCCGACATCGACAAAGCGCGCGGTCACCGTACCATCGAACGGTGCGCGCAGAGACTCATATGACTTCATCACCGCAAGCTGCGCCACATTGGCCTGTGCCATCTGATACGCGGTATTCGCCGCATCGGCTGCCTCTACCGACGTCCAGCCATGCGCCACCAGCTCGCGTGCCCGTTCGGCATTCTTGCGCTTGTTGTCCATATCGCTGACCCCGGCGTCGTATTGCCGATCGGTCTCTGCCGACTGCACCTCCGCCACGATATCGCCGGTCTTCACGTGGTCGCCACGGTCCACGTTGATCGCCCGCACATAACCACTGACCTTGCCGTACAGCGTGGCAACCTGATACGGGCGCGTATCGCCGAGCAACGTGATCAGCCGTTCCTTCGGCCCTTGAGTAATCGTCGCGACCTGTACTGCCGGACCTTGCGCGATGTTATCGGCCAGTGCCTCGCGTGCCGATAAGAGTTGTGCGTCCTTCTGCTGCCATAGGCGAAGTCCGGCGACAACAGCAACGACCACCGCCAGCAGTCCGAGCAGATAGACCAGAAAAGAGCCGAAGCGACCGCGTCTAGCCATGCGAGTTCCCTGTGGTCGTGCCTGTGGCCTCGTCGGCAAACCGCGTATCGAGACTGTGCAGGCTTGGCGGCTTGCGCCGCAGCAGCGTGTAGAAGATCGGCACGATGAACAGCGTGGATATCGTCGCCACAATCAGCCCGCCGATAACCGCGCGGCCAAGTGGCGCATTCTGCTCGCCGGCTTCACCGAGGCCAAGCGCCATCGGAACCATGCCGATGATCATGGCGAGCGCGGTCATCAGCACCGGCCGCAGGCGAATGCGCCCGGCATCGATCACCGCGCGCAGTGGCCCAACTTCCTCACGGGCGCGCAGATCGTTGGCGAAGCTCACCACCAGAATTGAATTGGACACTGAAATGCCGATGGACATGATCGCGCCCATCAGGGACTCGACGTTGATGGTGGTGCCCGTGATGGCAAGCATCCACAATATGCCCATCAGCGCACCCGGCACCGCCATCATGATGATCAACGGGTCGACCCAGGACTGGAACAGGATGACCAGCAGCGCGTAGACCAGCAGCACGGCAAGCACCATGCCCAATCCCAGGCTGCGGAACGAACTCTGCATCACATCGTTCTGCCCGAGGATCAGGATCTTCGTTGTAATCGGCAGCCCCTTGCTCACCTCGGCGATGGCGTTCTGGATATCGGCCGCCACCGCGCCAAGATCACGGCCATCGACGTTCGCCGCGATGTCGAGTTCGCGCTGCACGGTATAGTGGTTCACCAACTCCAGGCTTGAACGCGGATAGATTGTTGCGACGTCCGCGAGCCGCAGCACGGGCGCACCTGGTTGTGCTGCCGGATTTCCTGCCGTGCCCGGATCGGGTTTGGCGACCGGGGTATCCAGCAGATCGGAGATAGACTTGATCCGCTCTATCGGTGTCTGCACCGCAACCGAATAGTTCACGTTGTTCTGCGGATTGAGGAAGAAGTTCGGCGACACCAGCACGCTGGACGAGAGCGAGGTCAGGATATTGTTGGCCACATCGCGCTGCGCGATGTTGAGCTTTGCCGCCCGCAGGCGATCGACGTCCACCTGCAATGAAGGATAGTTCAGTACCTGCACCAGGTGCGCGTCCGCGACACCGGGGATCGCTTGCATCTTCTGCAGCATCTGGCGGCTCAGCGTCGCCGCCCGATCGAAATTCACGTCCTGGATCTGCACGTCGATTGGCGCTGAAAGACCGAAGTTCAGTACCTGGCTGACGATGTCGGCGGTCTGGAAATAGAAGGTGCTGCCGGGAAATTGGTCGGGCAGTCTGTTACGGATTGCGCGGATGTAATCGTTGGATGGGTGGTGGCCAGGCTTCAACGAGATCAGGATTTCCGCGTCCATGTTGCCGACATTGTCGCTTGGCACAAAGGCGAGATTGAACGCCGATGGAACGCCGACGGTGTCGTTGATGGTATCCAGCTCCGCGGCCGGGATGATCTTGCGGATGCTGTCCTCTACCTGGAGCACAAGTTGCTCGGTGCGTTCAAGGCGCGTGCCTGCCGGGGCGCGGTAGTGCAGCTTGATCAGCCCGACGTCGGCCGCGGGAAAGAAGTCCAGACCGATGACCTTGGTCAGTCCGATTGAAACCACCAGCAGTGCGGCGGTGCAGATCAGCACAAACCCCTTATGCTGGAGTGTGCCCTCCAACATCCGGCCATAGCCGTCGCGGAAGCGATTGAAGCCGCGATCGAACAGGCCGAAGAAGCCTCGCGGCGGTCCAAGGTCGTGATCATCCTTCAGCAGGAAGCGTGCGAAGCTGGGCACCACGCTGAACGACAGTATGTACGAAGCCAGCATGCAGAAGACCACGGTGGCGGCAAGCGGAATGAACAGGTAGCGCGCGACGCCGAACAGCAGCACCACGGGAAAGAACACGATGCAGATCGCAAGCGTGGCCACGGTCAGCGGCTGGATCACTTCGCGGCTGCCGTCGAGGATGGCCACGGTCAGCGGTTTTCCGAGTGACTGGTTGCGATGGATGTTCTCGATCGTGACGGTCGCATTGTCCACCAGCAGGCCAATGGCGAGCGCCAGTCCGCCCAGGGTCATCAGGTTGATCGTATTGCCGGTCAGGAACAGGCCCATGATGCCGGCAAAGATCGACAGCGGGATCGATGCGGAGACGATGACGGTGTTCCGCCAGCTTCCCAGGAACACCAGGATCAGTGCTGACACGAGGATCGAGGAGATCACCGCCTCGCGGATGACGTTCTGCACCGCCGCGCGCACGAAGATCGATTGATCGAAGTCAAGCTTCAGTTCCAGCCCGTTCGGCGCCGCCGCCTGGATTTCCGGTAGCGCCGCCCGGGCCGCGTCCACCACGGTCAGCGTCGAGGCATCCGCATGTTTCAGGATGGCAAGATAGACCGCTCGCTTGCCGTTCACATGCACCACGTTGGTCTGCGTCGCGAAACTGTCGCTGACGTGGCCCACATCGCCGAGCGTCACCGGCGCTCCGTTGAATACGCCAATCGGCAGAGCATTGAAGCGATCGACGGTGCTGGGGCTCGAATTCAACTGGACATTGTATTCGCGCTCGCCGACACGCGCGGTTCCGGCAGGAACAATCACATTCGACGCCTGCAGCGCGTTCACCACGTCGACCGGCGCGAAGCCTTTGGCCTGCAGCCGCGACTGGTCGAGATCGACATTGATCTGCCGCTGCTTGCCGCCAAACGGACCCGGCGTGGACAAGCCCGGGATGGTGAACAGCCGGATGCGAATGAAGTTCAGGCTGTAATCGAAGATCTGCTGTTCGGTCAGTGTCTTGCTGGACAGCGTCATTTGCACCACCGGCACGTTCGACGCGTTGAACTGAATGACTCCGGGTGGCTGCATGCCTGGCGGCGCGCTGCGCAGAATGGAATTGTTCACCGAGGTGATTTGCGCGATGGCACCGCCTATGTCGGTGCCTGGCTGGAAATAGACCTTCAGCAGACCGATGCTGGGAATCGACTGCGATTCGATCCGCGAGATGCCATTCACCGTGGTGGAGTAGGCGCGCTCGGTGATGAAGACGACGCGCCGTTCCATATCCTCGGTGGTGAGGCCGTTATAGTTCCACACCACCAGCACGACCGGGATGTCGATCACCGGAAAGATGTCGACGATCATGCGGGTGATCGACAAGGCGCCCATCAGCAGGATGAGCATGGCGGCGATCGCTGACGTATAGGGCCGGCGCAAGGCAAGCCGCACCAGCCCGATCATTTTCGGTTCCCCTCCTGCTTGGTTATCTCTCAGACAGCAGCAGTTTTGCCATTCGTCCCGCGGATTGCCAAGCCAGCTTTGCCGTTGCAGATGAAAGTGTTGGGCTGGCCAGCGGAGGGACGCACATGAACAAAGATCAAATACAGCATGCTGCAACATTGCTGTTACACGCACGTCGTGGTCTGGCGCTGACCGGTTTGCCGGCGGAATGTCAGCCGGCGACCGTGGCGGATGCGCATGCGATCCAGGATGCCGTGACCGCCGGCCTCGGCCGCTCGATCGGCGCTTTCAAGGCCAATGCTCCCGCCAACGCCGAACCGACCCGCGGCGTGATCTATGCCGACACGGTCCTTGCATCGCCGGCGCGCGTTCCGGTGAGCCTCGGCCCGGAATGCGGCGTTGAAGGCGAGGTGGCGTTCATGTTCCGCCGCGACCTGCCTCCACGTACGACGCCCTATACGCGCGACGAGGTAGCCGCCGCCGTGGATGCCTGCGCGGCCATCGAGGTGGTCACCAGCCGCTACCAGGATCTCGGCAAGGCCTCGAACCTGGAAAAGCTGGCCGACAGCGTCAGCAACAGCGGCTTCGTGTATGGCCCGATGCTGGCCGATTGGCGCGGCCTGGATCTCGGCAAGCTGAAGGTGACACTGACGGTGAATGGCAAGCCGGTGCTCGAGCAGACCGGCGGCCATCCAACCGGCGACCCGCTCGGCATCGCCGTGGCGCTGGTCAACATGATGCGCGAGCAGGATGGCGTGCGCGCCGGCCAGTTTGTCACCTGTGGTTCGTGCACGGGGCTGCGCTTCCTCAAGCCAGGCGATGTGTGTGGCGTGCGCTTCGAGGGGCTGGGGAGCGCGGAGGTGACGTTTGCCGAGCGGCCGGCGTTCCGCGGCAATGCGCATCGCCACGATGCGGCGCTGAAGCGCTGGTTGACGCGGTCACGCCGCGAGCAGGCGCTGGAACCGGATCTGCCGATCGTCGACCCGCATCATCATCTGTGGGACGATGAGCGTGGTCCGTATCTGCTGCCCGACATCCTGGCGGACGTCGGTGGCGGCCATAATGTGCGCGCCACGGTGTTCATCGAATGCCGCGCCAATTATCGCGCCGATGGACCCGCAACAATGCGACCGGTCGGTGAGGCCGAGTTCGTCAACGGCATCTCGGCGATGAGCGCCTCTGGCGGTTACGGTCCAACGCGGGTCGCGGCGGCTATCGTCGGTCATGCTGATTTGGCGTTGGGCGAAAAGGTGCAGGACGTGCTGGAGGCCGAGATCGCCGTCACCGGCGGCCGGCTACGCGGAATCCGCTGGTCGATCCCGTACGACGCGAGCGAGGTCGGCAAGCACGTATCGCGCTTCGTGCCTGAGGGCATCTCGCGGCAACCGGCATGGCGCGCCGGCTTCGCGCGGCTGGCGAAGTTGGGGCTGACTTTCGAAGGCTGGTGCTATCATCCGCAGCTGGCGGAGATCACCGATCTCGCCAAGGCGTTCCCCGACACCACGATTATCCTCAACCATGTCGGTGGCGCGCTCGGGGTCGGACCATACGCATCGCGCAAGGCCGATGAATTCGCTGCCTGGCAGCGTTCGATCCGCGAACTCGCGAAGTGCCCGAACGTGGTGGTGAAGCTTGGCGGTCTTGGCATGCTGATCTTCGGCTTCGACCTGCATCTGCGCCAGACGCCGCCGTCGTCCGAGCTGCTCGCCAGCACCTGGAGGCCGTATATCGAAACGTGTATCGATGCGTTCGGTGCCGATCGCTGCATGTACGAGAGCAACTTCCCGGTGGACAAGCAGTCCTGCGACTACACGGCCTGCTGGAACGCATTCAAGCGGCTATCTGCTGGGGCTTCCGAACAGGAGAAGGCGGCGCTGTTCAGCGGCACCGCCGCGCGGGTTTACCGGATCGCGCTGTAGGTCTGTGTCGCTGCGAGCGAAGCGATTACGACAACACCTGGATTGCCGCGTCGCATCGCTCCTCGCAATGACACGGGAGGGCTGGGAGAGGGCCCTACCTGTTCACCAGCACGTTCGCGGGGTCGGCGGCGAGCTCGCCGCGTTCGACCCGTTTCACCACGTCGGTCAGCATTGCGTGGGTCGGCGCGGCCACACCGACTTCGGCGCCCTTTTCCGCGATATAGCCGTTCATGAATTCGATCTCGGTGCGCCGGCCTTTCGCCATATCCTGGGCCATCGACGGCCGTTGCAGATCGCTGCGCGCCGCGGCGTTGGTGCCCGCCAGCATCAGCGCCTCGATCTCGTCCAGCGCGGCGCGATTGCCTTCCGACGCGAGTGCCAGCTTCTCCGGTTCCAGCGCGCCGATCTTACCCAACTTGAAGCCAAGCGCCTGACCAACCCGTACCGACTCGCCACCCAGCTTGATGCAGATGCGCCGGATCGCATCATGGCCATCGCGCGCGTTGCCGCCGAGCCCGGTCGCCGCCGACACGCCATTGCGCATGCCGTTGACGCACAGCTTGGTCCACCGCTCGCCCCATAGATTGTCGGTCGAGTGCGCGTTGTCGATCGGCTGCAGCATCGCCACCAGTTCCTCGACGCGCCGCGTGATCCGCCCATGCGGCTCGCCGACATGAAACGACACGACGTTCGGGTTCTTCATCATGGTGCGGCGGACATGTCCGGGCTCGAACAGCTCGACACCAACGCCGCCACCAACCACGCAACCCACCGTGCGGCCCCAGCCGACCACGCCGGCGACGCGCTCTTCATTGACGCAGTTCTGCGATGACACCACGAAGCCGCCCGGCGCCAGGTATTGCCGGATCAGTTGCGTCGCCCACACCGTGTCGTACGACTTCACCGCGATGAACGCGATGTCGATCGGCCGCTGCTTCGTCAGCTGCTGCGCATCGGTGATGTGCATCGCATTGACGCGGATCACCCGGTTCTCCGGCTCGGTCATGCCGTAGAGACGCATGCCGTGCGCGCGCATTGCCTCGACATGCGCCGGCCACGGATCGATCAGCGTAACGTCATGGCCGAGCGCGGTCAGATTCGCGCCGATATAGCCGCCGATGGCACCGGCGCCGACGAAGGCAATGCGTTTGGACATTCCGTTTCCTTTATTCCGCCGCCAGCGCGAACTCCATCGCTTCGGCTCGCAACCACACCGCGGTGTCGTGGAACACCGCACCGCCACCCGGCGGTCCCGGGTCATCGCTGGTCAGCGCATTGATGCCGATACCGCCTTCGAACGCCTCGCTCGGCCAGATGCTTTCGGCGCACAGCACACCGGGCTGCAATCCCTCGGCGATCTGTGCATGCAACACCACCTCGCCGCGCGCATTGCCCAGCCGCACCCGGTCGCCATCAGCGATCCCCAGGCGTTCGGCATCGTCCGGATGCATCTGCACCATCGGCCGGCGCTCCCGCCGGCGCGAACTCGGCATCTCGGTGAAGCTGGTGTTCAGGTAACTGCGCGCCGGCGCCGTCACCAGGCGGAACGGGTATTCCGGTGTCGCCGGATCGATGCATGCCATGTGATCCGGCAGGGGCGGCATGCACGCGTGGTTCGGTCCGAGCGAAGCCCAGTCCGGTGCGAAGTGGAACTTCTTGTCCGGCTGCGGGAAAGCCAGTGAGGAAATGCGCCTGCTCGAACGGCAGCGCGGCGTCGATCCAGCGCTCGCGCAGCACCGTCGCCGCATCCGGCCAACCGGATGCGCGCAGCGTCTCGTCGATGATCTCCATCGCCGTCATGTCGAAGCCGCGATGCTTCGCGCCGAGCCGCCGTGCCAGGCCTTGCAGCACCTCGTGGTTGGAGCGGCATTCGCCCGGCGGCTCGATCAGCTTCGGCCCGATCTGGATATGCGTGTGTCCGCCCGCCTGGTACAGATCGTCGTGCTCCATGAACATCGTCGCCGGCAGCACGACATCGGCCCATCGCGCCGTCTCGGTCATGAACTGCTCGTGCACGCAAACGAACAGGTCCTCACGCGAGAAGCCGCGCCGCACGCGATTGCTGTCAGGACAGACGGTCAGCGGGTTCTGGTTCTGGATCAGCATCGCGTGCACCTGCGGACCGTCACGCAGTTCGCTGCGATCGCCGGTCAGCACGCTGCCGACACGGCTCATGTCCAGCACGCGGATCGATGGATCGAGCGCATCGATCCCTTCGATCAGCCGCTTGTCCCAATGATACATGCCGCGGTTGGACCACAGCGCGCCGGCGCCCTCGTATTGCCACTTGCCGGTGACCGTCGGCAGGCAACTCACCGCATGCATATTCGCCACGCCATTGCGCATACGGGCGAAGCCGTAGCCGATACGAATGTAGCTGCGCTGCGTCGTGCAATACAGCCGCGCGAACGCCTCGATCTGCGCTACCGGCAGGCCGGTGATCGCCGCAGCCCACTCCGGTCCGCGCGCCACCAGGTGCTGCTTCCAGCGCGTCCGGACAATCCGCGTAACGCGCCATGTACGTCCCGATCCGCGTACCCGTCGCGGAACGCGACGTGCATCACAGCGCAGGCCAGCGCGCCATCGGTGCCCGGCCTTGGCGCCAGATGCATATCCGCAACCGCCGCGGTTCCGCTGCGATATGGATCCACCACCGCCAGCCTGGCGCCGCGTTCCTTCCGCGCCCGGCTGATATGCGTCATCACGTTGACCTGGGTGGCGACCGGGTTGCCGCCCCAAACCACGATCAGATCGGACTTCGCCATCTCCCGTGGATCGACACCCCAGGAACGGCCGACGCCCGCCCACCAGCCAAGTTCCGGCAGCGTCGTGCATATCGTCATCTTCTGCCGTGAATAGCGCATGACGTGGCGGAGCCGGTTGATGCCGTCGCGCTGCAGCAGCCCCATCGTCCCGGCAAAATAAAACGGCCAGACCGCCTCGCTGCCATGCCTTTCGGTTACATGGACGAATTCGCTTGCCACCCGGTCCAGTGCCTCATCCCAGGAGATCGCCCGGAACTGTCCGGAACCCCTGGGTCCGGTACGCAGCAACGGTTGTGTCAGCCGATCAGGGTGGTGAATGCGTTCCGCATAGCGGGCGACCTTGGCGCAGATCACTCCGGAGGTGTAGCTGTTTGCCTCGGCTCCCCGCACGGCGCCGATACGGCGCCCGTCCAGCACTTCCACTTCCAGGGCGCAGGTCGAAGGACAGTCGTGCGGGCAGACCGAGGAACGGATGTCGCGTTGCATGAGTGCGGAGCCTAGCGTGCCAATTCAACCCTTGGCAAAATGCCTGCCAATAAGTCCCGGGAGACCAAAATGCTGACCAGACGGACCCTGCTCGCCAGTTCCGCCGCCACTGTCGCGGCCCCTGCGATCATCAGCGGCGCCCACGCCGCCACGCCTAAAGGCGTCGCGGTGATGGTCAAGCAGATCGACGATATCGTCTCCTTCGACCCGGCCGAATCCTATGAATTCACCAATGGCGAGGTGGACGCCAACTGCTATCGCCGCCTGATCCGGCCGGATACCAACGACGCGACCAAGATCGAGGGCGACCTGGCCGAGAAGTGGGACATCAGCAAGGACGGCCTGACCTTCACCTTCAAGCTGCGGCACGACGCCAAGTTCGATTCCGGCAATCCGGTCACAGCCAATGACGCCGCCGGCAGTCTGCATCGCGTGGTCAAGCTCAACAAGACGCCGGGCTTCATCATCACCCAGTTCGGCTTCACTCCGGACAACGTGGAGAAGTTCGATCCGCGCCACCGATGACTACACGCTGGAGATGAAGCTGCCGAACGAGGCAGAGGCGACCAGCTTCGTGATGTACTGCCTGTCGGCCAACGTCGGCAGCGTGGTCGATATGAAGACGGTCATGGCCAACCAGACCAACGGCGATATGGGCAACGCCTGGCTGAAGAGCCGAACGGCCGGCGCCGGACCCTTCAAGCTTACCGAATGGGCGGCCAGCGACCATGTCATCATCGATACCAATCCGCATGCGGCCGAAAAGGCGCTGATGCATCGCGTCGTGATCCGCCACGTCGCCGACCCTTCGGCGCAGCTATTGCTGCTGCAAAAGGGCGATGCCGATATCGCACGCGACCTTGGCGCCGATCAGCTCAAGACCATCTGCCGGCGACAAGGCGCTTACAATAGCGTCGGCGGGGCAAGGCACGTCGATGTATATGGCGATGAACCAGTCGATGCCTGAGCTGCAGAAGGTGCAGGTGCACCAGGCGATCAAGTGGGCGATCGACTACGAGGCGATTGCGAAGAACATCACGCCGAACACCTGGAGTGTCTGCCAAAGCTTCCTGCCGGATGCGCTGCCAGGCGCGCTGAAGACCAACCCGTTCAAGAAGGACGTGGCGAAGGCGAAGCAGTTGCTTGCCGAGGCCGGTCTGCCGAACGGCTTCTCGGTCACCATGGACTACATCAATACGTCGCCGAGCTCTGACATCGCGCAGGCACTGCAAGCCGATCTCGCGGCCATCGGCATCAAGGCGTCGCTGCTGCCTGGTGACCAGAAGCAGGTCATCACCAAGACGCGCGCCCGCACACATCAATTGGCGATGCTGGTTTGGGGCACCGACTACTTCGATCCGAACTCCAACTGCCAGGCCTGGTGCGAGAACCCCGACGATTCCGATCAGAGCAAGCTGAAGATCCTGGCCTGGCGCAGCCATTTCGCGGACAAGGAACTCACCAGCGAGTCCGAGGCGGCGGTGCACGAACTCGATCCCGCCAAGCGCATCGCGCTGTATCACAAGATCCAGCAGCAGTTCATGGAGCGCTCGCCGTTCGCCATGCTGCTGCAGAAGAATGCCGTCGCCGTGCTGGGCAAGGGCGTCACCGGCTTCCGGGTCGGCCCGATGCCCGACTACACGCACTACTCAAAAATCAACAAAGCCTGACAACAAACGGGGGGACCGCTCATGCTGACGAGACGCACGCTGCTCGCGACATCCGCTGCCGGCCTTGCTGCCCCCGCCGTCATCGGGCGGGCAGACGCTGCCACGCCGAAGAACATTGTGGTCCAGAGCAAGGCCATCGACGACATCATCGGCGCCTTCGATCCGGCGCAAGTCCTACGAGTTCGCCGACAACGAGGTTTGCGGCAACATGTACCGCAAGCTGATCATCCCCGATCCGCTGGACGCCGACAAACTCGTCGGCGACCTGGCGGAGAAGTGGGAAGTCAGCAAGGACGGCCTGACCTTCACCTTCCAGATCCACAAGGGCGTGCTGTTCGAGAGCGGCAAGCCGCTCACCGCCGAAGATGTGGCGTTCAGCCTGCAGCGTGTGGTGAAGCTCAACAAGACTCCTGGCTTCATCCTCACGCAGTTCGGCTGGAACGCCGACAATGTTGAGAAGATGATCACCGCTAAGGGCGAGAACGTGCTGGAGGTGAAGCTGCCGGAAGTGCAGGCCAGCAGCTTTCGTGCTGTACTGCCTGTCCGCCACCGTCGGCTGCGTGGTTGAGAAAGCCGTGGTGATGGCGAACCAGACCAACGGCGACCTTGGCAACGCGTGGCTCAAGTCGCACAGTGCCGGCTCCGGCAGCTACCGTCTGGTGGAATGGGCGGCCAGCGACCACATCATCCTGGAAGCCAATCCGCACGCCGCGGTGAAGCCGCATATCAGCCGCAATGTCATCCGCCATTCGGCCGAACCTGCCACGCAGTTGCTGCTGGTGCAGAAGGGCGACGCCGATATCGCGCGCGATCTGAACGCCGATCAGCTCAAGTCGATCCAGAAAATCCGGATTTCACGTTCGCCAAGTCCAACCAGCTCACCTCGATGTATGTGGGCTGCAATCGCTCTTTGGTGCAGTTCCAGAAACAGGAAGTGTGCCAGGCGATCAAATGGGCGATCGACTACGACAACATCGCCGCCAACATCACGCCGAATGTCTGGGTGCCGTGGCAGACTTTCCTGCCCAAGGGCTCGCCTGGCTTCATCAACGAAAAGCCATTCAAGCGCGACGTTGCCAAGGCCAAGGCGCTGCTGGCGAAGGCCGGCTACGCTGACGGGTTCAGCATGACGATGGATCACTTTGCCAAGCCGCCGTTCGGCGATGTGGCGCAGGCGATCCAGGCCAACCTCGCCGATATCGGCATCAAGGTGCAGTTGCTCGCCGGCGAGGGTAAGCAGGTCACCACCAAGATGCGCTCCCGGCAGTTCCAGATGACGTTGATGACCTGGTTCCCGGACTTCCTTGATCCGCACTCCAACGCCCAGGCGTTCAACTACAACATGGATGATTCCGACAGCTCGCAAGGTGAAGCTGCCGGCCTGGCGCTGCCATTTCCACGACGTAGAGCTGAGCAAACTGGTTGACGACGCTTCGAAGGAACTCGACAGCAAGAAGCGTATGGAGATGTACGCCAAGATGCAGCGTGATTCGATGGAGCGCTCGCCGATGTGCTTCGTGCTGCAGAACGCCGAGATCGCCACCATGCGCAAGGGCGTGTCCGGCATCTCAGCTTGGGCTGCTGCCTGACTACACCCGCTACGCGGGCGATTACCAAGGCGTGAGCGCGACCACCCAGCCAACCGCGCGTTGGCGATTCCCGGCACGTATCCACCCGTTGCTGTCGGGCATCGCCAGCGTGCCGATAACGTTGTTCGGTCTGATCCTGGTCACCTTTCTCATCGGCCGTGCGATGCCGATAGATCCGGTGATCGCCATCGTCGGCGATCACGCGCCACCCGACGTGATCGCCCGCGTGCGCACCGAACTGGGGCTCGACAAGCCGCTCTACGTGCAGTTCGGCATCTATCTGAACAACCTGGTGCATGGCGACATGGGCACCTCGGTGATGACCACGCATCCGGTCACCAGCGACATCGCCCGCTTCTTTCCCGCCACGCTGGAACTCGCCACCACGGCGATCATCATCTCGATCATCATCGGCATACCGCTCGGCGTGATTCGCCGCATCGCGTCAGGGCTCGCGCTTCGACCACGTTGTGCGCGTGGTCAGCCTCACGGGCCAGTCGGTGCCGGTCTTCGTGCTTGGGCTCGTCTGCCTGCTGGTGTTTTACGTCAAGCTCGGCATCGCGCCGGGCACCGGACAGAACGACGTGGCGTTCGAAGGCATGGTGCCGCGCGTCACCGGCATGCTGGTGATCGATTCGCTGCTCGCCGACGACTGGGATTCATTCTGGGACGCGCTGGCGCATCTGGCACTGCCGGCGCTGGTGCTCGCGTATTTCTCGATGGCCTACATAACGCGCATGACGCGCGCCTTCATGATCGAGGCGCTGTCCGGCGAATACATCATCACCGCCCAGGCCAAGGGTCTGTCGTCCACCCGCATCCTCTGGCGCCATGCGTTCGGCAACATATCGGTGCGCCTGGTCACTGTGTTGGCGCTCGCCTACGCCAGCCTGCTGGAAGGCGCGGTCATCACCGAGACGGTGTTCAGTTGGCCGGGCATCGGCCTGTATCTCACCGTTTCCTTGCTCAACGCCGACATGAACGCCGTGCTCGGTGCGACCTTGGTGATCGGCTCGGTCTATCTCGTGCTCAACCTGCTGTCTGACATGGCGTATCATCTGCTGGACCCGCGCGTACGATGATCGCCATCTCCCGCGAATGGCTGCTGAGCGAAACCCCGGTTTCCCGGTCGCAGGCGGCGTGGGTCCGCCGCTATCGAAGCTGGCTGCAACTCCGCGCCAACCCGTCTGGCGATGGTCGGGCTGGTCACCATCGTGGTGATGATCGTGCTGTCGCTGGGCGCCCCGCTGTTCTGCAGCCAGGACCCAAGCGCGCAGAATCTCGCCAACCGTCTGGCTCCAGCCGTCATGGGAACACTGGCTGGGCACCGATGAACTCGGCCGCGACCTGCTGACGCGCGTGATCTATGGCGGCCGCATCACCCTTGGCATGGTGGTCGCCGTCGTGCTGCTGGTCGCGCCCATCGGCCTGGCCGTCGGCAGTATCGCCGGCTATCTCGGCGGCTTCGCAGATCGCGCGTTGATGCGCGTGACCGACGTGTTCCTGGCGTTTCCCCGCCTCGTGCTGGCACTGGCGTTTGTCGCCGCACTGAAACCCGGCATCACCAGCGCCATCATCGCCATCGCTCTGACGTCATGGCCGCCGTACGCGCGGCTGGCGCGTGCCGATACCCTGACCGTCCGCAACACCGACTACATCGCCGCCGTGCGGCTTACCGGCGCTTCGTCTGGCCGCATCATCCTGCGCCACATCGTGCCGCTTTGCCTGACCAGCGTCATCGTTCGCGTCACGCTGGACATGAGCGGCATCATCCTCACCGCCGCGGGACTTGGCTTCCTCGGCATGGGCGCGCAACCGCCGATGCCGGAGTGGGGCACGATGATCGCGTCTTCGCGCGCCTATATCCTGGAGCAATGGTGGGTGCCGACGATACCCGGCCTCGCGATCTTCGTCGCGTCGCTGGCGTTCAATCTGCTGGGCGACGGCATGCGCGACGTGCTCGATCCGCGGCAACGATAGCTGACCGCTGATGCTGGTCGAGATCCGCAACCTGCGCATCCAATTTCCCACCACCACGGGGCTTTCGGAAGCCGTCCGCAATGTCTCGCTCACGCTGCATCAGGAAAAGCTCGGTATCGTTGGCGAATCCGGCTCCGGAAAGTCGCTGACCGCGCGTTCGATCCTGCGTTTGCTTCCCTCGCATGCGGTCATCACGGCCGACAAACTCGAATTCGACGGCATCAATCTGCTGACCGCCGATGAACGCGCGCTGCGACGGATCCGCGGCTCACGTGCCGGCCTGATCCTGCAGGACCCGAAATACTCGCTGAATCCGGTGATGACCGCCGGTGCGCAGATTGCCGAGGCCTGGCGCGTCCATCGCGGTGGCTCACGCAAGCTCGCCGGGCAGGCGGCAATCGATCTGCTGGCCCAGGTGCAGATCCGCGATCCGAAGCGCGTTGCCGGAGCATATCCGCACGAACTGTCGGGCGGCATGGGACAGCGCGTGATGATTGCCATGATGCTGGCGCCCGATCCTGAACTGCTGATCGCCGACGAGCCGACCAGCGCGCTGGACGCCACGGTGCAGGCGGAAATCCTGCGCCTGATCGAGGACCTGGTCTCGCGCCGCGGCATGGGGCTGATCCTGATCAGTCACGACCTGCCGTTGGTCTCGCATTTCTGCGACCGTGTCGCCGTGATGTACGCCGGGCGCGTGGTCGAGGAACTCGCCGCATCCGAGTTGTTGCACGCACGGCATCCCTATACCCGAGGCCTGCTCGAATGCCTGCCGGCACTCAGCCACCGGCAGAATCGTCTCACCGTCATGCACCGCGATCCATCGTGGCTGGAGCAATGATCGAGGTTGACGCGCTGTCGGTGCGCTTCGGCGACATCGAGGCGGTGAAGTCAGTGTCGTTCGCGGTGCAGCGGGGTGAAAGCTTCGGCCTTGTCGGTGAATCCGGCAGCGGTAAGTCGACGGTGCTGCGTGCCTTGTCCGGTCTGAACGACTGACTTGGAGCGGCCGCATGTCGGTCGATGGCAAGCTCCTTGCGGCACGCCGCTCGAAAGAATTCCATCGCCACGTGCAGATGGTATTCCAGGACCCGTTCGGTTCGCTGCATCCCCGCCAGACAATTGACCGGCTGCTCAGCGAGCCGTTGCTTGTGCATGGCATGGGCGACATCGAACGCCGCATTCTGCGCGCGCTGAATGAGGTGGCGTTGTCGGCAACCGTGCGATTCCGCTATCCCCACCAACTGTCCGGCGGACAGCGTCAACGTGTGGCGATCGCTCGTGCGCTGATGGCTGAACCGCAGGTGCTGCTGCTGGATGAACCAACCAGCGCACTGGATGTCTCGGTGCAGGCCGAGGTGCTGAACCTGCTGGCAGATCTGCAGGAGGCGCGCGCATCTCACCTACATCCTGGTGAGCCACAATCTCGCTGTCGTCGCGCACGTCTGCGAGCGTATCGGGGTGATGCAGGGCGGCGAACTGGTCGAACTGCTGTCTTCCGATGATCTGCGTGCCGGACGCACGCATCATCCGCACACCGCGGCTCTGCGCGAACTCAGCATCGAGCTCGAAGAGCCGGAAACCGAAGGGGAAAGTCCATGAGCGATGATTGGCGGCGTAGCCATGACTGGGGCGCTCTTACCCGCGCGGAGATCGCCGCGGCACGCGACGGCGGCGCGCTGCCTGTGCTGACGGTAGGCTCTGTTGAGCAGCATTCGGATTATCTGCCGGTTGATACCGACACGTTGTCCGCATATCGCATCACCATGGCCGCCGCCGAACAGTGCGGCTCGCCGCACGTGCTGGTGCTGCCGCCGCCGTCGTTCGGGTTCTCGCCACATCATCGCGCCTGGGCCGGTACCATCACGCTGTCGCTGGCGACATTCGTTGGCCTGGTGACCGATGTGGCCGACAGCCTGCACAATACCGGCTTCAGGCGCCTGCTCATCGTCAACGGGCATGGCGGCAATCAAGGGCCGCTGACGTCCGCCTGCACGGCGCTGGCAAGCCGCGGCATCGAAGTGGGCTACGTCAATTACTTCGCGCCTGGCCAGAAGGAGTGGATGGAGGTGCTGCCAGGGGCGATGCGCGGCGTCGGGCACGCCTGTTGTTATGAAACGGCGCTGCAACTCGCGCTGCGCCCCGCCGACGCCGCGGACAGGATCGCCGCACGTATAGGCAGTCTGCCACCAAGGCTTGAACCGCCTTACTACGCCGGCAACGGGACAGATCCGCTGCGTTCCGCAGGCGCGTTCTGGGGCGCGATCTTTGCTGCCGGTGACGTGGGCTATGTCGGTGATCCTGCGGCGGCGACCAAGGCCGCCGGCGAGGCACTGGTCCAACACACTGTGCCTGCGCTGGCACAGTTCTTTGCAGACTTCGCCGCGGCACAACTGAGAGTAGTAAAATAGCGCGGTCAACTCGCCAGCGGAAATTATGTTGAAACCATACGTGGCGGACACAGCGTTCGATGCGGGATCGAGCAAATTCCGCGTCGTGTCTCCAAGCAATGTAATCCGCAGGCATGGCCGCCAGAGAACCAACACCCGCTCAGGCTACTTCCGGCGCCTCAGGACGCGCCGCGTTCAGGGATTTGTTGGCGCGTCTGCCGGTGGTTGGCCGGCGCGCCTTGTGGTTCATCTGGGCTGCCTTCGTCGCGACCATCGTTGTCAGCGGCATTCTCGCCAGCCAGCATTTGCGGCAGTCCGCCCTGGCTGGTGCCCAGCAGGATATGGCCACCCTCGGCGCCGCGCTGGCAGAGCATACGTCTCGCAACGTCCAGGCGGTCGATGTCGTGCTGCGGCAGGTCGAGGCCCGCGTCACCTGGCTTGGCGTGCGAACGCCCGACGAATTCCGCCAGCGAATGTCTGGCAAGGAGGCGCAGAAACTGCTGCTCGGCAATCTGCGCAATCTGCCGCAGGCTGAACTCGATCGCCTTGATCGATGCGCGCGGCAGCCTGCTCAATTGGTCGCGCGAAGATTCCATGCCGGCGACGGACGTTTCCGATCGCGACTACTTCCGCCACCTGAGCGCGATCAACGACGGCGGCATATTTGTCAGCGGACCGAAGCAAGGCCGCATCAGCGGCAAGTGGGTCATGCTGATCGTTCGCCGCATCAATGCGCCGGACGGCGCATTCCTCGAACTCGTCGTTGGTTTGATCGACACCCAGTTCTTCGAGGATTTCTATCGCAGCACGATCGCGCTGCCTGGTCAGGCTGCCACCATATTGCGCGACGATGGCACTATCGTCGCCGGTTATCCCGACATCGCCCATTGGCGCGGCACCCGCATGCCCCAGGATTCGCCCTGGTACGAGCTGGCGTCGCACAACGGGGGTTCCTACATCGCACCGGCATATCTCGGCGATCAGTCAACGATAGTCACGGTGCATCCACTGCGTGACGTTCCGCTGATCGTCAATGTCAGCGTCGCGGAGCGGACTGCGCTCGAAGGCTGGTACCGCGATACCATCGAGGTCGTGCTGGTTCGCGGCGGCATCGCGTTCATCTTCACCGCCATGCTGGCTCTTATCGCGGTCCAGATCCGGCGGCAGGAAAGCAACGCAGTCGCACTCGCGCGTGCCGCCGATCGGCTGCGTGACAGCGAAAAGCTGCTGCGTGACTATGCCGAAATCTCGTCCGACTGGTTCTGGCAACAGGACGCCGAATCGCGGTTCCGGTGGCTCTCGAATACCGCGCCGCTCCGCGTCACCGGGGATGAAACCTATATTGGCAAGACACGCTGGGAACTGGCGGGACAGAACGGCACCGAGCCGCAATGGACAGCACATCGCGCCGACCTTGCTGCCCACAAGCCATTCCGCGACTTCCGTTACCAGTTCCGCGGGCAGGATGGACGGACACATCATGTAAGCACCAGCGGCTTTCCGACCATCACGGCCGATGGTGAATTTTCCGGTTATCGTGGCACAGCGCGCGACATCACTGCGGAAGTGGAAGCGGCGGACGAACTGCGCCGCTCAAAGGAGGCGGCAGAAGCCGCCAGCCGTGCCAAATCGGAATTCCTCGCCAATATGAGCCACGAGCTGCGCACGCCGCTCAACGCCATCATCGGCTTTTCCGAGCTGATGCATAACCGAACGTCCGGCGGCGACTACGTGCAATGGGCCGGCGATATCATGACCAGCGGCCGGCACCTGCTGGAGGTCATCAACGAAGTCCTCGAATTGGCGAGAATTGAAGCCGGGCGTTACACCCTCGCTGAGGACAGGTTCGATCTGTCGATCGCGGTACGCGCCTGCCTTGGCATGGTGCGCCTGCAAGCCGAAGCCAAGCAGATCGATCTGCACTGTGGTGTGGCCGAACGCCAGACGACGCTTCGGGCGGACAACCGCGCGGTGCGTCAGATCATCCTCAATCTGCTGACCAACGCGGTTAAGTTCACCCCGAACGGCGGCGTTGTGTCGATCCAGAACGAACGCGCGGCGAACGGAGACGTCGTTCTGGTGGTGAGGGATACCGGCATAGGCATCGATGCGACGGCGCTGAGTTCCCTCGGCGAGCCGTTTATCCAGGCGGATGCGTCGATCAGCCGGACCTACGGCGGCAGCGGTCTCGGCTTGTCGATCAGCCGCAAGCTCGCGGCGCTGCATGGTGGTGAACTGACGATAACCAGCAAGCCCGGCGAAGGCACCACCGTTTGCGTGCGTTTCCCGTTCGGGCGTGTCGTGCCGCCGGCTCGCCGTACCACTGTCGTGCAACGGTCAACAGAGGTCACGCGGCTTCCCTGAGCATCAAGCGGGCGGGCTTGCATGGTGCGACAATGTTGCGCCAAACCTGCCGGGCGTTTCAGGAGCTGCCCGATGTCTGTCTCTACCCATCGAGTCGCGGTGCGCGACGGCGTTCGGCTCGCCACCGACGTGTATCTGCCCGATGGTGCCGGCCCGTTCCCTGTCATCATGGAGCGTACGCCGTACGGGCGTAACATCGAAAGCCGCAGCGAAATAACCGCTGCGAACCGCACCCCTGCCTCGCGCGCCGAAAGCGCTGCCTACTTCACCGCGCACGGCTATGCCGTGGTGTTTCAGGACACGCGTGGCCGCTACGGCTCCGAGGGACGCTTCGTCAAATACCTGTCCGACGGCGAGGACGGCTTCGATACGTGTGCGTGGCTACGCGAGCAGCCGTGGTGCGACGGGCGCATCTGCACAATGGGCCTGTCCTATGCCGCGCACACACAGGCCGCATTGGCCTGCCTCGATCCACCCGGCCTGGTCGCGCAGGTGCTCGATTGCGGTGGCTTCGTCAATTCATGGCAGTCGGGTATCCGCCAGTCCGGTGCATTCGAATTGAAGCAGGCGACCTGGGCGTTCAAGAACGCGCTGGTCTCTCCGGAGGCCGACGCAGATCCCGGTACTCAAGGCCGCGCTTGCCGGCGAGGATATCTGCGAATGGTTCACCCGCATGCCGTGGAAGCCTGGCCATTCGCCGCTGCGGCACCATCCGGACTACGAGGCTTACCTGTTCGATCAGTGGACGCACGGTGCCTTCGATGAGTTCTGGCAGCAGCTCGGCATCTGGACCGCCGGATGGCACGAGCGCTACAGCCGCGCCGCGTGCGTGCACCTGTCGTCGTGGTGGGATCCGTATCCGCTCACCGCGACCGGCAATTACCTGGGCCTGAAGCAGCGCGGCAGCCAGCGTCTGATTCTGGGGCCATGGACGCATGGCGATCGCAGCGACACCTGTTTCGGCGATGTCGAGTTTGGCCCGGACGCCGCGCTGGATGCATGGGCCGGCGACTGGCGCGCCTATCGGCTGCGCTTCTTCGACCACGTGGTAAAGGACACGCCGCTCGACGAACCCGCGGTGCGCATCTTCGTGATGGGCGGCGGCAGCGGACGCCGCAATACAGCCGGCAAGTTGGAACATGGGGGACGCTGGATCACCGCCACCGACTGGCCGCCGCCAGGCGTCGCGTTCGCACCATTCCATCTGCATGCCGACGGCCGTCTGGATCGAGATCGACCGGCCGCGAACGCCACGCCGTTGTCGTTTGATTTCGATCCATCGCATCCAGTGCCGACGATTGGCGGCGCGATGAGCAGCCTGGATCCGGTGGCGTATGCCGGGTGCTGGGATCAGACCGAATCGCCGGACTTCTTTGGCTGTACGCCGCCTTACCTGCCGCTGGCATCGCGCCCGGACGTACTGGTGTTCCAGACCCAACCGCTGACATCGCCACTTCAGGTGGTAGGTCCGATCGAGGCCGAACTGTTTGTTTCGACCGACGGTCCCGACACCGACTTCACGGCGAAGCTCATCGATGTGCACCCGCCGAACGCCGATTATCCCAAAGGCTACGCGATGATCCTCACTGATGGCATCATGCGCTTGCGCTACGCCGAGGACCCAGCGCGTCCCCGTCTGCGCCAGCCCGGCGAGATGGTGAAAGTCCGCATCACGCTTTTCCCAACCGCCAATCTGTTCATGCCCGGCCACCGCATCCGGCTCGACATATCCTCGAGCAACTTTCCGAAATTCGATGTGAACCCGAACACCGGCGAACCCGAAGGCAACGCGCTGCGCAAGCGCGTCGCTGTCAACACTGTGTTCGTCGATGCCGCGCATCCCAGCAGGATCGTGCTGCCGTTGCTGCCGCAATGATCGAATTGACCCGCGCGCCGGCAACGCTGCCATCAGGCCATCGCGTCTATGCCATCGGCGATATTCACGGCTGCGACGCGCAGCTTGCCAACCTGCACGAAATGATCGCCGAGGACCTGGAGCAGCGTCCGGTGGACAGGGCGGTGCTGGTGCACATCGGCGACTACGTCGATCGTGGCGCCGCCAGCGCCGGTGTGCTGCAGCGCCTGTTGAACGGATCGCCGGTGCCGGGCACGAGCATGCTCAACCTGCTCGGTAATCACGATGACACAATGCTGCATGCTCTGTCAGGCGATCGTCCCGCTGCGACCGACTGGCTGTTCGCCGGCGGTGGCCCAACCCTGGAGAGCTACGGCATCGATCCGGAGTCAGCGCGCGAGTCCTGGCCGGAAGGTGTGCCGCCCGAGCATCTGGCGTTCCTGCGCCAATTGACGCTGACACATCGCGAAGGCGGTTACCTGTTCGTGCATGCTGGCATCCGTCCTGGCGTGTCGCTCAATCAGCAGGCCCGCGAGGACCTGCTGCGCATGCGCCAGCCATTCCTGTATTCCGAGATGTCGTTCGGTGCGGTGGTCGTGCATGGCCACACGCCGGTGAAACAGCCGGTGGTGCGCCATAACCGCATCGCGATCGACACCGGTGCGGTGTTCGGCGGCGACATGACATGCCTGGTACTGGAAGGCGATACACTGGGCTTTCTCACCGCCGCTCCGGTAGGAGAGCCGGTATCGATGGTCCACCGCTAGTGCGGTTACAGCCGGATCTCCATTCCGTCGTAAGCGACTTCCCAGCCCGCAGCCTGAACGGCGGCCCTTTCAGCCGAGTCGTCGAGCAAGATCGGATTGGAGTTGTTGATGTGCAAAAAGATCTTCCGGCCGGCTGGGATTGTCGCGAAGGCGGCCAAAGTCCCGCCGGGACCACTTACACTCATGTGCCCCATGCGCATTCCCGTCTTGCTGCCCACACCCGCGCGCAACATCTCGTCGTCCGTCCAAAGCGTCCCGTCGAACAACACGACATCCGCCCCGCGAATTTCGTTCGCAAGCTTTTCGGTCATTGCCGCGCAGGCGGGGATGAAGATCAGACGTTGACGCCCGTGGCAGACGACGGCGCCCACGGTCGTGTCATCCTCGACGATCGGCGGCGCCGCGGCCGTGTCCTCCATGTAGAGCGGAACCTTGCCTGGAATACTGGTCAGTTCGACGGTCAGCCCGCTGGGTGTGCCGTCGGCCAGCAACAGATCCGCCGGTTGGCCGATGTCCAGGGAACGTCGCGATACAACATCGCGCGCCAACACTTCGAAGATCGGGTTGGCATTCAGGATCGCCTGAATGCCCGGGGTTCCATACACAGTGAAGCGATGCCGTTCCCGCAAGGTGAGAAGACCGGCAATTGCATCGACGTCGCCATTGGCGAGAACGACGCCGGCGATGGGTGACGAGCGCAGGCCCTGTTGGGGTTGTGGCTGCAGACAGGGTGTCGCCTCGATCTGCTGACGCAGATCCGGTGCGGCGTTGAACAGGAACCAGTGCTCGCCGTCCGCACTCACCGCGATCGACGCTTGTGTCCGAGGCCTGGCGAGCGGGTCGCCGGCGCGTGCTCGCCGGCAGCCGGCGGCATTGGAATTCCACTGAGGAAAGCCGCCGCCGGCGGCGGCGCCCAGAACGCGTGCCTGCATTGTGTTTCGACTTCCATCCAGTGACGGCTTCGTGATATTGTCCAGTGTGTTTGCTAGCGAAATGCAAACCCGCTGACATGATGAATGACGACCCATTCGGATTGGAATGGCAAGACACTGGAGATTGCGATGAAGTGGACACGCCCCAAGCTGCGGGAAATCTGCATTGGCCTTGAGATCAACGGCTATTTGGAAGCTAAGTTATAGCAGCTGAAGATCGGCGCGCCTGGCAATAGACAACCCGGGCCGCGCCACGCCCATCTGCGCGGCCGCATCTGAGTATGCGGTCGCGGATGCAGCCATCAACCGGCCGTATGGACGCTGCGTCCGACCTCCTCGATCGTGGTCTCACCCGCCAGCACGGCATCCAGGCCGCAGTGGAACAGCGTCGTCATGCCGGCCGCAACGGCGGCACGTTCGATGCTGTTGTGGTCGGCACGCTGGAATATCAGGTGCTCGATCTCCTGGTTGAGCGGCAGGAATTCAGCGATCGCGAAGCGGCCTCGGTAGCCGGTCTGCCGGCATTCCGGACAGCCGACCGGACGCTGCAGGATCAGCGGTGAGTTCGAGGTGTGGGCTGCGAGATTAAAGCGTTCAATCAATTCAGCCGGTGCCGGTGATGGGCGGCGGCACGACGGGCAAAGCCGCCGCACCAGGCGCTGCGCCAGAATGCCGCGCAGGACAGCGGCGAGCAGATAATCCTCCAACCCCATGTCGCGCAGCCTGGTCACTGCCGAGGCGGCTGAGTTGGTATGCAGGGTGGACAGTACAAGCCGTCCGAGCAGCGCTGCCTGAGTGGCAATCTGCGCTGTCTCCTGATTGCGGATTTCGCCCACCATGATGACATTCGCATCCTGGCGCACCACCGTGGAGAGGAACTCTGCGAAGGTCAGGCCGATCTGCTCGTGCACCTGCATCTGAGTGATGCCAGGCAGCCGGTATTCGATCGGATCCTCGACCGTGATGATTTTCCGGTCGATTGAATTGAGTTCCAGGAGTCCGGTGTAAAGCGTGGTGGTCTTGCCGCTACCGGTAGGGCCGGTGACCAGGACTATACCGTTCGGCAAGGTCAGCGCGTCGCGGAACTGGCTGATGACAGCAGGAGGCAGGCCAAGTTTCACATAGTCGAACACGACCGCATTGCGATCGAGGATGCGCATGACAACTGTCTCGCCGTGCAGCGAAGGCGCGGTCGAGACGCGGAAATCGATTTCCTGTCCGCGCACGGCCAATCGCACTCTGCCGTCCTGCGGCAAACGGCGTTCAGCGATGTCGAGTCGCGCCATGATCTTGATTCGCGACGTGATGGCTGCAGTAAGACGGAACGGCGGCGCGTCGGATTCGTGCAATACGCCATCGTAGCGATAGCGCACACGAAACCGATCCTCGAAGGGTTCGAAATGAACGTCCGATGCGTTCGTCTCCACGGCTCGCGTCAGGATCTGGTTGACCAGCCGGATCACCGGCGCCTCGCTCGCGAGGTCCCTTAAGCGCTCGGCGTCCTCTTCGAGCGGCGTATCGGCTGCGTCAGCGGATTGTCCTTCGGCTGCCGTATCCTGAAGCGGATAGAGCCGATCGAGTGCTGCTTCCAACTCAATCGGCACTGCGACTTCGAGTTTGACCCGGCGGCCTGTGGCCGCTGCCACCGCAGCGGGCGTGAATGCGTCGAGTGGATCCGCTGTCGCCAGCACGACAGCATCGTCGTCATAGGCAACCGGCAGCGAACGAGCCTGACGCAGGAAGCGTCCCTGCAGGCAATCGCCGAGCAACGCTCGATCGAGGCGGTAGCGATCGGGACCGGCAATCGGCAGGTCGAGCAGTTCCGCAAGAGCCTGTGCCAGTCCGCGTTCCGTCAGCAGACCGAGATGGATCAACACGGTTTCCAGGCGTTCGTCGGTCTGTGCCGCCACTTGTCGAGCGCGATCCACCGCGCGGGAGTCGCAATGGCCCTTCGCTATCAGTAACTCAGCGAGCGCATCGGTGGTCTGCGTTGTTGTGGACGTGCTCAAAGGTGAACCCGGGCGCAGGTTGCTGACGTGCCGCACGCTAGCCGCTTGAACCAGAGCGGAGCAATGCCCGATCGCCGAATAAGTCCCCGGCCACGCGATCGAGCCGCCACTTGCACGGGCTTTATCGCACACACACAATGCCGGTCGATGTTTGGTCCATTCATGCCCACGACCCGCGCTTTGTCGCGCCATTGGCACTCGGGCTGATCATGCCTCAATTCCGTTACACCGCTATCAGCACCAGCGGCGAGATGCAGCGCGGCGTGTTGGAAGCAGCGAGCGAGTCGAGAAGTGGTTGCGATTTTACAGCGCCAAGGCAGTCTGCCAATGCGCGCGGAGCCGGTCAGCCAGGAAAGGCTGCTGAACCGCCTGCTGCACGTTAACCTTGCCGCTCAGCGCGGTCTCTCCGCGCAACAGGTTGCCGACGTGACGCGAGAGCTGGCAACCATGCTTGCGGCCGGGCAGGATCTCGACCGCGCCTTGCGCTATGTGCTGGAGACGGCTCCCAATCAGCGTGTGCACCGCGTGCTTGCGCGACTGCGCGACAGCGTGCGCGATGGCAGTCCACTGTCGTTGGCGCTGTCGCGCGAGCCGGCGAGCTTCTCGCGGCTATATGTCAGCATGGTGCGTGCCGGCGAGGCGAGCGGCCAGCTTGGTGAAGCGCTGACACGCCTGGCCGATCTGCTGGAACGGCAACGGCGTGTCGCAGCCGCAGTCACTTCGGCGCTGGTCTACCCGTGCCTGCTGGTGGTCGCATCGGTTGTCGCGATCGTTCTGCTGCTCACCCAGGTGCTGCCGCAGTTCGTGCCGCTGTTCGAGCAAAGTGGTGCGAAGCTTCCTGCCTCAACCCAGTTCCTGATCGATGCCGGTGCGTTCGTCACCGACTGGGGTCTGTTGCTGATGCTCGGACTACTCGCATTGATTGTCTTATGCGTTGGTGTTCTGCGCCAGCCAGGGCCGCGTCTCGCAGTGGATCGACTGCTTCTGCGTCTACCGATCATCGGGCCGCTGCAGCGCGAACTCGTGGCGGCGCGGTTGACCCGCGCGCTGGGCACTCTGCTGGTCAATGGCGTATCGCTGATCACCGCTGTGGGCATTGCGCGCGAGGCTCTGGGCAATCGCGCGGCAGCGGTTGCACTCGACCGTGCCGGTCAGAGTGCACGGAGTGGTGGCAGCTTTGCGCAACCGCTCGCGGAGGCCGCTGTCTTCCCGCTACGCACCATTCATCTGCTGCGCCTTGGTGAGGAGAATGCGCAACTCGGGGCCATGGCATTGCATGCGGCCGAGATCCACGAAGAACACAGCCGCATTTCGGTGCAACGTCTGGTTGCTTTGATGGTGCCGGCGATTACTATTCTAATGGGTATCGCCGTTGCGGCGATTGTTGCGTCGCTGCTGAGCGCGATGCTGAGCCTTAACGACCTCGCGGCAGGCTGACTGCCACTGCATAGCGGCCACATTTTGGTTTTCGCCCAATAACCTCCATGCTAAGCGCGATGACAATGCGACCAGGCATGCTGGGTGATGTCGTATTGTGGTGGGCAAGGCAGATGCGGTCCTTGCTGCCGCCACGGCTGTCGACGCATGCGCGCCGCGCGGATGCCCTGCTGGTCGCGCTGCGTTCGGCACATGCCATGCTTACGCTGCGCCGCCGCGGCCGCGAGTCGCCGCTTGGCCAGTTCGCCGCCAACCAGGATGGCTTGACCGCCGCGGCAGCCACGCTGCGCAGCCGCCCGCGTCATGTGGTGCTGCGCCTCGATACCGAATTATTGCTGGAACGAACCGTCGATCTGCCGCTCGCTGCCGAGCGTGAGCTGGACCGCGTCATCGGCTTCGAGATGGACCGCCTGACGCCATTCACCGCCAGCGACGTTGTCTGGCAGGCGACGGTGGCCAGGCGCGATCACGCACGGCGCCGCATCCGAATCCGATTGTCCCTGATCCCGCGCCGGACGATACAGCCATGGCTCGACCTGCTGAAACGCACCGGCCTCGCTCCCGACTGGCTGGAGGCCAACGCGGCAGACGGCACGCCACGCCGCCTGGCATTGGGCGATAAGACGACGCGGCAGTCGCGGATCGGGCTCACCGCCGCGGCCGTTGTCATTGCGGTCCTGGCGCTGGCTGTGGTGGTGACGCCGTTTGCGATGCAGGCCATCGCACGTGCCTCGACCGAACGGCGGATCGATGCGCTGGCCCCGCGCGTCGCCCGGGTCGAGGCGATGCGGAAGCGCCTTGCTGAAGGGGCGGCCGGAGTTCGATGCGCTCGCGGCAGAGCGCGCGAAGACCGGCGACGTGCTCCAGATTCTGGCCGCGGTCACCGACATCGTGCCGGACGATACCTGGCTCACCGATCTTTCGCTGCACCAGGGCAAGCTGGGCATCAACGGTCAGTCGCCCGCGGCGGCACGGCTGATACCAGCGCTCGCGGCAGATCCTTCGTTCCGTAATCCGGCGTTTGCCGCGCCGGTGACCCGTGCCCCGGACGGCCACGCGGATCTCTTCGCCATCCGCGCCGAACTCGCGCCGTAGATGGACACGAGACTTCCCGATGGCCGCCGTGGCCAGTTCCTCGCCGTCGCGTTGACCGTGACGCTGCTGGCCTCGCTATGGTTCGGCATCGTTTCGCCGCTGATCAGCGGATACCGCGATGGTGCCGACGAGCTGGCACAGCGGCAGACCTTGCTGCGCCACATGCAGTCGGCGGTAGAGGCGCTGCCTGCACTCGAACATGCGCCGGCGGCAGCGCGGCCAGCTCCCGCTGCTTTGCTGACCGGCGCGACCGACGCGCTCGCTGCCGCTGCCATGCAGAGCGCGGTGCAGACGATGGCGTCGCAGGCCGGTGTCGAGCTGGCGAGCATGGAGACATTGCCGGCCGAAGCTCGTGGCGCCTATCGCCGTATCGGCTTGCGTGTGTCGCTGACCACGTCGTGGCCTGTGTTGGTCGAATTGCTTCGCGCAGCCGATCAGGGACAGCCGCGCATGTTGGTTGACGATATGCAGCTGCACACTGTTCAGATGGGTGAGCGTACCGCGACGACGTCTGTGGGAGCGAGCTTTACGCTGCTCGCATTCCGCGCGGCGCAGGCCGGAGACGGCACGTGAACTGGCTGGCAAGAATCGGGCTGCTGGCCACCGCTGCCGTGCTGGGCGCGACCATCGCCTGGGAAGTGGGTGTCTTCTCTCCGCCCGCGCAGGTCGCCGTGGCGCCACCCCGCGCGGCGGCCGAACCGCCGCAGCCGGCCGAGACCCTCGAACGCACCGGCGAATGGGTCGCGACAATATTGGCGCGTCCGTTGTTCAGTCCGGATCGGCGCCCGCCCGCGCAGGCGGCGGTCGAGGCCGGCCCCAGCATGCCCGCGGGGCTGCCGCGGCTTACCGGCATCATGATCGGCCCGTTCGGCCGCAGCGCGATTTTCGCGAACGATGGGGGCAAGCCGATCGTGGTGGCCGAAGGCGGCCAGATTGGCGCCTGGACAATCCGCGCGATCAAGGTGGGCGAGGTGCAGGTGGTCGGACCAGAAGGCGCGCGCAGCCTGCGGCCGAGCTTTCAGGCATCTCCCAGCAGCGTGGCGCAGCCCGCGGTCGTCGGACAGCATGTCGGACTGACCCTGGCTTTATGAGACTGCACCTTCCCGCCGTCGGCCGTGGGCGGCCTTTCGCCGCCCTGCTGGTCATCGCACTGCTCGGTTGCCAGCACTCCGAGGGGCCGATGCTGGCCGGCCTGCCGGCACTGCCGGCGGAGACCGGCACCGCCACGCCGCGCGTCAATGGCAATGTCGGCTCGCCAAAAAGTCTGCCGCCGCCGCAGGTGTCCATCGGCACGCCGCAAGCGCCGCTGACACCCACCGAGCCTGGCAGTCCGGGCGTTGGCGACATCTCATTGAACTTCGCCGATACGGATCTCCGCGAGGTGGTGGCGCAGATACTCGGCACGATCCTGAAGGTGAATTACACGATTGATCCCGCGGTCCACGGCACGGCGACGCTGCGCACCGAACAGCCGGTGGCGCGATCGCAGCTTTTGTCCCTGCTGCAATCGCTGCTGGCGCAAAACGGCGCGGCCCTGGTGCAATCCGGTTCGCTTTACCGCGTCGTGCCAGCGGCACAGGCGGCGGCGTTGGGGGCGGCAGACGGGACTGCGGGCATCGAGGTGGTGCCACTGCATTATGCGTCGGCCGAGAACCTGGCAAAGGTCCTGCAGCCGTTCGTGGGCGACGGCGCCAAGATCGCTGCCGATACCGGCAACAATGCATTACTGGTGTCCGGCGCGCCGGATGCACGGGACGGGATCATCGCGCTGATCCACTCGTTCGATGTCGATCAGCTGAGCGGCCAATCCTATGCACTGTTGCCAGTGGAAAGTGGCGGCGTGAAGGACTTCGCCGGCGCTCTGCAGGACGCATTGCGCGGCCAATCGGGCGGATCGCTCGCCGGCATCGTACGCGTCGTGCCGATGACGCGGATTAATGCGGTCCTGGTGGTCGCCAATCAGGCGCGGACCATCGAGCAGGTACGGCGGGTTTACTCGCTGGTGGAGCGTGCACGCGCACGCTCCATACGCAGCTGGCACGTTTACTATCTGCAGAACAGTCACGCCGAAGACGTGGCGTATGTGCTGCAGCAGGCCTTCACGCCAGACCGTGTGACGGCACAGCCAACCAGTCAGCTCCGCGCGCAGGCTGCTTCGGCGGGCCAGCAAGGTGCTGCCGGGGGCATCCTGGGCGCCCGCGCTGGGCAGGGGGGTGGTAGTTACGGCGCGGGCGGGCAGGGTCTGTCGGGAGGCGGCGGGATGCTTGGCGCCGGTGGTGGCGGTGGTGGCATCCAGAGCGGTCAGTCACCATTGGCTCAAGTGGCACCTGCTGCCGCGCAGGCGCAGGCACAGCCGCAGGTTCCCGCGGCGGCATCGCCACTGACCGGACCGCTGGAGGGCGGCGACAACGCGGCTCCCGGCGAGCAGCTCAGCATCATCCCTGATCCGCAGAATAACGCCCTGCTGGTCTACGGCACCGGGCAGGAGACAGAAACGATCCAGGCGGTGCTGCGCAAGATCGACATCTTGCCGTTGCAGGTACGAATCGACGCTGTCATCGCCGAAGTACAGCTGAACGACAATCTGCAATATGGCACACAGTTCTTCTTCAAGGCGGGCGGTCTGAACGGCATTCTGAACTTTGCCACTCAGCAGAGCCTGCAAACACCGTCACAGGCGCAACTCAACCTGAATTTCCCGGGCTTCTTCCTTGGCGGCCACGGCGCCGGCGGGGCGCCGTTCGCGTTGAACGCCCTGCAAAATGTGACCACCGTGCGTGTGTTGTCGTCGCCGCAGCTCATGGTTCTGGACAACCAGCCGGCGCGGCTGCAGGTCGGCAACGTCGTGCCATATCTGAGCCAGACCGCGCAGAGCACGCTGGTCAGCAACGCGCCGGTTATCAACTCGATCAACTACCAGCAAACCGGTGTCGTGCTGGACGTGACCCCGAGGGTGAACAGTGGCGGGCTGGTAACGCTGGATATCGCTCAGGAAGTGAGCGATGTGAACGCCGCGATCACCACGCCAGGCCTCAACTCACCCACATTCTTCGATCGCAGCATAAGCTCGCGCGTCGTCGTGCAGGACGGCCAGACGATTGGGCTCGCCGGCCTGATCAGCGACAATACGAGCACCGGCAATCAAGGCATTCCCTGGCTCAAGGATATCCCATTGCTGGGATTGCTCGCCGGCAACCAGAACAACACGCGCCAGCGCACCGAGCTGCTCATGTTGCTGACGCCACACGTGCTGCACGATCAACGTGACGCGCGGGCCCTTACCGAGGATATGCGCGAGCAACTGAACAACGCTGCCGCGGTGCCCGCGCAGCTGAACACGTTACGGCCATCCGGATCACCGGACCCTGGTGTGCAAGTGCGCCAGAAGATCGACCAGCAGTTCCAGCGATGAAGCCCGCGTCAGTTGTTGCAGATCATGGCATCGCCGGTGGCATTACCGGCCGGTCCCTGCGAGCACAGGTCGTATTCATGGTTCGGCCGGTTGGATGGCGACCGATAGACATACGGATGGTTCCACGCGTCGAACGGCAGCTTGTCTCCTTGCACGTAGGGACCGTTCCAGCTCCTGACGTCGGTCGGCTGCTTGATCAGGGCATCCAGGCCCTGCTCCGTGGTCGGATAGCGGCCAACGTCGAGTTTGTACATGTCGAGGATGGACGCGAGCCGTTCAATCGACTGGTGGGCGACAGATGTCCGGGCGCTGCCGAGCTGGCGCAGCGCCGCGGGCGCCACAAGGCCGATGAGCAGACCCAGGATCGCGATCACGACGAGAAGCTCGAGCAGGGTGAAGCCGGAGTTGCGTCGTGTCAGATGCCGAACGGACGGCTGCGAGCGGGCGGGATCGGTCATAAAATGGATAATATGCTGTGGCCCAATGCGAGTCGCGATAGCGCGGGATCAATTGTCCGGCTGAGCGAGCGGCGGCCATGACAATACCATTTCTGGCATGCATGGCGAGCGTGGCTGCTTTCTACCATTTGCCGCCACGCGCGCTGCCGTCGATCCAGGCGGTTGAAGGTGGCCGCCCTGGCCTGGTCCACATCAACAGCGACGGCTCCCAGGACCTTGGCGTCATGCAGGTCAACACGCGCTGGGTGCAGCCTCTCGCGGCTGCGTCTGGCATGACACAGGCCGATGTGAAGTGGCGGCTGCAATACGACGCATGTTTCGACATCGCAGCGGCCGGCGCGATTCTACGGATCTATCTGGATGAGGCAGGTGGCGACCTGCTGCGTGCCGTTGGCTACTATCACTCGCACACCCCGGCATTGGCCGACGCCTATCGGATGCAAGTTGTCGCCTCGGCGGCCCACCTGTTCGGTGGCGGCCGAACGCGCTGATCATGCGCAAGGCCCGCGGCTTCACCCTGCTTGAGGTGTTGATCGCCCTGGTTATCGCCGGGATGGCGCTCGGGGTGATGTTCGCGGTGGCGAGCGGGTCGCTGCACGGCTCGCAGGTCTCGGCGCGTTATGAAGACGCGGTGGTGCGCGCACGCTCGCACATGGCCATGGCGGCCAATGGCGGCTCGCTGGCGGCGGGCAACTGGAGCGGCGACGATGGCGGCGGCTACCGGTGGCATCTGCGGGTTACGCAGATAGCGACAGGCGTCACCCAGCAGAACGACGGCTCCGCCGTGCCGCTGGCGCTGTTCGGGATCAGCGTCTGGATTACCTGGGGGGAGGGCGATAACGCCCGGGAGGTTCGGCTGGACACCGAGCAGATCGGCCAACCGCTCGCCAGCGGATGAGCGCCGGGCTCAATCCCAGTCGAGGACCTGCCATGGGGGCTCGCCGGCGTTCACCTGGGTCGCCAGCCGCACCGTGGCGTCACGCTCAAACCGCGCGCCATCCGCGAGCACCGCGGTGGCGCGGATGCGAACGATAGCGTCCTGGGTCGGGGAGGGCGTGGCGGTGTCGTCGGCCGCTTCGCCGCTGAGCGGTGCATCCGCCGTCCCACCGGCATCACCGCGCTGGTACACCGAAACATAGGGCCGGAGCCGCGCCAGCATGTCGGCGCTCATTCCAGGCACAAGGCCGAGTTCATCGACGCTGATGAAGGGACCTCCGGGAGGGCCGTAGGGGAGATTTGCGCGCCGATAGCGCTCCACCTTCAATCCACCGGCAACGGAGACTGGCGAGGTGCTGCGCCAGTCGGTGATCTCGCGGGCTAAACTGAACGCCCGCGCCGGATCGACGCCAACACGGCCGAACAGCGCTGCCAGTGTCGCCGGTGAACCTAGATTCGGGTTGATGCGGCCCTGCTGGCTTTCCATCGTCACGTCGACCGTGGCCTGGCCGACAACGACCCGGTGGCCCTGACCGGCCGCCGGCCATGCCCCCAACCGCAACTGAAAGATGGCCTGCCGAACCGCTCCGTCCGCTGCCGCCTCCACGATGGCGCTGTCGCGTACATTGCCGGCGACCGACGTCGCGCTGCGTCCGGTGGCCGCCAGCCCGGCGATCAGCAGCGACAGCAGGCCCAACGTCCACAACACAATCAGCAGGGCAAAGCCGCGCTGGCTTCTCAGCGACTGCGGCGTCTCGCGCAGCCGGCTTCTAACACTGACAGCCGCGGTCTTTTCCGGCACTAGGCGGTTCGCGGCCACCGGCAAGGCTCCACTGGCTTCTCGGCCAGGTACCACGTGCCGCCGCCAAGTTCGACCATCAGCATCGCCGCCCCGCGCATCGCGCTGAACAGCCCCGCCGGCAGCGTCGCATCGCCATTGGTCCAGCGGATGCCGTTGTCCGGTTCGAACGCGTGGAAGCCATCGCACAGCGACGCATCTTCCGCCTCCACCACCTGCTGGCTTCTGGCCTCCGCCAGGACGATCCGGCGCACCGCAACACCCAACCGGCGAGGGTCCCGCGCCGCTGCGATCTCCTGCGGCACCGCCGAACGCGACGCCAACCGAACCGAACGCGGCTTTACCGCCAGCCGGAACACATGCGTGCCGTCCGCGCGCCTCTCCAGGGCCTCCATCCGCTTCCCATCCACGACCAGGTGCAGATCCGCCTCTTCAATCAGCAGCAATGGCTCGCGCGGCGCCGCCCGTTGCAACAGCCGCCGCCATGCGGCATCGACCACCGTGCCAGAATTCACCACCGGCGCGTAGGGTGCCTGTCGCGGCAGCTGCCATCCTGGATTGACGTTCTGGAACAGCCAGCGGTTGCCGTCGTCCCGATAGCTCTCTGCTGGCGCGCCATTTGCGATCAGCACGTCATGCGTCGCCAACTCGACGTGATATATCGTTACTTCCTGCGCCCGATCGTCCCACTGGATCGTGCTGTGGTTGACCAGTTCCTCCACCGGGATCAGCACGCCATCCAGATACAGCGCGTGCCCCTTGGTGACGTGCAGGTCGCGGTGCGGCACATTATCGGCGAGCGCGCCCTGTCGTACCACCAAAGGCGTTGCCTCGTTGCGCCGCCCACGCGTCGCCAGCACCTTCCCGGTGCCAATCCAGACGATGGGACGCGGTTCGCCTCGGTGCGTCTGCACCAGATCACCGGCCGCGAGGTCCTCGACCAGGCGCTCACCGAATGGCGTCAGGATGCGCGTGCCGGCGCAGAAGCAGAGACTGTTGACGTGGTTCGTCGGCCCCTGATTCAGGATGGAACCGGCGAATTCGGACGGATCGTATAAATTGAGAACCGCGTTGGTGCCAGTGAACCGGATCGTCTCGCCGGCAGCCACCGAGCCAGTGATCGCCAGAGTGCTATCGGACCCCACGTCGATCGTCCCGCTGCCGCCAATGCTCGCGAGTGTTGCAGAACTGGGATCAATGTTGATGAGGCCGCTGTTCACCAGACTGCCGTTGTCGGTGAAGCTCGCGCCTAGCACAGTGAGTGTGCCGGCATTGGTGAGCGTGACACCATCGCCGATTGTGCTGGTGCCGGTCAGTTGCCAGTAGGCGCCTGCGTTGTTGAGCAAGGTGGCGGTGTAGCTTCCCGTGTAGACGTAGACAGCGCCACTGATGGTGCCACCAGCCTGGTTGGTGACAGCCCCGCCGTTGTACAGGCCGATGCCGCCGGCAATTGAACCGGCGTTGATCACCGTGCCGGTCGCGCTGTTGGCCAAGACGCCTAAGTGGCCGCCGCTGATCGTGCCGCCCGACTGGTTCGTGACCACGCCGCCGGCCTGTAGTCGCACGCCCGAATAATTTTCACCGGCGACAAAACCGGCATTGATCACAGTGCCGGTGTTCCCGTAGGCGTATATACCGAAGCCATACCCGCTGATTGTGCCGCCGGCGTGGTTGGTGACCGCGCCACCATTTCGTAAGTCGACGCCGACGCCCACGTAGAGAATGCTGGTGCCTGATTGGCCGTCGATGCTGCCGTAATTGACGACGGTTCCGTCACCGCCGAACAGGATGCCGGCGCTGCTTCCGACGATCGAGCCGGAGGCCATGTTGGTGACCGATCCGGTAGCGGCGAGATCGATGCCGTTCGCCGATATACCGGTGCCGGCAATCGTGCCGTTGTTCTGTAGGATCCAGCTGCCCGAGCTGGCTGCAATCGCGTCACCGGTGTTCGAGATCGAAACGCCCGGATTGATAACGATAGGACTGATATATCCTGGCGACGCCAGAGAGATCCCAACGGTCGAACTGGCCGTGATCGTGGTCATCGACGCCCCCTTATGGAACCGTCTCTTCGTTGAAATTCCGTCGATGGCCGCCGGACGCGACGTGCACCATTAACGACAGGCATCGATCCGATGCCGGAGCAAGACTCTAACTGATAACAGCGCTGCTGGTGTTAACGCCTAAATTGAGGCGTCCGGATAATAAACAATGCCGGCGGAACGGCCCGCAGCAATCGGTTCGCCTGCCGATGCCACGGTCAAAACCGCTTTGCCGTTGGCTTCCCCGCGTGACCGATCAGAACTGCCAGTACCAAGAACTCGCTCGGGCCGCCGATTGCGACAAATGCAATCGCTCCGATCACCGACACAGCAACCGCCCAAGGCACCGAGGGGCTCCATTCCAGGAACCGCAATTTCACGCTTGGGAAGTTTGTCGAGCCCGGTTTGACGCCCAGTGCCGGCTCGTACTGCTTCAGGATTTGCAGCGTATTGGGCAGCGCCAGAGCGATGACCAGGAGCAGGCAGATCCATTTCCCAGCTCCGATGAAATCCGCAGCGCTTCCGGCCTCGGGCGTTACGCCGACGCGATGCAGAATTCCCGCGAGCGGCCCCAGCCGGCCGAAGAGGTCCTGCGGCAAGCCGAAACCATTCAACCCGAACACGCCTTTCACCAGGTCCATGGCCGAAGCCATCGTCGGGGCGCGGAAGAAGATCATCGTCGCGGCAACAGTGAGGAAGGTCACCAGCTGACCCACCGGATGCATGAAGCGGTTATAGCTGCGTCTGTTGGACCAGAGCCGCACAGCGAACAGACGCCACCCATGATTGATCGTTATGTAGATACCATTGAGCAGGCCCCAAATGACGAAACCATAACCCGCACCATGCCACAGCCCCGAGATGAACATGGTCAGGATCGTCGGGACCATCAGCAGGGAGACGAACGCGCCAATCGTCGCATTCGACCCCGCGAACCCGGGGCGTCCCTTGGCCAGCCGGCGCCTTGTCAGCGTCAGCACCAGAGGGTTGTAGAGATACGCCGTCAGGAAGCGCGTCAAGGTCATATGCCAGCGAAGCCAGAAGTCGATTATGCTGGGAGCGCGCAGCGGCGAGTTGAAATTCGGAGGCAGCTTGATGCCGAAGAACCGCGCCAGGCCCAGCGCCATATCGGTATAGCCGGAAAAGTCGAAATAGATCTGCAGCGTGAAGCCGATCGCCGCCATCCACGCCGTGAAGAACGAAATGCTCGCGCCGGAAGCGGCATGTTCATAGATCGGTGTAACCAGGGGGGCCATCTGGTCGGCGAGAACCACCTTCTTGAACAGGCCGAACAGCAATAACGTAAGGCCGACGGCGAAGTTCTCTTTATCGAACCGGCATGAAGCCGTTTGGAACTGCGGCATCATCTCCCGGTAGTGCACGATCGGCCCGGCGATAAGCTGAGGGAAGAACAGCACGAACGTGCAGTAGTCCTGGAAGCTGAACGTCTTGACGCGCCCAGCCTGCACATCGATCAGGAAGGCGATCTTCTGGAAGGTGATGAAGGATATGCCCAGGGGAAGGATGATGTGCTGCAGGAGCAGGTTTGCGCCAAAGACATCATTGATCGAGCCGGCAATGAAGTCGGTGTACTTGAAGACCCCGAGAAATCCGATGTTGAGAACGATCCCCAGGATGAGGATCAGTTTTGATCCCCGGGCCGAAGCCTCGTTTTGAGCCAGCCGCTGAAGCACGCGTGCCAAGGCAAAATTCAGCAGAATGGACGGACCGATGATCAGCACGTTCAACGGCCGCCACCACCCGTAGAACACGAGGGACGCGACGATCAGCCAGCGGATCGCCGATACGCGGGAGTACCTGCCGAGCAGCCAGAACCCCAGCAGCGCCACCGGCACAAAGCCGAAGAGGAACTCGGCGGAATTGAACAGCATTATTCGTCGTCCTCTGCGGGAGTTACCGAGAAGGCTGGAGCGCCAACATTCTCGCCACCTCTGTGACCATTGAGCCTACGTCGGGGAATGACTCGATGTCGGCTACTTTGAATTTCACGCCGAACTCCAACTCAACCGCGACAATGAAATTGATGTAGTTGAACGAGTCCCATCCGGGGATATTCTCACGGCGACTGTCCATCTTCAGCACGATCGTATCGTCGAGCAGCAAATCGCGAAGGATGCTGGAGAATGTGGAAAGAATTTCCTCTGTGGTCACGGTGATGCTCCTCATCGCGAAATATGGTCAGGCTCTGAATAACGACCGAAACGCTCCGGCGACAGAACCGGGAAGTGGCGGACGCCTGGTCGCAGCGAAGGCGCCGCTGCGGGGACCAATGGGCTATGGACGCTTGCTGTCCGTTGCACCGTGGCTGTCAAGACATGATCGGATCCGGGGACCCGCCGCCTGGAAAAAAGCCTCAGACCAGCGTTGCGCGCTTGGCTGGTCCAGATGCCAACCGTCGAATGTTTGAAGGCCCTGCACGTTCTCCGGCGTTACCAACGGCAATCCAAGGCGGCCGGCGATTGCCTTCGCGGTTCCAATGTCCGTGCCGTTATACGGGACAATGGTCAGGATCACGCACTTATTTTTCGCAAAGCGGGATAGAAAGTCTGTCGCCGCCGCGACGTTGGTCTCGACTGCGCTCGGGTCGGCAACTGAGTTGTAGGTAACGGGCAAGACCTTCGGGTCTACTGCCCCTTCTGTGCGGTATGCCCCGGTTTCCCGCGACCGGAAGATCACATACTGCTTGCCGCAGATGATCGGAAGGGTACCGCAGACCCGCTGATGGATGCCTTGCCAAAAGCGCTTGGACTTGTAGTCGTCCGCTGCCTTGGGGTCGTGCAGGATTACCTTGACGGGCACGGTCTCCGTCGGCACGAAAAAGTCGTTGACGTTGATGACATAGACGCTGGCACGGGGCTGGATTCGCTCCAGCAGCCCGCTTTCAAACAGCGAGTTTTCGTAATAGCTGAATCCCAGCACGTAATATCGCGCTGAATTTGCTGAAAACCAGCGCTCGGTTGGCGCTGTCGAATAAGCGACCGGGACCCGGCTGTTGCCGAGAAATACAACGTCCGCGTTCCTGACCGCTTCCGGCACAGTCGGCTCCAAATTGAATTGGAATGCGCCATGCTCGTAGTCGGCGTAATTGGCGCCGTTGCAGTACGCCAGATAGCGATCGGCGCTATAGCCATTTGCCTGGCAGGCAAAGATCGTCCGTGTCCGGATCCCATAACCATACGCGGCGAGCGGACCCCACAAGAAGCACGCAGATGTAGATCGTGAGACGATGGGCGAACAGGAGTCCAGATATTCTGGTCCATGCGCTGGGCAATGGAACACTTCCTGAGGACGCGCTTATCATCGGCTCCCCTGTTGGCTTCGCGGTTTGCGAGTTCATCATAGTTGCGGTTTCCCCTAAGCCGACGTCCACGTCCGTCGCCCTATAAGCACCCGTGGCATGCGCGGTATGGAACGGCGCACAGATCAGTATCCGGAGATTTCAGCGATGCAGCCGGCGGGAGCCGGAGCCGATACGGTCATTCACTGCCGGCTTTTTGCACGTTGGACGATGTTTGCGACGCTCGCGCCAGTGTATCGACGATATTCTTTATCTGCTCGTCATTGAGGCCGAGCATCCGCATCGAAGGCATGACCGTACCGCTGGCGAGTTTTGTCGGATCATTCAGGAATTCTATCAGCCGCGCTTTTGTCCAAGTTCCGCCGACCTTTCGGAGCCCTGGCGAATACGGAAACAGGTCTGATGCAACAGGCCGGTTGAGCAGATTGCTGAAGCTTGGCGCTGCATCGCCGGGATGCGTGGGGCCAAAGTGATGGCATCCCAAACAACCGCCGGCTTCTACCTCGCCTAGGAAGGCCGGGGCACGCCGTTTCTGCGCCAACTTGTCCTGATCGAGAGAGACGAACATAAGCTGAGTGTCGTCAGTCCAAATTATAATCGTCCCATCTTCTGCTTCGGCAAGATCGCGGATCCTCTGGCCGATCCAGATTGGCTCGGAGTACAGCACTCGGTCGCCTTCCAACCGAAGCCGAAACAGCGACGACCCTTGCATGGAGCCGACGAGCAGATCACCGTTCCAGCGAGGATCGAAATTGTCGATCTGAATGAGCTGCGTCGGCGCAACGCTGGGCACCCACGCGAACACCGGAGTTGTATATCCGTTGGTGCGGCCGATAAGCGATGGATCGATATGTTTCGAACCGGCCCCAGCGCCGACGGTGAAGCTACCACCGGTGAAATCGTAGCTGTCATAGGTGGTGCCCAGACTGGCATTCGGCCAACCATAGTTGCTGCCGTCACGGATAATCTCGAGGCCGTCGCCGCCGCGGGGACCGTTATCGGTGGCGACCAACGCCCCTGACTTGATGAAGGTCAGTCCTTCGGCATTTCTGACGCCCTTGCTGACCTCGCGCCACTTCTTGCTTGTCAGGTCCAGCTCGATGACCTTGCCAAACGCCGTGTCGGAATTCTGCGCAACGGGCGGGTTGTATATAGCGTGGTCGCCGAGGCTCAGAAAAAGTTTGTCGCCCCCATGATAGGCCATCCGGCCGCCGGAGAATGCGGCGTAGCCCGGCATGTAGGTTTCACTGGTGAATTTGGTCTGCCAATCGCCGGTCGCTGCGAGCGTCAGTGCATCGATCGGGATAACCGAGACGACTGTCCGCAATTTTCCTGCCGTCTCGTCGAATTGGTCGTAGAGAGCGACAAGTTCCTTCCGGTCCGGCAAAAATGTGATGTCGTGCGCCCGGAACTCCATCTGAGCTTCGGGACTGGCGAGATTGACGTGCTGCGACGCCGGCCATATTGGGACGCGCACGGATATAGGCTTCCAGGTTGTTCGGCAGCGCTGGAAGCGCCAGTTTTTCAAAAGAGCCGGTTTTCAAATCATAGCGGAACAGACTGCCAAGCCGGTCCATGATAACGACCGTTGTGCCGACCATGGCGATGGCGCCGCCGAACTTTGCCGCCGGAAGTGTATCCGAAAGCCGCTTTCCGTTGATGACCAACGGAAGCAGGCTGGTCTGCACATATCTCGGGAAACCGAGATCACCCTTGTCCTGGGGATATTGCAGTTGCTCGGATGCCGTCCAGTCACGCTGAGAATGTTCGCGCGCGCCACCGGTGCCTTAAGGAAGGCAACGGTGTCAGGAAAACCCACATACTTGTAGAACGCTGCCCCTGCTGCAAAACACAAGATCAGGCAGATAAAAGCGCCGAAAATACGAATTAAGCGACCAAGCATGCAGCTTCACCTTGAACTCGGCGCGGGGCGTCGCCCCAACCATGGAGTATCAAGTTTTGTTTTAGGCTTATTGCAGCGAGCGGGCCTGTACTTCTCCGCACGATCGGCAGCAGGCAATCGGCGGAGGATGCCAATTGAGCTCCAATGATGGACGCGGTCTGGTCGGTAAGCAGGCGTGGCAGACGCTCCACCGTGACACGCAGCGGCGCCCACGTCTGATTGATCTCATCGCAAAGTGTTTCGCCGGCGGCTTTGGCCATGGCGTACTCGATCATTCCTCGAGGCCGTTCCGTCACGAACTCCGACGACGGATAGAACAGCCAGACATCGCTACGGCGTGTCCGTAAGGTTTGCGCCAGGTCGAGAAACCCGTCCACGTAAGTGTTGAGGAACGCATCCAATCTCGTGCGCGAGAACAGCGCTGACTGGGCCCGAAAAATGGTGGGGCTCGCGAAGTAGTAAGCGTGGGTTGGCGTATCGTCGAGTGCTGCCAGTTGCGGCTCGGCCGATTTGGCAGCGTCGTAGGCAAGTGCCTTGCAGCTTCCGCCGGCAGCGCGAATGTCCTCGACGACGGCATCCGCCTCGGTGCGGCCAACGCGGTAGGTGATCTCCACGTTCGCTCCGCCCATCGCGAGAAGCTTTGCGGTTATCTCACCCAGCCCACGTGAGCCGCCGATGATCAGCGCCGTGGTTCCCGCGAACTCCTCAGGCGCGACCAGGTCGAAGAGTTCGCTCGACGACGCCTGGAGGACTGGCGGCACGCGCGATAGACTTTCAACGACGCCGGACAGTCCGCCACCGGCGATGGCTGACCGGACCAAACGAAAGCGCGGATCGGCAGAGACCACGCGGAAGTCGAGCTTGTCCTGCAACTCGTGCTCATCGCAAAGATTCACGGCCAGACTGCCATAAATGGAATGAAGCCCCGGACAGACCATACCGACCAGCAAGGAGCTGGCGGCCAGTGCTGCAACGCGACGAGGCCCCAGCCATTGTGACAATGCCGGGAACATCGCCGCGGCACTTTCTGGAGCGCTTGCGAAAGCGAGCCGGCCAGACAGTCCGGCCATCTGTTCGAATACCGGATTGTGCGGTTGAACGGGGACGGCGACAGTGTTGCAGGACAGCGATTCGGGTGCGCGGCCGGCGACGCCGTACTCGATCGTGATCTGTGCCACGGTCAGTCCGGCCACCAGCATATCCAGCACCAGATCAAACCGTGCGTTTGCCTCGTTGCGCGTTGCCGTAACCACTGTCACCGCCTCATCAATCGCGACGAAACGATTGAAGCGTGCGGTCAGGCGCCGGATTGCGGGCGGCTGCGTTTCCACGTCTGCCAGCACATCGAGTGCCCACAGCAACAGATGGATGCCGTGGACCGCTGGCGCGCCCGCCTGTGTACGGCGTGCGGCGACTGCGTCGAGGTGCATCGGATTGCGGTCGCCGGAAACGGCAGCAAACCGCATCTGGTCGGCCATGGTGAATGTACGGCCTATCATGGTTCCGCTCATGGTTGCCGGATGTACGCAGCGGGCCCACGCCACGCCGATCTTGAGATTGATCCGGCCAAACCGGAAGACCTGCTGCTTCTGACCGGCTATCGCCCGGCGGCAACCGAGGCCGTTCGCATGCCCCGGAACAGACCGATGTAAAGTGAGCGCTGTCCGGCCGAGAACCACAGCGCGCCGAAATATCCAATAAACAGCGTGGCGCTTTCGAGCACTAGCCGAAGCAGGGGAGGATAGGCGTCTCCGCACAACGTGTGCACGCCATAGGCAAGAGCCCCGCCCAGAATGCCAGGACCCAAGGTTCTGATCACCGTATGCCAGATCTCACCCGCTGAAATCGGTGTTCTAAACACGCACCAGAATATATGCGGGATGACCCATAAGCCCATGGTAATGGAATAGGCGATGGCGATGCCGTCCGGTCCGTAGGGCAAGCCAATATAGTAGCCAATGATCATGACTGGTGCGAAGACGAGGGCGATGCGCAACGACCTACCGACCAATCCAAGCGAGTAGAGCAGCCAACCCAGCGGATTGATGATTGCGCGGATGGCAACGGTTGGAGCCAGCAACCTGACAATCTCGACGGAGGCCTTCCATTGCGGACCCAGCAAGACCAGAACCAGATCGTCAGCAAACAGAGCGGACATGATCGTGATGGGTAAGGTAAGGCCCAGCACGAGAGCAAAGCCTTTCAGGAAGTAGCTCTTCAAGCGGACTGGATCGTTCTGCACTCTCGACAACGCCGAGAATGCCACCTCTCCGATAGCCGTATTCAGACTGTCGGTAGGCAAATTCAGCAGCTGATGCGCTCGACCATAGACCCCGATCGCTTGAGGCCCCCACGCTCGGCCAAGCATGATCTTCTCAGCGTTGTAAGCGACATATGCCACGAGGCCGTTCAAAGTCAGGATACTGCCAAAATGCATCATGGGGCGGATTCCCGCCCGGCGACTCGGCAGGCCAGGAACCCATGCGCTGACAAACCAGTAACCGCTTGTAGCAGCCAGCGGAGTGGCGACCGCCAAAGCCACAAGAGACCAGTATCCGTAGCCCGCTTCGGCGGCGGCAATGGCAACGACGTTGCCGAATATCAGCGAGAAGACATCGATCAAGGACAACGCCGTGAACCGCATTTGCCGCTGCAAAAGTGCCGAATGCTGGACCCCTGCTGAATTGATGAAGAATGCAAACGCCAAGCACATGGTCACGAGCAATAGCTCGGGGCGCCCATAAAAATCGGCAACAGCCGGTGCCACTGCTGCACCTGCCAGACCCAGCAGCGCTCCGATGGTCAGATTGATCCAGAACAAGGTCGAGATCTGTTGTTCCGTGACCTTGTCGCGCTGCACCGCCGCCGAAGACAGTCCGAAATCCCGAAACGTAACCAGGACTCCTGTGAAGGCCATCACCATGCCGACGATACCAAAATCGCTTGGGCTCAGGATGCGGGCCAGCACCAGAAGCGAGACCACTCGAACGACCAGGCTTGTGCACAAAGCGCAGAGTCTCGCCAGACCGCCGCGGATTGCGCTTCCCTTGAGATCCTTCATTGCGCTTTCAAAAAGTCTAGTCGGTTAAGCCGATGATTCCAGGTATGCGCGTTCCTGCCAACAGTCGCGGCGCCTGCGTCAGACTTCTGGAATTTGGATCGTGTCGTCGCCGGCTACGAACTCAATCAGCGATCGCCGGCTCTTTGCCGACCAAATCGCCGGTTATATCTTCGGAACCATCTATCTCGAAGGTAACCGCGTAGCGCCGCGTCCAGTCGCTTCGTGTCTTGTTCAATGGTTCCAGTCCAGCGTAGTGGCACGGCCAGAGGCGCCGCATGCAAGGGTCGCCCTCATGGATTTCTTCGAGCAATTCCTGCACGGGGTGCCACCCCAGTTCGTCTGCGACTCTTGTGCGAATGTCCAGATTGATGCCCGAGACCAGCAGGTATCCTCCATAGTTTAGCAATCGTCCGATATTGCGCAGGCATGTATCCGCCGCGGCATCGTCCATATGGCAGAGGAAGTTGCTGGCAATCACAATATCCTGCGGCCCCATTTCCTCCCTTGCCGATGCCTCGCCGACATCGGCGACTTGCCATACGATGCCGTCTCTGAGCCATGGCTTGACAATCATGGTCTCGCCATCTCGGTCGAATATTTCTTTGATCTCTCTCTCGGACATACGCTCGAAAATGCTGGTGTCATCTGCCGTTGACGGTTTGAGCGGATAGATACCTGCCTTGGCAGTCTCAACCGCCTGGCTCGCGATGTCAGCTGCATGCACAATCAATTTCAATCCAGGAAGTGCGGACCGCAACTTCCAGACCAACGAATAAACCTCGGCACCGGTACTGCAGCCTAGAACCGCCACTCTCAAGACGCCGTTCTTGTTCGATCGCTTCGCCAGTCGCGGGATCAGCTCAAGCATCGGGCGGTTTCTGAGGAAGAACGTGCTATGTGCCTGCGCCCGTCCACCGAGTGCGCTAGCCAGCTTGTGCAGGAGCTCGCCGTAGCGCTCCAGCACATTGGAAGACTGGACCCGCGCAGGAAGGCAATTCCATAGTATTTGGTTGGTCGTTAGAAATGCGCCGAGAGGCGACTTGCCAAAGATCCGGAACTGTATGAGCTGATCTAGCCAAGGCCGGTTGTTTGGGTTGGGAGCAGAGTCTGAACTCACCACATCAGGATTCCATTTGGTGATTTTGTCGTTGCCGGAGAACCAGCGAGGGCTGGAGAATATGACAAGCCTCATGGTACCCGAGTAGGAAAACTCAACGCCTGGAGGGATCTCCGCCAACATACCGGGGCCAACATCATGGACACGCCCGTTTACCGTGAAATATCCGCTGCCGGATAAGACATAGTAGGTACGGGTGATCTTCCGGCTCACCATAAAGGTGTCGTGTCCGCCATCGACGTCTACGTAGTAGACGTCCAGATCCTTCTGCTTCAGTGGCCCGAACGAATAACCTAATAGCCCTCTGCCCTTGAATGATGGCAGATCTGGAAGTGATACACGTATTGCGTTGTCTTTTCCGGCCATTGCGCTGCAGACATGGTTTTGCTCGAGCTACCTACGCTTGAAAAAGAAAGCTTCATCGGGCCAACCATACCGCGCCGGCACGCTGAGGCATCAATTGTGTCCGCGCTGGCGGAGCCCAGCGGTCTGCATATCCTCAGTAACTCAGCGGACTGCAAGTCTATGCAGCACCGAGCCGATGTTCCGCGTATGCTTCCGCACTTACCTTCCCCGTCTGGGGAAGAGTTTGCCAATGCAACACCTTGGACGTTGGATCGCGCGCGATTGCCACCGACACCGACGTGTCGCTTGATCCCGTGGTTCGAAGCTCATTCCGTCGCAGACGAGCCTTACTCCAAGCGCGTAGACGCTTGCAACGGATTAGTGCAAGAGCCAGATGTTTTTGTACAAACTGGCGATTTTGTCCTAGGAATTAGACCTTCCGCGCGCTATCGGCTTTTCTCCTGCGTCGCTTACGCCAGTAGTGGCTATTTGCGTTGGTTGTTTTTCCACAATGGGTTGTGCTGCGACTGAGCGCCCCGCAGCCCGCAGAGCGACTGCCAGAGCAACCGGGCAAGCGTGGCCGGAATTGCGTCGCTGCGTCGCTACTGCACCGCTAGCGTCGCAGCGTCACATTCATGACGCAGCTCTGCATCGCTGGCCGACGGTTAACCGTGACCCGAGAGCTGATCGGTCAGTGGAACCAGCGTCGAAGATTGTGCAGTGGTGCTGGAGCCAGCGCTGCCGGAACTAGCGCCCGAGCTGGCTGACGCGGTAAGCGCCGACGCAGTTGGCGCGCTGCCGATCAAGTCTTGCTCGAGGCCGTAAAGCCCGGATATCGCGCCTGGCAGCCAATTGCCCTGCCAGGCATGGACGGATTGTGCTTGCGGCGCGAGCGTGTGGTCGATCCCATGCGCAGTAAGCAGCGCATTGAAGTCCGTGATGTCCTTCTGGAAAACGGCATAACCAGAAATCCAGATACGGTCTTGGGACAGAAACGGAGCCTTGTAGTTGTCGAGGAAGCTTCCACTCAACTGGTAGTTGGATAGAAAATTCGCATTGGTTCCGTAGTTGCCGCTCGCCGAAGAGATTGAATTATAGTTCGGCATATCGGCCGGGAAGTCCCACGCGGCGGCGGCAGAGAACACATCGGGATGCTTTATGAGCAGATCAAGCGCCCCGTAGCCGGACTTCGAAAAGCCGACCATCAGGTTCCGCTCGGTACCGGTCGTGGCAAAAGTATTATCGACCCACTGCGGCAGATATTTAGCCATGAACGTCTCGTAGTCCATGGTCGGATCGTTCGGATTGTCGGCGTACCACGAGTAAAGCGGAAAGACCGGCTCGATGATCGTTGCGTTGTATTGATTTTGTACGTTCAGCTGCTGGAGCTGGGTGAGGCCGACACCCCAACCCGACTCGTCGAGTTCAGGCTCCGGCGGCAGGGCAAACAGAAAGCTATGCTGATAACTCAGATTTGGATTATCGGGATTGAGCACCCGGACGGCATACGGATGCGAACCGAGGACATTCCAGCTTATCTCGTACAGCTGAGCTCCGGTAGAATCGGTTCCATCATAAATGAAGGTCGGTGTGTCGTTAGGATCGGTGATATGGGGAATACCGATGGTACCGTCGCCGTTGAGATCCTGCTTGAAGCTGGTCTCTATCGTCTCTAGGTCGCTGCTAGGGGCATATACGTTGGCGAGCGGGCCGGACAGATAAGTACCGCTGCCGTCCGTATTCCAGATCGTGTATTGATCGGATCCCGGTATCGGGCCGGGCTGCTTCCAGGCGACTTCATACCCGCTAGAGGTCTTCTCCGCACCGATTGGCGCCCACGTTCCGAACTCGCCGGTCACGACCGGCGCGCCGTTGTACATTAGCTCAACCGATGAGCCGTCAGCACCTTTGAGGAAGTAATTGCCGCCACTCTCGACCAGGCTGGTCGATCCAAAAGCCTCGATCACCACCGGTGGCGGCAACCGATCGAACCGTCGCCATTCAGGTCCTGATGGAAACTGGTTTCGATTGACTCCAGAAGGCCGCTCTCGCCTGTCGCATTGGGGATTGGGCTTGAGAGATAATTGCCGGTGCCGTCCAGATACCACACGGTGTACTGATCAGCGCCCGTCAGCTTGAGGGCGACCTCGTAGCCGCTCGAGGTTTGCTCTGCGCCGATCGGAAGCCACGCGCCAAACTGCCCAACCGCAACCGGCGCACCGCCATAGCTCATCGTAACTGACGAGCCGTCGGCATTATTCAGAATGTAATTGCTGCCGTTCTGAAGCAGGGTGGTGGATCCAAAGGCTTCGATCACCGTCGGTGGTGGCAGACCGACCCTGCCATCACCGTTCAGATCCTGCTGAAAGCTGCTTTCCAACGATTCAAGTTGGCTGTTGTCACCCGCAAGCGCACCCACTGGGTCCGTCAGGAAGTTGCCGCTATTGTCGAGATTCGAGATCGTGTACTGATCGGCGCCGGTCAACACCAGGGCGACCTCATACCCGCCGGCGGTTTTCTCGGCCGCCATCGGCGTCCACGCACCAAACTGTCCAGCGACGACTGGCGCGCCGCCGTAGCTCAGCTCTACTGCCGGGGCAGTCGTGCCAAAGAAATAATTGGTACCACTCCGAAACAGCGCGGTCGATCCGAATGACTCGATCACCGTGGGTGGTGGCAGGCCGATCTTGCCATCGCCGTTCAGGTCCTGCTGAAAGCTGGCCTCGAACAACTGCAACTGGCTGCTCTCGCCGGACACGGTGCCGATCGGATCGGACAGATAGTTGCCGCTGGCGTCGAGATAGAACACCGTATACTGGTCGGCACTCTTGATCGCCAGGGCGAGCTCGTAGCCGCTTGCAGTCTTTTCCGCAGCAATCGGCATCCACGCACCAAACTGGCCGACGAAAACCGGCGCGCCTCCATAACTGACTTCGACCGAAGAGCCGTCGGTGCCTTTAAGAAAATAGTTGTCGCCGCTTTGTACCAGAGTCGTCGATCCAAAGGCCTCAATGACCGTCGGCGAGGGTAGGCCGATCGTGCCGTCGTGATTCAGATCCTGCTGGAAACTGACCTCGAACGTTGCCAACTGGCCGCTCTCGCCGGACACTGTACCAATCGGATCGGAGAGATAGTTGCCGCTGGCATCGAGATAAAAAACCGTATACTGATCGGCTCCGGTCACCGACAGAGCAACCTCGTAGCCGCTGGCGGTCTTCTCCGCGCCGATCGGCGTCCAAGCACCAAATTGCCCGGCAACCACTGGCGCCCCGCCATAACTCATCTCAACTGACGAGCCATCAGTAGAATTGAGGAAGTAATTGCTGCCGCTCTGGACCAGTGTAGTTGATCCAAAGGCTTCGATCACTGTTGGCGGTGGCAGTCCGATCCTGCCATCACCATTCAGGTCCTGCTGGAAACTGGTCTCGAACGCTTCCAGCTGTCCGCTCTCACCCGAGATGGTGCCAACGGGGTCTGAGAGAAAGTTCCCGCTGTTGTCGAGATAGAAGATCGTATATTGATCGGAGCCGGGTATCGACCAAGCCAGTTCGTAGCCGCTTGCTGTCTTCTCCGCGCCGATCGGCGTCCACCCACCAAACTGCCCGGCTACAACTGCGGCGCCACCATAGGTGATCGTGACCGACGTGCCATCAGCAGCGACCAACAGGTAATTGCTGCCGCTCTGGACCAGTTTGGTCGCTCCATATGCCTCGATCGTCGTAAACCCACTCATCTCGGAACTCCCAGACAACGAAGCATATCAGCAGCCTCAAACCGTCCCACGGTGCGGTACATGCACAGAGGGTGAATCCCAGTGTCGTCGCAACCGTTATGGCGCGGAGAAGACCAGAAATCCTGCGACATACTTACCCAAAATGACAAAGCAATTTAAGTGAAAAAGTTGCGATTGCGCAAGATTTAAGAGTTACAACTTAATGTTGTTTCGTAGGCTCATTAGCGCCCTGAGGGTTGCGTATCGCTGAACTTCCTCGATGAGGATATCTGAGCCAAATCACCAGCCGGGTGGAAGCTGCGGCCGCGGAGTGGGTGTGCTGCCGATCGTTTTGACAGCCATCCAGCAGATGCCGCCGGAGGTCGAGACCCATGGCTATTCCGGGATAACCTCGACGGCCTGGCCCGATCGTATCCGATCGGTCGCAATCTTTGCGCACTGCGCACCGATAGCGTGACAACATTCCTCCATTCGCGAAGCGATGTACGGTCTCAACCGCTCCATGTCCGCTTCAAGTTCTGCGAATCGACTGATCAGCTCGTCCGCGCTTAAGTTTCGCATAGACAGATGATACTGTGCCAAGCCAAAGTCGACGGCCAGCGATTCCAGCTTGACGTGATCTGAGAGCGCGATGATCGGCTTTCCCTGGATCAAGGCCAGTATGAGGTTGTGGTAACGCGGTGAGATAACAACTTCGGCTTCGCTCATTTGGAGCAGCAGATCTGCCACGGTCAGCGCCGGCTTGGCCATCAGCATCGGTGCTGAAGTATCGATGTTCCGGGCCTTCAGTATCTCGACGAACTCCGCGACCACGCGGCTGTCGTAATGGAAATCGCCAACCAAAAGCCGGACGCTGTAACCCTGGTTTTGGAGCCAGCCCACGAACGTTGCCATCGTATCGAGATATTGCCGGAACGCCCCCGGTTCCAGCTGTTCGGACGTGCCATAATCCTTCAGACCAACACCTATCACGCGTCGCTGCGCGTCCTGCGACCCTTGGAACAGATTGCTAGGCGATAGGCCGAAAACCAAGTCAGGGCAGACTTGATCGCCACCAGTATTGAAGCCGATCTTGTCGAGATATTGCCTGGATGCCACGTCCCGATAGCTACGGTGGCTGGCCAATGCGAGGCTTTTCTTAAAGAACCATCGGCTGAGCGGATGGTGGATTGGTCCAACACCAACGCTGAGGAATACCAGTTTGACTCTGCAAAGTGCAGCAAGCGTTGAAAATTTGAAGATATCGTACGGCCAGCCCAGCGGCCCGGTCATATAGTCGGCGATGATCCCCGTTCCGGCGACGATGAGCACGTCCGTGCGCCGGACTTCACGCAGGCTCTTGCTCCAGTGCAGCAACTCTAGAGGTATGCGCTTAAAGACGATGCGCATGAGTCGCGCCAAGCCACCGCGGGACTGGCTTGGAAGCGGCGTTTCGGTTGTGGTGTTGGTAACGGCTTCCGAAGGCAAGGCCGCTATGCCATGGCGTATCCGAACATCCTGAGGGTTCGTGCAGAAACACGTTACCTCCGCACCAGGCCAGCACTGCAAGGTCTGCTCAATGGCGGCCTGCAAAGTGCATTCATTGCCCAAGTTGCCGGCACCAAAATGCCCATAAAGACCTATTTTGGCGGCTTTCATGGATTAGCCCCACTCATGGGACGGGCGCAGGCGCGTGGGAGATCAGGCTCGGTGAAAGTCATTTTATCGAGCAATCCAATAATTCAACATCATTCCGCATCCATCCGCGAAGCAATTCGCTCCAGATGGTGCGCGCGGACTTGCATCTTCTGCGTAGGCGCCACTCCGAGGGTATTGAAAATCACCTGAATGCGATGTAGCCAATCGTGCCTGAGCGCGCTCTCCCGGATGTTGTTGCGCCGCGCCGAGCAAATCCGATCGCGGTCACGGCTCAGATCTGCAACGAATTTGCCGATGTCTGCGCAATCAAACGGCATACGGATCAGCGCATCCGGCCAATCGAACTGGCTCTTGAATTCTTCTGTTCGCGGCGGCTCGCCGATCATGACCGTTCCCGCAGCAGCGCCCTCGTAAAAGCGAGCCGATATCTCGTCGCTTATGGCGGTAAACTCGGGCTTGTTAACGTAGCTACGGTTGGCAATGTAGTAGCCACTGTGCCTGAGTGTTGTCGCAAGCATGCAGCGATGCTCTTGCGGATTTTCGACCCGGAACGTGCGATCCTTCAGATCGGCGCCGCCCGCAGCCACAGTATCGTAATAATAAAAAAAGTCGTGCTGCTGCTCCGCCAACTGAATCAGTGCCCCGTGCGTAACCGGCGACCGGCGGCCGATGTTGCAGACATCGATGGGGCGTGGCTGGTCGAGGGACTCGGGTGCAAATCTCAGCACGTCAACCGCGAGCGGCAGATAAGTGCATGGCCGACCAGTGATGCGTGCCACATCCTGGACACTGTTGCGGCAGCCAATAAAGATGTGATCGAAGGCCGATAAAAGGTCGACCAGATAGCCGTGCAGCCAGTGGGGCCAGACCTCGGTGATGAAGCAGGCCGCCTTGTCGCAGTGCTTGCGCCAGTCGGGAATGGTCGCGAGAGAATATAGTTCGTAGCTTGTGTTGAAGATCGGGAAAAACAGTTCGAAGTCGTCGTCCAAGATCTTCCTGCTCCGAGGAGAAGGAATTAGCTGGCGCGCCAAACGAGGCGACCTGGATACGAGGCTTGCGAGCTTGTAGGCGCGGCGTGAGAACTCCAGACCCGCCCGATCAATGACGTCGATCCGCTGTGCATTGGTAACGGAGCCCAGTACGTCTTCGAACTCATAGGCCAGGCAATACGCGACCAGATCAGCGATTTTGCGCTGTGATGATAGCAGCACCTCGTTGCGCACAAGTCCGCGCTTGTCGATCAGCCTGGCGTTCATGGATGCTCCAGTGGGTGGAAACCAACTGGCGAACCCACGATGCCGCGCCTGCCGATCAGATCAAGTGTCGCATTTGTACCTGCGAGCGAGAGGCACCGCCTGGATCAGACGCCGCAGCGGTTTCTCGGCCCTATGTCTGTGTTGTGTTGCCATCCTGCCCCTCTCTGTGAACCGAGGCTCTCAAAAGCCTGCGGGGCTCGGCGCGCGAAAGAGTTCAGCTATCGCCAAACCGCGCGCTGGAGTTGGTGGCCTCCCAGCCATTGGCAGGGCCTGCATGAGCTCCTGAGACAAGTCAGATCGAGCTCGAGCCAAAGAAGTGGATGTACTGTTCGCGCCGGAATTGGTCAGCGAGCCGTCCTTGCGGCAGGACGACATCGTCGTAGGTAATTACAGCGTCGCGTGAGATCGGCCTCAGGAGCCGACAACCCTCCACGAGCCCCTCAGGCAGATAGCGATTTTGCCACATCTCGGTGGCGTTAACCGCCTCGCCATAGGTCATGTACATGCCGTAGTCGTCGAGCACTTCTCCAGCCGCCAGATCACGCTTGGCGACGGCGCAGACTTCGACCACCGGCGCCCCGAGCGGGGCAGCCAAATTATCGCGAAACAAGGCGACGCGTGCGATTGAGAACGGAACCTCGAAGTGCACGAGGTGATACGGAACGAAGAAGCTGTAGAGTGGGCCGTCGCCCATTTTGTAGAGGCTCAGGTAATGCTGCTGCTTTGGGTCGGGATGTTCGGCGAGGCAGTAAATCTTGGTCAACGGCGTTCCGACCACGTAATCGACAATACCACCGACTTCGCGCAATTCGTCGATGTCATAGAGCTGTCCGATTTTCATGACGTCGCCCTTATATTCAAGGCCGCGCGACATTCCCCGCGAACGAACCTTGAAGCCCGTGGCATTTGCGACAATCGTCTGCTCAAAGCTGATCTTCGAGCCGTCCGCGAAGGACGTCACCATCGCCGGATTCTGCCCCCACTTCTCTGCAAACCCAGCCTGCGTCGTTGGATTGCGGTAGCGATCCTGCAGACCTTTGATGTTTCCGACCACCCGGGGTGTCAGTCCGAGACCCTTCACCCAGCGATAGAGGTTCATCTGCAGCCCAGGCTCGTCGCCGTCGCAGGCGGAAAGGATCACGCCATACTTGCGAGCGTAGACCTGCAGGATGGGGCCGAGGGTCGCGTCGAGCTCGGCATTCATCATGACAAAGTGCTTGCCATGCTTCATCGCCTCGAGCGCAACATGGAGCCCGAACTCGACCGATCCCGTCACATCGACGACGACATCGATGTGGTCGCTGCGGCAGATGAGCATTGGATCTTCAGTGACGATTGGCGTTCCGACGACCGCCAGATTTTCGAACTGCTGCGTCGTCTCCGCCATCGACGGTTCGAGGCCTGCATAGCGAAAGACCGAAAACGCGCGCTCGGGACGACGGTTGGAGATCGCAACGACGCGCATCCCAGGCACAGAGTTGACAATCGTGTTGGTCAGCCCCTGCACCATAAAGCCCGCCCCAATAAGGCCGACCTTTACGGGATTGCTAGCTTCAGCGAGCGCCTTGAGCGCGGTGTCAACGATGATCATCTCATTTCATCCCGGAAACTTGCCTGGTCAGGCGACGTTCGAGAGCTTGATCGCATTTCCGGACATTCGCTGCCGAAGTTCCGGCTCGATCTCCGCGAGTGACTTCCAGCTCTTGTCTTTATCGGAAATGACGTCGACCGGAAGCGGCCAGCGCAGGCCAAGAGCCGGATCGTCGTGACATCAGACCACCTTCCACGCCAGGCGTGTAAAACTCTCCCACCATATAAATGGTGTCCGTGTCGTCCATCAGCGTCTGATAGCCATGGGCAAAGCGCTCGGGAATGTAGATACCGCGCTGGTTGGCCGCCGACAGCTCCACCGCCACGTGGCGAAGATAGGTGGGCGACTCCGGACGTAGATCGACGATAATGTCCAGGACCGCGCCTCGGACACAGCGGACATATTTGGTCTCTGCCGCCGGCGGGAACTGAAAGTGCATGCCACGCATAGTTCCGCGACGCCGGTTGGAACCAACGTTCGCCTGTGCGACCAACGGCTTCAGTCCATGCGTCGCGAACTCTTGCTGGCAAAACAATCGCGCGAAAAAGCCCCGGTTGTCCTCGTGCGGCGCGAGATCCACGATAAAGGCGCCCGCAAGTTCGGTTTCGATGAATTTCATCTTGTCCCCACGCTATCGGTAATTGCGTCCAGAGGTCTCGGCATCAATCCCGTCGGCCAGCCACCCCCGCTCATCTGAATTACACCAGCTCCGGTGTTGCTGGATGCTTAATGTTGACCGGCTGCCAGAAGAAATCGCCGTCGATCTGTTTCGTCGCGATCAGGTGCTTAAGCTGATTGAGGCGGGTGAAGGCACGAAAATTGAAGCGAGCATCCGTCATGTCCACCGAGGCGAACACATCGCGCAACTGACGCGCACCCGCATCTGCCGCCCAGCGGCAGCGGAACTCCGGCAGGTGGCGATGGATCTTCCTGAACGATGTGCGGTAGCTCCGATTGTCGCCGCTGGAACTACCGAACGTGACCTCCGAACCCTCGAACACCTGTGCAACGATGGTCGCGACTTCGCGGATGCGGTAATTCTGCTCGTCATCTCCGACATTGAAGATCTGACTATGAATGGCATCCTTCGGCGCGCGCAGCGCGAGGGCGACTGCCTGGCAGATATCCTCGACATGAACCAATGGCCGCCAGGGCGATCCGTCACTCGTCATCCGAATCTCGCGTGTTGTCCAGGCAAGTCCAGCGAGGTTGTTGAGGACGATATCGAACCGCATGCGCGGGCTTGCGCCAAAAGCAGTGGCATTGCGGAGGAAGACCGGCGAGAAGTGCTCATCGGCCAGCGCACCGACATCGCGCTCCACCAGCACTTTGCATCGAGCATAAGCCGTCTGTGGGTTGGGCGCTGATTCTTCGGTCCGCTCGGAGCCGTCGTCCGCCGCCCCATAGACACTGCACGAGGACGTATACACGAAGCGCGAGACGCCCGCTTCCTTGCACGCACGGGCTAGCGAGACCGAACCAGCGTGATTGATATCGTAGGTCGTGCGCTCGCTCAGCTCGCCGATCGGGTCGTTTGAAAGCTCGGCAAGATGGACAACCGCGTCAAAACCCTCGACGTCGGTTCGAGTGATCCGCCGTATATCCTTGGTTATCGTCGGCGGACGCTGCCCCGGGTCATTGAATAGCCACCCTTCGCGATAAAAGCCGCAGTCCAGACCCACAACATCGAATCCCTGTTCCAGTAGCCTGGAACCAAGTATCGCGCCGATATAACCGTCGGCGCCGGTGACCAATACACGCATGTTCATCATCCCGGTCAGCTAGTTCTCCGCGGCCTTCCTCGGTCGAGGAGGCACGTCCATCCAGCAAGTTCCGCGTCTTCCGCGGTCACGCGGCTGCGCAGCGATCCTCGGCCCGTCCAGACGGGCGGCATGCCGAACGCCAGACACGCATGCAAACCACCCAAGGCAGACCTACGCCAACGAAATCTTGCTACCGAAAAAGGCTTCGGCGTAACGCTCTGGCGCGCAACACTCGACCCCTCGCAGCCGCGCCAACCCCTGGAAGGTTTCTTCATCGTACCACTGGCGGCTGCGCTGACTTGCGAAGTGCTTCATCAGCAATGCGACCTTTCGCTGGAGTATGTCGGACGACAACGGGACATACACATTCGGCCGCCCCAAATCGCCATCCCATTTGGGGATTTCATATTCCAGAATCAGATGGTCCCGGAACGTTGCCCACGTATGGCGTGCCATCTCGCGGTGATCTTGGTGCGCATCGTCGCGCCGATGGGTCAGTACAATCTCAGGCTTCACGCGCTGCTTCAGCGTCTCGAACCACTCTTTGATTTGCGAGCTCTGTTCAGGAAAGAAGCTATTCCTGAATTGCAGCGTCTCCACATTGATGTTTGCGGCGCCGCGCAAGAAATCGTCGGCCGACAGACGGGCCTCGTTTTCACGCTCGCCCACCGCTCCCAGCACACACCACGAGACGTCAAGCTCGACGCCTTCGGCGATCCAGCGCAGCAGTGTTCCTCCGGCGCCGATTTCGATATCATCGGAGTGCGCGCCCAAACAGATTACGGAGAGCTGCTCTCCTGGCCGTGTCAGGTGCAGGGCTTTCAAGGCGATATCCAGCGCGCTATCATCATATCCATCTCTATCACACAGCCCATAGCGCACGGGTGGCCGGTTCGGCCGCGCGAGCCAATCCAATTGTAAGCGAACACGGACCAGGACATCGTTCAAACGCCTTTTGCCCCACCCAGATACCGCTCGTTTGATTTCCAAATCATAGCGTGAATGACGTGTTAAGTCCATAAAAAGCGTCGATAATGAACCTGGTGAAGCTTTTGTATGCGCTCGTTAATTGGCTTATCCTCGATGGACTAGGGCGTGTTCTTGGGGCGTTACCCCTCTGTCACGGCGATGAACGTGTCCGCGGGCCGGAAGCTGTTCAGCTCCAGCAAACCGCGATGGCCCCCCGAAGGATCGGTGGAAGTGACGGCAAAGCCGAGTTTGCCATAGTGGTCTTTCACCATCCCGTTCTTTTTGCTCGGAATGTACTCGCCGATCAGCCGGCGGGCGCCAAGTTTCTTCGCTTCCTGTGCGAGCAGGTTCAACGTGGTGGGTTCGACCTGGCGCCCGAGCACCCGGCAGCTCATCAGCCAGGTGTCGATCAGCATGTCCCGATCCGCCTGCATGCGGCCGATAATGATAGCGATCACCCCGTTGTCGCCGAACCGGTCGATCAGCCGCAATTGCAGGCCTACCGCAGTCGGATCAGACATCACCGCCAGAGTATCCTCCTCGGTGTAGCGGCGCGTGGTCAGGTTGAACTGGTTCGACTTGTTGATGAGCTGCACGACACGTTGCAGACCCATCCGGTCGAAACGGCGCCAGATCAACTGCATCTCGAGACCGCGCAGATAGGATCCAAGATCCGTGGTCGAGGCTCTCAGTGCTTCGCGCGCCTGGTTCCCGTGGTATTGCGAGGTCCGTTCCCGATCCTCGTCCGTGACGGCAAGGCTCTCGAAGTAACCTGCGTCCGCGATTGCCCGTATGTAGCCGACCGGATCTTCGCCGACCTCCGGGACTGCAACCATTGGCAGGTCGCGACGGACCAGGTTCCGTTCGAACGGATTGTCGTCGACGAATACCAATGAATCGAGGCCGATATTCAACTGCTGGGCGATCGCCCGGATGTTGCTCACCTTGTCGGACCAATTGGCGACGAAGCAAGCGATCTCGGGCCGTCGCAGGACCATGTCGGGATGACGCTCGAACGGCTCGAGCGCATTCGCTTCGTCATTCTTCGAGCAGACCGCAAGGATGATGCCGCGCCGGGATAACTCGCGCGCGTAGTTCTGGAAGGCGACGAATGCCTCGCCCAGCGCGCTGCCCTGTCCCAGGATCAACCCATCGACGCCATCATCGCCGACCACGCCGCCCCAGAGGGTGTTGTCCAGATCAAGCACCAGGCATTTGGCGGAACGGCCCTGCTTTGCTGCCAGCAGACGACCGACGAGTTCGCCGTATAACGGTGCCGCTTTCGGCGCGATTTCCTGCTTGGCCTGGTACCAAACTCCGACATCGTGCCAATGGGCAATGCCGTCGTGTGCCGCCCGGTCGTCGATTGCCAGCAGATCGACGCCTTCTTCATCCGCCATCTTACGGAGTTCGGCGTTCAATCGGCTGAGGAAGCAGGCGCACGAACCAGGCAGCCGATGCTCGTTGCTGCCAAGCACTGGCGGATGAACTGGCAAGGCTGTCTGCTGGATGATGGGGCAGCGGAACGCTTCGCGGGCAAGACGCCACACCTGCTGGATGCGGCCCGTCACCTCGTGCAGCTGCGCATCCACCTCCTGGCGGTTCATCGCGCTGCTCAGCCCGGCCGTCAGGTGATAGGCATCGAGGGCCAGCAGGATCGCGGTCGGATTGAACTGATGCAATCCAGAGGAAGGATCCGAAAGCTCCTGCAGATACTGACCATAATCGGTCTCATAAGTATCTATCCACAGGCCACGGCGCAGACCTGCCACCCGGATTGCGCTGGGCAGATGCATGAGCGTGCAGGAGCCGAGCAGCGCCAGGCGGATCGGTTTGGTCGCAAGATTTGCCGGCGGCTCAACCACGACGCGGCGAATTCGTGCATCCAGGGAATTGGTGAACACGAAATCCAGCCGCGAATTCGCCAGCGCGACACCGGCTTCCCAAGCGGCGTCCGGCTCTGCGGGCAGAGCCCGAAGCCGCTCGCGCGTGTCAGGCAGGCTTGGCAGCCAATGAAGTTCAGTCAAAGTCATTGATCCTGAATGAAGCAGAGTGCTCTGGCCATAGAACTGGTGTGGCCAGGGCCAGCGAAGCTACGCGGAATGGTGCTTTGGTCCGATCCCGATGCATCACCTCAGCGATGGATCTTTCACCGTTGCCATTTCAGCCAATGGTGTCGCCCGACGCCACGCGGGCACCGCGGAAACGCTCACGGGTTCCCGGCCCATCTCGAACAGCCGTTTCAAACGAAGGAACGGCTTCTCAAAATATTCGTAACTCAGGTAGGCAATCGCCAGCGAGACCAATGCACCAAGGGTTGCCTGCAGTGCTACCGCCGCGCCGTGGGAGCCAAGCCAGCGCGCGAGCTCCAGGTCGGTACGATTGGCGCTCAGGTAATACGAGATGAAGTGGTGATACACGTAAAGCCCGTAACTGTAGGTGCCGAGCACGACCATGACGCGGCTGCAGAAGAAGCGTGAGGTCATCGACCGCTCGGGCGCTATGAGCGCCCACAGCAACAGGCAGGCCAGCAGCATGAGGATCAGCGCCGCCCGGATCGGCAAGACCAGTTCAAGCCACTGCTGCGGCACAAAATGAGTCCATGCAAACGTTGCCGCCAGCAGCACTCCAAGAATTGCCGCGACCGACGGCAGCGCCCGTGCCAGCCGCTCCAGGCCCCCGGGCTGACGCACCATGACCGCCAGGAAGGCGCCCAATGCCAGACCGTCGAACCGGAATGGAGTCAGGGTGTAAGTGGTCCACCAGCTCAGCCCCATCAGCGATCCGGTGAGCCGGGCCAGCATCGCACAAAGCGCAGTGCCCAGGCTGACCGCAATGAGCGCGCGCGGACGGCGCGCCAGAACGCAGACCACCACTGGCCAGACGAAATAAAAGTGTTCCTCAACGGACAGCGACCAGAAGTGGTCAAGGTAGGAGAACGACCAGTCCCCTAGTTTAGCAATGTAGATGTTGATGGCGTACAGCCACGCCCACGCCTGGCGTTCAACCAAATAGTCCAGGGTCGGACCCCGCAGCAGCGCAATCAGCGGTGCGACGAAGAATACCAGCGCCAGCACGCCGTAGTAGAGCGGGAAGACACGAAGAAGGCGCCGCATATAAAAGTTGCGGAAGTAATGCGGGCGGTGGTGGCTCTCGTAGAGGATTCCGGTGATCAGGAAACCGGATAGAACGAAGAACAGCTCAACCCCGTACGACCCGTAGTTGGTCACAGTGACAACGGCGTGTTCGATTGAGCCGCTCGGTGGCACTGTGCCAATGAAATGGAACACCAGAACCAGCAGAATGGCGAGGCCCCGCACACCGTCCAACACCGGCAGGTGTCCGCGGAGGTTGGGCAGCGCGCCTGTGCCGATTGCGGCGCCTACCGGATCGACTGAACTCACATCCGCGCGCGAAAGCCTTGCGGCAGAGCGGAGCGAATTCCCTGATTGGAAGCTCACGACAGACCGATATGGAGCTGAGGAGGTTGCACAGATGATATGACGCTCGCTCTGGCGGGCCTTCGGCTCCGTGATTTCTGAGCGACCGTCGCTTGTGGCGCGGGCTGCCAGTAGCGGGCGACGTCAGCAGCAACAATGACAAAGACGACCCACAGGAATTCGAAGCCGCGCATCCACAGACTTTCGAGAAAGTTGTACATGACGACAAACAAGGCGAGCGAAAGCAGAACACGCGCCCGAGCCGGGTAGCGGTCAGCGATACGGCCAATGGCGTGTATGGTCGCGATGATGAAGCCAAGCAGCAGAGCCAGGCCTGCATACCCCATCTCCAGCATCGTGTCGTAATAGCCATTGTGGGCATTCGGCATCATCTTGACCCATCCAGGAGCGTCGGTGACGCTTGGTGCACCAGGCCCGACAAGCCAAAACGATTGATAACCCCATCCCACGAGGGGGCTACGATTGATCTCGTACTGGGCGAAATCCCAGATGACGGTGCGCCCTGTGAACGTCGAATCGCCATACAGCATGTACGAAATGCGATTCATGTTGAAGTTCGACACGGTGGACACGGCGATGTAACACAAAGGTATAGTCAACAGAATGATCGCCGGCGAGATGCGCGTTACGCGTCGTATCATGAGAGTCACGGTTGCCAGCAAGGGTGCGGCAAATGCCAATCCAAGTGCTGTCTTCGAATCACTCAGGAAAACCAGCACGAGAGCGATAGCGACAACAATCAGACCTAAAGCGCGCCGAAAACCCCTATGGCAGACTTCATAAGCGCCAAGCAGAAAGGCGACCGCGGCACACTCGCCCAGGTAATTCTTGCCCAGGAAATATCCCTGGTAGCCGATATCCACGGCCGCCGCGCCATACTGGGCGATTGTCACGGAACCGCCGAGCACGTACAGCAAATTCAAGGCGACAGCGCATGCGAAGCATAGAAACAGGTTCCGCAACATATCCACTGTTCGTGCCGCCAACATTGTCGGCACAACGACAGACGTCACAATCATCGCTTGCTGCGCAAATCGGACGAACGAGCTCTGTGGACTGAACGCCCAGACGACACTTGCTCCAGCAAAAGCGAGATAGGCGAACAGGCAGAGAATATGCGGAGGCCAGGTGAGCTTGTTGAAGCGCAGACGGTTCTGCGCCGCCAACAGAATGGTGATCGCCGTCATGGCGGGCCAGAAGAGCCTGGGCTCGGGGCGGGACTCAATCTGCAGCGACGGCCCATTCGGGGAAGATGCGAACGTCAGGATCGGGAACACGATCAAGGCGAATACGCAAGCCGCAACGGTCACCGCGCCGTATTTGTCCAACATTGGAGCGGATTTTCTGGATCGACCCACGTTTCAGAACCTGCCGGAAGTTGCGCCGCGCCACGCCATCGTGGCGAGCGCCTTACAGAAAATTCGATTGTGTGGCCGTGAAACCGGCCAGCAGCTCAAGGCTGTGCGAATGGTGTCCCCGCGTCGTAGCGTGCCTTCGCGGGAAGCGCGTAAAGCTGCTGCGATCCGGCGGGATCCACCCAGGGCCAGGTGTAACCCTTGCCGGCATCGAAGAAGGCCGGCTTCTGCGTCAGATAGAACGAGTCCGGCAGTGCGTGAGCCATGTCGTTCGCAGCCCATACCGCTTTGTTGGTGACGTAATCGAAGTTGCCATCACGGATTGCGGTTTCCGCGACCTTTGGATCGTCGAGTTGGTTAGGCAGATCCTCCCAGCCAAGCAGCCAAATCCCCGGAGTGCCACGCTTGAAGGTTCCATCGTACGACCACTCGCTCGTATGCCCGGGTGTCCCCAGCACATTGCCGATGAAGGAGAACCAGTAGCTATAGGCTTGCGCGCCAGCAGCCCGGAGCGGGCCGTTTCTACCCGGGATATTCTCGATGTCGTCAGCGATGGCATTGTTGTTCACATAGTCCGCGAACCTCGACCGGTAGCCGCGCGCGTAATTGCGGAAGAAGGTGTGATAGATCGCGTTGCCATGCGTCGCGTCGCTATCCATGTTGAAAGCGTAATTGCCCTCGAACAGCGTGTGGTGAGAGCCAACCATGTGGCTGGAGTTCAGCCCAATCTCCTGCCAGCCTCTCTGGCCGCCGATGAACCCGTCGTCCATATAATTGTAGCCAACCACTGAACCTGCCCCGGACGAGCGGGACACCATCACCTTGTTGGCCAGGATCGATATGCCGTTCTCGATCAGAATTTCAGATGAGCCGCGCGAGAGGCTGATGTTGTATCCGCCGCCCCCTGGCACCGGCCAAACGGGTGTATGAGCGTAGAACTTCTCCAACTGAACGCGGAACGCGCTATCGATCGCAAAGCCCTCGCCGAGCCATAGCGTGCTTTCGACATCCTGAGCCCAGCAATACGCGGCCCAGTCGAACCGCACGTTCCCGTCGTCGCCTCCCCTTATCGTCATGTTCTCCACGCCTGCATTGCGTGTGTGCGGCGTCTGCCAATAGTGCAGTTGTGCCTGGTGGCTGGCACGATAGGAGATGGTGACCGGCGAATCGAAGCTGATGCTGTTTCCGTTGATTGCTGCGATCTGCTTGATTTCGCTGGTGGGCCGGTCGCAATTGCTGAACCAGCACCCCGCGGTGCCAGTTTGATTTGGGTAACCTGTCGCGCTGAAGTCGTCCCAGCCGCGCGGAGGGTTGTGCTTCTGCCATACGACACGATAGTCCGGTGCAGCCCAGATCTGCCCAAGGCCTTCGACGTCTGTTTGCCAGCCGGCGCCCGAAGCTTCATCCAGCAAGACAATTTGCCCCACCGAGAAACCGGCGGTGCTGGCCACTGTCACTGTGTTCGCGCCGCCCGCCACGTCGCCGGTCAGCGCCGTGCCGACGTTATTGTTGTTCCATCGAAGAGGGCCAACGATGATCATCGGGGACGGCGTGCTGCCGGGTTGGTACTTCCCCAGCGTGGCGCCATCCTTTCGCTGCAGCGTCGTGACGCCCGGTCCTGCGCCGCGCAGGGTTATTCCCTTGTTGAGCGCCACATAGTGGCCCTCTGAAATCGTGAAGGTACCGGCGGCAAGCGAAACCACCTGGCCCACCGCGCACTTGTTGATTGCGTTCTGAATGTCGACCGTGTCGTCCTGGTCATTGCCCCGTGGGTTTATCGTGGCGCAGACCGTGGTCCGGTGCGGGATGCCGCCAACCGATAACAGCCCTGCCATCCGCCAGTTCGCACTCGCGTTTCTGTCGGCGGGCAGAAGACTCTCGGCGATACTCTGGCTCGACACCGCCTTTGCGCCGGTGGTCGCCGCAGCAGGTGGCGACTGTGGCCCGGTGGCTGCCGCCCGCGTGGCAACAACGTACGGTGGGCCGAGGAGCGCCATCAGGAAGAGCAGAATGATCAGCAGACGACGCACGTTCCGCCCCTCAGGTCCCGTTGTATTGAAATCAGCCAAGCCGTTCGACTTCCGTCGCACGATCCGGGATCGTCGCATCAGTGACCAAGCGCAGCTGAGACCAAGAGTGCTGCTCAGCTTGCTTCGGGAATGGGCGCACAGCCGCGCTCGGCGTCGCCGCGGCGTAAGTCCGCGCCAGGCACTGCCGGTAGTCCAGCCGCGGACTCCATCCCAGCGTGTCCCGCAACTTGCGGTTCTCGAAACGCAGAGGCTTCAGTCGTGATTCCAGCCGGCGAGGAATTAGAATGCTGGGCACCTTGGTGGCGGTTCGGAAGACGGTTGCCGAAGCAAACCGCACCGCCGCTATCGCGAGCGCGTATGGCACCGGAAGGCGCCAGCCTCGCTGGCCGCTGCCACGCATATAATCGGCGAGATAACTCCATATGCGTTCGCCGGGGCCGTCCACCACATTGAAGGTCTGGCCTCGGGCGCGCACATCCACCGCCGCCAGGGCAAACACGTCGGCGCAGTTCTCGACATGCGTCATCGGAATGCGGGTCATCGGACCGATCACCAGATGGTGCCGTCCGAACTGCTGCCCCAGAGCCGCCAGGTAACCCTGATCTGGTCCCCAGATGAAGCCAGGCCGGAGCACTGTCAGATCCCAGGCGTGCTGCTCGGCAAAGCGCCGCGTCACCCGCTCTTGCCACCATTTGGCAATGGTATAGCCATCACGGGCATAGAGCTCCGGCGTTTGATGAAGCGGCGAGGCTTCATCCAGGGTCCTGCTGACAGCGCTATAATTGTAGACTGAAAAACTGCTGCACAGCACCAGCCGCCGGCACGTGCTCGCCGCCATCGCATCCAACAAGCGCTCGGTGCCAGCGACGGTTCCGGCGAATTGCGCGTCCTCTCCACCTGAGACGACTGCCGCCAGGTGCACCAACACGTCGATATCCTCAAAGGCGCACGACAGCTCGCGCGATGTGCGCAAATCTGCTCGGAACACTTCGACTGACGAGGGCCAGCCGAAACCTTCCAACCGTGCGGCCTGACGAACCAGGACGCGGACCTCTACGCCCCGGGCAAGCAGCGCATGCACGACGTGCCGGCCAAGGAAACCGTTCGCACCGGTGACGAGTGCCTTCACGGCCGCTGCTCCATCGGTTTAAGAGCCTCGACCATCCGGTTCACCTCGAGTACGTCACGCGCGGTGATCGGCAGCACGGACCGGTCGCGCAGCGCCCGGTAGGTGCGCGCGATGAGTTCCCAAAGCCCCTCGTAAGCGCCGGGCCCCTTGAACTTGCGCAGCAATGTCGAGACCGCGGCGCGCCGAATGGCCTTCCCCTCTTCCAGGCCGCTGAAGAAGGGGCGCAGCGGCTTCGGCACATTGCGCGGACCGTCGAACGCGAGACGCGTCTCGAACAGATTGGCGGTGGCTTGCATTCGCTCTCCGTAAACCCGCAGCCAAAAGCAGTCGGGCTGCGAGCTGGAACTGAAGCCGACGGTCGCGGTGCCGCGTTCAGCGTCCAGCACGGCGCGGAACTCGTCATACGGCAGGGGCGATGGTTTGCGCTTGTTCCAGACTGCATGCACGGTCCGGTGTGGCCCGACGAACATATGAGTCAGAGATGCCAGGTGCGGCAGGAAGTCGGCGATCGCGCCACCGGACAGCGTGAGCGCCGGGTGCGGCGAGTTGGGATCGGCGAAGCCGTCCGGACCCAGGATGTTGAGGCAAATCAGCACCTCGACATGGGTCACTGCTCCGAATTCACCGGATTCGACGCGCCGCAGTATCTCCTGCGGTGCCCGGTTGAAGAGGTAGTTGTAGTCTTCGACAACATGGCGTCCGGCGTCCTGGGCCCGACCGACAAGCGTCTCCAGCTGGTTCAACGTCGGCGTCGCCGGCTTCTCGACAACGACATGGGCACCGGCGTTGATCGCGTCCAAGGCCAGGCCGAAATGCGATGTCGGTGGCGTGGTGACATGGACCACGTCCGGCCGGACCTGTTCCAGCATCGCCCGATGGTCGGTGAACCAGGCGCCGATCCCGTACCGCTCCGACGCTGCCTCGGCGGTGGCGCGCGATAGGTCGCAGATGCCAGCCAGTTCGACGCCCGGCAGCGTCTTCAGGCAGGCCAGATGCTGCCGGGCAATTTGCCCGGCCCCGATGAGTGCTGCCTTCACGCCGCGTTCTCCAGAACCTGGCGATAGAAGTCCTCCAGGCGCCGCGCCGCCGCGTCCCAGCTGTAGCGCTCGACTGCCAGCCGCCTGGCCGACTGCCCGATGCTGGCGGCCAGCCCCGGTTCGGCCAGCACGCGGCCGACCGCATCCGCGAAGCCGGCGGGCTCATCCTCGATGAGGATATCGCGGCCTGTGACCGCCTCGATCCCCTCGGCGCCCAGTGCGGTGGAGACGATTGGCTTCCCCATCGCCATGGCCTCGACAATTTTGAGACGTGTGCCACCACCGAGCCGTAGCGGAACCACCACGGCCGCGGCTTCCGCGAGATGCGGACGCAGATCAGGCACGAAGCCGGTCACTTCGATCCGTGGTCCGGCCAACGCTTGAATCGACGCGGGGGGCCGGATGCCAATGATCTTCCAACGTGCTTGCGGGTGCGCCGCGGCGATGCGCGGCCAGATGTCCCGGGCGAAGTGCATGACGCCGTCGACATTGGGGACTGTGGAGAGCAGCCCGAAATACACCACGGTGCGGCCATCGGGCGGCGGATCCGTGAGACGCGGTTGAAAGTACTCAACGTCCGCGGCGTTCGGAACGACGGCGGTGCTGACGCCGGGCAGCTGATCGAGCAGGCGCTGTTCGTCGGCCGCGCTGCACAGGTAGACCCCATCCGCCTTGCGATAGGTGCCCAACTCCTCACGCCGCAGCTTCCGCCAATTGGCGCCGGCATACAGGCGGCGGCCCAGGCTTCCATTGGCGCGGGCGAACTGACGCGCGAGGTCATAGGCGATCTCGTGCGAGTCTACGACCAGACGCGGCGCCTTCTGGCCGGCCGGCGCGATGCGCAGCTCGTAGTGACCCAGATACGGGAACTCCAGATTGACAACATCAAATCGCGTCGCGCGCAGAATCCGATCCAAGGTCTGCCGCATCGCCGGCACCGTGACACGCAGCCGCTCGAAACTCCGCAGCGAGGCGAGGGAGCGGACCTGAAGCAACCGTTTGGCGAGACCTGGCCGACCCCATGGGTTGGGAACCAACACCACCTCGCGGCAGTATTCCTGCATGGCGCGGCGGCATTCATCGGCGTCGAATTCATCGTCGATGATCATCGCCGCGGTCAGGTCGTGGCGCTTGGCAAGTTGAGTCATCAGCCCGTGCACGCGCGCCTGGGCGCCAAAGCGCGGTGGGCTGGCAGGCATCTGTGAGACACAAAGGATCTTGAGACGCGCCGGACTGACTGGCTTGGCCGGAGCCGCGCCTTCCATGCGGCTTGTGGGCCTGCGCTCGATGATCATACCGCTGCTGGACAAGTCACTATCCTGACAATCAATCGGAGAATTCGCCTTGGTGTGCCGCGGCAGCGGCTCAGCGGAAGACGCGATGACGATGGCACCAACGGATCAGGACGTAGACCGACCAGACCCTGGACCAGTACATGCCTCGCGCTCCGTCGATGAACGCCCGCCAGAGCCGCTCCACCGCCACGGGGTCGAGCCCGACAGGCGCGATCGCCTGCGGGTCCCGCATGGTCTGATCCATTTCTTTTTTCAGGCCGTTCCGGATCCAACGATCGAACGGCATCACGAAGCCACTCTTGGGCCGATCGAACAGCGCCGGATCAAGGCCGCGCAGCCCGATGCGCCGCAGCATCGACTTCTGGCCCAACGGCTGATAGCGCGCCGCGTCAGGCAGGCGGTCCACACTCTCGAAGAGCAGCTGGTCAACCAGCGGCACACGTTGCTCGAGCGAGGCGGCCATGCTGGCAACGTCATTGTCGCGCAGCAGCCGCTCGCCAAGGAACAGCCGCTGCTCCATGACGCTGATCGCCGAGAGCGGCGAGCGATCGCGACTCTCGGCGGTGATCCGCTCCCGCATTGCCAAGGGCAGGCCATCGGCTGACGCTTCCGCGAACTCAGGCGCCAACAGTTCCTGCTGGAAGCCAGGCAGGAACAGCGCGTAGGCGAGCTGGTACAGCCTCAGCAAATCGTCGCCGTGACGGACCATATCGGGAAGTTTGGCCCAACGGGTTTGCGGCGGCATTGCGCCACGGGAGTTTCGCAGCGGCCAGGTCGCCAGAGATGCTGCCGCCGTCTGCAGGCTTCGCGGCACGCAGGCGGCGCGCCGGGACCAGCCGTGCAATGCTGGCAGATCGCGGTAGGAGGTGTAGCCGCCGAAAAGTTCGTCGCCGCCGGTGCCCGACAAAGCCACAGTGAACCCGGCGGCGCGGATCGCACGCGAGACATAGTAGGCGTTGAGCCCGTCGAAGGTCGGCTGGTCCAGACTATCCAGTGCTGCCTCGAGGTTTCCGGCAAAGCCTGCCTCGGTGAGCATCACCTCATGGTGCTCGGTCCCAATGGCGGCGGCGACCTGCTTCGCTATCGGCCCTTCGTTGAGCTCCTGCTCCTCGAATGCCAGCGTGAAGGTGTGGATGGGACTTTTGGCCGCGCGTTGTGCCAGGTTGGCGACCACCGACGAGTCGACGCCGCCGGACAGCAGGACCGCCAGAGGCACGTCGCTGGAAAGATGCAGCCGCAGCCCCTCCTCCAGGATGGCGGCCAGCTCATCCTCTTGCATGGTTGGATCGGGGGAGCGCCCGGGGATCTGCCAGAAGTCGTGCTCGCCAATCGGCGCGCCGTTGCCGTCGAATTCGAGCAGGCGTCCGGGCGAGAGCAGTTCAACGCCTTGGACCGTGGTGGAAGGGCCAACCACGAAGCCATTCCATACCGTGCTGGCCACTGCCTGCGGATCGAGGCGAGCCGTGCCCAGCAACCCGGAGGCCAATAGCGCCCGCAGTTCGGAGGCGAAGGCGATCGACCAGCCGGCATTCGGATCGGGCGACCGTGCCAGGTAGAGCGGCTTGATCCCCAGCGGATCCCTGGCGAGCGAGAGCCGGCGATGCTCCGGATCCCAGCACCCGAACGCGAACATACCGCGGAACAGGCTTGCGGCTCCTGGCCCATACAGACCGAGAGCCCGAAGCATGACGGCCGTGTCGCCGGTGGAGTTTAGTTTCTGCCCCTCGTCCACCAGGCGCCGGCGCAGGTCGACGAAATTGTAGATCTCTTGATTGGAAACCAGGACGTGTCCCGTCACCGGGTCCACCATCGGCTGGGCGCCGGCCGGTGAGAGGTCCTGAATAGCGAGCCGGCGATGGGCAAGCAGCACGCCCCAGCCACGCTCGTCCGGCATCGAAACCCACGTTCCGCTGGAGTCCGGGCCGCGGTGCAGCATCGCGCTGCTCATGCGCTTCAGCGCGTCGCGGTTGCGATCATCCAGCCGCCCGATGATCCCGGCGATCCCACACATCAATCAGTTCCCCAAAATGCTGACCCGGCAGGGTGCGGGCTCAGATCCAAAAGGCTTAGAAGCAGCGGCTGTCCGCCGGCTCCAGCATTAAGGCGTGATCGCTTTCAAGTCTGTTCCTGCACGGCAGGAAGTCGTCCCAGGCGTCGCGCCACGATTTCCCTGCCGGCGAGCCACAGGAACTCCAGATTCGTGGTGAGGTAGCGCTTCCACAGCTTCCGGGGCTCCATCAGAAGCCGCCACAGCCACTCCAGTCCCGCCGCCTGTGTCCAGCGAGGCGCGCGTTTGATGAAACCGGCGAGCACATCGAAGCTGCCACCCACACCGATGATGACCGGCACATCGAGGCGTTCGCGGTGACGCTCGCACCAGACTTCCTTGAACGGCGAGGGCATGCCGACGAACAGCATGTGCGCCTGGCTGGCGCGGATCTCCTCGACAATGCCCAGATGCTCGTCCGCGCCAAAGTAACCGTCGCGGAACCCGGCGATCTCGATGCCGGGGTGCTCGGCGCGGCTCTTTTCGACCAGAGCCGTGACGACTTCACGCCGCGCGCCAAGGAAATAGACCCGCAGCCGGTGCTCCCCCGCAGCCGCGAGAAGGTTCGCCATGAGGTCCACGCCGGCCACCCGCTCAGGCACCGGCTGCCCCAAGGCTCGCAGCGCCCACACAACCGACATGCCGTCGGCGACAGTGAATTCGGCAGCGCGACAGGACGCCGCCAATTCTTCATTCCGGCGCAACATGCACAGATGGGACGCGTTCGCGGTGATGATGGTGTGCGCGGCGCGCGGCGCGCGGCATAGCTCCAGACAACGTGCCACCGCGGTATCCATCGCCACGGCCTCGAACGAGACCCCGAGCAATTCCGATTTTCCGGTCTGTGTCATCGCTGCGGCGCTCATGACCCGAGCACCGGATGAGTGGCGTACCAAAGCTGCGCCCGCTCGGCGTCAACGCGGGCTGTGGCGGCCCGCTTGCCCATCCGCAGGCAGGCATGCTGATACGACTGGAGGAACCGCCGGAACTCCATGTCGTCGTAGCGAGGCAGACCCTTGAGCCAGCTTCTGAGATAACCCCACAGCATGGCTCCGCTGCCGATCAGCATCGGGTGTGCCGGCATGCGATAGAACGCGACTGCCAGATAGTAGAGCGGCGACGTGCCCATGAAATACTGTCCGAACCCTGCTCGAATGCGCCCGGTCCAGATACCCTTCTGACTCGCGCCCTGCGGGCGCAGGTGAATGAAGCGCAGGTCCTCATGGTCCAGACTTTCGGCGATCCAGCCGAGCATGCGGGCCCGATGACAATCGATGCCGTCCCACATCACCTGACGGACAAAGCCACCAATCTCCTTGAAGCAGGCGACGCGATAGAACTTCGTCATGCCGACGGACATCTCGTCGCCGCAGATCTCTGGCTTGAGCGCTCCGCTCTGCGGATGCACGAACCACGGCTTGCCGGAGGTAGTCCCGACCCGCGGGTCCGACGCCATTCGTTGCATGAGCAACTCAAAATATTGCGGCGGCAGGTCGAGATCCATGTCCAGCTTGCAGACGTAATCGAACTCATCCAGTTCGACCGTTTCCAGGCCGGCATAGAAGGCCTCGATCACGCCCGGCCCGACCGCCCTGCGCCCACGATCCGTGCGGCGCACGACGTGCAGGTAGGGAAGCCGGCGCGCATATTCCTCGAGGATCGCCGAGGTTCCATCCGTCGACCCGTCATCGACGACTATCCACGCCGCCGGTGGCATAGACTGGGCTGCCACGCTGTCGAGCGTGCGGCGTAGATACTGGGCTTCATCCCGGCAAGGCGAGATGAGCAGGTAGCGTCGTGCGTGACTCATGGGAAGAAGCTCTTTGATGGGCTGCGCAATTTGGGCAGATGTCGCCGCGCGCGGATCAGACGCGGCAGTCCGCACAAAGCGGCTTATCAGGTGCGAATTAGACAGCAGCCTTGGCGTGCGGTCGCGCGGAGCAATCGCCTTCCGCCAATCGGTGCGAGTGGCGGCCACGGCAGACGGCGTTGCCGCAGCGCACTCACTGAACGCCTCCGATCGTTAGGCGGAGGCCTTGCCTTCGGAGCGGTAGAGATAGCCGCCGCGATAGCCGTACGCCGGCAGCTGAGTGGGATCGACCTTGTTCAGAACCACGCCGGCGATGCGATGCGATTCGGGCCGCAGAAGCTTGAACGCCTCCGAGATGCTCGCGCGGGGCGTCTGGCTCCATTCGACGATAACCAGCACCCGATCCGAAAGCGATGTCAGGACCAGTGAGTCGATGACCGGCAGCAAAGGCGCTGTATCCAGCACGATATAGTCGAACTGGGTCCGCAGCTCCGCCACCAGGTTCCTCATCCGCTGAGAGATGAGCAGGTCAGCCGCGTTCTCCACCAGGGAGCCTGGCGGTATCACAAAGGTCTTCGATACCGGGTCTCTGGTGATGACATCGTCGAGGTTTGCTGTGCCGCGCAGCAGTTCGGACAAGCCCAACGAATGCGACCCTGCGAGCGTCTTCGAGATCGACTGCTTATGCAGGTCGCAGCATACCAGGACGGTGCGCTTGCCCGAACTGGCACTGGAAGCGGCGAGCAGCATGGCGGCGGTCGATTTGCCTTCGCCGGGCAGCGCCGAGGTGACCAGGATAACTTTCGAGGTGGCGTTCGAGAGCTCGAGGCTGATGCGCAACGAACGAACCGACTCGCTCAATTCGGAGAGCGGTTCATTCACCATGGTCTGCAGCAACCGGTCATAGGACGGTCCACGGATCTTGCGGCCGTGCGCCAAGGGAATGATCCCCACGACAGGCCGGCCGAAGGACTGCTCGATTTCCGTGCCGCTCCTGACGCCCGGCCGGAAGACGCATTCCAACAGGAAGGCGAACAGAAGACCGGCGCCTAGACCGAGCATTCCGCCAGCCGCATAGAACAGCTTGAGACGTGGGGTACTCGGCCACCTGGGAAAGGTGGCCGGTGAAATCAGCCGGGCGCTGGCATCCTGCAGCGTCCGCCGCTCGGTGATATCGTTGTACTGCGAGAGATAGCTCTCGTAGAGCTTGCGGTCCGCCTCGGCGGCGCTCTGCAACTGCTGCAGCTTGACGTAGGTTTCCGAATTGATGTGTGCGGTGAGGCTCTTCAGGTTTGTCTCGAGTGCCTGTTGCTGCCGCACGGCGATATCGTACGAATTCTTCATATTGCCGAGGATGTGCTCCGCCTCGGCGCTGATCTGCTGGCTGATGGTGGCCAGCTCCGCGCGGATAGCGACAACCTGGAGATGACCATCACCCAGCTTTTTCTGCAGCTCCGAAGCGCGATATGTCAGTTCAGCCTGTCTTTGCCGTAGCACGGAGAGCGTGGCGGAAGCAGTCAGCTCCGGGATACCTTGGACGTCACCATTGGTGCCGATGACACTGCGTACCTGATCAAGGCGGGCGCGTTTTCCATCGGCGTCGGCGCGCGCCTTCATGATCTCGGTATTGAGTTCGCCGATCTGCTGTTCCTGAAACTTGTTGAACTCCGAGTCACGGATGTTGTTCTCGGCCTTCAGTTTCGTGATCGAGGCTTCGGTCTCCAACACGCTCGATTGCAGACTGTCGACACGGCCCTTCAGCCAGTTGGCCACGCGTTGCAGAGCTTCCTGCCGCGCTTCCCGCTGAGTCGCGAGGTAGTCCTTTGCAATCGTCGACGCCAACCGCCGCGCCATAACCGGGTTCTGCGAAGTGGCGGTAATGAACAGGGTATAGGCGTCTTCCCAGACCTGCAGATGCTCCAGCAATGCATCCGCCGCCAGATCCAGCCTTTCGGCCTGCTCGTCCTCCATGCCACCGACAGCTTGATTGGTGGTGCTCAGGACTCGGGCCACACCGGGAAATCCAAGCCGCTGTGCCAAGCGGACCAGCGGGTTGTGGGGCTGGAATTCCGGATCCTTGTCGAGGCCAAGTTCGCTGGCGACGCGCAAGGCCATCGATTTCGATGTGAGCACATTGATTTCAGTGCGCATCGCGTCGTTGCCGACGGCGTCGACAAACGGGAAGATCGGCTTTTGCACCGCCGCGTTGATCTGTTGCTGGGGATCGTAGACGAGTATCTCGACCGTCGATTTATAACCGGCAGGCACGACCTGCAGCACACCGAACGTCGCGATCAACGCGAGCAGCGTTGTCGTGACAATCAGCTTCCAACGCCGAAGCACGGCCGCGAGAATGCCGAAGATGTCGATCGGCGAAGCGTGCGCGCCGACGGTATCCTCCATGTACTCGCCTGGAGCGATGGAAATCTCGTCTTGCAAGAGAATTGTACTCCTCAGCCTCAGTGGCCGCTATTTCGAAATTAAAACGGATTGAAACGAATTAGAAGCGTCAGTTACCCACGCCCTTGACGACGACGACGCCTCCGATCACCGGTCCGGTGATCGTGCCGATCAGCGTGAAGAATTTTTGCAGATCGGTCATCCGCGCATTCGCGACATAAATCAGATCGTTATCCGCAAGCGCAAAACGCGCGGCCAGAAAATAGCCATCCACCTGGCGTAGATTCAGGTGGTAAACGACAGGCGTATCGCCCTTCGGATCATTCGCAAGGGCGGGAACCCCGAGCGCACCGATGACCGAGGGCCGTTCGAACCGGAACAGATAAACCCCTTCCGGATCGGCGCGTGCGTCGAGCAGTCCTCCCGCCTTGGCTATAGCCTGCGCCAGGTCGATGCGGTCAGCGCCGAACGGCACCTGAGAGTTGGTGGAAGTCGCGCCGAACACGGAAAACTTCGACGGCGTCTGTATCAGCGTAATGACATCATCCGGCCAGACAAAAACATTCTCCCTCGGGTCCGACAGCACGGCTGTCATCGGGATCGTTGCTGTCTGACCATTGCGCGAGAGACGGATCGAGGTCTCATAGAACGGCGTCTTGCTGCCACCCGCGGCGGCGATCACGTCCAACAGGCGCTCGCTTCCTGTGGCCAGATGAATGCGTGCCGCTGTGGCTTGCTCGGTGAAGACAGTCGCCGAGTTAGACACGGCCTTCGAGACGGTGATGATCACCTGCGGCCGGGCAAGCTGTTCCGAAAGCCGTTGCTCGATCGTCTGCTGGACCTGGAGCGGGGTGCGACCCGCCGCCGGCACTCGTCCCGCATAGGGAACGCTGATGCCTCCATCGGGGCCTACCACCTGATCCGGAATGCTCGTTGGGCCGCCCTGGCCACCGGGGCTATCAGCTGTCGCGGCTTTCGGCGTCAGGATCTGCGAATTGGTTTCCTGCCAGATCGATACCGAGACAGAGTCGCCCAGTCCAATGGTCGGACTTCTTGGCTTGCCATAGAAATCACTGTTGATCGACAGGCTCGCCTGGTGTTGTCCCGCCAGGGCCGAAACAACTCGGCCGTCGATCTCGACCATGTCGAAGTGGTTCTGCTGGTCAGCCGCCTGTTGAGAGATTTCAGACGCGGTGGGACCGGCTGTTGGAACTCCACAGCCGGCCAGGCCGGACGCAGCTATACAACATGCAAATACAGCCGGGCGGATGCGCTGCAGCAAAGCTGAACCCCCTATTGTGCCGTGCGACCGAGCAAGCGCTGGTAGGCGGCTAAACTGCTTCGATGGCGCGTTTGAGAACCCCACCGGGCCGCCGGCTATATAGCCAGACAGTTTCCCCGAGGTGTTAACCAAAGCTCGGCAAGGGGTTGCCTTCCGAATGGAAAAACCGATTTCTTGCTTAGTAGGCATCCGAGTCGAACAACACGAGAGCCAGTGTACGAATGATGATCCAAACATCCAGAGATAGCGACCAATTGTCAATGTAATAGCAGTCGAGAGCGACACGGCGACGCAGCTTTTCGTGTGAATCCACCTCGCCGCGACAACCGTTGACCTGCGCCCAGCCGGTGATTCCGGGCTTGAGGCGAAGCCGGGCTGTATAGCCCTCAAGCACCTGCGTCATCGGCATGCCGACCGATGTCATGCCGAGCGCGTGCGGGCGCGGCCCCACGATCGACATCTCGCCCCTGACCACGTTGAAGACCTGCGGAAGCTCGTCGAGACTGAAGCGTCTGAGGATGCGTCCCACTCTTGTCACGCGGCTGTCACGCCGTGTCGTCTGCTGCACTGCCAGTTCATCGCGGGCACGATGGTGCATGGTCCGGAACTTCCAGACCTTGAATACCTTGTTGTGATAGCCTTCCCGCAGCTGGCCAAACAGCACCGGCCCAGGACTGTCGAGCTTTATGGCAAGTGCGATGATGGCCAACAGCGGCGCGGTCAGCAGCAGGATCGTGCAGCTCAAGAGCAGATCCTCCAGGCGCTTCAGCGCCAGCTCGATCGCCGTCAGCGGACGGGATGCGAAATCGATCGCTGGCAACATCCCAATGCGATCGACGTTGACCACCGGAGCCTGCAACGCAGCGAAATCCGGTATCAACGTCACATCGACCGCAACCCGCGTCAGACGTGTCAGCAACTTCCTTGATTGCTCAATGACGCCTTCGAAATTGGCGATGACCACCCGGTCGACCATGCCCTTGCGAACAGCCTCGTCGAGCCAGTCGATCTGGACGCCACCCGGGGTGCCGGGGATCCCCGTAGCGGCAACCACCGCAATCTGACCGTGGCTTTCGCGTTCGATGTCATCGCTTACGTCACGCGCATGCCCATTGGGGCCGACCAGCACGAGTGCCCGGTCAAGACATTTTCCCCGCTCCAGCGACCGGCGAAGTGAGTAAGTCCAAAGCAATCGCAGGCTGCCGAGCCATGCGAACGTACTCACGGCCCAGGTGAGCAGCCAGACCCGCGAGACACCACCAATAAACTTCAGCGCAAACCCAAGCAGCAACACTATGCCGAAGGCGAGGGCGCACGCGACCAGCCCATGTTGACCGTGTACTCGAGCGCCGGACAGTAATATTTTCCGGTTGTACAGGTTCTGTGTCCAAGCGGCTATTATCCAGCCGATCAGAAAACAGGCGAGGCCGGCCCACAATTGGCTGCTGCTGTAGTTAAGCGGGCTGGCGTAAAGGAAAAAGACAACGCCCGCTATCAATGCTACGCCGGTGACGTCGGCTGCCACCAGGGCTGCAATCCATTTTGGCAGGTGCACGTGGTCATGATGAACGATGCGAGGAGAAACCTCACTCGGCGCGTCGCTCGGTACGTCATCGAGACGGAGGTCGGCGGTGGTGACAATATCCACGGCGAAACAGTCCCTTATTTGTAGTGACTCTGGCAGCCCATGCGCAGAATTGATCGCGCGGTGGCTCCGCGGATCGCAGTCATTTGCTGGCCAGGGACACGCTCAAAGACGCCGGCAGCGGGCGATGCCACCGGTTCATCCCAGCCTGCCCACGAGCTCGCGCTCGCGGACAGGCTGCGTCTCTCCCCGATCGTCGCCAGATTTTCTCCAGACCTCCCACGGCGGATTGCCGCCTTCGTAGAGGTTGTCCAGCACCTGCTTATCCTTGAAGGTGTCCATCGGACCGAAGAAACCGTCGTATTCGTAGGCGGCCAGCTGCCGTTCGCGGATCAGGCGTTGAAACGGCTCTACCACCAGCTCTTCGCCGGGCCGGACATAGTTGAAGATGTCCCGCTTCAAGACGAAGCAGCCCGCGTTGATCCGAATGCCGGTGCGCGCCACCTCTTCGATGCAGGTGACAAGGCCAGTACCGTCGGTGCGCGCGATATGGTAGCTCAGGTTAGGCTTGACGCTGAGAAAGGTCGCTACCTTGTCCTGCTTGCGCGCATACTCCAGATATCGATCGAAGTTCAGGTCGGTGAGGCCATCCGAATAGTTCGCCAGGAATTCTTGGTCATCGCCAAGGTATTTCTCTACTGCAAGCAGACGTTCCCCAATGTTGGCGCGAAGTCCGGTCTCCGCAAACGTAATATTCCACTCGTCGATATCGCTGTTCACCAGGCTCAGGGTTTTGCCGCCATTGGAAAAGACGAAGTCATTCGACGTGCACTCATTGTAGTCCAAGAAATATTGCTTGATCAGGTCGCCACGGTAGCCAAGGCACAGGATGAAGTCGCGATGGCCGTAGTGCGCGAAATACTTCATCACGTGCCAGAGAACCGGCCGGTAACCGATGGTTACCATGGGCTTGGGGATATTGTTGGAGTAGTCGCGCAGCCGCAATCCCAGGCCGCCGCAGAATAGAACTACCTTCATGCTGCTACACTCCTACTCCAGCGCACGCGGCGCGTGCGTGAGCGTGGTCGATTTCGAGATTTAGGCTGATGCCGGTTTGGCTTTCTGCGGTCCGGCGGATACGCCAGCGGATCGGTCCGATCCAACGATCCAGGCCTTCAAGACGAAAACGTCGAAGGCGCCGTATCATCCCGCGACGGCGAGGGGAAAGTGTCGGCTTACTCCGCGGCGATCACCATCCTGGCTGGCATCACGACGCGCCGTTCCTCGTTCATCACTTTCAACAGGACCGCAACCCGTTCGGTCCCGCTGAGATAACCGTCGAACACTGCCCGGAATTCCTGGAATGGTCCGTGCACAACCTTTACCGGAGTGCCGGGCGAGAAGGTGGGCTGCAACAGGTCAACCGGGCCCTCACCGCATCTCGCGATCAGTTCGTCAATCACGCAGGTTGGCACGACAGCGGCTTGCTCACCGAACCGCACGATGTGGCTGACCCCGGGCGTATACCGGATCTGCCTTGCCATCCGCGCCAGGTCGAAGTGCGCGAACAGATAGCAGGGGAATACCGGGCTCACTCGTTGGAAGGAGCGATCGCGCTGGCGGACCTGCATGTTGGCTAGTGGAAGAAGGATGCGATCCACCGCGTGCTGCAACTGAGCATACGCGGTTCTTTCAGCGCCGGTCTTGGTGCGGATCAAATACCAGTCTTGCATTTCGCCCCCTCGCGGATGTGCTCGATCCCGTCGCGCAACTGAATTGCTATCGGACGGAACCGAGGGCGGGATGCGATCCACCGCCTTGCCGCACGAGCGCCGACGAAGCCTGCGGCCACTGCCGTCCCGTGCTGTGAATGTCTGAAACGCCGCCGGCGTCGCACGTCGTTATGAGTGCATCCGGGATCATTGGGCGGCCTTTACGATTCTTGAATGCAACGTGGGCAAATTGCCTCGGGATTTTCGCGGTCCTTGCCAGCCATGCAGAGCATGGCCGCTGTTCTGATCGACTCCCGTCTCCGGGAGCGGCGTTGCTTAGCCGGGCCATTCTTTCGGTCACGTTTCTTTCCGGTATCGGAGTTATCAAGTCGGTTGAGGTCCGGCGTGCGGCACGCGCCGCGGCCTGGTAGTTTCAGAAGCGAGGTGAGATCTGCTGACGGGGCGCCGTTCGCCGCGATGGGCGGTCCACGCTGTGCCGGCGGGGCAGATCGCTTGGGGCGGCCCATTCGGCGGCGGCCGGCGGAGCCTAGGTCATTACCTTGTTCCTTACACGCCGCTTGCTCGCGTGTCTCCTTATTTAGGCAAAGCGACAAACGGCTCTAGCGTTAATCAATCATCCGTCAGCTTGCGGCGCCTACCTGTTGCCAAGACACTGATGCTTCCGGTCCCCCTAACGCTTCCGCACTTACCTCCCCCGTGTAACAGGAGAAATTTCTTAATGTTATCAAGGACTTGTATACTCTAGATTTGATAGCCGCCGCTCCACCACAACAATCCGATCCACCACAGGTCCGGGAATGCAGCGTGAAGCTAACGTGATAGTGGTTAACATGAGCGTGAAGCGGATGCCAACGAAATATTGCGATGGATATGTTATTTGGACAGCGAACCGCTGCAAATGCGCCGCTGTACCCAACCTTCGGATTTTCCAAAGACTTAGACGTCCGGCCTCAACTAGCATATGGGGCTTACAAATGTGTGTCCGCCGCGCTCTGTGGGGCGGGCTGGCCGCCGGCTCGGATCGAGCATTCTCGTCTTCCCCGCTCGGCGGGTTGCAGCGGCCGGTTCGATGGCGTGCGATTGGCTGAGTGCGGCCCGGAAAACCGAGGGCGCGAGCCGGTTATTGCCGTTGCCAGACCAGGCAGCCCCCGATCGAAATGCACGGCCGCGTAATTATTTTTCTGGTGCCAGAGGGTAAATTATGAAAATAAGCGCCTCCGTCTGCGTGGCCGCATTTTGAGGTGCTGGCCGCCGAATCAGCAGTTTATGGACGAAATGCTCTAAAATGCGAATTATGACCGTGATTGGCACGCGCCCCGAGGCGATCAAGATGGCGCCGGTCATCCGCCGGCTGGCCGCTGCCCCTGAAGTAACCTCCCTGGTCTGCGTCACGGCGCAGCACCGGCAGATGCTGGATCAGGTGCTTAACCTGTTTGCCATCCAACCGGACCGCGACCTGAACGTGATGCGGGATGGCCAGGGATTGACCTGGGTGACCACGGCGGTGCTCGAGCGCATGGCGGCAGTGTATGCCGAGTTGCGCCCGGACCGCGTGCTGGTCCAAGGCGACACGACGACGACGTTGGCGGCGTCGCTTGCCGCGTTCTATGCGAAGGTGCCGGTCGCTCATGTCGAAGCCGGGCTGCGCACCAGCGACGTGTACTCGCCCTGGCCCGAGGAGATGAACCGGCGGCTGACGACGCACATCGCCGATCTGCACTTTCCGCCGACCGAGGCAGCGCGGCAGAACCTGCTGCGTGAGGGCATCGATCCGACCAAAATCGTCGTGACGGGCAACACGGTCATCGACGCGCTGTTCGATGCGATCGGCATACTGGACAACGATCCCAGGCAGACAGCATCGATCGAAGCGGGGCTGCCGCGGCTGGACCCAGATAAGCGGTTGATTCTGGTTACCGGCCATCGCCGGGAGAATTTCGATGGCGGCCTGGAACGCGTGGCGCGAGGACTGCTGCAGTTGGCCGAACGTGGCGATGTGGCAATCATCTATCCCGTGCACCTCAATCCGAACGTGCGCAAGGTCGCCGAGACGGTACTGGGGTTGCACGATGCGATCCGGTTGATCCCGCCGCTGGACTATCTCCCCTTCATATATCTGATGCGCCGGGCGGATCTGATCATCACTGATTCAGGCGGCGTGCAGGAGGAGGCACCGTCGCTCGGCAAGCCGGTGCTGGTAACGCGGGACACCACCGAGCGCCCCGAGGCGGTGGAGGCGGGCACGGTGAAGCTCGTCGGCACCGATACCGCGCGCCTGGTCGCCGAGGCGAGCCGGTTGCTCGATGATCGTGCCGCCTATGAGCAGATGAGCTTCGCGCACAACCCGTATGGCGACGGCGGCGCTGCCGGCCGGATCCTGAAGTCGCTGCTGGACAGATAGCTCGCCTATCGCCCAGGCGCCGACCGCATCCTACCAAGGGTGGCTGCGATTTTGTCGGATATCATTTTCCAGTCGTGTCCCAACAAATATCCCTGGCGCGAGTATTGCAGAGAAGCAGATAGAAATTGACACGATTACTGTATTTAGATAATTGAACCCTAGGGGAAACGAGGGTTGCCGTGAACTCAACGATCAGCCCAAGTCTCGGCCACGGCGGCCGTCGCAATCACCTGCTGGCGAAGGGCACCAGCTTCATTGCGGACCTGAGCCTGCTCTGGCCCGTTCTGGCCGACCGCGGCCCCGCGTTCGCGTGCATGGTGCTGGTAGGATTGGTCAGCTCCGTGCTCGAGGTCGCCGCCGTCGGCCTGACAAGTTCAGTGCTTTATCTGTCGCTCGCCGCGCCGGCGGCCCATCCGGCAGCGATGCTGCATCGCTTGCTGCCGCTCGATTTGATCAACGACGTCCCGCACGGCCTTTGGTGGTTGTGCGCTGCCGTTGTCGTCGCCGTTCTGCTCCGCATGGCCGCCGTTGCGGTTTACGCAATCATGGCTGCGTCGCTGAAGAATCTTGTGTTCCACCGGCTGCGCCTGCGTCTCTATCAGCATTTGATGTTCGCCTCCTTTGAGGACGCGTCGCGCACAAGCTTTGGCTTCCTGACCAACGCCCTTCAGGTAGAAGCACCAAGGGTCGCCGAGCTGATCGACCAGTTGTTCCGCATTCCGATCAGTGGCGGTGCCGCATTGGTGTTCTTTTCCGTGCTCGTCCTGCTTTCGTGGCCGGTCGCCTGCATTGCCATCGCCACGGGCCTCGCCCTTGCGGTCTTCATGCAGTTCAGCCGGCTGTACTTGCACCGGCTGGGCCAACGGATGCTGGTGGCCAATGAAGAAATTGCCAGCAGCATGCTCTCGGGCATGCAGGCATTGCGGACAATCCGGGCGTTCGGCGCCGAGGTGCGCGAATATGACCGTTTCGCCGATGCGTCGAGGTCCGGTGCACGCATGGCGGTCCGGCTCGCTGCCGTCGAGAACACCGTCATGCCCGCCGCGACCCTGGCGGGACTGGTGATGATCGCGCTGGTCATTCTGCTCTCCAGCGCACTCGGCAACGAAGCGGCCACGACGCTGACAGTGGTGGCCCTGTTGTTTCGACTGCAGCCGCAATTGCAGGCCCTGCAAAGCAGCCTGACCTCAATCCATAGCCTGGAAAGCTCGCTCGCCCTTGTCGTCGGGATCATTCGGCGGGACGTGACAGCGCGCCCGCAACCTCATTCCATCGCAGAGCCGCCAGCGCTCGCTGGTAGCCTGAGGTTTGTCGACGTTTCTTACCGTCATCCCCTCTCGCCGAACCCGACGCTGCACAACCTCAATTTCGAAATCCCCGAGGGGCGGGTGACAGCTATCGTCGGACCGAGTGGTGCGGGCAAGACGACAATTCTGAACCTGTTGCTGCGGCTCATCGAGCCCTCGTCAGGCCGGATCGAGATGGATGATGTTCCAATCAGCTCCATCGATCGGCTGTCCTGGCTCCGGCGCGTCGCGATAACAGGACAGGACATCGATCTGATCTCCGGCAGCATATTCGATAATCTGCGGCTCGGCCGTCCCGATCTCTCTTGCCACGATGCGATGGAGGCACTGGACATTGCCGGTATCGCCGAGTTCGTTCAGACGCTTCCCGAGGGAATCGAAACCCGCGTAGGAGAGCGCGGACACCGTTTATCGGGGGGGCAGCGCCAGCGCATCGCACTTGCGCGCGCGATCGTAAGACAGCCGCAACTGCTTATACTGGATGAAGCGACCAACGCGGTCGACGCGACACTGGAGGCAGACATTTACCGGCGTGTGCGTGCGGCCTTCCCGAACCTCACGATCCTGATCATCGCCCACCGCAGCACCGCCCTGTCAGAGGCGGATGCCGTCATAACCATCGCCAACGGCAAGGTACGCTCGATCAGGCATCTGTCCCAGGCCGCGGCGGGCTGAGCCTGTGCATACGAGTTGCTGATTGAATCATCCATGACCCAAAGTACTCATTCTGCAGCCGGTCTGATGCTGTTCTGCATTCCCCACGCTGGCGGCGGGGCATCCGTCTATCGCAATTGGGCAAGCGATCTGGCGCCGGACGTTATCGTTAAGCGGCCTCAGCTTCCTGGCCGCGAGGGCCGCTTTGGCGAGCCGGCGCTGACCACGCTCGATAGCGCACTCGCCGACCTGCTCCGATCGGTCAACCCGGACATGCCTGGTCCATATGCGGTCTTCGGCCACAGCATGGGAGCGCTGCTGGCGTTCGAACTGGCTCACAGGCTGCGCGACAATACTGGGCGCGAGCCGGTGCATTTCTTCGTATCGGCCTGTCGCGCTCCGCATTTCCCGCCGATGGCCGCACCGTGTTCCGATCTGCCACAGAAAGAATTTGTCGAAGTCATCAATCAGCGTTACGGCGGCATCCCTGATGCAATCCTGGCTGACGATGCGATGATGTCGGCGTTGCTTCCGGCTATACGCGCTGATTTCCGCATTCTTGAGAATTATCGGGCTGCCGATCGGCCACCACTCAACTGTCCGATCTCCGCCTTTGGTGGGTGGAACGATACGGCCACGCCACTATCTACGCTAGAAGCGTGGAGACATTATACAACCGGATCTTTCAACCTCACGATGTTTGACGATGGACATTTCTACCTGCAATCGAAGAAATCTTTTTTGATCGATAAAGTTCTTGTTGCTGTACGTAACGCGCCGGTAGAGTTACAGTAATGAAGGCGTCTCCTGCAGAACCAGTGGCCATCGTCGGAATGGCCTGCCGCTACGCCAGTGCGCCCGACCTGCGTGCGTTTTGGGATCTGGTGACAGCCGGCAAGGATGGCGTAACCGAATATCCGGTCGGGCGGACGAAAGAACTCGACGATTTTTACCGTGCCGCTGGCAGCGATCTTGGTCCCGCGAGCAGGCGCGGCGGCTTTCTGCAGAACATCGACGCGTTCGATGCGGATTTCTTCCGCTTGTCGCCGCGCGAAGCCGAGTTGATGGACCCGCAGCAGCGGCTGTTGCTTGAACTTGCCTGGGAAGCGCTGGAAGACGCCGGCCTGTTGCTGGAGCGAACCGCGGGTCCGCGGACCGGCGTGTTCATTGGCGCATGGGCAGGTGATTACGGGCGTCAAATCGATACGCTGCGGCCTGTGGCCGATGTCCAGGGCACGATCTTCAACGGATTGTTCGGCACGTCGGGCCGACTGGCTTTCGCGCTCGATTTTCGTGGACCGGAAGTCTGCATCAACAACGGCTGTGCTTCGTCACTCGCCGCAATCCACCACGCTATCGCATCGCTCCGCACCAACGCCTGCGATGTCGCGTTCGTCGGCGGTGTCAACGCGATCGTCCGTCCCGAGATCACGCAGGCGCTGTCCCAGGCCGGGATGCTGTCATCCGACGGCCGCTGCAAGTTCGGTGACGCCAGCGCAGATGGTTATGTGCGTAGTGAGGGCGGCGGCATTCTGGTGCTGAAGCGTCTGAAACAGGCACTGACCGACGGCGATCGCATCCGTGCCATCATCCGCGGTTCGGCCATCAACAACAGCGGTCTGAGCAGCGGCTTCATCAAGCGTCCAAGCGAAGCCGCGCAGTTGGATGTCGTCCTGGCGGCGCTTGCCGATGCAGGTCTCGCGGCGGCCGATCTGCAATATGTCGAGGCTCATGGCACCGGAACGACCACCGGCGACCTGGTCGAACTGTCCGCGCTCTCGACTGCCGTCGGACAAGGTCCTCGCGCGGCGCCCTGCCTCATAGGCTCGGTGAAGAGCAACATCGGGCATGCCGAAGCCGCCGCCGGCGTGGCCGGCGTCATCAAGACGGTCTTGGCGCTGGAGCACCGGTATATTCCGCCGACTATACATGTCGACACGCCCAACCAGGGAATCGACTGGCGGGACGCTGGCATCGTTCTCAACACCAGTGGAACCGCGTGGAGCGATGCCGCCGTCCGGCGAGCCGGCGTCAGTTCCTTCGGTCTTGGCGGCAGCAACGCACACGTCATCCTGGAGGAAGCGCCCGCGGCCTCCGCGGCAGCGAGCGTCCTCGCCGATCGCGCCTGGGCGCTGCCGTTGAGCGCCAATTCGCCGGATGCACTGCGGATGCTGGCGTCACATTACGCCGACACACTCGTGCGGCGCAGCGATATCGGCGATATCGCCTACACGGCTGCCAACCGCCGCTCCGCGTTGCCTTATCGCCTGGTCGTTGTCGGTGCGGACGCACGGGAACTTTCGACCCGGCTCAGCGATTGGACCAAACAGAGCGTGGCGCCTCTCGCCGCCGATGGCCGTGCTGCCGAGCGCGATCGCAGCGCGGTGTTGGTGTTTCCCGGACAAGGCTCTCAGTGGCTCGGCATGGGACGTGAGCTGATGGCCCGCGAGCCTGTGTTCGCCGCTGCCATGGCGCGTTGCGACGCGGCTGTCCTGGCCGAGACCGGCTGGTCGGTCCAACAGCTCCTGCACGCCGAGATCGACTGGGAAAAACTCGGCATCGAGAAAATCCAGCCCACGCTGTTTTCGCTGCAGGTCGCATTCGCCGCGCTGTGGTCCGACTGGGGTGTGCAGCCGGCGGTGCTCGTCGGTCACAGCATGGGTGAGGTGGCGGCGGCTCACGTTGCCGGCGCGCTGTCGCTTGAGGATTCAGTCAGCGTGATTTGCCGGCGCAGCGTGCTGATGACGCGCTTCACCGGTCAGGGCGCGATGGCTCTGGTTGAGCTGTCCGCGGAGGCGGTCGCAGCGGCACTGCGCGGCTACGAGGACCGGTTGTCGGTTGCGGTGATCAATGGACCGCGCACCACCGTCGTCTCCGGCGAACCCGAGGCATTGCGAAGCTTCACCCGGCGCCTCGACGAATCCGGTGTATTCTGTCGCCCGGTCGCTGTGCAGGTGGCGGCGCACAGTCCGCAGATGGGTCTCATTCGCGACGAGTTGCTTGATGCGCTGAAGGGACTGCGGCCAAAGGCCGGTCACACGCCGATATACTCGACGACGCTTGGACGCTTCACGGACGGCGCGGAGTTCGATGCGCAATATTGGGTAGATAACCTCCGCCGGCCAGTATTGTTCCATTCTGCGCTCAATGCGCTGATGGAGCAGGGGCGCCAAATATTCATTGAAGCGAGCGCGCATCCGATCCTGCTGCCTGCGATTGACGAGAGCGCGCGCGAAGCAGGCAGGGATGTCCTGACGCTGGCATCGATGCGCCGGCACGAGCCGGAGCAGGCCACCATGTTGGCCGGCTTTGGACGCCTGTTCGTGCAAGGCATGCCGGTGGACTGGTCGCGCATCTATCCGCACGGGCGGATCGTTGATCTTCCCGGCCATCCCTGGCAGCGCCGTCGCTATTGGCTGGAGAGCGATGATACGGGGCAAGCGCCGATCGCGCTTGGCAGTCATCCATTGCTGTCCGCGCCGTTCAAGACCGCGGAACGATCCTGGATCTGGACCACGCAACTCAACGTCGAGACCTTGCCCTGGCTCAAGGATCATGCCGTTCGGGGCGCAACGCTGCTGCCTGCCAGTGCCTATGTTGAAATGGCGGTCATAGCAGCGCGGCAGATCTTCGCGCATTCCAATGTCAGCGTCTCGGCACTGGAACTCAAGGAAGCGATTGTTCTGTCGCCACTCAACGATCAGGTGGTGCAACTGGTCGCCGCGATGGAGCGGCCAGGCCGCTGGTCACTCAAGTTCCATTTGCGCGACGCGGGTGCCGAAACCTGGACCGTCGCTGGCTCCGCTTGTCTCGCCGAGGACGATGCGGCCGAACCAGCGGCACCGTCGCCGATTCGATTGGCGCCGGCAAAACCGGCGGATGCACATTCGGGCGCGACCCATGCCGCGTGGCTGAAGCAGCTTGGCTACGAATTCGGCCCGGACTTCCTGAACCTCGCATGGATTGAAGTTGCTGACGGCCGCACGCAAGCGTTCGCACAGCTCGGCGATCAGCTCAGGACGTCCGCCTATGGACTGCATCCGGCGCTGCTCGACGCGGGCTTCCAGGCGCTCATGGCTGGCATCTGCCGGCACCAGGCTCTTGAGGCGCTGCTCATCCCGAAATCGATCGGCAAAATCAGGATTCTTCCCGCCGCGGCATCGGCGCGTGAGGCCTATATCAGCGCGGGCCAGTCCGACAGCCCGGCTGGCGGACTGACTGGCGACATCAGGCTGCATGCAGCCGATGGCACCTTGCTGGCTGAGGTGCGCGGACTGGAATTCCAGGCCTTTGGGGTCGTTGGCCGCGAGCCTGCCGCATCGTTGCTTTATCGCCTTGATTGGCAGCCGGCCAAGGTCGAGGCACATGATGCGCAGCGTCCGGAGACATGGTTGCTGCTGAGCGACAAGCAGGGCGTCGGTGAGGCTCTGCTACCGCCGCTTCGGCAGCAAGGCCGCGTTGCGGAACTCTTCCACCGGTGCGCTGACCTGGAACGCTGGTTGGCGGACAACGCCGCTTCAGACTCCGCCGTAGGTGTGGTGCATCTTGGCAGCCTTGACTTGGCCGATGATGCATCTGTTGACCAGATCGCCAGAAACGCTGCTAATATAGCCGCTCTCGCTAGTGCTTTGAGTGACCGTGGAGAAGCCAGGCTTCGGCTGGTTACCGGCGGCGCCTGTGCGGTCGATACCACTCAGCCGGTTTCGGTAGCGCAGAGTTCCGTCTGGGGTCTCGGCGCGGTCATCGCCAATGAACGCCCTGATATCGACTGCCGGATGATCGATCTCGCGCGTCATGCCGAGAGCGGCGAGGCACCGGCGCTTGCCATGGAATTGCTGCAAGGCGGCAGCGAAACCCGGGTTGCGTTGCGCGCTGGACAGCGCCTGGCCGCCAGGCTGCACGCACACGATGCCAATGAGGCACCAATCGTCACGCGTGCATTGCGGCACGGTGAACGTGCCGAGCTGACACTGGCGACGCCTGGTGTTCTCGACAGCCTCTCGCTCCAGCGCACATCACGGATCGCGCCGGCGGCGGGAGAGGTCGAGATCGAGATCCATGCCGCTGGATTGAATTTCCTCGATGTCATCCGGGCAATGGGATTGTTCGACCCGATCGGCAATCGGACGCCCAAGCTCGGCATTGAGTGCGCCGGACGGATCGTTCGCATTGGCGAGGGCGTAAGCGGATACGAAGTGGGCGACCGCGTTGTGGCGCTCACCCCGGCATTCAATTCGGTTGGCACGCTCGCATCGCATCTCGTCACCCGAGCGTCGCTTGTTGCAAGGGTTTCAGACCGGCTTGCATTGGCTGACGCCGCCGCACTGCCCTGCGTTTATCTGACCGCCTATTTCGCGCTGGTCGAGGCAGCAAGAATGCGCGCCGGCGAGACGGTGCTCATTCATTCCGCGACCGGAGGTGTGGGTCTCGCCGCCATTCAGGTCGCGCGCTGGATCGGCGCCAATGTCATCGCGAGCGCAGGAACCGAGGCAAAGCGGGCGATGCTGCGGGACATGGGGATCGAGCGAGTGTTCGACTCTCGCTCTCCAAGGTTCGCGCAGCTCGTTATGGATTGCACCGGCGGCCGTGGCGTGGACGTTATCCTGAATTCCTTGTCGGGCAGTGCGATCGCGGAGGGACTTGCCGCGCTTGCGCCGTACGGCCGCTTCCTGGAAATCGGCAAGCGGGACATGTGGGACAACAGCCGGATCGGGCTGGGCAGTCTGCTGCAGAATCGCTCGATCTTTGGCATCGACCTCGCCAGCATGATCGAGGATCAACCCGCGTTGGTCGGATCGATGCTGCAAACCGTCGTGAACTTCGTGGACGACGGAGTGCTCGCTCCGTTGCCGGTGACCGCGTTCGCGGCGTCGCAGGCGGCGGACGGCTTACAACTGATGGCGGCGGCACGCCACACCGGCAAGGTTGTGATCGACACGGCCGCGATGGAAGTCGAAACTGAAGCGACCTGCATGCCGGTGCGGGATGACGGCACCTACCTGGTGACCGGAGGTCTCGGAGCGCTTGGCCTTGTCACCGCCGAGACGTTGGTTGAGGCGGGTGCGCGAAGCCTCGTGTTGTGTGGCCGAAACGCACCTTCATCGAATGCATCACAGATCATTGGCAGGTTGCGGATGCAGGGCGCCGATGTCGTTACCCGCAGCCTCGATGTCGGTGACGAAGCCCAGCTCCGGAATCTGCTTGCCGATATCGCGGCAGAGCTTCCGCCATTGCGTGGTGTGGTTCATGCCGCGGGTGTGCTCGATGACGGTCTGGTCGAACAACTCACCGCGGAACGCTTCCACACTGTTATGCGCGGCAAGGTGGAAGGAGCGCGTCTGCTCGATCAGCTGACCGCGGGACTGGAGCTGGATTTCTTCCTGCTGTTTTCCTCTGCCGCTGCGCTGCTGGGATCGCCGGGCCAGGGCAATTATGCCGCAGCCAATGCCATGCTTGACGCGCTGGCCGCGGATCGCGCGGCGCGCGGCCTGCCAGGTCTCAGCATCGCGTGGGGTCCATGGGCCGAAATCGGCTTGGCCGCGGCGCAGGCGAACCGTGGTGCGCGCATCGCGGAGCATGGGCTGGCTTCGCTGTCGCCGGAGCAAGGACGCGGCATCTTGCGGCGTTTTTCAGCACAGACATCCTACGTCGCGGCGATGAGCATCGATCCGGTTCGGTGGTGCGAAGTCGCTGGATCGTCCACGCAGCCGTTGCTCAGCGGAATGTCCGGTTCGGCAGCTCTGTCCGCGGCCGCGTCGTCCGCTACGCGCAGGAATCTGGCAGACGCGGCGGAGGTGAAGGAACTGGTCACCGCCCAACTCGCGGCGGTGTTGCGGATGTCGCCGGAACGCATCGACGCCGACAAGCCATTCCATTCGTTGGGACTTGATTCGTTGATGGGGCTTGAACTCCGCAACAGGATCGAGCGGCTGCTCGACTTCAAGCTTCCCGCCACGTCGGTGTGGAACTTCCCCACCGTGAACCAGCTCTGTGCGCATCTGACAGCGCAGATTGTGGGCACGTCCCGGCCGGCTGACGAACGAGGATCGCCTGCTCAGGCGCTGGAAGACGAGCTGCTCGCCGCAAGCGCATTGCTGAACGGCGTGTGATGCCGGCCCGGACCAGGCAGGGGTTGCCGGCGCTGGCGGAGCGTGGCGCATGACCATGGACCACATAGCGCAGCTCGAGCGCGCCCGGCAGGTCATTGCGGACCTTCGCAAGCGGCTCACCGACGTGCAAAGCGAAGCCGCCGATCCCATCGCTGTCGTCGGCATGGCGTGCCGCTTTCCGGGAGCCGCGCGCGACTGCGACGGTTACTGGCGCATGATTGCCGCTGGCGAAGATGCGGTCCGGCCAATTCCCGCCGCGCGCGCCGGCGACATGGCTGCCGACACATTGAGGCCCGCGGCACTGCTTGACGACATCGAATCGTTTGACGCCGGTTTCTTCGATATCTCGCCGCGCGAAGCCACGCGCATGGACCCGCAGCAGCGGCTGTTCCTCGAGACTGCGTGGGAGGCACTGGAGAACGCCGGCCAGGCGCGCACTCAGCTGGCAGGCAGCAGCACCGGCGTGTTTGTCGGCGTGCACAATCACAGTGGCGGTTACCTGGAGCTGCAATCGGCCGACACATCGCGGCTCAACGAATATACCGCGCTCGGTGCCGGTCATGATGTGATCGCCGGACGCCTCGCGTATTTCCTCGATCTGCGCGGCCCTTCCGCCGCGATCAATACGGCCTGCTCGTCATCGCTGGTTGCGGTTCACTTGGCTTGTCAGGGTCTGCGGTCGCGTGACTGCCGGATGGCAGTGGTCGGTGGCGTGAACCTGATCCTCGGGCCCACGCAGACCAAGATCGCGGCGCTTGGCGCGATGCTCGCGGGCGACGGCCGCTGCAAGACCTTTGATGCCCGCGCCGATGGCTACGGGCGCGGCGAAGGGTGTGGCGTGGTGGTGCTGAAGCGGTTGTCGGATGCGCAAGCGGACCGCGACCGGATTCTGGCAGTCATCCGCGGCTCCTGCGTCAATCAGGATGGCCGCACCAACGGCATCACGGCGCCGAACGGTTTGTCGCAGCAGGCATTGCTGCGACAGGCGCTCGCGCATGCCGGCGTCAAGGCATCCGATGTCAGCTATGTCGAGACGCACGGCACCGGGACGGCGCTGGGTGATCCGATCGAGGTCGAAGCTCTCGCAGCCGTCTATGGCGCGCCGGCCGAGGGTGCGTCTCGATGTGCACTGGGCGCTGCAAAGAGCAACATCAACCATCTGGAAGGCGCGGCGGGCGTCGCCGGATTGATCAGGACGATACTGGCGCTGCGCGCCGGCACGATCCCTCCAGTCGCCGGATTGCAGCAGCTCAACCCGCATATCGCGATCGAAGGCACGCGCCTGTTCATCCCAACCGAGGCCTCGCCGTGGGATGTGGATACACCGCGTATTGCCGCCGTCAGCGCATTCGGCTGGTCAGGCGTCAACGCGCACGTGGTTATTTCGGAGGCTCCGCCGGTTGTTGAGGCGGATGCGGATGCGGTTGAGCGGCCGTTTGAGATCCTGCCGGTTGCGGCGCGGAGCGAGGGTTCGCTGCGGGTGTTGGCGGAACGCTATGTGGAGCGTCTGTCCGTGCCGGCTGAGGAGTGGCGGGACCTGTGCCACACCGCCTCGGTTGGCCGGGTGGCGTTCGCGCACCGGCTGTCGGTGCGCGGCAGCGATGCGGCATCGCTGCGGTCAGGTCTGACGGCGTTCCTGGCGGGCCAGCCGGCGCCTGGGGTGGTGGCGGCGAGCGGCAGGCTTGGCAAGCCGCCGCGCATCGGGCTGCTGTTCACCGGGCAGGGCTCGCAATACGCCGGGATGGGGCGTGCGCTGTATGCGCACTCGCCTGGCTTCCGCCGGCTGGCGGATCGTGCCGACGCGGTGCTGGCCGATCGGCTGGAGGTGCCGCTGGGCGCGGTGATGCGGGGCGAGCACGCCGAAGCGGCGGGGCTGCTGAACCAGACGCTGTACACCCAGCCGGCGCTGTATGTGCTGGAGTATGCGGTGGCATCGCTGTGGCGCGCGCTTGGGGTGCAGCCGGTTGCGGTGCTGGGGCACAGCCTTGGGGAATATGCCGGCTGCGCGTTTGCCGGGGTGTTCGGCTTCGAGGAGGGGCTGCGCCTGGTGGCGGATCGTGCGCGGCTGATGCACGGGCTTGCCTCGGACGGGGCGATGATCGTGGTGGCGGCGAGCGAGGCGGATGTCGCGCCGCTGCTGGCGGGGCGTGAGGCGGCGGTGTCGCTGGCCGGGGTGAATGCGGCACGTCAGGTGACGGTGTCGGGCGAGCGTGGTGCGGTGGCGGCGATAGCTGAGGCGTGCGGTGCGCGTGGCTGGCGCAGCCAGGCGCTGACGGTGTCGCAGGCGTTCCACTCGCCGCTGATGGAACCGATTGGTGCGGCGCTGGAGGCGCGTGGCAACGAGGTGTCGCATGCGGCGCCGCGTGTGCCGGTGATCTCCAACGTGACGGGAGCGCCGCTGGAGCGGGTGGATGGGTCGTATTGGCGGTCGCATATGCGCTCGCCGGTGCGGTTCGGTGCCGGGCTGGAGACGCTGTGGGGCCTGGGCTGCGACACGCTGATCGAGGTGGGACCGCGGCCGGTGCTGATCCAATTGGCGCGCCAGGCCGGGGGTAATCAGACCGGTAGCAACCAAACGGGGCGGCGCTATCTGACCAGTCTGAAGGGTGCCGGCACGGATGAATGGGACACGCTGTGCCAGGCGGTGCAGGAATTGTATGCGGCGGGAGCCGCGCTGGATTGGTCTGGCTGGAACCGTGACTACCCGCGGCGCAAGGTCGATGCGCCGCTGAGCGTGTTCGAGCGCCGGCGCTACTGGATCACGCCGTCGGTGAGCGAGCCGGCGCGGCCGCGCGGGCTGCATCCGCTGCTGGGCAGCCGGCTGCGGTCGGCGCTGGCGGGTGGTCAGTTCGACGCCGAGATCGATGCTGCCGGGGAGACTGCGTGGCTGGGCGATCACCGCATTGGCGAGCAGGCGATCCTGCCGGCGACCGGGCTGATCGAGATGATGCTGGCGGCTGGGCAGGCGGTTGTGCCGGGCTGGCGCGCGCTGGCGGGACTGTCGATCGTGGCGCCGGTGGTGCTGGCTGCGGCGGGAACGCGGGCGGTGCAGACGGTGGTGGATCAAGCCGGTGACGGCACGCTGCAGGTGCGGGTGTTCGCGGCGGAGGCGGATCGCTTTCGGCTGTGTGCCGAGGCGCGGCTGGAACAGGCGGGGGCGGAACAACCGGCGGCGGTTGATGTTGCGGCGCTGCGAGGGCGCTGCCCGCGGTTGGTGACGGGCGAGGCGCACTACCGGCATCTGGCGGCGCGTGGCGCTTTGTTCGGGGCGGCGTTCCAGGGTGTGCGGCAGATCTGGGCCGGCGACGGCGAGGCGCTGGGCGAGGTCGCGGTGCTGCTGCCGCCGCTCGCCGGCAACCGCCCGCATCCCGCCGTGCTCGATGGATGTCTACAGGTAGGTGCCGCGGCCGTGGCTGAGAGCGGTGACATGTTCATGCCGGTGGCACTTGACCGGTTCATCTGCCGCGACGTTGCGTGGCCGGCTCAGGTCCTGGTGCATGCGGTCCGCTGCAACGCGGACCCGTTGCGTCCCGCCTTCGACTTCACCGTGCTCGATGCAGACGGCAACCCGCTCGCTCAATTTCAGAAACTCGTCTTCCGCAGGGCGATGACGGACAACACGCCAAGCGATCCGCAACGCTGGCTGTATCAAACCCAATGGACCCATTCGCCGCCGGATCCGTCGCGAGCGGATGCCGAGGCACTCCGCGGACGCTGGCTGCTGCTGGCAGACGAACGTGGCGTTGCCCAGGCGCTGGCAAAGCAGATCGAGCAGGCCGGGGGAAGCTACGTCGCTGCGAGGCCGGGACAAGAGTTCCGGCAGATCGACGATCGCCTGATCGAGCTCGATGTCCGATCACCTGAACATTTCCGCCGATTGATCAGCGTAACCGGCAAAGCCGGTCTGCGGGGCATCGTGCACTGTTGGCCGATCGGCGTGCCCTACGATCTCGACGAAGCGCCCGCCGCGAATCTGGCCAAACAGGCGTTCGGCTACGGTGCGGCCTTGCATCTGGTGCAGGCAGCAACGGAGGCCGCGTTGCCGCCACCGCTGTTCATGGTGACAGCGGCGGCATGTCCGACAAATGATGCAGCAGGAGCGCCGGCGTACGGCATCGTGTCGGCGCTGCGCAGAACGGTGCGCGCCGAATGTCCCGAAATAGCCTGCCGGACCATCGATCTGGCGGAAGTGGTTGACCCGGCCGAGGCGGCCGCTGCCCTGGCGATCGAATTGCAGCACCTGGACGAACCGGAAGTCGCGCTGCGCGGGGAACTCCGGCTTGTGCCCCGATTGGTGCCCGCATCTTTCGACATGCCTGCGGCAGCGGATAACGAACTGGTCGAACTGAAGCTTGCGCCAAGTGGGCTGATCGATGAGTTGGGCTTCGTCACAAGGCAACGAAGCGAACCGGAGCCAGACCACGTCGAGATCGAGGTCCACGCGGCGGGCTTGAATTTCCGTGACGTGATGAACGCGCTGGGTATGCTGCCCGGGACGCCGCAACGGACCGGCGGCGAATGTGCCGGCGTCATCGTTCGCGCGGGGTCCGCCTCGGGCTTTTCTTCCGGCGAGCCAGTGATGGCGTTCTGCCCAGGCCAGTCCGGTTCGTTCGTGACCGTCCCTGCCCGGCACGTCGTTCGCAAGCCCGAGCGGCTGGACTTCGCACAGGCGGCAGGACTGCCGATTGCGTATCTCACCACGCTTTATGGGCTGCAGCGCATCGCTTCATTGCAGGCCGGTGAGACAATCCTGATCCACGCCGCCGCCGGCGGGCTGGGGTCCGCCGCGATGCATTACGCCCTCGCCAAGGGCGCCACGGTCTACGCAACAGCTGGCAGTGCCGCCAAGCGTCAATACGTCCGGTCCTGCGGGGCAACGGCGGTCATGAGTTCGCGAACTCTGGCGTTCGCCGATGCGGTCCTCGCCGCAACCAATGGCCGCGGCGTCGATGTCGTATTGAACACATTGAGCGGCGACTTCGTTCCGGCCAGTTTCCGCGCGCTCGCCAATGGCGGCCGCTTCATCGAAGTCGGCAAGCGTGGCGTGTTCACTGAACAGCAGGCCAAGGAACATCGTCCCGACGTGCAATATCACAAGTTCGACCTGGGTGAGGAAGCCGAACGCGATCCAACGCTGATACCGGCTCTGCTGCGTGAGCTTGCCGGCATGATCGAAACCGCCGCAGTGCCGCCACTGAAGGTCGAGCGCCTGCCGTTCGCAGCGGCAAGGACAGCGTTCCGCAAGCTGGCCGAGGCGCGGCACATCGGCAAACTGGTGTTGTCGCACCGCTGCACGCCAGCCGGCACGTGGCTGATCACCGGCGGGTTCGGTGCGCTGGGACTGCACACGGCGAACTGGCTCGCGGATCGCGGCGTTCGGACAATCGTGCTCGCCGGACCGCGCAGGCGCCGTCCTGAAGCAATCGCGGCGATCGAGGCGCGCGGCGTAGCGGTGATCGCCGCCGAGGCGGATTGCGCTGATGCCGACGCGTTGCGGGCGATCATAGCGGCGCTTCCATCCGGGCAGAAGCTGCGCGGGGTGATCCACTGCGCCGGCACCTTGGCAGATGCAACGTTGCCGCAGCAGGACTGGGCATCGTTCGAGCAGGTCGCGCGCGCGAAGTACGCCAGTGCCCTCGCTCTGCATCAGGCGACGTCGGGGCTCGACCTGGAGGCATTCGTTCTGTTCTCGTCAGCCGCCGCCGTGCTCGGTTCGGCCGGACAGGTCAATTACGCGGCTGCGAATGCCATGCTGCATTCAATCGTCCGGGCACGCCGTGCAGAGGGACAGGCAGCCATGTGCATCGACTGGGGGCCATGGACCGAAGGCATGGCCGCCAAGGACCGGGTGCGCGAGCGTAATCTCGGCATGGCGCCGATGACTCCATCGGCCGGCTTTGCGGTTCTCGATAAACTGTTGGACAGCGGACTGAGCGAGGTCTGCGTTCTGCCGCTGAACAGTTGGGCGGCATTCTTCGCGGCGCATCCGTTCCAGGACGACGAGCCATTTTTCGCCGCAGTACGCCCTGCCCGTGCGGCGGCATTGGGAGTGGCTGCGAGCGAAGCCAATCACATTGATCGGCTCCGTGGCCTGGCTGCGGACGATCGGCGGCAGGCACTGATCGAATACGTGCGCGAACAACTGGCGAAGGTGCTCGGCGCGGATACGCTGGAGCCTATTCCCACGACCACACCTTTCCAGGAACGGGGGCTCGAACTCACTGATGTCGGTCGAGCTGCGCAACCAACTGGCAAGGTCTTTGCGCCTACATCTGCCGACGACAGTGCTGCTTGATTATCCAACGCTCGATGCGCTGTGCGATCATTTGTTGTCCGAATACCTTTCCAGCGAACCAGATCCGACCGAACCGCCTGACGACGCGGCGATGATTGCGGCGATGTCGGAGGCGGACGCAGAGGCAATGCTGCGGCGTGAACTCGAGGACCTCGATGTCTGATATCGCTCCTCCTGCCGCGCTCAGTCCGGTCAAGCAGGCGTTGCTGGAAATTCGCCGTCTGCGCGCGCGTCTTGCCGAGGTGCAGGCGTTCCAGCCTGAGCCCGCGGCGATAATCGGCATGGCTGTACGTTTTCCCAACGGTATCGTCAGCCTGGACGGGTTCTGGAAAATTCTCGCGGCCGGCGAAAGCGCCATCAGCGATGTGCCGGCGAGCCGTTGGGACAGCGGCGCACTGTTCAGCGTGGATCCTGACCAGCCGGGCAAGACCTACAGCCGTCATGGCGGCTTCGTGCGCGATCCCGACCACTTCGACGCGGAGTTCTTCGGCATCACGCCGCGCGAAGCCGAGGGCATGGATCCGCAGCATCGTCTGCTGTTGGAGCTCAGCGCCGAGGCGCTGGAACATGCGGGCATTCCGGCGACCGACCTCGCCGGTACAAAAACGGGCGTGTTCATCGGACTGTGCAACAGCGACTACGGACGGCTGTTGCTGGAGACACGTGACGACATCGATGCGTATTCGAGCTTCGGCGCGGCGCATTCCATTGCGGCGGGGCGAATCTCGTATTTCCTCGACGCAAAGGGTCCGAGCCTGGTGGTGGATACCTCCTGCTCCTCGTCGCTGGTGGCAGTGCATGCGGCCTGCCAGAGCCTCGCGGCTGGCGAATCCAACCTCTCCATCGTCGGCGCCTGCAATCTCATCCTGGCTCCGGATGCCACTGTCAGCTTCAGCCACGCGCGAATGCTGTCGCGTGATGGCGCATGCAGAACATTCGATGCCGGAGCCGATGGATACGTCCGCGGCGAAGGTTGCGCGGTCATCATTCTCAAGCGCCTGCGTGACGCGGTGGCAGACGGCGATCGCGTTCTGGCGGTGCTTCGCGGTTCCGCCATCAATCATGATGGGCGGAGTGCCGGGCTGACGGCACCGAACGGGCCGGCACAGACCGCCGTGATACAAGCTGCTCTGCGCGCCGCGGGCCTCACGGCAGGCGATGTGGACTATGTCGAGGCGCACGGCACAGGAACGCCGCTCGGTGATCCAATCGAGTTGCAGGCGCTGGGGGCCGCCTACGGCGCTGGCCGGCCAGCCGAGAGGCCGCTGCTGGTTGGCTCGGTCAAGACCAATATCGGTCATCTGGAAACCACGGCGGGGCTCGCCGGACTGATAAAGGCCGTGCTCGCTCTCCAGCATGAGGCAATACCGCCGCATCTGAATTGCGCCACTCCGACGCCCCATGTCGAATGGGATCGGTTGCATGTCGCTGTCGTCCAGACGTTGCACCCGTGGCCACGCACAGCCGATCGGCTTCGTCGCGGCGGTGTCAGTTCGTTCGGTTTCTCCGGTACCAATGTCCATGTCGTGCTGGAGGAAGCGCCGGATGCAGTGGTCCATCCGATGGCTGCGGAGACCGGCGGCGAATCCCTGTTCGTCGTTTCCGCGCGCTCGGCTTCTGCACTGCGCGAATTGGTTCAGCGCTATATCGCATGGCTGGATAACAGCGATGCCGCGCTCGACGACATTTGCTTTTCATCCGCCAAGGCACGCGCACATTACCAGCACCGATTGGCGCTGATCGTCGGCGATAAGATGCAACTTGCCGCTGCATTGCGGAGCTGGCGTGCCGAAGGCCGGCTGGCTGGCCTGCCGGCGGTTACGAACACCCAGTTGACCGCCACGCAGTCCCGCTACCTCGAAGGCGGCAATGTCGATTGGGATGAGATTTATCGGCCCGGCGCCGCCGAGCCGCGCAGGGTCAAGATTGAGCTGCCCATGTATCCGTTCCAGCGGCAACGATTCTGGCGTCCGGCCGTTCGCAATCCTGACGCGCATCCAAGTACTGTCGCTGATTGGCCCAGGCTGGTCGCGGCTGTGCGAAGTCAGAGCGAGACGGGACCGCTCGGCTGGAATCCAAGCGACTATCCCACCCGCTGGCGGCAGTTGGATGAGCTGACCATCAGCCATGTCATCAATACCCTGATCGCCTTGGGCGAGTTCGCGAGCCCTGGCGCACGTGCCTCGGCAGATGAGATCGTGGTTCGCCACGGCGTCGTGCCGCTGTATCGCAATCTGATCGACCGTTGGTTGAAGCTGCTCGCGCGTGAGGGAATCCTGCAGGAGCTGCCTGGCACTTTCGCCAGTGCTCTACCGCTGCGTCAGCGCGACCTCGCAGCGCAATGGCGCGAGATCGAGCAGCGGCTGTCAGACGATCCGGATACGCTGACGTATCTTCAGCGTGCGTCGGGTAAGCTGGTCGAGTTGCTCACCGGACGGGTGAGCCCGCTTGAGATCCTGTTCGAACGCGGCTCGCTGGATCGCGCCGAGAGTATCTACGAACGTAGTCCGTCCGCTCGATACATGAACGCCATCGTGGCCTCGGCGGTGCGATCCGCATTGGCGGACCATCGCGGCAACGGCCCGTTCAGGATGCTGGAAGCAGGCGCTGGTACAGGCGGAACAACCGCCGGTGTCGCGGAATTCTTCCCACCTGACGGCGAGTATTGGTTCACTGACCTGTCGGACGCTTTCCTGGCGCGCGCGCGGCGGAAGTTCGGAAACAATCCGGCCTTTCAATTCAGCAAGTTCAATCTCGATCTGCCGGCACCGGAACAGCTGCCCGCCGGCCAGTTCGATGTCGTGCTGGCGGCCAATGTGGTCCACGCGACACGCGATGTCGGTGCCACGCTCGATCGGCTGCGTGCCCTGCTCAAACCAGGCGGACTGCTGATCCTGTTGGAGTCGACGACGAACCACAGCCATTACGACCTGACGATTGCCTTCGTTGAAGGCTGGAACAACTTCGCTGACAGCTATCGAACCGACCAGCCTCTGCTGCCAGTGGATCGTTGGGTCTCGTTGTTGCAGGAGCGCGGCTTCACCGCCGCGGATCGGTTCCCGGTGTCGGGCGCTTCAGCGGACCATCTCGGGCAGCACGTGATCATCGGACGCAACGATCTCCACGTGGAGACGGCTCGTGTGATCCGGCCCACGATCCCGGCGCGCGCGACGGAGGCAACTCTGCCGGCCGACGTGGCTCCATTGCGCTTTACGGGTTCGATCTGCGCAGACCGGCGTGACGAGTTGACGAACTTCGTCAGACTTTGCGCGGCGCAGGTGATGCAGATCAATGGCGACGATCGGCCTGGCGCGCGTGAACGCTTTTCCGATCTTGGCATGGACTCGCTGATGGCGCTGCAGCTCCACAGTCTGCTGGCCAATGGACTTGGTCTGGGCGAACGGCTCCCGACCACCGTTGCGCTGCACACCGGTACGGTGGAGTCGCTGACCGAGGAAATCCTGCGGCTCGCAAGTGAACCTGACCTAGATGAACCGGTCCTCCGCGCACCGATTCGCGCCGGCTCGCCTGTGTTCACCGCACACGATCTCGAGGCGATTTCCGAATCGGACGTCCTGGCGCTGCTGGCCCAGCGGCTTCCGGCGAACCGTGCGGCGGCAGAGTGATGAACGCAGACGGTCTGTCACCTCTGAAGCAGGCTTTCCTCGCGTTGCAGGACGCGCAGGAGCGGGTCGCCGAACTCGAGGCGGAAAAGAACGAGCCGATCGCGATCATTGGTGCCGGCTGTCGTGTTCCTGGTCCGACCGGGACGTCGCCCGAAGGTTTCTGGCGGATGCTTGCGGAAGGGCACGATGCGGTCTCCGCCGCACTGCCGCAGCGGTGGCGGGACACTGGTGCGCAGGCGCACGAGATCGCTGAGCATGCCCGATACGCTGGCCTGTTGGCTTTGCCGGATCAATTCGATGCCGAGTTCTTTGGCATCTCGCCGCGCGAAGCTGTCGGCATGGACCCGCAACAGCGCCTTATGCTGGAAGTCAGTTGGGAGGCGCTTGAGCATTCTGGTATCGCGCCAACGTCGCTCTATGGTTCCGCCACCGGTGTTTTCGTCGGCATCTGCGCGTCCGACTATTCGCTGTTGCGCCTGGCATTGGCGCCGTCCGGCATCGACGCACATTTCGGCTCGGGAACCGCCCACAGCATCGCTGCGGGTCGAGTGTCCTACCTGCTCGGGTTGCGTGGTCCGAGCTTGTCGATCGACACCGCTTGCTCCTCGTCTTTGGTGGCCGTGCATCTGGCGTGCGATGCTCTGCGGCGCGGCGACTGCAGTCTTGCACTCGCCGGCGGCGTCAATCTGATCCTGTCCTCGGAAGCGACGCGGACCTTTTCCCAGGCCGGAATGCTGGCGTCGCGCTCAAAGCCATTTTCCGCGTCGGCGGACGGGTTTGTGCGCGGGGAGGGATGTGGCGTCGTGGTTCTGAAGCGGCTGCGCGAGGCAGTTGCTTCTGAGGATCGCGTGCTGGCGGTGATCCTGGGATCTGCGGTGAATCACGATGGTCCGAGCAGCGGACTGACGGTGCCGAATGGCCAGGCGCAGCAGGCGCTGATCCGCCGGGCGCTGGATGCGGCCGGGGTCGCCCCGGCCGCGGTGGGATATGTGGAGGCGCACGGCACCGGAACGTCGCTGGGCGATCCGATCGAGGCAGAGGCACTGGGAACCGTGATGGCGGCTGGCCGTCCGGTGGACCGCCCGCTGCTGATCGGCTCGGTGAAGAGCAATCTCGGCCATCTGGAAGCCGCGGCCGGGGTCGCCGGCCTGATCAAGCTGGTGCTGGCCTTGGGACATCGCGAACTGCCGGGCCAGTTGCACTGTGAGACGCCGAGCCCGCACATCCGCTGGGAGCCGCTGAAGCTTCGGGTCGCCGATCGGATGCAGCCATGGGAGCCGATCGACGGGCGCCGCATCGCGGGCGTGAGTTCGTTCGGCTTCAGTGGAACCAACGCGCACGTGGTTGTTTCGGAGGCTCCGCCGGTTGTTGAGGCGGATGCGGATGCGGTTGAGCGGCCGTTTGAGATCCTGCCGGTTGCGGCGCGGAGCGAGGGTTCGCTGCGGGTGTTGGCGGAACGCTATGTGGAGCGTCTGTCCGTGGCCGGCTGAGGAGTGGCGGGACCTGTGCCACACCGCCTCGGTTGGCCGGGTGGCGTTCGCGCACCGGCTGTCGGTGCGCGGCAGCGATGCGGCATCGCTGCGGTCAGGTCTGACGGCGTTCCTGGCGGGCCAGCCGGCGCCTGGGGTGGTGGCGGCGAGCGGCAGGCCTGGCAAGCCGCCGCGCATCGGGCTGCTGTTCACCGGGCAGGGCTCGCAATACGCCGGGATGGGGCGTGCGCTGTATGCGCACTCGCCTGGCTTCCGCCGGCTGGCGGATCGTGCCGACGCGGTGCTGGCCGATCGGCTGGAGGTGCCGCTGGGCGCGGTGATGCGGGGCGAGCACGCCGAAGCGGCGGGGCTGCTGAACCAGACGCTGTACACCCAGCCGGCGCTGTATGTGCTGGAGTATGCGGTGGCATCGCTGTGGCGCGCGCTTGGGGTGCAGCCGGTTGCGGTGCTGGGGCACAGCCTTGGGGAATATGCCGGCTGCGCGTTTGCCGGGGTGTTCGGCTTCGAGGAGGGGCTGCGCCTGGTGGCGGATCGGGCGCGGCTGATGCACGGGCTTGCCTCGGACGGGGCGATGATCGTGGTGGCGGCGAGCGAGGCGGATGTCGCGCCGCTGCTGGCGGGGCGTGAGGCGGCGGTGTCGCTGGCCGGGGTGAATGCGGCGCGTCAGGTGACGGTGTCGGGCGAGCGTGGTGCGGTGGCGGCGATAGCTGAGGCGTGCGGTGCGCGTGGCTGGCGCAGCCAGGCGCTGACGGTGTCGCAGGCGTTCCACTCGCCGCTGATGGAACCGATTGGTGCGGCGCTGGAGGCGCGTGGCAACGAGGTGTCGCATGCGGCGCCGCGTGTGCCGGTGATCTCCAACGTGACGGGAGCGCCGCTGGAGCGGGTGGATGGGTCGTATTGGCGGTCGCATATGCGCTCGCCGGTGCGGTTCGGTGCCGGGCTGGAGACGCTGTGGGGCCTGGGCTGCGACACGCTGATCGAGGTGGGACCGCGGCCGGTGCTGATCCAATTGGCGCGCCAGGCCGGGGGTAATCAGACCGGTAGCAACCAAACGGGGCGGCGCTATCTGACCAGCCTGAAGGGTGCCGGCACGGACGAATGGGACACGCTGTGCCAGGCGGTGCAGGAATTGTATGCGGCGGGAGCCGCGCTGGATTGGTCTGGCTGGAACCGTGACTACCCGCGGCGCAAGGTCGATGCGCCGCTGAGCGTGTTCGAGCGCCGGCGCTACTGGATCACGCCGTCGGTGAGCGAGCCGGCGCGGCCGCGCGGGCTGCATCCGCTGCTGGGCAGCCGGCTGCGGTCGGCGCTGGCGGGTGGTCAGTTCGACGCCGAGATCGATGCTGCCGGGGAGACTGCGTGGCTGGGCGATCACCGCATTGGCGAGCAGGCGATCCTGCCGGCGACCGGGCTGATCGAGATGATGCTGGCGGCTGGGCAGGCGGTTGTGCCGGGCTGGCGCGCGCTGGCGGGACTGTCGATCGTGGCGCCGGTGGTGCTGGCTGCGGCGGGGACGCGGGCGGTGCAGACGGTGGTGGATCAAGCCGGTGACGGCACGCGCAGGTGCGGGTGTTCGCGGCGGAGGCGGATCGCTTTCGGCTGTGTGCCGAGGCGCGGCTGGAACAGGCGGGGGCGGAACAACCGGCGGCGGTTGATGTTGCGGCGCTGCGAGGGCGCTGCCCGCGGTTGGTGACGGGCGAGGCGCACTACCGGCATCTGGCGGCGCGTGGCGCTTTGTTCGGGGCGGCGTTCCAGGGTGTGCGGCAGATCTGGGCCGGCGACGGCGAGGCGCTGGGCGAGGTCGCGGTGCTGCTGCCGCCGCTCGCCGGCAACCGCCCGCATCCCGCCGTGCTCGATGGATGTCTACAGGTAGGTGCCGCGGCCGTGGCTGAGAGCGGTGACATGTTCATGCCGGTGGCACTTGACCGGTTCATCTGCCGCGACGTTGCGTGGCCGGCTCAGGTCCTGGTGCATGCGGTCCGCTGCAACGCGGACCCGTTGCGTCCCGCCTTCGACTTCACCGTGCTCGATGCAGACGGCAACCCGCTCGCTCAATTCCGCAATCTCGCTTTCAGAAGGGCCCACGGCGCCAATGCCGGCGATGATATCGGCGGCTGGTTCCACGAACTCACCTGGCGCGCCTGGCCGATCGCCGAAGCCTCGGATGACGCCCTGGCTGAATGGTTCGTGGCCGGCTCCGGTAACCTGGCCTCGGCGATCGTTGCCGAACTCAACGCACGACGCAGACAGGCAACCGCATTTGCGGCTCCGGACGCCGCTCTCGAGGCTGCCCTCGCCGATCGGCGTGGCCGCGGGATCGTCTTCGTGCCGCCTGACCTGGATGACGATGCTCCCGATAATGGGCCAATGTCAGCCCGGTCCGGCCTGGAGCAACTGCTGGCGCTCAGCCATTGCCACGCCGAACGTGGGCTGCTGGTTGGGTGTCGCCTGTATGTCGTCACTCGCAAGGTGCATGCGGTCCTGCCAGACGAAGGAACAATGCTGACGGATGCCGCGATCTCCGGCCTCGCGGCAAGCCTGTTCAATGAGTTTCCGGAACTGAAATGTACCCGGATCGATGTCGATCCCGGCGACGCGGTGCGGGCCGGGAAGGGTGTCACCCAGGAGCTCCTGGCAAACGCCGCCGACGATTGGACCGCCTATCGCGATGGCCACCGCTTCGTCGCGCGCCTGCAGGCAGCCGCGTGCATGGACATAGGCGAACAGGAACCGGTACGTCTGGTCTCCGATCACGGCATGAACGGGCTGGAGTGGCGTGCGATGCAGCGCCGCGCGCTTGGACCTGACGAGATCGAGATCGAAGTCCGTGCCGCTCCGCTGAACTTCCGTGATGTCGTCAGCGTCGTTGGCCTGATCGCAGTTCAGGCGGAGCTGGGGAGTGAGTGTGCGGGTGTGGTCAGCCGTGTCGGGCACGCAGTCAAACGGTTCCGTCCCGGCGATGACGTTGTCGCGGTCACGCCCGGTAGCTTCGCATCCTTCGCCGTTGCATCCGAGGTTCGCACGATCGCCAAACCGGCGTCGCTGCCGTTCGAGACAGCAGCCGCCCAGAGCCTGGTCTATCTGACCGCCGACCACTGCCTGAACGACATTGCGCGGATGCGCGCGGGCGAACGGGTGTTGATCCACGCCGCGACGGGCGGTGTGGGCCTCGCTGCCTTGCAGCTCTGCCGTCAGGCGGGCGTCGAGATCTATGCAACAGCAGGATCTGAGGCCAAGCGCCAGTACCTGCGCGAACTCGGCATCGAGCATGTGTTCTCGTCGCGCGACGTCGAATTCGCCGCCGCGATCCGCAACGTCACGGACGGCCAGGGTGTCGATATCGTTTTGAATTCCTTGGCTGGCCCGTTTGTCGATGCAGGCTTGTCCGTGCTGCGCCCGGGCGGCCGCTTCGTGGAAATCGGCAAGACCGACATTCGCGACAAGGCGGCGATAGAACTCGCGCACCCCGATATCCGCTACGATGCGATTGACCTGACCACGCGGCTCCACGCGCAACCAGAGCAGACAATGGCCCGGATGGGCGAGCTGTTCGCAGCGATGGTGCAGGGCGAACTTCAGCCGGTGCCGCATCGGAGCTATGGCTTTGCCGACGCCTCGCTGGCGTTTCGCGAGCTGGCTGCGGCGCGGCACATCGGCAAGCTCGTGCTGATCTCGGCGGAAGCGCGGCCTGCGGTGCAATCAGACGGCGCCTATATCGTCACCGGTGGCGCGGCAAGCGTTGGCTTTGCCGTGGCGGAATGGCTGGCCGAGCAAGGCGCCGGCAAAGTGATCCTGCTGAATCGCCGCGCGCCGACGCCTGATGTCGCAGCCAGGATCGCTCGCTGGCGCGACAAGGGCGTCGATATGGTCGCCAGGCAGGGCGATGTCCGCTCTTGGAGCACCGTGACGTCTATCGTTGCTGAGGTGGCCGGCTCACTGCGCGGCGTGATTCACTGCGCCAACGTGCTGGACGACGCGCCGATCGGCGAATTGGACTGGCAGCGCTTCGAACAGGTCATGTTGCCGAAGGCACAAGGGGCCTGGCACCTGCATCGGGCAACACGCGGGTGCCCGCTCGACTTCTTCGTCCTGTTTTCATCCTGGGCAGCGATCGCCGGCAAGCGCGGCGGCGCGAATTACGCCGCGGCCAGCGTTGCTTTGGACAGTCTGGCGCATCTTCGCCGGCGCGAAGGGCTGCCTGCCCTGAGCATCGACTGGGGTGCCTGGACCGATATCGGCTGGGCCGCGCGCCTCGCCGACGATATGCCGGCGCGTCCCGGCTTCGGCGCCATGAAGCCGGACAAGGCGCTGGCCGCCATGGCGATTGCGATGCGCCGAGCCGGTTCCGCACAGGTCGCCATCGCACCAATAGACTGGGCGCGCCTGATGCCAACATTGGGGCGCCATCCCGCTTCGGTGTTTTCCGGCTTCGCCGGGCCGCAACGCATCGTCGATGGTGCGGCAAGCACGAAAGCGCTGCCATCTCTCGCGGAGATCACTGCCTGCTCGCCACCGGACGCCGTGCATCTCGCCGTCGTGTCGCATCTTCAGGCGATTGCGGCAGCGGCACTGTTCATCGACGAGCCGTCGCAGATCGATCCCGACCAGCCATTGCAGGAAATGGGACTGGATTCGATCATGGCCGTCGATCTTCGCAATACACTGGCGCATTCGCTCGATGCGGCGCTGCCCGCAACGCTGCTGTTCGACCACCCGACGCTGAACAGTCTGGCGAGGTTCAGCATCGCTCTGGTCTCGCCGCAGCAGCGGTCCCCGATGCCGGTGCAGGCACCGGCATCGGGCGAAGATGATCTGCTCTCGCTGATCGAGGGCTTGAGCGACGCTGAAGTGGAAGCCCGCTGGTCGCACAGAACTACTGAAGTCGCTTTATAATAATTCTCTGGACAGAGCTTGAGTATGGAAAGTTTTTTCGACCGGATCGCAAAGCTGCCACACAAGAAACTGGCTTTGCTGGCAACCGAGCTTTACGAGCGCTCGCGCAGCGGTGCGGCGGAACCCATTGCGATTACCGCGATGGCTTGCCGCTTCCCCGGCGAGTCCGACAGCCCGGAGGCATTCTGGTCGTTTCTGAAGCGCGGTGGCGATGCGATCGAGACTGTTCCGGAAGACCGGCTGACGATGATCGGCCGATCCACGGCGGCGCTAACCGACGATACACCGATCTGGGGCGGCTTCCTGCGCCAGGTCGACGAGTTCGATCCGACCGTCTTCGGCATCTCCACCAAGGAAGCCGAGATGATGGATCCGCAGCAGCGTCTGCTGCTGGAAGTGTGCTGGGAAGCACTGGAAAACACCGGCACACCGATTGATGCATTGGACGGCGAAACCGGCGTATTCATCGGCGTGAGTGGCATTGACTTCGCCATGATTGGCCTCGAGGCCGATCTCGAGCCGAACGGCTATATGCTCACCGGCGCTGCGCATGCCGTCATTGCGGGGCGCCTGTCATACGTCTTTGGTTTGAGTGGCCCGAGCACGGTTCTGGACACCGCGTGCGCGGCCGCCGCTTCCGCTATCCACCTCGGCTGTCAGAGCCTGCGAGCCGGCGAGTGCGATCAGGCCATCACCGGCGGCATCAACCTGCTGCTTGTTCCAGAGATGGCGCGGATGCTGTCAACGATGCAGGTCATGGCCAGTGATGGCCGCTGCAAGGCATTCGCAGCCGATGCGGACGGCTTCGTGCGCGCGGAAGGATGCGGCGTCATCGTGCTGCGCCGGCTGTCCGATGCGCTGGCGCGCCATGATCCGATCCTCGGCGTCATTCGGGGCACGGCGTGGAACCAGGATGGCAAGAGTGGCGGCCTGACCGCGCCAAACGGCGCGGCGCAGGAGCGGGTGATCAGGGCGGCACTCGCCGACGCCAGGTTGTCGCCGGATCAGATCTCGTACGTTGAAGCACATGGCACTGGGACTGCCCTCGGTGATCCGATCGAACTCGCCGCCCTTGGCCGCGTGTTCGACACAGCGACCCGGCAACACCCGCTCCTCGTCGGATCGGTGAAGACGAATATCGGCCATCTCGAGGCTGCAGCCGGCATGCCGAGCGTGATGAAGGTGCTGCTCGCGATGCAGCACGAGAAGATCCCGCCACATCTGCATGCCGCAACGCTGAGCCCTCGCATCGACTGGGGTGCGCTTCCGCTCAAGGTGCCGACACAGGCGATGGATTGGCCGCAAGGAACTGAACCTCGCATCGCAGGCGTCAGCGCGTTCGGCATCAGCGGCACCAACGTGCACATGGTGATCGCCGAGCCGCCTCCGATGGTCGAGGCGGAATCAGCCACCAGTTCGTCGCGTACCCTGCTGACCTTGTCGGCAAAGTCACGCGAGGCGTTGGTGGCGCTTGCCGGCCGCTATGCCGATGCACTCGCACAGCGCTCCAAGATCGATATCGTGGCGTTTGCCGCGGCAGCCAATCTGAAGCGTGCACATTTCAGCCACCGCATGGCGCTTATCGCCAGCGATGCAGATCAGGTCGAGACGGAACTGCGTCGCTTCAGTCAGGACGGCGCCACTGGCCAGGTGCAAGCCGCTTTCGTGGCGGGACACCGGTCGCCGCGTATCGGCATGCTGCTTACCGACGCAGCACCGGATGCGGATCAACTGTCGCAGTTCTCCCAGATCCCGGCGTTTCGTGCGGCCTACGATCGTTGGCTGTCGTATCTGCCGGGAAGCGCACCGGGACCGGCGTCGGCAACAGTCGGCTATCAACTGGCCCTGACCGAAGTCTGGCGCGCCTGGGGCATCACGCCGGTCGTCGTCGCTGGTGAAGGCCGCGGTGAGATCGCAGCCGCCGTGATCGCGGGAAGCTTGTCGGAGCAGGATGCGGCGATTCTCGCCCAAGGCATCGATGCCGGCACGCATCCTTCTGTGGCTCTCGAGACGCCCAAAATCCGGCTGCTGACCGACAGTGGTGCACCTGCCACGCGAAGCGCATCGCTTGGAATGACACCGGTGACCGGATCGCTGCGCGAGCGGGCAAATGAACTGGCGGACCGATTGATTTCGATCCGGCCAACCACCGAGGACGCGGTGCTGAACGAGCTGGCCGCTGTCTATCTTGCCGGCGCGACGGTGAATTGGAGCGCGGTCCATGCCGGCTGCGCGGTGGACACGACACCGCTCCCCAACTACGCGTTCCAGCGCAAGCGCTATTGGCCGGATGCATTCACCAAGCTCAGAGCCGATCAGCACAACGCTGCGGAGACCACGGCCGTTGGTGCGGAAGGGCTTTATCGGGTCGAGTGGCAGCCTACGGAATCGCCGCCCGCTCAGGAAGCTGTATCCTCACCTTTGGCTGTCGTGCTGCTGCACAGGCATGTGAGATCCGTAGACGCCGCGCGTTCGGCTTTGGAAGCCTCGGGTCTGCACGTTCTGTCGCAGGCGATCAGCGGCGATGCGGTATCGCGAACTCGAGGTGGAAGACCTGCTCGAGAGAGAGCGCGATGCATCGCTGCTGTATCTGCTGCCAAGCGGTGTGGGTGGCGAGGAGCTCGCTGGTGACGCTCGCGCCGCCCTCGAGGACCTGCTGGTGATCGCGCAGGTCTTGCTGGAGATGGGGCCTGCCGCGCCAATCCTCCGTGTGGTTACCATGAGCGCCCAGTCGGCCGGTGCGACAATCCGGCCGGCCAATGCCACCCTGTGGGGCCTGGGACGCGTACTGGCTGCCGAAGCTCCCGACGTGCGGACAATGTTCATCGACCTCGATGCGGGCGCGCCCGATTGGACGAGCCTGGCAAACACCATCGTGGGCGCGCGCATTGAACCCGAACTGTCACTGTTGAACGGCCGTGCCAGCGTACCGCGCCTGGCGCCGCTCGAACTTCCCGCCAAATCGGATGACAAGCTTGCCTCTGCGGGCGCCAGCTATGTCGTCACCGGCGCCTTCGGATTCATCGGTGAGCTGACGACGCGCTGGCTGGTGCAGCAGGGCGCGGGCAAACTGTTCTTGGTTGGACACAATCCGCCGCGTGAGAAAGCGCTTGCGGCAATCGAAGCCGCGCGCGCGGCGGGCACCGAGGTCGAACCGGTTATCGTCGATATCGGTTCTGCCTCTGGCGTGGACGAATTGTTTGCCCGCGTCGCTGCCGACGGCAGGCCGCTCAAGGGAATCATCCATTCGGCTGGAGCACTGGACGACGCCTCGATCAGCCGGCAGACGCCGGCGAGCCTGTCGCGCGCGCTCGGTGCCAAGGCGAACGGCGCATGGTTGCTGCATGAACGGTCGGCACGGCATCCGTTGGATTTCTTTGTGCTGTACTCCTCCGCGGCAGCTCTTCTCGGTACACCGGGGCAGGCGAACTACGCGGCTGCCAATTGCTATCTCGATGCCCTGGCGCACTACCGCCATGCGATTGGCATGAAGGCACTCAGCCTCAACTGGGGCCTGTGGACCAGCACTGGCCTCGCGATCAAGCGCGAAGTCGTGCAGAGCGGCTCGGCGCAGGGTGCGATGCCGATCACGCCGGAACAGGGTATGGCCATACTGGGCCGCGCCATCAGCTCGAACGAAACCCAGGTAGCTGTGCTGCCGCTCGACTTCGCATCGCTCCGCCGGACCCTCGCCGGAAGGCGGCCTCCGACCCTGATGCGGAACCTGTTGCCGGCATCGGACGAGGCAACCGCCGCCGAGCCTGCGGGCAGTGCCCTGTTCGTGCATCACGCTGAGGTCTTCGCCGTCAGCAGCGATTCTGAACGAAGCGATGTGCTGATCGACTTCGTCCGCAGCAGATGTGCCGAGCTGCTCGGTCTTGATCCTGCAAGTCCCATACCTGACGAGCAGCCGTTGCTGGATCTGGGGCTGGACTCCCTGGTCGGGCTTGAACTGAGGAACGACCTGCAGAAGCTCGCGGGCATCACCTTTCCTTCCACCTTGTTCTTCGACTGCCCGACGCTTGCCGATCTGGTGCGGTATTTTCAGTTGGTCTTCTCCGCGCCAACACCTTCGGCCACGGCACGGTCGCATGAGTCCTACGAGCGAATCTCAGTATGAATTCAATCGTCGATCTCCTGCACGAGCTGCGCGCGAAGAGCATCAACGTTTCCGCATCTGGAAATGAGCTGCTGCTCGAGGCGCCGCCGGGGATTCTGACGCCGGAACTCCGCGAGCGCATGCGGGAGAATAAGCCCGCCATCCTTCGCCTGCTGTCCAACGCGCCAGCCTTCGAATCGCCGATCACGGAAATCGGCAACGCCGCTCATACGCAGCTGGACATGTCCCGTGCGCAACGCGCGATCTGGCTGCTGGAGCAGATCAACCCGGGTACCTGCGTCTGGAATGTCTCCTGGGCACTCGACGTGCACGGCGAACTGGACCGCAATGCATTGGAAGGTGGGTGCCGCGCCCTGCTGGAACGTCACGCCACGCTTCGCAGCCGATTCCGCAACGCTGACGGTGCGCCGGTGGTCGAGCACGCGCCGGTTGGCGACTGGCATGTCGACTACAATGACCTGCGCGGATCGCAGGACGCAGAGGCCGAGGCCGCCGCACAGGCCAAGGCTGCAGTGCAGCGTCCGTTCGATCTCGAGCACGGCCCGCTGTTTCGCGTCAGCCTTTTGCAGACCGGCGAAGCGGCCTATGTGCTTGTCGTCGTCGTGCACCACATGGTTGCCGACGGATGGTCGCTGGGATTGATGGGCATAGAGCTCAGCAAGCTCTATGAGAACCTCGCGCACGGCCAACCGCCACGCCTGCCCGTGCCGCGAGTGGACTACCAGGCGTTCATCCGGCGAGCTTCAGAAGAAGAGGCCGTAACCAATTCTGACCTGGATTGGTGGCGCGATACACTATCGGGCGAACTGCCGATTATATCGTTGGCGCACAACATAGCCCGGCAGCCATCCGGCGCCGGGCGCCGCATCTCTATCGAACTGAGTGCGGAGCTGTCGAACCGGATTGAGGTATTCGCCAGGCAGCGGCAAGCCACGCCATTCATGGTGCTGCTGGCGGCATTCAAGTTGCTGTTGCAACGCTATAGTGGTCAGACCGACGTGCTGGTTGGCGTGCATGTTTCTGGACGAGACCGGACGGAGTTTGCCGACGTCGTCGGCATGTTCGTCAATACACTTGTATTGCGAACTTCTGTCACCCCCGATCTGACTGCTGACGAACTTGTGGCACGTGTCCGCGATACCTCGCTCGAGGCCTTCGCGCGCCAGCACGTGGCATTCGATCGGGTGGTCGATGCGCTCAAGGTCCGGCGGATCGCCGGCCACAATCCGCTGGTGCGGCACACCTTTGCCTACCAGAACCTCCGCCCTGGCGAACTTCGCCTCGGTGACGCCGAACTCAGGCAGAAGCCACTTGAACTTGGCGGAGCGCGCTACGAGCTCGCCGTCGAGGTGTGGCGAACCCAAAATGGTCTGTGGTGCGATTTCGAATACGCGACCGACCTCTTTGAAGCCGACATGGTCGAGCGCATGCTCGAGAACTACCGCAGACTGCTGACGGAAATCGTCGCTCAGCCTGACGAAGTTGTGTCGCGGCTACCATTGCTGTCCGACATCGAGCGGGCACAGTTGCTCAAGAACGGAAACGGCGACACGACTGACTATCCGGCAAAGCGACGGCTCGAGCAGCTGTTCGCGGAGCAGGCGATGCTGTGCCCTGACGCAATTGCGTTGATCTGTCGTGGCCAGTCGATGACCTATCGCGAACTGGACACGCGTGCCAATCAACTGGCCCAGCTGCTGCGCACATTCGATGTGGGTCCGAACGTCCTGGTCGGCGTGTGCCTGGAACGCACTCCTGACCTTGTCATCGCACTTCTGGCGGTGTTGAAGGCAGGTGGTGCTTATGTGCCGCTCGATCCAACATATCCCAAGCAGCGCCTGGCATTCATGCTTGAGGATTCCGCAGCTCCGATATTGATCACCAGTTCAACTCTGCGCGGCGTATTTGCCAACGCTGGCCGCGTAATCGAGCTCGACAAGGTCCAGCACGCTCTTGCCGATCGTCCGGCAACCGCACCGGTGACCGGGGCGACCTCGGAAGATCTCGCGTATGTCATCTATACGTCGGGTTCGACCGGCCGGCCCAAGGGCACGCAGCTGCGGCACAGCGCGGTATACCTGGTGGACTGGGCACGCCGCAGCTTCGCCCCCGAGGAACTGGCGCGTGTCGTCGCGGGCACCTCGATCTGCTTCGATCTCTCCGTATTCGAGCTGTTCGTCCCGCTCGCTACCGGCGGGACCATCCTACTGGTCAATGATCCGCTCGATCTCCCGGATGCGGCCACTCGCCCCACATTGTTGAACACCGTACCTTCAGCGCTGGCCGAGCTCGCTCGCTCCCGAATGATACCTGGGTCCGTGCGCACGATCATCGCATGCGGCGAGCGGCTGAACGCGTCCACCGTGGACGCCCTGCACGAGGCTGCGGGGCAGGCGCGGGTCTACAATGTGTACGGTCCGACCGAGTACACGACGTACGCAACCGCCGCGTTGACGATGCATGGCACGGGGCAGCCGCCTCCCATCGGACGGCCGCTTTTCAACACGCAGGTCTATGTGCTCGACGCGCAACGGCAGTTGTTGCCGATCGGCGCGGTCGGCGAGCTATATATTACCGGCGATGGTTTGGCGCGCGGCTATCTCAACCGGCCGCAGCTCACGGGCGAGTGTTTCGTTGCCAACCCATTCGGGCCGCCAGGAAGCCGCATGTACCGTACTGGCGATCTGGTGCGGTGGTCATCCGCGGGTCTGCTCGAGTTCATCGGGCGCGCGGATCAGCAGATCAAGCTGCGCGGGTTCCGTATTGAACTGGGTGAAATCGAAGCGACGTTGCGCCGGCACCCCGCCGTGCGCGACGCTGTTGTCACTGCCTCGACTGACGCCGCTAATCCTCAGCCGATTGCGTATATCGTCGGTGACGGCAATCCGCCCACTCCGGCAGAGCTACGTCAACATCTGCGAGAGTGGTTGCCCGAGCACATGGTGCCTTCGGCGTTCGTGACGCTCCCTGCTTTGCCGCTGACGCCGTCCGGCAAGATCGACCGCCAGGTGCTTCCACCGCCCACGCCACATCAGGCATCGACCTGTCCCGATCACGCCTGGATCGTGCCGATGCAGCACGTCATCGCCGACACCTTCCGGGACGTGCTTCGCCTGGATCACTTCGGTATCGGCGACAATTTCTTTGACAAGGGAGGCCACTCGCTCGCGGCAATAACAGCGAGCTCGCATCTCGAGCGTATGCTTGCGCAACCGGTGTCGCCGGCCTGGATCTTCCAGGCGCCCACGCCGCTTGAGCTGACGCTGCTGCTAGAAACGTCATTTGCGACACCTACCACTCACATTGTGCCGCTGCAGCCGCTCGGCGATCGGCCGCCACTGTTCTGTATTCATGACCTGAACAACAGGGCGTTCAATTATGCGAACTGCGCGCGCCTTTTGGCGCCCGACCAACCGCTGTACGGACTTGTGCCCGGACCACTCGAAGCCTCCTTCGCCGACAAGCCGCTGTTTGACTCATTGCGACTGGCTTATGTGGCGGCAATAAAAGCGGTTCAGCCGCATGGTCCGTATCGCATCGTAGGCTTTTCCTTCGGCGGCGTGCTGGCCTTCGAAGTGGCGCATGCCTTGCTGGCCGAAGGCAAGGACGTGCTGCTCATCATGATCGATCCGTATATTGCCGGGCCGCTGCCCAACCTGCCGCAAACCGCCGAATGGATCTACCGGCGTGGCGCGTCGGCGGTCAAAGGCATCTGGGCTGCCGAACAGTCCGCGGTGCGGAAGCTGGCGACAACGGGCAAATGGGCCCAACGACAAAGTCAACGCGCGGTCAAGAAGCTGGGTGAGAGTCTCAATCAGATTAGGCCGCCATGGAAATCCGCGGCTGCTCCCGTAGCGCCAGATTGGATATCGCCTGCAGGCCGGCCATTCGCGGTAGGTCTGTTGCAGGCTGTATCTACATTCAGGTATGAGCCGTTCGGCGGCTCGGTCCTGTTTATCCAGGGAACCGATCGCGGCATTATCGAAGACTACCTGAATGCCGACGGACTGAATGGCTGGAACGGGTTGTTCACAGGGCCGCTGACGCGCATCGAGTTGCCGGGGCGGCATGAATGGATGATGCGTGAGCCAATCGTGTCGCAGGTGGCAGAGATCCTGCGGTCGTTGTAACAGGGCGATTTGGGTCTACCCCGACGGGTTGTTGTGTGCCGCAGTGAATGGGCTCCTGTCTCCTGATGTCGTTCATGCATATTGGTTGATGCCGGACAGCATCCGGGCTGACCAGTGGGGCAGTTTGCGAGCCATGCTGGATGAAGCCGAACAAGCCCAGGCGGATCGATTTCATTTCGCAGAAGACAGAGACGCCTATGTTGCCGCGCATGCGCTGCTGCGTGGTCTTCTCGCGCCGCGCCTCAATTGCATGCCCAATGAAATACAATTCCTCCGTGGTGCGAACGGCAAGCCTGAATTGGACACTCCCGAACCAGTGCTGCAATTCAACCTGTCGCACACGCGTGGCATGGTTGCCGTTGCCTTGGCACGTCAATGCGATGTCGGCATCGATGTGGAGCGCGTCGATCCAACCCGACTCGGGCTCGATACCGCGCACCAGTTTTTCGCTCCAGCCGAAGTGCGGCAACTTTACGCTTTGGCGCCAGAGTACCGTTGCGATGCGAGTTTCGCATTCTGGACATTGAAGGAGGCTTATATCAAGGCAGTCGGGCTTGGTCTGTCCGTGCTGCTTGACTGCTTCGCTTTCATACTCAAGCCACTGTCGATCACGTTTACACCGAGTATCACAGACAATGCATCGTGTTGGCAATTCGATTGCATGTCCGTGGCATCAGAGTTCAGGCTCGCGATTGCGGCGAGACGTAAAGAAGTACAATTCGACGTGCGGAAGGTCGACGCGACCGCGTTGCTGGCGTTGCGCCTATGAGTTGTGCTTATTGAACCGTCGTTTGTTATTGTAAACGCCACAGCATGATAAGTTGTCAAACCAAGCGCCATGGAAGTTGACAGATTACAAAACGAAAATCAGTTCAATCCGGCGCGCATAGTCGCTCGAATACACAGCTGTATCTGGAGAAACCAGCCCAATATGAACGGCTTGCCACGCTGCGCTGGCCGCGAGAACTCGGCTTTCCCGTTTTGCTAAGCGCACGCGATCCGCGAACCAGGACGCATCGACCAGCACTCGACCACCAGCAATCTACACGTGTCCATACATTAAATCCTGATATCGCGACAAGCAGATTGGCATAAAAATGAGAATGATTGCCTCGGAGTCTGCCACACAGACCATTTTTGCTATCAAACCCGAGGCTCAAAATAGAGAATCTTTTTTGGTGTCATTTAAGGGTTCGTTGACAGAACTCGTGTCTGCTATATGAACGAATGCATAACCAACGCCGATAAATCAGCCGTTGATTCACACAATGGTCGGGGGACCTGATGACATCTACTCACACTGTACTATTTGTGCTGGCGTTCAGTGCTGCGCTGGAGCTTGCTCCAGGCAACAATGGCTATATCCTTCCTGGGCAAAATACTGCGGTGGCTCAGTCTGTTGGTGGTCTGCTGACGGCCGATAGGGACGCCAGTGCGAACTGGAAAAAGGCTGGAATGCTCTCTGTGGGTGGCATCCCCAACAGGACCACCGTTTGCGCCAACGTCAGCCCACTTGGCGGCAACAAGGACGACACGAACAACATCCAAGCGAAGATCGAAGCCTGCCCGATCGGCCAGGTGGTTCAGCTTGCGGCAGGACGCTTCACGATCGCCGAGGGGAATTACGTACTGCTCGATCGAGGAATAACACTGCGCGGTGCCGGCCCGGGCAGTCCTATCCTGCAAAGGACCGGCGGTGCCGTCCTGAACAACGAGAATTCCGGCGGTAACCCATCGCCCATCATCATCGTGGGGCCGATGCGGTGGAACAACAACTTCATCTCGACCAATGTGACCGCGGATGTCGCGGATGGTGCATCGTCGGTAAAGGTGGCAAGCGCGGCCGGCTTTTCGGTGGGACAGATCGTCCTGTTGGATGAGGCATCTAATGCCGGCTGGCAGCCCGATCCGCAAAAACGCGGGTCGATCTGGGCAGAGCCAGATTTCCGAGTGGTTTGGCAGAAGCACAACCCTGCCTTGACGGACATCGATGATTTCAACGCCGGCGAAACGCCCAAGACCGCCGGTAGCGCCGGCCAATGGTTCTCCCAACTCGATCGTCCGACCGCGGAGTACCACAAGATTTCCGCTATTTCTGGCACAACCATCACCTTTGATTCGCCGGCTACCATCTCTTACCGGGCGGCCCATCAGGCGCAGCTCTCCTATTCGAGCACGCCTTACGTCACCAATGCAGGCGTCGAGAACCTGACGCTGAGCAATGGCGATGACGGACAGCTCCGCTTTGAATGGGCGGCATTGTCCTGGGCGAAAAATGTTGAAAGCACTGTCTGGCTGGGCGAAGGCATTGCCATCGACAACTCCTTCCGCATCCAGCTTGAACAATTCTACGTCCACGACGCCGCATGGGCGGAACCCGGTGGTGCCGGTTATGCCATCAGCCTTGCGCAAGGGTCTTCTGAAATCCTGATTGAGAACGGCATTTCGGTCAGAGCCAACAAAGTGATGGTGTCGCGTTGCTCGGGGGCGGGCTCGGTGACCGCGTACAACTACATGGATGATGGCCACATCAACACCGACGACGGTTGGATCGAGATCGGAGCCAATGCCTCGCACATGACCGGCTCGCATCACACGCTGTTCGAGGGCAACTACGCATTCAACCTGGACAGCGACGACACACACGGCGCCAGCATATACATGACGTACTTCCGCAATTACTCGCCCGGCGTCCGGCGGTCGTTTGTAAGCAGCTACGACGGAAAGACCATCAATGACGTCGCCCAACGCACCAACGGACCGATCCGCGCTGCTGGCGCAATGGCCTACTCATACTGGTTTTCCTTCGTGGGCAACGTGCTCGGCATGCCTTCGGGTGGCGGTGTTCCTGGATGGGTCTACTCAGCAAGCAACTGGACAAATGGCAGCCCCACCATTTGGCAGTTGGGATGGGACGCGTTTTCTCCCTATCCGGTTGACGCCAAGGTCACCACCACGGCAGTACGCGATGGTAACTTTGATTATGTGACCAACGCAGTGACGTGGGCGGCGACCGACACGGCCCACACTCTGCCGAACTCGTTCTACCTGGCCGCGAAGCCCGCATTCTTCACTGCCGGCAAGGGCTACACCTGGCCGTGGGTCAACCCAACTGGGGCGACCAAGCTGAACGTGCTGCCGGCCAAGGCGCGTTTCGATGCAGGGACGCCATTCAAGCAGCCCTGACAGCTTGCGAGCCACGCGGCCATTGCCGGCCGCGTAGCTTGTTGAACTCGCAAAGGGGGCCGCGATCACCGCGGCCCCTTTCTGCTGAAACTACGGCTCCCATTCAGAATGACAACGGATGAACCACAAAGTCGAGCAAGAGCTTCTGAAGCTCGATGAGCTCTATCCGAGCGCCACCGCGGCTTTCCCACCATCGGTCTGGATCAAACATGGAGTAGCGCGCGGATCGAATCGTGACGCGGGTCGAATGGCCATCCATGGCGCGCTCGAGCACCCGCTGCAACCGTCGAGTGTGATCCCTCGTGCCCACGACGACGATGGATTTCAGCTGCTGCTGATCGCACCAGGACGGGAGCACTTTTCCTTCGCCTTCGGTCCCATCAATTCCGGCGATTTGCACCACATCGGTCACGCCCAGCGATTTCAGTCGCCGGATCTGCCTTGCCGCTGCATCCTCATACGGAATTCCGCGGCGCATGAACTCACGGTCTTCATCGCTCGGAGGATCGTTAAAGACGGCAATGCGTTTTGCAACGCCGCTGTGCACAAGGTCCGCAGCCTCGAGCGCCCCCGCGCCTCCGGAATCGAGCGTCAGGACGATGACGTCAGCGGACGTAACCGGTTCGTCGGCGACCAGTGCCCATCCTGCCGCTCGCAAAAGCGGATCGCGAAGCGGTCGAATCGCAGCTGTCGCAAACGCAGCCAGGAGCAAGAGCGCCAGAATTGCTGTTCGTCGCCGCCTGCGAAACATCATGCTTGTGTTCGCGCCAGGCTGTCCCAGAAGGCAACGGTCATTGCGGGTGAGGTCACCGCGCGGTCTGAATTTGTCCGCCACTGGTCCAGATAGGGATATGGCCGCCATAGAGGACCCGCACCTGAGTCAGGGTACTGGTCAATCACCTGTGGCGGAAAGCCATTGGACGGGTAGAGTTCAATCCAGCCGGTCCGGGATTGCCCATCGAATGACGCCGTGGCCTGTATCGCGCCAATCGGTTTGCGCGCCCGCAGCATCTGGAAACATTGCTCTGACGGTGACATGAAGCTTGGCATTTCCCCAATCAGCGGTGTCGCCCATACACACACGCGCAAATCGTTCTCGGCACGCCAGCCGAGTAGCATCGACATGCTGCCCGGCCTGGGTACCGACCGCGGCACGACCTGGTTGTCCAGCCATCCCGTCCCGTCATGCGCCAGGTACATCAACGTGCCGGTCTGGGTGTTACAGCAGGCGGGGATGTACCACGCGGGTACATAGACCGTATGGTCGGTAACAAGATCCTTTAATTCGGCCGCAGACAGGAACTGATCCGCATCCGGCCCTGGGTCGCACGCCGCCACAATGGTTGCCCCCACCAGCGCGATGATGAATCGCCAGGTCATTCTGCTGCCCCTAAGCTTTGCCGGAACGATCTAGCACCGCAGCCGGGGCTCCGGCACCGGATATGTTGCGCTGGACGTCACCCCTCCGACACGGCATGCACGCGCGCATGCTTTGGACTTTGCTCCCGCTGCTGCTGGCGCCCTTCGTAGGCAGCTTCCTGGGCGTGCTCATCACGCGGCTTCCTGCCAACGCGCCTGTCGTTTTCGCAAGGTCGGCCTGCCCCGCCTGCGGAACCCCGCTCGCGCCGCTCGATCTGCTGCCTTTGATCAGCTTCGCGCGTCAACGCGGGCGCTGCCGGCATTGCCGCCAGACGATTGGCTGGTTCTATCCCGCGATCGAACTCTCGGCAGTTGCCATCAGTGTCTGGGCGCTGCTGGCGAGCCAGACACTGGAGCAAGCCTGGTTGTCCTGCGTGCTCGGATGGACGCTGCTCACGTTGGGCTGGATCGATGCCGAGAATTTCGTTCTGCCGGACGTCCTGACCTTGCCGCTGATACTGGTTGGTCTTGGTGCGACGGCGATGCAAACGCCCGACGAGTTGTTCTGGCATGCATCGGCAGCCGCATTGGGCTACCTCGCCCTTTACAGCGTGGGCATCGTCTATCGTGCAGTTCGGGGAATGGATGGCCTCGGCATGGGAGATGCCAAGCTTCTCGCTGCTGCCGGCGCCTGGCTCGGTATGTTCGCCCTGCCGTGGGTGGTATTGTCCGCCGCGATTGCCGCGCTCTTCTATGCCGGCATAGCCGCCGCGCTCGGCCGGCGGATGCGGGCACAAACCGCGGTGCCGTTCGGGCCATTTCTGGCCGGCGCCATCTGGTGCGTCTGGCTGTACGGTTCCGCGCTGGGTCTGACATGATCCAACGCGCGCAACGTGGCTTCACCCTGCTCGAGATGATCATCGTGCTGGTCATCGTGGGGTTGGTATTGGCGATCGTCGCGGCCCGTGGGCCGATGCACAGTTCCCGTCTCGACGTTGAGGTAGCAGGGCGCGATCTGGCCGGAGCGCTCCGCCTGGCGCGCTCGCGCGCCATCGCCGTCAACCGGCCGATTGCCGTCGCAATCGCCGCCGACCGGTTTCAGATCGACGGAATGACACCGCAGGGGTTGCCCGCGAATGTCGCCGTGGCGGGCACATCGGAAATCCGCTTCGCACCAGACGGAAGTTCGTCGGGTGGCAGCATCACACTCCAGGCCGCCAATCGTCGCATCACGATCTCGGTCAATTGGCTTACCGGACAAGTCCGCACAGCCGAGATGCAGTAGTCCGATGCGTAATCCGCAGCAGCGCGGCTTCACTCTGCTGGAGCTACTGGTCGCATTGGTCGTGCTCGGGTTGCTGATGGTGACGTTGACGCAGGGAATACGTGCCGGCCTGCATGCATGGATGCTGGAAACGCATGTCGGTCAGCGCTCGGATGGTATCGAGACGACGGATCGCGCATTGCGGCAACTGATCGAGCGAATGCTGCCGGGCGACATCCGCTCGCGTGAGCCGCCGCTGACCGGCTCGGCCCATTCGATGTCATTCACCACTACGCTGCCAGGCGGGCTCGGTGCGCCGTTCACGCATGAGGCTGACGTGACGCTGGCGGTGAGTTCAAGCCACCGGCTGGAACTGCTCTGGTGGCCACATTATCGGCGTTGGATCACGCCGCGGCCGCCCCCTGCCGCCATCACGCTGATGGACAACGTGGATCACATCGACCTCGCCTTTTGGCAACGGCCACGCGGTGCGCCGCAAGGGCACTGGCTGGCAAGCTGGTCCGAGCGCGACCCGCCCGGACTGATCCGCCTGCACGTGGCATTTCCACCAGGAGACCCGCGTGAGTGGCCTGACATCGTCATGGCGCCGATGCGTCAGCGGCCGCCGTAATGGACTTCAGCAACACCAGGCGGCGGGTTATGCTTCGGGACACCAGGAGAGAAGACCATGCTGAGCCATGTCACTGTCGGTGTGCGCGACATCGCCAAAGCGACTGCGTTCTATGACGCTGTACCTGGCGAACTGAACATCACCAGCGGCAAGCGCGGCGAAGGCTTTGCCGGTTGGGGCTCGCCGCATGCCTCGGGTTTCTTCGTTACCACGCCGCACAACAAACAGCCCGCACAGCCCGGCAACGGCGTATCGGTAAGCTTCCTTGCCCCGTCACGCGCTGCGGTGGATCGCTTCCACGCCAAGGCTTTGTCGCTCGGCGCCAGTGACGAAGGCAAACCGGGCCTGCGTCCGCACTATCACGCGAACTACTACGCCGCTTATCTGCGCGATCTCGACGGCAACAAGATCGCCGCCGTCTGCCACGACGCCACCTGATCGGCGAACTGCGTACCGCGCAGATCTAGATAGCGCAGCTTCGTCAGCCGACGCAGCGGCTCGATATTGCCGATCGGCGTGTCCGACAGGTCGAGGCTTTGCAGTTCGTGGAGTCCGGCCAGCGGCGTCACGTCGCTGACGCGCGTGCCGCCGAGATCGAGCCGTTGCAACTTGTTCAATGTGGCAAGCGGTGAAACATCCGCCACGAAGGAACCGGTCAGGAAGCAGCCTTCCAGTTCCGTCATCGCCGCCACCGCTGCGATATCGGCAACCGCGGTGAACGACAGATGCAACCGCCGCAGCTTCGACAGTGTCGCAAGCGGCGCGATATCCGCGATGCGTGAGCGGGTCAGGAACAGCCGCCGCAGTTCGGTCAGCGCAGCGACCGGACGCAGGTCGGTGATGTAGCTACGCCCAAGCCGCAACTCGGTGATGTGCGGAATCCACGCCCCCGGCAGCGCCTGACCCGCATTGATCAGGCGCGCAACTTCGCCGGCATCAATGTGCACGATGGAACGGCTTGTCGCCCTTTATCGTCACCCGATAACCGGATCGAGTCTGCGGAAAGTAGTCCCACATCGCGATGTGCTGCACGCAGCGATTATCCCAGAACGCCACTGAGTTCGGCTGCCAGCGGAACCGCACCTGCCAGTGCGCGCGGGCACAATGCTCGTAAAGGAAATCCAGGATAGCCTTGCTCTCGCCTTCCGGCACGTCCTTGATCGAATGGGTGAACACCGGATTGACGAAAATCGCCTGCCGCCCCGTCACCGGGTGTGTCCGGATCACCGGATGCTCGGCACGCGGGAACGTCTGCGGCCCATCGACGCCGATCAACCGGTTGGTCCGCGAGTAGTTCATCGAGCCGTCATGGATCGCCGTCAGTTGCTGCAAGTACTGCCGCATGGGCGCCGACAGCGCGTCATACGCCGCGTACATGCTGGCAAAGATGGTATCGCCGCCGACCGGCGGCACGGTCTTCAGATTCAAAATGGAACCCATCGGTGGTTCCGGATCGCATGACACGTCGGAGTGCCAGCGCTCGCCATTGATCCGCTTCGAGTTCGCGTCGGCATGGATCGGCAAAATCTCCGGATGTCCCTCGGGTCCCGGCGTGTTCGGATGAATGTGCAACTCGCCGAACAAACGTCCGAATGCCTTGTGCTGATCCAGCGACAGCTTCTGGTCACGGAAGAACAGCACCTGATGCGCCATCAGTGCGTCGTGCACTTCCTTGAACTGCTGGTTCCCCAGCGGTTTGCCCAGGTCGATGCCGAATATCTCCGCACCGATCGACGCGGTGACCGGCTTCACTTCGATGGTTTCGTAGCTCATTGGACGCTCCCCCTGCTTCAGTCCGGCTTGAATTCCATCGCCACGCCATTCATGCAGTAGCGCTCGCCGGTTGGTTGCGGACCGTCCGGGAACACGTGTCCGAGATGCCCGCCGCATTTGCTGCAATGCACTTCGGTGCGCGTCATGAAAAAGCTGCGATCCACATTCGTGCCGACCGCGCCTTCCAACGGCTGGAAGAAACTCGGCCAGCCGGTGCCGCTTTCAAACTTGGTATCCGAGGCAAACAGGTCCTGGCCGCAGCCGGCGCAGATGAATTTCCCGTGCCGCTTTTCCATGTTGAGCGCACTGGTACCGGCGCGTTCCGTGCTCTGCTTGCGCAACACCTGGTACGCGGCGGGCGACAGCTTCGCGCGCCACTCGTCCTCGGTGTGGCTGACCGGATACGTTTCGGTTTCCGCGGTATGCGACGAACGGAACAGCGCCATGGGCTGCCTCCTCGGTTCTGGGTTGTGCATAATATAGGCTGCCGGGACACGAATGGGGAGGACGGGACCATGGACTTGCAGCCGGTGCTGCCAGAGGACGCTGCCGAGGCCGCGCTGGCGGGACGCGTGTGGCGCCCTGACCTGGCCGGGCCTTCCGTTGTCGCGGTGCGTGACGGAGCGCTGTTCGATATCTCCCGTATTTTCCCCACCATGCGCGATCTCTGCGAAGCCGGCGCCCCAGCCGATCGGCTGCGCGCGGCAAGCGGCGAGCGCATCGGCGCGCTGAGCGATGTGCTGGCGAACACGCCGCCGGACACCCGTGACGGCAGCAGACCGTGGCTGCTGGCGCCGATCGATCTGCAGGCGATCAAGGCGGCCGGCGTGACCTTCGTGCTGTCAATGATCGAGCGCGTGATCGAGGAGCGTGCCCGGGGCGATCTCGCTGCGGCAGCGGAAATCCGCAAGGTGGTGAACCGGCTCGTGGGCGACGATCTGGCGAAACTGAAGCCAGGCTCGCAGGAGGCGGCGCATCTGAAGCAGGTGCTGATCGAGCAGAATGCCTGGAGCCAGTATCTGGAAGTCGGCATCGGTCCCGATGCGGAGATCTTCACCAAGGCGCAGCCGATGGCCGCCGTCGGCACTGGCATGGATGCGGGGATCTATCCCGGCTCCTCGTGGAACAATCCCGAGCCCGAGGTCGTGCTCGTGGCATCCTCGGCCGGCACTATCGTCGGCGCGACACTCGGCAATGACGTGAACCTGCGCGACTTCGAAGGCCGATCGGCGCTGCTGCTCAGCAAGGCGAAGGACAACAATGCATCGTGTGCGATCGGTCCATTGCTGCGCTTCTTCGATACGAAGTTCACACTGGACGATATCCGCCAGACGATGGTTTCGCTCAGCGTCGAAGGCACCGATGGCTTTAAGCTGCAAGGCTCATCGTCAATCGCCAAGATCAGCCGCGATCCCGCGGACTTGGTCGCGCAGATGCTGAACCCGCATCATCGCTTTCCAGACGGGGCGGTGCTGTTCCTGGGAACGATGTTCGCGCCGGTCGAGGACCGTGGCGCTCCCGGCAAGGGCTTCACCCACAAGACCGGCGACATCGTCACGATATCCGCGCCGAAGCTAGGACGCCTGGTCAATCGCATCACGCCGACGGATCGCTGTGAACCCTGGACGTTCGGCACCGCCGCGCTGATGCGGAACCTGGCGCAACGCGGTCTGCTGTAGCGCCGCCCCGCAATGACACCTTAACTCAGTACAGCCTCGGTCTTCCGCTTGATCAGATCGAAGTCGATCTCCGCCGCCAAGCCGGGGCCTGTTGGCGCATGCAGCATGCCGTCGCGATCGATCTCAAGTTCCTTCGCCATGCCCCACTTGTGCGCGCCATCGGGCAGCAGCACCTCGAACATCGTGGTGTTGCGGATCGCCATGCACAGATGCAGGTTCGCCAGGTTGTTCAGCGAGTTCCCCGAGTGGTGGATCTCGTATTTCAGGCTGAACGCCTCAGCGAGATGCGCTGTCTTCAGCATGGTGGTGAGACCGCCCTTGTTCGGAATGTCGCCGCGCAGATAGTCCGTCGCGCGCTCGGTCAGCCAGATTGGATATGTCTCCAGCCCGCCCGCCGGGAACTCCGTCGCCATGATCGGTATATCGAGCTTCTCGCGCAGCTTCACGTAATTGTAGATGTCCTCGTCGGACATCGGATCCTCAAACCAATAGTAGCCCATCTCCTCGATGGCGCGTCCGACACGCAGCGCGTCGGTATAATTGTAGCTCCACGTCGAATCGAGCATCAGCCGGAAGTCGTCGCCCACTGCTTTGCGTACAGCCACGCACACCTTGATATCCTGGTCGGGCTCACGCGGCGGATGGATCTTGTAAGCACGCCAGCCATTCGCCTTGAACGTCTGTGCCTGATCGACATAGGCGGCGACATCCGGCAACACCTGCGAACTGGCGTACGCCACGATCGAATTGCGGCACGTGCCCATCAGTGCGTGCACCGGCAGCTTGGCGATCTTGCCGCACAGATCCCACAACGCCGTATCCACGGCACCGATCGTGCGGTACGACACGACGCGCGAGATCAGCCGCATCGCGCCATGCAGACGCTCGCGCTCCAGCGGGTTCTGCCCCATCAGCATCGGCTTCAGCGACCGGATCAACTGCGGCCCATCCATCGCCGCCGGGTTGGTCGCCGAACCGAGGAACGCGTGGCCTTCCAGCCCTTCGTCGGTATGGATGCGCAGCAGCCCAAGGTTGCTGTTGCCAGCCGTTGCAGTCCCGGTATGGTAATTCGTCGCCGGAATGCCATCCCAGGTGAAGATGGTCAGCGATACGTCGTCGATTTTCATGGTAGCGACCGATGCGTCCCGTCACACCGCGGCTGGTTGGCGGAATGCTTGCACCCGCAGAACGCAATCGTCGTATTCTCCTCCGCCTTGAACTCCACCGGTGTGAAGCCGCTGCCGCGGTGCGAGCCGTCGCAGAACGGCTGGTTGCCACTCTTGCCACAGGCGCACCACCAGTACCGACTTACCGGCCTCCACCTCCATGCGGTACGGGCTCTTCTGCGCGATGACCGGTTGCGTGCCTGACATGTCCTGTTCCCCTCTCAGTTCGCCCGGACTTCCGCCCAGGTATCGTCCAGCGTGCGTTGCAGGCGAGCCGCCATGTCGTCCACTTCCGCCTCGGTGATGATCAGCGGCGGCGAGAACGCGATGCGGTCGCCGATGAACCGGGTGATCAGCCCATGCTTGCGTGCATGCCCATCGGCGATGCGGCCGACGCCACGCGACGCATCGAACCCCGTGCGCGTCGCTTTGTCCGCCATCATCTCCATGCCCACCAGCAATCCGACGCCGCGCACATCCCCGATGATCGGGTGGCTGGCGAACTTCGCCATCACCTTCTGCAAGTACGGCCCGACCTGCTGCACATGGCCGATCATGTCCATCTCGTCGTAGATACGCAGGGTTTCCATGGCGACAGCGGTGGTCACCGGATGCCCGGCATAGGTGAAGCCGTGCGCGAAGTTGCCCAGCTTCTTGCTCTCATCCAGCATCGCCTCGAACACGCGCTGATTGATCATCAGCGCGGAGATCGGCTGCATCCCCGCTGACAGTGCCTTGGCCGACGAAATCATGTCCGGCTTCAGGTCATAGGTTTGGCTGCCCCACATGTTGCCGGTCCGGCCAAAGCCGCAGATCACCTCGTCGGCGACGAACAGCACATCGTATTTGCGCAGCACCGCCTGGATCTTCTCCCAGTAGGTGCGCGGCGGTGTCAGCCCGCCGCCGGCGCCCATCACCGGTTCGGCGATGAACCCGCCCACCGTATCCGGCCCTTCCTCGACGATCATCTGTTCCAGTGCGTCCGCCAGACGCGTCGCAAACTGCTCCTCGCTCTCGCCGTCCTGATGCAGCCGGTAGTAGTGCGGATATTCGGTGTGGCGGAAATCCGGGAACGGCAGGCCGAAATCGGCATGCATGTCCGGCTTGCCCGACGCACTGATCGAGGCCGACGTGCTGCCGTGATAGCCCATCTTGCGGCCGATGATCTTGCGCTTGTTCGGCTTGCCGATGGCCGAGTGATAGTACCACACCAGCTTGATCGCTGTGTCGTTCGCCTCGGACCCCGAGCATTGGAACAGCACCTTGCTCATCGGCACCGGTGCGATCTGCAATAGCTTCTCTGCCAGATCGACGCCCGGCTCGTTGGTGGTGCCGCGATACAGATGCGCGTAACCCAGTTTGCACATCTGATCATACGCCACGCGCGCCAACCGCTCCGACGCATAGCCGAGCGACGCACACCACAGGCCGGCCGCGCCGTCCAGGAACTTCTCGCCCGAATCATCCCACACATAGATGCCCTGGCCGCGCGAGATCACCACCGGACCTTCCTCGAGGTGGCGCGCCAGATTGGTTTGCGGATGCACCAGCGAGGCAATATCGCGTGCCTGCACCGAATTGGGCGCCACATAGGTCATGCTGTTTTCCTCCGTTCAGATGGCGTCAGCGCCGTAGTCACGCCGGGCGGCCGCGGCGGTAACGTAACCGTCCCGCACGTCCTCGGAAAGCCGCGCGCGGTCGCGCCCGGAAGGCGGGCCGTAGCCACCCGAGCCCGGTGCTTCCAACACCACCAGTGAATCGGCTTCGACAAGAAAGCCGCCCTTGCTGTTCAGCTTGCGTGCGTTGCCGCGCGGCGGGATCAGTTCGATGCGCGCCGCTGCGCCGGATTTGCCGCCAGCCAATCCGAATGGCGGCGTCAGGCTGCGTTCGCAGCAAACCGCCGCGTGCGCCTGCCTCTCCAGCACGCGCCACACCCGCCGCACGCCAAGCCCGCCGCGCCAGGTTCCCGCCCCGCCGCTGTCCGGCACCAGCGCATACTCCTCGACGCGCAACGGAAAACTCATCTCCAGGATCTCGATCGGCGTGTTCATCATGTTGGACACAGTAGACGCAACCGCATTGATGCCGTCCTTCACCGGCCGCGCGCCGAACCCACCCTTGACTGACTCATAGCTGACGTAGCGATCGCCGCTGCGATAGTCGATGCCGCCGAAGGTCATCACCGCCGATGTCCCCTGCGAACCCGACATCACGGTGCGTGGCGTGAACGCGAACATCGCCGCCATCACCATATCGGCGACCCGATGCGAGATCTCGTGATTCGCATACACCACTGGTGCCGGAAGCTGCGCATTGACCACGCAGCCCGGCGGCGCCGTCACCGTCACCGGCCGCCAGCAGCCAGAATTCGGTGGGATCAGACTTTTCGGATCGGCGATCATCTTCAGCGCGCAGAACACACCCGATGCAGTCACCGTCAGCGGCGCGTTCATCGGCCCCGAAACCTGCGGGTCGGAGCCGGTGAAGTCGGCGGTAATCGTGTCACCACGTTTGGTGAGGCGCAGCTTCACGCTGAACGGTTCGTCCTCGGTCTCGCCTGGCGCAATGACTCCGTCGCCGTCGAAGATGTCGCAAAACTCCGCCTCGCCGTCCGGCAGCGCGCGCAATGCGGCGCGCATCATCGATTCCGAGTAGTCCAGCACCTCCTGCATGATGTCGAGCAGTGTGTCGGTGCCGTATTTCGCCGCCAGTGCCTGCAACCGCGCCGCGGCACGCCAGTTCGCCGCCACCTGCGCACGCAGATCGCCAAGCCGTTCGCCCGGCGTGCGCACATTGGCGAAGATGATCGCCTCGATTGCCGGATCGGGTTTGCCGTCGCGATACAGACGTATAGGCGGCAGCCTTAGTCCTTCGCCATAGATCTCTGTCACCGCGCCGTAGCTGCCCGGCGTCGCGCTGCCGATGTCCGGCCAGTGTGCCCGCACGCAGCCGAAGCCCAGCAGCCTTCCGTCGTGGAATGCCGGCGCCACCACGTTGACGTCGGGCAAGTGCGATCCGCCCTGATAAGGATCGTTGTGAATGAACACATCGCCCTCTGCGACGTCTGGAAACGCCTTCACCACCGCGCGCACCGCGTCGGGCATCGAGCCCAGGTGTATCGGCAGATCCGGCCCCTGCGCCACCATGTTGCCGTGCACGTCGAAGATGCCGCACGAGTAATCGCCGGCGACCTTCAGCAGCGGCGAATACGCCGTCTTCGCCAGCACGATCTTCATCTCTTCCGCGGCACAGGTCAGCGCGTTCTTCACCACCTCGAAGCGGGCGGGGTCGCTGCGCAGTTTCACGGCACTACCTCCAAGGGATTCACAAGGTCATTGGTCCGGGACTCCAGCACCCAATACCCCTGCCGCGCAATTTCCACCGTTCGCACCGCATCCGGATGCCATGCCCTGTTCGGTCGCGGCGTGGGCTATATGGACGCGCATTTGCTCGCCGCTGTGCGACTGACCGCCGGAGCGGCGTTATGGACGAAGCACAAGCGGCTGCACGGCGTCGCCGTTGCACTGGGTTTCGCAATGGCACCACCGCGGAGGCAGATCTCGCAGCTCATCCAATTCCTACCGCCGCCCAGGGGCGGCGAGGGAAATGTAGCCATGCTCATCCACCCGTGCCCGCCACCCCGGCGGCACGACCGTCGTCGAATCCATCGCCTCGATGATCGCCGGACCTGCTATTTCCATTCCCGCCACCAGCCCATCGCGCCAATGCACCGGCGTCTCCACAAAACCGCCGAACCACACGTCTCGCCGCCGCTCTCGCGCCATTGCCGCATTGCCGCGCTGCGCCAACACCAGATCCGGCAGTCGCCCAAGCGCGGTGAGCCGCAGGTTCACCAGCTGCACCCGCTCGGCCCGGTTCGCGTGCCCATACGTCTGTTCATGCTTCGCGTGGAACGCCTCGGCCAACGCCTCCAAACTGGCGCGCGTAATCGCGCCATCGGCTATCGGTAGCGTCAGTTCGTACGCCTGCCGCCGGTAGCGGACGTCTGCCTGCCGCAGCAGTGCCTGCCGCTCCGCCGGCACCCGGGCGGCGCGCAGCATTTCGCGCCCGGCCGCTTCCATGCCTTCGATGGCGTCGGTCACTCGTGCCGGATCGATGCTGCCCAAATCGGCATAGAGCGTGCGCGAATAGTCGCGGCGCAGATCGCTCGCCACCAGCCCGAGCGCCGAAAACGCCCCCGGCACCGGCGGCACGATCACTTCTGGAATTTGCAGTTCCTCTGCCAGTGACGCCGCGTGCACCGGCCCGGCACCGCCAAATGCGATCAGGCTGAACTCGCGCGGATCGTGCCCGCGCTCGATCGACACGATGCGCAGCGCCTGCGCCATGTTGCTGTTCACCACCTCGATGATGCGCGCTGCCGCTTCTGGCACGCTCAGTCCCAGCGGCCGCGCCACCGCCGTGCCGATCGCACGCTCGGCTGCCGCGCGATCGATGCGCAGATCGCCGCCGAGCAACGCCTCCCGGTCCAGGTAGCCCAGCACCACGTTCGCATCCGTCACAGTCGGCTGCGTGCCGCCCGTGCCGTACGCCGCCGGACCCGGCACCGCACCCGCGCTGTGCGGCCCGGCCTTCAGCGAGCCGCCCGGATCCACCCAGGCAATCGACCCTCCGCCGGCGCTGACTTCCGCCAGGTCGATCACCGGCACCCGGATCGGATGACCGGTACCGTGCATCCAGCGATTGGCGTGCCCTGAGCCGCCGACTTCGTATTCTGCCGTCACCGACACTTCGCCATCGGCAATCACGCTGGCCTTGGCCGTCGTGCCGCCCATGTCGAACGAGATCAGGTTTGGCCGCGCCAACTGCCGCCCGGCCAGAGATGCAGCGATCACGCCCGCGGCGGGACCGGACTCCACCGCCATCGCCGGCATGCGTAAACCCTCGGCGATGTCGAACACGCCGCCCGCAGATCCCATCACGTGCAGCTTCGGCAGGCCGAGTTCGGAAACCGCGTTTTGCAGGCGCTCCAGATACGATCCCAGCACGGGCCCAACGACCGCGCACACCGCGGTCGTGCTGGCGCGTTCGAATTCGCGGATCTCCGGCAGTACCTCGCTCGACAGGTACACCGGGATATCCGGCAACCCCGCACGCAGCGCCTCGCCAATGCGCCGCTCATGCGCATCGTTCAGGAACGAGAACAGCAGCGACACCGCGACAGTCTGCAACCCCGCGTCCCGAATCGACTGGATCAGCGCCGGCAGCTCATCCTCGGCCAGTGGTGTGACCACTTCGCCCTGTGCGTCGATCCGCTCGGTGATCTCGAAGCGCCAGCGGCGCGGCACCAGCACGGCCGGCGCATCTTGCATCAGGTCATACAGATCGGCACGCGACGAACGGCGCAGTTCCAGCAGATCGCGCATACCCCGCGTCGTGATGAAGCCGGCGCGTGCGCCCTTGTTCTCCAACAGCGCGTTGGTGACGACGGTGGTGGCATGGGACAGCAGCGCCACATCGTTCGCTGCGATGCGATTGGCCACCAACCCGTGGCGAACGCCGTCGATCACCGCCTGGCCGAAATCCTGTGGCGTCGTTGGCAGCTTGGCGATCGCGATGCGGCCGGTGTTTTCCTCCACCAACGCGACGTCAGTGAATGTGCCACCGATATCGATGCCGATACGCCACGCCATGCAATGCACCTTCTGAATGCAACGCGCAGCATACCGGGGGACTAAGGGAAAAAAAGAGCAGGCATGCGCTGGTCGGGGAACCCCGCATGCCTGCTTCCACTGGCGCCGTGCCAATCAGGGGGAACCGATGATACGAGGTCGGGGAGGACGTATATCGGTCTGATAGGCACTGGTGGCACCGGTAGTTATGGCCACCAGCCGTAGTGGCAATTGCGACCGCAACTCTCTGGTCGCAGAACGGGTTTACGCCCGTCACAGCTATTGCGATACAGGAAGGATGGTCTGCCACTTCCGGTCGAAAATCCGGCAGAAACGGCCCGATTATTGAGGCTGGGTTCCCCGGGAAATTGGCAGCGGATTTACCCGGACTTTTCCGGTTTGTTCCCTACGACGACCGGCCACGCCTCGGCCGCAGCACAGCGACATTGCCGAAGGCGCTCTTGCGCTGCGTGCTGTCGGCCGCCTCGAGCCTGAGTTCGCTCTGGTACTCGCAGGTCAGCACGTAATTGCCGATACGCACGAGTGCTCCGTGCGGAAATGGTGCCGAACCGGTCAGCCGCTTGTTGTCGAGGAAGGTGCCGTTGGTGGAATTCAGGTCGGTAACGGTGACCTCGTCGCCTTCCACATCGATGCGGCAATGCGCGCGCGATACTTCCGGACCTTCCAGCAGCAAGGCACACGGCGCCGCGCGGCCTATCGTCAGTGAACCAGGCGGCAGGGCGATCCGCCGCACCGCCGATTCCGGCTGCACAATCACCAGGTGATGCTGCGGTTCGGCCAGTGCGCGCAACAGGTCGGCGGCGCGCAGGTTGAGCGTTGCATCGACCGATAGCTCTTCCTCTTCGTGGTCGCCACCCAGCGCGCGGGCGACTTCCGGCAACGCCGTGGCGGCAGCGCCCAGCGCCTGATTGAATTCCTCGGCGACAGAGTCCGACAGCGCCACGCGCAGCGCCTTGCCGTGCTGCCGTTCCAGCAGGCCGAGGCTCATCAGGTAGCTGATGTGGTCGCGCGTAGTCTGGAAATTCTGCCCGGTCAGGGTGAGCAGGGTTGCCGCCATCTGGTCTGCCAGGATGCCAGGCTCGTCGCTGGCGAAGCTGGACAGCCCGTAGCGCAGCTCCACCGCCATGTGCAGCAGGGTCCCGTGCGACAGCGAGTTGAGATGCCGGATCGCCTCGACCCGCCTGGCTCGCGACAGATTGCTGGCATCGAAAATGCGGTCCAGTGCCTGCCGCCACGGCTCACGGCAACGGTTCAGCGCCTGCAGAATGGCTGCGCGCGACTCCGCGTCCAGTTTCCGCGGCGGGCTTAGATGCAGGCCGGGCTCCAGCGCCGCGACGGTCGTGGCAAGCTCCTTCGCCAGCGCCAGCAGATGCCGATCGAAGAGATCGAGCAGCATCGGCGTCGGCACCACCACCGAACGGGCAGACAGCGCTCCGTTCGGCGGATCGATCACGCATAGCTGGAGGTCACGGATCTCCAGAATGCGTTCCTTGACCGTGGAATCATCCAGCAGGAACACCTGCTTTACCAAGCCATACAGCTCGCCTACCGCTGCCCCCTCGCGGCCCGTGGTGCAGAGATGCGTCACGATGTGCCACTGCGCCCGCCGGAACAGGCGCGGGAAGTGGGCGTGCCAAATCGTCTGATAGGCCGACAGAAACCGAACAACCTCGCGCTCTGTCTGCATAGGTCGCCTCGCGACACCCCCACTGGTCCGTTCCAGGGTAAACGATGCGGCCATGGGACGCAAAATGCAGTGCGTCACACCTCGGACCTGAACCGGGCGACTTCCGTCCAGTCGATATCCATGCCGAACCCGGGCGCCTCGGTCAGATGGACCATCCCATCCCTGACCTCCGCTCCGCCACGGTGGATGCCGTGGTGGATCGGATGCCGCCCGGCATCCCCAATGGCCTCTGCCGCAAAGGCCGCATCGCCGAAGGCAGAGACCAGGTGCGCGTGCACGTGCAGTGCCGAATGCGGCGCGATAATCACGCCCTTCTGCTCGGCGTAATGCGCAATGCGCAATGATTCGGTGAATCCGGCGGCCCGAGTCGAATCGAACTGCACGAAGCGGATCGCCCCGCAGTCGATGAAGTCGCGCACTGTGTAGCGGTGCCATTCGCGCTCGCCATGCGCCAGCGGGATTGGCGATGCCGCCGCCAGGCGCACATAATCCGCCGGCTGCAGGTACCAGTGCAGCGGCTCCTCCAGCCAGAAGATGTCGTATGGCGCCACCGCTTCGGCGAAGCGGATGCAGCCCGCCACGTCGTACGGCGCGTTCATGTCCAGCATCAGCGACACGTTCGGGCCGATCGCGTCACGCACCGCTTGGATGCGTCTCTGCTCATCGGCCAGCGCCAGCGCGCCGGTCTTCAGCTTTACCGCGCGATAGCCTTCCGCCACGAACCGCCCGAACTCCTCGGCACAGCGTTCCAATGGTTCGCCTTCGCGATAGTAACCGCCGGTCGCATAGGTAAAGACCTCGGTGCGGGTTCCGCCAAGCATCCGGAACACCGGCATGTTCGCCGCCTTGCCCTTCAGGTCCCACAACGCGATGTCGATGCCGCCGATGGCGGCCATTGCCTGCGGCCGTTGATTGCGCGGCAGCGGGGCGGGCATGCCATCCCAACCGCCGATCCCGCCCGGCCGTGGCGACGTCAGCGAAAACAGCCTTTGCCAGATCTCCGCGTGACCCAGCGGGTCCATGCCGGCGATCACGCCCGCGAACAGCTTCACCAGATCGCAGATCAACTTCTGCGGCCCACCGGCGACCTCACCGTAGCCTACCAGGCCTTGATCGGTCCGCAGCTCGACCAGCACGACCTGGTCGCGCTCCATCCGCTCATGCGCGGTCCATCGAGGCTCGGCGTACGGGTACGGACAGCGGGTGGGCGATAACTTCGGTGATACGCATGGATGGCTCCTTGCACCGCGCCCAAGGTGTTACATGCGAAGTCGTCGCCGTCGAATGCGGCATGCCGCCAGAACGTTGCGGTTTACTGGTTGTTAGCGACCGATCAGTAAAAGCAGTCCCAGCCGTCGTTGTTCCGTCCGAGCAACCTCTTGCGCGCCGCTGATCCCAGCGTTGACTGCCTGGCCAGTGCCGCCGGAAACGCGCGCCATTGGTGCAGCTTCCCGGTCTCGAGGAGATACAGGTTCTATGCGTCTAAATCAGCCGATCACGGACCACGAGGTCGATTTTCCAGCTGATGAGCCACTGGTGTCCCGGACGGACACAGGAGGCCGCATCACCTTTGCCAATCGGGCTTTTGTCACTGTGAGCGGATATAGCCCGGAAGAACTGATCGGCGAGCCGCATAATATCGTCAGGCATCCACATATGCCAAAGGAGGCGTTCGCCGATTTCTGGGCAACGCTGAAGGCCGGCCGGCCTTGGGAAGGGCTGGTGAAGAACCGCGCAAAGAACGGCGATTTTTATTGGGTGCGCGCCAATGCGACCCCAGTCGTCGAAGACGGCAAGGTCTCCGGCTATGTGTCCATTCGTGCGAAGCCGACGCGAGCGCAAGTTTCGGAGGCCGACGCCACCTACGCAAAGTTTTCCGCCGGCAGCGCGAAAAATATAGGCCTCCGCGACGGCCAAATCGTTCGAACTGGACCGGGCGCGCGATTGGGGCGCTTCTCCGCCAGTATGACGGGCCGTCTCATCGGGTCATTCGGTATCGTGATATTCGCGATGATCCTGGTCGGAGCGCTTGGACTGAGCGGCATGAGCAATGCGAACCAGGCGTTACGCACCGTCTATGAGGATCGAACCGTCTGCGCTGGGCAGATCGCTGACATTCTGAACACCATGAACCGCAACATCCGCCTGCTGATGCAAATTGCTGCTGACGACGCGGCGCCGGCGGACAACCTGGCCACCATTCAGGCCAACATAAGCCACATCGACAAGGTCTGGGGTGCTTACGCGGCGACCTATCTGACACCCGAAGAGATGGGGCTTGCGAAGAACTTCGTGGAGCAGCGTGGCCGATTGGTACTGGGTGGCCTGCGGCCCGCCATTGCGATGGCCGAGCGCGGTGATCGCGCCGCCTTGCAAGCCCATGTCAAGTCGGTGCTTCCAGGGTTGTTTGATCCGGCCGAAGCAACGCTCAAGCAGTTGCTGGTGCTCCAGACCCGTGTCGCCGGTGAGGAGTACGGCAGCGCACGAGCGGCTTTTGGCATTCACATCTGGACGGTGATCGGCATCGTGTTGGCCTGCTGCCTGTTAGCCACAGGACTGGCGGTGTTGCTGTTGCGGACCGTTAGAGTAGCTCTGCGACAGATGACCGAAGGCTTCCATGCCATCGCCAGCAACGACGTCGCCTATGAGATACCGCTGCCGGCCGCCGACGAGTTTCGCCCGGTAGTCAATCAGTTGCGCGCGCTTCGCGCGAGACTCGTGTTTAATGCCAACGAGCGCGCCGAACGGGCCCTTGCCGCGGAAGAGAGTCGCCGTGTTGCGGTGCTGGATATGGCTACAACAGTTGAGCGCAATTCCGCTCAATCACTTGATGTGATCGGAACCGAAACCGCCCGCATGGCCGTTGCCGCCGATGCCATGGCCGCCGTGGCCGGGAGGGTCAGCGAGCATTCCAACAGCGTCGCGACCGCGGCGACCCAGGCGTTGGTCAGCGCTCAGGCCGTCGGCGCGGCAAGCGAGGAGCTCAGCGCCTCGATCAGTGAAATCTCCCGTCAAGTGGCGCAGGGTAGCAGCATTGCCCAGCGTGCCGTGGACAGCGGCAAGCGCGCGCATGAGCAGATCGAGTCGCTTTCCGTCGTCGCTGACAAGATTGGCGTCGTCGTGCAGTTGATCGGCAACATCGCCAAGCAGACCAATCTACTGGCGCTGAACGCAACCATAGAGGCCGCCCGAGCCGGCGAAGCCGGCAAGGGCTTCGCCGTCGTCGCCAGCGAAGTAAAGAACCTTGCCACCCAAACAGCACGCAGTACCGAAGAGATCGGCCGCCAGATCGATGATATCCAGAAGGCCACGAAGGGTGCTGTCACCGTCGTCGAAGAGATCGGGTCGGCGATTTCCGATATGTCCCAGGTGTCTGTCGCTGTCGCCGCTTCAGTTGAAGAGCAGGCGTCGGCGACTGCGGAGATCTCCCGCAACGTGGTCGAAAGCAGCCTGGCTATGCAATCGGTCACCGAGCAGATTACCAAGGTCTCCGAGGATGCCGCTGAGAGCGGCTTGCAGGCCGCCGGCGTCAGCAGCAGTGTCACGGCGGTCAATCAGAGCTTTGCCGAACTGCGCCAGAGCCTGATCCGTACAGTTCGCACTGCTACACAGGATGCCGATCGCCGCATAGCGGTGCGCGTCGCGGTGGATGAACCCGCGACCTTGGTCCTGGCGGATGGTTCACGGCGGCCGTGCCGTCTGCGGGATGTCTCGCGTCAAGGCGTTCAGATGTCGCTGGATGGACCGCCTCCGACTGACAGTCGCGGAACACTGGTGTTGGGAATGGCCGGTGCGGACGCGCGGGTGGAACTCGAGGTTCGGGTACTCCGCCGACGGCGTTCTTGGTGCCTCGTTCGTCCCCGAAGAAATGTCGCCAGCCTTCCAACGGGCGCTGGAACGATTGATCGAGGGCTCTCGAAAGGCGGCATGAAGAATGCGAGGACCGCCCCCGTGAAGTGAGCAAGCGGTCTGGGTGATCGCAGGCCGCTTGAGCTGATCTACCATCCAGAAGTCATCGCATCCCAGTGGCGCATCCCAACGGCGCATCCCAACGGCGGGTTGAAGGGCCGCCAGGATCGAAGTTGGATCACCATCCTCCAGCTGCCGCGGTTGCATCCGGGCCAGACAGGCGATAATCGATCTGCAACATTGGGGAGGATTCGATGCCCGGCCGCCCAGATGAACATCATCCCGCGCGCCCGGTCGCCTGGGCCCGGCTGCTGCTGCTAATCCCGTTCATCGCCATCCTTTGGGTGCCCTGGTACAACAGCATCGATCCCACATGGATCGGCGTGCCCTTCTTTTACTGGTACCAACTGCTCTGGATCGTACTTGGCGCCATCATCATCGCCATTGTCTATCGGCTTGAGCACTGAGAGGGCGCGATGATCAACTGGACCGCGCTCATCGTCTTCATTGCGTTGTTCGGGCTCGTCACCTGGATGGGCTTCATCGCCGCACGTTGGCGGAAGGGCGATCTCGACCTGCTGCATGAGTGGGGCCTCGGCGGCCGCCGCTTTGGTACATTGGTCACCTGGTTCCTCATCGGTGGAGATCTCTACACCGCCTACACCTTCGTTGCCGTTCCCGCCTTGCTGTTCGGCGCTGGCGCCGTAGGGTTCTTCGCCGTGCCTTACACCATCATGGTGTATCCGATCCTGTATATCGTGTTCCCGCGGCTATGGTCGGTCGCGCACAAGCACGGCTATGTCACCTCGGCGGATTTCGTCCGTGGCCGGTTCGGCAACCGCTGGCTCGCGCTGGCAGTGGCATGCACCGGCATCCTGGCTACCATGCCTTACATCGCGCTCCAGCTCGTCGGTATCCAAGTTGTCATCGGCGCAATGGGGATCGAAACCAGCGGGCTGTCCGGCGACCTGCCGCTGATCATCGCCTTCGTCATCCTGGCGGCATTCACCTACACCTCGGGCCTGCGCGCTCCGGCTATGATCGCCATCGTCAAGGACGTGCTGATCTACATCACCGTCCTCGCCGCGATCATCATGGTGCCGCTGCATCTCGGCGGCTACGACAAGGTGTTCGGCGCCGTCCCTGCTGCCAAGCTGCTGCTCGCCAAGCCGCCCGCCGGATCGCTCGGCAGCTTCAGCGCCTATGCCACGCTGGCGCTCGGATCGGCGCTGGCATTGCTGCTGTATCCACATTCGATCACCGGCATCCTCAGCAGTTCCAGTGCGCGTGTGGTGCGCCGCAATGCCGCGGCACTGCCGGCCTATTCGCTGATGCTCGGCCTGCTGGCACTCATCGGCTTCATGGCGATCGCCATCGGTGTCCAGTCGATGCCGGAGTTCGCCGACGGGTTCAAACACTACTCCAACAATTTCGCTGTGCCGGCGCTGTTCCTGGCGATCTTCCCCTCCTGGTTCGTCGGCGTCGCCTTCGCCGCAATCGCCATCGGCGCGCTGGTGCCGGCGGCGATCATGTCGATCGCAACCGCCAATACCTTCACCCGCAACATCTATCGCGAGTTCATCAACCCCGCCTGCACCGACGCCCAGGAAAGCCGCATGGCGAAAATCGTCTCGCTGGTGATCAAGGCGGGCGCACTGGTTTTCATCTTCGCCATCCCGTTCCAGTTCGCGCTTTACCTGCAATTGCTCGGCGGATTGTGGATCATCCAGACGTTGCCGTCCGTGGTGCTGGGGCTTTACACCCGGATGCTGAACGGCTGGGCGCTGCTGATTGGCTGGGCCTGCGGCTTCGTCCTCGGCACCTGGATGGCCGCATCGGTCAACTTCGCGCCGATATTCCCGCTCAGCATTTTCGGCACGACGGTCCCCTGTTATATCGCATTGGCCGCACTCGTGGTGAACCTCGCTGTCTCCGTGGTGCTGTCGGCCTTCCTCAACGCGGTGTGGTCCGACCGCCACAAGGACGTGACAATCGCCAGCGATTACGCCTGAGCATCTGATAACGGCCGCTTAATCAAGCAGCGCCACACTCCGCTTCCGGTACGGGCGGAGCCGTGTGTTGCAGTGGACCGATCGATTGCAGACCGCGCTGGACCGGATCGACGCCGGCGATCCGGCGCAGGCCGAACTGATCTGCCGGCAACTTCTGCATAACGATAATACCAATCACGCCGTGCTGTTGCTGCTTGGCCTCGCCATCGGTGCGCAGCCGGGACACATCGCGCAGGCACAGCCCCTGCTGCAGCAACTGGCACAGGTTCGAGCCGAAGCATCCGATCCTCGCCAGGAACTTGTCAGCTCCTTCATTCGCCTGCGCTGCCGCGAACTGGTCACCGCGCTGTTTTGCGGGTGCCTGACGCAAGCTCCTGACGACGCCACTCTGCGGTATTGCACCGCCGAATTCCTGCACGAGGCATTGCTACTGAACGAAGCGGAGCAGATCCTCAGCGAAGGCATCCGGCGCAATCCGCGCTGGCCCGCGGCGCATCAGTTGCTCGGCATCGTGCTGGCGGACCAAGGTCAATTCGGTGCAGCGATCGCCAGGTTCCGTCAGGTGACCGCGATGGTGCCGCAGCAGCCCGGCGGCTGGGCCAATCTTGGCGCGATGCTGAAGGTCGAGGGCCGCTTCGATGCCGCGCTGAAGGCCTATGACCAGGCGATTGCCCTCGCACCGGATGACGCCCGGATACGGGTCAATCGTACAGTCGCGTTGCTGCGCGCCGGGCGTCTGCGCGAGGCGTGGCGCGACTTCGACTGGCGCCTCGCGTTGCCGGAACATCGCATCGTGGATCTCGATGGCGCGATGCCGCTGTTGCCCAACCTCGATCACGTTGCCGGCCGCACCATCCTGGTGACGCACTCGGATGGCTTCGGCGACACCTTGCAGTTCATGCGCTACGTGCCGTTGCTCGCGGCGCGCGGTGCGCGTGTGCTGCTTCGGATCCCGCAACCACTACGGCGCATCATGGGCGGCGTGGCAGAGACGATTGGCAACGATGAACCGCTGCCGCCATTCGATTTCTATTGCCCGTTTGTCAGCCTGCCGCGCGTCTTCGACACTTCGCTGGAGACGATCCCAAACCGCATGCCGTATCTCTCGCCCGATCCCGGTCTGGTTTCCCAATGGGCTGCGCGCCTTCCGTCCTGCGGCGTGCGTGTCGGACTGGTCTGGTCGGGGCAGGCCCGTTCGCATCTGACGGGCTTCGATGTGCTCGACGGCCGGCGCAGTACAACACTTGCCACGTTTGCGCCGCTCGGCGCCGTCGCGGGCGCACGCTTTATCAGCCTGCAAGCCGGTCCCGCCGCCGAGCAGGCGCGCGACCCGCCATCCGGCCTGACACTGCATGATCCCATGTCCGAGGTCACCGACTTCGCTGACACCGCCGCCATCATCGCCAATCTCGACGTTGTGGTGAGCGTAGATACGTCTGTCGTGCATCTCGCCGGCGCGATGGGCAAGCCGGTGCTGCTGCTCGATCGCTACGACAACTGCTGGCGCTGGCTGAGCGGCCGCACCGACAGCCCGTGGTATCCCGGTCTGCGCATCTTCCGCCAGAAGAAGCTCGGCGACTGGGCGCCTGTCATCGCCCACGTCGCTGCGGCGCTCCGCGCACTTTGCGAGAAAGGGCCAAGCCCAACCCACGGCTCGACATAGCGGCTGCCTGCAAGCAAGAGTCTCTGCGAACAGGAGCATCGCGATGTCGGAAACACCGTCCAAGCCACTCGCCGGCCGTACCGCGCTGATAACCGGCTCGGGCCAGAACATCGGCCGCGCCATCGCACTCGCCTTCGCGCAATAGGGTGCGAATGTCGTGCTGAACGGCCATCGCAATCAGGCCGCCATCGACGCCGTCGCAGCGGAAGTCCGCGCCTTCGGCGTCGGCGCGCTTGCTGTGCTGGCAGACGTCGCCGATGCCGCGGCGGTGCAGGCAATGGTCGATCAGGCCACTGCGGAATTCGGCGCCGTGGATATCTCGGTGTCCAACGCCTCGGTGCGCCTGCACACGCCGTTCCTCGACATATCGCTCGAAGAATGGCAGCGCATCATCAATTCAAATCTCAACGCCTCGTTCTACCTGGCGCGCGCGGTGATCCCCGGCATGCAACAACGCGGCTGGGGACGCATCATTCATATCTCCGGCCGCGACGGGTTCATGCCGATTGCCAACCGCGTGCACAACATCACCTGCAAGGCCGGTGTCTATGCGATGGCCAAGGCGCTGGCCATCGAGTTCGGTCCATTCGGTATCACGGCGAACACCGTCGCACCTGGCGTGATCGATACCACGCGGGATCTGACCCAGTATCCGCAGTTCCGCGACGGCTATGGCGAGCGGGTGAAGAGTATCCCGGTGCGTCGCGTCGGTCATGTCGATGAAATCGCCGCGGCCTGCTGCTATCTGGCGGGCGATGCCGGTGGCTTCGTCACCGGCCAGGTTATCCACGTGAATGGTGGCGACGTGATGTGATGGGGCGCTGCGGCACGGAGGCAGCTGATTGGGGGTCGAGTGCCGGATGATCACAGATCATCGCCCGTCATAATTAATTCTCAAAAGTGATAGCATCAGTTAGTAGCAAAATTATATTGCAATGGCCTAACGGATGCATTAGTGGCGCTTTGGGGCTGTTACTTTCGATGGAGGTGCAGCGCAATGTGCCCGGCAGACCTTGCTCTGGTAGAAACGACAGCTGCGTCGGCTCAGGCTGAAATGAGTTTGGACGAGGCAAATACAGTCTACACCGCCTACCGAAGCTATGTGGTCCACGAAGATGATCTTGTCCATCAACGGACGACGTGGTCCATCGCAATCCAGACATTTGCGGTGGCGACTTTCGGTCTCATATATCAGAGGCAATTGGACGCGCTGGTCGCACTCTCAGGACCGGGGTCGCATCTAACCCCTGAACTTACCGATCTGCTGATCAATCAGTACAGAGCTGTTCTGTTGGTTGCATCATTTGGGCTTGGCGTCAGCGCCATCTCCGGTGTCGCCGTATATGCTGCCCAAAGGTCCATCAAACATTTGGAGCATCGTTGGTACCGGGAGCACGCCCGTGATGCCTCGATCTGCCATAAGTTTCCTCAACTGACGGGGGGCGGTAATCGGATTGCGCTGTTGTTGGGTCACTGCCTGCCGCTTGGGCTACCGGTCTTCTTCGTCATTTTTTGGGTCATCGCCATCATCTATGTCGCCCACTAAAACTTACCAGCAGCTCGATCGCGCCGAGGCGCTACGACGCTACGTCCGCGACAAATGCCTGCTGGCGGCGATGCCAAGCTGCAGCACCATCAGGACCAGGAATGCGACCGACAGGCTGGCAACGTGCGCGATCAGCCCGATGAACACCGGGCCCGTCAGGATGCCCGAATAACCCAGCGCGGTGACGGCGGAGATTGCAGCGTGCTCCGGCATCAGCGTCTGCCGGCCCGCGCGTGTATACAGCACCGGCACGGTGTTCGAGCAGCCGAGACCGATCAGCGCAAAGCCGAACAGCGCTGATGCCCAGCTCGTCGGCAAAGTGGTGAGCGCAAAACCAGTCGCCGAACACAGGCCGCCCAGCAGGATGACCCGGCTGCCGCCAAGGCGCTGGACGACGCGATCGCCCGACAGGCGCCCTATCGTCATCGTCAGGGCGAATGCGACGTAGCCAAGACCGGCATAGGCCGTGGCCATCCCGCGCGTCTCGCTCAGGAACACCGCACTCCAGTCCAGTACGGAGCCTTCCGCCTGAAAAGCGACGAAGCACAACGCACCGATAAACAGCACGATGCCGCGTGGCAGCACGAGGAGCGTCGTCTGCTGCGCACTGCCGTAAGCCAGCAGATTCGGCGAGGCCAGCAGCAGCGCCACGGCGAGAATGCTCACCACGCCCAGCGTCGCGGCGAACGGCGAAGCGCCCGCGCCCAACGCCGCGGTGACGCAGACCGCGCCGGCGATGCCACCGAGGCTGAACAGGCCGTGGAAGCCTGACATCATCGCTCGCCCGCTCTCGCGCTCAACGATGACCGCCTGGATGTTCATGGTCACGTCGATCGCGCCGACCGAGGCGCCGAACACCAGCAGCGCCAACCCCAGCAATACCGGGTCGGTCAACGTCGCCAGCAGCGGCAGGCTCAGGCAGAGCGGTACGCCGGATGCCAGGATGACGATGCGGCAACCAAACCGCGAGGCAAGCGCGCCGGCGAGGAACATGGTGACCAGCGAGCCGACACCGAGGCAGAGCAGCAGCAGCCCGAGTGTGCCCTCGTCGATGCCGGTCCGGACCTTGGCGTAGGGCACGAGCGGCGCGAACGACGCCATACCGTAGCCGGCGACGAAGAACGCGAGGCGCGTGGCGCGCTGCTGCGCGGCTGGAGTGCTGCCGGACCTGGGCTCGCTCAAGACGGCAATCGCCGTTCCGTGGTGGCTATGCCGCTATCGCCCCGCGCACCGCGGCCAAAGCCGCATCTGCCTGCGCGCCGTCCGGGCCTCCCGCCTGCGCCATGTCGGGGCGTCCGCCACCGCCCTTGCCACCAACCGCTGCCGACGCAGCGCGCACCAGTTCCACCGCGTTGAATCGTCCGGTCAGGTCCTGCGATACGCCAACCACGATGCTCGCCTTGCCTTCGGCGGTAGATACAAGTGCCACCACACCAGTGCCAATCTGCTTGCCGATGGCATCGGCCAGCCCCTTCAGGTCGCGCGCCGGCACCTCGCCGAGATTGCGTGCGGCGAGCTTCACGCCGTTCACTTCCTCGACCTCTGATGCGCCGCCGCCGGTCGCCAGCTTGCGCCGCAGATCCGCCACCTCGCGTTCCAGCCGGCGCACGTTGTCCTGCATCGCAGCGACCCGTTCAGGTGCGTCAGCCGGGCTGGCACGCAACGCGCCGGCGACCTCGTGCAGCCGATGCTGCGTCTCGTTCACCACGGCTTCGGCGAACGCGCCGGTCACTGCCTCGATGCGGCGCACGCCGGCTGCCACCGCGCTCTCCGACAGGATCTTGAAGTAGCCGATATCGCCGGTGCGCCGCACATGCGTGCCGCCGCACAGCTCGATCGAATATGCCGCCTTGTTGCCCTCGCCGGCGCCCATCGCCACGACGCGCACTTCCTCGCCGTACTTTTCCCCGAAGAGTGCCATCGCACCCGTCTCGACCGCGGCTTCCGGGGTCATCAGCCGTGTCGTCACCTCGCTGTTCTCGCGGATGCGCGCGTTCACCTCGCTTTCCACTGAGGCGATGTCCTCGGCCGTCAGCGGCCGCGGCTGTGAGATGTCGAAGCGCAACCGATCCGGCGCGTTCAGGCTGCCCTTCTGCGTCACGTGCGTGCCGAGCCGCCGCCGCAAGGCTTCATGCAGCAAGTGTGTCGCCGAATGATGCGCGCGTATCGTGGTGCGCCGCGCATGATCGACAACTGCCGACACGGGCGCACCAACGCGCGCTTCACCCGCCTCAACGCGGCCGAGATGCACGAACAGGTCGCCGAGCTTTTTCTGTGTGTCGGTGACCACGATGCGCAGACCGTCGGGTCCGTTAATCGTCCCGGTGTCGCCAACCTGGCCGCCGCTTTCGCCATAGAACGGTGTCTGATTGAGCACCACGGCGACGTCGGAGCCTGCGGCTGCACGTGCGGCCGGCGCACCATTCAGCACCAGGGCGACGATTTCCGCTTCCGCCGTCTCGGTCGAATAGCCGAGGAACTCGGTCGCCCCGACTTTTTCCTTCAACTCGAACCAGACTCGTTCGGTCGCCGCCTCACCGGAGCCGGCCCAGGCTGCGCGCGCGCGCGCCCGCTGCTCGTCCATCGCGGTCTCGAAGCCGGCGAGGTCCACCTCGCGACCCTGTTCGCGCAGTGCATCCTGCGTCAGGTCGAGCGGAAAGCCGAATGTGTCGTACAGCCGGAACGCCACGCCGCCTGGCAGTGGCTGCCGATCGCCGAGCCGCGCCGTTTCCTCGCCCAACAGATGCAGCCCGCGTTCCAGAGTCTGGCGGAACCGCGTCTCTTCCAGCAGCAAGGTCTCGACGATGAGCGCTTCGGCGCGCACCAGTTCGGGATACGCGGCACCCATCTGCCGCACCAGCGCCGGCACCAGGCGATACATCAGCGGCTCGCGCGCGCCCATGATGTAGGCGTGACGCATCGCGCGGCGCATGATCCGCCGCAGCACGTAGCCGCGTCCTTCGTTCGACGGCAGCACGCCATCGGCGATCAGGAATGCCGAGGTGCGCAGATGGTCCGCCACCACTCGGTGGCTGACGCGGTACGGGCCGTCCGGGTCCTGCCCGGTCGCCTCGGCGCTCGCCAGGATCAGCGCGCGCAGCGTGTCGGTGTCGTAGTTGTCGTGCTTGCCTTGCAGCACCGCGGCGACGCGTTCCAGTCCCATGCCGGTGTCGATCGAGGGCCGCGGCAACGCCACGCGCGTGCCGGGCGGTCCTTCCTCGTACTGCATGAACACCAGGTTCCAGATCTCCACGAACCGGTCGCCGTCCGCGTCGTCCGACCCAGGCGGGCCGCCGGGGATCGACGGTCCGTGGTCATAGAAGATCTCGCTGCACGGACCGCATGGTCCGGTATCGCCCATCCGCCAGAAATTGTCCGAGGTCGCGATACGGATGATCCTGTCGTCGCCGAACCCGGCGACCTTGCGCCAGATCTCGGCCGCCTCATCGTCCTCGGTAAACACCGTGACCATTAGCCGGTCTTTCGACAGGCCATACTCCTTGGTCACCAGCTCCCAGGCGTACGGGATCGCCTTCTCCTTGAAGTAGTCGCCGAAGCTGAAATTCCCCAGCATCTCGAAGAAGGTATGGTGCCGCGCGGTGTAGCCCACGTTGTCCAGGTCGTTGTGCTTGCCGCCGGCGCGCACGCATTTCTGCGCCGTGGTGGCGCGCACGTAGGGCCGCTTCTCCTGCCCGGTGAACACGTTCTTGAACTGCACCATGCCCGAGTTCGCGAACATCAGCGTGGGGTCGTTGCGCGGCACAAGCGGCGAGCTTTCGACCACCGTGTGTTCGTTGCGGGCGAAATAGTCGAGGAACGTGGCGCGGATGTCGTTGCTGCTGGCCATGGTGGTCAGGTGGGTTCCCGGAACGGTAGATGGAAGGGCAGGAAGTAGCGCGGCCCGGCCTGGAAGTCACGAGAGCGCACGGCGTGGTTGCGCCGGTTCTTGAGGACTGCGGCGAACCGTGATTATTCTAGATGCATATTGGCAGTCGCGGGGGGACGCCAGAGACGATGGGCATATGCTCGCAAAGGCGGCGGACAGAGGCCCGGGACATTCGATGGAAGTAGTGTCGTCTCTTGCGGTGCTTGCCCTCGCCGTCGGCGTGCTTGTGCGGCTTGTTTGGCGGCGGCCCGATTTCGCCGGCGCACCGCTTGCCACCGGCTTCTTCATCGGCTTGGCGGTTGCCCTCGCGGTGGCACTTCTGGTGCCCCGTTGGTTCAGTGCTCCAACCGCGGACTCAACTGAAGTCGCCAAACTGTTCGACGTGCAACGCAAGGATATCGCGGAGATTCGTCACGACGTCGCTGGCCTGGATAGCAAGCTTGGCGCGTTGCAGGCCGAGGGCGAGGGCTTGAATCGCAGGGTCAGGCAGATCGATCAAGATTGCGCAGGTCGGTGGCACGCTCAGCGAATTGCGTCAATCGTTACGGACACTGACAAGCTGATCAAGCAGCACGTGAGCCCACCGCCACCACCACCACCGCCGCCCCCGCCAGCTAAGCCGATGGCAGAGCAGACGGCGTTGGACGGCGCTTCGGTTGCGGCGGGCAATACTGTTTACCCAGCATTTCCTCCCGGCAAACTTGTGATGCTTCAGTCGGCGAACATCAAATTTTGCCTGCTTCATGGCGACACCGGCGATTGCCAGGCGGCTCCGGATACCAAAGGCTGCCCACACAACTTCTATGATCTCGCCTGCCAACCCGTGGGTGGCAAGCTCGCCCACGTCGATCCAAAGTTCGCAAAGCCTCATGGCCAGTACCTGTGTCGTCATTGCATATACGCTGAAGAACGGGGGAAGAGGCGTTGCCTGGGGTGGCCCTGTTGAGCCGGATGCAAAGCGCCCCTGGTCGCGCGCTGGCGGCGAATCATCCCTATGCGAGTTGATAGCCAACAAGCAGGCGCCAGCACCGCCATGATCTGCCGCCTGATAAGACACCCGGCTGACAAGGGACAGCGCCGATGGCCATAGCGCTTGCCGTAGCCACAGCCTGCATCCTTCTCGCCGTTCTCGTCGGCTTCGGGTACTACACGACCGTCACGCAGCAGACGCGGGAACGCAGCGCATTGCGCCAGCTGTGCGCGGCGCTTTATCCGGACTTCACCTGGCCGCATGCAGGCCGTGACACCACCCAGACATTTCGCCTGATGCTTGCCGGGATGGCCGTCTTCGGCGCTGTCCTGGTGCTCTGGTCGATCGGTGCCGGCACGCTGCGCGCAGTGTATCTGCTCAGCAGCGATGCGGTGCATTCGACGTGGCTCGCCGAGGCAAAATGCACGAAGGACAGCTGCAATTGGCAAGTGTGGCTGTTCACCTCGTTCCAGATCATCCGCGCGGTCGGTGGCGTCACGTTGCTCTGTCTCGCGGGTGGATTGGTCGGCGGCTTCCTGGGCTTTCTGTTCGGCATTCCGCGCCTGGTCAGTGCCGATGGCGCGGCGGCGGCCGCTGCTCAACCGGCCGACAGCAAGACCCCTTCCAGCAGCAAGGCAACCGCGGCCTATGAGCTCAGCACCAATCTGACTCAGGTCTCCGATTGGCTGACCAAGGTGATCATTGGCGTCAGCCTGGTGCAGGCGCAGAGTGCCTATAGCGGCTATATCACGATCAGCCAGACCACGGCCCTTTGGCTATTCGAAAGCCGCCACGGCAGCCCTGTCGGTACTGGGCGCCGCACTTGCCGGCGGCGCCGTGTTCGGCTTCCTGTTCTTCTATCTCTACACACAACTCGTCCTGTCGCGGTTGATCGCCGCCGCCGAGCGTGCACTGGGCGCGCTGCAGGGCGCCACCGAACGCCTGCGTTCCATCGCTGCCAAAGCTCGGCAATTGGTGCCGCCAATCCGCCGCACGGCGCATCCGAACGATGAGGTGGTTCCACCCAGCGCGGAAGAGTTGGAAGCAGCCATGGCCTATTATGCGATTCCGTTCGACGAACTCATCGCCAATCCGAATGCCACGGATGAGGAGATCCTGAGCTGGGCGCGCGCCCGCTGCCTGCTGAACGACTATCGCAGCGCCGTCCCGGCATACTTCTACCTGCTTGCGCGGAGCATGGAATGAGCGGCGCACCGATCAAGTCTCTGGACCCCAATCTGCTGCTGGAAGCATCGCGCGTGATGAATGCGGCCGGCCGGGATTACGTCAACGCCACCAAGCTCGTGTCGGACTGGGCACTGAAGAACCAGGCAAAAGCTGATCCGGAGATTCGGTCGGAGATCATCGGCGACGCAGCGGCGCTGCGGCTGCGCGTGCCCGGGAATTACGACAGTGCATTGGAGTTGCTGGCCGATATCGATACCCCGCAGTGTCCCGACGCCAATGGTCGTCTCCACTTGCTTCGAGCGCTGGCAAACGGTCAGAAATACAAGGCGCAGAAGGCCAGACGCGAGAAACTTGAAAAGGAAGCGTCGAAGTCGCTTGATTCGCCTGAGGCTGCCGCGCAACGCCAAGAGCGGATTGATGCGATCACTGTTGAGCTCAGCAATCTGCCGAAACACATTCGCGATGACCTCGCGATTGCCTTCAAGAGAGACACGACAACGAAAAAGGACAACCAGGGTTACTGGAAGCGTCGATCGACAGATGATGGTGGCCCGGTCGAGGACGATTTGTGGGACGTCTTCGACGCGGACCCGGAATTTCGCCAACTGGTCGAGCTGCCAGCGGAGCCTGCCACGAGTGGCACATCCGCCACTGCACGCGCGACGCGCGACGATGAACAGCCGGAAATTCCCCCCGGCTAACTGCGCGGAGCGTAGTGACTCAGGTAGCTACATCTTCTTGCCGATCGTCCAGCCGCCATCCACCGTCAGCACGGCGCCGGTGATGAAGCCGTTCGCCTCGTCCGCCAGGAACAGAATGGCGCGTGCAATCTCCTCCGGTTCCGCCCAACGTCCCAGCGCATGGATGTCGCGGATTGCCTGCGCGTATTCCGGTTCCTGGAAATAGCGCTCGGTCAGTGGCGTACGCACGACGCCAGGCGCCACCGCATTCACGCGGATGCCTTTGTCCGCCAGCTCCAGCGCCATCTCGCGGGTCAGGCCGATCACGCCGTGCTTGGATGCGGTATAGGCGGCACGATTCGGCGCCGCCATCAGCCCCAGCGTAGATGCCAGGTTGACGATTTGTCCGCTCTTGCCCTGCCGCACGATCCGCCGCGCGAACGCCTGGCTGACGAGAAAAGTGCCCGACAGGTTGACCCCGATCACCCGCTGCCATTCGTCGAATGACAGATCGAGCACGCTGACGATTTCGCGGATGCCGGCGGAATTGACCAGGACGTCGAGCCGTCCCAACGATGCCTCGGCCGTATCGATAAAGGCTGCTGCTGACTCCGGCTCCACCACATCGACGCGGAACGCATATGCCTCGCCCTTGCGCCGGCGGATTTCCTCCGCGGTGGCTTCTGCCCGCTCCACATCCAGGTCGCCGACGCCGACGCGTGCGCCACCCGCTGCGGCGGCGTAGCAGACCTGCTGCCCGATCCCGCTGCCGCCGCCGGTGACCACGACACCCCTGTCCTGAAATCCCATGCTTCCCTCCTGTTCGGCCGCCTGCCGCCAGGGTAGTGAGCTATTGCGCAAACCGCTAAAATGCCCCGGCACCGATCGAGGGTATCGCACATGTCAGCAACGACGGATGCGGCTTCGCTTCGGCCCCTCTGGACCGATGCTCCCGACGCGATGAATGAACTCGATCGCTTGTCGGCATTCGGTGCCGTGCCGCCCGCCTTGCGTGCGCCCCTGGCACATTTCATCGAGCACGGCTGGCTCATCTTGCCGGGCGCGATCGAACCGTCCCTGATCGACCGCTTCGTCGACGACATCCACACGCTGCACCGTCATCCTGGCATGTTCGTGCGGACCGATCATCGCAACGGCGGCGCCGCTTTGCAGGTTGTCGGATCAACGCCCGACCGCTTCGAAAGCCTGCTCGACCTCTACGCCAATCTTGAGTCGTCGCGACGCGTCTGCATGCATCCGTGCATCACGCAATTCCTGGTCGCAGTGTTCCGCGCCCGGCCGCTCGCCTTCCAGCAATTGCTGTTCCAGCGCAGCAACAGCCATCAGTTCCATCAGGACACCGCCTATGTGGCGGTGGAAGAGCCGCTGTTCCTTGTGGCCACCTGGATCGCGCTGGAGGATGTCGTCGAAGGCAGCGGCGAGTTTGCCTATTATGACGCGAGCCATCGGCTGCCACATATCCTGTTCGCCAATGGCACCAAGCGGTTCGACTTTGCGCGCGACGATCAGAAGGCCTACGCGCGGAAGCTCGACGAGATGTGCCGCGACCGCAAGCTGGAGTACCGGCGCTTCATGGCGAAGAAGGGCGACGTGCTGTTCTGGGCCGCCGAGCTGGTGCATCGCAGCCATCCGCGGGAATTACCCGAAGAGACCAGCCGCCTGTCCTGTGTCACCCACTACTGTCCGGCGACAGTGCATCCGTTCTGGTTCCGCTTCCATCCGGACAATCGCGGCATCGAGCCGGATAGCGGTGGTGCAGGCGCGTTCGTGAGCTCCTATTATCGCCTGCCGCATGACGGCGAGATGCGAGTGCCCACCCGGCTGTCGTAGCGGCTACTCGGCCGCTTCGGCTTCCTCGGACTCGTCCATTGACGCCAGCATGGTGTTCGCCACCACGCCCGACTGCTCGCGCACCTTGGCCTCGATCGCATCCGCCATCTCACGATGGTCGCGTAGGAACTGCTTGGCGTTCTCGCGCCCCTGGCCGATGCGCTGGCTGTCGTAGCTGAACCAGGCGCCGGACTTCTCCACCACGCCTGCCTTCACGCCCAGGTCGATCAGCTCGCCAACCTTGCTGATGCCTTCGCCATACATGATGTCGAACTCGACCTGGCGGAACGGCGGCGCCAGCTTGTTCTTCACCACCTTCACGCGCGTCTGGTTGCCCACCACCTCGTCGCGTTCCTTGATCTGGCCGATACGCCTGATCTCCATCCGCAACGAGGCATAGAACTTCAGCGCATTGCCTCCCGTCGTGGTCTCGGGGTTGCCGAACATCACGCCGATCTTCATGCGGATCTGGTTGAGGAAGACCAGCATGCAGTTACTGCGCGACACGCTGCCGGTGAGCTTGCGCAGCGCCTGGCTCATCAGCCGCGCGTGCAGGCCCATGTGGCTGTCGCCCATTTCGCCTTCCAGTTCGGCGCGCGGCACCAGGGCGGCCACGCTGTCGATCACCACCACATCGACCGCGCCAGAGCGCACCAGCGTGTCGCAGATCTCCAGCGCCTGTTCGCCGGCGTCCGGCTGGCTGATCAGCAGGTTGTCCACGTCCACGCCAAGCTTGCGGGCATAGCCGGGGTCCAGCGCATGCTCGGCGTCGATGAAGGCGCAGGTGCCGCCGCGCTGCTGCGCCTCGGCGATCGCGTGCAGCGCAAGCGTGGTCTTCCCGGAGCTTTCCGGACCGTAGACCTCGAGGATCCGCCCGCGTGGCAGCCCGCCGATCCCCAGTGCCAGATCCAGCCCCAGAGAGCCGGACGGGATCACCTCGATCTGTTCCTCGATGCCCTTCGAGCCCATGCGCATGATCGAGCCCTTGCCGAACGCCCGCTCGATCTGTGCCACTGCGGCATCCAATGCCTTGTTCTTTTCCATCACGGGCTCCTCGTTCTGGCGGTTGCTGCGCCCAGGCAGCCGGACCACGTTGCCTCGCCCAGCGTTAACAATTTGCATACGGGCTTATGGACGGATTCGTTGCACCTGACAAGAACAGAGTGCGAACATTCATCCAGCGCCACCGCAGCTTAAATGCCGCATACACCCCGCGCCGATTCCGCCACAACGGCGGCGGCATTATTCAGGCCATCGAGGAACCGCGCCGCCGGCGCATCAGGCCCAGCCCAACGACAGACACACCAAGCAGCGACAGCGTCGCCGGTTCCGGAACCGCGAATTGCTCCGGCTCGAAACTGGCGCCAAGTGCGGCGAGGTCCGCATCGCTGATCCCAACCACAAAGAATTGGTCCAGGCCGGACGCGCCAGGGGTAAAGTCATTGTCATTGCCGACATACAGCGTGTGCTCGAGCGTGCCGTAGAACATGACGTCGCTGCCGAATGCCAGCCCTTCGATCTTCGAGGGCACCGGGATGCCGGCGCCGGTGAGCAGGCCGGCGAAGTCGACAAGGCGGCTCTTCGACACCGCCGCGGCAAGGGCGGCAGTGGTATCGAGATTGGTGATGTCGGTCGCGCCGTTCAGATCGATGACGTAGAAGTCCTTCACGCCTGTGCCGGGGTCGCCGCCCACGCCGGCCCCGTCGCGTTCGTCAACCAGGAATTGGTGGTTGTTCAATGCAACGATATCGCTGACGCCGGAGCCGGTGCTCAGCGTGTAGCCATATTCGTGGGTCGCGCCGGTGGCGATGTCGATGCTGACGATACGCAGCAGGTTGCTCTTCTTGCCGTCCTGCACCGTCGGCGCCTGGAGGATGCCGACGAGTGTCTTGCCGTCCGGCGTGATGGCCAGGCCTTCCATCCCCTTGTTGTCGACACGGCCGCTGGTGTTCCCCGGCGTCGCTCCCTTCTCCTCGTTCGCACCGATCGGGCTCTGGTTCGCCACATAGACGTTGCCAGCCGGAACCGGCGTGCTCGATCCGGTGGTGAAGCTGGAATAGCCCGGCAGCGTGAACTCCCTGACACGCAGACCGGTCGCGCGATCGAACTCATAAACGTAGGGACCGTATTCATCCGAGATGAAGACGTTCTTGCCATCGGGAGAAACCCGGATCGATTCGGGGTCCAGCCGTGCGTTGAACTGGTTGGCGGATCCTGTCGCGCCGCCGAATGTGGTGCCGAAATTGTCCGAACGGCCGGTGAAGTAGTTCTTGCCCGGGGTGGTATTGATGCCGTTGCCCGCGGGCATCGGCGCGCCGGTGCTCGTGGTTCCCGCCGGCACGCCACCATAGTTCAGCGGCTGGGTGCTGTAGAGCAGTGTGGTGGCGGCCAGGGCGGGCGTCAGGCTGAAGGGGAGCGCCGAGCCACCGGAGGCCGGGGTCAAGGCCATCTGCATCGTGTGGAAGCGCGAGATGTACGACACCGTGTCGTCCACGTTGCTGTTATAGGGCATCGCGTTGGGTCCGCGATCCGGCAGGGCGAGGAAGGTGTTGCCGCCGGCATAGGCAAGGCCGGAGCCCAGACCGCCGAGCACGTTCTGCGCGTCGCCGTTCTCCAGAATGTCCGTGCGGCCCGACAGATCGGTGGTCATCGATGCCGGGAGGAAGCCGTAGGCGAGAAGCACCGGATTGGCGTGGGCGGTGGCAGCCGCCGCCGTGACGGCAAGCAATGACATGGCAACGATGCGCGGTCGGACCATCGGACGTGAGTCTCCTGCTTTCAGCGTGACAGCCGCTCATACAAGGCTCGCCGGGACCGAACGATGCCGTTTATGTGACAGAACGGTACCGGATTGAACGGCCGATCGCGTTGCCGGCGCTACGATGGAGTGATTGGGGGATTTCCCCCAAATGGGTGGGTGATTCCCCCCATCCGGCCGCGATGCCCCACAAAACGCAGCGCGCGGCTAGTCTGATTCAATCCATGATTTCAATCACTTGACGCTGTCGCGCGCAATGCGCGCCTGCTGGCACGGGTCAGGCAATAACCAACCCGTCGCCATTAGGTGCGACTACAAGTTGGGAAGGATATTCACAATGCAGAAGGCTTTATTCGTTGCCAGCATTCTCACCGCCGGTGCGGTAACCCTGTTGTCTGCCGAAGCGGCGCCACGGCTCCATTTCTCCGCCCAGGCGGCGGTCTCCGGCACCGATGTGCAGGTTGTCCGTCAAGCCAACGAGGCGCCGCGTCACGAGGACCGGCAGAAAAACCGTCGCGAGGATCGCCGCGCTTCGTTCGTCACGCAGGATGGGTTCGATGCATCCGGCATCGTGTTGGTGCGCGAAGCCAAGGAGGGGCCGCGCCACAAGGATCCTCGCTAACTTCATGAGGCAACAGCCCGCATCCGTCGGAGCGGGCTGAGGACGGGTCGCTGGGCCTGTGGGATTGCTCCCGCAGGCCCGGTGTTCCGTGACTCGTCAGCGCAACTTCGTCATGGCATAGCACTGGCATTGATAGGATGCAGTCGGTCGGCAGTTTTGCCACGCGGAACACCGTGCTGCGATGCGGGGCAATTTCAGACATGAGGGCTACACACGATAGCACCCGTCCCACCGCTCGGTGGCGATCGGTCCTCACGATCGATCCGGCGTCCATGGGTTGCACCCGGTTCAACCTGCGCATCTGGTTCGCCATCGCCGGTTTCGCCGTGATCGCTGTCCTCGGCGCCGTCTTCGCCGTGCTGATGACCACCTACCTGACGACAACAATGCTCGACCGCGAGGTCGCGGTCACCCAGGAGTTCCTGGAGAACATCCTGACGGTGGAAGGATACGGCGACAGCGTCTTCCCGCGCGACAACAACACCACAGGCACTGCTTTGCAGGCGTTCGCCGAACACGTACGCGGTATGCCGGAAATCCTGCGGGCGAATGTCTACGACACTGAACGGCGCATCATCTGGTCGACCGATAGCGCGCTGACCGGCCGCCGGTTCGACGACAATCCCGAACTCGACCGGGCACTGACCGGTAGTCTGGTCAGCGAAATCGGCTGGCTGCATGTCGACGATAAGCCCGAGCACGTCGCACTCGGTGCCAACACGAGCGGCCATTTCATTGAAGCCTATCTGCCGATCCGGCGTGGCAACAGGGTCATGGGCGTGGTCGAGCTCTACAAGATTCCAACCGCGCTCGAGATCGCCATTGCCCAGGGCCATCGGATCATCATCGTTTCCACCGCCATCGGCTCCCTGCTGCTGTTCGCGACGCTCTATTGGATCGTCCGGCGCGGAGCACTGCAGATCCAGCGCCAGCAGGCCGAACTTGGCCGGATGGAGGGATTGGCCGCGGTCGGCCAGATGGCGAGCGCCGTCGCGCATAGCCTGCGAAATCCGCTCGCCGGCATTCGCAGCTGCGCCGAACTGCTGCGGCTCGAATACCCGGCGAACAATCCCGTGCCGGAAGAGATCATCAGTGAAGTCGACAGGCTGGATCACTGCGTGCGCGAACTCATGGACTACGCGCGCAGCGATGCCGTGTCGCTGCAGCATGTCGATCCTCTCGATGTGGTGCGCGACACGCTCAAACGCCATGCTCCCGCGCTCAGCCGTGCCCAGGTTGATGTGGAGATCGACGACAATCGGCGCGTGCGGCGGCCAATCGATGTGGATCCGCTGATGCTCGGGCAGGCGCTCGCCAGTATCGTCACCAATGCAATCGAAGCTCTGACCGATGGCGGGCAGTTGCGCATCACGCTATCGGAGCCCGACAACAGGCACATACGGATCAGCTTCGCCGACAGCGGACCCGGCATTCCCGCCTCCGTGCTGTCGCGTATCTCCCAGCCGTTCTTCACGACGAAGGCGCATGGACTTGGGCTTGGGCTCGCACTCACCCGGCGCATCGTGGAGCGATTCAATGGGACACTGGAAGTTCTGAGCTCCGACCAGGGTGGGGCCGAGTTCCGCATCTCGCTTGCAACGGCACAACGATGAGCCGTTCCATCCTTGTCGTCGAGGATGAGCAATTGCTCGCCCGCAATATCGCCCGGTATCTCGAACGGCAGCAGTATGAGGTTGCACAGGCTCCGACCGTGGCGCGCAGCATTGCAGCGTACGAGGAGCTGCGTCCGGACATCGTGTTGGTCGACCACAACCTTCCGGATGGTACTGGGATCGAGCTGATCCGGCACATTCGCCAGCGCGATCTCGATACCAAGATCATCATGATCACGGCTCATGGGAACGTCGCTCTGGCCGTCACCGTCATGAAGGCAGGGGCTGACGACTACCTGACAAAACCGGTGTCGCTGGAGGAAGTTGGTCTGCTGGTAAATCGGTTGCTGTCGCGCAGCCAGGTCGAGGAGTTGCTCGCCTATTACCGGCGCCGCGAGGAGCAACGCAGCGGTCTGGACCGGATCATCGGGGCGTCCCCGCCGATCGTCGAGTTGAAGTGCCATATCGCCAGGATTCTCGAGATGGAATCCCGCCAATTGAGCGGGCCGCCACCGCCTGTATTGATCACCGGCGAGACCGGGACGGGCAAGGAGCTTGTTGCACGGGCACTGCATTTCGATGGCCGGCGTCGAGAGGGACCGTTCGTCGAAATCAACTGCGCGGCGTTGCCATCGCAACTCATCGAATCAGAACTGTTCGGGCATGAGCGCGGCGCCTTCACCGATGCCAAGGAGCGGCGCACCGGCCTGATCCAGGCAGCTGACCGGGGCACGCTGTTCCTGGACGAAATCGGCGAATTGCCCGCTGCTTCTCAGGCCAAGGTGCTCAAGGTACTCGAGGATCACAGTGTGCGCCCGGTCGGCAGCACGCGCGACAGACTTGTCGATGTGCGCTTCGTTGCCGCGACAAACGTGTCCCTCGAGGATCGCGCCGGTACCGGTGAGTTTCGCAGCGACCTGCTGTACCGGTTGGCGACGATACGCCTTGGCATGCCGCCACTGCGCGCGCGCGGCAATGATATCATCCTGATTGCCGAACATCTGCTGACCGAGAACCGCCGGCGTTATGGAAGAGCAGATCTGCGTTTTGACGCCTGTGCGATCGAAGCACTTCGCGGTCATTCGTGGCCGGGCAACGTGCGCGAACTTCGCAATGTGGTGGAGCAGGCAACATTGCTCACCATCGGCGAGAAGGTACGGGCGGGTGATCTCAGCCTCAGGGAGCCGCCGGCTCTCAATTCACCGGGCGACGCGACCGCTACTGCCGGCGCGACGCTGGGCAGTGTGGAGCACGATCTGATCGAACATGCGCTTCAGCAGGCCGGTGGAAACGTAACGCTCGCCGCCGAGGCGCTTGGCATCACCCGCGACACCCTGCGGTATCGCATGGACAAGCACAAACTCCGGCGGAGTTCGTTTACCTGCTGACCGGTGGCGACAACCAGACATCCCCATTTCGATGAGGCTTTGGATCCGGCAGATTCTTCTGGTGTCCCTGGTGGCCGCTTTCGCGCGTGGCGCCGTGGCGCAGGTGGTCGACCAGCGCGATCGCAATGCCGATCTCGGCCGCTTCGACCGGCCGTTTGGTCCGGCGACACCGCCGACGCCGGCAACCGCCGCTGAGTCGAAGGATCTCCGCATCATTCTCACTGTCCCGGCCTACGGCACCAATAACGCACTTGGGTCGGCGGCGGACGCCGCCAGCCAGTCTCCGCCGGATGGTCACGTCACCCCGGATCTGTTGCTGCGTTGGCTGCACCAATACTCGTTCGTCCGGCTTTCGGCCGACGTCGATGCCAGTGTCGACCGGTTCTTTCAGCAGACCAGCCAGAACAGTTATTCCCTGTATGGCAGCTTCAGGGCGTCGTTCACCGATGGCACGTCCGATGCTTTCGTGCCCTACCTCCTTTACTCATCCACACTCGATCTCGGGCCCGGCCTGACGCAATGGAACGATACGTTGCATAGCTTCTATCTGGGCTTCACGTCGGGTATTGGCATCGGCGCCGGCGGCGGGTTGATCCCGTTCCGGGACGCAGCCAACCCAGGCGACTGGTCGATCTCACTGGATGCCGCGGCCGGCGGGCGGCTTGCCGCTCCATCCGCCTTTGCCAACACATTCGTAGTGGCATCCGTAGATATAACCTACAATGTCAGCCCGACCTTTCGCCTCGGCATCACCCCAGCCATCCGCGTGCGCCACTATCCGAACTACTTCGGGTCGCCGCGGCATGACCTTCGTCTGGGAGCGGTGGCAAGCGCCGAATGGGCGCCAGATTGGTTAACGCAGATCAATCCAGACGCTACCCTCCAGTTCACCGTGTCTTTTCTACGCAATCACTCGACGCTCGCGAGCGCGAATTACAGTCAGTGGGAGGGCGGTCCTGCATTGGCTGTCACCTGGCGCTTCTGATGCGAATGCGTCATTGCGGTGAGCGGTAGCGACGAAGCAGTCCGGGATGGCTTCGGCCGCACAGCTCCCGACAATTCTCGCAATGCCTAGCGGCCCGGGGCGCGACCCAGCCGCCAGACATAGGCGATGATTTCCGCCACCGCCTGATAATGCTCGGCCGGAATTTCGCTATCCACCTCCACCCGGTAAAGCGCATGCGCCAACGGCGGGTTGGCCACCAGCGGCACGTGGTTCGCCTCCGCTACCTCGCGAATGCGCGCCGCCAGTGAATCGAGACCCTTCGCCACCACTTTCGGTGCCGCCTGCTTCTCGCGTTTATAGGCCAGTGCCACCGCGTAGTGCGTCGGGTTGGTGATCACCACCGTCGCCTTCGGCACCGCCGCCAACATGCGTTTGCGCGCCCGGACCATCCGGATCTGCCGCTGCCGCGCCTTAACGCGTGGGTCGCCCTCGGTCTCCTTCTGCTCGTCCAGAACATCGTGCCGGCTCATGCGCAATGTGCGCGAATGGCGCAGCGTCACCCAGAAGAAATCCAACCCGGCGATCGCTCCCTGAGCCACCAGCACCACCAGGATGACGTGCAGCACCGGTGCCGCAGCTCCAGCCAGTAGCTGCTTCGGATCGGTGAACGGCGCATGCAGCAGAGCCGGCAAATCGGCCAGGATCACACGCCATAGAACGATCCCGACCAACGCCACCTTCGCCAGCGACTTGCCGGCCTCCATCAGATTGTCCGGCCCCAGCAGCCGGCGCAGTCCAGCCTGCGGACTGATCCGTGACAGATCCGCTCGCAACGCCTTTGCACTGAGCAGGAAGCGGGTTTGCAGCAGCACGGCCGCCACGCCGCCAATCGACGCTGCCAGCACAAATGGCGCCGCCGCGTACAGCAAAGCTGCGCCGGCCAACCGGAGGGCTGCCGGTTCGCGCAGCTGATACCCACGCGACAGCATCGCGCTCAATCGCACGGCCAGATCGTGGATCACCGCCGGCGCCGCCATCACCATCACCAGGGTAACCGCCGCAAGTCCTGCAAATGTCACCAGTTCGCGCGAAATCGCGACTTGGCCTTCCTCGCGTGCCCGTTGCAGCCGTCGCGGTGTTGCTGCCTCCGTCCGGTCTTCCTGGGGTGCCTCGCCGGACATTGCCGCTCAATGTCCTGGCAGCAGATCGAACCCGGCGTGCACAGCGTTTTGCCAGGCGGTCAGCAGTGCCGCCGATGTCATCGCCAGCAGGGCGATGCCGCCGAGGATCTGCCCCGGCATGACGACAAAATAAATCTGCATGCGCGGTACTAGCCGGGCGAGCAGTCCGGTCGCGACGTGCCACACGATCGATACCAGCAGGAATGGCGAGGCGAGACGCAGCGCCAACGCGAATGCACCGCCCGCGGCACGCACCGCCGACAGCGCGGTATCGGCGCCAGGCAGCAACTGGCCGGCCGGGATCAAGTCATAACTGCCGGCCAGCGCCGCCAGGGGCAGTGCGTAGAGCCCGCTCACCAGGATCGTGACTGTCGCGGCAATGTCGAACAGCCGTTCGATCGGCGTCGCCTGGCCACCCAGTTCGGGATCGGGCTGCAGCACGTTCGCCACACCCAGCATGTAGCAGATGAATTGCCCCGCAATCGGCAGCGCCAGCACCAGCAGTCGCGCCAGCCATCCCAACCACAACCCGGTGATCGCTTCCGCCGCGATCATCAAGACCGCAGGCACACCGGCCTCTGGAACCTTCGGTACCGATGGTTCAATCGCTGGCAACACCAGTATCGTGACGCCGAGTGCAATGCCTACGCGCACCAGCGTCGGTGGTTTCGCATCCCCCAGACCCGGCAGCAGCGTCATCGCCGCGCCAACCCGCGTCATCACCAGGACGAACGCGAAGGCCCAGGCCGGCAGCGTGGCGAGCATCGCCGCCTCGTCGCCGGTCATGATCCGCCGACGGAAACCAGATGGTCGAACAACGAATGGGTATAGCCACTCAGGGTCGACAACATGTATGACCCAAGCATCATCAGTGCCAGGCACAGCACCAGCACCTTGGGCACAAAGGCGAGCGTGGCCTCGTTGATCTGCGTGATCGCCTGCAGCAGAGCCACCAGCATTCCTACCGCCAGAGCTGCCAGCAGGAGCGGGCCGCCCAGCTTCAGCATTACCACCATGCCTTCGCGCAGCAGCATGGCAACGTCAGCATTGCTCATGGCGCCTCAAACCGGCATTTTGATGATGTCCTGATAGGCTTGCAGCACGCGGTCGCGCACCGTTGTTGCCGTCTGCAATGTCAGCTCCGCGCGCGCCAAGGACGTGACCACTTCGGTCAGGTTGCCACCCCCCGACAGCGCCTCCATCGCCTTGGTATCGGCACCGTGCAGGGTATCCGTCACGCCCTGAAGGGTACGCTGCAACGTCGCACCGAAATCGCCGCCGCTGGGCGCGGCATCGCCGCGATCCACCCGGCTGTACGCGTCGGCGGCACCAGCCGGCGTGATCGTGAATGTCGGGATCGTGCTCATTTCAGCAACGCGATCGTGCGCGACAGCATACTGCGCGCACTCTGCATCACCGCCAGATTGGCGCCGTACGAATGCTCGGCTTCATGCATGTCCATCACTTCGGTCAGGCTGTTGACGTTCGATAGCTTCACGTAGCCATCGGCGTTCGCCGCCGGATTGGACGGGTCGTAGCGCTGCGGAAGATCGCCGCCGTCGCGGCCAACCTTCGTCACGTTGACCGTTTCCGCACCCAGCGCGCGGTCCAGTTTGCTGGCGAATGTAACCGTCTTGCGACGATACGCATCTGCGCCAGGTGTCGATCCGGTGGTGTCCTGATTGGCCAGGTTTTCCGCGATCACCCGCAGCCGTGTGCTCTGCGCGGTCATCCCGCTCGCGGCAATGCTCAGAGCCTTGTCCAGATCCACGGCGCCGCTCCCTAGGTTGCGCCGCCGCCCAGAGCGGTTCTGAACATCCCGATATACGTCCTGTATATCGCCGTCACCAGTTCATGCGTGCTCTCCGTGCTGGACAGCTTCACAAGCTGTTCGTCCAGCCCGACGGCGTTGCCGTCAATTGCATGCGCTTGTGTGCGATCTTTCACTTCGGCCGCCGAGGCCGGCGCAAGCGTGCCGGCCAGATGGTTCGGCTCTGTCTGCACCAGTGTCACACCACCTGCACCGGCAAGCGCAGCCTCGAACGGACGCAGGTCACGCGACTTGTAACCTGGCGTATTCGCATTGGCGATATTCTCCGCCAGCACTGTCTGGCGCTGGTCGGTCCAGCTCATCCGCCGTTCCGCCAGATCGAGCAGGCCAATATGCGTCGCATCCATGCGCGCAATCCTGCGCCTACGTGCTGAATGTCGGGTTAATCAGGGTTCTCCGCAGCCGAAGCATTGACCTGATAAATGCTTCGGTAATGCCGATGCGCTCTAATGCCGGCAATGCCCGGTACTACTTCGCAGGACCAGATCGGCAGCGTGCGTCTATTCGCCGATGAACTCATCCGAACCGTTGACGTCGCCCGCGTCCTGGTTGAAGCCGGACGTGCCATCGACCTCGCCGGGCTCGATGGTCAGATCGGTCTGCTCTGCGCCAAGTCGCTCGACCTGCAGCCCGACGAAGGCAGTCGCATTCGTCCTCGTCTCATCATACTTGCGGCATCCATCGACGCTTTGTCGCATGCATTGCAAAAGGCAGTGCCATGGCCATTGGCGCCACCTCTGTCCTGAGCGCGCTCGCGGCACTGGCGGCAGTGCTCGCTTTGGTCTGTCTGGTAGGCCGGCTCGCGCGGTTCGGCGGTTTCACGCAGCGCGCGAGAACCGGACACTCACTCGCCGTGCAGGACATGCTCGCGCTCGATTCCAGGCGGCGACTCTATCTGGTGACAGTCGATCAGCGCCGTGTCCTGCTGCTCGTCGGCGACGGACGTGAGTCCGTCATCGGCTGGCTCGATGCCAAAGAGACAGCCGGATGACCCGTTTCCTCTGGTGCTGCGTCACACTGCTGCTGCTGCCACTTGCAGCGCGCGCGCAATCGCTGAACATCGATCTCGGCGCCATGGGTCAGGCCGGTGCCACGAGCCGTCTGGTTCAGCTCACCGCGCTGGTCACGGTGCTGTCGCTCGCGCCTAGCCTGCTGGTCATGCTCACCGCCTTCACCCGTATCGTCATCGTGCTGTCGTTGCTGCGCAGCGCACTCGCCACTCAGAGCACGCCGCCCAACATGGTGCTGATCGGCCTGGCGCTGTTCCTCACATTCTTCGTCATGCAGCCGGTGCTGAACGACGCCTGGACCACCGGGCTGCTGCCGCTCACCGAAGGCCGCGTCAACGAGATCGAGGGCCTCCGTCTCGCGACGGTGCCGTTCCACAAGTTCATGACCGCGAACCTGCGTCCGAGCGACCTTCAGCTCTTCCTCGACATCGCCCACATGCCGCCGCCGCCAACCGCGGACGATACGCCGTGGCGTGCGCTGGTCCCCGCCTTCCTGGTCGGTGAGCTGCGCCGCGCCTTCGAAATGGGATTCCTGCTGTTCCTGCCCTTCATGGTGATCGACATGGTGGTCGCCAGCGTACTGATGAGCCTCGGCATGATGATGCTGCCGCCCAGCGTGGTCTCGCTGCCGTTCAAGCTTATTTTTTTCGTGCTGGTTGATGGATGGCGTTTGGTCTCCGGCAGCCTGGTGCAGAGTTTCGGCAGCGCGGGGCCGTAGCCGCGCGATCAATCCGCCGCCACGTCCTGCGCGGCCGCCGCATCGGTCCGCAGCAGACCGAGCCACGCCGCTCGGCGTATAGCCGCCTGCGCTCCCAGCGTTCCGGCGGTGAAAGACGCGCGCGCCGCAGCTCCAAATTGCTGCCGCAGCGTCGCCTCTCGTACCAGCCGCGACAACGCGACGAACCACCTGTCCGCGTCGTCCGGCAACAGCCAGCCCGCCGGACCATCGGCAACGCTGCCGCGATACACCGCGCGCTCCGATGCCAGCACCGGCAACCCCAGACCTGCGTAGTCCAGCACCTTGATCGCGGATTTGCAGCGATTGAATGGCGTGTCCGCCAGTGGCGCGATGCCGATGTCCCAATGCTGCTGCGTCATCCAGTTGACGAAGCCGGGATACCCCGATGTGGCATGCACTGTCATGGCCGGCCGGCTCACCCAGGCCGGCAGATCTGTCCGGCTGCTGACTCCCAGCAATTCGATCGACACATGCTCCGCGAACAGCGATTTCAGTCGCGCCAGTGCTGGCTCCACGATGGCAAAGTCGACATCGTGCGTTGCCGTTCCCATGAACAGAATGCGTACCGGCCCTTGGCGCGGCGGTGCCGGCGCGGGCCATGCGCGCCACAGCCGCTCGTCCAATCCATTGCCCACGACTTGCACGTCATCACGCAGCTCCGTCAGAGTTGCGGCGAGCGCCTGGGTGGATACCCACACCGCATGCGCTCCGCGCACGAGGCGGGAAACCACCCTGGCCTTCGGTCGCAACAGTTTGGCGTCCGGGTGGTCGCGCGGCACGTGACGCAGATCATCATCCAGATCATACAGCAACTTGCCGCCCTGTTCGCGGCAATGGCGGATCAGCGCGTCCGCCACTGCCAGATCGGGCACCGCGTAGCGCTGCGTCACAAAAATGTCCGCGCGATAATTCAACGCCTCTTCCGCGCCGGCCAGCACAATCGTCCACTGACCGCCGATATGCGGATGATCAAGCGGCTGCAACAGCCGAATATATGCGCACGGCGTGAACGCTCCGCCTGGAAAGCGCTCTGGTATCGCCACGACACTGATCTTGCCATCGCGCCGCAGGTCGATCAGCTCACCCGACCGGCGTATCGTCCGCGGCTGCACGTAGCTTTCGCGATAGAAATCGCTGATCGCCGCGCGAGGCTTGCCAGTGGGCGGTTTGCGTTGCCGTGCCAGGCTGGCGCGAACTGTGGCGAACACGACAATCCATTCCTCGGGTGTGGCCGCCGGATCCACCATCCAGGTCAACGGCCGTCCTTCCAGTCGCTCGGAGAACGCGCCGATACGTGTGGCCACAATCGGCAGCCCGGCATCGATCGCTGCAGTCAGCGTGTAGCTATAGGTCTCCGGCCATTGCGCCGGAAACCACACAACATGCGGTCTTGCTTTCGCCAGCAGTCCCGGTAGCTCCGCTTCCTCGTACGCACCGGTCATCTCGATGCGATCCGCCAGTCCGGCAGGCAGCGATTGTTCGGCGTGTCCGATGAGGTGCAGCGAAAGCGCCGCCGCATCGCTCGCCGCGGCGACGCTCAGCACCGAGGCCGCGCCCTTCTGGTTCGCCAGCACGCCGATGATCGCGATACGCAGCGCGCCGTTCTTGCCGGGCACCGAGGGCGACAACGGCCAATGTCCTGGTTTCACCGGCTCATGCGGCACCACCATGGCGCGATCGGCTCCATATCTGGCAAGCCGCTTGCGCACATCCTCGCTCGGGCAGATCACGCGCTCGGCTTCCGCGAACTGCCAGGCATTGCTGCGGCGCCACGAGACGATGTCGCGTGACCCGTAACTTGGCCGATCGGCGATGCAACTGTTGCAGACCGCGATGTCCGGCTCGCCGCAATACGCGCCTTGCAGCCATGGCAGCAGATTCACCTGCGGGCAGATCGCGAAGTAGTCGTGCACCGTCACATCGAACGGTATGTCCAAGCGGTGCAGCAGGGCGCGGACGTCGACATCGATGCTCATCAGATGATGGATGTGCGCACGGCTCACGCTTGCCGAGCGCAGCACCGCGGCCAGATCCGCCAACCGCTCCGCGGGCAGCGCGAGCTCGGGATGCCCCGGCAACGCCGGCACTGAAAGTGCGGCGCCGCGCGCCGTCGATTCCAGCAACAGGCAGTGCGCTTGCCCCGCCGTACGCACGACAAGCTCCCTGATGTGCCGCCGCACACCGCCGCCGAGACCATGTGTCACCATCAGAATCACCGGCAGACCGGCGCGGCGAAGCAACTCGGTGGTCAGGCAGAAACGATAGGGTCCGGCTGCGTCCAGCTTCACGTGCTGCGCGACCAGCCTGGTGTAGTGAGGGTACCGCTGGCGCAGCACCGCCATGCCCTGTTCCTGCGCGGCCGCCGCGGCAGCGCCGAAACTCACCGAGCCTTCATGGTAGACGAATGTGTCGCACGCCAGCAGATGCCGCCAGCCTCGCGCACTGGCACGCAGACAAAAATCGTTTTCCTCACCATAGCCGCGGCCGAACGTCTCCGCATCGAACAGTCCGACATCCGTAAGTGCGGCACGCCGGATATACATGCAGAAGCCGTTCGTTGTCGGCAACTCGACGCTGCGGCCGGCATTCGCCGCGTGGCACGCCGCGTCCAGTGCGGCCGTCGTCAAACCGAACGCGGGCGGGCTGCTGAACCTGCTCGGATAGCCACAAATCGTCGCGTTGTTCGAGAATGGCGAAACCGAGGCCACGCGTGGTGATGCGTAAGCATGTCCGGCAAGCCGTTTGAGCCAGCCCGCAGCGACCTCGGTATCGTTGTTGAGCAGCACCACGTCATGTGTGCCGGCTGCGGCGATGCCGATGTTCGCCGAGGCAACAAAGCCCTGGTTGCGCCGGTTACGCACCAGTTGGATGTGTCCATCTGCCGCCATCCGGTCGAGCCAAGCCGACAGCCTGGGTTCCGGCGAGCGGTCATCCACTACGATGACATTGCCATCCAGCCGATCGGCATCGGCCAGCACGGAGTCGATGCAACGCTGCGTCTGCGCCAGTCCCCGGTAAGCCGGGATGACGACGTCGGCCACGAGGTTAACCGGCGGGGCCGGTGACACCGCGTTGCTCGGCATATAGTCACGGATCGCTACCGGCCGTTCCGTCAGCCAGCCGCGCGTCACTCCGAACAGCAGATGATACAGCAGGGGATTGGCGGCGGCCTCGGGATGCTGGTCCACATAGTACGCCGCGTCGAACCGAGGATGCGGGTTGCGCAACTCCGCCGCGCCGGTCTGCAGATAATGCAGCAGCGGGTGATACCCCGAAGCCGCCACGTCCGGATAATGCGTGATGTACCAGGCGCCATCGAAGAACCGGTTTGGGTCGCGTCCCTCGGCCGCGCCGAAATTGACATAGTGATGCAAGGCTTCGCTGCCCGACGCCGCAACGTCGGGATAGCGTGACAAATACCAGTCAGGCTCGAAAAAGCCGTTCAGCGCCTCGCCCAAACCAGCAAGCGACTTCATTTCGGCTTTATCCGATGGCAGCGCCATGTCGCGGTTCTCTCAGAATAGCGACCGGTGTCAAGCATTGCGGCCCTTGTGCGCCTCGCCCGGCGCAGTACGCTGCCGGCCTGGACAGTGACGGGAGCTCGCGGCATGGACAAGATCGCGGTCTGCGCGATCTTCAAGGATGAGGCGCGCGACCTGCTCGAGTGGCTGGCATTCCACAAGATGATCGGCGCCGACTTATTCTTTCTTTATGACAATGGCAGCGGCGACAATGGTTCCGAGCTGATCCGTCGCTCCAGCTTTGCCCGCAATGTCACGCTGACCGACTGGTCCGATCGTCCAGGCCAGCTTTCCGCCTACAATCATTTCCATCGAAACTATGCTGCCGACTTCACCTGGGCAGCGTTCATCGACATTGACGAGTTCATCGTGCCGCTCGCCGGCAGTTCGATTCGCGACATCCTGCTGCGCCGAATGTACCAGCCGTACGCCGCTATCCTGCTGCAGTGGCTGGTGTTCGGACCGTCCGGCCACGATCGTCGTCCTGGCGGCATGGTGTTGGAAAACTACACACGCCGCTTGCCCGAATCAGCTGACGCCAGCCGCCACGTCAAGTCGCTGGTGCGACCCGACAAGATGCTGGGCATGGAGCACACGCCGCACGCCGCCGAGTGCAGCGGCCCAGTCTGCAACGCGCGCGGCGAGGAAGTACTGCCGTTTGCGATCCAGCCGACCGAATGCCACGACGTGATGGTGGTGCATCACTACTTCACCAAGTCGCGTGAGGACTGGGAGTTCAAGTGCCGGCGTGGTCGTGGTGATTCCTTGCAGTCATATCAGGAGCACGTATTCACCGACGTGGTGGCTCAGGCGGATGTGGATGACACGCGCGCCCTGCGCTTTGTCCCCAGGTTGCGAGCGCTCTTGCGCAGCTGATACACGGCAACATGGACAAGATCGCCGTCTCTGCCATCTTCAAGGATGAGGCGCCATATCTCCTCGAGTGGCTAGCGTTTCACAAGATCATCGGCGTCGATCTATTCGTGCTGTACGACAATGGCAGCACCGATGGTGGTGCGGAGCTCATCCGCCGTTCGAACTTTGCGCGCAACGTCACGCTGATCGATTGGCCTGGACAGGCGGCACAGATTCCGGCCTATCAGGATTTCTGCGCCAACCATGCCGCGCGTTTCGATTGGGCTGCGATCATCGACATCGATGAGTTCATCATGCCGGCCTTCGGTGCCTCGATCCGCGAGCCGCTGATGCGCCGCATCTACGCCGACTATTCGGCGATCCTGTTGCAATGGCTGGTGTTCGGCCCATCCGGCCACCACGATCGGCCCGATGGCCTGGTGATCGAGAACTATACGCTGCGCATACCCGAGACGCTACCGGCCAGCCGGCACGTCAAGTCATTGGTGCGCGGCAAGGCGGTGACTTCCGCCGGCACCACGCCGCATATCATCAACGTCAGCGGTCCCACCTGCGACACGCGCGGTCAGGCGGTGCTGTCCTATGCGCAGCAGCCGAACGAATGCCACGAGGTGATGGCTATCAATCACTACTTCACCAAGTCGCGTGCCGATTGGCTGGCAAAGCTGCGGCGCGGCAAAGCCGATGCGGCTGATCCTGCCGGCAATTCGTATCGCGACGCCATCTATGCCGATGTCGAGCGCGATGCCTCGATCGAGGATCTGCGCGCCAGGCGCATCGCCCCGCGCGTACGCTCCCTGCTGCAGGCCTAGGCGCATGCCGATCACCCGCCCGTCACGACCAGCAGCACCGCTCCCGCAGTCATCACGAGCAGTGGGTGCAGCCTCGTGAACGTCAGCAGCACCGTGGTCACCGCGGTCACCGCATAGGCCGGCCAGTCGTGTTCGGTGCTGCGTGCGATGGCAATGCCGGAAGCGATGGTCAGGCCGATGGAAACCGGCGCCAGCGCTTCCTCCAGTGTTTCGCGCCAGACCGCGCCACCGGCGCGCCGCCAGATCCGCGTGACGGCGAACGCCAGCAGCGACGAAGGGCCGAACATCGCAACCAGCGCCACCAGCCCGCCCGCAATGCCGGCTGCCTTTTGCCCAACCAGCACCGCGATCAGCGAGCCGGGCGGGATTGCCCGCGACAGCGCGAACATGTCGAGGAACTCGCTGTTGCTGAGCCAGTGATGCAACTCGACCGCCTGACGCTGCATGTCCGGCAGCACAGCCGCACCCCCGCCGAACGCCAGCAGCGACAGCAGGCTGAACATTGACGCGATCTTCAACAGCGTCGCGGTCATCGCGCCCGCTCCAGCATCGTCATGCCCAGGCTCGCTGGAATGGCCACCAACAACATCTCCAGCAGCGGCACGCGCAACACGCCGATGCCAACGATGATCGCGCCGGCGATCAGCAGCGGGCCAGGCCGCCGCGCGTGGCCATGCGCCAGGCGCAGCCCGGTGGCGATATTGAACCCGATCGCCGCTGCGCCGGCACCGGCGAGCGCCGCGTTCACCACTGGGCTGCCGCCCCCGCCATGTGCCGCGAAATAGAACGCACCCAACGCCAGCAGGATCGACAGCGGCACCAGCAGCAGTCCGGCGATCGCCACGAAGGCGCCAGGCACACCGCGCAGTTCGGTGCCGATGATCACCGACAGGTTCACATTGGTCGCGCCGGGTATGATCTGGCTCAGCCCGTACCAGACCAGAAATTGTTTGTCGTCCAGCCACCGCCGCCGCTCCACCAGTTCCCGCCGGATCCAACCAAGCAAGCCGCCGCCGAAGCTGGTGATGCCGATGGTGAGGAAGCTGATGAACAGGGTTGGCAGGCTGATCCGATTCGTCATCCGGTCATTCAACCCGCTCTGGTGTAGGCTAGATACTGGCAAAGCACGGAGAGAGAGCGATGGAATACCGCACCCTGGGCGACACCGGCTTGCGCGTCTCGCCGCTCTGTCTCGGCGCGATGATGTTCGGCGGTCCGACCGACGAAACCAGTGCGTCGCGTATCGTCGCCCGCGCCCGCGACCAGGGTATCAACTTCATCGACACGGCGGACGGCTACAACGCCGGCCGTTCCGAGGAAATCGTCGGCCGCGCCATCTGCCAGCACCGCTCATGGTGGGTTCTGGCGACGAAGTGCGCCAACCCCACCGGCGAGGGACCTAACGCGCAGGGCACTTCGCGCCGCCACGTGTTCGATGCTGTCGAAGCGAGTCTGCGCCGCCTCGGCGTGGACACCATCGACCTGCTCTACCTGCACAAGGAGGATCATCGCACGCCGCTGGCCGAGACGGTTCGCGCGCTGGCCGATCTGATCCGTGCCGGCAAGATCCGTTATTTCGGCCTGTCCAACTATCGCTCCTGGCGCGTCGCCGAGATCTGCCGCCTGTGCGACGAGGCCGGTATCGACCGCCCGGCCGCCAGCCAGCCGCTCTACAACATGCTGAACCGCGAGGTGGAAACCGAACATCTGCCAGCCTGCGGCTATTACGGCCTTGGCGCGGTGCCCTACAGCCCGCTGGCGCGTGGCGTGCTAACCGGCAAATACGCCCCCGACGTCGCGCCGCCGCCGGAAACCCGCGCCGGCCGCCGCGACCGCCGCATGATGGAATCCGAATGGCGCCCCGAAAGCCTGGCGATCGCCCAGCAGATCGCCGAGCACGCCCGCGCCCGCGGCCTGTCACCCGCCCATTTTGCTTTCGCCTGGGTGCTGAATAACCGCTTCATCACCGCCGCCATCGGCGGCCCGCGCACCATGGAGCAGTGGGAAGACTATGTCGCCGCATTGGATTGCCGCCTGACCGCCGAGGACGAGGCCCTGGTGGATCGCCTGATCTCGCCCGGCCACCCGTCCACCCCCGGCTACAACGATCCCCAGTACCCCGTCGAAGGCCGCGTCACGCGTCAATAGAGCTGTTCCTGCTCCGGCCTCTATCGGTGTTGATCGGTGTCCATCGGCATTTCCAACCTGCCTTCGCGCAGCCGCCGCGCCTCGAACCCCTGCCAGATCAGCAATATCGGCACCCCTACCACAAGGTCGCGCGCGCGGCGCACCAGCGAAACCCCGAGCGAAAGCTCCGGCGGCACACCGAAGATCGCGCCCAATCCCGCGTAGCCTGCCTCCTGCACCCCGGCGTTCACCGGCACCAGGAATGCCACGGCCGAGGCCGCCGCCAGCAGCGCCTCGATCGCCAGCGCATCGTCGAAGTCTATCGGCACCCCGAGCGCGTGGTAGGTGATCCAGCCCGCCACGCCGGTGCCGATCCAGCCCAGCAGGTGGATGAAAAACCCCGCCGCCAGGCGACCGGCATGCCCATAGATCAGCGACAGCTCGGCCTGCAGCACGGCGGCCACGTCGCGCGTGTCGCTGAACCAGTTGCCGGCCAGCCGCCCGCCAATCCGCGCGAACAATGGTGCCGCGCCCTGCTGCAGCCAGATCAGTGCCGCCGCAGCCAGTACCGCGAGGCCCAGCCCGACCTCGAGCGGCACCGCCAGCGCCGAATTCGGCGCCCGTGCCAGCAGGATGCCCAACCCGATACCGGTGAACGCGACCTCCGCCAGGAATTCGGCGGTCACGTCCACCACGGTCGAGGCAGTCGCCAGCGACCACGAAAACCCGTGCAGCGTCACCGCGCGGGCGCCGAACACGAAGCCACCCACCTGGGAGAACGGCAGCAGGTTGGTGGACGCGTCGCGGACCATGCGGCCCCAGATCAGCACCGGCAGACGCCGCAGCTCGCGCCCCGGGGTGATCGCGTCCCATGCCAGTCCGAGTACCGCGAACAGCACCAGCTGCCAGCCGATGATGAGCGCGAAGTCGCTCCAGCCGACACGGCGCAGGCCGTCCAGCACCGAGCCAAGGCCGAACCAGGCAATCAGGGCTGTGCCCAGCAGCAAGCCGGCCAGGGCCAGGACGATGGAGAGTTTCTTCACGGGGCGCCGGCTCTACACCGATTTAGCCGGGGCAGGCTATACACCCCGCCGTGGCAGACGGACCCACCCTGCTGACTGGCGCGACTGGCTTCGTCGGCTCCGCCGTGGCGCGGGTGCTGGCGGCGCGTGGCCACAAGCTGCGGCTGCTGCTGCGGCCCACCAGCGACCGGCGTAATATTGCTGACCTCGATGCGGAACTGGCGCTCGGCGACCTGACCGATCCCGCCTCGCTGGCGCGCGCCACGTCCGGCTGCCGCTACGTGTTCAACGTCGCGGCCGACTATCGCTTCTGGGTGCCCGATCCGCAGGCCATGCTGCGCGCCAATGTCGACGGCACACTGGCGGTGATGCGAGCGGCGCAGGCCGCCGGCGTGGAGCGCATCGTGCATTGCAGCTCGGTCGCGGCGCTCGGCTGGACCACGGACGGGTCACCGGCGGACGAAACCACGCCGACCAATGAGGCCGACTTCATCGGCACCTACAAGCGCTCGAAGTTCATCGCCGAACGCGCGGTACTGGACCTTGTGCGCCACGAGGCTCTCCCTGTCGTCATCGTCAACCCGGCCGCGCCGGTCGGCCCGCGCGACATCAAGCCAACGCCGACGGGCAAGATGATCCGCGACGCGGCGGCTGGCCGCGTGCCTGCCTATATCGATACCGGCATCAACGTCGTGCACGTCGACGATGTGGCCGAGGGTCACGCGCTGGCACTCGAACGCGGGCGCATCGGCGAACGCTATGTGCTGGGCGGCGAGAACCTGTTGCTCAAGGACCTGTTGGCGCTGGTCGCCAATGTGGTCGGGCGCCGCCCGCCGACCATCGAATTGCCCGAGGCCGTGGTCTGGCCCGCGGCATGGTTCATGGAAGGCCTGGCCCGGCTTACCGGCATCCCGCCGATGATGACGCGCGACCACATCAAGATGGCGCGGCACAAGATGTTCTTCTCGTCGGACAAGGCGAAGCACGAACTGGGGTACTCGCCGCGTCCGGTGCGCGCCGCGATCGAGGATGCCGTCGCCTGGTTCCGCGCCAACGGCATGCTGAAGCAATGACCACGCTGACGATACTTTCCCTGCTGATCTGGCTTTACCTGCTGCTCGCGCACGGACGGTTCTGGCATTCGGAACCGGAACTCGCACCTGCGCGCCCGATAACGGCACCTGCTGTCGCCGTAGTGGTTCCTGCGCGCGACGAAGCGGCGGTCATCGGCCAGTCGGTCCGCTCGCTGCTGGCGCAGGATTATGCCGGATCATTGCGCGTCATTGTGGTCGATGACGCCAGCACGGACGGCACCGGTTCGATCGTCCGCGCCATCGCCGACCCGCGTCTCGCCATTGTGCAAGGCGAGCCACGCCCCGCCGGCTGGAGCGGCAAGCTCTGGGCGGTCGCGCAAGGTCTCGTCGAAGCCGGCGACGCGGACCTCGTGCTGCTGACCGACGCTGATATCGTGCACGACCCGCGCCATCTCGCCACGCTGGTCGCGCAGGCAGAACGCCGCGGCCTCGACATGGTGTCGGAGATGGTCCGGCTCGCCTGCGGTTCGCCGGCCGAGCATGCGCTGGTACCGGCCTTCGTGTTCTTCTTCCAGTTGCTCTACCCGTTCCCTTGGGTGAACGACCCGTTGCGCGCCACCGCAGCCGCGGCCGGCGGCACCATCCTGATCCGCCGCCGCGCGCTTGCGCGTATCGGCGGCATCGCGGCGATCCGTGGTGCCCTGATCGACGACGTCGCGCTCGCGGCAGCAGTGAAAACCGGCGGGCGCATCTGGCTCGGCCATTCCGGTCTGGCGCGCTCGATCCGCGCCTATCCGGCCGTGGGCGACATCTGGCGCATGATCGCCCGCACCGCCTACGTGCAGCTGCATTTCTCGCCGCTGTTGTTGCTCGGCACCGTGCTGGGCCTGTTCATCACCTTCCTGCTGCCGCCGCTCGCCGCGCTGTTCGGCCATGGCATCGCCCGTTGGTGCGGCTGGATCGCCTGGGGCATGATGGCCGCCTGCTACCAGCCGACATTGCATCGCTATCAACGCCTGTTCTGGTGGGCACCGTTATTGCCGGCCATCGCCGCGTTCTATCTCGCCGCGACCATCGGTTCGGCCATCAATCACCACGCCGGGCGCGGCGTCGCCTGGAAGGGACGCGCCTACGCATGAGCGGCGCGGCCACTGTCGAAGCCTGGTCCGGCAAGGATCGCGGCGACGAGAATTTTCCCGTCGGCTCGCTGCTGATCCGCCGCGACCTGCGCGCTCATGTGCATGCGTTCTATGCCTTCGCGCGCAATGCCGACGACATCGCCGACGCGTCTGATCTGCCCGCACCGGAGAAGGTCGCGCGGCTCGACATGATGGAAGGCGTGTTGCTCGGCCAGCGCGACGACGGATCACCGAGCGCGCTGCGATTACGCGCCAGCCTGGCGGAAACCGGCGTGACGCCGCGTCATTCGCTCGACCTGCTGATCGCCTTCCGCCGCGACGCGACCAAGCTGCGCTACGCCGACTGGGATGAGCTGTACGATTACTGCCGCTACTCGGCGATGCCGGTGGGACGCCATGTGCTGGATCTGCACGGCGAGCAGCGCGACACCTATGTGCCATCGGATGCCTTGTGCGCATCGCTGCAGGTGCTGAATCACTTGCAGGACTGCGTGAAGGATCTCGCAACACTCGACCGCTGCTACATGCCCGGCATCGACGTGCGTGAACTGCGAGGCGCGGCGGCATCGCCGGCGCTGCGCCGCATGTTCGACATGCTGCTCGATCGCGTCGATGCGCTGAACAAGACCGCGGTCGATCTGCCGCGCCTGACACGCAGCCGCCGCCTGCGGCTGGAGACCGCGATCATCGTCGGCCTTGCGCACCGGCTCGCGCGGCGCTTGCGGCATGGCGATCCGGTGGCGCGCCGCATCAAGCTCACCAAGACCGACGCCATCGGCAGCGTGTTTGCCGCGCTGCGCTGGTTGCCATGACGCTCGCCGCGCAAGCCGATCTGGACGCTGTTTCGACGATTGTACGCTCCGCCGGTACCTCGTTCTATCGTGGCATGCGCGTGCTGCCGCCCGATCGCCGCTACGCGATGTATGCGATCTATGCGTTCTGCCGCATGGTGGACGACATCGCCGACGAACCTGGCGAATTCGCCACGAAAGTCCCGGAACTTACAGCCTGGCGCGAGCGTGTCGCCGCGCTGTATCGCGGCGAGTCCGACGGTTCGGTGACCCGCGTACTGGCCGCCGCCGTGCGGCGCTTCGGCCTGCGCCAGGAAGACTTCATCGCCGTGATCGACGGCATGCAGATGGACGCCGAGACCACCATCGTGGCACCCGATCTTGCCACGCTCGATCTTTACTGTGATCGTGTCGCCGCCGCCGTCGGACGCCTGTCGGTGCGCGCGTTTGGAGATGCATCGCCGGCCGCCGACACCGTCGCCTATTCGCTCGGGCGTGCGCTGCAACTGACCAACATCCTGCGCGACCTGCAGGAGGATGCCGAGCGCGGGCGCCTCTATTTGCCGCGCGAATGGCTCGACGCGGCCGATGTGCCGCACGATCCGATGACCGCGCTGCACGCGCCAGGCTTGCCGCGCGTGTGCGAGCAGGTCGCCGCGCTGGCGCACCAGCACTTCCGCGCCGCGTCGCTTGCCATGCGCCAATGCGACATCAAGGCAATGAAGCCGGCCCGCATGATGGGTGCCACGTATTCCGCCATACTGTCGCGTCTGGAGCGGCGCGGTTGGAAGCGTCCGCAAGAACGCGTGAGTCTGCCGATGTGGCAGAAGCTCTGGCTCGCGTTGCGGTATGGTCTCGCTTGAAATGACCCGGGTCCTCATCGTCATGTTGGCGCTCTGCGGCATCGCCATCACCGCCCACGCGCAGGACAATGATCGCCGCGTCGCTTTGGTCATCGGCAATGCCGGCTACCGGCACGTCGATCGTCTCGCCAATCCGGGCAACGACGCCAAACTGATCGCTGACACGTTGAAGAAGTCCGGCTTCACCCTCGTCGGTGGCGGTGTCCAGCACGATCTCGACAAGCCCGCGTTCGACCGCCTCATCGCCGCTTTCGGCAAGCAGATCCAGGGCGCCGACGTGGCACTGTTCTACTACGCCGGGCACGGCATGCAGGTGCAGGGAACCAACTGGCTGGTGCCGATAGACGCCAATCCGACGCGCCAGCAGGACCTCGACTTCCAGATGGTCAACGCCGAACTCGTGCTGAAGCAGATGGATGGGGCGGGGACGCGGCTGAATATCCTGATCCTCGATGCCTGCCGGAACAATCCGTTCGCCAATCTCGGAACGCGCGCGGTGCAAGGCGGCCTTGCGCAAATGAAGGCGCCGGACGGCACACTCATCTCGTTCGCCACGCAGCCGGGCAATGTCGCGGTCGATGGCACCGGCACCGGCGGCCCCTTCGCAGCTGCATTGGCAGAGGCGATCCGCAAACCAGGCCTCGATATCTTCCACCTGTTCAATCAGGTCGGCTTGTCGGTAAAGCGCGTGACGCAGGGCGCGCAGCAACCCTGGGTATCGAGTTCACCGATTGACGGCGAGTTCTACTTCGTCCGAAGCGAGACACCGGCGGATGAGACCCCGTCAGCTTCGCTCGATGCGCCTGCAATGCAGTCCAGTGCCAGCCGCGATGCCGCCACGGTCAAGTCTCCCACTGCCGCGGCGCCAGCCCCGACGACCACGCCCGCATCCCAGCAGGCCACGCGCGACGCGGCCGAGAAGGGCCAGGCGAACGCGCAGATCGATCTTGGAGTGAGCTACGCCAAGGGCAACGGCGTCGCCAAGGATTACCCGACCGCGCTGCAATGGTTCCAGCGTGCGGCCGACCAGGGCGATCCGCGTGGCCAATTCTATGTCGGGCTGATGCACGAGCGCGGTTACGCCACGGAGCGCAGCTATGCCGATGCCATGCTGTGGTACCGCAGGTCGGCCGAGCAGAACTTCGCTCCGGCGGAGATCGCCGTCGCGCGGTTTTATGCCAAGGGATTGGGTGTGCTGCTCGACCATGCGCAGCAGATCCTATGGCTTCAGCGTGCCGCCGGTCAGGACAGTCCGTTGGCGCAGTTCCTCCTGGGCAACCTGTACCGGCTTGGCGTCGCCACGCCGCCGGACCCTGCGGCCGCGGCGCAGTGGTATCAACGCGCGGCCGCGCACGGCTACGGTTCGGCCGAGGCGCGTCTCGGCTTGATGTATCTGCGTGGCCTCGGCGTGCCGCGCGACTACGCGCAGGCGATGCAGCTGCTGCGCCGCGCCGCCGACAAGAACAGTGCAATGGCGCAGAACGGCCTGGGTGAAATCTATTCGCACGGCGACGGTGTGCCGCGCGATTATGTGCAAGCGGCGCACTGGTTCCGCTTGGCGGCCGACAACGGCAACAGCTTTGGCGCGCTCAACCTGGGACTGATCTACGCCGAGGGGCGCGGCGTGCCACGCGACCGCAACGAGGCGGACAAGTGGTTCCAGAAATCCGCCGCGGCCGGCAATGAGACCGCCATTGCCCGTCTGGCGCGCGAGGACGCCGCGACGGCGGCGCAGTAAACCTGCCGTTGAATTGACTTCGTGATTGCCACCACCGCTAACTCGTGCCGTCCGGCCCCCGTTCCATCGAGTCACTGCTCAATGACGAAACGCTGCTGATGCCATCCACTGTGCATGTCATCGGCGCCGGCGTCGCTGGCCTCGCGGCCGCGGTCGCACTGACCGAGGCGGGTCGCGCCGTTACGCTGCTGGAAGCCGGTCCGGCGGCCGGCGGCCGCTGCCGCTCCTACTTCGACCGCGAACTCGGCTTGCGGGTCGACAATGGCAACCACCTGCTGCTGTCCGGCAATCGTTCCAGCTTCAGCTATCTCGACACCATCGGTGCGCGGCAAACCTTGCTGATGCCGGATGAGCCGATGTTCCCTTTCTTCGAGACCGGCACCGGGTTGCGCTGGACGTTGCGGCCCAACCGCGGCCGCATCCCGTGGTGGGTGCTGCTACCCTCGCGCCGCACACCCGGCACCCGTGCCAGCGACCACCTTGCCTTGCTGCGGCTTCGCCGGGTGGCCGGCGACGCAGTCGTCGCCGCCTCGCTGCGCCACGATCCCTTCTATCACCGGCTGATCGAACCGCTCGCCATTGCGGCGCTGAACACGCCGCTCGACATCGCGCTGGCACGGTCGCTGGTCGCCGTTATCAGCGAGACGCTGTTCACGGGCGGCACGGCTTGCATCCCGGCGGTGCCGCGCGAGGGTCTCTCGGAAAGCCTGGTCGATCCGGCGATCTCGTGGCTGCAGGCACGTGGCGCAACCGTGCTGTTCAGCCGCCGCGTCGCCGCTTTGCGAACCGTGGGCGGCCGGATCACTTCGATCGAGACGACGGATGGTCCCATGCCGGTGGAATCTGTCGTGCTGGCCGTCCCCCCCTGGGTGGCGCAGGACCTGCTTCCAGGCCACGACTTCCCGGACGAATACCAGTCGATCCTGAACATCCACTTCCGCATCGAAGCCGCACGCCTCCCACCAGGGTTCGTCGGCATCATCGGCGGCAAGGCCCAATGGGTGTTCGTCAAGCCGGGCTATGTTTCGGTCACCATCAGTGCTGCCAATTCAATGGTCGAAGACAGCGCGGCGTCGATCGCCCAGGCGGTCTGGCCGGACGTGCGTGGTGCGCTGGACCTTGAAGGTCCCATGCCGCCCTGGCGTGTCGTCAAGGAACGCCGCGCCACCATCGCCGCCACCGCCGCGCAGGAACAGCGGCGGCCCGAAGCTCGGACACGTTTCGCCAATCTCGCGCTGGCCGGCGATTGGACCGCCACCGGGTTGCCCGCCACCATCGAAGGCGCCATCCGGTCTGGTCAGCGCGCCGCGGACGTTCTGACCTCAGCCTGATCTGCGGACCAAAGGCTGGCTCGCTGCTGGGCTCATGCCACACGCATGGGTTTAGCGGATCAAATTTTCTTGACCTACGGGTGTAGTTATATTAGACACCATTACGACAAATTTGGACGATGGTGTCATGCGGATTGCGACAAAACTGCTTGCTGCGGGTCTTCTTGCCGGTGTCTGGACAACGTCGGCTTCGGCCGCCGCGATCAACTGGGTGAATTGGAGCTCGTTCTCAACCGGCAACCCCGGCGGCTCCGCCAGCGGCTCCATGGGCGGCGTGAACGTCAGCTACAGCGGCGAACTGGACAACCTGTTCACCAACTACCCAAGCTACACACCCGCGTCGACCTGGGTCGGCGGGCTCGTCGGCAATACGCCCAGCCCCAATCAGATCGTCCAGCTTGTCGGCGGCAACCGCACGATCGACACCATCACCTTTTCGCAGCCGGTGACCAACCCGGTTATCGCGATCTGGAGCCTGGGCCAGTCTGGCCTTACGGCCGAGTTTGACTTCAACCACACACCGACGTTCGACGCCGGCGGACCGTCCGCCGAATACGGCGGCAGCGCGATCACAGTAAACGGTAACGATGTGCTCGGTCAGGAAGGCAACGGCTCGGTCCACTTCGCCGGCACCTACAGCTCGATCAGCTTCACCTTGCCGGCGTCCGAGTATTGGTACGGATTCACCGTGGGCATGCCCGCCGCGGTAGCGACACCTGAACCGGCGGCGTTCGCCGTGCTTGGCGTCGGCCTGGCAGGCCTTGGACTGACGCGGCTCCGCCGTCCGGCCGCGCGCGCCTGAGACTTGCTGCATCGCGGGTTGCCGCCCGCGATTGAAGATGCCATCAGGTCCGTTCGTACTCCGAGCGGACCTTTTTGCATGCCGGACACGTTGTTCGCCGCCCCTTTAGCCGACAAGGTCCTGCCACAGGCGGTCGATCGCGCGCGCAACGCGCTGTTGCGGCAACAGCACGCCGATGGTCACTGGCTGTTCGAACTCGAAGCCGACGCCACCATTCCCGCCGAATACGTCCTGCTGGAGCACTTCCTCGACCGTATCGAGCCCGAGCTGGAAGCCAGGATCGGCGTCTATCTACGTTCCATCCAGGGACTGCACGGCGGCTGGCCGCTGTTCCACGCCGGTGCCTTCGATCTGTCCGCCAGCGTCAAGGCGTACTACGCGCTGAAGGCTATCGGCGACCCGCCCGACGCGCCGCACATGGCACGTGCCCGCTCAGCCATCCTGGCCGCCGGCGGCGCCGAACGTGCCAACGTCTTCACCCGAGCCCAGCTTGCGCTGTTCGGCCAGGTGCCGTGGCGCGCCGTGCCGGTGATGCCGCTGGAGATCATGCATCTGCCGCTGTGGTTCCCGTTCCACCTGTCCAAGGTGTCTTACTGGTCCCGCACGGTCATCGTCCCGCTGCTGGTATTGATGGCGCTGCGCCCGCGCGCCCGTAACCCGCGCGGCGTTGCCATCCCCGAGTTGTTCAACACCCCGCCCGACCGGGTGCGTGACTGGATCCGCGGTCCGTATCGCTCCGCCTTCTGGGGTCCGTTCTTCAAAGCGGTGGATGCGCTGCTGCGCCTCGTCCAGCCGGCGTTTCCCCGCCGCACCCGGCAAAGCGCCATCGCCAAGGCAGTGCACTTCGTCACCGAGCGCCTGAACGGCGACGACGGCCTGGGCGGCATCTACCCCGCGATCGCCAACAGCGTGATGATGTTCGACACGCTCGGCCATCCGCCCAGCCATCCGGACGCCGCGATCGCCTGGCGCGCGGTGCGCAAGCTGCTGGTGATCGAGCAAGACCGCGCGTACTGCCAGCCCTGCCTGTCGCCGATCTGGGATACCGGCCTCGCCGGCCACGCCATTGCCGAACTCGGCGGCGATACCGACACCGCCTGTGAGTGGCTGCGCGACCGGCAGATCCTTGATGTAGTGGGCGATTGGTCGGTGCGCCGCCCAGGCCTGCGACCCGGCGGCTGGGCCTTCCAATACGCCAATCCGCACTACCCCGATGTCGATGACACGGCCGTCGTCGGCATGCTGCTGCATCGCAACGGCGATCCGGACCACGCCATAGCGATCGACCGCGCGCGCGAGTGGATCATCGGCATGCAGTCATCCGACGGCGGCTGGGGCGCCTTCGAGCCGGAGAACACCCACCTCTATCTCAACAACATCCCGTTCGCCGACCATGGCGCGCTGCTCGATCCCCCGACCGCCGATGTCACCGCCCGCTGCGTCTCATTCCTCGCTCAGATCGGCATGCCGGCCGACGACCCGGTGATGGCACGCGCACTTGGCTATCTGCGCCGCGAACAGGAAACCGAGGGAAGCTGGTTCGGCCGCTGGGGCACCAACTACATCTACGGCACCTGGTCGGTGCTGTGCGCGTTCAATGCCACCGGCATCTCGCAGGATGATCCGGCCGTTCGCCGCGCCGTTGCGTGGCTGGTGTCGGTGCAGCGCGATGACGGCGGCTGGGGCGAGGACGAAGAGACCTATCGCGACGCACCGCACGGGCAATACACCGAAAGCACGCCGAGCCACACCGCCTGGGCGCTGCTAGGCCTGATGGCCGCCGGCGAAGCCGGCAACGCGGCCGTCGCCCGCGGCATCGACTATCTGACGAAGACCCAGCAGGCCGACGGGGGCTGGCGCGAACTGCCATACAACGCGGTGGGTTTTCCTCGCGTGTTCTACCTGCGGTATCACGGCTATCGCTGGTATTTCCCGCTGCTGGCGCTGGCCCGCTATCGGAATCTGAGCCGGGGCAACACCTGCAAGGTCAGCGTCGGTTTCTGATCTACCGCTGCCCCCCGAAGATATCCCGCAGCACCGCTCCCGCCGCGCCGGCCTCCACCGTCTGCACTGTGCTCGCCTGCTCCGCCTTCCCCAGATACGGCAACAGCGCATGCGCCAGATTCGGCATCGTCAGCGTTTGCAGCCAGATGCGCCCCGGCCCGGTCAATTGCACCAGGAACAGCCCGTCGCCGCCGAAGATCGCGTTGGTGATGCCGCGGATCATCGTGATGTCGAACGTCACACTCTCCTCGAACATCCCGACATGCCCGGGATGCACCAGCAGCGATTCGCCCGCGCCGAGTTCATGGCTGACGATTTCACCACCTAATTCCACCCACGCGGTGCACGTGCCGCCGAGCCGCTGCAGCACAAAACCCTCGCCGCCAAAGATGCCGGCACCCAGCGAACGCTGGAACGCCATGGAAAGCTCGACGCCCTGGGTGCCGCACAGGAAGCCGTGCCGATGCACCAGGTAGCCGCGCCCCGGCTGCACCTCGAGGGGCATGATTGCCCCAGGCACCTTCGCCGCGAACGCTATCGCGCCCTGGCCACCGGTGCTGGCGAATTCAGTCATGAACAACCCGCCGCCCGACACCGCGCGGGTTATCGCGCCCCATAGTCCGCGCGCACCGGCGGTCGCCGTGGTGGTGCGCATTTGCACGTTGGCGGTCATCCACGACAATTCGCCCGGTGCCGCCACAATGACGTCGCCGGGATCGAGGCCGATTTCCAGCACAGGCATGGTGGTCCCTGTGATGCGTGACAGCATGCGCGACGATCTACCCTTCGGTTGTGGTCATTGTGCCACGCAGCAATCTGCGCTGGCCAGTGATGGCATCATTTCGCGCTTGACGAGCGGGCAGCGACACGCCTCTCTTGTCGAGGTCATATTCCATCGCGGAATGAACGATTTCAGTCCGCCTTTGCTGCCACGGAGCGAAAGCGCCAATGTCCGGAACATTCACATCCACTGGCATCATTCAGTTCGATACAATTACGACCTCTGGTACTTACGACATTGTCTCCTTCGGCGCACAGGGTGGCGGAGGCGGTAATGGCACCAGCGGCGGCAACGGTGGCTACGGCGCGGAAATCGGTGGTGACTTCGTCCTGACAGCGGGAGAAGTGCTGGAGATAATCGTCGGAGGCGCGGGGGGCGATTCCAGCGACGCTGGCGGCGGCGGCGGCGGGAGCTTCGTCATCGAGATCTTTGACGGCGTTGGCGCGGTGCACACCCCACTGGTCATCGCTGGCGGCGGGGGTGGGGGCTCCTATACGGGCTCCGACGGCGGTGGCGGCTACGCCCGCACAAGCGGCGGCAATGGTGCCGGGACCGGCGGCGGCGCCGGGGGTAGTGGCGGCGCGGGCGGCTTCGGCGGCGGAATCGGCGGTGGTGGCGGTGGCGGCTATAATGGCGGCAATGGTGGCGCCGTCGCTGGTGGGGCCACCAACGGCAGCGGCAGTAACGGAACGACCTACTACGGCGGCAGCGGTGGCGCCGGGGGCGGAACCATCGGCGGCGACGGTGGCTATGGCGGCGGTGGTGGCGGCGGCTATAACGGCGGCGGCGGCGGGGGGGGTTTTGGCGGCGGCGGCGGCGGCTACGGCGCGAATGGTAGCATTGGCGGCATCGGCAGTGGCGGCGGCGGTGGCGGTGGGTCGTACGACGCCGGTACCAACCAAGTTCTTTTGCCAGGCGCGCGCGCCGGCGACGGCCTGGTGACCATCGACCTCGTCTGTTTCCTGCGCGGGACCCGGATCGCCACCCCGGACGGTGAAACACCGGTCGAGGCGCTCAACACCGGCGACATGGTCGCCACGCAGTTGAATGGCGAAACAATATTCAAACCGGTCAAATGGATCGGCCAGCGCCGGATCGATCCGGCAGCGCATCCAAATCTGGCAGCCATCGCGCCGGTGATGATCCTGCGCGGGGCATTTGCCGACAACATGCCGCACCGCGACCTGTTCGTGTCACCGGATCACGCCATTCTAGCCGGCGGCAAACTGATCTGCGCGCGCCAACTGATCAACGGAGCGACGATAAGACAGCTAACGAGCCTGGCGGCGATCGAGTATTTCCATATCGAAATGGAAGCGCATGGCATCCTGATCGCGGAGGGCCTGGCCACCGAGAGCTACCTCGATACTGGAAACCGCGGCTTCTTTGCCAATGGCGGCGAGCCAATTCTGCTGCATCCCCACTTAGCCGATGCCACCGATTTCCCAGGCCGCGAGCAAGCATCGTGCATGCCATTCGTTTGGGATGAGGACAATGTACGGCCGGTCTGGGAAAGTCTGGCCGAGCGTGCTGCTGCTCTCGGTCGCGCCGTCCAGCAGATCCACGCCACCCCGGATGCCGAGTTGCGCGTCATTGTTCAGGGCGAGACGCTGCGGCCGCTCTCTGTCGAGCACGGTCTTGCTCAATTCCTTGTCCCATCCGGCACGAACGTGGTTCGCATCGTCTCGCGCGCCGCCGCGCCAACCGAAACGAAGCCGTGGATGGAGGATCGTCGTCAGCTTGGCGTATGCGTGACACGCATACTGCTGCGCAACGATTGTAGCGTGCAGGACGTGCCGCTCGATCACCCCGCTCTGGCGCGAGGTTGGTGGGCGGTGGAACGCGACAACCAGGCAATGCGGCGCTGGACCAATGGCGATGCGGTGCTCGCACTCCCCGCGATGAGCGGACCGACAGTGCTGGACATTCGCGCCGACAACGCCGGATTGCTCTATCCCGCGACCGCACAGACTGTCCCGGACCGTTCAGGCCGCGCCGCCGCCGCTTAGATTGTGCGGAACGGCATTCATTTCATCTCCGGCCTGCCGCGCTCGGGATCGACGCTTCTGGCCGCGCTGCTGCGTCAGAACCCTGCCTTCCATGCCGGCATCACCAGTCCGGTCGGTTCGCTCGTTGCTGCCATGCTGCGGGAGGTCAGTCAGGGCAATGAAACCGCGGTGATGGTCGATGATGCGCAGCGGCAGGCGCTGCTGCGCGGGCTGTTCGACAATTACTATCATGCCGTTCATCCGACCCGCACAGTGTTCGATACCAACCGCGTGTGGTGTATACGGCTGCATCTACTCGCGGCGTTGTTCCCGCAGTCGAAGGTGATCTGCTGTGTGCGTCACATTCCCTGGATCATCGACAGCCTTGAGCAATTGATCCGGCAGAATCGCTGGGAGCTTTCCAAGATCTTCGACTTCGATCCGACCGGCACCGTGTATTCGCGCGCCGAGGGCTTGACCAGCCGCGCCGGCATGGTCGGGTTCGCACTGAATGCGCTCAAGCAGGCGATGCACAGCGACAAATCAGGCCGGTTGTTGCTGCTGCCCTACGAGACGCTGACACGCGAACCGGCGTACGCGATGCAGGTTGTGTACGACTTCACCGGACTGCCGCCCTTCGAGCACGATTTCGCAAACATCGTGCTGGACGCGGCTGAATTCGACGCGCGCCTGGGAACGCCCGGTCTGCACGCCGTCCGCCCGGTGGTGCGGCCAACGGATCGGCAGACGATCCTGCCACCCGACCTGTGGCGCCGCTACGAAAGGGAGAGCGTTTGGCGCGACCCGTCCTTTAATGTGCGTAATGTGCGGATCGTGTGACCGTAGGAGGAGTGCCTCGCCGGAGTATCACTTCATCGAGGCGACGGTTTCCTCGGCCGCCTTTGCGACCTCGTCCGGGCTCAATTCGGCGGCGCCGGCACCCAGCTTAACCGCGCCGTCAGGCTGAGGCACCGCGATCGGTGCCACGATCACCGGCGCGACGCCGGCCTTGCTGATTTCCAGCAGCGCCGCGACCTTCGGGGTCACGTCCACCACGCGCCCGACGATGAACGGGCCACGGTCCTCGACCCGCACCATGGCGGATTTGCCGTTCGCCAGGTTGGTGACGCGCGCCGTTGTGCCCAGCGGCAATGTCTTGCTGGCGGCAACATTCGTGTTCGGGTCGAATCGCTCGCCGTTCGCCATCTTTCGATTGATGAAGTGCCGCGCGTAATAGGACACACGGCCCTTCTGCTTGCGTCCGGAATGATCGGGCTGGCGGCCTTGTGGCCCCAGCGGTGGCAGGCTCGCCAGCTTCTGAGCCTCCTGGCGTGCCGCCGGGCTGTCCGAAACTGGCGGTGCTCCGGGCTCGGCTGCCTGTGCCGCCGCCACGCCGAGCGCGATCACAACCAGCCAGACCCATTTCAGCGCCGCCATTCCATCCCTCCAGCCATAACCGGCCACCGGAACGGGCAGCAACGGGTGCGGGTTCGCCGCGCCCGCGACAGCGTGATCTCAGCCGAGATGCTTCGCGAACAAAGCCAGCGTCCGCTGCTGCGCCAGTTCGTAGTCGGGCTGGCTGAAGCTCCCGCGCTCGTCGCAGCCGAAGCCATGCTGCGCACCGGCGTAAACGTAAGTCTCAACCTTCGGTTGCGCAGCGCGGATCGCCTCGACATCGGTCATTGGGATCGAGGCGTCCTTTTCCCCAAAATGCATCTGGACAGGGCAGTGCGGCGTCTCATTTTTGGTGCCGGCGATGCCGCCGCCGTACCAGCACGACGAGGCGGCAAACTTGCGTGACCTGGTCGCTCCCCACCACGCAACCGTGCCGCCAAAGCAATAGCCGACGATGCCCAGTTTCTTGCCTGCCAGGTGGGCCGCCGCAGCCTCGACGTCGGCAATCACCTTCCCATCGTCCAGCTTCATCCGGTAGTCGCGGCCCGTGGCGATGTCGTCCTGGCTGTAGCCCAGCTCGACCCCCCTCTCCACCCGGTCGAACAGCGCCGGAGCGCACACCGCATAGCCCAGCGCGGCGAACCGATCGCACATGTCCCGCATGTGGTGGTTCACCCCGAAGATCTCCTGGACCACCACGATCCCCTTGGTCCCCCCGGCGGGTCCCGCGGCGTAGGCGGACAGCGTGAAGCCGTCGGCGGACTTGAGGCTGATCGTGCTGCCCATCTTGATTCTCCTGGTTCCTCGAGGCGGTCCCGAGACCCCAGGATGGCGTGACGGGCGCCCCCGTCAACCTCAGTCCGGTTACGCGGATCAGACCAGTTTGTTGACCGAGGTCGGTGCCGCCGCGGTCGGCGGCTGTGCCGCGGGCTGCTGCTGCGCCTGCATTGTCTCCGTGGTTTCCGCCTTGTGGTGATGATGCTTGTGCTGGCTCACCTGGTTGGCCTGTCCCGCCGAAATCGCGGCTTGCTGCTGCGTGGCAACCGAGGTGGCAGAGCTCACGTCCATGACACAAATCCCTGTTGGAGAACCCAAGCGCCCAGACCCTACGCACAACTGCTTAGCGTCGCGCTAACGCCCACTGGCGAACCGGGCGAAAGACCGTGCCAGCACCTGGTAGATCGGCTGCTTGAAATCCACCGCCAGCGCCGGCAGCTCGTTCAGTTCTGCCCAACGCCAGGCGTCGAACTCCGGGTGCGGATCGAGGTCCAGCCGGATGTCGCTGTCCTCGCCGGTGAAGCGCAGTGCGAACCAGCGCTGCCGCTGTCCACGATACCGCCCGCCCAGCGCCACCCCAATCAGCTCTGGCGGCAGGTCATAGGTCAGCCACTCCTGATGCTCGCCGATAACGCTCGCCCGCCGGGTGCCGATTTCTTCCTCGAGTTCGCGCAGCACTGCCTCGCGCGGGTCCTCGTCTGCATCGATGCCGCCCTGCGGCAACTGCCAGCCGCCTGGCGCGCCCTCGGCATTCGGCAGGTCGGCCCGTCGGGCCACGAACACCAACCCGTCGCGGTTGAACAGCACGGCGCCGACGTTCGGCCGATATGGCAGCTGGGTCATGGCGGGTGTACCTAACGCGCTGACCGGCGCCAGCGCCAGCCCGTCTGCCGTCAGCCGGTCGGCCCAGACGATGACGTGCTGCATGGCGACCGGCCGCGGCGCGGTTACCAGCCCCAGCGAACTGCCCTTCTGGCTGGCCAGCCTGGTCAAGGCCGCCAGCTTGTCGTCGATGCTGGCCGGCGTGTCGGGCTCGTCGACAACCTGATCGACACTGCGGCTCCAGACCAGCGGCAGCGGCGCCGCGCCGGGTCTCGCATCGATATACAGCAGGCCGCGCCGCGCGAGTTCCGCCAGCATCGGCTGCATCGCGTCTGCCAGCGAAGCGAACCGCTCGCCCAGCATGCCTCCCACCGTTCCGGTCACCCCGACATAGCCGGCCAGGCGTGACAGCGCCCACTCCAGCCGAACATGGTTCTGTTCAGCCGGAAGGCTCGACATCAGCGCCTGCGGTCCTGGGTCGTTCAACGGAAACCCCTGCGGCTCCATCGGGATCGCCAACAGATACTCATGTTCGGTGATCCGCGCCGCTTCCAGCAGCTTTCCCACCGGCGCCTTGTAGTACGGCGAGAACGCCAGGGTGACGCCGCGCGGCAGCGCCTGGATCGCCGCCGCGCTGTCGGCCTGGTTCATGCCGATATCGGCGACGATGAGACCGATGCGCGGACGCGTGCTGCTGCGGTCGAAGCCCGCGGCATACACCTGCATCGGCATGCGGGCGTCCATGGCGATGCGCGGCACCAGATTGCCGGTCGATCCTTCCATAGGTTCTTCCAGCGCAGGGTCGGGAGCAGCGATCGGTCCGGGCGTGCTGCGTCCAGGCTGCTGCACCGGCCGTGGCGCGGCATCTGCTTGCGGCTTCGGCGGCGCCGCTGCCGTGGGAACCGGCGCGGGAGGGGCCGGCTGTGGCATGGCGGCAGCCGCGGCCTGCTCTGCGTCCGGTGCTGCGGGTGGTCCCATTAGCTGCAGCGTAATCCCGCCCGCGGCAAGCAGCATCACTATCCCGGCCCAGAACAGGCCGAGGTTGCGCCAGCCACCCAGTGGCACTGTGAACCGCCGCCCTGGCTCCGCTCCGTTATCGTGCGTCGCCAAGGCGGACCCGGGTTTAGTTGGCCGTCACGCGGTTCTGCGCCGACATCGCCTTTGCCAGCACAAGCGCCTGCTGCAACTGGAAGTCGGTTTCGTCCGGCTTCGCCGGGTCGAACTTCGGGAAATTCTCCGGCGGCTTTGCCGGGATGTCCTTGGCGATCGGCGGCAGATCGGTGCGCGGTGCCGCAGGTGCTGGTGGCGCGCCGCCCTGATTGCTCAGGATATGGTTCAGGTCCGAACTCACGCTCTGGGCCGAACTGCGGTTCGTCCTGGCGCGACTCCTGCACCTTGACGTCCGGCGCTATGCCCTGGCCCTGGATCGAGCGGCCCGACGGCGTGTAATAGCGCGCCGTGGTCAGCCGCATCGCGCCATTGCCAGGCAGCGGGATCACCGTCTGCACCGACCCCTTGCCAAAGCTCCGGGTGCCCAGCAGCACCGCACGGTCGTGATCCTGCAGGGCGCCGGCGACGATTTCGCTTGATGACGCCGAACCGCCGTTGATCAGCACCACCAGCGGCACACCGTTGATGACATCATCGCCCTTGGCGTCCCAACGCTGCGCGTCTTCGGCATGCCGCGCGCGGGTCGAGACGATTTCACCCTGCGGGATAAAGTCCTCCGCCACGGCCACGGCCTGGTCAAGCAGTCCGCCTGGGTTGTTGCGCAGATCCAGGATCACCGCCTTCAGCTTGCCGCCGTTCTGCTGCTTCAACGACTTCACCGCGGCCCGGATGCCGGCATCCGCCTGCTCGGTGAACTGGGTCAGCCGCACATAGCCGATACCATCCGGTTCCATCCGGCTTTTGACCACCTGGATGTGGATGATCTCGCGCAGCATCGAGATCTCAACTGGCTTCTCCACGCCCGCGCGCTTGATGGTCAGCGTGATCTTGGAATTCGCCGCACCACGCATCTTGTCCACTGCATCTTGCAGCGACAGGCCCTGCACTGTCTTGCCATCCAGCGCGGTGATGATGTCGCCCGCCTTCACCCCCGCCTTCGACGCGGGTGTGTCGTCGATCGGGCTGATCACCTTGATGAAGCCGTTGTCCTGGGTCACCTCGATGCCGAGGCCGCCGAATTCGCCCTTGGTCTGCACCTGCATGTCGCGGAACGCTTTCGCGTTCATATAGCTGGAATGCGGATCGAGGCCGGTCAGCATGCCGTTGATTGAATTCTCGATCAGGTCCTTGTCGGTGACCGGGTCGACGTATTCAGCGCGCACCCGTTCAAATACATCGCCGAACAAGGTCAGCAGCCGATAGGTGTCGGCGCGGCCGCCGTCCTGCGCGAAGGCGCTGCTGATGCCGAAATCATAGCCGAAATGACGCGCAATCAGGCCGGACGCTGGTCCGATCGCAATGCCGGCGACGAAGGCTGTGCCAAGCAAGAGACCACTACGATAACGCCGCAAGTCCATCCGCTTCTTCCTTTGAATGCCGCCGCCGGGACGGTCGCATATAGCAAGTTTCAGGATCACCTTTTCGCGCGGAGTCTGCCGCCGCGTCCAGTATTCAAATCTTACGTCTGCGACAGTTAACTGCTTGCTTTCAGCCATGGCGCCGGATTTACCGGCTGTCCGCCGCGCCACAGCTCGACGTAGAGACTTGGCCGGTCCCCCTGGGAACCGGGATCCCAGCTGGGCATCACCCCGACCGGCTCGCCGGCTGCCACATCCTGGCCGACCTTGACATCGAGTCGTTCGAAGCCCGCTAGGACGGTATGGTAGCCGCCACCGCACTCGACGATCAACAGTAACCCGTAGCTGCGGAACGGCGCCGCGAAAGCAATCCTGCCGCCGCAGGGCGACACCACGCGCGCATTGGGTGCGGCACGATAAGAGATCCCGTGGGCCGGGCCACCGCCGGTGGCATCGCCCCAAGAGCGCACGACGCTGCCGGCGACGGGCGCTGTCAGCAGGCCGCGTGGCTCCGCCATGGAGGCAACGCTTGCCGGCGGTGCATCCTGCAGCTTTGCCTTCCCGGTGCGGGAACTCTCTTTCGGCCGCATCGCCGCATCGCGCTGCTGGCGTTCCAACTCCGCGGCGATGCCGCGCAGCGTGTCGGCGCGTGACGCCGCGTCCGCCGCCCGCTGCGCCGCCGCCGCGGCATCGCCCGCTGCCGACTGCTGACTAGCCTGTGCCGTGGCGATCTGCTGGTCGAGGCCAGCCGCCTCCGCCTGCTGCTTCGCCGCGGCCGCGGCGAGCACCGGCGCTTCCGCCGCCACCGCCTGGGTTGCCGCCGCGAGCCGCACCTGCTCGGCGCGCAGCGCCATGGCCTCGGTACCGATCTGCTGCGCCAGTCCCTTCAGGACCAGGATGCCGCGCAGCGTGTCCTCTGGTTGCGCCGGCACCGCGAGCAATGTCTCGGCCGGGAACAGCGACAGCCGCTCGATCACCGGCAGCAGCGGCTGCATCGTTTCGGCGCGCGCATCCAGGTCCGCCTGCGCCTTGCGCCTCGCCGCCGCCAGAGCATCCATGCGCTCCGCCGCGGCGGCGGTGGCGGTCTCTGCCTGCCGCAGCCTGGCGGCGGCAGCGATGCGCTGTTCGGTAAGCCGCTGCGCATCTGCCGCCGCGGTGGCGGCGCGGGCAGCAGCAGCCTGCTGCGCCGCCTGTTCGGCCGCGCGCGCCTGCTCGGCCTGCTCCAGTTGCTGGCGGGTCGCGTCTTCCTTGTTCGGCCGCGCAGGCTGTGCCGCGACCGCAATCAGCGCGAGTAGCGAAAGAAGCCTACTCGGCCGCGCGCGCCGCATGCGCCTTGATCAGCGAATGCCCGGTCATCTCGCGCGGCTGCTGCAGGCCCATAAGTTCGAGCAATGTCGGCGCCACATCGGCGAGCCGTCCGTCGCCCAGAGCTTCCGCGCCACCGCCTATCAACAGCACCGGCACCGGGTTGGTGGTGTGTGCGGTATGCGGACCGCCGGTGGCCGGATCGCGCATCAGCTCGCAGTTGCCATGATCAGCGGTGACCAGCAACGCGCCGCCCTGCTTCTGCACCGCGGTGGCGATGCGGCCGAGGCCGGTATCCACGGTCTCCACCGCCTTGATCGCCGCGTCCAGGCTGCCGGTGTGGCCCACCATGTCGGGGTTGGCGAAGTTCAGCACGATCAGGTCGTATTTGCGCGAGTCGATTGCCGCCACGACCTTGTCGGTGAGTTCCGGCGCCGACATCTCCGGCTGCAGATCATAGGTCGCCACTTTGGGCGACGGCACCATGATGCGATCCTCGCCGGGGAACTGAGTTTCCTGCCCGCCATTCAGGAAGTACGTGACGTGCGGATACTTTTCGGTCTCCGCGGTGCGAAGCTGCGCACGGCCGGCTTCTGCCGCCACCTGGCCAAGGATGTGATCCAACCGCTCCGGCGGGAACAGCACGCCAAGATATGGTGCCAGTTCGTCGGAGTAGCGCGTCATGCCGGCGGCGGCGGCGAACTTGATGACGCGCTTGCGTTCGAAACCATCGAACTTCGGTTCCAGCAGCGCACCGAGAATTTCCCGCACACGATCGGCGCGGAAGTTGAAGCACAGAATGCCGTCGCCATTCTGCATACCCTTGTACGCGCCGATGACGGCCGGCAAGACGAACTCGTCGGTGACGTCCTGCGCGTACGCCTGCTTCACCGCCTGCACCGCATCATCGCAATGCGTGCCTTGCGCTTCGGCCAACGCGGCATATGCCTTGCCGACGCGGTCCCAGCGCTTGTCGCGGTCCATCGCGTAATAGCGGCCAATGACTGTGCCGATGGCGATGCCGTCCGGCAATGCCGAGCGCAGTTGGGCGATGTCGTCGGCGCCGGAGCGCGGCGGCGTGTCACGGCCGTCGGTAAAGGCGTGCACCACAGCCGGCACCTGCGCGCCGTGTAGGATCTTCGCCAGCGCGACCGCGTGATTCTGATGCGAATGCACGCCGCCCGGCGACACCAGGCCGATCAGATGGCAGGTGCCGCCGGATGCCTTCAGCTTGCCGATGAACTCAATGAGCGCTGGGGCCTTGGCGATGCTGCCGTCCTCGATCGCATTACCGATGCGCGGCAGCTCCTGCATCACAACGCGGCCGGCGCCGATATTGAGATGGCCGACTTCGGAGTTGCCCATCTGGCCGTCGGGCAGCCCGACATCACGTCCGGACGTGTGCAGAAATGCGTGCGGGCAGTTCTGCCAGAGCCGATCGAAGTTCGGCTTGCGGGCCTGGCGGACGGCATTGTCAGCCGGGTCATCGCGCCATCCGAAGCCGTCAAGGATCGCCAGCATCACGGGCCGAATCGACTGCGCCATGCCTCAACCTCTTTGCAGCAGCCGAGTGGGTAGCGGAAACTGCCGGGTGGGAACAAGTCGGAGCTTTGCACCTCTCACTGGCCACCCGTGGATGGGTGAGCCGGGGTGATCGGTCGCCAACCGATTTCCTAGCCAGGCTCGCAACCGATCACCAGCGGAACGGAGCTAACCCTACGCAAGGTTGTTGGCCTCGACCTCGAGGCCGAGCCGATCACCAGCCTCTCCTTCAGAGTGACCTTGGAAGATCCAGCTCGCTCTGGCTAATCCAAGTCCGTGGGAGCGCATGTCGGCCTAACACCCAAGCTCTATCAATTGGGAGAAACAGACCGATCGGCACAGATCAGCAAGGCGGGAGACAGTATGCTTCGCCATTCTGCTCTATGAGGCATGCACCGCATGTGAGTCTCTGGGAGCGTTTTCGAGCCGAAGTAAAGACGCCGGATGGCTGCCGCGTAGCCGGAGCGGAGCACTCCAGAGAGATTGGACGCCCGAACCCTCGTATCCCATCATGGGATCATCGCTGCCAGACCCCGGACAGAAGCACGATCTGGGATTGTGGAAACCTTGCGAAGCACTGGCGGGCCTCCTAGGCAGCGGGCGATTCGCTTCGAGTTTGATGTCTCGACGGAGGTTCACCCCATGCACAGCTATATCATTCCGGACTCACTGAAAGAGCGCGTGATCCAGCGGCAGGGCAAGCTGCTGAGCCACGACACCATAGATCCGGCACGAAGCGCCTTCGTGGTCATCGACATGCAGAACTACTTCGTGGCCGAGGGTTTCCCCGCCGCAGTGCCGGTTGCGCGGCAGATTGTACCGAACATCAACCGACTGGCAGCATCGATGCGCGATGCCGGCGGTCTCGTGGTATGGATTCAAACCGCAGCTACGGGTGCGCGCGAGCGTTGGGGAAATCATCACCGCTATACGCCTTCGGCCGAGAGAGCCCGCATTCGTCTCGCGGGCCTCGATGAAGCCGGTGAGGGATTCAAATTGTATCCCAGTCTCGAACCGGCACCGGCCGACCTTCGTGTCAAGAAGATCACCTACAGCCCGTTTATTGCTGGAACGTCGGACCTTGACGCGCTTCTCCGGCAGCGCGGCATCGAGACGATTTTGATAGCCGGCACGGTCACCAACATCTGCTGCGAGTCGGCGGCGCGCGACGCTATGATGTTGGACTATCGCGTGATCATGGTTTCCGATGCCAACGCCGCACTGACTGACGAAGCGCACGCCGCTACGCTGAACAGCTTTTTCGGGTCATTCGGCGATGTCATGACCAGCGACGAGGCGATCCAGAGACTTACCCGGTAGTAGTTGGCGTAGAATGATAAACTCTTGGTCCCATTTCCAGGAGGCTGCCGTCTTCCGGGCACGCTTGACCTCCCCCTCTGATACAGAAGCTGGGGTGATCGATCAGGTGCCTCCCACGCGAGGTTTACGATCAGGTAACCGCCGGAGGCCTGATGAACTGAGATTCTAATTGCGCTGCCAAGCGCAATAGAGTCGCGTCCTCGCCAAACTTCGCAATTGCCTGCACACCGACCGGCAGGCCCTCCGCATTGCACGCCAGAGGCAGGTTCATCGCTGGCTGTCCCGTTGCCGAAAACAGCGGTGTAAAGGCGCCGTATTCGAACATTTGCCGCAGACCCAGCGCCGCGTCCTCGATATCCGTCCGCAATTCTCCCAAGCGTGCCGGTGGCCGCGACAACATGGGCGTCAGCAGCACGTCCAAATCCCGCATCTGCCGTGCTGTCGCCCGCACGATGGCATTGATGCGCGTGTTGGCCGCATGCAGCGTGATGGCGCTCGTTCTTTCGCCGATTGCGACACAGGCAGCGGTGAAGGGCTCTATGTCGTCGCCTGCCAACCTGCCCAACTCACGTTCCCGCACGCGCACCGCGCCGGCCAACCCGGACAATAAGATCGCACATATGGCGTCGATCAGACCGGCTCCGTCCACATCCAGGATCACCGGCCCAACATCGTGACCGAGAGTGCGGCAGGCGCGGCTCACTTGCTCCACGGCCGAAACGCAATCCGCGTGAACTGACACTCCGGTCCAGCTCTGCGTCACCACGCCGATCCGCAGTCGGCCGGGATCTCGCCCCACCTCCGCTGCGAACGGGATGGTTGGTGGCGCGGTGAACCAGGGCGCGCCCTCATCAGGCCCAGCCGTGGCGTCTAGGATGGCGGCTGTGTCGCGCACGCTGCGCGATATGCAATGTTCGTGGCTTAGTCCCATCATGGCGTCGCCGCGATGAGGTCCCACAGCGTTGCGACCGCGCGTTGGCTTCAACCCTACCAGGCCACAGCATCCGGCTGGAACGCGAATTGAGCCAGCGGTATCAGTTGCATGTGTGGCTGGCAAAATTCCACCCGCGACAGCCGAAGCAGCGCCACCACTCGACCCACCGGTAGAATGCTCTGTTGACCAAGGATCTCCGCGCGGGTCCGTGCAATGCGGACTCGGTTGTGAAGCTCATGCCAAATTCCGGCGCATTGGTGCGTCCCGCGAGAACGAAGCCGGCTACACGAAGCCTCGCCACTGTTGTGCTATCGAACGGGAACACGCTGCCGGAGAAGAGTCGGCTACCATGGCTCAACGGCAATCCTGCCACGGGCGCGTGGAGATCCTTGATGAGATAAGGCACTCCGTGGAATGGACCGGCAGGCAGCCCGGCACCGATGCTGGAGCGCGCAGTCTCATAAGCAGGCAGCACCACCGCATTCAACAATGGATTTATCGATTCGACGCGGCTCGCAAAGGCTTCGAATACTTCGTCAGCTGATACCTCGCCTGTTCTGATCAGTTCTGCCAGGCCGGTTGCGTCGCAACGGCGATATTCGTCCCGCGTCATGGTTGTCCCCTCAATAACGGGTCACGGTAAGCGGACGCCTTTAGCAAGTTGGCACACAGGATAGCGCGCGGCTGTACCGCCAGCCACTTGGCAGGCCGGCAATTGACTTTGGCGGGACCGGATCGACCTGTGTAGCCGGCGGTTTCGGTCTGCTGCGTCGCTTTGAGCCATACGCAACGCGACTCGAGCGCCCACCAAACGAGCAAGCACGCCTTGTGCAACCACTCTCCGGAGTTGATTGAACCCTGAGATTGGACGGCCGAACGTTCGTATCCCATTCTTGGACGGTAGTGATGCAGCCCCGGACAGATGCACGATCCGGGAGCATGGTCTTCCGAAGCACGGGGCAGAAGGGGGAGCGCTCGCATGGCGATGAGCAGACCAGCCAAACGTGAGTATCGGACCTGGCTTATGGACGGCTGCAGGTGGAACGCGTTCGAACCAAGGCGGGGCGACATCGTCATCGCCACCGCGCCGAAGTGCGGCACCACATGGATGCAGCAAATCATCAGTTCGCTGGTTTTCCAGGACGCGACGATCCGAGTGCTTCCGACGGTATCACCGTGGATCGAGGTTCGCTTTCACCAGGCCGAAGCCGATATGCACCGTGACCTGGCCGCTCAGTCGCACCGCCGGTTCGTCAAGACGCACCTGCCGATTGATGGTCTGCCGCTATACGATGATGTCCTGTATATTCATGTCGCGCGCGACGGACGCGATGCCGCGATGTCGCTGCATAATCATCAAAGGAGCATGCCGCCGGCCCATTTCGAAAGACTGGATAGGATTGGGCTTGAGGATGCAGCTGTCGGAAAGCCGCACCCGCGCCCCGCTGCCGACCCGGCGGAATTCTTTCGCGCTTGGCTGACCACGCCGATTGTCGAGGGGCAGTCAGACGGTTCGCCAATGTTGTCGTTTTTCGACCTCGAAGCCGGGTATTGGGCGGAACGCCAGAGGCCGAATTTGCTGTTGGTGCATTACAACGACCTGAAGCACGACCTCGACGGCGAGATGCGCCGCATATCCAGATTCCTCGGTATCAAGATCGACGAAACCATCTGGACGTCACTCGTTGACGCCGCCAGGTTCGAGAACATGCGCGCGGCTGGAGATCAGCTCATGCCCCAGCTGAAAGCTTTTTTGGGCAGTTCCGACAACTTCTTCCACAAGGGCACGAATGGACGCTGGAGTGATATCCTGACCGAGGACGACCTCGCGCACTATGCCCGGCGGGTGCAGGAGAAGTTCACGCCGGGACTGGCGGCTTGGGTGGCCGGCGGACGGCTGATGGCTGGCGAACCAAGCGATAGCTCAGACTGATTGTGCTTCAGCGGCGAAGTGAAACGCGCACGGCCAGATGATCACGGCGCGGTTTCACGTGGCACGCCGGCTCGTTCCAGTCCTTCCATGTAAAAGCCCTTGTCCGCCGGCCGCAGCGGCGCTCGCGAGGCGATCTTTTCAGCGGTGATGTTCGGATCGAACTGGCGCAGCGCCTTCAGGCACTCGAGCGCCTCTTCGCGCCGCCCCATGTGACCCAGGATCGCCAGTCGGACGTTGAGCGCCGAAACGTGGCCGCCTTTCTGCTTCAGCACGATGGCCGCCAGTCTTTCCGCTTCATCCAGATTGCGGTTGAAGAACTGCGCTGTCATCAAGGCGTGCTCGACGAACCAGATGTGTGGATCGCGCGGCGACAGCGACCGTGACACCATGGCGTGCTTGATGGCGATCGGGTGTTGACCGTTGTAGATACGCGACCAGCTGCTCATCGCCCAGGCGATCGGCAGGTTTGGATTGAGCTCGATGGCCCGGGTGAGCAGCTCGAGGGCGGCCGGCACATCATGGAAAATGTACGCCTTCACGTGTCCGGCGACGGCCAGGGCGCGGGCGTCAAACGGATCGAGTTGGATGGCCCGTGACGCGGCCGTGCCGGCCATTTCGATGATCGCACGCGGATCATTCACGTAGCCCAAGGCGATCGCGATGATGCACCAGTACGCCAGCCAGCCGTGCGCCGCGGACGAGCCCGGATCCACCTCGATGGCCCACATAAGGGAATCGCGGGCTTCCATGAAGCTGGATCGATCGGAGTGAAAGATGCCGCGGATTGCGGTCAGAACGGAATGGTGGGCATCGCCGACATCGGCCCCGCTGCGGCCCGCGGTCTCGCTGGCACGATGCCGGATTTCCGGATCGACCTGTTCGACTGTTTCGTAGGCGATCCTATGTTGTAACGAAAACAGGTCATCGAGCCTGCCCTCGAAATGGCCGGTCCAAACCGTTTCGAAGCCGAGCACCACATCGATCAGCGAAACGTCGACCTTGATACAGCCGTTCGACGTGTCGATCGTGCCTTCGATGACGTAGTCGAGATGGTAGCTTTCGCAGACTGTGCGGACGTTGGCGATCGGCCCCGATCCGTCACCGAACGATGCCGTGGCGATCAGGCGGGGCAGCCCGAACCGCGCGAGGGTCGCCGAAATCTCCTCGGCCATGCCGAACGCGATGCCTGGACTGGTTGAGGTCCCGGTACTCCGGAACGGCAAAACCGCCAGACGCCAGCCCAGTTGATGTGGCCGCAACTCCGTCAGCATGAACGGATCACACCGGCCCGATCATGACTTGCCCGCAACAGGGGAGGGCCGCAATCCCGCGACCTCGCCGGTGCTGATGCGACGGGGTTGGTGGAAGCGATCGAAACCGCCGTCCATTGCATTGAGCGACTGTCGCAACAGCGAGCGCGCTCCGTTTCTGCCGATCGGCCGGCCGACCAGGAATCCTTGGATCAGGCGGCAGCCCAGCCCGCGCAGCAGGTTCAGCTGACGGTCCGTCTCAACCCCCTCAGCGACCACGGCCAGGTTCAGCCGATCGGCGAGCGAAAGGATCGTTTCGACGATGGCAAGCGTGGCGCTGTCGTTGTGCAGGCCGTGCACGAATGACTTGTCGATCTTGATGCCGTCAAACGGGAAGCGGCGCAGGTAGCTCATCGACGCATAGGCTGTGCCAAAGTCATCCAGCACGATGCGCACACCCTTCGAGCGCAGCGCCTGCATGGTGTGAATGACCATATCCGAGTCATCCAGCAGCAGGCCCTCGGTGACTTCGAGCGTCAGCCGCTCGGCAGGCAGCCCGGCGCGCTGCAGGATTTCGGCAATTCGTTGGTCGAGGTCCGGCTGGCGGAACTGCAGTGGCGACAAGTTGACCGAAACGGAAACCGGACGCTCCCAGCGCGCCGCTTCGCTGCATGCGACTTCGAGCACCCAATCGCCCAGCGGAATGATCGAACCGGTCTTCTCGGCGATCGGGATGAACCTGTCCGGCCGTACCGAGCCGAGATCCGGATGGTGCCACCGCAGCAGCGCTTCGAAACTGACGATGGATTGCGACCGGCTGTCGCACACCGGCTGATAGGCCAGATCGAGGCCGCCTTTTTCGATCGCGTCCTTCAGGTCACGTTCGACCAGCGCCAGCTCTTCTTCGTCCGTCGCCATGGCCGGGTCATAGACACAAAAGCCATTCCGGCCGGATTGCTTCGCGCGATACAACGCCTGATCGGCCCGGCGCATCAGCAGATCGGGATTGTCCCCGTGCTCGCCATAGACGGCGATGCCGATAGAGACGTTCACCGCGGCTTTGCGGCCCGACAATTCAAATGGCTGCGGGATGACTTCCAGCAAACGCCTGGCCAGCACGATAGCCCGTCCTGGAAGGTCAGTCGCCGGCTGGATGATGGTGAACTCATCGCCACCTGTTCTGGCCACCGTGTCGTCGTCGCGGGTTGCCTCGCGCAGACGGCGGGCAACGCTGGCAAGCAATTCGTCGCCCGCGCCGTGCCCGAACAGGTCGTTGACCTGCTTAAATCCATCCAGGTCCAGACACAGCACTGCGAAACCCGGTCCTCCGGACCGCGCGGTGGCGATCGCGGTTCGCAAGCGTTCCTGGAACATCAGGCGATTGGACAATTGGGTCAGGTTGTCGTGGTAGGCCGCATGGCGGATCCGTTCCTCGGTGACCTTCTGGAACAGGGCCGGACGGATCGTGTCGGCGAGCGACGCGATGTTGGCCGCAACCGTGTCGAGCGTCGCCGTTCTGGTGGCGAATGCGAGTACGATCCCGAACCGTTGCTGGTGCACCCAGAGCGGCAGGCAAACATAACCCGACAAGCCGATGCCGGTAATGTCGGTGGCGAATTCGGCGGGAGTATCCGTTGAGAAATCGATCGCCCGTGGTTCGTCGGCCGAAATCGCCTGGGTGGTGATTCCGCTCAGGTGAGCGAGCGGATCATCATCCGTCGGATTGCCGCCCGGCAACTTCTCCTGCTCGTAGCGGCTGATCTCCTGCAACGATTGGTCCGGGTCACTCAACTGCACGATCTGGCCGATTGCGGCACCATGCAGGTGACACAGCGCTTCCAGCAGACTGACCAATGCATCGGCGCACGACGGCGCTTCGGACACCAGACGCAGCATGCGATCGATCCGCAACGCGCGGTCGGCGACATGCATCAAGTGCAGATGGCGCTGCTCGCGCTGCCGATCGGCAATGACGACATTGGCGATCTGCTGCAACGATGCGTCTTGCTCGTCGGTCAGTTCGGTGCGCGGTTCTTCATCCAGCAGGCAAAGGAAACCGGCGCATTGCCCGCCCGGTGAAACCAGCCGCTTGAGCACCAGGAAGCCGACCGGCCGGTCGAATGCAGACGAAAGTGCGGCAAAGCGTTCGTCGCGCGACGCATCGCTTAGTACCGACTAGTTTTGGATCATCGCGCAGTTGGCCTTCCAGCGCGCAAATGGCGTCGATCTGTGGCGGCGATAGCGCGACGGCTACAGTCCGAGGTTCCTGTTCGCGTTGGCCGCCGCGAACCAGAAGCAGCGCCGAGGTCGTTCTGGTGACCGAGGTCGCCAGGGAGGCGCAGTGCTGCAACAATGGTCCGCCGTTGGTAGCCACAGAATTGCGACTTTCTCCGCTCGGCCTGGCCTGCACGCGTTATCCTCCCCAGCGGGGCCGCGCCGTTACCCCGGCGACACGATGACACTCCTCACCGCCGTTCTGCAACTTGCATGGCAAATCGTTCCAATCGGATTGCAGCGTTAAAGATCCGGGAAACGGTGCGGTTGATCGCGGGGTGCCTGAGCTGCTGGCGTTCATAGCGTGGCCTAAGTGGCGTGCCAGAATTTAAACTCACGCTCCCGTGATATTAATCCTTTACAACCGAGCGTTCCTTTCAATATGGTTTCAATGCGGTTTGCCGATGGTTTCAATTCGGTTCCCGCACAGTAACAGGAGCTCGACTTTAATGGTTAAAAACGAAAAGACGTCGGTCGGTGGTGATGTCACCCCGGCACGCGCGCCGACTGAGGATTTAGGACGCGTGCGCCTTGGCGGTGGCATGATTACATTCGACGACAACAAGGTTCGGGACGAAATCAAAGACGCCGGCCGTGACTAAGCTCGGCGGCGGAATGATCCAGTTCTGATCAAACTCGACCACGACTAAGGTTAGCGCCAAGCATTGCAATCAGAGCGTGCTTGGCGCTAATTCTTTCACCGATGTCCCCCAATCCCATCGTTCAATTTTATCGCCTGATCGACGCGACCAGGCCGGCGAAGCGTGCTGACCGCGGAGCTGCCGGCTATCTTCCCAGCAGAGGGCTGCGTTATTGCGATGCCCTGACATCCGCCACGGCTTATGGCTATTGGGTCTTTCCGCCGATGGATTTCCGGCTGCGCTGGGATGGCGAACGGATCTTCTGGTCCTATGGTGACGATCAGAGCTGGCTGCCGCTCAGTGAAACCAATAGCAGGTCGGTTCAGTTCCCGAATTTTTCGGCCGACTTCGACCGCGTGGCGCCCGAGGCACTGCAAGGTTGTTCACCACCGTTTCTCACCGCTTTCCTCGAACCGGGTACGATTCAGATGTGGACCGGGCTGCTGGTGAAAACCACGCCGGGCTGGAGCCTGTCCGTGCGGTCACCGGTGAACATACCGGCCACCCCTGGCATCGTGACATGGGATGGGATCATCGAGACCGATCTGTGGTTCGGGCCCTTGTTCACCAACTTCCGGCTGACCCGGACCGATGAGCCGGTGTATATCCGCTCGCAGATACCGATCGTTCAGGTCCAGCCCGTGCCTCAGTTGGCATACCGGGAAGAGGTACTCGGCAGCTTCGACTGCTCCGACGCCAGCGGCATGTCGAACGACGACTGGGACCGGTTGACCCAGGTTCTGCTTCCCAATCCCCATGCCACCATCCGGCAAGGCGAGTACGCCGTGATGGTGCGCAAGCGGCGAGCGTGTCCCTATGATACGTCGGCCTTGAGCCAGGCGAGCCCGCCGGGCGAGGACGCCTAGCTCAGCGTTCGACCCAGCGCCAGGTCACGAACGCCGACGCTGCCAGCAAGGCCATCGCCGCCACGACCGCATCCAGGCCGAAGGCCGGCAGCATGGCAGCGACGACGGCGCTGGCACCGGCGCCCGCCAGGAGTTGGGAAACGCCGACCACCGCGGAAGCTGCGCCAGCACGATCCTGGCCGCGTTCAATCGCCAGATGCTGCAGATTCGGCGCCAATATGCCGCGCGCGAACAGCACGGCCATCAGCAGCGGCAGCAGGATCAGTCCCGGTCTGGCTTCCGTCAGCCCTGTCAGTGCCAGCACCACGGTCGCGGCAACAGTGGCGATGAAAGCGGGGTTGATTAGAGCGCCGGGACCAATCCCTCGGCGGCTCAGGCGGCCATTGGTCCAGGCACCCAAGGTCAACGCGAACGCGGTACCGGCAAAGACTCCCGCGAAGACGGCGGAGGAATATTTCAGTTCCCCGATGATGACCAGCGGCGAGGCGGCGATGTAAACAAAGATAACCCCGTAACTGAGCGCGTTGGTCGCGGCGATGCGCAGGAATGCCCCGTCCTGGTGCAGCGCGAATGCCAGGGCGCCGGTTGTGGTGCCGGCCAGGCTGTCAGCGCGCCGGCTCTCGGCAACGCCGAACAACGTGGTCATCAACAGCAATAATCCGAGCACCGCCAGCACGGCGTGTACCGACCGCCAGCCAAACTGGCTGGCCAGCAGGCTGCCTATGGCGGGCGCCAATATCGGGGTGCCGGCAAAGATTGTCGCGACATACGACCGCTTGGTCCTGGCAACATCGCCTTCGTAGAGATCCTGGACCATGGCAAAGGCAATGACAGCGCACGCGCCCGCGCCAACACCTTGTACGAGGCGCGACAAAGCGAGAACCAGACCGGTCGGGGCTAAGGTGCAGGCGATGCCGGACAGCACGAACCAGGCCAACGCGAAAATCAGGATCGGCCGCCGTCCTCGCACATCGGATATCGGGCCGGCAGCAAGTTGGCCCAGCGCAAAGCCCACCATGAACAGAGACAAGGTGAGGCCCGCCACGGTCTCGGTCGTCCCCAACTGGGCCGGCAGAAGCGGCAGCGTCGGCGCGCTCAGATCGATCGAGAGCGGCGGCAGCGCGGCATACACCCCCAGCAGCACGGTAAACAGCAACGAGTTGGGCCTTATGCCAGCCGTGCCGCCAGCCATCTTCACGGTGTCCGTCGATATTATGTGTCTGAACCCAGCGGGCCCCCTGAGACTCCAATTGTATAGAACTGCCGTCCGGCGACCAATACATAAATGCGCACGGAAGTTTCGTCGCCGCGGTTGGCCATAGCGCAAATTCAGTCCGGTTCAGGTCACCGTTCGATCAGCAAGTGAAATGGTGAAGTTGTCGATCTCCTTCGCCTTCGGCGCGGCGGCTTGTTGAAACGGAGCTGAAAGATAACGGCCGAGAATTTGCTGCCCGGTCACCTCGATCCGCAGGAAGCCGAAATTGTCCTGATCGTACTGAGCGAGCGTCAGCGTGTTGGTCAGCCGCATCGGCGCTTCGGGATACGTCTTGCCGACCTTGTGCAGCTTGCCGAGCTTGGAGTAGCCGCCGTTGCCAACAACGACGCAGGGAATGTCGAAGCTGCGATTATCGGCGGTCTGCTTCACCGTGAAGCGCTGATAGTTGTGCACGTGGCCCGACAGGATGAGATGGGGATATATCCCGGTGGCGGCGAAGCTGCCGAACAGCACCTGTTCCGCGACAGTGCTGCCTGAATGCTCGGTATCGCCGGAGAATGGCGGATGATGGATGGCGACGATAAGCGCCTTGTGCGCGTCGGCCGCTTTCAGCTCGCTTCTGAACCAGTCGATCTGATCCTGATGCAGCTCGGCCTCTGTCTCGCTGACATTGGAGAACAGTCCGATGATCGTTGCGAGCGGCGTGGTGAACGTCCAATACACGTTCGGCAGATCCATCTGGGTGCGCGCTGATGTGGTCTTGAGTGAACCCAGCCTGGTCGGATCCTTCGACATGAAATTCTGCACCCAGCCATCGAGCGGCGTCTTGTGCGGACTGACCGGACCGTCCTGCGGATCGTCCGGCTGGCAGTCGTGGTTGCCGGCGATCGCGACGATGAGGCCAGGATACTCGGCATAGGTCTCGTAAAAATTCTCGCCGTAGGCATCGATGTCGCCGGCGAAATACACCACGTCGCCGAGATGATAGAAGAACGCCGGCACCGCGTTGTCGGCGCTGGCGTCATAGTCCTCGGTCATCAGTGCCGCGACGAAGTCCATTTGCTTGCCGCGTTCGTCGCCGGTGTCGCCTACAGTGTGGAACACCAGTTTGCCGGCGTTCTTGATGGCGGCGACCGCGTCGGCATGCAGCAACTGCGACAGGTCAAAGCGATACGGCGCCGGGCCGATGGGAGTGGGCAGCGGCTGGAACGAAAAATGCTGCGGTACAAAACTCTTCGATTGCACCGGAAGCTGTGAGTCCGTGGCGTGCGACTTGTGCGCGGGCGCCGCGGTGGTGTGGGCGGCAGGTTGATGACGATTGCCCGCACCACGGCCGGACGCCAAAGCGTGCCTGCTCATGCGATGTCCCCCGCTGTATCGCTGGATGCTAACGCGGCCGGCGCGGCGGAAGGGGTGAATTATTCGTTGCGGCGAACGCCAGCCGAGGCGGTGAGTTTATTCCCGATGCGCCAGCGCCAGGCCGATGCCGGCGCCGATGAGGCAGCCGCCTGACAGTCGATTGCGCAGTTTGCCGCGGATCGCCAGCACGCCGCGCACGCGTCCGGCCAGCAATGCCCAGCCCGCATCAAGGCCCGCCGCGATGACGAAGAATGTCGCCGACAGCAATGCCACCTGCCGGCCGATCGGCTGCCCGGGCGTGAGGAATTGCGGGAAGAAGGCGCCATAGAACAATAGCGTTTTCGGATTGGTCAGCGAGATCAGGAAGCCACGCGCGGCGAGCGCGCGGAACGAGCGCGGCTGCGGCCGGATGTGTGTCAGGTCCACCGGCGCGGCGCGCCATTGCCGGACACCGAGGTACAGCAGATAGGCAACGCCGATCCAACGTATCCACTCGAACCAGCTGGCGAGAATGCCGAGCGTCGCGGTGAGACCGAGCGCGGTCAGTGCAAGCTGGAACACGATCGCCGACGATGTGCCGGCGACGGTGAGCAAGCCGTAGCGCGTGCCATAGGCGATTGAATTCGCCACGATCAGCGACACGTTCGGGCCGGGGATCAGGATCAGTATCGTCGAGGCGAGGACGAAGCCGAGATAAAGCTCGAGGTGCATGGTGTCTCCTGCGTGCCGATTGCGACATCATTGCGCGGTTCGATCAAGCCCATCCCGTCATGAACGCAATCCGCAGTGTTACACGCACGCGGCCATCCTGTTGCGGCAGCTCGGCGAGCGCGGCGGGGAACAGCTCACGTGGCGGAATCCGCCGATCGCGCTCGCGCAGCGCATTGGTTTCGCCGGCTGCACGCAGGTCGCGCAGCAGCGATAACGGTTCGGCGTAGCGCAGTTGAAGCTCTTCCACATCAGCGACCGGCAGCGAGAACCCGGCACGTTGCAGCAAGGCAGCGCAGTCGCGCAGGTCGGCGAACGGCGAGACTCTTGGAGCGGCACCGCCGGTGAGCGCCGCCTCGGCTTCGGTCAAGGCGCGGCGCAGTTCGCCGAGCGTGCCGAGCGCCGGCATGCTGGCGAGCAGCAGGCCGCCCGGCCGCAACGACTGGCGCAACTGGAGCAAAGCGCCCGGCAGGTCGTTGACCCAATGCAACGACAGGCTGGCGACGACAAGGTCGAAACTGGCGGGGCCGAAGGGCAGGAACTCTTCGTCGGCCACCACCGCGGACCCGCCGCCGAGCACCGCCATCGCCGGCGACAAGTCGGCGCAGACCACTTGGATACCGCGGGCGGCGAGCAGCGGCGCCACCACCCCCCGGCCGCCGATATCCAACGCTCGGGTGAATCGCGTGGTGGTGTCGTCCAGGCGGTCGAGCAGCCGATCGGCTGCGTCGCGCAGCACATCGGCCACCGCACCCACTGTGCGCGCGGCTCGCTCGCGGTGGTGGCGCACCGCGATCCGGTCGAACACCGCAGGGTCCATCACCTCCCTGTGCGCCCCCGGAGGATCGTTGCCAAGCGTTGACCCCCGTGCCTAGGGTGATTGTGGAGGGCCCGACATGAAACGCATCGATGCAAAGACGCTGCATGCCTGGCTGCTCGATGGCCGTGAGCTTGCGCTGCTGGACGCGCGCGAGGATGGCGAATTCGGCACCTCGCACCTGTTTTGGTCGGTGCCGTGCCCGCTATCGAAGCGCGAAGTGCGCGCGCGGGAGCTGCTGCCGCGGTTGAGCGTGCGGATCTGCTGCACCGACGATGGCAGCGGCCTGGCGGAACGGCTGGCGGCGTGGCTCGAGGGTGTCGGCTGCAAGGATGTCGCGGTGCTGGATGGCGGCACCAAGGCTTGGGCGAAAGCCGGATACGAGCTGTTTTCCGGCATCAACGTGCCGTCCAAGGCGTTCGGCGAATGGGTCGAGCACCATTACGGCACCGAGAGCGTCGATCCGTCCGAGCTGAAATCCTGGATCGATGCGCGCAACAACATCGTGGTGCTGGACAGCCGCACGCACGAGGAGTTCGTGCGCATGTCTATCCCCAGCGGGATCAGCGTTCCGGGTGGCGAACTGGTATACCGTATCGGCGAGCTCGCACCGGATCCGAAGACGCTGGTGGTGGTGAATTGCGCCGGGCGCACGCGCAGCATCATGGGCGCGGAAAGTCTGCGCCGCGCCGGCATCCCCAATAAGGTGGTTGCGCTGCGCAACGGCACGATGGGCTGGGAGCTTGCCGGCTTCCGCTGCGATCGCGGACGCACTGAGAAATTCGATGCCGGCACACCGAAGAGCGCGGCGGTCGCGTTGCAGCGCGCGCAGGCGTTTGCCGAACAGTCAGGTGTCGGCGTCATCGGTGCGATCGACCTGGCGCGGTTCGAGGATGATTCGGACCGCACGCTGTATGTGCTGGATGTGCGCGATCCTGCCGAGTATCGCGCCGGCCATCGGCCGGGCTGCATCAGCGCGCCGGGCGGGCAACTGGTGCAGGCAACCGATCAATGGGTCGGCGTGCGCAATGCGCGCATCGTGCTGGTGGACGATACCGGCGTGCGAGCGCGCATGGCCGGCGCGTGGCTGCGGCAAATGGGACATCGCGACGTGTTCGTGGTCGAAGGCGGCCTCGAGGCGATCCGCACCACCGGGCGGGAGAAGCTGCCGGTGCCGGAACTGAAGGCGGCGATCCCGACGATTGATGTCACCGGACTGGTGGCGCTGCTGGACAGCGGCGTGGGCACAGTGGTGATCGATCTGGCGCGCAGCATCGACTTCCGCGAAGGCCACATCCCAGGCGCGCTTTGGGGTGTGCGGACGCGGCTGGACGCGCTGAAGCCGCAACTCGCTGGAGCGAAGCATGCCGTCATCACCTCGCCGGATGGCATCGCGGCGCGGCTGGCGCTGGAGGAAGTGAAGGGACTGACCAACGCCGAGGTGCGCGTGCTGGAGGGCGGCTCCGGTGCCTGGCATGCATTCGGCCGGCCGCTGGTCAAGGACCGTACCACGCCGCCGGATGAGGCGTGTATCGACTCGTATCTACGGGCGTATGACCGCAATTCCGGTGTCGAGGAGGCGATGCAGGCCTACCTGACCTGGGAGATCGAGCTGGCGAACCAGATCAAGCGCGATGACACGGTGACATTCGGTGTTGGCGAGGCATCTGCCACTCACTGAACTGGGCTGGCGCGCCGGCCGCGCGCTGCTCGATGTTCTGCTGCCGCCGCAATGCGTGGCATGCGAGGCGGAGGTCGCCGCGCCTGGCCTGCTGTGCGCCGAGTGCTTCCGCAAGACTGCATTCATCACCGAGCCGATGTGCGTGCGCTGTGGCGTGCCGTTCGGCAGCGCCGCGATCGGCGGTGCCGCGGGGCTGTGTCCGACCTGCCGCGAGGCGCCGCCAGTGTTCCGGCGGGCACGCGCGGCGCTGCGTTATGACGCGCAGGGGCGGCGGCTGATCCTGCCGTTCAAGCACGCGGACCGCACGGAGATCGCGGCGGCGCTGGCGCCGCATATGGCGCGCGCCGGTGCGGCGCTGCTGCGCGAGGCGGACGTTCTGGTGCCGGTGCCGCTGCATCGCATGCGGCTATTCCGCCGCCGCTATAACCAGGCGGCGTTGCTGGCGAGGGCCGTCGGGCGCATTGCCGGCGTGCCAGGCGTGATGGATGCGCTCCGGCGGACGCGCGCAACGCAATCGCTCGGCGAGAAGTCGGCCGCCGAACGCGCCACGGAAGTCGCCGATGCGTTCGCAGTGCGTGCGTCGCGCGTTGCGCGCATTGCCGGCAAGAACGTTGTGCTGGTGGATGACGTGATGACTTCAGGCGCAACAGCAAATGGCTGTGCGGCGGTGCTGCTCGGCGCGGGAGCGGCGTCGGTCGATGTGCTGGTGGCCGCGCGCGTCCCAGATCCGAGGCTGAACTGACATGGATATGCTCACCGATCGCATCTGGCCTTCGGGCCTGACGCGCATTCCATACTGGGTCTATCGCGATGCCGATGTGCTGGCGCGCGAGCAGAAGCGGATCTTTGAAGGCCCGGTCTGGAACTTTCTGTGCCTCGAGAGCGAACTGGACGCGCCAGGCGACTACCGGACCACCTTCGTCGGCGCCATGCCGGTGGTGGTGGTGCGCGCCGAGGACGGCGAGGTCTGCGCATTCGAGAATCGCTGCGCGCATCGCGGTGCGCTGATCTGCCTGGACGATGGCGGCAATGCGAAGGACTTTCAGTGCGTGTATCACGCTTGGCGCTATGATCTGCGTGGCAACCTGCGCTCGATTGCCTTCGCGCGCGGCGTCAACGGCCGAGGCGGCATGCCGGCGGACTTCGACATGTCGTGCCACGGACCGCGCAAGCTGCGCGTGGCGACGTTCTGCGGCATGGTGTTCGGCTCGCTGTCGGCGGATGCGCCGGCGTTCGAAGATTGGCTGGGGCCGGAGATCAGCGCGCGGGTTCGCCGCGTCGTCGGCAATCGCAAGCTGGAGATCATCGGCCGCTTCACCCAGGCGCTGCCGAACAACTGGAAGCTGTACTTCGAGAACGTGCGTGACACCTACCACGCAAGTCTGCTGCATCTGTTTTTCGCCACGTTCCGCATCACGCGGCTGAGTTCCGGTGGTGGCGTGCTGGTCAGCGAGACCGGCGAGCATCATGCCTCGGCGACAATGGCGCCGCCGCAGGGCAACGACGCCACGTATCAGGGGATGCGCTCGGACAAGGAGAGCTTCCGGCTGGCGGAGCCGAGCCTGCTGGGTATGCACGACGAGTTCCACGACGACATCCAGTTGCAGATCCTGTCGATCTTTCCGGGCTTCATCCTCCAGCAGGTGCACAATGCGCTGGCGATCCGGCAGATCGTGCCGCGCGGCGTGGATATGACCGACCTGAACTGGACCTATATCGGCTTTACCGACGACAGCGCGGAACTGCGAGCGCACCGGCTGCGGCAGAACAACCTGGTCGGGCCGGCGGGCTATGTGTCGATGGAGGACGGCGCCGTCGGCGGCTTCGTACAGCGCGGCATCGCTGCCGCGGCGGATGAGCTGTCGGTGGTGGAGATGGGCGGTGCCGAGGCTGACTCGCAGGACACGCGTGCGACCGAGGCCTCGGTACGAGGTTTCTGGAAGGCGTATCGCCTGCACATGGGCCTGTGATGCGGGATGTTGATCTGCTGTTCCGCCTGGCGTCGCTGAACACCGAGTACGCCGCCTGCATCGATGCCGATCGGCTGGAGGACTGGCCGGGGCTGTTCGTCGAGCAGTGCCTTTACAAGATCACCACGGCGGAGAACCAGCGGCGCGGCTATGCCGCCGGCATCGTGTATGCGGACTCGCGCGGCATGCTGGTCGATCGGGTGGCAGCTCTGCGCGAGGCCAACATTTACGAGCGGCAGAGCTATCGCCATATCGTCGGCATGCCGTCGCTGCGGCCGGGTGCCGAGATCACGGCGGAGACGGCGTTCCTGGTGGTGCGTACGATGCGCGATGGACGGATGGATTTGTTCGCGACAGGCGTCTATCTCGATCGGGTGCGCGAGGAGAACGGCAGCCTGCGGTTCGCCGAGCGCATTGTGGTGTGCGACAGCGCGCGGTTCGATACGCTGCTGGCGATTCCGCTGTAGGAGACGAGATGCCTGAGGTCGAGGTCTATACGCAGCCGTGGTGCCCGTTCTGTGCCCGCGCGCTGCATCTGTTGAACAGCAAGGGTGTGGCTGTGCACGAGATCGAGGCGCCGCATGGGTCCGGGGAGCGGCAGGATTCCATCCGCCGATCGGGCGGACGCACGACGGTGCCGCAGATCTTCATCGGTGGGCACCATATCGGCGGCTGCGATGATCTGGTGGCATTGGACCGGGCAGGGAAGCTGGATCCGCTGCTGAAGTAATCTCCGCGTCCCGCGCGCCAGCCCGCCTCAGAGGCGCACGGTCCGCGCGGCTGCCGCGTAACCGATACGCCGCTCGAGCGGCAGCAGATGGCGGCCGGCGACACGTTCCAGCAGCAGGCGTGCCGCATCGTGCCGGCCGGACTTCATGGCGGCATCGAGATACAACTGCTCCAGCACATCCTGCTGCGCGTGGCTGCCGCCGAGACGGTACATCGCGCCAAGCGCCGGCTGCATTGTCGTCACTGCCTGATCGTAGTCGCCGCGTGCATGTGCGCGCACAGCCTGACAGATCGGCAACGCGATGCTGCCGACAAGCGAAGCGATGATGCCGGGGCCCTGAGCGAAGGCGCGCATCAACTCGATCATGCGCTGCGCGCTGGCGTCGCGGCCGGTGGCGGTGAGCGCCATCATCCAGTGCGGCAGGGTGAAGGCGGATAGACAATCGCCGATACGCGGCTCAGCCTTGTCGGCGAGCTCGGTCCAGCGGTCGCCGACGTCCACGCCATGCCGTTGCAAACGAAATAGCATCGACGCGGCGTTCTGCACGTCGATGTAGAGATCCGGCTGCGCGTCGGTCAGCCGCGACGCGAGGTTGCGGAACTGTTCGTCGTACAGTGCCAGCACGCGATCCATCTCGCCGTGTTCCAGATGGAACATCGCGGCGTGCCACCACAGATGATGGCGCAGATTGTTGGCGTCCCGCCAGTTGTCGCGCAGCCCGTCGATCCAGGCGATGCCTTCGCTGCGGCGGCCTTGCATCTCCATGACGTGCGCGACGCCATGCGCGGCCCAGAGATCGCCGGGATCGCGATCGATTGCCGCGCGTCCGGCGGCTTCGGCCTCGGTGTAGTGACCGCATTCCTCATGCGCGAAACAGCGGCAGCCGAGGATCGCGCCGAAGCCGGGCAGTTCGTCGCTCCAATGGGTTTCGACCCGCAGCACCGAGGCAAGCATCATGTCCGGGCGGCCGAGCCAGAAGTTGACGAAGTGTGCCAGGCGGAAGGCCAGGATGTCCCGCGGGTGCTCGCCCAGGATGTGTTCCCAGACATCGACGGCGCGGTCCGGCTCGCCATCGATCCAGTGCCTGAGCGCGGTGACATGCGCGCGTTCGCGCGGCGTGGCGTTCGTGGTGAGGCGTGCCGCGTCGGCCGCGGCAGCCTCGGCAACTGGCACTGCGGCGCGCTTGTACGCCAGCATGGCGAAATAGCCCTTGAGGCAATGTGCCAGGCCGAATTCGGGATCGAGCTCGAGCAGGGTCGCCATGCGTTGGGGTATGTCGGCGCGATAGCCGAGATAGCCGAGCACCACATCGTCCAACGCCTTCGCGGCGGCGTGTGATGCTGCGCCGATCGGCAGGCCGAGCGCGTCGTCAACCATCGAAGGCAGTCCTCCCTGTCACTCGTCGCCCGAAGGTGCACCGCGTGTTTGCTTGATACGCGCACGATGCGCCTTGGTCTGCAACCTGCGCCGCTTCGATGCGGTCGTTGGCCGCGTGGCAACGCGCGGTATCGGTGGTTCGGCGGCACGCTCGATCAGCTGGACCAGCGTTTCGAGTGCAGCCTGCCGGTTGCGTTCCTGCGTGCGGAAGCGCTGCGCGGTGATCAACAGCTCGCCGTGCTGAGTAAAGCGCTTGCCGGCGAGTATACGCAAACGTGTCTGCACGGCTTCCGGCAGTCCCGACACCGCCGGATCGAAGCGAAGTTGCACCGCGGTCGCGACCTTGTTGACGTTTTGTCCACCCGGCCCCGACGCGCGGATAAAACTTTCACTGATCGCCTTTTCGTCAACCGCGATGTTCGGAGTGATCCGGATCATCGCGGCGTGGCCAAAGCGTCAGCTGCGCTTGCGGCGACCGGCCGGACGCTTCGCCAGTCTGCCGGCCTTGCGTCCAAGGCCGATCTTCTTGGCGAGTTCCGAACGTGTCTCCGCATAGTCCGGCGCCACCATCGGATAATCACGCGGCAGTCCCCACTTCTCACGGGTCCTGCTGCGGCGTCATCTTATGGTCGGTCATGAGATGGCGCTTTAGCATGGAGAAACTTTTGCCGTCCTCCAGGCAGATGATGCGATCCTGCCGGATAGACTGCTTGATCGGCACAGCCGGTTGCGGCTTTTCCGTCTGTACTGGTTGCTTGTCGATATTCGACAGCGTTCGATAAACTTCCTGTATCAATGCAGGCAATGCATCCGACGTGACCTCGTTATGCCGGACATGCGCCGACACGATCTGGGCGGTCAGCCCGAGGACCTGATCTTTAGTTTCGTTCATTGTTAGCCCCTTCAACCCAGGGTACATTAACGTTATTTCAGCAGAGTCCGCTAGACCCTTGTGAGGGCGTAGAATTCGGCGGCTGTCCTGCCGACAATGGTGTGACGATCTTCAACCGATAGTTGCAAAAGTACCGGAAATGTCGTTTCGCGCCAGCGTGAATAACCGCCGGCCAGGTTCACCACGGGCCAGTCACTGCCCCACATGAGACGCGCCGGTCCGAAACAATCGATCAAATGGTCGACATAGCGGCGCAAGTCGTCGGCGCACCAGTCGCGCCGTGCCTCCGTCACCAGTCCGGACAGCTTGCAGTACGCGGACGTTGCGCGCGCCAGACGCCGAATATCGTCAGCCCAGGGCTGCCATTCGCCCGACGCGATAGCCGGCTTGGCGCCGTGATCGATGACCACAGGCATGTTCGGATACCGAGCGCAGAACGTGTACAGCATCGGCAGATGCCGCGGCTGCACCAAGGCATCGAAGCGCAGGCCGGTTTCGATCATCGCGGCGATGGCCGGCTGCACGTCGGGCCGCAGCAGCCATTCGGAGTCATCGATGTCCTGCAGCATCGGACGCAGGCCCTTCAGCAACGGGTTGCGCGCAAGCACGGCGATGCGGTCCGGAGCGTCACGCGCCAGCATGTCGACCCAGCCGACGACACCCTGCACCAGACCCGCGGACTCACGCGCGACGCCCAGCAGCCAGGCGGTTTCCGCTTCGGTTGGCGCAGCCTGCACGAGCACGGTCGTGGTGATGTCACCCAGCAGCGGCCGCAAGTCATCCAGCGAATAGTCGCGGTAGATCGGCAGATCCGGCGTGAGCCAGCCATAGTCGCCGCGCTGCAGCGACCACACGTGATGATGCGCGTCGATCATTCGTCGATCGGCGGCGGTACAACTCCCTTGGTCAGCAGGATATTGCCGTAGAGACGCTGTTCGCCGGTCGCGACAATGGCGAAGGCCTCGGCCGCGGCATGGTAGAACGCGCGGCGCTCAAGGCGTGCTGGCGACGGCAGATCGTTGCGCGCAAGGACGGCGGCGAATTCGCGTTCGGCTTCCGGCACCATCGCCGGATCGCCCACCACCTGCATGATGGCGGCAGGATGCGGTTCGAAATCGTCGAGCGGCATCACCGACAATATGGCCTGCATCACCGCCGGTGCGTTGGCGCCCGGCAGCGTGACCAGGCGCTTCGCGTGGCTGACCGCGGGGAAGTTGGCATCCACCACGGCGATGCGGTCGCCGTGGCCCATGCTCGCCAGTACGTGCAGCAGATCGGGTGACAGCAGCGGGTGGATGCCGCGCAGCATGACAGGCCTCCGATCGTTCGATAGCAGCCTAGGCAGCCGCGGGGATGGCCGCAATCACTGTTCGGTGGCAGGCTGCGGCCAACGTCTCGCCGGAGATTTCGATGCCTGATGCGATCACGGGATTATGGGCCGCCGCCACCACGCCCAGTAACAATGACGGCACGATTGACCACGCTGCATTCGCAAAGCATGCGCGGCGGCTGCTGGACAATGGCTGCGACGGCTTGGTGTTGTTCGGCAGTTGCGGCGAAGGTCCGTCGTTCTCGATCGCCGAGCGGCTGGAAGCGGTCGAAGCAATGCTGCACGCCGGAATGGAACCGGCTCGGCTGGCCGTCGGCACCGGCTGCCCGGCAATCGCCGATAGCGTGGCACTGACCAAAGGCGTCCTCGCGCTGGGCATAGCCCGCGTGCTGCTGCTGCCGCCGTACTACTTTGCCAACGTGCCGCCGCAGGGCATTGAGGACGCGTTCGCCACGGTGCTCGATCGCATTGGCGACCCCAGGCTGAGTGTGTGTCTGTATCACATCCCGCAGGTGTGCGGCGTCGGCGTGCCGGCCGAGGTGCTGGGCCGGCTGCGCAGCCGCTACGGTGCCATGCTGTCGGGCGTGAAGGACAGCAGCGGCGACTTCGACAACTTCCTGGCGTTCCGCGCCGCGGCTCCCGATGTGGCGTCGCTGGTCGGGGATGAAAGGCTGATCGTGCGCGCGCTTGCCGCCGGCGGCCAGGGCACGATTTGCGGTATGGCCAATCTGCTGCCCGGCCTGCTGCATCGTCTGCTGCGCGACCCCGGCGTGCAGAGCCTGATCGAACAGGCATGCGCACCGATCGACGGCATCCCGACATTGAAGGCGGCGCTTGCGGCCATGACCGGCGAGCCGATCTGGCGCAACATGCGGCCGCCCTTGCGCGCCACAGATGTGGCGAAGGGCGCGCAGGTCGCGGCCGTGCTGGAGCGGCTCAAGTGAGCGCAGATGCCGATTACATCCAGCGGGCGCGCGACCTTGCGCCGCTGCTGAAGGAAGCCGATGGCGAGATCGAGCGGGAGCGCGAATTGCCGCAGCGCGTGGTCAGTGCGCTGATCGAAGGCGGCTTCTTCCGCATGCTGCAGCCGCGCTTTCTCGGTGGCGCCGAATTGCGGCCGGTGAACTTCACCCAGGTGACCGAAGCGCTGGCTTCTATCAATGCATCCGTCGCGTGGTGTGTCGGACAGAACAACGGCTGCTCGATGTCGGCGGCGTATCTGGACCGCGAGGTCGCGTGCGAGATCTTCGGGCCGCCGACCGGCATACTGGCGTGGGGTCCGCCCGGCGCACCGTACGAGGCGCAGCCGGTGGATGGCGGCTATCGCATCAGCGGCAAGTGGCGTTTCGCCAGCGGCTGCCATCACGCGCGCTGGCTCGGCGCGCACATGCCGATTGCGGGCAGCGGCGGCAAGGTGCGCACCATGCTGTTCCCGAAATCCAGCGTGCAGATGCACGACATCTGGCACACCATCGGACTGCGCGGCACTGCCAGCAACGAATATGTGGTGACGGACCTGTTCGTGCCGCAGCGTTACAGCATGGCACGCGACACGGCTGCCGAGCGGCACGAGGATGGCCTGCTGTACCGTTTCACCAGCAACCAGTTGTATTCGTGCGGCTTCGGCGGCGTTGGGCTGGGCATTGCGCGTGGCACCATCGACGACTTCCTGAATCTGCCGTCCAACAAGGTCTCGCGCGGGGCGGGGCGGCCGATGCGCGAGAACAACGTGGTGCAATCGCAGCTGGCGCAATGCGAGGCGCGCTGGCGCTCGGCGCGCGCCTTTCTGCACACCACATGGGAGACCGCCTGGAAGCACGTCGAGGAAACCGGGACGCAGACGACAGAGGATCGCGCGATGATCCGGCTGGCTTCCACCTGGGCGATCCAGCAGTCGCGCGATATCGTCAACACGCTGTACCATGCCGCCGGGTCGATGGCGGTGTTCGAAGACCAGCCGTTCGAGCAGCGCCTGCGCGACATCCATACAGTGGCGCAGCAGTCACAGGGACGCCAGTTGCATTACGAATCGGTCGGCCAGATCCTGCTCGGCATGGAGCCGGAAAATCAGTTCTGAGGGAGGACCAGCATGCCTGCGATGTCGCTCAATCACTACACGATCCTAACTCGCGACCTGGAGGCCACGAAGAACTTCTATACCGATGTCGTTGGCCTATCGGTCGGCGATCGTCCGCCGCTGGCGTTCCCCGGCTACTGGCTGTATTGCGGCGGCGTGCCGACGGTGCACCTGATTGGCGATCGGGCCGAGAACGAGCCGATCAAGGACGCCAAGGGCGATCCGGCGAAGACCGGGCGGCTCGACCACATCGCCTTCGCCTGTGAAGGGCTGAAGGGCATGAAAGCCAACCTCGAGCAGCACAAGATCAAGTATGACGAACGCGTGCTACCGCGGCTGAACATGACGCAGTTATTCTACTACGATCCGGACGGCATCGCGGTGGAATGCAACTTCCCGGCGAACGAGACTGTGGCGCGGTAGCAACCGGCGGGATCAGCTGTCCGCGCGCGGCACCCACGGAATGCTCGAGATTTCAATGCCTTCCTCGGCAAGGGACTCGGCCTGCTCGGGGCTGGTTTCACCGTAGATGCCACGCTTGTCGCTTTCGCCCCGGTGCATCTTGCGGGCTTCCTCGGCGAACTGCGGGCCGACGTAGTCGCAGTGCTTTTCAACTTCGGCGCGCATGCGCTGGAGCATGGCCCGCAACTGCGCCGGCATCGGTCCACCGGCAACCGCAGCCTGTGCCGCGGGCGGTTGTGGCGTTGGCTGTTCCGGGAGCGCCGAAGCGGCCGGTACCGGCAGGGAGTCGCCCTTGGCGACCGCGGGCCGCATCAACGCGCGCTCAACCTTGTTGCCACCGCAATGTGGGCACTCCAGCATGCCGCGCTTCGCCAGCCGTTCAAACGCCGCACTGTCCTTGAACCAGCCGTCGAACGCGTGGTCCTCGCTGCATCGCAAGTCGTAGTGGATCATGCTCCCTTGCCCACCGGATTCGTCATCTAGATTGCCATTATTGGCACTCTCCGCAAGGGACTGCCAATAGAAAGCGAGATCACAAGGGTCATCCAGGTGTCGCCGGATAGGCGATGTAGCGGATGATCTTCCAGCTTCCGTCCGGCTGCCGCTGGAACACATCCAGCCCCGGCTCCTCCTCCGACGTGGTGCGCCCGTCCGTTGCGGTGAGGTTCGAGATCCAGCTCAGCCGCACCACCGCGAGGTCGCCGGACACGAGAACCTCCTTGATACGCAGGCCGTACTGGAATGTCTTCGACCGATCGGCCAGCGCGCGGTGCAGCCGGTCGCAGAGCAGTGTGTGGTTCTGCTCTGGCAGTCCCTGGAAATCGTATCGCAGATCGGGCGCGAACAGGTCGCAGATACGGGTATCCCGCCGCGCGTTGAAATCCAGCCGCCATTGCTCCAGCTCTGCCTTGATGACGGTCGCCGGATCGTCCGCGGCGCGCGCGGCTTTGCCGCCACTGAAGATCGCAAGCAGTGTGGCAAGTGCCACGGCAATCATGCGAACCGGTCGGGTCATCTGCGGCTCCTCGACAATTACCGCACAAGCCATCGCATTTGCGGCACGGCGGCGGAACAGAAAGTTAGCGCTATCGCGTTCCCACCCATATATGCTCGGGCTAAATCGGGGAGACGCAGCAACGATGCCGTTCCAGGACTTGCGAGAGTTTCTCGATGCTTGCGCGAAGCCGGTGAGTTGATCGAGGTCGATCGCCATGCCTTTGACAGCATCCCGCGCCGGGTGGCGACCCGAATTGCGCCAGTCATCTTGGTGGATGCACCGGTGCATGAAAATGTCCTTACGGGCGATGCAGTCGATACGCTCGAAAAAGCCGATCGCGCGGATCAAGGCGATCACGCATCGCAATAATGCGTACTTCCAGGCGCTCCTCACCGGGGTCCCGCCGACTGAAAATCACAACCTCAAGCAGTTGCCTTATGAGGCTTCTTACTTTGCGAGGTTGAAGCCGCAGCATCCGGCACTTGCTGACGTCGCCATTCCAGCCTCTGGCGGAGTTGGCTTCAATGTCGTCATGTCGATGAAGCAGCGTTATGTCGGAGAAACGCGCCACGCTATCCTGACGACGATTGCCAGCAGCCAGCGTCCCAAGCCGGTGGTCGTGGTGGATCCCGACATCGATGTGCGAAATCCAGGTCAGGTTGAATGGGCCATCGCGTTTCGCAGCCAGCCAGCGCGCGACGTCATCATTATCAACGACGTACCCGGCGGCACGCTGGATCCATCGATCGACGGGTCGATTCCGCTCGACAGGCGGCTAGGATCGGCCATGGGCATCGATGCGACATTTCCGTACGGCGCGGACCAACAGAGAGCCCCCGAGATCCCTGCCGGCGACGCGTGCGGACCCGCGGTTGCCGAACATGGTCGTGAATTCTTCAAGGTTGCCGATGTGCCTGGTTGGCAGGACTATGACTTTCCCGAGTTGCAGAAGCGGAGCGTCTCATGATCGGCGCTGCGAACACTTACCGACGGGCACGGCCGGTTTTTGAATAAGGAGGTCGCGGTGGCAAAGATCCTGCTGTTGCAAGGCGCGAACCTGACGTTCCTGGGAAGGCGCGAGCCCGAGATCTACGGTTCGACCACACCGGCGCACCTCGACGCCATGCTGCAAGCGCATGCGCGGCAGCACGAGTATCAGTTGGAGATCTTCTATACCAACGTCGAAGGCGAGGCGATCAACCGCATCTATCAGGCCGTCGACGAGGGGTTCGATGGGCTGGTGATGAACCCGGCCGGCTTCACCTATGCGGGCTACGCCCTGAAGGACTGCATCAAGGGCGCTGCATTGCCATACGTCGAGGTACACATCAGCAGTATTGCCAAGCGCAATATCCATTGCGTTCTGTCCGATGCGGCGGAAGGAATGATCACCGGCTTCGGGATGCACTCCTACATTCTCGGCCTCGATGCGATGCTGGAAATCCTCAGGAAGCGGAACAAGGGGCGCTGACGGCGCCGGTCCGGCACAGCTTTCAACCGAGGAAGGCGGAGATGGCCTCCCGCTCGGTCTCATAGGTCTTGATCAGGCTGTCGAACCCAGCGGTCTGAAGAACTGTCTTAACGGAGTCGCGGGCCTGGCAGATCTTCAGTTCACCCAGCTTGTCCTGCAGCAGCTTGGCGCCGAGCAAAATAGCCCGCAGCCCGGAACTGCTCACATATTCCAGCTTGTCGAGATTGAGCAGCACGCGCTGATTATTACCTTTGGCAATTGTAACGATCTGGTCGCCCGCTTCACCTACCGCCCGGCTGTCCAGTCTGCCGCGCAGATCGACGACTGTCACGTCGTAGACCTTGCGTGTTGTGATCTCCATGCGCGCGCCTCCATCAGCAGCGAAACATTGTACCGATCGGCGCCACGGTCAATGTCGGTTTCTGAAGGCCAGGCGTTCCGGGCGCGGCGACCGCGGCGCAGCGCAGGTGGCACCGCTCAGCCCGCTCGCTTCAGCGCATACTGGTTGTCGGGACGTGCAAGGCCGAGGTTGCCGCGCAAGGTGGCGGACTGGTACTCCCGGCGGAACAGGCCGCGCCGCTGCAGTTCCGGAATCACCAGCGCCACGAAGTCGTCCACCGCGTCTGGAATATATGGTGGCTGGACGATGAAGCCGTCGCAGCCGCCCGACGTGAACCACTCCTCCATGCTGTCGGCGATCGTCGCGGGCGTGCCGATCATGCCAAGCTGCCAATAGCCCTCGGCGATCGCTCCGTAGATTTGCCGCACCGTCAGCTTCTCCTGCCGTATGCGCTCGATCAGATGTTCGGTGATCGCATCCCGCTTGGCGAAGTCGTTGTACTCCGGCCTGGCCGCTTCGATCACCTCGAATGGCACCGGCTCGTCGAGTGGCAGATGCGAGAGATCGCCGAACATCGGCAGGATCATGCGCAGACCCACGTCGGGATGAATAAGCGCCGTGAGTCGATCGAACTTCGCCTGCGCTTCCTCCTTGGTGTGTCCGACAAACGCCATGATGCCGGCGAGGATCTTCAGACTATTGGGATCGCGGCCGTGTGCCGGCATCAAGCCTTTCACGTGCGCGTAGTAGTCCTTGGCGACCTTCAGGTTCGGCAGGCCGGCATAAAGCACCTCGGCGGCGAAGGCCGCCAGTTTCCTGGCGCCGTCCAATTCACCCGCGGTCACGAAAAGTGGATAGCCTTGCGGCGAGCGTGCGACGTCGAGCGGTCCGCGCACCTGGAACTGCTTGCCCTTGTAGCCGAGGACATGGACCTTGTCCGGGTCGAGATAGATGCCGGACTCCTTGTCCCGGATCAGCGCATCGTCTTCCCAACTGTCCCACAGGCCTTTGGTGATTTCGAGGAATTCATACACGCGCGCATAACGCGTCGCGGATTCCGGCACCTGATCGAAGCCGTAGTTCTGCGCCTCCTCGATGTTGTAGCCGGTCACGACATTCCAGCCGACGCGGCCGCCGCTGATATGGTCTATCGTCGCCAGGCGCCGCGCCAGATTGAATGGTTCGTTGTAGGTGGTCGACGCTGTTGCGACGAGCCCGATATTGCTGGTCAGCGGAGCCAGCGCCGCAAGCAGCGTCAATGGCTCGTGCCGAACCACATGATGCACCCGGCTGCGATTCGGATTTGTCGGCCCGATTTCACGCGATGCTGCCACGTCGGCCAGGAAGATCATGTCGAACCTGCCGCGCTCGGCGGTCTTCAACAGGTTCACGTAATGCTGGAACTGCATCGTGCCACCGGCGGGCATCGAGGGCAGCCGCCAGCAGGCAGGATGATATCCGAGCGAGGCGATCGACAGCGCCATCTTCATCTGGCGACCCATTTGCACCATAAGGTCCTTCTCCTATCGCCTATTCGCGCGGCACAACGATCGGGATGTCGTCTTCCCAGCAGCAGTGCACAATCGTGCCACGTTCGACGTACTGGCGAGCCGGCAGCGTCGCGCGGATCAGCCAGCCTGCATCAAGCTGGATGCGCAGTTGCTGCACCGGCCCCAGGAACGACACGTCAACCACTTCGCCACGGCAATGTGCGCCGCCGGGCGGAGGAGACTCATGCACCGCGACCTCCTCGGGCCGCAGGATGATGAAGTCATCGTGGCCATTGCCGGCTCCGGGGGCGCGCCGCGCGCTCATGCGCAGGCCGCCGTCGCTGATCGCCAGGCACCGCTTGGCGCCCTGTGGTTCCACTGAAGCCGCGCGGCAGGCATTGGCATCACCTAGAAACTCCGCGGCCCAAAGCGAGACGGGATCATGGTACAGTTCGCGCGGCGTGCCCTGCGCCACCACGCGGCCGTTGCGTAAAATCACGATACGATCGGCGAGGTTCATCGCCTCTTCCTGATCGTGCGTCACGTACAGCGTCGGCACCTTGGTTTCGTGCTGGATGCGCCGGATTTCCTCCTGCAGGTTCTGCCGCAGGCGGCGATCGAGCGCACCAAGTGGTTCATCCATCAGCAGCAGCGCGGGATCGAAGACAAGCGCGCGCGCCAGTGCGACGCGCTGGGCCTCGCCACCCGAGATCTGCGAGGGGTACCGATCCGCCAATCGCGAGAGTCCGACCAGATCGAGGAAATGAGCAACGCGGTCTCGCATCTCGCGTGCGGCCACTTTCCGAACGCGGAGCGGGAACGCGACGTTCTCGGCCACCGTCTTGTTGGGGAACAACGTGTAGCGTTGAAACACCATGCCGACATTCCGCCGATGCGGCGGATGCAGCGTCACATCGTCACCATGTGACAGGACGCGGCCGGAATCCGGCGTGACGATGCCCGCCGCGATCCCCAGGATCGTGGTCTTGCCTGAACCGCTGGGCCCCAGCAGGGTGACGAACTCACCCGCGGCGATGGTGAAGTCGAGCGGCGCGAGAACCTCGACCGCGCCATAGGATTTGGTGACGCCGCGCAACTCCAGCGCGAAGCGTGCATCTACGGTCACGGCGCCACCCTGCCCTGACGCCGGCGCAGTCGCGGCAACAGCATGCTCAGCAGCCCGGCGCTGACGGTGAGCATCGCCAGCATCGTGGCGACCGCGCTGACCGAAGGATTCAACAGTTCCTGTAGATACGCGAACATGCGGCTTGGCAATGTCGGCGTTGCAATCGGTCCGATGAACACCGCGAACGTCACCTCGTCCCAGGAGGCGATGAAGGCCAGCAGGAACGCGACGATGAGCGAAATCGAAATGTTGGGTATCAGGACTTCTCGTACGATCATCCACCAGCGGGCACCCAGCGAAGCGGCGGCGGACCAGAGCAGCGGCTCTATCGTCTCCACCGCATTGATCAGGACGACAATCGTCAACGGCAGTGCCAGGCACGCATGACCGAACGCCAATACGACCGGGCTGCCCAGTGCGTGCATGTGCAGCAGCAAAGAGAAGAGTCCGGTTGCCAGCACGATATGCGGTGCGACGAGCGGCAACAGGAAGAATGCGCGCAGAGTTGGTGTGACGCGGCCGAAGCGCATATGCACCACGCTGACCATCAGCCCGGACACAGTCGCCGCAGCCGCGGCGAACAAGGCAATGCGCAGGGACAGAGACGCTGAATTCGAGCCAGCGTCCGTCACCGAGCACCTGGCGATACCAGTGGAACGACCAGCTGCTCGGCGGGAATTCGAGTGTCTGCGATCCGCTGAAGCTGGCCGGCACCATGATGGCAACGGGAAACAGCAGGAACAGCAGGATCAGGCCACAGTAGCTCCATCCGGCGATGCGCAAACCGCGCCCGCGCGTCACGATCCGACTTCCTCGGCAATCCGGCGGAATGATCCGCCGCTGAGTTTCAGAGCGATCCAGGACAGCAGCAGAAGGCCCAGCATCAGTACAGTGCCGGTTGTTGCAGCGAGCCCGCTGTCATACTGGTTCGCCAGATCCGATTGCATCTTCATGCCGGCCATGACTTCGCCGGACCCGCCTAGCAGCGCGGGTGCCACGAAAAAGCCGCTGGTACTGACAAAGATCACCAGCGTGGTCATGACCACCGAATAGCGCACCTGAGGCCAGTACACCGAGGCGACCACCAGCGGGAGCCGAGCGCCAAGTGTGCGCGCTGCGACGATCAGGTCCCAATCCACCCGCTTCATGCCGGCGACCAGTAGCATGCAGGCATAAGGCACCATCACCTGCACCATGGCGACCACGACCGCGCCGCGTGTATACAACAACGAGCTTTGCGGCGTGGTGATCGCGGCTGCCTGCAACAACGTATTGAGCGGCCCGGTGCGTGCCAGCAGGATCTGCCAGGCGAACAGCTTCACCAGGATCGACACCCACAGTGTGGCTGCGACCAGGCCCAGCAGCATGCGGGCGGCGTTGCCCTCGCGCGCCGCCAGGAAAGCGGCGAGCGGCGTGGCCAAGGCCACGCTCACCACGGCGGTCGCGGCTGCGATGGTGACGGTATTCCACAGGATGCGCGGATAGGGCACCGCGGTCGCGACGGTGAGAAAGTTCGCGAATGTCCAGGCGCCATTGTTGTGAAACGAATCGATCAGTCCCATGACCGTCGGGATCAGCACAAAGCTGATGACAAGCAGAACGGCCGGAGCAAGCAACAGCCACCGCATCAGATCGCGGTGCCTGGCGCCCGGACTCGAACGCGTTGCGCCAGCCATGATGCTCAGTGCTGCGCCATCCACGCATCCCACCGCGCGGTGGCCTTGGCGTTGTTGTCCGCCCACCACGTGGCATCGACCATGGATGCGACCGACAAATGCTCCTGCGTCGCAGGCAGCATGCCCACCACTTTCGGGTCGAGCCCCTTGGTCGCATCCTTGTTGCCGCCGGTATAGCCGGTCAGTTTCGCGAGTTCCGCCTGCCGATCGGCGCGCTGCATATGGTCCAGCAATGCCTCGGCGGCGCGCGGATGCGATGTTCCTTTCAGAATGAAGGTCCAGGAATTGTGCAGGATGGCGCCGTTCCACACCATTTCGATCGGTTGGCCGGAATTGATTGCGGTCACGGCGCGGCCGCTAAGCGTCGTGCCAATGACGAACTCGCCGTTCGCCACACCCTGCACGCCTTGATCCGGTGCCGCATAGAAGGCGCGAATGCTGGGCCGCAATTCATCCAGCTTCTTGAAAGCACGGTCCATGTCCGGCGGGTAGATCTTGTCGAGCGGAACACCATCGGCGAGCAGGGCGCCGATGAGCATGAAAGGCCGGTTGGCGATGATGCGCGGGCCGGGGAATTTCTTGACGTCCCAGAAATCCGCCCAACCTTGAATGCCTTGCGGCGTTGACTTTGTCGAATAGACCAGCAGTTCGGAGTAAGGTGTCGCCCAGGCGCCGTAGTCGTTATACGAACCGTCGATCATTTCCCCTCTGATCTGGTCCCAGAAGCCCGCGGGCAGCTTGTGAAGAATCCCATCCCGGATGCCCAAGGGAAATTCCTGATCGGAGTAGGTGGCGCCGATATCCCAGGGCAGGTTGCCGGACTGCACATACAAACGCATCTGCTCATAAGTGCGCTGGCTGTTCACGTGGCGAACCTTGATGCCGCATTCCTGCTCGAATGGCGTGAAGAACACCTTCTGAATGGCCTCGCCGTAACTGCCGCCACTCGAGTTGAATATTACCTCCGACTCTGTCGGCTTGCCGTCCGGGTGACAGGACTTGGTTTGGGCCTGCGCCGCGGAAGCACCGAGCATCAGCAGGACGGCACCCGCCAACCACGCTGAACCGGCCTTTTTCCTGGTCATGCTGTCCGCTTCCTTATGATCGTTCGTTGTTGCGGTGGTAGAGGAACCCGAGGGTCTCACCCAGTTCAGGTGAATCGGGACCCACACCGAGCCTCTGCATCCGGTAAAGATGCTTGGTGAAGGCGATTGCCTCGCCGCGCGTCATGTCGAGGCAGCGGTAATACGCTTCCATTTCGATGCGCACCGCCGCGGGCGGATGGCGCGTGATGCGTTCGGCAACGGCATGTGCCGTCGGCAGCAGTTGGTCGGGAGCCACGATGCGGTTGATCATGTGCACTGACAGCGCTTCCTCGGCGGTCATCGCATCGCCGGTCAGCAGCATCCACATCGCCATCGTGTGGGGGATTTGCCGGCCAAGCCGCGTGGTGCCCCCCGCGCCGGCCATGCTGTAGGCGATCTCGGGAAAGCCGAAGCGCGCATCCGGCGTCGCGATGCGCAGATCGGTCAGGTGCAGAAGGTAAATCATGCCCTGGCCCAGGCACCAGCCGGACACAGCACCGATCATCGGCTTGAAGCGCTCGATGTTGAGCACATCGCGCGCCCAGGCGACCGGGTCCAGGCCGCCGCTCTCGTCGCGATGCGGCCATAAATGGTCGGCCAGCTGCACGTCCGGCGTGCGCGCCGGCCGGCGCGGCGCCTTGATGTCGTCGCCGGCGCAGAATGCCCGCGTGCCCGCGCCCGTCAGGATGCCGCAGCGGATCGTATCGTCGGCCAGGAAGTCGCGCAGCGAATCGTGCAGTTCCTTGTGCATCGCCGGGGTGAGCGGATTGACCGCGCCATTGTCGAAGGTGAAGGTCGCGACCGGCCCGTCCTTGGTATAGTGCAGCGGCACGCGCCCTCCTCAGCCGCCGGAGGGCACGCGCCTGCGCTTCCCTTCTGGGCGGAACATGATATCAGTGTCACCTTATGATCTCTTCGTGGTCAAGCCTGATTCGCGAGACGAAACCGGAGACCGCGGTCCAAACCCTCGGGCCGTTCGCCTTCCCAGATCTGCTGCGCGAGGTGCTGCAGCGGCTGGACGGCCAGAAGGGAACGCCGCGGACAACCCTCACGCGGATCCGCCTGGAGATCGCCGCCAGCGAACTGCTGCAAGACCTCGACTTCCATACGATGCGCATCACCGACATCTGTGGCCGAGCCGATTGCGGCCACGGCACGTTCTATCGTTACTGGACAGACCGCGAGGACGTCGCGCGGGAAGTCATGATGGACTTCATGGAGGCCATCCGGCTGCGTCGCCCGCCTCTGCCTCGCCGAACGCCGCTGTTCGATCGATTGCTCGCCGGCCACCGCTATTATGTGGAAATGTTCCGCCGCAATGCGGGGCTGATGCGCTGCATGAACCAGCTCAGCATCGAGTTGCCGGGCTTCAACGACATCGGGGCAGAGGCCAACCTGAGGCTGGCGCATCGCGTGGTCAGCGCATTCGAACGCGAGGTGCCTCCCGAACCTGGCACCGAGCGTCATCGCCTTGCCATGGCGCTCAACTGCATCGCCATGGTGGATGGCGTGCTGCGCAACTGCTTTGTACACAATGCCGATGTTGGCCTGACCGACGCGGAACTGGCCGACCAGTTGTCGCGGATCTGGTATCGAAGCTTCCTTGCGCGCGATCCATAGCGGTCGGTGCCGTCAAATTGACGCTGATATCAGTTTCCGTCATAGTTTTTCATCACACTGAAGCTGCGACGGGGGTGTTGGCCCTGATGCGCATCGGGAGAAGCCGCCATGTCGCGCGCTGAGGTTCTCGCGGCTACCGTTCCGCCCTGGCCGGAGCGGCGAAAGCGCATCGAGAGTGAGCCGTTTCCGTCCAGCGTAGCGGCGCTGCTCGACGAAGCTGCCGCCGCGGCGCCCGACCGGGTCGCGCTCGACTTCTTCGAGGAAGACGAACGGGTGACCTATGCGGCGTTGCAGCGCCGGGTCAATCAGCTCGCCAACGGCATGTCACGCCGCGGCGTCGTTCGCGGTTCGCATGTCGGTGTCATGCTGCCCAACATCCCGGCGCTGCCGATCGCATGGCTCGCACTCGCGCGGCTTGGCGCCGTCATGGTGCCGATGAACATCGCCTACACATCGCGCGAAATGGACTACGTCATCAACGATGGTGACGTTGACTGGCTGCTGATCGATAATGAGCAGCTCGGAACGTTGTCGGGGATGGAGCGGCGGCCTGACCGGCTGACCGACCGGCACGTCATCGTCGTTGGTGGCTCGGTGCCCAAGCACCTTGCATGGAACGAACTCATCGATGGCGAGAGCGACGTCTTCGCCGCGTCAACGGCGATCGGGCTCGATGATCTTCTCAACATCCAGTACACGTCAGGTACGACAGGCTTCCCCAAGGGATGCATGTTGTCGCACCGCTATTGGCTGACGATCGCCAAGGTCAACGCGCGCCGGGATGATCGGGTTTTTCAGCGGATCCTGGCGGCAACGCCGTTTTTCTACATGGATCCGCAATGGCAGATGCTGATGGCGTTCTATCAACGTGCGACACTGTTCGTCGCTCGCCGGCAGAGCGCAAGCCGTTTCATGGAATGGATCCGGCGCTATCGCATCAACTTCTGCCTGTTCCCGCAAATCGTCCTCAAGCAGCCCGTGTCTCCATTGGATGGCGACAACGAAATCGTGCGGGTGAATGTCTACGGGCTGCACAAGGAGACTCATATCGAGCTTGAACAGCGCTTCAACCTGGTGGCCCGCGAAGCATTCGGCATGACCGAAATCGGCTCAGGCATGTTCATGCCAATCAGAGTCCACCGACATGGTCGGCTCGGGTGCATGCGGTCTGCCGTCGCCTTTCCGCGAAGTGCGCGTTGCCGATATGGAAGGAAACACTCTGCCCCCCGGGCAGATCGGTGAACTCCTGGTGCGTGGCCCGGGCATTCTGCAAGGCTATTACAACAAGCCGGAAGCAACCGCGGCAGCGTTCCACAGTGATTGGTTCCGCACCGGTGATCTCTTCAAGCAGGACGAACGCGGCTACTTCTACATTGTTGGCCGGGTCAAGGAGATGATCCGCCGTGCCGGCGAGAACATCTCTGCGCGCGAAGTCGAATCGGTGCTGCACGCCTTGCCAGAGATCGCCGAGGCGGCCGCTGTCCCGGTGCCCGACGCGACACGCGGCGAAGAGGTGAAAGCCTGCATCGTGCTGCAGCCGGGATTGAGTCGCGATGCACTTCCCCCCGACCGGATCCTGTCGCATTGCTCTGCTGAGCTCGCACGCTTCAAGGTGCCGCGGTACGTGGCGTATTGCGACGAGTTGCCGAAGACCGCTTCGGGCAAAATCGCCAAACATCTGCTGACAAGCGTTGCAAATCCATTGTCTGGCTGCTTCGACCGCGTGGAGGGACGCTGGCGGTGAGCGCCGCGACGGCGCAATCACCTCCGCTGTCGGGTCTGCGTGTGCTCGAGCTGGGACGGTCCGCAGCGACCGCCTTTTGCGGCAAGCTGCTGGCTGAAATGGGTCTCGACGTCGTCGTCGCCGAACCGAAGGAAGGACATCGGCTTCGCACGGCGGCGCCACGCGCGACGCTGAAGACCGGCGAGACGGTCAGCGCTCTTTGGCAGTATCTCGCCGGCGGCAAGCGCAGTGTAGTGGGCTACGCTGGCGAGGCCGCGCTCGACGAACTGATCGCTGCCGCGGATCTGGTGATACACGATCTGCCGGAGAGCGCGGCGTGCAATGAGGGCCTTGGTTTCGAAAGGCTCCGAACACTTCGGCCCGGATTAGTCGTCGCCGCGATCACGCCGTATGGCGGCACCGGACCTTATGCAGATCTGCCGGCGAGCGATCTCACGGTCTATGCGCTCTCCGGCCATCTCTACATCACCGGATCGCTGGATCGAGAGCCTCTGCTCCCGTACGGCCATCAACCGGCATTCTTCGCTGGCGTGCTTGCGGCCACGACAGCGCTTGCGAGCCTGCTGCGCGCGCGGCACGACGGCGTCGCACGCTTGATCGAGATTTCACAGCAGGAAGCGCTGATAGGCGCGCTCGACACCAACGTCAGCCGCTATACCTATGCCGGCGCCACACGCACCCGGCACGGCAATCGCATCCAGGAGGGCTCGCCGCTTACCGATGTCTATCGGACGAAGGACGGCTACTTCCTGATCTGCGTCTACACCGAAGTTCAGTGGCGCGCCTTCTGCGCCATGTTCGATCGGTCTGACTGGCTCGAGGACCCTGCGTTCGCAACGCTGGCAGGACGCGTCGCGCATGGTCCGATGATAGAGGCAGAGATGACCGCCTGGTTTGCTGCGCGAACCTCGCGTGACGCGCTGGCGGAATGCCAGCATCACCGCATTCCGTCGTGCATTGCAGCGGACGTGCCTGAGTTGCTGCGCGACCCGCAATTGCTTGCACGCGATCACTTCGCCGAGGTCGAGTGCGGCGCGGCAGGTACGCTGCGCTACCCGAAGCTGCCATATCTGATGTCGTCCTGTGCGTCCCGCGAGGCGCCGCCCCCGCGGCTTGGCGAGCATGGCGATGCGATCCGCGAGAGCTGGTGTCCGCGGCCGCGTGCGCATGCTACGCAGTCAGGCGATGCCTCGATCCTGCCACTCGATGGCGTTCGTGTGCTCGATGTCACGCATGCCTGGGCCGGGCCATTCGCCGGATTGCAACTCGGCTACCTTGGCGCTGATATGATCAAGGTGGAGGGTGCGAGGCGGCCTGACGGCACGCGCTATGTGTCGCGCGACCAACGGAACCTTTCGCCGCAACATGAAACCGGCGGCTACTTCCACGAATGGAATCGAAACCGCCGATCGGCTGTGATCAACATGGACGAGCCTCACGGCCGCGGGTTGATGCACGATCTGATCCGGCACAGCGACGTGCTCGTCAACAATCACTCCGCGCGCGTTCTGCCGAAATGGGGGCTCGATTGGCCTGCCCTGCATGCGCTCAATCCGCGTCTCGTGCTGGTGACCATGCCCGCGTTCGGCTCGCAAGGTCCGTATCGCGACTTCGTCGGCTATGGTGAGACGCTGGAAGGCGCCGGTGGCCTTGCCCGGCTCTCTGGCTACGAGGCTGGGAAGCCGATCCGATCAGGTGTCGCGTATCCCGATCCGATGGTGGGCCATTACGGGGCGCTTGCGGTGGTTGCGGGATTGCAGCACCGCGATGCGACGGGTGAAGGGATCTGGCTCGATGTCTCGCATCAGGAGTGTGTGCTGCACATGATCGGCGATGCCGTGCTGCACTATCAGCTCAGTGGCGAAGCGCAGGAACCCCAAGGCAACCCGCGCGCCGACCTGCTGCTCAACGAAGTGCTGCCGTGTGCCGGTGAGGATAACTGGGTCGCGGTGACCGCAGCCTCGCCCGGACAAATGCAAGCGCTCGCCGGCGTGACCGGCATCAAGGCCCTGCAAGGCGGCGACGTATCGCAGGCAACGCGGGAAGCATTGTGGGACTGGAGCCGATCACGCGACAAGCACGCCGTGATGCAGACCCTTGTTGCGCAGGGTGTTGCGGCGGGCTCCGTTCTGAAGGTCGGCGAATTGTTCGAAGATGCGCACTTGATAGCGCGCGGATTTTTCGAGCACGTAGCGCATCCGGTTGTCGGCACCAAACCGCATCCCGGACCTGGCTTCCGCATCGCCGGCGCCGCCGTAGGGACGCGGTTTGCCGCGCCACTGTTCGACAGCGCCACCGATGAAATCCTGTCGGGCGTTCTCGGCAAGCGGCCGGACGAAATCGGCATGTTGCGGCAACGCGGTGTCATCGGCGGCACGGCTGCCGGATCGCTCTTGCCATCATGACTGTAGCAGTCGAGGCTACCCGTGCCGATCGTCGCCGGATGTGGTGCGGAGGGCATGGTGCAGGATAGTGTCGTCGCGATGAGTGCACAGCGGCCGGCGGGAAAGGAAACAGCCAGCGCCATTCGGCGCGATGCGGCCGTGCGTCTCGACCACATCACGCATCGCTTCGGAAGCTTCACAGCGCTTGACGATGTCTCGCTCGAAGTGTGGAGCGGGGAATTTGTGACGCTGCTGGGGCAGAGCGGCTCCGGCAAGTCAACGTTGCTGCGGATCATCGCCGGACTGACTGCACCAAGCGAAGGTCGCGTTGCCATCAATGGTTCCGATGTGTCGAATGTGCCGACGCAGCGGCGCGGCGTCGGTTTCGTCTTCCAGAACTATGCGTTGTTTCCGCACCTGACGGTCTTCGAGAACATCGCCTATCCGCTGCGCATTCGCAGAATGAATCAGGCAGAGATTCGCCGGCGGGTCGAGGCAGCACTGGCCCGGGTTAACCTGCATGGCCTGGGCGATCGCTTCGCGGCGCAGCTATCGGGCGGCCAGCAACAGCGCGTTGCGGTTGCCCGCGCCCTGGTCTACGAGCCGTCCGTGCTGCTGATGGACGAGCCGCTCGGCGCGCTTGACCGCAAGCTGCGCAAGCACATGCAGATCGAGCTGCGGCAGTTGCAGCAGGACCTCAAGATCACCTGCATCTATGTCACGCATGATCAAGAAGAAGCGCTCACCATGAGCGATCGCATCGCGGTGATGCAGGCCGGCCGCATCTATCAGATCGGCGATCCCGTCACCGTCTATCGTCATCCCGTCAGCAGTTTTGTCGCCGATTTCGTGGGCTCCACCAATCTCTTCGACTGCCGCGTGCACGAAATCAGCGCGGACGGTTCCGCGCTGATCACGACCTTGAACGGGACCGAATTGAACGCACCGGTCTTTGCTGGCGCAGTCGCAGGAATGCCATGCCATGTCGCGATCCGCCCCGAATTCGTGCGGATCAACGATCCGGTGCCTGGCGGGACTGAGTTCACCGCACAAGTGACCAAGGTCACCTTTGTCGGCAATGTCATCGATGTGAGCTGCGAACTCGAGAACGGCGAGCCCATCAGCGCTGAGATTTCCGGCAATCGCAAGGATACCCTGACAGTCGGGCAACAAGTGCGGGTTGGCTGGGATAGTGCCGATCTCGGGGTCTTTCCAGCCTGATTATACGTCGACGTCCCATCAATGAAGGAGACACATCAAATGGTGCACTGGGGAAGCGCAAGAGCCGGCTCGCTTATCATCGCCGGTCTGTTCGCGGTCGCCGGCAGCGTCGCCACGGCCGCAACGGCACACGCGCAGGAGCAAGTCATCTACATCAATTCATCGGGCGGCGTGCTCGACGATATCAACCGTAAGGTCCACTGGGATCCGTTCACCCAGGCGACCGGCATCAAGGTCATTTCCAGTGCGCCGGTCGACAATGCCAAGCTCAAGGCGATGGTAACCAGCGGCAACGTCGAATGGGACATCACCGAGATCGACGATGGCGATTTCGTGCGTGCTGTGAAGGAAGGCCTGCTCGGGAAGCTTGACCTGTCGAAGCTGCCCACCAGCGAGCTGCCGAAGGATGCGGTGAGCGAGTACGGGGTTTGGGATGGTCCCTACTCGGCGATTCTGACCTGGAACACCGATGTCTTTCCGTTGTCGGGCAAGCATCCGACAACGCTCATGGACCTGTGGAATCAGAAGGACTTCCCTGGTCCGCGCTGCCTATGGAAAGGCGCGGTCGACAATCTCGAACTCGGCGCGATGCATGCCGGTGTGCCACCCGACAAGGTCTATCCGATTGATCAGGACAAGGCCTATCAGGAGCTGGACAAGATCAAGAAGGACGTCGGCGTCTGGTGGACCACGGGAGCGCAATCGGTGCAGGCCGTGGTCAACAAGGACTGTGTCATGGGCACCACTTGGAACGGCCGCCCCTATCAGTTGATCGTCAAGGACAAGGCACCGCTTGGCGTTGCCTGGGAAGACGCGATCCTGCGCACGTCATGGTGGGTGGTCCCGAAGGGTGCCAAGCACTTCGACAATGCGATGAAGTTGATTGCCTGGATGCAGGATCCGCACCGCCAGTCCGAACAGGCGAAGCTGAGCGGCTACGCGGGTGGCAACAAGGGAACGGCGGCACTATTGCCGCAAGAGGTGCAGAACTACCTCGCGACCGCGCCGGCGCATCTCGCGACATCTGTCATTGCCGACGATGACTGGTGGCAGGCGAATGGACCGGCCGCGGAGAAGCGCTTCACCGGTTGGGTGATCGCCAGATAGCAGCAACGAACATGAGCAACGAGGCGAGGATTGGTACGGGACGGCTGATGCGGATGTTGCCGTTCATCCTGCTCGCGCCAGCCCTCGCCCTCGTGCTTCTCCTGTTTCTTTATCCACTGCTCCGTCTGATCGTCGAAAGCTTCCTCGACCCCACGCCAGGGTTCGGCAACTACGTCGCAGTGGTGACGGACCCGACCCTGTGGCAGATCATCGAGACGACGGTGATCATCAGCGTGCAGTGCACCGTGGCCACGCTGTTGCTCGCCTATCCGGTCAGCTATCTGCTGAGCCGGCTGCCGAGGTCACGCGCCAATCTCCTGATGATGTTCGTGCTGTTGCCGTTCTGGACCAGCCTGCTGGTCCGCATGTACGCCTGGATGGTGCTGCTGGGCCGCCACGGCATCATCAACGAGGCGATCATCAGCATGGGCATCAGCGCGACGCCATTTCAGCTGCTCTACGACCGCTTTGCCGTTGTCGTTGGCATGAGCCATTTCCTGTTGCCGTTCATGGTGCTTTCGCTTTACTCGACGATGATCGGCATTGATCGCAGCCTGATCGAGGCAGCCAGCTCGATGGGTTCCTCGTTCCTTCAGACCTTCCTGCGCATCTACCTGCCGCTGTCGATGCCCGGCGTCTACGCCGGATGTCTTCTGGTTTTCATTCTCGGGATGGGCTTCTACATCACGCCCGCCCTGCTCGGCAGCCCACGCGAGACAACCATCTCGGTGTATATCCAGCAGCAGATCCAGGAACTGAACTGGGGCGAGGGAACGGCGATGGCAGTCGTCCTTGTGGCCATAGTCGTGGTGCTCTTTGCCACCTACGATCGGCTGTTCGGTTTTGATCGGCTGTTCCGCGGAGTCGGCGCACGATGACGCGGTTCCTCGAGCGGCTCCCCAACAAGCTGCTGTGGGCCTACGCGATCGCAGTCTTCGCGTTCCTGGTCGTGCCATTGCTTATCGTCGTGCCGGTTTCCTTCAGCTCGGGAATGTATCTGCAATTCCCGCCACCCGGCTTCTCGCTCCAGTGGTACCGGGATTACTTCGGCGATCCCCAGTGGATCGATGCGACAATCCTCAGCATCAAGATCGCCGTTTGCTGTGTTGTGCTCGCGGTCGGCCTGGGTACGCTGGCCGCACTCGCGATCGTGCGACTGCCATTCCCAGGCATCGGCATCGTGCGCATGATTCTGATGACGCCGCTCATCGTCCCATCAGTCGTCGTTGCTATAGCGGTCTACAGCGTGTACGTGTCGTTCCATCTTGTCGGCAGCTTTCTCGGGATCTTGCTGGCCCACACGATCGGAGCGCTGCCATTCACCATCGTATTGATGGTTGCCGGTTTCCAGCGGATTGACCCAAGGCTTGAGGAAGCTTCCTATACGATGGGAGCAGGCGTCACCTGGACGTTCTGGCACATCACCCTGCCAATTCTGCGGCCGAGCCTGTTCGCCGCGGCGATCTTCGCATTCATCGCATCCTGGGACGAAGTCATCATGGTGATCTTCGTCGGCGGCGGTGCGGGCACAACGCTGCCCCTGCGGATGTTCAATTACCTCAGGACCGAGATCAACCCGACAATCGCCGCCGTATCGACCTTGCTGCTTGTCGTCGCCATCGCGGTATTCATCGCGTCGGAAGGCTTCCGCATACGCGGCGCGGCGCGGCGCTCGGCAAAGGAAAGCGCGGCGTGACCGCAGCCCCGAAGCTGCTGGATCGCCTCATCGGCTAACGTAGGACGGAGGAACGCATGGCTGGCGACGAAAAGGAATACGAAGGTTTCCTGCGGGTCCGGCTTGGACTGCACGATACCCATTATCCCGACGGTCTCATCCCGGCTGCAACAATTCTGCGGCTGTTCGCCGATTGCGCTTCCGAACTTGGAATTCGCATGGATGGCACCGACGGCTACCTTGCTGCCTATGAGAAGGCGGAGTTCTACAAACCCGTCTATGCAGGTGACTATATCGAGATCCGGGCCACGCGCCTTAGCAAGGGGAACCGCTCGCGCCGGACATCGATCGAGGCACGGCGCTCGATGGAGGTAAAGGAACTCGGTGGCGGGCTGTCCGGCGGCATCTTCCACGATCCTCCCGAGCTGATCGCCTCTGCCATCATGGTTGGCGTTCGGCCACGCGAGGTGGCGGAGTCATGAGCAGGTCAACCAACCCGAAGATAGAGAGCCCGGACGCAACGCTCCGCGTTCGCCTCGGCACGAAGGACACGCATTATCGCGGCGGCCTGATTCCCGCGGCAACCGTCATGCGGTTCTTCGCCGATTGCACAACCGAGATCGGCATCCTCGATACCGGCCGCCCCGGCCTGCTTGCCGCCTATGAAAACACCGAATTCCTGCTGCCGCTGCGCACTGGAGACTATCTCGAATTCCGCGCCGCGGTGATTTCGCGTGGCCGCCGTTCGCGGCGCATCGCGCTTGAAGCATGGCGTCTGCTGCGGGCTCCGGCCGAAGGTGCCGCCAACCGGGACTACACAGCTTGCACGCCAGCGGAGCTGGTAGCGCGCGGTACTATGATCAGCGTCTCGCCAAAGCCCCGGGTAAGCAGCGCGGCGTAAGGACAACACAATGCCGGACAGCATCTTCCATCCGGACTTCAAGTCGATGCCCTATTGGTGGGAGGCTTGGCGCCCAACGGCCGAGGCGGCAGAGGCGCCGCTTCCCAAGCGGACAAACGTCGCGATCGTTGGCGCGGGTTATGGCGGCCTCTCGACAGCGATCGAGCTGGCCGACAATGGCGTCGAAGCGACGGTGATCGAAGCCAGCGAGCCGGGCATCGGCGCGAGCACGCGCAGCGGCGGCGGTGTCAGCGGCGGTGTGAATATCGGCAAAAGCTTCAGCGGCAAGAGCATCGATCCTGGATCCGAGCGGGCCACCAGCATGCTGCATGATGCGGCCGATGCTTTTTCGCTGATCGAGCGCATCATCGAACGTGAGAACATCCAATGCTTTTGGGAAAAGCGCGGGCGGTTTGTTGGCGCGTGGACGCCAAAACACTATGACTACCTGGCAAAACGCGTCGAAGCACTGAACCAGTCGGCGCAATCGGGCAGCTTCATGGTGCCACGCGAGCGCCAGCGCGAAGAAATGGCCAGCGACTACTATTTCGGTGGCATGGTCGTCGAACGCAGTGGCAAGTTGCATCCGTCGCTGTACTACAAGGGGCTGCTCGACGCGGCGCGTCAACGGGCGATCACCATCTGCGCGAAGGCACCGGTCAAGACCATCGGTCGCAGCGGCACGAAATGGCGTCTGGAAACGGCGCGCGGCGCTATCGAGGCCGATGAAGTCGTCATCGCGACCAACGGCTATACAGGGGACGCAACGCCGCGCCTGAAGCGCCGTGTCATCCCCCTCGCCAGCCACATCATCGCGACGGAAGAACTGTCACCGGACCTCGCGGCATCGCTCATCCCAAAAGGACGCACGCTCGCCGACACGCGCCGCGTGCTTTGCTATTACCGCATGTCGCCCGATGGCAAGCGCGTCGTGTTCGGCGGGCGAGCCCGGTTCACGCCCGTCACGCCGGAAACCAGTGCACCGATACTGCACCGTTTCATGCTCGATCGTTTCCCGCAGTTGCGCGGCGTTCGTGTGACGCATGCCTGGACCGGCAACGTGGCATTCACTCTCGACGCGGTTCCGCATATGGGTCTGGACGATGGGATGCACTATCTGTTGGGCTGCAACGGCAGCGGTGTCGCGATGATGACCTATCTCGGGTATCAGACCGCCCGCAAGATTGCCGGCAAGGCCAATGCGGTCTGCGCCTTCGATACGCCGGACTTCCCCGATCATCCGCTATACAACGGTAAGCCCTGGTTTCTGCCATTTGTCGGTGGCTATTATCGAATGCGCGACAGGATGGACCGGCTGATGGCGTAGGCCACAGGCTGTGCCGATCCTGTGTTGATACAGCAACTCGGACCGGCGGTATGAACCTGTATCCCTGGTCGAAAGCAACGAATCTGCTATAGAAGCAGTATGACTTCGAAGACGCGATCAGCTGCCGCGGGCCGCAAGGCGAACGCTGCCGCCGCCGGCCCTGGGCAATCTGATTTGGCGACAGGGTCGAATGCACCGGTCGATGCGCCGACGACGGTGGAGGAACGTCTCGGCCGGGAAATCCGTAAGCTCCGCCGGCGCCTTGGCCTTACCGGCGCCGACCTGGCTGGCGCGGCAAACATATCAACCGGAATGCTGTCGAAGATCGAGACCGGCCAGATATCGCCGTCGTTGACGACGGTCGAGGCTATCGCGACGGCACTCAATATTCCGATTGCCGCCCTCTTCACTGTTTCCGGGACCCGGCGCGACTGTTCATTCGTGCGGCGTGGCGCTGGTGTCGTGATCGACCGGCGCGGCACAAAGGTGGGACACCGCTACGAACTGCTGGGGCACTCGCTGTCGGGTGACGTGGCGATGGAGCCCTACCTGATCACCCTGACCAAGAATGCCAAGCCCTATACGGCATTTCAGCATGCGGGTATGGAACTGATCTACATGCTCACCGGACGGGTAACCTATCGCCACGAGGATCGGCTGTATGAACTCAATCCTGGCGATGCATTGTTTTTCGATGCAAACGGAATGCACGGCCCCGAGGTGCTGAACACCCTGCCGATGACCTATCTTTCGATCATCGTCTATCCGCGGCCGTAGCGGGCTAATTTCCTCTCACGAAATCATGTTGACAACAAATACGTGGCGGTTTTGAATGAGAGTGCGGGCAGGGCATGCCGGCGATCTGCATCGTGGCCGCATCGCGCGAAAATAGCGGTCGGCGAGCCCGGGTTTCTTCAACGGAAAGTCGTATTCCCTGCAGTTGACGCGATGCCAGCGCAATTATACACAGCGGCGTTGGCGTCCCTTTGTGCCAGGAGGCTGAGATGTGCGGTATCGTTGGCCTATTCCTCAAGAACCCCGCTCTCGAGCCGGAGCTTGGGCGGCATACCGCGACAATGCTGGAAGTATTGACCGATCGCGGCCCTGACAGCACTGGCTTCGCGATCTACGGGACGTCGTCGCCCGATCTGGTCAAACTGACCCTGCGCGCGCCCCCTGGCGCAGACTTTCGGCAGATGGCGGACACGCTGTCACGCGAGTTCGCGGTGCCGGTGCCACTGACCGTGCATTCCGATCATGCCGTCATCGTCGTGCCGGCGGAAAAGGAGGCGCATGTCCGCGCCCGTATCGCCAGCCTTCTGCCAGGCGTGGCTGTCGTCGGCAGCGGCAGCAGCATGGAGCTGTACAAGGGCGTCGGTCTCCCGCACGAGGTTTCGCAGCGGTTTGGTCTGCCGGGCATGGGCGGCACACATGCGATCGGCCACACCCGCATGGCAACCGAGTCAGCGGTGACAATTGCCGGTGCGCACCCGTTTTCCACCGGACCCGATCAATGCCTGGTGCATAATGGTTCGCTGTCCAACCACAACGCGGTACGGCGTATGCTGCGGCGGCAGCACATAGCATTTGAAACCGAGAACGATACCGAGGTCGCTGCCGGCTATCTAAGCTGGCGGTTGTCGCAAGGGCTTCGATTGGACGAGGCGTTGACCGCGGCGCTGACCGATCTCGACGGCTTCTATACGTTTGTCGTCGGCACGCGTTCCGGCTTCGGCGTGCTGCGCGACGCAATCGCCTGCAAGCCGGCGGTGATGGCCGAGACAGATGACTACGTTGCATTCGGCACCGAATATCGGGCCTTGGTGGACTTGCCGGGGATCGAGCGGGCGGAGCTTTTCGAGCCGGAGCCGCAGCGGGTCTATTTCTGGGAACGCGAGGCGGCGTGAACGCTCCAGCCGACATCGCGACGGTGGATCTGAGTGCCACATCGCTGCGTGACTTCAATGAGATGCTGCACGCATTGCAGCCGAGCACCAATCAGACGATGTGGAAGGTGGTCAATCCGCGCGGTCAGCATGCTGTCGCGGTGGGACTGGACGCGCCAATCAGTGTCACGATCGAGGGCCATGTCGGCTACTATGCCGCCGGTATGAACCAGCAGGCGCATGTTCGCATCAACGGCAACGCCGGTCCCGGCGTGGCAGAGAACATGATGTCCGGCGAAGTGTGGGTGCGTGGCGATGCCAGCATGGCGGCCGGAGCAACAGGGTGCGGCGGACTGCTGGTGATCGAAGGCAATGCCGGCGCGCGTTGCGGCATATCCATGAAGGGCATCGACATCGTGGTGCGTGGTTCCGTCGGCCACATGAGCGCATTCATGGCGCAGGAAGGTAACCTGGTCGTTTGCGGCGACGCCGGTGACGCACTGGGCGACAGTCTGTACGAGGCACGCCTCTTCGTCCGTGGCAAGGTTGGCAGTCTTGGCGCGGACTGTGAGGAAAAGCAGATGGGCGCGGAGGAGTGCGCGATCCTGGAAGGCCTGCTGTCGCGCGCGGGCATCACCGACATTGCGCCGGACGAGTTCCGCTTTTACGGGTCTGCTCGCCGGCTCTATCATTTCCACATCGACAACGCGCAAGAATATTGACGTGGACGAGACATCAAAGCCGAAGCCGGCATTGCCGCCGCGCGTATCGGCAACCTTCGATCAGTACACGATCGCGGAAATACACCGGGCGGCGGCAACCGGCATCTATCGGATCCGCGGAGCTGGCACCAAGCGCAAGTTGCCGCACTTCGACGATCTGCTTTTCCTTGGCGCATCGATTTCGCGCTATCCGCTGGAAGGCTATCGCGAACGCTGCGCCACCGATGTGACGCTGGGCACACGCTTCGCCAAGAAGCCGATCACCCTGAAAACACCTGTCACCATTGCGGGCATGAGCTTTGGTGCATTGTCGGCGCCCGCGAAGGAAGCGCTGGGACGCGGCGCGACGCTTGCGGGTACCTCCACCACCTCCGGTGACGGCGGCATGACCGAAGAGGAGCGTGAGCACTCCAACTTGCTGGTCTACCAATACCTGCCGTCGCGTTACGGCATGAACCCGAATGATCTGCGGCGCGCGGATGCGATCGAGATTGTCGTTGGCCAGGGTGCGAAGCCGGGCGGCGGCGGCATGCTGCTGGGCCAGAAGATCACCGAACGTGTCGCGCGGATGCGCCACCTGCCAGCGGGGATCGATCAGCGGTCAGCCAGTCGTCATCCGGATTGGACAGGTCCGGACGACTTGGAGATCAAGATCCATGAACTGCGGGAGATCACCGGCTGGGAGAAGCCGATCTATGTGAAGGTGGGAGCGTCGCGGCCGTATTACGACACCGCGCTCGCCGTGAAGGCGGGTGCCGATGTCGTGGTGCTGGACGGCATGCAAGGCGGCACCGCCGCGACACAGGAAGTCTTCATCGAGCATGTGGGATTGCCGACGCTCGCCGCCATACGCTCCGCCGTGGAAGCCCTGCAGGAACTCGACATGCATCGACAGGTGCAACTTGTCGTCTCCGGCGGCATACGCAGTGGCGCCGACATGGCAAAGGCGCTGGCCCTTGGTGCTGATGCGGTATCCATCGGCACCGCTGCTCTCATCGCGCTGGGCAGCAATCATCCATCGCATGAGGATGAATACACCGCGCTTGGCAGCACTCCTGATGCATACGACGATTGGCAGGACGGGCATGACCCAGCCGGCATCACCACGCAAACCCCCGAACTGACAGACCGGCTGGATCCCGTGCTGGCGGGGCGGCGTCTGGCCAACTTCCTGTCGGTCATGACCATGGAGGCGCAGGCGATTGCGCGTGCCTGTGGCAAAAGCAGCCTGCACAATCTCGAGCCAGAGGATATGGTGGCGTTGACATTGGAAGCGGCGGCGATGACGCATATACCGCTGGCCGGCACAGATTGGTACCCGGGCAAATCCGGATTGTAGGGGACGAAGGAATGGCGACTGCTGCAGTGGAACAGCTTGCGGACATCGCATCCGAAAAAGGCATCCGCTACTTTCTGATCTCTTTCGTGGATCTGGCGGGAGTTCAGCGCGCCAAGCTGGTACCGGCTTCTGCAATCGCCGGCATGCAGAAGGATGGAGCTGGATTTGCCGGCTTCGCGGCCTATTTCGACATGCAGCCCTCGGATCCCGATGTGCTGGCCATAGCTGATCCGGCAAGCTTCATTCAGTTGCCATGGAAGCCCGAAGTCGGTTGGGTCGCCTCCGATATGCGCATGCGTGGCGAACTGGTGGAACAGGCACCGCGGAATGTTCTGAAGCGTATAATGGCGCGCGCCGCGGACTCGGGCTTCGCGATGAGATCAGGCGTTGAGTGCGAGTTCTTTCTCATAACGGCTGATGGACAGGCGGTTTCGGACGCGGGCGATGTAGCTGCCAAGCCTTGCTATGATGCCTCGGCGCTGATGCGCCGGTACGATGTCATTGCAGAACTGTGCGATGCGATGCAGACGCTGGGCTGGCAGCCGTATCAGAACGACCACGAGGACGCCAACGGCCAGTTTGAGATGAACTGGCAGTTTGCCGATGCGCTGGTCACCGCCGATCGGCACACCTTCTTCAAGTTCATGGCCAAGTCGATCGCCGAGAAGCACGGGCTGCGGGCGACCTTCATGCCAAAGCCGTTTCTGCATCTGACCGGCAACGGCTGCCACTGCCACGCCTCGCTGTGGCGTGACGAGACGAATGTGTTTGAGGATTCCGCCGGTGAGCTTGGCATGTCGAGCGTCGGATATAACTTTGTCGGCGGGTTGCTGCATCATGCGCCGGCGCTGTGCGCCCTGCTGAATCCCACGGTGAATTCGTACAAGCGTATCAATGCGCCGCGCACCGTGTCGGGAGCGACATGGTCGCCGAATACCGTGACATACGCTGCCGATAATCGCACTCACATGATCCGCATCCCAAGCGGCAACCGGTGTGAACTCCGATTGGCGGACGGCGCCGCCAACCCTTACCTGCTGCAAGCGGCGATATTGATCGCAGGGTTGGACGGCATCGCCCAGCGTCGTCATCCCGGCAAGCGGCTCGACATCAACATGTACACCGAAGGTCACCTGGCGAAGGACGCGAAGCAATTGCCGCTCAACCTGCTTGACGCGCTGCGTGCTTTGGAAGGCTCGGCGGACCTTCGGCGCGAATTCGGCCCGGAGCTGATTGCGTCGTATGTCAAACTGAAGCATCAACATTGGAATGACCATTGCGGCCATATGTCGGACTGGGAGCGATCAGTCACCCTGGACGTCTGAGTAACCACCGCATGGGCAATGACCGATACTCGATCTTCTCCCTGCTGCGCGAGAGCCTGCGCGGGCACATAGGCTGGCAGCCTGCGTGGCGTGAACCTGAACCAAAACCGGCGTACGACGTGCTTGTCGTCGGCGGCGGTGGTCATGGTCTCGCCACCGCTTATTACCTCGCCAGCCGCCACGGCATCACCAATGTCGCAGTGCTGGAAAAAGGCTGGATCGGTTCCGGCAATGTCGGCCGCAATACCACCATCGTGCGGTCCAACTATCTGCTTCCCGGCAATGAGGCGTTTTACGAACTGTCATTGCAGCTGTGGGAAGGCCTGGAGCAGGATATCAACTATAACGCGATGATGAGCCAGCGCGGTGTGCTGAACCTCTATCATTCCGACGGGCAGCGTGACGCCATGGCGCGCCGAGGCAATGCGATGCATCTGCACGGCGCTGATGCCGAAATGATGGACCGTGATGCGCTGCGGCAGATGCTGCCTTTCCTGAATTTCGACGATGCACGCTTTCCGATTCAGGGTGGTCTCATGCAACGCCGCGGTGGGACCGCTCGCCACGACGCCGTGGCCTGGGGCTATGCGCGCGCCGCCGATCGGCGCGGCGTGGACATATTGCAACACTGCGAAGTAACCGGGTTCCATATCGAGGACGGCAGAGCGGTTGGCGTGGAAACCACGCGTGGTACGATCCGCGCCGGTCGCATCGCTTTGGCCTGCGCTGGCAATTCATCCCGCGTTGCATCGCTGGCCGGGCTGCGCTTGCCGATCGAAAGCCATGTGCTGCAAGCCTTTGTGTCGGAGGGACTGAAGCCGCTGGTGCCGTGCGTGGTGACCTTCGGTGCCGGGCATTTCTACATCAGCCAGTCGGACAAAGGCGGCTTGGTGTTCGGTGGCGATATCGACGGCTACAATTCGTATGCCCAGCGCGGCAACCTGCCGATGATCGAGGATGTGTGCGAAAGTGGCATGGCCCTTATGCCGATACTGGGCCGCATTCGCTTGCTGCGTTCCTGGGGCGGCCTGATGGATATGTCGATGGATGGCAGTCCGATCATCGACCACACACCGATCGATGGTTTGTTTCTCAACGCTGGCTGGTGCTACGGCGGGTTCAAGGCGACACCGGCATCCGGGTTCTGCTTTGCCCATCTGATTGCGCGCGGCGAGCCACATCCGGTGGCTGCTGCCATGCGGCTCGATCGCTTCGCTTCCGGGCATGTTATCGACGAGAAGGGCATGGGCGCCCAACCCAACCTGCACTGAGGAGCCCGGGATGCGAATCACCTGTAGGTATTGTGGCGAGCGCAGCCTGGACGAATTTGTCTACCTGGGCGATGCAGCCCCAGCACGTCCCGTCGATGGCGGCACAACGCCCAATGAAGCCTGGTCTTCCTATGTCTATCTGCGCGACAACATAGCCGGCCCGACGCGTGAGCTGTGGTACCACACTGCCGGATGTCATGCCTGGCTGGTGGTGACCCGAAATACGCGTGACCACCAGATCGAGGCAGTGGAAGTGGCGCGCGATGTGGCACTGGCACGCTCGCCTTCAGGACAAGCGACGTGAGCAGCACGTTCCGAGGTACAGCGCCACGCGAGGCTGATGGCGTCGCCGCGGGTGCATCGACATCGATTGCGGCTCCGTCCCAGATGTACCGCCTGAGCACCGGTGGCCAGATAGACCGTACCCAGTTGCTGACCTTCGGCTTCGATGGGCGGCGGATGACCGGACATCCTGGTGACACGCTTGCCTCTGCGCTGCTGGCCAATGGCGAGATGCTGGTCGCGCGTTCCTTCAAGTATCACCGCCCGCGCGGAATCATGTCGGCAGGTTCGGAAGAGCCCAACGCCATGGCCGAGCTGCGGCGTGGTGCCCGCCGCGAACCGAATACGCGGATGACGACGGCGGAACTGTACGACGGGCTGGAAGCGAACAGTCAGAATCGGTGGCCCTCGTTGCGCCATGATCTGTTGTCGTTGAACGCGCTCGCTGCGCCGATACTTACCGCGGGGTTCTACTACAAGACGTTCATGTGGCCGGCGTCGTTCTGGGAGAAGCTTTATGAGCCGCTGATCCGTCGCGCAGCCGGGCTGGGCCGTGCGGCCGAGGAGGCGGATCCGGACAGCTACGAAAAAGCCAATGCCTTCTGCGATGTGCTGGTCATCGGCAGCGGTCCGGCGGGCCTGATGGCAGCACTCACAGCCAGCCGGACGGGCGCACGCGTCATCTTGTGTGAGGAAGATTTTCGTCTTGGTGGCCGCGCGCTTGCCGAACGCCGCTTGGTGGATGGCCGGCCGATGTCGGGCTGGGCGGCGGAGGTCGAAGCCGAGTTGGAGGCAGCGGCGGATACCCGCATCCTGCGCCGCACGACGGTGTTTGGCGTCTATGACGGCAACACCTACGGTGCGGTGGAGCGGGTCTCCGATCATCTGACGGCGCCGGTGCAACATCGGCCGCGGCAGCGCTTATGGCGGATTGTCGCGCGGCGCTGCATTTTGGCTGCCGGTGCCATTGAGCGTCCGCTGGTGTTTGGCGGCAACGATGTGCCAGGCGTGATGCTCGCAGGCAGTGTGCGCACCTATCTCAATCGCTATGGTGTTAGCCTGGCACGCAGGGCGGTCGTGTTTGCCAACAATGACGATGCGACGCGGACCGTCGCCGATCTGACGGCCGCGGGTGTGCAGGTGGTGGCACTGGTCGATCCTCGCGCCGATGCAACGCGCGGGCACGCAGCGGATATAACCGGCACCGAGTTGCTGGCTGATGCGGTGGTAGAGCGCGCATCCGGCGGCAAGCGCCTCCGGCATGTTTTGATACGTCTCGGCGATGGCAGCACACGATCGATCGACTGCGACCTGCTGGCAGTATCCGGCGGATGGAGTCCGAGCATCCACCTCACCTGCCATCTGGGCAACAAGCCGCGATGGGATGAACGGATCGCTGCATTCGTGCCGGAAACCGTGCCTTCTGGAATGGTGGTGGTTGGAGCGGCGGCCGGCGCGTTGAGCCTCGATGAAGGCCTGGCCGGTGGTGCTCGGGCGGGAGGCGATGCGGCGGCCGCGTGCGGGTTCGCTGTCACGGCGCCGCCTTTGCCGGTCACCGATCCGGGTGAAGCTGTTGCAGTTGCTGCGCGGGGACGATTGTCCCGGACGACTGGAATGGCCTTCATAGATTTCCAGAACGACGTCACCGACAAGGACATTGCTGTTGCGCACCGCGAGGGCTTCCGCAGCGTGGAGCATTTGAAACGCTACACGACCCTGGGCATGGCGACCGACCAGGGCAAGACATCGAACCTGAACGGCTTGGCGCAGTTGGCCGAACTGGAGCAGCGATCGATCCCGGATGTCGGGATCACAACATTCCGTCCGCCGTTCAGTCCGGTTGCCATCGGCGCTTTGGCGGGGCCGCACCGAGGCCGCGAGTTCAGGCCGACCCGCCATATTCCCGCGCATGGCTGGGCGGCCGAGCGAGGCGCGGTATTCGTCGAGACGGGTGACTGGTTGCGGCCACAGTACTTTCCGGCGTCCGGCGAGACGGACTGGCTCACGACGGTGAACCGTGAAGTCCAAACGGTACGCAATGGCGTGGGCTTCTGCGACGTCACGACGCTTGGCAAGATCAGCATCCAGGGTCCCGACGCGGCGCGGTTCCTGGAGTGTGTGTATACGAATTCATGGGCAAACCTGCCGGTCGGACGGGCCCGCTATGGGCTCATGTTGCGCGAGGACGGCTTCGTGTTCGACGACGGGACCACGTCCCGGCTGGGCGAGGCACGGTTCGTGATGACAACGACCACCGTGAACGCCGGCAGGGTCATGCAGCATCTGGAATTCTGCCATCAATGGCTGTGGCCGGCGCTCAATGTGCACATGGTTTCCGTGACCGACCAATGGGCGCAGTACGCCATTGCCGGTCCACGATCACGCGACGTCATGCAGCGCATCGTTGATTCCGGCCACGACATTTCGAATGAGGCTTTCCCTTACATGGCCGCGGCCGAGGTCACGATATGCGGTGGTATTGCGGCCCGGCTGTTCCGGCTTTCGTTCTCCGGCGAACTTGCCTACGAACTCGCGGTGCCGGCGCGGTTTGGCGATGCATTGGCGCGGCGGCTCGAAGCAGCAGGCGCGGACTTCGGCATCACGCCATATGGCACGGAGGCGCTGGGTGTGATGCGGGTCGAAAAGGGCCACGCCGCCGGCGGTGAATTGACCGGCCAGACCACAGCGTACGATCTGGGCATGGCGAGGCTGTTGTCGCGGAGGAAGGATTTTGTCGGACGTGCCATGGCGGCACGACCGGCGCTCAACGATCCGAGCCGGCAGCGTCTGATCGGGCTTCGGCCGGTGCAGCGCGACCAGCGTCTGCGGGCTGGCGCGCACCTGCTTGCCCAACGGGCAACGGCGACAGCCGACAATGATCAGGGTTGGATCACCTCGGCCGCATTCTCGCCGACGCTTGGGCATTCGATTGCGCTTGCCATGCTGATGCATGGACCCGAGCGGTTGGGCGAAATCGTGCGTGTATACGATCCGGTTCGCAATGGTGACCTGCTCGCTGAGGTCGTGTCGCCGGTGTTCGTGGATCCAGAAGGAGCGCGCCTGCATGGCTGACTCCGGTCTCGCCGCTCGCTCCCCATTGACCGGCATCTTGCGGCGCAGGGTCATCGGCGTGCAAAGCGCGCCTGGGGTGAACATAGCCGAGCGGATCAATCTTCAGATGATTGGCCTGGCGGCAGCAGCGCATCAGGTGCCGGCTGTGCTCGAGGCAATGCAGGCGGAGTGGCGCCTCGCGCTTCCTGCCGCACCACGCTACGTCGAAGGTGAGCGGCTGGCGGCGGTATGGGCTGGGCCGCAGCAGTGGATCGTGATGGCGGAACCGGGCGAGAACCTCCTGGCAACTTTGAACGCTCGTTTGCAAGGACTCGCCAGTCTTACCGAGCAAGGCGACGGCCGGTGCGTGCTACGGGTCCACGGGCCATGCGTACGCGAGATGCTGGCAAAGCTGCTGCCGATTGATCTGCATCCCCGCGCGTTTTCAGCGGGCGATGCCGCGCTCACCGTCGCGGCGCATATACATGTGCATTTCTGGCAGGCCGATGCACGGCCAACCTACGATCTCGCGGTGTTCCGCAGCTACGCCGCGAGCTTCCTTGCGACGCTGACTGCCGCATCGGCTGAATACGGCGTGAACCTCGAGCGTATGGAATGAAACCATGAGGATTGTCATCGTCGGTGGAGGCGTCATCGGCACCAGCGTTGCCTGGCACCTGGCGCAGAGCGGCAAGGATGACATCAGTCTCATCGAACGCGATCGTCTTGGATCCGGCACCAGTTGGCATTCCGCCGGCAACATCACCTGGAAGCCGTCAGACAGCCATGACACGCCGATCCTCTACATGCTGGACACTGTCGCTCGGCTCGAAGGCGAGCACGGACTGGCCACCGGCTGGCTGAAGACCGGTCGTATCTTCCTCGCGCATAGCCCTGCGATGCGCGCCACGCTTGAGCGTTTCGACAGTGTCGCGGGCGAGCGCGGCATTCCGGCGCGCTTCATCGATGCAGCCGAGGCTCGCGCGCTGCATCCGCTGCTTGACGCCAGTGCCGCCGGTTCGATCTGGCATAACTCGCTGTCGGGCCGGCTCAATCCGGCCGACCTTGTCGCCGCTTATGCAACTGCCGCGCGGCGTGCCGGCGCCACGGTGCGCGAGGGCGAGACCGTGCTGGGGCTGGAGACCACGGCAGGTCGCATCAGTGGCGTGCGCACCAGCGCCGGCGTGATACCGGCTGATGTCGTGGTGCTGACCGCTGGGCTGTGGTCGCGCCGGCTGCTGGAGCCGGTCGGCGTGGCGCTGGCGCAATGGCCTTGCGAGCATTTCTACGTCATTGCCGATGTGGAACCACGATTGGCGCGCGAGACGCCGTCCTTCGTGGCACCGGACAAACTGACCTATGGGCGTGAGGAGGTCGGCCGCTTCCTTGTCGGCTTCTTCGATGAGAACGCCAAGACGATCGATCCGTCCGCGCTGCCCGAGCCGTTTACCTTTACCCTGCTGCCGCCCGACTGGGAGAAGATCGCACCCTATTTTCAGGGTGCCGCCGAACTCTTCCCCGCGCTCGCGAACGCGCCGATCCGCAGCTTCATCAATGGTCCTGAGAGCTTCACACCTGATGGACTACCTTTGATCGGTCCGGTGCCCGGCCTCGACGGCCTCATCGTTGCCACCGCGATGAACTCCGCGGGGGTCACCTGGTCGGCGATGACCGGCGCCATCGTCGCCAACCTGGTGGCCAGCACGTCTCCGCGCTTCGACGCCGCGCGCTATGATCCGGCACGCTTCGGCGATCGCGGCCGCGATGTTGACTGGCTGAGCGCTCAGGTATCGGCCGCGGTGAGCAGCGGATATCTGACGCAGAACCGTTAAGCCGCGGCGCTCACTGCTTTACCTGTTCGACAATGCGGCAACCTCCGCCAGCGACTCGTGCGCGGCGCGCACCACGGCTTCGGCATTGATGTCGAACTTCTTGAACACGTCGGCGCCCTTGCCGGAGGCGCCGAAGCTGTGCATGCCGACGAAGCGGCCTTCGAGGCCAATGTAGCGATCCCAGCCGGTCTCGACCGCCGCTTCCACCGCGACGCGCGCGCGGGTCGTGCCTAGGACCGCCTTCTTGTAAGCGGCGTCCTGTGCTTCGAACAGCAGACGGCACGGCATGGAAACCACCGCGGTGGGAATGCCCTCATTCTGCAAAATGTCCCGCGCCTGGACCGCGAGATGCAGTTCGGAGCCGGTGCTCAGGATGGTGAGCTTGCGCTCGCCGCCGGTGGCCTCCAGCAGGACATAGGCGCCCTTGGCTGACTTGTTCTCGTTGCCGGATTCGCGGCGGAGCAGCGGCATCGACTGGCGGGACAAGGCGATGACCGCCGCCTGTCTCGGCGTGTCGAGGATCAGCTCCCAGCATTCGGCGGTCTCGACCGGGTCACCCGGGCGATAGACCGCGAGATGCGGGATGGCCCGCAGCGCGGCGAGATGCTCCACCGGCTGATGCGTCGGGCCGTCCTCGCCAAGGCCGATGGAATCATGCGTCATGACGAAAATCGACCGGACCTCCATGAGGGCCGCGAGACGAATGGACGGGCGGCAGTAATCCGTGAAGCACAGGAACGTGCCGCCGTAAGGGATCAGGCCGCCGTGCAGTGCGATGCCATTCAACGCGGCGGCCATGCCATGCTCGCGCACGCCGTAATGCATGTAGGAGCCAGTGTATTCGCCGGGCTTGATCTCGATCATGCCCTTGGCCTTCGTGTTGTTCGAGGGCGTCAGGTCGGCCGATCCGCCCAACAGTTCGGGGATAGCGGCCGTCAGATGGTTGAGTACGGCACCGCTGGCCGCTCGGGTGGCAATGTCCTTGCCGCTCGCGATCAACTCGGCCCGTGCGTCCGCGATTGCCTGTTTCCAGCCGGCCGGCAACACACCATCGTTCCGGCGCTCGAACTCGGCGCGGCGTTCGGCCGGTGCCGCTTTGACGCGATCGGCCCAGGCCATACGGGCCGCCCGGCCCTTGGCGCCGATCTCGCGCCACGCGTTCAGCAATTTGTCGGGGATCACGAACGGGGGCGAATCCCAGCCGAGGATTTTGCGCGCGCCGGCGATTTCCTCCTCGCCTGGCGCGTCGCTATGCGCCTTCGAGGTGCCGGCCCTGGTGGGGAAGCCGAAGCCGATGATGGTCTTGCAGGCGATCATCGACGGCTTATCCGTCACTGCGCGCGCCGCGGTGATGGCGTCGCGGATCGCGTCGGTGTCGTGGCCGTCGATCTCCTGGACATGCCAGCCGGCGGCGCGGAAGCGCTCGACCTTGTTCTCGGAGACCGCAAGATCGGTGGGGCCATCAATCGTGATCGAGTTGTTATCCCAGAACGCGATGAGGCGGCCGAGCTTGTAGTGGCCGGCCAGAGTGATCGCTTCCTGGCTGATACCCTCCATGAGACAGCCGTCGCCCATGAAGACGTAGGTCCAATGCTTGCACAAGTCGTCGCCGAACCTGGCGTTCAGGATGCGCTCGGCCAGCGCGAAGCCGACGGAATTGGCGATACCCTGGCCGAGCGGGCCAGTCGTCGTCTCGATGCCATCGGCGAGTTTGTATTCGGGGTGGCCGGCCGTCCTGCTATCGACCTGGCGGAACCGCTTCAATTCGTCGAGCGTCATGTCCTTGACGCCGGTCAGGTAGAGCAGGCTGTAGAGCAGCATCGAGCCGTGGCCGTTCGACAAAATGAAGCGGTCGCGGTCGAACCAATGCGGATCGGCCGCATCGAACTGCATGAAATCCCGGTAGAGAACGGTGGCGATGTCGGCCATGCCCATCGGCGCACCGGGGTGGCCGCTGTTGGAGTGCTGCACCGCGTCCATAGAGAGAAACCGAATGCAGTCGGCCATATCTCGCAGATGTTGGTCGCGGGGCTTGGGGACCGTCTTGATGGCCGGAGCGGGCGTGACATCAGCCATGGTTGGGGGCTCCTTCTTCGCGAGATCGGCTAAGGGTGGACGAGTACCCGCATAATTCCCCGAACAGCGAGGCCCCGCCGGTCTCAGCCGATTTGCTCGACCAGATGGGCGCGTGAGGGACCTGGCTCAAACGGGTCTCCGAAATATTGGGTCTCGCGGGCGACCCTGCCATCCTGAAACTCCATGATGCTCACCGAGTAGGAGGGCTGGCCATCGTAGGTCAGGATGAACTCAGTGATCCAAAGGTCGCCGCGGCCAACGATGCGCCGAACCTTAAAGCGCTTCGCGTTGGGCTGGACGGTGCGCGATGCCTGGATATCGTGCCGGCCCCGGATGCGCTCGCCGGATTGCGGGTATTCGAGCACCGCATCATCCCGGTAAATGTCGTGCTCAACCTCGAAGTCGTTGGCATCCGATGCGGCCCAGTGGAGGTTAAGCGCTTGCCGGATCTCATTCTCGTCCATGCTGATGTTCCCGTTCCTGACTGTCCGTTGCGCCGTCCGCGCTGGCTGGTGCCGGTTCCGGCGAGCTTTATTTAGGTTTGTGGCGATCGGGCCGGGTGCTCGTGCATCGGCAGACACTCTTTCGATGTGCGGTCCGATAGCGCCTTTGTGATCTTGCGTCAGGGGCGAGAGTGCTCGCCAGACTTCGCTCGGCCAGTCCGGCGTCAGAGCGCTGCACAATTCTTTAGGTTTTTTCAGCAGAGCCACAAGGAATTCAGCGCCAGCGTCGGCTAAGCCGACAGTGCGGGAAAAAATATAACCCGTCTGGGAAGGAGGGATCTCATGTTGGCGCTGGTCGCTGGGTCCGAAGAGGTTTTCGCAGGCCGATTTCCTCAAATCATCCATCGCGAGGGGCGGTGGCTCGATAACTCGGGTAGCGCCGCCGACGATGGCGAGCCGCGGATTTCGGCATCTCGCTGGACCGGGCATACGGAAGAGCAGCCGGAACACGAGTTGGAAATCGAACCGGATTGCCATGTCATCGACATCGCGCTTCAGCCGATGGAGGACGTCACGGTATTCGCGGCGCGAAAGCTGATTCACGCCGGACCGCTGCCGGCGGGGAGTACGCGCGTGTACCAAGCGGGCCTTCCGATGCGCGGCATCTTCCGTGGATCGTACGACGCTCTGCACCTGCATGTTCCAAATACGATGATTGCCGAATATGCCGCTGAGTTCGCAAGCGCGGGGTGCGGTCAATGGCGAACAACCCCACAAATGAACGAACGTCCTATCGTCGACCCGGTCATCGAGCGTCTGGCAGGTGCGTTGATGCATGCCGAGGAGTTGGGTGGGGCATTTGGCCATAGCTACGCCGATGGGATCAGCCTCGCCATAACGGCGCAGTTGTTTGGCGGAAATCCCGACGGTGCATCGGCTCGTCCACGTGTGTCGGGGCTTTGCAAGTGGCGCCTCAAACGCGCCAAAGACTATATGGAAGCCAACCTCGGTGAATCGGTCAGCCTGGCTGACGTTGCCGCGGCCGCTGGGCTATCGCGCATGCACTTCGCCGCACGATTCCGCGACGCGACCGGCCTGCGTCCGCACGAATACCTGCTGCGACGCAGGATCGAGCGTGCCCGGGAGCTGCTGTTGCATTCCCGCCTGCCGCTTGTGGAGATCGCATTCGAGGTCGGTTTCAAGACCCAGGCCCACTTCACGACTGTCTTCGCACGGTTCGCCGGGGAAACGCCGAATGTCTGGCGCCAGCGCAATCAAGCCGGTTCCGATATCGGTATCCGCCAGGCAGCGTGACGGCCAGCCACCATTGGAGATCGCCATGAACGACATCGCGCCTGTCAGAGAGATCCATCTCGAGCGGCGGTCGCCTGCCTATTGGCGCGTCTGATCGGCCGCGGACGAGCGTTGGAAGTGCTGCTTGGAGCCGACGATATTCCGGGTGACCTTGCCGAGCTTTACGGCTACGTGAACCGCGCTCTGCCGGACAACGAGCTCGACAGTTTTGTTGATGCGCTGGCGTTGCGGATCGCGTCGTTCGACAAACAGGCGATCGCGGAAACCAAACACCTTGTCGACGTCGCCAGCCTTCCGACGCAGAAATCGTGCCAGAGTGGGACGCATTTATCGCCGCCCTCGGGCGTCCGGCGATTTAAACCAGACTGAAGGCGCTGATGGAGCGCGGCTTTCATAAGGCTGGAGATGTCGAAAACCGGCTTGGCTATCATGTGGGCCATCTGGCTGGCTGAACGACGCGATAAGCTAGCCGGATAGTGCATCGAGCATTGCTTTTGCGGCACGCAAATCGGGTGTTTCGAAGCCCTCGATGAAGCGCGCATGGACGGGTGCCAGAATGGCTTGCGCCTCGTCCGGACGATGTTGCGCGATACACAGACGCGCAAAGCTTAGTGCGGCGCGCAGTTCCAGGGACAGAGCGCCTTGTTGCCGCGCGAGGGCAATCGCGGCGGAGAAGCAGCTCTCCGCATCCACCGTGGACCGGCCGGTTTCCGGTCCGAGCAACAACTCGCCCTTGAGGCGCAACAACTCCGCATACCAGATCCGCTCCCCGCCGCTGTCGGCACTTGCAAGCCCCTTGTTGACGGCAACGAGTGCCGCGGCAATTTGCCCCAGGCCTGCCAGACCTTCCGCGAGAGCGGCGACAAACTCCGGATACCAGATCGCCCAGCCGGTGCGCTCGCAGAACTCGAGTTCGGTGCGCAACAGGGCGACCCCTGCGGCGAACTTGCCGCGGATGACCAGCAGCTTGCCGCGCAAGCATCGCCCCGATATTTCCCAGAACGGCGCATTGCGGCTTGTTGCGATATCGATCAGCATCGCAATTGCTTGCCCGGCTTCCGGCAGATCGCCGGTCATCAACGCGATATCGCAAAGCGCGACCCGCAGCGCTTCGCCGATCGATAGTGGAAGGTTCGTGCGCTGTGCTTCCGCCAGGCACTGCCTGGCCTCGTTCATCGCTTGTTCGGCGTAGCCTTGCAGCCACAGCGAGCGTGCCAGCATCGCCCGCGCCAGGACGCGTTGGTCGAACTGACCCCAGGCCGTCAGACGCCAATCCGACGGTGGGACGTAATGCTGTATGACATGTTCGAAGCATTGCCGCGCTTCATGGTGCTTGCCCATCTGCTGCAGCACGAAGCCTTGCAGACGCCGGGCCATCAGGCTGGCGGTGAGATCGCCAATCTGCTGCGCCGTGGTTGATAACCGATCGGTCACCGCTTGCGCGGTGAAGCATTCGCCACCGGTGGCGTTGAGCACCCAAAGACCCCAGAGAATTCTGGAATTGGGCGTGCCGGTCGCCGATTTCCTCGGCATAACCGAGCGCTGTGGTCAGCGCTGCCTTGGCGGGCTCGACCGGGCTCATCGTGTAGGCGGGCATGAGCCCGAATGCGAAGTGCAACTGCATCCGCAGCGGCGGCTCGATCTGCATATCAGGCGTCAAGCATGTCAGAGCACGCTCGGTGCGCTCGCGGCATTCGGCTGGCAGCGCTGCGTGCAGCCACGCCGGCACATAGGCAGCGGTCAGGGCAACACCGATCTCTGGGTTTCCGGCGGGTGAGAACGACCAATCAAGTGCCGCGCGCACGTTGTCGAGTTCCCGGATGACCGCGGCCATGTCTTCATCCGGTGCAAGCAGACGAGCATCATGGGTGCGCGATACAAACAGGTTCCGGTAGAATTCTGAGTGCTGCCACGCCGCGCTATCGCGCTCGCCATGACTGGCGAGCTTGTCCACTGCGTAAGCTCGGATCGTCTCCAACAGGTACCAACGCGAAGGCACATCGCGGTCCTGCGCGATCAGCGATTTCGTAAGGAGATTGGCGATACCGTCCATGGCCGAGGACCGGCCGTCGGCACCATCGTTCATGACCGCGGCCGCGGCCTCGAAGGTGAAGCCGCCGGAGAATATACCCAGGTGGCGCAGCAAACGTTGCTCTGCCTCGGAGAGCAACTCGTAACTCCAATCCAGCACTGCTCTCAGTGTGCGATGCTGCGGGAGTGCCGTGCGGCGGCCTCGCGTCAACAGAGCAAAGCGATCGTGCAAACGGTCGGCTACCGGTTGTAGGCCAAACGTGGAGGCTTGCGCCGCGGCGAATTCGATCGCCAGCGGGATGCCATCGAGATGCCGGCAGATCGCGCCAATGCTGCCGAGTTCGCCGGCACGCGGCGAGAAGCCTGCGTCCGCTTGCCTGGTCCGGGCGATGAACAGTTCGACCGCGCTGTGATTTAAGATGTGGTCTGCTTCGACCAGCCCAGCAGCGGGAACCTCCAACGGCGGAACGCGATACACGTGCTCGCCTTGGATCCGCAGGATTTCGCGGCTCGTCGTGACGATCGCGGTGTGCGGGCAGTGCGCAAGAATCGTTTCAGCCAGGGTCGCGACCGCTTCGACGATGTGTTCGCAGTTGTCGAGGACCAGGAGCAACCTTTTGTCGCCGATGATTTGCGCAACGGTTTCCGGTGTCACACTTTTGGGTCCCGGCGGCAGCCGGAGCGCGCCCGCCACTGCCATCGGCACAAGCGCGGGATCCGACAGAGTTGCCAGTTCGACCAGCCAGCCGCCGTCGGCGAATTCTCCGACGATGCCGCGAGCGACTTTCAAGGCGAGGCTGGTTTTGCCGATGCCGCCGGGTCCGGTCAGCGTCACGACACGATAGGCGGAAATAAGATCGCGCAACTTCACCACCGCCGGCTTGCGGCCAACGAGACGAGTCACGGCAGCGGGTATATTGGTCACCGGTGATTCGCCGTCGACTTGCACCTGTTGCACGCCGACAGGAGGGGTGGGCGCGCCATGGCGCCGCGCGGTCCAGTCACCGAGCAGCCGATAGCCGCGGCCTGACTCGGTCTTCAGCAAACTCCGCTTCGGACCCAATGCCTTGCGAATTGCCGCCGCGTGCACATGGAGCGTGCTTTCCGTGACAATCGCGCCGGGCCAGACGCGGTCCATCAATTGATTCTTGGTGACGAGCTCGCCGGCCGATCGGGCGAGAACTTCGATGATCTCGAAGGCGCGTCCACCCACCGGCACGGGAGAGCCAAGGACGCGCAGCTCGCGGCGAGCAAGGTCGATCTCGCACTCGCCCGAGGCGTGAACCAGCCGAATGCTCTCTTCAGGCATATCCGCGGGCCGCCATAGGGCTTTCTTGCAAGGCGTTCGGGGGTAGTTGACGATTGCAGCACATCGACCTTGCCACGCATAGCCCGCGGCTTGGAGGCTGCGGGGTCCAGCGGGTTGACCGGCGGTTCGCCGATAAAGAAGCCGAGCACCTGCGGATGGCATCCCGTTTCAGGTGTAACCAGGTCCAGTTACTGTCGGGGGTATCTATCTTAGAGGCTGGGCGAGGAATATTTCCTCATCCCGAAGACCCGGCTGGCAAAGGGCGCCGCAGATGCGTCGGATTTTTGCTTCGGACGAGCACAGAGTGACAACTGGGGAAAGCCGATCAGCAGTGCGGTCGTTGCAGGCGACCGTAAGTGTGCCATCATTCCCATGCGGGACGATCGAATGCGCCGGATACATATCCTTGGCGGCTCTGGTTCAGGAACCACGACCCTCGGCGTGGCCGTCGCTGATCTCCTCGCAGTCGCGCACTTGGACACTGACGATATCTACTGGTTGGCGACTGATCCGCCGTTCACGATACCCCGCTCGCTGCGCGATCGGGTCGCTCTCTTGCGGCAGAGGCTGCCGCAGTCCGGTGGCTGGGTGCTATCCGGCTCCGCGATCAACTGGGCTCAGCCTTTCGAGGCTCTGTACGATCTTATCGTCTATCTCTGGCTTGATCCCGCGCTCCGCATGGAGCGGCTGCGTCAGCGCGAGTGGACCCGTTATGGCCCACGTGTCGAGGCAGGGGGCGACATGGCAGTATCGAGCGCTGAGTTCCTTGCCTGGGCGGCGGCCTACGACACGGCCGGACGTGAGCAACGAAGCCGCGCTGCGCATGAAGAATGGCTTGCCAGACAACGTGCTCCTGTCATTCGACTGAATTCGGCCGAGCCTGTCGACGTTCTGGCAAATTCAGTGTTGTCGTCCATCGGCACTAGCTCCCGCCCATGACCGGATTGCGCAGAGGCATCCGAAAAGTGAAGCGGGTCTCCGCCTCGGTTGATTGGACATCGAGCGTGCCCCCGTGCGCCGTGGCAATGGCGTGAGAGATATACAGTCCCAGCCCCAGGCCCTGAAGGCTGGGACGCAGCGTGCCGCGCGCGAAGGGCTCGAATATCCGCTCCAGCAGCGCGGGCGGAATGGGCTCGCCGGCATTGGCAACTGACAGAACGAACGAGCCGCCGGCCGTCGTCACGTCAAAACGTATCGGCTTGTCCGGCGCCCCATGGGTCAACGCATTGCCGAGCAAGTTCGAGGCGAGTTGTCCGATGCGGCGGCGATCGCAGTTCACCGGCTCCGTCAACGCGAAGCGGGCCTCGATCACACGGTCCGGCATGCTGCTTCGCAACTCGTCGACGACCTGACGAAGCGCGGGCTCGATCGCCTCATCCGAATTGCGCTGGAGGGTAAGGCCGCCGCCGAGACGGCCGTGCGCAAAATCCATCACATTCTCGATGAGCCCGGCCATGCGGGCGACACTCCCGCGAACCAACTCGACGATCTCCTTGCCGCGGTCGTTCAAGGGCATGCGCGCCAGCAATTGCATGCCACCATCGATGCCGGCCAAAGGGTTGCGCAGATCATGGCCGAGCACCGCGATGAACTGTTCGCGCAAGGCGGACGTTGCGCGTTCATCCAAAAGGCTCGCCTGTGCGACAGCATTGAGTTCCTGCAGCTTTTTCGTCGCGGTCTCGGCGATCGCTTTCGCCTCCACCAGCTCACGCTCATAGCGGCGCCGGTCGCTCGCGTTGAAAATCGTCAGGCGCGTGAAGAGATGCCACCCTTCCCCGTCGCGCCGCTCGGCTGCATTGACCAGCACCGGCAGAGCATTGCCCTGCTGTGTCACCAGGTCGAGCGCGACCTCGTTGAAGAAGCCTTGCATGCGGAGCAGTGGCGCGAAATGCGTTTCAAAGAAAATGCGCCCGGCTATATTGAGGAAATCGTGCAGGTGCCGGCCGATCAGATCGGCTTTGGCATAACCGATCCACGACGCGAACGTCGCATTGACCTTGACGATGCGACCGTCGGGCCTGATTGAGAGATAACCGCATGGCGCGTTTTCGTAGAGGTCCTCTAAATCCTCAGCAGGTTCGCCGGTATTGTTGCCGCCTTCAGACAAAGGCGCGGATCGCTGCAATCGTCTCCTCCGGCGCGCTCAAATTTGGGCAATGGCCTGTTGCCTGCATATCGACAAGCTTGCTGTTCGGTATGTGCCGGTGAACATATTCCCCTACTTGCGTTGGGGCGATGAGGTCTTCGCTGCACTGCAGGATCAGGCAGCGCGCCGTGACCTGCGGCAGATCGGCGCGATTGTCCGACATGAATGTCACCCGCGCGAATGCCTTGGCGATGTCCGGATCGGTCCGGCAGAAACTGTTGGTCAGCTCTTCGCCAAGCTCGGGCCTGCCGGCATTCCCCATGATCGCCGGCGCCATGGCGCGCGACCAGCCGAGATAGTTGTCGGACAGAAAATCGAGCAGCTCCTCGATCTGTGCCGCACTGAAACCGCCAACATAGTCGCCATCGTTGATGTAGCGCGGCGAAGGCCCGATCAGGACAAGGCTTTCGAAGAGCTCCGGCGCCTTGAGCGAGGCCAGCACGCCAATCATGGCGCTCACCGAATGACCGACAAAGACCGCGTCCTTGAGATCCAGCTCGCGCGCGATTTCGATGAGATCATCGGCATAGCCGGACAGGCTGGCGTACTTCGTGGGCTCGTACGCCGACAGATCCGAGCCGCCCGCTCCCACATGGTCAAACAGAACCGTGCGAAACGTGCTCTCAAAGGCTGGCGCCACAAAGCGCCACATATTCTGGTCGCAACCGAACCCATGAGCAAAGATCATCGATCGTTGCCCGCCGCCTTTCGTCTGCACGTTATTACGGATGCGAGCTGCCAAATCCCCGACCCCCTTCAAGGCAACCTGCCACATGCCCGGAACAGAAGCGATGGCGTTGTCCGCGCGCGGTGGCGGCGTCACGCCCGTCAGCTCGGGATTTGGTCGAGGAGTGCCTTCGCGGCACGCAAGTCGGGGGCCTCGAAGCCCTCGATGAAGCGATCGTAGACCGGCGCGAGAAGTTGCCTTGCCTCGCCGTCGCGGCCTTGCTTCCTGCGCAGGCGGGCGAGACTGAGGGCGGCGCGCAACTCCCACAGCAGCGCTTCATGCTGGCGAGCGATGTCGAGCGCCTCGTGGAACAAATCTTCCGCCGCCGCTACAGAATCACACCGCAGCAGAATTTCGCCCTTGGTGCGCAGCAGTTCGGCGAAGAAAAGGTCGTGACCGTGCTCGGCGCGTACCACGTCATCCAGTGCCTCGTTCACGGCGGCAAGCGCATCGTCGAGCAGGCCAAGCGCGGCAAGCCCTGCCGCGAGAGCGCCCTTGAACTCGGGGTAGGATATGCGCCATCCGGTCCGGCGGCAGGCATCGAACGCTTCGTTCAGCACGGCGACGCCTTGTGCGAATTCGCCACGCTCGATCATCAACTTGCCGGAGAGGAAACGCCCCGCGGTCTGCCAGTACGGCGCGTTGATTCGTGTTGCCGTGTCGACGAGACGCGCGATGCTTTGCTCGGCGGCGGCGAAATCGCCGGTCGCGGTCATGATACGGCACACGCCATTATACAGGACACGGCAGAGCACGAACGGACGATCGGCGGCCGCCGACTCCTGGAGACTTATCTCAGCGTTTCGTTTCGCCTGGCTGATGAAACCCTGCAAACACAGCGCGCGTGACAGAAACGCGTTTGCCGCGCCACGATACACCAGCATAATCCTGGACCAGCGCGATTGATCCGGCGGCGAATGATCGGCGTTCAGGAATCTTTGCAGAAATCCTTGTGCCTCTCGCGGCCTGCCGACCATAACCAGTGCACAGCCCATGAGCTCGTCGGCGATGTAGCCGAGTGCCGCGTTGCCCATGTGGGCCGCCACCTGCAAGAGCCGCTCGGCCGCTGTGCGCGTCTTGTCATGCCCGGCGCTAAAGCTGTGATGCGTGATAATGCCCACCAGGGCTCGCGCCTGCGCATCGAGATCGTCAAGCGCTTCCGCGGTGTCGAGAGCCTTGGTCAACAGATCCAGTGACTGCCGCGCGCCACGCGTTGTGTCGAGCATGGACGTGGCCACGTCGACCCGCAACCAATCCGCGTAGGCAGCCGCGAGGTCGACGCCGATAGTCGTGTCGCCGCTGGCGGAGAAACACCAGTCTAGTGCGGCGCGAACGTTGTCGATTTCCCGCAACCGGTCTGTCCGCTCTTCCGCCGAAACGCCGGCGCTGATTTCCAGCACCGACCGTGAATAGAGGTCGCGAAAATAGCGCGCATGCCGCTGCTCCGCGCTGTCGCGTTCGCTATCGCCGGCAAGCTTCTCCAGCGCATAGGCGCGTATTGTCTCCAGTAGATACCAACGCGAAGCCGTGTCCCGGTCCAGCGTGACCAGGGACTTCGCGACGAGGTTGGCGATGCCCTCCACGACGGAGGACAAGTCGACGGCGCGATCGTTCACCACTGCTGCGGCTGCCTCGACGGTGAAGCCGCCGGAGAATACCGCCAGGTGACGCATTAGAAGCTGCTCCGTTGTGGAGAGGAGTTCATAGCTCCAATCCAGCGCCGCACGGAGGGTACGATGCCGCGGCAACGCGGTACGGCGTCCGCGCGTCAGCAGCGCGAAGCGATCGTGCAAACGGGCCGCCACCGGTTCTATGCCGAACGTGGAAGCATGCGCCGCCGCGAATTCGATCGCCAGCGGGATGCCATCGAGATGGCGGCATATCGCGCCAATGCTGCTGAGTTCGCCGGCGCGCGGCGAGAAGCCTTCGTCCAACGCCTTGGTCCGGGCGATATAAAGCTCGACCGCGCTGTGATTCAAAATGTGGCCGGCTTCGTCGCGTCCGGCGGCGGGAACTTCCAACGGTGGAACGCGATATACATACTCTCCCTGGATCCTGAGGATTTCGCGGCTGGTCGCCAGGATGGTGATCCGCGGACAGAGCGTCAGAAGCGTCTCAGCCAGAGTTGCCACTGCGCCGATCAGGTGCTCGCAATTATCCAGGACCAGCAGCAGCTTTTGGTTCCCGACTGACCGTGCAACGGCTTCGGGCGTGACGCTGCCGGACCCGTGTGGCTGTTTCAGCGCGGCCGTTACCGCCGCCGGCACAAGGGTAGGGTCTGACAGCGATGCAAGCTCGACCAGCCAGCCGCCGCCGTCAGCGAATTCCCCGACGACACCGCGAGCGACTTTCAATGCGAGGCTGGTTTTGCCGATGCCGCCGGGTCCGGTCAGCGTCACCACGCGATAAGCGGATACGAGATCGCGCAACTGCGCCACCGCCGCCTTCCGGCCAATGAGGCGTGTCACGGCGGCGGGGATATTGGTCACCGGTGAGTCGCCGTCGACCCGCATCCGTTGCAGGCCGACGGGAGGCGTCGCCGCGTCGTGACGCCGAACGGTCCAGTCACCGAGCAGGCGATAGCCGCGGCCCGACTCGGTCTTCAGCAAACTGCGATACGGGCCTAGCGCCTTGCGGACCGCGGAAGCGTGCACATGGAGCGTACTGTCCATGACAATCGCACCCGGCCAGATGCGGTCCATCAGCTGGTCCTTGGTGACGAGTTCGCCCGCCGATCGGGCGAGAATCTCGATGACCTCGAAGGCGCGGCCGCCAACCGGAACGGCAAAGCCAAGGACACGCAATTCGCGGCGGGCAAGATCAATCTCGCACTCGCCTGAGGCGTGGACCAGCCGAACGCTCTCGTCAGGCATGTTCATGGCCTGCTCGGTGGTTTCTGCACGGCGCACGGAAGACAACAGAGGTTTGGGCGCGTCTGGTGCCACCAGACGCGCCCGAGTTAGGGAGGAGCACGCCGGGAACGGCATACTGCCATCAAGAGGCTAGACGGGCAGTGGAATTGATGAAAGCCAGCTTTTTGTAACCGAGTGTTAGCCGCAATTCGCGTGCGGCGCGTGGCTTTCAACCGCCAGAGGCTGCGCGGTCAACGAACCAGATGAGCTCACCCACCGGCTTCACACGCGCGGCTGGTACCTGGCTGCCGCCCAAACGGATGGTCTCGAAGATCGCCGCCTTCTCCTGTCCAGCGACAAGGAACGCGACATACCGGCTGCTCTCGATCACCCGATAGGTCATGGTGATGCGAACTTCGGGGCGCCCGTGCGAGACGGCGGCGACCCAGCGCTCGCGCTCCTGAAGTATCGGCTCGTCCGGCAGCAGCGACGCGGTGTGTCCGTCCGGCCCGAGCCCCAGCAAGGTGATGTCGAACAGCGGCCGCGCCGGATCCAGTGCTGTAGCGCCATAGTCGGTCCGCAGCGTGTGTTCGTAACGCCGCGCGGCTTCATCGGGTGTGCCGTCGGCCGGCACCGGCTTGATGTTTTCCGGTGGCACCGGCGCCTTGGAAAGCATTGCCTCGCGCGTCATCCGGTAATTGCTTTCGGGATGATCGTAAGGAACGAACCGCTCATCGCCCCAGTACCAAAACACGCGCTGCCATGGAAAGCGCCCGCGGAATTCATCGGAGGCCAGTAGTGTGTACAGCGCCTTCGGCGTTGAGCCGCCTGACAGCGACACGCGAAACGGCCCGGACGATGCAAGCGCCGTCGCGGTCATCCATTCGGCGACACGCCGCGCTAGTGCCGGGGGATCCGGCAGGACCTCGATTTTCCCAATCATCGTGCTCATGGGGCGGATCTGGATTTCTCGAAGATGTCGACGTATTCGCGATAGCGTTTGGCGATCGCGGCAACCGCCTGCTCGCGCGTGACCTTGCCTGCTCGCCAATCCACCAGTGGCTGCCAGAACACGGTGCGCCCGACGGCGAATCCGATGAAGCCTGGCACTGTGGCCGCCACACCAAGCCACTCGGTCACCTTTGCTTCGTTCTCGCCACGGCCGAGAACAATGCAGCTGACCGTATCGCGTCCGCTGCCGGATCGCGCGGCGGACACGATCTTCTGGCAATCCTCCCGCCGATCGAGGCCTTCGATCTTCCAGATGTCCGGCTCGACCCCGGCTGTCTGAAGCTGCTGGATGGCCTGCACCATCAAGCCTGGCCGCAACTGCAGATCATACGCATGCTTGTCGCCGTGCAGCTTCTCCAACTGGGCTTTTTCCGCCGGCACCAATAGCTCGAACAAAAATCGGCTTGCGTTCTTGGAGGCAAGATAGTCGGACAGACGCCGCAGACACGCCGCTTGCGCCTGGTTCAATGCACGGTCGCCTTCCGGATTGTAGCGCACCAGCACTTTGCAGAAGGTCGGGCCGATGGTCTCGATATGACGAGCGAAATCCTCGCCATATTCGAAATTGAATTCCTCCTGCCCGCTTTTCTCCGTCGCGCAAGCGGTAGCGAAGCCTTCGGCCTTGGCATCACGCAGGATCGCGGCGCCGAACTGCTCATCCACCAGGATCCCCGCCTTCGCCTTTGGTGCGCCATCGGCGATCGCGGCCTTGAAGCCGTCATAAATGATCCGCTTCGAGGCGGCGATTTCAGCGGTCTGCGAGTTGGTCAGCGTGCCCTTCCAGCCGAACATATTGGTCTGGAACGAGCCGCGGTGATCGAACGGCTGGATGTAAAGGTCGCGGTCGTAGCCTCGTGGCATCACGCGGATCCCTTCAATTCTCGATAGCGCCGGATCAGGTTGTTGGTCGAGCTATCGTGCTGAAGCTGCGGTTCCGTTGTACTCTCCAACTGAGGAACGATGCGCTGGGCGAGCGCCTTGCCGAGTTCGACGCCCCATTGATCGAAACTGTCAATCCGCCAGATGACGCCCTGGGTGAACACGCTGTGCTCATACAGGGCCACGAGCTTGCCAAGCGTGGCCGGCGTCAGTCGGTCCAGCAACAAGGTATTGGACGGCCGGTTGCCCTCGAACAACCGATGCGGCACCAGCCAATCCGGTGTCCCTTCGGCCTTCACTTCCTCGACCGTCTTGCCGAATGCCAGCGCTTCGGTCTGCGCGAAGACGTTGGCCACCAGGATGTCGTGATGCTGTCCCAATGGGTTGAGCGTCTGGGCGAAGCCGATGAAGTCGCAGGGGATGAGCCGCGTGCCCTGATGGATGAGCTGATAGAATGAATGCTGCCCGTTGGTGCCTGGCTCGCCCCAATAGATCGGGCCGGTGTCATGCTCCACCCGCGTGCCATCCAACGTCACATGCTTGCCGTTGCTCTCCATTGTCAGTTGCTGGAGGTAGGCGGGAAAGCGCTTCAGGTATTGTTCGTAAGGCAGCACGGCGACCGTCTGTGCCTTTAGGAAATTGTTATTCCAAACTGACAGAAGGCCCATGAGCACGGGAAGATTGCGTTCGAACGGGGTGGTGCGGAAGTGCTCGTCCATCTGGTGGAAGCCATCCAGCATGGCTTGGAAATGATCTGGGCCGATCGCGATCATGGTCGACAGGCCAATCGCCGAATCCATGGAGTACCGCCCGCCGACCCAGTCCCAGAAGCCGAACATGTTTTCGGTGTCGATGCCGAAGCCTGCGACCTCTTTGGTGTTGGTGGACACCGCGACACAATGTTTGGCGATCGCGGCCTTGTCGCCTCTCAGCCCGTCCAGCACCCAGGCACGCGCCGTATGCGCGTTGGTCATCGTCTCCAGCGTGGTGAAGGTCTTGGAGGAGATGATGAACAGCGTCTCTTCCACACTAAGATCGCGCACCGCCTCGGCAAAGTCGGTTCCGTCGACGTTGGAGACGAAGCGGAAGGTCATGCTTCGCTCGCTGTAGTGGCGCAACGCCTCGTAGGCCATGACAGGGCCGAGGTCAGAGCCGCCAATGCCGATGTTGATGACATTGCGGATCCGTTTGCCGGTATGGCCTTTCCAGTCCCCGCTGCGGATGCGGTTGGCGAAGCCGGCCATCTTGTCCAGTACCGCATGCACATCGGGCACGACGTTCCGGCCGTCGACGTTTATCACCTCGGTGCGTGGCGCGCGGAGCGCCACATGAAGTACCGCGCGCTTCTCGGATACATTGATTTTGTCGCCGCGGAACATGGCGTCGATGTGCTCGCGCAATCCCGACTGTTCAGCCAGCTGGACCAATAGCGGCAGCGTATCGCTGGTAATCCGGTTTTTCGAATAATCGAGAAAGATCCCAACGCCTTCCGCTGTCATGCGTTCGCCGCGGCCGGCGTCTTCAGCGAAAAGGCGTCGGAGATGAATGCCCTCGATCTTCTCCTGGTGTGCCTTGAGCGAGCTCCAGGCGGACTGCTGCGGCATCGTCATCGGTCGTTTCCTCGATACAATGGTTTCGTGCTCATGCGGTCTGGAGCGCAGCCGCGTGCCGATGCTGACCCACAGCAGCCTCGGCGCGCGCGCCCCGGCATTTGCGGCTCTCCGCCAGTGTGGCGGGCCGAGCAAATCGTGGTACGCCCTGTAGCTGGGCTAGGCAATCGCAATACCCGACGGTTGTTGAGGGCCGGGAGCATCCTGCCGGCGGCTGAGGCACCTCAATGGATACATAGATCACCTCCGGGCGTTTCATCCGGGAGACAGGCATCGTGTTCGGCGCAGCCGGAGCGAACGCCAGGCGGGTTCCTGATACATCTCTCGCGGCATCGCGACGTGATGCCGGGGTGGTCAGCACAAGGGGAGTGAAATTGACGGTACGGCGCGGACGCGCGTTATGCAAGCGCGGCCGAGGGACGTCCCGTTGCATTACGATGCCGCCAGACGCGAGGCGTGGTGCCGGTCGCCTGGCGGAAGCACCTGCAAAGATGCGCCTGGTCCACAAGTCCGCATGCGTAGGCGATTTGGCTCAGGCTGGCGGATGTGGTGAGCATCAGGGTCTGTGCGCGCTCGATGCGCATCCGGGCGATATAGACATGCGGCAACTCGCCAAAACTATCCTTGAAGGCACGGGAAAAGTAGCTCGCACTGAGGGACACGAGTTTCGCCAGGTCGCTGACGCGAATCCGAGCCTCCAGCCGGTTTGTCACGTGGTTCCGCACCGCGCGCATTTGCCATGGAGCCAGTCCGCCTCGCACCAGCGCACAGCGGGAACCTTGCGAGAGCCTGCTCGCGAGCAATGCTGCAAGCCGCCCCGCCGCCGTCGATGCGGCACCAAGGTCGTAATCCAGCGCGCCCCGTACGCGGTCGAGCAATCTGCATGCCTCGGACATGATCGGATCGTCCGATCGCCACGATCTGACCGGTTCGATCGCCGCGTGCATTCCAATCGCCTCGGGGTACGACACCATGCTGCCGGAAGAACGGTCCGCTATGACGATGTCCAAGCGTGTATCCATCATGAACCTCCGATCGCGTATCGTGCATGGGAAACGCCGGCCACGCGGCCGCACGCGGCTCCTGGTGCAGAGAACTAGGAACGGCCGAAAGGGAAGCAAAGATACTCTGGCCGGCACGCACTCTTTCGTACCGTGAATGAGTGGCGGGCTATCCGGCTGATCCAATGATGCGTCATGCAACTCCGCGACATGCGTGCGATCGCGAAAGACCGTAGTCGCCTATGGCACATATGGTGAAACGGGAGTGCGTCCTGCAGTGCGCACCAGGGGCTCAAACTACAAGAAGAGTAATCGACCAGCCGAGTCCGCCTCACCGCTCGCCGCGGAAGGACGCATCATGCCACTCGATCCGCTCTACCTGTCGCGTTTGCAATGGGCCTGGGTGATTGGCTGGCACATTCTGTTACCGGCATTCACTGTGCGTCTTGCATCTTTCATTGCGGTGCTCGAGGGGGCGTTCCTAGTCACTGGCGACAAGGTGTGGTTCCGCGTTTCCAGCTTCTGGATACGGATTTTTGCTGTTGCGTTCGGCATGGGCGTGGTCACCGGCATCATCATGCCATTCCAGTTCGGTACGAACTGGGCGCGTTTCTCGGATGCCGCGGGCAACGTGATTTCGCCATTGTTGACCTACGAGGATCTGATGGCCTTCTTTCTAGAGGCATCGTTCCTCGGCATTCTGCTGTTCGGGCGCACACTGGTCCCGCGTTGGGCGCATTTCTTCGCGGCCCTGATGGTGGCGATCGGCACCCTGATGTCGTCGTTCTGGATCCTGTCCGCCAACAGTTGGATGCAAACGCCGGCGGGCTTCAAGGTCATCGATGGCCGCTTCTTCCCAACCGACTGGATGGCAATCGTCTTCAATCCCTCATTTCCGTATCGGCTCGCCCACAACGTGACGGCATTCTAAATAACCACGGGATTTGTCGTGCTCGGTGTCGGGGCATTTCTGGCCCGTGGCGACAGGTCACCTTTGGAGGGCCGGAGGATGTTCACAATGGCGCTCGACCAAGTTGGCGGCGATAGAGGGTGTCTATGACACCGAAGCACCCGATGCGCTCGCACTGTTCGGCATTCCGGACGATGCCAGTGAGCAGTTGCGTGACGCCATCAAAACCCGCATCTCGGCAGCCTGCTGCTGACGCACACCTGGAACGGTGCGGTCAAGGAATTGAAGGACTGGCCGCGCGCCGATCGGCCGCCGGTTTGGCCGGTGTTTCTTGGCTCTCGCATCATGGTGGGCATCGGCGTCTTGATGCTGGCGGTTTACGACTGACCGAGCGATGTTTCGCGATTGAGACATCGGGAGATTTGAAAAAGCACGGTGCGGACTCAAAATACGCCGGTTGCCATCGTCGCCACATTGCGCACCGCCGCTCTGGTTGGGGACACACCATGGACCGTATCGATGCGATGAAAGCCTTCGTCACGGCGATCGACGAGGGGAGTCTGGCGGCTGCCGGCCGCAAACTCGGCCGTTCGCCCACCGCGATCAGCCGCGCCATCGCATTCCTTGAATCGTGTGTCGGTGCGGAACTGCTGCACCGCACGACGCGAACGATCCGAACCAGCGGCGCGGGCGAGCAATATGCGGCGACCTGCCGGCGGGTGTTGGCAGATCTGGAAGAGGCAGAAATGATTGCCGCAGGAGAGCGTTCAGCGCCGCGCGGCACACTCACACTGACCGCGCCGGCGATGCCTGGAGAAGCCGCGCTCCGGCCGATCCTTGACGCTTTCATGGATGCGTTCCCCGATGTGTCCGCGCGGCTGCATCTGACCGATCGATGCGTGAAACTGATCGACGAGGGCGTCGACGTCGCGCTGCGTATCGCGCACCTACCCGACTCAGCCTCGATCGCGATCCGGGTTGGCGAAGTCCGCCGCGTGGTGGCCGCCGCGCCGCGCTATCTCGCACGACACCCGCGCATTGCGAAGCCAAGCGATCTGGCCGCGCACCAGATCATTGCGGTGAGTCAGTTTGGTCTCAACTCGTGGAATTTCCCGCCGTTGCCTGGATCTTGCGTGCCGCAAACGGTTCACTTCACTCCCCGGCTCGTCGTCAACAGCGTTCGTGCGGCGATTGATTCGGCCATCGCAGGAGCCGGCGTCACACGTGTCTTCTCATGCCAGGCCGCCGAGCACGTGCGCGCGGGAGAGCTCGAACTTGTCCTTGCGAATGACGAGGAGCCGCCTGTTCCGGTGCACGTGCTCGCACCGACCGGCCGGCTCGCGGTGCCCAAGGCCCGTGCGTTCGTCGACTTCGCGGTGCCGAGGCTACGGAGTTACTTCGCCCGCCTGGCGATCGACGCGACCAAGACCGCCACGCATGCGCGGCACGGGAATGCGGTCACTGAAGCCCAGGTGATGGCTGCGTTTGGATTGTCCGCGACGCAAAGGGGCACCGGACCGGGTGTGAGGATGCGACCTGATTGCGGTCCGGCTCCGCCGCGAGGCACTGGTTTTCCGGCTGTCCATTCATTGACCCGCGGACCGCCGAACCGGAAGGCGCTGGTGACCGTGGCGTAGGCGTGGCTGTGGATTCTCAAAACGCAAGTCTTGGATGACGATGAACACTTGGTGGAGGAAAATATGAAAGTATTGATGGTGCTAACTTCGCATGACCGGCTTGGCGATACCGGACGCAAGACCGGTTTTTGGCTTGAGGAATTCGCCGCGCCGTTCTACCGGTTCAAAGACGCGGGCGCTGAGCTTGTGCTCGCGTCACCAAAGGGGGGTCAACCGCCGCTCGATCCAAAAAGCAATGAACCGAATTTCCGCACCGACCTCACGCGGCGTTTCGAATCTGATGCCGATGCGCAGGCCCGGCTTGCTTCGACGGTACGCCTGAACAGCGTCCATCAGAAAGATTTCGACACCGTGTTTTATCCCGGTGGTCACGGCCCGATGTGGGACCTCGCCGAGGATCGAGACTCGATCAGGTTGTTGGAGTCCTTCGTTGCCGCCGGCAAAGCCTTCGCTGTGGTCTGTCACTCAACGGGCGCGCTGAGACATGTCCGGACGCCAAGCGGCAAGCTGCTTGTCGAGGGGAAGACCGTGACCGGCTTCACCAACGGCGAGGAAGCAGAGGTTGGGCTGACCAAGGTGGTACCTTTCCTGGTTGAGGATGAAATGATGAACCTGGGTGCCACCTTTTCGAAGGTGAAGAATTGGGGCGTCCACGTCATTGCCGATGGGTCGTTGATTACCGGGCAAAACCCCGCGTCATCGGGTCCCGCCGCGTTGGAGTTGATGAAGCAGCTGGCGGCAGCCGATCAACGCAAGCCGGCTGCGCGTGCTGTTGCTGGCAGGTGAGGCGTGGCGCTAACCCTCCCCCGCAGCGCGGGGGAGGTGTACGCGACGTGCCGTCATCTCAGAACTGCACACTCGCCTTGAATCCAAACACTGCCGCATTATGGATGTTCGCCTGGGCGTTTGGCCGAATGACGTATTGGAACTCCGGCCGGAAATCGACGCCACGGTAAACGTGGATGTTGTAGTTCACTTCCAGTATCATTTCGTGGGTTTGGATTCCGGTTGCCGCATTGCTGACCGGCAAACCCAGTTCTAATTGTTCGGCCTGCACATTGCCTAGCGCGCCGCTCATCGACAGGTAGGTGAACAACACCCCTACGCCATCTTGGGGCCGCGCGTGCCAGAAACCGTAATCCAGCAGTCCAGCGAAGTACCTGATCCCCGTACGGCGAATTGTTCGAGTTGTTGTGAATAAATCCGCCAAGCGCGATCAGTCCATCCTGATCACCGGGTCCGTTCCGGATCAGCATCTGGTCAGCCAGCAGCCAGAACTGCGTATTGCCGTTGTGCGGTGGTGTTGACTGGCCGAGGCTTGCCGGCAACGCGTCCGCGAAGCTCTTGAACTTCGACGAGTCGTAGCCGAAGCCGACGACATAGTGTCCGGGCAGACGATCAGGACCGATCTGCGGCTCGTAACCGATTTGCACCGGGACATACACACCGCTGTCGCGTGGCACGCCAAACTCAAAACCGCCGCGGTCCGCGTTGCTGTATAGATCCTGGTTCACTTCATAGACGCCCGCGGTAACGTATGTACTGGGCGTGGGCCGTAAGCGTACGCGGCCGCCCCAGACCGCGTCGGGATAGGCGCTATGTCCGATGTCGCCGCCGGGTAAGGCCTTCGGGTCACCGCACAGGGCGTTGTTCATGTAGTTGCAGTACAGCGGCGAGCTGGCGAAGTCATTCTCGACGTTCATCCAGCCGGCGGCGATGTCGAGCCGGCGGCCGAACAACGATTGTTCCGCGTAGGCCGAGACCAGGTGCACAGCGACGTTGCCTCCGGCACCGAAGATTTCCTGCACTGGGGAGACGTTGTCGCCGAACAGATGACTGTCGCTGGCACCGGAACGGTTGACGAAGATCACGTGTGTGGAAAAGCCGGTGAGCCCCGCCAGGCGCTGCCAGTCGATATCCGCGGAGATCGCAATCTGATTGGCCGACGTGGCACCTTGCTGCACGCCGCCGGTGTTGCCGGCAAATTCAGCGATGGCGCCGAATTGCAGGTAGATGCCGCGGCTTTCCAGTTGAGGGCGAATGCCGCCCCAGTCGCCGAGAAGATGCTCACCTCCCGGCGGGTCGAAAGCCGCGACTGTGGCATCGAAGGCCTGCGGGAAAGTCTCGAAGCTTGAAGCGTTACCGGGGGTCTGTGCTGCCGCAGTTAGTGCCGCGGCAGGACAGATCAGCAGCGCCAGTGCGAGGGTGTGTTTCACAGCGGTCCGCCTATGCCGATGGCGAGGGCTGCAGCGTTGCGGCATCCAGTGCCGCCTCGATTTGTTCAAGGCTGCGGCCTTTCGTCTCGGGCACCGTGATGGCGACGAACGCAAGCGCGAGCAGGCTCAGCACGCCGTAGACCAGGAAAGTGCCGGTGCTGCCGAGCGCGCCCACCAGATTGAGAAAGGTGGCCGAAACGACCAGGTTGAAAGTCCAGTTGGCGACGGTAGCCAGGCTCATCGCGCGGCCGCGCAATGCGAGCGGGAAGATCTCCGCGATCAGCAGCCAGAACACCGGTCCCAGGCCAATAGCGAAGAAGCCGACATAGGCGGCGACCGAGATGACGGCGATCCAGGCCAGCTGGCCCGAAGCGCCGGCCAGGAAAGCACCGGACAGCACGAACAGCGTGGCGGCCATGCCGGCAAGGCTCCAGTAGAGAAGCTGCCGCCGCCCCAGACGGTCGATCAGCCAAATGGATACAATTGTCATGATCACGTTCACCGCGCCGACGCCGGCCGTTGCCAGGATGGATGTCGCGGCGGAAGACAGACCTGCCGACTGGAAGATGATTGGCGCGAAGTAGATGACCGTGTTGATCCCAGTTATCTGTTGGAACATCGCCAGGCCGACGCCGATGATCAGCGGCCGGCGCAGGCGTGGCGACAGAAGCTGCCACGCACTGCTCAGTTTGCGGTCTTCGTGTGCGACGTCACGCCGGAGACCGGCGAGTTCCTCCGACACGTCGGTGCTGCCACGCAGCCGCTGGAGTACTTTCTCCGCATCGACGATCCGGCCGCGTCCGGCGAGCCAGCGCGGACTTTCCGGCAGGACCAGCATGCCGATGGACAGGTACGATGCCGGGTACTGCTCCCAGCGCCAGCATCCAGCGCCATCCTCCAGTTGCCGTGGCGAGCGCATAGCCAACGAGATACGACACCAAAATGCCGCCCGTGATGCAGAGCTGATTAAGCGAGACGATCGCGCCGCGGTCGCGTGCCGGCGAGATTTCAGCAAGGTAGAGCGGCGTCAACATCGACGCGACACCGATTGCCAAGCCGACAAGGAAGCGGCCGATCAGCAGAACGGCAACGCCCTGCGCAACGGCCGAGATGGCCGCACCGGCAATGAACAACAGGCCGGCACAGAGTATCACACGGCGGCGCCCAGCCTTGTCCGACAAATAGCCGACCATCGCGGCGCCGATTGCTGCACCGGCAAGTGCAACCGCAACCACCACGCCCTGCATGGTCGGCGACAGCGACATCACCTGACGGATGAAGATCAACGCACCAGAAATCACACCGGTGTCGTAGCCGAACAGCAGGCCGCCTAGTGCGGCGACCGACGCGACGAGATAGAAGTTCATGGTGTTTCCTCGAATTTTGGCGCCTGACTCGGCGCAATCCTTGCGACATTGGCGCATGACATAGGTGCCCCGCAATCGACCAGATTGTCGGGACAGGCGACGCATTGCACGGAATCATCGCAATACGGCTCGCCGGCTGCATGCCAACGCTGCGATACCGTACAGCGACATCGGGCTTTCAGGACATGATTCAGGTGTTCTCGAAATCCAGGGCTTGAGCACCGCGGTAGATATTGCCCTGCACGCCCGACAGTCATGAAGGAGGAGCGGAGATATGGGCCTTCGCATCAGCGCTCTGACGATGTGGCGACAATTGCCATGGGCCGCGCGGTTCGCAACCGCTGCCGCGACTGCCGTCGTGATGCTGCTCGCACTGATCTGGGCTTTGACGGGGTACGGCGGGCTCGGTCTTGACGCGACCGCTACTGTGGGAGCGGTGCTGGGTATCGTGCTGACGATTGCCTTGGCGGTTGGGTTGATGACCCTGATGTTTTATAGCAACCGCAGCGGGATCGACGACAGCGTCGCGGAGGCCAGTGCACTTGGTGTGCACGATAAAGACGGTGGTTCCCATGACGAACAGGCGGACCAGCGCCACTGAGTCCGGTTCAACTGGCCCGGGGAATAAAGCCAGGAACACCGGTATGCACCACCGTGTTGAACCGGACATTTGTCGTGATGCCATCGCGGATCTCGTGCATGGCGTCTTCAGGCAGCGGAGATAGGTCAAGGCTTTCCTGGATGTGGCGCGGTGTAGCCGATGTGGTCAGGAAAGCGGTTCCGCGTTGCACTGCCCAGGCCAGCGCGACCTGAGCCGGTGTCTTGTTCACGCGCCGCGCGATACTTGTGATGACAGGGTCGTCCAGCATTTTGGGAGACAGGCCGTGTCCCAGCGCCGCGAATGCCAGCAGCACGATCCCATGCTCCCGGCAAAACCCGAGCAGGTCCCATTCCGGAAGGTACGGATGGGATTCGACTTGCACCACCGCAGGCTTGATCCGTGCGGCCTCGACGATTTCCTGGAGTTTTTCCAAGGAGACATCGGATAAGCCGATCGACATGCAATGACCGCCATCGACGAGACGCTCGAGCGCGCGCCACGTATCGACCAAGGTCACGCCGGGATCATAGATGACCCGGCCATTCTGATCCCTTGGGTCCTGCTCGTCGCCAGGCAGGAAGGCAAATGGGGTGTGGATGAGATAGCAATCGATGTAGTCGACCTGCAATCGCCGGCAGCTAGCGTCAAAGGCTGGTTTGACCCGCTCCGGACGATGATTGGTGTTCCAAAGCTTCGTGGTGACAAAGACGTCGTCCCGCCGAATTGTGCCCAATTTGAACAACGCTTGCATCGCGTCACCGACGGCGGACTCATTGCGATAACGCTCCGCGCAATCGAGGTGCCGAAAACCGGCTCGCAACGCCGTCCTGGTCGCTTCCTTCGTCACCGCCAGATCCGGTATCAGTGTGCCAAACCCAACAGCGGGGATGGCACCCGATCCGTGCATAAGAGGAATCCGTGTATCGCGAAGCGTATCGGCGGTTGCCATGCACAGACTCCTTATGGGTTCGTTGGGCGCGGCTTGTGGAGAAACAGCGCAAGCGGGCTCACGATCAGCATTGCGATCATCATCACCTTGAACTGCCCGATGATCCCGACGAAGGCCGCCTGGCCAGTGACCATCTCGCCGAGAGCCGCAAGCGAGGGTTTGGCGATCGAATCTGTCACATGAGCGGCGGCGCGGTACGGCGCGAGGTCCTTTGCAAGCGCCACATGCATGGCCTGGGTGTTGTCATAGAAGAAGAAGATGACCAACGCGATGCCAATCGTGCTGCCATAGAGACGCGACAGATTGAACAGCACAGTGCCTTCCGAGCGGAATGCCGGATCGAGCGTACTGAACGCTGTCTTGGTAAGAGTCGGCAGCAAGATGCCCAGGCCGGCCCCTTGCAGCATGCCGGCGATGAGAATCGGCCGCCAATCCATCAAGGGTGAGTAGCCGAGCATCCACCAGTTGGCGTAGACGACAAGGCTCATCCCGGCGATTATCAGCAGGCGGTTGTCGATCCGCGCCGGAACGCGCCCGGTCAGGAGCATCGCGCTCACCAGTGCGAGGCCGCGCGGGATCGCCATATAGCCGGTGGTATCCGCCGGATAGTTAAGCAGTTCGTCCAGCATCGGCGACGTCAAGGCTATTGTCGGGAGCAGGACGAAGCCGAAGGCGAAGTACATGATTGCTGAAAGAACGAAGTTGCGATCCTTGAACAACACCTTGGGGAGGAAATGCGCCTTGGCGGTCAGGACATGCACGAGGAAAAGGTAGAAGCCCAACACCGAGACGGCCGCCTCGGCCCAGATCTCGGCCGAGTTCGAACCATTCCAATCGCTCGCCGCGGTCGAGCAGCATCTGCAAGCCGATCATGCCGCACGAGAATGCCGTCCAGCCGAAGAAATCGAAGTGCGGATTTGGCCGGGCCCATTTTTCCTGAAGCGACAGCGCCATGGCCAGGAAGACCAATGCCGCGATTGGCAAGCCTACATAGAAGATCGAGTGCCAGCCATGGTATTCACTGAGCCAACCGCCGATGCTGGGGCCGCTGAGCAGACCGACCAGCAGGGTTACGGCCACAATCAGGTTCATGCGGGCGTGCCGTGCTGGTGGCAGTATATCGAGCAGGATCGCCAATGACAGCGGACCGAGGATGCCGCTCGCTCCGCCTTGGACAATGCGAGCGAAGATGAATTGCAGCGGGGTTGCGGCGCGCGTCGCGAGCACCAGGCCGAGCATGAAGATTGCAATCGAGGTCTGATAAACAGACTTGCGGCCGTAGCGGCCCGCAAGCCAACGCGCCATCGGCATGGTGATGGCGCTCGCCGCGATATACGAGGTGAATATCCAACCGACCTCGTCGTCGGCCATCGACAGAGTGCCTTGCATATACAGCAGCGCTGCATTGGGCAGCGAGATGGTGACCGCCTGCGTGTAGGTCGCCATCAGTGCCGCGACGATGATCGCGCGATGACCATCGGCCGCGGCATCCGGCGCGACTGTGACGCTCATTCCGGCGCCACTGTTGCGCACGTGGCCGCGAACGGATGGCGCCAGGTGCGGCTGCAGCCTGTGTTGACTCGTGCGGTGACACTGATGCCCGAGAACAGCGGCCGTTGTGGATCGATGCTGTCGAGCTCGAGGCGTACCGGCAGACGTTGCACGACCTTGACCCAGTTGCCGGTCGCGTTCTCGGGCGGCAGCACCGCGAAATCCGATCCGGTTCCTGGGCTCATGCTGACGATGTGCGCCTTGAAGGTATGATCGGGATAGGCGTCGACGCCGATTGACGCCTCTTGGCCTGGATGCATGTGCGTCAGGCCGGTTTCGCGGAAATTCGCCTCGATCCAGATGCGCCGGCTCGACAGCATCGAGAACACGGCGGCTCCGGGATTGACGAAGTCACCGACCTGCAAGTCGTCGACTCTCGCCACGATGCCATCGTCCGGCGCCGCTACCGTCGTGTAGGAGAGATTGAGGCGGGCCCGGTCGAGCTGAGCCTTGGCGGCGAGGACGGTCGGATGGTGCTTCACGTCGATATTTGGATCGCCGTTCAACGCGGCGACGGTGTTGGCGATCTGGTGCTCGATGGATACGACGTTCTGACGGGCGACCTTGAGATCGGTTTCGGCCTTGTCGAAGACCTCGCGCGGTGTCCAGCCGTCGGTGACTAGCGCTTTCCTTCGCGCGTACTCCCGCTGATCGAAATCAGCGGTATCGCTCGCTGATTGCAGCCCTGCCAACTGCTGGCGCCAGGTGGCCTTGAGTTCGTCGATCTGCAGGCGCGCGGTGCCGAGCTGTGCCTCGGCCTGCTCGACCGCGATCTGGTATGGCTGCGGATCGATCTGGAACAGCAGCTGACCGCGGCTGACGCGCTGATTGTCCGCGACGGCGATTGCCACCACTTGACCAGCCACCCTGGCGTTGACCGACTCCTTCGCCGCGCGGACGAACGCATCGTCCGTTGAAACGTAGGGCTCCTCGGCCAGGTAGTAAGCCGCGCCGGCCGCGGCCAGCACAATCGGGAAGAGAAACAACAGCGGGCGGCGTAGCCGTTGCCGCAACGGGGTTTTTGGCACCGCGGGTTCGCTCCGCGTGTCGCGGGGAATGGCGATCGCTTCCGAAAGCGGTTCGGTGGTGACCGCGGCATATGCCGCCGCATTGTGAGCTTCGCTCGTGCGACGAGCGCGGGTGCCTGTGGCAAGCGCGGTGTCGAAGGCGACCGCTGCAAGCGTCATCATGCGCCCGATCATTGCACTGCCTCCTACGGATCATCGCGGCGACCGACGTCTTCGACTGCCTCCATTGCTGCTCAGCGGCGGTACCGGCGTAACGTCTCTACCCCTGCGTCCGCGCGCGTTCTTTCGGTTTTGCCGCCGGCGTTTCGCGTTTGCACGCCGACGGCGCCGCGATCATCCGAGCCACTCCTGGAGCCTTCTGCACGTCGGCCTTGTCGTGCACTTCGACAAATGAAGGTGCGATCGAAAGAGACGGGATCCACGCCGCGCCTACATGATTCGGTCGATGGGCTGATTGCCGCCGCTTTGCGGGGAAAGAGGGAGAAGTCCAATGCAGGCACAGGACGATGCGTTGTTGGTCGAACGCCGCCCGCGGCGGCTGGCCGGCAGGGCACGCCACAATCCCGATGATCGGTTATTTGGCGGCCGAGAGATGGTGTCGATTGCGGACGTTCCGACGCTCGATTGGCCTATAGCCATGTACGCCAACCTCGCCGGGGACGTGCAACCAAAGCTGGCCAAAGGGGGACGTTGTGCACAACCCCGCTTTGGCAAGGTGCCGTCACGGGGTGGTCCCCGGTTCGTGGAGATGGCGATGATGGCAGAGCGGCAACGTCCGAATGGCGGCGACGTGCTCGGCGCTCTGCTCGGCTCCGCTTGTTGCACCATGGACCGAGGTTGCGAAATGCTGCGTCCGCTTTGGGCGGAGGAGGCGATGCATCGGGCGTACAACTTCTTACGCCTGGTTGGCGCCCGGAAGACGGCGATTGTCGGCGAGGATGTTTTCGCGCGCGATCTCGCGCTCAGTTCAGGGAACTGGAAATCCCGCCGGATCGCGAGGTCGTGCCGTGCTCCGACATCCTTTCGAGTGTCGTTACCAACTTCGGCACATTATTTTGTGGTCCCGCAAATATCGTTTCCAAAGCTCAGATCGATGACGTGTCATTGCCGGCCTATCGGCGGCGCGCGCTTGTCCTGGCGGCGAGCGAATTGATCAGTAACGCGCTGCTGCACGCGTTCCAGGGTCGCCGCGCCGGCCGCATCGCTGTCAGCCTCAACCTACACGGCCCTGGCACGGCGTCACTCTATGTTGCGGACGATGGTGTTGGCTTTGTTGCCGCACAACCGAATTACCATTGCGGCATCGCCGCCGGTCTGGCCGAGTTGTTGGAAACCGATCTGGCCTATGAGCGGCTGGATGGCTGGACGATTGCGAAGATCGTGTTTCCGGTGCACGGGCTCTGATCGCCTATCCTATCGGCTACTCCAGCCGAGGGTCGCGACGCACGAAGTCATCCCAAACGCCTTCCGGCTTCCACACCGAATCCATGGTCTCGCGCGCAGTCGCTTCGTCTTTGTTCAGGACGTAGCGATGATAGCGGTAAAAGAAGGCAGATACGCGCCAGTTGAAGATGCAATGCACGTGGACCTTGTCGGGTGCCGTGGCCTCGAAGGCTTCGCGGAACTTGTTGAAGTCATCGTCTGTCGGCGCCTCGAAATCCACCGGAATGTGCGTGTAGATCATGCCCAGCTGTTCGACATCGCCACGCTCGTCGGCAAGCGCATTCGCGTGCGTATGAAGCCCGAGGTTGATGACATGAACGACGCCGAGATCGGCGATCGCAGCCAATTGGTCTGTCGTCGGCTGCCCGGACGTGGTCACCCGCGGGTCGAGGCGGCGCCAGTTCACAATTTCGGTCGGGTCACTCATCGCTTAAACCTCCGATGCTTGCCGTTCGATGGCCTCCACACCTGCCCGGCATCGCTCGATCACCGGGACCATCGCCAACTTCCGAGCCAGGCGGAGCGCTCTGGTGAAGTTTGCCTTACCCGCGGCAACCGACCCAAGACTGGCATGCGCCTCACTCAACAGCATCAAAGCGAACGCCTCGTTGCCGCGCTCGCCGTGCGCGCGGGCGACTTCTACCGCGCTTTCGGCGTGCTTCAAGGCGAGGCCGGCGCTTCCGGCCAATAGATGCGCCTCGGCAAGCCACGCGAGCTCGTTGGCATGACTGACGAGAATGCCGATCTGGCGAGTGCGTTCGACTGCCTGTTCGATCAAGCTGAACGCCTCCTCGAATTGCCCGAGGCGTGACAGCACATGTCCAAGGCATGACATGATGTTCGTCGACCAAGGGAAGAAGTTCCACTTGCGGCATAGTGCGAGGCTCGCGCGCAATGTTGCCTCGGCTGCTTCGAGACGCCCGCTGAAAGCGAACGCGAAGCCTTCGCCGAGATGCGCCAGCGTCCGGCTCAGCGGGTGGTCCGCTTCGTCCGCGAGGCGCCGCATGTCACTTGCGGCCTTTTCCGATTCGGCAGCGCGGCCGAGCCGGGACAGTGACCAAATGAGCCACAGCCGGAAGAAGACCACCGAGGGCCCCGGAGTTCCGGCCCACACCTTGGGGTCATGGGCTTCGAGCTCGGCGATCAAAGGGCTGAGCGTCGCGACTGTTCCCTGGAAATCGCCAGCCGCGTATGACGCCTGAGCGGAGAAATAGCGCGCGGCGATCGTCAGACCGCGATCATCGCCGGCCAGTTTGAGCGCGCGGGCCGCGGCTTCCAGCGCCGCACCAGGGCGGCCGACCAATTGCAGGTCGCGCGAGAGATAGCCGGTGGCCCAGCCCAACCTGCGCCGATCGCCAAGGCGCCGCGCGAGCCGTTCGGCTTGCGTTGAATTCTCCAGACTTTGCTCGATACCGGCTGTCGGAAACAGCGAGCCGCGAAGTTCGAACCGCAGGTCAATCTCGCGGGCGAGCAGATCCTCTGCAGGCGGCAGTCTGCTGCATGCCGCGATTCCCTGCCGGAAGAAACGAGTGGCTTCGACGTAAGCCGAGCGACTCGCGGCGCGCCGTCCTGCGGTCCAGGTGGCGGTGATCAATACGTCCCAAACTTCGCCGAGCGCAGAGTGATAGACCAGTGTTTCGGCCTGATCGTCGACCCTATCCGGCTCCGTCCGCAGTAGTGTCTGAACCACCCGCGCGTGGATGTCGCGCCGTTCTGCGCGCGGCAGCCTGGAATACGCCACTTCCTGGATGAGGGCGTGTGAGAATCCGAGTTCGCTGCCTGGTTCGTCGAACCGGCGGAACATTCCAGCCTGGCAGAGAGTGCTCAGGCACAGGTCGAACTCGCCGTCCGACCGGTCGCTGAGCAGGCTTCGGAGAGTTGCCAGGCCGAACCTGATGCCGAGTGCCGAGGCCGCGAACAGCACAAGCCTGTAAGAGAGAACGACGCGATCGATCCTCGCCGAGATGACGGCCTGGATCGTTGCCGGGGCCTGCGGCTGACTCTCGACGCCAGTTGCTGTCTCGCGCGGTTTTTCGCCGGACACGTCACGAGCAAGTTCTTCGAGGAAAAACGGATTGCCCGATGAACGTTCGATCAGTGTCTGACGCAATGCCTCGTTTGTCAGATGGGGAAAGGCGTTGCGGATCAATTGATCCAAATTGTCAGTCGAGAGTGGCTGCAGGACCAGTGAGTGCGAGAGCGGCCATTTCCACGTAAGAGTGAACTCCGGCCGCTGTGTCGTCAGGAGAAGCATCCGGCATTCGGTCTTGGGCGAGAATTCGAGGATGCGGATGCTTTCGTCGTCGGCCCAGTGCAAGTCCTCGATCAACAGCAGTGTAGGACGATCCCGTGCGACCGCTTCGAGCAGAGCGGCCACACTTTCGCTGATTGCGCCGCGCCGCCGCTGGGGACTTAGAGCCTCCCAGGCCGCGTTGTCTCCTCCAAGTGGGAGACCCAGCAATGAGAGCAGGGCCGGCATCCAGATCGACGGCTCGCCCAGTTCTTCCACGCGGTCGTAAACCTGACGGGCCGAGTAATCGACGTCAGCATGCACGTCGATCCCGAATACGGATCGCAGCAGTGCCGCGATGAGTTGGTAGGGGAGGTCGCGCCCGTAGGATACCGCCTCCGCCCTGATCACCTGCCAGTCACACTTCTGCAGGGAATGCACAAACTCCCAGGCCAGCCTCGACTTGCCCAGACCAGCATCCCCGATAAGTGCTACCGCGACCGGAGAGATCGTGCGGGCGGTTCGTGCATGACGGGCGAGTTGCACCAACTCCTCGTCGCGACCGACAAAGGGGCTCAGGCTTCGCCCGGACATCGGGCCGAAGCGCAATCCGCTCTGGCGAATGCCGTGCACTGCAAAGACGTGCTGCTCGACGGTGAAGCCACGTAACGCCTGCGGTCCAAGCGGGACGACGTCGACGTGGCTGCCGGTCAGCATGCGAGTGGTCGCCGAGCAAAGCGTCGTGCCAGACCGGGCCAGCGCCTGAAGACGCGAAGCCAAATGCACCGTCACGCCGAACACCGGATAGGTGTCGGTATCGGCGAGGTCGGCGCCGGCCACGCTGAGCAGCGTCTGACCCGACGCGAGACCGATGCGAAGCTGAACGCGCTCGTCCAACAGGGCACATGCTTCGTGCATGCGCTGTGCTGCGCAACAGGCGCGGAGCGCATGATCCTCCTGGCTGAGCGGTGCGCCGAACAATGCCATGACGGCGTCCCCGAGTACCCGGTTCAGCGTTCCGCCGAACGCCTCCACCGACTCGGCCAAGGCCTCAACCGCCGGTTCCAGGATTGACCGCGCATCGTCGGGCGAGAGATCGGCCACCATTTCGGTCGATCCGACGATATCGGCGAACAGGACGGTGACGTACTTCACCTCGCTGGCGAGAGGTGCTTCCGAGGCCGGCACCACGGCAGAAGGCAACGCGGTTCCGCATTGGTCGCAGAATCGCGCCCCAGCATGGCCAATGTGGCCGCACTTGCTGCATGCTATCGAGCCGCGCGCGCCGCCATCAGACATATCGTCGTCTCCCAACGCTCATAGCGTAGGAGGACGTGTTGGTATCAGGGGGTACTTGATCCAGGTCCGGTGTAGCCGGTTCTGGCCATTGCCGCCTTGGCGGAGGTCACCGATGACGTGACCGCCTCCTCGAACGGCATCAACGAGACGAGGTCTATCGTGTCGATGCCATGCTGCGCCGAGAGCGCGGCGGTGAAGGCCTTCGCGGCCTGCTTGTCCGGCATCGCCAGGACAGCCATCAGATCGTGACCGCCGAACATCGCAAATTTGTCGGTTACCACGTGATGCAGTGATTCGTTCTTGAACGCCGGCGTGTCGTAGAAGTGGAACGACGCAAACGAACCACCCAGATGGGCGATCAGGTTGCGGACCAGTGCCATGCGTTGGTCGAAACCCGCCGCCTTATTGACGATGTCCTGCCAACCGGCAGTGCTGTACGTAAGGCGTAGGAGATAGTGTTCCATTTTGGAGTTCTCGCCCAGCTTCGACATTCCATGTTTTGCATAGTCGGCGCGTCCTTTCAATCGTTTGGCTGGCGGGCCAGGAGGGGGGTGCCAATCGGGTCCTCGGCTGGCGTGCCAAGCGTGGCAGGATTGCCGCGGGCCGGGGCATTGATGGTGCACCGCGGCACGGCCGGAAAGATGCCCACTGTGATCGGTCAGCATCGGGCGAATGGTATCGCGCTTACTCGAAGCGGACGCCGGCGCCCTGGGCTCTCAATCGGGGATCGCGTGAGCGCACGGTGACCGGACGCCCCTCCAGAATTTCGAAACAGCGGGCAAGTGTGTCGCGTTCGAGGCGAAGCATGGCTTCCCGCGTGAAGAAGGTGAGATGCGGAAAGAGTATGACGTCGTCTCGCCCGAACAGCGCGCTCATCGGATGACCGGCCTTGGCGAGCGGCTCCTTCGAATAGACGTCGAGTGCCAGACCTCCGATCCGTCCTGCGGCGACCGCTTCGACCAGCGCCTGTTCGTCGATCAACGCGCCGCGTGAGACGTTGACCAGGATTGCAGTTGGCTTGAGGCAGGACAGCTCTGCCCGACCGATCAGGTTCCGCGTCTCGTCGTTCAGGACGCAGTGGACCGACACGAAGTCGCAAGAGGAAAGCATGGCATGAAGGTCCTCGACCTTCTCGACGCCTGCGTTCTTCATGGCCGAGGCGTCGACATAGGGATCGAAGCCCAGCACCCTGGCGCGAAATCCCTGACCGGCCATGCGCGCCATACTGCGGCCGATCTTGCCGCAGCCGACAAGACCGAGCGTCGATCCGGCTACATCACGGCCGAGCCATCGAGACGCCGGCCAGATCCAACCATCCCGTTGCATCGTTCTGTTGATTTCAGGCAGGCGCTTGGCGAGCGCGATCATCAGCGCGAACGCGCCCTCGGCGACGGTCTCTTCGGCGTATTCCGGGATGTTGACGACGGGGATGCCGCGACGCGTGGCGGCGGCTATGTCGATTGCATCGATCCCGACTCCGTATTTGACGATCCCCTTCAGCTTTGTCGCCGCGCTGATCACTCTTTCGGTGATCGGCGTGTAGCACATCAGCAGCAGATCGGCGTCTGCCGCGGCCAGGCACAGAGCGTCCTCGGACGCGCCGTCCGGAAGCGTCACCAGATCGACGCCGCGCGCGCGCAGACCGGCGTCGATGCCGGGGCACTCGATTTCATCGTCGGTCCGCACAGCCTTCATGGACTTGCTCGTTCGGTGTCAGTCTGGATTTCACAAAGAGGCAACACGCGGCTTGCGCGCGAGCCGAGGACGGGCACGGCGTTCGCTATATGCGCCGACTTCAGGCGACCTCGAAACGCGCGTCGCGCGGGGTGAGTTCAGGGCCGTTGATCGGTGTAATGTCCTGCGGGCAAGCGGAGAAGACGATCACCAGATCCATATCGGCCCGCATGACAATGCTGTCGCCTGGCTTCGATTGCGGCGGGCGGCGGTCGATCGAGCCATCCGACATCACCGGCGTGTTCATGAACAGGTTCAGCGGGCCGGGTGTGCTATAAATCTCCAGACCGAGTTCGTGAAGCGCTTCATGCAGATTATCCTCGCAACTGCGATGCGAGGCATCGGCACCAAGTTCCTGGTAGATATATCGATTGCACGCGCAGAGCACGGTGTCGTGGAAGCCTGGCGAGGTGTCCTCGATAATCGTCAGGATCGGTCTGCGCCGGTTGGTTACGAGCGAGTCGCGGACACGAGGATAGATGCGGCTGTTGATCGAGCGTGTGTGCTCCATCGACATGTACTCGGTAACGTCCGAGCTGTTGAACGCCCAGGTGTCCAGCACCTGACTGCCGAAGGTGTTGATGACCGTCACTTTCTGGCCGCGTTGGACCCGCGCAGCCTTGCCATAGCGTGCTCGAATGAGAATGCCCGAGGTATCCATCTTGGATCTCTCCTTCGCTATGACCTGTCCGACATCACGCGAGCGGAGACGCGTCACATAGTTCGCGTGCTTGCTATCGGCGGCGACAACGCAAGGGATCAGCGATCACGCGGCGGGAGGCCTCGTTCGCAGGAGGCGATACGGAACTCCCATCCGCGGATTTCGCGTTGATCCGATTTAGGCTACGAACGCGCGCGCAGTGCGGCCAGCCGGTCGGTCAGATTGGTGGGGGCGGCCGGCTGGCCAGAAGCGATCTGCATCGCGCGTGCGATGTTGGGGTCTTCCTGTTCGGGCTGAGTCGGCTTGAGCAGCTTCGCCTTCATGTTGGCGGCCTCGGCGTTGGCGAGATCGCGTGATGCGGAGTCCTGCATCGCCTTCAATGCGACGTTCAGACCACTGGTGGTCGTGGTCAGTCCGGCCGCACGGCGCGCCGCATCGGCCTGCTGTTCGGCCATCTGCCGCTGCTGACCCGCGCGCGCCATGTCGCGCTGCGCGCGTTCGAGTTGCGAACGTCCGTCGCGCAGCTTGCCGCCTGCCTCGGCGTAGGTTCTTTCCAGCGTCTCGAGGAAATCCTTGGCGTCGACGACGTCCTTCTTTTCCCGTTCCACTTCGGGCGCCATCTGCTCGAGCATGTTCACCAGCGTGTTCAGGCTGTGTTCAAGATTCGACTTCTTCGCCGGGTCGGTCTCCGCCGCGAGCTGGTTCTGCAATTGCTCGGCCGCCGCCATCCGCTGCGACGAGAGGCTCTGCGCCGCCTCGGCCTCGCGGCACTCCTTGTCATAGCTTTGCCGAGCCCGTGCCACCTGCTGGCCGAGTTCGTCGAGATGCTGTTCCATCGAGCGCATCTCGGCCTCGCTGGCCGACTGCGGATCCCAACGGACCAAGGCCTCGACGCCGGCCTGCACCGCTTTGTCAGTCTTCACCCCGATCAGGTTGCGCATGAATTGCAGCATGGCTTGTTCTCCTTCCTGTCTCAGACCGGAATCATTCCGGCGGCGTTGAGCAACGCGATCGCTAATTGCGCCGCCGCGATCGGCAACGCGGCTGCCATGTTGCCGTCATCGATGGTCAGCCGCATCCGGCGCATGATGTGGCACACCACAAGCACCGTCACCAGCTGCAGCAGGATCGCGACGATCCCCCACACCACGATGTCCAGCACGGCACGCGTCGTGGCAAGCAATGCCGCGAGCGGTATCGCCAAAGCGACCACCGCGCCGCTGAGCACGGTCGCCGCGGCGACATTGCCCTCGCGCAGCAGTTCGCGCTCGTGGAATGGTGTGACCAATGTATATACGAACACGCCGATCATCAGCAGCACAATGCAGATGACGAACTGCAGCAGTAGTATGGGCAATCCGGTGCCCAGTGCGCCGGCGATGTCCAAATTGGCGGCTCCGGTCATGCAGCGCTCCGCATCAGCTTAAAGGGAAACGGTCGGCAAAGTCAGTGCCGCGGGATTGACGTCGATGCCAGCGGCGATTTCCACCCACGCCTGTCCGGCATCCTCGACGGCGGCGACCATGACATATTCGCCTTGCGGCGCAGGCGGGGCGGCTCCGGTGGGACGCGCATACAGCATCGCTTGCAGGCTGCGCTGCGATTGGTTGCCCAACGCCTGCAGGGTCTCGGTCAGCTGACGCGGCTGGATCCTGGTCTGTCCTGGCCCCCACGCGCGGTTATAGGTCTGGCCATCCTTGGTTTGGAACGCCGGCCACCCGATCATGCCTTGTGCCGGGTCGAGCCATTGACCCCATTCGGCCTGGTCGGCCGGTTGTACCTCATCGAGGCGGGAGAAGTAGCGGCACTCATCGGGCGCGCCATCGGCGCCAAGATGCAGCTGAAAGAAGCCCGTCCGTCCCGGCAGATAGAGGCGATGCAACTGGGCCCGGCCGTCCGACAGGAGTTCCACCGCCTCTACGCTGATCATCGCGCCTCCCGGAGGTGGCTGCACCTTGGTGACGCCGGCGGCGAGCAGGAACGGCGCGGGGTCGAGTGGGATAGTCTGGCCGACCCGGAACCGCGTTGACGCGCTGCCGGAGATACCTGCGGCAGCCATGGCGGTGGGGGGACGGCCGGCTCGGCGACGGGCCACCCAAAGCAGAACGAATCCTGCGGCGCCGATGAAGATCACCACCCAGACGATGAACAAGCTGCCGCCGGATCCGGTGCCGGTTGCCGTGCTGCCGCCTGGCGCGGGGCTGGCCTTATCGCCAAGCGCCGCCAGCCGCGCCGTCGTCGCCGGGTCCTGCATGGCCTGCTGGCGCCATTGCTGGTAGGCGGGGTCGGCCTGCGAGCGCTGGAAATATGTGCTGCGGTCAGAGGCCGACAGCGCACCGAGCATCGCCCAGAATGCGGCCGAGCCAAAGCCACCTGTCCCGCCGCCAGCAAGCATGGGGGATGGCGCGAAGCTTGGGCGGCGCGCGCCATAGCCGCCGCCATAGCCCCAGCCGGCGCCGGGTGCAGGGGTTGTCTCGACCGGCGGACGGCGGGCCTGCTGTTGTGACCTGCGGTACTGCGACAATGCCTGTGCGGATGTCGATCGCGAAATCGCAACGTCACCACCAGAACCGGAATAGTATCCACTGCCTGTGGCCGACGGCCGCCGGTAGCCGCCACTCGAGGGCGGGGTCCACGAGGAACCGCCGGTTGCCGCGCCATACTGCGCGGAACTGCTGGGCCGGCGGTAACCACCGCTGTCGGCCAACGCGCCATCCGGGCAGGCGAGAAACCCTGCGCCCAGTGCAACCGCAAAAGCCGCGCAGACATAGCCCGCGCGGAGCGACTTCAAGGCCGTCAGGCGGACTTTTTCAAACAGGTCGCCAGATAAGCCTTCCGATCGTCACTTGTCATCTTGTCCTGTGTCGCCTCGGCATTGCAGACCTTCATCAGCGTGTTCTGGGTCATCTTGCCGCTGAGACAGGGGCTCATGTAGCTCTGCCGCGCATCGCCCTTGAGGTTGCGTTGCGAGGCTTCCGCATTGCAAGACGTCATCCGCTGCTGCTGCGCCGCCTGGGCGGCACTTGGCGGCTTCGCCTGTTGTGCGATGGCGGGTGCGGCGGCAATGGCAACGGCAGCGCATAGCGCAAGGGCAGACCGGAGCATTTTCTTCTCTTCCTAGCTGTCAACGGGTCGTTAACTTATGCCATTTGCGATTTTAACCATCTTCACGTGCGAGTGATCAAGACAATATCCGGCCCGCTTTGACCCGTCCAGGCCGTCCGTCACCTGTGCACCGAGAATTAATAATGCTAGAAAAGCAATAACGCGGGCTCCGCTGTACTTGTCGCGTGAACGTCAAGAGGAGAATCTCGCCATGTGGGGTGGAATAATCGGTCTAATAATCCAGCTCGTTGCTGGTGGTGTCGGCGGCAATGTTGCCGGCTCGTTGATGAAGCAGTTCGATCTCGGCATTGTCGGCAACACGATCGCCGGTGTGGTGGGCGGCGGTGTGGGAGCGCAGATCATCGGCGCACTGATGGGCGGCGGTGCAGCAGCAGGGGCTAGCGCCGGGGGGCTGGATATTGGCTCCATCATCGGACAGATCGTTGCCGGCGCCGCCGGGGGCGGCATCCTGATGGTTATCATCGGGATCATCAAGCAAGCGATGGGCGGCCAGAAGGTCAGCTGACGCCGCGTCCGCACGGGCGCGCTTCAGTCATATCGGGCGGGGCGGAGTGACCTGGCGTCACCGCTGGTGGCGCGTGGCGCCGGGAGCCGCGTCTGATGGTCGGGTTGGTTGCGGGACGCGCAACAGCTTCTTCGGTACTGTCGCGCGGATCCGATTTATCGACAGCGCGATGAGCCCAGTTGGTAAGTACACTGGCGGACCCGAGGCGACTCGAACGCCTGACCTTCGCCTTCGGAGGGCGACGCTCTATCCAACTGAGCTACGGGTCCAGGCCGTCAGCCATAGCGCGAAACAGCGCTCGATCAAAGTCCCTTCGCCGTGCGGCGCGCGCCCCTGTGACACACCAGGCCGAGCAACCCCAATCCGCCTGCCAGCAGGAGCAAACTCGAAGGTTCGGCAACCGGCCGCGGAGACCCACCGATGTCGTAGGTCAGCCGCAGAGTCCAGTCGAAATTCCGAGAGCACTCGACGCTCGCGCTATAGGCGTAGCAGGTATCAGAATCCTCGGACACCGAGACCGGTATGTTGACCAGACCAGAGCCGATATATCCGGCGTAACCCTCGGTCGGGGAAACGTCGGCAGTGCGAAAGTCCAGGTAACCCCCAGCCCACAACTCGTACACCTCACCGGAGAGATCCATCGACGATAGCAGATCGAAATAGTCGGTATAGAACGGCTGCTTGAACGGGATGCCAGGGCCGTTGACTGTTATCCCGACGCTCATCCGGAAATCCAGATAGACAGGGAAGCCGTCGTCCGGCGTGACTTGCGCGCCGCCACTACCCTCCGCGGAGATCGTCATCGTGACGGAACTGAGATATTCGCCCGGGACAATGTGCGCCTGCTGGAACGTCACGTTGGCTGTATCGTTGGCGTAGTCACCGTGTGCGAGCTGAGTGATAATCGTCGCCTGAGCCGGTGATACCGCGCCCGCTGCACCGAGCGCCAATATTGCCGCGGCGATGATGGCACTGCGCATTTTGCCCGCTCCGCATCTGGTAAGCATTTGCCAAATGCTTAACCATTTATGCGCCATAGGCATTGATCCAGATCAAGGACGATCAGTCCTGCCTGGCGAGCCATACTGCGGCGGCGCGATCTGCGCCCGAGGGAAGCGGCGAGTCCGGGCGCTGCATCCAGGCGAGGATGTCGTCGATCGGGCCTTCGCGCTCGTGGTCGCGCAACAGCAGATGATACGCCGCCGGATAGTAGGCGCGGACCGGCCTGGTAGGCAGAGCGCGCCAGGTCGCGGCGGTGGCCTTCTCCGGAATGAGTTCGTCGTGGCCGCCATACAGGAACAGCGCGCGCGCATGAAAACGCGGCGCGGCCGCGAGTGCCGCATCCATCAGGTCCACCAGCCCGCGCACCGTATCGAACCGCGTCTCGTGTATGGTGAGCGGGTCATTCGACAGCCGCTTGATCGCCTCACGGTTGTCGCTCGCCTGCACCTTGGCGACCTGGCCGGTGACGGTGAAGCCGGGCACCAGATTGGCGAACAGCCACAGGCCGGTGCGCAGGAACACGTTCATCTCGGCGCGTCCCCAGACCGCCGGGGACACCAGGATATAGCCATCCACACGCGGCGGGTCGGGCGAGGTGGCGAGACACATCAGCACCGCAGCGCCCATGCTTTCGCCCAGCAGGAACAGTGGTGTGTGCGGGTATCGCTGGTGCAGCAGCTCCGTCATCGTGCGGGCGTCATCCACCAGGGTCTTGGTGCCGGGCCAATAGCCGCGGTCGGACGTGTCGCCGAAGCCACGCTGGTCGGGGGCGAACACGGCGACGCCGTGCTCGGACAGTTCCGGACCGGGATACTCCCAGGCATCGCGGCTGTCGTTCATGCCGTGCAGTGCGAGGACCACAACGCTCGGCTGGCCATCCGGCAGCCAGGTGCGAAAGGGCAGGCGTGCACCGTCTGGCATGACGAAGGCATCGGCGGCCTCGCTCGCCGGCGCGATGGCGGCGCCCGCCGGCACTAGGTGTTCCGCACAGCCGTTCAGGACGAGCACCGCGCCCAGGAGAGCCGTCAGAAAAGGGCGGCGCATGCCTTGGGACGACGGACAGTTGAAAGCATGGATCGCATCGCTATCATAAGCGCCTCCCCCACCATAGAGGACGCGAACGGCCATCATGGACGCCACCACCGGTCCGGCGCCTGTCGAAACCATTGTAGTGGAGCAAACCACGGTTGCCTGCGATGGCGGCGGCGGCGCCCTGGGGCATCCGCGGGTTTTCCTGCACATCGAGGACCGATCGGTGATGTGCCCGTACTGCTCGCGGCTGTTCGTTCTGAAGGAAGGAGCCGGCCACGCCAGCGGACACTGATATCGGCCTTCTCGACACGCCGGCGGATGACGGCAAGCCGTTCCATCTGGTCCTGATCGACGGATCGGGCTTCATCTTCCGCGCCTATCACGCGCTGCCGCCGATGACGCGTCCGGACGGCACGCCGGTGAATGCGGTGTTCGGTTATTCCAACATGCTGGCCAAGTTGCTGCGCGAGCATGTCGGCACGCATATCGCGGCGATCTTCGATGCCGGCCGGGTGACGTTCCGCAACCGGCTGTTCGAGGACTACAAGGCGCACCGTCCGCCGCCGCCGGACGATTTGATCCCGCAATTCGCCCTGGTGCGCGAGGCGACCGAAGCGTTCGGCGTGCCGGGCATCGAGCTGGACGACTGGGAGGCCGACGACTTGATCGCGGCCTATGCCAAGGCTGCCGGCGACGCGGGTGGCCAGGTGACCATCGTCTCGTCCGACAAGGACCTGATGCAGCTCATCCGGCCCGGCGTGGAGATGCTGGATCCGATCAAGCAGAAGCCGATAGGACCGGCCGAGGTGATGGAAAAGTTCGGCGTCACGCCGGACAAGATGATCGACGTGCAGGCGCTGATCGGCAATTCGGTCGACAACGTGCCGGGCGTGCCGGGCATCGGACCGAAGGGCGCGGCGCAGCTGATCAACGAATTCGGCGACCTGGACAGCGTGCTGGCGGCGGCGCCGGCGATGAAGCCGTCTAAGCGGCGCGACAACCTGATCGAGCATGCCGAGAAGGCGCGAATGTCCCGCGAGCTGGTGACGCTGCGGATCGACACGCCAATGCCGCAGCCGGTCGATACGCTGCATGCGCGGCCATACGACAAGAAAAAGCTCGGCGTGTGGCTCAGGCTGCAGGGCTTTCGCTCGATCGCGACGCGGCTCGGGCTGGATGGCGAGGCGCCGGCCGCCACGACGATTGAAGCCGCGCCGCGCCGTGCCCAGGCGGTGCTGCCGCTGCCGGAAGCTGAACGTCCGGCGGTGGCGCAGCAGAGTTCGGGATTCGGACCCTATGCCACGATCACCAGCGAGGCGGCGCTGCGCGATTTCCTCGCGGAGACTGCGCAATGCGGCTTCCTGGCAATCGATACCGAGACCGACGGGATGGACCCGCTGCGCTCACCCTTGGTGGGCTTGTCATTCGCGGTCGCGGCGGGTCGCGCGGCCTACCTGCCGCTAGGGCATGAAGGCCTGGCCGAACAGGTGCCGTTGGCGGCGGCAATCGCGGCGCTGCGTCCGCTGCTGACCGATCCGAACACGCTGAAGATCTACCAGAACGCGAAATACGACATGCTGGCGATGGGACGTGCCGGTTTCCCGCCGGCCGCGCCGTTCGATGATTCGATGCTGATTTCCTATGCCCAGGAAGCCGGCATGCACGGCCATGGGCTGGATGAGCTGGCGCAGCTGCATCTCGGCCATACGCCGTTGAGTTATGACGAGGTCACCGGCACCGGGCGCAACCGCGTTCCCTTCTCGCAGGTGCCGATAGAACGCGCGACCGCCTATGCGGCCGAGGACGCGGATGTGGCGTTGCGGCTGTGGCAGGTGCTGCGGCCGCGCCTGCGCTTCAACAGTGCGCTCGCGTTGTACGAGCAGTTGGAGCGGCGCCTGCTGCCGGTTCTGCTGGAGATGGAGCGTGCCGGCATCAAGGTCGACGCGGACGACTTGCGCCGCATGTCGGTGGACTTCGAACAGCGCATGGGCGTGATCGAGAAAGACATCCACCGGCTCGTCGGACACCCGTTCAATGTCGGTTCGGCGAAGCAGCTTGGCGAAGTGCTGTTCGACGAGATGAAGCTGCCGGGTGGCAGGCGGATGAAGACCGGCGCCTGGGGTACCGATGCATCGGTGCTGCAAACGCTGGCGGATCAGGGCATCGAATTGCCAGCGCGGATCATCGACTGGCGGCAGTTGCAGAAGCTCAAATCCACCTATTCCGACGCGCTGATCGGCGAGGTCAATCCGGAGACCGGCCGCGTGCATACCAGCTTCGCGCAATGCATTGCGGCGACCGGGCGGCTGTCGTCGAACGATCCGAATTTGCAGAACATTCCGATCCGCACCGAGGAGGGCAGCCGCATCCGGCACGCCTTCATCGCCGAGCCAGGCCATCTGCTGGTGTCGGCGGATTATTCGCAGATCGAACTACGGCTGTTGGCGCATGTCGCCGACATTCCGGCACTGCGCGAGAGCTTCGCGCGTGGCGAGGACATCCACGCGCGTACCGCCAGCGAGGTGTTCGGCATTCCGATGGCCGGCATGGATCCGATGACGCGGCGCCGCGCCAAGGCGATCAACTTCGGCATCATCTATGGCATCAGCGGCTTCGGCCTGGCCCGGCAGCTTGGCATCGCGCCGGGTGAGGCGCGCGTGTATATCGATGCGTATTTCACCCGCTATCCCGGCATCCGCACCTACATGGAGCGGACCAAGGAAGAGGCGCGCATCAACGGCTACGTCACCACGCCGTGCGGCCGCCGCTGCTGGGTACCGGGCATCGCCGACAAGAACCCGGCACGCCGCGGCTATGCCGAACGGCAGGCGATCAATGCACCGCTGCAAGGTGGCGCCGCCGACATCATCAAGCGCGCGATGGTGCGGCTGCCAAAGGCACTGCGCGATGCAGGCCTGGCCTCGCGCCTGCTGTTGCAGGTGCACGACGAACTGCTGTTTGAGGCGCCGGAGGCGGAGGTTGCCGCGCTTACCGAGGTGGCACGGCAGGTGATGGAGAATGCAGCCGTGCTGTCGGTGCCGCTGGTGGTGGAGACGGGCAGCGGACGCACCTGGGCCGACGCTCACTGAGGCGCGTCATGCGCCGCGCTCGCCGGTCGCCTGTTGGATAATCCCGACTGATCGCAGAATAATCGGCGCCATGCCCGAGCCGGCGCTGCAGGACGATATCGCTTGCCCTTCATTCAGCCGCCTCGCGCCAGGGAAGCGTGCTGAGGTCGCAAGCTTCTGATGAAGCTCGTCAGGGGCGGCATATCTCCGTGCCTGGCTGGATTGGTAGCCCTGATGGCGCTGTTGGCGCTTTGGACTTACTCGCAGGACGCTGTGCGCGGCGCGCTGCGCGAACGGGCGTTCGATCGGCTGCTGCCGCTGCTGGTGCGGGCGGAAACGCAACGCCCTGAGGTGGTGGTTGTCGATATCGACCGCGCGGCGCTGGCACGGTTCGGCAGTTGGCCTTGGCCGCGCAGGCACCTGGCCGACGTGGTCGCTGCCGTGGCTGCCGGGCAGCCGGCGGTGATCGGTGTCGATATACTGCTTGCGGGTTCCGATCGCCTGTCGGGCGACGGAGACGCGGTGCTGGCCACGTCGCTGTCGCGTGCGGCAACGGCGTTGGGCTTTGTGCTTGAGAATGCCGGCCCAGGTCAGGATCTTCCCGCCGCGCCGGTTCTGTCACGCGCTGAGCTGTCGCTTCCAGGACTTTGGCGTGCCGGCGGTGTCGTGGGTCCGGTCCCTCCACTGGCGGACGCTGCCCGCGGGTTCGGCGCCTTGGCGGTGGCGGCGGATGCCGACGGACCGATCCGCCGCGTCCCGCTGCTGGTGCTGGGTGGCGGCGTGCTCCGAGCCGGCCTGGCCGTCGAGATGATCCGGCTGGCGCAGGAGGCGAGCGCGCTGCTGATCGATCCCGACGGCACATTGCATATCGGCAGCCTGTCCGTGCCACTTGGCCGAGCCGCCATGTTGCGGCTCATCGGCTGGCGAACCGTGGTAACGATCCCGGCGCTGGAGTTGATCGACAACACGGCGGCACGTGCCATGTTGCGTGGCCGCATCGTGCTGATCGGGGGCAGCGCGCCGGAATTGGGCGGCTTGCGGGTTACCTCGCGATCGCCGGCGACACCGTCGGTGCAGATCCAGGCACAGGCAGTCGAAGCGATCCTGCGAGGCGATGTGCCGATACCGCCAGCCTGGGCGGCGACGGCGGAACCAATCGGGGCATTTGTGCTCGGCGTATTCTGTCTTCTGCTGGCAGCACGGCTGCGTCCCGCATGGGCAGTGTCAGCCGCGATATTGGCCTGCCTGGGATGGACAGCGGCCGCGGTGGCAGCGGAGCCCGCGCGCCTGCTGCTGATCGACCCGGCCGGACCTCCACTCATCGCTTTCGCTGCATTCGCGACCGCGATGCTGGTGCGCTTCGTGCATGATGAGTGGCAAGCGCGTCTGCTAAGGATGAGCTTCGAACAGCACCTGGCACCCGAAGTGGTCCGCCGCATCGCCGCCAATCCTGGCGCGTTGCGGCTGCACGGCGAGATGCGGGAGATCACTGCGCTGTTCACCGACATCGAGGGCTTTACCGCCATGACGGAGCGCGCCGAGCCCGTGGATCTGGTCGCGCTGCTCGATGCCTACTTCGATGCCGCGACGCGGATCATCACCGACCAGGGCGGCATGATCGATAAAATCGTCGGCGATGCCATCCACGCGATCTTCAACGCACCATTCGACCTCGAGGACCATCCCGGCCGTGCAGTCGCCAGCGCACTGAAGCTGCTGGAGGCGTCGGAAAATGTCCGGCGGTCACCGCTTGGCCAGCGTCTGCAGCTCGGGCGTACCCGTATCGGCATTGAAACCGGGCCGGCGATCGTTGGCGACGTCGGGGGCAGTGGCAAGCTTGACTACACCGCGCATGGCAATGCGGTGAACGCCGCGGCGCGGCTCGAGGCGGCCAACAAGGAGTTCGGCTGCGGCATTTGCGTGGGTCCCGGTACCGCGGCGCGGCTGGACCCATCCAGCCTGCGCGAAATCGGCACGCTGCGGCTGCGCGGCCAGAGCGGCGACATCAAGGTCTATACGCCTGTAGTGATGCCACCGGCGGTGGTGGAATAGCCCCGGGGCTCAGTCGAACGATCGCATCGCGCTGTCGATGCGCGCCTTGCCCCACGGGGCCCGCGGGGTCGGTTCGGCGCCGGGACTGGCGATGTTGGTGCCCAGACCGCTCTCTACCAGCACGGCGGTATTGACGCCCACAACGGTCACGGCGCCACGCTCGACGAACACGCCGAACACACCGTTGCTGGGCCCGGCAAAAAAGCGCGTGCCACGCACCGCGATCAGACCGAACGGTCCGCGCACCGTGACATCATTCGGTCCGCCGCTGGTATTGTGGTCGTATAGCATCCCGCCGTGCTCCATACCAGTATGCCGCCGGCATTGATCACGAACCTGTCGATGCGCAGTTGCGACTCCGGGCCAAGCTTGACCTCGGTCGCCGCACCAAGATGCATCGCGAGCGCCGATTGCACACCTGTGCCGACGGTATCGCCGATGAACACCGGCGCCGATGGTGCCAGGACGCGACGTTCCGCCGCGGATTGTGCGTAGCAGTCACCCCGCGACGTATCCACCCTGCCTGCCTGCTCCGCCGCCGACGCGCCGGATTTGGCGCACCATGCGGCAGCGAGACCGGTCAGCAGCGTGCGGCGTATTATCTGGTTCGGCATCACATCTGTAGACTAGCCGCGCGGCGGCGGCGTTGCCAAACGATCGGCGCTGCGGAGAGTAAGCGCCGGACCGGTATGACGGATTGAGGCTACTATCGGCGCTCGCGTGTTCAGCCGGACATGCTGTTCGCTAGTGCGAGGTTGCCGGATGCGCTAGGTTTCGAGCCAACATTGCCGCGGACGGAGGGCGTTGCACGAGCAGCTCGCAGGCCACGACGCGAAGCCTGCTTGTCGATCTTTGGCCAGTCGATTGCCGGGGCTGCGGCAGGCGCCGGCGTTTCAGGAAACCTGACAGCGGTGTGCCGCGGTAGCCGGCTTGGATCCGCTTCACGTTCTCCAGGTCTGCCGCGTCGAACAACTGCGTGCGGATCAGGGCACATCCGAAGTCGGTCTCACATCGGAATACCTTGGTGATCCTAGGTGGCGTCTTACCTGTCCAACGGGGTCCGGCGATCATGAAACATCCGGCACCGTTTCCGGTCGTGCGGCTGCCGGCGTAGCCGAAATTGGCGGTGTACATGTCGACGAGTTGCACCGAGAAATACCGGCCCTTCTCGATCCGGTGAGCACAGGACGAAGGGCTCGGCGCGAAGGTCCAGGCCGACGAACGAATAGGGCGTGTCGCTGTTCGGCGTGACAATCGTTGTATCCTGCAGCGTATATACTCGCGTGGTATTGTAGAGTTGGTTGAGGGGGGCTTTGTAGGCTGCGGCCGTCTGGTCGATGAAGTATTCGTACATGACGCCGTAGTTCATCACCAGCGGGAACCCGTAGATGAAGGCTTCCTCGGCGATGGCTGTCGTCTGTGCCGGTGAAAGAGTGTCAGCATGCGCTTCGCCGGCAATATTGGCGGCGGCGAAGCCGGCTGGGACGGCGGAGAGCAAGCAGCGGCGAGAGATCATCACGGGTTCCTTCAACGCGTGGCTGAGCGGGCAAGCTGCCATAGCGCTGGCGTAGTTCGTCGATGTGAATCAAACAAGCTGGAGATCGCGAAAGCGAAGTCAAACCGGGGGCCCTGATCAGGGATCGCGCGGCCTTGCCCTGCGGCGCGGGACCGCCTAGTCAGGCCGCCCCACATCTGGAGCACGCCCATGGCGACCGAACGGACGCTGTCGATCATCAAACCCGATGCCACGCGGCGCGACCTTACCGGCAAGATCAATGCCTGCCTCGAGGGCGCGGGTCTGCGCATCGTGGCGCAGAAGCGTCTGCGGCTGACCCAGGCACAGGCCGAGGCATTCTATGCGGTGCACAAGGAGCGGCCGTTCTTCCGCGGACTGGTGGAGTTCATGATCTCCGGCCCGGTGGTTGTTCAGGTACTGGAAGGCGCCAATGCAGTGGCCCGCAACCGCGAGGTCATGGGCGCCACCGATCCAAAGAAGGCCGCGGCCGGGACCATCCGCGCGCAATTCGCCGAGGACATCGAGGCGAACTCGGTGCATGGCTCGGACAGCGCGGAGAATGCCGCGATCGAAATCGGCTTCTTCTTCGCGCAGGTCGAAATCGTCAGCTAGCGTGCCGGGCTGGCCGTGCTCTATGTACGCGCGAGCACGGCATCGTGGTTACAGCAGGAAGATCGCCATCAGCACCAGCAGGATGACGATGAAGACCACCGACCACTGCGTGAAGTGGGTGAAGCCGTTCCAGAAGCTCTGACGATCGGCCAGGAACGCTTCGGGCGTTTCGACCGGTGCTGTCGGGGTCGTGGTGTGCTGGGACATGCGGCCTCGGCTGGCGAATTGATTTGAGGGGGTTCTATGGCAGAGCGGCGGCGCCCGGCAAGAGGCCGTGCCCGGAACCTGTCGGCGTTCGAGGAAGCTGCCTTTCGGTTCGACCATATACGTCGCGGCGATGGCTCAATGGTCTAACCCGCCATTAACCCGGCTAGACGATAGTCCGCTGCCGTGCTGTCCCTGTTCAACCGCATCAGTGTGCGCGGCAAACTCGTCCTGGGCTTTGCGCTGGCATTCGTCTGGACGCTGGCGCTCGGTGGTTTTGCCGTGCAGCGGCTCGACAAGGTGGAGCAGGCGGCGGCGAGCCTGCGGAACAATGCGTTGCGGGCGACCGTTGCATTGTCGCATGTCGCGGAGGAAGCCGAACGACTGCGATCGGTGCAGCAGTTGCTGGTGATCGCGGAGGCAGCGGAACGCCGCGACAAACTGCTGGCCGATCTGCGGAGCGAGACGCCGCGGACACAGGCGGCAATCGACATCTACCGCTCGATTGCGACGAATGAGGCGGACGGAACGCAGACCGCGAGCCTTGCCACGGATTGGGCCGCCTATCTGAAGCTCAGCGAGCAACTCGTGTCGATGACCGGGCAGGTCCAGCCCGAGATACAGACCGGCCTGCTGAACGGCAGGATGCTGCGGGTGATGGAGCAGTTCCGCGTCTCGCTGGCACGCACGATCGACGATAATCAGCGGCGCGGTGAGGCGGACGCGGACGCGGCGAGATCCCTGGGCCGCATGGCGCGACTGCTGATCGCGGCGGCGGTTGGCGTCAGCCTGCTGCTGTGCGTGCTGGGTGGCTGGCTGATGATTGCCGACATCGCGCTGCCTATTGGCGCGATGACCGAAGCGATGCGACGGCTCGCGCGGCACGACACCGCGGTTGTCGTCGCCGGTGGCGGTCGGCGCGACGAAGTGGGCGCGATGGCGCAGGCCATGGAACAGTTCCGGCTGGGCATCATCGAGGCTGATGCGATGGCGGCGGAGCGGACGGAGGAGCAGGCCGCAAAGGTCCAGCGCGCTGATGCGAGGGAAGCGCTGGTGCGCGGGTTCGAGGAGCAGATCGGCCAGTTGACCCACGAACTGGCGAGCGGCGCGCAAACGTTGCAGCGCACGGCGCGATCGATGTCCTCCACGATGGAGGAAGCAAGCGGCGAAACTGCGTCTGTCGCGGCAGCGGCCGAGCAGTCACGCGCCAGCGTGCAAGCCGCGGCGAGTGCCACCGAGACGCTGGCGGCGGCAATCGCCGAAATCGGTCGCCAGGGCACCGAGTCCGCGCGGATTGCCAGCGAGGCGGTTGCCGATGTGCGGCGCACCGATGATGTGGTCCGGGGATTGGTCGCCGCGGCGCGCAAGATCGACGAGGTGTTGCGGCTGATCAGCGAGGTCGCCGATCGGACCAATCTTCTGGCGCTGAATGCGACGATAGAGGCAGCGCGCGCTGGTGAGGCCGGCAAAGGCTTCGCGGTGGTGGCGACGGAGGTGAAGAGCCTTGCCAATCAGACCACGCGCGCGACCGAGGAGATCGCCTCGCAGGTCCGGCAGATCCAGGACGCCACGGAGCAAACGGAAGCGGCGGTGCAGGGAATCGGTTCGGTGGTCGAGCGTGTCGGAGCGATCGCTTCGGCGATTGCCGGAGCGGTCGATGAGCAGAGCGCGGCGACGGTCGAGATCGCTCGGAATGTCCAGCAAGCCGCGGCCGGAACAGGCGGCGTCAGCGGAGGCATCGAACAGCTCAACCGCAATGCGAAGACGACGGGAGCGTTGGCGGATCAGGTGTTGTCTGCGGCGTCGGGCCTGTCGGGTCAGGCGAGCTCGCTGACGGATGCGATGAGCCGGTTCAGCGCCCGCTTCCGCGCCGCGTAGAGGCGATCCTATTCGTCGAGCCGGGGATTGATGAGCGTGGCCCGCGCATCCTGCGGTGCGCGATCCATGCCGGTGGCGAAACTGTGCATCGCAAGCGGATAGATCCGGTGTTCCTGCACCAACACACGCGCTGCGAGCGAGCCGGGTGTATCGCCTGGCAGCACCGGGACCGCTGCCTGCGCCAGGATGGGCCCTTCATCCATCGTCTGCGTCACGATGTGGACGGTGCAGCCGTGCAGTTTCACGCCGGCCTCCAGCGCGCGTTCATGCGTATGCAGTCCAGGGAAAGCGGGCAGCAGGCTGGGATGGACGTTGAGCATACGGCCCTGCCACGGCTCGATGAGCCGCGGTGTCAGCAGCCGCATATAGCCGGCGAGGCAAACGATGTCGGCGCGGGCATCGCTCAGCGCCGCATCGATCGCGGCCTCATGCGCCGCGCGGTCGCGCTTGAATGGCCGGTGGTCGATGGCCTGGACCGGCACGCCGGCGTCGCGGGCCAGCGTCAGTCCTGGCGCATCCGGCTGATTGGAGATCACCAGGGCGATCTCCACCGGATCGCGGGCGGCGGCGATCAGTGCCGCCATGTTGGAGCCACGGCCGCTGATCAGGATCGCGACCCGCCGCTTCACCCGGGCCAGCCATCCGGCAGATCGATGTGCATTGCTGGCTCGCCGCTGCCCGCGGCGATGTGCCCGATCCGGGCGACACTTTCCCCCTGGTCGCGCAATAGCTCGGTGGCGGCGTCGGCGTCGGCGACCACAACGGCCATGCCGATGCCGCAGTTGAACACGCGCAGCATTTCGGCTGCAGTGATGCCGCCGGAGCGGGCCAGCCAGGAGAACACCGGCGGGACGGACCAGAAGGGTTCCAGCACGGCCACGGTGTCTTCCGGCAGCACCCTGGGAAGGTTGCCCGGCAGGCCACCGCCGGTGATATGCGCCGCGGCCTTGAGCAGTCCGGCGCGGTGCAGCGCCAGCAGAGCGCGCACGTAGATCCGCGTCGGCGTCATCAGCGCCTGACCGAGCGACACCGCCGGATCGAACGGCGCGGGCGTGCTCCAGGACAGGCCGCTGACCTCGACTACGCGCCGGGCGAGCGAGAAGGCATTGGAGTGCAGCCCGGAACTGGCCAGGCCGAGAATCGTGTCTCCTGGCACGACGCCGTGCGGCAGCAGATGGCCGCGTTCGGCGGCACCCACGGCGAAACCGGCGAGATCATAGTCGCCTTCACGGTACAGGCCGGGCATCTCGGCGGTCTCGCCGCCGACCAGGGCGCAGCCGGCTTCGTTGCAGCCGGACGCGATACCGGCGATCACCTCCCGCGCCTGGCGCGGATCCAGTTTGCCGGTGGCGAAGTAGTCCAGGAAGAACAGTGGTTCGGCGCCCTGGACCACGATGTCGTTGACGCACATGGCGACCAGGTCGACGCCGACGGTGTCGTGGATGCCGGCCTCGATAGCGACCTTCAGCTTGGTGCCGACACCATCGGTGCCGGACACCAGGACCGGATCGGTGAAGCCGGCGGCCTTCAGGTCGAACAATGCACCGAAGCCGCCGAGCCCGCCCATCACGCCGGGCCGCGCGGTGGCACGCGCCAGCGGCTTGATCGCCTCGACCAGGGCGTCGGCGGCGTCGATATCCACGCCGGCTGCACGATAGGTCAGGCCTTGGCTCTGATCGCCTCTGGTCATGATTGCCCTCGATACGCTACTGCCTTGGCCGGGCGCAATGCAGGGGTTACAGGCCGATGCCTGACGGTTCGCAGATCGGCCGGAGCAGTTCCACAATCCTGCTGACGCTGCCCAACGTCATCACCTTCGCGCGTCTGTGCGCCGTGCCGCTCGCCGTATGGCTGGTCATGGAGCATCTGTTCACCGAGGCATTCTATCTGTTCGTCGCGGCTGGGCTGTCCGATGCGGTGGATGGCTGGCTGGCACGCCGCTACGGCGGCAACTCGGTGGGCGCGCTGCTGGATCCGGTTGCCGACAAGGCCCTGTTGGTGACCATGTATGTGACGCTGGCCGCGGTGAATGCGCTGCCCAATTGGCTGGCAATCCTGGTGGTGTTCCGCGATGTGGTGATTGTGGGCGGCGTGGTGGTGCTGTCATTGCTAGGTCACCAGGTGATGATCCGCCCGCTTTACGTCTCGAAGCTTAATACGGTGTTGCAGATCGTGCTGGTGGCGGCGACGCTTCTGCTGGCTGGGTTCAACCGAAGCGCGCCGCTTATGATGGAAGCGCTGGCCTGGCTGGTTGCCGGCACGACGCTGGCCTCCGGCGCGGCCTATGTCTGGATAACGGTACGACGGCGATGAACGACAGCGCCGAACCGCCTCCCCCTGAGCCGGTAGTTCCGGTGGAACGGCGGACATGGTTGGCGGGATCGGCGATGCCGGGACAGGCGACCCGCGCGCAGCGAGCGGCGCTTGCTGTCGGCCTGGTGGTCGTGGCGTGGCTGGCGTTGCAGCTGTTCGCTTCCATCCTGGCGCCGTTCGTTGCGGCGGCCGGCATCGCTTATGTGCTCGATCCGCCCACCACACGGCTGACGCGTCTTGGTATCGGGCGCGGGCTGGCGGCGCTGGTGATGATCCTCGTGATGCTGGCCGCGGTGCTGCTGTTCGTACTGCTGCTGTATCCGTTGATCCTGCAACAGATCGGGTTGCTGCTGGGACGCATTCCGCAATACGTGCAGTTGCTGCAACGCTGGGCGGGCACGGTGATTTCCGACCTGCAGCAGAACTTCGGCTCCGATGTGGTGAACGACAAACTGCGCGACCTGGTAAGCAGCCAGGCGGGCAACATGCTGAGCTTCATTGCCTCGGCGTTGACCGGCGTGACGGGCGCTGGCTTCGCGATCTTCAATGTACTGAGCCTGGCGGTGGTGACGCCGGTCGTGGGATTCTATCTGCTGCGCGACTGGCAGCGGGTGATCGCCATGGTGAATACCTGGCTGCCGCACCGCTACGCTGGCGTCATCCGGGCGCAGGCACGCGAAGTGGATCGTATCCTGTCCGCCTGGGTGCGAGGCCAGGCGATGTGTTGCGTGATCCTGGCATTGTACTACGCACTGGCTCTCACGGTCGCTGGACTTGATCTTGGCCTCATTGTCGGCATGGCGGCGGGCCTGCTGTCATTTATCCCGTATGTCGGCTCGATCGCCGGCGGGGCGACCGCGTTGGGGCTTGCCATGGCGCAGTTTCCGTCGTGGCGCGGCGTGATCGTCGTCGGCTGCGTGCTGGTGGTGGGACAGGTGCTGGAAGGCTATGTGATCTATCCACGGTTCCTCGGCGACCGGGTCGAACTTCCGGCGGTGTGGGTGATATTCGCGCTGTTCGCCGGAGCGGCGGCGTTCGGCTTTGTGGGTGTGATGCTGGCGGTGCCGGTCGCGGCGACCATCGGCGTGCTGTGCCAATTCTGGCTGCGCCGTTACCTGGCGAGTCCGCTGTATCTCGACCCGCCGACAGAGCGCTGAGATCGCCGTTCAGTAACATCAGCATTTTGTGATGCTGCGGCGATGTGGCGCATTTCGGCAATGCCGCCACATGACGCCGGGCAACCGGGGGGACGGAACGCGATGTCGGGCAGGCGCAGCGTTTGGGCTGAATGGGAGCCACGCGTACTCAGTGTCCTGCGTATCGTCACCGGCTTGCTGTTCCTGGAACATGGCATGGCGAAGCTGTTCGGATTTCCGCCATCCTCACTCCATCCGTCGATGTTTCAGTTGCTCTGGTTCGCTGCGATCATTGAGGCAGTCGGCGGACTGCTTGTTGTCGTTGGCCTGTTCACGCGTATCGCCGCCTTCATCGCGTCCGGTGAAATGGCCGTCGCCTATTTCTATTCGCATTTTCCGCGCGGGTTTTTTCCGCTGGTGAACGGCGGCGAGGCCGCGATCCTGTTCTGTTTCATCTTCTTGTACCTGTTCGTGGCCGGTGGCGGTGCGTGGAGCATCGACAGGGCATCAGGGCGGGATTAACGCCGCGACATCGGCGCGTCCTTCCTCATTGAGGCCGGCCAGCACGCCGGCGCGATCTTCCGCCGGGCGGTTCTGGCTCATCTTCCACTTGCCTTCTAGACGCGTGATCGGAATGACGAAACCGACGATGCCCTTGAGCATGACGTCGATGAAGTCAGCGGGTGCGTCGGTTACCGCCCACGGTGCGTCGCGCGGAGAACTCATGGCGCTCGGTGAGCCGGATGACGACATCGCGCAGGCGTTTCTTGTCGTTGAAGAACTCGGCCGTACCGTAGGCGTGGATCGCCACGTAGTTCCATGTCGGCACGACCTTGCCGGTCTGTCGCTTGGTCTCATACCAGGACGGGGTGATGTAGGCCTCGGGGCCCTGGAAGATAACCAGCGCTTCGCCGGTGGCGCCGCGCGCCTGCGGGTTGGGCCGCGCCAGATGTCCGATCAAGGTGCCGTAGGGCGCCGGATTGGGGTCCAGCAGCAACGGCACGTGGCTGGCGATGAGCCCCTCGGCGGTCTGGGTGACCAGCGTGGCTAGCCGCGCCTGCCGGATGGCGCCGTGCAGTACGTCGACGCGGTCTTCCTTGAACAAGGGTGGTGTATACACGCAGTGCTTCCTTTCGCCTTGCGGCGGGAAGGAAGCGCATTTCAGTGAGCGCGTCTATGCGGCGGCGCGGATCGCCGCGGCGCGGACCTCGTCGCCGACGCCGGCTTCGAAACCGGCAAAATTCTTCTCGAAGCGGCCGACCAGATCGCAAGCCATCCGGTCGTAGGCGGCCTTGTCGCGCCAGGCCTCGCGCGGATCCAGCACCTCGGCGGGCACGCCGGGAACCTGCTCGGGGATCGCCAGGCCGAAGAACCGTTCGTTGCGGAACCGCGTGCGGGCCAGCGAGCCGTCCAGCGCGGCGCGCAGCAGCGCGCGCGTGTGGCGGATGCTCATGCGTTCGCCGACGCCGTATTGCCCCCCGCTCCAGCCGGTGTTCACCAGCCAGCAGTCCGTACCATGCCGCGCAATCAGATCCGCCAGCATTCGGCCATACACCTCGGGCCGGCGCGGCAGGAACGGCGCGCCAAAACAGGTGCTGAACGTTGCCTGCGGTTCGGCACCGAGGCCCTTTTCGGTGCCGGCCACCAGAGCGGTGTAACCGGACAGGAAATGGTACATCGCTTGCGCCGGCGTCAGCTTCGCAATTGGCGGCATCACGCCGAACGCGTCGCACGTCAGCATCACCACGTTGCGTGGCTGCCCGCCGCGCAGCGAGGGTTCGATATTGGGGATGTATTCGACCGGGTAGGCCGAGCGCGTGTTCTCGGTCAGCGACTGGTTGGTGAGATCGAGCCTGCCATACAAATCGGCGACAACATTTTCCAGCACAGTGCCGAACCGATGGCTTGCGGCCCAGATCTCGGGTTCATGTTCGGCGGAAAGATTGATCACCTTGGCATAGCAACCGCCTTCGAAATTGAACACGCCATTCTCTGACCAGCCGTGCTCATCGTCGCCGATAAGCTTGCGATGCGGATTGGAGGACAGCGTGGTCTTGCCGGTGCCTGAGAGGCCGAAGAATAATGCGACATCGCCATCGCTGCCGATGTTGGCACTGCAATGCATCGGCATCACGCCACGGTCGGGCAGGATCCAGTTCATCACGGTGAAGATCGACTTCTTCACCTCGCCGGCATACTCGCTGCCGGCAATGACGATGACACGTTGTTCGAACGACAATGCGATCGTGGTGGTGCTGCGCACGCCGTCGATGGCCGGGTCGGTCTGGAACAACGGCGCATGTAGAATGACGTAGTCCGGCACGAAATCGGCAAGCTCTTCCGCTTGCGGCCGGATGAAGATGTTGCGCGAGAACAGTGCCTGCCAGGCGCCCGTGCTGACGATACGCACGCGTACCCGATGTGCCGGATCCGCGCCGGCATAAAGGTCCTGGGTGAACAGTTCCTGGCCTTGCAGGTAAGCCTGCACGCGCGCCTTGAGCACGGCGAACTTTTCCGGCGCGAGGCGATTGTTAACCTTGCCCCACCAGACGCTGTCGCGGACCGACGCGTCGTCCACTACGAACTTGTCCTGCGCCGAACGCCCGGTGTGCGCGCCGGTGGCAACCACCAGCGCTCCATCGGCCGACAGCTGACCTTCGTCGCGCCGCACGGCCTCGGCAACCAATGCCGGCGCGGTCAGGTTAACATGTACCGGCCGTGATGCGTGCACGCCGGTGCCCGCGAGCGCCTCCGCTGCAATCGTCTTCCAGTTCCGGTGCTTTGGGTGTGCAGTGTCGGCAGCAGGGGTCAACAGCGGCTCCTCGTCGTGGTCTAGCCATTTGGGTCATGGACCCGGACCTGCGAGGATAACAGTGAATTTAAGCAACGATCCAGCCGTTTGACACAACTTTGATTTGTGCGGCGCAGCAATTCAGTAAAGGTGCGGCGGTGAGTGGTGGGTTGCTCAAGGTGCGGCTGCCAGGTGGGCAAGCACGCTAGGCGGTGCATTCACATCGCCGGAGTTCGTCTTAGCGACAGATGGAACCCGGTTACCAGGCGAACCACCGTGTTGCTGACATTGCTCACCATGTATTCGCGCGGCGGTTGCCAGTCGGGCGAGAGGCGGAGCACGGTTTCAACGCAAGCCAAAATGTGGTCGGGATCGGAGCCGCTGAGGATATTGCTGCCGCATTCCAGCGTTTCGGGGCGCTCGGTGACATCGCGAAGCGTGACGTTCGGCACGCCGAAGATGGCGCACTCCTCCTGCACCGTGCCGCTGTCCGAGAGCACGCAGCGAGCGGATTGTTCCAGGCGGATGAAGTCGAAAAAGCCGAAAGGTTCGAGGAAGCGCACGTCGCCAAGGCGGCTTGCGGTGTCGAGCGCGCGCAGGCGTCCGGCGGTGCGCGGATGGGTCGAGACGACAATCGGCAACGCGTGCTGCTGATGCAGCCGGAACAGCGCGGTGATGAACGCGCGCAGCCGCGGTTCCGGGTCTACGTTCTCGGCACGATGGAGTGTGACAAGGAAGAAGCCGTTGCGGGTCAGGTTCAGCCGGTCGAGCACGGTGGCGGCTTCGATACGCGGCCGGTGCTCCTCGATGATCTCGAGGATCGGATTACCGGTGACACAGATGCGCTCGCCAGGAATTCCCTCGCGCAGCAGATTTGCGCGGGAGCGTTCGGTGTATGGCATCAGGAGGTCGGAGGAATGGTCGATCAACCGGCGGTTGACCTCTTCCGGCACGCGGTCATCGTAGCAGCGATTTCCGGCTTCCATGTGGAAGACAGGAATGCCCATGCGCTTGGCGACGATGGCGCAGAGCGCGCTGTTGGTATCGCCCAGAAGAAGCAGACGGTCGGGTTTTTCCTCGATGAAAACGCGTTCGCATCGCTCGAGGATCTGGCCGATCTGAGCAGCTGGGGTTTCGCCGCGCACTCCGAGGAAATGATTGGGCGCACGGATGCCCATGTCTTCGAAGAATATGTCGGAGATGGTGCGATCGAAGTTCTGGCCCGTGTGCACCAGCACGTGCGTACCGTCGCCGCACGCGTCAAGTTTCTTGATAATGGCGGAGAGGCGAATGATCTCGGGACGGGTGCCGAGGACGGTGACGATTTTCACCGCAGGAACTCGCCTTCCAGTTCGATCTCGCGTTGGCCGATCATCAGGTTGCGGGCTTCCAGCAGCGCGCACACCTGCTCGAATGTCATCAGCCCATGCTCGCTGCTGTACTCGCGCTCGATGAAGCGGGATTCGGCGGAGGCATCGCGCAGTTCGGGAAGGATCGGCGCCACAACGTAGTAGTCACCGCGTTCGAAGGCGCGGAAGCCTTCTTCTTCCGAAATCAACGTCTCGTGCAACTTCTCGCCGGGACGCACGCCGGTGACGATTGTCTTGATCGGGCGATCGCCGATCAGCCCCTTGGCAACGTCGGTGATCAGCGCGGTGGCAACGCGCGGGATATAGGTTTCGCCGCGGCGGGCATAGGCGACCGCACCCATTATCACGTCGACTGCATCTTCTAGGCTCAGCAGGAATCGGGTCATGCGCGTATCGGTGATCGTGAGAGGCCCACCGGCACCGATCTGTTCGTGGAACAGCGGGATCACCGAGCCGCGCGAGGCGAGCACATTGCCATAGCGCACGAGCACGAAACGTGTGGCCGGTACCTCAAGATTCCCGCGGGCGAAAATGCGCTCCTGGATCGCCTTCGTCATGCCCATGACGTTGACGGGCTTCACCGCCTTATCGGTCGAGATGCCGACGACGGTCTCGACCGGCAACTCCAGTTCGCGGATGGCCCGGACGATGTTCTCGGCGCCTTCGATGTTTGTGCGAACCGCCTCGTGCGGGAAGTATTCGCACGTGGGCACCTGCTTCAAGGCGGCGGCGTTGAATACCATGTCGGCGCCGCGCAGGGCTGCGGCGACAGAGTGGAAGTCGCGCACGTCACCGATGCGGAATTCCAGTTTCTCGTTGAAGTTGCGATAGATGACCTCATCGGTGGGACGGCGCTTGTGCTGGTACTCGATGCGGATTTCGTGCTGCTTGCCCTCGTCGCGCGAGAGTATGATGACCTTGTCCGGATTGCCGTTGCGGCCGCTGAGTAGCCGGCGCAGCAGGACCTTACCCAGCGAGCCGGTACCGCCGGTGACCAGGATTCGCTTTCCGTCTAGCAGGCAATTCATGAGCATCGAGATCTCTCTTCACGCGTGAGCGGAGCGGGCGTGCGCCCGGGCGATACCGGCGCCGGCGGAGGTTTGCGCGTCTTCGTGCATGATGCGGACCATATCAGGCCAGGACGGCGCCGCCCAACCAGTCTGAGCGTGAAACCGCGTTCCGTCCAGCCGACGGTCGCAAAGGAAGACCTCGTCGCGGTCGATCGCGATGTCGAGGCCGTATGCGTCGCGGACCAGGCAAAGCAGGTCGTATTTGTTGATTTCGTCGGCGGCAATCTGCCAGACGCCGTGCAGCTCCGGCCAATCGGTGAGGATGGTGGCGACGAGATCGGCCATGACCGGCGTGACGAGCCCGCTGTACAGTGCTCGTGCGAAGCCGCCGACGCGCTTGCCGGCCTGCGAGATGAACCAGTCGATCAGGCCACGATGGCCATGTAATTCGTGACCGATGATGGATGAGCGGATGGTGAGCGCGCCGGTCCAGGCGAGCTCGCCCAGCAGCTTGGTGCGGCCGTAGAGATCGCGGGCATCCGGGACGCTGTCTTCCTTGTAGGGACCCGCTTCGCCGGAAAACACGCAGTCCGTGCTGAAGTGTATCACGCGGATGCCACGCGCCCCGCAGATCTGCGCCAGCCGATGCGGGAACAGCGCGTTGATGCCGATAGACGGTATCGGATCCTTGGCGGCGTCGAGCTGCTTGATGATGCCAATGCAGTTGACAACTGCCTGCGGCCGGACGGCATCCAATGCGGCCTCGAGCGCCGCGGTTTCCTCGGCCGCCACGTTCGGGACCAGCCGCGCTCCTGGCAATGCGGCCGCAAGGATCGGATCGGGCGCCGCGGCACGCAACGTGCCGGCGACAGCGAAGCCTCGTGCCAAGAACCGCTGCATCAATTTATGGCCCAGCATGCCGCCGGCACCGAGGATGAGCACGCGCATTGCCGGACCGCTGGTGTGATGCGCGCTCAAGACACGGTTGCCCGTAGCCAGGGCAGCTTTCGCAGTATCACCACAAAACCGCACGACAGAGCCAGCGTGCAGAAGGTGGTTATCAATATCCCAAACACCGGACCTCCTGTGTTCCAAGTCAAATGGAGCCGTGGAATGACGATTTGCAGCAGGAGAGGATGGACCAGGAAGACCCCGAAGCTGAGAGCGGCACCTGTCTCCAGCATGTTTATCAGACGCGGCGAGCTCGCGAGATTTCTGCGGAAAAGCGCCGATGCAAAGATCAAGTAAGTGGGTATCGTCATGCATGCGACATTCGGCCGGCCGTATTCCAGCATCATCTCATTCAGAAATCCGGAGTGAGACGACGCCTCATAGGTGCCGAGCAGGGTGGCAAGCCAACCTATCGCGACCAACACAATACAAATCGGCACAGCTTTCCCGGTGATCGCCACATCGCGCAGCAGACGCCCAGCGATGAAATAGCCAGCAAAACCGGCGATTGCCGGCACCGTAAGGCTGGTTGCAAGTCCGGTCAGTTCCGAACCCAGCTGAACCAGCATGAACGCCGCCCAGAGTGACAGGAAATAGATAGAAGCCGTCTTCCCGGCCGAGTCAGCGAACATGCCGAACACGGGAGCGGACAGGTAAAGTCCGATGAGGTAATAAAAGAACGGCATGTGATAGAAGGTATTGCCGCTGAACAGATATCTGAGTGCGCCCAGGGCGGTCAGTTGCTCTCCCATAAGCCAGCGCCGATCGGCCAGATAGACAAGCGACCAGAATATCAATGGTGCTGCGAGCCGTTTGATCCTGCGGTCAAAAAAACGGCCGATCGGATAAAGCTTGTGGCGATCGAGCAACATCGCGCCACTCGTCATCAGGAACAGCGGGACGCAGGTCCTGGAAAAGGCATTCATGGCGGTGCCCCACCACCATGCGGACTGGGCACCTTGATGCCAGCCGTACGAAGCGCTCGACGAGACATGAATGATCACGACGAGCACCGTTGCGTAGCACTTCAAAGCGTCGACGTATTCGAGCCGCTGAGATACGCGGGGAGCAGGGATCGAGCGAAGCGCGAGTGCTTCGGAACTCATTCAGGAGGCCGCCTGCTTCTGCCAATAGACCGCGGCTCCGTCGATTTCCTGAATGTCCTCCCGCAGGTTGAAGGCGGATCGATACTCGTCCACGGCCTTGCGGCATCCCGGCAATATGTAGTCGTCGATAATGACAAAACCACCGGGGGACAATTTCGGATAGAGAGCCTCGAGTGCTTCCCAGGTCAATTCGAACATATCACCATCGAGACGAAGCAGTGCCAGCCGCTCGATGGGCGCGGATGCCAGTGTATCCTTGAACCAGCCTTCCAGGAATCGCACCCGGTCATCCAGTAGTTCGAAGCGGCGAAATGCCGCACGGACCTGATCAGCCGAGACCGCGAGTTTCTCTTGTGTATGGTGCGTGTCGTTCGCATCGGCCGGGTATGCGCCCGGGTCGGGCGGCGGCAGCCCCTTGAATAAGTCTGCCAGCCACACGGTGCGGTCCGTGATGCCATAGGCTGCGAGGATAGCGCGCATATATAGGCACGCTCCGCCACGCCAGACACCGGTCTCAATGAGGTCCCCGGGTACCTGCGTTCGCAAGATCGTTTCCAATAGCACGCGGATGTTTCGCATCCGCGTGGTCCCGATCATGGTGAGCGCCTGTTCGGGCCAATCGCGGCCGAGAAAGCGGGTCATGGGAGAAAAGCCGGGCTCGGCCCAAGGGCTGATCGAATGGTCTTCCTGGACCGATCCGGTCAGAACCCCTTCCAGGAGATCCAGATAGCGCCGCCGATCATCGAGACCGGGAGCAGAGGTGTCCGGCGCACCCTGTCGTTCCCCAAGCCGGCGCACCGCATCTTCCACCATGGTAAGCTTGCCAAGGCTCGCCGAGGCGACCAAGTCGAAGCGCTTGTTCAGGGTCTGGTAGATCTCCGACAGTTCGGAATAGGCGCGGGAGGAGTGCTCCAGTTGTTCGCGAAGCGACGTCTCCCGTGCCTTGACCTCCAGCGCGAGATCCGCCGCGGATTGCTGCGTTGCCGCCAGCCGCTGCTCAAGTTCACTGTAGGCTGTTTTGGCAGCTTCCAGATCCTGAGCGAGTGATTAAATCCGCTGTTGGTATTCGCGGATTCGACCGTCAGTCTGGCCTTCTCTTTCTGCCTCGCGACACCTGGCATCGCGAAGCTGCCTCTCGAGGTCTGCCTGATGACGCTCGCTTACTTCCAGCCGCTGACTAATATACGCGATGGTATCATTCTGGGTGTGAACTAGAAGCGACCATTTTGAAATGCCCCGCGCGACCCGGCCTCGCTCACGCCGCCAATGCAGGAAAGCGTGGTGGCCGCGCACATACGCATCGGCAATTGGCCTCGCCGGCGTACGTCTGATAAGCGACAATGCGCTTTGACGCATCCGCACTCGGATGCGCACATTTTCCCGTGGCGGTGGCGGCCGCGTTGCCGCACTCGTGCGGTCGAACGGGATTATGTCCAGGTGGCTGCTTGCTTCGGCAGCAACGTCGATCCCGAAAAAATCCTGGACGCGCGTTCGCATGCTCTCGAGAGTAAAGTCCGCAAGAAACGCACGCTGCGCGCCGATCGCGAGAGCCGAATAAAAGGCTGCGTCGGTCGCGAGACGATGCAGTGCGTTATGCACATTGGCAGCGCCCGAACCTTGAGTGACCAAGCCTGCCTCATGTTCGGCAAGGTAGATGGCGGGCGATAAATCCTGCGGGCCATGCAAGAGAACGGGGCGCCCAGCAGCGAAGTAGGATACCAGCTTCGATGGAAAGGAAAGACGCGCCACCTCTGACATGCCTGCGCCGAATGGGTAAGGGCAGAAGAGAACATCAGCTTGCTGAGCCAGAATGCGGATTGCGTCCCGTTGGGGGCGCCACCCCAGGAAGTCGACCTTGCCTTGGGGAATGACAGCGTCCGGAACATAATGCCCCAGCACGAGCAGCCGGGCCGAACGATTACCCACTACCCAGTCCGTCGCATCGAGCGCGCGCAGGAGCGTCTGCCATTCGACGTTCGCATAGAACTGGCCCGCCATTCCTATGACAAGAACGTCTTCGCGGTGCGGATGTGGTTCCGGAGCAAATGCATCCGACCTGTCATGGCAGGCAATGAGCGCAATGCTACGAACTCCGTAGCGTCGCTCATATTCCTTGGACATAGCGGGTGATGCGGTAGCCACTGCCACGCTCTTGCGGATCGCAAGGTCAAATTCCACCTGGACGCTTTGCCGCGTCAGCCGGTCGATGCCGTTCGCATCGAACCACCACTTCAGCGGGTCCCAAATGTGAGTGTACAGCGGCGCATGGAGACCATCAGCCACGCGGTGCGACAGTCTGACCATGGTCTGTCCTTGCAGGACGGCCCACACTGTATCGACTTTCTGTCGCTTGCCGAAGTCAACGATGCGCTGCGTGAGATCTGGAATTACAGTTGCCAGGCGTGCTCGCTCGGCTGCGTACGATACCAGCGATTTCATCGGTACGCCTGCCGCAAACCCGTTCTCTCTCGGCTTCGCCGCGTATTCGAGGGCCATCCAACTCAGCTCGGGATCCTCGGCAAAGTTCTGTATATCGGGATTTACCACGCTGAAGCAGACGACACTGCCGATTGGCAGCATCTTGATGATCTGGCTTAGCACCATTCCTGCTGTGTAATTTGTGCACGGAGGCACATCGGTCAGCAGTAGGATCTTCAATCCACCTGTCCCACGACCGGCCGGCGCTTCGCGACTTTGTAGTAAAGTTCCGCCAACCGATCAGCGTAGAGTTCCGCGGGGTAGTGCTTCTCGGCAATGAGACGGGCGTCCTGCCCTCTTTTGCTGCGATCGGCTTCGTCTCCTGCGAGGTGCGCTACTGCCTGCGTCAAGGCTGCGACGTCCCGCATCGGGACCGCAATTCCGCAGTCCGGTGCAAACGTCACTTCGGGCAGGCTAGTTCCTTCAAACACTATGACGGGCTTGCCGCATGCCATGGCTTCGACCGCCATCATCCCAAATGCCTCGGCGGTACTTGGCATGACGAAGAAATCCGCAGCGGTGTATGCCTCTATCAATCGATCCTCGTCATCGGACCAATCGAGCGCGATCACCTGATGCTGGCCGATCAGCTCGTCAAAGTGACCCTCATCGTGGATCGAGACGAGGCAAAGTGGTGTGGTTATCTGCTCAAGCGCCTTTGCAAGTTCCCGGACGCCTTTGAATGGGCTCCCGTAGCCTCTTGAGGCTACGACCACGTGCCCCGGACGAACTCCTAGTGCAGCACGTGCTGCTGACGGATCCTTTGGTGAAAAGCGGCTGAGGTCCACGCCGAAAGGTATATGGTGAAACCTGGCATTTCGCCCCATGGGGGACGATTGTGCCATCTGCATCATCCAGCGTGAGGCCAGCACGATATCGGCCGATGAAGTGCGCGCGATCGCCTGCTTCAGTTTGAACGCGGCGCGCGTGTTGTCATAGGACATTGGAAAGGGAAGCGTCAGGTCAGGGCAGTTGCCACATCCGATCTGCCACCGCGTGCAATCCATTGGATATATGCAGTGACCGGTCATGATCCAGGGATCGTGCCATGTCCAAACGGTCGGTTTGGTCCACGCCAGGAATGGCAATGCCGTTAGACTGAAGAAACCATCATGGATGATATGATAGTGCGCAACGTCGACCTGGCGGAACGCCGCGTGCGCAGGCAATGCAAAGCTATGGAGTTGCAGCATGGCATGGAGACCCAGTCGCCGCTCGATACGCCCTGCAAGAGAGACAAATCAATTCCTTCCGGGATACGCAAAAATCTGCGTATCAGCGGGATCGTTTGTCCGAAGCTCATATGCCAGGTGACGCGAGTCGATGCCACGGTCAGCCAACAGATCACGGACTGAAAATCCGTTAAATCGCCCGCCCAGAACATCGCCGCGGCTGATTTGGGCCACCCAAATCATGTCGGCGCCAGCTCTGTTGGTCTTGGATCTCATCCGGGGTGCGGGTTGCCTAAATCACATCTCACGCGGTTCGCGTCGTCCATTCAGGACAGAACAATTCGAACGAACTTGACAGGGGCTAGCTCTCCATAACCTGCAATCACGCCCGCAAAACTCGCTCCACGATCGTCGCGCTACTAAATGCTCGATCCGGTTGCCAGATCGGGACGCCCCGCGGATTGAGAATTCCTCCTGTCCCGTGACCGCGGACTTGGTGGCCACTTACGATTGGACAACATCAGGTATCGTTTGGTCGCCGTGTGAGTCAACCCACCTCCCGGCGACTAACTTGCTACTTTCGATAGTGGCGCGGCCCGGCCCGCCATCAGTGTCCGCGCTGCGATCAATGCGGGGACGGCCCAGTGGCCCCTAGCCATCCGTGCGATCCAAGGCGGCACGGCACGAACCGATGATCTGGCTGCATCGGGCGGGCGAGAGTGGCGCGCGGCCGGGTTCTTTTGCGAGAATCAGGTCACGAAGAATTGGTCCGCAGCCGCAAGGGGCGCGCAGCGCTGGGTCGCCCGGGGGCAGATTTCAGGCCGTTGAACAACCATAGGTGGTCCGTCAATTCCTTATTTCCAACCACTCAGCCGGACACCGCAGCTCCAGCTATAAACTGATGCGCAGCCCGTCGGAGCCCAGCAGCACTGTTCCGCCAAAATCACGCGACACGTCCTGCCGCATGTCCTGCAGCAACGCGTCCGATTTCTGCCGGAAGTGGGTGAGCACCAGGGTTCCGACACCAGCCTCGCGGGCGATGTGACCCACTGTATCGGCACAGGCAAGCGTACAGTCGGCCAGCCGCCGTGCCCCCGGGGAGTCGATCTCGCCGCGCGACAGGTAACAGCAAAGCACCAGGACATTGGCGTTCGCGGCAAGGCGGCGCAGTCCGGGACAATCGACCGTGTCTCCGCTGAAGGCGATCACGCCCTGTGCGCATTCGAAGCGATAACCGAGACAAACCCAGCGCTGGCGGAATGCTTCGGGAAAATCCAGCCGGCTGCCGTGGTCCACCACCTCGGCAGTAATGCGCCAACCATCCCCTTCGCACACCGGGCCGGCGAGGATGTCGGTGGTATGAGTGGGCGGCCAGGGCGTATTGCCCGCCTCGTGGACACGGAACTCGATGTCTTTGTCGAAGACCTGGCCCAGCAGCGTATCCACGATGCGGCGTGTTTCCGGCGGGCCGTACACCTGCAGCGGACCTGCGCGCCCCATGAGCGACGAGGTCAAAAGCACGTCGGCCAGTTCGCCGATGTGATCGTAATGATGGTGCGTGATCAGGAGTGGATTGATCCGGGCCGGCGATACGTCGAGCGCGGTAAGTTGGCGAACGACGCCTCGGCCGGCATCGATCAGAATGGCATCGTCGCCGGCTTCGATCAGCAGCGAGGTGGCGCCGCGTGCGACATCCGGACGCGGACCGCCTGTGCCGAGGAGAGTGACGGAGGGGCTCACGCCGCATGATCGCAAGCGCGCTGCAGAGCGTCCAGCCTCGTCGCGTGGCGGCTTTGTGCTGGGAGCCGCCGTTCCTGGGGAAAAGCCGTGCGGCGGGCGGCTGATCGGGCGGTATTCGGATAGTCCAGTTCGCACCGCCCAGCTATGATCGGAACAGCGAGTGCCAGCCGACAGGGCCTGGTTTCCCGGGCCGGCCGGCGGATAGCCGCGATGGAGGGAGGCGCCGTCAATGGACAGCTTGGAACCGATCAAGCTGGCCGAACCTGGCAACCAGCGCCCGTTGCCGCAGCATGTGAAGCATGCTGTCGCCTATCTCCGCGACAATATGGCGGAGCGGATCGCGCTGGCCGACGTGACGTCTGCCTGTGGGGTGTCAGAGCGCACCCTGCTCAAGCAGTTCCACGCGTTTCTTGGCATCGCTCCGCTCACCTATCTGCGGCGGCTTCGCCTCAATGCGGCGAGGAACGAACTGACAAAGCCGGGCAACGACGACGCCGTAGCGGAGGTGGCCGCTCGTTGCGGCTTTGCTCACCTCGGCCGCTTTGCCACGGAATACCGGCGCCTGTTCAACGAGACGCCATCCGCCACCAGGCAACGTGCACGCGCACAGCGGGCTGACGGGGTCGCGAGGAAAAGCGGTACGCGACGTTCTGTCGAGCGGCCATCTTCGGCCGCCGCACTGGCAGGACGCGAGAAGCCGTCGCTGCTGATCCTGCCGCTGCGCACCGAGACCTGCCAGGAGAGCGTCGAGGCGAGGGACCTCGCCGATCGGTTTGCCGCAACGCTGTCGCGCATGAGCATTGCCACGGTGACCCTGGCGCATTCGTCCAGGGTCCATTCGGGCAACGCGCCGCAGCCACGGAATGCCGGCGCCGAGTATTGCCTGCTGGGCCGGCTGACCAAGCACGACGATCGCACGCGCGTCATCGTCCGGCTGGTAGATGTCGCCGCCCATCGGCACCTGTGGGGCGACAGTTTCGACGGTTCGATCGACGATGCCTTCGCGCTGCAGGATCGCGTCGTCGATGGCGTGCTCTGCGCGGTCGTCGCGCATGTCACCGATGCCGAGATTGACCGAGTGTATACCAAGGATCCCAGGGATGCCGGCGTGCGGGATCTGACATTGCAGGCACTGCGGCTCATCCTCAATTCGAATTTGCCCAGCATCCAAAGCGCGATGACGATACTCCATCGCGCGATCGACATGGATCCCGCCGATGGCCGGGCGGTCGCGCTGTTGGCTCATTGCCACGCGCAGCGTGCCAACTATCTCGCCACGGCGTCACCGTCCGCCGACCGGGATGCCGCATTCGAGCTTTCGCAGCGTGCCGGGATGCTGGACGATAACGACGCTTTGGTCCTCACAGCTCGTGGAATGGTTGCCTCATGGGCGCTGCGGACTGACGAGGCCGATGCGCTGGTGATGCGCGCGCTGGCGATCGACCCTACATCTGCCTGGGCCTGGGCACTTCGCGGACAGACCCGGCGTGGCTTTGCCGAGGCAACAGAGCGCGCCATCGCCGATTTCCAGCGGTCGATGCAGCTACGCGGACCCGGCATCTCCGTCAGCAGCTGCCTCTACTCGATCGGCGCGGCGCACTGGTCAGCTGGCCGCTATGACGACACGATCCTTTGGGTACAGCGCGCGCTCGCGCAGAATCCGGGTGCCAGCTGGATGCACAGGCATCTGTCCTGTGCTGCCGCCAAGCTGGGCGACATGGCGATGGTGGAGCACTCGGTCGATTGCATGCGCCGTGCTCAGCCGCATATGAGCGTCTCGCTGCTCGTCGAGAACTATCCGCCGGCGGATCGAAGCTGGCTCGACGCAATAGTCCGCGCGGGCATGCCGCTCACTTAAGGAGCGTCTGGGCCGACGCTGCCATTCCGGATGAAGCGGCACTTCCCAACGACGGCCGCCCCCCGGCGTGACCCCCACGCGCGCCTGCGCTATGACGCGCGGCGAAGGAGTTTTCGCTCGTGAACCAGATCCCCGGCGCCAACACCCTGCGCAATGGTCCTGACGGACGCGGCCGGTTCGGCGAGTTCGGCGGCCGCTTCGTTGCCGAGACGCTGATGCCGCTGATCCTGGAAGTCGAGCAGGCGTATCTGGCGGCGCGCGCCGATCCGGCCTTCCGGACCGAGCTCGACGCCTATCTGAAGCACTATATCGGCCGGCCCAGTGCGCTGTGGTTCGCCGAGCGGCTGACCCGCCAGCTCGGCGGCGCCAAGGTGTATTTCAAGCGCGACGAGCTGAATCACACTGGCAGCCACAAGGCCAACAATTGCATGGGCCAGATTCTGTTGGCCAAGCGCATGGGCAAGACCCGCATCATCGCGGAAACCGGCGCGGGCCAGCATGGCGTGGCAACCGCAACGATGTGCGCGCTGTTCGGCCTGCCGTGCACCGTCTACATGGGCGCGACCGACGTCGAGCGGCAGGCGCCCAACGTGTTCCGCATGAAGCTGCTCGGCGCGGAGGTGAAGCCGGTGACCTCGGGTGCTTCCACGCTGAAGGATGCGATGAACGAGGCGCTGCGCGATTGGGTGGCGAACGTCGAGGACACCTATTACCTCATCGGCACCGTGGCGGGTCCGCATCCCTACCCAATGATGGTGCGCGACTTTCAGTCGGTCATCGGCGAGGAAGCGAAACTGCAGTTGCGCGAAGCCGAGGGCCGGCTGCCGGATGTGGCGGTCGCCTGCATCGGTGGCGGTTCCAATGCGATGGGGCTGTTCCATCCGTTCCTCGATGATACGTCGGTGCGGCTTATCGGCGTCGAGGCCGGCGGCCACGGCATCGAAAGCGGCGAACATGCGGCGAGCCTGACCGGTGGCCGGCCTGGTGTGCTGCATGGCAATCGCACGTACCTGCTGCAAGACGATGACGGACAGATCATCGAGGCGCATTCGATCAGTGCGGGGCTGGATTATCCCGGCATCGGGCCGGAGCATTCGTGGCTGCATGACATCGGCCGCGTCGAATACGTATCGGCGACCGATGAGGAAGCGCTGACGGCGTTTCAGCTGTGCACGCGCACCGAGGGAATCATTCCGGCGCTCGAGCCCGCGCACGCTCTGGCGCATGTGACGAAACTCGCACCGGCAATGGGCAAGGATCAGATAATCCTGATGAATCTGTGCGGGCGAGGGGACAAGGACATCTTCACCGTTGCCGAGCACCTGGGGGTGAAGCTGTGAGCCGAATCACCGCGCGCTTTGCTGCCTTGAAGCAAGAAGCCCGTGGCGGGCTGATCCCGTTCATCGAGGCCTGGGATCCGGATGGCGAAACCTCGCTGGCGCTGCTGCGCGGTATGCCCGGGGCGGGCGCGGATCTGATCGAAATCGGCATTCCGTTCACCGATCCGATGGCGGACGGACCGATCATCCAGGCGGCCGGCAAGCGCGCGCTGGCCTCGGGTGTGACCGTCAGCCACGTACTCGACATGGTGCGGGCGTTCCGCCGCGAGGATGCCACGACGCCGATCATATTGATGGGCTACCTCAATCCGGTGCTGTCGTATGGTGCGACGAAGTTCTGCGCCGATGCGGCGGCGGTCGGCGTCGATGGGCTGATCATGGTCGATCTGCCGACGGAAGAGGCCGACATGCTGGTGCCGCATGCGACCGCGCACGGGATCGACATCATCCGGCTGGTCGCGCCGACCACCGACGAGCAGCGATTGCCGCTGGTGCTGCGCGGCAGTTCGGGGTTTGTGTATTACGTCAGCATCACCGGCATCACCGGCACGCGCAGCACGACTGCGGAACATCTGGCAGCAGCGATCCCGCGTGTCCGCCGCGCCACCGCTTTGCCAATCGCCGTGGGGTTCGGTGTGCGCTCGCCGGTTCAGGCTGCGGAAGCGGTGCGCGTGGCCGATGCGGCTGTGGTTGGGTCTGCGTTATGCAGCACGATCGCGGCGAACCTTGGTTCGCCCGATCTGGTTCGGCGAGTGCTCGATCAGGTGCGCGAATTGGCGGACGGCGTGCGCGCGGCGCGGGGCTGAATCATTCCGAGCGGCACTTGATCATGCGCAGCGGCGTGTAGGTCAGCGCCACCGAGCCATCCTGCTTCACAACCTGGTTGCGTGTGCGCACAAGGCCGCGGCCGGGGCGGTTGCGCGACAGGCGTGCCTCGATCACCTCGCATTCCACATGAATGGTATCGCCGGCGAACACCGGCTTTTCCACATTGAACTCCATGTGCAGGAAGGCGAAGCCGGTGTGCTGCATGGTTGATTGCACGAGCAGCCCCTCGGCAAAACAGTAGCTCAGCGCGGCCGGAGCCAGGCGTTGCTTGATGTCGGATTCCTCACGCAGGAATTCGATGTTGGTGAACAGTACCTCCACCATGCCGGTGCAGTTCACGAAGTTGACGATATCCGCCTCGGTCACCGTGCGGCCGATGGTGCGGAACCTGCGGCCAATCGGCAGGTCCTCGAAATGGAAGCCAAGCCCGACCACCTCCATCGTTCAATCTCCCTGAAACACCGGTTGCTGCTTCGCCACGAAAGCATGATAGGCGCGGGCGAAATCCTTGGTCTGCATGCAGATCGCCTGCGCCTGTGCCTCGGCTTCGATCGCCGCGTCGATCGGCATATCCCATTCCTGATGCAGGCAGCGTTTGGTCATGGCGTGCGCGAAGGTCGGACCGGCGGCGAGCGATGTTGCCAGCGTCTGCGCCTCGGCAAGCAGCGCGTCCGCTGCGCATAACCGATTGAAGAAGCCCCAGCGTTCCGCTTCGACGCCGCTCATCGAGCGTCCGGTGTACAGCAGTTCGGCGGCGCGGCCGGCGCCAATAAGGCGCGGCAGGATGTTGCATGCGCCCATGTCGGCGCCCGCCAAACCCACTCGAACGAACAGGAACGCCACCTTGCTGGCTTCGGTGCCGAGCCTCAGGTCGGACGCCATTGCCACGATCGCGCCGGCGCCGGCGCAAATGCCATCGACGGCAGAGACGATGGTTTGCGGGCAGGCACGCATCGCCTTCACCAGATCGCCGGTCATGCGGGTGAAGCGCAGCAGTCCCTGGACGTCGCCTGCTTCCTGCATGCGCACCAGCGGGCCGATGATCTCGTGCACGTCGCCACCGGAACAGAAGTTGCCGCCGGCACCGGCTATCACGACCGCCTTCACCGAGGTCTCGTATGCCAGCGCACGGAACGTGTCGCGCAATTCGGCATAGGATTCGAAGGTCAGCGGATTTTTCCGCTCCGGCCGGTTAAGCGTTATCGTCGCCACCTTGCCGTCGAGCGACCAGAGGAAATGCTGCGGCTGGAGCATGACACTCTCCGACTGTTTCAGCCGGCAGCGTCGCTCACTCGCTGCTGTTGCGCCAGGGCGATGCGCTGGCGGTCTGCGACGAATGCCGGCGCGTCGATGAACGGCACAATCGGCCGCTGGCTGCGGCTGCTCAGCACCATCAGCGTAGTGGCGATGGCGATAACGATGGTCTGCACCAGCACGATGAACAAGTCGCCGATCATCGTGCTGGCCCAGCCGGGCACGCCGAAGCTGGTGGCGAAGCGAATGATCACCACGATGAGCGCCGCGAGCACCGTCACTACGCCTGCCAGCGCAGTGCCAATGAGCACGCGCACGAAGATCTGGTCGGCGTACACCGACATCGCGCTGAGGCCGTGGATCACCAGCGCCGGTAGGTTCATGTGCGAGCGTCCGGCGTGGCGCAGCCCGCGCACCGTCGGCACCGCGATGCGGCGCAACCGCGAACGCATGATTGCCGCGGCTAGGTTGTTCCAAAGGTCGGGCATATGCGCCAGGCGGCGCACCGCCGGCATCGGCAGCAGGCAGAAATTGCCGAAGTCGATCACGCGTCCGGTCAGCAAGCGGAACAGCGCCTTATAAGCCAGATAGCCGATACGAAAGCCGACGCTTTCCGAACGCTGAGTGCGTTGTGCCAGAATGACGTGATCGGGATGCTGCGCTGCCGCTGCCAGCAGCGTGGCAATATCTTCCGGCCGATCCTCGCCGTCGCTGTCCATCACCACAACGACGCCGATGTCGTCGCGGCGTGCGATCAGCGACAGACCGACGGCAATCGCGCGCTGATGCCCAAGGTTCACAGCGAGATGCATCACCTCCACGCTGTCGATGCAGCCGTCTATCGGCAACATCACCTGATTCAGCGTGACCGGTGCGCTTGATCCGTCATCCACCGCGACAATGGAGATGCGCCGGCCGCTGCCGGCGAATTGCCGACTGATCGCGGCGAGCAACAGGGTAAACAACTCCCAGTCGTCCAGCACCGGCATGAGGACGGCGATGCCGTCTTGCACGGCTGCATCCGCAGCATCGTGCGCCGGCATGTTCAGCGCCTGGCGAGCCTCGCCGGTGCGTAGGGTGCAGCGGCGAAGTCGCCGTAAGCATAAGTTGCGGGCCGGAAGTCCCCATACTTGGCGGCGACGGGCGCGAACATACGATAGGCATTCGAGGGCATGCTGCCCGGCATCCATCGCGCCATGACGCGCTGCTGATATTCGGCCCCGATCCACGGGGTTTCCGAGTGGTACGCCGCGGTCGCCTGAATCCAGCTGCCACTCGCGCCGTACAGCGTATTCAGGAAGCGCGCGGCGTAGAGCGCATTGGCCGCCGGATCGAACGCCTCATCCAACGACGCGAACGCATTGGGGTGATGCATCAGGTTGACCTGCATGCAGCCGACATCGATCGACCGCACGCCCTTGGCCTGCAATGCCTGCACCGCCGCAATCGCCTCCGGCTTGCTGGCGAAGAACTGGCCACGGCCTTCCGCATTGATTGTCCATGGCCACGGATGCGCCCGCCCGTCCTCGTCCACCCGGCCGCTCTCGACCATCGCAATCGACCCCAGCAGCCGCACCGGCAGATGGATTGCACGTTCCGCATTCAGGATTGCCGGATCGCAGGACCCCGAGCGGGTGAGCGCTGGCAGATCGGCGTGAGCCGCGGCAATCCACAGGAACGGAAGCAGGACCATGAGCGCGCGGCGCATTCGATGCCTTTGTGCATGAAATCCTGCGGCTTTTCCAGAAAAATCGTGTGACGCTTCGAAGTTCGTCCGCGGCGCGGGAACGCATCAGCAACGCGAGAAACAATGTGACGAGCCCCGTAGCGGCGCACCACCAGAACAACTCACGAATCAACCATACGTTGAAGTCGATGGCGTGAATGTCGGGCGGCGGGACACCGAGTGCGGCGAGTGCCGGATCCATGTGACGCCGGAGCAGCTCCCAGAACATCAGGACCAGCACGAGCGCGACGAACGCCCGCGCCATCCCGCTTCCAGGGCGACGGGCCAATACAGTGAGGCCGGGGACGACGAACAGGAAATGGACGCCGCGATACAGAACGTTCTGCGCGGTGAAGAAGCAGGCGAGAACCAGCACGCAGCCGGCCAGCAATGACGCCGTTTCCAGCCCGCTGAGAATGTCCATGCGGATCGTCAGGCCGCTGCGCCGCACAATCATGATCGCACTAACCAGCAGGATCAGCGCGAAAAGGCCGAACAGTGCCATCGCCGCGCCACGCGGCAGCCCGAAGGTCTCAGCCAGACCAAACGGCAGATTGCGCGCGCCGAACGCATAGGCATCGAAATACGACGTCGTCGGGATAGACGGCAGAACGCGCATCAGGTCATGGGAGTAGAGCGCCGCGAACCCGGTCAACGCCGCCGCCGCTGCCGCACCGATAGCGGCGAACAGCCAAAGCCGCTCGCGCACCGCCAGTGCCAGCAGCACGGCGGGATAGAACTTGAGCATCGCCGCCAACACTGCGAGCGCATAGCCGCACCACCGCAACCGGATGATCAGCGCCGCCAGGATGAAGATGACCAGATCGTTGTTGGCACGCTCCAGCGCGAAGGCGACCGATCCGGATAGCGTCGCCAGTGTGATGATACCGACCTGGGCCCAGCCGCGGCCAGGCGGCAGCAACGTCAGGCTCAGCAGGAACAGGCCCACCAGCGTTGCGCCCACGGCCGGTGTCCAGTCCGTTGTAATCGGCAATGCCGACAGCGCGAGCCAAAGCGGCGAATAGACATGGATGCGGCCGAACACGTCGCACGGATTTTCCGTATATACATCGATGCCTTGCCGATGGCACTGCACCGCTGCCAGCACCGCGTGCGTGTCGAGGAACGGGAAACGGAATGGCGCGGCACCCAGCGATGACAGCAGGGTTGCGTACTGTTCGCAGTAGCCCAGCAGGTATAGCGCGCCGCACAACAGCACCAGAAAGGTAGCGGCTGCCGCCGGCACAATGCGGCGCAGTGTCATGCCGGTGCTTCCTTGCGCAGCGCGATCGAACGCCCCATCGCGAACACCGAGGGTGACAGCCGGCAGAGTGCGCGATCCAGCAATGCCAGTCCGCGCAGGACAGGCTGCGGCAATGCAAGCGTGCGGGTTTTCGCCGTGACGCCGCCCGACAACGGGAACAGCGTGCATTCGACATGGCGGTCGTATACCACCCGGAAGCCCGGCACCTTTCGGGAGAACGCTTCCGGATCGCGAAACAGCAGCCAGCTCACCGCGTTGTTGCCTGACCATGCATCGTTCGGGTCGTTCGCCTGCGTTGCCGGATCGAACACGTCCACCTCGAACGACCAGCCCTCGTGGCGCATCAGCCGCAACGCCAGCAGGAACAGCAGGCTGGGGTGCGGCTCCTGGATCAGGAGATGGCCACCCGGCTTCAGGCACGCATGCACGTCGCGCAGAAATCTCGCCGGCGACGCGACATGGTGGATCACATTGGCGCAGATGAATGCATCGATGCTGCCGGGGGCGAAGGGCAGTTGGCGCGCATCGAGACAGACGTCGACCCATGGATGCGGCACGACCTCGGTCATCAGCAGGCCGGTGTCGATGAAGAATTCGGCCAGCCCGGCACCGCAGCCGATTTCGACCGCGACGTTGCCGGACCGGATGTAGCGGTTCATCCAGGCATAGCGGTTGCGCAACAGGAACGTCAGATTGCCGGGCCGTTCGGCGAGAAAGTTCTGGCGCGCCCGTTCGCTGTCGCCCTCGAAGCGCATCCGGTTGTCGCCATGCGACGGAAAATAGCACGTTGGCAGCAGCCGCACCGGCATCGGACTGGCAACCGCGCGCGCCATGACTGAGCTCCCCTTGCCCAGTGCATCATGCAATGGCGCTGGCAACAAGAAAGTGACAGCGGCGCCTAACCGGCCGCGAACCGGTCGCGCCAGGATGGCTGGGCGCCAGCGACCGGAAGTGCGGTTGCCTCGTAGACCCCGCGCCCGATCGCACGCGCCATGCACAGCATTGCCGCGTGACCCAGTTCGGTCAGTTCCCGTACCGGGTCTTGCATTGGCCGCGCACCGGTCGCGGCGGCAAAGATGGTGTCACCGTCCAGCGGCGCGTGTGCCGGCAAAATTGCACGGGCCAAACCGTCATGCGCCATGATCGCCAGGCGGGTGGCCTGCGCCTTGGTCAATGCCGCATCGGTGCAGACCAGCCCGATGGTCGTGCTGGTGCCCGGACCGCCCTTTGCACGCAGCGTCACATCGCAGGTCGCCGGCAAGCCGCGTCCGCCAAATTCGGCATCCACCTCGTAAGGCGCTGCCCAGAACCAAGGACCCTCGCCTATCGTCGGCGAGCCCACCGCGTTCACCACGGCAATCGCGCTGACCGTGTGGCCGCTCGATGTAGCCGCACTCACCGAACCGATGCCGCCCTTCACTGTCGCCGTGGTCGCACCGGTGCCGGCGCCGACAGTGCCCAATGCGAAGTCCACACCTTGGGAGCAGGCTGCTGCGTAACCAAGGTCACGATACGGCGAGAAGCGTCCCCAGTTCTTGTCGCCGCCATTGGTCAAATCGAAAACGATCGCCTGCGGAACGATCGGCACGCGGACATCGCGCACCTGCACGCCGCGGCCGTGCTCGCGCAACCAGGCCTGCACGCCGCCTGCCGCATCCAGGCCGAACGCGGAGCCTCCCGACAGCACGATGGCGTCAACCGACTGCACGGTATTGTGCGGCGCCAGCATATCGGTATCGCGGCCACCTGGTGCCCCGCCCAGTACGCTGACCGCTGCCACCGCAGGCTGCTCGAACACGATGACCGTTACACCGGAACCTAGTTGCAGGTCCTCGGAGTGCCCGACGGTTATACCGGCCACATCTGTCAGCAGGTTCCGCTGCATCGCGCTTCCCCACAGTTTCGCGAGCATGACACCAGCAAAGCAATGTGATCGACAAGTTGCGGCACTTCCGCCCGCCGCCCCATCAAGCCCGTGTCATTCGTCTTGCGCGGGTGAACTTTCAGACACAGGTGCAGTCAGCTTCAGCACAATCAAGCATTAGGAGAACGGAATTGTCGGACGAGTTTCACGAAGAACTTACCGCATTCCTGCCGAAGATGCGCGTTTGGGCGTTGGCACTCACGCGGAATCGAGCGGCGGCTGATGACCTGGCGCAGGACGTTGCAACCAAGGCGCTGGCAGCTAGGGATTGCTTTGCCCCTGGCACCAATTTCTCGGCCTGGCTGCATCGTATCATGATCAACCACTTTATCAGCGGTGTCCGCAGCCGACGCGAATTCACTGACATGGATACCGTACCGGATGTGCCGATACCGCCGGCGCACGAAGACCGCACCGCGCTGCGCGAGCTCGGTTGGGCACTCGATCGCCTGCCGCCCGACCAACGGCAAGCCCTCGACATGATCGTGTTGCAGGAGCGGTCCTATAAGTCAGCCGCCGAGATGACCGGCTGCGCCATCGGTACGCTGAAGAGCCGTGTGCACCGGGCGCGCGTGCAGCTTCGAGCCTTTCTCACCGGCGAGGCGGTCAACGACGTGGCCGCCTAACGGCGTCAGGGACCGCGGCGCGGCTCCAGCAGATGCAACGAGAACAACTGCTGCGCATCGGTCCATAGCTCGACACTGTGCCAGCCGGAGGATTGCGCCATCGCGGCGAAATGCTCCGGCGCGAATTTGTAGCTGTTCTCCGTGTGAATCGTCTCGCCGCGCTCGAAGCGGATGACGTGACCGGCGACACGCACCGTCTGATCGCAACAGCTTTCGAGATGCATCTCGATGCAACTCTCCGCGTCGTTCCATATCGCGCGGTGGGCGAATGAGTTCAGATCGAATTCAGCATTGGCCTCACGGTTTAACCGGGTGAGCATGTTCAGGTTGAACGCCGCGGTGACGCCCGCCGCATCGTTGTATGCCGGCAGCAGCAGCGCCGGGTCCTTCCGCACATCGACGCCCACCAGAAAGCGTGAGGCCATGCCGAGTGTCTGCCGTGCGCGCCGCAGGAAGCGCGTGGCCTCCGGCGGATCGAGATTGCCGATGGTTGAGCCTGGGAAGAACCCCAGACGCACGCCGTCCTCGACCTCCACCGGCAAGGTTACCGCCGCCATGAAATCGACGCCCAGCGGATACACCCGCAAATACGGCCGCGACTGGCGCAAGCGCGATCGCATCGCCTCGAGCGCTGGCACCGCGACATCAATCGGGACGTACCGGCTTACTGCCGGTGCTCCTGACGCGATTGTCGCGCCCAGCAGAAATTCCGCCTTTGCTTCCGTGCTAGCGCCGTATTCGACGAGCGTCACCGGTTCGCCGAACAGCGCGGCGACCTTTGGCGCCGCGTCGGCCAGCAATCCTAGCTCGGTGCGCGTAAGGTAATACTCGGGCAGTTCGGTGATCTGTTCGAACAGCCGGCAGCCGGCCTCGTCGTAGAATAGTTTGGCCGGCAGCGTCTTGCGCGTCTGCAATAGGCCGGACAGTGCCGCATCCGCAACGCTGCCGGCCGCCACCGGAATTAGGGCGGAGTCATCGGGCATGGATCGTTTTCCCTGTCAGACGTCGCGAGCCAGGCGCAGTCCGTTGAATTGCCAGCGCTTGTCGGCGTGGAAGAAGTTGCGGTAGCTGCGGCGCGTATGGCCGGCCGGGGTGGCCTGCGAGGAACCGCGCAACACCATCTGGTTCACCATAAACTTTCCGTTGTATTCGCCGACTGCGCCGGCCACGGAACGATAGCCCGGATAAGGACTGTATGAACTCCCGGTCCACTGCCAGACATGGCCGGTCATCTCGTGCAGATCGGCTGAGCCGGCGGCGGCTTCCCATTCCATCTCGGTCGGCAATCGCGCGCCGGCCCAGCGAGCGAATGCATCCGCCTCGTACCAGCTGATGTGGCGCACCGGTGCATCCGGATCGAGCGGTTCCAGGCCACGCAATCCCATCTGCCGCCATGCGCCGTCATGCTCGCGCCAATACATGGGGGCCGACCATCCGGCGGCCTGGGCGCATGCCCAGCCGTCCGACATCCACAGCGTCGCGGTGCGATAGCCGCCGTCGCGGATGAATTCCAGCCATTCGCTATTGCGCACCAGGCGCGAGGCAAGCCGATACGGCTGTAGATACACCGAATGTGCCGGGGTCTCGTTGTCGAAGCAGAAGCTGCCGCCCTCGTGGCCGATGCCCGTCATTCCACCGGCGAAATGCACGAAACGCGTCGGGCCTGCCGCGGCGCGCGGTTCCTGCCAATCAGGCAATGCGGCCGGTGCCAGCGAGTTCTGCGCGAATGCGTGCAGGATATCGGTCAGCAATAATTCCTGGTGCTGCTGTTCATGTTGCAGCCCCAGTTCAACCAGCTCGGCGGCCTCATTCGGCAGCCGTTGCAGCAAGCGCTGCATCCCCGCATCGACGTGCGCGCGATACTGTCCGACCTGGTCTGCCGATGGCCGGGTCAGCAATCCGCGGTTCGGGCGCGGATGTCGCGGGCCGACGGTTTCATAGTACGAATTGAACAGGTAGCAGAAGTTCTCGTCGAACACCTTGTAGCCGGGCAGGTATGCTGCCAGCACGAACTGCTCGAAGAACCATGTGACGTGTGCCCGGTGCCATTTCGCCGGACTCGCATCCGGCATCGATTGCACGCATTGGTCCTCGGCACTCAAGGAAGCGGCAAGCCGTTCGGTCCAATCGCGGACTGCCTTGTAGCGCGACGCAGCCGATTGCTCGAGACCATGCGCCACAGCCACGTCGTTCATCGAGATCTCCCGCCCGTTGCTGGCGTCGTCGCTGCGCGGATTATGGCCCTAGGCTGGCGGAAGCCAACCCCCAGACAAAAGATGGGCGGCGCAAGGCCGCCCATCCAGTGTTTTCAGCAATCGTCTGATCGTTACGCACTCTGATAGTGATACTCCGGCATGCCTTCTAGAGAGGCCTTCGTCGCGCCTGGCATCACAATCTTGTTATCCTCGACCTTCAGCTGGTCGAATGGGACGGATACGAGCTTGCCGCCCATGCCCAGGAAACCGCCAACAGAGATCACCGCAGTATTGGCCTTGTGATCGTTGTCGCTCATCAGGACGTCATCGATCGAGCCGATCGACTGGTTCTGATCATTATAGACGCTGGCACCCACCACCTTGCTCGAGCGAAGCTGGTGGTCTGCCGTGAAGTATATCGGCGCGCTCGGCGCGGCCGCGGCGGAGTTGGCCGGCGCACCTGCCGGCGCCGCATGCGAGGGCGTCATACCTGGGGGCGGTGTGGGAGCCGCGGGGCTGCCCGATGTGGTCTGCGCCAGGACTGGCCAAGCAATCAGCGCCGTCGCGGCGATCATGGTTCCGATCTTAGCGTGTCTTGCCATGGTTTACCTGCCTCCTTGCAGGACACGTAACGAACGGTCTTCGTCCGGGCAGGTTCATCAGTGGCCGTTACAAGAAGGCGTGTAATGCCTACTTCACTTCCGACAGCCGCTTCTCGGCCATTGGGCGCCAAGGCTCGCTGGGCGGAGATTCGGCCAAGGCGCGGCGAAAAAGTGTTGCCGCTTCATCGGTAACGCGGCCTTGTACTTCGGAGATTGCTTCCGCAGCTTCCGCGGCCAAGGTTGGGTCGAAGCGAACGGACAACGCGGTGCGCCAGGCATCGGCTGCCTCGCCCAATCGGCCTCGGCTCGCTTCCGCATTGCCGAGCAACACATATCCCTGGCGTGCCTGCTCGCTATGCGGATCCATCTCGATCAGCTTCTGACGGAGCTGTGCGATCAGCGTCGCATCGCGCTGTTCGCGCAGCTTGGCGGCGACGATGCGATCGGCGAGCGGTTCCGCCGGCAATTGCGGCGACCCGCCGATAAGATACAGCACAAGGGCGCCGATCGGCACGATCAGCATAGCGAGCAGGACCGGCGAGCTGGTGCTGTTGCGCGATGTCGTCTCTGCGCTACCCGCGGCGGCGAGCAGCCGCCGCTGCACTTCCAGCATTGCACTGGCGTGTTCCGGTTCAGCGATGCGCCCATCGGCAAGATCGCGATCAAGTTCGGCCAACTGCGCACGGTGCAATTCGATAGCAGCGTCGCGACGGCTGCGTGCAACAGCGGCGCGCCGCAGGGACCACGCGAGCGGCACGAGCGCGACGGCAGCAAGCATGGCGATCGCCAGCCAGATCATGCGAGCTTGATCATGACTTCAGCAGATCTGCCAGCCGCCGTTGTTCAGCCTCATTGAGTGGTGCCGGCACCATGGCACGCCGCCGTCGCGCGAGCATCACCGCGGCCGTGCCTGCAAGCAGCGCGAGCGCAGGCGCTGCCCACAACACGAAGGTGACGCCGCCAAATAGTGGACGCAGGCGCACGAAGTTGCCATAGCGATTCACCATCCAATCCATGATCTGTGTGTCGCTGTCGCCGGCAACGATCCGTTGCCGGATGATGCGCCGCAGATCGCGTGCGAGGTCGGCATCCGACTGTTCGATGCTCTCATTCTGGCAGACCAGGCAGCGAAGCTGATTGCCGATGACTTCGGCGCGTTGTTCCTGCGCGGGATCGGGCAACAATTCAGCAGGGTCGCTCACCGCGTAGGCCGGTGCTGTCAACAGCAGTCCGAACAGGACGATGCGGAGCAGCCTCACGCCAGGCTCTGCATCAGCGGTGCCAGGTATTGCGTCAGCACATCGTCGCTGAGGCCACCGGCCCAGCGCCAACGCACGATGCCGGACTTGTCCACCAGATAGGTTTCCGGCACGCCGTAAAGCCCGAAATCGATTGCCGTCGTGCCAGGTTCGTCGCGCGCGATGCGCGTGTATGGATCACCGTTCTTCTGCAGGAACTGCGTGGTGGCATCGGCCTTGTCCTTGTACGCGATGCCCCAGATCGGTGTTCCGCGCCGCTTCAGTTGCATGAGAACCGGCGCTTCCTCGATGCACGGAACGCACCATGACGCGAAGAAGTTCACCAGCGCCGGACGTCCAGACGCGGCGACGTCATCGCTGGAAAAACCCTTGGCGGGCGGCTGACCGGGCAAGGAGAATTTCGGCAGCGGCTTGCCGATCAGCATGCTGGGTATGCCGTGCGGGTCGTAGGTGCCCTGGCTCATGCGATCGAGCAGCATCCAGAACGCCGAACCACCGACGATTGCCGCGCCGAACGGTGCCAGCAACAAAGCGCGCCGCTGTACCGGGGTCATGCCGCTCGCGCCTGTGCTGCCGCCGCACGCGCAGGCGCGCCGACACGCAATCGCCGATCGGCCAGGGACAACGCGCCACCCAGCGCCATCACCAACGCGCCGAACCAGATCCATGGTGCCAGCGGATTGACATGCAGCCGCAGCACCGCGGCGCCATCGCGTTCTTCGCCAAGCACGGCATAGAGATCGCGCAACCCGTTCGTCTGGATCGCGGTATCTGTCACCGTGGATTTCTGCACGGTGAACAACCGGCGCGACGGATGGAACATCGCGACAGGCGCGCCGTCCTGAGTGACCTGGATATCCGCCACGCGCGCGGTGTAGTTCGGACCCGGTTCATCACGCAGGCTGAGCAACGTCCACTGGTAGCCGCCAAGCTGGACGCTCTGCCCCGGATGAACGGCGACTATGGTGCTGGCGGCCAGCGACATGCCGGCGATGCCGGCGACGCTCACGCCCATGCCGGCGTGGGCGATTGCGGCGCCCCATACCGACGGCTTCTGTGCCGCCACGCGAGCACGCGCGGCGGCGAATGGAATGCGGAACAGCCGTGTGCGTTCGACGACTTCGGCAAATGCGCCAAAGATCAGCCAGGCAGATGCGGCGAAGCCCGCGGCCGCCAGTCCGGCACGCAAGCCGACGGCGGTGGCAATGCCGACGATGGCGGCGATCAAAGCCGCCCACCACAGCTTGCGCAGTGCGGGCCAGAGTTCGGCGCGCTTCCACGGCAGCACCGGCCCGAGCGACATGGCGGCGAACAACGGCAGCGCCAACGGAAACACCGTCGCCTCAAAATACGGCGGCCCGACGCTGAGCTTTGCACCGATCAGCTCGGCGAACAGCGGATACGTCGTGCCGGTGAGAACCACCGCGCAGATCGAACACAGCAGAATGTTGTTCAGCACCAGCGCACCTTCGCGCGAGACCGGCGCGAAGATGCCGGTGGGTGCCATCGCCGGCGCGCGCAACGCGAACAGCAGCAGCGAACCGCCGATGACGATAGCCAGCAGCGCCAGGATGAAGACGCCACGCGTCGGATCATTGGCGAAGCTGTGTACCGAATTGAGGATGCCCGAGCGCACCAGGAACGTGCCGCACAGCGACAGCGAGAATGTGCCAATGGCGAGCAGGATGGTCCAGATTTTCAGCGCCTCGCGCTTTTCCACCACGATGGCGGAATGCAGCAGCGCGGTGCCCGAAAGCCACGGCAACAGCGAGGCGTTTTCCACCGGGTCCCAGAACCAGTAGCCGCCCCAGCCAAGTTCGTAGTACGCCCACCAGGAACCGAGCGCGATACCGCCGGTCAGCAGACACCAGGCACCCAGAGTCCATGGTCTGACCCAGCGTCCCCATGCCGCATCGACGCGGCCTTCCAGCAGCGCGGCCACCGCAAACGCGAATGGAATGGCGAAACCGACATAGCCCGAGTAAAGCACCGGCGGATGGAATGCGAGGCCGGGATCCTGCAGCAGCGGATTCATGCCGTTGCCATCCATCGGAGGAGGCCACACGCGCTCCAGCGGATTGGATGTGGTCAGCGTGAACAGCAAGAAGCCGGCGGACGTGAATCCCAGCACGCCGATGACACGCGCGCGCAGTGCTGTCGGCAGAGATCTGCCGAATGCGGCGACCGCTCCGCCGCACAACGCAAGGATCAGGCACCACAGCAGGATGGAGCCCTCGTGGTTTCCCCATGTGCCGGTGATCTTGTAGATCAGCGGCTTCAGGCTGTTGGAATTCTCCGCAACATTGGCGACGGAGAAGTCGTCCCACACCGCGCTCCAGATCAGGCAACCGTACGACGCGGCCAGTGCGATCAACTGCCCGACGGCTAGTGCCGGCGCGGTCTGCATCAGGCGTGTGTCGCGCGCGTGCGCACCGAGCAGCGGCAGAGCGGCTTGCGCGCCCGCCAGCACAACCGCAAGCGCCAGCGCGAAATGGCCCAGTTCAGGAATCATCCGCCGGTCTTCTTCACTTGCATGGTGTCCCAGGTCGCTGCCGGTGGCGGCGGCCCAAACTCCGGGTTCCAATGGCCGGACTTCTTCAACGCGTCCACCACTTCTTTCGGCATGTACGTCTCATCGTGCTTCGCCAGGACTTCCGACGCGCGGAACGTGCCGTTGGACTCGATCGTGCCGAGTGCGACCACGCCCTGACCCTCGCGGAACAGGTCGGGCAGAATGCCGACGTAGTTGACTTCCACGCTGGCCTTGCCGTCGGTCACGCGGAACTGCGCGGCCGGTCGACCGTCATCGGTGGTGCGTTGCACGCTGCCTTGCTCGACCAGTCCGCCCAGCCGGAAGTTGCGGCCGGCTAGCGGCGCCTTCGATGCGATGTCGGAGGGTGCGAGGAAGAACACCAGGTTGTTGCGGAACGCCAGGAGCGCCAACGCGGTGGCGGAGCCAAGACCCAGGCCACAGGCCAGCAACAGCCAGAGACGGCGACGCTTGCGGGTCATCGTGCGCGGCGGGCGCCCATCGCGGCCAGGCGCCGGTTCGCACTGCGCATGCGCATGAACGCGGATGCGGCGAAAGCCGCCGGGATCGCCACGCCCAGTACATACGACACAACGATGTAGGGCAGGTGGGTCACGCGGAAGCCTCGTCGGCCCGCGCCATGAGCAGAGCGCGGATGCGCCGCTCCATCACCGCGGCCCGCGTGCGCGCGACCACGATCGCGGCAAACAGCAGTGTGTAGCCGACGGCTGCGAACAGCAGCGGCCACAGCATGCCGATATACATGGTGGGTGCGCCGGTGAAGCTGATGGTCGCCGGCTGGTGCAACGTATTCCACCACTCGACGCTGAACTTGATGATCGGCAGGTCGACCGCACCGATCAGCGCCAATATCGCCCCCGCCTGGTAGCCGCGCTGCGGATCGTCGAACGCGCGCACCAGGGCGATGTGGCCGAAATACAGGAAGAACAGCACCAGCACCGAGGTCAGCCGCGCGTCCCACACCCACCAGGCGCCCCACATCGGCTTGCCCCAGATGCTGCCGGTCATCAGGCATAGCGCGGTGAAGCCGGCGCCCACCGGGCCGATCTCGACCGCGGCCAGATCGGCCAATGGATGCCGCCAGACCAGCGAGATGAATGAGCACAATGCCAGCGCGAAATAGCCGGCCGAGGCGAGCCAGGCTGCCGGCACGTGGATATACATGATGCGGACCGCATCGTGCTGCTGCCAATCCTCCGGTGAGAAGAACAGGCCCCAGACCAGGCCAATCGCCGTTAATAGGATGCCGCCAGCCGCCAGCCACGGCAGGACGGCGCCGGAAAGGCGCAGAAAGCGTCCCGGGTTCGCGAAACGGTGCAGACCTCGCCCTGGAGTCCGCTTGCTCGGGGGCTCGGTAACGATGGAACCGGCGTCCACGCGGCCAACTTATCGCATGGCGGCCGCAGTTTGAAGGCGCAGCACCTGAAGGAATGTTCATCCGGCAGGCGGTTAGCCGGGCCTTAACCCAACGGCGCGACAACGGTTGCACGCAGTTCAGCATGGGAGTTGCCCGGTGAGACACCTGCGGCTGATTGTCGTCGCGGCCCTGCTTTGGGCCGGGTATGGCGTGGCGATGCCGGCTTCGGCCGAGGAGTACGCCACCAAGGACGAGGCGGTTGCGCTGGTGCATCAGGCGATCGCCCGCGTCGCCGAAGTCGGCATGGAAAAGGCCAAGGCCGAGTTCATGGACCACAGCAGCAAGTGGGTCGATCGCGACCTGTACCTCATCGTCATCGACAAGGACGGCACCCGTGTCGTTCACGGCCAGAACCCCAAGCTGGTCGGCAAGGCCTACTTTGACTCCGTGGACGTCAACGGCAAGGAGTACGGCAAGGAGGTCCAGCAGATCGCGGCCGGGCCGGGGAAGGGCTGGATCAGCTTCACGTTCAAGGACCCTATCACCGGCAAGCTGCTGCCGAAGGAGAATTACGTCGAGCGCGCCGGCGACTACACCTATCTCGCCGGCGCCTACACACGCTGAGCGACGGATGTCGTTCCACGATCTGCCGCTATGGACAAAGGTCCTGATTGTTCCGCTCGCGGGCATCGCTTCGGGCGTCTTGATTGCTGCGTCGATCTGGCTTGCTGCGACAGAGACAGAATCAACCCTCGCCCAGGTCGCCAATCAGGCGCTACCGACGACTGCCGCCAGCGCACGGCTGCTGGATGCGGTTGATACGGTTCATTCCATGGCAATGCGTGCCGTGATCTGGCAGCAGGCCGGTCTTCCGCAGGCGACGATGGACACGCTGAGCCAGGACATTGCGCGCGATGCGCAAGCGCTGCGGGTGAATGCCGCCGCCATGGCAGCGGAGCATGCAGGCGATGCGGACGCTTCACAGCTGAAGTCGATCGCGGCGAAGGCGGCGGATTATGTGAAGCAGCTTGGTGAAGCGATGGATCTCATTTCAGATCCTGCCATTGCGATAGGCTATTTCCGCCGCATCGATACGACATTCAGCGCGCTGCGCGGCGAGATCTCGACACTGTCCGCGTCGCGCCGAGCGGTGGAAGCGGATGCGATCCAGGCCGCCCGCGGCAGTTCCCACGCATTGCTGGTCCGATCCTACTGGATCGTGAGTGGCGCGGCCGTGCTGATGCTGATTCTGCTGCCGGCGGTGATGCTGGCGATCTCACGCCCGGTCCGCGCGCTGACCCGCGCCATGAGCGAACTTGCGACCGGCAACATGGCGGTCGAAATCGCCGGCCAGGAACATCGTGACGAACTCGGCGGCATGGCGCGCGCGGTGCTGGTGTTCAAGGAACATATGATACGCGGAGCGGCACTGGCCGCAGAGCAGGAGAATGAGCGCAACCGCAATGAGGCAGAGAAGCGTGTCGCATTGATCAACATGGCCAGCACGATCGAAGCAGCGACAGCCGCGGCATTGCAGCAGATCGGCGAGCGGACGACATCGATGGCGTCTACCGCCGACGCAATGAGTGCTTCTGCCGCGCGCACCGGCGCCTCGGCGCAGGAAGCCAACGCTGCCGCGACCCAGGCGCTGGCCATCGCGCAATCGGTTGCCAGCGCTGCCGAGCAACTGGCTGCATCCATCCGGGAAATCGGTGCCCAGGCGGGTCAATCCACCACCGCCGTCAATCGTGCGGTGACCGCCGGTTCAGACACGCGAGCCACGATCACCGCACTGAATGAAGAGGTCGATCGTATCGGTGCGGTTGCCGACATGATCGGCGACATCGCAGCGAAGACAAATCTGCTTGCTCTGAATGCCACGATCGAGGCGGCGCGCGCCGGCGAGGCCGGTAAGGGGTTCGCCGTGGTCGCCAGCGAGGTGAAGGCTCTGGCCACGCAGACGGGACGATCCACCGAGGAGATCGCACGGCACATCGGCCTGGTCCGCTCGGCGACCGAGGCCTCGGTCGCGGCGGTGACGCGCATCGACCAGACGATAGGCGAGATCAGCGCGATCGCCGGTGCTGTCGCCGCCGCCGTGAAGCAACAGGACGCCGCCACGGCGGAAATCGCGCGCAATATTGCGGCGGCGGCGGATGCGGCCAACACGATGAACGGCCGCACCAGTGAAGTGTCGGCGGAAGCGGCAGGCACCGGGCAACACGCCAGCGAACTGCGCGACGACACGGTGACGCTGAACCGTGCGGTCGAGGATCTGCGCAACTCGGTGATCGAGGTGGTGCGGACCTCGACGTCCGACGTGGAGCGGCGCCAGGCCGCGCGCATTCCGGTCGACCTGCCGGCCAGGCTCACTATCACCGGCCAGGCGGAGCGGTCGGTTCGCGTCGGCGATATTTCGGCCGGTGGCGCCAGGATCGATGGCGCCGGCGATGTGGCGATTGGCACACCTGGCACACTGCGGCTCGACGGCATCGCGGCACCGTTGCCGTTCACAGTGCGCGCAACCGGGCGCGGCAGCCTGCACGTCGCCTTCGAGGCCGGATCCGCACCGCTGGTGCAGTCTCTGATCGAGCGTCTCGGGTTGCGACAGGCAGCGTAACGCAGCGGGATTGAATGCGACCGGCATTGGCGTACTGTGGTGCGGGGCACCACGGGGAGTGCAATGCAGTACTGGCTGGTGAAGTCGGAGCCGGACGCCTTTTCCTGGGATCAGCAGGTCGCCAACGGCGTGGAGCCGTGGACCGGCGTGCGCAATTTCATGGCACGGAACAATCTGCGCGCGATGAAGAAGGGCGATCGGGCGTTCTTCTATCACTCCAACCAGGGCAAGGAGATCGTGGGCGTGGTCGAGGTGGTGCGTGAAGCCTATCCCGACCCGACTGCTGAAAGCGGCGACTGGTCGAGCGTGGATATGAAGGCCGTGGCACCGATACCGAAGCCGGTCACTCTCGTCACAATCAAGGATGACCCGAAGCTGGCGGACCTCGCGCTGGTCCGGCAGTCGCGGCTGTCGGTGATGCCGATATCAAAGCCGCACTGGGATCGGATCTGCCGGATGGGCGGATGGAAGGGCTGATCCCGCCCAGGCTGCGTGCCCTGTGTTCGCTCGCCGACCTCGCGGAAGGGACATCCAAGGGCTTTCCACCGCCGCCCGGTGGCCTCACAGGTTTGTTTGCGGTCCGCCGGGGCGATGCGGTCTTCGTCTACGTGAACGAATGTCCACATATCGGCACGCCGCTCGACTGGTGGCCCGACCGCTTCCTCTCGGTCGACGGCAGCCGTATCGTCTGCGCCACCCATGGCGCTGAGTTCCGCATCATCGATGGTGAATGCCTGCGTGGCCCCTGCTTCGGCGAGCGGCTGCAGCCAGTCATGATCCAGATCAAGGACGGCACTATCTATGTGCCGGAAGATGCGGGTCTATGACCCGAGGCTAGGGAAGGAACAAGTCCATGCCAGACGTCCATGCCGCCGATTCACAGGTGTTTCCGGTGAAGCCAGACGTGGCTGCCAAAGCCCACATCACGGCCGCGCGTTATCAGGACATGTTCGAGAACGCCGCGCGTGATCCGAACGGCTTCTGGGCCGAACAGTCGCGCCGCATCGCCTGGATGAAGCCGCCGACGAAGATCAAGAACACCAGCTTCTCGGGCAATGTGTCGATCAAGTGGTTCGAGGACGGCACATTGAACGCGTCGGCATCCTGCCTCGACCGGCATCTGGCGACGCGCGGCGATCAGACCGCCATCATCTGGGAAAGCGATGATCCGTCGGTATCGAAGCACGTGACCTATCGCGAGCTGCACGAGCAGGTCTGCCGCCTTGCCAACGCGATGAAGGGGCTTGGGGTCAAGCAGGGTGATCGCATAACGATCTATCTGCCGATGGTGCCGGAGGCTGCGGTCGCGATGCTCGCCTGCGCGCGCATCGGCGCGGTTCACTCCGTCGTATTTGGCGGATTCTCGCCCGATAGTCTGGCGAACCGTATCCAGGATTGCGCATCCGAACTGCTGATCACCGCCGACGAGGGCCGTCGCGGCGGTCGCAAGGTGCCGCTGAAGGCGAACGCCGACGAGGCGTTGAAGTCCTGTCCCGGCGTGAAGAATGTCGTCGTGGTCAAGGTGACCGGCGGCAATGTCGCGATGCAGTCAGGCCGCGATCATGATTACGCGGCGCTGTGCGCGAAGGCCTCGCCGGAATGCCCGCCCGTCGAGTTGAGCGCCGAGGATCCGTTGTTCATTCTCTATACCTCGGGCAGTACCGGCAAGCCGAAGGGCGTGCTGCACACCACGGGCGGCTACATGGTGTGGGCGAGCTTCACGCATGAGAACGTGTTCGACTACCACCATGGCGAGATCTATTGGTGCACCGCCGATGTCGGTTGGGTCACCGGGCACACCTATATCGTGTACGGACCGCTGGCGAACGGCGCCACCACGCTGATGTTCGAGGGCATTCCGAATTATCCGGACAGCTCGCGCTTCTGGCAGGTGGTAGACAAGCACAAGGTCAACATCTTCTATACCGCGCCGACGGCGATCCGCGCGCTGATGCGCGATGGTGAAACACCGGTGCGCAAGACTTCGCGCAGGTCGCTGCGCATCCTTGGCAGCGTCGGCGAACCGATCAATCCGGAGGCGTGGTTGTGGTACGACCGCGTCGTCGGCGAGCATCGCTGCCCCATCGTAGATACATGGTGGCAGACCGAGACCGGTGGCATCCTGATTTCGCCACTGCCAGGTGCCACTCCAACCAAGCCTGGGTCTGCCACGCGCCCGCTGCCCGGCGTGAAGCCGATCATCGTCGATGGCGACGGCCATGAGTTGCATGGGGCGTGCGAAGGCAATCTGTGTCTTGCGGATTCCTGGCCGGGCCAGATGCGGACCGTGTTCGGCGATCACGACCGCTTCGTGCAGACCTACTTTTCCACCTTCAAAGGCCTTTACTTCACCGGCGACGGGGCGCGGCGCGATGCCGATGGCTATTACTGGATCACCGGCCGCGTCGACGATGTGATCAACGTGTCCGGCCATCGCATGGGGACGGCGGAAGTGGAAAGCGCGCTGGTGGCGCATCCGAAGGTGGCCGAGGCGGCGGTCGTTGGCTTCCCGCACGAGCTGAAGGGGCAGGGTATCTACGCTTACGTCACGCTGAAGCTTGGTGAGGAGCCGTCCGAGGAATTGCGCAAGGAACTGGTCACCTGGGTGCGCAAGGAGATCGGACCGATCGCTTCGCCCGATGCGATCCAGTGGGCGCCGGCGCTGCCGAAGACCCGAAGCGGCAAGATCATGCGCCGTATTCTGCGCAAGATCGCGGCGAATGAAACCGACAGTCTTGGCGATACGTCCACGCTCGCTGATCCCGCGGTGGTGACGGAACTGGTGGACAACAGGGTGCAGTAGTGCCCGGCGGTCCCCGACCCGCTACGGTTTCGACGTAGCGGGTCACGGGATCCTGAACGCCAGCTTAGAAGTGCCGCGCGGTAAACAGGTTGTATTCGCAACGTCTCGCGCCCATGCCTGACGGACAAACCGCCAGGAACCGTCACGCTTGACCCTCCATCAGATCGAAGCATTGGCCATCGTCGCGGCCATGCTGGTGTTGTTCGTCTCCGACCGCCTGCGCTACGACCTGGTCGCCGCTCTGTGCCTGTCGGCAGCCGTGCTGCTCGGCGTTATCCCTGCCGAGAAGGCCTTCAGCGGCTTTTCCAGTTCGGTGATCATCATCATCGCGTCCGTGCTGGTCATCAGCCGCTCGATCGCGCTGTCGGGGGTGATCGACAATGCGATGCGGCGCGTGCTGCGCGTGCTGGATTCCACCACGTTGCAAGTCGGGTCGCTCACCGCCGCCGTCACCTTCATGTCGGCCTTCGTCAAGAACGTCGGTGCGCTTGGCGTCTTCATGCCGGTGGCGATCCAGGCAGCGGAGCGGCGCAATCGCCCGGTATCACGCTATCTGATGCCGCTGGCATTCGGCTCGCTGATCGGAGGCACCATCACGCAGATCGGCACGTCGCCGAACATCCTGATTTCGCAGGTGCGCCAGGAAACGCTCGGCCATCCTTATCATCTGTTCGATTTCAGCTCGGTCGGCTTGCCGCTGTCCTGCGTCGCGATCGTGTTTCTCAGTTTCGGCTGGCGTCTGTTGCCTGCCAATCGCCGCGGCCAGCCTGCGCCGGAAAAACGCTTCGCCATTGAGGACTACACCAGCGAAGCAACGCTCCCGGAAAACTCACCCTTCGTCGGTAAGACCGTGGCTGATCTGGAGGAACTCGGTGAAGGCGAGGTGACGGTCGCCGGCATCATCCGGGAGCATTCGCATCGCTATGTGCCGAATCAAAACTGGAAGCTCTATGCGAACGACATCCTGGTGCTGCAAGGCGATCCGACCGCACTTCAGCCGATGGTTGATCAGGCGAAGCTGAAGTTGCTGGGCGCCGAGGAGATGGCGCAGCTGAAGCCACAGGACAAGGACGATGTGCTGGAGACGACAGAGGCGGTGATTACGCCGGACTCGCCGCTGATTGGCCGCACGCCGCAGGAAATGCATCTGCGGCAGGCGTACGAGGTGAACCTGCTGGCGCTCAGCCGCAGCGGACAGAGCAACACGACACGGCTGCGTCACAGCCGCTTTGAGGCCGGTGATATAATTGTGCTGCAAGGCCGGCAGCGTCCGTTGACCCGAGCGGAAAACGAATTGCATCTGTTGCCGCTCGCAGAACGCAGCATTGCCGTTGGCCGTCCGCGCTGGCGCTATTTGCCGCTGCTCATTCTTGCGGTCGCGTTGATTGCGATCGGATTCAATCTGGTGCAGGTGGAGGTAGGCTTCTTCATCGCCGCGACCGTGATCGTGCTGCTGCGGCAGATCACGCCACGCGAAGCTTACAACTCCATCGAGTGGCCGGTGATAGTGATGCTTGGCTGCCTGATCCCCGTCGGCGAGGCGCTTAAGGATACAGGCGCGACCAAGCTGATGGCAGACGGACTCACCGCGCTCGCCGCGCAATTGCCGCCTTATGGCGCGGTCGGTCTTATCCTGGTGGTATCGATGCTGGTGACACCATTGCTGCACCACGCCGCGGCGGTGATCGTGATGGGCCCGGTGGCGGCGGTTGTCGCCAAGAATCTTGGGCTTGGGCCGGACGCGTTCCTGATGGCCGTCGCGTTCGGCGCCGCTTCAGACTTCCTGACGCCAATCGGCCACCAGAACAGTACCTTGGTGATGGGGCCAGGTGGTTATCGGTTCGGTGACTACTGGCGGCTAGGATTGCCGCTGTCGATCATGGTCGCCGTGCTTGGCACCTGGCTGATCGTGCTGTCGTGGCCGTTGCACGGATAACGGAATGCGCCGCAGTTGGCTGCGGCGCATTCCGCCACTGATCAGAATGATCCGATGAAGTCCCGCTTGCCGAGCTCAACCCCACGATGCCGCAAAATGTTGTACACGGTGGTGGCATGGAAGAACAAATTCGGCAGCCCGAAGTGCAGCAGGTACGCGCGTCCCTTGAATGACATCTGGCGCTGACCGGCCGTCCAATTGATGTCCTTGTCCTCTGACCCGTCGATCTGCGCTGGCGTGAAACCCTTCACGTAGTCCAGCGACTTCTCCAGCCGCGCCTTCAGGTCGGCGAATGTTGTCGCATCGGTCGCCGGAAAGTCCGGCAGCGTCCCGCCGGCCAGCCGTCCCGGAATGTTGCGCCCGAAGTCACTGACCTGCCGGAATTGGCGCGCCAGAATAAACATGTCGGGGAATAGGCGATCGCTTAGCATCCACGCCTCTTCATACTTCTTTTCCGCGCAATGCGCTGCGGCCTTGTCAACGATGGCTGACATGCTGCCAAGCATTTGCATACAGACCGGCACGGATGCCTGGAACATCGAGAACGCCATGGTTGTCTCCTCCGGGTTCAATGAACCGGGCACCGTATTCGCCTGCTTGATCTGAATCAATGACCGCAATGTCTATTGGAGCGATGCTACAATTGTTGGAGCGTCCATGAACTATGTGTTTCAGTTCGGCGACGTCTGGGCCGCGCGATACGATTTGCTTTGGGGTGCCTGGCTCACCATTGAGCTGTCGGCGGTCAGCATGGTGCTCGGCCTCTTGGTTGCCGTGTTATGTGCGCTCTGCAAGACCATGGGGCCGAAGCCCATCAAATGGGTGGTGAACGGCTACATTGAGGTCATCCGCAACACACCATTCCTGATCCAGATCTTCATCATCTTTTTCGGCCTGCCGCGTCTTGGTATCTACATGAGCTCGAACCAGGCGGCGCTGTTGGCGATGGTGGTGAATGTCGGCGCCTACGCCGCGGAAATCGTCCGTGCCGGTATTGAAAGCATCAGCCATGGCCAGATCGAGGCAGGCCTGGCGCTCGGGCTGCGCCCCTTGCAGGTGTTCCGCTATGTGATTTTGTTTCCCGCTCTCTCCACAGTGTATCCCGCGCTGTGCAGCCAGTTCATTCTGTTGATGCTCAACTCGAGCGTTGTCTCGACGATTTCTGCGCAGGAACTTACCGCGACCGCAAACGACCTGCAGGCGCGAACCTTCCGCAGCTTTGAGATTTATATCGTGGTGACCGCGATATACCTTGTGCTTTCCGTGCTGTTCTCCGGTGCTTTCGGCACAATTTACCGCGCGGTGTTCGCGCGGCCGGGCGCACGCGCATGATGCGCCAGTTCGGTCCGGCGGAAGCCTGGTTCATCATCGCGGCACTGCGCTGGACGCTGCTGCTGTCAGTGATCGCCTTCATCGGCGGCGGCATCGCAGGGCTGGGCGTTGCACTGGCCCGCACCGCTCCGCGCGCATGGTTGCGCGTTATCGCCACCGGGTACATCCAGATATTCCAGGGAACGCCGCTGCTGATGCAGCTGTTCCTGGTGTTCTTCGGCTCGACCGTGCTCGGCGCCGGCATCGATCCATTGATAGCCGCCGCGATCGCATTGACGCTGAACGCTGCCGCCTTTCTCGGCGAAATCTGGCGCGGCTGCATCCAGGCGATCCCGGCGGGTCAATGGGAGGCAGCCACTGCCCTTGGCATGCGTCATCTGGCTCGCATGCGCTATGTCGTCCTGCCGCAGGCGGGAACGATCGCCATTGCACCGACCGTTGGTTTCCTGGTCCTGCTGCTGAAGAGTCACGTCGCTCGCGTCGATCATCGGCTTCGTCGAGATCACCCGCGCCGGGCAGATCATCAACAACGTCACGTTCCAGCCGTTCCTCGTGTTCGGTCTCGTTGGAACGATCTACTTCCTGCTGTGCTGGCCACTCTCCCGCCTGAGTCAAAATCTCGAACGACGGTTTGGCACGGCACGCCGCTAGTTCCTGATGCAACAAGGAGACGTCGCATGTCCACGCCATTGTTGTCTCGCCGCCCGCTGGCCGCGCTGGGTCTGACCGGTCTTGCCGCGGCCGCATTGATCCGCCCCGCTGAGGCACAGACCATCGACGACGTTCTGACCAAGAAGAAGATCCAGGTCGGTGTCTTGGTCGATCTGCCACCGTTCGGCGTGGTCAACGCGAAGAACGAGTACGAAGGTTTCGATGTCGACGTGGCGCGACTAATGGCAAAATACCTAGGTGTGGACTGTGAACTTGTCGCGGTCACCGGCCCGAACCGCATACCGTATCTGCTGACCGGCAAGGTTGACGTACTGGTTGCGACCTTCGGCATCACGCCTGAGCGCGCACGCCAGGTGCAGTTCTGCATTCCCTACAGCAGCATCGACATCGTCCTGATGGCTCCCAAGCCGGCAAATATCGCAGGCCCAGCCGATCTGGCGTCGCTGCGCGTCGGCGTGGCGCGGGCCAGCACGCAGGACACGGCAATAGCCGCCGTCGCGCCGCAGGGCACGCGCATCATGCGTTTCGATGATGACTCGACGACAGCGCAGGCACTCCTGTCGCACCAGATCGACGCCATTGGTGTCAACACCATCACGGCGCGCCAGCTTCAGACCATGAATCCGTCGGCCGACTACGAATATAAGTTTGTGCTGCGTCACCAACCGAACGGCATAACACTGCGCCGCGGCCAGAGCGACCTGCATCAGTGGGTCAACACCTTCATCTACTTCATCAAGAACAACGGTGAGCTCGACGCGATCCATCGCAAGTGGCTGAACGCGCCGCTGCCGGACCTGCCGGTGTTCTGATCGTGGCGGACGACGTCATCATCGCGATGGAAGGTGTCGACAAATACTTCGGCACCTTCCGTGCCTTGCACGACATCAACCTTCGGGTGCAGCGGCGCGAGCGCATCGTGCTGTGCGGGCCCTCCGGCTCAGGCAAGTCCACGTTGATCCGCTGCATCAACCAGATCGAGCATCAGGACAAGGGCCGCATCATCTTCGATGGCGCCGAGGTCGGGCCGCACACCAAGGGTCTCGACAAGGTCCGGCGTGAAATCGGGATGGTGTTCCAGCAGTTCAATCTGTTTCCGCACCTGACCGTGCTGCAGAACTGCACGCTCGCGCCGATGAAGGTGCGCGGCACGACGCAGGCCGCGGCCGAAACCCTGGCACGTCAGCAACTGGAACGCGTGCGCATTCCCGAGCAGGCCGACAAGTATCCGGCGCAGCTATCAGGTGGTCAGCAGCAGCGTGTCGCCATCGCGCGCGCCCTGTGCATGCAGCCCAAGGTAATGCTGTTCGATGAACCGACCTCCGCGCTCGATCCCGAGATGGTCAAGGAGGTCCTGGAGACGATGATCGGCCTGGCGGAGCAGGACATGACCATGTTGTGCGTGACGCACGAGATGGGATTTGCCCGCAGCGTCGCGCATCGCGTCATTTTCATGGATGGCGGCGAGATCGTGGAGGAAGCGCCGCCGGACGAGTTCTTCGCCAACCCGCAGTCGGAGCGGACACGGTTGTTCCTGGGTCAGATCCTCCGCCAGTGATCAGTGCGCGGAAAGCGGCTTCAGCACGTCCTCGACGCCAATGATCAGGATCTGCACCCCGATGCACAACAACAGGAAAGCCGAGATGCGCGTTACGGTTTGGCTACCCGTCCGGCCCATCAGACGCGACAGCCGATCGGCTGAGCCGTAGGCAAACCAGATCGACAGAGCCACTGCGGCAGCGGCGGCGGTCATGCCAAGGGAAAACCAGGCGAGCCCATCCAATGCCCTCGAATGACTTGCCCCAAGGGTTACTGCGACCGAGATGGTCCCTGGGCCGGTGGTGAATGGTATCGTCAGCGGGAACATCGCAATGTCGTCCGCATTGGGCGATGACGTTGCCTGCCGCTCCTTGTGTGCCTCGCGCTGTTCCGGTGCGTTGAGCAGCGCCCAGGCATTCAGCGCCACCACAAGGCCGCCACCGATGCGCAGTGCAGCCAGGGTGATGCCGAAGAATGCCAGCACATAGGAGCCCGCCCATAGGGCCACCATCATCACCAGCATCGAGTAGATCGCGACCCGCTTTGCCAGCAGGGCATGATCGTCGTCCGGGCGGCTGGCGATGACAGTGCGGAAGATGAAGGCGCCGCTGATTGGATTGACGATGGAGAACAGCGCCGGAAAGCCGAGCAGGAATGCGTTGATACCTTCTTGCATTCCGCTCAGGTGATCGAGGGCCGCTTGTCTGCCCAGGGTTGTGCCGTCTCCAACGCCGCCGATGCCTGCATCACGCCTAAATCGTCGAACCGCTTGCCGACGATTTGCAGGCCCACCGGCAGGCCGTCCGCTGTAAAGCCGCACGGCACGCTGGCTGCTGGGTTCCATGACATGTTGAATGGATAGGAAAATTCCGCCCAGGACAGCCAATCCCAGTCGTGATGCGGCCAGTGCTTCGGCATCAGCAGCTCAGCCGGAAATGCTGCAACAGACACCGATGGGGTCAGCAGGAAATCCCAGTCCTCGAACCAGCGATGGATTGCCGCGACATACCCCAGCTTGCGTTCCCGCATGAGCTGATAGTCGGCAACTTTGTAGTTTTGCGCGGCCTTGATGCAGGCGACGAGGCCCGGATCCATCTTGGCCTCCCACTTCGCCAGATGCTGCTCCAGCCGTGTCATGTGCGCCGCCCAGAAGAAGCGGATCATCTCCGGCCCTTCGGCAGCCCAGGGTGTCTTCACTTCCTCGACTGTCGCGCCGAGCGCGCTGAAGCGTGCGACCGTTGACTTCACTAGTGCCGCGACATCCGGATCGACGCGCGCCACGCCGAGATCGGGACTATAGGCGATGCGCTTGCCGCGGATGCCTTCGTGCAGCCGAGCCAGGTAATTCGCCGGGCCGGCCTCGCACGACGTGTGGTCGAGCGGATGCGGCCCGGACATCACCTCCAGCATCAACGCGCTGTCGGCGACGGTGCGCGTCATCGGACCGATATGCGAGGTGAAGTCGCCGCTGCTCACCGGATAGTACGGCACGCGGCCGAACGTCGGCTTCAGTCCGAACACGCCGCAGAAATGCGACGGCATACGGACCGATCCCGCGCCGTCGCTGCCCTGGTGCAGCGCGCCAAATCCTGCCGCCGCCGCGGCACCCGCGCCGGCCGACGATGCACCGGCATTATAGCCGTATTTCCACGGGTTATGCGTGATGCCGGTCAACGGACTATGGCTGACACCGGTCCAGCCGAACTCCGATGTCGTCGTCTTGCCGATGATGATCGCGCCCTCGTCCTGCAACCGCGGCACGATCGGCGTGTCCTCATTCGGTTGGTTGCCGGCGAAGATGTTGCTGCCCATCTGCGTCGGCATGTCCTTGGTGATTGCAAGGTCCTTGATGGTAGCCGGCAGACCGTGCAGCCGGCCGATCCGTTCGCCTGTCATCAGCGCGGCTTCGGCGCGCTTCGCACCCGCCATCGCGGCGTCACTTGCCAGGTAGGCGAACGCATTTACGCGCGGATTCAACGCCTCGATCCGCGCCAGCGTCGCGGTCATCAATTCGACCGGCGAGAGCTTCTTCGTGCGGATCAGTTCGGCCAGTTCGACGGCCGGCGTGAAGGCGAGCGTTTCGTTGTCCATTGTTGCCCCTGTTCAGTACGTTGCGCGTCCGCCGGAAATATCGAACGCCGCTCCAGTAGAGAAGCTGCATTCCTCGCTGGCAAGCCAACACACCAGCGAGGCTACTTCATCGATCTCGCCGAACCGCCCCATCGGAATCTTCGACAGCATGAAATCGATATGCTGTTGCGACATCTGTGCGAACAGCGGCGACCGTCCTGCCGCTGGTGCGACGCAGTTGACCCGCACGTTGCTGTTGACCAGTTCCTTGCCGAGCGACTTGGTCAGGCCGATGACGCCGGCCTTGGAGGCGGAATAGGCCGCGGCATTCGCGTTGCCTTCCTTGCCGGCGATCGAGGCGATGTTGATGATGCGGCCATAGTCATTGCGCAGCATATGCGGCACTACGGCGCGATTGCAGTAGAACACGCCGTTCAGGTTGACATTGACCACGCGATCCCACTCGGCGACCGGGTAATCCCACACCGATGCAACCGTGCCCGTAATGCCGGCGCTGGCGACCATGATGTCGATGCGGCCTAGTGCGGTGGCCGTCTGATCGGCAGCGCGCTGCACCGCGTCGGCGTCGGTGACATCGAGCGCGATCTTGTGCGCGGAGTCAGCCGCGGTAAGCGCGGTGGGGTCGCGGTCCCACAGGCTGACCCGCGCGCCTTCGGCTGCCATGCGTTTGGCGATGCCCGCTCCGATCCCGGATGCGCCACCGGTGACAATCGCCACGCGGCCCTTAAATCGTTCTGCCATCATCGCTCCCCTGATCACCTCGGCTCAGTCAAACCGTTCGGCATTTGTGAGGCAAGAGCGGCTGGGGCGGATATTGACGCGGCGAAGCTGGTTGCGGACTCTCGCGCCGAGGCAGACGTCTGATCATACCATGACCCGCTACATCGGCGCGATCGACCAGGGCACCACCAGCACGCGATTTATCGTCTTCGGCCGCGCAGGTGAGACGATAACGTCGGCGCGGATGGAGCACCGGCAGATCTATCCTCAGCCCGGCTGGGTGGAGCACGATCCGCTGGAGATCTGGCGCAACACCCAATCGGTCATCGCCGAGGCGTTGCGTGGCGCCGGTCTGTCGTATCGTGACCTTGCCGCTATCGGCGTCACCAACCAGCGCGAGACCGCGTTGCTGTGGGACCGCGCCACCGGCGCGCCAATACACAACGCGCTGGTCTGGCAGGACACGCGCGTCGATCCCTTGGTGGCGGAGTATGCACGAGACGGCGGCCAGGATCGTTTCCGCGCACAGACCGGCCTGCCGCTCGCCAGTTATTTCAGTGCGCTGAAGCTGCGCTGGCTGTTGGACAATGTGCCGGATGCGCGCCGCCGCGCCGAGGCAGGCGATCTGGCGTTCGGCACTATCGACAGCTGGCTGCTTTGGCAATTGACCGATCAGCATCTCACCGACGTGACCAATGCCAGCCGCACGCAACTGATGAACCTGGCGACGCTGGACTGGGACACCGATCTGTTGTCCGCGTTCGCCATCCCGCGCGCTGTGCTGCCGCGCATTGCTCCGTCCTCCACAGTGTATGGACAAACGCATGGTGTGCCGATTGCCGGTATCCTTGGCGATCAGCAGGCCGCGCTGATGGGCCAGGCCTGCTTCGCACCGGGCGAGGCCAAGAACACCTATGGCACCGGCTGCTTCCTGCTGATGAACACCGGCGAAACGCCGGTCGCGTCAACCAGCGGCCTGATCACCACCGTTGCGTGGAAACTGGGTGAGCAAAAGCCGTGCTATGCCCTGGAAGGTTCGATCGCCGTCACCGGCGCGCTGGTGCAATGGCTGCGCGACAACCTCGGTGTGATCAAGTCCAGCGGAGAGATCGAGGCGCTGGCCGCATCGGTTCCCGACAACGGCGACGTTTACCTCGTGCCTGCCTTCTCGGGCCTCTACGCGCCGTACTGGCGGGCCGATGCGCGCGGCGTGATCGCAGGGCTGACGCGCTATGCCACCGCCGGCCACATCGCACGCGCCGCGCTTGAGGCCACGGCGTACCAGACGCTCGACGTGATCGAGGCGATGCAGCGCGATGCCGGCATCGCCATCAGCACGCTACGCGTCGACGGCGGCATGGTGGTCAACGCGCTGCTGATGCAGTTCCAGGCCGACGTTCTTAACGCGCCCGTGCTGCGGCCGCGCACGATTGAAACAACCGCGCTCGGTGCAGCCTATGCGGCGGGGCTTGCCGTCGGATACTGGCACGATCTGGACGATTTGCGCTGCAACTGGGGCGTAACGCACACCTGGGAACCGTCGATGACGCAGCAACACCGGACCGCCTTGATCGCCAAGTGGCGCAAGGCCGTCGAGCGTTCTTTCGGCTGGGCGTGACTACATGCCGATCGAGTAGCCGCCATCCACCGGGATTGCGGTCCCCGTCACGAAATCCGATGCCGGGCTGGCAAGGAACGCCGCTATCCCCGCCATATCGTGCGGCACACCCCAGCGAGCCGCTGGCGTGCGGTTCTCCACCCGCTCGTGTAGGCCCGCGACCTGTTCGCGCGCCCGCTTCGTCAGGTCGGTGTCGATCCAGCCGGGCAGCACAGCGTTCACCTGGATGTTGTCCCTTGCCCAAGCGGTGGCGAGACAACGCGACATCTGCACGATACCGCCCTTGCTCGATGCGTACGGAGTCGCATAAGGCGCGCCGAACAGCGACATCATCGACCCGATGTTGATCATCTTGCCGGCACCCTGGGCCTTCATCGGCGCATAGGCCGCCTGTGAGCACAGGAACGCACTGGTCAGGTTGGTGTCCAGCACGTGATGCCACTCATCCTCGGTGTAGTCCTGCGGCATCTTGCGAACCGACGTGCCGGCGTTGTTCACCAGGATGTCCAGTCTGCCGAATTCCGCCACCGTATCGGCGGCCAGCTTCACGCAGGCCGCCTTCTTCGTGACATCCGCTACTATGAACGCGCACTTCGCGCCCAGTTCGCGCAGCGACGCAAGCGCCGGACCCGCCTTCGCCTCGTTGCGCCCGGCAATCACGATGGCAGCCCCACAGGACGCCATCCCCTGCGCCATGCCGAGGCCGATACCGCCGTTGCCACCGGTGACCAACGCGACCTTGCCGGTTAGATCGAACAGCTTCATGTTGGCCATCGTCATGCCGCCCCGCGCTTCATTTCGGTACGCGACTCGGCCAGGTGATCGAATTTGCGGCGATAGGTACCCAGCCCAAGCGTCTGCGAACGAAGTTCGATGATCAGGTCGTGCAATTCGGCTTCCGGCACCAGCGCGACCACATCGTCCCACCCGGGCCAGCCATCCTTTTCCGAGAAGCCGAGGATCTGTCCACGCCGCCCTGTCAGCAGCCGTTGCGCGCGCGGGGTGAACTCGTTGGGCACGCTTATCGTCACGTGATCAACCGGTTCCAGCAGGATCGGCTCGGCCTTTGCCAGTCCTTCCTTCATCGCCAGGCTCGTGGCGGTCTTGAACGCCATGTCGGAACTGTCGACCGAATGGAACCCGCCATCGACCAGCGTGACCGAGATATCGACCACCGGGAAGCCGAATGGCCCCTTCTTTGCCGATTCTTCCGCCGCTTCCTCGACAGCGGGGATGAAGTTGCGCGGCACCGCGCCGCCGACGATTTTGTCGATGAACGCGAAGCCTTCGCCACGTGACCGCGGCGCGATGTCGATCTTCACATCGGCGAACTGGCCATGGCCGCCGCTCTGCTTCTTCAAGCGTCCATGCTCGTGCACCGCACGGCGTATGGTTTCCTTGAACGCAACCTGCGGCTTATGCGTCGCCACCTTCAGCCCGAAATCCCTAGCCAGGCGATCGACGGTTGCGTTGAGATGCATCTCGCCCTGGCCGTGCAGCACTGTCTCGCTGGTGTCCTGCTGCTGCTCCATCGACAGCGTGGGATCAGCCTCGCGCTGCTTCTGCAAGGCACCGCTGAGCTTTGCATCGTCCTTGTGATCGGAGGTCGAGATTGCCAGCGAATAGACCGGCGGCGGCGCCGCGGGAAACGGCAATTGCTCCGGCGTCGCGCTGGGCGCAACCGTGGCGCCGGTTGGCACGCCATCCAGCCGTCCTAGCGCAACCACGTCGCCTTCGCTCACGTCGGTGATCTTGGAAAGCTCGCCACCGGGCATGCGGTAAATGCCGCCAAGCCGCGTGCCGCCGAGCGTCGCACCATCCTTGATCGAACCGCGCCAGATGCGCGCATAGGACAGCTTGCCGGTATGTCCCGCATGCACCGTCTTGAAGATCTGCGCTATCGGCGGCCCATCCGCATCGATGCTTTTGCGCTCCCTGGTCTCCGCGGTCATCGGCGTATCGTGCCGCAGCGCCTTCCACAGTCGCCGCACGCCGCCGGCATTTTCCGCCGAACCGAGCAGCACCTCGACCACCGCGCCTGCCGCCAGATCCTTGCGTAGATCGTTGTAGATTTCCGATGTCGTCGGTTTCACATCCTCCAGCACTTTCTCCAGCAGCACATCGTCGCGATCTGCCAGCACTTCGACCAGCTTGTTCAATGCATCCTGCTCATCGTCCTGCATCGTGGACGGAATCTGGATCAGCTCGGACGCCTGTCCCTTCCGGTATTTGTAGGCGCGCTCGCTTACTACATCGACATAGCCGCTGACTGTCTCGCCATCGAGTATCGGCACCTGGCGTAGTACCAGCGGTGAACGCGAGAACCCTTGCAGGGCCGCGAGCGTATCGCGCACGCTGCCTTCCAACGTCTCGATCTTGTTGACGAACAGCATGTGCGGAATGCCCTGATCGTCGAGCAGCTTCAACAGCGGCGCCACGGTCAGGGCGCGTGCCGGGGTTGGTTCGCAAACCACGACGGCCAGATCGACCATGGCGAGCGCGCAATTTGCTTCATGCGCGAATTCGATCGAGCCCGGGCAATCCAGTATCGTCCAGGAGTCGCCCAGGAAACTGCAATGCCCGAGGCGCACCTCGGTGGTCGCCGGCCGGTTGCGCGGGTCCGCCGGCTTCTTCACCGGGGCGCCGGCCGCATCCATCAATGCCTCGAACAACGTCGATTTGCCGCTGCTGTATGGGCCGACCAGCGCCACCGAGCGGGGACTTCTGCCGTTTTGTGTTCCTGACATGCGGGCGCCCTCCCTTGAGCTGCGCCCCGATCCTAGCGAAGTTTTTGTGACAGGCGAGTCTGCTGTGCGGTCAGTCCACCAAGGCGTCGCTGTCCGCGCCCTCGAAGCCCTCCGCATAGGTGGCGAGCTTGTCGAGAGCCTTCAGTAAGCTACCCCATTCGGTGCGGCTCATGCCTTCCGCGAGTTGCTCCTCCAGCTCGCAGGCGAGCGGCACCATCCCCTGATGCACCGTGACGCCCTTGCGCGTGAGTCGCAGCAAGCGTCCACGTCCATCCTTGGGATCGTGCGTCTGCTTCAGCAGACCGCGCGCAACAAGACTGGCCGCCGCCCGGCTGACCTTCACCTTGTCCATCGCCGTGGCTTCGCCGACCGCGCTTGGCGAGAGCGTTCCCTGTCGTCCGACCATGGCGAGCACGCGCCACTCCGGGATGCTCAGGCCATAAGCTGCATTATAACGCCGCGCGAACAGCCGTGAGACCCGGTTGGCCGCAACCGACAGTCTGTATGGCATGAATTCCTCGAGCCGGAATGCATCGCCGTTCATTGGCGACGCCCCGTTGTGCGTCGCGGTTTTTGATTTCATTGGAAGCTACCTCCCAGTCTAGCGATGCGGGATATATCCTAGATGGCGGTCAGTGGAAACCGGTATGCCGCTACTGACACAACGGCGTCTTGGTCCTACACTTGGTGCGACAAGTAAAGCGAGCGGTGCGGATATGTGCGATACGATCGTGGCATTGCCAGGCGCCACTGCCACGGCGGTATTCTGTTCGGCAAGAACAGCGACCGCGAGCGCAATGAGGCGCAGGCAGTTGAGTTCTTCCCGCGCATGACGCACACCGAAGGTGCAACTATTGCCTGTACGTATATCAGCATTCCACAGGTGCGGCATACCAATGGCGTTCTGCTGTGCAGACCGTTCTGGATCTGGGGCGCCGAGATGGGTGCCAACGAGCACGGGGTCACCATCGGCAACGAGGCGGTCCACGCGCGCATTGCGCCACAGGAGGAACCAGCGCTCATCGGCATGGACCTGCTGCGGCTTGGTCTGGAGCGCGCCGCGTCTGCCGCCGAGGCGGTCGAGGTTATCACCCGTCTGCTCGAGCAATTCGGCCAGGGCGGCAGTTGCGGTCACCTGACACCGCGCTATTACCACAACTCGTTCATCATCGCCGACACACGCGAAGCCTATGTGCTGGAAACCGTGGAGCGCATGTGGGTCGTCGAACGCGCCGAAAGCGTGCGGTCGATCTCCAATGCCTATAGTATCGGCCGCAACTTCTCGCGAGCCAGCCCGTCACTGGTCTCGCATGCACGCACCCAGGGCTGGTGCCACGATGCTGCCGATCTCGATGTCGCCACGTCGTTCAGCGACCTGGGCCGCGACGCCGTCAGCCACGGGCGCGCCCGGTGTGCGCGTTCCACCACATTGCTGCAGCGTGCCGCCGGCCGGCTTGGCGCAAACGACATGATGGCGATCCTGCGCGACCATGGTGCGGCGGCGGAACAGGATCCCGAGTGGCATCCGCAGGATGCGGCCACGCGCACCATCTGCATGCATGCAGCGGATGGCGATCGCGGGGGGCAAACGGTGGGATCGATGGTGTCCGAGCTGCAGCCGGGCCGCATCGTGCAATGGGTGACGGGGACCAGCGCGCCATGCACCTCTATCTTCAAGCCGGTGCTGCCCGGGGTCGCCCTGCCGGCACATGGCCCGCGCCCCAGCGACAGCTTTGATCCGCGCAGCCTGTGGTGGCGTCATGAACAACTGCACCGCGCGATGCTGGACGATTTCCCGATCCATCTTGCCGCGATCCGTGACGAACGGGACGCACTGGAGCGCGCATTCCGCACGCGCATCGACGCCGTGCTGACCGATGGCAGCGATGTCGAGCGCGCGACTGCTGTGGCGGAATGCTGGGCGGACGCCGAGGCCACCGAGCGCCGCTGGATGGATGAATTCGGCGGCCACCAGGCTGCGTCGTCACGGCCGGCGTATCGTGCCGACTGGCGCGAATTCAATCGGCTGGCGGGATTGGAGCAGGCCGAGGCAGCAGACTGACTACGCCGGCTCCAGTGCCAGCAGGCCGTAGCCTGTGGTCATCGGCGCATGATAGGTGCGATGCATGCGCTTCACCTTGCTGCCCAGCGCCGAGCGCATCGGCAGCCAGTTGATCATCTCGATGCCTTCGGTGCCGCCGCGCTCCATGTAGTCGCGATGCGATAGAGCGGCCAGCGTTTCCGGTTCTGTCTCGAGCTGATCGAGGAACTGGTTGTCCCAGTGGTCGTTGCGGAAGCCATAGCGCGGTCCATGCAACTGGTGTGTCAGTCCGCCGGTGCCCATCACCACCACTCGCATGTCGCGCGGATAGCTCTCCACCGCGCGGCGCAGCGCGGCGCCCAGCTTGAACAGCCGCCGTGCCGTCGGCACCGGATGCTGGATCACATTCACCGCCAGCGGCACTATCGGCACCGGAAACTGCGTGCCGGTCAGCATAGGCATGAACGACATCACGCCGTGATCCACCGACATTTCCTGGCATATCGTTGGATCGAATTCGTCCTCCACCAGACTGCGCGCGACGTGCCAGGAGAATTCCGGATCGCCGCGCATGTCTGCCAGGTTGCGCTTGCCCCAGCCCTCGTCCGCCTGCGGATATATGTCGCTGACACCGAGCGCGAATGTGGGATACGCGTCGAAGAAGAACCGGTTCATGTGGTCGTTGTACACCACGATGAACAGGTCGGGCCGCAGCTCCTCCAGCCACGCGCGCACCGGCACGTAGCCGTCGAACAGCGGCGCCCACATCGGCTCCTTCTGCTGTCCCTTGTCGAACACCCCGCCGAAGGTCGGCGCATGCGACGAACCGACGCCCGCTACAACCCGTGCCATGTTTCAGTGCCTTTGCCGCTTCGCCAGATATTCTTCCACCGTCATGCCGGCGGTGTGCGCGCCAACCTGCTGCAGCGTCTGGCCCACTGCGCCGGCGATCTTGATCAGCAGATAGATGCTGCTGCCGGCCTCCAGCATGGATTTCCAGTCGCGTCGGCGCACCATATCGATTTCCGCGTCGGTCAGGCCCATGCCTCGCATGTAGCCCTGCTCGTCCGCGACGAAGTCAGCGCGTTTCCCGGCATCGGTCAGCGTCATCGCCATGCGGTTGACCCGGTAACCGGCACGCGAACGCTCGCCGGTGAACACCATCGTGCCGGCCAGCACATCATCCATGGTCAGCCCCTACTGCTTCAGATGCCGATCCCACAGCGCGAAGATCTTCGTCCATGTCGTTTCGGACGCTTGCGTGTCGTAGACAGCGCGCTCGGGAAAACAGAAACCGTGATGCGTACCGGGGAACACTTCCACCGTTGCCTTTACGTCGGTCTTGTTCAGCGCCGCCTTCAGGTCGGGGATCACGTTGTCCGGGACCGATTGATCATGTTCGGCGAACGCATAGTAAAGCTCGCCCTTGACCTTGCTCAGCGACAGATGCGGCGAATCATCCTTGTCGGTGACGACAGCGACGCCATACAACGACGCCGCGGCGGCCATCCGGTGCGGGAATGCGGCGGATACCGAGGTGATATAGCGGCCGCTCATGCAATGCCCGACGCAGCCGATCGGCCCAGGCTTCACCCGGCCGTTCGCATCGAACCACGCAAGCATCGCCGCCGTGTCGTCATTCACACCTGGGATGGTCAGGCTATTCATCGAAGCACGGATCACGCCCGACATGCCGTCGTCACGGCGTGGAATGTCGAAACGCACCGTGCCCAGCCGGTAATACATATCGGGCAACAGGCAGACATAGCCGTGCTTGGCAATGCGCCGCGCCATGTTGCGCAGTTCCTCGCGAATGCCTGGCGCGTCCATGTAGAAAATGATGCCGGGGTGCTGGTCGGATCCATCAGGTGCGGCGACGAAGGTTGGCATCTTGCCGTGCCTGGTCGTGACGATGACTTCGTTTTCGATCACCTCATGCCTCCCATGCCGTCGGCGAGCCCGCTTACATTGTTGCCCCCGCTGGCCAGACGGCGCAACAGCGCGGCATACTGCCGCCGGAAAACCGGAGGGCTCCCGGATGGCCGCAACCGATATCGATCGGGTTCTGCGTGAGGCGTCGGACGCGGGCCGCGTGCCCGGTGTTGTGGCGCTCGCCGCCAACCGTGGTGGCATGATCTACCAGGGCGCATTCGGCAGGCGCGGCTTGCCGGATGGCGTGCCGATGACCACGGACACGGTGTTCCGCATCGCCTCGATGACCAAGGCGGTCACCGGTGTCGCTGCCATGCAGTGCGTCGAGCAAGGCAAGCTGGCGCTTGACCAGCCGGCCGGCGAGATCATGCCGGAGCTGGCCGAACTACAGGTGCTGGACGGCTTCGATGCCGCCGGCAAACCGATGCTGCGGCCGGCGCGCCGCAAGGTCACGCTGCGGCATCTGCTGACCCACACCGCCGGCTTCGTCTATCACGTGTGGAATGCGCAGCTGAACCGCTATGTCGATCTCACCGGGTTGCCCACGATCATGTCCGGCAAGCTTGCCGCGCTGAATGCGCCGCTGGCGTTCGAGCCGGGTGAGCGCTGGGAATACGGCATCAACATCGACTGGGCTGGCCGGATGGTGGAAACCGTCAGCGGCCAGGATCTGGCAGTGTATATGCGCGAGCATATATTCGCGCCGCTTGCCATGCGCGACACCTGCTTTGTGCCGAACGATGAGCAACTTGAGCGGCTGGTGCAGGTGCATGCCCGCAAGCCGGATGGCTCGCTGGAGCCGATACCCAACACGCCGCCGCAGCCAGCCGAGTTCCACGCCGGCGGCGGTGCGCTGTTTGCCACTGGCCCCGACTATCTCGCCTTTGTGAGGATGGTGCTGCAAGGCGGCACGCTGAACGGTGCGCGGGTCCTGGATCCTGAAACGCTCGCCCTGATGGCGCAGAACCATATCGGCGATCTGGATGTGGGGAAGCTCGAGACCTCGCATCCCGCGGTGTCGCACGACGCCGAGTTCTTCCCTGGCATGGTAAAGAAGTGGGGCCTGACCTGGCTGATCAACACGCAGGACGTGCCGGGACAGCGCAGCGCCGGCAGCCTGACGTGGGCGGGTCTGTTCAACACGTATTACTGGATCGATCCCAGGCAGCAGATCGCTGGGGTCATGCTGACGCAGGTGCTGCCGTTCGCCGACCCGACGGTGTTGCAACTGTTGGATGATTTCGAACGGGCGGTCTATCGAACAGCGGGGGAGATTTCCTGACATGGCTGACAGTCTCGCGGGCAACAGCAATCCTTACACGGCACTCGGCGTTCGCCCGTTCATCAACTGCTGCAGCGTCCGCACCATGCACGGCGGCAGCCTGATGCTGCCGCAGGTGCGCGCCGCGGTCGATGCGGCGTCACGCATGTTCGTCAACCTGGACGAACTGATGGAAGCCGCCGGCAAGCGCATCGCCGAACTCACCGGCGCCGAATGGGGTATTGTGACCTGCGGCAGCGCTGCCGCCGTCGCGTTGGCGTCCGCCGCCTGCATCGCCGGCAACGATCCCATTCGCATGCTGCGCCTGCCGTTCACCGATGGTTGGGTGAACCGCGTGATCCTGCCGGCGAAGCAGCGCTTTGCCTACGACCAGGCGATCCGCATGGTCGGCGCGCATATCGTCGAGATCGACACGGCCGCCGATCTAGAACAGGCTCTGAAAGAGCCGGTCGCCATGGTGGCGATCCTTGGCACCAACGAGGAATTCTCCACCATTCGCATGGAAGAAATCGTCGCGCGGGTGAAGCCGCTGGGCATTCCGATCCTGGTCGATGCCGCGTCCGAACATATCCAGCGCCCGAGCCCATGGCTGACGCGTGGCGCCGACATGGTGATCTACAGCGGCGGCAAATTCCTGCGCGGCCCACAGACCAGCGGCCTGCTTCTGGGCAACAAGAAGCTGGTGCAGGCGGCGTGGCGCAACGCGTCGCCGCATCAGGCGTTCGGCCGCCCGATGAAAGTGTCCAAGGAAGACGTCATCGGCGTGATCACTGCGCTGGAATACTGGATGGAAAAGCGCGACGAGAAGGCCGAGCAGAAGCGCTGGCGCGACGACTTGCAGGAGATCGCCCGCCGCGTCGCCGACGTTCCGGGCGTCACCAGCGAGGTGATCGAACCGCAAAGCGTGGTGCGCGTGCCGGCGTTGCGTGTGAAGTGGGATGGCATCGCGCTCGATGGGATCGGTCTGCGGCAACGTCTGCTCGAGGGCGATCCGCGCATCATGACGGACGACACCTCGGCGACCGAAAACACGCTGACGATCGATCCGTTCCAGTTCCAGCCGGGCGAAGCGGCGAAAGTCGGCCAGGCGGTTGCCGATACGCTGCGCGCCGCGCACAACCTGCACCCGACCCCGGAGCCCGCTGCGCAGGCGGATGTGGCGGGCACCTGGGATGTGCGCGTGCAGTTCCTGCACGGTGAGCGCAAGCATCGGCTGCGTCTGCAGCAGCAGGGCAGCAAGCTCAGCGGCAGCCAGCAGTCCGAGCAGTTCGAAAGCGATGTCAACGGCAAGCTTGCGGCGCAACAGGTGCAGCTGGAGTTTGAGACACGGCATGAAGGCAGCGCCATCGCCTATCGCTTCGAGGGCACCGTCAAGAACGGGCGAATGGAAGGCGACGTGTTCCTGGGCAGCGCCACCGATCATCATCGTGGCCCGGTGAATCTCAGTCAGTTCGGCAAGGGCCAGTGGCAAGCGGAAAGGAGGCCGACATGAACGACCTCGCGACCAGCGCCAACATCCTGCTGGAAGGCGATAAGCGGCACCTGATCCATCCGCTGCATCACCCGAAGGAACATGCCCAGGCCAAGGTGTTCGTCGAAGGTCACGGCGCCATGCTGCGCACGTCCGACGGCAGCGAATACATCGACGGCCTGTCATGCCTGTGGAATGTCAATGTCGGCCACGGGCGGAAGGAACTGGCGGAAGCCGCAGCGCAGCAGATGGCTACGCTGGCCTACGCGTCCGCCTATGCCGGCTTCTCCAATGAACCGGCGATCCGTCTGGCCGAACGCATTGTCAACCTGTGCTACTCGAACATGGCGGCGGTTTACTTCACCACCGGCGGCGCAGAATCCAACGAAAGCGCGTTCAAGACCGCGCGCTATTATTGGAAGCGGATGGGCAAGCCGAACAAGGTCAAGATCATCTCGCGCCAGTACGGCTATCACGGCGTGACCATGGCAGCGATGAGCGCGACCAGCCTGCCCGGCTATCACAAGATGTTCGGCCCGCTGGTGGCGGAATTCCTGCAAGTGCCGCCGCCCTATCCGTATCGCTGGCCGGGCAATGGCGATGCCGGCATCGAGGCCGCCGATGCGGTGGAAGCCGCGATCGAAGCTCAGGGCGCTGATACAGTGGCCGCGGTGATCGCCGAACCGGTGATGGGCACCGGTGGCGTTATCGTGCCACCACCGACTTATTTCCCGCGACTGCGCGAGATCTGCAATCGGCACAACGTGCTGCTGATCGCCGATGAGGTGATCACCGGCTTCGGCCGCACCGGACGCTGGTTCGCGCTGGGGCATTGGGGCGTGGAGCCCGACCTGATGTCGTTCGCCAAGGGTGTCACCAGCGGCTATCTGCCGCTTGGCGGTGTCGTTGTATCGAAGCGCGTGCACCAGGCGATGGAAGACGCGCCGATGGACGAACGCTATATGCATGCGGCGACGTATTCCGGCCATCCGACATGCTGTGCCGTCGGCCTGCGCAACATCGACATCATCGAGAAAGAAGGTCTGCCCGAACGCGCGGCGGTGATGGGCATGAAGCTGCTCGCCGGGCTTGAGACGCTGCGCAGCCTGCCGGTGGTGGGTGACGTGCGCGGTCTTGGCATGATGTGCGGTGTCGAATTGGTGGAGGATCAGGGTACCCGCAAGCCCGCGATGGGTCTGGGTCCGCGCGTCGTCGCGGAAGCCACCAAACGCGGCCTGATCATCCGGCAGCGTGGCGGCGGCGGCACGCCAATCAGCGGCGACACGCTGACCATCGCACCACCGTTGATGACACCGGAAGCGACGCTCGATCGGCTGGTCAGCATCGTGGGCGAGTCGATCCAGGCGGCTATGTAGCTACGGGTGTCATTGCGAGGCGGCGAAGCCGCCGAGGCAATGCCGGTCAAGCCTGCGCGCACGATTCGACCTGGATTGCTTCGCTGCTCACGCTTCTCGCAATGACACGTTGCTCACATAACCGTCCGCCACATCGCTTGCGACGCGTTCGCTTGCGCGCCGCGACGGGTCGCCGTAGCCGCCACCGCCGCCGACGGCGAGCGTCACCACATCGCCTTTCTGCAACATCACCTCGTCCTTCGAGCGAAGCCGTATGGTCTGGCCGCCACGGCGGATTTCGCAGAACCCGGTGCTGCCTGGCTCGCCACCGAACAATCCGTCTGCCTGGCGGCGGAACCGGTCGCTGTACAGCGCCAGCTTTACCTCATCCGTCAGCACCTCGAAGCGCCGCAGGAAACCCAGCCCGCCACGGTATTCGCCGGCCCCGGCACTACCCGGCCGCAGGCTGTATTCCAGCACGCGGAAGAATCCGAAGTCCTGATCCAGCGCCTCGATCGGCGTGTTCGAGCAGTTCGACAGCGGCCCATCCAGCGCATCGCTGCCGTCCGCCGTAGCTGAGGCGCCGTATCCACCGCCGTATATCTCCAGATAGACCGACCAGCCATGCGGCTCCTGGTGCGAGAACACGCCGACTGTCGTGGTGTCGAAGCCGCAGGCGATCACCTGATCCGGCACCGCGTGGGCCAGCGCCTTCATCGTGGCATTCCAGGCGCGGAAACATGCCTCCATCCGTGCGCGCACTGGCGCCGGACGGCGCGGGTTCAACAGCGAGCCTTCCGGCGCGGTTATCGTCACCGGCCGTGCCGCACCGGCGTTGAACGGAATGTCCGGACTGGTCAGCACCGCCTTCACGCATGACAGCGCCGCCGACACGGTCGATGCGAACGGCGAATTCAAATGCCGCCGCACCTGCGGCGCGGTGCCGGTGAAGTCCACCGCGACGCTGTCGCCGCTAACGGTGACGGTCGCGCGCACCGGCAATGGTGCGTCCAAATCGCCATCGTCGTCGATCGCGTCCTCGCCGCGGTACACGCCGTCTGGCACCGCGCGGATCGCGGCGCGCATGCGCGTCTCCGAATAGTCCTGTAACGCCGCCATCGCTGCCACCACCTTGTCCGCACAATAGCGCTCGGCGAGTTCCTTCACCCGCGCCATGCCGATGGCGTTGGCCGCCATCTGTGCATCGAAGTCGCCCATCGTCTGGTGGGGCACGCGTACGTTGGCGCGCAGCAGCCGCTCGAACATGCCGCCATGCCAGTCACGCGCCATGTTGAGCTTCAGCGGCGGGATGATCAGTCCCTCAGCCCAGACATCCGTCGCCGCCGGATTGAGACCCGGACTGCCGCCGCCGAGATCGAGGTGATGTGCCACCGAAGCCGAAAACCCGATCAGCCGGCTGGCGAAAAAGATCGGATGGAACAGGAATACATCCTGTAGATGCTGACCGCCGGAATACGGATCGTTGATCGCGAAGAAGTCGCCTTCCTGCAATTCCTCGAGCGGATACATCGCGGCACAGGGCTGAAATATGTGCCCGATCGTACCGAGCTGCATCGGTATCAGCTCGGCCTGCGCAACCGTGTTGCCACGCGCGTCGAGCAGCGCCGCCGAGCCGTCGCGAGCCTCACGTAGAACCGTGGAGAATGCCGAGCGCACCAGCTTGGCGCCCATCTCGCGTGCCGCGGCGATCAACGCCTGGGTGATGATCGCGTAATCGACCGGATCGAGCGTCATGACATTTGCCTTCGCAGGAAGATGTTGCCGCCCGCGTCGCGCGTGGCCTGCCAGTTCGGCGGCACCCAGATGGTGGAGCTGTAGCTTTCCAGCAGAGCTGGTCCCGCCACGACTGTATCGCGCCGTAGTGACGCTGCCGTCAGCAATCCGGCCGATACGCTGTGCTCGCCGGCGCGCACCGACGCTTCCGTTGGGCCTTGCAACGTCATTGGACGCTCGGTGAAGTCCGGCAATGTCCCCAGTTTGCGCCGGATGCCAAAGCGCAGGCCGACGATTTCCACACGTCGGCCTGCTTCACCGCCGTGGCGATACAACCGGTAATGCGCGGCGGCGAACCGCTCCGTCAGATCGCCGACTGTCAGCGACGCCAGGAGGGCCGGATCGAGATCCACCGCGACCTCGAACGCCTGTCCGACGAAACGCATGTCGGCGCTCAGCGTGAAGTCGAGCGCTCCATGCAGACCAAGCTCGCGGAACTCGCCCTCCGCTCGCGCACGAAATCCGGCGAACGCGTCGCGCAGCACGCCAGGTGCCGTGTCATCCAGCAGGGTGCGCCGCGTCACACCCGCGGTCCGGATGTAGTCGGCCGAGATCAGTCCCAGCGCCGACACCACGCCAGGATTGGGCGGCACCAGGATTTCGCGCACGCCGAGTTCATCAGCGATCTCCGCCGCCAGCAAGGGGCCCGCACCACCGAACGGCAGCAGCACATAGTCGCGCGGATCGCGTCCGCGCTCTGTTGAAACAAGCTGGATCGCGCGCACGATGTTGGCGACCGCAAGCCGGATTGCCGCCGCCGCCGCCCCTGCGACGTCACACCCGAGTTGCCGCGCGATCGGCGCGAACGCGGCATGTGCGCGGTCTGCATCCAGGCGCATCGCACCACCGAGAAACGCCTCAGGCCGGATGGTGCCGCGCACCACATGGGCATCGGTTATCGTCGGCTGCGTGCCGCCACGGCCATAACACGCCGGTCCCGGATCGGCCCCCGCACTGCGCGGCCCGACGCGCAGCATTCCGCCATCGTCGATCCAAACGAGGCTGCCTCCGCCCGCCCCGACCGAGACGATGTCGAGCACCGGCGTGCGTACTGGCAGGCCGTCGATCTCGGTTTCCGCCGCGATGGACGGCTCGCCGTTTTCCACCAGCGATACGTCGGTCGACGTGCCGCCCATATCGAAGGTGATCAGGTTGCCGCGCCCCGAACGGCTGGCCTGCCGGATAGCGCCCACCACGCCGGCGGCAGGTCCGCTGAACAGGGCGGTGATCGCGTTGCTGCGCATTGCCGCCGCCGGCAGGCGTCCGCCATTCGATTGCATCACGCTGAAATGTCCGGCGAAGCCGTTCTCGCGCAGGCGTGCTTCGAACCGATCCAGATAGCGATCGATCACCGGCTGCACATAAGCGGACAGCATGGTGGTACTGGCGCGTTCGTATTCTCGGAACTCGCGCGCGATCTCGTGCGAGCAGGCAATGCGTAAATCGGGCAACGCGCCCGCGATCAGCGAACGCAGGCGTTGTTCGTGCACAGGCGCGGCATAAGCCGAGAGCAGGCAGATCGCCACCGCATCGTACTGGCCCGCGGCGAGCGCCGGGATCAGCGCATCGCGCACCGCTGTCTCGTCCAGCCGCACCACCACCTTACCGGCCGCGTCGATCCGTTCGGCGACCTCGAAGCAATCGCGCCGCGCCACAGGGGGCTGTGGCTTGGCATAGCGCAGCTCATAGATGTTGCGACGATCGTGGCGCTGCATGAAGGGAATGTCGCGGAAGCCACGCGTGGTGACGAAGGCGATGCGCGCGCCCTTGCGCTCGAGAATTGCATTTGTCGCGACCGTCGATCCGTGCACCAGATCGGTGACACCGGCGGCGGCAATATCGCCGGCGCCGAGCGCCGCGAACGCGCCAATGTCCGGGCTCGCCGGCGTGCTGGGAACCTTCGCTATCGTCACCTGTCCATCGGCGATCGCAACCAGATCGGTGAATGTGCCGCCAACTTCGATACCAACGCGCATTCGTTGCTCCTTGCCACGAAGCAGCATGGCAGAGGCACTTTCGCGTGAACAGCCAACCGGAGCGCGTCCGCGCGGTTGCGGCTTACATCCCGAAGGAGATTGCCATGTTCATTCACCGGCCAGACCCAATTCATCAGGTTCGCGTTGACACTCCCGACCCTGTATTCGCGGAGAAGCTGCTGGAGCAGTTCGGTGGCGCGACCGGCGAACTTTCCGCCGCGCTGACCTATTTCACCCAGTCTTTCCACACGGAAGACCAGGGAATTCGTGACATGCTGCAGAACATCGCGACCGAGGAATTCGGCCATCTGGAGATGATCGCGCTGATGATCGAGCAGCACACCAAGCGGGCCAAGCAGAAGGCGCAGGAGAAAGCGTTCGGCAGCACGTTGTTTGCTGTCCGCGGCTATGGTCCGCACTTGGTGGACTCACGCGGCAGCACTTGGGATGCGCGTTATGTCAACGAAGGCGGCAACGTGGTGCGCGATTTGCGCGCCGACATCGCTGCGGAGGCCGGCGCGCTCGCCACGTATGAAACTCTGCTGCATCAGGCGCCAGACGATGGAACGCGGGAGGCATTGCGCCATCTGGCGACGCGCGAGGTCGCCCATGCGCGCATGTTCATGAAGGCGCTGGAGTCGATGGACAAGCTGGAGGATCCGATTTTCGGCGATCTGAAGCCGGACGACACCGTCGATGTCTATTTCAACCTCACGGAGGGCCCGGAAGCGGAGAGGCGTGGTCCATGGAACAGCGAACCTGACTTCCACATTCGCGACCTGACCAAGCCTCAAGGCGGCGGCGCGGGAGCCACACAGCAGACGAGGCATTCGCCGCAGACCAAGTAGCCACGCCGTCTCGCAACGCCGCAGAATGCAGGTTAGGCTCCCGCAATATTCAGGGAGCCTGACATGCATTTCGGCGCCGCCATCTTCTTTACCGATTATTCAATCGGTCCGATCGAACTCGCACAGGCGCTGGAGGCGCGCGGCTTCGAGTCTCTATGGGCGCCGGAGCATTCGCACATCCCAGTCTCGCGCAAATCGGTGTTCCCGTCAGGCCCCGAGATGCCGAAGTTCTACTATGACGTGATGGACCCGTTCGTCACATTGACCGCCGCGGCGGCGGCAACCAAGCGGCTTAAGGTCGGCACCGGCGTTTGCTTGGTGCAGCAGCGCGACCCGATCCAGACAGCGAAGCTGGTTGCCTCGATCGATCAGATCTCGCGCGGGCGCTTCCTGTTCGGTATCGGCTCGGGCTGGAACGAAGACGAAATGGCGAACCACGGCACGCCGTTCAAGTCACGCCACAAGATCGCGCGCGAGCGCATCGAGGCGATGAAGGTGATCTGGCGCGAGGAAAAAGCCGAGTATCATGGCAAATCCGTCAACTTCGATCCGATCTTCGCCTGGCCGAAGCCGGTGCAGAAGCCGCATCCTCCCATCCTGGTCGGCGGCATCTTTCCGCACGGCGCGCGGCGCGCGATCCGCTATGGCGATGGCTGGATCCCGCACGCCAGCCGCCCCGAATACGACGAAGTCGCGGACTTCATGCCGCAGTTCCATACGATGGTGAAAGAGGCCGGACGCGATCCCGCGTCACTGCCGATCACGTTGTTCCGCGTCGTCGAGGAAGTGGACAAGCTGCGGCACTATCGCGATCTCGGCGTCGATCGCGTGGTGATCACCGTGCCATCGGAAGGGGCCGAGACAGTGATCCCACTGCTGGACCACTGGGCCGAGACGATACGGAAGGTTTAACTGGTCGCGTACGTCGCGCGGCCGATGGCAACCAGCGTGCCTTTCGCGTCCATCACGTCGACATCGACGATGCCGACGCTCTTGCCGGCACGCCGCACACGCGCGGTGACGGTAAGGTCGCTGTTCAGTGCCGGCCGCAGATAATCGACGCGGAAGTTTATCGTCGGCAGCGGCCGGCCTATCGTCATCACCAGCGCGTAGTCGCCGACTGTGTCGATGATCGAGGCGAGCGGTCCGCCATGCCATTGTCCCGAACCGGCAATCCGCTCGAATTCCGGGCGCATCGGCGCGGTCATGGTGACCTGCTGGCGCGCCGGATCTGCTTCGGTGACGATTAATCCGAGGAAGCGGATGAACGGCGATACCTGCAGCCGCTCCTGCAACTGCTCGGCCGTCAGGGCTTCGCTCACGGCGTCACCACGATCTTGCCGAACACTTCGCGATCCTCGATCACCCGCAGCGCTTCGTCCGCTTCCGCCAATGGATAGGTCCGCTCCACCAGCGTATTCAGCTTGCCTTGCCGCACAAGTTCCAGCAGTGCCTCGATATCGCTGCGCTGCCAGCCGTTGGAGCCGCGTATTTCCAGCTCGAATGTCCAGATGAAGCGGATGTCTTCCTTCGGGTCGTAGCCCGCCGTGGCACCACAGGTCAGCAACCGTCCGCCGACCTTCAGACAGCGCAGCGATTTCACCCAGGTGTCACCGCCGGTGAAGTTCACCACCACATCCAATCCATTGCCGACATCGGCGCCACGCCGCGATGGCTTGCCGTACAGCGCGTATACTTCCTTGACGAAATCGCTCTCCGTGTAATTGATCAGCCGATCGGCGCCCAATTCGCGCAGTCGTGCCAGCTTCTGTTCCGAGCTGGCGCATGCGACGACTTCCGCGCCCGCCTGCTTCGCCAATTGCACGCAGCACACGCCGACGCCGCCGCTGGCACCCAGGATCATCACCTTGTCGCCGCTGCGCACGTTGCCCTTGGATGCCAGCATGCGATGCGCGGTTCCGTACGCAACCGGTAGTGCAGCAGCGTCGGCAAAACTGACGTCGGCCGGAACCCGCACCAGCTGATGCGCTCGCGCGCGGCATAGTTCGGCAAGACCGCCATGCATCGTCTCGCCCATCAGCCCGCCCTCGACGCGGTTGATCGGATCGACCAGCACGCGGTCACCGACTGACCAGCCATCGACACCGGGACCGATCGCGGCAATTTCCCCCGCGATGTCGAGTCCCATGATCAGCGGCATGGGCACCTTGATCCCGGGCATGCCACGCCTTGTGAACACGTCGTGGTAATTCAGCGACGAGGCGCGCACGCGCACCAGAACATCGCCTTCGCCGATTTCCGGGTCAGGAAAATCGGTGACGTAGTGCATGACTTCGGGTCCGCCGTGCTGGCGGACAACCATGGCTTTCATCCGACCTCCAACATCGCCTGTTGTATCAGGCTCTTGCGATCGATTTTGTTGGTACTGGCGAGCGGCAGGTCATCGAGAAACCAGACTCGCCGCGGATGCTGATAGGCCGGCGCATTGGCCAGCGCAAACTGCTTGATGTCGTCCTCGGTGGCGTGCGTGCCGGCACGCGGGACGATGAACGCGACCGGTTTGTGCGCCTTCAGTTCATCCGGCACAGGCACGACACAGGCCTGATGCACCGCCGGATGCTTCTCCAGCATCTTCTCGACTTCGCTGGGATAGATATTCTCGCCGCCGCAGACGAACATGTCGTCCGCCCGGCCGACGAAATAGTAGTAGCCTTCGGCATCGCGGTGAAACACGTCGCCGGTGATGTAGTAGCCATCGGGCGTCATGGCCTTGCGCGTCGCCTCGGGCAGCTTGTGGTAGCCGTTCATCAGCGCCGGGCAGCGCATCTCCATCACGCCCTCATCCGTCACTTCGACACCCTCGCGCATCAGACGAAGATCCACCCCGGGATGCACGGCGCCGACGGATCGCGGCACGCGTTCGTCCGAGGCGAAGGCCACCGGGCCGGCTTCGGTGGTGCCATAACCGTGCAGGATGCGCGCATCGGGCAATGCCTGCCGGATCTGCTGCACCAACTGCTCGGACATCGGCGCCGAACCGATGCGCAAACTCCGCACCTGCGTCAGGTCCGCTGCAGCCATCGCCTCGCGTTCGCGCAGCATCATCGCGATCATCGTCGGCACGCCGGTGAGCGCGGTCACGCGATGACGCGACGCGGCCTCGATGTAGCCGCGCGCGGTGAACGACGGCAACAGCACGATGGTGCCGCCGTTGTTCAGCGTCACCTGCGACATCGACAGCCCGTTCATGTGGTACAGCGGTGCGGCAACCAGGACTCGCTGCCCAGGCGGCGGTGGCGGATTGGCGCGAATTTCCAGCACCCACAGGTGGCTCTGGTGCGACAGCACCACGCCCTTCGGCCGCCCGGTCGAACCCGACGTGTAAAGGAACATCGCCGGTTCGGCCGGCTCGGCCTGCACCGCATCGAAGGCACCTTCGTCCAACACTGTCGCGAAGTCCGTATCGATGACCACCCGAGGCACCGCGTCGCGGAACAGCCCGCCGCGCGCCGTGTCGCACAGCACCAGGCGGACATCCGCGTCCTCGATGATGAAATTCACCGTGTCCGCCGGCAGCCGGTGGTTCACCGGGACCGACACCATGCCGGCGCGCATCGTGCCGAGAAACGCGATCAGGTATTCGGTGCGATTCGCTGCCAGGATCGCCACCCGATTGCCGCGCCGCAGCCCGCGCCGCAACAGACCGCGCGCGAACGCATCGCTGAGCCGCTGGACATCGCCGTAGGAAAACACCCGCTCCGCAGCACCGCCGTGGTCGATCAATGCCGGAGTTGACGGATCAATCGCCGCGATCGCGCTGCCGAGATTCCTGGCCGGCATGATCAGCCGCGGAATTCCAGCGTGACGCCGAAGGCCGCGCTTGCCGGCACCACGATGCGATCTGCGTCGCGCCGCACGCCCGCAATGCCACCCGATTGCAGGGCAGCCGCAGCTGCCTCAAGTGAGCGGGTGCGTATCGTCAGCGCGGCCATGTATTCGTCGCGGCCGTCCCCGCCTGGCGCGGCGTCGCCGTATTCGCCGGCCAGTTCAGCCGGAGTGATTACGTCGAAGCGCGACAAACCCACGGCCAGGGAACACCGCGCGCCGCTCTGCCGCACCGCGTCAGCGCCGAACATGCGGACGAACAGCGCGCGCAGCGAAGTGGGATCGCGTGCGGCGATCACCGCACGGTCAACGCCGACGGCGCCGTTGGCGTGATGCCGCCATTCGTCGCGCCACACCAGGTCACGCGTGAAGTGATGGCAGAAATACAGCCGTCCCGCCGGCACTGTACCCGCCTTCATCCGCACCGTGCGGAAGGTCGCGTCACGCGCACCATCGCTCAGTTCCACCGGGCGTGAGAACTCAAGCGGCGGCTCGACCGGAACGCCGGCGGCGTTCAATGCCGCGTAGACGGAGGCGGAATCGTCGGTGCCGAACACCAGCCCGTTCAGTCCGAAGGGCGAGGCCAGAACCTCCGCCCGCCGTGTGTCGCCGGGCTTCGCCGCGATCAATTCGAGATATTCGGTCCCGAGGATCGCGAGGTGGTTCATAGATCCCAGCGTGTGATAACCGCGCGGCGTCATCGTGAAGCCCAGCCGCTGATAGGTTTGCAAACCCGCATCGATCTGGTCACGCACGTTGACAACAACGTGATCGAGCGTCGGCATCGGCAATGCTGTCGCCATGGTTTCCCGCCCCGCATTCTTTTCACAGGATTGCGATGCTATTGCGATGAGCGCGCCATCGCCAGCCCTGGAGCTTAGCCAACAAAAAGGCGGCGCCTAAAGGGGCGCCGCCAAGTTTGGGGGGGAAACGTCACGCAGCGGGATGGCGGGCGCCATCCGCCGCACCCGAGAGATTGGCACATAAATCGCCAAATCAAGCTCACACTTACGCGCGCTACTTTTCTTTCAACCACGCCGCTTCGGCTTGGCGGCGGTCACAATAGCGACCTTAGCCTTGCGGGATGCGCCAGATGACGTGGCAGTAATATTTGGCAGACGCTGCCTTGACGCATCGAAATCCTGCCATGGATCCGACCGGCGCCGTGCCAACCGTTCCAGCGTGTTGCGTATTGTAAATTTCGCCGGGTCGAGTTTGGGTGTCACTTCACCCCAAGTGAGCGGCGTCGCCACATTCGCGCCCGGCCGAGCGCGCGGGCAATACGACGCAACGGCAGTCGCGCCCAATCCATTGCGCAGCCAATCGATCAGTATCCGGCCTTGCCGATCGGCTTTCTTGACGGTGGAAAGGAACCGCTCCGGTTGTTCGGAGCTCAGCGTTTCAGCGAACGCCCGGCAGAACGGCTTCACCTCGTCCCAATGCGCCGCCGGCTTGAGCGGCACCACGACGTGCAAGCCCTTGCCGCCGGTGGTCCGGCAAAACGATGGCAGGCCCACGCGCTTCAGTTGATCGCGCACATCGGTCGCCGCTTTGGCGACGTCCGCGAAGGCCACGTCGTCGCCTGGATCGAGGTCGAACACGATCTGGTCGGGATGCAACGGATCAGCTTCGGCCGCACCCCATGCATGCAGTTCGATCGCCGAAATCTGTGCCAGCGAGATCAGGCCATCGACATCATCGATGGCAAGAAACGGCTGCCCATCAGCATGGCCTTCGCGTACCGACTTTGGTAGATGGCCATGGCCGTTCTTCTGAAAGAACTGCTCACCGCCGATACCTTCCGGACAGCGGAGGATTGCCAGCGGACGCTTTGCAAGTCCCGGCAACGCGCGATCCGCAATCGCTTGCCAGTATTCCGCAAGTTCCTGCTTGGTGATGCCCGGCCATAGCTCGCGATCGGGATGCGTGAGTGTCACGCCGGCAATTGTCACGCCGTGCCTCGCAGGAGCACGCGCCGTCACGATTTTACTGCCCTTCGCGGCGGCTGGCGTGGCCTTGGTTGCGGATCGCCGGGGTGGCACGGCGACAACCGGCCCACGCTTTGCGCCATCGATCGGTGGCTTCGGTTTGACCGCTTTACGCTCGGCATCGGCATCGGCTGGTTCACGCACCACCTCGGACGCGGCTTTGTCTTCGCGCTGACCCAGATACACCGCTTGCCGCACACGCCCCGAACCTGACCACGAGGTGAATTCAATCTCAGCAACCAGCTCCGGCTTCACCCAGTGGATGTCCTTGGGCAAAGGATCGCCAGCGGTGATCAGCGATTTCGGCGGATCAGCGGCAAGCTCTCCCAGAAGCTGGCTCAACCGGACCAGCTCATCCTCGGAGAAGCCAGACCCGACGCCGCCGGCGTAATGCAGGCCACCCTTGGCATCGTAATAGCCTAGATGCAGCGACCCCAGGCCGGTACGGCTGCCACCGGGCGGTGTCCAACCCAGCACCACCAGTTCTTCGCGCCCGCGGCACTTCACCTTCAGCCAGCTTCGCCCGCGTCCCGAGTGATACGGCACGTCCGCCTGCTTGCAGATGATGCCTTCAAGGCCTCTCTGGCACGCTTCGCGATGCAGTGCCGCCGCATTGCCAACCTGATGGTCGCTGTAGCGCAGCATCCCGCGCCAAGTTGATAGCGGGGACAGCAGGCGTTTGCGCTCGGTCAGCGCGCACGCTCGTAGATCCCAGCCATCCAGATGCAACAGGTCGAACAGATACAGATGCAGCGTCGCGTCCTTGCCCGACGACAGGGCGGCCTGCAGCGCCGGGAAGCTGGAGGCACCATTCTTGTCCAGCGCTACCAGCTCGCCATCCAGCAGCGCATCCTCGACATGCAGACCGGCAACGGCACGCGCGACCGCCGGCAGCCGATCGGTCCAATCCAGCCCGTTGCGCGTGACCACACGGATCTTGCCGTGATCGTTCCAGCACAGCAGCCGATAGCCGTCGAACTTGATCTCGCTGATCCAGCCGTCGCCGTCCGGCGCTGCGTCGGTCACAGACGCAAGCTGCGGTGCCAGCTTCTGCGGCAGCTTCGCTCGCTTGGCACCTTCCGCTGGTGCCTTCTTGCTTCGCTGCTTGCCAGCAGGCTTCGGCGCCGGGGCCTCCTGCTCGATCGCGGTCGCGTCGGCGCCTTTGCGCTCGGTTCCATCGAGGCCCTTGATCAGCAGCCAGTTGTCCTGCCGGCCACGCTCTTTTGGCCGTGGCTTCAGCCGCACCAGCGTGAACTTGCCATGCAGACGTTTGCCGTCCAGCACGAACTTGATCTCGCCGTCGCGCAGCCCTGCGTCGGGATCGTTCAGCGGCTGCCAGGTGCCGCGATCCCATAATTCAACTTTGCCTGCGCCATACTGGCCGTCCGGAATCGAGCCCTCGAAGTTGGCATAGTCGATCGGATGGTCCTCGACATGCACGGCGATCCGTTTATCGGCAGGGTCGAGCGACGGCCCCTTGCGCACTGCCCAGCTCCACAGCACGCCGTCATGCTCGAGCCGGAAGTCCCAATGTAAACCGGCCCGATGCGCGTGATGCTTCTGCACCACGAACATCGAGCCGGTCTTCGCCTTGCCGCGAGCCGGTGCCGGCTCACGCGTGATGTTGAAATCGCGCTTCGCCCGATAGGTTCGGATCGAGGTGTCGCGGGCGGCCGCGCGAGCTGCCATTTACTTGCTGGTCGCGTTCATTGCCTGCGCCAGTTGCAGGTGTTGTTGCAGCGTCGGCAGCGTCTTCTGCGCATAGGCTTTCAGCGCCTGATCCTTTCCAGAGGCCGCTTCCTGGCGGAACAGTGCGACATCCTGCTGATGGTCACGCACTTCTTCTTGGGCATAGCCACGGTCGAAAGCCGAGCCCTTCATGCCGCGCAGGTGTTGCATTCCACTCATGTCCTGCTGGGTGGGTTGCGTTGGCAGATCGATATTCTCCTGCTGTGCGATCTGCTGCAAGTCGTTGTTGGCCTGCGTGTGGTCGGTGATCATGCGCTCGGCGAACTGCTTCACCTGCGGCGAGCTGCCTTGCTGCTGGGCGAGTTGCGCTGCCTGGATTTCCGCGAGGCCACCTGAAGCCGCCTTCATCGCGAAAGTGCGGTCGGGTGATGGCACCGCCGCCGATGCCTGCGCGGCGATCATGCCGAACACGCCAGCGGCAATCCCGGTCATCAATAGCTTCTGCATGCTGATACTCTCCTTCAGGTCAAAACGTCCTCGATCCGTATCGGCAATTTGCGCACGCGCACCCCGGTGGCATGGTACACCGCGTTGGCTACCGCTGCGGCGACGCCCACCATCGGCAGTTCGCCGATACCCTTGGCGCCCAGCGGGTTCGATGTGAGTTCCTCGTTGGATACGAGGATGGCCTGGATATCCGGCACGTCGGCGTTCACCGGCATCAGATATTCCGCGACATTGGCGTTGACGATACGGCCGGTCTCACCATCGACATGGGTTTCCTCGAACAGCGCCATGCCGAGCCCGAACACGATGCCGCCCAACAACTGGGAGTGCGCGGTCTTCGCGTTAATCACCCGGCCGCCGTCGAATGCGCCAACGAATCGGCTGACGCGGATTTCGCCCAGGTCGGCATCGATCCGCACCTCGGCGAACTGCGCGCCGAACGCATGCATGGCGTACTGCTTCTCTTCATCGCCAGCCTTCACGCTGCTGGTGGCCTCGACGAAGTCCTGCTTGTTCCGTGCCAGCAGTTCGGCCACCGGTACGCGGCCTTGTGGCCCGGTGATCACCTGGTTCTCCAGACGCAGCGCGCCGCGGTCGGTGCCTTGCCAGCCCAGACGCTGATCGCTCAGCGCCAGATCGAACAGCTTCTCTCGTGCCGCCTGACAGGCAGCGAGCACCGCGGGTCCGACACTGGACACTGTCATCGATCCACCGGAAACCGGCGCGTGCGGGAACGTGCTGTCACCCAATTCAAACTGGACGCGATGCACGTCCATGCCCAGCGTGTCGGCGGCGATCTGCGACATCACCGTATAAGTTCCGGTGCCGAGATCCTGTGTTCCCGCTTGCACCAGCGCCGTGCCATTGGCACCCAACCGGACCCGTGTGGATGCCGGCATCCGGTGCGTCGGATAGGTGCTGGTCGCCATGCCCCAGCCGATCAGCGTGTTGCCGTCACGCATCGAGCGAGGCTCGTGTGTGCGGCGCGCCCAACCGAAGGCCTCCGCGCCTTGCTGGTAGCAGGCACGCAATGCCTTGCTGGCAAACGGCTTGCTCTCGTGCGGCTCGGTCTCCGCGTAGTTGCGCAGGCGGAATTCGAGCGGGTCCATCCCCAAGGCCACCGCCAACTCGTCGATAGCCGATTCCAGCGCGAAGTTGCCGCTGGCGAGCCCTGGTGCGCGCATATATGTCGGCAGGCTGGCGTTCGTCGCCACCAGCCGGTGGGTCACCGCGACGTTCGGACAGTCGTACAGCATCTCGGTGGCGAGACCCATCGGTTCGGCAAACTCGCCAAGCGTCGGCATCGACATCTGCGAGAAACCGTCATGCCGCATCGCCACCAGATGCCCATGCGCGTCGGCCGAGAACCGCAGCTTCTGCACGGTTCGCGGCCGATAGCCGTTCGAGGTGAACATCTGTGCCCGCGTCAGCGACAGCTTGACCGGCTTGCCCACCACCTTCGCGGCCATCGCCGCGAGTGTGGCCGGCGGCCAGGTACTGCCCTTGCAGCCGAACCCGCCGCCGACATAGGGGCAGATCACCCGAACATTCGATGGCTCGATGCCGAACTGCGCGGCCAGCGACGTCTGCGCGCCGGAGATGCCCTGTGTCGCCGTCCACACTGTCAGCGAATCACCGTCCCATTTGGCAATCGTCGCATGCGGCTCCATCGGATTGTGGTGTTCCATCGGCGTGATGTAGGTCGCCTCGACCTTTGCCGCGCCCGAACTGAAGCTCAGGTCGGGATCACCGCGCTGCGAGTCCGCTGATCGTGCGCCATTGCGAAAGCTCTTCGGCACGTAGGCTTGTCCCAGGGCCACGTCCATCGACGTGACCGGCTCACTGCTGCGATATTGCACGCGCACCAGTGCCGCCGCGGCATTCGCCTGTTCCAGTGTGCCGGCGACGACAACGCCCACATGCTGGCCGTTGAACGCAATCTCCATGTCCTGCAGCAGCGGCGCGCGAACCGTCTGCGTGCCATCCTTCACTGCCAGTTTCGGTGCGTTCTGCGGTGTGATGATCGCCAGCACACCCGGCATCGACCTCGCCGCTTCGATATCGATGCCGGTAATCGCACCGGCGCCAATGGTGCTTTGCACCAGCACGGCGTGCACCGCGCCGGGTACCGCGAATTCAGCGGCATATTTCGCCCGTCCGGTGACCTTCAGCCGGCCATCGACGCGATCGATAGGCTGTCCAATGCTTGCCATCGCGCCCTCCATTACGCCGTTACTGTTTGCAGCGCGCGCAACACCGTGCGGCGCAACAGAGTGAGCTTGAACTTGTTCTGTTCAGTCGGCCGCGCACCGGCACCGGCTTGCGCCGAAGCCTCGCGCAGTGCCGCACCATCCAATTCGGCGCCGTGCAATGCCGCCTCCACTTCCGGCAGCCGCCACGGCCGGGCAGCGACACCGCCCGCGGCGACCCGCACATCGCGCACCGAACCGCCAGCGGTCTCCAGTGCGACAGCGGCCGACACCAGAGCGAATTCGAAACTCGCGCGATCACGAACTTTCAGATAGTGCGAGTTGCGTGCCGCTGGACTGTCGGCAACCGTCACGGCGACGATCATCTCACCCGCTTGCAACACAGTCTCGACCTGAGGCGTGTCAGCGGGCAGCCGGTAAAAGTCCGCGATCGCCACTGAACGTTGTGCGCCGTTCGCGCCGCGCAGCTCGATCGTTGCGTCGAGTGCCATCAAGGCCACCGGCAGATCGGAAGGATGCGACGCAATGCACTGGTCGCTCACCCCAAGTATCGCCAGCATCCGGCTCTCGCCGCGGATCGCGGGGCAACCCGATCCTGGCTCGCGTTTGTTGCACGCGAACCCGGTATCGCGGAAATAGCCGCAGCGTGTGCGCTGCAGCAGGTTGCCGCCAATCGTTCCCATGTTGCGAATCTGCGGCGACGCCGATGCCAGTAGCGCCTGCGAGATCACCGGCCAGCGTTCGCGCACCGCTGGATGCGCGGCGACATCGCTCATGCTTGCCGTCGCCCCCAGTCGCAGCCCCTTGGCATCGGCGTGAATGCCGGAAAGTCCGACGCCATCCAGGTCAACCAGCTGTGTTGGGCTTTCGACGTTGTCCTTCAGCAGCTGCATCAGATCGCTGCCGCCGGCGATGTATTTACTGCCCTGTGTCTGCGCGGCGATGATTGCCGCATCGGCAGAGCCGGGCTGTACCAGCGTGAATGCCTGCATGACTCAGCCCTCCTTAGCCGCGTCGCGCACGGCGGCGACGATGTTGGGGTAGGCACCGCATCGACAGATGTTGCCACTCATCCATTCGCGGATTTCCGCATCGGACTGCGCATGCCCTTCTTGGATCAATGCGGTGGCGGACATGATCTGGCCTGGCGTGCAGTAGCCGCATTGGAACCCGTCATGGTACAGGAACGCCGCCTGCACCGGATGCAATTCGCCATTCACTGACAGCCCCTCAATCGTCGTCACCGCCTTGCCCTGGCAGCGAGCAGCGAGCGTCAGGCAGGACACCACGCGCCGACCATCGATATGTACCGTGCATGCGCCACAGGCGCCGCGGTCGCAGCCCTTCTTCGTCCCGGTCAAGCCGGCGTATTCGCGCAGCGCGTCGAGCAGCGATGTGCGCGGATCAACCGTCAACGGCAACGAACTGCCATTGACCTGCAACACAAGGTTCATCGTTTCGGAGGTGGCTGCCGTTGCCGCCGGACCCGCGCTGGAGGCCGTATCATCGGCGCCGCCACTGCGCGAGCGATAAGCCAGCCCGCCAGCGGTTCCCGCCAGCAGGATACGCCGCGTCAAGTTCGGTTCGGCCATCTTCCCCACTCCCCGGTGATATCGCCCGGTAAAGTGGTTACCAGTGGCTTCGGTGCCCCTCACATCGACGTGTGAGGGACCGCATCGCTCAGTGTTGTTGCAGCGTCTTGCGCAGGAAGCCTGTCCGCTGCGCCGCGCTCGCCATCAGGAACGTCGCATCGTTGCCCGACAGAATGAAACGCGCGCCCATTTCAATGTAACGGTGCATCAGCGGTTCGTTATAAATGCCAGCCATGCCGGGGAACTTCTTGTGCTTGTGCGCGGCGGCGATCATCCGGCGATACGCTTCTCCCACCCGCTCGTGGCCGAAGTCGCCATGGATGCCCATCTCGGCGCACAGATCGTTGGTGCCGATTAGCAAGACATCCACGCCGGGCACCGCGGCGATCGCGTCGGCATTCTCGATCGCCGCCGGCGTCTCCAGCATCACCACGGTGAGGTTGGCGGCGTTCAATGCCGCCGCCGCGTCGCCGGTGCTGGCCGAGCGCAGGCCGTAGTGCGGTCCTGTTCCACCCATCGACCGATGACCTACCGGCGGATATTTCAGTTTCTGCACCACCTCGCGCGCTTCGTCGGCGGTATCGACATGCGGCATCACGATGCCCAACACGCCATTATCAAGCAGCCGCGTCGCTATCGCGTATTCACCGTTCGGCACCCGCGCCAGCGGCGCAATGCCGGCATCCAGCGCCGCGGTAGCGATCTGCGCCGCGGCGTCGATCGCCATCGTGCCGTGTTCCAGGTCGAGAAACAGCCAGTCGAAACCTGCGGTCTTCATCGCGATGGCGATTTCGACGCTGCGTGTCATGCGCACGCCGCAGCCAAGCGAGAGTTCTCCGCGCTCGAGTTTCTCGCGCGCGACGTTGCGAACCGCCGGTGCGCTCACTTCACCGCCTCCGGCTGGCGCGCCGACGGCAAGGCGAAATAGCGGCTCTTCATGCCTTTCTGGTTCTCATACAGAGAACCTTGCAGCTTGGCCGGCGGCAAAGGCAGACGCACCGGGACGTGTTCCAGGCGCGGCTCGCGGTGCTGGCCGCACACCATCAGCTCCTGGAACTTTTCGATGCCGCCAGGGAAGCCGAGCAGCGGCCATGCATCGGCGCTGCGGAACTGGAACAGCAGCAGCCGGCGATCGTGATCCGATACATTCGGTGACGAACCATGCACCGCGCGCACATGATGCACGGTGATCGACCCGGCCTTACCGGTCAGCGGAACCGCGCGGGCATACTCCGCGTCGCGATTCTCCGGATCCATCGCGCCGCAGAACACACCCTCGGCATGATGATCGAAGACCGGGCCGCGATGGCTGCCGGGCACGATCATCAGCGGCCCGTTCTCATGCGCCATGTCGTCGAACATCACGCCGACGGCGGCAAGATCATCGTTGGTGTGAGGATAGAACGCCCAGTCCTGGTGCCATTCCACCGGCGCGCCGAAGCCCGCCGACTTCAGGTTCAGCTTCGCGGTATCGAAGCGGATATCCGGCCCCCACAGGTCTTGCAACACAGCCAGGATCTTCGGATGCCGCGTCAGCCGCGCGTATTCCGGATGATGCAACTGCGCCGCCTTGATACGCCGCACCCGCGGATTTTCCGGCGTGTGGCTGTCTTCCAGATCGTAGATCTCGGTATGCGCGGTCACGCCGCGCGCCCGCTCGACAAATTCGTCGGTGACGCGGCGCAGGGCGGCGACCTCGGCGGATGAAAGGATGTCCGGCACGACGATGGCGCCGACTTCGTTGTATTCGTCGATCTGGTATTGGCTGAGCATGGCGTCCTCCGCTCGCAACCCTGTCATCGCGGGTACACCGAGGCAATCCCCGAACGCCGCAAGGGATTGCCTCGCTCCGTGCTGGATGACAGCGTGCGCATATGCACTCTGCAATGATCACCGGCGCGGGCAGCGGCCTGGGCCGTGCCACCGCGGTTTCCCTCAGCGCCCGTGGCTGCAAGCTGGCCCTGGTGGATATCGATACCGCCGCTGCCGATCAGGTCGCGCACGAATGCGGCAACGCCCATGTCATTGCGCAGGACCTTAGCGCACCTGGTGGTTCCGAGGCTGCGGTCGCGCGCAGCATCGCCGCGCTCGGCCGTCTGTCCATTGTGGTCAACAACGCCGGCTATGGCGCGGGCGAGGCGTTCCTCGATATGCGCGAGACGACCTGGGATCGCACGCTGGACCTCAACCTGAAAGCGGTGGCGCTGATCTGCGCGGCGGCCGGCCGCCACATGCGCGACAATGGCGGTGGGCGTATCGTCAACGTGACCTCGCCTGCCTCGCGCATGGCGCTGCCGAATTATCTGGCCTACGCGGCGAGCAAGGCCGGGGTCGACGCCGTGACGCGCGGCGCGGCGGTGGCATTGGCGCCATACGGCATAACGGTGAACAGCGTCGCACCCGGCATGATGGACACGGCGTTGCAGCGCATCACCGAACGCCAGCTCGCGGCGATCGAAGGGCGCAGCGACGTCGACGCTTTCCTGAACGAACGCACGCGCCGCATTCCTCTTGGGCGGCGCACCGACTGCGAGACGGTGGCCAGTACCATTGTTTGGCTTGCGCTCGACGCGCCCAATTACATCACTGCCGAACGTCTGAATGCGTCCGGCGGGTTGGACAAGGACTGAATACGCGAGAATTCCGCATACGGTACAAATTCGGCGGATTCTCTCCATGATGCTCACCGGACGGTGTAGCAATCGTTCGTGAATGCGTTGACCGGCTCGTGATGACGCGCATGCGAGATTCTTGCGTATGGCTCGCCTTAATATTGCTTTAACTAAAACGACCGAAAAACGCGCTTCCAGCACGCCGTGGACCCGATGAAAATCCTGTTCGTTACCAGTGAGTTCGCGGACTTTGCGAAAGCCGGCGGTCTCGGCGATGTCTCAGCGGGGCTACCACGAGCGTTGCGCCGGCGCGGGCTGGATGTTCGGGTGCTGTTGCCGGCCTATCCTCAGGTCATCGCGAAATCGAGCGATATCACCATCGTGGCGCATCTTCCCGGCCACAATGGTATTGATCCTTGCTGTATCGGTGAGACGATTACGCCTGATGGCCTGCACTTGTACCTCGTGCTTGAGCCGTCACTCTATCAACGGACCGGAAGTCCTTATGCCGGACCCGAAGGCATCGACTGGCCGGACAATGATCTGCGTTTCGCGCGGCTGTCACTCGCCGCGGCCGACATTGCCGCCGGGCGCGCCGGGATGGCCTGGCAGCCGGATGTGTTACACGTCAATGACTGGCCCGGCGGATTGGCGCCAGCGTATCTCCGCTGGCGCGGTGCGCATGTGCCGAGCATCCTCACAATCCATAATATCGCATACCAGGGTCTGTACGCACCTGAGCGTATCAAGGCATTGGGCATTCCCGAGCAGGCGTTCGACATCAATGGCGTCGAATTCCATAACCGCCTGTCGTTCCTGAAGGCCGGGCTGTTTTACGCGGACCATGTCTCCACCGTCAGCCCGACCTACGCGCGGGAGATCACCACCGAGGCGTTCGGCGGTGGCCTGCATGGGCTCACCCAGGGCATTGCCGCCGAAGGCCGCCTGACCGGTATCGTCAATGGGATCGACGAAAGCTGGGACCCGAGCTGCGATCCCTATTTGCCGCACCACTTCGAAGCGGATGATCTTACCGGCAAGCAGGCGAACGCCGAGTTGGTGCGGACGGGGCTATGCCTGAAGCATTCCGAGGGGCCGCTGTTCGGCGTGGTGTCGCGCCTGGTGCACCAGAAGGGCCTCGATATCGTGGCGGATACCGCGCGCGACATTGTGCGGGAAGGTGGACAGATCGCCATCCTCGGCTTGGGTGATCCGGACACCGAGCACATGCTCAGTCGGCTGGCGCGCAGTCACCGCGACGATATCGGCTTGCTCATCGGTTTCAACGAGCCAATGGCGCGGCGGATCGTCGCGGCCAGCGACTTCTGCCTGATGCCGTCGCGTTTCGAGCCGTGCGGCCTGACCCAGATGCAGGCGCAGCGTTACGGGACACTGCCGATTGCGCACGCGACAGGCGGGCTGGCCGATACGATCGAGGACGGCGAAACCGGCTTCCTGTTCTCCAATCTGTCGGGCGAGGGGCTGTTCGACGCCTGCCGCCGCGCGTTCGAGGCGTACGACGACCCTGGCGTGCTTGATGAGATGCGTCAGGCGGCGATGGCGCGCAGCTTTCACTGGTCGGGCGCGGCGGCGGAATACGAGCTGCTGTATTCGCACCTTATCGGCTGGCGTCCGGCACAGGTGGTCGCGCCGTCCGTGTCGCGGCGCAGGCCGCGCGCCGCGGCCGAATTGCCGGTGGCAGCCTGACCGCCGCTGTTTACGCCTCCATCCGCTCCGCCAGTTCGCTGAACGTATCGACCACCAGATCTATTGCGGGATGCGGGTTGGGATCGGGCGGGCCGGCCGCTCCCCATTCATCGGGGCGGCGGACGAAGCAGGTCCGGTAGCCGACACCCCTCGCGGCATTCAGATCGAAGTTGTGACACGCCACCATCAGGATGCGGCTCGGCTCAAGCTGCAGCAGCCCGGCGGCGCGCTGATAGGCCTCGGGCCGCGGCTTGTACGCGCCCAGCATCTCGCACGAGATCACCGCATCCCAGTGCACGCCGTTGTGCCGGGCGGTATCGATGATCAGCGCGACGCTGAGAATGGTGAATGACACGCTGATGTAGCGCCGACGCAGCCGAGGCAGCGCAGGAGCAAAGTCCGGCCACGCATCCAGTGAATGCCAGCGCCGTGCGATCGCTGCCCGATCGGTATCCGTGAACATCGCAAGTCCGTGTTCGCTCGCGAGTTCATCGAGCACGTCGCGGTGCACGCCGTCGATGTTGAATCCCGGGTTCACCTGATTGGTCATGCGCTGCAGCGCGCGGCGGCGATAGTCGTTGGTGATCGCGGCCCAGTCGCGCGCGATGCCATGCCGCGCGCCGGTCTCGGTCAGCGCGCCGCGAATGCCGGTATGCCAATCCAGCACAGTGCCGCCAGTGTCGAACGCCAACGCCTCGACCCCGGACAATGTCATTCACAACTCCAACTACAACCCGCGCAACACAGCCATCGTCTCCTCCGGTTCCGGCCGGCACGTGTAATCCGGATCGGCTATAGCCGACGCGACCGTGCCATCACGCCGGATCACGACGCGTGCCGGCATCGACAACCGCCAGCTCGCATCGCCGTTGAATCGCTCCAGGTCAATGCCGAATCCCTTGTAGACCTCGATCAAATCGTCGGGCAGACGAAATGCAAGTCCGTACGCCTCGCCCACCTTGTTGTCCGGATCCGTCAAGATCGGGATCGTCAGCTTCTGCCGCTCCGCGCCAGGCTTGGTGAATTCCTGCAACTGTGGCGACAGCACAATCAGGCTTGCCCCCAGTAACGCAATTTCCGGAAGTACTGCTTGCAAAGCATCCAGCTCATGCCGGCAGTAGGGTCACCAGAAGCCGCGAAACACACTCATCAGCACAGGGCCGCGTGCTGTCAGCGCCGATAGAGTCACTGCGCAGCCGTTCTGGTCGTTCAGCGTGAATTCGGGCGCCCTGGCGCCAGTCTTGATCACGCGGTCCAGAATGCCCGAGTTACGCAGCTGCTCGGTGGCTCGGTGCATGATTGCCAGCCGTTCGGGCGGAACGCGTTTGGCGGCCGCCTCGCGTACGGCGGCGAGCTTGTCCTCCAGGCTCATGGCATCCTCCTGTTGCAGCAACGGACGGCAGCCTGCCACGCCTTGCGATACACACCAAGGTCGCGGGATGATCGCAGCTAACACGTGAGGAGGGAACGCCATGAGCGCGACAACGCAGCAGCCTGCCAGCAGCCCTTATCTGCCGGTGCGCGACGACTGGCTGGCGCGCCGCACCGAAGCGATCCTGGAGCCCGATCTGCCAATCGTCGATCCGCACCATCATCTGTGGGAGCGGCCGGGCTGGAACTATATGCTCGACGACTTGCTGGCCGATACCAACAGCGGCCACAACATCGTCGCCACCGTGTTCGTGCAGTGCCGCTCGATGCATCGCGCGAGCGGCCCCGAGGAAATGAAGCCGGTCGGCGAGACCGAGTTCGTCAACGGTGTCGCCGCGATGAGCGCCTCGGGCATTTACGGCAAGACCAAGGTCTGCGCCGGCATCGTTGGGCACGCGGACCTGCGATTGGGCAGCAAGGTGCGCGGCGTGCTGGAGGCGCATATCCGCGCCGGCGGCGGGCGTTTCCGCGGCATTCGCCACATCACCGCATGGGACGCCGACAGCGTGCTGCTGAACCCGGCCTATGCCCCGCCGCCGCAACTGATGGCGGACAAGACGTTCCGCGAAGGCTTCGCCTGCCTGGCGCCGCTGAACCTGTCGTTCGACGCATGGCTGTATCATCCGCAGATCGATGAGCTGACCGCACTCGCGCGCGCCTTCCCGGATACGCGTATCTGTCTGAACCATGTCGGCGGTCCGCTGGGCATCGGCGTCTATGGCGGCAGGCGCGACGAGGTGTTCGCCAGGTGGTCTGCGTCGATCCGCGAACTGGCGAAGTGCCCGAACGTCGTGGTCAAGCTCGGCGGCATGGCGATGCGGATCAACGGTTTCGACTTCCACGAAAAAGCCGATCCGCCGTCGTCCGAAACGCTGGCGGCTGCGTGGAAGCCTTACGTCGAGACCTGCATCGAGGCATTCGGTGCCGCGCGAGGCATGTACGAGAGCAACTTCCCGGTGGATAAGGGTTCGTACGCCTATGCGCCGTACTGGAACGCCTGCAAGATCCTGTCGCGTGGTGCCAGTCCGGCTGAAAAGACCGACCTGTTCAGCGGTGCCGCCGCGCGGTTCTATCGCTTGGAACTGTAAGTGATCCGAACCACGGATGGACAAAACTGTGTCCATCCGTGGTTCCAACCCTAAGGGGAAACGTACATGCGCAGCATGAAGATCGGCGACGTCACCATCACTAGCATCATCGAGCGTGACGGACCATGGCGCAAACCCGAAGACATGTTTTCAGCTTACGACCCGGAGCTCGGCCGCCGCTACCTGGCCGAGATGGATCCCGAGGTGTTCGATCCCGCGTCGGGCCGCATGGTCATCACCTATCAGACCTTCGTCGTGCGCACGCCACATCACACGATCCTGGTGGATACATGCACCGGCGAGGACAAGGGTTATCCGGCGCCGATGGATTTCCCCAAGCAGCCATGGCTCGATGGCTTCAAGGCGGAAGGGCTGCGCTTCGACGATATCGACTACGTGTTCTGCACCCATCTGCACATTGACCATTGCGGCTGGAACACGGTGCTGCGCGACGGCCGCTGGGTGCCGACCTTCCCCAAGGCGAAATACGTGTTCCACAAGCGCGAGTATGCCGCGTGGGAGGAAGCGACGAAGCGTGGCGACCAGCCGCCCGGCAATGTCTGGCGCTATAACTGCGAACCTATCGTCGCCGCCGGGCAGGCACTGTTGGTGGACGATGACTACACGCTTGACGATACGGTATCGCTGACGCCGACTCCGGGCCACTCGCCTTGTCACTGCTGTGTCAACATCCAGTCCGGCGGACAGCGTGCATCGGTGACCGGCGACATGATGCATCATGCGCTGCAATGCCGCGAGCCTGGCTGGTCCACGGTGTTCGATTGGGATGCGCAGGAAGCCGCTGCCTCGCGGCGGCGGTTCCTCAGCCAGGTCGCGGATACCAACACGCTGATCCTGCCGATACATTTCCCGTCGCCGACAGTCGGACGGGTCACGGCGGATGGCGATCGGTTCCGCTATAATTTCGTGCGTGGCTGACGCGCCCGTTTGACGCCCTCGGCGCCCGTGCCACACACTGCCTTCCAGCGCACCGAGAGATAGTTGCGGGAGGTAATTGGGTGGCCACACAGAGAGTTCTGATCATGGGCGCGTCCTACGGGTCGCTGCTCGCTTCCAAGCTGCTGTTCGGCGGACACGAGGTCACGCTGATCTGCCTTCCCGCCGAAGTCGAGGCGATCAACAGCGATGGCGTCCGAGTGAAGATGCCGATACGCGGGCGCAGCGCGCCGGTGGAAATCCACTCGAAGACGTTGCCTGGGAAGCTTTCTGCCGCCGGTCCCGCCGGCATCAATCCGGCCAACTATGATCTCGTCGCGCTGGCGATGCAGGAACCGCAATACCGTTCGTCAGGTGTGCGCGAGTTGCTCGATGCCGTAGCGAAGTCGCGCAAGCCGACAATGTCGATCATGAACATGCCGCCGCTGCCGTACCTCAAGCGCATTCCTGGCCTGAACACCGACAGCCTGCACCACGCCTTCACCGATGCCGGCGTTTGGGCGAATTTCGATCCCGGTTGTCTGACACTGTGCAGCCCGGACCCGCAGGCCATCCGCATGCCGGATGACAAGATCAACGTGTTGACGGTGACGCTGCCGACAAACTTCAAGGCCGCTCGCTTCGAGTTTGAAGCGTCCACCAACATCATGCGGCAGTTCCAACGTGAGATCGAGGCGATCCGCTTCGATCCCGGCGATGGTCCGATCGATCTGCCCGTCAAGTTGAAGGTGCATGAGTCGATCTTCGTGCCACTGGCCAAGTGGGCGATGCTGTGTACCGGCAACTATCGCTGCGTGAAGGCCGACAAGGCAGTATCGATCAAGGAAGCGGTGCACACCGATCTGGCGGCGTCAAAGAGCGTGTATGACTGGGTACGCGACCTTTGCGTCAAGCTCGGCGCCTCGCCGGACGATCTGGTGCCGTTCGAGAAATATGCTGCTGCGGCGAATGGGCTGATCAGGCCTTCGTCTGCCGCACGCGCGTTGTTCGCCGGCGCGCCCAACATCGAGCGTGTCGATCGCCTGGTGCAGAGCATTGGCGCGCAACGCGGCATGCGCAACGCTGAACTCGACGCGACAGTGGCGCTGGTCGATGCGCGACTGGAGATCAATCGCAAGGCCGCGGCGTAGCCGCGCGTCAGGCCGGAAAGTCCGCTTCGCTGTATTCCAGCGGGCGCGATACTTCCGGATCTCGCGCTGCTTCGGCGCGCCGCAATTCGACCCGGCGGATCTTGCCCGCGACGTTCTTCGGAAGCTCGCCGAACTCGATGCGCCTGATGCGCTTGTAAGGCGCAAGACGCGCGCGAATGTGCTGGAAGATTTGCTGTGCCGTCTCCCGCGTCGCTTCGTATCCGGACGCCAGCACGATGAAGGCCTTTGGCACGGCAAGCCGTATCGGATCGGGGCTGGGCACGACCGCTGCCTCCACGATCGCTGGGTGCTCGATGAGCACACTCTCCAATTCGAACGGACTGATCCGGTAATTGGCCGATTTGAAGATGTCATCGACCCGGCCGACGTAGCTGAATTGACCATCGGCGTCACGCCGGACCGCATCGCCGGTGCGGTAGTAGCGCCCCTCCAGCGGGGCCAGCGAGCCGTCGTCGTTCAGGTATCCGAGCATCAGGCCTGGCGGACGAGGATCAAGCGGCAGGGCGAGTTCACCTTCGCTTTGCTCGCGCCCTTCGTCATCCAACACCGCCACCGTGCATCCCGGAAGCACTTGGCCTAGGTGACCTGGCCGAACCGCGCGTCCGGGTGGATTGGCAATCTGTACTGTGGCCTCTGTCTGTCCCCAGCCATCGCGCACATCGAGGCCCCAGGCCTGCCGGACCTGTTCGACAACCTCGGGGTTCAGCGGCTCGCCCGCTGAAACCGCCTCGCGCAACACCACCGGCCATCGCGCCAGATCGTGTTGTATCAACATCCGCCACACCGTCGGCGGTGCAAAGAAGCTGGTCACCTGCTGTTCGATGAGCGTGTCGAGCAAGTCCTTCGCGTCGAACCGCGGTTGATTGAGTATCGCGATCGTCGCCCCCGCATTCCACGGCCCAAAGAACGCCATGAACGTGTGGCCCGCCCATCCTGGAGCGGCAACCGCAAGGTGCGTGTCACCTGGCCGCGCGCCAATCCAATGCATCGTCGCCAGATGTCCGACGGGATAACTGCGATGACTGTGGAGCACCATCTTGGGCCGCGATGTCGTCCCCGACGTGAAATAGAGCAGCATCGGGTCGTCTGCGCTCGTGTCCTGCTTGGGTTCGAACAACTCCGATCCGTCCCGCAATTCTTCGAATGGAAGCCAGCCGGCGGGTGCCGTGCCGGTGCAGATGCGCTGGACCTCCGGCGCGACATCCTTGAATTTTGCGATCTCTGCTTCGGAAACGATCACGTGCCGGACGCGGGCACGGCGGATGCGATCGGCCACGTCCTCGGCGGTCAACATCAACGTGGACGGAATGATCACGGCGCCGAGCTTCATTGCCGCCAACATGGTTTCCCAAAGCGGTGCGATGTTGCCCAGCATCACCAGGATCCGGTCCTGCCGGCGGACGCCTCGCTTGCGCAGGCCGTTGGCGACGCGGTTTGATCGCGCGGCCAATTCGGCAAACGAAATCGCTTCGGCCTCGCCACCGAGAATCTTCAGTGCGAGGCGGCTCCGATCTAAGCCTTGGGCGAGTTCCGCATCGAACCAATCAAGCGCCCAATTGAATTTATCGACGGCAGGCCACCGAAACCCGGCGGGTGTCGCGCCGTTTGTGGTCATCAGCTTGAACTGCGCGTGTTTGAACGCATCGAGTGTCATTGTCCGCATTCCCGACGAAGTCAGCGCGTTGCTATTGGTCTGCATCCCACCACGGTAAAACCTTCGATACTTGAAATCAGATTGAAAAAAGCCTGAAATTCGCTTGGCGGTGGATTGGTGGTGTGCAGGGCATGGCCAAGTCGTATCGACCTTCGCGATCGAAAGAAGACCCAGCGACGCGCCTCGCATCGGCGCAACTTTGCTTCGGTCGCTTTTGTCTGGACATGAACTACGGCGTGCTGAGGTCGGGCGACAAGACCTTACCGATCCGGCCGAAAACGCTGGCCCTGCTTACATTGTTCGTTACCAATCCTGGCCGTGTTCTTACGCATGACGCGATCGTGGAAGCAGTCTGGCCCGATATCGTCGTCACTGATGTAAGCATCGCTCAGTGCGTGCGGGACCTGCGCCGCGTGCTCAAGGCGGACGTGCATTGGCCAATCCAGACCGTGCCGCGTCGTGGCTATGTCTTCACTGCGCAGGTTTCACGGCCCGCTGAACCAAGGATCGTCGAATTGGAGTTGGTGCCGGATCGGTGGGACACCGCCTTGCCGACGGAATCAGCGGTTTTCGGAACTGAGCCGCCTCGCTTGGTCATCTGGGATTTCAATTATCTGAATATTCGGCCGGAGCACGCGGCTTGCGGGCAAGCCACCCTTGACGAACTCAAGACAGAGCTCGCGCGCAGCCGCGATCTATTGCTGGCGCCGCATTCTGTCGACGATCAGGACGACGCCGGTCATATCGAGGCGGCACGGTTGGTGCGAAACGGTGCGCGCTATCTGCTGGAAGGCAGCTTCCGCTGCGATCCGATGCTGGTTCGCCTGACGCTGCGGCTTATCGACCTCGTCTCGAACACTTACGTCTGGGGTAAGCAGTATAGCCGCAAGCCCAATGGCATCATCGCTGTCTCGAGCGAGCTGGGCTGCATGGTGGCCAGGGATGTGGAATACGCAGTTGCGGCAGCTGAACTGAGGCACGCCATCCGCCACGACGTCGAGCAACTTGGCGCTTGGGCGCTATTCCGCCGTGGCCTCTGGCATCTTGGCAATAGCTCGTTTGCCGATAATGACCGGGCGGGCGAATGCTTCCGGCGCGCGGTCGCCGTTGATCCATCTTTGGCGGCTGCCCATGCTGGCCTCGGCTTGGTGCATTTCAATGAAGGCCCGGTCTATCACTCACGCACGGTCGAAAAGAGCATGGAACTTGCCGCGTCACGCGTGCGGAGTGCCCTGAAACTGGACCCAGAGAACGCGGGGGCTCGCATCAACGCCGGCATCATTGAGGTTGGGGGCGGGCGGCTCGATGACGCATGGGAGCAGGTTGAGGCAGCGCTGCCCACGGGATCTGACCGGCCGTGGGCGTGGGGGGTGCAAGGCGTCATTGAGCAATGGGCCGGAAAACCACGCCAGAGTCGGACCAATCTGCTTCGCGCCTTGCGTGCCTCACCACGTGATCCACGGAACGCGGTGTTAATGGCGCAGGTTGTCATCTCGTACTATGCAGAAGGCGACTATGAAGCGACCATAACGCAGGCGTTGCGGTCATTGAGCCGCTATCCCGATTGCCCTTTGCCGTGGACCTGGCTCACTTCGGCATATGGTCAATTGGGCGAGAAAGAGTTGGCTCGGCGGGCACTCCACGAGACAGCGCGAAGGGCGCCGGAGAGCTTACGGCAACGTGCCAGGGGAGCTAACGCCTGGATGCGCCCCAGCGACTACAGTCACACCGTCGAAGGTCTGGAAAAGGCCGGTTGGCGGCGTAGTGACTGGATGAGCTAGACGTCTCCTCGCCGCGAATGTCGCCGCCTGGATTCCGACAGATGCCGGCCGTCTCGCTCCGGCCGGCACCGCGATCGGCAACTTTTCGCGTCAGGCCGCCTTGCCGCGCGCACAGAAGCAGGAGACCGACACATCCAGGTCCGCGCGGGCGGCAGCGAGTTCCAGGCGCTGGCGGATGAGCGGTGCTTCCACCTTCTCGCCGCGGCGATCGAGGCAGTCGAGCAAGCCACGCAGCGCCCAGAGATTGTCAGGATGGATCTGGGCGCGCGGCAGACTGCCGGCCAGCCCGAGATCCTCGCGATAGACCGCTTCCGCCTCGGCCGGCCGCCCCTGTTCCAGCAGCAACGCACCCAGCGCGTGGCGGATCGGCTGCATCCAGCCCCAAGGCTCGGCGTACGGCAGGTCATCCTCCAGCGCGATGGCGGTCCGTAGACGGGCAAATGCAGTGTCGTGCTCGCCGCGGCGGTAAGCGATTTCGCCCTCCAGCATTTCCTCGGCGATGGCGAGAAAGCGCTGGCAGGGCGTCGCCGGAAGCATGATGCGCGCCTCCGGCACGCGCTCCCGGGCGGTGCGGAACAGTGCCTGTTCGGCCTGCGCCGCCGGTACGTTGCCGAGCGCGGCGTGCGCCACGCCCTTGGCGTAGTGCATCACCGCCACCGTGTTGCAGTAAAACTGCTGGTCGTCCGGCAAGGACTGTTCGAGGATTTCTTCCCATTTGCCGAAGCGGACCAGCACGTGCTGCTTGATGGCAACGAAGCTTTCGAACAGGTCTGCCATCGGCGGCGAGGGGATGCGCAACATCGCCTCGGGCATGGTCTCGATCAGCTCGTTGGCCGCGGCGATCGCCGGCTGCGTACTGGCCGAGGAACATCGCGCCATACGCGACGAAATGATAATTGTGGACCCGGTAGGCGGTGTAGAAATTCAGCGCCCCCGCGCGATCGTAATACTTGCGGTCAGCGACGCTGGCTTTCTGGTTCCACAACACGACGTCCTGGTAGTAGCCGCATTGGATGTCGATGTGGCTGGGCATGTGCACAAGGTGGCCCATGTCGGGACAGAGTGCGCGCAGCCGGTCGCCGGACTGCAGCGCCGCCTCGGGGTGCTGGGACATCTCCATCAGATGTATATGCAGGTGTAGCAGGCCCGGGTGACGCAGCGCGCCGGGGACAGTGCGGAATGCGGTGTCGAGAACCTCCTGCGCCTCCAGCGTGCCGGCGCCCTCGGCGGGGGCGCCGGTGCGCAGATCCCACATCAGCCAGGGCGTGCGGTTCATGATGGCTTCGACGAAGACGCAGCGGATGTCGAGGTCGCGGCGGTGCGCCTGGTGTGCGCGGCGCATCGCGTCGGTGAAGGCATCGTTCCAGGGGCGCTGGTCCTCGATGGGGTCGCGCTGCGGGAAGCGGGCGGGCAGCGCCTGGATAAGCGCGCGCTCGGGCGCGGTAACGCGGTCAGCGAGGGCTACCGCGGCTTGCGTTTCGTCATAAGCGCGCGCGAGCGAACTGATCTTTGTGTCGGGGTCCCGCATTTCCCAAGGAAAGTTGTAATTGGGACCAACCGCGTAGGCGATGCCCCAATGCGCCATGGCGCAGTCAGGGTCGGCTGCCAATGCGGCTTCGAAGCACTTGATCGCTTCCTCGTGGTGGAAGCCGAAACACCAGTTCAGGCCGCGGTCGAACCATAGTTGCGCCGCCGGAGATGCGGTGGTGATTTTGCGCGTATAGGGACCGAGATCGTATGGGTAATCGTCCATGTCGCTTCCTCCCTGCCTTCTATCGGGCGCGGGGAGGCTAGCGGGTTGGAGCGCTGATGTCATTCTCGCAATAGAGCGTGCGAGCGGCACCGATGGTGAAAAGGGAGATTCCAGCCTTGGCCAATCAAACTCCGATGCGTGGCTTCGATACCGCGGAATTCGAGCTGCGTGTCAGCCGTGCCCAGGCGATCATGCGCCGGCACGGCCTCGACGCGATATTCGTGACCACGCCACCGAACATCCGGTACTTCACCGGTTTTGATTCGCAGTTCTGGGAAAGTCCGACACGGCCCTGGTTCGTCGTGGTTCCGTTGGACGGCAAGCCGATCGCCGTGATTCCCGAGATCGGTGCTCCCGAGATGGCGTTGACCTGGATCGACGATGTTCGTGCCTGGCCGGCGCCGGTGCCAGAGGATGACGGTGTCTCGTTGCTGCAGGCATCGCTCGATGCCTTGCCGAGGCGGTTCGGCAAAGTGGGCGCCGAACTTGGCCGCGAGATGTCCCTGCGCATGCCAGTGATTGATCTGTTCAAGCTGCGCGACGGTGTCAGCAGTGAAATCGTCGACGGCTCGCCGGCGATCTGGGAGATGCGGATGGTGAAGACCGCCGCCGAGATCGAGCACATCCACCACATTTGCGGAATCGCAAGCGACGCTTACCAGGCGCTGCCGGGCAAACTCTCGATTGGCGAAACCGAACGTGAGGCGGTGCGCAAGTTGCGCATCGACGTAGCCCGAAGGGGCGCCGACGCGACGCCCTTCATGCCGGCAATTTCCGGCCCCGGCGGCGTGCCGCAGATCGTCTGCGGTCCGCGCGACCGCGTGCTCCAGAATGGCGACATCCTGTTCATCGATACAGGTTCGACCTTCGACGGGTATTTTTGCGATTTCGATCGCAACTATGCCGTGGGCACGATTTCGAGCGAGGTGGCGCGCGTCCACGAAGCACTCTGGCTTGCGACGGAGGCAGGTATCGCGGCCGCGGTTCCCGGCGCTACCACGGACCACGTTTTCCGCGCGATGAACAAGCTGCTCGTCGAGGCTGGCGCGATCGGCAACAACGTTGGTCGCCTCGGCCATGGGCTCGGCTTGCAATTGACCGAACCGCCGTCCCATCGCCTGGGCGACGGGACCATGATCGTCGAGAACATGGTGCTGACGATTGAGCCAGGGATGGAATACGCGCCCGGCAAGATGATCGTCCATGAAGAGAACATCGCCGTCACCAAGGACGGACCGCGGTTACTGACCAAGCGTGCGCCGCGTGAGATGCCGGTCATTCGCTGAACGGCTGCCACCAAGTCTGCGCAGATACAACCGTATCACATCGGCGTGACAGTATTACGACTTGCAGCGGAGTTGTAACTTTCGCTGCCTTACCGCTTCGCGTGTTCCCCCGGAACTCAGAAGGAGTCCTTAGTGCCGAATAGTCCTGTCTTGCCCAATGGCCACCAACAGCTGGCGGCCCTGCAACTTAAGTTAAGTGACGACGCATTGGTGGTCTTCGGGCAGCCGGTCGGTTCAGATGGAGTGTCATTTCACGACAGCGGCTTCATGCCGGTGAACGAGACGACAATCGCTGGCAGAATTCCGGGGATCACACCGCTGCTCTCGGTCGCAGGATTGAACGGCATGTTCATCCAATATGCGAGCGATGGAGTACAACACTTCGCCAATGGGTTGCCGACAACGGCCGACTATACAAGCCTGCATTACCAGCTGATTGGCTATACGGGTCATGCCACGTTCAGTCACGCGGCGGACGGCACCCCGACGGTCAGCGGATTGTTCCGGCAAGTCGTATTGGCGCAGGGTGACCTGATATCGGGCCACGTGGCGTTCAACGCGAGTGGAGGCCTCAGCGGCGAACTGGACGCGTCGATGCGGATCGGTGGCCTGACCATCGGTTCGGTGAGCATCTCGGTGCAGCATTCAGCGGCAGACATTGGCCATACGGCTACAGGCGGCCTGACGCTCAGCAATGGCGCGATAGTCGGAACGTTCGTCCCGCTATAATCGGATTGACCTCCGACCACTCGTGAAGCGAAAGGGCCGCATCGGAAACGAATGCGGCCCTCAGTTCGTGGTGGCGATCTGCCGGCGTGGGAGGCAGCGTCAATCACCTGCTGATGCCGGCACCGTCGCGCTTTGGTGTCTCTGCGCTGGCGGCGTGCGTGAAGTGGTCGTGGCTGGATCGCGAGTTCTCCCGAACCGCTGCACCAGCGTGTAGAAAGCCGGCGTGAAGAGCAGGCCGAAGCCGGTCACGCCGAGCATGCCGCCGAACACCGCGGTCCCGAGCGATTGACGCATTTCTGCGCCAGCGCCGGTCGCGACAACAAGCGGTGCCACACCAAGGATGAAGGCGAGAGACGTCATGAGGATCGGCCGCAACCGGCGCCGCGCCGCGTTGACCGCTGCTTCCGCTGCCGTGCCGCCGGCGTCCTGTGCCTGGCGCGCGAACTCGACAATCAGGATTGCATTCTTCGCCGCCAGGCCGACCAGCACCACGAAGCCGATCTGTGCGAGAATATCGATCGGCATGCCGCGGAACATCAACCCGGTGATCGACGCGAGCAAACACATCGGTACGATCAGCACAACCGACAGCGGCAGTTTCCAGCTCTCGTAATTCGCCGCCAGCACCAGGAACACGAACAGCGCGGCCGCGCCGAACACCAGCATCGTCGGCGTGCCCTTCTGCTCCTGCTGGAATGCGATCTCGGTCCATTCGTAGCCAATACCGGGTGGCAGTACTTGCGTTGCCAACTCCTCCATCCTGTGCAGCGCCGTGCCAGTGGCGATTCCTGGTGCCGCGACACCCTGCACCTCGGCCGCCGGATAGAGATTGTAGCGCGGCACGCGATAAGGGATCGTGGTGTCCTTGAGTTCAGCAACGGTTCCAATCGGCACCATCTCGCCGGCGGCGTTGCGCGCCTTCAGCCCCATCAGATTCTGGCTGTCGCGGCGGAAGCGAGCATCCGCCTGGGCGATCACCTCATAGGTGCGGCCGAGGAAATTGAAGTCGTTGACGTACTGCGAGCCGAGATAGACCTGCAGTGCGTTGAACACATCGGTCGGCGTCAGTCCAACCTTCTCGGCCTTCAGCCGATCGATATCGGCATAGACAGACGGTGACCCCGCGTTGATCAGCGTGAATACACCGGCGAAGCTGGGGTCCTTGTTGGCAGCGCCCACCAGCGTGTTGGCCGCTTTGACGAGTGCCTCGGTGCCGAGGCCCGCGCGATCCTCCAGCATCATCTTGAACCCGCCGGAGTTGCCGATGCCCTGCACCGGCGGCGGCGGGATTGTCAGCACATAGGCTTCCTGGATCACCGACAGGCGCTTGCGAAGATCAGCCAGCACTGAGTTCGCCGTGATCCCCGGGATGCTGTGGTTATACAGCGACGGCAAGCCGGAGAAGATTGTCCCGGCGTTGGACGCAACGGTGAACGTGGTCGCGTCCAATCCGGCGAACGGCGCGACATGCTCGACACCCGGGGTTTTCAGGATGATGTCGGTCGCGCGCTTCACCACCGCCTCGGTGCGTTGCAGGCTCGCGCCAGGCGGAAGCTGCAGCACAGTGATGAGGTAGCCCTGATCCTGTTCGGGGATGAAGCCGGTCGGCTCGTGCGCGAATTCAACACCGGCGGTGCCGATCAGGCCAACATAGACCACCACGACGACAGCAAGCGCGCGCACCAGGCGGCGGGTCAGCGCGCCATAGGCGTCCGACATACGCTCGAACCCGCGGTTGAAATATCCGAAGCCGGCGTGCAGCAGCCGTGCGGCCAGGGAACGTCGATTGGGCTCGTGCGCGTCATGCGGGCGCAGCAGCAGCGAGCAGAGTGCCGGACTCAAGGTCAACGAGACAAAGCAGGAGATCACTGTCGAGGCGGCAATGGTGACAGCGAACTGGCGGAAGAATTGCCCGGAGATACCGGAGAGGAAGGCGGACGGAACGAATACGGCGCACAGCACCAGCGCGATGGAAACCAGCGCGCCGCCCACTTCGTCCATCGGTACGATGCGCGGCGTCCTTCGGCGTCATGCCGGCGACGATGTTGCGCTCGACATTCTCGACCACGACGATGGCGTCGTCGACGACGATGCCGACTGCGAGCACGAGTCCGAACAGCGACAGGTTGTTCAGTGATATGCCGAGCGCGTACAGCACGATAAAGGTGCCGACGAGCGAGACGGGAATCGCGATTACCGGAATGAGCGAGGCGCGCCAGGTCTGCAGGAACAGGAACACCACGCCGACAACGAGCAGGATCGCGACGAATATCGTCGTCACCACCTCATGAACCGACTTGCCCACGAAAATCGTCGGATCGTAGATGATGATATCGCTGACGCCGGGCGGGAAATCCTTCTTCAGGTCCTGCATCGTCGACAGAACTTCGTGCTCGACCTCCAGCGAGTTCGCGCCGGGTTGCGCGAAGATCAGCAGCGGCAGGCCTTCGGCGCGATCCATGTAGGCGGTTGAGCCGTAGTCCGCCGCGCCAACCTCGACACGGCCCACGTCGCGCAGCCGGGTCACCCGCCCCTGCCCATCGTTCTTGAGAACGATATCGGCGAACTGATCAGGCGTGGTGAGCCTGCCAAGCGTCTGCACATTGAGCTGATAGGCCGCGTCGCCGGCGACCGGCGGTTGGTTGAGGATACCCGCGGATACCTGCACGTTCTGTGCACGCAACGCCGCGAGCACTTCGTCGGCATTCAATTTGTACGCGGCGACCTTGTCGGGATCGAGCCAGATGCGCATCGCATAGTCGCGCGCGCCGAACAGCTGCACGTCGCCGACACCGGGCAACCGCGCCAGTGCGTCCTTCACATGCAGCGTCGCATAATTCGAAAGGTACAGATTGTCGCGTGACCCATCGGGCGAATAGAGGTGCACGGCAAGTAGAATGTTCGGCGTCGCTTTGCGCACCTGAACGCCGAGGCGCTGCACGTCCTCTGGCAGCCGCGGCAGTGCGTCCTGCACACGGTTCTGCGTGAGCATCTGTGCGACGTTCAGGTCCGTGCCGATGCGAAAGGTAACCGTGAGTGTGAGCTTGCCGTCGCCGGTGGACTGGCTGCTCATATACAGCATGTTCTCGACGCCGTTGATCTCCTGCTCCAGCGGCGTGGCGACAGTTTGACTGACCACCTGGGCAGAGGCACCGGGATAGACCGTCGTGATCTGCACCGTCGGCGGTACGATTTCCGGGTATTGTGCGACCGGCAGGATCACCAACGCGCCGAGGCCGATCAGCACGAGGAAGACGCTGATCACCGTCGCCAGGATCGGACGATCGATGAAGTGGTGGGTGAATCGCATTGCAGTCGTCCTAGCTTGCGGCGCCGGCGGGGGCGGCTGTAATGGCGCCGGCGACCGGCGTCACGTTCATTCCGGGCCGTGCGCGCACCAGACCATTGATGATGACGCGGTCGTTGGGCTCGAGGCCGCTGCGAACCACGCGCAGTCCATGTTCAAGCTCGCCGAGCTCGACGATTTTCGGGACGACCTTTCCGTCGGCCGCAACCGTCATCACCATATGCTGCGATTGATCGGGAACAACGGCCGCCGCTGGGACCAGAAGCACCGGCGCCGGTTGTCCGAGGTTCACGAGAAGCCGCGCGAATTGCCCCGGCGTTATCGACAGGTCCGGATTCGGCACAGTCGCGCGCGCACGGATCGTGCCGCTGCTGCGGTTGACCGCGTTGTCGATGAAATCGAGCGTGCCATGGCGATTGAAATTGCTGTCGCCATCGAGACTGATCGCAACCTCGGCATGCGGTGTTGCCCCGGGATTGGCACGCTGCCAGGCGCGATAGTCCAATTCGCTCATGTCGAAGTCGAGATAGATCGGATCGAGCGAGACGATGGTCGCCAACAACGTCGTTGGGCCCGCGCCGCCTCGGCTGCCGCTCACCAGGTTGCCAACCAATTCAAGGTGCCGGCCGATGCGGCCGGTGAAGGGCGCGGTGACGTGCGAGAATTCCAGATCGAGCGTGGCGTCCCTGATTGCAGCCTTCGCCGTGTCGATGGCTGCCTGATTACTGCGGACATCCGCGGCACGTTGGTCGACCAACTCCGCCGTGCCGAAGCTGGTCTGTTTGAGCTGCTGAGCGCGCCAAAGCTCGACCTGGCTGAGCGTTGCTTTTGCTTCCGCTGTGTTCAGTTGGGCGATCGCCTGATCCAACCTGATCTGGAAGGGACGCGGATCGATGACGAACAGCGGGTCACCCTTGCGCACGATCTGACCGTCGCGAAAGTCGATGTTGGTAAGGGTGCCGCCGACCTGAGCACGGAGCTCGACGGTATCCACCGCTGAGAACTGGCCAAGGAAAGGCGCAGTTGCTCGGACCGTCTGCTGTAGGGGCGGACTGACCGTAACCATCGGCGGCGGTGGTGGCACCGCCTGGGCGGCTGGCGCGCTTCGCTCGCTCCAAAACAGGCCGCCACCGATGGTGGCAAGGGCAATCGCCCCGATAGTGACCAGAAGCGCGATCCGCCTTCCGGCGCGGGGACGTGTTTCGCCATCTGCGTTACGGGGGATCCCGCCAACACCCAACGCGGTCTGCGCGATTTCATTCATGACAGTGCCCTCGGCGCGACGGGCCTGCCCTTTTGGGACATGCCGCCGCAGACCTCCTCGATCGAGTTAATTGGAGCGATCGCTCCTTAATGCGCAGTTGGGAACTGGGCAACCGGCAATCAAGGATTAATGGAGCGATCGTCCCACTTCGCAATGCTTATCCCAGTCGGCGGAGCGTTGTGCTCCCTTAAACGTGAGAATCTCGCCTCGCCCTCCCGGTAACGCTGACAGAGCTTCCGGGAAGCATTGAAGGAAGCCTGCCTTCCATACATGCAACTTGTCCCCGGTGCCGTGGCCCGACATCTACGGGGCTGAGAAGTGAGGGACGAGGCCCAAGATCCAATAATCGGACTATACTATGATGTGAGACCTTGTTGAGTTGTCCGCTGGACATCGAGCCTTGTGGGCGTTTGCGCGCTCATCCGCAGGGAATTGCTGTGAGCGGTCCGCGCCGCGCAAATCGCGACGACCCGGCTATGAGGCAAGGCGCCTATATGCACTGTTTTCCTTGCGCGTGTCATTGGCCAGTTCCGCAAGCCTCTGGCACTCGGCAGGCAGCCGCTGTTCATTGAGATTGGTCACTCCCAACAGCAGTCCCTGCTGCCGCGCGGACTGCATGTACCAAGGCGAAAGGGGAGACGGTGCCAAGCCGAACGGTAGTGCGCGCGATGCGACGGCCACGTCCGATGCGAACTCGGGAAGGTGGATCACCACGGCCAAGCCCGCCGTCCCTGCCACTTTTAGCGAGCCCGATGCGACCTGATCCAAGCATCGAAGCAAGGCACTGCGCCGGGCGGCATAGAGCCGCTTCATGTGACGTAGGTGCCGCAGGTAATGCCCTTCCCGCACGAAGGCCGCGACAGCGTATTGCACGGGCACCGAGGGCGCCGGGGCTAAGCAGGCAGCGAGGTCCCCGAACCGACGAGCATGATCGGGCGGCACGACCAGGAAGCCAAGGCGAAGCGTCGGGCTGATGGTCTTGCTGAAACTACCGATATGCAGCACCCGTCCGCCGCTCTCCAAGGAAGCAAGAGCCGGCGCCGCCCGTCCTTCCAGCTGCAACTCGCCCAGGTAATCGTCCTCGATGATCCAGGCGCCGTTCCGTCGAGCCCATGCGATCAGTGCAAGCCGCCGAGGCGTGGACATCGTCATGCCGAGCGGCGCCTGTTGGCCTGGCGTCACGACTGCCAGCGCCGCGTCGGGCGCGTCCCGGACGCCGGCCGCGACATCGAGCCCTTCCGCATCCACAGGAACAGCCGCCAAAGTCATGCCATTCAGGCCGAGCGCGGTGCGTGTGATCGGAAATCCCGGCTCTTCCATCCAGGCGGTCAATCCATTGAGCTCAAGTCCCCGAACCGCCAGGCAAAGTGCGTTCGGCAATCCCGCCGTCACCAGTACTTGCGATGGATCGCATCGAATGCCGCGGGTGATGCTCAGGTAGGCCGCAATTTCGCTCCGGAGATCCGGCTCACCACGCGGATCTGGATATGCAATGGGCGCTATCGCGGCGCGGCGAGCCGCCTGACTCAGAATGCGCGACCACAGTTTGAATGGGAACGCCTCCTGAGAGGGCACGCCCATCTGGAATGCCAGGGGTGCCGCGCCAAAACCATAGAAAAATAGTTCGGGCAAAGGCTGCGCTTCGGAGATCAACGGTACTTTCACGCTTCGGGGCGGGCTCTCAGCGACGCGGGTGCCCGCCGCCCCTTTGCCGATGGCGAGTTCCTCATTGATCAAACGTTGGTATGCCGCGCGCACTGTGCCACGTGAGATACCAAGCTGGGTCGCCAGATCGCGCCAGGAAGGCAGCTTCGTCCCTGGAACAAGTTGCCCTGTGACGATGGCTTCTCTTACCGACCCGTAGACCTGTGCGGCCAGCGGTGTCCTTCCTGCACGATCAAGCTCGAGAGGGAGTGGAGCCATCGCTGTGATCGTCCCATGATCGCGGGGCGGCATCTTGATCATGCCGATCAAAGTTTGAGTGATTCTGCGCGGTCGTCCGTCGCGGATTTCACCTTCTTATGGTTCGGATGCCCGGCTGACAAGCCGCGGTGAGGTCCGCTGCAGCAGTGCAGCTTAGGTGCCCGCCTGGCCTGGGCGAAGGGAGTGCCGACCCGCCCCGACTAGCTCATCACAGGCAAGACTGGACAGTATCGGGCTCAAGAAGCTTGATGCGAGATCGCCGAAAGGGTCGCCTCCGGTTCATAAATCCGATGCCTGCATGGCGCGTCTCTACAACATCAGTCAATCGACTGTGTCGCGGAAGCAGCTAAGTTCACATTGCGTAGCGTCGCGAACTGAGACGGCCGAAGAAATCCTCCAGCGGTGTATGCCATCCTGGATGGGTTCCCGTGCTACGCGACTGAATCCGTGCATGGTGCAAGTGCTGTTCGGCGAGGAATGCGCTGCCGGATTAGAACAAATCCTCCATCAAGGTCGAGGAACCAGTCAAAGGGCGCCCGCAGAACGCAGCGCGCCCAAGTGATCGTATGGATCGATGTCGGTTCGGACATGTAGCCAGCGCACGGACGGATCGAAGTGGTCATTGATACAGTCAGATTTGCTGATCTTGGTCCTGTCTTATCGCTGAGGCCAGCCCATCTCTTCGCCACCATTAAGCGCGGTTTCCTGCAAGGAACTCGCCGGATGACGACCTACCACACACAGGCAGGTGGCCGATGAGCTGACGTGGTCTTCGGCGTCGACCGACCTCCTCGACCGTGACCGAACACCCAAACAACCAAGCACAGAGGATTCGCCGATGTCGTTCCGTTTCATTACCAGGTCTATCCACGCCTATCTGATAGATTATCCCGTCGCGATCGTCTTGATCGCAGCGCCGTTCGTGCTGAAGCTCGGCGAGAGCGGAGCGGCCGCAATGTGGCTTTCGGTGGTTGTCGGTGTCGCCGCGCTGCTGTTGGCTGCCCTGACCGACCACCCCACCGGGCTCGTCCGCATCATTCCCTACTGGCTGCATCTTTGGGTCGACCGCGCCGTCGGGGTGCTGTTTGTCATCGCACCGTTTGCTTGCAAATTCACCGGGCCCGCCGCTTGGTACTACTGGGTCCTCGCTGCCGCTGTCCTGCTCACGACTTCAGTCTTCAACGCGCCTGAAGAGCCGGTCGCGACCCGTTCGAGATTGGAGCGCATAGCGTAACGCCCAGGGCAACCGTTTCGACCAACACGAACAGGAGACCGCCGATGTCCCAATCCTATTCACTCCCTACTGAGCCCGAAGGCATGGCCGCGAAGCTGGTTGAGCGATTCAACTCCGGCAAGGTCGACGCGATGATGAGCTTGTACGCCCCCGAGGCCGTGCTCATCGCGAACGACGGGCGAACCGTCACTGATCACACCGAAATCGCTGCCCAGCTCGAGCGCGATCTCAAGCTTGGCCTGCCGCTGGAGGCCAAGGCGCGCCATGTGTTCGTTGCCGACGATATCGCCCAGATCGTGCTCGACTGGTCAATCGATGGCACAGGTCCCGACGGCAGGCGCGTGCATCTTGGAGGCTCGGCAAGCGATATCCTGCGCCGCGGCGCGGATGGGCTCTGGCGGTACCTGATCGACAATAATCAAGGAACCGCAATGCGGAATCCCGCCTGACATATGTGCGCCACGACCGCTCTCGGAAGGCGGTTTCGTCGGCGCGGGCAATGAGCCACCGACATGCGCGTATCCATCGAAGGAACAAATGACTGGGGAGAGAACAATCATGAAAGCGATCATCGTGACAGACCAGGCTGCGGGAAGGTCCGGCATGAAGCTGGCCGAGCGGCCCGCGCCGACCGCAGCGATAAACGACGTCATCGTTCAGATTCATGCGTCGGGATTCGTCCCGACCGAGATGGAGTGGCCCTCGACCTGGACCGATCGCCGCGACCGTGACCGGACACCGACAATCCCCGGCCACGAGCTGGCCGGTGTGGTCTCCGCTCTCGGCTACGGCACGACAGGGCTGTCGGTAGGACAGCGGGTGTTCGGCCTCGCCGACTGGTATCGCGACGGCACGCTCGCAGAGTATGTCGCCATCGAGGCACGCAACCTCGCACCCTTGCCGGGCGACGTCGACTTCACCGCGGGTGCAAGCCTGCCAGTCTCCGGCCTCACCGCGTGGCAGGGACTGTTTCATCACGGCCGCCTGCAGGCAGGACAGAGCGTCCTCGCGCACGGAGCAGCCGGCGCCGTCGGTTCGATGGTAACGCAACTCGCACGCGAGGCCGGCGCCTATGTCATCGGCACCGGACGCGCGGCCGATCGGCAGAAGGCGCTCGATTTCGGCGCCCAGGAGTTCATTGATCTCGACAACGACTCACTGAAAGACGTCGGTGGCGTAGATCTGGTGTTCGATGTCATCGGCGGCGACATCCAGAAGCAGTCCGCACGCTTGATTCGAGCTGGAGGCACACTGGTCTCCATTGTCGGGCCGGCCGAGACGCGGCCCGCCGACGGCCTGGCGATTGACTTCGTGGTCGAGGCGGATCGTGCCCAACTGACCGAGATCGTCCGGCGGGTACGCGACGGACGACTGCGCACGAACATCGGCAACGTCGCGCCGCTCGACGTTGCGGTCGCCGCGTTGAACCCGCCCGAGCGTCGCAGGGGCAACACAATCATCCGCGTTCGTCCATGAACCGCCCCGCCTCCACCTCCGCCAGTCCTTCTCTTGATGGCCGTGGCCAATGCGAGTGGTGAACATGCACAGCGATTGTGATCAAGCCGAGGCTGCTTTTGACCGTCTGGTGGTTTGTGCCCGTGCGAGTGAGCGCATCACACCGGAAGGCCTGGAACAGGTTTACGCAATGTCGATCTCGGTTTCCAAAACCGAGATCGACCGCTTGATCACGGCTGGCGAATTGGAACCTGGAACCCTCAGGCCACTGAGATAAGGTTTTGCAATGGAGCCGTCAGGAGCAAGCGATGACGGATAAACTGAATTGCGGCATCGAGCACAAGCGGTCGTCACACGTCACCAGCTTACCCGAAGGCTGCAGAGCGCTGCGCCCCCTCAAACACGAGAATTTCGCCGCACCCGCTTCCCGGTAACCCTGACCGCTGATCGAGATGGCTTGGGCGTCGCGGTTGGCCAGGCTCGCATTCCGATTTCGACGATCTCCAGCAGGCGATCCCTGCTGGCTCCGTCGCGGGCGAGTATCGCCATGCCCCGGGACAATGCACTGTAGAAAGCTGCGAGCGCTTGAACATTCGTGCTTTTTGGCATGTCGCCTTCGTCGATGCCGCGTTGAATCCTCTCGGCCATCGCCGCTTCGGCGCCGCAGCGGTACTCGGCCATCATCTGACGCACCGAGTTCGAGTGCCGGTGGGACCTGTGTGCACGCCAGCGAGATCATGCAGCCTGTCGGCAGGTCGGTGCGGGTGATTTCCTGCGTGCCCTTCTTGAGCATCTGGTGGAAGGCGGTTCTGGTATCGGTGGCCGCCTCGAGTTCGGCGGCAAACCATTTGCTGGACTGCGCCGCATACGCCTCTGTCGCCTCGCGGTACAGTCGCTCCTTGCTGCCGAAGCTATTGTAAAAGCTGGACGGGCTGATGCCCATGGCTCCGATCAAGTCGTCGAACGAGGTGCCGATATAACCCCGTTCCCAAAACAACTTCAGGGCCTGGTGGAGAGCAACCGAGCGGTCGAACGTCTTGGGGCGGCCACGCGTCCGCTTGAGCTGCTCGTCTACTCCTGTTGCCATCGTTTCAAAATCCTTGGCCGCACGGCCATGGAGACCTAACGGAATATAGGAGTTGACGCTCCAAATTAAAAGTCCTGGCTAGGCGGAAGGTCGGCAGCGGCGGCCGTGTAGTCAGAACTGCGTGTCAGCCTATCCGTTCTGTGGAAGCGTTATGAATATCCGCTGACTGACCTCAGGATCGTGCGCGCCAGCGGGCAGGCAGGAAGCCAAACCCGCGCCCTCGCCAGTCGATCGCTCCGGACAGCACGGCAACGGTGCCGTAACTCACCATGCCGACCGCGACCAGTGCCGCCAGTGCGCCGATGCGTGCCATGCCGTGCAGCTCTCCGGCGAACAGTTCGCGTTGCGCAAGCCACAACACAACGCCCATGACAACAGCCGCCGCTGCCATCCGTGCGCTGCGCCGCCTTACCTGTGCGTCCAGCTGCAACTCGCCGCGCCGCAGCAGCACCGCCGCCAGCCAGCCTACGTTGAACATTGCCGCCAGGCTGGTCGCCAGTGCCGGTCCGATATGTTGCAGCGGGACCATGAAGATGATGTTCATCGCCAGGTTCAGCGCTACCGCGCAAACGCCGATCTTCACCGGCGTCGCCGTGTCGCCGCGCGCGAAGAAACCGGGCGCCAGCACCTTCACCAGCACGAACGCTGGCAGGCCAACCGCATAGGCCGCGAGCGATTGCGCCGACAGCCGAGCGGTCTCCGCACTGAATGCGCCGTGCCCGAACAGCCCCCACATCACCGGAAAGGCGCAGACGACAAGCGCCACCGCCGCCGGCAATGTCAGGAGCAGCGCATATTCGATCGCGCGATTGAGCGTGGCCAGCGAGGCTGCACCCTCACCGGCGCGCACCTGGCGCGACAGCAGCGGCAGCAGCGCGGTTCCCACCGCGGTGCCGATGACACCAAGCGGCAACTGCTGCACGCGATCCGCGTAGTACAGCAGCGACACCGTGCCCGGCGGCAACAGGCTGGCGATGATCACATCGACCGCGAGATTCAATTGCGTCACGCCGGCGCCGATCAGCCCGGGCAGCATGCGCTTCAGCAGCACGCGGATCTGCGGTGTGAGACGTGGGCGCGGCAGATGCAGTCCCATGCCGGCACGCCGCAACGCCCACATCAGCAATCCAAGCTGCGCCATGCCCGATGCGGTGACACCCCACGACAGCGCATGACCCGTTGTCGGCACATACGGTGTCAGCCACAGCATGCAGGCGATCGAGACGACGTTGAACAACACGTACGAAGCAGAGGCTGCGGTGAAGCGGTCGAGTCCGTTCAGCACGCCGGACACCAGTGCGGCGAGGCAGATCAGCAGCAAGTAGGGAAACGTTATGCGCGACAGTGTGACGGTGAGCGCGAATTTTGCCGGATCGCCCGCGAAGCCCGGCGCCAGCACGGTCATCATCTGCGGCATGAACACTTCGCCGGCTATCGTCAGCACGCCGAGCCAGAACGCCATCACGGCGAAGGTTTCTTCGGCGAAGCGATGCGCCGCGGGGCGTCCTTCCGCCGCGAGCAATCCCGAAAACGCCGGTACGAATGCTGCGTTGAAGGCGCCTTCACCGAACAGCCGGCGGAACAGGTTCGGCAGCTTCAAGGCCACCAGGAACGCATCGGCGATCGGCCCAGTTCCGAGGATCGCTGCGATCAGCATGTCGCGCGCGAAGCCCAGCACGCGGCTCGCCATTGTCCAGCTGCCGACGGTCAGAATGCCGCGCAGCACTATTCGTTCCGCCGCGGCCGCGCCAGCAACGCCGTCATCGCCTGTTCCAGTGTGGTGCTGCCGTCCAGCAGCGCCGCGACGGCGCGGCATATCGGCATATCGACATCACCCGCGCGTGCTACGAGCGCCGGCGCCGTGGCAACGCCTTCGGTGATCGAACTGCGCGCGCTCAGCGCAGCCGCCAACGTCTCACCCCGTCCGAGAGCCAGCCCAAGACTGTAATTGCGGCTGGCAGATCCGGTGCAGGTCAACAGCAGGTCGCCCAGGCCGGACAGTCCCATCACGGTTTCCGCCCGTCCGCCGAGCGCCACGGCGAGCCGCGACAGTTCGGCGAGGCCACGGGTGATCAGCGCGGCGCGCGCATTCTCGCCGAGGCCGGCACCGATCACCGCGCCGGCCGCGATGGCGATCACGTTCTTCGCCGCGCCGCCAACCTGCGCGCCGATGGTGTCGTCGTTGCCGTAGAGGCGGAACGATGGCGTGCCCAGCGCGGCGGCAATCGCTTCGCGCAATTCGCCATCACCCGCCGCGATCACCGAGGCGGCCGGCAATGCGGCGGCGATCTCGTGCGCGAAGTTCGGCCCGGTCAGGATTGCTGCCGGTGATCCCGGGCGCAGGTCCGCGATGATTTCCAGCGGCAGCCGCAGCGTGCGCGTTTCCACGCCTTTGGCGCACACGACCAAGGGTCCTAGCACCGGCGGCAGCCGCGTCAGCACACCGCGCAGATGTTGCAGCGGCACCGCAAGCAGCACGAAGTCCGCAGGCTGCACCGTCGAAGCCACGACGATGGGCTCGGGCAGGCGCACACCGGGCAGGCGGGGATTTTCCCTGGTTGCCGAAATCGCACCGGCGCGTGCCGGATCGCGCGCCCACAACGTGACGTCGTTGCCGGCGCGTGCTGCCTGGATGGCGAGAGCGGTGCCCCAAGCGCCGGCGCCGACGACTGCGACGCTATTCATCGGCGATCCGGCGGACCGAGGCGTATTCGCCGGCTTCGCGCTCGCCCAACCGTTGCAGCAATGCGGTCAGTATCGGCGGCACTTCTTGCTCGAAGCGATACGGTGGGTTCACCACCAGCAGGCCGCAACCGTTGAGCCGCGCCGGGTCGGTGGGTTCGCGCAGGCAAAGCTCTGCCGCGACGACATCGCGCAGCGACAGTCCGTCGAGGAACTGCCGCACCGGACCACGCTGCTTGATCGGATACCAGGCCGCGAACACGCCGGTCGCGAAGCGCGCATGCCCGGTCACCAAGCCTCGCGCCAGATTGGCGAATTCATCCACATCCTCGAATGGCGCGTCGATCAGCACGAGTCCGCGCCGTTCCTTCGGCGGCAACAGCCCGCCGAGCGCCTCCCAGCCATCGCGATGATGCACAGCGACCTGTTGATCGCGCGCAAAGTGGCGCCGCAACAGTGAGGCGTCCTCCGGATGCAGTTCGCAGCACGCGAGCCGATCGTCTGGACGCATCAGCGAACGGATGATCGCCGGCGAGCCCGGATAGAGACCAAGCTGTCGCACCATGCCGACATAGTCATGCAGCGGCTGCGGCGGATCATCGAGCAAACGCGTGATACCGCGCTGCCATTCGCCGGTGCGTGCCGCCGGACCTTGGTCCAGTTCGTAATGGCCGGCACCCGCATGTGTATCAAGCACGAAGATCGCCGCCGGCTTGCGTTGTAATGCGCGCAACAGCCAGACCAGCAGCGCGTGCTTCATGCAGTCGCCAAAATTCCCGGCATGGAAGGCGTGGCGATAATTCACAGCGGCCATCGCGGGCGTGGCGCAAAGTCCATCGTATCGGTCAGCCCAAGCCGCAGCCGCTCGATCCCGGTCCATGCCACCATCACCGCATTGTCGGTGCACAGCCGTACCGGCGGCGCCACCAGTTCGAACTCCTGCGTCGCAGCGGCTCTTGAAAGCGCCGCGCGGATCGCGCCGTTCGCCGCTACACCGCCGGCCACCACCAGCACGCGCGCCTCGGGTGCCCGCTCGCGCATCATCGCCATGGCATGCGAGGCGCGATCCGCCAGCACCTCGGCCACCGCGTGTTGAAAGCTTGCCGCGATGTCCGCCGCCACCTGCACTGGCAATGCGCCGGTGCCATGCCGCGTCACTTCCTGTGCCACCGCCGTCTTCAGTCCGGAAAAGCTGAAGTCGCATCCGGCGCGTCCGAGCAGTGGCCTGGGAAACGCGTGGCGTGCCGCGTCGCCGCGCGCCGCCAGCTTCTCCAGAGCCGGCCCTCCAGGCCAGCCCAGCCCTAGCAGTTTGGCCACCTTGTCGAACGCCTCGCCCGCCGCGTCGTCCATCGTGGCGCCCAGACGGACGTGCTGCCCGACGCCCTGCACGGCGACACACTGGCAGTGGCCGCCGGAGACCAGCAGCAGCAGATAGGGAAATACCGCGCCGCCAGGCACCAGACCGGGCAACCGGGCGGTCAGGGCGTGTGCCTCGAGATGGTTCACCGCGACATACGGCAGCTGGTGCGCGATCGCGACGCCCTTGGCGAACTGGCTGCCGACGATCAGGCCACCGATCAATCCCGGCCCGCCGCTTGCCGCCACGCCGCCCAGATCTGCGAAGCCCAGTCCGGCGGACGCCATCACGCGGCTCACCTGATCCGGCAGGAACGCCAGATGCGCGCGGGCAGCAATCTCCGGCACCACCCCGCCATATGGCGCGTGCTCGCGCTCCTGACTCAGCACCGCCTCGGCCAGCACGCGACCGTCTGCGTCCAGCACGGCAGAGGCGGTTTCGTCGCACGAGGTCTCGATGCCCAGCACCGGCCGCATCGCAGCCCTTTCCAGTTGCCCGAGACAGTAATAGGACGCGGCTATGACCGCCGCCATGTCGCCACTGCGTGTGGGCACGCGAGGCTCGCCGCTGGCATTGATCCAGACGCGCCTGTTCATCGACGCCTTGCGTGGCCAGGGTGCCAACCTCGCCGAGCAGATCATCCGCACCACCGGCGACGCGGTCCAGGATCGGCGGCTTGGCGATATCGGCGGCAAGGGGCTGTTCGCCAAGGAGATCCACGAGGCGCTGCTGGATCGCCGCATCGACTTCGCCGCGCACAGCCTGAAGGACCTGGAGACGACGTTGCCGCCCGGCATCGTGCTGGGTTGTGTGCTGCCGCGCGAGGATCCGCGTGATTCGCTGATCCTGCGCCAAGCGGACGCCATCGATCCGGCCAATCCGCTCGCATCACTGCAAATGGGCTCGCGCATCGGCACCGCGTCGGTACGGCGTCAGGCGCAGTTGCTGCACGCCTGTCCCGATCTCGCCTTCACCACGTTGCGCGGCAGTGTCGAGACACGCCTGGCGAAGCTGTCGCGCGGCGACTGCGATGCGACATTGCTGGCGCAGGCCGGCCTCATCCGGCTCGGCACACCCGAGCGCGCCAGTGCGGTGCTGGATGCGGATGTCATGGTTCCTGCTGCCGGCCAGGGCATCATCGGCATCACCCTGCGCGAGAGCGACAGCGGCTTGCGCGCCATGCTCACGCGCATCGATGATCGCGACGCCCGGCTGGCGGCCACCGCGGAGCGCTCCCTGCAAGCGCGGCTGGATGGCTCCTGCCGAACCCCGATCGCCGCCTACGCGCATCTCGTGGACGGCGTGCTGCATCTGACCGGCCTCGTCGGCCGCACCGACGGTTCGTTCCTGCTGAAGCGCAGCCTGCAAGGTGCACCGGCGGATGCCGATCGCATCGGCAGCGAACTCGGTGCCAGCCTTCGCGGCGACAGTCCGCCCGACATCTTTGACTGAACCCGGATCGAGTGTCCTGGTCACCCGGCCGGAACCTGGTGCCGGGGAGACCGCCGCGCGCCTGATCGATCTCAGGTTCAGTCCGATCGTGGCCCCGTTGCTGGAGGTCCGCCCAAGGCGCGTCGCTATCCCGCCATCTGACCAGGTGCAGGCGATCCTGGTGACCAGCGGCAGTGCCGTTCCAGGTCTGCCGGCGAGCCATCGCCGGCTGCCGCTGTTCGCCGTGGGCGCGGCAACCGCACGGCGCGCCGAAGCCGCGGGGTTTGCCCATGTGATCAGCGCCAACGGCGACGCCAACGCTCTCGCCGCGTTGGTCGAGCGCTCCTGCCGGCGCGAAACCGGTGCCCTCCTGCTGGCGGCCGGCCAAGGTCAGGGCGACGCGTTGGCCCGGGAACTGCGGCGCCTCGGTTTCCGAGTGGCTCGCCGGGTGCTGTATCGCGCCGTGCCGGTAGCCTCGCTGCCCGAGGTGGCGCGTGCCGCGTTCGCCGCGGGCACCCTGTCCGCGGTGCTGCTCTTCTCGGCGGAAACCGCCCGCGTCTGTTGTCACCTGCTGCGCGCCGCGGGCCTGCAGGGGGCGGCGCAAACGGTCGATGCGCTGGCTATCGGGCAGCCGGCGGGCGTGGCATTACAAGCACTCCCTTGGCGGCGCATCCGCGTCGCCGCTCAGCCCACCCAGGAAGCGATGCTGGCGCTGCTGCGATGAGTGAACCGCCTCTGCTACCCGCCTCCGAGCCGCCGCCGGAGCTGCCCGATCCGCCCGAGCCGGCGCCACCGCCGCCGTCTCGGTCGCATATGTCGCTGCTGCCCTGGCTGACCGGCGCCGGGTTCCTGCTGCTTGTCGTGGCGCTGGTCTGGGTCTGGCGGCATCCGGCCTATCTGCCTGCCGCAGCCGCCCCGTCGGGAAACCTGGAGCGGCAGATCGCCGCGCTGGCCGAACAGGTCGGCCGCCTGGAGCAGCGTTCCCAGGCCTCGGTGCCGGATCTCGCACCGCTTGCCGCACGCGTCGCCACGCTTGAGCAAAAGCCATCGGCACAGGCGCCGCCGGTGGACCTGAAGCCACTGGAAGCCCGTATTGCCACGCTGGAACAGCGCCCGGCGCCACCGCCGCCGCCCAACCTCGCCCCGATCGAGGCGCGTCTGGCGGCCCTGGAGCAGCGCCCGCAGCCGAACCTTGCCCCGCTCGAGGCGCGCATCGCCGCACTGGAAAAGACCGCCGGCCGCGCGGCCCAGGTGCAAGCGGTCCAGGCCGCCCGCATCGCGTTGGATGCCGGCCAGAAGCTAGGCAACCTGCCCAACGCACCGCCGGCACTGGCGCGTTTTGCCGACATGAGTTCCCCGACCGAGGCGCAGCTCCGCCTGGAGTTCCCCAAGGCAGCGCAGGCGGCGCTCGATGTTGCTCGCCCTGATACCAAGGACGAGCCGCTGCTCGACCGGCTGTGGTCCCGCGCGCAGAACCTGGTGACCATCCGGCAGGGCGACCGTGTCGTCGTCGGCAACCCTGTTGCCGGGCTGCTGGCCCGCGCGCAGCGCGCGCTCGATGCCGGCGATCTGGCCGGCGCAGTATCCGCGGTTGGTGCATTGCAGGGCGACGCCGCGCAGGCCGCCGCCGCGCAGGCGATGGCGCCCTGGCTGGCGCAGGCACGGTCACTGCTGGACGCCAGGGCCGCGCTCGCGACTTGGGCCGCGAACGGCTAATGCGCCGTATCCTGCTCGGTACCTGCTGGTCGCCGCGGTCGTGCTCGGGCTGGCTTGGGGTCTGGCCAGCCTGCCCGGGACCATGAACGCGGACATTGGCGCATACAGCTTCCAGGCCGCGACGCCCGTGGTGGCACTCGGCCTGTTGCTGCTTTTCGCGCTGGTATACGGGGTGTTTCGCCTGCTCGGCGCTGCAATTCGCCTGCCGCGGACATTGCGCGCCCGCCGGTCGGCAAAGCGCCGGCGGGCAGGGGATGTGGCGCAGACCCGAACGCTGCTGGCGCTGGCAGCCGGCGAGACAGGTGAGGCGCGCCGCGAGGCCAGCCGGGCCCGGCGCCTGCTCGGCGACACGCCGACGACGCTGCTGCTGGCTGCCGAGGCCGGCCGTATTGCCGGCCGGGTGGACGAGGCGGAGACCGCCTTTCGTGCCCTGGCCGATCGTCCGGACGCGGCGTTCCTGGGCCTGCGCGGCCTGTTGCGCCAGGCTGTCGAGCGGGAGGACTGGACGGAAGCCTCGGTCCTGGCGCGCCAGGCCGAGGCCACGCAGCCGGGCGCGGCGTGGCTCCGCCGGGAGCGGGCACGCCTGGCGGTCCGCACCGGCAACTGGGCGGATGCGCTCGCTTTGTCGGACGCGGATGTGCCCAAGGCGGCACTCACTACTGCCGCCGCCGAAGCCGAACCAGACGAGGCGAAGGCGACGCGCCTTGCCCGCGCCGCTTGGAAGGAAGATCCCTCGCTGGCACCGGCGGCGCTGGCCTTCGCGCGGCGGTTGCGCAGCGCAGGCCGCGAGAACCGCGCGCTGGCAGCCATCCGTCACAGTTGGAGCATCGCGCCGCACCCGGATCTGGCCGATTTCGCGCTGGCGCCGATAACCGACCCGTTGCAGCGCATGCAGGCGGCGCAGCGCCTGACAGACGCCAATCCGCAGCATGCGGAAAGCCGGCTTCTGCTCGGTCGCGTCGCATTGGCCGCCGGCTTGACCGGAGAGGCGCGCCGCAACGCGGAAGCCGCGCGATCAGCCGGCCTGAATCAACGCCGCATGTGGTTGCTGTTGTCCGAGATCGACGAAGCCGAAGGGAGTGACCAACGCGATGCGCTGCGTCACGCCGCCACCGCCGAGCCTGATCCGCTGTGGGTGTGCGGCGCCTGCCACACCGCGCACGCTGCCTGGACTGCAAACTGTCCGGACTGCTTCACGGTGGGCAGTTTGCGCTGGGGGATCGGTGCAACACCGGCGCCGCCGCTCATCCAGGAGTTGCCGGCCGCAACGCTGCTGCCCTGACAGCTGCCGGGCGCGCTCAGCGATCCCGGCGCGTCTCTGGCGCGCGCGCTTCCTCGAGCGGCTCGGGCCGTGCGCTGGGGCAGGCGGCCAACGCCAGATAGGGCTTCGGATCGATCGCGCGCCCGTCGATCCGCACTTCAAAATGCACGTGCGCGCCATGCGCCCGTCCGGTCGTGCCGATTTCCCCGATGACCTGTCCGGCCGCAACCGGCGTGCCGGGCGCGATGGCAGCCGCGAATTCCGACATGTGCGCGTAGCGGGTGATCACCCCATCGGCGTGGCGGATGTCGACGATATTGCCGTAGGCAAAGTACCAGCCGGCGTACACCACAGTGCCACCGGCCGCCGCCCTGATCGGCGAGCCGTAAGGCGCCATCAGGTCGATGCCGGTGTGTCCGTGTCCGAAACCGCGGGATATCTCGCGTAGCTGCGTTGCCGGCATGAACATCTCGCCGCACGCAGAATTCCCCCTTGGCGCGCCGTGCGCGGGGAGGGCGAGGCACAGTCCAACAAGCAGGGCTGCCGCACGCATCCCGGGCAGCAAACAGGTAAGCGAGCAAAGAGTTGAGTCGGCCTCAACCCTGCCGTGTATAACGCCGTGTCGGCGGGATCTTGCCGTCCGATCCCAGCATGTCGGTGGGACGCCTGATCGCACCGCCATTACACAGCGAAACGCCAAGATACGGTGCAGGATCGACCGGGTGGCCGTCCTGGAGCATCTCGAAATACAGGTGCATCCCGTAGGTCAGGCCGGAATGTCCCACCACGCCGATTTTCTCGCCGGCCGCAAGCGAACGCTGTCCTTGGGCGAGCGCCGGCGTGACCATGCCAAGATGGCTGTATATACCGACGAAGCCATCGTGCTGCACCAGCACTTCAAGGCCGCCGGGACCTTTGCGCTGAATCCGCATCACCGTTCCGGGCGCGGCGGCGCGCACATCGGCCCCGGCCGGCGCCGGCATGTCGATGCCGTTATGGTAGCTGCCAGCCAGTGGGCGGTTCGACAGCACCCGGGGTCCGAACGGCGAGGAGACGCAGGCCGAGATCACCGGCGCGATCAGCGAACCGCGTGCCGGCGGCGCGGCAGATGCATTGGCAACGAATGGAATGGCGAGGAAGCCAGCAAGCAGCGGGCGAAGTGGCATCAGCGACCCACGCCGAGCGACCGTGATCACGCCGCGTGCGAAGTCGGGCCGGCGATCATGTAGCGGTGCAGCACTTCCAGATCGGGATCGCGCCCCAGCCCCGGACCGTCGGGAACCGTCACCATGCCGTCCTTTGCATTGACCAGTTCGCCGTAAGGACTGGCTTCCAGATCGATGAACAGCCGCTCGAATGGCGCGTCGGGCGCTATCGTCGCATTGACGTGAAGCGACGCCAGGAAACCCGGTCCGAAATACGCGTTGTGCGGCACCACCCGCACGCCATGCGCCTTCGCCAGCGCGGCGATCTCCAGCATGGCGGATGGTCCACCGATCTTGATCACACTCGGCTGCGCGACGTCGATCGCGCCGGCGTCGAACTGTGCGTGGAAGTCATGCAGGCCCGCGGCATTTTCGCCGGCGGCGATCGGAATGCCGCCTTCGCGCCGAACCCGCGCCAGTCCGGCGTGGTCCCCGGGCGGGAACACCGGCTCCTCCAGCCAGGTCAGGTCGCAATCGCGCATGCGGTGCGCCATCTCGATTGCCTGCCAGACCGTCCAGGGGCAATTGGTATCGACCATCAGCCGTGCTTGCGGTCCCATTGCCTGACGCGCTGCCCGCACCTCTGGTACTGTGATTTCGTGCAGCTTGATGTCTCGATAACCGCGCGCGATGGCCCGTTCGCAGGCGGCCGCAACCATCGACGCTTCGCCGTAGCGCAGCAGACTCGCGTACGACCGCAGTTGTTTGACCGGCGTAGCGCCGAGTAGCCGCCACAGCGGCAAACCCGCAGCCTTCCCGGCGATGTCCCACAGCGCGATGTCCAACGCCGACAGGGCAAAGACATGCGCGCCATTGCGGCCGAAGCCGTGGAACGTTTTCGACAGGCGCTGCCGAAGGCCGGCGATGTCCCGCGCATCCTGGCCGAGCAGCGCCGGCGCGAGTTGTGTGTCCATCGTGGTCTTCGTGGTCGCCGCCGAGGCATGGCCGAAGCCTTCACCCCAACCCACCAGGCCCTGGTCGGTGACGATACGCAGCCAAACCGTGTTCATCGATTGCCAGCCGATGCCACCGGTTTGTGCCGGCTTGCCGCCCATGTCGAATGGAACACGCGTCCAATAGGTTTCGACAGCGGTGATCTTCATCGGCATTCTCCCGGCTCACAGCATTCTGCGCGGGTCAGCACAGACCTGCCACCCCCGCGCAGTGCGCCGCTATGATCGACCAGCCGGCTTGTTGGCGCGGCGTGACCGGGTGCGCGCCACAGGGGTTTGCGGCCGGTCGCCCTGGTCGGTCAGGCGGCCGGGAATCTCGCCGTAGTTCTCTTGTATTTCAGCTTCCTCGACGGCTGGAGCCTTCACCGGTTGCTGCCCTGACGTTGCATTGTCCTCCATGCCGATGAGTTCTTCGGCACGTTCCCAGAATTCATCCTCGCGCCCGTGTGGCCGTCCGTCGGCTTCCCACAAATGATAGGCGCGCTCGCGAATGCGTGCGTCGCGCTCCGGCGTCAATTCCAGCGGATTGTCAGGCACTCCTGTCTCCTTGTCGTCTGCGTTCCTACAGTTGCAAATTCAGTGCGCGGGTTGGGCAATCGGCGGTGGCATGCCAGGCGGGCCCGGCGGAGAGATCGGAGGAATGTCGGGACCTATTGGTATCGGCGTCTCTGGAGTTGGCGGAATGATATCGGGACCCGGCGGCGCCGGACGTTCCGGACCGGGCGCCGGCTGGGGTGGCTCCGGGGGCGGCAGAGGCTGCATGACGCGTTCCATCGGTTAACTCCTCGAAGTGATGTCGCGCCTTGAACGCAGTGCCGCTTGCTCCGTTGCTACTCATGGCAAACGTCGGAGCCGGAGCCATGTCGCGCGCCTTGTTCTCCAACACCGGATTCACCTTTCCCGTCGAACGGCGTGATTTCCTGCGCTGGTCGTCGATGCTTGCCGGTGCGTCGGGCGCAGGTCTCGGCACCGCCTATGCACAAGCAGACGCCGTGCCGGCGCCCGACGCGGGGGTTCAGCCGCAGCGTGCTGACATCAGCAAGCGAATGGTCGGCTATATGTTGGCGCATGAGCAGTTCCCGGTGCCTGAACTCCTCCGTGCAGGAACTGCGGCATCGCAGGCGGGATTTCATCTGCTCGCCACCAGCGATCATCTGCAGCCCTGGCAGGCGAACGAAGGGCACTCGGGTGCCGCGTGGGTGACGCTGGGTGCGCTCGGTGCGAGGGCAACACGTGGCTGGATCGGTACAACGGTCACCTGCCCCATCCTGCGCTATCACCCGGCCGTGGTCGCCGAAACCTTCGCCTCGCTCAGCCTGCTCTATCCCGGGCGGGTCTTTCTTGGCGTCGGCTCCGGTGAAGCACTGAATGAACAGGCCGCCACCGGCAGCTGGCCGAAATGGCAGGAGCGCTGGGACCGCCTGATCGAGGCGATGACCATCATCCGCGCGCTTTGGTCCGGCGAACACGTGTCGCACAAGGGCACGTTCTATTCAGTCGAGGCCAGGCTGTACGATCCGCCTGCCCAGCCGATCCCGTTGCTGACCGCTGCCAACGGCAAGAAGTCGATGCGGCTAGCTGGGCAGCATGGCGACGGCCTGGTCACCGACCCGCTCACCTGGAAACAGCATAAGTCGGAATGGGAAACCGGCGCGCGCGATGCCGGCAAGGACCCGGCGAACATGCCGGTGCTGGTCGAGCAGTACGTTGTCGTCGGTGGCGACGATGATGCGAGGCAGGCGGCCGGGAAGTGGCGCTTCGGCCCAAAGGCGTTCAAGAGCTATTACAACATCGCCGATCCCGTGCGGATTCAGCAGCGTGCCGAGACGGAAATTCCGCTCGACCAGATTCTACAGGAATGGCCCGTCGGCATCGACCCGCGCGTGCATGTCGCGAAGCTGCAGGAGCTGTTCGACAGCGGCGCGACCATTGTGAACGTCCACGCCGGCCAGCAGGATCAGCGCCGGGTGATCGAGTTCTATGGCCGCCAGGTGCTGCCGAAGCTGAAGCTGCAAACTTAGTCTGATGTGATCTGCTCTTTTCTCGCAGGAGGTTCCGATGGCCGCACGGCCGATATGGCGCGGACATTTGCGTCTTGCCCTGGTGACCTGCCCCGTGGCGCTGCACAGCGTGCATCGCCCGGCCGGCGATCTGCACTTCCACCTCATCAATCCGAAGACCGGCAATCGCGTACGCAGTGTCACACTCGATGCCGAAAGCGATAAGGAAGTGGCGCGCGCCGATCTGGTGCGAGGCTACGAGTTCGAGAAGGACCGCTACGTCCTGCTGGAGGATGAGGACTTCGAAAGCGCGCGCATCGAAAGTTCATCCACCATGGCGATAGACAAGTTCATTGATCGCGAGTCGCTCGATCCGATCTACTTCGACACCAGCTACTATGTCGTGCCGGACGGCGACGCCGGTGAGGACGTCTACGTCGTGCTGCGCGAAGCGATCGGCAGGTCGAACAAGGTGGCGCTGTCCCGCGTGGTGATTTCCCGTCGCGAGCGCGCGGTGGCGATATTGCCGTTGGACAAAGGCCTCGTGCTGTACACCCTGCACGAGCCGCGCGATCTCTACGACTACAAGCCGCTGTTCAAGGACGTTTCGAAAGACAAACCGGATCCCGAGATGGTGAAACTCGCCGGCCAACTGGTCAGCCGTCAGGCTGCCAAATTCGAGCCCGCCGACTTCGAGGATCGCTACGAGGCACGCCTGCGCGACGTGATCGCCGCCAAACTCAAGGGCGAGCACCTCGAGCCAGAGGCAGCCGAACGCCCCGGCGGTGACAACGTCATCGATCTGATGGCTGCCTTGAAGCGCAGCCTAGGCGGCAAGTCCAAGACCACCGAGACTCCGAAGCGGCGTAAGGCAGCGCCCGCCCGCAAGAAAGCGGCACTAAAACGTCGTGCCGCTCGCAAGCGGGCGTAGCTGCGAGCCTTAAGCGGCTTGCTTTACTGCCTCGGGGATGATGCTGCGATCCGCCATCTGCGTCAGCAGGCTGTCCGCTTTCTTTTCCTCTTCAAGCGTCTCCTGCATCAGCCGCACCACATCGTCGTGCCCGGTGGATTTCGCCCATGCGACGATTGTGCCGTAGCGGGCCATCTCGTAGTGCTCGACCGCCTGCGCGCAGGCCACGATGCCCGCATCCCGCACAGTACCCTGTTCGAACTCCTCGACCACTTCATCGCCTTCTTCGATCAGGCCGTTGATCGCCTCGCAGGTCTGCCCGCGCGCGCGCTTGCCCAAGGCCTCGAACGCTTTCTGCAGCCGCTCGACCTGGCCTTGGGTTTCTTCCCGATGGTGCATCAGCGCTTCTTTGAGTTGCTTGTTGCTGGCAGCTTTCGCCAGCTTCGGCAGCGCCTTCAGGATCTGGCGTTCGGCATAATAGATATCCTGCATCATGGTGATCAGTAGATCGTTCATCGTTTTGCTGGCCATCGTTGTCCCTTGTCCGGCTGGCTGTTGCACCGCCTCGTGGTTAGATCGACGCGGCGGCACCTGAACCACAATTCTTCGGCGACCGTTCTGGCGCGCGCCAGCAATTGCGCGTGTGCTGCACATAGAGTTGCGGCAATCGCCGGATGGCGGGTCGTGTCTGATACATGGTTCATGCCTGGCTCACCGATCAGGAGCGCATGTCAATGGCAACGTCGTCACCTGCTATGACGGGAGTGGCCTGGGCGCTGCTGGTCCTGCTGTCGGTGCTGTGGGGCGCCACCTTCTTCTTCTGGAAAGTGCTCGTCGCGTACCTGCCGCCATTCACCGTTGTATTCGGCCGCGTCGCCATTGCTGCCGTTGTGCTGACCCTCGTGTTGGCGCTGCGCGGCGAAGTGCTGCCGCTGTCCCGCGCGGCCTGGCGCCGGTTCGCCACCATGGCGGCGCTCAACAACGCAATTCCCTTTGCGCTGATAGCCTATGGCGAGACCAGGATCGCCAGTGGCATCGCCGCCATTCTGAATGCCACCACGCCGCTGTTCAGCGTATTGGTTGCGCATGCACTGACCAACGAGGAGAAGCTGACGCCGTCGCGTGTCTTTGGCATCGGCGCTGGTTTCACGGGCGTGATCGTCATGGTCGAACCCGACCTACCGCCGGGCGGCTTTGGCGCGAACATGCTGGCCGAGGTGGCATGCCTGCTCGCATCGCTCTCTTATGCGTTCGCCGGTGTGTACGGCAGGCGCTTCGGCGGTCTCTCAGCGCTGACCGCAGCCACTGGACAACTCACCGCTGCCTCTGTGCTCATGCTGCCGTTCGTGCTGATCGTCGATCGCCCATGGCTGTTGCCCTCCCCCCCAGTGTCTGCGTGGTTGTCGTTGATCGTCACTGCGGTGCTGTGCACGGCTGCCGCCTATCCGGTGTATTTCCGCCTGCTCGCGCTTGCCGGTGCCACCAACCTGCTATTGGTGACATTCCTGCTACCGATAACGTCGCTGTTGCTGGGGACTTTGCTGCTGCACGAAGCCATCACCCCGCAGGCGCTTGGTGGCATGGCACTCATCGGTGTTGGCCTGGCCGCAATCGACGGCCGCCTGATGCCGCGGCTGGCGTTGCGCAGCGGCTGACCCCGCGCGACAGTTCCTTCCCAACAGCGGGAGGATAGTGCCATGGCGAACGACAAGCAGATCGCGATCGTGACCGGTGCGGCGAGTGGCATTGGGCGCGCGATGACGCTTGGCCTGCTGGGGGCCGGTGTCGATGTTGCCGCGGTGGATCGCAATGAAACCAGCCTCGCGGCACTCGCCGCCACCGTGCAAGACAAGGCCGGCACGATGCAGACCATCCCCGCGGATCTGGCCCGCCCCGACTCATTTGATTTCGTTGTGTCCACCGTGCTCAGCCGTTTCGGCAGGATCGACGTGCTGGTGAACAACGCCGGTATTGGCCAGGCCTCGATCAAGGCGGATCAGCGGCGCAACCCGCTGCGTTTCTGGGAGACCACGCCGGAACAGTGGCAGCGCTTTCTTGCGGTGAACGCCACCGCCCCGATCATGATGGCCCGCACCGTCATCCCGCACATGCTGCGGGCCGGAAAGGGCAGGGTCATCACCGTCACCACCAGCCTCGGCACGATGGTGCGCGAAGGCTACCTGCTATACGGCGCGAGCAAGGCCGCGGCGGAAGCGGCGATGGCGGTGCTGGCCGCCGATCTGCAGGGCACCGGCGTCACATCCAACGTGCTGGTACCTGGCGGCGTGACCAACACCGCCATCGTCGGCGACGAAGCGGGCGACCGCGCGCGCATGCTGCAGCCTGAAATCATGGTGCCGCCGCTGCTCTGGCTGATTTCGGACGCGGCCGCCTCGGTCACCGCGCGCCGTTTCGTCGCGATGGATTGGGATGCGTCGTTGCCTGCCGATCAGGCAGCGGATAAGGCCGGCGTGCCGATCGCGTGGTTGTCGATTGCCAGGATGCCGGTCGAGCCGCGCTAGAGCGTCTTCTCTGTGATCCAATGAAGGAATGCTGACCTGTTGATATAGATCAATGAGAGGTTAACACGCCGGGTGCAGGTTAACTGGTGCCGTCGACACTGAGCGTACCCCCTCTCAATCATGGCGAGTGTCCCGGCCGACCCGAAAGGGAGACAGTGAAATGTCACGGTCGCTAGAAAATCTGCTCGACAGAACGCTCGAGACGCGCCGGCAGCGCCGTCTGCAGCACGAGGCCGAACAGGCCGACGCACGGCAGGCAGTCGATACCGCTCACGCGAAGGCCGCGGCTGAGCAGCTGCGATTCCATACCGTCTTGCGTCCGCTCATCGAGCAGGCGGTCGAGCGAGCCAACCGGCATCTCGGCAACCGGCAGGAGCATTGTGAATTTTGCGAGATATCGGGCCAGTATACCGGCCCGCATTATGTCGGTGGATCGACCTGCAATCCGATCGCATACGAATTGCAGGTCGACGGCGCGACAGTTGGCGAGGCTTTGCTGGTCGAGTTGACGCACGACGGCATGATTGAAGCATGGCTGCACCATGCAGCGGCGTCCTCGCAACACGCCGATGTGCCGAGAATTGAGTTTGGCTGGCGTCCGGTCCGGTTGGAAGTGTTCGATGCCGGCACCGCAGCAAATTTGGTGGTCCGCTACGTCGCCGCCATTACCAAGCGATGGCCGTTAGGAGAACCCGCGGCCTCCAGCCGGTCAGCGCCCGTGCGGCATTAGTCCATACGCGCATGCCACGCGTTCAGCAGCTCGCTTTCTTCGTCGATGGTCAGACCCCCGACTGGACCATTGACCGCGTGTAACCAGCCGACTGTGTCGCGCACGGTCTGTGACAGCGGGCGCACGTTGAGACCTGCGTTGCGTGCGGGTGTCGTGTCGCGCGTTGCGAAGCCGGCGAACTCGGGCAGGGGCAGCCACAGCGGGAGCGACCGCGGGCCCGACCAGTGTTTGACGCCGTGCTCTTCGAGGAATGCACGATCGACCCAGGTGAACGTGCAGGACTGGTCGAGTGCTGCGGCGGACTCCGCCAACAGCTCACCGCGGGTGCGGGTCGGCCCAATCGCGTCGTAGATACCATTCAGGCGGATCTGCGCCGCATGCACGATCCATTCGGCCAGGTCGCGCACATCGATGAACTGAACCGTATCCTCGGGCGTTCCGGGCGCGAGCACTTCGCCTCCACGGGCAATCCGTGCGGGCCAATAAGTGAACCGGCCCGTCGGGTCCTCGGGTCCGACAATAAGACCGGGCCGGCAAATGAAGGCGCTCTCACCCACGGCCTCCTCGCACGCGGCCTTGGCAGCACCATAGGTTTCGTCACTGCTGTATTCGATCTCTGCTGCGGTGGGTGCCTTCAATGGAGCGGTGTCGGCGCGCTGACCGGGCGTGTGGTTGTCCGCATACACGCTGACTGTCGAGATGAAGCTCCAATGCCCAACCTGCCGCCTGAGTGCGGCAACCGCGCGGCGCACCTGTCCCGGATGGCGGGATACGTCCACGACGGCGTCGAACTCCTGGCGCATCAGCGGCGCAAGACCATCCGCTGCATCGCGGTCGACATGCACGAAGCAGGCGCCCGGTGCGATCGGCCCGGCAAGACCCCGTGCTGCGCAAGTCACGTCATGGCCGGAAGCGCAGGCATACGCGGCAATCGCGCGCCCAAGGAACTGGCTGCCGCCCAGTATCAGCAGATGCATAGCACTTCCCGTCTCCAATCGATCCCGATGCAAGCCGTGTCTTTAGCCGATTTGCCAATATGCGGCCGAATTTGCGAGTGTGGCCAGGCTGGCGTGTGAGGCGTCCATGACAACTGAGTCCCTGCGTCCGATGGTGCTGCTGCTGATGGGCGTGTCCGGTAGCGGCAAGACGACGATTGCTGTGGAACTGCAGAAGGTCCTGGGCTGGCCGTACGTCGACGGCGATGATTTGCACCCACCGGCCAACGTCGAGAAGATGCGCGCCGGCCATCCGCTGAATGATCAGGACCGCTTGCCGTGGCTGCAGTCCATTGCGCGCTGGATTGACGACCGCCTTGCCGCCGGCGAGCCCGGCATCATCACGTGCTCTGATCTGAAGCGTGCCTATCGCAAGATCACCGTCGGTGATCGCAGAGATGTCGTGCTGGTATACCTAAAGGGCGACGAAAAGCTGATTGCCGATCGGATCGCCGAGCGCGCGCATCAATATATGCCGCCAAGCCTGCTGCGCAGCCAGCTCGACACGTTGGAGGAACCCGGTCCGGACGAACACCCCGTCGTGGTGCCGGTACAGTGCTTGGTCGCCGACACGGTGGCCGACTTGCTGCGTCGCGTCGCCAACGCCACCGGAGACAAGCCATGATGCACGACATAGTGTTCCTGTTCGACGTCGATAACACGCTGCTCAACAACGATCGGGTGCAAGCCGATCTCGACTCTCATATCGGCATCGAGCACGGCACAACGGTGCGGAACCGCTACTGGGAGATCTTCGAGAACCTACGCAGCGAGCTGGGCTACGCCGACTACCTCGGCGCGCTCGAGCGCTATCGGCTGGAAGACCTGCACGATCCGCGTCTGCTGCGCATTTCCAACTGGCTGGTCGATTACCCCTTCTCAGATCGGCTGTACTCCGGCGCGTTGGATGCGGTGAAGCACATGCAACAGGCTGCGCCCGTGGTCATCCTGTCGGACGGGGATGCAGTGTTCCAGCCACGCAAGGTGCAACGCTCAGGCCTGTGGCAGGCCTTCGACGGGCACGTGCTGATCTACGTGCACAAGGAAGAGGAACTGGACGACGTCGAGCGGTTTTATCCCGCCAAGCGCTACGTCATGATCGACGACAAGCTGCGCATACTCGACACCATGAAGAAGATCTGGGGCGAACGCCTGGTCACCATATTCCCGCGCCAGGGCCACTACGCGACCGATCCGGAGATCCTCGCCAAATATCCGCACGGCGACATCCAGCTTGATCGTATCGGCGATCTGGTGAAGGACCGATCCAGCCACGCTGTAACCTAAAGCAGCGGCGCAGCCAGCAGCTCCGCAGCCACCTTGCGGTGCTGCCACTTGCCGTCGCTCAATGCGCCCTTCCACGTGCCGTTTTCCACCACCACCTTGCCGCGCAGCACGGTAAGGCACGGCCACGCCTCCATCTTGCGGCCTTCCCACGGCGTGTAGTCCGCCTCGTGCAGGTCGATGGCACGGATCACCCGCTTGTCCGCCGGATCGAGCACGCAGATATCGGCATCCGATCCCGCCGCCAGGGCACCCTTGCGCGGATACAAGCCCATGATCTTCGCCGCATTGGTGGATACCAGGTCCACGTAGCGGCTCAGCGAATAGCCGCGCTTGCCGACCATCTCGGTGTACATCAGCGCAACGCGAGGCTCGACGCCAGCATTGCCGCCGGTGGTGTCGTCGATGCGGACGCCTTGCAGTTTCTTCGCCAGCGTGCAGCAGATCTCGTCGGTGGCGACGCAGTTGATGCTGCCGTCCAACGTGCCGGACCACAGCGCCGCCTGATCCTCGGCCGACTTCAACGACGGATAGGTGTGATAGATCTGCCCGTTCGTCCGCTTATAGTCCTCGCTGGTGTAGAGCATATACTGATGTAGTGACTCGCCGTAGATCGGCACACCCCGCGCCCGTGCCTCGCGGATTGCCGAGACGCCGCTCGCCGCCGAGGTGTGCATCATGTAAAGCGTCGCACCGACCTTCTCGGCGAGCCGGATCACCCGGCGGAACGAGATATCCTCGGACAGTGTGTTGTGCACTTCCGCCATGTTGGTGAAGCCGGTGCGGCCTTCGCGGATCAGTTTGCCGTACATGTGCATCACGATGTCGTTGTCCTCAGAGTGGATCACCCCGAGCCCGCCGTTTGCCTTCAGCACCTGGAACACTTCCCAGATGTCACCGAAATCGACCATGCGCCCCTTGCGCGACGGGGTGATGTCGGTGGTGAAGATCTTCACCGTGGGGAAGCCCGACTGAATCGCCTCTGCCAGTTGTTCCGGCAGGTCCAGCGGGAGCGCGCCCTCCACCATGATGTGCTGCGCGTAGTCGCAGGCGCAGTGGCCCTTCCAGTCGGCCTCGCGCTTTTCGATCGCGTCGCGCACGTTGGCGCCCTGGCTCGCGCGGGTGAAGTCGATCATCGTGGTGGTGCCGCCATGCACCGCGGCGCGCCCGACCACATCCGGCGGATCGGTCAGTCCGGCCGAGCCGTCGGGGTTTGGCAGATGCCATTTGCAATGCACGTGGGGATCGATGCCGCCTGGCATGACGATTTTGCCACTGGCATCGATCAGCCTCGCGCCGCCTGGGATTGGCAGGCTGCCGGCCGCAGCCACGGCGACGATACGCTCGCCGGCAATGGCGATGTCGTAGGCGCCAACACCTTGCGGCGTGACCACGGCATCGCCGCGCACCACCAGATCGACCATGTCGTTTCCTCCCTTGGGCGCCTACGTCAATGGCGAAGGCCGCAACTTGGTACCGTCGGTGAACCGGCTATAGCGGAAAGGCGTCGGATCGACCACCGGCGGATCACCCGCCACCAGTTCAGCCATCAACCGTCCCGCCCCGGGCCCGATGCCGAAGCCATGTCCGCTGAAGCCGGTTGCGATGAAGAAGCCAGGGATCGCATCGACGCCGGAGATCACCGGGATCGCATCCGGCGTCACGTCGATGATGCCGCCCCAACTCTCCGCCACCTTCATGTCGCGGAACTGCGGAAAGGTCGCGATGATGTTCTTGCGTCCTTCATCCAGGATCGCCTGCACCGGTGCTGGATCCAGCGTGCGCACTTGCTCGAACGGCGTGCGCGTATCCATCGACCAGTGCCGCGGCACCTGCCATTCCTCGATGAACTTGCTGCCGACGCGCAGCCTGATGCGTTTCCACTGCATGCGCAGTCCCGGCAAAAAGTCCGAGAAGAAGCGCAGCGAGTCCGGCACGATGTCGTAGATGTTGCCGTTCCACGCGCCGACGTTGTAGCCGCCGTCGAGCCGCTTGCGATAGCCGAAGCCGGCACCGCTGGCCGATGCCTCTAATCCGGCATCCAACTTCTCGGTGCGCATCACCGACGACAGCATCTTGAGCTGCGGCAGCCGCACATCGTGGTTGCTGGCGAACAGCCGCGACCAGACGCCACCGGCGAGCACGACGCTGTCGCACGCGATGCGTCCCTTCTCGGTCACCACGCCGACAACGCGCCCGCCTTGCACATCGATGCCGCGCACCGCGCATTGCTGAATGATGCTCGCACCGTGCCGCCGCGCCGCTTCGGCGATTGCGGGTGCCGCCATCTGCGGTTCGCCGCGTCCGTCACTTGGTGTGTGCAGCGCGCCATGAAAATCGCCGGTGAGACCTGGCAGCACCTGCGCAGCTTCATCGCGCGACAGCACGCGGCTGTCCACTTGATACGGCCGTGCCGCGTCGAGCCACGCTTCGTGATGCGCCATCTCTTCCGGCGTCTTGCTCAGATACATGATGCCGCACTTGCGATAGCCGGTTTCGGCCTCGGTCAGCGAGTTCATGTCGTCCCACAGTCGCAGCGCCTCGATCGCCAGCGGGATTTCCAGCGGATCGCGTCCCATCTTGCGGCACCAGCCCCAGTTGCGGCTCGACTGCTCGCCGGCAACGTGACCCTTCTCGCAAACCACCACCGGGATGCCCTTGCGCGCCAGGAAGAACGCCGTGCTCACGCCGATGATGCCGCCGCCGACGATGACGACGCCAGTGCGCCGAGGAAGTTCAGGATCGGACGTAACTGGATCAACGCGCGGCGCCATGCTGTGTCCCCTTGATGTCTGTTCAATGACAGCGCGTCAGGCGCGTCCGGGCAAGCCGGGGGAATAAAACGCGCCGCAACACGGTTTTCTCCGCCGTATGGCAGGAGCAAATCGTGCGCGCATCGCATTTCGGCTTGGCAATGGGACTGGTCGCGCTGGCATCCGCCGCAGTTGCCGCGGACGGCACGGCTGCGTTCGAGCTGCGCCGCGACACGATGAAGCAGATGGGCCGAGCGCTCTACCTTTCGGTCGGCCGCGTGGCGAAGGGACGCAGCGAATTTAGCCCGGATACCGTCACAGCCGCCGAGACCATTGCGCGTCTCGCGCCGACGATTGGCACGCTGTTTCCGCCCGGTTCGGATGTGCCGGACAGCAACATGAAGCCGGCGATTCTGACCGCGCCGGACAAGGTGACGCAGCTTGCCGGTGCCGTGCAGGCAGCGATGCCGGCATTCGTCGCCGAGGTGAAAAGCGGCGATCGTGCGCGCATCGCGGCCGCCTATAACACGATGAGCAAGACCTGCGACGCCTGCCACAGCGAATTCCGCAAGGAGGAATAATGGTCCGCCGCGCGCTGGCGTCGCTGCTGATCTGGCTGTTCTGCCACGGCCATACCGCCGCACAAACTCCCGTGCAAACCGAAGCGGAACGCGGTGCCTATCTGGCGCACGCGGCTGGCTGCGTGTCGTGCCACACCATCCCGGGTGGAACGCCATTCGCCGGTGGCCGCGCATTGGCCACACCGTTCGGCACGTTCTACAGCCCGAATATCACCGCCGATACAGACACGGGTATCGGCCGTTGGACCGACGCGCAGTTCCTGCACGCACTGCACGACGGTGTGCGGCCTGATGGAGCCAACTACTTTCCCGTCTTTCCGTATCCAAGTTTCACCAACATCACCGATGCGGATGCGCTGGCGATCAAGGCGTATCTGTTCTCGCTGCCGGCCGTGCGACAGGGGAACCGGCCCCATGACGTGGCGTTTCCATTTTCCTGGCGGTTTCTGCAGCTTGGCTGGAAGACGCTGTTCTTCCGCGAGGGGCCGTTCCGTCCCGATCCCGCACACGATGCCAACTACAACCGCGGTGCCTATCTGGTCACAGCGCTGGCCCACTGCGGCGAATGCCACACACCACGCAATATGTTCGGCGCGACGCGTCCCAGCCTCGCACTGTCCGGCAATCCGGATGGGCCCGATGGACAGAAGGTGCCGAACCTCACCCCGGATGCGGCAACCGGCATTGGTGAGTGGGATGCCGACGATATCGTCGCGCTGCTGAAGACCGGCCAGACACCGGAACAGAGCAGCGTGAAGGGCGCGATGCACGAAGCCGTGCAGGACGGACTGCGTTTCCTCACCGCCGGCGACATGCGAGCAATCGCTGCCTATTTGCTGGCGCAACCGCCAGTCGTGCATAAGGTCGGGGGATAAACTCTAAGACGCGACTGCGGCCACGGGCTCACCGTGTCGCTCCATGAAGCTGGCGACCTCCTCTCGCGTGCCGAGCGATGGCTGCGCGCCGAGGCGTGTCACGGCCAGCGCCGCCGCCGCGGACGCATAACCCAGGCAATCCGTCAGCGGCCGCTGCCCGGCCAGCGCAGCAGCGAGAGCACCGATGTAAGCGTCGCCCGCCGCGGTGGTGTCCACCGCCTCAACACTCACTGCCGCGCAACGCACGGTTTGTTGGCCGTCACGATACAGCACGCCCTCGCGTCCGAGTGTGATCAATGCCGCACGTGCGCCCTGACGGACCAGGTCATTGGCGGCGGTCATCGGGTCGGCACTCCCGGTGAGCATGGCTGCCTCGGTTTCATTCGGCGCGATGATGTCAATCAGCGGCAGCAATTCGGCAGCGATGGTCCGCGCCGGGGCAGGGTTCACGATCACTGACCAACCCGCCGCATGCGCGGCGCGGATCGCATGCGCGTTGGTTTCGGCAGGAATTTCGTGCTGCAACAGCAGAATCCCCGGTGCATCGGCTGCCGCCAATGCACGATCGACCAGAGTCGCGTCACAGTTTGAATTGGCGCCCGAAACCACCACGATGGTATTCGCGCCGGCGGCATCCACGGTGATCAGAGCGGTGCCCGTCGGACGATCGGCAGATTGCACCGCATCTGTTGCGACCCTTGCCGCAGTCAGCCCGGCTAGCAGATCGCGTCCGAACTGGTCGCCCCCGACGCAGCCCGCCATGGCCACGCGAGCGCCGAGCCGTGCCGCCGCAACCGCCTGGTTGGCCCCCTTGCCGCCAGCCGCGGTAAAGAAATCACGCCCGAATACCGTCTGCCCAACGCGTGGCAATGCCTCGCAGCGTACCACAAGGTCCATGTTCAAGCTGCCGATCACCAGGATCGGACGAGATGGTCTTTGCATCGATGTGGTCTCACGTTGACGTGACAGTCGGCTGCGGCACATCTGGCGGCAGTCAGCGGACTATGACAACACTCAGCACTGATGCGAGTGCCGGGGGACGACACCGATAATGAGTGAGGCCAGCAGCCGGACTGGTGTGCCTTGGGCGCTGCGCGGCATGATCATCGCGTCCATCGTGGTGCCGCTACTGGTGTTGATCGGCGGCGGCTGGGTTGCCTGGCGGGGCGTGGTCGCGAATGCCGATGCCGAGCTCGGCAGCGCGCTTGCAGTCGCGGCCGACGATGCAACCCGCGTATTGGACACACACGCCATCCTCGGCGCACGGGTGAACGACCTGCTGGCCGGATTGACCGATGACGCCATCGCAGCGCGCGAAAGCGAATTCCACAATCGCCTGGCGGGCATGATCACGGGCTATGCCCAGGTCACCGCGATCGTGGTGACCAGTGCGGATGGACGCCCGCTGGTCGCCAGTTCGCGTTTCCCCATTGATACGAGCGTCAACTTTGCCGACCGGGACTATTTCGTCTCACTGCGTGACAGTGCGGTGCCGTTCTTCATCGGCGGCATCGTGTTCGGCCGCATGACCCACGAGGATCTGTTCACCGTTGCCGTCCGGCGCGGCGATCCGCAGCATTTTGCCGGCGCCGTGCTGATCGGCGTGTCGCCGTTGTACTTCTACAACTTCGACCGCGCGCTGTTCAGCGGCGACGTCGACTACAACGCCGCCTTGCTGCGCGGCGACGGTACGCTGCTCGCGGGCTATCCCGGCCCGGCGCAATCCAGCCAGATTGCCGGCCGCGACAACATGCTGGTCACCGCGTTCGCCCGTAATCCGGACGGCGATACAGTGCAGGGCCAGTCATCGCTGGACGGCGTCGAACGGCTGATCGCCTATCGCAGGCTCGCCGATTATCCGGTGATCGTGGCGATCGGCCGGCGCTGGGGATCCGTGGTGCGCGAATGGCTCGCCACGGTCGGGACGCATATGGTGTTCGGCGTTCCCGCCACGCTGTGCCTGCTGTTGCTGAGTCTGCTGGTGGTCCGGCGGTGGCGCCAGCAGCACGAGGTGTTCGCGCGGCTGCAGGACGAGGTGCGTCGCCGCGAGGTCGCCGAAGAGGCGCTGCGCCAGGCGCAGAAGATGGAGGCGGTCGGCCGCCTGACCGGCGGCATCGCACACGACTTCAACAACCATCTGACGGTGATCAGCAGCAACATCGAGTTGTTGCAGCATCGGCTCCCGCAGGGCAGCGAGTCGCTCACGCGGCTTACGACAGCAGCGATGGCGGGCGTGCAGCGGGCCGCGACGCTGACGCACCGTCTGCTGGCATTTTCCCGCCAGCAGCCGCTGGAGCCCGAGGCACTCGATGCTGGCCGGCTGGTGTCCGGCATGTCCGACTTGCTGCGTCGTACCCTGGGCGAGGATGTCGTCGTCGAAACGGTGCTGGCGTCCGGGCTATGGCAAACGCGGGTCGATGCCAACCAGCTTGAGAACGTGCTGCTCAACCTTGCGGTGAACGCGCGCGATGCCATGCCGCATGGCGGCAAGCTCATCATCGAGACGGCGAACGCGCATTTGGATGAGAGCTATGCGGCGGCACACGCCGAGGTCACGCCCGGCGAGTATGTCATGCTCTCGGTCAGCGATACCGGCACCGGCATGTCGCCGGATGTCATCGAACGCGCGTTCGAGCCGTTCTTCACCACCAAGCCACTCGGCCAGGGAACCGGGCTTGGCCTGTCGATGGTGTACGGCTTCGTCAAACAGTCGGGCGGCCATGTGGCAATCCAAAGCCAGCCGGGACAGGGCACCACGATAAAGGCCTACCTGCCGCGTTTCCTGCCACCGGTGGAAGCGCCGAAGCCGGCGACGATGCGAACGCCCGCGCAGCCAGGCAAGGAAACCATCCTTGTCGTCGAGGACGACGAGGATGTGCGCCGCTCCTCGGTCGAGGCATTGCGCGAAATCGGCTATCTGGTGCTGGAAGCTGGTGATGCCATGGACGGCGTGCGGCTCATTGTCGATCGCGGCGGCATCGATCTGCTGTTCACCGATGTCGGTCTGCCCGGCGGCGTCAATGGCAGCGCATTGGCGGAGGCAGCCCGTAAGGCGCAGCCCGGACTCAGAGTGCTGTTCACCACGGGCTATGTGCGTGAGGCGGCCCTGCAAACCGAGGTGCGGGAGCAGGGCCTGTATTTCATTGCCAAGCCGTTCAACCTCACGGCACTGGCGGGGAAAATACGCGAGGTGCTGGACACACCGCTTGGCGCCGTGGCGGTTGCCGGTGGCCCTGACAGCCCGTGACAGCCGTTGACGCGCCGATCACCGGGGGTTACATCGCGCGCCCTGCCCCTGCCCAGGTGGCGGAATTGGTAGACGCGCAGGTTTCAGGTACCTGTGGCCGCAAGGTCGTGGAAGTTCGAGTCTTCTCCTGGGCACCAGCCGCTACGCGCGTGCCGCAAGCAGATAGTTGACCGAAGTATTGCGGCAGACCTGCCACCGTCCGGTCAGCGAGTCCACGCCCAGACCGGCAACATCCGTTATCCGCAACCCGGCCTCGCGCAGCATTGCCGCCAGTTCGTTCGGTGCGATGAACTTGCGCCAGTCGTGTGTGCCGATCGGCAGCCAGCGCAGCAGATATTCGGCACCGACCTTGGCGGCGAGGAACGACTGCGGGGTGCGGTTCAGCGTGGACAGGAACAGCCGGCCGCCCGGCGCCAGCAGCTTGCGCAGCGTGCCGATGAAGGCGTTGGGGTCAGGCACATGCTCAATCACCTCGAGCGCGGTGATCACCGGGAAACGCTGGCCTTCGCCCAGCAGGTCCTCCGCCACCCCACCGCGATAGGATAGCGGCAGGTCCTGGCCAGCAGCATGGGCACGCGCGGCCTCGATCGCCTCGCCTGCCGCATCGATGCCGAGCACGCTGTAGCCGCGCCGTGCCAGCGCCTCGGCCGCCACGCCGGCGCCGCAGCCCACGTCGAGAATGACTCCCGCAGGCGGCGAACCGATGCGCTCCGCGATCCAGGCCACGCGCGCCGGGTTCATCCGGTGCAGCGGCCGCATCGGCCCGTCCGGGTCCCACCAGCGCGCCGCGAGGGCGTCGAACCGCGCAACCTCGTCGGGCGAAACCGTCATGCCTGGCATGGTTGCCCCTGTTGTCCCACGCCAGTATGACCACCCTCAACCGACCACTGACAACTGGCACCGATGTCACGCATCGTGATGAAGTTCGGCGGCACCTCTGTCGCCGACTTGGACCGTATCCGCAACGTCGCCACCCGCGTGAAGCGTGAGGTGGCGGCGGGGCACGAGGTCGCGGTCGTGGTGTCCGCCATGTCCGGCGTCACCAACCAGCTCGTTGCCTATTGCCAGGGCCTCTCGCCGCTGCATGACGCACGTGAATACGACACCGTGGTGGCGACCGGCGAACAGGTCACCACCGGCCTGCTTGCCATCGCGTTGCAGGAGATCGGCGTTGAAGCGCGCTCCTGGCAGGGCTGGCAGATCCCGATCCACACCGACAACGCGCACGGTAAGGCACGCATCGCCGGCATCGAGGGCGAGGAACTGATCCGCCGCATGCAATCGGGCCAGGTCGCGGTGGTGTCCGGCTTCCAGGGCATTGGACCCGACAACCGCATCACCACCCTCGGCCGCGGTGGCTCCGACACCTCGGCCGTAGCCCTCGCCGCCGCACTGAAGGCCGAGCGCTGCGACATCTACACCGATGTCGATGGCGTCTATACGACCGACCCGCGCATCGTGCCGCGCGCCCGCAAGCTGGCACGCATCAGCTACGAGGAAATGCTGGAACTCGCCTCGGTCGGCGCCAAGGTGCTGCAAACCCGCAGCGTCGAGTTGGCGATGAACGAACGCGTGCGCGTGCGTGTTCTGTCGTCCTTCAAGGACGAGCTGGCGAATGACACCGAAGGCACCCTGGTCGTTGACGAGGACGAGATCGTGGAAAAGCAGAATGTATCCGGCATCGCCTATTCACGCGACGACGCGAAGATCACGCTGCGCCACGTGCCGGATCGCCCTGGCATTGCCGCCGCGGTGTTCGGTGCACTCACCGATCAGAATGTCAACGTCGACATGATCGTGCAGAACGTCTCGGCCGAAGGCACCACCGACATGACGTTCACCGTCAGCAAGTCCGATCTGCCGCGCGTGCAGGCGACGCTGTCGCAGGCGCAACCGCAAATCGGCTTCACCACCGTGCTGGCCGATCCCGACGTTGCCAAGATCAGCGTTGTTGGCGTTGGCATGCGCAGTCACGCCGGCGTCGCCAACACGATGTTCCGCGCGCTCGCCGACAAGGCGATCAACATCCAGGTGATTTCCACCAGCGAGATCAAGGTCAGCGTGCTGATCGCTGCCGAGTACACCGAGCTTGCGGTGCGCGCGCTGCACACCGCGTACGGCCTCGATGCCGCATAGCGCCGCAGTCGCTGAGCTGGATCGTCTGTGGGCACGTGGCACCGCGTTCCTGGGGTGCCGCTACGCCATTCTGGGCGGTGCGATGAGCTGGGTCAGCGAGCGTCACCTGGTATCGGCGATATCGAATGCCGGGGGCTTCGGCGTGATCGCCTGCGGCTCGATGGAACCGGACATGCTCGCTGCCGAGATTACCGGCACCCAGGCACTCACCGACAAGCCGTTCGGCGTGAACCTGATCACCATGCATCCGCGGCTGGACGATCTGATCCGCGTGTGCCTGCAAGCGCGGGTTGGCCACATCGTGCTGGCAGGTGGCATCCCGCCGGGCAGCGCGGTGCGTGCGGTGAAGGATGGCGGCGCGAAACTGATCGCGTTCACCCCGGCATTGGTGCTGGCGAAGCGGCTGATCCGTTCGGGCGCCGATGCGCTGGTGATCGAGGGCTCCGAGGCCGGCGGTCATATCGGGCCGGTGTCATTGATGGTGCTGGCGCAGGAGATCCTGCCGCACGTGCGCGATGTGCCGGTCTTCGTTGGCGGCGGCCTTGGCCATGGCGAGGCGATCCTGGCACTGCTGGAGATGGGCGCATCTGGCGCGCAACTTGGTACCCGGTTCGCAGCCGCCACGGAATCAATCGCGCACGCGAACTTCAAACGGGCCTTCATCCGGGCCGCCGCGCGCGACGCGGTGCCGTCGATCCAGTTGGACGAACGCTTCCCGGTCATTCCGGTACGCGGCCTGGTCAATGAAGGGGTCAAACGTTTCCTGCGGTTCCAGGCGGAAACCCGCGACCGCTTCGAAAGCGGCGAGCTCAACAAGGAAGCGGCGCAGCTCGCGATCGAGCATTTCTGGGCTGGCGCCTTGCGCCGTGCGGTGATCGACGGCGATGTCGAGAATGGCTCGGTGATGGCCGGGCAGTCGGTGGGCATGGTCACCGGTGAGCAGCCCACAGCCGCGATCATCGAGGAACTTGTCGGGCAGGCGGTTGCCGCGCTGGCGGGGCGGCGGCAGGGCTGACCGGACATGGCATCTCCTCGCAGGCTGTTGGCCAGACTGCGCGAGGCCATGGCGCGCGGTACCGCGCCGTTGCCCGAGCTCGTCGATCTGGTGGCCGCCGAACTGGTCAGCGAAGTCTGCTCGATCTACGCGGGACGGCCGGGTGAAATCCTCGAACTGGTGGCGACGCATGGCCTGAACGCGGTCGCCATCGGCAAGACCAGGCTTCGTGTCGGCGAGGGCATTATCGGTCTCTGCGCCGCCACCGCGCAGGTGATGAACCTGCCGGACGCCCAGAACCATCCGGCCTTCGCCTACCGCCCGGAAACCGGCGAGGAGCCGTTCGCCTCGATGCTGGCGGTGCCGGTGCGGCGGGCCGGCCGCACGCTGGGTGTCGTCGCTGTTCAGAACCGCAATCCGCGCGGCTACACCGACGAGGAGGTCGACGAAGTCGAGACCGTCGCGATGCTGCTGGCCGACGTCCTGTCGGCGAGCGGCGCCGCGGATGGTGCTGAAGAGGGTGTCGGCGCGACGGTGCCTCGGGTGTTCACAGGTGCGACCCTGGTGCCCGGGCTCGCCATTGGTCCGGTGATATTGCATGGCCGCCGGTGGCGGCCGCTGCATCTGCTGGCGGACGATCCGGCCGCGGAACTCACACGGCTGAACGACGCCGCCCATCGGATGCAGCAGGGTCTCGATGAGCTGATCGCCGGCGTACCCGATGGGCTGGACGGCTCAGCGTCGCGCGAAGTGCTTGGGGCCTATCGCCTGATCGCAGCCGATGCGGGCTGGCTGAAACGCGTCGCCGAGGTCATCGGCGGCGGTTTGTCAGCGGAGGCGGCGGTGCAGCGCGTCGCTGGCGAACTGCACGATCGGATGCGCCGTGTCACCGACCCATATCTGCGCGAGCGGCTGTCCGACATCGAGGATCTGGCCGGCCGGCTGCTGGCCGCGCTCAACGGCGATGCGCCGAAGCCCGCGGTCCCGCCAGGTGCGATCCTGCTCGCCCGGCGCCTCGGACCGGCCGAACTGCTGGATTGGCACGCTGCAGGCATTGCGGGCGTCGCGGTGGAGGAAGCCAGCCCGGCCGGCCACGCCGCAATTCTCGCGCGCGCGCTAGGCCTGCCGTCGGTGGGTGGCACACGGGGCATGCTCAATGCCGCCGAACCGGGCGATGAGGCGGTGATCGACGCGGACGAGGGGCAACTCGTCCTGCGCCCCGAGATGGAGGTGCGCACCACCTACGTCCGGGCGCTCGAGGCGAGGACGGCGCAGCAGGCCGGCTGGGCTGCATTGCGCGACCAACCTGCGGCGACGCGCGACGGCGTGCGGATCAACCTGATGCTGAATGTTGGCCTGCAGATGGAGGTGGCGCAGCTCGATATCACCGGCGCCGAAGGCATCGGCCTGTATCGCACCGAGATCGGCATGCTGGCGCGCGGCGCCATCGCCGACGTGGCGGAACAGGCGGCCAGCTACGCGCGCGTGCTGGATGCGGCAGCCGGCCGGCCGGTGGTGTTCCGCACTCTCGATCTGGGTGCCGACAAACTGCTGCCAGGTGATGTGCCGGAGGAGGAAAACCCGGCAATGGGCTGGCGCTCGCTGCGCATCGGCCTCGATCGGCCCGCCCTGTTGCGGCGCCAGTTGCGCGCGCTGCTGCTGGCGGCCGGCGGACGCGACCTGTCGGTGATGTTTCCAATGGTTGCGACAGTTGCGGAGTTCCGAGCCGCGCGCGCGCTGTTGCTAGCTGAGGCGCGGCGCGTGCGGCCCGCGCCCGGACGTTTGTCGATCGGCACGATGCTGGAAGTGCCGGCTTTGATGTGGCAGCTCGACGACTTGCTGCGCGAGGCGGATTTCATTTCCGTCGGCTCGAACGACCTGCTGCAATTCCTGTTCGCCGCCGATCGTGGAGCGCCTTCGCTTTACAGCCGGTATGACCTGGTATCGCAGCCGGTACTCAATCTGCTGGACCAACTCCTGACGTCGGCGCGCCAGGCCAAGGGCGGCGCCGGCGTGCCGGTCTCACTCTGTGGTGAAGTCGCGTCGCGGCCGCTCGAAGCAATGACGTTGGTTGGATTGGGTTTTACCTCCCTGTCGATGTCCGCGACTGGTATCCTGCCAGTAAAGGCATTGCTGGCAGAACTTGATCTTGCCGCGTTCCAACCGGTGCTGACGGCAATCCGCAGCACCACGTCGGGCGCTGCCAGCCTGCGCGAGCCGATTGCGGTGTGGGCCCGCGAACAAGGGCTGGCGGTCTGACGCAGCGATTTTAATTTCGCCCTGTGGCGAAATGACGACTCGCAAGGAAGGTCAATTGGAGTCACTGTAGGGGCTGCCAAGCAACCGCTCGCGGGAATGGGGTCCGTGCTGCAGGAAAGCCGATCGAGACTGGCAAACAGCCGGAGCACGATGTCTTCCACGATTGATCAGGACAGTACGCCGCTTGCGCCGCGTGCCGGTGCCGACTTGCGGATGGCGCGTGAGCGGGTGGGCTGGTCGCTGCCCGACATGGCAAGCGGGCTGCGGATTCGCCAGCAATATCTCGAAGCGCTTGAGGATGGCCGTCTCGCCGCGCTGCCAGGCAACGCATATGCATTGGGTTTCATGCGGACGTATGCGACAGCGCTCGGCCTCGATCCCAACGAGATAGCCCGCCGGTTCAAGGCCGAGGCGGCGGCAGTGAACCGGAAGACCGAATTGGCATTCCCGGTTCCCGTGCCGGACCGAGGCGTGCCGGCCGGCGCCGTCGTGTTGCTCGGCGTCGTGCTGGCCATCGGCGCCTATGTTGGCTGGTACCGTTTGTCCGGTGAGGGCCGGTTGCCGGCGGAGACCAACACGCAGATACCGACGCGGCTCGCGCCGCTGGCGCAACAAGCAGTGCCGCCAACGGTGACCGGTGCGGCGTTCCTGGCCGCAAAGACCCCAGCTGCTGCGCTGCCGGCGCAAGCCGTTCAACAGGCTGAGATGGATGCGCCGCCAGTGCCGGTGGTGTCGCCGAGTTCCGCCGCGGCGGCACAGATGCCGGCTCCTGCCGCGGCGTCGGCCGTGGCCGCTGTCGTGCCGCCGGCCATGGCGGCGACCGCCGATCAAGCCCGCATCGTGCTGCGCGCCAGTGCCGACGCCTGGGTGCAGGTGCGCGATCGCGCCGGCCCCGTGCTGTTGAACCGGACCCTGCATCCAGGCGAGATTTGGGAGGTTCCGGCGAAGCCGAACCTGGTGATGACCACAGGCAACGCGGGTGGGACCGACCTGGTGGTTGATGGGGTGACCATGCCGTCGCTGGGCGCCAGCGGAGCGGTGCGCCGTGACCTGCCGCTCGATCCCGACCTGATCAAGGACGGCAAGCTCGCCGCCGCCAACACGCCGGCAACCCTGATCCGGCCCCCCGCCCAGTAGCGGCGCGGCGCCGGACGCCCCATTCTAAGGGGCAGCCGCTGCACACGGAGAGATATCGCATGAGCTATCGGCCGTACCAGGAGATCATCCGGCGGAAGTCGCGCCGCGTCTATGTCGGCCGCGTGCCGGTGGGTGACGGCGCGCCGATCAGCGTGCAGACGATGACCAATACCCTGACCACCGACGTGCCCGGCACGATCGCCCAGATCCGGCGGGCCGAACTCGCGGGAGTCGATATCGTCCGGGTCTCATGTCCTGACCGGGAAAGCGCCCTGGCGCTGAAGGACATCGTGCACGAGGTGAACGTGCCGATCGTGGCGGACATCCACTTCCACTACAAACGCGCGCTTGAGGCGGCCGACAGCGGCGCGGCGTGTCTTCGCATCAATCCCGGCAACATCGGCAGCGACGAACGGGTGAAGGAAGTCATCAAGGCCGCGCGCGACCATGGCTGCTCGATGCGTATCGGCGTCAACGCAGGTTCGCTGGAGAAGCATCTGCTGGAGAAGTATGGCGAGCCAAACCCCGAGGCGCTGGTCGAGAGTGCGCTCTATCACGCCAACATCCTGCAGCAGCACGACTTCCACGACTTCAAGATCAGCGTCAAGGCGTCAGACGTGTTCCTCGCGGTGGCGGCCTATCAGCAGTTGGCGGAGGTCTGCGACCATCCGCTGCACATCGGGATCACCGAAGCGGGCGGCCGCCGGATGGGCACAGTGAAATCGGCGGTTGGCCTCGGCTCGCTGCTGTGGGCCGGTGTCGGCGACACGCTGCGCGTTTCGCTGTCCGACGAACCCGAGGAAGAGGTGCGGGTCGGCTGGGATTTGCTGAAGGCACTCGGCATCCGCCATCGCGGTGTCAAGGTGATCTCCTGCCCGTCCTGCGCACGGCAAGGCTTCAACGTAATCCAGACGGTGCAGACACTGGAGGATCGGCTGGCGCACATCGAGACACCGATCACCCTGTCGATCATTGGCTGCGTGGTGAACGGTCCCGGCGAGGCGCTGATGACGGATATCGGCCTGACCGGCGGCGGCAACGGACGCCATATGATCTATGCCGCGGGCAAAACCGACCACACGATCGACAGTGGCTCGATGGTCGATCACATCGTCGAGCTGGTCGAGGCGAAGGCCGCTGAACTGAAGGCCGCGAAGGAAGCCGAGAAGCTGGCGGCGGAGTGATCAGGTAGCTGAGCCATCGCACGCTGCGGCGTTATCTGCGACCTCGTCGGTCAGATCGCCGAGGCACTGTCGGAGGCCGATCGGCCTTACAAGGTCGATGTGGTTGACCTCTCGACGGTCGAACCAGGCTTCAAGGCGCGCGTGCTCCGCGACTGCGTTCCGCTGCCGCGCTGAGGCTCGGCTATCCCGGCAGTCCGGTAAATGCCAAGGCGATCGCACCCGACAGGACGAACAACGCAACGCCCACCAGGAACGGCGCGAACTGCGGGTGACGCTCGGCGAAACCGCGCTCTGTTGCGGTGCCGGGGAACGTTGCATGCGGATGGGTGACGCTCATCGGGAACAACCTCGATCTGTTGCACGAAGCGCCAGCCTGCCCGCGCATGCAACGGGGGCGCCTTGATTCAGATCAAAGCGGCAATGGTACTGCCATTCAGACCGTGAACTGCTCGGCGATAATCCGTTCCGACAGCACCCGGTCGGGATCGAACAGCACGGTGATGCTGATCGACCGATCCTCGCTCACCGCGACCGAGACCACGTCGCGCACTTCGGTGAAGTCGGCCACCGCGGCGGTGGGACGCTTCTCCGCTTCCAGCACCTCGAACTGCACGCGCGCGGTGCTGGGCAGCAGCGCGCCGCGCCAGCGCCGCGGCCGGAACGCCGATATCGGCGTCAGGGGCAACAGGTTGGCCGATAACGGCACAATGGTACCGTGCGCCGACAGATTGTAGGCGGTCGAACCGGCCGGCGTGGAAATCAATATGCCGTCGCACATCAGCTCCGGCAGACGCACCCGGCCATCGACAGTGACACGAATCTTCGAGGTCTGGCGGAGCTGGCGCAGCAGCGAGACCTCATTGAACGCCAGTGCCTCGCGCGCGCCGCCGCTCTCGGTGACAGCACACATGCGCAGCGGGTACAGCACCGCTTCCTGCGCGCGCTGCAGCCGGCCGGGCAGCTCATCTTCTCCGAACGTGTTCATCAGGAACCCGACCGAGCCGCAGTTCATCCCATAGACCGGGACGTTGTAGGCCAGCACACGGTGGATCGTTTCCAGCATGAAGCCGTCGCCGCCGAGCGCCACGACGATTGCTGCCTGATCGATCGGACAGTCGCCATAGCGGTTCGTCAACCGCGCGCGAGCCTCTTCCGCCAGCGGCGTTGCCGACGCGCAGAATGCGATGCGGCCGGGTTCGACGTCGTTCAAACGCGTTTCCGATGTTCCAGCACCGGCATGTCGCGGCGCACGCGTTCCGTCACCTTGTGGTCGATACGCGACGTCGCCCAGCCTGTACCGTCCGAGACCTTCGCGGTCACATGGCCCCACGGATCGACAATCATCGAATGACCGTACGTGAAGCGTGCTTCGCCCTTGCCCTCCAGGTGTTTGCCCCAGGTGGCGGGTGCCGCGAACCAGCATTGCGTTTCGATCGCACGCGAGCGGATCATGGTTTCCCAATGATCCTTGCCGGTTGCCAGCGTGAATGCCGACGGCAGGAAGATCACCTCGGCGCCCTGCTCGCGCAGCTTCCAGAACAGGTCGGGGAAGCGCACGTCATAACAGATCGCGCAGCCGACCTTCACGCCGTCCGCCTGGTACGTAACGACTTCATCGCCGGCGCCATAGGTGTTGCTCTCGCGATAGCCGGTGCCGTCGGGCGCCACGATGTCGAACAGGTGCATCTTGCGGTAGCGCGCGATCTCCTGGCCGTCTGGATCGAATACCACGGTGGTGTTGAACAGCTTTTCCGGGCTCTGCTCGATGATCGAGCCGCCGTGCACATGCACCTTCGCGGCACGCGCGGTTTCGCGCAGGAACTCATAGGCGGGACCGCCGGGTTCGTTGGAGCCTTTCGCCGGCAGCGCCTCTGCATTGGCCTGGCGTACTGCTCGATCGCCGCCGAGGCTATCCCACACCTCGGGCAGCGAAATCAGGTTGGGCCGATCGGCATCGATCGCTTCGCCGGTCAGGCGGCGGGCCTGGGCGATGTTTTCCGACTTGTCGGCGCCCGGGTTCATCTGGACGACAGAGATGCGCATGCATTTGCTCCGGTGATTATCGCCGCCAATCCAGCTTCGGTTCAGAACGCCCGCCGCCATCGCGCCGTTCGTCGCCACGCGCGGCCCGCTGCCGCTGTTCGCGCGGTTCCGGGTCCTCCAGTTCGTGCTGCGCCGGCGGTATCGGTGGCCGCGTCGCGATTGGCGGCGGGCGGCGTGACGGCACGCTGGGTTCCGGCGGATAGATTTCGTCAAAATCGGTGGCACGTCCCACTTCCGGCAGGCGCAGCGCGAGATGGCGGATCTCACCCTGGATTTCGTCGAGCCGTGCCTCGATCACGTCCAGGCGGCCTTTTACGCCGATGACGCTGAACGGCATGAACAGGAAGGCGAGCCCATAGAGCAGCGCCGGCACCAGCAGCACTATGGGCACCCACCACGGGAGCCAGTCCGGCAGAGCGAAGGGCAAGGTCATGCGCAGAGCCTAGCACCGGGCGACAGCGGCAATCCATGTGCGCCTCGCGGCGGTGCGGCAGGATCAGCCGCGGCTCGCCGAAGGCTGGTGCTGACGCGCCTTCAGCCGATGCCGGTGAACTGCCTGCTTCGTGCGATTGCCGCAGATCGCCATGCTGCACCATCGCCGCGCGCGGCCTTGCGTGCGATCGTCGAACAGCAGCATGCAGGTTTGGCCCTCGCAGCCGCACATCGTTGGCAACGACCTGAACGATGTCGCCGATCAATTGATCGCCCGGCACATGGTTCGCTGACCAGCCGTGACGGGCTCATGCTGCATGGAACGGAATGAAACAGAAAACGCCGTTGTAATCCGGGTAAAATGTTGACCAGCACAAGACCGCATGACCGGTTGGGTTATCGATCAGCTTGATCCTCGCTTCGGGTATCTCGATCCAGGTCTCGGCGACGTCGCCGTGCCTCGCAATCCATTGGCCGATCCATATCCGCTGTGCGTTTTGAAATGCCACCGGATCGCGCTGGTAAAGCGGCGAACTTCGCAGCGCGTTGCTGAACACGTCACGTACGACCCTTGCCTCATAGTGCTGGGTCCCGCTGTTCCATCTGGAATCCACCATCCGGCAGTCCGCGACAGTGCAGCATGGCATATTTGTTGAGCCGGGAACGGTAAGGCTCTGGAACCAGTCGTGGTGCTGACCGCCGGCGTCCGGCGGAGGCGCGGCAGCCAGCTCAATCGCGGTGCCGAACAAGAGCTGAACCGTGGCCACGAGCGCACGAATTGCCGCCGATGAGCGAGACATGGGAAATTCCCTGCCATCTGCGCACCGAGCATGTTGCCCCTGACGCCGTGCCGGCTATCCAGCCGCCGCTTCGATAGCCATCCGCCGCCAAAAAATCATCGGCTCCCCCGATCCCACGTCGCCGCCGTGACGCCCCGCTCGCGCAGCCGGAACTTCTGCACCTTGCCGTTCTCTGTCATCGGCAGCGTTGCGACGAACTCGATGAACCGGGGGATTGCGAACGCGGGCATGCGCCCCTGGCAATATTCCGCCAGCACCGCCGGCGTTATGGCACTCCCGTCGCGCGGCACGATCGCCACCATTACCTCGTCCTCGGCAAGCTCCGATTGCACAGGGAACGCCGCCGCCTCGGCAACATCCGGATGCGACAACAGCACCTGTTCCACCTCAAAGGACGAAACATTTTCGCCGCGCCGGCGTATCACGTCCTTCATCCGGTCGATGAAACGGAAATACCCGTCGTCTCCGCGCACCACGCGATCGCCGGTGTGGAACCAAATATTGCGCCATGCCTCGACCGTTTTCTCCGGCATGCCGAAGTAGCCGGTGGCGAAGGCGAATGGTTCGGTGGCGCGCAACACCAATTCGCCCGGCACGCCGTCGGGCAGCTCATTGTCCACCTCATTGACCACGCGCGCCTCGAAACCGTCGGCAATCGGCCCCATCGCACCGGGGCGTTGACCGGGCAACGTGCAGCCGAGCACAAAGTTCGTCTCGGTGGAGCCGTAGCCATCCAGCAGCTCGATGCCGAACCGCTCGCGGAATTCGGGATGGAAGCGCTCCGGCACGCCAGGCGCCAACGCAATGCGCACGCGGTGCGCGCGATCCAACTCGCCCGGCGGGCGCGCCAGCAGTATCGGCACCATGGCGCCAAGTAGATACGTGACGGTGGCGCCATGGCGGCAGAGCGAGGCGGTAAATCTCGAGGCCGAGAAGCGCGGTTCCACCACCAGCGTCGTACCGGTCAGCAGCGCCTGGTAGAAAGTATTGAGCGCGTTGGTGTGGAACATCGGCAGCGTGGTCAGCAGCACGTCGTCGTGGCGCACGCCGAGCAGCCGCGCCGTATTCACGCCCCACCAGAAATACTGTGCGTGCGGACAGCACACACCCTTCGAGACGCCGGTGGTGCCGGAGGTGTACAGGATCGCGACAGTATCGCCCGGGCCGAGCGCGGCCTCCAGCACCGGTCCTGCCGGCGATGGAAAGCGCTCGGGGCGCGGCCAGCGCGCGGGTATGTCGGCTTCGCCAATCAGCCAGATCGCGCCCAGCGTCTCCGGCACGGCGCCCACTGAATTCGAGCGCGGCGGAGAAATCGGCTTGCAGCACCAGCAGTCTCGCCTGGCAGTTCGCCAGGATGTGCGCAAGCTGCGCGCCGCGCGATGCGGTGTTTATTGGCACCGTCACCGCGCCGATCCAGCCGCAGCCAAGATACACCTGAAGCAGCTCCGGCCGATTGCCACAGATAACTGCGACGGTGTCGCCCGGACCGATCCCGGCGGCGCGCAGCGTTCCGCCGAAGCGCGTAGCCGCGTCCAGCGCATCCGCGAAGCTCCAGGTCTTGTCCGCGAATTCGGCTAGCCGCCGATCGCCGTAGAGCGCCGCCTGGCGGCGCAACATGTGCGGCAGCGTGCGTTCGTCCGGCGGCAGGCAAGATGGAAGTTCTGCAATGTTATCCATGCCGTGCCCTGTGTCCTGTTCGGCGGCCGCGTGCAAGACGGCGTTGAACCAGACGAATGGCGGCCATGCCTGGATTTCCGCCGCCCTCCGTGGCAAGCCTGCGGCCACGTCTGTTCCAGGTGCGCTACATGCTGTTGCTGATTCCCGGCCCCGTCACCACCCGGCCCGAAGTGCGCGAGGCATTGCGTTACGATATCGCCCCCTGGGACAACGACTTCCGCCCGCTCTATGCCGGCATCCGCGAACGTGTTTTGCGCATTGCCAAGGGCGTTGCCGGCGAGCATGCCACGCTGCCGTTGCAAGGCTGCGGCCATTTCATCACCGAGGCGGCGGTGCGCACCTTCGTCCCCCTCGGGCGCAAGCTGCTGATCCCCGCCACCGGCTCCTACGCCGACAGGATGGTCCGCCTGGCGCGCGAAGCCGGCCGCGTGCCCGTGCTGCTGCCGGTGTCCTCCACCGCGGCGACCGACCCGAATGCGGTCGCCGCCGCGCTCGAGGCTGATCCGGAGATCAGCCATGTCGGCATTGTCTACAGCGAGACCGGCAGCGGTATCATCCACGACGTGCCGGCGGTGGGCGCAGTGGTGCGCCGCCTGGGCCGCCGGCTGCTGGTCGATGCGGTATCCGCGTTCGGTGCGCTGCCGCTCGATCTGGCAGCGCATCCCGAGATCGACAGCGTCGGCTTCACCTCCAACAAATGCCTCGAGGGCGTGCCGGGCATGGCATTTGCCGTCGCGCGCATCGACAGTCTGGAGGCCGCGGCTGGCAATGCTGGAAGCTGGTCGCTCGATCTGCAGAGCATCTATGCGCACGCGCTGCGCAGCGGCTGGGGCAGCTTCCGCTTCACTCCACCAGCGCAGGTGCTGGCCGCGTTCAACGTCGCACTGGATCTGTACGACGCCGAAGGTGGCCAACCGGCGCGCCTGGCGCGCTACACTGCCAATATGCGTACCTTCTATGACGGTGTGCGCGGCCTTGGTCTCACGCCGTATCTGCCGCCGCAGGTGCAAGGCCCGGTCATCGTCAACGTGCATGCACCGGCTGATCCGAACTGGGACCTGCAGCGCTTCGTCGATGCGCTGAAAACGCGCGACGTGTTGATCAGCAATTTCTACAATACCGAGTTGCCCAGCTTCCGCGTCGGCTGCATCGGTGCGGTAACGCCGAACGATATGGCGCGCGCGGTGTCGGCAATCGGCGAAGTTCTGCAAGAGATGGGGATCGAGCAGCGCAAGGCCGCATGACCTGTCATTGCGATGAGCGTAGCGACAAAGCAACCCGGGCTTTGACGCACCGCTGCACGGAGTGACGCACGTAATGGAGGAGACAAGAGATGCCGCAAGGCACGGGTGCACCGTTCATCTATCTGGTGCAGATGGACATTCCCGCCGAACACGAGGCGGACTTCAATCGCGTCTATGACACCGAACACGTGCCGGAAATTCTCAAGGTCGCCGGTGTGCGCGGCTGCTCGCGCTACGTGATCGAGCGGACCAACAAGCCGGGCCTCGCGCGCTATCTGGCGCTGTACGAGGTTGATTCGGCCGAGGTGATCGACAGTCCCGCCTGGGTGAAGGCTGCCGAGATTGGTGACTGGGCGCCGAAGATCCGGCCACACACCACCAACCGGTCGCACACCGTGATGCGCAAGATAAGCTGAGGGAATCAAAGAGAGATGAAAAGCGACCTGGAGATCGCCCGCGAAACCAAGCTCCGCCCGATCGCGGAGATCGCTGCCAAGCTCAACATCCCCGATGAGGCGCTGGAACCGTACGGCCGTCACAAGGCGAAGATCGGCACCGGCTTCATCGACGCGCAGGAAGGCAGGCCGGACGGCGCATTGGTGCTGGTGACCGGCATCAGCCCGACGCCGGCGGGTGAAGGCAAGACCACCACGACGGTCGGTCTCGGCGATGCGCTCAATCGTATCGGCCAGCGCGCGGTGATCTGTCTGCGTGAGCCAAGCCTGGGACCGAGCTTCGGCATGAAGGGCGGCGCTGCCGGCGGCGGCTATGCGCAGGTCGTGCCGATGGATCAGATCAACCTGCACTTCACCGGCGATTTCCACGCGATCACCAGCGCCAACAACCTGCTGGCCGCGATGATCGACAATCACATCTACTGGGGCAATTCACTCGGCATTGACGCACGGCGCGTGTCGTGGCGGCGCTGCCTCGATATGAACGACCGCGCGCTGCGCAGCATCGTGGGCAGCCTGGGCGGCGTCGCCAACGGCTTCCCGCGCGAGGACGGCTTCGATATCACCGTCGCCTCCGAGGTGATGGCGGTGTTCTGCCTGTCGAAGAACCTCGATGATCTGCAGGAGCGCCTGGGTAAGATGATTGTCGCGCAGACCCGCGACGGCAAGGCGGTGACGGCGAAGGACCTGAAGGCGGATGGCGCGATGGCCGTGCTGCTGAAGGACGCGCTGGCGCCTAATCTTGTGCAGACGCTCGAGGGCTCACCGGCCTTCGTGCACGGTGGCCCCTTCGCCAACATCGCGCACGGCTGCAATTCGGTGATGGCCACACGGCTGGGCTTGAAGCTCGCCGATGTTGTGGTGACCGAGGCAGGCTTCGGTGCCGATTTAGGTGCGGAGAAATTCATCGACATCAAGTGCCGCAGTGCCGGGCTGAAGCCATCTTGCGCTGTTGTGGTGGCGACCGTGCGCGCGCTGAAGATGCACGGTGGGGTCGCGCGCAACGCGCTCGGCAGCGAGAATGTCGACGCGGTGAAGAAGGGCGTCGCCAACCTGGCGCGCCATGTCGAAAATCTTGGCAAGTTCGGCTTACCTGTTGTCGTCGGCGTGAATCACTTCACCTCGGACACCGAGGCTGAATTCGGTGTGATCCGCGACGCGATGGCGAAGCAGGGCGTTGAGGCGATCTCGTGCACGCACTGGGGCGATGGCGGCAAGGGCGCCGAAGCGCTGGCGCGTGCGGTGCAGACGAAGATCGCCGGCCGCGATGCAAAGCCGCAACCGCTGTATCCGGCGGAAATGCCGCTGGCCGACAAGATCCGCACCATCGCGCAGAAGATCTATCGTGCGGCCGACATCGCGGTGCCTGATGCCGTGGCGCGCCGGCTGGAGGGCTTCGAGAAGGCAGGCTTCGGCAACGTGCCGGTGTGCATTGCCAAGACGCAGTACAGTTTCACCAGCGATCCAACGGTGATGGGTGCGCCCGAGGGTCATACAATCCCGGTGCGCGAGGTGCGGCTGTCCGCCGGTGCGGGCTTTGTGGTGGCGATCTGCGGTGAGATCATGACCATGCCAGGTCTGCCGCGTGTGCCGTCGGCGGAGGCGATCCACCTGCGCGGGGATGGCGAGATCGAAGGGCTGTTCTAGCCGGACGTTCCGGCAGCAGGCGGCACTCCTATCGTCATGGCCGGGCTTGTCCCGGCCATCCACGTCTTTCGTCCGAACGTCAGCCGCCGTCGTAGCCATTGCTGCGCCGGCCACTCCACGACAGACGAAATTGCCCACGCCAGCAGGATCGACGCTGCAATCGTCACCGGCACCGCGGCATTCAGCGTCACGCCCGCCGCGGTCAGCCGATCGAGCAACGCGAACCCGGCCGCCTGGTGCACCAGGTACAGCGGATACGAAATGCGCCCAAGGAAGCGTAGCGGCGCGACGCCGAGCAGCCACCCATGCGGCGTCGTTGCCAGCCAGACCATCAAAGCAAGACCGGCAATCACCCCACCATATTCGAGCCGAGAGATTGCCTCGAAGGTCCAGTGCGGACCGAACGCTGCCATCGCGATGGCAAACAGCAGCAGCGGCCGCGTCAGCGCCGTCGCCTGACCTGCGTGCAGCCGGTAGAGCATGATGCCAATGACAAACAGATGCGCGAACGAGGTATGCGTCAGATCCATCAGCAGCTGGCGCGGCACCGCACTGAACAGAGTGCGCAGCGTGAACTCCGCCATCACCCAGACCAGGCACGGCAACTCCGGCGTGCGCCAGCGCAGCACGAACCAGCACAGCGCCGCCAACAGATAGAAATCCAGCTCGTAGCGCAGGCTCCAGTACGATCCGTCGAACGGCATCTGCCCGAACAGCAGCGGCGCCATCGTCAGGTTGGCCAGGAACTGGTGCGCGCTGAATGATGGCGCGGCGAGCCACACCGTCGCCAGCAGCGCGGCGAAGAACGCCGGATACAGCCGGGCAAGCCGCGCCGAGGCAAAGTCGGCCAGCGACCGGGTCCGCTGCAGCGTCATGAAGATGACGTAGCCGCTGATCACGAAGAACAGCTCGACGCCGAAGATGCCGTATGGAAAGCGGATGGGCAGGTGCGCGCCGCGCAGGAACGGATACCAAGCGGTATAGTGATACAGCATCACCGACGCGGCTGCGATGCCGCGCAGGCCATCGAGGCCGGTGAGCCGCCCGGATTGCCTCTCCGCCATGACGCGCATCCTGCCCGCCCGCGGGTTTCGGCAGGGTGACAGCCTTGCTTACCGGCCGCCGCGCCGCTAATTCATCCGCAGTGCGGAACGAGTAACCCCATGGGCTACAGGGTCGCTGCCGTCGCTGCCAACGGAGCGGTCGGGCGTAAAATGCGCAAGACGCTGGCCGAACGGTAGAACTGGCGGACGAGGCTGCGCCTGACCTGCTGCGAAGGTGGGCGTGTCGCGGTCTCGGCCGCTGAACTCGGTGCGCTGGTTAACGGCTTTCCAACGGACTGCTGCCACTCTTCGGGTGGAGCAGTGTTGACGTTTACCCAGTGGCGCTCAGACGGTTCAACTCGGCAACGCCCTCCGCGGCGGCGTGGGCCCGGAGTATTGGGCGTGCGGGTCACCATGCTGTCCATCCGCAATGTGCTCTGCAGCGTGATCGGTGTGATGGGGATACTGATCACAGTGCTGATGGGGAACGCGGCGCTGGAGGCCTACCAGCGATACGGCGCCGCCCAGCGCATTGCCGCCATCGCGCGTCTCGACAAGGCGCTGTTCCAGGCGGTGCAGCACTTCCGCTTCGAACGCGGCACCACCAATCTGATCCTCACCCTCGAGCCCGACAGAAATCACCGCGAGGTGGCGTTCGCGCTGACGAACCGCAGCGCGGTGAATGCAGAGCTCGACATGGCGTTGGCTGGTCTTGCCGGGCTGCGCATCGCCGGGTTGCCTTCGGCGGTCACGCTGCTCGAGGCCGAATATCGGGATTTCAAGGCGGTCCGCGTCCAGGCCGACCAGATGGCCGCCCTGCCGCCCGAGGCGCGCGACCAGGACTTCAGGGCCGGGTTCATGGCACGGACGACGCGGTTTCAGACCGCGATCGAGATGGTGTCATCGCTCCTCGAGAAGGAGATCAGACGGCTCGATCCAATGACCGCCGACCTGATCCTAGCGAAGACCATGGCGTGGACAGTGCGGAGCGTGGTCGGCGCCGGCATCCTCGCGGTCAACAACGCATTGGCCGGGCAGCGGGGCTTCACGGCTGTCGAACTGGCCCAGATCCACATCGACCAGGGGCGCGTAGCAGCCGCCTGGGGCTTGGTGCGGCAGATTGCCGCCGACCCGCGTGTGCCGTCGGAGCTTGGCACGGCCTTCGGTTCGGCAGAGGCCGGCTTCTTCAATGGCTCGTTTGCCGACCTGTACGGCCGTGTGTTCACCGCGCTGGTTGGTCAGGGTGATCCCGGCATCACGCTCGCCGCCTGGCGGGAACGGACCGCGGCACCACAGCTGTCCGTCGGCAATGTGTCACTTGTCGCGATGGACCTGATCACCCGCCATGCCGAGTTGACCGAGGCCCGCGACCGCGTCGCCGCAGTCACCTATCTTGCCGCACTGGCGATGGCCATGGTCGTGGCCGGCGGCGGCCTGACGATTGTGCTGTTCCGCGTCGGCCGGCCGATAAAGGTGATGACCGGTGTCATGCGGCAGCTCGCGGCCGATGACCTGTCGGTCGAGATCCCCGGTACCGGTCGCAGCGACGAAATCGGCGGCATGGCGGCAGCTGTGCAGGTGTTCAAGGCGAACATGATTCGCCACCGCGCCCTCGAGACGGAGGCGGTGCGGGCGCGCGAGGACGCCATCGCACGCGCCGCGGAGGCCGCACAGGAACGCGATCGCGCCGAGGCTGCCAACGAGGCGAAGTCGGCGTTTCTCGCCAGCATGAGTCATGAACTGCGCACGCCGCTCAACGCCATACTCGGCTACGCGCAGATCCTCGGCCGGGACCGGACTTTGAGCGAACACGTGGCCAATGGCCTCGCGACGATCTTCGGCTCTGGGCGGCACCTGCTGGCGCTGATCAACGACCTGTTGGACCTGTCGAAGATCGAGGCGGGCCGGCTTGAACTCGCGCCGCATCCCATGAATTTGGCGTGCTTCCTTGCCAATGTCGCGGACATCATCCGCATCAGGGCAGTGGAGAAGGGCCTGGCATTCGCCTGCGAACTGGCGGCAGGCCTGCCAGACTGCGTCGAGGCGGACGAAATGCATCTGCGCCAGGTGCTGCTCAACCTGCTCGGCAATGCCGTCAAGTTCACCGACCGTGGCTACGTCCACCTGCGCGTATGCCGACTGCCATCCGGGGACGGCGTTGCCCACTTGCGCTTCGAGATCGTGGACAGCGGAGTCGGCATTGCCGCGACAGATCGCGACACGATTTTCCTGCCGTTCGAGCAGGTCGGCGACACGCACCGGCGGCGTGGCGGCACCGGGCTCGGATTGGCGATCAGCCGTCGGCTGGTGCTCCTGATGGGCGGCGATCTCAGCGTGACGAGTATCCCGGGACAAGGCAGTGTATTCGCCTTCGAGGTCGCGTTCCCGCTGGCAGCATCACCACAGGTGGCGGGTGATGACGGGACAATCATCGGCTACGAAGGTGAGGCGCGGAGCATCCTCGTCGTCGACGGTTCGCCAGTGAACCGCGGTGTCCTGGCTGAGATGCTGGTGCCGCTCGGCTTCGTGGTGGACCAGGCCGAGGACGGTGTGTCGGCGCTGCGGCAGGCCGAGACGAACCCGCCCGATCTGGTGCTGACCGCCATCGTCTTGGCTGAACTCGACGGACTTGGGCTCATCAGGAGTTTGCGCGCGAATACCGCATTGGCCGCGATTCCGATCGCCGCGGTCTCGGCCAGCGCGACCGAGGAGGGGCGCGACGAGGCACTTCAATCGGGCGCCGCGGCCTTTCTCTGCAAGCCGGTCGAGGCGTCCGTGCTGCTGCGGACCGTAGGCGAATTGCTAGGCCTGACCTGGGTGTTCGAGACAGTGCCCAAGGCGTCCATTCCGGTGGCGGCGGATCTCCTTATGCCGGTTGGCGCGGGGTTACGCGAGCTGCGGGATCTCGCGCGCGACGGCGACATGCTTGGCATCCGCCAATGGGCCGACCGCATGACGACCGAGGACCCGCGCCTTGGCCCGCTCGCCGATGAGTTGCGGCGGCTTGCGCGGGACTGCCAGTCATGCGCGATCGCAGACCTGGTTGGCGCAGGCCTGACGGCGGCGGCGACATGATGGCGACCATGCCCGGGACGGTGCTGATCGTCGACGATACGCCGGCCAATCTCGCGATCGTCGCCGAACATCTCGAGGAGCAGGGTTTGCGTGTACTGGTCGCGCAGGGTGGTGAGGAAGCGCTCGCGCGCGCCGCGAGGATGCGACCGGATCTGATACTGCTGGACGTGATGATGCCAGGCCTGGACGGCTTCGAGACCTGCCGCCGACTGAAAGCCTTGGAGACGACACAGGCCATACCGGTGTTATTTATGAGCGCGCTCAGTGACGCGCACAGCAAGCTCGAGGGATTCGAAGCGGGCGCCATCGACTACATCACCAAGCCGGTGGATATCGCCGAAGTACTGGTGAGGGTGCGGACGCATCTGACGCTGCGCTCGATGCAGCTCCGGCTCGAGGCAATGAGCATAAGTGATCCGCTCACCGGTCTCGCCAACCGGCGCCGCTTCGACACAATACTGCGCAGCGAGTGGCAGCGGGCGCTGCGTGGCGGTGGCAGTGTCGGCGCGATCATGATCGATATCGATCTGTTCAAACGCTACAACGATTATTATGGCCATGTGGGCGGCGATCGCTGCCTCTGCGCGGTCGCCCGTGCGGTGCAGAGCGTTGTGCGCCAGGAGATCGACCTGGCCGCGCGCTATGGCGGGGAGGAATTCGTGCTGATCCTGCCTGGCGCCGACTCAGCCGCGGTCGCCGAGGTGGCCATACGGGCGCATGCTGCCGTGCTTGCGCTGAACGAGCCGCATGCGGCAGCGGAGACCGGCTGCGTCACCGTCAGCGTCGGCGCTGCGGCCCTGGCCCCGGCCAGCGAGGCGGGCATGGGCCGGCTGATCGAATTGGCCGACGAAGCGCTCTATCGGGCCAAGCAGCAGGGCCGCAATCAAGTGGCCGTTCATGGCGCCGTGCAGCCCGGCGCACTGCTCACCTTTGCCCGACGCAGCGACCGGCCGTCCGATGTGGCGGCAGAAAGCAGGCTTCAGGAAACATTGCTCGACAGCCGCCAGCGCTGGCGTGCTTTTGCGGCGATGGCAGCGGACATCGGATTTGAGACCGACAACCACGGCCTTTTCAGCTTCATCACGCCCGATGAGGCACTCGGTTGGCCAGCGGCGGTGCTGCTGGATCAGCCAGCAGGGATGCTGCTGTCAGCCGAGGACGTCGCCGACGGCTTTGATCCATTCCGGATCACCACGGCGGTGCGACGCAAGCGCGCATGGCTTCGGCGCGCCGACGGATCGATGGCGCTGCTCGCGATCACCGCCGCGCCGCTGCTCGATACGGACGGCACGCAGATGGGCGTGCGGGGTGTCGGAGTCGACTGGACTGCCCACGATGATTTCCCGTCGCTTGTGGCCGCCGATCTGCGCCGAGGCCAACTGCTCGAATACCTTCTCCTTTGCATCGGCCAGGCAGCGGACGTGGGGCTCGTGGATGCCGCTTGCCATAGCCTGATGCGTGCCCTCGGCGCCGATGGCGCAGCGCTCATCGATGTCGCGTTCGACGGCGACGCGTCGACCGTGCTGTGCCAGATCGGCGCTCCGGACGATCACGCCGTGGCCGCCGCGGCAGCGCTGCTAGGGACCGGATGCGGCACAACCGCACAAGTCGGCGGTGAACCCGCAGTGCTGGCGATCAAATGCAGCATCGACCGGAGGGGCAATCTTGGCGTGGCGTTCTGGCGCGCCGCCGGTCGCCGCGGATGGGACGATGACGAGATACGGTTGCTGGTCGCCGCCGCCGGGCTCGTCGGGCTGGTCGCCATGCATGGCCGCAGGACCGGCCCGGCTGGCCACGAACGGGCGACGTCCTTGCCTCCGGACCTTATGCGCGCCTAATACCCCGCCGGTAACTGGAGCATTCCCATGGGGTACAGGGTCGCTGTCGTCGGTGCCACCGGAGCGGTCGGGCGCGAAATGCTGAAGACGCTCGCCGAACGGCAGTTCCCGGCGGATGAAGTGGCCGCCGTCGCCTCGGGACGTTCCACCGGACAGGAAGTGTCGTTCGGCGAGAAGAAGGTCTTGAAGGTGCAAAACCTGGAGACGTTCGACTTCGCGGGCTGGGATATCGGCCTGTTCTCGCCCGGCGCCTCGGTCTCCGCCGTGCACGCGCCGCGTGCCGCCGCCGCCGGCTGCGTGGTGATCGACAACACCAGCCAGTTCCGCATGGAGCCCGACATTCCGTTGGTGGTGCCCGAGGTGAATCCCCACGCGCTGCGCAACTATGCCAAGCGCAACATCATCGCCAACCCGAACTGCTCGACCATCCAGATGGTGGTGGCGCTCAAGCCGCTGCACGACCAGTTCAGGATCAAGCGAGTCGTGGTGGCGACCTATCAGTCGGTTTCCGGCGCCGGCAAGGAGGGGATGGACGAACTGTTCAATCACACCAAGTCGTCGTTCGTGTTCGAGTCCGCCGAGCCGCAGCAGTTCACCAAGGAGATCGCCTTCAACTGCATCCCGCACATCGACAAGTTCCTCGACGATGGCTCGACCAAGGAGGAATGGAAGATGGTGGTCGAGACCAAGAAGATCCTCGACCCGAACATCGCGGTGTTCGCCACCTGCGTGCGCGTGCCGGTGTTCATCGGCCACGGTGAGGCTGTGAACGTTGAATTCCACGACTCCGTCACCGCCGGCGAGGCGCGCGCCTGCCTGCGCGATGCGCCAGGCGTCGAAGTGGTGGATGTGCGTGAGGACGGCGGCTACGTCACCCCAGCGGAATGCGCCGGCGAGGACGCCGTGTATGTCAGCCGCATCCGCAAGGACCCAACGGTCGAGCACGGCCTGTCGTTCTGGTGCGTGTCGGACAATCTGCGCAAGGGCGCCGCGCTGAACGCGGTGCAGATCGCCGAGACACTGATCGCGCAGCGGATGCTGAAGGCGGCCTGAGAGGCGGGGAGCCGCCGCTTACCGAGTCGGTCGCGGCGGCGTCACCATGTAATCATAGAAGCCGCGGTTGGTCTTCCGTCCCAGCCATCCTGCCTCGACGTACTTCACCAGCAGCGGGCACGGCCGGTACTTGGAATCGGACAGCCCTTCGTAAAGCACCTGCATAATGGAAAGGCATGTATCCAGCCCGATGAAGTCCGCCAGTTCCAGCGGGCCCATTGGATGGTTGGCGCCCAGCCGCATCGACATGTCGATCGCCGCCACGCTGCCAACGCCCTCGTACAGCGCGTAAACCGCCTCGTTGATCATCGGCACCAGGATGCGATTGACGATGAAGGCAGGGAAATCCTCGGCCACCGCTGTGCTCTTGCCCAGCTTCTCGCCGAGCGCGCGCACCGCCTGGAATGTCGGCTCATCTGTCGCGATGCCGCGGATGATCTCCACCAGCTTCATCACCGGCACCGGGTTCATGAAGTGCATGCCGATGAACTTTTCCGGCCGATCGGTCGCAGCACCCAGGCGCGTGATCGAGATCGACGAGGTGTTGGAGGCCAGCATGCACGACGGCTTCAGGTGCGGCGTCAGCAGCTTGTAGATGGCAAGCTTCACGTCCTGCTTCTCAGTCGCCGCCTCGATCACGAGATCGGCGCTGCCCAGCTCGGCGTAGTCGATACTGGTGTGGATACGCGCCATTGCCTCGAGCTTGTCCTCCTCGCTGATCAGCGAGCGGTTCACCTGCCGCTCCATGTTGCGCGTGATAGTGCCCAATGCGCGCTCAAGCGCGGCGGGCTTCACGTCAAGCATGGTCACGTCCAGGCCGGCCAGCGCACAGACATGCGCGATGCCATTGCCCATCTGGCCCGCGCCGATAATACCCACGCGCGCGATCTCCGGCGGCTCCGCCAGCAGTGTCCCGCCGGCAGGCGCAGGCTTCACTTCAATGTTCATACTCAGGAGCGCTCCAGTTCCTTTGCCAGCTCGGGCAATGCGGTGAACAAATCAGCCACCAGGCCGTAATCGGCGACCTGGAAGATGGGCGCTTCCTCATCCTTGTTGATCGCCACGATTACCTTGCTGTCCTTCATCCCGGCCAGATGTTGGATGGCGCCGGAGATGCCGACAGCAATGTAAAGATCCGGAGCGACGATTTTTCCGGTCTGTCCCACCTGGTAGTCGTTCGGAACGAAACCGGCATCCACCGCGGCACGGGAAGCCCCGACCGCGGCGCCGAGTTTATCGGCAATTGGTTCCAAAAGTTTAAAATTATCGCCCGCCTGCATGCCGCGTCCGCCGGAAATCACCACCCGCGCGGCGGTCAGTTCAGGCCGTTCGCTCTTCGATAGCTCGGCCGAGATGAACTTCGACACCGCCGGCAGCTCGGGCAGGTTCACCGCCTCGACCGGCGCGCTGCCGCCCTCGGCGGCCACCGGGTCGAAGCTGGCGGCGCGCACCGTGATCACCTTCTTGGCGTCGGACGACTTCACCGTCGCCATGCCGTTGCCGGCGTAGATCGGGCGGATGAACGTGTCGGCGTCGACCACGTCGGCGATGTCGCTGATCGGCTGCGCGTCCAGCAGCGCCGCCACGCGCGGCATGATGTTCTTGCCCACCGCTGTCGTTGCCGCCAGCAGGTGCGAATAATTCGGCGCCAGCGCCACCAGCAGCGCCGCCATCGGCTCGGCCAGCAGGTGGTCCAACCCCGGCGCGTCCGCGGTCAGCACCTTGGCCACCCCCGGCAGCTTTGCCGCGGCCTGCGCCGCCGCGTCGATGCCGCTGCCCGCCACCAACGCATGGACCTCGCCAAGCTTCTCGGCGGCGGCGACCGCGCTGCGCGACGGCTGCTTGATGCCAGAGGCGTCGAATTCCAGCAGAACCAGCGCGGTCATCGCTCAGATCACCTTCGCTTCGGTGCGCAGCTTCGCCACCAGTTCAGCCACTGAGCCGACCTTCGCGCCCGCTTTGCGTTTCGGGGGCTCCGCGACCTTCAGTGTGATCAGCCGAGGCGCCGGGTCCACCCCCAGGTCGGCTGGCTTCACCGTTTCGATCGGCTTCTTGCGCGCCTTCATGATGTTTGGCAGCGAGGCGTAGCGCGGCTCGTTCAGCCGCAGGTCGGTGGTCACGATGGCCGGCAACGTCAGCGCCACCGTCTCCAGCCCGCCATCCACCTCCCGCTTCACGGTGATGTTGTCGCCCTCGATGGTGATCTTCGAGGCGAAGGTGCCCTGCGGCCAGCCCAGCAGCGCCGCCAGCATCTGTCCCGTGGCGCTCATGTCATCATCGATCGCCTGCTTGCCCAGGATTATGAGTTTCGGCTGCTCCTTGTCAGCGATCGCCTTCAGCAGCTTGGCCACCGCCAGCGGCTGCAGCTCGACATCGGTCTCCACCAGGATACCGCGGTCCGCCCCCATCGCCAGCGCGGTGCGGATCGTCTCGGCGCACTGCGCCACGCCCAACGAGACCGCGATGATTTCCGTCGCGGCGCCCTTCTCCTTCAGGCGTACCGCCTCTTCGACGCCGATTTCGTCGAATGGATTCATCGACATCTTCACCCCGGCGGTCTCCACCCCGGAGCCGTCCGCTTTCACGCGGACCTTGACGTTGTAATCAACCACCCGCTTGACCGGGACCAGAACTTTCATGGGACGGACCGTGCTGTTTCCAGGAATGTTGCACGCCAGCGGCGCGGGCTATCCGCCCGCCTGTTCGCACCTGCAATAAGGGACGCGGACCATATGCACCGGCCGGTAGCCTGTCAAACCGCCCAGTCAGGATTTCAGCAGCGTCATCAGCAAGGCGAATAGAAGCAATGCGGCGCCCTGGAGGATGACGCGCCACTGCATAAGTTTGTTGGAGCGTTGCGGGTTGCCGCCGCCGCGGACCAGGCCGAAAAGGCCGGCGAACAGTACCCCTAGCGTGCCCAGCATGAGCAGCACGATCAGGATTTCAAGGAAGGTCTTCACATGAGGTCATATAGCGGCGCCTCAGCGCCGGCACGAGGCCTCGAACGCTGCCATCTTGTTGACCGATCTCGCCGGTTCGTGTCCCCACCATGCGTATGATCCGTCTGCTCATCATGGCGCTGCTGCTGGCGCTCCCGTCGCTTTCCGCCCGTGCCCAGGTCGCCCCCGACCAGGCACGCCAGGCGCTCGACGTGCTGCAGGACCCGCAGAAGCGTCAGACGGTGATCGACACGCTGCAGGCGATCGTGCACGCCCAACCCGCGCCTGCACCGGCCAGCGCACCGGCGACCCCCCCGGCGGCGGAGCCGGCACCCGCCGCTGCGCCGCCTCCCGCGGCGCCGGCAGCGCCCACCATCGCACCGAACAGCCTTGGGGCGCAGGTGCTGGTCAGCGGCTCACATCTGCTGAACCACGTCTCCAACGAAGCGCTGGCCGGACTTGGCGCCATTCGCAGTGTGCCACTGCTTTGGATGTGGCTGAACGTGATGGCGACCGAGCCCTGGGCGCGTCAGATTCTGTTGGATACGTTGTGGCGTCTGGCGGTGGTACTGGCGTGCAGCCTTGCCGCCGAATGGATCATCGGCCTCGCCGTCCGCCGTCCGGTCCTCGCCATGGCGGCACGAGCGCCGAACGGCCAGCCACCACCACCTGACGAAACCGGCGAGGCGCGCGCCGAAATCGGTGAAACGGAGCCGCCGCATCGTCGGCGCCTGGCCGCGCTGACTTTGCTGCGGCGTATGCCGCTGGTCTTCGCCCGGCTATGTCTCGAACTGCTGCCGGTGCTCGGCTTCCTCGGTGTGGGCCATGTGGTGGCCGCTACCCCGCTCGGCGGCGACGGCCAGCCCCGGCTCATCCTGCTCGCGGTGATCGACGCCTACGCACTGTGCGCCGGCATGCTGTGCCTCGCCCGAGTCATGTTCTCGCCGGTCCATCAGCGGCTGCGCCTGTTCCACATCTCCGACGCCTCAGCTGCCTATGCGATGCGCTGGATCAGGCGGATCGTCGTGGTCAGCGTGTTCGGCTACGCGATCGCCGAAGTCGGCCTGCTGCTCGGCCTGTCAGATACCGCGCACGAAGCGCTGCTCAAGTTCGTCGGGCTGATCGACCACATCTTCATGGCAATCATCGTATTGCAGCGGCGGCGCACAGTGCGCCGGCTGATCCGCGCGCCGGAAGGCAGCTCGGGACCGATCGCCGCATTGCGCAACTGGCTTGCGCGGGTCTGGCATTGGCTGGCGATCATGCTGCTGGCGGCGTTCTGGATCACCTGGGCCGTCGAAGTCCCGCACGGCTACGCGCGGATGTTCCAATACGTCCTGAGCGTCGTGATCGTGGCGGTGGTGGCGCGGCTGGCGCAAATCCTCATTCTCGGTGCGCTTGATCGGGCCCTGGCGCCGCGTGAGGGCCTCGCCGCGCACTATCCCGGGATCGAGGTAAGGCTCGCGCTGTATCACCCGGTGCTGATCAGCACGGCGCGCGCACTGATCGCAGTCGCCGCGGTCTTCCTGCTGTTGCAGCTATGGGGACTTGGCGCGGTCGACTGGCTGCTCGGCAGCACGCTGGGGAAGCACCTGATCTCGTCCCTGGTGATGCTGGCGATCACGCTGCTGCTTTCGATCGCGGTGTGGGAAGCGATTAACGCGGCGATCGAACGCCACCTGGCCAGGCTGACGCGAGAGGCCCAGGCGGCGCGTTCGGCCCGCCTGCGCACCCTGCTGCCGCTGCTTCGGACCACGCTCACCGTCACCATCGTCGTCGTCGCCGGCATGATGGTCCTGTCCGAGATCGGCGTGAACATCGGCCCGCTGCTGGCCGGAGCCGGCATCGTCGGCGTCGCCATCGGCTTCGGCTCGCAGAAGCTGGTGCAGGACCTGATCACTGGCATATTCCTGCTGTTGGAGAACGCCATGCAGGTGGGCGACTCGGTCACCGTGGCGGGTTTGTCCGGCACGGTCGAGAACCTGTCGATCCGCACCCTCCGCCTGCGCGCAGGCGACGGTTCGGTGCACATCATCCCGTTCAGCTCGGTCACCACCGTCAACAACGTTAACCGCGGGCTGGGCAACGCCGCGGTGAGCGTATCCGTCGCCTTGCACGAGGATACCGATCGCGTCTGCGACACGCTGAAGCAGGTAGCCGCCGAAATGCGCGCAGACGCGGACTTCTCCGGGCGTATGCTCAGCGACCTGCAACTCTTCGGCGTCGACAAGGTCGATGGTGCCAGCGCGACCATCACCGGCCAAGTGGTCTGCACGGATTCGGGGCGTTGGAGCGTGCAGCGCGAATTCAACCGTCGCATGAAGCGTAGGTTCGAGGAGTTGGCGATCGAACTCTACAATCCGGTGCAGCGCATGGTTGCGATGAGGCAGGCCGACGAGCGAAACGACGATGAGCGGTGAATTGCAGGTTCTTGCCGGCAGCCTGAAGGCAGATGGGTTCGCCTTCGTTCGGGGCGCGGACATGCGCGACCTGTTCGGAGCGTTGGGCGACTGGCGCGCCTTCGCCACAAGCTGGGAGGATCTGGGGCTCGATACCTACATGGCAGATGGCGGCCGCTATCGAAAGCGCCGCCACGCCGCGTTCAGTGCGCGTTCCGGCCAGCCGATCCAGCGCAAGCAGGACCAGCCGCATTATCAGAGCCGCGATTACAATTCGCTGAATGGCGGGATCGCCCGCTGGTTCGATCCGGTGCTGCCGGAAATCGCCACCGGCGCCAGCATGATCCGCATCCTCGATACCTGCCGCGCCCTGTTCGAACGCCTGGCATCGACGCGCGATTGGCACATCGAGGCGCATCAGTTCCGCATCGAAGCCCGCAGTGGCGAGGCCGGCCAGCCGACGCCGGAAGGCATGCATCGTGACGGCGTCGATTTCGTGCTGGTGCTGCTGGTCGGCCGCCGCAACATCCAGAGCGGCGTCACCTCGATCCGCGGCACGGACGGACGCGATCTTGGCAGCTTCACGCTGACCGAGCCGCTGGACGCTGCGTGGGTCGATGACCACCGCGTCATGCATGGCGTGACGCCGGTGCAGCCGATCGATCCGGCGGAGCCCGGCTTCCGCGACGTGTTGGTCGTCACCTTCCGCAGCGAAGCAGGCTGATTCGACGCCACACCACGCTGGCCTCATGCTGGCGGCAGGGAGGTAGTCATGCCCCGTGAGCTTCGCTTCATGACGATGATACTGCCCAACCTTGAATGGGCGGAACTACTGCGGCGTTGTCGCTATCTCGAGGGTCTTGGCTTCGATATTGTCGGCTTTGCCGATCACTTCGTTGACTGGACCGGGGCCGTCGGCCCGTGGTTCGAATGCTGGACGATGCTCACTGCCATTGCTGCGGGGACACAGCGCATCAGACTGTCTTCGTGCGTGACGCAGATTCCACTGCGCAACCCGGCGTTGCTGGCACATCAGGCGCTGACGGTCGATCATATCTCGAACGGCCGGCTCGAGCTGGGGCTTGGACTGGGCCTTACCAACGATCCGTCCTACGGCATGATGGGACTGCCAAACTGGGGCTACCCGGAGCGCGCCGCGCGTCTCAAGGAATACGTGCAGATCCTCGACAAGCTGCTGTCGGACGGCACCGCGACCTACGACGGCAAATACTACCAGCTCAAGAACGCGGTCATGCAGCCGCGCCCCGTCCAGCGTCCGCGCCCGCCGATTGTCATTGCGGCAATGGGCCCTGCGATGCTGAAGCGCGCTGCCGAACTCGCCGACAACTGGAACAGCATCAGCTTCGCCGCGAACTTCGAGGCGCAGATCACAGAGACGCGCGAACGCATTCGCACGGTCGATGCACATTGCGCCGTGATCGGCCGCGATCCTCGCACATTGCGCCGCTCTTATCTGATGCTCGACGTGCAGGCGCGGCACACCGGTGGATTGATCAGCTATTACCAGTCGAAGGAAATCTTCGCCGATCAGGTGCGGCAGGTGATCGATCTCGGCATCTCGGAGATTGGCCTGTATTATCCGCGTCACGACGAGCAATTGCCGATGTTCGAGACAATCGCCGCCGAGGTCATCCCGATGCTGAAGGCGGAATACGCGTCACGGGAGAAAGCATGATCATCGATTGCCACGGCCATTACACCACGTCGCCACGCCAGCACGAAGCCTGGCGCATCGAGCAGATCAAGGCGCATGGTGAGGGCAAGGCGGCACCGCCGCGCCCGAGCATCAGCGACGATGAGATCCGTGCCAGCATCGTGGACGGTCAGCTCAAGCTGCAACGCGAGCGCGGCACCGACCTGACAATATTTTCCCCGCGCGCCGCGGGCATGGGCCATCATCTCGGCGATGCGACGACAAGCGAAGCCTGGGCCAGTGCCTGCAACGAGCTGATCTACCGCGTCTGCTCGCTGTTCCCGCGCAACTTCATCGGCGTGTGCATGCTGCCGCAAAGCGCCGGCGTGTCGCCGCGCAATTGCATCGCCGAGCTGGAGCGCTGCGTCACGCAATATGGCTTTGTCGGATGCAACCTCAATCCGGATCCGTCAGGCGGCTACTGGAAGGATCCGCCGCTCGGCGATCGCTACTGGTATCCGCTGTACGAGAAGATGGTGGAGCTCGACGTGCCGGCGATGATCCATGTGAGCGCGGCATGCAATCCGGCCTGGCACACCACTGGCTCGCACTATCTCAGCGGCGATACAGCCGGCTTCATGCAGTGCCTGACATCGGATCTGTTCAGGAATTTCCCGACGATGAAGTTCATCATCCCGCACGGCGGCGGCGCGGTGCCGTATCACTGGGGCCGCTTTCGTGGCATCGCGCAGGACATGAAGCTGCCACCGCTGCAGGAACTGCTGCTGGACAACGTGTTCTTCGATACCTGCGTGTATCACCTGCCCGGTCAGGAATTGCTGGCCAAGGTAATCCCGGCGGAGAACATCCTGTTCGCCTCGGAGATGATTGGCGCGGTGCGCGGCATCGATCCGGAGACCGGCCACCACTACGACGATACCAAGCGCTATATCGAGCAGTTGCCGTTCTCGCCGGCCGACAAGGCGAAGGTGTATGAAGGCAACGTGCGGCGCGTGTATGGGCGTTTGTCCGCACAGTTGGCCAGACAGTTCAGCGCCTGACCCACAGTGTCATTGCGAGGAGCGTGGCGACGAAGCAATGACACTGCGCTTCACCGCTTCGACAGATCGATGACCGCGGCAAAACCCTGTTCGGTGCCCACCGCGAGCTGACTGCCATCCGGGCTCCACGCCAGCGCCGACACCGGCCCCCGCCCGGGCGGCGCGATCGGCAGCACGCGTGACGAATTGACGTCCGCCAGTACAACCAGTCCATCGGCAAACCCGCCGGCGACCATCTCGTCGCGCGGATGCGAGGCGACGCGCGTGCAGGTGATACCGTCACCGCCGGCCAGCTCGATCGGTGCCTTGCCCATCGGTCCGCCGCCGAAGAACGGCCACAGCACCATTGCATCGGCACCGCTGCTGGCCAGCCACTTGCCGTTGCGGGTGAACGACAACGATTCGGTCTTCGCCGGATAGCCGCTCATGCGCATGTGCTGGCTGTCCGACAGCCGCCAGCCATGCAGCGCGTTCTCCTGCATCGCGGTCACCACCGCCTCGCCATCCGGATGAATGGCGATCCCGATGTGGCTGCCCTTCCATTCCAGCTTGCGCGGGCTGTCGTCCTTGGCATTCACGAACCACAGGCTGGCGCCGTTGTAGTGCGACGCACCCACCCGCTTGCCGCGCGCATCGAAGCAAAGCCCAGTGACGGTGGAGGGATGCGGCAGTTCCTTCAGCTTATTGCCCGACTGGTCGAACAGGTGCACCGCCTTGCCCACCGAGCAGGCCAGCAATCCCTTGCCCTTTTCGCCCGCATGGCTCGCGGCATGCTCGACCCACTTCGAGCGGAAGTCGGCGATCTGCGCACCCACGCGTCGGAACTTCCCATCGTCCCCACCAGTGATGAACCCCGTGGGCGATGCGTCCGGCGCCAGCGACAGGATGGCGCCATCATGCAGCGTCTCGCTGCGCCACTCTTCCCGCTCCGCCAACGAGACCAGCCGCATGGTTCCGTCGCCCAACGCGAACGCCAGCGTCGTCCCGCCCCGGTCGAAGCATGCGCCAACGACGAACGCATCCAGCTCGCGCTGTACGCCGCGCGATTCGAGCAGGAACTGCGCGGCCTCGGAGCTACTCAACCACGCAGCCCTCGAACCCGCGCCGCAGCCGCGGCCGGTTCAGGTTGCGCCCGATGAACACGATCTTGCTCACGCGCGGTTCGTCATCCTTCCACGGCCCGATGAAGTCGCCGTCGGCGATCATGTGCACCGCCTGGAAGGCGAATCGCCGATCCTCATTCGCGTAAGCAAGAATGCCCTTGGTGCGCAGCAGGTCCTGTCCCTCCATCTGCAACAGCGCGCCGATCCAGGCGTTGAACTTCTCCGGATCGATTGGCTTGTCCACCTCGAAGCTCACCGACGTCACGTCGTCGTTGTGTTCGTGCTTGTCGCTCTCCAGAAAATCAGGTGCGAATGTCAGCACGCGACTCAGATCGAACGCACCGCGGTCCAGCACCTGCGCTATCGGCAGAGCCGCACGCTCGGTGCGATGGATCACCGCGAAGCGGTTGATCGAGCGGATCTTGTCCTCGACCGCCGCGAGTTCGTCCGGCGTCACCAGGTCCGTCTTGTTCAGCACGATCACGTCGGCGAAGGCGACCTGGTCCGCGGCCTCGCTGCTGTCCTCCAGCCGCTGCGGCAGATGCTTGGCATCGACCACCGTCACGATCGCATCCAGCTTTGCCTTTGCGCGCACACCCTCGTCGACGAAGAAGGTCTGCGCCACCGGTGCCGGGTTCGCGAGGCCTGTGGTCTCGATGATGATCCCGTCGAACTTGTCACGCCGCTTCATCAGGCCGCCGACGATACGGATCAGGTCACCGCGAACCGTACAGCAGATGCAGCCATTGTTCATCTCGAAGACTTCCTCGTCGCTGTCCACGACAAGGTCGTTATCGACGCCGAGTTCACCGAACTCGTTGATCACCACCGCGTATTTGCGGCCGTGCTGTTCGCTGAGGATGCGGTTCAGCAACGTGGTCTTGCCGGCGCCGAGATAGCCGGTGAGCACCGTCACCGGGACCAGCGCCTCGGGTTCCGTATTCGCCATCAAACCAGCTCCTGCTTCCTGTTGCGCGCTATATAGGGCGCGGCATCCGGCGCGGCCACCGGCCCCCATCGCGCCTCGGCCATGCCCCAGCCCAACAGCAGGAACGACCAACCCGCAACCGGCAGCGTGATGAAGCCGGTGGTCGAGGCAATCGGCCAGAGCTGGATCAGGGCCGCGGCGAACAATCCGGCCAGCACCGCGCTCGGCTGCCGCCGCAGGGACCGTGCCATCGTCGCGAGCCACGACCAGGACAGCCAGGCGAACAATGCGAGGCCGACAAAGCCGCCGTCAGCCAGCGCCTGGGCGTAATAGTTGTGCGGATGGCGCCAGCAGATCGCTGCACCACCGCCGTCCGGCTCCTTGCCGTCGAAGCTGCGGCGGAAGTAGCGCGGCTGCGGGCAGCCATAGCGGAAACCGTCGGCGCCAAGCCCGGTCACTGGGTGCTGCACGCCGATCTCCAGTGCGCGTGCATACATCTCGGCGTAGCGGCTGGAACCGAAGTCCTCCAACTGCGCCGAGAATTTCGATACCAGCCGGTAGTGCGCCTGGGGTGCGACCATCGGCGACGCGGCGAGCAGCATGACACCCAGGATGGCGGCGGTGATCATCGCGGGACGCAGCCGCCGCAGCAGCAACGCCACCACGACCAGCCCCAGTCCGGTCAGCAGCAAAGGCATGCGCTGGCCGATGAGCACCATCATGCCGACGCCGGCGAACAGCAGCGCGTAGCCGGCGGCAACCGGCCAGATGCCGGGGCGGCGCAGCAATTCGGCCACCGCAGGCAGCAGGGCAGGGAACAGGATGCGCACCAGCGGCGGCCCGGCGCGCGGCTTGCCGAACGGCCCGGTAAGTTCGCCATCGGGCCCGCGTCCTTCGCCATACAGGTTCCGGCCGAACACGAACTGCACCATCGATTGGATGATGATGTAGGCGGCGGAAGCCGCGACCACGTAGCCGAGCCATCGCCGTGGCGCCGGGTCACGCAGTATCGCGTGTTCCATCGCCGCGATCAGGATAATGAAGCGTACCATCAGCACTGCCTGTAGCAGCGACTTGCCGCCGAATTCGCCCAGTCCCAGCGCCGGTATCGGCAGCGAGCAGATGACCAGCCAGCCCCACCAGGCAAAGCCCGCGCGCAGCCAGGGCGTGCGAAGCCAGGCCCATTCGCGGGTGATCGCCGAACGCGCCAGGAAGCAGCCTGCGGCCAGCCCGATGCTGCCTTCGGCGATGCCGTGCGCGTGCAGCAGGAACAGCGGCGTCAGCAGGATGGCGCCGAGGGCGATCCGGTCCAGCGTGAGCAGCATCAATGCATGACCGAACGCCGCAATTGAACCAGTCGCGCCCCGACAATGGGTACGTCGAATTGCCGAGCCCGTTCACGTCCGGCGGCGCCAAGTGCCTCGCGCCGCGCCGGGTCTTGCGCCAGCGCGAGGATTGCCGAGGCGAGCTCGCCCGGCCGATCGGGATCGACGTATACCGCGGCGTCGCCCGCGACCTCCCCCAGACCGCCACGGCCTGAAGTGATCAGCGCTGCGCCGGCGGCCAGCGCTTCGAGCGCGGTGAGTCCGAACGGCTCCGGCCAGCGGCTTGGCACCACCGCGATTGCGGCCCGGGCGTTGGCATCGACCACGAACGGGTGGTCGCGGTAGCCGGTCATCACGACGCCGGCGGCCCGCGCCGCCTGCTGCATCTTGCGGACAAAATCCGTGTCGGGACTGTCGGCCCGGAATCTGTCCGCGCCGATGATCTCGGCCCGCCACCCAGGCAGGCGCGGCAGCGCCTCGGCGCAGGCAGCGATGAAGGCGTCGGTGCCCTTGTCCGCCACCACCCGGCCGGCGAACAGAATCAGATCCTCACGTTGCCGAGGCGGCGGAAACGCGGCGAGGTCGATGCAATTGTGCAGCACCGCGACCCGGTCATCGCTGCCTTCCAGTCCGTCGAGAAAGCGCTGGCGCAGGTAGTCCGACGATGTCGTCACCAGCGCCAGATGCCGCAGCAGCGTGCTGCGTTCGGCCACGCTGCGCGCCGCGCGCATCTCCAGCGGATCGTTGTTGAGCATTAGCGTCACGGGTGGGTTCAGATGGCGGGCGAGGCGGAGAGCTATTTCGGGGCGGTTGTGCACCTCGATGAGCGCGGGCGCCAGCCGTCGCAGGGCACGGATCGCCGAAACCGCGAAACGGACGTTCGCGCTCCCTGGCCAGAGGCCCGGCCGCACTGGCTGGAACGGTGCTTCGGTGAACAACGGGCCACCTTGCTCGCCACCCAGCACGACCGTGCGAAAGCCAGGCGTCGCGACAAGCCTCCGCGCGATCAAGCCGATGGCACCGGAACGTCCCGGACCAAAGCCCTCATGCGGCGGCAGGACCACGGCTGCTAGCGGTTCAGGGTTCGTCGCATTGCCATTGCGCCTTGATGATGACAAATCCGCGAGCGTCTCTATCTCCACCCCGCACCCCTTCCGGAACTCGCAACCATGGCGGCTCGCCGCGCCCTTGTCGTGCTTATCGTCCTGCTCACCGGCATCGGGCTTGGTGCGCTGCTGGTCAAGGTGCTGGCGCCGGGCGGCTGGACACCGCCGAAGCTGGTCATGCTGATTGCCTTCATCGGCACCGCACCGTGGACCGGGCTGTGCCTGGCGAACGGACTCGTCGGCTTTGCTATCCGTCTACTGCGAAGCGAGTCTCCTCGCCGCGTGCCAAGGGCCGCACTCACGGGACGTACCGCCATCGCGGTGACGATACGCAACGAGGACATGCATCGCGTGCTGCCGCCATTGCGCCGGCTGCTGAACGAACTTGACCACGCCGGCGTCGCCAACGCATTCGATCTGTTCATCCTGTCGGACACCCAGGGCATCGCGGCGATTGCAGCCGAAGCAGCAGCGTCGGCTGCATTCTGCGCCGGCTCGTCGCGCATCCATTACAGGCGGCGGCCAGTGAATACCGGCTACAAGGCCGGCAATATCATGGAGTTCCTCGACCATCACGCCGAGGGATTCGATTTCATGCTCACGCTCGATGCCGACTCAGAGATGTCGGCGGCGGCGGTGCTTCGGCTGTTGCGCACCATGCAGGACGAACCACGGCTGGCGATCGTACAGCACCTGACAGTGGGACTGCCGGCCGCTTCCGCTTTCCCGCGGCTGTTCCAGTTCGGCATGCGTGCCGGCATGCGCACATGGGCGGCGGGCCAGGGCTGGTGGCAAGGCGACGAGGGACCGTATTGGGGCCACAACGCCCTTATCCGCATCGCGCCGTTCCGCGACCACTGCCGGCTGCCGCTGCTGCCCGATGGCAGCCACATCCTGTCCCACGACCAGGTGGAGGCCACGGTGCTGGCGGCTGCCGGTTGGGGCGTGCGCGTGCTGGCCGAGGAGGATGGCTCGCGCGAGGCGAACCCACCGGCGCTGCCCGAATTCCTGCGCCGGGACCTGCGCTGGCTGGCCGGCAACATGCAGTACCGCCATCTGCTTCGGCTGCCTGGACTGCGCGCCATGGGGCGCTGGCAACTGCTGCAGGCGATCATGCTGTTTGCCGGCGCACCGTGTTACCTGCTGTTTCTGCTCGCCGCGGCGACTGCGGCCGCAACCGACGCCACGTCACCCTTTCCCGCTGCGCCTGCGCTGACGCTGATGCTGGCGTGGCTCGGCGCGTTGTACGCGCCGAAACTGCTGGGCTACGCCGAAATCACGCTGTCGCCGGAACAGCTTTCTCGCTACGGCGGTGTTGTGCGCTTCGTCGCCGGCGCTGCCGCGGAACTTGGCTTCTCGTTGATGCTGGACGCTGTGACGGCAGTGGCCAAGACGGGGGGTATACTGCGCCTCGCGGTTGGCGGCCGTGCCGGCTGGGCACCGCAAAATCGGGGCGATCGCGGCGTCGGTTGGATCGAAGCCCACCGGCTGCTCTGGCCGCAGACCGCGCTCGGCATCGCTGTATTCGCCGCCTTCGTATCGGCGGGCTGGAGCGCGGTTCTATGGGCGCTGCCACTCGCCGGCGGACTCATCATCGCTATCCCGCTCTGCGTACTCACCGCGAACCCGCGCATTGGCCGCTGGCTGCAACAGTGCCGGATCGCCGCGGTACCAGAGGAGCTCACGGCTGAAGCGGCCCGGCCTGGCTATGCTACTGCGTTGCCTGAGGTTGCTGACTGACCCTGATGCTCTGCCGGCTCGGATCGCTCGGGTGCACCGCGAGCAGGTTAAGTCCCAACGTGAACCACTCATAACCATGTGACCTCAGAGCGCCGGTCAGCTCATCCATCGGCGTCTTCAAGCGCTCCACGATGACGATCGGACGGAACCGCTCCAACGTGTTCTTCGCGCCGGCCAGTACCTCGAGTTCCATGCCCTCGACGTCCACCTTCAGCAAATCCAACCGGTTGAACCCCAGTCCGTCAATCGTCAGCATCCGTACGTCGGTCAACTTGCTGTCCGAATAATCGATCTGCTGTCCGATGAATTCGTTCTTTGCGGACTGCCGCAGTTCCAGGCTGCCGAAACTCGACGGGGTCAGGTAGTTCGGCGTGGGGATCCGCAGCATGCCTTCCTGCGCGCCGGCAGCGGCATAGATCGCGTGTGCGTTGAAGCAGTTGTTGATCGTGATGTTGCCGGCGAGCGCATAGTAGATGCGCTGCTGTGCCTCGATCGCGATAACCGTTCCCCAGCCGGTCATGCCTTTCGACCACTCGACGGTGCGAACGCCGATATTGGCGCCGCAATCGACCGCCACGACACCGTCACCGAAGTGCTGCCGCCGCAGGCTCAACAACTGCATGGCGGTGGCGCCTTCCCGGGCGTCGTAGGTCGAACTCTCCAGCAGATTGAAGCCGACGCCAAAGCCCGACGTCGCATCCACCATCTGGTAGTCGAAACGGTTGACGATTAGCGAGCCGTATTCGGTCGAGGCAAGAATAAAGGCGATCTTGCGCGGTGGGTTGGCCATTCTGCCCTGCCGGTTTTTTCGCCGGCAGCTTAGCGCGAATGGCTACTTCGCCACGATGTGGCCGCGTGCCTTTGGATTGAAGTCGTCGAAGAACTCATAGCTGCCGGCGCGCAGCGGGCCCACATATACGACGACTTCCTGGCCGGCCGGGACCACTTTTTCCCGATGCATGGTTTCGCTTTCGAACTCGGACGCCTGCGCGTCCATGTTCTTTACGTGCAGCTCGATCCGTTGGCCTGCGGGCACGTCAATCTGGCCGGGATTCCAGGCACGATTTTGCATGGTCAACGAGGCAGTCGCTTCTGCGGCCTCGGCCGGCGGGGCGAAAGACAAGGCTAGCAGAATCAGGATGCGCAGCATGGGGATCTCCGAGTTGAGAATGATTTGCAATCGCATAGCTGGCGCGGCATCGCAAGGGCACCCCGCCCTATCCGGCGCCGGCCGGCTTGCTAAACTGGCTACCCCAATCTCTCCCGCGAAAGGACCCGAGATGGCCAAGGCCTACTGGATCGCCTGCTATCGCTCGATCTCAAACCCGGCAGCGCTGGCCGATTACGCCAAGCTCGCCGGTCCTGCGATCACGGCCGGCGGCGGCAAATTCCTGGCCCGTGGTGGCACCGCCAAGACCTACGAAGCAGGCATCGACCAGCGCACCGTGCTGATCGAGTTCGCCTCGGTCGCCCAGGCAATCGCCGCGCATGACAGTCCGGGCTATCAGGCCGCGCTCGCGGCCTTGGGCAAGGCCGCGGAACGCGACATGCGGATCGTCGAGGGCGTCGACTGAGACGACGCAGCGTTAGCTGTTCGGGCCGCGCTCCATCGACACCGGCTGCCAGCGGCGCAGCTTGGTGTTCTGCAGCACCGCTGGGTTGACGCAACTCATCGGCCACTTGCCTTCGAGCACCAGCGCGAGCTCGCGCCCGACGTGCCGCTTGCGCGCCGGATCGAACCGCGCCGATGCGCTCGCCGTGTGCGCGCTGAGGATCACGTTGTCCATCTTGAGGATTGGATTGTTGTTGCCCGGCGGCTCGATCTCCAGCACGTCGAGACCGGCATAGGCGATCCACTTCTCTTCCAACGCCTTGATCAGCGCGGCTTCCTGCACCGTCGGTCCACGCCCCGTATTGATGAAGATCGCCGTCTTCTTCATCAGCTTGAAATGCTTCTCGCCCAGCATGCCTTCCACTTCCGGCCGCGCCGGCGCGTGCATCGAGACGAAGTCGGACTGCGACAGCACCTCGTCCAGCGTCGATGGAATCACGCCGTGCTCCACCATGACCAGTTCCTCGATGAACGGGTCATACGCCATGATGCGCAGGCCGAACGGCTTGGCCCGCTTCGCCACCGCGCGCGCCACATGCCCGAACGAAACCAACCCGAGCGTCTGCCCCATCAGCCGCGGAATATTCAGCAGCGCCGGACGCCCTTCGCGCCACTTGCCGTCGCGCACCATCTTGTCCTGCTCTATGGCGCGGCGGAACGTTGACAGCAGCAGCATCATCGCGTGGTCGGCGACTTCCTCGATGAACGTGTCTGGGCAGTTGGTCACCGGGATGCCGCGCTCGGTCGCTGCCTTCACATCGACGCTGTCGACGCCGACGGATCCCAGGATAATGCCCTTCACGCGCGCCGGCAGGCCATCGATGATCTTCTTGGTGATCTTGATGCCCTTGCCGTAGATGGCATCGGCGTCCTGGCAGAACTTGATGAAGCCATCTTCATCGGTTGGACCTTCGACGATTTCGCAGTCGAGGTGTGCCAGGTCTTCCATCTCCAAATCATAGCCGCCACCGGCGACGGTGAAGCTGGCGCCAGCCGGCGTTGCGATCTTGTACTTGGCCAAGTGTTGTCTCCTTCTACTTCGGCGGACGCGCGCGCACCGCCTTCTCATTCACGTCGATGCCCCAGCCGGGGCCTTTCGGTAACACGAACTCACCGTTCTCAATCGTCGGCACGGTGACATAGAACTCGTCGCGCCACGGCGCGCTGTCGATATCGATCTCCATCACCCGGAAGTTCGGCACGACGGCGCTGAACGTCGCGCTGATCGCGCTGCACAGATGCCCATAGAAGTTGTGAGGCGCAACATTAACTTCGTAAACGTCAGCCATCGAGGCGATCTTCAGCGACTCGTTCAGCCCGTTCCAGATCACGTCGATGATCGCCACGTCGGTCGCGTAGTGATCGAAGAACGGTTTGAACTCCCGCCGGCCGTGCAGCGTCTCGCATGATGCGATGGGACAGTGCGCGCCACGCTTGATCTCGGCCAGCGCCGGTGCATCGTGCGTGTCGATCTCCAGCCATGTCAGGTTGAACGGCGCAACCGCTTGCGCGATACGCTTGAAGCCTTCGGTTTTGAAATTGAAGTTGATGTCGAGATGGATTCCCATCTCTGATCCGACTGCGGCGCGGATGGCGCCGAGCTGATCGCTGAGGCCGCGCAGAAGGCGGTTGTCCCAGTTCAGCTCCGGCCAACCAGGCGTGCGGCCAAATCCCGGCACATAGGACGCGGTCTTGCCGCCTTCGATCGGGATGATGTTGGTCTTCAGTGCGCGGAACCCGAGCCGCTTCACCTCTTCCGCGTGCCGCGCCAAATCGTCGTAGTTCTGCAGCGCCGGCACGCCCATCAGCGCCGCGTTGCGCACGCGGTACGTGCCGAAATGCGACCAATAGACCGGAATGCGTTCGCGGATGGGACCGCCGAACAACGCATAGACCGGCACGCCGTACGCCTTGCCGGTGACGTCGAGCAGCGCGTTCTCGATCGCAGCGATTGCCTGCTGGTTGATGCCGCCGCGCGACTGCCGCGTCAACACGTGCAGATGCTGGGTGATCTGTTCGTAGCGGCGTGGGTCCTTGCCGATAAGAACCGGCGACAGGCTGCGGATCACGTCCGACAGGCCGAGCGAACCGAAGCTTTCATTGAACTCCGACCAGCCGACGATGCCATCGCCGGTGCTGATCTTGAGGAAGGAGAACATGCGCCATCCGGCGTCAGCCTGGAACGTTTCAACCCGCTCGATCTTCATGTTTCCTCCCGCACGGCGGACGGGGGGCTTTCAAGCACGCTCGGCCAAGGGCGGCAAGGCGCAGCAAGTCCGCTCTGCCGCGCAGCGGGGGAGGGAGCGGGGGTCCGACTTACTCGCGCAGGAATCGGTCCACCAGCCGATCGGCGCGCGTCCGATCGCCTCGCTGGTGCGCATGCATCAGGTTGCGCGGTCCCGAACCAAGATAGAACCGCTCGTATTGTTCGTTGCGGCTGGCAAGCGCTGTGCCGGCGAAATCCCATGCCAGCCGAAAGATGCGAGCACGCTCCTCCGCATCCACGCTGGCACCTCCCAGCATAGCATCCAGCAACGGCCGCAGTTCCGGATTGGCGAACTGAGCCCGCGTCGGCGTCGTCAGCAGATTGTGCGATCCCAACTCACGGATGATCTCGTTTACCCGCGGGAACCATCGCGGCAGGCTGGCGCGCAGTGCGATGAGCGGCCGCACATCCGGCAGCCACACGCCATTGCTGTATTCGCGCGCGTCAACTTCCGACGCGCGGATCGCCGAGCGGGCAAACTCCGCGAAGGCCCAGATCTCACCCAGCATCTGCAAAGCCGGCGGCAGCGAGGCATTGATCGCCTCGGCCATGCGCGATGCGATCCCCCAAGCGAACGTCAACTTGGTCTCCGCCCGGATCATCGCTTGCTGCATGATGTTGGGCCACCAGGCGCCACGCAGGATGCCGTTGTAAACCGCTAGATTGCCATCGATGAACACGCGGTCGCGCGGCACCTCGACGTTGTCGAAGATCACCAGCGCGTCCTGTTCATCGAACCGGCTGGAGAACGGATGATCGAATGCGTTGCCCGGCAGCGACACGCTGTCGCGGCACAGGAACTTCAGGCCCGGCGTGGCCATCGGAATGGCGAAGCTGAGCGCATGCAGCGGATTGGCGTCCGGCATCGGTGCCGCCGGATACACTGCGATCTCGTCAGCGAATGGCGCCAGCGTTGCCAGCACCCGAACGCCGCGCACGACGATGCCATGGTCGGTCTCGGCCACCTTGTGCAGCGAGACCTGGTCCATGCCGAGCGGCACCGCACCCCTCGCACGATCCGTCGTCGGGTGAATGATAGCGTGCGTCAGAGACAGATCGGCCCGCGCCATATGCTTCTGGTAGCGGATCAGGTTCTCCGCGCCCCGCTCGTTTCCGTTGAGCGACCACTCGTCATGGCAGCCGGCAAAGCCAGCGTAGGTCACGTTGACGTAGTCCGGCGTGCGCCCCATCAGCCCGACAGTGCACTCGGCAATCGCCTGTAAACCGGCATGCCGGCGCTCCAGGTCCGCGCGCGACCGCGGAATCATGTGGCTGACGTTGATCCGCTCGCCGGTCTCTGGATCAGGCATCAGGCAGACATTGGCGCGCTGATGCTGCAGGTCGAATACACCGGCAATGGCATGCGCGGCGCCGGTCAGCGCCGGATGCGTGGCGGCGTCCGCGATGCGCTCACCGCCGAGCCACACCTCGCGCCCATCCTTCAATCCCCGTAAGTACTGCTCACCCGTGCGCGCAGGCATGCCTCACTCTCCGTCTGCACTCGCTCCGCCCTCGGGGGCAAAGAGGGCAGGGTGAGGTGGGGAAGCTGCTATTCCTTGACCGCTCCGGTCATCGACGAGACGTAGTACTCGACGAAGAACGAGTAGATCAACGCCACCGGTACAGATCCCAGCAACGAGCCGGCCATCAGCGCGCCCCACTGATACACATCGCCGGTCACCAATTCGGTCAGGATCGCCACCGGTACTGTCTTCTTGTCGGTCGATTGAATGAACGCCAGCGCGTAGATGAACTCGTTCCAGCTCAACGTGAACGCGAAGATGCCGGCTGAGATCAGCCCTGGCACCGCCAGCGGCAAGGTGATGCGCCGCAGGATCTGCACACGCGACGCACCGTCGATCAGCGCGCATTCCTCCAGCTCATAGGGGATCGACTTGAAGTAACCGATGAGCAGCCAGGTGCAGAACGGCACCAGGAAAGTCGGATAGGTGAGGATCAGTGCCACCGGGTTGTCGAACAGCCCGAACTGATAGATCAGGGTCGCCAATGGAATGAACAGGATCGACGGCGGCACCAGATACGCAAGATAAATCGCCAGGCCGACATGCTGCGCGCCCTTGAACCGCAGCCGCTCGATTGCATAGGCGGCCAGCACGCTGGAACCGACGGACAGGAACGTCGAGGCGACCGCGATCCCCATGGTGATCAACAGCCAGCGCGGATAGTTGGTCTGGAACAGCAGGACTTCGATGTTGTGGAGTGTCGGCGAATGCACCCAGAACGGATTGTACTGCTTGTAGTCGTACATCTCGTAGTCGGGTTTGAACGCCGTGATGGCCATCCAGTAGAACGGGAACAGCAGCACGATGACGAACAGCGCCAGCGGAATGTAGACCGTGATCGTGGTGCGCAGCCGCGAATCCCACGACAATCTCTCGGGGCGATCGATCAGACGCGGGCCGGCGGCCTCGAGTTCGGCGGCAACCTCGCTGATCTCCTGATCGGCACGGACAATGCCATCAGTCATTCGCTTCGCCTTGCTGCCACTTGCGGCGGCCGACGCCGAAGAAGCACAGCAGCGTGGCGCCGATCAGGAACGGGATCATCGAGACGGCGATCGCCGCGCCCTCGCCAAGCTGAGCGCCGGGAATAGCGCGCTGGAAAGCCAGCGTGCCCATCAGGTGCGTGGTGTTGAACGGGCCGCCGCGGGTGATCGCGTAGACCAGTTGGAAGTCGGAGAAAGTGAACAGAACCGAAAGGGTCAGCGCCACGGCAAGGATCGGCATCAGCAGCGGCACGGTGATGCGGCGGAACTTTTGCCAACCGCTCGCGCCATCGAGCAGCGCGGCTTCATACAACGATGGCGAAATGGTCTGCAGGCCCGCCAACAGCGTGATCGCGACGAAGGGAATGCCGCGCCAGATATTGGCGACAATCAGCGACCAACGGGCCGGCCAGGGCGTGCCAAGGAAATTGATATAGGTGCTGCGCAGGTGCAGCACGTCCACGATGATGTAAGAGACGATGGAGAACTGCGGCGAATAGATCCACCACCACGCGATCGCCGACAGCACCGTGGGAACAATCCAGGGCAGCAGCACGATGGCGCGGAGGAACGCCTTCCAGGGAATGTGGTGGTTCAGCAGCAGCGCCAGCCACAGGCCCAACGCGAATTTTCCCGCTGTCGCCACGACCGTATAGAAGATCGTGTTTGTCACCGACATCCAGAACACCGGGTCGTCCCACAGTGCTACGAAGTTGTCGAAGCCGATGAAATCGCCTGGCTGGCCGATGGTGGCGTCGGTCATCGACAGCCAGAGGCCGAGGCCAAGCGGGTAGGTAAGGAATACCACCAACAGCCCGATTGTTGGCAGCATGCACAGGAATACCAGGAACGGCTTGTAGTCGAACAGCTTTGTGACCCAGCCATCCGGCTTGCGGGTGAACCGGATGTGTTGCAGTCCGACGTCTACTGTTGCGTCCATGGCTCTCCGCGGGTTGGCAATCCCGCCCTTCGGCCCGAGCGCCGCCGACCATCGGCGACGCCCGGCGCGTTACGTGTCAGGCTTTCCTATAGTAGCGTTCGGCTGCTTTTGCCGCCTGCTTTGCCGCGGCTTCCGGCGTTGCATTGCCTGTGACCACGGAAGCGAACATGTCCACCACTGTGTAGTTGGCGATCACAGCGGCGGACGCGGCGCTGATCGGTCCCTTGTAGCCGTCGTAGAATGGCGAATCCAACGCACCGGCATACGGCTTCAGTTTCGGGTCCGATGCCCAGAACTTCATCTTGGAATAGGCCTTCAGCGGCTGGCACCAGTAGCCGAGGCAACTCGATAGCCAAACGCCATACTGGTCGGCTTCCATCATGAAGCGCAGGTATTCCTTGGCGGCGTTCGGATACTTGCTGGTCTTGAACAGCATCGCGCTGATCGGCGCCGCGGACATCGGCTTGCGCTTTGATTCGCCCCATGGCGTGTCCTGCGTGAAGGTATCGGCGGCCATCGCGTTCACCTTCGCATCGGGCGACTTCAGCATCGAGTAGTAGAGCGACACACCGTTGAAGGTCATGCCGATCGCGCCAGACTGGTAGGCTTGGTTGTTGCCCACGTCGTTCCAGGTCAGGGTGCCCGGGATCATGGTCTTTTGCAGCTCGGTCGCATATTTCAGCGCGGCGATCGTCTCCTTGGAGTCGAGCGCGACCTTGCCATGCTCGTCCACCACGAAAGCATTGTGCGTCCACAGAAGCCACTCGGAATAGCCGTTGGCGTCGCCGAGCGCGTGGCCGAGTGACATGCCCCAGGGGTGCCCCGCCTTCTGCAGCTTCTGGCAGAGGTCGAGGAACTTATCGAGGTCGTTAGGAATTTCGGTATAGCCGACCTCATTGACCCAGGACTTGCGATACAGAACCGGCCCGTCGCCGCCGCCGAGCGGCAGGGCGATCCAGTCTTTGGTATTCCACTTCCGGCCATACAGCAGCGCGAGGTCGTACCAGCCACCGTACTTGGCGCCGAGGTATTCGGCCAGATCGGTCATGTCGACCAGCTTGTCGGTGTAGATGTGCGGATCGGCACCAAAGCTCACGAACAGGTCGGCGCCGGCGCCGGTATTGGCGATCACGGCAAGCTGCGGGCGGAGATCTTCCCAGCTCACGAAGTCGACCTTCACGTCGACGCCGGTCTTTTCGGTGAACTTCTTGGTATTTTCCTTCCAGACGATTTCATCCGGGTCGATGAACTTCGCCGGCCGGATCATGTGCAGGGAGGCACCTTGCTCGATCTTGTACTCGGGCGCCTTCACGTTTGCCGTTGGCACGTCGTCGACTGCTGCGCGTGCCCCGATGATCGGGATCGACGCCGCTCCTAGCGCCGCCGCGCCAAGTGCCAGTGAATCACGCCGCGTGATTGTCATTTGATAGTTTCCTCCCTGGTTGCCGGCTGTATTCCGCCATACTGCCTGTCAGCCGGCAAGCCGCTGTCCGGTGCCGGCATCGAACAGATGCACCAGCGAAGAATCCGGCGTGATGCGGATGGTTTCGCCCGGTTTGGCGGATACGCGTTCGCGGAAGGCACAGAGCACCGAAGCTCCGGCGAACTCGGCGAGCACCTGCGTTTCCGAGCCGGTCGGCTCGACAACGTGGACTTTGGCGGGAAGGCCATCAGGATTGAGCTGGAAGTGTTCCGGACGCACGCCGTAAACGGCGGGCTTGCCGTCCGAGCCGTCGGTGCTTCGGGGCAACGGCAGTGCGGTCCCGCCATCCGCGTGGAACGCCCCGCCTTCTACTCGGCCTTTCAGGAAATTCATCGCCGGCGAGCCAATGAAGCCTGCGACGAACAGGTTGTTTGGCCGATCGTAAAGCTCCAATGGTGCGCCGATTTGCTCCACGTTGCCGGAATTCATCACCACGATCTTGTCAGCCATTGTCATCGCCTCGATCTGGTCGTGCGTGACATAGACGGTGGTGGTAGCAAGGCGCTGGTGCAGTTCCTTGATCTCGGCGCGCATGGCAACCCGAAGCTTGGCGTCAAGGTTGGACAGCGGTTCGTCGAACAGGAATACCTGCGGGTCGCGCACGATTGCGCGGCCCATCGCAACGCGCTGGCGCTGGCCGCCGGATAGCTGACGGGGATAGCGGTTAAGATAAGGACTCAGACCAAGGATTTGCGCGGCGCGCTGCACCTGCTGGTCGATCGACGCCTTCGGCACCTTCGCCAGCGACAGTGAAAAGGCCATGTTGTCGCGCACCGTCATGTGCGGATACAGCGCGTAGTTCTGGAACACCATGGCGATGTCGCGTTCTTTTGGCGCGACGTTGTTCACCACGCGGTTGGCGATGGCGATCTCGCCAGCGGAAATGTTCTCCAGGCCAGCGATCATCCGCAGCAGCGTGGATTTGCCGCAGCCTGATGGCCCAACCAGAATGACGAATTCGCCGTCCTCGATCTCGACGCTGACGCCGTGCAGCACTTCGGTGGAGCCGAAGGCCTTCCGTACATTGCGGATAGAAACGTTGGCCATTGTGTTGTTGAACGTCCCTCGCTTACGTCATGGCCGGGCTTAACCCGGCCAATTTCCTCGATGGTCTATCCAGGACGCGGATGGCTGGGTCAAGCCCGCGTCGCCGACTATCAAGTCGAGGGTAACAGGCTCATCGGGAATACGACCGCCCTCGCAGCGACATCAAGCGCACCAGACAGCTTGGTGTCCGCGTCGGGGTCTAGTCCCGCGGCTCGGACATTAGCCGCCAGCGCGCGGCGGAAGGCGGCCGCTTCGGCCGGTGGAAATCCGCCCTGGCCAGGTATACCCGAGGCACTGGCGCCGGCGCTTCGCGGCGTCATCAGGATCAACACTGAGTTTTTGGCCTCAGCAGAGGTTTTTTGACTGAGCAGAAGACTCCCGATGGGCAGCTCGGCAAGAAGCGGAACCTGATTGGCCTGTCGATCGGTTTCGCGCTCCGTATTGCCAGACAGGATCAATGTTTCGCCCAGCTTCATCAGCACGCTGGCGGTCACAGTATTGCGAGCGGTCAGTACCTGATTGGTGAAGCCAATCTGAGTTTGCCCTTGTGGCTCGAACGTTGAGCGTGAAGCGCGGACCGACAGCAGGATGGTGTCGGGGTCGATAAACGCGGGAACCACAACCAGTTCGACGCCGGCCGGAATCTCGATGAAGCTGCTGCCGCCGTAGGTCCCACCGGGAAGACCCGCAACCACCGCCTGACCGCTGAAGAAACGCGAAGATCGACGGTCCAGCGCCACCAAGGTCGGCCGGGCGACAACCTCGCTCCTGTTGCAGAATGCATTGGCGGTGTTGAGTGAATAGTTGATGCCGCCAGCAGGAGTCCGGCTCTGGCGATGATGGTAGTCGTGCTGGCGGATGGGGCGTTGTACGATGAAATACTTTGATGCGTAATCGAACCATTGAGCCCAAGACGGCCGTCGGAGCCGCAGGCGGCAAGCGCCAGGCCAGCGGCAAAATCCATAGAACGCGCATGGCTCCGAGGCGCTTCACTTGCCGATCGCCGCCATTCGCCCCTTCGACTGCGTGCCTGCCGCTCAGCGCCGCAGCGCGACAGGAGCAACGCGGAACGTCCGTGCGGCGGCACGACCCTGCGTGATGCCCCCACAATATTGCGCCTTGTCAGCCGGTGTGAGTTCCTGGGTCGGGCCGTTGACGGCGGTGCCTTGCGATCCCGACACGCCAGTAAATGTGCCTGACAAAGGAAGTGTCTGGTCAGCGACTGCGAGCACCGATTTTAGCGTGACGCCCTGGAATGCATCGTTGAAGTAGTTTGCCGCCTGTTCTCCACGGCCATTGGGCTCGATCTGGAAATTCATCCAGCTCGTTACGTCATAGCTGATGACATCGTTGCCGTTGTACGCGAGGTTTGCTGACCAGGGGATCACTGTGTCCTGGAAGTCGACCATTAGTGAGGCAGTCTGCTTCAATCCAGGACCCAGCGTCACCTGGTCCTGATACCCATACGAATAGGAAATCGTGGTGCTCGTAGTGCTGCTTGTGCTCGTCGTGTAGGAAACGGTGCTGGTCTCCGATATGCCAACTCCCCAGCTCGGAACGGAAGCCTGTAGCGTGACGGCTTCCGAAGTTGTCCAGCCATGCGTGACCTGGGTCGTGGCGGTTTTCTTCACGGTCTGATTGAACTGCATGATGACGATCTGCGGTTCGCTGCCGGGGCCTCCGCAGTTCACCGCTACGAGGCTTTCCACCGCGGTCGGCTGCGCAGGGGCGATGCCGGACGGCGGTCCATATACAACCTGAGATCCGATGAACGGAAAGGACGCAGGCGCGTTAACGGGGCTTACATTCTGCCACCAGCTCCTGCCTTCGGAATAGGCCCAAGCGTAGCCCTTGCTGTTCACCCAATTCGCCGCGTTCGCGGCGATCACCTGATCGCCGGTAGAGCTCTGCGCATGAGCGCCTCCGAAGGCCAGCAACGAGCTGGCTGCACCAAGCAAACCTGCCAAGCGATTTATGCTTCCCCCATAACATTGCTTTTGCGTGATGCTTATAGCCTGATGGGGTTATTGAAAGCCAATCTCCGAAGGCTTCCCTAAGCAAAATCATATTCAGTACACGCGGCAGCAGCCGTGCCCATATAGCCGCGCGTTACTGGCATGAGCCGTACAACGTTATGCCCAGGTCAAGCCTGGGCATAACACGCGATGCTGGCGGATATGCGCCCGCGATTTAGAACTTCGAAACGCGCGTTTCCTTCGCGGTGATGAATTCCAGCAACGCAGGCTTGCCGGCCTTGGTCTGCTCGATCCCGCGCTGGATCGCCGCCTTGATCTGGTTCGGATCCGTCACCCGTTCGCCATAACCGCCGAATGCCTTCGCCATGTCGGCATAATTGCCGGAGATGTCCGTTGAGCGGTACTTCTCGGTACTCACCGGCATGACCTTCAGCTCGATCGCCATGGAGAAGTTGTTCATCAGGCAGGACAGGATCGGAATACGCTCGCGCACCGCCGTTTCGAAATCCATGCCGGTGAAGCCAATCGCCGCATCGCCCCAGAAGTTGATGCAGGTCTTGTTCGGGTGCACCAACTTCGCGCCCATCGCCAGGCCGAGGCCCATGCCGAGCTGAGTTGTCTTACCCCAGCCGATATACGACATCGGCTCGGTGGAAACCCAGAACGGCGAGATCTGATCGCGCGGGCTACCGGCATCATGCGTGATGATGGTGTTCTTCGGATCAGTCCCGGCCATCAGCTCCCAGATCACCCGGTACGGACTGATCGGGGCCTCGTTGGAGTTCAGCAGCGGCTGCCATTGTGCCATCCACTCTTCGCGCACGGCCTTGATCTCCGCCACCACATCCTTGGTGTCGCGGTTCGACTTGATACTCTGGGACAGTTCGCCGATCAGCGCGTCGAGTGTCAGAGCAGCATCACCCACCAGACCGACTGTGCTGATCACGTCCTTATTGAGGTGATTCGGCTCAAGAGTGGCGTGGACAATCGTCTTTCCCTTGGGGAACTTGATACCGAAGTTGGTCTCGGTGAACGAGCAGCCGATGCCGATGATCAGATCTGACTTCTCGATGAAGTGGTGCACCGTCTTCGGCACAGCGTTGCCGCCGGAGCCGAGTGACAGCTCGTGGTTTTCGGGGAAGGAGCTTTTGCCACCAAGGCTGGTGGTGACCGGCGCGCCCAGCAGTTCGGCTAGCTTGCGCAACTGCGGCCAAGCCTGTGCCCATTGCACGCCTGTGCCCGCGTAGATGACCGGACGCTTCGCCTTCAGGATCGCCGCCGCAGCCTTGCGCACGTCCGCCGGGTCGGGGCCGCTCTTCGCCGTGCTGACAGGCGTGTAGGTCAGATCGCCGATTTCCTCGTTCCAGATGTCAGTCGGAATCTCGACGATAGCCGGACCGCCGCGCCCATTGCGCAGGCTGCTGAACGCGCGGCGCATGATGTTGGCGATTTCGTTTGGAACGATTACCTGTTCGGCGATCTTCGACACGCCGCGCATCTCGCGCACAGAACCGAAATTCGGATCGATGCCGGCGATGCGGCGCGGATAGCCCTGCGGAATCACAAGTAGCGGCACGTTCTCGCTGAAGGCCTGTGCGACACCGCCATAGGCGTTCTCGGCGCCCGGCCCGTGTTGCATGCAGAATGCACCGATCTTCTTGCCCGAGGTAAGACGCGATATCGCGTCTGCCATGTGCAGACCAATGCGCTCCTGGCGCACAATGATCGGACGGATGTCCGCAGCCGCGGCGAATTCAAGCAGATGATTGACGGGATAGCCGCAGAGGATCTCGATCCCCTCGCGTTTCATGATTTCCGCGACTGCTTCGCCAACCTTCATCTGGACCGCTCCCGTAGTGCTAGGTGTGCCGTGAGCGTAGGCCGGAGGTTAACGCGAGGCAACCTGGGTGGCGGTTGCATTCAGTGCTTGATGAAATCAATCGCTCCGCGGCACGGCGTAGCCGACAGGGCAGGTGGCACTGAATTCCTGACGTGCCTCGCAGCGAGCGGAGAGCGCCTCCAGCGCCGGATAACGGCCTGGCGGAAGCATGTCGGAAACCGCGATCTGCAGCCAGCGTAGCATGCAGGCGGTGGTTATCTCCGCCTGGTCCAGCCGCGCCGACGCGGGCCATTGTTCCGCCTCTAGTGCCTCCAGACCACCGGCGGCCTGTGTCAGGCAGCGCTCGATCCATTCCGGCCAGCGATAAGGCGCCGGCCGGATCAGACGTTCGTATGCGGCTGCGCCGGCTTTGTCGATCACACCAGTTGCCAGCGCCATGCGATGCAGCACGTGCCGGCGTTCCGTGCCCGCCGGCGGGATCAGCGCGCGTTGTGGACCAGCAGACTGGTCGAGCCAGTCTAGGATCGCCGCGGAGTTGATCAGCACATTGCCGTCATCGAGCGCGAGGGAGGGAATCCGTCCCAGTGGATTGATCCGCCGCACCGCGTCGAAGTCGGCGAACACCGACCGGGTGTCGTGCTCGTAGCCCAGCCCCAGTATCCGCAGCGAGATCGCAACGCGACGGACAAAGGGCGAATCATATTGGCCGATGAGGATCATGCCGCGCTTCCTCCGCATGAGTGGAGGCATGATGGCTCGGTTGCAGCGCTTCAGCCAATGTCTGCTCGATCAGCGGGCCGGCGGCGAGCAATACAGCGGTCGGGTCCCAGGTGCCGTTCACAAACTGCTGGCGGCGGCCCTCGGCCAGCATGATGGAGAATTTCTGATCACCGGCCGCTATCGTCTGTTGCGCAAGATCAAGCACGAATTCCGTCTGCGGCGATATTTCGTTGATTTGCTGCAACGCGGCGATGGCTGCGCGATCTGCCTGGACGCACGGCATGCCGATAGCGACGCAATTGCTGGCGAAGATCTCGCCGAATGATTCGCCGATCACCGCTGCGATGCCCAATCGATGCAGCGACTGCGGCGCATGCTCGCGCGACGAACCGCAGCCAAAATTGCGATTGACGAACAGCAAAGAGCCGCCGGCGAAGCGTGGCTGATCCAAAGGATGTGGTGTGCCCTGCGTCTTCGCGGCAGCGCGTATATCCGCGAATGCATGCGCTTCCATGCCGGCGAACGTGAGGGCGGTCAGATAGCGCGCCGGCAGGATCTGATCGGTGTCTATGTCATCGCCGCGAATGCTGATGCCGCGGCCGGAAACGTGCGTGACGCGTGTGTCGTTGATGCTCATTTTGCTGCTCCGAAGAAGTGCCGTGCGTCGGTGACTTCGCCGGTGATCGCCGCGGCGGCGACCATTACCGGCGACATCAGCAATGTGCGGCCGGTCGGCGATCCCTGGCGTCCACGGAAGTTGCGGTTCGACGATGACGCGCAGACTTCGCGGCCTTCCAGCCGATCGGCGTTCATACCGCAACAGAGCGAGCAGCCGGCGTCGCGGAACTGGAAACCGGCGTCGAGGAAGACCTGGTCCAGGCCGCGTTGCACCAGCGCATCGCGCACCCGGCGGGAGCCTGGCACTACTAGCGCCTTGACATGCGGTGCGACGTGCAGGTCGCGCCCGCGCAGACAGGCGGCGGCCGCCTCGAAGTCGGACAAGCGGCCATTCGTGCAGGAGCCCATGAAGGCGACATCGATGTGCGTTCCCATGATCGGCGCGCCCGCTGTGAAGCCCATGAAATCCAGCACATCGCCATCTGCGTCGGGGATAGTGCCGCCAACCGGCACGGACTGATCGGGCGAGGTGCCCCAGGTCACCATGGGTTCGATCTCGTCCGCCCGCAGCACGACACTATCGCCGTAGTCCGCATCATCGTCCGAGCGAACGCGCAACCACGCCGCGACGGCGCGGTCCCAGGCTGCACCGCGTGGTGCATGATCGCGCCCCCGAAGATAATCGAACGTGGTCTGATCCGGGTTGACGTAGCCGCAGCGCGCACCCGCCTCGATCGCGAGATTGCACAGTGTCATGCGCTCCTCCATCGAGAAGCGATCGACGACTTCGCCGCCGAATTCATACGCAAAGCCGATACCTCCCTTGGCACCCAGGACATGGATGACATGCAGCGCGACGTCCTTTGCATAGACGCCAGGCGCGAGTTGCCCGGTGATGTCGATCCGGCGGACCTTCAGTTTTTCCATCAAGAGGCTTTGGCTCGCGAGCACGTCGCGCACCTGCGACGTGCCGATACCGAACGCGATCGCGCCGAACGCGCCGTGCGTTGAAGTGTGGCTGTCGCCACAGACGATGACCGAACCAGGCTGTGTCAGGCCGCGTTCTGGGGCGACCACATGTATGATGCCATGCTCGCCCTGGGCGGGATCGAAGTAGCTGGCGCCGAACTCCGCCATGTTGCGGCCCATCGCCCCCACCTGCGCGGCGGCCATCGGGTCTGCGTAGTCGTCATGGCTACCGCTGGTGGAGATCGAGTGGTCGGAACTGCCAAAGGTGAGTGCTGGATGGCGCAGCTTGAGACGGCGTTCGCGCAGCGCCTCGAACGCCTGGGGGCTGGAGACTTCGTTGAGCAGGTGAAGGCCGGCCAGCAACTGGTACTGTCCCGGCGTGACCTCGCGGACCACGTGGCGGTTGAACACTTTCTCATACAGCGTCTGGCCCATACGGCTTCCTTTGGTATCCCAATATAACGAATTATGGGATACCAGAAAAGGATGCAATATGCCATACCCAACTGGGATACAATCTGCTACTCCGTCCTCATGTCGCAGATGCTGCAGATCCACGGCCAACTTCGGGATATGATCCTTTCGCTGGATATCGGCCCCGGCGAACGGCTCACCGAGCGCTGGCTGGAATCCCGCTTCAATGGGTCACGTACGCCGGTGCGCGCCGCCTTGGTCCGGCTGGAAGCCGAGGGTCTTGTCCAGCGCGATGGCCGCAACTGGATCGCCGCGCCGATCGACCTGAGGGAGATCGAGGCGTTGGCGGAATTCCGCGAGCCGCTGGAGATCACCGCAGTACGGCTTGCCTGCTCACGTGCCAGTGAGCCGGACCTCGACGCGATCGAGGAGATGCTGAACGCCTGCCGTCCAGGCGTGCCACGCGAGGAATGGCACAAGGTCGGCACCGACTTTCACGTCGAGATAGCGCGGCTGTCCGGCAACCAATTCCTGGTCAAGGCGATCGAGGGCGTGATGACGCGGCTCTCCCGGCCGCGCTGGTTGGAAGTCTGGACCGAGGCCTCGCGCGAGCAGGCCTGGGCTGAACACCGGCGCATCCTGGCCAGCATTCGTGCCAAGCAGCAGCTTCAGGCCTCACGCGAGGCCGCCGAACACGTGCACGATACGCGTGATCGCTTGCTGCGCTCGCTGAACGACGACAGGCGAGGCCTGCGCGCCAGGGGTTTCGCCATCATGGGTGCCCGCTAGCCGGGCGGAACCGTTGCAGCGATGCGCGCCATAAGCTCCGCATCCAGCGGACCCGCTTCCGCCGCGGCAACGCATTCCGCGAGTTCCGTGCGGTTCTTCACCCCTAGCACCAGTGTGTCGATATCCAGCGACAGCGCATAACGATGCGCCATGATCGCCGGGTTCTCCCCAAGCTCTGTGCAAAGCCGCCGGAACCCGACCGCGCGCACATAGTCACGCATTTCCGGATGATCGGCTGGCAGTGCGCGATCGATCGCCGCCGTCAGCGCGCCGGCCTGCACCGCACGGATGCCCATCACACCAACGCCGTTGGCGCGCGCCGCCGCCATCACCGCGCGGGGCTTCGCGTCGCCGTGGAAGAACTTCAGCCCACCCGGGGAATCCAGTAAGTTGGCGATGCATTGCACCGCCGCCGGCGCCGGCCGCTCGCCCAACACGCGGATGATAGTGTCGGGATGGCCGATGCCGGTCAGTCCCCACGCGCCGATGACGCCCTCGGCGACAAGCCGCTCGAACAGCGGGCGCACGCAATCGGCAAATGTCGGGTACGGCGTCATCCGGCTGCCGGCGTCGCCCCAGCCCGCCATGAACGCCTCATCCGGCACGATGTTTGAGTGCAGGAAGAACAGATCGAGCCGCGCCAGGCCGAGCCGGCGAAGGCTGGTCTCAATCGAGCCGCGCACGATGCCTTCCACAGCATTGGGCGACGCATTGCCAAGGTTGCACTTGCTGGTCACACGCACGCCGGCGGGCAATCGTCCGCCAAATGCCTCGCCCACGACCTCTTCCGCCTTGCCGTCCCCATAACGCGGCGCGAGGTCTAACAAGGTAATGCCGGCAGCCACGGCTGTTTGAACCGTGGCAACGCATTCGTCGAAGGTTGTCGCTCCCCACAGCATGCCGAGACCGCCGCCGCCGAGCGTCAGCGTCGAAACGGGCGGCAACGGGCCGAAGGCATGGAACTGCATGGTCGCGCCTCACGAAGTGATGCCGCGACGATAGAGCCGGGTTTGCGCGATGTCGCCGTCCTTCCGGAATCCCTTGCCCGCGGGCTAAACCAGCGCATGTCCGCGCCTTCCCGCCTGCCGAACGCCGCTGGTGCGACGCCTGCCATGGCGCAATGGTTCGCCGCCAAGCAAGCGCATCCGGATGCGCTGGTGTTCTTCCGCATGGGCGATTTCTACGAGTTGTTCTTTGCCGACGCGGAAGCCGCCGCCGCGGCGCTCGATATAGCGCTGACCCAGCGCGGCGAGCACAACGGCACTCCGGTACCAATGTGCGGCGTGCCTCAGCATGCTGCGGAAGCTTATCTCGCGCGCCTGATCCGCCGCGGCTTTCGCGTCGCTGTGTGCGAGCAGACCGAGGATCCCAGGTCGCGGACCGGTAAGGCGCCGATACGCCGCGAAATCGTCCGTCTGGTGACGCCCGGCACGATCACCGAGGAATCGCTGCTTGAAGCCGGCCGCGCCAACCTGCTGCTGGCTTTGGCGCAGGGTCGCGACGATACCGGCGCCGCCTGGCTCGACATTTCAACCGGCCTGTTCGAGACGGCCACCGTCCCATCGGCTGACCTGCTTGGCCTGCTGGGCAAACTCGAACCTGTCGAGATCCTCGCGCCGTCAGCCATGCCGCTCGGCGATTGGAACGACCGCCGGGCGCCAGAAGTCGCGCCTTCGCCACCGCTTGTCGCCCGCCGGCGCCTCGCCGAGACCTTCGGCGTCGCCAGTCTGGATGCATTCGGCGGCTTTACCGACACTGAGGCGATCGCCGCGCTGATGGCGGTCGATTACGTACGCGCCACGCAGGCAGGCACATTGCCACGTCTGGCGCATCCCGCGCCGCAGGGCAGATCCGGACTGCTGGCGATGGACGCGGCGACGCGCGCCAGTCTGGAGATCCATCGCGCTCGCGATGGCGGCTCGATGCACACCCTGTTCAGCACGGTGCACCGCACGCTAACGCCGGCTGGTGCGCGCCTGCTGGCCACATGGCTTGGCGGCCCGCTCACCGATCCGGAAATGGTGGCGGCGCGCCAGGATGCGTGGGGTTGGCTGCTCGCCGAACCTGACGCCGCCGCCAAGTTTCGCGCTGCTCTGCGCGTCGCCCCGGACATCGCCCGCGCACTCGGACGGTTGTCCATCGCCCGCGGCGGCCCAAGAGATCTGGCCGCCATACGCGACGGTCTCCTCGCGGCCCGCACGATACCCGCACCGCGTGGGCTGACGACCGGCGAGCGAAGTGCAGCGGGAGGGGGTCCCGCGTCACCCACGCCAGCCCTCCTCCTCACAACCCTCGGCGCGCTTCACGTCGATCCATCCCTGGAACACACACTGGCCGCGGCGCTGGCCGACCCGCCGCCGCACCGGTTGGACGACGGCAACGCCATTCGGCTTGGTTTCGACGCCGAACTCGACGCCGAGCGCGCGCTGCGTGACGACAGCCGCCGCGTGCTCGCCACCCTCCAACTCGACTATGCGCAGCGCTACGGCGTCGCCAGCATGAAGATCCGCCACCATTCCCAGTTGGGCTACATCATTGAGGCGCCGGCAGCGGCGGTGGAAAAGCTCCGCTCGTTCCCGGAACTGACCCTCCGCCAGGGCATGGCGAATGGCGCGCGGTTCACCACGCCGGAACTTTCCGATCTGGATCGCCGCATATCCGAAGCCGGCGAACGTGCCGCGCGACGCGAGCGCGCGGTCTTCGCTCATCTGGCGCAGACCGTGCTGGCCCAGGCCGATGCGCTCGCCGCCTGCGCCGAAGCGCTGGCGTTGCTTGATGTCCTCCAATCCGCTGCGAAACTGGCCGAGTCAGGCACCTGGTGCCGCCCGTTGGTCAGCGATGACGACGCTTTCCTCGTGAAAGCCGGGCGCCATCCGGTGGTTGAGGCCGCGCTCGCTGGCCATGCGCAGTTCGTGCCCAACGACTGCGACCTCTCACCCGAACAGCGCGTCCTGCTCCTCACCGGTCCCAATATGGCCGGCAAATCGACCTTCCTGCGGCAAAACGCCCTGTTCGTTGTGCTGGCCCAGGCAGGCCTGCCACTGCCCGCCGAAAGTGCCACCATCGGTGTGGTCGATCAACTCTTCTCGCGCGTCGGCGCGGCGGACGATTTGGCGCGCGGCCGCTCGACCTTCATGGTGGAGATGACCGAGACCGCAGCCATCCTGCACCAGGCTGGTCCGCGTTCGCTGGTCGTCGTGGATGAAATTGGCCGCGGCACCGCGACGCTGGACGGGCTCGCGATCGCTTGGGCCGTGCTCGAGGCACTGCACTCAGCGATCCGCTGTCGCACCATTTTCGCCACACACTTCCACGAACTTGCGGAACTGGCCGATCGGCTGGCGCGGCTGAAGCCGCACACAATGCGGGTGAAGGAATGGAAGGGGACCGTCGTCTTTCTGCACGAAGTGGCTGCCGGTGCCGCCGGCCGCTCCTGGGGCGTGCACGTCGCGGAACTGGCCGGCGTGCCGGCGCCGGTGGTGCGTCGTGCCGCATCGCTGTTGGCAACACTGGAAAAGCATGGCGGCGCAGCCGGCGCGCCGCTCACCGCTCTGCCGCTATTCGCCGCCTTGCCGCCGCAGTCGACACCGGAACCCGATCCATTGACCGAAGCGGTCGCCGCGCTGGAACCCGACCAGATGAGCCCCCGCGATGCTCTAGAGACTCTGTATCGCCTGAAAGCGCTGTTGGCAGTTTCCGGCAACGCCGCGACCTAGTACCCTGTCCGCAATGCTGACCCCAATCTCCCAGCCGAAGCCGCCGGAAGCGACCGTCGCCGCTCTGAGCGCGGCACTAGCCGCATTGTCCGAGGATGGCACGCCGGTACCGCGCGATGCTGCTCTAGGCGCTTTCCGCCGCCATCTCGCCCGCATCCAGCAACACGTGCAGCACGCCTTTGAGCAGGAGCAGGTCACCGGCCTGCAAGCCGCGCGGCTGCTTGGCAAGCTGATAGACGGGCTGATCATCGCGCTCTACGAGCATGCAATCAGCGATACCGGCCTCGGCGAGCCGGAGCATCTGTCGGTTGCCGGCACCGGTGGTTACGGCCGTGGCGTGCTCGCGCCGTTCAGTGACATCGACCTGTTGTTCCTCACCGCCAGCGATCCGTCACGCCAAACTCTGCAGGTCGTGGAGTACATGCTCTACTTCCTGTGGGACCTCGGCGTGAAGGTCGGCCATGCCACTCGCTCGATCGAGGACTGCCTGGTCGAAGGTGCCAAGGACACCACGATCCGCACCGCACTGCTTGACGCGCGACATATCGCCGGCGACGCAAAACTGTTCAGCGACTTCCACACGCGTTTCCGCGCCGCCTGCAAGGACGCCGGTGTCGCGGAATATATTACCGCCAAGCAGGCCGAACGCGCTGTGCGCCATCGTCGCTATGGTGATAGCCCATTCGTCGTTGAGCCGAACGTCAAGGAAGGACGCGGCGGCCTGCGCGATCTGCAGACGCTGTACCTGGATTGCGCGCTACGTGTACGACACGCAGACGATGGGCGAACTCGCCGATGTCGGCGACGTGCTGACGCCATCGGAAGCGAAGCACGGTCGGCGTGCCTGGGAATTCCTGTGGACCGTGCGGTTCCATCTGCACTACGTCGCCGGCCGCGCCGAGGAACGTCTGACCTTCGATCTGCAGCCTGTCGTCGGCGCGCGCATGGGCTATACGCGTCACGGCCGCCAGGATGGTGTCGAACGTTTCATGCGACACTACTTCCTCACCGCGCGTGAGGTGTCGCGGCTGACGCGCATCCTGGAACCCGGCATCCTGCGCGAGGCACTTGGTCCGCCGGCGGTCGCGCCGGAGACCGATCAGCCACTGCTGAAATGCGGCTTCGTTCTCGCTGAAGGTCAACTGCTGCCGATGCCGGGCCGCGACTTCGACCAGGACCCGCTGCAGATGCTGCGCATCCTGCAAGTGGCGCGTGACCGCAATCTGGAACTGCATCCGCTGGCAATCCGCTCGCTGATCCAGAACGAGCGTCGGGCCACGGAACTGCGCGGTGATCCGAAAGCGGCCGCGCTGTTCATGGATCTCATGTGCGGCAAGGAGCCCGAACATCATCGTGCCAGCCAGCATCCCGATGGTGCGCGCTGGTTGTCGATCCTGAACGAGACCGGCTTCCTCGGCCGCTTCATTCCCGACTGGGCACGTATCGTCGGACAGATGCAGTTCGACACCTATCACGTGTTCACCGTCGATGAGCATACGATCGAGGCGATCCGTGTGCTCAACACGCTGGAACGCGGTGAGCTGTCAGAGATCGCCCCAATCGCCAGCGGTCTCGTCGATCACCTGCAATCGCGCCGTGCGCTGTATCTGGCGATGCTGCTGCACGACGTGGCGAAGGGCCGAGGCGGCGATCATTCCGAAATCGGCGCCGAGATCGCATTGAAGGTTGGACCGGAACTCGGTCTGTCCGCGGAAGAGACCGAGACAGTCTCATGGCTCGTGCTGCACCATTTGCTGCTGTCGGCTGTCGCCTTCAAGCGTGACATCGACGATCCCAAAACCATCCTTGATGTAGCAGACACCATCCAGTCGCCCGAACGCCTCCGCCTGCTACTGGTGCTGACAGTCGCCGACATGCGTGCGGTATCGGCGAAAGTATGGAACGGCTGGAAGGCAACGCTGCTGCGTGAACTCTACGCGCGCGTCGCCGAGGTCCTGGCCGGCGGATTGTCCACGACCGAACGCGATGTGCGTGTGGAGCGCGCGCGGCATGCCGCGGCGGCGTTGCTGTCGGACTGGTCGAAGCAGGACATCGAGCATTTCACCTCGCTCGGCTATCCCGGCTACTGGCTTTCGTTCGACCCAGAGACGCATGCTCGGCACGCCCGTCTTGTGCGCGACGCCGAAGCAAGGCAGGCGCCGCTGACGGTGGATACGCAGCCGCTGCCGGCGCGTGCGGTGACCGAGGTCACGGTGTATTGCGCCGACCACGCCGGCCTGTTCAGCAAGATCTCCGGCGCGCTTGCAGTGGCCGGTGCATCGATCGTGGATGCACGTATCCATACGCTGACCAATGGCATGGCGCTCGACACGTTCTGGATTCAGGACGCGGCCGGTGGGGCTTTCGACACGCCGCACCGAGTGGCCCGCCTCGCTGTGCTGATCGAGCAGGCGCTGTCGGGCCGTATTCGGTTGAGCACAGAGATCCGTAAGATGTCGAAGCTTCTGCTCGGGCGTCGAATGCGCGCAATTCACGTTCCGCCGCGCGTCGTGTTCGACAATCACGCCTCAAACACGCACACCGTGCTTGAAGTGAACGGCCGTGATCGGCCGGGCCTGCTGCACGACGTGACCGCCGCGATCAGCGATCAGGGGCTTCAGATCGCGTCGGCGCATATCACCACCTACGGCGTCCGTGCGGTCGACGTATTCTATGTAAAGGACGTGTTCGGCCTGAAGGTCGAGAACGAGCGCAAGCTCGCAACCTTGCGCGAGGCACTCCTCAAGGCCTTGGACAATCCCGAGGAAGTCGCGCCGGTGGAGGCGCTTCCCACGCGCAAACGCCGTCGCGTTGCGGCTGGCGCTTGATACCAATCCTCGAGACGCGCGATCCGTGACGTCCGACGGAATGAGTCGTCATCTGGTGTAACTCATAATCGCATCCAGTTCGGCTTCGTGCTCATAATCCGGCATCAGCCTGCGCAACATTGGATCGCTGCCGGTTGCCGGATGCAGGTAGATCTCGCTTTCGCCGCTCGGCAAGTTCGCCAGCAATCGTTGCACGCGCTCGCGCGTCATGTGTCCACTCCAGGTGATGCCGAAGCAATGGTCGGTGGTCGTCATGCCTGCGATCCGTACCTGCCGTCGCAACAGGCGGGACCAGTGATACAGCGCATGACCAGCCAACCCAAGTTGCGTGCCGCATCGCGCCATCACCGCAGGCAATTCGGCTGGCACGCGCACACGGCGAAGACCGAATTCCCGACCGACGGCAAGCATCATCTGAGCCACCGTCGGATGCAAATGCATATGCTTGTGCGCATCGGCATGCGCGAGAGTCAGTCCGGTTGCGGCGAATGCAGCGAACTGCGCGCGGATCTCGGCCACCAGCTGGCGGCGGACCCGTGGTCTTGTGAAATAATTGATGCCGAGCCGAAGCTGATCAGAGGGAAACCAGCCCCGTGCATCCACCAGATCAGGGATTTGCGTCGGGGGCAGTACAGCTGGCCCCTCGATCACCACCAGATGCAGCCCCACACGCAGATCCCGCAGCGCATGCGCGCGGCGGACAGCATCGGCGGCGGCGGGACCGGCAACCATCAGGCTGGCGGCCTGCAACCGCCCAGCACGGTGCGCGCGCTCGACCGCGTCGTTGACCGACCCGGTCAGACCGAAGTCGTCGGCGGTGAAGGTCACCTTCGGCAGTGGTGCTGTCATGGACATTCGCAAGGCTTTCTGGTCCAGTTTGGCGCCATTGGACAGACTGCGGGCGGAGTTTCATGCAGCGCGCCATCGTCACAGTCGCATTGCTCGCTGCTCTTGCACTTCCACATCATGCTACCGCCGATGCCGACGCCCTGTGGCACATCGTGGGCGGGGAGTGCGTGCCGGACGAACAGCAGAATCATTCGCCGAAGCCCTGCGAGCAGGTCGATCTCGCCGCAGGCTGGGCGGTGCTGAAGGACCGCGACGGCGACACGCAGTTCCTGCTGATCCCAACCGCACGCGTGAGCGGCATCGAGAGTCCGGAACTGCTCGCGCCGAATGCGCCGAATTACTTCGCGGCGGCCTGGGACGCGCGGCATTTCGTCGATCAACGCGCGCACCGCGATCTGCCGCGCGATGTGCTGGGACTCGCTATCAACTCGGTCAGCGGCCGAACACAGGACCAGTTGCATATTCATATCGACTGCACGCGGCTCGATGTCGTCGCGGCCGTGCATGAGCACTCTGCCGCCATCGGCCCGCAATGGGCGCCATTCCCGGCGCCGCTCGCCGGCCATGACTATGTGGCAATGCGGCTCGATAATCCGGAGCTTGGGAATACCAATCCGTTTGATCTGTTGGCCAACGGCGTGGCCGGTGCGCGCGGCGACATGGCGCACTACACACTGGTGCTGCTCGGCACCGGTACCGGCTTCGTGCTGTTGGCGAGCCACGCCGACATCAAGACCGGCAACCGCGGCTCCGGCGAGGAGTTGCAAGATCACGCCTGCGCGGCGGCGCACTGAACGACGGAGGGCAGCATGCAACTCGGGTTCAACCTGGCGATAAGCGGCCCCACGTCGAAAGCGTCGAGCTTCGCCTCCATCGCGCAGGCCGGCGAGGCGATGGGCTACGACTATCTCACCCTCACTGATCATGTCGTGCTGCCCGACATGAGCGTGCCTGGCTATCCTTATTCGGAATCCGGCGAGTTCATGTCGGCCTCGCCCAGCGAGCGGCACGAATTGCTCACCGCGACTGCGTTCATCGCCGCCAAGACGTCTCGCATCCGGCTGGTTCTGGCCGTGCTGGTCGTGCCACATCGCCCAGCGGTGCTGGCGGCCAAGATGCTGTCGACCATCGATGTGCTATCGGAAGGCCGGCTCGTCATCGGCGTCGGCGCCGGCTGGCTTAAGCCGGAATTCGACGCTGTGGTGACAACGCCGTTCGAGGAACGCGGTGCCGTCACCGACGAATATCTCGAGGCATTCCGCGCTTTGTGGAGCCAGGACCGTGCTACGTTTGCCGGCCGCTATTCCCAGTTTGCGGATCTGGTGTTCCTGCCGAAGCCGATGCAGAGCCCGCATCCGCCGATATGGGTCGGCGGCGAGAGCGGTCCGTCATTGCGTCGCGCCGCGCGGTTGGGCGATGCGTGGTATCCGATCGGTTCCAACAACAAGCATCTGCTCGACACCCTGCCGCGGTTGCGCGCCGGCATCGCGCGTTTGCGCAGGCTGACCACGGAAGCTGGTCGCAATCCGGCCGCGGTCTCGGTGGCGTATCGCGTCAAGCGCCACGGCGACGCGGTGCCGCCGCTCGCTTCCGACGGTGAGCGGCGGTTGTTTTCTGGCAGCGATGGCGATGTCGTGGGCGATCTGCGCGCGCTGGCCGAGCTAGGCGTGGCGGCGATCGATGTGGAAGTGGAAGGCCACGATGCAGCCGCCACTATCGCCAACATGCGCCGCTTCAAGGAAACCATCTTCGCCCGCGTCTGATGCTATTTGCCGATACAAAACCGCGCGAACAGTGTGTCCAGGATGTCTTCCACGCCGACGCTGCCTGTGATGCGGCCCAGCGCACGCATCGCAAGGCGGAGATCCTCCGCGCGCAACTCCGGCAAATCCGCAAGCTGAGCGCCAGCGAGACGTGCCTGGGTCTCCTGCAGCGCCGCACGGTGGCGTGCCTGCGTCAGCGGCGGCGGTCCGGAACTTTCGGTCAGCGAGCGCGCCGTCGCGGCCAGCCTGTCGCGCAGGGCATCCAGCCCTGCGCCGGTCAGAGCGCTGACACCAATGGCACCGAGGGACGCGGCGGTACCCAGGTCGATTTTGTTGCAGACCAAGATATTCGAGGTATTGGATTCACCCCCTCTCTCGCCCTCCCACGTTTCGGGGGAGAGGGGGTCCGGTGGGGCGACGACTTCGATCACGACATCGGCAGCTGCGGCGCGTGCACGCGCTCGCCGTACGCCCTCCGCCTCTATCGCCTCCTCGGCCTCCCGTAACCCCGCCGTATCGACCAGCGTCACCGGCACGCCGCCGAACACCACCCGGGTCTCCAGCGCGTCGCGCGTCGTGCCGGGCGTTGCAGCGACGATCGCCACGTCGCGTTCGGTGAGCGCGTTGACCAGCGACGATTTGCCCACGTTTGGCGCTCCGATGATCGCGAAGACCAGCCCGTCGCGCAGCCGCTCGCCGCGGTTGTTATCGTTCAGATGTACCGCCACTTCGCCTTGTAGATCCTTGAGCTCTGCAACTACCTGCGCCTCTACCTCCGGCGGCAGATCCTCATCGGGAAAATCGATCAGTGCCTCCTGCTGGGCCAGCAGTAGACGCAACTGATCCGACCAGCCGCGATACAAAGTTCCCAGCGCGCCATCGAGCTGACGCAGCGCCTGGCGCCGCTGGGCCTCGGTTTCGGCCGCGATCAGATCGTGCACTGCCTCTGCCTCTGTGAGGTCGATCCTGCCATTCAGAAACGCGCGGCGCGTGAACTCGCCCGGCTCCGCCGGCCGCGCCCCCAAAGCAACCAGCGCGGCAGCCACGCCGGCGAGCACGGCTCGTCCGCCGTGCAAGTAGAGTTCCGCGGAGTCTTCACCCGTGTAATTTCCGGGCGCCGGCAGCCACACCACCATAGCCTGATCGAGATCGCCCAGGCGTCGCAGCGACACACGTCTCGGTGGAGGCACTCGCCCGCACAGCTCGGTGACCAGCCGGCGGCTGTCCGGGCCACTGATCCGCATTACCGCGATCGCGGCATGCCCGGCCCCCGAGGCAACAGCGAAGATGGTGTCCACGTCCATGCAGCCCTATGTCATCTCTACATGCAAGGAGCGCAACGCCATGAACCTGCTGCGGCACGAGACCTCCCCATACTTGCTGCAGCACGCCGACAACCCGGTGCACTGGCGACCCTGGGGTGCTGCCGCCCTGGAAGAAGCGCGTGGGGCGAATAAGCCAATCCTGCTGTCCATCGGCTACGCGGCCTGCCACTGGTGCCATGTTATGGCACATGAGTCGTTTGAGGATCCTCAGACTGCGGCACTGATGAACGAGCGGTTCGTCAACATCAAAGTTGACCGCGAGGAGCGGCCGGACATTGACCATCTTTATATGTCGGCACTGCACGCGCTAGGCGAGCAGGGCGGCTGGCCGCTGACAATGTTCATCGCCCCGGATGGCGCACCGTTCTGGGGTGGCACCTATTTCCCGCCCGAGCCGCGCTGGGGTCGGCCGTCTTTTCGACAGATATTGCAGGGCGTGTCGGAAGCCTGGCGCAGCGACGATAAGATGGTGGCGCACAATACCGCGGCGTTGCGCCGCATGCTCGCCGGCATGTCGCAGGCCAACCCGGGTGACCTGCCAACACCGGTACACCTCGATGCGGTCGCCGCGGCGCTGCTGCGGCTGAACGATCCCGAGCAGGGTGGCCTGCGTGGCGCGCCCAAGTTCCCCAATCCGCCGATCTTCCGCTTCCTCTGGCAGAACGCCTTCCGCACCAGGGCGCCAGGGGGCCAGGACGCCCTGCACCTGATGCTGCAACGCATGTCGCAGGGGGGCATCTACGACCATCTTGGCGGTGGGTACGCACGTTATTCCACCGATGCCGTCTGGTTGGTGCCGCACTTTGAAAAAATGCTCTACGACAACGCGCAATTGCTCGAATTGCTTGCGCTGGCGCACGCGCATCGGCCGGATCGGCTGTACGAGCAACGCTCCGCGGAAACCGTCGGCTGGATGGTACGCGACATGACGGCGGAACGTGTGGCCGGCCGCGCTGCGTTCGCCGCCTCTGAGGACGCCGACAGCGAGGGTGAGGAAGGTCGCTTCTACGTCTGGACCGAGGCTGAGGTGGATGCGTTGCTCGGCGGCGATTCGGCTGCGTTCAAGCATGCATACGACGTGACTCCGGGTGGCAACTGGGAGGGCCACACAATTCTGCGCCGGGTGACGCCATTTGGCGTGCCGGCCGACGAAGCCGGGTTGGCCCGGTCGCGTGCCGTGCTCTTCGCGGCGCGGTCGAAACGCGTCCGCCCGGGCCGCGACGACAAGGTGCTGGCCGACTGGAATGGGCTGGCGATCGCCGCACTGGCGCGTGCGTCGGCGGTGTTTGGGAGGCCGGACTGGATGGCGCGCGCGGCAGAGGCATTCGACTTCGTCCTGGCGGAGATGTCTGCGGAAGATGGCCGGGTGCAACATGCCTGGCGGCTGGGACGGGTGACGGCGGCGGGCCTGCTGGACGATCAGGCATCGATGGCGCGGGCAGCGCTGGCACTGTTTGAGGCGAACGGCGAACCGCGCCGTCTAGCGCAGGCCGCCAGCTTGGCGCGCGGGGCGATCGCGGCATTCGCGGATGGGCAGGGCGGCTTCTATACAACCGCATCCGATGCGACCGACGTCCCGCTGGTTCGGCCACGCACCGCGGCGGACAACGCCACCCCGGCGGCGAACGGCCTGTTGGCAGAGGTCTTCGCGCGGCTTTGGCATCTCACCGGCAATTCGGCCTGGCGTGGCCGCACCGAAGACCTGTTGCGCGCATTCACCGGAGACCCCGACCAATTGGCGGCAATGCCGACATTACTGGCCGCCGCGGATTTGCTCGAGGAAGCGGCGGAGGTTGTGATCGCGGGCGATCCGGCACTGGCGAAGGAGGCTTTGACGTCAGCCGATCCGGCGGTTGTCGTGCTGCGAGCGGCCACCTCACTGCCGGCGAATCATCCGGCGTTCGGCAAGACCGGCGGCGTATTTGTCTGCCGTCGCAATGTCTGCGGACTGCCGATCACAGACCGCCGAACCTTGGCCACGACATTGTCAGCCAGGATCTGACCGTATGTCTTTCAGCTTCCTGCACTCAACGCATCGGGAGCCGCCAATCGTCATTCCGGCGATCGGGCTGGAATTGCGCGTGCCTGTTCCGCCCAACATGACCGGCGGCGCGTTGACTTCGATCGAAACGACGAACGCGCCTGGTTTTGGCCCGCCGTTGCATCGGCATCGCGAGACCGAGGTGTTTTACGTGCTGGAAGGACGCTACTTGTTCGAAGTCGACGGCGCGCGTTTCACCGCGGACGTGGGTGACGTAGTCACCGCGCCGGGCGGCGCAGCCCACGCCTTCGTCAACCTTACCGACGCGCCGGCGCGGCAGCTCATCCAGATCATTCCAGGCCTGGACGCCACATCGTTTTTTCGCGAACTGGGCGAGGTGATGCGCGACGGCAAACTGGATCGCGATGCATTGAACGCATTCGGCGCAAAGTGGCAGGTGGAGTTCCTGGGTCCGCCACTGCGTGTACCTGCGAACTGCACCAACACTTGACAGCCGCTGCGCGCCGGCGCTGCCATTCACCCCGTCGTGCCTCAAGCATCGCTTCACACTCCGGTCGGTGACCTTTCCGTCGCGGAAGAGGACGGGGCTATTGTCGCCATCGACTGGGGGTGGGGCAGCCTGCACTCTCCGACGGCCTTGCTTAATCGAGCAATCGATCAACTGCACGCCTATTTCGATGGCGAATTGACGAAATTCGACCTGCCGCTCGCGCCCACCGGGACTGTCTATCAGCGGCGTGTCTGGCAGACGCTGTGCAAGATCCCTTACGGAGCAACCCGCTCGTATAGCGAAATTGCCCAGGTTGCCGGAGGTGTCGCCCGCTCAGTCGGCCAAGCCAACGGCACCAATCCGATCCCGATCATCATCCCGTGCCATCGCATACTTGCCACGTCCCATATCGGCGGTTACTCCGGCGGTGAGGGAGTGTCGACCAAACGTTGGTTGCTGGCGCTCGAAGCGCGCGCGCAACCGCTGTTTCAGCCAATTCAATCCGCGGCCGCCTGATCGGCCCGCTCCACGGAGACCAGCATGATCAAGGCAATCCGCATTCACGCTCCAGGCGGCCCCGAAGCGATGAAATGGGATGAGGTGCCGCGCCCGGAGCCAGCCCAGGGGGAGGCTCTCGTCAAGCAGGCGGCCATCGGCCTCAACTATATCGACGTGTATTTCCGCTCCGGACTGTATAAGGCGCCGACGTTGCCGCTGATTATCGGTCAGGAAGGTGCCGGCACGGTTGCCTCGGTGGGTGCCGGGGTAACAAATGTACGGCCCGGGGATCGGGTCGCCTATGCCGGATCGTTAGGCGGCTACGCGACTGAACGCGTGATCGCGGCCGATCGGCTGGTGAAGCTGCCGGACAGCATCGACTTCAAGACAGCGGCGGCGATGATGCTGCAAGGCATGACCGCGCAATACCTGATTCGTCGAACCCACACGGTGAAATCGGGCGAGACGATCGTCGTGCATGCTGCGGCCGGCGGCGTCGGCCTGATCCTCTGCCAATGGGCGAAGCACCTCGGCGCAACTGTCATCGGCGTCGTATCGACTGAGCAGAAAGCGGAATTGGCCCGCGCGCATGGCGCGGCGCATATTGTGATCGGCCACAACAACCTCGTCGCGGAAGTGAAACGCATCACTGGCGGCGCCATGGTGCCCGTTGTTTACGACAGTGTCGGCAAGGATACCTGGGGCGCAAGCCTCGACTGCCTGGCCCCACTTGGGCTGATGGTCAGCTACGGCAACGCATCAGGACCTGTTCCTCCAGTCGATATCGGAGTTTTGGCGGCAAAGGGCAGCCTGTATGTAACGCGCCCGAGCCTCGCCACGTACACCGCAAAGCGCAGCGACCTTGAGACCGTTGCGGCTGATCTGTTCGACGTGGTTTCAAAGGGCGCGGTAAAGATCAAAGTCAATCAGACTTTCGCGTTGCAGGACGCCGCAGCTGCGCACATCGCGCTCGAGGCGCGGAAGACCACCGGCAGTACGGTATTGCTGCCATAACGCGGCGGTTGGTGGTCAGAGGCACCTCGGGGTGCTAGTGACCGCTGATCGATGACTGACTCTCCCCCTGAACCGAGTGGCCGCACGAGCAGCCGCACGCGCCTTACTGCTGTTATCGTGGCCTGCGCGCTTTTCATGCAGAATCTTAACTCGACGGTGATCGCTACGGCGCTGCCGACGATGGCGAAGGCGTTCGGCGCCGATCCGGTGCACATGAACGTGGCGCTGACAGCCTACCTTCTGTCGCTTGCGGTATTCATTCCTGCCAGCGGCTGGATCGCGGATCGCTTCGGGACGCGCACGGTGTTTCGCGCAGCAATAGCGGTTTTCACCATTGGCTCCATCCTGTGCGGTCGCGCCGACAGCTTAGCCTTCCTGGTTGGCTCGCGCATCTTGCAAGGTGCGGGTGGCGCCATGATGGTGCCGGTCGGGCGACTGGTCTTGTTGCGTACCGCTCCAAAGCATGAGTTGGTCGCCGCGATGGCATGGTTGACCATGCCGGCGTTGCTCGGCCCCGTGCTCGGCCCGCCGGTCGGTGGTTTCATCGTCACCTATTTCGACTGGCGCTGGATTTTCGACATCAATGTGCCGATTGGCGTGCTAGGCATCGTCCTGGTCAGCCTCTTCGTCGAAGACGTTCGCGAACCCCCGCGGGGCCAATTCGATGGTATCGGCCTGCTGCTGTGTGGGGTTGCGCTATCGGGCCTGATGTTCGGATTGGAAACGGCGGGGCGCGGTGTCGTGTCGCACAATCTCACCACGCTGATGATCGCCATCGGGTCGGTGGCCATCATCGGCTACGCCCTGCATGCACACCGCCACCCGGCACCGCTGCTCGATCTTTCACTGATGCGGCTGCCGTGCTTCGGCGTCGCTCTGACGGCTATGATGTTGTTCCGTACCGGTATCGGCGCAATTCCGTTCCTGCTGCCGCTAATGTTGCAGGTGGGTTTCGGTGATTCGGCACTGCAGAGCGGCTTGATTACCTTCGCCAGCTCGGCGGGTGCGCTCGTGATGAAGCCGGCGACGCAACATGCGCTGCGCTGGTTCGGGTTCCGCGACACATTGGTGTGGAACGGGGTAGTGTCGGCTGCGATGATTGGGATTTGTGCAGCGTTCCGCCCCACTTGGCCTGCTGCCGCGATCTATGCGTCGCTGCTCATCGGCGGTTTCTTCCGCTCGCTTCAGTTCACCGCTTACAATACGCTCGCCTATGGTGACGTGCCGCGCTCGCGGATGAGTTCGGCAACCAGCCTTTATGTCACCGGCCAACAGTTGGCCGCGACAATCGGCATTTCGGCTGGTGCCATGTCGCTGGAGATTTCGCGTGCGATGTCTGGACACAGCGTGCCGCAACCAATCGATTTCAGCCACGCCTTTATCGTCGTCGCAATGTTCACCCTTCTGGCGGCTCCGGTAGCGCTGTGGATGCCGCGTGATGCCGGCGACGACCTTACTGGGCGGCGTTCATCGACCGCCCAACCAGTTCGTGGCGCGGCAGATTAACGTCCACTCAGAACAGCGACATCTGTGTCTCGTTCGACCGCTGCTTGCCTTCGTCCGGCACCATGAACTTGGTGCAGTCCAGACCCTCGCGCGCTTCGTCCAACCCCCACTGCCGCGTGGCACGGGCGAAGCGGCGCAGCAGCAAGTCAGCATAGACACCCTGGCCGGCGAACCGGTGATGGAATCTGGCATCGCTCAACGCGCCGGAACGTGTCTCTCTGATCAGGCTCAGCACATGCTTCGCCCGATCTGGAAAATGCGTCGCCAGCCAATCCTCGAACATTTGCTTCAGCTCGAGCGGCAGGCGCAACAGGACATAGCCGGCATGACGCGCACCAGCCCGCGCAGCAGCCTCAACGATTTTCTCCATCTCAGCATCGTTGAGACCCGGGATCATCGGCGCCACCATGACGCCGGCTGCAACGCCAGCACGGGTCAATTCGGCGATGGCGTGAAGCCGTCTGGCAGGTGTCGCCGCGCGCGGCTCCATGTGGCGAGCCAGCGCGGCGTCCAACGTCGTGACGGATACGTACACCCTGGCGAGCTTTCGCTTGGCCATCGAGCTCAAAATGTCCAGATCGCGCAACACTCCAGCAGACTTGGTGACGATGCCCACCGGGTGGTTATAGCGGTCGAGCACTTGCAGCACGGACCGCGTCAGCTTCAGCGTGCGTTCCACCGGCTGGTACGGATCGGTGTTAGAGCCAAGTGCCATAGTCCGCGCAATGTAACCCGGTTTGCGCAGTTCCTTTTCCAGCAGCTCCGCCACATCAGGCTTGAAGGTCAGCTTGGTCTCGAAGTCGAGGCCGGGAGAGTAGCCGAGGTAGGCATGCGTCGGACGGGCATAGCAGTAGATGCAACCGTGCTCGCATCCGCGATACGGATTGATCGCCCGATCGAAACCGATATCCGGCGAACTATTCCAGCTTATCGCCGACTTCGACGCATCCTTGGTCAGCGTGGTGGCCAACTTCGGGAGTTCGCCAAACTCGGCGGCCATTGTATCCCAGCCATCGTCGAACGGGCTGATGACCTGGCTTTCATAGCGAACCGGCGGATTCAGCGTCGCCCCGCGACCGCGTCTCGCAAGGGACAGCATAGTGCCGGCGTCCTGATCCTCGCGCATTATGTGTTCCTCATTCGTTCCCGTATCAGAGTGGCAAATGGCCCCGGCTCGGTCAAGAACAATATGAGAACATGCTATCAGCGGTGATCCCTGCTTTAAATGCGGCCGCGACGCTGCCTACCACTTTGGCGTCGGTCGCCGCGGCCGACGAAGTCGTGGTGGTCGATGGAGGCAGTGGCGACGGTACGGTGGCACTGGCGGTGTCGCTGGGTGCGCGTGTGATGACCGCGCCACGTGGTCGGGGTGCGCAACTTGCTGCAGGCATAGCGGCAGCACGCGGCGAGTGGTTGTTGCTGCTGCACGCCGATACGACGCTCGGTGCTGGATGGAGCAAGCTGCCGCGCGATCCGGAACGCGCCAGCTATTTCCGTTTCGCGCTAGATGGTACCTGACAGTCGCGGGAGGTATCTGGAACAGCTGGTGGAGTGGCGATCACGTGTCCTCGGGTTGCCATACGGGGACCAGGGTCTGCTCATTCACCGCGACCTGCTTCGCGGCGTCGGTGGTATGCGGGCACTGCCGTTAATGGAGGATGTCGATCTTGTCCGCCGCCTCGGCCGGCGACGGCTGGTTCCGCTGAAAGCGGAGGCGGTGACTTCCGCGGAAAAGTGGCACCGTGAAGGTTGGTATCGCCGCTCTCTGCGTAATCTGTGCTGCTTGGCCTTGTATTTCGCAGGCGTGCCGCCCCGGCTGATTGCGCGATTGTACGGATGAGGGACATCGTTGTGGTGTTCGCACGAGCCCCCAGGCTGGGAGCCGTGAAGCGCCGGCTCGCGCTCGACATTGGCGCGCGAGCGGCATTGCGTTTCCATCAGGCTACGCTCTCCCGGTTGGTTCGTACTCTGGCAGCCGAACGGCGGTTCCGCACGATATTGGCGGTGACGCCAGACAGAGTCCGGCTGCAGTTTCGTGTGCGACAAATTCCCCAGGGTCGCGGCGATCTCGGCATCCGCATGGATCGCACCTTCTGGCGATATCCGCGCGTACGCGTTGCGATCATTGGTTGCGATATCCCTGATGCCGGTCCAGCGGACGTGCGGGCTGCGTTTCGCGAATTGGGACATGCTGATGCCGTGTTCGGACCAGCAGCGGACGGCGGCTATTGGCTGGTTGCAATGTCGCCGCGGCGGCCGGCTCGGCCATTTGCGCGTGTCCGCTGGTCGAGCGAGCACGCGCTTCAGGACACGTTGGCGAATTTCGCCGACCGAAAGGTGAGATTGTTGCGCACTCTGCGCGATGTGGACACCGCGGAAGACCTGAGGTGATTACTCGATCGGCCTTGACGGACAATGGCCGTCTCGCCACCGTGCCGATAATCAGAAAAATCGGGGCTTCACATGATCCGACGCACCACACTCTCTGCGATCGCCATACTCCTGGCGGCGACAACACCGGGCTCAGCTGAACCGTTCAAGTGCCCGCACGTCGGTGGCAATTTCACCTATGGCCAGGAAGCCAACATCAACGGTCTCGACCAGATGACGTCCGGCACGATTTCAACGCGTAACATCGCGATGAACATCTTCGAATCGCTGATGACGCGCGATGAGAATTTCAGCCCGATCCTCGAGCTGGCGGATTCCATGTCCGAATCATCGGATCATCTGACCTACACGTTCAAACTCCGTCAGGGCGTCCAATTCCACAGCGGCAAAGAGATGACGTCTGCAGACGTGGTTGCTTCATTCGACCGCTACGCCAAGATCGGTCTATATCGTAGCTCGATCGCCAACGTTGATCGCTGGGACGCGCCAGACAAGAATACCTTCGTTATCTATCTTAAGAAGTCGCAACCAACATTTTTGGAAATCCTTAGCGCGTTCAGTGCGCCCATCGTCATTGTGCCGGCAGAGGACAAGGACGATCCGCCAATGCAGCTTAAGTCTATCGGCACGGGACCGTGGCAGCTCGTCGAGTTGATTCCCGGTAGCTACGTTAAGCTGAAGCGCTATGACGGCTACAAGCCAAACCCCAACTTCGAGCAGAAGACTGGCTTTGGTGGCTATAAGCAGGCGTGCTTCGATACAGTGACATTCCGCATCGTGACAGAGTCGGGGGCGCGTGTCGCCGGCCTGAAGACCGGTGAGTTGCAGGGCGTCGAGGATTTGCCCACCAAGTCGTTGGCGGATTTGAAGAACGACAAGAACGTCATGATCATCCCGCTGCAGAACTGGTGGATTCAGATCGCGCAGCCGAATGTGTCGGTTCCGCCGACAGACAACCTGATGTTCCGCAAAGCGGTCCAGGCGGTGCTCGACATGGACGAGATCATGGACGCCACATCAGATGGTAATTACCGGCTAAATGTCGGCTTCCAGTATCCGAACCAGGTATTCTATTCCGACGCCGGCAAGGAGACCTACAACATTAGGGATCCGGCACTCGCCAAAAAGTATCTCGCGCAGTCCGGCTACAACGGTGAGCCTGTTGTTCTGCTGACCAATAAGGACTATCCAGCAATGTACAATTCGGCGCTGGTAATGCAGCAGCAGATGCAATCCATCGGCATCAACGCCCAGCTCAAGGTGCTGGACTGGCCAACCTCAGCGCAAATGGCGCTGAAGCCGGATACTGGATGGAATTTTTTCTACACCGGTTGGGGCACACAGCCGGCGTTGGGTGCGCTTGCTACCATGCAGTTCTTCGTGCAGCCAGGCGCAGTGTATATGCCGAAGGACGGCAAGGATGATCCGCAGGTGCTGGCGATGTGGAACGACATGAATAGCCTGGGCACCCTAGAAGGGCGCAAGGATGCTTTCGCCAAGATGCAGAAGTATGTGCTTGATCAGGTTTACACAGTCCCGCTTGGTTCGCTAACCAAGGTGCAGGCGGTGCGTTCTAATGTGAAGGGCTATGTGCCTTATCGTATACCGCGCATGTCCAACGTCTGGTTCTCGAACTGAGCCACGCATGGTCGGGATCATCTTGCGGCGATTGGGAAGCGCGTTGCCGATACTGTTCATCGTCAGCTTGATCACCTTTGCGATGATTCACCTCATCCCCGGCGATCCGGCGGCGGCGATCGCGGGGTTGTCAGCGACACAGGAGCAGATCAATACCATCCGGCATGGCCTGGGGCTTGACCAGCCGCTGCTGACACAACTTTGGCGCTGGTATATTGGCTTGTTCCACGGCGACCTTGGTCGTTCGCTGCTGTTGGGGCAACCCGTGATGTACGCCACAATGCTAAGGTTGCCGGTGACGCTTGCCTTGTCCACGTATGCGCTGATTATTACGCTGTTGCTGGGTCTGTGCAGCGGCATAATCGCGGCGCTGCGGCAGAATAGCTGGGTCGATCAGGCAGCGATGATATTCGCGATGATTGGGATTTCGCTGCCGAACTTCTATCTCGGTCTGCTGATGATCATCTTCTTCGGCGTAGAGCTGCGTTGGCTGCCAACGGGCGGCTATGTTGCGTTCACCGACAATCCGCTGGGATGGCTGGCAACATCGACGATGCCGGCCGTTTCCCTGGCTCTGCTACTGACCGGGCTATTAGCTCGTATCACGCGCTCAACCATGCTTGAGGTGTTGCGGCAAGACTATATTCGCACAGCGCGCGCAAAGGGACTGCCCAAGCGGCTTGTTGTGGTGAAGCATGCACTTTCCAACGCGCTGATTCCGATCACGACAGTCATCGGCATTATCGTGAGCCTGCTGATTTCCGGTTCAGTGGTGACCGAGACGCTTTTCTCAATTCCTGGCATTGGCCAATTGCTGACGCAGGCAGTGTTGAACCGGGACTATCCAATGGTGCAGGGTGGTTTACTGATCACTACGGCATTGCTGGTCCTGGTGAACATCGGCGTCGACGTCTGCTACTCCCTGCTCGATCCACGGGTGCGTTACGATGGCGCCTGATACCGCCACAATCCCCCTGCCCACTGCCGGATCGAATGATGAGGTTTCGGTTCGCCACCACCATCCGGCCTGGGCCACGATCAGGCGCTTGCTGCATCATCGGCTGTTCATGACCGGGTTGTTGGTGTTCGTGTTGCTTGCGGGCGTGGCAGTATTCGCGCCATGGATCGCGCCGGTCGATCCGAATAAGCTGGCGATGCGCTATCGTTTTCTCCCACCATCCGCCGAGCACTTGTTCGGTACGGACAACTTCGGCCGCAGCCTTTGGTCGCGCGTGGTCTGGGGCGCTCAGCTCTCGATGATCATCGGTTCGTCGGTCGTGGTGATCAACGCAGTATTCGGCACCTTGATCGGCGCGATCGCTGGCTATTTTCGCGCACTGGATAACGTGGTGATGCGGATCAATGACGCGCTGATGGCATTTCCCGCCGTGCTGCTGGCAATCGCGGTGACGTCGGTGCTGGGGCCGTCGGTGAACGACGTGATCATCGCGCTGGGCATCGTCTACACCCCACGGACTGCGCGCATCGTGCGCTCGTCTGTGATCGGTCCTGCGCGAGATGGAGTATGTTCAGGCCGCTGTAGCTGCCGGGGCCGGCCACTGGCGCATCTTGCGGCGTCACATCCTGCCAAATGCAATGGCGCCGCTGATCGTGCAGTTGAGTTTCCTGTTCGCCTATGCGGTACTCACCGAGGCGACGTTGTCTTTCCTCGGCGTTGGCGCAGTGCCGCCGACACCGACGTGGGGCAACATCATGGCAGAGGGGAGACAATACATGATCGACGCGCCGTGGATCATCACTATCCCTGGTGCGGCATTGATGGTCACGGTGCTCGGACTCAATCTGCTGGGCGACGGGCTGCGGGACGTGCTGGATCCGCGGCTGAGGATACAGGAATGACTGGAACTCATCTCACCTTGCCATTATCCCGCGGGGGGCGGCGTGTGTGTTCGTTGCATTGCTCGCGATGGGCAGCGTGGCGCAGGCGGCGCCGTTCAAGTGCCCATATGTTGTCGGCGGCAGTTCCACCTTCGGCCAGGAAGCCAACATCAACAGCCTGGATCAGATGACGTCCGGCACGAGTTCCACCCGCAATGTCGTAATGAACCTCTTCGAAGCCCTGATGACGCGCGACGAGAACAACAATCCGATCCTCGAACTCGCGGAGTCGGTAACCGAAGCGCCGGATCACCTGACCTGCTGCGCCAGGCCGGGCGATTCCACTGCGGTAAACCGATGACATCGGTCGATGTGCTTGCTACGTTTGCATTGAGCTCCTTCAACGTACCTGTCGTGATCATCCCCGCCGAGGAGAAAGACGATACCACGCGGCAACTTAAGCCGATCGGCACGGGGCCATTCGAACTGGTGGAGCCCATACCTGGCGGCTACGTCAAGCCGAGGCGATACGATGGCTATCAGCCCAACACCCAGTTCGAGCAACGTACTGGCTTCGGCGGTTACAAGCAGGCGTGTCTCGACACGGTGACGTTCCGGATCGTGACCGAGGGTCAGGCCCGCGTCGCCGGCCTGAGGACAGGCGAGTTGCAAGGGGTCGAAGACGACCTCGCGAAATCGCTCCCCGACCCTAAGACCGATAAGGACATCACCACCCTGCCGCTGTTGAACTGGTGGATCCAGATGGCCGCCGTGAACACCTCAGCTGCACCAACTGACGATCTCTTGTTTCGCAAGGCGGTTCAGGCGGCGTTGGATATGAACGACATCATGGATGAGGCGCCGGACCGCAACTATCGGCTGAACGTGGGCTTCCAGTATCCGAACCAGCCAAGCTACATCGATGCCGGAAAGAATACCTACAACATACACTGGCTGGCTTTGGCAAAGCAGTACCTGATGCGGTCGGGCTATAAGGGTGAACCCGTCGTGTTGCTTGCCAGCAAGGACTATCCGCCAATGTATAATTCGGCGCTGGTGATGCAGCAGGAACTGCAGGCCGTCGGCATCAACGCGCAGTTGAATGTTGTGGACTGGCCAACATCGGTGCAGCTCGCGGCGAACACCACCTCGGGGTGGAATTTCTTCTACACGGGCTGGGGCACGCCCACCGAACTCGGCCCGGATGACACGATGCTGAACCGCGTCGGTGCTACTGCGACCTACAAGCCGAAGGGGGGCGTCGAGGACACGAAGATGGTGGCACTATGGAACGATATGAACGCTCTGCCGAAAGCTGAGGCGCGCAAACAGGCGTTCGCCAAGATGCAGGAATATGCGCTCGATCAGGTCTATGCCTTGCCGTTCGGCTCATTCACCAAGGTTCAAGGCGTGCGTAGCAACGTGCAGGGCTTCGTGCCGTTCCGTATCCCGCCAATGGCCAATGTGTGGTTGAGCCAGTGACGCAAATGGCCGCGTGATGGCTCTGCTGGAAGTCATCAACCTTACGACCACATTCACGACGTCGCGCGGCGAGATTACCGCAGTGGAGGATGTGTCGTTTTCGCTGAACGAGGGTGAGATCCTCGGTATTGTTGGCGAGTCGGGTAGCGGCAAGAGCGTGACGGCGCTCACCATCATGGGTTTGTTGCCGCAGCCCCCGGCGCGCGTCGCCACCGGCGAGGTGCGGTTTCGGGGTGAAGTCCTGACGAAACTCTCGGATGCTCGCATGCAACGCATTCGAGGTCCCGGGATGGCCATGGTGTTCCAGGAGCCGATGACCTCGCTCAATCCAGTGTTCACGATAGGCGAGCAGGTGATGGAGACCATCCGCGCGCACGAACGCCTGTCGCAGCGGGTCGTATATGCGCGAGCACTGGAGATGCTGGAGAAAGTCGGCATTCCCTCGGCAGCGCACCGCATGTCTGATTACCCGCACCAACTCTCCGGCGGCCAGCGGCAGCGAGTGATGCTGGCAATCGCTCTGGCCTGCCGTCCACGCCTGTTGATCGCCGATGAACCAACCACCGCACTGGATGTGACGATACAGGCGCAGATCCTCGACCTTATGATGGACCTCCGGGACGAATTTGGCATGGCCATTATGATCATCACCCACAACATGGGCGTGGTGGCAGAGACCGCCGACAGGGTGCTCGTGATGTATGCCGGTCGCATCGTGGAGGAAGCGTCGGTGGGGCGGCTGTTTGACCATCCTTTGCATCCCTACACACGCGGTCTGTTGGCCTGTGTGCCCTCGCTGCAGCAGGAGCATGAGCGACTGGTGGCTATCCAAGGCACGTTGCCGGACCCGGCGCGGCGCCCGCCCGGGTGCCGCTACACGCCGCGTTGCGGCTACGCCGTTGCGGCGTGCGGCGCAGCCATCCCGCCGCTCGAGATGTTTGAGAGCGGCCATACCGCAGCCTGCATCAGGGTGCGGGAACTGACGTGACCCCGCTGATCGAAGCGGTGGGGCTTACGAAGCACTTCCTGGTGCGTGCCGGCGGGCGGCTGCGTCGGCACTCAACCCCGTTACGCGCGGTGGACGACGTGAGGCTTCGAATCCAACCGGGCGAGACGCTTGGGCTTGTAGGCGAGTCCGGCTGCGGCAAGTCGACGCTCGGACGGCTGCTGATCCGGCTGATTGCGCCGACCTCAGGCAACATCCTGTTCGACGGCAGCGACATTACCCTGCTCAATCCGCGCGAACTGCGCGAGAAGCGCCGGTCGATGCAGATCATCTTCCAGGACCCCTACGGCGCACTCAATCCACGCATGTCGGTGGAAGATATCATTATGGAGCCGCTCTTGATCCATGGCGCCCGGCGTAACGCAGCGACGCGCCGCCAGGTGAGCGAAATGCTCGACCTCGTGGGGTTACCGGGTGGGGTGGGGAACTGTTTTCCACATGAGTTCTCCGGGGGGCAGCGCCAGCGCATCGGTATCGCCCGCGCGTTGATGCTGCGGCCTAAATTCGTTGTCTGCGACGAACCGGTCTCGGCATTGGACGTGTCGGTGCAGGCACAAATCGTGAACTTGCTTCAGGATTTGCAGCAGGAACTTGGACTTACCTACCTGTTCATCGCGCATGATCTCGGCGTGGTCAAACACATCTCAGACCGGGTCGCCGTCATGTATTTGGGCAAAATCGTGGAGGTAGCCGAGAAACGGCAACTCTACGTCGAACCGAGACACCCTTACACCAAGGCATTAATAGCCGCTGTCCCGGCGCAACATCCGGCGGCCCGGAGCAGGGGGCGGAGGGAGCGCGAACGGCTCGCAGGCGATATCCCAAGTGGCCTGCGCCCCCCCTCGGGGTGCCGCTTCCATCCACGATGTCCCTACGCGATACCGGTATGCCGGGACCACGAACCACGAATGTCTGAGCCATCCCCCGGTCACGCCGTGGCCTGCCATCTGGTCGAATAAACGGTCTTCAAAAAAAAGTGAGGTCAGTTGCTTACGTTATCCTGGGCCACGCCTAGATTCCCTCTTGTGAGCTGCAAAATTGGCCCACCGGAACAAACCGTAACGCTTCAGTCCGCCGGGAAGACCGAAAAATGTTGGAAGAATTCGCCGAAATTTCAGCGGTCATTGCAGATCGTGCGACGCTGTTCCGTCATGGGCTACGAGGCCTCTTAAAGGAGCAGCGGCCAGGCTGGTCCTGCGCGGAAGCAAATACGCTGGATGAACTTCTGGCTCACCTTCGGGCGGAATCAGTGGATTTAGTAATGATCGATACACAGCTGGCAGGAATTGCCGGCCTGCGGCGGTTACGTCAGGACTTTCCGCAACAAAGGATCGTGGTGTTGGCGGACGATGACGACCGCCTGGCAATCCTGGAGTGCCTCTCAGCGGGGGCAAACGGCTATGTCCTCCGATCCACCACTATCAACCAACTTCTGCGGGCAGTGGAAATCATTGTCTCTGGTGGCGTATATGCCCCAGCAACTTTGGCCGGTGCTCCAGTGGTTGCCGTCGCGCGCCCAGCCCCGACCAACACCAGCCCGCTCCTCACGCATTTGACTGATCGGCAAGTGGAAGTATTTCAGCTGTTGTCCGAGGGTTGCGCGACCAAGACCATCGCACGTCGATTGGGACTTGCCGTGGGAACGGTGAAAGTCCACTTGGCGGCGATTTATCGCGTACTTGGCGCGCATAGCCGCATTGAGGCGTTGGCCAAAGCTCGTGGCGCCATCACCTTGCGGACGGCAGAACGCGAGAACGAAATGTTGGCAGCGTAAGCCCCTTTATCGGCAACGAGATCCATGCGACTCCCTGCAGGATCGACCATGAGTTGCGTCTGATTACGAGTCCTTCTTAAAGGAGGCCTTGAATTGTCGTGGCTGACATTGATTCGCTGCCCTACGATAGCGGTCGCCCAGTTTCTCGCCACTGTGCCTTCTGCATCAATCTCGGCACAGACTTTGTCAAATTCGACACCACGGAGTCGCTGCACTAGCCAAGATCCGCAGAGTCGGATCGAGCACCATTGGGACGAACCCGACCCCACGCCCCGTTATTAGTGCAGTCCCTAGCGGATGCTGGGAGCATCCGATTAACTGGAACATTCCGCAACGGATCGCTTCACTTGCCGCAAAACCATTCGAATAGAGGTTCCGCACGAAGTGTCAGGATTACGAATCGTTCGGGTAGCAGGCGTGACCTGAAAGCGACAGGCCACTTGCGAGCGCCGATAACAGTCCAGCGAGCGGCGACTGGAAGGTGTAGCTGATAGTAACTTCTGATAAGCTGGTACCTGTCACTTGGCACCAACTGTTACTTGAGTTGCGGGTAAGTGTCGTGAGATTTGCGCCGGTGAGCGTAACCCCCCATTGTGCTGCCAGGTTTTCAATGTACGTCGTCGTATTGCTCGAACTGTAGGCCCCGGACGACGCGCAGGAACTAGAGAGGATCCCCATGCAGCGTGCTGCCTGCACCGCGGTCATCTGCAATGCCTCTCGCACCCACAATGCGCGGCCGAATTCAAGCGTGCCGAACACAAGCATGAGCAACGGCAAGGCGAGAATTGCGAATTCCACGGCGGTGGCTGCCCGTCGGTTGCAGCGAAGCCGCCGGAACATGCTGATGCTCATTTTGTTTGCACCGCCACGCCGCCAGATATTGTGTTGCCTCGGATGAAACCGTAGTTGGGGAAGAATGGCGTGAAATTATAGCTTGCCACAATGGTGACGAACTGTCCGGCAAGGCTGCTATCCGAGCAAGTGCTGCCATAAGCGACCGAACTTCCCCAATTCCAGGTGGTCGGTGAACCCGCAAGGCAATAGTAATTGTCCGCGTTGGCTGCTGTTCCGCCTGTGGAGTAGCTAAGGGAGTAGCCGGAGCTGCCAGGTATCGGTGTTGCAGTGTTCCATGGACCATTGTTGACGGTTACGGTGACGGTTGCCGGGGCGTCGCCGCCATTTGTGTTGGTATTGGCTACGAGCGTTGAGAGGTTCTGCGCAAGGGCGGCTGCGCTAGCGTGACTTACCGCCCCCGAATTCATCAGCGCATAGTTTGCTCCGGCTGCGAGAGCCCCCTGTAACCGGCTCCAGGTGTAAATCGCAAACCCCAGATCGATGGTTCCGGCAAGCACAATGACGAAGACTGGCGCGATAAGCGCGAATTCGACAGCAGCAATGCTGCGCCGCGCTGCAGCCAGGCGCGTTAGCTTTGGTAGCACGATCATTGCACTAGTGCGATCGTTCCTGGCAACAAGCTGCTACCGGCGAAGCCAGTGCAGGCAGAGGCAAGCGCAGTGCCTGCCGTGACGGAAACCTGGGTTGCGATTACCTCCAAGCAACCGGCGCTCCCCAGGCTTGCGCCGCCGCCCATAGTGAATGGTCCGTTTGGAAAGTAGAACGCTCCAGTGACACTGGCGCCTGTTGCGCCTGCGATTAGAACGGCGCCAGCAGTGCTATTGGTCGATGACGAAGGTGGTCCGATCACCGCTATGTTGGCCGTGGTTCCACTGCTCGGCGCCGTTAGCGTCACATTGCTGTAGCCGCCTGTAACACAAAATGACACCGTCGAGCCACAACTGACCGTGGAGCTGCCACCGATAATCATTGACACATTGGCGCCGTACAACCCGATGCTTTTGCCACCGCAGGTGACCGCTCCGCCGCCGCCGGAGCCAAGCGACAAGTATCCAGCGATTGTATAGACGCCGCTCCCTAGTGTTGCTCCGCCCCCAAGAAGGACACTCCCGTTGATGTCGTGCGCGCTCGCTGCCGGCAACGTCAAGCAGCTACCCCCACCGTTACTGATATTGCCGCTGACCTGAAAGGGCGTGCCAGTGGCATCATTCAATGTGACGATGCTGCCGCCACCCATGTTAATGGCCCAGTTTGTCGAGCTTCCGCCAATTCGGTAGCTGTTTGCGGAGGAGCCCGAGCCAAGAACCAAGGTCTCACCGCCGGAATTATAGATACCATTCGACAGCGTGAATGTGCTGGGTCCCGCGAACGTCAGCGATGCGCCACCATTGCAGATGCTGTAGTTGGACCCGCTGCAGCTAGAATTGGGCCCGATGTTGAAGGTTCCTGCGCCATTGAAGGCAGTCGTGCTGCCGCCACCAATCGTGAGGCCTCCGGCGATATTGTAGGTTCCTGGCCCGTTGAATGTGACATTTGCACTACCGGTATTTATTGAACCGCTAAAGTTGTAGGTTGCAGGGGTGGTATTGTTGAACGTGACGGAGGCAGCGCTGATTGAAAGGGCGCCAAAATTGAAAGGTCCAGCGCCAGAACATGAAACAGTCCAAATGCCGTTATATGAGCCAGTTGTTCCACTGCATGGGCCGATCGCGTAAGTGCCTGGAGCTTGGTAACCGAAGCTGGGGCTTGTGCCGCCTGCTGTTGTCGGCGCTGAAGGATTGCCCAGCAGTGCTACGCTGCTGAGATGACTGACCATCGATGTGACAGTCGAATTGCCGGCGAGGGGGTCCGCGACAGTCTTGTGCAGAACTGTCACGCTAGCGTATCCGGTCGGTGCTGTGAGATTGCTCAGGCTGGTTGACGAAGGAGCCGCCCCGCCGTAGGTGACAAGCGGGGTGGTGATATTGGTTCCATTCGGTACGACGAGCGAGGCGTTGGACGATACGGCGCAACTATTCGCGGTAACTTTCCCGGCGCCGCTCATTGTGACGCCCGTACCACTGTTGCTCAACGCGATGATACAGGGGATACCTCCTCCCGCTGTCTTCAGCTCTACGTACGATGTGGCGGTTACCCCGACCTGAGTGCTGTTGCTGTTGATGATATGCGCCAGGTCGAGTGGAACATTGATCGAAACCGCCGCCTTGATCGCATTATTGGTATCGCCAGTCGGGGAATTGACCAATGACACAGTTATGGCTTGCGCTGATATGCCATTTACCGTCGCAATGCGATTGGCCGCATTGGTAATTGATGCCGACGACGCGGATTGATTGTAGGCTAACGCTCCGCTCCACGCTGCGGCGTCGGCTATTCGTTGTGCCTTCATTTGGGTCAGCAACGCGTTGCCATATTCGGTCGCCAATCCTGCCATGCCAATCAGGACGGGAAACATTGTGGCCGCGAGCACACTGACGCTTCCACGCCGACACAGAAAGGCCCTCATCTTCATAGAGACACCCCACTAGGTGTCGATTGGGGTTTGAACATCTCCGCCAAACCCAGGCCGATTATTGCTCGACGCAGCCGGCCAATCGGCATGTGACGAGGTGGGCCGTTTACCCACAGTGACCAGGCTGGCAGCCCGTCACCCTCTCCTGGGCGGCCACGTCGCGCCTTTAATCTTACCCTGGGGAGGATGCCATTTAACGTTCGCATCGGCGTATGGAGAAAATCGATCCGCCCACTGGGTGGTTCGATTTGATTGATATCACGCGTCATAATCCAGGCTTCCCGTCGCAGCAACGGCCGTGGGAGGGTCTTCCCGTGTCCTTGCTACATGAGAACCATCAAGACACGAAAAGAGTTGGATTACGATTCGGCTGATTGCCTAGGCCATTCGGGTTAGGCCAGCTAGTCCCGACGGACTGGTCATGTGGCGGAATTTACGGGCGCAAAAGTTTCAATAGATTTCCGCCCGAAGCATCCGGGAAGGAATTGCATTCATGTTGATCCTGCGAGTAGGCCACGCGACCTTTTGCCGAGGCGGCAACCATCAGTTGCTACAGCAACACGGTATCCGCAGCGAGCAGGCCGCTTCGGGTCGTGAGGCCCTCGAGTTTCTGCGGCTTTACGACTACGATATGGTTTTGATGGACCTGCACCTTCCGGATGTGCCGGCCTATGAGGTTGTCCGCATGATGCGGGCGGCCTCACTGAAAACACCTGTCGTGATCATGTCCGACACTGCGACGGTACAGGCCAAGGTGAAGGCCCTAGATCAGGGCGCAGACGACTTCCTCATCACGCCATGCGATGCCGAAGAGGTATTGGCTCGGATTCGCGCTGTGGTGCGACGCAGCCAGGGCCACAGCAATTCGACCTTGTCGCTTGGTCCTGTCGAGCTCCTGCTCGACCGTCGTGACGTTCGTGTGCATGGCCAATCACTGCATTTGTCGCGGCGCGAATATGCGGTTCTGGAGCTGCTCTTTCTCAAACAAGGGATCATTTTGAACAAGGGCGCCTTCCTAACGCACCTTTATTGCGGCATGGATGAACCGGAGATGAAGACGATCGACGTGATTATCTGTCGATTGCGAAAGAAGCTTGCGAACGCCGGAGTGCCGACCCTAATCGATACAGTCTGGGGTTGCGGCTATATATTGAGAGATCCGTCGCTCGATCGGCCAAACACCGTACGTGAGATCACGCAATCACAACACACGGAATGGGTTGAAACCGGAGCTGCCGCTGCTTGAGCAGTTGGACGCGGAGTGCATTCTGCTGGCTGGCTGCCGGCGTGATGTCGACCGCAGCGGCACACGCGGAAGTCCCGGCGCAAACTGGCTCGCCCTGCGAGCAAGCCGGGAGTGAGGCGGAGCGTCAACATTCGCTTCCGGTTGGGTTACTCGGTGCGATCGGGCGGGTGGAAAGTGGGCGTTGGGACGCGACGTTTGGCCGTGTAGTCCCGTCGCCGTGGGCTATCGATGTAGGGGGCCAACCACATCTGAAGGAGAGTAAGGCCGAGGCGGTGCAGGAGGTTTTGGCCTTGCAGAGCAAGGGTGTCCGTAACATCGACGTCGGCTGTTTCCAGATCAACTTACAAAGCCACCCAAATGCCTTCGCCGATCTCGAGCAGGCATTCGATCCCATGACGAATGCGCAATACGCTGCACGCTTCCTGTCATCATTGCATGATCGTTTGGGTGGCTGGCAGGATGCCGTCGCGGCCTACCACTCCGTTACACCCGCACTTGGTGGTCCGTATAGTCAGATGGTGTTTGCCAACTGGTCAGCGCGGGGAGGCGTACAACCTCCGCCTGCCGCAAAGCTGGTTATCAACGTCAAGGTATTCTCGGTTGATGGTATTGAAGTTCGGGTATGGTCTCCCGGAGCGAAAAGCACGGCCTTTTCCGCGGTAAATCTAGCCAGCGAGGCTATTGCGCAATTGCCACATATCATCACGCCGTAACCAACCGTTGCCATGCCTACCGCCGTAGCAATCGATAATAAACCGGAACCTGAAATCTTTTTGAAACACCTCCCGCATTTAACTGCCGCATATGCATTCATGGCATGAACATGCCACGCAACTATCAGAGTTCAAGCAGAGCATAGGCTAGCGAAAGGAAGTGCCCAAGTGCAGACATACATCAAAGCTTGGCTTGCGCTGAGGACGGACCGACGTGCTGTAACTGCACTGGAATACGCCCTTATTGCTGGGGTTATAGTCGCGACGATACTTGTTGGCTTCAACGTCTTGGCCACGGATCTGTCCACAAAATTCAATAGCATCGGTACCAGCCTTTAGCCGGGTTAAACGCCAAACCAAGCACTGATGAGGACGGCGGCGGACCTGCCGCCAGGTTGGTTGCTTGCGTGGAGCCGAAAGAAGTTCGGTAGGAGACGATACGGAAGTGTCAACCTGGCCAGCACATCTGGTGACCGTCCTGATGGTCGCCAGTACCCGCGGTCCTGATCGCAGCGGCGCTTCACGACATCGTCGCGCGCACCGCTCCTAATTGGATGGCAGCGACACTGTCCACGTTTGGCCTGGTCATTCAGGCCATACACGGTCAACTTTTGATAGCGCTGCTTGTGGGACTTATCGTATTCACGGTGTTGGCATTCTGCTGGCGCCGTGGCTGGATGGGTGGTGGCGATGTGAAACTGCTCGCGGCGGCTGCCATCGTAGTTTCTCCAAGTCATGCAGTAATCTTCGTTGCGGCAGTAGCTATCGCCGGAGCGGTTTTAGCTCTGATTTATCTCGTCGGAAGCCGTATCGTAAGCGCCCCTGTAGTGCAGCGGCCAACGCATCTGCTTTCTCGCGCTCTGCGGATTGAGCGCTGGCGCATACGACGTGCCGCCCCGCTGCCCTATGCACTGGCGATCGCAAGCGGATTTTTGTTCATTACAGTGCTCTAGGCGGAGCTTCTTATGGTCCTGCGTATCGTTTTTTTTGCACTAATGGCGCTTGGTCTGGTCGGGTTCGGGACCGTGGCCTGGATATCAATTCGACCCCCGCCGCCCCCATCTATTGCCGTTGCGCCTCCGCCACCGATCAAGACTGTGGTACTAACTGCGGCGCGTCCTCTGCGTGCTGGCAATCTGCTGAAGCCAGAGGAGCTCACCGCGAAGGAAATCATGGTTTCTGATCGGCAGTCCGATATGAGCCCGGACACGGTCGAAGCACGTCGTGACCTATCAGGTGCCATGATACGCCGCAGTCTTAGTGCAGGTGAGCCTGTTCGCAGTGGTGACGTCATGCGCCCGGGAGATCATGGATTCTTGGCCGCCGTGCTTGGCGCCGGAATGCGCGCAGTCACTGTTGGAGTAGATGCGACCACGGGCGCGGCAGGACTTATCTGGCCAGGCGATAAGGTTGATTTGATACTGACTCAATCATTGCAAGATGGCGCGCTACCGATTGGCCGTCGGGTTGCTGCGGAAACCGTATTGTTAGACGTACGCGTGATCGCGATCGACCAACAGCTTGTGCAAGGTGTTGAAGCAAACGCATCTGATACGCAAGCAAGAACGGTCACGTTGGAAGTTACCCAGGAGCAGGCAGAGCGGGTTTCCGTTGCGACGCGTCTTGGGAAGTTATCGCTGTCAGTTCGCTCTGCAGCGACGGGTCCCGACGGCGCGCACGCGATGACTACGCCAGCCAGCACCACCACATGGGCGGCCGATGTGTCCCATGCTCTTGGAAGTGAAACCCCTGCGCCCGTGCAGAACAGCATGAAGATATTCCGAGGCGCTGCTGAGGAGAAGGAGTTCAAGTTCTGATGAAAATCGTTCGCGATATTGCCACTATCGCTGCTCTCGCCCTCGCGCCAGTCCCAGTCTGGGCTCAAGCCCAGGTGGCCGGCGCCGCGATTGCAGCTGCCGCGACCGATCATGAGCCACTGAAGCTGGAATCCGGCACTGGCCGTGTGCTTGCGCTCCGCGCTCCGGCAGCGAACGTTTTCGTCGCAGACCCCAAGGTCGCGGAAGTGCGGCCGGCAAGCGCCGCTAGCCTATTCGTTTTCGGCGTCGCTGCGGGCCATACCACTGTCGCTGCGCTTGACACTGCAGGCCACCCGATCGCGCAGTATGACGTGACTGTGCAACCCTCTGCATTTGGTGCGACGCAAGCCCAGTCGATGATAGGCCATCTGCTTGGCGGCAGCCGCGTCAAGGTTGAAGCGCAGTCCAAGGGATTGCTGCTCAGTGGAACGGTAGGTAGCGCGGCCGATGCAGCTCAGGCGGTGGCTATCGCAAAGGGATATTTAGGTGATAGTCAGACAGTAGAGAACCAGATCTCGATTGCAGCTCCTATCCAGGTGACATTACGTGTGCGCATTGCGGAGATCTCACGTGAGGTCGTGCGCAATTTGGGCGTTAATTGGCAAAACATTTCATCAATCGGAAAGATAGGTCTAACGCCCGCGTTGACACTAAACGTCAACAACAATGCGCTGTCCTGTCTCGGCAATGGTGCATCGAGTGGCGGACAGGCGATATGTCCAGGCGCCAACTTCAACGGTGTGATTGATGCATTGGCACAGGATAACCTTGCCCGTATTTTAGCCGAGCCCAATCTCACAGTCATGAGTGGCCAGCAGGCGAGCTTTCTGGTGGGTGGTCAATTTCCAATCCCGGTTGCGCAGCAAAATAACTCGATCAGCATCGATTATAAGAACTTCGGCGTATCGCTCTCGTTTGTGCCCACAGTGTACGCCGATGGCCGGATCAACCTTCACGTAGCACCTGAAGTTAGCAAGCTGAGCAACTTAAACGGCGTTCAGATTGCAGCCGGCAGTTCGAACCTGGTCGTGCCATCGCTCATTGTTAGTCGCGCAGAGACTACTGTCGAGCTCGGTAGCGGTCAGAGCTTTGCGATCGCCGGTTTGCTTGAAACCGATCACACGCAGGGCAACAGCGGCGTCCCGATTGCCGGTGATATACCGATTGTCGGCTCGTTGTTCAGAGATAACAGCTTTGACAATAAGGAAGTAGAACTGGTTATGGTGGTGACACCGTTTATCGTACGGCCGGTGAACGATCCTTCAGCACTACACCTTCCTACCGATGGCTATACGCTGCCGCGCGAAGTCGACAGGTTGCTGTTCATGAAGCAGATGGGAAATGGTCAGCCGGCCGTACCCGCGAGAATTCCTGGTAGCGCAGGGTTTGTCGTGCAGTGAATCGGAGCAGGACCATGCATATGCGCGTCGGACTTGTCATGAGCGTGATGACACTGACTGCCTGCCAGGAAATGGATCCCTATGCGCGCACCGATATGTGGCAGCCAACGGGAGCCAATGCTGGTAACATCGCTGCAATGGTGGCGAACCCGCACGATCTGATACATGGCCGTGGCGTTACGACTGTCGATAGCAAGGCATCAAATATCGCCATCGGACATGTTTGGTCCGACACACCGAAGCCGCTGCTTGATCCGGGCGGGGCGTCGAGCAGCGGTGGGAGTGCCGGCGGCGCTGCTGGTGGTATTGGTGGGTCTAGTGGGGGCAGCGGTGGTGGTTCCGGCGGCGGTTCCGGATCTTCGGGGAGCTGAATATGCCGGCGGACGGTGGCAATAGAATAGCAAGCATAGACGAGCCCACTGCCGATCAATCGTCAGCACGTCACGATCGGCCTGCACTTACAGCATTCATTGTGGATGCCCGGTCTGAGGAAGCGCTGCGCGATGGATTAATAGACTTCTCGTCCGGCGAGATCGATATCCGCCGCGGTGGCATCCGTGCCGCTATCGCGACGATGCAGAAGCAGGCAACACCGAAGGTACTGATCGTGGATGTTAGCGGCGAGGACCAGCCGCTGACTGCTTTAGGTGACTTGTCGCATGTAGTTGAACCAGATGTCTGTGTCCTGGTGGTTGGTGAGCTCAACAACGCCGACTTCTATCGAGAAGTAACTCGTGGCCTTGGGGCCGCAGACTATCTTCCAAAACCCCTAACGCGCGATAAGATTGCTCGTCACTTCGGCGCATTTGTGGTTGGTCAGGCGCCGGCCGCGGAAGGCATGCTTGGCGGGCGAGCGATCGCAGTAACCGGGGTGCGCGGGGGCGTTGGTTCGACAACGATTTCGGTTAATCTGTCGTGGCATTTTGGCGTTTGGATGCGCCGGCACACGGTATTGCTGGACCCCGATTTGCACCTCGGCATGGCGGCCTTTTTGCTGAACATCCAACCGGGGCCTGGATTGCGTATGGCGCTGGAGGCGCCAGAGCGCATTGATGCGTTGCTTGCGGAGCGCGCGGCACAACCAGCGGCTGACCGGCTGCACGTATTGGCCGGTGAGGAGAAGGTCGCCCTACAGCCAAACCATGCCTCTGGCGCGGCGGGCCGACTGCTGGAAGCGTTGCGCCGGCGCTACAATTTCATTGTAGCCGACTTACCGTTTGCGCCGGTGCCAGTGTATCGTGATCTGCTGGATTTAGTCGATCAACGCGTACTGGTAATGGAGCCGACCCTGGCAGCGGTGCGCGATACACTGCGTTTGCTCGCGTTGCCACCCGGACAGGCACAGACCCAACGCGCGGTCGTTGTACTGAACCGAGTGGGCATTCCGGGTGGTCTGACTAAGCGCCAGGTCGAAGATGCGCTGAAGATGAAGGTTGACGTGACCATTCCCGACTTGCCGCGTCAGGTAGGCGTTGCAGCGACCCTTGGCGAGCCAGCGATGGCGAACAGCGGCGGATTCCGAGCTGGTATCCTTGAGCTAACGCGGCAGGTCGGGGGCCAGCGTCTGTTGGATTCTGCCTCCGATGCAGCAGCAGCAGCTGCGGCGGCGAATGCAAAAAAATCGCGCTGGAAACTGTTGAGGCGGCGTTCATGAATCCGAACTACGCGAACTTTGGGCGTCGTTCCGCGGCACCGTCCGGCGCGACAGAACTGACCAGGCCCGTCGTACAAAAGTCAATCCTAACGGCGCTTCCTGAACCGAGTGCTTCGGCAGGTGGACTTTCTGTTGAGTCGATAGCGGAGCTGCGCGCTGTTTGTCTTGCGCGGCTTGAACCATCGGCGGTCGCTTCGATGGCTCCTGATCGCCTCGCAACCGACGTAGAGCGGTTGATCTCGGAGATCGCCACGGAGCGGCGGATTCAGCTAAATGGCCGTGAGCAGCGTGTTCTGGCCGGGGAACTCGTGAATGACATACTGGGTCTCGGCCCGCTCGAAACGCTTCTCGAGGACGTCACCATCAGTGATATAATGGTGAATGGTCCAGAAAGGACCTTCGTCGAGCGCGGCGGAAAGGTGTCACAGGCGAACATTCGATTTCGCGACACGGCCCATCTGCAGAACATTTGTCAGCGTATCGCAGCGGCGGTCGGACGACGCGTGGATGAATCGAGCCCGATGGTCGACGCGCGTCTGAAAGATGGCTCACGAGTCAATATCGTGTTCCCTCCGCTTGCCTTGGATGGCCCGTACGTCTCCATTCGTAAGTTTGGGCGGAAAGGCATCGATTTCGCCAGGCTTGTGGAATACAAGGCGCTGACCCTGCAAGTAGCTCGCGTACTCGAGATTGCTGCCCAGGCGAGGCTCAATGTAATTATCTCGGGTGGCACGGGCTCCGGCAAGACAACCTTGATGAATGCTATGTCTCGACTGATCGACCAAGGCGAACGGGTCGTGACAATTGAGGACGCAGCTGAACTGCAATTGCAACAGCCACATGTCGTCCGTCTGGAAACTCGGCCCCCCAGCTTGGAAGGTCGCGGCGAGATTACACAGCGGGACCTCGTTCGCAATGCCCTTCGAATGCGACCAGATCGGGTGATCATTGGTGAGGTCCGGTCTGGCGAAGCATTTGACATGCTGCAAGCGATGAACACTGGCCACGACGGCTCGATGTCCACCATTCATGCTAACACGACACGCGATGCGTTGATCCGCATCGAAAACATGGTGCAAATGGGCAACATGGGATTGCCTTCAAAAGCAATTCGTCAGCAAATCGTCGGAGCCATCGATATGATCGTCCAGGTCGAACGACAGCGCGATGGCGGTCGCCGCATAACGCAAGTCACAGAGGTTTGCGGGATGGAAGGCGATATCATAACGATGAACGACATTTTTCAGTTTGAAATCCTCGGTGAGGGACCGGATAGCAGATTATTTGGGCAATACAAGGTAAGCAAAGTGCCCCCCTCGTTCCTTCGCCGTCTTGCGTATTTTGGACTTGACCGGCAATGGAAAGCGGCATTGGACGACGCGGAAACACCGTGATGCGGCTGGCAGTCTTACAGGCCAGTCAAGGTGCCGCCCCAACCTCATGACCGGTGGATTGCAATGGATACTGCTGGTGCTGTCCTGCCTGTCACTGGCCGGACTAGGACTCAGCGGTATTCTCGTATCGCGGGCGCAGAACTTTCGCCAGAAGCGCGATGCCCGACTGGCAATGGTGGTGACGCCACATGTTCGCATACAGAAGTTGGAAGTATCCGCATTCACTAAACCGCTCGCGCAGCGCGACCAGTCACTAACTGGAACAGCATCGTGGTTATTTGGGTTTGATGCGCATAGTCCCGACCGGTACCCAGTGCGCTGGTGGCTTGGAGTCGGTGTCACGCTTGCACTGGCAATTGCTGCCCGCACACTTGTTGCGGAATTGGCCGGCTTTCTATCGTGGTTGGCAATACCGATTATATGGGTCGGGCTGAGCCGTGGTTTTTTTGGTTGGTTTGACCGACGGCTGCGTGAGCGCTTGCTGGCGCAGTTCCCAGATGCTTTGGCGATGATCGTGCGATCCGTTCGCGTCGGTATCCCGGTGCAGGAGGCCATCCGTACTGTCTCGCGCGAAGCACCAAACCCGACTAGTGAGGAATTTACCCGTTTAATCAATGATGTGTCAGTTGGGGTATCGACGGAAGATGCGATGAATCAGATGGCACGGCGCGCAGGACTTCCTGAATATCGCTTCTTCGCGACCGCTCTGTCCTTGCAGAACCAGACCGGTGGCGCGCTTAGCGAGACATTAGAGAATCTGGCGGACGTCATTCGAAAGCGGGCGGCCCTCAAGGCCAAAGGTCACGCCATGACCTCGGAGGCAAAGGCTACGGCGGGTATTCTTGCCGCTCTCCCGGTGATCATGGGCCTGATCCTTTGGGCGCTGAGTCCTGACTACATTGCTCTGTTGTTCAATGATCCGCTTGGTCGCAACCTCTTTGGGATCGCCGTAGTGTCGCTGATCACCGGACTACTCGTGATTCGGACAATCATCAAGAAGAGCTTGCCCGCATGAACCATGTGATGCTCCTGTCATTCGGAGCCATGTTCATGCTGATGTTGATTGCATCCGGAATGATGCTGCTGAAGCATTCCCGTCAACAGGACCGGCTCGCAGCGCGAGTACGGTTGTTGCACGGGCAGGTGCCAGCCGGGAGAGCTGCGACCAGTCGAGAAAAGGTCGCACTGGGTGTTGCGTCCATGCGCGCGATAGCAGCTCTAGGCCAGCTCATTCTGCGTAGCGGCGTGCTGTCGGCGCGGACGCGCAGCGAGCTTGAAAATACGCTGGCGGCATCGGGACTGCACGGCGCGAATGGGCTCGCAGCCTATATCGGCGGAAAGATCATGCTTGCCGCCGGCTTGCCGGCGCTTGCTTGGACGATGACGCATAATGTCCAATTGCCAAATCTGATCACCACGCTCTTGCCGGCCGGGGCCGGCATCATGGGGCTGATGATACCCGATTGGATACTCGGGCAGCGTCGGAAGCGATATCAGACCCATCTCGAGAATGGCCTGCCCGATGCGCTTGATATGATGGTGATATGCGCCCAGGCCGGCCTAGGCCTCGGGCCCGCGATTGTGCGCGTGGCAACCGAACTTCATAATGCCCACTCTGAGGTGGCCGAGGAACTCGGCCAGACGGCCAACGAACTGCAGCTGATCTCCGACAGCCGCGTCGCTCTCACAAACCTTGGCGTTCGGACCGGGATTGACGGTTACAAACGGCTGGGAACCACCCTCATCCAGACAATGCAATATGGCACGCCGCTGACCGAGGCGTTGCGGCAGCTCTCGGCCGAGATGCGTCAGGACTCACTCACCAGATTCGAGGCGCGAGCCGCGCGATTGCCGGTCCTGCTGACCATGCCGATGATACTTTTTATCCTTCCGTGCGTTTTCCTCATTGCAGCCGGGCCCGCCATCATTCAGATCATGCGAGCATTTAACTGACTCGGTGAACGATTCGGTGATTCGGGGCATCGCCCTGGGCTTTTTGGTGCTCCTCTGTGCCTGCTCCTCTCGCGGTTCGACCGGGATAGGGTCGGGCCCGCTAGGCATGGACGTTGCCAATGCAGCGTTGAAGGGCGGTTCGCCGGAGATCGCGCTGCAGATTGCCGGTAATGTCCTGGCCAAGAATCCGGGCAACGAGGATGCGTTGCTGACGCAGGGCGATGCACTGACTGAAATGGGGCGGCCAGACGAGGCGGCATCGAGCTTCGAACAGGTATTATTGCAGCATCCGGACTCCGTCAGCGCGAATATCGGACTTGGCCGCATCAAGCTGGCGAGTGATCCAACAGCCGCGGAGGCGTTGTTCCTGACGGCCCTCCGGCACGAACCACGTAACGGCGTTGCACTTAACGATCTGGGAATCTCACGAGATTTGCAGGGTCGGCATACGGATGCGCAGACAGCGTACCGGGAAGCCCTGGGAGTCAGTCCGGATATGTCGGCGGCACAGGTGAACCTGGCACTGTCCCTAGCGATGAGCGGGCGTCCACGTGATGCGGTTGACTTGCTGCAGCCGATTGCTGGTCGGCCGGACGCCACCCAGCAGAGCCGACATGATCTGGCGGCCGTACTGGCGATGAGCGGAGATAAGGCAGGGGCTCAGAAGATCTTGAGCAAAGATCTTCCTCCCGAGCAAGTTCAGCAGGCGCTGGACGCCTATACGTCGGCCGGTACCAGCCCCACCTCAGCCGCCAGCTTACTTGCGCCAGGCAGCACCGCTGCAAGTGTATCGTCAACTCCACCGGTGACCCGAGCAATAGTACCAGATTCGGCCAAGCAGATCGTACCGGCGTCGTCGTCTGAAATCACCGTACAGTTGGCTGCGTCACCATCCAGGGCGCAAGCCGAGGCTGAATGGAACCGCTTGCGGAATCGGATACCTGAGGTCATGGCTAATCATTCGCCCCTGGTGGCGAAGGCTGAGAAGGGTGGTCAGGATATTTGGCGCCTGCGGACTGCCGGTTTCGCCAATGCCAGCGAGGCAAGAGCATTTTGCCAGAGTGTACGGGCGACTGGTGGGAATTGCATCCCACTGGACGAGTGATCATCCCACCGCCGCTATGCGGTCTGATTGTTGCGCGTTGCGTCGTCGTCGCGCGCGGGTTTGAGGCAGCGTGATGGGAATGTCGCCAGCGAACTCTGAATAACCTTCCTGGGCCAGCGCTGTGGCGATCTTGCGTTTGGCGCTCGCTTCAAGCTGGCATATTCGCTCCCGCGTCACACCGAACCGCTTTGCCAATGTCTCCAAGTGTTGGGTTTCCTCATCGCCCATGCAGCGTGAGAGGAAAACCTCCCGTTCGCGCTGGCCGAGGATTTCCTGCACCAATGTCATGATGCGCCTGCGGGCCTTGGCATGGTCAAGACGGAAAATCACATCGTCTTCTGGCGAGGTTTCTTCCGCTGTGAGCGTATCCTCCAGATTTCGCGCAGCTCCGGTTGTTGCCGCAACCTTGGCATTAAGACTTACGGTATCACCGTTGATTAAATGGATACTTCGGGCAACTTCATCGCCATCCATCCCGATGCGTCGACCAATCCGTTCGCAAAGCTCGCCCTCGGTTGCGTCGACGCGCTCGCGCTGGCAACTCTTGCGAGCGTCGGAGAAGAGGCGAGCTGCCATTCGAGCAAGTTGTCGATGGGCTGCTGTGGCTGGTAAACGTACAGGTGCAGCGTTGCGCCGAATATAATCTTGAATGTGCCAGCGGATCCAACCGATGGCATAGCTGGCTAGCCTGCCCTCAAATCGCTCAGAGTCAAATTTCTCTATGGCTGCGTGCAGACCAAGGTGCCCAGCACCGATCAGATCAGTTAGTTCGATACTGGGTCGGCGATAGCGACTGGCGATCGCGATAACTAACTTGCTGTGGCTTCCCCATAGGTCAACAAGCGCCGCTTGACGCGCATGCTCATCTGGAGAGGATTGGGAGATGGCGAGCAACTGGCGTTCCCGTTCCACGGAAAGATTTGACCAGTTAAGTTGAACACGAAGCGTCGAATTCAGCCATCCATTTGCTCCAGCCGCAGCCATTTTGCCCCTTCCTTACGAGGTCCCGAAAGACGCTCGAGCGGCCAGTTAGCGGATCGGCCCGTAACGGCGATTGAGAGAATTGCGAGGTAACGTGAACGAGAGGATTATTAACAGATTCGATAATTCCACTACAAGTTTAGTTGAAGTTAAAATGTCGTTGATTCGCTGAAGCCCTGGCATGCGTTGGCATTGACTGCCGGGGACGTAAGACCGTTTATCCGGGGAATATGCGGGTCGGTAGAATGTGCGCTTCTATCAGACTTCGGCTTGAGGCTTGATCGGCTCCAATGAATTGGTAATCAATGCCAGGTGTTCTTTGACCTTAGGTGATCAAGTTCCACTAGTTTAAGAACTCCCACCCGGAGTTTTGAGGTTCTCCCATCCCATCAAGAAAGCAGTGTCGTTTGGTCCGACTATGGGTCAGTTTATGGGATCCGGGGCCAGGACAGCGCACGAAAATCTGGCTTGTTCTCCCCTAAACGTCGATAGTTTTAACGACCTTTTAACGAATGTCTACAATATGAGAATCTAAACTGTATCGCGGTCCGACAAATTGCGGAGGCGGCGGCACCCTGTGAGGCGCATTGTATTAGCGGTGTTGGTCGGACCGGTCCGATTGGGCTATGTTCGGCTGAAGGGCCATGGCCTCGGATAGTCCGGCACTTGAGGTACAGCATTTCCTAGCCAACAATCCTCAAGCAGTTGCGGGAGTGTCATGCGCGTCCTGATCATGGGTGGCGGCGTCGTTGGTGTGTCCACAGCCTATCAGTTGCTGAAGGATGGCCACGAGGTGGTTGTGCTGGATCGGCAAGACACCGTCGCGAAGGAGACGAGCTGGGGCAATGCAGGCATGATCGCCCCTGGGCATTCGTTCGTGTGGTCGTCGCCGCGCGCACCTTGGGTTCTACTGAAGTCACTGTTCCTGAAGGATCAGGCGCTGAGATTTCGCTTTTCAGCCGACCCGCGGCTCTACGCCTGGTCGCTCAAATTCCTTGCGGAATGCACCGATGAGAAGGCAAAGCGGAATACTCTCCGCAAGCACAGGCTGGCGACATATTCCCAACAGGTGCTGCACGATGTGATCGCCACCGAACCGATTGAGTACGATCGGAACGCCCGCGGTATCCTGTTCTTCTATCGCGACCCGAAGGCGCTGGACGACGGTGTCGCACATATGCAGTTGCTGGCGGACGATGGGCAGGAAATTCGTGTCTTGGACGGCCGCCAGCTATTGGCATTGGAGCCCGCGCTTGGCAGTGCGGCCCGGAAGATCGCCGGTGGCATTTATTGTCCGACCGATGAGACGGGTGATTCGCACAAATTCACCCGCGGTCTGGCGGATCGCTGTATCGCGATGGGTGCGCACATTCATACGGGCATCACCATGAGCGCGATCGACACCTTGGGTGATGCTGTTACTGGAGTGCGCGCGAACGGCCAGACATTCAAAGCCGACGCCTACGTCATGGCGTTGGGCAGCTATAGTCCGTTGTTGGCGCGAAAAATCGGGGTCAACCTGCCGATTTATCCGGTCAAGGGATATTCGCTGACCATACCGGTCGGCAACCATCAGGCACCGCCGACAATTGCCTCGGTCGACGAGACCAATCTGGTGGCGATTTCGCGCTTCGGCGACCGCGTGCGTGTAACGGCGACCGCGGAATTCGCAGGCTACGACACCAGCCACAAGCCTGCCGATTTCGATTTCATGAAGTCGGTAGCGCAGGAGTTGTACCCTGACGGCGCGGACTATCATCGCGCCGAGATGTGGGCGGGGCTGCGGCCGATGACACCTGACAACCTGCCCGTACTGGGGCGCAAGACACATCGCAATCTGTGGTTCAATACCGGCCATGGGCATATCGGCTGGACCATGTCGCACGGCACCGCGCGCATTACCGCCGATTTGATCGGTGGACGCACGCCGGCTATTTCACTGAACTGACAGGAGACGCGCATGGATATCGTCTCAGATTTCACCGATCTCGGCGTGCTGCCTTGCACGATTGACGGTGGCATCGCATCGCGCGCTGCAATCGGACTGCTGGTGCTGGCAACCGACCAGACGATGGAACATGAGTATCGCCATCTGATCCGGATGCCCGGTGTCGCGGTATATGAATCGCGACTGTACAACGACTCCGACATCACTCCAGAAACGCTGCGAGCGATGCGTGAGCTTATCGCTCCGGCTACTGAGTTAATTCTGCCCGGCATGCCGCTCGACGTCGTGGCGTTTGGCTGCACCTCGGCAAGCATGGCGCTCGGCGAAGAAGAGGTCTTTCGGCAAATCCGCCGAGCCCGGCCTGGCGTGGCCTGCACAACGCCGATCACCGCGGCCTTCGCCGCATTCAAGGCACTCGGGATGGGACGTATCGGTGTGCTGACACCCTACGCACCGTCGGTAAATGCGGTCGTGCGCGAATACCTCGAGACCCATGGCGCTAATGTCGTGACGTTCGCCACGTTCGATAAGCGCGACGATCGAGAGGCAGCGCGAATATCGGTGGAATCGATCGCGGCCGCGGTAACGGCCTTGGCGCGTGGTAGCCGACTGGATGGCGTGTTTGTATCGTGCACGAGCCTACGTTTGGCCGAACACGTGCAGCAGATTGAGGCCGATGTCGGTGTCCCAGTGACTTCCAGCGATCATGCCATGGCCTGGCACTGCCTTCGGTTGGCAGGCGTCAACGATGTGGTGCCAAATGCGGGGCGCTTGTTCACGTGCGGATTGAGCTGACCCGCTACCCCTTCACCCCGCTCATCGTCAGACCTGCAATCATATAACGTCGCAGCGCAAAATAGATCGACACTGGCGGCATTGAGTAGATCAGCGCTGTCGCCATCATGTAGTTCCATGGTGCTTCGTCGCTGTCGAAGAACTGTGTCATCGCCACCGCCACCGTCGCATTGCCCGGCGATGAGATCAGCAGGTACTGATAGACGTATTCGTTCCAAGCCAGCAGCAGCGCATAGACGCCGACGGCAACCAGTGCTGGCGACATCAGTGGCAGGTAGATGCAAAGGTACATCTGCAGCGGCGTTGCACCGTCGACCTTCGCCAACTCGTCCAGCTCTATCGGGATCAGCTTACCGTAGCCGTTCAGCACCAGGATCGAATAGGGCGTCGCGAAAGTTACCTCAGCGGCTACCACTGACCAAAGGCTGTCGGTCAGCCCATATACGCGCATTAGATGGATGAATGGGATCAGTAGGAATGCTGAGGGAAGCACATAGGTGAGCAACGCGATGTTGCTGACCAGCCACGCTCGGCGCAGACGCATCCGTCCTAACGCGAAGCTGACCAGCGAAGCAATCAGCACCGTCAGCATCATGGTCGCAATCGCCATGTAGAAGCTGTTGCCGAGCTGGCGCCAGAAATGTTCAAGATACCAGTAATCCTCCTGCACGACGACGCGGAAACTGTCCCAGTTCCAATCTTCCGGCCAGACCACGCCGGTGAACTCGTCGCCATCATCGCTCAGCGCGATCAGGAGCATGTTGTATACTGGTGTCAGCGTCCAGATTAGGAGCACAATGCCAAGGCATGTGTTGCCGATTTTGGTCCAAAGACGACGTCGCCTGAGACGCGGCCGAAAATCTTGCTGAAAGGGACTGAGTGCGATGCTCACAGCTGCACCCCCGTGGCCCGAATCCGTCGCATCAGCAGCAGCACTGCGGGAATGAGAACAGGCAGAGCCGACATCATCGCTGCGTTGCCGAGATTGGGATAACCGAAGTCGTAGGCTTGGTGGAAGCCATACGTCGCCAGCACATCGGTCAGTCTGGCCGGGGCGCCGTAGGACACGAAATACACCGTATTGAAATCACCGATGGTCCAGATGCTAAACAGCAGTGTAGACACAAGATAGACGTTTGCGAGCAAAGGAAATGTGACGTGAACCAGCATTCGCCAACCTGATGCGCCATCGATCTCTGCCGCTTCATAGATATCCTGCGGAATGGCCATTCGACCAGCGATGAAGATCAGCGTCCAGAATGGCATCCACTTCCATACGTACGAGACGATATTCGTCGTCATTGCCAGCCAGCGATCCACCAGGAACAGCGGACCGTCCTCACCGGTCACTGTGCGCCAAAGGCTGTCGAGAAAGCCGTATTCCGTGACGGTCATGTAGTGGATGGACAGGAAGGCCGTCAGTGCCGGTAGCGCCCACGGGATCAGAAAGATCGCGAGCAGCGTTCTGTTCCACCAGTTTCGGCGCATAAAGAAGCCTGACAATAGAAAAGCGAGGAACAACGTCACGTTCACGCCGATTGCGGTCAGCAGCAGAGTGTTGACTACGATCGTTGGGTACAGTGGGTCCGAAAACAGCGTACCATATAGTGCCGGATCACGGCCCATCCAAAGGCTGAAGGTGACCGGATAAACCACGAAGGTGAGGAAAATCACTGCGTACGGCACGAGGAACGCAAGCGCCCAGGCGGTGTCTGATCCTTGTAGCCAGGCGCGCGAGGGTGGGCTGCGCGATGAGCTGACCGCGACAGGTCGGCTAAAACCAATGGTCTGTTGTGTTACGCTCATGGACGTCTCCGAGGGGTCTTAGCGCCCGACCCACTGTGCGTACTCGTGAAGGTCCCTGAGTGAGCGTAGCAGACGCGGCTCACAGCGAACAGGTGTGCTCCAATCAGAATGTAACGCGCACGCCGCCGAACCCGCCGATCGGCGCGGCCGGGCTAAAGCTTCGAGGGTTGGTCGCTCCGGGAGCCTGCGCAATAAACACCGAACTGGTCGGAGAGAACGTGCCAAACGTGTAATAGCGTGCATTAGTGATGTTCTCGACCCAGGCGAAAAGCTGGATGTTGTTGGTCAATTGGTATGAGGCGCTCAGGTTCAAGGTGAAGTAGCCGGGCAGCGGCGACGTAAGATTGGCCTCATCGCCGAAGAGGAACGCGGTGCTGGCATAAATAGCAGTGGCCCCAATGGTCCACTTGTCGGTCAACTTGTAGTTGAAGCCGAGCTTGACCTGATTGGCCGGAATCCCGGGCAACCGATCGCCGGGCCGGATCGTGATGTTGCCGTTTGCATCGGCTGCCGGATTGCTACCGGCCGCCTCGGTGAAGCCGCTTTGATAGGTTGCATTGATGTAGCTAAAGGCAGCGTAGGCATCCCAGTTTTCATTCCTGAACTGTATGCTGGCATCGATGCCTTGTCGGCGCGTCTGGCCAATGTTGGTGAAGAACGCACGCCCCACGGTAACACTGTTGATGAAAGCGATGTCGTTGTCGAGCGTACTGCGGAACAACCCCAGGTTATAGCTGACCTTGGCTCCCGCAAACGGCGCAACGGTACCGCGTATGCCGGCCTCTACCGTATGCGACACGACTTGCTGAAGACTGGGATCGCCAACGAAGAAATTAGCGAGGCTGCAGGAGTTCTGTGGACCGGCACAGGACAGTTCGGCAGGCGTCGGTGCGCGGTTGGCGACGGCATATCCGGCATAGGCCGTCAGCCAGGGAGCCAACTGGTAGCTGAGGCCGGCAGCAGGGTTGAAGTGATTGTAGCTGTGATTGCCGGTCAGGTCCCCGCCGTTCTGATCGTTTAGATTGACCTGTGCGGCATTTAAGCGGCCCGACAGAGTCAGAGCGAGGCGTGGTGTTAGGTTCAGCGTGTCGGCGAGGTAAAGCCCATACATTGCGTTGGAAATTCCAACGCGGACCGGTGAGTTGGAGCCCGGTTCGTCGATGATGACGCCCGGACCGATGAAAACGCGCGTCAGTGGTGTCAGGCTGCCAATATAAGAGACCGCGCTGAACGTGGTCTGCGCGCCATCAAAACTTAAGCCCGCGACGAAATGATTCTTCAGGCCGAAGATCTTATGTGAATTTGTCACCTGCACCGAAACGCCATAGGCATTTGTGTTGGTCGTCTGGTTGTCCAGTTCGGAATACGGCCCACCGTTCAGGAAGTTCGGGATGAATGCCCCACCAGTCGTCGTGCTGAACCCGGCGTCAGTGCACAGCAAGCCGGAATCATCGTCACACGGTGTATCGTTCGGCGCGTTGCCGTTGGTGACGCGTTGCAGAAGATAGCGGTAGTAGACCAGCGACTGGATCGACGTGGTGTCGCTGATCTCCACGTCGCCGTTGAGGCTGACCGAGGCATACTGATTGCTGATGCGGTTCGGCGCCGTGAACTGAGCAGCCCGATTGGCGGCCAGCAGTTCGCCCGGCGAAGTGCCCGGCCCATTCAGAACCGAGTGTGCCCCCGCGATGTTCAGATGCAATTCCGCGGAATCGCCGCGCCAACCGATGTCACCGTAAAGGTTCTGCAGGTCGGACGACTGCAGATCACGCCAGCCGTTCTGATGCAGAACGTTGGCGGCGACGTATGTTGACGTGCCGCCGGCCTGGAGACCGTACTGGAATTCGCCCTGCACCTGACCGAACGAGCCACCTGAGAGGTCACCCTCGAAACCTTGGTAGCTAAAGCCGTTTTTGAGCTGTACGTTCAACGCGCACCTAGCGCGTTGAGGCCAAAGACCGGATTGGAGCCGACAATATCGATTTTGTTGATGGCGATGTTGGGTATCAGGTCCCAATCGACGGTGTCGCCGAATGGCTGGTTAAATCGCACGCCGTTGACATAAACCGCCAAGCCTTGGGGCGTGCCTTGCAGCGGCGAAGCGGCAAAGCCGTGATACAAGAATGTCGGCTGGAACGGATTGCCAGAGGCTGAGTCCAGGCTAACACCGCCAACCTGCTGATTCAGCGAATTCAACAGATTCGGCGTGCCCTGGCGCGAGAGATCGCTGCTGTTCAGCACCTGGGTTTCCGCTGGCACCGTGTTGCGATCCACCCCCGAGCCGATCAGCGGTGAGGCACCGATGACCTCGACAGTTGGCAGTTCGGTGGGCGGCGCGGTCTGCGCCACCGCGAGCGAACTGGCGCAGCCCAAGAACAGGAATATCGAGAGAGCGCGTACCGGGCGAACCTGCAGCATACGAGCAAGTTTTGTCGCATCTGCCTCAGATGACTATGGCCAGTTCCCGATTTTCAAGAAAAAAGTTCCCGAAATGACCTATAATGGAGAGAAACGGGAATGCCGCTGCGCGTGCGGCTGATTGCCATCAGGCTCAGTGCTGTTGGCCAGTCTGGCAGGCGGCAGTGTGCTGGTGAGCAACTCATTCAGGTACAAACTGAGTTGCGCGCCGCTTAGGGCGTGGGCACCCTGACCGTTCGCATTGGCATTTCCGATATTGCGCAGGCGGACGATCGGCTGGACCAGCTTCGAAACTGGTGGCCACGTTCAATGGGACCCGGCATGTGCGCGTGACCCTGCTGGATGGCGGTAGCCGTATGATCGCGACATCCAGGTACCTGTTCCTGCCATCTCAGAGAATTCCACCGTGGTTTCTGCGTCTGATCGGAGGAACCCCGCAAACCGCCCGCCTACCGACTACGCCGGCGCTTGATAGCGGTGTTGTTCTATTGCAGACCGATCCGATTAACGAGACCAGCGAGGCTGGGGCGCAGTCGCGCGATGCGGTCCTGATCCTGGCGGGGTTTGCATTTATGAGCGCGCTACTGCTCTCTATTGCAGCTGGACGAATGCTTCGCTCGCTCGAGAAACTGGCGGGAGCGTTCACGCATATCGGCGATGGTGACTTTCATGCGCTGGTACCGATGGCAGTTCCGAGCGAACTGAGGAGTTTGGCGGGAGGATCCAATGCAATGGCACGGCGGCTTGCCGTGGCGGCGGCTCAGAACCAACATTTGAGCGAACGGTTACTGACGTCGCAGGCCGAAGAGCGCGCTGACATCGCACAGGATTCGCACGACGAAATCGGGCCATTGCTGTTCGCCGTGGAAATGACGGCGGGTGCGATCGAACGGTTGGCGCTCGCGGACCGAAGTGTGGAGATACCCAACCATGTGTGCGCAATCCACGACGCTGTGGCGCACGTGCAGCAGCATGTGCGCACTCTGCTTGAACGTCTTCGGCCGATCCAAACAACCGGATTGACAGCGGCAGTCGACCGGCTGATCTCATTCTGGCGTGCCCGTGGCACCGACATTGAATTTGATGTCACGCTCGCTGTGGACGAAGATCGGCTCGGCGACGATGTCAAGGAAACGATTTATCGCGTCGTGCAGGAGGCGACTGCGAACGCTATCCGGCACGGCAAACCGACACGGGTGCAGATTTCTGCGACGCACGAAGGCGTCGATGTCGTTCGCATCACGGTTGCCGATGACGGCCTCGGTATGACTACCAACGCAATGGCGAGCTCATCACGTCTGGGTCTGATCGGGATGCGAGAACGCGTAATGGCATTCGCCGGCTCACTTTCCGTCCAGCCTGGCCCGGACGGTCATGGAACGTCACTGATCGTCCGGCTGCCATGTGAGACGATGCTGGAAAACCAGCGGCGGATGCGTCGGAATGAAGGTCCTTCTGGTCGATGATCATGCGGTTGTCCGGAGCGGTGTGCGTAACCTGCTCGCGTCGGTATTTGATGTGGAGATCAGCGAAGCAGGCACCGGGGAGAGGCGTTGCAGTGCCTGCGGCAGGACAGTCCAGACCTTGTGCTGCTCGATCTGAACCTGCCGGGTATCGGCGGGTTGGAGTTACTGCGTCGCATGCGGCTGGCATTAACCCTGGGCTTTGCTTGACGCTTTCAGTTCTCCAACTGGAAGCGTATCGGCACTTCAGCCACCGCGCGGACGGGCGCGCCTGCTTGCATCGCTGGAATAAAGCGCCACTGGCGGACTGCATTCAGAGCCGCTGAATCGAGGATTGGATAGCCGCTTGTGTTTTGCACATCGACTTCCAGTGGCGTCCCATCGGGTCCCACGCTCACGCGAAGCATGACCCGACCTTGTTCGCCGCGCCGCCGCGCAATTTCGGGATAGCTAGGGGCGCGATTGGTTTCCATGCCTGCGACAGGGCGTGGAGGCACGACAGGAACGGGGGCAACAGGCATGGCGGCTGCAACAGCTGTCGGTTGCGGCTGCGACGGTTCACGTGCGTGCTTTTCGACTGGGGCGGCTTGCGCGATTTGCTTCGGCACGGGCAACGAGACCGGCAGGGGTAGTCGCACGGCACTGGTTTGCGGCGGTTCATCTTGCACCGCAGGTTGCGTCGGCTGCGCTACGGGCGTTGGTTCGACGATTGGAATCTGGGTTGCGACTAGTTCAGGTTCCGGTGGCTTCGCCGGCTCAGGCACCGTTGCATGTGGAGCGGGTGCCTGGAACAGGAGGGCTACGGCTTCCTCGGGAAGTGCCGTTGGCGATTCAGGATTTGTCACAAAGAACGTGGTAGCCAAGAGCACAAGAACATGTGCTGTTACGGACAGACCCAGTGCGACTGCAAATCGGCCCTGTAATTGGCTAAGTGGCGTCCGTTCCACTCTATCCTTTTACACCACCCATCGTGAGGCCGGCTGCCATATAGCGGCGGAAGCCGTAATACAAGACAATCGGCGGTATCGCATATATGATGGCGGTTGCCATCATATAGTTCCACGGTGATTCATCGCTGTTGAGGAACTGCGCCAGCGCCACAGCCACAGTCATACTTTCTGGCGTGGAAAGGAAGAGGAAATTATACAGGTACTCATTCCACGCAAGTAGCAGAGCATAGGTGCCAACGGCAACTAGAGCCGGCGCCATCAGCGGCAGGTAAATCTTGATATAGATCTGGAGGGGATTTGCACCGTCGATGCGCGCCGACTCGTCCAGCTCCATGGGAATGGACTTACTATACTGCGAGAAGATGAAGATCGCATATGGTGTGCCAAACGTTGTCAGCGCCAAAATCACGGATGAGAGCTGATTGCTCAGCCCGTAGATTTGCATGATCCGATAGAATGGGATTGCCAAAAATGATGCCGGAATCACATAGGTCATCAGCGCGGCATTTGTCAGCATCCAGCCATTGCGCAAGCGCATACGTGTAACCGTGAAGCTGGCCAGTGAACCAATCAGGAGGGTCAGGAACATCGTCGCCAAGCCGACGATGAAGCTGTTGCCAAACTGATGCCAGAAATGCGCCAGGTACCAAAAATCCTGTGTTACCACAACGCGAAAGCTCTCCAACGACGGATGATCAGGCCAGATAGATCCCGAGAAGATGTCATCGTGGCTGTCGAGTGCAATCTCCCACATGTTGTAGACCGGCGCGACAGACCAGACGAACAGCACTGCGCCCAGTAGCAGGCACATGGCCTCGGCGACCCAACGTCGAAGCTTGTAGTGCAGCGGCGAAGCGATACGGGGCGCCGGAGGGATCGCAGTTGTCGCGCTCATAGTTGTCCCTCCGACGGTCGGAGCTTGCGCATTAGGATAAAGACAAGCGGGATCAGCACTGGAAGGGCAGACATCACGCATGCCACCCCAAGCCGCGGCAGGGCGACGGTGAACGCGTAGCGAATACCGAGCGTGGCCAGCACCTCGGTGGTCATCGCCGGTCCACCGCCCGAGACGAAGAATGTCGAATTGAAATCACCCAAGGCGAACACAGTGTCGAGTAGAATGCTGACCAAATACAAGTTCGCCATCAGCGGGTAGGTCACATGCTGGAAGCGCCGCAATCCTGTGGCGCCATCCACCGCGGCCGCCTCATAGAGTTCCTGCGGGATGGCCATTCGGCCGGCCAGCAGGATGATCGTCCAGAACGGCAAATTTTTCCAGATATAGGCCCCTATGTTGCATGCCAGCCCCATCCAGCGGTCGTTCAAGTAAACCGGGCCGTCGATGCCGAGCACGTAGTACAGCAGATTGTTCAGCATGCCCCACTGACCGTTCACGAACCAATGGATCGACATGTAGGCAGGCAATGATGGGGTAGCCCACGGCAGGATAAATACCACCAGCAGCGCCTTGATCCACCACCGCTTCCGCATGAAGAAGCCTGACAGCATAAAAGCGAGGAACATCTTCAGGTTTACGCCGATGCCGACGTAAATGAGCGTGTTGACTACGGCGGTCAGGTACCGTGGATCGGCAAACAATTGTTGGTAGAGCTCTATCTGTCCGCCTAGGTAGAGCCCGTATGCGATCGGATAGACAACAAAGGCGAAGAACACTGCGACGTACGGCAAGGCAAAAGCGATTGCCCAGACATATTCGGAACCTATAAGTCCGCCATGCCATGCATGCCGCAGCGGGCGGGTGCCGACGGCTCGTCCGGCAGTCAGTGCCTGCTGAGTGACGCTCATGTTCGCCTCGCCAGAATTACATCGCGACTCTTGCGAATACCTCGCCGCAGCGCTTGAACGCCTTGTCCACCGCGTCCGACACTTTCATGCCGTTCTTAATGACGTCGGCGTGTGCCTGACCCCAGAGCTGCTCCGCATTGGCCTGACCCCAGGCCGGCGTATAGCCTTCAAACACCGGGAGAGTGGGATTCAGCACACCCTCTTCGATGTAAGGCTTCAGACACGGCTCACCGCTGTTGAGCCACCAAGGATCGTCCTTCACGACCTGATGGATCGTCGGGAACCACCGTCCCAGGCCCGCCTTCAGGTTGTCATTCATTACGTTCGGCTGCATCCAGTACTTCAGGAAGTCCTTGGCAACCTCTACGCCTTTGGCCCCTTTCGGAATGTAGCCCCCGCCGGCATTAATCTGGGTCTTCATCGGCGTGCCGTCGTTCTTCAGCTTCGGCGCTAGCGTCTGCATGTCATGCAGGAACGCTTGCTTGTCCTTGAACATCGCCAGCTCGGTGGACAGCGTGCCATCGAAGTCCATGACAAACAGCTTTTCGTGGAAGCCGTTGTTGTCGTCGGCGTCGTTCCAGCTCAGCGCTTCGGGTGGCACTACGCCCTGCTTGTACAGATCCGTCATGAATTCGACCGATTTGATCGCTGCTTCGCGGACTTTTGGGTCGTCAACATGAAGCTTGCCATCCGGCGTAACGATGCCTTCACCGCCGTTGGCAATCATAAAATGCACGAAAACATTGTTGCCGTCGTTTGGCCCAACGGTGGTGATCTGCAGCCCGCACGCATAGATCTTCCGCATCCCCTTGGCGCGCAGCGGCTTCTGCATTTCCGCGAAGAACTTCCAGTGGTCATCCCACTTCGGCGGGATATCAGACATCTTGAAGCCGGCCTTCTCGACCAAGTCACCCCAAATGTGGAATGGCGTCGCGCCCTGCTTGATTGGAGCCAAGTAGTAGCTGCGCTTCTTCGTCGCCTTGTTGTAGAAGGTCGCGCCTAGCTTGGCGGTTTCGTGTAGTTGTGATTTGTACGGCGCGACCACGTCGCTGACGTCGAGGATTTTGTCGTCCCACGCATTCTGTGGGATGATTGAAGATGGCGCGTCCATGAAGATCATGTCTGGAACGTCGCCACTGGTCAGAGCGGATATGGTCTTCTGATTCAGTGCCATGAATGGCAGGATGCTGTATTCGAGCTTGTTGCCGCTCGCCTTCATGTAGTCTTCGCAGACCTTGCGCGCCGCCGCGTCTTCCTCCGGGATGAAGCCCTGATTGATCCAACAGACTGCGGTTTTCGCCTGTGCATTGGAAATGTAGGGACGTCCCAGGGCGCCGGCTGCCGCCACGCCAAGAGTTGCCCCAAGCACAGAACGCCGGCCAATGTTTGCCATGGCCGTTCTCCTTCCCTGTCTGGCCGGGCTATCCGCGCCGGCTCGTTATATTAGTAACCAGTCTTGCAGTGTGGTAGCTTACGGGTGCCGGGCGGGTTGGTCAAACCTTTCTCTCCCCCGAGATTGCATGGGGTAGGGTGGAACCTTCTGCTGCTGGGTGGGGAGGTGTTTCCTCTTGCGGCCACGTGCGGGCCTGCTTCACACTGGCCCCATGTCCGCCGAGTTGCTCGACTGTTTGAAGTGTCCCGCTTTCTGTTGCCGCTCGGCTGGTTACGTCGAGGTCAGCCGCAATGATATTCGCCGACTGGCGAAATATCTTAGGTTGACAGGTACTGGCGTTTGAAGAGCGCCACATCGTTGAGCGGGCACGCAAGGGGAGCAAGCGCATCAAAAGCGGTTTTGCTACCTGCCAATTCCTGGGTGAAAACCGGCGTTGCTCGGTCTACGAGGCCAGACCGCGCGACTGCCGGGGTTATGTTTGTTGGAATCAGGAGGATACCTCAGTATTCGAGGTAGCCCGATTTTTTCAGACGCCGGTTTCAGCGCTTCGCAAGCAGGACGAAGCGGACGGCAATCCATCCCGCTAGATAACGCGATGATGGATCAGAACGCCTGGTCCCACGTTTCGGGCACCATCACATAGCTGTCGGCGCGCTTTATCACATGGGAAAAGCCTGGAAAGTGCATGTGCATGCCGGCAACCAATTGTCGATCGGTCGCAACCATGTCGAGCCCACGTCTGGGCGTAGTCGCCCCAGATCAACAACGATTCCTCGCCGGACGAAATCATTTAGCCGCTATGGCTAGGAGTGTGGACATGCAGCAGAACTGATCGAACCCCGGGAAACACCTCCGCTTCTCCGGAGAACGTGTGCATCACGTTGTGGTAAGGAGCGATCTGCTCACGTGCGCATTGGAAATATAACTTTTTGGCACGCTCGCTTGCCTTTGCCATCGCCGTGTTATCGTGCCAGTGGGGCGGTTCGTTCTCGTGCACCATCATTTCAGCGTTCGGAAACAGTTTCTGCCCGGTTCTCGGATCAGTCAGCCCCGCTGAATGATCGGGGCGCAGATGCGTCAGGATGACTTTCTCGACATCGGCTGGGTCAATCCCGGCAGCCGCCAGATTGCGTTGCAACTTGCCCGCTGTGGGCTGCAGGTAGTCGCCTGAGCCGGTCTCGATCAGCGCCAGATGTCCCGACCAAAAGATCGCGCAGCAGTTTACCGACGTACGCCGGCCGGGTCGGAGATTTCTCGTTCAGCATGCGAATCGCGTCGCGAGACTCGATATGCTGGAGGACATCGACCGTGCCGTCGAGGTAGCCGTCGGAGAGGGCAGTCACGACGATTTCGCCGATACGGCGGTGGTAAACGCCGGGGATTTGCAGGACAGGTGGCTGTAGCTTGCACGCCCTCGTTCTTGATCGAGCAGTCAGAGTTATTGCGTACGGAGCGCCGCAAGCGGCGCCCCGGTCGATCCCGTGCCCTAGACCGGATCCCACGGATAAACGTCGCGCGTCCGCTCCAGTGGGGTGAAGCTGCTTTTCACAGCAGGGAGCCAGTGCTCGGCCAGTTTCTCGGGCGTCCAACCGTCCGTACGCGCCATGATGCGAAATGGCCGCGGCTGGCTATACAGGTAGATCTCATTGCCGCGCACCCCTAAAATTTGTCCAGAAACGCCCTCGGCTGCGTCGGTGCCGAGAAATGCAATCAACTGGGCGATGTGATCAGGGCGGGTGCGCTCTGCACGCGCCTTCAACTGCTCTTCGCTTTGGCCAGGCACGGTCTCAATCATTCGACTGAATGCGTGGGGGCCGATGCAATTTGAGCGGATCTTGTAACGCTGCATATCCATAGCGATGCAGCGTGACAGCCCGGCGATTCCGAGCTTAGCCGCGCCATAGTTCGTTTGGCCCACAGATCCGATAAGGCCCGACGTTGAGGTGATATGGACAAAGCAGCCGCTCTCCTGTTTGCGGAAATGCGGCACTGCGGCGCGGCTGACGTAGAAGCAGCCGTACAGATGCACCTTGATCACAGCATCCCATTCTTCGGGCGACATATAGTGGAACATGCGGTCACGCAGGATCCCGGCATTGTTCACGACCATGTCGATGCGGCCGAAATTATCAATCGCGGTCTGGACGATTTTTTGCGCATTTTCCCATTCGGCGACGCTATCCGTATTGGGAACCGCCCGACCCTTGCCGTGCGCCTGGTCAATCTCCGCGACAACCTGCTGCGCCGGCCCGACATCATGGCCTTCACCTGTCACCGCCGCGCCGACGTCGCATACCACAACCTTGGCCCCATTCGCCGCAAGGCAGAGCGCGGTGGCGCGGCCGATGCCGCGCCCTGCGCCGGTAACTACGGCGACCTTGCCGTCCAGCATTCCGGGCATTCGAGTTTCCTCCGTTTGAACAAGGGCGGTAGAGAATGCGCCGCGACGCGCAGCGTGTCATCCAGCGCTATTTTTTCCCCCAGTCCGTCCCGCTCAGCACGAATTGGGCCAATGCTTCTCCGAGGCATACATTTAGATCGGCCAATGCCTTGTCCCTATCGGCCTTCGGCGTCCGCTCGAGGTCGATACCGCCGTCATTGGCCCAAGTCCGCATCAGGTCGAACCGGCGGAACAATGTGACACTTGGCATCGTCGCCGCCTGTTGCATGACCTGTTCGTACGGATCGAGGTCAGTGTTGGCGCGCAGGAACCGGCTGAATTGCGGATCGATCAAGATCAGATCTCCACCGGCATCGCGCACGCGATCCGCGCCGTTGCGCAACACGGCTAGCATGCCGTCCGGTCGCAGGCCACGCACCGCTTCGACGGTGCCCGTCTGCCAAAGTACCAATGAAAAGTGCTGCTGCTGCAATGCGGCATCCATCAACACCAGCATTTCCTCGGCAGTGAGGCCGCGGCCGCCCCGGACGGTCATACGGAATTCAACTTTTGGTAGAAAATCGTGCAGCGCTCGGGCCATTTGCCAGGGAAAGGCGGCCTCGGGGCTGGTGCGGGCGTCCGCACTGGGCATGGCCCCAACAGTGGTAGCGGATCCGACCGCGAGCATTTCGACTGGTCCACCTGCCGCGATCGCTGCAGCCAGCCGTGTGAGGGAGCCATCGGTCGTAATGAATTCGTTGGTCGCGCCGCAGGCATTGCTTGATTCGCTGCCGGCACGCGATGAGGCCGGCAGCGCAAGAAATAGACAAAGGATAACCCAGGAAGCCAGCAGGCGCATACGGAACTATCCGGTATCAGTCCGGACAACTTCGTGCAAGGCGACGGGTTGATTTCTTGGACCTGCGCGTCCCTTGCGCCGATACCAAGCTGCGAGCCCTGCCACTGTCACCATCGCCAGCGCGCCGAATGCGTTGACCACGAACTGCATGGCCGCGGCTTCATTTGTCTCGAGCGCCAGCCGGGCGATGAAGCCGAAGAAAATACCGGAGCAGAATACCGGCAAGGAGTTTTGCCCAAGCAATACTAGAGGGGCAGCGAGCGGCCAGCGGAGCCAAGCGGCATCGCGGGGAACGCTGCGCATCACCAGCCAGGTAAGAGACAGGATGGACAATAGTCGGAACGGATGGAGCCCAGTCTTGTCTTCCGTGATTACGAATTGGATCACCGGAACAGGCATCGCCGCCAGGACACGCGGGTGCATGTCGATCACCCAGATAACTACTAGACCTGCTGTCAGCACCGATCCCGCGGCCGCATCGATAGGCCAGCGAATGCGCGGCATCCGTGGCGGCGCGTAAGCAAGAATGGCCCCAATGATAAACAGGAATTGCCAGGCGAATGGATTAAGGTACCAGCCTTCGCCCGTCCAAGCGGCCATATTGATGCCAGTAAGGCGAACAACGACATAACAGGCGAACGACATAAAAAACAGCAAGCGCGGTCTGCGTAGAAGAGGCAGCACGAGCGCGAAAATCAGCAGCAACGCAACGTAGAGGGGAAGGATATTGAGCAGATTAGGTTGAAAGCGCAGTAGCAATGCTTCCAGCAGAGCCCGGTAGGGTGCATCAGCAAGCGCATCGAGTTGCGCCTCTTCCAGATAAAACATCCGATCGAGTGCGGTTGCCGAATACGCAACTTGCGCGGCATACACCACGAACAGGAAAATATGCGCAATGTAGAGCGTCCAAGCGCGGCGCAGTGTGTCTGCCGCAGCGTAAAGATAGCCCTGCCGATCCAATACGGAACCATAGGCGATACCCGCGCCAAAGCCCGCCAGCAGCACGAACACCTCGGCCGCATCACAGATGGCATAGTTCTGTAGGCTGTAGTGCGCCATCACGTCGCCAGGGATGTGATCAGTATATATCCACCACAACGCCAGGCCGCGGAAGAAATCCACGCGAAGATCGCGAGCCAGGTTGCCGCGGATCAGGTCCATTTTCCCTCCGCGCTCCCATGTGGGGGCCCTCCGGGTTTAGGCAAAGCCCAACGAATGTTCCAGCGCCTGGCATCAGGCGACAAAATGTTACGTAGTGAGCAATGTGGCGGCGATGGCGTCAACGTCAGCCGCGGCCGGGGCTGCCGGAAATCGCGCCAACAAGAGCGTCTGATGCCTGATTGCGTCCCGAACGTGCTCGTCGCGCCGAATCACTCCGGCGAGGGGTGGCGCACTACCAAGAAATGTCTGGCAGGCACGCCGGAGCGTGGCAAATGTGCGTTCACCGGCTTGGCGGTTGGCCGCCTGGTTCACCACGATTCGAGCCTCACCCAGCGGCTTGTCTGTATGGTGCAGCTTTAAGACAGCATATGCGTCGGTGAGGCTGGTCGGTTCATCGGTCGCCAGCACCAAGAGCGTGTCCGTCCAAGCAGCCAAGTGGCGTACCGTTCGTTCCAAGCCGGCACCGAGATCCAGAAGCAAAGCGTCGTAGTTTTGCGCCAACTGACGGAGCGCCAGCAGGATACGATCCAGGGCAGTTGGGTCGACGAGCGACAGCGCTCCTGAGCCCGAGCGCCCGGCGACAATGTCGAATTTGCCCTCGGGATGCTGGATGACCGACTCGGTCAATGTGGCTCGACCCATCAGGACGCTCGAAATGTCTCTATCGGGTAAGAGTCCAAGTTGAATGTCCACGTTGGCGAGACCTAAGTCGGCGTCAAACAGCAAAATCCGTCGGTCTCGACGGGCAAGTGCATGGGCCAGGGTGATGGCGAACCAGGTCTTGCCAACGCCGCCCTTCCCTGATGCGACGCCAAGGATGCGCCCTTCCGTCATGCATGCGATCCTTTGAGAAGGCGAGCGGCTAGCCACTCGCGGGTTATCGGCTGAAGTCCGTCGGCTACGCCGGGTCCGATACCCGCTTCAGTCAGTGCGAGGCCGGCACTGGCGGCCGCGAGTACACCACCCAGCCGGTGGGTCAGGTCGAGCTGTGTTGGGATCAGCATAGTCGTACCGAGATCGGCGTAAGCATGCGCGATATCGGCCGCTTCTGCAGGATCCAATCCAGCAGGAAGCACCAGAACGATCGCCGCCGTCGCCACGGCAGCCAATTCACGGAGTTCTTCTACTTGGACTGCATCGAATGCACCGCAGCCAGGCGTATCGATCAAAACCGGTATGCCTGTTGGACGGCTAGCGAGTGCACGGCTTAGCGCGACTGGATGGCACGCGACTATCGGTTTGACGCCGAGCAGCCGCGTTAAAGCAGCTAGCTGCTCGGTTGCGCCGGCGCGCTTGCCATCAGCCGTAATGACCATCGCCGTGGTGCCCGCCATCACCAAACGTGTGGCTAGTCGAACGACCGTGAAAGTCTTTCCGGCCCCTGGCGGACCCACGAACAAAATTGGCCGGGCCTCGAGCGGCAAACGAGTGAAGGTCAAGGCCGCAAGGGAATTTACGTCGCGCAGTGCGGCCGGAACCCCGTGATAATCCAATATACGCAAAGAAGCGGCGTTAACCGGCGGTTGGTCCTCGGGCTCCAGCGCCGCCGCGATTTCGACCCCGTTACCGATGCGCCTTGTCGACAGGATAAGTGCGTCCTCCCCAAGTTCGGCGCGCACGCGCGCGATCGCCTGCGCCATGCAGGTGGCTCGGTAGAGCTTCAGTCTCATATCGTACCCAAGGTGCGGATTCGTGCACGCGGATGGATTTCAACCTGGGCGAGAACCGGCGTCGCCGGTCGTATACGCTCAACTATCGCGCGCACGTGGCTGCGAATTGCGGCGGACGTCAAGAGTACGGGTGACTTACCGGCACTGGCGACGGGCTCAAAGACCGCACGCAGCTTCTGCATGAATTCCTGCAGCCGAACTCGGCGCCATGGCGAGTTGGCGATCTTCCGCGGGTCCGCTGAGTGCATCCGAAAATGCCGCCTCCCATTCCGGTGACAAGGTTACCAGCGGGATATAGCCGTTCGCGCTGGTGTGGCTGTCACTTATTTGGCGAGCTAGTCGTGCCCGCACATGCGCGACAATGGTCACAACCGCTCGCGTCGCACCGCCGCAGGTTTCCTGAATTCCTTCCAGTATCGTTGGCAGGTCCCGGATTGAGACGCGTTCACTCAAGAGACACTGCAGCACTCGCTGCACGCCACCGACGGTGATCTGCGACGGGATTAGGTCGGAGACAAGCTTCTGTTGTTCGCGCGGTAGTTCATCCAGCAGTTTTTGTGTTTCCGCATAGGACAGCAACTCGGCCATGTTCTCGCGGACAACTTCCGTTAGGTGCGTGGTTAGGACGCTTGGTGGATCGACCACCGTGCAGCCCCGGAACATTGCCTCTTCCTTTAACGCAGGATCGATCCATAGCGCTGGCAGGCCGAATGCTGGTTCCCGTGTCGATTTGCCTTGCAGCGTCGGCGTGCCGCCTTTTGGGTCCATTGCCAGGAGCATCGTAGGACGCAGATCTCCGCCAGCAGCTTCAATCTCCTTTACTCGGATCGAATAGTGATCGGCTGCAAGCTGCATGTTGTCCTGGATTCGGACCGGTGGCAGGATGAATCCCATTTCGGCTGCAATGGACCGTCGCAGGCCCCTGATCTGCTCTGTTAGACGCGGCGTGTTTCCACCGGCGAGCACCAGCAGGCCGTAGCCAAGTTCTATCCGGATCATGTCAATGCGTAGCGTCTCACTGATTGGCTGCTCTGTAATAGATGGCACGGAAGGTACCACCGTGACCTTTGGCAGGCGTCTCTGGCGCAGCCAGGCACCGCATCCCGCGAGACCCGCAAGTGCCACGAATGGCACTGCCGGAAGGCCAGGAATTAGTGCCAGCACAGTAGCGGCGCCTGCGGTCATCGCCAATGGTTTTGGACTGCGTCCAAGCTGAGCGATCAGAGTCACGTCGGCGGTTCCGTTCATGCCCCCCTTGGTCACCACGATGCCAGCCGCAGTAGAAACCAATAGCGCCGGAATTTGCGAGACCAGACCATCGCCGGCGGTGAGCGTTGTGAAAGTGGCCGCAGCGTCAGCGAACGACATGCCATATCGCAGTAGCCCAATCACAAACCCACCAACAATATTGATCACTGTGATAATCAATGCAGCGATTGCATCACCTCGGACAAATTTCGCCGCTCCATCCATTGCACCATAGAAGCCAGACTTTCTTCAAGTTCACGGCGCCGGCAGCGCGCTTCCTTCTCATCGATCAGGCCAGCAGATAGATCGGCGTCAATCGCCATCTGCTTCCCAGGCATCGAATCAAGACTGAAGCGGGCGGCAACCTCGGCGATACGGCCCGACCCTTTGGTGATGACCGTGAAGTTCACGACGAGCAGGATTGAGAAGACGATCAGCCCAATAACGACATCGCCACCCATCAAAAAGCCGCCAAACGCGGCGACCACGTGGCCTGCAGCGAGCAGACCTTCGTTCCCACGCGACAGGATCAGTCGGGTGACCGCGACGTTAAGCGAGAGCCGAAGCAGTGTGGTGAGTAGAAGCAGCGTTGGGAAGCTAGAGAAATCAAGCGGCCGGTCGAGAAACAAGGCGACCATAAGTACCAAGACCGCACTAGTTATCGACAGCGCAAGCCCTAGGTCCAGCAACAATGTGGGGAGAGGTAGAATGAGGACTGAAAGTAGTGACACCACGCCAAGTGCGAGACCAATGTCGCTGCCGGGCACAAACCGATGAAGTCGTGAAGTCAGTGCCTGGGTGAATGAAGTAGTACGAGAGTCAGCCATGCCATCGCAATCTGTCAGACTTCATGCAGCCACGCCCACAGCCGGTGGCGGCACGATAACACCTTGGGATGCATAATCCCGTAGTTTGTTGCGCAGCGCGCGGATCGATATGCCCAGTATAGTCGCGGCATGCGTGCGGTTGCCAAAAGTGTGGCCCAGCGTCTCGATAATCAGGTCTCGTTCCACCTCCTCCATGCGACGGCCAACAAGCGACGCGATGCCAGTCACAGAAGGTGCCGAAACCGGCGACACACCGAGTTCGATTGCATCAATGCCAATGTCGCTGCCATCTGTCAGCAATACCGCACGATGGATTGTGTTCTCTAACTCGCGCACGTTGCCGCGCCAGCCATGGGTGTTGAGTTGCATCAGTGCAGATTGGGACAAGGACCGATACGGCAGACCATTGACTTCCGCATATCGTCGGGCGAAATGTTCGGCGAGCGCCGCAATATCGCCGGGCCGCTCGCGAAGCGGAGGGATGTGGAGCGATACAACATTGAGGCGAAAGTACAGATCCTCGCGGAACGAATTGCGTTGAGTTTCTATGCTTAAATCCCGATTGGTGGTCGCCAGAATGCGTGCGTTGATCTGCACCGGAGAGTCGCCGCCAAGCCGATCGATTTCCTTCTCCTGCAAAGCACGCAGTAGTTTTGCCTGGAGACGAATATCCATCTCACTGACCTCATCGAGCAACAGCGTGCCGCCATTCGCAGCCTCGAACTTGCCAATGCGCCGCGCTACAGCGCCGGAGAAGGCGCCCTTCTCGTGACCGAACAGCTCCGACTCTAGTAGATTGTCCGGAATTGCTGCGCAGTTTAGAGCGACAAACGGTCCCGCTGATCGACGAGATCTGCGATGGATGTGTCGGGCGAGCACTTCCTTTCCCGTACCCGACTCACCGATTATCAGCACCGAGGCCTCCGAGCTAGCCACCTGCTCGGCGCGGTGCACAGTGACCTGCATCGCCGGATCGTGCACGACCATGGCCTTCATCTCGCCAACAGCGGCCTCAAGGATTGCGGCGATGAGGTCTGGGTCTGGAGGCAAAGGAAGGAACTCACGCGCGCCAGCACGAATTGCTCGCGCGGCGACCTCCGCGTCGTCACCTGTGCCGCATGCAATTACTGGAATAGCCATACGTTCTGCAGTAACCGCATTCACCACGGCTTCAACATCGTGCGCAACATCGCATAGCAGTAAATCGAAGCGAGCATCAACTCGCAGACGCGCAAGCGCAGCATCCACATTATCTGCCTGGTTAAGTTTCGCGCCGTGCGCAATCGCAATGCGCGCCGCCTGACCTAGATCGCCGGCAAGCGAACCAATAATCAGCACGCGCATCACGTCGTCCGATCTGTCTTAACGATTTCTGTCATCGTCACGCCAAGGCGACTATCATCGACCATAACCACTTCACCACGGGCGACCAACCGATTGTTGACGTAGATATCGATCGCCTCTCCAAGCTTGCGGTCCAATTCAACCACGGCACCACGCCCAAGCTTCAGCAACTGACTGACCTGCATCGTTGCTTTGCCAAGTACGGCACTTACGGTGACAGGGATGTTGTACACTGCCTCGAGCTCACGCGCGCCATGGGGGATATTGCTGTCGCTATTCGTCCCACCATTATCCACCAGTTCACTGAGTTCCATATCAGTCGCCATCGACTGTCTCCCTAATCGCAGGGTCGGCGTCCAGCAGATCTGCCAGCGCTAGAACTTCGGCGATCTGCTGCCAAAGTGCGGTCGCGTCGCGCTCTACCGTTCCATTGCGCCACGCAATGCGAACGTCTCCAGGAGACATCGCGTCACATTCAACGACCTGCAAACTTGCTGCCAGGTCCGGCTGCAAGTCTGCAATTACTGGCACCAGGGTTGCCGCTGTGCTTGAATGCATCCGCAATCCTATCGCCGCCTCCCGCGTAAGTGTTGGCAGTATCGTCCCAACGATTGAGCGGACTTCAGCGTCTCCGTAACGTGCGCAAAGTGTTGGAAAGGCTGCGCCCAGACTGCCCAGCAACAAGCGAGCTACTGCTTCCCCAGACTGCTCGGCGTGTGAAATTGCTTTCCGGCATTCGGCGACGAGTTGAGTGGCGACTTCTTGCAATGCCATGCGCAAGGCTGCAGCATGGTCTATCGCAGCTTCCTGCAAGCCTGCCAAATGCCCATTCCGCCAGGCTGCTTCGCTGATTTTGGTGACTTCGGCTGCTGAATAGCTCGGTTCAACGGCTTCCGGGTCTAGCGTGCGGTGTTCGGCGTCAAAGTCCTCGCCGAATAGCGCCGACAACCCGCTCCTTCCCGGGATGCGTGTGTAGGCGGCGCGCTGCTGCATGACGCCATCCATCTGATACACCATCTCCTCGTCCTTGCTCTCAGCGATCTCAATTGCTCCCTGCGTCGCAAGTTCCTTTGCCAGGGCGACAATGCCAGCCTGCGCCTCATCCACATCACGTAGCCGCACAGGACCGAGAGCTTCCATATCGTCGGTCAAGATCTTGCCCGCGCGCTCCGACATGTTCTTAAAGAACATCTCGCGGAGTTTCTCAGACGCTCCCTTGAGTGCGATCGGCATCTTGTCTTTCTCGATGGAGCGCAGCAGCACCTGCACGGCTTGTGGCGTCAGGCGGATCAAGTCGTCAAAGGTGAACATCAAGGCCTTGATTCGTTCGGCGGACTCGCGGTTGCGTTCCTCGAGGGCGGTAATGAAACGCGTCTCTGATTGTCGATCGAGGTTGTTGAAGATATCGGCCATCATCTCGTGTGCGTCGCGTCGTGTGCTCCGCGCTAGGTTCGACATGAATTCGGCACGAAGCGTTCTCTCTACACCGTCGAGCACGTCCTTCTGTACGCTCTCCATTCGCAACATCCGCATCACCACTTCCATGGCGAACGAATCGGGTAGCAGCGTCAGAACGCGCGCCGCATGGTCGGGTCGGACCTTTGACAGCACCACCGCAACTGTCTGTGGATATTCGTTCTTCAGGTAGTTAGCCAGCACCGCTTCATGCACATTGCCGAGCTTATCCCACATTGTGCGGCCGGCTGGTCCCCGAATTTCCTCCATTATCTGCGAGGCACGCTCGCGTGGCAGCGACTTCTGCAATAACCGTTCCGTGCTCTCATAACTGCCGACAAGATTGCCTGCTGCGCCCATGTGGTCGACAAAGTCTACACAAAGGCGCTCGACTATCTCGGCACGTACGGCGCCAAGTTGGGACATTGCTGACGAGATGTCCTTGATCTCGTCCTCATGCATCATGGCGAACAGTCGTGTGCACTGATCCTCGCCTAGCGCCAGCATAAGTATAGCAGCCTTCTGTGGGCCGTTCAGCGTGCGGTAGTCATCGGACTTCAGCACTAGCTGTTCTCCTGCACCATCCAACCCCGTACGATCGAGAGAGTCTCTTCCGGATGCTTTTCCACGATTTCGCCGATACGACGTAGAGAAGATGCGCGCATTTGACCTTCGATCTGCGCAATGTTCACCATGCTTTCATCTTCTAGCATCGGAGGCGACGCCCCTGCAGCGATGGCATGTGCGGCTGGCCCGGAAAGTGTAGGTGCGCCGGATGAGGGGAGCGCGGTCATGGACGCATGGCCGCCGGAGATCCCGCCGGGCACAACAGATGTGATCCGCAGCACCATTGGTCGGAGAACGAGCAGAAGCGCAATGATGCCGATTATGCCGAACAACGCAGTCTGCGCCAGGTGCATCACGTCGGCCTTGTCCAGATTTAGACCGAATACGCCATTGGTTTCAGGCAGTGCTGGGGATTCGGCGACAAATCGCATGCTCATTACTTCGACGTGGTCGCCCCGCTTTTCATCATACCCGATAGCCGTCTTTACCAGACTGCTGATGCGATCGAGTTCCTCTGCAGAGCGTGGTTGCCACGAGTGTTTGCTGTCGTCCCCAGCGCCATCCGTCCCGTCTACCATCACCGCTAAGTTGATCCGGTCGATGCGCGGCTGGTCCTGAATCAAGGTGCGAACCGTTTTGCTGATCTCAAAATTGGTAGTCTCTTCCTGCCTAGCCTCCGTTGAACCGGCGCCCTCGTGGCCAGCATCGGCATTTGGCAAGTTGTTTTGCACCGAGACTGTCGTGGAGGGCTCAGTGCTTTTGGAATTGCTGGTGACGCTCTGAGTGCTGCGCGTAACCGTAGCGTCTGGATCATAACGTTCTTCGGTCTGATTCACCTTATCGAAGCTCATGCGGACAGCCGCTTCGGCGCGTACATGACCGGAACCGAGGCTACGCTCCAGCATCTCTTCCACGGCGCGCGACAGCCGCAGTTCCATGCCTCGACGGATCTCTTCGGTGGAGAGCGCGGCGGCGGTGGGGCCGAGTGGCTCGCCGGCGCGCGCAAGCAGATCGCCGCGCGCATCAACGATTGCGATGTTCTGCGGATGCAAGCCGGGGACCGCGGCAGCAACCAGATTGAGAATTGCCTGGATCGCCTCGCGATCAAGCCGCTTAACGCCGATCATTGACAACATGACGCTCGCCTGGGCGTCTTGACGTTCACGAGCGAATGGTTCGCGGCGTGGTAGGACTAGGTGAACGCGAACTGCGCGGACACCATGCATGGCGAGGATCGTGCGAGCGATCTCGCCTTCCAGGGCCCGAGTTTCATTGATCTGCTGCTGGAATTCAGTGGCCGCGAGACCGTCGCTTCGGTCAAAAATTTCGTAGCCGACCGAGCCACCGGTAGGCAGTCCCACTTTGGCCAGCGCAAGACGCGCATTTGGCACCTGGTCCGCTGGTACTGAATATCTGAGCGCCGTTTGCGGCGATACGATATTGAATGTGTTGCCGCGCGAGCTGGTCCACCATCGGAGCGGAGTCCCGCAGATCCAGATCGCCATACAGCAATGCCATGGGCTCGGTGCCGCCGCGTAGGACCAGCAGTGCCAGCATGCCGAGCATGCCAAGCGCGACAGCGCCCATCGCGGCGAGCCTGGCAATGCCCAGTGCCCGCAGCCCTTCCACCAGGGCCTGCATAAGTTTCACCTCTGCGCCGGAATCGCGGCGCGTGCGTGGCCCGGCTCGTTTTCCGGTGGCCCGGCATATTGCCGTTGGCGTGAGTGTGGCGCGACTCGCTTACCTCGCCGTTAATGGCGCGGCAGATTGTGCCGAGTTGCCGCGTTCATAGCATGCCATTGCGCGCCAGTCGGACCCCTGTAGCATATCGGTAATATCGGCAGGGGAATGCAACGATGAAGTCGAGCCGCATGACCACCTACATTCTCATCGCCATGCTGCTGGGCATCGCTGTCGGCGCCGGCATTCACGGCTACTACGCCAATCCCGCCACGCAAAAAGTGTTCGCCACCTACATCTCGCTCGGCAGCATGGTCTTCCTGCGCCTGATCAAGATGATCATTGGCCCGCTGGTGTTTTCCACACTGGTCGTCGGCATCGGCCACATGTCGGACGCTGGCACGGTAGGCCGCGTCGGCGGCAAGGCGATGCTGTGGTTCGTCAGCGCCTCGATCGTCTCCCTGGCGCTCGGGCTCGTCCTGGTCAACCTGCTGGAACCCGGTGTCGGCGTCCACAAGGCCATGAGCGGCGTCACCTCCGGCATCGATGCGCATGCGATGACGCTGGATGGCTTCATCAAGCACGTCTTCCCCGACTCCGCCGTGCGCCCATTGGTCGAGAACGAAATCCTGCAGATCGTGGTGTTCTCGATCTTCTTCGGGGTCGCCTGCGCCGCCATGGGCGAGCGCGCCAAGATCGTGGTTGATACCATCGAGGGCGTCTCGCACATCATCCTGCGCGTCACCGGCTACATCATGAAGCTGGCGCCGCTCGCGGTGTTCTGCGCCATGGCCGCCACCATCGCCACCAACGGAATCGGCATCCTGGTCAACTACGCGAAGTTCATGGGCGAGTTCTATTTTGGCCTGCTGCTGCTCTGGCTGCTGCTGATCGCTATTGGCTTCATCTTCCTCGGACCAGCGGTCAAGCGCCTTATCCTGCTGGTTCGCGAGCCGTTCCTGCTGGCTTTCTCAACCGCCAGCTCCGAGGCCGCCTATCCGAAGATGCTTGAGCAACTCGCCAAGTTTCCGATCTCGCGCAATATCTCCAGTTTCGTGCTGCCGCTTGGCTACTCGTTCAATCTCGATGGCACGATGATGTACTGCACGTTCGCCAGCGTGTTCATCGCCCAAGCCTACGACATTCCGCTGTCCTTCGGCACGCAGATCGCGATGCTGCTGACCCTGATGCTCACGAGCAAGGGCGTGGCCGGCGTGCCGCGGGCCTCCCTGGTGGTGATCGCCGCGACGCTGTCGCAGTTTAGCCTGCCCGAGGAAGGCCTGCTGCTCATTCTCGGCATCGATACCTTCCTCGACATGGGCCGCTCCGCCACCAACGTCATTGGCAACTCGTTGGCGACCGCTGTCGTCGCGAAGTGGGAAGGCCAGCTCATCGCCGATGAAGACACGCTGGAGATGATCGAGGAGATGGAAGTGGAGCCGGTATGAGAGTGCTTTACGCTTTCCTGCTGCTGGCGCTGCTTGCCCCTGCGGCACGCGCCCAGGATGACGTTGCGCTGACCGGAACCCTGAAAACCATCAACGACCGCGGCACCATCCTTATCGGCTATCGAACCACGTCGCTGCCCTTCGCGTTCCTCAACAAGGCAGGACAGTCAATCGGCTTTTCCGTGGATATCTGCCATGGCATCGCCGAGGACGTGGCGCGCGCTCTCAATCGCGACCTTCTTGAGGCGGATGCACCTGCATGGCAGACGGGAATTCGCATAGTCTATGTGCCCGTCGCGGCAGATGAGCGGCTGCCAAAGCTGGTGTCCGGTGCGATCGACCTGGAATGCGGCTCGACCACGGCGAATGCCGAACGCGCGAAGACGGTCGCGTTCTCACCAGTGTTCTTCCTCAGCGGCACCAAGCTTATGGTGGCGCAGGCGTCGGGCATCGCGTCGTATCGCGACCTGGCCGGCCGGACGCTCGTTGCCGGCACCGGCACGACCAACGCCGAGGCGATGAAGCGGCTGGCCGCGCGGATGAATCCAACGATGAATGTGGTGGAGGCGCCCGACCTCGACGCCGCCTATGCGATGCTGGGTGCCGGCAACGCGGACGCATTTGCGTCGGACGACATCCTTCTGGCCGGCTATATCGCAACCCGACCCGGCGGAAAGAAGTTTTCCATCGTGGGCGATTATCTGTCGTTCGAACCCTATGCCATCGGTCTGCGGCGCAACGACCCGCAGTTCGCCGACATGGTCAACCGGGCATTCGCGCACATGGCGGGCGAGGGCACGCTCAGTCGGCTCTATAACCGCTGGCTGGTCGATCGCCTGCCGACAGGCGAAACGATGGGTGTGCCGATAAGCCCGTATCTGACCGAGATGTACCGGGTGCTGGGCCAACCTGACTAGGGCTGCTGGTTGGAATAAATTTGTGGCGCCAGTGAGTATCCAGGCTATATTCACCTCCCTATCCGCTCCCAGGGAGAATAGCCGATGCTCGACCTTGACCGGTTCTTCGCCGATTGTCAGGACGCCGTAACCGCTGATCCTAGCCATAAACTGGTGAAGGACGTGGTGGCCCGCGCGGTCAATGATCCGGCAGCGGTCCTCGCGGCTGTCGGCGAACCGGAGCGCGCCGGCATCAACGTGCTGTTCCGCCAGCCGAATCTCACCATCCTGAACCTGATCTGGGGCCCGGGCATGACCATCATGCCGCACGACCACCGGATGTGGGCGGTCATCGGCATCTACACGGGGCGTGAGGACAACATGTTCTGGCGCCGCCTCCCATCCGACGCCGGGCGCGATATCGAGGCCGCTGGGGCCAAATCGCTGTGCCGCGGCGACTGTGCCCCGCTGGGTTCGGACATCATCCACTCGGTGACCAACCCGATCATGCGGCTGACCGGGGCAATCCACGTCTATGGCGGCGACTTCCTCAAGCAGGAGCGCAGCGAGTGGGACCCCGAAACGCTGCACGAACGCCCGTATGACGTGGCCAAGGCACGGCAGTTGTTTGAGGATTCCAACCGAGTGCGGGCGGCAGCGTAACTTCCCGCTACTCCGCAGCCACCGTTGTGGCTTCGCGGCGCACAGTGGACCGCGCGGTGCCGACGCATAGCAGACTGGCCAGCAGCAGGACGGCGACGAGGGTAAGAATCAGCTCCGGGTGGCCGCGGTCGATCAGGAAGCCGAACGGCACCGGTGTCAGCGCCGACCCGAGCGGCAGCCCGGCGCTGACGAAGCCGAACACCTTGCCGATCTGCCCGGGCGGTGACGCGTCCTTCAGCATGACATCGCGTGGCGTGCGGCTGGCCCCCAGAGCGACGCCCGAAGCGAACATCACCGTAATGATCGCCAGGTTCGACAGCGTTAACCAATCGACCGCCATGGTCAAAACGGCAGACGCTATCGTCAGCACCGCGGCGAACATCATGACGTGGCGCTTGTAGGCATCGGCGAACCAGCCGCCCACCAGCACGCCGAGCGTCGAGCCGGCCATGTAGCCGGTCAGTGCCGAGGAGGCGACTTCCAGCGTCATCCCTTTCAGGTTGTGCAGCACGGTGATCAGCCAGGACTGCACGCCTGCGCCCGCCATCGACCCCAGCAGGAAAAAACCGAAGAACAGCAGCATGGTGCGGCTGGTGAACAGGTCGCGGCCGGACAAGGAAGGCGCCGCCTCGGTTGGCTCATGCCATACCTGGTCGTGCAGCACCGAGCTTTGCAGCACGATGGAAAAGGCCACCAGCACGCCAATCAGGCCGACGGTGATCAGGCTGGCGCGCCAGCCGATGGTCACCATCAGCAGCGCCATCACCGGCGGCGCCGAAGCGAAGCCCAGATTGCCGCTGAACGTATGCAACGCGAAGGCGCGGCCCATGCGTTCCTTGTCCACCGAGCCAGAAAGGATGGCGTAGTCAGCCGGGTGGAATACCGAATTCCCGGTGCCCGATAGCGGCGCCAGGATGAGAATCTGCCAGAAGCTGGTGGCAAACCCCATGGCGGAGATGCATATCGACATTAACAGCGCGCCGCAAATCAGAAACCGCCGGGCGCCGTAACGATCCACCAGAAACCCCACGGGTGTCTGGAATACTGCCGAAGCGCCAGACATCAGCGCCACCGCCAGCCCGAGTTCCGCAAAGGTAACGTTGAATTGGCGCTGCCAGATCAGAAACAGCGGCGGCAGACATAGCGAGTAGAAGTGCGAGAGAAAATGCCCGTTGCCAATCAGGATATTGACACGGGTACTGCGGCTCAGGGCCATCGTGCGGCGTCTCCGGGAGGCGCGGGCACCATGCGAAACCGGTGCGATAACGTCAACCGTCGCGATGGAAGGAAGCTTTGGCCGCAGATAGCCTGCCGTGACAGTCCAAGGATCCTTAGTACGGATACGGATAAGGACGAGGAACACGGAGTGCCACAGGAGTCGGGCTACAATGCGCGGCAGCTACAATGCATCGTCGTGTCAGCCGCATTTGCATCGCTCTGATCGTGAACGTCGTTGCAGCTCGTCTGAGGGATGGCCTGCGGCGCTTTGTCGTTGTCTATTCACCGACTCCGTGGCCCCAAATGTTTATCGACCTTCTCCGTGTTGAAAATCTTTGCCTCCCGCCCGCACAATGCCGCGCAATCGGAGGTAGTCCCAATGTCGGACCAACTGATCGAATATGAATGCAGCGACAACATCGCCACGATAACCCTAAACCGGCCCGACAAGCTGAACGCCGTCAACGATGACATGGTGCGGCAGATCGCCGCCGGACTGAAGCAGTTCGACACCGACAATGCCGCGCACGTCGCCATCCTGTGCGGCCGCGGTCGCGCCTTTTCCAGTGGCGCCGATGTGCGCCAGCGCCAATTGCGCTCGCGCGAGGAATTCGCCCACCACGGCGGTGCGCAGGCACAGGACGCATCGAGCCACGATCTGCTTTTGCGCGCGGTAAACTGGAAACCGGTGATCGCCGCGGTGCACGGCTACGTGCTCGGTCTCGCGCTCGGCTTGACCCTCGAATGCGATCTCATCGTTGCCGAGGCAGGCACAAAATTGCAGGTCACGGAAACACCGCGCGGCCTGTCCGGTGCCAAGTACTGGGCACTCCTGAACTTCCGTGGCGGCGGGGCCTTCGCCACCGATGTCGTGCTGACCGGCCGCTTCTTTACTGCCGAAGAAGCCAAGGCCGCCAATGTCATCGAACGCCTCGCACCGCCGGGCGAACTGATGGCAACGGCGCGCGCGTTGGCCGCCGACGTGGCAAAAAATCCGCCACTCGGCGTTCGTTCCACCATTCGCACTCGCCGTTATTACCTGGAGCAATTGTCGCGCGAGGTGCTGATGCAGGTGAATCTCGCCAAGCTGCACCTGACCGAAGACTTCGCCGAATCCGCCCGTGCATTCGTCGAGAAGCGTCCGGCCGGTCCCTTCAAGGCGCGTTAATCTCTGGCTACAGTGTGACCCCTGTCCTCAGGAGCGCCGCATGTCCTCGCCAATTGACCAGATCCGCCGCTACCATACCGAACTCACGGAAATCCGTCAGGACATCCACGCACATCCGGAACTCGGCCTGGAAGAGCATCGCACCGCTGATCTGGTCGCGCGCAAGCTCGAGGAATGGGGCATCGAAGTGCATCGCGGCGTCGGCGCCACCGGTGTCGTCGGCGTGCTGCGTTCCGGCAATGGCGAGGCCACCATCGGCCTGCGCGCCGACATGGATGCGCTGCCCATCGTCGAAGCGAACGACCTGCCGTACACCAGCACGAACCATGGCAAGATGCATGCCTGCGGGCATGATGGCCACACCACGATGCTGCTCGGCGCGGCGCGCTATCTGGCCGAGACGCGCAACTTCAACGGCACCGTCAACTTCATCTTCCAGCCCGGCGAGGAAGGTGTCGGCGGCGCGCTGGCGATGCTGCAGGACGACTTGTTCAGACGCTTCCCGTGCAACCAGATCTACGGCATGCACAACCGCCCCGGCATGCCGGTGGGAAAATTCGGCATCACCCCGGGCACCGCGATGGCAGGCGGTGGCTTCTTCGACATCAACATCACCGGCAAGGGCGCGCACGGTGCGCGGCCGGAGGAATCGATCGACCCGGTGCTCATTGCCTGCCACATCGGCGCGGCGCTGCAATCCGTCGTGTCGCGCAACATATCAGCGCGCGAGATGGCGGTGCTCAGCATCACGCGCATCCTCTCGGGCGATGCCTACAACGTGATCCCGCAGACCGCCACGCTTGGCGGCACGGTACGCGTGATGAAGCGCGAGATAATGGAGCAGGTTGAGCAGGCAATGCGCCGTGTTGTCGCCGGCATAGCGTCGGGTTTCGGCGCGACAGCAGAAGTCGATTTCCGCATCATCTTCGCGCCGCTGTTCAACCACGCCACCGAGTTCGACGCAGTCGCGGATACCGCCGCCGAACTGGTAGGCGACACCAACGTCAATCGCGCCCAGGCACCGGCGCAGGCATCTGAGGATTTCTCCTTCATGCTGGAGAAGGTGCCGGGCGCCTATATCAACCTCGGCAATGGCGAATGCGCGCCGGTCCATAATCACCACTACAACTTCAATGACGAGGCGATCCCGTTCGGTTCGGCGCTATTCGCGCGTCTGGTCGAGCGGCAACTGCCGCGCGGCAGCGAATAATCCCAGGAGGCATCCATGCTGAAACTTGGCGCGTCGATGTTCTTTACCGACTATTCCGTGGCACCGGGTGTGCTCGGCAAGCTGCTGGAGGAGCGCGGCTACGAATCGGTCTGGGCGCCAGAGCATTCGCACATCCCACTCAGCCGCAAGACGCCGTTTCCTGCTGGCGGCGACTTGCCGAAGAAATACTACGACGCAATGGATCCGTTCGTGACGCTGACCATGGCAGCGGCCGCGACAAAAACTCTGAAAGTCGGCACCGGTGTGTGCCTGGTCGCACAGCGCGATCCGATTCAGACCGCGAAGCTGGTCGCATCGATCGATCAGGTATCCGGCGGCCGGTTTCTGTTCGGTATCGGCAACGGCTGGAATCGCGACGAGATGGAGAACCACGGAACTGACTTCACCCAGCGCCACAGGCTGGCGCGTGAACGGGTCGAGGCGATGAAGGCGATCTGGACCCAGCCGAAGGCCGAATATCACGGCGAGTTCGTCAGCTTCGATCCGATGATGGCCTGGCCGAACCAATACAGAAGCCGCATCCGGCTGTCATCGTCGGCGGCGCCTTCCCCTATTCGGCACGGCGCGCCATTCGCTACGGCGACGGCTGGATTCCGCAAGCATCGCGGGGTGCCTATGCTGAGATCGCCGACATGATTCCCGAGTTCAAGAAGATGGCCAACGAAGCCGGCCGCGATCCAAATTCGATCGAGATCACCGTGTGGTTCCCGAAACAGGACGCGGACCTGATGAAGCGCTATCAGGACCTTGGCGTTTCCCGCGTGGTGTTTAATCTGGAGTCGGAGGAGGTAGACTCGGTGCTGCCCATGATCAACTCCTGGGCTGACCTGATGCGTCAAATCAACGGCTGAGGTCTTGCGCATTCCGTACGGCGTCGATCGACTACCGCGCGATCCAAACCTACGCAGCGTCGAGGTGCACGGCAAACCGCTGCGGCTCAACACCGAACCGGTACCTCCGGATGCGATGCCGTTGCTCGTGGGTACTCACGAGCAACGTGTCGCCGCAGCGACGGAATGGCTGCAGAGCCAATGCGGCGATTACGCGCCGTTGCGCCGGCAATTCATCGAACGCTACTTCGAATTTATCCAGGACGAGGTTGGCTCACATCGCGCGGAGCTTGCCGAGCGATTGCGACCATTCGACGGACTCTACGCACCCGAGGATTTTACCTGGTCAGCGTTTCGTCCGTTACCGCGCGCATGGATAGCGAACGGTGATCGGCTGACGCTGACAGATATGGTCTACTGGGATGGGAAACATCCGATCATCGTCGATCTAAAGTCGCCCCGCTGGCCTGAACCGTTGCATCGCTTCTGGGTTGATCAGAACCTGCCAAGCAGCCCCTTCCGCCGGTCCATACCTTAAGCCGCGTCCATTACCTGAATCATCTCACGCACACGCGGATAGACCTCACTGGCCCACCGCCGGCCGCTAAACACGCCGTAATGACCAACGCCGGTTTGCAAGTGGTGCTGCTTCAGATTCACTGGGATCTTCGCGCAGATATCCAGAGCAGCCATTGTCTGGCCGATGGCGCAGATGTCGTCGCGCTCGCCTTCCACGGTCAGCAGTCCAACGCGCCGGAGTGCGGCCGGCTGAATCAATTCGCCATGCCATGTCAGCATGCCCGCCGGAAGGTCGTGTCGCTGGAAAACGCGCTCCACAGTTTCCAGGTAAAACTCCGCCGGCAGATCCATCACAGCACCGTACTCGTTATAGAATCGGCGGTGCGCTTCAGCACTGAGATGATCGCCGCCGACGAGACTACGAAACTGGCCCCAGTGCGCGGTTATATGCCGATCGAGGTTCAAGCTCATGAACGCCGAAAGTTGCATGAACCCGGGATAAACGTGGCGAAACGCACCGGGGAACTGCCAGGGCACCGACCCGATGAGATGCCGCTGAAACCACTCGATCGGTCGCGACCGAGCCAACTCGTTCACCTTGGTCGGATTGACCCGTGTGTCGATCGGTCCGGCCATCAGCGTCAGGCTGCGCGGCAACGCGGCGTCGCCCTCCTCTGCCATCACGGCTGCCGCGGCAAGCGCCGGCACAGTGGGCTGGCACACCGCGACAACATGTGCGCCCGCCCCCATGACGCAGGAAGCGAATAATGTGGTCGACGAATTCGTCGAGTCCGAAACGCCCCTCACTCAGCGGCGTATCGCGCGCGTTCTTCCAGTCCGTTATGTAGATATCGTGCTCCGGCAGCATCACCTGCACGGTATGCCGCAGCAGCGTAGCGAAATGCCCCGACATCGGCGCCACCAGCAGCACGCGCGGCTGCACCACCGGCGTTTCCTTGCGGAAATGCAGCAGGCTCCCGAATGGCGTGTCGTCGGCGATCTCTTCGATGACTCCGTCGATCCCGAATGGCGGCCGGTGATGCGTCAGCGCCGCTTCGGCGAACAGCGTAAGCCCGGCCGACATCTGCCGCATCATCAGCGGCGTGCAGCCCCCGAAATCGAACCATTCTGCCAAACGCGCGCCAGCACGGGCAAAGTCGCGCCAAGGCCGTAACATGTCGGCCTGCGCTTGATAAAGCTGATAGATCATCGACCTGCGGCAGAGTCACGCATTATATTGCGTCGCACCATGGACTGAACGATGAGGGGAAGCAACATGGCCGCGACGCTCCTGATCAGCAGCAGGAACTACTCGTCCTGGTCGCTGCGCGGCTTCCTGCTCGCCCGTCTCGCCCGCCTGGAGTTCGAGCAGCAGATGGTGTCGCCGGACGATCCCGATACGCGGGCGGAACTGCTGCTGCGCGCGTCATCGATCCGCGTGCCCTGCCTCGTGCATGATGGCGTGACGGTGTGGGACACGCTGGCGATCGCCGAATACCTGCATGAGACCTTCCCGAATGCGGGCATGTATCCCGGCGACCGCATGGCGCGCGCACGCTGCCGTTCGATCGCCGGCGAGATGCATTCCGGCTTTTCCGCGCTGCGTTCGTCGCTGCCGATGAATTTGCGCACCGAGGGCCGCCGCATCGCCATTTGGTCCGCCGCGCAGGCCGACATCGACCGTATTACCGCGATCTGGCACGAATGTCTGGAGACGTGGCGTGGCCCGTGGCTGTTCGGGCGTACCCCGACGGTGGCGGATGCCATGTATTCACCTGTGGTGACACGGTTCCGCAGCTATGGGGTTGCGCTGGACGAAGTATGCGCGCGGTATTGCGACCAAGTCTGGGCCTGGGCTGACTTGGCCGAATGGGTAGCCGAGGCACGCCTCGAGCCCGAACAGATCGAAGAACTGGAAGTCGAGTTCTGACCACCGCATCGGAGCAACCATGTCGCTGCAATTGGGCAATCTGCCCGACACGCGCTATCCGGATCCGCGCATCGAAAAGCTCGATCCGCGCTTCATCTACAAGCAGGGCAACGCGGCGATCGAACGCATCGCCACCGGGTTTCGTTGGGCCGAAGGCCCGGTGTATTTCCGTGACGGCGGCTACATGATATTCAGCGACATTCCCAACAACCGCATGATGCGCTGGCTGGAGGAGGACGGGCATCTTTCGGTGTTCCGCGCGCCCTCCAACTACGCCAACGGTAACGCACGCGACCGCGAGGGGCGGCTGATTACCTGCGAGCACGACTCACGCCGCGTCACGCGCACGGAACTCGATGGCCGCATCACCGTGCTGATCGACCGCTATGAAGGCAAACAACTGAATGCGCCGAACGATGTTGTGGTAACGAGCGACGGAGCCACATGGTTCACCGACCCGGGTTACGGTATCGACGGCCCCTATGAAGGACACAAGGCCGAAGCCGAACTGCCGCGCAATGTATATCGACTGGATCCAAGCGGCGCGGCCACCGTGGTGGCTGGCGATTTCGTACGACCCAACGGCCTCTGCTTCTCCCCTGATGAGCGACGGCTTTACGTGGTGGATTCCGGTATCTCGCATGGCGGGCCGGCGCATATTCGCGTGTTTGATGTCGATGGCGCACGGCTGCACAGCGGACGCGTGTTCGCCGACTTCGCTCCTGGCATGACCGATGGCGTGCGCTGCGATAGCGACGGCAACGTGTGGTGTTCGATGGGCTGGTCCGATCCCACGGAAGACGGTGTCCGCTGCTACGCCCCCAACGGCAACCTCATCGGCAAGATCCATCTACCCGAAGGCTGCGCCAACCTCTGCTTCGGCGGCCGCAAGAAGGATCGTTTGTTCATGTGCGCTAGCACATCTGTCTACGCGCTATATTTGAATGCGCAGGGCGCGATGACTCCGTGACCCAAACTCCTCGTCCCGCTGGGCGAGGTCGGGATTAGTGGAACTTTGGCATCACTTCCTGGCATAGCAGCTGCAGTGCGCTCATAACCTTCTCATGGGGTATCCGGCCGCCGCAGTTCAGCTCCATAAGCACGCCATCCAGCCCCAGTTCCACCCGCAGCGCCTCCAGCCGCTCGGCCACCGAACCCGGCGAACCGATCAGCACGGTGCCCTTTAGCGCATCCTCATAGGTCATCGTCTCGAGCCGCCGCGCGGTCGCCGCTCGCCGATCGGCACCATCCACGCCAGCGCGCTTCGCCGAGTCCGCCAATAAGGCGGCCTGCTGCCGGTAGAAGTAAATGAGGCTCGGCTCCGCCTCTTCGCGCGCCTGTGCATCAGTCGATGCAATATAGGCGGGCACGCGCAGGAACACGCCGCCGCTGGCGCCATTCAGCGCCGCTCGATAGTCGGAAATGAGTGGCGCGATCTCCGCGGCGGTCTCATACCGCACGGCGACGAATATCGGCAGGCCTTGTCGGCCGATCGATACAAATGTATCGGCACTAGTTGCTGCCACACGGATTGGCGGGGTCGGCTCCTGGTACGGCTTAGGCACTACTGACACATCATCGAACCGATGATACTTGCCCTGATAGGACACCTTCTCCTGCGTCCATGCCTTGCGGACGATTTCGAGGATCTCGGCGAACCGCTCGCGGCTTTCCGCGTACGGAATGCCGTAAGCCTCGTAGGTGCGCGCGACGCCGCTGCGGCCGACTCCAAAGATCAACCGCCCATTGCTGAGCTGATCGACCGTCGCGGCTTCTTCGGCGAGCCGCAACGGATGGCATAGCGGCAGCACCTGGACCGCTAATCCGATTTTCATCCGCTGCGTGCGCGCGGCGATTGCGCTGGCGATGCATAGGGGGGCGGACAGCACAGATCGATCCGGATCAAAATGCAGCTCGCCAAGCCACATCGCATCAAGCCCCCATCGCTCGGCGCCATCGACCAGTTCAAACGATTGTGCGAACGCCTCGGCGTGGCTGCGCCCCGGCAATGACGGGAACTCGTGAAAGATGCCAAATTCCATTGCTGGCGCCCCTTGCAGATGGATGACACGGTGTCATTGCATGCGAGGTGAAGCAATCCCGCCACCGCCCCGGCGAATGGAGCAATGCCATGACTTACCCGTCACATCTGTTGCCCACCACCGTTGTCGGCAGTTATCCGCAACCGGACTGGCTGGTGAACCGAGCGGCATTGGAAAAGCACGGCGTGCCGCGCACGCATGCACAGGACATCTGGCGGATTTCCGCCGACTTGCTCGAACAGGCGCAGGACGACGGCACGATATTGGCGATCCGCGACATGGAGCGCGCCGGGATCGACATCATTACTGATGGCGAGATTCGGCGTGAAAGCTACTCCAATCGCTTCGCACTGGCGCTGGAGGGGATCGACGCACTGCATCCGGGCGAGGTCCGATCGCAGACTGGACGCGTTACCCCGGTGCCACGCGTCGTCGGCAAGATCCAGCGGTCCGGCCCCGTGGAATTGCGCGATGTCGAGTTTCTGCTGCGGCAGACCGATCGCGCCACCAAGATCACCCTGCCTGGCCCATTCACGCTCTCCCAGCAGGCGAAGAACGAGTACTACAAGGACGAGGAAGAGATGGCGATGGACTACGCCGCTGCCGTCAACGCCGAACTGCGCGCGTTGAAGGCGACCGGTGTCGATGTGGTGCAGCTCGATGAGCCCTGGGTGCGCACCGCACCGGACAAGGCCGAGCGCTATGGCGTGCGGGCCATCAATAGGGCTCTTGAGGGCATCCAGGGGCCGACTATCGTGCACCTCTGCTTTGGTTATGCCGCCGTCGTGCACGACAAGCCGTCGGGCTACGCGTTCCTGCCGCAGTTAGCCGACACGGTCGCACGGCAGATTTCCATTGAGGCGGCGGAACCCAACATTGACCTGGGCGTGCTGGCCGATCTGTCCACCAAGCAGATCATGCTGGGCGTGCTCAACCTGGGCAGCGAGGCGGTGGAATGTCCAGATCAGGTCGCAGCGCGGATCCGTGCGGGGCTGAAGCATGTTGCACCGGAGCGGCTAATCCCAGCGCCGGACTGCGGCATGAAATACCTGCCGCGCTACCGCGCGTTCGGCAAGCTGCGCGCACTGGCGGAAGGAGCGGCTATCGTGCGGCGGGAACTGGCAGGCTAAGCGACGCCGTTAGCTTGCGCGTAGCGAGCGGCTCCTGCAGGCCGGCAACCATGGACCGAGCCAGCGCACCCGCAACGCAGAAATAGCCGCGGTCGTTGTGATGTAGCCCGTCGGTCGCCAGGAAGTCGGCGAAGGCCAATCCCTCGTTGCGCCAGCCGCGCATCAGGGCCCGGCGGGAGAACAACGCGGCCCCTGTCTCATGCGCCACCGCTGCCAGTTCCTGGTCGAACAACGGTTCATCCGATTTCGCCAGCAGCCGCGGTGACTGCTGGTTGTCCATCAGAATCACGTCAATTCCCGCAAACTGAAGTTCCCGGACACCCTTGCTGACCAGCTCGTGGAACATGGCTGGGTCCACGTTACGCAGCGCGCCATTGGCGCCAACCTGCCAGATCACCGCTTGTGGCCGGATCGCCAGGACGTCGGCGTGTAACCGTGCCAGCTCCTCGGTGGCGTCCTGGCCGCCGATGCCGCGGTTAATCACTGCGATATGCGATCCAGGCAAGGCCGCCGAAAGCGCGTCCTGCAACACGGCCGGATAGGAATGGCCAACATCGGACGCCATTGCGCCTTCGGTCGATGACGAGCCCAGCGCGACGATGATGCCTTCCACACCGTGGTGGACCGCGGCGCGCAGGTGCGGGAGCGTCAGCGGCGCCATGGCGGGGTCTGCTGGGCAAGCCGTCTCGGCAAGCGCCGATACAGCTGCAAATGGGAGGACGACAGCCAAGGTGAGGGCTGCGGCCCATCGGACCCAGTCGGGAAATTCTGCGGCCATGGCTGTCTTCAACTATATGCGAGCAGCCCTGTCCATATAGTTAATTTATGGGGCGTCAGATTTGAACGGGCCCTCCGCGGCACGACGTTTGCGGGCGGCGGAAGCATACTGCCCGCGCGGCCTCACGTCCTGCACATGGGGACGGACCACGGTCTCATAGTAATCATCCCAATCTTCCGGCGAGAGCTGCTGCAGATCAGGAACCAGCTCATAGTTATTGAGTGTAGTGTCCTCATACGCCTGGCGCGGCAGGGGCTGCACCTGAAGCAGGGGGAAATCGGCGCGGAAATCTATCGGTACATCGGTTTTAGTCAGGCGCATGTTGGTGATTAGTGGACCGAACCATCGGTCTGTCTCGATGATGCCATCGAATAATTCATAAGTGCCACTGCGGGGCACGTTGGCTGGCGCACGGACCATTAGGCTCCAGCCTGGCGCGGTGCGCGCGACGATACCAGTCCATAGCTGCACTAGCCCAGGCTCCTGCAGGGCGCCGAGGAATGGTGGCGAGTATTCGCGGATTTCTTCCGGTGCCACGGAATCGAAGAGCTGGCGGAAGTTTGGAAATTGGGCGGACTTGAGTGGCAGCCAAGTGCCGGCCCCCTCCCACGTCCACATGATGTCGTTGCCGTCCCACTGAAGGCTGAAGCTGACCGGCGGGAAGATGTAATAACCGTAGGCAGAAGCGCTGGTGGCTGGCTCGCAATACCGGAACGCTCGCGTTGGTAGGGAGCCGGCGGCGGAGCGATCGGCACGTTGCGGCAGGCGAGCGCTTGGAATGAAACGATGAAAAGTGACCAGCGGCGTCTTTGTATCTTGCGGCTGATTTGACTGGCGGGATGGGGCACTACTGGACACGCCGGACCCTCGCTAATCAATCGACTCAGAATGCAATGGACCGGGCATCTGCCCGGTCCATACCTCAGCGGCCCGCTGGCCGCTATGTCTTGCGCGTAAACGCGATAATCAGCGGGACGGCGGCAGGGCCGGAGCGAAGCCGCCGAGGCGCACCTTACCGGCATCTGTTGTCGGTGCCAGGGTTGGGGCGAAGCCGCCGAGGCGAACCTTGCTGAAGTCGGAGGTCGGGGCCAGCGTGGGGGCGAAGCCACCGAGACGCACCTTTCCGGCGTCTGCCGTCGGAGCCAGCGCCGGGGCGAAGCCGCCGAGGCGAACTTTCCTGACGTCGGAGGTCGGGGCCAGCGTGGGGGCGAAGCCACCGAGACGCACCTTCGAACTGTCCGTCGTGGGCGCTAGGCTGGGCGCGAATCCACCCAAGCGGACTTTGCCAGCATCGGCGACGGTGGCGACGGAAGCAGAAGCGAAGCGAGACATCATTTGAGACCCTTCCTTTAAGTGCCTATCCAAGTTTGTTGCAGAGGCGTCTCCGCGCCCCTACATCCAGCGGTCACGATGATTCCACGTTAAGGATTTTTTGTCGTTGTTTTGACGTTATCTCGCCGTCAAATCGCAAGCCGCGTGAGCGGCTGCGGATTTTCCCCAAAAAGAGAAAGATTTGCCAAAAACTCGTCCCGATAAGTGAGACTTAGGGCGCAGAAGGTGACGTTCGCGCTTTTCCGTTAAAGGGCGTTAGGCGTTCCAGGCATTTCCTTTCGGGTACGACGCAAATTGGCTGCGGGCGGGCATCACAGCCGCCAGGGCGCGTTAGCGGATTAACGTTTGGGCGCCAAAACGCATCGACACTGGCGAGCCCAAATCAGAATGTAACCGTCGAGTTGTGTGGGCTTATGCTGCAGTGCCACCAACGGTGAGGCCGCTGAGTTTCAGCGTCGGTTGACCTACGCCGACAGGTACGCCCTGGCCGTTCTTGCCGCAGGTGCCAATCCCAGGATCAAGCGCCAGATCGTTCCCAATCATCGCCACCTTCGTCAGCGCGTCTGGGCCATTACCTATGAGCGTGGCGCCCTTCACCGGCGACGTGACTTTGCCGTCTTCGATCAAGTAGGCCTCGCTGGCAGAGAACACGAATTTACCGGACGTGATGTCGACCTGCCCACCGCCGAAATTAACCGCGTACAGGCCGCGCTTCACCGATCGGATCATTTCCTCCGGCGAATGGATCCCGGCCAACATGATGGTGTTGGTCATGCGGGGCATTGGTGCGTGGGCATAGGATTGGCGGCGGCCGTTGCCCGTCGCGCGCATGCCCATCAGCCGAGCGTTTAGGCGATCCTGCATAAAGCCCACCAGGATGCCGTCTTCGATCAGCACCGTGCGGCTCGTCGGTGTGCCTTCGTCGTCGACCGTGAGACTACCTCGCCGGTCCGGCAACGTGCCGTCATCGACCACCGTCACCCCGGGGGAAGCAACGCGGGTGCCGAGCAGCCCGGAAAAAGCCGAGGTCTTCTTACGGTTGAAGTCGCCTTCCAGGCCATGACCGATCGCCTCGTGCAACAGGATACCCGGCCAGCCAGAACCGAGCACCACTTCCATTTCGCCAGCTGGAGCCGGGATGCTTTCCAGGTTGACCAACGCCTGCCGAAGCGCCTCGTCGACTGCCTCGCGCCAGACCGCCGGCGCGGTCACATGGTCGTAAGCAAAACGGCCGCCGGTCCCGTAACTCCCGGTCTCGCGGCGGCCGCCGTGCTCCACCACCACCGAGACATTCAGTCGCACCAGCGGCCGCAAGTCGGCGACGCGCACACCGTCGCGCCGCATAATCTGAACTGCCTGGAATTCGCCGCTGACCGACGCAAGCACCTGCACGACGCGCGTATCCTTGCCGCGGGCGTAGCTGTCGATTTCTGACAAGAGCGCAGTGCGCGACGGGAAATCAGCGGCGCCAAGCGGATTGGCATCGGAATACAGGCGCGAGTTGGTGGCGCGCGGAGGTTCGGCCGCAACGCCGACGTGGCCGGCAGCCACCGCCGCGACACTCTCGGCAGCGCGCCTAAGGGCCGGTTCCGAAAGCTCGCCGGCGTGCGCGTAGCCGGTTGCCTCGTCCGCGACCGCGCGCAGTCCAAAGCCCAGCGTAGTGTCGAAGCCTGCTGCCCGGATGCGGCCATCGTCCAAGCTGATCTGCTCGCTCTCGCGATACTCAAGGTAAAGTTCGCCATCGTCGCTTCTGGCAAGCGCGGACCCGAGCGCAGCCTCGGCCGCGGCGCGATCAAGCTGCGCCTCAGCGCGCTCGAAGAACAATCTATCGGTGGCGGCGAGCGCGGTCATGATGGAAAGCCCCTGAAGACATCTCAACTCAGAGTGGGGTCGCCACCGACCGCTGACAACTGTCCGCCGGGATCAATAACCCTGGCCGCCGGGAGGCGGACCTCAGCTATCGTCCCCTGGCCCTCAATGCTTCGCAGAGTGAGCTCGCCGCCGTGTCCGGTGACCAAAGCGCGCGAGACATACAGTCCCAATCCGGCACCCTGGAAGCGGCGTGCCAAGCTCCCGTCCAGCTGGGTGAATGGTTCAAAGACACGCTCGATGTCCTCGTCCGGAATTCCAATCCCGTTGTCGCGCACGAACAATAGCATCCGGCCATCGGGTTCCAATTGTGCACCTACGGTGACAGTTCCTCCGACCTCCGTGAACTTCACCGCATTCGACAGCAAATGATTGACCGCCTGTTGCAAGCGGCGTTCGTCGGCGGTGATTGCCGGCAGCTCGTCCGGCAGGCTCGCTACGAGGGTGATTTCCGCAGCCTGCGCTGATGCGTCCGCGTGACGCAGGCAATGCCGCACCAGACGACTGACATCAACCGCATCCGCAGCAAACTCGAAACGGCCGGACTCGATACGTGCCACGTCCAGGATGATGTTGATCAGCCCGAGAAGATGGCGGCCCGCGTCGTTGATCTGGCCAGCGAATTCGGTAACGCGAGCGGCCGAAGGGTTGGCCGCTTCATGCAACAACGCCTCGGAGAAGCCGATTACCGCGTTAAGCGGCGTGCGCAGCTCGTGGCTCATGGTGGCCAGAAAGCGTGACTTTGCCTGATTGGCTGCCTCCGCAGACTCTTTTGCGCGACGGAGCTCATCCTCGGCCGCGCGCGCGTCGGTTACATCGGTGTACGTGGTGACCCAGCCGCCGGCTGGCGTCGGGTCGGAACGAGCGTCGAGCACCCGGCCGGTGGGAGTGAAGATTTGCCGTTGGTAGGATCGCGAGCGGTCAATGTCGACCAGCGCACGCGCCCGTTCCTGCGCGGAGTCGCCAGCGCCGAAATGGCCGCGCGACAGCATGCTCTCCACGATTTCGGCGTGTGGCGTTCCTGGATTGAGGAGGCCCAGTGGGTGGTTCAGGAGTTCACTGGTTATCGCATTGCTGGCGAGCAGCCGGTGGTCCGGCCCCCACAGCACGACACCATGGCGGATGCAGGACAGCATGACCGCCATTTCCTCCGCGCGGCGGGATATCTCCGCTTCCGCGGCAGTCAGTGGCGTAATGTCGGTGACGACACTGATATATCCGCCGTCCGGCAACGGCGAGGTGCGCACGTCAACCGTCATGCCGTTCGGCCGTCTTCGCTTGCGCGACTGTGGGCGGGTTACATCGAACGCCATCTGCTGCAGGAAGATTTCATCGGGGTCCCCAGCGCCGTATTCGCCCGCGGCGGCACGGCGGCGAATGATTTCCTGCAGGCCGTCACCGATATTGAGAGGAGCGCCCGACATAACATTTGTATAGGCACGGTTGAACATGGTGACGTGCCGGTCTGCGCTGTACACGCAGATGCCATGCGGCACCGCATTCACGATGGAATCCAACATAGTGGCGCGTCGCAGCGCCTCGTTCTCGCTTCCGGCCGATGCAGTATTGTCGGCAATTGAAATCGTCCAGCCGCCATCGGGTAGCGGGTCGGAGATGATATCAAACACCTGCCCAGCGGCACGGGTTCGCCGCATGGTTGATGGACGCGAGCGGTCGATGCTGCGCTGGGCGGCAATGAAAGCCGCGCCGTCCATGCCGGAGAATTCCTCGCGCGCCGCGATCAGGTCGAGCAGAGCACCAAAAGGCATACCGGCGATCGGCTGGGCTGGCGGCAGGCCGAACATTTCGCCGAAACGCGGGTTGGCGAAGAGAACGGTGGTATCCTGGGCGAACGCCGCGATGCCGGTACGCAGTATAGCGATCGCTGCGTTGATTTTTACCAGCGCACTTTCCGCGACCGTGCGCGCCGCGACCAGCGCCGTCGTCTCGATTGCGCAAACGACGTAGCCACCCTCCGGCAGCGGTGCCTGGATGACGTCGAAGCTTCGATCATTGAAGGTGCGCCGGCGCAACCGGCCAGCGCGGGAACGGTCTGTCGCGAGGAATGTAGCGACCTGTGCCTCTGGATCGCCTGGTCCATAAACGCCACGGTAAGCCGAGACGCGCAGGGCGTCTGCGACCAGCGTGCCGGGTGCAAAACTATTCGGTGGTAGATCAAGTGATTCGCAGTAGGCTGCGTTGAACAGGACGATACGCTTGTCCGCATCCACCACCGCGACCCCGATGGGCATTGCCTCCAGCACGGCCTCGGTAAGGATTTTGGGCAATGCTATCGCTGCGCTCATTGGCGACGTCCGATAGCAGGTAGCCGTGTCGCATGGAGCAACACCACGGCCGCAGTAAGCGTCAGCACGGCAACGCATTGGTGCAACGCCGCCAACGCGGCCGGTACCGACGAACAGCAAAGTCGCAACGCCCAGGCCGAATTGGCACAATACGGCGATGCCAAATGCCAACAGCGGAATGCGCACTGCTGGTGAGGCACTGGCGCCGAAGCCCATCATATTGATCGAGATTGCCGCGAGCGCAGTCAGTATCGCCAATAGGCGGTGATCGAACTGCACGGCGGCGATGTTCTCTGTCAGATTTCGCGGAAGCGGCGTCATTGCATCATACGCGGATGGGATCAGCCGGCCTTCCATCAGCGGGAAGGTGTTGTAGGCGAACCCCGCGTGGGTACCGGCCACGAAGCCCCCCGCGACGATTGTGAGTGCGACGAGGCCGCAGCAGATCCAACTCATGCGGTAAAGCATGGGGTTCGATCCGACGCGGCGCGGCGCGCGATGCAACACCGACAGCCCCGTCCACAGCAGCGCAACATAGAGAACGAGCGCGACCCCCAAATGCGCCACCAGGCGGAATGGCGAAACCGAGGTCGCATCTGGCAGAAAGCCGGATGCGACCATAAACCAGCCAACCGCTCCTTGCAGGCCTCCGAGTACAAACAGCAGAAACAGACGTGGGCGCAGCCGGCGTTCCATCCGTCCGGTCGCCCAGAACCAGATCAGTGGTCCCAGAAATGCAAGGCCGATTAGCCGACCCCAAAGCCGGTGAATCCATTCGAGCCAGAAGATATGTTTGAAGCCGGCGAGGCCGAAGCCTTCGTTCACCAGCGCGTACTGCGGGATCTGCTGATAGAGTTGGAACAGCCGCTGCCAGTCGGCGTCGTTCATCGGCGGCAAAATGCCGCTGAACGGTGCCCATTCCATGATTGAAAGACCAGATCCGGTGAGCCGGGTTACGCCGCCAAGTACGATCATGACCATGATCATGCCGGCAACGCTGAAAAGCCAGAATGCGATGAGTCGACGGCTACGGTATCCGGCCGCGCGCTCTTCGGGCGGGGCACCAGGGAAATCGCGAACGTCAAAAGGCATGGCACACTATAGCCGCAGGCGCAGCACCCTAGATACTCCGCGCTAGGGATCGCGTGTGTCAGTGCAGTCGCAGGTAAGCGCCCGGGCTGCGGTATGACGGAGGCTTGATCAGCTTGGCCGAGGCAACGCGCACCGAGTGGACCTTCCCATCAAGCTCCCGGTGCCAAAAGTCGAGGAACTTCTGCAGCGCCGGGAACTTCGGGCCGATGTCCATGTCCTGCCAGATGTAGCTCTGAAGGATGCCTGGGTGGTCGGGCAAGTGGTACAGGATCTCAGCCGTGGTGAGACGATAATCCTTCAGTTGCAATGCCAGGCTCATCTTGGTCTCCGTGTTGCCCCAGGCAATCGTTGACAACAGCATGACATGACGTGGCGTTGCTTAGGCAACAACTAGTCGCAGGTATTTCAATAGTTTAGCACTCGCCTGCAGGAATTGCTGCTGGCCGCTTGACAGTTCGCGGCGACGCGACTAGATCGCTGGCACTCCCTGAGGGGGAGTGCTAACGAACCAGTGCTGCGGTGCCCATACAGGGGCTGCGGGGGGAACGTTGGCGTATCCGTTCAATCCCATTGGCGATCACTCAAGGAGCGATCCGAATGAAGTTCCGTCCTCTGCACGACCGGGTCGTGGTCCGTCGGCTTGAAGCCGAAGAGAAGACCGCGGGCGGCATTATCATCCCCGACACGGCGAAGGAAAAGCCGATGGAGGGTGAAGTCATCGCGGTCGGAGCCGGCGCCCGTGACGAAGCCGGCAAGCTGGTACCGCTCGACGTCAAGGCCGGCGACCGCATCCTGTTCGGCAAGTGGTCCGGCACCGAGGTGAAGCTCGATGGCGAGGAGCTCCTGATCATGAAGGAGTCCGACATCATGGGCATCATCGAGGGCCAGCCCGCCGCCAAGCGCAAGGCCGCTTAATCCAGACTGCAAACACGAAGGAATCTGACACATGGCTGCCAAGGACGTAAGGTTCGGCGGTGACGCCCGCGCACGCATGCTGCGCGGTGTGGACATCCTGGCCGACGCAGTGAAGGTCACACTAGGCCCGAAGGGCCGCAACGTGGTGCTCGACAAGAGCTTCGGCGCCCCGCGCATCACCAAGGACGGCGTGACCGTCGCCAAGGAAATCGAGCTGGGCGACAAATTCGAGAACATGGGCGCGCAGATGGTGCGCGAGGTTGCCTCGAAGACCAACGACATCGCCGGTGACGGCACCACCACCGCGACCGTGCTCGCCCAGGCGATCGTGCGCGAGGGTTCCAAGGCGGTGGCCGCCGGCATGAACCCGATGGATCTGAAGCGGGGCATCGACCGTGCGGTGAACGCCGTCGTCGATGAACTGAAGAAGAAGACCAAGAAGATCACCACGCCGGCGGAGACCGCCCAGGTCGGCGCGATCGCCGCGAATGGCGAGACAGAGATCGGCAAGATGATCTCCGACGCCATGCAGAAGGTCGGCAACGAGGGTGTCATCACCGTCGAGGAAGCCAAGGGTATCCAGACCGAGCTCGACGTGGTCGAGGGCATGCAGTTCGACCGTGGCTATGTCAGCCCGTACTTCATCACAAACGCCGAGAAGATGATCGCCGAGCTGGATCAGCCATACATCCTGATCCACGAGAAGAAGCTGTCCGGCCTGCAGCCGATGCTTCCGCTGCTCGAGAGCATTGTGCAGTCCGGCCGTCCGCTGCTGATCATCGCAGAGGACGTCGAGGGTGAGGCACTGGCCACGCTGGTGGTGAACAAGCTGCGTGGCGGCCTGAAGGTTGCGGCGGTAAAAGCGCCTGGCTTCGGTGATCGCCGCAAGGCGATGCTTGAGGACATCGCGATCCTCACCGGCGGCACGGTGATCAGCGAGGACCTCGGTGTGAAGCTGGAGAACGTGAAGCTGAACGATCTCGGCAAGGCGAAGAAGGTGCTGATCGAGAAAGAGAACAGCACCATTGTCGAGGGCGCTGGCAAGAAGAACGACATCGTTGGCCGGTGCAACCAGATCCGCGCGCAGGTCGAGGAGACCACCTCGGACTACGACCGCGAGAAGCTGCAGGAGCGTCTGGCGAAGCTGGCGGGCGGCGTCGCGGTTATCCGCGTCGGCGGCTCGACCGAAGTCGAGGTGAAGGAGCGCAAGGATCGCGTCGATGACGCGCTGCACGCGACCCGCGCCGCGGTTGAGGAAGGCATCGTGCCGGGTGGCGGTGTGCCGCTCGCGCGTGCGTCGCTGATCTTGTCGAAGCTGAAGGCTGACAACGACGACCAGCGCTTCGGCGTCGAGATCGTGCGCAAGGCGGTGCAGACGCCGCTGCGGCAGATCGCCGAGAACGCCGGCGAAGATGGTGCGGTGATTGCGGGCAAGGTCCTTGACCGCGACGAGTACAACTGGGGCTTTGACGCTCAGACGGGCGAGTTCAAGGACCTGGTGAAGGCCGGCATCATCGACCCGACCAAGGTTGTGCGGACGGCGCTGCAGGATGCGGCTTCGGTCGCCGGCCTGCTGGTGACCACTGAGGCGATGGTTGCCGAGAAGCCGGAGAAGAAAGCGCCGATGATGCCACCGGGTGGTGGCGGCGGCATGGGCGATATGGACTTCTAAGCCGAAGTTCACCCGCTACAAATCGGAAGGGGCGGACCGCCAAGGTCCGCCCCTTTCTGTTTGTGGTCGAACGAAATCCCGATCAGTGATGCTCGACGGATCCTGTCTGCCCGAACTCGCCGGAACGCTGGACGAAGCACAGGCCTCCCTTTACCTGCCGTTAAGTCATCCCCGTTTACCGATCCTGGGAGGTAGGTCGGACTGCGGGGATTCTAATGTCTGGGACTGGCAGGACGATCTCGGGTTCCTCAACGACAGGCGTCACCCTTACCAGCATTGCGGATAGCCCCGTGCTCGTGGCCGGGTCGGCCGAGATCTACGCCACGGTCAATGCCGCACTCTACGCCGCGGCTAGTGCGACATATGCGTGGCTCATCGATAATTTCGGCACGCTCGCGGCGCTTTCTGGGCAGGGCATCCAGATAGGATCGGTTGGCGCCACTGTCGCAAGCGGCGTGGTTATCAACGAGGCCGCCGGCACGATCACCAGCGCTCTGACTGGCGTGGCGATCTATGGCGATGGTGTGGTCACCAACCTGACGGGCGGCCTTATAACCTTGAGCAGCACGGCCGGGTTCGGCATCGGCATCCTTGGCGTTGGCAGCGTGGTCAATGCCGGCATTATCGATGCCAGCACTGCAGGAGCCGGCGTCTATCTGAACGCGGGCGGTGCCGTCACCAACCAGACCGGCGGCACGATTATCGGTCGTAACGGCATTTTGCTGGACGGACCCGGTTCGGTCACCAACATGGCAGGCGGCATCATCAGCGGCGGCGACTTCGGCGTGCTGTTCTCTGGCTCGAGCAATGGCACGATCGACAATACCGGCAGTATCACGAGCGATGGAACCGCGGCCGCTCTAGGATCGGGCGCCAGCTTACTGATCAATCGCCACGGCGGTGTGATCGAAGGCGCGGTTGCTGGCATCGTCCTGGGAGGTGCCGGCACTGTTAGCAACGAATCCAGCGGCACCATCGTCGGTACCTGGGGGCGATGCCATTAGCGCCGTTGTTGACGCCAGCGATAAGGTCACCATCGATAACAGCGGCGCGCTGAGTGGTGGGGGGCGTGGCGTCTATGTCGGGGCCAACGCTCCCATCAATGACAGCCTGATCGTCAACCGGACCGGCGGCGCGATTGATGGTGTAACGGCAGGCGTATCCGTTTCTGGGGCGGGTACGATCAGCAATTTCATTGCCGGCGCAATATCGGCGACCAACGGCGATGGGATTGCTTTCAGCGATCACGCCGTCGTTGACAATCAAGGCACCGTTTACGGCGGCGGCGGTCTCGGCGTGGGCGTCGATCTGGGCGGGGGCGGCCTGATCACCAACGATGCCGCCGGGTCGATCAGCGGTGGCCTGTACGGTGTCCTATTCTCCGGCTCGGCGGCCGGTACTCTCGACAATGCCGGCACGATTGTCAGTGATGGAACGGCTGCTGCGCACCTGGGGCCGGAGGGCAGTTCACTCATCAATCGCGACGGCGGAGTGATCACGGGCTCTCTCAACAGCGACGGCGCTTTCTTGGGCGCCGCCGGATCCATCACCAATCAGTCCGGTGGCATCATCACCAGCACTAGCAGCGATGCCGTCGACGCCAACGTTGTTAAAGCCGGCGACAAGGTCACGATCGACAACAGCGGTACGCTGAGTGGTGGCGGGCGCGGCGTATATATCGGTGCCAGCGGAAGCCTGGTCGCGGACAGCCTGATCATGAATCGCGGCAGCGGTGCGATCTCAGGCGCAATCAGGGGCATCGTTGTCAGCGGATCGGGCACAGTGACCAACGCGATGGGCGCCACTATCGCCGGAGGCGTGAACGGCGTCGAATTCGATGGATCGGGCACGGTCAGCAATATGGCTGGAGGGCTGATATCGGCGCAAACCTCTGCGGCCGTCAGCTTCTCCGGCTCCGCGCCCGGTACAGTCGACAACTCAGGCAGCATCGATGGCAGTGACGCAACGGCCAGTGGCATATTTATTTACGCGGGCGGCTCCGTCACCAACCACCAACTTGGCACCATTGCAGGCGGCAAGTACGGCGTCCACTTCAACGGTGGTTCCGGCGCCGCCGCAGCAATTCTGGACAATGAGGGCGCGATCATTGGCGGCGAGTTTGGCGTCGCTTTCTCCGCTGACATAGGCATCACTGCCAATACATTGGACAACGCAGGCGCGATCTCGGGTGGCGCGTATGGCGTAGCCATGTTTGCTGCGGGTTCGGTCATCAATGCGGCCGGCGGCACGATCACCGGCGGGGTTGGTGCAGGTTTCTATGCCTCCGACAGCACCCTCACCAACGCTGGAACGATCGCAGGCACGGCTGGGGCCGCTGTATTCTTCTCTGGCAGTGCCAACGGCCGGCTGATCGTCGACCCTGGTGCGGTCTTCATTGGTGACGTCGACGGCGGCACAGGCGTTTTAGAATTGGCGTCCGCTGGCAGCGGGGGGACTTTGCTCGGTGTCGGCGGTTCAATCACCAACTTTGCGACGGTGAGCTTCGACCCCGGCGGGCAATGGACCCTCGGGGTTGATTCGACCAGCCTGTCCAGTGCGATCACCGGATTTGCCAGCGGCGACACCATCGATCTCGCCAACTTTGTCGCCACCAGCGATACGTTCGACACCCAGAGCAACTTGCTGACGCTGACGGATGCCAACAGCAAGCAGGCGACCCTGCAAATTCAAGGCAGCTTCGCGACGTCCAATTTCTTCGTCAGGCCGGACGGCACTGGCGGGACCGATATCACATCGGGGATCGCCTGGGCCGACAGCGATGGCGACTGGAACGTGGCGGGCAATTGGTCACCGGCCATCGTGCCCGGCGCCAGCGATACCGCGCTGATCAACAAGGCAGGCGTCAACACCGTGACGATTGCCTCGTCCGAAAGTGTGGTTTCCAATATTCTGATTCTGGATGGTCCGGGCGATGCTCTGCAGGTCGCAGGCACGCTGGCAATGATCGACACTTTCACGATAAACCAAGGTGCGGTCAGTCTCGGTTCTACCGGCGTGATCGGCGGTGGCACGATCGCCGACATCCCAGGCGGCAGCTTCACGTTTGCTAACGGCGCCCTGAATGACGTGACGTTCAAGGGCATACTTGAGATCGCCGCCAACGACACGCTGAATGTCACCCACGGGCTGACTGTCCTCGGGCCGGTCTCGGGCAATGCGGGGACGATTGACTTGGCTCCCGGTGGGAGCACCGAGCTGATTTTCCGTGGTGACCAAACCATCAACTCCGCCGCCATCAATCTTGACGGCACCACCGCCGATACCGTGGACATCTTTGGCGGTAACGTCACGTTTGGCGACAACCTGGTGATGAACAGTAGGGCCACCGGCGCCTTGGCAGTCCTGCACCTGGACCAGGGCGGCAGTTTGCTGCTGGACGGCACGGTGAACGCCATCGCGGCAGACGGAACATTCTCGGTCACTGGAGCCACGACGTTCGCCAACCACGGCCGGATCAACATCGGCAACGGCGACACGCTAAGCTTGGACACACCGATCGTCGGCAGCGGTGCCGGCGCGATCGATATCGGCAGCAACGGCATTGCGCGTTTTGCCGCCGCGGTGGCGGCCGATCAGACGCTTACCTTCGACGATGCCACTGGCGTGCTGATGCTCGATGATGCAGTGGACTTCAATGCCAACATCGTCGGGTTTGATGCAGGCAACACCATCGATTTGACCACGATCCAGGCCGATGGAGCGTTTTGGACTCCCGGACAAACGGGGCAGCCAGGCTTCCTGTTGGTCAAAAACGGCGCTGCCACCGTGGCCACGCTGAGGATCTCGGGCGATTACACCGGCGCCGCGTTCACCGTTGTCCCGAGCGGCAGTGGCTCGACAATCACCGTCGCCGGCGTGCCGCCCTGTTTCGCCGAGGGCACCCGGGTTCTAACGCCACGAGGCGCAGTTCCGGTCGAGCGCCTGCGCGAAGGCGATACCGTGCTGACGGTATCTGGCGCCCGGCAGCGCATCCAATGGGTCGGCTATCGCCATGTGGACTGCCGACGACACATCGATCGTGCGCGAGCACTGCCGATACGCATTGCGCGCCACGCGTTTGGCGAGAACCGGCCAAAGCGTCCGTTGTTGCTGTCGCCTGATCACTCGGTGTTTGTCGAGAGCGTGCTGATCCCCATCAAATTCCTGGTCAATGGCAGCACGATCATCCAGGTCGAGGTCGATGCGGTTAGCTACTTCCACATCGAACTGGAGCGTCATGACGTGCTGCTGGCCGAGGGGTTGCCGGCGGAGACCTATCTGGAGACGGGAGGCCGTAATGCCTTCGCCAACGGCGGCGGCACGATGCAATTGCATCCGGACTTTGCGCCGGACCAAACGCGTGTTGCAATGCTCTGGCGCAATTTCGGCTATGCGCCGCTGCTGGGTTGCAATGGCGAATTGGAGCGAGTGCAGCGGCAGCTTGCCTGGCAGGCGGCGCAGCTCGGCAGTGCGACGCCGCGACGCACGCGGCGGGCTGCCTGAAGCCGATGCTTACCGGTTGGATATACAAGCATATTTACGCCTGCTTCAGCTCGATCAGGCTGCGCCGGATTTTCCGGCCGCGCTCCACCATGTCCTCGATATAGGCTGCATCACCCCAGCGCACCGCCCGCGACATCGCCTGTGCGTCCTCGACGAAGCGCGCCAGCATCTCCAGCAGCGCCTCGCGGTTGTTCAGGAATATGTCGCGCCACATCACCGGATCGCTCGCTGCGATGCGGGTGAAGTCGCGGAAGCCGGAGGCGGCGAACTGCAACACCTCCTGTCGCGTCTCGCCTTCCAAGTCGTCAGCCGTGCCGCAGATCGTGAAGGCGATCAGGTGTGGCAGATGCGACACCACCGCCAGCACCCGGTCGTGATGCCCTGGTTCAATCCGCTGCACCATCGATCCGCACCGGCGCCACAACTCTTCGACCTTCGCCACCGCCGCTTCGTCGGTACCGGGCGGCGGCGTCACCAGTGTCCAGCGCCCCTGGAACAGTGTGGTAAAGCCGGAATCAGGTCCGGAGTACTCGGTGCCCGCCACCGGATGCGCGGGAACGAAGTGCACGCCCGCCGGCACCAGAGGTCCCACGTCGCGGATCACCGATTGCTTGGTCGATCCCACATCGGTCAGCACCGCGCCTGGTGCCAGATGCGGCGCGACCGCAGCGGCAATCGCGGCGAACGCACCCACCGGGGCGCACAGCATCACGCAATCGGCGCCTTCGACCGCGCGCGACAAATCGGCCTCCACCCTATCCGCAAGGCCAAGCTCTCGAACTCGCTCAAGCGTCTTCTCGGTGCGCGCGTTCACCACCACTTCGCTCGCCAGATCGCCGCGTTCCTTCGCGATCCGTGCGACGGAACTGCCGATAAGCCCGATGCCGATGAGCGTCAGGCGGCGGAATAGTGGTTCAGCCACTCATGAACTCCGTCACAGAGGCGATGACGATGTCCACTTCATCCGCGGTGCCGACGGTGATGCGGAGGCAGTGCGGCAGGCCATAGCCGCCAACCGGACGCGCGATGATGCCACGCGTGCGCATGAATGCGTCGGCCGCCTTCGCCTTGTCCGGAGTGCCGAAGTCGGCGAGCACAAAGTTGCCTTCCGATGGCCAGACCTTGACGCGCGCTTCCTGCAGCCCCGCCGCCAGCTTCGCGCGATATTCCTTGTTGTGCGCGCGGCCCTTTTCCACCCAGCCCGGCTCGGCCAGCGCGGCGATCGCCGCCGCCTGCGTCGGCAGCGTGATGTTGAACGGCGCACGCACGCGGTTGAACACGTCGATCACGCTCGGCGGTCCGTAAGCCCAACCCACGCGCATGCCACCCAGCCCGAAGATCTTCGAGAACGTGCGGAGCATCACCGTGTTGTCGTTGGCATCAACCAACCTGACGCCGGGATCATAATCCGGCCGGTCGATGTATTCGGCATAGGCGGCATCCAGCACCAGCAGCACTTCGGGCGGCAGGCCGGCGCGCAGCCGGGCCACTTCCTCATATGGCAACAGGCTGCCGGTGGGATTGTTCGGGTTGGCCAGGAACACAATGCGTGTCGAAGGCGACACGGCGGCGACCATCGCATCGACATCCGCCGTCAGGTTGCGCTCCGGCGTCTTGATGATCTTGCTGCCGGCGTAGGTGCCGGCGATGTGGTAGATCGCGAAGCCATGCGCGCTCATGACAATGTCGCGGCCTTGCCCGCCATAGGCGAGGCAAAGCTGATAGATCAGATCGTCCGAACCGCAGCCGCAGACGATCTTTGCCGGATCGAGCTTGAACCGAGCGCCAATGGCGCGGCGCAACTCGGTCGCATCGCCGTCTGGGTAGCGATAGATCTCCTCGGCGGCTTGCTTGTATGCCTCGATCGCGCCTGGCGGCACGCCGAATGCGCCTTCGTTCGACGACAGCTTGAGCACACGGTTGACACCGGCCACCGTGAACTCGCCGCCGACATACGGCGAAATCTCCATCACTTCTGGGCGGGGACGCGGGGCGCTCATGCGGCACCTCCTGATTCTGGAATTGCGTAGGCGCCGAGCACCATCGGACGGCGCAAGACCGCGTCCAATCCCGCAAGGCGCGGTTCATTGTCGGCAAGGAAGCCTTCCACTTCCACCAACGCATGCGCAACTGGCGAACCCTGGGCACGCCTCAGGATCACCGTACTCGGGGTCAATCCAGCGGTGGTCAAAGCCGATGTCAGCCGCGCGCGGCTGGCAGCCGCATCTAGCTCGAGCCCCAACAATGTGCGATCGCGTTCCGATGCGTCCGGTTCCGTGGTGGCTATCACAAGAGCCTGCGCTGCCGGTGCACCTTCCGGACGCGGCGACCAGAAGGGCAGCCGTCCGACAATATAGATGCGCGGCTGCTCATTCTGCAGCATGAAGGTCCACCAGGCGTCGCGAGCGCTATCGGTTTCCGATGGCATCGGCAGCACCCCGACCGCGGCCGCTCCACGGCTCACATCGGCCATCGTCTGCGACGGGCTGCCGAAGGCATGCAGCGGCGTCAGCGCGCCAAAATGCTCCCGCGCCGCCTGGGTGTAGCTGGCGCTGCCGTCCGGTTCGCACACCGCAATGGTGAGTGCCCCTTGCATCGCCGTGGTGCCGGCCAGCAGTTCGCGCCAGAGCCGCACCAGGGTTTGCGGCGGGAGACTGCCCGAATGGCGCGCCAGCAGGCGGCGGATGATGGAGGCTTCGCGCCCGGGCCGATAGGCGCTGCGCTTGCCCGCCTTCGCCACCTGCTCGACGACCCGTGCGCGCCGCATCAGCAGTTCGTGCATGGCGTTGTCGATATCGTCCAATTGGGCTCGCAGCGCGGGGAGGCCACCTGGCCAGCCATCCTGCAACGGCGGCGGTTCCTCGGCCGATGAGGCCGAAGGGGCAGAGACTGCAATTGGTACCGGACTGGACATCATACTGGCCGAAACGGAGCCGGCACTGATAGCCGAACCGGGCAGGCGTGAAAACTGTAACCCCTCCGCCGGTTGCGACAAGCTGGCACCCGGCTTATGCAATTGCGGGATGGATACGTCGATTGCCCTCGCCGCCACCGAGCACACGCCCTTCGTCACCTTCGATGAGGGCATGCAGCTGGACTGCGGTGCGCGCCTTCTGCGCATGACGGTGGCCTATCGCACATACGGCACGTTGAACGCGGCGCGCTCCAACGCGATCCTGGCCTGCCATGCACTGACCGGCGATCAGTATGTCGCCGACCGCCATCCGGTCACCGGCAAGGACGGTTGGTGGGACATGGTCGTGGGTCCCGGCAAACCGGTGGACACCGATCGCTACTTCGTCATCTGCGCCAACGTGCTGGGCGGCTGCATGGGGTCCACGGGCCCGCGCAGCCTGCGTGACGATGGCGATGCGCCGTGGGGCACTGATTTTCCCCCGGTTACGGTTGGCGACATGGTCCGTGCTCAGAAGATGCTGATCGATCAACTCGGCATCACGCGGCTGTTCGCGGTGATGGGTGGCTCGATGGGCGGCATGCAGGTGCTGCAATGGGCCGCCGCCTATCCGGACGCGGTGTTCGCCGCACTGCCGATAGCCTGCGCGGCGTATCATTCGGCGCAGAACATCGCGTTCCACGAAGTGGGGCGGCAGGCGATCTTTGCCGACCCGGACTGGCAGGCCGGCCGCTATTGGGCGCATGGCAGCGTGCCGGCGCGTGGACTGGCCGTGGCAAGGATGTGCGCGCACATCACCTACCTGTCGGAGGAGGCGCTGACCCGCAAGTTCGGCCGGCGCCTGCAGAATGCACCGAAGGATCCGCGCGAGGCGATCCATCTGTTTGGCGAGATGTTCGAGGTGGAGAGTTACCTGCGTCACCAGGGCTCCACGTTCGTGCAGCGCTTCGATGCGAATTCTTATCTGACGATAACCCGCGCGATGGATTTCTTCGACCTGTCGGCGGAGTACCAGGGCGATCTGGCGAACGCGTTCCGCGGCACGAAGACGCGATTCCTGCTGGCGTCGTTCACCTCCGACTGGCTGTTCCCAACGGCGGAAAGCCGCGCGACCGCGCGGGCGCTGAACCGGGCGGGCGCCAATGTTTCGTTCGTGGAAATCCCCTCCGACAAGGGGCACGACGCGTTCCTGCTGGACGAGCCCGACTTCCACCGCACACTGGCCGGATTCCTATCCGGGTGCGCGGTGCATGCGGGGCTGCAGGGGTAGGACGGAAGCAGATGCTCCCGCTACGCCGTTACCTGCTCGCCGAGCCACTCGATGGACGCCTGAACACCGCCCTTGCCGTGCGGCATCCGCAGCGCCGCCAGCGCCATCTCGATGACGCTCAGCGTGCCAAGGATCATCGGCGCGTTGACATGCCCCATATGCGCGATGCGGAACGCCTTGCCGGTGAGTGCGGCAATGCCCTGGCCTAGCACCACGCCGCATTTCTGGTTGCAATAGTCGAGCAAGACGTCGGGGTCATAGCCATTGGTGAGCACCGGCGTGACGGTGTCGCAGCGTTCGCTCGGTTCTATGATGTTGAAGCCGATGACCTGGCCCTCCGCCCACACCGACACGGCACGGCGCACCGCCTCGGCGAGCAGGCGATGTCGGCGGAAAACGTTCTCCATCCCCTCTTCGAACATCAGGTCGAGTGCCTGACGCAGGCCGTAGAGCAGATGCTCGGGCGGCGTGCCGGCATATTTCTGGTAATGTTCCTGCCCCTCGCGGTCGGTCCAGTCCCAATACGGCGTGCGGAGGTCTGCCTTCTGGTGCGCCTCGCGGGCGCGGGCGCCGGCGGCAACGAAGCCGAGGCCAGGCGGCGCCATCAGCCCCTTCTGCGAGCCGGACATCGCGACATCGACGCCCCAGGCGTCCATCTCGAACGGCACGCAGCCGAGCGAGGCCACCGCATCCACCATCAGCAGGGCATCGTGGCCGGCGGCGCGGATCGCCTGGCCAATGGCGGCGATGTCGTTCACCACGCCGGAGGCGGTGTCGATCTGCGCCACCAGGATGGCCTTGATGGTGCCTCCCTTGTCGGCCTTCAGGTGGGCCTCGACCTCGGCGGGCCGGACGGCTCGGCGCATGTCGCCCTTCAGCACTTCGACTTCGAGGCCCATGCGGGCAGCATTCTGCCCCCAGCCAATGGCAAACCGGCCGCTTTCCAGCACCAGGACCTTATCGCCCCGGGACAGCACATTGCTGAGCGCGGCTTCCCACGCACCGTGGCCGTTGGCACTGTAGATGTAGGCACGGCCCTCGGTGTTGAACACACGAGGGATGTCGCGCAGCAGGCTGTCGGTCAGCGCCAGCATCGGGCCGGAATAGATTTCCACCGCCGGGCGGTGCATCGCCCGCAGCACCTCGTCCGGCAAGGTGGTCGGACCGGGGATGGCCAGGAACTCACGGCCTGCGCGCACAGACATTCGAACATTTCCTCCGCACCTGAATGGCGCGGCGGGGTGATAGCACAGGCTTTGAGCGGGGCGAACTTGACGGCCCTTCGCGGCTTCGCCCCACTGCCGTTGCAGCGCAAAGGGGACGCCCATGAGCACCACGCCACCGAAGCAGAAGGCACCCGCCCTGACCTGCGACTGCCACTTTCACATCTTCGGACCATACAAGGAGTACCCGCTGAGCGCCGGCCGCGGCTACACGCCGGACGCTGCCTTGGTGCCCGATTACCTGGCGATGGCGGACACGGTCGGCATCGGCCGCATGGTGGTGGTGCAGGCGAGCGTCTATGGCACGCAGAACGAAGTCACTCTCGACGCGGTGCGGCAGCTCGGCCTGGAGCGGGCCCGCGCCGTGGTGGTGATCGACGACAGCTTCGACGATGCCGCGTTGCGCCGCATGCACGAACGCGGCGCTCGGGGCGTGCGGTTCAACATGGTGTCGGGCAATGGCACGCCCGAAGAGCAGTTGGGCGCGCTGGCGCGGCGACTGGAACCGCTTGGCTGGCACATCCAGATCTACGCCGAAGGCGACAAGCTATTGGAGATCGCACCGCGCCTGGCGACTTTGCCTGTCGAGGTGGTGATCGATCACCTGGGCGGTGTGAGGGCGGCGCTGGGTACCGCGCATCCGCAGTTCCAGGCGTTGCTGCGTCTGCTGGAGAGCGGCCGCGTTTGGATCAAGCTGTGCAGCTATCGCGCCTCGTCCGCCGGCCATCCGTGGAGCGATCCGGCAGCCAACGTGAAGGCACTCGTCACCGCCGCGCCGGAACGCTGTGTCTGGGGCACCGATTGGCCGCATCCGCAGATGGATCCTGTCCCCGACGCCGGCCTGCTGTTCGATCAGTTCGTCGATTGGGTGCCCGATGCGGCGATGCGCAAGCGGGTCCTGGTGGACAACGCGGCGCGGTTATACGGCTTCTGATGCGTGTCATCGAAGCGTCAGCGTTCTGTCATGCGAGCTTCATGACTGGCCGCGTATCCAGGCCGAGTGAGCAGTACCGCGGTTGAGATCTTCGCAGCACCGGCGACAATCGCCCGGCCACGCATCCGGTGGCGGGGCCTGACGCCCTACGGGCTGCTGCTGCCTTCCGGTATTTTCCTGCTGGCATTCACCTACTGGCCGGTGATGCAAGTGCTGTTCGGTTCGTTCAGTGTGCACGCATTCGGCGGCGCGGCGCATTGGGGCTTGGGCAACTACGCGCGGCTGTTCGCCGACGCGCACTTCGCCACTGCCGTGTGCAACAACTTGCTCTATGCAGCCGGCACCATCATGCCCAGCCTGATCCTCGCCTTGCTGTTCGCGCTTGGCCTGCGCGAAAGCAAGCGACTTACGGCACTGCTGCGCACGCTTTTCGTGCTGCCACTGCTGATACCATTGGTTGCCGCGGCATCGCTGTTCATCTTCATCTTCCTGCCTGGCGCTGGGCTGCTCGACTACTATCTGGCGAAACTTGGCTTCGCCGAGACCAACTGGCTGGGTGATCCGACACTGGCACTGGGCTCGATCATCGCCATCACGGTGTGGAAGAACACCGGCTACTACATGCTGTTCTTCCTCGCCGGTCTTGCCGGCATTCCGCACGAACTGCTTGAGGCCGCCAAAATTGACGGCGCCAATGCCGTGCAGCGATTTTTCCGCATCACTCTGCCTTTGCTAGGCCCGACGCTCATCTTCGTGCTGATCATTGCGCTGCTCAATGCGTTGACCCAGGTCGACCATGTCATCGTCATGACCCAGGGCGGTCCGTCAGATGCTACCTTATTGCTGCTGTTCTACATCTATCAGCAGGCGCATCAGAACTACGATATCGGGCTGGCATCGGCTGCAACCGTGGTCAGCGTCGGCGTGTTGTTCACTCTGTCGATTGTATCGCTGAAGACGCTGGAGCGCGGGATCCACTATGAGACGTGATCCCGCGCCTCTGTCGAGGTCAGTAGGCAACAGCCTGGCGAACCATTCGCCGATCGGCCAGCCAGCCATCAAGTCCCCACACGCGACCGGCATTCACCACCACCAGCCATGCGGTCAGCGTCGTATAGACGATGTGATAGTCAATGATCAGGTTCACATGGCTTTCGATGTAGGGGAAATCCATGTGCGCGGTCCAATAGGTCAGCAGCAGTGCGACGCCGAACACGCCGCTGACGCGCACCAGCAGGCCGGATACCAGCGACAGACCGATGAGCAGATGGCCCCAACTCACCAGGAGGGTGAGTATCGGGGCGATCGAAGGTGCGGTCAGCGGCGCGTAGATGTCGTGGAACGTCTTGGTGTGTGCAAGGAAGGTCGCCGCCGAGAAATCGGGCGACAGCACCTGCCACGCACCGGCGTAGAGAAACGTCCAGCCCATCAGCAGGCGGAACGCCAGCACGAACTTCCTGTCCATCACAACGGCATTCATCGGGAGCCTCCTGCTCGGCTGGTTGCTGCGTCGGCGGAAATTCGCGCGGTTTGCACGGCCGCGCATTGATCAGGATCAATCGCAGATGCGGATGAGGCTGCCGTTCTTCGTGGCTCTGCTGCTATGCGCGGCTGCGCTGCTTTGGGCGACGCCATTCGCGTGGATGGCTGTAGCGAGCCTGCGGCCTGGCGACGCCGGTGCCACCGACCTCGCCTCGCTTGTTCCGTCAGGGCCGTTCGGGCTGGATAACTTCTCGGATGCCTGGCTGTCAGGCCATTTTCCGCTCTGGTACCTCAACACGGTGCTGCTCTGCGGCGGCATCCTGGCGGTGCAGTGCGTGACGATAAGCTTGGCCGGCTACGCCTTCGCACGGCTGCGATTCCGCTATCGTGAGACGCTGTTCTACCTGTTCCTGCTGCAGCTCATGCTGGTGCCGCCAATATTAATCGTGCCGAACATGGCGACACTGATCGCGCTGCACTTGTACGATACGCTGCCAGGCGTGATGGCACCGTATTTCGCTTCGGCGTTCGGCATATTCCTGATGCGCCAGACCTTCCGCACCATCCCGCGCGAATACGAGGAGGCGGCGCTGGTGGATGGGGCATCACGGCTTGCGATCATCTTCCGTGTGCTGTTGCCGCTGGCGCGGCCGGGTCTGGTGGCCTTCGCCATCGTCTCGGTGACCGCGCATTGGAACGAATTCCTGTGGCCGCTGATGGTGACATCGTCGCCATCGAACCAGGTGCTGACGGTTGGTCTCGCATCGTTCACCTCGGGCGCCGAGGCGGGCTCGGAATGGGGTGTCATCGCAGCCGGCACGTTCTTCGTCGCCACGCCGCTGCTGGTGGTCTTCGTTGTGTTCCAGCGCCAGTTCGTCTCCAGCTTCACGCTTTCCGGCATCAAATAAGAGGAACCACCATGCCACGTCTCACCACAGTGCCGTTGCTCCTCGCAATGACAGCCGTACTCTCTGGCACTGCTCACGCCGCCACTGACATTGACTTCTTCTTCCCCGTGCCGGTGCAGGGCAAGCTGGCGCTGGAGATGCAGCGGCTGATCGGGCAGTTCAACCAGCAACATCCGGACATCGCCGTCACCGCCGTCTATACAGGTAGCTATGACGACACCAACCTGAAGACCCGCGCGGCGATCCAGGCCGGGCATCCTCCGGGCGCTGCGCTGATGAGCGCCAACTTCATCCGTGAATATGCGATCAATCAGGACGCGATTCCGCTCAACGAGCTGATTGGCAAGGATGGCCAGACAGCCGCCCAATTCATCGCGGAATTCTGGCCGGCGCTGAAGCTGAACGCCACCGAACAAGGCCACGTGTTCGGCGTGCCGTTCCAGAACTCGACGCCGCTGCTCTACTACAGTGTCGATGCGTTCAAGGATGCCGGGCTGGATCCGGAAAAGCCGCCGGTCACCTGGCAGGACTGGGTGGACGACTTGCGCAAGCTGACAAAGCACGACGGCAGCAATACGACGCGCTGGGGCCTGATGTTCCCGGGTACCTATGACTATCTCGGCTGGATCACCAGTGGCCTCGCGATGTCGAACGGCGGCGAATACTACAATCCCGGCTACGGCGGCGAGGTGTATTACACGGCACCCAGCACCATCGGCGCAGTAAGGTTGATCGACGCGTTGGTGCACAAGTGGCATGTCATGCCCGAGGGCGTCACCGACGCGAACGCCGTGACCACCGCTTTCTTCCAGGGCCGCGCAGCGATGATGGTGCTGTCCACCGGCTCCTTGTCGTTCGTCCGCGACAACATGAAGACGCCGTATCGCACTGCCTTCATGCCACGAGCGTTGGTGAACGCCGCACCGATCGGTGGTGGCAGCCTGCTGATCCCGCGCGGCAATTCACCGGAGCGGCAGGCGGCCGCCTGGACGTTGATCAAATGGCTGGTCAGCCCCGAGGTCGCCGGTGAGTGGAGCCGGTTCACCGGCTACTTCGCGCCGCGCATCGCTGCCTACGACCTGCCGGTGATGAAGGACTATCTGGCGCAGCATCCGGACGCCAAGGTGGCGCTGGATCAGCTTGCCTACGCGCGCGGCTGGTTCGCCACGTACAACACCGTTGGCGTGCGCAAGGCGATGGAGGACGGCGTCCAGGCGGTGCTGTCCGGCAAGGCGACACCGGAAGCTGCAATGCAGACGGCACAGAAGCAGGCGGACGAATTGATGCGGCCCTATGCCGATCAGACAGCGCTCAAGCTGCCCGAGTAGTTCGGGCTGCCGGATGATTAGCCGAGGCGGCGGCGATACAGCGCGATCAGGCGTTCCCAATGACGCTCCGCCGCCGGCTTGTCGTAGCACCAGCGCTGCGGAAAGGCGAAGCCGTGATGCACGCCGGGATGTAGTTCCAGTTCACCGGCGGCACCGGATTTCGCGAGCAGGCCACGTAGTTCGTCCACCATCGGCAATGGCGCGAGTTCATCGTGCTCGGCGCAGGAGATATAGACCTCGCCTTTGACCTTCCCGAGATTGAGGTGCGGACTCTCCGCCGCGTCGCTGACCAGCCAGGTGCCGTAAAAAGATGCGGCTGCGGTAACACGATCGGGATAGCGAGCGGCGGCGGCCAACGCGTATGGGCCGCTCATGCAGTAGCCGTGTGCGCCGACGGGACCTTGCTTCGCCGCATCCTGCGCGTCGATGAACGTCAGCATCGATGCGACGTCATCCATCACCGGCGGTATCGTCATCTTGGTACGCACCGCGCGCATCCGCTGCTGTTCGGCGCTGCCTTTTTCCAATACGTCCGGCCCATAAATCGTGTCGCGGCCTGCACGGTAGTACAGATTGGGCAGCAGCACGTAGTAGCCGACAGTGCCGAGGCGGCGCGCCATATCGCGCAATTCCTCGCGAATGCCGGGCGCATCCATCAGCAACATCACCGCGGGATGCGGGCCGTCGCGATCGGGATGGCAGATGAATGTCGGCATCGCGCCGGCCTTGGTGGGGATGTCGAGTTCCTGCTCGATCATGCTACGGCCTCCACGTCCACCCAGTTGCTGTTATATGTCGTCGCGCCGCAGGGCGACGGGCGATCGATGGTCAGCACGTTGGCACAGCCTTGCGTATCCACACCGGTATCGTCGGGGGCGAACCATGCGCCTTCCTTGATCGAGACGGTGCCTGGCATGATGCGATCCGTGACCTTGACCGGCAGGACGGTGGCGCCGCGTTCATTGAATATGCGCACGCGGACCCCATCCGCGATACCGCGCGACGCCGCATCGAGCGGATGCAGCCAGATATTGTCGGGATCGAACTCGGGCCAAACCGGCCTGGTTACCATGGATGGAATGCGTACGGGCACGTGACTTCGGCGTGCACAGTTGCAGCGGATGAAGTGTGGGCGGAGCCTCGGGTTCGATCCAGGTCGGTATTGCTGGGATGGGCCCGAGCCCATAGGGGTCGGGATTCATCGCCAGTGTCGTCGAGTGGATTTCGATCTTGCCGGATGGCGTCGGGAATTTTTCCCCGTCGCGGATTTGCCGAGCGAAGGCGACCGCGTCGGCCGGTGCCGGAAATCGCGCGACGCCCTGTTGCATGAAGCGCGGAAAATCATCCACCGCATCGCAGGTCAGTTCGCGCAACCACGCCATTTCGCTGCGATCATTGTAGCCCTCGATGCCGAGCCGGCCGGCCAGGTCGCTGAAGATGTCGATGTCGTTGCGGCATTCGTACATCGGCTGGATCGCCTGGCGCATGAAGATCGCGTAGTGGCCGGCGCCAGCCCACGGCGTGTGGACGTCGTTCCTTTCCCAGAATGTCGTCGCCGGCAGCACGATGTCGGCATGGCGCGCCGTCGGGGTCAGGAAATGATCCTGCGCGACGAAGAACTCCACGCCGTCCAGCGACGATGCCATCTTGTTGGCGTTCGGACACTGATTGAACAGGTCGCCACCGGCGGCATAGATCAACTTGATGTCGGCCGGATAACCGCCCGCCTTGCCGCGCGCCAGCAAATCGGCGAGCAGCGGCGTGGCGACGCGTGCGTTGATGGGATTTTTGCCGGTGGGCAGGCTGCGCACGCCGGCGCGGCCGGTCGCACCATTGCTGGTACCGGAACTGCCACCGGCGATGCCGACATTGCCGGTGATCGCCGCGAGTGCGTATGCCGCGCGATGGAATTGCTCGCCGTGCGCGGTGCGGCCGGGCGCATAGCCGGTCTGCATCGCCGCAGGCTTGGTGGTGGCGAACTCAATCGCCAGCCGGTGCAGCGTGACCGCATCGATCCCGGTGATCTTCTCTGCCCATTCGGGCGTCTTCGCCACGCCGTCCGTCTCGCCCAGCAGGTAGGCGCGATACTCCGCAAGACCGTGCACGTGCCGATCGCAGAACGCCTGATCATGCAGGCGCTCCGAGACGATGACATACGCCATTGCGATCAGCGCGGCGGCATCGGTTGCCGGGCGAATGAACACGTGCTCGTCGGCAAGCTGCCGGCTGGTCATGGTGCGTCGCGGATCGACGCACACGATGCGCGTGCCGGCCTGCTTCGCTGCCTTTAGATACTGCATGGTGCCGGTGCCGAAGGTGCCGTCGCCCGGGCTCCAGCCCCACATAACCATAAGCCTGGAATTGACGTAGTCGGTCGGCTCGCGCCCGGACATCTTGTAGTCGACGCCGGCGCCATAGGTCATGCGCACGGCAAACACTTCGGCCTCGGCCGACATGTTCGACCACAGCTCGGTGCAGCCGCCGAACATATTGTGAAAGCGTTGCGCCGCGACGCGGCCGTGCAACATCGATTGCGAGCCGGTGCGCGATGCATCGAGGATCGCCGCGTTGCCATACGTATCGCGCACGCGGCGCAGTTCGCGCGCGACCGTGTCCAACGCCTCGTCCCACGATATGCGCTCGAATCGCGCCGACCCGCGCGGGCCGATGCGGCGCTGGGGGTATTGCAGCCGATCCGGATGGTAGGTGCGCTCGATCTGGCCGACACCGCGGGCGCAGGCGGCGAGCGGCGGATGCTCCGGACGCCAGCGCCGCGCATCGGTACTGATCCGCACAATGCGGTCGTCATGCACGTGCGCATTGACCACGCAGCGCCCGCCGCAGTTATGTGCGCAGGTGCTGGTGACGATGGTCTCGCCGGGCCGTGGTGCGGCGCGCGGCGCTTCGTAGATCGTGCCGCTCACTATTTTGCCGGCGCCATCGCTTCCTTGCGGCGGCGCTCCATGTCCGCCTTGGCCTTGGCGCGACGCTCATCGAAGCGCGGCACGCGTTTGCGGGTGTTGGGGTGTGTCACGTTGTCGGCCGCGCCGGGATTCTTCTGAGCGCCGGCCCAGCCTTCGCCGCTGATGTCGAAGATGATGCCGTTCGGGTCGTTGTACTTCACTTCGTAGCCGCCGGGATTGCTTGGATCGCCCATGATCCATTTGGCACCGATAGCCTTGACGTGCTCGCCGGTGCCGACGGCGTCGTCCACCCAGAAGCCGACGTGATGCAGGCCGACGAAGTCCTTGCCGGTACCTTGGGCGGCCGTGTCGTCCTTGAACTTGAGCAGCGCCAGGTTCACCACTCCGTCGGTCAGGAAAACGCCTTCCGCCAGCTTGCCGTCGGTCTCGCCGAGTTCCTCCATGCCGAAGGCTTCCTTGTAGAATTCGGCGGTGGCCCAAGGGTCGGGCACGCTGAGCGCAAAATGACGGATCTTGCCTTTGCTCTTGCCGGGCATGAGTGGCTCCTCCTAAGAATCGTATGGCAGCTTCGCGCTTTGGCTTCACGGCGGCAAGCTAGCGAGCCAGGTGGACGTTGACAGCCCCCGTTCGCCGCGCCGGTAATGCCGCATGAACTTCGTAACCGCCACCGTCCCTGACCCAGTAGCGCGTGCGCGCGATCTCGGTCCGGCAATCGAAGCCGCCGCCGACGATATTGAGCGTACCCAACGCATCCCCGAGCCACTGGCATCGCAACTGCACGCTGCACGCATCTGCCGCATGCTGCTGCCGCGCTCGGCGGGCGGCGACGAAGTCGAGCCGTGGGTTTATCTGGACGCGATCACGGAGATCAGCCGGCACGACGGTTCCGTCGGCTGGAACGTGTTCGTCGCCAACAGTTCGGCGTTGATCGCACCATTCATACCCGCGGAGTCTGCGGGCGCGATCTATGCCGATACGCGCGCGGTGATCGCCTGGGGACCGCCGAACGAGGCGAAGGCGATCGCTGTGCCAGGCGGCTATCGCGTCACCGGACAATGGAGCTTCGCCTCGGGTTGTCGCCAAGCCACCTGGATGGGCGCGCATTGCCACGTGGTGGAGCCGGACGGCTCGCTGCGCCTGAATGCCGCGGGCAAGCCGACAGTCCGCACGCTGCTGTGTCCCGTCGAGCAGGCTACATTGCTGGACGGCACCTGGGGCGTCATCGGCATGCGGGGGACCATGTCGGGCGCCTATCGGTTCGACGACGTGTTCGTCCCGGAGGCATTCAGCGGCACTCGCGAGGACCCAACGCTGCGCCGTGACACGGGGAGGCTATACGCCTACCCGATGCAAGGCATTTACGCGGTTGGCGTCTCCGGCGTGGCGCTTGGAATCGCGCGTGCCATGCTTGAGGAATTCAAGCAGCTCGCCACGCGCAAGACACCGCGCAACCTTGGGCGAGTGGCCGATAACGCGGTGGTGCAGTCGAACGTGGCGCAAATGGAGGCACGGCTTGGCGCGTCGCGCGCCTATCTGGTGGAGACGCTGCAGAGCATCTGGTCGGCCGATGACAGTTGGGTGATCGACGTGCCGGCGCGTGCCAGGGTTCGCCTCGGCTGCGCCTATGCGATCCAGAATGCCGAAGCGGTCGCAGACTACGTCTATAAGTCCGCCGGCGTCGATGCGATCTTCCTCGGCAGCGTGTTCGAGCGGCGGTTCCGCGACATCCACACGCTGTCGCAGCAGATCCAGTCGCGCACCGCGCACTATGAGTCGGTGGGACAGATCCTGCTTGGGATCGAACCACACGGGGCGTTTTTCTAGCGGCTACGCCAGCCCGAGCACGCGCCGCAGGCTGTTGCGCGTCGCCAGCAGCGGTGACGTCGCGGGCAGTTCTGCCACACCGAAATTGGCTGCGGGCAGCGAGCGATGTGCCGGCATGCGCAGCACGTGATCGATCTCGCCATCGACGCGTGACACGCCGACCTGCGCGCAGACCGTGCGCAACACGATTTCAGGCACCAGCGCGGCAAGTCCCGCGGCTGGGTCGCCGGCCATTATGCTGTCCTGGATGTTCTGCGCGTTCAGCGGATACAGCGCCTGCATTACGCCGGTCAGGCTGCCGACGCGCCGGTAGTCCTCGTCATCGCCGAGGCGGAACATCACGACCGGGCTGGCGGTAACGCAAGTCGATGTATCGCCGGAGCTGATCATGTAGATGCCGTCCATCGCCACCGCATCCGGTGTGCCCACGCCATTGAACACGAACAGGCACAGCCGATCATGCAGCGGCTCGATCTCCAAAATGGCATGCAGGCGTGGGCCCATGGCGATCGCGGCGCCTGCCGCGCTCACTTTCCCTTCGGTGAAGATGCAACGAAGCCCGCTCTTGCTGTCCTCGACATGCAGGACGGCCAGCACGACAGCGCCGCGGTTCTGGGTGGAGTGATAGAAGCCGGCCCAGAGGCCGAGATAGTTGGCGTCGTTCTCCTTGCGGCGTTCGGCTTGCAGGCCGACCAATGCCAGTCCGTTGGCTGGGGCTGGTCCGACCGGTTCGGCCTGTGCCTCGCCGCTGAGCGGTTCCCTTGTCGCGTGCTGCCAGAATTCCTGGGTCACTTCCGGACGATACCGGCGGATCAGATTGGTCAGTCTGGTGAGGTTGTGGCCGGTGGGCTGGTTGATGCCGCTGAGCCAGCGCCCGATGACCGATTTGTCCACGCCAAGTTCGCGCGAGAGGGTCAAGCGGCTGACATTGATCTCTGCCATTACCCGGCGCAGCCGTTGTGCGAACTGCTGCCCGCTTTCCCCCATAGGGGCAAGCTTATCGGATCGCGGGAAGAAGGGGAACACGCCGCCAGGCATCAACGGCCAAATTGCCGTGCATTGGCTGGACAATGCACGCAGTTCGGGAATCAGTCGTCGTTACCTGGACACGGGGGCGGTAGGGTAACCCCTCGTGGTGGCGGCGTGTTCACCTCAGGGAACGGCGATGTCGTGGGGGACACGCATCGCCGCAAGTCGATATCGTTCTACGATAGCCGGGTTGGTTGCGCGGGAAACTACTGCGTGCTGCGCGCTGCGGGTAGGAGAGAGTTGGTGCGTTTCGGTGCGAACCGATGCGCGACGGGCAGGACATGATGACAACATTGTGAGCGCCCGCGCGGTACGGGCCGGGACTGCTACTCACGCAGTTCCGGGATCACCCATAGAGGTTTATCGCCGCGCGCCACGCGCTGCACGTTGTCGAACCCATTGCGGAAGCGTGCACTTTGGTTGTCCCAGGTCGGGCCGGCGTAGTGCGGCGTCAGGATCACGTTGTCCAAGGTGAAAAGTGGGTTGTTGGCTGGAGGCGGCTCCTGGTCGAATACGTCGAGCCCGGCGCCAGCGATCGTGCCGTTGGTCAGCGCCTCATAGAGTGCGCGCTCATCCACCACCGGCCCGCGGCAGGTATTGATCAGGTAAGCCGAGGGCTTCATCAGTCCGAACTGCGCGGCGCCGAACATGTGCCGGGTGGCCGGAGTCAACGGCACGTGGAGCGAGACGATATCGGAGGTCCGCAGCACTTCGTTAAGCAGGCGGAATTTCACGCCCAACGTATCGGCGGCATCCTCGGAGAGGCGCGCGATGTCGAAATACTGCACCGCCATGCCGAAGCCCTGCGCCAGGCGCGCGACCTTCTTGCCGATGTTGCCGAGCCCGATGATGCCGACGGTGCGGCCGTGCAGTTCATAGAGGCGGACGCTGGACACGTCGTTGCCGCGCCAGCGGCCGGACTTCACCATTTCATGCAGCCAGGTCAGGCGGCGGCATACAGCGAGCATCAGCAGGATTGCGTGCTCGGCTACCGCGATCGCGTTGGCGCCGCCATTGTTGCACACCGGGACACCGGCGCGGCGCGCGGCTTCGATATCGACGCGGTCGTAACCGGCGCTGAGCAGCTGCACCAGCTTCAGGTTGGGGGCCGATTTGTAGAACGCATCGTCCATCTTCACCTCGCCGAGGCCGACGATGTATTCCACATCGGGCAGTGCCGCGTTGAATTCGGGGCTGCCGGCACGGGCGATGATCACGTCGATGCCCGACGGCGCCAGTTCGCGGGCGATGTCCATCGCGCTCAGCGGGTTATCCATCACCAGCATTTTGGGTGCCATCGGTTTCCTCCTCGATTGGATGATCAGCCGGGAGAATAACTGGGCACCGAGCGCCGGCCCAGGGGCCGGTTAGCCGATTGTTCACGCCTTGACGCGATAGTCACGGCCTCGATTCCGGCGAGGGATATTGCATCATGCTGGGCGGTTACAGCTTTAAGAATTGCATCGCGGATCGGCATGTCAGCACCAAGGTTGCACTGGGTTTTAGCGCGGTGCTGGCGATTCTGGCGGTCAGTTCGGCCGTGGGGTATGTCGCGTTCAACGGTGTCGCGAGTTCGGTCGCAACCTACTCCTCGACGGTTGACCGAACGGATTTGTTCCAGGACATCGACCGGGGCATGGTCGAGGTCCGGGCTCTGACGCGAGAGTTCCTGTTCTCGGGAGACGAGGCGACAGGCGCAGCATCAAGCAAGGCGGTGACGGCGCTGCGCGAAACGATTGGCCGCGCCAAGGCTGCCGTACATGACGTCGAGTTGCAGCGGCTGGTTGACGATCTGCAGGCGAAGGTCGGGCTGTTCAGTGAAAGTCTCGACAAGCTGCGCAGCAATGTGCACGAACTGGGGGCGGTGGAAACCGGAGTGCTGGACACTGCCGGCGAGCAGATGACCGACGGGGTTACAACCACGATTGCGGCGCTGATCAAAGCCAATAACGACGACCTGTTACCTGCCGCAATCGAAGCGCGGCGGCTCAGCCTCATAGCCCGGTTGGATGTCAACAAACGCATTGGCCGTAACAGCGAGGCGGCGGGTGTTACGGCGAAGCAGGATTTCGCCGATCTGAAGCGTGCCTTGGGGCAGCTTGCAACCGGTGCGAAAGACACCGACCTGGGCGCTGTCGTATCCCGCACAGCAAGCATAGCCGGCAGTTATCAGGGCGGCTTCGAGAAGGCCGTGGAACTGCTAGGGCAACGCGCATCAATCGCCACCAGTCTCGCGGCAACGCGCGAAGCGATGATCGCTGACGCCGGAAAAGCCAGGGACGCTTTGACTGCGCAGTACAGCAGTGTGCGACAGGACATGCTGGCCGGCATCGCAAGCAACCGAAGCCTGGTATTGTTCCTCGGCCTGGCGGGATTGGTCGTGGGCAGTGGATTGGCGTGGATAATCGGTCGCGGCATCGCGCGTCCCATCGTGGCGATGTGTGGGGCAATGCGGGCCCTGGCCGGCGGCGACAAAAGCGTGACGATCCCCGGTGTCGGACGAAAGGATGAAATCGGCCAGATGGCCGGGACCGTGCAAGTGTTCAAGGACAGCATGATCGAGACGGAGCGTCTGCGCGAGGAGAACGAGCGGCAGAAGGCGCAGGCTGAGGCTGAGCGTAAGAGCAGCATGCTGCGGCTTGCCGACAACTTCGAGACCGGCATCAAAGGCGTGGTGAACTCGGTCGCCTCGCAATCCACCGAGATGCAGTCCGCGGCGCAGGCCATGACGCATACCGCCGAGATGGCGACGCAACAGGCGACCGCGGTGGCGGCTTCGGTCGAGCAAGCGTCGGCCAACGTGCAGACGGTGGCGACGGCGGCCGAGGAACTATCGGCGTCGGTGCTGGAGATCGGACGGCAGGTCGATCAGTCCTCGAAGATCGCCAGCCAGGCGGTGAGTGAGGCAGATCGTACCAACACGACTGTCGAGGGACTGAACCATTCGGCGCAGCGCATCGGCGAGGTCGTGCAGTTGATCGAGACGATCGCGGGCCAGACCAACCTGTTGGCGCTGAACGCGACGATCGAGGCGGCGCGCGCCGGGGACGCAGGCAAAGGATTCGCCGTGGTCGCCAGTGAAGTGAAGTCATTGGCCAGCCAGACCGCCAAAGCCACCGAGGAAATCCGCGCGCAGATCGGCGACATCCAGGGCGCGACCGGGCAGACGGTCGAAGCGATCCGCAGCATCGGCACGACGATCCGGCAGATGAGCGAGATCGCCACGACGATCGCGTCCGCGGTGGAAGAGCAGGGCGCGGCGACGCGTGAGATTGCTACCAACGTGCATCAGGCTGCGCAGGGCACCAGCGACATCGCCAGCAACATCGAGGGCGTCAGCCGTGCCGCCAGTGAGACTGGCGCAGCGGCGAGTCAGGTGCTGAGCACAGCGGGTGAACTGTCGCGTCAGTCGGAGACGCTACGGCGCGACGTCGATACTTTCCTGGCCACGGTGCGCGCCGCGTGAAAACAGCGGTGCGCCCATCGCCTGGCGCATGAACAGCCGCTTCAGCGGCGGTGCGCGGTGCACCGCCGCAATGCCGACATCGCGTACGAGGCGCAGCAGCGGGTTGTTGCTGCTGAACAGCCGATCGAGCGTGTCGGTCGCAGCCAACATCAGCAGGTTGTCCGGGCGCCGCTGCCGCTGGTAGCGGTGCAAAAGTTCCCCGGCTCCGACGTCACGGCCCTGCTGCGATGCTTCAGTCAACAGTTCGGACAGCGCGATCGCATCGCGGAAGCCCAGGTTCAGGCCCTGCCCGGCGATCGGATGGATCGTGTGCGCGGCGTCGCCGACCAACACCAGGCGGGTATCGTGGTAACGGTGGGCGTGCATGGCGCCGAGCGGATAGTGCCAGCGACGGCCGATCGCATGCACCTCGCCCAGATGATCGCCGAGACGGCGGGCGATCTCGTGCGCGAAATGCGCATCATCCAATGCCAGCATACGGCGCGCGATATTGCTGCGCTCAGTCCATACGATTGCCGATACATACGGCGCAACCTCACTGCTGCCACACATCGGCAATTGCGCGAACGGGCCGGAGGGCAGGAAGTGCTCCAGCGCCGCGTTGTTGTGCGGCCGCGCATGGCTGATCGCGCTGACAATGCCGGTCTGGTCGTAGGGCAGGGTGGTGACCGGAATGCCTGCGGCGCGTCGCAGCGGGGAATTGCGGCCCTCGGCGGCGACCACAAGCCGGCAATCGATGCTTGGTCCGCCCTCGATCCGAACCGTCGCGCCGTCGGTGCGCCGGTTCACCTCGGCGACCGCCGGCGCAAAAACCCGCAGCGCGGGGAGCGCATGCAGCAGGCCGTTGAGCGCGACGCGCAGGCTGCGCGCTTCCACCATGTGGCCGAACGGTGCTGCCTGTTCGCCAGCGTCCTGGTGAGCGAAATGCAGGAACAGCGGGGAGGCGGGACGGCCGAGCTGCCCATCGGTGACCCGGATGTCCAGGATCGGGCAGGGCGGCATCGGCAGCCTGTCCCACGCGCCGGCCTGCTCCAGCAGCCGGCGGGAGCCGGCGGCAATGGCATAGGCGCGGCCATCGAATGCCGGGTGCTCCATCGGCGGCAATGGCGCCCGATCTACCACCGCCGTGGCAATCCCGGCCGCCGCCAGCCTACAAGCCAGGGTGCCGCCGACCGGGCCGGCGCCGACAACACAGACCTCGACGGAAATGCGATCGCTCACGGAGGTAGAGTGGCGCGGCGGCCACAGTGTGGGCAAGCTCGACACAGAGGCGCTTCTTTGGTCAGCGGGTTCCGGCCTATAGTTGCTCCGTCACACGAACTTTCGGGACTCGCATGGCCAGTGCCAGGACTGCCGGGACTCGCCGCCTCGTCTCTCCCACGATCCGCGCGCTGGTGCATCAGCGCTCGGCCGAGCTCATCGGCTTGGCGCTTGGCCTGTTCGGGCTGGCCCTGCTGGTGGCGCTGGCCTGCTACGATCCGCGCGATCCATCGTTGAACACCGCCACCTCGCGTCACGCCACCAATCTTGCGGGGCCGGTGGGGGCAGTGCTGGCGGATCTGTTGCTGCAGGGCTTTGGCATGGCCGGCGCGCTGCCCGGACTGGCGATGCTGGCCTGGGCATGGCGAATCGCCTCGCGCCGCGGCGTTGGCAGCATGGCGGCACGCCTCGCGTCGCTGCTGGCGGCGCTACCCGTGTTGGCGGCGGTGTGCGCCGCGATTCCGGTGCCACCGGCCTTCGCATGGCCAACAGTGGCCGGGCTTGGCGGCGCCGTGGGCAGGCTGTTGGGGACTGCCGGGGTCGCCGCCGGACATGACGCACTGGGCCTTGTCGGCTCGATCATCATCTGGAGCATGGGGATGGCGCTGGCGGTCACGCTGACCTTGCTGGCGCTTGGCCTGTCCTCGGGTGAATGGCGCGCTGCCGGGCAGATCGCCGGACGCGCCGCACGCTATGGCGCTTCAGGGAGCCGTGGCGCGGCTGGACTGTTGGGCCGGATTCCGCTGCCTCGGATGCCGAGACTGTTCCACGGGCGGGCAGCGCCGCCGGCTGGCAGCATCGTACGCCGCGAGCCGGGGGCGGAGGTCCCAGCTTTGACGCGCAGTCCGCCCGCGCCGCACGAGCCGCCGCCCGTTGTAGCTCGCAGCACGCGTCCCGCCGCGCCGCGCCGCCCCACGCAGGAGAGCCTGCCGTTGCCAGAAGCGGGCTGGCGTTGTCCGCCACTGTCCTTGCTGGAGGCGCCCCCAGCCCGCGCGGCGACCGGTCCGAGCGAGGACGCCTTGCAGGCCAATGCGCGGCTGCTGGAAACCGTGCTGTCCGACTATGGCGTGCAGGGCAGCATCGTGGAGATCCGTCCTGGCCCGGTGGTCACGCTGTATGAGCTGGAGCCAGCGCCAGGTATCCGCAGCGCACGCGTCATCGGCCTGGCGGACGACGTGGCGCGCAGCCTGTCGGTGACGGCGGTGCGCATCGCCACCGTGCCCGGCCGCAACGTCATCGGCATCGAGGTACCGAACGCCAAGCGGGAGACAGTGTTCCTGTCGGAGATCCTGTCGTCCGATGAGTTGCAGAAGCATGGCGGGCGGCTGACACTGGCGCTGGGCAAGGACATCAGTGGCGCCCCGATCTTCGCGGATCTGGCGCGCATGCCGCATCTGATGATCGCCGGCACCACCGGCAGCGGTAAATCCGTCGGCGTCAACGCGATGATCCTGTCGCTGCTGTATCGCCTGTCGCCCGACCAGTGCCGGCTGATCCTGATCGATCCGAAGATGCTGGAATTGTCCACCTATGAGGGGATTCCGCATCTGATGGCGCCGGTGGTCACCGAGCCGGCGAAGGCGGTGACCGCGCTCAAGTGGACGGTGCGCGAGATGGAGCGACGCTATCGCGCGATGAGCCAGCTCGGCGTGCGCAATATCGGCGGCTATAACGACCGCGTTGCCGAGGCGCGCGCCAAGGGCGAAGTGGTGACGCGGCGGGTGCAGACCGGATTCGATCCCGACACCGGCCGGCCGACCTTCGAGGAACAGCCGCTCGTGCTTGAGTCGCTGCCGCTGATCGTCGTGGTGGTGGACGAAATGGCGGACCTGATGATGGTCGCCGGCAAGGAGATCGAGGCGGCGGTGCAGCGTCTGGCACAGATGGCGCGCGCGGCAGGCATCCACGTTATCATGGCGACGCAGCGGCCATCGGTCGATGTGATCACCGGCACGATCAAGGCGAATTTCCCGACGCGGATTTCCTTCCAGGTGATCTCCAAGTTCAATTCGCGGACAATCCTGGGCGAGCAGGGTGCAGAGCAGTTGCTTGGCATGGGCGATATGCTGTTCATGCAGGGCGGCGGCCGGATCACGCGCGTGCACGGGCCGTTCGTGTCGGACGAGGAAGTCGAGAAGGTGGTGGCGTTCCTGCGCGAGCAGGGCGAGCCGGCCTATGTGGAGGATGTCACCGAGCCCGCGGACGACGATGGTGGCGCGATTTTGCCGGGGCTGAGCGCGGATGGGTCAGGCGACAAGGATCTGTATTCGCAGGCGGTGTCGGTGGTGGCGCGCGAGGGCAAGGCGAGCACGAGCTTCATCCAGCGGCATTTGAACATTGGCTACAATCGCGCGGCGAAGCTGATTGAGCAGATGGAGAAGGAAGGTGTCGTCGGGCCGGCCAACCACGTTGGCAAGCGTGAGGTACTGATTCGCCGGATGGTGGAGGAGGACGACTGACGGCAGCTGAAACTGCTGTCACGCGACCTCAGCCGCCAGTTTCGCCAGATAGTGCGGGGTGTCGCCGAACAGGCGCTCGATAACCATGCAGCGGCGGAAGTAGTGACCGACTGCGAGTTCCTCGGTCATGCCGATACCGCCGTGCAACTGCACCGAATTCTGCGACACAAAGCGCCCCGCCTGGCCGATGCCGACTTTCGCCATCGCGATGTTGCGCGCGCGCTGTTCGGCGTCTGGTTCGTCCACCATCATCGCCGCCAGCATCGCCATCGAGCGTCCCTGCTCCAGCGACATCAGCATTTCCGCCAGACGATGCTGCACCACCTGGTTTGAGCCGATGGGCTTGCCGAACTGCTCGCGCGTCCGGCTGTATTCCAACGTCATCGCGTGCAGAGCTTCCATGCAGCCGACGCTCTCCGCCGCGGTGGCGGCGATGCCCGCCTCCATGATGCGCTCGATGAGGGCGAGGCCTTCGCCGACCTCGCCCAGCACCGTGTCGGCGGGAACATTGGACAGCGACACTTCCGCCGCGCGCTGCTCGTCGCGCACCGAGTAGCCGCGCCGCGCAACGCCCGATGCGTTGGCATCGACCAGGAACAGCGTGATGCCATCGGGATCATCGCGCTCGCCTGACGTGCGCGCGCTCACCACCAGCATGTCGGCACAGTCGCCATGCGCCACAACGCTCTTCGCGCCGTCGATCACCCAGCCGCCGCCGCTTTGCTTTGCTGTGGTCATCACGTCGGTGACGTCGTAGCGGGCCTGACGTTCACCGTGTGCGAAGGCGAGCTTCGTGCTCCCGTCGGCGATTGACGGCAACACGCGCGACTTCACCGCATCGCTGCCGCCCAGGCGTACGGCGGTGCCGCCGAGCACGACGGTCGCCAGGTACGGCTCCAGGATCAGCGCGCGGCCGAACGACTCCATCACCAGCATGATCTCGATCGCGCCACCACCGAAGCCGCCGTACTCTTCCGCGAACGGCAGGCCAAGCAGGCCGAGTTCCGCATATTGCGACCACATCGCGGCGCTCCAGCCGTCCGGCTCCTTGATGTGGTTCTTGCGTTGGTCGAACGCATAGCGATCGGCCAGCAGCCGATCGACGCTGTCCTTCAGCAGGCGCTGTTCGTCGGAAAGGGCGAAATCCATGGGGCGTTCTCGCTGTCATCGTCGCAAAGACATGGATGGCCGGGCCAAAGCCCGGCCATGACGATTGTGGGGACGGTCTGTCGTCAAAGTCGCAGCACGGCCTTGGTCAGGATGTTCTTCTGAATCTCGTTGGTGCCGCCGTAGATCGATGCGGCACGCAGGAACAGATAACTGCCGGTCGCCTGCGAGGCCCATTCTGGTCCGACATCCGGCTCGTTCGACAGCGCCGCGAGTTCCTCCGCCCATATCGGCATCGACATCGGGCCGCCGACGTCCATCGCCAGTTCAGTCGTCGCCTGCAGCAGTTCGGTACCCTTCACCTTCAGGACGGACGACAATGGGTCCGGACGGCCGTCCTTCTGCTTGTCGTAATTGGAGACGACGCGGTACTGGGTGATCTCCAGCGCCTTCATATCGACCTCGAGCTGTGCCACGCGCTGGCGGAACGCCGGATCTTCTATCAGCGGCTTTCCTGCCTCGCGCACCTCGCGCGCCATTTCCTTGGCGGAGTTGACGCGCTCTTTGGATTTGCCAAGCCGCGCGATGCCGGTGCGCTCGTTGCCCAGCAGGAACTTCGCCACATCCCAACCGCGGTTCTCTTCGAACACCCGGTTCTCCACCGGCACGCGAACGTCGTCGAAGAACACCTCGTTCAGATGATGGCTGCCGTCGATCGAGATGATCGGCCGGACTGTGATGCCCGGGGTCTTCATATCGACCAGCAGGAACGAGATGCCTTCCTGCCGCTTCGCCGCATTCGGATTGGTTCGCACCAGCAGGAAGCACCAGTCCGCGTGATGGGCGGTTGAAGTCCAGATCTTCTGGCCATTCACCACGTAGTGGTCGCCATCGCGTTTCGCTGCGGTCTTCAGCGACGCCAGGTCGGAACCGGCGCCCGGCTCGGAAAATCCCTGGCACCACCAGTCATCCAGATTCGCCGCGCGGGCAAGGAAGCGCTTCTTCTGTGCATCGGTGCCGAACTGGATCAGCACCGGGCCGATCATGGTGACGGCGAATGACGACAGCTCCGGCGCCGGCGCCATCTGGTTCTCCTCCAGAAAGATCATCTTCTGGACCGATGACCAGCCGGGCCCGCCCCATTCCTTCGGCCAGGACATCGCTGCCCAGCCCTTCTTGTTCAGGATGCGCTGCCACGCGACGGTGTCCTGCTTGCGCGGACTGTAGCCCAGCCGCATGCGCTCGCGGATTTCGCCGGGCAGGTTGTCACGGATGAAGGCACGCACTTCCTCGCGGAATGCCAACTCTTCGGGGGTGAAACGCAGATCCACGGCCGATCCTCCCTACCGATCAGTAGGAGCGACTGTGGCAGGACGCCAACGCGGGTGCAATCGGCGCGATCAGAACTGCTTCAGCAGCCGATCGATGTAATCGAGTTCGAATTGTGGGCGCGAGCGGTCGGCGCCGCGGCGGCGCAGTTCTTCCTCGATCGCCTGGGTGTGCTGGCGTTCGCGCTCCTCGGGCACCGTGACGTCATTGCTTTCGTCGGCGCCGGAGCTGCCCTCGCCGAACCGGCGTCCGAGCGGATCGCGACCACCGGGGTTGGCCTGATCGGGGCGGCCATTGCGCCAGCCTTGGCCCTGGTCACCTTCCTGACCCCGCCCCAGGGTCAGCCCCATTGGGCCGTTGGAATCGCCTTCCTGATCGCTGCCGTCCTGGCCGTTCTGCGGACCGAACTGCTTGGCCATCGCCTGGCCCATTTCGCGGCCGCCCTTCTGCAATGCCTCGATCGCCTTCTGCTGGGCGGTGCCGGCGCCGGGGTCGTTGCCTTGGCTCAACTGGCGCGCGAAATCACGCATCGCGGTGTCAGCCTCGCCGAGGCTGGGGGGCACCTGGCCGGTCAGATCGCTGAACTGCTGCATGAGTTCGCCGAGCGCACGGCGCAATGCCTGCTGTACTTTCCGGTCGGCCTCACGCTGGGCGCTCGGATCCGGAGGCTGCAGCGCCTGCGGAGCATTCGGGACGTGCGCCTGATCGCCGACACGGCTCTGATCATGATCCAACAGGCTGCCCTGACGCGCGATCATGTCCTGCACCACGCCCATCTGCTGGCGTCCGCGGCGCCGCGCGGCTTCAGTGCGTTCGCCCTGACGCTGGTGTTCGGCGCGCGCGTTGCGGAGCCGGTCGAGCATCCGTTCCAGCTCGGCCATGCGCTGCTGTGCATCCTGCATGCGCCCTTCGCGCGCAGCTTCGCGGGCTTCTTCCGCCATCTTGTCCAGGTCGCGGTTCGACAGATGCTGCGCGTCAGGATCGAACGGCAGCTCCTGATCGTTGCGCTTCGCCTCTTCCATCAACGCCTGCATGTGGCGCTCGATCGCCTGCTCAAGCGCCTGCAATTTCTTGTCAAAGTCCTCGCGATTTGCCTGGTTGGGTTCGCGCAGCACCTTTTCGAGTGCATCGCGTGCGGCCTGACGTGCCTCATCCAGCGCGCGCGCGGTGCTTTCGGTCTGGCCTTCCTCGAGATGCAGCGCGAGATCCCACATGCGCTGCTGCGCCTGCGGGACCGCCCCCGGCGTCTTGTCGCGTTCAAGAAGATAGTAGATCGCACCAAGATTGGTGTAGGCGCCCATATCGCCGCCAAATGCCTCAGGCTTCATCATCAGGGGATCGAGCGCACCCACGGCCGAATCCCTGTCCTCCGGATGAAGGCTGAGGTTGCGGCGGATGGCGATCAGCGCGCGGGCAATCGGGTTCTGGAACGGCCGCTCCGGCAACACGAACTCGGCTGTCTTGCTGACGCCGACCTGGCCTGGCGCGTCGCGCGCGACGAGTTTGCCGATGACCGGCAGACCGGCCCAGGGGTTTGCCGTCAGGTCCTGCTGATCCGCACCACGCGCGGATTTGGGCGACCCGCCGGGGAGCGGCACGCCAACGACTAGAGGGGGTGCTTCGGGCCGGTCGCGCAGGCGTAGTTCCGCCTGCAGGGACACCACGCCGTAGTCGTCAGACGCGCGCCAGGGCAACCGGGTCTGCTGGCTGCCTCTGGCGCGTCCAGGCGGGTCGGCCCACTCAGCTATCGGCGGTTGATCGGCGATCACCGCGAGGTCCCAGCCGGCCAGGTCACCTCCGTTGCGTCGTACTGCCAGATGGCCGCCCTGGGTCAGTTCGCGATCTGCCTGAAAGCTTGCCTTGTCCAGGACCCGGAACGGCTCGCTTTTGCCATCGAACCCGAGCGATGGGGTGCCTTCACCACCGGTCACGCTGACCGTCAGGCGCGAGCCCTGAGGCACCGATACCGTGGGGCTGTTTGTCTTGAGGAACAGCGGCGCGAGCCGGGTGTAGGCCGGCGGCGTTACCCACGCCTGCAGTTCAGTGCTTGGCGGCGGCGCCGGGCGCGGCAGCGTTGGCTCCATCGCCTGCGCGAGGCGCGAGGGTGCATTCTCCCCGGCGATGCCGAAAGCGGCGATAAGGGCGATGATCAGCGCGGCACGCAGCGCGCGCGGATCGCGGCGTGCCAGACCGGGCCGCGGCAGGCCGACGCGTAGGCGGCTCACCTGATGGACGGCTCGGGCGATGTGCGCCTGCCACAACCACAGCCCCGCGAGGTCCGGCCCTTGCCTACCCTGTGACGGCCGATCAGTTAGCGCGGCGAGTGGCCGGTGCTCGAGGCCGGAAGCAACCTCCAGGCGTCGGTCGGCGGCTTTGTCGTCCGGTGAGGTAATGCCGTGCAGACCTCGAATCAACAGACCCGCGACCAGCAAGAAGGCAATCAAAAGCAGGCCGATATGCGCCCAGGCCGGCAGCATGCGCGGCAGATCGAGCAGCGCGATGCACATGAATACGCCAGCGACGCCGAGCGGCGGCCAAAGCGCAGGCCAAAGCCGCTCGAACAGGATGGTGATTCGGGCGAGGGCGCGCCGGCCGGCCAGCCGGCGCAACAGGTTCTCGAGATCGCCGCCCGAGGGAGTCATTCCAGCCAATGTGGCACCCGTTCGTCCCGCCACAAGTCGGCCGGGTCTGTGCGCTGGCGGATAACCGACCACTGGCTGCCATCGACCATCACCTCGGCGGCAACCGGGCGGGCGTTGTAATTCGAGCTCATCACCGAGCCATAAGCGCCGGCGTCGAGGATGGCGACGCGAGCGCCCGCGGCGAGGGATGGCAACAAGCGGCTGCGCGCGAAGGTGTCGCTCGATTCGCAGACCGGTCCGACCACGTCGGCCGGCGTCACCGGCGCGACGGCGTCCACCGCCGAAACCGGCACGATGCCGTGCCAGGCATCGTACATGGAGGGCCGCAGCAGATCGTTCATCGCCGCGTCCAGCACGACGAAGCGGCTGTTTCCGGTGTGCTTGGCCAGGATAACCGAGGCAAGCAGCACGCCGGCCGGTCCGACCAGCCAGCGGCCCGGCTCGACCACGATCCGCACATCCAGATTGTGCAGGGCGCCACTGATGGCCCCGGCCAGCGCGGCCGGAAGGGGTGCCGGCTCGTCGCGATACGGAATGCCGAGACCGCCACCACAATCGACCGCGGTGACCGGGAGGTTCTCAGCGCGCAGGGCGCGCACCAGATCGGCAAGCCGGCTGTAGGCCGCGCTATACGGCGCCATGGTCAACACCTGGCTGCCGATGTGCGCCGCCAGGCCGATCGGCTCGATGCCCGGCAGTGAGGCGGCGCGCCGGTACAATGGGATCGCATCATCGTACGGAATGCCGAACTTGTTGTGCGCGCGGCCGGTAGTGATCTTGGCGTGCGTCCCAGCGTCCACGTCTGGATTGACGCGCAGCGCAACGCGCGCGGTCTTCCCCATCGACTTGGCGAGCGCCGCAAGCATTTCCAGCTCCTCAGCGCTTTCCAGATTGATCTGAGCGATGTTCTCCGAGAGCGCCAGGCGCAATTCGCGCTCGGTCTTGCCGACACCGGAGAACACGATGCGATCGGCGGGAATACCGGCCTCGCGCGCGCGGCGCAGCTCGCCCTCGCTGACCACGTCGGCACCGGCACCTTCGCGGGCGAACAGCCGCAGCACCGCCAGCCGATCATTCGCTTTCACCGCGAAATGGATGTGCGCGCCAAGCCCGGCATCGCTGAGGGCAGCGGCGAGCATGCGGTAACGCCGGCACATGCTGGATGCTGAATACACCCATGTCGGCGTGCCTGCGGCATCGGCGATAGCATTGAGCGGAACATCGTCCATCAACAGCCCGTCCATCGCGTGCATCGACAGATTGGGCCGCGCCGCGATCAGTTCAGCTGTAGTCGGTTCGGGTGTGTCAGTGACAGCAGCGAGTGCGATTGCCATGCTGCCATGCTAGTGCAGGTGGCGCGCGAGAGGAAAGGACGCTTGTCTCAGCCGTGCTGCGCGGTAATCCTGTCTGCGATCTGGTCCAGGGTCGTTTCTGGCGCAACCGCCGTAACGGCGTAGCCCATGCCGTTATCGATCCAGGTGCAGCCGTTCAGAGATCCGTTGCTGATGTCGACATGTCGCGTGCGCAGGTCCGATGCCATCGGCCGCAGCAACACACTCAGGCGGTTTCCCGTGCTGTCTTGGTAAGCAAAGAGCGCGGCCGCGTTGCCGTGCTCGGTCGCCAGCAGGCGTCCGCCGAGCAGACGATAACCGAGGCCGCTGAGGTCAGGAGGTGTCACGCTGCGATGCAGGCGGTTGGACAGCCACTGTGCCAGATGGTCGCTTTCCGCCGCACCGACCTCGATCGGATGCCGCGGGTCTAGCGTATATACGGCATGGCTTGCCAAGGCCTGTTGCTGGAGCAGCGACAGGGCGAGCTCGGAGCGATTTGGCGGCGACATTGCGGTGACGTACCAGCCGCCGGCGCCGCCGACGGCCAACGACAAGACGACGGCGGCAGCCAAACGCCACGGGCGACGCTGCAATCGTGCTTCGAGCAGCCGGTTCAGATTGAGTTCCGGCGGCGTTGGTCCAGAACCGCCCGAGGCCAGCATCGCACGCAGGCCGTCGCGCTGGGCGCGCCAAGATGCGACGCGCCGCGATAGATCAGGCTGGGTGGCAAGGTAGCGCTCAACATCCGCCAGCCGCGCGGGGTCGAGGCGGCCGTCCACGTAGAACTGCAACTCATCTTCAGAAATCGGCCGTTCACCCGCCGCCATGCAAACCTCCGCTGGCAGAGACACCCAGCAGGGCCGCGATATTCCCACGCTTGGGCCGGAATTACCTAGCGACGCTGCTCACTTCGCGCCAAATGCTGGCTGGATCCAGCACTTCCTCCGCTGCGGGTACGCGATTATCCGGGCTACCCATCGGAAGGCTCAACGTGACTGTGGTCCCGTCGCCATGCCGTGGGTCGATATCCAGTACGGCGCCATGCAATGCCGCCAGCCGTTCGGCGGAACGCAATGCGCTTGCGCGGGAGTGCCGATCGCTGCCTGGGCCATCGTCCAGAACAGAGATCAGAACGCGCCGCCCCGAACGCGCCGCCCCAAGCAACACGTGCCCGCATGGCGCGTGAGCGACGGCGTTGTCGACCAATTCGAACAGCATCTCGCGCAGCGCTTGCGGGTCCGCCCGTACCTGAGAGCTCGGGCTGTACAGCCATCTCCAGCGTGACGTGGCGGGCCGCGGCCAGGCCGGCAAACTGTCTAAGTATCGCCTCGGCTTCGCTGGCGACGTCAATGAGCCGAGAGTCGAGCGGTATCCGGCCAAGCGCGAAGCGGTCCGGTGCGCGGACACTGTTCACGCATAGTTGCAAGTCGTGCCGCCGGTTCAATCCGGACACGATAATCGCACCCGAAACCGTCAGCGCCAGTAGCGCGACGGGCAGGGCGATCAGCGTTGCAGTGTCCCACAGCATACGGTCCAAACCCGGACAAGTGTCTGGCGATATCCTCGATCGGCTAAATTAGTTAGCCGGGTTTCATTACTTAAACCTGAATATCCCGCTTACCGCGTGCCAGCGGCGGAAACTCTATTCTGAAGAGTCGGATCGCCGGCGCTGGGGGCAACCCTCCGATCCGGCAGTGCTGATCACATTGCGGCGCGGCAGTGCTCGGTGAGCCTCTATTGCGGGTCTGGGAAGAAGGGGTGCGGCCCCGGGTGGGCTTCCACGTAGGCGGTATGGGAAGCGAGCCCGTCGGCAGCGGTCCAGCGGTGCAACATGTAGGCTGGCGGTTCGAAGATGAAGGCGCCCAGGTCCTCGGGGTGGAACGTCAGTTCGACCTGATGTGCCGTTGATGGCGCGATCAAGGCGATCGCATGGGCCACCCGACCTACAACCGGCCGATGGTGATGGCCACAAATGATGCGCTCGACCTGAGGGTGGCGGGCGATCACGGCGGCGAACGCATTCGGATCGCGCAATGCAATGCTGTCCATGAACGCCATGCCGCAGGCGAATGGCGGGTGGTGCATGCCCACTATCGTCGGCTTGTCCGGCTGCTCTGCCAGCGTGCGATCGAGGAACGCGAGCTGTTCCGGCTGGAGTTCTCCGTGGCTGGCGCCCGGCACCAATGTGTCCAGCATGACCAATCGCACCGGGTAGCCTTCCACCGCGAATTGGACGTATTTCGGGTCGTTCGTGACGCCCGGCAGGTCTCGCAGCGCCGCGCGCAGATTTTCCCGCTGATCATGATTGCCCGGGATGACAAACACCGGCATCGGCAACCAACGCTGCAACATTCGGACGAGGTTGGCGTATTCGGCCTGGAGCCCATTGGCGGTCAGGTCACCGGTGATGACCACGATGTCCGGCCGCGGACTACATTGCGCGACGGCGCGAAATGCACGCTCCGCAAACGTATTCGTCTCGCTGACGCGGCAGGCTGCCATGCCTGGCGGCCGGATGTGGAGGTCGGTCAGCTGGCAGATCAGCATGGACGGTGCCTCTGGTTGGCATGGTATATTGCCAAAATCCGGATGTTTTATTCCATTGCCATCGCCGCTTGCCGCCTGTGTGTGGCGCACGGCAGGTGTGATGGCATGTATACGGTGTCGTCTCGATATTGGAGCGTAGTGATCCTATCATGCTTGCAGACCACTACGGCCTACCGCTTTCCACTGCCAAATCTGTTGCCCGCGACGCGTACGTCGACGGCGCTGAGAGAAAACTCACTGCCCATCCCGGGGCGATCGAAGCCTTTGAGCATGCCATTGAAGTGGATCCCCGGTTCGCGCTCGCACACGCGGCTCGCGCTCATGCGCTGCTGGAACGCGGCGACGTCCCCGCGGCGCGCGCGGGTCTCGCCGCTGCGGAGGCCTGCGCCACCGGCCTGACCGACCGAGAAGCCAGCCACCTCGCCTTTTTTGCCCGGCTGATCGCCGGCGAATCCGAGGCGGCCCTAGCTGCCCTGCGTGTGCACCTGGACGAGTGGCCGAGAGACGTCCTGGTGTTGGGCACCACCGCCTTCACCAACGGCCTGATCGGCTCCTCGGGCCGCGCCGGTCAGAAGCGGATGCTGCTTGATCTGCTGGAAGAAGTCGCCCGCCACTACCGCACGGACGACTGGTGGTTCATGGCCCACCACGGGATGGCGCTGTCCGAGAACGGCCAACACGCCGCCGCTCGCGAAAAAATCGAAAGCTCCTTCGCTGAAAATCCGGCCAATCCCTGGGTGGCGCACGCCCGGGGGCATCTCGCCTATGAGGAAGGCAACGCGGACGCCGCTCGCAGCTTCCTCGCAACGTGGCTACCCGGCTACCCACGCGGCGGCGCGCTCTACAGTCATCTGAGCTGGCACCTTGCGATCGCCCATCTCGAAGCCGGCGACGCTTCTGCGGCCTCCGATCTGTTCCACGACGCCTTCGCCCCAGACGTCCACAGCGGTCCGCCGCGCGGCAAGCTGAACGACGCCGTGTCGTTCCTCTGGCGCTGGGAACTCGCCGGACAGCCTCGAGACGCTGAATCCTGGTGGATCATGCACGACTTCGCCGAGGCTACGTTCCCTCGCGCCGGCGCAGCCTTCTCCGATATGCACGTTGCACTTGCACTTGCCGTAACCAAGGACGCTGCGGCCCTGGGCACCCGGGTGGAGCAGATCGACGCTTTAACCCTGACCGAACGCTATCCGTCCGGGCCGTGCGTTCCCGCCGTGGCGGGCGGCTTCGCGGCCTTCGAGCAGGGCGATTTCACTGCCGCCATCGGCGCGCTGGCGCCAATCGCCGATGACCTGGAACGCATCGGCGGCAGCCACGCGCAGCTTGATCTCGTTCGCCTCACCCTGTTGCGGGCCTATCTGGCGGCCGGCCGTACTGACGAACTGCGGACGTTCCTCGGCAAACGGCCGCGGATCAAATCGCTGCTGTGTTCGGATCGGCAGCCGGCGGGATCGGAAGTCCCCTAGGTTCCCAAACTCCCGACGTCCACCCGCACGCCGGGCCCCATCGTCGAGCTCACCGAAACCTTCTGCAGGTAGGTGCCCTTGGCGCCTGCCGGCTTCGCCTTCTGGATCGCGTCGGCCAGTGCCCGGGCATTCTCCACCAACTTCTCCTCGTCGAAGCTGGCCTTGCCGATACCGGCGTGGATGATGCCGGCCTTTTCGGCGCGGAACTCGACCTGGCCACCTTTCGCCGCGCTGACGGCGCCCTTCACGTCCATCGTCACGGTGCCCAGCCGCGGGTTTGGCATCAGCCCGCGGGGTCCCAGGATCTTACCCAGCCGCCCGACCACGCCCATCATGTCCGGCGTCGCGATGCAGCGGTCGAAGCCGATCTCGCCGGCCTGGACCTTCTCCGCCAGGTCCTCGGCGCCGACGATGTCGGCACCCGCGGCCTGCGCCTCGTCTGCCTTCGGTCCGCGGGCGAAGACACCGACGCGGACCGACTTGCCGGTGCCGTTCGGCAGGCTGATCAGTCCGCGCACCATCTGGTCCGCATGACGCGGGTCGATGCCGAGGTTCATCGACATTTCCACCGTCTCGTCGAATTTTGCCTTGGCGTTCTGCTTCACCAGCTTGATCGCCTCGGGCAGCGCATACGCTTTGTTCTCGTCGACCGCCTCGTACGCCTTCGCCAGCCGCTTGTCCTTGGCCATCGTTCAGCCCTCCACCACCGTCAGGCCCATAGAACGGGCGGATCCCATCAACATGCGCACTGCGCCATCGACGTCGTTGGCGTTCATGTCCTTCATCTTCTGCTCGGCGATCTCGCGCAGCTGCGCCATGGTGATCTGTCCCACCGGGGCGCTCTTGCCCACCGTCTGGCTGCCCTTATCGACCTTTGCCGCCTTCTTGAGGAAATACGTGTTCGGCGGGGTCTTGGTGATGAAGCTGAAGGTGCGATCCGCAAACGCCGTGATCACCACCGGTATCGGCATGCCCGGTTCCATGTTCTGGGTGGCCGCGTTGAAGTCCTTGCAGAACTGCATGATGTTCAGCCCGCGCTGGCCCAGTGCGGGGCCAACCGGCGGCGACGGGTTCGCCTTGCCGGCCGGTATCTGCAGCTTGATGTAGCCGGCGATCTTCTTTGCCATATCCCTGGTCCTTGTCCTGTGGTCCGGGGACCGCGGTGCAAACGGCCCGCTGCCGGATGTCCGGCGTGCACGAGCCTCCCGCGTTCCTTTGGAGCGGGGCCGTTTAGCGGATCGCGGCTCCTGCGTCCATATGCGAAGAAGTTGCCGGCGATGGTGCGATTGCTTCGTCAGCCGACTTCTTGCTAGCTAGACAGCGCCGGACGCCGCCACGCGGGTGTAGTTCAATGGTAGAACGGCAGCTTCCCAAGCTGCATACGAGGGTTCGATTCCCTTCACCCGCTCCAGCTATCGCGCACCCAGTTCCCGATATAAGGCCGCGTAGCGCCGCGCGGGCTCGCGCCAGCTCACGTCGGTCCGCATGGCATTGCGTTGCAGCCGCCGCCAGACATCAGGCCGCCGCCACACTGACAGCGCGCGCATCATCGTCGCTTCCAGCATGTCGGTTTCCACCGGCGAGAAGTGAAAGCCGGTACCCTGGCCGTTCGCCAACGCCATCTCGTTGGCATCGATGACCGTGTCGCTGAGTCCGCCGACATGCGACACGATGGGCAACGTGCCATATCGCAGCGCGCAAAGCTGTGTCAGCCCGCATGGTTCGAAGCGTGAGGGCACCAGCAGTGCGTCGCATCCGCCCTGGATCAGGTGCGCCAGTGCTTCATCATAGCCGATACGCACGCCGACCCGATCCGGATAGCGCGCCACAAGCGCATGCAGCCCGGCCTCGAGCGGCGCATCGCCGCCACCCAGCACGACCAGTTGCGCACCATTGTCGAGCATCGAGGGCAGCGCCGGCAGCAGCAGGTCGATGCCCTTCTGCGCCGCAAGGCGGCTGATCACGCCGAACATCGGCGTGCCCATGTCCGTGCGCAATCCGAATTGCGTTTGCAGCGCCACCTTGTTCGCCGCTTTATCGCCAAGCCGATCGGCGTCGAAGCGCTGTGCGAGATACTGATCGTGCACCGGGTCCCATACCGAGGTGTCAATGCCGTTGAGGATCCCCACCAGCACGTCACCGCGAGCACGCAGCAGCCCATCCATGCCCATACCGTGCGCCGGCGTGCGAAATCTCCGCCGCATAAGTTGGCGATACCGTGGTGATCCGGTCGGCGAACTGCACGCCCGCCTTCAGGTAACCAATGGAACTATAATATTCGACGCCATTGATCGCGTACACATTGGCCGGCAGCCCGATCGCGCCGAGCAGGTACGACGGGAACTGTCCCTGGAACGCGAGATTATGGATGGTCATCACCGTCGCGGGTGCAACCGCGCCATCATAATGCAGATACGCTGGTACCAGACCGGACTGCCAGTCATGTGCGTGCACGACATCAGGCTGATAGCCGCTTACCAGCCCACGGCCGAGCAGCATGCCGACGCGCGACAGCGCCGCGAAGCGCATCGCGTTGTCATGCCATTCATGTCCGTCCGGAGCGCGGTACGGATCGCCGTCGCGCGCGAAGAGGTGCGGTGCATCCAGCACGAACAGTTCAAGCCCCGCGGCCTTTGCCGCGACGATGCGCGCTTCGCCGCCGAACAGATCGTTCAGCGATGCGACCGCGACGCCGCCTTGCAAGGCGCCGAGCACCTGCCGATAGCCTGGCACCAATGTACGCGTCGTTATCCCTTCCGCCGCCAGCGCGCCAGGCAGCGCACCGGCTACATCGGCCAGGCCGCCCGTTTTGATCAGTGGGAAGATTTCAGAGACGACAGCCAGAACGTTCAGCGGCGTCGCTCCAGTTTGTCGAGCATCGGCTGTGTGATCAGGCAGACGCCCTGATCGGTGCGTCGGAAGCGTTCGGCATCGGCCAGTGGATCCTCGCCAACCACCAGGCCCGGCGGTATGCGCACACCGCGATCGACGATGACGTTGCGCAGCCTGGCTGATTCGCCGACATCGACATGCGGCAGCACAACAGTGTTTTCGACGTGCGCGAACGAGTGCATGCGCACGCCGGTGAACAGCAGCGACCGGCGCAACGACGCGCCGGAGATGATGCAACCGCCCGATACCAACGAACTGACTGCCTGGCCACGCCGGCCCTCGACGTCGTGCACGAACTTGGCTGGCGGCGTGACCTCACCATAGGTCCATATCGGCCAATCGCTGTCGTACAGGTCGAGCGGTGGCAGCACCTCGGTCAGATCGATGTTTGCCTGCCAATAGGCATCGAGCGTGCCGACATCGCGCCAGTAGGCTTCCGCCTCGAAGCCTGAGCGCACGCAGGATTCGGTGAATCGATGCACCAATGCCTTGCCGTGCTTCACCAGGTAAGGGATCAGGTCCTTGCCGAAATCGCGGCTGGAATTCGGATCCTCGGCATCGCGGCGAAGCTGATCGAACAGAAACTTCGTCGCGAACACGTAGATGCCCATGCTGGCCAACGCCTTGTCCGGCTTGTCCGGCATGCCGGGTGGATCCTTCGGCTTCTCGAGGAACGAGATGATGCGATCCTCGGTATCCACCGCCATCACGCCGAAGCCGCTTGCCTCTTCGCGCGGTACCTCGATGCAGCCGACCGTCACATCGGCCTGCCGCTCGTGATGCATCAACAGCATCGGCTCGTAGTCCATTTTGTAGATATGGTCGCCGGCCAGGATGATGATGTGGTCGGGACCATAGCTCTCGATGATGTCGATGTTCTGGTATACCGCATCCGCCGTGCCGGCGTACCACTCGGTCTCCGAGACGCGCTGCGACGCCGGCAGGATGTCGAAGCTTTCGTTGCGCTCGACCCGCAAGAAGTTCCAGCCACGCTGCAGGTGGCGGATGAGGCTGTGCGCCTTGTATTGCGTCGCCACGCTGATACGCCGGATGCCGGAATTCAGCGCGTTCGACAACGCGAAGTCGATGATGCGCGATTTGCAGCCAAAGAATACCGCCGGCTTGGCACGCCGATCGGTCAGCTCCATCAGGCGACTGCCACGGCCGCCTGCCAGTACATAAGCCATCGTGGTACGCGCAATCGGTCCGGATTTCGGGATGGCCAGCATGGATACCTCAGATGTTGGCAAGCTCCGTCAGGATGCGGTCACGCGCCGCGGTATCGCCGTCCTCGTGCACTGGCTGGATGCAAACCTGCGTAGCACCGGCGGCGAAATGCGCGCGCAAGCCTTCGCGCACCTTGCCGGCGCTGCCCCACAGCACCATCGCATCGATGAACCGGTCAGATCCGCCGTTCGCCAGATCTGCTTCGGTAAAGCCGATGCGCAGCCAATTGTTGCGGTAGTTGTCCAACACCATGTAGCGCGACAGCTCCTTGCGTCCGAGCGCGCGCGCCTTGGCAGGGTCGGTTTCCAACGTAACCTTCTGCTCCGCCACCAGCCACTTGTTCGGTCCGAGTATGCGTGCTGCCTCGGCGGTGTGCTGTGGCGTGGTGTTGTACGGGAGCGCCCCACGTGTATGGCTCGCCGCCAGCTTCAGCATCAGGGGCCCGAGCGCGGCGATTGCGAGCGGCCACTGGTCCGAACCCAATTCACCTTTCGTCATGCCTTCCAGATAGGTGCGCATCGCCGGCACCGGCTTCTCGTATTTGTGTCCACGAAGGCCTTCGACCATCGGCACGTGCGACACGCCAAGACCGAGGACGAAGCGGTCGCCATAGAGCGACTGCAATGAGAGCAGGCCGCGCCGCGACGTGAATGCATCGCGCGCGTAGATCGATGCGATGGAACTGCCCAGCTTCAGCTTGCTGGTATGGCTGAGCATGAACCCGGCGACCGACAACAATTCATAGCCGCGTGATTCCGGGTACCACAGCGTATCGTAGCCGAGCTGCTCGACGATCTGCACGAATGTCTTGATGTCACGCGGACCACCCAACTTGTCGGTTGAATACCACGCGCCAAGCCGGCCGAGTTGCATCGTGAAGGCCTCCCACGTGGTTCCCACTGCAATGCAGGATCGAACAGCCAAGGGTCAAGATCAAGCGCCGCCCGTTCGCTTGCGCCTCTGCGCCCGCGCGCCTAAGCAAACGCGATGGACCAGGACATTCCCACCGACCCGCATGCCGAAATCCGCATCGAGGTGGCCAAGCTCTGTGCCCGCTTCCCCGGCGAATACTGGCGCAAGTTGGACCGCGATCGCGCCTATCCAACCGAGTTCGTGCAGGCGCTGACCGAAGCCGGCTATCTCGCCGCGCTGATCCCCGAGGAATATGGCGGCGCCGGGCTGCCGCTGTCCGCTGCCGCGGCGATCCTGGAGACGATCCACGCCGAGGGCTGCAACGGCGCCGCGTGCCACGCCCAGATGTACATCATGGGCACCATCCTGCGGCACGGTTCGGCGCAGCAGAAACAGGAGTATCTGTCGAAGATCGCCACCGGCGAGGCACGCCTGCAGGCATTTGGCGTGACCGAGCCGACCAGCGGCACCGACACGACGTCTTTGCGCACATTCGCCAAACGCGAGGGCGACAACTATGTGGTGAACGGCCAGAAGGTGTGGACCAGCCGCGCCGAGCATTCCGACCTGATGCTGCTGCTCGCGCGCACCACGCCGCGCGACCAGGTGAAGCGGCGCACCGACGGGCTTTCAACTTTCATTGTGGACATGCGCAAGTCAGTCGGCCACGGCATGACGATACGGCCGCTGCGCACCATGATGAACCACAACTCGACCGAAATCTTCTTCGATAATCTCGTGGTTCCGGCAGAGAATCTGATCGGCGAGGAAGGCAGGGGCTTCCGCTACATCCTGGATGGCATGAACGCCGAGCGCCTGCTGATCTCGGCGGAGTGCATCGGCGACGCGCGCTGGTTCCTGAAGAAGGCCACCGACTACGCGCGTGACCGCCAGGTGTTCGGCCGGCCGATCGGCCAGAACCAGGGCATCCAGTTCCCGCTCGCGCGGGCCTATGCGCAGATGCGGGCCGCTGAATTGATGATCCGCGAGGGCTGCGCCAAGTTCGAGGCCGGGCTGACGCCGGGCGAAGAGGCCAACATGGCGAAGCTGCTGGGCGCCGATGCGTCCTGGGCGGCGGCCGAGGCGTGCCTGCAGACGCATGGTGGCTTCGGCTTCGCCGAAGAGTACGATGTGGAGCGGAAATACCGGGAAACCCGGTTGTATCAGGTCGCGCCGATCAGCACGAACCTGATCCTGTCATATATCGCGGAACATGTGCTCGGACTGCCCCGAAGCTATTGAGTTCAGGGCCGGAGGAACTGCCGTGCCAGCATGATCGGCGCGGCTCGATAGGCGGCCAACGAGCGGCCCTGCATCGTCGCGCCATTGGCCGGCAGCATGATCAGCCTGCCAGGCGCGGTCGGCAGTGTCGCGCTCCACGCCCGCGCCAGTGGCGTGACAGCTGCGGTGGCAAAGGTGCCGGCGAGGCGTGTCTCTTCCGGCCACGCGGCCATGACCTTCTTCTGATAGTCCGCGCCCAGTTCCGGAGTGGCCGAGTGATACAACGCCGCCGCCCTGGCCCAGTCGGCGGTCTGGCCGAACAGTTGGGTAAGGAAGGTTGCGGCATAATTGGCGTTGGTCTGCGGATCGAAGGCCTGTTCCAGGCTGGCGAATGCATCCGGATGGTGCATCAGGTTGACCTGGGTGCAGCCTATGTCGATCGACCGGATGCCGTGCGCCTGCATGTCGCGGACGGCAGCGATTGCCTGCGCCTTGCTGTCATAGAAGGAGCCCTGACCTTCGGCGTTCACCGTCCACGGCCACGGCCGCATATTGCCGGACACCGGGTCGCGGCGGCCGCTTTCCACGCGGCTGATCGCGGCGAGCAGATGGGAAGGTATCCCGTGCGCCTGCTCGGCCAGGGTTACGGCGGGGCGGCAGAGCGCCCCGGGGTCGACCGGCAACGGCATCACAGGTGCTGCCAAAGCCGACCACGAGATCGCCAGCGAGAGCGCTGCGAGTCCTGAAAGCCGCATGAGCGAATGATAGAACGCCTGCATTACCAAGCAGTTAGCGTTAGGCACCGGGCATTCGTGGGACGACTGATGCTGCAACGCGAAAAATCACTTGCAGACGAACGACCGACGACGTATATTGTGCATCGCAGCAATGCGGCCTCTGGCCGCGCTGTCTGCTTTCTTGGACGTTTCCTCCCTAAACTTGGCGGCACGAAAGTGCCGCCAATTTTTTTGCCTCCGGCCCTCAACCCGGTGCGAGTAGCCCGGTCCGGGAGGCCAGTGCGACGATGAAGCGCGTCATGGCCTGGCGCAACTGGTCGAATGCGGGGGAGCGTTCGATACGGCCCTCGTGCATATAGCGGTCGCGCGCGATCTCGATCTGCAGCGCATGCACCAATTCGCGCGGCCGCCCGTAATGGCGGGTGATGTAACCGCCTGCATAGGGGTCGTTGCGGCGCACCACATACCCGAGATCGGTCAACAGGCGCTCGGCCAGTTCGGTCACCGCGGGTGCGCACGCCGTGCCATGCGCGTCGCCAAGCACGATGTCGGCCGGCCGGCTGCCGGAGCGTACTAGCTGGCTGTGCGTCGGCATCGAGTGGCAGTCGATCAGCAGGCAGGCGCCGAAGCTTTCCCGCGTCTCGGCGATCAGGCTGCCGAGCGTGTCATGGAATGGCTGCCAGCAGGTTCGGATGCGCCGTTCGGCGTCGGCGAAGGTCAGCTTGCCGCGGTAGATCGCTTCGCCGGAGGCGACCACCCTGGCGATCGTGCCCAAGCCGGCACCGACGCGGGCGCTGCTCGTATTGACCCAGTTGGGCAGCCGATCAGCGAACATGGCCTGGTCTAGCTCCCATGGTTCGCGGTTGGCATCGCACCAGGCGCGCGGAAAGGTAGCGGCGACCAGAGGTGCGCCGTGATCCGGTGCGGCGGCGAACAGTTCGTCGACGAAGCTGTCCTCGCTGCGGCGCAGCGTCAGCGGATCGAGCCGCGCGGCTGCGAGCAGTTCGTCCGGATAGTGCCGGCCGGAATGCGGCGATGCGAAGATGATGGGAACGGTCTGCTGCTCCGGGCGCAGCACAATGACGGGTTCGGGAGGAGCAAGCGAAGCGGTAACCGGAAGGTCCATGACTGCCTATCAAAGCTGGCGCAGCGCGCGCTGTCACCTCTCTAGCTTGCCCACAGCGCATGGCATGGGTATTTTTCCTGCGGATGGGCGCGTAGCTCAGCGGGAGAGCACTGCCTTGACATGGCAGGGGCCACAGGTTCAATCCCTGTCGCGCCCACCATCCAATAAGTTATTGAACTCTATACTTAAACCGACCCATTGAGGCGCTCCAGGCGGTAGTCGTTGGCATAAATGTTCCTTGTTTGTTCTATCGTCCAGAGCTAAGAAGCGCGGATGCCAGACGAGACGCTCACCCCGGCCGATCCCGACGACCTATGCCAAGCGCTGGCATTCGCGTTGACCTTTGACGGCCGCAGACAGTTCAGGACGAGTGGTGAGATGATGGCGCGCATCACCGCCGAGCATCTGGTGCGACATCTTGAGCAATGCGGGTTCGTGGTGTTGCGAAGGCCGGGCCGGGGCGATTTCTCGCGCATTGCGCGCGGGGCGCCGCCGGAAAAACGCTGACCTCTGTCCGCTTTGAACCGGCAGTTCAGGGCCTTGGCGCGTTGCCAATCGGCCGAGAGAAACCCGCCCTGGAACGAAGTAAGCCCAAGCCAAGCACCGTCGGTGTCAACACCAGCAACCCTGATGGCTCCGGGGCTGGGGTGAAAGAGTCGGAAATGGTGATTGTGTAGGTGAAGGTCTGCGTCTCACCGGGCGCCAGATCGGTGACGTAGAGCGGGAAGTCATCACTATCCGGCGCTGCGGCGCCACAAGCCATTGTCGAAAAAATAGGTGTAGCCGTCAACGTCGGTTGCGGAAGCAGGCAGCGCGCAGCTATGGGTGTCGTAAGCTTCCGGTCCTTCGACGCTGCTGCTGAAGGAAGCCCTTTGGCCCGGGTTGTCGATGCTTAAACCGATCCAATCGCCGCCCGGATTGAACGCGCTGAAATCAACGTCGAACCAGAAATTGGAATCGTGGAACGGTGCATCCAGAGTGTTGGTGACGGTGAAGCGCGCGGTCGAGGTGAACGTCTTGTTTTCCTTGCCGGTGAACGTGTGGATGTCGGCCAGCTCAGTGCCTTCGCTACCTTCGACGTCGATTCCGTCTGGCCGATCGCTGGTGAAACCCAAGCCGACACCCCACCCCGCATCGACATTCACGTAGGCTGCGGAGACGATCTGAGGGGCAGACATCGCAATAGCAGCGCCAAGCACTCCAGGCACGATCAGTCGTATCATTGATAAGATTCTCCCTTATGATGTGACCGTGCCCTGATTTATTGTGACGTTCAATACTTTTCGGTGCTGTAATCAAGTAACAGCCGCCATTTGATATTCAGGCGATTTGAGGTTCCTGCACGCGATGGTTATGCGGAGGCGTCCTCGGGCGGTGGCACCTCGGCGTCGAGCGCATCGATCAGTTCGGCCAAACGGAATGGCTTGAGCAATATCCGGGGCATCCGGATTCCATGAAAGCGGGCGATGCCCTCGGCCATGGCGAGATAGGCTTCACCAAGTCCGGGACTGGAGGTCAGGACGATCCTGGTCGGCACGCCGCTGCGCAGCAAAGCGCTGAGCACCTTCGTCCCGTCGATATCCGGCATCACCATGTCGAGGATCACAATGTCAGGTTTGAACGCCAGAAAGCGCCCCATCGCCCGCAGCGGCACATCGACAAGCTGCACCTCAAAGCCATGCCGCTGGGCGGCGCGGCCGATGACGCGACACAGGTCGATACGATCATCGATAACGAGCAGCTTCCTTGACATCCGGATGGCCCCGCTCCCGCGAACGCGCCCGCAACATCGCGAATCTGCATCAAGAGGTCGGCGTAGAGGTAACGATTGCGATAGCATCTATCGTAAGCGCATCGCAATCAAGCGTAACGGCTCTAAAGTGCCACCTAGAGAAAGTAAGTCAGCACGCAGGGCTGATCACAAGACGTTTGCGGAGCAATTCTGCTTGATTGACGAGTTCCAGATTCTCATCGCGAACAGCAGGGCTGGTATCCGCGCCGGCAGAGTGCAAGTCGCGTCCGCCAAGCGGCGGCTGGCAGCCAGCAAGCAGCTGCTCGAGCGCATGAACGCGGCTACAGCCGGCAGCAACTCCATCGGCACGGCACAAGCGATGCCGTCCGCCGCCGCCAAACCAAAACAGCGGACGTTCGCGGCAATAGCGGACCTTATGGAACAGGTTGATCGAATCACGCGGAGCGAGACCGATGCGATCGATCGGCTCGCCTCGGACATAAGAATTGTTATCCAGGACAGCAGCGAGACCTATCTGCTGGTAGGCGTGCTTGCAGAGGGGATCGTGCAGTCGCTCGTCCATCGGCTGTCCGCGTCAGAGCAGCGCACTGCGCTCCTTGCTCTGACCGCGCTGATCGGCAACCGGCTCGATCTCGGTCAATAGCCGCTCGCATTCAGGCAAATTCGGGCAGCTCGACCTGAGTCGCGTGCACGGGGCCTGGGGGGAGATCGCCGCCGCCTTCGCCGCCCGGCAAGCCAGCCTCTGAAAGCAGGCGGCCGGCCAGTTCCAGCAGGCTTCTGGCGGTCTCCGCGTCAGTCGTTGTCCTGGCAATGTCCGCGATTTCGCCGGCCAGTTCCGCAGGGTCAATTCGGAGTGTCATGAGCGGCTTGTGCGCTCAAAGTTCGCCTGCCGCATTGATCCAGATCAGTGCATGCGTCATGTTTTTGTCAGAAAAGACCGGAATTATGCCGATCGATGATTACCATCCGCTATCGCGCGCTCCGCACACGGGGCCTTTTGAGGAACTCAATATTTTCGGCGTGCCAACCGGCATTGTTGCATTCGTGACGGAAGGCGAGCCATTGCCTGGTGCTCCGCGGGGCTTCATGTGGCGACCGCTTGGTGGACTGTCGGTGGCGGAGCTGCGCCAGAGGGCGGAACAATATCGCAGCATGGCAGCGACGGCCCGAACAACTCAGGCGCTCGAAGGTCTGCTGCGCTTGGCGGAGAAATTCGAGGTCCTGGCCGATCAGCGGGAGCGAGGGGAAGCCTGATTCTGCGGGACGGTCTATGCGGGCGGCGCGCGAAGGCAACGGTGATGATTCAGCCGTTGCGGAACGTATAGCTGTAGCCATTCAACGCCGGCGCACCGCCAAGATGCGCATAGAGCACCTTGGAACCCGGCGGGAAAAAGCCCTTCCGCACAAGGTCGATCATGCCCTGCATCGACTTTCCTTCGTATACCGGGTCGGTGATCATGCCTTCGAGCCGCGCGGAGAGCCGGATCGCTTCCAGGGTCTCGTTCGATGGCACGCCGTAATAAGGATAGGCATAGTCCTCGAGCAGCACGATGTCGTCACCGGTGACGTCTCGCACGCCGACCAACGATGCGGTGTTGCGCGCGATGTCGAGCACCTGGTCCTTGGTCTGCGCCGGTGTGCCGGACGCATCGATGCCGATGACGTTGCGGGTGCGTCCGTCGGGCACGAAGCCCACGAGCATTCCGGCATGGGTCGAACCGGTTACTGTGCATACAATTATATAGTCGAAGTGGAGGCCCATCTGGGCTTCCTGGGCGCGCACCTCCTCGGCGAAGCCGACATAGCCCAGGCCGCCGAACTTATGCACCGAGGCGCCGGCGGGAATGGCATACGGCTTGCCGCCGCCAGCGCGTACTTCATCAAGCGCGGCGGTCCAGCTTTCCCGGATGCCGATGTTGAAACCCTCGTCGACCAGGCGGGTCTCGGCGCCCATGATGCGCGACAGCAGGATGTTGCCAACGCGGTCGTAGACGGCGTCCTCGTGCGGGACCCAGCTTTCCTGGATCAGCAGGCACTTCATGCCGAGCTTGGCGGCAACGGCCGCAACCATGCGGGTATGGTTCGACTGCACACCGCCGATAGAGACCAGCGTGTCGGCGTTGGAGGCGATTGCGTCGGGGACGATGTACTCAAGTTTGCGGAGCTTGTTGCCGCCGAAGGCGAGGCCGGAGTTGCAATCCTCGCGCTTGGCGTAGATTTCCACGCCGCCGCCCAGATGCTTGCTGAGGCGGGCGAGGTGCTCGACCGGGGTGGGACCGAAGGTCAGGGGGTAGCGGGGGAACTGCTCGAGCATCGGCGGTGTCCTGTGGCGAGGCGGCCAATAGCAGCAATTGGCGGGTAAGCCGCAAGACGGTGGCCGTTCGCCTTGCCTCGCCCGGCCATCCCCGCTAAACCGCCCGCCTCGCCGGCACCCCTGGAGGCCGGCGATGCCATTTGCGGAGCGAACCATGGCCGATGCTGTGACGATTGAGGCCGAGGCACGCGCGCGAGCCGGTAAGGGGGCGGCGCGTGCAACTCGGCGGGCGGGCAAGGTGCCCGGTGTGATCTACGGCGCCAAGCAGACGCCGACGCTGATAGCGTTGGAGCCGCGCATGGTGGTGCGGGAGCTGCACCGCGCCGGCTGGCAGTCGAGGGTCTTCGAGATCAAGATCAACGGCGATGCCACGCGGGCACTGATCCGCGACGTGCAGTACCATCCGGTCAGTGACGCGCCGGAGCACATCGACTTCCAGCGCCTCGCCGCGGGCGAGCGCGTCCGCGTGTCGGTGCCGGTGCATTTCGAGAACGAGGGGCTGAGCTCGGGGCTGAAGCGCGGCGGCGTGCTCAACGTCATTCGTCATACGGTCGAGGTGTATACCGACCCGGAGCACATCCCGGAGCAGTTTACCGCCGATCTGGCGGATCTCGACTTCAATGACGCAGTGCGCTGGGAGGACCTGAAGGGCACGGGCAACACCCGCGCGGTGATCGCCCGCAACTTCGTGGTGGCCACCGTCGCACCGCCCACCAAGCAGACGGATGTGACCACCGAAACGGCGGCCGCGGCTACGCCGGCGGCAGCACCGGCCGCGGCTTCACCCGCGGCAGCGGCGGCTCCGGCACGTGGTGGCAGCGGCGGGGGCGGCGCGAAGCGCGGCTAGTCCGGCGGCTATGCTGCTCTGGGTCGGCCTCGGCAATCCGGAGCCGGGCATGGCCCGGAACCGGCACAACATCGGCTTCATGGCGGTCGATACGATCGCCATCAAGTACGGGTTTTCGCCGTGGCGGCAGCGCTTCAAGGGGCTGATGAGCGAGGGCAGCGTCGGCAGCGAGAGGATCCTGGCGCTGAAGCCGCAGACCTATATGAACGAGTTCAGGCGCATCGGTGCAGCAGGCGGCGGCGTTCTACAAATTGCCGGTCGAAACGATTACAGCGTTCCACGACGAACTGGACCTGGTACCAGGCAAGGTGCGGGTGAAGCGCGGTGGCGGGGCCGCCGGGCATAACGGGCTGCGCAGCATGGATCGCATACTGGGCATGCAGGACTACTGGCGGGTGAGGCTCGGTATCGGCCATCCGGGACAGAAGGAACGCGTGCTTGGCCACGTGTTGGGCGACTTCATGAAGGAAGATCGCGATTGGCTGTTGCCGGTGCTCGATGCGGTGGCCGATGCGGCGGTTCTGCTGGCGCAGGGCAGGCCGGAGGAGTTCATGACCAAGGTCGCGCTGCTTGCGCCCAAGGCGCCATAAGAAGTTGGAACCACAGATGGACACAGATGGACGCCGATTATACCTAGCCGCAGTAAGCATGATCCGTGTCCATCGGTGTGCGGCTGTGGTTGCTGAAATCTGAAACATGGGTTTTAACTGCGGCATTGTTGGGTTGCCGAACGTTGGCAAGTCCACGCTGTTCAATGCGCTCACCGCGACAGCGACGGCGCAGGCAGCGAACTATCCGTTCTGCACAATCGAGCCAAATATTGGCCGCGTCGCCGTGCCGGATCAGCGGCTCACCACGCTGGCGACGATAGGCAAGTCAGCGAAGATCGTGCCGACGTCGCTGGAGTTTGTTGACATCGCCGGGCTGGTGCGCGGCGCGAGCAAGGGGGAAGGGCTGGGCAATCAGTTCCTCGCCAATATCCGCGAGGTCGATGCCATCATCCACGTGCTGCGCTGCTTCGAGGACGACGACATCACGCATGTCGAAGGCCCGATCGACCCGATCCGCGATGCGGAGGTGGTGGAAACCGAACTGATGCTCGCCGACCTCGACAGCTTGGAGAAACGGCTGTTCGCAGCACAGAAGCGGGCACGTGGCGGCGACAAGGAGGCGATCGCCGGCGTCGCGTTGATGGAGCCGCTGGTCGCGGCACTGCGTGATGGGACGCCGGTGCGAGCGGTTGCCGCACCGGAGCAGGCGGAAGCGGTGAAGCGGCTGCAACTGCTGACCTCGAAGCCGGTGCTGTATGTGTGCAATGTCGAGGAAGGCGCGGCGGCGAGCGGCAACGCGTTTTCTGCCCGCGTCGAGCAGCGTGCGCGGGCGGAAGGCGCGCGCGTGGTCATCGTATCCGCCGCGATCGAGGCGGAGGTCGCGCAGTTGCCGGAAGCTGAGCGCGGCGAATTCCTGGAAGGTCTTGGCTTGCATGACAGCGGCTTGGATCGGGTGATCCGCGCCGGCTACGGTCTGCTGGGCCTGCTGACCTTTTTCACCGTTGGGCCGAAGGAGGCGCACGCCTGGACGATTACCAGCGGCACCAAGGCGCCACAATCGGCCGGCGCCATCCACGGCGATTTCGAACGCGGCTTCATTGCGTGCGAGACCATCGCCTATGACGACTACGTGTCGTGCAAGGGCGAAGCGGGCGCCAAGGAAACTGGCAGGATGCGCGTCGAAGGCAAGGAATACGTGGTGAAAGACGGCGACATCCTGCTGTTCCGGTTCAACGTCTGATCACTCCGCCGCTGCCAGCATCGGCCTGCGTTCGCGCCGAAGTTCTTCCGCCACCAGGAAAGCCAGTTCAAGCGACTGCGAACCGTTCAGCCGCGGATCGCAGTGCGTGTGATAGCGATGCTCCAACGTTGCTTCGTCGATTGCCTGCGCGCCGCCGGTGCATTCAGTGACGTCCTTGCCGGTCATTTCGATATGCATGCCGCCGAGAGGGCTGCCCTCGGCGTGATGCACCGCAAAGCAGTCGCGCAGTTCGCTCAGGATACGGTCGAATGGGCGGGTCTTGCGGCCGGTGGCCGTGGCCTCGGTGTTGCCGTGCATTGGGTCGCACGACCACACGACGCGGCGCCCTTCGCGCTGCACGGCGCGCAGCAGCGGGGGCAAACCGGCAGCGATGCGTTCCGCGCCCATGCGCGTGATCAGTGTCAGGCGGCCGGGCTCATTCGCCGGGTTCAACACATCGATCAGCCGCAATAGTTCGTCCGGTGTCATGGCTGGACCGCATTTCAGTCCGAGCGGATTGCCGACGCCGCGCAGGAACGCGACATGCGCGCCGTCGATCTGACGGGTGCGCTCGCCGATCCATGGCAGATGAGTTGAGCACGCGTACCAATCGCCGGTGAGGCTGTCCTGGCGTGCCAACGGGTCTTCGTAGTTCAGCAGCATCGCATCGTGGCTGGTGTAGATTTCGGTCATGTGCGTCTGCGGTGACTGGATGCCGCAGGCCGCCATGAAATCCAGTGACTCCTGGATGCGATGCGAGATGTCGCGATAGCGCACGCCCTGCGGCGACGCAGCGACGAACGCCTGGTTCCATTGCTGCACACGCGCCAGATCGGCGAAGCCGCCCTGAGTGAACGCGCGCAGCAGGTTCAAGGTTATGGCCGACTGATTGTAGGCGCGTAGCATGCGTGTTGGATCGGGCGTGCGAGCCGGCGCATCGAACGCAATGTCGTTGACGATGTCACCGCGATAGGAAGGCAGGGTGACGCCATCGATGGTTTCAGTGGGGGAGGAGCGAGGTTTGGCGAACTGCCCTGCCATGCGGGCCACCTTCACCACCGGCACGCCGCCGGCGTAGCTCAGCACCACCGCCATCTGCAGCAGCACCTTCACGGTGTCACGCAGCGTGTTGGCGTGGAATTCGGCGAATGATTCAGCGCAATCGCCGGCTTGCAGCAGGAACGCGTCGCCATTCGCGGCGCGCGCGAGATGCGCCTTCAGCGCGCGCGCCTCACCGGCGAAGATCAGCGGCGGACAGCCGCGTAATTCCGCTTCAACGGTGTCGAGTGCTGCGGTGTCAGGGTAGGCCGGCGCCTGCGCGATGGGACAGGCGCGCCAGTCGTTTGGTGTCCACATGACGCATCATCGCAGTCGCTGCGGCGCCGGGACGGGCGCGGGTTGCGGAACCGGTTTGCGCGGCAGCGACGGGCCGGTGATCACATCGAAATCTGAACTGTGCATGCGAGCCTCCTTCGGTTGAGAGGCCGCCCTGCCTTGGCGAAAATCCGGATTTCCGATGGCGCAGAAATGCGAAAGCCGCCTTGGCGGGGCGGCTTTGGGTTCCTGCTAGTGGTGCACGATCCTAGGCCGCCGGGTTATACCAGCGGTACCAAAATCGCGAGGCGGAATTGATCTGCATCCGTGCCATGCGCTTGTTCTTACTCGCAAGCCGGGGCGGTGGCAAGCATCACATGACGGTCGGATCGTCGGGGTCCAGTGCGCGCACGACGTAGTCATTGACCTGCGGCGCGTACAAATTCCACAGCGTGCGCAACGCGGCGATCGGCGTGTCGTGCCAATCGACGCGAAGATCGACCAGCGGGAAGCTCTCTTGCTGCACGATGAGCATATACGCACTGCGCACCGGCGCGTTCTCGCCGCCGGCCGCGAGACCTTCATCCAGCGCATGCAGCAACCGCTCGGCCAGTGGTACTGTGGGGTCCGCCTGGAACCCGCGCAGCATCGCAGCCGGCACGCGTGCGTTCGCCAGGATGTTGCCGATAGCAACCACGTCGTGTCCCGGCGCCTCGCTCATTTCCGGCTTGGTGCGCGCTCCGCTGTAAGCGGCGGTGTTGCCGGCGGCATCGAGCACCGCAAGCTGACGCCAGCGCGCCAGCGGCGTCGAGGCGACCAGTGCATCCAGCGTTTCCTGCGCCGAACAGCCGGAGCGCAGCAGTTCGATGCCGCGTGGCCCAAGCCGCGGATCGGTGCGATGCTGGGTCAGTACGGCTCCCACACCCGCGGCCGCATAGGCGCAGCGTGCGCCGACGGCGATCGAGGAGGTGGTGACTGCGATGCCGATCTGGCCGGTGCGTGTGCAGCGGCCGATAAGGGAGAAGGTCATGGGTTCTGATGTCCCGCCCGGTTGACGTGTTGGTTCCGATTCCAGCCGCTGGCTTCGTCCAGCTTGCGGTGTCGGTGATCCTGCTCAGCAGCGCGTGGCCATTGACCAAGATCGCTCTCGAATCCGGTAGCACACCGTTGTGGTTCGCAGAAGGCCGCGCGACGCTGTCTGGCGCGACTGTGGCATTGATCCTGGCGTTGCGTGGCCGCTTGCATCTGCCTTGCCGCGCCGACATTCCCGCGATGATCGCTATCGGCGTCGGCCAGCTTGGGCTGTACTTCGCATTCGCGCACGAGGCGGTGGCGTGGGTGGCAGCGGGCCGCACCGCGATCCTCGCCAACACGACGACGATATGGGTGGTGCCGCTGTCGCTGATCTTTCTGCACGAGCACATTCCGCTGCGCCGCTGGTTGGCCGCGGGCATCGGGCTTGCCGGCATCGTCGTGCTGATGAACCCGTGGGCGATCGACTGGACCTCGCGCAATGTGCTGGTCGGCAACGCCTTCCTGCTGGCGGCGGCACTGTCATGGTCGGTGGCGATCATCGTCACTCGCTCGGTTACTGTCCGTTCGACAATTTTCGAGTTGCTGCCTTGGTGTTTCGCGGTCAGCGCGGTGATGCTGGCGCCGTTGATCATCTGGCACGAACCCGATGGAGGCATCGGCACGCAACCCGCGGCATGGGCGGCGTTGGCGTATATTGGCTTGATTGCCGGGCCGTTCGGCACCTGGTGCGTCATCGAAGCGACTGCGGCGCTGCCCACCATTGTCTCGTCCATTGGCTTTCTGACAACGCCGGCAATCAGCCTGATCCTTGCCAACCTGCTGTTGAAGGAGCCGCTCACTGCCGATTTGCTGATGGGTTCAGCGCTGATCATCAGTGGCGTCGGCATCGCCGCCTGGCCGGGACGCACGCGATGATGCTGCATGCGATCGAGGCAGGCGACGGGGGTGTACCGCTGGTACTAATGCACGGGCTGTTCGGTTCCGCCCGAAATTTCGGCATGGTGCAGAAGGAACTCGCACGCGACGGCCGGGTCATTGCGCTGGATCTGCGCAACCATGGCGCCAGTCCGCACGACGGTGACATGCGCTATGCCAGCATGGCCGCGGATGTGCTGGAGACGTTGGACCGGCTGTCGGCCTTGCCGGCGGTGCTGCTGGGCCACTCGATGGGCGGCAAGGTCGCGATGATGACGGCGTTGCGGCAACCCGAACTCAGTCACGCGTCTTGTTGTCGCCGACATTGCGCCGGTGGTGTATCCGCCGACGCTGCGTCCTGTCGCTGCAGCGATGGCGGCGCTGCCGCTATCGCCTGGCATGACGCGTGCGCAAGCCGACGCGGTGCTGACCGAAGCGGTGCCGGAGGCAGGCATGCGCGCGTTTCTGCTGCAGAACCTTCACTTGGGCGCCGCGCCGCGCTGGCGTATCGGACTTGCCGAGATCATCGACGCCTTCGAGCCGATCGGCGCTTGGGATCCGCCGGGCGATGCGCATTACGACGGCGCGACATTGGTCATCGCGGGCGCCGACTCGAATTACATCAGGCCGGAGCATCGCCAGAACTTCCGTGCGCTGTTTCCATCCGCGCGCTTCGTCACGCTCAAGAAAGCCGGGCACTGGCTGCATGCGGACAATCCGTCCGGGTTCATCGGGATCGTGCAAGCCTTTCTCGCCCCCACGCGCTGATCCGTGTCGCTCACCATCACCGAACGCCGCACCGCCGCCCTACTGCCAGGAGTCGCCTCTGCGCTGTCGTTCAGCGCCGCCGACATCTTCGGCAAGATCGTGCTGAGCGACGGCATGGACGTGCTGTCGTTCTGCACCGCGCGCGGCGTCCTTACTGTGGCGTTCTTCATGTTCTGGCTGCGCAAGGCACCGCCCGCCCGACGCCACACCACGCGTGAACGCCTGGTCTCCATCCTTATCGGCGTGATGTTCGCGGCCAACGCCTTTGCTTTGCTGTTGGCGATCCAGCTGCTGCCGCTGTCGATCGCGATCCTGACCTATTTCATCTACCCGCTGCTGACCGGCCTTGCCGGCGCCGCCACCGGCATCGACCGCGTCGGCTGGCGCGGGATTGTCGCCGCCCTCGCCGCTTTCATCGGTCTCGCGCTGATGCTGGAGGCTCGCCTGGGCGACGTGGCGCTGTTGGGCGTCGGCAGCGCACTTGGCGCCGCCGTGCTGCGTGTCGTGACGCTGCTGATCACGCGCACCAGCCTGCGGCGGACCGATGCTCGGCTGAACACCTGGTACTCGCTGGGGCCCTCGGCCGCGCTCTATGCGCTCGGCTCGCTGCTGACCCATACCTGGAACATGCCGCTTTCATCGCTCGGCTGGATCTCCTTCGCCGGGATGACCATCACCAGCACCATCTCCGTGCTGCTGATCTTCGTCTCAATCGAGCGTATCGGCCCGTTCCGCACTGCGCTTATCATGAACCTCGAGCCGCTGGTCTCCACGCTGGGCAGCGTCGCCTTGCTCGGCGAGGTGCTGCGACCGGTGCAGGCGTTCGGCGGCGTGATCATGCTGGTCGCGCTCTGCGCCTTCCAGTTGCGACGTTGACGCAGGGTTCACTCGTGCCGTTCTTGTGAAAGCCACGTACCGGGCCAGATATTCCTCAACAGGAGGTGCGTTCAATGACCGTTTATTCGGGCCCCGTCTTCGAGATGGCGCGCCAGCAGTTCGACGTCATCGCTGATTACATGGACATCCCGCTCGATGAACGCGCGCGGCTGCTCTACCCCAAGCGCGCGGTCGTCGTCTCGTGCCCGATCCATCTCGATGACGGCCGGATTGCGGTTTACCAAGGCTATCGCGTGCAGCACCACCTGACGCTCGGCCCGACCAAAGGTGGCACGCGTTTCGCCCTCAGTGTGGATATCGGCGAGGTTGCCGCGCTGGCGATCTGGATGAGCTGGAAGTGCGCTCTCGCTGGACTGCCCTATGGCGGTGCCAAGGGCGGCATCACGGTTGATCCGCGCGCGCTGTCACTGCGTGAATTGGAGAACCTGTCGCGGCGGTACATGCAGGAGATGATACCGTTCGTAGGCCCGCGCACCGACGTGATGGCGCCGGACATGGGGACCAACGAGCAGGTCATGGCCTGGTTCATGGATACCTACTCGATGTACCAGGGCCAGACGGTCACTGAAATCGTCACCGGCAAGCCGGTCGCGTCAGGCGGCACAGAAGGCCGGCGCGAGGCTACCGGCCGCGGCGTCGCCTATCTGATCGGCCGCGCCCTTGAAAGCATCAACTGCGCGCCTGCGGGTGCCACCGCGATCATCCAGGGCTTTGGCAATGTCGGCAGCTACACGGCCGAAACATTGGTGCAGCGGGGGCTCAAGATCACTGGCGTGTCCGACCACACCGCCTGCTATTACGAGCCGCGCGGACTTGATGTCGCCGCGCTGCTGTTGCATGTGCGCGAGCATGGCGTGCTCGCCGGCTTCTCCAATCAGCTATCGTTGGATCCGCGTGAATTGCTGCTGCAGCCATGCGATGTGCTGGTGCCTGCCGCGATCGAGCGGGTGATCGATGCGTCGGTGGCCGCCAAGCTGAAATGCCGGGTTCTGGCTGAAGCGGCGAATGGCCCAACGACACCCGATGCGGATGAGGTGCTGGACCAGCGGCGCAAGGAAATATTCGTCATACCCGACATCCTGTGCAATGCCGGCGGGGTGGTGGTCAGCTACTTCGAATGGGTGCAGGATTTGCAGCAGTTCTTCTGGGATGAGTCGGAAGTGATGAGCAAGCTCTACCATGTGCTCGACCGCGCCTTTACCCAGGTGATGAAGCGCGTCGAGCGCGACAATGTGCCGCATCGTACTGCCGCCATGGCGATCGGCGTGGAGAAGGTGCGCAGCGCCAAGACGGTGCGCGGCCTGTTCCCCTAAGAAATATGGAACCGCAGATGCACGCAGATACCCGCAGATCAGGCCGGTGCCGAATTCGTCCGCGGGTATCTGCGTGCATCCGCGGTGCTGTATTTTTTATCCGCTTCGCGGATTAGCGCCATGCGCCGTCAGATACGCCTCAACGCATTTGACATGAACTGCATCGGCCACATTCAACACGGGATGTGGGCGCATCCGCGCGATCGTTCGATGCAGTATACCGACCTCGATCACTGGGTATCGCTCGCAAAAACGCTGGAACGCGGGTTGTTCGACGGGCTGTTCCTTGCCGACATCCTTGGCGTGTACGACGTATATCACGATACGCCGGATGCCTCGATCCGCAACGCGGTGCAGATACCGGTGAACGATCCGGGTACTGTTGATACCGGCGATGGCTTACGCGACGGAGCATCTCGGGTTTGGCGTGACCTGCAACCTGACCTACGAGCCGCCCTATACATTCGCCCGGCGCATGTCCACGCTCGATCACCTCACCAAGGGACGTATCGGCTGGAACATCGTCACCGGCTATCTCGACAGCGCCGCGCGCGGCATGGGACTGGCCGAGCAACCGGAACACGACAGCCGCTACGATGTCGCCGAGGAATACATGCAGGTCGTGTATCAGCTCTGGGAAGGAAGCTGGGCCGACGATGCTGTGCGGCGCGACCGGGAGGCACGTGTGTTCGCCGACCCGAGGCGTGTCCGCCGGGTGCAGCATGCAGGGCGGCATTACACGGTGGATGCGATCCACCTGTCGGAGCCGTCGCCGCAGCGCACGCCCGTGCTGTATCAGGCGGGTGCATCCGATCGCGGCCGAGAGTTTGCCGCCCGGCACGCTGAATGCGTGTTCGTCAACGGCCAGTTCAAGCACAATGTGCGCGACATCGTCTCGGACATCCGCGCCCGCGCCAAAGCGTTCGGCCGCGATCCGTATGACATCAAGGTGTTCGTCGGCGCGACCGTGGTCGTCGCGCCAACCGATGCCGAGGCGGCGGACAAGCTCGCGGAGTACCGCGCCTATGCCAGCTCGGAGGGTGCGCTGGCCCATTACTCGGCTTCGGTCGGGGTGGATTTCTCGCGTTATGGACCGGATGAGCCGATCCGTTTCGTCAAGACCAACGCGGTCAGTTCCAATCTCGAGGCGATCACTGTGAGGAGCCGCGATACCGAATGGACGCTGAGGAAACTGCTGGACATGATGGTTCTGGGCAGCCGGCAGGCGCCGATCGTGGGCTCATCTATTCGTGTCGCCGATGAATTGCAGGCATGGGTGGATGAAGCAGACGTCGATGGCTTTAATCTGTCGCGGACGGTCATTCCGGAATGCGTTGATGACTTCGTGGCACTGGTAGTGCCTGAACTGCAGGCGCGCGGTGTCATGCAACGCCAATACGCGGCCGGCACGCTGCGCCAGAAGCTGTCTGGTGGGGGCGCCCGCTTGCCGGACAATCATCCGGCGGCGAAATGGCGGCCTGGGGACCGATAAGTTTTATTTCGATGCCTGTGATGCACTTCACACGACAGTAGGCCGCGGATGTGCGATGAGAGCGGGCGTCGGCTGGCGCTGCCCCAACACCCGCGCTCGCCGACGGGGCCGATGGCCCAGGTCAACCCGGACCTTCCTTGCGGCCCGGTCGCCATGTGCGGCCGGGCCGTTTTTTCTCAGGCGATTTCCTCGTGCCAGGTTCGGCCGTCGCGTTCGATCAGCGCGATCGCGGCTGTCGGCCCCCAGGTGCCCGCTGAATATGGCCGGGGGACGTCCGGCCGGCTGGCCCAGGCCTGCAGGATGGGCTCAACCCAACTCCACGCCGCTTCCACCTCGTCGCGGCGCATGAACAGTGTGGCGTTGCCGCGCACTGTATCCATCAGCAGCCGCTCGTAGGCGTCGGGGAATCGCATCCCGAAGGTCTTCTCGAAGCGGATATCGAGCGCCGTGGGCGACAGGCGCAGGCCGCCAGGGCCGGGATCCTTGGTCATCATCGCAAGCCGCATGCCTTCCTCCGGCTGCAGCCGGATGATCAGCTTGTTCGGCTGCCATTCCGCTGCGTCGGCCGGAAAGATCGAGAACGGCAGCGCGCGATACTGGATGACGATTTCCGATACCTTCTGCGGCAGGCGCTTGCCGGTGCGCAGATAGAACGGCACGTTGGCCCAACGCCACGTCCGCACATCCGCCTTGAGCGCGACGAAGGTCTCGGTGTGGCTTGAGTCCGGCCCATTCAGATCGGCGACGTAGCCCTGAACCGGCTGACCATCGATCGCACCTTGAGTGTACTGCCCACGCACTGTCTGGGTCAGCGCCTCGTGCGGTTCGAACGGCCGTAGCGCACGCAGGACTTTCAGCTTTTCGTCGCGCACGCGATCTGCCTCGAGCGACACCGGCGGCTCCATCGCCACGAGACACAGCAATTGCAGCATATGATTCTGCACCATGTCGCGCAGCGCGCCCGAATGATCGAAGTAGCCGCCACGCTGCTCGACACCCACTGTCTCGGCCACAGTGATTTGCACGTGGTCGATGACGTCGGCATTCCACAGCCGCTCGAAGATCGTATTGGCGAAGCGCAGCGCCAGCAGGTTCTGCACAGTCTCCTTGCCGAGATAGTGGTCGATGCGGAAGGTCTGCGCCTCGCTGAACACCGCACCGACATCGTCGTTGATCTGCCGCGCCGAGGCGAGGTCATGGCCAATCGGCTTTTCCAAAACGACGCGCGATTGTTCGGTGACCAGCTTGTGACTGCCGATGTTCCGGCAAATCGGGCCGTAGAGATCGGGCGAGGTGGCGAGATAGAACACCCGCACTTTGTCGGCATCGAGGATGCCGGCGAGTGCCTGCCAGTCCGCCTTGGTATCCGTCGCATCGAGGCGGACGTAGCTCAGGCGGCGGCAGAATTTGTCGGCGGTTTCGGCATCGAGGTCATCGCGGGCGACGTGCTCGCGCAGCGCCTTGCTGGCGCGCTTGCGATAGGCCGCGTCATCAAGGTCGGAGCGCGCCGCGGCGATGACATGCGATTCCGGCGGCATCTGTCCGTCGCGGAACCGGTAGTAGAGCGCGGGCAGCAGTTTGCGCAGCGTGAGGTCGCCAGTGGCGCCGAAAACCACGCAGTCGAACGGCTCGACAGGGATGATCTTCGGCATGGCGACCCCTTTCGCGGATGTCACACCACAGGCGACGCCCCACCGTCCATGTTGATCGCCGTTCCGGTGGTGAAGCCTGCGTGATCGGAGCAGAGGAAGCAGGCCATCGCGGCGAACTCCTCGGCTTTGCCGATCCGGCCGATCGGCACGTTGGTGCCCATCTTCGAGCGGAAGTCTTCGTAGGGCGTGTTAGCGCCTTCGCGGCGATGACGACGCACGTGCTGGTCCGAATCAATCAAGCCAACGAGCATACCGTTCACCAGGATGCCGTGTGGCGCTCCCTCACCGGCCAGTACCTTCATGAACGCCATACCGGCCGCACGCGATACCGCCGTCGGCGCGCCGTTTGCGCGCGGCGCCTTCGCGCCAAGGTTCAGCACGTTGATGATGCGGCCCCAGTGGCGCTGCTTCATCCCCGGCCATACCAGGCGGGAGAGGCGGATCGCGGCGAACAGTTTCAGTTCCAGATCATCTCGCCAGATCTCGTCGGTGATCTGCTCGGCCGGCATCGCCATCGATTGGCCCGCGTTGTTGATCAGGATATCGACCTTGCCGAACGCCTTGATGACGCCGTCGAAAGTCTTCTGAATATCATCGGCCTTCCCAACGTCGCACACGAACGTTGCCACGCGGCCGCCTTTCGCGCCCGCGGTGACCGCGGCTTTCGCTTCGTCCAGCACATCGGGGCGGCGCGCCAGCATCGCAACGTCGGCCCCCGACGCCGCGAATTCCTTCGCCATTGCCAAACCAAGCCCCGCGCTGGCGCCCGTGATGATCGCGCTACGCCCGTCAAGACGCACTTCCATGCAACCCTCCCCATTCTGAAGCGGCCAGTGTGCGGGAGGTGCCGCATGGCGACAACCGGGGCACTCTTGCGACCACCGCGTCACCTTCCTACGCTCCGAAGTGATCCCCTCAGCAGGAGAACCGCGACATGCCTCAATCGCAGGGAACCCGATTTACCGCCGAACCGCTGACTTTCGTCGTCCGCCATCAGCTATGGGACGCCAACGTCGAGGATCATACCGACCAGGGCGTCTCTATCGAGGTGTCGGCTGATGTCGTCGGCAAGCCCACGGTGTTGTTGCGCTTCAATTGCTTCGACCTCGAGCGCGGCTACGTCTATGGCCCGGAAAATCCGGAACTCGCCACCCCCGGCAGGGTCGGTGGGGGCATGGGCGTGCACTGCCGCATGGACCCTATCATCGATGGCAACCCCATCGGCTGGACCGTTCGCACCCTGAGCCGCAAGCTGCCGCAGATGCTGGAGCGCGCCGGCTACCCGGCGATTGCCCAGACTGTCGACATGGCCAAGGTGAAGGCCGTTCTGCCTGAGGTCGAAGCCAGCGCTCGCGACACGTTCATCGGCATGCGCAACACGGTGAAGCACAACCGCGGCACCGAGATGTTCGAGGCTGGCAACATCCGCTTCGGATTAGAGATGCGCCGCCTCAAGAATGGTGACGGCGGCCTCGCGCTTCACGTGTTGGCTGATGTCGGCGGCTCGAAGGGCAAGGCCTATATCGAGGAGACCGAGCTTCTGGCGTTCGATTGCTTCTGGAACAATGCGCACTACCACTATGGTCCGCGCAACAAGAACCACCGGATCAACTGGGACTTGACGGTTATCGACGATCCGCTGGAGTGGACGTTCGAGCAGATCGAGAGCCGCAAGCTCGGACCGATGATCGAGCGTGCTGGCTACCCGGGCATCGCCGCCGATTTGGATCTCGACAAGATCGCCGCGGTAGTTCCGGCCCTGAAGAAGCGCGCGTTCGAGATGTACGAGGAAGGCGAACGTGTGACGGGACACAAGGGCCTGCCCGCGGAGTTCACACCGAACCTGGCTGCTGAGTAGGCAAATATTGCGAGTGGCGACGAAGCAATCCAGCAACGCCGTGCTGGATGCTTCGCCGGCTTCGCCGACTCGCAATGACAGTGTCGCGTGGCGCTATCATGCGGCCGTGACATCTTTTCCCAGGCTCTCAAGCTCGCTCATCGCATCTTCTGGCAGCGTCAGCTCTGCCGCGGCCAGGTTCTCGCGCAAATGCACCGCCGACGATGTGCCTGGAATCAGCAGCACATTGCTGGAACGCCGCAGCAGCCAGGCCAGAGCGACCTGCATCGGCGTGGCACCCAGGCGCTGCGCCACAGCGGAGAGCGTTGCTGACTGCAGCGGGTTGAAGCCGCCGAGCGGGAAGAACGGGACATAGGCAATCCCGTGCCTGGAAAGCTCGTCGATCAGTCTGTCGTCATTGCGATGGATAAGATTGTAATGATTCTGCACGCAGACGATGTTGCAGATTCGGCGCGCTTCCGCGACCTGGGTGGCGGTGACGTTGCTAAGCCCGATGTGCCGCACGAGACCCTTGCGCTGCAGTTCGGCCAGCACCGTGAGTGGAGCCTCGATTGAGCCTTCCGCAGGTGCATGTATGCCGAACATGATGCGAAGGTTGACCACCTCCATCGCATCCAACTGCAGATTGCGCAGATTGTCGTGGACGGCCTGGGTCAGTTCCTGGGGCGAAAACGCGGGAAGCCACGATGCATCCTGGCCGCGCCGCGCGCCGATCTTGGTGACGATAACCAAATCGTCGATATATGGATGTAGCGCCTGCCGGATCAGCTGGTTGGTGATGTGCGGTCCATAGAAGTCACTGGTGTCGATATGATTCACGCCGTTGGCGACGGCGTCGCGCAGCACGGTGACAGCGGCGGCGGCATCCTTCGGCGGACCGAATACCCCCGGTCCCGCAAGCTGCATCGCCCCGTAACCGAGCCGGTTCACAGTTCGATCTCCGAGTGCGAATGTTCCGCCGAGATTAATATCGGGCATTTCGATTTCTCCCTCTGCATCGCGGCATAGCGATGAGCCGTCGCATGACTGCACGACAATTCAACCGCCAGGATGGATCTAAACTGGAGGAGCCTCAGTCCGCCGTCGAATCTGCCGTCGCCGAACCCATCTTCTCTGCCAGTGTTGGCAGGCTGTGCCGGCGCGGGGATAGCCAGCGCTGCAGCCGGTCCAGGTACAGATAGATGATCGGTGTGGTGTACAGCGTCAGCACCTGGCTGAGCGCCAGGCCACCAACCATGGCAAAACCGAGCGGCCGTCGCAGTTCCGAACCAGCGCCTTGTCCCAGCATCAGCGGGAAGCCGGTCAGCATTGCCGCCATTGTCGTCATCAGGATCGGACGGAAGCGCAGCAGGCAGGCCTGACGGATGGCTTCATGTGGCCGCATCCCGTCGCGCCGTTCGGCGGTGATGGCGAAGTCCACCATCATGATGCCGTTCTTCTTGACGATGCCGATGAGCAGAATCACGCCGATGAGCGCGATGACTGACAGATCGTAGTGCACGAGCAGCAGCATCAGCAGAGCACCGACACCAGCCGAGGGAAGGGTCGAAAGGATGGTGAGCGGCAGGATGTAGCTCTCGTATAGGATGCCGAGAATGATGTACACGCTGATCAGTGCGGCAGCGATCAGATAGGGCTGGCTGGACAGCGAACTCTGAAATGCTTGCGCGGTGCCCTGGAACGAACCAGCGACAGTAATCGGCACGCCCATCTGGCGGACCTTGGCCTGGATCGCATCGACCGCTTGACCGAGCGCCGCCCCCGGAGCGAGGTTGAATGAAATCGTCACTGCCGGGAATTGGCTCTGATGGCTGATTGACAGCGGCTGCACCGGCATCGTGCTCCAGTGCACGAAGGTCGAGAGAGGCACTGCCTGCCCGGTCGATGACTTCACGTACAGCTTGTCCAGTGTCGCTGGATCGCCCGCCATGGCCGGGGGCACTTCCAGGATCACGTGATAGGAGTTCACCTGCGAGAAGAACTGGGTGATCTGCCGCTGGCCGAACGCATCATACAGCGTGTCGTCGATCACCTGCGGTTGGATGCCGAATCGTCCGGCTGCGTCGCGATCGATCACCATGGTTGCCGTGGTGCCACCGTTCTGCTGGTCGCTTGTGACGTCACGCAGCATCGGCAGCGACTGCAGTCCGTTCATGATCTTCGGCGCCCAGCTGTAGAGCTCAGCCAGGTTCGCGTCCTGCAAGGTGTATTGGTATTCAGTCTTGGCCAGCCGCGCGCCGACCCGTACATCCGGTATCGGCTGTAGGAACAGCTTGCCCCCCTGGACCTTGGCAATTTTTGGCCGCAGCCGGTTGATATAGTCCTGCAGCGAGCCGCCGACGCGCTGCTCGATCGGCTTCAGCGAGATGAACAGGCGTCCCATGTTGGCGGTCGCGCCGCCAAATCCGCCACCCATCGAGGACACATAAGCTGCGGTGTCGGGGTCCTGTCCGACGATTTCGGCCAGGCTCTGTTGGACGATCATCATGTCCTTGAACGAGATGTCCTGCCTGGCTTCGGTGATGCCGAGCACGATGCCGTTGTCCTGCGGCGGGAAAAATCCCTTGGGAATGATGATGTAGAGATAGACGCTCAGGCTTACCGTGCCGAGGAACACCAGCAGCGTGATGAAGTGATGGCGCAGCGCAATGTCCAGCGTGCGCCGATATCCCGCCAACAGGCCCGTGAAGAACGATTCGATGATCCGGAACAGCCAGCCGTGCTTTCCGGCATCGTGGTGCAGGAAGCGCGAGCACATCATGGGCGTCAGCGTCAGGCAGACGAAGGCGGAGACCAGCACTGCGGCCGTCACCGTCACGGCGAATTCGCGGAACAGGCGTCCGACAATGCCGCCCATTGCCAGCAACGGGATGAACACTGCAATCAGCGAGAAGCTGATCGATACGATGGTAAAGCCGATTTCGCCGGCGCCCTTGATCGCCGCCTCCATCGGTTTCATGCCATCTTCCACGTGGCGGAAGATATTCTCCAGCATCACGATGGCATCATCGATCACGAACCCGACTGCCAGCGTCAGCGCCATCAGCGACAGATTGTCGAGGCTGTAGTCCAGCAGGTACATCACGCCGAACGTGCAGATCAGCGCCACCGGTACCGTTGTGCTGGGGATAATCGTTGCCCAGACGTTGCGCAGGAAGAGGAAGATCACCATCACCACGAGGCAGACGGCGAGGATGAGGGTGAACTGAACGTCCGCCACCGAGGCGCGGATGGTCACCGTGCGGTCCATGATCGTGCTGATGTGGATCGACGGCGGGATCGACGCTTCCAGCCGCGGCAATGCAGTCTTAATCCGCTCCACCGTATCGATCACGTTGGCGCCCGGCTGCTTGAAGATGATCAGCAGGATGCCGCGCTTACCATTCTGCCATGCCGCGAGCAGCCGGTTTTCGGGCCCATCGATCGCCCGCCCGACGTCGCGCACCCGGATCGGTGCGCCGTTGCGGTAAGCCAGCACAACGTTCTCGTACTGGGCCGCCCGCGTGAGCTGGTCGTTGTTGTACACGGTGAAGGCCTGGTGCTCACCATCGATGCTGCCTTTGGGCGCGTTCACCGTTGCGTTGACCAGCAGGGAACGCACGTCCTCGAGTGTCATCCCCTTGGCGGCGATCTTTTCCGGATCGACCTCCACCCGCACCGCGCGCTTTTGCTGGCCGCCGATGAGCACCTGCGACACGCCGCTGATTTGCGAAATCTGCTGCGACAGCACGTTCTCGGCATAGTCATCGGTTTCAGTCAGCGGCATCGCGTCCGACTGAGCTGCCAGGATCATGATCGGCGCGTCAGAAGGATTGACCTTATGGTATGTCGGTGGCCCCGGCATGATCTTCGGCAGCTGCGAACTTGCTGCCTGGATTGCCGCCTGAATGTCCCCAGCCGCGCCGTCGATGTTGCGATCCAGGTCGAACTGCACGGTAATGCTCGTTGAGCCCAGGATGCTCAACGATGTAAGTTGCGATACGCCGGGGACCTGCGCGATCTGCGTTTCGAGTGGCTGTGCCACTGTCGCCGCCATGGTTTCCGGACTCGCACCTGGCAATGATCCGTTCACCACGATGGTGGGGAAGTCCACCCGTGGCAGTGGGGCGACTGGAAGCAGGGGATAGGCCGCGATCCCTACCAGCACCAGCGCCGCCATCACCAGCGATGTGGCAATCGGCCGTTGGATGAATGGAGTGGAGATACTCATGCGCCGCTCACTATCTCCACTAACTTCTCAGCTTCCGGCCTGTGCAGCCATCTTGCCGGCGACCAAAGTGCCGTTCTCCAGCCGGGATTGCCCGTCCAGTACAATGGTCTGACCGCTATCCAGACCCTTCGTGATGATCATGACTTTGCCGCGATCCTCGGCCTGCACAGCCTGGCGCTGAACGGTCGAATCCGGTTTCACCACATAGACATAGGCTTCGGTCTGACCGCGCTGCACCGCCTGCGCCGGTACTGCCAACACCTGTTGGTCGGTGCGCAGGAGTAGCCGTGCCTCGACGAACTGGCCGGGCCACAACTTGTCGGCCTGATTCTCAAACGTGGCCTTCATCCGGATGGTGCCGGTCGCGGTGTCGATCGCGTTGTCTGGCGTCAACAGGGTGCCCCGCGCGAGTTCCTGCTGCTCGTCGTTCGACCATGCGGTGACTGGCAAGGTACCTTTGGTCATTGCTGAGACGATGTCGGGAAGGTTCCGCTGCGGCACGGTGAACACCACGGCGATCGGATGCACCTGCATCACCGTCATGATGCCGCCTGTGTCATTGGCATGCACCAAGTTGCCAGGATCCATCATGCGCAGGCCGACCCGGCCGTCGAACGGCGCAGTGACATAGCAGTAACTGAGGTTGAGCTGGGCCGCCTCGACCGTCGCGTCGTCGCCTTTCAACGTGGCGGTGAACCGTTCCACCTCGGACTGCTGCGTATCGACCTGCTGATGGGAGGCAAAATCCTGTTTTGCCAACGACATGTAGCGTGCCAGGTCACGCTTGGCGTTGGAAAGCTGTGAACTCGTCCTGCGACTTCTTCGCGATTGCCTGATCGAGCACCGATTGGTACGGGCGCGGATCGATGACGGCGAGCACCGCGCCCTGTTTCACCAGCTGGCCCTCGGTCACCGGCACCTGCATCAGCGTGCCATCCACCCGCGGGCGCACAAGGACCGAATTGAGTGCCTGCACGGTGCCGATACCACGCAGCCACAGCGGCACGTCCTCATGCTGAACCTTGGTCACAGTCACTGGCACGGCGGCGGAAGCGGCTGGTGGTGGCGCCGGCTGCTGAGCGTTGGGATGGCGGCTGATCAGGACGATTACACCGCCGACAACCAGCGTCGCGGTGAGGGCAGCGATTATACGTTGCACCGCCCGCGGCCGGGCTTCTGACACACCGCTATCGCCGTGGCTCAGTGACGCCGAGTCTTCCTCGCCAAACGCTGGCTCCACACCTAACTCCCACGGCTCCCTGTGGCGGGCCCTCCATTCGCGGCCGCACCTCTCCCAAGGCTTGCATTGTCCGCGAAAACCAAGCGGACTGCCAGCGTCAAATAGCAGACCGCAGCGGGCCGTTAAGCGTCTGAAACATAAAGAAACATGAACGCCGTGTCAGGATTGTGCGATGCCCAATGCACGGCGGAAGCGGTCGGCCAGGTAGCCGCCATCGCGAGGCGGCAAATGGCGGGGCGGGTCATCAGGGGCGATCCGCAGTACCGCAAACAGATGCTCACGGCGCAGCCTGAGCCGCAGTTTCTCCACTTCGTCCATATCGCGGGCGGTGACCGTGGACTCCCAGCCGCAAGCCGCCGCAACTGCGGCGAGGTCGGTGGTCAGACCGGTGTGACTGGGTTGCGAGCCGGTCTCACCAAATCGAGCGTTGTCCAGCACCGCGATTGCCAGGTTTGGAGGCTTGGCTGCGGCGATGGTTGCGAGCGAGCCCATTCCCATCAGCATTTCGCCATCGCCTGTCAGCACCAGTACCACGCCGCTGCGGTTGAGCCAAGGCGATGCCCAGGCCGATCATCGCCGCGCCGCCCATGGCGCCCCAAAGGTAGAAATTGAGCGGCCGATCAGCTGCGGCTGCGGCATCGTAGCTGGGAGCACCGAGGCCGCTTACCACGAGCAGATCCTCGGGATCGCGCAGGAGGGTCGCCACCGCCACGCGGCGGTCCAACGTGCCGTCATTCCTCATGCATCGTTCCCGGAGTCAGCCCGGGCTCCAAGCGTCATGGCCGGCTGCGTTCCGGCCATCATTTCACGAACACCTTGGCGCCGATGAGACGCTGAGCGAACAGCACCGCCACGGGCACCAAACTGTCGAACGCCAATGCGGCGGACGCAGCGACGATTTCCGCGACATCGCCGGCGTGTTCCGCCCGCCGGACATGCACGCCCGCCGCAGTGAGCACCGTCGGCGTCGCGGTGCCCATCGGCACCTGCCACGGATTGAATTCCGCCCATTCGCCCCGCATCGTGACGAGCGTCAGGAATGGCATGCGGCAGTTCACCGGCAGAGACAACATATTGATGCAATTGCCGACGCCGGAGGACTGCATCAGCAGCACCGCGCGCTGTCCGCCGAGCCACGCGCCGGCGGCGAGCGCGATCCCTTCCTCCTCCGTCGTCAGCACCACCGCGCGCATGTCTGGATCGGCGTGCGCTGCGGCAATAAGCTGTGCGTGACCGGCGTCCGGCACGTAGCCCAGCTGGGTGATGTGCGCGGCTTTCAGCGCCGCATAGACCTGCGTCTGCCAGGACGATGGGGACATGCTGCTACTTGAGGGCCTTCACGTCGTGCACATCTTCCTCCAGCCGCGAAACTTGCAGGTCCGGATCGTAGGGTTCGCCGGCCCTTAGTTCAACTGACCTTTAAAGCGTTGAGGCATGCCACGGCACCGTTGTTGGCGCCGTGGTAGCACTGAAAGGTGAATGCTTCGCCGCCGACCGCTCAGGCGGCAGCGTGTCGCCCACGGCCGAACATTTTGTCGAGGTTCTCCGGTTCGGCCTTATCGAACTGCGTCGTCTTGGCCCGCACGTCGTCGACCGCCGCCAATGCCTTCTTCACCGCTGGGCGCGCATCGATGACACCAACCCAGCGTGCGACGTTCTTGTATTTCTCCGCTGCCGGCGCGCCGAGCAGGACAGGGATGTTGCGGGCCCACGGAAAGGTCGCGATGTCGGCAAGGCCGTATTCGGAGCCACCCAACCACGATTGCTCGGCGAGGCGTTTGTCCATCACCTCGAGCACGCGATGCACCTGCGTGGTGTAGCGGCTTTGCGAATACTCGTTGCCTTTCGGCGCAAACCGCATGAAGTGCACGTGCTGGCCGAACATCGGCCCCAGCGTCGTCATCTGCACCATCATCCACTCGATCGCTTCATATTTCGCCGCCAAGTCACGTGGCAGCAGCTTGCCAGTCTTCTCCGCCAGGTACAGCAGGATCGCGCCTGACTCGAACAGCGTTATCGGCTTGCCGCTTGGGCCATCGCTGTCAGTGATGACCGGCACCTTCGCCATTGGATTGAGCTTGAGGAACGCGGCGTCGAATTGCTTGCCGGTGAAGACGTCCACCGGATGCACCTTGTAAGGCAGGCCAAGCTCCTCCAAGGCGATATATATCTTCACCACATTCGGGCTGCCCATGCCGTAGAGTTCAATCATCGGTGGCTCCTCTCCATGTCAAAACGCAACTGCTTCAAACAACGCCCGCAGTCCGGAACTGCGCGATCTCCGTGCGGCCGTAGCCCAATTCTGCCAAGACCTCCTCGGTGTGCTGTCCAAATATGGGCGGTGGCCGGTCGACGCGCGGGCCGTCATGCGCGAACTTGAACGCTGCGACCGGCACGGTGAACGAACCCTCGATCCCCGGCGCATTGTCATGACGATGCAGCACGCCACGCGACGCAAGTTGCGGATCTGCCAATGCTTCGCCCATCGTACGCACGCGTGAGGCGGGTATATGGCGTTCCTGCAGCCATTCCTCCCATTCCGCAGCGCTGCGTGTCAGCATGACTTCGCTCAGCAGCTTTTCTTCCTGAGCGTGGTCCGCAAGCCGTTCGTCGTTGCTGCGCTTGATCATCTCAGGATGCTCGAGCACGGTCCACAACCGCTTCTGTTGGCGCAGATTCGATGCACCCAGCATCACCATTCCGTCCTTGGTCTGATACGCCATGCTGGTGGCGTGCGGCATGCGGTTGCCTGATGGCTTGGGATGATGACCATTCCGCAGATAACCGGTGACATGCGAAGCCATCAGAATGATAGCCACGTCCAGCATTGCCATGTCGACCCGCTGCCCTTGCCCGGTGCGTTCGCGTTGGAACAATGCGGCGGACAACGCATAAGCGCCCATTGTGCCAGTCGCGTAGTCGATCGCTGGCGCGCCGATCTTGACCGGGTTCGCTGTCGGTGTGCCGGTCATTGCCATGATGCCGGAGGTCGACTGGATGACATGGTCGTAAGCGGTTCGCTCGCGCTTGGGTCCACCCTGACCGAAGGCCGAGAATGAAGCATAGATCAGCTTCGGGTTGATCTTGCGCATCTCGTCATAACCCAGGCCGAGCGCTTCAAATGCGCCTGGCCGGTAGTTCTCCACCAGCACATCGGCGGTGGCGACGAGCTTCTTCAAAATGTCACGGCCCTGCTCGGTCTTCAGGTTCAGCGTGATCGAGCGTTTGTTGGAACCCTGAGTGAGAAACCCTGTTCCCATGCCGGCATGGTTCAGAACGTTGTCGCTGCCGGAATCCCGACTTTGGTCGGGGTCATCTGGATGCTCGACCTTGATCACGTCGGCGCCCATGAGGCCAAGTTGATACGCCGCAAACGGGCCGGCCAATACGTGGGTGATGTCGATGATGCGAATGCCTTCGAACGGTCGTGCCATGGCTGGCTCCCATTGACATCGCAGACCGTGGCGCCTTGCCCGCGTGGCGTCAACACGGTTGGATGCAATGAACGAAACGGAGGAATGTGTCGATGTCGGTCGATCTGATCATCGAAGGACCAGTGGCCAAGATCGTGCTCAACCGTCCGGAGAAGCTGAACGCACTGACCCATGAAATGCGCGCGCAATTGCGCGATTACGCCCAGCGGCTCCGCTTCGATGAGGCTGTGCGTGCGATCATCATAACAGGCGAAGGCCGCGCCTTCTGCACCGGTGCCGATGTCGGCCGCATGCAGCGTGGCGGACTACGGGCGGAGCGGGAGCGGCTGCAGGGTGGCAGCCACAATTTCCTCCGCGCGCTGCATGCAATCGAGAAACCGGTGATCGCCGCGGTGCGTGGGCCGACCGTCGGAATTGGTTGGTCGATTGCAATGGCCTGCGATCTGATCGTGGCCTCGGAAACCGCGCGCTTCTCTCAGGTATTTCGCCGCATTGGACTGGCCCCGGATGGCGGCGCGATCTGGTTCCTGACACGCCGCATTGGCATGGCACGCGCCAAGGAGCTGGTCTTCACGGCGCGGTTCGTCGAGGCGCCGGAAGCGCTGTCGCTCGGTCTGGTGAACTACGTCGTGCCCGATGGTGAATTGTTGGCGAAAACCGAGGAACTGGCGATCGATCTTGCGACCGGGCCGACCTTTGCGTTCGGGTTGGCAAAGAAGCTGTTCCACATGGCCAGCGCACCGAGCTATGAGGATTTCCTGGAATACGAGTCCTTTGTGCAGCCTCAGTTGGACCAGACAGAGGATCATCGAGAGGGCGTTGCGGCTTTCAAGGAAAAACGCAAGCCGAACTTCGCCGGTCGCTGATCAGCCGCCGCGTCCCTGACGGCCAGCGACACCGGCGCGGAACAAAAAGGTGAGCGGTACGACACAGAACGCGGCCACGGCGGTGAGCGCGAACATGTCGGTATACGACAGGATGGCTGCCTGCTGATCGAGCGTGCGATTGATCAGCCCCATTGCCATGTTGTGTGCGTTGCCGGCGGTCTGACCCATCCCTTGCAAGGTCTTGGTGTGCCGCGCCAGCAAGTCGGTGTACGACTGATCGAATGGGGTAAGATGTACCGCAAGGTTGGCGCGGTGCGCCTGTAGCCGTTCAGCGCCCAGTGCCGTGATGATGGCAATCCCGACGGAGCCTGAGATGTTGCGAAACATCGAATACAGCGCAGCCGCATCCGCGTTCAGCGAACGCGGCAGCGTTGAGTAGGACAGGGTGCTGTTGGGGACGAACAGGAAGGCCAGGCCGACTGTCTGGAACGCCCGGAACATCGCCAAGGTCCAGAAATCCATCTGCGGTGTCAGCCGCGAGGCAAAAGCCGCGGAACATCCCAGCACGAAAAATCCGAAGGCGATGACGAAGCGGGTCTGGATGTTCGGCAGCACCAGGCGGGCGACGATGGGGATGAACAGGAGCATGACCGCCGCACCCGGTGACAACAACAGACCCGCCCATAGGGCGGTGTAGCCAAACCATTGTTGCGCCATCACCGGGATCAGCACGTTGCTGGAATAGAGGATTGCACCGATACCGGAGACCATCACCACGCCGACACCGAAGTTGCGGTCCTTCAGACAGCGCAGATTCACCACCGGCTTTTCGACCATCAGCAGCCAGGCGGTGCCGCCCACGATGCCGATCGCTGCCAGCACCGCGAATAGTTTGATGGCCGGGGAGCTGAACCAGTCCATGTCCTCACCGCGGTCCAGCATGATCTGCAGTGAGCCCAGGCCGAGCGCGATCAGGCCAAGTCCGCCATAGTCGATGTCGCGCAAGTGCGCGCGGTCGCGTTGCACCCAAGGCGGATCGTCGACCAACTGCAGCACCGCAATGAACGCAACGATGCCGACCGGCACGTTGATCAGGAACACCCAGCGCCAGGAGTAATTGTCGGTGATCCAGCCTCCCAACGTGGGTCCGATAATCGGCGCGAAGATCACGGCGACCGCCACCAGGGAGAATGCCTTGCCGCGCTGCGAGGGCTCGAACGTGTCCAGCACCACCGACTGCTGACTCGGCTGCAGACCACCACCGAACAGACCCTGCAGCAGCCGGAACACGACAAGCTGCGGCAGGCTCGTGGCAATGCCGCACAGGAACGAGCAAACGGTGAACATCGCAATGCATGTGAGGAAATAGCGCTTGCGCCCGATCAGGCGTCCGAGCCAGCCGGCGACCGGAACCACCATGCCGTTCGCGACGAGATATGAGGTCAGCGTCCAGGTTGCGTCGTCGTTGCTCGCGGACAGGGTGCCTGCGATGTACGGCAAGCTTACGTTGACGATTGTGGTGTCGAGGACCTCCATGAACGGCGCCAATGTGGCGGCGCCGGCCACCAGCCAGACACTGCCGCGTGGCCGCCACGTCGCATCATGCAGATCGCTCACGCCACAACCTTAGCGTGTTGAGGCCGTGTCGCTCAGATGAACTGACGGCTCGACGGAGAGTCCCAACGGCAGAGGTATGTTCGGGTCAATGCCGCTGTCGATCACGATCTTCACCGGCACGCGCTGCACGATCTTCACGAAGTTGCCTGTCGCGTTTTCCGGCGGAAATGCGGTGAAGCGCGAGCCCGAGCCGAGCTGGACGCTGTCGATGTGTCCCTTCAGCTTAAGTTCCGGGTAGGCATCTACGCTGATATCGACATGCTGTCCGGGCCGCATCCTCGCAAGCTGCGATTCCTTGAAATTGGCAGTCACCCAGATGTCCGGCGTCACCAGTGAAAGCACTGACTGGCCGGCCTGCATATAGTTGCCCTGCTCGACGCTGCGTTTGGTGATCCAGCCGTCCTGTGGTGCGGTTACCTTGGTCCACGACAGGTTGAGTTCCGCCTGGTCGAGCTGCGCGCGGGCCAGCGCGACCTGCGCCTCGAGTTGCCGGACTTGTGCCTCGGCTTCGCCGATATGCTGAGTGACCAAGTCCGCCTGCTTCACGCCGGCTTCCGCCTGGCTTACCTGCGCATCAGCCGAGCGCAACGCTGCCTGCGCGGTATCGATGTCCTGTTGCGTGGTGGCCTGTTTGGGCAGGTTCTGCTGTCGCCGCATATCAGCGGCGGCGCGGAACTGTGTTGCCTTGGCAGCAGCCAACTGGGCCCGCGCCAATTCCAATCTTGCTGGAAAATCAATGCGAGCCGCATCGAGTGACATCTGCGCATTCCCGAGTTGTGCCTCGGCGACCTGCAGACTTCCCTTCGCCTGATCGCGCGCCGCAACATAAGCGCGCGGGTCGATCGCAAACAGCAGATCGCCGGCTCTCACGCGCTGATTGTCCGTCACGTCGAGGGAGACGACGGTACCCGAGATCTGCGGCGCGATAGTTACCGCGTGTCCATCGGTGTAGGCGTCGTCTGTCGTCGCCGAGTCTTTCGTCACGTACCATTCAGCGAGCGCGCCGCCTGCAGCGATCAGGACCACGAGCAACAGCACCCACTTGGCACGGGCTGCCCTGCGGCTCCTCTGTCGGGTTGACAAAAGATCCTGGTCGGAGCGGCCTGGCGCTCGCACCACCGATACGGGGTGCGGCAGGTCTGTCGTCGTATGGTCGTCCATCCCAGCCTGACCGGTAGTTGCGCCAAGGCATAGCACAAATAGGACTTTGTCAAATGTTACGGGATGCTATTCCTGATGTAACATTGTCTGTGAGTGCTTGGCCACGCACCAGCCTGGCGTATAGACCGCCCTGCTCAAGCAGTCCGGCGTGAGTTCCCTGTTCGACCGCGCGGCCCTCTTGCAAGACGATCACCAGATCTGCGTCCCGCACTGTGGACAGGCGGTGTGCGATCACGATGGTCGTGCGACCTCGCCGAAGCCGAGCCAGTGCAACCTGGATGGCGGCTTCGCTCTCGGTGTCGAGCGAACTGGTCGCCTCATCGAGCAGCAAAATGCGTGGATTGCGCAAAAGCGCGCGCGCCAAGGCAATGCGTTGACGCTGGCCGCCCGATAATCGGCGGCCACCCGGGCCGACGCGCGTCTCGTAGCCATCGGGCAGGCCTGTGATGAATGTTGTGGCGGCGGCTGCCTCCGCGGCGGCGGCAATGTCGTGCTCGGACGCGCCGGGCCGGCCGACGCGTATGTTCGTCGCAATGGTGTCATCAAATAACAGTGAATCCTGGGCAACATAAGCGATTGAGTCGCGCAGGCTTGCCAGCGTGATTCGCCGCACGTCGGTGGCGTCGATGAGTACTGCTCCGTCTGTCACGTCGTGCAGACGAGGGATGAGCGACAGCGCTGTTGATTTGCCGCCGCCGGAGTGGCCGACCAACGCGACCGTCGTTCCGGGTTCTGCGGTGAAGCTCAGCCCGGCCAGCCCGATCCGCCCATCGGGGTAGACGAAGTGGGCCGAATCAAACACGACGCGACCGCGGCCTTCCGGTAGCGGCACCGCATCAGGCGCATCGGTAATATGAGGTGCCTCATCAACCACCCCAAATACCCGCACCAACCCTGCGAGCCCTTCCTGCAATGCCGCGTTGAGTGAGCCCAGCGCACGGAGTGGCCGGGCTGCAATCAGCAAGGCGGCAACGAAACCTGTGAAGTTGCCGATGGTCTGCGAGGTTATTGCCGCGCGCCAGCCGGCGAAGCCGATGACCGCCGCGACCGCCGCTCCGCCGAGCACTTCGAGTACCGGATCGATGCGCGAGCGGCTTTTGGTCATTCGCAGAAGTGCGCGATAAAGCTCAGTGAAGGCCGCTTCCGCCCGATGCGTTTCGCTGGCTTCGAGGCGGTAGGCACGTACAATGCGAGCCTGACCGAAACTTTCGTTCAGCAATGCGGCGGTTTCACCCATGCGCTCCTGCATGCCGCCCGATGCGCGACGGATGCGGCGGCCGATTTTCTGTATCGGCACCGCGGCCAGTGGGTAAAGTGCGGCGGCGATCAGGCTGAGCAGCCAGTCCAGATAGATCATCGAACCGATCAGTCCAATGACCGTGACCGCATCCGCGATGCCGTTCACAGCGCGGGTCAATGCATCGCGGATAATCGTCGCATCCGTGGTGAATCGAGCAGCGAGCTGCGCCGGCGCCTCGCGTTCGAGTTGCGACAGGTCGGCGCGCGCAAGGTGCGCGAACATGCGATTCTGCAGCTCGCGGATCACGAGCAGCACAATCTGCTGTACCTGAACGTTCTGGAAATACTGCGCGGCTGCCTTGATCGAGGTAACCAGCAGGACCAGCAACGGGATCTGGTAAAGAATGCGCCGATCCTTGTCGGCGAACATCTCGAAGGCGTGGTCGATAACCACGGGATACAGCGCGGTCGCGCCAGCCATCAGACCGGTCAGTGCCAGTACCAGCAGAAGGCGTGGCTTGTGATGACGGATGTGCTCGCGCCACAGCCGGGTCAGCAGCATATGCGTGCCATCTCGCGCAGGGCTTACGGCAGTGCTGGGCGTCGCAGCGTCCATGATTGGCGTTTATCAGCCGGCCGCTACTGTGTCATGCGGGTGCGGGGTCGCCATTCGTGCGCCTATGCGGATCTGCGCCGGATCGGCGATGCACCGCTGACCAACATCAGTCATTGCAGTTCAGCGCGTAACCGCGCCAACGTCTGTCGGCATTCATCCGGGCCGGCGATGCAGCCACCGTCCAACCACCATCGCCGAACGGCGCGCAGCAGGATGCCGATACGAGGTCCCTCGAACTCGCCAAGCGCGAGCACGTCGCGTCCTTCCAACGGAAAGACTGGAATGGCCGATCCAAGCAGACGCTGGCGCAAAGCGAGCCATTCCGGCGCCGCACCGCCGTGTAGCCAGGCGCGATCAATCAAGAGGTCCCGATCGGTATCCGCAAGCAGCCGTCGCAAGACGGCGTCATCGTCTCCGGGTTTCGCGATCGGGCCGGTGCGCAGCGCGATCAGCCGGTCGCGATCCGCCGCCGACAGTTTCATCCGTTTGGCGAATGCTTCCACATCGCCGGTCAACAATGCCGAGAGACGCATGATCGGCTCAGCCGGGGCGGCGGCTGCGATCAGACTTTCGAACTGTGCAAGGTCGAAGCCCTCTTGCATCACTGCGCTCAGCACGCCAGTCGCTCCCATCAGCCGGATCGCCGCGCGGGGATCGGGCACTGCGAGAATCCGTACCAACTCGCTCCACACCCGTTCGATCGACAAGGTCCGCAGGCCTGACACGCCGGCCTGCAGCGCAGCCAGTGTAGCAGCGTCCGGCGGTTGCGAGGCGTATCGCGCGAAGAACCGGAAGAAGCGTAGGATGCGCAGATAGTCCTCGGCGATGCGCATTGCCGCGTCGCCGACAAATCTTACGATGCCGGCCCGCAGATCGGCGGCGCCGCCGAAATAGTCGAACACCTCACCATCGCGGTTCATCGACATGGCGTTGAAGGTGAAGTCGCGGCGTGCCGCGTCAGCCTGCCAGTCGTCGGTGAATTCGACGATGGCATGACGCCCATCGGTTTCCACATCGCGCCGTAGAGTTGTGACCTCGAAGCTCTGTCCATCCACCACGGCGGTGACTGTGCCGTGTGCAATTCCTGTCGGCACAACGCGAATGCCGGTTGCCTGCAAGGCGCGCGTCGCGCGTGCGGGCGGTAACGGCGACGCCAGATCCACCTCGGTTACCGGCCGGTTGGCCAATGCATCGCGCACTGCACCGCCAACAACACGCGCCGACGGCAGGGCCTCCATGACCTTTTGCAGCGCCGGCCCGGTCAGAAATGGCGGCACAGTCATTGTGGCGCCGCATGGCCGGAGACCACGCGTCCATTTTCCAATTCGGCAGGGGTGTAATCCGCTCCGGGCGGCAGCGCCTGCTCCTGACGCAGCCAAACGAGGGCCACGAGCAGTGCTATCAAAACACAGACCGCACCTAGCAGGATGCGCGGTGACGGGCCCGCTTCGGTCGCGGTGAAACGCCAAATGGCAAAGACGACAAATGGCGTCAGGAACAGCGCTAATTCAGCCAGCCGCAGCATGCGGGCCTGCCGCCCTCAGCTTCTGCGCCAAGTGGACAAGGATCGCCGCTGTCGCACCCCAAATGTAGTGGTCTGGGTGCGGCCATACCCAATATTCGCGCCAGTATCCCCGAACATGATGGCGCTGCCGCTTCGGGGCATCCGGATCGAGCAGCACCTCCAGGGGCAGTTCGAACACGGCTTCGACTTCATGCGGTGCCGCCCGCAACGGCAGTCCCGGCGGCACGAGCCCAAGGATCGGGGTGATGCGATAACCGGTGCCGGTCACATAGTCCGCCAGGCGGCCAAGCACTTCGACATGCGAGCGGTCGAGCGCGATCTCTTCCTCGGCCTCGCGCAACGCAGCGGCTTCGGCATCCGCGTCTTCCGCGTCGATCCGGCCACCGGGAAAGCTGACCTGGCCGCCGTGCTTGTTCAGGTGTGCGTTGCGCTTGGTCAGCAGGATACCTGGCCGCGGCCCGATGATGATCGGGACCAGCACCGCGGCGGGCACCGGCGGCTTGTCCAGCACTTGCAGTACATCGTCGCCATGCGCGACGTCTCCGGCGAGAGGTTCGGCGACGATACCGGCCAGCCGCTCCCGCAGTTCATCCGCGGTCATTGCGGCAGCATAGCCCGGGCGGGGCTAGTCTTCACCAGGCGGCAATTCACCCAACGGAAAGAATTTGCCGCAGCTCCAGACGCCCAACATGCGGCGGCAACCGACCCACTCCGGCACCGCCAACGCGACCAGTTCGTAATACACCGCGCGATTGATGCGGGCCTCGATCGCGCGCATGCCGGCGCCGCCCCGCATCATGAGGTAGGGGGTAGGCTCACAGGTCAGGATGTCGTGCGCGATGCGGATCGGATGCTCCGGCCCCGCGGTCACCACCTCGTCCACATTGGTGCGAAACGACAGGGCCTGCTGCCGGCCATCGCCGGTCCAGTCCAGTTCGACAGCGACGAATGGGACATCCTCAACCTCGATGCGCCCACGCTCGGCTGGGGTCTCGAGCCAATAGGTGCCATCGTCCTCGCGTTTCAGGACGCTGGCGAACAGACAGACCAGTTCCTTCCGGGCGATTGGGCTGTTGCGGTACAGCCAGACACCATCGCGGCGGATGAGGAAGGGAAGGTCGCCGCACTCAACCGGGGCGCGGCGGGGGCGTGGGCCGAGCCCACTGCAGGAGTTGACCGGACCGGGCGCACCAAAAGCCACCGGATGCGGCTGCGTCACCGTGCCGCCTGGTCCCGTGGCATGTCGCGCCGAGGAGCTGGCTTCGCTCACGTCTCCGTCTCCATCACTCGCGAACTTTCCTGCGTGTGCGCGATATAGGGAGCATCCCCCCAAGCCTGAAAGTGCCTATATGACTGCTTGGTAAGTTTTGTCGGAAGGCGCGTACCCGTATGTCCGTGAGTATGGCTGCCGTGCAACAAGCTTCGATCGACGCCAGGTACCATCCTTCCGGAGGTTGAGGCGCTCTCCACGCGGATTGCCCGGGTTCGGGCGGCAATCGGACGTGTCATATTTGGCCAGGACGAGGTAGTGGATCAGACGCTGATCACCCTGCTGTCGGGCGGCCATGTGTTATTGGTGGGGGTGCCCGGGCTGGGCAAGAGCCGGCTGGTCGAGACGCTGGGGACCGTGCTCGGGCTGGCCACCAAGCGCGTGCAATTCACCCCTGATCTGATGCCGGCCGATATCATCGGCAGCGAGGTGCTGGAGGAGGCGGAGGGCCGCCGCAGTTTCCGGTTCGTGCCCGGCCCGGTGTTTTGCCAGTTGTTGATGGCAGATGAGATCAACCGGGCCAGCCCGCGCACCCAGTCAGCGCTGTTACAGGCGATGCAGGAGCAGCGTGTGGCTGTGGCTGGCGTCGATCACCCACTGCCGCAGCCGTTCCATGTGCTGGCAACGCAGAACCCCATCGAGCAGGAGGGCACGTATCCGTTGCCTGAGGCACAGCTCGACCGGTTCCTGCTTGAAGTCGATGTCGGTTATCCGTCGCTCGATGCCGAACGGACCATGCTGCTCGCGACCACGGGTGCTCCCGAGATGCCAGCTGAGCCGGCAATGACCGCTGAAGAGTTGCGAGCGGCTCAGGCGCTGATCCGGCGCGTGCCGGTGGGAGAAAGCGTGGTGGAGGGAATTCTGTCTCTGGTGCGCGGTGGCCGGCCGGAGACGGCGGCTGACGAGACGGTGCGGCGTCACGTTGCCTGGGGCCCTGGCCCAAGGGCGGCACAGGCACTGATGCTGGCGTCGCGAGCGCGCGCCCTGCTGGGCGGTCGGCTCGCACCAAGCATCGACGATGTCCTTGCGCTGGCGCGGCCGGTGCTGCGCCACCGCATGGCGCTGAATTTCTCGGCACGTGCCGATGGCGTGGTGCTGTCCGACGTGATCGACCGCCTGGTGGAGCGCCTTGCCTAGCGGGACTCTTCTCGCTTCCGCTGAAGCGCGGCGGGCCGAAGCACTTGGCGCGAGACTGCCGCCGCTGCTGGTCGCGGCCGAGCGCGTTGCGGCAACCGTGGCGCAAGGCGTGCACGGCAGGCGGCGTGTTGGCCAGGGTGACAGTTTTTGGCAGTTCCGCCGCTTCGTTACCGGTGATCCGGTGGCGCGTATCGACTGGCGCCAGTCCGCCAAATCAGGCCGGCCTGTACCGGAAGGCTGGTTCATCCGCGAGACGGAATGGGAAGCGGCGCAGACGATTTGCCTGTGGTGCGACACATCCGCCTCGATGCACTGGCGCTCGCGTGCCGCAGCGGTGGAGAAGTCGGAGCGCGCCAAACTGCTGCTTTTGGCGCTGGCCTCGCTGCTGCTGCGCGGTGGGGAGCGGGTGACGATGATCACCGCGAATGCGCGCCCAGTTTCCGGACGCGCCGGATTGGATCGTCTGGCGGAGGCGATCGCCGCCGCGGCGGACGATGATGCTGGCGTGCCACCCCGCGTGCCTCTGCCGCGGCACGCGCGTGTCGTGCTGTTCGGTGATTTCCTGTCGCCGCTGGAGGAGATCCAGGCGGCGATCGGCCGGCTGACCGCAATTCCTGTCACTGGCTATCTGCTGCACATCCTCGATCCTGCCGAAGCCGAGCTGCCATATGCCGGCCGCATCAGGTTCCGTGGTCTGGAGCGCGAGGGGGACACACTCATTCCTCGTGTCGAAGGCGTTCGCGACGAGTATGGGCGCAGGATGAAGGCGCAACAGGACGGACTGGCAGCGGTGTGTGCTGCCGCCGGCTTCGGCTTCGCCATGCATCGCACGGATCACTCACCCGAGGCAGCCTTGCTCGGCCTATACACGGCGCTGACTGCCCGATGATGGCCGGGACGAGCCCGGCCGTGACGAGTAAGGACCGGGCGGCCGCCCGGAAGACCGTATGATCTTTGCTGCGCCCTGGGTCCTGCTCGCCCTGCCTGCGCTGCCGCTACTTTGGTGGCTGTTGCGCGTGACACCGCCGGCGCCGCGCAGCGAGACATTCCCGGCGATCCGCCTGCTGATGGGTCTGCATGCGCGGGAAGAAACCCCGGCGCGCACGCCGTGGTGGCTGTTGCTGCTGCGGATGGTGGCCGCAACGCTGGTCATCGTGGCGCTGGCACGCCCGGTATTGGACGCCGGCTCAACGCTGTCTGGTTCCGGCCCCTTGCTGTTGGTGGTCGACAACGGCTGGGCGTCCGCGGGTGACTGGCCGCGCCGTATGCAGGCAGCGAATTCGGTGCTGGATCGGGCCGAACGCGCCGGACGCAAGATGGCTTTGCTGGCTACCGCGCCGGATGAGAGCAATGCAGCACCTCAGGTCACGACGCCGATGCCAGTCGCCGATCTTCGGTCCAGGCTCGCGGCGTTGCATCCCGAGCCGTGGCCACCCGACCGCGCCGAGGCGCTGGCGGCATTGCAGTCATGGCGCGAGCCAGGCGCGGCGATGGTCTATCTCGGTGACGGGTTGACGCATGGCGAGGATTTCACCCGCTTTGCCGCCGGGCTGGCCAGTGTCGGGCCGGTCACCGAACTGCGCGGACCAGCGTCACCGGCCCGCCTGCTGCAGCCTCCGGACAATACCGCCGATCGGCTGATTGCGCGGATGGAACAGGTGGCTCAACCACTGCCGACGCATTCCAATATACTGGCGCAAAGCGGTGATGGCAGGACTTTGGCACGAGCCACCATCGATCTGCCGCCGGGCGCCACCAGCGGGACGGCTCCGATCGTGCTGCCGCCAGAGTTGCGCAACCGGCTGAGCCGGCTGGTGCTGGAAGGCCCACCGACGGCAGCCTCGGTGGTGCTGCTGGACGAACGTTGGCGCCGGCGGCCGGTGGGCGTGCTGGCTGGCGAACTCACGAGCGCGGACACGCCTTTTTCCGGCCCACTGTATTATTTGCACCGCGCGCTCGCGCCTTTCACCGAATTGCGTGAGGCGGATCTTCCGACATTGCTGAAGCGCGAACTGTCCGTGCTGATGCTGGCCGATCGGCCGCTTCCGGCCGGTCCGGAACGCGACGCGGTGGACCGGTGGGTGCGGGATGGCGGGCTACTCGTACGGTTCGCCGGGCCACGTACTGGCGAACAGCCGATGGGCGAGACCGATCCATTGATGCCGGTAAAGCTGCTCGGTGGTGATCGGCAACTGGGAGGCGCTCTCTCCTGGGCTGAACCGGCGGGTGTCGCACCGTTCAACGCCACGTCTCCATTCGCCGGCCTCGCCGTGCCGAGTGAGGTTAAGGTCACCCGCCAGGTGCTGGCCGAGCCATCCGCCGATCTTGCCAGTCACACCTGGGCGACGTTGGCGGATGGGACGCCGTTGGTAACCGAGGCGGTGCATGGAAAGGGCCGGATCGTGCTGTTTCATGTAACAGCCAACGCCGACTGGTCGAACCTGCCGCTTTCCGGACTGTTCGTGGAAATGCTGCGGCGCCTGGTGGCGTTGTCTGCAGGCGTGACGGCGAGTGCGGACAACACTGTGCTTGCACCAGCGGAAACCTTGGATGGGTACGGGCTGCTCGGCGCGCCACCGCAGGCGGCAACCGGACTGACGGCGGCCGAGATCGCCGGTGCGGTAGCCTCGCCGCGTCATCCTCCGGGCCTGTATGGACCGGAGAATGGCCGGCGCGCGCTGAACATGGGCGCCAACCTACCGGCACCCGAGGCGGCTCCCGTAGTATCGGGTGCGCGCTTGGAGGATATCGGCGCCGTGGTGCCAGAGCGCGCACTAGGACCACCGCTGCTTGCCGCGGCAGTGGTGCTGCTGTTGCTGGACTTGCTGATTGCGCTCGGATTGCGGGGTCTTTTGCGGCCGAGCAGGATTGCGGCCGGCATATTGTTGGCTGCGCTGGCTGTTCACGGAGCCCATGCGCTCGACGCCAATGTCAATCCGGCATTGGCTACGCGTCTTGGCTATATCGTCACCGGCGATCCGCAACTCGATGCGATTTCGCGCCAGGGTCTCGAGGGCTTGTCCGACTACGTCAACCGCCGTACCGCCGCTGTGCTGGTTGAGCCAGATGCGGTGGAGCCAGGAAAGACCGATCTTAGTTTCTATCCGCTGTTGTATTGGCCGATCAGCGCGGATGCCGAAGCGCTGACGGCGCAGCAGGCCGCAGCGCTGAACGACTACATGAGCCGGGGCGGCATCGTTTTGATAGACACGCGCGATTTCAGGATCTGGTGCTGGTTTTGCACCGGGGACGGAGACCGCGCTGCAGCGCATTGCACATGGCCTGGTTGTGCCGCCACTGGCGCCTTTGACGACGGAACACGTTCTGTCGCGCGCATTTTATCTGCTGCACGACTTCCCCGGCCGCTACACCGGTGCCGAAGCATGGGTGCAACGCGATCAGGACCGCACGAACGACAGCGTCAGTCCTGTGATCATCGGCGGCAACGATTGGGCGTCTGCCTGGGCGGTCGATGATGCCGGACGCAATCCATATGCGGTGATCCCCGGAGGGGAACGCCAGCGCACCCTGGCCTATCGGTTTGGCGTGAACCTCGTGATGTATGCGCTCACCGGTAATTACAAAGGCGATCAGGTGCACGTGCCAGCGATCCTGCAGCGGCTCGGCCAATAGATGCGCCCCGAAGAGGTCATTGCCGCGCTGCGTTTCGAGCCGCTGCTGCCGATCTGGCTGATCGCCGCGCTTGGTGTGGTTGCCTTGTTGGTGGTCGCGCTTGCGGCATTCCGCCGTGCCCGCGGCACGATCTGGCGCCTTGCTGGTTTCGCGATTTTGCTGCTGTGGCTCGCCGGCCCACGGCTGGTGCAGGAGAGCCGTGACAATCTGCCGGATATCGGCCTGCTGGTGGTGGATCAGTCCGCCTCGATGCAGATCGGCGATCGCGCGCGATTGGCCGAGGAAGCACGTGCTGCAATCACCCAACAGGCGGCGAAGCTGGCTGGCCTGGAACTACGGACCGTCACGGTGCCGGAAGGCGGTGATGCGGGAACCCGTTTGTTCGGCGGGATCGAGCGTGCGCTTGCCGATATTCCGCGGTCGCGGCTGGCCGGCACTATCGCCATCACCGATGGCGAGGTGCACGACATCCCGAAGACGGCTCCTGGTGGCGCACCGCTCAATGTGCTGATCCCAGCGAAAGGTGAGGAAACAGATCGCCGGCTTCGCGTCATCGAAGCGCCGAGCTACGCCATCGTCGGCAAGACCGCGACGATACGTGTCGCCATCGAGGATCTCGGTGTTGAGCACCCCGCCGGTTCCGCCAATCTGACAATCCGGCGCGATGGCGAGCCACCACGAGTGGAGAACGTGCCCATCGGCGCGGAGCAGACGATAGATCTGCCGGTCACCCGGGCTGGACCGACGGTAGTCGAACTGTCGGCCAATCCGCTGCCCGGCGAAGTCTCCACGATGAACAACCGCGCGGTGATCGGGATCAACGGCGTGCGTGACCGGCTGCGTGTGCTGCTGATTTCCGGCGAGCCGCATCCCGGTGAGCGCACCTGGCGGCGTCTTTTGAAAGCTGATCCGTCAGTCGATCTGGTGCACTTTACCATTCTGCGGCCGCCGGAAAAAGATGATCTGACCCCGCTGAACGAACTGGCGCTGATTGCCTTTCCAGTGCGCGAACTGTTCCTCGATAAGATCAATGAGTTCGATCTGATCATCCTGGACCGGTTTCAAAATCGCGGTCTGCTGCCGCTGCCGTACATCGCCAACATCGCTGACAGGGTTAGGGACGGAGGTGCGTTGCTGCTCAGCGTTGGCCCGGAATACTCCGGTCCGGCAAGTTTTGCGGCGACACCGCTGGGCACGATCCTGCCCGGCATTCCGGCATCGGTGGACGCGGTGGTTGATGGCCGGTTCCGGCCACGGGTCACCGATATGGGCCAGCGCCATCCGGTTACCGAGGGTTTGGCTGGCGCCAATTCGCCGGGTCAACCCGATGCCACGCCAAATTGGGGATCATGGTATCGCCATATCGATCCGTCGGCGGTGCACGGCGAGGACCTGATGGATACGCCGGACGGCGAGCCGTTGTTGCTGCTGAACCGGGTCGGCAAGGGCCGCGTCGCCTTGCTGCTGTCGGATCAGATCTGGCTTTGGTCGCGCGGCCACGAAGGCGGCGGTCCGCAGGCTGAATTGCTGCGACGGCTGGCGCACTGGCTGATGCAGGAACCGGAACTGGAGGAGAATGCGCTGACTGCAACGGTCACGGATGGCCGGTTGACGGTAGAGCGGCGTTCGATCGATCCGGCGCCGCCCGGTCAGGTCACTGTGACCGGACCGGACGGCAAGGCGCAGAGCATGAGCCTCACAGTGGTCAATCCCGGCACTGCGAGGGTGACGCTGCCGGCGACGACACCCGGTGTGTGGCAGGCCAGCGACGGGACGCGAACTGCCTACGCAGCGGCCGGCGCGGCCAATCCACTTGAGTTCGCAGACTTGCGGGCGACCGCGACGTTGCTGCGCAAAGTGGCCCGCGAGTTCAGGCGGTGGCGTGCACTTTCTGGGCACGGGCAAGCCGGGTGCACCGCCGGATGTGCCCGACCTGCAGCGCACCGAGCCGGACCGCTCGGCGTCCGGCGGCTCCTGGATAGGACTGGAGCGGCGGCACGACCACGTGGTCACCGGGATCGCTTCGTTAACCTTGCTGCCTGCCTGGATCGCGTTGCCGCTGATGCTTGGCTTGCTGGTGACGGCGTGGCGTCGCGAGGGTAGCTAAGCCTGATCGGAAAACGGAGCCGCGCATGAAAGTCGGCATGTTCATCAACACGCAGTTCCCGGAAGGCGACCACGTCGCCGCGCGCATTCCGGAACTGGTCGAGCAGGTCAGGCTGGCGCGCGACAGCGGCTTCTCGTCGCTGCTGTTTCCGCACCACTACCTTACCGCACCGCTGCAGATGCTGCAGATCGCGCCGATGATGGCTTACCTGATGCGCGAGGCGCAGGGGATGATCATCGGTGGCAACATCCTGCTGCTGCCGCTGCTCAATCCGGTGCATGTCGCGGAAGAGTCGGCGACGCTCGATGTATTGTCGGGCGGCAAATACATCCTCGGGGTCGGCCTGGGTTATCGCGAGGGCGAATTCGACGCGTTCGGCATCTCACTGCGCCATCGCGCATCACGGTTCACGGAAAGCATCGCGCTGATGCGACGCCTGTGGTCGGAAGAGCGCGTGTCCTTCCAGGGCCGCTTTTATCAGGTGAAGGACCACGGTATCAGCTTGAAGCCGTTGCGGCAGGGCGGTCCACCGGTGTGGGTCGCCGGTCTGGTGGAGGCCGCGGTGCAAAGGGCGGCGCAGATCGGCGATGCCTGGCTGATTGCCAACGCCACGACACTCGGCGCCACCGAGCCGTTGATGCAGGTGTATCGCGCGGCATTGAAGGAGTCCGGGCGCTTCGTCGAGGACTTCCCGATCGCGCGCGAATGCTATGTCGGCGCCAGCCACGCCACCGCGATGGATGAATGCCGTGCGGCACTGGAATACAAATATAACTCCTATGCGGCGTGGGGGATGGAGAGCCCGACTGCGTCGATGACATTCGAGCAGATGGCGCACGACCGCTTCATCATCGGCGACAAGGTGTCGGTGAAGGAAGAGATCGCGCGCTGGAAGGAGCGCCTCGGCGTCAACCACTTCATCATGCGCGTGCAGTGGCCGGGCCTGGAGCAGGAGAAGGTGCTGAATTCGATCCGGCGGCTTGGGGAGATCTTCGCGTAGGTCATGAGGCAGGTGTGCCGCGACTCCGGCCTGGATTGCTTCGTCGCTGCGCTCCTCGCAATGACTTGGTGCGGACTACCCCTTGATGCCGGTGAGCGCCATGTTTTCGATGATGCGCCGGCGCAGCAGCAGGAACACGATCAGCATCGGGATGGTGCTTAAGGTCGATCCGGCCATCAGCTTGCCGTAGTCGGCGCTGAAGCGGAACTGGAAGGCGGTGAGCCCGACCTCCATATTGAACAGCAACTGGTTGTTGGCGACCAGCAGCGGCCAGATGAATGCTGCCCAAGCCTGGATGAAAGCGAAGATGCCGACGGCGCTGATTGCGTTGCCGGATAACGGCACCAGCACGCGGCGGAAGGTCCACCACTCCGACGCGCCATCGACCCGCGCTGCCTCCATCAGTTCATCGGGCACGGCCGATGCAACGTGCTGGCGCACCAGGAAGATACCGAAGCTCATCACCAAGGTCGGCAGGATGATAGCCTGATACGTGTTGATCCAGTGGATGCGCACCAGTTCGATATAGAGCGGGATCATATAGGCCTCGAACGGCACGATCGCGGTGGCCAGCACCAGCATGAACAGCACTGCACGCCCTGGGAAGCGGTACCTGGCGAACACCGCACCGGCGATCATCGAGGTGATGACGCAGCTTATCGTAGAGGCGATCGAGATGAACGCACTGTTGCCGAAGAACTGCAGGAACGGTGCTGCCTGAAACAGGCCGCTGTAATTGGAAAACGTTGGCTCCTGGGGGAACAGATGCGGCGGCCAGACCGCGATCTCGCCTGGCAGCTTGAACGATGTTGCCAGCATCCAGATCATCGGCAGCAGCATGAATATCGCGCCAAGACTGAGTATGCCGTGGGTCAGTATCGCGCTAATGCGGGAACGCAGCCGGCGTTGCGCGCGGGTCATGCGGTCTCCTGATTGCGGAACGCGCGGAACTGGATCAGCGTGAAGCCCAGGACGATGAGCGTGAGTGTCACGGCTTCGGCTGAAGCGTAGCCCATGCGGAAATACTGGAAGGCGTTCTGATAGATGTCATAGACCAGCACCCGCACAGCCTGGCCCGGCGCAGCCTGAGAGCCGAGTGTCATGACATAGACCTGGGTGAACACGTTGAATGCGTTGATGGTCGACGTGACCAGCACGTACAGGACGATCGGCCGCAGCAATGGCAGCGTGATACGCCAGAATTTCTGCATCTCGGATGCGCCATCGAGGCTGGCGGCTTCCAGATAGGATGCCGGGATGTTGCGGATGCCGACCAGGAAGATGACCAGGTTGTAGCCCAGCACCTTCCAGACACCCATGATGACCAGAGCCCATAGCGCGATATGCGCGTCGGTCAGCCAGGCAATTGGCGGAATGCCGACCAGCGACAGGGCATAATTCAGGATGCCGTAGTTATAATCGTATATCCATTTCCAGGCGATCGACATTGGCACCAGAGGCGTTATCACCGGCAGGAAGTATATTGTCTGATATATAGCGGAGGCACGTCCCCTGCGCGCCAGCAGTACCGCGAGCGGCAAGGCGATGACGGTGCTCAGCAGCACCGTCGCCAGCGAATAGACCGTCGTGTTCCAGATCGCGATGTGGAAATTCTCGTCTCCCAACATGCGCGTGTAGTTGTCGAAGCCGATATAGGGACGGACACGCGCGATCAGCTTCCAGTCGAAGAAGCTGAGATAAACGCTGCGTCCGATCGGAAAGATCCGCACGTAGGCGTAGATCGCCAGCACCGGCAGCAGCATCGCATAGCACCAGAGCCAAAGGCCGGCGTTTCGTCTCAGGTGTTTCATTGGGCGCCTTCCCCTCTCCGCCGCTGGGGGCGAAGAGGGCCAGGGTGAGATAGGAGCATCAGCCGTACAGGTTGGCGTCCTTCAGGATCTTGTCGGTCTGCTGCGCCATGTCGTGGATGCGCGTGGCGATCGCCTGCGGATTGCCCTTCAGAGATGGATCGACATAGGACGCGGTCAGCCGATCGGCGAGGCGGCTTTCCACTTCGTCGAACGCCGTCAGCACCGGCTCGACGTAGTACTTGATGTCGGGCGGCGGCGAGACGAATGCCTCGAACTGCGGTATCTTCGCCAGCAGCGGCTTCCAATCGATGTCGGTGCGCGGCGAAAGCCAGCCGGTCATCTCGGTCAGCTTCAGTCCGTTCTGCGCGTCGGTGAGGAACTTCACGAAGTCCCAAGCCGCCGTCTTGTTCTGGCTCTGGCCGTTGACGTAAACGCCCTCGGGCTGCAGCAGCATCATGTGCGGCATGCCTTGCTTCCATGCCGGTATCGGCGCGACGCCATAGTCGAGCTTCGGATTCTTCGACTGGATTTCGCCGATCACCCAGGATTCGCGGAACAGCATCGCGGTCGCGCCGGACGCAAATGCGTCTGCGTCATGCGGCACCTTCGGGTCGTCGATCTTCCAGTCCTGCACGGCATCGACATAGAAGGTCAGCGCGTCGCGGCCCGCCTGATTGTCGTACCCGTTGTGCCACTTGTTGTCCGCGGTCTTGTCGATCAGCGAACCGCCGGCGGCTTCGAGCACATAGCGGAATTTCTCGCCGATACCGCTGCCCTGGCCGGACAAACGCAGGCTGATGCCGCTGCGGGTCATGCGGCCCTGGCTGTCGATTTTCACCAGCTTTTTTGCCGCGTCGATCAGCTCGGGGAAGGTCTGCGGCGGCCCCTTCAAACCGGCTTCCTGGAAGAACGCCTTGTTCCAATACATGCAGGCGCGGCTGCCCTCGAGGAAGGGCAGGCCATAGGTCTTGCCGCCGATGGTGAAGAAATCGACCGTGAACTTATCCCATTTGCCTGATTTCAGGTGCGCATCGATGTCGGCTGGGTTTGGTTCGATCAGGTTGTTGTCGATGAAATTAACGCTGATGTTGGTGCCGATGTCGAAGATGTCGGGGCCGGTGCCGGTGGGGACTGCGGCGGTGAGCTTCTGCTCTGCCTCGCGAAGCGAAGTGCTGAAGAAGTCGAACGTCACGCCGGGATGCGACTTGGCATATTCCGCTGCCACCGCCTGATAGACCGGCTGGATTTCCGGATAGCCGGTCCAGATGGTGAGCTTTGTATCGGCCCGAGCTGGCCGTGACCCAGCGAATGCGGCAGCGCCAGCCAGAGCAAGCGCCTCTCGTCGGCCGATCGTGCCCGACTTCATGTGATGTCTCCCTTTAGTTCAGTGTAGCGAGTTCACACCCGCGTCCAGAGCGTGTCCAGCCTCGCGGACACCGACCGTGTTCCTTGCCGCTCAGCCAAGCGATCCCCATACTCCCGGCATGCAGACCGCCGTGACGTTGACACTCAATGGCGAGAGCCGTGCCTTCGACGGACCGATGACCGTTGCAAGCCTGCTCGCCGCGCTGGGGCTGGAAGCACGCAAGGTGGCGGTCGAGCGCAACGAGGAGATCGTGCCGCGTTCCAGCTATGCCGAAATCTGGCTCCAGAGCGGCGACGCACTGGAGATCGTGCATTTCATCGGTGGAGGCTGAGATGATGGATGGATCGCTGCCGCAAGACGACAGCTGGACGGTGGCCGGCCGCCGCTTCCACTCGCGTCTGGTTGTGGGAACCGGCCGCTACAAGGATCTGGAGGAGACCGGCGCCGCCATCGAAGCCTCCGGTGCGGAGATTGTAACGGTTGCTGTGCGCCGAGTGAACCTGTCGGACAGCAAGGCGCCGATGCTGCAGGATTACGTCGATCCGAAGAAATATACCTACCTGCCGAATACCGCCGGCTGCCACACCGCCAACGAAGCAGTACGCACGCTGCGCCTGGCGCGCGAGGCTGGTGGCTGGAACCTTGTGAAATTGGAAGTGCTCGGCCCGCCACCGACGTTGTATCCGGATATGCCAGGCACGTTTGAGGCAGCCGAAGCGCTGATCAAGGATGGCTTCGAGGTCATGGTGTACACGGCCGATGACCCGGTCGCGTGTAAGCGGCTCGAGGATATGGGCTGCGTCGCCATCATGCCGCTGGGCGCGCCGATTGGTTCGGGTCTCGGCATCCAGAATGCCGCGATGATCTGGATGATCCGCGAGCAGACCAAGGTGCCGTTCCTGGTGGATGCCGGGGTGGGCACGGCATCCGATGCCGCGATCGCCATGGAACTTGGCTGCGACGCCGTGTTGCTGAACTCCGCCATCGCGCACGCCAAGGATCCGATCCGCATGGCGAAGGCGATGAAGCTGGCGATCGAGGCTGGCCGGCAGGCCTATTTGGCGGGCCGCATGCCGCGCCGGTTGGGTGCCGATCCATCCAGTCCGTTGACCGGACTGATCCGCTGACCGGCCGCGCTCGTCGTGGATAGACCGGGCATCCCATCGCGCACTGCGCTGCCGCCGGGACTCGATGTGCGTTCGGCCGCGGTGTTGCGCGAAATCGTTGAACAGTATGTGGAGACCGGCGATCCGGTGGGCAGCCGGACTTTGTCTCGCCGGCTGCCGATGAATCTGTCACCGGCGACGATACGCAATGTGATGGCCGACCTGACCGAGGCCGGACTGTTGTTCGCGCCGCACACTTCTGCCGGGCGGCTGCCCACCGAGCAGGGACTTCGGCTGTTCGTCGACGGGTTGCTGCATTTTGGTGAGCTGGCGGAGGACGAACGCGAGGCGATCACCGCTGCGTTGGCGGCCTCGGGGCGCAGTCTGGAGGACACACTGGCGGAAGCCAGTTCGATGCTCTCCGGGCTGTCGCAGGCGGCCGGCATGGTGCTGGCACCAAAATACGAGGGCACCATCCGGCATATCGAATTCGTCCCGCTGGGTCCCGGCCGCGCCCTGGTCATCCTGGTGAATGCCGATGGGCAGGTCGAGAACCGGATCATGGACACGCCGGCGGGGCTGCCGCCCTCGGCGCTGCAGCAGGCCAGCAACTACCTGAATGCGCGTCTGTCAGGCCGTTCGCTGCCCGAGCTTCGTCGTATTGTCACCGAGGAGATGACGGCCAATCGCTCAGAGCTGGACGCGCTATCGGCTCAGGTGGTGGAGGCTGGGCTGGCGACCTGGACCGGCGAGGGCCGCGCCGGCAGCCTGATCGTGCGCGGGCAGGCGCGGCTGCTGACCGAGGTGACGCAGATCGAGCGCCTTGCGGCGATTCAGACGCTGTTCGAGCGGCTGGAAGCTCAGGAGACCATGCTCCGCCTGCTGGAACTGGCTGAAAAGTCCGATGGGGTTCGCATTTTCATCGGTGCCGAGAGCGGACTATTCGCCACCTCGGGCGTCTCCATGGTCGTCGCTCCGGCCCGCAACGACGGCGGCCGCATCGTTGGCGCGATCGGCGTTATCGGTCCGACCCGGATCAATTACGGCCGCATCATCCCGGTTGTCGACTATACCGCGCGGGTTATCGGCAGGCTGTTGGGCTAATCGCGACGAGACGATAAGAAACCTGACACGGTTTGCCGGTATACTCGGCGATGGCGACGCCTATTCTGCTTGTCCGCGGCGCTCCGCCATCCTAACTGAACGCGCCATGAGCAACGAACACACCCGCATGAAGTCCGACCAGCCAGCCAACGACGAAACCATGGAAACCGGCACCCCCGAAGATCCCCAAACGTCCGAACAGATCATGCAGGCCGCCGCCGCCCGCATCGCGGAGCTGGAAGCCGAGCTGCAGGAAATGAAGGACCGCTGGATGCGGGCCGAGGCCGAAACGGCCAATGTCCGCGCCCGATCGAATCGCGAGGTTAACGAGACGCGCCAATATGCGGTGCAGAAATTCGCGCAGGACGTGGTGGAGGCGGCCGACAACCTGCACCGGGGATTTGCGGCGTTGCCGGCCGAAGCGCCTGGCGAGCCGGACATCGTCGCCAAGCTTCGCGAGGGGCTGGAGAGTGTCGAGCGCAATTTCCTGGCCATCCTTGAGCGGAACGGCATCCAGCGTGAAGATCCGACGGGCAGCCAATTCGATCCGAATCTGCACCAGGCGATGGCCGAACAGGAGAGTTCGGCGCATCCGGCCGGCAGCGTGATGCATGCCTGGACGCCGGCATGGACGCTGAACGGGCGCCTGCTTCGCCCTGCCATGGTGGTGGTCGCCAAGGCCCCGCCGGGCGAGATCTCCAACGCAGCCACGCTGGACACCACGGCCTGATGCGGTCGTGTCGGCGGCGAATGAGATTCCTGGCGGCCGCCCCTTGCCCGGCTGGCCACCCCCTCATACATCAATGTCACACTTCCCGCGTAGGGACATCCGCGGTGCTTCGGGCCGCGTGCGTCCGCTGAAAGGAGCGAAATAATGAGTAAAGTCATCGGTATCGATCTTGGTACCACGAATTCCTGCGTCGCCATCATGGAAGGCAAGGACGTCCGCGTTATCGAGAACAGCGAGGGCGCGCGAACCACACCTTCAATGGTGGCCTTTACCGACAGCGGCGAGCGTCTTGTGGGCCAGTCCGCCAAACGTCAGGCGGTTACCAATCCATCCAACACCCTATACGCCATCAAGCGCCTGATCGGCCGGCGCTACGACGATCCGATGGTCGCCAAGGACAAGGGGCTGGTCCCCTATGCGATCGAGCGTGGCGACAACGGCGACGCCTGGGTGGCGGCGAAGGGTGAGAAATACAGCCCGAGTCAGATCAGCGCTTTCATCCTGGGCAAGATGAAGGAGACCGCCGAGGCGTATCTTGGCGAGCCGGTCAGCCAGGCGGTGATCACCGTCCCTGCCTACTTCAATGACAGTCAGCGCCAGGCCACCAAGGATGCCGGCCGCATCGCGGGGCTCGAGGTGCTGCGCATCATCAACGAGCCGACGGCCGCGGCACTCGCATACGGCATGGACAAGAAGCACACCGGCACGATCGCGGTGTACGACCTTGGTGGCGGCACGTTCGACATCTCCGTGCTGGAGATTGGCGACGGCGTGTTCGAGGTGAAGTCCACCAACGGCGATACCTTCCTCGGCGGCGAGGATTTTGACGCCCGCGTCATCGACTACCTGGCGGATGAATTCCGCAAGGAGCAGGGCATCGACCTTCGCAAGGACAAGCTCGCGCTGCAGCGGCTGAAGGAAGCTGCCGAGAAGGCGAAGATCGAGCTGTCATCTTCGAAGGAGACCGAGATCAACCTGCCGTTCATCACCGCGGACCAGTCCGGTCCGAAGCATTTGGTGATGAAGCTGACGCGGGCGAAATTGGAATCGCTGGTCGATGACCTGATCAGCAAGACGCTCGATCCGTGCCGTGCCGCGCTGAAGGATGCCGGCGTGACCGCTGGCGAGATCTCCGAGGTTATCCTGGTAGGCGGCATGACCCGCATGCCGAAGGTGATCGACACCGTCAAAAGCTTCTTCGGCAAGGAACCGGCTCGCAACGTCAACCCCGACGAAGTCGTGGCGATTGGCGCGGCTGTGCAGGGCGCGGTGTTGGCCGGCGATGTGAAGGACGTCCTGCTACTCGACGTGACGCCGCTGTCGCTTGGCATCGAGACTCTGGGCGGTGTGTTCACCCGGCTGATCGAACGCAACACCACGATCCCGACAAAGAAGAGCCAGGTGTTTTCGACGGCGGACGACAACCAGGGCGCGGTAACCATCAAGGTCTACCAAGGCGAACGTGAGATGGCTGCCGACAACAAGCTGTTGGGCAACTTCGATCTGACCGGTATTCCGCCCGCACCGCGCGGCGTACCGCAGATCGAGGTGACGTTCGACATCGACGCCAACGGCATCGTCTCGGTGCAGGCGCGTGACAAGGCAACCGGCAAGGAGCAACAGATCCGCATCCAGGCCAGCGGCGGCCTGTCGGAGACCGACATCCAGCGCATGGTCAAGGAGGCGGAGGCGAACGCCGAAGCCGACAAGCAGCGCCGTGAGCAGGTTGAGACGCGCAATCACGCCGAAGGCCTGATCCATCAGGTGGAGAAGAACCTGAAGGATCATGGCGACAAGCTTCCGGCGCAGGAGAAGGGCGAGGCCGAGGCGGCAATCGCCGCGGCGCGCTCGGCCATGGAGGGCAACGATCCGGCCGCCTTGAAGCACGCCACTGAGCGTCTGAGCCAGTCGGCGATGAAGCTTGGTGAGGCGATGTACAAGTCGCAGCAGGCCGATCAGGCGGCGGAGGCGACGGCTCAGGCCGGTGCCGCCGGTGCTCAGGGCGCTAAGCCGGACGAGAAAGTGGTCGACGCCGAGTTTGAGGAAGTCGACGAGAAAAAGAAGAAGTCGGCCTGATCGGATCGGGCCGATAGGCATGAGGAGTCGCGCCCGCGCTTCGTCGAAGGCGGGCGCGACCTCGTTCAGCGCCAACGAAAAGGGCTGAGATGGCGAAGCAGGATTACTACGCCACCTTGGGTGTGGCGCGGGAGGCGGGCACCGAGGACCTGAAAAAGGCCTATCGCAAGCTCGCCATGCAGTATCACCCCGACCGCAATCCAGGGGACAAGCAGGCCGAGTTGAAGTTCAAGGAAATCAACGAGGCCTATGACATCCTGAAGGATGAGCAGAGGCGCGCGGCCTACGATCGCTATGGACACGCCGCGTTCGAACAGGGTGGTGGCGGATTCAACGCCGGTTTTGATTTCTCTGCCGGCGGCGGGCTTGGCGACATCTTCGACCAGATGTTCGGCGAGTTCATGGGCGGCCGGCGCGGCGGTGGTTCAGGCCGCACTCGTGCCGGCAATGACATACGCCAGGCGGTCGAAATTGAGCTGACCGAAGCGTTCGCTGGCACCAAGACCAACCTGCGTGTGCCGACGCGCGTGAGTTGCGATGCCTGCGGCGGAGCCGGTTCCGAGGACAAGAACCGCACCGCGGACACCTGCGCGACCTGTCGTGGCGCGGGGAAGGTGCGCAGCCAGCAGGGCTTTTTCCTGGTTGAGCGCACCTGCCCGACGTGCGGCGGTCAGGGTCGCGTCATTCGCAATCCGTGCAAGGTTTGCCATGGCGCCGGCACGGTGCAGCGCGAGCGCACGTTGCAGGTGGCGGTACCAGCCGGTGTCGAGGACGGCACACGCATCCGTCTTGCCGGCGAGGGCGAGGCCGGCGGGCACGGCGCGCCGCCCGGCGACCTGTTCGTGCACGTGGCGATCCGGCCGCATCCGATCTTCCAGCGCGACAGCGCCAATATCCTGATGCGCGTGCCATTGCGCATGACGCAGGCAGCGCTTGGCGGCGACGTCGAGGTGCCGGTGATCGATGGGACCAAGGCCAAGGTGAAGATCCCACCGGGCACGCAGACCGGCGATCAGTTCCGGCTGCGCGGCAAGGGCTTCTCGGTGCTGCAAAGCAGCGGGCGCGGCGACATGTACATCCAGGTCGCGGTGGAGACGCCGCAGAACCTGTCGCGCCGTCAGCGCGAGCTGCTGGAAGAGTTCGAAGCTGAGGCGCAGGGCCACGGCAAGGGCAGCCCGGAGAGCGAAGGCTTCTTCTCCAAGGTGAAGGAGTTCTTCGAGGGCGGTCGGAGCTAGCCGCTCAGCGCTGCTTCGATCGGCGTGCCGATAGCCACGCAGTGATCGGCCGGCGGAAGAAGAATGCCGCGACTGCGATCACCAGGACTGCGATCCAAAGCAATTCCAGCGAGCCGTCGCCACCATCGGGTGAGACGCCAAACCATCTTTCGAAGAAGTCCATTCCCGTCTCTCCTGTCCAGCAGTTCTATATCGATCAAAGGGCGACATGAGCGATCGATCGGTCTTTCGCCATCTTGTTGATGTCAGGAATATCGCTGGTCAACAGCGCATTCAACCTGGCGAGCTGGGCGTCGACAGATGCCATGATCTCACGTGATACGGCCTCGGCGGACGCGGTGGGTGCCATATCAGCGATGCCGGCGGTGTTGATCAGATCGACCAACGTGTCATTCAGTCCGGCGGGGTGGCGCAATGTGTCGCGCGGCGATTCGCGATCGACATCGACCAGGGTGCGTTCGATAGCGGACAGCAACTCGATGGTGGATTTCGATTTTTCGGCGATGTCGGCGTGAGTATCGCCAACCTGTTCCACCAGTGCGCGCAACTGGCGACTGATACGGCGTATGCGATTGACCGCGCCATTCAGCTCGGAAAGCTTGTCGCACAGGGATTTCAGCAAGGCGAATTGCTTAGCGTAGCCTTCCTGTGTTGTCGCGAGCCTGGGATCCTTGACAATCGTCAGGTCCACGGAGTGCGTTCCGCTTCCGGCCGTCAGCGTGACGCGATAGTCGCCGGGCACCACGGTCGGGCCTGGTTGAGCATCCGGTTCGCTTGCCAGCGGCTTGTTTGCGCGCGACGCCCATGGCGGATCGACGCGCTCAGGGCCCGGATACTTCATGTCCCACACGTAGCGATTGAGGCCAGCTCGTGCACTGGGACGACGGGCCACAGGTAGTTTGTCGTCATCACTGCGCAGAGTGGTGACAGTGGCGCCAGCTGCTTCTGAGATTGTCAGCGTGACAGCGGCTGGCACATTCTCAGCGAGCCAGTAGTAAATCATGGCGCCGTTCGGCGGGTTTTCGCCAACGTCGAGATGTTCCCGCACCCGCGTGCCATCAGGACGTTCAAACGTCGCGATGCCGCCGCCAAGGCCGAAGGTGACTGCGAACGAATACGGTCCGCGAATGCCGGCCAGGCTGCCGAAATGCAGCTTGCTGCGAATGGTGGTGCGTGGAGCCATCAGGCGGGTCTTGCTCTCGCCGTCGCACAATGCGCCCAACGGAGCGATGTCATCGAGAATCCAGAACGATCGTCCGTGTGTCCCGGCGATCAGGTCACCGTTCTTGATCTTCAAGTCGTACACCGGCACCACTGGCAGTCCACCGGCCATGCGCGTCCAGCTTATTCCGTCATCCAGCGACATGAAGATGCCGGTCTCGGTTCCGGCGAAGAGCAGACCTTGTCGCACGTGATCGGCCCGGATGACGCGGGTGATTTCGCCGATCGGCAAATCGCCGTTGATCGATTGCCAGGTCAGGCCGCCATCGGTAGTGCGGAACAGATACGGTCGATAGTCTGACAACTTGTAGCGCGTCGCGGCGAGATAAACGGTATCGGCATCATGCACGGAAACCTCGACGCATCCGATATAGGCCAATTCAGGCAGCGCACGCGGCGTCACGTTCTGCCAGGACGCGCCATTGTCACGCGTGACGTGCACGAGGCCGTCATCCGTGGAGGCCCAGATCTCGCCCTTGCGGTGCGGTGATTCCACGAGGCAGGCGCAGGTGGCATGCGTCTCCGCACCGGCGCTTTCCCGCGTGACATCGCCGCCAGAATGACCCTGCCGCGACGTGTCGTTGAGGCTGAGGTCTGGAGAAATCTCCTCCCAGTTGTTGCCTTCGTCCCTGGTGCGAAAGACGTGATTGCCGCCGGCGTACAGCACCTTGCTGTCATGCGGCGAGAAGGCGAGCGGAAAGGTCCAGGCAAAGCGATACTTCATGTCGCGCGGCGCGATGCCGGTATTTTCCTCGGGCCACACGTTGACCAGCTGGATCTGTGCTGTCCGATAATCGTAGCGCTGTAACGCGCCAGCGCCGCCGGGACTGGAGCCGACGGCACCACAATAGACGACATTGTTGTCCTGCGGATGCACCACGATGAAGCCACTCTCGCCGGTGCCTGGATAGCTGCAATCGCCCAACGTGATGGCGCCCCAATATGTCGCGCTCGGCACGCAGATCGAGGTGTTGTCCTGCTGCGTCGCATAGACACGATACGGGTATTGGTTGTCGGTATCGATGCGGTAGAACTGCGCTGTCGGCTGATTGTAGATCGATGACCAGGTAATGCCGCCATTGAGTGATACGCAGGCGCCCCCATCGTTGCCCTGCACCATGCGGTTAGGATTTCCTGGATCGATCCACAGATCGTGGTTGTCGCCATGCGGCGTCATGATCTCGGTGAAACTGTTGCCGCCGTCGGTCGATTTCCACATTTGCAGATTGAGCACGTACATGGTCTCGGCATCGCAAGTATCCGCGAACAAATGTGTATAGTACCACGGACGGTGCATCAGATCGCGGTTCGACGAGACTTTGCTCCAACGCGCACCGTAGTCTTCGGAGCGGAACAGGCCGGTCTGGTCGTCGACTGCTTCGATCAGGGCCCAGACGCGGCCAGGCTTGGCGGGCGAGACTGCAACGCCTAGCTTGCCCAGCCGACCGTCGGGAAGGCCCGGAGCGCGCGTTATCTCATTCCAGGTATCGCCGCCATCGGTCGTGCGAAACAAACCGCTGCCGGGACCACCGCTGGAAATGTTCCAGAAATTCCTGCGCGTCTGCCAAAAAGCCGCGAACAGAATACGCGGGTTGTTCGGATCCATGGAGATTTCGACTGCACCCGCGTCAGGACCGCGGTACAGCACTTTCTCCCAGCTCTTTCCACCGTCCTGCGAACGGAAGACGCCACGTTCCTCGTTTGGCCCGAATATATCGCCGAGTGCTGCGACATAGACCAGATCAGGATTGGTGGGATGGATGCAGATGCGGCCGATGTGTTTCGACGCGCGCAGTCCGACGTTTGCCCAGGTGCGGCCGGCGTCGGTCGATTTGTACACGCCGTCGCCATACGAAACATCGAGACGGATTTCAGTCTCGCCGGTGCCGGCGTAGATGACGTTCCGATCCGAGCGCGACACCGATATGGCGCCGACGGCGGCACTGGCGAGGAAGCCATCGGAGACGCAGCGCCAGTAGACGCCGCCGTCGATGGTCTTCCAGATGCCGCCGGCGCACGCGCCAAAATAGAACACCATCGGATCGACCGGGTCGCCGGCGACCGCCACCACTCTGCCGCCGCGCGGCGGGCCGATGCAGCGCCACTTCAGGGCGTCGAGTTTACCGGTGCCGCGGAGGTGCGACCAATCAGGCATTCCGTCGTTCCTGTGCTGTGTTGGAAGACTTTGCGAGCCATCCCAAGATTGCTTGGTTGCGGCATCCTTCGCAATGACGCGACTGGCATTACCGTTGATCTTGCCATAGGCCAAACCGCCCGCAGGGAAAAGGGACTGTCCGATGCAGATCGGTGAACCTTTGATATTCCGGTGATCGGCCGGAATGGCATCGGCCCGGCGTGGAGGTCGAGTTCAATCCGGAAAGAACCAAGCGATATCTGCCGGCGGAGGACGCGGGTTCCTTGGCTGACGTGCCTCAGATTCCGCTGAACCAGTTGTAGCCGTAGTCCTCCCAGAAGCCGCCCGGATAGACGTTCGTCACTTCGATCGCGACGATATGCTTGGGGTTCTTGAAGCCGAGCTTGGTCGGCACGCGCAGTTTCACCGGGAAGCCGAATTCGCGTGGCAACGGTGCGTCGCGGAACGTCAGCGCCAGCAATGTCTGCTTATGCAACGCGGTCGCCATGTCGATCGAGCTGCGATAGTCGTCAGCGCAGCGGAACGATACGTAACGGGCACGCGTGTCGGCGCCGATACGCGCGAGGAAGTCTCGGAACGGCACGCCGCCCCATTTGCCGACGGCGCTCCAGCCCTCGATGCAGATGTGCCGCGTGATCTCGCTTGTCTGCGGCAGCGCCGTGAGATCTGCGAGCGTCCAGCCGCGGCGTTCGCTGACCAAGCCGGATACCTCCAGGCGCCAGGCAGCACCATCGACCTGGCGCACCTGGTCGATCGGATAATACGCATTGAACGGAAACGGATTGGTGATGTCAGCCTCGGTATAAGTGGGCGCCAAGCGAGCGCGGCTGAACAGCGCTGCCTGCACTTTATCGTTCCAGCGCGACATCGCCAACAATGCGCGATCCACCGCGTCATCGTCTTCCAGGTTGCAGCCGGTGAGCAGCGACAGCGCACCGATTGACAGGGTGCTGCGCAGGAAGAGCCGTCGCGACGCGCGTTCGAGTCCGCGACGATGAGTAGCGCTGTTCATGGGACGCGTCCGGTCACCATTGGTCGCAGCATCGATGGCACGATTGCGACCAATGCAAGGTGCACCACAATGAACGCGACGATGCCGGACATGGCGAGGAAGTGGATACGGCGCGCAATCTCGTAGCCGCCAAGCAGGAAGGTGAGTGGATAAAGCTGCACTGGTTTCCAGATGACGAGGCCCGACACGATGGCGAGTGCAATGCCGCAACCCGCCAACACATAGAGCAGCCGCTGCACCGCGTTGTAGTGCGTGCTGTCGTGCGGCAGGCGGAAGTGCAGCGCCTGCGTGGCATCGCGCCACACATCGTGCGGCCGCAAAGGGAATAGCCGTCGGCCAATGTGACCGCCGAGCGTCAGCCACGCGGGAAACGTGAAGGCAAACAGCGGTGACGCATTGTAGATCTGCCAACCGCTGGCGATCATCACCGTCATGGCCACAGCGTTGGTCCAGTGCGTGATGCGCACCGGCAGCGGATGAATGCGCATGGCGATTACTCCGCATAGGAAGATGCGGGCGGCCTCGGAGAAGGCCGCCTGCAGGGGATCGATCAGGCGCCCGGAAGCAGCACGTGATCGACGACCTGGATCACGCCGTTCGATTGGCGGACGTCAGAGATGGTGATGTCGGCGAGGTCACCCTTCTCGTCCTTGACCGTGATGTTCGACGAGCCATTCATCATCAGCCACAGCTTGCCGCCGCTGACGGTGTTCAGCATCGCGGTGCCGTTGCCCTCGACGATCATCGAGCGGAGTTTGTTCGTGTCGTAATTGCCGGCCACGACATGGTAGGTGAGGATCTTGGTGAGTGTGGCCTTGTTCTCGGGCTTCACCAGATTGTCGACGGTGCCTGCGGGCAGCATGCCGAACGCTTCGTTGGTGGGAGCGAACACGGTGAATGGGCCGGGACTGTTCAGCGTCTCGACCAGGCCGGCCGCCTTGACGGCAGCGACCAGGGTGGTGTGATCGGCGGAGTTCACCGCGTTTCCGACGATGGTCTTCGAGGGGAACATTGCCTGGCCGCCGACGCGAACTGTGGCTTCGGACATCGGGGTGGCGGCGAGCACAGGGACGGACGCCAGCAGGGCGGCGGCGAACAGTGCGGTGCATTTCATATGAGTCTCTCCTCGCTCGATGGAGCGGCCATCAGCGACCGCTATCTCCCATTCGTTGCGAGAGGGCTGATTGGATGCAGCCGTGGTCAGATTTTTTTAAGCCGCTGGTCGGATGCTGCCGTGGCAATGCGCCGATTGCTGTGTCTCGACGGACTGCGCGGGCTGCTTGCGTGCTACGCCATGCTGAGCCACACGCTGCCGTTTGCCGACTTGCCGGGGTGGCTGCACTGGCTGTTCCGGCATGGCAGCGCCGCCGTCGATATGTTCTTCATGCTGAGCGGCTTGGTGATCGTGCAGTCGTTGGCCAGCTTCCAGTATCGGCGCCGGCCATTTCTGATCGCCCGCGTCGCCCGGATCTATCCGATATTTTTGGCGGTTTTCCCGCTGGCGCTGGCGGTGCAACCGTTGCCGACTGGCTTCACTGATATGCCTTGGATAGCGCCGGACAGCATTGCGCGATCCATTTGGTCCGGGGGCTGGCCGAGCGGCTGGGCCATGGCGATCGGCACCCATTTGGCATTGATCCACGGGCTGTTTCCCAACGGCCTTCTGCCGGATGTCTGGGTGGCATTCCTCGGTGCGGCGTGGAGCCTCTCGACCGAGTGGCAGTTCTACATGCTGGCGATGCTGATTGCGCAACCGCTGGGGCTGCGGCGGCTGGCCTGGCTGTTTCTGGCGATGTCGGCGGCCGCGGTCGCCTGGCAGATGTCAGTGCCCACAGCGTGGCAGTTCAGCCGTGCGTTTTTGCCGAACAAGGCACAGTTCTTCGCGTTGGGCATTCTCAGCGCGATCGTGATCCAGGAAGGCAGGCGCGCGCTGCCCGCTTACCTGACAGTGCTCATGGCGGTGCTGGCGCTGTCCGCGGTGCAAGGCGGCTTTGGGAAACTAGGGGCGCCCTTGCTATGGACAGTGTGCCTGGCAACCCAAATGAACGTGCTCGCCGCCGATAGACCGGCACAGCAGGCCTTGCCGATATCGCGGGTAAGCGTTGGTTGGCTGCTCGCGCTGCTGGCAGGGGTGCTGCAGTCGCCAGTAGCGCTGTGGCTGGGCGCGGTGTCCTACTGCATCTACCTGATCAATGAACCCGTGCAGAAACTGCTAGGTGTCGTGCTGGCGATCGCCGTGCACGGCGATGCGGCGCTGTTCACGGCGTTATGGCTGCCCGGATCGGTGATCCTGCCGTTGCTCGCCTCATGGTGGCTGCACGAATGGATCGAATTGCCCGGCCAGCGCTATGGGCGCGGGTTGGCGATGGCCGCGGTGAAGGTCCAATAGCGCGGCGTCCGTCCCTCGCGCAGCGCCTTTGCCTCGTAGCGTGTTGGCGGCCAGTCCGCGGGCCGGACGTCTGTCGTGGCGCTGCTGAACAAAGCCTGCCTGCCCATAACCTCGTCCACCCAGGCCTGATAGGTCGGATCATCGGTCGCCACACGCCAGGCTGCGCCGGGTTTCAACACGCGTGCCAGCAACGGCAGGATGTCGGGATGCACGAAGCGGCGCTTGGCGTGGCGCGCCTTGGGCCACGGGTCGGGGAACAGCAGGAAAAACCGGTCGAGGCAGTGATCGGGCAGCGACCGCAGCAGCACGCGGGCATCATCGGTCCAAAGCCGCAGATTGTCCGGCAGCGGTGCGGTACGTTCTGCGGCTTCCGGCACGATGCGCGACAGCAGCGAACAGATGCCGTTGGCGAAGACCTCGCAGGCGATCATCCCGGCGTCGGGATGGGCAGCGATCTGCGCCAGCGCATGCTCGCCGCTGCCGAAGCCGACTTCCAGCCAGAGCTGCCGGGGGCGACGGGCAAACGCCGCCAGCGGATCGCCCGCCAGCTCGGCGGGAAACGCCAGCCGCGGCAGCGTGATCTCGAGCAGACGTTCCTGGCGGGGACGCAGCTTGTGGCCGCGGGCGCGGCCGTAGAGCCGTTCGGGCGGTGGCTTCAGCGCCCGAGGGCGGCCTTCAGGCCCGGCACCAGACTGGTCTTCTCCCACGTGAAGGTGCCCTTCTCCGGATCAGGCTCGCGGCCAAAATGACCGTATGCCGAGGTGGGCACATAGATCGGCCGGTTCAGATGCAGATGCTCGCGAATGCCGCGGGGTGACAGGTTCACCAGGTCGCGGAGTGCCTTCTCGATCCGGGTCTCATCGACGTCCTTGCCGGTGCCCTGCAAATCCACATACACCGACAGCGGCTGCGACACGCCGATGGCGTAGGCGATCTGAATGGTGCAGCGCTCCGCCAGGTCGGCGGCGACGACGTTCTTTGCCAGATATCGACATGCGTATGCCGCGGAGCGATCGACCTTGGTCGGGTCTTTGCCGCTGAATGCGCCGCCGCCGTGCGGTGCGGCGCCGCCGTAGGTATCGACGATGATCTTGCGTCCGGTGAGGCCGCAATCACCGTCCGGGCCGCCGATGACGAACTTGCCGGTCGGGTTGACGTAAAACTCGCGCTCCGGCGGCATCCAACCAGCCGGCAAGGTGGTCTCGACGATCGGCCAGAGCATGCGCTTGATTTCGGCCTGCTCCAGGTCCTCGACATGCTGGGTCGAGACCACGACCGCGGTGGCGCCCACCGGTTTGCCGTCGATGTAGCGCAGGGTGACCTGGCTCTTGGCGTCAGGCAGCAACCCAGCCACCGCTTTGTCGCCGGCGTGGCGCAGTTCGCGGATCCGTCGCAGGATTTCATGTGCGTAGAATATCGGCGCCGGCATCAGCCCCGGCGTTTCGCGACAGGCGTAACCGAACATCATACCCTGGTCGCCGGCGCCCTCATCCTTGTTGCCGCCGGCATCGACACCCTGCGCGATGTCGGCCGACTGCGCATGCAAGTGCACCTTGATCTCGGCGTTCTTCCAGGAGAAGCCTTCCTGGTCGTAACCGATGTCGTGGATCGCCATGCGCGCAAGATGCGTGAGGTATTCCGGTGTGATGGTTTCCGGCCCGCGGGTTTCGCCGGCGAGTACCACGCGGTTGGTGGTGACCAAAGTCTCGCAGGCGACGCGTGAATAAGGGTCCGCAGCGAGATAGGCGTCCAGCACTGTGTCGCTGAGCCGATCGGCAACCTTATCGGGATGGCCTTCCGACACGGACTCGGAAGTGAACAGGAACTCGCCCGTATCGCGCATGAATGGTTTCTCTCTTGTCGCGGGAGGATCGGGGTGCGGATGTGACGGAAAGGCCCCGGAGGGTCAAGGGCGACGTATCCTCACGGCTTGCCCACGCTGACGCGACCCCACGCAGCCAATTCGGCGACAGCACCGCCACGGTACGACGCGACCGGGCAGCGCGTGTCGTCGTTGCACCGGTAGGGCCGCCGCCGCGCAACGTCGAGCCAGAATTGATGCGTGCCCAGAATGCGATGGCCGGCAGGCGCAGCAGAGTTGCCGTCGGTCATGTCATCCCCAGCACGTCCATCATCGAATAGAGACCTGGCTTACGACCGGCTGCCCAAACCGCAGCGCGAACCGCGCCAGTCGCGAAGGCGCGGCGGTCGAAGGCGCGATGCGAGAGCGCTATGTGCTCGGTCGCGGAGGCGAAGATCAGCGTGTGCTCGCCGACCACCTGGCCGCCGCGCAGCGCAGCGAAGCCGATAGCGCCTGTCTTGCGAGCCCCGGTATGGCCGTCACGGCCGCTCTCCAGCACATCGGACAGCGCGACGCCACGGCCTTTGGCGACAGCGCGGCCCATCCCGACCGCAGTGCCGGATGGCGCGTCGACCTTCTGGCGATGATGCATTTCCATGATTTCTGCGTCGTAGGCATCCGCCGGCAGGGCGGCGCCCATGCGTTCGGCCAGGGCGAGAACCAGATTGACGCCGGCTGAGAAGTTGGACGCATAGACCACGGCGGCGCTGCGCGCTGCATCAGCCACCGCGGCCTCATCGGCGTCCGCGAGGCCAGAGGTGCCGAGTACCCACGCCTTGCCCGACGCGGCGATGGCGGCGGCGTGGGATTTTGCTGTGGCGGCGTTGGTGAAATCGATCACCACATCCGAGGCTGCGGCAAGGGTGGCGATGTCAGGTATTAGCCTGATGTCGGACGGCGGCGGTTTCGTAGAGCCTGGCCGGCCGATACCGCCCGTCAGTGTCGCGTCGGCGGCGCGTACCTCCTCGACCAGCAGTTGGCCCATCCGTCCGGTGACGCCTGCAATTCCCATACGGACGGCCATGGCTCGCTTCCCCTGGAGTGATTAGCGAAATATCCTGCTTGCCTGACCGGCAGGCGTCCAGCCAGCAGAACTGCCGGTTAGCCGTGCGGCGTTTCAGCCGTGGCGAGCCAACCACCGTACAGGACCGGACCGGTCGGTTGTCCCGTTGGCGAACCCCCCTTCGGCTCAAGGCTGACCAACAGCTGCGAATTGGGGGCGAGCTGAGCGATCAGTTGGCGACCGGTGGGCGGCAGCACACCGAGCGAGCGAGGCCGTGTTTCGCCTTGTGCCAGAGACCACAACTCCAGGTCCTTGTCGCCCGGCACGGTGATCGGAGCGGTGGGGCGGAGCAGCAATGTGCCACCGGCATCGGCGGTCGCCATCAGCACCGGCGCGCCGCCGGAGGGTGGCGCCAACAGTGCGATGCGCGGCACCGCCGGCTGATGCAGGATGATGAACGCCGCGAGCGAGGCGGCGAGGGCCACGGCTCCCGCTGTCGTCGCTTGCCAAAATCGCACGCGCCGGGTGAATGGCAGAATTTCCGCCGTTGGGGAGACGCTGCTTTCGATCCGTCGCCAGAGGTCGGATGGAGGCGTCACAGCCTCTGCGTGGGCAGTGAGCGGCGTCAATCGCTGCTCCCACTCGGCAACCGCGCGGGCGAAGCTGGGGTCACCGGCGAGCAGGCGCTCAGCCTCGGCGCGCTCGTCGCCTTCGAGCGAACCGAGCACGTATTCGGCGGCCAGCAGATCGCGTCCGGTGTCGTCGCTCATGACGCCAGACACTCCCGCAGACTGCCCAGGCTGCGCCGGATCCAGGATTTAATGGTGCCCAAGGGAACACTCCGGCGCGTGGCGAGTTCGCTGTGCGACAGGCCGTCAACGAAAGCCATGACCAGAAGCCGACGCCGATCTTCCTCGAGTTCACTGAGACAGCGATGCAATGCTGCCCCCTCGGCCGTGCTGACCAGCCGGGCGAGCGCATCCGGAGCCTCGTCCTCGCGTTCGTCGGCTTCATAGCCGAGCACCTCGCGGCGCTGCCGCCGCACGATGTCGAGGGCGCGATACCGTGTCAGTCCGATCAGCCATGACTCCGCGCTGCCACGGCCCGGATCGAACCGGCTAGCCTGCTGCCAGACCTGCAAAAAGGCATCGTGCACGGCGTCGGAAGCCATGCCGGGCTGACGGGTGATCCTTAGGGCGATGCCGTAGAGCCGGCTGCCCCAACGGTCGTACAGCCGGCGAAAAGCGGCGCGGTCGCCGGAGGCGCAGCGCTGCAATAGCGGTGAAGTGTCGTCGGGCTGGATGCTTTCGGCCGGGCACATGGGAGTTTCGTTTCGTTGGCGACTCTAGCCTATACGTCAGCTGGAGCGAAACGGATGCACCCGGCACCTCCGGGCGTCCCAAAAACATAACTTCGCTGAATGTTTGATTGACGCGGGAGTTTCGTTCCGCCAGCTTGGACGGCAGACGGAGAATCCACATGTCGGCCCGCAAACTGCCGTGGTGCGCGGGCGAGGTCAGAACGATGACGATGACACGCGGCGGAACCGCTGGGGAGCGGGGCTGCCTGCTAGCGGAGCTGGGCCATTTGGCGCAGCACCAGCCGGGAACCTTCCGGCTCATGGCTGCGATCGACCTGGGCGAACTGCATCGTCCCAGCGGGATCAATCGCGTCCTGGGTCCGGACCACGCCGATGCTCTGGTCCACGCGTCTCGTGCCCTGCTGGAGCGTGGGCTGAGCGGCGGAATCCGGCTCTATCAGGTCAGCTCAGACTGCTTTGCCTGCATCCTGCCGAATGGTTCAGGCAACGTCGCTGAACAGTTGCTGCACCCATTGCTGGAGCGGTTCCAGGATCCGCTTGAGCACGAGGGCATTCCCGGCAAAATTTCCCCATCGGCTGGGCTGATACGCTTCCGCGCCGGGGAAACGGAGGGCCGCGAGCTGTTGCGGACCGCAATGGCCGCCGCGCAGGATGCGCGGAACTCCGACCAGACGTGGTTGCTGCGCGACCCGGCTATCGAGCCAGGTCCCCAGCGCGTTCCAAACCGTGTACCTGCGCTGTTGCGCGGCCTTCGCCCAGCGCTCGCGGCACGCGATCAGTTTGCGCTGCTTTACCAGCCCCGAGTTCGATCTGCGAACGGGCCGCTGCGTGAGCGCCGAAGCGCTGATCCGCTGGCAGCACCCTAAACTGGGTGAGGTGCTGCCGGCGGAATTTATTCCGTTCGTCGAACAGATCGGCATGATCCGCTTCCTCACCGACTGGGTCATGGAGCGGGCGCTCGCCGAGTGGGCGACACTGCCGAAAGCGGCACGGTTGCGCGACGTCTCAATCAATGTCTCCACGCTCAATCTCGGTGAGGAGAACTTTGCCGCCCGGCTCGGTGCGGCGCTCGATCGCTACGGGCTGCCGCCGCAACGCGTTGAGCTGGAACTGACCGAGACCGCGATGGTGCACGACACCGAACCGGTGACCAAGACCGTGCGCGAGCTAACCGAACTCGGGGTCGGCATCGCGATCGATGATTTCGGTACTGGCTATAGCAGCCTGTTCTGCCTGCGTGAGACGCCGGCCACCACCGTAAAGATCGATCAGAGTTTCATACGGCCACTGTGCAGCAGCCGGCGGGACCGGATCATCGTGCAGTCACTGATCCACATGGCGCACGATCTGGGCTATCGCGTGGTGGCGGAAGGCATCGAGAGCCGCGAGGCATATGAGATGCTGACCGAGTGGGGCTGCGACGAGGGGCAGGGTTTTCATATATCAGTCCCGCTTTCGATCGAGGCCTTGGCAGGCTCGGAGCACTTTAACGACACAGGAGCTCCGGGCAGCCGTTGAACCTGCCAGACAGCCAGGTATGGTGAGCCCTTAACTGCATCGGGCACATCCCTATGTCCCTGCTCGAACCGGGCGGCATCGACTGCGACATCCATCCCGCGGTCCCCAACCTCAAGTCGCTGCATCCATACCTGTCGGACCACTGGCGTGACGTAGTGGTGCAGCGCGGGGTGCACGAGCTCGAAATCGATCGCCTATCCGGCCAACTCGCCGCTCACCTCACGGCCCGATTGGCGTTTGCCGAACGGCAAGCCGGGCTCGGACCTCGATGCGCTGCGTGCCCACGCGCTCACGCCGTTCGGCACCTCGATCGCCATCTGCAACTGTCTGTACGGGGTGCAGCTGCTGTTTTCCGAGGATATGGGCGCCGGGTTTGCCCGCGCGGTGAACGACTGGATCGTCGCCGAATGGCTGGACAAGGAGCCGCGCCTGCGCGCCTCGATCGTGGTGCCGATGCAGAACGCTGAACTTGCCGTTGAGGAGATCGAGCGCGTTGCGCCGGACAAGCGCTTCGTGCAGATCCTGCTGCTGGTGATGCACGATCATCCATTGGGCAAGCGTCACTACTGGCCGATATACGCGGCGGCCGAACGCCACGGCCTGCCCGTCGGCATCCACGCCGGCAGCGCCTATCGCCATCCGGTCACACCGCTGGGCTGGCCCACCTATTACACCGAGGACTATGCCGCGCAGGCCGCCGCGTTCCAGGCCGCCCTGTCGTCGCTGGTCTGCGAAGGCGTGTTCACCAAGTTCCCCGAATTGAAGGTAGTGCTGCTGGAATCCGGCTTCACCTGGCTGCCGGCGCATCTCTGGCGGCTGACGAAATTCTGGCGCGGGCTGCGCATGGAGGTGCCATGGGTCGACCGCGCACCCACCGACATCGTGCGCGAGAATGTGCGGCTGACGATTACGCCGTGTGATGGGCCACCCTCACCCGAGATGTTCCAGAAGCTGCTCGACCATATGGGCTCGGACGAGATGCTGCTGTTCTCGACCGACTATCCGCACTGGCAGTTCGATGGCGACGCGGTGCTGCCTGACGGGCTGTCACGCGAACTCGTGCGCAAGATCATGATCGACAATCCGCGTGCGACGTATCCGCGGCTCTCGCAATAAGCCGGCACTGGATCACGCCGCCCGCACAGCACTGACGAAGCTGTTCACCGCGCCGGTGAGCTGCTCGGATTGCTGCGACAGGCCCCGGGCCGCGCCGAGCACCTGACCCGCCGCCGCGCCAGGTACCTGCTGGCCGCCTGACTGACCCCTGCGATATTCGTGGTCACCTGCTGTGTGCTGGCCGAGGTCTGCTGCACGTTGCGGGCGATTTCCGCGGTTGCGGCCGCCTGTTCCTCGACCGCCGAGGCAATGCTTGTCGAAATGCCGCTCACCGCTTCGATCGCATTGGCGATCGTCTGAATGGCGTTCACCGCCTCTCGGGTTGCGCTCTGGATCTGGGTGATCTGGTTGGCGATCTCTTCCGTCGCCTTGGCGGTCTGTGACGCCAGTCCCTTGACCTCGGAGGCAACGACCGCGAAGCCCTTGCCGGCGTCACCGGCGCGCGCAGCCTCGATGGTCGCGTTGAGCGCCAGCAGGTTGGTCTTCCAGCATGTGAATAAGCCGACAGGGGCAAAAGTCCCCTGGCATCCCAGGTTGTATCTAGATGATTGTAATCGCACGAGTCTTGGCCAAAGTCTTCGTGGCCGACTGGTGAGATCATCCGGGGCTGTCTCAACATGTTCCAGGGTAACCCCAGCCATCAGGGGTAAAATCACTGGTAACGACAGGATCCGTTAGCTATCGTCCGCCAACCAATACAGGACCCGACTCGTGCTCAAGAACGCGCTCTCCGCGAAAACCGTCGCCAGCCTCAAGAGCGGCAAGCATCGCGATGGCGAGGGGCTGCAGTTCGAGGTCAAGGGAGGCAGCCGCCGCTGGACCTTCAGCTACATGTGGGAGGGTCGCCAGCGTGAGCTAGGCATCGGCAAGTATCCTGCAATGTCGCTGGCCGATGCGCGGGCCAAGCGGGCGGCACTGAGAGAAGCCAAGGATCGAGGGTTAGACCCCAGAACCGCTGTGGCTGGTACGACCGCCCCCACGGCGGTTACCTTCCGCCAGGACATGGAGACCTTCATCGCCCATATGTGCGGACAGTGGGTGCCCGAGCACCGAAAACTGTGGCTGCAGTCGATGGAACGGATTGCCGGGCCGTTGATGGACCAAGCCACGGCCAGCCTGACGCAGGCCGACGTGCTGAGCGCGATCCAGCCAATCTGGGAAACCACCAACGAGACCGCACGACGGGTCCTCGGGCGGATCGAGCAGACGATCGAGCACGCGATGGCCGTGGACCCTGCCCGATTCAGCGGCTCCAACCCCTGCAGCAATGTGTTGCGGCTCTTGCCTCGGGTTTCCGTGTCAGTGAAGCCACGACCTGCGATGCCCTGGCGCGAACTGCCCCGCTTCTTTGCCAACTTGCGGCAGCGCCAGGAGACAGCGGCACGAGCCCTGGAACTGCTGTTGCTCGCGTGCTGTCCGAGAACAGGCGAAGTCCTCCAAGCGACCTGGGGCGAGATCGACGGCGACCGCTGGAACGTGCCGGCTGCACACCAGAAGTCGGGCGTTGCACGGACGATCCCGTTGAGTGCTGCCGCCATCGCTCTGCTCGATAACATCAGGCCGACTCCGACCGCCCCGGATACGCTCATTTTCGGCAGTCGCCGGCGCGGCGGATCAGGTCGCCAGACAGATGACACGATGCAGAACCTCCTCCGCCAGAAGATGGGCCTGGGATACACCGTGCACGGTTTCCGATCATCGTTTATGGATTGGGTGGCGGAGGTTCATCCGCAGCGTCTCCTTGAGGCTGAGCGGGCGCTGGACCATCAAATCGGCAACCAAGTTCAGCGAGCCTATCTGCGCACCGACTTTCTCGAGCAGCGGCGAGAACTTGCAGAGCTGTGGGCTAAACATTTGAACGAAGGAAGCTAGTCGCGCTCGTGGATGTGTCAGTTCATGCCCTTGCCTCCGAAGGCGAAGGTCAGGCGTTCGAGTCGCCTCGGGTCGCCAGTGCCGGGCGTCAGCGAAAACCGCTCAGCCAGGCGCAGCGTCGTCGACTAGGTGCAGTTGTTGCTGTCGGCATCGATGGTGATCGGCAGCATGGCCAGTTCGCTCAACGAGGCGTCACGATAGACTGGGTCGACGCGCTAGCGGCGGATTGCCGCCTGAAAAGCGTTCGCGACTTCGAGCCGCCAAAGCGCTGGCACCATGGCGCCCGAACTAGCGAGTGGAGGAAGCGGACATTCCTGGTCGGCCGCGCGGCGACGGAGGCGCAGCAGGTCGCGCTTGTCGGTCGAGAAAGCGTCTCATAACGTCCACCGGGACCGGGCGGATATCGTCCATGCGGAGATCGCTGCATTCTTGGTGACTTGATCAGCAACCGTCGCGGACCAGGCCCCATTTCTGAAGGCTGGATGACATGAAAATCGCAGTGATCGGGGCCGGCGGTGTCGGCGGGTGTTTGGCAAGGACAGGAGCGGATGTAACCTTCGTCGCTCGGGGTGCCCATCTGGCGGCGATGCGTGAGAAGGGGGCTTCGGGTCGAGGGCGGCCGCGGCGAAACCGTAATCCGTTCAGCCAGGCAACGGACGGTGTCGCCTCCATCGGGCCGGTTGATATTGTTTTGTTTTGTGTGAAGCTATGGGACGTTGAAGCCGCGGGAGGGCAGATGCTGGCCGGCGACAGCCTTGGTGAGGGCCCGGTCTCGGGCCGGCCCTCAATGCCGTGGTTCACGATTTCAGCTCCGGCCATGCTGCGATCTGCGCTGGGCTGACGGCGTTGCTCCGCGATGTTCATGCAGCGGGTATGCTGTGAGCGGAAATTTCCTCGCTCCGGAGGAACTGGCGCAAATCGGTTTTGCGTTCCTTGGGAAGGATGTACGCATCAGCCGACAAGCTCTATTTTTCTCCCCAAACAGGATTTGCATTGGGGACAACACGCGGATCGACGCATTCTGCATTCTTTCGGCGGGCCAGCCTGGCCTACACGTGGGACGTAATGTCCACATCTCCGCCTACACGTCTATCTTGGGTGGCGAGCGGGTTTCCATTGGTGATTACGCAACGATTTCTGTTCGCTGTTCACTCTTCAGCTCGAATGATGACTACAGTGGGGAGACGATGACAAATCCGACCGTCAGGGCGGAGCTTCGCGGTGTGACGAGTGCGCCAGTTCACATTGGCCAGCACGCCATCCTGGGCACAGGGACGATCGTTCTTCCAGGCGTGCGGGTCGGGGAGAGTGCGGCCGTTGGCGCGGCGAGTTTGTTGAAGGTTGACGTGCCGCCGTTCAGGGTGGCCGTCGGGGTGCCAGCGCGCCTTGTGGGATTTCGAAGCCAACGCCATCGATCACTCGCCTAAGGGCTCCCCGGTGAGAGGCCCTTGAGGGTCTTCGTGCTACGACCAAATCGTATGCATTGATGAAGTCGTTGAGGTGAATCTCGAGCTGCGTGTGGCTGTAGTAATGATCCTGGCGAAGCGGTCACGTCCTCGTCGGTCTCAAATCTCGACGTCGGACACTCGTCCTCCGATAGCGTTGCATTCACTTGATCGCCGTGCTGGGCGCTAACTCGAAATGCACCGTAGCCTCACGACATGACGTCCCGCGCTCCACTCCCCCAACAATGCGTCTCCGCGGGTAGATCGAAGGAGGTTGTGCATCGACGCTGGCCTCCTCTCCAGATGTGGTCATCGCCAAATCAGCCGGGATATAGCGCGACAAGGGCGCATGATCCGCCAGGATGTGCTTGAATGCACAGCCGTGAGGGCCGTCTCCGCCAATACAGATCGCCTGAGGGCCTCCTGTCGCGCCTGTTCGACCGCAATCAACTTCGCCTCCGCCAAAATCAACTTTTCTTCCGCCAAATTCAACTTCGCTTCCGCCAATTCAAATCGCCTTACGGCCTCCTGGCGTGCCTGCTCAAGCTCGATCGAAGTCGCCCGCGCCACGGCTAAGTTCGCTTCGGAGGCAGCCAAGCTCTTGCTGCGAAACGGATCAAGTCGACCTGTCATCGCGTGTAGCTGATCCGGCGACGCACCGTCCAAACCCTCAGCAACGGCCGCTTCCATCGTCTCCAATGCGAAAAGATCTAATCGGGCATCCGATCTCGCTCCAGCCATCCGAGAGAGTTTCACGGCTATCGGCAGGTCCTGCCACTCTGGCTCGGACGCCAGTTCATTAGGGAACATCAGACTAACCGTCCGGGTGTCTAGGTTAAGAAAGCGGTGTTGCACCCGCGTTTGTTCCCACAGCGCTCGTAACAAAGATTTTCTGGCGTTGCCGCGCTGGTGTTGCGGTGCCCAGATAGGATACGGAATGCTGTGAGCTGCTCAGGCATGACACGAATCTCATACCGGGCGCATACCCGAATCCACATATCGAAATCGGGCAACTGACGCAGTGATGGATTATAGAGCCCGACCTGATCATAGACACACCGGCGGATCATTACCGTTGGATGACAAAGTGCATTGCCATGATAAAAGAAAAAGCGCAGCCAAGCGAACCGGTCCGGCAGATCGTCGATAAAGGTGTCGCGGAACGGATTGTTCTCCTTGGAAAGTGGGCTACCCGCTTCGTCCACCATGAGTGGCTTGCCGAAGACAGCCGCAATATCGCGGTTCCGATCGAGGAATTGCACCTGTGTTGCCAGTTTACCCGGAAAAAACCAGTCGTCGGAGTTGATTACCGAGATATACTTTCCTTTACTCCGTCTGATGCAGCAATTCATCGCGTGGCATGCGCCGCGGTTCCGCGAAAAAACCTCCAGCTGGATACGTGGGTCGGAATAACCTCTTATCACATCGACAGTCGCATCGGAGGATCCATCATCGGTAATCACAAATTCAAAATCAGTGAATGACTGGGATAACACGCTATTTACAGCTTTCCCTACGAAGTCCGCGTGATTGAACGAAGCCATGATGACCGACACGCGAGGAGCGGCGTGAGGCATAATGACTACCCCGTCGCGAAATCAGAGTGGGCTGGTGAGTGCGGCATCACAAGGCTCCTCGGGTAGTTAGCAAAGACAGAAAGATCGCCGCAAGTCGCTCCGGACGGAACATCGACATTGCACGCTCCCTGCCCGCTCGCGCAATCGCTTGCATTTGTTCAGGTGCACGAAGGGTAGTCTCAAGCGTATCGACAAGATTTGTTTCATCGCGAGCGAATAAAAATTCTGCGCCCGTCACAAAGTTTGTTTCGATAATTTCATTGGGTGTCGACACCACCACCGCGCCTGCAGTAAACGCGCCGAGCGCACGCTCATGAAAGCCCGTCATATGCGGTGTCGGGCAGATCACAAGCTGGCTATCCCCCATGATCTGCAGCAATCCCGTGGCCGAGCGCGACGGCTCAACCCGAATATTGTTTCCCGATATATTCTCGTCTAACGCTCTGTCTGAGATAACTGTGACTGGCAAGTGGGCCACTGCCCGCAGCAGACGCCGCCGCCGCGTGAATTTCACGTAGTCGACAACCGCCGTGAGGAGGAATTGAGCATCGGCGGTCCGGAAATCGAGACTGCTGTTGCAGTCACGACATGCTTTGAGCAACTCTGCCAGCGGGTCAATACGCCAGTCTGCGACCGCAGATGCAGTAACTGCGTCGAAAAGCGTTGCATATACCCGATTTCTATATTGGTCACTCTTAACAAAACGGTCGAGGACCAAATTCGGGGAAGGCAGGCTGGCTGGCAACAGAATCGGAATGCTGCGATCGCCCACCGGTTTGACATCAGGTCCAACTGTCGCCGGGAATGTAATAGAAGGCATGAAGTTGACGTTTGGAAAGCCCATGCTCCGTGCGACATTTGCGTAACCGTGATCGGTCATCAGCAGAATGCGTTTCGGAAACGTGGCCTCCAATTGATGCGCCATCGAATCATGGGCTGGACAATCATGCATAAAATCCAATAGCGGCTTGTTGAACGTTGTGAATACCGACGCCATCGAATTTAACGAAACGCCGGTAGGAAACAGAAGATCAGACCCGAACCCATTGAAACAAATGGCGAAAGCGCAGTTCGGATCACGTAGCGTGGCGAACAATTCGGCCGGCTGGCGCCGGTAATCGACAGATTGGATTGGAATGCCATGCTGCCGCATTGCTACCGTAAGTTCGTATGCGAAAAGTGAGTTGTGCTCGAAACGGTCTAGGTCCCGGCATGTAATGATGATACCGTATTGCGGCGCCGGAATCACAAGGTCAGCGGCTGACATTGATGCACTGCTTAGGGATACAGATCATGTAGATCAACATTCGCCGTCATCGTGCCAAGACAGAATTTGGGGCAGGCGTCGAGATGGTCACTGCGGCGCTCGCGGACTACCATTGTGAGGGCCGATCGGGTCACGACTGAATGTCAGGACACCCCGCTTCACTAGGCTTAGCGGGCCAACCGCAACGCTCTGGACGACCGCAGCACCACAAAGAACGGCATTTCCGGCGCCAATAATCCACCCGCTCCTCGATCCCTCACCTGCGCATCGACGGCGAGACGTGCTCATGCGGCTTTCCTCACGCAGTCTCGCAACGCGGCGCAGACCATGGACACTTCTGCCGAGGTCATGACATCGGACATCGGGAGAGACAGAATGCGTCCGGCGATGCGATCGGTAACGCGTAGATCGCAGTTGATGCCGTACTTCTGGAAATAGGGCTGCTCCGCGAGATGCGGGCTGAAATAATGTCCTGTGCTCACCCCTTGTGCGGCGAGCGCTACCGTGACGTCCGCTCGGCTCACCCCTTCCGGCAGCAACACCGGCATAAACTGATAGGAATGCCGTCGGCCGCGCATCTCCTGGAAAGTCCATTCGGCCAGTTCAGCACGATAGACCTCAGCCAGGGCGGCCCGATGCATCACCACATTGTCGAACACCGAAAGCTTCTGCAACGCCAGCAGTGCGGCTATTTCGCTTAGCTTGGAATTCAAACCGGGCATTGTCGCCATCCGCGGCTCGCCAAAGCCAAAATTGCCCATTACACGGAGCCTGCCGACAAGTTCTTTGTCGGCGCTGTAGATCAGCCCACCCTCGCTGGTCGCGAAAGTCTTCGTCACATGCATCGAGTACACCACGGCGTGGCGTGAGGAACCGCCAGACGCGGACCCGTCGTCCTCTAATGTGCCGAGTGAGGCTGCAGCATCGACGACGATCGGCACACCGTAGCGCTCCGATAGGCGGTCGTATCGAGCAACGTCAAACCCATTCCCAAACGTCGCGTAGGGCATCACTACCGCAACGTCGTCGCCGAGGCGCCTCAGAATGTCCTCCTCAGCCTCTGGAGAGGCAACCCACGTCCGTTCATCGATGTCGCAGAAAACCGGGACCAACCCCGCCCATAGCGCAGCTTGTGCAGTGGCGGCGAAAGTAAACGAAGGCAATATCGCATAACGCCGCTCTCTGGCGGGCCGCGACTTCGCCGCCTCTTTCAGCGCCAGCATCAGGCCGATTGTGGCATTGCAGACTGTCACGCATGCGCCCTCGCCACCGAACATTCGATCAACGAAGGCCTGCTCCAAGCGGGTATTTACCGGCCCGTAATTCGAGAATAAGCCCGAATCCTCGATCTCCGCCAAGTCATGGCCGAGTTCGCTAAGTCGGGCCGGGAGGGGTCGCAGGAAGGGTATTTTTGTAACCATTGCGTTGATCTTCCGAGATGTGTGCGGAACACGTCTTAACGTTGCCGGTATCTGGTGCAGAAAGCAGTACTTGACTGAAGTGGCGGCCAGTCGCGTCCCCCTGCATCGCGGACCATGTCCGATACCGTGACACAAGCTGCCCGCTGAGCGCCCACCATATTAACTTGAGGGTTCGTCTGCTGAAACGAGCAAGTCTGGGGAATGGTGCAAGGAAGCGGCGCAATGGCGCGGTAGCACGCCAGCTTGTGGATAACATCAAAGCATTGAGTTTCTCCGAAAGGACCACTATCTGGGCGTCGAGTACTTCAGCATGATGGTGTGCGGTCGTCTCGCTCCTCCGGATCGCCGCCACCTCGGAAGTGGCTTGACTGTTCGCCGCCTCCAGAGCCGCGATGCGTTGTTGATACGGGACAAGTGCGCGCTCCCATCGTTCCGAATCTAGCACGCTCGGATCAGGTCTCGGTCGTACAATAAGGCCTTCATGCCGCATCAGTTCCGCAGCGATAACGCGTGTGCGCGCCCAAAGCTGCTGATCGGTGTCAAAGATCTCGTGAAACTTGCGCCGCCCCTGCTCGGCGATACGGTAGAGTTCATTTGGGTTTCTAACGAGCTCTCGCAGACGAGCAGCTGACCTTAGGTGGTCCAGATTGAGAAGTATGATGTCACTATCGTTGTCAAAACATGGATTGAGGTCCAGCGGGTCATTAATGCAATTTAGCACGCCGTTGAAGCCGGCTTCGATGCAGGCCCCAGTCGGGAAACCATCGAAGGACCCCGGTGTGAGGTCGAACGGACGATTTATGGATATAATCGCGTCCATGGATTTGTAGAAATTCAGCAGGAATTCACTACTGCGACGACCATAAAAGGTGAAGCGGGACGAGAATTCCCCCAATTCAACGTCTCCAGGCAGATAATCGCCGACCACGTGAAAACGAAGATGCTCGAACGCCCCCGCCAATTCGCGTGCAATGGCGACGAACTGGTCATAACCCTTAGACGTGATATTTCCGGCGTATTTGTGAGCAACGAAGCAGAAGTCGACGGTGTCTTTGTCCCTTGGGTAGAAGGCCTTGTCACGTTCGAAGCTGAACGCCCCCCGGCTTTCGAATACACCGCCGAAAATGTGCGCAACTTTTGCTTGATCGAAACCAATCTTGTCAACGATATAACGTTCGGTTATGCGCTGCGTCACTATCACCTTTCGGCACATCCCCGAGAGTAGAACGCGGCGCAGTCTTTCATCAGTTTCCGGGCGGTCGATCTCAAAGCCGCCCCCCGGATAAAGCTGCAAGATGAAAGGGATGTGCCGACTTCAAAATAGGGCACCAATCGGATCGCGTTACCGAGAAACGTCACGTACGCCAATCTCGCTATAATGTTCGCGTGTGTTCTGAAGCGCACTATCCTGGGCTTGAGGTCCTGCCGGACAGGAAGACATGCAAGCAAATCGCGAAAGCTTTCATTGCCTATCCAAGCGTGCCAACCCTCCAAGGAGAGCAAGGCCGAGTTAAAAAATCTGAGATAATGCTCGTATTCAATCGTTCTGAAGGGGGAGAAGTCCGACGGGATGATGTCGTCCACGATCATGAGATCGGTGAAATCTAGTGGCAGTATCGGCGGAAGGCCGACCGTCGGCCCCGTTGGTAGATCCTGTGGACCAACAGTCACGAGGCGCGCCCGAAACCCAGGCTTGGTATCAATCTTGCAGCTTGGCCCGGGTGCTGCACCAGATCGTGGTGGTAACCAGCAAGCATCTCATCGGGCACATCTATGATTGGAAAGCGTGATCCGCAGATCATGACCCTGAAGTGTGCTATCAGGTCGGAAGTTGGAGCATTCGAGAAGTAAAGGTCCGACCATTCTGAGGAGGTGAGGGCGATCGGGAAGGTTTTGTGACGTTTGGAAAACGTGAGAAATGCCGGGATGACGCCGATATTTTGCCGTGCCGCCGTGGAGGACTCAAAAAAATCATTGCAGGCGAACAAACCTCCCGGCCGCAGCTTGGGGAACCATGTGTAGAGGTCGCGGAGCACGAATTCGTAGGTATGGTTGCCGTCGAGATAGATGAGGTCCAGCGATGCGTCTGCAAAGCGGTCCGCCGCCTTGGCGATGTCCATCTTGAGGATCTCGACATTATGTTTTTCCGCGAACCGGCTGCGAGTTTTCTCGTACGCCGCGCTAAGAACCTGTTTCGGATCGTTACGGAAGTATTGCTGGTACACAGCCCGAAGCTCCCGCATCTGCGGCGCCTCCTCGAGGACGAACGAATATTCATCATAGTCCCAAAAGTCAATCAGAGTATAACGCTTCAAGTCGAGAAATTTGTAGCAATGCTCAGAGAATTCTCCTTCGTATACCCCAAGTTCGACCATGTGATTGATGGGATGCGACGCCACCAACTTCACTAGCTCGTGACGGTTAGCGAATACCAATAGCATATGCTCTGACCTCCAACCTAGCCTATGCTTGAGACCTTGACCCTAATCGCCGTAACCAGGCTGAGCAAGGGGTCGGGGGCTATTGATGGGTGGTGAGTTTCCGTAAACCTGCAGACCGATCCATCGGGAACCGCCACCCTCTTCAGAGTGCAGCCTTACGCAATGGCGTGTCCGCATTGAAACAAACGAGTGCTGTGAACGGCATTTCGTCGCCATGATGGAAGCGGATTTATCCAGTCAACCTCCCAGGTTCTCAGCGTCGTCATGACCCATGACCTGAGACCTTGGGCGACTTCGTCACGCTGCACCTATCTGGCTGTTCAAGCGGACCAGCGCGCTGTGGACGGCGCCGAATTGATATGACCTCCAGCCAGTGATGCAAACATTGCCCAAACGATCAAGTGGGAGCGCCGCATCAGCCACAATGCTTCATCGCCGGTTAGCGTCCGCGCTGGTGGTGGAATTTCCCGGACGAGCTGAGGTGGCCATCGGATCGGCAGGCTAAGGTGGAGTTGCGACGCTTCACCCTGAGCCCGAGAGGACCCGATGACCGAGGAGAGATTACCGTTGGCCGAGCTGCTGGCCAAAGCCGGAGATGGTGATTTCCTGCGCAGCGTGGCTGAGGCCGTAGTGCAGCTGCTCATGGAGACGGACGTGGAAGGACTGATCGGTGCCGGTCGTCACGAGCGGTCCGGCGATCGTACGACCTACCGCAACGGCTACCGGGACCGAACGCTCGACACCCGGCTCGGCAGCCTACAGCTACGCATCCCGAAGCTTCGGCAGGGCAGCTACTTCCCTCCTTTCCTTGAGCCGCGGAAGACGTCGGAGAAGGCGTTGGTCGCGGTGATCCAGGAGGCCTGGGTCGGCGGCGTCTCGACCCGGCGCGTCGACGACCTTGTGCAGGCGATGGGGCTGGCCGGCATCAGCAAGAGCACGGTCAGCAAACTGTGCAAGGACATCGACGACCGCGTGAATGCCTTCCTCGACCGCCCGCTTGCCGGCGAATGGCCGTATCTCTGGCTCGACGCGACCTACCTCAAGCAGCGCGAGGGCGGACGGATCGTCTCCGTCGCGGCGATAATCGCCGTGGCCGCAAACACCGAGGGTAAGCGGGAGATCGTCGGACTCCACATCGGCCCGTCGGAAGCCGAGACGTTCTGGGCGACTTTCCTCAAGAGCATGCTTCGCCGCGGCCTGCGCGGGGTGAAGCTGGTGATCTCCGATGCGCACGAGGGCCTGAAGACCGCGATCCGTCGGGTCGTCGGCGGCTCGTGGCAGCGCTGCAGGGTGCATTGGATGCGCAACGCGCTGTCCTACGTGCCCAAGGCGCAGCAGAGCATGGTGTCAGCTGCCTTGCGCCAGGCGTTCATCCAACCCGATCGCCCGAACGCCAGCCAGACGCTGCGACATGTCGCCGACCAGCTTCGGGCGAAGTGGCCGAAGCTCGGCGCCTTCATCGACGAGAGCGAGGCCGACGTGCTGGCGCATATGGATTTCCCAGTCCAGCACAGGACCAAAATACATTCGACGAACCCGCTGGAACGGCTCAACAAGGAGGTCAAGCGCCGGGCCGACGTCGTCGGCATCTTCCCGAACGAGAGTGCCATTGTCCGCCTGATCGGCGCCGTGCTTCTCGAGGCCAACGACGAATGGCAGCTCCAGCACCGCTACATGCAGACCGAAGCAATGGCCGAACTTACACCGCCGTTGACCGAGGCGATTGCTACCCAATTTTCCACCGTAGCCGCATGACCCGCGGCCACTTCAGACAAACCCGAATTTCCACCACGTTGACGGACATGATCCATCGCCGTTGGAGGCAACTCCTACAGTGTACCCGATCGCACCCGCCGTGTAGTCGAGGTCCAGCAATTGCCAGATCTCATCTTGTCCTCGACCTGGGCAATATCGTGCCGAGCATCCTGTACCCGAAGGCCGTAGGCAGTATCGCATCGATCGTAGTCACCGCAGCCGGTGGCAGGGGTGTAACCCGCTGTTCTGGCATCGCAGCGGGATCACAATCGGGTGGATTGGCGATCATGTTCCGATGCGCTTGCTGGCCGTTGCGCCAGTTCGGCCGCGAGGTCGTTCCTGACCCGTGAGACGCTTTATC
>CAVRDF010000002.1:0-287121 GCA_963719805.1 uncultured Alphaproteobacteria bacterium
TCTGCCTGCACGCTGCAAAACTCCTTGGCTTAATGAGCGACCGAGCAGCCGTTGCCTGGATCCGCAGAGGGTCGCCAATCTCCGAACCGCCAGACCGCCGCCAGTGACGGAGCGGTCGTGGTATCATCGCTGAGCAGGGGTTCTAAGTTCAGCAAACACGAGATTTTGTCTGGCTCCCGGCCCAAAAGAATAGTCGAGGTGGTGAACTAAGACAGGCAGCATCAGCGCGGAACACGCCATTGTCGAGGAGGGCTGCATGTGGCGCTTTCTGCTTCCAGCAATGGGCTCGATGGCAGCACTGCTGGTATTGTTTGCCGGAGCGTTCGGTGATCTAAAGTCATTGTCTGGCCTGTCCGACTGGGCGACCGCGATTATCGATGGCACACAACCGAGGCATGGTCCTCCGCCGGCTGCGCAAGCGGCTCAGGTGGCACCAGCCCCGCTTCCCGAACAGCAGGCTGCACGCGCTGCCTTGCAGCGACAGATCACTGATCTGCAGCGACAAGCCGCCGATCTACGGAACCAGATCGAGCAAAAGTCGCACGATATCGATGCCAGACGTGCCGAGGCGGATGTGCTGCACCAAGGGCTGGAGGCGATGCGCGCGGAAACCGAGACACTGCGCCGGCAGCGCCAAGCCGAAGAGGACGCGCTGTCGCATGCCAAGGCGCAGGACAAACCGATGACCACAGCCACTGCACCGCGACGACTGCCCGCACCCAGGGCTGCTTCGCCACAACCGGCGCCAGCGGCAGCCGGACCGTCCGCGGCCCAGCAACTGGTAAACGCGCAACGCTCGTTGGCAGCAGGAAGACCCGACGAAGCACGACAGATATTGGCAATGGCCCAGACGCAGATGGTACTGCGGCCGGTGACGCCGGATCATCCGTTGGCTGAAGGCGGCAATCCATCAGCCACCGATATCGGGGCTGCCATTCGCTGGCTCGACATTGGCGCCGAGGGCCAAGCCATGCAGGCGATCAACCGTGCGATCAACCGCGCCGATGCTGCCGAGGCGGGGCGGGGCGAGTGAGCTAGAGGCTATAGACTGCCTTTGACGGGATTCTCTCTGATTGCCGATTCAGCGAGAGCAACGAGGATACCGTCATCCTGCGAATGCCGCCACTGCGCCACGGCTGCCATCGATGGCGACCGGTCCGAAAAATTTTCGCGACTCGCAGCACCCTTGTTGCCGGAGCTGCTGTCGATGATGCGCTTTCAGTGCCCCAATTGCGGCATGGGGGATACCGAAGTCGGCCACCCGACGAACGGGGACGATTTCCATTGTGTCCTCTGCCTTGAGGAGTTGGGTAGGTTAATCCGCGTGGAACGCTGGGAAGACGATCCTCAGGCGCGCTTCCGCCTCGGTTTTGCTTCTTAAGCTTCGGCAGACGTAGCCGCCTTTCCACCCTTGATGGGGAGCTTAAGCCCGGTCTGACGCGGGTCCGGAACTGCTTTCTTGCGCTTCGACTGTTCAGCTTCCTTACCAGGCGCCTGCCCCAGGCTCTTCTTGAGCGCGGTCATCAGGTCAATTACATTGCTCGGCTCTGGCGCGGCGTCGGCCGATAGATCCACGCCTTCGCCTTTTAGCTTCGCGTCGATCATCCCGCGCAGCCTAGTCTCATACCGGTCTTCCAAGTCTGACGAGTCATATTTGCCAGACTGGCGTTCGATCAGCTGCGTTGCGAGTTGCACCATCTCCGGATCTACCTTGATGGCGTTCAACCCATCGAACAGTTCAGTCGAAGAATTTAGGTCGCGATTCTTCGTAAGGGTGTGCGCCATCAGACCTTCGCCCGTGGGCCGAAGCGAAACCGTTCGCTCGCGCTGAGAGATGACGGCCCGTGCGAGTGCTGTCTTGCCCGTTTTGGCTATCGCCTCGCGAAGCACCGCATACACGTCGCGGCCAGCATCACCATCGGGTGCCAGGTAGTAGGCAGCACATAGTAGACCGGGTCGATTGAGTCGGCATCGACGAACTTCTCGACCGCCATCACCGCCGAACTTTCGACTTTGACGCTGTCGAAGTCTGCGTCGTCGAGGAGAACGTATTCGTTCTTGCGAAACTCATAACCTTTGACCAGGTCGCGCCGCTCCAGTTCTTTCCCGGTCTCGCCATCCTGCGTGACCATTCGGATCCTATTGCCGGTCTCCGGATTGATCAGATTGAACCGAATACCGGCCCGGTCATGCCGGGCGTTGAACAGCGCTACGGGGCAGGACACGAGCGCGAGCCGCAGATATGGCCCCGCCAGATCGGTCTAGCCATCAGGCGGCCCTCAGAGGGCGCCAGGTCTGCCTCTCGCGTTCGGCCTCACCAGCTTCCTCGGCGTCGGCCTTGTCGTCCGCATCAGCATTCTCAAGTGCCGCGAGTTGATCCGTCAGCATGTCTTCCAGCTCGGTCAGCGCGTCCTGCTTGCGCGGCCTAGCTCCCGACTGGGTTACGCGCGCGTAGTGCCGCGCTAATCTCAGCAGTTGGACCACGCGTTCATCCAAATTGCCGGCTAAGGCGACGCTGTCTTCCATTCCCATAAGACGGAGGATTCGGTGACGATCCGAGGACAAAGGGCTGAAAGGAAACAATGTTTCCGGTTCGCTCCGCCTCGGTCGTAAAGCTGTCGGGTAATCCCTTAAGATCGCCGGCGGACTCCGCGAATCGCCAGTCACCTCACGTTTTGACGAGGAGACCGGTGTTCTGGACCTGTTCGCCCGCGCACTATGCCGATGATTTGCGCGAACCCGGCCGAATGATGGCCGTTCATGCGCGACCGTAGGAGTTCCTCGCCATGGCAGACGACCTACAGGATCGAGGCGCGCGCGATCGCAGCCGCGTCAATGTGCATGAAGATCATGAGGTCCGGGTCCTGGACACAGAAGTGGGATGTCAGCAAGGAGCAGCTGGTCCAGGCGGTTCAGAAAGCGGGTGTATCAGCCGAAGCTGTCGCCAGAGAGTTGGGGAAGCCTCACTCATGAGCGAATCCAGCCCGGCCACCCGCAGAGCCCCCGACGATGCCGTCGAGCCGCTCGTCCAGTATGTGCAGAAGCATCCTGTCTGCACCGCATTGGTAGCCCTCGCCATCGGATACGTGCTTGGAAAGATTTACTGAAAGAGCATGAACATGCGAAAGCTTGCGTACTCGGTCGCCGTTGTCAGTCTGCTGAGTGCTGCTCCAGCAATGGCTGCATTATCAGCAGCTGACAAAACCTTCGCCACCGAGGCGGCCCACGGTGGCTTGGCCGAAGTGCAGCTGGGCCAACTTGCTGAGCAGAAGGCTACGTCGCCGCAGATCAAGGAATTCGCGAAGCGCATGGTCACGGATCATACGCAGGCCAATGAAGAGCTCATGCAGCTCGGCAAGACGGAGAATCTGAGCCTACCGAGCCAGCTCGACGCGAAGCACAAGACTGAGATGGACCGGCTTAGTGCGATGAGCGGGAATGCTTTCGACGCCGCGTATATGCAGCATATGGTGCAGGATCATAAGCAAACCGTGTCGGAATTTCAGAAGCAGGCGCAGAGTGGCAGAGACCCCGCTCTAAAATCATTCGCCCAAAAATATTTGCCGATCATTCAGCAGCACTTGCAGATGGCGGAGACAAGTGCCGTGAAGGGTTAAAGCCCGTTACCCCCAGAGCAGAGGGTGAGCACGAGCAGAGGAGTCCACATCGGTTTGGTTTCTAAGCAATGTTGAGGATGGAGTGGACAAAGGACTTCGGCCATAGCAGTCACATCGGAGCCGGCGACAGACATCATCCGGCGTCAATCACTCCTCGTAGCCCCGATAGCTGTTCCCGAGAAGCACGGGGCGCCGTAATCGCGTCAGGTGATCATTCCGACCAAATCGAATGTCTCTATCAGATAAAGTCAAGACGGCGCTGGATGAAACGCGGACTCTCATCCTCGGCTCTCAGATCCTCCTCGGCTTCCAATGTCATGGCCCGTTCCGCGAGGGCTTCGACGAGCTGTCAGTAACCAGCCGTAATATGAGTGCCGCTGCGCTGGCGTTAATGCTGCTCGCAATCTGTCTACTGGTCGCGCCGTCGGCGTTCCACCGCATTTCCGAGCACGGTCGAAGCACCGGTCGCATGCACAGCGTAACAGGCTATCTTGCAGCCGCTGCGCTCATGCCCTTGGCTATCGCTCTCGGCCTCGATCTTACACTGGCGCTGGAGCGCGCCTGGCGCAGTCACCCCGCCGGGATGGCAGCAGGCATCCTCTTCGCCGTCATGGCGAGCGCCGGATGGTACGGCGTAGGATTTCTCATGCGAAGGACGCGGGGAGCCGCAGAACGTAGCAAAGCCGCGGCGGATCGGCGCCGGCGTGAAGGGGCGCCGCTGCACGCGCGCATTGAGCAAATGCTCACCGAAGGACGGGTGATACTGCCCGGCGCGCAAGCGCTGCTGGGCTTCCAGTTAGTGATCGTGCTGAGCGACAGTTTCAAAGAGCTGCCGGAGAGTTCGCAGCTCATCCATGGTCTGGCTTTGTTGGCGATTGCATTGACGGTCGTGCTCCTCATTACGCCGGCTGCGCTGCATCGCATCGTCTGGGCCGGCGAAGAAAGTGAGGAGTTCCTGAGCATCGGCAGCCGCATTACCATTGGGGCCCTTCTGCCTCTGGCTTGTGGGATGGCGGCTGACGCGTTTGTCGTGTGGGCACGGATCACAGGGGCGGTAATGGGTGCGGCTATCGCCGCTGTTTTGGTGCTGCTTGTGCTTCTTGGCTTTTGGTACGCTTGGCCAGTTCTCGACCGCCTCAGACAGCGACGCGACCCAGCGAACAGAAGAGACCCAGCATAGCCGGACGGCCTCAAGCGGATCGGCCTTCTCCGCACCCCGTTGCTGATAGAGTCGTGCCGACAGGCTTGTGATGGAACTCTGCCGAAACCTGCCGTTCCTTTGTCGGTTTGTGGGGGCGCCGTCGATCCGGACAATAAGGGGAGCCTCGCCTGATCGGCGCACATACAGGAGAACATGCATGAAATCGGAAGTCCGTGAGCTGCTCACCGAAGAACTAAAGGATGCCTACAGCGCCGAAAAGCAGGCGCTGCGGTGCATGCAGAAGGCTTTGCGCAAGGCGAGTGCCGAAGAACTGCGGAAAGGCATTCAGCAGCATATCGAGCAGACGCAGGTGCAGATCGAGCGCGTCGAGCAAGCGATGGAGAAGATGAGCGTACGGCCGGGCCGCAAGGTCTGCGAAGCCATGCGCGGCCTGGTCGAAGAGGCCCAGCACGAAATCGAGGAGCATGAGGCGAAGGGGCCGATCCTGGACCTGGTCATCGTTGCCGGCATGCAGCGCATCGAACATTACGAAATCGCCGCTTACGGTACGAACGTGGCGCTTGCCGTAGCATTGGGTGAGAAGGAAGTTGCCGGTCTGCTTGCCGAGACCCTAGAGGAGGAAAAGCAAACCGACATCAAGCTGACCGAAGTGACACAAAAGGCGATCATGCCCGAAGCCCTGGCGGACGACGAAGAGGCAGATGGCGAAGGTAAGGGCGGCCGGGCGGGCGGCCGGCGAAAGGCCGCCTAGTCCTTTCCGAACTGGTCGCGGAAATGGGGCCCGGAGAGTTTCGCTCTCCGGGCCTTATCGTCTGAAAAAGGAAAGCCACGAACGCCGGCGTCCGCCGCGGCGGTTGAAGCCCAGCAGCGTTGTTGCGGTCGGCACAGCAGCGGTAAAAAGCAATGACCCGCGGGCGGCGTCGAGCGCTTGCTGACGCACGCGCAGAGCTTCTTGTTCGGCATGTCCCGGCGATGAGCGTGCTGCCAGAAAGCCACAGATAGCAGCAATCACCAGATTGATGCCGAGCAGAATGAGCGTTGTAGGAATTGGCTCAATGCGCAGCCGCAATCCCTGCCAGCCAGCAACCTCCGCGAGCGCCAGTACGGCAAGCGCAAAGACGAGGGCGATTGCGCCGAAGGCCGCGCGCCGCCCCTGACGCGCAAGCAGCGCCCGCAGCCGCAGGATTTCCGCATCAAAGGCGAGCTTGAGAAGGTTAATGCTTCGCACGGTGCGGTCCCCAACGGCCCACGGCAAATCCAATCTGGAATGCAATCAGAAGGCTGATGAGCGGCCGCTCCTCGCCCATTTCGCGCACCCAATCGGCGAACTCGCGGCTTCTTGCCAGCATAGTATCCGTCGCCCGATTGGAGAGATCGGCGATCGGAGCAGCACCTTGCCAGGTGAGCCGCCGCTTCAGGCGATCGATTTCTGTGTTTTCGATCATGGCTTTTTCCTAATCGGTGCTTTCACCGAGCGTGTCGGCGGCATGCGCATCCCGACGGCCCATCGCCCGCGGCGCACCTTCGGTCGAATCCTTGAGCGTCTGTCGCTCGGACTGAGCGTTGATCACCGCGCCCAGTAAGACCATGAGCGCTGAGAGATAGAGCCAAGTGAGCAGGACGACCACTCCGCCCAGCGAGCCGTAGGTCTTGTCGTAGCTGTTGAAGTTCGCGACATACACGGTGAAACCGACGGAGCCGATGATCCACAGGACAGTTGCGGCGATCGCGCCGGGCGAGACCCAACGCCATTGCGGCTTGTCCCGGTCGGGACCGAAGCGATAGAGAACGGCGAGGCCGCCCATAACAAGGATGATGAGCAGCGGCCACTGCACGAGCAGCAGCAGCCATTTGGTCGCGGAGCCGATCGCCAATAGCTGAGCGGCGACGGGCAAAACCGCGATGAGCGCGATCGCAATAACGCCGCCGGCCACAAGCCCGAGGGTGAGACCGAGCGCGATGAGGTTGAATTTTACGAAGCTGCGCCGCTCCTTCTCTTCGTAGGCGACGTTGATCGCGGTGATCAGACCGCTCATGCCGCGCGAAGCGCTCCAAATCGCCAGCAGCAAAGCGACGATCGCGGCAAAGCCGAGTGCCCCGCCGGAGCTTTCGACCAGGCTGTGCAGCTCTTGGCTTAAAAGCTCCTGCGTTTGCGCCGGCAGCACGCCCGACAGCGCCGCCACCTGCTTCTCAATCTGAGCAGTATCGAAGGCAAGTCCATACAACGAGACGAGGGCGGCCAAGCCGGGGAACAGGGCGAGCAGCACTGCATAGGTGACGCCGCCGGCGATAAGGAAGAGATTTTGATCCGAGACTTCCGCCCATGTGCGCCACGCAATGTCCTTCCAGCCGCGGGGCGGAATGTCGGCGGGATGCTCAGCGTCACGCCCGCGCGCCGGATCTCTCGCGTGCCTCGGCCTCGCACGTCGGTCAAGTTGGTAGGCAAGATCCTGCTTGAGCGCTTCCAGGCGCGCATCGATGCTCATCGGCTGCGGTACTCCCTTCCATGAGCCGCAGGCTATTCCGCCCGGCGCCTGCGTCCGCTTAAGGCGCAAGAGAGCCCAAGGTTCTGACAACTATGCGAAACGCCCAACAAAAGCTGGTGTGTGCAGCACCCGAGCCCCGCCCAGAGAGCGATGGGCGTGTAGCCTCACGACCCTGCCGTGGCGACACCGCGTTTTCGGCTACTCCTGCACCGTTCACGCCAGGGGAAAGAGCAGCGCGACGGTAGATCGGAGCGTCGAGCGTGCTACGAGGACCGGCCGTGAAGCAAATAGCCGAGGAGGCCACCGACTGCTGCGGCAATCAGAAGTCCTGACATCGGATTCTCGCGCACAGAATGAGAAACATACTCGCCGGCGTCTGCCGCTGCCCTGGAGGCATCGGGGGCTACAGATCGTACGCGGTCCCCCATCTCATACCCGCGATCTCGCCATTCTCGTGCCTGATCCCGCCAATCACCGCGATGGCGACCGCCACCACTGACAGAAGCACCAATCAGCCCTCCAACAAAAGCAAGAACCGCCATCCCCACTATCAGAGGGTGCTCAGTTGCCGTCTCGCCGACGTATCGCGCAGCCTTGACACCAGCATCATAGGTCCCGGGCGCCGCGGCTCGCACCTGCTCTGCCGCCGAGCCTACAGCTTCCTTTGCGGCGCCATAAATGCTCTCACCGCTTCCAGCATTCGACGTCCTATCACTCATGTCTCAGTCTCCGCCTGGGTAAGTCGTGTGCCGTGGTTGAGCGGGACAACGCAAACCATCGCCGTAAAGTTCCTCCTGTCGGAGCCGTCCTTCGCCTTCCAAAGACGATGCTAACGTCCCGCCCGACTGTAGTTGACGTCTACGGTCGGACCATGATCGCGCGCTTAATTTACCGGAGCGAATTGCATGGTAGCGTACTCCCAATACGGTGGAGGCCGAAGCGAGCCCGGCGCTGGCGGCGCCCCAAGGCCTCCGCTGCGTGTTTTAATTCTGCGTGCCCTCAGCCGATCTCCTCCGGTCGTCGGCTCGACACTCGGTCCGCGCGCGAGACCGTAGACCACGGCGACGCTGAACTGAGCTGTGCAGGGTCTACGCGGTTTTCTGACTGAGGATCTGCGAGGTGATCGACACCATTTACGGCGGTGAGTTCTACCATCGTGGTGAGCCGGAGAAAGTGCCGGGTAGACTGCACCAATCCCAATTCCACATAGAGAACACTCCTTAGGCTCGACCCTCTTCCTACTAAAAAATCGTCCGATTTCCGATGGGTATCACGATTCGATAAGCCAAACGTCTCAAATCGTACATTCTCCCCTTCAATTGTTTCAGAGGGGAGAACAGCGCATCCGAGCGTCTGACGTACAACCCCCATATGTCCTTGTTGCCAACGCGTCTATCATCGATATAGGCGAATTCCTTGTGCAGAGCCGCGGTCCGCAGCATCACGAGTTGCTACGGCTAATCGGCGCGTTGGTTAATCAGGCACCATTTTATCGCTGATGTCGTCCTAGCGTGGCCAACGGAAGGTAAACTGGCCTTGCAGTTCCAATTGCTGCCGGATGCTGGATTACTTGGGCGATTTAAGTCTCGACCAATACGCATACAGTCCCATTGTCGGATGTGGCATGGTAACGGGGAATATCGCCTAACGGCGCCAGCAATCGGACTATAACATAGCGCTCAGACGCGACCGCGAGCGATTTTGAGACAACGGTTTGGCCAAGTTTGAATCGATGATGCGGCATAGCCCGGCATTTTATGCTGGAGTACATAAGCTAAGCATCGGCAATAACATGCATCGCTTACCGCTACGTTTCGGTTCTTTTGACCGGGTGAGATTGAATTCTGCCATTCACCCGGATGCGGACAGTCGCCGCCGCGAGTTTCGCGGTGGTCGCCATCTGGGTTCTTCTTAGGGGTCACGAGCCGGAGGCGGCGCGCCTACGGCTGGCCGAGGGCATTCTACGAAGAGTCTTCGCTGCTTCCGTAACTGCGACACGACACGCATCATCAAAGCTCATCTCAGATTGAGCGGTGACATCGGTGTTCCGAACGATAGTCATCTTCGTCTCCCAGAGTTTGCAGACCGATCCGGACCGTCGGAACTCCGCACCGCTTCCGCTCGCGGCCCGCCCTGCGATGCCCGACTAATACTCGCCGGCAGTTTGCTCTCCGCAGCTGCTGGGTCTCCTATTGCCTTATGATAACACCGCTACTTTGGACAAAGTGTGGCAGGTGGCGCGGCCCGCCGGCCCCGTCTCTCTCTGCCTTCCCTAGGCCTGCAGCGGCAATCCCGGCGGCTCGCTTGGGCTGTGGCGCGTGGGGTCAGCTCGGTGCCCAAGCGAAGGAACATGCAGGTGCAAGACCTGTAACGGTGAGGCCGGTGGACCAAGCGAGATCTGAACTCCTTCTCACTCGCGAGGTGCCTCGCCGACAGGCTGCACACAGACTTTGCGACCGTCAGCGACTGGCCGCCGTTTCGGTAAGGCCGAACCAAAACAAAACGGCCGCGCCAAGCCCGATGACGCCGCAACCTACATACGCCGCACCATAGCTCACATGTTCGGCTATAACTTCGCTGAGCAAACTACTGCTCGTTACACCTAATGCCCGCAGTGTTGCCATGATGCCCTGTGCGAGGTTGTAATGCCCGCTTCCGCGCGTCACATCCGCCAGCCAGATAGGCGTCAGTGCAGCGAATAAGCCTGTGCTGATGCCTCCGAATATCTGAAGCGCGATGAGGTGGGGTGCGCTACTCAGCAACGCGGTGACGACTGCCTGCAACGGCAGCATCGCGCAACCTGCCACCATGAGCCCGCGGTGGCCGAGCCTATCAGCACGCTTCCCAACCAGGATTGATGCCGCCAGCATGCCCAGCTGTGATGCGACTATCAGCGCAGAGGTCAGAACCAGGCCGTCAGCTTGATTGTCGGCACCGAGTTTTTGGCCCACCAACGTGAGCAGTGGCGCATCCGCCAGTTCATAGAGAAAGCTGCACGCGCCAAATACCAGCAACGAGCGACTGCGCAGCAGTGTCATCCAACCTTGCGGCCCCTCATCGCGGTTCTCTCCGGCTTCCAGTCCGCGCGCGCGCCGAAGGTCTACTTTATTATAGGGATCGTCATCGCTGCGAACGCGGTGAGTGCAGCAATGAGCGGCACCTGCAGGAAAACCGCCTCAGCACTGACAAGATAAGCGAGCAATCCGGATACGACCGCAACCACGAGATTCCCGCCTCGTGACCATGCTGCGTTCCTGCCCATACGCGCGGTCAAGACCTCTCGCGCGCACAGACCAACTGTGAGCGCCGCTACTGCCGGCTCGAAAACGCCGCTGGCCACCTGCATGGCACTGTTCGCTAATAGAACTGGCCAGAAGCGCGGCGCCAAAGCGATGATCGGAGCACCAGCGGCCAGGACCAGGAGAGCCCAGAGCAATGCGCCCCGCTTGCGGTTAGTCCGATCAAGCCATGCACCAATTGGCGTTTGCGCCGCTAGGCCGAGCCAACCGCCAATCGTAGTGACTAGTCCGACCGCCGTCGGATTCCAGCCTTGTTGCGAGACCAAGTAGACAACAACATATGGACCGAGACCACCGCGCACGTCAGCCACGAGGAAGTTCAGCCAGTCAAGAGAAGGAGCATGCAAGCGGTGGGGCGTCCACCGCTCGCGCACGTGCGCGCCGCGCAGGCGCGTCTCATTACTGAAGCGACGCAATCCTTTCCGCGGCGACAGCCAGGTATTCGTCATTTGAAGGGCACATTTGGTAAGACCACCGCGCGCCTATCGATCCCACCAACGTGGGATTTTCCATTGCTACGATCACCTGCCTGATCAATTGTGCGGCAGCGAGAGTGCGAAATCGGTCATAACCGGCTCGCTGTTCCCTCAGAAACGCGCTTTAAACCGGTCGGCAAATTGGAGCGGCTGGCCGACGCTAGCTCTTCCCAATAGTTCATGACCTGTTAGGGCATCCTTATCAGCGGCAGGGGTGCGGCTCAAAAATGTCCTGACAGAGGCAAGCTTCTGAATTCTTGTCGCTCTGGTTCCCTCTCGCGTTCATATATTCAACGCGCCCCCGATGGGCCTCAGTCGGATGCACAAGGCAAGCCTTCCAGGTGGGACGCGAAATCTTGGCGATGCGCTGCGACGGCCACCAGCTGGTCGGCCTATGCAAGGAAGTTAACGTCACCTCAGCTGAAACCACGACGGCACTCGGCGCGTTTCATAGTTGCGTGGGCGAAACACGAACCCTTCACGGCTTGGCAACTGGCTGCCAGTCACACAGCCCGGACACTAAGTCTCTTATCCATGAGAGAGCAGGACATGCCAGGAACGAGCGGGTCAGTGCCTGAGCCTGTTCAAGTCCCGAAAGCCGAGATGCCCACGCATTCGCCCGCCCTTGCATTGCAGGTCGGCATTGCGATCGTCGTGGGCCTCTATCTTGCCCGCGAGGTGCTGATGCCAATCACGCTCGCGGTTTTGCTCTCGTTTCTGCTCTCGCCCGTGGTCGGCTGGCTGCGCCGGATCTATCTGCCACGTTTAGCTGCGGTATTTCTGGCCGTGATCGCGGCTCTCGCTGCAGCAGGCGCGGTTGGCGGGCTGATCGGAAGCGAGGTGGCCGGCTTGGCGCCCGATGTGCCGCGCTACGCCTCGACGATTCAAACGAAGGTCGAGACGGTTCAAGGCTATGCTCTGGGTCGCCTGTCCAGCGTCATGCGCAACCTCGGGCGTCAGCCAGAGCCCACTACTGATGCGAAGGCCCCGACTTCGGCGACCAACCCGTCCGGCGACCGGCCGGTTGGGCCCGACCGGCCAATCCCAGTCGAAGTACACCAGCCCAATCCTTCGCCCTTGGAGCTTGCCCAGCGGGTCCTCTCACCAGTGCTCAGGCCGGTTGAGACGATCGCCATCGTTTTCGTGTTCGCCATCTTCATCCTCCTGCAACAGGAGGACTTGCGGGATCGGCTAATCCGGCTTTTCGGCTCCGGGGATCTGCATCGCACGACGGTCGCCTTGGACGATGCGGGGCGTCGTCTGTCACGCTACTTCCTAACCCAACTCAGCGTGAATGCGGCATTTGGGTGCGTCATTGCGGCCGGCCTGTTCTTCATCGGTATTCCGTCGCCTGTGCTGTGGGGCGTCATGGGCGGCTTGCTCCGTTTTGTGCCCTACGTTGGGGCATTCCTTGCAGCCGGACTGCCGCTCGTGCTTGCGGCCGCAATCGACCCTGGTTGGGTGATGGTGGCATGGACAGCCGCGCTGTTTGTTGTGGTCGAGGGTTTAACCGGGCAAGTGCTCGAGCCATTGCTGTACGGTCGTAGCACTGGGCTATCGCCATTTTCGGTCGTGATGGCAGCGACATTCTGGACCTGGTTATGGGGGCCGATCGGCCTCATTCTTTCTACACCTCTGACCCTCTGCTTGGTCGTCCTGGGCAGACACGTCAGGCAATTCGAGTTTCTGGACGTAATCCTTGGTGATCGGCCTGCACTGACGCCAGCCGAAGCTTTCTATCAGCGTATGCTAGCCGATGACCCCGATGAGGTTCTGGACCAAGCGGAGCTGTTGCTGAAGGAACGGTCTCTGTCCAACTATTATGACGAGGTTGCGTTGAAGGGGCTGCAGCTTGCCGCCAACGACGTACAACGTGGCGTCTTAAATGAAGGGCAGCTTGAGCGAATTCGCGAAGCGGTCAAACAGCTTGTTACGGACCTTGATCATCACGACGACCAAGCCCCACCCCAAGATGCAGAGCAGACCGATACTCTGGCCCCGTCTCTGGCCGAGCGGGCTCTGCCCAAGCACACCCCGCCGAGTGAAGCTGCACTGGCAGACGAGGAGTTGAGCCCTCAATGGAAGACCGAATCGGCGGTGCTTTGCCTGGCCGGCCGTGGGCCACTGGACGAGGCCGCCTCGGCAACTCTAGCACAACTGCTGCGTAAGCACGGGTTTGGTGCCGAAATCGTGCCGTATGAGGCAGCATCCCGCGGCAATATCGGGCGCCTCAACGTAGCCGCAACAGCCATGGTCTGCATTAGCTATCTCGAGATCAGCGGCAGTCCGTCCCACTTGCGCTACCTAATCCGGCGCATACGCGACCGATTGCCAGGCCGACCGATTCTAGTCGGCCTATGGCCTGCTGATGACGCCGTTCTGAAGGAACAGAGAATCCAGAATGCAATTGGCGCAGACGAATATACCACTTCTCTCCGCGCAGCCGTCGAGACATGCCTACGCCGGTCGCACGCAGAAACGGACAACGTCCACCCTTCGGCCAATTGTCTCGGAGATTGCGTCGGACGAGCCTGATTCTGCGCTTCACAGATCGGATCAAGACCGCCCATGATGAGAGGCTGACGCTCATCCTCGGTTCCCCGATCGTGGGATTCTCATCGTCAGCACATCGCCAGACCCGTTGTCGCAAAATTGGTAAATGTCGCCCTAAGATTGCCGCGCCGTACCGCGTGGGAGCGGTCTGCGTAACGTAATTTTTGGACCCCGCAATGGCGAGGAGTTTTATATTGTCCGAGGGCAGTTGGGCCCGACCCCGAATTCCCGGAAGCAACGACTACTCCCAGCCCGACCATCGGTCCTTCGAAGCCGCGTCTGCTTGGTATTAGGGCCTGGCCTGATCACCGGCGCTTCGGACGATGATCCCAGCGGTATCGCGACTTATTCCCAGGCCGCCGCCCAAACCGGCTTCGCTTTGCTCTCGCTCATGCCCGTTACCTACCCGTTGATGTCCGTGACGCAAGAGATCAGCGCGCGATTGGGTCGTACCACCGGCCACGGTCTCGCTGGCAATATCCGTCGGCACTATCCGGACTGGGTGGCCCATAGTTGCATTGCGCTGCTGCTCATCGCCAACGTCATCAATCTCGGCGCCGACCTCGGCTCGATGGGTAATGTAGTGCGCATGCTGATGGGCGGCCCGTCTTGGCTCTATGTCGTCGGTTTCGGGGTGATCTGCGTCGCAGCACAAATAATGCTGAGTTATACGCGCTATGTGTCGGTGCTTAAGTGGCTGACACTTGCACTCTTTGCCTATTTCGGCACGGCGGTAGTCGTTTCCGTTCCCTGGCATGAAGCGCTGCACGGATTGGTCGTGCCGACTTGGCATAATTCATCTGATTTCATCTCGCTGGTTGTGGCTGTGCTCGGCACGACGATCTCGCCTTACCTGTTTTTCTGGCAAACCTCGCAGGAGGCCGAAGACCAGCGCGAACGGCCACGACGTGAGAAGTTGACTGAGGCGCCCGAACAAGCGCCTGCGGCCTACGAGCGTATCCGCCCGGCGGGCGCCCTACGCCGGCATGGGGCGTTAGGGCGCGTGAGCGGACAAGCACGGACTGCGACGCGCGAACGACTGTAGGCCCGGCAGCAGTCGGCTCACATTGTCGCCGGACGAGAGCTCTGCGCGGCCAGCCGCCGAGAGCGTCGCCGGCCTGATCGTTGGGGAAGTAAACGACCCCGTAACGCGCATGGGCACGTCGAGAGCGAACAGACCAGTCGTCGCCGCTTCGCTCGCGACTGTGAAATCTATCTCGTGACGAAAAATGTCGAACGAGCCTCGCCCCGTGATGGTACCGTCAGCGCTGCGAATGCGCAGCGGCGAGACCGTACCAATACCGCCACGAATGTCCACCACCCCGACGAGGCAGGTGATCGCGCTCATGCCGGCCGCCTTGCGGAAGATCATGCGCGCATCGGTCGAGGCAAGCTCGACGAACTGGCGAGAAATGCTGCCGTTGTCCATGGCGAACACGGCGGACAGGCGAGCCCCATGGGCGGCTGCGTTGAGGGTTGAACCGGTTGCGTCCACTAAAACCTTGCCATCGACCCGCCCGAGAAGGGGCAGATCGCCGACTGCTAGGAGCTTGCGCAGAGCCTGAATGTCCATCCGAGTCATATCGACGTTAGCGGTAACGTGGCCGCCACCGGAGTCTGCCCGGCCCGGCACCGCGTCGATCTGTCCACTTGCGAGGAATGGCGCCCCGAGATAGTTCAGGGAGAGCACGTCTACCGCAATGCGGCCGGGTTTGAGCGAGCCGCTGACCGTCAGGTCAGAACCTTGGATCCCGGCATAAATGAATGTGTGTGCCGCAACCTTGGCCGTGACCAGCGTATCCGGCGCACGATCGACGATGAGCGGCACGTCTGCACTGGCAACGGACCCCTTCTTTTTGATAGCGAGCAGGGCGTTTAAGTCCAGGCGGTCAAAGACGAGGTCGACCGTAAGATCGTCCGGCTTGCCGCGGGACCCCTCGATGAGGGTTAGGTCGGCTGCCGCGATAGTGTCTTCATTTAGCACACCCACCGCCCGGCTGACGTGCCAGATCGGTCCCTCATGCTCAAATGGTCCAATGAGTCGAAGTGACGCGTCGAAATCACCGGATGCACCGGCAATCCGCAATAGCGCTGTGGCAGTCGGCGCCACAATCTCGAGTTGGCCTTTCGCGCCGTCAAGATCCAACGGCTTTGTCATTGTGCCCTGGAAGTGCAGCGTAGTGTCACCTGACGCGGCGTAAATTCGGGCGGCGTATGGCATTGCGCCATCGCGGAGCGCTTCGAGCGAGGCGAGATCCGCCTCGAGCCTGATAGGGACGCCATTGTACGAGCCTATCCCGTCGAGGCGCACGGGCGTGTCCGTCGCGTCCGTATGTAATTGAAACCGGTCTGCGTGTGTCACAAGCGGTTTGCCATTTGAAGTCCGGAATACCACGTCGCCCATAAAGCGCGCGTCGAACAAGACTGGGAATCTGCTCCGGTAGGATGGGCGCGCCGACGCGTTTGGAGTGGTAGTGCCGAACTTCCAGTTCTTCCTGTCGTCCGAGGTGTGCTCCAACAACACCTAAATCCCGTCCACTGTGAGCCGGCGTATCGTGATTGGTCCGTACAAAAGCGATATGGCCTCAATCTCAGCACTAGCTGACGCCACCGTAGCCATGACGGGTTGGGTGCCCCCGGGCAGATTAGCAAGTTGAAAATCGTGAAGTTCGATCCGAAGCCAGCGTCCTGAGGTCACGTGCAGAGAACCAATCGTGACGTTCCGTTCCAGCGAGATTGCGAGATGCCGGGCGACGAGCACTCCAAGGTCGTAGTGTTCGATCAGCACGAAGACTGCGCCCAAAATCGCAATCAGCAGGACGATGAGACTCAGCCCAATCCCAAGTGCCCAGCGCAGCATTTGTCGCACACTATTTCGCCCGGTGGACTGGCGCCGCGCGCCGATGGCCCTTGCCGACGAAATGGATGATCAGCAGAACCACCGGCAACGGAATGAGTGCTCCTCGCTCGGCAGCGACCTCACCGCGCACCGCCATCTTGGTTATATCCGGCATAGCAATAAGATCCTTGAACAAACCAGTGGTGGGGCTTGCCGGAGCGAAGCTGGTAGCCGGAGATGGCGACCATGTGCCCACGCGGGAGGATTGGCGTTGACGCGATGCGAGCCGGGTATCTCGGCCGTCGTCCGCGGCTGCTTGAGGCCCGTCGATCCGCTCGGGTTTGGACAATTATGCAGAGCGCCAAAAGCTGGCCTCCAGCACGCACTGGAGCCCCGACAGTATAGCGAATGGCTCGTTCTGTCGGTCTGTCTCCAGCGCAATCTGCCACGTCGTCTCGCCTGGCAGGACGCAATCGAGCAGCACCACATCGACCGCAGCGGCCATTAGCAGCTCAACACCAACCGCGACGCCCCAGCGCCTCGGCGATAAGTTCCAAAAGCTGCGCCTAGCCTTCAACGACCAAAATCCGCCGCCGCCTCGATCTGCCGCCGGATGCTCCCACTTCAAAAGCAGAACAGGATCGGGGGCGATTCCAAGCAGCCACAGCAAAATGCCGTTGCCCATCGAAATCCTCTTTTCGCATCAGCCTTCAGGGCGCTCGACCTATCGGCTGATTGTGGCGCCACGAGGCGATCTTGATCTCACACTTGCGCGACAGCAGCACAGAACGGGTGGGCGACTGGGACCGGGCATTATGAAGAGCTGAATGTGTTCGGCAGTCCCACTCGTCCTAAGGTCCGACGAGCGGCACACGGCGCGGCGCGATCCGTTGACCGCGGTCCGGGCCCGGTCCGGTGATCAACCGCGGGGGGCTACGGGCTGGCTCTAAAGCCCCGACCACACCACATGTAGCGTATCCACGCCCGCCGTTGCGGTCGCCGCCGAACGGTCGCCAACGCGGCCACGGCATAGACGCGCTCGCCACCGCACCGACGATCGCCGCAGCCAATTGAGGCATCGGCGGCTGCCATGCCAAGAGCATTCGGTGGCTGCATGGGTAAATACGAGCACCCGGTGACGTGATTTGGCATTGCGCAAATCTGGCGCTTAGGCTCTCCGGGTCACGCCGGAGTTGGGGTGGACGGCTGACCAACTGGACAACTCACTGGCCCGACTTCCGGGCCGCTCGGACTGACCGCTCTTCGGTTTCATTCTGAAGGGTGGCCGAATTGGATCGAAGTCAGCGGCCGCCTTCATCGGAAGGCGCACAGCTGGCTGCTCCTGTTCATTATTTGCGGCCGGAGACTGCGGTAAGCCAACAGGGAGAATAGAGATGATAATACCTCACCTTATATCATCAAATCTCATCCTCAGAGTAGATGATCAGATATCAATGATGGCTCAGCATGGTCACATGCCTGAATTTAGTCAATCGGCGTTTATAAGAGACTTAGTTGAATTGATAGGAACTGTAGTGGGTTTGATAGTTGTATTTGGGATAACGACTTCTCGGAATAGAGGAGCTAAAAATAATGATGGAAAGTGGCGAGGTGATCAAATGTGATCGCGTCGCGTCCGGCGCGCTAACCTCATGGGGCTGAACTGTTGCCCGCTCATGCACGGGGGGTTCAACCGCCAGGACGAAGCGCCGGCCGCCCTTTGTAGCAACGGCCATTGGGAGACGCGAGCGGTTCGCGATAAACACAGCAAACATCGCGATGCCCCCTGCAGATCAAGCAGACAACTTATCCCGCGTTGCCAGGTAGTTCGCCCACCGGTCGGGATACAGTCGTTGCAGGCGGTTCTCAGCCTTCTGCAGGGCACGGTAGGTCGCCGCCGTATCCCGCCATAGAGCGGCCAATCCCGGCGTGTCGGCTCTCAGAGCTTCAAGTTCGGCACGGGCTGCATAATCATCAGGGTGACGCATTTCGGTCCCCTCTCTGTCCCGGTGCAGGGGGAGCGCTCGGATCTCTCAGCCGCCAGCATTCTGAGTGTCATTGCTGACGATGGCGTGATCAGCGCACGCGCGGCATAGCGCATCCAATCACGCTCCCGTGCGAGCGCGGCCGGTGCTCCTGCAGCCAACGCTGCAGGTCCTCGACCAGTGGCCGACTTCGACGCTGACGGACGGTTTTACGGAGATCTGATGGCTGGCCACGGATCTCGGCTTCGATCTCGCAGAGCTTGGCGATGCGGGCCAACACTTCCGCGGCAAGCGGTGACTGGGGGAGGTACAGAATTCGGAGAACAGTCGCAGCGCGTGCACTCAACAGAACGCCAGCTGGATCGACCGATCCGTGCGCGCTCTGACTAACTTGTCATACTCGGCATAGCCATCGACCTGCAGGATGCCCCGGAATGCGGCCAGATGCGCGATCGGATGCTCACCATGGCGGCCATCGCAGTAAACATAGGCCACTGCTGGATGCGTGGGTCCGGCCCAAGGCCGGTCGTCCACCGCGCAGCACCAGAGCTGCCCGGTCTTGGTTTTCCCCGCCCGGGATCGAGCACAGGCAATGTCGTCTCGTCGGCGAATACCTTGTCCGATGACAGCACGGTGCCGAGCACAAGCTCATAGAGCGGCGTCAGCCGCAACCATGCTGCCTGCTGACGCAAAATCCTTCTGCGTATTGCGTACGCATGAGACCTGCATTACGGATCCAGCGGTGCTCAATGTCCTTACGACGCATACGGCTGCAAACTAGCGCAAATCCTCGCATTGTAGCTGCCCACTGCGCGCGCGAACGCGATCACCGATGCGATCAGACTACCGGATATGCACTGAACCCGTCGTCCATTTGTGTTATAATGGTTGGTAGTGGCCCTATGTTGGCTTGCCGAAGACGTTAGACACCACTGGGTGAGCGCAACCAGGATACGGCGCCAAGTGAAAGAGTGGTCGCCGCAAGTGAAGGAATGGCATGACGATTAATACTGCTGCCATCAGAACACCCGAGGATGCAATCAGAGCGCGGACGCGGGCACATTGGAAACGCGCGTGCGCGGATGAAAAAGAAGCACGGGATCCCGTAGGAGCCCGATGGGAACGCCTGGAAGCTGGCGAATTGGACGCAAAGGCGGCGCATGTGCTGGATCCGCGCACCAGCGCAATCGCACCTCTGCAAGTTGGGCGAGGAGGTGAATTGATCGTCGAAGCGGCTGCGGTGCTGACATTCAAAGAGCAACAGCTACGCGACGCCGTCACAAGCCATCCAGATATGATTACCGCCTCCGCCCGCACGAACCGGCTTGAACTGGCGATGGAGGCTGGCGTTCTGTCGATGGCGGTGGATGCCGTTGACACGGTTCAACCAGCTAACAGCCTGGAGAAGATGCTGGCAGCGCAATTAGCCACGCTGCACATGCTGGCAATGAAGAATGCCGTCACCGCGCGCACCGTCGCTGACAGGGCGGTTGACATGTATGTTCCCGATAACCGGCGCCAGATCGCGAACGTTGAAGCAACCCGCAGCGCCCACGCAGCGGCGCGCGCATCGGAAGCATTCCAACGCGGAATGCTCACGTTGGACAGGCTGCGCAATGGTGGACGGTAGAATGTTGTCGTGCAGCACGTCAACGTCGGGAGCGGGGCACAGGCGGTGGTTGCTGGAGCCATGAACGGCGTGGGGGCTTGCAAACGATGAGCAAGGGACCGGAGGAACCCATCCACTGGCGCGCTGGGCTGGTAGCGGCGGATGCGGCGCCGAGGTGTGGTGCCAAATGAAAGATCAACGGGCAGTATTGCCGTGCTCCCGCAATGGCCAATGGGCGCTGCCACAAGCATGGGGAGCTTCAACCGGACCACGCACGGCCGAAGGGCTGGAACGTTCTCGCGCGGCGCCATGGAAACATGGAGGTCGCGCGGCCGATGTGCGAAAGGCAGCGCGCGAGCGGGGCGAGGTGCGGCGTCTGATAGTGGGATTAAGTAAAGCTCTCGTTCATGACGGGCGCCCCAATCGCAAATCGTGAATCCCCAGGTGCAAGTCCACAAGGTTTAGCTTTTCAGGTTCCACGCTCATTTTGTATGCTAGGGTGTATGCTACGAGCTAGAGTATCGGAATTATATAAGATTTTCAAGGTTATAGCTCGTCTCCATGACGGATGGGGTGGGATTCGAACCCACGAACCCTTGCAGGTTGGCGGTTTTCAAGACCGCTGCCTTAAACCACTCGGCCACCCATCCCGCGTCGCTCTTTTCTAGTTCGTCCCCACCGCCCGGTCGATCTCCGCCGCGCTGATCCCCAGCTTGCCCGCAGCCTCCCGAATATCGTGCCACGTCGTCTCGTCCACCGGTATGCCGGACACGGCCCGCGCCGCTGCGGTCCGGCGTTCGGGCTCGCCTGGCAACAGCACCTCGTCGAACCCTGGGGCCACCCGTGCCGACCGGATATGTGTCTTCACTGCCTCGACGTCCCGCCCAATCTCTGCGGCATCACCCAGCCGCGCGACATCGATCACAATCGCCAGCATCGAGTTCAAAATTCCCCCGTGGCGTTCATCGTCAGCGCGCTGCCCGCCGCCGATGGCGCCGGCCATGATTTCGCACATCACGGCCAGTCCCGATCCCTTGTGCCGCCCGAACGACAACAGGGCGCCGGTGTGATCGCGAATAAATGCCGCCGGGTCGTTGGTTGGCTGCCCCGCCGCATCGATCAGCGATCCGTCTGGGACGGAGACGCCCTTGTTGAAGGCCACCCGCGCCTTGCCGGCGGCAATTGTCGTGGTAGCCATGTCCAGCAGCAGCGCCGTCCCGTCCGGCCCAGGCACCGCGGTGCAGAATGGATTGGTGCCCAACCGCGCCTCCGCGCAAGCCCATGGGGCCTGCACGTCGCGGTGGTCCGCCACATTGACGAACGCGGTGAACGCGCAGCCCGACCGCGCCGCCAGCTCACCATAAGTGCCGATACGTCCGATATGCGAGGCGTTGCGCAGCGCTAGCACGCACGCGCCCAACTCGCGTGCACGACCGATGGCACGACGGACCGCGTCGGCCGCCATCCTCTGGCCATAGCCGCGGCGCGCGTCGATCACCAGCAGGGCGCCGGCATCCAACACCGTTTCGGCGGTCTGGTTCGGCACAAGCAATCCTTCCTGCAGCAATCGAACATAGGCGGGCAGCATGCCCACACCATGGCTGTCATGGCCTGCCAGGTTTGCCCGTACCAAGTGATCGCCGACCTCCGCCGCTTCGTCCTCCGCGCTACCCATGGCGCGGGCGATCAGAATGGTGAGTGCATGCAGCGCCTGAGGCGAGAAGGTGGGCATGAGTGCAGATCTCCGTGGCGGCGGGCTGGCTAGCTCTTCGCGTCACGTCGCGCAATGGAGGACGCGCGGCCGCTCCACGTGCTAAGGGCGATGCCACGATTATAGGGTAGCGACGTCAGACAGCACGGCGTCCGGAATACGAACTTCCGTCACATCGACCCAGGTGACACGGATAGATCAGCTGATCGGGCAAATCTGGAGGGAGGCGATCGCGGGGTCGTCGCCGGCGATCGTTGCCTCGGGATTACAGCGGCATCAAAACGAACGGGGCGGCGCTGGTGGCGCCGCCCCGCTTAGAGCTAGCCGAAACGCAGTTCTAACTGCGCCAGCGACGCCGGGCCGCGCCAAGGCCAAACAGGCCTGCGCCGAGCAACGACAGGCTCATAGGCTCTGGAGCATTGCTCGTCGTCTTCGTGGTCGTGATGGTGCAGTTGGGCCCCGTGCAGTGGATGGTTCCGCCGACGAGTGCAATTGTCTCCGGTGTGCCGGTGGTGGCGCTGCCAAGCCGCTCTGTCACCTTATACAGTGGCGACAGCCCGCCAGTGCCTGGCTCATTGAAGAAATTGTGCGTCGTGTCGCCATTCACCGCCGGAACGCCGAGGCTAGCACCGTCTGCCGTCGTGACGTAGCCGGTGGATGGCGGATTGCCACCAGCGTTGGTCGCCGATTCCGGCACATACGCGTAGGCCGCTGGATCCCCTGCACCCGCGAGGCCGTAAATGCCGCCGCCGGCGTTGAAGAACGTGGCGATTGCCGCCGAGTGTGCCGCGATGTTGGCGATAGCCGTGGGCGAATTGTCGCAGCCGCCACAACTCGTTACCGACGCAACGACAAAGGCGCTGTAGATGGAATGGTCGAACAGCGCATCAGTGATGTTTGCGGCATTGGCCGGGTTCACGTTGGTGAACGAAACCCCGAGGGACGTCAGCAGGTTGGTAAGCTCCGAGCCTGCGTCGAACGTCAACACAGGCAGCGACGAGCCATTCTCCACCAGATGTAATGCCCCGAGTACCGTCGCTTGAGCAGCGGCGCTCTGGTGGAAGTCATTGTCGTGTCCGGTCAATACGATGTTGCCGGCATTTGCTGGGACGGCAAAACCAAGCGCCAAAGCCCCGACGCCGGCAAGTAGTGAATGTTTCATTGAATCCTCTCCGTAAGGTCCGCCCCGTCTGGCGGCCGTGCTTGGCGTCAACGCAAAACTCATGCCAAAACGCAATTGATTGATAAAGCTAATGAAACTACTTGGCCGCCAGATCGGTCGGTGCAGAGTGTAAACTATTCCGACAGCCAGCGTCCCGATCGGATGACTGGCCGCCCGCCCCTGGTCCGCTGCGTCGGTGGATCAACGTGGAGTACTAAGCCGTAATCAAGCGCGATGACCATCACACGTTGCTGGCATTGAGATACGCCGCACGTTAAACTGAGGATCATGCGAAATTTCGGACAGGCGCTGGCTCAATTGGGGAAGTTGCCCGTTGGCCGGAACGAACCGTGCCCTTGTGGCAGCGGGCGGAAATTCAAGCATTGCTGCGCCGGCAAGTCGTCCGGGGCAGCTGCGCGATCCGCGTCACCTGCTTCGACGGGGGCACCTGTGCTGGATCCGATCGAACGCATCCGCTCGCTGCGCGATGCGGGCCGCTTCGTAGAGGCCACTCGGCACGCCGAGCAGTACCTTTGGCTCAATCCGGCAGACGCAGCGCGCCACGCCGAGTTGGGGTTGGTGCATCTACATGCGACGCGTCCCGAGCAAGCCGCTGCCAGTCTGCGTCAGGCCGTGCGCCTGGCGCCGCGCGAGGCGAGCCATCACTACCATTTCGCCTTGGCGCTGGAGCAGCAGGGGAACGACGGCGAGGCGATCACCGGACTGCGCCATGCCATCGAGTTGGCGCCGGAACACGTCGGGGCGCTCGAACGTCTGGGCAATATCCTGCTGACCTACGGCCAGCGCTCCGAGGCCGCTGATTGCTTTCGCCGTGCAGCGGAAGCAGAGCCGGACAGCTTGGCTGGACGGGTAAACCGGGCCCGGGTGCTGCTGGAGGAGGACGACCGTGTCGCCGCCGAGGCTGTCTTGCTCGAGACCGCAGGACTGCATCCCGACAGTGCGGAGACTAAACGTTTCCTGGCCCGCCTGCTGCGCGAACAGGGTCGCTTCGAGGAAGCCATCCCGCTGCTGGAGGAGGCGACCGAGGGTACGCCGGGGCAGGCGGCCACCGCCTACTACGACTTGGCGATGTGCAAACGGATCACCGCGGACGATCAGCCGATGCTGGAACAGATGCGGGCGCTCCTGGCGCTGAAGGCGTTGCCCGAAGTCCAGCGCGCGCGCCTGCACTACGGCCTTGGCAAGGCGCTGGATGACCTTGGCGAGTATCAGCAAGCGATGCAGGGTTTCGACGAGGCGAACCGCATCGTCCATCGCAGCCAACCGTTCGACCGTGCGCGGTTCGCGGCGGGGATCGACCGCACCATCCGCAACTTCACCGCGGAATTCTTCGCCGCCCATGCCGCGCTTGGTTCGACGTCGCAAACGCCTGTGCTGATCGTTGGGATGCCGCGTTCCGGCACCACGCTGCTCGAGCAGATCCTGTCCAGTCATCCGGACGTGGGTGGCGCGGGCGAGCTGGTATTCTGGAACGAATGGGCGGAGGCCATTGCGCGCGAGGGCCCCCACCAGTTCTCACACGACAACATCGCCAGAGTCGCGGCCGATTACGACGCCCTGCTGCGCAAGGTCGCCCCCGACGCAATGCGCATCACCGACAAACTGCCAGGCAACTTTCTGTGGATCGGGCTGATCCACCTGGTGTTTCCGCGCGCCCGCATCATCCATTCGCGGCGCCACCCCGTGGACACCTGTTTGTCCAACTATTTCACCAGCTTCGGCGAATCGACACCCTTCGCGAACAACAAGGCGGACCTTGTCTTCTATTACCGGCAATATGAGCGCCTCATGCAGCATTGGCGCGAGACGCTGCCTGCCGAATGCCTGCTCGATGTCGATTATGAGGAGCTCGTTGCCGACAATGAGCGGATGACCAGGCGGCTGATAGACTTCATCGGCCTGCAGTGGAGCGATGCGTGCTTGCGTCCAGAGGACAACACGCGCGTGGTGAAGACCGCCAGCATGTGGCAGGCGCGGCAGCCGATCTATCGCAGTTCGACCGAACGCTGGCGGCGCTACGAGCCATGGCTGGGCGAGCTCAGCCAGTTGCTGCGGCCCGGCCCGGCCCAGGCCGCAGTCCGGCGCTCGCCCGAGGTACTGTCGCTGCTGCAACGGACCGTCGAGCTGCGCCAGGCCGGCAAACTGGATGAAGCGGTAGCTGCCGTGCTGAAGGCCGCGCAACTGAGTCCGAGCGATCCCTGGATCGAGAACGAGGGCGGCCTGATCTACCTTGCGCGTAACGCCTGGGCTGCGGCGATCAACAGCTTCGAGCGATCGCTTGGGCTGGACCCAGGTTTTGCCCTTGCATGGTACAATCTGGGCTTCGCGAGGGAACGCGTGCGTGACGGCGATGGCGCGATCGCCGCCTACCAGCACGCAATCGAATACGCCCCCCAATTCGCCGAGGCCCACAGCCGTCTCGGCAACATCCTGCATGCCCGCGGCCGTCGCGCGGAGGCGCGGGCGTGCTTCCGCCAGGCGGCCGACAGTGCGCCTGACTCGACGTTGGGGCGGCTCAATGCCGTGAAGCTGTTGCTCGACGACGAGCGGCCGGACGAGGCCGAGACCATTCTGCGCCAGATTGTCGCCGACGATCCCTCGAGCAGCGAGGCGTGGCGCCTGCTCGGTAATGGTCTGCGCGAATCCGGGCGGTTCGACGAGGCAGTCGCGTCCCTGGAACAGGCGATTGCGCGCGAAGCCCGCCAGGTCGCGGCGTACCACGACCTCGTGCAGGCCAAGCGAATGACCGAGGCGGATCGTCCGCTGATTGGGCGGATGCAGATGCGGCTGCGCGGCGCGGACGTCACTGATTTCGATCGCACGCTGCTGCACTTCGCACTCGGCAAGGCGTTCGACGATCTCGGGGCGTGGCAGGAGGCAATTGCCCATTTCGATGCCGGCAATCGCATTGAGCATGCCGCGTTGACGTTCGATCGTGCTGAGTTTGCCGCCAGCGTCGACCGGCTGATTGCTCTGTTCTCGCCTGACATGTTGGCGGCGTCGCGCCCGACGGGCACTGGGTCCGAACTGCCGGTGCTGATCCTTGGCATGCCGCGATCTGGCACCACCCTGGTGGAGCAGATCATGTCCAGCCACCACGCGATTGCGGCGGGCGGGGAGCTTCGGTTCTGGAACGAACACGCCGCGAGTGCGGTGCGGCACCCCACGCCTGATGCGTTGCGCGGCCACGCCGCCGACTACCTGGCGATCCTGCACCGCATCGGACCCGCGTCCCTCAGGGTCACCGACAAGATGCCATTCAATTTCCTTTGGGCTGGTGCGATCCACGCTGCGCTGCCGAATGCGCGGATCATCCACTGTCGGCGCGACCCGATTGATACCTGTCTGTCGATCTACTTCACGCGCTTCGCCACACGCCAGGACTTTGCCTACGACCGTGGCGATCTCGCATTCTATTATCGGCAATACGAACGGCTGATGGCGCACTGGCGAACGGTGCTGCCGCCCGAAAGGTTCCTGGATATCGACTACGAGAACCTTACCGCGGACCCCGCACCACTTACGCGGCAGATGATCGCATTCTGTGGATTGGACTGGGACGATGCCTGCCTTCGACCTGAGGACAACCGGCGCGTGGTGAGAACAGCGAGCATGTGGCAGGCCCGCCAACCCGTCTATCGCCGATCTGTCGAGCGCTGGCGAAATTACGAGCCTTGGCTGGGCGAATTGGCCGAGCTGCGTCGCGGAGCCAAATGATGCGAAGCCTGTTTGTGGCGATTGCCTTCCTGTTGTCTGTACCAGCCGTGCACGCGGACCAAGGACCGCTGCTGGCCCCCACCAAGCCAGTCGTCGTGGTCTACGAGCTCACCGGCATAAGCCGGCAACAGGGCGCCGAGAAGATGCAGGTGACCTACGGCAGTCAGGGCCGGGTACGTATGGATTTCTTTCGCGGCCGCGAAGCAAAGGACGAGTTCGCTGCGTTGATCTATGATCCGCCGTCAGATCGGATCACCACGGTGCTGCCAGAGAAGCATGGCTATATGATGCGTGACGTCGCGAACCTTCCCAGTCCGGGTAGCTTTCTGAACGCCAAGATGAGCTTCACGCGCGGGAGCCCGGAGACAGTTGCGGGATTGCCATGCACCGATTGGAAAGTGTCGGGCAGCAATGGCGGTGAAGCCGTCACGTGCGTAACCGATGACGGGGTGGTGCTGCGCGCCATCCGAGACCAACCGGCGAAGGGCATGATCGAAGCAAAGTCGGTGAGCTACGCGACGCCTTCGCCCGACGCGTTCGCCCCGCCAGCAGGCTACACCTTCATCCCGAGCCGTGACTTCCCGAACATCAAACCGCCGGCAGCAGGTTCTGGACCGGCCGCCCGGCCTGCGGAGAATGCGCCGCCCGCAGCCTCATCGGCCAATCGCCCATAAACAGCGCAAACGGCAACCACCCAAGCGGGATATCTGGCGCGGGCACGGCGAGCGTATCGCCACCACGACAGGCTCCGCCGACTGCGGCGACGCCGCCGGCCGGCACTTTGAGACATCCCACATGGCTTCGCCCGGCAGGCCGCGCGCTGAGGTCCTGGGTTATCCGCCGGCCAACTGTGCCGGCATCAGCGGAGATGCCTGTCGCATCAGGCCGGCAACGTCGCGCGTCTCATCGATCGCCAGCACCGCATTCGCCAGTTTTGCCGAGCGCTCCGTTCCCAGCACCGCATCGGCAAGGCCGGCGAATTTCGCCCGCAGTTCCGCCTCCGCCAGGAAGTTGCCCGGCTCGCCCTTTGGCACCACCACCTTCTGCATAAAACGCTCGCCGCGCGCGGTCACTGTAAGCTTGCCCGACATGTTCGCCGGGTATTCGGCCTCGATCTCAGGATCGAACTCGCACGTCACTTTCGGCAGCAGTCCCCGCACCGTGGCATCGCCCAGCAGGCCGTAGCTGTCCCAGCCCATGGCGCCAGTTGCCAATGCGGCGGAGATCACGAATGGCCCACTGAACTGTCCATCCACCACGTTCTGCGGATTGGCCTTCTTCTCCGGCGGCGTGCCGATCAGCGTCATACCGGCTCGCGGCAGCCCCAGTGTCACCGCGGTGATTTCGTTCGGCCGCAGATTATTGGTCGCACGCAGGGCCAGCGCTGCGTCGATCCCTGCGTGACCGTACCGGCACGAAGGATACGGCTTCACCGCCGTGTTCATCAGTTCGAACACGCGCCCTAGATCCTGCACAGCGCGGTCCGGGTTCGGGTTCGGCGCGTACGCCCGCAGAAACCCGTGCCGCCCCTCCAACGCTTCGACGGGACCCTTGAACCCCTCGCGCACCAGCGTCGCCGCCATCAGCCCATTGCACGCCGCCCAGCCAACCTGGAAGCGCTTCGTCCAGGCACCATTGACCAGAAATTGCAGGCTGCCGGCGCACTGGCTCAGCACGGTGCCAAGTGCGCCTTCCACACCCTCCGCCGACAGTCCGAACACCCGAGCCGCCGCCGCCGCCGCGCCGAACGCGCCGCAGGTCGCGGTCGGGTGGAAGCCGCGGTCGTAGTGCTCGCCCGCCGGCAACGCCAAAGCGATCCGGCACGTCATCTCATAGCCGGCCACGATCGCCGCAAGCACATCAGCGCCCGACGCGCCCACCATCTCGCCAGCTGCCAGAGCCGCCGGAATCACTGGCGCGCCGGGGTGCAGTGATCCCGCCGCATGCGTGTCGTCGAAATCCAGCGAATGCGCCAGCGCCCCATTCAGTAGCGCCGCACCTGCCGGCGTGTAGCGTGCCGCGTCGCCGAACACGCCGGAATTGCCGGCGGCCATCCCCATCGCCCGCACCGCGGCAAGGAACGATGGCGTGCTCTCCGCGTCGTGACGCGCCCGCACGATGTTGCCCACCAGGTCCAGCACCAGGAACCGCGTCCGCTTCACCACGTCGTTCGGTAACCGGTCGAGCCGGATGTCGGCGCTGAACTGTGCAAGTTCGCTGGTGATACCCATGGATCGCTGTCCTCCTCGGCGTCACCACGACTGTCGCGCAATCCGCCGACCCGGCCAAGCTCTCGCTGCCACAATCCTCGGAAAACTAGCTATGGTCCTACGTGGCATCTCCGCCATTCGGTGGTGCGACTGCTGCTGCTGATGATAATGCGACGGCACGAGCGCCGGTTGAGGACAGCTTCAACGTTTCGCGCTCGGGCCCCGATTGCGTTGGCCGCGCGAACCCCTATCGTGCCGTTTCCAACGAAAAGGAAACGTCATGAAGCTATCTCGCCGAACCTTGCTGGCCACCTCTACCGCAACGGCTCTGCCGTTGCGCCGTTTGCGCGCACAGACGAAGCCCGTCATCCGCATTGGCGTGATGAACGACATGTCAGGTCCGTATCGCGATGTGAACGGCCCAACCGGCGTTGCCTGCACCAAACAGGCGGTGCAAGAATTCGCCGCCGGCTCGTTCGACGTGGAAGTGATTTCGGCGGATCATCAGAACAAACCCGATGTGGCAGTCTCGCTGGGCCGCGAGTGGTTCGATCAGCGCGGCGTGGACATCATCATCGACGTTGCCGCGACCTCGTGCGCGCTGGCACTTGCGAGCGTGTGCAAGGAGAAGAACAAGATCCTGATCCCCACCAGCACGGCGAGCTCCGACGTCACCGGCAACGCGTGCACGCCGAACTCAATCCACTGGGTGTTCGACACATACATGGAGGCGAAATCGACCGGCGGTGCCATGGTGAAGGCCGGTGGCGATACCTGGTATTGCATCACGCCCAATTACGCATTTGGCATTGCGACGCAGCGTGACGTGACCAAGTTTGTCGAGGCAGCCGGTGGCAAGGTGCTCGGCTCGCAGCTTTATCCATTCCCCGAGACCACTGATTTCTCCGCCTTCCTGGTGAAGGCGCAGGCGTCGGGCGCCAAGGTCCTCGGCATTTGCGGCGCCGGCTCCGATCTGATCAATGTCGTCAAGCAAGCGCACGAATTCGGTCTGACGCAGACGATGAAGCCTGCGGCGCTGGTGGCCTATACCACCGACATGCACTCCACGGCATTCAGATGGCGGCCGGCACACGCCTGACAGAAACTTACTATTGGGACCTCAACGACCGCACACGCTCGTTCCAGAAGCGCATCGCGCCGAAGGTGTCGTTGTGGCCGAACATGGCGCAGGCGGGCGACTACTCCTGCACCATCCATTACCTCAAAGCAGTGGCGGACATGGGCGCCGCGGCAGCAAAGGCAGACGGCGCGGCAGTCGTCACGCGAATGAAGAAGATGCCGACGGATGACGACTGCTTCGGTTCCGGCAGGATCCGCGAGGACGGCCGCAAGCTGACGCCGGCCTATCTGTTCGAAGTGAAGCAGCCGTCGGAGAGCAAGGGCGAGTGGGATCTCTACAAGCTCATCGGCACCACGCCGGCAGAGGAGGCATTCCGGCCTCTGTCCGAGAGCGCCTGTCCGATGGTCAAGGCTTAGCTGGCGCGGGAGGAAGCGCCCGCTTACGCAGGCAGAGATCGCGAAGCGCAAAATTCTGCTTCGCGGCCTCTACGCCTCTGCGTGACATTAACGGGCCAACCGGCGCATCGGCCTAACGGGTAGCGCAATCCGCGACACGGGCGCACAATCTCTCCCGTCTATCGATACGTCCAAGGAAAGATGTCCGAAACAACCCGGGTCCCATACCGCGGCCTGATCACCGCCTCCGCCATGTTGGCGATGTTCATGCAGACGCTGGATTCCACCATCGCCAACGTGGCGCTGCCCTACATGCAGGGCAGCATGTCCGCCTCCTATGACGAGATCACCTGGGTGCTCACCTCCTACGTGATCGCCGCCGCCATCATGACCGCACCGGTCGGCTGGCTCGCAGTCCGTTTCGGGCGCAAGAGGCTTTTCATCATCTGCATCATCGGCTTCACACTCGCCTCGATGCTGTGCGGCGCGGCCCAATCACTGGAACAGCTCGTCGGATTCCGCCTGTTGCAAGGCATGTTTGGCGCGGCCTTGGCGCCCCTCAGCCAGGCCACGATGTTGGACATCTATCCGTTCTCCCGCCGCGCACAGGCGATGGCGATCTTCTCGATGGGAGTCACCCTGGGCCCGATGATCGGCCCAACGCTCGGCGGCTATCTCACCGATCTCTACTCCTGGCGATGGGTATTCTACGTCAACCTGCCGTTCGGCATCCTGGCGCTCGTCGGCATCGTGCTGTTCATGAAGGAAACCCCGGCACGGCCGCAGCTCACCTTCTCGTGGTACGGCTTCGCCATGCTTGGCCTCGGCGCCGGCGCATTCCAGATGCTGCTGGATCGCGGCCAGGAACTCGACTGGTTCAGCTCGCGCGAGATCATTGTCGAGGCAGTGATCGCCGGCCTCGCGCTTTACCTGTTCGTGGTGCACATGTTCACCGCCGATCGGCCATTCCTGCCGCCGGGGTTGTTCAAGGATCGCAACTTCGCCTCCGGCATCGTCATGGTGTTCTGCGTCTCGTCATTGATGCTGTCTACGTCGGCGCTGCTCGCGCCGTATTTGCAGAACCTTGCTGGCTATCCGGTTTACACCGCCGGCTGGGTCATGGCGCCGCGCGGCTTCGGCATCATCGCCTCGATGTTCCTCGCGGCTCGAATGGGGATGCGCGTCGACCAGCGTAAGATCATGGCTGTGGGTCTCGTGCTGCTCGGCTGGGTGCTTTACACCATGAGCACCTGGACACCCGATGTAACCGAGAGTTCCATGGTTTCCACCATGATCCTGCAAGGCTTTTCGGTGGGCCTGGTGTTCAATCCAATGACGGTGATGGCCTACACAACGCTGTCGCCGACGTTGCGTGGCGAGGCCACGTCGGTGCAATCGCTGGCGCGTAACATCGGCTCGGCCATAGGAATCTCGGTGACCTCGTTCAGCCTGACACGTGGCGTGCAGACCACGCATGCCGACATTGCAGCCGGCATCACGCCGTTCGACCGCGTCCTGCAGGGCAACGACGCCGTGCAGCACATGTTGAATCCGGCAACCCAGCACGGAGCCGTGCTTCTTGATCAGATGGTGACGCACCAGGCGCAGATAATCGCGTATAACAACGACTTCCGGCTGATGATGCTGACAGTGGTGCCGCCGCTTCTGCTGCTTATGCTGATGCGCAGGCATGATCGGCCGGCAGTGGCGGCTGGAGATTGACGCGAACAACCTATTGCGAAGGATTCGGACATGGCAGGTAAATCTGCGCATTTCGGCCTGCGGCAGAGGGCCGCGACACCCGCAGTGCGGCCATTCGAATTGCCGGCGAGGTTGCAGCCGCTGGGCGAGCGCGCGAAGGCAGCGTTGGCGGAACCGTTCCTGGGTGTTGTGCCTGATGGCAAACTGGCAGCGGGACTCTTCTCCATTGACAAGACCGGTGTCTCGCTAGCGCCGGTTGTGCAAGCCGCAAGCGCCTTCCTCGCCTCGCTGACTCCACAGCAACGCAGCGCCGCGTCATTCGCCATCGGTGACGAAGCGTGGCGACAGTGGTGCAACATTCACCCCTGGGTGATGCGCCATGGTGTCTGCCTCGCCGATCTGACGCATGATGGACGCGAGGCGGGTTTGCGGCTGTTGCAGGAAAGCCTAAGCGAGGCCGGCTATCGTACGGCGCGCGATGTGATGCGGCTCAACGAACATGCGCTGGAGATCACCGGCAAGCCTGAGGAATACAGCGAGTGGTTTTACTGGATCAGCATCTTCGGCCACCCGTCTGCGGATGAGCCGTGGGGCTGGCAGATCGACGGCCATCATCTCAACGTCAACTGCTTCGTGCTGCGCGATCAGTTGGTGATGACACCGGCCTTCATGGGCTCAGAGCCGGTGCTCGCACGCTTCGGCAAATATGCCGGCACTCGCGTGTTCGCCGCGGAGGAAGAGCAGGGCCATGCACTGATGGGCGTGCTCTCGCCTGACGAGCGCCAGCGCGCGACAGTAGGCACCGATCTACCTGGCGAATTGCTGACCGCGGCGTTTCGCGACAACCAGCGGATCGATACCGCTGGTATCCGCTATGGAGATCTGTCCGCGGAAGGACGCAATCGCCTCGAAGCACTGCTCGGTGTCTATACCGGGCGGCTGCGGTCGCGGCATGCCGACATCCGCTACGCCGAAGCGAAGCGGCATCTGAACGACACACGCTTTGCCTGGATCGGACCGTTCAACGACACAAGCCCGTTCTACTACCGCATCCTGAGCCCAGTGATCCTGGTGGAGTTCGACCATCAGTCGGGCATCGTGTACGACAATGACACGCCATCGCGCGACCATATCCACACCGTGGTGCGCACGCCCAATGGCAACGACTACGGCAAGGACCTGCTGCGTCAGCATTACGCACAGCACATGCATGCCTCATCCGGTGCCGCGCATCACCATCACCATGGCGACGGTCGGCACCACCACCACCATGCTCACGACCACCACCATGATGATGGCAGGACCGTCTGATGGGACCGCTCGCTGGGATCAAGATTATCGAATTTGCCGGCATCGGCCCGTGCCCGATGGCTGCCATGATGCTTGCGGAGATGGGCGCTACGGTGCTGCGCATCGATCGCGTGGCCGAGAGCGATCTTGGCATCCCGCTCGCCACGAAATACGAGACGCTGAAGCGCAGCCGCCACATCGTTCGGCTGGACCTGAAGCGGCCGGAGGCGATCGCGCTGGCGCTCAGCCTCATCGGCAACGCGGACGCGCTGATCGAAGGCTTCCGTCCGAAGGTGATGGAGCGACTGGGTCTTGCTCCAGATGTTTGCCTGGCGCGCAACCCGAAATTGGTGTTTGGCAGGGTCACCGGCTGGGGGCAGGAGGGGCCGCTCGCTCACGCGGCCGGCCACGACCTGAACTATATCGCGCTGACCGGTGCGCTGCATGCCATAGGCCGCGCCGGCGGCCCGCCTACGCCACCGCTCAACCTCGTGGGCGATTTCGGCGGCGGCGCGCTCTATCTCGTCGTCGGCGTGCTGGCTGCAATCATCGAGGCACGGCAGTCGGGTAGGGGGCAGGTGGTGGACGCCGCCATGGTGGACGGCGCGGCGTCGCTGATGACCTCGATCTACGGCGGCAAGGCGTCAGGCCGTCTTAGCGGCCCGCGTGGCACCAACATCACTAACTCCGGCGCGTATTTCTACGAAGTCTACGAATGCGCCGACGGCAAATACGTCTCGGTCGCCGCGATCGAAGCGAAGTTCCATGCCGAACTGCTGCGCCTGCTGGAGATCGACCCGGCGACCATGCCGCCGCAGATGGACCGCGCGCGCTGGCCAGAGGCCAAGGCTCGGCTGGCCGAGCGTTTCCGGACACGGACACGCGATGAGTGGTGCGCGCGGTTGGAAGGTACCGACGCATGCTTCGCGCCCGTCTTGTCGATGGACGAGGCACCGCACCATCCGCACAACGTCGCCCGCGCCGGCTATGTTGACCTCGAAGGCGTGCCGCAGCCGGGGCCGGCGCCGCGGTTCAGCCGTAGCCCGCTAGCTGCGCCGACGCCGCCCGAACCACCTGGCTCGGCGGACCCGCTTGAGGTGCTCGGCGAATGGGGGGTCGACGCGGCCGGCATCGAGGCCGCCCGCGCCAGCGGGATTTTGGGCTGAATTTCTTTGGGTTGCCGATGCTGCAACTGGCACGTATTCTGTCCCCAACAGTTGCGAATCATTCGCAATAAGGAGCCGTTCGACGATGGGTCAGGAGACCAGCCAGATCGCCCGCCGCTGCGAGCGTGCCGTTGTCACCGCCTATCGCGACCTGCGCCACCTCGGCTCGGACGACCTGGCGGCGTTCAAGGCCTGCACCACGCTGTATCGGATCCATCACCCCGAAGCCTCGATGAACGAGGCGCGCCGCCTGGTGGCCGAGTGGATCGACCATCACGTCGTGCGCGGCGACCGCGGTCCGACCGCCGGCTGCGACTGCCACTAAACCTTTTCCGTTACCCAACGAGTTACGCTCTTCGCCGTGGCCAGGGATTGCCCGCGAGAACACGCGCTCGCCGGTACGCGCCGCTATGGTTCAGGAGTTACTCCGCCCGGGCTTCGATTGCGCCGGATTTGATGGCTTCTGCGAAAACCCGCCAGTCCTGCTCGATCTGTCTTGCATAGGCCATGGCGAATTCGCCGATCGCCATGTCGAACGCACTGCTGGATCCCATATAGCCGGCAATGCGAGCCGCATCACCGCTGCGGGCGTGCGCGCGCGCCAGCGTGCGGCCGCAGAGCGTTGCATAATACGGCAACGCATCGCTCGCCAGTTCGGATCCGACGGCGGCAAGCCGTGAATCCTTCAGTTCGCGCACATAACAATACTGGTCGTGGCCATTTTCCTGCGTCCAGCCCAGGAAGACATCCGGCACTGCCTGCATGATGCGCTGGCCGGTGACGACGCGCTGGCCCTGGTTATGGTAAACACTCGGCGCTGTGTAAGGCGCCAGCGTCGATTGCTGCGCTTCCTTCAGTTGCAGCAACAAGGTCGCTCCATCCGACGTGGTGAACAGACCGATGGCGCAGAACATCCCAACACTGCCGACGCCAACGACCTTGAATGCGACGTCGCTCAGGCGGTAGCGGTCTAACAGTACACCCCGTTCTTCCGGCTGGCTTAATTTGTACGCCTCGAACGCCGTGCGAGCCACCAGTTCGTGCGTATCGTCGTGTTGCCCGCAAAGCGGGAAAGTCAACGGCGGACGAGGGCGTATACGCCAGCCAGACTTCCGCCGTTCCAGCAGTCTCCGATAACCCTTACGGTGCGCCTCGCTGGCAAGACGCAGCCGCTTCAATTCAAGCTCGCGCAATTTCGCGCTGGGAATAGCTTCCAGCACTTCCGTCGCATTGACACGTGATCGCCACGATGTTTCGGGATCCAACCGCATCAGCACAGCCATGTATCGGCGGTAAGCGGCGACCACGGCACGCGCATAGTCGCGGCACGCCCGTTCAGCGACGCCGCGGGATTGCGCATCGACCGCGAAACTGGTCGCCAAACGCTTCAGGTCCCATTCAAACGGCGCCGGATGTGTTTCATCGAAGTCGTTGATGTCGAACACCGGGGTTCCATCCACCGCGGCATAGGTACCGAAGTTGGCAAGATGGCAATCACCGCACGATTGCACCCACAAGCCGCTTGCCGGTGTGGCAGCAAGGTCGGCGGCCATCACTGCTGCTGACCCACGCATAAATGCGAACGCCGACGGTTGCATGCGGCCATAACGTATCGGCAGCAGTGATGAAATGCGGTGACGGCTGGTCTCGGTCAGGATCTGTAACGGATCAATGCGGTTGGCCGGCGGTTGCCAGACCGCGTGCTGTCCGCGCGGCACGAGCCGGCGCCGATCATGCCCCGCCTGCCGCCGATCCGCCATCGGCAGCCAGTCGTCGGGCGCGGCATGTTCGAGTGGCATTGCTCCCATGGTTCCCCGACTTGTTGTCCTGATCACACCCCACTCCGGCATCACAACGCAAGCAGCGTGCTGTGACACAGGATTAGCGTGATTATCGCGGAGATTTAACGGCTCAATCGAACGTCCCAGGCCAGTGCGAACGCGTTGCCCAAAGGATGCCAGCAGCGACCATGCCCGCTATCACATCGTCCGCCATAATGCCGGCGGCACCACCTTGCCGATCGGCCCAACCGATTGGGCCTGGCTTGATGATGTCGAGCAGACGGAAAAGCAGAAACGCGGCTAGCAAACCTAATGGCGTTACGTGCAACAGCCCGCAAAGTGCGACCAATTGCCCTGCGACTTCATCGATCACCACCCACGGCGGATCACCGTCTATGTTCGAGATGCGGATCGACCAGACGCCGGCGAGAACTGTCATCAGCGCCACAAAGGAAAGCAGGGCGGGCGATATGTGCAGCAGCAGCGCACCCGGCAGCAAGGTTAGTGCCGATGCAACCGTGCCGGGCGCTATCGGCGCATAGCCAACTCCGAAACCGCCGGCGATCAGGCGTGCGATACGCACGGCTGTTTCGATCTCTCCAGTTCATCGATGAACGCGCGCAGCGCCGCGACAATCGACGGCTCGTTCAGCGTTGGCGCGTGACCTATACCGGCCAGGGACACCACGCGCATGTTCTGATGCACCTCTTGCATGCGTGCGATCGTTGCAGGCAGCAGAATATTGCTGGCCTCACCCCAGATCAGCAGCAGCGGCAAATGCGCCACGCCACCGAACAGTGCCCATAGATCCCGTGTCTGTCCGTTCAGCAGTCGCGCAATCCGTGTGTCCCACACCGGCCGCAACATGCCGTCACCGCGGGGCGCATAGGTCAGCGCTGCCATCGCGCGCCACGCCGCATCGCCATCGAGCGACAAGGGTGGCAGAACGGCGCGGAGGTAAGTCACCGCCGCCTCGGCATCGGCAAACGACGCGTTGTTGCCGATGAACTGGCGGACGAACTCATGTCCGTCACTGCCGACATCAGGACCCACATCGTTAAGCACGACACCGCGCAGCAATGTCGGTCGGGCAGAGGCCACGCCAAGGCTGAGCAGACCACCGAAGCTGGTCCCAATGGCGATCGCGTCGTGCACGTGCAACGCGGCACAGATGTCCAGCACGTCGCGCAGGCAGGCCTCCGGGGCGTAGCGCATCACGTCGCGCGCACGGCCCGATCCGCCGCGGCCCGGATAATCCGGCGATATCACGCGTCGCCCCGCACCCAGGGCACCTGCCAGCGTCTCGAAGTCGCCCGAGGTGCGCACGATGCCGGGAAGGCACAACAATGGCAGTCGCTGCGAACCATCGCGCCACTCGCGGACGAGCAGCGGCAGACCATCCCAGGCGGTGATACGATGGACTATTGCGTCCATTTCGCCAGCAGGGTCGGCGTGGTTTCGCCACGCCGCGCCCGATAGACCACAATGTTCTCCAATACGCGCTGCACGTAGTTGCGCGTTTCGTTGAACGGGATCAGCTCGATCCAGTCCAGCATATCAATAGGGCCGGTGCGCGGATCGCCATACTCCGGCAGCCACTGATCGACGCGATGCTCGCCGGCGTTGTACGCCGCGATCGCCAACGGCAGCGCGTTGTCATAGCGGGCGAGCAATTGCCCCAGATACGTGGTGCCGAGCCGCATGTTCTGCGTCGGATCAGAGGTCAACGATACAAGCGTGACCGGTGAACCGATCTGCTTCGCCACCGCCTGTGCGGTGAATGGCATCAATTGCATCAGGCCGCGCGCGCCGGATGGGCTGATGGCACCGATATCGAAGCTGCTCTCCTGGCGAATGATGCCAAGCGCGACCGCCGGATCGACCGTACCATCAGGTGGTTCGGCGGCGATCGGCCAACCGGCTTCCGGCAGCATCAGTCCGTCGCGTCCCATACGGCGTGCGACGAACACCGCGGTATCCGGCAGCCCTAGGCGCAAAGCGAAGCGCGCCGTCAGTGCGCGGTCTGCCGGATCGGGCGCCAGCTCGTCCATCCGCAGCAGGAAGGCACGCGCGCGATGCGGATCACTCCATGCCACCAGCATTGCAGCGGCGCGCACTACTTCGCGGTCAGTGAATTCCAGCACCTGCTCGCGCGAATATCCGGGGTCGCGCAGCGCGGTGATACGCCGCGCCAGGCTTGCCGCGTCCTCGCCCAATGCAAGTGCCGCAAGTTGGCCATAGAACGTGGTCGGCCACGCCGCGGCACGCTCATATTCCGGCCTGGGATCCTTGCCCGCCGCGGCGGCAGCGCGCCCGAGCCAGTAATAAGCGCGGCCCTGGGTAATCGCCGCCTTCGACAACGAGGCGAGCGTCCGGAAGTGCGGCGCCGCCGCGCTGGGATCGTTCAATCGGCGCAGTGCGATGAAGCCGGCGAGGTATTCGGCGTCTAACAGTTGCTCCGGCGCGATATCGCCGTGGTTGGCACACAGCCAGTAGGCGCCCTTGGCGTCGCCGTCGCGCAGCAGCCTGCGTGCAAGTGCATTCCGCTCGTTCCAAAATGCCCCGCGTTCATCAGGCGACGCGGCCTGCTGAGCCGCATCTCCGCTGCGCTGCCACAGTGCCAGCGCGTCAGCAGTACCGATCAGCACGCAACAGCCACCGGGCGTGATCGAGCATGAGGCCGGGACCCGCACGCAGAGCTGCCGGAACCGCCGCCAGCAGCACTTCAGCATTGGGTGCATTCTGACGCAGCGCGATCCGCGCCTCTGCGGCGGCCCGGTGCGGCGGGTCGAGCCGCGTCACCTGCTTCGATGCCGTGGCGATGTCGCGCCATGCGAGATGCTGGAAACGCTCCCACTGATCCTCCGGTCCCAGCGCACCTGACCAACGGCGCAGGAATCCAGGATCGTCGGCAACGCCCGCGATCCAGGCGCGTCGCGCATCCTCGTTGGCTTGCTCGCGACGGCCGGCGTTCTGCTCGGCCTCGGCACAGTGCAGCATGGCCTGCGGCAGCGTCAGCCGGTCGCGCTCGCATTGCGACAGTGTGGCAGCGAGGTCGGGCTCGCTGACGATAGCTTCCTGGCGGCGAAGCTCGAGCAGCGGCTGGTTCGGCCAGTCGGGATTCTGCGCGATGAAGCTGGTGATCTCATCCGCCGTGGCGGCGCCCGGCGCGAGCAGCCGGTAGTAGGTGACCAGCTTGACAGCAACCGGATCGGCATAGCCAGCGGCAGCGGCCTGCGCGTCCGCCCATCGATCGGCACGCAGCGCCGCGATTGGATCGCCGGTCTGCGCCAAAGCAGGCCAAGCGGCCAGCAGCGCCGGGACAGTGAAACGCAGGCGAATCGAGAGCCGCATTGGACCTTTCTAACCCGGCTGGCCTTGCGGTGCATCTCCCGCACGCCTAGCCTTCGCAACACACACCACAAGCCGGCAAACCCGAGGAGAGGGATATGTTCAAGGGATCGCTCGTCGCTCTGATCACCCCAATGCGTGCGGACGGGGCGGTCGACGAGAAGGCCTATGCCGAGTTCGTGGACTGGCAGATCAAGGAAGGCACCGACGCCGTCGTGCCGGTAGGCACCACCGGTGAGTCACCGACGTTGTCGCATGACGAACACAAGCGGGTGGTGGAGATTGCGATCGACGTCGCGCGTGGCCGCGTACCGGTCATTGCCGGCGCCGGTTCGAACAGCACCGCGGAAGCGATCGATCTCGCACGCCATGCCAAAAAGGCCGGCGCGGACGCGACGCTGGTGGTGACGCCGTACTACAACAAGCCTACGCAGGAAGGCATGTACCTGCACTTCAAGGCGATCGCCGACGCCGTCGATCTGCCGATGATCATCTACAACATTCCACCGCGATCGGTTGTCGACATGAGCGTCGAGACCATGGCGCGGCTGGCGAAGCACAAGAACATTGTTGGCGTGAAGGACGCGACAGCGAACCTGACACGGCCATTGCACACGCGCCGCGCCTGTGGCGAGGACTTCTGCCAGTTGTCCGGCGAGGACCATACCGCCTTATCGTTCAACGCCGCCGGCGGCGTGGGCTGCATCAGCGTCACCGCCAATGTCGCACCTCGGCTGTGCGCGGCGATGCATGACGCTTGGATGGAGGGACGGTTCGGCGAGGCGATGGCAATCCAGAACCGTCTGGTGCCACTGCACGACGCGCTGTTCACCGAGACCAGCCCCGGCCCAGTGAAGTTCGCGGCGAGCCTGCTGGGCAAGACCAGTGAGCACTGCCGTCTTCCGTTGGCGCCCCTGATGGAAGCCACGCGGACCAAGGTCCGCGCGGCGATGACGGATGTCGGGTTGCTGAACTGAGCCTGCCGCCCGGCACGTTGCATCGAAGCCGGGCCGTGCGTGTCCCGCATTTGCGACATCACGGGTTCTTGACAGCTTAACAGCGCGCCATAAGCGCTCCCGCGGAATGAGGCCTCGACCCCGCGCGTATGCGATTCGGGAGGCCGGCGCTGCCACGTAAGTGGCGCGTCGGCGCCGGTACGCGAAATCTCGATTGGGGGAGGATGAGTTCGTGCGACCTGCATTCACACCAGGAAAACTCGGCTTTGCGACAGCATTCGCTGTGAGCGCATTCGGCATCGCGACAGGCCAGTCCGTTGCTGCGCCCTATGTCCAGACGAACCTTGTCTCGGACATCCCCGGTCTCGCTGTCATCACCGACGGCGAGTTGCATAACTCGTGGGGGGTTTCAGAGAGTTCCACCAGTCCGTTCTGGATCTCAAACCAGGGCACGAATACCACGACGCTTTACAGCGTGAGTGGTTCCACAGGCGTCAGCAAGGTGGTTATCAATCCTCCCAGCGGGTTCGTTGCGATTCCGACGACCATGAGCGGGCCACAGGGTCCCACCGGTCAGGTCAACAACGCCAACACGTCCTCTTTCTCGGTGGGAAAAGGTGGTGATGGCGGGTCCGCTCACTTCATCTTCGCCAATCTGAACGGCACGATTTCCGCCTGGGACGCCGGCACGACAGCGTTCATCCAGACGACCACAGTGGGTGCCGTGTATACCGGCCTCGCCATCAACGCGGCGCAAACCAGGATTTACGCTGCCAATGACGCTGGAGCCGGCCGCATTGACGGTTTCGATAGCGCCTTTGCGCCGCTAAGTCTCCCGGGTGCGTTTGTCGATCCGAACCTGCCCGTGGGGCTCGTCCCCTTCAACGTGCAGGACATTGGCGGCAAGGTATATGTTACCTATGCGCCCGCCGGACGACCGAACATGATCGCCGCCACCGCGGGAATGGGGGTCGTGGACGTCTTCGATGAGAATGGCAACTTTCTGCAACGGCTCATCACTGGGGGCCCGCTCGCGGCACCATGGGGCGTTGCCCTTGCTCCGGCCGGCTTCGGCGCGTTCGGAGGCGACCTGTTGGTCGGCAACTTCAGCTTCGTGGACAGCGGGATCAACGCCTTCGATCCAATAACCGGCAAGTTCATGGGCACCATCCCGATCAGCGTCGGCGCGGGCAATACGCCAGGCGGCCTGTGGGATCTGACGTTCGGCAATGGCGGCAATGGCGGCAGCGCGGACGCCCTCTATTTCTCCGATGGGATCAATGGCGAAGCCGATGGCCTGTTCGGCGTCCTGACGGTCGCGGTGCCGGAACCGTCAAGCTTCGTTCTGCTGAGCGCCTCGGTGGCGTTGCTCGGCCTGCGCCGCAAGAGACGCTGATCCAACCCGGTAGCCGTGGCCGGCCCGGTGCCGGCCGTGAGCTACCCGACCCGGCCGGTGTCTGTTTGCATCGCCTGAGCAAGAAACTGTTGGCGCTCGACTGCCGAACGCAATGTGACCGGTACGGGCAGACCGTCAAAACGGCCGAACGAAGGTGCATTGACTGCTGCCGGAACTCCATGCGCGCGCAGTTGCACGCATGTCATGGCATCGCTTGCCAAGAGAGCGCGCACCAGCGCGCGATTTCCATCATTGGTATAGCAGGCCCAATGGTTCAGGTTCGCAGTCGGATGCGAGTCTTCCTCAGCCAGCGGATTAACCGTGTACCGCTGGCCGTCTGGTGCATTGCCGCCAGCGAGCCAGTTGCTCAGGTTGCGGTTGTCGAGCTGCAGGTCGACCCACCGGGTATTGCTGCCGCCGACGCCGTCATAGCCGACGACGCATGCCTCAAGCGTGCGATTGGCCCGCATCGGATGGCACATCTGGTCAGCGCCGAGCCGCAGCACGCTGTCGGTCCGGTTCACCACATTGATCACGTCGAACGGGCACGCGGCGAAATTGCTGGCCGCGTCGGCGCAGAATTCCGCGCCATCCATCAGCACGACGCGATCGAGATTGGCCGGCATGTGTCCGCGCAAGAGCCGGATCGCCTGGCTGATGGTACGAGTGCCAAGACTGTGCGCGAGCACCCGGACGGTCACCCGCTGGTCTGACAGGGCTGCCAGGACGGAGGCCAAGGCGCGTGCGGCCAGCGGCGCCAGATCGAACACCGCATACTGGTAGCTGTTGCTCCAGCCTGCCTTGGAAGTTTCTGCCAGGCCCGCCTCGGACCGATAGGTGAAGGCAATCGCGTTCTCAGCGGGGTGCTGGCCATTCTCGTCGCATTCACCGACCAGCGGCAGCCAACTAAGACGGCGGTTCACCACCGGCGGCATGCCGTAGATCAGGTTGAATGGGTCGTCGGAATCATGGACGCCGGTGACGATCGGGTTGAAAAGATAACCATGCACCATCACGATCACCGGCTCCGGGCGAACGCCCCTCTCCCGTATCCAGGCCGCAATCGCCGCGGTCAGCCCCGGCCCCGGTGCGGCGAAATTGCCGTCGGCCTTGGGGAACCCCTGCAGCAGGGCGCGATTCCGATCGAGCAGCCGATCCGTCGTGTCGCCATATTGGCTTGGAGCGCCGGCGGCCACTGCATCGTACATCAACCGAAGCATTGTCTGGTCTCCCTCTCCGATGCTCGCGAGGTTGCACTCGAGGCGTTATGATCTAAATCACAGGTCCCCTGCAGGTTTGGAACGAAGACGCTACATGGCAGACCCGAAGACCAAGAAAGGCCTGATCGCTCACGGCATCGCGGCGCAGAACCGCAAGGCGCGGTTCGACTACACGATCAAGGATACCGTCGAGGCCGGCTTGGTGCTGAAGGGCCCCGAGGTCAAGTCGCTGCGCCATGGCCGCGCCACCCTCTCGGAGGCCTGGGCCGGCGAGCGGGACGGCGAGATGTGGCTGTTCAACGCCTATATCCCGGAGTACCAGGGCGGCGTGCTGTCACGCTTCGAGCCGCGCGCACCACGCAAGCTGCTGTTGAAGCGCAAGCAGATAAGTTCATTGGCTGGTACTGTGGCGCGCGACGGCGTCACGCTGGTGCCGCTGCAAATCCACTTCAACGACCAAGGGCGCGCCAAGGTGCTGCTGGGCTTGGGCGAAGGCCGCAAGAAGCAGGACAAGCGCGCCGCTATCGCCGCACGGGACTGGCAGCGCGACAAGGCGCGCCTGCTGCGGGCGCGCGGATGATCCCAACAGAGGGTGCAGGCCGTGGCTGGTCCGTATATTGCGAAGGCGTCTGACCTTACCGCAAAGACCAGGTGCTTTGGGGACGGCGAGTGCGTCGCACTGGTCCGTGCGCTGACCGTTGCCCCAAGTCATCAACTTTGGTGCGAAGGCACGAAACTCGCCGATGCTATTCGGGCACCCAATGGCATAGCCGGGGGAACCGCGATCGCGACATTCGTCAATGGCGTCTATCTGTCGCTCCAACATGGCAATTACGCCGCGCTGTTTGTTTCAGCAGCACCGGATTTCAGCAGTGTGGTTGTCTTCGATCAATGGAAGGGTCAACTGCCACACCTGCGCACGCTCTACTTCGATCGCCCTGCCACCAACTCAGCCTCGAACCGAGCGGAAGCATTTGCGGTGATCGTTTGAGTCTTCGAACTCATCTTTTGCGGCGTGCTGGCATTCGCGCTGTGGGCATCAACGGCGGGTACTGCGGCAGAGCGCCATGCGCTGGAATGTCCCGCGCAAGCGCCGGCAGCTTGGATTGGCGTGCACGGAGCGTTGGTTGGCGTCAGTGTATTGTCAGCGCGACGTGGCGAGACGATCGATGAAACCGCACCGCCCGACCTGGTGCCGGACGATCAGCGCACGCGGAATGGCATATTGCATTCGGTCTGGCGGATGAATTCGGATGGCCCGGACTGGCTGTTTTCCGTGTGGTGCCGCTATGCGGGCACCGGGCAGGTGCTGAAACTCGACGCCCCCAAGGTCAGGCGCTGCGAATATACCACGTCCGCAGCGCATCCCGAGCGCCCGCCGCAAGCAATGGTGTGCGACTGATGGTGAATGACAAGCTGATCGAGGCGAAGCAGCGCTGGGCGCGGGAAGGCCGGCTGCTCACCGGTACCGAAGCAGACCCCAAGCGCGATCGGCTGCCGCCAGGCCAACGTCTGGTGCACGACTGGCCGGTGCTCGATCTTGGCGCGGAACCGAATGTCACGCCGCAGAAGTTCCGCCTCGATGTCGACGGCGTAGTGGAACACAGGCTCAGCCTGTCGCTCGACGAATTCATGGCACTGCCGCAGAGCGAAAGCACCTCGGATATCCACTGCGTCACCCAATGGTCACGCTACGACAACCACTGGAGGGGTGTCTCAGCCCAGGCACTGCTGGCGATTGTGCAGCCGAAGCAGGAAGCACGGCACGTGATCCTGCATAGCTTCGATGGCTACTCGACCAACCTATCGCTGGAGCAGTTCGATCAGCCGGATGTATTCCTGGTGCACGAATGGGAAGGCAAGCCGCTGACCCGCGCTCACGGCGGACCGGTGCGCATGCTGATTCCACGGCTGTATTTCTGGAAATCGGCGAAGTGGTTGCGACGCATCAAGTTCACCATCAGCGACCATGCGGGATTTTGGGAGAAGCGCGGCTATCACAACAATGGCGATCCCTGGAGCGAGGAACGCTATAGCTGAACGTCACTCATGAAGCCGCCCGATAAGGTACGGCGAGCCGTTCGAGCAGGTTCGGAATCTCCACCCCGCGCAATGGCTCGCTGAACAGATAGCCTTGCAACTCCGTGCATGCCTCTCGAGCAAGCTGAGCGGCTTGTTGTTCGTTCTCAACGCCCTCGGCTGTCACCGTCATGCCAAGGCTGTTGCTCAGCCCGATCACCGCTCGCACGATCGCCGCGGATTCCGCATTGTCCGGCAGGCCACGCACAAACGACTGGTCGATCTTGATCTTGTCGAACGGGAAGCTGCGCAGATAGCTCATCGACGAATAGCCGGTGCCGAAATCGTCCATCGAAATCCGCACGCCAAGGCCACGCAGCCTGTGCAGCGTTGCAAGCGTGGCCTCGCTTTCATGCAACAGCACGGTTTCGGTGATTTCCAGTTCAAGTTGACGGGCCGGCAACCCAGTCAGAGCGAGTGCGTCCTTGACCGTCTCGATCAGGTTTCCGTCCTTGAACTGGACGGATGACAGATTGACGGCAACCTTCACATCGATTGGCCACGACATCGCATCCAGGCAGGCTTGACGCAGAATCCATTGACCCAATGGGACGATCAGGCCGGTTTCTTCGGCGATCGGGATGAACACGCTTGGCCCCAACAGTCCCCGTGAAGGATGCCGCCAGCGGATCAGCGCCTCGAAGCCGCGAACCGCACGGGTCACCACATGCACCAGAGGCTGATAGTACAACTCGAATTCGTTCTCGATGATGGCGCGGCGCATGTCGAGCTCTAGTGCCCGCCGCATCTGCAACTCCGTGTCCATGGCCTGTTCGAAGAAGCATATGGTTCCGCGTGCATCCTGCTTGGCGCGGTACAATGCCATGTCGGCATTCTTCAGCAGTTTGTCTGGGTAGGCCCCGTCAACCGGCGCGAAGGCAATCCCGATGCTGGTGCTGATGATGACCTGATGGCCGGTCACCACATATGGTTTGGCAATCACTTCCAGGATCCGGTACGCAAGTTGCGCAGCACCATCGGCCTGGTTGATCCCGGGTAACAGGATGGCGAACTCATCACCGCCCAGGCGTGAGACGGTGTCGCCCTCGCGCAGGCAGGATTGCAGCCGCTCGGCGACCTGCTTCAGCAGCTCATCCCCGACGGGATGGCCCAGCGTGTCGTTCACCTCCTTGAAGTGGTCGAGGTCGAGGAAGAAGAGTGCGAACCTGCCGCCGCGGTCGAGCGTCTTCAGCGCCTGGAAGACCCGGTCGCGGAACAGAATGCGGTTCGGCAGTGTGGTGAGCGCATCATGGTGCGCCAGGAAAGCCACCTGAGCGACATTCGCCTGAAACGCTCCGAGCGACCGCACGATGGTGCCGAGTTCATCGGCTCGCTCCAGTGCACCGATATCCAAGGTCTGGTCGCCCTTCGCCACCAGCCAGGTTGCGTCGGCAATCTGCCTGACCGAGCGAACCGTCGCACGCGTCAGCAATACTGCCAGGCTGAACAATGCTACCGACACGCATGCCGCGACAGTCGCGAAAGTCAGCCGGGTACGTCCCGCCAGCCCGGCAGAAGTCTTGGCGCGCTCCTCGGCACTCCCGACGGCGCGGCGTGTCATCGTCTCCAGCGAGGCCAATACCCTGCGTGCGTTGTCGTCGAACGGTTTGATCATCCGCACGGCACTCGGGAAGTCGATCGCCAGCATCGAGCCCACCACGTCGATCATGTCGCGATACAGCCGGATATCGGTGACCAGTCCGATCAGTTCGTCATGATCTGCCTTGCTGGCGCTCGCCTGCGCATAAACATTCAACTCCTCGCTCAATGCCGTCGTCTGTGCGATCAGGTCAGCAAACTCACGGCCGGCATCCAGGTCGGGATCGCGCGCTGCCTGCATCGCCGCCATTCGATAGATTTGGCCATTGATCCGCTGCAGATGCGAGGCACTCGCCGAAAGACCCTCCGCCCAGGCCAGATCGTGGTCGACAACGGCGCGCACCAGCCGTGCTTGTTGACCGGCGTCATGGATGCCGAGAGCTGCGAGCCCGATCAGCGCCAGCATGGCCAACGCGGGGCCGATGCCCATCTTGAGGGCGAACGGCCAGTTGGCGATGCGTGCGAGGACTGCGAACTGTTTCATGCAGCCTCGTCAGAAGGTCGCCTGCAGCATCGCCAGCACGCGCCGATCGACGGTGCCAATCGAGGTCTGCTTCTGGTTGCTCATGGTGATGCCGTGCCCGATCAGCGACAGCGTCAGGTTCGGCGTAACGTGGTAGGCAATGCGAGCGTCCAACGTCATATAGGCGTTGATGCGAGAGGCGACGAAGGTCGCATTGGGTAGCGCGACCAATCCGTCGAAGGTCGATTGAAAGCGAGCCGCCGCGTCGATCTCCCATTTTTCGTTCGACCAGCCGGCGCCGATATCGATCACATGCCGCGGCGTCGTGTTGGCAAAGTCTACCCCGGTCTGGCTGCTCACCTGATCCGGCAGGAAATGGTCCTGCACTAGGCGTGGCGAATAGCCGATCTTCCACCGCCACCCATCAGGCAACGTGCCTTTGATGGACAGTTCGACCCCGATCTCACGCAAATCACCGACGTTGCCCGAGGTGTTGAGCAAGGTGCCGGATGGCAGCGGAATCAGCAGACCGGAGGTTAGCGTCTCCAGGTTCTCCGAGGTCTCGTAGAACACGGCAGCACGCGCCATGGCATTGAGCGATGGCAGCCTTCGATCCCAATCCACTTCATAGTTGCTGACCACCGTTGGCGCCACGTCGGGCGATCCGGTGTAAACCAGTCCCGGCTGCGCGAACTGCAAAGCACCAAACTCAAGCAGGCTAGGCAATTGCACCCCGCGCGCGGCAGTAAGGCGTACCGTGTCGTCAGCGGTCGGATGGTAGACCAACCCAACGTTGATGCTCGGCTCGACGATGCGGCGGTTCCATTGTGCATTGGTGAACGGCAGTTCGGGCGCCAGCAGTCCGCTGCGGCCAAGCCACAGAACGTCGATCCGCGCCGCCTCGGTCAGCGACAGGTTCGGCAGGATCTGCCATTGCCACATCCCGCTGGCCGAGGCGATGTCGTAACCGATGCTTGCGCCGCCGAACGGCGACGTGTTGATTATGCTGTGCTGGTACTCCGTCGCGACGCGGAATGTGTGATCCGTGCCCAGCTTGAACACATCCTGCAACTGCGCGACAGTTTTCTGGTTGTCAAAGCTGACGTTTGTCAGGCCGAGCAAGGTTCCGCCGAAATTGCCTTTCTCGTGCAGGAGGTTGGTATAGGCGACCGCCTCAATCACGCCGACCGACGTGTTCGCCCGGTAACTGCCTTTGATCGAACTGATGTCGTACTCGTTCGCGATGGGCGACCAGACTGTCACTACCTCCATGTGGTTGAGCGCTGAGTGAGTGGCCTCCAGCTCGAATTCCTGATCCGCATCGATGCGAATGTGCAGATCCGCCGACACCGCGCCTTGCCAGGAAGGCGCAGGCACACCGATCTGCCGCGCGATCTGCTGCAGGCCGGAGAATTCGTCGGCACGATACCCGCCTGCTGAAACGCGTATGCCGCCCAGGTCGCCGAGCTTGGCGGTGCCGACGACCGATGCCTGGGCAAAGCCTTGCGTGCCGCCGGCGACCGACGCGGTATTCACGGTGTCGTACAACGGATCGAAGGTGACGATGTTGATCACGCCGCCTGCAGCATTGAATCCGAACAAAGCGGTGTTGGGGCCTTTGACGATTTCAATCTGACGTATCTCAGCAAGCTGCACCGGGATCGCGTCCCACTCGGTCCGGCCCCAATCGTCGAGGTACACCTGCCGCCCGTTGACCAGCACCAGCAGGCGCGGCGAATAGGGCGTGTCGTAGCCACGGATGCCAATATCGGCCGAGGTCACGCCCCAGCGCAGCACATCGACACCGGTAACATGCGCTAATGCATCGGGGATATTCGTCGCGCCCGAGCGGCGGATGTCGTCAGCCGTGACGATTTCCATCTCGGTCGGTACGTCGGAGGTCCGTTGCGGCGTTCCTGTAGCGCTGGTGGTGATCGGTTCGCCGAATAATTCCTCGAAAGCGCCGTAATCGATGCTTTGCGCTAATGCACTATTGGCGAGAGCAATCAATGGCAATACCGCCAGTGCTGTAATGCGCGTGGGCATCAGAGTTCTCGCACCAGCATTCGGAATGCCTGACTGAAGTGGACGCCGGCGCTGTTGGCCGCTTCGTGGTTCAGTACCGATCTCGACATTCGGCTGGCTCGAATAGGCCAATATGCAATGTGCCGCGCGCACGCAGGCCAGCTCGTTTGAGATGGTCGGTATATGCAGCCGCTGTGCTGCGGCGCTCACGTCATCCAAATGCGAACCTAGGTCGCCGGTGACGAAAATGCCGCCCAACCCGGTGGCGCTGGCAAGCTGATCCACCGGAACCAAATGCGCCCTTAACGTAACCTTCCCGGCAATCAGCGCGTCGCCGATTGCTGCACGCATACTCTCTGCCTGCCGTACTGATACCTGCCGATCGGGAGCGTACACGATGCCTATTTCCATCGAGCCATTACTGCTCGGTTCGATGAAGCTCAGGGTGCGCGCGATGATCTGGCCATCACGGGGTGTGAACTGTGCGCGACAAGGGCCGGCAAACTCGATGAACGCGAACAACAGGACGAGGCCGGCAACGCAGAGCCAACGCAGACTGGTCCGTTCGGCCATTTTGAAACGCCGTAACCTGTACTCGGTTGCCGCACAGGCTATGGGACCGGGATTGAGGCGGAGTTAACCTTGCGCCTGAGGATTATCGGATCGTGGCGACGCGCAGTGAGTTGGTGGAACCGGAATGACCAAATGGCACGCCGGCAGCGACCACGATTTCATCGCCGTGCCGGGCGAAGCCCTCGACCTGGGCCGCGCGAGTCGCGCGCGTAATGGCCTCGCTCATGGAATGAGCATCTGCAGATACCACTGCATGCACACCCCACACGACCGCCATGCGGCGCGCGGTCGTCAGGTGCGGGGTGAGGCCAATAATCGGTGCCTCCGGACGCTCACGCGCCACGCGTAATGCAGTGGAGCCCGAGGCGGTGAACGCGACAACAGCCTGCGCGCCAATGGTGTGGCAAACTTGTCGCGCCGCGGCAGCAATCGCATCTGCCGTAGCATGTTCTGGTTCTGGTCTGCTGGCGTCGATCATTGCCCGCCACACCGGGTCCTGTTCCACGCGAGCCACGATGCGGTCCATGATGTTGACTGCTTCGTACGGATACTCTCCGGCAGCAGTTTCGCCGGACAGCATCACCGCATCAGTGCCGTCGAACACCGCTGTCGCCACGTCGGATGCTTCGGCACGCGTTGGTGCAGGCGCGCTGATCATGCTTTCCAGCATCTGGGTCGCAACCACGACCGGCTTGCCCAACTGCCGCGCGGCACGCACGATGCGCTTCTGCGCCAGCGGTACTTCCTCCGGTGGCAATTCGACACCGAGATCGCCGCGAGCGACCATCACCGCATCGGCAAGGCGCATGATGGCATCAAGATTTTCCAACGCCTGCGGCTTTTCCAACTTCACCATCGTCCAGGCTCTGCCGCGGATCAGTTCCTTCGCTTCCGCGACATCCTCTGGGCGTTGCACGAAGGAGAGGCCAATATAGTTCGCGCCTTGTTCCAGCGCGAACTCCATGTCATCGCGGTCCTTATCGGTCAGCGCCGGAATCGGCAGCACGATATCCGGTACATTGACGCCCTTGTGGTCGGACAATGGTCCGCCAACCAGAACCTCGGTTTCCAGCGCGTCGCCACGCTTGTGCACCACGCGCAGGCGGAGCTTGCCGTCGTCCAGCAGCAACGAGCAGCCGACGGATGCGGCTTCAATGATTTCCGGATGCGGCAGGTTGACCCGCGATGCGCTGCCTGGTGTGGGGTTCAGGTCGAGTTGCAGGCGCTGACCGGCCTGCAGGAACACCCGGCCGGCCGAGAAGCGGCCGACCCGCAGTTTCGGACCCTGCACGTCCGCCAGAATACCGATGGGACGATCGAAGCGTTGCTCGAGCTCGCGGATCTGCGCGAAGCGTGCTGCATGATCTTCGTGTGTACCGTGACTGAAATTGAGCCGGAACACATCGGCCCCCGCCTGGAACAATCGCGCCAGAACGTCCGGCGACGAACTCGCCGGTCCGAGAGTCGCAATGATCTTGGTGCGCCGGCGGCGACGCAGCTTCGGTCGTGTGGCCATCAAGCTTCCTTCAGACGATCAGGATGGCACGTACATCGTTCACATTGGTGAGCGTCGGTCCGGTGCGGATCGCGTCGCCCAGTGTATCGAACAGAGTGTGACTGTCATGTGCGGTGAGCATTGCACGTGGATCAAGCCCCTTGGCGCGGGCGCGCGCCAAGGTGTCGGGTGCGGTGACTGCGCCGGCGATGTCATCCATGCCATCCAATCCATCGGTATCTCCGGCAGCCGCCCAGATATCCGCGGCACCGCCGAGCGCGATAGTGAGCGACAGCAGGAATTCGGTGTTGCGCCCGCCGTGTCCCGCGGCCGTCTTGCCCAATGTCACGGTCGTCTCGCCGCCGGACAGAATAACTGCTGGCGCCGGCAATGGTTGGCCGTGTGCACGGATGCTGCGGGCGATGCCGGCCATCATGATACCCATGTCGCGGGATTCGCCTTCCAGTGCATCGCCCAGCACCAGCGGTTCCAGTCCGAGCTCGCGTGCGGTCTCTGCCATGCGCGCCAGTGCCATCATCGGTGTGGCAATCAGGCGATAATCGACATCCGGCAAATCCATCGGCTTTGGCGTTTCGTCCTTGTTCTGCGCCAGCCGCGCCGCGACCTGCGCCGGCACCTCGATGCCATAGCGCGCAACGATCGCGCGGGCGTCCTCGAATGTCGTGGGATCCGGCACTGTGGGTCCTGACGCGATCACCGCGGGGTCATCGCCGGGCACGTCGCTGATCGCCAACGTGATGACTCGCGCCGGCTTGGCAGCGGCGGCGAGGCGGCCGCCCTTGATTGCCGAGAGGTGTTTGCGTAGGCAGTTCATCTCGCTGATGTTGGCCCCGCAGGCCAGTAACGCGCGGTTCACTGCCTGCTTGTCCGCGAGGCTCAATCCTTCAGCCGGAGCGGCGCATAACGCCGAACCACCGCCCGAAATGAGCGCGATCACCAAATCGTCTGCCCGCAGTCCGTGCACACGCTGCAACAGGCGGCGGGCACCCGTTTCACTGTTCGCATCTGGCACCGGATGCGACGCCTCGATCACCTCGATCCGTCGTGTCGGAACCGCGTGCTCGTAACGAGTGACCACCGTGCCTTCGAGTTGCACGTCGGGCCACGCGTCCTCCAATGCCGCAGCCATCACCGCGGCCGATTTGCCACAACCGACCACAATACAGCGGTCCTTCGGCCGAGGCGGCAGATGCTGCGCCAGGACCTTGCGGGGGTCCGCCGCGGATATTGCCGCGTCGAATAGCGTCCTCAGCGCCGCACGGGCGCGCTTGTCTTCCCAGGCCATGCAGGGAGTATGGCGAACTGACGCCGGACACGCCATGTTCAGGCCAGAAGAGGAGGTCCGCGATGACTGCACCGCACTTCGATGACAAGACCCGCACCGAGCTGGAGGCCGCCGCCTTCCGCCGCTTGGTCGAACATCTGCGCGAACGGACCGATGTGCAGAACATCGACATGATGAATCTCGCCGGGTTTTGCCGCAACTGCCTGAGCCGCTGGTATCGCGAGGCGGCGGAGACCAACGGAATTTCGCTGGCCGATCCGGATGCGCGCGAAATCGTCTATGGCATGCCGTACAAGGAATGGCAGGCGAAGCACCAAAAGGAAGCCAGCGCCGAGCAGAAGGCCGCATTTGCCAAGGCAAATCCAGGCCACTGACGCAAGTCATTGACCCTGCGGGGCGGGGCGGCTATCCCCGCCCGCCTTGCCGGCTCGGAGGGGAACAATGGCGTTGCGCGCGGTGGAAAAGACCGAAACGAAAACCGGCGGCATCGCGGTCGAACGGCTGCGCAGCCTGGTCGAGCGCATCGAGCGGCTCGAGGAAGAGCGCAAGGCGCTCGGCGGCGACATTCGCGACATTTACGCCGAGGCGAAGTCGGCCGGGTTCGACGTGAAGGTGCTGCGTCAGCTCATTCGCATACGTAAGCAGGAACCGGCCGATATCGAGGAGCAGGAAACGCTGCTGGACGTGTATCGGCGCGCGCTTGGGATGTAATGCAGCGTTGAATCGGCACTGCTGAAGCGCTAAGTAAACCGGGCAGCCGGCGAGCTACAAAAAGCCGGCCCGCCGGGGCCGGTTGGATAGACTACCGGTGGATGAGGAGTGTGATCCTCATCCACCATCTACCCCACCGGAGACGCAAGGCAATGCATAGCATTGTCTGTGCTCCAATGGCGGCACGATTGCCGCGACCGTCATAATGCGGATGCGGTCTGAATATTCAGTTTAGCCGTGCAGCCGCGCCAATACATCTGTATTTGCGCGAATCACCAGCATGCGACGGATCTTCTGCGTCGGAGTCAGCAGGCCGTTCTCCACGGTGAATGGCGCCACCACGGCATGCTTTCGAACCCGCTCAGTCACCGACAGCCGCAAATTCACCCGGCTGACCGCGAGCGCTGCCGACACATCGTCATGACCATCGGATGGAACCACCAGCGCGGTCAGCGATGAACGGCCATCGCCGGCGACTACAGCCTGTGCAATCTCCGGCTCGGTCATCAGCATGCCTTCGATACGTGCAGGCGATACGTTCTCGCCGCCTGACAGTACGATCATGTCCTTCTTGCGATCGGTGATGCGCAGATAGCCATCGGCATCGCGTTCTCCGATGTCGCCGGTGTGCAGCCAGCCGTTGCGAATTGCCGCAGCGGTAGCGTCCGGCAGACCCCAATAGCCGTCCATTACCAGATCGCCGCGCACCAGGATCTCGCCATCATCGGCAAGATCCAGATCGACATCCTGCAGCACGCGGCCGACGCTATCGATGCGAATAGCATTGGGCGGATTTGCGCTGATCACCGGCCCCGCTTCGGTTTGGCCATAGCCCTGCATGATCTTCAGGCCGAGTGCCAGGAAGAAGCGGCCAACTTCCGGGTCCAGGCGCGCACCGCCGGACATTGCTGCCTTGAGACGCCCACCGAATCTTGCGCGTACCTTCCCGCGCACCAGACGATCGAGCACTGGATCCAGCAACGCATCGGCCAGCCCAAGCCGTTGGCCATCGACGCGTCGCAGGCCAATGGCGAGCGCACGCTGGAACAGTTTCTGCTGCCACGATCGTTGCCGCGCAACCTGCGTCAGCACACGTGTTCGGATCACCTCCAGAACGCGCGGCACCGCGGTCAATATAGTCGGCCTTATCGTCAGCATATCGGCGGCGAGATGTTCCACGCCGCGGCAATAGACGGTTTCAGTGCCGATACTGGGCAGGAAGAACGTACCGACCGTGTGCTCGTAGCTGTGCGAGGCAGGCAGGTACGACAGATACACTTCATCGTGCAGCTTCAGTGGCCGCAACAGCTCGAAAGCGCCGCGGCAGTTCGACAGGATGCAACGATGCGGCAACATCACGCCCTTCGGTGCGCCGCCGGTGCCGGATGTGTAGATCAGGCAGGCGAGGGCGCTTGCCGGAATGGCGGCGGCCTCGAGCGCGACGTCGTCCGCGGGCGCCTCATCGGCCACCAGCGACCCCCAGTGCATCAGGCGTGGTGATCCGCCGCCGTCGTCGGGCGGTCCATCGATCACCACCAGGAGATCCAGGCCGCCCGCCAAGCGAGCAGCCGCGCGCAAAGCGCCTGCCAGGGCAGGGGTAGATACGATTGCCACGCGAGCTCCCGAATCGCGCAGTATGTGAGCGTGATCGGCGACCGTGTTGGTGGTGTATGTCGGCACCGGGACGGCACGCAGAGCCATCAGCGCCGTCTCCGCGATCGGATATTCCGGGCGATTCTCCGACACGATCACCACTCGATCGCCGGCTGCCACGCCAGCCCTGCCCAGGTGCCGGGCACAGGATGCCGCCATGCGGCCGAAACTGCCCCAGCTGATGCTGTGCCAGGAACCGTTGCGAAAGGCTCGGAGCATCGGTCTGTCCGGCCAGGACCGGGCGAGCGCGAACATCATCGCCGCCAGGTTCGGCCATGTCGGATAGTGCTCCACGTCGCCTCCCGCCGTCCGGCGCCCTTTGACCGCCGCTCCTACTACCTTACATGCATGCGAGCCGCATGCCCCACGAGGACGCAATGACGCCGCATACCGCCCCTGCCGATGCCGCCGCCAGCCAGCCTGAACCCATGGACCTGCCGCACTGGGATCTGACAGACCTTTATCCTGCGGCGGACAGCCCTGCCGTCGAGGCCGACCTCGCCAAGGCAGAAACTGCGGCGCGCGCGTTTGCCGCGGCGCATCAGGCCAAGCTGGCGTCCTCGTCCGGCAGCGTGTTGGCCGGCGCGATCCGGGAATACGAGCGGATCGAGGAGATCCTCGGGCGGCTGATGTCCTATGCCCAGTTGTTGTTCTCCGGCGATTCCACCAATGCCGACATCGGCCGCTTCTACCAGACGGTAAGCGAGCGGGTGACCGCGATCAGCAGCCATCTTCTGTTCTTCACGCTGGAATTGAACCGCCTGGATGAGGCAGAGCTGGAACAGAAGCTGGTCGACCCCGCTCTGGCGCACTGGCGCCCGTGGCTGCGTGACCTGCGCGTGTTCCGGCCGCATCAGCTCTCCGACGAACTGGAAAAGCTGCTGCACGAGAAGGAGGTGACTGGCCGCAGTGCCTGGAGCCGCTTGTTCGACGAGACCGTCGCGGCCATGCGGATCAAGCTCGGCGACGAGGAGCTGACAGTCAGCGCCGTGCTCAACAAGCTGTCCGACCAGGACCGCGCGACGCGCGAGGCTGCCGGCCACGCCATCGGCGAAGCGTTCGGCGGGAATATTCGGCTGTTCTCGCTGGTTACCAATACGCTGGCCAAGGACAAGGAGATCATCGATCAGTGGCGGCAATATCCGCGGCCAGGCAGCTATCGCAATCGCGCCAACATGGTCGAGGATGAGGTGGTCGATGCACTGGTCTCAGCGGTGCGGGCGGATTTTCCGCGCCTGGCGCATCGCTACTATCTGATGAAGGCGAAATGGCTCGGCCTGCCGAAGCTGATGCACTGGGACCGCAATGCGCCGCTGCCCGACGATGATGACCGGATCATCCGATGGAACGATGCGCGCGAACGTGTGTTGACGGCATATCGCGCGTTCAGTCCGGAACTGGCCGACGTTGGCAGGCGCTTCTTCGATCGTCCATGGATCGACGCGACGCTGACGCCTGGCAAGGCGGGCGGTGCGTTCGCCCACCCGACGGTGCCCTCGGCGCATCCCTACCTGCTCCTGAACTATCACGGCCGCACGCGCGACGTGATGACGCTGGCGCACGAACTCGGCCACGGTGTGCATCAGGTGCTGGCCGGCACGCAGGGTTATCTGATGTCCGGCACGCCGCTGACCTTGGCCGAGACGGCCAGTGTGTTCGGCGAGATGCTGACCTTCCGTGCCCTGCTCGATGCGGCCGATCCGAAGCGCCGCCGTATTATGCTGGCGGCGAAGGTCGAGGACATGCTGAACACCGTGGTGCGGCAGGTAGCGTTCTATCACTTCGAGCAATTGCTGCATGACGAACGCCGGAGTGGCGAGCTGGTGCCGGACCGCATTGGCGAGCTGTGGATGCAGGTGCAGACCGAAAGCCTGGGACCGGCCTTCGAGTTCACTCCGGAATACAACGTTTTCTGGGCCTATGTGCCGCATTTCATTCATACGCCCTTCTATGTCTATGCATATGCCTTCGGCGACTGTTTGGTGAACGCGCTGTATTCAGTGTTCCAGTCCGGGCATCCTGGTTTCCAGGCGAAGTATCTCGATATGCTGCGAGCGGGGGGCACCAAGCGGCACAAGGAGTTGCTCGCGCCGTTCGGCCTGGACGCATCCGATCCGGCCTTTTGGAAGAGGGGACTGGATGTGATTTCTGGCTTCATCGACGAACTGGAGCAAATGGGTTGAGCGAAGGTCAGTCTATCCACGGCGCTACCGCCCATGTCTGACCGCAGCAATCTGTTCGGCGAAATCCGCCGCATGGCGCGGACATCGGGCGCCGTCGGCGGTATCGCGGCGCGTGTGGCAGGTGAGCGCATGCTCGGCATCAAGACCGACCGCGCCGCGCATGCCGAGGATTTGCGCACCATCCTGGGCGGCCTGAAGGGCCCGCTGATGAAGGTTGCGCAGTTTCTCTCGACCGTACCGGATGCGCTTCCCGCAGAATATGCCGCCGAACTCGCGCAATTGCAGGCCAACGCGCCGCCGATGGGCTGGAGCTTCGTGCGCCGGCGCATGGCAAGCGAACTCGGGCCAGACTGGCAGTCCAAATTCGCCGAGTTCGGTCACGAAGCTGCCGCTGCGGCCAGTCTCGGACAGGTGCATCGAGCGCGGTTGCACGACGGCAGCGACGTTGCGTGCAAGCTGCAGTATCCCGACATGCCGAGCACGGTCGAAGCCGATTTGCGGCAGTTGCGTCTGGCGATGGCGATCTATCACCGCATGGATAACGCGATCCAGCACGAGGAGGTCTACAAGGAACTTTCCGAACGCCTGCGCGAGGAATTGGACTACCAGCGCGAAGCCACGCAGATGCGTCTGTACGGCTTGATGCTGGCAAATGATCCGACAGTGCACGTGCCCGCACCCGTCGCCGGCTACTGCACCAAGCGCCTGCTGAGCATGACGTGGCTCGACGGCCGGTCCCTGATGCAGCGTTTGCAGGAGGATCCACCGCAAGAGGAGCGCAACCGCATTGCCGAGGCGCTGTTCCGCGCCTGGTATGTGCCGTTCTACCGCTATGGGGTGATCCACGGCGATCCGCACCTCGGCAATTACCAGGTGCGTCCGGATGCGTCGGTCAACCTTCTGGACTTCGGCGCCATCCGCGTTTTCGACGCGAAGTTCGTGCGTGGCGTGATCGATCTGTTTGAGGCGGTGCGCGACAATGACGATGACAAGGCGCACCATGCATACACGACATGGGGCTTCACTGACCTGTCGAAGGAGAAGATGGCCGCGCTGAACCTGTGGGCGCGCTTCCTGTACGAGCCGTTGTGTGAGGATCGCGTGCGCCGGATTCAGGAGACTGACGATCCGCAGTTCGGTCGTGAGGTTGCGGAACGCGTCCACGCCGGACTGAAGCGCACGGGTGGTGTGAAGCCGCCGCGTGAGTTCGTGCTGATGGATCGCTCAGCGATCGGATTGGGCGGAGTGTTCCTACGGCTCAAGGCCGAGCTGAACTGGAGCCGGCTGTTCTATGGTCTGATCGCGGATTTCGACGAGATGGCGCTGGCGGAACGGCAGGCGGCGGCACTTGCCGAAGCAGGCGTGCCGCCTGCCGCCTGACAACGTTATTCTGCCAGGCGAGTGGATTGCCAGCAGACCATCTGCCACTTGCCGCCGCGATTGGCATACACATCGGTGAAGCGCACCGCGAACGCGTTCGGCTGGCCGTTCGAGGTGACGCGGATGCGCGCGACGCCGGTCAGCACGACCGCGCTGCCAAGGTCCTGCGCTTTCACATCCGACGGCTCGACCGAATTATACACCGTGGAGCCCGACTGCATGTTGCCGACAAGGCTCTGCTTGGTGTCCAGCCGCGCCGATGAATGAGTGTAGATCAGGTCATCGGCCAACACCGCATTGAGCGTTGCGATATCCTTCTCGGCCATCGCGGTCATCCGCTTGCGGTCGAGATCGATGATCATCTGCGCGTTATCGGCCATCGGTTTCGCTCCCTTGTGAAAACTGATGCGGTAGCCTGCGGCACTATGCCGCTGTGTCAAGCCGCAGCATGGTCCACGAGGCCGGCGGCAGCGTGGCATGCAGGCACGCGCCATCGATCCGCACATCCGGCAACACTATGGGTCTCACCCGGTCGGGGTGCTGTTTCGTGTTCGTCGCCATCAGGTCGGCATGGTGCAGCGTCTGCGCCTCGCACAGACGCAAGGCGCCAAACCCCGTCGTCGCTATCTCAAGCGGCATCGCCTCATCCAGGCTGCGGTTCAGCGTGAACAATGTCAGCCCGCTGCCCGTATCTACCGCGCCCAGCTTCAGGTATGGCGCGCAGACCGGGAAATATAGATCCTGCGAACCGCGCGGATCGTAATAGTTGGCATCATACGCCGGCAAATCGATCTCCGCGCGAAGCACGCGGCCGCGGCCAAAATTGCTCCACTGAGCGAACGGCCAGAAAATCGTCTGCCGCCATGCAGCACCGCCGGTCTCTGTCATGATCGGTGCGATCACATTCACCAGCTGTGCGAGACACGCTGTCTTCACTCTGTCGGCGTGATTGAGCAGTGAGATGCAAGCGCCGCCGAACGCCAGCGCATCCTCCATTGTATACACCTCGGCCAGAATATCCGGTGCGACCGGCCAGCCAGGCTGCGTGCGCTCCTCCCGCCGCCGGCGCGTGCGGTACCAGACATTCCATTCATCGAAGCTCAGCATAACGCGCTTCCCCGAACGCCGCCGCGCCGCAACCGCATCGGCGATTGCCACCACCTCATCGATGAAGCTGTCCATCAGGTCGGCGCTGGCCAGGAATGCCGCCGTGTCGCCCGCATAGTTGTTCAGGTAGGTGTGCAGCGAAATAAACTCCACATCGTCGAACGTGTGTTCCAGCACCGTGTCCTCCCACGCACCGAACGTCGGCATCGAGCGGCCGGACGAACCGCAGGCAGCCAGCTCAATCGAAGGATCGATCCATCGCATCATTTTCGCGGCCTCGGTGGCAATGCGGCCATACTCGTGCGCCGTCTTCGCCTCCATCTGCCACGGCCCATCCATCTCGTTGCCGAGACACCAGAACTTCACGCCATGCGGTTGCTCCCAACCATGCGCGCGCCGCAGATCGGACAGCGTCGTGCCACCCGGATGGTTGCAGGTACTCCACCAGTGAGCGCGCCGCGTCGCCGCCACGTGTACCAAGATTCACCGCCAGCATCGGCTCCATGTTCGCTGCACGGCACCAGCCGATGAACTCGTTGGTGCCGAACTGGTTGGTCTCGGTGGACAGCCATGCGAGATCCAGACGGCGTGGCCGTTGCTCGGCCGGACCAACGCCGTCTTCCCAATTGTAGCCGGAGACAAAATTGCCGCCGGGATAACGCACAATCGTCGGCGCCATCTCGCGCACCAGCGCCAGCACATCACCGCGGAACCCGCGTTCATCCGCGGACGGATGACCCGGCTCGTAGATGCCGCCATAGACGCAGCGGCCGAGATGCTCGATGAAGGCGCCGAACAGGCGGCGATCCGTGGTGCCGATGACGTTGTCGGCGCGAAGCTGGACGGTGACTGTGCGCATGCTTATTCCCCTTCGGCCGCAACGATGACGCAAGAGGTCCGCTGATGCACGATTCGATCAACGCGTTCGTTCCTGGCCCGCGTGTCAACATCGCGGGCGCCGCGCAGGGGCCGCTTGCCGGTATGACATTCGCGGCGAAGGACCTGTTCGACGTAGCAGGCATTCCGACCGGCGGTGGTAATCACGACTGGGGGCGCTACCATCCTGTACCGGTGAGCCATGCCTGGTCAGTTCAGCGGCTGCTCGATGCCGGTGCCACGTTGATCGGCAAGACCATCACCGACGAGGTCTCGCTGGGGATCCTCGGCGAAAATGCGTTCGATGGCACCCCGCGGAACAGCAAGGCGCCGGATCGCGTGCCAGGTGGATCATCATCCGGTTCGGCAGCCGCGGTCGCCGCGGGATTATGCGATACCGCGCTGGGCACCGACACCGGTGGCTCGGTGCGCGTGCCGTCAAGCTTTTGCGGGTTATATGGCATCCGGCCGACGCACGGGCGGCTGGACCTGACCGGTATGCTGCCGCAAGCACCAAGCTCCGACACCACCGGCTGGTTCGCGCGCGATGCCGAGACATTTGCCAAGGTGTCATCGGTGATGCTCGGCGAAGAGCTGCCGCAAGCCCTGCCGGCGCGGCTCATCGTTGCGGTCGATGCGTTCGGCTTTGCCGATGCGGAAGTGGCCGCCGCTTTGCGCCCGATGGTGGAGCGGCTGGCCAGCGCTATCGGCAATACGCGCGAGGAGGTCATGGCGCCGCAAGGCCTGTCGGTCTGGTCGCGCGCGCAGCGCACGTTGCAGCCCTACGAGGCGTGGCAGACCTTCCGCCCCTGGCTGGAACGCGACAATCCGCGCATGGCATTCAACGTGGCGCGTGGACTGACCCTTGGCTCGATGATCAGCGAGACGGACCGAAGCTGGGCGGAACTGATGCGCCAGGAGGCGCGCGGCCGCATGGCGTATCTGTTGCCGCCCGGCACCATCCTCTGCATGCCAACCACACCATTTCCCGCGCTCAAAAAGGGTTTGCCGCTATCGGTGCTCGGCCCGCTGCGCGATCGCATCTCGTGCCTCTGCTCGCATGGCGGCCTTACCGGTGTGCCGCAGGTCAACCTGCCAGGAGCCGAACTCGATGGTCTCCCGATCGGCCTCTCCATCGTCGGTGGACGAGGCAGCGATGCGTCGCTGGTCGCGCTCGCACGTCATTTCGTGCCGTAAAGCCGATCGCCCGCATCGCCCAGGCCGGGCCTGATATAACCGTGCTCGTCGAGACCGCGATCGATCGCGGCGGTGAACACCGGCACGTCGGGGTGCTGCGCGGAGAAGGCTCGCAATCCCTCCGGCACGGCGATGAGACACGCAAATCGAATCTGCGTCGCGCCCGCCCGCTTGACCTGATCCACCGCGGCGCATGCGGAATGACCGGTCGCGAGCATCGGATCGACCACCAGTGTCAGTCTGTTTGGCATGTCGTCAGGCAGCTTCGCGTAATACTCGACGGGGCGCAGCGTTGCGGGATCGCGGTACAGCCCAATATGGCCAACGCGCGCCGACGGCACCAGGTCCAGCATGCCGTCCAGAATTCCGTTCCCCGCGCGCAGGATCGACACGAAGCACAGCTTCTTGCCGGAAAGACGAGGCGCCGGCATGCGCTCCAGCGGAGTGTCGATGTCGGTGCTTTCCAACGGCAGGTTGCGCGTGACCTCATAGGCCATCAGTAGGCTGATCTCGCGCGCGAGCTGACGGAATTGTGCCGTCGGCGTCCGCCGATCGCGCAGCAGCGTCAACTTGTGCTGCACCAGCGGATGCTCAACGATCGTTACAGCTTCGGGCATTGGTGGTTTCGCTCGGTCCACGGTTAAGATGCCGGCACGTCACGGCATCGGGATAACGTCCAGCAATGAACCTACCATCGGAACCCGTCGACTTCCTCATCGTCGGCGGCGGGTCAGCCGGCTGCGTGCTGGCGTCGCGCCTGAGTGAGGATCCCGCAACGCGCGTTCTGCTATGCGAGGCCGGCCGCGATGTCACGCCCGCGGACATTCCCGACATCCTGGCATCGCCTTATCCCGGCCGCACCTATTTCAATCAGCAATGGCTGTGGGGTTCCCTGGAGGCGTCGCGTGGCGACAGCGGCACCAACCAGCCAAGCCAGCCCTGGTTCTATGAACAGGCGCGTCTGCTCGGCGGCGGTTCTTCGATCAACGGCATCTGCGCCAATCGCGGTTCTCCGTACGATTACGACGAGTGGGCGGCAATCGGCGCACATGGCTGGGCGTGGCCCGATGTGCTGCCGTATTTTAAGCAACTGGAAACCGATGCCGACTATGGCGAGCCGCTGCACGGCCGGTCCGGCCCGGTGCCCATACAGCGGCATAGACAGCAGGACTGGACTGGCTACACACAGGCCATGGCGAAGATCTTCGGTGACATGGGTTACGCGATAAAGCAGGACCAGAACGGTCCATGGACCGATGGCGTGTTCCCCACCACGTACAATGTCGATCCGAACGGCAGGCGCGGCAGTGCCGCTCTGGTCTATCTTTCGCCCGAGGTTCGGCGCCGCTCCAACCTCACCGTGTTTACCGAAGCACCGCTCGATCGGCTGGAGATCAGCGGTGGCCGCGTGCAGGCCGCGCACTTCACCCGCAATGGCACGGCCTTCAGCGTCTCTGCGCGTCAGGTGATTGTGTCGGCCGGCGCGCTGCAGAGCCCCGTGGTGCTGATGAAAAGCGGCGTCGGTCCCGCCGCGCATCTCACCGATCATGGCATCGAGGTGCAAGCCGATCGGCCAGGGGTTGGCGGCAATCTGCAGGAACATCCGAACATCGGTGTCTCCGGCTATCTGCATCCTTCAGCGAGGCTGCCGACGCGCGAGGGTCATCACCTCCAGGCGCTGCTGCGCTATTCGTCGAAGCTCGAGGGTATTCCGCCCGGCGACATGCATGTGGCGATTGCCGCGCGCGGCGGCTGGCATGCTGTAGGCCAGCGCATCGGCACGCTCGGCTTCTGGGTGAACAAATCCTACTCGACCGGCTGGGTGCGGCTGTCGTCGACACCCGGCAAGCCTTCAGAGATCGACTTCCGTATGTTGTCCGATCCACGCGACATGGCGCGGTTGAAGCAAGCCTACCGTATCGGCGTCCGCGCCATGATGGCGGCGAAGCAAGCGGGCGTGGTGATGGACGTGTTCCCCAGCGGCTACTCGCCACGGATTCGTGAGCTGACCCGGCCGAGCAAGCGCAACGCGATGGTCACCGCACTGGCCGCGCCGCTGATGGACGCCAGCACCGGCATTCGCCGCAAGGTGATGAACTACGCGGTCGATACCGAATACACCGCTGAGCAGATCGCCGCCGACGATAAGCTGCTGGAAGCGCATCTGCGACGCCGGGTGAACGGCACCTGGCACCCGTGCGGCACCTGCCGGATGGGCGATACGTCCGACCGCATGGCCGTGACCGACGCGAGGGCGCGTGTAATCGGCGTTGAGGGCCTGCGCGTGTGCGATGCATCGCTGATGCCGACGGTACCGTGTGCCAACCTTAACATTCCGGTGCTGATGATTGCCGAAAAGACCGCCGCGACGATCCGCGCCGGTGGCTAACCACTCGCGGCTGAATTTGCCGCACAAGCGGCGCATCGCTACGTTTGACACACTGACTGATGACGGAACCCGCAAAATGCCCACGAAGGTGCTGCTGGTAAACACGCTGGAGCAGACGGTGAAGGAGGCGCAGGAGATGACGCCGCCAGGCTTCGAGCTGCTGGTCGGCGCCCCCGGCAGTCCCGGCTACGAAGCAGCCGTTGCCGAGGCCGAATACCTCATCGGCAATGTCAGCCCGATGAATGACGCGTTCTTCCGCGCGGCGCGGAAGCTGCGACTGGCGCAACTGTTCAGCGCTGGCTACGACCACGTTGATCTTGATGCAGCGCGGCGCGCCGGTGTCCTCGTCGCCAACAACGGCGGCGCCAACTCGCGCGCGGTCGCCGAGCACACCATCCTGCTGATGCTCGCGGTGTACCGGAAGCTGGTGCCGCAGCATGCGATGACATCGGGCGGCCGCTGGCGCGGCAATCAGCCGATGCCGACATTCCACGAGATGCACGGCAAGACTCTCGGCATCATCGGCTTCGGTACCATCGGCAAGCGTGTCGCGCGCATAGCCTCCGGTGGCTTCGACATGCGCATCCAGTACAACGACATTGTCCGCCTCACCGAGGATGCGGAAGACGCAATGCACATGCGTTTCCGTCTGCTGCCGGAACTCCTGGCGACCTCCGACATCGTCTCGTTGCACGTGCCGTTGACCACGCTGACCCGCGACATGATCAGCTCGCGCGAGCTTGGTCTGATGCAGCCGCACGCCGTGCTGATCAATTGCAGCCGCGGGCCGGTGATCGATTTCCCGGCGCTGCATGACGCACTGACCAGCGGCAAGATCGCCGGCGCCGGCCTCGACGTGTTCCCCGCCGAACCCCCATCGCCATCCGAGCCGGTGCTATCCCTGGACAACGTGGTGCTGACGCCGCACCTGGCGGGCGCCAGCCGGGAGACGCGCGTGAAGCAGACGCGCAACGCCTTCGACAACGTCCTGCGTGCATCACGCGGCGAGATGCCTCTCTGGGTGGTGCCGGAGCTGCGCGGCATGGCGCTGAAGCCATGAGCGAACGCGGCGGCCTGCCACCGCAGCGCGTCGGGGTGACGGCGAAGTTCCTCGCCGAAGCCACCGAGCGGCAACGTGCCTATGCGGACCGGCGCAAGCTCTGGACCGCGGCATTCCATCCCTCGGAGCCACGCGCACAGGCGGCCGCACGTTCGCGGCGAGGCAAGATCAACGACCCGCGGCAAGGGAAATTCGACCTCTAGCCACCTGTCATTGCGAAAAGCGCAGCACGAAGCAATCCCGGTCAATATGCCCGCACAGGGCCAGGAAAATGTATGGCATGGTCGGCTCCATCCGCGATAAACTCTCCTCCTGATCGCTGCTCCAGGAGGCAAAATGATCTTCCGCCAACTCTTCGATGCAACGTCCGGAACCTATACCTATCTTCTCGCCTCGCGGCGCGGCGGTGAAGCGCTGATCATTGATCCGGTTCTGGAGAAGGTTGATCGCTACCTGCAGCTTATCCGCGAGCTCGATCTCAAGTTGGTGAAGGCGATCGATACACATCTGCACGCCGATCACATCACCGGCCTCGGTGCGCTGCGTGACCGCACACGCTGCATCACGGTGATGGGTGAACAGTCCAGCGTGGATGTCGTGTCGATGCGTATTGCCGACGGCGATCGGCTGGGCATCGAAGGCATCAGCCTGGATGTCGCCTATACGCCGGGCCATACCGACGACAGCTACAGCTTCATCATGCCGGACCGCGCCTTCACCGGCGACACGCTGCTGATCCGCGGCACTGGCCGGACCGACTTCCAGAATGGCGACCCCCGCGCGCAGTACAAATCGATCTTCAACCGCCTGCTGCGCCTGCCGGACGAGACAATGGTGTTTCCGGCGCACGACTACAAAGGTGACACGGTCAGCACGATTGGTGAGGAACGCCGCGCCAATCCGCGTCTCCAGGTCAAGTCGGTCGATGAATACGTGGAGTTGATGAACAACCTGAATCTGTCCAATCCGAAGATGATGGACGTCGCGGTTCCGGCGAACATGCGCCAGGGCCTTGCGCAACAGGAGATTGCGCGTCGCGGCTGGTCGGTGACGGCCGAGGCCGCGAAGGATCTCGTTGGCAAGCGCGACATCGCGCTGATCGACCTCCGCGAGCGCTCAGAGCGCGAGCGCCATGGCGTGATCCCCGGCTCGCTGCATGCGCCGTACCCCGACCTACAGGAGAATATCCAGGAAGGCGGTATGTTGCACGAGCTTGCCGCTGCCACCAACAAGCGCTTGGTATTCTACTGCGCATTCGGTGAGCGCTCGGCGATGGCGGTGCAGGCTGCCCAGGACGCCGGCCTGGCCAGTGCCTGCCACATCCATGGCGGCATCGACGCCTGGAAGAGGGCCGCCGGTCCTATCGTCTGAGCAGATTGAACCCAGGCTGATTTAGCGCAAACCTACCCACTGCGTTGTGGAGGATCGACGATGGACGCGATGGAACTGCTGCTGGGCCGTGAGTCGGCGGTGAAGCTGGAGTCGCCTGGCCCGGATCAGCAGGATCTGGATCAGATGTTCCAGAGCGCACTGCGCGCGCCGGATCATGGCCGGCTACGGCCATGGCGATTCGTCGTGGTGCCGCAGGACAAACGGGCTCGGTTCGGCGAGGTGATGTCCGATTGCCTGCGCCGCCAGCAGCCCGACGCGTCCGCCGACATGCTGCAGCGCGAGCGCGATAAGGCAATGCGCGCGCCGGTGATCGTCGTGGTGGCGGCGACCGTGCAGCGCGGACACAAAATCCCCGAAGTGGAACAACTTGTGTCGGCCGCGGCCGCAGCCGAGAACATCATGCTGGCGGCGCGTGCGCAGGGCTTCGGTGCGATGTGGAAGACAGGTGCGCCGGCTTATGATGCAACGGTGAAGCAGGCACTCGGACTCGATCAGGACAACGACATCGTCGGCTTCCTGTATATCGGCACGCAGGTTGGCGGCGGATCGCCGGCAGCGCGGCCAGTCGTGAAGGATCTCGTTTCCGTCTGGGCGGGCTAAGTCCGCTTGGACGAGTTCGCCGTCGAACTCGCCGAGGTTCTCCGGACCGTCCGCCACGCTTCCATGGTTGCGGATCAGTCGCTGATCCTGACTTGGCGCGAGGAACTGCGCGTGCTCAAGGCCGGCATTCCTGGTGCGGTGATGGAATGCGGTACCTGGCGAGGCGGCGCGGCATTCGGCCTGGCTCTGGCGCAGAAGCATGTTTTTGGCGGCGTCATCCGGCCGGTGCTCATGCTCGATAGTTTTGCCGGTTTGCCACCGCCCGATCCGCGAGATGGACCGGCGGCGAGTGAATACAGCCGGCGCACCGACGATCCGGGTTTCCTCGATAATTGCAGCGTCGCGTTGGACGAAGTTCGTGCCATCCGCACGCAGCTTGGTCTCAGCGAAGCAGAGTGCCCGCTGATCCCTGGCTGGTTCCACGACACCATCCCGCGTTTGCTGCCGGGTCTACGTGGTGCCGGCATCGCTTTCCTGCGTGTCGATTGCGACTGGTACAAGCCGGTGCGCTACGTGCTGGACCAGCTCGAACCCTTGGTGAACGAGGAAGGCGTGGTGGTGATCGACGATTACTTCGCCTGGGACGGCTGTGCTCGAGCGGTGCACGACTTTCTGTCCGCCAACGACCTCGCGTATCGGCTGAGGCAGATTGGTGATGCAAGCCTTCCGCTCGGCGCTTGGTTCATCAAGCGCCAGTCCCGCGCTTTCGGCGGCCCCGTGTAGGATCAGCGATCGCCACGTCGCCGGAGCACGAATGTCGCAAGACCGCCGAGGCCGAAATTGATCGCGATGCCAGCGAGCGACAGCAACACCAATGCGGCGAACATTCGCGGCACCTGCAAGCGGTAGCCGGCCTCGAGAATGCGGTAGGCCAGGCCAGAAGCGAAACCGCCCGATCCGGCGACAAATTCCGCCACCACCGCGCCGACCAGTGCCAGGCCTCCCGAAATTCGCAGGCCTGCGAGGAAGAACGGCACCGCAGCCGGCAGGCGTAGTAGTCGCAGCGTCGCTAGCCGTCCGCCACCATACAGCCTGAACAGATCGGCCAACTCCGCTGGCGCCGACGACAATCCGGAAGCGGTGTTGGCGAACACCGGAAAGAAAGCGACGATGGTCGCGCACACCACCAGCGCGGCGAATGGATTGCCGACCCAGACGATGATCAGTGGTGCGATCGCCACGATCGGCGTCACCTGCAACACGACAGCCCATGGCTGTATGGCCGCCGCAAGCAAACGGCTGGAAGTGATCCCGATCGCCAATGCAACGCCGAGCGATGCCGCGACGATAAGCGCCGCAAATGTCACCACCAGCGTCGATCCAAGAGACAGCAAAAGGCCAGCCGGGTCGGCCAGAAACGCATCGACGATAGCGATAGGACCAGGGATCAGATAGGACGGTACGCCGGTGATGCGCACCAACGCTTCCCATAGCGCCAGCGCGGCTAGACCAAACAGGAGCGGCGCGTATTTCACGCGGCCATCGCGCGCTGCATCTCGTGCGTGATGCGCGCGACGAACGCCGCGTAAGCTGGATCCAGCCGCGCTTCGGCGCCCGGCTGCAGCGGCGACACCAGCTCGTGGTCGATACGGCCTGGGCGAGGCGTCATCAACACGATGCGCCGCGCGAGAAACGCCGCCTCGTAGATCGAGTGCGTCACGAAGACGACAGTGCAGCCGAGCTCCTGCCACAGTGACAACAGGTCTTCCTGCAGCTTGTGGCGGGTGAACTCGTCGAGCGCGGCAAACGGTTCATCCATTAGCAGCAGTCTAGGCCGCGTAACCAATGCACGAGCGATGGAGACGCGCATGCGCATGCCGCCGGAAAGTTGCCGCGGCCGAGCCGCCTCGAAACCCTGCAGCCCGACGCGGTGCAGCGCGTCGCGCACACGCGGCATCGCCTGCTCGCGCGAGACGCCTGCAAGACGCAGCGGCAGATAGGCGTTGTCCACGGCGCTCGCCCACGGCAACAGCGTCGCGTCCTGAAATACGAAGCCGACTTCGCCTGGCCGTGGCTGGTGGTTGGCGTCCCAGCTCAGTTGCCCCGCATCCGGCCGATCGAGCCCCGCCAACAGGCGCAGCAAAGTGGATTTGCCGCACCCGGAAGGACCAAGCAATGCAACGAAGTCGCCGGCGCCTATCGTCAACGATATGTCGCGCAGCGCCTCCACTGCACCGAAATGGCGGCCGACTAATGAGAACTGCAGCATGCCGGTTTCATTGCGCGCGAAGCGAAGCAATCCAGACCGGGTTTCGTGCCACAGCGACTATTGCTTCAACTCCATGCCGACGCGCTTATCGACAAATTGCGTCGTGTAGGCCTTGTTCACATCGAGCCCCTTGGGATACACGCCAACATCCGCCATCGAGCGATAGAACTCCGCCCAGCGCGCATCGGTCATCGCGCCGATACCAAGCTTCAATGCATCGCCGGAATCGACGATGCCGTGCGCCTTCATCACATCGCGGCCGTATGCCAGGAGCGCATCGGACATTTCCGGATTATCGCGTTTCATCAGCGCGTTGGCGGGCGCAGGATCCCCGTAGAGATAAGAATACCAACCCTCGATCGATGCATCGATGAAGCGCTGCACCACATCGGGTTTCTCCGCCACCAGCTTCGTGCTGGTGGTGACGATGTTCGCATAGCCGGCATATCCCGCGTCGGCCAGCAACAGCACTACTGGCTTGAAGTGGGCCTCCTGCTCGATCGCGAACGGCTCCGATCCCAGGTAGCCCTGCTGCACTAGCGACTTGTCGGCCAGGAATGGCTGCAGGTTGAAAGTATACGTGCGTATCTGCGCATCGGCGTAGCCGAACTTCGCCGCGAGGAAGCGCCACCAGCCCGAACGCGTGTCCCCACCGATGGCGATTGGCTTGCCCTTCAACGCGGCGAAGCTGTCGTTGCCCTGGCCGGGATGCGCGATCAGGATCGACGGGTCCTTCTGGAAGATCGCCGCCACGGCGACGAACGGCAGGTTCTGCTGCACGAACTCGATGGCGCGTCCGCCGCCTAGGTTGAAGTCGAGCCGCCCAGCCATCATGAGCTGCATCTGGTTTACCTGCGGCCCACCCTGGCGGATCGTCACGGTCAGGTTGTGTCTGGCGTAAGAGCCGTTGGCGAGCGCCTGGTAGTAGCCGCCATATTCCGCCTCCGCGACCCAATCGAGGCCAAAACTGACCGCATCCTGGGCGCGCGCCGGCGCCGCGCAGATTAGCAGCAGAAACAGGACGGCGAGCCATCGCATGGCGGCCTCGATTCGCGCTGTGGGGTGCCCATCCTGCACAATGCCGGCGCGATCGGGGAGGTGGCATGGCCGAGCCTCGGCTTAAGGCTGGACTCTGGGTGAAGATGGCGCTGCGGATGGCGGACCGCGATGGCCGCCCTGGCGCGGTGCTGCGCAAGGGCGACGCTGATTCCGGCGGTGTGCTGGTCGTGCTGCGCGGCCGCGAGGGGCTCGTGGTGCTGTCGCAGGTACGCGCCGCGGACGGCGCTCTCGCGTGGATGCGCGGGACCGGCGCGGCGCCGGTCGATCAGGAGGCGGCGGACAACTATGTCGCGCGGCAGGTGCGCTTCGATCCCGACATTTGGGTGTTGGAGCTCGACGCGCCCGATCTGACACCGCCGTTCGAAGCGAGGCTGGTGTAGCGAGGAGAATGCCAATGGCCGGTTTGTATTTCGAGGATTTCCACGAAGGCCAGACCTTCGACCATGCGCTGAGCCGCACCGTCACCGAGATGGACAACGTGCTGTTCAGCACTTTGACGCTGAATCCGCAGCCACTGCATCTCGATGAGGAGTTCGCCAAGACCACCGAGTTCGGTCAGCGCATCGTCAATTCTCTGTTCACGCTCGGTCTGATGATCGGCATGACGGTCGGCGATACCACGCTCGGCACCACCATCGCCAATCTCGGCATGAATAAGGTCGAGTTCCCTAAACCGGTGTTCCATGGCGACACGCTCCGCGCGCGCAGCATCGTGCGTTCATTGCGCGCGTCGAAATCGCGGCCGGAGGCCGGCGTGGTTGAATTCGAGCACCAGGCATTCAATCAGCGTGGCGAGATGGTTGCCACCTGCCTGCGCGCCGCATTCATGAAACGGCGCCCGGGTTGATCCGGTAGCCTATACGCCTGCATATTCGGCCGAGATCTCCTTGTTGGTGTAATCGGTCAGCAGTGATGTGGCCACGATACCGATGATCGCGCATAACAGGATGTAGATCGCGATCGGCCAGGCTGAACCAAACGTCACGAACAACCAGGTCGAGATGAATGGCGACGGACCGCCGGCAATGACAGACGCAAGCTGATAGCCGATCGATGCGCCACTGTAGCGCAATCTCGGCGTGAAGCTTTCCGCGATCAACGCAGCCTCCGGTCCATACTGCGTCATCACCGGCAGCAGCGAGACCGCGATGGCGCTGAACACGATCCACGGCACACCACTGTTCAACATCGCGATGTAAACGAAGCCGAAAATCCCCATGAACACGCAGCCGATGATGTACATGTTCTTGCGGCCGACGAAGTCGGACAGGTAGCCGGCGCAGACCACCCACATGAAACCCAGCACGGTCTGGCTGATCACGCCAAGCAGCACGAAATTCCGCGAATAGCCGAGCACGCCGGTGGCGTACGTGAAGATCCAGGCACCGACGATATAGCCCGGCGCCTGTTCCGGCATCCGCAGCAATGCGGTGAGCAATATCTGCTTCGGTTGGCGTCGCAGCACCTCGAGCACCGGCACGCGTTCGACGCGCTCCTCCTCGATGATCTTCTGAAAGACCGGCGTTTCCAGGATGCCGAGGCGAATCCACAGGCCCACGACAACCATGATGGCACTGAGGAAGAAAGGAATGCGCCAGCCCCAGACAAGGAATTGATCGCCGGAATACCAACTGAAGAACAGCACCGCGCAGTTGGCCAGGAACAGACCGGCGGGCGCGCCAAACTGCGGCCATGCCGACAGGAAGCCGCGGTTCTTGCTGCTGCGTGCCCATTCCATCGCCAGCAGCACGGAGCCACCCCACTCGCCGCCGACGCCGATACCCTGGATCAGCCGGATCACGGTCAGCAGGATCGCGCCCCAGATGCCGATACTGTCGTAGCCGGGCACCAGGCCGACCGCGACGGTCGCCACACCCGTCACCAACAGCGTGACAATCAGCGTTGCCTTGCGACCGATGCGGTCGCCCCAGTGGCCGAAGATGAAGGCGCCAATTGGCCGTCCGACGAAGCCGATGAAGAAGACGCTGAACGCTTCCAGTACGCCGACAATGGGATCGGACTTCGGGAAGAACAGTTTGCCAAAGACCAACGCCGTGACGGTGCCGTACAACAGGAAATCGTACCACTCTATCGTCGTGCCCACAGTGCTTGCGACGACGGCGCGGCGCAGTTGTGCGCGATGCTCCTCCGGCGACAGGCCGGAAGCGGTGTCGATCGATGCCATCTGCTTCCCTCCATAGCGGAACCGTCTCGCGGCCAGGGTGACCGCAAGTGTTTTCAACGTCGGGACTTTGATTGGCTCGTAGGAGCGGACGTGGCGTCCAGCCGGCTGCCGTTACGGCACAAAATGCCGCTGGAGAGTGCCGAGTGATGCATCATCGCCGTGCATGGCAGCCACGCAATACACATTCCGGCGAGAGCAACGATCTATCGATCGTCAAACATTAAACGCTAAAAATGAGGAGGGCTCCGGAAGTTGCCCTCCGGAGCCCTCGGCATTGTCTGCGGGCGTCGTTGCCCTGCGTGAGACTAAACCTCGGAGCGAACCTCGGAGATCCAGGCCACGGCAAACGGCGCCACGAAGAGACAATGAGACACTGGATCACCTCCTTTCAGTTTGTTGCGGACTGCCCGAGACTATGAACGAATGCAGATCGCGCCGCAAGACCGACAGGAGGGGGACATGGCCAGCGAAACTCGTATCGTCGCCGAGGTGGATTTCGACAAGCAGGGCCGCCAGCACGGCTTCCTGCGGCTGTTCCACTCGGTACACAGTTCGGCTTACGGGTTCATTCCTATTCCTATCGTAGTGCTGAAGAACGGCAACGGACCGACCGCGCTGCTGGTATCGGGTAATCACGGCGACGAATACGAGGGCCAGGTTGCCTTGTGCAATCTGGTGAAGTCGCTGGATCCGTCGCGCATCCAGGGGCGCGTGATCATCCTGCCCGCCGCCAATTTCCCTGCCGCGCTGGCCGGAAAGCGCACCTCGCCAATCGACGAGGGCAACCTGAACCGGATGTTCCCAGGCGACGCGAACGGTACGGTCACGCAGCAGATCGCCTATTACATCGAGAACGAACTGGTGCCGATGGCAGACATCATCTGCGATTTGCACTCCGGCGGGTCGTCGTTGATGTACGTGCCCTCGGCACTGTTCGGCGGCTGGGATCCGGATGGCGGGACGGCGGACGCAGTCGCGGCGCTGAAGGCTTTCGCTGCTGAAGTCGCCTATGTCTCGCCCTCGAATCAGGGCGGGAACCTCACCCTGTCAGGCGGCGCCGCGCGCAACAGCAGAATCGCCCTGGGCACCGAAGCCGGTGGCTCCGGCCATGTCACGCGGAGTGCGCTGCACATGGTGGAACGCGGCGTCAACAACGTGCTGGTGCACATGAACATCCTGCCGCAAGGCGATCGCATCGCGCCAACCGTTCCGACGCGTTTCCTGCTGGTCGGCGGCGCTGACTACTTTGTCTATACACCGGACGATGGCGTGTTCGAGCCGCTGGTCGACCTCGGCGACATGGTGAAGGCAGGCCAGCCGGCCGCGCGCATCCACCAACCGGAAACGCCCTGGGCCGATCCGGTCACCGCGCACTTCCAACGGGACGGCTTCGTGCTGTGCAAGCGTATGCCCGGGCGCACGGTGCGCGGCGACTGCCTGTTCCACCTAGGTACCGACATCGACATTTAGCGTCATTGCGAGGAGCGGAGCGACGAAGCAATCTCGGTCGGCATTGTCATTCCGGATAAATCATCTTCCGTGTCACCCCGCCATCGACGATGAATTCGGAACCAGTGATGAAACCGGCATGCGGCCCGACCAGGAACGCACACAGTGCCGCGATATCCTCCGTCTTGCCGACGCGTCCGGCAGGGTGGAACGCATCATCTTCCTCCCGCGGCGGATCGCCCTTGGTGTAGATCCACCCAGGGCTGATGCAGTTTACCCGCACGTCGGGCGCCAGGCTGATCGACAGCGCATGAGTGAGCGCCACCAGCCCGCCCTTCGATGCGGCGTAGGCCTCGGTATCCGGCTCCGACATATGCGCCCGCGTAGATGCAATAGTCACGACACTACCGTGCGCGCCGCGCAGCAGTGATTCTGCTGCTTTCGTCAGCAGGAACGTGCTAGTCAGATTCGTCGCAATCACCCGCGACCACTCCGCGAGGGAAAGCTGCGCAATCGGCTTGCGGACGTTGATCCCCGCATTGCAGACCAGCGCGTCGAGTCGCGGACCGACGCCACGGACCAGCGCATTCACCGCCGCTTCGTCGGACACATCGCACTGGATGTGGCTCCCGGGCTGCACATCGGCCACCAGGACATTCCAGCCTTCACCGGCCAGCCTGGCGGCGATCGCGGCGCCGATACCGTGGGCGCCACCCGTGACCAGCGCTACAGGTCGATCCATGACAGATGCCCTCCTTTGCCGGCGCCGGTATCGAGGAATACAGCAGAGCCCCCCGCGAGGCCGCGACGGACGTACGGGCGCCCATCGGTACTGCGTCGGTCGTGGCCACAGTACACCGTCACGCCAGGGGGAATGCGATCCACCCAGCGCAGGCTGCGCTCGGGGTAACCATCAGATTGGATCCGGCCGGTCGGTTCGCCATACAGCGCGCGCGCCATCGCGCCATGCGCCCGATCCAGCCCGTGCTCCGGCGTCGGAGTCTCCAGCATCGCCGTGTGGAAGCCGCCATGCACGAACAGCGCGCCATCGCGGCGTAGCCAGGCCGGCGCGGCGGCGACCTCGGTTACCACTCGTTCGCGCAGCGGCACGTCTAGCTGTTCGAGCGTCGCGTCGAGCGTGGCTTCGTTGCGCACCTGATATCCGGCGAGGAAGCGCGCCAGCTTCAGGTCGTGGTTGCCTAGCAGGAACAGCCCCCGGCCCTCATCGATCAGCCGGAACATGATGCGTAGCGCGCCGGCGTTGTCGGGACCGTAATCCGTAAGATCGCCAAGCTGCACGACGAAGCGGTCGGTGGCGGCAGCGTAGGCGAAGGCGGTTGCGTCGCCATGCACGTCGCCGACCACCCGTATCGGCGCGTCACGGGGTATGTCACGGGCAGCCATGTCCGGGCAGCCTGCGGCCAGGTCAGCCGGAGCGCAATGTCCCCAACGCAAAGCTGAACAGCCGCTCCTTGCCGAGCAGGAAGACACGCCCGCCGCGCGGAAACAGTCGCGTGATCGCCGGATCGCGAACGTCCAGGCCGCCGGTATAGGCACCGAACGCCGGCATCACGACGCGACGCGAGTCAGTCACAAAGCAGGGACGGCTGACACTGGTGCCGCGCGCCGGCACCGCCGCCTTGGGATGGTGATGGCCGGAGATCTCGGCTTCCGCGCCGGAGCGGGCCTGATGGCGAAAGGTCAGGGTGGTGGTGGCGAAGGTTTCTACCCACTCGCCGCCGAGGCCGCTGGGCGGCGTTGGATCGTGGTTCCCCTGTACCCAGATGAAGCGGTGCGTCTCGGTCATGCCGCGCAGCCGGGCAAATTCGCCAACGGGCAGCCGGGAAGAACCGTCAGCGTCGTGGAAGCTGTCACCTAAGGTGATGACGATACGCGGCTGATAACGGCGCAGCAGCAGCGTGAGTCGATCGAGCGTGGCATGGGTGTCCCACGGCGGCAGCAGCTGACCCCGGCGTGCATACGACGAACCCTTCTCCAGGTGCAGGTCCGAGACCACCAGCAGATGTGTGGCCGGCCAATACAGTGCGCCGGCCGGATCGAGCATCAGCCGCTCTCCCGCGAGATGGATCGGTGCGGCGCTCATGACGAGAACAACGACGCCTGCACCGGCCGCCGCCGCGCCTTCACCGGCGGCGGCTCTCGTTCCTCCGTTGCTTCTGCGATGATCGCTTCGGCTTCCGCCAGCAGTTTCTCCTCATCGTCGCGCGAGCGGACGCTCTCGCGGCCGATCTCCAGCATGACCGGCACGGAAAGCGGCGACACCCGCGACAGCGCCATATGCACGATCCGGCCCTTCACGCGTGCCAGCATGCCGCCGATGCGCGACACATCGGTCAGACCCCCAGCCGCATCGGCGCGCGTGGCGCGCAGCAGGATGTGGTCGGGCTGATGCCGCCGCAGTACATCATAGATCAGGTCGGAGTTCACCGTCACCTGCTTGCGCGTCTTTTCCGCGCCAGGATGGTGCCGCTCGATCAGTCCGGCGATCACCGCGACATTGCGGAACGTCCGTCGCAGCATGGAGCTCTCCGCCAGCCACGATTCCAAATCGTCACCCAGCATGTCCTGATCGAACAGCCGTGCGATGTCGCGTGGCTGTTCCGCTGACCACACCGCGAGCACGTAATCGGTGGCGACAAAACCAAGCGGCGCAAATCCCTCCCGCTCCATCCGCCGCGTCAGCAGCATCCCCAGCGTCTGATGCGCATTGCGGCCTTCGAAGCAATACGCCACCAGGTACCACCGATCGCTGCGCGGAAATGTCTCCACCAGCAGGTCACTTCGGCCCGGCATGCGCGATCGCGCGCGTTGCAGTTTCAGCCAGCCCTGCACGCCTTCGGGAAACAGCTTCCAGCTTTGCGGTTCCTGCAACAGTCCGCGAACGCGGTTGGCGAGATTGGTCGTGAGCGGCAGCCGCCCGCCTTCATAGGCCGGTACCATCGGCTCGCCGGTGCCACCATCGGCGCATTCGACCACATTTTGGTGCAGCCGGAGGAAGCGCAGCAGGCGGCCAGCGAACATGAACGTGTCGCCGGGGCTCAGCAGATTGACGAAATACTCCTCCACCTCGCCCAACAGTGGACCGAAGCGCCTCTTGTTGACCAGCCGCACTTTCACCAGCGGCGCCTCGACAATGGTGCCGATATTCATCCGGTGTTGCCGGGCGATCCGCTCGCTGCGCACATGCACACGGCCTTCGCTGTCGCGGAACAACTTGCGCCAGCGCTCGTACGCGGCCAGCGCATAGCCGCCATTTTCCACGAACGTCAGCACATCGTCGAAATCCTGCCGCGACAGCATCGCATAAGGTGCCGCACGGCGTATCTCCGCATAGGCATCATCCGGCCTGAATGGCGCCGAGCACGCGAGACCCAGCAGATGCTGCGCCAGCACATCCAATCCGCCGGGCCGCGGCGCATCGCCATCCAGTTCGCGCGCAGCGACACCGAGCATGGCCGCCTCGCATTCCAGCACCTCGAACCGGTTGGCCGGCACCAGGATCGCACGCGATGCTTCGTCCATCCGGTGATTGGCGCGACCCACGCGTTGCAGCAACCGCGACACGCCTTTCGGTGCGCCGACCTGGATCACCTGATCGACACCGCCCCAGTCGATGCCGAGATCGAGCGACGATGTGGCAACCACCGCGCGCAGTTTCCCGTCCGCCATCGCCGCTTCGACCCGTCGGCGCTGTTCGACTTCCAGAGATCCGTGGTGCAGCGCTATCGGCAGCGTCGGCTCGTTCAGCTTCCACAGCGCCTGGAACATCAGCTCGGCCTGGGCTCGCGTATTGACGAACACGATGGTCATGCCGGCCGCCCGGATGCGCGCCATCACGCCGGGCGCAGCGTCCAGACCCATGTGGCCCGACCATGACAACTCACCCTCGGGCAGCATCATCTCGAGTTGTGGCGGCGTGGCGTCCGGTTCTTCGACCACGCGCTTCGCTCCGACAAATGCGCTGATCGCGGCGGGATGAGCCACCGTCGCCGACAGCCCAACACGGCGGCACGCCGGCGCCAGTGTCATCAGCCGCGCCACGCAAAGTGCCAACTGGTCGCCACGTTTGGTGCCGGCCAGCGCGTGCACCTCGTCCATCACCACGCAATCCAAATTGGTGAACATGCCAGCCGCATCCGGCAACGAGAGCAGGACCGCCAGGCTCTCTGGCGTCGTCAGCAGGATGTTCGGCGGCTCCGCGCGCTGCCGTGCACGCCGGTTGGCCGGCGTGTCACCGGTGCGCGTCTCGATCGACACCGCGAGCTGCATCTCCTCGACCGGCCGCGTCAGGTTGCGCGCGATGTCTGTCGTCAGTGCCTTCAGCGGACTGACATAGAGTGTGTGCAATCCGGCGCGCGGCGCTGCGGCGAGATCGACCAGGCTCGGCAGAAACCCTGCCAACGTCTTGCCCCCCCCGGTCGGGGCGATAAGCAGCACGCTGTCGCCCGCGCGGGCTGCATCGAGCATGGCGAGCTGATGCCGCCGCGGCGTCCAGCCCTGTCGCGCGAACCAGTCAGCGAACCGCGGAGGCAGGACGTTCAGTTCGTTCATCCGTGGACGTGCACATAGCGAGGATACCCTGGCATCGCCAGCAACCTGCACCAAGTTTGAACACATGGCGCATCCCGCAACGTGGCTGAAGCCGCTGCCGCAAGGCCTGTATTGCGAGCCCGGCGATTTCTTCATCGATCCGGTGCGCGCGGTCGATCGCGCGGTGATCACCCACGCCCATTCCGATCATGCGCGGCCAGGCCACCAGGCCGTGCTGGCCAGCCCCGACACGCTTGCGCTGATGCGCGCCCGGTTGGGCGAGGATGGCGCGGGACACAGCCAGCAGGCGCTGACCTGGGGTGAAGCCGTTGACGTCGGTGGTGTGCGGGTCTGGCTCCAGCCGGCGGGCCATGTGCTCGGCAGCGCCCAGGTCGCGATGGAATTCCAAGGCGCGCGGGCGGTGGTCAGCGGCGACTACAAGCGTACCTCGGACCCGACCTGCGCCGGTTTCGTGCCGGTGCCGTGCGACGTGTTCGTCACCGAGGCGACTTTCGCCCTGCCGGTGTTCCATCACCCGGCGCCCGGGCAGGAAATCGACCGGCTGCTGGCGAGCGTCGCGCTGTTCCCGGATCGCACCCATGCCGTCGGCTGTTATGCGCTGGGCAAGTGCCAGCGGCTGATCGCGCTGCTGCGCGAGGCGGGCTGGGATCGGCCGATCTGGCTGCATGGCGCGCTGATGACGCTGTGCCAGGTTTACGAAGCGCGCGGCATCGCGCTGGGCGACCTGCGGCCGGCCACCACCGCGGCAAAGGGCGAATTGGTGGGTGCGATCGTGCTGGCACCCCCTGGCGCTGTCACCGATCGGTGGGCGCGGCGCATGGCCGACCCGGTAGTTGCGCTGGCGTCCGGCTGGATGAGGGTGCGGCAGCGTGCCAAGTCACGCGGGGTGGAACTGCCGCTGGTGATCTCCGACCACGCCGATTGGGACGAGCTGAACGCCACTCTCGACGAGGTCGGCGCCCCGGAGGTGTGGGTGACGCACGGCCGCGAGGAGGCGCTGATCCACGCGGCCGCCAGCCGCGGCATCAAGGGGCGTGCGCTGCGCCTTATGGGCTATGGCGAGGAGGACGAGGCCGAGGCCGAGGACGCGGTTGAGACGGCGGCGCCCGCCTGTTAGCCTCGGCGGCAGCAATCAATTCTGCGGAGACGTCCGATGACCGAACCCCAGAGCTTCAATTTCGCTGATGACGGAGCGATCCCCAATTCGAAGCTGCCATTGCTGGTATATCGCCGGGCAGTGCCCGCCGACCCCGCGGCGATCGAGCGCATATTCACCGCCAACCGCTGGCCGGCGGCCTGGCGCAACTCAGTGCATCCGTTCCACCACTTCCACAGCGACGCACACGAGGTGCTGGGCGTGGCGAGCGGTTCCGGCAAAGTACTGTTCGGCGGGCCGGGCGGTGCAGAATTGGAGGTCAGCGCCGGCGATGTGGTCGTGGTGCCGGCCGGCGTCGGCCATTGCCGCATCAGCAAGACCGACGATTTGCTCATCGTCGGTGCCTATCCGGACAACAGCGATCACCACGACCTGCGCCGCGGTAATCCAGCCGAGCACGACGAAGCGGTCCGTAACGTCACGGACGTCGCAATGCCGAACGCCGATCCGGTCGGCGGCGAGCAAGGTCCGCTGGTTCGCCTCTGGCGCTAGCGGCCGGCAAGGCGTGTCATTGCGAGCTAAGCGAAGCAATCTCGGTCAGGCTTGGCTCGCCTCGCCTAATGCGGCCGCAAGTCGTTGTTGACCCGGTGATCGCCGGACATCCAACGCGCCAGTTCCGAATGGGCATCGGCGCGGCGGATCGCATCGATCTTCTCCACGCCCGGCGGGTCGACGGTGAACTCGACAATCAATCCGTCGGGCGACGTCGCGTACACAGACTTGCAATAACCGTGATCGGACTCACGGAACGTCTCACTCGCGCGCTTCAAGCGGTCGATGATCTCGTCATAGGCTCGATCGGATACCTTGAACGCCACGTGGTCAAAGCTGGGAACCGTGGCAGGCTTCTCCGCGAGCACCAGCTTATAGATATCGGGATCGGCAAACGCGAAGAAGGCCAGCGCGCCACCGTCGGCCATGCCGAAGAACGTGTGGCACATCGCCACATCGCGCCCCAGGGTCGGATGGTGGATCATCTCGCACCATGTCGCGGTCAATGGGATGCCGAGCAGGTCCTCGAAGAACTGCCGATTCCTTTCCTGGTCGCGCACGACATAGGCGTGGTGGTGCAGGCGTTCCGGCAACTCGCCGAGCAATGCAGGCCGGCGCTTCGCTTCCGCAGTGGCTGACATGACCGCCTCCTCCGTTTGGTGCTGCTGCCAGCCTGAACAGTTTGGCGAACAGGTCAATGCCCCCGGCATCTGTAGTCAGGGCCACCGTGTCCTTGCGAGGAGCGCAGCGACGAAGCAAATCCAGGTGGGTTATCTGGATCGCTCCATCGCGCACTTACTCCCGCGGCCGCAACGCCTCCGCGACCAGGAATAGGCTGCTGACAATAACCAGCACCACAACGGATGCCGCTGCCAGCGTCGGGCTGACCTGCAGCAGGATATCGTCCCACATCTGCCGCGGCAGCGTTGTCTTCAGGCCGCCGCCAATGAACAGTGCGATGGTAAGTTCCTCGAACGAATGCAGGAACGCGAAGATGAAGGCGGCGAACAAACCGCCGCTGACCAACGGAACGGTAATGCGCGCCAGCGTGCGCGGGCGATTCGCGCCTAGCGTCGCAGCGGCCTGATTGAGCCGCCAGTCATAGCCGCGCAGCGTCGCCAGCAGGATGACGAACGCCAGCGGAATACCGCCCACAGTGTGGCCGATGGCGATGCCGAGATTGGTGGCGACCAGGCCCATCTGCGCGAACAGGTAGAACAGCGCCACCGCTGTCACGATTGGCGGAATCACGATGGGCGACAGGAACAACACAAAGATCGCGCCTGAGAGGCGGCTTGAACTGCGCGCAACGCCAAACGCCGCCAGGGCGCTGATAATCAGCGTGATGCAGGCGCTGACCAGGCCTATGCCGAACGAACGGATGGTCGCAGTGATCCATACAGCGGATGTGGCATATTCATGGAACCAGCGCAGACTGTAACCAGGTGGCGGAAACGATAGAAAATTCGAGCTGGTGAACGCCATCGGAATGAAGGCGACGATGGGAAGCAGGAGTACGACGATCAGCGCCCACGCGTAGGCGGACAGCAGGCCCGGAAAGCCCCGCCCACGCGCGTCGAACAGCCTCGCCACGCCGCCAAGAATGCGCAGCGCAATGCGCCGCAGCATCCGGTCGCTGGCATTGCGCGCGTCAGAGCCGCCGGACATCGAGGAGAGGCCGAACAGCCGATCGTAGATCAGGCTGGTCAGCAGCGCGGAGCCAATCATCATCGCGGCCAACGCGCTGGCGAATTGCCAGTTCTGCTGCGCCAGAAGCTGCTGTATCACCATCTGCCCCAGCATCGTCTCGCGCGGGCCCCCGAGCAGCGCGGGCGTGATGAAGAAGCCGAGCGACGCGATAAACACCAGCAGACCCGCCGCCGCCACACCAGGTGCGGACAACTGAAAGAACACGCGCCAGAACGCCTGCACTGCGGACGCACCCATCGTCGCGGCGGCCTGCGGCAGGCGCGCGTCGATCTGGTTCATCACCGGCAGCATGGTGATGATCGCCAGCGGCAGCATCGTGTGGGTCATGCCGAACACCACGGTGCCCCGGCTGAACAGCAGCTCCGGCGGATGCTCGATGCCAAAGGAACGGAACACGCCGGCGACCACCCCCATGTGACCAAGCAGCACCAGCCAGACAAAGTTCTTCACCAGCGCGCTGGTCCAGAATGGAAACAGCACCAGCAGCCCCAGCAGCCGCTGCCGACGCTTCGGCTGGCGCGCCAGCCAGTAGGCCACCGGATAGCCAAGCACCAGACACAGCAGCGTGGTGTCGAACGCGATGGCGAATGTGGTCGCCAATATACGTGTATAGACACCGACGCCGAACGCGCGCGCATAGGCCGCGAGCGTGAACGCGCCGGTGTCGGCGTCCTCGAAGCTGAGTTCGAGCAGCCGCAAGCATGGCAGCAGCAGGAACACCAGCAGGTAAGCAAGTCCCGGCGCCGTCAACCACAACGGGCCCAGCCTTCCTCTCCCGCGCAGCCGGGGAGCGCCGGGGAGGGGGCCTACTCCGCGTGATAGGTCGTCTTGCGTTGCGCTCAGCTCAGCAGCCAATCATTGAACCGCTCGACCATCTTGGCGCGGTTAGCCGCCCACCACGTTTCGTCGCTCGCCGCCAGGCCTTTGATATTCTCCGGTGACGTCGCCAGGATCTTGGCACGCTCCGGCTTGATGAATTCATAGGCACGCTGGTTCGTCGGCCCGTTCGCCACTGTGTTCGAGTATATCGCCTGCTGCTCCGGCTTCATGCAGAACCGCACGAATTTGCGCGCCAGGTCCGCGCGTGGCGTGCCTTTGGGGATAGACCAGCCATCGGTCGAATACAGCCCCTCGCTCCACACCATCTTCACCGGCGCACCGCCTTCGATCGCGGCAAAAGCACGCGCACCCCAGGTGTCGCTCATATCGACTTCGCCGCTTTGCAGGATCTGCGTGTTCTGCGCGCCGCTGGTCCACCACACGTTCACATGTGGCTTGATCTTGTCGAGCATCTTGAACGCGCGATCGACATCGATCGGATACAGCTTGTCGGGCGGCACGCCGTCCGCCATCAACGCGCATTCCAGCATGCCGGCGACACCTTTGTACAGCCCGCGCCGCCCCGGGAACTTCTGCACATTCCAGAAATCGATCCAATTGTTCGGACCGTTGCCGCCGAACTTGTCGGTGCGGTACGCCAGCAGCGTTGCGAACACCGAGAACCCGAACCAGGTCGGCTTCAGCATCCCCGGCACGATGCCCGGTACTTCATCGGCACCGATATTCAGCGGGTCCAGATATTCCTTCGGCTTGGTCAGATAGCCGACATGCGCCTGGGTCAGCATGCTGACATCCCAGATATAGCTCTTGGTATCGACCAGCAGCTTCATCTGTGTCGTCGGGTCCGCATCGTGTGCCACGCTGGCAGCGCGGATGCCCGTCTCTTTCTCGAACGGATCGCAGAATGCCTTGCGGATCGCGGCTCCCGGCGCCCCGCCGACATCGGCCACGGTGATCTCTTCCGCGCCGAACGCCCGATTGCCGGTCCATATCGCCGGTAGCGCCAAACCTACCGCAGCAGTGCGCAGGATACCCCGCCTGGAAATTCGCCCGCTCATCGTGTGTCTCCCCGTTATGGTGTCAGAAGCCGCGCGCGGCTCTGGTCCCAGCTTACCGCGACCGAGTCGCCGACATCAGGGGACCATTGTCCACCGGATCGGCGCACCGTCAGAACCGTACCCGACGCAAGCGCCACCAGCAGTCGTGTCTCAGCGCCGGCATACACTGTCTCGATCACTGTGCCGGACAACGCGGCGTCGCCGCTCTGGCCAATGGTCAGATGCTCCGGCCGGATAACCAGTGCGCCCGGCGCACCCGGCGTCGCCCGCGCGATCGGCAAATCGCCTTCCGCGGTGACAAGGCGCTGGCCGCACGCGCTGACGGTGCCGCGCAACATGTTGGAGATGCCGATGAAGTCGGCGACAAAGGTATTCAATGGCCGCTCATAGACGTCCTGCGGCGTGCCGATCTGCTCAATGTAACCAGCGTTCATCAGGCAGATACGATCGGACAGCGCCAGTGCTTCTTCCTGGTCGTGGGTCACGAACACGATGGTGGCGCCGGTTTCTCGGTGCAGACGCTTGATCTCGATCTGCATGGCCTCGCGCAACTTGCGGTCGAGTGCGCCAAGCGGTTCGTCCATCAGGATCAGCGCCGGCTGATACACCAGGCAGCGTGCCAATGCGACGCGCTGCTGCTGGCCGCCCGAAAGCTCACGCGGGAAGCGACCACTGAAATCCGCCAGCCCAACCATGTCCAACGCTGTCGCAACCTTCGGTTTCAGCGCGGCAGCAGAGAGCCGGCGCATCTGCAACGGGAATGCGACATTCTCCGCCACGGTCAGATGCGGAAACAGCGCATAGTTCTGGAACACAACGCCGATGTCGCGCCGGTGCGCCGGCGTGTGGGTCTGATCCTTGCCGTCAATCAGCAGCTGCCCAGCTGTTGGCTCGACCAGGCCGCAAATGATCTGCAGCAACGTGGTTTTGCCGGAACCTGAAGGTCCGAGTACGGTCAGCAACTCGCCGGCGGCAATCGTCAGATGCGTCGGATGCAGCACCTCGATCGCGCCATAGCGCTTGCTGATGCCATCCGTGACGAGCTTGGCGCGTGCAGTCGGCACGGTCCCGGCGTCGCCAGTGTCCGTCAGCAGCCTGGCAACCTGCAACGGACGTTGCACGCCTGTCTCTCCTCACCGCGTGGTTTGCCCGACGCTAAGCAAATTCCACGCCAATGGCGACAGCCGGTCAGCCGGAAACCGGACTCGACGGATCCGGCGAGGGCCGTGGCCGCAGCGAACGGCGCAACAGACGCGAGAAGCGGCGGCTGCGCTGGTTGCTCTCTTCCGCTGCCATCTCCACCCGCTTGGCGTGGCGGTGCAGCGTCAGCTTGCGTTCGTGATATTCCTCCAGCTCGACGCGATGTCCGACGCTGATCAGCGTGACGTGCGCCAGTTCGTCGCGGAACAGTTCCATCATCGAGTCTTGGCTTGTTGCATCCAGCGCGGCCGTCGCTTCATCCATGATGACAATGTCAGGCCGCAGCACGAGGAGACGTGCGAACCCGATACGCTGTTGCTCGCCGCCCGACAGCACCTTGTCCCACTTCTCCTCCTCATCCATGCGCGCGATCAGCCGTCGGAGGCCGCACCGTGTCAGCGCTTCGTTCAGCACCTCGTCATTGTGCGTCTCACCCGCATCGGGATAGCAGAGCACCTGCCGCAAGGTGCCAAGCGGGAGGTATGGTCGCTGCGGCAGGAAGGCGATCTTAGCACTGGCTGGCAGCCGCACGCTGCCGGAGCCCCATGGCCAGAGGCCCGCAATGGCGCGGATCAATGTGCTCTTGCCGGTGCCGGATTCTCCCATCAGCAGCACCTTTTCGCCGGCCGCGATTGTCGTGTCGGCCTCATCGATCATGACGCGTCCGTCATGCTGTGCGACCGACAAGCCGTCCAGATGGATGTGTTCGTCAGCACTTTGCTCAATGCTGATGCGTTCGTCTTCGACGCTGCCGACGGACGCATCGAGATCGGAAAATGCGCTCCACAAACCGGTGACCCGGCGCGCCGAGGCAAGCCATTCAGCGATCCGCGCGTAATTGTCCACCAGCCAGTTCAGCGCAACCTGCACTTGCACGAATGCGGCCGCCGACTGGGTGAGCGCACCGAGACTGATCTCTCCGCTCAGGTAGTTGGGCGCGGCCAGCAACAGCGGCAGCACTGGAGCCATCACGCCGTTGCCGCCCATCAGCCACGTCAGCCACGCCTGACGGGACACGACGCCGGTCCAAGCGGCGGTCACCAGGCGCATGGTTTCCCGCAGCCCCTTCACCTCGTCGTTCGCGCCACCGACGATGGCGATACTTTCGGCATTCTCGCGAACGCGTCCCATCTCGTAGCGCAGTTGCGCCTCACTCTGGTTGCGTAGTTCGATGCGGTTGATCAGAGCGCGGCCGAACAGCACCATCGAGAGCGACATGACAAGCGAATAGATGACGGCGGCATAGACCATGAAGCCGGGAATGTGCCACCCAAAGAACGTGGCCGAGCCGCTGGCCGACCACAGCACGCCAAAGAACACGGCAGCGGTCAGCGCGGCGTTCGTGATGCCGTAGCCGAAATCAACCACAGGTTCGGTCGCGACCTTGGCGTCCTCCGCGATGCGGAACTCCGGAGCATCCAGATCCGGTGCAGCTATGCTCAGACGGTAGAACCGTTGTTCACCCAGCCACTGACCCAGCAATCTGCGAGTCAGCCATTGCCGCCATAGGATCTGCAGCCGCATGCGGAACACGAGCTGAAGCACGGCGACGAGAGCCGCGGCGAAGGCGAGTGCCAGGAAGATCGCGATGGCTCGGTACACAAAGCCGTGGTCATGCCGCTCCAGCGCGTTGAAGAACGAGCGGTTCCACAAATTGATCCCGTATTGGACGATGATGTTGCCGACGACGAGAACCAGGCTGATCAACGTCAGGCTCCACGCCTGCACGCCGGACGAGCCGCTCCAATAAGCCCCAGCGATCCGCCAATAGGCACGCACGGAACCGCGAGCATTCGGGCGCTGGTCGGCGCCGGGTTGAATCGTGGATTCACTCATGCCGCCGTCGTGTCAGAGCCAGACGGCAACAGTATGGCTACGGCACCAGCAGGATCTTCCCGATGTGCTCGCTGGATTCCATCAACGCGTGCGCCGCCGCGGCCTCCCTCAGCGGGAATTGGCGATAGGTGAATGGCCGCAGCTTGCCCTGTGACCACATCGGCCAGACTCTTTCGCGCAACGCGCTGACGATTGCCGCCTTCTGCTCGATACTGCGCGAACGCAGCGTCGAACCCGTGATGGTCAGATGCTTGCGGTGCACCAGACCAAAATCCACGGCCACCTTGGTGCCGCCCATCAGGGCAACGAAGCACAGCCGGCCCTCACGCGCGAGCAGTTCGATCTGACGCGGGATATAGTCCCCGCCTACCATATCCAGGATCGCATCGACGCCGCGGCCGTTGGTGAATTCCTTGCCCACGGCAACGAAATCCTGCGTGCGATAGTTGATCGCCACATCGGCACCGAAATCGCGGCAGGCGGCGCACTTGGCATCCGATCCTGCCGTCGCCAGCACCTTGCAGCCCCACGCCTTGGCAAGTTGGATCGACGTAACGCCGATACCGCTCGAGCCGCCCTGGATCAGGAATGTCTCGCCTGGCTGCAGATGCATTCGCTCGAACACGTTGGTCCACACGGTGCAGAACGTCTCGGCCAGGCCGCCGGCGTCGACCAGGCTGACGCCCGGCGGCACCGGCAGGCACTGCACCGCTGGCACCGCGGCGTATTCGCCATACCCATCGCCCACCATCAGGGCGCAAACCTGATCGCCGTCCTGCCATTGGGAAACGCCGTCCCCGCGCTTCTCGATCGTGCCGGAGCATTCCAGCCCAGGGATCTCGGAGGCGCCCGGTGGGACCGGATAGCGCCCCATGCGCTGCAGGCAGTCAGCGCGATTCACTCCGCTCGCGGCTATGCGGATCAGCACCTCGCCGGCTTTTGGTTCCGGCACTGGTCGTGTTGCGGGAACCAGCACCTCGGGTCCACCCGGCTTGCTGATCTCGATGACCGTCTGCGTCGCTGGGATGTTGGCGAGCACGCTGCGTCCTCCGATGCGTCTGTTGGTGGATATGACAAATCCGCCGGCCTCGCGCCAGAATCGAGCCGATGGTAGCCTGCCGGACGGCAGACAGGGGTTGGAACATGGCTGGGATCGTACCGATGGTCGATCTTTGGCCCGTGACGTCGGCGATCCCTCAAGAGGGCTATCGCCTGCTGTACCCCGGTTCCCTCGCACTGTTCGGCTTTATCGGCTTCACGGTTTTGAAGATTCCTGGCGGCTGGTCGAACCCGCTCTACCTCGCTCCGTTATTCGTCTCTGCCGTACCTGACCTACGGGATGTTCTTTTTCGTCTGGGCCTACTTCGGCGCACTGATCGCGTTCGGCTGCCTGGCCGGACCGTATGTTGTGGCGGAGGTCGCCGGCAGCCTGTTGCCGGCCCGAGCGCGCGCGATTCTGGTCTTTGTCGCCTTTGCCGGTAGTCTGTTCTGCGCCGACATGGCTGTTCATATGGGTGAACTTGGCTGATGCCGTATTACACCAAGGTCCTGCAGCCGGATGAGAAGGTCGTCGTCGTCGGCCAGCTGCACTGGTCGATCTACCTCCGTGCGCTGCTGGTCCTGTTGATCGCCGCCGGCGTGCTGGCCTGGTCCCTTTGGCTGCCCGATCCCGAGTGGCAGCGCTATGCGCTGATCGCAGGCGGCGTCGTTGCTGCATTTGGTCTCCTGCTGCTTCTCGGCGCCTTGATCCGCCGCCGTGCCACCGAGATCGTCGTGACCGACCGGCGCGTCATCTTCAAGCGCGGCCTGCTGTCGCGGCACACCGTCGAGATGAACGTCAGCAAGATCGAGACGGTGGACGTCGAGCAAGGCCTCGCCGGTCGAATCTGGGGTTACGGCACGCTGATGATCCGCGGCACCGGCTCCGGTTTCGAGCCGCTGGTGGGCGTCGGTTCGCCGCTCGAGATTCGCAATGCGATCATCGCGGGGTAGATCAGGAATATGAAACCGCAGATGCACGCAATGCACCCGGTTGGCACCGGAGTGACCGGTCTTAGCGCCCGCGTGAGCCGGCCATAAACCTATCCAGGACGCGCGAACGCGCCAAAAAGCACCGCCCCAACTCATCCGCGTACATCTGCGGGCCCATTCTCTCCACCTTGCTTTCCTGCCGCTTCTCCGTCATATCCCGCCCGCCGGCCCCGCCGGTAATTCACACGCGAGGCGCCTTTCCCGGTCATCCCGGGTCCGGTGTCGCAAGACAACCCTCGCGGAGGCTCAACCGGACGAAGCGAAAGGACCCGCCCCCATGGCGATGCCCGATTTTTCCATGCGTCAGCTGCTCGAAGCCGGCGTGCACTTTGGCCACCACACCCGCCGATGGAACCCAGCGATGGGGCCTTACCTCTTTGGCGTGCGCAACCAGGTGCACATCATCGATCTGCAACAGACCGTGCCGCTGCTGGATCGCGCGCTGCGCGCCGTGCGCGACGTGACCGCCGCCGGCGGCCGCGTGCTGTTCGTCGGCACCAAGCGCGCCGCCGCCGAGCACGTCGCCGATGCCGCCAAGCGGTGCGGCCAGTACTACGTGAACCACCGCTGGCTCGGCGGCACGCTGACCAACTGGAAGACCATCACCGGCTCGATCAAGCGCCTGCGCCAGATCGAGGAACTTCTCGGCGGCAACGTCGAGGGCCTCACCAAGAAAGAGGTGCTCGACATCACCCGCGACAAGGAAAAGCTGGACCGCGCGCTCGGCGGCATCAAGGAAATGGGCGGCCTGCCGGATATCCTGTTCATTATCGATACGAACAAGGAGAAGCTCGCGGTCGAGGAAGCCAACAAGCTGCACATCCCGGTGGTCGCGGTGTTGGACAGCAACTCCGATCCGCGCGGGGTGACCTATCCGGTGCCGGGCAACGATGACGCGATCCGCGCCATTACGATGTATTGCGATCTGGTGGCCGGCGCGGTCCTCGACGGCATCAGCGCGGAAATGGCGGCATCCGGCCAGGATCTCGGCGCGGTGGAGAATCTGCCCCCGGAAGCCATGCCGGAGGTCGAGGCCCCCGCCGAAGCCGCCAACGCCTGACCCCGGAACAAGCCTGGGGGCAAGAGGAGACCAGCTATGCCAGAGATTACTGCTGCCCTGGTGAAGGACCTGCGCGAGAAGACCGGCGCGGGCATGATGGACTGCAAGAAGGCGCTCACCGAAGCCGGTGGCGATCTCGAGACCGCGGTCGATTGGTTGCGCAAGAAGGGCCTCGCCGCGGCGGCCAAGAAGTCGGGCCGCGTGGCGGCCGAGGGACTGGTGGGCGTGGCGTCCGCGCCCGGCCGCGCTGCGATGGTCGAGGTCAACGCCGAGACCGATTTTGTCGCCCGCAACGATCAGTTCCAGGCTTTCGTCGAGGCAGTGGCGAACATCGCGCTGCAGGTCGGTGAGGACCTCGATGCGATCAAGGCGGCGCAGTATCCCGACAGTGGTGTGACCGTCAGCGAACACCTGACCGAGCTGATCGCCAAGATCGGCGAGAACATGACCATCCGCCGCGCCCGCGTGCTGAGTGTCGGAAGCGGTGTCGTTGCCACCTACGTGCACTCCGCGCTGCGTCCCGGCCTGGGCAAGATCGGCGTTCTGGCCGCGGTGGAAGGCAGCGGCGAGATGGCGGCGCTGGAGACGCTGGGCCGCCAGGTTGGCATGCATGTCGCCGCCAGCCGGCCGGAATCGCTGGACATCGACGGTGTCGATCCGGCAGCACTGGCGCGGGAGAAGGCGGTGCTGGTCGAGCAGGCGCGTGCCTCCGGCCGCCCCGACAACATCATCGAGAAGATGGTCGAGGGCCGCATCCGCAAATTCTATGAAGAGGTGGTGCTGCTCGAGCAGGTCTGGGTGCATGACGGCGAGAGCCGGGTGAAGGCGGTGCTGGCGAAATCCGGCGTCAAGCTTGTCGGCTTCGCGCGCTTCCAATTGGGCGAGGGCATCGACAAGCCCCAGGGTCCGGACTTCGCCTCGGAGGTTGCCGCGGTCGCCGGCGTGTAGTCATGCAGTCCCGGCCGATCATGCCAGGCTTCGCCGCCGAGATCGCCGGACTAGACCTCGCCCACCCGATCGACGACAGCACAGTCACCGTGCTCTGGTCTGCCATCGACCGGTTCGCGGTACTGGTGTTGCGTGACCAGCACCTCACCGACGCTCAGCTGCGCGATTTCGCCGCGCGCTTCGGCCCGCTGGAAATCGGCCGTTCGGCGTTGCGTCCCGGGCGCCGGCGCCTGGCGATTCCACAGATCGGCGACATCTCCAACCTGGACGAGGACAGTAACGTCCGCGCTCCTGATGACAGGCGCCGTCTTGACAGCCTGGGCAATCGGTTATGGCACACCGACGCGTCGTATATGCCGGTGCCGGTCGTGCCGTGCGGCGTACGATCAGCTGCCCGACCACACGAAACACGCGATTGACGGCCTGGTCGTACAGCACGACGTGTTCTGGTCACGCGGCCAGATCGGCTTCACGGAATTTCCCCAGGGCGAGCGCGAACAGTTCCCGCCATCGCCGCAGCGGTTGGTACGCACGCATCCAACGACCGGCCGCAAGACGCTATATCTGTCGGCGCATGCATCGCATGTCGTCGGCTGGCCGGTGGCGGATGGCCGCCTGCTGCTGTGGGACCTCACCGCGCATGCAACGCAGCCTCAGTTCGTGTACAGCCACACTTGGCGCCTCGGCGACCTGGTCATTTGGGACAATCGCGTCACCATGCATCGCGGCCGTCCGCACGATGAGAACCAGCCGCGCGACCTGCGCCGCGCGACGACATTGGACACCGCGAATACGCTCGAACAGGTAGCCTGAGCTTCAGCCCAGCATCAGCAGCGGCACACCGATGATCAGCAGCGTGGCCAGGAAGATCAGCCCGAAGATCGTGCCCAGCCGCCAGAAATCCGCCGACGGCAGATAGCCGCTGTTGTAGTACGCAAGCCCCGGTCCCGTCGCGTATGGCGTGATCACGCCCATGATGCCGGTGGTCAGCGCCAATGCCATTGCCAATGTCGGCGCAGGCAGACCCGGAATACCCAGACCCGCTGCAAGCATCATCGGCATCATTGCCGTGGTGTGCGCGGTCAGGCTGGCGAACATGTAGTGCGAGAAGAAGTACACCGCGACCAGCATCACCAGGATCAATGTCGGTGAATAACCACCGACGTGCGCGGCGACGAAATCAGCGAACCATTTGACAAAGCCGGCACGTGACAATCCTTCCGCCAAGGTCACCAGCGTCGCCAGCAGCACCAGTGTCGTCCAGGCCGCGTGGTTCTTCGCCATGTCATCCCAGGTGACCACCCCGAACACCAGCATCAGCGCGATGCCGGCAATCGCCACCAGCGTCGGATCGATAATGCTGCTGCCAAACACCCACAACAGGATGGCGCAGACGACCAGCACGGACAGGATGATCTCCGGCTTCGAGATCGCACCCATCTTGCGCAGTTCATCCCTGGCCCAGGCGCACACCTGCGAGCTGCGCTTGATCTCGGGCGGATACAGCCAATAGACCAGCAGTGGCAGTGCCAGCAGCAAAGGCAGCGCGAATGGCAGCGACCCCTTCATCCACTGTACATACGTGATGTCCACATGCACGATCTTGCGGATGAACTCGATCGCCAGAAAGTTCGGCGCGCAGGCGGTCATGAACAGCGAGCTGGTTATGCAGTTGGCGGCGAACGTCGTCCACATGATGTAGCCGCCGAACCGTCGCGCCGACGGATCGTTCGGCCGTGAGTCGTACAGCGCCGGCAGATTGCTGACGATAGGGAAGGTGATGCCGGCACCGCGCGCCGTGTTGGATGGTGTGAATGGCGCGAGCACCGCATCTGCCAGCGCCGTGGCGTAGCCGACGCGCAGTGTGCTCTTGCCCAGGGCACGCACCAGCAACAAGGCGACCCGCCGGCCCAGACCGGTCTTCTGGTAACCCAGCGCGAACATGAAGGCACCCGCGACCAACCACACCGTGGTGCTGGCGAACCCACTCAGCACCCAACTGATCGTCTGGCTGGTGACATTGAAACCAGGCTTTGCCATGTCGGCCGGCGCGTACAGCGTATAGCGCGACAGTACGCCCATCAGTGCAATGCCGATCATCCCGACTGCCGGGTTTGGCAAAGGCTCAGTGACAAGGGCCGCGATCACGCCGGCGAAGATCGCGAAATAAAGCCACGCGTGCTCTGTCAGGCCTTCCGGTGGCGGCAGCGTGGCCAGCATCAGTGCAACCGCCACCGGTATCGCAACACGCCACCAATGGAAGATCGGACCAATCGTCGGCTTGCTGGCGAACGCCGCGGAGCTCTGACTCATCGCTCACCTGTTAACTATTTCATTACCAGTGCTGGTCGAGGCTTTCGCGCAACATCATCCAGCGGGGCAAAATGCGCATTGAGCTAGATCAATGCCGGCACGATTGTTCCAGGGCCTCACTCGCCGCATCATTCACTGGCCTGGCACGGCCACTGAGCGCATGATGCCAGAGGTCCTCGGTGGGAGTAGTGCGATGCAGAGCCCTGTGCAGTGGCCCTCGCAGCCGGATCGCGACTTTATCGACAGCGTTCTCGCCACGCAGTCCGGTCGTCCCGGCGCGCTGCTCGCCATTCTGCAACAGGTGCAGAACCATAATCCGCGCAACTATTTGCCGCGCGAGACCCTCGAATACATCGGCACCAAGACCGGCATTCCTCTGGCCCGTATTTTCAGTGTCGCCACCTTCTTCGCTCTGTTCAACCTGAAGCCGCAGGGCCGTAACACGATCTCGGTCTGCCGCGGTACTGCCTGCCACACCCGCGGATCGCGCGATCTCTTCGACAAGCTGACAATACATTTCGGCTTGGCTCAGGCCGACGGTGAGGGCGAGCAGCAGGCCGTCACCACCCCCGACGGCAATGTTACACTGCGTATTGTCGCCTGCTTCGGTCAGTGCGCGCTGGCACCGGTCATCGAGATCAACCACGCGATCCTCGGCCACGTGAACGAACATCAGTTGCAGCGCGAATTGGACGCCCTGGCAGCACGGGAGCCAAAGCAGTGACCGTCATTCGCGATGAGTCTGATTTCGACGCGGTCCGCAACGCCGGCCTCGCCAAACTGCTGCCCCAGCGGCCGCGTATCGCCGTCGGCATGGGGACATGTGGCTCCGGCAACGGCGCCGAAGGTGTCTACCACGCACTATCCGAAGCGATCGATCGGCGCGGCCTCGACGTGCAGCTCGTGCAGACCGGCTGCTTCGGTTTTTGCGCAGAGGAGCCGCTGGTCAATATATCGAGTCCCGGTCAGCCGCTGTTTATCCTGAACCGTGTCCGCGTCGATCAGGTCGGTCCGATCCTGAATGGAATGACCTCGGGAAACATCCCCGAGAGTTCCATTCTGTGCAAAATCGAACACTGGGACCACATCACCGCGCAGATCGATTACGGTCATGGCCGTCCCTCCGTCCTCCCATGGGACGAGGTGCCGTTCTTCAAGGGCCAGACCAAGCTTGTCCTGCGCAACTGCGGTCTGATCAACCCTGACGACATCGAAGAATACATCGCCATCGGCGGTTACCAGGCGCTGCGCAAGGTGCTGCGCGAGGCCACGCCCGAAGCGGTCATCGACCTGCTGAAGCAAGCCAAGCTGCGCGGGCGTGGCGGCGCCGGCTTCTCCACCGGCGTGAAATTTGAATTTCTCCGCAAGGCACCCGGGGAGCGGAAGTACCTGATCTGCAACGCCGACGAGGGTGATCCCGGCGCCTACATGAACCGCAACGAGATCGAGAGCGATCCGCACTCGCTGCTGGAAGGCATGGCCATCGGCGGTTTCGTCACCGGTGCATCGCAAGGGATCGTCTATGTGCGCGCCGAGTATCCATTGGCTGTCCACCGGCTCCAGGTCGCGATCGCACAGGCCAGGGAGTACAATCTGCTGGGCCAGAATATTCTCGGCAGCGGTTTCAACTTCGACATCGAGCTCTGTGAAGGCGCAGGTGCCTTCGTCTGCGGCGAGGAGACCGCGCTGATCAGTTCGTTGGAGGGGCGCTCCGGCCGTTCGCGTCCGCGTCCGCCCTATCCGGCGCAGCACGGATTGTGGGGCTACCCGACCAACATCAACAACGTCGAAACCTGGTTCAATATCGCGCCCATCGTCAGCAAAGGGGCTGCGTGGTTCACCAGCATCGGCAGCGACACAAGCAGCGGCACCAAGGTCTTCTCGCTGGTCGGCAAAATCACCAATACCGGCCTGGTGGAAATGCCGCTCGGCACACCGCTCAGCAAGTTCGTCTACGATGTCGGCGGCGGCAGCATTCACGGCCACAACGTGAAAGCGGTGCAGACCGGTGGGCCGTCCGGTGGCTGCATCCCGCACAGCATGCTGGACACGCCCGTCGATTATGAAGCGCTGGGCAAGCTCGGCTCGATCATGGGCTCGGGTGGCATGGTCGTGATGGACGAAGACAACTGCATGGTCGACGTCGCCCGCTACTTCATCGAATTCACCCGCGCCGAATCCTGCGGGCGCTGCACGCCATGCCGCGTCGGTCTCGACAAGGCGCTGCGCACACTCACGCGCATCACGAAAGGCGAGGGCCGCGAGGAAGATCTGGAGGAGCTCGACCAACTTGGCCGCATGATCCGCGACACGTCGCTGTGCGGCCTTGGCCAGTCCGCGCCGAACTCAGTGCTGACCGCCCTGCGCCACTTCCGCCACGAATTCGAGGACCACATTCGCGCCAAACGCTGCCGCGCCGGCGTGTGCAGCGAACTCGCCGTGGCGCCATGCGAAAACAGTTGCCCGCTGCACATGAACATTCCGCGCTTCCTCCAGCTCTACAAGGAAGACCGCCTGGCCGACGCGTTCGAGTCCGTCATCATGGACAATCCGCTGCCGGCATCGACGGGCCGTGTGTGCCAGCATCCCTGCGAAAGCCGCTGTCGCCGGCAAAGCGTCGACGAACCGGTCAACATGCGCGAAGTCCATCGTGTCATCGCCGACGCCATCCTGCTGTCCGACAAGTTCGACGAGATGGTAGGAAAAATCGTTGCCAGGCGCCGCGCGTCCACCGGCAAGCGTGTCGCGATCGTTGGGGCAGGACCCGCGGGTCTCACCGCCGCGTTCTATCTTTCGCTGCTCGGCCACGAAGTCGTCGTGCACGAGGCGCATTCCGAGCCCGGCGGCATGCTGCGCTTTGCGTTGCCGGAATATCGCCTGCCACGCGAGGTGGTGGACCGCGAGATCGAAATCATCCGCCGCCTCGGCGCACGCTTCGTTTTCAACACGCGCGTCGGGACGGACATCTCGCTTGGCGACCTGGAAGCAAACTTTGACGCTGTGTTCCTGTCGCTGGGCACCTGGAAGGAATCGCAGGTCCGCGTCGACGGCGGCGACCTGACCAGCGTATTTGGCTCGCTGCACTTCCTGGAACGCGAGGCGCATGGCCAGCATACGGAACTCGGCGACCGAGTGGTGATCATCGGCGGCGGCAACTCGGCGATCGACTGTGCCCGCACGGTCCTGCGCAAAGGAGCAATCGCAACCGTGATCTACCGGCGTGAGCGCGGGGACATGCCGGCGATCGCGGAGGAGGTCGATGCGGCCGAGGAAGAAGGCGTCAACTTCATCTTCCTCGCGTCACCGCATCGCATCATCGGCGAGAACAACGCTGTAAAGTCGATTGAGGTGACCAAGACGCGGCTGGGTGCCTACGACACTTCGGGTCGCCGGCGGCCACTCGATACCGGTGAGGTGCTGGTTGTGCCGTGCAGTGCCGTCATCCTCGCGGTGGGCGAAAGTGCCGACAGCGAGTTCACCCGCATTGCGGGGCTCGCCACCAAATCGAATGGCCTGCTCGACGTCGACCGCTACGAGCTGACCACCAGCCGCGATAAGGTCTATGCTGGCGGCGACTACCTGACCGGAGCGTCGAATGTCGTCACCGCCATGTCGTACGGCAAGGATGTGGCTCGCAGCATCGATCATCACCTGACGGGCGAAGCGCGTTTCCAGGCGATGTTCCCAGCATTCAAGTACGACCAGTCGCCGCCCGAGCCGAGTCCTTGCGCACGGCACCACGCGCATTTCCTGCCACCGGCGGCACGTGCGAAATCCTTCGCGGAAGCTGTAACGGCTTTGCGGCCGGACGAAGCGCGCGACGAGGCCTGTCGCTGTCTGCGCTGTGACATCAGGGAAACCGTCGCCCATGCCGTCTCGCGAGCGTAGGGAGACAAGCCCGTGCCGCAACAGATCTCCGTCCGTATCAACAACAAGCTCTGCACCGCCACCGATGGCGACACGATCTACCAGGTCGCGCAGGCGAACGGCCACTCCATCCCCTCGCTCTGCTACCTGGAGGGATTGAGCTCGCCCGGCTCGTGCCGGCTATGCCTGGTAGAGGTCGCCGGCGTCGGCAAGCTGCTGCCCTCCTGCACCACGCCGGCGCAGAACGGAATGTCGGTGACAACCCATTCGGATAGCCTGGCGCATAACCGCCTGATGGCGCTCGAGCTGCTGTTCATCGAGCGCAACCACGTCTGCGCGGTCTGTGTCTCCAATGGCCATTGCGAATTGCAGTCGATGGCGCAGACGCTTGGCCTGATGCACGTTGATCTGCCCTACAATTTTCCACGCCTGCCAGTCGACATGTCGCATCCGCGCTTCGTGCTGGACCACAATCGCTGCATCCTCTGCTCACGCTGCGTCCGCGTCTGCGATGAAATAGAAGGCGCGCAGGTCTGGGATATTTCCGCGCGCGGCATCAACTCGATGCTGGTGGCCGAGCTTGATCGCCCCTGGGGCGAAGCGGCCTCCTGCACCAGTTGCGGCAAATGCGTGCAGGCCTGCCCGACCGGCGCTCTGGTTGAGAAGGGTCAGGCCGTGGAGGAAATGACCAAGCGCAAGCAGTCCATCATCGACCTCGCTGCGAAACGGGTGGCCCGGCCATGAAGAAGCAGCGCCTCGCAACGATGTGGCTGGATGGCTGTTCCGGCTGCCACATGTCCTTCCTCGACGTTGACGAAGGGCTGTTCATCATCGCCGAAAAGGCAGAGCTGGTTTACAGCCCGCTGGTCGATGCGCGCGAGTATCCGCACGACGTCGACATCGCAGTCATCGAAGGGGCCGTCAGCAGCGATGAGGACCTGGAAAAAGTCCGTCTGGTGCGCGAGCGTACGCGTATCGTCGTGGCACTTGGCGATTGCGCCATCACCACCAACGTCACCGGCATGCGCAATCCGCTGCCGCTGAAGTCGCTGTTCGATCGCGTCTACGTCGAGGGTGCCGACGAGGGGAAGGGCCAGCCGACCCAGGATCTGCCGGTGCTGTTGAAGCATGCCCTTCCGCTGCACGACGTGATAAAGGTCGATCTGCACGTGCCGGGATGCCCACCCTCGGCACCCACGATCCTGTTTGTTCTTACCGAACTGCTGGAGGGGCGCATTCCAGATCTGCGGAACCGGGTGCGCTTCGGGTGAGGAGAGGTTCATGAAGACCATCGTCATTGATCCGGTCACCCGCATCGAGGGCCACTCGAAGATCACGATCCATCTCGATGACAGCGGGCAGGTGACCGACACCTTGTTCCACGTCACGCAGTTCCGTGGCTTCGAGAAGTTCTGCGAGGGACGGCCGTTCTATGAAATGCCGTCGATTACGTCGCGCATCTGCGGCATCTGTCCGATCAGCCATCTGTTGACCTCGGCGAAGGCGTGCGAGGTCATCATGGGCGTGCGTGTGCCGCCCACCGCGGTGAAGCTGCGCCAGATCATGCATTGCGGCCAGGTGATTCAGTCCCATGCGCTGAGCTTCTTCCATTTGTCCGCGCCTGACTTGCTGATGGGCTTCGATTCTGATCCTGCGCGGCGCAACGTCATTGGCGTCATCCAGGATCATCCGCAACTCGCGCGCGAAGGCATCACGTTGCGCAAGTTCGGCCAGCAGGCAATCGAGGGCCTGGCGAAGGAACGTATCCATCCATCCTGGACGGTACCGGGCGGCGTGAATGCGCCATTGGACGTCACCGGCCGTGATCGCATGCTGGCGGCGTTGCCCGAGGCGAAGGCGATCGCGCTGCGTACGCTGAGTTTGTTCAAGGGTATCGTCGACAAGTTCAGCGAAGAGGCGGCCGTGTTCGGAAACGCTCCCACCATGTATGCGGGTATGGTCGGCAACAACGACAATCTGGAACTCTACGACGGCCCGCTTCGCTTTGCCGATGCCGAGGGCAATGTCGTCGTCAATCGCATGGCGGCGCACGATTACGCCAAATACATCGGCGAGGCGACGGTTCCGCATTCCTTCCTGAAAGCGCCGTACTTCAAGCACGATGGCTTTCCGGAAGGCACCTTTCGCGTTGGTCCGCTCGCCCGTCTGAACGTGGTGGCGCGCTGCGGCACCGAAGTAGCGGACGCCGAATTCGCTGAATATCACCAGCGCTTTGGCAAGGTGGTGCAGAGCTCGTTCCACTACCACTACGCAAGGCTGATCGAGATCCTGCACTGCATCGAGAAGATGGAAGGTCTGCTGAACGACCCGGACATCCTCGGACACCATGTTCGCGCGCATGCCGGCGTGAACGAGCTGGAAGGTGTCGGCATGGCGGAAGCGCCGCGCGGCACACTGTTCCACCACTACAAGGTCAACGAGGACGGCGCGATCGTCTGGGCCAACCTGATCATCGCCACCGGCAACAACAACCTGGCAATCAGCCGCAGCATCAACCAGGTGGCGAAGCACTACGTGCGAGGTAGCAAGATCGAGGATGGCATGCTCAACCGCGTACAGGCGGTGCTGCGCGCCTACGATCCTTGCCTGAGCTGCTCCACCCACGCCGTCGGGCAATACCCGGTGGTGATCAGCCTGCTCGATGCCGGGGGCGAGGTGCTGGATTCGGTGCGGAATTGACAGTCGCAGCCGGCTCCTGTCCCAGCACCGCTTGCACCGCCGCAATTGCATTTGGCACCGCGGCTGCGACTGGTGCCGACAGCGTCTCGGAAAATTCCAGTGATGCGGCACCCACGCTGACCAGAAAAACCCGAGGCGTCCGTCCGTAGATCTGCTCCGTCAACGCCAGCAACGTCGCCGGCGTCGCGTGATGCCCCAGCGCCACGTTCTTCTGCGCCTCTATCTGCACCGTGCGGACATCACCCGCTGGGACGTCCACTGCCGCATCCACGAATACCACCACGTCAGCCGCCGTCAGCTTCTCCGCCAACTCCGGCACAAGCTGCTGGCACGTCACCACCTCTATCCCTGCGGTTGCGGCAAGTGCGGCCGCAACCGCCTGGCCCACTGCGTCATCGCCACGCAGTGGATTGCCGTATCCGACGACCAGCGCCTTATGAGCCAGGAAGCTTTACTCAGCTGCCGCCTTAAGGCCGCCGCCCGCCGCATCCAACGCCTGCGACAGATCGCCGATGATGTCGTCGATATGCTCGATGCCGACCGACAAACGTATATACCCGGGCGTCACACCGGTCGCCAGCTGCTCCTCCGCCGAAAGCTGCGAGTGCGTCGTGCTCGCCGGATGGATCGCCAGCGAGCGCGAATCACCGATGTTCGCCACGTGATAGAACAGCTTCAACGCATTGATGAACGCCCGGCCGGCATCGACCCCGCCGGCCAGCTCGAAGCCCATCAGCCCGCCGTGGCCATGTGGCAGGTACTTCGCGCTTCGCTCGGCGCCGACACCCTTGTGGAACGCCGGATGGATCACCCGCGACACTTCCTTGCGGGTCGACAGGAATTGCGCCACGGCCAGCGTGTTCTTGCTATGCTCGCGCATGCGTAGCGGCATGCTCTCCAGCCCTTGGATGAACAGAAATGCGTTGAACGGGCTCATCGCCGCGCCGAGATCGCGCAGCAGCACGACCCGCATCCGCAGTATATACGCAATCGGTCCGAGCGGCTTGGCCGCCTCCGCCCACACCGCGCCGTGGTAGCTCGGGTCCGGCGTGTTCAGCAGCGGCTGCCGTTCTTTGTGCTGGTCCCACGGGAAGTTGCCGCCGTCGATCACCACGCCGCCGATCGATGTGCCATGACCCCCGATGTATTTCGTGGTCGAGTACATCACCACGGCCGCGCCATGATCGAATGGCCGCACCAGGATCGGCGCCGCGGTGTTGTCCATGATCAGCGGAATGCCAAATTTGCGGCCAATCGCCGATACCTCCGCGATGGGAAACGCGATCAGCTTCGGGTTGGGCAGTGTCTCGGCATAATAGGCACGGGTGCGGCCATCGGTGGCGCGGGCGAACGCCTCGGGATCGCCCGGATCGACGAAGCGTGCCTCGATGCCCTGCGCCTTCAGCGTGTTGGCGAACAGATTCCAGGTTCCGCCATACAGGTCGGTCGAGGTGACGATGTTGTCGCCCACCTGCGCCAGGTTCTGCACCGAAAACGCCGACGCCGCCTGGCCGGAAGCCAAAGCCAGCGCTGCTGCACCGCCTTCGATCGCCGCGACGCGCTTCTCGAACACGTCCGTCGTCGGGTTCATGATGCGCGTGTAGATGTTGCCCAGTTCGCGCAGGCCGAACAGGTTCGCCGCATGCTCTGCGCTGTCGAACTGATACGACGTCGTCTGGTAAATCGGCACGGCAACGGCATTGGTCGCCGGATCACGCCGCCAGCCGGCGTGCAACGCCAGCGTTTCCGGATGCTTCATCTCGTTTGACATGCTTTCGCTCCCCTTTTCTGAAGGCGCACGACTATAGCGGAAGGGAGCGTGCTCCCAATCCCTGGCTCCCGCATATCGTCCGTGGCGTGCCGAAAGCAAGCGCTTGGTTCAGGCGATAATCTCACCCGTTCTATGAGCAATTCTCACGCATGCCGGCGGCGCCGCGGCAAAGACTACTCTGCTGCTTCCATCGCACGCTGGCGGAGAATTTGGTTCCCTTGGCGTAGCGCATCAGCCATCGTTTCCGCCGGCATGGCGCCGGAATACAGGCCGTACCCGTCCAGGAAGAACGACGGCACCCCGTTCACGCCTGCCTCCCGCGCCGCCCGGTCGGCTGCCAGCATTTCCTTCGCCGCGAGATCGCCTGCCAGGAAGTCGGCAACCGAGGCGCGGTCCATGCCGCCCGCGGCCGCGCAGTCGGCCAGCACATCGGCGTCGCCGACATCCCGTCCCTGGGTGAAATAGGCGGCAAACAATGCCTCCACCACGGCGTCCTGTTTGCCTTCTCGTCCAGCCAGCCAGATCAGGCGATGCGCATCCAGCGTATTGGGCGTGCGCAGCATCAGGTCCTGGCGCAAACTCAGCCCCACATTCGCCGCGGCATCGGCGACGCGTTGGTCCAGTTCGAGGGCACGCTCGGCGCTGCCGAATTTCTGGATGCGATACGCGATGCGATCGCGGCCTTCCTTCGGCATGTCGGGATTGAGCTGGAACGGATTCCAGTTGATCGAGAACCGCAGCCCCTCGTCGGACAGCGTGGCCAACGCGCGCTCAAGCTGCCGCTTGCCAATGTAGCACCACGGGCAGATGGCGTCCGAGACGATGTCGATACGTACGCCGGCGGCCGGTTCGTCCATGGGCCTTGCTCCACTGCTGTCCCGGTAACATGGGCGCGCCGCTGTCACTTGCCAATGCCAGTGGAGTAAGCCGCTTCGACCAGATCCATCGCCGCCGCCATGTCTGCCAGGTCGGCAATTGGCGGCTCGCCATGCACAACCCGGTGCAGCGTGTCCTCGACGAACTTCGGATAAAACAACGAGTTGGTCAGCGGCATCGAGCGCACTTCGCGCCGCCGATTGTTGTCGAGGATTTCCAAGGTCTGATGGTCGCGTGCCGCAAAATAGTGGCTCGCTGTGCGGATCGAATAGTGCAGATCGAACACCGAGTTGGGGGCAGGGTAAAGGTACCCCGTCTCTACCATGCAGGTAGCTCCTCCGCCGTGCATCAGCACGACCGCATGATCCTCGATGTCCAGCGCTGAGAAGTTGCTCGAGATCGCCGCGCTGCCGACGCGCAGTTCGCAGCCGGGCAGCAGCACGCGGCACAGATCCAGAAAGTGGACGCCCAGGTTGATCAGTGGCCCACCGCCCGCGGTGGCGCGGTGCAGCATCCATTCGACACGCTGTTGGTGGTAGCGATCGACCATCCCGCCAATGAACTTGAACACGACGTACTGCGGCGGCTCGCCGAACGCGCGGATCGTGTCGATCAGTGGGCTGTAGCGGATGACGAACGGCACCGCTGCAAACACTCCGGCCCGCGCCGCGCGGTCGGCGATGTCGTGTGCATCCGCGGCATTGATCGCGCACGGCTTTTCCATGGCGAACGGGATGCCTTCGGCGATCAGGAAGCGCGCCTCATCGGCCATGTCGCAATGCCTGCCAAGCGCGAACACGAAGTCGGGCCGATGGCGCGCGCACATCTCGCGGTAGTCGGCAAACGCCGGGCAGTTGGCCTTGTTGGCGACTTCCTCGGCACGGCCCAGCTCGGGGTCCGCAACGCCGATAACAGATACGCCAGGCATCGCCAGCAGCGGATCGATGTAGAATGGCGTGTGCCAATGCGACACACCGACCAAAGCTATACGCATCTATGGCCACCCTCCGAGTGTCATTGCGAGGAGCGGAGCGCCGAAGCAATCCAGGTCACTATCGGCACGCGGAATCCCGACCTGCATTGCTTCCTTACGCTCCGAATGACAAACGTGCGAACAGCGTCCAGGAGCAGAACCATGGCCATTCGACTCTCGGAGAACTTCCGCGCGCTATTTTACGCGCCATTCTACGCGGCACATGCGATTGGTGCCTATCAGGCCGAGGGTGTCGATGTGGAGCTGGTGTCGTCGCTCGATCCCGCGCGCACCGCGGCAGCGCTCCGTGGCGGTGAGATCGATGTGATGTGGGGTGGCCCGCTGCGCGTCGTGCTGACGCACGCGCAGGACCCGGCGTCTGACAGTGTCTGCTTCTGCGACGTGATCGCCCGCGATCCGTTCTTCATCGTCGGCCGCCAATCACGCCCGGATTTCCACCTGGCCGATCTGGCTGGCGTGCGATTCGCATCGGTCGCCGAGGTGCCGACGCCGTGGATATGCCTGCAGGACGATCTGCGTCGCGCCAATATCGATCCGATGACCCTGAAACGGATCAGCGGCCCGACAATGGCGGAGAACGCGGCAGCACTGCGTGCCGGCAGGCTCGACGCCGCGCAGATGTTCCAGCCCTACGCCGAGGAACTTATCGCATCGGGTGCGGGACATATCTGGCACACAGCCGCGAACCGTGGACCGACCGCCTATACCGTCCTGGTGACGCGCCGTTCGCTGCTGACGTCGCGGCGTGACGAACTGCTGCGCATGACACGGGCTATTGCCCGCGTGCTGCACTGGATCGCGGCCACTCCAGGCAGCGATATCGCCCGCGCGCTGGCCGGCTACTTCCCAACCGTCCCACCTGCGATCTTTGCTGCCGCGATGGACCGCTACCGCGCGCTTAACCTCTATGCCGCCGATCCGGTGATGCGACCCGAGGGTTTCGATCGATTGCAGGCAGCCATGTTATCCGGCGGCGCGCTTGCTCAGCCGATCGGCTTCGATGACTGCGTCGACAACTCCCTCGCTGAACAGGTCACAGCAGCTGACCCCCATCGACCACAATCGTCTGGCCGGTGACCCAGGCGGCATAGGGCGACGCCAGGAACAGTACCACGTTCGCTACTTCCTCGGGACGGCCAAGCCGGTCAAACGGTATCGAGCGCAGGATCGCGTTGTAGAGATTCGGATTGTCGCTCTTGCGCTTCTCCCAGCTTCCGCCTGGGAACTCGATCGATCCCGGCGCGACGCCGTTCACCCGGATGCCGTCGCGCGCGTACATCGCCGCCTGGCTCGCGGTGTAATGAATCACCGCGGCCTTGATCGCGCCGTATGGTGGGGTGCGCGTCGAGGTGCGCAGCGCGGAGATCGAAGAGGTGTTCACCACATTGCCCTTCGACTTTTTCAGCAACGGCAACGCCGCCTTCGTGGCGCGCACGATCGCCATCATGTCCACCGCCATGCTGGCCGCCCACCCTGCCTCGTCATCGACCGATCCGAACCCCGAGGCGTTGTTCACCAGCACATCGATGCCGCCCAGCGCCTTCGCCGCCGCGCCGATGTAGTCGTTGATCGCCGCCGTGTCGGCCAGGTCGCAAACGCCGGCATGCGCGGTATGCCCCGCCTTGGCGACCTCGGCGCGGGTCTGCTCCAGCGCCTCCTTGCCGCGCGCGCAGATCGACACGCCGGCTCCCGCCGCGGCGAACCCAAGCGCGATGGAACGGCCAATGCCGCGGCTGCCGCCGCACACCACGACACGCTTGCCGGCGAAATCGAAAGCCATGACCATGTTCCCCTATTGGCTCATATGTGCGAGTGCATCCCGCATCGCATGGCTGGAGATGACGATCAAGCCGTCGAACGGTGTGTCCATATCGATGATGACGAACAGGCAGGCGGCGATCGCCGCCGAGCAGATGAAGAAGGCACCGATCACCGTTGCGTTGGCCGGCGCATTGTACCCGAAGCTGACGAAGATCAGCACGATCCAGGCAATCAGCACGACCAGGAACACCGGCTGGATCGAGGATTCCGCCTGTTCGATCAGCAGCCAGCGTGTGTGCAAGACGCTATCTGCGAGTGACATCGCGCTGGCCCGCATCATCTGATGCTGTGGCGTATCGATGCCGAGTGCGACGATGGCTAGCCGGACGCCCTCTAGCGCGCTGCCTGCCTCCTTGTCCTCTGACCGTACGGCTTGTTGCGCTTTCTGCGGCCACTGATCCTCGATCGCGTCAGCGGTGTAGGTGCGTAGCAGCGAACGCGCATTGTTCGCCTCCGGACCGTAGTCGCGCAGCGTCTGATCGAGCATGATAAGGCTGGACGCAAAGCCACGCATCCGGGCGTCGGTGACGTCGAATTTGCTCTTGATGCCGGCGGTGAGTAGTCCGAGTACCAGCGACGCCAGCACGGCGATGACACCCGTCCCAAGCTTGATGGCGTCATGCGAGCGGACCGAACGGTGGTGATCGGGTAACCACGTGTTCAGGGATAGGCCTAACAGTGAACCGGTGAACACGCATATGAACACGACTGATGCGACGAAGTAGGAATCCATGGCGAGATGGTCCCGGAACCGTCCGCTCGCCTCTTGAGTGTGCGGACGCTGTCTTACCAATCGGTTGCCGCAGATGAGATTCCTCACCGACTTCGCAGATCAGGCGGTGATCCTGCCGCTGGTGCTGGCCATCGGCATCGCATTGCTGACCCAGGGCTGGCGCCGTGGCGCCGCGGCGTGGTGGCTGGCGGTGTTCGCGACCTTTGCCGTCACCCTGGCATTGAAGCTGGTGTTCCTGGCGTGCTCGGCCAATCTCGGAACACCGAGGATCCACACGCCCAGCGGCCATGTCGCGGCAGCAACCGTGGTCGGCGGCGGTCTGGCCGCATTGCTGCTGCGCCATCGCGGCTTCGCAATGCCGCTCGCCTTGTTCGCCGCGCTGGTTATTGGTGTGTCGCGCCTGGTCCTTGGCGTGCATTCGCTCCCCGAAGTGATGCTGGGAGCGGCGGCGGGACTGGCGGGTGCGTGGGCGCTGATCTATCTGGCCGGGCCGCCCCCGTCAGGCCTCAACACGCGCCGCATCGTGGTGATCGCGCTGCTGGTCGCGGCGCTGTTCCATGGGCTCCACATGCCGGCCGAAGCACATATCCGCGGCATGGCTTGGCGCGCGGCGCAATACTTTTCGGTGTGTCACCCGGACGCGGACGTCCGGTTGTAGTCGTCTTCCAGACGCAGCACGTCGGCCTCACCGAACGAGGTGCCCGACTGCACCTCGATCACCACCAGTGGGCCGGGACCCGGATTCTCCAACCGGTGTGCACAGCCGGCCGGCAGATAGATGCTTTCATTCTCGTGCAGCGTCACCGTCTCGCCAGCGCGCGTCACGCGGGCGGTGCCGTTGACCACGACCCAGTGTTCCGCACGATGCACGTGTTTTTGCAATGACATCCGCTGCCCCGGTGAAACAACGATCCGCTTGACCTGAAAACGCTCGCCGTGCGTCAGATCGTCAAGATAGCCCCAAGGTCTGTAGATACGATTGTGTGCGACGGCCTCATGCCGGCCGGCGGCCCGCAGCCGATCGACGATTTTCTTCACGTCCTGTGCCTGGTTTCGGTGCATGGCTAGGACCGCGTCCTCGGTGACCACCACCACGGCATCCTGCAGGCCGACGACAGCGGCGAGCATCCCGTCACTGCGCACATAGCAATCGCGCGACGCCTCCAGCAGCACGTCGCCCAAGGTGACATTGCCTGCCGCGTCCTTGGCGCCGAGTTCCCATAACGCGCCCCAGCTTCCGACATCGGACCAGCCGATATCGGCCGGCACCACCGCGGCTCGGCTGGTGCGCTCGGCGACCGCATAGTCCAGGCTGATCGATGGCGCGGCGGCGAAAGCCGTCGCGTCCAACCGGACGAAGTGCAGGTCGGCGTGCCGTTCGGCAACTGCCGCGCGCACGGTGCGCAATACCTCAGGGGCATGCGCCTCCAGTTCGTCCAGCAGAGTCCGTGCCGTGAACACGAACATGCCGGAGTTCCAAAGATACCGCTGGTCGGCGACGAGGCGGGCCGCCTCGGCGGCATCGGGCTTTTCCACGAAGCGGGCGACCGCATAGGCCCCCGCGGCGTCAGGCAGCGCCGTGCCGCGCTCGATATAGCCATAGCCGGTCTCAGGTGCTGTCGGCCGCATGCCGAACGTCACGATATGGCCCGCTCGTGCCGCGGCGGTGGCAATCGCCAGTGCCGCGTGCAGGGCCACCGTGTCCGTGATCGCGTGATCCGCCGCGAGCAGCCAAAGTACCGCATCCGGGTCGGTTTCCGCCTGATACAGCGCGGCGGCAGCTATCGCTGGCGCGCTGTTGCGGCCAATCGGCTCAAGCAGGATATGCGGCGAAACAATCCCGGCCGCGCGAAGCTGCTCGGCGATCAGGAACCGGTGGTCCTGATTGCAAACAACGATCGGCGCTGCGAACCGCGCGCCGTCGTGTGCCCGGAGCGCCGTCTCCTGCAACAGCGTGCGGTCGGTGGTGAGCGGCCAAAGCTGCTTTGGAAACGATTCGCGGGACACCGGCCAAAGCCGGGTGCCGGAGCCGCCGGATAGGATGACCGGAACGATCAGCGTGGAATGCATGCGCGGGGACGTAACTCATTCGGCATCGTCCTCGCAACGAGAGGATGCACCAACGCCCGATTTCAATGCGCCATAAGGACCGGCAGTCCGGCATCGTGCAGCACACTGCGCGTGAACCCGCCGAAAATCACTTCGCGCATCCGGCTGTGGCTGTAACCGCCCATCACCAGGATGTCGGCACGGGCAGCGGCGGCCGCTTCGAGCAGGATTTCCACCGGCGCGCGGCTGTCCGGCTTCAGGCGATGCACATCGGTCCGCGCGTTGTGCCATGACAGCGCATGGCGCAGGCGCTCGGTGGACTGCGCCCCGGTATCCGTGCCTTCGTCCACCGAAAAGATGATAACGCGCTCCGCCGCCTCGATGAAGGGCAGCGCGGCCGCCACCGCTTTCGCGGCCTCGGGCCGATCCTTCCAGGCAATCGCGACAACACCGGTTCGGCTGCCAGGCGCTTGCTCGGGCGCGATCAGCACCGGCCGCCCGGAGCCCAGAAGACAGGTCTCCAGTAAGTCGATTGCCACCGCTTCACCCTCGCGCGCGCGTCCCACCACCAGCAGGTCGGCGCTATGTCCGTGTGCCGCCAGCCACGCGGTTTCCTCTCCGGTCTCGAGCCGCAGTTCCGCCGAGGGCAGGTCGGTCGCCGGATCGCTGGAAATCGGCAGCCGTTCCCGCTCGCAGAAATCGCGGAAGGCGATCTCCGCCTGTTTCTGACGGGTCGCCACCTCGAGATCGATGGTTTCGAACATCTGGTCGTAACCGGCGCCGCTGCCCATGTCGGCCGACGCCATCGCTACCAGGGTCTTCTGCACGTCCTGCCGGACATGCAGGAATTCCAGATGCGCGCCCACCAGCCGGGCAACCGACAGCGCGGTGGCGAACACCGGGTTGTCGGTCGGGGTGCCGCTGATAGGAACCAGGATGTATTTGAGCATGCGTTCTCCGCGGGTCAGTCCGGTTGCGCCGCGCTGCGCGTCTTCACGTCGCCACGCTTGGTTCGGATATAGTCCTGCAGCTGCCGTTTGACTGCCTGGAAGGCGTCGCGAATGGCGACAGGCAGGTCTTCGTGGGCGTGATGATCGCCCGGATCGCGTCCCACCACGATCGTGCGGTCGGGCACCGACAGCTCGATCCGCACGTGATAGAGATTGCCGTGGTGGTGATTCCGATGGCGTCTCTCGATCACCACGCTGCACCCGGTCACGCGGTCGAACTGCCGTTCCAGGTCCGCTGCCAGGGCTCGAATTGTGTCCTCCATCCCGATCGGTGCGGTCATGTCGCGAAAGACAATGCGAAGAGTGTCCTGCAAGGCTGTTCTCCCGATTTGACCAGGAGCCTAGGCCCGGTTGTGCAACGGCCGCGTTGATCTCGATCAAACTCCGGTTGCCCTGACTGCCCGCCCCTGCCACCTTGTGCACGCGATCAATTGAGGAGGTCGTACGGCATGAAGGTCGAAATCGAATACTGCGGCCAATGAGGCTATGAGCCGCGCGCCAACGGCGTGCGGAACCTGATCCAGAACGCCCATCCCGATGCGCAGGTCACGCTGCGCAAATCCGGTGGCGGGGTATTCGAGATCACGGTGGACGGCAGGCTCGGCTTCTCCAAGAAGGCGACCGGCCGGTTTCCCTTAGACGAGGAAGCTCTGAAAGCCCTCGTCTGATGTCCGCACCGGGACGCGTGGAACCTGCCGCGTGACGGTGGTCCTAGGGTTCTTCGGGAAATTGCGTGGCGTGATCGGGTATGATCACGCCACGCAGCCTTCGTTTGGTCCAGATATGCATAGCGCCGGTCAGGTCCACCGGCTCGTCCAGCGAACCGCCCTTGACGCTCATGCTGCTCTCGCTGCCGTCGGTATGGTGGATGCGCGTGCCGCAGTCTTCGCAGAATGAGCAGATCAGCGTGCCGCCGCTGTCGGTCTGGCGGCTCCAGGCACGCAGACGCCCCTGCTCCAGCGCGAATGCTCTTACCGGCACGATGACCGAGATGCCGAACGCCGAGGCCGACTGTTTCTGGCATTCGCGGCAGTGGCAGACATAGATCTCCAGCGGGTCCGCTGAAACCGTGTAACGCACCGCGCCGCACTGACATCCCCCGGTGAAGCTCATGCGCGATCCTATTGCTGTCGTCCGATGGACATGCGCCCCTTCATGGCCGGTACCAAGTGGTGTGCCCGCCATACCGGCTTGTCAGGCGCCGGGAACCTGCACACCATGCCATGGACCGACGGGAGGAAGACCGTGTCTCACTACGAACCCTTCAGGGATTCGACCGAACATCTGAACGATGGGGCAGTCTTGCGCGCTCGCCTCATCGAGGACGGCTACCTGTTCCTGCGCGGCCTGCTGCCGCGCGAGGCGATCCTCGATGTGCGTGCCCGGCTGCTGAACAAGGCGGCGGAAGGCGGTTGGCTGGACCCGGCCTCGCCCGTCGCAAGCGGAGTCGCCAACCAGGCCGCCGCCTGCAAGGACCCCGAGCCGCGCTACATGTCGGTATTCCGCACCCTTTGGAGCGACGAGGCGCTGCATCGCTTGCGCACCCATCCGCGTGCGATCGCGCTGTTCGACCGGATCTTCGCCGAATCCGCCCTGGCGCATCCGATGTTTGTTCAGCGCAACATTTTTCCCCAATCGGACCACTTCGACTTCACTACCGGCGTGCACCAGGATCGCGTCCACATCGGCGGCACGACCAGCTATGCAATGTGGATGCCGCTGGGGGACTGTCCGCGCGAGATGGGCACTCTGGCGGTTGCGGCGGGTTCCCACGTCGCGGGCATTCTGCCCACCAAGGTCGGTTCGGGCGCGGGAGGCATGGATATTGCCGTGCCGATCCCCGGTACCTGGGTCACCGGCGACTTCGCGGCGGGCGATGCACTGATCTTCCAGGACGTGACGGTCCACAAGGCGCTGCCGAACCGCACCCGCTCGATCCGCATGTCGTTCGACGCGCGCTATCAGAAGCTCAGCGAGCCGATCGCGGATGTGAACCTGCTGCCATACTCGGGCTGCGGCAGCTGGGACGAAGCTTATGCCGGTTGGTCAAGCCGCGACGGTCAGTATTACTGGAAGGATCTGCCGGTCACCGTCGTGCCGCTGGATCGCTCGCATTACGAGCGGCGCGATGCGATGGCGTTTGAGATGGCGGAAGCCGGTGATCTCGGCGCAAGGGATGCCATCCTGCGCATCATCCAGCGTGATCCGAAGCCAGAGAAGCGCGAGCGGGCGGAGAAGCTGCTGGCGAGGCTCGACGCCGGCTGACTGCCTCATTCACCCGGCTGCGGCGGCGCGACGCCGGGTGGCATGCGGGCGCCGAGCAGGCGTGGATAGAGCGGTCGCAGTTTCACCATGAAATCCCAGGCCATCAGCACAGCGGCCACGGCAAAGACGACGTCGCCGGGCAGGCGTAGCCACTGCCATACAAGTGTGCCTTCGTAGAAATCCACGCTGCGCGCGTAGGCCAGACCGTGTTCGAAGACGGCGTTGAGCTGCGGCCAACCGATGGGGAAGAAGTTCAGCAAAATCCACATCACCAGACCCAGATTGTACAGCCAGAACGCCCATAGCCCGAGCCGGTCGCTGAACTGGCGGTACTCCGCCGCGACATAGCGGAGGCAGAAATATACGAGGCCGATCGCCAGCAGACCAAAGGCGCCGAACAGCGCCGTGTGTGCGTGGTTGAGCGTCAGGAATGTGCCGTGCTCGTAGTAGTTGATGAGCGGCGCATTCAGCGTGCCGCCACCGAACACGCCGGCGCCGACGAAATTCCAGAACGCCGCGCCGATGATGTAAGTGTAGGCCAGCTTGTAGTTGAATTCGTGGGCCACGCTGATCAGCCGGTATTGCCCGATCGCCTCGATGATCAGCAGTACCAACGGCAGGACTTCGATGAACGAGAACATGCTGCCAAGAGGCACCCACATGCTGGGACCGCCCACCCAGTAAAGGTGATGACCGGTGCCTAACACGCCGCCCAGGAAAATCAGAATGAGCTCGAAGTAAACCGCTCGCTCGGCCAATTTGCGCGACACCAGGCCGACCGCCATCAGCAGATAGGCGCTCATGCTGGCGGCGAAGAATTCAAACGATTGTTCGACCCAGAGATGGACCACCCACCAGCGCCAGTAATCGGTGATGGTGAACGACTTTTCGATGCCGGTAAGTGGAATCATGCCGAAGACGTAGAGCACCGCGACATTCACCGTGGCGGCCCAGATCAGGTGCTCGAGACGGATACGGCCTGACCAGAACTGCCGTGTCGCGCTCCACAGCATCGCCGCGGTGGGCCACATGGCGCGGAACATCAGGGCGCTCCAGATTGCCAGCCCGAGGAAAAAGCCGATCTGCCAGGCGCGGCCAAGCTGAATGTACGATAGCCCTTGATTGCCGAACCAGAACCATCCGCGGTGGATGTATCCCATGATCCCTAGCCAGTCGCCGATGAGCGCACCTGCCACGATGAGCAGCGTTACCCAAAACAGCAGATCGACCAGCAGTCCCTGGTAACGGGCCTCCCGCCCACCCGCGATCGCAGGTGCCAGGAAAAGACCGGCGCCAATCCAGGACACGCCGATCCAGACGATAGGGGTCTGGATGTGGACATCGCGGAGGAAGTTGAACGGCAGCCAGTCCTGCAAGGCGATGCCGTAAAAGGTCCGCCGGTCATAGTAGGCGTGCGCCATGATGCTCCCGGCCAGAATCTGCACCAGCAATACGGCCGCGACGACAAGGAAGTACTTGCCCACCTTGCGCTGGCTCTCGGTCAGGGCAAGGAAGTTCGCGAGCACCGGGTCCATCGGTGCGTCGTCCGGGTGGTTCAGCCAGTATTCGTAGATGAACAACACGAGGCCAAACGCCAGGAACGTGAAACAGAAACTGGCCCACGTCCAAACGAAGGTGTTGGTTGTGGGTGTATTGCCCACCTCCGGCTCGTATGGCCAGTTTTCTGTCCACGACCAGCTCACGTTCGGCCGCCGCGCCACGGTGGTGATCGCGCAGTAGATCAGGAAGTCTGCGGTCTGCTCAGCCTCGTGGTCATCCAGCGCGTACGCGGGAGTCCAACCGGTCTGAAGGTCCTCCTTGTGGAGGTTCCCCGCGATATCGCCGCGCAATTTTATGATTGCCGCTGCGACTGAGGCCGGAACGGCCGCGTCAGTTTGCGTAAGGTCGATATGCTGGAGGTCGGCGCGCATGGCATCGCGAACCGCCGCCTGCTGGTCGTTCGGCAAATCGCGATACGCCTTGCCGGCGCGCGCTTGCGACAGATTGTCCTCGACCAATCCGGCGAGCCGGATCAGCGTAAACGCCGTGTAGTCCTCGCCATAATAAGAGCCCATCCCATACAGACTGCCGTAGTCCATCAGGTCGGCTCTCTGGAACCCGGCTTTCCCGGCTATGATATCGCTGCTTGTCATCAGCGCTGTGCCGCTCGTGGACACCAGTCGCTCTGGCTGCGGCGGCGCTCGGTCGTAAGTCACTACGGTCGCCCACGCGAACAGCCCGAAACAGACCACAGCGACAATAAGCAAAATCCATTTGAGAACGTTACTGACCGGATCGGAAGTCAGAGGACCTGCGCTGTGCATCGCTTGGCTCATGCGACGTCTCCAATTACGGCAGCCGCCACATCTTTAGCACTACAACTAATAATTGTAGTCAGGTACCAGTTCACAATTATGAGCGGTTGGATCTCCCTCAACCACACGTCGCGCAGTCGAAACGCCCACCCATCCTTGTTCGTCGCCCTCAGCGAGGGCTAAGCTCGTTGCAAAAGGGGACGAGGCAATCGGATGAAGGGTCTGCCGTTTACCATGACCAGAGGGCCCTTGCTCGCGCAGGTCATGCACGAGGCGCGTCAGGATCCCGGGCGCAACGCTCTCTGCGGCAGTTGCGGCGCACGAATGCCGATACAGCCTGATCTGACGGAACAGACGGTGCGCTGCCCATCCTGCATGCGCCTGGAGCGTGTGACCGTGACGGAAGAGGTTCCCTGGCGCCTTACTGCGGCCTCCGCCGAGGCGCTGCGCCGCACCGGCCGCTGGCTCCGCCGTCTGTGAGGCGGACCAAGGGGCTCTGCCCCTTGGAACCCCGCTAAGGGCAAGCCCTCAGCAAACAGGACGGTTTCCAAAGGCTCTGCCTTTGGTGGGGGTTGCAGGGGGCAAAGCCCCCTGCTTTTAACTCCCTGCCGCCACACAAGAAGGCCCAGCCCATGTCCCTGCCCAACGACCCCACCACGGCGATCCGCGACGCCACCCAGCGCATCGAAGCTGGCTTGATCGAGATCCGCCGCGACATCCACGCGCATCCTGAGCTCGCCTTCGAGGAGGTACGCACCGCCGGCGTGGTGGCCCGCGAGCTGACGCGGCTGGGCATCAGGCACGAGACCGGTGTTGCCAAGACCGGCGTGGTCGGGCTGATCGAGGGCGGCCGTCCAGGTCCTGTCCTGGCAATCCGTGCCGACATGGACGCGCTGCCGATTGAAGAAAAAACCGGCTTGCCGTTCGCCAGCACCAATCCCGGCCTGATGCATGCCTGCGGCCACGATCTTCACACCACGACGCTGCTGGGCGTCGCAGCGGTCCTGAAGGAACTGGCGTCGCAACTGGCCGGCACGGTGAAGCTGGTGTTCCAGCCAGCCGAAGAGGCGATCGGCGGCATGAAACAGATGATCGCCGCCGGCGTGATGGACAATCCGAAGATCGACATGGCGCTGTCGCTGCACAACGGCCCCGACCTCCCGGTGGGCACCTTTGGCTATGTGCGCGGCCACGCGTTGGCTGCGGCTGACGGCTTCCAAATCACGGTGCGCGGCAAGTCCGGCCACGCGGCGCATCCGCATCAGACTGTCGACCCCATCGTCGCAGCGGCAACGCTGGTGACGCAGTTGCAGACCGTGGTGTCGCGTGAGGTGCGGCCGATTTACCCCGCGGTCGTGACTGTCGGCATGATCCACGGCGGTACCGCACGCAATATCATTCCCGATACCTGCACCATCACCGGAACAGTGCGCACGCTGCATCCCGAGGCTCGCGACATTGCCGAGGCCGCCATCCGGCGCTTGGCCGCCGGCCTGTCAGCCAGCATGCGGGTCACCTGCGATGTCGAGTACCAGCGCGGCGTGCCGTCGATGCGCAACGACGACAAGGTAGTGGATCCGACGATAGAAGCTGTGCGTCACCAGTTCGGCGACGTGATCAGCGAGTTTTCGCCCAGCCTCGGCGGCGAGGACTTCGCGCTGATGGCCGAACTGGTGCCAGGCTTCCAGTTGCGGGTCGGCTCGGGCCAGCCAGGCCGCAGCGATCGGCTGCACAACTCCGCCTATCAACCCGACGAGAAATGTATCGGCTTCGGCGTCCAGGCTTTGTCGCGCGCCGCGCTGGAATTGCTGGCGTAGCGCACGGATGCGGATCTGCGTCTTCGGTGCCGGCGCCGTCGGCGGCTACCTGGCTGGCTTGCTCGCGAAAGGCGGCGCCGACGTCTCAGTCGTCGCGCGCGGCGCGCATCTCGCCGCAATCCGCGAGCGCGGGCTGACAGTCGAAGTACCACCGGCGACGCTCAACGTCCGTATTGCGGCCAGCGACCAACCCGTCGACTTAGGAACCCAGGACGCCGTCATCGTCACCGTGAAAGCGCCGGCACTCCCGTCCGTCGCGGCGAAGATCGCACCATTGCTCGGCCCCGATACCGCGGTTGCCTTCGTGATGAACGGCATTCCGTGGTGGTACCTCTATCCGCACGACGAACGCCGTCTGCCGCGGCTCGATCCAGACGATGCACTATGGCGCGTAGTAGGACCGCAACGCGCGATCGGTGGCGTGTTCTGGCCGGCGGGTTCGGTGCCGGCACCGGGCGTGATCCGGCTGCTGTCCGGTGCCGGCCGAGGCACCATGTTTGGCGAACCGGACGGCCGAACGACACCGCGGATCGAGGCATTGGCCGCGGCGTTCCGTGCCGCAGATCTGCCGGTCACGATCGTGCCGGACATACGCGCACATATTTGGCAGAAGCTGTCGTTCAATCTCAGCGCAGGGCCGATGTGCGTGCTGACCCAGTCGCCGGTGCGCGCGACTCACGAGGAAGCTGCACTGATCGAATGCTCTCGCCGCATGGTCGCCGAAGTGCAGGCGATTGCCACCGCGATGGGCTATCCGCTGGATATCGACATGCAGCGCGTCGTCGCCGCCAACACCCAGCTCGCGCATCGGCCGAGTATCTTGCAGGACCTCGAGGCAGGGCGTCCGATGGAGATCGACGCGCTGTATTCCGTGCCGCTCGACATGGCGCGCATGGCCGGAGTGCCAACACCGGCATTGGACCTGATCGTCGCGATGATCAGACTGAAGGCGAGGGCGCTGGGGCTGTACTGACGTCACCGGCGACAATGCGCTGGCGCCCGGCATCAGTGTCCAGCAGCAGCGCACCGTCCAAAGCTATATCGGCAAAGCGGCCTTCGATGGTGCGATCGCCAAGCGTCACGCGCAGCGCGGTGCCCGCGGCATGCGCACGCGCCAGCCAGGCGGAGCGCACTGGTGCAAAGCCGTCGTCCTGCCAGGTGTCGAGCCATTCGGACAACGCCGGCAGCAGCGCGGTGCGCGTGCCGTCCACGGTGGCAAGCCCGCCACAGCCGACGATTGTCGATACATTGTAGGATACGCCGCCCGGCGGCCGCAGCACATTGATGCCGATACCCAGGATCAGTGCATCATTCGCCTGCTCCACCAGGATGCCTGCGATCTTGCCATCGCGCACCAGCACGTCGTTTGGCCATTTCAATGTCGCGCGATGCTGGCTCGGAAGCATGACGTCGATCGCATCCGCCACCGCGAGCGCCGCAACGAAGCCGATCTCGGTGTTTGGAGTTTGCGACCGCAGGATGATCGACAGATACAGATTACCTGGCGGGCTTTGCCATCGGCGCGACAGCCGCCCGCGGCCGATCGTCTGTTCGTCCGCGTGTACTACCGTGCCATGTGGGACGCCTTCCGCGGCAAGGCGCAACGCCTCATCGTTGGTCGAGCCGATGCTTTTGTAGTGACGAACTTCGAATGCGATCACGGCAATGCGTCAAGCAGTTGCTGGGCTCGCGCGCGCTTTTCCGGATCTGCATCGCGCGCCACGATGCGCTGCAATACCGAACGGGCGCGCGGATCACCCACTGCGCCAAGCTCAAACCCAAGCGTATCGCGCTTCTCGAACCACTGCGGATCGAACGCCTTCAGCGTCAACGGCAGCCGCTTCCAGTAATACTTCAGTTCGTCCGACTGCCATCCGGCGTACACCTCGTCCCACGATAGCGGCTGGCCGTCCGGATTGGCGTTGTCAATGTTGAATGGCTCGCTGACCAACTGATATCGCACGTCCATCGACATGCGCAGCTTGTTGCTGTGGTTAGGCACCCCCTTGTGCACCAACATGCTGTGGAACAGCAGCACATCGCCGGCGGCGAAGCCGCTGGAAGCCCAGGTGCCTTGCAGCGGGTCCTTGACCTCAATGCCGCCAGCGCCGCCGGCAATGCCGAATTCGTAAACGCCGCTGGTATGCGAACCCACCGCGACCTGTAGCGGCCCAACGTCCATCGGGCAGTCGATCAGCGGCATCCACGCGGTATAGACCTCGGTGGTGCCTTGCACATTGGGAAAGTCCTGGTGAGCCTTGGTGGTGAACTCGTCGCGTGCCGGAAAGATGTTGCGCATCAATACACGCGGATGCGGCAGGATCGGTCCGCCAAGCATCATCTCCAGCAGGCCGACGAGCGCGGGGTGGTGCTTCAGCGCGTGGTAGTCCTCCAACCGATTGATGCGGCGCAGGGTCTTTAGATAGGTCGGGTCGGGATCGACGCAGAAGCCCTCGATATCAGCGGCCGCGTCCTCCACCGGAGCATCGCGCCGCAGCCAGCCGGCATCGCGCGCGATCGCGCCAATCTGCCGCTGCACCGACCCGATCGCATCGCGCGGCATCAGGCCGGGCAGGAAAAGATAGCCGTCGCGGCGCATGCGAGCAGCGAGCGCGGCACCATCATTCCTAATATCCGAAGAGTTGATGAAAGCCTGCATCACAACCATCCTTGAAGTCGTGCCGCTTCCTCGCGGCATTGTTCGGGGCTGCCGAGCATCTGCCGATTGAAGCTGATCCGCTTGAACCAGTAGTGCAACCCGAGCAGGTCAGTGAAGCCCATGCCGCCATGCGCCTCGGTCGCCATGCGCGCGATGTCGCGGCCGATATCGCCAAGATGCGCCTTGGTCTGCAACGCGGTCAGCCGCGCCTCGTCGGGCAATGCGTCCTGCGCGTAGGCCGCGTACCAGACCATGCCACGGCATGGCTCCAGTACAGTCACCATGTCGGCGAACTGGTGCTTCACCGCCTGGAAGCTGCCTATGATGCGATTGAACTGCGACCGCTGTTTCACGAACGCCAGCGCCTCGTCGAACATATGCTGCGCGGCACCCAGCGTGTCGGCCGCCAGCGTGATGCGCCCCGCATCCAGCACGCGATGCATCGCGGCCAGCGGTGCATTCGCCGCGTCCAGCATGGTGGCGCGCGAGGCGTCGAGGTTGACATCGGTAACGGGACGCGTGCGATCGATGCTGCGATGCATGTGCAGTGTGGCGTGTTCAGCCTCAACAAGTGCTGCGTGACCGTCGGGCTGATACATCAGCAGGTGCGTCGGTGACCCGGCGTCGATCACTGCCGTCGCGCCGAAGCCCACGCCGAACCGCACCTCGCCGGCGGCAATGCGCGGCAGCCACGCTTCCTGTAATGCCTGCGATGCGCTGTGCAGGAACGCCAGCGTCGCCATCACGATGCTGCCGGTGAACGGCACGAACGCCGCGACGCTGCCGATCACTTCCGCCGCAACTGCTGCGTCGAGTATGCCAAGCCCGGCACCGCCAAAACGCTCCGGCACCAGCAGCCCCGGGAGCCCGAGTTCCGTCACGCTGTCCCACAAGTCCGCATCGAAACCGCTGCCGGTGTCTGCGTGCCGCCGCAACGCGTCGATGGTCACCCGCTCCGCCAGCAAGCCTCGCAATGAATCGGCAAACAGCCGCTGTTCTTCGCTGAGGGCGAATTCCATCAGACCCTCGCCACCTTCGGCTCGCGCGGCAGGTCCAGGCCGCGTTCCGCAATGATGTTCTTCTGGATGTTGCTGGACCCCCCACCGATCATCAGCCCCACATCGTACAGATAATCGATATTCCACGTCGTCGCGTCATCGTCTTCCGCATCCTCACCAGCGCTTTCGAATGCCAGTCCATCGGTGCCCAGCGCATCCACCGCCAGCGATGCCAGCCGGAAGCCCAGCATCGTGCCGCCATACTTGATGATCATGCGCTTTACGCCGGAATCCACGCCCTGCGACGCCTCCGTCAGCAGTCGCAGATTGTGCGCCTTCCACGCCATCACCTCGCCTTGCAGCTTCAGCAGGCGATCGCGATATTCCGTCGTCCCCAGCAGACCGCGCGCCTTCAGCAGCGTAACCAGTTGTTCCAGTCGTGTGGTCATCTTCTCGGCGTTGCCGATCATCGAGCGTTCGTGCTTCAGGGTGACGTTGGCGACATACCAGCCCTTGCCACGGCCCAGCACGATCTGCCCCTCCGGCACGCGCACATCCGTGAAGAACACCTCGTTGAATTCCGCACGGCCGGTCATCGTGCGGAGCGGACGCACTTCGATCCCCGGCGTCCGCATCGACAGCAGAAGATACGAAATGCCGTCGTGCTTCGGCTTGTCCGGTTCGGTGCGGCACAGCAGGAACATCATATCGGCGTAGTGCGCCGAACTGGTCCAGATCTTCTGCCCGTTGACGACGAAGTGCCCGTCCTGCAGCACGCCGCGCGTGGTCAGCGATGCCAGATCGCTCCCAGCACCTGGTTCCGAATAACCCTGGCACCAGATCACGTCGCCGCGGATGGTTCTTTCCACCCACAGCTTCTTCTGATCCTCGGTGCCGACTTCCAACAGTGTTGGCACCAGCATGCTGATGCCCTGGTTGGTCAGTCCAGTGTAGATGCCCGCCGCGGCAAACTCCGAAGCAATCACCGCAGCTTCCAGCACGTCCGGTTCCGCACCGAACCCGCCATATTCCCGTGGAATGGTCCGCGCGACATAACCGTGATCCACCAGCAGCTTCTGCCAGTCCAGCGCCTTCTGATCCGGCCGCTTGCGTCCGCCCCCCAGCTTCGGCGATTTGTGCCCATGCTCGCGGATGAAAGCTCGCACCTCATCCTGCAGGGCGCGGTGCTTATCTGAGAGCGTCAGATCCATGTCCCACCACCCATGTCATTGCGAGGGCAAAGGCGCCGAAGCAATCCCGGTCAAGCAATGCGCGCACTGATCGACCTAGATTGCTTCGTCACTGCGTTTCTCGCAATGACGGGCTGCGCCACACCGCCAGCGCATCCAACGCTTCAACCTCCGCGCCGCGTACCCACAGCGGGTTCACCTCCAGCGCTTCCAATGTATCGCCCAGCGCCACTGCCGCATCGCCAATGCGCGCAATCACTGCGGCGACCGCATCGACATCAGCCGCCGGCACCCCGCGTGCGCCATGCAGCAGCTTCGAGCCCCGCAATTCGCCAAGCATCCGCGTCACCTCTGCCGCGTCTATCGGCAATGGACGCAGCGAGACATCCTGCAGCACTTCAACCCACACGCCGCCAAGCCCAACGGCGATCACTGGCCCCCATTGCGCGTCGCGGGTGCAGCCCACGAACAATTCCAACCCCCCGCCGCGCATCGGTGCCACCAGCACGCCATCGACGTTCGCGCTCGCCGGCGCCGCCGCAATGATGCGCCGGAATGCCTCGCCAACCGCGCTATCGCCTTCCAGGTTCAATACCACGCCGCCGATGTCGCTCTTATGCGCGATGTCGTCCGAGGCGATCTTCAGCACCACACGTCCGCCGATCGCGCGAGCCGCCGCAACCGCCGCATCCGCATCCCGCGCCAGGGTCATAGGCACGGCTGGCACGTTGCAGCGCCGCAGATAATCCAGCGTCGCCCGCTCACCGCGCGGCCGTTCGCTGGCGTCCGCAACCGTGGCAATTGTCGCCGTCACATTCGCCAGCCGCCGATGTTGTTCCGACCACCAGAACGCGCTGCCCAGCGCGTTCATCCCATGGTGCATGCCACCACTGAGATATGGCAGGCCGATTTCGCTGATGATCCGGGTGGACACCGCGGTCACCGGCTTCATCGTGTGACTCATCAGGAACGCCGGCTTGCCGGCCGCATGCAGCCCGGCAGCAATGTGCCGCAACGCCGTCAGCACGAATTCCGTCGCATGCTCCTCGGCCACCGGCACATCGAACAGGCAGGCCAGCGCGGAATACTCCGGCTGCTTGCCCAGGATGCGCAGACCCTGCTCGAACAGATCCGGCTGCAACACCGCGCCGCCGGTGATATCCAATGGATTGTGCGGGGTGCCGAAACTCGGCAACGCGGCGTGCAGCTCGGCCACCGCCGCATCCGATAAAGCGGGCAGCTTTACATTCAACACCTGTGCGCGATCGGCGACGATTTCGCAGGCGCCGCCCGATATCGACACTGCTGCCAATCCGGCCGGCGACAGGACGCCTGTGCGCGAGATCACATCGGCGGTGAACAGCAGATCCTCAATCGAACTCGACGCGCACGATGCCCAACTGCCGGCACACGCCATCGAACACCCTGTCGTCACCAACCAGCGCGCCGGTGTGCGCCGCAGCCGACTTGGCGGTGATCTCCGACAATCCGATCTTCAGCACCACGATTGGCTTTGCCGCGGCGATCGCGCGGCGCGCGGCAGCAGCGAAGCTGGGCGTATGTCGAATGGATTCCGCGAACAGCGCGATAGCCCGCACCTCGGGCTGATCGATCAGATGATCGATGAAGTCGGCACAGTCCAGATCAGCCTCGTTGCCGGTCGAAACCATGTGCGACAGGCCAATCTCGTGCTGCGCGGCCAGGCTCGAGATGAAACTCCCATTCGCCCCGCTCTGGGTGACGACGGCAATGCAGCCAGGTTTGCTGGGCGCGCGAAAACCACCGGTCCACAGCGGCACGTTGTCGATGAAATTCACGAAGCCGAGGCAGTTGGGACCGAGCAGCGACACCTTGTGCCGGCGCGCCAATGATCCCAGGCGCGATTGCAGTTCCGCGCCGTCGTGCCCGGTTTCGGCAAAGCCGGATGTCAATATCACCGCCTTGTGCACACTCGCTGCCGCCAGATCGGCCAGTGCATCATCGATCGCCGCCAACGGCACCATCAGCAGCGCCAGATCGATCGGAGCGCCCACGTCCACGCACGACGTTGCGGCGATGCGGCCATGCACAACGCCGCCGCGCCGGCTCACCAGATGGATATCGCCGGCGTATTTACGGTTGACCAGATTGTCGAACGTGTTCTGCGACCAGCGCGAACGATCCGTCGCACCAACCAGCGCGATCGAGCGCGGCCGCAACATGGCTGACAGGTCACGTGTCATGGCTGCGTCAGGTCCCGCAACAGCGGCATCGCTTCCGATGCAAAACGCATGATCTGCTCATCGCGCTGCTCATACGGTCCGAGCAGGTCGAGCATCACGTGCCGTACACCGGCGGCATGGAACTCGCGGATGCGTTCCGCTACCTGGTCCGGTCTGCCGAGTGCGCAGTAGCGCTGCGCCGCGCGGCGGAAATCCATCGCATAGCGTACGCTGAGCGTTTCAGTCGCCGCATCGAGTGCCATGTCGTAATTGTCGTCGATGCGGGTGAATAGCAGATGCCCGGTGCCGAACCGCTGCATCGTCCGCCCCTGCGCCGCGGCGTCGATCTTCTCCAGCCCCGCGCGATACATCTCGGGCGTTACCACGTAAGACAGCCAGCCATCCGCCAGCCGCCCCGTGCGTCGCAACGCACCATCCGATCGTCCACCGCACCAGATCGGCGGCCCGCCACTCTGCCGCGCCGGTGGCTGCATCGGTATATCGCTGAACGGGCCGTAATAGCGGCCATGATGCGTCACCGGCTCACCGCTCCAGAACTGCCGCAGCAGCGCAATGCCTTCGCTCAGCCGCGCTCCACGCTCGCCGCGCGGCACGCCGCACACTTCGTATTCGCGTGGAAATTCGCCGCCGACACCGACACCGAAGATCAACCGCCCCTCGGTCAGATGATCAAGCGTAGATACCTGCTTCGCCACCGGCGCCGGGGGTCGCAGCGGCAGCAGATACACCGACGTACCGAGTGTCAGCCGCCGGCTGGCAACCGCGGCCTGCGCCAGTTGCAGCAGTGGATCGAGTATCGGCACCGCGAAGGAAATATGATCGCCCACCCATAGAGAATTGTACCCGCTGCGATCGGCCAGTTGCACCATCGACACCAGTTCATCGATCTGCGGCAGCCAAGGCCCGCCGGCTGGTTCAGTCCGCCGATGTATCGTCTGGATGCCGATACGCAACCGGCTGTCGAGCGGCAGTGACACCGTTACTGCTTCGGCTCGTATCGCCGCCACGCGCTCATCTGGATGGCCGAGGTGTGGCAATGCACCACCACTGGCTTGGTCTTCACCGCGAAGGCCCGCGCAATGCCGTCGGCCACTTCGGATTCCTCGCGGATGGTGATGCCTTCCGCGCCGAACGACCGTGCCCAGGCAGCGAAGTCGGGATTGGTAAGCTTCATCGATTCCTGAAATGGCCGGCCCGGATAGCGCACGTGGTGATGCATGCCGATGGTGCCGTACATCCGATTGTCGGAGATGACGATGATTGGCGCACCGCCATATTGCGCCGCTGTGGCGATTTCGTTGCCGGCCATCAGCGCGCCGCCGTCGCCCATGAACGCGACCACCTGCTTGCCCGGACGACGCAATGTTGCCGCCACCGCCATCGGCATGCCGGAGCCCATCGCGCCGACCACCGACGAAAGAAAGATCTGCCCCGGTTTGAAGCCGATATAGCGATGGATGAAACTACCGAAATTGCCCGCATCCGAAGTTATCGTCGCGTCGGGCGCCAGATGCTTGTCCACCTCGCAGACAATGGCGGCGAAGTTGATGCCGTCCGGTGTCGGCTCCCACTCCTTCGCCAGCAACTTGCGATGGATCGCATGCAGACCGGCGACCCAGCCGCGCCGCCGTTCCGCGCCACTCGGTGCGCCATGCTTCAGCAGCGCCTTCAACAGTTCATGTGGGCTGCACGCCATGCCGAGATCGGGCCGCCACACGCGTCCCACCTCGTTGGCATCCGGCCAGACATGCACCAGCGGAAGCTGCGGCTGCGGTGCTGCGGGGAACGTGTAGGACTGGCTCACTGTATCGGTCAGCCGCTCACCGATCGCCACCATCAAATCGGCCTTTTTCATTTCGCTGATCAGCGCCGGTGGCACGCGGATGCCCATATAGCCGCCATAGTGTGGATGCGTCGCATCGAACAGTTGCGGCCGTCGGTGAGTTGGGCATATCGGCAGCATCCATTCTTCCGCCAGACGCCGCAGATCACCGAACGCCGCGTCGTCGTACAGCACATCAGCCAGCAACGCGCCGCCCACCAGTACCAGCGGTCGTTCTGCTTTCGCCAGCATCGCTGCGAGCGTCTCGACGTCTTCGCTCCGTGGACCCGACATCGCGCGCGGACGTGGCTGATCCACATCGACATCGGTGGTGGCGTCGAATAGGTCCTCCGGCAAGATCACTGCCACCGGACCGGGTGTGCCGCTTTCCGCCAGGTGGAATGCCCGCGCGATCGCCTCGGACGCCTGCTCGGGTTCGATTACCTCGATCACCGATTTGGTCACATCGGACAGCAGCCGCCCGTAGTTCTGCTCCTGCAGCGCCATGCGGCCGAAGTCCTTGCGCTCCACCTGGCCGACGAGCATCACCATCGGTGTGGCGTCATGATACGCGGAGTGCAGCGAGACCATCGCATTGGACAGGCCGGGTCCGCGCGAAACGATGCAGCAGCCGGCGCGATTACGCAGCCGGCCATCGGCAACCGCCATAAAGCCGGCGCCGCCCTCATGCCGGCACACGATCAGCCGCAGCGAGTTCATGTCGGTCAGCGCATTGATCAGCCCGACATAGCTTTCCCCCGGAACGCAGAAGATCTGATCGACGTCGTGCGCTTCCAGGCTTTCGGCAAGCAGACGGGCAACGGAACGAGTCATACGGGACGTCTCCGGGATTCTTGTTTCAGCGTTATGGGCAGCGAACCAGCGGGTAGGGGAAATCGCTGCAGCCAGGAAAGCTGATCTCGTTCGAGCCGCGTCGCTGCACGCGCAGGATGTCGGGGCTGATGCAGCCAAAGCCCACGTCGTTGGCGCCGGGAGCCGGGCTGAATGGATTCGCCGAAACCGGCGCGACCGGCGGCGTGAAGCGGAATTCCGTCCCTTCGGGCGTGACCCGCGCGGTTTCAACCTGGCGCTGGACATACGTCACATCGGTGATCACAGAGCGCATCACGACATCGCGGGTGAAGATCACCACCGGCTGCGCCAGGCACTCCTGTGCATTGACACTGCTGGGCGGCGGAAAAATCCCGCCGACCCAGGCGCCGAACAGCCAGGCGTGCGGTGGCAGAGTGGTCTGTGCATGTGCCGGTAGCGAGAGTGTCGCGAGCAGCAGGATCGCGGTCAAAGGGGCAGCGCGGCGCATTCGGTATCCTCGGGCAGTTGGCAGCAGGCACGATAGGGCGGGCACAAATCAGTGACCAGTGGCCATGCGCGGGGGTCGGTGCTAGGACGCCGCCCATGCTGCATCGGCTGTATATGCGCACGCTGGCTCTGGCGGCCTCCCCGCGCGCGACGTGGTGGCTGTTCGGCATCGCGTTCGCCGAGGCCAGTTTCTTCCCCATCCCGCCGGATGCGCTGCTGATCCCGATGGCGCTTGCGCGGCCCGACCGTGCCTGGCGTTTCGCCGCCATTTGCCTGCTGGGCAGCGTCGTGGGCGGCGCCCTGGGCTATCTCATCGGCTACGCGGTCTTCGATCAGCTGGCACGCCCGCTGATCGAGTTTTATGGCTATGGCGAGCGGTTCGCTGCGTTCCAGGCGCTCTATGCGCAGTACGGACTATGGGTCATCCTGATCAAGGGACTGACGCCGATACCGTACAAAATCGTCACCATCGCCTCAGGCGCCGCGAAGTTCAGCTTCCCGCTCTTCATGGCCGCCAGCGTCGTCACCCGCGGCGCGCGCTTCTTCCTGGTCGCGGCACTGCTGCGCTACTTCGGCACGCCTGTCCGCGACTTCATCGAGCGGCGGCTGACCTTGGTGACCAGCCTGCTCGCCGCAGGCGTCATTGGGGGATTTCTCGTCCTGAAATTGCTGTAGGGCTTCAACTCCGCTTGAAGCTGCATGATCTCGCCCCAATCGCAGCCTGTAACGCTCTCTTCTCAATCCAAGGGAGCATCGATGCGTCGGCGCGATCTGTTGTTGCGGAGCGCGGCCTTGCCCGTTGTCGCCGCTTTCGGCCGTGCGGCGCGCGCGGATGAGACCACGCCATTCGACGGCTCGACCGTACGGAACATGGCGCGAGAAATGGCCCAGCGGCCATATCAGGCGCCGGATGCCACGCTGCCGGATCCGCTGAAGGATCTGGATTATCAGGCCTATCGTTCCATCCGCTTCGATCCTGCCCACGCCTTGTGGCGCGGACAGGCGCGGTTCACCGCGGAATTCTTCCACCGTGGCTACCTGTATAAAGAGGCGGTGCAGATCTATGAGGTCGCGGACGGCCGCGCGACGCACATCCGCTACAGTTCGGACATGTTCACTTTCGACAAGGTGACGCCGCCAACCGGCGACGTTGGCTTTGCCGGGTTCCGGCTGCACTACCCGATGAACCGGCCAGACTATGCCGACGAGGTCTGCGCTTTCCTCGGCGCCAGCTACTTCCGCGCGGTGGCGAAGAACCAAGGCTATGGATTGTCGGCGCGCGGCCTGGCGATCAAGACGGCGGAACCCTCGGGCGAGGAGTTCCCGCTGTTCAAGGCGTTCTGGCTGGAGCGCCCCGGCAAGACCAGTGATGCCATCGTGCTGCACGCATTGCTGGATAGCCAGAGTGCGACGGCGGCCTTCCGCTTCACCATCCGTCCTGGCGCGCAGACCGTATTCGATACCGAGATGGCGCTGTATCCGCGCGTCGATATTGCCGCATCCGGCATTGCACCGCTCACCTCGATGTTCATGTTCGACAGCAACGATCGCACGCGTGCTGATGACTATCGCAATGCAGTGCACGATTCGACCGGCCTCCTGCTGTGGACCGGCAAGGGCGAGCGCGTGTGGCGCCCGCTGGCCAATCCGACGGCGTTGCAGATCAGTGCCTTCGCCGACAGCGGCACGCGTGGCTTCGGACTGATGCAGCGCGAGCGTCAGTTCAGCGACTATCAGGATCTGGAAGCGCACTACGAGAACCGTCCGTCGCTTTGGATCGAGCCAATCGGCGACTGGGGCGAAGGCATCGTCGAGCTGGTCGAGATTCCCAGCAATCGCGAGGTCAACGATAACGTCGTCGCGTTCTGGCGGCCGCACGACCCGCTGAAGGCGAAGGGAGAGTACCTGCTGAATTACCGGCAGCATTGGTGTTGGTCGGTACCGGCGCCGGTGCCGCTGGCCGAGGTGATGGCGACGCGCAGCGGGCTTGCCTGGGATCTGAAAAACCGGCTGTTCATCATCGATTTCGTCGGCGGTCCGCTGACCACCCGTAAGCCGGCCGATCTGCCGCATATCGATGTCGGCTCGAGCAAAGGCAAGATCGAGAACCCTGTCGTCGAGCCGGATCCGGCGACCGGTGGCTGGCGGCTCAGCTTCCAGCTCGATCAGGGCAGCGAAAAACTGATCGAAATGCACGCGCGGCTGATGGATGGCGACACACCTCTGACCGAAACATGGATATATCGGTGGACGACGTAGCCATCGCAATCCGGGCGCTGCCCGATGAGGCACCGCTGGCGATGCCGACACAATCGTTGCGCGGCACGCATTCGCGATCGGCGCGTCCCACCAGTGCGCCGCGCGCGATGGCGCTGCGCCGGCTCCTGGTCATCGGCAGCGCGGTTGCCCTGACCGCCGTGGGCGCGGTCGAGATGTACCAGGTGTTCACGGTGAACGGTGTCACCGCGCTGGCCGTCGTGATGCTGGCCCTGTTCCTGGCGCTGTTCGGCTGGATTGCGCTGTCGTTCACCAGTGCATGCGCCGGGTTCTGTTCATTGCTCGGAGGTGGCGGCCGTCGCCTGATCACCGGTGCGCCAGCCAGCACCAGGACGGCGTTGCTGATGCCGACGTACAATGAACCGCCGGCGCGGATCATGGCTGGCTTGCAGGCGATCTGGGAATCGCTGCCCGAGGATGCATTCGACCTGTTCATTCTCAGCGACACCACTGATCCGAACATCTGGGTCGCCGAGGAGGCCGGCTTTCTGGCACTGCGTGAACGCACCGGTGGTTACGGTCACATCTTTTATCGGCACCGGCCGAAGAACACCGCACGCAAGGCCGGCAACATCGCTGAATGGGTGAGGCGATTTGGCGGTGCGTATGAACAGTTCCTGATTCTCGACGCCGACAGCCTGATGACAGGCGAGGCACTGGCGCAATTGGCGGGCGCCATGGAACGGAACCCGGATGTCGGGTTGATCCAGACGCTGCCGATCATTACAGGTGCCGCGACGCTGTTCGCGCGCGTGCAGCAGTTCGCCGGCCGCGTCTATGGACCGCTGATAGCGCATGGCATCGCCTGGTGGCACGGCGCCGAGGGCAACTACTGGGGCCACAATGCGATGATCCGCACCCGCGCCTTCGCGGAGTGCGCCGGCCTGCCCGAATTGCGCGGCCGCAAGCCATTCGGCGGCCCGATCATGAGCCATGACTTCGTCGAGGCAGCCTTGATGCGGCGCGGAGGCTGGGCAGTGCACATGGTGCCTGGCGTGCCCGGCAGTTATGAGGAAGTGCCGCCCACACTCACCGATCTTGCGGTGCGCGATCGGCGATGGTGCCAGGGCAATCTGCAACATATCGCTGTGCTGCCCAGCCGCGGGTTGAAGTTCATCAGCCGGCTGCACCTGCTCACCGGCATTGGTTCCTACATAACGGCCCCACTTTGGCTGTTGTTTATCCTCACCGGCATCCTGATCGCGGTACAGGCGCGCTTCATACAGCCGGACTATTTCCCGGCGGGCAAATCGTTGTTTCCGCAGTGGCCGGTCGTCGATCCGGTGCGCGCCATGTGGATGTTCGTCGGCACCATGGCGCTGCTGCTGACGCCCAAGCTGTTTGGCAGCATTGCAATCATCTTGCACGGCCCGTCACGGCGCGGCTGCGGCGGCGCGCTTCGGCTGCTGGCTGGCGTGCTGTTCGAGACTCTGATCGCCGGCCTGATGGCGCCGGTGGTTATGCTGACGCAGTCGATCGATGTGACGGCAATTCTCGCCGGTCGCGATTCTGGCTGGAACGTGCAGCAGCGCGAGGGCGGCGTCGTTCCGGCCAGCGCGATAGTCAGGCTGTATTGGCGTCACGTGTTGCTGGGCGTCGTGCTTGGCGGTGTGGCATGGCTGGTGTCGCCCTACCTGGCATTGTGGATGCTGCCGGTCGTGCTGGGGCTGGTGTTGGCGATCGTGCTCGCTGTCTGGACCGGCCGCCGCGTCGATCATGCGATTTTGCTGCGCACTCCCGAGGAAACCTCGCCGCCAGCCGTGGTCGCCCGAGCCTCGGCATTGCAGCCAGAGTGGCAGGCGATGCCGCGCATCGGTGTCGCTGACATGCTGCGCGATCCGCATCTGCTGTCGATCCATCAGTCGCTGTTGCCGGCTGGCCGCCGGCCGCGCGTCGATCCGATCGATGTCACGCTATTGGCCGCGCGAACCAAGATCGAGGAATCCGAAACGCTCGACAGCGCTTTGGCCGAATTGAATCAGGCCGAGCTGTCTGCCGCGCTGCGCGACCCAGTCTCACTGGACAGATTGCGGGCATTGTCGGGCTAACGGCCATCCGGGCAGCGGTCCCCGGCGTCATTGCGAGCAGCACGGCGACGAAGCAATCAAGCGCTGCCGTCCATCATTGCCACACTGATCCGCCCGCGCGCACTATCGCCGCCGGTTCCGGGGAAACGGTGAGGCTCACATGATCATCGATTGTCACGCCCATGTCTTTCAGAACTGGGATGGGCTGTGCGGGCATCCGTCGCGCGACGTCCGCATGAAATACCTACAGCGTGGCCTGGCCTACCGCGCGGCAAAGGCGTTCCGCACCCGCGATGGAAAACCGGCAGATGATCTGGCCTTGCTCGAACCCGGCAAGTCCGGTTGGAGCGGCTTGCGCGATCTCGACATCCGCGTCGGCCCATTCGGCCGCGTCGAGTTCACCGCTGACGGCGAAGACTATTTCGTCCAGTACATGCCGGTCTCCATGCAGACGATCGAATCATCGCCGGAGTACATGCTGGCGCAGATGACCTATGCCGGTGTCGATCATACGATCCTCCAGGCTGGCGGCATCTATGGCGCGATGACGCCGTACAACGCTTTCGCGCAGCAGCAGTATCCGCAAAAATTCACCTCGCTGATGAGCGTCGAGGGATCGGACCCCGGCTCGGCAGCGTGCCTGGCGGAAATCGATGAGGCGGCGGCGCTCGGCCTCAAGGGTATCTACTTCAATTATGACGCCTTTGCCCGCCACGAATTCGCCTGGCAACCGGACGATCCGAAGCTCGTGCCCTTCTGGGAGCGCATCGACGGGCACAATCTGATTGTTTGCGCTGAAGTGAACGGCGCGCCAACCCACGACAAGGCCGGCTACCTCAAGACGATGATGGCATTGGCGAGGGTGTTCGAGCACTTCCCCCGCCTGCGCTGTCACCTGGCGATGGGCATCCCCGTCAGGCATTTCTCCGCCGGCGATCGCTGGGATCTAACTGATGAACTTGTCGCGCTATACAAGCGGGATACCCTTTTCATGGAGATCGTGTTTCCCATCACTTGGGCCGGCCGATGGGACTACCCTTACGTCGAGGCGCAACCGCTGATCCGTGACGCGCGTGATCGCTTTGGTGCGGAGAAGCTGATGTGGGGCTCGGATATGCCGAACGTCGAGCGCTTCTGCACCTACACCCAGTCGCTGACCTACCTGACCCGCTACTGCTCGTTCCTGAGTGGCGCTGATATGGACAAGGTACTGGGAGGCAATGCCGCGGCGCTGTACGGCATCGACGCGACTTCATGCTGACGTTTGGAGGATTGATCCGTCACCACGGCGTCTGTTGGGGCCACAAGGATGCATTCGTCGAACTCGATCGGCGCTGCTCCTGGGGCGAATATCACCGGCGCACCGACGCACTGGGTCACGCACTGCGCCGCCTTGGGGTTTCCACCGGCGAGCGTGTCGCCATCCTTGCATTCGACTGCATTGAACTCGCGGAAACCTTCGGCGCCTGCACCAAGATCGGTGCGATCCGCGTCGGCCTAAATCCACGCCTCGCCGCACCCGAACTCGCCGCGTTGATCACAGACTGCGCACCGTCAGTGCTGTTCGTCCACACCAACTGCATGAAGCTGCTCACTGCTGCACCGCTATGCCCGGTCATCGAATTCGGATCGTCCACGCGCGAATACGAAGCGTTGATCGCCGCGCATCTCGACGAACCCGAACTCGCGCAGACGCCGCACGATGTCGCGATGATCGCCTACACCACCGGATCGACCGGCCTGCCGAAGGGCGCGATCTATCCGCACGAGAGCTTCCTGCAATCGATCCTCTACATCGCGATGTGCGAAGGCATCGATGCGTCCAGCCGCTGGCTGCACGCCATGCCCGCAGCCGGCATCCCGATCATGCACATGATGCGCAACCTCTACCACGCCGCGGCATCGGTCATCGTCGGACCGTGGGACGCCGACAGGGCACTGCTGCTGATGCAGCGCGAGCGCACCACCAACACTGTGCTGGTGCCCACCATGCTGAACTCGCTGCTGGAATCCAACCAGGTCGAACACACCGATGTCAGCGCGATGCGGCTGTTCGGCTACGGCGCCTCGCCCTTGCCGCCGGCGACAATTCGCCGCGCGATGGAGGTGTTCCGCCGCCCGTTCCTGCAGATGTTCGGCACCACCGAGCTGATGGGCATGTCGATGATACTGTTCCCCAGTGACCACGAACTCGGCGTGACGTCACGTGCCGAGATCCTGGCGTCCGCCGGCAAGCCGCTGCCTTTCGTCGACATACGTATCGTCGATGATGACAGCCGCGATGTTGCCATCGGCGGCATCGGCGAACTCATCGTGCGCAGCGATGTCGCATTCTCCGGCTACTGGAACGCGCCCGACAAGGATCGCGAGACCATACGCGACGGCTGGATCTATACCGGCGATATGGCGAGCCTCGACGACGACGGCTATGTCTATCTTCGGGACCGCGCGAAGTTCCGCATCAAGACCGGCGGCTACAACGTTTTCCCCACGGAAGTTGAAAATGTGCTGTCCGAGCACCCTGCGGTGAATGAGGTCGCCGTCGTGGGTCTGCCTGACCCGCGCTGGGGTGAGCGCATCCACGCTGTCGTTAGCATCCTTGCCGGTCAGGCGGCCACCGAGGACGAACTGCGCGCCTTCTGCCGCGACAAGATCGCTTCGTTCAAGCTGCCGAAGTCGATCGAGATCTGGCCGGAGTTGCCGAAAGGTCCGACCGGCAAGATCCAGAAGCGCTCGATCCTCGATCACTACGCTGCTTCGCCATCGTGAGACTGGTCATCGCCTGTCTGCTGCTCGCCGCCTGCACGCCACCCCCACCATCCTGCGCGCACTATGGCGGCACACCGATGCTCGAGTACCATCTCTACTTCGGCCGCGCTTCGGTCACCGACGCCCAATGGGCAGACTTCACGTCGCGCGTCGTGACACCGTATTTGCAGGATGGCTTCACCGAGTTCGACGCCGACGGCCAATGGATGAATCCAGCCACGCTCCAGATCGCCCGCGAGCGAACCAGGGTCATCGACGTCGCAGTGCCCGACACGCCGGCAACCGCGACCGCCATCGCCGCGATCAAGGACTCCTATCGCACCGAATTCCACCAGCAATCCGTCGGCACCACGGTCTTTCCAGTCTGCGCCGCTTTCTAGCGCCTGTCTTCGATGTCATTGCGAGGAGCGAAGTAACTAAGCAAGCCAGTGGCCATCTCCTGGATTACGCCGGCAACTCATACCCAATAGCCGCCTCGATCTCGATCGTCTTCCGCACCGCCGGCCTCGCCATCATCCGCGCGTAATGCGCGTTGAGCGCCGGAAACTCCCCCGGTGCCGGGTTCAGCGACCCACTGAACCGCCAGAACAAGCGGAACAGGTGGATATCCGCGATCGAATACTGGCCCACCGCCCATTCCTTCCCGCCGAGCCGCCGATCGGCTAGCTCGTAAACGGCCCGCGCGTGCTCTACGCCCTGCCGCCGCGCCGGATGCACTGTCGAGGCAATGAATGACATCCAGGCAACCACCTGCGCTTCTGCCTCGATGTCATCTCTCGGTAACAGGCCAGCCTCCGGATAGCGCCGCGCCAGATAGAACAGGATACCGGCGACTTCGGTCAGCGGCCGGCCATCGATCAGCAGAGTTGGCACCTTGCCCTCGGGATTGACCGCCAGGAACGCCGGATCGTGCGTCTGCTTCTGCTTGAACGAGATCGGCTTGGTCTCAAACGGCACCCCGATTTCGTGCAGCGCGATATGCGGTGCCATCGAACTTGCACCGGGCGCGAAATATAAGGTCAGCATGGGCGTCTCCCCTTTTGTGGTCCAGGTTGTAACGTCTGCCCGGGTGATGAGACCACCCTCAAGCGAACGAACGGGGAGAGAGGGGAATGTTGCGGCGAAGCCTGCTGGCGGGCCTGCCGATGTTTGCCCTGGCGCGGCCTGCATTGGCCGACGCCATCGGCCTGTCGGTTGCCTGCGACACCGCGATCGCGTCTGCTTTGCGTCTCGCCGGAAGCGCTTACCGGCAAGCGACCGGTGCGCGCATCTACGTCTTCCCCACCGGTCCCGGACTGCTGCTGCCGCAGTTGGAGCGTAATATCCAGAACGACATCCTGGTCAGTCAATTGCCGATCCTCGATCAGGCATCGCAGGCCAGGCTGATCAGTGCGGTGCCAGGACCACCGCATTGGCGTAACCCGCTGGTCATCGCCGGCCTGCCCGGCGCCGCCATCGATCATGTTTTCGCGGTGCCCGATCCCACGCCGGCTTCCGATATCGATGGTCCCGCGTTGCTGGCAAAACTGGGCCTGAAGCCGGCGCGCGTGCTCGGCGCCGTCGATACCGACGAAGTCGCCGCAATGCTCGATAGTGGCGCCGCGCAGGCCGGACTGCTGCACATGACCGACGTCCGCGCCAATCCGCGGCTTGCAGTGCTGCGGCCGGTGCCATCGGACGTCCAGCCGCCGCTGATCTATGCGGCGTCCGTCACGCGTCTCGCCTCGCGCCCCAACCCACAGGCATTCATCGAATTCCTCGCCACCCCGGAGGCCAAAGCCGTGCTCACCGACGCCGGATTGGAACTGCAGCCATGATCGTCGACGAACAGAAACACCCGCTGTCACGCCGCATCTTCCACTGGGTGATGGCGTTGTCGATCCTGATCATGATCGGCAGCGGCTGGCGTATCTACAATGCCAGTCCGATCTTCCCTTTCACCTTCCCCGATTGGATCACCCTCGGCGGCGACTGGCGGGCGTCATTGGCGCGGCATGGCGATCCTGGCGTCGCCTCCGCCATCGCCTGGCATTTCGCCGCGATGTGGACGCTCTTCGTCAGCTATCTGCTGATGCTGCTGTGGGGCATTGTATCCGGTCATTTCTGGCGCGATTTCCTACCCCTGCGTCCACGCGCCGTCATCGGCGATTTCGTGGCGGCTTTGACCTTCCGGCTGGAACATCGGCTCGGCGAGTACAACGCCGTGCAGAAGCTGGCCTATTGGGGCGCGCTCGGCATGGTCGCCATGATGATTGTGTCGGGCCTGGCGATCTGGAAGCCGGTACAGACCTGGCCGCTTGAAGTACTGCTCGGCGGCTTCCAGGGCGCGCGCATCGTGCACTTCCTCGTGATGGCCGGAATCGTTTGCTTCCTGATCGTCCACGTCGCGCTTACCCTGCTGGTTCCCCGTACGCTTCTCGCCATGGTAGCCGGCCGCGCTACCGAAGTCCGACATTCCAGCGCTGTGGAGAACGTGCGATGACACTCGCCAGACGGACCGTTCTGCGCGGCGGCTTGTCGCTCGGTGCTCTCACGTTGCTCACCGGCTGCGATCTGAGCGATCACGACGCGGTGCAGAACGCACTCGCCGTATTCTCGAAATGGAATGACAAGGTGCAGGCCGCGCTGTTCGGCGCAAACCGCCTGGCGCCAACATTTCCTGACGCCATGGCGGTGAAGGATTTCCGCTATAACGCGTGGTACGCACCGGATCAGGCTCCGCGCCTTAATGCTGCCGATTATCGCCTGCAACTTGCCGGGCGGATCGACAACAAGCGTCCATGGAGCGTCGATGACCTTTACGCGCTTCCCCAGGTCAGCCAGGTGACGCGCCATGTCTGTGTCGAGGGCTGGAGCATGATCGGCAAATGGAGCGGCACGCCGCTGCGCACTTTCCTGGAGCGCGTCGGCGCCGATACCACCGCCCGTTATGTCGGGTTCGAATGCGCCGATGGCTACTACGAAGGCATCGACATGCCCACTGCGCTGCATCCGCAAACCATGATGGCGTTCCGCCTGTCGGATGAAATTCTGCCGGCGAAATATGGCTATCCGTTCAAGATCCGTATTCCCACCAAGCTCGGCTTCAAAAACCCGAAGTTCGTCACTGCAATTTACGTCACCGACGTGATGCCGCGCGGCTATTGGACCGATCGAGGCTACAACTGGTTCAGCGGCATCTGATGTCCAATCGGCACGGCACCTGCGCGATCGGCGTGATGGCGAAGGCGCCGCAGCCAGGCCGAGCGAAGACGCGGCTGTGCCCACCCTTGGCGCCGATACAGGCGGCGCAGCTCAGCGCCGCGTTCCTGCGTGACATTACCGAGAACATTGCACAGGCCGCGCGCGATGCTCCCGTGCATGGCTACGTCGCGTTCGCGCCGGCCGGCAGCGAAGACCTGTTCGACGGTCATCTCGCCGCTGGCACCGGCTTTGTCCTCGCCGACGGTTCGCCATTGATGCCCGCGAAGGTGCAAGGTTTCGGTCGCTGCCTGCTGCATGCCGTGCAGGCGATGCTCGGATCGGGCCACAGTGCAGCCTGCGTGGTCAATTCCGACAGCCCAACACTGCCGACGTCATTGCTCGTGCAAACCGCACGCACGCTGCTTGCGTCGGGTGATCGCATCGTGCTTGGCCCGGCGGATGATGGCGGCTATTACCTGCTCGGCATGCAACGACCCTACGCCGCGCTGTTCGCCGACATTGCGTGGAGCACGGGCAACGTTGCAGCAGCCACACTGGAACGCGCCGCAACGCTCGGGTTGGAGGTGGTCACGCTGCCTACATGGTACGACGTGGATGACGCTGCGTCGCTGGCAAGGCTGACCGAGGAACTTGCCGGCTCCGATGCCGAACTGGTGCCCTATGCAGCGCCGGCAACCCGCGCATGCCTGGAACGCCTCGCGCTCAGAGACTGTTCTTCGATCGCCGCGCAATGACCCGACCCGCGGTGCTGCTGGCCGCGATCGGTGTCGCGCTCGTCGCGTTGGTCGCGGCCGGCCTTGCAATCCTCACCACGCAGCTCGACGACAGCATCCGCGTTACCGCTTTCATGACAACCATCTGCATCGCCGGCGCGCTGTGGCTGCTCGCCGTGATGCTGGTGCGGCGCGGGTCGCTGCCGCCGCGCGTCATTTGGCTGGTGCTCGGCGTGGCCTTTGCGATGCGTGTCATGACACTGATCGCTCCGCCGCTGCTGTCGTCCGACATCTATCGCTATGTCTGGGATGGCCGCGTGCAGCTTGCCGGCATCAATCCCTATCGCTACGTGCCCGCCGCTCTCGAACTGTCGTCCGTTCGCGACGACACGGTGTATCCGCAGATCAATCGCGCCGATTATGCTCGCACGCTGTATCAGCCAGCCGCGCAGGCGATCTTCGCCATCGCGGCCGTCATCACGCCGGGTGTGTTCGGCATGAAGCTGATGATGGCAATGTTCGATCTGCTCGCTATCGGCACCTTGGCGCTGCTCCTTCGCATTGCCGGGCGTGACCCGGCCGAACTGCTGATTTACGCGTGGCTGCCGCTGCCGGTGTGGGAGTTCGCCGGCAATGCGCATATCGATGCGGCCGCGGCAGGCTTGCTGTCCGTCGCATTGCTGGTCGCGTCACGGGGCCGCTCGATTTGGACCGGCATTCTGCTTGCCGTGGCATCTCTGACCAAGCTGCTGCCCGCTGTCGTGCTGCCAGCCTTCTGGCGGCCGCGCGACTGGCGGTTGCCACTTGCCTTCGCCGCGGCCACCGTCGTGCTGTACGCGCTCTACGCATCAGCCGGCTTGCAGGTATTTGGTTTCCTTGGTGGCTACTCCTCTGAGGAAGGCATCGAGAACGGCCACGGCATCTTCCTGCTGCAATTGATCGACAGCGTCGTGTCACTGCCGGGCTGGGCGATTGCCGTCTATGTGGCGTTGGCACTCATGATCATTGGCCTGATCGCCATCCGCTTCGCCTTCAGCGGCCGTTTGCCGGTCGGCCGCGGTCCGCGCATAGTGCTGATCGCTCGCCAGTCAGCAATTCTCGGTGCCGCGGTACTGGTCGCAGTTTCGCCGCATTATCCGTGGTATTTCGGCTGGCTGGCACCTCTCGCTTGCCTGGCGCCGCTACCGGCGGTGTTGTGGATGCTCGCAGCCGCCCCGCTGCTCGCGCATGGCGCAGTCGAGTACCCTTGCGGTACCTGCGGCCGTCTACGCGCCAGCCGCGTTACTCGCCTTGCTCGATCTGCGTCACCTGCCGGTGCCGCGTGAAGCTGTACGGAGCTTGTGATGGCAGAACTAAAGGACCCACGCCGCTATTTCGAAGCAGTGGAATCGCGTGCGTCGCAGGCCACCGCGCCGCCGGTCTGTCTGTACCTCGAGGTCACCAACCGCTGCAATCTACTGTGCGAAACCTGCCCGCGCACGTTCGAGACGCTCGAGCCGGCGGCCGACATGAGCTGGGATCTGTTCACCTCTATCGTCGATCAGGTGCCGGATGTTTCGCGCGTCGTGCTGCACGGCGTCGGCGAGCCGATGATGGTGAAGGCGCTGCCGCGGATGATCCGCTATCTGAAGGATCGCGGCATCTACGTGCTGTTCAACACCAACGGCACGCTGCTGATGCCGAAGAAGCATCAGGAACTGATCGATACCGGTCTCGACGAGCTGCGCGTTTCACTCGATGCGGCGGACGCGAAATCCTTTCTGGCGGTACGCGGCAAGAACTTCTTCGACCGCATCGTGCGCAACGTCCGCGGCTTCACTGAACTGCAGCGCAGCACTGGGGCCACGTTGCCGCGTGTGTCGCTATGGCTCACCGGCCTCAAGGAAACCATCGACCAGCTTCCTGCTTTCATCCGCCTGTCGGTGTCGATGGGCGTCACCGAGGTGCATCTTCAGCGGCTGGTCTACGACGAGTCCGGCTATGGCCTGGCGCGGCCTGAATCATCGCTGTTCGAAACGCTGCGTGCCGAGGAGACACGCGCAATCGAACAGGCCACGCAGCTTGCGAACGATCTCGGCGTGATGCTGGACGCGTCGGGCGCCACCGAACCTGGCCTCAGCCTGAAGCGGCCGGACGAAAACCAGCCGTGGTCGGCGTGTCGCCGTCCGTGGTCGCTGATGTATTTCACCGCGCATGGCCGCGCGCTGCCATGTTGCATGGCTCCATTCTCTGCACGCGGCTACGACAGCTATACGTTGGGCGACGCAACGCAGCAGACACTGCGCGAGATCTGGAACGGTGCGGCCTATCAGGACTTTCGCACCGCACTGCTCAGCGATGTGCCGCCGAAACCCTGCACCGGATGCGGCATGCGGTGGAGCCTCTGACAACACGCGTCGCCGCCGTCATCCCAACGCTGAATGAGGCGGCGACGATAGCCGGCACCATCGCGATGTTGCCGCGTAACGTGGTCGACGAGATCATCGTCGCCGACAGTTCCAGCAATGATGGCACGCCGGCAATCGCCCAGGCTGCCGGAGCGCGCGTGGTGTCGCTGCGCGAACGTGGCTATGGCCGCGCCTGTGCCGCGGGCGTCGTGGCGGCCGGCGAGGGTTGCGGTATCATCCTGTTCCTCGATGGCGACGGCGCGGATCGCGCTGATCTCGCGGACATGCTGGTTGCGCCGATACGCGCTGGCACACATGACTTCGTCATCGGCTCCCGCGTGCGCGGTGTGCGTGAGCCAGGCTCGATGAGCTGGCACCAGGTTCTCGCGGGCCGGCTCGCCGGATGGCTCATATCGCTGATGTACGGCATGCACTACACCGACATGTGCGCGTTCCGCGCGATCAGCCGTGAAGCGCTGGCACGCCTCGACATGCGTGAAGCGACGTATGGCTGGAACATCGAGATGCAGATCAAGGCCGCCCGCGCCGGATTGCGTATCTTGGAACTGCCGGTGCCCTATCGTTGCCGCGCCGGCGGAAGTTCCAAAGTCGCCGGAACAATCGGCGGCAGCATTCGCGCCGGCTGGCGCATCACACTGACCGTCGCCCGGCTCGCATTGGGCTGATCTCAGATCGCCGCCGGCATCCAGTTGGTTGCGCGCCGCGCCAGCCGGGCATCGGTCGCCTCGCCATCGTAATCCGGCGCCGCCGGTGTCTGCGTGAACGCCGCGCGATCGTCCAGGCAGTTGACGTTCAGCACCGCGCGCAGCCCGGAGCTCGTATCACACACCGCGCCAACATAGACGCCGCACCGGCGGCAAAGGATGTAATCGGCAGTACGCGAACCGAACCGATAGCGTTCCGCTTGTGACCAGTCCGTGACAGCGATCTTCACCTCGCCGTCGCGGTCCGACAGCGTCCGCGTGCCATGCGCTCGGCAGAAGCCGCAGGAACATGAGCGCAATGGCATCTGATCGGGGCTACGCGACAGGCGCAGTTGCACGGTTATGTTGCCGCAATGGCAGCCGCCGGAGTGTTGCATGCCCGGATGCTATGCGGTTGCCGCTGTGGAGGCTAGCCTCGCCCTGCGGCAACCCCCGCTTGAAGGAGACAACATGGCCTGGAAGCGCATGGTGCTGCAGATCGGCATGGGTACCGATATCCGAGGCACCGACTACACCAAGGCAGCAGTACGCGCATTGCGCGATGCCCTGTGGCACAACTCATTGAGCGTCGCCGACGCTGTTGGGCTGCATGTAGACTCGATGCGTGTCGACGTCACCATCGGTGTGCCGAAACCGGATTTGGTGGACAAGGCTCAGGTATTGGCGGTGCTGCCGCACGGCACCGGAACGGTGACCGTGGTCGAGGGCGGCCTGGAAATCCCCAATGACGCCGGCACCAACTCAACAGTCATCGCCAATGCCGCCGCCGTCGTGCGGCTGGATGTATGAGGGCACCATGGCCAAGCGCGTCATCCTTGAAATGGGTACCGGCAACGATCTGCACGGTGGCGACTACACCAAGGCAGCGCTGCGCGCCGTGCAGGATGCGATCCATCACAGCTCGCTAAGCCTGATCCGCAGCTTCGGGCTCGAACTCTCGCAAGATGCAGGTGGAAGTGACCATCGGCGTGCAACATCCGGAAAAGGTCGATGCCGCCGCGGTGAAGGCATCGCTGCCGCATGGCGAGGTGACAGTGAAGGTCGTGAAGGGTGGCCTGGATGTACCGGATGAAACATCCAGTGACATAGCGGTGATTGCCTCGGCCGCGGTTGCGGTGCGGCTTGATCTGCCGCAGGCTGGCGCGTAGCGCCATGCCCGGACTTGATCCGGGCATCTCATCCGCAGCAGGGAGAAAGTCCAATGGGTAGCTATGAATATACCACGCAGGACGTTGAATATCTCCGTCACGGCGATCGCAAGTTCATGGCCCGGCTGTTCAAGCCACAGGGTAAGGGGCCGTTTCCGGCGGTCGTCGAGGTGCATGGCGGCGCCTGGTGCAATGGCGACCTGAATGAATGCCAGATCTATGCGGAAGGCTTCGCGCGCGCCGGCCTCGCCGTCGCGGCGATCGATTTCCGCCATGCCGGTGACGCCTATCCAACCTCGCTTGCGGATATCAATTATGCGATCCGCTGGGTGAAGGCCAACGCGTCGGAACTGAACACGCGCGCCGATCTGGTTGGCATCGCCGGACAATCGAGCGGCGGCCATCTCGGCATGCTCGCAGCGATGCGGCCGAACGATCCGCGCTATGCCGCAATCAAGCTTCCCTCCTCAGCGCCTGCGGTCGATGCAACGGTGCGCGCAGTCGCCATGCTGTGGCCGGTGATCAATCCGCTGTCGCGCTATCGCCATGCATTGCGTGCCCGTGACTCGGCCAATCCACCAGCCTGGGTCGGCAACATCCCGTCGCGGCACGATCTGTACTGGAAGACCGAAGCGGCGATGGCCGAGGGCAATCCAATGCTGATCCTGGAAAAGGGCGAGAAGGTCCTGACGCCGCCGGCAATCTGGATCCAGGGCCAGCCCGACATCGTGCATGACTATCGCGATCCCGACGCACCGATCGACGGCAACGAACCGCAGCGATTCGTCACCAACTATCGCAAGGCCGGCGGCGAGATCGATCTGCTGTATATCGACAATGCCAAGAAGCAAGGCGCCGGCTCCTTCGCCCCCGCCGCCGAGTTCTTCCATCGGCATATACAAGCGTAGAGCTCGACGACGCGACTCCCATTCCCTCTCCCGCAGTGCGGGGGAGGGCAGGGAGGCGATGCCGCTATCAGCCCGCCGGCATCTCCTCCAGCAGCCGCCCTAGGCCGGGCAGCGGCTCGCTGACGCCCATGATCCGCATCATCGCCCACAACGCTGCACCGTTTGTTGTAACCACCGGCTTGCCGAACTCCCGCTCCCACATGGGGACGTGCGTCATCGTTGGGAAATTTCCGCCCGGAACCACGAAGCAGTCGATCTCCGGCCGATCGATGCGGCCAAACGCATCGCGCGCTGCCTCCGGACCGATCTTGCCGATCATATAGGCATCCGTGGCTGCGAAACCCTCGACCGCAAGCACCACAAGGCCAAATCCGTGCTCGTAGTACGACTTGGCGCGCTCGATCACCGGCTGAGAATAAGGCGACACCAGCGCAATGCGCGTGGCGCCCAGCGAGCGCACCGCCTGGCCGACGGCCTGCGCCGAGGTGATCGCCGGCACTCCCGCGGCATTGCGCATCCGCTCGATCGTGACCGCGTCATAGTTATCGACGAACAGGCTGGCCGAAGTCTGCGCCAGGCAGATCACTTCCACCTTCGCGGTGCCCAGCAGTTTCGCTTGATACTCCACGTCCTCGTCCTTGCTCGGCGAGAAGGTGCCGCTGGCGCCCTTGCCGAGCCGGCCGATATGCACCTGTAGTGACGCCGGCAGAAGGCGGCAGGTACCTCGATCTCACAGGTCGTGTTGGTCGAAGGGATCAGGACACCGAAATGATGCATCATGACACGCTCGCATAAGCCCACGGCCTTGCCGCGGCGTCGCGCTCCTCAAAGTCGCTGATCTCTGCCTCGCTGCGCAGCATGAAGCCTAGCTGATCCAATCCCTGCAGCATCGGCAGCCGCCGATCGTCCGCGAGCGGGAAGCTGATCGGTTCCAGACCAGGCACCTCGATGGTACAGCGCTCCAGGTCAATCGTCAGCGTCGATGCATTGGAACGCTCTAGCGCGGCAGCAATGCGCTCGATCTGCTCCATCTCCAGTCGTATCGGCAGCAACCCATTCTGATACGAGTTGTCGTGGAAGATGTCGCCAAAGCTTGGCGCGATGACGCAGCGGAAGCCTGCCTCCATCAGCGCCCATACCGCGGTTTCACGCGAACTGCCGCAGCCGAAATTCGGGCCAGCCAGCAGCACGCTGACGTCGCGATAGCGCGGCTGGTCCAGCACGAACTCCGGCCGTGCCACGCCTTCCTTGGTGTAGCGGAGGTTGGCGAAGAGCTTCGCTTTCAGCGGCAGCGACGCGGCCTCTTCCGGCGTGCGCCCCGGCATCAGCGAAGGTGCGATCAGGTCGGTGTTGATGTTGGTCATCAGCATCGGCGCCGCGACACCGGTGTGGATAGTGAACTTTTCCATTGCCGCCCTCCGCTATGCCAGCATGCCGCGCACGTCTGTGATGCAGCCTGCGATCGCCGCGGCCGCGACCATGGCCGGGCTTGCCAGGTGCGTCCGGCTGCCCGGTCCTTGGCGCCCTTCGAAATTCCGATTGGAGGTGGAGATCGAGCGCTTGCCGGGTGGCACGATGTCGCCGCCCGCGCCGACACACATCGAGCATCCTGCCTCGCGCCACTCGAACCCGGCCTCCTGAAAAACCTTGTGCAGGCCAATGGATTCCGCTGCCGCCTTGACGTGCGCAGCACCCGGCACCGCCAGCGCCTTGACGCCAGACGCCACCTTGCGCCCGCGTATCACTTCCGCTGCCGCCTGCAGATCGGACAACCGCCCATTGGTGCAGGATCCGATGAACGCGATATCGATCTTGGTGCCGGCGATCGGTGCGCCAGGCTGCAAATCCATGTAGCCGAGCGCGCGCTCCGCCATGCTGCGCCGGCCGGCGTCGGCGAACGTTGAAGGCGCAGGGATTACCCCATCGATCGACACTACATCCTGCGGCGAGTTGCCCCACGTCACCTGCGGCTTCAGCGCAGCGCAGTCGATGTCGATCACCCGGTCATATTTGGCATCCGACTCATCGTACAGCGAACGCCATGTCGCCATCGCCTGGTCCCACAACGCGCCCTTCGGCACCATCGCGCGGCCGTTCAGGTACTCGAACGTCGTGTCGTCGGCCCCGATGAAGCCGCCGCGCGCGCCGAACTCGATCGACATGTTGCAGATGGTCAATCGTGCTTCCAACGGCAGCGCGCGGATCGCCGGGCCGGCGTATTGCACCACGTGGCCGACGCCCGCATCGACGCCATATTTTCCGATCAGCGCCAGGATCATGTCTTTGGCATAGATGCCCTTGCCCGGCACCCCGTTGAACTCGGCGCGCAGCGTGCGCGGCTTGCGCATGATCAGCGACTGTGTCGCGAACACCTGCATCACTTCCGAGGTGCCAATACCCCACGCCCAGGCACCAACGCCGCCGCAACTCGCGGTGTGACTGTCGCCGCAAACGTAGGTGCAGCCCGGCAGCGCAAAGCCGAGATGCGGCCCGACCACATGCACGATGCCGTGGTTCGTATGGTCGATGCTGAACAGGCGGACGCCGAACTCTTCGCAGTTGCGCACCATCGCCAGGTTACGCGGGCGGTTCGCCGCCCAGCTTTCCAACGTGCGCCCCGGCAAGGTGGAAATGCCGTGATCGATCGTGCCAAGCGTCAGGTCGGGCCGCCGCACCTTCAGACCGCGTTCCCGCAATCCGTCGAACGCGCGCCCGCTGGTACCCTCTTGCGCGAAATGGCGGTCGATATGGATCAGCGCGCGGCCATCGCCATAGTCCTTGATGACGTGCTGGTCCCACATGCGTTCGAACGGCGTGTTGGCCATCTTGGCGCCTCCTATAAAGCAGCTTCGTCGCGTATCGGGATCGCGATGGCATCCGGCTCAGCGCCTGGTGCCAGTGATTCCAACGACCGCTGATTGGTCTCGATGCCGGCAACCGCGATCAGGAACACCAGCATCAGGTACATGGTCGCGATCGTGCCGACCACACCGGCGATGCCATAGTTCGCGAACAGCGGCACAACGGCGTAAGGTGTGGCGATAAGCGCGGCGCGTCCGGTCATTTGCGCGATGCCGCTGCCGCGGAAGCGATATTCTGTGGGGAATAGTTCCGGCGTATATCCGCCGAGTCCGAGCGCCAGGAATAGCGACATCGACGACACCAGCAGGAAACCGCACAGCATGATCGGCAGCGGCATGATCAGGAACGGATAGATCGAGCCAATCACCGCGCAACTGACTCCTGCCAGCATGATGCCGCGGCGGCGTCCAATGCGATCTGCCAGCATTACCGCGAGGAACGGTCCGAAGAGCGTTCCCGCGGTCATCGCGGTGGTGAAGCCAAGCGAACGCGTGACGCTGAAGCCCTGCTTGACAAAGAACGACGGGATCCAAGCGGTGAAGCTGTAGGAGCCGACAAGGCATGTGACACAAACCGCCATCGCCAGCAGTGTTCGTCGCACGACGCCCGGCGAGAACAGCACCGATAACGGAACGCGGCGCGCAAGCACCGCCGGCGCCGGTCGCACCGGTGGAAGTACGCCGCCCGCTTCATGCTCGATCGCCTGCAGCACGCGTTCCGCTTCGTCGTTGCGCCCAATCGTTTCAAGCCAGCGCGGCGATTCCGGCAGCTTGCGGCGCAGCCACCAGACCCACAGAGCGCCGACACCGCCAATGACGAACATTGCGCGCCAGCCAAGCCACGGGATGATCGCGAATCCCGTCAGCGAAACAACGAACACGCCGGAACTGGAGATCAGATTGAGCAGCGCGGTATAGCGGCCACGGCTTCCAGGCGGCACGAACTCCGAAATCATGCCATAACCAACAACGAATTCGGCGCCAAGGCCGATGCCCATGATGACTCGGATGACGATGAGCCATTGCATTGACGGCGCCACCGCGGCGACCAGGCACATGCTGCCGAAGATCAGCAGATTGAACTGATAGGCGAAGCGACGGCCCAGCCGATCGCCAATGAAGCCAGCACTGGCGGCGCCGATGGTCAGTCCTGCGAATGTGGCGGAGATGAACGTTGCATTCGATGCCATGGTGGATACACCGCTGCTCACCAAGGCGGCCAGCACGCCCGCCATCATCGAATTATCGAATGAGTCAAAGAACATCCCCATGCCGACGAGCCGCAGAACGCGTCGATGGAATGAGCCGAGAGGCAGGCGATCGAGCCGGGCCGCGGCGTTCACGGATCCTTGCATCATGGCGTTGCTCCCTGGTTGACAACTCTACCCGCTTGCAGTGGTGGGGCAAGTCGGCGGAAACTGCGCGGGCTCGCGCAGGAGGCGTCCATGAAAGTCGGCGTGTCGCTCAGCATTCTTGCCCAGGCGGGTCGTTCCGACGTCGCCGTCTACAAGGAACACCTGGAACTAGGTGATCTGGCGGAACCGCTCGGCTTTGATTCGATCTTTGCACTGGAACATCATTTCACCGGCTACTCGATGTCGCCGGCGCCGGTGCAATTGCTCAGTTACTTCGCCGGCCGCACCAAGCGTCTGATGTTGGGCACAGCGGTGATCGTGCTGCCGTGGCACGATCCGATCCGCGTGGCGGAAAGCATCGCCTTGCTGGACGTCCTGTGTGGCGGGCGTTGTCTGTTCGGCTTCGGCCGTGGCGCCGCCAGCGTGGAGTACGCCGGCTTCCGCATTCCGATGGAGGAAGCGCGCGGCCGTTTCGCTGAGTCGGCGCAACTGATCCGCCTGGCGCTCAGCCAACCCGAATTCGAATGGCAGGGCGAGTTTTATCAGATCCCACGCACCTCGATACGGCCGCATCCAATCTCCAATCCCGCGCGGCGGTTCTATGTGTCCTCCGTCACGCCTGAGTCCGCCGAAATCATGGCCAAGCTTGGCTTCGGCATGATGGTAATCATGCAGAACGAATGGCCGAAGGCCGCAGCCGATATCGACCGCTTCCGCGAGATCGCCGGCACTGTCGGCCACGTACCGCCGCCGCCAATCATCCTCACCAACGTGTCGTGCGCGGCAAGCCGTGACGAGGCACACGACCGCGCGATGCAATATCTCGGCCGCAAGTGGGATTCCATTGATAATCACTACCATTTCTCGGACGGCCACCTGTCCAACGTGAAGGGCTATGAGTCCTACGGGAAGATGGCGAAGACCTACGCCAAGATGAAGGAGGACGCGGCGCGGCAGAAGGCGACCGAGTTCTACGTGAAGATCCAGATTGTCGGAACTCCGGACGACTGCATCCAGCAGATCGCCGAGCTGCGCGCGGTGACAGGTACCGACCATATCATCTCTGATTTCTCCTATGGCGGCATGCCGCACGAGCAAGGCGAGCTCAACATGCGGCTGTTCTCCGACCAGGTGATGCCGGTGCTGCAACGCGACGCGTTGTTCGTGGCACCGCGCGCGCAATCCGTCACCGCAACGCATGAGGACGTGTTCGCGCCGGCCTGATCGCAATGCAGACCTATGACTATATCGTCGTGGGCGCTGGTTCAGCTGGCGCCGTCGTCGCTAACCGGCTGTCGGCCGATGCGCGCAACAAGGTGCTGTTGCTCGAGGCCGGCGCTGCCGGCCATCCGTGGTCACGCATTCCCATCGGCTATGCCAAGCTCCTCAACAATCCCGCTGCTAACTGGCTGTACAGTTCGCAACCTGAAGCCAGCACCAATGGCCGCGCGTTGCCGGTGCCGCGCGGCAAGCTGTTGGGCGGATCAAGCGCGATCAACGGTATGGCGTTCGTGCGTGGCCAGGCGCAGGATTTCGACACCTGGGCGCAGATGGGCAATCACGGCTGGAGCTACGGCGACGTCCTGCCGTTCTTCAAGCGAATGGAACACTATGCCGGCGGAGACGACACATTCCGTGGCCGCGACGGCCCGATCCACGTCACCAATCCGCCGCCGCGCCTGCCGATATTCGCCGCATTGATCGAGGCCGCGGGGCAGGCAGGTATTCCGCACAATTCCGATTACAACGGCGCGTCGCAGGACGGCATTGCGATGAGCCAGGCGTCGATCGCTTCAGGCCGGCGCATGAGCACCGCGCGCTGCTATCTCGACCCGATCCGCAATCGCAGCAATCTGCATATACAAACCGGGGCGCTCGCCGAATCGCTGCTGCTCGAAGGCAGGCGCTGCGTCGGCATTCGCTATTGGGTGCGCGGCGAAATGCGCGAGGCCTGCGTGTCAGGCGAGATCGTGGTAAGCGCCGGTTCGATCAATTCACCGCAGCTACTGGAGCTGTCGGGCATCGGCCAGCCCGATCGACTGCGTACACTTGGGATCGAGGTGCAGCACGCGCTGCCCGGCGTTGGCGAGAACCTGCGCGACCACTTTGCGCCGCGCACGCGCTGGGCGGTGGGGGCAAGAGGCACCACCTTCAACGACCGTGGCCGTGGTCTCGGCCTGATCGGGCAGGCGCTGCGCTATGCAATGTTCGGCGACGGCATGCTGGGCAGCGTGGCAGCGCCGATACGCGCCTTCGTGCGCTCGCGCGAGGGTCTCGAGGCGCCGGACGTCTTGCTCGGCTGGGTGCCGATGTTGACCGAACCAGGACCGCGCGGGCCGCAGGTATCACGAGAGCGCGGCATGACCTGTTACGCGCACCCGATGCGGCCCGAAAGCAAGGGGCATATCCACATCGTCTCAGCCGATCGGCGCAAGGCTCCCGCGATCAATTTCAACTTCCTGTCGTCACCGATTGATGCACAGGTGACGATACGCGCCGTGCGCATTGCGCGCGCCATCATGACCGCACCGGCAATGACCCGATTGCAGGTGACCGAGCTGGCACCCGGCGCTGCGGCGGTGACAGACGAAGAGATACTGGACTGGGTGAAGCGTGTGGCCGAGACGACGTATCACCCGGTGGGGACTTGCAAGATGGGCACTGATCCGATGGCGGTAGTGGATGCGCAATTGCGGGTGCACGGCATCGCCGGCCTCCGCGTGGCGGATGCATCGATCATGCCGACATTGACCTCAGGCAACACCAATGCACCGTCGATCATGATCGGCGAAAAGGCAGCGGACATGGTGTTGAGCACACCTCGGCCGCTTGCGGGAGAAGTCGGCACGAAGCATCGGCAGAGGGTCTAGCTCCCCACTGCCTCAATATATCTCGAAGCCTCGCCGCAGTACCAATCGCTGAAGCGGATCACCAGCGATTCAGCTTCCTCGCTGTATGGCCCGGGCGTATAGCCAGTCGAATTGACACCGCGCTGGTTAGCCTCGCACAGCGCCAGGTCCTGCTCGTTGGTCTTGGTCCACAGTTCGATCAGTTCATCCGTGCGGTAATCCACCCCCTCGACGGCGTCCTTGCGTACCAGCCACTTGGAGGTCACTGCCGTCTCCTGCGGTCCCACCGGCAGCGCGCCGAACATGAACACTGTGTCGCTGGTGGCATGCGCAAAACAATGCGGCTCGATCGACCAGCGCATCGAGCCGATATCGCCCTCCGCCGCTTCGCACATCAGCTTCGTACAGGCAGGACGGCCATCCATCGAAAGCGTGGTCGTGCCTTCGTTCAACGGAAAGCGCATCGCCTGCCACCATTCGCCCTCGAACGGACCGGTCTCCAGTCCCGCGTCCACCATCCGCGTGCGGAACCGATTGAACTGCTGGCCATCGGCGAACTGCACGGAACGGCGCGGACGCGCCGGAAAGCTAAGCGACAGTTCAGGGTGCCGTGCCACGCAGTGATAGCACTCGCGCGCATTCTCGATCACCAGCTTCCAGTTAGCGTGCATCACCAATGTGCTCTCGAACGCGAGCTTCGCGTTGCCCAGATCGTGCGGTGCCAGCAGCGGCCCAAGCCGGCGCGCGAACTCGTCGAAGTGTGGCGCCGCCTCCGCGAGGCAGACATAAACCGTGCCAGCCACCGTCTGCACATGTATCGGCTTCAGCCCGTGCGTCGCGGCATCGAAGCCGGCACCCATGCGTGGTGCATTGGCAAGCCGCCCATCCAGCCCATAGGTCCACTGGTGATACGGACAGATCAGCCAGGACGACGAGCCATGTCCATTCTCGCAGATCTGCGAACCACGGTGCCGGCAGCTATTGTGGAACCCGCGCAGCACCCCGTCCTGGCCACGCACCAGCACAATCGGCGACTGGCCGATGGTGAGCGCAAGATGCTCGCCCGGTTCTGCAACTTCCGCCTCGAACCCGGCGAAGATCCAATTGCGGCCGTGGATCGCCGCAAGGTCGAAGGCGAACACCTCGGCATCGTTGTACAGCGCTTGCGGCAGCGCATGCTTTGGCTTGCGTTGTTCGATCAGGGAACGGATTCTTGTCAGATCGGGCATGGGACACTCCCAGACTGAGCGCTGCGCAGAGTGGCAGAAACCGCGCGGCCTCGCGAGTGGGTTCAGAAACTTTCCGCATGATGGCAGGCGACACGCGTGTCATCCAGGTCCCGCAGTTCGGGACGTTGTTGCTGGCACAACGGCGTCGCGTGCGGACAACGCGTGTGATAGGCACAGCCGGGCGGTGGCGTGAGCGGCGAGGGCGGTTCGCCCCGTACCGGCTCGCTGATCGGCGCAGCGTGCAGGGTCGGCGTGGCCGCGAGCAAGGCGCGCGTATAGGGATGCCGCGGCCGCGCGAACAGCGTATCGCGCGAGGTCTGTTCCACGATGCGGCCAAGATACATCACCACCACTTCGTCGGCGATGTGCCGCACCACGGACAGGTCGTGGCTGATGAAGATATAGGCTTGGCCAAGCTGCTCCTGCAGGTCGAGCAGCAGGTTCAACACTTGCGCGCGCACTGACACGTCCAGCGCCGACACTGGTTCGTCGGCGACCACGATGCGCGGATGCAGCATCAATGCGCGGGCGATGGCGATGCGCTGACGCTGGCCTCCAGAGAACATGTGCGGATAACGCGCCGTCTGGTCCGGGCGCAGGCCGACACGCACCATCATCGCCAACGCCGCTTCGCGTCGTTCCGCCGCCGGCATGCCCGCTATAGTCAGCGGTTCCTCCAGGATCTGCGCGACAGTGCGACGTGGATTGAGCGAACCATACGGGTCCTGAAACACCATCTGCACAGCGCGACGCATCGTTATGTCGTCGGGATCGGCCGCCTTGCCATCGATCAAGATCACGCCATTGGTCGGGCGCTCAAGGAATGTCACCATGCGCGCCAGCGTCGATTTGCCGCAGCCACTCTCGCCTACCACCGCGAGCGTGCGGCCCGGCGATACCGTGAAGGACACGTCGCTGACCGCATACAGCGGAACCGTGCGCCGCAGTCCAACACGCACCGGATAAACCCGCGTCAGATTTTCGACGGCAAGCAGTGTCATAACGGCGCAAAGCAACGCACCGCGCCATCGCCGTGCGGCAGCAGCGCCGGGCGTTCAGCGCAGCGCTCGAACACATAGCGGCAACGCGGTGCGAACAGACAGCCTCCAGGCCGATCGGCGACACCGGGAACGACGCCCGGAATGGTCGCAAGGCGGCGTTGCGTGTTGGCATGCTCCGGCAAAGCAGCAAGCAGCGCCGACGTGTACGGATGCGATGGGGCATTCAGCAGCGAAGCGGCAGAACGCGTCTCCATGGCCTGGCCCGCATACATCACCTGCACGCGGTGCGCGGTCTGCGCAATCACACCCATGTCGTGCGTGATCAGCACCAGTCCCATGCCACGCTGTCGCTGAAGATCCTTCAGCAGATCGAGAATCTGCTTCTGGATGGTGACATCCAGCGCAGTGGTGGGCTCGTCGGCAATCAGCAAACGCGGATTGCAGGCGATCGCCATCGCGATCATCGCCCGCTGGTTCATGCCGCCCGACAACAGATGCGGAAACGCCGACAGGCGCTGTTCCGGTGCGGGGATACCCACCTGGCGCAGCAGGTCGATGGTGCGTGCGCGGGCCGCGGCACGCGACAGACCGAGATGCACCTGCAATGCCTCGCCGATCTGCCAGCCGATGGTGAAGCATGGATTAAGGCTGGTCATCGGCTCCTGGAAGATCATCGCCATGTCCTTGCCGACAACGCCGCGGCGCGCGCGGGCCGACAGGTGCAGGAGATCGGTCTCGCCGAACCGGAGCACGTCAGCGCTGAACTGCCCGGGCGGACGGATCAGTCCCATCACCGCCAGCATCGCTACCGACTTGCCGGAACCGAACTCGCCGACAATGCCCATGACCTCGCCTTCACTGACATCGAGATCAAGGCCTTCCACCGCGTGCAGCACTCCGTGCGCGGTTGGAAAGCTGACGGACAGGTTGCGGATTTCCAGCAGACTCATCCGAGCTTCAATCGCGGATCGAGCGCGTCGCGCAATCCGTCGCCCACAAGGTTGAAGCCGAGCACAGTCAGCAGGATCGCCAGGCCGGGAAACGTCACCACCCACCATGCGCTCTGCACGAACTGCAGCGCGTCGGCCAGCATGGTGCCCCATTCAGGTGTCGGCGGCTGCGCGCCAAGGCCGAGGAAGCCGAGCGCCGCGGTATCCAATATGGCGCTCGAGAAGCTCAGGCTCGCCTGCACAATCAGCGGTGCCAGGCAGTTGGGCAGCACGGTGATGAACATCAACCGCGCCCGCTTGGCGCCCGCCATGCGTGAGGCCGCGACGTAGTCCTTGCTGAGTTCCACTTGCACCGCGGCACGGGTCAGCCGCACGAAGCCCGGCAATTGCACGATCGACACCGCGAGCATGGCGTTGGACAATCCAGGGCCGAGGATCGCCACCACAGCGATCGCCAACAGCAAGGTCGGCAGCGCCAGCATGATGTCCATCAGCCGCATCAACAGCGCGTCGATGATGCCGCCGGCGAAGCCAGCTATAAGACCCAGCAGCGTGCCGGCGACGAATGACAACGAAACCACGACGACACCGATGGATAGCGACAGCCGCGCGCCGTACAGCAGCCGCGATAGCACATCGCGTCCGACATCATCGGTGCCGAGCAGGAAGCCACCGCCGGGCGGATGCAGAATCGCCTCGCGCATCTGCACGTTCGGCTCGAACGGCGCCAGCAGGGGCGCGAAGACCGCGGCGACGATCAGCAGCGTCACCAGGCAAAGCCCGATGACACCGCCGCGGCTGGCCATGAAGTGCCGCCTGAAATCGGCAAATGGCGTATCAGCGCCGGGCGTGAGTTGCGTGGCGCTCATCGCCGGTGGCGCATGCGTGGATTGATGACGCCGGCCAGCACATCGACCGTCAGGTTCACCAGGATCACGATGGTTGCGACCATCAGGATGCCGCCTTGCAGCACCGGGTAATCGCGCCGTGCAATGCCATGGATCAGCCAGCTTCCGACACCCGGCCAGGCGAAGATCGTCTCGGTCAGCACAGCCCCGCCGAACAGGCTGCCGACCGACAGGCCGATAACGGTGATCACCGGGATCAGCGCATTGCGCAGCGCATGCAGCCCCACAACGCGCAGCGGCGAAAGCCCCTTGGCGCGCGCCGTGCGAACGTAGTCCTCGTTCAGCACTTCCAGCATGGCGGAGCGCGTCATGCGCGCGATCACCGCGAGAGGAATGGTGCCGAGCGCGATTGCCGGCAGGATCAGATGCGATAGCGCCGAGCGAAATGCGCCACTGTCGTCGGAGAACAGGCTGTCGATCAGCATGAAGCCGGTGATCGGCCTGATATCATAGGTGATATCGACGCGCCCGCTGACCGGCGTCACTCCGAGCGTCACCGAGAACAGCAGGATCAGCAGGATCGCCCACCAGAATATCGGCATCGAATAGCCGGTCAGCGCGAGCCCCATCACGCTGTAATCGACCGTGCTGCCGCGGCGCAACGCGGCAACGATGCCCGCCGGCACGCCGACCAATACGGCGAGCAGCATCGCGCTGACCGCAAGTTCTACCGTGGCGGGGAAGTGCGTCAGGAACTCGTCCATAACGCTGTCATGCGTGGCGAGCGAGGTGCCAAGATCGCCGTGCAGCGCACGCCAGATATACAATCCGTATTGCACGACGAGCGGCTGATCGAGCCCAAGCCGTGCGCGCAGTGCGTCCATCTGCGCCGGATCGACGTTCCGCTCGCCAAACATCAGCAACACCGGATCGCCAGGGATCAGGTGGATCAGGGCGAAGGTGAACACGGTGATGCCGAAGAAGGTGATCAGCAGCAGGCCGAACCGGCGCGCAACAAACTGGATCACGTGCGCGCCGGTTCAGTGCTTGCGGGGTAGCCGACTTTTTACTTGCCGAGTGACACGCCGCCGAACGGCTGGCCGCCAAGGAAGTGCAGCTTGAAACCTTCCACGTTCTTCCGTACCGGCACATAGGCATTGACATTGGCGATGCGGATCAGCGGCACGTCGTCGTACACCGCCTTGTCGGCGATCTGATACAGCTTGGCGCGCTCCGCCTGGTCGCTGATCACGTTCGCCTTATTCACCGCGTCCGTATACGTCTGGCTGCACCATTTGGTGGCATTGCCGGGATTGTCGCAAGTGAATCCGAGCAGGATCTCGCTGGGATCCGGATAATCCCAGGTGCCGCCCAGCATGGTGGCACTGCCTTCGGCCGCGCGAGCGCGCTTGAGATACTCGCCCCATTCATAGGTCACGATATTCGCGGTGACGCCGACTTTCGCCCAGTCCGCCTGGATCATTTCTGCGGTGCGACGGCCGTTCGGCATATATGCGCGGACCACCGGAATCGCCCAGATGTCGATAGTGAATCCGTTCGGATAACCCGCCTCGGCCAGCAGCTTCTTCGCCTCGGCCGGATCGTACTTGTATGGCTTCAGGTCGCCATTGAAGCCCCACAGCGATGGTGGCACCAGTGATGCGGCGACCGTGCCGCCTCCCTGGAACACCGCCTTCACCAGGTTGTCCATATCGATCGCCTCGGCCAGCGCCAGCCTTACCCGGCGATCGTCCACCGGCTTCCGATCGACGCGGAAGCGGATGTAGTTGGTCCCCGCGATCGCCGCTTCCTGCACCTTGAGGTCTGCATTGGCGCGCATCGCCGGCAGATCGGACGGATTGGGATAACGCGCGATCTGGCACTCGTTGGTGCGCAGCTTGGCATAGCGCACAGATGCATCGGGTGTGATGGCGAACACCAGATTGTCCACCTTGGCAACGCGGTCCGGCTGCACGCCGTTCTCACCCCAGAACTGCTTGAACGCCCGGAAGCGGATCACCGCGTCCTTCTGATATTGCTCGAAGCTGAACGGACCCGTGCCGATCGGCTCCTGGTCCAGCGCGCCGGGCTTGCCGGACTTCTGCAGCGCTGCGGCATATTCCGCCGACACGATGGAGAATGGCTGCATCGACAGGGACGGCAACAATGGCGCCAGCGGCGTCTTCAACTTCATCACGGCAGTGTAATCATCGATCTTATCCACCGAGGCGAGGCTCGGCGCCACAAGGTCGGTGAATTCCGGGAAATTCCCGCTTGCACTTTGATAAAACGGGTTCGACTTGTCCGACATCCGTTGAAAGCTGAACACCACGTCGTCGGCATTGAAGTCGCGCGTCGGCTTGAAGCTGGCATTTGATTGCCACTTCACGCCCCGGCGCAGATGGAACGTGTAGGTCAATCCATCGGGCGAGATATCCCAGGATTGGGCGAGCCCTGGCACCAGATCGGACCCGCCGATCTTCATTTCCACCAGCCGATCGGCGACCTGCTCAGAGACGTCGAAGCTGGTGTTTGCGGTGCTGAGCTGGGCGTTGAGCGCGTCGGGGCTCGCCTCGGTGCAGACGACAAGCGAGTCGGCGCGCGCCGACCATGTCGCGGACAAGCCAATGGCCGCGGCGAATGCCAGACGAGTGATATTGCGCATATTGTCGCCCCCCGATTTCGGTAGGCGGAGTGATTACGCCGATGGCGGGCCGCGTCAACCGACGCGGCCGGATGATCGGATTATTTGTCGGACGTCCAGCTTTCCGAGAATGCCAGGGCGCAGGTGCTGAACGGGCGGCCTTCGCGCTGACGCGGCCAGGGCTTGCCGACGGCCTGCTGGCCATTGTGCGTAAGCCGCGCGCCTAGTGCCGGGATCAGCACGGTGCACACGCCATAGGGCCGTGCCGGGTCGGTCTGCGGCGTGGTGTGGATCAGCAGCGGCTCGCCGATGTCATACCAGGTGAGAGCGATGTCCTCCTCGTGCGCATAGACATGCTCGGTCCAGAAATAGCGCGGGTCGCCGGATTTGCTGAATTCCGCGTCGGTCACAGGCAGTGACGTGTCCGCGAGTTCGGTATTCAGCATCCCTTGTATGGTGGATTGCAGCCAGCGCGTCATGGCGATGTTGTCCGAGTATATACGCCAGCGGTCCTGCGTGAGTTCGCTCTTCATGTACAGCACGTGGCCTGGACCGGCAGGCGAGAAGATGATCCGCCAGTAGCTGGCGTTGGTGGTGACCGCTCCGCTGTCGGTATGGCTGAGCCGGATAAAAGGGTTTTCGCCGGTGACGATGGTCTTGTTCGGGTCCGCGATGCTCATGTGTTCCCTCCCTTTGCGCGGCCCCTTGTAGGTCGTTCAGGTCCCGGCCGTCCACACGCGCGCCAACTGCATGGCCGGGCTTGGCCCGGCCAGCCAGGTCTCCCCAATTAGCAGCCGACTAATGTTGCAGCGGCGAGGTCGGCGCAGTCCGCCGCAGCTCGCAGATCGCCGCATGCACCTGCTGCCAGCGATCGTATCCGGATACATCACCCTGCTGGCGCAATTCGGCGGCGCGCTCCAGCGCAACGGCCTGCGCGCGCAGCCCATGCATCTTGATCATCGACAGCGCGGTTTCCTGTGCCACTTGCTGCACTTCCTGGACACGCATGAGCAATTTCCTCCTTGGTCTTACACGCGTCCGTGTATGTGCGTGCCGGCGCGGCCCCGCGCCAATCGCAGTCGCGTCAGCACGATGAAATTCAGGACATCGCCTCAACGGCGCGATGCATCAAATCCCAGAAACCCGGCATTCGGATTGGGCGCGCCGCCATCGCCGGCGAACAATCGCGGATTCTGCGACGGTGCCGGCTTCACCACCGCGGTCTTGCCGGCAACGGGTCGCGCCGCTGTCGGCTTCGCGACCCTTGCAGCGGAAGCCTTGGCCGGTGCCGCGTGCTGCGATGGCCGGTCGCCACTGTCGCCCCCGCGCATCGACAGCAACAGGAACGAGATGTCGTTGCGCCCCAGGTCCACCGACAGTTCCAGCGGTGACATGCCCAGAATGTTGCGTCCCTGCAAATCGGCGCCACGGCTGATCGCGTCACGCGCCGTCCCAATGTCGCCGCGGTTGATCGCATCGAACAACGCCTCGGTGGGGTCCATGTCAGTCGGCGATCAAGTCGCCGGCGCGGCCGAGTCCTGCCTCGATGCCGCTCCTGGCAATGCCGGCGGCGGAACAGCCTTCGACCCCGCTCCTCCACCGGGTGGTGGGCGGATCAGAGGCCCCGTCGGGACACCGGAACTGTTCAAGGGTGCGGTCACCGGCCCACCAACGCTCTGTGCCTCGGCATAGGGCGCAGCGGTAAGCAGCGCGGCCGCGCAGGCCGCTGACAGAATCGACGCTCTCATGCGGGCAAGTTTAGCCTAGGACGGGTTGAGCCACCAGAAGCCCACGGTCAGATACGTTGCGTAACCCGTCCAAGCCAGATACGGCGCCATCAGCCAGGCCGCCGGCGGCCGCACCCGCGCGAACGCGCGTGCCGTCAGCACGATAAGCACCAGCAGCACGAGGCTCACGGCCAACGCCAATGGCGGACTGTGCAGCCCGAAGAAGGCCGGCGTCCAGAACGCGTTCGCGGCCAGTTGCCAACCCCACAGGCGCATCGGCCGGACCGAGACCGAGCGTCGCCACGCCATCCACCCGGCGACGCCGATCATGCCGTACAGGTACACTCCAGATCGGCCCGAACGCCCAGTTCGGCGGGGTTCCCGGCGGCCTGTTCAACGACAGGAACCAGCCCCAGGCATTGTCCACGATGATCGTACCGGAAACCGCACCGACCAGCAGGCACAGACCTACGAACCCGACCAGCGCCAGCAGCGGCGAAACCGGTGTCGATGATCCGGGATAGGAGCCCCACTCGTTGTGCTCGGTGTTCCGGAAGACACGATCCTTTCGTGGCGCCAAAGCACTATCTAATCGCCTGTTGCCGTAACAGGAAGTGTGCCCGCGCCTCTGCTACCAGCCGTTCACCCGCGTCCAGGTACCGACGACATCGTCGCCGCCCTCCACCACGTAATACCGGTCATGCGCTGCCGCGGTCATGCATGTGTGGTTCGGCGCAACGCGCACCTTTGCCCCAACCGGCAGGTCCAGCCGGATCGACGCGTCCGGCTCGACCACGCCATGTTCCTGGTACGCGCGCCGCACCACCGCGTCGCCATAAGCGCGGCGTCCGGCAATATCCAGCACCAGGCCAAAGCCGTAGTCCTTCGGCACCGCTTCCGTGCTGCGGTCCTTCGACAGCGCGAGGCCACCCGCATCCACCAGCAGCCGTCCCGGGCGTCGGCCTATGACGCTGGCGAGAACGGTCAGCGCGATCGCATCCAGATCGTGCGTGCCGATTTCCGCCTGGAACAGGTCGCCGAACATATAGACGCCGGCTCGCACTTCGCTCACGCCTTGCAGCGATCCCGCGTGCAGCGCTGTCGGCGAACTGCCCATTGATACGATAGGCACGGCATGGCCCGCCGCGCGCAGACGCTCGGCCGCGCGCACCACGCCGGCGCGTTCGGTCTCCGCGATGCGCGCCATGTCTTCGATGCTGCGCCCGGCATAGGAATGCCCGGCATGCGTCATCACGCCGGCCAGATGACCGCCTAAGCGTTCGCCAATCGCCAGAAGCAGATTATCGTCTGGCGCGATACCGCCGCGGCCTTCGCCGCTGTCGATCTCGATAAGTACACGTGGCGGCTGACGATGCGCGGCGATCGCGCTCGCGGTATCGAAGTCGTCTGTCAGAACGATAATCGCTGCGCCGGCAGTGTTCAGCTTGGCGACCTGGTCAAGCTTCTGCGGCGTGATGCCGACGGCATAAAGGATGTCGGCGATACCGTGGCCGGCGAAGTATTCCGCTTCCGCCAGGGTGGAAACGGTGATGCCGCCCGGCTGTCCCGCCGTCGCCAACCGCGCCACATCGATCGACTTCGCGGTCTTCATATGCGGCCGCAATGGCACACCATGCCGCGGCAGCGCTCGTGCCATCGTGTCGATGTTGCGCTGCAGGATACTGCGATCCAGCACCAGGCACGGGGTCGGCAGATCGGCGAGCTTCATTGCAGCGCTCTCACAAGGTCACACCGAGTAGTTCGGCGATGCGCGGCGTTGCCTTCAGCCCGCTGCCGGTCAATACGATCACCGTGGTCTGTTCCGGCCTGATTGTGCCGGCGCCGAGTAGTTTGCGGAACGCCGCCGCGGCCTGCGCCGAGGTCGGCTCGACATAGATGCCGATACGCGCCAGGTCGAGCGTCGCGGCGGCAATCTCGTCCTCGCTCAGCATCACTGCGCCGCCCCGCGTTTCGCGCAAAGTGCCCAACACCTCGGTCATCCGTATCGGCTGCGCGATCGCCGTGCCTTCCGCGATTGTCGGCTTGATCGCGGCAGCTTCAGCGCCAAGGAACGCTGCCGCGATCGGCCCGCAATTCGCCGGCTGTGCGGCGAAGATGCGCGGCATCGCCTCGATCTCGCCGCCGCGCAGCAATTCGGAAAAGCCTATTTCACAGCCCAGCACATTCGATCCGGCGCCGCACGGCGTGATGATGTTGTCTGGTGCGCGGAAACCAAGGTCCTCCCACAACTCATAGGCCAGAGTCTTGGTGCCTTGCAGGAAGAACGGATGCCAGTTGTGGCTGGCATAGAATGTGGTTTCCGAGCGGCGCACCGCGGCATCGGCAGTGTCCTGCCGCGAGCCCGGAACCAGTTCGACCGATGCACCGTGCGCGCGCATCTGCACCGTCTTGGCCGGGCTGGTGGACTCCGGCGCCATGATCGTCGCGTGCAGCCCGCCCGCCGCCGCATAGGCGGAAATCGCCGCGCCGCCATTGCCCGAACTGTCCTCCAGCACATCGCGCACGCCCTGCTCGCGCAGTAGCGACAGCATGACGCTGGCACCGCGATCCTTGAAGCTGCCCGTCGGCATGAACCATTCGCACTTCAGCAGCGCGGGCGCGCCATGCAGATCGCGGCGGATCAGCGGCGTGCAGCCCTCGCCCATGGTGATCGGGTCAGCCGGCACGAACGGCAGCGCGGCGCGATAACGCCATATGCTGCGCGTTGCCGGATCAATCTGGCCACGTGTAAGGCCCGGCAGCAACGTCAGCAGCAGCGGCGCGTGGCCCGGCCCGCACCAGCGCGGCTGGTCGAGCGGAAAGGTCTGGCCGGTACGCGGATCGAGATAGGCGTGCATGGCGCGCAGTGTGCCCTGTCTGCGCGGCCGGGGGGAGGGGTGCCGGCGATCGTCTGTTTGCAGCACTGTGCGCCGTCAGCTTCCCGCGCAACCCGGCCCTTGCTGGCTCCACGCAGACTTTTCGTGGATTGTTTTTGTGGCAGAAACGATCGCGTCAGACAGATCCTCGATGTCGGTCCGCGACATCGGGGTGGACAATGCGCCCGAGCAGTTCGGCGTGAGCAGGAAGCCGCGCTCGAGCAGCTCGAAGTGTATCTGACTGATTGCCGCCTTCTGCGCCGGCAACTGAAAGCAGCTTCTATAGTCAACGATTGGCGTCGTGATCGGATGCAGCCGAAACAGCGAGCCGAACCCGGTCATCTGCGCCGGCAGCCGATTCCGTTTCAGCGCCTCATTCACGCGAATGCGTAAGTCCGAGCCGAGCGCGTTGAGCCGGTCAACCGCGTCGGCATCGAACGCGCGCAGTGCAACAGTCCCGGCCGCAATCGTGAGCGGGTTGGCGCTGAAGGTCCCGCCGTTGGAAACCAGTGGCTTGCCATCGGTGTGATTGAACACCGACATGTTGCGCGCCGGGCCCGCGATCGCTCCAACAGGCAATCCCCCGCCGATGATCTTGGCCAGCGCCACCAGGTCAGGTTCCAGTCCAAAGACTCCATGCGCGCCGCCGTAGCCTAAGCGGAATGCTATGACTTCATCGAGCACAAGCAGAATGCCCAACCGGCGGCATGTGCTCTGCAGCATGTCGCGGAATTCATCGGTCGCCGGCACCATGCCGACACGCGAAGCAAGCGGGTCGAACACCACGCAGGCAAGGCGCTGTGCATTTGCCTCAAGTAATTCACGGCAACCTTCAACATCGTTGAAGCGCAGAACCACCGTGTCCTCGACCACGGCGGGTGGCGTTCCCGCAGCATAGGCGACACCGCGTGGATGCGCGTCGCCCCAATTCGCCGGTGTGGAATCAAGACTGACCTCAACATGATCGTAAGTGCCGTGATAGGCGCCCTCGAACTTGGCAATGGCAGGGCGGCCGGTGATTCCACGCGCGGCTTTGATGGCGAACATCACGGCCTCGGTGCCCGAATTCACGAAGCGTACCTGCTCCAGCCGCGGAGCCCGCCGCCGCAACTCCTCAGCCAGTTCGGTTTCGGCCGTCGTCGGCAGGCCGAATGCGGTGCCGTTGTCTATCGCCTTGTGCAACGCATCCACGATTGGCCTGAAGGCATGGCCGTGAATCAGCGAGAAGAAATTGTTCGCGCAGTCGAACACACGGCGGCCATCGACATCGGTCACCCAGGCACCATCGCCGCTGAGCGCGTAGGGTGGGTGCGGTGCAAAGAAGACCGCCGCCCGCATGCTGCCACCCGGCGTGACGACTTTGGACTTTTCGAAGGCCGCTTTCGACTGAGGCCCCAGCGGAACACCCCGATTATGCGCGCGTACCTCGTCAGTTGTGCTCATCGACGGCTCCTCAGGAATAGGCGGCGTTGCATCGGTCGGAAATCCAGAGATCGCAAATTCAGAAGCTGAGATCCGCTGGCACCTGTTCGCGCTTGACGCCATTCAATGCCAGCCCGGCGATCATCATCTCACGGATGTTTCCGATCCCGCGATTGAAGTCGATCCACGCATTCACCACCTCTGCGAAATCTTGTATCGGGCTCCCGCTGGATTCCATAGCAGCTTGGCAACGAGACAACGGGGGTATTCAGCAGATGGTATGGCCCCAGCGTTGGGTTCTTGCCGACCGTGCTCAGCCCTATCGTTGCGGCGAGGATTTCGGCATCGACGCGCCCAGACTGCAATGCGAGCACGCATTCATCGATCGTCTTGAAACCGTTGAGTTGCGCCTTCGGTGTGAAGCGATGCGCGCAAACGTCGTGCAGGGAACCCAGGTCAAACGCCACCCGGATATCCGGCTTGTTCAGATCGTCCCAGGTCTTGGGATCGAAACCCGGCTTCGCCAGGCAACCGAACGGCGCCACGATATACGGCCGCGTGAAACCGATCGCCAATGCCCGCTGCGGTGTCGGGTTCAGCGCGAAGGCGATGTCGATCTTGTTGGACTGCACATCGAGTACTGAATTGCCGAACGTCGTCTCGACGAACACCAGTTCGGCGCCCCAGACATCGGCGATGCTCTTGGCCATTGCCACTGCCGCACCGGTCCACTCGCCCGTGGTGATGTCCTTGCTGAAGTATGGCGGGCTGCCGGAAACCACGCCCATGCGCAGCTTCTTGGTCCGCGTCACTCGGTCGTGCGTGCTTTCTGCCGATTGCGCGTGCGCGGAGCCGATCATGAAGGTGGCGGGCAGGGCGGCGGCGCTGACGGCCAGACCGCGACGGGTCGGGCGATTGGTCATGGCTGTTTCTCCCCGGGATAGATGTCATCAGGCACGAGCGAACCGGTCGATGCCGAACGGTGCCAGATCCATCGAGAGGGGTCGTCCTCCGATGAGTTCCGCCATCACCTTCCCAGTCTGCGATGCCCCGAGCAATCCTTGGTGACCATGTCCGAAGGCGACATAAACTCCGGAAACACCTGGCACGGCTCCGAGCACGGGAAGACTATCCGGGAAGCATGGACGATTGCCCATCCATTGCGTGTAACCCTCGGTATTGAGCGACGGGAAAATCTCCCGGCCGATACGCAGGAGATTCTGCGCGCGCGCATAATTCGGTGGAGCGTCGACCTCGGCCAATTCCACCGTCCCAGCAAGCCGGAGGCCCATCTCCATCGGCGTAACTGCCATCTTGTAATCCATCGGCAAAACCATGATGCGCGGCATGGGTCCGGGATTGGGTATCGTCACGTGGTAGCCCCGGTGGGTTTCCAGCGGCACGTCGTGTCCAAGCTGCTTGGTCAACGCTCGCGACCAGATACCAGCGGCAATGATGGTGACTTCCGGCACGTGCCGGCCGCTACTGGTCACGATCGCGCTCAAACCCGCCGGGCCCATCTCAAATCCCCGCACGTCCTCGCGTAGCAATGTGCCGCCACGGCGCACAAAGTTTTCCGCCAAGCCCTGCACCAGCCCGAACGGGTTCTTGCAATGTCCGTGATCAGGAATGAAGTGCGCGGCCGCGAAGATCGGCGCCAGCGACGGCTCGAGCTGACGGATCTCATCCGCATTCAGGATATCGACACGCAGGCCAGTGGCACGCTTCAGATTGATCCCGAACTCGTCGTGCTCAAGCCCGTCCCGGCTCTTATACACAAACAACTGCCCGGTCTGATGGAACAGGTGCTCGAGCCCGGCGTCCTTCAACAGTGGGCGATAGGCCTCGAACGTCGGCATGTTGAGTGCAGCGAGTGCCTTCGAGATCCGCTCCACCCGATCGCGCCGGCCCGCGCGAAGAAACTTGATCAGCCATGGCAGCACGTGCGGTGCATAGGACCAACGCAGATAAAGCGGGCCGTTCGGATCGAGCAGCCATTTCGGAATGTCCTTCCACATTCCGGGATAGGCGACCGGAACCACCGAAGCCGGGCTGATGCCGCCGGTATTGCCGAAGGAGGTCGCCTCGCCAGGTCCGGCGCGGTCGATCAACGTCACCTTATGACCGTCGCGCAGCAGATAATTGGCGCACACCGTGCCGACAATTCCGGCGCCGACGACAGTAATATTCCGCTTCGCCGCATCACTCATCGGTTTTGCTCACGCAGGATCGTGTCCGCCACTTTCTCGCCGATCATGATGGTGGAGATATTGGTGTTGGCGCACGGCACCGTCGGCATGATCGACGCATCTGCGATCCGCAGACCATCGACGCCGATGACGCGCGCGTCCGGCCCCGCGACTGCCATTCGATCGGACGGCGAGCCCATTTTGCAGGTTCCGCAAGCATGCCAATCCCCCTGAACCCCGAGCCTGATCCATTCCGTCATCAGCTTCTCGTCGCGCATCACGTCATCCAGGCCATATTTCGCCGCAACGATGAAATTGCGCATGACGAAGTCCCGCGCAAAGCCGCCGAGGTCGAGAAACCACGCGGCGACGTCGCCCAGGATCTTGTTGCGCCGGGATTGCGTCGTCAGATTGCGCTGCATCTCTGCGTAGATGCCAGGGAAGGCGAAATGGATCATGTCCTTGGCAGGCGAGGTGTGCAGCACATCGTAGACGAAGCGCACTGCGTTGACGGTGCGCTCAAGATCCCGTGGATCGGAAAGCAGATTGAACGCAACAAGCGGCTCCTGATGCGGATCAGTGCTCTGCAATCGAACCAGCCCGCGCGAAAATGCCTTGTTGGGTCCGAACTGGATCGTGCCGAGCTGGAATCCTACTTTCGTCCAGGCGAAGCGATTTGAAACTGAAAGCTTCATGTCCTGCGCCGGGCAGTCCGGATACCCGGAACTGAAGCGCATGCACAGCAGGAAGTTATTGCGCAGGCTTGCGGGCAATCGTCCCTCGGGCTTGATGTGGAGCCCGATGCCAACCAGCGGATGCTCCTGCAGATTCGACCCGACGCCCGGACGATCGGCGAGAACAGGAACGCCGCATTCCTGCAGATGTTCCCCGGGACCAATGCCGGAGCGCATCAGCAGAGCCGGCGAGTGCAGTGCGCCCGATGACACGATGATCTCGCGCCCTTCAATCCGCTCCGTGCGTCCACCGCGCGATAGCTGAACGGCGACAGCACGCTTTCCGTCAAATTCAATTCGCGCCGCGAGGCTCCGCGGGATGATATGGAGATTCTTGCGCTGCCGGGTTGCCGCATCGAGATAACCCAGTGCTGCCGAGACGCGGTGACCATAGACATTGTTTTTCGGGAACGGGAAGCAGCCGTCACCGAACTCGGCGTGGCAATCGTCGAAGTAGGGAATACCCTTGTTCCCGAAGGTCTCCCGGAAAGCGAGTGACAGTCCACCCCAGTCATTGGGGAAGGTGCGGTGGATCGGTATCGGACCCTGCTTTCCGTGCAGCGGCCCGTCGAAATCGAGGTCGCGCTCGAGCTTTCGGAAGAACGGCAGGCAGTCCTGATAGGACCAACCGGTGGCTCCCAGGGCTTCCCATTCATCGTAATCGGATGGCAGTCCCCGGATCGCGATCTGTCCGTTGACGGTCGACCCACCGCCCATGACCCGCGCCTGCTCATAGCGCCGGGGCTTCATGAGCGCTGGAATCTCCGACGGCGCCCGATTACCGATCGGGTCCATGTAGGCCTGCAGATCGGTCCAGTAGTAATCGTCCTGGAAATAGTGCGGCAGGAACGGGAGCGAATAGATTTCGTCCGATATGTGTTCTGGCGGAGTGTCGACCCCTGCTTCCAGCAGCGCGACCGTGAAGCGGGAGTCCGCTGACAACCGGTTGGCCAGCACACAGCCGGCGGAGCCGCCGCCGACAATCACGAAATCGTAAAGCACTGTTTGGCTTCCCCCGCCCCGAACCGACCTCAGAGTACGCGCGCGTAAGCTTCCTTATCGTCGCGCGCGCCAGTGCGTCTGCGTCTTATGCCGTCGCGGGCTGCTGCGTGCGGTCACGCCATTTCTTGGGAGTGCCGACCGAATAGCTGTGCGTTTCGGGGTCATAAAAGTGGCGATCAGCCTTCAGGCGGCCATCAACCACGGTGAGCAGGAAGCAATCGTCGGTAAGACCCATAAAGCTGTGGATCTCGATCGGCGGCACCATGACGGTGATGTCCCCGCGCTCGAGCACGCTATCCTCGATGACTGCCAGTTCCGCATGCTCCGGACGCGTCTCGTCGTCGACGCGCTTATAGACGGTATGTGCCAGGCGGCCGCTGTACATGATAAGCGATTCGCATGTACCGTGATCGTGCGGCGGAAACCGGACGCCCTTTGGCATCTGGTTCAAGGTGATCTCGAGCTGTCCGTCGTAATAGATGAATTTCGAGTTATTGACGAAATTCCCCTGACGCTTGACGCCCAGATCGGTGAGATCGGCACGCTCGATGAGCTGGCGCGTCGCGGCAAGAATTCCGTCCCGCAGAACCGCCTCGTCGCGAGAGGGGGCCTCAAACAGCCTGATCAGGCTCTGCGCGCATTCCCGAATGGCGTAATCGCGAGTGGTCGGCATTTTGAACTCCTCAGACAAAGACTGTGTCGAGCGGTGGTCTCGACTCATCAAAAATCAGCCGGGATCGCGAGCGTCGCCCCAAGGACGCCGGTCACCCTAAGCCTACGATAGGCGTGTTCCATCGCCCCGGCGAGTCGGGCGGGAACTCTTTCGCGCTGACACTCGTAAAGGTTGTTCTCTGGCCGGACGGGCCGGCGCAATGCGTCCGACAGTTTCAGAATGTGTCTGCGAACTTTACATATCTCGCGCGCAACCAAATTTCCGCGCCGCCAAGTCGATGATTTCTTTGAAAAATACGGAATGGCATCGAACTTGCTTTGTAACGGTTCGCGGGTTTGACGCCTGCGCGACGAGAAACCTTAAACATAAGTTCACGCAGAGGTAGCATGCAACTCTCGACATTACTCAGGACCACGACGGTCCTTGGGGCACTTGCCCTGACTCCAATAGCGGCCCACGCGGGCAGCTTTATCAATGGTGGCTTTGAAAACGGCAACTCCAGCGGCTGGACAGTCGGTGGTGGCTTTCGTGGCGGTGTGCTTAATCCGCTGAGCCCGTCCGACTTCCTGCCGGGCGGCTCGCACTACGATTCCGGTATTGCTGGCTCGCACTCAAGCATCATCGGTTCCGGTTACACCGATCCGAACGTCGGCTCGGTCATTGGTTCGACGGTCTACTCCGGAAATTATTCGTGGCGCGTCGAGGACACTACATTCGGCGGCTACGCGTCGGTCATTAGCCAGCGCGTGGACAACTACACCGACGCGAACATCTTCTTCGCCTGGAAGGCGGTGTTGCTCGGTGCGCACGACGCTTCCGAGTCGGCCACGATGGTCATCTCGCTCATGGACCTCACGACTGGCACCGAGGTTATCCGGCGCGAGTACAACGCGGCAGCCGGCGGCGGTGGCGTGGACCCGCGCTTCTCGTTGTTCAATGACAACTATTACACTGCAGCGTGGCAGATCGAGGATCTCACGATCGATGCCTCCTCGTTGGGGCATGACTTCATGTTGACCGTGCTGGGCTCGGACTGCTCGCCGACCGGGCACTGGGGATACGTCTATCTGGACGGCTTCGGAGCGGCTCCCCCGCCGCCGAGTGTTCCAGAGCCCGCGACGATGGCGGTGCTTGGCACCGGCTTGCTCGGGCTCGCTGCGGCACGTCGTAAGCGTCGCTAGGAGGAAACGGCGGCGAGCCATATACTGGCTCGCCGCTGACCGGCGTTGGGACACATCACCATGGGCGATCTTACCACCCGCGCCCACGCCGCGTTGCAACGTGACGATCTCGCCGAGGCCGCGATTTGGTTCGAGCGAGCGCTTGCAAACGATCCGAGCGACGCCACCATACGTGTCTGGCTGGGACAGTGCCTCTGCGGGATCGGCCGCCGCTTTGAGGGCTGCGCACTGTTGCGCGACGCGGGTGCCGCGCTGCTCCAGATCGCCAACGGGCCCGAGCACGTCCCGATGCTGCTCGAACTTGCGAATGAACTGCAGCACTGGAGCGACTTCCCGGGCAGCCTGCCGCTCGCCGAGGCGGCGATTCGACTTGATCCTGCGAGTGCCGAGGGACACCGCACAATCGCACTCTCGCATGGCCAATTGAACCGTCCCGCCGAGGCTGCGAGATCGGCCGGCGAGGCATTGCGGCTCGCACCCGGCGATGCCGGTCTCGGCGTGCTGACTGCGAGCCTCGTAGCCGATGCCGGACAGCACGCGCAGGCACAGTCTCGGCTCGACACGATGCTCACCGAAGGTCTCGCACCCAGCGAGGCATTCCGAGCGCACAAGGAACTCGCACGCGTGTTCGATCGCCTTGGGGCGTTCGCCGAGGTCTTTCCGCATCTGCGCGCTGCCGCCGCACTCGCGCGGGAGGTTCCGGAAATAGCGGGACTTCAGCCTCGATGCGATGCCCGCGATTGTCCGCGAGAATCGTGCTGCCTTCGACCAGCGGACGTTGACGCGCTGGTCAGCGGAGAATCTGCCGCAGGAGCGACCGCCACCGGTCTTCCTCGTCGGCTTCATGCGCTCGGGCACCACTCTGACGCAGCAAGTGCTCGCCGCGCACCCCGATGCTTTCGTGTCCGACGAAGTCGATCTTGTGAGCGCAACATTGCGCGAACTGCACCGTATCGTCCCCGGCCGTATGTCAACCGCTGAGAAACTGCGCCGGCTGGACCGCTCCGGTGTCGTGGCGCTGCGTGGCTTTTATTGGCAGAGGGCACACGACCGTCACGGCCCGATCGCCGCCCCTGTCTTCATCGACAAATTCACCATGAACGTCGTCGATGCCGGTTTCATCGGCACGATCTTTCCCGATGCCAGGCTGATCTTTGTTCAACGCGATCCGCGTGACGTTTGCCTGAGCAGCCATATGCAACTGATGATGCCGACGCTCACCACCGTTCAGTTGCTCGACTGGGAGCGCACTGTGCGCTTCTACGCGCAGGTGATGGAATGGTGGCTGTACATCCGGCCGCTGTTGCCGATGCCGGTACTCGACTTCCGCTACGAGGACGCGGTCTCCAACTTCGAACCGACCTTCCGTCGCGTACTGGAATTTTCGGGTCTCGCCTGGGATCCGCGCGTCGCCGCCTTCCACGAGCGCGCGCAAGGCCGCTTCATCGCGAGCCCTAGTCGTGGCCAGGTAGCCCGCCCGCTCTACGCTTCCTCGGTGGCACGTTGGCAGCACTATGCGGCGGAGTTCGCGCCGCTGGCGGGCGTGCTACAGCCATATGTTGCGGCGTTTGGGTATGAGCAACAGGTGGACGTCGAAGCCAAGCGCCGCTGACAGGGCGTGTGCAGCGCAGCCTATTGCACTGCTCGAATGTACAATACGCGGCTCTGGTCCAATGACAGCGACGGCTGACCGCAAGCGTCATCGCCACAGTCCGACGCATTGAGCCGGTCGCGGCCAGTGATGTCGTAGACATCGAACCCGCGTCCTCCCCGCTCGGAGCGCGCCACCACCAGCCGCCGATCGGCACCATACGGCCGATCCTCTTGCAGCAGGAGCGAAACACGGTTCCGGTCCTCGTCGGTTGTGCCTGGTGGCAAAATCGAAAGTTCGCCAGCACGCGTCAGCAGCGCGGGTCGTGCGCCTGTTGAGTCCTGCACCAGGCCCAGGATCGTGTTGTCCGGTGCGACACCGATCAGCTTGCGCCACGCTGCCTTCGGTCCGACCTTGGTTTCAACTCCATCCGGCACGCTGATCGCTACAACGTCGCCGTCATGCAAGGCGAAGACCACCCGAGAGTCGGAGCCCTGTACGGGCCAGGCGAGCGCGGTGCCGGCCCCCACTTTCGTACGCGTGTGGCTTCGCACGTCGAACTGCCAGACAGCGCCGCGGTCCGGTCCCCCGCTCAACGTGCCAATCGCTCGAAACGTCAGGTGCAGGGCCTCGATCCCGCTCCAGAACATATGCTCGAGACCGCCCGCTGCCGCTTGTGGCGCGGTCGCCTGGGCCATGGCACCGGAGACGTGGAGAACGGTTACTGCGAGCGCAGCGACGAATCGGCCGGACATCTGATCTCCCTGTATCGCAGAATGTCACCGATCACACCGCCGGTTCTGGCAATGCCATCAAGCGCATCATTCTTGACAGTGACGAGTGAAAATCCAGCATCGCCCGCGCCGGACAGCAGCACCGTCTTCTCGGGGCCACGATCGACAATCCATAGCGGAAGGGACAGATCGCTTATGCCATTTGGCACGCGCGCCAGCTTTTGCGTGCCAGGGTCGAAGAAATACGCCCCGATCTGCAGCGGCAGCAGGAAACCCTGCAGCGCAATCGTCACGACCAGCACAAGCGGCAACAGCCTCGTCGGGCCGGCCGACGCACGGGTCTCCCACAGCCATAGCCCCGTCAGGGCCGTCACGTCGCTTCCGAGCACGACCGCGAGCACGCCAAAATCATTTTGTCCGAGGACAGCGGAACGGACAAAGCCGAACTGCGGTTTTGACGACGCCCCACAGGCGAAGACACCGTCCGCTGCCGATGCCGCGACCAGCAAGCCAAGCGTGCAGCACACCAGCAGCAGGATGCACGCCAGCCTGAAAACCGGCCTGATGCCGTCCGGCAGATGCGATGCGATCCAGCGGGCAGCGCGATGCAATGCAATGACCAGCGGTGCGGTGACAAGAAGCGCTATCACCGTGATCACAGCAAACTGGACGCCGGCAAAAACATAGGCCTGATCGATCAGCGCGAATTCCGGGTGAGCACCCACCAGGGCGCGCGCGCGTGCACGCGCTACCAGAAAGCCAAAGGCGTATAGCGTTGCACTGGCTCCTGCGAGTATGCCGCCCAGGTCCTTGATGCGGCCCAGCAGCTCCGTCATCAGCGGCCCGTGACCTGCATTGCCGCCCAATAGAATGGGTGCGTCTGGCCCTCAGCGCGGAGGCCGCGCATCGCAACTGCGCCGGCCTGAGCGGGCGATTCTCCGCTCATGACTGCACTGTAGAACAGCCGCATCCACGACTGATTGCTGGTCCCCTGAACTTGCCAGCGTGATACCACTGCGGCGTCAACGCCGCCCGCCAGCAAGGCCCATGGGAAGCCATAGATCTCATTCGACAGACGGATGCCCACCTGGCCGGTCTCGCAGCCGCTCAGGACAGCCAGCCTTACGTCACCGAGCGGCAGCCCGACGAATTCCGCGGCAGTGATGGATCTGCTGCGTGCTTCGTTCGACAATTCGGACATCAGCGGTTCGATCGGATCGAATTTTCCATGCAGCAGCAGATGTAGACCCGACCGGCCGCCTGAAGTCGAGGCGGCCCCAGGCGCTGTCAGGGAATCGAATGACATCTTGTTCAGCCTGGAACCCAGCGCGGCATGTAGTCCCGCGGATTCATGGGTCCGGCCGTCGATGTCCGGGTCGATGATCGCATTGATGCTGCCCGGCGACCCTGGCGGCCGCTGGAGCGCCCGCAGCGCCAAGGTCGCATTCGGGGAATACGATATCGCCCATCGCTCGATCATCGGCTTGTCGGATCCCGGCATCAGCAGCGTTTCGAAGGGCAGATCCATCAACGGCCCCTCTGGCACGATCATGATCTGCTTGGCGTCCAGCAGATGCTCGAATGGCGCGATCAGGAAAAGATACAGCTCACGGGCGATGGTGTCGTCGAACGGCACTCCGAAACTGGATGGATCTTCGGACGCGCTCTTGTGAATCCGCCGGACATCGTCCTGCAATACCGCTGCTGGAAGAAACACATTGCGAACCTCGGAGCCGTGCGGGCCGACGTACCATACGATCAAGGCCGTGCTGTCGGACCAGTACAACATCACCGGGATGCCGGAGGCGCGCGCGGCGCGTTCCAGTTCGGCGAGATGCGCCGGCCGGTACTTGATGCTTCCCAGACGCTCAATCTCGCCGCGTCCTTGCTTTATCAGGCGTTCCCGCTGCAGCCGAATCCGCTGCAGCGCTTCGCTGCTCCCATAGGCCAGCGAGGCGTCGCCGGTCGCGCTCACTTTCTCCACGAGCTGGGTCTCGATCCGGCTGGACTGCGCATCCAACAAGAGAACGGAAGCAAGCCACTGCCTCGTGGCGTCCGTGGTATCGGTTCCGTCGAGGGCCTGGCTGAGTTCTCCCAGTCCGCGCGCGCGCATGGACTCGAAGGCGTCGAATGCTTCGGCTTCCTTGTGCAGCGACAGATATTGCAGCGCGAGGCTGCGCGGGATGTCCGTGGACGCTTCCATCACGGTTCCGCGACGCCGTGCGTCGAAGAAGCTGTGCCGCTCGGATTGCAGGACCTCCGATGCCTGAGCGAGCAGCCTCGCAGACTCATTCGGGTCGGTGCCTGGTCGGGCCGCCATCAGCGACAGGCTCTGTGCGTCCTGTCGGCTGCCTAACAATCGTGCCTGAGCCAATGCGTCATTGATCGCCGGGGCAAAGGCCTTCGCCTCAGGGATATCGGCGATGGTGGCGTTCCCCCACCACTGGCTGGCAAGGACCGCTGACGCGGACTTCGGGTGGAAGATGCCTTGCTTCACCAGCCTCGACTGGAAGCGTTCGTCATTCTGCTGCCACATCCCGTAGAGCAACCCAACGGACGCTACCTCTTCGCGTGCTTGCTGTGCCAGATATGACCAGCCTGACTGCTCCGCAATCGAACCGGCTCGTTCCAACATGGCTCGCGTCGCGGCCATGACGCGCTTGCACGCACCCCACCGGATGTCGCTGTCATTCTGGCTTTCGCTGTCGATGAGACCCATCTGCTGACAACGGTAGAAGATCTTGTAGAGCGCATCCGCGGTGTCCCGGGTACCGAAGTAACGATCCTCCGGAGTTTGCGCCAGGCGCGCTGCCGCGACAGCTTCGACCAGCGATGCCTCCGGCTCACCGCGCGACTCGAAAAGTATCGCGCGCATATCCGCGAGATCGAGCTGTTGCTTCTGACTGGGATGGTCGCCTGCGAGCGTGTCCGCGTGGTCGATTGCATCTGACGCGGCGCCATAGTCGTGAATGCCTATCACATAGGCGCGTGCGATATTGAGCCAGGCGTCAAAGGCAACGTCCGGCAGCGCCGCCGCGTCCGCCAGCTTGGCGCACTCGGTCAAGGTCAGGATCGATGCCGCGTAAGCGTTGTCCATGCGCTGCGTGCGGCCGAGCTCCAACAGCGCCCGCGCGCGCAGGCCACCAGTGCTTCGATTGGCGAGCGCCTGGAGGCCAGCCTCGATTGGGGCAAGCGACGCATTTAAGGAGGCGCCGAGCGCGCCGGACTTCCAAAAATGCTCGCGGACGTCCGCGATCGCCGCCTGAAATGGTTTGACCGGGTCGTCGTCGGCGTAGGCGGTAGCGTGACTGGCGCTTATGGCGACCGCAATGGCGAACAGGCGGCCCAGGGCGGCGGAGGAAACCACAAGACGATGCAGCCTGCGTACCGTGCAGTTCGATTGCGCGCGTCTCGAAGGGCACATGAAACGCAGCCTCCCCCGCCGTGCGGGTCGCAGCAGCACCGAAGATATGCCGGATTGCCTGCCGTCGTTGTTAATCGGATCACACCGCACCGCCAGAATCGGCATGGTGTACGCTTGCCGTGCTTTACGCCAGCGGCGTCAGCCCCCGGGGCGCATGGCCAAGTCTGCACCCCGGCGGCTCGTCAAGCGGAAAGGTCAGTACCGTGCGCGAATGGCGATAGGAAACTCAGGACTCTGCGTCTGATTGAAGCGGACGTGGCGCTCAGGTGAACCTACAATCAATCCGCATTTAACCGCGGTTCCAGGGCCGCCTCTCTTCTCCGGCGGAGGAGCGCAATTCCGATCACCGCAATGCTGCCAATGCCGGTCAACATCCAGGTGGCCGGTTCAGGAGCTGCCACGATCTGGAATGGTGCCGTTATGTCGAACCCATTTCCAGCCGCATCGATGAGCGAGATCTGATATTCGTAGCTGCCGGGAACCGGGTTGCTCGCAAAGTCAAAATTATCCACGAAAAAGAATGGGATGTGGCTGAACCCGTCCAACTGCTCGAAGCCAGGAACCTGGTCGATGGGCGGAACCTGAAATTGGCTTAGCACGTCGTTGACCGCTCCATTGGTGACGGTGCTGCCATTTACAGTCAGGGGAAAGCTCGCATTTGGCATGATTGGACCAGAGGCAAAATCTGGTGAAGACCCAGTCGGCGCGCCTGCGCTCGGGACCAACATGAAAACCAGGTAGACGCCTTTGCCGTTGGAATACTGCGCCGTCGTAAACGTGCTGGCATCCACAAATCCGTTGGCCGCCACACCGGCAGCGAATTCTTTGTCGTACGGGCCTGCATGCGGCGCTCCAGGTCCAATCCCTAGCACTGGATTGGGTACGTGATTAGGCGGGGGCAATAAATCCGACTGCGTTTGGGTAAACTCGGCGTAACCGGTTGCCGCCGTTCCGATGGGGCCGGTGAACAAATGAAAATCAGTCGGCATGTAACTTGGCGTGCCGACCGCAGTGAAAGTCACCGGGGCAGCCCTGGCCGTCGTCGAAGCACCAGAAGCAAGAAGGCAGAACAGCCATATAGCCAACGGCGAACGAGTCATTGTAGATCCCCCACCAGTTACGAGTTCTCGGCCGGATCAGGCACTGCTTTGGGCAACTACGGCCTCACTCAGCGACGGCTGTCGTTGGTTCTGATAAGCGGCGCAGGCCAGCTCTGGCCAAGCCAACATATCGGCGACGGTAAGAACCACAGCGGTCGCCGATAGGGTCGCATTCGTCCAGGCTGCCAGCCGCATGGCGATATCCCCCTTGTCGCACGGCTTATGCCGACTATCCGTAAGTCTACACACTAATATTAATCTAAGAGCAGAGTCAATAATGTGCCCATTGATGAGAATAGGACTGGAAGGTCTTTTGCCATGTTGACCTGATGGTGTGGAGGCCCCGAGCAGCGTCTGTGTGCAGGAGTAAGGGCGTTGTCGCCAACTCGTCCGTAATACACGCGTTAACACACTGCCAAACAAGTCTCCGCATAGTGCTGATGGTTCGGATCGGCTCAACAACCCCGAATTGAGTAGCGTCGGAGGCGACAAATGCAGGCCTACGAGGAAGTCACGCGCTGTCGAGTGAGCGGAAGTTCGTACCTGGTTCCTGTGCTCGATCTCGGAGAGCAGGCATTGACCGGCGTCTTCCCGCGCGACCCGAAGGCACCGATCACCACCGGGCCGCTACGCTTGGTCTGGTGTCCGGATTCCGGTCTGCTGCAACTCGCGCACTCGTACGACCTCAAGGAGATGTACGGTGACAATTATGGGTATCGTTCCGGCCTCAATCGGAGCATGACCGAACATCTGGCGCAAAAGGTAAACGAGCTTGAGCGGTTCGCCGACCTCAAGCCTGGCCAGGCGGTGCTGGATATCGGCAGCAATGATGCCACCTTGCTCAAGGCGTACCGGACGCCTGCGCTGAAACGAACTGGCGTGGATCCAACAGGGAAAAGATTCTGCCGATACTATCCCGATGACATTACCCTGGTGCCCGACTTCTTTTCTGCGGATGTCTATCGCGCAGTTGGCGGCGTCCCGGCGCAGGTAGTTACCTCCGTTGCCATGTTCTACGACCTGCCAGACCCGGTGGAATTCGTGCGTCAGGTCGAATGCATCTTGGCATCGGGCGGGATCTGGCATTCCGAACAAGCTTACATGCCCGCAATGCTGCGCCTCACAGCTTACGATGGGGTATGCCACGAGCACCTCGAGTATTATTCGATGCGTGCCATTCAAGGGATAATCGAGACCGCCGGCATGCGGATCATTGACGTGACGATGAACTTGGTGAACGGCGGCAGCTTTGCAGTCACCGCAGTACGGCGGGATGATCGCCGTCGCGGTGGTGAGGCCGTGGTCGCGTGGATGCTCGAGCAGGAGGAGCGGATCGGCCTGAATACGCCGCGCCCCTACCGCGACTTTGAGGAGCGTGTATATCGTCATCGCTCCAGCCTGCGCCGGTTGTTGGAAATCCTTAAGGCCGACGGCAAGAAGGTGCTAGGCTACGGCGCCTCGACCAAAGGCAACGTCGTGTTGCAATTCTGCGGTATCGGGCCGGATCTGCTTAGCTGCATAGCTGAGGTGAATGAGGATAAGTTCGGCGCCTTCACCCCTGGGACCGCTATTCCAATTGTCTCGGAAGTGGAAGCGCGGGCCATGAACCCCGGTTACCTGCTGGTACTTCCCTGGCATTTCCGCGACGGGATTATCCGGCGCGAAGCTGAATTCCTGGCGAAGGGCGGGCGACTGATTTTTCCGTTCCCTGAGATCGAGATCGTTTAGCAGTTCAACGTTGCGAATGTCACCATCCGCGGTGGTGCGTCACACACGTAATCGGGCTGGCACAAACACTAGTCCCGCATCGCTGCTTCGGTGAGTACCCGTGTGTAGTCGGTCCAATCGCGACGAACTATATCGCTCAGCGCAGCCTCGCCGAGTGCTGCACGTTCGGCCTCGGACAAACCGAGTGCTCCAAACATTGTGCGTGCGAGCGCAGCAGGATTGTCAGCGGTAAACAGAAAGCCGTTGCGCCCTGGCTGAACCATTTCCTGCATTGTCGGCAGATCGGGTACGATGACGGGAAGGCCGAAAGTCTCGACCAGCAAAACGGATGAGGAAACCATGATACGGTGAAACGAGAATACACCAAAATCTGCCGCCCGCAGCACATATTGAATGGCAGTGTCATCGATGAAGCGCGGCAGCATGAGAACCCCGGGACGCAGCCAAACGAAACGCCCGGGCCTCGGCTGACCGGTACGGCCGGCCACAATAAGTCGTGCTTCCGGCTTCGCTTCGTGCACGGCAGCAAAGGCATCGAGCAGCACCTCGACACCTTTGTACGGACGTATCGAACCAATCGTCACGAAGACTGGCGCTCTGGTGTCTATGCCGAAGTATCGCCGAGCCTGCGTCCTCGTTACGTCATCAGGGTAGTAGCCGGTAAATCCACCGAGCTGAGTCACAACGACGTGGGAGGTCGCAATCCCCAGCAGGGGCGCCATGCAGGATGCAGCTACGCCGCTGTGCATGTGCACGGCGTGGGAACGAGCCGCGATCTGGCTGCGCAGCCGTCGATCCACGTCTGGAAAGCGGTCCTCGTGCGGCACATCGTTATGTACCGTCCAAACCAGGCGGCCACCCCTGGCGATGAATGCGTCCAGCAATTCCAGGTAAGCGTCAACCAATGCGTCCGCAACCGGTACACTCGTTGCCTCCCGATAGATCACATCTTCCCAATGCAGATGGAACACGACGGGATGGTGCCCTTCCGCCAAGGCTCCGATCGCAGTCTCAACATTCGCGGATAACACGTTCCACCCCGGCGGGAACGCCGAATACACCATGCGCTGAAACGGGTTATCGTGACTGTAGTCAGGCCAGAAGACCCAGAACCCCGGATTGTCCCGACCTGCCGCCATCGACGGAGCCCTTCCAGAACATCTGATGAGACCGCGTGAAAGTCTGGTGGTGCAGGATTGCCAATCTGCTAACGCGCGGTACGAACCGGCAGCTCAACTGTTTCTTAAGGGCTGTGACGTCAGGATAGGACGACTGAACCCCGAAGACATGCAACGCCCATGAACGACGATATTGCGTGCCACAACGACGCCACTGCCTCAGAGTTGGATGTTTTTGCCGCGCGGGAAACCAACCGTGCACTATTGTCACGCGAATCGGTCGCTCAGGCTCTTCTGCTTTTGCATGAAAACGGACTGCCGCTGCATCCCGACACACCAAAGAACTGGGATACACTGCTCGCGCTGTACCACGCCGTGCGGTCCACGCCTGTCAATGCGCTGGTGTTGGATGCGGGAACTGAAACCTATTCCACCTTCCTGCCATGCCTGGCCAAGCTCGGCTTCACCAGTTTGCTTGGCGTCAACCTGACGTTCAAACAGGCCGTGCGTAACGGTCCCATCGAATTCCGCTATGGCGACATAGAGACGCTGACGCAGCTCGGTGACAACACTGTAGGCTTCGCCGCAAGCCTTTCCGTCATTGAACATGGAGTCGATCTACCCCGCTTCTTCGGCGAAATGGCGCGCGTGCTTGCACCCGGCGGTTACCTCTATATCTCGACCGACTACTGGGGGCCGGGGATGAACACGGATGGTATCGAGGCCTATGGGGTACCATTCCGGGTGTTCGACGCCAATGACATTCTGGGGATGGCACGCACTGCCGAAGCCGTGGGATTCCTGACCACGGGAGTAATTGAAACCGAGGTCGCCGATCGGGTCGTCCATTGGCGGCGCATGAACCTGCGCTATACATTCCATAACCTGCTACTGCGCAAGCGTTGCGACGCGAGCCCGGCGATTGAGTAACTTAACGGCTGATTCACGCCAGGCGCATACTCTCGAACGAGTGAACCGTCACTAAGAGAGTGACTATGCATACCTGCCTGATCACTGGCGTCACCGGCCAGGACGGTGCCTATCTGTCGCAATTCCTGTTGCAAAAAGGCTGCCGTGTCATTGGGATGATGCGGCGTTCGGCATCATCCGATCTCGTGATAGAGAGGCTGCGCTGGCTGGGCATTGCCGATGATGTGGTCCTCGTCGACGGTGACCTGATCGATCTGTCTAGGCTGGTACGGCTGATCGAGGCCTATCAGCCTGATGAGATCTATAACCTTGCCGCACAGAGCTTTGTTCCCGTTTCCTGGAGCCAACCGCTGCTGACAGCGCAGGTGACTGGCCTCGGTGCCGCATACTTGTTGGAAGCAATGCGCATCGCCCACCCGCAGGCCAGATTTTATCAGGCTTCCTCGTCGGAGATGTTCGGCAAGATCGCCGGACCGCAGAGAAATGAGAACACGCCGTTCTATCCGCGATCTCCCTACGGCGTTGCTAAACTCTATGCTCACTGGATCACGGTCAACTATCGCGAAAGTTTTGGCCTCCACGCTTCATCTGGGATCCAGTTCAATCATGAAAGTCCTCTGCGTGGCATCGAGTTTGTTACCCGTAAAATCACTGATGCTGTGGCACGCATCAAGCTGGGACTTGCGCACGAAGTTCAACTCGGCAATTTGGATGCTAACCGCGATTGGGGACATGCAAGGGATAGTGTTCGCGCGATGTGGCAGATGTTGCAGCAGGATACTCCCGATGACTATGTCATCGCGACCGGGCGTGTACGACCTCAATCCGGGAGTTCTGCCGGCTGGCCTTTTATTACGTCGGTCTCAACTACGAGGATCACGTCACGATAAGACAGGATCTGATTCGCCCCGCCGAGGTGGATTTTCTGCTCGGCGATTCGCAAAAGGCACGGATAAAGCTGGGTTGGGAACCATCGATCACGCTTGAAGAAATGATCGCTGAAATGGTCGACGCCGATCTTGTGCGACATCGAAGGCGCCTCAGTTAATCTCGCTGCTCACCCTCGTTGGCAGGTTCGTTTTTCCAGCAGCCGGCGTTGAAGCGCCGGCTTTGCCGGCGCGGTGTACGTGCCGCCCGCCGCGCTTCGCGGTTGCCCAATCCCCGCTTTGGTGCCTGGATGCTCGCCGGACGTAATCGGGGGAACGGCATGCCGGTCATTCTGGGCGAAGGCGAGCATCGCTATCGGGTCGAGGAAGGCTGGGGCAGTCTGCCCGATGGGTGGTCGTTCCACGAAGTCGGCGCCGTCGGCGTCGATCGCAATGACAACGTCTATGTGTTCAATCGCGGCGAACATCCGATGATCGTGTTCGATCGTGACGGCAATTTCCTCCGCTCTTGGGGCGAGGGCATGTTTCCCCGCGCGCACGGCGTGCACATGGCGCCGGACGACACGATCTTCTGTACCGACGATGGCGCGCATTGCGTGCGCAAATGCACACTCGAAGGCAAGGTGCTGATGACCATCGGCACGCCCGGCAAGCCGGCACCATTCATGAGCGGCCAGCCATTCTGCCGCTGCACCCACACCGCGCTGTCGCCGAAGGGTGAGATCTACGTCACCGATGGCTACGGTAATGCCCAGGTGCATAAATACACGCCTGACGGCAAATACCTGATGTCGTGGGGCAAGTGCGGCATTGGCGAAGGCGAATTCAACCTGCCGCACAATGTCCACTGCGACGCCGATGGCTGGGTCTATGTCGCAGACAGGGAAAACCATCGCGTGCAGGTGTTCGACGGCAACGGCAAATTCGAAACCGCCTGGAGCAACGTGGTGCATCGGCCGAGTGCGCTGCACTTCACCACCGGCCGCTGCCCCCTGTGCTTCATCGGCGAGGTCGGCCCGTACCTCGGCTCCAATCGCGGTTTCCCGAATCTCGGGCCGCGCATCAGTATTCTTTCACCCACCGGCAAGCTGCTGGCGCGGCTCGGCTCGGAGACCAGCCCGCATGGCCAGGCGCCCGGCCAGTTCATGTCGCCGCACGGCATCGCGGTCGACTCCCGCGGCGATATCTATGTCGGCGAGGTATCGGTCGCATCGTGGCCCTCGCTGTTCCCCGGTCAGCCACGGCCCGACGGGCTGCGCAGCCTGCAGAAGCTGGTGAAGGTGGCGTAGCAGGCTCAGGGGGCTTTGCCCCTGTAACCCCCACCAAAGGCGGTGCCTTTGGAATCCCTCTGTTTGTTGAGGGAGGGGCCAACGCTGTAGGGGCAGAGCCCCTTGACCTACCCCGCCGCCCAGGTTCGCCACACCGGCCACGCCATCACCGCGTCCGCCAGCAGCGCGTAGCCACCTCGGTTTGGATGCACGCCGTCACCCTTCGCTGCCTCATGTGACCACGTGTCGTCGCCGGAAAGCTGATCCCATGGCGACAGGAACGGCACGTCGAGTTCGCGGCACACTTCGCCGAACTGATCGGATAACTGCTTCACCCGGTCATCGAGCTCGCCGTCCCCGGTCGGCGGCGGGCCGATCATCAACGTTGGCAACCACCGTCGCGCCCGCGCAAGAATTGCGCCCGCATTGGCAACCGCGTCGTGCAGTCCGACGCGCGTCGTGCCCGGCTGCTCCGAGACGCAGTCGTTCACGCCAAACGAAAATATCAGCCGGCCATCGTGTTCCGGCAGCAAGCGCGCGGCGGCCTCGCGCTCCCAGCGCGCCAGGATATCGGCAGTGGTGTCACGTCTGATGCCGAGGTTGTAAATCGTCACGTCCCGTCCACGCCGCCGTGCGTCCGCGCAGATCCGTCCTGTCCAGCCCAGGCAATCGTCGTCGCCGGTTCCGTTGACGAAACTATCGCCGATGAAGCAGATTCGCATTCTCATGCTCTGGTTGTGCTGCTTGGATTGTCGGCACGGCACGAAGTTATTGCAAACGCATCCCCAGATAACCTCCAGACCGCGGGCGGCAGCGCGATCCAAGCCCACGGCAACACATGCTGTGAAGTAGTTCACAGCCATCTTCTCAATTTGCTGCCAACAATGCTGGTGCTGAAGGTTGTACCTGACGCCCAAACCTCGATTGCAGAAGCATTCCCAACGTGAGTGCAACGAGCACCGGTCCCGATCTCGTCGGCACGGCTGCGGGTGGCCGGAAGCTGGTTGCTGTCGTCTATGCTGATATGGTCGGATACAGCCGCCTCATCGGTCTCGACGACGGCGGCACGCTCCGTCGCTTGCGAACGCTAAGACGAGCGCTGATCGATCCGGCGATCCGTGAGCATGGCGGCAGGGTGGTGCAGACCGGTGGCGATTCGCTGCTGGTGGCGTTCGACAGCATCGACGGTGCGGTGCGCTGCGCTGTCAAGGTGCAACAGCAGGTGCCAACTTACGACGGCGACCAGCCGCTGGATCGCCGCATCCGCTTCCGTGTCGGCATCAACCTTGGCGATGTGATAGCGCACGGCACCGACCTGCACGGCAACGGCGTGAACGTCGCCGCCAGATTGGAGACTGTGTGCCCGGTCGGCGGAATTTGTGTTTCGCGGGCGGTCCGGGATCATGTGCACAACCGGCTCGACCTGCCATTCGAATCCCTGGGGGCGCTGAAGCTCAAGAACATCGCGCGGCCGGTCGAGGCGTTTGTCCTGCGCCTCGATCGAGGTGCCCCAGCCAACCGCCGGCACTTCCCGAACAAGTATGTCGGTGTCGCAACCTCAGCCTTTCTCGGCTTTGCGGCCCTCAGCCTTTTTGTGGTTGGCGACCGCCAAAGCGTCGTGCGGGACAATTCGATAATCGTAATGCCCTTCCGCAACCTCAGCGGCAACACCGAGGACGATTACTTCGCCGATGCCATTACCGACAATCTGACAACGGATCTGTCTCGCCTTCCAAGGGCGTTCGTCATTTCCAGTGCGACGGCGCAAACATACAAGGGAAGGGCCACAGACGCTCGGACGGTCGGAAGAGAGTGCGGCGCTCACTACCTGCTGGAGGGCAGCATCAGGCGCATTGACCAAACCGTGCGGATCAACGCGCAGCTTATCGATACGCAAACAGGAGCCCACATGTGGGCCGAGCGTTTCACGCGCGTGAGTACTAATCTGCAGGACCTGGAGGATGCGATAACTGGCCGCATCGGATCCTCATTGAAAATCGAGCTCGTGAAGGCTGAGGTGCGGCACATTGCCGATAGCCTGGCCGCGGACCACAATCCCTTGGATGAGAGGTTGCACGCTATGGCCTTAGTGATCGGACCCCCAACTCAAGAGAAATATCTTAGGGCGCGGCAGTATATCGAAGAGTCCTTGGAGAAGGACCAGAACTCCGCAGAATCCTGGACTTATCTCGCCACTCTATTGCTCAGCGACTACCTGAACGGGTGGAACAATGCCACGTTATCCGATGTCGACCGCGCGGAAGAAGCGTATAAGCGGGCGTTGGCAATCGACCCTTCGTTTGCCGCCGCGCATTATGCTGCCGGACTTGTTCACCGAGTGCACGGCGACCACGACAGCGCACTGTACCAGTTCGAGAAAGCAATCGCGCTGAATTCCAATCTCGCGGTCGCTCATGCGCAAATGGCCAATACGCTCGTTTCGCTTGGCCGAGCACGGGACGCTGTGATCGCGGGGGAGAGGGCGGTTACCCTCAGCCCACATGATCCGTCGATTGGTGTCTTCTATTGGGTTATCGGTCGTGCCTACTTCATCGCAGGCGATTACAGGCAAACCGTCGACTGGCTCAAGAAATCGACCGAGGAGCGATCGAACCTCTGGTTCAACCGGGTGTGGTTGATCAGTGCCTATGCTCTGACAGGGCGCGACGAGGAGGCTCGCGTGACGCTGGACGCGTTCAAACTGAAGTTTCCTGGGTACACGCTACCGCGCATAACCGACATCTATACCAAGGAAAGTCGATTTAACAACGACACCATGAAGGCGGCGACCACGCAACTGTTCGAGGGTTTGAAGCGGGCGGGCTTCTCATAAGCATCGGCGGACCGTCAAACCACCTTGAGCAGCACATATCGCGGAGCGCCTGCGACAAGGCTGTCAACTGGTATGAAGCGCTTCATAGCCGATAGACCAACGAACGATTTAGATTGATGGCCAACGAGTGTGGAATGCTTCATGAGGCAGGGGGAATAGAAATCCATGAGCAAGCCGCGCACTGGAGCGTCCGATACGGTTCGCCGCCGCTTTCTTGGTGGGATGGCACTCAGTGCGGCAACGCTCGCCGCAAGCCGTTCCATGGCGGCAAACGGCACCGATGCACATGCCGCAGGATACGACGTGTCGGCAGCAAGCAACGTCATGCAGACCGTCCCGCGCAAATCAGGCGAAGCTGCCGCATTCACGTTCGGTCTCGACAGCAACCCGTTGAAGGCGACCTCCGGAGGTTGGGCGCGCGAGGTGACCGCTCGCAGCCTTCCACTTTCCACTGATCTTGCCGGTGCGCATCTGTACATGAACGCGGGCGGTTCGCGTGAAATGCATTGGCACACCTCCGATGAATGGGCATTCATCTTGGGAGGTCAGTGCCAGGTGGCGGTTCTCGACCCATCGGGGGAACTCGATGTCGCCAACTATGGACCAGGCGACCTGTGGTTCTTTCCCAAGGGCCATGCGCACGCAATCTTCACCCTTGGCAGCGCACCGTGCCATGCCATCCTGGTGTTCAACGACGGTCTCTATTCCGAGCGGGGGACTTTCGGTCTGAGCGATTGGCTAAGCCGCTACGATGCAGCGACGCTGGCGCGGAATTTCGGCGTCCAGCCAGCGAACTTCGCAGGGTTCCCGCAAGGTGAAACTTACATAAACCAGGGCGACGTGATTCCGCTCGACAGCACCGCCGCTCGCAGCCTCCACGAGTTGCCGGCGGCGCGCAGTCATCGATACCGGCTTATGGCCAGCAAACCATGGCGAAGCTTTCCCGGCGGCACGCTGCACGTTGCCTCGGCACGAGAGTTCCCGATCGCGAACATCACCGCGTTGATTATCCGGCTGCGGCCCGGGGGAATGCAGGAGCTGCACTGGCACCCGAACGCGAACGAGTGGTTCTACGTGTCGAAGGGCCATGTTCGCGCAACGCTGTTCACTGCGGACAAGCACATGGCAGTAGCGGATCTCTCTCCTGGCGACTGCGGCTACTTCCCGCGCGGGTGGGGGCACTCGCTTGCGGCAGCCGGCAGCGAAGGCTGCGAGGTCATTTCGGCGCTGGACAATGGCGTGTTCCAGGAAAGCACTTTGTCCGAGTGGATCGCCAAGATCCCGCGCCATATGCTGGTGAACAATCTGCACACAACCGACGCGGTACTGTCGCAATTCCCAAGACAGAAGGTGGGAATCGCCAGCGGCGTTTAAAACGTTATGCCCGACCTTGCATTTGGGACGTGATAATGTGAAGCGGCAGCTGTGGCTCTCTTATGTTGGAGGAACGTCTGGTCCTCCTGTCCGTGGATCGCTACTCACATGCACACGTCGCTGTATTGCCACCAGTAGATGCCGAAGTAGATCAGGCCAAAGACGATTACCCCGATCGTGAAAACGTCGAGACCGTCGCGAAGCCTGCAGTTGGCACTGAATATATGGCGGAAGCCCTGCGCGCTCGGATTGAAGCCCGCTGGCGATTTCAGCAGTTCTTCGTATTGACGCTCGATGCGCCTGGAAGCAGCCGACCAAATGGCGAATATTAGATTCAGGAACAATGTCGTCGCGATTATAAAGAGGAGAAAATATATAGCGAACATCGAGGCGGGCTTGTGGCAATTTGTAAGAAGCGTTATACTTGCAAGTATTCCAATCGGGGTAACTAGACTGGTGGCGGTGGTCCGAACGGTACTGAAGTGAAGATAGTACTTCCCAGCAGTGTCGTGCATATGCCTCACGATATTGGTTTGATTGGTTATCGTGTCATCCGCCCGATTTTCAGCTGGCATTGCCGCTTCCCCGTTCACATGTCGGTGGAGCAAACGATTGCGATGCGATCCGTGTCAACCCAAGAACGTCATTCGAACTGCAGCAGCACAGCCGCCGGGTCGCGCGAACGCTATCCTTGCCCCACGCGATCGGTAACGGTGACTTTCCTCGGGCACATCAAGCCGCTGGGCATTCGGCTCACGCGGCACCAGCCCATCAGGGCGAATGCAGAGCCACGGCGGCCACCAGCGCAGCGCGCCAGATGACGGCACCGATGCCGATACCGGCAGCGAGCACGATCACCGCCGCAAGCTTGATGAACAGCTTGCGCTGCACGTGTTCGATCTGCTGCTGCAGGTGGTCAATGCTTGCGCTGATGCGTGCGTGGCCACCGGCAATGTCCGCCCTCAGATCGGTCTTCACCTGCAAGGCGTCGAGCCGCATTGCAGCGGCTGCGGTCTGCAGGTCAGCCTTGGTCGCGACATTGGCGCCGATCGCCTCGAAGATCGCGGTAGCGAGCTTCTCGGAAGCATCACGCGGTATGCCAGCTTCCTCGAACGCCTGGGTCAGGTTGAGACGGTCAGTCGCCATCGGTAGAGTCATCCAGGGCAGGTTCTGCCAGTCGATACGGCGGCTCAGCCGGCACATCTGCCAGTCTGGTCATGGCCGACGCAGATGGTGACGAAGTATTGCAAACGCGGAAGCGGCGAGCGGGCATAGAGTGTTCGGAAATGACGCGCATCGTTCGATCTCTTCTGTCAACGTGCCGCTCGGTCGAAGCAGCAATCCCGCAAGTTGCGCAGCGACACGGCTTGGACCTCCTCGGATGTCACCGTAAGGCGGCGTTGCGGGGTGGTTCCGCAACCAGTCGTCGATCATTACACAATGGTTGCTCGCTTTCTTCCTGCTGTAAAGTGGCTGACCGCAAGAAAGCCTATTTGTGGTATCCCATATCACCACAGTGCAAGCTGGCTTGTTTGAATTGCTCACCATTCAACTACAGTCACGCGGCCTGAATAAGAATCGCGAGGCAGCGTCCCTCGCTTCGAATCAGCGATCAGAGGGGCCACGCGCACGCAAAACGGGGGTCACCGCCGGTTTGACAACTCAAGTTGCCAGGCAGGCCTCCCACCCCTGGCGCCCTCCCCATGGCTAAGCGCGAGCCGGACGCTGTCTATGAGTTTGTGACCTCGACAGCCTGTGTGACCTTTGTGAAACTCGGCGTCGAATATTCCTGCCCCGAACGGACCGGACCACTATGAGCAACCCTGAAACCTCCGTCGTGGGCCTGGCTCGCGACCTTGTATCGATCGACAGTCGCAGCTTCGTCTCCAACCTCAAGGTGGCGGACAGGGTGGAGGCAGCGCTCGCCGGCTTCGACATCGAGCGCATCGACTATAACGATGCTGCCGGCGTCGCGAAGCGAGCCCTGGTCGCGCATCGCGGTCCGTCCGGTGGCGTCGCCTTGTCCGGCCATATGGATACCGTGCCGGATACCGGCTGGCGGGAAGATCCCTGGTCCGCACGGCTGGACGATGATGGCGTGCTGCACGGCCTGGGCAGCACCGACATGAAGGGACCGGTGGCCGCCATCATCGTGGCAGCTCGCGCACTGCCAGCGAGCGTGCCGGTCACCCTGCTGATCACCACCGACGAGGAGACCACCAAGCAGGGCGCCCGGCTGATCGCTCAGCAGTCGCAACTGGTGCGGCAGGTGAAGCCGCGCGGCATCATCGTCGCCGAACCAACGGCACTGGCACCGGTGCGCGGCCATCGCAGCCACATCGCCTTCACCTGCGTCGCCACAGGCTTGCAGGCGCACAGCAGCACCGGGCGCGGGCGCAATGCGAACTGGGAACTGATCCCATTCCTGGTCGAGATGAAGTCGATCTTCGAGCGCCTCCGCAGCGATGCGGCATTGCAGGACGCCGACTACACGCCGCCGTTCAGCGACTTCAACGTGGTCATCGACAATCACGGCGCGGCGGTGAACGTGACAGTGCCGATCGCGACCGCGCGCATAAAGTTCCGCTACTCCGCCAAGGTCGATCCGGCGCCGGTGCTGCAAGCGGTGCATGCCGCCGCGCAGCGCTGCGGCGTGCAGGTGAGCGAAGCCCGAGAAGGGTCTCCACCCGAACTCCCCGTGGATCATCCATTGGTCAGGATGTGCGTCGATCTGGTCGGCAAGCCGGCCGAGACCGCGCCGTACGGCACCGATGCATCCGAATTGCAGGCCATCGCACCCTGCGTCGTGCTGGGCCCGGGTGACATCGCCGAAGCGCACACACCCAATGAAAAGGCCCGCATTGCCGATCTCGAGGCGGCGGTGCCGGTATTCATGCAACTGGCCGAACGCGGGGCAATCTAGCCGGCGCCAAACGCTCCGCGTCTACTCCGCCGGAAAATCGCCACCTTAATTCCGGCCGAACCCGGCAGATCTCCGGGCGAAACCGGCCGACGATCTCTCCGGTATCAGACGGCGCGCTCCTCAGGCTAGCGTCCTTTTGGTCATCGACCTCGCAGTCGGAGACCTCAGGTGAGGAGAACCTCCAATGCATCCGTTTGAAATCAATCCCGGCTGGTACAACACCTTCTGGTACAGCGAACGGCCGCATCGCCAACGCGGATCTTACTCCCGCGCTCTCGCACTCTTCGCGGCAATCGTCGCACTCCTGCCGAACCACGTCCCGATAGCGTAAGAGACTGCCGCCCGCCGAGCGGCTTATCCTCGGCAAGCATATGGATGGCAGGGGGACCCTAATCGACCCGGGCCCCCTGCCAGCGCCGATCCCAGGATGGCTGTTACGTGACGCAGCGCGATGCCGAAACGGCACCGCGTGGAGCGTCACGCCGACACCCCGCGCAAGGAAGGCATAATCGCGATGCAAAATATCATCCTGCTCATCGTGTGCCTGGCGATCGGAGTCGCCCTGCGCGGCTTCGGGCGTGTCCCGGACAATGCGCACACAACGCTCAATACCTTCATCATCTACGTGGCGTTTCCAGCGCTGATTTTAGTCCAGGTGCATGGCCTGCACCTTGAACCGCGATTGCTGTTCTCCGTGGCAATGCCCTGGCTCCTGTTCATCATCGGGGCAGCGCTGTTCTGGATGATCGCCCGGTATCTCAAGCTTGCGCCCGCCACCACCGGCGCCCTGATGCTGACCGGCGGCCTAGGCAACACCTCGTTCATCGGTCTGCCGATGATCGAGGCTTTCTATGGGAAATCCGGCATAGCGACCGGCATTCTGATCGACACCCTCGGCACATACCTGGTGTTGAGCACGCTCGGTGTGACGGTTGCCTGTATCTACTCGCGCGGCACGGCCAGCGTCCGCAATGTGGTATCGCGGGTGGTGACCTTCCCGCCGCTGATCGCGGTGATAACTGCCATGGCGCTGATGGACGTGTCCTATCCGGCATGGTTCGGCGACGTGCTGACCCGCCTGGGTGGAACCCTGGCGCCGCTCGCACTCGTCTCGGTCGGCCTGCAACTCCGTCTCGATGCGCTGCGCGGCAACCGCACACCGTTGGCGCTTGGTTTGACCTACAAGCTCATTGCCGCGCCCGCTATCCTTGCTTTCCTTTATTTCGGCTGGCTCGGACTTAGCGATGGCAACATGCGCGTCACGCTGCTCGAATCGGCAATGGGCCCGCAGATTGGTGGCGCCATCGTCGCCAGCCAGTACGGTTTGAATCCGGCGCTCGTCACCCTGATGGTCGGAACCGGCACGCTGCTGGCCTTCATGACAGCGCCGTGCTGGTGGGGGCTGCTGAGCTTCGCTGCCTGATAGCGCTGTGTCTGGCTGATGCCGCCGCCCGCCGGCAAGCGGGTGGCGGCTCTGCTTGTGGCGTTGTGGGGTTCGCCGTATCTGGATTGCTGCAACTGTCGAGCGTCTGCCGGATGCCGGATGATCGTACAGCGCTTCGCCGTCTGTATCGCGCACCTGAACATGACGTGCTGGCGCCGCTATTGCCGCTCGCCGCGACGTCGCCCGCCGTCGCCATCCGCGCCCGCACGCTGGTCAATGCCGCGCGCGCCGCGCACCGGCCCGGTGCCGACGTCACCGGCTTCCTGGCCGAATACGGTCTCGGCACCAGCGAAGGCGTCGCACTGCTCTGCCTAGCCGAGGCTCTGCTGCGCATTCCCGATACCGCTACCGCGGACGCGCTGATCGAGGACCGGATCGGCGGCGCCGACTGGCAGAAGCATCTCGGCCAGGGCGACTCGCTCGCGGTCAACGCCTCAGCCTGGGCTTTCATGCTGACCGGGCGTGTGCTGGCGCTCGACAACATGTCCGGCACCATCGGCAGCCTGATCCGCCGCATGGGCGAACCCGTCATCCGCACCGCATTGCGCCGTGGCATGCGCGTGCTCGCGCGGCAGTTCGTCATGGGCCGCACCATCGAGGAAGCGCTGACCCGCGCCGATCCACGCCTGCGCTACAGCTTCGACATGTTGGGCGAGGCGGCGAAGACGCATGCCGACGCCGAACGCTACCGGCTCGCCTATCTCGCTGCCATCGGTGCCATCGGGCGCACGGCATCGGGCCGCGGACCGATCGAAGGTCCCGGCATCTCGGTGAAGCTCTCCGCGCTGCATCCACGCTACGAGCCATTGCAGGCCGCGCGCTGCGTGCCCGCATTGGTCGCCACCCTCACCAACCTGGCACTCGCCGCCAAGGACGCCGGCATCGGTCTCACCGTCGATGCCGAGGAAGCCGACAGGCTGGAGATCAGCCTAGACGTGTTCGCCGCTGTGCTGGCCGATCCGCGCTTCGCCGGCTGGGATGGCATCGGTCTCGCCGTGCAGGCCTATCAGAAACGCGCTGCGCCGCTGATCGACTGGATCGCCGCGCTCGGCCGCGCCACCGGCCACCGTATCCCGACCCGGCTGGTGAAGGGCGCCTATTGGGATAGCGAGATCAAGCTCGCGCAGGTGCAGGGCTACAGTGACTATCCGGTGTTCACCCGGAAGGTCGCCACCGACGTAAGCTGGCTCGCCTGCGCACGCCGCATGCTGGAATGCGGTGACGCGATCTATCCCGCCTTCGCCACCCACAACGCGCACAGCCTGGCCTTCATCCTGGAGAACGCAAAGGCCGATTTCGAGATGCAGCGCCTGCACGGCATGGGCGAGGCGCTATACCACAACGTCGCCTGTCCGCTGCGCGTCTATGCACCTGTGGGCACGCACGAGGATCTGCTCGCCTATCTGGTGCGCCGCCTGCTGGAGAACGGCGCCAATACCAGCTTCGTGCATCGCCTGGTCGATCCCGCGGTGCCGGAGGATACCATCATCGCCGATCCAGCCGTGCGCCTTGCCTCGCTTGGTCTCAGCCGCAATCCGCGTATTCCGCTGCCGCGTGCGCTGTATCCTGATCGCGCCAATTCCGCCGGCTTCGATCTCGCCGATCGTGCGGCAGCCCCGGCGCTCCTCGCCGCACTGCATCGCTCCACGCCAACCAGCGGTGCGCGCCAGCTTCGCAGTCCCGCCGATCGGCGGGTCGTTGTCGGCAGCGTCAACGATGCCGGCGCCGCCGAGATCGATGCCGAACTGAACGAGCTCGCGCGTGGCTGGCGTTCCTGGGACAGCGCCGGTGGCACGCATCGCGCCGAGGTGCTCGAACGCGCCGCCGATGCGATCGAGGCCGCGCGCGATGAGTTGCTGTCGCTGCTGGCGCGCGAAGCCGGCAAGACATTGGCAGACGGTATTGCCGAGGTGCGCGAGGCCGCTGACTTCTGCCGCTGGTATGCGTTGCAGGCGCGCAAGGATTTTTCCACGCCGCGCGAGCTGCGCGGGCCCACTGGCGAACGCAACACCTGGGCAATCGGTGGCCGTGGTGTATTCGCCGCCATTTCGCCGTGGAACTTCCCGCTCGCGATCTTCACCGGCCAGATCGCCGCGGCCCTGGCTGCGGGCAACGCCGTTGTCGCCAAGCCCGCCGAACAGACACCGCTGATCGCCGCGCGTGCCATCGCGCTGCTGCTGCAGGCCGGCGTGCCGAACAACGCGCTTGCCTTGCTGCCAGGCGACGGCAGCGTCGGCCAGTCCCTGGTGAATGATCCGCGCATTGCCGGCATCGCCTTCACCGGCGGCACCGATACCGCGCGCTCCATAGCCCAATCGCTCGCCGCGCGGCCCGGCCCAATCGTCCCCTTCATCGCGGAAACCGGCGGCATCAACGCGATGATCGTCGATAGCTCCGCGCTCGCCGAGCAGGTGGTCACCGACGTCATCACCAGCGCCTTCGGCTCGGCTGGTCAGCGCTGTTCCGCACTACGTCTGCTTTGCCTGCAAAGCGACATCGCCGATCGTGTGCAGCACATGCTGCAAGGTGCCACGGAAACGCTGGTGATCGGCGATCCGCTGGACCCCGCCACCGACGTTGGCCCCGTCATCGACGAAGCTGCGCGCGATGCGCTGCAACGCGCCACGCACCAACTCGGCACGCCGCTGTTCGCCCTGCCGCTGCCGACCGGCTGCGACCACGGCAGCTTCTTCGCCCCGCGCGTTCACCTGCTGCAACACGCGCGCGACCTCCAATCGGAGATCTTCGGCCCCGTGCTATGTATCGTCCGCTACCAGGCCGATCGGCTGGACGATCTGATGAACGCAATCGAGGCTACCGGCTATGGCCTGACGCTTGGTATCCACAGCCGTATAGAGTCGGTGCAGCGCCGCATCGCGCATCGCCTGCGTATTGGCAACACCTACATCAACCGCAATCAGATCGGCGCCGTCGTCGGCGTGCAGCCGTTCGGCGGCCGCGGCCACTCCGGCACTGGACCGAAGGCCGGCGGTCCGGTCACGCTTTATCGATTTGCCGAAGAGCGCGTCATATCCATCAACACCGCAGCCGCCGGCGGCAATGCCGCGCTGCTCGCCTCGGACGAAGGATAGGGGAGGGGGGACATAAATGATCGGCATTGACTGGGGCACCACCAGTTTCCGCGCCTTCCGCATCACGCGCGACGGCACGATCCGCGACCGCAAGGCGGCATTGCGCGGCATCCTCAATGTGCAGGACGGCCGCTATGCCGACACTCTGCGCGAGGAAATCGGCCCATGGCTCGCCGCCGGCGAGGATCACGTGCTGCTCTCCGGCATGATCGGCAGCCGCCAGGGCTGGCAGGAGGCGCCCTATCTGCCATGCCCCGCCGGCGCGCCGGAAATCGCCGCGGCGCTGGTCGAAATCGAGTTCGACTGGGCGCAGGTCAAGCTCGTGCCAGGTCTCTCCGCCAACGATGCGGCCGGCGTTGCCGAGGTGATGCGCGGCGAGGAAACCCAGGTGCTCGGCGTGCTCACCGCGATGGGTGGCAGCGGTCTCGCCTGCCTGCCCGGCACGCACTCCAAGTGGGTCGGCGTGCAGGACAACCGCATCATCCAATTCTCCACCCATATGACCGGCGAGACGTTCGGCGCGTTGCGCGGCCATACCATCCTCAGCCGTATGATGCGCGACGGCCCGACTGACGGCCCGGCGTTCAACTCCGGCGTGCAGCGCTCCACCGACACGGGCGGCCTGCTGCACCACATCTTCGGCGCGCGCTCGATGGTGCTGGCCAACCGCCTCGCCGAAACGGATTCCGCCGCCTATCTCTCCGGCATCCTTATCGGCAATGAAGTGCGCGCCGCACTCGAGGGGCGTCGCGGCGAGTTGGTGCACGTCATCGGCGCACCGGATCTCACCGCACTCTACGCCCGGGCCATCTCTGCCTATGGCAGCTTCCCCGAACGCCACGACGGCGAGGCTGCCGCGCGTGGTCTGGCGCATATCGGCAGCCATGCGGTATGGCGATAGCCGGACACGAAAGGAACCCGTGATGGCCCAGCATCAGCTTCGCGCTTCGCCGCAGACGACGCGCATCGGTGTGTTCGACGCGAAATTCCCGCCTGTGCTGACCATCGAGTCCGGCGACCGCGTGGTGGTGCAGTGCGTGTCCGGCCGCGATGAGGTCATGCCGCCGGCAAACTCCGGACTTGCCGCGCCGCCCGAGCTCGAGGCGATCCTGAAGGCCAATCCTGGTGTGCGCGCCGGCCATATCGTCACCGGCCCGATCGCCATCGCCGGCGCCGAACCCGGCGACATGCTGGAGATCCGCATCGAGCAGATCGAACCGGGCGCTAATTGGGGATACAATTGCATCCGTCCGCTCGCCGGCACGCTGCCCGAGGATTTCCATGAGCCGGTGACCAGCCACATCCCGGTGGACCGCGCGCGCCGCGTCTGCACGCTGCCCTGGGGCACCGAATTGCCGCTCGCGCCGTTCTTCGGCGTGATGGGCGTCGCACCTCCGCCTGCCTTCGGCACCATTGCCTCCAAGGAGCCACGCGTCCACGGCGGCAACATGGACAACAAGGAACTCGTCGCCGGCAGCACGCTGTATCTACCGGTGTGGGTACCGGGCGCAAATTTCTCGGTGGGCGACGGGCATGGCACGCAGGGCGACGGCGAGGTCTGCGTTACCGCGCTGGAAATGTGCCTGACCGGAACCTTCACCTTCGTCCTGCACAAAGGTGGCGGCGCGGCGCGTCCGCTGCTGAAGCAACCCAAGGCCGAGACGCCGACGCACTTCATCAGCATGGGGTTGAACGAGGATCTCGATCAGGCGATGAAGCAGGCGCTGCGTGAAATGATCAGCTTCATCTGCTCGCGCAGCAATCTCTCACGCGAGCAGGCCTATCAGTTCTGTTCCCTCGCGGTAGATTTCCACGTGACGCAGACGGTGAACGGCGAGAAAGGCATCCACGGCATGCTGAAGAAAGGCCTGCTGTTCTGATCTGGCCCTCTTCACAGCCATAGCGACACGGTCGTTGCCCTATATCGTCATGGCCGGCCCTGTGCCGGCCATCCACGACTTTCTGCACATATGCGCTTGCTCTGCGTAAAGACGACCTCTTACGGCAGCGAGACCAGCACTCCGTCGCCGTCGATATCCGGCATCCTGCCGCCCGGCGGTGGAAGCAACCGCATCAACGTGCCGTGCTCGTTCAACAGCCAAAGCCCCGCACCTGCCTGCGCGGGAAGCGGTGAGCCGGCCGGCACCTTTCGGTAGGTGCCCGCAAACATCGATATGTCCTTCAGCCGATAGGCCTCGCCTTCGGTCTGAATGATCGCCACCGCCGCGCCATCGACACCCAGGCCGCCGATGGCGAACGAGTAAAGCTGCTTATGGAACATCAACGTTCCACTGCCGCCGCCGCCGGATGGCGCATCGACGAGCGGACCCTGATTTAGCTCAATCGTGCCGGGCAATTCGGTAAAATCGATCTGCTGCGGCGCTGGCGGCGCGCAGCCCGCAAGCACCGGCGACAGCGCGATGCCAATAGCGCATAACAACCGAACCACGTTCATCCCCCTTTGCCTGCCGCCATCCATTGGCGCTGCCTCGCGATTCGCATGAAAACGCATCGCAGTGGCCAAGCCAATATATCGGGGGTCATAAACGGCAGGAGGGCTGAGCCTTGCGGCGTCAGCCCTCCATTGGTTCGACATCGAAGCCTTAGCTACGCGGATACAGCGCGGCACAGCCGATGAGCGCGACGGCGAAGGCGCCGAAGGCGATCAGACTTGTAGCGAACATGACCCTCTCCGACGTAACGAGAGCCGAACGCAGACAAAGAATGCCTTAGTTGGCATTGCCTTCGCTGTCATGCGGCATGTACAGGTGCGTGGTGGACGCATTGGCCGGCGCCGCGAACGCGACGGCAGCGAGCGCCAACGGCAGGATCGCCAGGGCAACAAAAAGCTTCTTCATGGTTCTACTCCTCGAGTTTTGTTGACGGTGGGTTTGGTTCACGCCGGATGGAACCTGAGCGGCTCGCCCGGCTGACAACGGACAACTAGAGCCAACAAGCACCGCACGCTATGAAGCGGCTCACACCGCTTGTCGGTGTGCTTTGCGGTTCCATTCATCCTCTGCCACCATTTCCCCGCCATTCGAGTCGACGTTCATGCTCCACATCACCAAGCTCGCCGTCGGCGTGCGCGACATCGATCATCTTCGCGAACTTCAGGCCGAGCGCGCGCGCAGCAATCCGCCGCTGCGCCATCGCACGCGCATGTTTCCGCGCCGCCGCGACGAGGTCATCGCCGGCGGCTCGATGTATTGGGTGATCAATGGCAGCATGCTGGTGCGCCAGCGTATCGTTGACATCGTCGAGGACCGCCGCGACAGCGGCGAAACCTGCACCGGTCTCGTGCTCGATCGCCGGCTGATACCGCTCGCCGGGCGGCCCACCAAACCGTTCCAGGGTTGGCGCTACCTGCGCCCCGACGAGGCGCCCTGCGACCTCACAATCGGCCCAAAGGCCCGCGGCGAGCACCGCCTGCCGCCGGCACTGCGGCGCGAACTTCAGGTGCTCTGCCTGCTGTAAAATCCCTTGCGCGACTCTGGAAGGCGTATGATAATCATTTCAGTCGATTAAGCATGCTTTCTCGACCCGACTGTTAGCCGATCCCTTTAACGCCTAGTACCTCTGGAGCCAGCCGCCGTGATACCATCCCGCAGACACCTGTTCGCCCTCCTGGGCGTGGTTCTGCCAGCCGTCGCCGCCGCGCCGGCTTTCGCTGCCACGTCCAGCCCGATCCACCACAAGTCCTCCAAGCATCACGTCAGTGCCACGCACAAGACGTCGAAGCACCATCATTCCTCGGTGCACCAGGCGTCGCATCACACGCACCATTCAACGACGCACAAGACTATTGCCAGTTAGACGATAAAGCTGCGCGCGCCATCCGTGGGGCGCGCGCAGACCTCAGAGGATTTCCAGCGACTGTTTGCCCTTCGGCGGCGGATGCGCCGCATCGATCGCCGCCAGATCCTCCTCGCTCAACGTGATCTCTCCCGCTGATGCGTTCAGCCGAACATGCGCCGGATCGCTCGCCTTCGGAATCGAGATCACGTGCCCGCTCCGCATCGTCCAGGCAATGGCGATCTGCGCCGGCGTGGCGTTGTGCCGCTTTGCCACGCTCGCCAGTGCCTTCGATCTCAGCAACTGGCCGCCCTGGCCAACCGGCGAATACGCCATGATCGGAATCTTGTGTTCGATGCACCACGGCAGCAGGTCGTGTTCGATGCCACGGCTGCCAGCATGGTACAGCACCTGGTTGCTGCTGCAGTGCGGGCCCTCGGGCAGCCGCACCAGTCCCTGCATATCGCGCGTGTCGAAGTTCGAAACACCCCAGTAGCGGATCATTCCCTTTGCCCGCAGCGCGTCGAACCCTTCCACCGTCTCACCCAGCGGATGGCTGCCCTTCCAGTGCAGCAGATACAAGTCGATCCGGTCGGTGCGCAGCCGCTTCAGGCTGCGCTCGCACGCCGCAATCACACCGCTGCGCGACGCATTGTGCGGATACACCTTGCTGACGATGAACAGCTTGTCGCGCTGGCCCTGCACGGCGTCCGCCACTACTTCCTCGGCGCCGCCGTTGCCGTACATCTCGGCAGTGTCGATCAGTGTCATCCCGAGCTCGATGCCAAGCTTCAGCGCCGCCACTTCGGCCTTCGCCGCGTTGCCCCGCTCGCCCATGTGCCAGGTGCCCTGGCCCAGCGCTGGAACTTCGGTGCCGTCAGGTAGCTTCAGCGTGCGCATTCATCCCGCCCTTTCCTCGGCGATCCGCAGCACGCGCAGGAAGTTGCCGCCCCACAGCGCGGCGATCTCCTGCCGGTCATAGCCGCGGCGCAGCAGTTCAAGGGTGATGTTCGCGCTCTCCGAAGCATCACGCCAGCCGCTGAAGCCGCCGCCGCCGTCAAAATCCGAGGAGATGCCGACGTGCTCGATGCCGATACGCCGCACGGCATAATCGACATGATCGACGAAGTCGCGCGGCGTCACCGCATCCGGCTTTGCATCCTTTTTCAGGAACGCCGCCACCGCGGTGATCTGGATCACCCCGCCGCAATCGCGCAATGCATCGAGCTGCCCATCGTCCATGTTGCGCGCATTGTCGCACAGCGCGCGCACGCACGAATGCGTGGACACCACCGGTGTGCGCGACAGCGACGCAGCCTGCAGCATCGTGTCGCGCGATACGTGCGCGACATCTACCACCGTGCCCAGCCGATTCATCTCGGCGATCGCCGCGCGGCCCAGCGCGCTCAATCCGCCATGCTCCGCCGTCGCATCGCCCAGGTCCGCGCGCGGATTGGAAGAATCCGCCAGCGCGTTATGCCCGTTATGCGTCATCGTCATATAGCGAGCGCCGAGCGCACGGAACTTCGCCAGCCGCGACAAGTCGCTGCCGACCGAGAAGCCATTCTCCACCGCCGGAATGATCGCCAGCACGCCGTCGCGCTTCGCCGCCTCGATCTCGCTGACAGTCACTGTCACGCGGGCGGAAATGCCGTTCTCGCTGCGGCCCATCCCGCGGATCACCTGCAGCATGCCCAGTGCCCGCTCGATCGCCACGGCGTCGTTTTCCGGCGTCCGCGCCGCCTGCGGCACATACGCCGCGAAGCAGCCCGCTGCCAAGCCGCCCCGCCGCATTTTCGGCAGATCGACCCGCCGAGGACCCTCCAGGAACGGATCCGGGCCGGTCGGCCACGGGATGTCGATATGAGTGTCGAGAGTGAGAAGCCCGCGGTGCAGGGCCAGGGCGTCGCCGGTGACGAAATCGTTCATGATGAGACACGCTCGCAGATAACCGCGTGACACGAAAGAGGCGGCTCCGTACAAGTCGCCGCCTTGTCGAGGAAACCCGCATCGATGCATCACTGGCCGGCCGTCGCGATCGCCCTGTGCGCCGCCGGCGCCGCCCAGGCGCAGGATCGCCCGGTCAGCCAGGATATCGGTTCATGGGTGTTGGCCTGTCCGGTCGGCAACCGCACCGATCCGTGCGAACTGCGTCACCGCAACTCGATCCAGTCCCCCGCCGCCGGTGCGCCCAGCGCCTCGCTCGAGGTCATCCATCGCGGCCGCCAGTTCGTCCCTGCCATAACCCTGCGCGGCCTCACCACGCAGGCAGCCGTCGGCGGAGTGCTGGCCGTGCAGCCCGACATTGCCCTGCGGTTCGATAATGCTGCCTGGTTGCAGCTCGCCTGTTCGCCCGACGTCGGCGCGATCGTCTGCGCGCCACCGCCGGACGCCGCCGCCGCTTCCGCCAATCAATTGGCGAACGCGCATCAGGTGGAATTGCGCCTGCGCGTTACTCTGCCCGGCGGCACGGCGTTGCCCGAACAGTCCCGCACACTCGATCTGCAACGCACCGCCGAGGCGCTTGCTGGATTCCGCGCCACCGCGCCTGCCAATGAGTCGGTGCCGGTGATCGCCGGTCTCGACTTGCGCGGCTTCCTCGATCAGTTGGCGCGCGATATGGGCTTCCAGCGTGGCCTCGCCGATGTCTTGCCTGCACTCGAAGGAAAACTGCGATGACCATCACATTCGACGGCGGCTGCGCCTGTGGCACTGTTCGCTACCGCATGCAGTCAGCACCGATGTTCGTGCATTGCTGTCACTGCAAGGACTGCCAGCGCCAGACCGGAACCGCGTTCGTGCTGAACGCTTTGATCGAGGCCGACAGGGTCGATCTGCTGTCCGGCGATCCGCGCCCATCACTGATGCCCACGGACAGTGGCAAGCCGCACAATGTATTCCGTTGCACGAACTGCGGCACGGCGGTCTGGAGCAACTATGGCGGCGTCGACAAACTGCGCTTCGTTCGTGTCGGTACCCTGGACGAGCCCAGTGCATTGCCGCCCGATGTGCACATCTACACACGATCCAAGCTGCCTTGGATCATCTTGCCGCCGAGCGTGCCAACCTTCGACACCTACTACAGTTCGCGAGAAGTCTGGCCCGCCGCCAGCCTGGCGCGCCGCAAGGCGGTCATCGGCTAGAAGATCAGGAGGCTTCGCCCCCTGAAACCCCACCAAAGGCGGTGCCTTTGGAATCCATCCTGTTTGCTAAGCGGGGGGGCCTTCCGGCTCTCGCAGCTCCGTGCCGGCCCCCTCCCTGAACAAACAAAACGGGTTCTAAGGGCTACGCCCTTAGCGGGGTTCCCAGGGGCGGAGCCCCTTGGCCTTCTGCCCCAGACACTCGTGCGATAGGCAAGCGAACCGTCACACGCAATCCACACGGATCGCCATTGGATGCACTGATCTCGCCACCAAGTGCGACCGTGTTCTGCCGCGCCAGCCAAAGCCCAATACCAAAATGACTGTCACCTCCCGTAGCCGCATCATTCGCGCGATGCGTGTAATATCTGTCGAAGATGCGCGGAAGGCGGTTTGGTGCGACGCCGGGCCCCACATCGTGCACCGAGATCACCGCCGAGTTGGCATCGCGTTGCAACCGCACGGCAACGTCACGGCCTGCCGGCGAGAAGCTTATAGCGTTGTCGATCAGCGCTTCCAGGATCGCCTCCAGGCTTTCCGGCTGTCCCGCCACTGAAAGCCCCTCGGTGATATCAGCCTTAAGCCGCACTCCGCGCGTCTCGCTCATCGTCGCGTAGCTGCGTACGAAGCCACGAACCAGGTCGGAGAGATCGACAAGCGACAGCTCGGGTTCCAGCAATTCCGCGGCAGCGTTGTCCAGGTAGCGCGCGGATTGCACCAGCCCGTCGAGCCGATCGAGTGCGGCGGAGACGGTGCGCAGCGAATCCCGCACGTTCCCGCCTTCGGGCATCGTCGCGCTCAGCGGCAGTGCGATCGCCTGTCGGATAATGCCGATGGGCCCCTTGAATGCGTGCGCATTGTCCTCGGCCGCCTGGCGCAACATGTCCGCGCTTCGGCGCATGCGCTGCACCATTGTGTCGAACGCCGCCGCCACCGGCGCCAACTCCGGGATTCTCGTGGTCACGGCAAAATCGGCTTGCTGCACGGGTGACAATGCAATGCGGCGGAAGCGCAGCAGGCTGACCCACACCCCAGAGAAGATCGCAGCAATCAGCAGTGCCATCACGGCGTAGATCGCCATGGCAACTCGAACCTCGGGCCGTTGCCAGTAAGGTGCGAGCTTGATAGCGCCCATGACACGCCGCTCGCTGGTCGCAATCACCACGGCCCAGCAGCCCGCTGTTCCGTCGACCGACGTCACGGAAGTCAGCAGCTCGGAACCATTGTCGAGCAGTGATGCGCCGCCGTTCGGCAGCCGCGCATCGCAGCCCTGCGATGACCCTGGCAGAATACCAACACGCAGCAGTTGCTGCCGCTCGGCCGCGGTCTGCTCAGTCGAAATCGGCGGCGCGGTGGCGACGAAATAGAACGCCTCGGCGGTCGCGCTGCTCTTCGGCCGGAACAACACCTTGATGCTGCGGTCGCTCGCGGCAAAGCTTCGCAGATGCTCGCGCAGTGTTGCCAGATCGGCTGGATACAGATCGTGCAGGATTGGCGCGATTGCCGCGGCGATGGCGTTCCCGGTCTCGGTCACCGAATTGCGTATCAGCAGCCGCCGCTCCGCTTCGGCATTCCCCAGCACGGCAAAGATCAGCACCGGAAGAATGAGCAGGATGGCGCTCAATGCAATGGCCTGCACGCTGATCGATCGAAGCCAGCGCAGCCGCCACCGGCCTGCGGTCTCAGCCATCCAGATGCCAGCGATAGCCGAAGCCGGGATAGTTCTGCAGTGCCCCGAACGAAGGATCCGACAGCTCGAATTTGCGCCGGATGCGCTTGACCATCGCGCGTACATTGGCGCGGTAGCCGTGCTCGCCTTGGCCGGCAAGAAAGCCGTCGCCGCGCAGCACATCGTAGATCTGGCGATACCCGACATCGCGCCCGGCACGCTCCGCCAGCAATGCGACCACGTCGAACTCATTGCGGCTCAGTGGCACGAATTGACCGCGCCATCGCGCCCGCTTCGATGACCGCGACAACAGCAGCGCGCCGACAGCCATGTCGGCCGAAGCTGCAACAACGTGCGGTGCGCCGCGCGTCAATGCGAGCGAAAGACGGTGGAGGATGATCGCCGGGCCGCGTGACTTGTCGACAAAATCAACAGCGCCCGCGTCAAGCGCCGCCTCTTCGAAGATCGGCTGACCATACGATGTCAGGAACAGCACCGGGCATGTTATGCCGCGAGCACGCAACGCCTTGAGCAAAGCAAGACCGTCAAGCTCCGGCATCTGCCAGTCCAGCACACACGCATCCGGCTGAACGTTGCTCCGCAAGTGCGCCAGTGCCTGTGCCGGATCATTGAAGCATTCGGTGTAGTAGCCGGCTCGCTCCAGGTTGGCGACGAACACGCTCAGGAACATCCGGTCATCGTCAACGACAACGATACGCGCGGCACGCTGGCCGGCGTTGTCCATACCGGCCGACCGATCAGCCGCTCTGGCCATCATGCAGCCGTTTCAGGCAAGCCTGCTTGGCATCTTCGCTCGTGCCCGCTCCGCTCACCCGATGATCGAGCACCTGCATGCCGCCATGCGCCACATCCGGGAACAGGTATAGATTGACTTCGCAGCTGCCGGATCGATAGGTCCAGGTTTCGCCAGGCGCCGGTCCACCGCTCCGTGCCGGCTGGCCCAGCAGAGCTTTGGCTGCTTTGGCGGACAGACCGTCCACCACCACAGGCGCCGATACCGGCGATGCGGACGCGTGCTGTGACGGTGCCTCGTTGTAGTCACCGCGGGTCGTTGTGGCAGTGCCGTGGGCGGTGCGTGTCGAGCTGGAATGCCCGGATTCGTATAGTGCCGAGTGCACGGCGTTGGTGACAGAATCGTAGGCCCTGCCGACTGCCGAACAACTCCCAAGCCCGAGGACTGCCGCAACGAGGACAACGTGCGCCAGTCGTGTGCGCACCGGTTGGTACTCGTATCGCTCGCCGCAGGTGAGATCGCCCAACCCACCTGGCCCCTCCCATCGCGTCACTGCCTGTGACTGGTCTGCACGCGCCACGTCGCCAAAGGCCAGTCACCGCCCCAAGGCCATTGGCATGGGCGAATGATCTTCCAGCGGCCGGGAAGCCGTCATGTCACATGGCCGTGATACTGCGGAGACTGTATGTGCGGATCGCGTCACCCGCAAATGCAGCGAGCTGCGCCGCTCTGCGCAGATTGGCCGCGCGTGAGCCTTTAGCGCGGCTCTGCGGGCGATCGCGGCCCTGATGCCGCGATCATGTCGACGTCGTCAGCCTCGACTGGCTGTGCTCACGTGGGTTCCGCTGCCTGTCGTCGAGATGCTGCCGCCGCGTCCGCCGGCTGCTCCACCGGCGGTTCCGCTGCCTGTGGTCAGCGTCGTGTGCTGCGCGCCGCTGCTGGCGTGGCTGCCACCCGACGCGACGCTGTTGCCAGCCGTGACCAGGGAATGCGAGCCGCCCGACACCCTGCCAAGCGCCGTGGTCATCGTCGCGTGCTGCGCACCGCCGCTGTAGCTGGCGTGGCTGCCTCCCGTCGCGGCGCTGTTGCCGGCGGTGACCAGGCTGTGCGGGCCGGCTGGGGCGCTGCCAAGTGCGGTGCTCATTGTGGCATGGGCCGCATTGCTGGTGGCGCTGGTGTGGCTGCCGCTGGCAGCGGTGCTGTTCCCGGCGGTGATCAGGACGTGCGAGCCGGCCTGGACACTGCCTGGTGCGGTGCTGGCTGGGTGCGCTGCGTTGCCGGGTCCGCCGGCGTGGTGGCCGCCCCCCGTGATGCTGTCGCTGGTGGGGGCAGCGGTGTTCGCTCCCCCCGCGGCATTGCCGAGCGCCGTGGTGGTGGAGCTGCCGGTCTGCTGCCCGCCAACGGGCACACTCGTCCGCCCGGCATTCGTCGGCGTGCTGCTCGCCGCAGCCGAGCCATGCACAGTGCTGGGCGTGTTCCCGGCACCTCCGGCCATGCTGGTGCTCCGCACGTCGGCACGGACATCGTGGATGACGGCTCGCACGTCGGCACGGTCCACACGCACATCGCGCGCATCCGCGCGGATGTCGCGCAGGTCGGTTCGCAAATCCGTGCGATCGGCGCGCAGATCGAGACGGTCCGCGCGCAGGTCTGCCCGATCAGCGCGTAGATCGCGCTCATCGAACCGCAGGTCACGGAGGTCGCGCTGCAGATCGCGTAGGTCGCTTCGGATGTCGACACGATCGCGCATCAGTTCGGCGCGGTCCGTGCGAAAGCCGCGCTCATCGAACCGCAGGTCACGGAGATCGGCCTGCAGCTCGCGGCGGTCCGCACGCAGGTCGGCACGATCGCTCATGATGTCGGCGCGGTCGCCACGAATGTCCCGCCAATCCCCCCGCACATCGTTGCGGTCCGCGCGAACATCGTTGCGAAGCTCGCCGGCATTTCGTGCATCGATATCGGTCGCTCCGTGCATCTGGTGCAGCACCGATCCGATTCCCATGCCGGACCCCATGGAAGGCGGAGGCTCGCCGCGCCCCATCGGCACACCGGCTTCCCACCTGACACTAGAGGCGGTCGCCGCGTGGGCGTGCGTTTGCCAACCGGCGAACGCGCTGCTCGCCTTTGTTCGGGAAATACTGCTGCTGCTTTGGCTACCGACGGATTCGCTCTGCGCCCACGCCGTGGACATCAGCAACAGGCTACTCAAGGTTCCACAGACGAGTGCGCTGCGCATCGCTATCTCCTGGTCTCGCATTTCCTCATGCGCTGCCTAGCTCCGTGCGGTCCGGCGGCGATCAAGTGCATCGGCAGCTTCGTCGATGATGGCCGCTTCGGTTGCGCGGTCCTTGAAGAACGGACCACTGTTGGCAACCACACGCATCCGGGTCGTGCGATTGGTCAGCTTCTCCAGATCGACGTCGATCTCGCGGCCTTCGGCATTGGCCACGATCGTCCAACCGTTGTCGGACTTTTTGTCCTCGACCACCTTCATGCCCATCTCATTGAGCCCGGTCAGCGTTGCCTGCCGCACGGTGGGCATCGGCGCGACGAACGTCTTGTACGCGATCCCGTTCAGCGTGTAGTCAACGCTGGTGCCCATCGCGACGCCGGCGCTCGCGCTGAATATCGCCAACCCAGCCGGCGCGGCGCAGCCGGATAACACCAACATTGCAGCGATCAGTACCAGCATTCCGGATCGGTGACACAGCGGGCGCGAGCGCATGGACATTCCGGTGGCAGTGATTGGCCTCTGGGAATGATCAGCTAAGGGCATGCGCGCGGCGGAGCAATGGCTGTGCCTGCTTTGTCACAGCCTGTGACGGCGTGGGATGTATGACTGATACTATCGACAATGGTTTGCGCTGCATCGGGGTTGAAAATGAAATTGCCGAAACTGCTGTTGTTCGCTGTCCTCGCCCCGATTTCTGTCGGCAAGCCACCACCGGCGCACGCCGAAACGCCGTCCGCGATGTGCACACGAGCCGGCACAAGTGACAGCCTGCAGCCGATCCCGGCGAGCCTGGTGCCTGCGGTCAATGCAGTGTTCGGCACATCGATGCCAACGCAGGCCGCCATGGACACCACGGTGTTTCGCTGCGCCGACGGACACGTGCTGGTTTGCACAAGCGGTGCCAACCTGCCGTGCGGACATGCCAACATCGGCCGCACACCCGGCCCAGGCGTCGTCGCCTGGTGTCGCGATCATCCGGACGCCGCGGTCATTCCCGCCGTTGCAACCGGGCATGACACCATCTTCGCCTGGCGTTGTCAGGGCGACACGCCGCGGATCGATCGCCAGGCGCTCAGGGTCGATCAGCGTGGCTTCGTCAGCCAGTACCTGGAAGCGGTTGCCGTGAGAGCGTGCCGGCCGCTCACTTCTGCTCAATGATCGCCTTGATGCGGAACGCCAGCCTCTCCATCGCGAACGGCTTGGTCATCACGTGCATGCCAGGCAGCAGATGGCCGTTGCCGATCGCTGCGTTCTCGGCATAGCCGGTGATGAACAGCACTTTTAGATTCGGCCGGATCGCGCGGACCGCATCCACCATCTGCCGTCCGTTCATGCCGCCTGGAAGACCAACATCGGTGATCAGCAGGTCGATGCGCACATCCGATTTCAGCACCTTTAGCCCCGAGACACTGTCCGCTGCCTCGATCGCCGCATAACCGAGTTCCTCCAGGATCTCGGTGATCAGCATCCGTATGGTTGGTTCGTCATCGACGATCAGCACTGTCTCGCCCGCACCAGCGCGTGGCACCGGCATGGTGGGTTTCGCTTCTTCCGCGGCGATCGCTTCGCCGTAATACCGAGGCAGATAAAGCCGCACTGTCGTGCCGACACCTACCTCGGAATACAGCCGGACCTGCCCGCCCGACTGCAATGCGAAGCCATAGACCATCGACAGGCCGAGACCGGTCCCTTGGCCCAACGGCTTGGTCGTGTAGAAAGGATCGAACGCCCGCGCCAGCACCTCCGGCGACATTCCTGTCCCGGTGTCGCTGATGGATATCGTGGTGTATTGGCCGGCCGGAAGGTCCTGCCTGCGCGCAGTCAAGTCGTCGATCCAGCCGTTGGCCGTCTCTATCGTCAGCCTGCCACCTTCCGGCATCGCATCCCGAGCGTTGATGCACAGGTTCAGGATTGCCGCCTCAAGCTGATTCGGATCGCACAACGTCGGCCACAGACTGGCGGAAAGCACGGCTTCCAGTTTGATCTCCGGCCCCATCGTCCGTTGCAGCAAATCCTCCATGCTGGTGACCAACCGATTTGCGTCGGTCGGTTTCGGATCGAGCGTCTGTCGTCGCGCGAATGCCAGCAGCCGATGTGTCAACGCGGCAGCGCGCGCCGTCGCAACCTGTGCACCGACAATGTATCGCTCCAGGTCGCCCACGCGCCCCTGCGCCATGCGCGACCGCATCAATTCCAGGCTGCCGGAAATTCCCGTCAGCAAATTGTTGAAGTCGTGCGCGATGCCGCCGGTGAGCTGCCCGACCGCCTCCATCTTCTGCGCCTGCGCAAGCTGTTCGCGCGATTGTTCCAATTGCAGCTGCGTCTCGCGCCGCTCGGTCAGATCGCGCGTGATCTTGGCGAACCCAATCAGTTTCCCGTCATCGTCATGGATCGCATCGATCACCGCGCTGGCCCAGAACCGGCTGCCATCCTTGCGCATGCGCCAGCCTTCCGCCTCATAGCGTCCCTCCTCGCGGGCTCGCTCCAACGCGTTCCACGGCAGGCGGACGTCGATATCTTCCGGCGTATAGAATCGCGAGAAGTGCTGTCCGAGGATCTCGCTCTCCGCGTAGCCCTTGATCCGCGCTGCGCCGGCATTCCAGTTGGTCACGTTGCCGTCCGGGTCGAGCATGTAGATCGCATAATCGGTCACCCCTTGGACCAGCAGGCGAAACCGCCGCTCGCTCTCCAAAGTCGCGATTTGCACCGCGCGTTGCTCGGTCATGTCGCGCGTTACTTTGGCGAAGCCGAAAAGCTCACCATTCTGCCATACCGGATCGATCATGACGGCGGCCCAGAACCGGCTGCCATCCTTGCGCATGCGCCAACCTCGGCCGTGAAGCGGCCCGCCGTCGCCGCCGTCTTCAGCGCCTTTTGGGGGACGCCCGCCGCCCGGTCCTCCGCCGTATAGAATCGGGCGAAATTCTTACCTATGACTTCAGATGCGCTGTAGCCCTTGATCCGCTGGCACCAGGATTCCAGCTGACAATGTCACCCACAGGGTCAAGCATGTAGATCGCGTAATCGACCACATTTTGGACAAGCAACTCGTAGATGTTTGACGTCGAAGACACGGCGACCTGCTTACCCCCGATCGGTGGACAGAACGTGGCCTCGCCGCATCACAACCCCGAGCGCGCCTGCGCATCGCGTTGATACACCGCGTAGATCGCCTTGCCGATAAGCGACGTCTCACCGGCCATGCACTGTTGATACACCTTGGCGCGCGTCGCCTGCACGGCTTTGTCATCCGGCGCGGCATCAGCGGCAAGCTCGATCAAAAATGCGGCCAGCCGCGTCCGCCCGGCTTCCGCCAGAATGGCCGCGCGGTCCGATAGCTTGTCCGCCCCGCCGGCCAGCGCCGCCAGCTCCACCGCCAGTTCGGCCGCCGGCGCGGGCTTCAGGTGCGCCGGGTTGCCATCGAACCATCCCGCGAAGAGATGCCAGATGCCGCGCACCACGAACTCCGGTTCGTCGTATTTCGGCAGCAGATACGGCTTCGCCATCAATTCTGCCGGTGCCGACACCGCATGCAGGATCTCGTCCAGCGTGCAGCCGCGGTTCATCAGTGTCAGCGTCTGCCGTGTCAGGCTCTCCAGCACCTCGGCGCCGTCATTCAGCACCTGTGCCGCCCTGGCGGCACCGAAAATCACCGGGCCATGTCCCGGAATAAGCACCTCGGGCCGCAGGCTTTGCATCCGTCGCAAGGCCATTGCCCAGTCCGGCGCATAGCGCTGCACCTTGCGCGGATTGCCCGCATTCGGGAACATCCAGATCACGAAGTCACCGCTGGCCAATACCCCGCGCGCGGGCAGCCAGACGAACGTCGCGTCATCCGTCTCGCCCCGTCCATGCTCCAGCTCGATGCGTTCGCCGCCAATGGTCAGCGACAGCGTGTCGTCAAACACTTCGTCGGGCCGCCGCTGGCCGATCGGATAGACGTAGTCCGGGAAGCCGAACTGTTGGCCCTGCACGATGCTGTTGAAGCCATGCGACGTCTCATAACGCGTCATCCGCTGCAGCACGTTGCGGTGTGCGATAATGCGCGGCCTGGCAACGCCGCGCGCATCGGCCTCCTCATCGATCAGCTTTATCCCGCTGGTGTGGTCGATGTGGCCGTGCGTGTAGATAACTGTATGAACAGGGCTGTCATCCCAACGGCGCACGGCGGCAAGCGTCTGCGCCGCCGTATCAGGCTTGGCGGTGTCGATGAACACCAGGCCCGCCGCGTACGGATGACACTGACGGCGCCGCAGAAATACGTCGTGTGGACCGTGATGACGTCGTCCGCGACGTGGGTGATCGCACCCTTGGCAACCGACTGCGTCCATTCCTCCATCGCGGCCGAGCCATCCCACAGCCGCTCGAACAACGCGTCCTGTCGCATGCTAGCGGTCCTTTGCCTTGGTGCTCTGTCCAGGAAGTGCAGCATTGCCGCATTGAACAGTGCCGGGTCCTGCAGGAACGCGAAGTGGCTGACGTTCGGCAGGACAACAGCCCCGCACCATGGATGGTCGCCGCGATGTACTCAGTGTGCGCACGCTTGATCGCCTCGTCGTGATCGCCATCCACCACCAGCACGGGTGAGCGTATCGCTTGCAGCTGGGCATCCGTCCAGTTCGGCTCGCTCGCCCACATCTTGTGATCTGCGCGACGAACGCGTCGTACTGTTCGGCGTCGCCGACAGCCGGCGACCCTCGCCGACACACTCGATAAATCGAGCGAACGTCGGTTCTTCTCCAGCCCGTTGTGCACGCCCGATGTCTGTAGTGGCAGCGAACGCAAAGATGCGGCCAACATGGTCCGCATGCCGCATCGCCAGGTCGAGGCAGAGGATCGCACCGTCGCTCCAGCCAACCACATCCGCCTTCGCCACATGCAGCGTATCCACAGGGCCGCGGCGATTTGGTCGTTAGGATTCGCGGGGCCGCCGTTCACGGACCCGTCGGCGATGTTGACGAAATTCAGAGCACCGAAGTCAGCGTGGGTCGCGGTTTTGCCTTCGCGAGCACTCGCATCATGGTCGACGTACTCCGTATTGTCCGCGTCCACACCGATCCCAGTGTAACCGATCTTCATCGTGGCGGGAGCGATACGCGCCTCGAGAGGTTCAATGTATCCAACGGAGCGGCGGGGGGTAATGGATGACGTCATGGCAGGTGAGTTAATAAGGGGATTTGGGGGAAAATGCAACCGTCGAATTATCTTTTTATCTAGAGCGGTGGGGGAGAGTCGACCGAAACGAAAAAAGGTCAACCCCGATCTTGAAAATTTTTTGATCGCGGAGCGAAACGAGACTGCCGGCGCAGCGTTCTTTACCCTGAAAATGCGGCAGAAGGAAAGGAGGGAAACGGGGCACCGCCCGGATCGCTCCACGAGGGCGCGACGGAGGAGAGCCGCGAGGGCACAATGGTTTTGGGGTGGAATGCTGGGGTCCGCGGCACAGTTGCGCGCGGGCGCGTCCGGGCTGGACCGGACACGTGGGGGCTTCGGAGATGGGGCGCGATGGTCGCCCCGGCGGGTCCTACGACTCGACCTGCTGCTGCGGCTGGCCTTTGAGGCGCTTGGTGACGTCCAGCTCGATCGTGCCGTACTTCGACTCGTAGTTCTGGATCGTGGCCATCAGGTGCAGGCAGAGGCGCTTGGCCGCGTCGTGCGACATGATCACCCGCGTCTCGAGTTTCAGAGGCTCATCGAGCATCTGGCCGAAGAAGTTGGGGTTCATGCCGTAGTCGACGATCACCTCGTTGGGCGTCTGCGCGATGCGACAGACGTTGGCGTAGGTGGTCTTGAGACCGGCTTGATCGATGGTGGGGGTTGCTGCTTTGTTGGGTTCGCTCATAAAATTGTGAGTTCGTGAAGAATCAGGCGTATAAGAGGGCTTCACGAGCCGCAATAGAATTTCGTCCCCGGAGAGCTTCTCGCGTGTCAAGAACTCGCCCAGTCCCATCCGCCCGCCCTTGGAAACCACCCCCGCCATCCTGCTGCGCCGCACGAAATTGACCGACACGAGCCTCATCGTGACCTGGTTGACGGAGGCGCACGGCCGCGTGAAAACCGTCGGCAAAGGCGCGCGCGGCGCGAAGAGCCCCTTCGCCGGCGTGCTCGATCTCTTTTTCACCTGCGAAATTTCCTACGTCCGCAGCCGGCGGACCGATCTCCACAGCCTGCGCGAGGTCCGTCTGGTCGAGCCGCACGCACAGCTCCGCTTCGACTACCCGCGGCTGGCCCTCGCCTCCTACTTCGCCGAGTTACTCGAGCTCGTCACCGAACCCGAGCACCCCGTCCCGGAGATGTACGACCTCCTCCGGCGGGCGCTCGGTTATCTCAACACCCACCCGGCGGACCAGCGCGCGCTCAACCACTTCGAGACCGAGGTCGCGAAAGCGCTCGGCATCCACCAGGCCACCGTCGCCCCTGCCACGGCCATCGCCCGCGCCTACCATCGGCTGCCGGTCTCGCGCGACACCCTGCCACCCCTCCCCGCGCGGGCCTGACGTTACTTGCCCAAAATCCCCTCGGCGCCGAGCACCTCGAACACATGCGCCAGGACGGTCCGGTAGTGCTTCGGGGCGACCACGTCGGGCGACTCGTGCTCGAGCGCGAGGAAGTCGTCGTAGTCGTCCTTGAGCTTGAGGATGAGCAGGTTCTTGAGTTGCAGGCTGCTGTCCTCGACCGGCGTGCCGGCGACGAGGCCGGTGCTGGCGGCGCGGTCTTCGCTGTCGGCGGTGAGATCCTCGATCCGCTGCTGGAGCTCGGCGTTGCGCGCTTCGAGCTGGATGTTGAGGCGCGCCAATTCTTCGGCGCTCGGCTCGCCGGCGATCACCGGCGCGGAGGCGCGCTCGGGCCGGCGCGGCTTCTCTTCACGCTGCCGGAGCTTGCTCTGCGCTGTGCTCAGCTCGGACCGCAGCGAGGCGACGTGCGCCTCGATTTGCCGCAGGGTCTCGTTGAGATTGAAAGTTCCGCCGCCGCGCCGGTCGCGATCGCGCTCGCGGCCCTGCTCGCGCTCGCGTCACGCGGCGGGATGGTCTTCGACTCGTAGACCGGCCGCGGCTTCCGCGGAGCGGCCGGCTGGCCGTCCTCGTCCTCCTCGCGCTCGTCGGCCTGGCGCCCGTCCTCGTCCTCGTCGTCCTCTTCACGCTCGGCGCGCGGCTCACCGCGCTCTGCGCCTTCCTCGTGCTCATCGCGTTCCTCCCGCTGTTCCCGCTCTTCCCGTGGCGCGCCGCCACGGCTGCGCGGTTCGCGCTCGGCGGGCGCGGCCGGCTGCTCGGCTTTCAGGGTGCTGAGAATCTCCTCCGGCAACCCTTCGACTTCGCGCCGCAGCACGCCCTGCCATTTGCCGCTCCAGCGGTTGAGGCCTTTGACACCGCGTCCTGGACGACGGGCGGGAGCTTCGCCAGTTTGCCCGCTTCCGAGGCCCACTTGATTACGCCGAGTTGCGTCACGGGCGCGTGCGGCACGAGGAAAACCGCGAGCAGCGCGCAGTGGACCAGTTGGTCCGACTCCGCCGGCTTGAGGTCGGCCAGCGGCAATTGCGCGATCCACGGCTTCGCGCGGCCGATGAGGACATTCGCGAAAATCTGCGCATTGCGCGCGGTCAGCACGCCGGTCTCCTTGTCGCGGATTTCCTTGGCGACGGTCACCGCGAGCTTGGCCGCGATCGGCGGCTCGAGCTTGAAGAGCCCGCGCGCCAGGCTGAGCCGCACGCGCCGCGCCGGCTCGCTGTCGACCCGCGCCAGTCCCGCCAGCAGCCGGTTGCGCATCGTCGGCTTCATCTCGGGCCAGGCGTTGGTGACGCCGGTCACGCCGACGATCCACGGCAGCTTGGGCAATTGCTCGACCACGCGCGCCACGCCGTCGCGCCCCTCGAGCAGGGCGGCGGCGATGAGTTGCGTCGCCTGCTCCTCGTCGGGCGCGGCGAGGCGGCCTTTCATCGCGCGGTCGGCGAGTTGGGTCAGCGGATCGCTCGATTCGCCGGCCGCGGGCTCGGGCGGCGCATCTGCGGCAGCGGGCGTCTCTGCGGGCGGCGCGGCCGGCGGCTGGGTTTCATCCGTCGGCGGCGCGGGCTGTTCGTCTGAGGTCAAATCGGGATCCATTGCTTGAAAAGGGTGGCGCCGGGCGAGGCTCGGGCGCGCTGCCTATAAGCAGAGGGCGCCCCGCGGGAGGCGAGAAAAAAGCTCGCGCGAAAGAATAGGTTCGACCGGAAGCCCCGGCCGGCTTCTCATCGCCCACCGCTTTCTTTTCACCCGCTACCCATCCCTTTTCTCTCGATCCCATGGCCCGAACCGAACCCGCCGCCGACGACAAAGCCGGCATCGCCCGCAACAAGAACCTCGACCTCGCCATCCAGCAGATCGCGAAGGATTTCGGCGACGGCGCCATCATGCGCCTCGGCGACAAGAAGATCGAGAACATCGACGTCATCCCGACGGGCAACATCCTGATCGACCGCGCGCTCGGCACGGGCGGCTTCCCGCGCGGCCGCATCGTGGAGGTCTTCGGCCCGGAGAGCTCGGGCAAGACGACGCTGACGCTGACCGTCATCGCGCAGGCGCAAAAGCGCGGCGGGCTCGCGGCGTTCATCGACGTGGAGCACGCGCTCGACCCGCAATACGCGCGCAAGCTCGGGGTCAATCTCGAGGATCTCCTCGTCTCCCAGCCGCGCTCCGGTGAGGAAGCGCTCCGCATTTGCGAGACGCTCGTCCGCTCGAATGCGCTCGACGTCATCGTCATCGATTCCGTCGCGGCGCTGGTGACCAAGGCCGAACTCGAAGGCGAGATCGGCGACACGACCGTCGGCGCGCAGGCGCGGCTGATGAGCGCGGCGCTGCGCAAGCTGACCTCGCTCATTTCCAAGGCGCGCACCTGCGTCATTTTCACCAACCAGATCCGCGAGAAGATCGGCGTCATGTTCGGCAATCCCGAGACGACCCCCGGCGGCAAGGCGCTGAAATTCTACGCCAGCGTGCGCGTCGACATCCGCCGCATCGGCGCGATCAAGCAAACCGACGGCACGGTGACCGGCAACCGCACGAAGATCAAAGTGGTGAAGAACAAGGTCGCGCCGCCCTTCACCGAGGCGGAGTTCGACATCATGTACAACGAGGGGATCTCGTCCACCGGCGCGCTGCTCGACCTCGCGCTGGAGCAGGGCATCGTGGAAAAGCGCGGCTCGTGGCTTTCCTACAAGGGCGCGCAACTGGCGCAGGGGCGCGACGCGGCGAAGGACATCCTGAAGAACGACGAAGCGCTGTACGGAGAGATCGAGGCGGCCGTGAAGGAGAAGCTGAACGCCATCTCCGCGGGGAAGAAATAAGGCCGCGTCTCGCAATTAGGGGACGCTGATTCACGGCGGCGCCCTGCGCGCGCCATCGCCGCGGCCCTTTGTGTCATTGCCGGCTTGGGCGTCTTTGGGAGTGCGTCATTTATTTATTTCCAGTTTTTAGCGCATCGATGGCTCGAAACCCTGCCGTTACGATGGCTTGGAATCGTGACGGTCATCCCCGAAACCGCCTTTTTTCAGCCAAACGGCGAAGATTTCGCCGACAACGTCCACTTGACCGAAACGGCCCAGGATCGCTTCACCCGGGGATTGGCGGCTTACTTGTTAGAGAAGGGACTCGTCGCGCAACCAGCGCTTCGCGAATGAATTGCGGGCTCCGTAAGACTCGCGTCAATACTGCAAGTGGGCCGGGACGGGCCGGCCCCCCGGCACCGCACCAAAGCTGGACGCGAGCGTCGGCGGGAGCGCCTGCTCGCTCGCGCGATATTCACGGATGGAGGTCCGCAGCATCTTGAGCAGGCCGGCCATCGACCAGCGAGTGGGGGAGGTCGTAGTCGTATGCGCCAAAAATGATGACGAAGCCGAACACCTTGAAAATGATCGGCGCGCCGATGAAGAGCGACAGCGAAAAGTAAGGGGTCCCCCGGCAAGCGCGGCAGATGAGCCACGCCTCCCGCGCACAGACGAGCAGGAAAACCATGAAGATGAAGAGGCCGATGTAGCCGACGTAGCGAATCGTGCTGACCGGGCCGCTATGGACAATCCCGGCGATGAGAAAGCTTTCCTTGACCTGCTCAGGGTTGTCATTGGCCAGCGCGGTTTGGGCTTGCTGGAGTTGCATCGCGGTCTGGCCGAAGCCGTCTCCCAGCCACTTGTTTTCGATGTACCGGTCGGTCTTGAGCATCCGCTCCCACATGTCGACCCGCCACTGCGAGGAGAACTGGGCGTCGGCGATCACGCTGGTGTCCCATTTGCCCGGGAGGAAGGTCAGCGAGCGCTGGATGGAGGGCGGGAGATTGAAAACCGTCCCCTGCATCAGCAGGAGCAGGACGAGCCCGATGGAGCCGATCAACGACGAGCCGCCCGAGCTTGGCCGCGTCGCCCCGCAGATAGGTCGTGATGGCAAAGATCAATGCCAACTCAAAGATGGAGCCCCGATAGCCGGACAACAGTGATGCAGACACACGGCGAGGCAAAAGAGCAGAAACCGCACGATGCGCAAAGGGTTCAGGAGCGAGAGCGGCGGAAAGGCGGCGATCAAACCCTGCGAGAGGGCGGTTCCGAAACCGACCAGGTAAAACTGGCGCCCTCCCTCCCCTCCCGTGCCATTGGTGCTCACGGCATCGCCGCCGGTGTCCTCGCCCGTCGACCCGCCGAGGAACTGTGCAATGAGAGGGCGCGGTGACCGGAAAATTCATCTGCACGATCGTCAGGGCGTTCGTGACGCAGGAAAGCGAGGCGAGCGCGACAAAGCAGCGCTGGGCGATCTGCACCGGCAGCGCCACCCGCGCCAGCGCCCAGTACGCCAGCGCGCCCGTGAAGGTGTCCAGATAGGGACGCCCGCCGACGCGCGCCGAACCGAGCGCGTCTCCCCCACGGGATTGCGAATATACACCGTCAGCAGATAGAGCAGCATGAGGCCGCCCCAGAAATCGATCGCGTCATACGTCGGCTTGCGGCGAATGATCTTGAAAGCGCGGAGCGCTAACACCCCTCCGAACACCGCAAAGACCGCCACATCGCGGATCGCCGGATGACCCTTGATCTCCATCAATTGGCCGACGAAAGGCAGCGAAAACGGGATGAGCAGCCAGATCTGCTCGCGCAAGGCGAGAAGCAGCGCCATGAAAACCGCGGTCAGCAGCATCGCCCCGATCCTTCCAAACTGGCCATGACCGGAGAGCGTCCCCACATAGTAAGCCGCCAGCATCCCCACCGCGACCGCGATAAAGGTGGTGAGATATTCCTGGGCGCGTTCCAGCTTCATGAGGGGCGATTGGATCATAGAGTGGCTCCGCGGTCGAAACAAGGGGCGAGCGGAGATAACGCGTCGTGAGCCCGCCTGCGGCCTCGGTCCTCTTTCCGGAACTGCCGGAGGTATTTGACTTGGCCGGTGGTTCCGTCAAAATCACGCTGCAAGCATTTGGCTCATGAAAGGAGGTGGAATGCCTCACGGTCTCACCATCATGGCTTTCTCCATTCACTCGCTCTACAGGCAGATCTTCAAAATCTGGCGGCGCAAACGCTTCCACTTATTCCTCCGGCTCATCCAGCCCGCGTCCACCGATCTCCTGCTCGACATCGGCGGTTATCCGAGCTTCTGGACCGAGCATCCGCCGCAGCGGGTCAAGCGGATCGACACCCTGAACATTTACGACGCGCCATGGAATCAGGCCGCCGCGCCCGACTTCGACATTCGAACGCTCGTGGGAGACGGCTGCGCGCTCCCGCTCGAAACCCAGAGTTACGACATTGCGTTTTCCAACAGCGTGATTGAGCACGTCGGTTCCTGGGAACGCCAGCAGCAGTTTGCCTGCGAAGTCCGCCGAGTTGCGAACGCCCTCTGGGTTCAGACGCCCGCCTACGAGTGCCCCATCGAGCCTCATTACCTCACCCCTTTTGTTCACTACCTCCCGCGCTCGCTGCAGAAGAAAATCCTTCGCTGGGGCACGGTCTACGGCTGGATCACCCGGCCCAGCCAGGAAGCGGTGAACGAGGCCGTGGACACGACCAGACTGCTCCGCAAGTCGGAGATGCAACAGCTCTTCCCCGATTGCGAAATTCTCACTGAGCGGATGCTCGGGTTCATCCCAAAGTCCTACGTCGCCCTCAGGAGGCGAACCGAACGGGCACAGCCGCACCAAGCCCGAGCGGATCAACGATGAGCGCGACCTTGATCGAACCCACGCGGGGACGCGCCTGAAAGATCGCCGTTCTTTGCGCCGAAAGCGAAGCGCGTCATCTGGCTCTTCATGCGCGGTGGGGTGAGCCACCTGGAGAGCTTCGACCCGAAGCCGATGCTCACGCAGTACGCCGGCAAGTCGATCGCCGAGACACCGTACAAGGACGTGCAGGACCCGGAGCGGCTGAAGAAGGTGCGCGTGGTCGTGGTGAATGACGCCAACGGCCAGCAGCGCACGACAATCCTGCCGCTGCAGATCGGCTCGAAACGCTACGGCCAGTGCGGGGTGGAGATCAGCGATTGGTTCCCCAATATCGGCGCGCGCGCGGACGACATCGCGTTCGTCCGCAGCATGTGGACGACCGACGATAACCACGGCGCGCAGGTGCAGTTTCACAGCGGCCGGCACATGCTCGAGACGCAGGAGCCGACCCTCGGCGCGTGGGTCACGTACGGCCTCGCGTCGATGACCGACAACCTGCCGACCTTCGTCAACATGGGCCCGCGCTTCTTCGACACGCGCGACGGCCACTATCTCGGCCCGGCGTACGACGCGGTGAATCTGCGCGTCGACCCGCGCAATCCGCTCGCCTTTGCCGCGCCGGAAGTGGCGATCACGCCGGCGGAGCAGGCGACCGAGTTCGCGCTCGTCAATCGGCTCAACCACCTCACCGCGACGCAGTATCCCGGCGACGAGGCGCTGCTCGCGCGCATCAAGAGTTACCAACTCGCGTATAAGATGCAGGCGGCCGTCCCCGAGACGATGAACCTCGAAAGCGAGAGCGCCGAAACGAAGAAGCTTTACGGCCTGGACGACAAGATCACCGAGCCGTTCGCGCGGCAGTTGCTGGTCGCGCGGCGGCTCGCGGAGCGCGGCGTGCGCTTCATCCAGATCGAGCACGGCGACAGCGCGGCCGGCGCTTGGGACGCGCATTCCAAGCTGAAGGAGAACCACGCCAGGCTCTCCGCGCAGGTCGACAAACCGATCGCCGGCCTGCTCGCCGACCTCAAGCAGCGCGGCCTGCTCGACGACACGATCGTCCTCTTCGCCACCGAGTTCGGCCGCACCCCCGGCTCGCAAGGCGACGGCGGCCGCGATCACCATCCGTACGGCTTCAGCGTCTGGATGGCCGGCGGCGGCATCAAGGGCGGCACGATCCACGGCGCGACCGATGACATCGGCTTCCACGCGGTGGAAAATCCGCACTACGTCACCGACATCCACGCCACCATCCTCCACCAACTCGGCCTCGACTCACGGCGGCTGGAGATCCCCGGCCGCAAGCGCCTGGAGCGCGACCACGGGGCGGTGATCAAGGAGATCCTGGCGTGATTCGACAGTCATCACTGGAGTCTTGAAGAGACAGAAAATCCGACTGACAATAGGAGAATGACGACGTTTGCCGAAGTAGTGGAGGCCGCTGGGGAGTTATCGCTGGAGGAGCAAGAGGATCTTTTGGAGACACTGCGCCGCCGGCTTTCGGCGGCCCGCCGGGAAGAGATTCTGCGCGCCATCGAGGAGGGACGGGCGGAGTTCGCCGCCGGCAAATTAAAACCGGAGAGCCCGGCTGAAATCATGAAGCGTATCTGTTCGTGAAGCGCCAACTGCTTTCGTCGAGCGCGTTTGATCGCCTGGCTGGCAAGTTGCGCCGTTCCCATCCCGCGCAGGCCGAAGGGTTGTTCAGCATTCTCGAATTGCTGGCCGAGGATGCTTTCCACCCCTCGTTGCGGACGCACAAACTGAAAGGACGACGCGAAGGCTGCTGGGCATGCTCCGCAGGCTATGATTTGCGGATCGTTTTCGACTTCGTCGAGCACGAGGGGAGCCAAGCCATTCTCCTGTTTGCCATCGGAACGCATGATGAAGTCTATTAATCAGGCGGAGCCAGATCCAGACACCCCACGCTTGCAAAACCGACGGTCCCGCTTACGCTTGCCGCCCCCATGAATACTCCCGAACCCGCCAGTACGCGTCGTGATTTCCTCAAGCAAACTTCCGCGGCGATGGCCGGCGCGGCCGTCGTCGGCTTCCCCGCGGTGGTACGCGGGGCGGGGCCGACGGGCAAGCTGAAGATCGGATTCATCGGCTGCGGCGGGCGCGGCTCGGGCGCGGCGAATCAGGCGCTGACGGCGGAGAGCGACGTCCTGCTGTGGGCGATGGGCGACGCCTTCCAGGACAAGATCGATGCGAGCCTCGCCGGCCTGACGGCAATGCACGGGAACAAGGTGGACGTGCCGAAGGACCGGCAGTTTGTCGGACTCGACGCCTATCAAAAGGTGATCGACAGCGGTGTGGACGTGGTGCTGCTGACGACCCCGCCGGCGTTTCGCCCCATCCATTTCAAGGCGGCGGTCGCGGCGGGCAAACACTGCTTTTTGGAGAAGCCGATGGCGACCGATGCGCCGGGCGTGCGCTCCGTGATGGAGACGGTCGCGGAGTCGAAGAAGAAGAACCTCGGCGTGGTCGCGGGGTTCTGCTGGCGCTATCACCCCGGCATGCGCGAGACCTTTGCGCGGCTCAAGGATGGGGCAATCGGCCAGATCCTCGCGAACTACAACACTTACAATGGCGGCGCGGTGGACCGGTACCCGAAGTTCAATCGCGAAAACACGCCGCGCGACCTCGAGTGGCAGTTGCGCCGCTGGTATTATTTCACCTGGCTGAGCGGCGATAGCATCGTCGAGCAAGGGTGCCATAGCATCGATAAGATGGCGTGGCTGATGGGCGACAAGCCGCCGGTCAAGTGCATCGGGCACGGCGGGCGGCAGGTGCGCTCCGGCATCGACTACGGCAATATTTTCGATCATTTCTCGATCGTGTACGACTACGAGGGCGGCGCGCGCGGCTTTCACGCGAGCCGGCAGATCAATCGCACCGCCGCGTCGAACATCGACACGATGTATGGGTCCGAAGGGATTTGCGACATTAACGGCACCCTGAAGCAGTGGGTGATCAAAGACCTGAAGGGAAACGTGAAATGGCGTTACGCGGCTGGCAACGACGATATGTACCAGATCGAGCATAACGAGTTTTTTGCGTCGCTTCGCGAAGGGAAGCCGATCAACGACGGCGACCGCATGGCGTCGAGCACGCTGCTCGCGATCATGGGCCGGATGTCCGCGTACACGGGCCAGGAGATTAGCTGGGACATGGCGCTCAATTCCAAGGAGAAGCTGGTACCCGAGACGTTTGACTGGGACATGAAACTCCCCGTGCCCCCAGTCGCGCTGCCGGGGATTACCCAGTTTAGCTAACGAGCGCAGCCGTGCACGCCGACGCTTCACTCTCCGCGCGGCCCAAACGCCGGCTCGCGATCACCGGCATCGTCATCGGCTCGCTGCTCACGCTGTCGCCGCTCGTTGGCGTCATCGGAGCGGCCGTGGGGATGGTCGGCGCGTTCGATGTGCTCGGTCGCTCCGGCATCGCCGATCCGCGGGCACTCTCGACGCAAATCAGCCAGGTTCTGTCTGCGACCGCCACCGGTTTATTCCTCTTCCCGGTCGGCCTTGTGGTGCTCACCGTCTCGATCGTATTCTACACGCGCCGCAGACCGCCGGCTCCACCGCCGCTTCCCCTGCCCGATGGCCGGTGAACATATCCCGGAAGAACTCGCCGGCTTGCTCGCGGCGGTGGGCGAAGCTCCGGGTCTGCGGGCCTGGTTCCTCACGCTGCACGATCTCACCCCGGCCGTGCGCAGCCTGGCGCTCAGCAGGATGACGATGGAGATGCGCGCGGAGTCCGCGGACCGCGCGCTGATCGCGGCCGTCGTCGCGCTCGAGAAGCCCGCGATTTACGAAGCCGCGTACCAAACCGTGCGCCAGCTTTACGGCTCGTAAAACCCGGCGCGCACGCGTCTACTGAAGCCATGATCTCGGGTCCCACCGGTGAGATCGTCCTGGCCAACGGCGTCATCTTCACGCCGCACTGCGGCTTATTGCAGGAGCACCTCGTCGATGTGCGCGCGCACCGCGAGCTCTCCATTCCCGGCTGGACGCTCCATCTGCTCGGCGAGCACGAATCGGATCACGGGCTCTTTGAACTGCAAGCCGTCTCCGATCCCGCCTGCCGCATCCAGACCGTCCTCCTTTCGCACCTGCATCCATTCTATGGCGAGGAGACGGAGACGGACGAGGACGACGAGCGGCACGCGTATCACGAGGGGGTGATCGAGAGCGATCTCGGCGGATTGCGGGAGTTCCACTGGGGCGAGGTTTTCTGCCGCGTTGATGACGACACGAATAAAGATTGGCTGGTCGTGGTCTACAAATCCGGGCCCAAGGTGCCGCTGCGCCCGCCGATTCTGCCGCGCCATTTGCGCGCCCATGCGCCGCTGCCGGAGCCGACCTCGCCGGACCTCGCGGACGATCCTTTTTCGTTCCCAATCCCCGCCGGCACTCCTAGCGTCCCCCCCGTGTTTCCTCCCTCCGCTCCATGAAGATCGTCGTCGGCTCCGGGCCGTCCGGGATTTCATGCGCCCAAGCGTTGCTCGATCATGGCGAAGCAGTCTGCATGGTCGATGCGGGCGTGACGCTGGAGCCGGAGCGACAGGCCGTCATCAAGCGCATGGGCGGACAGACGCCTGCGGAGTGGAGCGCAGCGGATCTCGGCCACGTGAAGGAAGGGATGCAAGCCTCGGCCGGCGGTCTCCTGCTGAAGCGGATCTTCGGTTCCGACTTCGCGTACCGCGGACCGGCCGAGCACATCGCCACCCAGACCGGCAAAATCGCGCTCATGCCGACGCTCGCGCAGGGCGGGCTGAGCAACGTCTGGGGCGCCGCGCTCCTGCCGTACACCGCGCGCGATTTGCGCGGCTGGCCGATCACCGTCGAGGACCTCGCGCCGCACTACGAGGCCGCGCTGAAGCTGACACCGCTCGCCGGCCAGCACGATCGGCTGGAGGAGTGCTTTCCGCTCTACGGCGAGCCGAAGACGCTGCCGATGAGCCGGCAGGCGCGCGTGCTCTGGAGCCGGCTGGAAAAGCATGCCGCGCGGCTCGATCGGCGCGGCGTGCAATACGGCGCGGCGCGCCTCGCGGTGCAGGCGGCGGGGCGCGGCGAGCCGGGTTGCGTGACCTGCGGGCTTTGCATGTACGGCTGCCCGTACGACTTCATCTACAGCAGCGCGCACACGTTGCGCCGCATGCGGGAGCGCCCCGGTTTCACCTACGTTCCGGGCATCATCGTCGAGCGCGTCGAGGAGACCGGCGGCGAGGTGCGGGTGGACGGTTACCGCATGCAGAGCGGCGAACCGTGGAGCATGAAAGCGGATCGCGTCTTCCTCGGAAGCGGCGTCGTCCCTTCCACCAAAATCGTCCTCCATTCCCGCGCCGCGTACGGCCGGCCGCTCCACATTCTCGACAGCCAGTATTACCTCTTCCCGCTGCTGCAATCCGAGCGCACGCCGCGCGTGCGCGAGGAGGCGCTCTACACGCTGAGCCAGATTTTTCTGGAGCTGATCGACCCCGCAATCAGCACGCACGTCGTCCACCTGCAGCTCTACTCGTACAACGATCTCATCGGCCAGGCGCTCCGCCAATCGCTCGGCCCGCTCGGCTTCGAATGGCTGGTGCGCGAGCTGGAAAACCGGCTCCTCGTCGCGCAAGGCTACCTGCATTCCGACCACTCCGCGCGCCTCCGCGTGGAGCTGAAGCCCGGCACGCGCGCCGCCGAGTTGCTGATCCAGGCAGAGCCAAATGCGCGCACCGCCGCGCTGGTCCGCAAGGTCGTGCGCAAGCTCGCCGGCCTCGCGCCGACCCTCGGTGCGCTGCCGCTGGAGCCGATGCTGAAAATCACCGCGCCCGGCCGCGGCTTCCACTGCGGCGGCTCCTTGCCCATGCGCGAAAAGCCCGGTGAATTCGAGACCGATCGCCTCGGCCGGCCCGGCGGCTGGGAGCGCATCCACGTCATCGATTCGAGCATCTTCCCGAGCATCCCGGCGACGACGATCACGATGAGCGTGATGGCGAACGCGCACCGGATTGCGACGGCGGTCTGCCAGTGAAAACCCGTCACTCCACGTAGAGCAGATCGATCTCCTCGAGCCTCGGCAGGAGGACGCTGTTGTCGGTCAGCGTCAGCGCGCCGTGCACTTGCGAGCGGACTTTCGTCACCTTTTGCTCGGGGCGAAAAGTGATGCGGACGTTCTCCGCCGGCACGGGCGTCTCCTTGCCCGCGGTCGACGCATAGGCCCAATTCATCAGCGCGAGGCCGTGGCGGCCTTTGTTTTCCAGCGGCACGGCTTCGACGAGCGGCTCGGAAATATCCAACGCGAGCTTCCGCGAAACGGCGGGCTGCGCGATGAGCGCGCGCAGTGCGGGATCGAAGTCCGCGTGCATGTCGTAATCCGCGCGGCGGACCTTCGCGGAATAGCTGAGCCCCGCCCAGAGCCCGGCGACGATGACCTCGCCTTTGCCGTACGCGTGCCGCACGAGGGCCGTCTTGCCATCGGCAAACTTCGCGAGCGGCTCGAGCCCTTCCTCCAGCGCCTCGCGGCCGATCGACGCCTGCAATTTCGCTCCGCCAAACTCGAAGGCCGCGCCGGCGGGGACGTTCGCCTCGGTCATCGGCTTGAAGTCCGTCGCCTTGTACGGCTCGACGCTGCCCCAGCTCTCCAGCTTCCGCTCACCGAGCCCGAACATCTCGTTCAACGCGGTCGCCGGCTGGTTGGCTTCGTCGCGCGAAAGCCCGAGCGCGTCGGTCCAGAGCGTGCCGCCGTTGCGCACCCACATCTCGACTTGCGCAGCGGCATCGCGGCGCAGATTTGGGCCGATGATGTAGAGCACCTTGAAGCGGTCGAGCTTGCCCTCGGCGAGTTGCTGCTCGCTCAAAATCGCGACCGGGACGTGCGCATGGGCGAGCGCGAGGTAGACCCATTTCGCGTCTTCAAACGCAGTCACGCCGAGCGCCGATCCCCTGCCCCAGATCTCCGACGAACGCGGCGAGACGAACGCGACTTCCGGCTCGTGCTCGAACTTCGCGCCGTACAGAAAATCCTCGCCGCGCCCGAGGAATTGCGCCGCGTGCGCCACGCGCCCGAGCAGCTCGGGCGACTGCGAGAAGCTGTCGCCTTTCGCGTAATCCGGCCCGTACGTGTACCACTCGAAGACCCGCACGCCGCGCGCGACCAGCGTGAGCATGCGCTGCGCCGGCGCGCCGCGATGCGGCTTCACGAGGCTCCCCATCGGCATCTCGTGGCGGGCCGCGATGCCGCGCCCGATGTCGCCGAGATACGACTCCCATTGCCACGAACGCGGGTCGCGATTCGAAGTCTCGAAGACGAACGCGGTGTTCGCGCCGAGGTCGTAAAACTCATGCCAGTCCAGGCTCGAACCGCTCCAGCTCGGCGTCGGCCCTTGCATGGCGTAGAGCAGGATGCCGGCCTTCTTGAACGCGCGCGCGGGCTCCGGAAAGACCTGGCCCGTGGCGTACGTCATGAAGCGCGCGGTGTAGTAATAGCGCAGCGCCTCGGCGGCATTCGCCGGCTCCGGCGGCGGCGGCGCCTTGGCTCCTTTCACCTTCGGCGGACCCCAGATGTCGAACGGCTTCACCTCGTCCCACGACTTCGCGCCGAGCTCGGCGAGCGGGACTTTTTGCGTGCGCAGGTAGTCGCGAAACTTCGCCGCGCAACGCTCGCAGCGCACGATGTGATCTTTCGCGAACACGCCGATCTCATCGGTCCACAGGCCCCAGTTTTCTTTCGCGCCGGTCGCCTTGTGCTCCTCGATCGCCCGCGCGGTGACGGTCTCCATGTTGGCCTTCAGCGCGGGATCGAATGGGCAGCCGTCGGGCTCCGGCTGGCCCGCGCGCGCGACTCCGAAGAAGTTCATCGGGCTGCCCGAGCCCGGCCCGCCCCAGTGGATGCGGCGGAACTGATCGCCAAAGCCGGCGACGTCGATCGGCTTCAGCGAATCGACCACGCCATTCACGCCGAGCATCTTCATCGAGCGGCATTCGTCGGCGAGCATCTCGGGATTGCAGAAGCGCACGCCGTAACCCGAGCCGGCGCTCTTGCCGGTGGCCGCGCTTTCGCCATAACCGCCGAGATGGCCGATGATCCCGAACTGCTTCGGCAGCACGGCGTCCTTCGGCGTCACCTTTTCGAGCGCCTCTCGCCGGGCGCGCGCGTGTTCCGAGAGTCCCTGCAACGCGCCGGCAAACTCCGGATTCGCGCCGCCGCGGCCATCGAGTTGCCGGCCGGGAAACGCAAAGCCGGCCGTGGCTCCTTTCGGCGCGTCTTCCTTGAACGTCTTGAACACCTTGCCCTTCTCGGCGAACTCGAATTGCACCGTCGTCGACATGATCGGCGGCAGCGCGACCTTCTTGCCGGCGGTCTTGTCCACAGGCGCACCGGGACTCACGACGACCGACGGATAGGTCCACGAGCCGGCGCGCCCGATGACTTGCTCGAGCGGTGTCCACGCGCTCCATTCATTCAGCGCGAGATCGGCGTCGTTGGTTTCCGCGAGGAATTCCCCGCGCGTGACGGTGCCGCCGAGCCCCTCGCCGCCGCGCCGCCACGTCACGTGGAGCTTCTCGGTCGCCGGCTCGACGCGAATGACGCGGACGCGCATCGCCATGCGCTGGATGGAAGCGGCGGCTTGCTTGGCCGGGGTGTCGCCGAGGTCGACTTGCTCCTGCGCGGCGGCGGAATGGGTGAAAAGGCAGGCGAGGAGTGCGAGAGTTTTCATGAGGGAAGCAGGTATGAACGTTCGTAGCGCGAGTGCAGCGCAGTGGCCCCGGGTAGGGTGGGCGTCGCGCCCGCCGTCGAGGGCATCCTGCCCGAGAGCGGGCGAAGGCGGGGCGGAGCAGTTTCCTCGCGCGGCGCTCCACCGAAGAAACTTATGCTCGGGCAGGATGCCCTCGTTGGCGGGCGGGACGCCCACCCTACCCGGGGCCGCTTCGAAATTCGCGCTTCGGGTGATTTCATGATTTGGCAAAATCACGCCGGCTGCGTTTCGCCCGGCCCGCCCGCGGCCACGTAACCGCGGCTCGCGCCGGTTGTCGTCCGGGCTGACCCAGAAGGCGTAGAGCTTGCCGCGCCTCAGCGTGAAACGAAACCGCACCGGTTTACCCGCGACCGGCGCGAGCGTTGTCTCTCCCCACGAGACCGCCTGCCGCGTGGCGTCGGCGGAGACCGGCGCACACGCGGCCCTGGTGAAGGGCGCGATCGGCTCGCCTTTTTCATCGAGCACCTCCACGCGCAACTCCCCATGCGGCGCGTCGACGTTGACGAAAAGATGCTTGCCCGTGAACACCACCGGCCGCGTGGTGATCGAGCCCTCAACCTCGCCCGCCTCCAGCGAAGCAAAGCCGTCGCGACGCAGCGTGGCCAGCCCGGTCGAGCCGCCCGCCTCGCGATTCGCCGGTGTGCCCGAGCGGCCGCTGCAATAGAAATAGAGCTTGTCGCCCACGACAAGGCAGCCGCCGCCGGCCGACTGCACGTTGCCGTAATTCCAGTCGCCCTTCGTCTCCGACATCGGCAGGAACGGCGTGCGGTCGGGACGCGCGAAGTGGAAGCCGTCGCGGCTGAAGCCGAGGCAGACGTCGTTGAGCTCCGGGCGGCCGCTCTCCTCGGGCGCCTTGCCGCGCCAGAGCGTGAAGAGGCCGAGGATGACGCTCTCGTACGCGACGCCGTCGAGGTTCGTGAGCTGCGGCGGGAACTTCGTGTCGTCGCGCGGCACGTCGAGCGTGTCGGCGCCGAGCCACCACGCGCGCGCGGTCTCTTCCCACGCCGCGTCGCGCACCGCGTCGTTGCACTCGAGATAGCGCCGGCAGCGGCCGACTTGCATCGTCGAGTCCTTGCGAATCCCGTACTCCCACTTCTTGCGAAACGGATTGCGAAAGACCGTGGAGCGCGGGTAGATCGCGCTGCTCTTCGCCACCACGTCGCCCCAGTGGATGCCATCCGCCGAGACGTGGATATGGAAGAGCCAGCTCCCCTTCCCGTCGACCTCCTCGCGGTGCGCGCGGAAGAGCTTCCAGCGCCGCGCCGGGTCGGTCTCTTCGTGATCGAGCCAGACGATCGCCGAGTCGCGGTCGCCGGTCGAAACGATGTTCGTGCCGGCCTGCACGTCGAGCTTCGGCTTCTCCCACGCGAGGCCGTCCTGCGAGATCGCATGGCACGTGCAGGCGCGATTGCTCCCCATGTACCACATCTTAAAGAGGCGGTCCTTGGGATCGTACCAGACGCCGTCGCTGTAGACCGAGGCCATCGGGAAATCGCCCTGCCGCTCCCACGGCTGATCGGGCCGAATCACCGGCCCGCCGGGATGATATTCCGCGCGATGAAAGACGCGCTCGAGCGTGCTCTTCTCGATGAGGAAATCGTCGACGAACAACTGCCGCCCCACGTCGATGTTCACCACCGCCGGCGGCTGCTCGAGATACGGCGGCGTGGTGGGCAGATGCAGCTTCGTGTTGTTGCGAGCCGGCGGCCAGACCTTCGGCAGGCGGATGCCGTTGTAAAGCAACTCGCCCTCGCCCGCCGCGGACTCCGCGCCGCGCACGGAGTCGGTGAGCGCGAAAGCCGCCGCGCCGGCGACGCTGGTGATGCAGAATTCTCGACGCTTCATGGGGGAGCGCGCGCCCGATGAAGCGGACGCGCTGGTCGAGCAGAGTGCGCGGGCGTCTGGCGGGAAGCGAGAAGTTCGCAAGACGCGCCGCATGGTTTTTCGCTCGCCGCCGCGTGCGGTCGCGATAATTTCTGCGCCCATGTGGTCTGCCCTGAAAAACTATACCGATGGCGCGCTCCTCTTCCTGCGCATCACCCTCGGCAGCTTCTTTCTGTACATCCACGGCTGGCCGATGCTCGCGGGCGGGCTGGCGCAAATGGAGGGCCGTCGGCGGCGCCATGCGGCACGTCGGCGTCACGTTTGGCCCCGGTTTCTGGGGCTTCCTGGCCGCGGCTTCGGAGTCGCTCGGCTGCCTCCTGTTCGTCATCGGCTTCGCCTTTCGCCCCTCCTGCCTCATGCTCTTCCTCACGCTCACCGTCGCCGCCATTTCCGACTACTACGGCGGCGGCTGGTCGCGCGCCGATCACGCGATCGAGATGGCGCTCGTCTTCTTCGCGCTCATGTTCGTCGGGCCGGGCAAATTCAGCTTCGACAAGGGCTAGCCGCCGCGTCTGCCATGCGCGTCATCGTCACCTGCGGGCCGAGCTACGAGCCGGTCGACGAAGTCCGGCGGCTGACGAATTTCTCCACCGGCGAACTTGGCACCCTGCTCGCCGCCGCCCTCGTGCGCGCCGGCTACGAAACCGTCTGCCTCCGCGGCGTCGCCGCCACCTGGCCCGAGCGGCCCGCCGGCGCCGACGTGCGCCCCTTCACCACGAACGACGACCTCGCCGCGCAGCTCCAGTTGCTCAGCACGGAACAGCCGTGCGTCGCTTTTTTCCATACCGCCGCGCTGGCCGACTACCGCGTCGCGTCCATCCACGACGCCGGCGGGAATCGCGTCACTCGGAAAGAAAACACCCACCGACCTCGGAGCGCTCACCCTGCGGCTCGAGCCCGCCGGCAAAATCCTTCCCCAACTGCGCGCCTGGTTTCCCACCACCGTCCTCGTCGGCTGGAAGTACGAAGTCGACGGCACCCAGTCGCGAGCGATCTCCCGCGCCACCCAGCAGATCGCCCAGTGCCGCACCGACGCCTGCGTCCTCAACGGCCCCGCGTACGGCCCCGGCTTTGCCTTGCTGCACCCCGACGCCCGTCTCATTCCTTACGCCACGAAAACGCAGCTGTGCCATTACCTCGCCCGCGATTTCCTCCGGCGATTTATCGCGAAAAAGTGAACTTTCGCTTGCAACGCCCCGCGGCCCGGCTAAGGTTGCCCTCTCGAAATCGCGGGGTGGAGCAGCCTGGTAGCTCGTCAGGCTCATAACCTGAAGGTCGTAGGTTCAAATCCTACCCCCGCAACCCCTTCCGGATTCCCGGAAGTGCCTCTGAATCAGCAGCTTGTCGTTCGCTCCTGATTTCCGGCTTCGCTCTCCCGACGAGAGCGTGTGCCTAAAATCCCTGCGTTGCGTGTGCCTAACCGGGGGAACGCGGCCGATTCAAAAATTCAGAGTTTTTGGACCAGCCGTGTTTCCCCATGAACACCAATGGCAGCAATCTTCCTTCGTCGAAACGTCTGGTGGGTGCGTTTTTACCACCCTAAGACGCGAATTCTTGTCCGCGAGAGCCTGGCGACGAGCGACCACGCCCGTGCAGAGCTGCTGCGCGAGAAGATCGAGCACCACGTCGCGCTGGAGCACCCGCGGCTCGGGGAGCTGCCGATTCCGACTCCGCTGCTTGAGTTTCTCGGGCGGGACGAGAGCGAACGAGTCGCGAAGGAAGCAAATCACTCGACCGCTTCTGCCTTACTCCCAGGAGCCCAGGAAGTCGAACCCCACCTTCCGCAGACTTCTCGTTCGGGCGGAACGCTGTCCATCGAAGAAGCGGTGCAATTCTACCTCAAATTCTGCGAGGATGACGAAAACGCCCCCCGCCAACTGCAGAATAAGATTTCCCTGTTCCGGGTGCTGCTCGGGTCTGATCGGATTGCAGGAAATTGCGCCCTTCCGACGCAATCCGGCACAACCCACGCCACCGTTCTTCGCTGGTGATACGGTGGAGGCGCTCAGCCCGGACATTCTTCTGCGGTTCCTGAGCACCCTTCCACTCGCGGCGAAGACGAAACGTCACTACCGCGAGATTTTGCATCATTTTTTCGACGTCCTGTTGCGCTTGGGAAAGATCGAGGTAAAGAACCTGTACTGCCCAAACCCGGTCGGGGCGTTGCCTGGGTTCACGTCGCGGAGCGCGGCGAAAGATATCATTTACCTTCGCGAGGACGAGATTCAGCGTCAGCTCTCTCTCCTATCGCCCCATCCCGAACTGCAGGTCGCGGCAGCGGTGATGATCTATGCCGGTCTGAGGCGGAGTGAAGTGCTGTGGTTGCCTCGGGAGAGTGTTGGGGACGGGGTTCAGTACCTTCGCGTCATCACGCGCGCCGACGCGAATGAGGACATCGAACGCCGCCTAAAGACGGGTGAGCGCACGGTCAGCGTCACCCCAGCACTGCGGCCGTATCTGGAGTGCCAACTAAAGCGATCCACCTCCGAATGGCTGGTTTCGAACCCCGACGGGAACCGCTGGAACGGCGACACCTTTCGTCAGAACCTCCGAGCGGTCAATCTAGTCCACGGCTTGACCTGGACCTCTCTTCATTACCGTCACACCTTCGCTACCGCTCGAGTGGCCGCGGGTTGGGCGTTGATGCGAATTGCCCGCGAGATGGGAAATAGCGTCCGTGTGGTTGAAGAACACTACGCCGGGTTTATGCCACCGGAAGGCTGGGTTTCCTCCGCTCATGACGGCGACAAACATGAGGCCTTGTCGCAGCCCTCTCACAGCATCGAACAACCAATCCTATGAATTTACCCACGCCATATTGTTTCTCCCTCTCGTTTCGGTACGGAGCTGTGAGAGAACATAAAACAAATTGGAAGCGCCGATCCATTCCAGCTCGGACCCTCGGGAGAAATGGCCGGTTGAGCGAGGCGATCTTAACGGATGAGCCCCTATGTGGTCTCCTAGTCGACCTCTCGTCGCTTCGACTTCCTCCGACAAAGATTCCGCTGATCTGGAAGGAGAGCAATTCCCCGGGCGACTGGAGCATCCGCCACATCTCCGCAGTTTCATCAGAAACAATCTGGCTTTGCAGAGACCCCGAAGTCCTCCTACTCGAAGGATTAATGAGTACGCGTCCAGCCTTAAAGTGCGTTTTCCTCGAACGTGCCTTGCATTCCAGGAGTATCAGTCGTCCGTCCTGGAGAACAGTGGGCTGGTTCTCATAGAGCATTGCCCCTCTTCTGCGACAAATATCCAACCGGGGCCGCTCGCCCCATCCCGCCTGATAACGGACGAACACGGAGACATTTGGGCGCCCCAACTTCTGCCCGCGGCTTTATGGCAGAAACTTTCGTTCCGGACCAACTCCGAAAACGCGGATCCCGTCTTGCGAAATCATGTAGTACGCGTCAACCCCGATGCCGCTGCGCCAACGACAACCCCCAACCATCCGCTACGATGGATGAACGTCGAAGAGGCACTTCGAGAGGCGGGATTGAGAATCGATCCTGGGGACGCTGTTCCGTACTGGAATCTACATCGACAACAACCAGTGAAGTTCACACACGCGATAGTGGAGAATCGGGGCCGCTTTATCGCTCGGTTCCCGGACTTCCACATGTTTACGGAAGGGGCGATTCTTCGCAGTGAACCCGCAGAAAAATCCGAACTGTTGCTCGGCGACCGACCCGGATGGGACCTTCGTGAATGCATGGACGTGCTGCGAAGCAACCAGTTCGATGATGCATGGATTGCTGACGTCCGTACCTCACATGTTTCGTTCTCGATTCTCGCGCGGTCGGCGGTGGCACCGAAGACAATTGGAGATGTTGTCATCAGGGTATTGCCGGCGGCGGAGGGAGGCGAAGAACGCACCTATCTCGTACGTAGTGATGACAGCGTTTTGATTCCGGCGTCCGCAGCTCGCAGACGATACCACCTACCGACGGAAGCGAACGTGTTTGGATGCTTGTACGGGCAGCCCGGGCTCAGTTCAGAGGACCTGACCCTCTACACTACTGAGCAGCTACTTCACAACTATGGCCCGCGCTTGGAAACGACTCGGGCGCGGAAGGCACGGCTCCGAGAACTGGGATTTCAGAAACTTCCGCGACGGATCGACGAGATGGACTGCGTTGCTCTTGAACTGTGGTGCCGCACGGAATTAGACCGAAGGGAGTTTCTAAGCGACGGCTTCCTGCCGCTGGCGCAAGCATGGCGGCAGGCGAACCTGCCCGCTCTTCACTCCCGCAACGGCAGAACGCTCCTCGGCGAACTTCGTTCACGCGGGCTGATCGAAGAGCGGTTGCTTAAGCAGGAACTCTGGTGCAGGCCAATCGACATCCACCCGCTACTGCACGACGGAGCGCTTAGGAAACTCGTCTTTTCCTCGAAGCGGAGCTACCAAGTCGCGGTGACCCTCGCGACCGACTCCGAGGCCTCGGACCGCTTGCGGCTGGAACAGTTCCAGTAGCAGCCGGGAAAAGCGAACCGCTTGATCAGGTGGGTTCCAGCGAAATGTCCGAAGATGCTTTAGCCTTTTTCTGGTTGCGGAGCTTGTGTGCTTTCGCCACCAAATCCAGAAGTGATGTGATCTTCAGGCGCTTCGGCTTTAGAGCTTTCGGATCTGACAATAACGAAGCATTGGGCGGAACCACTGCAATGTAATCTCTTTCGCAATTGAAACGAGTGACCGTCCACCCAAGCTTGACGATGCTCTGCTCTAAGGAACCGCTGAATAAAGGGGCGATCGTTGGCGTCTCGCCCTCGGACAGGAAAATTAAAAAAATCGGCGGCTTGGTTTTCCTCATTTCCGGTTCTCGGAAGGCGTGGCGCAACCCTGGCAGGCCGGCACCGCGGAACGCAAGGGCGCGGCCAGAACGTTTTGCGGGAGTTGGGAAGGCCCTCGGATGCGGGATCATCGCTCAAGCAAGCAGCGCACGCTTGGCTAACACGAGATTGGCCAAGGCGAAGAGAGTTTGCAACTGCGCGAGGTTCTTGGCCAGGCCCCGGTAGCGCGCTTTCCGATGCCGAAAGAGGTTTTTGATGATATGGAAAGGATGCTCCACGAAGGCCCGGACTTGCGCCTTCACTTTCTCCAGTTGCACGGTCGCCTCCTTCAGTGGTCCTTCCTTCATCGCTTTGATCTTCCCGCGCTTCGCCGCGACGATGAAGTTCACCTGCGGATGCTTCGCTTGGATTTCCTTCCGCTTTTCGACCCCGATGTAACCGGCATCCAGGAAGGCCGTTTTTTCTTCGCCGTGCAACAAGGCGTGGGTCTCGGCAATGTCGGACACGTTCGCCGCCGTGGCCGTGACGGTATGGACCAGGCCCGAGTCCGCATCAGCGCCGATGTGCGCTTTCATTCCGAAATACCATTGGTTGCCCTTCTTGGTCTGGTGCATTTCGGGGTCGCGCTCCTTCTGCTTGTTCTTGGTCGAAGAGGCGGCGGCAATGATGGTGGCATCGACGATCGTCCCTTCTTTCATCAGAAGTTGGCGCTCTTGGAGCAGCGCGCCCACCTCGGCGAACATGCGCTCCGTCAACTTATGCTCTTCAAGCAAATGCCGAAACTTGAGCAAGGTCGTGGCATCGGGCACGGACTCCACACTCAAGTCGATCCCCGCAAAGAGGCGCATGGCCTGACTGTCGTAGATCGTGTCCTCGAGCGCTTCGTCGGCCAGCCCATACCACTGCTGGAGGAAGTAAATGCGCAGCATGCGCTCAATCCCGATCGGGGGACGACCCCGCCGGCCGGTGGGGTAATGCGGCTCGATGAGCGCCGCCAGGCGCGCCCACGGCACGACCCGCTCCATTTCCCCGAGGAACTTTTCGCGCCGGGTCGTCTTCTTTTTTCCGGCGAATTCGGCTTGGGCGAAGCTGGGTTGGTGGAGCATGCAAAAACTTAGCTAATCACGGTTGTAAACCAAGCGTAAACTGAGCGCATTCCGATTAAATCAGCGTTTCCCTAAGTCCTTCAGCTTTACCGGAGCAGGAAGGCTCGCCAGCGCGGTCGCGAGTTCCAGATCGTTCCCGCGCTTGCCCTTCGCGCTCTTGACCTCAGCCATGGTTGTTATCTTGGTTTCGTTGCTTGCCTCGCGCCTCCCGTTGAGCTCATCGGCGAAATCATCGGACATTCGGCAGAGCTCAAGCCATTCATTTCTGTTCCTTCTCCGTCTCGAACGCGCTGCCGATGGTTTGCCAAAGAAGTTTGCCTCCATGATGTTCAAGTCGCTTGACCCTGTCAGTCTGTTGTGGTGCCAACACCACGCGAGCGGCTGTCCTCTATTCAGCTCTTCGATGATTCGTTTGTCAAACCATTCACACTCCTTGCCTGTAAGCCAAGGCCCTGGAGGGAACGTGAGGATTTTCCACGTTCCGTAGGTCGTCGTTTTCCGTCCCGCAGAAGCGCGGCTATTTAGCGCGCGCAGACCATCGGTTGTTCCGGTGGCGAATTCATCGACACTTAATACGGCGCTATATTGAAGCGGATCAATCCGTACATCGAGGTGGTGAGAATGCATCTTATCCTGCAGGTACCGAAACACCGCCCTGACTCCCTGCTCCGAATATACCGCGATCAACTTGGTGCTCGGCATTTAGCACCCGAGTTGCCGCAGCCAATCACGAGCGAGTTGCATCTGTCGGATCCAAAGATTCCGTTTCGGATTGCCTGGATCTACTTTCTGGGAGTCAAGCAGCGGTCGAAGATCGGTCGCAGTGAGCTTTCTAAGCAACGTCAACGCCTCAGCTGTTTCCTCGTTGAGGCCCAGAATACTCATCCAGCTTCTCTGCAAATCTGTTTCCATTTTTTCCAGGCGGGGGAGCAATTCCTCCGATTGCCTACGCCAATTGTTTACTAAGACCTCGAGTTCCGGATCATGGTCGTACCTCGGGAGAGGCTTTCGCAAATGAAGGTTCACCGTCTTCAACGCATAAGTCAGGTCCTCACATCGCCCCAAGAGGGCTTCGAACTCCTGTCGGTTTGCAACTCCACGGTAGACGACTTTTTTTGGAAGGGTTAGTTCCAGCCTATGCGTAGGAGTTCCCGAACTGCTTCGGAAAATTCCGTCACAGAATTCTTCGTGCGCCAATCCATTACCGCTCTTACGAGCTCTGGGGGCAGGCGAAGAGAGAAATGTTCTTGCGGCATATGGCTATTTTGTTGGCAGGTCCGACTTGCCCGACGGCACCGGTTTTGGCGTCGGCAAGCTGGGTTGATCCGACGCCGGCTTCAGAACGCTTTCGGCGTGCTGCGGGGGTGCGACGTCTTGTCCGTCCGCTCCTTTCTTCGCCAGCTCTTGCCCGGCCTTGATGAAGCCATACAGATCATCAGGGGAAATCGACACCAGCTTTTCGCCCACGAACGCTTGAATGTCTTTTTGAATGCAGACACAGCCGCACCGCTTCCGAGTTGGGCTTGAATCCGCACGCAGAGAAACGCATTTCCGTAAGGGCGACGAGGTCGAGTTTCCGGATCAGGCGCTGGTTTTTTTGAGTATCGCTATCAGTGGCGTTTTTCATGGTATTCGTCGATGCTGCTGTTCATCTGGGAGGGTTCTGCTGTTTGGAAAAGGTGGTAAGCCCCGCAAGTTTTTCGACACGATGAACATCCGAGGCCGCGTATCGGCGGCCGCTTTGCTTTGACGCGCCAAATTTGATTCCACCGCATCCGTACCGAAGCATCAGGCGCGTTATCGATCCACGGTGGTAGTGCCATCTGGCTGCGAGCTGTTGCGCGCTGAAGTGCATCGCGGCCGTAGAGTGATTCATCACAAGGGTAACACGGCTGGTCCAATTTAAGGGTTTTTTTCGAATCCGGATGGAGGAACTCTCCCCATTCGGCGCTCCGGTCGCCCAGTATCGCAAGATCCCTGTGCGAGGCAAACTTGCGCGCCTGGCCGGAGTTTCTTTGAGCCTTCAGCCAAGCGACGTTGGCTTCCTCGAACGGTACGGCGTCGGCTCAGGGCAGTGCCTGGAGAGAATCGGGTTTGCGGGCGGAGCCTTGCGAAGGCCGGGCCGCGTGGGCAGCGAAGCGCCCGGAGTCGGTGCAGGCGCAGACTCCTCAATAGACAGGGTAATCGCCGGTCCGGTGCAACATCGCCACGTCCGCGCACGCCGGCACCGCACTTCGCCGATAACGCAGCCGTTGTCGCCCACGGGATCCTCCATCGCGCCGAAGCGTTCCTGTAGCGGCCCGGGTGTGGCCACCAGCAGCGGCCACGGTGCTACAGTGTCTGCCTCGTGCGCGGCAGCATCGGGAGCGGGTGTTGCCGAACAGCGACGCGAGGCCGTGCGCCGGCGGCAATGGGCCGCCCAGCCACTCTTCCCGCGCGCCGCCTCTTCCAAAACATAGCAGCGCCACCTGCTGCCGCCCACTTCCGCCGCGTAACGCGACTTCTTGGGGGATTGCGCTCTCCTGGTATTGCCTCACCTCCAAGACACGGCACGAATCGCACAACCGGTCCCGGTGCAATAGGCAACCGTCCCCTGACGAAGACTCTTCGATCACGGGTTGAGCTTGGCGATGGCGCCCGCGGTGCTGCCGGAAATCCAATTCTGGCGCCTCCGACCGCCCCGCCGGCCTCCCTTGACAATACGTCTCCCCCGATGTTCCCAGGCGGTCCTACAGTTCGGGCCGGACTACCAAGATTGGCCCTTCGTGAGACAACCGAGCAGGCAGAGGTGTTCCGCCATCGCTGTTCAATCGAAAGGCACAGCGTTGCAGCGGAGCGCCAACGTCTCCAGTATGGGGTCCAAATGAAAACCCCGATTGGTCGCCCCGAGCAGCAACGCAGGATCGCAATCCTCAAGGAGATACTGGTGGAAAAGCCCTCCCCACGCTCGCTGCAGATTTTGCGCGTGTTAGAAGGAATACTAAACGGCGAGACACAAACATCCATTGCGGAGAGCGTGGGCCGCAGGCCTCCCGCAGTAAGCGTCATCAAGAAGGCATTCGCAAAAGATCCCGAAACGTATTTAGATGCACTTGAAGTGAGAATTCACAAAGGTCGTAAGCTCCACAGCAACCCGCGTGTCCGGGGTCCAAAAGGCATCGTCGGTATCTCGCAATGGGCCGCCACCATTGAGCCATTGAAATTTCCGGCCGTCGACATGGCGAACCTCTTTATTTGCGAACTGTTTCAATGTGCGGTGCTCATGTTCCGCGGCCCGTACTTCTTCGAATTGGAAGACAACGGGGTCTCGCTGCGGACTGGAGCGAAACAATCGTCTGCTGAGTACTCCCACGAGCCCAACTATGAGGGATGGTCGGCAGCGGCATCTTTTGGGAACTTGTTTGAGTCCTTTCGGTCGGAAGCCGGGAGGATTGAGCATTCTTTGTAGAATCTCGCATTTAAGACGAGGCCTCTCTCCAAGCTTCGGGACGGCTACGCCCGATATTCGGGGAGCGTAGAGTTTCTGGTTATTGCCGAGGGCGACCCCGCCGCACTTCAAGACTATTTGGACGCTATTCTCATGGAACCTAGTGTAGTGCTTCGCAATTAGTATAACATAGTTCTTCTCTGGAGCGACTGGAGCAAGTAGGGTAGGAAAATGAGCATCGGTTCCGTGATTTCTCCTTCTCTCGAAGACCTGGAGTGGCTGCGCAAGCAGGCCGCGCAGCGCGGTGGTGCCGGCGCGTTTGGCCGAGCGCTGCCGTATTGTCTTGCGGGCGAGCCAGGGGGAGAACCAACGTGCAGATTGCGGCCGCCTTGGCGATCACCCGGCAGAAGGCGGCGCGGTGGCGTGCCCGCTTTCGGGAGACCGGGCGGGCGGGTCTGGAAGCCGATGCGCCCGGCCGCGGGCGCAAGCCGGTCTATGGGGCCGAGATTCAAGCTTTGATCGTGGAGCGCACCCTGCGCACGCTGCCGCCGCAGGCCACGCAATGGAGCCAGCGTTCGCTGGCCAAAGCGCTTGGACCTGAGCGACAGCACGGTCGGCCGCGTCTGGCGTGCGCACGGGCTCAAGCCGCATCTGGCGCGCACCTTCAAAGTCTCCAACGATCCGCGCTTTGCCGAAAAGCTCGAGGATGTGATCGGGCTGTATCTGAATGCGCCCGAGCACGCGCTCGTCCTCTGCTGCGACGAGAAGAGCCAGGTCCAGGCGCTGGACCGCACGCAGCCCGGCCTGCCGCTCAAGAAAGGGCGCGCCGGCACGATGACCCATGACTACGTCCGCCACGGCACCACGACGCTCTTTGCGGCGCTCAATGTGGCCGATGGCACCTTCATCGGGCAATGCCAGGATCGGCATCGCCATCAGGAGTGGCTGAAGTTCCTGCAACTCATCGATACGCAGACGCCCGCCGACCGCGATCTGCACCTGATCCTGGACAACTACGCCACGCACAAGCATCCGCAAGGTCAAAAAGTGGCTGGCGAAGCATCCGCGGTTCCACCTGCACTTCACTCCGACCAGCGCCTCCTGGCTGAACATGGTCGAGCGCTTCTTCCGCGATCTGACGGTGAATCGGCTGCGGCGCGGCGTCTTCCACAGCGTGCCGGAACTGGTCACCGCGCTGGAAAAATACATCGCGCACCACAACAAGGAACCGCAAGCCGTTCATCTGGACCGCCAAGGCCACGGACATCCTCGCCAAAGTCGCCCGCGCCCGCAAAAAGCTCAGCCGGAAACAAACGTCACACTAATTGCGAAGCACTACACTAGGTGGACCAGACGCCCGGACGGCCTCCACACGCCGCGGCACAGACTCAACTTCGGCGCAAACATTGACTGGCTTACATCGCTCGAAAAGTTGGTGGCTCACCTGAAGACAAAGCAAAGCTCGCCAGGACTTCTTCCCTGTTTTGGTCAGTTGCTTTCTAGGGAACCGCTGAATAAAGGGGCGATCGTTGGCGTCTCGCCCTCGGACAGGAAAATTAAAAAAATCGGCGGCTTGGTTTTCCTCATTTCCGGTTCTCGGAAGGCGTGGCGCAACCCTGGCAGGCCGGCACCGCGGAACGCAAGGGCGCGGCCAGAACGTTTTGCGGGAGTTGGGAAGGCCCTCGGATGCGGGATCATCGCTCAAGCAAGCAGCGCACGCTTGGCTAACACGAGATTGGCCAAGGCGAAGAGAGTTTGCAACTGCGCGAGGTTCTTGGCCAGGCCCCGGTAGCGCGCTTTCCGATGCCGAAAGAGGTTTTTGATGATATGGAAAGGATGCTCCACGAAGGCCCGGACTTGCGCCTTCACTTTCTCCAGTTGCACGGTCGCCTCCTTCAGTGGTCCTTCCTTCATCGCTTTGATCTTCCCGCGCTTCGCCGCGACGATGAAGTTCACCTGCGGATGCTTCGCTTGGATTTCCTTCCGCTTTTCGACCCCGATGTAACCGGCATCCAGGAAGGCCGTTTTTTCTTCGCCGTGCAACAAGGCGTGGGTCTCGGCAATGTCGGACACGTTCGCCGCCGTGGCCGTGACGGTATGGACCAGGCCCGAGTCCGCATCAGCGCCGATGTGCGCTTTCATTCCGAAATACCATTGGTTGCCCTTCTTGGTCTGGTGCATTTCGGGGTCGCGCTCCTTCTGCTTGTTCTTGGTCGAAGAGGCGGCGGCAATGATGGTGGCATCGACGATCGTCCCTTCTTTCATCAGAAGTTGGCGCTCTTGGAGCAGCGCGCCCACCTCGGCGAACATGCGCTCCGTCAACTTATGCTCTTCAAGCAAATGCCGAAACTTGAGCAAGGTCGTGGCATCGGGCACGGACTCCACACTCAAGTCGATCCCCGCAAAGAGGCGCATGGCCTGACTGTCGTAGATCGTGTCCTCGAGCGCTTCGTCGGCCAGCCCGTACCACTGCTGGAGGAAGTAAATGCGCAGCATGCGCTCAATCCCGATCGGGGGACGACCCCGCCGGCCGGTGGGGTAATGCGGCTCGATGAGCGCCGCCAGGCGCGCCCACGGCACGACCCGCTCCATTTCCCCGAGGAACTTTTCGCGCCGGGTCGTCTTCTTTTTTCCGGCGAATTCGGCTTGGGCGAAGCTGGGTTGGTGGAGCATGCAAAAACTTAGCTAATCCACGGTTGTAAACCAAGCGTAAACTGAGCGCATTCCGATTAAATCAGCGTTTCCCTAGGCTTCGGGCCTGGAGCACCTCCGACGGCGACCACTTTCATTGGCAAGGAAGTGACGAGTTACTCGGCCCGGCTATATGTGCAAAGGAAATGGCGTGGCATTATCATGCCGCATGCGGAGCTATCTTTGATTTAACGCCAGCCCTGTGGCAACGTACTGCGCGGAGTGGAAACAGTTCTCCCCGTCTCGAACCAATCAGACCTAAAGTCAGTATAGTTTCTGACGTGGATGACCCGAAGATAGATCTGATACTTCTCGGAACGGTTCCAGGGCTGCGATGCGCCTTCCCTCCCCCGATGGCAGTTCCGCGGAGGAGGCAGCGAAGTCGTTTCGGAAGCTCTCACAAGCGGAGCGCCTCCGGTTGCACTACAAATTTCACGACCCACTCCAAAACGACGGATGCGAACCAGATATATTCCAGAGGCCTCCCAACGGCGTTGAAGAAGACGAGGATTCAAGATCAATCGAAGGGAAGCTTTGCGTCAATGTGGTTCTTGTCCCGCGTCACAAATTTGGACAGATGACAATGCGTCCCTCCTTTCTCTACGAGCAAGCGGCCATCGAATGTAAAGAGGGCGTGTCGCGCTGGACCCCAAGTGGTCCCGCGCAACCGTGGCAGCACGAATATCTAGTCTTCAATGCACCGTTCTTCATGGAGCATCTTTATAGCGCCCTCAAGAAAGGGCGGTTTGCGTTTGCGTTCTCCAACCTAGCTTCAATACGCGATATGTTCGGGTGCGCATTGGCGAACTCCGGTAGCAAGCCTGTTTGGAGTGAGGACTTCCCGGGAGTGTACGATTTAAGCGTTGAAGCAGCCGATAAAAAGTGGCTCGAATTTTTCGACACCATCGGCGAGATGCCATGGGAAGGAAGAGTGTCGTATTATGGGACGGCAACGACGCCAAACGCGTTCGAACGCGTGATTGGCGATTTCGACGCGCAATTCATCCTGACCGGCCTCTTGCCAGAAACGAAGCGCCTCCTCAACGGTCTGGTTGATCAATGGCAGGATGCGGTGGCGCAGATTATCTCCGCCACCTGTTTCCCGGGCGGCGTCCTTGCTAGGGATGCGATCCTTCCTGTGATTAGTAACGTAGCGAGTTGGAAGGATGCATCCTTGGCCGATTGGGTGCAGTTGGCGATCCAGGCATTTTGTCGCAATCGGCACCGAGTGATGAGGAGCGCGGTGGAGAACGCTCAGATGTTGTTTTTGGGTGGGCGGACGGCGCATGTGATTGCGATGGAGACAAAGGAAGAATTACTTGCTGCCTGGCGGCGTTATCTGCGTAACTCCGTGGAATCTCTCAGGATTAAGAAATTCAACCGAATGAAAGGGCGCGAAGCGGCCGAGTACGAGCACACGCGACAGACTTCGGATATTCAATTCGAGTCCGTCGAGCAGACGAGGATTGCTGTTGGCTTGATCCAACGGTTCTTGACGCATGGCGATTCGGCATCGTTAAGGCAAGTTTGCGCGGAGGCGTTCGATAGCGCAAAATCGGAGTGGACCGGAGTCTTATCCGAAGCGTTTAGGCTCGGAGTTTCCATCGAACGGCTTCGCCCGTTCCACGAACTCTGGTCTTTGCTCCATCTCGACGTCGCAGAGGAATCTTTTGAGGTCATATTTGAGGACCTCGCCACCGATATAGAGGCGCTGTTCAAATAGACCGTGCGTGAGTCGGCTCATCTTGGATATGAACGCTGCGCGACCGCGTGAGCGGTTTGGTCGGGGTTTTAGGGGCGGCGCCCCTAACAAGCATACAATCGTATCCCACGAAGTGTGGGATGATTTTTGTGCTTGCTCTGTCGTGTGCCCACGCTAGAGGCGGAGCGGCTGTCGCACCGCGCTTTGGCGCCAGCGCGCTTCGCGCAGCTTTCAAAGAAGATGATTCCACCGGTCAAAGCGAATCCGGCGGATCGTGTCGATCTCGCCTGGGCTTGAGTGAAACTGCGCAGGCGCCTTGCCGATAGGCGCAAGTTTGAGGCGTGTCGCCGTTGCGAATCGCCCGGATGGTGTAATTCCGGAGCGAGGACTGCCGGTGTTCGACCCTGAATACTTTCGCGCTGTAGCGTGCGTTCGGAGGCCAAAGTGCCTCCGATCGTCAAAGCCACGCTGCTCGTCACTAGCGATGCCCGATTCGGCTAGGAATTGGCCAACTTCGACTTTGCGAACAAAGCCTGGACGATTCTCACCTTGCAAGCGGATTACTGCGATTTGCGGTTGATGATCATGAGGTGCAATGTGTCGGTGTCTTTCCGTTGCCGCAGTTGGCGATATGGTCGCCGATACAATCGAGATGGAACTCACTCGGAGCTTCGCAATGTGGAGTGTATTTATCCTCTGACCGTTTGGCATGGCAATGCTTCAGCGTGAACGACCTCGTAGTCACCGTGTCTTGCGCAGAAACTTGTACACACGAAGAGTGGACGTTCCATCTTGGAAATTCTCCACTCGGTAACCCAGCACATCGCGAACCTTGTCGCCATCGGCCAATTGCGCCTCTTCCGGCCACCCGAGGAAAACGAATTCTCCCCTCCAGCTTTCCCCCGGCGCGTCCATGCGGCCATAAAGGACGACTCCTTTACCTAGCTTTCGCGAGACCTGTCCGCTCACCTCCGCCCACTTTCCGCTTTTCTCGATGTTAGCTGCCTCTTCCTGCGATTATGCCGCGGCTGCCTTCGCCGTCTCTGCATCGGCGACAGCGGAAGCTGCACGCACCTGTTCGGAGGCCATTCGGGCTTGGGCTGCTCTCGCGGCATTCTCGTACTGAGCCGCCGTATTTGGATTGAAGTTGAACTGCTTCTGTAGCGCCTCAGGTAACTTCTCCACCGGGATCCGCTCGATCCCGGAGTCGATCATAATCTGGATGCCCGCAGGGTCAACTTTGGTGATGGCGACGTCCTTGTACTCTCGCCCCTCCCGCGTCTTGAACGTGATAGGCTCACCGGCAAACAGTGCCGATGCGATGATCACTCCAACCATGAAAACGGGTATTTTCATGTGAAGCTTTGTCTTTCGGCGTAGCGGCGCAGTATTCGAACGAACCACGAAAATCCGCTTTCGCGCGACGTGTCAAGTCTCACCGCCCGCCGCAATCCCACGATCAACTCTTTCAACTTGGCCAGCACCTGCTGCAGTTCCCCTTGCGTCGGCGGGTCGCTGGTTGCGAGGTCGAGTGTGGCAATGGGTTGGTGTTGTTCGACGTCCGGCGATGGCACCGGCGAACTGGGTGGCGGTGACTTCGCCTTGCGGGGCTTGCGGGATCCGCTGCCTGCGGCCGCCCTGCCTGCTCTGATGAAAAGGCTGCGCTGAAGATAGAAGACAGGGTGCGTGATGTAACGTTCATTTTCGACGCGCTCGAGCAGTTCGAAGCAGCACTGCCGGCGCTCCGCGGCCGCCTCAAACGGGAAGAATTCGGAGTCGCGCCTCCCGCGCGATCCCTCGGCCGGAATCCGCCACCTCGAGGCGCCACGTGTCCGGAGGGATCCACACCCCGGCGGTCGGCAGGGGGTGCGTGACATGAAAGTGGGTTTAGCCGGTGGCCTCCCAAAAGTCCTCGAAGCGGCGGGAGAACTGGCAGCAGCGTGAGGCGATGATGGCGTTGGCACCCCGCAGGCTCCAGAACATGCCGGAGTGCTTGAGGCGCTGGCCGATGACCGTGCGGCAGCCAGCTTCGACGACGCCTGAGCCCACGAAGAGCCTTTGCAACCGGAAGTCGGCATAGCGCATGGCGGCGGCGTTGCCCTCGAAGTACGGCAACTTGCTCTCCCACAGTTTGCGGTCCTCGACGCTCAAGGCTTTGGCTTTTAGTTGGCCGCGCACGGCGGCCGCCAAATCCTCCACGCGGCCCATGTCGAGCAGGCCGCTCCACTGCTCGGCCACGGCGGGCGCGACGGCGAGGCCGCGGGCGATTTCCTGCAGGTGTTCGCGCGCGTGGTAGAGATCGATGATGTGGGTGGCCCCCGGGAAATGGGTGGCCGCGATGCTCTTGTTGTAGCGGGCGCCGTCGCTGAGCACGACGAGCCGGCCCGCCGTCTCGCTGCCACGCCGGACGGCTTCCTCGTAGATGCGCAGGCCAAAGAGCTCGCTGCTCTCGATGGCCCCGACGTAGGTGGTGCTGTCGGGATCGCGCATGGGGCGGCCCTCGGCATCGAGCTTGGTCTGGGTAAAGACACAGCCCAGTTTGACTTCGCGGGTGCGGGCGGCTCTGTCGGGCGCCTTGCCCTTGGTGGCCGCCAACTCCGCCTGGCGCATGGGGAGGCCGGTCCCGTCATAGCTGATATAGAGCAGGGGCGCGCCGGCCGGTGGCGGCGCCGGAGCCGCGGCGGCCGGAGGCTTGGGCACGGGCGCGCAGTTCCAGCCCTCGATGGCACGCCCGGTCTCCTCGGCCACGCGCTGGACCTGCTTGGGCGTGACGTGCAGGCGAGCATAGATGGCCAGGTCCTCACTGGCGTCGGCGAACGAAGTCCGGCTGCCGGCCCGCGCGAGCAGGCGGCGCACGCCGGGCGAAAAGATGGTCCCGGCCACCCCCAACTCCTCATCGAGCGGCACGCGGGTCTGCGCGCCCTCGAGGGCGTGAAAGACCGAGCGGCGCAACCGCACTTCGCCCAGCACGGTCGTCAGGGTCTTCGCGCGCACCCCGAGGCTCTGCATGGGACGGCCTTCGGCATCGAGCACGGGCGTAGGGCGCCGGCCGCAGCCGGTTTCCGCCAGCAAGCCTTCCAGCAAGCGCGCGCCCGCCGCCAGGACCGCGGTGGCGATCGCCTCTTCCCACGCTTCGAGATCGATCTGGCCGCGGGCGCGCTCGGCGCGCAACTGGCCCAGCAGCCGCTTTAGCTCGGTCTGCTCTTCGAGCCGGCACTCCTCTTTTTTTTTGGCCCTCGGGGTCCTCCAGCGCCCGATCGCTGAGCGCCTCCCCCAAGCTCAGCAGTTGCGCGGTGCATTGCTGGAACTGGTGAAAGGCGGCGATTTGGCTGCGGTAATGGGCGATCTGCTGCGGGTCCTTGAGGCGGCGCGACACCGTCCGTCCGCCCTTGTCCTTGTAGGAATAGAGCACGTAAGGACCGCGCCGGACCTTGGTGCCGTCCTGGTGGACGGCCTCCACAAATTGCTCGGTGATGGAGCCGCGGCGGATTTGCTCGAGGTTCTCGATCTGGTCGAGGAGGGCACGGCGTTGGGCGTGGAGTTGGGCGATGGAAGGAGTCGGGGCATTCGGCATGGTGTAGTAGTGTATACTACACTTTACGGGTCAAAAAAAAGAGAAAACCGCCAAACCCCACGTTTTTGTCACGCACCCAACTCCGCAGACCGTATCGACAACCGAGGAACCCGGATATAGGTTTGGCTTCCGCGACTCCCAGCCGGGATGGCGGGTTGCCCTCTCCTCTTCCTCTTTTTCTTCATCTTCATCTTCATCCCCACCGCTGAGATTAGGACGAAGATGACGATGAAGAGGAGGAGGAAGATGGGCGCTTTCAGCGCATGACGCCCATACCCAACGGACACCTCAAGACCTTTCGCCACCGCGTGGAGGAGGCCTGGCAAAACAACCGCTCCGCCAAGCGGTTGCGCCGCTTCGCGAAGAGCGTCGGCCGGCGGATTAACCGTCAGTTGGGGCGCAATCCCCGGGGTGTCACCGAGAACGCGAATCTCCTGCCGCTGCTGATCCAGGTGCTGGCGGCCTTCTCCAAAACCGCGGGCAACGAGGCGCTGGAGGAGGAGATCGACTCCTCGCTCGGCTTCCTGCGCTACGACTATCCGGAGGCGGTTTACTCGGATCTGCGGAAGCTCTTCCGCCAGGCGCTGAACGAGCAGCAGGACCTCACGCGCGATGGCGCAAAAGCTCGCCGACCGAGCTGAGCCGGAGCGCAAGATGATGCTCGGCATGCAGCTCTACGATCTCATCGGCCGCGCCGGCATGGAGCAGCAGCAGGTCGTCGCGTTCTACTCGTTCATGACGCAGCTCGGCATGGCCTCGCAGGCCATCGACATCGTCTACCAGCTCAACGTCTCGGGCGAGGACCACGACAAGGCGGTCTATCAGCAGGGCGAGTCGCCGCTGGAGTCGCTCACCTTCGGCGCCACGCGGCGGGCCGATGTCGCGCTGAAGGGCCTGCAGGATGACGAGCGGCTCATCGCCTTCCGCTACCACGATCTCATCCTGCTCAAGAACCAGAGCTCGCGCGGCATCGTCGTGCGCGGCCGGCCGCTGCGGCCGCTGGAGTTCTGCCGCATCTACTCCGGCCAGCGCATCGTCCTCGGCGAGCAGGTGCTCACCTACCAGGACCTCGCCTATTATTTCAACGCGAAGAAGAACGTCTCGCTGACCAGCGTCTTCATCACCGTCGACACGAACGACGAGGTGCAGCTCGAGAAAGTGCGGACCCGCGACAGCGCGCTCGAGATCGTCTTCGGCCTCAAGGTGACAGGTGCGCGCGCTGCGCGATGTCGACGCGCTGCTCAACGGCACCGTGCTCCGCAACGGCACGCGAATCGAGGCGGACCTCGACGACCGCATCATCTTCCACAACGACTCCGAGCTGCCGCTGAACGATCTCCGCCGCCGCGCCCGCGCGCTCGGCGGACGCTTCCAGCTCAAGGCTTACAAGAGCGGCTACCTCGTCTCGAACAACCCGTCGCTGCTCGACATCGACGACATCCTGCTCTCGCCCGGCACGGTCGGCGAAGTGCTCCTGCGCATCCTCTGCGATTACGACCACAAGGTCGGCAAGCTCGAGGTGCTCCAGGCGGATCGGCCGCCATCATGGTGCGCGACATCGCGGTGCCGGAGAAGGGCATCGATCGAGCTGCAAGGACGGCGACACCATCCGCATCGATACCGGCCAGGTGCTGCGGTGCAATTTCACCGAGCGCATCATCGAGGAGGAGCGCAACATCATCTCGCACGCTCGAGGTGCGCGACGTGACGCACTACTTCCGCAAGAGCGAGCCGGCGCTCGATGGCATCACCTTCTCCGTCTACCGCGGCGAGATCGTCTGCGTGATGGGCGCGAGCGGCTGCGGCAAATCGACGCTCATGCGCACGCTCGCCGGCCAGATGCAGCCGCAGCACGGCGAGGTGCTGCTCAATGGCCAGTCGCTCTACGGCGACCTCGACGACGCTCAAGCATTTCATCTCGTACATCCCGCAGGACGACGCCTTCGACGAGCATCTCACGATCGAGGAAAACCTCGAATTCGCCGCCGCCATCCGCTCGCCGCACCTCTCCTCGCGCGACCGCTCGCGGCGGATCGACGGCAAGCTGGTCGAGCTCGGGCTCTCCGAGCGGCGCGATTCGGTCGTCGGCAGCGCCGGTGAAAAAGCGCCTCTCCGGCGGCGAGCGCAAGCGGCTCAACATCGGCCTCGACATGATTTCGTCGGCCGACGTGTTCCTCTTCGACGAGCCCTCGAGCGGCCTCTCCTCGAAGGACAGCGAGCACGTCATCGAGATCATCCGCTCGATGGCGCACAACAAGATCGTCTTCGTCACGATCCATCAGCCGACCTCGAAGCTCTTCCAGATGTTCTCGAAGGCGCTGCTGCTCGACAAGGGCGGGCGCATCGTCTTCTACGGCACGCCGCGCGAGATGCTGGAATACTTCGCCGCGGCGGAGCACGAGCAGCACTTCGGCACCGAGCTCGGCGGCTGCCCGGCGTGCGGCACCACGCGGCCGGAATTCATCTTCGACGTGCTCGAGACGCCGCTGCGCGACCTGAGCGGCGACGTCATCTACGAGGAAAATTCGCAGGGCCAGCTCGTGCCGGCGCGGCGTTTCTCGCCCGACTACTGGCGCGACAAATACGAGGCCTTCCGCCTGCTCCAGGAGGTGAAGCAGGTGAGCGTGCGCAAGACGCGCCCGACGCCGACCGCAGCCGGCGGCCCCCGTCTCGACCGCCACCGGCTCGCGCATCCGCTGGCGCGACGAGTGGACGCAATTCCGCGCGCTCTGGCGGCGCGCGTTTCTCTCGAAGCTGCGCAACCGGCTCAACCTCATCGCTCACGCTGCTCATCCCGCCGATCATCGCCGTGCTGGTCGGCATCGACGCTGCATTACACGGACGACCCATCGGGCCAGTACGACTTCGCGAGCGCGTTTCACATCCCGACCTACATCTTCATCTCGCTGCTGCTCGCGCTCTTCCTCGGCCTCGTCAATAGCGTGACCGACATCATTCGCGACCGCGTGATCCTGCATCGCGAGCGCAATCTCGACGTCCGGCTGCCTTATTACATCGCCGCCAAGATGCGGGACGCTCGCGCTCTTTTCCGCGCGTGCAGTGCGCCATCTTCACGCTCGTCGGCAATGCCATCCTGGAGATTCGCGGCATGTTCTGGCCGTACTTCTTCTGGCTCTTCATCACCTCGCTCAGCGGGGCCAGCCTGGGGCTGCTCATCTCCTCGATCGTGACGGATTCGATGAACTCGGTTCTCTTCGTGCCGCTGGTGCTCATCCCGCAGCTCATCTTCAGCGGCGCGCTGATCAAGTACGAGCGACATGAACCGCGACCTCGACCTGACGCTACACGATCTTCGAGCGCTGGTTCACGCACCCACCCGGAGGACCTCAGCGAATGGCGCAAGGACGCGCGGCTGCAAATCCCGCTCGATCAGCCGGCTTCGTCGCCACGCACTACTCCTATGAGGCGCTCATCGTCTCGCAGGCGAAGCTCAATCCGCTCACCCGGCGGCAGGATCGAATCCAGGCGCAGATCGACAAGATCGTCGACAAGCACAACCGCTTTGATGGACAACCGGCTCGAAGAGCTGAAGGAAACGCTGGCGCTGCTCAGCGGCCTCGAGGCCGGCACGCCGCACGAGATCGAGAAGCGGCTGCGGCGTGATCGACTCGGTGATCGAGCGGCAAGAAGCCGCTCGATCTCGGCGCGATCAAATCGAAGAGCAGCGGCGTCACCGCCGAGCGGCTCTACACGAACCAGAAAGTGACCGACCTCGTCGCGAAGGCGGAGACGGAGCAAAGCGACTATCGCCGCGCCATCCCGGCGAATACGTTTCTTCTCGCCGGACAAGCGCTACTTCAACCTCGGCCAGGGTTTCCTCGCGCGTCTCTTCCACTTGAAGGACAACACGTTCCTCGTCGACACCTCGGTCTATGTCTGGAACTCGTTCGTGTTATTCGCGTCGAGCTTCCTGATCCTGTGCGTGCTGTATTTGATTCTCCGGCGGCAGTTGCGCCCACACGGGACGTAGTTCGGGCTCTCGATCCCCGCCTGCAGTATCGTTGATCTTATCGCGCTGCTGGCAACACCTCGTCCAACCGTGCTGCCCGATGATGTCGCGCAAGCGGGTGAGCGCGAGTTGATAGATTGCCGCCCGGGCGTTCTTCACCGCGATAACCGACTTCGCCGGGTCGACGCTCTTGTATCAAAGTACCGCGGTTGACTTTGATCGTCGGACTGTCCCGCGTGATCGTCTCTGCTGCTCTGCTGAGACCGTCGCGATGCGGATATCGATATTCACCATTCTTTCTTCGCGTAGTCCGGGCAGATGATGGCGACCACGAGGTCTGCTTCTTTTTCGTAGAGGTCCGGTCCGGCAGATAGAACGCGAGGTCGCTGCGGGAGAACTCCGCGTTGTGATATTTGTCGTAAAGGATCTTCTCTTCGCCAAACCGATCCGCAAGACGGGCGGCGACGGGGCTCTGCGCCGCCGCTGCGCACAGCGAGCGGAAGTGGCGCTCCCGGTGCAGGTAGCAGGTGTCGAGACACCAAAAGGCCACGCAAGGGACGTAGGCGATGAAAGCGAAGAATCGATTGGCGTCTTTCGCGGCGAACGCAAAGATGACGGAGACGACAGTCACCGTCCAGCCGCGGATGGAAAAGGAGTTGCCGGCCAGGCGGGAAATGACGGCCTGAATCATCTCCAGATGTTTGCGCTGGTCGTCCGAGAATGCGGCATCGGTGGGGTCCACGGTTCTTGTTTGCCGCACGCGCGCCAGATTCACGAGCCAAAGTGCGCCCACAGCGGCTTTGCGAAAGCCGACGGGACCAGGCGCTCTTGCTGGACAATGTCGCGCGTCCCGCGGACGTGTCCCGCCGCCATCGGATGGATCCCTCGGGACATGAAGTTTTTGTCATGAGATAAATGTGAAACACTTTTCCAATAGCGGTTGTGGGAATCCGTGGTTCGATGGATGGGTGCAGCTTCTCACGCTCCATCTCCAACGCTGGCATCCCTGCCTGGGTGCGACGGATGAAATCACCTGGGGAGCCCTTCCCGAAATTCCCGAAATGCCGCGACGCGACCCGGCAGTTTGGCTAAAATCCACACTTCCCGCCCGAAAAACCCTGCAATTCTGTATCATAAGGTATCGAAACTCCCCGTTCTGAGTTTCGCGCCTCGAACGAATCGCGCAATCTGTCCCGAAACCCGCCGAATCCTCCGCGCACCAACAAACCGCCCAACAAACCCTCCATTCGCTTCCATTCGCGCCTTTCGTTGGCCAACCTCTGTTCCCCTTTTCGTCCCTTTCGTGTATTTCGTGGATCAAATCTTCCCGTAAGTCCCATGCCAGCCAAGCTCATCCCCACCATCGGCCTCGAGGTTCACGTGCAGCTCAAGACGCGCTCGAAGATCTTTTGTGCGTGCCCCGTCGGGTTTGGCGCGGAGCCGAATACGAACGTCTGCCCGGTCTGCCTCGGCTATCCGGGCGCGCTCCCGGTCATCAATGAGGAGGCGCTGAAGATGACGGCGCTCACGGGCATCCTGCTCGGGTGCGAGATCGCGGAGGTCTGCAAGTTCGACCGCAAGAATTACTTCTACCCGGACATGCCGAAGAATTACCAGATCTCGCAGTACGATCAGCCGCTCTGCCTGCGCGGCGGGGTGCCGCTCTTCGAGACGGCGTACCCCAAGGAGGTGCAGAAGCAGATCGCGAATCCCGGCAAGAAAGCGGTGCCGCTCACGCGCATCCATCTCGAGGAGGACGTGGCGAAGAGCTTCCACTTCGAGACGAGCACCGGCATCGATTTCAACCGCGCCGGCACGCCGCTTATGGAGATCGTCTCGGAGCCGGCGATCGATAATCCCGAGGAGGCGTTCGCTTATCTCACCGCGCTCCAGCAGATCCTCATCTACGGCGGCGTGAGCGATGCCGACATGGAGAAGGGGCAGCTCCGGTGCGATTGCAATGTCTCGGTGCGGCCGGAGGGACAGGCCGAGCTCGGGACGAAGATCGAGATCAAGAACATGAACACGATCTCCGGGGTGCGGCGCGCGCTCGCCTACGAGATCGTGCGGCAGACGCAAGTGCTGGAAAGCGGCGGCCGGCTGGTGCAGGAGACGCGCCGATGGGACGACGACGCGGGACAGACCTTCTCGATGCGCAGCAAGGAAATGGCGCACGATTACCGCTATTTCCCCGATCCCGATCTGCTCCCGGTGAAGACAAGCGTCTTCATGGAGGAGGTGCTGGCGCGCCGGCCCGAGCTGCCGGCGGAAAAGCTGGAGCGCTTCGTGCGCGAGTATGGCGTGACGCCGTACGACGCCGGCGTGCTCACGAGCAATCTCGCGCTCGCCGCGTATTTCGAGGAGGCCGCGCGCGGCGCGAAGAAGCCGAAGAACGTGGCCAACTGGATCCTCAACGATCTCCAGAGCGCGCTCGCGAGTGGCGGGCTGACGCTCGCCGATTCGCCCGTGGAACCGGAGGGGCTGGATGAGCTGGTGAACTTGATCGACGCGGGCACGATCTCCGGCAAGCAGGGGAAGGAAGTCTTCGCCGAGATGTTCGCCACCGGCAAATCGGCGGCCGTGATCGTGGAGGAAAAAGGGCTGAAGCAGGAGAGCGATGTCGGCGCGCTGGAGGCGCTCTGCCGGCAGGCGATGGAGGCCAGTCCGAAGGCCGTGGCCGAATACAAAGCGGGCAAAGCCGCTGCCATCAATTCCATCAAAGGCCAGGTCATGAAGCTCTCGCAAGGGAAGGCGAATCCTGTTTTGGTGGGCGAAGTGCTGGCCCGTTTGCTCGCCTGACCTCTCTTTTGTCCGCCCGATGAAAATCGCTCCGCTGGTCCTCCTCACCTGCCTCGCGCTGCCGCTCTGCGCGGAGGCGAAACCCAAGGCGAAACATGCGCCCGCCACGAACACCACGGAGCCGCAGCCTGCGAAAGGCAAGCTCATCGACATGACCGCGCCCGCCGGTGAGAACCCGGAGGGGCTCATCATTTCGAGCGAGCTGAATGGCCGCGACCTCGAGTTTTTCCACAACGCGACCGAGCTCGGCGGCCTGGAGACCTGGCTCGGCGAGCAGGCCGCCAAGCGCGGGGAGGCCGACCGGGTCAAGGCCGTCGGCGGCGCGCTCGAGGAGGCGCAGGCGGAGGAAAACAAACGGGTGGCGGAGCTGGCGAAACGCAAGGGCGTGGCGCTGCCCGACGCCGCCGCGAAGCCGGCAGCGCAGCAGAAGATCGAGCAGCAGCTCGCGAAGCTCTCCGGCCCAGGCTTCGACAAGGCCGTGCTAGAGCAGATCAGCCTCGTGACGCAGCAGGCGCTCGACGCTTATCAGGGCGCCGCGCTTTCGACCGATACGGACGTGAAAAAGCTCGCGACGCAAATGCTGCCGCTGGTCCGGGACAAGCTCATCCTCGCCAATCGCCTCGCCGGCAAAGCGCTCCCGCCCGGCGCGAAGCCGGGCTTCCGCGAGACCGCGCCACCGGTGCCGCCGCGGTGAATGGCCATCCGCCAAACGGGCTACGCGAGGATCGGTTTCGGCGGCAGTTTCAGGCCGAGCAGGGCCACAACTTGCTTGAGCTTCGGCACCAGCTGATCGGTCAGGCTCTTCGCCTGGAACGCCATCTCTTCGATCTCCTGGACCGTCAGCTTTTTCCCTCGGCGCTCACGGGCGTCAACGCGGTCGATGAAGCCCATGATGCCGTCGTAGTCCGACTCGAGCTTCTTCGCGAGCGCCGGGTCTTTCTTCGCGATCTCCGGCTGGATCGCTTTGAACGTAAGGCGCAGGCTGAACATGATGCCGCGCATATCGAGCACGCGGCTCTCGGCGACGTAGCGGCCGAGCGCGGCGTTCGGGTTGTAGCGCGAGTCCTTCCAATCCTCGAAATAGCCGTTGAGCGTCGGGGTCATCCAGACGAGCGCGCCGACGCATTCGTCGAGCGTCGGCTGCCATTTCTGCGCCGCGGCGAGGAGCTGGTCGAGCTTGCGCGCGCACTCCACGGCGGAGGCGAGCACCACGTCGGCCCGCGGCAGCGCCTTCGCGCCCTTCGCCTTGGCCGAGGCCTCCGGCGACAGCGGCTTCACGAAGACCGGCTTCGTCCCCCAGAGCGTCGGCTCCATCACGTAGTGGAAGAGATTGCCGTTGCGATCGGAGATGATCTTGCCATCGGCGGACTTGAGCACGAGCGGCGACGGCGGCGAATCGGTGCTCGCCTCGGCCTTCGGCACGCCGGCGTCGAGGTAGGTATCGAAGTCGACCAGCGGCCGCACGCCGGCGACGATCCCCTCGATCGTCTCGTAGCCGGTGTTGTGGATGTCCTTGTAATCGTCCTGCATCTTCGCGACGAGGCCGGCGAGGTCGCCGCCGCTCTGCAGCGCCGCCGCGTTGTAGTCGCCGTGGTTGTCCTGGATGATCTTGTCGTAAGCCGTGGCGTGGGCGACGTAGCTATGCCCCGCCTTGCTCATCGTGGTGACCTTGCCCACAAGGTAGCCCTTGATCGCACCGAGGCCGGTGTCCGCGAAGGCAGCGGGAGCGAGGAGCAGCAGCAGGGCGAGGAAAGGGACGGGTCTCATGGCTGGAGAAGGTGGCGTCAAAAGGCGAACGCGGCGCACGTGAGATTGCGCAAAGGCTGCTCGCGGTTGCAATCGCGAACGGAGGGGCTCGACCCGGAAGACTGCGGAGATCGGAAGGCTGCATTGGCCTACGAATCACACGAATCTAACGAATCTGCAGCCTTCCGGATTCGAGTGATTCGTGTGATTCGTAGGCAAATGCAGCCTTCCGGTGCCGCGGAGGCACATTTAGGATGAGGTTTGATCTCAACTGCGACGATCCTCTCCAACGCGGCCGCCTGACTTTTAAACGATGTCTTTCCTTGATCGTGAACGCACCGTCGCCCAGCCGGGCTTCAGCCGCTGGCTGGTGCCGCCGGCCGCGCTGGCCGTGCACTTATCCATCGGGCAGGTTTACGCCTTCAGTGTGTTCAAGATTCCGCTGACGCGCACGCTCGGCATCACGCACTCGGTCGCCGGCGACTGGGACCAGCCGGCGCTCGCCTGGATCTTCAGCATCGCGATTGCCTTCCTGGGAATTTCCGCCGCCGTCTTCGGCCGCTGGGTGGAGAAAAACGGGCCGCGCAAGACGATGCTGGCCGCGGCGGGTTGCTTTGGCGGCGGCTTCCTGCTCTCCGCGCTCGGCGTCGCGGGGCATCAGCTCTGGCTCATCTATCTTGGCTACGGCGTGCTCGGCGGTTGCGGGCTCGGGCTCGGCTATATCTCACCGGTTTCCACGCTGGTGAAATGGTTCCCCGATCGGCCGGGCATGGCCACCGGCATGGCGATCATGGGCTTTGGCGGCGGCGCCTTCATCGGGTCCAATCTAAGCCTCGCACTGATGGAAACTTTCAAATCGCCGGCTTCCACCGGAGTCGCGCCGACCTTTCTTGTAATGGGAATAATCTATTTCCTCTTCATGCTCTTCGGCTCGCTGATTGTCCGCGTGCCGCCGGACGACTGGAAGCCCGCGGGATACCAACCGCCCGCACAATCGCAAAAGCTCATCACCACGGCGAACGTCACGGTCGATCAAGCCTGGCGGACGCCGCAGTTCTGGTGCCTGTGGGTCGTCCTTTGTTTTAATGTAACTGCAGGCATTGGCATTCTCGAGCAAGCGTCTCCGATGATTCAGGAAATGTTTCCGCCGGTCTTGGGGCCCGGCGGTGAAATCATGAAACGCGGCATTGGCCCCGCTGCGGCGGTCGGCTTCGTGGCGCTGCTCAGCCTGTTTAATATGGCGGGGCGTTTCGTCTGGTCCTCCTTCAGCGATTACCTTGGGCGAAAAAACATCTATATCGTCTACCTGCTCTGCGGGGCAGTTCTTTACTGCTTGGTGCCGATGTCCGGCCATGCCGGCAGCCACGTCATCTTCATCGCCGTCACCGCGATCATCATCAGCATGTACGGCGGCGGCTTCGCGACCATCCCCGCGTACCTCAAGGACCTCTTTGGCTCGAGGCAAGTCGGGGCCATTCATGGGCGCCTGCTAACCGCGTGGTCGGTCGCCGGCATCCTCGGCCCGGTGCTCGTAAACTACCTGCGCGTCTGGCTCCAGCAGCGCGGCGCCACGGGCGTGGGCCTCTATGCCCCGACCATGTATTTGATGGCTGGCCTGCTCACTATCGGCCTGCTCTGCAACCTCGCGGTTCGCCCCGTGGCCGCGCGGTTCCACGACCAGCCCGCCAAGGAACCGGGCGAACCGGCCCCCAACCACCGCTAACCAACACTGAGATGGACAAACTCCCTGCACCGCTTTCGCCCGCGCGATTCGTCGTCTATTGGCTCGTCGTCGGTCTCCCGCTGGCGTGGGGCGTCTGGAAAACCGTGGTCAAGCTCCCCGCGCTTTTCCAGTAACCGGTCACCGCGTCGTCCGGCACTCCACGCGCGCGCACTTCAGAATCGCCCAGCTTGAATGAGGTTCGCAGCAAGGTAGCTTTCCCAAATGAGCAAGCTGGAAATTATGGCCGAATTGCCGCGTTTGAACCCGCACGGATCGCGCGCAGATTCTGAGTCGCCTCTGGCTGTGGAAGAAGCGGCCGGACCCACCGAGTCCGAACGGGCCGCCCTCGACAAGGCGCAGGCTGGCTGCGAGGCCGAGCCCGCAGCGGAATCTTCCTGGGATGAGGTGGAAGCGCGATTGCACCGCCGCGAAGTCGCGTGCTGCACGTGAAACAAGCTCGCGAACGACATCACCGAGTAGAGGAATAAGGCAAGGCTTCAGCCCGACAGTTCCTCGACGGACGTCTCGTTCGAGCCCAGCCTGAGGCGGCACGATCTATATCTTACCGGCGCCGCCCAGCCCGTTGTTTGGGCGCGGCGAGATGAGGGCAGTGGTTTGTTGATCGAAACAATCCTTCGCTGTGCCCTCGAGGCCAAAGAACTGCCCATCGTGCTCTACCCCATCTATCAACATCCGCCGGATCTCCGGGTTGTCGTCGAAAACCTTCATCCAGATGCTAAAAAGGCCGCTGGCCTGCGCGATTTTCACGATCGCCCGCTTCAGAGCCAGGGTGGGGGACTCGCTCAAATCATCGCGACAGCTCTCCGCCATCAGCCAAGTGCCCATTCGCTCGCTGACGCGATCCACGCAAACCAACTTGCCGTTTTCGTCGGTAATCTCGTTCCAAGGCTTGTCCAAGCCCATCAACGCGAGTGTATGCTCCGCAATTGCTTTGAGTTCATCGCTCAGCCCGGCCGCCGGCACCATTTTTCCGTCCTTTGTGTAGTCGAAGGCCGCGGCTGTGTTATCGCGATCCGGTAGGAAAACGGCATCGAGTTGCACATCTTTGTCCGACTTTGTTCCATTACAGTTGACGCAGCCCAGCAGATAATTTGTCCAACGACCCTCCAGATGCGCGTAAGGACCCTCGGGGTTTTTAGCCTGGATATGCTCGACCGCCAGTTGAGTTGGAATTCGTCGCTCGCAATAGGAGCAGTAGGGCCCGATGCGCCCGACCAGTGGACCGAATGCATCCCGGTAGTCTTCGAAATCGTCGACTTGCGGGCTGTCGCCGCGGAGGACCGGCCTCATCTTCCGGCTAGTTCTGGTTCGGCACGCTCGACCTTCGCGGCAACGGCATGTCCCCCGAGCTTCGCCTCATGCTTCAATTCGAGGAATGCCTGAAATGCCGGGTTGTCAGCGAAAGGTTCGACCCCGGCTGCGAGGCGTGCCTCAAATTCAGCGAGTTTTTCCTCGGGTGCCTTGGTGGCTTCTTCGAGCGTGACGAGGTACCCCTTCGCAGCATCGACCATTTCCCGATACCGAGGGCTGACCTCCGGCCGAGTCACATTCATCAAACCCCGACTTATCGTCTCGACTCCCAGATTCTCTGTATTTGGCACAGGTTGTCCTTCGAGTATGAGGACTTCGCCCTCCCTCGCCGCTTGCACAACGAATGGCGAATGAGTGGTCGTGATGAACTGGATCTGAGGAAAAAGCTCTCGGAGCGTCTCGATCACCTGCCGCTGCCACTCGGGATGCAGGTGCAAATCCAGTTCGTCGATCAGCACAATCCCGGGCGTCATTTTCAAGACATGGGGACCGAGATGCGGATTGAGCTGTGCCGCCTTCCACGCGATGTCTCCGATCATGGCAACCAGATTTCGTTGACCGTCGCTGAGAAGCGAAAACGATTGGAGACCGCGTCCCTTTACATCCAGCAGCAGCTTGCCATATCGCAAGTTGAACTCGACCGCCTCGCATCCCTCGAAGCTGCGCGAGATTGCTACCTTGACAATCTTTGCCTGCTCCGATTCTTCACCGCTCTGCGCCGCCGCGAGTGCCTCATAATGCAGCCAGTCGATCAAATCGGACGGGCTGCAACGCGGGTCCACGCTATAGCGGTAGCCCGCCAGTCGTGAGGCAAACCGAGCGGAGTAGTTCGGGAGTTCCTTTTTTTTGATTTCGCCGATGCCTTTGCCCCCCTGCCTTTTGATGAGGCGCTTCTCCTCGCGCGTCCGGGGTTCCTGCCAAAGACGACCGGTTCCGTAGTAGCTGATTAACGGAAGCTCAAGGTCATAACCATCCATCACTCTTAGACCCCGCCGGTGAGCAATCTCCTGCAAGGCGCGAGTCTCCTTGGTGTTCGTCCGCTTCCCGTCGCCCTTGAACTCTCGCGCCCAACGCACGCCCTCCCCGGCGGCGGAACCCGTGGCCTCAACCCGCGTGGGATATTGGCGCTCCTCTCGCACTTCCTGGCCCTGTCGATTCAGCTTAACCCTCACGTCTTCTTTGCGCAGATGCCGCACGTCGTCTCCGCGCACACCTTGAAACCAGCCTCCTGCAGCGACTGCCAACGCCTCTAGGATCGTCGTTTTTCCTGAGCCGTTGGAACCGATGATCACATGGAATGAACCATTGCCGGCCGGCGCGCCAATTCGGCGGGCAAATGGATGCTCAGCCTCCGCAAAACGGCGGAAATTCTTCAACTTCAGCAGATCGATTCTCATACAGCCGAGGAACAATAAGTCAGGAGCCCTGCTCTCCGCACGTTGATTCTGCGGGTTGGGGTGAATGGCATTGGCGAAGTGCGCAGCCGCGGTGGAGATCTTTTGTTTTGTCGTCGCCCGCGGCGTCGCGCCGGAGGAGCCGTCGCCCGGTATATGGACAGGCGGAGCTCGGTTCCATTTCGGCTGTGCCCGCCACGAACAGTCGCCACTGGATTCCTGCACGAGATGCACTAGATTCCGCCGCTCATCAATGGAAACCCAGCCGCCGCCAACGCAATCCGTCCTCGACCCCGGCTCGCGGGCGACCGCTCTGCTCCCCCGTATCGAGGCCGCTGCGGAGTTGCTGGAGCGCATCATCGCGGACCGCGACATCCTGCGTGAGCTTCCGGCCGAGACGCGCGAGCGGCTGATGAGAGCGGTGGGGGAAGTCCATTGCCCGGATCCGACGGCGCGCAAGGGACGCTACAAAGCGCGGCATCGGGAGCACAAGGCCCGGAAGCTCCAGCGGGATGACGTGGTCCTCAACCAGACGGGCATCCGCGCGCTGCGGAGCAAGCCTGTCTTCGTCACGCCCAATCTCATCGCCCCGGCGGATGATTTTGCGCAGCGCGAGATCGAGGGCGACCCGGATTTCCGGGACGTGCTCGAGCCGCAGAATTGCTACATTTGCAAACGCGACTACGCCCGCATCCATCATTTCTACGACCAACTCTGCCCGCCGTGCGCCGAGCTCAATTTCCGCAAACGCTCGGAATCGGCGGACCTCCGCGGACGCGTCGCCTTGCTGACGGGCGGCCGCGTGAAGATCGGCTACCAGGCCGGCATCAAGCTCCTGCGGGCCGGCGCGCACCTCATCGTGACGACGCGCTTCCCGCGCGACTCGGCCGCGCGCTACGCCCAGGAGGCGGACTTCGCCGAGTGGGGGCATCGGCTCGAAATCTTCGGTCTCGATCTGCGGCACACCCCGAGCGTGGAGGCCTTTTGCCGGCACTTGCTGGCCACGCGCGATCGCCTGGATTTCATCGTCAACAACGCCTGCCAGACCGTGCGGCGCCCGCCCGATTTCTACCGGCACATGATGGAAGGCGAAAAAGCCGCCCTGCATCAGTTGCCGGAACCCGCGCGGCGCCTCCTCGGAGCCTACGAGGGCTTGCGCGGCTACAACCTGCTGCCCAGCGGGGAGCCCGCGCTCGCCGAGCGCCACGCCTCGAGCGTCGCCGGCCTGACGCATGCGGCGGAACTTTCCCAGGCGCTGCTCCTCCCCGAAGACCTGGCCGCGCCCGCGCACCTCTTCCCGCAAGGCCGGCTCGACCAGGACCTCCAGCAAGTCGATTTGCGCGATCGCAACTCGTGGCGCCTGCTCCTCGCCGAAGTGTCGTCGGTCGAGCTCTTGGAGACCCAGCTCGTCAACGCCATCGCGCCCTTCATCCTCAATGCGCGCCTCAAGCCGCTCATGCTCCGCACCCCGGAGCGCGACAAACACGTCGTCAACGTCTCCGCCGTCGAAGGCCAGTTCTACCGCAAATTCAAGACCACCCGCCACCCGCACACCAACATGGCCAAGGCGGCGCTCAACATGATGACGCGCACCTCGGCCGCGGAGTTTCACGGCGACGGCATCCACATGAACAGCGTCGACACCGGCTGGGTCAGCGACGAGGACCCGGCCTCCATCGCCGTGCGCAAGCAAGCCGATCACCGCTTCCATCCGCCCCTCGACATCGTCGACGGCGCCGCCCGCATCGTCGACCCGATCATCTCCGGAATCAACACCGGCGAGCACCTCTGGGGGAAGTTCCTGAAGGATTACGCGCCGACGGACTGGTAGGGCGGCGCGCCGCACTTCGGAGCGAGCGTCGCCGGCGCGCAGAAGTTGTCAGCGGCGAGTCCACCCCGGCTACGTCGCGAGCCCGAAGTGCCGATACGCGGCCAGGACGATGGGCTTGGCCCACTGCGGGGTGTCGCCCAGGCGGTTCACAGGCCGGAAAGTGAGCCGTTGCGCTTCGATGCCCGAAACCAGCCGGGGCTCCGGCGGGGCTCCGGTCGCCGGGTCGCGTTCCACCGAATTGTCGTAAACTCGCAGGTCGGTGACGTGCGGGATGAGGCGGATGAGATGGGCGTGGCTGCCGACCCACCGCCGGCGGATGTCGGTCTCTGGAATGTCGTGCCCGCCTTTCTTCACCCGCGCCGCCACCCGCTGGAGATGAAGCTCGACGCTCTCCAGCCCGGCAAACCAAATGCGCACGACCGCCCCCAAGGTGGCAGCCTCGATCAGCAACTGGGTGATCGTTTCGCCACCCAAGGTGGTCTCGAAAGTGAACGCGGAGCCGGTGGCGATGGCGGCCTCCAGCCGCCGCTTTCCTCCTGCCAGGCAAAGGCATTCGCGTCCCGCTTTCACGCTAACCGCGCCGCAGCGCATCGAGCTGCAGACTGAATTCCTCGAGACGCTCGGCGTAGAGGGCGCCGATGCGCACGAGCGTGCTGACGTACGCTGGCGCGGCGCGGCCGCCGGCGAGGATGCGGGTGCGAGCCGGGAGCAGGCGCGCGAGTTCCGTCAGCTCATGGGCGAGATTCGGATCATCCTCGGGGTAGACGATGCTCAAGGCCACGGCGGCGGCTTCGTTGCGCAGGGCGGCGCCGGCGATTTCGTGCGCGGGCAGGTTGGGCCCGAGGTAAACCGATCGCCAGCCGAGATTGGCGGCGACGGCGCTCACCATCACGGCGCCGAGTTCGTGGAGCTGGCCGGCGGGCGTGCCGACGATCAGGCAGGGCGCGTGGAGCGGTGATTGGCCCGGTCGCACGAGGCCGCCGAGGAACACTTTCACGGCGGCGGTGAAGAAGTGCTCGTGGGCGGCGGTGAGCGCTCCAGTGCGCCACAGATCGCCGATCTCCTGCGCCAGCGGCCCGATGGTGCGGAGGATGAGACCCTGGGTGCCCAAGGCGAGGAGACCGCGTTGGAGGACGGCGAAGAGTGAGGCCTCCACGAAAGCGCGCACGGCCGCGAGCGCCTCTTCCCGGAACGGCGCTTCGCCCGCCACGGGAGCGGCGGGAGCGGCCTGGGCGTTGGCCATCGCGCGCAGCTCAGCGGTCGGGAGCGCGGCCACTTTGCTGATGCTGTGCCCGCGCTGCACCGCGGCGTTCAGCAAAGTCAGGCGCTCGATTTCCGCTTCGGAGTACAGCCGGTGCTTGCCTGCGGTGCGCTCTGGTTCGATCGCGCGATAGCGCCTTTCCCAAGCCCGGATGACGTGAGGAGAGAGTCCCGTGCGCTCGGCGACGGCCTGGATGGAAAGAGAAGAGGCCATGCGGCCGAAGGAAAGTAGACGCAAATTAGACCAACACAAGCGTGATTTGCGTCCCCCTCGGGAATCTGTCAAAGATTGCTTTGACAATACTTAGACACCACCGTATTCCTGTCGAACTTTCAGCGCTCTTCCATTATGCCGCTTCTTCAGCCAAATCTCGAAACTAAGGGCCGCGTGATCCGCGGCGCAGGTGCTTTGGTCATGGCCGCCTCGGCGGTCTTCGTGTGGCCGCGCTCGCAGGCAGGCGGCATTGCCCTGGCCCTCTCCGCGGCGTTTCTCGCCTTTGAAGCGGTGCGTGGCTGGTGCGCGGCGCGAGCCTGCGGAGTGAAGACGAAATTTTGAGACGATGAGCGCGACCAAGGAAGTAATCATCATCGGCGCCGGCCCCGGCGGCCTCGCGTCCGCCATTCTCCTCGCGAGCGCCGGGGTGAAGGTGAAAGTCCTCGAGCGGCTCCCGACGGTCGGCGGCCGCACTTCTTCGATCGAGGCGGACGGATTCAAGTTCGACCTGGGCCCGACCTTTTTCCTCTATCCGCGCGTGCTGGAGGAGATCTTCGCCGCCGCCGGCACGTCGCTGCGGAGCGAGGTGGAGCTGGTGCGGCTCGATCCGCAATACCGGATCATGTTCGGCTCCGGCGGGGAAATCCACGCCACGCCGGACCTCGCGCGCATGGAGCGCCAGATCGCCGCGCTGGCGCCGGCCGATGCCCCCGGTTTCCGCCGGTTCATGGACGAGAACCGCGCCAAACTCCGGCGCATGGAGCCGTGCCTGGAGACCCCTTTCCTCGGCTGGCAGGATCTGGTGAACACGCGCCTCCTGAAGATGCTGCCGATGCTCCGCCCGCACCAGTCGCTCGACACGTATCTCAAGCGCTTTTTTCGCGACCCGCGCGTGCGCCTCGCCTTCTCCTTCCAGTCGAAGTATCTCGGCATGTCGCCGTTCCGCTGCCCGAGCCTCTTCTCGATCCTCTCCTTCCTGGAGTACGAGTACGGCGTCTTCCATCCGCTCGGCGGGTGCGCCGCCATCACCGCGGCCATGGCCCGCGTCGCCGAGCGGCTCGGCGTGGAAATCCGGACGGATTGTCCCGTGGAAGAAGTGCTCTTCGCGGGCCGGCGCGCGGTCGGGGTGAGGACCGCCGCCGGCGAGGAGCGCGCGAGCGCGATCGTGATGAACGCCGATTTCGCCCGCGCCATGCAGCGCCTCGTGCCGGACCGGCTGCGCCGCCGCTGGACCGACCGCCGGATCGCGCGCAAGAAATTCTCCTGCTCGACCTTCATGATGTATCTCGGCGTGGAGGGGACGTTCGATCTCCCGCATCACAGCATCCACATCGCGGCGGACTACGAGCGCAACCTGGACGAGATCGAGAACCGCCACGTGCTCTCCGCTGATCCCTCGTTTTACGTGCAGAATGCGAGCGTCACCGACCCCACGCTCGCCCCGCGCGGCCAGAGCGCGCTCTATGTGCTGACGCCCGTCACGCACCAGCACCCGAATGTCGACTGGAAGCGGGAGCGGGAGCGTTTCCGCGCGCTGGTGCTGCGGCAGATCGCGAAAGCCGGCTTCACCGATGTGGAGCGCCGGATTCGCTTCGAGCGGGTCGTGACCCCCGACGACTGGGACACCAAATACGCCGTCCACCAGGGCGCCACGTTCAACCTCGCGCATAGCCTCGATCAAATGCTGCACCTCCGGCCGCACAACCGGTTCGAGGATGTCGATGGCGTCTACCTCGTCGGCGGCGGGACTCATCCCGGGAGCGGACTGCCGGTGATTTTCGAATCGGCGCGGATCAGCTCGCGGCTGCTGCTCGAGGAGCTCGGCCTCGCGTCGAATCTCCACCTCGAGACGACCGCGCCCTTCGTGCCGGGCAACCTGGAGCCTGCTCTATGATCAGCGCGCGCCACTCTCCGCGACCGCGCCCGAAACGCGTGCGCCATCCGATCAACCCGTTCGCTCCCGAGCCATGAGCGCCGTCCTCGCTTCACCCACCCCGCAGGTCGACGCGCCCCGCGACGCACAGACGCGCTGGGCCGCGACTCCCTTGCCGGACCGCCTGCGGATCGTCCGCGAGCTGCGGCACCTCATCGCGGACAATGCCGACGCGCTGGCCTTTGCCGCGGGCGAGAAGAGCAACCGGCCGCTCGCCGAGAAGCTCGTCTCCGAAGTGTTGCCGCTCGCCGACGCCTGCCGTTGGCTGGAGCGCGACGCGGTGCGCATCCTCGCGCCGCGCCGGCACGGAAGACGCGGGCGTCCACTTTGGCTGCCAGGTCACTCGTTCGAAGTGCAGCGCCGGCCGCTCGGGCTCGTGCTCGTCATCGGACCGGGCAACTATCCGCTCTTCCTGCCCGCGGTGCAGGCGCTGCACGCCCTGGCGGCCGGGAATGCCGTGCTGCTCAAACCTGCTCCCGGGACGCGCGAGGTGGCGCTCGCTTTCGCCCGCCTCGCCGGCCGGGCCGGTCTCGATCCCGCGCTGCTCACCATTCTGCCGGAAAGCGTGAAAGCCGCGCACCGGACGATCGCGGCAGGGGTCGACAAGGTCATCTTCACCGGTTCGTGCGGCAACGGCCGCGACGTGCTGGCGCTGCTCGCGCCAACGAACACGCCCTCCGTGATGGAGCTCTCCGGCGAAGACGCGGTCCTCGTCCTCGCCGACGCCGATCTCGACCTCGTCGTGCGCGCGCTCCGCTTCGGCGCCCGGCTCAACGGGGGCGAAACGTGCATCGCCCCGCGCCGGCTGATCGTCGTGGCGGCCATCGCTGGCGAGCTCGCCACCCGCCTCGCTGGCACGGATGACGTCATCTGTCTCGCGGCCGATGACGAGGCGGCGCTCCGGCTCGCGAACGCGGGCGAGTTCGCGCTCGGCGCGTCCATTTTCTCCCGCGACCTCGCCCGGGCCCGCGCCCTCGCGGCGCGGCTGACGACCGGCTTCGTCCTCATCAACGATTTGATCGTCCCGACGGCCGATCCGCGCATGCCCTTCGGCGGCGTGAAGGCCAGCGGCTTCGGCACCACGCGGGGCGAGGAGGGCCTGCTGGAGATGACCTTTCCGCATGTCGTGGCCGTGCGCCGCGGCCGTCAGCGCCCCCACTTCGACGAACCCGCGCCCGGCGACGCGCGCCTTTTCTCCGCCTGGATTCGCGCCGCGCACGGCCGCCGCCGGCTCTTCGCACTGCCGGCTTTTCTGCGCGCGCTCGTCGCCGCGGCCCGGCGCCGGCCACCCGCTTTATGAAACCCATCGGCATCATCGGCGGCGGTCTCGCCGGCCTCTCCGCCGCCTGCGTGCTCGCCGCGCGCGGGCGGCGCGTCATCGTCTTCGAACGCAACGACTGGCTCGGCGGCAAGGCGGCGCCGCTGAGCGGGGACGGTTTCCGTTTCGACATGGGGCCGACGATCGTCACCATTCCCTCCGTGCTGCGGCGCATCTTCCAGGAAGCCGGCGCGCGGATGGAGGATTACCTGCAGCTCGTGCGGCTCGACCCGCAGTGGCGCTGCTTTTTCGACGACGGCTCGTCGCTCGACCTCGCGCAAGATCCGAACGCCATGGCGCGGACGCTCGAGTCGTTTGCGCCGGGGACCAGATCGGGTGAACGCTACTGCGACTTCATCAAATACAGCGCGCGGCTCGACGCCATTTCGCAGCGCCACTTCTTCTACAAGCCGATCGGCGGGCTGCGCGACATGTTCGAGTGGAAGGCGTCGTTCGATCCGCAAATGCTCGGCGACGTGCTCGCCATGCGCATGGGTCGCTCCGTGGCCGGCACGGTGCGCAAGTACACGCCCGATCCCCGCGTCGCGCAGATGATCGACCACTTCACCCAATACGTCGGCTCGTCGCCCGCCGGCTCGCCGGCGGTGCTCTGCGGCATCGCCCACATGCAGACCGCGGAGGGCGTATGGTATCCGATGGGCGGCACGCGCGCCGTGCCGCAGGCGCTGGTGAAACTCGCGACCGAGCTTGGGGTCGAATTTCGCACCGGGGTGGAGATCGAGCGCATCCTCACCTACGGCGGCGAGGTCACCGGTGTGCGCACCGGCGACGGCGTAGAAGTCGCGCTCAGCGCCGTGGTCTCGAATTGCGACTCCGTCCGCACGCACCGGGAGCTCATGCCGCGGCCGGCGGCGCAGCAGTTCGAGCACCGCCGCTCGTACGAGCCCGCGTGTTCCGGCGTCGTGCTTTATCTCGGCCTGAACCGGCGCTACCCGCACCTCGCGCATCACGATTTCGTCTTCAGCCGCGATCCGCATGAGGAGTTCGATTTCATTTACAAGAAGGGCGAGCCGGCGCCCGACCCGACCTGCTACCTGGCGGCGACGAGCTGTACCGAACCCGGGACCGCGCCGCCGGGCGGAGAGGCGCTCTATGTGCTCGTCCACACGCCGTATTTGCGCCCGCATCACGACTGGAAGAAAATGCTCCCCGCGTACCGCCGCGTCATCCTCGACAAACTGAAGCGCACCGGCCGCATGCCCGATCTCGAGTCCCGCATCGTCTTCGAGCGCTCGCTCACGCCGCAGGATATTCACGACCGCTACCGCGTGCTCAACGGCGCGATCTACGGGCTCGCCAGCCACGGCAAATTCCTCGGCGCCTTCAAGCCCGGCAACCGCAGTCCCGACCTGCGCGGCCTTTACCTGGCCGGCGGCGCGGCGCATCCCGGCCCCGGCATGCCGATGGTGCTCATGTCCGGCTGGATCGCCGCCGATTGCCTCGACCGCGATCTGGAAACCGCGGCGGCACCGGCCCGGGAGATGCATTTCGCGGAATGAAAGCGTTGCCCGCCAGGCCGCGCGTCTCGCCGGGAGTCAGGGCGGTCTTCACCGCCTACTGCGCCCGCTATGTGCGGCAGCACTTCCACGCCATCCGCGTGCTGGCCGGCGGGCTCCCGCCTCAGGATTCGACCCGCCCCCTCGTGATTTATCTCAATCACGCCGCCTGGTGGGATCCGCTCGTCTGCCTCCTGGTCGCGCGCCGGTTTTTCCCCAGCCGCACCTCGTTCGCACCGATCGAGGCGGCGATGCTGGAGCGTTACGGCTTCTTCAAATACCTCGGCTTTTTTGGGATCGAACCGGGGACGGCCGGCGGCGCCCGCACCTTGCTGCGGACCGCGCACGCCCTCCTCGATTCCGCGGACCACGCCCTCTGGCTCACGCCGCAGGGCCGCTTCATGGATGTGCGCGAGCGTCCGCTCCGGCTGGAGGAAGGCCTCGGCGCGCTGGCCGTCCGGGAGCCGCACGCGGAGTTCATTCCACTCGCGATCGAGTATGCGTTCTGGACCGACTCGCGGCCGGAGATCCTCCTCTCCTTTGGTGAGCCAATCGTCCCCGGCACCGTGTCGCCCGCCGCGGCCGCCGACTGGACCGCCACCTTTTCCGACGCGCTCGAGTCGACCCAGGATGAGCTGGCCGCGCGCTCCTGCCGGCGCGACCCCTCCGAGTGGCGCCTGCTCGACCGCGGGCGCTCCGGCGTCGGCGGCGTCTACGACGCGTGGCGCTGGATCAAGGCACGGCTGGGTGGGAAAAACTTCACCGTGGAGCACCCACCGGAGGCGGTGCCATGAGCGTGTGGGTCGCCGCCGTGAGCTGCGTGCTGGCGCTCTTCCCCGCGGCGCTCTTCCTCCAGAATCTCCGCCGCTTCGCGCCCCTGCCAAAGCCGGCCCAGACGCGGCCGGCGTGTTCGGTGCTCATCCCCGCGCGCGATGAAGAGGCGAACCTGGCCGCGGCCCTGGGCTCGCTCCTGCCGAGCACCGGCGTCGAGCTCGAGGTCATCGTCCTCGATGATGGCTCGACCGATCGCACCGCCGCCCTGGTCCGGGAGTTTGCGCGAGCCGATCCGCGCGTCCGCCTGGCCACCGCGCCGCCGCTGCCCGCCGGTTGGTGCGGGAAAAACTTCGCCTGCCAGCAACTCGCCGGCCTCGCGCGGCATCCGCTGCTCATCTTCATGGATGCCGACGTGCGCGTCTCCACGCCGGAGTCGCTCGCGCGCCTTGCGGCCTTCGTCGAGCGAAGCGGCGCGGCGCTCGTCAGCGGCGTCCCCCGCCAGGAAACGCGCGGCCTGCTCGAGCAGCTCATCATCCCGCTCATCCACTTCGTGCTGCTCGGCTTTCTCCCGCTCCGGCGGATGCGCGCCGGCACCGATCCGCGTTTCGCCGCCGCCTGCGGCCAAATCCTCGCCGTGCGCCGCGCTGCCTACGACCAGGCCGGCGGCCATGCCGCCATCGCGCAGCGCATTCACGACGCCGTCGCCCTCACCCGAGCCGTCCGCGCCCATGGTTTCGCCACCGACCTCTTCGATGCCACCGACAGCTTCCACTGCCGCATGTACCACCGCGCGAGCGAAGTCTGGCACGGCTTCGCGAAGAACGCCCACGAAGGCCTCGCCTCCCCCCGCCTCATCCTCCCCGCCACCCTGCTCCTGCTCGGCGGCCAGGTCCTCCCCTTCCTCCTGCTCGCCGTCGCCCCCTCCCCCCTCGCCTTCGCCGGCGTTATCGCGGCCCTGATCCCGCGCCTCGCCGGCGTAGCCCGCTACCGCCAGCCGCTCCTCGGCGCCCTGCTGCATCCCCTCGGCGTCACCCTCCTGGTCGCCATCCAATGGTTCGCCTTCGCCCGTTCCCTCCGCCGCCAGCCGGCCGTCTGGAAGGGCCGCGCCTATGCCACCACTCCCGTGGCCTGAAATTCATCCTCGCCGCCACAACTCCACACGAACATGGCTTGCGCCCTTGATATCCCTGCGCCTACCGCATGGCGGGTGAAATAACCCAGCGTGCTGCAGGGTGCCGCGCCGTCGGCACGGAGGACGGAGGGACGCGGCAGGGTGGGCGAGCCCGGACACCGCTGGTCCCTGCGGAGCCGGCGCTCCGGTCGCCGGGTCGCCTCCACGGAATTGTCGTCTACCCGCAGGTCAGGGTTGGATGGGACTTCTTGTTTGGCGCCCGGACGTCTTTACTGCGGCTCGAACAGCACGGCGCCGCTTGCGTCAGTGGTCGTGAAAACGCCCGCCGCGAGGTTGGCCTTGACGTCTTGCACGCCGGTGAAGAGCCGCTTCGCACCGCCAGTGGGAACGTAGCTTCCAGTGAAGTCGCCGGTCTTGCGATTGAGCGTGACCAGCACGGAATTCGGATTGGAACCCGAGACCGTGCAGAGATCGGCCGCGGAGACGATCTTCGTCGCGTCGATCTCCGCGACCGCCGGGTCGCTGATTTTTACGATGGCCAGCGCGGGCGTGACGCTCGTGTAAATGAAGCTGCGCGCGCCGGTTTTCGGCGGCACGAAAAGCGACCCCGAGACGGTGGCGGTCGCGGTGAACCCAGCCGGGTAAATCTTGCCAGGCACCGTCTGGGCCGGCTTCGTCCAGGCCAGCGTGCCGGTGAAATCGCTCTGCAAGAGGTCGGCGTAGGTGAGGACGCCGGCGAGGTTGCCGAGCGGATTCGCATACAAGCTGGTGAAGAGCGGGACCGTGGCGTCGCCGCGCAGGGCGCCGCCCGTGGAGAGCGCGGTGCCGTCGCCCAGCTTCCCGGTGATCGTCACCGCGCCGGTCGCGCTCAATTTGAGGTGCGCCCAGCCGAAGCCGCGCGGATGCGTGGGATCGCCATCCGGCAGCAGCCGCAGGGTGTAGCTCCCGACCGGCACGTTGGCGGCCACCGCCGTGGCGCTCAGCGGCGTGGCGGCGATGCTGTAGGTGTTGGGATAGTTGCTCAGCGTGCCGGAGAGCTGGGGGACGTTGTTCACGAGCGCGAACTTGGAATCCAACGAGCCCATGCCCGACTGGTAGATGCCGAACTCCGCGCCATCGGTGAGCGGGCCTTTCAAGGCGTAAGTTTTGCCCCCGATCTGGAGTTTGGCCGTGAGGAGTCCGCCGCTCGTCAGCGTCCCGCTCACCAGGCCGGTTCCGGCGGTGCCGGCGATCAACTGGCTGAAGGAGCCGTGCAAGGCGATGAACGGGTCTTGCACGTGCACGGTGCCGATCGCGGTGACGCCGTTCGCGGTCACCGTGTAGGTGAATTGATCTGTACCGGCGAAGTGCGGCCCCGGCGTATAGGTCACCTTTCCGGCGGCGAGCTTCACCGTGCCGAGCGTGCCTTGCGTCACCGCGGTCACCTGCAACGTGCTGCCCCAGGGCCCGGTGTCGTTGTTGAGCACCGGCATGGGGTTCGCGCCGGCGCTACGGATGACGAAGGTGTCGTCCTGCACGGTCAGCGGATGCGGCGCGACGGTGACCTTGGCCACGCTGCTCCAGTCGTCCCCGGCCGCGAGCACCGCCAGGGCCGCGCCGTTCCACCAGCGATTATTCGTCAGGAAGCGCGTGGGATTTTTCCCGCCAAAGCTGTCGCTTTCATTGACCACCGCGGCGATCCCGTTCGCCACCTCGACATACACTCCGGTCTGGTTTGGCGGCGCGAAAACGTTGCTGCGATACCCGGCGAACGCGACGCGCCCCTGGGAGATGGCCGGCGCGTTGACCGAGTCGAAAAAACCGGTGCCGTTCGGAATGGGACTGAGGGCCTGCACGACGAGCGCCCATTTGCCGCCGACGCGCTTGTACACCCCGCCTCCGAATTCCGTAAAAGCCAGCGCCACGTCTGTCCCCTCATTAAAATACTGCACGCTCCCGTACTGGAAAATACTGGCGGGCTGGCCGATCGGCGGGAAGACGGCGTGCGTGTCGACCACACTGGTGAACCGGCCCGCCGCGAGTTGGTAGACGCCGTGGGTGCCCTTGCTCGTCTCGCCATAAAAGAGGATGACGCCGTGGCTGACCGTCGGGGCGACGATCGCCGTGAACTTACCGCCATCCGGCGACACCGTGGCACCGGCGCTGGCCAGCACGGTGATCGCACCGCCGTTCAGCCGGCAGAGCGCGTCCACCGGCGTCCCGGAGAACTGCGAGCGATTCGCCATGAAAACGAGGCTGCCGTCGTCATCCAGCCGACCCACCGTGGCCTGCAAATTCTCATCACTCGTGATGCCGGGAAAGGTGCTGTTGAAGTCGACAAGCTTCGTCGTCCCATTTCGGAAAATGGCCGATACGTTGAGGAGGCTGCTGTTGCCTTGCGGCACGAAGTTCAACCCGTCGTTGACGACCACGCCGTTGAGGACATCGCTCGGGTAGCCAACCGGGAAATCTCCGGAATCGACCGTCGTGCGCGTATCGCTGGCGATCTGGCCGCCGTCTGAGAGCAGGAGCCGATTCCCCGGCCGCAGGTCCGCCCAGTAGACCGTTCCACTCGCATCCAGCAGCGGCGCGCTCAAGGGGGGATAATAGCCATTGTTGGGATCCGCCGCCACATCCGTGGATTCGAGCGCGATGACGTTATCCCCAACCGCGAAGGCACAACCCGCGAGCAGCACACCATGGGCGAGCACGAGCGTGGCCAGGGAGCGCTGGACGAAGCCACGAAGATGAGGGGTTTTCATAAAAAAGGGGAAAGCGAAACCGGGCCGAGTGTAGCGCGACAGCCTGTGCCGGTCGAGCGATCAGACTGAAAAATCACATCGCGCCGGCGCACCTTGTCACCTTAACCATTGCCCCCGCGCCGCCCGCCCGCTTCCCTCCACCATGCCCGACTCCGCCATGCTCGATCTCGCCCACGCCACGGCCTGGTTCGGGGTGCGCCCCGGCATGACGCGCGCCGAGGTGCTCGAGATTCTGCGCGCGCAGCCTGGGATTGAACTGGATACGCCCGAAGACGAGTACGCGACGGCGACGACCGACGATTGGGAGATGGACCTCTGGTTCTCGACGGATGGCGCGGACCGCCTGTGGCAGGTCTCGCTCGACACCCCCATCCTTTGCTGGAATGGGCAGCCGCTCCACGAGGCGCGGCTGGATGACGCCTTGCGCGCGATGGAGCCGCTCGGCCCCGCGATGTGGACGGCGCAGGACGTCATCGGCGATCCTCTTCCCAAACCCGACGACGGTCCGGTCAGCCATGAGCGGCTGCTCGGCCATGGCACGCTGTGGCTGGCGGAGCGGCGGCTCGGCATCGTGGTGAACGATGGCGCCGTCGTGGGCGTCGCCTGGCGCGAGCCGCGGGATTTGCCACGGCAGTTCGCCGGCTCGTTGACCGAGGAGCAGCGCGCGCTTTCCCGCCGGCCGGACCTTGCGGATTACCTGAGCGAGCAGCGCATGAAGCGCTTCACGGTGCAGCGCGCGCAGGACCCGCTCGCCCGCTGGCGCAAGTTCGCGACGGTCCTGCTCGGCGCGGCCGTGGTCGCCGTGATCATCATGGGCATTCGCGAATCGCTGCGCTGGAGTCAGGCGCCCGTGATCCAGGCGAAGGTCGTCGCGCTCGAGCAAGTGCCATACAAGGCGTTTCGCGATTTCCTTCCGCCCGCCCTGCCAGTGGGCGATCCCGAAACCGGCGCCGCGCCTGGTCGAAGGCTGCCGTCTCGCTTACCTCGACCCGACCGGCCAGCCCCAGGAGCTCGTCGTCGAGATGAACGACATCGGCATTTACCAGCACGAAATCGGTGACGAGGTCCCCATCGCCTGGCTCCCCGGCCCGCCGCCGATGGCCCGCAGCTATCTCCGAGCGCGCGACGCCGGCCTTCTCGAGTACACGCCTTGGGTCATCGCGCTCGGGTTGCTCTATGTCGCCGGGCTCATCGCCTCGGCGGTGCTGCCGGCGCTTTGGCGGATGGCGCGGGCGAAGAGGAGCGGCTGATGCCGGGCGCGGCGGGCGGCTTTAGCGCTTCGGCGACGTCCTTGAGCAGCGTCGCCGTGACGAGCACGAGCAGCGGGCGGTCCTGTTTGCCATCCGCCTTGCCGGCGGGCTGAGCCGCGGCGAGCATCCAGCACGCGGCCGTTTGTCCGGCTCGCAGGGCGACCGTGCTGGGAAGTTTCCGCTCCGCGAAAAGAGGGAGGGCGCGGCGGCCCTCGGGAGACTCGGGCTCGGTCGCGCCTTCGAGCTTCTGGTTGGTGTCGACATCCTTCCATCCCACCAATTCGAGCCGTCCAGACTGCATTTGCAGTTCGATGGTCCTATCGGTTTCGAGCGCAGGAGTGACTTCGAAGGAAAGGCCCAGTCGGCGAGTCTCAAACTTCGCCGGCTTCCACGCGGTGCCCGCCTTTTGCCAATCGGTGGGGTAACGAAGCTCGTCCCCGCTTTCGATCGACGCCTTGACGCCGGAGCGCGTGATCACCGCCGGCGACGAGAGCAAGAACACGCCCTCACGCTCATTCAAGGCCTTCAGAAACGCGGTATTCTCCGCGGACGAGAACACTTGCGCGCCTCCCGGCTGCGACGGATCGGCCGGCCGGGCGGACGCCGGAAGGGCCGCGAAGGTTTCCGCCGAGAACTCGATCATCTTGACCTCCACCCTGATCTGCTCCTCGGCGACCGGCGTGGTGGCGACTTGCGCCAGCGTGCTGGCGCCGATCAGCGAGACGAAGCAGAGCGCGGTGAGCAGCGAGAAGCCGCCGCTCGCCGCACGGCGGTCGCACACTTCCGGGCTCTCGAGCAGCAAAGACATAGGAGGGAAGCTATCATCGCTCTCCCCATTGCCAACACTGATCGCGGACGCGGTGCGCGAAGAGGGTCGCTCAGCCGCAGGGATTCCGGCAGCCCTCCTGCCCGCGCGCGCGTCTGTTTTCCGCCCCACAGTCTCATGGCGTCCAACGACACTGAAGCCAGCATCAAGACCCTCAGCTCGCTGGACCACATCCGCCTCCGGCCTCGGCATGTACATCGGCCGGCTCGCCCGCCCGTGGACGGAACTTCGTCCCTCTCCAGAGTTCATGCTTGGCCCAGCGGTCATGGCGGGGTATGTTCAGGGATGACAATGGCGCCCGCTTCTCCTTCACGCTCCACGGCGCAGGGCGCCCGGTTGGCGCTGGCCAGGCAGGCGTTCCACGATTTTTACGGGCAATGCTTCTGGTCATATCCACGGGAGTACGAAGTCACCGAAGCCTCCATTCCGCTCATTGTTCGCGAACTGCGCGCCGCGGGGGGGCACGCCGGTTATCGGGTGGCCGCCGAGTTATGCCGTTAGGCGCGTTTGAGGCCCGACTGCTGCGCTTGCTCGCGGCCAACCGCTCGCCGGAGAGTTTCGTCGGCGGCGCCACCGTCCTGCATCGCGCCCCGGATTCTCCGCGAACCTCGCAGGATGTGGATCTTTTCCACGATGAAGAAGAGGCCGTGTCGACGTCGGCCCTGCGCGACGTGGAAACGCTCCGCGCTGCGGGCTACGAGGCGGAATTCACGACGCGGCAACCCAGCTTTTGGCGAGCCAGCGTGCGCGAGGGAAGCTTCCAATCAAAGCTGGAGTGGGTGCGCGACAGCGCGTTTCGGTTCTTCCCGGTCGAACCGGATCTCGATCTGGGCTGGCGTCTCCACTGGTGGGATGCGGCGACCAACAAGGTGCTCGCGCTGGCCGGCCGGGAGAAACTGCGCGACAAACTCGACACCTTGTTCCTGCATCGATCGCACCTCCCCTTCGGAGCGCTGGTCTGGGCGGCGGCGGCCAAGGACCCAGGGCTCTCTCCAGAAATGATTCTGGAACTTGCGGCACGTTTCGGACGCATCCCTTCCAGCGAAGAGGAATGGCGGAGCGCCGGACAAGCGGTGCCCGCAGACCCCACCGTTATCAAGCGGGAGTTCGTCGAGATGATCGAGAGCGCCCGCCCGCTGATCGCCAGCCTGCCCGCCGATGAAATGGGCTGCTTCTATCTCGATCCATTGACGCTCCAACCTGTCTGTCCCGATCCTGATGCCTCGAACTTTGCCACGCTGATCCGGCATCGGGGGCGGCTCGGCGGCGCCTGGCCGCAAGTGGCCGAGTAGGAGGGGCGTGGCAGCGAGCAAAATTGCGCAAAAAGATAAATAAGAGTCGGACGTTCACTTTCTTGATTGACGCCTCGACCCGGCGACGCTCCTCTCAAAGCCGTGAAACTTCCCTCCGCCCTGTTCGCTGAATTTGTGCGCGAACAGGCTTGATCGTGGGCGTCTCGCGAGGCGCCGCAGCGCCACTTTAGGAACAAAGGAACAACACCCAGGAACGTGAACGAGTCGACCATCTGTCTGAAGGCGGTCAGCGAGCTGCTGACCAACGAAAAGGGCGCTTCCGCCCACTATTGGATCCCCGCATACCAGCGCGGGTACCGCTGGTTACCGCACCAGGTGAAGCAACTCCTGGATGACCTCTGGGAGTGGGAAATCAAAAACCGGCTAAAAAAAACGGACGGAGACAGATTTTATTGTTTGCAGCCGCTGGTGATCAAACCCGACGGAGATCGGTACGAAGTCGTGGATGGCCAGCAGCGACTCACCACCATTCTCCTGATTTTGAGTCATTTCAATCGGCGCTTGATGCCGGAGGAGCGCAAGCCCCTGTTCTCCCTCACCTTCGAGACGCGACCCGCGTTCGATCAGTTTCTCGATGACCCTTCCGAGGCGCAGGCCCGGCGCAACGTCGACTTTTTTCACCTCCACCAGGCAATCCTCCAGATTCGCGATTGGTTTAGGGAACATCCACACTCCACCGGCGATCTGGAGTCCGCCCTCCTCAACCGGACTAAAGTCATTTGGTTCGAACTGGCTGGCAACGATAATCCGGTGGATGCGTTTACTCGCTTAAACGTCGGGAAAATTCCGTTAACGGACGATGAGCTTATCCGCGCGCTCTTCCTTCGCCAGGGCCGCGGAAGCGAGGCGGAGAATCTGACACGGCAGCTCAAGATCGCCAACGAGTGGGATCAGATCGAAAAGGCCCTCCAGGATAATGCCTTTTGGTATTTCCTGACCGACAAGGAGGACCGCCCCCAGAATCGCATCGGTTTCCTCTTCGAGCTGATCGCCCGCAGTGAGGGCATTCCGCCCGAGGCCGAGCATGACAAAAATCAGATTTTTTACGCCTTCAGCAGAAAGATGGAAGGCGCGGACCCCGACGACGAATGGCTCAAGATCAAGGAAGAATTCGTGCGATTGCAAGAGTGGTATGAGGATGAAACGCGGATCCTCTATCACATCGTTGGTTTTCTGGTGACCCAGGGTGTGCCTCTGGCTGAAGTGCGCAAACTCGCGCTCGACTGCACGAAAAGCGACCTGGACCGCAGGTTGCGCCAACGGGTTTATTCGTGTGTGATCGAAGAATGGCCGTTCGCAGGGTTGAGCGAAGTGGAACTGCGCGCAGCGGTGGTGGAGACCGTGCAGGCGCTGGAATACGGCTCACCGGCGGCGAATGCCAGAATTCGCTCTCTCCTGCTCCTTTTCAATATCGCCACCTTGCTCCTGAACAGGCGCTCCAACCTGCGCTTTCAATTTAACAGCTATAAGAAAGAGGACTGGGACCTTGAACACGTGCGTTCGGTGAGTCCGGACCGCCTGAAGAGTTATGACGAGCGGCTGGCCTGGATGAAGGCGTGCCTCGGCTATCTGGAACTAAGCAGGCTTCACCCCAAGCTGCAGGCAGAAATCAAGGGCTTTATCGACTTGCCTCGCCGCGCGGCGCTCGAGACCGATTTTGCCGAACTGTACGGAAAGGTTCTGCGGAAGGTGGATGAAGCCGCCGAAGAGGAAGCCGACAACGGCCTCGGAAACTTGACGCTGCTGGATTACCGGACCAATCGCAGTTACAAGAACGCGCCGTTTGTCGTCAAACGACAGAAGCTGCTCGCGCTGGATGAGGCCGGTACCTTTGTCCCGCTCTGCACGCGGAACGTTTTCCTGAAATGCTACAGTCCATTGGTGAAAAATCCCACCGTGTGGAGCGGTGAAGACAGGCAGGGGTACGAGGGCGCCGTGGTGGAGACGCTCGTTAAGTTTTTCCTAGGCAGAACGGAGGATGCTCCATGAACAATTCCAGCAGCCAGATCATCTATCGGCAACTGTTGCAACGGCACAGCCAGGTCCGCATTCCCATGCTGCAGCGGGACTATGCGCAGGGACGGCCGGAACAGGAGGAAGTGCGTGAACGCTTTCTCGATGCACTCCAGGAAGCCCTGGAACTGCCGCCTGATGACCCATCCCTGCCGCGCAATCTGGATTTCATCTACGGCAGTGTCGAAAAACACCGCGACGAGACTTCCTTCGCGCCGCTCGATGGCCAGCAACGGCTCACCACCCTTTTCCTGCTTCACTGGTACCTCGCGTGGCGGGACGGGCGGGGAGCCGATTTTGTGGATCTCTTCCACCGCAATGGGCACAGCCTTTTTTGCTATAGCGTCCGCACCACCAGCAGCGAGTTTTTCGACAAGCTGGTGACTCGTCAGCCGGCGCGCCCGCCCGAGCAAATCGCAAGCCTGCGCGACTGGATCATCGATCAACCATGGTATTTTCGGTACTGGCGCTTCGATCCGACTATTTCCTCCGCGCTCAATATGCTGCAGGCATTGCATCACCGCTTTGCCGGGACCCGCAGCTTGTATGCGCGGCTGGTCGATGAAACGCAACCGGCGATCACGTTTCAGTTGCTCGATCTCGAACACTTCGGGCTTTCGGACGACTTATACATTAAGATGAACGCTCGCGGGAAGCCGCTCACTGCCTTCGAGACATTCAAGGCGCAGTATGAGCAGGATCTGAAGAAGCAATTCGCTGGCCGGACGCGCCCCATCGCAGGCCAGGAGTTCTCGATTGCGGATTTCATCGCCCGCCGGATGGATACGGCATGGGCGGACTTCTTTTGGGCGCAGATCGAGGATGCCGTGAGCTATGATGACGATGTCATGCACCTTTTTCGAGTGCTTGCTTTGGCCACCCGTCCGCCGGGCAACGAGGTAAAGTATCTCGAAGAACGCCGCGCTGTTGCGTGACCGGTCGTCTCCGCCGCTCTATTCGACCTATCGGGTTCGGGGATGGCTGGACGAGCCGTTTACGGAGACCCTGATCGCGGTGCTCGAGCGGTGGAGCCGGCAGGCTGGCCCATTTGTTCCCTTGTTGCCCGATGACGGATATTTCGATGAACCGTTGATGCTGTCGACGATCCTGGGCGATCCGCTCGATTTAACACTCACCGAGCTTACGCAGCTTACGGGGTACGTGCTCTTTATCCACCAGCACGAAGAGCGCCTCGATCGCAACGCCTTCCAGGAGTGGATGCGCGTCGTGCGGAATCTCGCGGTCAATACGCTTATTGAGCGCCCGCAGGACTTGCGGAGTGCCGCCCTCGGCCTGCGCGAGTTGCTCCCTCACGCTCCCCACATCCTGACGCACCTAGCCGGGCTGACTCCGGCCGACCGTGTCCCGGGCTTCCTGCCGCAGCAGGTCGTGGAAGAGCAACTCAAGGCCGGTCTCATCTTGCGAGACTCCGGTTGGCGAGCCCTGCTCGATCTGGCCGAGCAACACGGCTACTTCCGCGGTCAAATTCAGTTTCTGTGCGACTACGCCGGCGTGGCGGATGAGTGGGGACGCCGCGGAAACTTCGCCTGGGATGAGGCGATGGACAGCGCTCTCCAGGCATCTTTCACGAACTATTGGAAACTGGCGGAGGCGATGTTCAGCAAGTCCGGCCTCCGCGATCCCGGTCAGTTCCGTTGGCAGCGGGCCCTCCTCAGCCTGGGCGATTACCTGCTCCCCATGGGCTGGACCAATCTCTCTTTCCTCGTGGATGCTCCGACGGAGCTCTACAGCTGGAAACGTTATCTGCGCGGCGGATTACCGGGCAGTTCGGAAGAGACGAAGCGCCAACTTCTTCATCACCTCTGGGATGAACTGGTTGAAGAGCTTCCCCTGACGGAACAACTGGATGCCATCATCGCGCGGGCCACCGGAATTGACGCCTGGCGGATGGCCTTCCTGCACACGCCCGAAGCCTTCGTGTACTGTGGCTTTCATGCCGTCCAACGAAAATCCGCCACCGAGATTTACCTGCTCAAAAGAAAGCAGAGAAATGGTCAGCATGCCGAGCTTTTTTCCTATTGCCTGTACCAAGCCTTGGGTGAGCCGGCGCGCCAAGAGCGACTCCTCCCCTTGGAACGTTTTGATTATCGGTTTCAAATCGGTCAGGAGGAGACGCCGCACTTCGCTCTCCGGTTCACACACCACGGTGTGGCTCTGGAATTCCTCGTCTATTTCACCGACGGAAACTATCAAACCTGGATTGAGATGAACGACCTGCAGCCTTTTCCCCGACTGCAAAAGTTCTTGGTCGAGCACGCGGACTTTGCGCCCAGCGAAACGTGGCCGGAATGGCTCGTCAGAACTTCCGCGCCGGTGGAAATCGACGGCGCTCTGGAAAACCTGGCGCATCTCCTCGCCGGCCTCGGGTAAGAGTGCCGTGCGCTTTTGGCCGCAGCGCGGACAGGCGATCGTGTCGTGATTCCGCTTGCCCTCCGGCCCGCGCGCGCGTCTGTTTTCCGCCCCACACCTCATGGCGTCCAACTACACTGAAGCCAGCATCAAGACCCTCAGCTCGCTGGAGCACATCCGCCTCCGGCCAGGCATGTACATCGGCCGGCTCGGCAATGGCGCACACGCGGAGGACGGCATTTACGTGCTGCTCAAGGAGACGATCGATAACTCGATCGACGAGTTCATGATGGGCCAGGGGAAAAAGATCGAGGTCGAGGTCACCGAGCGCAGCGTGAAGGTGCGCGACTACGGCCGCGGCATTCCGCTCGGCAAGCTGGTCGATTGCGTCTCCATCATCAACACCGGCGCGAAGTACGACAGCGAGACGTTCCAGAAAGCGGTGGGCCTCAACGGCGTCGGGCAAAAGGCGGTGAACGCGCTCTCGGTCACGTACCGCGCGCAGGCGATGCGCGAGGGCGAGATGAAGATCGTCGAGTTCGAGCAGGGCAAGCTCAAAAGCGAGTCGCGCGTGGTGAAGACGGCGGAGCGCAACGGGACGCTCGTGGAGTTCACGCCCGACGAGGCGCTCTTTGGCAAGGACTTCAAGTTCCGCCTCGAATTCATCGAGGACATGCTCTGGAACTACGCCTTCCTCAATCGCGGGCTGACGCTCACGCTCAACGGCAAGCCCTTCCGCTCGCTGCACGGGCTGAAGGATCTGCTAACCAAGGAGCTCAACGGCGAGCCGCTCTACCCGATCATCCATCTCGAGGGCGACGACATCGAGGTCGCGCTCACGCATGGCAATCACTACGGCGAAGAGTACTGGTCGTTCGTCAATGGCCAGCACACCACGATGGGCGGGACGCATCTCGCGGCGTTTCGCGAGGCGCTCGTCGGCACCGTGCGCAACCATTTCAAGAAAGACTACGACGCCGCGGACATCCGGCAGTCGATCGATGCCGCGATCGTCGTGCGCGTGCAAGAGCCTGTCTTCGAGTCGCAAACCAAGACCAAGCTCGGCTCCGCGGAAGTCGGGCCGAAGGGGCCGACGATTAAGGAATTTGTCGGGAAATTCATGCAGCAGGCGCTCGATACCTACCTGCATAAGAACCGCGCCGTCGCGGACATCATTAAAAAGAAGATCGAGGAAAACGAGCACGAACGGAAGGAGCTCGCCGGCATTCGCAATATCGCCAGGGAACGCGCGAAGAAAGCGTCGCTGCATAACAAGAAGCTGCGCGACTGCCGCCTCCACCTCGGCGACAAGAACCCGCGCGCCGAGGAGAGCACGCTCTTTATTGTCGAGGGCGACTCCGCCGCCGGCTCACTGACCGCCACGCGCGACGTGCAGACCCAGGCTGTCTTCGCGCTCAAGGGCAAGCCGCTGAATACTTATGGCCTGACGAAGAAAGTCATTTACGAGAACGAGGAGTTTCACTTACTGCAAAGCGCACTTAACATCGAGGACGGCCTCGATGGCCTTCGCTATAACAAGATCGTCATCGCGACGGATGCCGATGTCGACGGCATGCACATCCGCCTGCTGCTGCTGTCGTTCTTCTTGCAATTCTTTCCCGACATCATTCGCAACAACCACTTGTTTATTTTGCAGACGCCGCTCTTCCGCGTCCGCAACAAAAAAGTCACGCGCTATTGCTATAGCGAGCAGGAGAAACAGGCGGCCATCGGCGCGCTCGGCGCCAGCCACGAAATCACGCGTTTCAAGGGGCTCGGCGAAATTTCCGCCGGCGAATTCAAGGACTTCATCGGCGAGAACATTCGCCTCGACCCGATCAACCTGCACCACCTCTCCAGCTCCGACGACCTGCTCTCGTTCTTCATGGGCAAGAACACCAGCGCCCGCCAGGATTTCATTATCGGGAATCTGCGGGTGGAGAAGGATTTGATCGAGGCTTGAGGAGGCGCTATCCCTTGCGGGAAGGCTGTAAGCCGTAGCTATCCGGAACGCGGTGCGCGTGCCTTGGCGGAACACAGGCTTCCAGCCTGTGCGGTCGGCAGGCTTCCCAGCCTGCCAGTTTCCGCGGCGTTGCTCACCGAAAGTTGAGCGGTCCTCGCAGGCTGGAAGCCCGCTGACCGCGCAGGCTGGAAGCCTGCGTTCCGGCGCTCGTGCTTCGCGCCATCTGCACAATTACCGCGAACGTGCGCGCCGCGGCCGCGCGCCCCGCGCCTCACTGCACCGGCAGCGCCAGCGGCACGCGCTCGGTGCCGCGCAGGACGACGGTCTGCACCTTCGCGCCGGGCTTTTGCTTCTCGAGGATTTGGCCGATCAATTCGCTCTCGGTCAGCGGGTCCGATTTGCCTTCCACCTCCACCAGCACGTCGCCTTTTTGGAAACCCGCGCTCTTGGCGGCGCCGTGTTTTCCCTGCGCGCCGAGCATGGTGACAACGAGCGCCAGCTTGCCCTGGAGCCCGCGTTGCGCGGCCTGGTCTTCGGGGAGCGCGTCGAGCTTGAGGCCGCCGGTCGCCATCGCGCGCATCGGCCAGGTGCCGACGCGGCGGCCGATGTCGGCGCTCTTCCGCCAGCCGGTGGGGAGCGCCAGGGTGAGTGCCTGCTCGGCGCCGCCGCGCTTGACCACGGCCTGCAGCGACCCCGCATCCGGCGTGTGATGCAGGACCCAGCTCACGTCGGCGATCGAGACGAGCGGCTGGCCGGCGAGCGAGACGAGGTCGTCGCCCGCGCGGAAGCCGGCCTTTGCCGCGATCGATCCGGGCGCGACGCCCTCGACATGCGCCGCCTGGTCCGCGGCGAGGTCGAGGCCGATCGTCTCCGGCGGCGGGTACGGGTAGATGAGCGAGAGCGGCAGCGGCTGGTTTTTCGTGCGAACCTCGTCGCGAAACGCATCGCCGATCTGGTGGCAATGGACGCAGCTCTGGACGACCTTGCCCTCCCAATCGAGGTCGCGCTTGTACCGGCTGGAGAGCTCCGGCATGTCGACCGGCAGCTTGTACGCGACCGGCGTTCCCTGCTTGCCCGCGAGCGCGGCGCGATTGGCCGGGTACCCCTTGTGCAGCGCAATCCCCTGCTCCAGCGCGCGGCGAAAACCGGCGGTCGCGTTTTCCTGCGCGTTCTTCTGGTGCACCCACGAGTTGTACCGCCCGTAGACCGTGCCGTCGCCGTTGAAGAGCAGGATGTTGAACGAGAGATCGTAGTCGAACTGAAAACGCGTGAGGTCGAGCGCGTTGGCGTTGATCACGCGCACGCAAACGTACTGATTGAGCAGCGGCTTCAGCTCATCCTCCTCCAGCAGCACCCGCGCATCGATCGCCGAGCAGGCGAGGCACGGCACGCAGCGCAGCACCACGAGCAGCGGCTTGCCCGTGCGCTTCGCCTCGTCGAAGCCCTTCTGCCAATCCTCGTAAATCCAGCGCGTATCCTGGAGGTAACTGGCGCGGTCCGAGCGCACCGCGCCTTCGCGGTCTTTGACGGTTTCGGCGAGGGCTGAAGCGGAAAGAAGCGCGAGCGCGGGAAGGAGGAGGAAGCGAGGGAACTGCATGCCGCGAACCTAACCACTTCCACGCGCCAACGGCAATGCCGCTTCGTCCTCGTTCTCGTCCTCGTTCTCGTTCTCGTCCTCGTTCTCGTCCTCGCCTTCGGAAATCGAGGACGAGGACGAGAACAGAACGAGAACGAGGACGATTTCAGAGCGCGCGATATACATTGAGCAGAAGCCGCCACCGCCGGAAGCTTCTCCCATGAGCCGCCAGACTTCCGCAGCCTACGCCCTCGCGCGCGAGCGCTACGCCGAGCACGGCGTCGATACCGAGGCCGTGCTGCTCCGGCTCGCGACGATTCCGATCTCGCTCCACTGCTGGCAGGGCGATGACGTCGGCGGCTTTGAAAATACGGCATCGGAGCCCGGGGGCGGGCTCGCAGTGACGGGCAGTTATCCGGGCAAAGCGCGCACGGCCGAGGAGCTGCGCGCCGATTTCGACCAGGCGCTCGCGCTCATTCCGGGGCGGCATCGGCTCAACCTGCACGCCTCGTATGCGGAGCTGGGCGGCCGCAAAATCGAGCGCAGCGATTACACGGCCGAGCTCTTCCAGGGTTGGATCGACTGGTGCAAGGCGCGCGGGCTCGGGCTCGATTTCAACCCGACTTACTTTGCCCATCCGCTGGCCGCCGATGGCTTCACGCTCGCGCACCGCGACCCCGCGGTGCGGGAGTATTGGATCGAGCACGGGAAGGCGTGCCGCCGCATCGCCGCGGAGGCCGGCCGGCAACTTGGCCGGCGCGCGATCACGAACTTCTGGGTTCCCGACGGCTTCAAGGATGTGCCGGTCAATCGCCAGGCGCCGCGCGAACGCCTCGCCGCCTCGCTCGATGAAATCTTCGCCGAACCGATCGATCCGGCGCTCAATCTTGACGCGGTGGAATCCAAGCTCTTCGGCCTCGGCAGCGAAAGCTACGTCGCCGGCTCGCACGAATTCTACCTCGGCTACGCCCTCACGCGGCAGAAGCTCTACTGCCTCGACGCGGGCCATTTTCACCCCACCGAATCGCTCGCGGACAAGGTCTCGTCCATCCTGCAATTCGTCCCCGGACTGCTCCTCCACCTCAGCCGCGGCGTGCGCTGGGACAGCGATCACGTCGTGCTCCTCGACGACCCGACGCGGGCCATTCTGGAGGAAGTGGTGCGCGGCGCTTTCCTCGACCGCACGTCGATCGGGCTCGATTTTTTCGATGCCAGCATCAACCGCATCGCCGCCTGGGTCATCGGCACGCGCAACGCGCTGAAGGCGCTGCTCCTCGCGCTCCTGGAGCCGACGGCGATGCTGCGCGAGCTCGAGGCCGCCGGCGATTTCACCGCGCGGCTGGCAATGCTCGAGGAGCTGAAAACGCTCCCCTTCGGCACCGTCTGGGACGAGCACTGCGAGCGCGCCGGCGTGCCAGTCGGCGCGGCGTGGTTGAACCAAGTGCGCGCTTACGAAACGGCGCTGTCGCAGCGAAAAACATGTTAAGAATGCACCGCCAATGGATTTGTTTTCCTGCCCTGTTTCGCGCGGGCGAGCTTGGTCCCCGAGGGTAGAGCGCGGCTCTCGCTGAGCATAGGCGAAGAGGTGCCGCCTCCAATTTCTTGAGCATTTCCAGCAAGCAACGCCGCCAAACGTGGGCGCCCCGACCGCACGCCGCTCCGTGGCCGGCCAGCGGCCGGCTTTTCGCTTGGCCGCGGAACGGGCGCGCGGTTTATTGCCAGTTCCTCTTTGCTCCCCAGCCTCATCGCCCCTTTGTATGACTTTGCCGCCACGCTTCCTCTTCGCCTTGCTCGTCACTCTGGCGGCCGCTTGCTCTCCAGCCTTCTCCACCCACGCCAGCGCGGCGGAGATTCCGATGTACATCGGCACTTACGCGACGAAGCCCGGCGGGTCGCAGGGGATCTATGTGAGCCGGTTCAATACCGAGACCGGCGCGATCAGCACGCCGGAGTTGGCGGCGACGGCGGTGGAGCCGAGCTTTCTCGTCAAACATCCGACGAAGCCATTCATTTACGCCGTGAGCCAGGCCGAGCCGGTGGGCGTGAGCGCGTATGCCATCGTGGAGAACGGGCGGCTGCGCGAGGTGAATCACCAGCCGTCCATGGGGAAGAAGCCGACCCATCTCGCGATCGACCGCGACGGGCTGAATGTGCTCGTCGCGAACTACATCAGCGGCAGCGTCGCCTGCCTGCCGATCGCACCCGATGGCAGCCTGAAGCCGGCGGCCGGCTTCGACCAGCACCAGGGAAAGGGCGCCGATCCGAAACGCCAGGAGGGGCCGCACGCCCACAGTATCTATGTCGACCGCACGAACGAGCGCGTCTATTCCGCCGACCTCGGGACTGACAAGATCATGATCTACCGCTTCCAGCCGGCGACCGGCTCGCTCGATCCCGCCGAGCCGCCGTTCGCCTCCGTGGCGCCCGGCTCCGGCTCGCGGCACCTCGCCTTCAGCGCGCGCGACGAGTTCGTTTATTGTGTCAACGAGTTGAACAACACGGTGACCGTGTTCGCGAATCCCGGCGGCAAAGGGGTGCTGAAGGAGATCCAGACGATCGGCACGCTGCCGGCGGACTTTGCGGGCGCGAGCAACACCTCGGAGATCCAGATTCATCCCAACGGGAAGTTCCTCTACGTCTCCAATCGCGATGCCGCGCTCAAGGACGGGCACGACAGCCTCGCGGTCTTCAACATCGCCGCCGATGGCAAGCTCACGCTGGACTCGCTGACGCCGACGCAGGGGAGCCATCCGCGCTACTTTTGCTTCGACCCCACGGGCCGATTCATCGTCTGCGGCAATATGCTGAGCGATACCATCATCGTCTTTCGGGTCGATGCGGAGAGCGGGAAGCTCACGCCGGCCGGCCCGCTCGTGCCGTGCTTCGCGCCGAGCGCGTTTCTGTTCCTGAAATGAATGACGAATGACGAATGACGAATGACGAATCCTGCACACAGCGCGTGGCGCCGTTGCCTTCCTCCTCCGCGATCCGCCATCCGCCATCCGTCATCCGCCCTTTCGCCCTTTCGCCCTTTCGCCCTTTCGCCCTTTCGCCCTTTCGCCCTTTCGCCCTTCGCCTTCGCCTTCGTCATTCGTCATTCGTCATTCGCCCCCCCTTTCCTCCTTCCTTTTTCTTCTCCGCCGCCGCATTCTCGGCGTGACAGACGGGATAAATAGTTCTACTTTCGCACGCAACCGCGGTCTTCCCAGTTCCCCCTCATTATGCCCAAATTCGACTACATTGCTCTCGATGCGCGCGGCCAGGAGTCGCGCGGAACGATCGAAGCCCCCAATCCCAACGACGTAGTCGGCCAGTTGCGCCAGGCGGGTTACTTCCCCACGAGCGTGCTCGAGGAGGGCAAGGGCGGCGACAAGGCCGTGAAGAAAACGCAGAAGGCGGCCAAGGCGGCCAGCGCGCCGAAAGCCGGCAAGCAGATCACGCTCTTCCAGCGAAAGACCGTGAAATCGAAGGTCCTCATGATTTTCACGCGGCAGCTCGCGACGCTGATCGACGCCGGCCTGCCGCTGCTCCGCGGACTCGGCGTGCTCGCCAAGCAGGAGAAAGATGTCGTGCTGCGCAACACGATCAACGCGCTGGCCGACTCCGTCTCGAGCGGCAGCACCTTCTCGGAGTCGATGGCGCAGCATCCGAGGATCTTCAACAAGCTCTACGTGAACATGGTGAAAGCCGGCGAGCTCGGCGGCGTGCTCGAGCTGGTGCTCAACCGGCTCGCCGAGTTCCAGGAGAAGGCGCAGAAGATCAAGAACAAGGTCGTCTCGGCCATGGCCTACCCGGTCATCGTGCTCATCATCGCCATCGTCATCCTGCTCTTTCTGCTCGCGTTCATCGTCCCGAAATTCCAGGCGATCTTCAACGACATGCTCTCCGGCAAGCCGCTGCCGCCGCTGACCCGCGGCGTCATCGGCGCCAGCGATATGGTGAAGAACTTCTTCTCCTGGCCGTGGGGCGGCGTGCTCCCCGGCATGGGCGAAGGGAGCGCGTCCGATGATCTGGTCAAGACGTTTACCACTCCGAATCTTCATCCTGTCGGCCGTCATCGTCGTCGGGCGTGATCTCCTTGTACAAGTGGTTCAGCTCGACCACGGGCGGGCGGGTGACGATCGACAAGATCAAGCTCCGGGCGCCGCTCTTTGGCGACCTCACGCGCAAGAGCTCGATCTCGCGCTTCTCGCGCACGCTCGGCACGCTGGTCACCAGCGGCGTCCCCATTCTCCAGGCGCTGAACATCACGCGCGACACGGCGGGCAACTCCATCATCGCGGACGCCATCACGAAGGTGCACGACGCGGTGAAGGAGGGCGAATCGATCGTCGCGCCGCTGGAGGCGAGCGGCGTCTTCCCGCCGATGGTGATCTCGATGGTGGATGTCGGTGAAGAGACCGGCCAGCTCCCCGAGATGCTGCTCAAGATCGCCGAGGTTTATGACGATGAAGTCGACAACGCGGTGGAGGGTCTGACCTCGCTGCTCGAGCCGATCATGATCGTCTTCCTCGCGCTGATCGTCGGCACAATCGTCATTGCGCTCTTCATGCCTCTGATCGACGTTATTAAAGGCATGCAGCAAAACGGCAGCTAGCCGGACCGCCTTGCCTCTTACCCTCCCTGCCATGAAACATCGCTCCAACCACGGCTTCACCCTGCTCGAAGTGCTGGCGGTCATCGTGATCATTCTCGTCATCGCCGGCTGGATCATCACCGCGGCGCAAGGCGCCAACGCCAAGGCCGCGCGCCACCGCGCGGAGGCGGAGATCAGGGACATGGCGATGGCTTGCGAGATGTACAAGACGGACTTCGGCAGCTATCCGCGCTCCGATGCGACCGAGCCCGTGACTGGCGGCGAGGCGCCGATCGACCCCCAGCGCGACGGCAACCCGACCACCGACGCGTACAAGAAAGCCTCCTTGTTCCTCTATATCGCCCTGAGCGGGGACGAGAACATGGACGGCAAGCTCACGCCGCCGGATGAGCCGAGCAAAGGGTACATGGATTTCCAGACGAACTCCCGCATGCTCTACGGCAACAAGGACCAGAATGGCAAGATCGCGAAGGTGCTCTACCTCCAGGATCCGTTCGGCAATTCGTACGGCTACAGCACCGCGAACGCGAAGCAAGAGGACGACTTCAAGGCGGACGCCAAGGTCAACGGGAGCAAGGCCAAGCGCCCGGCGACCGCCGCCGGATTCAACCCGAATTTCGACCTCTGGTCGACCGGCGGCAAAGTCAGTACGACCGGCGCCACGCGATTCCGACCGGAACTCTTGGGTGAAGAATTGGTAGCGGCGCGGGGTTTTACTCTTACTCGACGGAGGATTAAGAGTAAGAGTAAGAGCGTTCAGCCGAGCAACTCCCGCACAACCCTCCCGCGCGTATCGGTCAGCCGAAAGTCGCGCCCTTGCACGCGGTAGGTCAGCCGCTCGTGATCGAGCCCGAGGGCGTGGAGCACGGTCGCCTGGAGGTCATGCACGTGGACGGGATGGCTCACCGGCAGCGCGCCGAGCTCGTCCGTTTCGCCGTGGGTGTAACCGCGGCGCGCCCCGCCGCCGGCCAGCCACATCGTGAAGGCGTGCGGGTGATGGTCGCGCCCGAGGAAGGGATTTCGCTTTCCCTGGCGGCTTTCCATCATCGGCGTGCGGCCGAATTCGCCGCCCCAGACGACCAGCGTCTCCTCGAGCAAACCGCGCTGTTTCAGGTCGCTCAGCAGCGCCGCGAGCGGGCGATCGATCGAGCGCGTCTTGTGGAGAAAACCCTCGCGCAGCCCTTCGCCCTCGACCGAGCCGTGCGAGTCCCAGCCCCAGTCGTAGAGCTGGATGAAACGGACCCCGCGCTCGGCGAGCCGGCGCGCGAGCAGGCAGTTGTTGGCGAAGCAATTGCGCCCCGGCTCCGTGCCGTAGAGCGCGTGCGTGGCGGCGGACTCCCCGCGGATTTCCATCGCCTCCGGGACCGACGTCTGCATGCGAAACGCCAGCTCGTACTGCGCGATGCGGCTCGCGATTTCGCGGTCGCCCGTCTGCGCCATGTGCTCCTCGTCGATGCGCCGAATGGCCTCGATGCTCGCGCGGCGCAGCTCGCGATCGACGCCGGCGGGATTCTCCGCGAAGAGCAGCGGCGCCCCTTCACCCTGGCACTGCACGCCCTGGTAAATCGACGGCAGAAAGCCCGATCCCCACACGCTGCGGCCGGCATCGGGCACCTTGCCGCCGGAGAGGAGGACGATGAAACCGGGCAGGTCCGCATTCTCCGAGCCGAGCCCGTACGTGACCCACGAGCCGAAGCTCGCCGCACCCGGCAGCGCCGAGCCGGTCTGCACGAAGAGCTGCGCCGGCGCGTGATTGAACTGCTCCGAGCGCATCGTCTTGATGAACGTCACCTCGTCCGCCATGCGCGCGAATTCCGGCAGCCGCTCGGAGACCCAGGCGCCGCTCGCGCCGTGCTGCGCGAAGGCGGCCTGGGGCGCGAGCAGCTCCGCC
>CAVRDF010000003.1:0-837972 GCA_963719805.1 uncultured Alphaproteobacteria bacterium
CGCCGCCAGGTGAAGCAGGCCAAGAACGTGCGTCTGCGTTCCGCGGAAGAGCGCGTCGGCTGCTACCTGCTGCGCCTGCACGGCAAAACGCCGCAGCAACTGCCCACGAGACTGCCGCTCAACAAACGGCAGATTGCCGCTGAGCTCGGCATGACGCGCGAGACCTTCTCACGCACCCTTGGCGCCGTCGCCCGCCATGGGCTGCAACTCGACGGCGACATACTCGTCATTGACGACGAGGCCGCAGCCCGCGCCCGCTTCAGCCTCGATCCGCTGATTGACGGCGCCGAAACCATCCAACCGCTTGCAACAAAAGGAACCGAGGGATGACCACGCAGTGGGTCAATCCGTTCGACCAAAGCCGCGCCCTGTGGCTGTCGACGTTTGCCTTCACGATGTGCTTCGCCGTGTGGACGATATTCGCCATCATCGGCATCCAGATCCAGAAGGACCTGGGACTGTCGGACACGCAGTTTGGTCTGCTGGTCGGGACACCGATCCTGACGGGATCGCTGATCCGGCTGCTGCTGGGCGTTTGGTCCGATCAGTACGGCGGAGCATGATGTCACTCTCGTCATGCTGTCTGCCGCCGTCATGACGGCGCTGCTGATCTTCGCCTATGACTACCCGACGTTCCTGCTCGCGGCACTCGGGGTCGGCATTGCCGGCGGTTCGTTTTCCGTTGGTATTGCCTATGTGTCGAAGTGGTTCCCAAGGGAGCGTCAGGGTATCGCCCTTGGCATCTTCGGCGCGGGAAACGTCGGTGCGGCGCTGACCAAGTTCGCTGCCCCCGTCGTGCTGGTTGCGTATGGCTGGCAGACGGTGGCGTTGGTCTGGGCGGCAGCACTGGCGGTCACCGCCGTGGTGTTCTTCCTGGTGACCAGCGATGATCCCGATCTCGCGCACCGGCGCGCGACCGGCACCAAGCCGGAAACGCTGCGCGATGCTGGAGCCGCTGAAGAACGTCCAGGTCTGGCGGTTCTCGATTTACTACTTCTTCGTGTTCGGCGGCTTCGTGGCGCTGGCGCTGTGGCTGCCGCGCTATCTGATTGGCGTTTACGGCCTCGATATCCGCACTGCGGGCATGATGGGTGCGGCCTACTCAATTCCCGCCTCGGTGTTCCGCGCCTATGGCGGACATCTGTCCGACAAATTCGGCGCGCGCCGCATCATGTACTGGTCGTTCCTGACGGCGGTCGTCTGTACCTTTGTGTTGTCCTATCCGCCCACCCAATACGTGGTCGAGGGCATCCGCGGCCCGGTGATGTTCTCCACGCGGCTGGGCGTCTTTGGCTTCATGGTTGTCGCCTTTGTGCTGGGGTTCTTCATGAGCCTCGGCAAGGCCGCCGTGTACAAGCACATCCCGATCTACTATCCGGACCGCGTCGGCGCGGTGGGCGGCATGGTGGGCTTGTCGGCGGCCTGGGTGGCTTCGTGCTGCCGATCGCGTTCGGACTGCTCAACGACCTGACCGGTGTCTGGCAGAGTTGCTTCTGGCTGCTGTTCGCCGTGGTCTCAACCGCGCTGGTCTGGATGCACTTCGCGGTCGGGCAGATGGAGCGGGCGGCGTTGGCGCAGGGTATCCCTGCGCACGCGCTGCCGGAACTTCCGGAGATGCAGCCGATACATGGCCCGGCGCAGGTAGGCGCGCTGGCCGCAACCGGTGCGATCCAGGACTGGCGGCCCGAGGATGCGACATTCTGGCAAGACACCGGTCGCGCCATCGCCCGTCGCAATTTGTGGGTCTGGGTCCCGTGCCTGCTGCTGTCATTCGCTGTGTGGATGGTGTGGTCCGTCGTGGTCGCAAAGCTGCCGTCTGTGGGCTTCGCGTTCTCGACAGAGCAGCTGTTCTGGCTCGCCGCGTTGCCCGGCCTGTCGGGCGCCACGCTGCGCATCTTCTATGGCTTCATGCCGGCGATATTCGGCGGCCGGTTGTGGACGACACTCACCACCTGGTCGCTGCTGCTGCCTGCCATCGGCATGGGCCTCGCGGTGCAGAACCCGGCTACGCCCTACTGGATCTTCCTGGGCCTGGCGCTACTGTGCGGGCTGGGCGGCGGCAACTTCGCGTCCTCGATGGCCAACATCTCGTTCTTCTTTCCGAAGGCCGAGAAGGGCAACGCGCTGGCGATCAACGCCGGACTGGGCAATCTCGGGGTGAGCGTGGTGCAATTCGTCGTACCGCTGGCGATCACCGCTGGTGTGTTCGGCTGGCTGGGCGGATCGCCGCAGGCGGCCGTGCAGGGCAGCGTGCGACCGCTTTGTGGCTGCAGAACGCCGGCTTCGTCTTCGTGCCGTTCATTATCGCGAGCGCCTTCGCGGCCTGGTTCGGCATGGATGACATCGCCAGCATGAAGGCCTCTTTCGCCGACCAGTCGGTGATCTTCCGCCGGCTGCACAATTGGATCATGTGCTGGCTGTATACCGGGACCTTCGGTTCGTTCATCGGTTTCTCGGCGGCATTTCCGCTGCTGTCGAAGATCCTGTTCCCGTCGGTGAATGCGCTGTCCTACGCTTTTCTTGGTCCGCTGGTCGGTGCGGCAGCGCGGGCGTTCTCTGGCAAGCCGTGCGACCGCATCGGCGGCGGGCGCATCACGCTGGGTGTGTTCGTCGCGATGGCGCTTGGCACGGTCGGGGTGCTGTATGCCATCGGCCTCAAGGACAGCGCGCTTGGGTTCCCGCTGTTCTTCGCCTGCTTCCTCTTCCTGTTCGCTGCAAGCGGGGTTGGCAATGCGTCGACCTTCCAGATGATCCCAGCGATCATGCGCAAGGAGGTCGGACGGCTGGAACCAGGTCTTGCCGCGGCCGACCTGGTGCGACAATCCGACAAGGAGGCAGCCGCCATTATCGGCTTCACCTCGGCGGTCGCCGCATTCGGAGCGTTCTTCATCCCCAAGAGCTTCGGTTCGTCGATTGCCGCGACAGGTGGGCCAGAAGCGGCGCTGTATGCCTTCCTGGGCTTCTACGTAAGCTGCATTGGGGCAACGTGGTGGTTCTACACGCGACGCGGCGGCCTGCTGTTCGATGTCGAGCATCGTCGGGCGCCGATGAGCGTGCGGGAGACGTCGGCCGCGGAGTAAGGCTGGCTTGCATACTCGTCGGCATGGGAAACCTGAAACAGGTTATCGCGTTAGCGTAACGCGCCTGGACTGTTGCCGGAGAAAGCATGCCCGTTCGATCGCCAAGGACCCGAGATTTCGTGCTTCCGGCACTGCTTGTGCTTGGCTTCGCGTCGTTTGTTGCCGGCCGGGCATGGTCAAGGCCGATTGGCAATCCGCGTGTTCCGGAGCCAGCCAGGAATGTCGATCTCGAGCGCTATCTCGGCCGTTGGTACAAACTGGCGCGATACGATGCGCGTTTCGAGCGAGGCTGCGAAGGCGTGACGGCGGAGTATGCACGGCGTCCTGATGGGCTGGTCAGCGTTCTGAATACCTGCCGGCTCGGCGCACCGGACGGGCCAACGCGTTCGGCGACCGGCAGGGCGCGACTTGTTCCCGGTTCAGGCAATGCGAAACTTCGCGTTTCGTTTTTCGGTCCGTTTTTCGGCAACTATTGGGTTCTCGACCGTGCCGACGATTACACGTGGTCGATCGTCGGCGAACCCAGCGGAAAGTATCTATGGATTCTGCACCGTGATCCGGTGCCGTCACCGGCAGCTGTGGCGGATCTTGTCGCGAGAGTTCGCAGCCTCGGCTACGATACATCACTGCTTCGCATGACCCGGCAACCGCCGGCCTGACAGCGCGCTTCCCGCGCGCAGGTCCGATCTGCGCGCGATGCTATCGGCAACGGTTCCGAGGTTGGGCAGCCCTGAGATCGGACATCGCCAATCATTGAGGCCGTGCCTCCTGCGGGTAATGGCGCCGCCATAGCAACACGCCGGTCCGTTGCTGCTAAGATTGGTTCTGTCACGTTGGCAAGCGGCCGGAGGATCAAGCTATCAAACGGGTTCGGCTGGCATCTCAGCGACCTGTAGGTATCGGTCTCTTGGTGGCCCGATGATCGCTATGAACTTCGTTTTCTAGCATTTCCCGAGGATCCGGCATGATCGTCAGGCGGTTTGCTCGCTGGTTGAGCCTTGTGTTGCTGGCGATCGCCGTCCTCTTGGTGGGCGTCTGGAGTTCGCTGGCCATCTGGTTTCGATGCACCGCATCCGAGCCGGTTCAAGCCGTGTTGACCGGGGCAGTCGCGGCCCTGGCTTTGGTGACCGTGGGATTTCTCGCGACATCGAGGCGATGGCTTGCGCTCGCGGTATACGCCGGTGTGTTCGCCATCGTTCTGGTGTGGTGGTCAACCATAAGGCCGTCGAATGAACGGGACTGGACACCCGATGTCGCCCGTAGCGTGACCGGCACCATAGACGGCGATCGCCTGATCCTGAACAACGTACGCGATTTCAACTGGCGCAGCGACACCGACTTCGATGAACGCTGGGAGCAGCGGACCTATAACCTGTCGCAGGTTGCCAATGTGGATCTGATCTTGTCGTACTGGTCCGGGGAGGCCATCGCTCATCTGATCGTCAGCTTCGGTTTCGACGATGGCAGCAGGCTGGATTTTTCGATTGAGACGCGCAAGGCGCGTGGCCAGGATTATTCGACAATCGCGGGATTCTTCAAGGAATACGCCCTGTCGATCATCGCGGCTGACGAGCGCGACGTGGTGAGGGTGCGGAGTAATGTCCGAGGTGAGGACGTCCGTATCTACCGGCTGCGAATGAAGCCCGCCGACGCGCAAAATCTGCTACGGGAATACGTGGCGGACGCCAATGATCTGGCGCAGATGCCGCGCTGGTACAACACTTTGACTGCCAATTGCACGACGCTGGTGTTTGGCATGGTTCGCGTTGTCCATCCCGGTCTGCGTCCAGATTACCGAGTGCTGCTGACCGGGTATTTGCCGAATTACGCCTACGACCTCGGTGCCACGGACACTAGCATTCCGTTCGAGAAACTGCGTGAACGTGCGAGGATTCACGACAAGGCGGTGCAGGCCGATGCCGATCCCAACTTCTCGGCGAGAATTCGCGATGGAGTGCCCGTACCGCACTGAAGTTCGGCGCATGCCGACACTCAGATTAGCGCGTTCAGCCGCATTACCTGACTGCGCTTAAGCGTGCAGGCTGCGATGCATCAGCCGCGGTCCCCGGTGCAGTCGCTCATGCGGCATTACGGAGCTGCAGCCGCCCCACAGCCGTTGCGATTCGGCTGACCGCCTCGGTCAACACAGTTTCCGACGTGGCGGTCGAGATTCGCACGAATGGCGAGAGGCCGTAGGCGGCTCCGGGGACGGCGGAAACATGGCCTTCCTCCAGCAGGTAGTGAGCGATAGCCGAAATCGTCTGTAAGCGTGGTGCCAGACGCAGTGCGAGCGCCGATCAGCCGGGCGCAGCCGATGAAGCCGTAAAAAGCGCCACTGGGCGGCGACAACGTCAGTGCGGGGATATCCCCGATGCGTTGCACGACCAGATCGCGCCGGCGCTCGAACGCCGCTCTGAAGTCGCGCACATGGTCCTGGGAACCGTTCAACGCGGCGACGGAGGCGGCCTGGGCGATGGAGCAGACCGACGTGCAGGATTGGCTTTGGATCGTGCACATCGCGGCGATCAGCCAAGCCGGGCCCGCCGCGTAGCCGACGCGCCAGCCGGTCATCGAATAGGTCTTGGACATGCCATTCATAATCAGGCTGCGATCGCTCAGCCGCGGGCAAGCCTGGCCGAACGAGGTGAAGCGGCGGCCGTCGAACAGGATGTGCTCGTAGATTTCATCCGACAGGATCAGCACCTGTGGATGGCGCTCCGGTCCTGCGCCGAGCGCGGCAAGTTCAGCGGCGGAATAGACCGCGCCCGAAGGATTATTGGGCGAATTGAGAATTAGCCATTTAGTGCGCGGCGTGATGGCAGCTTGGAGTGCTTCGGGCGTCAGCAGGAAGCCCGAACTCTGCGGGGCACGGGACGGAGACCGGGACGCCGCCGACGAGCCGCACCATCTCAGGATACGAGACAAAGTAGGGGGCGGACAGGATCACCTCGTCGCCCTCGTCGATTGTCGCCATCAGCGCATTGAAGATGACCTGCTTGCCGCCGTTGGCGACGGCGATCTGGTCGAGGCCGAAGGTCAGGGCGTTGTCGCGCTCGAATTTGTGAGCAATGGCCTCGCGCAGGGCAGGAGTGCCAGCCGGCGCTGTATAGAGCGTATCGCCACGTTTCGCTGCCTCGTAAGCGGCATCGACAATGTGCGGCGGGGTGGGAAAGTCTGGCTCGCCCAGGCTGAGGTCAATGACATCGACGCCCTTGGCCATCAGGGCCTTGGCGGCCAGCGACGCAGCCATCGAGGCCGAGGGACGTACGGCCGACAGCCGCGATGCGATATGCTTCATGGACTGACGCGTCTCCCGATATGTCCAGCCGGATGATAGACCTTTCGTTTCGCAGCGCCACGCGCCACAGGTCGATCGAACCCGATCTGGTTGTCCGCCGCTGCAGTCGTGAGAACCGCTGGGCTTGATCGACGTTCTTCTCTGCGAACGTCCAGAGGAGCACGTCCATGCGGTACGCCACGATCCTCGGCAGCGTGATTGCCTTTGCGGCCTTGCCAGCAGCCGGGCAAACAAATCCGCCGCCGCTGGCCTACATCGAGCCGCTGCCTCCTGCTGCGGTGCAAAACGTGCAGGCAAAACTGCAGCAGGCTGGCGTCTACAGCGGGCGCATCGACGGTATCTGGGGCGCTGACAGCGAGGCCGCGTTAGAGCGCTTCCAGCAGCAGCATCAGCTACAAGTGACAGGACAAATAAATCAGGCAACCGCCGCGACTTTGGGCGTAAACCCCGGTTCGTTGCTCGCCGCCAGCATGCCGGCGCCTGCGCCGCCGCCCGCCGACCACCTGCTTCCAGCATCTGTGCGCGCCGTGCAGGCGCGATTGGGCACGCTCGGATTCTCTAGCGGTCCGGTGGACGGCGTATGGGGCCAAGGGACCCAAGCGGCGATCGCGGGCTTTCAACGGGCGCGCGGTCTGCCGCCCGATGGGCAGCTTGGCTCTGCTACCGCAACCGCGATGGGGTTGGCACCGGACGTATTGGCGTATCGCTAGGGCGGCCCAGGCTGTCGACTCTCCCGCCGCGGATTGCGCTCGCGGCCGGATGTGGTGCGCTCAGGAAGTCACCACTGAAGCTCCTGTCCTGTGATCCAGGTCACAGCGCGGGCAGATCGATCCGGGTAGGACTACCGCACTACGCGGCTAGAGACCCAGCCAACCTGGCCGCCACGGCTTTCTGAGGCGGTGTTTGGCGGGTCCGCCGCGTGAACTGAGGCCGCGTCACGCGCGAGTGTAATATAGCCGATCGGGATGGTCGCGATGATGGCGTCGGCGATGTGGCCGTGCTCAGACGTGGCACGATGTTCGGTCGCCCGTGCTAGCCAACTCTTGAGAACTTCGGTCACGCGTTTTTGGCCCCCTTACGCTCCTGAAAGCACGAAGTCGTTTTCAATGTCGTTGCAGATCATCTGATCGCATCGTCGAGCCGGCGTGCTGCTCTGCGATTGGCCAGAGGGCGGCGGCCAGCGCGACGGGTGCCTATCTAATCTCAGCCGAGCGAGCCATGGCCGGCACCACGCCAACAAGCGACTAGCGCTCCGAGGTCGCTTGCTGCATAGCATGTGATCAGTCGCCCTCCATTATCACGGGAAATAGATTCCGCATGGAGAACTTTGGCGGGTATCCGGACTGAATGCCGGACGATGCTCGGTCCTTGTCGACGGAAGCCCGCTCGGGCGCGGACCACGAGGCTGAGCGTCCGCGCAACGAATTCAGGACCGTGATCGGCTTTTGCGTGGCGATAGCCATTTCGATCCCGGTGTGGGGACTGATCGGATTAGGTCTGTATTACCTGTATCGGCTGACCTGGTAGCAGCAATTCCGGTGACCTGGGACAGACGGCAGCGGCTCACTCGACGCGCCGCATGACCACGAAACCGGCGAGTGCCAATTGCTCGCTCAGGTGCTTGGCGCAGACCCCGGCCAGAAACACTTCGGCGCTGCGTGTCATCCAGCCTGCCGCGGAGGACCTGATCGCCTCGGACAGGGCAGCTTCGATTTCTTCCCGACTGGCAGGCTCAAACGGGCTGGCACCGAACATCCCGGGACGGTAGGCGATAGGAGGGAACAAATCAAGAACAACCAAGGCTGAGTGTCCACGGGCTGGCGGCCGCGCCGATCACCCGCCCAGCTGGCGCGCCATCCGACAATCTGCTTCTACCGGCGCGGTCAAAAAGCTGGCTGGGTAGAGCACCGTTCCGGCGTTGCCCCAGCGGCGGATGGGGTGGGTTTGCGGCGGCTGTGGCGCAGGAAGACGGTGCGTCGGCGCTCGCACTGCGGTTCGTGATCGTAACTATCGCGCGGACGGTGAAGCGACCGACGAGCGACAGTCGGAAATCGACATGCACAATGGAGAAGCGCCGAACGCTGATGGTGGCGTGCATCCTCCTCGCGGCAGGCTGCAAAGCGCTGTGTGAACTCGTTGAGGATCTGCGTCTGATGCGGCCGAATTCTATCTTTCACAACTGCTACGAGCTTGGCTTGCGCGGTGGCATCTTCGCCATGAGTTGGGCAACATGCGCCGTGTCAAAGTCCTCTACGAGATCCGTTACCTTGCCATCCTTGAAGGTCCAGAAATGGACGAGATCGAGTGATAGCGTTTCATCGGTCGGCATATATCGGAAATCTGCGCGACAGATCGAAGCTGCCCGGTCGCCTTCGATTATCAGGGAGCGCATTTCGTAGTTCAAAGCATGAAAATTGTCGCACAGTGCCTTCAGAGCCTCAAGTATTTGAGGACCGACATATGTGGCCGCGGCGCTGCAATGAGTGGGATGGCCTGCATCCGTGAATGTCGCATCGGGCGCAAATATTGCTCCTATTCCTTTCGGATCGTTGACCCTGCGTGCAGCGTAAGCACGGCGGATGACTATCTCGATATCGTTGCGCTTCATCACATTTGCCTCCTGCCAGGATTACGTCGCATTCCGTCCTTGTGACTGACCTAGTCGCCCGTGTTCCTTGTGTTGATGATTTGGTAGCAATGCGAAACCTTCCCTGCCGTCCTGAGGCCGGGTTTTCTCCTGTCCATTTTCTTGTCGACCCTGACATCTTTCATCTGTCGGCGTCTCTTACTGACCGTCTCGACGAGGAGACCAGGCGATGTGGCGCAACTTGGTTTGTTTGATGCGGAAGAGCGGCTGAAGGGTGTGGTGGACTTCCGGGCTGTCGCGTCTGGATAAGGAAGGCGCAATGCAGTGCGCTATGGCGGAGAACCGCAATACCTCGGCGCGTCAGGACTGACGACCTTCTCGCGGGAACGCCAAATTATATTACGTCATTGGCCCGACCCGTCGGCATTGATGCAGTCGGCCACGCGCTCGGCCATTGCCAGCACGCTGAAGTTGGGGGGCGCGCTCACACTTGCCGGCATGATGGACGCGTCTGCAATTCGTAACGCCTGGACACCACGCACGCGACCATGCAGGTCCGTGACCGCCAGCTTGTCGTCATCACGCCCCATCGGGGCCGTTCCACAGGCGTGGCAGAATGTGCCTACGTTTGCCATTACATAGTTCTCGAGCAAGGTGTCGGAGGCAACTGTTGCATCGTCTAGGCCGGCGATCGCTTCGATTTCGGCCTGCATCGGAGACGAACTGGCAACCTGCCAGGCCAGCCTAATCCCCTCGACAAGGCGGCGCAGATCGTCTGGGTGCGAGCAAAAAGCCAAATCATCTCTACTTTTAAGTCCGTCAACCGCAACGTGCCATGCCCGAACGGCTGCAGCAGCGCAGCATTTATCGTCGCCACGACCGGCACGCCAACTTGCTCCCGCAGCGCCGGAAACCCACCAAGGTCGAGGTGGCTGATCATGGCGAGCAGGGTATCGCCATTGACCTCGGAGCCGGCGGCAGGCAGGCGCGAGACCATCTGAAAGCGTGGATTGTTAGCGGGGTCGCAACGCCCCGGCTTCGGGATCAGCCGCACCGGAACGCTTGGATGGTCCCAGAGGCGTGCGCCCACACCCGGAAGGTCGCAGCACGTCGCGATGCCAAGGGCCGAAAGCTCTGACGCGGGGCCGATACCGGAGCGCAGGAGGATGGCCGCGGTGCCGATGGCCCCGGCACAAAGCACAACCGCCCTGCGCGCACGCAATCGGTCGCCGTTGGCCAACGCAACTTGCTCGGCGCGTCCCTGTCGTAACAGAACGCGGTCGACCAGCGTCTCGCCGCTGATGTGCAAATTTGGTCGCGCCCTGACAGACGGCGTGAGATAGGCAAGCGCTGCCGATACCCGCGTCCTGTCGGCGCGTCGGTTCATGGGCCACGGACCGACCCCGGCGCCGACGCGCGCGTCATTGTGGTCGGCTATCTCACCGATGTCCAAGGCGGCGAGGCATCCCTCGCCGAATGCACGCTGAAGCGCGATGCGCTAGGCTGGCCGGTAGCGGCGCACCGGTGTAGGACCACATGCGCCATGTATCGACGGATCGGGCGCGTCGATATCGGTTTCGACCCGCCTCAGCCATGGTGCCGTGGCCTCCCAGCTCCACAGGGCACTGGCGGTGATGTCAGACCAAACCGCAAAGTCGGCCGGGCGCGGCCACATCGCTGCCGCGGCGTTGATGGCCGAGGTGCCCCCCACGACGCGGCCACGGCGATAGGCTGCAACGCGGTTCGGCGTGAACGTCGCCGTATACCCCCAGTCATGCACCATTGAGGCGTTGTCCCGGCTGTTCAGCAGATCTGGCGGCATCGCTCGCTCGTCTGGATAATCTGAGCCGGCCTCCAGCAGCAGCACATCGACGGATCATTTGACTCAACCGCGCGGCAAGAACCGCGCCGGCAGTTCCAGCACCAACCACGATGAAATCGAATTCCGACATTCGCCGCACCTCAATCAGCAACGTCTGGGCAGCCAAGAGACTTCGTCATCCACAGGCGATCGACGGTCTTGGTCGGTTCTCGTTCGGTCACGACGTAGCCAAGCCGCGTATAGAGCTCCACGTTGCGGGCCATCACCTCAGTTGTGGTCAGCCTGAGCTCGTCATAGCCCCGCCGGCGCCCTTGATCTTCGACGAACCGCATCAATTCACGGCCCAAGCCGAGGTGCTGGTGGATAGGCGCAACCGCAATATTGTGCAGGAACAGATAGCCCGGCATGTCCTCGATAATGACAACACCGACGAGCTCGGCATCGAGCTCCGCCACCCAAGCGTGGCCCTTTTTGCAACGTGCGTGATAGTCATCATCCATGGGCCTGGGCCGCCGTCCCACGGTCTCGATCCAGGGGGTGTAGGCCTGCTCGACCAAGCTGGACAGCGCGGCAGCGTCACGGAGACAAGCGAGGCGAATTTTCAACGGCGCAAGACGGTCTGACATACCTTGCTCCCTTTCGTTCTTGCAATGTCTTGTTCGGCACTTGCGCGGGCCATGCCCGCCGCTACGCGGAATTGCAGACGTTCCGATGGTTACTTTTCCGCAGACCCTACAACAAGTAGTACAGGCGAACGCCACGGCAACTCTCCCGATATTGGGATCGCGCTGCCATTCCCGCCATTGCCACTGCCCAGGGAGATTTCCGTCAGGTCACAAGGGTTACGGAACTAGCAAGTATTGCTGCGATCTGTTCGGTTGCTTTAATGGCTTTGAGAGTAGCCGCTTACGCCCGGCACTGCTCGACCGCTTAAAGGCATCTGTCTACGGGTCGGATTGTGAGGTTTTGCCGATTACCGCGACAGGCATGCGGATCACCGCGACAGCAAAATGGACAATCAGGCAGGGTGGGGACCGATGTTTGGCGGAGAGGGAGGGATTCGAACCCTCGGTACCCGCAAGGGGTAAACGGTTTTCGAGACCGCCCCGATCGACCGCTCCGGCACCTCTCCGGGAAGCGCCTTATATGGCCCCACCTCGCACCGAGCAACCGATACCGCCGCCGCGCTCCGCCGATCGGCCAGGAGAGCGTCTTGCTCGATGAGGATCGAGTTTCGCATACGCATTCCCAGCATGTCCGTCATACTGAGAGAATTTTCTTCTTTCTGCCCGGCACTTGCGCTGCTTCGGGAGGATGAACTTCTATGTGCTCGCTTCTCTGAGCAAACGAAGGGGCCGCCCGATGCGCCGCATCCACATCCTGCATGAAAATGCTGCTTGGCTGCCGCCGCTTGCCGAGGCGTTCGATCGGCGTCGTCTGCCATGGACCGAGTGGTTCCTCGACGCTGGCACATTCGATCTTTCGACTCCGCCGCCCGATGGCGTGTTCTACAACCGGATGAGCGCCTCTTCGCATACCCGCGACCACCGCCACGCGGCAGAGCTTACGGCCGCAGTGCTGGCCTGGCTGACCCGTTGGGGGCGGCGGGTGGTCAATGGGCCGGCCGCTCTCGATCTGGAGATCAGCAAGGCACGGCAATACGCCGCGCTCGAGGCGCAGGGCATTGCCACACCGCGAACGGTGCTGGCGTCCGGCCGCGACCAGGTGATCGCTGCGGCGCTGCGTCACTTCCCCGACCAGCCCGTCATTCTGAAGCCGAATCGCGGCGGCAAGGGGCTCGGCGTCCAGCTCTTCACCTCCGCGGATGGCGTCGTCGCCTATATCAACGGCAGCGCCTATGATCCGCCGGTTGACGGCTTGCATTTGCTGCAGGAGTACGTCCGCGCTCCGCGTCCGTTCATCACGCGCGCCGAGTTTGTTGGTGGCCGTTTCCTCTACGCGGTGGAAGTGGATACATCGGGAGGCTTCGAACTTTGCCCGGCGGATGCCTGCGCCATCGGCGACGCCGCGTGCCCGGTTGGTGAAGCACCGCGCGACAAGTTCACCATCATCGACGGCATTCCGGACAGCTTGCGTATGCGCCTTGAACGTTTCCTCGCGGCGTCGGGCATCGAGGTAGCCGGCATTGAGTTCATCAGCGACGATGCCGGTCGCACGTTGGTTTACGACGTCAACACAAACACCAACTACAATCCGGAAGCGGAAACGCGATCGGGCCGTGCGGGCACCCCGCGCTCGGGGCCAGGCGCGATTGCTGAATTCCTCGGCAGGGAGTTGCTGCGCCTTCGCGCGGCCGCTTAGCTGCGGCGTCCGCTCAGCATACTGGCGACGGTATCGGCAAGCTGCGAGACGGCTGTGCTCATCGCGCTGACCAGCCCGGCAGTGTCACCAGACGACGGTTGCACGGCGTAGCGTTCGGTGCGTGTCACGGTGTTCCGTCCGCTCACCGCGATCTGTGCGATCAGCACGACCGTGCCAGTGCTGTCGATGTCCATACGCTCCATATTGATCGCCGTGCTGATATCGGTGCGCATGGATATCGCGCTGTTTTCCGCGTAGATCGTGCACCCCGGTAGGCGCTGTGTCAGTTCCAGCACCAGCACGCGGCTCAGCATTGCGGTCAAGGGTTCGCCCCACCAGTCGTTGCTCAGCACGTCAAGCCGAAATCCTTCGGATGAACGCACGATCTGTGAGCGCTCCAGATAATGCGCCACGGCGATTGTGCGCAGTTCGACCACGGGCGGTCCGCCGGCGCGTTGCGCACCGGGCAGCACCGCAAGCGTGTACAAATTAGGGTTGGGCGACGCACAGCCTGCTGGAAGTGCGGCGGCCAACACCAGCAGTGTGCGCCGATGCAGCCGGTTATTGGGTCGCACCGTCACGCCCCCGTATCAGTGCCTCAGGATGCCGCGCCAGCAGATCGGCCAGCACTCGCACAGAACGCGCCGTATCAGTGATCTGCACCATCATCCGATCGAAGTCGCGATTGAACGAGGAATTGCCGCCATAGCCGTTGTCCATCGATCCGACCAGCCGATTGGCTCGCCGAACCGTGTCTTCCAGTTCTGCCGCGATGGCGGGCAGGCGCTGCAATGCCGGATCAACGCCCTTGTTCAGCCGCTGCACCAGATCCTCGGTGCCGGCGAGGGTGCTGCGCAGTGATTCCAACGACTGTCGCAGCTGATCGCCATTGGCAACGCCGTTAAGGCCTTGCAGCGTCCCGTTCAGGTTCTGCCCGATCTGGTCGAACGGCACAGTATTCAATTTTGCCAGGATCGCACTGGCCGACGACATGACATCATCCGATCCGTTCGCAACTGTCGGGATGACATAGCGATCGCCGGCCATGCGCAGTTCGGCTGGCTGACTGTTGGTGAATACGTCCAGATTGAGGTCTTTCTGCCCGGTGATCAGGCTGGCACTCTCCAGTCGAACGCGCAGGCCGCGGGCTACCAGGTCCCTTAAGGTCGCGGGTAGTTCGTTGTTGGGTTGAATGGGCCAATCGGTTATGAGCTCGGGCTCAACTTCGAAACGCACCGGCACCACCACTTTGTCGCTGGCCTTGTCGTACTGCAACTCGACGCTTTGCACCTCGCCGATGCGAATGCCGCGCAGCATCACGGGCGCATTGGCCGACAGACCGGCGACCGAACCGCCAAAATAGGCAACCATCGGCACGTGCTGCTTGTAGGAAGCATGATCTGCCTCGTCCTGACTGCTGTACAGTGGAAATTCGTGATTCTCGGCACTGACGGGCGAGGTCCGTGATTCCCGGGGTGTATCGAAGGCGATGCCGCCCAGCACCAGCGCGCGCAGCAACTCAAGCTGTAGTTCGATTCCATTGACACCGAGCTTAACTGTCGCACCGGAAGCGTTCCAAAAACGCGAGTCATCATGCACGTAGCGAAAGAAAGGATCGCGAACGAACACGTGGAGCGTAACGTTATCCGCCATATCGCCGATGTCCCAGCCCAGTACCTCGCCGACGGTGAGGTCACGATAGTAGATCGGAGAGCCGATATTGATGTTGCCGATACGCGCGGCCTGCAGCAGGAACGTATGGCCCGGTTCGTTGGACTGAAGCACCGGCGGATCTTCCAGACCGGCGAAGTCTCTCTGCTGTTTGCCGCCGGGTGCCGACGGCAACATGCCGATATAGGCGCCGGAAAACAGTGTCTCCAGGCCGGAAATCGAACCAGCGAAGAAGCGCGGCTTCACCACCCAGAATTGTGCGTGTTCCGTCAGCAACGGCTCGGCCTCGCGCGTCATCCGCACGCGCACCGCGACACGCTGCAGGTCGCCGGTCAGCGTGATCTGATCGACCACACCCATGTCGACGGCCTTGTATCGCACATGTGACTGACCCGCCTGCAGCCCCTCGGCATTCTGAAATGTGATGGTGATCAGTGGACCACGCTGTGAAAGCGTATCCCAGGCGAGCCAGGCACCAACAGCTGCCGTCACGATCGGGATCGCCCAGACCAGAGAGAAACGCCAGCCGCCACGGCTTCGCACGGCCGCGGTAGGATGCGGTTCGGGCGGATCGCTCATGCGTCTTTCGCCCGGGCTGCGTCCCACATCAGCCGCGGGTCGAAGCTATGCGCGGCGAGCATTGTCAGGATAACCACACTGGCGAAGGCAATTGCCCCGACATTGGCGTTTATCGTCACCAGCGCGCCGAACTGCACCAGCGCCACCAGAATAGAAGCCATGAATATGTCGATCATCGACCATCGCCCGATGGCATCGACGAAACGATACAGCGAGGTCCGGTCGCGCAAGCGGCCGCGGCGACGCCATTGGGTGCTGAGCAGCAAAACGGTGAGCCCGGTCAGCTTCAAGACCGGAACCGCGATGGAGGCGACAAACACCAATGCGGCAAGCGGCCATTGCCCGCCCGACATAAGCTCACGCACACCTCCCAGTATGGTGCTCGGCTGGCCGGCACCAAGCTGCACCACTGTCAGAACGGGGTAGAGATTGGCCGGCAAGTAAAGGATCGCCGCTGCGGCCACGAACGCCCATGTGCGCGCGATGCTGTTCGGTTTGCGCGCATGCAGGCGGAAGCCGCAGCGTGGACAACGCGCCAGTTTATCGGTCGAGCGGCACACCAGTCCGCAGGTATCGCAAGCGATCGCGTCGCGTCTTGGCGTGGTAACCGGCGCGGCCGCATGCCGAACCGGTTCGGGCGGAATACCGCGCCGCTCCATCTCTTCCCAGATGAACTGCGAATCGAGCCTTGCATCTGCCACGAGCATGATCAGCAACAGCGCGCCCAGCGCGTAAAGCGCCACGCCGATCTGAATGAACACGATGGCGCGGAGCTTCACGTAGGCAACGAACACACCCAGCAAATAAACCTCGACCATTGACCAAGGACGCAGATGCTGCACCCAGGCGAACACCGTTCGGATGTGCCGTGGCGGACGCTGCAGTCGCAGACCGGCGAGCACGTACAGCATGCAGCCGAGTTTGCCGATTGGTGCGGCGATCGTGGTGAACAGCACCACGGCCGCAAGCTCCCACATGCCGTGCTGATCAAGCCCAGCGGGGCCGGTGAACATATCGGCGACATGTATCTGGCCTGCAGTGCTTACCAGCATCAGCGTGGACGCGGCGCCGATGCAGAACAGGATCAGCGCAGCGAGGTTCAGCGCGAATGGCGTCCGGATCGGATCGTGATGTGTGTGGCGCAGCACCGCGTCACAGCGAATGCACAACGCCCGTGTCGCGGGCGGCAGTAGCGGGACAATCTGGAACTGACCACAATCAAGGCATTCGCGTAGTCTTGCGGCTGCTTCAGGAGATTGAGGCACGGATCGGCGCCTGGGTCTTCACCGTGGCCTGGTCGCGGCGCATGCCACGATGAACAGCCGCTGAAACGGCAATAGCGTGGTGCCGTCGGCGCGTTGCGGATAGTGCACTCGCGCGGCCTCGGAATATGCCTCGCGGAATGCCGGCTTTAGCGCATCCGGCAAGCGGTCGAGGAACGGCTTGAGGCTGCTGCCGGAGGCCCATTCGGCGACCACATGATCGCCGCTCAGCGCATGGACATAAGTCGTCTGCCATATATCGAGTGATGCAGCGTGAGGGCGCAGCAGATCCCAATATTCCTGTTGTGACAGGATGGCTGGTGCCGAGGTCACATCGCGCAGGTATTCGCCCCAGCGCGGCGTCTGCGCCAGCTCGTACGGTATCTGCCTTAACGGCGTGTCGTGCATCGCCGGCATCTGTACCGCGAGGGCACCGCCGGGCGCCACCAACGCCAGCAGGCGCGGCAACAGCGAGGCATGCCGATCGACCCATTGCAGCGCCGCGTTCGAGTAGATCAGGTCAATCGGCGTCGCGGGTTGCCACGTGAAGAAGTCCGCCTGTTCGAAGCGGCCGGCGGGCACAGCCCGGCGCGCCCGCTCCAGCATGGCAGGCGATGCGTCTATCCCGCCGACATCGGCGCCGGGATATCGCTGCGCCAGGATCGCTGTGACGTTGCCGGCGCCACAGCCAAGATCGACCACCCGCGCAGGTGTCTCGAGCGGAATCTGCGCCAGCAGGTCGAGCGCCGGACGCAATCTCTCGCCGGCGAAGCGCAGGTATTGCGCCGGATCCCAAACGGCCGCGGCCCGCGCCATGTCAATGATGCAGTTGATCGGCGCGGTCGAAGTGCCGCTTGACCAGATAGAAAGCGTAGACCACGGCCGCGGCAAACAGGACGAGGCCCAAACCGTACCCGGTTCCCGTCCCCCCCGAAGCGGCGACGAGCAATCCGACGATGGCGGCACAGCATGTCAGTGCCAGCACAAGCCATTGATCCAGCGGCATATCCACTCCCCTGTGTTATGCCGTCCTATACGTCCGCCGCCGCCGCAGGGGCAATCCGCGCGGCAGACGGTTCCGGCGCGGGCATCAATGCCAGCCGCAACGTCAGCCGGAAGGTTGTACCAGCCGAGCTGGTCTCCACCAGTTCAATGGTTCCGCCGTGCGCCACCATAAGGTCGCGCGCGATCGCCAGACCAAGTCCCGCACCGCTCCGGCGCGTATTGCCGGCAAACGGCCGGAACAGCTCGGCCTGCACAGGGCCGGGCAAGCCGGGTCCGTTATCGGTAATGTCCAGCACCAGCGCCGGCTGCTTCGGCTCGGCCGAGCAGCGCACACTGCGCGCTCCAGCCTCGGCCGCATTGCGCATCAGATTGATAAATACCCGGAATAAGTGGTTGCGGTCCGCATTGACCAGAATCGATGCGTCCAGCGTGTTTTCGACACGAAATCCGCGCGCCACCGGCCGGATGGAATCGGCGGCCTCGTCGAGCAATGGCGCGAGTTCGACCGGTCCAAGCGACAGAGGTGGCGGGCCTTCCCGGGCGTAGTCCAGAGTTCGCCGGACAAGGTCAGTCGCCCGGTCCACTGCATTTGCCAAGGTCTCGCCGGCACGCTGCACCTTCGCGTCGTCGCTGAGTTGCAGCCGCTCGGCGGTGAGGAGCGCAGGCGTCAGGATGCCGCGGAGATCGTGGCTGACCTTGGCAACCACGGTTCCCAGGGCGGCAAGTCTGGCATTGCGCCATAACGCGCCGCGTAGCTCGTGCTGCATAGCCGCCAACTCGCGTCCGGCCACCGCCATCTCGTCATCCGGCAGCACGCTCACATCATCCGGGTCGAGCGGCGCCGTGCGCTCCGGGTCGTCGCGGAAGGCAGCGATGCTGCCGGTCAGGCGGCGCATCGGCCGAACCAGCAGCAGCAACACTGCAAAATAGACGAGACCGCCAGTCACTCCGGCAATCAGCAGCGCAAGGCCAGCAAAATCACCGGCGAACCGCCGCAGCGAGCGGCCGAGCAACCGCTCGTTCAGTTGCACGGTCACAGCCGTCGTTCGCTCATAGGGGTTTTGCGCGGTCACGCTGATGACGTGATCCTCGCCGAGGATGAGTGATCCGAGCGCACGGCGGATACTGGTGAGCAGGCCTTCGTCGCGCAGGTCGATCGTCGCCCAAGGGTTCGCGGACATATCGCCGACCACAATCGCTTTGCCAGCGCGATCGGTCAGGCGGATCGCCTGCACGTTGCCCAGCCTCAGCAATTCGCCGGTCCTGCCATGATCAATCTGATCGCCGCCTGCCGCGAGTACCGCGATCGTCGCGTCCTCCAGATGGCCGAGGAGCCAGGTACGCCGCTCATGCGCAATATATGGCAGGAACACCACCACCTCGCTGAGCAGCACCGCGAGCGTTGCCAGCAGCCAAAGCCGGCCCGACAAGCTTTGTCGCGGCTTGACGCGTGGTGGCCCGGCGCTCGATCCCGACATGTCCGGAAAGTGGGTCGCAAGCTTGCTCAAGGCAACCGGGCCAGCAGTCGAACTGCCATTTTCATGCGTGGCGAGAATAACCGCGGGACGAAGAAGTTGGCGGCCGCACGTTTTCCGGCTTCGCTCCGCGTCGGGTATGGGATGATCAGGCCTGCCAGCGTGCCGAGCTTCACCCGCCTGGCAACCGCCAGGGCCCAGAGCCCGATCATCTCGCCAGCATTCGGTGCCAGGATGCCCGCGCCCAACACCCTGCCACCCGCGACGACGAGCTTGACCAGTCCCGTGGTGTCTCGCTCGGTGACCGCCCGGTCGTTATCCGCCAAGGGCCAGCGCAGCACGTTGATACGATGACCGGCTGCCGTGGCTTCGGCTTCAGTCATCCCCACCTGCGCCAGCTCGGGGTTGGTATAGATGACCCTGGGTAGCGCGGCATAGTTGAGCCTTGCCGGCAGGCGGAACAGGGCGCGGCGGATGACGATACCAGCGTGGTAGGAGCCAACATGTGTGAAGGCGCGTGGTCCTAGCCCATGCGGATCGGCGATGTCGCCCACCGCGAACACGCGCCGGTTGGTCAGGCTGCGGAGGCCGCGGTCGGTGGCGATTCCGGCCGTGGTGGCGCGAACGCTGCCTGCGGTCAGGTCCAGCGCCCCAAGGTTGGGGCGGCGGCCGGTTGCGACCAACAAATGAGACCCCTCAATTCTGCGGCCATCGGCCAGGATAACCGTCGGACCTGGCTCGACTGCCGCCACCTTGGTGTTTTCCAGCAGCGTGATCCCGCTGGCGGTCAGAGTGTCGCGGAGGCCCGCCACTAGTTCGGCGTCCTCTTTGCTGGCGATGCCGGCAGCCTCGATTACCGTGACGCGGGCGCCAAGCCGGGCGAACGCGTCAGCCATTTCGAGCCCCACCGGGCCACCGCCCAGAATGAGCAGATGGCTTGGTGCTTCCGCCAGGTCGAACACCGTGGCGTTGGTCAGGTAGCTTAGCCGGTCGAGCCCTGGCAGTTCGGGGACGGCCGCGGTGCTGCCGGCGGCGATCACGATACGCCTTGCATCGTACCGGCGTCCTTCGACGGCCAGCGTGTCAGCGGCAATGAAGCGAGCCTCGCCGCGCACCACGCTGGCGCCCAGTGCGCGGAAACGGGCTTCGGAATCGTTCGGCGCGATCGCGGCGATTGCGCCTTGCACATGCTCCCGCACCGCGTTCCAGTCGATCGCCGGTTCTGGCAGGTGGATGCCGAACCTCCTGCTGCCGCGGGCCGCCTCCACGGCATGCGCTGCTGCCAGCAGTGCCTTGCTCGGAACGCAGCCGAAATTCAGGCAGTCACCGCCCATGCGGTCGCGCTCGATCAGTACAACCCTCAGGCCAAGCTGGGCGGCTACAGCGGTAACCGACAGCCCTGCCGCGCCTGCTCCCACTACCGCCAGGTCGTAGTCAGGCATCGGATCGCTTCCAGCGACGCCAGACAACCGGCAGCAGCGCCAACGCCGCGAGAGCGATCAGGGGGATCAGGACGCTGGGCGAGAAGATGACCCTGAGGTCAGGACTGCCGCCAGCCGACAGCACGTCGTCCAGCCCCGAGCCGATCGAGGCATAGACGAATGTGGCCGGAATGATGCCGAGAATCGTTGCCGTGGCAAACGGCAGCAGCCGCATGCCGCTCAAGGCCGCGCCGAGGTTGACCAGCCAGAATGGAAATACCGGGGCGAGCCGCACCGCCAACAGATAGCTGAACCCGTTGCGCTCCAGGCCGGTCCGGACGCGGTCGGCGAAGCGCCCGCCGCGTGCGGCAATGGCATCCGCCAGATGATGGCGCACCGCCAGGAACAACACGATTGAGCCGAGCGACGAACCAACCACGGCGAGCAGCCCGCCGATCGCTGTGCCGAACAGCAGGCCGCCTGCGACGGTGATGATGGCTGCCTCGGGTAGCGACAGGGCCGCGGAGGCCGCATACACGGCCACATAAAGCGACGGCGCGGCAGCAGGATGCCGGACCACCCAGTCGCCCAACGCCGCACGATGGTGCGCCAGGGAGTGCCAGTCAAGCTCGTGCACGAACCCTGTGGCCCACGCGGCGGCCATGCCGGCGATCAGCAGAATCAGTGGCCAGAATCGAAGCAGACGCATGTACCCAGCATGTTACGGGATGGGCCGGACTGTCGCGTGACAATCCGCATCAGCGGCGCGCCATAATTGACGCCTCTCCGGAGCGCCCCTATAAGCCGCCGCCTGTTCGCCGCCGCCCGTGCGGGCGGTTCGGTGACATCGGAGTATTGGCCGTGAAGCGTACCTATCAACCATCGAAGCTGGTCCGCAAGCGGCGGCATGGATTCCGCTCCCGGATGGGCACAGTCGGAGGCCGCAAAGTGCTGGCCAATCGCCGCGCCAAGGGCCGCAAGCGCCTGTCAGCCTGACCGGGGGCAGCGCTTGGCCCCGCCCGGCCGCCTCAGAGTACGTGCCGAGTTTCAGCGCGCTGCGGCGAAGGGGCGCAAGGCGCCGATGCCGGGGGTGGTGCTGCAGGTCCTGCCACGTGACGATACAGGTCCTGCGCGACTTGGTTTCACAGTGACGAAGAAGATCGGCAACGCCGTGGTCCGCAACCGTACTCGCCGCCGCCTCAAGGAAGCCGCCCGTCTTGTGCTGGCCAGCCAGCCGCTCGCAGGCGTGGATCTGGTCCTGATTGGCAGGGCCGGCACGGCCAAACGTGATTTCAGCGCACTGCAGAACGATGTGCGTCGTGCGCTGGCGAAAGCGGGGGCGGTTTGACACCGGCGGCGCATCTCGCCATCGGGGCCGTGCGAACCTATCAGTGGACCATACGGCCGGTCATCGGCGCCAACTGCCGGTTCCTGCCGAGTTGTAGTGATTATGCCATCGAGGCGTTTCGAACGCACGGCGCATTGCGTGGCAGTGGTCTGGCCATGCGGCGTATCCTGCGTTGCAACCCATGGCATGAGGGCGGCTACGACCCGGTCCCCTCGTGCGAGTGCAGGCGGTAATGGATCAACAACGGCTCTTCATCGCGATCGCCATATCGGTCGCCATACTTCTCGGCTTCCAGCTGTTGGTGGCACCACACCTGCCGCAGCCTCCCAAGCCGCCGCCGGCACAGATCGCAAGTACGACCCAGCCGTCGTCGCCGGCGACGCCCGCGCAGGGTTCTCTGGCCGCCAATGTTCCGGCGGTGCCGAAGAATGTTCCTCGGGTGAAGATTGCCGCCAATCGTTTGAGCGGATCCATCAGCCTGCTCGGTGCCCGGCTGGACGATTTGGTGCTGACCGACTACCGCGAGACGCTGGCTCCCAATTCACCGAATGTCCGGCTGCTCGAGCCGGCTTCCGACCCAGAGCCGTATTATGTGCAGTATGGCTGGAGCGCGGAGCCCGGCAGCGCGGTAAAGCTGCCCGACAACAGCACCGAATGGACGGCGTCGGGCGATACTTTGAGCAGTGGACACCCGGTAACGCTGTCATGGGACAATGGAGCCGGGCTTACGTTCCAGATCGTGCTGTCGATTGACGACGAGTACATGTTCACCGTGCAGCAGTCGGTGAAGAACACGAGTGGCGGGCCGGCGAAACTTTTCCCGTGGTCGCGCGTGCGGCGCGACTACACGCCGCAGACCTCGGGCTACTACATCCTCTTCGAGGGCATGCTTGGCGTGATCGACAACACGCTGCAGGAAACGACGTATGCCAGCGCCAAGAGCGAGGCGGAAAAGAAGAAATCCGACAATGTCTATACGGCTGGCTCGTCGGGCGGCTGGGCCGGCTTCACCGACAAGTACTGGCTGACGGCGCTGATACCCACGCAGTCCACGCCGGTTACGGTGAACTTCACGCATAGTGCCGAGAACGGCGATCACTATCAGGTCGACTACCTGGCGCAGCAACCGATGACGGTGGCGCCGAATGGCGATGCCACGCAGGTGTCGCATCTATTTGCCGGCGCGAAGATTGTCTCGTTGCTGCAAAACTACGAGTCGCACCTGCAGATCCCGCGCTTCGACTATGCGGTGGACTGGGGATATTTCTGGTTCCTGACGCGGCCGATCTTCCAGGCTATCGACTGGCTCAATAGCGTGCTGGGGAATTTCGGGCTCGCCATCATGGCATTCACCTTCGGCGTGAAGCTGCTGTTCTTCCCGCTGGCGAACTACTCGTACCGGTCGATGAGCAAGATGAAGCTGCTCGGGCCGAAGATGCAGGCAATGCGGGAACGGTTCAAAGACGAACCGCAGCGCATGCAGCAGGAGATGATGGCGTTGTATCGCGCCGAGAAGGTGAACCCAGCCTCCGGCTGTCTGCCAATGGTCGTGCAGATCCCGGTGTTCTTCTCGCTCTACAAGGTGATCTTCATCACCATCGAGATGCGCCAGGCACCGTTCTTCGGCTGGATCCACGACCTGTCGGCAGTGGATCCAACCAACATCTTCAACCTGTTTGGGCTGATCCCGTTCGATCCGACGACGATATCGCCGTTCCTGCACCTCGGCCTTTGGCCGTTGATCATGGGCGTGACGATGTTCCTGCAGCAGAAGCTCAATCCACCACCACCCGATCCGGTCCAGGCGCGCATGTTCCAGTTCATGCCGCTGATCTTCACCTTCATGTTGGCGCGCTTTCCGGCGGGTCTGGTGATCTACTGGAGCTGGAACAACCTGCTATCGATTGCACAGCAATGGCTGATCATGAAGCGAACGAGCCTGGCGCGGCCAGGACTCGCGAGGACCTGACCGAAGCCGGACGGCTGCTGTTCGCTGGCGAGTGCCGCTTTGTCTATGCGGCGCAGCGGCTCGATCAGTTGCCGTCAGCGATGGGATCCGAGGTCGCGTTTGCCGGGCGCTCCAATGTCGGCAAGTCGTCGCTGCTGAACGCACTGACAGGGCGCCGCGCGCTGGCGCGTGTGTCGCACGAGCCGGGACGCACGCGGCAGCTGAACTTCTTCGATCTCGCTGGACAGTTGGTGCTGGTGGACATGCCTGGCTACGGCTACGCCCGCGCCGGCAAGGCCGTGAAGCAGGACTGGCAGGGATTGATGTTCGACTACCTGCGCGGCCGGGCAACGCTGCGACGCGTCATGCTGCTGCTGGATGCCCGCATTGAGGTGAAGGAGGCCGACCGGACCGTGATGGAGTTGCTGGACCGCGCCGCGGTCACCTTCCAACTGGTGTTGACCAAGGCTGACGATGTGCGGCCCACGTCGCTGGAGCGCAAACGCAAGGAGATCCTGACGCTCGCGCGGCTCCATCCGGCAGCGTATCCCGACGTGGTCGTGACCAGCAGCGAAACAGGCGAGGGCATTGCCGAACTCCGGGGCGCGATCGCCGCCTGCCGATGATCCCCCGCAGGGAGGGGTCAAGATTTGCGGAAAAAAGCGTCCGCAGCAGAGCGGTGACCCTGCTTGTGCGCGATATCCGCCTCTACCCGGGCGATCTCCGTCTTTAACTCGTCGATATACTCGCGCAGTTCCTCGATCCCCAGGGTATCCAGCACCAGCCGCTCCAAGCGGCTCCGCTTTCGCACCGGACCTTCATCCTCTTCGATCATGCCGCACCTCCATTCCCAGCATAAACCCGGCGTGAACACTTGACCCATCCCTGGCCGGTTGTCATATCCGAGCCATCATGACCTTGCCGCTGATGCCAAAAGCCACCGCCGTGTGGCTGATCGAGAAGACCGCGCTCACATTCACGCAGATCGCGGACTTCTGCGGCATGCACCCGCTTGAGGTGCAGGCGATCGCCGATGGCGAGGTGGCGCAGGGCATCGTCGGTTATGATCCGGTGATCAATGGCCAGCTGATGGCGGAAGAAATCCGCCGCGGCGAGGCGGATCCCGAATATCGGCTGAGGCTGGCGGCTACGGCGCTGCCGGTGCCCAAGCGGCTGCGCGGATCGCGCTATACGCCAGTTGCCAAGCGCAACGATCGGCCTGACGCGATTGCTTTCGTGCTGCGCAACTACCCGCAGCTCACCGAGCCGCAGGTGTCCAAGCTACTAGGCACCACCAAGGAGACAATCCAGAAAGTGCGCGAGCGCAGTCACTGGAACAGCGCGAACATCAAGCCGCGCGATCCGGTCATCCTCGGGCTGTGCAGCCAGACCGACCTCAACGCCGCGGTCTCGTTGGCCAATGAGCGGCTTGAGAGGGAAGGGCGGGCAGTGCCGCCACCTCCCGTTCCGGAGCCCGACGAAGTCGCCTGACCCTAGTCCGACTGCGTGCGCAAGCGTTCCATCTCTTCCTTTACCCGCAGCTTCTCTACTTTGAGTCGTGTGAGCGTTTCGGCGTCGGGTCTAGGTCGCTGATCCTCGTCGGCAATGCGCAACTCGAGCGCCGCATGGCGCTCCTTGAGGGCATCAAGATGGGCCTGCAGGCTCATGCACCTTCTCCGTTCAGGATCAGCCGCCAGTATGGTAACTCCATTGACATGAACAGGGCCACGGGGAAATCCGTTCTCCAGACTGGGGATACCCCGCCGCCTGTGATATTGATCGCACCATGCTGACTGACCGGGACTCGCTGCTGCGCAAGCTGCACGAACTCCGTAGCGAACATCGTGACCTCGATACGGTGATCGCGCGCTTGGTTGAGCAACGGCCGGCCGACCAGCTGCACCTTCAGCGGCTGAAGAAGCGCAAGCTGATGCTGAAGGACGAGATTGCCTGGTTGGAAAGCCGATTGATTCCGGACGACATCGCCTGATGCAGCCACGCGTCGGCATCATCATGGGCAGCCAGTCGGACTGGGAGACCCTGCGGCACGCCGCGGACATGCTTGAGCGGCTGGAAATCGCTCACGAGACACGTATTGTCTCGGCGCACCGGACCCCCGATCGGCTGCGCGAGTATGCCACCGGCGCGCGCCAGCGGGGACTGAAGGTCATCATCGCTGGGGCAGGCGGGGCGGCGCATCTGCCTGGCATGTGCGCCGCATGGACCCCGCTGCCGGTGCTTGGCGTGCCGGTCGAATCGCATAACCTCAAGGGTTTGGACAGCCTGCTTTCAATCGTGCAGATGCCCGCCGGCGTACCGGTTGGCGCGCTCGCGATCGGCCGGGCCGGGGCGGTGAATGCGGCACTGCTGGCAGCGGCGATACTGGCAACCGCCGATGCGACATTGGCAGTCCGGCTGGACGCGATGCGCGACGAACAGACGCGAGGAGTCGCTCACGAGCCCAAAGATGAATGAGGGCCGTCAGGGCTTCCTGGTATGCCGCCGTTGACCTTCCCCTTGCCGCCAAACTCGACCATCGGACTTGTCGGCGGCGGCCAGCTCGGCCGAATGTCCGCGCTGGCGGCAGCGCGGCTGGGTTACCGTTGCCACATCCTGACCCGCGAAACTGACAGTCCGGCCGGCCAAGTTGCCGCGGGCGTCACCATCAGCGACTACCACGAGCCGCGCGGATTGCGCGAGTTTGCGGCGGCAGCCGATGTGATCAGCTTCGAGTTCGAGAACGTCAGCGCGGAAGGTCTTGATCTTTTGGCTTCCTTGAAGCCCGTCCGCCCATCGCCGGCAATCTTGCGAACCAGCCAGGATCGCGTGCTGGAAAAATCATTCCTGAATGGAGCGGGGGTGCCGACGGCGCCCTGGGCGGCGGTCGAGGACCTCGAGGGGCTGCAAGCCGCGATCAAGCATATCGGTTTGCCGGCAGTGCTGAAAACCACGCGGCTGGGCTATGACGGCAAGGGCCAGGCGATATTGCGGTTGCCCGGGGATGTTGCCGCGGCGTTCTCGGCTTTGTCGCCCAAGCCATTGATCTTGGAAGGCTTCATCGACTTCGACCGGGAGATCAGCGTGGTCGCGGCGCGCGGCGCCGATGGAACGTACTCTGCGTTCGATGCAGTGGAGAATAGGCATCGCGACCACATCCTCGACCTGACCCTGGCGCCGGCGAGGATCGCCGAAAACGTCGACAGGCAGGCGCAGACGATCGCGCGCCGGGTCGCCGACGCACTAGACCTTGTGGGCTTGCTGGCGGTGGAAATGTTCGTCGATCGCGACGGCCACGTATTGGTGAACGAAATCGCGCCTCGGCCGCATAATTCGGGTCATTGGACGATAGATGCGTGCCCCGCCAGTCAGTTTGAATTGCATATCCGATCGATTGCCGGGCTGCCGCTCCCGCCGGCCGTGCGGCATTCGGACGCCGTCATGAAGAAATCTCGTCGGGCCGGAGGAGACCGCGCTCTGGCCGGCAATCCTGGCAGCGCCGGGCCTGATCCCGCATCTCTACGGCAAGGCCGAGGCCCGTCCCGGACGCAAGATGGGACACATCACGCGGCTGTTCCCTAAGGGCTCGCTGCCTGGCGAGTTCGGCGTTGCCGCCGCCCTCGGGCCGGCATTAGGGTCCAGCCACCCAAAGGGGTGACTGGCCATGATCAACCTGCACGACATCCGCTATGCACGGCTCGGCTCCCCCGATCTGGAGACGGCGATCAAGTTCGCCACCGACATTGTCGGGCTGCAGCTCACGGCACGCGAAGGCAAGACCGCATATTTCCGAAGCGACAAGGCGGACGTGCGCGGCGATACGCGCGACCATACGCTTGTATATTTCGAGGGAGACCCGGCGGACCAGACGATAGGCCTTGAGCTGCTCAATCCGGACGACCTCGATGCGGTGGCAGCCGAACTGGAACGCGCCGAACGGCCGGTCCACTGGGGAACGCGCGACGAATGCGACGCGCGGCGGACACGGGCGTTCATCGCATCGAGCGATCCGAGCGGCAACAAGATCGAAATCCTGGCCCGGCCGCATAACAGCGGTGTGCGGTTCTTCCCCGGTCGCGATGTCGGCATCACCAATTTCAGCCACGTTGCCCTGTTCAGTACCGATACCAAGCGTGACACCAAGTTCTGGACGCGGTTGGTGAATGCGCGCGTGTCGGACTGGCTTGGCGATGCGACGTTCCTGCGCATTGGCACGGTGCATCACTCGGTGGTGCTGATGCCATCGACGCGGCCTGGCATTCAGCACATCAACCATCAGGTCGAGGACATCGACGACGTCATGCGCTCTTACTATTGGTTGAAGCAGCAGGGCGTGAAGATTGTCTATGGCCCCGGACGGCATCCTATTTCGACCGCCATCATGGTGTATTTCGAAGGGCCGGACGGGATGGTCTATGAATACTCCACCGGCGTGAAGCATATCCTGCCTGAGCAGGAGGCAGCCTATCGGCCGCGACAGTTCTCGGTTGAAGGCTATAACGGCGACATGTGGGGATCGTTCGCCGACACTGAGGGATTGCCACGCGAGCCGGTCAGCGGCCGGCGGATGCGGTTGGTCGTGTAGTTGCGGGCACAGGCGGAACCTCTGCCTGCGCCGTCACTTTCGCGAGCATCTTGGCGGCATCTTCCGGCGTATGCAGATCGCCGGGGATCACCACCCATTTCGGATAGTCGCGCTTCCCGTGCAGGTAGCCCTGCACGACATCGAATATATAGCTGCCGATATCCGACTTGACCTCGACCGATGCGTTGACATCGCCGTCGAGCATGGCGCGATAGACCCCCAGTACACCATCCGCCGAGACGGTCAGGATATTCTTGCCGGGATGCAGTCCGGCAGCCTTCATCGCTGCGATGGCACCGAGCAGCATGTCGTCGTTGTGCGCCCAGACTGCGCAGATCCCCTTCAACCCGTCAGTTGATCGAATGAGCGTCTCCATGACCTGACGGCCGCGCTGTTCCGAGAAATTGCCAGTCTCGGCGTGGAGAATATGCATGCCGGGAAATTGAGCGATTACACTCGCGAAGCCCTGCTTCCGCCCGATCGCCGGGGCTGAATTCGGCGTACCCTCAAGCTCGACAATGTCGCACCGGCCGCGGCTGGCCTGCACCAACCAAGCGGCGGCAAGCCGGCCTTCGAGGTTGGTGTCGTTACCGATGCGGGTCACGTACAGCGCGCGATCGGCATCGACCGATCGGTCGGCGACGAAGACCGGAATGCCCGCGGCGCGAGCCTCCTTGAGCACTGGTGTCCATCCGCTAACCACGACCGGAGCGATGACGATGGCGTCGACACGTTCCGCGATGAAACGCCGCACCGCGGTGATCTGCCGTTCGATGCTGCCTTCGGCATTGTCGAAATGCAGATCGATGCCGCGGGCCTTTGCTTCCCTCAGCATGTCCGCCGTGAATGCGGTGCGCCACCAGCTTTCGCTGCCGACCTGGGAAAACCCGATGGTCTCCGCCGATGCCGACGTTATCAGGGTCAGCATTGCCGCGGCGATTAGGCCGACAAGACGGTTCATCTGAGAGATCCCGTGTTCGGCAGAGGGTGTACGGGGGGACGCAATACTCCCGATCTGCGATCTGCTGGTCGTCCGGACCCGGTCAGAATAGCCGGGAGGTGTTAGCAGGCTGTTGATGCTGCTGGCCTACGGTGTCGGCTGGCTTTGCACACGCGCGCTTCGCCAAGAGCCATGCATGGAAACCGCTGCCGACAGTCTCCTATCCGGGCAAGTGACGGAACCTCGCGGCATATGCCGGAAGCTTGCTCATGCGATGGTGCGGCGCATTTGCAACGATGTGTGGGGAACGATCGCTCCGGCCACTCCGAATATCTACATTGTGCGGATCATCACCCTGCTGGCAGCGGTGGTGGCCACGGCCACAGCAGCTATCGCACCAACGGCATCGTTTCTCGTCAGCCGTGAGAGGCTGCATGCCGAGTTGCAGATCACCGCTGAACAGTTTGCCGCTCAGGTGGCTGCTGAAGCGCGCAGGAACCCCGCATTCTGGAATGCGCTGGCGGACAGCGCAGCCTCGACCCAACTCGACGATCTCGAGATCGCGCGTATGCCGGGGCAGGACAATTCAGGGTCCGTCGCCGAGCAGCGCCGGGTGCTCTCCGGCACCGGCCACGCGCTTATCAACTTGCAAACCCCCGGCGAGGTGCCCAGACCGACGCTGGTGTCCCGCGTGGCGGTCCGCGATGGAGACTCATACCTTGGCGACGTAGAGGTCGTTCGCTCGCTGCGCCCGGCAGCACTATTAGCCTTCTCCATTGCTCTCGTGTCCAGCGGCGTTGGAATACTGATATTCCTGTTGCTTCGCGTGGTGCCGCTGCGGTTGCTGGCAGCGGCCATCGAGCATGCCTCATTCCTGTCGGCGCACGACCTGCTGACCGGTCTCCCGAACCGCCGATTGTTCCATGACCGGCTGTCGATGGCCCTGACGCAGGGCCGACGCAGCGGCGGATCGGCTGCTCTATTCTACATCGACCTCGATAACTTCAAGACGATCAACGATCTCCTGGGTCATCCGGCTGGCGATGCAACGCTGAAAACAGTGGCAGGCCGGTTGGCCGCCTGTTTGCGCGCGAGCGACACGTTGGCTCGATTGGGCGGCGACGAGTTCGCGATCGTCCAACCGATGCTGCGTCGGCCCGAGGATGCCGACGTTCTCGCGCATCGCCTGCTCGCCGCGATGGAGCAACCGATCGACCTTGACGGACAGCCACAGCCTGTCGGCTTGAGTATCGGTATCGCATTGTACAGCCCTGCCGTGCAGGTCGACCCCGACCAATTGATGAAGCAGGCTGACATCGCGCTGTATCAGGCAAAGCATGCGGGCCGCGGCAGACGGTGCTTCTTCTCGACCGACATGAACGATCGGCTGCAGCAGCGTAATTCGATGGAGATCGACCTGCGGGCCGCGGTCTCCGGCGATCGCTTTGTGCTGCAGTATCAGCCACAGGTGGAGCTTGCGACCGGCCGCATCCTCGGCGCGGAGGCGCTATTGCGCTGGATGCGGCCCGGGCACGGGATGGTCCCACCCGGCGAATTCATCAGCCTGGCTGAGGACACCGGACTGATCGTGCCGATTGGCCTATGGGTTCTGCGAGAGGCATGCCTGCGGGCAACGCGCTGGCCGGATCATATCGGCATCGCCGTCAATGTTTCACCGGTCCAGCTTCGGGGTGCGGGGTTCTCTGAGGCGGTCCTGGCGGTACTCGAGGATACCGGCCTTCCGCCGGAGCGCCTTGAGCTGGAGATGACCGAGAGTGTCCTGATGCAGGACACAGCGGAAACCCTCGCGACCCTGCGGCGTCTCAGCCGGCTCGGCATCAGGCTCGCAATGGATGACTTCGGTACCGGCTATTCCAGCCTGGGTTACTTGCAAAAATTCCGTTTCGACAGAATCAAGATCGACCGCAGCTTCGTCTCCCGCCTTGGCCAGGACGTGAATGCCGAAGCCATTGTCCGTGCGGTGGTGGGCATGACAGACGCGCTCGGCGTGCGTGCCATTGCCGAGGGAGTCGAGACCTCTGAACAGGCCGAGGTTTTGCGCAACCATGGCTGCCCTGAGGTGCAGGGCTATCTCTACAGCCGTCCGCTGGACGCCGAGGCGTACGAGGAATTGCTGCGTGTAGCTCCGCTTCAGGACGCTGTTAGAGCCGCCGCAGGCTGATAACAGCGGCTGCGCCGTCTATCCCAGCGCCGCGACCCCCGGCAGGGTCTTGCCCTCCAACCATTCCAGGAACGCGCCACCGGCGGTGGAGACGTAGCTCATCTTGTCGAGCACCCCGGCATGCCGCAACGCCGATACGGTGTCGCCACCGCCGGCAACGCTGCGCAGCGCACCCTTCTGCGTGGCATCGGCGACGGCCTTGGCCAACGCCGTCGTCGCCGCGTCGAATGGCGATGTCTCGAACGCACCAAGCGGACCGTTCCAGACCAATGTTTTCAGCGATGCCAGATGCCGCTTCAGCGCATCCACGGTGGCGGGTCCGACGTCCAGTATCATCGCATCGGCTGGCACCGCGTTCAGTGCCACGGTTTGCGCCGCGACACCGGGCTTCAGTTCCTTGGCGACAACGGCGTCCGTCGGCAGCATGATCTCGCAGCCTGCCGCCTTGGCGCGCCCCAGGATGTCCTTTGCGGTGGCGTGCATCTCGGCTTCCTGCAGCGACTTTCCAACCGCAATGCCCTGAGCTGCCAGGAAGGTGTTGGCCATGGCACCGCCGATGACCAGCACGTTCACCTTGCTGACCAGATTGCCAAGCAGATCTAGCTTGGTGGAAACCTTGGCACCGCCGACGACGGCGGCCACCGGTCGAGTGGGGCTGCCCAGCGCGGCATGCAGAGCTTCCAGTTCCGCCTGCATCAATCGGCCAGCGTATGAAGGCAGCAGATGTGCGATACCTTCGGTGCTGGCGTGCGCGCGATGTGCCGCGGAGAACGCGTCGTTGACATAGATGTCGGCGAGCTTCGCCAATTTGGCGGAGAAGGCGGCATCGTTCTTCTCCTCTTCGGCGTGATAGCGCGTGTTCTCCAGCACCAGCACATCGCCCTTCTGCATGCGATCCACCGCCTGCTCCGCGGGAAGCCCGATGCAGTCCTCGGCGAAGCGGACGCGCTGGCCAAGCACTTCACCAAGCGCCGTAGCGACAGGAGCCAGCGACATCTCCGGTACACGCTTGCCCTTCGGACGATCGAAATGGCTGCACACGATGACCTTGGCGCCTTTGCCCACCAGTTCGCGAATGGTGGGTGTGAGACGTTCGAGCCGAGTGAGGTCAGAAATCTTGCCATCGCGTACCGGCACATTGAGATCGGCGCGCAACAGCACGCGCTTGCCGGCGACGTCGAGATTGTCGAGGGTACGGAAGGACATGCGAAACCCCATGGTCTGGCGTCATTGCCGGCTCTGGGCCGGCCATCGATGGTGGCGCCGTGCCGCGACGGATGGCCGGGCCAAGCCCAGCCATGACGTGGTGGGTTACAGCTTGCCTAACAGCGCGGCGGTGTCAGACATACGGTTGGAGAACCCCCACTCGTTGTCGTACCATCCCATCACGCGAGTCAGCGCGCCATCGACCACGGCAGTCTGCGTCGCATCGAAGGTGCACGATGCCGGAGAGTGATTGAAATCGATGCTGACCAGCGGCGCGGTATTGTAGTCGAGAACGCCGCGCAGCGCGCCCTTGCTCGCATCGAGCATGGCCGCATTGATCTCGTCCTTGCTCGCCTGCTTCTTAAGGTTCACATCCAGCGACACCAGTGAGACATTTGGCGTCGGGATGCGGATCGCCGTGCCGTCGAGCTTCCCCTTGAGTTCAGGCATCACCAGGCCGACCGCGCGCGCGGCGCCGGTGGAGGTGGGAATCGCCGACACCGCCGCAGCACGGGCGCGATGCAAATCCTTGTGCAGCGTGTCGACGGTGTTCTGGTCGCCGGTATAGGCGTGGATGGTGACCATGTAGCCGCGCTCTATCACGAAGTTGTCGTGCAGCACCTTGGCCATCGGTGCCAGGCAGTTTGTCGTGCACGAGGCGTTCGAGACGACAGTCATCTCTTTCGTGAGCGTCTTGTGATTGACGCCATACACGATGGTTGCATCGACATGATCGCCCGGTGCGGAGATCAATACCTTGCGCGCGCCGGCGGTGATCAGCGCGGAGGCCTTCTCCTTGCTGGTGAAGATGCCGGTGCACTCCATCGCGACGTCGATGCCCTGATATGGCACCTTGGTCGGATCGCGCTCGGCCGATACCTTGATCGGCCCCCACACGCGTCCGCCGTAACGCACGGTGATCGTGTCGCCTGAAACTTCGATCTGGCCCGGGAAGCGGCCGTGGACACTGTCGTAATGGAACAGGTGCGCATTGGCCTCGGTGCTGCCGAGGTCATTGATCGCGACCGGAACCACGTCATCACGGCCGCTTTCGATCATCGCGCGCAGCACCAGCCGGCCGATGCGGCCAAACCCGTTGATGGCGACCTTTACAGGCATGGACGGTGTCCTTTCCTTGCTCTCCTGGCCCTTCCTGATACCGCGTCACGCCGGAAGCATTGACATGAATCAACCAAGCTTCCTGCGCACCGCGGCCACGATGGCCTCGGATGTGATACCGAAGTGTTTGTAAAGAACTTCATAAGGCGCCGAGCCCCCGAAGCCGGTCATTCCGATGAATACCCCATCAGTGCCAAGCCAGCGCTCCCAGCCAAAACCACAGGCGGCCTCGATCCCTATCCGCGGAGCGTTGCCCAGAACAGCGGCACGATACGCTTCGTCCTGCACCTCAAACAACTCCCAGCACGGCAGCGAGACAACGGCGACGTTGATGTTATCCGAGGCCAGGGCAGCGCGGGCATCCATCGCGATGGAGACCTCCGAGCCGGTGGCGATCAACGTCGCAGCGCGCGGGCCGTTGGCCTCGGCCAGCACATAGCCGCCGCGGGCACAGCAGTTCTCCACGATGTCGTTGCGCATCGTCGGCAAGCCCTGGCGGGTCAGCACCAGCAGGCTAGGGCCATCGGAACGGCGTATCGCGAGTTCCCAGCATTCAGCCACCTCGATGGCATCCGCCGGCCGGTAGACATGGAGATGCGGCATAGCCCGCAGGCTGGCGAGGTGTTCAATCGGCTGATGGGTTGGGCCGTCTTCACCCAGCCCGATGGAATCATGCGTCAGCACGTGGATCACATGCGCGCGGGTGATAGCGCCGATACGGATGGCTGGACGCATGTAGTCGGTGAACACGAAGAATGTGCCCGTGTAAGGGATCAGGCCGCCATGCAGCGCCATGCCATTGGCGGCGGCTGCCATGCCGTGCTCGCGCACTCCGTAGTGAATGTAGCGGCCGGTGAAATTGCCGGTGCCAACCGAACCCATCGACTTCACCAGTGTCAGGTTCGAGCCGGTGAGGTCGGCGGAACCACCGATCAATTCGGGAGTTGCGGGCACCAAGGCCTCGAGCGCCTTCTGGCTGGACTGGCGGGTGGCCAGCTTGGGCCTGGTCTCGAGGAATTCCTGCTTCAGCGTTGCGACCGCTTCGTGCCAGTTGTCGGGCAGCCTGCTGCCGGCCATCACGCGGTCGAACTCCGCCTGCATGCTGCTATGGGCGAGGCGCTTGAGCCAGGCGCGACGTGGGCCGGCCCCACGGTTGCCCGCGGCGTGCCAGCGTCCCAGCAAGTGGTCCGGCACAACGAAAGGCGGTTCGTGCCAGCCCAAAGCTGCTTTGGCGCCCGCCGCCTCCGGAGCCCCGAGCGGCGAGCCGTGGGTGGCTGCGGTGCCGGCCTTGGTCGGGGCGCCCAGTCCGATAATGGTGCGGCAGGCGATCAGCGTCGGCTTCTTCGACCGCACGGCGAACGAAAGGGCGGCGTTGATCTGCTGCGGGTCATGACCGTCAATCCGCCGCGCCGCCCAGCCATAGGCCGAAAAGCGCTTCAGCACGTCATCCGTGTAGGCGAGCGCGGTGTCGCCATCGATCGAGATGTGATTGTCGTCGTACAGCACTGTCAGCTTCGACAGGCACAGGTGCCCGGCAAGCGCCGCCGCTTCGTGGCTGACGCCCTCCATCATGTCGCCATCGGATGCGAGCACCCAGGTGCGATGGTCCACCAGCGAGCGGCCAAAACGGGCGGCAAGTAGCCGTTCGGCCAACGCCATGCCTACGGCGGTGGCGATGCCCTGGCCGAGCGGTCCGGTGGTGGTCTCAATCGCCGGGTGCTCGCCAAATTCCGGATGACCGGCGGCGGGCGAATGGAGTTGCCGGAACTGCTTGATCTCCTCGATGCCCATGCCGGCGTGGCCGGTGAGGTAGAGCAGCGCGTAAAGCAGCATCGAGCCATGGCCAGCCGACAGCACGAAGCGGTCACGGTCGGGCCAGCGCGGGTCGGCGGCATCGAATTTGTGGAAGCGCGTCCAAAGCGCGGTGGCGACATCGGCCATGCCCATCGGCATCCCAGGGTGGCCGGATTTGGCTGCCTCCACTGCGTCGACCGCCAGTGCGCGGACGGCATTCGCCATCTGCCATGCCTCGGTTGAGGGCCGGCCGAGGATCTCAGCTTGATGGGCGAGCACCGGATTCTCGGTGACAGGTGCGTCGAATGCGGCCATGTCGTCTCCTGCGACTGCCGGCGCCTATAGGGGCATGGTCAGGTAGCGGCAACCCTGCGGGCTCGCGATCACGATCCCGCCAGCGAACGCGCTGTCAGCGTTCCAGGCCGCGGTTCGCACGCGCCAGAACGGCCTGAAACAGCACCTGCGCGCCGGCCTCAGCCTCCTCGGGAAGTATGCTCTCGGCCTCGTTGTGGCTCAGCCCGTCCTTGCACGGCGTGAAGATCATCGCCGTCGGCACATGACGCGCCACATAGACCGCGTCGTGTCCCGCGCCGGAGACAATCTCGCGCGCGCTGTAGCCAAGGCGCGCCGCGCCCTGGCGAACCAGATCCACGCAACCTGGATCGAATGGCTGGGCGGGAAGCTTGAACAGCCTGGTCAGATCGAGTCGCACACCGCAGTCGCGGGCGATGAAGCCGGCCTCGCGCGGGAACTGTGCGTCCAGCCGATCGACTTCGTCATTGGACGGATGGCGGAACTCGACCGAGAACCTTACCTCGCCTGGCACCACGTTGCGGCTGTTCGGCGCGACCAGCAATTGGCCCACAGTGCCGCGGCCATCCTCGCCACGCGCCCGCATCATGCGGTCCACCAGGTCAATGATGCGCGCCGCGCACACCAAGGCGTCCTTGCGCGCCGAAGGCGGCGTGGTGCCGGCATGCGAAATCCTGTCCCGTCGCGATCGCATCGTACCACACCATCGACTGGGCACCGGTCACGATGCCGATGTGCTTCGCCTCGCGCTCCAGGATCGGGCCTTGCTCGATATGCAGCTCAAAATACGCATCCGCCGGAAAGGGAGCCGCAGGCTGGTCGCCGTGATAACCGATCCCATCCAGCGCGGTGCGCACCGTGACGCCGTCCACATCGGTCATTGCGTAGGCTTTCTCCAGCGGGAATACGCCGGCCCACACCCCGGACCCCATCAACGAGTGGCCGAACCGGCTGCCTTCCTCGTCGGTCCAGTTCACCAGTTCCAGCGGTGCCTCGGTGACGATGCCGAGGTCATTCAGCGAATGCATGACCTCCAGGCCGGCGAGCACGCCCAGGGCACCGTCGAACTTGCCCCCGCTGGGCTGGCTGTCGAGATGGCTGCCGAACAGCACCGGCAGCCGCTTCGAATCGCGGCCGGGGCGGCGGGCGAACATGTTGCCGATGGCATCGACCCGAACGGTCAGGCCGGCTGCCTCGCACTCGGCACGAAACCGGTCGCGGCCGCGCTTGTCCACGTCGGTTAGCGTCAGCCGCCGGACCCCGCCCTTCGGGGTCGCTCCGATTTCCGCCATGCTCATCAGGCTGTCCCACAGCCGCTTGCCGTCGATTTGCTGGTTGGTTTGAGCGGTCATGTGAAGCGTCCTTGCGGGATGCCGGCATCTTGCCCGCCGGCCCATTCGCTGCAAGAGAGACCGTCATGAAAGGTAAGTTCGTCCTGGCGGTATTGTTGCTCACCGGCTGCAAGCTGGTGGACCAAACGACGTTTGCCCCCTCACCGGACTCGGTGCCGGCATTGCCGGAGCCGCCCAAGGCCGATCCGCGTACTCCGCTGCTCACCATCGGGTTCGCCGAGTCTGATGCCCATTACCAGGATGTCCTGCGCTATGCCGTGCGGCAGGCGGAAACCCGCGACCCCAGGATGCAATACGATGTAATCGCGATGCTGCCGGCAGGCGGTGACGCGGTGGCCGAACAGGGGCGGGCCGCCGACGTGATGCGGGCGATCATGGCGCAGGGGGTCCCCGCGACACGGATTCACCTGGGCTTGCGGTCTTCGGCAGCGGGCGCGCCAGACCAGGTTCGCGTCTATGTCCGAATTCCCGGCTAACCTGAACATAAATTTAGGTCGCGTCAGGTGATGTACGGATTTCTGGCGCGGCCCGGACTGATTACAGTCGCTCCATGCATCCGTTCCACCAGCATTGCCGCCGTGCGCTGAGTGACATCGAGGCACAGGGCCGCTATCGCCGCTTTACCCCGTTGCGCAAGCAGGCCGAACGCTTCCCGCTCTATCGCCGCCCCGACGGCCGCGAGATCCTGGTCTGGTCGTCCAACGACTACCTCGGCATGGGCGGCCATCCCGCGGTGATCGAGGCGGCGTGTGCCGCGGCCCGTCTCATGGGCGCTGGGGCAGGCGGCACGCGCAACATCAGCGGCACCAGTACCGCGCATGAGGAACTGGAAGCGGAGCTTGCCGATCTGCATGGCAAGGACGCGGCGCTGCTGTTTACCTCGGGCTTCGTGTCGAACCAGGCGGCGCTGTCCACGGTGCTCAATTCGCTGCCCGACTGGCAGGTATTTTCCGACGCGAAGAACCACGCCTCGATGATCGCCGGGATCAAGGGCTCGAAGGCCGCCTGCCACATCTTCCGTCACAATGATCTGGCGCATCTCGAAGCATTGCTGCGCGCTGCACCGGCCGCCGTCCCAAAGCTGATCGCCTTTGAGTCGGTCTATTCGATGGATGCCGATATTGCGCCGATCGGCGCGATCTGCGATCTGGCGCGGCGATATGGTGCGATGACCTATCTCGACGAGGTGCACGCCGTCGGCATGTATGGGGCGTCGGGCGCGGGTGTTGCAGAGCGCGACCGCGTCGCCGCCCGCATCGACATCATCGAAGGGACACTGGCGAAAGCATTCGGTTGCCATGGCGGCTACATCGCGGGCGATGCGGCGGTGGTTGACTACATCCGATCCTGCGCCCCCGGTTTCATATTCACCACGTCGCTGCCGCCTATGGTCGCCGCCGCCGCCTTGGCCAGCGTGCGGCATGTGCGCGGCGATCCGGACCGTCGCGCCGCGCTGTTCGAACGCGCCGCGACACTGAAGCGGCGGCTGACCGCGGCGGGACTACCGCTGCTGCCATCCGTCAGTCACATCGTGCCACTGCACATCGGTGATGCCGCGGAATGCACAGCGGTGAGCCGGCGCCTGCTCGACGAATTCGACATGTACGCGACTCCGATCAACTACCCGACCGTCCCACGTGGGGAGGAACGCCTGCGCCTTACGCCAACACCGTTGCACACCGATGCGATGATGGATCGGTTGGTGGAGGCACTGGAAGCTATTCTGCAGCCAAAGCGCCGAGCCGCGGCATAAACCGATTCGTGTGACACTCAGTGTGGTGGGAGGCACAATTCTGCCGACAGGCGCTGGAGTGCAGTGTGCCGGATAACAATAGTGACTTGCATCGGCCGGTGTTGCGTCTGAACGCAGGGCAGGGCCGCCGCTTGCGGGCTGGCGCCCCTTGGGTGTTCTCCAACGAGATCGCCATGAAGCCCGAATACCGCCAAATGCCAGCGGGCGGCCTGGTGCGGATTGAGAGTGACGATGGCACGCGCTTCGGCACCTTCATGTACAATCCGCATAGTCTGATCGCAGCGCGGCTGCTGGATCGCGACCCGTCCGCCAGTATTGACGTGGACTGGGTGCGGACGCGACTGCGCGAGGCGATCGCGCTGCGCGATCGGGTCTGCGACACGCCGTTCCACCGGCTGGTGCATGCCGAAGCCGATCGGCTGCCGGGACTGGTGATCGACCGCTACGACGATGTGGCTGTGCTACAGGCAAACACCGCCGGCATGGACAAGCTGACACCCCAGATTGTCGAGGCGCTGACATCGCTGCTGCCGTTGCGCGCCATCGTGGCGCGCAACGATGCGGCAGCGCGCCGCCAAGAGGGATTGGCGGAAGACGTCACGCTGCTGCTCGGCAGCGACGCGACAGCGGAAGTTATCGAGGGCGGTGTCCGCTTCCCGGTAGACCCGCTGGCAGGGCAGAAGACCGGCTGGTTCTTTGACCAGCGTCCCAATCGGGACCGTGTCGCCGCGCTGGCGCAGGGCGGCCGCGTGCTCGACGTGTTCTGTCACGTCGGCGCATTCGGTGTGCGTTGCGCGGCGGCCGGAGCGCGCGAGGTTATGCTGGTCGACAGCAGCGCACTGGCGCTTGTGCAGGCGGAACACGCGGCTGCGCTGAACAGTGTAGTGGTGCAGTCACGGCGTGGCGATGCATTCGACACCATGACTGCGCTGGCAGGCGAGCAATTCGATATCGTGGTATGCGATCCGCCCGCCTTCGCCCGATCGCGCAAGGATGCGGAGGCGGGGCTTCGGGCGTATGGACGCATGGCTCGGCTCGCGGCACCTCTGGTGGCACCTGGCGGCTTTCTGTTCGTCGCATCGTGCAGCCATCATGCGCCGCTGGACGCGTGGAGTGCGCAGATCGCTTTCGGCCTGCGTCGTGCGCGGCGCGACGCGCGGATCGTGTTCACCGCCGGTGCGGGGCCGGATCATCCGGTGCATCCGCACCTGCCGGAGACCGCGTATTTGAAGGCGCAACTGATCCAGGTGCTATAGTGTTCTGATGCCGACACCCTCCAAGGGCGCTGTTGCCGCTGCTGTTGTGATCAGCCTGCTCGGCCTTTTGATGTGGGCGGCGATGATCGCGACACTCAGCGATCTTGGGCATAGCGACGCCGCCGGCAACGGCATGGCGGAAGCGTTCGCCGGAATCGAGATCGTTGTGCTGTGGGTCTTGCTGGGCATCCTGCTGCTGGTGACCGGCATCGCCGGTGTGATGCCGTGGCCAGGTGTGATTGCGGCAGTCGTTCTGTTGCCGGCATCGGGTGGCGCTGCTCTCCTTGCGCTTGATTTGCTGAGCAACAATGATGTGCCGCCATTCCTCTGGCCCATCGTCGTGCCTGTGCTGGTGCCACCGCTCGTCATTGCCTTCAGCTTCTGGACGCTGCTGCCGAGTTTGCGCGTTATCCCAACAAGACTTGCCGTCGGCGTTGCATGGGGTGCGACTCTGGCGCTCTGCCTCGCGCTGTGGCCAATGCAGCAGATGCGCGATCGCTATGATGCACATCTGGCCGCGCTCGATGCCAAGTGGGCTGATGACTTCGCTCGGCTGGCACCCGATGCGCCGCTTTGGGAACGGACGCCGTTCCTCGACACGCGTGACTATACGCATGTGGATACTGTGCTGCTCGGCATCGGCAAGCTCGACCGACGGCAGGCCGATGCAGAGCTCATGCTCGAGCGTGGCGATTTCCCTCTGCGTTACCTCGGTTCGATGGAACTAGATCCAACTCAGGCGTTCTGCGACAAGGCGCGCGCGCTGCTGCGTCGCCAGGTTCCGCCACTGATACTCACGACCGCCAATTCAAAGCCGTATATGGATATTTTTTCACAAGTGGAGGCAGCGCTGTCAGCGATGCGGTGGCTGTCGAGCCACGGCTGCCCTTGCGCGTCCGAGGCGGCCGCCTGGGAGGCCATGGCGAAGAACTATCGCGACGCCAACTTCGACGTGGTCGAGCTGAAGGAAATGCACGAATAACCATGCATCCGTCGCGCGCCAGCAATCCGCTGTTCGGTCCGAATCGTTTCAAACTGGGTGTCTTCAGTGCCAACTGCGATGGCGGCCTGACCATGTCGCTCGCGCCGAAACGCTGGCGTGCCGACTGGGACGATATCGTCGCCATGACACGGATTGCCGATATGGCAGGCCTTGAGTTCATTCTCCCCGTGGCGAAATGGCGTGGTTACCAGGGCAAGGCCAATATCTACGGTCACTCGTTCGAAACGCTCACACATGGCGCGGCACTCGGCGCGGTGACCAAGCGCATTGCGATCTTTTCCACCATACACGTGCCGCTGGTGACACCGGCATTCGGCGCCAAGGCAATCGCGACGATCGATCACGTGACGCACGGCCGTGCCGGTCTCAACATCGTCTGCGGTTGGAACCAGGAAGAATTCGATCTGCATGGCGTCACCATCGACCAGGATCGCCGTTATGAGCACGGACTGGAATGGTTCCGCATCTGGTCGCGATTGCTGCAAGGGAAAGCAGAATTCGATTGGGACGGCGAATTCTTTCATCTGAAGCGGCTGCGGACCGATCCGGTGTCGGTGCAGCGTCCATGGCCAGCGGTGATGTCCGCCGGGTTCTCGCCCAAGGGTCGCGACTTCGCCGCGCAGACCGCCGACGTGCTGTTCACCACGATGAGTGAACTGGATCAGGCGCCGGCTCTGCTCGCCGATATCCACAGTTATGTCGCCCGCCACAATCGTCAGGTCGATCTCTACACGATGTCGCACGTCGTGTGCCGGCCGACACGTCACGAGGCCGAAGACTTCTACCACTATTTCGCCGAGGAATTGGCTGACACCGACGGGCAGGCATACTACCGGCGCCAGCGCGGCGCGGTGGTGAGAGATGCGGCCGGCAACGAAATCCGCCGGCCATTGGTCAACCGCTTCATGCGTGCGTCGGGCAAGCGCTACGACGGCGCATATCCCGGCGCATTTCCACTGGTCGGCACGCCAGACGATATCGTTGCCGACATGCTGCAGATGAAAGAGTTGGGGCTGGCTGGCACCTCGGTTGCGTTCCTCGATTACCTGAAGGAAATTCCCTACTTCGTGCAGGAAGTGTTGCCGCGGCTTGCGCGTGCAGGCCTGCGTGGGGAGGAATAATGCCGGCCCATCTGATTGTGCGCGCCGTCGTCGCTGAAGCCGATCGGCGTGACTTCGATACTTGGTATCGCACGGAACATCTGCCGGATGCGATCAAGGCCTTCGCCGCACAGCGTGGCTGGCGCGCCTGGAGCCGCACCGATCCGTCCGTGCACTATGCATTCTACCAATTCGCGGATGCCGCCGCGGCCGAGACCGTCTCATCGTCGCCGGTGATCCGTGGCCTGATCGCGGAATTCGATCGGCGCTGGGGTACGCGCGTGACTCGCTCGCGGGAAATCATTGACGTGGCTGAATGAGGGAGGAAGTGGTGGGCAACAAGATCGCAATCATGGGTGTGGGTGCCGTCGGCGGTTACGCTGGCGCGCATATGGCACAGGCGGGTGAGGACGTGACCTTCATCGATCCATGGCCCGGCCATGTCGAGAAGATGCAGCGCGACGGCCTCAAGATCAGCCATATCCGCGATGTCCCTGAATTCACCGTGAAGGTGCGCGCGATGCACGTGACCGACGCGCAACAACTGGCGAAGGAAAAGCCGATAGACATCGCCTTTGTGTGCATGAAGTCGTACGACACGGAATGGGCGACGACATTGATCAGCCAATATCTCGCATCTGGCGGCTTCATCGTCTCGTTGCAGAACTGCATGAACGAGGAAACGATTGCCCGCGTGGCCGGTTGGGGAAAGACACTTGGCTGCATCGCAAGTTCCATCACCGTCGATCTGTGCGAGCCTGGCCATGTGCGCCGCGCCGCTGGCAAGAGCGGCACGAAGCACACCGTGTTCCGTACCGGCGAGGTGCATGGCCGTGTTACCGACCGGGTGAAGGAGATCGCACGGCTGGTGGGTTACGCGGACAGCGCGATGGTGACCGGCAATCTGTGGGGCGAACGCTGGTCGAAGCTGGTGACGAATGTGATGGGCAATGGCCTGTCAGCCTGTACCGGCATGCTGGGCAAGGAGATGATCCAGAACAACTCGATACGCAGTTTTTCCGCGCGGCTTGGCAGCGAGGCTATCCGTGTCGGCCAGGCGCTTGGCTACGAGCTTGAGGAGATCCATCACCTGGATCCGGAGATTATCGCCAAGGCCGGCGAAGGCGACGCCGGCGCGACCAAGCAATTCGACGATCATCGTCTGGCCGAGGTAAGCAAAGGCGGTGGCGAGCACCGGCCGTCGATGGGCCAGGACATGGTGAAGGGCCGCCGAACCGAGATTGAGTTCCTGAACGGACTGGTGGCGAAGAAGGGTGGCGAGATCGGCATCGCCACGCCGGCGAACGAGGTGCTGACCGATATCGTCAAGCGCGTGGAGAGGGGCGAGCTGAAACCCGATCCACGCCACATCACCAATCTGCGGCTGAACTGATGCCGAGGCGTGCCGGTGCGCGTCACCGGCACGGCCGCTTTAACCAGTGCTGCAGGTCACGTGCATTTCCTGGCACACGTGCAGGATGCCCTCGACTATCCGCAGTGTTGCCGAATCCTGCCCTGGTTTGCTCGCGGATGCGACCAGGATTTGCGACAGCCGGGTTCCAAGTTGCGTGACGGTGATGCCGGCCGAGCGGGTGCCATTGCTAAATTGGACCGTGCGGACTTTGGGATCCTCCGCGAGGATGCTGAGAGATTGATTCTTGCGCAGGATGCTGACCGCGGTTGCGAACACCTTCGTCGCATCCGCGTTCAGGATGACTGTCGCAACGTCGAAGCCCGGCTCCTCGCCCTTGGGAGGCTGGCTTAACTGATGCACGCGTCCGATGACCCGGCCGGCGATCAAGCCCCACGGCGTCGCTGCTTCACAGCGTGGGACCAGGGTCGGCCACGTCAGAAGCAGCGCGGACATGACTGACAAAGTCGGCTTTGCCCAGGCGGTGATGTGCATACGCTTCGCTCCCGAAGTTGGTTGATCGCCGATTCGTTCTCGGAAAGCGTTTAGAGTGGGAATGGTCGTGCGACAATCAGATCAAGGCCCGGCGATCTGATCGAAGGAGAAAGACATGCAGTCATCCGGTGCGCTGACGGCGATCCTGCCCTGCAACAATCTCGACGTGTCGGAGCGCTTCTACAACCTGCTGGGATTCACGCGCGTGCAAAGCGGCAGTTCGCAACCAAACGAACTGGACGGTTATCGGATCCTGTCGAACGGCAAGGGCGGGTATCTTCACCTGACGAAAGCGGTAGAGGGGTGGCTGTTGCCGGGGAGCAATCCGTTCGGGCTGTATCTGTACACCGAGGAGGTGGACGAACTTGCCGTCACGCTGCGTTCTGTACTGCCGCAAGGCCACGGACCGGAGGATAAAGCATGGGGCATGTACGAGTTCGCAGTGTCCGACCCGGATGAAACGCTGGTCCGCATCGGCTGGCCGAGCCGGTTGGGCTGATCTCTCTCCCGCCTAACTTGGAAACAGCGCGACTGACGCTTGACCAATCGGCTGGCCGCTACCCCCCCGGTGTCGGCCAGCCAGACCCTCAGTTGATGTTGCCACACTCGATGGTTGAGCTTTCGATCGGTGCGCCGGATATCTGATCGCCCCACGCGGCAAGCTTGCTGTTGACGGTATCTGGATCGGTCTCCTGACAGACCGCGACGTTGGCACCCCACGAATTAAGCAGCGAGCGCACTTGCGCCTTGTCCGCGCTGACCAGTGTGAAGGCCGTCGACAGTGCCCGCACGTAAGTCCCCGCGTTGCTTCCCGCCACTTTGCTGATCTCATTGCACAGCGTGACCATGGGAGGAGCCACAAGCGAGTGGTAGTCCGATCCCTTGATGAGATCGTCGGGCACCGAGGGCTGGCCCGGATTCTTGGCGCGGAAGTTGTCTCGCCGCTCGATCATGCTGAACAGCGTGAGATACGACGAGACTGAGCTGTAAGTAATCGAGAGCACTGGACCACTGCCGGTGCCGACACAACCGAAGAACAGGGCGGCTGTGCTGGAGACCGCTTCCTTGCCGGAGATTTCTCCCTTGCGGTAGCCCTCCGCGGTATTGAACAGGCCAAGCCCGGTCGATGCAACGGTGCCTGCCGTCAGCGCCTTGGAAAGCCCGTTGCTGAAATACCCCTGCGCCAGCGGCTTCAGCAGACTGAAGAACTGCATGTTACCTTTGCCGAACAGGAATGAAAAACCACGAAAACCCGACATCTCGCTACCTCCCAATCTGTCAATTCCAGTGCGCCGCAGGCCTCGCCGACGCCTCGGACCGGTGATGGAACCGGGTGATCCATCGTGCGATATTCCGGCTTCCTGCTGCTGCGGGGCTGGTTTGCAACGGAACCGATGGAGGGGGGTGTGCGCGTATTCACACGGCTGGCGATGCACGACTGGCGGGTCACCTCACACGCGGCGCGTCAGGCCGAAGCTGCCGGATACGATGCCGCGATGACAGTCGAACTTGGTCATGACGTGTTCGCGGCGCTGGCGATCGCGGCGCTGGCGACCGAGCGTGTTGAGCTGACGCCATCGGTCGCCGTCGCATTCCCGCGCAGCCCGACGGTACTCGCTTCGCAGGCCTGGGACCTGCAGGCCAACTCGCGCGGCCGCTTCGTACTTGGCCTCGGCAGTCAGGTGAAGGGCCACAACGAGCGGCGCTTCGGCATCACCTGGTCCGCGCCGGCGCCGCGTCTGCGCGACTACGTTCAGGCGCTGCGCGCGATCTGGCGTTGCTGGGAAACGCGCGGCAAGCTCGATTTCCACAGCGAGCATTACACGCTCACGTTGATGACGCCGGATTTTTCACCCGAACCAACGGGATTGCCGATGGTGCCGGTGACGCTCGCGGCGGTCGGCGAGGCGATGCTTCGTGTTGCCGGACAGGTGGCTGACGGCGTGCGACTGCATCCACTGTGCTCGCGCCGCTATCTGGAAGAGGTGTGCCTGCCGCAGATTGAGGTTGGGCGGCAGCGCGGTGGCCGTCGCCGCGAGAATTTCGACGTGCACGGGGGCGGCTTCGTTGTCACTGGTCCGGATGAGGCAACAGTTGCCGCCGGCATGGAAGCGGTCCGGCGCCGGATCGGGTTTTATGGGTCTACACGGACGTATATGCCAATCCTGGTGCTTCACGGGCTGCAGGAGCTGGGACAGAGGCTGCATCGGATGTCGGTGGAGGGGCGGTGGGACGAGATGGGCGCGCTGGTGACGGATGACGTGGTGCGGATATTTGCCGCCTGCGGCACGTATCGCGAGATCGCCGCGGCGGTCGAGCAGCGCTATGGCGGCGCAGCGGATTCGATCGACCTCGATTTCCCAGAGGATGCGCCCGTGGGCCTGCGGCGCGAGGTGCTGGCGGATGTCCGGCGCATTCCCCACTCGTTTGCGGGATTTGCCCACTCCGGCTGACCCCCTCCCGCAAGGGGAGGCGAACGATGTAGGGTACCGGCAGAGGAAGGGAGAAGCGCCATGCCGGCACGCACGGGACGCCAATACCTGAACGGCCTGCGTGAGCAGCAGCGCGAGGTCTGGATCGGCGGCGAGCGTGTCAAGGACGTTACCACGCACCCCGGTCTCGCCGGTGGCGCGCGCGCGATCGCCGCGCTCTACGACATGCAGTCCGATGCCGCGCTGCGCGACGAAATGACCTATGTCTCGCCGACGACAGGCGATCGTGTCGGCTTGTCGTTCATCAACCCGCGCAGCCACGAGGAACTGGAAGCGCGCCGGGTGATGATGCTGAACTGGGCGCGTTCCACCTGCGGCATGATGGGGCGCTCGCCCGACTTCATGAATGTCACCATTGCCGCCTGGGGTGCCGCGTCAGGTTATTTTGCCGGTGGCAAGCTCGGCAAGCCGGAGTACGCCACCAACGTTCGACGCTATTACGAGTTCATCCGTGAGAACGACGTCGTATTGACGCATTCGCTGATCAACCTGCAGCGCAGCCGCAATGTCACCGCGACCTACAATCTGCAGGAAGGCACCGCGCTGCAGGCGGTGAAGGAGACCAGCCGGGGGCTGGTGGTAAATGGAGCGCGCGTCCTCGCGACACTCGGACCGATTTCCGACGAGATTGCCGTTTACTCACCACGTCTTGGCCAGCACACCGAGGAACACAGCCCGTTCGCGCTCGCCTTCGCCATACCGTGTGGCACACCGGGGCTACGTTTCCTGTGCCGTGACAGCTTCGATCTCGGCCGTTCGCATTTCGACCAACCGCTCAGCTCGCGTTTTGAGGAGATGGACTGCGTCGTGTTCTTCGACAATGTCGAAGTGCCGTGGGACCGGGTGTTCCTGTACGGCGATGTCGCCCTGCTTAACGGCGCCTCGAACGGTACGCACTATTCGGCGCATTCGTCGCACCAGGGTGCGGCGAAGAACCTCGCCAAGTGCGAACTCGTGCTTGGGCTGGCGCTGCTGATGACCGAGACGCTCGGCAACAAGCATCTGCCTCACACCGAGGAACGCATCGGCGAATTGATGCTGACGACGATCATGACGCGCGCCCTGATGCGCGCCGCGGAAGCGGATGCGAAGCTCGATGAATGGGGCGTGATGTGTCCGGATCCGGTGACCATCGAGAGCACGCGCAACCTGTTCATGACCGCCTATCCGCGGATGATCGAGATCCTGCAATTGCTCGGGTCATCGAGCTTCATGCTGACGCCCAGCGAGGCCGATTTCAAAGGGCCGCTCGCTGGTCACATCGAGCAGTACCTCGCGACCGATACCTCCGGCGCGCGCGATCGGGTCAAGTTGTTCCGCCTCGCCTGGGATGTTGCCGGCAGTTCGTTCGGGAGCCGCCAGGTGCTGTACGAGCGCTTCTTCGCCTCCGACCCGTTGACGCGCGCGCGGGCGCTGGCCGCAATCTATCCGCGCAACGAGGCTATGGAACGCGTATTGCATTTCCTGAAGGAGGCTACGCCATGACCTATCGGCCGAAGCATCTCGGGCACGTCAACCTGTATGTGCGCAATGCGGAGCGTTCACGCCAGTGGTACGAGGACGTACTCGGGCTGCACACCTATCATTTCCGCCCTGGCCGCGCGGCCTTCATGTCGGCCGACAAGGAGAAGTCGCACGAGGTCGCGCTGATGGAACTGGGCGATGACGCGCCGCTGCAATTGAAGCGGCAGGTCGGTCTCAATCATGCGGCGTTCATGATGGAGACGCTGGACGATCTGAAGGATGCTTACCAGCGGCTGAAGGAAAAGGGGGTGAAGATTGACCACATCTCCGACCACGGCCTGTCGCTCGGGATTTACTTCCGTGATCCGGACGGCAACGGGCTGGAAGTCTCCTATGAGCTGCCGCGCGAGAAGTGGCCGCGGCAGGACAGTGTGTTCGCACCCGAGGTGGTGAACCTAGGTCTATTTCCCGGCCCGTGGGAGGATGACATCGTGCGGCAGCGCGCCGCCGCGCCTGCGTAGCTCAGGCTGCCCGTCTCGTGTGGATGGTACCTGGGGTAGTCTCGCGCGAAGTCATCCAGGCATTGCAGCACCTGTTGTGCCTGGGCCCGCATCTCCTCGACACACTGCCGGGCCTCGGCCATCTCGCCGGTGGTGACCGCACCCAGCGCCCGTCTGCCCAAATCATGCACGGCTTCGTGCGGCGCCTTGATCGCCTTGAACGGTGCAAGCTCCCTCGCTTCGCGGTCGCTGACGTTGTCATACCAACGGCCGAACCGGCAGTGATGCGCCGTAGGCAGACTGTTTGGTGGCAGCTTGTCTCCGGCGGTCACTGTGTCGGCCACCCGCTTCACGAACGCCTCGTGGTCGGACTTGGCCAGCCGCATCAATTCCGCAACGGTTGACAGGCTGATCCTGTCGACCTCCGCGCTCGGCAGGCCGTCACCGACAAATGCGATATGCAGTCCGTCGGCGCATTGCTCGATCACGCGGCCTTCTGCGCGGAGGCCGAACCGGGTTAGCGCCACGTCAATGCGGTGGCCTGTCTCGCTGCGCAATGTGGTGACGGCGCGGCAGCCGCGCTCGGAGATATCGTGGAGCGCGGCGGTTTCCGAGCGGCCGTCGCTGGTCAACGTTACTTCCGCCAGACAGGCGCGCCGGCGGAATCGCCGCCGATCGACCTCGCTTGTGGATGTGCGCACAAGGTGAATTACCGACTTGTGCAGATCCTGCATCGCCGCGTCCATCGCGGCGGTGTTTTCCAGCACCTCCCCAGCCTTTCGGCCAGTCTGAGCCGCTTCGGCTGAGACTTCCGTCGTCCGGCTTGTCATCTCGTTCGCCGCTGATGCCGTTTCGCTCACATTGCGGGCGATTTCAGCCGTTGCCGCGCCCTGCTGCTCGACTGCTGCGGCGATCGAGCCCGCGATCGCATTGATCTCACTTATCGTGGCTTCGATCTGGCCCACGGCAGTAACCGATGCACCGGTCGCGCTGCGCACATCCGCAATATGCCGGCTGATCTCCTCGGTCGAGCGTGCCGTCTGTGTCGCAAGCTGCTTCACTTCGCTCGCCACCACCGCAAATCCCTTGCCGGCATCCCCCGCACGCGCCGCCTCGATCGTTGCATTGAGAGCCAGCAGATTGGTCCGCGCGGCAATCTCGCCGATCATGTCGGCCACCGTGCCGATACGTCCGACCTGCTCGTTCAATGCGGCAATCGTCTCGCGCGTCACCCTGCCGGCCTCTACAGCACGTCCCACGACCGTGCTCGATTGGCCCACCTGTGCACCGATTTCGCGGATTGATGCGGACAGCTGCTCCGCTGCACTCGCGACAGTCTGTGCATTGGCCAGCGCATGCGCTGCCGAACCAGCGGCACTCTGCGCTGACGCTCCGGTGCGCGTGGCGGACTCGCTCATCCTGTTCGCGGCTTCGGTCATTGCCGCGGTGCGCGTGCCGATTTTTGACAGCGCCTGTTTGGCTTCCATTTCGATGGTTTCTGCCATTGCCAGCAGTGCGGACTGTTTCGACGCTTCCGTCTGCTCGCGATCCTGCGCCTGCTCAGTTGCAAGCTGGTCCACGCGATTCATGTATTCCTTGAACACCAGGACGGTCTTCGCCATGCCGCCGACTTCGTCGCGGCGCGCCGTACCAGGGATATCGGTGTTCAGTTTTCCGTCCGCCAGGAGCTTCATGGCCGACCGCAATCGCCCAAGCGATCCGCTGATGTCGCGGTTTACCAGCCAGGCCGCCAGCAGGGTTGCAACCAGGATCACTCCACCCGCGGCGGCCAGGTCCCCAATTGTCGCACGGAACGAACCATCCAGATCATCGGTGAATGCACCAACAACGAACACGATGTTCCACGGCGCAAAGCGTGCAATGTAGGAAACCTTTGGCAGCGGTTGTGTCTCGCCAGGCCGCGGGAAACGATAGGCAACGACAGCCGCGTTGCCGCTGCCCAGCGCTTCACGTATCAGGTCGGTCAGCGATCGGCCGGAGACATCCTTCGCTGGTGAGGGCTTGCCTTCAAGGTCCGGATTGCCGCCATGAGCAATCACCAGATCGGGGTCCACGCTCTGCGCGACGACGTAGCCGGCGCCCGCATCGAAGTGGATGGCATGTACTGCTTTGCGCAGCTGCTCAATCGCCTGCTCGCGCGTCATGCCTAGGGCGATCTGCTTGTCGAGTGATTCTGCGACTCCCAGCGCCGACTGACCGACCGCACGCAGCTTGTCCAGCCTGTCATCGATCATACGCTGGTACATCAGGTGCGATGCGACAGCGATTGACACGATCAGCGCAACTGCGCACAGCCCCATCAGGAAAGCGAGCTTTGTCCGAAGCTGCAGATGACTCAGAATATGCATGACATGCCCCGAAGACGCACGGCGGTCCGGGCATTTTCGGCGCTCAAGCTTAACAGGCCGTACAGGCGCAGCCAGCAGAAATTATGGCTATGCGTGAGTGTGATTATTGGCCGGCAGCCTGATCCCCAGCAGTTGCTCGGCCGCTGCCGCGACGGCGGGATCGAGTGGGCGAGGGTCTAGCGGCACCCCTTTCGATAGCCGATCAACGACGATACGGAACGCCGCCAGCCGGCCGTACGGCTTGTTGTTCGCCGGAATCACGTGCCACGGCGCAGGGCGGGTCGAGGTCTTGTCGACCATATCCTCGATCGCTTTCTGGTAGTCGTCCCAGTGGCCGCGATTACGGAAATCCTCGTACGACAGCTTCCACCGCTTCACCGGGTCGGTCAGCCGGGCGCGGAAGCGGCGCATCTGTTCTTCAGGCGTGATGTGCAGGAAGAGCTTTACCAACCGTACGCCATCGTCGATCAGCATTTGCTCAAAGCGATTGATCTCGTCATACGCCCTCTGCCACTCGGCTGGGCGGGCATAGCCTTCCACGCGTTCCACCAGCACGCGGCCATACCAAGAACGGTCGAATGCCGTGATCTGGCCGTGCTGCGGCAGGCGTTCCCAGAACCGTTGCAGGTAGTGCGATGCCTTCTCGCGGCCGCTCGGTGCAGCCGTCGCGTGTACTTTGAAACTGCGCGGATCGAGTGCCCAGCCAAGCCGCCGAACCACGCCCCCCTTACCGGCGGTGTCCCAGCCTTCCAGCACAATGACGGCACGGTTCGTGGTGCCAAGGTAAGCCTGCTGCACAAGCTGCAGCGTCTCCTGCATGGTGGCGAGGCGCCGCTCATAATCGGCAAACTCCACCACCGGAAAATGTTTGATCGCTGCAAGATGCGGGCGGCCGAATGACACGAAGTCGGCGGATTTCATGGATCATTCCATAAGCGGCGCGGGCGACACGCTAAGCACGTCACCCAGCTTGTCCAGCAGATAATCCAGGTCATCCTGCGGCAGGTCCTCGAATTGCGTCAGGATACGAGTGATCACGCGCGAGCGGTAACGTTGCCGGTCCCGTTCGCCGCCATCGAATTCAGTACCGCGCACCACATCGACTGCGACGCGAACCGCCGGCAAGAGCCGCGCCGGCATCCCAGCCTTCGCGTAAAGCGAAACCAGCCCTTTGGAGCCTTGGTCGTGGATCAGGATGCGCGCATTGATCGCCGGAATGCCGGCCATGACCGCCATGGCGACTTCGAAGAATGCCAGATCACCCAGGCACAGGGCGCGCAGCACAAGCAGCGGGGTCAGGCGTTGATTGCGGTGCATCTGCCGCACCAGCCGCTCCAGCTCCTGCTCGCTCGAACCCAGGCTGAAGTGCAGCACGGCGTGTTCGCGGCTCTCCAGGACCAGATCGGTGGCCAGCGACAGTGGCAGCTCGTGGTGGCTGACCAGATGCGCCTGCAGTTTGTCCGAAACCATGGTGACCAGCCGTTCGGCAACGGTCGGCGGCAACTGCGAGCGATGCACCATGCCGGTTTTCACTCGATCGCTCGTGCCAAAGCGGTCGATTGCGGTGCCAGAACTCGCTTCCGGGATGCGTGCCTTGGTGTTTCCCATCAATTTGGCGACCGCGCTTTCGCCTCCCGTGGTCACCAGCACGTCGGCTACTTCCTCCGACACAGTCCCACGGCCGGCGATCGCCTCCTGCTTGTGATCGGAACCCCGACGGACAATGTCCACCAGATCCGCATCGGTCAGAACCGGCAAGTCGGCCAGTATCGGCAGCGCAACCGCCTCCCGTCGTTGGCCAATCGGACGGCTACATCATGCGGCAGATGTTTGGCGTGCCGCAGGCTGTGCGAAAGCGACCGCCGCACCGCCAGCTCGATATCCTTGGCCATGATGCGGACGACATCCTGGGCAAGACTGAGCTCGGTCTCGGTCAGCAGTGCACTGTCGATCTCGCGCGCGAGTTTATCCGCCACCTCTGCCCGGATCGCAGGCGAGGGCTCCGCCAGCAGCCGCGCCACATCGGACTGCGATAGTGTGGACACCATGACCTGCGATGATGCCGCGAAACCCTTGCCGGGCGGTTAAGGCATGACGTGCGCTATAGCCTCAGCGCCGCCACTGCATCTGCCAGTGCCTGATGTGCCTTGTCGGCCGCCGCCGTGACTTGTTCGAGCGAGACGCCCAACTGCTCCAGCTTCGTCTCGTCCGCATCCAGGGCCCGCGTCAACCTGGCGTGCAGCGCGTCGTTCGGCGCCACAGCAGCCAGGTTACGGCGGATCCGGTCCTCGTCCTGCAGGATCGCGGTCTGCTGCGCCTTGACCTGGTCCACCGCCGTTCGTTTCGCCGCTTCGTCCTGACGCAGCGATGCGATGCGCTGCAAGGCCGTCCGTGCCGCGGACGTCAGCGTTTGCTCGTTGAGCAGATCGACGACGACGGCAGCATCATTGTCCATCAGCGTCGTCTGCTGTTGTTCCATGCGGTCCAGATACGCGATCAATTTGTGTACTTCGCCCGGCTTGAGGCTCACCGGCACCCGCCAGGCTGTCGCGGTCTCCTGCATGCCGGGCACCGCGCCGCCTTCCAGTGTCAGCGAGCGGTCGCCCTCTTTCGGTATTTCCACCAGCACACGCCGCGACTCGTTGGCCGGCGCGGTGAGCGTGATGCGCTGCACTTCGCGCTCTCGCATCGTGACATGCAGCACGCCCTGTGCCGCGGTCAGCGATGCCAGTGTGGTCTGCTCGGTACTGTCGCGCTCGACGGTGGTGCGCAGATCCTGCGCGAAGGACAGCAGGCGGCTTTCGCCCATGGGCAACCCGCCCAGCCGTGCATCGCCGGCAAACATCGCGGCACCAGAGGCGTCATACAGCGTCAGCACACCCGCAGGCAGCGACGTGCCGGTGTCGTTGGTGACTCTGATCGACGACAGAGGATGTGGGTCATTGCCGGTAGCAAGGTCCACGCGTTCGGCCGGTACTGTCTTGTCGAGGATCGGCACGTTCGCGGTATGCCCTGCCGCGAGCACTACCGGAGTCGGTAGTTGGAATATCGTCTCCTCAGCGCCCTCCGCCGACTGCGCCGGCTCGCTCGGCGGCGCCATGCCCTGCTGGCGTGGCGCCGCCGCAGGGGCAGGAGGCGGTGGCGGCGCGGCCATCGCCGCAAATCCTGCTGGCGCCGATTTTGCTGCCAGCGCCGCCGGCCGTTCGCGCGTGTCCACACTCGGCAGGATGCGGCCGAGAATCTCGACCGGCACTTCTGGCCGCTGCACATAGTAGCTCTGATAGATCGCCTGCCGGAACGTCACCGGGTTGCCGTATTGCAGCGTCAGCGCGACGCCGTTCCAATCCGCTCCAGACTGGTTCTCCAACACGGCCCAGCCTTGCAGCCGCGCGTGATCGCCATCCTTCGGCGGCAGCACCAGCCGGTACGAAGCCTTCCACAGTGGCGCCACCGCGACATAACCGACGCGCACAGTGCGGTGCCCGCTGCCGGTGCTGTGAAACGTGATATGGCGCAGGCTCAGGCTGGCCTCGCGCCGCATCGATTCCAAGGCATCGCCGATGCGCGCGCGCAGCGCCGGATCGGTCACCTGAATGCTCTCGGCGTCTTCCAGCACGAACTGCTGCAAGCCATTGGCACCCATCAGCGCGACACGGGTGCGTTGCACCACGACGGGAGGCGTGCCTCGAACCGAACTCGGTGAAACGCTCCGCGTGCACGATGCGGCCGGTCATTGGCCGTGGGCCTTGCACGGCGATCTCCACGCCTTGCAGCGCATTCAGATAATCGACCGGTGAACTGAGCGCCGCCGGTCCAAATGGCAGGTTGCCGAAACTCGCGCGCGCGTTGTCGCGGCCAGGCAATTCAACCGTGCCCACGCCACCAGCATCGTCGAACACCACCAGCGACATCAGCACGTCGTCAACCTGATCGAGCGGAACATCCAGACCCAGGGTGGCTGGGCCGTCGACCTCTGCTTCGTATTCGAAGTAGCCGACACCGGCGGACGACAGCATCACTCGCTTCAGCGAGAGATCTGCGGCGAAGGCCGGCATAGCGGCCAAGAAAAGGAGTGCAGTCAGCAGACGTCGCATCGTGTTCCTCGTTCAGTCCGGCTGGACCCTGAATACCTCGATGCCCGACAATAGCGGCGGATGCGACGGAGGGTGAGAGGTGGCGTCGATTGCCTCGATTACCACGGAACAGATGCAGGCCGCCCGGATCATCACCGGCGTCGCGATGGCGCTGTTCATCGGTATCGCTCTGGTGCCGGGACTGCGCCAGCACGCCGGCAGGCTGCGGCTCGGGTTGCTGGTGATCTATCTGGCAGCTTGCCTGATCTTCGTCGCCTATGTCCTGTGGCAATGATCGCTACGCGGTAACCGGCACCACCTGATGTGCCTCCGCCGCCGTGACGGGCCGGCTCGCGTAGCGCCGCGCCAGCCACGCACCCACCACAAGCTGCAACGGGTGATAGATCATGATCGGCAGCACGACGAAGCCCAGTATTGGCCCGCTGAACAGCACGCTGGCAATCGGGATGCCGCTGACAATCGACTTCTGCGAGCCGCAGAACAGCGCCGCAACCTCGTCCGCATGGTTGAAGCCGATGGCGCGCACGCCGAACCGCATGATCAAAAAACTCGTTGTGAGCAGTACCACCACCATCAGACCGAGCGCTGCCAAGGTGAGAGGCGGCAATTGCTGCCAGATGCCGTGCACCACGGCGCCGCTGAATGCCGTGTACACCACGATCAGGATGGAGCCACGGTCGGTGATCGCAAGCAGCGACTTGTTGCGCGCGGCCCACGGACCGAGCCATGGTCGCAGCAGATGACCGACGGCGAACGGCAGCAAGAGCTGCGCCACAATCAGTAATATGCCGTGCGCGTCGATCCCGCTCCCGCCGCGTATGTGCGACATGAAGCCGAACAGCAGCGGTGTCAGCACGATGCCGATAAGGCTGGAGCCCGTCGCGGCACAGACGGCACCGGCTACGTTGCCGCGCGCGATCGAAGTCAGCGCGATCGACGATTGCACGGTCGATGGTAGCGCGCACAGGAACAGCACACCAAGGATCAGCGCGCGCGGCAGCAAGTGCGGTACTAGTTCGGTGAGCAACGTGCCGAGGATCGGAAACAACGCAAAGGTCGCGCAAGCAATGGCGGCGTGCAGCCGCCAGTTGGTGATGCCGGCGACCACCGCGTCACGCGACAGCCGGGCTCCTTGCAGGAAGAACAGCGAACCGATGGCAATGACGCCGAGCGCGTGAAACGCCCGAGCACTTATGCCATCGCATGGCAGCACGGTGGCGATGGCAACAGTGCAAGTGAGCGCGACCACGAACGCGTCGGGACGGACACGCATGGGCTGATCTCCTCGGCAAAGCGGGGTGATGATCAGTCGCGGCGATCGGAGCTGGCGAAGACCTGTGGGTCGGCGTGACAGGTGCGGTTGTTCGCCCGGACGGGCGTTGTGGCGTGGTCATCTAACACCAGCGCCTTGGCCAGTGCCGCAGCGCAGGATTGATCGATGCCGTGCGACCCGCGGCAGAGGAACAAGGCCTTGGAGAAGGCGGGCATAGGCTGAGCCGGCGCAGGCTGCGCGGTGAGCGGCAATATCGCGGCCCACAGGGCAATCAGTCCGATTGCCATCGCCGCTGCGAGAAGGAACTGCCGCATGACACAACCCCCTTGGTTGGCTGGGCCTCTCTCTCAGGAGTGAAGCACCGCGCCACTCTGCGTCAGAAGCGGAGCAGCGCGTATGAAACGCTTCACAGACTCACGACCAATGGCCGGGAACCCAATAGCCGGTACTGGTAGTGGCCGGGGATCCAGACGCGGGCGGGCGGCGCGTAGTAAGCGGGGGGAGGAGGGGCATAGACCGGCACCGGGGCGACCACGACCGGCGGCACGACGACGCCGCAGCAGTAGCCATAGTTGTTCCACCATGCATTCGCCGGCTTGGGCGCGGCAGCGACGCCGATGGTGGCCAGGCCGAGAACGGCACAGGTGGCCGCGATGCGCTTGATCATTTCGCTCTCCATTCTGGCGAAGTCTCAATGGTTTCGCCGTGGTTTCACGCTAGTAGCGCTGCAGCAGCCAGCGATACAGGAGAGGTGGTTCGGCGCGATTGGGCGAAATTGGCGCGCGTTTGCCGCGACTGCCGGCAAGGCGAAGTCGGGAAATTTGGCTGGCAAAATCCCGCAGGTCACGCTTCGCGCCAACTTCGCGGCAGCATCATCGGCGCGTAAGGTTCGGACCTCTCACGGAGCATCCCGTCATGCGGCTGACCATCAGGCAGGCTGTACCGGAAGACGAACCGCGTGTAGTTGAGCTGTGGCGAGCTTGCGATCTGGTGGCAAGTTACAACGATCCTTCGGCTGACTTCCGGTTCGCCTTGGCCGGCGCGTGCTCTGATCTGCTGGTCGGTGAAGATGAAAGCGGTCAGATCATCGGCAGCGTCATGGTGGGGCATGACGGTCACCGGGGCTGGCTCTACTACGTAGCCTCTACTCCTCACTCACGTGGCAGCGGAATCGGGCGCCAAATGGTGCAGGCAGCCGAGGAATGGCTGCGTCAGAAAGGCGTGGTCAAAGCCCAGCTCCTGGTGCGGGAGACAAACACCAAGGTGGTCAGCTTCTACGAGCATCTGGGCTTCGAGGTAGCGCCGCGGGTGGTGATGAGCAAATGGTTGACGCAACCGGCGTAGCCCCGCGCGAGGCGACCTTAGTCAGCTGCCTCGGCGTAGGCCTCAAGCGGCGCGCAAGTACAGACCAGGTTGCGGTCGCCGTAGACATTGTCCACCCGCTTCACCGGCGGCCAGTACTTCGCCGCCGCCACCCAGGGCAGTGGGAACACCGCCTGCTCGCGTGAATAGCCATGTGCCCATACATTCGCCATGACATCGTGCGCCGTGTGCGGCGCGTGTTTCAGCGGATTATCGGCCTTGTCCAGCTTGCCCGCGGCAATCGCGGCAATTTCCTCGCGGATCGCGATCATCGCCTCACAGAACCGATCGAGTTCGGCCTTGCTCTCGCTTTCTGTTGGTTCGATCATCAATGTGCCGGCGACCGGCCATGACATCGTCGGTGCGTGGAAACCGAAATCCATCAGCCGTTTCGCGATATCCTCGACCATCACGCCGGCCTCGGCCTGGAAACCGCGGCAGTCGATGATGCACTCGTGCGCCACGCGGCCACCCGGGCCGGTGTACAGCACCGGATAATGCGCCCGCAGCCGGTTGGCGATGTAGTTGGCTGAGAGAATCGCCACCTCGGTGGCGCGCTTCAATCCGGCGGCGCCCATCATGCGCACATACGCATAGGATATCGGCAGGATCATCGCGCTGCCGAACGGTCCTGCCGACACTGGGCCGACGCCGCTTGCCGGTCCTGCGTCCGCGCGCAGCGGGTGATTGGGCAGGTGCGGTGCCAGATGGGCCGCAACGCCAATGGGACCTATCCCTGGTCCGCCGCCGCCATGCGGAATGCAGAATGTCTTGTGCAGGTTCAGATGGCAGACATCCGCGCCGATGAGCCCTGGGCTGGTCAGTCCGACCTGCGCGTTCAGATTGGCGCCGTCCATGTAAACCTGGCCGCCATGCGCATGCACGATCGCGCAGATTTCGCGGATCGCGCCCTCGAATACGCCATGCGTGCTGGGATAGGTCACCATCAGAGCGGCCAGCTTGTCCGCGTGCTTGTCAGCCTTGGCCTGCAGATCGGCCACATCGATGTTGCCATCGCGATCGCAACCGACGACAACGACTTGCAATCCCGCCATCGCCGCACTGGCTGGATTGGTGCCGTGCGCACTGGAAGGGATCAGGCAGATCGTGCGATGAGCCTCGCCGCGCGCCGCGTGATATGCGCGGATCGCCAGCAGTCCGGCATACTCACCCTGCGAACCAGCGTTCGGTTGCAGCGTGACCGCCGCAAATCCGGTAATTGCCTTCAACCAGTCGGTCAGCCGGGTGATCAGGTCGGTGTAGCCGGCGGTCTGATCCGCCGGTGCGAACGGATGCATATCCGCGAAGCCGGGCAGGGTTATCGGCAGCATCTCCGCCGAAGCGTTCAGCTTCATCGTGCATGACCCCAATGGGATCATGCTGCGGTTGAGCGCGATGTCCTTGGATTCCAGCCGCTTCAGATAACGCAGCATCTCGTGTTCGGCATGATGCTCGTTGAACACCGTCTGTTGCAGAAACGGCGTATTGCGTACGAGTTCGGCGGGAATGGATGGTGCGGCGTCGCGCATACGCCCGCCCAGGACCGACGCCAGCCGGATGAGTTCGTCGCGCGTCACCGTTTCGTCGAGCGCGATGCCGACACGCGTGCCGCTGATCCGCCGCAGGTTGAAGCCCTGCATCACCGCGGCCTGCAGCAGCGCATCCGCATTCGCCGTGTCGACCTCGATCGTGTCGAAGAACGCATCGTGCAACAGCCGGTGCCCGCCTTGACGCGCGGCGTCGGCGATCAGCCGGGCCTGCAAATTCACCCGCCGCGCGATGCGCTTCAGTCCCTCCGGGCCGTGCCAGACAGCGTAGCAACCGGCGATCACCGCCAGCAGCACCTGCGACGTGCAGATGTTGGAGGTGGCCTTCTCGCGCCGGATGTGCTGTTCGCGCGTCTGCAGCGCCAGCCGCATCGCCGGCTGTCCCGCCGCATCCAATGACACGCCGACAAGGCGGCCGGGCATATGCCGCTTATAGGCGTCGCGTGTCGCCATGTACCCGGCATGCGGGCCGCCAAACCCCATCGGTACACCGAAGCGCTGCGACGAACCAACCACAACATCGGCGCCCATCTCGCCCGGCGGGGTCAGCAGCGCCAGTGCCAGCGGATCGGCACAGACAATCACCAAGGCGTCGGCTTCATGCGCTGCGCTGATCTCCGGCGACAGTTCGCGGATCGCGCCTGTCGTGCCGGGATATTGCAGCATCACGGCAAACGGCTGCGCGGCACCAATTGCTGCCAGATTGCCGGGTTCGAAATCGACCAGTGTGATGCCGATGGGATGCGCGCGTGTCGCCAGCACGGCGCGTGTCTGCGGATGCAGATCGGACGCCACCGCCAGCACATCGGATTTCGTCTTGCTGACCGCGTGCGCCATCGCCATCGCCTCGGCCGCTGCTGTGCCCTCGTCCAGCAGCGAGGCATTGGCGATCTCCATCGCCGTCAGCTCGCAGATCATCGTCTGGAAGTTCAGCAGAGCTTCCAGCCGGCCCTGCGCTATTTCCGCCTGATACGGAGTATAGGCGGTGTACCAGCCGGGATTCTCCAGCACGTTGCGCTGCACCACCGGTGGTGTGTGCGTGCCGTGATAGCCCATGCCGATGAGCGACTTCTTCACCACGTTCTTCGCCGCCAGCCCGCGCAGTTCGGCGATCACCGCCGCCTCATCGATCGGCGGTGGCAGGACCAGCGCTTCATTTGTACGGATGGCAGACGGCACCGTCTTCGCCGCCAGATCGTCCAGCGTCGCCGCGCCAACCTCGTGCAGCATCGCGGCGATGTCGGTCTCGGACGGAGCGATGTGACGCGAAACGAAACTATCCGCCGCTTCCAGCGCGGCGAGCTCGGCGAGAACGTCCATCAGTCGAGTGTCTCCAGGTATTCATCATACGCCGCCTGATCCATCAGCGCGTCGAACGTGTCGGTGTCGTCGAGTTCGATGCGGAAGAACCAGCCTTCACCTTCCGCATCGCTGTTCACGATCGACGGGTCGTCGATAATCGTCTGGTTCGTTTCGACGATTTTGCCGGTGAGCGGCGCATACACATCCGATGCGGCTTTCACACTCTCGACCACGGCGCAGGCCTCGTCGGCGGCGACATTGCGGCCGACTTCCGGCAGCTCGACGAACACCACATCGCCAAGCTGCTCCTGCGCGTGGTCGGTGACGCCAATGGTGGCAGTGTCGCCATCCAACCGAACCCATTCGTGTTCTTTGGTGTAGCGGATATCCGAGGGAGGTTTCGCCATCGGGACGTTCCTGTTTCAGTGGGCGTAGCGGTGAGGGACAAACGGCATCGGCGCGACCCGTGCGGGCAGCGGCTTACCGCGGACAATCAGGTGAAGCGCGCTACCTTCGGCGGCGAGATCCTTGCGGACGTAGCCCATCGCAATCGGCGCGTTCAGCGTTGGCGAGAAGCCGCCTGAGGTGATGATGCCAGCGGCGGTGCCGTCGCCGGCGACGATATCGGTCTGCGCGCGCGCCGGCGCGCGGCCATCGGGGCGGATGCCGACGCGATGACGCACCGCACCGTGCTCCATCTGATCGCGCACCGCCGCGGCGCCCGGAAAATCCCAGGTGGCGCGGCGCCGTTTTCCGATCACCCACATGAGGCCAGCCTCAACTGGCGTGGTGAGTTCGTCGATGTCATTGCCGTACAGGCATAGCCCTGCTTCGAGCCGCAATGAATCGCGCGCACCGAGTCCGGCCGGCGCCACCTCCGGTTCGGCCGTCAGCCGATCGGCCAGCGTCGCCGCTTGATCGGCCGGCACGGAAATCTCGAAACCGTCCTCGCCGGTATAACCCGAGCGCGACACCAGGCAGGTGATGCCCGCAATCGTCACAGGTGCAACGCCCATGAACGGAAGCCGGGCCGCATCCGGACCAAGCCGCGCCATCACCGCGGCGGCGGCCGGTCCTTGCAGCGCAAGCAGCCCGCGATCCTCGTGCTGCTCTAGCGCGACACCAGCCAGCAGATTGGCCGCGATATGGTTGAAGTCGTCTTCCTTGCGGCTGGCGTTCACCACCAGGAAGAGCTTTTCGCCGCCGAGATTGGCGACCATCAGATCGTCCTTGATGCCGCCGGCCTCGTTGGTGAGCAGCGTGTAGCGCTGGCGGTTCGGCTTCAGGCCCAGCATATCGCCGGGCACCAGCCGTTCGAGCGCCGCGGCGGCCGTCGCCCCGCTCAGCGTCGCCTGGCCCATGTGCGAAACATCGAACAAACCGGCCTGCGAACGGCAATGCAGATGTTCGGCCAACACGCCTTGGTACTGCACCGGCATGGCGTAACCGGCGAACTCCACCATCCGTGCGCCCCGCGCGCGATGCCATGCATCGAGTGGCGTCGTCTTCAGCGGCTTGGGTGTGGGATCATCCGGCAGGGCATTCTCGATCACTGGTCCGCTCCACAAGGGTCAGGCGCCGGCGATTCGTGCCGGTGTCGCTGACCCCCCTCTGTCGCGGTACCTGAAAGATTTCAGGGCGCCCTCCGGCACCCCTTACCTCGTCGGTGCGGCGGGCGCTTCGCGGCGTCCGCCGGCTTTCCAGAGATCCCTGTTCCCGCCACGGTCCTTTTGCCTGAGCGTTTCCGGGGGCCGGTTGCGCCTTCGGCGGCGGATTTTGATGCCCGCTCTCTCCCGCGCCGGGTGGCTGGGACTTCGCTCAGGATGCCGGAACTGCCGTTAAGGAGCAATGACAGATATCGCGCCGCATGGCAGGCACATTGGTTAACATGCTGCATCGACCCAGCGAGTTCCCCGGTTGGAGCCGCCGTCATGGACGACTTCGTGGTTTTCGGCGTTCTGCTGTTGATTGTGGCGTTCGGGGGCTGGCTGCTCGGCGTCATCGCCTTCTTCAAGGTGCTGTCGGCGCGTAGTGAGATTGCCGCGTTACGCCGCTCCATGCAGGCGGCGCCATTAGCCGAAGTGGCTGTGCCGATGCCACCGCTGCCCGCGTCGGTGCCGTTTGTGGCGCCGCCCGTGCCGGAGCCTGCGCTCATCGAGCCAGAACCTGCAGTCGAGCAGCCGGCGGTCAGCGAACCGGTGGCCAAAGCGCCTCGCCCCGACATCGAGGCATTGCTGACGGCGCGCTGGGGAGTCTGGCTGGGTTCGGCAGCGCTGGTGACTCGCCGGCGTTTTCCTGGTTCGCTACGCGGTGGATCAGGGTCTGCTTGGCCCGGCGACGCGCTGCAGCCTCGCCGCACTCCTCGGCATCGCGCTGGTGGCAGCGGCTGAATGGCTGCGCCGGCATGACGTCCCGCGTCCCGGCCTCACCGATCAGGCGGTACCGGCGCTGGCGGCCGCCGGTGTCGCGGTGCTGTTCGGCGCCGCCTATGGCGCCGGCGTGCTTTACGAACTGGTACCGCCATTGGTGGCATTCGTCCTGCTCGCTGCCGCCTCGCTCATCGGCATCGCGCTGTCGCTGCGGCACGGCCAACTGGTGGCAGCTGTCGGCATTCTAGGTGCCTTCGTCACACCGGCGCTGGTGGTAACCGACAATCCATCGCTGCCCGGCCTGTTTCTCTACCTGCTGTTCGTCACCGCATGCGCGCTTGCCGTGGTGCGCTATACCGCCTGGATCTGGCTGGGCTGGGGCACGACAATTGCCGGAGCGGTCTGGGTCGTGCTGGCGATCATCGACGGTCCGGATCCCGACATCTGGGCAGCAGCATTCTTCGTGCCGGCGGCCGCGGCCTTGAACCTGTTGTTGCTACCCGTCGCGGCACTCGATCATCCCATTGGCAAACGTCTCGCCTGGATGCCGTGCGCGGCGCTCGGCGCCACCGGACTACTGCTTGCCCAACTCTACCAAGGTTGGGACACACGCATTGCCGTGTTGCTGTTCGTGCCGCTGACCATATGGCGCGCCGCACGTGAGGATCGCCTGCGGCTGCTGCCATTTCTCGCAGCGGTGCTGTTCCTGCTGCTGTTGGCGGGATGGTCGGTGGAAATCCACGACTGGCCCGATATCACCGTGCCACCCGGCAGTTGGACACCCGCGGTGGTACAGGAGCTGCTGGCCACCGCCGCATTCATCGCCGGTTGCTTCGCCGCATGCGGTGTATGGTTCGAACGCCGCGCGGTCCATCCGTTGCCGTGGTCGAGTCTCACCGCGTCGGTGCCGGTGCTCGCCCTGGCGGTTTGCTACGGCAGGGTTGCCGAATTCCAACCGCAACTCGGCTGGGCCCTGTTCGCTTTGTTGCTCGCGGCCGGTCTCTCCGTCCTGGTCACGGTAGCCCTGCGCGAGCAGGCGCGGGAACGCGCCGGTGTGCACGCCGCCGGAGTTGTTGCCGCGCTGGCACTCGGGCTTGCCATGCTGCTGCGCGATCATTGGCTCACCATGGCGGTGTCGCTGTTCCTGCCTGCGTTGGCATGGGTGGCCGCGCAGGTGTCGCTGCCGGCCTTGCGCCAGGTTGCTCTGGCGGTGGCGCTGGTCGTGTTGGCCCGGTTGCTGCTGAACAGCTACGTGATCGATTACGATTTCGGCCAGGTGCCGATAGTGAACGGTCTGATCGCCGCGTACGCGGTTCCCGCGGCGGCGTTCGCCCTTGCAGCTGCGATGTTTCGCCGCCACGCCGACGATTTGGCAGTGGGTGTGCTGGAAGCCGGCAGCGTGGCGCTCGCCACCGTGTTCGTCGCGTTGGAGATCCGCCATGGACTCGATGGCGCGAGCGCGCTTGCTGCACCCGAGTACGGCTTCCGCGAGGCCACGCTCGATGTCGTATCGTTGAGCGTGCTCGCGGTCGCCACCATGCGCATCGCACTTCGGCTTAACCGCCCGGTATTGCACTGGGCGTGGCGCATTCAGGGTGCGCTGGCGCTCGTCGGCGGCATGCTGCTCATCATTGCCAGTCCGCTGGCAACCGACGAGCCAGTTGGCCGCATCGCTCTGATCGACTGGCTGCTGCCGGCCTACTTGTTGCCTGCACTTATGGCAGTGCTGGCACACCGAAGCGCTGCGACAGCCCGCCCGCCCGGATTGCGTCGTGTGCTCGGTGGTTACGCGCTGATCGCCGGTTTCGCCTGGATCACCATGGAGGTGCGCCACCTGTTCCATGCTGAACAGATCGGCCTTGATGCGGCACCGATCGACGACGCCGAGTTGTGGGCGTGGTCAGGTGCCTGGCTGGCCTATGGCGTGGGAGTGATGGCAGTGGGCATCGCCGCGAGGAACAAGCACGTGCGGCTCGCAGCGCTGGCTATTGTCGGGCTTACCACCGCCAAGGTGTTTCTGGTGGACATGTCCGGGCTGGTCGGGCTTTGGCGCGTACTGTCATTCCTTGGGCTTGGCCTGGTACTCATCGGCCTTGGTGCTGCCTATCGCCGACTGGTCGCGTCGCCGCCTGAACGCCAGCCCTGATTGCTCATCGCACGGAGACAGCAGCCGCGCGAAGCCGCATAGCCCCGTGATGCGTCATACTCAGGTCGCAACGAAGCTGCGCAGCGCCAGCATGGCGAGCAACGCGGCATTGAGCAGCATCATCGCCGGCGCCGCCGCCGACACCCCACGCTGCCAGCGCCGTCCGGCAGCCTGGCCGGCAATGCCCACGGCAATCAGTGCCGGCGCCGTGCCGAGGCCGAACGCCAGCATGCCGATCGCTCCGAGCAGCGGGCTGCCCCCGGCCGCCGCCGCTGCCAGCGCGCCGTACAGGAAACCGCACGGCAGGAAGCCAAGCGCCACGCCGAGCAGATAGCCGTCGCCGCGGACCCGCCCTGCCAGTCGCCCGATGACCCGGTTCCAACCCGCAGGTGCCTGATCCAGCCCGGGCAATACCCGCGCTGCCGCCGGCATCAGCCGCCGCAGCGCGTGCGCCGCGAATAGCATCGCGCCCACCAGTAACAACACGGGCGACAACGCACCGAGCCACGGCACCGCCCCCAGTACCGCGCCCAGCCCCGCATAGGTGGTCAGCCGCCCCAGGTGATACGGCACCAGCGCTCCGCTCTGCATCCGCTGCCACTCGCACAGCCGCGCGGCCGGCAGCCGAGCCACCCGGTCCGCCACTTGTCCCAGCACGAACCCGCTGCACATCGGCACGCAATGCATCGTGCTGCCCACGGCACCGGCCACGAACAGTCCCAGCAGCAGCCCGCCGGTCAACGGCAATGACGTACAGATCGGCCCCAGCATCGCCCTATCACGCGCGCACCTCGGCCAGATCACATTGATCCAGGTCAATGAACTGTTAAGGCCGACAGGGCAGGTTGCCGCCACTCAGCGCGGAGCCTTCCATGGATATCGAGCCTAGCGACCTCATCGTCGGCCTGTTGATGACCACCTTCGGCATCATCGGCCTGATCCTCGCCTCCGGCGCGATGGACAACGAGATGTACGTGTTCGGCCTGTCCCTGTTCGGCTTCGCCGTGCTGTTCGATCTCGGCCTGGTCCGCCGCCACTTCGACAGGCAGGAGGTCAAGCGGCATGGCTGATCTCGCCGTTCCTTTCTCGCGCGCCGCGCCGGACTACAACGAAGACATCGTCAAGAAATTCCTCATCGCCTCGGTGTTCTGGGCGATCGTGGCGTTTCTGGCCGGTGTCTATATCGCCACCGAACTCGCCTGGCCGCAGTTCAATCTCGGCCTGTCGTTCATGAATTTCGGCCGTCTCCGCCCGGTGCATACCTCCGCCGCGATCTTCGCCTTCGGCGGCAGCGCGCTGTTCGCCACCTCGTTCTATGTCGTGCAGCGCACCTGCCGCGCACGCCTGTTCGGCGGCGAGGCGCTCGCCAACTTCGTGTTCTGGGGCTACCAGTTCTTCATCGTCATGGCCGCGCTGTCCTACGTGATGGGATTCAGCCAGAGCCAGGAATACGCCGAACCACAGTGGCACATCGACCTGTGGCTCACTGTCGTCTGGGTCGCCTACGCTGTCGTCTTCATCGGCACTCTGATGAAGCGCCAGGAGCCGCATATCTACGTGGCCAACTGGTTTTATCTCGCCTTCATCCTGACGATTGCCGTGCTGCATATCGGCAACAACCTGGCGTTGCCGATTTCAATGTACTCCGCGCAGGCCTATCAGGTGACGGCCGGCGTGCAGAACGCGATGATCCAGTGGTGGTACGGCCACAACGCCGTCGGTTTCTTCCTAACCGCCGGCTTCCTGGGCATGATGTACTACTTCATCCCGAAGGCAGCAGGCCGGCCGGTCTACTCCTATCGCCTGTCGGTAGTGCACTTCTGGTCGCTGATCTTCATGTACATCTGGGCCGGTCCGCATCACCTGCACTGGACCGCGCTGCCCGACTGGACACAGACGCTCGGCATGGCCTTCTCGATCATGCTTTGGATGCCCTCCTGGGGCGGCATGATCAACGGTCTGATGACGCTGTCAGGTGCCTGGGACAAGCTGCGCACCGATGCTGGATTGCGCTTCTCCGTCACCGCTGTCGGCTTCTACGGCATGTCCACCTTCGAAGGTCCGGTGATGTCGATTCGCGACGTCAACGCCCTGTCGCACTACACCGACTGGACCATCGGCCATGTGCATTCCGGGGCGCTCGGTTGGGTCGCCTTCATCAGCTTCGGCGCGATCTATTACCTCGTGCCTGTACTGTGGAAGCGCAGCAGACTTTATTCGCAGCGCCTGGCTTCGTGGCACTACTGGATCGCGACGCTTGGCATCGTGTTCTACATCACCTCGATGTGGGTCGCCGGCATCATGCAGGGTCTGATGTGGCGCGCCTATGACCAGTTCGGCTTCCTGCAGTACTCATTCGCCGAATCAGTCGTCGCGGTGCATCCATACTATGTGATCCGGATGCTCGGCGGGCTGATGTTCCTCAGTGGCGCCCTGATCATGGTTTACAATCTTATCCTGACGGTGCGCAGCCCATCCACCGAACCAGCATTCGCACCGCCGCTCGCGGTCGCCGTGGCGGGAGAATAAACCCATGTTCGGCCGTCACGAGTTCATCGAGCGCAACGCCTTCCTGCTGCTGGTACTGACCCTGATCACCATCGCCATCGGTGGCATCGTCGAGGTGGTGCCGCTGTTCACCATCGAGACCACGGTCGAGCATGTGAAGGGTGTGCGGCCTTATTCGCCGCTGGAGCAGCGTGGCCGCGACATTTATGTCCGCGAGGGTTGCTATCTGTGTCACAGCCAGCAAGTCCGCGCGCTGAAGGACGAGGTCGAGCGCTACGGGCATTTCTCGCTCGCCGCCGAAAGCATGTACGACCATCCGTTCCAATGGGGGTCGAAGCGTATCGGCCCCGACCTTGCGCGGGTCGGCGGCAAATACTCCAGCGACTGGCATTACGCGCATCTGGAGAACGCGCAGAGTGTGGTTCCGGAATTGCTGATGCCGCACTACGCCTTCCTCGCTGAAACGCCGCTGGTGATCAATGATATCACCGCGCGCCTGCGCGCGCTGCGTGCGGTGGGTGTGCCATATACCGACGCGGACATCACCAACGCGGCGGCCGACCTGGCGGCACAGGCTAATCCAATGGCCGACAACACCGCTTTGCTGAAGCGCTATCCGAAAGCGGTAACGGTGCCCGGCGACGGCCGCGGTGTCACCGAGATGGACGCGTTGGTGGCGTATCTACAAGTGCTCGGAACCATGGTGGATTTCGCCGATCCCGCGAATGAACGGTTGCAGCAATGATGAACCTCATCATGTGGGTGGAGCACAATTCGATCCTGGCGATCCTCGTGGTGTTCCTGCTGATCGTGCTCACGACCTACTGGCCGGGCCGCAAGTCGAAGATCGAGGCGCACGGCCGTATTCCCTTTGAAGACGAACGCTGAGGAGCGGCAGCAGTGCCCACCAAGATCGAGAAGGACACCGTCACCGGCACCGAAACGACCGGCCACGAGTGGGACGGACTGAAGGAGCTGAACACGCCACTGCCGAAATGGTGGTTGTATGTGCTGTATGCCACCGTCGTCTGGGCCGCCGTGTGGTGCGTGCTGTATCCGTCGATCCCAGGGATCAGCGGCTACTTCCACGGCGTGCTTGGCTATTCGCAGCGCACCGCGGTCAACGATGATGTGCGGGCGGTGATGGCACAGCGTGCCGGCGTCATGGATCAGATCGCCAAGCTTCCGTTCGACCAGATCCGCAAGAATGAACAGCTCATGGCGGCCGCCGACATCGCAGGGCGCATCGCATTCGCCAACAACTGCCAGCCTTGTCATGGCGCGGGTGGCGGTGGCCAGCCCGGCTATCCCGCGCTCGCTGCCGGTGCCTGGATCTGGGGCGGCACGCTCGACGACATCCAGCAGACGATCACTTACGGCATCCGTAGCGGCGATGAGAAAGCGCGCGACCAGCAGATGCCGCGCTTCGGCCTGGACGGCATCCTGAAGCCCGATGAGATCCAGCAGGTCGCCGACTATGTAATGACGCTCTACGGCAAGCCGGAGCAAGGCAAGGACGTATCGGCCGGCAAGAAGTTGTTTGCCGATAACTGTGCCATCTGCCACGGCGATGCGGGACAGGGGGACCGTGAGAAGGGTGCGCCGCGGCTTGCCTCGCAGGTGCATCTCTATGCCGGCAATCGTGACGCCGTGGTCGCGCAGATCACCGGGCCGCGCATGGGCGTGATGCCCGCGTGGCACACGCGACTGGACGAAGCCACCATCAAGAGCCTGGCGATCTACGTGCATTCGCTCGGTGGCGGAGAGTAACGTGTCATTGCGAGAAGCACGGCGACGAAGCATTCCTGGTCACGCTGAACCCGCAGGCTAACCATGTCCCGTATCAGCAAAAGCGATCGTCAAATCCAGCTGCAACGCGAAGCGGCCGGCGATCACCTCTACGCCAATCGCGTGCGGGTCTATCCGAAGACCGTGCACGGCCCGGTGCGGCGCTTCAAATGGGCGGTGTTGATCATCTGCCTGAGCATCTATTACCTGTTGCCCTGGTTGCGCTGGCATCGTGGCGTCAACCAGCCCGATCAGGCGGTCCTGCTCTCGCTGTGGAACGAGCGGTTCTATTTCTTCAATCTCGAATTCTGGCCGCAGGACATCTATTATCTCACCGGCCTGCTCATCATGGGCGCTGTCACGCTGTTCCTGGTCACCAGCCTGATCGGTCGCGTCTGGTGTGGTTACACCTGCCCACAGACTGTGTGGACCGACCTTTTCATGTGGATCGAGCGTCGCATCGAAGGCGATCGCAACGAGCGCATGAAGCGCGACGCCGAACCGCTGTGTTTTGATACCGCTTGGCGCAAGACAGCGAAGCACACCGCTTGGCTCGCCATCGCATTTTGGACCGGCGGCGCCTGGATCATGTACTACGTCGACGCGCCGACGGTAACGATTGAATTCTGGACCGGCACCGCGTCGCGCGAAGTCTACTTCTTCACCTTCCTGTTCACCGCGACAACCTATCTGCTTGCTGGCTGGGCGCGCGAGCAGGTGTGCACCTATATGTGTCCGTGGCCGCGCTTCCAGTCGGCCATGCTCGACGAACAAAGCGTCACGGTCACTTACCAGGGCTGGCGTGGCGAGCCGCGCACACGCGGCAAACGGCACAGCGATGCACCCGCCGGCGATTGCGTCGATTGCGGCGCCTGCGTCACCGCATGCCCCACCGGCATCGACATCCGCGACGGCATCCAGCTTGAGTGCATCAACTGCGGCTTGTGCATCGATGCCTGCAATCACGTTATGGCGCGCACCGGCCGGCCGAATTGGCTGATCACCTGGGACACGTTGGCCGATCAGGCGGCAAAGGCGGAGGGCGGGCAGACCACGCTGCATCTGCTGCGGCCTCGCACCATAATCTATGTCTCCGCGCTGCTGCTTGGCGCCGCGGTGATGACCGTCGCACTTGCCACCCGCTCCACGCTGGGACTTTCAGTGCTGCACGATCGCGCACCGTTGTTCGTGCGCCTGCCTGACGGCGACCTGCGCAACGGCTATACAGTGAAGATCATCAACAAGAAGCCGGCGCCTGTGCTGTACGAGTTGCGCACTGATGGTGTTGATACCGCGCTGCTGGCCGAGACCGATGAAGGACTTGGACCTGCCAGCCGCCTGGGCCTGATGGTCAAGGCTGACAGCGTCGGGTCATTCCGCATCACCGTTGCTGCAAAGGCGAACAGCTCGAAGGACATCGACTTCATCCTACGCAACACCGAAACCGGCGAGCAGACTGTCTATCACTCGCTGTTCATGGGGCCGCAATGAGCTATATCGATTGGAACTCACCTGAATCACCTTCCCAATCGTGCTGGCGCTACTTCCCGCTTGCGGTCATCGCTGGCATGGGCGTTGTCGTCGCTGTGAATGCCGGCATGGTCTATGCCGCGCTGCACAGCTTCCCCGGCGCGGCCCAAGGCGACGAAGGCTTCGCGCTGAGCAACCATTACGACGCTGTCCTCGATCGTGCCGGGCACGAAGCAGCGCTTGGGTGGACCGTGAACGCACAGACCGATGACGCGGGTCACCCGGTGGTGACACTGGCCGACCGTAACGGCGCGGCGCTGGCGGCCGCATCGATTACTGCCATGGCCGAGCGTCCGCTCGGCGCGCCGCACACCCAGTCCCTGACATTCCGCAATCTTGGTTCGGGCCATTATATCGCCGACGCCGCACTGCCTGCGTCCGGGCAATGGGAACTCATCGTGTCGGCTTCCAACCAAGGCCACGATCTGGCGGTCACACGTCGTGTTATCGTGCGGTGACCATCGCGACGCTGGCGTCATTCGCCGGCGCCCCAGCGAAAGGCTGGAGTGAGGAGGTTGCGCCGCTTTCGCACTGTCTCCACTGCAACCTTCCAAACGCCCCAAACCGCCGCTTCTGCTGTCCGGGTTGTGCCGCAGCCTATGAAACGATCCAAACTCTAGGTCTCGGCCGCTATTATGCACAGCGCATCCTCGATCCTTCGGTGCGCGGACCCCGCCCTGATCTCGTCGAGCACCGCGACCTCTCGCGCTACCTCGCCACACGCGCCGATCACACGCACGAACTGACACTGGCGATTGACGGACTGCAATGCGGTGCCTGTGTTTGGCTGATCGAGTCAGTGCTGGCGCGCGAGCCGGACGTGCTGCACGGCCGCGTCAATATGACGACCCGGCGGTTGAAACTCGTCTGGAGCGGTGCGGCCGAACGGGCTGAGGCGATCGTTGGCGCTGTCGAGCAACTTGGCTACCGCCTGGTGCCGTTCGATGCGGCCTCGCTGGCCGCTGTCCAGGACGCGACGGGCCGCGCCTTGTTGCGCGCACTGGCAGTGTCCGGCTTCGCTGCCGGCAACGTCATGTTGCTGTCCATCGGCGTTTGGGCCGGCACCGGCCCCGCCACCACTGATCTGCTGCACTGGATATCGGCACTGATCGCCATGCCGGCGATTACCTACGCGGGCAGGCCATTCTTTGCGTCGGCCGCCGCCGTGCTGCGCCATGGCCGCACCAACATGGACGTGCCGATAAGCCTCGGTGTCATTCTGGTCACCGGCATGAGTTCTTGTGCAGACCATGCAGGGCGGCGATCACACCTACTTCGACTCCGCGTGCACCCTCGTGTTCTTCCTGCTGATCGGCCGCGTGCTCGATCATCGCGCGCGCGGACAGGCCCGTGCCACTGCCGAACAGTTACTGACGCTGCGCGCCACAGACGTCGCAGTGCTGCAAGTGGATGGCCGCATTGAACGCCGCGCTCAACGGTCAGTCGCCGTCGGCGATCATGTGCTGGTTGGCCTCGGTGAACGTATCGGCGTCGATGGCGTTGTGGAGCGCGGCAGCTCGCTGCTCGACGCGAGCCTCGTCACGGGTGAGAGCCTGCCGGTGACGGCCCGCCCCGGTTCGCAGGTATTTGCCGGAACGCTCAACCTGGGGGAACCGCTGACCGTGCGCGCCACCGCCACCGATGGCGTCACCTTGCTCGCCGAATGCGTGCGGCTGATCGAGGCAGCGGAGGCGCGCCGCTCGCGTTTCGTCGTGCTGGCCGATCGTGTTGCACGGCGCTATGCGCCAGCGGTGCACATCACCGCGCTGGCGACCTTCCTTTGGTGGTATTTCGTTGCCGGCGTACCCGCTGGTACCGCGCTGCTCACTGCCAGCGCCGTGCTGATCATCACCTGTCCCTGCGCTTTGGCGCTTGCCGTGCCGGTCGTGCAGGTCATCGCCACCGGCCGCCTGTTCCGCGCCGGAGTGCTGCTGAAATCGCCCACCGCACTGGAGCGGTTGGCGAATGTAGATACAGTCGTGTTTGACAAGACCGGCACACTGACCGAACCGGTGCTCACACTGGTCAAGGGGCTGGACTTCGATGAGCACGCGCTGCGCACAGCTGCATCACTCGCGGCCGTCAGCCGTCACCCGCTCGCTCGTTCCTTGCTCGCAGAGTCGGGTCCAGTCGCTGCGATGGAGGGCGCCGTTGAAGTGCCGGGGCAGGGTGTGCAGGCCGGAGACTTTCGTCTCGGCAGCCAGCGGTTCGCTGGGCCGCCCTTCGTCAAGGCCGCGCCCTGCCATGACGATATCAGCGGTCCCGAGCTCTGGCTTGCCACGCCGGGTGCCGAGCCCGTGCGGTTCCGGTTCGCGGAAACGTTGCGCAATGACGCTGCGACGACAGTGCAGCGCCTGCGTGACCTCGGCATGGAGGTGCGGCTGCTATCAGGCGATCATGCGGCTGCTGTCGGACCGGCCGCATCGTCGCTCGCAATCTCGGAATGGCAGGCCGGGTGCACGCCGGTGGAGAAGGTCGCCGCGATCGAAAGTCTCATCTCCGCCGGTCGCCGCGTCCTCATGGTCGGTGATGGACTGAACGACAGTCCCTCACTCGCTGCTGCCAGCGTGTCAGCCTCGCCCGCCACCGCGGCCGACGTCAGTCAGACCGTTGCCGACGTTGTGTTCCAGGGCAACAAGCTGGCGCCCATCACCTTGGTCGTCGAGACAGCCCGCCGATCGCGCAGCGTGATGCGGCAGAACCTGGCGCTTTCCATCGGCTATAATCTGCTGATGGTGCCGCTCGCTGTCGCCGGCTTCGTCACGCCTTGGCTTGCCGCGGCCGCGATGTCGAGTTCGTCGCTGCTTGTGATGGTGAACAGCTTTCGCCTGCGTGGCCGCGCCGCATGAACGTCATTCTCTACTTGCTTGGCCTCAGTCTCATCCTGGGCACTGGTGGCCTCGCGGTGTTTCTTTGGTCGCTGCGTTCGGGCCAGTACGACGACATGGAAGGCGCCGCCAACCGCATCCTGTTCGATGAGGATGAGTGACCTCAGTGACCGGCCAGGTATTCATCCAGTGTCGTGACATCGCGGGCATCGAAGCGTAGTCCCAGCTTGCTTCGCCGCCATAGTATATCTTCGGCTGTGCACGCCCACTCGTTACGCATCAGCCAATCCACTTCCCGTTCCGTCAAATCGGCGCCGAAGCAGCGTCCCATGTCATCGGAGCTGCGCGCATCGCCCAGCACCTCGCTCGTCAGCGTGCCATATGCCCGCACCAGGCGCCGCACCGTGGACCCGCTCAGGAAGCGATAGCGACGCGTCACGTCTGCCATCACCTGATCGAGTGCATTCCACGGAAAATCACCTCCTGGCAATGCTGCGCGCGTGGTCCACGGTCCGGGCGTGCCGGGAAACGCACTGGCCAGCTTGCTCATCGCAGCTTCAGCGAGCCGCCGGTATGTGGTGATCTTGCCACCGATCACCGACAGCACTGTGTCATCGCTCAACTCCAGTACGTAGTCGCGCGTCGCTTCTTGCGCTTCGCTCGCGCCGTCGTCGAGCAGCGGACGCACACCCGCATACCGCCAGACAATCGTCTCACGCTTAACCGGCTGGCGCAGATAACTGCCGACCGCATCGCACAGATAACGCTCCTCGTCCGCAGTGCAGGCGACCGCGGCGGGATCGCCGCGATAGTCCTCATCGGTTGTACCGATAAGGGTGAATTCTCCCTCGTACGGAATAGCGAAGCACACGCGGCCATCGGCGTTTTGGAAGATATAGCTGCGGTCATGCTCGAACAGCCGAGGCACCAGAATGTGGCTGCCTTTCACCAGCCGTACGTGTCGTGACGCGTGCGCACCAACCCATGGTCCTCTGGCATCCACCAGCACACGGGCCTCCGCCGTCGCGCCATCGTCCAGTGCCAGCCGCCACATCCGTTCGACACGGGTCGTGCCGGTGCAGCGCGTCCGTGTGCGAATGTCCGCGCCGCGCGCCGCGGCGTCGCGGGCGTTCAGCACGACCAGGCGCGCATCATCGACCGTGCAGTCGGAATACTCGAAGCCGCGGGTGAATTCGGCCCGCAGGGCAGTATCGCGCCGCAGATCAATCGTGCGCGTGCCGGTCAGGATCTTTCGTCCGCCGAGATGGTCGTACAGGAACAGACCCATCCGGATCAGCCACCACGGCCGCAAGCCCGCATGATGCGGCAGCATGAACCGCATCGGACGGATCAAATGCGGCGCGGCCTGTAACAGCACCTCGCGCTCCGCGAGCGCTTCGCGCACCAGACGGAACGCGTAATGCTCCAAATAACGCAGCCCGCCGTGGATCAGCTTGGTCGATGCGGAGGATGTGGCGCCGGCAAGATCGCCCTGTTCGACCAGCAACACCGACAGTCCGCGGCCTGCAGCATCGCGCGCGATGCCACAGCCATTGATGCCGCCACCGATGATTGCAAGGTCAAACAGAAGACTATTCGCGTGCTTTGCGTGATTTGCAGTTTCGAATCCGTCTAGTCCTGCACGAACTCGCCCGACTTGCCGCCGGCCTTGTGGGTCAGCCGCACCGCTTCGATCCGCATCCCACGGTCGACCGACTTGCACATGTCGTACACCGTGAGCGCGGTCACTGAAGCGGCGGTCAGAGCTTCCATCTCGACGCCGGTCTGTCCGCTGGTACGAACGGTGGCAGCGATTTCCACCGCGTCGCCGCTGACCTCCAGTTCGACTGAAACGGCGCTGATCGGCAGCGGATGACAAAGCGGGATCAATTCCGCCGTTCGCTTCGCGGCCATGATCCCCGCGATGCGCGCCACGCCCAACACGTCGCCCTTCTTCGCGCCACCGCTGCGGATCAGTGCAGCGGTCGCCGGCAGCATCGCCACACGGGCGCGAGCCGTCGCGGTCCGTTCGGATACCGGCTTGGCGCCGACATCAACCATCGCGGCCTGGCCACACGCGTCGAAATGGGTGAAATCCTGGCTCACGCCTGTCCCGTGAGCAGCATGCGCGTCGCCGCCGTCACGTCCTGCTGGCGCATCAGCGTTTCACCGACCAGGAAGCACTGCGGCCCAATCGCTGCCAGACGCCGCAGGTCATCATGACCGCGAATGCCGCTTTCAGCGATCAGGAACCGATCTGCTGGCACGAGGGGCGCCAATTCCTCGGTCGTGTGCAGGTCGGTCGTCAGCGTTTTCAAGTTGCGGTTGTTGATGCCGATGAGCGGGGTGCACAATCCCAACGCCCGCTCGATTTCGCGTTCGTCATGCACCTCGGCCAGCACGTCCATGTCGAGATCGCGCGCCAGTGCCTCGAGTTCGCGTGCCTCGCTGTCGGACAGCGCGGCGAGGATCAGCAGGATGCAGTCGGCACCCATCGCGCGGCTCTCATAGACCTGCCACGGATCGAGGATGAAATCCTTGCGCAGCACCGGCATATCCACGGCGCCGCGCACCGCCACAAGATGTTCGGGACTGCCCTGAAAGTATGGCGCATCAGTCAGCACTGAAAGACACGTCGCGCCACCCGCGCGGTAGGCCTGCGCGAGCGCCGGCGGGTCGAAGTCGGGCCGGATCAGTCCACCGGACGGCGAGGCTTTCTTGATTTCGGCGATCAGTCCGTAACGCCCCTCGGCGACCGCCTGCTTCAACGCGGAACCGAAGCCGCGCGGCGCACCGCGCGCACCGATTTCAGATCGCAGTGACTCGATGCTGACGTTCGATTTCGCCTGTGCCACCGCGGCCCGCTTCTCATTGCAGATGCGCGCCAGAACGTCACTGGTTCGAAGATTTACGGTATCGGGCATCCTGTCCTTCAGTGCGGTGCTGTTTCGCGCCGCAACGTCTCTAACGCGGCGAGTGCAGCGCCGGATCCGATCGAGCGGCCTGCCATCGCGGCCCCCTCGCGCAAATCGTTGGCCTTGCCCGCAACAATCAGCGCGGCGGCGGCATTCAGCAGCACCGTATCGCGATATGGTCCAGTCGCGCCCTGAAGCAATGCCTGCAAGGTCGCGGCATTCAGCGCGGCGTCGCCGCCGCGGATCGCCTCCACCGGTGCGCGTGACAGGCCAGCATCTTCCGGCTTGACCGTGAAGCGCCGCACACCGCCGTCCTGCCACGCCGTGACCATGCTTTCGCCCGCCACTGTCAGCTCATCCAGTCCCTGGCCGTGCACGATCCAAGCCGATTCACTGCCGAGCTGTCCCAGGGTCTCGGCCATCGCCTCGGCCCATTCGGGCGCGAACACGCCGGTCAGCTGCCGCTTCACCCGCGCCGGATTGGCCAGCGGCCCCAGCAGGTTGAAGATCGTGCGGGTCCCGAGTTCCACGCGCGGCCCGGCGGCATGCCGCATCGACGGATGGTGCCGGGGTGCGAACAGGAAGGCACAGTTGGCTGCGCGCAAAATGTCGGGCAGACGCTCCAGCGGCACATCGACGTTCACGCCCAACGCGGTCAATACATCGGCTCCGCCGGTGCGCGACGACAACGCGCGGTTACCGTGCTTGGCGACCGGCACCTCGCAGCCTGCCACCACAAACGTGACCGCGGTGGAAACGTTGAGCGTGCCGGCAGAGTCGCCGCCGGTACCGCAAACGTCGATGGCACCAGCCGGAGCAGCGACCGTGGTCATTCGCGCCCGCATCGCACGCACGGCACCGGTGATCTCCGGCACCGTCTCGCCGCGCACCCGCATTGCCATCAGCAGCGCACCGATCTGTGCCGGGGTTGCCTCGCCCGACATGATGATGTCGAACGCGCCCTCGGCCTCGGTGTCCGACAGCTTCTCACCGGCGGCGAGGCGGGCCAGGACAGGCTTCAGATTGTTGGACACCTCAGGCGGCGCGCGCCGGCGTGTTGGTGCCCCGCGCGATCGCCAGGAAATTACGCAGCAGATCGTGGCCGTGCTGGCTGGCAATGCTCTCGGGATGGAACTGCACGCCGAATATGGGCAGAGTGCGATGCCGCAGGCCCATCAGCAGTCCGTCCTCGGTCCATGCGGTCGGCACCAGAACGTCGGGCAACATCGCTCGATCAACGATCAGGCTGTGATAGCGCGTCGCGCTGAATGGCGTCGGGAGACTTTCCAGGATATCCGTCCCGGCGTGGAAGATCCGGCTTACCTTGCCATGCATCGGCACAGGGGCGCGCACGACCTTGCCGCCGAAAGCCTGCCCGACCGCCTGATGCCCCAGGCAGACACCCAGCAAGGGAATCTTGCCGGCAGCGGCGGCGATCAGCTCCAGGCATATGCCGGCTTCATTCGGGGTGCACGGCCCGGGCGACAACACGATCGCCTCAGGCGCGCGCGCCATCACGTCCTGCACGCTGATCTTGTCGTTTCGCCAGACTTCGCATCGCGCACCCACATCACCCAGGAAGTGGTACAGATTGAAGGTGAATGAGTCGTAGTTGTCGATCAGCATCAGCATGGAGGCGCATCTTTGTCCGGAGGGGTGGGACCGGTCAATGCTGGCGGCATTATCCGGCGTTGTTCCCGCCAGACTTGCCGGCTGCGAACCGCACAGCTTCCTCCGCCGCGCGCATCAATGCGCGTGCCTTCTGGCGGCATTCCTCATGCTCGAACTCCGGCTCGGAGTTCGCCACGATTCCCGCTCCCGCCTGCACATACATCACGCCGTCCTTCACCAGGGCGGTGCGCAGCCCGATGCAGGTATCCATCGTGCCGTTGGCTGCGAAGTAGCCGATACAGCCGGCATAGATGTTGCGCCGATCCGGCTCCATCTCCTCGATGATCTCCATCGCCCGCACTTTCGGTGCACCGGACAGCGTGCCGGCCGGGAAGCCGCCGACCAGCGCATCCAGTGCGTCCAGCCCGTCGCGCAGCTTGCCTTCGACGTTCGAGGAAATGTGCATCACGTGGCTGAACCGCTCGATGACGAAGCTCTCGGTCACCTTGACTGAACCCAGCTCCGCCACGCGTCCCACATCGTTGCGCCCCAGGTCGAGCAGCATCAGGTGTTCGGCACGCTCCTTCGGATCGTTCAGCAGCTCGGCTTCCAGAGCCTGGTCCTCTTCGTAATTGGCGCCACGCCGCCTCGTGCCGGCGAGCGGACGGATGGTCACCGTGCCGTCGCGCAAACGCACCAGTACCTCGGGGCTCGATCCGACCACGGCGAAACCGCCAAAATCGAGGAAGAACAGAAACGGAGCCGGGTTGATCCTGCGCAGCGCGCGATACAGCGAGAACGGCGGCAGTGCGAACGGTACCGAAAAACGCTGGCTGATGACGATTTGGAACGCATCGCCTGCAGCAATGTAGTCCTTGCACCGGTCCACCGCGGCGAGGAAATCCGGCTTGCTGATATTCGACGCCGGCGCCGGCGGATCTGGCAACATCACCGGCGGCGGCTGATGCGGCAGCGGCCGTTCCAGCGCCGCCTCGGCTTCATCGAGCCGCTGACGCGCATGTTCCCACGCAGTCTCGGCGCTGGTCTCCGCTTGCGGATACACCGGCGCCACAAGCGTCAGTTCATCGTTCACATTGTCGAAGATCGCGAACAGCGTCGGCCGCATCATCAGGCCGTCCGGCACACCGATAACATCGGGATTCTCGGTGGGCAGATCCTCCATCAGCCGGACCATGTCGTAGCCCAGATAGCCGACCAGGCCGCCGGACATCGGCGGCAGGTACGCCGGCACTTCCAACCGCGTCTCATCGATCGTTGCGCGCAGACTTTCCAGCGCCGGTCGCGGATCGGCCAGGAAAGCGTGCGGGGCCGACAGCGCATAGCGGTTGATCTCCGCGCGGCCCTCGCGGCAACGCCAGATCAGATCCGGCTGCATGCCGATGATCGAGTAACGGCCGCGCGCCGCGCCCCCCTCGACGCTCTCCAGCAGGAAGGAATTCGGCCTCCCGTGCGCGAGCTTAAGGAATGCCGCGACCGGCGTCTCCAGATCGGCCACGCCACGTCGCCACACCAGCGTGCCGCGTCCTGCCTCGTATGCAGAGCGGAAGCTGGCATAGCCAGGTGCGACGGTGACATTCATTGTTGCTGACCGGTGATGCTGTCGAGAACGGGCTGATTGATGCGCGGTTGTGCCCGCGCGCGCAATGCGTCAGCGAAGGTGGTGGCCAGATCGCTTGCGATCGAACGCGCGACCAAGACGCGTGCCTGACCATAGCCGGCCGGATCGGCCTTCGGATCCGCCTCCACCACGTCCGCCAGTACAGCCACGACGAAACCGTCGGCGGTTTCCACCATGGCTGGTTCACCCTTCTTCAGACCGAACAGCACCTGCTGCAGCTGGGTCGGCACTGCCCCGTCCGTGGCATCCCGCGTAACCAGCGGCGAGCGCCTTACTGTGACGCCGGCAACCGCCGCGGCATCCGCCAGAGACTGTCCGCCCTTCACCGCGGCCAGGAGTTTTGCCGCGGCCTGCTCTTCCTCATGCCGCTGCGCGTCATGTGTCCAATCCGCCGCCACCTGCTCTTTCACTGTGTCGTACGGCTTGGCCGCCGGTGGGATCACCTCCTCGACGCTCAGCGCATAGTACGCCGAACCGCCGGTTGATGGCGTCTGCACCTCGACCAGCTGCGGCGGATCCCCCTTCTGCGCCGCGAAAGCCGCCTTGACGATCGCGGCTTTCAATTCTGCCGAGCCCGGAATTGGCGCAGGCGTGCCTTCCGGCGTGTTGCCTTGCGCATCGAGCGTTCCGGCAATGCCGACCAGACCTAAATCGTCTGGCATCCGATCCAGCGTCGCCCCGGTGCCCAGTACGTTGTCCACCTTATTGGCGCGGTCATACATCAGTTCCGATGCCTTGCTCGCCAACACCTGGTTGCGCAGCACATCCTTCACATCGTCGAAGCTGCGCGTGCTGCCAGCGGAGACTTTGGTGACCTTCACGATATGCCAGCCCAGCGCGCTCTTATCCGGTCCGGCAACTGTATCCGGAGCGGCGGCAAACACCTCTTTGCCCAATTCGGGATCGGGGAATTGCTGCTCGGTTGCATCATCCAAGGTAATCGCCGAACCGCCCGCGTCCTGCGCAGCCTTCTGCATCGTGTCCCAGTCGGCGCCGCCCTGCCATTGCGCAGCGAGCGCCTTCGCCTTCGCCTCATCCGGCACCGATATCACCGCGGCGGAACGTTTTTCCGGCTGCACGTAGTCCGACTTGAGCTGGTCGTAGGCCGCGTGCAGATCTGCATCAGAGATCGGGATCTCCTTCGCCAAGGTCTGGGGTGACAGCACCACTGCTTTGATCTTGCGGAATTCCGGAGCGGAGTACGTCTCGGGATGATTGTCATACCAGCGATGCAATTCCGCGTCTGTCGGTGCCGGCGGAACCGCCGCCGAGGCAAATAGAAATTCCACCATGTCGGCGGACCGCTTCTCGTACTCGGCTTCAAACAGCGCGTTCAGCAGAACCGTCGGTGCCGAGGCGCCGGCGCTCACCGCCTCCAGCATTTGCCGTTGCGCCAGTTGCGTCCGGACCATGTCGAGAAAGGCCGGTTCGGTCATGCCGACGTTGCGCAGTCCGGCCTCGAAAGCCTGCCGATCGAACTGGCCATTGGCGCCGCGGAACGCTGGCGCTGCGAACACGGCCTGCCGAACCGCTGCGTCCGGCGACACGATGCCCAGCCGCTTTATCTCCAGATCGACCGCGGCCGCGGCAATCAACTGCTGCAACGCCTGGCGCGCCACGGTGCTACGCATCTCCGGCGTCGGTTCCTGGCCCTGCGGCAGGTTGCGCGTGGCCTGCGCCATGTCCCGCTGATAGGTCTGCTGCAGTTGCTGACCCTCGATGGTGATGCCGCCGACCTTGGCGACCCAGGTGGGTGAGGCACCGATCATGCGGACCACGTCGCCAACGCCCCATATGACGAAGGAGGCCACCATGATCAGGAAGAAGCCGCGGACCACCCAGGTCTCGAGATAGCGGCGGAAGGCTGTGATCATACGACAATCCTGTGCGGCCGCCGCAGCATATACGAGCCACTGTCTGGCTTTGCCAGCACAGGGCCGTTGGGCTACCAGCGGCCAACGACCACGGAGATCGCAATGCGCCAGTTGATCGCTGGAAATTGGAAGATGCACGGGCTCGCCGCCGAGGCGCTGTCGCTGGCCAAAGGCGTCGCGTCAGGTGCAGCGGGCCTGGCCTGCGATATTCTCGTCTGTCCGCCGTTCATCCATCTCCCCGCGGTAGCGCAGAGCCTGGCGGGCACTCCGGTTGCCGTTGGCGGTCAGGACTGCCACCAGGCCAAACAGGGCGCCCATACCGGCGACGTCTCCGCGCCTATGCTACGCGATTGCGGAGCCACCTGGGTGATCCTCGGGCACTCCGAGCGGCGCCAGAACCACGGCGAGACCGACGAACTGGTGCGCGAGAAGGTGTTGGCCGCGGTTGATGCCGGGCTTAGCACTATCGTCTGCGTCGGCGAGACCGAGGATCAACGCAACGCCGGCCAAGAGACCGAAGTCGTTGGCTGGCAGATCGCCGGCAGCCTGCCCAAGCCGTTTGCGGGTGTGGTGGCCTACGAACCGGTCTGGGCCATCGGCACGGGCAAGACCGCCACGGAGCAGGACGTGGCCATGATGCACGGCTTTATCCGCGAGGAACTGGTGCGCCAGTTCGGCGACGCGGGGCAGGGCATCCGCATCCTCTACGGTGGCTCGATGCGGCCGGCCAATGCCCCGGCGCTGCTTGCAGTGCCGAACGTCGGCGGCGGCCTGATTGGCGGCGCCAGCCTGAAGGCAGAGGACTTTCTCGCAATTGCCCGTGCGGCGCGTCAGGGCTAGTTATCCGGCGTTCTCCCCCTACCCACGCGGTCGGGGGAGAACAATTTGGAGACCTGAATGACCGCCGTACTGCTGATCATCCACCTGTTTGTCACGCTCGCGCTCATCGGCGTTGTGCTGATCCAGCGCAGCGAGGGCGGCGGATTGGGCATTGGCAGCTCACAGGGCATGGGTGCCTTCATGTCCGGCCGAGGCACTGCGAACCTGCTGACCCGGACCACCGCGATCCTCGCCACGATCTTCATGGCGCTGTCGCTTACTCTCGCGCTGATGAACCGCGGCACGACCAGCGTGGGCGGCGGTTTGCTGGAAAATCCGCCCCCGGCGTCAGCCCCGGCGACGACGACGGCCCCCGTGCCTACGGCGCCCGCCGCGCCGAAGGGTCCGACCGTCCCTAATAACTGATACTCGTCTGACGCATGCGTGATGCCGCACGAGTGGGGTTCCCCTCGGCCGATTCGGCTTCGTATACTGGGCGCCCATGACGCGGTATGTGTTCATCACCGGCGGCGTGGTCTCCTCCCTCGGCAAAGGCATCGCCTCGGCGGCGCTGGGCGCGCTGCTCCAGGCGCGCGGTTTTTCCGTGCGGCTGCGCAAGCTCGACCCCTATCTGAACGTCGATCCCGGCACGATGTCGCCCTATCAGCACGGCGAGGTCTACGTCACCGACGATGGGGCGGAGACCGACCTGGACCTTGGGCACTACGAGCGCTTCACCGGCGTCCCCGGTAACCGCTTCGACAATGCCACGACCGGCCGTATCTATTCCGAGGTGATCGCCAAGGAGCGTCACGGCGACTACCTGGGCGCCACCGTGCAGGTGATCCCGCACATCACCGACGCGATCAAGGAAGCCATCGTCCGCGACACCCGCGACCTTGACTTCGTGCTGGTGGAAATCGGCGGCACAGTCGGCGACATCGAAAGCCTGCCGTTCCTCGAAGCCATCCGCCAGCTGGGTAACGAACTCGGCTCCGATCGCGCGATGTTCGTGCACCTGACCCTGGTTCCGTACATCCCCTCGGCCGGCGAACTGAAGACCAAGCCCACGCAGCACTCGGTGAAGGAGCTGTTGAACGTCGGCATCCAGCCGCAGATGCTGTTGTGCCGATGCGATCGTCCGATCCCCGAAAACGAGCGGCGCAAGATCGCGTTGTTCTGCAATGTGCGCCCGCAAGCGGTAATCGCCGCGCTCGACGTCGATACCATTTACGCGGTGCCGATCAGCTACCACACCGAGGGCATGGACCGCGAAGTGCTGCGGCATTTCGGCCTGCCAGCGGACGATGTGCTGGATCTGTCGCGCTGGCAGGACATTGTCGATGCGATTCGTACCCCTGAAGGTGAGGTGCGCATCGCCGTGGTGGGCAAATACACCAACCTGCTCGACAGTTATAAATCGCTTGGCGAGGCGCTAACGCATGGCGGCATCGCCAACCGGGTGAAGGTGGGTCTCGACTGGGTCGATAGCGAGATCTTCGAGAAACGCGACGACGCCATTCATCGGCTGGAAAATGTCAACGGCATCCTGGTGGCGGCCGGCTTCGGCGAGCGCGGCACCCGCGGCAAGATTGCGGCGGTGCGGTTCGCGCGTGAGAAGAACGTGCCGTTCTTCGGCATCTGCTTCGGCATGCAGATGGCGGTCATCGAATCGGCACGCAATCTGCTTGGGCTGTCCTGCGCGTCGTCCACCGAATTCGGGCCGTGCGACGAACCTGTGGTCGGGCTACTGACCGAATGGGCGCGTGGCAACGAGATCGAACGGCGCATGGCGGGAGGCGATCTTGGTGGCACGATGCGGCTCGGCGCGTATCCCGCGGTGCTCGCGCCAGGTTCGCTCGTGTCCGGGTTGTACGGTGGCGCGACCAACATCGAGGAACGGCACCGCCACCGCTACGAGGTGAATGTGAACTACAAGGAACGCCTCGAGCAGACCGGCATGCGGTTCTCCGGTATGTCGCCCGACGGTGTGCTGCCTGAGATCATCGAATTGCCCGACCATCCGTGGTTCGTCGGTGTGCAGTACCATCCCGAGCTGAAATCGAAGCCGTTCGATCCCCATCCGCTGTTCGCCGGCTTCATCGCGGCGGCGGTACGCCAGGCGCGGTTGGTGTAGAGCTTTTTTGACCGCGCATCGAGCAAGACGACCAGGAGAGCTGCATGGCCTATTTTGGCATCTATCGGGGGAGCGTTATGAACACCGCGGATCCGACGATGAAGGGACGGATTCAGGTGAGCGTTGCGTCAGTTGGCGCCTCGTCGGGCAGTTGGGCGTTGCCGTGTCGTGACTTTGGGTCCAAGGCGGTCCCGCCCGTCGGCAGCGCGGTGTGGGTCATGTTTGAAGCCGGCAATGTCACGAACCCGGTGTGGCTTGGCTGTATGACCTGACATCATGCAGCAAGTTGTCCACGTGAATGGGGTTGCGATTGCCAATCATCTACCATTCGCTCTGATTGCCGGCCCCTGCCAGATCGAATCCCGTGTACATGCGCTGGAGGTGTCCGCGGCGCTGCGCGAGATGTCCATCAACGCCGGCGTGCCGGTGATCTACAAGTCGAGTTTCGACAAGGCCAACCGCACCTCGGTTTCCGCCGCGCGCGGGATCGGCATCAGCGAGGGTCTCGCAATCCTCGCGGAAGTCCGCGAAGCCACCGGACTGCCGACGTTGACCGATGTGCACGCACCGGATCAGTGCGCCGCTGCCGCGCGGGCAGTCGATGTGCTGCAAATTCCCGCCTTCCTCTGCCGCCAGACCGACCTGCTGCTCGCCGCCGGTGAGACCGGCAAGCCGATCAACGTGAAGAAGGGCCAGTTCCTGGCGCCCTGGGACATGGCGAATGTCGCCGCGAAGATCGCCAGCACGGGCAACCACAACATCATGCTGTGCGAACGTGGTGCGAGCTTCGGCTACAATACCTTGGTCAATGATTTCCGCGCTCTGCCGATCATGGCGCAGACCGGTTATCCGGTCGTGTACGACGCGACACATTCGGTGCAGCACCCAGGAGGGCAAGGCACCTCGTCCGGCGGTCAGCGCGAATTCGCGCCAGTACTTGCGCGTGCCGCGCTCGCTGTCGGTGTTGCCGCGGTGTTCATCGAAACCCATCCGGATCCCGATCGCGCGCCGAGCGATGGCCCAAACATGATCGCATTGCGCGACATGCCGGCTCTGATCAAGCGGCTGAAAGCCTTCGACGATCTGGCGAAGCAGGGCGCGTAAATAATTGGAACGGCGAATGACGCAAAGCACGCAAATAATACTCTGATCTGCGTGCTTAGCGTGTTTTGCGGCGTCGCTTTCTTTTCAAGCTCGCCGGGTCCCATGCCGCATCGGTCCATCCGCGGAACTCCCCGCCGCATAGCGCGGCAGCTCATCCACGATCTCGAACCACGGAAGCTGCTCTTGCGAATGCACATGGAACTGTGGCGCAAGTGCCGCCGGATCGCTCAGCGTTCCATGAAAGAGATCGATGATCGTTGGCCGCCGCTCCGTGCGGTAATAGAGCGGCGAGCCGCAATCGCCGCAGAAACTGCGATGCACGCCGGAAGACGAGGAGTACTCCTTCGGCTGCCCCTTGGTAAACCGCAGCGATGTCTTCGGCACCATCAGGAACATCGCAACCGGCGAAGAGGTCTGCCGTCGGCAACTTTCACAATGACAATACTCGACCATTGTCGGATCGCCATCGAACTCATACTGGATGGCGCCGCAAAAGCAGCGCCCTTTCGTTGTCATGCTGCACGCTCCTGTTCATGCCGGCACGCGCGGCGGAACATCGCCGGCGTGATGCCGTGTATGCTGCGAAAGCTTCGCGACAGGTGGCTTTGATCGGCAAACCCTGTGGCGAATGCCGCGTCGGCAACCGTCGCACCCTGCTCGATCATCTGGCTCGCCAGCCGCAGCCGCCGGTTCCGTAACCACGCACCGGGCGTCAACCCCGTGACATGCTTGAAATCGCGGATCACCTGAAAACGCGTCACACCAGCCACGTCCGCAAGCCGCTGAAGTTCCATCGCCGGCTCCATCGCAGCAACGTACATCGCAAACCGTCGCCGTGCCCCGCTTTGTTCGATCGGTTCCACGCCGCGCGAAGCATCGGCGTGATGCAGGATCAGGTAGCGTAGCGCCGCGAGCATGCACGCTTCCGCTGCTTCGCCGTCGTTCGTCTCTGCGATCACGTGCGCATGGGCGATCAGGCGCGCGGCCGATGGATCGCCGATGACCGGAGCCCCGAACACCGGTGGCCCAGCGCGCCCGAGTTCGCGCGCTATGTTGGTCATCAACGGCACCGTCGGATACAGCGTCCTATACGACCACCCAACGTCGGCTCCAGCCTCGCCGTCATGGCATTCTTCCGGATGCACGATCAGCACGCTGCCGGCCGCTGCGGCGGTTTGCCGCGAACCGATCCGTAGCCGTTCGCATCCGCCGGTGATCAGTGCGACCACGTAGGTGGGGTGCGTGTGCAGCTCATAGCGATGCCGCGTGAACCGTGCCTTCAGCAGGCACAGGTCGTGCAACCTCGGATGGCGCCAGTACCTGCGTGAAGTCAATCTTGTTCAAGACAGCCGGCCTCGCGTCCTTCTAGGTCACCTGATCTACTCCAGCCCGAGGCCAGCCTCAAATGCTCCACAACGATCCGATCGCCGCCGTCACCGCCGATGTCATCGCCTGGCGTCATCGCATTCACGCCAATCCGGAGCTTGGCTTTCAGGAGCACGCCACAGCCCGTTTCGTCGCGGACCAGCTGCGCACGTATGGCCTGGAAGTGCACGAGGGCATCGGCGGCACGGGTGTGGTGGGCGTGCTGCGTCACGGTTTGAGCGGTCGCGCCATCGGCCTGCGGGCCGAACTCGACGCACTTCCCATCATCGAGCGCTCCGGCAAGCCGTACGCGTCCACCAACCAAGGCGTGATGCATGCCTGTGGTCATGACGGCCATACCGCCGTCTTGCTCGGTGCCGCCAGGCTGCTGAGCCAACAGCCCGAATTCGACGGCGTCCTGCACTTTATATTCCAACCGGCGGAAGAGAACCTCGGCGGAGGCATTCGCATGATCGAGGATGGACTGTTCGACCGCTTTCCGATGGAAGCGGTGTATGCCGTGCATAATTGGCCTGGACTCGCCGCTGGCACCATCGCGGTCCAGGCCGGACCGATGATGGCCGCGGTGGACAATTTCGAACTGCGCTTTACCGGGACCGGTGCGCATGCGGCGATGCCGCATCTCGGCGACGATCCGATCCTGGCGGCGGGCGAGTTCATTGGCTCCGTGCAGCGGATCGTCAGCCGCGCGGTCGATCCGCAGGCACCGCTGGTGATCAGCCTGACGCAGGTGCATGGCGGCAACGTCGGCAACATGGTACCAGCCGAGGTGAGCTTGCAGGGAACCTGCCGCTTCCTCGATCCGATGCTCTCCGATCTCTGCGAACAGCGCATCGGTGACATCGCGCGACGTATCGCCTCTGCCCATCGTCTCGCGGCCGAGCTGGACTACGTGCGGGGTTATCCGCCTGTCATCAACACCGCCGCGCCAGTTGCGCACGCCGCTGCTGCCGCCGCATCAGCGGTCGGCCCCGACAACGCCGTGACCGAATTTCCGCCAAGCCTGGGATGCGAGGACTTCGCCTACATGGTGCGTGCTGTCGGCGGCGCGTATGCCTGGATCGGCGCCGGCGTGGCTGCTGCCGCGCACGGCCTGCACGGCGACCGCTACGACTTCAACGACGACATCGTGCCGATCGCACTCCGCTATTGGGTCAACCTCGCGAGGCAGACGCTACCGGCGTCAGCCGCTCAGGGCTGAGTGGTCCCGGACGGCGGCGCTGCGGGCGCTGCCTGCGCCGGAACGAAAGGCTGCGTCGGCGCCTGGCCGTAAGGCTCTGTGGGTGCCGGCGGTGGCGGCTCCAGCGAATTCTGTATTCCTGCTTGCCGTGACATGTCTGTCACGCAGCGTCCGAATGCATTGCTGATCGCGGTCGAACCATTCAGCCCTATCGTCCACGGCGGTTCATTGCCGGCTGGGAATGTGAGCGACATGGCGCTGCCGGCACGGAACTGCTGGTCGAACGCCTGCATGGCATTCGGATCCAGCGTCCACTCGACGACTTGCCCGTTGCCCATGGCCTGCACGTTCCATGGCGCGTCACTGCCGATCTGCATCGCCACCGAGATCGGCGTATTGGCAGGGATGTTCCAGCTTGGCTTCTTCACCTGGAACGACACCATGCTGCCGCCGATGTCGAACCGTATGGACAGGCTGCGGTTGTCCACGGGATTGGTGCTGCCGACGCCGCAAACCCGTTTGCTATCCGTGCCCGACCCGGCAAACGCATCCCAGCTTCCGACGTGATAATAAGTGCGCATCTGCGCCGAGGCGGCTGTCGCACACACAGCCGTGAGCAGTGCCGCGGACAGGCCTGTCCGGATACTGGGTCGCATCGTGCTGATCTCCTGTTGCTAAGGCGGTCCTGCCATTTGCACAGGCGGCATAATTGCGGCGAACTTGCGCACCGTGCCAGGATAGATAACCAACGCAATCGACGGGAGGCACGTCCATGGCCGACGCCTATATTTGTGACTTCGTCCGCACACCCATCGGCCGCTATGCCGGTGCGCTGAAGGATGTGCGAACCGATGATCTGGCCGCGCATCCGATGCGTGTGTTGCAGCAGCGGCACCCCTCAATCGATTGGGATCAGATTGACGATGTGATTTATGGTTGTGCCAATCAGGCTGGCGAAGATAATCGCAACGTCGCGCGGATGGCGCTGCTGCTCGCTGGCCTTCCGTCGCGCATTCCGGGTGCCACCATCAATCGTCTGTGCGGCTCCGGCCTCGATGCGGTTGGCACCGCCGCGCGTTCCATTCGCGCCGGCGACGCCGAACTGATGATTGCCGGCGGCGTCGAGAGCATGACGCGCGCGCCGTTCGTCATGGGCAAGGCGGCCGAAGCGTTTTCGCGTTCGGCTGAAATCTACGACACCACGATCGGCTGGCGCTTCGTCAATCCGCTGCTGAAGGAGCAATATGGTGTCGATGCGATGCCGGAAACCGCCGAGAACGTCGCGGAGGATTTCCAGGTGCCCCGCGTCGATCAGGACGCCTTCGCCTATCGCTCGCAGATGCGTGCCAAGGCAGCGCAGGACAGTGGCTTCTTCGCTCGCGAGATTGCCCCGGTCGAGATCGCAGGCCGCAAGGGAACCGTCACCGTGGATCGCGATGAACATCCGCGTGGCGACACCACCCTGGAAGGCTTGGCTAAACTTCGTGCGCCGTTCCGCAAGCAAGGCGGCACGGTAACGGCCGGCAACGCCTCCGGTGTGAACGATGGGGCCGCTGCCCTGATCATTGCGTCGGAGGCAGCAGCGAAACGTCATGGCCTGACGCCGCGCGCTCGTGTCGTGGCGATGGCGACGGCGGGTGTGGATCCGCGCATCATGGGCATCGGACCCGCGCCGGCGACCGAGAAGCTGCTCGAACGGCTCGGCCTCAAGATCGGCGACATCGACGTGATCGAACTGAACGAGGCATTCGCCGCGCAGGGTCTCGCAGTGACGCGGCAGCTTGGATTGCCTGATGACGCCGAGCATGTGAACCCGCACGGCGGGGCGATCGCGCTCGGCCATCCGCTAGGCATGTCGGGCGCACGCCTGGCGTTGACCGCCGTGAACGCGCTGGAAATGCGCGGCGGCAAGCGCGCGGTCGCCACGATGTGCATCGGTGTCGGCCAGGGCATCGCCGCACTGATCGAGCGCGTTTAACAAAAATTCACTAACTTGCTGCGCCAATCGGCGCCCATTCCGTCATGGCCGGGTTTGTCTGGCCATGACGGCTCGTCAGGAGAAGCCCATGGCCGCCATCGCCGACATCATCGCCCGCGAAGTGCTCGACAGCCGCGGCAACCCGACAGTTGAAGCGGATGTGGTGCTGGACAGCGGCGCCATGGGCCGTGCCATCGTGCCCTCGGGGGCGTCCACCGGCGCGCATGAAGCGGTGGAACTGCGCGACAACGACGCGAAACGCTTCGGCGGCAAGGGCGTGCAGACCGCCATCGGCAATATCGAAGGCGAGATCCTGGATGCCATCGGTGGCCTCGACGCTACCGATCAGGTGCAGATCGACGACATGATGATCGATCTCGACGGCACCGCTAACAAGTCGCGCCTCGGCGCCAATGCGATCCTGGCGGTGTCGCTTGCGACCGCGAAGGCGGCGGCAAACGACCTCGGCCTGCCACTCTATCGCTATGTCGGCGGCGTCTATGCACGGACGCTGCCTGTGCCGATGATGAACATCGTCAATGGCGGCGTGCACGCCGACAATCCGATCGACATCCAGGAATTCATGATCCAGCCGATCGGTGCCGGTACCGTCGCTGATGGCATTCGCATGGGCTCGGAAATCTTCGCGGCACTCAAGAAAGGGCTGCATGACGCCGGCCACAACACCAACGTGGGCGATGAAGGCGGCTTTGCCCCCAACCTGAAATCCGCCGACGAGGCACTCGGCTTCATCGCCAAGGCGTGCGAGAAGGCTGGCTATCGTCCCGGCGACGACGTGACGTTCGCGCTCGATCCCGCATCGAGCGAGTTCTACAAGGGCGGCAAATACGTCCTGGAGGGCGAGGGCAAGACGCTTGATGCCGATGGTATCGTCCGTTACTATGAGGCGCTGATCAACCGCTACCCCATCGTCTCGATCGAGGACGGCTGCGCCGAGGATGATTGGGAAGGCTGGAAGCATCTTACCGCCACGCTGGGCAGCCGCCTGCAAATCGTCGGCGACGATTTGTTCGTGACCAACCCAGAGCGTCTGCGCCGCGGCATCGAGGAAAAGGCAGCCAACGCGATCCTCATCAAGGTCAACCAGATCGGCTCATTGTCCGAAACGTTGGAGGCCATGGAGATTGCCCACAAGGCAGGCTTCCGCTGCGTGATGAGCCATCGCTCCGGCGAAACCGAGGACGCTACGATTGCCGACCTCGCAGTGGCGACCAACTGCGGCCAGATCAAGACCGGCAGCCTGTCGCGCAGCGACCGCACAGCGAAGTACAACCAGCTCATGCGCATCGAGGCGGAGTTGGGTCCCGCCGCGCGCTACGCCGGACGCACCATACTGCGACGGTAGCGGCGCGCACGTGTCATTGCGGACTAGCAAGCGACGCGGCCGAGGCGTGCGATTCCGCTATGCCAGACGCGCCCTAAGGCGCGGCGTCACCCAATTGAGGAAAACACGAAGCTTCTGCGGCACCGGCTTTCGCTCGGTATACACAATGTGCATCGGCAATGGCTCTTGCTCAAATGGCTCCAGCACCACAGAAAGCTTCCCCGCGCGCTGCGCAGCCGCCATCTTATAGGACATGACACGGGCAATGCCGGCACCGGCGATGGCTGCCTCGATGGCGGCTTCCGACGTATTGACCGTCATCCTCGATCGAATTGGCGCTGCGATCTCACGCAGGCCCTTTGCAAACCTCCAGGTTCTCGGGGCCGCGTTGTCATCGATCGTGATGCAGTCATGATCGCGAAGGTCGGTGGGCTCTTCCGGACAACCGCGAGCAGCAAGATAGCCGGGGCTGGCGCATGCGACGATTCGGACTGATCCGATACGGGTCGCGATCAGACTGCTGTCTGGAAGCGGACCAATTCGGATCGCGACATCGATGCTGTTGTCTGACGGTTTCAGGACCCGGTCGGTGAGCAATAGTCGAAGCGCAATATCGGGATAGGTCACGAGGAATTCGCAGGTGATCGGAACCAAGTGCATGTGTCCGGGGCCCCACGGCGCCGTTACGGTCAGATCGCCCGTGGGAGCCCGGTATTCGCCGGACACTTCGCGTTCAGCATCGTCCACTTGCTCGATGATTCGTTTGCACGCCTCGATATAAGCGCGCCCCGCATCGGTCAGCGCCATCTGCCGCGACGATCGCTGAAAAAGCTGCGTATTCAACCGCCCTTCCAGTTCGGCGAGCTTGCGGCTGACGGTTGGAACCGGTCTCCCCAGCTTGCGGGACGCGGCTGAAAGACTGCCAGTCTCGGCGACAGCAACGATCACCGACATCGACTCCAGGCGGTCCATCGGTTCCGACTTTCCAAATTTCGAGAAGTTCCATTTCGAACATAGGTGACCCGCCTTCGCGGCGCAAAGGTCTAGGGTGGTTTCGTCCAATCCTAAAAAGAGTCGGTTGAATTGCACATCAAAGCTTATCGAGCGAGCCATCTTGAGGGTTTATCCAGGTGCTCCTCCTGGCCTGACGGCCACGCACCAGGAGCAACTTGGCAGAGACCTGATGGCATTCATCCAAAGCTGAAGCAGCGGACGGCGGAAGCAGCGGACGACGGAAGCAGCTTGGAGCATCCAAAAGCGAGGACATGATGGACAGCCTGAAAGGCAGATTGGCGTCGCGGCGTGGCTTTTGTCTCTGCTGCATGAGTGGCGCAGCTTATGCCGCCACCGCGGGATGGCTGACGCCGCGGCAGGCGTGGGCGGAAGCGCGGGGCATTGTCAGCCTCATCAAGGACAGCGCCGCGGTATCACCCATCGTGACGCACAAGCTGAGGAGCAACATCTGCGTATTAGAGGGCTCGGGCGGAAATATCGCAGTACTGACCGGTTCCGACGGCAAGGTCCTGATCGACGCCGGTATCGGCGTGTCGCAGCCACAACTCACCAAAGCTCTCGCTGCCCTTGGGGGCGAACCCGTCACCCATCTGATCAATACGCATTGGCATTTCGACCATACTGACGGCAATGCGTGGCTGAATTCGTCTGGCGCAAAGATCATCGCTCAAGAGAACACGCGGAAATATCTTTCCGAGGTTCAGCGCGTCGACGGTTGGGACTACAATTTTCTGCCGTTGCCGCCGAACGGGCTGCCAAGCGAAGTCTTTGCAACCGAGCACGCTATCAAGTTGAATGGTTTATCCATCGCGCTGAAGTATTATGGTCCTGCCCATACCGATAGCGACATTTCGGTCACGTTCGGTGAGGCCGACATCGTGCATGTCGCCGACACATTCTGGAACGGCATCTATCCCTTCATTGACCATTCGACCGGCGGCAGCATTGACGGCATGATCGCGGCATCCGACGCCAACCTCGCGGCGACGACGGACAAGACGATCATCATTCCTGGGCATGGGGCGCCTGTCAGCAACAGAGCCGAACTCAAGGAATTTCGTGACATGCTGGTGGCGATTCGTGAGAACGTCGCGGCGCTCAAGAAGCAGGGCAGATCGCGCGATGAGACGGTAGCCGCCAAGCCGACTGCTGCCTTTGATGCCAAGTGGGGCAATTTCGTGATTGACCCTGGCTTCTTCACCCGGCTGGTTTACGAGACCGTGTGATTGCACGTCGTATCAACGACACATAAGAAGGACACTCTCATGAGAGCCGATCGTGCCGCGGACACGTTGCTCCACGTCGAACGCCGGAAGGTATTTCTCGGCCTTCCTGTAATGGCCGCAGGCGTTGCTTTTGCGCCTGCCGCGATCGCCGCGACGACGTCTTCCCTACCTGGGTCAAACATCGCTCAGATCACGCACTACCGAACCAACAAGGTCGATGGCGTCAAGATATTCTACCGCGAGGCCGGTCCGGAAAATGCTCCCGTCCTGTTGCTGCTGCACGGCTTTCCGACATCGTCGCACATGTTCCGCAACCTGATGCCACTGCTGGCGGATCGGTATCGCGTGATCGCACCGGACTACCCTGGCTACGGGCAGAGCGATATGCCGGATCGGACGAAGTTCAGATACACGTTCGATCGCTTCTCAGAGCTGGTCGATGGGCTGCTCGATCAACTCGGCGTCGCGCGATACGCAATGTACGTCATGGACTATGGCGCGCCGGTGGGTTGGCGGCTGGCGTTGAAGCATCCTGATCGGGTTACCGCTCTGATCGTACAGAACGGTAACGCCTATGACGAGGGACTGAAGGAGTTCTGGGACCCGATCAAGGCCTATTGGGCCGATCATTCAGAGGCACATCGCAAGGCTCTGTATGTCCTGGTTGCTCCAGAAACGACGATATTCCAATACACCGATGGCGTCGCAGACATCAGCCGCATCTCGCCGGACAACTGGGTGCATGATCAGGCGCTACTCGATCGGCCAGGCAACGCCGAAATCCAGATGGATATCTTCTATGACTATCGCACCAACCTGCCGTTCTACCCGGCGGTTCAGGCATATTTCCGCCAGCACCAACCGCCCACGCTGATCGTGTGGGGCAAGAACGACAAGATCTTCCCGGCTGATGGCGCCTACCCCTACAAGCGGGACCTTCCGGACGTGGAGTTTCACCTGATCGACACGGGTCATTTTGCCCTTGAGGACAAGCTTGATACGATGGCGCCGCTGATCCGCCAATTCCTGGATCGCAGACTGGGAACGCCTTGATCTGGGCTGGCACTGTTTCGGTATCGATAACGTCTATTCGGACCGGGTCTACGACCGGATTTCAGGCCGGCAGTCCGACGCAGCAAACAGCGCGGAAGTGGCCGGGCAGACGAGATCGCTCTTGCGGCCCTGCTTCCAGGCGTCGCCCCGCTCTTCGTTGCGACCGGCCGCGAACATGGCCGCGGCCTCGTTCGCAATCAGCCGCCCCACAGTCCGCCCCATCCCCTCACAAACGCGTTTCCGACCGAATCCAATTCGTGTAACTTCTGCGACTCGGAGCGGAGCGGTGGATGGCCCTGGGACGTGAGATCAAGCGCAGGTCGAAAGCGGCGATCGCCCCGCTGATCTTCCTGGCACTCGTAGGCTACTTCGCCTGGAACTCGGCCCAGGGCGATCACGGCCTTGTGGCTTATGCCCAGCGGCAGCAATTGCTGGTCCAGGCACAGGCGGATCAGGCCAAGACCCAGGCGGAGCGCGACGCCTGGGAGCGCCGGGTTTCCGGCCTCCGTTCGCGTCATATCGACGCCGACACCCTGGACGAGCGCGCCCGCGCGATGCTGAACCTCGCCGATCCTGCGGACGTCATCGTGCCTTATGCGTCCAAGGATAAGCTGTTCTGACCACTGGCCACCGGGGCGCAAAACCCCGATATTGTCGCGGTGACCGTCCCGCCTTCGAACCAGGGAAGACGCCGAGGCATGAAGAAGGACCAGGACTGGGAAATCCCGCCCAACCTGCAGCCGGACCCGGACGACTATTCGTTCGATCTCGAGCGTGCGTTGCGGGCGGTGGTCAATCTCAAGACCTACGTCCCGGCTGACGCCTTCACCGCCCAGACGCTTGGGACCGAGCGCGCCGGCAGCGGCGTGGTGATCCGGGAAAGCGGCCTTATCGCCACCATCGGTTATCTCATCACCGAGGCCGAGACGGTCTGGATCACCTCGTCTGATGGCCGCGCCATTCCTGGCCACGCGCTGGCGTACGACCAGGAAAGCGGCTTCGGGCTCGTGCAGGCGCTGGGGCGGCTTGACCTGCCGGTGCTTGAGATGGGCGATTCCGACATGCTGAAGGTCGGTGACCAGGTGGTGTTCGGCGCCGGCGGCGGCCGTCATCATTCGGTGGAGACGCGGGTGGTCGGGCGGCAGGAGTTCGCCGGTTATTGGGAATACGTGCTCGACGACGCGATCTTCACCGCGCCGGCGCATCCGTTTTGGGGCGGTGGTGGCCTTCTCGGCTCCGACGGCAAGTTGATGGGCATCGGCTCGCTGATCCTCCAGCAGGGAGACGGCAAGGGACGCCGGCTCGACATGAACATGGTCGTGCCGATTGGCCTGCTGACCCCGATCATGAAGGACCTGCTGAGCTACGGGCGTGTCAACCGTCCAGCGCGGCCATGGCTGGGCATGTATGCGACCGAAGCCGACGACAACATCGTTGTCGGCGGTCTGGCCGACAACGGCCCCGCCGAGCAGGCGGGCGTGCAGCAGGGAGACCGCATCCTTGCCGTCGGCGGCGAGGAGATCACCGATCTAGCCGGGCTGTGGCGTCGGGTCTGGGCGTCGGGCAGCGCCGGCGCCGAAGTCCGCCTGCGCCTGATGCGCGATAAGAACCCGGTGGCGCTCACTGTGCGCTCCGGCGACCGGACCAGTTTCCTGAAGTCGCCGAAGCTGCACTGATGGCGCGTCTGCGCGGCAAGATCGTTCCCGTCACGGCGTTTCAGCAAAACTGCTCCATCCTGTGGGACGAGGAAACGAAACAAGCGGTGGTGATCGATCCCGGGGGTGACGTCGATCGCATCCACGAAGCCATCGGCAACGCCGGCGTCACCGTGGAGCGCATCTGGCTGACGCACGGTCATCTCGATCACGCCGGCGGCGCCGCCGAACTGCGCGAGCGGTTGAACGGTGTTGCGATCGACGGTCCGGATCAGCGCGACGAATTCCTGCTGCAAGGACTCGAGGAGCAGGCACGTGCCTACGGCTTCGATATGCGCAACGTCACGCCCGATCGCTGGCTGAACGAAGGCGACAATGTCGCGCTCGGCGAGCATCGCTTCGATGTGCTGCATTGTCCTGGTCACACCCCAGGTCATGTCGTGTTCGTTAATCATGCCACGCGCTTCGCGCTCGTCGGAGATGTGTTGTTTCAGGGTTCAGTTGGCCGCACCGATTTCCCGTACGGTGACCACGATGCGCTGATCCGGGCCATCAAGGAAAAATTGCTGCCGCTTGGCGACGACTACCAATTCCTATGTGGCCATGGTCCCGGTTCGACCATTGGCGCCGAACGTCAGGGCAATCCGTTCCTGCGTTGATTTAATCGAACGATCACAAGACAAGCGGTGGAGTCATCCGGCATCCAGATTGGATGAACCAACTCGCTTACGCCGAACCGTCACATGACAACTCGCCTGCGATTAACTCCCCGCTGCTGCCCGATAACCCGTCCCTGCCGCAGCTCCGCGCCGCTTTGCGTGCCCGATTGCCGGGTATCGGCTTGCCCGCCGACATGGTGCTGGCACCCATAGACCACCTGTTCGATCATCGGGGCTCGACGCTGCGATTCTCATCAGCGCCCGCCTGCTACTACGCGAATCATCAGACCAGCTATGAGTCGTTCCTGATCTCATTCCTGCATCTGGCCGTTGCCGGCCTGCCGCTGCTCGTCGTGACCCATCCAGGCCTGTTCGATAACGACTATGGCGAGCATTGCGCTCTGTTGGCTGCGTGGCTCAGCCGTCAAAACCATCCGGCCGCCGGCCTTATTCATGTCGTCGCGGTGCCACATGAACTGAAGCCGGCGCGCGATTTCCTGCTGAGCCTGCCGCAGCGGCTCGAGGGCCGCTCGCTGCTGGTGCATGTAGGCGCGTGGCGCGAATACCACGAAGGCCAGCACGTGCAGACGATGGCCAAGGACCTCATGGAAGTGACCCTAGGCTTGCGCCGCCGCATTATTCCGATCCGCACCAGCGGTGGCCTGCCTGCTCAATCACTCGATTACAAATTCCATCTGCCGTATCGCATGGCGCGCCTGACGATAAACATGGCGCCGCCGATCGAGCACGAAGAGCTTGCATCGCTCGGGCCATTTGCGCAGCGCCGCCGTGTGCTGAGTGCAATCAACATGATGGCTCCCGATGCGGGTATCTACCTCGGCTGCCCCAATCACACGCTCACCAAACGTTGTTTGCGTCGCCATGTGCAGACCGGATCGTCAGCGTTGAAGTGCTTCCTGCTTGAGGCGTTGGAGACGATGCCCGATCCGTCAGAAGAAACGGAGCTCCTGCGTGAGTTCATCCGTTACGGGGTACTGCCAACGGAAGGCATCACAGATCCCGAATGGTTCGCGCGCCAGGCCATGTGGATCACCGACGGCCGCGGCCTTAAGACGGTTTAACGCCGAGGGCGCTCAGTGCGCCTCCGCAGCCGCGCCAACCGCCGGCTTTGCCAGCATCAGCGTCAGCGGCAGTGCGACGAAGAAGCATCCCGCCATCAGTATCAGCACGTCGTTGTAGGTCAGCGTCAACGCCTGCTGCTGCACCATCATCGCCATGCGCTTCAATGCCGCCAGATGTGCATCACCCGCCTTCGCCGCCGTCATCATCTGCGTCATGTTGCCGACAGCCTGCGTCGCCGCCGAACGTGACCACGTCACCTGCTCATTCAGATGCAATGTGTGCAACGCCAAGCGCGACGTGGCGACGGTGTTGATCATCGCCAGACCAACCGCGCCGCCCAGGTTGCGCATCAGATTGTACAGCCCCGACGCGTTCTTCACCGCTGCCGGCGGCAAGCGTCCAAGCGCGATCTGGTTGACCGGCAGCATGATGAACATCATCGAGCCACCACGCAGTGCCTGCGGTCCGAACAACTCCCAGAACGCGGAGTTGACCGTCAGATTCGCCATCCACCAAAGGCCGCCACCGAACATCACCAGTCCGAACGCCAGCATCATCCGCAGATCGACCCGCCGCGCGATCTGTCCCGCGATCGGCGCAGACAGGAACATCGCAACGCCGGTCACGAACATCGTCTCGCCGATCTGCAAACTGTCGTAGCCGCGCACGCGGCCGAGGAACAACGGTATGAGATACACCGATCCATACAAGCCGATGCCCAGCACGAAGCTGAACAGCGAGCCGAACGCGAAGTTGGCATTGGTGAAGGCGCGCAGTTCGACCAGGGGATCGCGCTTGGTCAGCATGCGCCAGAAGAACAGCACACCGGTGATCGTCGAGATCACGCCGGCCCAGGCAATCGTCTCATCCTGGAACCAGTCCCAACGGTTGCCTTCCTCCAGTACGTATTCCAGCGCGCCGAGGAACGTCGCCATCAGCAGCAGCCCGGGCAGGTCGAAGCTGCGGCGCAGCGACCAGTCCGGCTTGTCGATGTCGAGACAGGTCCACACGGCGCCGGCGACCACCAGGCCAACCGGCACGTTGATCAGGAACAGCCAGTGCCAGGAATACTGATCGGTCAGCCAGCCGCCCAGCGTCGGCCCGATGGTCGGCGCCAGCGTGGCGGTCAGGCCGATGAGCACTGACATCTGCGTACGCTTCTCGCCGGGGAACAGCAGGAAGGTCGTGGCGAACACGGTAGGGATCATCGCGCCACCGATAAAGCCTTGCGCGGCGCGGTAGATGATCATCTCGGTCAGACCGCTGGCGCTCGCGCAGGCCAGCGAGAACAGGGTGAAGCCGAGCGCGCTGGTGACGAACAGCACGCGGGTGGACAGCAGGCGCGATAGCCAGCCCGACAGCGGGATCATGACGATTTCTGCGATCAGGTAACTGGTTTGCACCCATGACGCTTCATCCGGACTGGCGGCAAGGCCCGCCTGGATATCCGAGATCGACGCGGAGACGATCTGGATGTCCAGGATGGCCATGAACATCCCCAGCACCATGGCCATGAAGCCGAACCATTGGCGCCAGCTCACGCGGTCGGTCATGGCACGACATGCTGCAGCGTGGCGGCCGCGGCGCCGAACAGGCCAAGCCGCTCGGCATCCGGCCCGCGCGTATCGACCTCGGCGGTGACTGACAGTCCGGCCCGCAGCCACCCGGCGTGTGCCGCCTCGGCCGGATCGATCACCAGCTTCACCGGCACGCGCTGCACCACCTTGGTGAAATTGCCGGTCGCATTCTCGGGCGGCAGCAGGCTGAACAGTGCGCCGGTCGCCGGCGCCAGGCTATCGACCCTGCCGTCCACCGCGCCGCTGGGATCGATGTCAGGGACCAGCCGCACCTTCATGCCCGGCTGCATGCGATGAAGCTGCGTCTCCTTGAAGTTCGCCACAACGTAAAGCTTGTCGCGCACCGGCGCGACCGCGATGAGCTGCGTACCTAGCGTCACGTGCTGACCCAACTCGGCGGCGCGGTTGCCCGCGATGCCGTCGAATGGTGCACGGATCACTGTATAGGCGAGGTTGTTCTGGGCGAGCGTCACCGCCGCCGCTGCATTTTGCTGCCGCGCCTTGGCCTGCGCGATCTGCGCGATCAGCACGCCAAGCTGCTGCTCCGCCGCCGATTGCTGCGCTCCGGCCGCCGTTACGGATGCATCGGCCTTGCGGGAATCGGCGACCGCCTGATCGTTGGCCTGGTGCGACGCCCAGCCGCTGGCCATCAACGTGCCCGATCTTTTCGCGTCAGCGCTGGTCCGGACTTGCTCGGCCTGAGCCTGAGCCACCGCGGCACGCGCGGCCTCTATCGTCGCCTGCTGCTGCGCCACCTGCCGCTGCGCCGTCACGACCGCGGCATCGGCCTCTGCCGCGGCTGCCGTGGCCTGCGCCAGCCGAGCCTTCCAATCGGCCGGATCCAGTTCGATCAGCGGATCGCCGGCATGGACGTGCTGATTGTCCGCAACCTTGATCGCCGCGACGTCACCCTCGATGCGAGGGCTCAGAACCGCGATGTCACCCTGAACATAGGCGTTGTCGGTGCTCTCGATGTAGCGGCCTTCTGTGAACCACCAGGATGCCGTGACCCCGATGCCGATAACGGCGGCTAGAGCCGCGGCGGGCCGCCACAGCCGGAGCAGCCGGCGGCGGGGCTGGGATGATGCGGGGGCTGCGCTCTGTGAGTCCGCCGGCTCCGCCAGCGGCTTGTCGGACATCGCGTTCATTCTCTCGGCTCTCCTCTGAACTGTACGGTTCAGTTCAGAGGAGACACTGGCGTTGTGCACCGCAGCAGTCAAGGGAGAACTGAACGGTCTAGTTTAGTTGATCGAACCCCTTGCAAACGGCCCGGGCCTTCGCCCAATTAGCTAACGTGAGCGTGACCGCAGACCTCCGGACCGATGCCGAGTCCCCCAAGCGCCAGCTTGTGCTGGATGCGGCGGCCGACCTGTTCATGGCGCAGGGCTATGGCGCGGTGAGCATGGATGCCATCGCGCGTGCTGCCGGTGTGTCCAAGGCGACGCTGTATGCGTATTTCAGTTCCAAGGAGCAGTTGTTCGCCAGGATCATCGGCGAGGCGTGCCTGCAGAACATCGCTGTCGCCGAGTTCTTGCCGGCGGACACGGCGGACGTGCGCGCCGCGCTGCTTGCGGTCGCAGGCCGCACACTGCGCTTCCTGTTGCAGGAGCGCGCTCTCGCCATCCATCGCGTGGTGATCTCGGAAAGCCTGCGCTTTCCGGAACTCGGCCGTGCCTTTTTCGACAACGGCCCCGTCCAGTTCCGTCTGGTGTTCGGCGAATGGCTGAAGGCGCAGACTGCCGCCGGCCGGCTTTCAGTCGCCGACACCGACATGGCCGCGGACCAGTTCATTGGCCTGTTCCGCAACGGCCTCCACCTGCGTGCCACCCTGGGTCTTGCCCATCCGTCCGAGGCAGAGATCGACGCCGTCGTCGCATCCGCCGTCGAGGTTTTCCTGCGTGCCTACGGAGTGGCCTGACCCGCCGGCGCCGGTTGGTGGTGCAGCGCGCGCTGCGTCTTGTTGTAGGCCTTGATGTCGGCCTCGGTGACGTAACCCTTGTTGTCCTGGTCGATCGCGGCGAAGTGCCGCGCGACGGACTTGTAGCCGCTCTTCGCCTGATCGAGCGTCAGGTGCCCGTCGTGCGTCGCATTCGCTCGCTGGAACAGCTGCTCCATCGTCTGCCGCTTATGATGCGTTGTCGTATCGGCGTTCGCATACACGGGTAAGGCAAGCATCGCCGCCGCGAGCAGAGGAAGCACGAAGCGCATGGTTGAACCTTCCTGATGGTCCGGTGACCAGCAGAATGCCAGTGCCAGCCTAACACATGGCTAACGGGCCACAGCCTGCCGGATCGCCTGCAACGCCAGCTCGACACCGGCGCGATCGACATCCAGATGCGTGCAAACACGCGCGCGATAACGGCCAACTGTCGAAATTGCGATGCCGTTCCGCCGCAGCTGCTCAGCGAGCTGATCCGCCGTCAGCCCCGTGTCTCGCGTATCGAAGAATACCAGATTGGTCTCCGGCTCTTCCGCGCTGATGCCTTGGATCTGTGCCAGGCCGCGCGACAGTGCTTTGGCATTGGCATGATCCTCTGCCAGGCGATCGATGTTGTGGTCGAGCGCGTAGATGCACGCCGCGGCGCAAACACCTGCCTGGCGCATCGAGCCGCCGATGCGCTGTTTCCAGCGCCACGCCTCATCGATGAACGCCTCGGACCCGCACAGCACCGCACCGAGTGGCGCGCCCAGACCCTTGGTGAAATCGACCCACACGGAATCGCAGCCCGCAACCATGTCAGGCGGTGCTACGCCCGACGCCACCACCGCGTTCATCAACCGCGCGCCGTCCATATGTGTCGCCATGCCATTTTCGTGCGCGCAATCCAGCACACCGTTCAGCTTGCCGATCGGCCAGACCGAGCCGCCGCCGGTGTTCGCCGTCTGCTCTACCGCGACCAGCCGTTGCGTCGGTACGTTGCGCCGCTTCTCGCGCAGCGCATCGCGCAACGTGGCGGCATCAAACTGCCCACGCTCGCCCTTAAGCCCCAGGATCAGCGCGCCGGTGAGTGAACCAACGCCGCCGCCCTCGTTCTGGATGATGTGCGCCGTCTCGTGCGCGATCACCTCGTCGCCGGCAACGCAATGCGTGCGGATCGCGATTTGGTTGCACATGGTGCCGGACGGCAGGAACATCGCGGCCTGCTTACCCAGCAGCGCCACCATCCGCTCGCACAGATCGTGCACCGTCGGATCGTCGCCATGCTGCTCGTCGCCGACTTCCGCCCGCATCATCGCGTCCTTCATGCCGTCCGAGGGCCGCGTCTGCGTGTCGGAATACAAATTCACGCGCAGCGGCGGCAGGTCGGCGGCGGGACGCTTGGGCGTATACAGCATAGGTTCAGCTCCGGACTGGGGCGGCGTCAGGCACCGCGGGCGGACCATAGATGTCGCGCGCCCGTTTGGTGAAGGCGCTGACCATCCGACGCACCGCCTCGTTGAACACGACACCGATGGCGGCCTGCAGGATTCGGCTGCGGAATTCGAAGTCCACGAAGAAGTCCACCTCGCAGCCCTGTGGATGGACTTCGAATTCCCATTGGTTGTTCAGGTAGCGGAAGGGGCCGGTCTCGTAGCGCACCTTGACCCGTTGTGGCGGTTCCAGTGTCACACGGCTCCTGAAGGTCTCGCGAAATGGCCCAAAGCCAATCGTCAGGTCCGCCACCAATTCGCGCTCGGTGCGGCTGCGCACGCGTGCCGCGACACACCACGGCAGGAACTGCGGATATTTTCCCACATCCGCGACAAGGTCGAACAGCTGGTCGGGCCGATAGGGAACGATCTGGCGCTCGGCGTGCGTCGGCATCAGCAGGCGGCTGTCATTGCGAGCCGGAGGCGGCGCTATCCAGGTACCTGCAAGCACGCCACTCTGGAACGCCGCGCCGCTCCAGGTCTCGCAATGACACGGGACGCGTGTGCCTCATCGCGCCTGGCGAGCAGCGCGCAACGCCGCGAAGTCGGCATCCGCGTGGTAGGAACTGCGGGTCAGCGGCGTCGCGGAAACCAGCAGGAAGCCCTTGCCGCGCGCCAGGGATGCGTAATCCGCGAACTCGTCCGGGGTGACGAAGCGATCGACCGCCGCGTGCTTCACCGAAGGTTGCAGGTACTGACCCATCGTCAGGAAATCGACGTCAGCTGACCGCAAGTCATCCATCACCTGCATGACCTCGATGCGCGATTCCCCCAGCCCCGCCATCAGCCCTGACTTGGTGAAAATAGACGGATCAAGCTGCTTCACCTGCTGCAGCAGGCGGAGCGAGGCAAAGTAGCGCGCGCCCGGGCGGATCGTCGGGTATAGCCGCGGCACCGTCTCCAGATTGTGGTTGTAGACATCCGGTCGCGCCGATACGACCACCTCGGCAGCGCCTGGTTTGCGCAGGAAATCCGGTGTCAGCACCTCGATCGAGGTCAGTGGTGCCGCTGCACGGATCGCCCGGATGGTGGCCGCGAAATGCGCCGCCCCGCCGTCGCCCAAATCGTCTCTATCGACCGAAGTGACCACAACGTGCGCCAGTCCCAGCTTCGCAACCGCATCGGCGACCCGATCGGGTTCGTCGCCGGCGAGCGGTAACGGTTGCCCGGTCGCCACGTTGCAGAACGCGCAGGCCCGCGTGCAGGTGTCGCCCATGATCATCATGGTCGCGTGCCGCTGCGACCAGCACTCACCAATATTCGGACAGCCGGCCTCCTCGCAGACTGTGACCAGACCGTTGGCGCGCATCAGCGCCCGTGTCTCGTGGTAGATCGGGTGCGTCGGCGCCTTCACCCGGATCCACGCTGGCTTGCGCTGGATTGGATTGTCCGGCCGGTGCGCCTTCTCCGGATGGCGCAGCGGCTGCGTACTCGAGGCGCCGCCGGCGCGATGATCGATGACGAGGCGGATGGACATGCCGGAGATGTGGCGGGGGCGGGCAGGGGCGTCAAGTTGGGATACCCCCTCCGGACGCCGTACATGAAAAAAACGCCCGTCCGCGGTGGACCGCGGCGGGCGTCTCTCGACTTCCGTTGATGGGATGGTGCAGTCGTTATGAGATGCACCACTTGTAGTTGACAAACATCGAGCGGCTCAGGTGCGAACTAAGCTGCGCATCCAGCCAACTGAAGCACGGCTGCGCGTCGGTGACACCAAGGCGTGCTGCCATCGCCAAAGCACCGCGCGCGTAAGACGGATAGGTGATATCACCCGCCTTGACGCACCACAGGCAGTTCGGGTCCGATACGGTGAGGTTATCCGGCTGTAGCGATACGTTGAGCGTCCACGCATCGGCCCAGCTCTGCACCCATGGGGAAGTCGCCGTGGCCCGCATTGCCAGGACGTACGGCGTTGGACGCGCTCGCACCCATCCGCTCTTGCCGTCCGTGCGTGCAATCGTCGACTTTATCTTCCACTGATGGATAGGTCCCCAGTCCGCGTTGCCCATCTGCACGACCCAGCCGAGTACCAACGCCTCGAATTCCTGTTGCCACGGGGTGGAGTATGTATTGGCAAGTACGTTGTCGTTATTCTGGCTCCCGTACGACATATCGAGGCCATGAAATACAGTCGCAGGAATATTGGATGGATTGTTGACGTAGGACGTTAGCAGCCAATCTCGATTGCCGTTCAAGAGTGTCTGGAAATAACCTTGTGACTTCAACCAGCATGGCACGTTGGTCGGCGTGACCACGGCCGCCTGCGCCATCGTGCGTAGCGACCACGCGTGCGCGCGCGGCGCATTGCTCAGGTCGTAAGATGCCCGTGACGGCGGAGGAAGGCAGATCACGTTGTACGTGACGGCGTACTGCAACTCTTCAAGCGCGTAAGAGTCGCCCGTTAGCAGATATGGCAGGAATGCGAGTGCTGGTTCATGCGCGGCATCGAGCGTGATGCCGGTGCCGGTTGCCGGTTTTATGTACGGCTTGCCGACCTGAGCCGAGTAAAGGCTCGCAGTTGGATAGGCGAACACATCTAGCGGTGCATTGGTATGTTCATCGCGGAAATGCCATGGCAGAGTGCCCGAACCTTCGAGTTGCGCCAGAAGAGTCGAGAGTGCCGATGCACGGCCATTGCAGATATAGTCGGCCTGCCAATCGGTAACCGGGCCGATATCGGGCCTCTCTCCGGTCGTGCCCATACTCGGGTAGATGCCAGCCAGTCCCATGATCGAATAGCTGAATGCTGTTGTCGCTGGAGTGAAGCCCTTGCTGACGCTGGCGTCGTAATGTGGCAGCATACCGCTCGCAATTAGGCTGGCAACGCTGGTGGTGACCGGCCGCGTTGCCGACTGCCAGCGCCAGCGCGAATGCCAGAAATGTTGGGGCACCGACAGCGTCGCCAATGTCGCGCCGGCTTTCACGATGGTCGCCGTATATGCGGTCATGTTGAACGGCGTCGGCGTGGTGAACATATCGCCCAACTCGAACACGACTTCGTCGCGCGTCGCACCTACCTGCTTGTCGCTGCGGAAAAACACCTTGAATGATGGCAGGCCAGGATTGGTCGCCAAAACGCAGTCATGGACGAAGCGTCCCTGCGGATCGGTATAGTCACCGAGATCGGTGCCTGCACTCTTAGCAAAACTGTAATTGCTGCCGTGGTAATTTATGGTCGCCACGAGATCCGGCGCCGGCACGGTGGCGGTAGCAGCGGCCTGAGCTGCAAGCAGTGCGCTCGCCATTGTATCGACGCTGTAGGTTCCTGCAGAAACGCTGGCGTTGACTGAGTAAGTCCCGACCGGCTGATCGTACAGCCGCGCGATGGTGATCGGGCTGCCCCCACATGCCGGTGTCGCAGTCACTACGACCTCGGCTGGTACGCCAAGTGTGTTGTTCCCCGAGACGGTCAGTACCGTGGGCGGTACGGTCGATATGTCCTGGGCATTGAGCGCAATCTGGACGTTATAGTCGCCTGGAGGTAGATCTCCCGTAAGGCTGAACGGGCCCGCTGATTGGTTGGTCAGTGCCCCAATGACGACGCCGTCGCTGCCGTTGATTGGCATCGCAGTAACCACGACATCTGCTGCACAGCCGAGGGTGTTATCGCCGTTTACTGTCAGCGTCGTCGGCGGCACCGTAATTGACGTTGTTGTGTCGCTGCATAGCGTCGTGCCCGTGCTCACCTGTACGGTGTAATTGTCTGGCGCAACTGTGGCAGTCAGCGTGTAAGGACCGTCGGGCTGCGCTGGCAATGCGCCGAGCGGGACAGAAGCGCCACTCGAATTGGTCGCGGTCGCGACGATATCGGCTCCCGCACCAAGGCTCTTCACCCCGCTTAGTGTGAGGGTGTTAGGTGCGGTAGTGACGCTAAGGGTAATTGCTGCCATTGCATGATTCCTGAATGTACTGCGATGAAATGACGCGTCTTACCGCCGCTGACACGCAGCGGCGCTGGTGACTGTAACCATTCGACTTTCGATGGATTGCTCCGGGGGGAAGGCCGGGTGCGACGGGCTAGCCAAGGCTGCGGCGCGTGGCGTGCCGCGGCAAACTGCTCATTCTACCGATGAGTTGCCGCTGGCTGGGCTAGCATTCTGCCCTTAGTGATAGCCCGGGTTGGGGCTGTTGGGCAAGGGAAAAAGAAAAATTTCCTAGCCGATTTGCGAACGTTCTTACCCTCGGCGCAGTGCCAGTGCCTCGGCCCGAGCTACCACGTTCTTCGCCCGCTGCACCACTGGCACGTCGATCATCGCCCCCTCGAACTGGACCGCCCCCAGCCCCGCCGCGAATGCTTCGTCGTACGCCGCGATCATCCGCCGGGCGCGCTCCAGCTCGGTTGCGGTGGGCGAAAACTCCTCGTTCAGTACCGGCACCTGCAGCGGGTGGATCGCGCTCGCGCCAACGAAGCCGAACCGCTTGGAACGCCGCACGATCGCCCGGAACGCCTCCTGGTCCCGGTAATCCGCTATGGACCCGATAAAGCCGAACGGCAGTATCCCGGCGGCGCGGGCAGCGAACAGCGTGTGCTGCTTGGGATACAGCAGTGCCTCCGGATCGGGCAGCATGCCGACATCGGCGGTGAAATCCTCGGTGCCCAGGCTGATCGCCACCACGCGCGGATGGGATTTCGCGATCGCCTCGATGCGGAAGAATCCTGCCGCGGTCTCCACCAGCACGACAAACTGCACAGCACCCGGCGGCAGTCCGCGCTCGCTCTCCAGTTCAGCGACGATGTCGGCAACCGCCGCCACATGCTCGGGACTGTCAACCTTGGTCAGCATCAATGCCGCGACACCCGGGATCACTGCGGCTTCCAGGTCGCGCACCAGCAGGCGCCACGGACGGTTCACCCGCACCAGCACGTCGCCGCCGTTGCGCGACACCTGCGGAATTGCAGCAGCGATTAGTGTGCGTGCACGCTCCTTCTCGGAAGGTGCGACCGCGTCCTCCAGATCCAGGATGACTCCGTCAGCGCCCCGGTCGGCTCCGGTGCGCACGAACTTTTCCGCCGTTACCGGAACGAACAGCAGCGACCGCCACGCCGGCAGATCATTGCGCATGCCGCAAACCCCTTTCGACTGCACCGCCGTCCCGACTATAGAGGCGCGCCACCCGAATCGCGATGGACCCGCCATGCGCTGTTATCTCGCCGCTATCCTGCTGCTGCTCTGCGGTGCCGCGCCTGCACACAGTGCCGTTCCGGCCGCCACGCCGATCTCGCGCGCCGATCAGACCTGGTGGCGCACCCGCTTCGACGCCAAGCAGGATGAACTCCGCAGGCACCCGGAGCTCGTCTTTTATGGCGATTCGATCACCCAGGATTACGAAGTCGGCGGTCCGCCGGAATGGCGTGACTTCGTGCCGATCTGGCAGCGCTTCTACGGCGATCGCCACGCCATCAACCTCGGCTTCAACGGCGATGCGACATCGCACCTGCTATGGCGCATCGAGCATGGCGAGGCCGCGGAAATCTCGCCCAAGGTCGCGATCATCCTTATCGGTGCCAACAATCTCGGCCGCTTGCACTGGTCAGCCGAGGACACCGTCACCGGCATCGACGCTATTGTCGGCGAGCTGCGCCATCGCTTGCCGCGTAGCAAGCTGCTGCTGATCGGCATCCTGCCATCCGACCGTTCCGCATGGGCCACCGAAACCACCCTTGAGGTCAACCGCACATTGGCGGCGCGCTACGCGCATGGTGATGCCAACGTGACCTTCCTCGATATCGGCCACATCTTCATGCGCAACGGCAAGCTGGATCGCGAGCTGTATTTCGACCCTCGCCTGCCACAGCCAAGCGCGCCGCTGCACCCCACCGCGGAAGGTCAGCGACGCATGGCGGAAGCGATCGAACCGACGCTCGCGTCTCTGCTAGGCGACCACCGCCACTGAACTGTCCTAGCCCAGCGCTTCCGCGAGCAATTCCAGTGCGCGTCTGGCAAACGCCCGCATGTTGGGTACGCGATCGGCGCTTCCGGTTTCCAGTGTGATCGCACGGGACAAATTCGGCCCCTCCAGGCCGATGCAGGAATGCCCGGCGGCATCGCCGTACCGATTGCCGGCTGGACCCGTCGCACCCGTCTCGCTCAATCCCCATGTCGAGCCGAGCCGGCTACGCACTGTCGCCGCCAGCAGCGCCGCGTAGGGTTCCGAAGAAGCGCGCATGCCGTTTGGCAAAGGATTGGGAATGTCGAGGAAACTCCCGCGCGCGTAGTGCGTATAAATCACGCCGCCGCCGCGAAAATATGCCGACGCGCCGGCCACCGACAGAAGCGCGGCCGAAATCAGCCCGCCCGTGGATGACTCCGCGATAGCGATCGTGTCGCCGCGCGCCTTCAGCCGAGCGCCCAGCCGTTCCGCCAGCGGCAGCAAGTCCTGCATCTTCTATGCCTCCATCGCCAGAATGGTATCGATGACCCGTTGGGTTGCCAGTGCTTCCTCGCCCGGAATCGCTGGATCGCAGTCCTGCTCGATGGCATCGAGGAAATTGCTGATCACCGCGCGGTGCGCATCGTGCGAGAATGCCATGACGCTCGCACCGCTGCCAGTACCCGCGCTGTCTGTCAGCACTTCCTCCTGGCCATCGACAAAGGCGAGGCGCAGGTTGCTGCCCTCCAACCGCGCGGTTCCCTTCGCGCCGATGATGTGCAGCCACTCAGGATTGCCAGGATACGCTGCCACCGTGGCGATGATCGTGCCTGGCGCGCCATTGCCCAGGCGCAGCAACGCCGCGGCGTAGTCTTCGGTCTCCATGCGATGCAGCGCCGTCGTGCGCACCTGCGCCGCCTCGACCTTCTCGATGCCCACCAGCGAGCGAAACAGATCCAGTGAATGGATCGCCTGTGTGATCAACACGCCGCCGCCATCTCGCGCCAGCACGCCACGCCCAGCTTCGTCGTAATAGCTTTGTGGCCGCCACCACGGCACCATCATGGTCGCCGCCTGCACGTCGCCGAGCGCGCCGCCCTCAAGCACCGCACGCAATCGCTGACTCGCCGGCCGAAACCGATGCTGCAGGCAAATGCCCAGCCGCCGCCCAGCGCGCCGCCCAGCCGCGATCAGCTGCTCGCCGCGCGCGACATCCACTTCCAACGGCTTCTCGCACAGCACATGTTTGCCGGCGGAAAACGCCGCTTCCGCAATCGGCAGATGCGCATTCGCCGGCGTCAGCACGATCACCGCACCCACCGCCGGATCTGCTATGGCTCCCGCCACGTCCGTTGTCGTCGGAAATCCGTAGCGCTCGCCCACATCCTTCAACCGCGCCGTGCTGCTCGCGGCTGCCCAAACCACACGCGCCCTATCCTTCAGATCCAGCAGGGCGCGAGCATGCGGCTGCAGCGCGTTGCCCAGGCCTATGATCGCAACACCGATCATGGCTGCCTCGCTGCATAGCCGACCGCCTGAGTCTGCGCCTGCAACGCAAGACGGCACACGGTGAATGTCATCCGCTGCGGCATCGCGGTTTCCGTGCCCTCCGTCGCGTCGCGCAGGAAGTCACGGTAGTACGTGACCGGCAGCTTGCTGCAATCGACGTAGCGTGTGGCTGATCGGTTGGCGATGAACATGTGGTCGGTTCCCTCGCGCCCCTCGATGTCGAGATTCTTGCGCAGCTCCAGCGTCCCCTCAGTGCCGACAACGAAGAACCTTCCGTCGCCCCATGTCGGCAGTCCATCCGGCGTGAACCAGTCCAGCCGCACATAACCGCGCACCGATGGCGTGGCCAAGACAAGCTCGGCAAAGTCCTCGAACCCCTGTGGCTCGGTGCCGAATGCGCCAATCGTGCTCTGCACGATCTCGGCGTCTTCGGCATCAGCGAATGCCAGGAACTGATCGATCGAATGCACGCCGATATCGTTGATGATGCCGCCATACGCCGGCTTGTCGAAGAACCACGCCGGCCGCAGCGCGCGATTAAGCCGATGTGGTGCCAGTGACGTGGTGTGTACAACCCGGCCGATCTCGCCGGAGCGTACCGATACGCAATGCATCCTGCACCGCGGGCGATGCAAGCCGGCCGATGCAGACCGACCAGGTGCGCCCTGTCTCCGACACCGCGCGTTCGATCGCGGCAAGCTGCTCGAATGTGGTGACGCCTGGCTTGTCCACCATTACGTCCTTGCCGCGCCGCATCGCAGCAATCGCCAGATCGGCGCGGTCACATGGCCGCGCTGCGATCACCACGAAATCAATCGAGCGGTCATCCAGCAGCCGCTCAGTTTCCGCCGCTGGCACATGAGGAAATCGCTTACGGAAGCCAGCCAGCACGCGTGGATCGGTGGTATCCGGATTGTAGCCAGCGCATTCCGCACCCTCGTCGATCAGGTCCTGCGTCAGGTCGTAGATGTGCCGGTGGTCCAACCCGATCGCGGCGAAGCGCGGCATGTCCGATCCTCCCAAACCGGCCAAACGCTTGCACCAACCTTCTCGCTCCGCAATGCTGCCCACTGATTACGAACCCAAGGGGGAGAAACATCATGGCAGACCGTTTCGCCGTCATCACCGGCGCGGGCAGCGGTATTGGACGCGCGTCAGCCCTGGCGCTGATGAATGATGGTTGGTCGGTCGCGCTCGCCGGACGCCGCAAAGAGATGCTGGACGAAACCGCCGGCATGAAAAAAGCCGGCCAGGCGCTGGTGGTGCAGACCGATGTGACCGATCCCGCGCAGGTGGACAATCTGTTCGCGCAAATCAAGTCGAAGTTCGGCCGCATCGACATGCTGTTCAACAACGCCGGCGGCGGCACGCCAACCACCAACTTCGGTGACTTCACCTACGAGATGTGGCAGCGGGTCGTGCAGGTGAATCTGAACGCCATGTTCCTTTGCGCCAATGCTGCATTCCGCATGATGCGCGACCAGTCACCGCGAGGCGGCCGCATCATCAACAATGGATCGATTTCCGCACACGTCCCGCGGGTTGGCTCCGTCGCCTATACCTCGACCAAGCACGGTGTCACTGGCCTGACCAAATCCATCGCCCTCGATGGCCGCGAATACGACATCTGCTCGTGCCAGATCGATATCGGCAACGCCGCGACGCCGATGACCGCGCGTAGCACCAACGGCCAGATGCAATCGCACGGCCAGATGATGGTCGAACCGCGCATGGACGTGAACCATGTCGGCCAACAGGTCATGTTTATGTCGAATCTGCCGCTCGAAACGAACGTTCAGTTTGTCACGATCATGGCGACCAAGATGCCGTTCATCGGCCGAGGCTGATCCGCCAGCTTCGCTCGTCAACCGCATCCAGCAGCGCATCGACCAGCACCCCCGGCAGTCGCCGTAGCAGACCGCGGCGCCGGGGTTTCAGCACGCGGGCACGCGCTCGCTCGCCGCCAAGTTTCCGCACCTGATCGTCAACATCAGCGAACCCATCGATCAGTCCGGTTGCCAATGCACGCTCGCCTAGCATGAAGCTGCCGTCAAACAGCAGTGCCTCATCTGCTTTCAACCGGCCCGACCGCCGCGTTCGTACCCAAGTCTTGAACCGCTCATGCAATGCGTCCAGCAGGTCATGGACGAAACGAACGTCCTCTGCCTTCTCTGGACTGAAGGGATCGAGCCTCGCCTTGTTGTCGCCCGCCGTATAGAGCCGTCGCTCGACACCGATGCGCGACAACATATCGGGAAAGCCGAACCCTCCGCCGCGCACACCAATGGAGCCCACGATGCTCATTGGGTTGGCGTAGATCTCATCTGCCGCGCAAGCCAGCCAGTAACCGCCACTGGCGCCGACTTCGCGGATCACTGCATGAACCCGTACCTTGTATTGTTCAGCGCGCCGACGAATCAGCGAGGCAATCAGATCCGACTGCACCGGGGAGCCTCCCGGACTTTCAATATCGAGCAGAACCGGCTGACCGCCAGCCGTGCGGAAGGCGCGATCGATCAATGGCGCCATGCTGCCTGCGCTGACGGCGCCGGCGCGCGGTGCAATCAACCCGTGTATTTCGATCACATTAACGCGCGGATGACGCCAAAAGAATAAACGGAATGCCATTGCTCCTCCATTGGCTCGCACTCGTCCATCGACCGTCCCCACAGCACGTTAACGTGGTCGCTCGCGTTCTATTTACATCCTGCACTGGGCTGGTTGGTTATCGCGCAGCGGAAATTTCCGCTTTCACCGTTGCCCTATTGCTTTTGTCACCAATATCAGTGAATCGTTCCGCTACGCTGATGCGCGGCGTGCCGAACTGGCCACCCAAGCGGTGTTTTATGCGACTCGTCGTTCTGGACGATAACGATTCGGTCAATGAGATCGTGGCCTCGGTGGCTCGGCGCCGCGGCTGGGAGGTAAAGACTACCACCCGCCAGGCAGAGTTTCGCGCCTTGGTACGCGATTTCGCGCCAGACGGCATTTTGCTCGATCTACAGCTTGATGAAACCGACGGGATCGAGGAACTCCACTTCCTGCAAGCTGAGCGCTACCCAGGGGCCGTCGTGCTCATGAGCGGTTTTGATTCGCGCGTCCTCGCTTCGGCACAGAAGGTGGGCAACTCGCTCGGATTAATGATGCCTGCGATTATGGAAAAGCCAACACCGTCGGCTCGGATCGCAGAACTGTTGGCCGAGATCGAGCAGTTGCGAACGACAGGCGGTTCATCGACGCAAGCAGCGCGCACCAGAGCAGGTAAAATCACCGCGCGCGATGTGGTTGATGCGCTGGACGCTGGGCATATGGAGTTGCACCTGCAACCAATCGTCTCGGCGGTCGGTCACGCTGTGCAGCGGGCCGAGGCACTGATCCGCTGGCGCGATCCGGTCAGAGGCAGCGTGCCGCCCGGCCTGTTCGTCCCCGTCGCTGAAACCGACGAGACTGCCATCGATCGGCTCACGATGTGGGTGGCACACACCGGCGCCACGCATTACCGGAAATTGGCCGCTGCCGGGACGCCGGTGCAGATCTGCATCAACCTGTCTGGTCACAATATTCGTGCGCTCGATTTCCCTGATCGATTGACCTTGCTGCGCGAACGTCTGGCGCTTCCTCAGGATGCCATCGGCCTGGAAATCACCGAGACGGTTGCCATGACCGACTTCGATTCCACTACGGCGGTGTTGGCGCGTCTGCGCCTGAAGGGATTTCCAGTTGCCATCGACGACTTCGGCACCGGCCATTCATCGTTAATCGCATTACGCCAGATGCCTTTTTCGGCGCTCAAGATCGACCGGTCGTTCATCAGCGAAATCCAGACCTCCAGCGATTCGCTCACGATCGTCCGCTCGGTTATCCAGCTCGCCCACGACATGAACCTATCGAGTGTCGCTGAAGGCGTGGAATCATCGGACGCTGCGCAAACGCTCACCGAGCTGGGCATCGACAGCATGCAGGGCTACTATTTCAGCAAGCCCCTGCCGTTCGACAGCTTCATTCATTGGTTGCGCGACTGGTCGCAGATCGCGCACGCGTAGCAGCGTTCCTGCTCTACACCGTCTGCAGGATCGTCCCGTGGTTCAACTCGGGGGTCATCTCGGCGCGCCAGTCGGCGCTCCGTGGAAGGACAGCCTCGTGTGCCCGCAGCGAGTAATAGCTGCTGCCGGTTCCGGCGGGTGAGCCACCTTCCTCGACCGCCTTCACCACCTGGCGCAGCAGCTTGCGCGCCTGGATGATCGCCTTGTCGGCTGGGCCCAGATGCTCCTTCGACCGGTCCACAATGCGTCCCATGCTTTCCTGGATCGCGCGATCCTGCACGTTGATGCCGTCTATACCGGTGTAGCTCTCATTCTTCTGCACCAGCCGATCGAGCAGGTAGTCGTTCTCGCGGTTGGCCTTGGAGCGGAAAGTCACCGGATCCACGTGCATCGGCCCATTGCCCAGACCACGCTCCAGCCGGTCTTCTTCGTGCAACGCGCCGTCCGGGCAGTAACCCCAGTTATAGACCGCCGTGGTCTCGTCATCGATCGGCACCCAGATGTGACCGGCATCGAGCGGTAATCCGCTTTCTGCCTTCGACGGCCGGATCTGATGGAATGGCAACACGAACTGATAGGTGCGGATGTGCATCTCGCTGTCGCCCAGCGGTCTTATGCCGGCGTACTGATAGCCGTAGTCGGTAATGTCCACCACCAGCGTCGGCGCCTTGCCGCGCACGAACGGACTGGATGGCTTGAAGCCGCCGCGCGTGGACGTTTCGCTCAGCAGCCGATGCATGATCGGCGCGTGGGATGTATCGATGCCGCCTTCCAGTCCCTGCAACCAATTGCATTCCTGGATCACCTTGGTGACGTGCCGGTTGGCTTCCGGTGCCTGCGTCCAGGCAAACTTCGGCAGTGGCGGCATATACTCAACCGGGCCCAGGTACGCCCATATGATCCCGCCCAGCTCGCAGGTCGGATAGGCGGTCAGCCGTACCTTGTGCTTGAAGTCGTTCTCGTCCGGCTCGTTCATCATATCGACGCAGGTGCCGGCCACGTCGAACTTCCAGCCGTGATACACGCAGCGGAGTCCGCACCCCTCGTTACGGCCAAAATACAACGATGCGCGGCGATGCGGACAATATTCGTCGATCAGTCCGATGCGCCCCTCGGTGTCGCGAAATGCCACCAGATCTTCGCCAAGCAGCCGGACGCGTATCGGCGGCCCATCCGGTTCGGCGACCTCGCGCGATAGCGCCGCCGGAATCCAGTAGCGGCGCATGGCGTTGCCCATTGGCGTGCCCTGGCCGATGCGGGTGACGAGTTCGTTTTCTTCGCGAGAGAGCATCGACGTACTCCTTCCCTGATGGTCGGAGCCTAGCGCCACCCCAACGGGGCGACAACGCACGCTCAGGCGGCGAGACGGCCGTCGTCGAACCTCGCGCCTTCGTGTGCCAGCAGCCAGCGTTTGCGCGGCAAGCCGCCGCCATAGCCGGTCAGCGAACCGTTCGCGCCGATAACGCGGTGGCACGGCACGACCACGCTGATCGGGTTGGAACCATTGGCGTGACCGACCGCGCGCACTGATCGCGGCTGACCAATGCGTGCCGCCAGCTTGCCGTAGGACAGCGTTTCGCCCGGCGCTATCGTCGCCAGCCCCCGCCAGACGCGCTGCTGGAACGCAGTACCTCCGGTGCGCCATTCGATGTCGCCGAGGCTGGCAAGATCGCCGTCGAAATAGCGCAGGACAGATCGCATGACGGCAGCAGGAGCGGTGCCGTTGTCGAGACGCAGTGCCCCATAATGCAGCCGCAGCAGACGCTGCATGCCTGCCTCGCAATCGGCCCAATCAAAGGCACGCATGTATCCCTGTTCGTCAGTGACGATGAGCGCTTCGCCGATCGGCGTCGGTAGCCGATCGAGCAGCAGCCGTTCAGGCGGCTTGTCGTTCATGCGGTGATGCTCCCGCGATTGATCGTGTTTGCGGTTCCGATGCCCATAGATGCAACGCGGCATAGGCACGCCAGGGCCGCCACCGTTCGGCGCGTGCCAGCAATTCCGCCGGCGACGGCCGCCTACCGCCCGCATCGGCCATGGCACGCATCAGACCGATATCGGCAGCAGGAAATGCATCTGGCTCGCGCATCTCGCGCATTGCGATGTATTGCGCGGTCCATTCGCCGATGCCGGCCAAGGAACGCAGACGTTCGATCCCGGCTTCGAGACTTCGATGCGGTCCGATGATCCCCGGTTCGGCCACGACCGCGCCTGCCAACGAGATCAGTGCCGCGCGCCGCGCACTCGGCATGCCAAGCAATGCGAGATCGGTCGAGGCAATTCGCGCCGGAGTTGGGAACACATGGGTGAGCCCGAACGGGCGCGCCGCCGGTTCGTCAACCGGCTCGCCATATGCCGCAACCAGTTTGCCGGCGAGCTTCGACGCCGCTACCACTGAAATCTGTTGGCCAAGTACCGCGCGTACCGCGAGTTCAAAGCCGTCCCATGCGCCTGGCACTCGAAGTCCCGGCCGCGCGGCAACCAGCGGTGCCAGTTTCTCATCGAGACTAAGGTGCGCCCCGATGGCCGCCGGATCTGCCGCCAGGTCGAATACCCGGCGGATGCGCGCAATGATTGCCGGCAGGCTTCGCAGGTTGGGGAAATGCAGCACGGCAATCAGCCGGTTCGCTGTTCCCTGCTGCACCGAGACCACGCCTCGACCATCTCCCAGCGATATGGTCCGCGCGTAGCGATTGTCTGACACAGCTTCGACACCCGGGATCGCTCTGGTGCGCAGGAACGCGAGGATGGCGTCCCAGTCATACGGCGGCCGGTAGGACAACTGCAGCGTCAGCGCCTCCGTCGCACTCACCGATTTCGTGCCCGACCGCCGCAATGCCGCGGGTGGCCTGCGATACAGGCTCTGGAAGGTCTCGTTGAACCGTCGGACGCTGCCGTATCCCGCGGCCATCGCAACCTGCGTCATGGGTAACTGAGATTCGTGCAGCAGCAGCTTCGCCAGCAACACGCGCCGCGTCTGCGCCACTGAAATCGGCGAGGCGCCGACATGCTGATGGAACAAACGTCGGAGCTGGCGTTCGCCCATGCCCAGCCGCTCCGCCAGGGCGGCCACATTTCCGGTGGCGAGTGCGCCATCCTCGATCAGGCCCAGGGCGCGCGAAACGCTGCTCGAGGTACCGCGCCAGGCGCCGAGATCGGGTGAGGCTTCCGGCCGGCATCGCAGACACGGCCGGAAACCGGCCTCCTGCGCCGCCGCCGCGGAAGGAAAGAACCGCACATGCGCGCGCTTCGGCGTCGGCGCCGGACAGATCGGCCGGCAATAAACCCGCGTTGTCGTCACCGCCACGAAAAGTCGGCCGTCGAACCGCGAATCACGCGTCGCTATCGCGCGGTAGCAGGCATCATCGTCCATATCCATGCCGCGATGATCGCCCAACCGGCTACGGCTGTCTCGCGGTTTTCGGACCTGGTGGGCGGGGGCTATTTCTGCCCGCGCATCGAGTCCCCACCAAGGGCACACGCCGCTCATCCGGTGGTAGTTCCCGTCCATCACCTGCAACGGCGCATGTGTTTCCATCAGCGGCGGCATTGGCGGCGGCCCGTCGGAACCCATTTCGTCGAACAGCCCGTGATGCCCCCAATAGCTGGCGACGCTGGACATTTCCGAGGGCTGCCATGTCGCGTCATCGACCTCGACGCCGCCCCAACCGTACTCCACCAGGATATCGGATGGGGTGCGCATATAGAAGGACGTCACCAGGTCATTGGGATGCCGCCCCAGTGTCGCGACAATTCGATCCTTCTCGCCCAAGGCGATGTCGTAGCCCTGTCCGACATCGTCGAACGAATAAAGCTCCATCATCAGGTGATGCATGCCGTTATGCGGCGCATGGAACAACGCAAGGCTATGATGGCGCGTATTGACGTGCAGGAAATATGCGGCGATCGGTTTGCGGATGAAGTCGCTGATGCGGAAGCCGAGCAGGTCTCGATAGAACGCCAGCGATGCCTCCATATCCGTCACCGTCAGCACCGCGTGTCCCATGCCCTGCGGGCCGGTGCGGAATCCCGATATCGAACGGCCTGGGCGAAAAGGCTCATCGGCGATCTGCGCGCCGTGGAATGCTTCAAGCCGATTGCCCGACGGATCGGCGAACGAGATCAGCGCGCCGACAAATCGCTGATCGGCCAGTGCCGCCGGCTCGCGCTTCACTGCAACGCCAGCGCTCTCCAACCGGGCCGCGAGCGCATCCAGTGCCGCGGCATCCGCCATCTCCCAGCCGAAATAGCGCTGGCCTTCCGGCAAAGACTGATCCACCACTAAACGCTGCTTACGGTCATCCATACGGAAAGCGCGCACGCCAGCGCCGCGATCCACCAGCTGCATGCCCAGCCAGTTGGTCGCGAGCTCCGTCCAGTCGTCGAGCTTCGCGGTACCGACGCCGAGATATCCGAGTGCCTGTATGCTCATGCCGCGCATCTCCCTGTTGCGCCAGCGTATCACGCTGCCGCGCGGGCTGCATCCTGGCCGCTGATCCAGGCTCCCGCGAGCGTGCCCGCGAACCCGTTGTGGCAAGCTTCCCCCGCGAACAGCAGATGTCCGTCGGCCAAAGGCCGAGCCAGCCCCGCGCGCACCTCCGCGTCGCCGGGCCGTACATACGCATACGAACCGCGGACCAATGGATCGGCATCCCAGTGCGTCACCAGCGTCGCGCCACCGCTGAACAGCCGATCCACCCGGCCACCGAAAATCGAACGCAGCTGGCCGAGCGCGAAATCCACTGCCGCCGCTTCGCCTTCGCGCGCCAGGTCCCAGGCTGCTGATGCCCCGACCCAGCCCTGCACATAGTCGCGCCCGTATTGCCAGCACTGGAACGCCATCGTTGGATCGCCGCTGCGTGCCACCTGCCGATCGACCGAACAATGCAACGGCAGGTCAAGCCGATCCGGCCCGGTCGCACGCAATGCCACTTTCATCGCCAGCCCCATAGGCAGTGCCTGTATGCACGACTGCACATGCGGCGGCAACGGCGGATCGAACGCGATCGTGCCTGACGCCAATACACCGGTCGACACAGTGACGATGGCGGAGTGCGCCGTGATCGTGCCACGGGCAGTCTCCACCGATACCTGCCTGCCCCAGCTGACGCGCGTAACTTGTGTGGACAGTCGTATATCCAGACCCTCGCCGAGCCGTCGCACGACGAACGCGCCGATGCCACCTTCCGGTACCAGGTTGCTGCCCGACAGCACATTACGCTGCCAGTCGAGCATGCTGTATTGGTCCGCATCCGCGCAGCAGATGATCGGGCCTTCCCAGGTCTCTACCGTCACCGCCCACGGATCGTCCGGCAGGGCGCGCGCGACGGCGGCCAGTGCCGCATCCGGGCGCTCTTGCAGAAGGCGCGCCGCAGTTTCGGTGTAGCGCGGCCACGCCGCGTCGAAGTCCGCGTATTCCGCCGGCGTCGCCTCGCGCGTGCCGACGAACGTGCGCTCCTGCCGCAATGCGTCCGATCGCAGCAGTTTGTCGCCAGCCGCCTGAGCTATCGGCACCAGTGGATTGAGTTCGGCGCTGTGCAGCCAGATCGCGCCCATCTCGAACGGCACGCCGCCGAGTTGCGACGGATATGTTGTCCAGGCGCGTCCGCCAATACGGTCGGCCGCCTCGAGCACTACGGCCGTGCGGCCCGCGGCACGCAATGCCGTCGCCGCGCCCAGCCCGGCAAGGCCGGCCCCAATCACCACCACATCGACATCGGGCATCGCGGCAACCTATCGTGGCGCGTCCAGGGAGGCCAGTCATGCCCGATCACCCAGCCGTCGGCGCCGACACAATGGTCATCGACATGGTCCGCCGCTTCGCCACCGAGCGCCTCGCTCCCGGCGCGTCGGCGCGCGAAAAGGCCGGCGCGATCGAACCGGAAATCGTCCGCGAACTGGGCGAACTCGGCGTGTTCGGCGCGACCACGCCGGCTAAGTGGGATGGCTCCGAGATCGACCCGGTCACCTACGCGTTGCTGCTGGAGGAGATCGCCGCCGGCGACGGCTCCGTCTCAACCATGGTCAGCGTGCACAACTCCCCGACATGCGTCATCTTCGATCAATACGGCACCGACGCGCAAAGGGATCGCTGGCTGCGGAAGCTGGCAACCGGAGAAGCGGTGGGATCGTTCGCGCTGACCGAACCGCAGGCGGGGTCCGATGCATCCAACCTGAAGACGCGCGCGGTGAAGAAGGGCGACCATTACGTCATCAACGGTGCCAAGCAGTTCATCTCATCGGCCAGTGTTCCCGGCAGCACGGTGCTGTTCGCCGTCACCGACCCAAATGCCGGACGCAAGGGCATTTCATGCTTCGTGGTGGACAAGGCGACACCAGGCTATGTCGTGGTCCGCAAGGAGGAAAAGCTCGGCCAGAAGGCGAGCGAGACCTGCGCGTTGGCATTCCAGGACATGGAGGTTCCCGAGGACCAGCGTATCGGCGCGGAAGGCGAGGGGTACCGGATCGCGCTCTCGACCCTCGAAAGTGGCCGTATCGGGATCGCCGCGCAGAGTGTCGGCATGGCGCGTGCGGCGCTGGATTACGCCGTCGGTTACGCCAAAGAACGGCAAGCTTTCGGCGGGCGCATCATGGACTTGCAGGCGGTTGGGTTCCGGCTGGCCGACGCCAAGACGAAACTGGAAGCAGCCCGGCAGCTTACGCTGCACGCCGCACGGCTGAAGGCAGAGGGCCGCCCGGCGCTGGAGGCGGCGTGCATGGCGAAGCTGTTCGCGTCGGAGGTGTCCGAAGCGGTGTGCACCGCGGCAATCCAGACGCTGGGCGGGTATGGGTATCTTGCCGACTATCCGGTGGAACGCATCTATCGCGACGTCCGGGTGTGTCAGATCTATGAGGGCACGTCGGATGTGCAGAAGCTGATACTGCAGCGGATGCTGTAGCATTTGTCCTGCCATCAGCATTCGCTCGTCATTGCGAGTGAAGCGAAGCAATCCAGAGCCACTATGCTGGTTGCTTCGTCACGGTATTCCTTGCAAGGACGAACTGCTCGGCAAATGCCCGAGCACTACCCCTCCCGATCCAGCACCTCCTTGACCTTCGCTGGATCGACCGCCAGCGGCTCTATCCCCGCGCGCTCCACCTGGAGGCTCATACCCACGCGGCTGTCGCGCTCGCCCCAGCCGCGGTTCAGCGCCTCATTCAGCTCCGCCAGCGCCAGATGCGACATCCGCATCGGCACGCCGACTTCGCGTCCGAGCTGGCAGGCCAGCGATACGTCCTTGTAAAGCAGCCGTAGTGCGAAGTCGGGTGGATCGTAACGCCCGGTCAGGAACTGTCCGCCCATACGATCGAACATACGAGCCCGCCCGCCGGCGCCTTGCCGGATCGCCGCCCACAGTGCCAGCGGCTCGATCCCCGCTTTCACCCCCATGGTGAACGCTTCCGCCAGGGCCACATTCACCGCCGCTCCCGACAGGTTGTGTACCAGTTTCGCCACCGATCCCGCGCCGATGGGCCCGATGTAGCGCGCCTGGTCGCCCATCGCATCGAGTACTGCCTTGTGCTTGTTGAACAGCGCCTCGTCGCCGCCCACCCAGATCGCCAGCTTGCCGGAATTCGCCCCGCGAGGTCCGCCGCTCACCGGCGCATCCAGCAGCGCCACACCATGCTCGGCCAGCTTGGCATGCATCTCGCGCACCAGGCTCACCGAGTTGGTCGAAAGGTCGAACCACACCGATCCCTTGCGGCACCCATCCACAAGGCCGTCCTTGCCAAACGCCACCGCCTCAACATCGGGCGGCGCCGGCAGCGAGGTGAACACCACGTCGCACGCCTCGGCCACAGCGCGCGGGCTGTCAGCCCAGTCAGCTCCCGCGGCGAGATGGTGCGATGCCGATTGCCGCCGCAGGTCGTGCACCACAAGCTTGTGGCCGGCCTTCTGCAGATTGCTCGCCATGCCTGCACCCATCATGCCAAGTCCAATGAAACCTATTGGCATCGCCATTCTCTCCTCTGATCGTCGACGCCGAGTGTGGGCTGGGAAGTGGCACCGTCAAGCGGTAGAACGTCGCGCATATGTCACCAGTCGTCAGCTACGTGCTGTTGGGCGCGCTCGCCGCCGGATTTGTCCAAGGACTATCGGGATTCGCCTTCGGCCTGGTGGCGATGACTTTCTGGGTCTGGGTCATCGCACCGCAGCTTGCCGGTCCCCTCGTCGTGTTCGGCTCGCTCGTCGGGCAGTTGCTGCTGCTGCGCTCCTTCCGCAAGATCATCAATGTGCGGCGGCTTTTGCCCTTCGTGCTCGGCGGCTGTATCGGCACGCCGATTGGTGTGTGGATGCTGCGCTATATCGATCCCACTTTGTTCAAGCTTTCGATCGGCCTGCTGCTCGTCATCTATTGCCCGCTGATGCTCTTCATCCGCGACGTGCCTCGCATCGCCGCCGGTGGCCGTCTTGCCGACGGCGGCGTCGGTGTGCTCGGCGGCGTGATGGGTGGTCTTGGCGGATTGAATGGACCGGCACCCACCTTGTGGTGCGCGCTGCGCGGCTGGAGCCGTGATGAACAGCGCGCCGTGTTCCAGACTTTCAGTCTGTGCATGCAGACGCTCACCTTGGCGATCTACGCGACGACAGGACTGATCACCCGCCAGACATTGCTGCTCTTCGCTGTCGTCGGCCCCGCCATGGTGGTGCCGACGCTGTTGGGCGTGCGACTTTATGCGCGCTTCACCGAGACAGGATTCCGCCAGCTTGTCCTGATCCTGCTCACCGTTTCGGGCATCGTGCTGCTGCTGGCTACGGTGTCACACATCGTCACGGACTGATCCGTCGCAATGTCATCGCATACGAGCAACCCAAGCCAAACCGGCCGGGTCCCGGAACGTCGATCTGGCCGTCGAAGCGCGATTCTTCGAACTGCCCGACGATCCATTGGCCGCCAAAGGTCATCTGCAAACCGTGCTGCGCGTCGATCGCGCCGCGAAAACCACCGAATTGCACGGTGTTGCCCGTTACGTGGAAGCCGGAGACAGGGATCGGCCTGATGCAAAGCCCGCCCGCAGTGGACAGCGGCCTCGCGACGCCAGAATAGGTTCCGCTGGCATCGAACGGCGGTTCGGGCACCGCCAGTGGAGAAAGCGGCTCGACCGGCGAATAGATCGATGCGGTACCCGCTGGGGTCGAGAGCACCACGGCGGGCATTTGCAGCGATGAGTTGCCCGCGCAATGCGCCAGCAACAGGCATGCAGCGCTCACACTATATCGTCGCGCACCCACGCATCAGGCCTTCCTGGTCTTGCCGTAGCGGACAAAGTCCGACTGCGCGCCGAGCTGGAATCCGGTGACATTCTTACGCACCACCGCGACCACATTCTGCTGCAGCATGAACACGATCGGCGAGTCATGCCAAGACTGTTGCTGTATCTGGTGATACCGCGCCAGCCGCTTCGCGGTATCGAGTTCCTCCGCCGCCTGTTCCACTTCGTCAGTCAGTGCCGTGTTCTGGAAGTGATTGCGCCGGGCGATGACCTTCAGCTTGCCGAGGTCCGGCGCGATCAGCTTCCGATAGATGTTGGCATCAACCTCGGTATCGGTGAATTCATAGCTTTGCGCCGGATCGAACGAGATGATGTCGCCGATTTCCTTCGCCATGACGATGGTATTGGCCGGTGTGGCAGCGTGGGCACGGCTGAGCGCAGGCGGCACAGTCAGACTCGCGGCTGCTGTGGCCAGCAGCATGCAGCGCGCCAGGATCGCAATCCCTTCCCGTAACGGCGGCGGCCACCCTAGTCCCGCCGATGGGAGCCGAGAAGTGACTTACCGGAAGTGAGGCATCACTTTCGCCGCAAACCGCTCCAGCGAACGCATGACATCGGCATGGCTGGTGCCGAAGTTCATGTTCAGCTGGATGTCGTGTATTCCCAGCTGGGCATAGGGTCCCAGCTTGTCGACGCATTGCTGAGCGCTGCCGATAAGCAGCCGCTCCTCCAGTTCCGCCATGGTGTCCGGTACGTCCAGCGGCACGATCGCGCCGTCGCGTACTGTCCCCGGTGTTGTGTAGACATTCATGAACCGCTGGTGGTTGGCGTAGGCCAGTGCGACCTTCTCCCGCGCATCGGCCTCGTCGGCCGCCACGTAGCCCATCCTGAGCATCGAGAATCGCTGGCTGCTGCCAGCCGGCAGCGCGTCGAAAAACGCGCCCGCCTGCATTCGCACGGCGTCCATCGGGTCACGCAGCGGTGTTGTCATCACGTGGAAACCGCGTTGCACCGCTGCGGTGATGGTCGGACGGCTCAGTGCCGCGATCCACATCGGCGGATACGGCTGTTGCAGCGGGCGTGGCGTGATCGTCAGCGGGCCGAATTGGTAGTATTGGCTATCCCAACTCACCTCGGTCTCTGTCAGCAGTTTGATCAGCAGGTCCAAGGCATCGTCAAAGCGTTCGCGGCTTTCCTCGACCGGCACGCCGAACATGTCGAACTCATAGCGAAATGCCCCGCGGCCAACACCGAGCTGAATGCGCCCACCGGTTAGGCAATCTGCCTGCGCGATCTCTCCGGCGAGCCGCCGCATGTCGTAGAACGGCAGTACCAAAACGGCCGAAATGATCGGGATCCGCTTCGTCGCGGCAGCGACGTGCACGGCCGTTAGCAATGGGCTTGGATGCACCAGGTAATTGATGAAATGGTGTTCCGGTATACTCAGCGAGATGCAGCCAATGTCCTCGGCCAGCTGGGCTTCTTGCACCATGTCGCGATACATATCCGCCGCGTGATAGCTCGTGTCGGGCCAATAGCCCGGCAGGTAAAAGCCGAAATCCATCCGATTGCTTCCGTTCGAAATTATCGTCAGTCTCTGATCTAGGTTGGGGAGAGCGTCATGGGGCTGTTGGAGGACGTCAAGAGCAAAGCCGGCATTCTGGCCTCGATGCAGGACGTTGCGCTGAAGCAGTTCCTGTTCCTGCGCAACCTGGCCGAGGCGGTGCTCGAACGCTTTGGCGACGACGGCCTGCCGATCCTCGATGCGGCATTTGGTCACTATGGCAAGTGGCGCGGCGATACCATCCGCATGGCGCAAGGTTCCATCGTCGCTGGGCACGACGCGCTGTCCTTCCTGCTCAACTGGGACAGTTGCGACTTCATCCTCGCCGATGATGTCGACGTTACCGGCAACGCCAAGGCTGCGACGCTCACCGCGGGGCGCATCCCTGGCAGCGACTACTTCCGTGCACGCAACGGCAATTTTGAGATACTGCATCGCTACTGGGCCGGCACTCTGCGCGGCATGCCGAACGGCTACGATCGCCATCTCGGGCTTTTGTGTGCCGGCGACGCGCCGTGGGCGATTGAGGTCGCCTTTACCGGCCCGCCAACCGGCACGACCGACATTCAGGACGTGACCAGCCATATCGGCGGCATCTTTGAAAACCAGGAGCGCGCACTCGCCCTGGTACGTACCACCTCGCGCAATGCCGGCGCGCTTTACATGTTCATCGCCCGCGAGGTCATCCGCGTCTACGATGCAACCGGCGAGCAGGTGATCCGGGATGGCGTCCGCCGCATCGGGCGAGAGCGTGGCACTGTGCTGAAGGAAAAACATCTGCGCGAGGGTAAGCCGCTCACGCTGCAATCGCTGATGAACGACTGGGACGGTCCGCTGGTCTCCACCTGGGTGTTCGAAGACAACGAATACCTTTCAGACGGTGTCTGGCACCATGACTGCCGTTATTGTCCCTATGCCGATGCATGGAGCGAATTCGGTCGCGAAGGCCTGGCGCTCGGTCTGCTGTACGATGTCGAATTGCACACCACGATGTACACCACCTATCATCCTGGCACGATCGTCCGCTGGGATGCGCTGAAGACGCGTGGCGACCATCTCTGCAAGTTCCGGGTTTCCATCCCCGAGCTGATAAGTCCGAACGACCCGCAACATCGGACTTAGGTTCGTCATTGCGAGGAGCGCAGTGACGAAGCAATCTCGGTCTCGCGGCCTCTTCAGCAATTCAAATGCCGCTGCACGAATGCCCGCGTGCGCTCGCTCAGCGGATTCCTGAACAGTTGCTCCGGTGGTCCTTCCTCCTCGATCCGTCCCGCGTCCAGGAACACCGCCCGGCTGGAAACTTCCGCGGCAAACGCCATCTCATGCGTGACAATCAGCATGGTGCGGCCCTCTTCGGCTAGCGCGCGGATCACTCTCAGCACCTCGCCCACCAGCTCTGGGTCCAATGCCGATGTCGGCTCATCGAACAGCAGCGCGCGCGGCTGCATGGCCAACGCGCGCGCGATTGCGGTGCGCTGCTGCTGCCCCCCCGAAAGTTGCGCAGGATAGCTGTCGCGCTTGTCCAGCAGTCCAACCTTGTCGAGGATCGTCTCGGCTTCCGCCGTCACCTCGCCGCGGGCACGCTTCTGCACATGCACCGGCGTCTCGATGACATTCTGCAGCACCGTCATGTGCGGCCAGAGATTGAAGCTTTGGAATACGAAGCCTAGCGAAGAGCGGATGCGATTGACCTGGGCAAGATCTGCCGGCCCGCGTTGTCCACGCCGCATTCGCATGCGGATGGTCTCGCCGCCAATGGCGACCTCGCCGGCATCCGGTACCGTCAACAGTGGGATGCAGCGCAACAGGGTGCTCTTGCCGGAACCACTCGCGCCGATGATGCTGATGACGTCACCCTCTTCGGCGTCAAGCGATACGCCTTTCAGTACCTCAAGCTGTCCGAAACGCTTGTGCAGATCGGTAACCGTGACCGCTGCCGTCACGTCACCGCGCTCCGCAGTTGCGGATTGAGCCACCATTCAAGCGCTGCCACCGCCCGCGTCAGGAGGAAGTTGATCAGCAAATACAGGGCGCCCGCGCACAGGAAGACCTCCAGTGCGCGATAGGTCTCCGAGATGATCGCATAGGCGATCCCGCTGATCTCCATCAGTGTCACTATGCTCGCAAGCGATGTCGACTTCACCATCGCGATCAGTTCATTGCTGTATGCCGGCAGCGCTTGCCGGATGGCCAGCGGCAGGATGATGCGCCGATATAGCAGCACGCCGGGCATGCCGCTGACACGCGCCGCCTCGATCGCACCAGAGGGCACTGACTGCAACCCGCCGCGGATGATCTCGGAGCCATAAGCCGCGGTGTTCAAAGTCAGTGCCAGTATAGCGCACCAATATGGCTGGCGCAGGAACGGCCACAGGATGCTGTCGCGCACCACGGCAAATTGCCCGATGCCGTAGTAGATCAGGAAAATCTGCAACAGCAGCGGCGTGCCGCGCAGTATGAACACGTAGCCGCGCACGAACCACGCGCACGTCGTGAACGACATGCGCAGGATCGCCATGATGGTGGCCAACGCCGCGCCGACGCTCACCGAGATGAACGTCAGTTCCAGTGTCAGTGGAATGCCGCCCAACAGTTGCTGCATTGTGTCGGCAAGGAAGCTGAGTTCCATCAGGCGCGCTGGCCCCGCATCGACCAGACCTCCGCCCCTCGGAAGCAGGTGCCCGACAAAGTCGTGAGAATCAGATAAAGCACGAAGCCGGTGATGTAGAAATCAAATGGCAGATGGGTGGAGCCCGCGCCGATATGGATCTGCCGCAGGATCTCGGTCAGTCCGGTCACCGAGATCAGCGCGGATTCCTTCAGCACCTGCTGCCAGATATTGCCCATGCCGGGCAGCGCGAAGTGCAGGGCGCGCGGTGCGATGATCCGCCGCAGCATCAGCATCCGGCCCATGCCGACGGCACGCGCAGCCTCGATTTCTCCTGGTGGGATCGCCAGATAGGCACCCCGCAACACTTCGGTCTGGTAGGCACCCGAGACGATGCCGACGGCCAGCGTCCCCACCATGAAGGGATCGATGCCCCAGAACCCCGATGCACCCAGTCCGTGCGCCAGCGAGGTCATGACCTGGCTGCCGCCGAAATAAAACAGATAGATCACCAGCAGGTCGGGGATGCCACGCAATACCGTCGTATAGACATCGGCGGCCCACTGTGCGGAGGCCAAACCGGATAGCTTGGCCCACGCGCCAGCAACGCCGAACAGGATACCCACCGCGTACACGCTCACCGACACGGCAAGCGTGGTCAGCGTGGCAAGCAGAAGCTGGCCGCCCCAGCCCTGCGGGCCGAAGCCTATAAGGCTCAGATACGAGCCGCCCAAGTGTTACGACTTCGGGCTGACGTCAAACTTGAACCACTGGATCGCCAGCTTCTTCACCGTGCCGTCGGCCACCGCCGCCTGCAATGCGGTGTTGAACATGTCGCGCAGGTCGGAGTCGCTCTTGCGGAAGCCGATGCCGGTGCCCTTGCCCAGCAGGCCGCCGGTGAACAGCGGGCCGGCCAGCTTGAGCTGATCGCCACCCGGCTTCGCCATCGTCGAGACGAAGTAAGAGGTGGACGCTATCACCGCATCGACGCGCCCGGCCTCCAGATCAAGGTCGTGCTCCTCTGTCGTCTTGTAGGTACGGATATCGGCAATGCCTTTAAAATACGTGTTCAGCAGATCGGCCTGGATCGTCGCGACCTGCACACCGATCACCTTGCCCTTCAGTGCCGGCGTCAGCGCTGTCACAGCGGCGTCCATCGCGGCCTTGTCGTCCAGCGACACTGCGGTATCGGTGTCGGGCATGCTGGCCAGCGGCCCACCCTTCTTCACAGCGAATGTCGTCGGCGCCTGGGTGTAGTTGCGGGTGAAGTCCAGCACCTGTTCGCGTTTGGCGGTGATGCTCATGCCATCCATGATGGCGTCATACTTGCCGGCATTGAGACCCGGGATAATGCCATCCCAGTCCTGAGACACCCACTCGCAGGTGATCTTCAGCCGCTCGCACAGGTTGTTGCCGAGATCGATCTCGAAACCGATAAGCTTGCCATCCGGCGCATGGCCGTTGAAGGGCATGTAGGCGCCTTCGGTGGCGATCACCACCTTCTTCCAGTCTTTCGCCTGCGCCGCGGGCAGAGCAAAGATCATTGAGAGCGCAAGTCCCGCCAGCAGACGCAGCGTTTTCATTTCAGCCTCCGTATCCTGCCGGCACTGTATAGGCCAGGTCGCCGGAGACGTGCCAGAGCGCTGGTCACTCGGGCAGTCCTGCCGCCCCAAGGCCCGCCAGGAATCGTGTGCGAACCTCCGGATCGCGAAACGGCAACAACGTCTGCTCGTAGCGGCGCAGCGAGAACTCGGGCTCGAGTTCCAGTAACCTGGCTGCCGCGGCACGCGCCTCACGCAGTGCGCCGGCCTCGGCCAGTGCCGCGATCAGCGTACGGAGATTGGCGGTGAAACGCGGTGAAGCGATATCGGACGCGCGCGCCCACTTCGCCGCCTCGTCGTAGGCACCGGCCGAGAAGTTGGCCAGCGCCAGTATGTTATGATACAAGAACATCCGGTGATCGAGCGGGGACAGGTCGATCGCACGGCGAGCATGACGCACCGCCTCCTCGCCTCGGCCGAGATAGGCCAAAGTCAGTGCATACATGACAACCACGATCGGATTCCCTGGACCCGCCTCCAGCGCGCGCGCGAAGAACATCAGCGCCGCGTCGTAGTCGTGCAGCAGGAACGAGCGAAGATGTGCCATCATGGCGAGACCAAGTGCGTTATTGCGATCGAGCGTGATAGAACGCTCGGCCAGCTCGCGTGCCCGGGCGAAGTCGCCGGCTGGGTCTTCTGACCAGCCCTGACCGACCCAGATGATGTACCACCACACCGACCACGCCACCGGCATGGCGAATAGCGGATCTTCCTCCATCGCCTGTGCCAGGATACCCCGAGCCTGGCTGAACATGTCCTTGTCCATGTAGTCCATGAAGTGCAGCGCCTGTAGCGTCCGATCATACGCGGTCATGCTGTCAGGCCGCAGGCGGATGGCACGGCGTAGCTCTTCTTCGCGGATCTGAGGAGCAATCCGCGTGACTATCCGGTGAACAAGGTGGTCTTGCAGCGCGAACAGATCGTTGGGAGCAACTTCATGAACCTCGGCCCATAGGCTGGAGCCGGTGTTGACGTCGCTTAGCTCGACTGAGGCACGCACCGTCTGCGCCGTGCGCCGGATGCTGCCGGACAACACGTAGCGCACACCCAGCAGTGTACCGGCTTCTCTCACATCAACCTTGCCACTGCGATAGCCAAGCGTCGATGCACGCGAGATGACACGCAGTTCGTGCAGACCGGAAAGCGAGACAATGATGTCCTCGACCAATCCGTCGGAAAAATAGTCGCCTTCCGCGTTGCCGCCGAGGTTGTCGAGCGGCAGGATCGCTATCGACGGGCGGTAATCCAGACTGTCGGCGGACAGCAGTCTGATCGGCTGTTGTTCCACCTCTATGCTGCCCCGACCCTGTGCCGGCGACACGCAATAGGTGACCACCGGGTAGCGAATGTTCTTCAGGCGGATCGCGCCAAGCCTTGTGTAATGCGCGCGGACCGTTCGGTGCACGTGCCCGTACACCGCGTCGGTAATGCAGATGCCACCAGCGTCCGCAACCTGTTCCAGTCTGGCGGCAATGTTCACCGTATCGCCGCCAACTCTGCCACTCTGCACAACAATTTCGCCGGCATTGATCCCGATCCGGGTACTCGATCTGCCGATCGGCGGGACGGCGGCTGTTGCGCTTGCTTGCCGCCGATTGCACGTTCAAAGCCGCCTGCAATGTCGCGCGAGAGCTGGAAAACTCGGCCAGCAGCCCGTCACCGGAAAATTGCAGCACCCGTCCGCTGTTTCGATGGATGCTGCGCACGACCACCGAGAGATCCTTGCCGACCCGCTTGTGGGTCTCGGCTTCATCGCGCGAGATCATCGCACTGTAGTTCTTGATGTCGAGCGCGAGAAACGCTGAAAGACGCTGTTCGACCTCGCCGCTACCCAGGGCGGGTCCGACCTCGGCCGGTTCGCTCGTTCCAGGCTGTCCCCGCCTGGTCTCATCCGACATTCTGGGCGCCTTCAAATTTGCCGCACTCTGACGATCAATTCTCTGCCCGGCACCCCTCGCCGCAATTATGCTTGGGATGGTGGAACATGCCAAGATGATTGCGCAACGGCCGCTTTCGCCATTCATCAATCATCGTTGTGTTCTGCCGGGACAGCAAATTGACTGCGCACTCGCAACGTTAACTCGTCTGACAATGAAGTATTTCATTCCGCCGCTCTGCGAATAGCGCTTCATTGCCGCCTCTCTCCGAGGGGCCGCTGCTGGCGGATCGCTCCGTCATTCCAGGTTGCTATGTAGCCATCATCCAGTTTGAAAGGATCGCTGTGATGGGAACAGCCGGTACCGCAGGAACAGCCGGAACCGCCGGGACCGCCGGTACGGCGGGCACTGCCGCCACCGGAAGCACAGCAGATCTCGGCTCTGGCGCTGGTGGCTCGCCGTTCGTGCGGCCGATTGGACTGTCGCCGGCACTCCCCGCCGGACCAGGCGGTTGGTACCCGGCCGTCAGATGGCCGCCAAGCGACATTGTCGAATGGCCCCCAAGCGGTTGCGCGCCGTCCATCTATCGTGACTCCACGACAGTCAACTATCCGGAGATGGCATGGGACGCGAGCCTGTTCGGCATGACCGTGCTCGCCGAATTCGTCCAGCCGGCGCTTGTCGGCGTCGATTGGTCGGCTACGACGGCAATCGCCGCGCCAATATTGGGTTCCGCGGTCACCGGACCGATGGGTGAACTCGATCAGTTGGCACGACTGGCCGAATACCGGCCAGAAGTCATGTCCGAGGCGTTGGCGCAGATGAATGACTTCGTCGGCTACTGGGCCGGCCTGTTGATGTTCAGCCCAGCCTCGCATCCTTGGACATTCCGGGTCGCTCGTACCGCCGTTGTTGTCGGCGAGTTCGTCGCGATGCACTACAAGCGAAAATTCAACCGCGCTAGGGCGTCACAATTGTCGCCCGCGCTTATGCCGCCGATCACCGTCCCGGGACATGCCTCCTACCCGAGCGGCCATGCAACCCAGGGCTATCTTCTGTCCAGCATGCTGCAACAGGCCATGCCTCCAGAAGTCAATGCCACACTCAGTCCGACGACGAATGCTGTGACCGGCACAGCGCCCGCCTGCCTGTTGGATCGACTCGCCGAACGCGTCGCGCGCAATCGGGAAGTCATCGGTGTTCACTATCGCAGTGACAGTGAGGCTGGAAAGGATCTCGCCGCCAAGACCTTCGCGGTGCTGCAGGCATGCCCTTCGCTCGCCACTCCAATCACAGGAGCATTCGCCCGCGCCAAAGCGGAGTGGACCTGAAGCCATCCGGCTGCACCGCCAGCCAACATCCGATTTCGCCGCTATCGTGAGGAGGCCGCCCAATGGCAAACGGCCAGCCAGCCCGGCAATACATGGTATTCGATGCGGAGCAGTTGATGCAGCAGCAGCCGCATCAGCCGCTCGATCCCGTCAGCATCGACGACGCGGTTTGGCAAGTACTACTCCAGACCAACACAACGGGCTTCACGCAAAACGACTACACGATCGACAGCGTGCCGTTCGTGACTTATCACCCCGGCAATATCAGCAGTGTCATCCCTGACCAGACACCGCAGCAGGTCTTCAGCGTCTCGTTTCCCGATGATGATGCCGCAGACCGGTTTCGCTCGGCGGCATTCAAGGCAATCCACAGTCCCAACAATCCGCTGAAGGCAATCGGCGTCAGTCCAAATATGGGTGTCGCTAACTACAGCGTTCCGGTGGCGCCGGATGCCGCGCTCTTCGGAACCATCGACGATGCTATCCGCTTGATCAATGCCGACCAGTTGCCGGGGGGGCTGAGCGGGGAAGGCGTCAACGTCGTCGTCATCGACACCGGCATCGATCAAAGCATCGTTCCACCAGGCCAGTTCGGTGGCGGCTGGCATCCGAAGGCGGCGGATCCGACCCTGCCGCCGCCGCCGCTTCCCGGGCAGACCTCCGGTTCCGACGCTGTGCACGGAATGATGATCGTCAACAACATCCTGGCGCTGGCACCCAAGGCAACGATCTTCGACGTGCCGCTGCTCCCGCCGCCAAGGATCACCAACATCTTCAGCTTCCTGCATGCCGCTGAAGCGGTGTTCCATAAACTCCTGCACGACATCCAGTGGTTCCGCGCAAACGGTCCGTTCCGCGGCCCCTGGATCCTGATGAACGCGTGGGCGATCTACGACCGCCGCTCCGAAGGAGCCCATCTGGGTGAATATACAGAAAATCGTGGACCAGGCGGCATACCGCCTCACCCATTCATCCATCGGATCGAGCAGGTCGGGCAGGCGAAAATCGACATGGTGTTCAGCGCCGGCAATTGCGGCGAGGTCTGCCCGGACGATCGGTGTGGACCAAACGACTTCGGGCCGGCGCGCGGCATCTGGGGCGCCAATGCGCATCGCGACGTAATCACCGCCGGTGCGGTACGCGTCGATACGATATGGCCTGGCTATTCATCCGAAGGGCCCGGCCCAACGCCGAACCTGTACGAACAGAAGCCTGATTTGTGCACGCCGAGCCAGTTTATCGGCATCGGTGGTTATCCGCCCAACACCGGCACGTCTGCATCGGCCGCCGTGGCCGCGGGTGTCGTGGCCGCACTGCGCACCAAGGCAAATTGGGACCAGACCACAGTTCCGCCGTTTGTCCTCAAGCTGATCCTGAACAGCATGACGATGCAGCCACTCGGGCCTGGCTGGAATCGCTGGCTCGGCAACGGCGTTCTGGATGCCCATGCCGCATACAAGCAACTGCTTGCGAGTTACTGACCCATCGGAGCATGCAAGCCGGCTGTCACCTCGCCACAAATGCTTGGAGGGCCGAGCCTTGCGGCATCGGCCCTCCCGGCGGTTTTCGGGTCGGAACTCAGTTGCGCGGATTGAGTACGGCGCAGCCAACGAGCGCGAGTGTCAGGGCGCAGGCTGCGACCAGGAGAGTAGCGATCATGGTCACCTCCAGCGTAGTCGGGTTGCAGCGCGAGCGGGTGCAACAACCTTAGTTGTTGTCGCCACCGCGATCGTGCGGCTGGACGGACGTCGCCAGCGCGTGGGCCGGTACAGCAGCGGTCACGGCGGCGGTTACGAGCGGCAGAACGGCGGCAAGCGCCAAAACGAACTTCTTCATGTGGTACTCCCTTGGTTTCCGCCTCTGGCGGGATTGCTGTTTGCCGCCAACCTCGAACGGTTTGGGTGGCTGACACCGGATTGGTAGAGCCTGCACCGCACGAACGCTCTGAAGCGCTTCACAACTCAAACGAACGCTGCCACTATCCCCGGACGCTTCCGTGCTTTGCGCGAGAACCTCAGCTGCAATGACCGCATTGCTTGGCGTCACCGTCTTTGCCGGCATCGATCGCGCCGAACTCGATCGCATCGAGGCAGGCAGCCGGCTGGTCGAACCACACGACGGCACACAGATCTTTGCCGAAGGCGACGCGGCTGACTCCGTCTATGCCATCATCGGCGGTGCCGGCCGGATTCGCATCGGCGCACTCGACCGCAACAGCAAGGGCCTGATGATAGAGGTCTTCGGCGTGGGCGATATCTTCGGCGAAATCGGCGTTATCGAGGCCACGACGCGCACAGCCGATGCCGTTGCCGAAGGTCGGCTACGCCTGCTGCGTATCGCCGGACCCACGTTCCTCGACCTGTTGCGGCGGAACCCCTTGTTCGGCGCCAATATGTGCGTGCAATTCGCGGCGCGCCTGCGCCGTACGTTCGCACTGTTCAAGGATGCCACGTTTGAAACCTTGGAAGTCCGTCTGGCTCGGCAAATGCTCTATCTCGCCGCGCGCGAAGGCCGCCGCACCGAACAAGGATTGCGGCTTGCCGGACGCTTCCGGCAGGGCGACATCGCCGATCTGCTTGGCGCCACAACGCGCAGCATCATCACCATTCTGAATGCGTGGCGCGCGTCAGGCCTGGTGATCTTTGATCCCGCGCGCGCGCAACTGACGATTTGCCGCGAAGATGAGCTGCGGCGCTTGATCAGTCCTGGGGACTGTTGACGCGCCGATCCGCCCGTCCGGCAGGTTAACAGTTCCGCCGCGCTCCACTGGCACGACAGCCGCCACGCGCGCATTCTGGCGCCACAACATCTGCCGGAGTCTCCGCCATGCCCATCCGCCGCCTGCAGCCTGAAGGCCGTCTGTCCGGCGCCGTGATCCACGGCAACACGGTTTACCTCGCCGGCCAGGTGGCAGACGATCCATCGCTCGACGCCGAGGGCCAGACCGCCGATATCCTGCGGCAGATCGACGCGCTGCTTGCCGAAGCTGGCACCGATAAGTCGCGGTTGCTCGCGTGTCAGATCTTTGTCGCCGACATCGCCGATGTGGCAGCGATGAACCGGGCGTGGGACGCCTGGCTCGACCGTGCCAATCCGCCGGCGCGCGCCACTGTGGAAGCCAAGCTGGTCGATCCACGCTGGAAGGTGGAGATCACCGGTATCGCCGCCCTGCCGTGACACCAGCGCCGATACGGGTACGTGCTCGCGCCCGTGTTGTCCGTCTGGATCGGCATTGGCTGCGCTCGACCGGATTTACTGTCGTGCTGGTCGGGATGGTGGCCTTTGCCATCGGCGCAGATTGGCCCACCACGCTGTCGTCCCTGATCACCTGTGCCGTGGGTTTCGGCTTCTTCTACCTGCTGTTCCCGGGGGGCGCGCATTTCGGCATCACGGTCGCCAATTTCCTGGCGATTTATGCCTGTCTGTTCGAGTTCTTCCGTGAGGCAAACTTTCATGCCGCCCCGCGGCCCTTCGCCCTCGGCGCCATCGCCATGCCGGTGCTGGGCTTTCTCGCCGCCTGCTTCATCCGCAGACGCCAGGTCTATTCGATCATTCACGCGCGCCGCTTCCGCGAGCTCGAACGGCTGCCGCGGCTGACCAGTTGGTTCGTCGGCGCGATCGCAGTGGGCGCCGCGTCGTTCGCGCTGCCTCGGCTGGAACTCGAACCGCGTGAACAAGGCTTGGCGCTGCTCGGGGCGATGGCTGTGGTCACTGTGTTCGTCACTGCGGCGGTGCGCGACGTGGTGCTGGTGATGATCGATATCGCCATGGTGTTCGAGGGGGTAGCCGCCCGGGTCGACCGGCTGGTTCGGCCGATGATGGCGTTCGTCACCTTCTATGCGCTGCTGGTGGTGGTGTTCGCGTGTCTATACCGCATCGCCGATCTGACCACACTGGAGCCGCAGTTCTCGCTACATGCGGCGCCGGCGCGCATCAGCTTCGTTGAACTCGCTGTACTATAGCGTCGCCACAATAACGACACTGGGTTTCGGTGATATCGTACCCGCGTCGATGCTGGTGCGCGCGATAACCGGGCTGGAGGTAGTGTCTGGTGTGCTGATGCTGCTGTTCGGCTTCAGTGAGATCATGCGCAGCGCTGGAACCGATCGGCGTCCGCCGCACGACACGGCGTAGACATGTCTGGTCATTCCGCCAAGACGGCGAACGGGAACTGTGCAGCGAGAGTGAGCGCATCATGAACTGGAATGGACGCAGGGTGCTGGTGACAGGTGGGGCGGGATTCCTTGGCTCCAACCTCTGCCACGCGCTCGCTGAACGTGGCGCCCGCGTCACTGCATTGGATGGCTTCCTGTTCGGCGGCGGCGCCAACATCGCCAACCTCGCCGATGTGCCGGCGGTTGAACTGGTGCGCGGCGACATCCGCGAGATGGATCTGCGCAATCTTTGCGAAGGCCAGTCCGTCATCTTCAACCTCGCGGCACAGACCAGCCATATGGGCGGCCAAAACGATCCGCTGGCCGACATCGCGGTCAATGCCGTGGCGCAGGTCCGGCTGATCCAGGCGGCGCGCGAAGCCGCACCCGACGCGGTTGTCGTGCATGCCTCGACGCGCCAGTTCTACGGCCGCGTGCAAAAGCTGCCGGTCGATGAAAACCAGCCGGTCGCGCCGCCGGATGCCAACGGCGTGTCGAAGTTCGCTGGCGAGCAGTACTGGATGTTGGAACATCGCGTGCGCGGGCGGCCTGTCGTCTCGCTGCGCCTGACCAATTGCTATGGTCCCAGGCTGCGCATTCGCGATGCGCGCCAGACGTTTCTCGGCATCTGGATCCGCTGTGTGCTGGAAGGCCGCCCATTCGAAGTCTGGGGTGGTGCGCAACTGCGCGATATGACCTATGTCGATGACGTGACCGAGGCGTTCTTGCTGGCCGCCGATACCGCGGCGTGCCATGGGCAGATCTTCAATATCGGCGGGCCGCCGCCGGCCTCGCTACACGACATCGCAGGACTGATGGTACAGCTGTCCGGTCCACCGGCGCATTACACCACGCGTGAGTTTCCCGCCGATCGGGCAACCATCGATATCGGCAGCTATCACGCCGATGACAGCGCGTTCCGTGCCGCTACCGGATGGCGGCCGCTTGTGTCGCTCGAGAAGGGTATCGGGCGGTCGCTCGAATGGTTCAGGCCTCGGCTCTCGGATTATCTGTAGTCAGCGTCAAACGCTGCGTCGCATCGCGGCTTTTCGCCGTTTGGGCCGTTGCCACATGATGCCGGGATATCCTTTGAGCGGCACCAGCGGCCCGCCTGTATACGTCCAGTCCTGCAGTTCATCGAGATGCGCGTGATACAGCGGTTGGCGTCCGGTTCGCCCTTGGAATAGCGCACGCGGGATATTCACCATGCGCGCCGAGCGCTTGCGCTCGTACCAGAGCGGCGTCCCGCAGCGTTTGCAGAACGCACGCAGTGAACCTGTCTCGCGGTCCTCGTAGCGTGCGATGCGGCTGTTGCCCTGAATGATATGAAAGCGTTTGCGCCAGCTGCCGACATAGGTCGCGTACGCAGCGCCATGCGCAACGCGTGTCGCGCGCGAATGGTCGTGCCACGCCCAGAACGCCGGGTACTCGATCTCCATGCGAACATCGCCGCACAGGCATTGCGCTATCGTATGCGCAGGATCGGCGGAAACTATCGGCATTTCATCGCCTCCTCAGCGTTGTTACATGCCGTCGCACTGCTCCCCTGCGCCGCACCAAGGTGACTCGTCGTGCAGATGCTGCTATCTGCTGCGTAACCAACCACCATGAGGCCGTAATGCCCATTTCCAACGCCCCTGATCCCGAAGTCCGTGCCGCCGTCGTGCGTCAGGATCTGAAGAATGTCCTGCATCCCATCGTCCAGCACAAAGCGCTGGAGGCGAAGCAGATGGTGGTCACCAGTGCGCACGGATCGACGATCTATGATGCCGATGGTACTGCCTACCTCGACGGCATGGCCGGGCTGTGGTGTGTCAACATTGGCTACGGACGCGGCGAACTGGCCGATGTCGCGGCAGACCAGCTCCAGCAGCTTGCCTATTTTCCGCACACGCAGATGAACGTCCCGGCAGCGGGATTGGCCGAAAAGGTCAACACGCTGATGGGCGGCGACTACCACATCTACTTCGTCAACTCAGGCTCCGAGGCGAACGAGGCCGGCTTCAAGATCGCCCGTCAGTACCAGAAGCACGAGCAACCGGGCCAGTTCCGCTACAAGACCATCAGCCGCCACTACGCCTATCATGGCACCACGCTGGCGACATTGGATGCCGGCGGCATGGGCGATCGCAAGGCGAAGTTCGAGCCGTATTCGGGCGACTTCGTTCATGTCGCGCCGCCTTACTGCTATCGCTGCCCGTTCGGCCTCAGTTACCCGAGCTGCGGCTTGGCATGCGTGAAGAACATGGAAAGCACCATCCTCGGCGAAAACCCCGACACCGTCGCCGAAGTCATCGTCGAGCCGATCATGAGCGGCATTGGCGTGGCGGTGCCGCCGGATGAATACCTGAAAGAGGTCGAGGCGGTCTGCCGCCGCTACGGCATCCTGTTGCACGTCGATGAGGTGATCAACGGCTTCGGCCGCACCGGCAAGATGTTCGCGCATCAGCACTACGGTGTGTCGCCGGACATCATCGCCGTGGCCAAGGGAATCTCCAGCGCCTACATGCCGATCGCCGCAACCGCGGTGAAGAACTCGGTATTCCAGAGCTTCTATGGCGAGCCGGATTCGAACCGGCAGGTGTTCCAGGTGAACACCTATGGTGGCCACCCGGTCGCCGCCGCCGTGGCGCTGCGCAACATCGAGATCCTGGAGGCTGAACGCCTGGCCGACCGCGCGGCGGAAATCGGCACTTATCTGATGGATGGGCTGAAGACGCTGATGAAGCGCCCGATCGTCGGAGACGTGCGCGGCAAGGGCCTGTTGCAAGCCGTCGAATTGGTGAAGGACCGTACGACCAAGGAACCGGTGGATGCCTCGGTGATCACCAAGATCGTGGACTTCTGCCGCGACGAGGGCGTCATTGTCGGCCGCGCCGGCGGCGGGCGGAAATTCAGCAACGTCATCGTGCTATCGCCGCCGCTGGTGGTCACCCGCGCGGAGTGCGATCGCTTCGTCGACACGATCGACCGTGCGCTGGCAACGGTAGGCTAAATACTTCGCCGCCCCGCGCGCGGCGGCGAGGCTTGGATAAGCTGTGGGGCCGCGATCTTGCCTGATCGCGGCCCCGCTTGCCTTTAACCGGTCTTGCCTCCCTCGCGAGGCAGCCGCAGATGCCCCTCCAGGCTGATCCGAAGCCGCTCCATCATGGTCTCGGTAACCGGGTCAACTGCCTCGATGGCCGTCAGCACCGTCTCGAGCGTCTCTCGAAGCACTATCAGCGCACCGTCCTCGACAGACGCGGCCAGACGCCGTGCCGGCCCATGATGGCCCTGCTCGCGCAGCCGCTGGATTAGATCCTGGCTTTGTTTGGATAGGTCATCGTCCGATATCATGTACCTGGCCTCGCTGCGCTCGCTTTTCCCATCGGTTGCCCGGACTTCCCGGACAAGTCTAGGGTGCGACGGAAGGGATTAGAACACAGCATGAACGATCTGTTCTCCCGCAAAGGCTCCGACGGCTACTCGGCCAAGGATATCGAAGTCCTCGAGGGACTGGAGCCGGTCCGGCGGCGTCCAGGCATGTATATCGGCGGCACCGACGAGACGGCCTTGCACCACCTCGCGGCCGAGCTGGTCGACAATGCAATGGACGAGGCAGTGGCCGGTCATGCCAGCTTCATCGAAGTCACCCTGGAGCCGGACAATTGGCTGACCGTGCTCGACAACGGCCGCGGCATTCCAGTTGACCCGCATCCAAAATTCAAAAATCTCAGTGCGCTGGAAGTGATTCTGACAACGCTCCATTCGGGTGGGAAGTTCGCTGGCAAGGTCTACGCGACATCCGGTGGCCTGCATGGCGTCGGCAGTTCCGTCGTCAATGCCTTGGCCGAGAAGCTGCAAGTGGAAGTGGCGCGCGACCGCGTGCTGTGGAAACAGAGTTACGCGCGTGGCAAACCGACGACAAAGCTGGTCAATGGTGGCCCTGTGCACAACCGGCGCGGTACATCGATCCGCTTCAAGCCTGATTCTACTATATTTGGAGGCGTCGGCTTCTCACCTGCGCGGCTTTATCGACTATGCCGCTCGAAGGCCTATCTGTTCCGCGGCGTGCAGATCCGCTGGGCCTGCGACGCCTCGTTGCTGAAGGCTGGCAAGGACGACACGCCGGCCGAGGCCGTGCTGCATTTTCCGGGTGGCCTGCGCGACAGCCTCGAGGCCGATATCGGCGAGACCCCGCGGGTGCTGCCGCAGACCTGGGCTGGTGAGGCCGACTTGCCAAGCGGTTCGGGCCGGCTGGAGTGGGCGGTCGCATGGCTGGAGGAAGGCGAGGGGTTCGTTCACTCCTATTGCAACACCATTCCCACCACGCTGGGCGGGACACATGAGGCTGGGTTCCGCGCGGCACTGCTGAAGGGGCTGCGCGCCTGGGGCGAGCAGCGGGGCAACCGTCGCACCGCGCAGATCGTGCCAGACGATCTGCTCGACCCGATCGCGGCAAAGCTGTCGGTGTTCCTGCGCGATCCGCAATTCCAGGGCCAGACCAAGGAGAAGCTGACCAGCACCGACGCGACCCGCCTGGTGGAAACCGCGCTGCGCGACCGCTTCGACCACTGGCTGGCCGGCGATCCGGCGCAGGCCGACAACCTTCTGGCCTTCGTCATTGAGCGGGCCGAGGATCGGCTGCGCCGCCGCGAAAACAAGGATACCGCGCGGAAATCTGCGACCCGCAAGCTGCGCCTGCCCGGCAAGCTGACTGACTGCACGCGGGTGAACGCAGCGGAGACCGAGATCTTCCTTGTGGAGGGCGATTCCGCCGGCGGCTCGGCCAAGCAGGCGCGCAACCGCGAGACCCAGGCGATTTTGCCGCTGCGCGGTAAGATCCTGAACGTCGCCAGCGCCTCGGCCGACAAGCTGCGGCAGAACCAGGAGCTGAAGGACCTGATCGAGGCTCTCGGCTGCGGGGTCGGGGACAAATTCGACCGCGCCAGGCTGCGCTATGGCCGCGTCATCATCATGACAGACGCCGACGTGGACGGTGCGCACATCGCCTCGCTGCTGATGACCTTCTTCTATCGTGAGCTGCCCGAACTGGTTCGGCACGGCCATGTATATCTGGCGCAGCCGCCGCTCTACCGGCTCACCCAAGGGGCAAAGTCGGTCTACGCGATGAACGACGCCGACCGCGAGGCCAAGGCGAAGCGCGAGTTCAAGGCTGGCACGAAGGTCGAGGTCAGCAGGTTCAAGGGATTGGGCGAAATGCCACCGTCGCAGCTCAAGGAAACCACCATGGACCCGCGCAAGCGGACCCTGCTGAAGGTGGTGGCATTGCCGGAGGAGCGGGCGCTCAACAACGATCTCGTCGAAAGCCTGATGGGGCGCCGGCCGGAGCTGCGCTTCCAGTTCATCCAGGAGCGCGCAAAAACGGTCGAGGTGGAAGAGGTGGATGTGTGACCGAGCTGTGCTGTCCGGTGGCGGAGCGGGCGAAGAGCATTCCCTCACCCCGCCGCTAGGTTAGGCTGTTACTTGGCAAACTTGCCCGATCATGTATATTTGCAATGTTGATGATATACATCGAGCGAGCCTACAATGGCGCTGCAAATTGCCAATCCCGCGGTTGTTGCCAAGATTGAACGGCTCGCCAAGGCGACCGGACTTACCAAGACTGCTGCCGTAGAAAGGGCCGTCGAAGCTCTCCTTCAGCAAGAGCCGCCGAACCAGACCGGAGACATCAGGCGGAACATGCGTGCCATCCTGGCCCAGATCGATCGCACGCCTGATCTGCCGGCGCCCTCCGATCCGCTGCAGTGGGACGAACATGGTTTGCCACGATGATCGCCGTCGACACATCGGCGATCGTGGCGATTGCTCTGAACGAGCCAGAACGGAACAGATTCGAAACGACGATTGTCGGTGCGACGAAGGCTCTCATCAGCACCGTATCCGTCGTCGAAGCGAAGATGGTCATCCATGGACGCAAAGGCGCCCGAGCAGTGGTTTTCCTGGATGACTATCTCAAGTTGCCGGTGTTCGAGATCACGCCGCCAACCCCAGCCGATATGGACGCCGCATACTCGGCGTTCGTCGCATTCGGCAAAGGAAGTGGCCATCCTGCGGCACTGAACTTCGGCGACCTGTTCGCCTACGCGCTGGCCAAAGTGCGGAATTTGCCGCTGCTTTTCAAAGGTGATGATTTCGCCGAGACCGATATTCTGCCGGTTTGAACTCACCACGGCAGCGGGATATGACGGACCCGGAACTGCCGCATGACAGCTCCGCCACGGGCTCCGCCTCTATCCAGCAGGTCACGATGTTCGATCAGACGACTGTTCTTGTGGTCGGGGCAGGTCCAACAGGATTACTGCTGGCATCGGAGCTACTCCGCCGGAATGTCGAGTGCCGTCTGATCGACTCGCACCAAGCGCCGTTGCACTGGGATCGGGCCACCGTCGTGCACCCGCGTTCCCTGGAACTCTTCGAATGCCTCGGTATCCTCGAGCCGCTGCTGACCGCAGGTGTGAAGCAACGGATTGCTCGGCTGCACTCGCAAGGCACCGTGCTGGGCGAAATCGATCTCTCGATCTGCGGCAGCCGCTACGGGTTCAACATCGGTATCTCCGAGGAGGTGACCGAGTTGATTCTCACCGGGTACCTGCACCGGCAGGGTGGCAAGGTCATTCGTTCATCGAGTTCTGATCGCACTGGCGGACGATAAGAGCGGCCTGCTCGCGACGGTCGAGCGAGAAGGCACAACCGAGCAGATTTTGGCGAAGTGGGTGGTAGGGTGCGACGGGCTTCACAGCACGAGCCGAACCCTGACCGGGATCGATATGATCGGGCACGACATCATCCAACCCTGGGCGGTGTTCGACGCGACCGTGGTGGGCTGGCAAAACTCTTACGAAGGAAACTACGCGTATCTTGACGAGATTCCGGTGATCCTGACCGCGCTTCCCGGCCAGCGATGGCGTGTTTATCTAAGGCCGTCTTCTCCCACGTCCGACCTTGTGGCCGATGCGTCGTCCACTATCAACCGCTACCTGTCCCCGTTCAGCTTTGATGGCGTCGATAACCCCACACGTTTTCATTGTCACACGAAGGTAGCGGGGCGGTTCCGGTCGGGCCGTGTCTTTCTCGCGGGGGACGCGGCACATGTTTGTTCCCCTGCCCAGGGCCACGGCATGAACACAGGCCTGCAGGACGCGATCAATCTGGCCTGGAAGCTGGCACTGGTTTGCCATGGCCATTGCGACGCCGCGCTGTTGCACAGCTATGAAGCAGAGCGCCGCCCAGTGGCCGAGCTGGTCACCGCGTCAGGAGATGCGGTCGAGCTTGCGCAAATGATAATCGATCCAGCCGAACGCCAAGCCCGCGACGAATCACTGCGTGCTGCATTCACTGATCCGGACGCGCGGCACCACGAGGCTGTTGCGGAGGCAGAGCTGGATATCGACTACGGCGGCTCGCCTATCGTCATGGGGAACAGGCACGATGCGCTCGCGCCGGGCCAACGCTTGCCGGATACGATCGAGGTCCGGCTTGCCAATGGCGGAACATGCATGCTGCATGAATTGGCCAACCGCGCCGGCCACACTGCACTATTGATCGGTGAATACACTGAAGCCCTCGTGCGCGTTGAGAACTCCATCCGTTCCCAGAACGTCGCATCCGTCATCATCGAGGACACTGTTGTGGTCGCCACCCGCTCCGACGATCAGTGCCCGTACGCACGGGTCACGCCGGCAACGTCCGAACAGCTCGGGATTGTCGAAAGTACCCTTCTCGTCGTTCGGCCCGATGGCCACATCGGACTCCGATCCGACCGCAATCATGTCGAGAACCTGGCAGCCTACCAGCAGTTGCTGATATCCGGCGGAGCATGACGGATTCCAAAGGCTGTGCCTTTGGTGGGGATTTCAGGGGGTAAGACCCCCTGACCTTATCGATTCAACCGCCCGACAAACCGCCCGTGGTCTGGCGGGCAAGTTCGCGCTCGTCCGCCTGCTGTTCGTTCCGGCGGGTCGTGGTGCGCCGATGCTCGGCTCGAATGGCGTCAAGCGCCAGTTCCAACCGCTTGGTCCGCGACACCGCGTCGCGCAGCGCCTCGCGCGCAGTCGTCTCGCTGCGATCAAGTTCGGATGCCCGCTGCAGCAACGGGCTGCGATTGCGCGACGCATGCGGCGCCCAGGAAGCCAACGCCGCCAGCGCATCCGGATTTGTCAGTGCGCTGTCCGCCTCGTTCGCCACCCGCGTGTCATGCTCGTTCAGCGCCTTCGACGCTTCCGCCGAGGCGCGCGCGATCTGCGACAGATCACCGCGACGTTCGTCGGTGTCCTGTTGCGCCAGCCGTACCAGCAGGGGAAGGCCCCGCCGCATCGCACCGCTCCATAATGAACTGGCGAAACACTAGCCCGATCCCGGTTGCGGCGTTGTTTCAGATCGGGATGCCGGGGCGCTTTCGGAACCGCTCCCAGGCCGACAGGATCTCGTCGATCTGCGCGTTCTGATCGGCCTTGCGCAGGTCGATCATCCGATCGCGCAGCCGCAGGATGATGTGTCCAGCCGGCAGGTTGGCCGCCGTTTCCAGCCGATCGAGGAATACGGCGCCGAGCGCCGGGTCATCGCGCATCACACGATAAGCGGCATAAACCAGCGCCGAGGATCGGCCGTAGCGCACCAGCTTGCGGGCAAAACCGCGCAGCCGCATCAGTTCGGGATGCGCCGTGATCACGTCACGGACTTCCGAGGCCGTCGGGCGCGCATTCGGTTCCCCGGCCGGTTTCAATTCGCGCCGCCATAGCAGCACCGCGGTCGCCGAGATCAGCGCCTTGTCGCCGAAATCCTCGAACATCTCATCGACCGCCGGCGCCTTCTTCGCCTGCTTGTCGTAGGTCTCGAAGGCCTCCTCGGGCAGCCCGCGCATCACCAGCACCTCGATCGGCTGGTTCGCCTCGAGCACTGCCGACAGACGATGTTGGCCATTCAACAGCCGCCCGCTGCGCGAGAAGCAGATCGGCTGCGCGTTGAACATCCACTGGCCGTTGCGGATATCGCGCGCCATCGCCGCCACGTGCGATTGCACGATGTTGCGGTTGCCGCGATTGGCGGCCAGATATTCCTCGGCGCGCTCCGGCGTGATGCTTTCCACTGTCATGGCATACACGCTGGGATCGCGCAGTGCCGCTTCCGCCTCCTCCACCAGCCGCTCCTGCACGTCGGCGCGGGCGCTGGCATGCTCGGAATCCTTCAGCCCGGCGTAGCCGGTAAGCCGCGGAAACTCTTCGCCGGTGCGCGGATTGCGGGCGATGTCCTGCCAGACATAGGTCTCGCTGCGCGCGCCGGCCATCGTGTCGTTCAGCGCCTTGATGCAGATCGCGAACAGCGTCGCGGCGGTCAGCCGCAGCGCCGGGTCATTGCGTCCTTCCATCAGGCGGCGGCGGATCAGCACGCCGGGCTCGCTGGCATCGAACCGCTCAGGATGCGCGATACTGTCGAGGAAGTGCCGGAGCGCGCTGCGATCGACCTGCAGGCCCATGAAGCTCAGCGGTGTGCGGATCGACTCCGCCAGCAGCCGGGCAGGGTGATCGAAGCTGAACTTCACCGCCGTGTCGATCTCGTCGCGATTGGCCTCGAGCGCACGTTCCATGCGGCTCCAGGGCGGTGTCGAAGTACCGCGTGTCAGCGTGCCATCGTCGTAACGGATCAATTTGGCCAGCATGCTGGCCACGGCCGCCGGCCGCGGTATGCCGCGCGTTTCCAGCACGCCGGTGAACGAGCGCCGGCGCTGCTGATCGAGGGTATGGATCGTGTCGTCGGGAACATTCTCCGCCAGCACCGTCACGAACGGCAACTTGGCGTCGACACAGGCGTATAGCCGCTGCAGTCCGTCCAGCAGCACGCCGTTGCGCGATAGGATGATCGGCATCCCGTTGAGTACCCATTCACCGTTGCGCATCGCCTGCGCATAGGCTGCAACGGCGCTCTGGTTGCGCCGGCCGGTCGGGCGCTTCATCGCCAGGAAACTGCCTGCCGTCTCCGGATCGATCCGCACAATGCTGAAGCGGGCCTGACGTGAGCCGGCATCCTCGACCCGGACGACATGTCCAAGTTCCGCTCCGGTTCCGTCGATGTGGGCCTGGTCAGGCATCAGCACTCACTGTTCAGGGCGAGCGCAGGCGGGCAGCGCTCACGGCGTACATGCGAAAAGCGTCCTTCTGCCAGCGAAAGAAGTCCGCGAAATTGAACCGCGATTTAGAAAATTGCAAGGGCGAATCGCGAACTTTTCACGCTGACCAGGGTCGGAATCCGTAATGGCGCTGTCCTGCCCCGCTTCGACAAACCTGTCCTTGCACGATCCAGTGAGTTATGCGAAATTGTAGCAATTCCCGGTTCAGAAAGAGCCCATGTCCTCGATTGGTCCAGCCTCCCCCATAAACCCGCCGATGGTGCCACCTGCCCCCGCAGCCTTCGCCAATGATGCGAAGTTGCATCGCGCCGCGCAGCAGTTCGAGTCGATGTTCATGACTGAAATGCTGCATCACGCCCGCCCGTCGCCCGCCGCGCAAGGAGTATTCGCCGCTGGCGCCGGAGAAAAGGCTTGGCAGCCGTTGATGGACCAGGCGCTCGGCCAGGCGGCCTCCGCCCAGTCGGGTTCGTCACTCGTCGGCGAAATTGAAAAGGCTTTGAAAGCCGCCCAAGGGCAACACGTCATCGCACGGAGTAAATGATGAGTGGCACTGTTCCTTCCCTGGCTGAAGCCGCCCGGCGCCTGCGCGCCGCCTTGCAGCGGGAAACCGATCTGGCGCGCCGTGGCGCGGTTACCGAACTGGCACTGGCGGCCGACGCGAAGCAGGAGGCTTTCGCTGTCTTCAGCGATGCCTGTCAGGCTTGGCCCACCGATGCACAGCGTTCCGACGACGACCGGGGCTCCTTGCGGGCCCTTGTCCTCGCCGCCAGCGAAAACACCCACATACTGGAGGCAGTGCGCGCGACCCTCGAGGGGTTCACCACCCGGCTGCGCGACGCACTCGGCACGGTTGCCGATCCCGGCGTCTATGGCCCGTCCGGACGGCGCCCGTACCACGTGCCGGCGGCACGCTTCGATGCCTCAGCCTGATGGCCTAATCCTGCGAAATGCCGCTGTTGAACGTTTACAGGACGGCGAAACGGTGATACTTACTCAAATCGTCGCGCTGCGAAAAATCGCTACACCGCGCGGCCCTCGCGTCAGAACGGCGCTCCCGCAAACCACCCTGAATGGGAGCCATCACCAATGATCAATTCAATTCTCACCAATTATGGCGCCATGTCGGCGCTGAGCAGCCTGCAGGCGACCCAGTCGTCCCTGCTGACCACCCAGAACCGCGTCTCCTCTGGCCTTCGTGTTTCCACCGCCAAGGACGATGCCGCCGATTGGGTGACGTCCACCACCATGAAGTCGAACATCGCGAGCTTGCAGCAGGTCAGCCAGAACCTCGGCAACGCTGACTCGATCCTCGGCACCGCAGTGTCCGGTGCGACCACCATCGCCAGCCTGGTCCAGCAGATCCGCGTCAAGGTGGCGTCCGCCACCGATCCTTCCACCAACGTGGCGGCAACGCAGAACGAAGTCGACCAGTTGGTCAACCAGATCGGCGCGACCCTCAAGAGCACTGCCTTCAACGGTGTGAACCTGCTGGACAACAGCAATCCGACAGGCCTTAGCTTCGTCGCTTCGACCGCGAACAACTATGCTTCCGGTGGCACCTCGTCCACCATCAGCACCGGGGCTGCGGTTGACCTGACGACCACGGCGACCGGCACCAACGCGACGATGGCGGCGCTGTACAACCTGGTTGACAGCGGCGGTTCGGGCGGCGGTCTGGCGGCAATCGCTGCCGGCACCACGACGATCGACAACGCACTGAAGACGGTTGACCAGGCTGCTGGTACGGTGAGCGGTGCCGCGGCCCAGTACGGCGCGGTGCAGCAGAACGTCGAAGGTCAGCAGACCTTCGTCAAGAACCTGGTCTCGACGCTGAATTCGGGCGTCAGCAACCTGGTTGATGCCGACATGACGACAGAGTCGGCGCGGCTCAGCGCCCTGCAGGTCCAGCAGCAGCTGGGCACACAGGCACTCAGCATCGCCAACCAGTCTCCGCAGCTGATCCTGAAGCTGTTCAACGGCTGACTAGACTTGGGGCCGGTCCTGTTAAAGGCCGGCCCCACGCCTACCCGGCGGCGCAAGCGCCGCTTCGAAAGAGTAACGCTCGACGAGGAAGAAGGCCCGTTCGATGCAGACCGCCGATACTGAACTCGCCGTCGCCTCTCCGCGTAACGCGGCCAGTGCTTATGGCCGCGTCATGCGCAAAACCGAAAGCCCTCGCAACATCGAATACCAGGTGTTCGCGCAGGCAACCGCTGCAATGCAGGATGCCGTCGCTCCTAACGCGCCGTTCACTGCACGCATCGCCGCCACCCACCGCAACCGCGAACTCTGGGACACGCTCGCTTGCCTGCTGGCGTGCGAGGAAAACTCACTGCCCGAGCGGCTGCGCGCACAACTGATCAGCCTGGCGCTGTGGGTGACGCGTGAGACGCGCCACGTAATGCGCGACAACCTGCCACTCACCGACCTGATCGAGGTCAACCGCACAGTCATGCAAGGTCTGTGCGCAGAACCCGCCGAGGCAATCTGATGCCACTCAAGCTCAAACTCTCGGCGCATGAACGCCTCGTCGTTAATGGCGCCGTCATCGTCAATGGCGGTGGTCGTACCTCGCTTATCATCCGCAACTACGCGCATATCATGCGCGAGAAGGATGTGCTGCAGGAGGCCGACGCAAACACTCCCACCAGGCGTCTTTACTTCCTGGTGCAGGCAATGCTGATGCGTCCGCCGCCACCGCCCGAACTATTCGACAGTTTCGCCTCAGCGATGTCGCAGCTCGCGGCCGCCTATATCAAGCCGCAGAACCTGGAAGCGCTTCAGGATGTGGCGCGCCTGGTCGATATCGGCGACTTCTACAAGGCGCTGATGCGGCTGCACCCGCTGATCGACTACGAAGCGGATCTGCTACAGGTGCCAACCCACGAATGGCGCCGCAACAGGCAACCGCCAGTGCCGCTCGGCGCGCCGTCCCGGTCGGCTCCTCAGGAGCTGGCCGCAGCGGAATAGACGCCATGGATCCGATGGTCACCAGTCTGGGGCTCGCAACCGGCATCGCCGGTTGGAACCTCCTGCAGCGGAAGACTCCCGCCAGCTTTCCAGTGCTCACGCAGGACCCGGTGGTGACCCGCGAGATCGCCTATTTCCAGCAGAATGCGCCGAAGGCAACGACGGCGCAGTCGCTGCTGGCGGATCCGCGCCTGCAGAACTTCGTGCTGACAGCGTACGGCCTGACCTCGCAGACGGGCATGACAGCGCTGCTGCAGAAGGTGCTGCAATCAAACCCGACTGATCCGAATTCGTTCGTCAAGCAGTTGACCGATACGCGCTACAGCGCAATGGCTTCAGCGTTCAACTACGGCGGCGACAGCACGCCGGCGGTTCCTGCCAAGCCATCCGGCGCGGAAGTCGAAGTCGACAATCTGTTCCAGGGCGGCAATTTCTCCTCGTTCAGCGGCACCTTCGGCGGCGTCACAGTCAGCAACGTCAACCTGACCGGTGCCACCACCTATCAAGGACTGGCGAATGCGCTGCAGGCTGCCTTCCAGCGTGCTGACGGCAATCGCAGCGACATCTCGGTGAAGCTCGACGGACTGAACCTCAAGTTCAGCGATGCCAAGGGTCGCGGCAGCGCGACGTCTTTCGACTGGACCGCCAACGCCGACAACACGTTGGCCGATCCGACTGCGCAGGCACCCCAGGATATCGTCGCCGGCGCAGCGGCCCAGCCGGAAATCGGCGGACCGAATGTGAGCAGCCCGACCTTCATCAACAAGGTCGTGCAGATGTACACCCAGGCGCAATTCGAGCAGGTCATCGGCAATTCATCGAACACCCTGCGCGAAGCCGAGTATGCACAGCATGAGCTGCCGACGATAACCAACTGGTACTCGGTGATCGCCAATCCGCCATTGGCCAGCGTGGTGCAGACAGTGCTGGGCCTGCCGTCGAGCTTCGGCATGGTTGACGTTGATCAGCAAGTGCAGGTCCTTGGCTCGCGGATGAACATCAAGGATTTCCAGGATCCGAAAAAGCTCAGCACAATGCTGGAGCAGTTCGTCGCACTGAGTACCGCGCAGTCCCAGGATCCCAGCCAGAATTCCGCGGTGCTGCTGCTGAATTCAACGAACTCGAACGGGATCATCAACGTGACACTGCCGACGCAGTCGACAGTAACCGACAGCTATTCCAGCGCCTCGACTGCCGCGCTGTTGCTGAGCACGGCAGCCGCGTTCGGCTAATACCGCGGACTGCGGCTCATTCCCTCATCGCCGGCGCGGGCCAGCGCAGCCATAGCCCAGATCGCGGCAACGAATTATTAGAACCCGGCCGATATAGTGCTCGGTAATTGCGCGGCCGGTTTCCCCGAAGGTCGCCGTTTTCGCCAAAACGGCGCTTCTCGTGAGCGTTTGTATGCTCCCCAGACGGAACCGGCACTCCGCAAATTCTCTGATACCTGAAAGAATAGTTGCCTTGGCCGCCGTGCTGGCGGCCGGCATGCTGTTGTCGGCCAATGCCGCCACGATCAGATACGTGGACTCCGCTGACGGTGCGAACGTCATCTCCATCACTGGCGAGATCCAGCGTGGCGACGCCAACCAATTCAGTCAGCTTGTGTCCACCCTAACGGGACCGACTGCCATTGTTCTTGATAGTCCTGGCGGGCTGGAGATCGATGGTCTGAACATCGGCATCACGATTCGCCAACTCGGCTACCAAACCGTCGTGGACGAAAACACTGTCTGTACCTCGGTATGCGGCCTGATTTGGCTTGCCGGATCATCGCGCGTCCTGACCCCGAGCAGCAAGATCGGCTTCCACACCGCCTACAACAGCGACGGCCAGGAAAGCGGTCAAGGCAATGCGTTGTTGGGAGCGTACCTGACCAGGCTGGGTTTCTCGAACGACGCGGTTATCTACCTGACCCAAGCAACCCCCGATGATATGCAATGGCTCAATCCGGCCGATGCTGCGAGAGTCGGCATCACTTACTCGCTGATCAATCCGCCAACATCGAAATCCGAACCGCGTCCATTCATCGTCCAGCCTGCACAGCAGCAGCATCCACAGGCATCGGCATCAGCCGGTTCACCCGCTGAACAGCAGGCTCGGCACCTCGTGCTGGCCTACTACGCATATTGGTCGCTGGGGGGCACCGGCGTCGACGGTCTGGCAGCTAATTACGCGGACATGGTGACGTTCTATAATGGCACCGTTCCGCGTGAGGCGGTAATGGTCGAGAAGCGCAAATTCTCCGCGCGTTGGCCAATTCGCCATTACACCGTCGATCCGAGCAGCCTGTTTGTCCAGTGTAATGGCGTCACGTGCAGCGTCTCCGGTGTCGTCGCATGGGATTGCACGAACCCAGAGCGTGAAGCGCACTCGGTCGGCGCCGCTAATTTTGCACTCCGCATCGTTAACGGCGCGATCGTCTCCGAGAACGGGTCGGTGTTGAACAGCCACACCGATACGCCGGAGAGCCTGCAAGCCGTGACCACACCGGGGTACGCGCAGGGGCGGCAGGCCCGCTTGGATTACGAGCAGTGGTACAACGGTCTGGCCGCCGGTGACTACAGAGACGGTGCGACATTCTGGGCCACGCATCGTGGCGATAAGCCGGCACCACCGCATTGTCTGGGAACGGCGAACTGGATCGCCGGCTGTCTGGCCGCTCGTGCGCGCCTGACAATGATCGATTTCAACCGCAGCACCGACAAGAATTTCTGGTTTGGCTGGAACAGTTTGTAAGGCCGGAGGTCATCTACCCGCGGCGTTCAGTGTTGGCGCCATCGTATCGTTCACATGATGACTTTGAGGAAGGGGCAATGAGGTTCGTATCGATCGGTTGTGCCGGTGCCATGCTGATATGCCTCGCATCCGCAGCACTCGCCCAGCCCTGTTTCACAGCGGATGCCTGTCGTCAGATACGGTTGATGCAAGAACAGCAGCGGGCCGAACAGGCTGCGCAGCAGCAGGCCCAGCATGATGCGCAGATCGCCAAGCAGCACGATATTGGCCGGCAGCGCAGGTTGGCCGATCAGCAGGCGTTGAAAGCAGCACAAGAGGCGGAGCAGGCAGCCCGCCGCGCGGCGCAGGAGGCGCAGGCACAAGCCGACCAGCAGCGGCGAGAAGCTGCGGAGCAGGAGCAAGAGCAGCAGCGTCTCGCCAAAGAGCGACGTGCAACTGTTTTCGCCGCCGTGCGGCAGATGCCGGAAATGGCTCCTTACTTCGCCCGCGAGAAAGGCGATCTGATCTTCCTCTACGCGACAAGCACAAAGCATATCGTGCGCGGACTCCGAGGCGATCTGACATCGACCATCGATCGCCCGCTGTTGTGCTGGGGCTTCACGACAACTCAGACGCCGAGCGGATTCCTCAACGACGCTCTGCTGACCGTGACAGGGATGGTCAGCGTCGCGAGCGTTGATGCTCGCCAGTGCTCACTCTCCGAAGCCGACCTCGTGATGTTCACGACGGCTGATCTGATCGTTGAGAACGGCGAACAGGCCAAGGCAATCGGCGAAGCCATCAAGGCTGGCCAACTGATACCGCTGTTCGAAGCAGCTCGCGCCGATTACGACGCCAAGCTCGTCGTTGAGCGCAACCGGCGCGAGGAAGAAGCCGCCCGCAAGCGGGAAGAAGCGGCCAAGATCGAGCAGGGCATCGACGATGGCTCGCGCGCCGGCGTCGCAGTCCTGCAAATGAACGACAATCGGACGGTATGCACCATCGATACCGATCCACTCGCGGTGCTCAAGGCGCAACCGTCCAGTGCATCAGGCATCGGCCAGATCCGGCAAGCGCAGTCCACGACAGCCGATCGGGCTTTCATCGCGATCAAGACAGGAGGGTGTTCGATCTTGATCGGCCAGACCAATGTGCTGCGCACGATCCGTGAAGGATTGCGCCGGGATGGCATCAATCCAGGCACCGTCCTGACCTGGGTCAGCCCCGTCGATCTAAGCAATGCGAGCGAGGCTTTGGCCAAGGAACGCGCCGGTCAGGCTGTCGCTGATGAGGCAGCTCGCATCGCAGCAGAGAAGGATCGCGCCGCCCGAAGCGCGGCCGACGCTGCCGAAGCTCGCGCGGCACGTGAGCGGCAAGCACAAAAGGCTGCAGCCTGCGCGGAAGATGTCACCGGATGTGATCCGCTGATCGTCTGCAAAATGCCGGTCCTGACAGATCAAGCCAAAACGCTGCTGGAAGGATCACACAATGCGCTGTTGGGCGAGATCAGGGTCCTGCAACTGTACGACCCCGGCCAAAATCCGCTGGCCGGTCCCGGCAATCAATGCATCGCCTCCGTGGTGACCAGTCGTGGCGAGATGAAGCTGGTCTATGGCTGGAAGGTCATCAATGGCCACTCGTACGTCCTCGCACACGCCGAGCCTCTGTAACTCTTCAATCAACAGGAGCCTATTGTGAAACGCACCGTTGCCGTTATCGCCTCGCTGGCACTGCTGGCAGGGTGTGCCGCCAATCCCGGCACCCAGGCGCAGTTGAACACCAACAACGCGGCCTGTGCTGCGGGCGATCCCGATGCCTGCACCGCGGCGCAGTATACCGCGCAGCAGGCGGCAGCCGAAGCGCAGCAGAACACCAATGCTCTGGTGACTGGCCTTGCCGTACTCGGCGCCGCCGCCGGCACCGCTGCTCTGATCAACTCCGCCAATGATCGTCCCAACTACTATCAGCCCTATCGGTACCACCGCTGACAGCAGGAACTGCCGGCTTGGTGATTATTCCGCGATTGGCGCCAACAGCTTTGTCGTCAGTGTCCGACCGGCTGGGATGCCGGATTAATCATCAAGCCTAGAATGCGTCGCAGCCCGTCGAACGCCTCGTCCGACGCCATGCGCTCGTTGGCGCCCTGCGTCAGGAACGTTTCGAGTTCCGGATGCTTGAGAATTGCCATATCGACCAGCGGATCAGAACCCGCCCGGTAGGCGCCCAGGCGAATCATTTCGGCCATGCTGTCATAAGCACCGAGCAGCCGGCGCGCCTCGGTCAGCAGCGCATTCTCTTCGTCGGAATGGCAGCGCGGCAGTGCCCGGCTGACCGAACGCAGGATGTCGAAGGCAGGCCAGCGGCCCCGCTCGCCGATCTTGCGGTCGAGTACAAGATGGCCGTCCAGGATGCCGCGCACCGCGTCGGAAACCGGTTCATCGTGATCGTCGCCATCAACCAGCACGGTGAACACGCCGGTAATGTCGCCTTCACCGTCCGGTCCCGGGCCGGCTCGCTCCAACAGGGCTGGAAGTTCTGCGAAAACTGATGGCGTGTAGGACCGGGCGGTCGCCGGCTCCCCCGCCGCCAGACCAATCTCGCGCTGTGCGTGCGCCAGGCGTGTGACGCTGTCGAGTAGGCACAGCACCTGCTTGCCCTGTCCGCGAAACCATTCGGCCACCGTCATCGTCGCAAACGCCGCGCGACGTCGGGCCAACGCTGGCTGGTCCGACGTGGCAACCACAACAACGGCGCGTTGCCGCCCCGCCTCGCCAAGCGTCACGTCGAGAAACTCCCGGACCTCCCGGCCTCGTTCGCCGATCAGGCCGACTACAATGACATCTGCGTCGATGTGGCGCGCGAGCATTCCCATCAAGGTCGACTTGCCGACACCCGATGCCGCGAAAACGCCCAGCCGTTGCCCGCGGCATAGCGGGACAAAGGCATCCAGTGCGCGAATGCCGGTTTCGAGCCGCCGGCCAATTAAACGGCGGCCGAATGCCTCTGGGGCAGGGCAACGCAGCGGCATCGGTTGATCGCCGTGTGCCAGGCGCCCCTTGCCGTCCAACGGCCGGCCCAGACCGTCGATCACCCGGCCCAGCCATGCCTCGCACGGGTACAGCGCTGGCGAATCGGCCAATGCGACCTTGGCGCCCGGCGTCAGGCCCTCTGCGCGGCCTTCCGGCATGACTGTCACACGGCCGTTGGCAAAGGCTACGACTTCGCCGGCAACCTGTGGACCTTGGCCTTCCACCAGCACGCGGTCGCCGACCGCGATGCGGCTACCGAAGCCGGTCACCATCATCGAGGCTCCGTGTACCGCTTCCAGCCGGCCCCATCGTTCCACCCGCTGCATACGCTGCAGCTGGCCGACGGCATCCGCAAGACCGTTCTGGGCGGGATCCGCTTGCGGCACCGCAGCTCCTTTGCGAAATTGTGCGATAAATAGCTTGTCCGCGCCGTCAGCGCAAGCTGCGAAAACTTTTCCTAGCCGGTTATGCGAAAATCACTGGACAAAAGCAAGTTCCGGCCGCTAAGACGGCGTCGCGCGAAACCCACTCCGCAAGAAATGCGACCGTATGCTCTCGGGTATCGATCTTTTCCGCGTTACGGCGGACCGTATGCGTTATCTGACCCAGCGTCAGACCGTGCTCAGCCGTAATATCGCGAACGCCGACACGCCTGGTTTCAAGGCGCAAGACTTGGCGCCGTTCACCCCGAACGCTCCCGCGACCGGTCCCCTCGCTCTATCGACCACGCAGCCAGGTCATATTGCGCTGGCCGCCACCAGCGCTCCCACCTCCGCTCAACTGATCAATTCCAGCGCGTACAGGCGAAAAGCCCAACGGCAATTCCGTCTCGCTCGAAGAGCAGATGATCAAGGCGGCCGACGTGGGGAACTCTTTCGCGCTGGCGAGCGCCGCCTATGCGAAAGGCATCAGCCTAATGAAAATTGGCATCGACAGCGGCCGATGAGTGCGATCTCTCCCGTAATGGGCTTTGGCTCGCTCTCCCAGACCATGGCAACCGCGGCGTCCGGCATGCGCGCACAGACGCTGCGCCTGCGCTCCGTGGCGGAAAATCTCGCCAACGCCAACTCCACGGCCGCCAATGCTGGCGGCGACCCGTATCAGCGCAAGATGACCACCTTCGAGCAAGCGGTGGACAAAGCAACCGGCGCCTCGATCGTTCGGGTCGGCCAGGTCGTGACGGACCAGACCCCGTTCCGCAAGGTTTACGATCCTTCGCACCCCGCCGCCGGCTCGGATGGATACGTCATGCTGCCGAATGTCTCGGAAGAGGTTGAAGCCGCCGACATGCGCGAAGCCGCGCGTTCCTACGAGGCCAATCTCGCCACCCTGACCCAGGCGCGCTCAATGTTCACCAAGACACTCGACATCCTGAAGGCCTGATCGTGCTGCCTCTCGCATCCGTTGGACAGGTTCTGTCCGCCTACAGCTCCTCCGCCGCGGCCGCCGCGCCGAAGCCCGCCGGAAGTTCGAATTTTGCCTCGATGGTGACCGACGCCGCGCAGAGCGCGCTGCACACGGTGCGCCAGTCGGAGCACACCACCGCCGCCGCTGTTACCGGCAAGGGTGACGTCCAGGATGTCGTCATGGCGCTCGGCGACGCCGAGGTCACCATGCAGTCCGTGGTCGCGGTGCGCGACAAGATCCTCGGCGCCTACAACGACATCATGCACATGTCGATCTGATGAACGAGGCGGACGTCATCGAGGTGGTGCGCGGCGGCTTCTATGCCGCGGCGCTGGCAGCCGGCCCAGCCTTGCTCGCCGCCTTGCTGACCGGACTGACGATAAGCCTCGTGCAAGCCGTCACCCAGGTGCAGGAAATGACGCTTGCGCATGTGCCGAAGGTCTTCGTCACCCTGATGGTGACCATGCTGTTCCTGCCGCTCTCCTTCGCTGTGCTCCGTTCCTACATGGAACAGGTGATGCAGATGATCGTGGGCATGTGACGCAGTGATGCCCCGTGCCGACTGTGCCATCCGAGATCCTCGCGTGAGCGGGGCAGGGCTCTGATGTCGGCCACCACGACCGCGTCCCCCTTCACCATGCTGAACATCGTCGCACGCTTGCGCCGCGGCCTGCAGCACCAGGACCTGTTGTTCGCCGGTGGATTGACGCTGCTGGTGTCGGTGCTGGTGCTGCCGATGCCGACATGGGTGGTCGACATCGGGCTCTCCACCTCAATCACGCTGTCCGTGCTGATCCTGATGGTGGCGATCTGGATCGAGAAACCGTTGGATTTCTCGGCATTCCCCACCGTTCTGCTGGTCGCCACGCTGCTCCGGCTCGCGCTCAACCTGGCAACCGTGCGCCTGGTTCTCACCAACGGCCACAAGGGTCTCGGTGCTGCCGGAACGGTGATCAAGGGCTTCGCAAGCTTCGTTGTTGGCGGTGACTTCGTCATTGGCGTGGTTCTGTTTGCCATCCTCGTGGTGATCAACTTCATGGTGATCACCAAGGGTGCCGGCCGCATCGCCGAAGTCGCGGCGCGCTTCTCGCTCGACGCCATGCCCGGCAAGCAGATGGCGATCGATGCGGATCTGTCGGCCGGAATGATCACCGATCAAGAGGCGCGGCGCCGACGCAAGGAACTCGAAGAGGAAAGCTCGTTCTTCGGCGCGATGGACGGCGCCTCGAAGTTCGTGCGCGGCGACGCCATCGCCGCCATCATCATCACGCTGGTCAACGCCATCGGCGGCATCATCGTCGGAACGATGCGGCACGGCCTCGATATCGAAAAGGCCGCGACGTACTACACCACGCTCACCGTCGGCGACGGTATCGTCAGTCAGATCCCCGCGCTCATCGTCAGCCTGGGCGCCGGTATGCTGGTCTCGAAGGGCAGCGTGCGCGGTTCAGCGCACAGCACCTTCATCGCCCAACTCGGCGGACACGCCAAGCCGCTGTTCGTCGCATCCGGCCTGGCTGCACTGTTCGCGTTGTTGCCCGGTCTGCCGTTCCTGCCGTTCGCCGCCTTGTCGCTGGTGTGCAGCGGCGGTGCCGTGCTGGCACGCCGCGCCGCGGAGCGCCGCGCTGAGGCCGAAGCCGCCGCTGCTCGCACCGAAGAACGCGTCGGCGGCCCGAAGGACGAACCGATCAGCGACCTGATGCGCGTCGATGACATCCGCATCGAGCTGGGTATGGCATTGGTGCCGCTCACCAACGGACCCGACGGCGGCCTAACCGAAAAGATCCGCAAGCTGCGGCGCGCCATCGCACTGGATTACGGCTTCCTGCTGCCGGCCGTGCGCCTCAAGGACAATATGGACCTCGACAGCGGCGAGTATTCGCTCCAGGTGCTCGGCGTCGAGATCGCTCGCGAAACGATGCAGATGGGACGCCTGCTCGCTTTCTCGCCTGGCGGCGAGCCGCTGCGCATTCCCGGCGCCGATACCACCGAGCCGTCATTCCGCATTCCGGCCCGATGGATCGATCCGGCCGCCCGGCAGGAGGCCATCCGACAGGGCCTCACCGTGGTCGATCCCGAGACCGTGTTGACCACGCATCTGTCGGAAACGGTCAGGTCGCACATGAGCCAGCTCATGTCCTACGCCGCCACGCGCAAACTGCTCGATGGGCTCGGTCAGGAGAATCAGAAGCTGGTGCAGGATCTGGTTCCGGCCGTGCTGCCGATGACCACAGTGCAGAAAGTGCTGGCCACGCTGCTGGCCGAGCGGGTGTCGATCCGCCATCTCACGCTGATCCTCGAGGCGATGCATGAGGCCGCCGGATTCACCCGCAACGTCCGCCTGATCACCGAGCACGTGCGCGCGCGGCTCGCTTTGCAGATCTGCAAGTCATTGCAGGGCGAAGACGGACTGATCCCGGTGATGCCGCTGTCGCAGGCCTGGGAGCGCGAGATGAGCGAGGCAATCATCGTCGATGGTGATCAGCGCAGCTTCGTACTGGCGCCCTCGCGCACGCAGGAATTCATTCAGACAGTACGCGTCAAGCTGGCCGAGGTCTCTTCGCGCGGCGTATGGCCCGCTGTGCTGACCAGCACCGAGGCGCGGCCCTTCGTCCGCAGTCTGGTGGAACGGATCAATCCGACCATTGCCGTGCTGTCGCACGCCGAGGTGCACGCACGCGCCAGATTGCGCACCCTCGAGCAGATCTGAGTGCACCGGGTGCAACGTCCGCGGTGACCGCCAGCCCGATCACTCTCGACCTCAATGGCTGGGTTTCGCTCGAAGTCTTTCGGGTGCTCCTGGTGTTCGTCCGCATCAGCGCCGCTTTCATGCTGATGCCAGGTTTCGGCGAACCGACCGTGCCGGCGCGCATCCGCATCCTCGCCGGCCTGGCGATCGCCGCCGCGGTGTCGCCGGCGGTCGTCGGCATGCCTACCGCCGTGCCTAATGTGTGGGGTCTGCTGCTCGCGGTCGCCGCCGAGGCATTCAGCGGCGCGCTGCTCGGCACGCTGGCGCGCACTGTCATCTCGGGCGTGCTCGTCGCTGGTCAAATCATCGGCCAGAACATCGGCATCAGTAATATCTTCGCCGCGGGCCTGGTGGATCAGGCAGCGACCATCGGCGCTGCCCTGTACGCTGGATTGCTCGCGGTGTTGTTCGCCTCTGGGGGACATCACGCCATTCTGCGGGCGCTGGTGGACAGCTACGCGCTATTGCCAGCCGCGCAGTTTCCCAGTGTCGACGCCAGCCTGCATTCCATCGTGAATGCCGGATTGCGCAGCTTTCGCATCGCGTTGCAGGTCGCATTCCCGTTCCTGCTGCTCGGCTTTGTTTTCAATGCCGCGCTTGGCGCGATGAACCGTGCCTTGCCATCGATGCCGGTGTTCATGATCGCCAGCCCTGCGCTGGTGATTGCCGGACTCTATCTGCTGGCGGCCAGCATCCCCGGTATTCTCGACGCCTCGATGAGTGGCTGGACCGATCTGCCCTCGTTGCTGGGGAACTAGGCAATGGCCGACGAGAATCAGCAGGAAGGTGGGGAACGGACGCTCGATGCGTCGGCGCGCAAGCTCGAACAGGCGCGCGAACGTGGCGAGGTACCTGTCTCGCGTGAAGGCTCAGTCGCAGCGATCTATATCGCGACGCTGGTCGCGGTACTGCTCGCCGCCGGACCGATCGCGCGTCACGTCGGTGAGATCGTGCTGCCGATGCTGGATCAGCCCGATGCATTTCTCGATGCGACGCCGCGTGGTTGGAGCGACGCTGGCCGCGCCGTGTCGATTGCCATTGCCCTGGCGGTCGTGCCGTTCTTCGCGCTGATGGTGACCGCCTCTCTGCTGCCTTACGTGCTGCAGAATGCCGTCGCATTATCGGTGGACCGGATCATCCCTAAATTCTCCCACCTCTCGCCGATGCGTGGCATCAAGCGCATCTTCGGCGCCCGCTCGCTGTTCGAAATCGCCAAGAACCTGGTCAAGCTGGTCGCTGTCGGCATTGCATGCTTCATCATGATCATGCCGCTGTATCGCAACGCAGCGTCGTTGATTGCCACCAACGTGGCCGCGATGCTTGGTGTGTTGCAGCAGTCGTTGCTTGTCGTGCTGCTGGCGACCACGTTGGTCGCGGCGGTGATCGCCGGTATCGACATTCCATATCAACACTGGGTCTGGCGCCGCCGCATGCGCATGACCATCGACGAGATGCGCAAGGAAATGCGTGAGTCGGAAGGCGATCCGCACATCAGGGCGCGGCGCCGCAAGCTGCGGCTCAGCCGGGCACGGCAGCGCATGATGCACGACGTGCCGAAGGCCACGGTGGTGATCACCAACCCGACGCACTACGCCGTGGCGCTGCGCTACCTACGGGGCAAGGACAGCGCTCCGGTGGTGGTTGCCAAGGGTGCCGACATAGTCGCCGCGCGCATCCGCGAGATCGCGTTCGATAACGAGGTGGCCATCGTCGAGAACGCACCGCTGGCGCGCGCTCTGCATGCAACGGTTGATGTCGGCGAGGCCATTCCGCACGAGCACTTCGAGGCCGTGGCCAAGATCATCGGTGTGATCTGGGCGCAGCGAAGCAAGCCGGACGCGCGGCAGGCGGCCTGAGCTTCAGCCGCTCGCCGCAGGCTCCGGCTCGTGAGCCCCGGCATATCGCCTGCGCCTCGCCCCCCGTCCGGTGGCGTACTCCAGATCGATTTGTCTTAACTCGCGATAGATCGCTGCGGCGCGTTCCTGCGGTCGCAGGTTGATCCAATCATCCATTGAATAGGCCTGACGCGCCCGCTGCGCGGCAAGCTGAAAACTGTCAAACGCCATGCCCCAACCAGAGACGCCTGGTGACGTCTCTGCCCACCGTGCGTCGCCCCAGCGGCGACGTGCTGACGATTATTATTGTTTGCGGTGGAAAGAATTAATCAAGCGGAATCATGCGCCGTTCACATGATTACGCCGCCGGGTTGACGGCGCGCATCATGCGGTCAGCGGCGGAATGCGGCGTGCCGCTGCTCCAGTTCCTCGGTGATCGCCAGTGCGGCCTGTGGTTCCATCCCGGCCAGGATCGGGCCCGCTGAACGCGTGTCCAGTCGTTGCAGGATCGCTGCTGCCTTGGGCGCATCCATTTTTCCCAGCACGGCCGCCGCCTGCGTCGGCTTCATGTTCGAGTAAAGGCCGACCAGCAACTCAAGATCCGCATCAGCCGCAGAAAATTGTTGTGTCGCAATGGTTTGCACTTCCTTGCGCAGGCGCTCCAGTTCGCTGATCTGTTGCTGTGCGAGTTGTTCGGCCGCCTGCGCCTGGGCGATCCTCGTCTCCAGTTCGCGCTCGCGGCGATCCAGCTCCTCTTTGCGCTTGGCCACTTCCAGCAGCATCTTGCCATCCACTGTTTCTGTCGCATCCGGTACAGCCGGCCGCGGCGGTGGAGCAGTTACTGCTGGCGGCGCCGTCTGCGCGGCGGCATGGGCGATTGGCGACAGACTGTTGTATTGGTGCAACAGATCTGCTGCCCACCATGGCAGCAGGACGGCCAGCCCGGCCGCTGCCAATGGCAAGGAATATCGCGGGTTCAGGAATAGGCTGCGTTGCATCGTCCGTTACGCCGGCGCTGCGATCCGCTCTGCGAACCCCTTGGGCTCAACCAGCTCCCGGGGAATCCTCGGTGCCCGCACGCTCTCGATCCGGCGATGCTGGCGCAACAGCCGATCGAGCGCATGGGCCGCTTCCTCCGCCGCACGGTTGGCAGATGCCAACTCCGCCGACATGCGACGCGACGCGGCGAGGCGGATTTCCACGGACTCCAGATCCGTTTGCAGACGCTGGGCAAACCCATCGGCGATCTCCACCATCCGGGTAACCGAGGAATCCAGCGCCGGCAGCACGCGCCCGGCGTCCGCCAGAGCATGCCGTAGCCGGCGCAGCCGGAAATGCAGCAATGCCGAATGCAGGGCGACCACGGTCAACAACAGAAAGCCCACGGCATTGAGCACGAAATACAGCATGGCGGGATTCTCCTCGAAGCTGTGTTGCAAACGAAAATTCAGACCGGCACGGGCCAGTCTTCGGTAAGGCGGCGCTGCTCGACATGCAGAGCGATGCGGCCATCCTTCTCGGCAATGCGCGCCTGGAGCACGGCCAATTCACCGCAGAACAGGTCGATCGGTTCGTCGTGCCGGCGGCTCAGCGCCAGATGCGAGCCAACGCGCCAGCGCATCAGGTCCGAAGTCGAGACCCGGCGCGTTTCGATCACCGCTCGCAGCCGCACATTGGTCAGCGGCAATTCCGCCTGCAGGTGAGCGTGCCAGGCGGGATCGCGGCCAGGCCGTGTTTCGGCGACGTCGCGGGCGAGGCGATCCTTAACGCTGTCGAGCGTTGCCAAGGGAATCAGGAATTCGGCGCCGCCGCGCATATCGGCAATCTCGATCTCGGCACGGAATGTGATCGCCGCCGCCGCTGGCCGCGCGATGGCCAACGCCTCGGGTGCCGTTTCCATGCGCTCCAGCAGGCATTGCACGGGACAAATCGGTTCAAATGCGCGGGCCAGATCGCGGGCAAATACATCCATTGCCAGCCGCTCGAGCACCGCTCGTTCAATCGCGGTCCAGCTGCGCGCCGGCTGCCCAGGCGGCAATACTTCCCCCGCCGGTGCAGCCCGATTGCGCCGCCCGCCAAGCAGCAGGTCAATCGCCGCGCCGGTCAAACCGTTGTCCAAGATCGCCAGGCATTGCCCGTTCCAGGGTTCGATGCGCAGCACGGCGGCGGTCAGCGGTGCCGGCAATGAACCGTGGAAATCGCGAAACCGCACGGCGCGCGCTGATCCCACCGTCACGGTGGCGGTCTCGCCAGACAGCGATCGCAGACTGGCGGTCAACAGCTGTCCCAGCCGGTCAACCACGATGCGCAGCGCGGGCAGCCGCTCGATGGGCAGGATCGCGCCGGCGATCAGCGTGTCGGCGCTGCCGCTCATCCCAACACCAGGCCGGTGATCAGCACGTCCGACACGACGCCGGGGCCAATCACCAGTGTGATCCGGCGGTAGAGGTCAGAGCGCATGCGGTCCAGCGCCAGTCCGCTATCGAGCTCGCCTTCCCGCAGAGTGCGTAGATAGGTGAGCAGGGCGTCGTAAACCCGTGGCGACAGGATCTGGGTCGCCGGGAAGTCTTCCGGTCTTTTCGCAAGCTCGAGCGACATCTTGATGCGCAATTGCCGTGCGTGGCCGTTGTTCGGCACGGTCACAACCATTTCCGGCAGGTCCACAAAGCTGGGTCCGCTGTTCGCGGTCTGCTCCGGCTTCGGCTTCTTGCCCATAAGAGACTGAACGGTCTCGCCAACCTGAGGAACGAATACATACGCACCGGCACCGGCCGCGAGCATCAGCACAAGGCCACCGGCGCCCAGGATCAGCATCAGCCGTCCTTTCCCGCGCGCCGGCGGGTTCTCAGCCGCATTGGCGTCTGGGCGTGCTTCGTCCTGCCCGGCTTCTGCCATGGCGTGTTCCTTCTGATCCATCGTCGGCGAGATTTTTTCGCAAGCTGTCTCGCTCGCGTTTCGCTATAGACGTGTTTGCGAAAAAACGCTATAGAGAAATTCGCACGCGAGCAGCAAAAGGTCGCTCATGGAGACATTCGCCAGCATAAAGGCGACATTGGCACGGCTTGAGCCTGCGAAAATCGCAGGACTTGGCGCGTTGTCGCTTGGCGTGCTGGCGCTTGTCGCCTGGATTGCCCTGCGCTCCGGCGAACCAATGGCCTTGCTCTATTCTGGTCTCGAGCCGTCGGAGGCCGGGCGAATCGGCCAGCGGCTCGACGAACTCAAGGTCCCCTTCGAGGCGGGCGGCGGCGGTGGCACCATAATGGTACCCGCCTCGCAGGTTGCGCGCGTGCGCATGGAGCTCGCCGCCAGCGGGCTGCCGCACCAGGCCGGCGCCGGATACGAACTGCTCGATTCGCAGTCCCCTATGAACATGACCTCGTTCATGCAGCGCATTCAGCGGCTGCGTGCGCTCGAGGGCGAGCTGTCACGCACCATCCAGACATTGGACGGCATCCGGACCGCGCGTGTTCATATCGTGATGCCGGAGCGCGAGAACTTCGAACGCGACACCGCCAAGCCAACCGCTTCAGTGGCGGTCACAATGGGCGGCCCAGAGCGGATTTCGCGCCGTCAGGCCGCCGCCGTCCGCCTGCTGGTCGCGGGCGCCGTGCCACGGTTGCGCCAGGAAGACGTGTCCGTGGTCGACCCGTCCGGCGTGGTGCTCGCCGCCGACGATGGCGACTCGAACGCCGCCAACCGGCTGGACGAGATGCGCACGAGCCGGGAACAGGCACTGCAACGTGCCACTCTCGATTTGCTCGAGCCGCTGGTCGGCCGCGGCAAGGCACGGGTGGCCGTTTCGGTCGACGTCGACTCCACACGCGAAGTGGCCCGCGAGGAGAAATTCGATCCGCTGTCGCAGGTCGAACGCTCGAAGCAGATCCAGTCCGACAAAGACACCTCCGACGAATCGAAACCGAACCAGGCTGTCTCCGTCACCCAGAACCTGCCGAACAACCAGCAGCCGCAACCGTCCGGCAGCGGCGGCAAGACCTCGAGCAGCAGCACACACAATAACCAGACGGTGAACTACGAACTGAACTCGACCCGCAGCGAACGCACGCGCGAGGCCGGCGAGATCAGGCATCTGGCCGTCGCTGTCGTGGTCGACGGTACCACCAACGACAAGGGCGAGTTCCAACCTCGTTCCAAGGACGAGTTGGATCGTATTGCTCAACTGGTCCGTTCGGCTGTCGGATTCGATGCGAAACGCGGCGACAGCGTCACCGTCGACACCATGCACTTTATCCCAGTTGACCTGCCCACAGCCGAAGCAGGCGGCGAAGCCATCGCACCAGCAGGCATGAATTGGCAGTTGATGGCCGGTGGGGCGGGAGTGGCCGTACTTGGCATCGGCATCATGCTGTTCCTACGCAAGCGCCGCCGCAAAACCACCGCCGCCGACGTCGCGGCCGAACAGCAGGCGCCAGTGGCTGCGGTGGCCGGTCCGGCCGAGCCGCTGCTGCTGGCCAGCGAAGACACCTCGGCGCAGCGTCAGTTGATCGCATTGCTGCAACATACCGTCGATACCCGCCCTGATGAGGCGCTGGCTGTGATCCGCGGCTGGATCGCGGAAGCCGAGGCCGCATGAGCCGGCGCTTCGTTCCTCCCGCGATCGCCGCGTTCGGTGATGGTCCTGACGCGGATTTGGCGCGGACGGTGGCGCAGGCACGCGACGAAGGCTTTGCCGAAGGCCGCGACAGCGGATTTCAGGCGGGCCACGCGGCCGGAATTCAGGACGGCGAAGCCGCGGCAGCCGCCGCCTACCAGGCTGAGTTGGCCGCACTGCAGGAAAAGTTTGCGAAACAGCAGGCGACCCTCGCTGTGACTGATTCGCTTGACCGCCTGCTTGCCGCGCGCGCCGAAGATCGGGCGATTTTGGAAAGTGGTAGTCGCACTGCCGCGGTGGCCGCGCTGCGTGTGCTGTTCCCGACCCTCCTCGAGCGGGCAGCCGGCAGCGAGATCACCGCCCTGCTGAACGAGGCGCTGTCCGAGCGGGCACCCGAGGCGCTCGCCCTGCGCGCCAACCCGGCAACGGTCCGCTCAATTGCCACCCACGACCTGCCCGCTGACTACGCCAACCGGCTGACCCTGCAGGACGATCCCGCGATGCCCATCGGTGCCGCGGACATCGTCTGGTGCGGTGGTGGCGTCACATTCGATCCCGCCGCGCTCCACGAGCGCGTGCTTCGCATCCTCGCACCCGACGAAAAGGAACCCTCTGCATGAGCGATCAGCCGAATCCGGCAGTCATCGACGAACGGCTCGCATCGGTGATGGATATACCGGTCACGCTGACCGTCGTGCTCGGCGAACGCGATATCCCGCTCGGCAAGCTCTACGCGATGGGCAAGGGCGCGATCATCGAACTCGACAAGCGCGTCGGCGAACCGGTGGACATCTTCGTCAACGATCGCCTCGTCGCGCGCGGTGAGATGCAGCTTGGCGAGGACGGCCGCCTCGCAGTGTCGATGACCGAACTCGCGTCCGCGGGTATCGTCTGAATGACGCGCTTCCGGTTCCTTCGCTGGCCGCTGATCGCGGGCCTCGCTGCGCTGCCCACCAGCGCGATGGCGCAGAGTTTGTCGCTCAATCTCGGCGGTGATGGCAGCCTCGCCTCGAACTTCATCGGTATTGTCGCCATCACCAGTGTTCTGGCGATCGCGCCAGGCATTCTGGTGATGGGCACATCGTTCACCCGGTTGGTCGTGGTGCTGTCGATGCTGCGCACCGCGCTCGGCCTGCAGCAGACACCGCCGAATTCGGTGATCATCGGACTCGCGCTGTTCCTCACCGGCTTCATCATGGCGCCGGCGTTCGAGACCGCTTACCACAGCGCGCTGCAGCCGCTGATGGATGGCTCAATCACTGAAGAACAGGCGTTCGACCGCGGCACCGAGCCGTTCCGCCACTTCATGACGGCGAACACCAATTCAAAGGACATTGCGCTGTTCCGCGATCTGGCGGGCATCAAGGTGCCTGACGCAGCGCCGAAGCAGGCGGGCGAGCCAGTTCCATTGCGCGTGCTGTGTTCCGCTTTCCTGGTCAGCGAACTGTCGAAGGCCTTCCAAATCGGCTTTCTGCTGTTCCTGCCGTTTTTGGTCATCGATATCGTGGTTTCATCGATCCTGATGGGCATGGGCATGATGATGTTGCCCCCCGTCGTCGTGAGCCTGCCATTCAAGTTGATCTTCTTTGTGCTGGTCAGCGGCTGGGAAATGGTGGCCGGCTCGCTGGTGCGGAGTTTCGTCGCATGAGCCTGACCACAATACGCCCAAGCGCGCCGTTGATCCCAGTCTCGTTGGAGAAGGCCGCCATCATCCTCCTCGCACTGGGTGAGGATCGCTCACAGCGCCTGCTCAGTGAATTGCCGGACGAAGAGTTGCGTCTGATCAGCCGTGCCATGGCGCGGCTCGGCCGGACGTCGCTGGAGATGGTGGAGCAGACGGTCAACGAGTTCCGCACCGAGGTCGGACGATCGGTCAATATTCTGGGTGACACTGAGGGCACCGAGCGCATCCTGTTGCGTATCATGCCGCCGGAAAAGGTGGCCGACATCCTGGGTGGAACCAAGGAGGCCGACAGCACGGCCGTCTGGGAAAAGCTTGCCACCTTGCCGCCGGCAAACCTGGTTGGCTATCTGCGCAACGAATCACCGCAGACCATCGCGGTAATACTCGGCCGTCTGCCGCCCGAACAGGCTGCGCGGGTCATGAGCGTGCTGCCCGACGAACTGACCACGGACGTCGCGCTGCGCATGGTACGCATGGACCGCATTCATCAGTCTGTACTGACCGATATCGAAGAGACCCTGCACCGCGAGCTGGTCGGCAACGCCACCGCGTCTGACGGTCCCGACAGTGAAAGCGTGCTTGCCGAACTGCTGAACCGCTCAGACCGCGACATGGTCGCGCGCCTGCTGGCGTCCTTGGAGGAAACTGAACCGGATGCCGCGGCGCGCGTGCGCCGTCTGATGTTCACCTTCGATGATCTCGCACGCATCGATCCGGCAACCTTCGGTGTGCTGATCGGCGAAACGCCGGTCGATAAGCTGGCAATCGCGTTGCACAGCGCTGTGCCTGCAATCCGCGATCTGTTCCTGTCCACCATGTCGGAGCGCGCCGCCAACATGCTGCGCGACGAGATCGAATCGATGGCCGCGCCTCGCCGCAAGGCCGTCGAGGAGACCCAGAACGACATCGTCGTTCTGGCCAAGCGGCTGATCGAGGAGGGCCGCATCTTCCTGCTCGATCAAACCGAGGAGACCGGTGAATGAGGCGCTCAGCATGAGCCGGCGGGGAAAGCACGAAGAACACGAGGCGCATGGCGGCCAATGGAAGGTTGCCTACGCCGATTTCGTCACTGCGATGATGGCGTTCTTCCTGATCATGTGGCTGGTTTCCTCCGCCACCGAGACACAGCGCGCCGTGATCGCCAAGTATTTCAGCACCACGTCGCTGTTCGATATGCCAGCCGGCAACGGCGTGCTGAATGGCGGCAAATCGATGATGGATGCCTCACCGCAGAAGCTGGAGAAGGTGGCGCCGAGCGGCAAGGGCGGCACGCTGCGCGCCAGAAAGGACGAGTCAGCGCCGGTCGCCGCGAAGGCGGCCGTCAGCGACGAACACGCGATCCGCGACCGCTTCGAACGGCAGCGTTTCGAGGCGCTGAAAGCCGAATTGGAACATATGATAAAGCAAGGCGAACTGCACGACCTTGCCGATAATCTGTCGGTCGAAATGACGCCGGAAGGCCTGCGCATCCAGGTCTTCGACCGCGACGGCGAGGCAATGTTCGCGCCCGGTGGCATCGATCCCACGCCACGACTCGTGCGCATCCTTGGCGTCATCGGCCAGGTGCTGGCGACCGTGCAGAACAAGGTCATCGTCGCGGGCCATACCGACGGTCAGACGATGCAGCGTGGCCAGTACTCCAACTGGGAGCTGTCAACCGACCGCGCCAATGCCACGCGGCGCCAGCTCGAGGCAGTTGGTTTGCAGGCAGCCCGCTTCGCCCGCATCGAGGGTCTCGCCGCCACCGATCCGCTGCTGCCCCAATCACCCGCGGATCCACGCAACCGCCGCATCGCCGTCACGGTGCTGCGCGGCGATCTGGAATCGACAACATCCGACCAATCAACACCGTGAACGTCATCAACAGGAGACTTGCAACGTCATGAGCCTGCTCACTGCCATCGACTCAGCGCTGTCCGGGCTGAATGCCCAGGCGACCGCCTTGTCGAACATATCCAATAACGTCGCCAATAGTTCGACCGTTGGCTACAAGGAGGCCGATACCGAATTTGACAGCCTGGTGCTTGCATCAGGCGGCGGCGCCGGAGCTTCCACCGCCCTGGCCGGTTCCTCAGCCGTTACCAGGATGGACATCAGCACCGGAGGTCAAATTCAGACCACCGGTGTCGCCACCGACATCGCCGTCAACGGCAGTGGCTATATGGTCGTGAACAACCATGCAGCCAGTGCGACCGGTAGCTATTTTGTAACCCGTGCCGGCTCATTCAGGCCGGATGCATACGGCAACCTTCTCAACAGCGGCGGCTACTACCTGCAGGGCGTCGCTCTGGATGCCAATGGCAATCCCGTCTCCGGCGCGCAGCCAGACAGCTTCAGTGCGCTTTCCACCGTGAACGTCGCCAATCTCAGCTCGCAGTCGACCCCGACGACGGCGATGACCTTCACCGCCAACCTGCCGAGCTCGAATACAGCGGCTTCGACCACGCCACCGGCTCCGTCGACATCGACGGTCAATTACTTCGATCCGCTTGGCTCGACCCAGACACTCAACTTCTCCTTCACCCCGACGGTCCCACCAGCAGGCAGTCCGGCGACCAACACCTGGACGATGAACGTGTTCGACTCGGCAACGAGCCCAACGACACCGGTCGGCACAGCGACCTTGGTGTTTGAGTCTACTGGCCCGAACGCGGGTGAGCTGAAGTCGGTCACTGCCAGCGCCGGCCTCTATGACCCGATCGCCGGCACGATGACGATCAACACGGGCGGTGGTGTCGCCCTGCCGATAACCATTGGTGCGCCGGACTCTCCGGGCGGCATGACGCAGCTCGATGGCGGTTTCAACACCGCGACGATCAGCCAAAACGGATCGGGGTTCGGCCTGCTGCAGGGCGTCACCGTTGGCAGCGACGGAAAAGTCGTTGCCTCGTTCACCAACGGTGCAACGCGGCCCATCTACCAGCTTGAACTCGCGACCTTCCCCAATGCCGACGGGCTGACGCCGGTGTCGGGCGGTGCCTACTCGATGTCACCTGGGGCCGGCGTGCCGCAGCTCTTCCAGGCCGGCACTGGTCCGGTTGGCACCACCGAAGGTGGCGCGCTGGAAGGCTCGAATGTCGATCTCGGCACGCAATTGACAAACCTCATTGAAACCCAACGCGCTTATTCCTCCAGCGCGGAAGTAATCAAATCGGCGACCGACATGCTTGATGTTGTCAACCACCTGAACGGCTGATGTCTATCCAAGGAGCAATGCTGATCGCGGCCTCGTCGCTGGACGTCTCCCAGCAACAGGTCAACGTGATCGCCAACAACGTCGGCAATGCCAATACCCCTGGCTATGTGCAGCGCCAGCTGCCGCAGTTGGAATTGGTCGCCGGCGGCGTTGGCATGGGTGTCACCGTCGGCATCGTTCAGCGGATGGGCGACGCGATGGCGACCGAAAATGCCAATCAGGCAACCAGCGCCCAGGGCTTCAGCCAGGAGATGGTCAGCCTGCTGGGCAACTACGTGCAGCAGGTGGGTCAACCGGCGGACAGCACGTCGCTGCCTTCGGTCTTCTCTGCCTTTCAGCAGTCGCTGACCACGTTGGCGTCCAACCCGGGCGATGGAACCGCTCAGGCACAAGCGGTTGCGTCAGCGCAGACCTTGGCCACGACGTTCAACAATCTCGATACGTCTGTGCAGGCGGCGCGCGAGGTGGCGGACCAGAACATCGGCTCCGGCGTCAAGGCGGTGAACGGCCTGCTCGATCAACTGGCTCAGAACGAGTCCAAGTTGCAGCAGGCGTCGGCATCCGGCGCCTCCACTGCCGCGTTCGAGGATACCCGCAACAATCTGCTGACCAATCTGTCGCAATATCTGCCGGTCAAAGTGCACCAGGGGTCGAACGACGGTATCATCGTCACGACCGATCAGGGCACCACGCTGTGGGACGGCACGGAGCATAAGCTCTCGTTCGCGCCAACGCCGATAATGACCGCGACGCAGGCCGTCACTGCGAATCCGGCCGAAGGCTATATCGGCAACCTCTCCAACGTCACGGTGGACGGCGCGCCGATACGGACATCGCAGAACGGTAGCATCGCCGCCGATTTGCAGCTGCGCGATGTGACGCTGCCGGCGTTTTCCCGCCAGCTCGACCAGATGGCGGGCAATGTCATCACCGCCTTTCAGCAAAGCGATCCCTCGGTGTCGACGGGACAGACCGGCGTGTTTACCGCAGCCGGCACGGCTGTCGATCCAACCATCCCGACCGAGATTCCGGGCCTTGCCAGCAAGATCCAGGTCAACGCGTCGCTCGATCCACCTGCCGGTGGCCAGGACCTGGCGCATCCAAAGCGGTGCCCAGGCCGCGACAGCGGGCCCGTCGGGCGACAACACGACCGTGCTGGGCTTCATCAGCGCGATGCAGCAGCCGCAGCCCTACGACACGACCACCGGCGTACCAGGTAGCATGTCGCTGACCGACGCGGCATCGCAGATCTCCGGCAACCAACAGGTTGCGTTGGCAAGCTGGACCGATAGCAACAACACACGCACTCAGCAGATGCAGGTCGCCCAGACTGCGTTGAGCAACGCAACCGGTGTGAACGTCGATGAAGAGCTCCAGCGTCTCCTGGTCGTGCAGCACACGTATCAGGCAAGCGCGCAGGTGCTGCAGGCAGCGGCGAAAATGCTCGACGTGTTGAATTCGCTGAATTGACGGAGGATAAGGCGATGCGCATTTCCTCATTCGGATCGACGATGGCGAATAGCTATCAGATCCAGACGATGCAGTCGCAAATGAATCAGATCACCAACGAGATCGCGTCCGGTCGCAGTTCCAATCCAATGGGACCGCTCGGCGCCAACGCGGTGACGCTCTATCGGTTGCACGCGCAGTCGGACCAACAGACGACACTGCAAACCACGATCACCAATACTTTGGGCCAAATGGATGCCGTGCAGAGCGCGATGAGCTCGATCGGAACCGCTGTTCAGAAGGTTGCCACCACGGCGATCAACGACACCGGCGTCACCGGCGGCCCCTCTATCCTTGCTACCACCGCGCAAAGCACGATGGAGCAGGTGGTTAATCTGCTGAATACGCAATACCAGGGCAAATCGCTGTTTTCTGGCGATGCGACCGACGTGGCTGCGATGCAGTCGCCGAATGCGGCGGGCGGTCCGGCAGCAACCATGAACAGCGTGCTGACAGCCGCGGTAAGCACCAAGGGCGGTCCGCTGTCGGCAAGCGACATCAACGGCCTGATCAATGGCACGGACGGCATCGCCAGCGTGTTCAGCGATACCAACAGCAATCCGGCGATGAATTACACGGGCGCCTTCTACACCGGCTCGGCCGACAACAAGCCGAACACGGTGCTGGTGGGTACCGGCCAGACCACGCAGTATAACGCGGCGGCGAATCAGCCAGGGTTTCGTGACCTCATGCAGGGTCTTTCGATGCTTGGCATGCTCAATGCACCGTCCAGCCAGCTCGACGACAGCGCCAAGGCGGCACTGCAAACCCAGGGCACCGCGCTGGTCAGCAAGGCGCAGAACGAGCTGGCCGTCCAGCAAGGTCTGCTCGGCGTCACCCAGGGCAACCTGCAGAACGTGGCAAACGATCAGCAGGCGGCGGCGAACGCGACGCAGACACAGATCGTGAAGTTCGAACAGGCCAACGTGACCGCGGACGCGACAACGCTGACCGCCCTGCAAACCCAGCTACAGGCAAGCTTCGCCATCACCGCGCGGATCTCGCAGCTCTCTCTCGCGAGCTACCTGCCTAACCTGACCGGCTGACCTGAACGGAAGATTGCAAAATGCAATTCTATAAGACCTTGCGGCCTGCCCTGCTGGCCGCTGCCGCCGTTGTCCTGCCTATGCTGCCGATGTCCGCCCATGCGCAGATCAAGCTGCGCGATCTGGTGTCGGTCGAAGGCGTGCGCAGCAACCAGCTCGTCGGCTACGGCCTTGTTGTCGGTCTTCAGGCGACCGGCGACACGCTGCGCAACTCGCAGTTCACCCAGCAATCGATGAGCGCGATGCTGGAGCGGATGGGCGTGAACGTGAATGGCCTGCAATTGCAGACCCGCAACACCGCCGCCGTCGTGGTGACAGCAACGCTGCCCGCCTTTGCCCGTCAGGGATCTCCAATCGATGTGACGGTATCCTCGCTGGGCGATGCGAAGTCGCTGGTTGGCGGCACGCTGATGGTGACGCCGCTGATGGGCGCCGACGGAGAGGTGTATGCGGTCGCACAAGGGCCCATCGTTGTCGGTGGCTTCATCGCAGTCGGTCAGGCACAGGCAATCAAGCAGGGTGTGCTGACTGCGGGACGCATCAGCGGCGGTGCCACTGTGGAACGCGAGGTCACCAACTCGCTCGACGACAGGGACTCGCTGCGCCTGGCCTTGCGCTCGCCTGACTACACAACGGCGAGCCGGATCGCCAGCGCGATCAACGCCCGCTATGGCGAGGCTTCGGCGTCGGCTACCGATCTGGGCACGGTCGATGTGCGCGTGCCGCCCGCATTCAGTCATCGGGTCACCGAACTGCTGGCGCAGGTCGAGATGATCGAGGTCAAACCGGATGAGCCGGCGCGCGTGGTGATCGATGAGAAGAGCGGCACCATCGTGGTGGGCGCCGAAGTGAAGCTCGATCCAGTGGCGATCACTCATGGCAACCTGACCGTGCGGGTGACCGAGACGCCGGAGGTGAGCCAGCCGGGGCCATTCTCGAATGGCACAACGGTTGTGGTCCCGCGTACCGACATCCAGGTCAATTCACATGAGGAGCGTCGCCTTCTCATGGTGCCGCGCAGTGTCACGCTGCGGGAACTGGTCGATGGCTTGAATGCGCTTGGCCTTGGTCCGCGCGATCTGATCCAGGTGCTGAACGCGTTGAAGGCATCGGGCGCGCTGCACGCACAGCTGGACTTCATCTAGGCGTCCGCTTCCGCGGTGAGGCAGTCCAGTGGCGTGCCGCTGGAGTGCCTCGCTTCGTTTTGAAGCACGCAAGCTCGCCTGATTGCGCTGAACTGATCCCTCGTCCTGGTTGGAGGGCACGCCGCCTCGGTCCGCTTGAATACCGTCGTGACCCCAATCTCTGATGACTGATCAACCGAGGATCTGCCCGGCGATCTGCCAACTCTGCCTGTGCGCTCTCTCCGGACTCGCGGCTATCTATCGAGTCCGTTCCCAATCAGAATGCGATGCTGATCGCGTTCTTGCTTGGTTGGTGGCTATTCTGCTCAACGTGCATGTCGGAATCCTGCACGTTTCATGTGGTGGTTTTGCACAAAACAACCATCTGCCCGCGAACCGCGGTCACCAGACTCGCGGCGGCCGCTAGCTGAGGCATATCCTTCGACATGCCGCAGGCGTAACGCCATGACTTCGCTTGAACAGGCGCGTCAAGTGCCCCTAATTGGAAAAACCGCAGGCGAAGGCAATGTCGATGACTGGCGTTTCAGTCTCGGCCAACAGGCGGGCGGCGCGTCGTATTCGAAGACCCATGAGATACTGGTGGGGCGCCAGACGCGTGACAGAACGGAACATGCGCGCGAAGTGACTCGGACTTAGACCCGCGGCACCGGCGACCTCTGCGAGATCAATCGGCTCCTCGAGGCAGATTTCCATGAAATTGCCATATCGAGCCGGCGCGGCCCAGTCTCATGTGGCCGGCCTGGCGGCTGAGGCCAGGGAGTGACCATGTATGAGGCGGGCCGCAATCGCCCGGCCGAGGTGATCGAACATAAGGGACCGCCGAAGATGCGGTATCATGCAGAGCATCGCGAATACCAAGCATGAGACGCTCGATAAGCGAATCACGATTCCCAAAGCGCGGTAGCAACTCATGCCGCGTGGGATCGCCCGGTAAAATGCTTTCGGCGACTTCGTCGATGAGTGCGCATCGAAGATAGAGACCGCATCGAAACTGTCTTCAAACGGCGTTACGCGCTGCAGCGACGCCTACAGGGAATCCCAGCCCTTATCATCGCTGGACATCAGGATTTCATGTTCGGGCCGCAAGAGCATCCCGTGTGTGTCGCGCACAGTGAATCCGTTCGGAGCTGCCGCCATGACCCCTCGCATATATCGAGCGTCAACCTGAAACCGAGCACTTCCGGCGTGAGCAATCAGCAGAGCCCGGCCGAGTGCCTCAGTTGCACTTGCCGAATAACATCATGGGGCGGCCGCCTCTTCGATTTAGATTTAGACACTGCCCAGCGGAGCCAGGATGGCTTCCGGCAGACCTTGCTGGCGGCGCGAGCGGTTGGCGTTCGCATGATCCATCCGCGTGAACACCGCGGCCAGCGTCGCGAACATCGCGCGCTGCTGTTCCGAGGCGATATGTGTCGGGGTCGTCGAACCCCAGCCACTGGCATCGGCGTCAACCGGGTCTGCCTTCGCTCCCGTGCTGCTGACCGCAATGGACGGCGGCGTGCTGGCGCCAATAGCGGCATAGGTATTCTGCACGCGATTGCGGATGTTCTGCATGAAGCCCGTCATGCTGAGCGCCGACCCGTCCGAACCGTAGAACAGTGGACGGTTGACCTGGGCCGCCTCTGGGAACAGGTCAGCGGCCGGCCGGTTGGGCGTCGACTGCAGCGCTTGTAGCGCCTGCGTCGCGCCACCGCCGCCGAGGAAATGCGCCAGATATACTTCCGAGGCGTCCGGGGTTCGGCCCAAAACCGGCGTGAGCCTGTACTGCGAGGCCGCGGAGATGCTCGGCAGCCATGTCGCTGGACACCTGCGGATCATTGCGAAGATCCAGGATGCGCTGGCGCATCGCCGGGTCTGCCACGGTCAACTGACCGCCCTGCTGCACCACCGCGGCGGCCTCGTTCCCGAGGCCATGCTGGGGCCCATACTGGCGCACCGCATTCAGCCAGGTCTGCTGGGTGAACTGATAGAGCCCGCTCGCCGAGGATCCGCTGGCCCGTGCACTGGGATTGAGGCCGCTTTCCATACTGGCGTAGGCCACCAATTGGTCGAACTGCGCGCTATTGCCAGTGCTGGCGTTTTGCATCGCTGTCAGCACCGCGGGGCTGGTCGTGAAGCGCCCGACCTGCTGCAGGACATTGGTCCCGCCCAGGGCGGGAACTTGGAAGGCCATTTGGAGGATTCTCCGATTTCCGAGTTCTGCGAAATTCTACACTAGCCAGAGCCGATGCGAAATGCTAAAAGCACATCCGCAGCGCAAAAAGCGTTGAGTCGATCGGCAGAACGGACGCGAAATTCGGCGATGTGGCAACTGATCGGACTGGTTGGGGTCTTTGCGGCGATCGGCCTCGGCTACACCATCGAAGGCGGCAGTTTCGCCGTCGTCTTCGACGCTCTCGGCCCGGAAATGATGATCATCTTCGGCTCCGGCGCGATGACACTATTGGTCGGCAATGAGTTCAGCACCGTAAAGGCGCTCATCGGCGGCTTGCGAAAAATTGCCACCGGCCCGCGCTGGCGCAAAAGCGATTACATCGACGCTCTGTGCCTCGTCTACCTGCTGGTCAGGGTGGCGCGCCAGGAGGGCAACCTGGCGCTGGAGCGTCACATCGAGAACCCGTCCAACTCGCCGCTGTTCAGCCGTTATCCCCGGCTGTGCGCCGACGCCTCCCTGGTCTCGTTCCTGGCCGATGTGTTCCGCGCGATCACCCTGAATTTCACCGATCCGCACAAGGTCGGCGAGATGCTGGACGCTGAGATCGACACCCGCCAGCACGACAACATGCGCGCGCCCACAGCGCTCGCCACGATGGCGGACGCGCTTCCCGCGCTGGGTATCGTTGCCGCGGTGCTGGGCGTCATCAAGGCGATGGGCGCCATCAACGAGTTGCCTGACATCCTCGGTCATATGATCGGTGCCGCCCTCGTCGGCACCTTCCTCGGCGTGTTCTTGTCTTACGGCCTGATCGGTCCGATCGCCGGGCGCCTGCGCGGCGTAATCCAGGAAGAAGCGGTGATCTTCGGCGTGCTTCGTCAGGTCGTGACCTCGCATCTCGAGGGTCTCGGACCGCAGCTCGCCGTCGAAGTCGGCCGCAAATCGGTGCCGATGCGCTTTCAGCCCAGCTTCGAAGAGCTCGATCAGGTGTTGGGCGAGACCGCGCGCAGCACGAGGACAAAATTGGAAGCCGCGGCATGACACGTGGACGCGTCGCGTTCGCCGGCTTGTTGCTGGCGCTGTCGGCGCACAGCGTGAGCGCCGCGGCACCGGCACCGGCACCGGCGGCGCGGCTCAGCGGCTACCCGCTGAACCCAACCACCAGTCGCCTCATCATCCAGTTGCAATCGGCCGCCGCGCCGGAGCTGCGCGCGATAGATGGCGCGATCGAACTACATTTCGCCAAGGGCGTGCGCGTCGCCGCACAACATGTCCCCAAACTTCGGCAGATCGCCAAGATCGACGTTCTCCCGGATGCGGACGGCGACGTGCTGACTATCCACTTCGCCTGTGACTGTGTCGCTGCCGATAAGCACGCCGCGACCCAGCTCCAGTTGGACATCCGTCCGGTCCAGCGCGCAACGGGCGCCCCCACGAGGCAGCAGCCCAGCACCAAGGAGACGTTGGAACTCGACCGGCTGCGGCACGTCCTGGAAGAGCGGCTCGCCGCGCTGAATGGCGGCGGCACCCAGCCGCAGGCCAAGTCGGGCGCACCTGGAGCGGCCAAAGGGGCGGCGCCGAACGGCGTTGCGGCGGCGCAGAACCCGCCCGCCCCGGCGGTTTGCCCGCCGCATTTCGTGCCTCCCGCCGGACCGCCGAGGGGTGACTTTGTCGCTTTGCTCAAGGAACTGCGCGGCAAGATCGCGGAATCCCAGGATAGCCCGGCGGCGCTGACCGAGCTCGCCGGTTTCTATCTGCACCGCGGCCTGCCAGGCGAGGCCCGTGCTGTGGCGCTGCAGGTTCAGCCAGGGGAGGGGGGTGAGCAGCTGGCCGCGATCAGTGGGATCTCCCGGTTGCTGCAACGTGTAGCGGTCGACCCCGCTGAAGGCATGCCCGCCATCTCGGAAAACTGCACCACCCCAGATGCCGCGCTATGGCGGGCCCTCGCCGCCGCTTCCGCCAACGATGCCGAGGGTATCGCGCGCAATGCCGCGGGGGCGGCAACCATGCTGCTGCAGGTGCCGGAGCCGCTGATCCAGCTCATGGTGTTCCGCCTGGTCGACGCGGCCGGCGACAACCTCACCACGCTGCAAACGTTGGCCGGTGCCTTGCGAAACACCGAGACCGGACAGGCCGAGGACGAGGCCGGGCGCTTCCTGCTTCAGGCCCGCATTGCCCGGTTGGATGGCGATATCGTGGAGGAACGCGCCTTCCTCACCAGGGCGGCGGCCTATCCGCATACGGTGCCCGGTTTGAGCGCGAAAGCTCGTCTCGCCGCGCTCGGCGTCGCACAGGCCGGCAACGAAACCGTGCTGGCTGACATCGCCCGCACTTACCGGACCGAACCGGTTGGCCAACAGGCGGCGGATGCGTTCGCCGAGCATCGCCTGACGCTTGGCGATTACGCCGGGGCGATGGCAATTGCGGATGCTACCGCCGGTCCCTCGCGTGATCGCAATCGCGACAGCCGAGGCGCTGCTCTGGCCGCGCGCGTGTTGCGCATCCTTCTGCTGGCTCCGCCAGAGAGTGGGGTCCTGCCGCAGCCCCAGGGGCGCCTCGCGCTTTACTGGCGCTACGAAGGTTATGCCACGCCCGGCCTCAAGGGTGACGATATCCGTGTTGGCGCGGCCCGCCTGATGCTGGCCGAAGACGTACCGGGCTCCGCGCTCGATGTGCTGCGGCAGTTGTCCGATGCGACTGCGAATACCGATCCTGTGCGGCTCTTGCGCGCCACTGCCGAGGCACGTGCCGGCGATGCCAATGCCGCACTCGCCATCTTGCGTGCGCTGCCGGAAGGCGATGAGCGCCATCGGATCGCCAGCATCGCACTGGCTCGTCTCGGACAGTTCGCCGATGCGGCGCACGAATTGGACGGCGCCACCGCCTCTGCCGATGTGACGCGTCGCGCTGCTTTGCTGTTCGCAGCCAAGAGCTGGAGCGACGCGGCTACCGCATATGCGGGGTTGTTGGCCAACACAGCAATCAAGGGCGACGCGCGCGCCGCAGCGGCGGAGCGTTATGCGCTGGCCTTGGCGTTGTCGAACGGCACGCCGGCGAATGACTTGCCCGCGCTTCCCCAGCGCTCGTCCGCGCTGGTCGCCATCGTCACTCCGCCGGACAGCGCAAAGACCACAGGCGACCGGCTGCGCACCGCGCTCGATCGTGCCAACCGCATCCAACAATTATTCGCCGCTCCTCCAGCGCACGCGCAGGGATCCTGAGCTAATGGAAACGCCGACATACGTCACGCTTTCAGCCCAGGTCGCGTTGCAGCGTCAGCTCGAGGTGATCGCCAACAACGTCGCCAACGCCAGCACCACCGGCTACCGCGCCGATCGGCAACTGTTTTCGACTTACGTCGAGCAACTGCCGAATGCCGGAGATGCCGTGTCATTCGTGCAGGATCGCGCGACCTATATCGATCAGACCGACGGTCCGATCCAGCCAACCGGCAATCCGCTGGATGTGGCGGTTCACGGCGGCGCCTATCTCGCGGTGACCACGCCACAGGGCACCACCGCCTATTCGCGCGATGGCCGCATGCATCTTGGCACCGACGGAACGTTGCTTGATTTCGAAGGGCAACGCCGTGCAGTCATCCGACGGCCAGCCGATACAATTGCCAGATATCTACGACAACCTGGTAATCCGTGGCGACGGCAGCGTCACCGTGACGGTGAACAATCGCGCCCAGGAAGTCGGTCAGATCGGCCTGTTCCATGCCACCGATCAGCTGTCGCTGCGCAAGAGCGGCGACAACATGCTGACCGCGCCGCCAGGAGCCATGCAGCCGTTGGATCAGGGCGATCCGAGTGCACGTCTCGTGCAGGGCTCGCTCGAAGGTTCGACCGTTCAGCCGGTGAAGGAAATCGCCAACATGACCGAACTGAGCCGCGCCTACGACCGGCTACAGACTCTGCTGAGCGACGACAACGACCGCGAGAGCAAGATGATCGACGCTCTCGGCCATCCATCCTGATCCCAGGAGTAAGCGACTATGATGCGAGCACTAGGCATCGCCGCCACCGGCATGCAAGCCCAGCAGACCAATGTGGAAGTGATTTCCAACAACATCGCCAACGTGAGCACGACCGGATTTAAGCGGTCGATGCCGGCGTTCGTCGATCTGCTGTACCAGACCAATTCGCGCGTCGGCACGGTTTCATCGGAAACCGGTACCGTCCTGCCGACGGGAACGCAGATGGGACTTGGCGTCCGCCAGGTCGGCACCACGCGAATTGTCACGCAGGGCACGCTGACCCAGACCGATAACAAGTTGAACGTGGCAATCAATGGCCGCGGTTATTTCGGCGTGACGTTGCCGAGCGGTGACACTGCCTACACCCGCGATGGCAGCTTCCAGAAGTCAGCCACCGGTCAGTTGGTCACCAACGAAGGCTATCCGGTCGAACCGAATGTCACGATCGATCCGACTGCTACCGACGTGACGATAAACCAGGCCGGCCAGGTCATCGTCACCGCGGCGAACGGCAAGCAGTCCACTGTCGGGCAACTGAAGCTGTATCTCTTCGCCAACGAGTCAGGGCTCGAAGCGGTCGGTGGCAACAACTTCCTGGAGACCGACGCGTCAGGAAGTCCGAACGGCGGCGTTCCGGCCGAGGCGGGTTACGGAACGATCAGCCAAGGCTATCTGGAATCGTCCAACGTCAATGTCGTGCAGGAGATCACCAACCTGATCACCGCACAGCGCGCCTATGAACTCAACAGCAAGGTCATCGAGGCAGCCGACCAGATGATGCAAACCACTTCGCAGATCCGCTGAGGGCATGAAGATGCGGCCATTGCAGATACTCGTCACGAGTTTAGTTGCGGCATCGATTGTCAGGCCGGCGATCGCCGGCGATGTCTGGCATGCGACGCGGACCTTGCTTCCGGGCGATACAGTGCAAGCAGAGGATGTGGCCGCAGGAGCGGCGACGCGTCCGTTGCCCGACGCGATACCGGCGAGCCGCAACATCGCGGGGCTCGAGGTGAAGCGGCGGATTTACGAGAACCGCGTGCTGACCACACGCGATGTCGGGGCGCGCTCTGCCGTCAAGGCGAGCACGCCGGTCGACGTGATCTGGAAAGTCGGCGGCTTGTCGCTCGAACTCGATGGCCGCGCATTGGAAGACGGTGCGCTCGGCGATGAAGTGCGCGTTCTCAATCCGATGAGCTCGCGCACCATTCGCGGCAAGGTGGTTGGTGATGGCATGGTAGAAATCCGGAGTGCTCCGTGATCCGTAATCTCCCGCAAGGCGCATTGGCGCTGGGCTGTGTGATGCTGTTGGCTGGCTGCGATACCTGGGGGCATTTTCAGCGGCCGCCCGATTTCAGCAGTCCTGGAACGATGGGTCAGATTCCACCGACCTCTGCGGAGGCACCGACGATTGCCGCGGCGGATGTGCCGCCGTTGCCGCCGGCGACCGTAGGATCGCTGTGGCGACCCGGTTCCAAGACCTTCTTCCGGGATCCGCGCGCACGCGGCACCGGCGACCTGCTCACGGTCACGGTCAATTTGCAGGACCAGGCGGAGTTCGCCAACAACACGACGCTGTCGCGCAACACGGCCAATTCGCTGAGCATTCCCAGCACCACGACGCTGGGCAGCTTCATCGGGCACATCTTCCCAATCTTCAACAACACCAGTCCGGTCATCAACACCTCGGGCAGTGACAGCACACAAGGTCAAGGTGACATCAAGCGAAACGAAAACATCGTGGTGAATGTCGCCGCCACTGTGCTGCAGGTGCTGCCGAACAAGAACCTGGAAATTGCCGGCAGTCAGGAAATCAGGCTGAACAACGAGCTGCGGCAGTTGCAAATCCGCGGGATCGTGCGGCCCGAGGACATCCATTCCGACAATACGATCACATCCGACAAGATTGCCGAGGCTCGGATTTCCTACGGTGGCCGCGGCGTATCGACCGATGTGCAGAAGCCGACATGGGGCCAGGATCTGCTCAATCGGATCACGCCCTTCTGACATGGAAGTCTTGCTATGATCCGCCCACCAGGCTTGGCGATTGTCTTCCTGTTCGGGCTGACGTGGACGATGGCTGCCGCACCGGCCATCGCAGAGCAGCACGAGCAGGCGGCAAAGCCCGCCTTTCTGTCGCTGGGCGATTTCACCGTCAATCTGCCCACTGACAGCGAGGACCTGTCGTACGTTGTCGTCAGCGTGACGCTTGAAGTCTCCCCCGCGGCGGCCATGCAGTTGAAGGGCGTGGAACCGCGGCTCAAGGAAGCGGTTATGCGGCGACTGCTGATCATGGCCGAGCGGCATGTTTTGAAGCCAGGTCACACCGATCCGCTGGTGGTGAAAGCATCGCTGCTCGACAGCATTTCCGCTGTGCAGCCCGACAGCATTCACGACGTGCTGATCACGCGCCTGCTATACGGCTAGGATTCCCGCATCGTCATCCACGTTTCTTACTGCCTGAACGTGGCGGTGATTTGTTGCCCGCCCATCCCGCTTTCTGCAGGCCTCCCACCACATGCGCATGATCCTCGGGCCTGAACCAAGGCGGCCGATCGAGCACGTTGAACTCGAACGACTCCCGTGACAGTTCAAGCGCTTTGTGCAGCGCCTTGCTTGCCTCATCCAATTGATCGAGCTGCCCCAGCGATGCCGCCAGCCATCGGTATCCCGCCGTAAGCCCAGGATGCTCGTGCGTCAGTTTCCGAGCCACTTCTGCGGCCGTTCCGTAATCTCCAAGGAAATAGCTGGTCACCACCAACGTCAGCTCGGCCATCCAGTTACCCGGACCACGCGGGCTCAGCCGTAGCGTCGTTGCGAGTGCCGATGTTGCCTCGTTAGGCCGCCCACTGAACACCAGCACACGTGCCTTCGCCAGCCAGGCAACCGGGTCGCTCGGGGCAATCGCAACCGCTCGCTCGGCCCGTTCCAACGCCGCCCCGTGCTCCGCGTTGCACATGCATATCCACGATAGCACAGCGTGCGCTGTGGGCTCATCAGGATCAAGCTCAATCGCCCGTCGCGCTTCGTCCTCGGCAAGGGTCAAGATAGTGCTAACCGGCGTGACCGTGCCTGAAGTGAATCCCCAACCGTAATTCTGTGCCAACATCGCGTGCGGGCTGGCAAAGGCAGGATCAAGCTCGATCGCGCGCCGGAAGAAGCCCAGTGCCACCTCGTTATCGGCAGCGTTCGCTTTCCCCGCATGCCAGAGGCCACGCTGATAAGCCTCCCACGCTCCCAGATTCTCCGGCGGTCGCCGCAAAGCGCGACGCAACTCGGCATCGGCCACGGCCGGTGCGATCGCGTGTGTCACTGCCTCTGTGATCGCATCCTGCACCGCAAACACGTCCGCGAGCGCCCGGTCATAGCGCTCCGCCCAGATATGCACCCCGCTCTCTGCATCGATCAGTTGCGCATTGACGCGGACGCGTTCCGCTGCGTGGCGGGCGCTCCCTTGCAGCAAGTAGCGTACGCCAAGTTCACGTGCGATATGCTTTACGTCGGCGGCGCGACCTTTGTAGGCGAAGCTGGAATTGCGGGCGATGACGAAGAGCGATTGGCTGCGCGATAGCTCGGTGATGATATCGTCGGCCAGCCCATCCGAAAAATATTCCTGCGCGCGATCGCCGCTGAGATTATCAAACGCCAATACCGCAACATACGGTTTTCCCGATGGCGGTGTCACCGCGGCTGGACCAGTCAGCAGCCGATAGCCGCGTCCGGGTACCGTGGTGATCCAACCGTCACCCAGGGCTCGCCGCAGTACCGATATCTGGACCTGGAGGTTGTTCTCTTCGACAGTCAGTCCCGGCCACACCTTGTCGAGCAGCGTGTCCTTGCTCACGGTCTCGCCGCCGGCCGAGGCAAGCAGTGCGAGCACATCGAAAGCTCGGCCGCCGAGTGCTATCGAGACGCCGTCGCGGGCGAGACTCCGATCACCCGGGTTGAGCTTGAAAGGCCCGAATACAACAGGCTGCTCGCCGGACACCGGCACTGAACCACCCTCGCTTCAGGTTTAATCAGCTTCTTGCCAAAGACCTTAAGCGGTCGCTTCCGTAGCGTCCAGGCAGTCAAGAGCAAGGAGCTACCATGGCTGACCCAGCACAATTCATTTTTCAGGTTGATCCAGACTGGTACCAATCCTATTGGTACGGAAACAGCAAGAGCACAGGTCCGCGCCGCGTCGGAGTCCTTGTCCAGCGCGTCGGCGCCGCATTGCGCTCAATCCGGAGCTCCGCCGGCATCGGGCGGCATAGCAAAGTCGGTAGCACGGGCATGATGCCGGGCCCGGTCGTAGGTCGCACGCAGTGACAGCATGGACAGATCCGGCGAAGCCAAAAGCTGCAGCGGCTTACAATGCAGCGGCGGAACACTTCGACATGAGCACAGGCGCTACTGCTCTCGGCGTTGGCTGCGGCAGCGGCGCATCAAGCCATCCCGGCCGCCTCCGAACCGGCAGTGATAGTCTTGGTACTCGACGCGATGAACCCGGGACGTTAATCGAGACGGACGCAATCTTCGCGATCGCAAAGAAGCCAACGCAAAGCGGAGCATGATACCGTCTTGAACGATACTAGCGAGTCTGCGGCGCAGACCGTCTCCTGGCGCACCTATACTGTGCCGTCCGCATCTGCACTTGACGCACGTCATTAGCTATCGCTCGCTTCTTGGATTAGGATAACGGCTCGGCTTTCCGTGCCCACATCCAACAAAAGGCGAATTTATGAAGGCCTCAAATCCGCAGATTCGAGCCCTCACAAAGCAGGTTGCTCTTTTCATTCCGCCCGTGCGGCACCTTTACGGTCACCTGCAAGGGGTTCGCCACGACTTGACCACCGCATGGGCTGCCCTCGACAGCCTGTCGCACGAAAAGGCAAAGATGGCCGAGAACTTGACCACTGCATGGGCAGCCCTCGACAGGCTGTCACAGGAAAAGGAAAAGCTTGCGGAAGACCTGACCGCGGCATGGTCAGGCCTTGGAAGGATTTCCGCTGAAATGAACGGCATGGCCGGTCAGCTGACCGAGGCGTGGGCCGCGCTCAAGACACTCTCGAGCGAGAAAGATGCCATGGCAATTGAATTGGCCGCGGCACAGGCCAAGCTGGCGGATGCTGCCCGGATCGAGCAACAAACGCCGGGGCACAACGCCTCAGACGCCAGAGATGAGAAATTGCTCATGCTGAGACGCGCATGGCAAGCTACCAGCAACACGTATGGGCGGTGGCTGGCCGGGGCAACTCCGGAACACCCCGAACTCGTTCTCGCCGAGAGCCTTGATAAACCCGCCCACCCGTTGCTTAACACCTGGGTAGATTTTCGAGGACTTCGGGAAGCTAGAGCACTTCCTTATCGGCCGACATTCGAGTTTCCGGGGCCATATCTGAACCAAAGCCACGCAGCGTTGGCAGATGCACCGGTGGGTCGGATGGGCATCGAATCGCTGATCGACCTCGGGGTGGATGGGTTCCTTCTCCCGGAAGATGCGTTGAAGCTCTATGAAATGGCATTCTGCTCCAATGGCGATTTGCTGGAGATTGGAACTCACCAGGGACTGTCAACAAGCATACTTGCTCAGGCATTGCACGAAGCCGCCGGGAAGCCGACGTTGGAAACGATTGATATAGACGCCACGGCCCAGGCCAAGGCGCGCGAAACTCTGGCAACTCGCGCGGGCATAGAACGCATATCTTTTATACTGAAAGATGCAACACATCGCGTCCAAGAGCTGGTGCAGGGCGGGCGGCAGTTCGGTTTTGTCTTCGTCGACCACTGGCATGGTTACCAGGCGACACATGATGTATCATCTCGCCTTGGATTTCTCCTTAGGACAGGTGGATTTGCTCTGTTCCATGATTTCGTTAACCCGTGGAATGCAGATCCTGACCACGTTTACGGTGTTTATCAGGCCGTAATGGATACTCTTTGCTCAGATGACCGCTTTCTGTTTTACGGTAACTTCGGGTGCTGTTCGCTTTGGCGGAAGGTGAGGTGAGACCGTGCACCGCGGCACAGAATTGCCGCAGGTGCTTGACGGGAGACTTGGAGTTTAGGCTCGGTTTTCGTAACCACCGGCCACAAGGGGACGCAATGGACGGCTCATCTTCCTGGGTTCGTAATCTGACAAAGAAGGCTGCTCTGTCCATTCCGTCCGTGCGCCACCTCTACGATCACTCGCATGCGGCCGGCCATGAGTTGACCACGGCATGGGCAGCCCTCGAAAGGCTCTCCCGGGAAAAGGAAAAAATGGCCGAGGACCTGACCACGGCGTGGGCAGCCCTCGAAAGGCTATCCCAGGAAAAAGCGACAATCGCCGATGAACTGGCGACAGCGGAGGCCAAACTGGCAGAGGCTGTTCAGCAGGTGGTGTCGGCACAGTATGCCGAACGGCAAGCCGTTTACCGGCGGCGTCAGATGCAAACGCAGGTCCGTGCGTTACGCGATGATCTGCAACAAGCCGACATGGAGCGTGCAGCGGGGGACGCCGCTGGGTGCCTTGCAGGGGACCTAGTTCAGCCTGAATCAGTCGCATCGCAGGTGAGCGGCGTCGGGTGCAATGCGGAAACGGCTATGCCCAACGATTGGATCCATCAATCGTTCTCAGTCGCTGACTGTTTCAAGGTGCCTCTCGTCGACATGGGTAGCTTTGATCCGAAGTATGCCGGTGTCCTCACACCCGAGGCCGAAATTGGCCGGCCAAAGATTGGCGTGTCGGATATCCTGCTGAGTGGGGCTGAGACCTATTTCTCCAAGTTTGAGAACTTTGGCTATATTTACTCGCTGTTGAAAACAGCAATCGACAGAATGGACCGGCCCCTCGGGGGACTTGTCCTCGACTTTGGGTCGGGCTTCGGCAACACCGTGATACCAATCCTCGCTGAGCATCCCAACGTCAGGGTACTCGCAATGGACATCAGCCCTGATCTGCTCGCAATTTGCGCGCGCGAATTGACGAAGCGCGGATTGGGCGACCGCTGCCGGGTCGTTGCCATGAATGTCGAGCAGGACTACCTCAAGCATGGAATAGCTGACGCTGTATTTGGTGGAGCAATCCTTCACCACATGAATAACCCGCGGGGTGTTGTGCAGACGGCCATCAATGTGCTCAAGCCGGGCGGCAGTGCGGTCTTCCTCGAACCCTTCGAGTCCGGCCACTCGGAGCTTCGCGTCGCCTATAGCCAGATTTTGGAAGAGGCTGAGCGACGTGGCGAGACCGGGCCTGCTTTCATCCAGCTTCGGTGCATCAATCAGGATATCGAAGTTCGAGCCCACCGAGACGATCCAAACCCCCCAGATTTCACTTGGGGTCACCTGGACGACAAGTGGCTTTTTACCAAGTCCTATTTCGAGAACATGGCCGAAAGGGTGGGCGCCTCCAACGTTCGTTTGGAACGGATCCATCCGGTCGAAAACATGTTTTCGAATCACACGACCACGGTTTTGAACTACGGTGGCCTTACCAGGTCGGACCTACCGACGTGGGGATGGGATATCATCCAGCGTTTCGATGAGGACTTTTACAGTTCCGACCGCAAGCGGGAGCTGTACATCGAAGCCATGGTCATTTTTTCGAAGTGAGTGTGATCTGAGATTTGAACGGCGCGGCCAGCAGAACCGGCCGCGCCACGCATGCTACAGCACCGATGTCACGGTGCTGGCGTCCACCTGACGGCCGTCGTTGAACTGCAGCTCCCAGCTTCCGTTGGTACCCTGCACGATGCTGGAGACTGTGCCGCTGGTGCTCAGCGTGCCGGCGGACTGAACAGCGCCCTGCGCCGTGCTGCCGACAAGGTTGATCCCGTACTGTCCGCTCGGCAGCGGCTGCCCGCTGCTGTTCAAGCCGTCGAATGTGAAGTTGCCGGATGTGCTGGTGACCGGGATGCTGCGCACAGGGGCGCCGGATGAATTGGTGACCTGGATCTGGATGTTGGTCAGACTCGGGTCGGAGACATTGAAGCCCATCTGTCCGGCCGTGCCGGTCACCGGCACCGAGACCGTATTCACCGCCGCGCTGACCTGATGATTGATCAGCCCGGAATACTGGCCGAGCGTCAGGCCGGACAGCGTCTTCGACATCGACGTCAGCGTGGTATTGCTCTGCACCAGCTGCTCGACCGAGGAGAACTGCGCGAGCTGCGAGACGAATTGCGTCGGGTCGGTCGGATTACTTGGATCCTGGTTCTGCAACTGCGCAGTCAGCAGTTTCAGGAACATATTCATTTGCGAATCGTTGGCCTGCGCGCCGACAGCCGTCGTCGAAGGTGTGCTGCCCAGTGACTGTAGCAGGGGGGAAACGGTGGTGCCCATGGTGGTTCCTTTGTCAGATCAGGCAAGAATGTCGACCAGCCCGATCGCCGCGGACCGCGTCTGTGGCTGCGAGGTGACGGTCGTGGTTTCGCCCGGCACCGCGATTCGAACTGGGGAGGGCGGCGGCATCGACCGGTCCGATTGCTGACCGAAGCGTAGATCGAGGCCGCCGCTCCCGAGGTTGATGCCCGCATCGTTCAGATGCTGTTCCATCGCGCCCCGGTTACGCGTGAACGCGTCATAGGTTTCCGGACGAGACATGGTCATCTGCACCTCCACACCGCTGGTGTGGAACGACAGACGTAGCTCGACGCGGCCGAGTTCGGCCGGATGCAGCGCCACCGTCAGCACGTGTGTGCCGTCCTCGACGGCGCGTCCGATGCGCGCCGCAAGGGTCGCGCCGGCGCTGGCGATCTCCTGCGGCAACGCGGCAACCGATGGCTTCGCCGGTTCGGCGTGTGCCGCGGCGGCGTGCTGTGGCACGGCTACCGCCGCGCTGGCCGATAAGGTTTCGGGTGATACTACGGCGGAAGCCGGTGCTGGCTTTTCAGCGATCGGTGCAGGCGGGCTGGTGGCATGGCCAATGACGCCGCCCACGCCCGCCAGGTGGTTCGGCACCGCAGTGTCGGAAGTTGATGCCGCCGGCGTCGGCGGTGGCGGCAGCGCGCCGGCGTCCGGTGGCGGCGGTGGGTCGGGGAGAGTCTGCGGTTGCAGCGGTAGCTGCTGATCTGCGGCGACGACGTCTGGTTTGGCCGGTTTCTTCTCGCTATCCCGCGTTGGTGCGGCGGCCGCGCTGCGCGGTACCGTCGACGGCTGATGCGGCGCGACGACAGGTTCCGCGGGCATTTCTGCGGGCGGTGGGGCCGGGAGGAGCGGTCCGGGGACATTGCCTGCGGTTGGCGGCTGTTCCACCGGCTCCGTGACGGGAGGCGTTGGCAGCGCCGGCACGATAGGAGCAGCCGGCGGAGGTTCCGCTGTCGCCTCGGCGGCCGGCAGCGGCTGCGATCCACTCGGCGCCGCAGGTTTCGTTGCGCCAGGCTTTACGGTGGTTGGCAACTCGGGCGTCGCCGGCGTTGCCCCGCCCTGCGGCGGCGGCTGACCTGCCAACGGCATGGCCGGCTGCGTCGGATCGGCCGCATCGCCGGATTGGTTCTGCATCCCGGCCAGCAGGCCGGCAAACGAGCCCGATCCCCCACGCGCCGCCGATGGCGCCGGAACCACTCCGGCACCGGGCAACATGGCCTGGCTCAGCGATAGGCGTCCCGCCATCTGCTGGCTAGCAGATGCCGGACACGCCAGCCGCGAGCAGATCCAACTCGTCGAGACCAACGCCCATGCCGAACCAGCCGGCGTTGCCGGACTCGCTACCGTTATGGGCTATGCGATGGCAGAAACCCCAGCATGGCGCGGCAGCAACCACCGTCGCGCCAGCGCTGCGAGCCAGCTCGGACGCCAGTGCATACAGGCTGGATGGCGTCTGGTGGGTCTCCAGGATCACGCCGAGCCGTCCACCGCGACCTGCCCAGCGTGCGACGAACAACGCCGCGTCGCTATTGAGCAGGGCGCTGACGCCGCGCGGGGCTTCGCTGGTTTCGTGGAAGATCACCGCGCTCTCGTCGGCAATCGCCTCGCGCAGTGCCTCGACGGCGCGCCGAGGGTCGGTGCAGCGCTCAATCCCCAGCATGGCCAGCGGACGCCTCGCACGGCGCAGCAACGCCACGCCGTTGCTCCAGGAACTGGCCGGCTCGCCCGGGCAAAGTTTGGGGTCTGCGCGAAAACATGCCGGCACCGCGGCCAGCATTTCGGCCAGTTCGCTCGCCAGGCACTCGTTGCCTGCGACGCAATGGTCCATCAGGGCGAACCGCAAATCGTCGCTCAGCTCTGCTGGCAGCAACTCGCACAGGTAGTTTTCCAGACTGGTGGCCAGCAGATTCTGCCGCGTCTCGGCATCACTGGCATCCCAGAACTCGGCGGCAGTTGGCGAGGCATCCTCGGACAGCGGGGCCGCGGCAATGCTCGCGGCCAGCGCGAGCGCCGCGGGCGCCGGCAGCATTGGCCACATGGTCGCCCCGGTGGCGAACCACTGAATGACCACGGGACCAGCGAATGCCGCCGAACCCGGCAGGTTCGATGCATCTCCCACGATGCTCGCGCACTGCGGCGGCAGCAGGTCGGGCAGCACGGAGCGCAGCGTGACCCCGTCTTCGGTGTTGATCAATGTCGCAACGCCGGCACGGCCAGCCAGCACCCGCCGCACCTGGCGTGCCGCATCATCATCGAGCGTGACCGCCTGCTGCGGATCGCAGACCAGGCATGTCGTCGGATGACGCGCGGTGATGATGCCGCCGGGCAGCAGAGCGATGTCGCCAGTGGCGATCTGTCGTATCGGCAGCGACACGCGCACATTCTGCAGCCACTCTTCGCGCTGTTCGGCGGCGATCTGCGGCCAGTCGAGGTCGATCGAGCAGAGCGCCGCGTGCGTAGCTGGATCGGCCAGATCCAGGTCGACCGGCATGCTGTTCTGGGGCTTGCCGAGCAGTGCAGTGACATGCTCGATCGGGAGACCAAACACGGCGGGATGCTGCGCCGGCAACACTTCGGCGAACGATACTGCGATATCAGCCATTCTAGCTCTAATCCCCCTGGGGCGACCGCGCGCCTTTTGGTGCGGTATGCTTGCAACGACGCGATCACCGTACTGTGTGCTTTATTGCAGGAGGCTTTCTGAATTGTTCGGCAGCCCCATCAAAGAGGGCTTAGCCGGTCAGCCAAAGGGACTAGCCAGACGGCCTTGCTGTACCGGTCGCGCCCGCCTCAATACGTCGGCGGGACAGCACGTGCCGCCACCGCTGTACCAGTGGCGCTTGGACCTGTAGCCAAGCTGGCAGGGACCTACGCCGCCGGGTGCGAACACCACGTTCACCACGGCCGTGGCCTGCATGCGGAGTGCCTTGGCCTGTAATTGCATCACCGCCGCGCTGGTCGCATCGGACGGCGAGGGGCCGCAGCCATAGGCCGCAACCGGGCCGACCGAACCGGCGTACAGCGGCAGCGGCGCGCCCAGCGGCAGGACGGGGACACGCAGCATCGCATCCTGCATCACCTGCGGCGTCTGGCTCAGGTCGATGACGTCGGTCGGCGGCGCGCAACCGGAAAGCAAAGCCAGCAGCGCGAGGGTGCAGCAGGAACGTCGCACGATTGGGAACCTTCGGAGGTGGCTGGGCACTCCGGGATAGGACATGCGGGACCGCAAGTTACAGTGCGGTGTCCGCTGCCTGCGAAACATCGTCGAGTGGCCTGCCGGCCGATCGCGGTTGCGGTGGCTTGACGGAGGCGGGACACTCCTGGTCACCATCGGCCGGCTTTTGCGCGCCCTTAGCTCAGTTGGATAGAGCAACAGCCTTCTAAGCTGTGGGTCACTGGTTCGAGTCCAGTAGGGCGCGCCAAAATTACTGATGACCGGGGCCCGCTTGGGGTCGGGATATGGGACGGCGGATCCGTCGGTTTGTCGGTGCGAGGCGTGGAACACACCGTCTCCGTGACCGGCTACCAGATCGCAAGCCAGGCGAGGGTCTCCCTGATTTGGGCTTTGCCAGCGATAAAGGCATTCCGCATCGGTTTGCCGGGTCGCCGGCATGACGATGCTGCACTGGTGGGCCGCGTCGCCCCAAGCGCGATTTTCGCGAGATAACGAGGCTGGCTGGTCCAGCTACGGACCCTGTTGCGGCAATTGGTTGTGAAGGCGTAGTGAATATACACCTGTGGGTACGCCATCATCCGCGTTGGACGGGAGCGCTTCAGCCTTTCGGCAATACACGCGTCTCCTATACGTGAAGTCGACGCCCCAGCGCTGCAAGCGAATTGAAACTATCCAAAGCCTACCCCCGTCACCGGGAACAACTGAATACATTGGGGAGAAGCTCCGTGGCTCGCTTGTGCGCAGGACCGCGAGAAGCGGTGGTTCATCCAGCCTTTGCTGCTGCCGATGTCGGTGCTCGCCGCGATGAGCAGCTACGGACACAACCAATGATTATCAAGCTGCAACGCCCGCAGCACTCGACCGACCGCAGTCTGACTCTCGCCGAAAGGAACATCGTGAGCGCCCCTTCGGTCGTCGTCAGAATGCGAGGTAATCGAATGATACCGCATCCTCATCCGTTCGATCGTCACAAAGCACTCGCGGAAGAGGGCGAGATGGCGTTGCGCAAGATCGCAATGCGGCTGGCCGGCGCGACCGTGGCGGCCGACGTTATTTCCTCCGGGGGTGACGTTGTCGGGTTCGAAGTCGAGCAGTGGGATGTCAGCATTAGCATCGACGTTTCCGGACCGACCATCACAATGAAGGTGCGGAGGTAGGCGCGCACGGGCGGTCAGAGCTTGCTGGCGTCGATGAGGGTGCCCTCCAGGAGTCGCGACGTGCCGGCTCTTTTGCTTCGCGCCAGGATACCCACCATGCAGCGGCGCTACTTCCGTCACCTCGCGCCCGGAGGCTTTTGCTCATCCAACGCGAATCGCGGTGATTCGGCTGTCCGATGGAAGCTTCATCTGGTCGCCCATTGCGCTATCGGAGTCGCTGAGGAGGTCAGTCGATGCACTCGGCCTGGTCCGCTATCTGTCTCGCCTAATCCGCTGCATCATCTGTTTCTTATGGAGTGGAAGTCCGCATATCCGACGGCGCGCCTTCACGCTCCTTCTGGACTGCGGCGCAAACGCAAGGACCTGAGCTGCAATGCGGACCTGAGTGATGGTCCTGAGCCGAATGGGCGGCCGATAGGCGGGGCACAAGGCCGTGCCAATGCACGACTGTAAAACTACTTAGCTACCCAGACACCGCCGTAGGACTGCGCTCCAAGCGCCTGTGGCCGCAGCCCCCTGATCTCGCGCCGTACAGCAATATATGCAGTCAAGTCCGCGAGCCGCACGAGCGGAATTTGATCATAAATGATCTGCTGTGCTTTCTCGTACAACTCGGCGCGCTCAGCTTGATCGGTGCTGACATTCGCCTCTTGCATAAGCTCGTCGTATCGAGGGTTACAAAAATGTGGATAATTGTCGGGTGAGTGACAGACGAACTCGAGCATCACTTCACTTGGATCTGGGTAATCCCAAAAGTCGCCGAGCATTGCAGCGCCTGGCTCTCCGTCGCGAATACGCTTGAGATACTCTCCCCATTCGTATGTGACGATCCGAGCTCGTACTCCAATTTTTTCCCAATCTGACTGAATCATTTCCGCAGCCCGCCGGCCGTTGGGCATGTATGGCCTTACAACTGGGATCGCCCAAAGCTCGGTGCTAAACCCATTCGGGTATCCAGCGTCTGCCAGAAGTTTCCTAGCCATGGGTAGATCGTGGCGGAAAGGCTCAAGTGCTGAATTATGCCCCCACAAGGCTGGAGGAACCAAGGACGCGGCCGGTGTCCCACCACTAAATGCGATCGATGCAAGCGCATCGTAATCGATCGCCCTTGCCAAGGCTCGCCGCACCCGAAGGTCGTCGAACGGCTTTCGATTGAGGTTGAAATAGACGTAATTGCTCGCGGCCATCCGCACCTGCTCGACTTTGATGTTCGTGTCAGCGCGGAGTTGCGCAAGTTCGCTCAAGTTCGGATACCGCGCCACCTGGCATTCGTCAGTACGCAGCTTGAGATCTCGAACCGAGGCATTTGAATCAATCGCGAAGATCAGCTGATCAACCCTTGCGGCCCGATCCGCAGGGCCCCAGAACTCACGATATGCCCGAAACCGGACGGATGCATCTTTGTCATAGCGAACAAAGCTGAATGGCCCGGTACCGATCAGCTCGGTATCGAGATCGCCAAGCCGGTCAATTTCTTCGAGCCGCGATGCATACTCCGCCGACAGTATGGAAAACGCCGGTAATGTCAGCGTGAACAGCAACGGCGCAAACGGCGATTTCAGCCTGAAGGCAACCGTTCGATTATCGAGTTTTTCAACCGACTGAACGCTGGGTTGGAGAAGATCGAGGTACTCGGGAAAATTGCCCCCCGCCAGTTTGTAAAATGGATTGGATTGGTCGAACATGCGCCGAAAGCTGAACACCACATCATCGGCATTCAGTTCGCGGGTTGGCGTAAAGCGCCCGTTCGACTGGAATCGGACCCCTGAACGTAACTTGAAGGTATAGGTCAGTCCATCAGAGGATATCTGCCAACTTTCGGCCAGCGAGGGAACTATCGCCGAACCACCTGGCTCCATCTCGACCAGCCGATCGGCTACTTGTTCGCTGACATCGAAGCTGGTGGTACTTAATTGGGCATTCAAAGCATCTGGAGTTGCCTCGGTGCAGACAGTGAGAGTGCTGCCGCCGATGGTTTCCGAGCGGGCACGGTCGGCACTCAACAACGACAGCAGGGATCCCAGTGCCATACAGGCTGCGAAAGCGACCGATCTCAACATCATGAGCACGGCCCTTTGCGGCCCCGCAATTTCGCGTTCATCACTATGCCCGCATGAAGCAGCGGATGGGCTGACTTTGGCCGGCATTCCTCAGATGGCTCCTACCCGCCAGTCTCGATGGCAGCGTAAGCGCCGTCTCAGCCATTCGACAAACTGTTGGGTCTTTGGAAACGCTGCTACACCCCAGCCAACCGGTCGATGGAAGCCGCATCGGCGGACCTGCCGGTTCACAGGGCATCCATCGGGCGGTGCCGACGCCGGAGCCGGTCTCCTTTGCGTTGCTCGACGCTGCACTCATCGGCCTGGTACTGGTTCGGCAGCGGCGGCGCTGAGCCGTCGCAACAGCGTCACAGCCAGATCGTATTCTCTGACTGAATGAACGCCGTCCATCACAGGGCGCCGGTGTCCCTTTCTCCACTTCTTACCGGGCATCCCATACTGACCCTCCCCCGGCGAGACAGTTCGAGGCAGGAGAGGTGAAGCGGCGACCTTGTGCCTCGCTTGGTGTCCGCAACCCGGTCCCAGCCCGGACGTTAACCATCATGGGAAATTACCGCTTTTACGAACTCGATCGCTTCAACCACATTAAGGCTGGCCACTCCGTCGAGTGTGGATCGGACACTGCGGCCCGGCGCGCGGCCGGTACCTTGCTGAGACGATCGGCACGGGTCGAGGTGTGGAAACGCGATCATTGTGTGGCGCATATGACGAATGAACGGCTTTGGGATCAGCTGCGGGTCGACTGGATGCCCAACTAGCCGATAACGCCCATGATGCAGCTTGTAAGTCCCTGCCGTGGCCGGCTCACGTGCGCGGAGTGTCACAACAATAGGAAAAAGCCGCCCCAGCGAACCGGGGCGGCCAAGGTGGGATTTAGTAAGGTCTCAAACCAACACTACCAAGGTCACAATTTGCACACTGTGAAGCAGACCGTAGCACTGCGTGATTCGATGCGATGCCAGCAGGCGATCTAACCGATATCGCGGTATTTCGTGCCGTCCCAGACCAGCCGGGTCCCGTCGTTCACGATGAGATCCGGCATTCCGCGATGTCGCAAACCATCGATCCGAATTGGGCCGCCCAGTGTATCCATGATCCTGACCCATTGCTCGCCGGTATATCTGAACGACTGGGTGCTGCATCCGCCGGATCCGCAGTCGTCGGACGATTGCAGTTGGACGAACAGCAGCTCGTCCGCATCATTCAGGCGCCCCATTCCGACCAGCACAAGCGGGTCTTCGCCATGTGCACGCGCTCTCTCGATCTCGTGCGCCATGAGTTGCCGTGCGAGGCGGTCAGCCGCGCTGCCGGGTCTGGCCGATATATCGACTGGCGAGCCATCCGTTGTGCTCAGTACACTGTGCCGGGACTGTCCCCGCTGATCCGCGGACGGTTTCGCTGCCGCCGTCCCGGTGATCATGAGGACGGCCGCGAGGCCACCAAGGGCGGTGTTGATGATCGGTTTCATGCCAAGGTAACTTCGGAAAGCGCGTGAGGGTTCGGTCACAAGGCGCTGATTCGGGCCTACACAAAAGTGTGCGCCGCCGGTTGAGCCATATTGCAGAAGGTACTAGCACAAACCTTCGTGTCGACGCCGTCGATGAAACTGCAATCTCCCTCGCTGGATTCGTCCACGGTCGATTTGCATCAATGGTCATGTTTTCATTGTATCAACAAACGTCACCACGCATGGCGCGGTGATCAACCTCATCTGCAGGTCGAAACCAAACTGAGACAGTTCCGAGTTGCGAAATTTTAAGGCAGCTGACAGAAGCAGGATAGCTCCGCAGCCATAAGTTCAGCTCGCTGCCCTTCCCGGCGCAGCACCATCTGTCTGAACCTCAAAGCCCGGCGGCCCTTGGTTGCCGGGCTTTTTTTACCGGCCGCTCGCGTGTCGCCCTTCGGTTGAAGCGGTTCGCATCATTGTGCCAACCGCCGCACCCCGATGGCGCCGCCATCATATGGAAAGATCGTCCGACCTCTCTCTGGCGGGCGGATTCCCTTGTGCGCCGCCGCCCTCGCCAGGCCGATGCGATGTGTCGTGACGCAGCGGAGGGGAACGCTTCGACTTTTTTGCCCAAACCAGGTAGCGCGCCGCCACAAGAAGCACGCGCAACCGCAGATCCGGATCTCTCACTCGTTTCGCGGCAGCACGCGCCTTGTCGGCAAGCTGCGCCCACAGCTCTGATTCGTAACGGCCTCCCATCCGTTCGGCTCCCGTTTGCTGGCCGCATTTGCGCCCTGGTGCCTCGTTTCGATAATCACGTCCCCGCGCCATCACGCGCTTTCGATCCAGCACGCGATTCTGGCCGGCTTCGATGCTCACTCGCACCAACGCGTAGAGTAGTTATAATAACTATTGACATACAGACATACTAACTATAAATCATCGCCATGGACACCCGTAGCGAGCAGGACTTCCATCTCCAGCTGCCCCGGGACGTCTTCCATCAGGTCATTCACGCGCTGTGCGAGGCACTGCCTCCGCCGGCCACCGACGACCCGCAGGACCGCATCCGCCGCGACAACGCCGCCATCGCGCATCTAGCTTCGATGCTGCCCGCCAACGCCGATGAAGCCTATCTCGCCGCCATGCACATCGTCGCCGTGGCCAAAGTCCTTGAAAGCGAACGGATGTCACGGCAATCCGGTATCGATCGCGCCCACGGGGAAAAATGCGAGAAACAGGTCTCCGTCATGATGCGCGAGGCCCGCGCCTCACGCGCACTGCTGTTGCGGGTCCAGGCTGCACGACAAAAGCGCGAGGCCAATCCGAAGTCGCTTGACCAGGCCAACTGGACCGAGCACGCCGCCATCGGCCTCATGGCACACGCCATGGAGCGTCCGCCGCGTGCGTCCGTCCGATCCGAGCCTGAACCGTCGCCGGTGCCGGCGACCAGCCCCCGTGAAAGCATTAGATCGAGCCGCCTCCAGCCGGACGGCAATGACGCTCCAGAACCCAACTTGGCGGCCATTCTCGGCGGCCCAAGACCCCCGCTGGCCGCCTTCGAGACTGCAACCGGACCGCCGCACCCCGCCTGATCCACCGCCGCGATTTGCGTGCTTCGCGTGTTTTGCGGTTCCAATCACCTCCTCATGCCACTAACGCCAGACCCCGACTTCGAGGCCCGCCGCACGCTCCGCCGCCACCGCGTCTTCGCCACCGCTCTCTTGGTGCTGATGGCGGCGCTGACGCTCGGCAGCTACGCCCTGCCGCAATCCACCGCCACCGATCTGCTCCAGGCCGCTGCCAAGGCCGGATTCGTCGGCGGCATCGCCGACTGGTTCGCGGTCACCGCGCTGTTCCGCCACCCGCTTGGCATCCCCATTCCGCACACCGCCATCATCCCGCGGCAAAAGGAGCGCCTCGGCGCCGCGCTCGGCCGCTTCGTCGCGACCCACGTCTTTACCGCCGAGGAAGTCGCCAATGTTCTGTCCCGCCTCGACCTGCCCGGCATCCTGCATCGCTTCCTGGCCGATCCGGCCTCCGCCCGCCCAGCCGCCACTGCGCTCGCCGGCCTATTGCCGCGCGTCCTCGCAACAGTGGAGGACGGCCGCGCCCGCCGCCTGATCGCGCGCATTGTGCCGCGGATGCTCGGCGGCGCCGGCGCCAGCCAGATCGTCGCCCGCGCCCTGCACGGCCTGGTCGAAGGCGGCCGCCATCAGGAGGTGTTCGGCTTCGTTCTCACCCAGTTGCGCGACCTGCTCGCCTCCAAGGAGGAAACGCTGCGTGCCACCATCGCAGACCGTGTCCGGGAGCAGGGTGGCCGGCTGATCGGCTGGGCGGTCGGCGCCTCCATCGCGCGCCGCGTCCTGGCCACCATCAACACCGAACTAGACAAGATGAGCCCCGATGGCTCCGAACTGCGTGCTGCATTCGATGAATGGGTCCGCCGCGAGATCGCCCGCCTGGAGGAGGACCCCGCGCGTGCCGCCGAAGTCGGCGCCGCCATCCGCCGCGTCGTCGCCCACCACACCGTGCAGGCCTGGCTATGGGACGTCTGGGCCCGCTTGCGCCTAGCTCTCGAAGCCGACGCCGCCAAACCGAACGGCCGCACCGTTGCCTACATCGAGGGTGCGCTCGGCAATCTCGGCGCTATGCTGGATGCAGACCCCGCGGCCCGTGCCCGCGTCTACGCCGCCGCTCAGACCGTGGTCGCCAGCCTGCTTCCCGCCGCTCAGGATCGGCTCTCCGCGTTCATCGGCACCGTCGTCGCCAACTGGGACACCGAGACGATTGTCGAACGCCTCGAATTGCGCGTCGGCAAGGACCTGCAATACGTCCGGGTGAACGGCACCCTGGTTGGCTTTCTGGTTGGTGGGCTGCTCTATTGGCTGCTCGATGCCGTGTTCGGCCATGTCAGCTTCTGAGGGGAGAGAAAGCCAATGCCCGCCACCTACAAGGACCTGCTCACCGCCGCCAACGCCGTGGTGCCAAAGGTCACCGCAAGCGAAGCCGCCAAGCTGGTCGAGCAGCAGGGCGCCGTCATCGTCGATGTGCGCGACGGCACCGAGGTTGCCGCCAGCGGCAAAGCCAAGGGTGCCATCGCCATTCCACGCGGCTCGCTCGAGTCCCGTGCTGATCCCGAGTCAGGCAGCTACAATCCGGCACTGCGCAAGGACCACCCGGTGATCCTTTACTGCGCCGGCGGCGGCCGCGCCGCGCTCGCCGGCAGGACGCTGCACGAGATGGGCTACAGCGACGTCCGCAACCTCGGCGGCTTCAAGGATTGGGTCGCAGGCGGCGGCGCGGTCGAAAAGGGCTAACCATCGCCGCGTGAGCGATGGACCCAAGCGGAAACGGAGACCAAGCCGATGACGCGCCGCCGTTACTGGGTGTATTTGCTGCTCTTCCTGTTCAACTTCGTCTGCTACCTCGACCGCATCAATATGTCGGTCGCAGGCAAACCGGTGGCACAGGAATTCGCTCTTTCGCCAGTCGCCCTCGGCTATCTGTTCTCGTCGTTCCTCTGGGCCTACGTCGTGATGATGCTGCCGAGTGGTCATCTGGTGGATCGCCTCGGCGCACACCGCATGGCCGCCATCGGTGCCACTGTCTGGTCCGTTGCCCAAATGCTCAGCGGCACTGCCACGGGCTTCGTCTCCATGCTGCTGACCCGTCTCGGCCTCGGCGTAGGCGAGGCGCCGACATTCCCGGTCAGCTATCGCGCGGTGCGCGACTGGGGCCCGTATACCGAGCGCGGTATCGCCGTCGGCTGCATCCAGGCCGGCACGCTGCTCGGCCCGGCGCTCAGCGCGCCGCTCGTCGCCTGGCTGATTGCCTCCACCTCCTGGCGCGTCTCCTTCTTCGTCACCGGCGCCGTCGGCCTGCTCTGGGTCGTGGTGTGGCTCGCGCTGGTCTCCACGCCCGAGGAGACCAAGTGGATCCCCGAGCCCGAGCGCCGGCGCATCCTCGCCGAACGCCACGCCGGTGAGGTGCTGCCGGAAGGCGGAGTCGGCTATCGCGGCCTGCTGCGCTCGCCGTCGATGTGGGGCCTCGCCATATCGCAAGGCACTGCCGTATATACGGTTTATCTATACCTTAGCTGGCTGCCCAACTATCTGCAGACCGCCCGTGGTCTGTCGATGGTGAACTCCGGCCTGTTCACCTCCGTCCCGTTCTTCGTTGGTGCCGCCGTGATCATCGCCACCAACCTCATAGGCGACCGCATGCTCACACCGCAGTCCATGCGCGCGGGTGCGCGGCGCAATGTCGTGGTCACGTGCCTGCTGCTCGGGGCCGTCGGCATTCTCATTCCGTTCGTCGATTCACTCGCGCTCGTCGTCGTGCTGACCATCTTCCCGGTCAGCTTCTGCAACACCGCGACCGCGACCAACGCCGCGCTGTGCAACGACCTGCTGCGGTCGCAGGCTGACAGCGGCCGTGCCTTCGCTTTCATGGTGCTCGGCGGCAACATCTTCGGCTTGCTCGCGCCAATCGTCACCGGCTACATCGTGGCAGCAACCGGCAGCTTTTCCTCCGCCTTCATGCTGGCCGGCGCGCTGTCGCTGATCGGCGCCGCGGTATCGTTCTCACTGACGCGCTATACGCTCGGCGAGGCAACGCCTGTCGCTGTCGGTCGAACTCGCACCCGCCGCCGAGTGATGCCTTAATACGCCAACTATGATCAGGGGAGACAACTATGGGCCGCTACGCCAGCATCCTGGAAACCGTCGGCAACACGCCAGTCGTGCGCATCAACAAGCTCGCGCCAAGCGGGGTCAACCTGTTCGTCAAGATCGAGGCGTTCAATCCGCTTGGCTCGGTGAAGGATCGGCTCGCGCTAGGCGTCATCGAAGCCGCCGAACGCAGTGGCGAACTGAAGCCCGGCCAGACTGTGGTCGAGGCCACCAGCGGCAACACCGGTATTGGCCTCGCCATGGTCTGTGCCGCCAAAGGCTATCCGCTCGTCGTCACCATGGCCGAACCGTTCAGTGTCGAACGCCGCAAGCTGATGCGTTTCCTGGGCGCCAAGGTGGTGATCACGCCCGCCGCCGGACGTGGCATGGGCATGGTGGAAAAGGCCAAGGAACTCGCGACCAAGAATGGCTGGTTCCTCACCCGTCAGTTCGAGAATGAAGCCAACCCCGACATGCACTCGCGCACCACCGCGCGCGAAATCGTCGATGACTTCAAGGACACGCAACTCGACTACTGGGTCACCGGCTACGGCACCGGCGGCACGCTGAAAGGCGTCGCCCGCGTGCTAGCAAAGGAATTGCCCAACACCAAAATCGTCGTCTGCGAACCCGCCGACGCATCGATGCTCACCAGCGGCGAGGCGCAGCAGCGCAACACCGACGGTACGCCCGCCGTGGCGCATCCCTCGTGGAAGCCACACCCGATGCAGGGCTGGGCGCCCGACTTCATCCCGAAGCTGCTGGGTGACGCGGTGGACAGCGGCAAGATCCTCAAGGTTCTGCGCATCGCCGGCCCCGACGCGTTGAAGTGCAGCAAGGATCTGGCACAGAAGGAGGGCATCTTCGTCGGCATCACCGCCGGCGCCACGTTCGCTGGCGCGCTGCAGGTCTGCGCCGAAGCGCCCAAGGGGGCTAATATCCTCGCGATGTTGCCCGACACCGGCGAGCGTTACCTCAGCACCCCTCTGTTCGCCGAGATCCCCGCCGACATGACCGAGGAGGAGATCGGCATCTCTAAATCCACCCCAAGTTTCCAGCTGGCCTGAAACACTCCCAGTGTCATCGCGAGCGGAGCGAAGCAATCCCGTTGTCAACTAAATACGAGGCGCGGGCGTCACGCACGGTTATACACAGATGTAGCTACATAACGTCACCGCCCGTTGTCCGGACTTCCACTTCGTGGCCCTCGCGCTTCCTCCGTGTTAACAACTGAAAGATGCTCCGCCTTTCCGTCCTCGATCAGTCCACCGTGGTGACCGGCCGCTCGCCGGACACTTCCATTCGCGAAAGCCTCGCTTTGGCAAAGCATTGCGAGGCGCTCGGCTACACTCGCTACTGGTGCGCCGAGCATCACAACTCCGCCAGCCAGGCCGGTACCGCGCCGGAGATCCTGATCAGCGCCATCGCTGCAACGACCTCGCGCATCCGCGTCGGTTCCGCCGGCGTGATGCTGCCGCACTATTCCAGCCTGAAGATCGCCGAACAGTTCCGCGTCCTCGAAGCGATCGCCCCCGGCCGCATCGATCTCGGCCTCGGCCGCGCCCCAGGCTCCGACGGCCGCACCGCCTTCGCGCTCAACCCGTTGGCGGAAACCGCCGCGGATCATTTCCCGGCACAGGTGCGCGACCTGCTCGCGTGGCTGTCCGGCGAAAAGCTCGTCGAAGGCCACCCGTTCCGCGACATCATCGCCCAACCCGGCGGCCCGACACTCCCGGAAGTGTGGATGCTCGGCAGCTCGGATTTCGGCCCGCAGGTCGCCGCCTATTTTGGCATCCCGTTCTGCTTCGCGCATTTCATCACCGACGGCCGCGGCGTCGAGCAGGCGATGGCGCTGTATCGCGAGACCTATCGCCCAGTACGCGGCATCCCACGCCGTACGCGGCGCTCTGCGTGTGGGCGATGGCCGCCGACACAGAGCAGGAAGCCGCGCGGCTGTTCAGCTCACGCGAGATGTGGCGGCTCGGCCGCGACCGCGGTGTATATTCAGAACTTCCGTCGCCCGAGGAAGCTGCCGTTCATCCCTATACCGGCGCGGAACAGCAAAGCATCGAGCGCCTGCGCGCCCGCGCGATCTACGGCACGCCCGCAAGTCGTCGGCGACAAGCTGCGTGCGCTCGCTGCGCAACATGGCGTGGAGGAGATTGCCATCCTCACCACGCTGCATGATCCGCAAGCGCGGCGTCACTCCTACACACTCTTGGCAAAGGAGTTCGATCTATGCAGTTCCTCGTGACACTCCTCGACGGCACCGACGCCGAAGCGCCATCACGCCGTGCGGCCACCCGCCCCGCGCATCTTGCCGGCCTGAAGGGCAACGTGGCGAACGGCAAGCTGCTGTTCGGCGGCCCGGTCCTCAACGACTCGCAGGAGCCGATCGGCTCGTTTCTGGTGGCGGAGTGCAGGGATCGCGCGGAACTCGACGCGATGATCGCCAGCGATCCGTACACCAAAAGCAACGTGTGGCAGAAGGTGGAGGTGAAGCCGATTCGCCTGGTGGTGCAGAACGGAACGATTACGCCCTAGGCGGCCAGCGTGATCCGCCGGCGCGCCACATCTGGTAGCGGAACGCCAGCCAGGCGATCGCCGCCGCCAGCACCACGACGGGGATCAGGATCAGCGCGAACCACAACGCGAACGCCGCTACCGCCAGGGCCGCCGCAGCCACCGCGATGACAATGGCCCAGGCGAAGATGCGCGACGATACCGGCGGACGCCGCGGGCGGTAGCTTCCATCCGGCAACAGCTCAATCTCGGGCGGCATGCAACCAAGTTGGCGCGGCTTCGTCACTGGTTCAAGGTAGGGCCAGAGCAGAAGGGAGACGCCCTGTGAAGGTCGGCCTGTTCCTCAATACGCAGTTCCAGCCCGGCCAGTCGGTGGCGGCGCAACTGCCGAACCTGATCGCCCAGACGCGCACGGCGCGCGACGCTGGCTTCAAGTCGCTGTGGTTCCCGCACCACTTCCTCACCGGTCCGCTGCAGATGCTGCAGATCGTGCCGATGATGGCGTATCTTGCACCGCACGCCGAAGGCATGCAGATCGGGCCGAACATCCTGATCCTGCCGCTGCTCAATCCGGTGCAGGTGGCGGAAGAGTCCGCCACGCTCGATGTGCTGACCGGCGGCAATTACGTGTTGGGTGTCGGCCTGGGCTATCGCGAAACCGAGTTCACCGCGTTTGGCCTGTCGCTGAAGGAGCGTGCGCCGCGTCTCGAGGAAAGCATCGCGCTGATCCGCCGCCTGTGGACCGCGGACAACGTGACGCATCACGGACGGTTCTATCGCACCGACAATGCCTCGATCGGCCTGAAGCCGCTGCGTCCTGGTGGACCGCCGATTTGGATGGCCGGTACGGCGGAGCCGGCGATCAAGCGTGCCGCGCGCATGGCTGAGGCTTGGATGATCGTTCCCAGCACCACGCTCACCGACCTGACCCATCAGATGCGCATCTACCGCACCGCGCTGAACGGCCGCAAACCAGACTGCTATCCGATGGTGCGCGAGTGCTATGTCGGCGCCAGCCACAAGACGGCGGTGGAGGAATGCCGTGCCGCGCTGCAATACAAATACGATGCCTACGCGTCGTGGGGCCTGGAAGGCCGCAAGGCGCCGGCGTTCGAGGACCTGGCGCAAGACCGCTTCATCATCGGCGACGCGTCGTTCGTGAAGGAGCAGGTGTCGCGCTATCGCGAGGAACTCGGCGTTGACCACTTCATGATGCGCTGCCACTGGCCGGGTCTGGAGTTCGACAAGACACTGGCCAGCATTCGCCGGTTGGGTGAGATCTTCGCATAGATGAACATATAGACAGGGAGGCGTCCGCCATGAAGTTCATGTGGTTCCACCTGATGCCCTACACCGAATTGCCGGAGGATTTTCGCGAGAACCATCCGTCCGTCTGGGTGGACATCCATTCCTCGCTGTTCGATCCGAAGCGTGCGCATCATATGTACAACGACTTCATGGACGAACTGGAGTTCGCCGCGCAGTGCGGCTTCGACGCGATATGCGTCAACGAGCATCACTCCAACGGCTACGGCCTGATGCCGTCGCCCAACCTGATCGCCTCGTCTCTGGCCCGCCGCACGACGGACACGGCGATCTGCGTGATGGGCAACTCGCTGGCGCTGTACAACCCGCCGACGCGCGTGGCGGAAGAGTTCGCCATGATCGACGTGATCTCGGGCGGAAGGCTGATTGCCGGCTTTCCGGTCGGCACACCGATGGACACCTGCTACGCCTATGGCCAGAACCCCTCGCAGTTGCGCGAACGCTATCACGAGGCGCACGACCTGATCATGCGGGCCTGGTCCGAGGCCGACACTTTCGCGTTCAACGGCCGCTTCAACCAGCAGCGCTACGTCAATATCTGGCCGCGGCCGATCCAGCGGCCGCATCCGCCGATATGGATACCCGGTGGCGGCTCGATCGAGACCTGGCAGTGGTGCGCCGAGCGCGACTACGTCTATTCGTATCTGTCGTACTACGGCCACAAGGTTGGCCAGGCGACGATGGACGGCTACTGGCGCGAGATGGCGCGGTTGGGCAAGGACCGCAATCCGTATCGCGCCGGTTTCGCGCAGACTGTCGCGGTGGCCGAATCGCGCGAGCAGGCAATGGAGCTCTACACCGAGGCAGCGGAATATTTCTTTGGCCGCTGCCTGCACATCGACCAGCGCTTCGTCGCTCCGCCTGGCTACACAACTGAAGATACAACACGGGTCGGCCTGCAGAGCCAGGTCTCGAAGGCCGCGGCATATTCCGACAAGTTCAAGCTATTGCCGACCAAGATGCCGGACCTGGTGCAGAACGGCTACATCGTGCTCGGATCGCCCGATGATGTGATCCAGCAGATTGAGGAACTCGCGAACAACCTCAACGTTGGCAACCTGATGCTGTTGCTGCAGTTTGGTAACATGAGCAAGGAACTGACCAAGTTCAATACGAGGTTGTTCGCCGAGCGGGTGATGCCGAAGTTGCGCGACAAGTTCGCCGAGTGGGAGCATCGCTGGTGGCCGGAACCGATGGATGCATCGCTGCGGGCCGAACTGCCGGCATGGCGACCGCGACAGGCGGCGGAGTAGCATGACGGACGTCTCCACACGTTGCTGCATCGCCGGCGGCGGCCCCGCCGGCATGATGCTCGGCTTCCTGCTGGCGCGCGCCGGCATCGACGTGGTCGTGCTGGAGAAGCATGGCGACTTCCTGCGCGACTTCCGCGGCGATACTGTGCATCCCTCCACCATGCAGGTGATGCACGAACTCGGCCTGCTAGACGCGTTCCTGAAACGGCCGCACAGCGAGGTGCGCAGCATCGCAGTGCAAATAGGCAATGAACAGTTGCAGGTTGGCGACTTCACCCATCTGCCGACGCGGGCGAAGTTCATCGCCTTCATGCCGCAGTGGGAGTTCCTCGATTTCCTGGCCGACAACGGCAAGCGGCTGGCCGGCTTTCATCTGCATATGCGGACCGAGGCCACCGATCTGATCCGTGACGGCGATCGCATTACTGGCGTGGCCGCGACCGGCCCAGATGGGCCGCTGACAATAACGGCTGAACTGGTTGTTGCCTGCGATGGCCGGCATTCGACGCTGCGCGATGCGGCCGGTCTGCAGGTGATAGATCACGGCGCGCCGATGGATGTGCTTTGGCTGCGCGTCTCCAAGGCGCCAAGCGACCCAAGCCAGACATTTGGCCACATCGATGCCGGCCGCTTCTTCATCATGCTGGATCGCAACGAGTATTGGCAGTGTGCCTTCGTGATCCCGAAGGACGGTATGGATCAGGTGCGCGCCCGCGGGCTGGACGCATTCCGCGCCGAGATCCGTGCGCTGTCGCCGTTTCTCGGCGATCGGGTGCGGGAGATCGCCAGTTGGGACGATGTCAAGCTGCTGACTGTCGCGGTGAACCGGTTGGAGACGTGGTATAAGCCCGGCTTGCTGCTGATCGGCGATGCGGCGCACGCGATGTCGCCGGTTGGTGGTGTTGGCATCAACTTGGCGGTTCAGGACGCCGTGGCGACCGCCAATGTATTGGTGCCGCGAATGAAGCAGGGGACGCCCACGGTGGATGATCTGCGCGCCCTGCAGCAGCGCCGCGAATGGCCGACGCGGATGACGCAGCGTGTGCAGGTGGTTATCCAAAACGGCGTGATCAATAGCGTGCTGAGCAGTACCGCGACACCAAAGCCGCCACTTCCCGCGCGCCTGCTTGGGCGGTTCGCGATGCTGCGGCGGCTGCCGGCTAGAATTGTCGGGATGGGGTTCAGACCGGAGCACATCCGGCACTGATCAGTCCTTCGGCCGTTGATCCACGACGCGGCGGGCCTTGCCGACTGAACGCTCGACGGCACCGGGTGGTTCGACAACCACACGCGTGGTGAGGCCGATGGTGTGCTTGATGCGTGCGACCACCAGTTTGGCTTCCGCCTCCAGCAGCGCCGGGTCGAAGTATTCGGGACGCGCCTCGACGTGCACCGTCACTTCGTCCATCCGGCCAGCGCGCGTCAGCACAATCTGGTAGTGCCCGGTCAGCACATCGCTCTTCAACAACTGTTCTTCCACCTGGGTGGGGAACATGTTGACGCCGCGCACGATGACCATGTCGTCGCTGCGGCCGGTGACCTTCTCCATGCGTCGCATGCTGCGCGCGGTGCCGGGCAACAGCCGTGTCAGGTCTCGGGTGCGATAGCGCACCACCGGCATGCCTTCCTTGGTCAGCGTGGTGAAAACCAGTTCGCCCCGGTCGCCTTCCGGCAGCACCGCGCCGGTCTCCGGATCGATCACCTCGGGATAGAAGTGGTCTTCCCAGATGTGCAGGCCATCTTTGGTCTCGACGCACTCATTGGCCACACCGGGGCCCATCACCTCCGACAGACCGTAGATGTCCACTGCATCCATCGCGAAACCGTTTTCGATCTCCTGGCGCATCGCATTGGTCCACGGTTCGGCGCCGAAGATGCCGATACGCAGAGATGAATCGCGCGGGTCGAGGCCGACGCGGCGGAATTCGTCGAGGATCGCGAGCATGTAGCTGGGCGTCACCATGATGACGTCGGGGCGGAAGTCGGCGATCAACTGCACCTGGCGTTCGGTCATGCCGCCGGACACCGGCACCACGGTGCAGCCCAATTGTTCGGCGCCGTAATGCGCGCCCAGGCCGCCGGTGAACAGGCCGTAGCCGTACGCCACGTGCACGATCATGCCCGGCCGGCCGCCGGCGGCGTAGATCGAACGCGCCACGGCATGCGCCCACACTTCAATGTCCCTGGCAGTGTAACCCACCACCGTCGGCTTGCCGGTGGTGCCGGACGAAGCGTGCACCCGCACCAGATCCTCACGCGGCACCGCGAACATGCCGAACGGATAGTTGGCGCGCAGGTCCTGCTTGGTGGTGAACGGGAACTTCGCGAGGTCCTCAAGGCGTCGAAAGTCGTCCGGATGCACTCCGGCACGGTCGAACGCGGCGCGGTAGTGCGCTACATTTGTATAGGCATGGCGCAGCGACCATGCCAGTCGTTCGCGTTGCAGTGCGGCGATCTCGTCGCGCGACGCGGTTTCGATCGGATCTAGGCCGGCGATCATCTCTCCACCGTGCGGATCGTGCGGGTGTGGCCGCGGAACTCCGCCACCAGCTCGCCTTCCGTGGTGCCGACGCGCACGTCATAGATGCCAGAGCGGCCGGCATGCATCCGCTCCGTGGCCTCTGCCACCAGCACCTCGCCAACGCGGCCGGGACGCACGAAGGTGATCGAGGCATGCTGCGCCACTGCCGGTTCGCCGCGCGGGTTCACCGCGAACGCCATCGCCGAGTCCGCCAGGGTGAAGATGAAGCCACCGTGGCAGATGCCGTGGCCGTTCACCATGGAAGCCACAATCGGCATCGATAGGCGCGCGCGGCCCAGCGTCACATCGTCGAGCCGCATGCCGAGGCCTCGCGTGGCGTGATCCTCTGCCCACATTGCCTCGGCGCGAGAGCGTACGTCGTTCATGCGCGGCCCTGGAAGGCTGGCGCTCGCTTCTCGGTGAAAGCGCGCACGCCTTCCGCATAATCGGCGGTGCGTGCTGCCGCGGCCTGGCAGTCACGCTCCAGGTCGAGCTGCGCATCCAGCGAGTTGGCCGCCGACGCGGTGAACATGCGCTTCATCGTGGCCAGTGCCTCGGTGGCCTGCTTGCTCAGATGCGCGGTCAACGCTTCGGCCTCCTGCTGCAACGCGCTGTCGTCCACCACGCGCCAGATCAGGCCCCAGGCTTCGGCACGTTCGGCATCGATCGGTTCACCGAGCATGGCCAGCGCGCGGGCGCGCGCCTCGCCGATCAGGCGTGGCAGGAAGAAGCTGGCGCCGGAATCGGGCACCAGGCCGATCTTGATGAAGGCTTGGATGAACTTCGCGCTGCGGGCGGCGAGCACGATGTCGCAGGCGAGCGCATAGCTGGCGCCGGCGCCAGCAGCGATGCCGTTTACCGCGCACACCACCGGCATCTGCAGCGCCCGCAGCCGGCGGACGAGGTGGTGATGCTGGTCGGCGACCGCGCCGAGATCAGGCGGACCGTTCGGGCCAGGCATGACGGACGGACCAAGCTCTTGGCCGGCGCAGAAGCCGCGGCCTTCGCCGGTGAGCAGCAGCGCGCGGCAGCTGCGGTCGGACTCGGCTTCGGCCAACGCGGCGACCAGCGCGCGCAGCATCGCTTCGTTGGCTGCGTTCAGCTTTTCGGGGCGGTTGAGCACCAGCTTGCGCCAGCCATCACGCCGCTCGATGCGAACCTCCGTGCTCATGGGCGCCTCCGTCCCGTACCTGGAGGACGGTAGGTGAGGTTGGCAGGCGAGGGTAGGGGTCAGGCGGCGCGCTGCTGACCGGTTGCTCCAATGTGGGCCAATGCCTGATCGACGCTCTGCATGACCGTGGCGTTCTGCCGGAACGCCAGGGCCAACCCGCCCCGTCCGCTGCGGACCACGCGGGCGGCGACTGTTTCGTTGATGCCGGGGAGCTGCAGCTGCACTTCAGCGCCGGCCCCGGCACTCCAATCGCTGACCAAGGCGACGCCACCGCGCGAGATATCCACGATCGCGGCGCGCTGTTCGCCGGCTGCGGTCCGCCACGTGGCCATCGCACCGTTGCCCGGTATGCGCTCGTACAGCCGGCGTTCCTTTTCGTCGGTGCTGGCCATCGCGTGCAGGAACTGGGTGATCTCGCCGCTGAGGGTATCGGCGTTGCTGCTGACATCGGCGGCACCGGCCAACACCTTGGCACTCGCCGCATCGCTCGATTCCGCGATGGACGACACATCGTGCATCGCGCGAGTGGCGTCCTGTGTGGCGGCGGAAACGGTCTGCACGCTGGCAGCGATCTCGCGTGTCGCAGCAGCCTGTTGTTCGACCGCTGCGGCGATGGCAGTGGCGACAGCGTTCACTTCGCCGATGGCGGCACTGACATCGCGCACTGCCGAGACGGCATCACCGGTGGACGAGCGGATACCGGCGATCTGCGCGGCAATCTCGTCGGTTGCTTTCGCCGTCTGTGTGGCGAGCGCCTTGACCTCACCGGCGACCACAGCGAAGCCCTTGCCGGCCTCGCCGGCACGCGCCGCCTCGATCGTCGCGTTCAGCGCCAGCAGATTGGTGCGGCTGGCGATGTCGGTGATCAGCTTGACGACGTCACCGACGCGATCCGCTGCGTCCGCCATGCCGCTTACCTTGGTATCGGTTATGTTGGCGCGCTCGACTGCCGCGCTGGCTGCCTGGGTGGCGCGGCCGACCTGCTGGCTGATCTCGTTGATGCTGGACGACATCTGCTCGGCGGCGGCGGAGACCGATGCGAGGTTGGTGGCCGAAGTGGTGGCGCCATCGGCGGCACGCGCAGCATTCTCGCGTGTGCGATGCGCGGCATCCGACATGTCCTGCGCGGTGGCCCGCATGGCTTCGGCGGAACGTGCGAGGCTTGCCATGACGCCTGCGGTGGAGGTGCCGAAATCCTGGGTATAGCGATCCATCGCGACCTGCCGGCGCGCCTTCAGCGCCTGCTCCTGGCGGGCCGCAGCCTCGAGACGGCGAGCTTCCTGCGCATTGGCCTTGAACACCACCATGGCCTGCGCCATGCGGCCGATTTCATCCGTGCGGTCGGCTGCCGGGATCTCGGTGGCCAGATCGCCTGACGCAACCCGCCGCATCGCCTCGGTCATGCCGATGACGGGACGGGAGACAAGGCGGCTCAGGAAGATGGATACAGCAAGCGTCAACAGGACAGCGGCAGCTGTGGTCGCACCGATCACGATCAGCCGGGACTGCTCAAGGCTTCCCATCTGTTCGTCCAGTTCGTCCTGCAGTTTATTTGAGGCTGCGACCAGGCTGGAGACGCTCTGCTGAGCTGCGGCGAACTTCTGCTCGGCGTCGCTCATGAACATGGTGGCGTTGAACGCATCCTCCTCGACGAAGGATGCGGCCTGACCAGCCGCGGTGGCATAACTGCTCACCGTCTCGAGTGCCTTGGCGGCGAGCTGAGGATCGATTGGCACTCCCGTCAGTTTGATTGAACCAAGCTGTTTTTTCGCCTCAGCTGCGGCTTCCAGCGCCTCATTCTTGGCGGCGCGGATCAGCGACATCTCAACGTTCTGCGACTTCAGGTTGATGGCGCGATATAGCGCGGCCTGACCGCGGGACAGATCGATCCACGCATCCTGAGTTACAGTCATGACATCGATGGCGGCGCTCTGCTCGTTGTCGGCTTGTTTGATCTGCAGAAGGCTGCTGGTGGAGAGAGCACACACGATGATGAGCACGATGGCGCCGATCACAGGTACGATCAGCGATTTGACGGTGATCGATGCGTTGTTGAGCGGCCGCAGGAGATTGCCCATGGCGGCTTGCCGTTATTGCTTGTAGGCGCCGACGCCGACGAGATAGTCGCCAACCCGGATGATGTACTGGGTCTTCGGCTCAACGGTCTTGGTGACCGGGTTCTCCCATTTGAAATCGACCCAGCCAGCGTCCTTGATCGCCTGCGTGTCACGATTGAACGGTTTGCCGTCCACATCCTTCAGATCGAGCACCGTTTTACCGATCAGGCCCGGATTGGTGCCGTGTGCCATCATGACACCCTGATTGTTCTGCACGATCACATACAGATCGCGATCGTGCCAGGCATTGTCCTTGGCATCGAATTCGGCGAACGCCTTATCCGGTCCGACAGCCTTGAGGTAGTCGGCAGCCTTGATCGCCATGGCCTTTGCTTCGTCGGGGGTCGCCTGACCGGCCGCAAAGGCTGACGCAGACAGCACGAAGGCTGTGGTGAAAAAGAACCAAGCGAGCGCATGTTTCATGGCGAAGCCCAGTGCGGTGGCAGCACCGCATTACGCCATGACCTTCCTTAAGGATTGCTTGATAGCGTTGAACGGCTAAGCCGGCTCGGCGGAAATTGCCAGTTCGGCATAAGAACGTTCTCCCATGCCGGTATCGGCGAAGATGCCGCGCGTGGCGATCCAGTCGAACGTCTCCTGGTACATCGCCGGGGTGTATTGTTCGAACACCAACCGCTCGCCCGGGCCCCAGCGCCTTGGGTCCATCTTCGCGTGATAACGGGTAGGAAACTCGTTTCGATAGTAGTGAGTATAGCGATCAGGCCGCAGATCGATATCGCGCTGCGCCAGCCGCAAGGCCGCGAAATACTTGCGCACATCGTCGGTCGCGGCATCGCCGGTCACCATGGTGGAGATCATGAACGTGACGTCGAGCACTTTGCGGAAGCCAAGCTGCTCGGCGAGGTAATAGGGACCGCTGAACAAGGTGGAAGCGGCCGATGTGCCATCCAGCAGCCGATCGAGCCGTGCGAACAGCATGCCCTCGGCGAAGGACAGGTTGATCTGCTGCAGCGGCAGATACTGCTCCAGCCCCTGTATCGTCGCGTAGTGGCTGCCAGACTGGTAGCCCACGGATATCGGCACACCGGCCAATTGCTCGGGCGACTGAATCGGCGAGTTGGCCGGCACGAAGATGCCGGCCGGTGCCACTGAATATGCACCTGTATAGAGGCGTCCCTTGCCCTTCGATGCGGCGATATCGACGGTCCAGTGACAGGCGCAGCTCACTGCCGCTTCGCGGCCACGCTCGAACGACTGGAACGCCCCGACCTTGTCGCCGCGATCATGGTGCTTGCCATCGCTGGACCGCACCAGCTCCTGAAAGACGTAGTCCAGGCCGACATCATGGAAATAGCCCTTCTCTTCCGCCACCCACTCCTGCAGGCGGAAATGCGGCTCGATCAGGAACGGCTTGGCCATGGTGATCTCCCTACATTCCGAGTTCGGTCAGCCCAGGGCTATCGGCCGGGCGCGGCCCCTGTGGCCAGCGGAACAGTCTGTCGGCTTCCTTTATCGGCACGTCGTTGATGCTGGCTTCACGCCGGCGCATCAATCCTTCGGCATCGAACTCCCACTGTTCGTTGCCATGCGAGCGGAACCAATTGCCGGAGTCATCGTGCCACTCATACTGGAAGCGGACCGCGATGTGGTTATCGTGAAAAGCCCAGAGTTCCTTGATCAGGCGATACTCCAGTTCGCGCGCCCATTTGCGTTGCAGGAACTGCACGATGGTTTCGCGGCCCTGGAAGAACTCGGCGCGATTTCGCCAGCGGCTATCGATCGTATAGGCCGACGCCACACGCTCGGGTTCGCGTGTATTCCATGCGTCCTCGGCCATGCGTACTTTCTGGATCGCGGTTTCCTTGGTGAAGGGCGGTAGCGGCGGACGTGCCATGTCAGTGGTGCTCCTGGATCAGGACTGAGCTGCGCTGCATCGCTGCGATCGCTTGCTGCACGGTCCGCTCGATGATCTCGGCTGCGGATGGTATGTCGTTGACCAGATCCACGCCTTCGCCGGCCCACAGCACGCGCGTGCGCAAATCGTCGGCCGCTGTTGCTGTGTACTGCTTCTCCTCCTGCTGCCAGACGGCTGTCAGGTCATCCTCCTTGCCGTGCCATCTGGCAAAGAACTCATTCTTGATGGCGCGGCCGGGATTATGTGCGGGCCAATTTGCACCGCGCACAATGTCGAACACCCGGGTTTGCTCGGTCTGGTCGGCGCCGGCATCCACCGCGCCTTGCTTCAGCGTGTCGCTCCAAAGCGACTCACGCGAGGCGGTGAAGCGGGTGCCCAGCAGAACGCCTGTGGCGCCGAGCGCGAGTGCGGCGGCCAGTCCTCGGCCGTCGGCTATGCCACCGGCGGCGACGACGGGAATGGGTGCCACCGCATCGACGACGGCGGGAACCAGGCCCATGGTGCCACGCAGTGTGCTGGAATGACCGCCCGCATCGCGACCTTGCGCGATGATGATGTCGGCGCCGGCATGCGCTGCCTGGCGCGCGCCATCCAGCGATTGCACCTGGCAAATCAGCTTCGCACCGGCCGATCTGATCGCGCCTACATACGGTGACGGATCGCCGAACGACAGCATCACCGCTGGCGGCTTGGACTCCAGCGCGACATCGAGTGCAGCGGGCTTTTCGTCCAGTGCCCACACGATGAAGCCGATACCGACATGCGCATTGCCGGCGGCGGCGAGTTCACGTTGGACGGTCGCGCTGTCGGCATAGCCTGATCCGATCAGCCCGAGACCACCGGCCTGGGTGACCGCAGCGGCGAGACGTCCGCCGGCGGCGGAACCCATCGGTGCCAACAGAATGGGATGCTCGATACCGAGCAACTCGGTCAGGGCTGTTTTGATGAATGGCACAGGACGCTCCCTTCAAGGCACGAAGACAGTGAAGATATACGTCGCCAGCAGCGTCAAATGCACGATGCCGGACAGCAGGTTGGTACGCCCGGTGCCGTAGGTGACGATGGCAACGGCGAAGCCGAGCGCCATCAATGTGGAAGCGCCGCCGGAAATGCCGAGTTCCAGCGGTTGGCCGATCAGGAACGAGACGATGGCGACAGCCGGGACTGTCAGGCCGATGGATGCGACGGCGCTGCCGAGTGCGAGGTTGATGCTGGCCTGCAGCCGGTTGCGCGCGGCGGCGCGCACCGCGGCAGCGCTTTCGGGCAGCAGCACGATGGCGGCGACGATGATCCCGGAGATGGCGTGCGGTGCGCCGGCTGACTCCACGCCTTCTTCCAGTGCCGGAGCGAGTGCCTTCGCCAGCAGAACGACAGCCAGCAGCGCCAGCACCAACAGAGCGAACGAGGCGAGCGCCAGGTTCGCGCTGGGCCGCGCCTCGTCGAATGTTTCGCTTGTGCCAACCGGCAGGAAGTAGGCGCGGTGCCAGTTGGTCTGGATGAACAGGAAGGCGACATACAGCAAGAGGCAGGCAACGGAGACGAAGGCAAGCTGCAATGGTGAGTAGAACGCGCCTGGTACAGTGACGAGATTGTTCGGCAGCACCAGCACGAGGATCGCCATTGGCATCAATACCGCGAGGAAGGCGCTGGCGCCTTCGACGCGGAACTCGGCTTCGCGATAGCGGAACGCGGCGACGACAATCGACAGGCCGGCGAGGCCGTGCAGCACGAGCATGACGACGGCGTGCACCGAGTTCACGCATCAGCGCGGGGTTGGGCTTTCCGGCAAGCATCATGGAGATGATCAGGCCGACTTCGATGATGGTGACGGAGAGTGCCAGCACCAGCGTGCCGAATGGCTCACCGACGCGAAGCGCGATCACCTCGGCGTGGTGCACCGCGGCGATCACGTTGCCGAGCAGCAACACGGCGGGCAGCAGGGCCAATGGTGTGAGGCCGACTTTACCGACAGCGAACCATATCCCCAGCCCGATGATGGGCAGAGCGATCGTGTGCAGCGGGATGCTATCGGTTGGTGCGCCGGCCATGGCGCAGACTTACGGGCTTCGGCGGCCGAAGAACAGTTCCAGACCTGGAAGGTGGTAGGCCGGACGCTCGGACCAGCCGATTGCTGTCAGCGCCGTTTCCGCGTTGCGCCGCCGAACGCCGCCAGACCAATGCCCAACAGAGCCCACGAAGACGGCTCCGGGACAGGGGTGATGCTGGTTGTGTAATTGATGTTGTCGGCGGTCCAGTCCAACCCTAGCGCGATGCCGCTGATGTTCACCGCGGTAACATTGATCAGGTCCAGATTGTAAGTCGTCAGCGTCTGGTCGATCGTCAGCACCTTACCATTGGCGGTAATGGTCGCGGTTGGATTTGTATCGAACCAGGAAATCGCCATCTGGAGGTTCTGAAGGTTGAAGTTGCCGCCTCCCGCAAGGGACATCGTCATAAAGCCGGTGCCGGGATCGGCGGAGTAGATCAGGTTGTTGGTACCGTTGCTGTTGGGCGAGGCGCCATCGGAGACCCCACCGAACCAGTTCCCGCCAACGGCGAAGTTCAGCCCGCCATCGGTGAATGAGAGGGGGGCAAAGTCCGCATTTGGCGCAATGTCATCGAAGTTGACGGTTGTCGCGCGGGCGTCTGTCGCCCACGCCAATAGGAGCATCCCCACGGCCAGCCAGGTAACAGTTCGCAATGCGGAAGCCTCCGTCCCAGGGCACCGACGCAAGGGATGTGCCAACTAAAAAATAGCATATCTTTCAGTTACTTAAAGACAGTAGATCATTATGAGGCCGGGCCTTTGTAAAGTATTCCGACATCGTGACGGCGGGCGTCGAACCTTCAGTGGGACGGCGAAGTTGCCTTCGCCAGCAGCAGGCCGGACAATGTGGAGGGCACTGAAACCCTGTCTTGATGCATAACTCAGGGAATGCTGAACCGAGGAGAGACACGCATGCCGCATGTCATCGTAAAACTGTATACCGGCCGATCGGACGAGCAAAAGATGAGGCTTGCCGACGAGGTGACGAAGGCGGTGATGGCCGGGGCAGACTGCAAAGAGCAGGCGGTGTCGGTGAGTATCGAGGACGTGGCACCGGATGACTGGACCGAGCAGGTCTATAAGCCCGATATCGCGGCGAAGCCCAAGACGCTGTACAAGAAGCCAGGATACGGCCCGGCGTAAGGCGCCAAGTCGCGGCTGGCAGTGGGTGCGCGCGAGCACAACATTGAGATCCGGATCGAGGCGGATCCGGATCACTCACTCGCCGGCGAAATCGAAGAGCATCTGATAGCATCGCTGCGATCGAATACTCCGCCGAATGACAGCGAGCCGCTTACGTTGATCGCGCGCAGCGGCTCGACGATTGTGGGCGGCCTTGCTGGCGCCACGTCGTATGGCTGGCTGCTGATAAAGGTGCTTTGGGTTTCGGAAGAAGCTCGGCGCCGCGGCATCGGTGCGCAACTGGTTACCGAGGCTGAAACCGTCGCCTGCGCCCGCGGTTGTCACGGGGTTTGGTGGACACGTCGAGCGGCGACGCCGAGCGGTTCTATCGCCGTATTGGATATGAGCAGTTCGGTGTGCTGGAAAACCGCGATGGTGAAAGACCGAGCGGACACCGGCGCGCGTTTTTGTACAAGCGGCTCGCATAGTGCCGGCAGTTTGCATCGCTGTGGACAATGAAGCGCAGCATACCGTTTAGACATGTTTGCCGGGTGACGTAGCGAACGGCGAGGCGAGTTCCCACGTCAGTGCGATGGATGGATAGCCGCGGACCGGAGCGTCACCGCAATGCTCAATGCGACTGAAGCGTTGATACCGCCGCCTGGCGGGTTGCGGCTGTCAGACGGCGATCAGATCAGTGCCGCTGACATCGCGACGGCTGACCGGGCTGCGCGGCATTGGCTCGGCAATGCGGTGAGCGGGCCGGTGCCGCTCGGCAGCGATCTGCACAAGCAGATGGTGTGCCGGATGTTCCGCGAAACCTTCAATCCGTACAAGCCGACGATTATCGACTGGCCGATGCTATCGCCGGAGGCGCGTGACAGATTGGTGATGTTGCCGATATGGGACATCGCCGTACAGACCGAGGGCAAGGCGCGGCTGCGGATGCAGGCCTATGCCAACAGTTTGACCGATGCGGAATGGCGCGACGCGATCAGCCTGAACGGCTGGGAGGAAGGACGGCACAAGGTGGTGCTGGCCAATCTGGTACAGGCCTATGGCATCACGCTGGCGCCCGAGCCGGTGTACGCCGAGCCGCGCGATACCGAATGGGCGTATCTGGTCACTGGTTTCAGCGAATGCATCGACAGCTTCTTCGCGTTCGGTCTGTTTGAATTGGCGAAGCGATCGGGGTTCTTTCCGGCCGAATTGGTGGACACGTTCGAGCCGGTGATCCAGGAGGAGTGCCGGCACATTCTGCTGTTCGCTAACTGGGTGGCATGGCAACGGCGGCGGATAGCGCTGTATCGGCGGGCATGGTTCGAACTGCGGGTGTGGGCGGTATGGGCGTTCCTGGCGTGGGAGCGTATCGGGATCGCCCGCGGCATGAACGGCGCCGCCGACGGCAACGCACAGGACAACAGTTTCACCTTGCACGGCAGCAGCGCGGTGAGCGATGCCGATGTCAGTGCCGCTGAGTTGATGCGCATTTGTCTGGCGGAGAACGACCGGCGGTTTGCCGGCTATGATGCGCGGCTGCGGCGGCCGACGACAATGCCGAACCTGGTGCGGTTCGTGCTGAGATTTGTGCGGCGACGGCGCGCCTGAGAGGCGGTGTTACCCGCGTTGCCTGGCTCGGTTGCGCTTTACCGCAAGCGCCACAAGCCCGAAGCCGAGCACTGCGATGCTGGCGGGTTCCGGCACGGCGGTTGTCGATGACGCCAAGGTCAAGACCCGAAAGTAGTCGCCAGGTGAATCCGCGAAAACATCGACGAGGATTTGTCGCGGACCGCTGATGGTGACCGAATCGCCCGCTTCCAGGCCGCGCAGGGCTGGATTCAGGTAATTCACAGAGCTGTCGGCCAGGAAGTCGCTGGCAGCGAGCGTGGTTGTGCTGGTGATGATTGCGAGGACGTCGGCACTGAAGTTGACGGTGCCGATGACATTCAAGCCCGGACCTGGATCGAAGAAGATATAGTGGCTTGATACTTTCGTTCCCGCCGGTAGCGGGCTGCTTCCCACATCTACTGTCAGCGGGGCGGCCAACACCACGTTTTGGGTCTCGTCGAAGCCGAACAGGTTGGGACTTTGAAAGTTGTCATTGCCGACACTGTCGGGAGGTCCAAACGGATTTGCCAGCGGCGGCGTCAACTTTATGAAGGTGCCGCCCGCGGTCTGCGCACTTCCGCCGGTCACGCTGCCACTTATGATTGTAGCGGAGGCAGATACGGCCAACGAACACGACAGTGCAGCTGCAATAGCAAGCCGGATCATTTCAAGCCTCCCAAACAGCGTCGTATCACGCGCATTATATAATTCTATTCCGCAACATTGGCACGCCGGCCGCCGGATGTCACGCATTCGGCTGCCTCACAATTCAATCTCTGCCGCCGCATTCCTGCCGGCGATGCGGCCGAAGGCCAGGCATTCGCCGATGTTTCCAGTACCCTGATACAGGTAGCTGTAGATCGAGCCGAGTTCACCGGCGCTGTACAGCCGTGGGATCGGCGAACCGTCGGGACGCACTATCTGCGCGCGTTCGTTGCGGCGCGGACCACCTTGCGTGTTCAGCATCGAGGGCGACAATTCCACCGCGTAGAACGGCGCGCGCGCGATCGGCGACAACATCAGCGTGCGTCCGAAGTCGGCGTCATTGCCGGTATCGCAATGGCGGCTCCAGCGCGCGACGCTGTCGTCGAGCGCCGCCGCATCGAGGCCAACCATCGGGGCAAGAGCAGCCAGCGTGCCGGCGGTCCTGATCCAGCCCTTCGCCAGTTCGGCTTGGTTGTCCTCGCTCCACGCATAGCGCTCGACGATCTGCGTCCAGCCGTGGCTCGGATGCGCGTCGTAAAGCGGGCCGGCGCTGAACAGCGTGTGATCGAAGATCATGAACATCGGGCATGGCGTGGCGAGCGGCAGCCAGCGTCCATTCACTGGCACCTTACCGTGCCGCGTCTTGAACTTCTCGTCGCAGAAGCGGCGCGCGTCGGGACCGACGACAATCATGCCGCCAGGTGTCTGCTTGCTGTAGTGCAGCGCCTGCATCGAGAAGCTGGTGCGCACCTCGGGCACCTTCAGCGCCATCGACGGCCCGGCGAAGTTGTTCATGTGCCATAGGTCGGCGCCGACGGACATCGCCATGGTGATTCCATCACCCTCGTTGTACGGCGAGCCGGAGGTGTAGCAATACGGCACGCCTGGCAGATAGTCGCGGATCATCTGCTGGTTGTTCTCGAAGCCGCCACAGGTCAGCACCACGCCGCGACGCGCCCTCACCGCGATGCTCCGGTCGCGCTGCTGAACACGCACGCCGAGGATTTCTTTCGTGGTGTCGTGCTGGATCAGTTGCCGGGCCGGTGACTTGTACAGCACGGCGATGGGTCGCTGCAGCACGAGGCTCTCGAAGCGTTTCCAGGTGAGCGAATAGCCATAGGTCGGACCATCGTGGAACTTGTGCACGCAGTGCGAGCCGGGCAGGCCGGGGAACTCGATGCCGACGGGCGGATGCTGATGCTCTTGCGGATCGCCGCCAAGGCCCGCGAGCCAGGCGTTGTTCTGGCCCATCTCCTCGGCCCAGACCCGCATCATGGTTGGCGGCACGGTATAAGGGCCACACAGCGCGGTGAGGTAGTCGATCGCCGGTTCGACGTCGGAGGTGTTCAGATAACCCTGGCCGGCGACGCGGGTATTGCCGCCGTGCTCGCCGTCGGGCGCTTTCTCCAGAATGGCCACCTTGGCGCCGAGTTCGTGCGCAGTGACCGCGGCGGCGACGCCGGCGGCACCGAATCCCACCACAACGACATCGGCTTCAATATCCCAGTTCGGCGGCATGCAGGGGGCAGCTCCGGATCATCGTGTCGATGAGATTGCTTGGCCGGCGCGTTGCCGGCAATGACGTGTCGCGCGCAGGACAGTGGGCGCAGCTTCGCGGCGTATTCGGCAAACTCCGCGTGCGCGGCCTCGCCTCACATGGCAGGATCGCTTGCGAAAGCCTAAATTTCCTGGAGAGCTAGGGAGAGTCGCCAAGATGGATATCGGCCTCGGCGCATCGCCCGATCACGCTGGAGAGCCGCTTCGGCGAGCTCGACACGCCGGTGCTGCTGACCGGTATCCAGGCGCTGATGCAGCGTTCTGCTGGAACAGATCCGGCCTCGACCGCGCTGCTGGGCTGAATACCGGCGGGCTGGTGTCGGGTTATCGCGGATCGCCGCTGGGCGGCCTCGACCTGGAATTGTGGCGCCGACAAAAGGCTGCTGTCTGAACGCAACATCCAATTCCAGCCGGGGGTAAACGAGGACCTCGCGGCGACCATGCTGTACGGCTCGCAACAGCTCGACGCGTTTCCGGGCAAGCGGGTCGATGGCGTGTTCGGGATGTGGTACGGCAAGGGCCCGGGTGTCGATCGCGCGGGTGACGCGCTGCACTGCGGCAATTTCATCGGCACTTCGAAGCATGGCGGCGTGCTGGCGGTGGCGGGCGATGACCACGGGGCGCACTCATCGACCTATCCGCATCAGACCGAGCATGTGTTCGAGGGTGTGTTCATCCCGGTGCTGAATCCGGCATCGGTGCAGGACATGCTGGACCTTGGGCTGGCCGGCATCGCGATGTCGCGGTTCAGTGGATTGTGGGTGGCGCTGAAGACCACGGCGGAGACTGCCGAGCAGGCAGCGACGATGGTCGTGCCTGCGGCCCGCGACTTCGTCGTTGCCGGACTTTGCTGTGCCGAAGCACGGGCTGAATTACGATCCGACCTTGCGGTTTCCCGCCGATCGCGCCGAGCTGGAACGCCGGGTGGTGATGGAGCGCATTCCGGCGGTGCTGGCATGGGCGCGTGCGAACCGGTTGGATCGCAAAGTGCTGGGCGCGGACGACGCGCCGATCGGCATCGTCACGGTGGGGCGCGCGCACGAGGATACGATGCACGCGCTGCGGCTGCTCGAGCTGGAACAGCATGCGCAGATCGCGCTGTACAAGGTGGCGATGACGTGGCCGCTGGAATCCGAAGGCCTCCGCGAGTTCGCCCGCGGCAAGCGCGCGCTGTTGGTGGTGGAAGAGAAGCGCAGTTTCGTCGAGGCCCAGATCCGCGAGGCGCTGTACAATCTGCCGGCGGATCAGCGGCCGGAGATCAGCGGCAAGACCGACACATCCGGTGCGCCACTATTGTCACCGCTGATGGAATTGTCGCCGGAAGCGGTCGCCTGTGGGATGGCGAGCTTCCTGCGCACAGCGGGCCTCAACATCCCCGATCCGCCCGTGCAGCGTTTGCCCGATCGGCCGGCCGGTCTGCTGCGGCGCATTCCGGCGTTCTGCGCCGGCTGCCCGCACGGCACGTCGACGAGGCTGCCCGACGGCAGTTACGCCACGGCTGGTATCGGCTGCCATTTCATGGCGCAGGACGAAAGCGACAAGACGCGCACGTTCACTCACATGGGCGGCGAGGGCGCACCGTTCGCTCGGCATGGCACCATTCACCGACATGCCGCACGTGTTCGCCAACATGGGCGATGGCACGTATACACACTCCGGCATCATGGCGATCCGCCAGGCGGTCGCGTCGAAGGCCCGCATCACCTACAAACTGCTGGTCAACGATGCGGTGGCGATGACCGGCGGACAACCGGCCGAAGGCAACTTCACGGTGCCGCAGTACGCCGCTCAGGTTGCCGCCGAAGGCGTCGCGCGCATTGCCGTTGTCGCCGATGAAGAAGGCCGGTTACCGGCGCCATCGGCGTTGCCAGCCGGTGCCACGCGGCATGTGCGCGCCGATCTCGACAAGGTGCAGCGCGAACTGCGCGAGTACGACGGCGTTTCGGTGCTGATCTACGATCAGGTGTGCGCCACGGAGAAGCGGCGCCGCCGCAAGCGCGGCAAGATGCCGCAGGCAACGCAGAGCGTGGTGATCAACGAAGCAGGTCTGCGAGAACTGCGGCGACTGCTCAGCTCAGTCGAGCTGCATCGCGATCGAGCCGGTAGAAACATCGCTCGGGCGCAAGCGGCGGATCAATCCGACAAGCTGCAACGTCGATCTGTCATGCCTGAAGGGGTTCTGCCCGAGCTTCGTCACGGTGGCCGGTCCGCCCAGCGCGCCGGACGCAGATCCGCATTGGCAGGCGCGCGAGGACGAGCTGAGCGCCGGATTGCAGGCGCCGGCGCTGCCGCCGGTGACCAAGCCTTGGCGCGCGCTGTTCGCCGGCATCGGCGGTGGCGGCATGGTGACCTCGGGCGCAATTCTCGCGATGGCGGCGCATCTCGAAGGCAAGGCGGTGCGCACGCTCGACTTCACCGGTCTGGCGCAGAAGAACGGCACCGTCGTCGCGCATGTGCAGATCGCCGATGACGAAGCCGCATTGGATGTCGTGCGCATCCCACTCGGCATGGCGGACATGATGATTGCTGCCGACCTGGCGGTCGCTGCGGGGCCGGGTGTGCTGGAGCGCAATGCCGCGTCGTCCGCGGTGATCGGCAATCTCGATTTGGTCGCGACCGCGGCGTTCAAGCACGACGCGAACCTGCTGATCGACGCGGTGCTGCATCGCCGTACCATCGAGCGCGCGACCGACGCGGCGCGTTCGGCGTATCTACACGCGGTGCGCCTGGCCGAGCATCTGTTCGGCAACGCGCAGGCGATGAACACCATGCTCCTGGGTCTGGCATGGCAGCGTGGCTTGGTGCCGGTGGGTGAGGCGGCGATCCTGCGCGCCATCGAACTCAATGGTGCCGAGGTTGCGTTGAACCGGCGAGCGTTCCTGTGGGGCCGCATCCTGGCGGAGCGGCCGGCGCTGGAAGACGAGATCCTGGTGCATACGCTGGAGCGGCCACCCGAGAGTTTGCCGGCACTGATCGAGGCGCGTGCCTCGGCGCTGGTGGCCTATCAGAACTCCAAGCTCGCCGGACGCTATCGGGCGCTGGTGAACGAGGTGATCGCACGCGAAGTCGCGGCGTTTGGCGAGGCGGGGCGGCTGTCGCGCGCCGCGGCCGAGAACCTGCATCGCGTGATGGCATACAAGGACGAATACGAGGTCGCGCGCATGCACGCCGCGGCGACGTATGGCGAGAAGCCAGTGTTCCACTTGTCGCCCCCGCTGACCCGCGGCACCGATCCGGCGACCGGGCGGCGGCGCAAGGTGGCGATGCCCGGTTGGCTGGCGCTGCCGCTGTTCCGCGTGATGCGGCATGGCAAGCGGTTGCGCGGCACTGCGCTGGATCCGTTCGGGGGGCAGCAGGAACGCAGGATGGAGCGCGCGCTGGTCGAGCAGTATATTGGCGATGTCCGCGCGGTGGTGGGCGCATTGCGGTCCGAAACGCTCGATGTTGCGGTGGCGATCGCGCAACTACCTGACATGATCCGCGGCTTCGGCCCGGTGAAGGAAGCGAACCGGGTGAAGGCGGATGCGCAACGCGAGATACTGCTGGCGCGGTTGACGCCGGTGCGGGGAGAGCCGGTAGCGGCGAAGTAGCTCCTGCTTCGCCGTGCTCCTTGTAATGGCTCGCTAATTGATCTGCACCGATTGCACTGCTTCTTCGAGTTCGACGAAAGTCGGCATATGCTCATTCGGCACCATCTTGCGGCCGGACTCGACGCTGACCTGCGGCGCGTTGCCGTGCAGATGAGTGATCAGCACCGCGCGGATGACCTCATAGAACTTGGCTTCTTCCTCGACGACCGATTTGAGCCGTGAGGCGAACGGGCCGGCCAGGCCATAGGCCAACAGCACGCCAAGGAAGGTGCCGCACAGCGCGCTGGCGATCATGCCTCCAAGGACCGCCGGCGGCCGATCGATGTGCGACATCGTCTTGATCACGCCGAGCACCGCCGCGACGATGCCCAGCGCAGGCAGACCATCGGCCATCGTCTGCAGCGCGTGCGCCGCGTGCAGTTCCTCGTGCAGCGTCTTCTTCAGCTCGCGCGCCATGACATCTTCGATTTGATTGGGATCATCGGCGTTCATGCCGACCATGCGCAGGTAGTCGCAGATCATCGAAACCGCGAAGTGATTCTTCAGCACCTTGGGAAACTTCTGGAATGCCGGGCTGTCCTCCGGCTTCTCGATATGCGGCTCGAGCGCCATGTTGCCCTTGGTGGAGGCCAGGCGAGCCAGGAAATACAGCAGGCTCAGCAGATCGACGTAGTCGCTCTTCTTGAATGCCGCGCCACCGAAGATCTTCTTGAAGCTGTGAAGGGCATGCTTCAGGTCGTGCATGCTGTTGGCCATCATGAACGATGCGACCCCGGCCCCGCCGATGGTCCACATTTCGAACGGCAATGCTTCTGCCAGCACGTCGAGACTGCCACCTGACACGAGGTAGCTGCCGAACACGCAGCCCAGCAGAAGCGCGAATGCGCCGATTGCGATCATGGCGCCTCAAGGCGGCGCGGGTGCGCCGGGCGATGCACGAATGGAACGAAGTACTGACGATGGCTATCCGGCGGTTGGCGGCAGCGAGCGGATCGCTCGGCACCAAAGGTTGACGATCGGCATTGCCGGTGACGCTGCGAATGCGTGGCTCCTGCATACCCGCATCAACCAGCAGACGACGCGTCGCATTGGCGCGATCGGCCGAGAGTTCCCAGTTGCTGCGGCCGGGACTGGCAAACGGTGCGGCGTCGGTGTGGCCGGCGATGGAAATGTCCTCGGTCATATGCGTCAGGATCGGTGCGATCTTCTGCAGCAACAGCCGCGCATGATCGTTCGGCACCGCGGAACCGAGCGGGAACATGGCTTCCTGCTCGGCATCCAGCAGCTGGATACGCAGACCGTCCGGCGTCATGTCGATCACCAATTGGCGTGCCAGTTCGGCAAGTTGCGGATCGCTGCGTACGGCGTCGCGGATCTGCTGCGCGGCCTGCTCGAATGCCTGCTTTTCCTGTTTCTCCTGTTGGGCGCCGGAGGTCCGTGGCATTGGCTGGGCGCGGCGGCGGCGGTGGCGCCTTGGCGGCCAGTTTGCCGCCCTGATCGGCGACGTTGCTCTTGACGTCTTCGCGGTGGGGGCGCGGCTGCGCCACAACATCGCTGCTGTCGTCCGGGTCCGTGACATCGACCACCGGCCGCTGGCCCACGGTGACCTGCGCGGCTCCGTTATCCGAGACCATCGCGCCCTCGCTGAATGCTGTCTTGCCGCCGAACGGCTGCCCGCTGCCGGACGAGTGCTGCGACATCACGCTGTTCGGGCTGAAGTAGTCGGCGAGGCCTTTGCGCTGGTCCTCGGTGGTGGCGTTCAGCAGCCACATCAGCAGGAAGAACGCCATCATGGCGGTGACGAAGTCCGCGTAGGCTACCTTCCAGGAACCGCCGTGCGCCTCACCTTCAACGACTTCCTCCTTGCGGATAAGGATCGTGCTCTTAACCCTCCGGTCCTTCTTGCTGGCCATATCGGGCAGCCTGAACGTTCTAGTTTAATTCCTGGCTAAGAGCCGTTGGCGCGGGACGGCAGCTCGGTCATCTCGCCTGATGCATGTGACGCGATACAGACGATAGTCTTCTATCATCGAGTGCCGCGCGAGCGCTGGGCGTGACCGAGCGGTGCCATGCTTGACCAGGACTCGGCGTCGGGTGCGGCAGCGCGCGCGCGGCGCACCAGGATACCCGGCTGACCGGCAAATCCAGCGCGCGGCAGATCGAACAATGCCCAGCGCGGTTCGGCACCAATGACGGTGACGCCGGCGGGCAGGTCGCGCGCCAGCTCCGCCGCGATACCGTACTGATCTGCGGCAACGAATGCGGCGCCCTGACGGCGCCGTTCAGCGTCGACCTGTGCGGCGAGCGTGTCCCAGCCGTCGAGTTGCCGCGCGATCGGGTCGAGGCTGACCGGCAGCGGCGCTGGCAGCAGCGTTTGTACATACACCAGCACGGTGATGCCGAAGCCGAGCGCGATGGCGGGCGGGTAGAGGCGACGCCACACGGGCGTCTGTAAACTGGCAGCAGCGATCATCGCGGCGGGGTAGATGATGGTGGGCCAGTTGCCCTGCACGCGATCACCCAGCGCATGCTGGATGAACAGCAGCACGGATGGCAGACTTAGCGCCGCCAACAGCGTCCATGCCGGTGACCGTGTGCGCCAGGCCTGTTGCGCCGCGACTATAATACCAGCGGCGCAGAAGGTGGCGACGAGTGGCGTCAGCAGGCCGATCTGACCGAGCAGCAGTTCACCGACGAAACGTGGTGCGTCCGCCGGATGCCATTCGCCGATCCGGCCACCCTGGCGCCGGAAACTCACCCAGGCGTGCTGCGAATTCCAAATCACGACAGGCAGGAAGAGCACGATGGCGATGACGGCACTGCCCCATGGGGCCGGATGGCGTAGCCAGCGCCGTAGCGACGGCGTCAGCAGCAACCACAGAACGATGCCGAACCACAGCAGCGCAGCGGTGTACTTGCTGAGCATCGCCAAGCCGGCGAACAGACCGGCGAGCAGCCACCATTGCCAGCGTCCGTCCTGCGCCAGCCGAGCCAGCGCCCACAGGCATGCGGTCCAGAACATCAGCAGCGGCGCGTCCGGTGTCATGATCACGCTCCCGGCTCCCACCAGCAAGGTGGCGTTGAGCAGCACCGCGGCGCGCACGCCGGCGTGCTGTGCGGGGAATAGACGGTTGCCAACATCGACCAGCAGCAATGACGCAATGGCGACGGACAGCGGGCCGAACAGGCGCACACCGATCGCACCGTCGCCAACAATGGCGGTGCCGAGGCGTATCCACAGCGCAACCATCGGCGGATGATCTGGATAGCCCCACGCGAGCGCGTGCGACCACACCCAATAATATGCCTCGTCAGGAGCCAGCGGTGCCGCTGCCGCGATGGCCAGGCGCAACAGCGTCACGCCCGCCAGCGCCAGCCAGAACAACTTCAACGCGCGCGCCACACCAGTGTGGCGGATACGGCGTAGTTCCACACGACACCGATGACCGCGCCGATTGCACCGGCGATGGTCCAACTGGTGTGCGTGGCATACAGCGATGTGGCGATGCCGATATTGGCGACGGCGCCGACGCCGCAGACCACCATGAACAGCAGCAGGCCGCGCCACAGCCTCGGGCCGCGCAGGCGCTGGTCGCGATAGGTGATCTCGTTGTTGAGCAGGAAGTTGAACACCATTGCAACCACTGAGCCGATGATCTGTGCGGTCTCAAAGCTTAGGCCATCCAGCTTCAATCCGATGGTGAGCACGGCGAGATGCACCACGACGCCGATTGCGCCGACGAGCGCGAAAGAGATGAAGCGCAGTGGCAGCAGTCCACCGAATACCTTGTCGAGCAGCAAGCCGGCGAACTGCGCCAGCACGAGCGCGTCGAGCTTGCTCTCGCCGGCCTCCCGCTCGCGGAACACGAAGGGGATCTCAGCGACACGCAGCGGAGCAGGCGAACTGAGCGTCAGGTCGAGCAGGATCTTGAATCCCTGGCCGGTGAGGTTGGCGGCCAGCTGTTCGAACAGCGCGCGCGGCAGCATGAAGAAGCCGCTCATCGGATCGTTGAGGCGTATCGGCAGGAAGAACTGAGCGAGACGAATGCCGCCATCGGACAGCATATGCCGCCAACGGCCGGACAGTCCGGCGTTGTCGCCGCCGGCAACATGACGGCTGCCGACGGCGAGGTCGTAGTCGCCGCTTTGCAGGGCAGCGAGCATTTCGGGCAGGCGGGTCTCGTCGTGTTGCAGATCGCCGTCCATCACGGCGACAAATTGCGCCGAGGACGACAGGGCGCCCTCGATCACCGCGGAGGAGAGGCCGCGGCGGCCAATGCGGCGGATACAGCGGACCCGCGGATCGATCTGGGCAATGCGGCGAACCTCGGCGGTGGTGCCGTCCGGGCTGTTGTCGTCGACATAGATGACTTCCCAGTCGATGCCGGTGAGCGCGGCATCAAGCCGGGCGATCAGCGGGGCAACATTCGGTCGCTCATTGTAGCACGGCACCACCACTGTGACGGTGGGAGCGCCGGATCGTCCCGCCCGATCCGGTACGTCGATGACTGTGGACAGATTAGCCATGCTGCATCTTCCTGGTCGGGTTGGCGGGGGACAAGAGCGAACCCCGCGGATCCTACAAGGGCACGCCCGCGAGGCTGCGGCTGGTCCGGATGGTCTGCAGCGTCTGGACACGCGACACCGAGGGCGAGCCGGTCAGCCGCTGGGTCAGCTGGTTCTCATGCGCGGTGTCGCGGGCGACCAGCTTGAGCAGAAAGTCGCCGCCGCCGCGGATCATGTGGCATTCGCGGACCTCCGGCCAGCCGGCGACCAGTTGCTCGAACGCCGAAAGAACGGACTCCTGCTGGCTGTCCAGCCCGACGATGGCAAAGACGATGATCTCCCAGCCCAGCTTCTGTGGATCGGGATCTGCATGGTAGCCGCGGATGATGCCGGCCTCCTCCAGCCGGCGGACGCGGCGCAGGCAGGGCGGCGCGGAAATTCCGGCACGGCGCGCCAGCTCCACGTTGGTCATACGACCGTCGGCCTGGAGCTCCGCCAGGATCCGGCGGTCGATCGCGTCCAAGAGCGGAGTTTCCCCGTTGGGACTTTTCATGGGCACATGCTGCCGGCACGATGCGTGCGTTGCTGGTTGTTGCAGATCAAAGGCGTCGGGAGAGGCGCAATAATATTGCACGCATCGGCGCGGGCAAGGGGGCTGGCGTCCATTGCCTTGTCTGGCCACGACACCCGCCGATATGGTCAGCGAACTCGCTCGAGGGATAGACGATGGCGGAAATCACCGTACGCGCGTTCTGATCATCGGTTCGGGGCCGGCCGGTTACACGGCAGCGATCTACGCCGCGCGCGCCAGCCTCTCGCCGATACTGATGGCCGGTCTGCAGCCGGGCGGGCAGCTCACGATCACCACGGACGTGGAGAACTATCCGGGCTTCGCCGAGGTGATCCAGGGGCCGTGGCTGATGGACCAGATGATGGCGCAGGCTGAGCATGTCGGCACCCGGATCGTGCAAGACCTGATCGTGCAGGTGGATTTCTCGGCGCGGCCGTTCCGCTGCACCGCTGATTCGGGTGACGTCTACGTTGCCGATGCGGTGGTGATCTCCACTGGGGCGCAGGCACGCTGGCTGGGGCTGGAGTCGGAACAGCGGCTTCAGGGGCGCGGCGTTTCGGCCTGCGCGACCTGTGACGGGTTCTTCTACCGAGGCAAGCGTGTCGCGGTCATCGGTGGCGGCAACACCGCGGTGGAGGAGGCACTGTATCTGACGCATCACGCCGAGAGTGTGATGCTGGTGCATCGGCGCGAGGCGTTGCGGGCGGAGAAGATCCTGCAGGACCGGTTGTTCGCGCATCCGAAGATCTCGGTGGTGTGGGACAGCGTGGTGCAGGAGATCGAGGGCGGCGGAACGCCGGAAGCCGTCACCGGCGTGCGGTTGCGCAATGTGAAGAGCGGCGCCGAAAGCTCGCTGCCGGTCGACGGCGTGTTCATCGCCATCGGTCACACACCGAATACTGCGATCTTCGCCGGCCAGGTGGCGATGGACTCGGAGGGCTACATCCTGACCGACGCCGGCAGCACGCGGACCACGGTCGAGGGGGTGTTTGCCGCCGGCGATGTGCAGGACAGGATCTTCCGCCAGGCGGTCACTGCCGCAGGAACCGGCTGCATGGCCGCGCTGGAGGCGGAGAAGTGGCTCGCGGGCGGCATTCAAGTGGCCGCTTTGGCCGCGGACTAGTCAGGATCTCGCGAAACGGTCCAACATATCCGTACACAGGCGGGCCGGGATGATCTAGGATGCTGCGTTCCGCAGTTTCAACGAGCGGAACCCGACGCAATGTCAGGGCAGGGGTTCACGCAATCCGCCGGGGCCAGGTGACCGGCGGACGGGAGAGGCCGAGTGATGGACTGGGATAAGCTGCGCGTGTTTCACGCGGTGGCCGAGGCCGGCAGTTTTACGCACGCCGGCGATACGCTGAACCTAAGTCAGTCGGCAGTGTCCCGGCAGATCTCGGCCCTGGAGGAGGCGCTGCAGGTGCCGTTGTTCCATCGGCATGCACGCGGCCTGATCCTTACCGAACAGGGCGAGTCGCTGAATCGAACCGTGCGCGAGGTATTCGCCAAGCTGGCGATCACCGAGGCGTTGCTGACCGAGAGCAAGGAGAAGCCGGCCGGACGGCTGAAGGTCACCACGACGATGGCGTTCGGGTCGATCTGGCTCGCGCCGCGGCTGCACGAGTTCCTGGAAATGTATTCCGACGTGTCGATCTCGCTGCTGCTGGACGACTGCGGAACTCGATCTTGCGATGCGCGAAGCGGATGTGGCGATTCGCATGCATCCGCCGAAGCAGCCCGATCTGGTGCAACGCCACCTGATAACAATCCACTGGCACATCTGCGCGTCGCCGGAGTACCTCAAGACGCACGGCGTGCCGCAGCGGCCGGAGGACCTGGACGCGCACCGGCTGATCCTGTTCGGCAGCCACCATCCGCCGGTCAGCGAGGTGAATTGGCTGGCTGAGGCGGGGCGCCGGCCGGGCAATCCGCGGCGGCCGCTGCTCGAAGTCAACAACACGCAGGCGGTGCTGCTGGCGATTCGCTCCGGCCTGGGGATCGGTGCGCTGCCAGATTTCGTGGTGGCTGAAAATCAGGACCTGGTGCGGATTCTGCCGGACCTGAAGGGTCCCAAGGTCGATGTCTATTTCGTGTACCCGGAGGAATTGCGGAATTCCAAGCGTGTGGCGGTTTTCCGCGATTTCCTGCTGTCGCGGCTTGCGACGTTCCACTGAAACCTCCCGGCTGCGCCGTTAGAGGCGAATTTTGCCTGAGCGCCAGCGGCGATAGAAGTTCCTTGCACTCGGCGCGCTGATCCACCGAGCGATTTGTCACCGGCCTGGTATTTCGCACGAGCGTCGCGCCAGCCGTGACGCACCGATGACGCAAACCGATAGATCCCTGTCCGGTCATGCGTCAGCAGCATGGCGGCGTCCCGGGTTTTGTGGATGGAAACCGTCGCGCGGCGCCATTACAAGTGTAGTCACCGAATACGGCGGCTTCGCCGCCAGTTTTCCGGTCCTTCGGGGCCGGAAGGGGGTCGATGACCCCTGCGTCTCCCAGACGTGAAGCCTCCCTGTTTACTTGCCCCCGGTTGTTAACCGGGGGCTTTTTCTTTGCGAATGTTTGACGATCCGCTCACGCAGGTTCGCGATGGGTGCCGTTTTATTGGGCAATTCTGTGTAACTGTCCAGTGAGACCGAGTGCGCGCAGCAAGTGGGGGTCCAGATACCCACGCGGATTCGGCGGGTGCAGCGCGAATCCCATAGTGTCGTCGTAGCCCCAGAGGGCCCAGGGAAGCGCCCGCTGCTCGCAGGATTTCCGCACGGCGGACAGCCAGGCGGTGCGGGCCGGGGCGTTGAGCTGCGAGGAGGCGCCGAATTCCCCGGCAATCACCCGAGCATGATGGCGTTCTGCCCACGCCGCCGCCTCGGCGACATGTGCCGCGAGCTTCGCCGTGTCCCAACGCTGCGCACAGTAGAAGCGCATCAGCCCGGCTGTTGCCGTGTCGGCGGTGCTGTCGGCGATACCCGTGCAGGCGCTAACGTCGGTGACAGGGAATGGGAGGCGCGCCATCGCCGCTTTGTCGAGCCCCGGGCGGTAGGCACCAAGCGCGGTCAACTCGGGCGGCTCGTACAGATGAAAGCTGTAGATCACGTTGCTGTCCGATTCCGGCGTGATCGCGAGCAGGCCTGCGATGCTGCCCCAGTCGGCGCCGGTGAGCACGACCGTATTTCCGGGTAACGTGGCGCGGATGATGGCCAGAACCTGGTGCTGCAATGCTTGCCACGCTCCCGGGTCGTTGGCGAAGACCGGCTCATTCAGCACCTCCGGCAGGGTCCGGGCCGGATCGAAGCGTTGCAGCAATCGCGACAGTGAGCGCCAGGCTGCGAACAGCCGCGCGCGGTCCGCGGCCGAGGCTTCCAGGTGCCAGCTGGCCGGAGCGAGCGCGGCGACAACCGACAGGCCATGCCGTTCGAGCCGAGCCACCGCGTCCGCGATGGCGGCGGATGCGGGCAGCAATTCCGGCTGTATCGGCAGTCGGACGAAATCGAAGCCAGCCTGACGCAACGTTTCCATCGTGGTGTCGTCGAGATAGCTGCGCAGGGCGGCGGGATCACCGCTGGGTGGAAAGCGGAACCAGTTGGTGATGTTGATGCCGCGGCGCAGTTCCGCACTGGCAGGTGCAGCGAGGCAAAGCGCGAGCAGGCAGCCGAGCAGAAAGCGGTAACCAATCGTTCGCATCGCGCTGCGATAAGCGGCGGAGGCTAACGTCCGGTGAACGCGTGGCGAGAGTTGTCGCGGTTGTGCTGCTTGGTGCCGTGGTGCTGTTTGCCGCGGCCTGGCAGCGCGGCGCGGAATACGACGAGCAGTACACGCTGTTTCTGACCGGCGGAACGGCGCGCCCGATGTGGACCGAGGCATTGATTACGGCTGGCGAGGTGCGCGCCTTGCAGGACGGGCCCGCCGGGTTTGCGGCGATCGCCCGTGATCTGCGGGCGACCGACGTGCACCCGCCGCTATATTTTTGGACAGTGGCGCTATGGCGCCGGTGGTTCGGCGCGGGGCTGTTCGCGGCGCGCGCGTTGTCGGCGCTGTTCGGCTTTGCATCGCTTGCACTGGTGGCAGTGATCGCGCGGCGTTTCGGCGCCAATGCGTGGCTGGCCGCTCTGTTGACGCTCGGCTGCTATGGCTTTGTCTATACAGGCAGCATTGCGCGCGGGTTCGCGCTGGCGCAGATGCTGACGCTGGCGGGCGTGGCGATTGCGGTGCGTCCGGAGCTGCGCCTGCGTGGTTCGGTTGCAGCGGGCCTGTTGCTGGGCGCGGCGACATTCAGCAATTATCTCGCGGCATTCGTGGCATGTGCCGTGCTGCTGTGGTTGCCGGGGCGGCGCAGCATCGCCGCGGCGATTGGATTTGCGGTGTGGCTGCCGGCCGATGCGTGGTTCTTGCTGGCGCAACGCCAGAGTCGAGCCGGGCAGTTCGAGCCGTTCGACGCAGGCGCGGCGGTGGTGCGGCTGGCACGATATGTTGCCGCGAGCGTGTTCGGCGGGTTGCCGCTCTATGCCGGCGATGCCGCCGGACGGCTGGTGGCGGCGGTGCTGGCTGGCTTGTCGCTGGCACTCATTGTTTTGCTCACGTTGCGATGGCGCCGCGCGCACGCATTGTTCGGCATGGCCTGTGTCGCGCCGTTGATCGGATTGCTGGTGCTGGGGGTCGCGTTCAACAACATTCCGATCGAACTGCGTTATGTCGCATTCGCGACGCCGTTCATCGGGCTACTGATAGCGACGCTGCCGCGCCCGGTGTGCTGGCTGGTGCTGGCGATCCAGGCAGTGTCGCTCGCCGGGCTGATGACTCGCCCGGAAACCATGCAGCCGGCACGTGCAGCGGCGGTCTCTGTTGGCGCGATGTTGGAGGGCGGCGTGGTGCTGTTGCCGCGCGGCAATGACGGCGTGGGCATTGTCGGCGCGTTCGCCAATGAGGTGCCACCGGCGACACGTCTATTGATCATCAGTCGCGATGACACACCGCAGCAGATCCGCGAACGGACCGTAGCATATACGCGCGTGGTACTGGCACTGATTGCGCAGGATAACGACAGCCGGGCAACGCTGCCGCACATACGCGCGGCGTTCGATGACGCGTGCTGGCGTGAGCTGGGACGCAACGGCGATGCCACGGCGTTCGAGCGGGTTTGTGCGGTGCAGTAGGGGTTCGATGTAGCGGGTCGCGCCCTCCCCCGATGCTTCGCATCGACCTCTCCCGCAAGCGGGTGAGGTGTACCGAGCGCCGTACGGGTAGAAGTCGCTGAGCTTCAGGTTTTGGTAGGGCAGGGCGTCGAGCCGCACCGTGCCGAGGAAAGGCTCGGTTGGTTCGACCAGCAGTATCGTCTTGGCAAATCCGCTGTCGTCGAAGCCGCGACGGAAGTGCACGCGCGACTTGATGGCGATGATCTGAAAGGCCGCCAAATCGATGCCAATGCCGGTCAGCGTGGTGGTCTCCATGATCTGCACGAGATAGGGGCTGATCAGCAGCAGGTTGCCATTGCCGAAGCTGACGCCCAACCAGAGCTGACCGTTGCGCTCAATGCGATGGGTGATCCTGCCGGTGATGCGCACCGGCTGGCCAGCCGAATCATCGGTCAGGCCACCGACGTCCATGTCGAACCGAGCACCGATGCTTGCGTTCTGCATCGACTTGAGCACGCCGGCATCGGCGACCGTGGCAATCAGCGTGTTGGACAACCCCTGGGCGATGATCTCGCGCAACAACCACGTGGCATAGCCCGAGCGGTCGCTGTGATCGGCCAGCACCACTGGTGTTGCATCGCGTTGCACTGCTTGTTTCGCCAGGGCGACACCGTCGGGAATGGTGTGCACCTTGGTTGAGCCGAGCAGTGCCTCACGCTGCCGCCAGGCGAAGCGCGCCATGTCGTCCGCCACGCGCGTTGCCAGCGCGGCGTCGCCGTTGGCGATCACCTGGATGGTCATGCCGGCATCCGGAACATCCGACCAGGGAAAGCTGAAATAGACATTCACATAGACATCCGGCTCGCGGGCCTCCCAGGTCAGGGCGCGCAGCACCAGGTCCATCCACGGCGATGCACCGGTCCACTGCACCACGGTGGGCGAGATGATGGGCACCTTCACGGTGGTATGCGTGGGGCGATAGCTGCCGCGGATCGCGCGGACCAGCATGCGTGCCGCCCGCTGGCCCTGAAGGTGGCTGTCGTAATGCGGGAAATACTTGCCGCAGAACGCCATGTCGGCGTGGTGCAGGAATTCCGCGTCCTCATTGCCGTGCGGATCGAAAGTTGCGGCGATGAAGGCGCGTTGTCCGACCACTTCGCGTACCCGGCGGGCAAGTTCGGCTTCCGGCCGTGCGATGCCACGCGCCGCCATCGCGCCGTGGACGCAGAGATAGACGCCGTCGAATGGGCCGGATGTGCGCAGCCCGGCGATCATGCGGCCGACATAGGTCTCGTACGCATCCTGCGTCACCCAGCCGGATCCCGATCCGGTTTTCGGCCACAGTGGTGAATTCGATGCCGATGAGTTCGACACCGTCGAACTCACGCGCCACCTGGACGAAGCCGCCCATGTAGGAGTCCGGTCCCGAGCTCAGCAGCGCCTCGCCGTGCGCGGGAGAGCCGGGATAGACGAAGTCGTCGACTGTCGTGTCGTTCTTGAGGAACGTCACCGTTTCATGCTGGAAGTGCAGGACGGCGATGCGGATCGACGACTTCGTCATCTGCCGATCAGTACGCCAGAGCCTGATCGACCACCGGAATCCAACGGCCGTCCTTCACCACCGCGAGATAGGCGCTGGTGGCACCGTGGTGCTGGTTGGGGCCGAAGGTGAAAGAGTTGCCGAAGATATCGTGGAAGTCGTGGATGCTCTCCATCGCCTTGGTCAGCGTATCGACGTTGAGATCGCGGCCGGCACGTTTCAGCGCCTCGAGTATGATCTGCGCGGTCGTATAGCCGGTCTCGCCGAGGAAGTTCACGTCGAAGCCGTACTTCGCCTTGTAGCGGGCAGCGAACTCGTGCACGACGGGACGCGGATCATCGGGATAGGCATAGATCGCTGGGGTCATCGAGTAGAAGCCCTCGCCCGCGCCGCCGGGTGCGCTCGCCACCGCCGTATCGTACGACGCGACCTGGCCGAGCAGATCGACGTTCCAGCCCATCTTCTTCACCGTTGAAACGATCAGCGTGCTGTCACGCACGATGGTGCCCATGGTGATCAGGTCGCACTGTGCATCGCGCAACTTTGAGATGTTGGCGGTGAAGTCAGTATCGGTTGGCTTGTGTCCGGTCGATGCGATCAGCTTCAGATGTTCGGCCTCGAGTTGCGCATTGACGCCGGCCAGCACGTCCTTGCCGAAGTCGGTATCCTGATACATCGCGCAGACCATCTTCTTGCCGCGCTGCTCGACGAAGTATTTCACCCCCGCGCGCATCTGGTCGTAGTACCGAGGCGAACTGGCTCCATTTCAGCTTGTTGTATGGCTCGTACATTGAACGCGCGGCGGTCAATGGCAGCAGGTTTGGCACGCCCTTCTCGAACATCATCGGCATCATCGCGTCGTTCATCGGCGTGCCGCCGTTGACCGTCGCAAAGAAGATGTTGTCCTGATTGAGCAGCTTGTTCATGGCCTGGACGGCGCGCGGCACCTGATACTGGCTGTCCTCGACGATGTATTTGATCTTGCGGCCGTTGACGCCGCCGGCAGCGTTGGCTTCGTCGAACGCCAGACGCACCGAGTTGGAGTTGTTGACGCCCTGCACGGCGGTGACGCCTGACAGGTCGGTGGCGGTGCCGATGACGATTTCAGTATCGGTGACACCGCGGACGGTCTGTGCGCTGGCGGTAACCGACAAAGCCGCAGCGAACACCAGAGATGAGGCGATGGTTCCTGATTTCATTGATTGTTTCCTCCCTTATAGCGGCGGGAGGCTAGCGCAGGCGGTAAGCGACCGCCAAACCCAGGTCAGGCGGCTTGCGGAACCACCAGGAAAAGATCGGTATCGCCGGTCTGTTGGCCGCAGGCTGTCAGCAGTGCATGTGCCTGGCCACGGTGATGTGTCTGGTGGTTGAAGAAGTGCACCACCAGCGGGCCGCGCTTGCGCCGCAATTCCTGTTGTGCGGCGCCGCTGAACCACACCAGATCCTCGGCGAGCCACGCATCGTCCATGCGGTCGGCCCAGGCCTGGATGTCCGCGTCGGCCTGCTCGCGCCTGGCGGTCAGTGCGGCGAAATCATCGAACATGGCAGCGCTTTGTTTCGGCGGTACCTCCGGCTTCGGCCAATTGTCGAAGCGTGACATCCATTGCGTGTCGCCCCACAGGACATGGCTGAGCGTGCCGTGGATCGACTGCCAGAACGCGCCGCGATCGGCTTTGCGTTCGACATCGCTCAACCGTGCGGCTGCCGTATAGAGGCGGCGGTTCATTTCCGCATTGTACTGCGCCATCAGGCGGACATAGGAGGCGGTGATCATGCGAGACCTCTCCGAGCTTGCCGTGCGAACCATTCAGCGCCCGGCGGAATGGGTCAATCTTGATTGTTCCGATCAACGTTGGAGCGAGATTCGTTCCGCATTGGTTTGAACATGACCAACTCTACATTTGCCGGCGGCACGGCACCGGTTATATGTCGGGTATGTCAAGCACCACTGATCACACCACGCCGGGAGAAACGCGGCGCGATTTCCTCAAGCTGGTGACCGGCGCCACAGCCGGTATCGGTGTCGTCGCCGTGGGCTGGGCGTTGGTCGATTCAATGAATCCCTCGGCGGACGTCATTGCTGCCGGCGCACCGATGGATATCGATCTCAGCAAGCTCGCGCCCGGGCAGCAGATCGTTGTGCTTTGGCGTGGCAGTCCGATGCTGGTTGTGAACCGGCCAGCCGAAGCCCTGAAGACATTGCAGAGCAAGGCATTGGTGTCGCAGCTGAGCGATCCGGACTCGGCGGTGCATCAGCAGCCGCAGTACGCGCAGAACTGGCATCGATCAGTGAAGCCGGAGATCGCGGTTCTGGTCGGCATCTGCACGCACCTCGGCTGTCTGCCGAACTACATGCCGAACCCGGACGCCTCCAATCCGGTGCCGAACTGGCCGGGCGGCTATTTCTGCCCGTGCCACGGGTCGAAATACGATCTGGCCGGCCGCGTCTATAGCGGGGTGCCGGCGCCGTACAACCTGCCGGTACCACCGTACAGCTTTCCCAACGAGAAGACGCTGCGTATCGGCGAAAACCCGCAGGGCGAGACCTTCGAGCTTACTTCGATTGTGCAGATGTAGGCTGGCTGGGCGTTTTCCAGAAGAACACGGTGGCGCTGAACGAGCCGTCGGCATTCATCGCAAAGCGGGGAATGCGGCCGGCTTCCTGCCAGCCCGTGGCGTGATACAGACGTTCGGCGTGATCGCCTTCGCGGGTATCGAGCACCATCAGCGTGCGTCCCGCGCGAAACGCTTCCTGTTCCAGACGCTGCATCAAGCGCCGGGCGATGCCGCGGCGCCGGGCGGCGGGGTGCACCAGCAGTTTGTGCACCTCGGCGCGGTGCGGCTGGTTCGGCGCGCCGCAGAGTTCCAGCGTCGCAGTGCCTGCGAGGGCGCCGCTCGACCAGGCCGCCAGCAGGATGTGTGTGCCGGCGGCCACGTCGGCGATGACCCGGCGCCAGTAGCCGCGCGCGGTAGCCAGCGAGAGCGGCGGCAGATAGGACACCGAGGCGCCGGCTTCGACGCAGGCGCGCAGGATTTCGCCGAGGCCGATGCGGCGGCTGCGGCATCCAGAACCTCGATGCCGTCGATCGGCTTGGCGTAGCCGAATTCCAGCGAGTTGGACATGTCCTGCAGGACGCGGATGGGACCGGAGCGCACATAGCCCCGCTTCTCGTAAAAGCGGTGTGCGCGGTCGAAGCGGGTGTCGCTCCACAACGCGAGGCGGGTGGCGCCGGCAGAGCGTGCATGCTGTTCGGCACGATCGAGCAAGCTGGCGCCGAGACCGGCGCCGTGTGCGGATGGCGATGCATAGACACGGCAGATTTCCCACGCGCCGGCGTCAAGCGGCGTGGTGGCGATCATGCCGGCGACCTGGCCGTTGGCTTCGGCCACCCAAAGGGCGCCACTCTTCCCGGCATAGTAAGAGGCGAGGGCGCGAAGCTCCGGCATCTCGCCGTCCACGTCCATGTGAACGCCGGGGTATTGCGACCAGCAGGCACCGATCAGCGCGATCATTCCGGCTGCGTCGGCGTCACGGCCGGGCCGGATCGTAGGAATGGAAGAAGCTTGCATCAGGACGCTCTCTCAGGGATTAAGCTTTGGCATGGCCGACAACACGCCGTTCTTCATTATCGGTGCCGGGCGCTCCGGCACAACGCTGTTGCGGCTGATTCTTGCCGGTCATTCGCGGCTGCATATCCCGCCGGAAACCTGGTTCATCGTTCAACTGGTTGAGGCGCTGCCCTTGAGCGGGCCGCTCGACGCCGCGCAGGTCGATCGCGCGGTGACGCTGATGACGGGAGACTACCGCTGGCCGGACATGGAAATCCCGGCGGAGGAACTGCGACGGCAGGCGGAAGCGCTGGACGCGCCGCGGCTGGTCGATGTGATCAACCTGGTCTATCGGCATCATCTCGCAGCCTCCGGCAAGCCGCGGTTCGGCGACAAGACGCCGCGGTATATCAACATTGTCCCGCAACTGTTGACGCTGTATCCGGGCGCCAAGTTCATTCACCTGATCCGCGACGGCCGCGATGTCGCGGCTTCCAACATCGAGCTGAACTGGAACAGCTACTACGAGCGGCAGCGGTTTTCCTGGACGCTGGCGATGCAGCTCCGCCGTGAATACCAGCGGGCACCGTTCGCCGATCGGATACTCGATGTGCGGTACGAGGATCTGGTGAGCGATCTGGAGTTCACGGTGAGGACGATTTGCGATTTCCTCGGCGAGCAGTTCGAGCCCGGCATGCTCGACTGGCAGCGGCTGGGCAATCTGGTGCCGGAGCGCGAACGGCATATTCACGGGAAGCTTGCCCAACCGGTCAGCGGCGATGCCGTGGCGGCATGGCGGCGCAAGCTCAACGCGGCTGAATGCTTCGCGATGGAGGCCTGCCTGCAGAAGGACCTGCGCGAACTGGGCTATCCGCTGCGCTATTCCGGCGCACTGTGGCGGCCGGCCCTGACGGTTGCCGGCGGAGCCTTGTATGGTGCGGCGCCACTGCTGCGCAGCGGCACGCGCTACCTGAAGCGGCACAATCTGCTGGCGAAGACCGCGTATATCTGAAGGCTCAGTGCAGCCCTTCGCAGAACTTGGCGATGCGGCGGCAGCCCTCGGCCAGTGACGTCTCGTCTGTGGCTGTGCTGACGCGGAGATAGGGGCTCATGCCATAGGCGGCGCCATGCACGGTAGCGACATGCGCCTCTTCCAGCAAAGCCATGCACAGGTCCTGATCGGTTTCCAGCTTGCGACCGCCGGCGGTGGTCTTGCCGATGCAGCCGGCGACGTTGGGATAGACGTAGAATGCGCCCTCGGGCTTGTGGCAGTTTATGCCCTTGCAGGCGTTCAGCATCTCCACCGCCATGTCACGCCGCCGCGCATAGGCCGTGACCTGTTCGCGCACACCGTCCTGCGGACCATCGAGCGCTGCCACGGCGGCGGCCTGGCCGACGGATGAGACCCCCGCGGTGGCCTGACCCTGCATGTTGACCATCGCCCGGATCAGGTTCTTCGGGCCGCCGGCATAGCCGATACGCCAGCCGGTCATCGCATACGCCTTGGAAGCACCGCTGACGGTCAGCGTACGGTCGCGCAGTTCCGGCGCGACCTGCGCGAGCGTCGCATGCTTGAAGCCATCGAACACCAGATGCTCATACATGTCGTCCGACAGGATCCAGACATGCGGATGCTTCAGCAGGACATCGGCGATCGCGCGCAGTTCCTGCGCGGAACAGCAGGCGCCGGTGGGATTGTTCGGATTGTTCAATACCAGCCACTTGGTCTTTGGCGTGATCGCCGCGTCGATGTCCTCGGCGCGCGGCTTGAAGCCGTTGTTCTGCGGGCAATTGACGAAGACCGGTTCGCCACCCATCAGCTTCGTCATCAACGCATAGGCACTCCAGGACGGCACCGGGATCACAGCTTCATCACCCGGATCGACTGTTGCCATCAGCGCGTTGAAAATCGCCTGCTTGCCGCCGTTGGTGACGCAGATTTCGTCGAGCGCGAAGTCTAGGCCGTTGTCTCGCTTGAACTTGCGCTGGATCGCCTGCTTCAACGCCGGCGTGCCGTCCTGCGGCGGATATTTTGTCTCGCCGCGCAATGCTGCCTGATGCGCTGCCTCGATCGCATGCGGCGGGCTGTCGAAGTCAGGCTGACCAATGGTGAGCTGGATGACATCGACGCCCTGGGCGCGCAGTTCGCGCGCGCGCATCGTCATCTGTACCGAGGCGGCAACCTGTACGCGGTTCAGCCGCTCGGCGAATGCCGGCATCAGTGCAGTCCTTGGCAGAATTGCTGGATACGGGTGCAGGCATCGCGCAGTTCTTCCGTGGCATTCGCGTAGGCAATGCGGAAATGCCCCGGATAGCAGAACGCTGTGCCATGTACAGCGGCGACCCCGGCCTCCTCGAGCAACGCCAACACGAAGCTCTCATCGTCGGTGATGTGCTTGCCGCCGCGCGAGGTCTTGCCGATGCAGCCGTGGATCGAGGGATACACGTAAAATGCGCCTTCCGGCTTGTGGCAATGAATGCCTGGCGCCTTGTTCAACATATCCACCACGAGGTTGCGTCGCTCCTCGAACACCTTGCGCATTGCCTCGATCGATTCCTGCGGTCCGGTGAGCGCCTCGACCGCGGCGGCCTGGGCAATCGAATTGGTATTGGAGGTGGACTGACTCTGCAGCTTGTCCATCGCCTTGATCAGTTGCAGCGGCGCGCCGGCGAAGCCGATACGCCAACCGGTCATCGCATAGGCCTTGGAGCAGCCGTTCATCGTGATGGTACGGTCCTTCAGGCGCGGTTCCACCTGCACGATGGTCGCCGGCTTGAAGCTGTCGTAGGCAAGCTTCTCGTAGATGTCGTCGGTGAAGATCCACACATCGGGGTGGCGCAGCAGCACATCGCAGATCGGCCGCAGTTCCTCCGCCGAATAGGCGGCGCCGGTCGGATTGCAGGGATTGTTCAGCATGAACCATTTGGTGCGCGGCGTGATCGCCTGCTCGAGTGCCTCGGCCCGCAGCTTGAAGCCGTGATTCTGCTCGCAGGGAACCAGTACGGGCTTGCCGTCGGCGAGCGCCACGATGTCCGGATAGCTCACCCAGCAGGGCGTGGGGATGATCGCTTCATCGTCCTTGTTGATGGTGGCGAGCATGGCATTGAAGATCACCTGCTTGCCACCGGTGGAGACGATGATCTCTTCCGGCTTGTAGTCGATGCCGCTGTCGCGCTTGAATTTCTGCGACACCGCGCGGCGCAGCTCCGGTGTGCCGGCGACGTCCGTGTACCGTGTCTCACCGCTTTCGATGGCGCGGATTGCCGCGTCCTTAACGTTGCGCGGCGTATCGAAGTCGGGCTCGCCCTGGGAGAGCGAGATGATGTTCTTGCCCTCGGAGATCAGATGCCGCGCCTTGGTCGATATGGCGATGGTCAGGCTGGGCTGGATGCGGTCGAGGCGTTCGGCGGTGAGGTGCATTGCGGAGTCCCGGCAGGAAGCAGGGCGCGCAACCTATCGGAGGTAGGGCGGGCGGGCAACGTTCGCCCCACTTCCAGGAAGCTTGTACCCACCGCCCCCAGCGAACTTGCAGCGCGTGCGGGAGATGTGCGGCCGACTAACTGCCGGGCTTTTTCTCGTTCTCCCTCTGGTAAGCCGTTTCGGCGGCGTGGCGGTCATGGTTCGGCGTACCTTTTGGACGGCTGTGATCGTCACGCCGATGCGGCGCCGGCCGCGGCTTGGCTGCCCGCGGACCGGTGATGCCGCTGGACGCAGGCGGATCACTGGCGGGGAAACTGTCCTCGACCACCTTGTCTTGCTTGTCCTCGATCATTGCGCGTTTACCTCCGATGCACCGGCGGCACGCAGGATGGCCTCGGCCGTATTGCGCTTTTGCAGGTCGGGCGTGCGGACCGACAAAATCAACCTGCCGGTGGCCGCCTTGAGATCGCGGTCCTGCTGCTCCCTGCTGTTGGCAGCGCTGCTCAGCGCAAAAGCCACGCCGCCGGCGAGACCGCCGCCGACCACGGCGGCTGCAACTGCCGGTGCGGCGGCACCGCCGGTCGCGATGACCACCCCGGCTGCGGCCATGCCTGCCGCGGCTGCGGCGCCGCTGGTGTGCAATGTGCGCGCCTGGCGCGCGTCTTCCTCTGTATCGACCGGCTTGGCGCCGGCTTCGGGGGTCGGGTGCGCCGGCAACACCTCCGGCAGGCTCAGATCCGCCCGGTCGAAGCCAGACAGCTCCAATTTCGAAACGGCGTTCTGCATCGCTTGAGGATCGCCAAAGATCGCCCGCACTTCATGCAGGGTGCCGATCGGCGGCCCTTCTTTTGGGTAGGAAACTTCCGACATTGCCAAGCTCCTTCGCTCGCAATACCGGAACGGCCGGACAGGTCAGCGGTTCCCGATGCGCGAACGGGCCGCCCAGGCAGGTGCCCGGACGGCCCGCTGCATATCGCTCAGCGATCAGTGCTGGCCGCCCTTGCGGCCGGCCTCGGCGGCACGTTCGCGATCATGCGCGAAATTGCCGGGGTTGTTCTGGGCACCGCCGCCGCCATGGCTGTTCTCGCCACCCTTCCGGCCTGCCTGCGCCGCACGCTCGCGATCGTTCGCAAAGTTGCCGGGGCTGTGTTGCCCGCCAAGCTGTCCGGCGCGCGCCGCGCGCTCGCGATCCTCGGCAAAATTGCCCGGATTCCCGGTATGTCGCTGGTCGGCCATCGCACGTCTCCTTGTTCTGCGAGGACGGGCATTGCCCGTCACCGACTCAACGGAGTGCGTTGGCGCGGGTTGAGTTCACGATTGCTGTGAGGTGTGAGCGTCGGCGAGAGTTCGCAGGAACATGCCAAGTGCGCGAAATATCCGCTCCGCTTCTGCCTCGGTATACTTGTCGATCAACTGCAATGTTGCGCCACGCCAACGGCGGCGTATCCCATCGAGCGCATTCAGCGATGGTTCGAGCCGAGTATCGGCAGCGAGATGCAGCGCGCGGATAATCGCCTGCCAATCGCTTCCGCCGCTTGCGATCGGGTCTGCCACGCCGGCGATGCGTGCCAATCCGGCGATACCGGCGCGCAACGCCTTCGTGCAGTGGAACACCGAAGCGGTCGGACGGCTGAGAGCGAGACAGAGTGCCGCTTCCTCGATATCGTACGTCGCGTCGGGGAGTGCCGCTGCGACATCGTCGCCGAATGGCGCGCCCGCACGTGTCAGCCACAGCGAGTGGCGCGGCGGCACGAGGTGACATTGTGTGAGCGCCAATTCCGCTTGCAGTGCCTGCTGCAGGCCGGCGACCGCGGCGGCGTCCGGTCGCCGCTGCACGCTTTGCAGCATTGCTGCCGTCGAATTCGCATCCAGTATGTGCAGTGCGGCGGCAAATTCGCGCAGAGGTGCCGCTGCGTCTGCTCCATCGCGCACGGCTGCGAGTGCATTGTTGGCGCGCACGTAGGCCTCGGCACGGGCGAGCAGAGACTGTTCGGCGCGGAGCGGATCAGCGAGCGTCGGCATGGCCTCGCTGCGGACGGCGGTATCATCGGCGGCCGTGAGCGTGCCGGGGAACAGGTGCTCGCGATGCAGCGCTCCGGCCGCCGCCTCGTCGTCGGTCTTGCTCCAGGTCTCAACACCATCGATGTCGATGTGATGACGACAGACCTGGCCACTTAGATCGCCGGTCAGCACGATGACGTCCTCGCCAGCGCCGTCGTGCCAGGCGTCGAGTATCGTCAGAGCTTCGTAGGTTTCGGTGTAGCGCATCCAGCGCTGTTGGTCGGTGCTGCCGATATCGCGGGCCGGCACGTGGGGCCGAATGTGCACCGATCCACCCGAGACGCGCAAAAGGAACAGAGTTTCCTCGCCACGGCGGCGCGCGACCGACCACGGCGATGCCGTGCTGATCGAGCCGGGTTTCGCCGCGCACCAGATTGTTCTCGCGCAGTGCGATGTCGAGCGCCGCGGCATCTTCCGAAGGCAGCCTGAACGGTGCCGCGAAGCGGGGGAAGTCCGCCTCGAGCACAAATGGTACGTTGCCGTGCCAGCCGATACCGCAAGCGATGTCGCGTGAATTGGCGACGCGTGCATGCACGATACTGGACAGTCCGACCATGTCCTCGAACAGCGTGGGCTCGCGCGTGTCGAGGATCCGTAAGCTCAGGCCGAAGCGTGCCTGAAGCGCCCTGAGTTCGCCGGCGAACTGCTCGCGCGATTGCACGCGCGGCGGTGCGGTGTTGGCAGCGGGCGCGATCTCGGTGAGGCGGCCATCGATATCGCTGCGGTATAGGCGGACAGCATTGGCCGGCCCGGCGAAATCAACCCGCACGGGATCGCCGCTGAACGGCCCGTCGACGGTGCCTCGCCGGCGCTCGAGCGTGCCCTGCAGGATCACGCCGCGCGCATCGAGTGTTTCGCGGATGACGAGGACGGCAACCGCCAGTCTGTCGGTGCGCCCCAAACGGGCGACGAGCCAGGTATCCGCGGCCTGCGGATCGAGCGGTTGCAAGTCGTCCGCTACGGTAACGGTCTCCAGCGTGGATCCATCGATCCGCCGGGTGATACGGGCGACAATATGCGCGACGGGCTCGGGCGCGATGCCCTTCATGGCAATGAAGCGCGCGGTGAGCCGCGGCCCCGTCCAGTGCTCGCTGTCCTCGGCTGTGGTCATCAACCCATTCCCGTTATCGCGACGGTTGCGCCAGCAGGCGGCGGTAGGTCTTTGACGAACGATTAGCAGCGTTTGGTTTCCGCATTCTTTTAACCGACGTTCAGCTTGTAAAAAGAGACGTTGTCAAAAGTTGCTCCAAGGCAGTCCTTTGGCAGGATTTGCAGATTTACCACGCGGTTTTAACGGTTAGTAAACGTTATGCTATCGCAATTCAATGCCGATCGGCGCGGAATTAGGCGACTGCGAAGCGGGCTCTCTGCTGGTGATGGCGCAGCACGAGCGCTGCTATGATGGCCAAGTTGCCCAGGTTGAACAGGATGCCGGTAGCAAAGGCGACCCCATAGAAGCCAAAATGGTCGTAGAGCAGGCCGGCCAGCCATGCGCCGGCTGCCATGCCCGAACCGCTGAACATCAGGAGTGTCGGCACCCGCCAGGATGCTTCCTCGGCGGGAAATAGCTGGCGGACCGCCAGCACGTAGGCAGGCACCATGCCGGCGAAGCCAAGGCCAAAGAAAGTGGCGACGGCGAACAGTCCCGCCTCGCCGCGCACGAAAAGGAAGCCGGTCATTGCCAGAACCTGGCAGATCGAGCCGAGGAGTATGGTGCGAAGGCCGCCGATACGGTCGGAGATCCAGCCCCACAACTGCCGGCTGAAAAAGGCGCAGCCGAGCAGCACGGAAAGCATCGCAGCACCCTGCGATGCCGGGATGCCAATATCGGTGCAGAACGCCACGAGATGGCTCGCCGGCATGGCCATTGGCACGCAGCACATGAAGGCAGCGGCGGCGAGCAGCGCCAGCAGCAGATTGGGCGGCAGGCCGAGGACGCTGGCGGCGCGTGCAGGCGTGGCAGTGGTGGTGTGTCGAGTGGCGTGCGGTGGATTGCGCAGGGCGATCAAGGCCAGCGGCACAACGACGAGAGCGACCGCTGCGGCGAATGCGTCCATCGTGGCACGCCAGCCGAACAACGCGATGCCGCGTTCGAATATCGGCGGCCAGATCGCGCCGGCGACATACTGGCCGCTGGAGATCAGCGCGAGGGCGGTGCCGCGATGCCGGTCGAACCAGTGGCTGACATAGACATAGGACGGCGCATTTATGCCGCCGATGCCGAGCAGACCGACGAACACGCCGTGGCCGAGCCAAAGGCGCCAGGCACTGTGTCCGGTGGAGATCGCAAGGCCAACGCCGATCATCGCGGCACCGAAGGCGACGGTCCATTTGGTGCCGATACGGTCGGCGATGCGGCCCATGGCGAGGCCGCCGACGGCGGAACCGAACCAGGCGAGCGAGTAGCCGAGGGCTGGGACGCTGCGTGCGCTGCCGAGCTCGCCGGCAATCTGTTTCAGCGCGACCACGGTGACGAACGGCGCGCCGAACGCGAACGACATCACGCCGAGGGTGGCGAAGGCGACGAGCCAGGAGCTGCGGGTTTCGACGCTGGTCATCGCGAGGAACGGCGTGACCGGGTTGGCTTCGTCACTGCGTTTCTCGCAGTGACACTGGCGCGGGAAGGCAAATTCAAAACAGCGAGTAGCCGCCGTCTATGACGAAGGTGTCGCCGGTGTGGTAGCGGGCGGCGGAACTCATCAGATAGACCGCGATGCCGCCGAAGTCCTCGCCGCGGCCCCATCGGCGCATTGGGATGCGTGGCATGACCTTGCCGTGGAACGTCTCGTTGGTGGTGAGGCGGTGCGTCATGTCGGTTTCTATCCAGCCTGGCAGGATGGCGTGGGCGCGGATGTCGTGGCGGGCGAATTCGACCGAGAGCCCGCGCACCATGGAGATCAGGCCACCCTTGGTGGCGGCGTAGTGCTGGCTGCGCGCGGCGCCCTCGATCGCAGCGAGCGAGGCGGTGCCGACCAGCACGCCACCGCCGCCGCGTTCCACCATGTGCTGCGCGGCGGCGCGGAAGGTGTAGAACGCGCCGTCGAGATTGACGCGCAGCACGCGGTGCCAGAGCTCGCTGCTCATCTCCAGGAACGATGACGCACCGCCACCGCCGATACCGGCGTTGGCGAAGCAGCCATCGACGCGGCCGAGTACGTCGAGCGTGCGGGCGAAGGCGGCGTTGACCGCTGCCTCGTCGCCGACATCGCATTCGAGCGCGAGCACGCGGCGGCCGGTCTTGGCGAGTTCCGCGCGGGCCTCTTCATTCTTCGCCGCGTTGGTACCCCAGATCGCGACATCCGCGCCGGCTTCGGCGACCGCATGCGCGATGCCGAAGCCGATACCACGGTTGCCGCCGGTGACCAGCGCGACCTTGCCGCTGAGGTCGAACGGCGCGTACGCCATCAGGTGGTGACCTGACCCAGTTCGACCTCCCATCCTGCCGCGGTGAGTGGGAACTTCTTGATCATGTCGCGCACCGCGAACTGATAGATCGGCTGGAACAGGATGATGTGGTTCATCTGGTCCAACATCTTCTTTTCGTATTCGACATAGAGCTCGGTGCGCTTCTTCGGGTCCTGTTCCTGCGCCGCCGAGATCACCAGCTTCAGCATATCGTCGGGCACCGTCCAGTGCACGCGCTTGGCGACGCGCAGCACGGATGCCGAGGCCCACTGGTCGGTCTCGACGCCGGATGGATTCCAGAAGGTCAGCACGGAGGTCGCCTTGCCAGTGGTGTACTGGGTGCGCAGGTTCACCTGATCCATCGGATCGAGGATCACCTTGATGCCGACGCGGGCCAGGTCGGATTGCAGCTTCTGCGCCAGCACCGCGTAGGACAGGCCGGAGACCGCGGCATCGCCATAGCTCAGCTTGAATTCGAAGCCGTCGGGGAAACCTGCCTTCTTCAGCAGCTGCTTGGCACGATCGAGATCCTGGCGGTAGCCGATCTGCTTGGTGGTCTCGCGGGTGGATCCGAACAGACCAATAGGGATGAAGGTGGCGCAACGAATTGCCTGGCCGCCCAGCATGCTGTTGATGATGCCGTCATAGTCGATGGCGCAGGCGACAGCCTGGCGGGCTTCCTTCACAGCGAGCGCCTTGTTGAAGTCAGGCTCGCTGGTCATCGCCATGTAGACGAAGTCGAGGCTTTCCAGGCCCTCGACGCGCACGTTCTTATCGCCCTTCAGCGTGGCGACCTGTTCGGGAATGAGATTGAACGCGGCATCGATGTCGCCGCGCTTGATCGCCAGCAACTGGGTCGCGCTGTCGCCCATGTGGCGGAGCACGACATGCTCGAAATGTGCCGGGCCGCGCCAGTAGTGCGGATTGCGTGTCAGCAGGATCTGTGCGTTGCGGGTCCAGCCGGCGAGGGTGAACGGGCCCGCGCCAGCGGAATTCTGGTTCAGCCAGTTGGTGGCCTTGTCCTCGGTCTTCGCATCGGCGGAGTTGGTGCCGCCCTGCTTCTCGAGCGCCTTGCTATCGAGGATGCCGAAGTTCGGGCCGCAGATGATCGTGAGAATTGGCTGGGTCGGATCCTTCAGCACGATATCGACGGTGTGCGGATCGACGACGGCGACGTGATCGACGTTGGTGACATATTGCGACGGCTGGTCCTTGATATTTATCACCCGCTCGAAGGTCCACTTCACATCGTCCGCGGTGACCGGATTGCCGCTGTTGAATTTCGCGTCGCGCAGGGTGAAGCGCCAGCCCTTGCCGTCCGGCGTCCTGGCCCAGGCGGATGCCAGCGCCGGCTTCACGTTGAGATAGTCGCCGGGCGACATGGTGATCAACGACTCGTACACCGCGGTCATGGTGAGCGGCGGGGTGTATTGCGCCTCGCGGGCCGGATCGAAGGTGATGGAATCGCTGATGTCGAGGCCAAGCACCAAGGTGTTTTTAGCCGCGGCGGCATGCACGCGGTCGGGCAGACCCGCCGCCAGAGCCGCGCCACCGACACCCAACAGGCGCACCAGATCACGCCGGTTGATCCAACCGAATTCCTGCACGTCCACCTCCCGCGTTTCTAAGTCGGTGCATCATAGCCATGAGTTGCGGCTGGCGCGAAGCGGGGGCGCAGTGTAGTCCCCGGGCATGCTCCGCTACCTCACATCGCGACTGATCATTGCCCTGCTGATGGTCCTGCTGGCCACACTGGTGATCTTCCTGATCGCCAACATGGTGCCTGGCGATCCGGTGCTGACCCAGCTCGGCGACATCGCGGCGAACAATCCGGACATGGTGGCATCATATCGGCACAAGTGGGGGCTCGATCTGCCGCTGTGGGACCGCTACTGGATCTTTCTGAGCGGTGTATTCCATGGCGACCTGGGCATCTCGATCGGATCGCAGCGGCCGGTGTTGGAGGATATCGCGCAATACGCGCCGGCAACGGTCGAGTTGTCCACGGTGGCTTTCCTGCTATCGCTGATTGTTGGCCTGCCATTGGGCGTGGTCGCGGCGATGAAACGCGACTCCTGGGCCGATCACGTGGCGCGCAGTGTATCGTTGGTGGGCGTGTCGGCGCCGACATTCTGGCTGGCTTTCGTTATGTTGGCGGTATTCTACGGATGGCTGGAATGGGCGCCGGGACCGGGGCAGATCAGCGCCGATACATTTCCGCCGCCGACGGTCACCGGCATCATGCTGATCGACGCACCGCTGGCCGGCGACTGGGATACATTCTGGGACGCCGCGGCGCATTTGATACTGCCGTCGATCGTGCTGGCGTCCAGCACACTGGGGCTGATCACGCGCACCACGCGCGCGGCGATGCTGGAAGCTTTGTCGCAGGACTATATCCGCGTCGCGCGTGCCAAGGGGCTGGTGCGGCGCGCCATCATGTTCGGTCACGCGCTGCCCAATGCGTTGCTGCCGGTGGTGACGCTGGGCGGACTGGCGTACGCGCAATTGCTGACCGGCACCGTGCTCACTGAATCGATTTTTTCCTGGCCCGGCCTGGGGCGTTACACGTTCCAAAGCGCGGTACGGTTGGACTTCCCGGCGATCATGGGCATCACGCTGGTGGTTGCGGCGGTCTATGTGCTGGTGAACCTTGTGGTCGATCTGTCGTATGCGGCGCTCGACCCGAGGGTGTCGCGGCGATGAGCGAGGCGACGCTGGCCGCGACCGCGGCGACGGGGATGGCGTCCAGGCGGCGGCGCTGGCTGCGCCGCTATGGCCTCGCGGCGCTGGGTGCCGCGGTGATCGTGCTTTGGGCGCTGGTGGCGATCCTTGCGCCGTGGATATCGCCGTATCCACCGGATGTGGTGAACGTCGCCGGCAGGCTGCTGCCGCCTTCGGCTGAGCACTGGCTGGGTACGGACGTGCTGGGCCGCGACGTATTCACCCGGGTGATCTATGGCGCGCGCACATCCTTGGCGGTGGGATTTGTCGTGGTGCTGCTGGGCGGGCTGTTCGGCTCGCTGCTCGGTGCGGTCGCCGCGTATATACGCGGCTGGGCCGAGGAAGTGCTGATGCGCGTCACCGACCTGGTGTTCTGCTTTCCGCCCATCATCCTGGCGATGGCGATCGCGGCGGCGCTGGGTATCGGCACGCGCAACACGGTGATCGCCATGCTGGTGGTGTGGTGGCCGAAATTCGCGCGGCTGGCGCGCAGCCTGGTGTTGGGCCAGCGCAACGCCGAATATGTCGCCGCGGCCGAGGCTGTCGGCTTCGGACCGGCGCACATCCTGTTCCGGCAGATCATCCCGAACGCGGTGGGCCCGCTGGTCGTGTTGGTGACGCTGGATCTGGGCAATGCGATCCTGGTGTTCGCCGGGTTGTCGTTCCTCGGGCTTGGAGTGGTGCCGCCGACCGCCGAATGGGGCTCGATGGTGTCGGAGGGACGCGAACTGGTGAACCAGTGGTGGGTCGCGACGTTCCCGGGAATTGCCATCCTCACCGTGGTCATTGGCTTCAACTTCGTGGGTGACGGCATCCGCGACTGGCTCGATCCGCATGCAAGACGCCGCTGAACCGATCCTGCAGGTGGAGAACCTGCGCACATGGTTCTTCACCGATGCCGGCATCGTACGTGCGGTGGACGGTGTGTCGTTCTCGCTGCGGCCCGGCGAAACGCTGGGCATCGTCGGTGAATCGGGGTCCGGCAAGAGTGTCACCGCGAAGTCGATCATCCGGCTGCTCGATGAGCCGGCGCGTATTGTCGAGGGCAGCATCAGCTTTCGCGGCCGTGACATGGTGCACATGGACGACGAGGCGCTGCGCGAGATCCGTGGCGCCGAGATCGCCATGGTGTTCCAGGATCCGATGACGTCGCTCAATCCGGTGAAGCGCATTGCGCGGCAACTGGTCGAGACGATGACGGCGCATCGGCGGTTCAAGCCGGGCCCGGCGCGCGAACGCGCGGTGGCGCTGCTGCGGCGCATGGGCATGGCATCACCCGAGCGCGCGGTGAACGGCTGGCCGCATCAGTTCTCGGGCGGCATGCGGCAGCGCGTGATGCTGGCGATGGGGTTTGCCAACGAGCCGTCGCTGCTGATCGCCGATGAACCGACGACGGCGCTGGATGTGACTATACAGGCGCAGATACTGGACCTGCTGCGCGAGCTGAACGCGGATATGGGTACCGCGGTGATCCTGATCAGTCATGATCTCGGTGTGATCGCCAATGTCTGCTCGCGCGTATTGGTGATGTATGCCGGCGAGGTGGTGGAGGAAGGCTCGCCGGATGAGCTGCTGACCGATCCGCGGCATCCTTATACGTGGGCGCTGCTGCATGCGGCGCCGCGGATGGATCAGGCGATCGACGGCTATCGGCGGCTGACGACGATCGAGGGACAGCCACCGGATCTGCACGATCCGCCACCGGGCTGCCGGTTCCGCGCGCGCTGTCCGTTCGCGGTGGCCAAGTGCGTCGAGCATCCGGCGTTGCTGCCGGTCGGTGAGGATCGTGCGGCGCGCTGCTGGGTGACGCAGGAGGGCGGGCGGCTGTTGCCGCCAACGCATGCGCGCGTGGCAACGGAAGCGCGGGCGGATGCGGTGCGTGAGCCGATGTTGGTGGTGGAGGATCTCGCCAAGCATTTCGAACTGCCACGCGACAGTTTCCTGGAACCGCGGCGAATTCTACGCGCGGTCGATGGCGTGTCTTTCTCGGTGTTTCCCGGTGAGACCGTCGGGCTGGTGGGTAAGTCGGGCTGCGGCAAATCGACCCTGGCGCGCGTGGTGATGCGGCTGACCGAAGCGTCCGGTGGACGCATCCTGTTCGAAGGACAGGACATCACGCATCTATCTCAGGCGGAGATCAGGCCGCTGCGGCGGCGCATGCAGATGATCTTCCAGGATCCCTACGGGTCGCTCAATCCGCGCATGACGGTGAGCGAGATCCTGGGCGGGCCGTTGCGGCTGCACGGACTGTACCTCGCGCGAGCGGGTGCCGGAACTGTTGGACCTGGTGGGACTGCCGCCGACGGCGGCGGCGCGGTTCCCGCATGAATTCTCGGGCGGACAACGGCAGCGGATTTCGATCGCGCGGGCGCTGGCGGTGGAGCCGAGCTTTATCATCGGCGACGAACCGATCTCGGCGCTCGACGTGAATATCCAGGCGCAGATCATCAACCTGATGGTCGGGCTGCAGGAACGGCTGGGGCTGACCTATCTGTTCATCGCGCACGATCTCGCCGTGGTGCGGCATATCTCCGACCGTATCGTGGTGCTGTATCTGGGACGCGTGGTTGAGACGGCGCCGGCCCGCGAGCTGTTTGCCCGACCGCTGCATCCGTATACCAATGCGCTCATCTCGGCGGTGCCGGTGCCCGATCCGCACGTGGAGCGTGCGCGGCGTCGGATCGAGTTGCGCGGCGAGGTGCCGAGCGCGCTGAACCCGCCGGAGGGCTGCCGGTTCCGTACGCGCTGCCCGGCGGCGACGGAGCGCTGCACGGCGGAGGCGCCCGCGTTGGTTGAGGCGGCGCCCGGGCATTTCGTCGCCTGCCACTTTCCCGGGTCGGTGGCGATGGTCTAGCGGCGCGCGGGAGAATCGGCACTATATGGCAGACCAACGATGTGGCTCGTGCCATGCCGGTGGAGTTCAGGAGTCACCCCAAATGACCGTGATGGTACGGCCCAGTGTCTGCACATTCGATTGCCCGGACACGTGCAGCCTCGACGTGACGGTGGATGAGGGACGCATCACCAAGGTGCGCGGCTCACGTGCTTTGCCGTACACCGCAGGCGTCATCTGCAACAAGGTGGCGCACGAGATGGGCGCGTTCGTGCACGGACCGCAGCGCATCCTGCATCCGTTGCGGCGCACCGGCGCGAAGGGCTCGGGCGCATTCGAACAGATCTCGTGGGACGCGGCGCTGGACGAGATTTTTGCGCGCACTCAGGCGGTGATCGAGCGCTGGGGACCGCAGGCGGTGGCGCCGCTGAACTATGCGGGGCCGCACGGCTTCCTCGCCGGCGACAGCATGTCGTCGCGGTTCTTCCACAAGCTGGGTGCGTCGCAGTTGTATCGCCGCTCGATGTGCGGCGGCGTGCGCGGCGAGGCGTGGTCGGGAACTTATGGCGCGGTGCCTGGCATTCCGCCGGAGTTTGCCGCGAATGCAAAACTCAATGTGGTTTGGGGCAACAACGCGACGGTGACCAACCTGCACGTCGTGCGTTGCATCCGTCAGGCGAAACGCAAAGGCGGACGTCTGGTAGTGGTCGACCCGCTGCGCACCAAGATCGCCGCGCAGGCGGATCTGCATCTGGCCCCGTTGCCGGGGACCGACATGCTGCTGGCATGGGCGCTGGCGGCTGAACTGGAAGCCATGGGCGCGTTCGACGCGGCGTTCATCGGCGAGCACATGCTGGGCGTCGAAGAGTTCATGGCGGATGCGCGTGCCTGGCCAGTGGCGCGCGCGGCCGAGGCGTGCGCGCTGCGCGCGCAGGACATCGTGACCTTCGCTCGGTGGATGGCGGAAGCTGATCCCTTGGTGTTCGCCCCGGGCAAGGGGCTGGAGCGTGGGCGTAATGGCGGCAGCTGCGATCCGCGCGCTGACCGCGTTGCCGGCCCTGATGGGCAAGTGGCGCAATGGCAGCGGCATCGTGATGGGCGCTGGCAGCGGCGTTCCCGAAGACGCCGGCGAAGCTGCAGCGGCCGGATCTGGTGCCGGCGGGAACGCGCACGCTGAACCTGATCGAGATGGGGCGGCATCTGGCAGAGGACGACATCGATCCGCCGCTGCGCGCGGTGTTCGTCTACAACCACAATCCGATCGTGGTGCATCCCGAGCAGAACGTGATGCGGCGCGGGCTGGCGCGCGAGGACGTGTTCACCGTCGGGCATCGACGTGGCGATGACCGAGAGCATGGAGCACTGCGACATCGTGCTGCCGGCGGCGACGCATTTCGAATACGCCGACCTGTACCCGTCGTATGGGCATCAGTGGCTACAGCGGGCCGAGCCGGTGATCCCGCCGCTGGGCGAGTCGCTGCCCAACACGGAGATCTTCCGCCGGCTGGCGGCGCGGTTTGGCTTCGATGATGCGTGTCTGCGCGCGTCGGAGCGGAGCTGATGGATGATGCGGTCGACGCTGCGCGATGGCCGGGCGAGCGAGATCGCGGCTGAATCGGGCGACCCAGATGAAGACGACGGATGGCAAGACCTATGTGCTGTTCGAGAACGTGTTTCCGGCGACGCCGTCGGGGCGGATCGAATTGCGGTCTGAGACACTGGCGAAGCGGTGGGGCGACAACGCGCTGATGCCAACGTGGCGGGAGGAGCGATGCACGCTATCCGTTGATGCTGATTTCGCCGGCATCGGACGGCATGATTTCATCGACGCTGGGGTTTGAGCGGTTGGCGCCGCAGCTGATGATGCACCCGCGCGATGCCGAAGCGCGCGGGCTGGCGGATGGCGCCGAAGTAAAGGTGTGGAACGGGCGGGGCGAGGTGATCATGCCGCTCGAGGTTACGGACGATGTCGCGCCGGGCGTGGTGGCGAGTGAGAAGGGGACGTGGCTGGCGACCAGCCGGACCGGGCAGACGATTTCGGCACTTGTCTCGGGCGAATATGCGAGCAGATCTGGCGCACGGCGCGTGCTTCAACGACACGCGGGTGGAGGTGAGCCTCTCTTCGATAGCGTCCTCTCCCCCGCTGCGCGGCGACCTTACCGCAGGCGGGCGAGGCGTACGTTCAGCGGGGCAGCGTAGAGGTGCCCATTAAGTATTCGTCCACTGCGCGCGCGCATTGGCGGCCTTCGCGGATCGCCCACACGACGAGGGACTGACCGCGGCGCATGTCGCCGGCGGCGAAGACCTTGTCGATCGAGGTGCGATAGTCGGTCGGTGTCGGCGAGCACGTTGCCGCGCGGGTCGAGCGCGACGCGGGACTGCTCCAGCATTCCCTGCTTGCGCGGGCCCAGGAAGCCCATCGCCAGCAACACCAGATCGGCCTTCAAGGGGAACTGGCTGCCGGGCACTCGGCTGCATCCCGCCGTTGACCCACTCGACGCGGACGCATTCGAGGGCTTCGACAGTGCCGGAAATGCCGATGGCTCGGCTGGTCAGCACGGCCCAATCCCTGTCGGCACCTTCCTCGTGCGCGTGCGAGGTGCGCAGCTTGAGCGGCCAGTCGGGCCAGGTGAGCGCCTTGTTCTCATGCTCGGGCGGCTTTGGCAGGATCTCGAGTTGCGTGACGGAGAGCGCGCCCTGGCGGACCGAGGTGCCGATACAATCAGAGCCAGTGTCGCCGCCACCGATGACGACGACGTGCTTGTCCTTGGCGGTGATGGTGCCGCGTCCCATCGTCGCGCGCGCCTCGTCGTCACCCGCGCCACGCTTGTTCTGTTGGGTCAGGAAATCCATGGCGAAATGGATGCCGTCCAGGCCGCGGCCCTGCACTGCGAGATCGCGCGGCCACTCGGCGCCGCCGGTCAACGCAACCGCATCGAAGTCGCGCAGCAGAGCGTCCACCGGCAAGGTGACGCCGATCTCGATGCCGGTACGGAAGGCGACACCTTCAGCGGTCATCTGCTCGATGCGGCGATCGATCAGATGCTTTTCCATTTTGAAGTCGGGAATGCCGTAGCGGAGCAGCCCGCCGACGCGGTCGTTCTTCTCGAATAACGTGACAGTGTGTCCGGCGCGCGCAAGTTGCTGGGCGCAGGCCATACCGGCAGGGCCGGAGCCGACCACAGCGACGCGCTTGTTGGTGCGATGCGATGGTGGATGCGGCGTGATCCAGCCTTCCTGCCAGGCCCGATCGACGATGGCGCATTCTATCGTCTTGATGGTGACGGCATTGTCTTCGATGTTCAGCGTGCAGGATGCCTCGCAGGGCGCGGGACAGATGCGGCCGGTGAACTCGGGGAAGTTGTTGGTGGAATGCAGCACGCGGCTCGCGTTCTGCCACTGATGACGGTAGACCAGATTGTTCCAGTCCGGGATCAGGTTGTTGACCGGACAGCCGTTGTGACAGAACGGAATGCCGCAATCCATGCAGCGCGCGGCTTGCTCGGAAAGTTCCGGTTCGGAGAGCGGGTTGAGGAATTCCTTCCAGGTGTGACGGCGCACGTCGGGCTTGTCATAGCCGCGGTCGCGCCGCTCGATCTCGAGGAAGCCGGTCGCTTTACCCATGGATCAGCCTAACCAAACTGGAGCGTCTTCAGCGAAGACGTGGATGGCCGGGCCGAGCCCGGCCATGACGATGGAGGGCAATGTCACTCCGCGGCGGCGGCGTTGGCTGCGTGACGTTCGGCACGCAGGTCGGCCAGAGCGCGGCGGAAGTCGAGCGGCATCACCTTCACGAAACTGCCGAGCGTGCGGTCCCAGTCGTCGAGCAGTTCGCGTGCACGAAGGCTGCCGGTGTACAGCAGATGCCGCTCGATCAGTACGCGCAGCCGTTCGGCGTCGAAGCGCAACAGATCGCCCATGCCGCTGTCCTCGACCGACACCGCGCGCTGGCGGGGGCGTTCGGGATCGTCTGCCAGGTCGTGATCGGCCGCCCGGACCGGCTCGAGCTCGACGCCGGTCATATTGCACAGACTCTCGAAGCGGCGCTTCGGATCATAGACATAGGCGACGCCGCCCGACATGCCGGCGGCGAAGTTACGGCCGGTTTCGCCGAGCACGACGACAACACCGCCGGTCATGTATTCGCAGCCGTGGTCGCCACAGCCTTCGACGACGGCAAGCGCGCCGGAGTTGCGAACGGCGAAGCGTTCGCCGGCGACACCCTGGAAATACGCCTCGCCGGCAATCGCGCCGTACAGCACGGTGTTGCCGATGATGATGTTTTCCGTCGGCTCGCGCTTGGCTTCGGCGGCTGCTTTACCACGACGCGGCCACCAGACAGACCCTTGCCGACATAGTCGTTGGCATCGCCGGTCAGTTCCAGCGCGATGCCGCGCGCGAGGAAGGCACCGAAGCTGCCACCGGCATTGCCGCGCAGGCTGATCTGGATGGTGTCCTCGGGAAGGCCGGCGTGGCCGTAGCGCTTCGCCACTTCGCCGGAGAGCATAGCGCCGACAGTGCGATGGACATTGCGGATGTCGCGGCTGATGCGCACCGGTTCGCCGCGCTGCAGGGCGGGGGCGGCGAGCTCGATCAGCTCCTTGTCCATGGCGCGGTCAAGGTGGTGGTTCTGCTTCTCGCAGTTGTAGATCGCGACGCCCGCGCGCGGCGGAACCTGGTAGAGAATGCGGCTGAGATCGACGCCCTTGGCCTTCCAATGCTCAACCGCCGTCTTCATGTCGAGCTTTTCGACGCGGCCGATCATCTCGCTGAAGCTTCGGAAGCCGAGCTTCGCCATCAGTTCGCGCACTTCCTCGGCGATGAAGAAGAAGAAGTTGATGACGTGTTCCGGCTGACCGGTGAACTTCTTGCGCAGCTCTGGATCCTGCGTCGCGATGCCGACGGGGCAGGTGTTCAGATGACACTTGCGCATCATGATGCAGCCGGCGGCGATCAACGGCGCGGTGGAGAAGCCGAACTCGTCGGCACCAAGCAGTGCACCGACGACCACGTCACGGCCGGTGCGCAGGCCACCATCGACTTGTACCGCGATACGGCCACGCAGGCCGTTCAACACGAGCGTCTGCTGCGTCTCGGCGAGACCGATTTCCCACGGCGAACCGGCGTGGGTCAGCGAGGTGAGGGGGGACGCACCTGTTCCACCTTCGAAGCCGGCGATGGTGACATGATCGGACCGAGCCTTGGCGACGCCGGCCGCTACGGTGCCAACGCCGACTTCCGACACCAGCTTCACTGAAATGCGCGCCGCCGGGTTGGCGTTCTTCAGGTCGGCGATGAGCTGCGCCAGGTCTTCGATCGAATAGATGTCGTGATGCGGCGGCGGCGAGATCAGGCCAACGCCCGGCGTCGAGTAGCGGACGCGGGCGATGTTCTTGTCCACTTTGCGGCCGGGCAACTGGCCGCCTTCACCGGGCTTGGCGCCCTGCGCCATCTTGATCTGCAGATCATCGGCGTTGACCAGATATTCGATGGTGACGCCGAAGCGGCCCGAGGCGACCTGCTTGATAGCCGAGCGCATGGAGTCGCCATTGGGCAGCCTGGTGTAGCGATCGGACTCTTCGCCGCCCTCGCCAGTGTTCGACTTGCCGCCGATGCGGTTCATCGCGATCGCCAGAGTGGTGTGCGCCTCACGCGAGATCGAGCCGAAACTCATCGCGCCGGTGGCGAAGCGCTTCACGATCGACGCGGCGGGCTCCACTTCGTCGAGCGGTATCGGCGTGTCGGCGAACTGCAGCTCCATCAAGCCACGCAGCGTCAGCAGGCGCTTGCTCTGGTCGTTGATGATGCCGGTGTAGGCGGTGAAGTCGGTCTGCGAATTGCCGCGTGCGGCGTGCTGCAATTTGGTGATCGTGTCAGGTGTCCAGGCGTGGTCTTCGCCGCGCAGACGGAAGGCGTAGTCGCCGCCGGCATCGAGCATGCCTTCGTACAGCGCGTTCTCGCCATAGGCATTCTGGTGGCGCTGCACGGCTTCGCGCGCGATCTCGTCGAAGCCGGCACCCTCGATCGTGCTGGCGGTGCCGGTGAAACACTTCTCGACGAAGGCGCTGGACAGGCCGACGGCATCGAAGATCTGCGCACCGCAATACGACTGGTAGGTGGAGATGCCCATCTTGGACATCACCTTCAGGATGCCTTTGCCAACACCTTTCAGGTAGTTTTTCTGCACCTCATACGGCTGCTCGCGCAGACCGTTCTGGACGCGGATCTGCTCAAGCGTTTCGAACGCGAGGTAGGGGTTGATTGCCTCCGCGCCATAGCCGGCGAGCACGCAGAAATGGTGCACCTCGCGCGCCTCGCCGGTTTCCACCACGAGACCGGTGCTGGTGCGCAGGCCGCGGCGGATCAGATGATGATGCACCGACGCGGTGGCGAGCAGCGCGGGCATCGGGATGCGCGTGGCCGACACCGCGCGATCCGACAGGATCAGGATATTGAAGCCATCGAGCACCGCATCGGTCGCTTCGCTACAGATGCGATCGACCGCCTTGGCCATCCCGGCGGCATCTTCGCCGGCGGGCCACGTGGTATCAATCGTCTTGGTACGGAACGCATCGCCGACCAGCGATGAGATGGCGCGCACCTTCTCCAGGTCGGCGTTGGTGAGTATCGGCTGCGAGACTTCGAGCCGGTAATGCGTGCCGGCGTGATGGCCGAGCAGGTTCGGGCGCGGCCCGATCATCGACACCAGCGACATCACCAGCGCCTCGCGGATCGAATCGATCGGCGGGTTGGTGACCTGGGCGAAATTCTGCTTGAAGTAATTGTACAGCAGCTTGGGCTTGCTCGAGAGCACCGCTATCGGCGTGTCGGTTCCCATCGAACCGACCGGGTCGTCGCCGTCCTGCGCCATCGGTTCAAGAAAGAACTGTATATCTTCTTGTGTATAACCGAATGCCTGTTGCTGATGCAGCAACGCAGCTGCATCGTTCGGCCGCGCCGGCGGCAGTTCCGGCATCAGGCCGGGTGTGTCGGTGGGTTCCGGCAGTTCCTCGAGCTGGACCTGGGTGGCCTTCAGCCACTCGGCATAGGGATGCTGGCGTGCGAGTTTCTGCTTGATCTCGTCATCGCTGATGATGCGGCCTTCTTCCAGATCGATCAGCAGCATCTTGCCGGGCTGCAGGCGCCACTTGTGCACGATGCGCTCTTCGGGCACCGGCAGAACCCCGGCCTCCGATGCCATGATCACATGGTCATCATCGGTGATGATGTAGCGTGCCGGACGCAGTCCGTTGCGGTCGAGCGTGGCGCCGATCTGGCGGCCGTCGGTGAAAGCGATGGAGGCCGGGCCGTCCCAGGGCTCCATCAGCGCGGCATAGTATTCATAGAAGGCGCGCCGCTCCGGATCCATCAGCGGGTTTTCCGACCACGCCTCCGGTATCAGCATCATCATCGCATGCGCGAGTGGATAGCCGCCGGTGACCAGCACCTCCAGCGCATTGTCGATACAGGCTGTATCGGACTGACCGGTGCGCGGGATAAGCGGCCACATCTTGTCGAGGTCGGGTCCGAACAATTCGGATGCCATCGAACGGCGGCGCGCGAAGAACCAGTTGACGTTGCCGCGGACGGTGTTGATTTCGCCGTTATGGGCCAGATAGCGGTACGGATGCGCGAGCCGCCAGGACGGGAAGGTGTTGGTGGAGAAGCGCTGATGTACCAGCGCGAGTGCCGATTCGGTCAGCGCGTTCTGCAGGTCGAGATAGAAGGTACCGACCTGTGGAGCGAGTAGCAGGCCCTTGTACACCAGGGTGCGGGTGGAGAAGGACGGCATGTAGAGTTCGGCGAGGCCGGGCAGGCGCCGCTTTACCTCGAGCTCGCGTAGATTGTTCTGCGTCTGCTTGCGGATCGCGAGGATCTTCCGCTCGAACGCGTCCTGATCCTTGATCCGGGGATTGGCCACGACGATGGCCTGGCGCATCACCGGCATAGTCTCGATGACGCGCGTGCCGAGGCCCGTGGTGTCCGTCGGTACCTCGCGCCAGCCGAGCAGCGACTGGCCTTCAGTGGTGATGTAGTGCTCGAACAGGCGGATGGCGTAGCCGCGCGCCTCGGCGTCCTGCGGCAGGAAACACTGGGCAACGGCATAACGGCCGAGCGGCGGCAGTTCGAGCTCGTTCTGTTTGGCCCAGTCGCGCAACAGGGCGTCTGGCATCTGGATCATGCAGCCGGCGCCGTCGCCCACCAGCGGGTCAGCGCCGACCGCGCCGCGGTGATCCAGGTTGACCAGGATCTGCAGCCCGCGCCGGATGATGTCGTGCGACTTTCGGCCCTTGATGTTGACGACGAAGCCTACGCCGCACGAGTCATGCTCGTTACGTGGATCGTACAGTCCAGGTCCCGCCGGGGATCCCATCATTGTGCCTTCCAATCGCCTCCGCATTTACCGGTCACGGGTGACGCCTGCCCGGTTATCGGGTGGGCGGCCGGCGAGGTTAACCCCGGCTTTGCTGCGGTGCAACGAGGTAGGCTGAGGTCGGCCGGAGGGGCCGGGTCAGCGGCGTCCGCGGGCGGCGGCCTTCGGGGCGCGGCGCTTGGCGCCGGCGACCCGTGGCGCGCGGGCTTCGCCTTTTCGGCCGAGGCCGATTTTCTTCGCCAGCGAGGAGCGCACCTTGGCGTAGGCGGGGGCGACCATCGGATAGTCGGCGCTCAGGCCCCAACGCGTACGGGTACTGCGCAGGGGTCATCTGATATGCGGTCATCAAGTGCCGCTTCAGCATTTTCAGCTTCCGGCCGTCCTCCAGGCAGATGATGAACTCCGGCTTGACGGATTGCTTGATCGGCACTGCCGGCGTCGGCCTTTCGGGTTCAACGGCTGCCTGGCCGACGCCTCTTAACGTTTGGTAGACCTTTTCGATCAAATCCGGCAGGGCGTCGGTTCGCACAGTGTTGTGCTCAACATGCGCGGCAACAATCTGAGCAGTAAGCCGCAAGACTGTTTCTGATGAACCGTCATCGACCATCGATGCTGCCTCAAAGAGGTTACACGCGGCTACTATTATAGGAACATTGGCGAATTTGCCAGGAATTCTTTGTTTCGAGGTTGACAGGTAAACATGAAGTTCGCGAAAGGTTACTTGCAAGTTGTACGACGATTGTAGAAGCGTAATATTGCCGATGCATAGGAACAATCGCCGGGACGGCTATCGCGTGTCCTCGATGAGGAGAACGGCGTTTAGCGGCGGCCAGGGCGATGACGGATCGAACGGGCTGTATTAGCCTGCGGCGATCACCGCGGGAGAATCCGTCATGCGACGCCTGATTGCCCTTGCCTGCACTGCCTGTCTGACAATTGGAACGGCGCGTGCCGACGGCACGCTTGTTGTCAGCATGGCGGCCGATCCGACCGGGCTCGATCCGGAAGCGGTGCTGAACAATACGTCCGGTTTTGTCATGTCGACGATTTACGACGGCCTGACCCGTTACAAGCCGGGGACTGTAGAAGTCGAGCCGGGACTGGCGCAAAGCTGGGACATTTCGTCCGATGGCATGACCTATACGTTCCATCTGCGCAAGGGCGTCAAGTTCCAGGATGGCTCGCCAGTCAATGCAGCGGCGATCGTGGAAAACCTGGACCGGCAGCTCAAGAAGGACGATCCGAACTATATCTTCAATACTGGGCCGGTGCAGAGCTATCTGGACTTCACCTATGGTTCGATGACGTCGTATCGCGCGGTCGACGACAGCACGGTGGAGATGAAGTTGAAGGCGCCGTCGGCCGCGTTGCTGGCGAGCCTGGCGATGGTATGGAACGGCGTGGTCAGCCCGACGGCAGTGGCGAAGTACGGCAAGGACTTCCGCAATCATCCCGTCGGTAGCGGACCATTCGTCTTCCGTGAATGGCGCGAGCGCGATCAGGTCACCCTGGATGCCAACCTGGTATACTGGAAAGGCAAGCCAAAGGTCGATCATCTGGTGTTCAAGGAATATCCGGATGCGCAGGCAGGACTGCTGGCGTTGAAGCGCGGCGACGTGCAGATCATGGGCGATGTCGCAACGCCGGTGATTGCCTCGATCAGGAGCGACCCGACGCTGGAACTGCTGACGCAGCCAGGGTTGGCGGTGAATGGCATGGCGATGCCGAACGAGGTGGCGCCGTTCAACGACAAGCGGGTGCGGCAGGCGCTGAACTATGCAGTGGACAAGGCCGCGATCAACAAGGCGCTGTACAGTGGGTTGGCAACCACGCTGGTGTCGCCGTTGCCGGAAGCGCAGTGGGGCTTCGACAAGTCGCTGAGGGGTTATCTGTACGATCCGGCCAAGGCGAAGGTGTTGCTGGCCGAGGCGGGCGTGAAGCCGGGATTCAAAGTGGAACTGCTGACCTACAGCACGCCACGTGGATACAATCCGGCGGGTGCAGATCTGGCGGTGGCGTTGCAGGGCTATCTGCAAAAGGTCGGCATCGAGGCGTCGGTGCGGAAGCTGGATATCGGTGCATTCCTGGCTCAGACCCGGTCCGGCAAGTATGAGGGAATGTTCGTCACCGGGTTCAGCGGCGACAATGGCGATCCGGATAACTTCCTGAACGCTCTGTTCAACTCCAGCCAGATCCCGGTGGGCGACACGTCGCACTACAAAAACCCGGAGATGGACAAGGCGATGGATGCGGCGGCGCGCGAGCCTGACTTCAACAAGCGCGTGGCGATGTACAAGGCGATCCAGAAGCAGATCCTGGATGATGCGCCGTGGGTGTTCATCAATTCTGTGCTGCAGGTACGGGCGATCCGGAAGACCGTGAAGGGATTCCAGCTCAACCCGACGCAGATGTTCTTCGACATGGATCAGGTGTCGCTGACGAAGTAACCGGAAGCCCCGGCCTCCCCCGCGATCGCGGGGGAGGTGTGCGGGTCAGCGCATGCGCATCCTGGGGTCGTACTGGTCGCGCAATGCGTCGCCCAGCAGGTTGAAGCCGACCACGACCAGGAAGATCGCCAGACCAGGGAAGGTGGCAATCCACCAGGCGGTAAGGAAGTAGGCGTGGCCATCGGCGAGCAGCGCGCCCCAGTCGGGCGAAGGCGGTTGCGCGCCGAGGCCGAGGAACGAGAGGCCAGCGGTCTCCACCACCACAGCGCCGGATTGCAGCGTGGCGAGCACGAGCACCGGCGTGAAGCTGTTGGGCAGCACGTGGCGCAGCATCACACGCAGTTGGCCGGCGCCGATTGATCGGGCCGCGGTGACGAACTCGGCGGCCTGCACGGTGAGCACCTGGCCGCGCATCAGGCGTGCATATTGCGGTGTATAGATGATGCCGATGGCGATCACTGAGTTGGTGAGGCTCGGGCCGAGCACGGCGACGATGATCAGCGCCAGCAGCAGATATGGGAATGCCAACAGCACGTCGACCAGGCGCATGATCAGTGAATCGACCTTGCCGCCGAGATATCCGGCGAGCAGCCCGAGTGAGCCGCCGATGAGCAGCGCCAGACCATCGGCCATGACAATGGCGAGCAATGCAGTGCGCGTACCGAACAGAATGCGGCTGAATGTGTCGCGGCCATACTGGTCGGAACCGAACCAGTGCTCGGCAGAGGGCGGGGAGAGCGCGTTCGACAGGTCCTGCTCGGTTGGATCGTATGGCGCGATCAGCGGTGCCAGCACGGTGAGTGCCAGGAACAGCAGAGTGATGGCGAGACCGAACCGGGCGCTGGTGCGTCGCAGCGCGCGGCGAACGACACCGGGTGCCGTGGGAGCAGCGATGACCGTCGTCGCGCTCATGCGCGGCTGATCCGCGGGTCGAGCGCCGCATACAGCAGGTCCACCAGCAGGTTCACCACAACAAAGATCAGCGCGATGAACAGCGCCCCGGCCTGCACCACCGGATAATCGCGCGACAGAATGGAATCGACCATCAGTCGTCCAAGGCCGGGCAGGGAATAGATCGTCTCAGTCAGTACGGCACCAGAGAGCAGCAGGCCGAGCTGCAGGCCGATGACGGTGACGATGGGGATGGCGGCATTACGCAGGATGTGCCGCATGATAACACGGCCGTCAGCCACGCCCTTGGCGCGCGCGGTGCGCACGTGATCCGCGGTGGCGGCGCTCATCACCTCGGCGCGGGTGATGCGGGCGATCAGCGCAAGCGGCACGCTGGCCAGCGTGACCGCCGGCAGCAGCATGTGACGCAGGCTGGCAGCGATCATCGGGAGATCGCCTGATAGCAGGCTGTCGACGATGCTCATGCCGGTGATGCGCGGCGGATCCAGGCCGACGGGCATCAGGCCGCCTACGGGCAGCCACTCCAGACCGGCGGCGAACAGCACCAGCAGCATCAGGCCGAGCCAGAATATCGGCATCGACACGCCGAACAGGGTGAATGTCATTACCAGGGCGTCGAAGCGCGAGCCCTGGCGCATCGCGGTGAGCACGCCCAACGGCACTCCAAGCAGGCTGGCCAGCAGCAGCGAGGCGAGGGCCAGCTGCAGCGTCACCGGGAAGGCGGTGAGCACATCGTCAATGGCGGGATGACCGCTTTGGATCGAGGCGCCGAGATCGCCGGCGACCGCGCCGCGCATGAACAGTGCGTACTGCACCCAGACGGGCTGATCGAGACCGAGTTGGTGACGCAGACGCGCCAGTTGCTCATTGGTGGCGTGGTCGCCGAGCAGTAGCTGCGCGACGTCGCCCGGCAGCAGGTGCATGGTGACGAACACCACGACGCTGACGCCGAGCATGACGAACACCAGCTGAACCAGGCGTGCGGCGAGGTATCGTCCCACGAGGGGGTCAGATTGCCTTGGAGGTAGGCCGCTGAACCGGCTCGCTGAACGCGGCGTGCAGCATGTCGATCAGCCGGCGGGTCAGGAACGGTTTGTTCAGGACCCAGCGTTCTTCGGCGGCCCACTGGCCATCATCGCCGGTGACGAAGACGATGGGTACATCGGGGCGCTTTGAGCGCACGTGCTGGGCCAGTTCCACGCCATTCATGCCTGGCATGGCGTAATCCACCAGGAGCAGATCGAAGGGCTGGTCATCATCAACCAGACGGAGTGCTTCGGCGCCGTCGGCGGCCAGGACGGCGTGGATGGAATTGGCTGACAGCATGGCCTGCAAGGTTTCGCGCAGGTCCGCGTCGTCATCAACCACCAGAACGGTGCGGGGCTTGTTCACGGGCCTGGCCGTTAGCGCGCCACGGTTGAGATCGGGAGGCGACGCGGCGGGCGGCACGGCACGGGGGAACAGGACGCTGACGGTCGTGCCAGTGCCCAGCTTGCTCTCGATCTGCACGCCACCACCAGACTGGCTGGCGACACCGTAGACCTGGCTCAGGCCGAGGCCAGATCCCTTGCCGGGCGGTTTGGTCGTGAAGAACGGTTCGAAAGCGTTGCGCACCACTTCTTCGCTCATTCCAGTTCCGGTGTCGGTCACCGAAACAGCAACATAGTCGCCGGCGGGCAGATCGAGTGCGGCGGCAGCTTGCCGATCGAGCAGCTTGTTGGCGGTGGATACTGTCAGGGTGCCGCCGTCGGGCATGGCGTCGCGCGCATTGATCGCAAGGTTGAGGATGACGTGCTCGACCTGCACCGGATCGACGAGGGCGGGCCAAAGATCGGGGCTGAGCTTGATTTCTGCCTTGACGGACCGTCCCAACGTGGCGCGCAGCAGACCGTCCGTGCCCTGAACCAGTTTGTTAAGATCGATCTCCTCGGGTGTCAGGGTTTGCTTGCGGGCGAAGGCGAGCAGGCGGCGCACCAGGTCAGTGCCGCGCACTGCCGCCTGCAGGATCACATCGAGGCGCCTTGCGTGGCTGGCGTTGGTCCGCAAGTCGTCGTGCAGTATCTCGGCATTGCCGCTGATCGAGATCAGCAGGTTATTGAAGTCGTGCGCGACGCCAGCAGTCAGCCGGCCGATGGCAGCCATGGTCTGTGCCTGGCGCATGCGCTCCTCGGCCTGACGGCGCGAGGTAACGTCGGTGTAGAGGGTAACGAAGCCCCCGCCCGGCAGAGGATTGCGCCGGATCTCCAATTGCCGGCCGCTTGGACGCGGGCGCTCGATGGTGCCCAGGCTGCCACCTGAGCGAAGCAGCTCGACGCGCCGTGCAACCTCGGCTTCGATTTCCACTGCGCCAAATTCACCGCCCATGACCTGGGCGCGCAGAATTTCCTCCATCGGCAGGCCGATGCGCAGCATATCGTCAGGCACGCCGGTGAACTCGGGGAAGTGCTGGTTCCACGCCATCAGCCGGAGATCGCCGTCCAGCATCATGATCCCGTCGGTCATGCCGGTGAGCGTCGCTTCGAGAATGGCGCGTTCGTGGGCGAGGGCCTCGTGACGTAGGCGTGCAGAATCGAGAGCGCGCAGCAACAGCCCCGCCAGCACGACCAACAAGACCGAAATGCCGGCGGCGAAGAGCAGTGCTTCCTTTTCCCAGACCACCAACTCGGCCAGCGCCTCGGTTGGGTCGGCGCCAACGATGACGTCCAGTCCGCGGTCGGGAATCGCGGCGAAGGAGAACATCCGGTCGATATCATCGGGGGTGAACCGACCCTGCCAGTTGCCTTCACTTGCCGCGTGCATCGCGGCGAAGATCGGCGAGTGGGAAATGTTGATGATGTTGCCGGCCTCGCCTTGTGCGCCAAGCGTCCAGGCTTCGCCGTCGCGCAGGCTCACCACGCCGATGAGGTCTTGCTGGCCCAGATCGACGCCGCGGCGGAAGCGGGCAAATTCGTTGGTGTCATAGGATGCGGCGATGACGCCGGCGAAGCTGCCGTCCGGATTATCGAGGCGGCGGACCATGTTGATCTGCCACAGACGAGTGACCTGGCCCTGGGTGAGTTCGCCGACGAACATGTTGCCGTCGTCCACCGGCAGGCCGGCTTCGTAACGGAAGTAATCGCGCCCGCTGACGTCCGTGCCGATGATGGCGGGCCGTGTGCTGGTGCGCACGATGCCACGCGAATCAGTGATGAACAGCTGCAGGGTCACATTGTTGAGGACAACGACCTGTTTGGCGCGGGTTGGCAGATCGAAGGTGACCGGATTGCGCTGCCAATCGTACTCGAGGATGCGGAGTGTCTGATCGAGCGAGAGCAGTTCCCGGCGCAACTGCTCCTCGAACGACAAGGCCTTGCCGACGAGTTCGGCGCGCACCCGCGCGCGCGCCTCGGAACTATGCGCATAGATAGCGTCACGCGCACCGAGCCATGTCAGTGCGACGAGGAGTAGTGCTGCGATGATAACGGCGGCCCGCCCAAAGCGACGAAAGCCTGGGTTCGGGACAGGCGTCTTACCGCGCCAATCGCCCCTGGACCGGTCTGAGAAGCTGATATGTCCCTCCTTCCGGCGTTCGCGACATGCCCCCGCACTGTCGTGACGCATGAGAAAGACTTAACGCATTTCGTTATTGAGGAGGTGAAAAAAAGCGTATCGGGCGTGAAAGTCGCCGCTGCGAGGCGGACGTGCTAGGCAAAATGTCGGGATAATCGCGAGAGGCATCCAATGTCCGGAACGACGACACGGTTCGGCCGCATCTATGCGCCGGATGAGGCCTGGCTCGCCAAGGCGCCGGTCGAACCGATTTTGGAACCGGACCTGCCGATTATTGATACACACCATCATCTGTGGGTGCGTCCAGATCATCGATACTTGTTGAGCGATTTGCTCACTGATCTTGCCACAGGCCACAAGGTGGTGGCGACGGTGTTCCTGCAATGCCATGCGATGTATCGCGCATCTGGGGCGGAAGAGATGCGTCCGGTCGGCGAAACGGAGTTCGTTGCCGGCATTGCGGCAATGAGCGAGAGCGGGGGGTATGGCGGCACACGGGTCGCGGCGGGGATCGTGGGTTACGTCGATCTGACGCTTGGCGAGCGGGTCGAGGCAGTGCTGGAGGCACAGATCAGGGCGGGCGGCGGGCAATTCCGCGGTGTCCGGCACTCCGGCAACTGGGATGCGGATCCGATCATAGGCAATGGCGCGGCGGGACCGGACGTCTACCGCCAGCCAGATTTCCGTCTGGGACTGGCGCGACTGACCGCCCTGGGGTTGTCGCTTGATGCGTGGGTATTCCATTCGCAGCTGGCGGATGTGATCGATCTCGCGCGGGCGTGTCCCGGCACCAACATCATCATGGGTCATGTTGGCGGGGTGCTGGGTTACGGCCCCTATGCGGGACGGCGAGACGAGATCTTCGCGTCCTGGAAAGCATCAGTGACAGAGCTGGCGAAGTGCCCCAATGTCACGATCAAACTGGGCGGCATGATGATGCGTGCGGCATTGTTCGACTACAAGGCGGCGGAGCGTCCGCCTTCATCGGAGGAGCTTGCTGCCTGGTGGCGGCCATATATCGAGACCTGCATCGAGCTGTTCGGGGCCAATCGGTGCATGTTCGAGAGTAATTTTCCGGTGGAGAAGATGGGTATCGGCTGGGCGGCGCTGTGGAACGCGTTCAAGCGTATGGCGGCGGGCGCGTCGGCGGATGAAAAGCGCGCGTTGTTCCATGACACCGCGCAACGGATCTATCGGTTGGGATGAAGCAAACATGAGCCAGACGACGCACCAGGACCTGATCCTGGACCAGTTCACCCGGCAGGCGACACCGTTCAGCACGGCGAGCCCGATCACTGATACAAATGCGCTGCGGATGATCGTGGAGGCAGGGGCGCCGAAGCCTGGCGACAGGGTGCTGGACGTCGCCTGTGGCGGCGGGCTCGTGGTGTGCGCCTATGCGCCGCGTGTCGCGCATGCCACCGGCATCGACATGACACCGGCGATGCTGGAGCGGGCAGGGCGCTTGGCCGCGGAGCAGGGCGTCGGCAATGTGACATGGGACCGCGGCGATGTAACGGCGTTGCCCTATGCGGAAGGATCCTTCGAGATCGTGGTGACGCGGTTCTCGATGCACCATTTCCTCGATCCGCTGGGCGTGCTGCGCGAGATGGTGCGGGTGTGCGCACCAGGAGGCCGCGTGGTGGTGGTGGACATGTATGCGTCGGAGGATGCGGCGAAGGCGGCGGAGTGGAACCGCGCGGAAAAGCTGCGCGATCCATCGCATGTGCGGTGCCTGACATTGAGCGAGCACCAGGCGAATTTCGGCAAGGCGGGGCTGCCGGTGCCGCAGCTGGCGTACTACGAGTTGCGCGATGAGATCCGGAATTTGTTGGGGCGGTCGTTTCCCAATCCGGGCGACGATGTGAAGATCATCGAGATGTACCGCGCATCGGCAGAGGACAATCGGCTGGGGATTCCGGTGCGGCGGGAGGGCGATCGGATCGAGTATGCGTTTCCGATTGCAGTGATGGGAGCTGAAAAGCCGCGCGCCTGAATAGCGCGCTACCCGAGGTAGGCGCGGATGACACGTTCGTCGTCGAGCAGATCGCGACCCGGACCGTCCAACACGATCCGGCCGCTTTCAAGGACATAGCCGTGGTCAGCGATGCCCAACGCCATAGGGGCATTCTGCTCGACCAGCAGGATCGTGGTCCCCTGGGCATTGATGCGCTTGATCGTCTCGAACACCTGCTCGACCAGCATCGGCGCGAGACCCATGCTGGGTTCGTCCATCAACAGGACACGCGGACGCGCCATCAGCGCGCGGGCGGCCGCCAGCATTTGCTGCTCGCCACCTGACAGCGTGCCGGCAACCTGCTTGATGCGTTCACGCAGGCGCGGGAACAGCTCGAGCATCTGCTCCTTGTCCTCGGCGATGGCGCGGCGGTCGTTGCGGGTGAAAGCACCCATGTCGAGGTTTTCGCTGACCGTGAGGCGCCCGAAGATGCGGCGGCCTTCCGGCACCTGCACCACGCCGATGGCAGCGATTTCGTGCGCGCCGCGGCCGGCGATCTGCTGGCCGTTGAAGCGGATGTCGCCCTGACGCGGATGCAGCAGACCGCTGATGGCGCGTAGCGTGGTGGACTTGCCGGCACCGTTGCCGCCGACGAGGGTGACAATCTGCTTTTCCTCTACCGCAAGCGAGATGCCCTTCAGCGCCTGAATCTTGTCGTAGAAGACATGGATGTCATCGATTTCCAGCAGCGCCATCGACTTACTCCGCCGCCGCTGGCCGCGCGGCCTTGCCGAGATAGGCCTCGATCACGGCGGGATCCTGCTGCACGCGTGACGGAATGTCCTCGGCAATCTTCACGCCGTGGTCCAGCACGGTGACGCGGTCCGACATCGACATCACCACGCGCATCTGATGTTCGATCAGCAGGATGGTGATGCCGAAGCGATCGCGCACGTCGCGAATGAAATCCATCATCGCCGAGGTCTCGGTCGGATTCATGCCGGCGGTGGGTTCGTCGAGCAGCAACAACCTGGGCTTGGTAGCAAGAGCGCGGCCGATTTCCAGACGACGCTGCTCACCGTACGCGAGGTTGCGCGCCAGCATATCGCCGCGGCCGCGCAGGCCGACGAACTGCAGCAGGCGCATCGCCTCATCATGCGCCTGTTGTTCGTCGCGCTTGGTGAACGGCGTTCGCAGAATGGCGCCCAGCCAGGTCGAGCTGAGGTGCAGGTGCATTCCGACCAGCAGGTTCTCAATCGCCGTGATGTTCCGGAACAGGCGGATGTTCTGGTAGGTGCGGCTGATGCCGGCAGCAGCGACGCGGTCCGGAGTAAGCCCGTCGACACGCGCGCCGCCGAACCAGACCTCGCCGAGCGTTGGCCGCAGGTTCTGGGTTATGCAGTTGAACAGCGTTGTCTTGCCGGCGCCGTTCGGGCCGATGACGCTGTGAATGCTGTTCTCGGCGACGGTAATGTTCACATCGGAGATGGCGACGAGGCCACCGAAGCGCATGGTGACGTGGTTGCAATTCAGGATGGGTTCGCTCATTCGCCGGCGTCCACCCAATGCTGTTCGGCCGGCACGGCATCGGCTCCGGCATCGAGTTCGAGTGTCTCGTCCTGCGAGTGCAATTCGCGCTGGCGCACGTCGGATGGCCATAGGCCCTCGGGGCGGAAGCGCATCATCACGACCAAGACGGCGCCGTAGAACAGGTAGCGGTATTCGCCGAATTCGCGCAGCAGCTCAGGCAGGCCGATGAGGGCGATGGAGCCGAGCACCACACCGGGCAGACTGCCCATGCCGCCCACGATGATCAGTGCCAGCACGTTGATGGAGATCAGCAACTGGAAGCTGGACGGATAGACCGAACTCAGCATGGTGGCGAAGATCGAACCGGCGAGACCGGCAAAAGCGGCCCCCAGACCGTATGCCAGCAGTTTCGAGCGCACGAGGTTGATGCCGAGAGCCTGCGCCACGTCTTCATCGTCGCGCAGCGCCTCCCAGGCGCGCCCGAGACGCGAATTCTCCAGCCTCCAGGCAACGAACGCGGCCACCGCGGAACAGACGAGCGTGAGGTAGAACAGCGACACAGGGTTGCCGAGCACATAATCGCCGATGCGAGGCTTGGGGATCTGCAGCACGCCCTGTGCACCGCCGAGCAGCGGCGCGGCAAAATCTGACATGACGATGACGCGGACGATTTCGCCGAGTCCCATGGTGGCGACGGCGAGATAGTCACCGCGCACGCCAAGAACCGGCAGGCCGAACAACACGCCGACGCAGATTGCCAGCAGCACCGCAATCGGCATCGCGGCCCAGTAGCTGAGGTGCATCAGCGCTGCAGGCAAGTCGGCGGTAAGCAGGGCGGTGGTGTAGGCGCCGACGGCGAAGAAGGCGACGAAGCCGAGGTCGAGCAGACCGGCAAGGCCGACCTCGAGATTCAGACCCATGCCCATGAGGATGTACAGGCCGACGAGCATCAGCACCTGGCCGACATAGGAGCCAGCGATCGCGGGGAGCAGGACCAGCGCAAGCAATGCAATACCGGCCCAGACCAGGCGCTCCTTGCGATGGTCGCGCACCTCGAGCCGTGCGGCGCGGCGGCGTAAAATGGAGCCGAGGATTTCGCTGAACAGACCTACGACAATGAAGATGGTGACGGCGCCCTGTTGGCTGAGACCGTCCCAGGTGTAGAGGAAGTCACGGACGTCGCCGATCGGGCCTTCGTATTGCTGCAGGATGAGCTGGATCAGTTCCTGGAACACGCCGGCCATGATGACAGTGATGGCCGCCGGGAAGATGGCGCGGCGCACTGCTGCCGGACTGGTGCGCAGGGCGGCTCCGAGCAAGCCGGCAACCGCGCCGCTGGCGACCAGGATGGCGATGCCGATCGGCAGATCCATCTCCAGGGTCAGCATGTTATAGAGGTCGGACGACAGCGCGATGAAGATCGACTGCAGCGGTATCGTGGCGATGGCCACGGTGAGCACGGCGAGCGGTACGGCTGACATGGCACCGGCGACGATGCCGGCGAGCCAGTTGCGCGTCATCCAGCCGGCGCCGCCGGCGAGCAGCAGCAGTGCTGCCTGACCAAGGCTGACAGTATCGACGATGATCCAGCGCTGATGCAGCATCAGCAGGACGCCGACGATGGCGAGGTGCACGCCGCCGGCGCCGAATCCAAGACCGATGAGGGAGGAGCGGCGGATCATGCGCGTTTCTTTGCCATGCGTTCGCCTAACAAGCCTTGCGGACGGAAGATGAGCACCATGATCAGCAGGGTGAAGGCGATCAGGTCGCGCAACTGGTAGGGCGCGGGTATTCCGATGCCGTCGAGGAACAGTGTGGGGCCGACCGATTCGACCATGCCGAGGAAGATGCCGCCGAGCATGGCGCCTGGGATGTTGCCGATACCGCCGAGCACCGCGGCGCCGAAGGCTTTGATACCGGGCGTGAAGCCCATGAAGAAATACACCTGCTTGTAGACAAAGGCGTAGAATACGCCGGCGATACCGGCCATCGAGCCACCAAGTATGAACGTGAACACGACGACTTTGTTCACGTCGATGCCCATCAGAGCGGCGGCTTCACCGTCCTCGGCGACTGCGCGCATCGCGGTGCCCATCTTGGTGCGCTGCACGATGAGATACAGCATGCCCATGAAAAACAGGGCGAGCACAATCACCAGCAGATCGACGCGCGGCACGTGAAAGCCGAACATGTCGAACGATGCGCGCTGCCATGCCGGCGATGGGTAGGACTTCACCGCCGAACCGAACATGCCGCGGAAGGTCTGTTCGAGGAAGAACGAGACGCCAATAGCGCAGATCAGCGGGGCAAGGCCGACGACGCGGCGGAACGGCCGGTAGGCAATTCGTTCAGTCAACACCGCGATCGACGTTGAAGTGAGCACCGCGACAATGAGGATTGCCGCCATGCCAAGGACCGGATGCGCGTCGAGGTAGCCGGAACGGTCGAGCGGGGTGGCGATAAAATAGCCGGCGAACGCGCCGGTCATGACGAAGTCGCCGTGTGCGAAGTTGATCAACCGCAGCACGCCATAGACCATGGTGTAGCCCAGCGCGATCTGCGCGTAGATGCTGCCGATGGTCAGGCCGAACATCACGAAGTCGAACCACTGGGCCGCGGTGTAGCGGTTGGTGATCAGTGTCGCGATCGTGCCGACGACAACGACGAGCACGACGACGATACGAAGTGCCCAGAGGACGAGGTCGACGGCATTGAAACGGGCCATGGCTGTGCGCCATGGCCCGGGTGTGGAGGTGACTGAAGCTGACACTTACGGCCAGATCTTCTTGGGATTCTTGCCGACGCTGAACGTCTTCGGATCAGCGGAGGTGAACTCGAGCACGGACGGCTTGAACTGCGAGCACTCGCCGTGAGCGTCGCAGGCAATCGGGCCACTGATGCCGTCGAACTTGATGGAGAACACCGCGTCGCGGAGGGCTTTCTTGCCGATGTAGAGGTTCCCGTCCTTGTCGGTCTTGGCGACCTTCTCGATAGCCTTCGCGGCCAGCATTGCGGCGTCATAGGCGTTGGCGTGGAAGCCGGAGATCGGCGCTTCGTTGAACTGCTTCTTGTACTCCTCGACGAACTTCGGATAACCCTTGCCCATCGCGTCGGGCGAGAGATCGGGGTAGCCGAAACGGAAGCCGACAACGGAGGGACCGGCGGCCTCGATAAAGTCTGCCGAGAGGAGTGAGGCACCGCCCATCAGCACGGCCTTATCGAGGCCGGGAGTGTCCTTCGACTGGCGCAGGATCTGCGCGGCCGCTGCGGTGAACACCGGAAGATAGATCATGTCCGGCTTCTCGCTGGCGATGCGCGTCAGCAGCGGATGCATGTCAACGTCTGTCGGAGCGACCGCTTCCTGTGAGAGGACCTTGCCTCCCATCTGCTTGAAGTTGTCGGCGAACACCTGCTGAAGCTGCTGTGCGTAAGGGCTGCCGTCGTGGATGGTGACCACCGACTGCGCCTTGACGACGTTCTTCGCATAGGTGGCATCGGCCTTGCCTTGCTCGCTGTCACTGAACACGGTGCGGGCGAAGCCGTCGTACTCAGGCTTGCGATTCGCGGCGGTGAGTGCCGGCGCGGTGCAGGCGGTGCAGATATCGACGATACCCTGTTGCCAGAGAATTGGCGCGCCCGGCGTAGCGGCCGACGAACAACCGGGTCCGAGCACGATCACCGTCTGCTGGTTGGCTGCGAGCTTGGTCGCTGCCGTCTGACCGCCTTCAGCGTTACACGTATCATCTTCCGTGTTCAGCTTCAGCGGATGACCAAGCAACTTTCCGCCCAGGTCCTTGAAGGCAATCAACACGCCACGTTGCTCGTCGAGACCAAGCGCGGTGTCGGCGCCGGACATCACCCAATAGCCGCCGATCTGGATTGGCGCTCCTTTGGGGATACGGATGACACCCAAATCGTCGGTGACAGGACCGACGGTTGCAGCTTGGGCGATGTTCGTCAGGGCGATCAGCCCCGCGGCGGCACAAACGGCTGCCAGGCCACGGCCGGCAATCTTGAGAAACACGCGCAAATTCCCCCTCCTGCTTGTTCACAAGCTCGGACCGCCACGGTGCGGCGGTAGATCAGTGATGCCCCGTCGAACTGTGCGGTGCTGCCGCCCAACAAGTCAACCGGCATATGACAAATTTCGGAACTTGGTGTTGCATCGGAGGATTGGCTAAACTGCTTGACCCTGCTGTCAGGAAGATGACTACGTGATGCGATACGGTACTGTCCTGCTGATCCTGCTGGTTGGTGCATGCAACAACGATGACAGCATGACGCGAAATTTCGGCGTGAGCCGCAATTCGACGCCGGACACCGCGGCGGCTCCGCTGATGCCGTTGTCAGTGCCGCCCGGAATGGCCAGCCGTCCGCAACGGCCGAGCCCGCTGGTAACGGCAAACCAGACTGGCCCGAATGGTGCGCCAGCCGATCAGGCACCGCTGAGCCAGGGGCAGGAAGCGCTGCTCGATGCGGCTGGTCCGTCGGCCGATCCTGGCGTCCGCCGGTCGATCGATCAGAATTCGGGCATGGTCTATCCGGGGGCGGATTTCGTGAACGAGGTGATGAACTGGTCACCGCCGCCTGGCTACCGTCCGCTCACCAAACAATCCTCAGGCGGCTGGCTTAGCGGCTTGTTCTGAGAGCCATTGCGCGGACCTCGTCTGCAGAATGTCCGGCGGCGCGCAGGTCGCGCAAAGAGACGGCACGATCGCGCTTGGCGAAGCGCCTGCCGGAATCGTCGGTCAACAACGAATGATGCGCGTAACGTGGCGCTGGCCAGCCCATCAGCGATTGCAGCAACCGATGCAGATGTGTTGCCGGCTTGAGGTCAACGCCCCTGGTGACCAGTGTGACCCCTTGCAACGCGTCGTCGTGCGAGACGCAGAGATGATAGCTCGCCGGCGCATCCTTGCGGGCCAGCACGACATCGCCGAACTGTTCAGGGTGGCACGCGTTGGTGCCTTCGCCGTCTTCCTCGAAGGTAAGTCCTTGCGGCGCGCAACGCATATCGAGGCGCAGAGCGTAGCGTTCACCGGCGGCGATGCGGGCGGCGCGTTCAGCGGCGGATAGAGCGCGGCAGGTGCCGGGATATAGTGGCGCGCCATCGGGAGTGTGCGGCGCGCCAGCGGATTGTGCGACCTCACGCTGGATGTCGGCGCGGGTGCAGAAGCACGGATAGATCAAGTTGCGGCCAGCGAGTTGATCCAGCACCGCGCGGTATTCCGGCAGGTGACGCGACTGCACGCGCACGCCGCCATCCCAATCGATACCGAGCCATTGCAGGTCCTCGACGATCGCGGCGGCGAATTCTGGGCGGCAGCGTGCCGGATCGATGTCCTCGAGGCGCAGCAGGAAGCGTCCGCCTGCCTCACGCGCGCGTTGCCACGCGAACAGCGCGCTGAAGGCGTGGCCGAGATGCAGATGGCCGGTGGGGCTCGGTGCGAAACGGGTGACGACAGACATAGGATTGCGGCACAAGATAGTTGGTTTGTTGGACGAGGGAGAGAGGGCGATGCCGGAACTGGACGGACCGCGTTGGGGGCCGGCGTCGAAGGGCGTGCCAAAGCAGCTTGTCGTGCTGTGCCACGGCCTGGGGGCCGACGGCCACGACCTGATTGATCTGGCGCCGTCCTGGTCGCACGCACTGCCGGATGCGCTGTTTGTCTCGGTCGATGCGCCGTTCGCGCACGAGTCTGGAATGGGCAGGCAATGGTGGAGCGTTGCGGATCGCTCGCCGCAGATCATGGAGGCAGGAGCGCGGCGGGCCGCGGCGCATCTGAATGGATTTCTGGATGCTGAACTGTCGCGGCTTGGGCTGCCGGCAGGCGCCTACGCACTGATGGGATTTAGCCAGGGCGCGATGACGATTTTGTATACCGGTCTGCGCCGCGCGGTGGCCCCGCGCGCGATCCTGGCATTTTCCGGTGCGTTGATTGCACCTGAAACTTTGGCGCGCGAGTTGGCGAACCATGCGCCGGTGCTGCTGGTGCACGGCGAGGCCGACGATGTGGTGCCGGCGCAACGCTCGCGCGATGCGGAAGCAGCGTTGCGCGCCGCGGGCGTGCCGGTAGAGACGGCTTATGTGCCGCGCCTTGGGCATGGCATCGACGAGACCGGACTGTCCATGGGTGCGCTGAGCTTGCAGCGGGCGTTTTCTGGCGCCGGCGACTGAGGTTCCGGCGATGGTGGCAAGCCGCTGTGTGACCGAGCCGTGAATCCGATGGGACTTGGCTTGCGGCTCGCTACGGGCTCTGCGATAAACGAATCGGTTCTCGGCGGCGCACAATATCTGGCGGGTCGGTGACGGATGTGGCCCCAGATGCGCTCCCGACGGAGAGGAGCGGCGCGTGCCTGACGGAGGCCAATTCTACCCGGCTTTGGTGCTGAACGCGGACTTCCGGCCGCTGTCATATTTTCCGCTGTCGCTATGGTCCTGGCAGGACGCGGTGAAGGCAGTGTTCCTGGACCGGGTCTCGGTGCTGTCCGAATACGAGACCGAGGTGCGCTCGCCGTCGTTGACGATGCGGCTGCCCAGTGTGATCGCACTGAAGGACTACATACCGAGCGCGCGGCGGCCGGCGTTTACCCGGTTCAATGTTTTCCTGCGCGACGCATTCGTCTGCCAGGTACTGCAGCGACCGTTACCCGACGCACGACCTGACGTTCGATCACGTGGTGCCGCGTAGCCGCGGCGGGCGCACGACGTGGGAGAACGTCGTGACCGCGTGCGGCTGCTGCAATTTGCGCAAAGGCTCGCGGCTGCCACGGGAATGCGCGATGTTCCCCCGCAGCCATCCACGCCAGCCGACGACGTGGGAGCTGCAGGACAACGGGCGTGCGTTCCCACCGAACTATCTGCACGAGAGCTGGCGCGACTTCCTGTACTGGGACAGCGAACTGGAGAGTTAGTGCTGGGTTGATTGGCCCGGCGCTAGTCACCACCAACCTGGACCCCAGGGACCCCACTCCATCTGATTCATCTGGTTCATCTGGGCGGTCATCTGCTGCTCGTTGGCGATATTCTGCATGAATACATTTTGCTTGTAGCGGTCGTACGCAGCCTGATTGCCAACGTACAGGCAGTCACAGATCGTCGGGTCGGCATAGGTGAAGACCACGGTATTGTTGCGGACCTGTTGGACGAATTTATGCGGCGGCAGAGTCGACAGCGCGGTCTGTCGCTGTGGCGTGTTGGCAGGCACCAATGTGAAACCGGCAGCGGCAAGCATGTCTTCTTTGTTCTGCACCTGGGTTGCGCAGGCCGACACGCACATTGCAAGCAACAACAGAGAGTTTCTGATCCGAAGCATCGATTTCCTCCATACGGGTTTTTGGCCGGACGTGGTGATGATGTTGAGCAAACTGAGGCCTTGTGGGGTTGAAGTAGGGTGCGACGCATGGTGCCGGTCAGTGTAATCTCGTTCCGGCATAAGAATGCGGCAGTCAGGAACGGAGGTACCAACTTATCCTGCCGGGCGTGCGCTGTGCTGACAAGCTGCGCGACGCAACAATCATTGGCCCACGAGCAGAGCCCGACACGCTTGCAGCGCTCGGGTGATTGCGGCCGCGTCGGTTTACTTTCATCCAAGCTGGTTCTCAACAAAGCGCAGGAAGCAGCCGCTGGCGTGACCGCCCAACCCGCATTCCGCTATCGTTCAAAGATTGCCTCCAAGGAACTGCCTCTATGATCGAGTTCATCAACTCGCCGGAACCAGGCTCTCGCCGCCCCTTCAGTCGCGCCACCAAAGCCGCCGGTCTTGTGTTTGTCTCGGGATCCTCGGCGCCGCATGACCCCACGCGAGGGGTCTATCGCGGCGACACCGCTGCTGAACAGGTTCGAAACTCCCTTGACTATATCGCTGAAGTGCTCAGGAAGGCCGGCAGCGGGCTTGATCGTGTGGTACAGATCACGATGCTGATTACTGACCCAGCCGATTACGACGCCTGCAACACCGAATACGTGAAGCATTTTCCGGGCGGGCTGCCAGCTCGACACACTGCTCGGTTTGGCGTCCCGACCGAAGCCAAGGTCGCGTTCTCATGCATTGCCCTGAGCGCAGGATGAGGGCCCGTCACTGAGCTGCGCTTGAAGGGTGGCTTCCAGCCTCTAAGCTGGCCCCACGCATGATCGGGAGCGAGCGATGGCGGAAGAAGTCGATGTGCTGATCATTGGGGCCGGTGCGTCCGGTGCCGCCGTGGCCTGGAATCTTGCGGATACGAAGATGCGCATCCTGTGCCTGGAACAGGGCGATTGGATGAACCCGTCGGAATATCCCTCAACGCGCCGCGACTTCGAGACCAGGAACGGCGGCAGCTTCGCGATGAGTCCCAACGCCCGCGGCCGAGCAACCGACTACCCGATCAACGAGGACAACTCGGTGATCAAAGTGGCGAACTTCAACGGCGTCGGTGGCGGCACCGTGCTCTGGGGCGCCCACGCTCCGCGTTTCCATCCGTCGGATTTTCGCGTGCGCACTCTCGACGGTGTCGCCGATGACTGGCCAATCGATTACCCGACGCTGGCGCCTTACTACGACCTGAACGACCGCATGATGGGCATTTCCGGCCTTGCGGGCGATCCCGCCTACCCGCCCAAGCCGCAGGTCATGCCGCCTCTGCCCTTTGGCCGATCGGTCACTGTTGTGGGGAAGGGCTTCAACAAGCTCGGCTGGCACTGGTGGGCTTCGGATGCCGCCATCACTTCGGTGGAGTACCAGGGCCGCGCACCGTGCATCAATCTCGGCCAATGCACACTCGGCTGCGCCCAAGGCGCCAAGGGCAGCACGGACATCACCTATTGGCCTGCGGCGATCCGCGCCGGCGTGAAGCTGCAAACCCGCGCGCGGGTGCGGGAGATCACGCTGGGGCCTGATGGCATGGCCAATGGTGCCGTCTACTACGACGCCAATGGGCAAGAGCAGTTCCAGCCCGCTCACATGGTCATCCTGGCCAGCAATGGTATCGGCACATCTCGCCTGCTGCTGAACTCGGTGTCGGCCCGGTTTCCACGCGGCCTGGCCAATTCCAGCGATCAGGTTGGACGCAACCTGATGTTCCACCCGTATGTGTCGATCACCGGCTGGTTCGACGAGGAACTGGACGGTGATCGAGGTCCTACGAACAGCTATTGGAGCCACGAGTTCTACGAGACCGATCTGTCACGCGGCTTCGTGCGCGGCTTCTGCTATGAGTTCAGCCGCGGGGATGGCACGGTTGCCACCGCGATCGACGGCATTGAGTCGGGACGCATCCCCTGGGGCAAAGGTCACCATGCCGCGTATCGCCGGCTGCACCGCCGCTCGACCGGGTTAGGGGCAATTCTCGAGGACCTGCCGGAAGCGCACAATCGGGTCACGCTCGATCCGGTGCTGAAGGACAGCAATGGCATTCCGGCTCCGCGCATCGACTACACACTCAGCGAGAACAGCCACCGCATGATGGAGTTCGCCGTTGCGCGGGCGACCGACATCCTCAAGGCGGCCGGCGCCTATGACGTGGAATTCGAAGCCCCGTTGTCCTATGGCGGCTGGCACCTGATGGGCACCGCCCGCATGGGAAGTGACCCGAAAACGTCGGTGGTAAACCCCTGGGGACGCTGCCATGACGTGCGAAACCTGTTCATCGTAGACGGCTCAATCTTCGTGACCTCTGCCGGGGTGAACCCGACGCACACGATCCAGGCGCTGGCGCTCTACATTTCGGATCAGATCAAGCAGCGGCTGGCGACATTGTTCGACTGACTGGCGAAAGACGCGGATGGCCGGGACTGGCCCGGCCATGGACGTGACCATGGCACCGATTGTGTCAGCCTCCAGCGAACTTGGCCAGTAGCCGTATATGCGAACGTATGCCGTGGTGAAAGCAGCGCTGCTCGAACTTTTCGTTCGGGCTGTGCACCTGATCGTCGTCCAGGCCGAAACCCATCAGCAGGCTGTCCAGGCCAAGCACGTTGCGCAGCGAGGTGACCACCGGGATCGAACCGCCGCAGCCCATCAAAATCGCCGGCTTGCCGTATTCGTCGGCGAGGATCGACTGGGCCGCGTGCACCCAGGGACTTTCAGTGTTGACCTCGATCCCTGGGGTGCGCGTGTGACCTTCGAACTCGGCCGTCGCACCTGCCGGCAGCCGCTCGTTGATGAAGCGCTTGAACTGCTCGAACACTTCGTCGGGGTCCTGGTTGGGGACCAGGCGAAACGACACCTTGGCCGAGGCCTCGGCGGGAATCACTGTCTTGCTGCCGGCTCCGGTATAGCCGCCCCAGATGCCGTTGATGTCGGCCGTGGGGCGCGCCCATAGACGTTCAAGCGGCGAATAGCCACGCTCGCCGATGGGCTCACTGAGACCGATCTTGCCGAGGAACGCATGCTCGTCGAAGTGCAACGCATCCCATTGCGCACGCTGCGCGTTGGAGATGGGTTTCACCCGGTCATAGAAGCCAGGAAGCTGGATGCGGCCGTTTTCGTCGTGCAGCTCGCCGAGGATCTTCGACAGTGCGTTGATCGGGTTGAGCGCGGAACCGCCGAAGAGGCCAGAATGGAGGTCTCGGTTGGCGGCCTTCAGCGTGACCTGCGCATAGGTCATGCCGCGCAGCATGGTGCTGATCGCGGGCGTGTCGATATCCCACATGCCGGTGTCGCTGATCAGCGCCAGATCCGATGCGAGCTCCTTTTTGTTCTCGACAAGAAATGGTTCCAGGCTTGGGCTGCCGACTTCTTCCTCGCCCTCGATCAGCGCGGTGATATGGGCGGGGATCGCGCCGGTTTGCTCCTTCCAGGCACGCATTGCCTCGATGAACATCATGGTCTGGCCTTTGTCGTCGACGGCGCCGCGGGCGACCATGCGTTTACCGAGTGGGCCATCGATCAACTGCGGTTCGAACGGCGGGCTGTGCCAGAGATCAAGCGGATCGACCGGCTGCACATCGTAGTGGCCATAGAACAGCACGTGCGGGCCTTTGTAGCCGGCGGGCGCGGCGTGATGTGCGACGACGACGGGATGACCGGCGGTTGGGCGGACCGCGGCCTGGAAGCCGAGCCCGGACAACTGATCGCGCAGCCATTCCGCGGCGCGCGCGCAATCCTGCCGATGATCGGGCTGTGCGCTGATCGAGGGGATACGGAGCAGGTCGAACAGGCGCCCGCGTGAGGCGTCGAGCGATGCATCGGCATGGTTAAGCACCGCGGCGACGGTGTCAGGCGAGGGGACGGGCATGGTTCGGCTCCGCACGGTGGGTCGGGCGCGCACCATGCCACGCGGGCGCGGCTGGTCAATCGAGCGTCGCGGTTCCGCTCCGCTGTCCGTGATCAGTGGTGTGGGTGAACCGCGGGCGCGTTCGGCACTTATTGTCCCAACAGGGAGGGAACCACTGGGCATCTCGCCGTGGAGATCCGATGGACGACCTTTATCCTGTGTCTGGCCGCGATCAGGGAACGTGGCAGAGCCGAGCAGAGCAATCCGAGCACCGACGTCCGCGCGGGCGGCGTCCGCTGTACATCGGTTTGGCGGCTGTAGCGGTGATCGCGGTAGCGGTCTGCGTCACGCTGTATTGGCTCAGCGCGCGGCATTACGAAAGCACCGACGATGCGTTCATTGACGGCAACGTGACACAGATGGCGCCGCAGGTCGCCGGCCGCGTGCTGGCGCTGCAGTTCGCCGATAACGAACATGTCACTGCGGGGCAAACGCTGCTGCTGATTGATCCGCGCGACTACCAGGTGAAGCTGGCGCAGGCGCAAGCGCAGCACGCCAATTCGGAAGCCACGCTGGCTCAGGCGCAGGCACAGATTGCATTGCAGCAAGCCAATCTCGATCAGAGCCGCGCGAATGCCCAGGTCGCCGAGGCGGATCTGGTGCAGGCAAAACAGGACTACGACCGCTTCACCTCGATCGATCCGCATGCGGTATCGCGCCAGCAGGTGGACAACGCGACGGCAACCTATCGCGCCGGGCAGGCGAAGCTGGATGCGGCGCGGCAGGCGGTGGAGGGAGCCAACGCGCAGGTTGCGGCATCCAAGGCGCAAGTGCGCGCTGCTGAGACGCAAATCCAACAGTCGGATGCCAATGTGGCGGCGGCGCAGCTGCAGCTTTCGTACTGCACGATCACAGCGCCGGTGAGCGGGCGTATCGGCCACCGTACGGTCGATGTCGGCAATTATGTCAATCCGGGCCAAGCGATGTTCGCCATCGTGCAGGACGAGATGTGGGTGACGGCGAACTTCAAGGAGACGCAACTTGCCTCGATGCGTCCGGGCCAACCGGTGGACATTGCCGTCGACGCGATTCCGTCGGTGACGCTGCATGGCCGCGTGGACAGTGTTCAGCCGGGCTCCGGTTCTGAGTTCAGCGTGCTGCCGGCGGAGAACGCCACGGGCAACTACGTGAAGATCGTGCAGCGCGTGCCGGTGAAGATCGTATTCGACAATGACGAGTTGAAGAACCATCGCGTGGCACCGGGCTTTTCCGTGGAACCGACGGTGCGGGTTCGCTGATGGCCGATCCGAGCCTGCCGCGTTCTGCTGCGGGTGATCGAAGCCCGTGGCTGATCGCGGTGATCGTTTCGATCGCCACATTCATGGAAGTGCTGGACGTCACCATCGTGAATGTCGCGCTGCGGCACATCGCGGGCACGCTGGGGGCGAGTCTGGACGAGAGCACCTGGATCATCAGCAGCTACCTCGTGTCGAACGCGATCGTGCTGCCCGTGAGCGGCTGGCTGGCCAATGTGATTGGCCGCAAGCGGTTCTACATGGGCTGCGTCGCGCTGTTCACTCTAAGTTCGTTGTTGTGCGCGCTGTCCACGACGCTGACGATGATGCTGGTGGCGCGGGTGCTGCAGGGTATCGGCGGCGGCGGATTGGCGCCGACGGAACAATCGATGTTTGCCAACTCGTTTCCGGCGGAGAAACGCGGGCAGGCGTTCGCGCTGTATGGTCTGACAGTGGTGACCGCTCCTGCGATCGGGCCGACGCTGGGCGGGTGGCTGACCGATGCCTATTCCTGGCACTGGTGTTTCCTGATCAACCTGCCGGTGGGGTTGCTGTCGCTGACGATGGTGCAATTGTTCATCGTTGAACCCAAAGCGTTGATCGAGGACCGCAAGCGGTTGTTGGCTGGCGGGCTGAAGGTTGATTACATCGGGTTCGAACTCGTGGCGCTCGGTTTCGGCGCACTGCAGATCATGTTGGACCGCTACGAGCGCGACGATGGGTTCTCGTCCGGTTTCATTACCGGCATGGGGTTGGTGGCCTGCTTCAGTCTGCTGGTACTGGTGGTCTGGGAGCTGTTCCAGGAACAGCCGGCGGTGAATATGCGGCTGCTGCGTTCCAGCGCATTCTCCATATCATGCGTGGTGATGTTCCTGTTCGGCTTCATGCTGATCAGCATGACGCAGTTGTTGCCGCAGCTGTCACAAACGCTGTTGAACTATGATGCGACATTGTCGGGCTTGACGCTGGCGATGGGCGGCCTGGTCACCATTGTGCTGATGCCGATTGCCGGGGTGATCACCGGGCGGTTCGTTCAGCCGAAATGGCTGATCACGATCGCCCTCGCCGGCACCGGCTGGGCGCTATGGTCGAGTGCTTTTCTGAATCTCGATATCGGCTTCTGGAACATTGCGATGGTGCGGGTGATGCAGTCGGTTTGGCTGCCGTTCGTGTTCATCCCGTTGAGTGCGGTTTCCTATGTCGGTGTGCCACCCAACCGCACGAACGAGGCATCCGCGCTGATCAATCTGATGCGTAACCTCGGTGGCAGTGTGGGGGTATCTTTCACCACCACGATGCTGCAGCAGCGTGAGCAGTTCCATCACGCGCGGCTGGCCGAGCATATCACCGCGTATAATGGCTATTCGTGGAATACGCCGCTGGCGCCGGTGGATGCCATGGTTCAGGCCCAGGCGGGCATCATGAGTTATCTCGACATATTCTGGGCGCTGGGGATGCTGGGACTTTGCATCTGGCCACTGGCGTTGCTGCTGCCGCGCATGCCCAAAGGAGCGGTAGCGGCGCATTAGTCTCCACGCACCATATGGCCTATTTGCAACAGCTCGGGTCGCGCCGTTCCGGCAGGCAGTCACAGCGGAGCTGATCGCACTCCGCAATCACGCGATACCGGGCTGACATTCGGGCGCTCCTGGGAGACACTGACGCGTACTCCACGAACTGAAGGCGGCCGACATGCCTGAGACTGGACACGGTCTGCTTGGGATGGCGCGGAACTATCGCGAACGTATCGTCGCGGACCGTGATCGGATCGAGCAAGGACGGCGGATACCGGAGGATCTTGCCTGCGATCTCGCGCGCGACGGTTTCTTCCGCATTTTCCTCCCGGCGGCCTATGGCGGCCTCGATCTGTCGCCAATGGACGGCATCGCAATTCTCGAGGAATTGGCGAAGGCTGATGCTTCGGTGGCTTGGTGCGTGTGGAACGGCAATACGCACTGGACTGCGGCCCAGCTTTCACCTGAGGCGGCGCACGCCATGCATGGCGATCCCGACGTCATCACAGCGAACAGTACGCGCCCATCGGGCAAGGCGCATGTTGTAGACGATGGATTCCGTTTGACCGGCCGCTGGCCACTTGTCAGCGGTTGCGAACTCGCGACCTGGATGGTCCTGTGGGCTATCGTGCATGACGGCGGCAAGGCCCTCACTGCGCCATCGGGCGGTCCGGAGATCCGCTTCATGCTGCTGCCAGCCTGTCAGTGCGAGATCATCGACACCTGGACCGTCGGCGGACTACGCGGCACCGGAAGTCATGATGTGGCGGTGCACGATGTGTTTGTGCCGAACGCATTTGCCTCAGGGTTCTTCGATGACTTCGTCTTGTCCGAGCGGCGTTACCGTCTACCCGCGTTTTGCCGAGTTATTCCTGGCCTCGGCGCGATGGCGCTTGGCATCGCCAGCACTGCCATCGAGACACTCAAGGAAATTGCCGGCGCCAAGATCCCGGTACGCACGACCCAGATGCTGCGCGATACACCAGACGCACAGGCCCGGGTGTCGCAGGCGGAGGCGCTGGTGCGCTCGGCCCGGCTCTTTTTGTTCGACAGTATTGAACAGCTTTGGACGAGGCTTCTGACAACCGGCGAAGTGACGATGGAGGCACGGGCGCTCGTGCGGTTGGCCGCGTCACATGCCGTCAGTAGCGCTGTTCAGGCCGTTGATCTGATGTACGCCGCCGGCGGTGCGACCTCCATTTACGTGAGTTGTCCGCTGGAGCGGGCGTTTCGCGATATACATATCATGACGCAGCACATCGGGGTGCACCCGCGGGTCATGTACTCGACGGGACGCGTGCTATTCGGGTTGGAGTCTGACACGCCACTTCTGTGAACGCTGCTCTCGGCTCCGCGTACGCCTGATCGTGTTGCGGACGCGCCGGGATTCCCATCGTCGTATCAGCCCGTGTGTCGCGCCTGCGGTTGGGCACCGAAGCTATTATTGTACGCTTCGCACGCTTGCTCGCCACGCTTGTTGTGGAATGGCCCCTCCAATAGTGTCTCGCCATCCCATTCGTGTCTGGCCGCCGCAAAGATATCGCCACCATAGACGTGTAATGCCGCGGTCAGCTTATCGAGCGGATTGGTTATGGAATGGATGATGTCGTCTCGCATGGAATGAAGATCCCCCCTTAGCAGGGAGGCCGCGCCGACAGGCTCGATTGGCCAGCGCGCATCGGGCGGGCACCGGCGCCAGAAGATGTTGTCTTCCCTGCCGCCGTATACGCCGATTTCGGCCCACATCTGATGGTCGTGAGCCGTCTGGGTGAAGCAGGGCGGCCATACCAGATTGAGCACCGTTAAGCGCGGCGACCGGTGCAGGACTTCAACCCCGGCTCGGGCCGGCTCTCCGAGTGCTGCGACAATGGCAGCCGGATCGGCGATCGCAGCCGCGAGGAGACCGCGGATTGCCGCAGAACCTTGACCCGCAAGAATCGCCGCGTCGCATTCAGTGATGAAACGCTGGGGGTCGAACATCAGCTACCTCCTGACGCTTGGCAGTTTGGAAAGCCGTGCGTCGTCGATCAGGGGTGACACTCAGCGCGCCCCATTCGGAAGACAGCTACCAATTGAACAACGTGCACGAAGTCCGGTTGGCAGCGGGATTGCTTGTTGACGGCGTAGTATCGGCCGCCGTGCAGGGCTTGGTCGAGGCGCTCGTGGCCTGGTTGTGCTGAGCGGCAGGGAAATCGCTCAACAGATAGTATTGGCGGGTTGGCGGGAGCTTACCGCCGGCCGCCAAAATCTGGGTAGGAGTTGGTTGACGCTGTATTGTTCCACTGCACAATGGAACGCCCAGAAATGGCCGCGGGTCGACCGCCCGGCCATTCTCCAGCAAGGCAAAGAAAAGATGGGGGCCAAAACTGACGCCGGTATGACCGACCAAGCCGATTTCGTCGCCTGCAGCAATCATGCTTTTTCCAAGCTGTGGTCCAGTCGACGCGAGGTGGCTGTATACGCTGACATACCCTTCGTGCTGGATCAGCACTTCAAGTCCTCCAGGCCCGTCCTTCTCTATTCGGAGCAGTTTCCCCGAAGCCACAGCCCGTACCGGCGTTCCTTCAGGCGCCGGTAAGTCGACGCCATTGTGGTAAGTTCCAGCCTGGGGGTGGGTTGGCAAGATGCGTGGTCCAAAGGGCGATGAAATGCAAGAACCAGCAGGCAACACCACCGCGTGGATGGGCGCAGCCGCGGGTACGGATCGCGCGTGAGCTGACGCCGACAGACAGGCCAGCGTTGCTGCCAACATCACCGCGATGGATTGCATCATCCCTCCTGCGCCTGCCGGTAGCGCGAGCAAAACGGCTAATCTGTCAGTAATGCGGCGGCGTTTCGCCGAGCGTAACTCGAGCTTTCACGACTGCGTGGCCGGCGATGATCGTGCCTTCTCGCGACAGGCGTACAGCCAGTTCCCATCTGCTGCAACGGGCATAGCCCCAGCGCCGGCGGGCGGCGGTGGCTCGGAACAGCAGAAGCGCCTGTGAGACAGGTCACTGACCGAGAGCCAGATGTCTGGACTATGCGGGCGACGCAGCCGGGAGAATGGCCATGGTTGCCTTGAGCGCGGTTCGGACTGTGCCAGCGATCCGTTCGATGTGGTTGCTGGAGTGGGTGGTCGGTTTCTATGCCGTTGCGCTGATGCTGGCCTCTATTTCCGTATTCATGATCGGCAATGCATCACAGTCGGTCAGCGAACTCATCACCCAGCAGAACGACGCGGCGTTGAAGCTCTGGGTCAACCTCGACTACTATGAGCATCATCGCGCAACGCAGAACTCCGCCGATACGTCATTACCACCGGGCCTGTTCTCCAGCATCGTGGAATTCTCCAGGAACAACGCGACGATTATCAAGACACTGCATCGGCTGAGCCCGTGGCGCATGTTCGCGGCCGGTGTGCCGTTCAGCGAGGTTGCCAAATACCTCAAGCCGACCGATGGCCAGCCGGTGACATTCGATCACGTGGGGGTCGATCCGCACACCGATACGGTGAGCGTGGTCAATCAGGGCATGTACCAGATCGAACTGTATCAGGCGATCAGGGATTACGCGCAGGACGAGGCAGGACTGTACAAGGGCTGCCTGCTGGCGATTTCAGCGTATGTCATGCCGGTGCTTTACGCACTGCTTGGCGCGTTTCTGTGGGCGTTCCGCTTGTCGTGCCAGCAGGCGCCCCCGGCGGCACAACGAGACGCCCCGCTGGATCGCAGCAGCCGGTTTCTGATGGCGGCGATCGCGGGCATTGCGATCAGCTCCTTCGGCACGCTGTTGCCGAAGGACTTAGCACTGTCGCCGCTCGCCGTGGCGTTCCTGTTGGGCTATTCGATCGACATCTTCATGTCGCGGCTCGATGGTTATATCGCGGGACTGATAAGGCGCGAGCCGGCGCAGGGTGCGGAGTCAAGACTATCGCCGTAAGCTGACCCCTGGGGATGCCAGGGGAAAGCACTATGGCTTTGAAGGATCGTATTGCATTCGGCATGTCGCTGCCGCATCGCTCGCCCGACCCGATCGATGTATCGGCCGTCCGCACCGTGGCGCAGCGCGCCGAGGCGCTGGGGTTTCACGACCTGTGGGTCACCGAGAACACGCTGGATCATGTCACCAGCTTCGATCCGGTGGGCGTGCTGACCTATGCCGCGGCGGTGACGCAGCGCATCCGGCTTGGTGCGTCGGTGATCGTGCTGGCTATCCACAGTCCGATGACGGTGGCGCACCAGTGGGCGACGCTGGATCGGTTGAGCGGCGGGCGCGCGATCCTCGGCGTCGGGTTGGGGCACGAGCACTACGAACAGTTCTCAGTTCCACTGGACGGACGCGTGCGGCAATTCCGCGAGGAAGTGGAGATCATCCGTGCGCTGTGGAACGAGACGCGCGTTGACTACCGCGGCCGGTTCTACGAGCTGGATGGCGCGACGATGCCGCTGAAGCCATTGCAGAAGCCGATGCCGCTGTGGATGGGTGTGGGACATCCGGATGCGATCCGGCGGACGGCGACGCTCGCGGATGGATGGATGGGCTCGGGTGGGTCCAGTATCGCGGAATTCCAGCGTTCTGTGCCGCTGCTGCGCGCGGCACTGGAGATGGCGGGGCGCGATCCAGGCAACTACCCGATCTCGAAGCGGATCTTCATGGCGGTGGACGAGAAGCCGGAGGTGGCGCGGCGCGAGCTGCACCGTTGGTTCACCGAGGTGTACCACAACCCAGCTGGCACCGATGCGTCGGGAATCCATGGCACGCCGGAGCAGGTGCGGGCACGGCTGGAGGAAGTGGTGGCGATGGGCGCCAACCACCTGCTGCTCAATCCGGTATCGCGCTTTACCGAGCAAGTCGAGGCGGTGGCGGAGGTGGTCGGATTGCGGTGATCGGCAACCCGGCCGACTGGCCGCTCATCGCTGCCATTGCGGCAACCGGCGTGGGGTTGGGTATCGCAATCGGTGCCGTCGGTATTGGCGGGGTGCTGCTGGTTCCGTTCCTGACGCTGACACTTGGTATCGACGTGAAGCGCGCGATTGCCGCGGCGCTGTTGAGCTATCTGCCGAGCTGTGTGGTGGCGGTGACGCTATATGGGCGGCGCGGTTCTATCCCGTGGCGGGAGGCGCGGCTGCTATGTTTGGCCGCGCTGCCGACGGCATATCTTGGAGCGCACGCGGCCCGGCTGGCGCCTGCGGTGTTCCTGCAAGTGGCGATCGGCGTCTTGTTGCTGGCGGGTGGTCTATACGCACTGGTGCCGCGGCGTGAGCTGACTGCCGGCAGAGGGCAGCTCGGAAAAGGCACGGTGCTGGGCATCGGTGCTGGCACCGGGTTTCTGTCGGCGCTCACCGGCGCGGGCGGCGCATTCGTCATGCTGCCGATACTTTTGTTGCTGGATTTTCCGGTGCTGCCGGCGATCGGGTTGGGGCAGGTGATCGCGCTGCCGATCGCCGGCGTGGCGAGCGTTGCGAACATCGCGTCCGGTGAGCTGGATCTGTGGCTGGGCCTCGGTGTTGGCGTCACGCTGATGCTCGGCATTGCGATCGGCACGCCGATCGCGCATGCATTGCCGCAGGCTCTTCTGCGTCGCGTTCTGGGTTCGGTCGTGCTGATTGCCGGCGCTGCCATGCTGGTGCGCACCGCTTACAGGTGAATGGGATTGGACATGGTCAGCACAGGCATTCGTGGCGCGGACATCGTGATGCGCACGCTGGAACGCGCGGGATACAAGACGATATTCACGCTGTCGGGCAATCACATCATGTCGCTGTTCGACGCGGCCATCGACACGCGGCACCGGCTGGTGCACACGCGGCATGAGGCGGCGGCGGTGCATATGGCGGATGCCTGGGGGCGGCTGACCGGCGAGCCGGGCATTGCGATGGTGACCGGCGGGCCGGGGCACGCGAACGCGACGGCGGCGCTGATGACAGCGATGGGGCAGGAGTTGCCGATGGTGCTGTTGTCCGGTCATACCGAGACGAACCAACTTGGCCGCGGCGGTTTCCAAGAGTTGCGGCAGGCGGACATGGCGGCGCTGGTGGCGAAGGCGTCGTGGACTGCGACAGCGACCGCGACGCTGGGCGCCGATGTGGCAAAGGCGATCCGCATCGCGCGTTCTGGTCGGCCGGGTCCGGTGCATCTGAGCCTGCCCTCCGATCTGCTGGATGCGACTGTTGACGCCGATGCTGTGACATGGCCGGAAGATGCGGCGTTCCGTGCGGCGCCAGTGGGGCTGGGGGACGCGGCGGCGGATGCGGTGCTGCGCATAATCGAACAGGCGCAGCGGCCGTTCGTGCTGGCCGGCCCCGCGTTGTCCAATCGCTCTGGGCGAGTGCTGCTGGCGCGCTTGCAAGAGACGTTGCGGGTTCCGGCGGCGATCGTGGAGAGCCCGCGCGGTTTCAATGATGCGACGCTTGGTGCGTTCGCTGATGCGGTGCGGCGTGCCGATCTTATCGTGCTGCTGGGCAAGGCTCTGGATTTCACGTTGAAATTCGGCGAGGCGCCGGCGGTCGATGATGCGTGCCGCTGGGTCGTCGTCGATCCCGAAGCGGCGCTGTTGGACCGCGCGATCAATGAGCGTGGCGAGCGTGTGGCGTTCGGCTGCGTTGCCGATACCCATCCCGCTGGTGAAGCGTTGATCCGGCGTGGCAAGGCTATTGGAAAGGATGCGTGGTTTCCCGAGGTGCGGTCGCTGCTGACGGATCGGCCGGATGCGTGGGCGTCGCTGGGGTCGAAGACGCCGGGCAAACTGCATCCCGTCGAAGTGTTCCGCGCATTGAAGCCGCATGTGGCAGAGGAGTCTGTGCTGATCTGCGATGGCGGCGAATTCGCGCAATGGGGCCAGAGCGTTCTGCCAGTGGTGCCGCGGCGGATGATCAACGGCGTCGGCGGTTCGATCGGTTCGTCGCTGCCGATGGCGTGCGCGGCACGCGTGGCCGAAGCGGACGCGCCGGTGTTCGTGGTGCTGGGCGATGGCACGTTCGGCTTCCACATGGCAGAGTTCGAAACGGCGGTGCGCTGCGGGTTGCCGTTCGTTGCCGTGGTGGGCACCGATGCGCGCTGGAACGCAGAGTACAATCTTCAGGTGCGCGACTATGGTCCCAATCGCACGTTCGGCTGTGACCTGCTGCCGTCGCGGTATGATCTTGTGGTGACGGCGCTGGGCGGACACGGCGAACTGGTGCAGAGCGCCGATGAGATGCCGGGGGCGATCGAGCGCTCGCTGGCCAGCGGCAAGCCGGCGTGCATCAACGTGATGATCGAGAGCATTCCCGCCCCGCTGCTGCGCGCCCCTAAGTGATGTCACTGCACCAGCGCTATCTTGGCACGACGTTCCGTCGGCTGCCGGTCCTGTTGCTGAGCCATCTCGTCGTAGCGGGCGAGCACTGCCACCTGGAATGCCCGCTCGTATCCGCGTGACAACAGGCCTTCCAACTGGCCGCGTCCCAGCCGGGACATCATCCTGGCGCAGCTCGCCAGCGTGTCGCGCCATACCTGGCCGCTGACCGCATTTATTTGATACATCCGAAAAGTATTGTGAACGTAGTTCAGATACATGAACAGGATCGCATCGTCCGGACAACCGACGACGAAGTTGTGCAGCTTTGCCAGTGTCTGCTGCGCCTGCTCCGACTGCAGGATTGTCGAGTTCACCAGGTTGGCCAGTGCATTGTTGTGGTTGATCAGACTCAAGGCATTCTGACGCCTGGTGTAGCGGAACGTGATCATACCGATGACGGCTGCGATCATCGCGGTGCACATCTGGCAAAGCGTTCCGGTGACCTGCAGGTCGATTGGCAAGTTTGCCAGCAGCGTTTGGTTCAGCATCTTTGTCCCCTCCGATGCTGCCGATGTAGCGACCTGGTGAGCCGCGCCGCTTCGCCCGATCGGGCGATAAGAAGAACAATCGTGCGCATGGCCCGAATGGGCCATTTGCTCTTGGGTGGAGGCATCGCGCCTGTTACAGTCCGCAATGTATGGGAAGGGTGGAAAAGCACGTCTGATGCCGGATGTTGCAACCAATAGTAGCGGCTGGCTGGGGGTCAACAACCCGTCACTCGCTGTGTTGCCGCTCGCATCCGATGCATCGGCCGACGCGCGCTATTTCAGCGATGGTGTCACCGAGGATATCGTCACGGAGCTGTCGCGCTTTCGCGAACTGGCAGTGGTGCGCGTCGGTGAGCTTTCGTCCAATGATCCGGCCCAGGTCGCGCGGTTGTTGGATGTTCGTTATGTCCTGCGGGGCAGCATCCGTCATGCTGGCAACCGCGTGCGCATTTCCATTCAGTTGCTCGACCCAGGAGCCGGTATGCAGGTCTGGGCGGATCGGCATGATGGCCTGATCGAAAACCTGCTTGATCTGCAGGCGGAGATTGCGGCGCGGATCGCCGCCAGCATCACCAGCGAGATCGAATGGTCCGAGGTGCGCGGCGCGCACCGGCACGATGCCACCAACGCCACAGCCTATGACCTCGCGCTGCGTGCCGGGGCGAAGTTGCTGGCCGGCGTGGCGGCTAATGATGCAATGCTGTTGTCCGACGCCATTGCCTTGGCCGAACAGGCCGCGCGGGTCGATCCCCGCTGCCGGCGGGCGCTGTCGGTGCTGGCGATGGCGTACTGCCGGCGTGGCGTGTTGCAGGGGATTGGCCCCCAGGGCACCGCCGACCTGACCGCCGCCGATGCTGCGGCGCGCCGGCTGCGCGAGCTCGATGCATCGGACCACGCTGCCTATGCCATCATCGGTCACGTCGCGATGCGGCGGCTGCGGCATGATGAGGCGATCAGCAATCTGCGCCGCGCGCATGAGTTAAATCCGAACGATATCGTGACGTTGCGCTGGCTGTCGTGGGAGGAATCGAACCTTGGACTGGCAGAGGATGCGCGTGGCCATGCGCGACTGGCGCTTCGGCTGGGGCCGCGCGACCGCAACATCGATCTGACTCATTGGGCGCTTGCATTGGCCGAATATGTCGCTGGGAACAACGCGCAGTGCCTGTTGCAGGCGCGTCAGGCGATCGGGCTCAATCCGCAATTTATCGGGCACCGCATTCTGCTGGCAGCGTGTCTCGCTGAGACGGGCGCATTGGTCGAGGCCAGTTCACACGTCGCCGATATCAAGAAGTTTGCGCCTGGATTGTTCGAGAGCCGTCTCGGTGGACGCACCTATTTCGTCGACCCGAAAATGACGGAGCGTTATCGCAAGGCGCTACGGCTCGCAGCCTCGGCAGCGTCATCCGTCCCCAGTGGGCTGACGCCGCGCGAACGCGAAGTGCTGCACCTGGTCGCAGCTGGCCTAAGCAATCCGCGCATCGCCGATCGTCTTGCGCTGAGCGAACACACGGTGAAGCGTCACGTCGCCAACATCCTGACCAAGCTGGACCTGCCGACGCGCGCAGCGGCGGTGGCGGAGGCGGCGCGCCTCGGGATGCTTGGAGTCAAGGTAGACTATTCAGCCGCCTGCGGCACCTCGTCACCGAGGCGGACGCCACGCACGACGTATTCCGCCGCTACCTTTATCGCCTCGATCATGCTGACGGCGCTGGCCTTGCCGGTACCGGCGATATCGAAAGCGGTGCCATGATCGACGCTGGTGCGCAGGATCGGCAGGCCAAGCGTGACGCTGACGGTCTTTTCGAAGTCCATCATCTTGGCGGCGATGTGGCCCTGATCGTGATACAGCGACAGCACGGCGTCATAGCGGCCGATACGCGCCATGTGGAACACGCTATCGGCAGGAACCGGGCCGCTGACCTTCATGCCGTTGGCACGCGCCGCTTCGATCGCCGGCTTGATCGCATCCATCTCCTCGCGGCCGAACAATCCGTCCTCACCGCCATGCGGATTGAGCGCGGCGACCGCGAGGTGCGGCTGCTCGATACCAAGCTGGCGGAGCGCCTTCATCGCTTTCTCGATGCCGCCGAGCGTGCGCTCGCGGGTGATGGAACGGCAGGCATCGATCAACGACATGTGGCGGGTGAGGAAGAAGATCTTCAACCCGCTGATGGTGAACATGGTCATTTCCTCGCGGGCGCCGGTGTGCTCGGCGAACATCTCGGTGTGACCGATGAACGGGATCTTCGCCGCCTTCAGCGACTCCTTGTTGATTGGTGTGGTCGCGACGCCGGCGATGCGATTGGCCATCGCCAGTTCGATCGAGGCGCGGATTGCCGCATAGGCGGCCCGGCCGCCAAGCGCCTGCACCTTGCCCATCTGCAATGTTGCCGGATCAGCGGTATCCTGGTGCATGACGTCGATGAAGCCCTCGCGGTCAGCGAGTGCCTCGGGACCGGCGATGTGGTTGAGCGTCGCGTATTGGCCACAGACCGACAGCGCCTGCTCGAACACGCGGGAGTCGCCGATGAGGAAACTGCGTGAGCAGTCGCGCACCTCGGGCGAGAGCAAGGCACGCACGGCAATTTCCGGGCCGATGCCGGCGGGGTCGCCCATGGTAACCGCCAGAATTGGTCTCGACTGGGCCATCGGGGTGCCTCCTTCCGCGTTCGCCGGCTTCATAGCACACTGCGCGTCGAAATACGCCCCAGGGGGAAACTATGCTTCGCATCTATGGTTCGGCACGGTCGCGCGCGGTTCGCACGCTTTGGATGGCGGCGGAACTTGGACTGCCGTACGAGCACATGGATTACGCGCCGCGCTCGCCACAGACGCGGACGTCGGAGTATCTCGCGCTGAACCCAAACGGGCGAGTACCGACGATTGATGACGATGGGTTCGTGCTGTTCGAATCGATGGCGATCAACCTGTATCTCGCGAAGAAGCACGGCAAGCTGTACCCGGCGGATGCGAAAAACGAGGCATTGTGCTGGCAGTGGTGCTTCTGGGAGACCGATCGGCTGGATCGGCAAATGACACTGTACGCCAATAACGCAACGGTTCTGCCGGAGGCGGAGCGCAAGCCGGCGATCGCGAAGGCGGCGTGGGAGGAGATCGCGGCGGCTCTGGACGTGCTGGAGGGCGCATTGGGAAAGACGCGGTGGCTGGCCGGCAGCGAGTTCAGTGTGGCCGACCTGAATGTAGCCGCGGCGATGGTGCGAGCGCTGACGTTCGATCTGGCGAAGTGGCCGAAAGTGAATGAGTGGCTGCACCGGTGCTGGGACCGTCAGGCTGGCAAGAAGGCGCTGGCGATGCGGGGGTAGAGCACGAAGTTTGATAGTCGTGGATGGCCGGCCTTCGCCGGCCACGACGAAAAGCTACCCCGCCAGCATCATGCGCGCTGCCTTCTCCCCGATCATGATCGACGGCGCATTGGTGTTGCCGGAGGTTAGCGTCGGCATGATCGAAGCATCGGCGACGCGCAACCCTTGTATCCCATGCACGCGAAGCTGGTCATCGACGACGGCCATCGGATCGGAGCCCATCTTGCACGTGCCAACCGGATGATACGTGGTTTCCGCATTCTTCTTCACCCAATCCAGCATCTCATCGTCTGACTGAATATTGACGCCGGGGGTCAGTTCGTCGGAGGCAATGTCGCGCATCGGTGGGGCGGTCATGATGCGGCGGGTGATGCGCATCGCCTCCAGCGTGACATCCCGGTCCAGTTGGGCGGTCATGAAGTTGAAGCGGATCGCCGGCGGCGTTTTCGCCGACTTCGACGTCACATGGATGCTGCCGGTGCTTTCCGAGCGCAGGATGTTGGTGATCGCGGTGACGCCGGATTGCTTGGCAAGCTGGAAGTCGTTGGTCATGAAGAAGGGCACCCAGGAGATCGCTGCATCCGGTGCATCGAGGCCGGCGCGGGTACGGATATACGCGCGTATCGGCGCCGCCGGCAGGCCGAGCAGCCCCTTGTGGGTGAACGCGTACATCAGCGCCTGCTTCACCTTGCCAAGCCCACGCATTTTGTCGTTGTAGGTCATGCCCAGCGACGCCGGCACGGTCCATTTCATGCGCGGCGAGTAGTGATCGCGAAGGTTCTCGCCGACGCCTTTCAGCTCGTGACAAACCTCGATGCCGAGCGCTTGCAGCCGATCGGCTTGGCCGATGCCGGACAGCTCAAGCAACTGCGGCGAGTTGATTGAGCCAGCGCTGACGACGACTTCGCGTGCGGCGCGGGCCTCGTGCTGCTGGCCGTTGACGGTATAGCGGACGCCGACGCAGCGCTTGCCCTCCAGCAGCAGGCATTCGGTAAGCGCGTTGGCCTGGATGGTCAGGTTGGAGCGGCTGCGGGCCGGATCGAGATAGCAGCGGGCGGTGGACATTCGCCGGCCCCCTCGGATGGTCGATTGGGTCATGCCAATGCCATCCTGGCTCGCGCCGTTATAGTCCTTGGTATACTTGATGCCGACGGCGCCGGCGGCCTTGATCAATGCGTCGTAGAGTGGACCCGATTCGAAATTCTCCGTCACCTTCAGCGGCCCGTTGCGGCCGCGGTACTCGTTGTCCGCGTCGCCCTGATAGCTCTCCATGTCCTTGAAAACCGGCAACACCTCGCGATAGCTCCAGCCGCGATTGCCGAGCTGCGCCCACTGGTCGTAGTCCTGCGCCTGGCCGCGCACGAACACCATGCCGTTGATCGAGGATGAGCCACCGAGCAGCTTGCCGCGAGGGATCGGGATGCGGCGATTGCCGCTGCCTTCATCGGGTTCCGACGAATAGAGCCAGTTGGCGGCGGGGTTGTTGATCAGCTTGGCAAAGCCCACGGGAATGCGCGACCAGGGGTGACTCTCGCGGCCGGCCTCAAGCACCAGTACCTTGTGCTTTGGATTGGCGCTGAGCCGGTTGGCGAGCACTGAGCCGGCGGAACCGGCACCGACAACGATGTAGTCGAACGTCTGGCTTTGCATTCGTGTTGTTTCCCCTGATGCGATCAGGCGCCGACAGGCGCGTCTTGTCCGACGACGCCTCGATACGCGGCGCGGACCTTGTCAGAAACTTCTTGCGTGTCTTCCTGGAGATTGCGCGGGGTGATCGCGATGAAGGCGATCTCCCAGTCGGAGGGCACAGGCTTGCCGACTTTTGGCAGGAAGGCGTGTGGCGCATTGGGCGGATTGTGGAAATGGCTGCCGCCGGTAACCTGGGTCAGGAGGGGCTGCCCGTTGTCATCAAGAGAGAATGCGTCGGCCTCGCCAACAACGTACATCGGGAACTGATCGGTGCGGCTCTTCGAGTGGCGGTGCAGCTCAACGCGTGGCAAGAACACCGCGGTGACCGAGCGGCCGTGGTGATTGCGGCCGTTGCGCCAGGGGCCTGCGCCAGTGAGGTTCATCGGCGTGGGAAGCTGGTGTTCCTCGCGCGCGAGCACTGTACGCAGCGCTTCCTTCGGATCGGAGATCGATCCGCGCGCCGCGGCGAAGTCGCGATAGATCGCCTGCATCCAGGATATTTCGTCCGGTGCGAGTTGGTGATCCATCAATGGGATGTTGGGGTCGTTGGCCATCGCGGTTTCCTTCAGGTGACTTCTGTCATCACGGCGCGCTGGTCGATCAGCGCATCGATCTCGTCATTGGTGTAGCCGGCTTCGATGAGAATTTCGCGCGTGTGCTCGCCGAGGCGCGGCGCGAAGCGGCCGTCGGTGACTGGCGCGGTGTCCGACCAGGTGCTGGGCTCGCGCATCGTGCGGATGCGGCCTTCCGAGGGATGCTCCTCGAAGCGGAAGAAGCCGACATCCGCCAGATGTGGATCCTCCAGCAGCATTTCCAGCGTGTTCGGCCGGATGCACGGAATGTCGTTCTGCTGCAGCAGTTCCAGCCATTCGCCGGTGGTGCGGTGCTGCAGTTCGTTGCCAATCATCTCGTAGAGCACATCGATGTTGGCCGTGCGCGCGGTGATGTCGGCGAACCTGGGGTCGCTCTCCACCACACGCGACTTGCCGATGGCTTCGAAGAAGCGGCGCCACTGGCCGTCGTTGTACGGCAGCACCGCGATGAAGCCGTCCTTGGTGGCGTAGGGGCGGCGATGTGGCGATAGCGTGCGCGGATAGCCGGCGGGGCTGGTGGGCGGATCGAAGGTGCGGCCTTGCAGGTGCTCGGACAGCACGAACTGAGCCATCGTCTCGAACATCGGCACTTCGATGCACTGGCCCTTGCCGGTGCGGGCGCGCGACAACAGGCCAGCGAGCAGCGCGTTGGCGGCGGCCGAGCCGACGATGCGATCGATCGCCGCCATTGGGATGAAGCGCGGTTGCCCGGTGGAGCGTTGCAGCAGCATGGCGACGCCGGACGCCGCCTGGATCAGGTCATCGTAGGCCGGGCGGCCGGCATAGCGTCCGCCGCTGCCGTAGCCGACCATGCTGAGATAGACGATGGATGGATTGGCCTGCTGCACCGCTTGATAGTCGAGGCCGAGACGCGCGAGCGCGCGCGGGCGGATATTGGAGACGAACGCCTCGACAGTCGGGACCAGGCGCAGCAGTGCGTCGCGCGCAGCGGTTTGCTTCAGGTCCATCGCGATGCTGCGTTTGCCGCGCGCGTTATGCTGGAAGGTGCCGCTCATGCCGCGATGACGCGGCACGCCGGTGTAGCGGTTGGAATCGCCCTCGGGCGCCTCGACCTTGATCAGGTCGGCGCCGAAATCGGCGAGGATGCGGGTGCACCACGGTCCCATCTGCACCGTGGTGAGATCGAGTACGCGCAGGCCGTCGAGAGGTCCGGGCATGGCCAAATCGTAGAGCCTTTCCGCGCGCGGCGGAACTGTTAGGCTGCGGGATCACCACCAGGAAGGAAACGGGCCATGGCTCTGTACGAGATGCGCACCTATCAGCTCTACGTCGGCAAGATGGCGGAGGCGGTGAAGCTATATCAGGAGTTCGGGTTCCCCGCATTGCAGAAGGGAGGCCACGACAAGAAGCTGATTGGCTATTTCCAGGGCGACACCGGCATGATCAATCAGCTCGTGCATCTGTGGAAGTTCGACGATGACGCCGATCGGCGAGCACACTGGGGCGCGGTGTTTGCCAACAAGGATTTTGTCGAGGGGTTTGCGAGCAAGTTCCGGCCGCTGGTGATGACGCAGGAGGTAAAACTGCTGCACGCGGCACCATGGGGTCCGCATCCCTGAACGGAGGGCGGCGTTATGCAAATCGTCGATGCGCAGATCCATCTGTGGGGCACGGGGCTGCCGAGCAACATGTCGCATCGGCAGATCACGCATTTCTCGCCCGAGGAGTGCATCCCGCTGATGGATGAAGGCGGGGTCGCCGCGGCGGTGATCCATCCGCCGGGCTGGGATCCGAATTCGACGGAGATGGCATTCGCCGCGGCGCGCAATTATCCGGGGCGCTTTGCGATCATGGGTTCGCTGCCGCTCGATCGGCCGGACTCGCGCGAACGCATTGCCGGTTGGCGCGCCCAGCCTGGCATGCTGGGCCTGCGCTACACGTTCCTGCACGATCCGGCGCGGCAGTGGCTGAGCGAAGGCGCGCTCGAGTGGCTATGGGCGGCAGCCGAACGGGCAGGCGTGCCGATTGCCATGCTGGCGACTGATTCGCTGGCTGATATCGGACGGATCGCTGAGCGGCATCCGGGATTGCGGCTGACCATCGACCATCTGGGCGGCCGCGGCGGACTGACCACGCTGAAGGACCATGCGGCGATGACGCATATGCCGCAGCTCGTGGCGCTGGCGAAGTATCCGAATGTGGCGGTGAAGGCGACCGGGGCGCCGGGCTATTCCGCCGAGGCATATCCGTTCCCGATCATGCAAACGTATCTACGGCAGATTTTTGATGCGTTCGGGTCGCAGCGGATGTTCTGGGGAACCGATATCACCAAGATGCCGTGCTCCTGGCGTCAGTGCGTCACGATGTTCACCGAGCAACTGGCGTGGCTGGGCGAGGTGGACAAGCGGCTGGTGATGGGCGATGCGTTATGCGCCTGGTGGGGCTGGCAGCGGGGAGCATGAGATGAGCCGGAACACAGCGGGCAAGCCGGTGTGCGTCGTGGTCGGCGCAACCTCGAAGTGGCAGTCGGACGGCCGCAACACAAAGCTGGCGTATGGGCGAGCGTTGGACGATGGCGCGATGCCGGTTGGCGCGCGCTGGGGTGTCGGCGGGGCCATCGCGCAGAAGTTCGCGCGAGAGGGGATGTTCGTGGTGCTGACCACGCGTGTGGCATCGAATGCGCGCGGGCTGGCCGCGGCGATCGCCGAGCAGGGCGGCGCTTGTTCGATCGTGGAGCTGGACCTGTCGTTGCAGGAGTCCATCGCGACAGCATTCGAGACGATACGGCGCGATGCCGGCGATCCGAATGTGCTGATCTACAATGCCGGGTATCTGGAGGGGCGCGATCTACCGCAGGACCAGGAGTTGCTGGAATATATCCCGGTGGAAATGTTCGACACGACGCAGCATATCGCCTGCCGCGGGCCGTTCCTGGTGGCGAAGGAGGTACTGCCCGCGATGCGGCGGAATGGGACGGGCTCTTTCTTCTTCTCGAACAACTCCCGATCGCTGCGCGGAACGAAGCGGAAGACCGGTAAGTCGCTGTATTATCCACGCGTGATGATGCGTGCGTTGGCGCAGGTGCTCACCGAGGAATATTCGGAGCTTGGCGTGCATGTGGCGAACGTGGTGATCGATGGGACGATTGATTCACCGGGGACGCGGGCGCTGCCGAAGGTGCAGAACCAACCTGATCTGGTGATGAACCCGGTGAAGATCGCCGAGGCGTTCTGGTATCTGCACACGCAGGACCGGTCGTGCTGGACGCATGAACTGCAGCTGACGCCGTTTGTGACGAAACCGAGTTTCTGAGGGCGGGGCGTGCGGTGCGGGTGTCGCCGGAGAGGTTCATCGACGACACGAGAGCAAATCTGGTCAATGCGGCGCTTCTGGCGCGATTGCCCAGTCTCGGATTGAACCAATGCTATTTGACCGCAGGGTGTCTGTTTCAGGCGGCGTGGAATCGTATTGCGGGGCTCGCGGCTGATTGGGGTGTCAAGGATTACGACGTCTTCTACTTCGATGACTGCGATCTGTCGTGGGAGGCGGAAGACGCGGTCATCAGACGCGTTCACGAACTGACCGCGGACCTGGCAGTTGGCATCGAGGTTAAGAACCAAGCGCGGGTGCATCTTTGGTACCCGCAGCGTTTCAACGCGCCGTATCCGCGGTTGATGTCCAGCCGGGACGGGATCGATCGGTACCTCGTCACCTGTACCTGTGTCGGGATCGAGGTGGTGACCGGGGAGCTTTATGCGCCGAACGAGCTGGCGGATGTGTATGGCGGTGTTCTCCGAATGAATCCGGCGAATTGTCAGCCAGCCCAATTCCTGGAGAAGGCAAAGAGCTACCAGTCACGATGGTCCTGGCTGCGCATCGTCGCGGCAGACCCGGGCAGGTAGCACCAGTCGAAAGACGCGGATGGCCGGATCGAGCCCGGCGATGACGACTGGTCGGATTGGCGCGAGCCACGCATGTCAGCCCTGATTCGACCTGCGCGCCGGCTCGGCTATAACCGCCCGACCGACCAGGAAAGGACCACCACCGATGCTGAACCGCCATTGGGACAAGTCGCGCATGCCGTCGCGCCATGTCACCGAGGGACCCGGCCGCGCGCCGCACCGCAGCTATTATTACGCAATGGGGCTCAGCGAGGAGGAGATCGACCAGCCGTTCGTCGGCGTCGCCACCTGCTGGAACGAAGCGGCACCGTGCAACATCGCGCTCGCGCGTCAGGCGCAGTCGGTGAAGAAGGGGGTGAACGAGGCCGGCGGCACGCCGCGCGAATTCACCACGATCACGGTGACCGACGGCATCGCCATGGGCCACCAGGGCATGAAGTCTTCGCTGGTGTCACGCGACCTGATCGCGGACAGCGTGGAACTGACGATGCGCGGGCATTGCTACGATGCATTGGTCGGGCTTGCCGGGTGCGACAAGTCGCTGCCCGGCATGATGATGGCGATGGTGCGGCTGAACGTGCCGAGCATCTTCATGTATGGCGGATCAATTCTGCCCGGCACCTACAAGGGCCGTGACGTCACCGTGGTGGATGTGTTCGAGGCGGTGGGGCGCCATTCGGCCGGCACGATGACAGATGAAGAATTGCACGAACTGGAGTGCGTGGCATGCCCTTCAGCTGGCGCGTGCGGCGGGCAGTTCACCGCCAACACGATGGCGATGGTGAGCGAGGCGATGGGCATCGCGTTGCCTGGTTCAGCCGGTGCGCCGGCGCCGTATGAGGATCGCGACCGTTGGGCGGTTAAATCAGGCCGCGCGGTGATGGCGCTGCTGCAGAACCGCATCCGGCCGCGCGACATCGTCACGCGCAAGTCGCTGGAGAACGCCGCCGTTGTCGTAGGCGCGACCGGCGGTTCGACCAATGGCGGACTGCATCTGCCGGCCATCGCGCATGAGGCGGGCATCCGTTTCACCATGGATGATGTGGTGGAGATCATGCGGCGCACGCCGTACATCGCCGACCTCAAGCCGGGTGGCAAATATGTGGCGCTGGATGTGCACAAGATCGGCGGCGTTCCGGTGGTTTTGAAGGCATTGCTGGATGGCGGACTGCTGCACGGAGACTGCATCACCGTGACCGGCAAGACGCTGGCTGAGAACTTGAAGGACGTGGTGTTTCCGACCGATCAGGATGTGATCTATCCGGTGTCGAAAGCGATCTCGAAGACCGGCGGCGTGGTCGGACTGAAAGGCAACCTGGCGCCGGATGGAGCGATCGTGAAGATCGCCGGCATGACCAACCTGCGCTTCGAGGGCACCGCGTTGTGCTTCGACAGCGAGGAAGAAGGCTTCGCTGCCGTGCAAGAGCGCGCCTACAAGCCGGGCGACGTAATTGTCATCCGCTATGAAGGACCCAAGGGCGGTCCCGGCATGCGGGAGATGTTGTCCACTACCAGCGCGATCTATGGCCAGGGTATGGGCGAGAAGGTGGCGCTGATCACCGACGGCAGGTTCTCGGGCGCAACGCGCGGATTCTGTGTCGGACATGTCGGGCCGGAAGCAGCTCTCGGCGGACCGATCGGACTGCTGAAGAATGGCGACAAGATCGTCATTGATGCCGAGAAGGGCACCATCGACGTGGTGCTGCCGGATGCGGAACTTGCGGCACGGCGGGCTGCCTGGCAGCCGCGCAAGACCGACTATAATTCGGGCGCAATCTGGAAGTACGCGCAACTGGTCGGACCGGCGTATCTCGGTGCTCTGACGCATCCGGGTGCGGCGGAGGAGAGCCACTGCTACGCGGATATCTGATGTTGCGTGCCGACGAGTCTTGTTGCGATTCGGAACCGCATGTTACCGCGGATGGAAGTATTACGATCCTGCGCACGGAGTTGATTTGAAATGAAGCGACTAGCGACAGCCGGGGCCGCGTTGATTTTGCTGGGCCTCGGCGCGGGCACGGCGTTGGCGCAGCCGCCAATTCCCTATGGTCCCGTGCCACCGCCGCAATACGAGGCCGTTCCTCCGCCACGTTCCGGTTATTTCTGGGAGCCTGGTCACTGGCACTGGAACGGCTATCGTTATGTATGGATCGGGGGGCACTGGGCTGTCGGTCGCCCGCGGCCTGGCGCCTATATCCCAGGACACTGGCGGTGGAATGGCTACCGCTATGTTTGGGTGCCCGCGCACTGGGGCTGATGTGTTGGGAGCGACGGCCGGATCGGTTCTGGCCGTCGCACTTCAGTGCAATTCAACGACGACGGGCACGTGATCCGACGGCTGCGGTTGTGCACGCTCCTCGCGGTCGGGCGCCGCGGCCACCAACCGTTCGGCGAGCGCCGGCGAAAGCAGGGCGTGATCGATCCTAAGGCCTGAATCACGTTGCCAGGCACCGGCCTGATAGTCCCAGAATGTATAGACGGGGCCGTGCGGATGCACAGCGCGGATTGCATCGGTCATGCCGCTCCACAGCAGTCGGCGATAGCGGGCGCGGCTTTCCGGCCGCACCAATGCGTCCCTGGGTGAGAGCGCACCGGGGGCGAAATCGTCCTCGGCAGGGCAAACGTTGAAGTCGCCGGTGATGACAAATGGCGTGTCGGATGCGAGCAGCGCTTCGGCGCGCTCGCCGAGGCAGTCGAGCCAGGCGAGCTTGTAAGCGAAACCAGCGTCGCCGCCTGAATTGCCGTTCGGCAGGTAGATGCCGGCGATGGTGATGCCGCCAGCGTCGACCTCGATATAGCGCGATTGCACGTCGTCCTGCGGCAGGCCGGGGAGCGCACGATGATGCACGGTGAATGGCACGCGCGCGAGCACCGCGACACCGTTGTAGGATTTCTGACCGACGGCTTCAGATTGGTAGCCGATGGCCTGGTAGGTGAGTGCGGGGAAGGCGTGGGTCTCGCACTTGATCTCCTGCAACAGGAGTACGTCGGGCTGGCAGCGTTGCAGCCAGCGCACGACGTGCTGCTCGCGCTGGCGTATCGAGTTGACGTTCCAGGTGGCGATTTTCACGGCGGCGCGGCGCGATCGGGATCGCGCCCCAACGGCAGCGAGTGGATCAATCGACGGAGAAACTGGTGCCGCAGCCGCAGGCGGACTTGGCGTTGGGATTGCGCACGGCGAAGTGGCTGCCCATCAGTTCGTCAGTGTAGTCGAGCTCGGAGCCGGCCAGCAGGTCCAGGCTGGCGGGATCGACCAGCACCTTGGCGCCATCGCGCTCGATCAGCAGGTCATCGTCCTGCGTGGCTTCGTCCAGTTCGAAGCGGTACTGGAAGCCGCTGCAGCCGCCGGCCAGCACGGCAACGCGCAGCGCGGCCTCGCGGCCATCCGCGGCGACGATTTCGGCGATGCGGGCGGCGGCCCGCTCGGTCAGTGCGAACTGTTCCATGGCAGGTAACATAGGGCGGGATGGCGCCGAGTTGAAGCCGGGTGTAAGCCCGCCCGCGATGTTACGTGGTCCCAGCCTGGCGGCGTATGCCGTGCACGCCGAAACGTCGCGAGGCCGGCTGCATCACGAGCCGGAGGCGCCGACGCGTTCGCCTTACCAGCGCGACCGCGACCGGATCATCCACTCCTCGGCGTTTCGCAAGCTACAGTACAAGACGCAGGTGTTCGTCAACCACGAGGGCGATTTCTTCCGCACGCGGCTGACGCACTCGATCGAGGTGGCGCAGATCGCCCGCTCGATCGCGCGCGAATTGGGACTGGACGAGGACCTGACCGAGGCACTGGCGCTGGCCCACGACCTGGGTCATCCGCCATTCGGGCATGCCGGCGAGGAAGCGCTGAACCTGGCGATGAAGCCGCATGGCGGGTTCGACCACAATGCGCAGAGTCTGCGGGTGGTGACGCTGCTGGAGAGCCGTTACGCCGGATGGGACGGTTTGAACCTGACATGGGAGGCGCTGGAGGGGTTGGCCAAGCACAACGGTCCGCTGCGCCATCCGCCCGCCTACATCGCCGAATACAACGAGCGGCATCGGCTGGAGTTGAGCACGCACGCCAGCGCCGAAGCTCAGGTGGCGGCAATGGCTGACGATGTGGCGTATCATAGCCATGACCTGGATGACGGGCTCCGCGCGGGGCTGTTCGGGCCGGAGGAGATCTCGCACCTGCCGGTGGTGGGAGAGGCGCTGGCAGCGGCGCGGATGTCGAGCCTGGATGTGCCGCCGCCTCGGCTGCGGCACGAGACGATACGGCGGGTCATCGACGTGATGGTGACCGACCTGATCGCCGAGACCCAGCGCCGGCTGGCGAAGCTGGAGCCGCGGGATGCGGATGCGGTGCGCAAGTCGAAGCAGAGAGTGGTGTCGTTCAGTGCGCCGATCGCCGAGGCGAATCAGGTGATCAAGGATTTCCTGAACGCGAGGATGTACCGGCACTGGCGGGTCAACCGGATGACGACAAAGGCTCGAGTGCTGACCAGCGAGCTGTTCCGTGTGCTGCATGCGGACACCTCGCTGTTGCCGGATGACTGGCGCGCGCGGGCGGGTGAGGCGGGGACGCAGCGGGCAGCGATCATCGTCGGCGACTATATTGCGGGGATGACGGACCGCTATGCGATGGACGAACACCGGCGGCTGACCGATCTGGCGGTGAGCGGGTGATGCTCATTGCCAAGCCGCTCTGCGTGTCATCGCGACGAGCAACGCGACAACAGCCGGATTGCCTCGCTTCGTTCACAATGACACTGGGCGATAGTTCTCGAGGTGAAAGTCATTCATCAGATGAGTGCGCGTATGGACAGCGATATCTACGGCCGGATGCGGGAGATTGTGCTGCGGGCAATTCCGGGGTCCGTCAGTCTTGCCGATGAGGTGCGCGACAGGATCACCGTAGGGCCGCCACGTGATGCGGCGCATGGTGATATGACGACCAACGTCGCGATGGTGGCCGCGAATTACGCGCGCACTAACCCGAAGCAGATGGCGCAGCAGATTGCGGACGCCTTGCGCCTCGAAACGGAAATCGAGGCGGCGGATGTTGCCGGTCCGGGGTTCATAAATCTGCGCCTGAAACCAGCGATGTTTCGACGCGTGCTGCCTGAGATACTGCGCGCCGGCGAAGCGTTTGGCCGCAGCAGTGTCGGCAATGGCGTGCGTGTCAATGTGGAGTATGTATCGGCCAATCCGACCGGGCCGATGCATATCGGCCATTGCCGCGGTGCCGTCGTGGGCGACGCGTTGGCGAACCTGCTGTCCAAGGCCGGCTACGATGTCACCAAGGAATACTACATCAACGATGCCGGTGCGCAGGTCGTGGCGCTCGCCTGGGCAGCCTACTGGCGATATTTGCAGGCGATCGGCACGCCGCTCAGCGAGACGGATTTTTCTGAGGAAGTTCCGGGTGGACTGCAATACCGTGGCGATTATCTGATCGAAGTCGGTCAGCGGCTGGCCGAACAATACGGCACATCGTTGGCGCTGGCGGATCGCGGCATCGCCGCGCCGGAGGTGTGGCTCGACATCGTGCGCGACTTCACTGTCGCGGCGATGATGCGCGAAGTCCGCGAGGATCTGCTGCTGTTGGGCGTTGATCAGGAGGTCTTCAGTTCCGAGCGCGCGATGATGGAAAGCGGCGCGGTGGATGCCGCGGTCGAATGGTTGCAAACGAAAGGACTGATCTACGAGGGCGTGCTCGAGCCGCCGAAGGGAAAGACGCCGGAAGACTGGGAGCCGCGTCCGCAAACTCTGTTCCGCGCCACGCAATTCGGTGACGACGTCGATCGGCCATTGCGGAAATCCGATGGCTCCAACACGTATTTTGCCAACGACATCGCGTATCACGCTGACAAAGTGAATCGCGGATTCGATGTGCTGATCGACGTACTGGGCGCCGATCATGGCGGCTATGTGAAGCGCATGACTGCGGCGGTGAAGGCGCTGTCGAGCAATCGCGACGTGAAGTTCGAGGCGGTGCTGTGCCAGATCGTGCATATCGTGCGCGGCGGTCAGCCGGTGCGGATGTCGAAGCGGGCGGGCACCTATGTGACGCTGCGCGACCTGCTGGAGGAAGTCGGCAAGGACGCGGTGCGCTTTACCATGCTGACGCGCAAGGCTGATGCGCAGATGGAATTCGACCTGGACCAGGCGTTGGCGCAGACCCGGGACAACCCGGTGTTCTACGTGCAGTACGCGCACGCCCGGTGCCGTTCGGTGCTGCGGGCGGCGGGCGAAATGTTCGGTGACGTGGACTTGGCAGGCGCGGCGCTGGACAGCTTGGGGGCGGACGCAGAACTGGCGCTGATCCGCCGGCTGGCGCAGTGGCCGCGCACCGTGGAGGCTGCCGCACAGGCACGTGAGCCACACCGAATCGCGTTTTTTCTCTATGACTTGGCGGCCGACTTTCATATGCTATGGAACCGCGGCAAGGACGACGCCACGTTGCGATTCCTGCAGCCCGGCCAGCCGGCGGAGACGCTGGCCAGGCTGGCGTTGGTAGCCGCGACGGCGGTGGTGATCCGTTCCGGGCTGGGGGTGATGGGCGTTGTGCCCGTCGAGGAAATGCGCTGATCCCCGGGACGGGCCCGGGGGCTTTGTGGGGGTTCCCGTGTCAGATGATCTGAGTATTCCAACTCCGACCTATCGTGTTCCGCGTCACCGTGTCGGGATGGATCCGGCGACACGACGATTGGCAATCGTCGCGGTCAGTCTCGGGGCGGCGTTGATCGTAGTTGTTGGCGGCTGGACACTCCTCGGCCACCGTTCGACAGCAGTGCCGGTGATCCAGGCCGACTCTGGGCCGGTCAGGGTGAAACCCGAGAACCCGGGTGGCATGCAGGTGGCCGGAGCCAACGAGGACATCCTGTCCGGGGCAGGCGGCGCAAATGCCGGCAAGCTCGCACCGCCACCTGAGACGCCAGCGCCACAGGATTTGCGGACGCCTCCGGCACCCGCGCCGCTGGCGGCTGCGCCGGCGCCTGTACCCGCGGCCGTAGCGGCAAAGCCGGCGGCCGAGAAGCCGGTCGCGGTCGCAGGCGACAAGAAGCCTGCGGTGCAGCCTGCTGCCGGCAGGAGCACGCTGGTACAGCTTGCGGCGGTTCGTTCGGAGGAGGCGGCGAAGGTTGAATGGCAGCGGCTGTCGCACCGCATGCCTGATCTGTTCGGCCAGCATCGGCCGGCGTTCAGCAAAGTCGACCGCGATGGCACGACGCTCTGGCGGGTGCGTACCGGCGGGTTCGACGATACTGCGCAGGCCAGTGCCTTCTGCGAGAAGGTACGCGCCAAGGGGTCGGGCTGCTCGGTAGCCGAATTCTGAAAGCTGCCATCGTCGGCATTGCCGGTTCCACGCTAACGGCGGATGAGGTTGCGCTGTTCCGCGCGCATCCGCCGTGCGGCGTGATCCTGTTCGCGCGCAATATCGAATCGCCGCCACAACTGCGGTTGCTGATCGCGAGCCTGCGGCGGACCCTGCGCAATGGCGCCGTGCTTATGGTGGACCAGGAAGGCGGACGGGTCGCGCGGTTGCGGCCGCCGCACTGGCGTGCGCATCCGCCGGCGGCGGCGCTGCAAACGGTGCGCGCGGCCTGGCTGACCGGGGCGCTGATCGGGCTGGACTGCGCCGCAGCGGGCTTCGATGTCGTGGCAGCCCCGGTGCTGGACCTGGCGGTGACAGGCGCCCATGCGGTGATCGGTGATCGGGCACTGGCCGAAGAACCACGGGAGGTCGCCCGGCTGGGGCGCGCATTCGCTGCGGGGCTGCTGGCGGCGGGTGTGCAGCCGGTCGCCAAGCATGCGCCAGGGCATGGGCGAGCGCGGGTCGATAGCCATCTGGCATTGCCGCGGGTGGAGGCGAACGATCTGGATGCAGACATTCTGCCGTTCGCCTTGAACGCCGATATGCCCTGGGCCATGTCGGCCCATATCGTCTATCCGGCTTGGGATGCGACCTTGCCGGCGACATTGTCGTCGGCTGTGATCGAGGCGATCATCCGCCGTCGTATCGGCTTCGAAGGAGTTCTGGTGACCGACGACATCGCCATGAAGGCATTGAGCGGCACCCCCGCCGCACTGGCCCGGCAGGCGTTGGCGGCAGGCTGCGATGTGGCGCTCTATTGCAGCGGCGAGTTGGCGCCAACGCGTGCATTGCTGGAACAGTGTCCGCAGTTGACCAGCCAAGCGGCGCAGCGGCTGGCTGCCGCGCGAACAGCCGCGGCGCGGCGGCGTCTGGTTCTGGATGAGACTGCTCTGGCCGCGGAACGGGAACGGCTGCTGGCGTGAACAACATCATTCTTCAGATTGCGCTCGCTGTGATCCCGGCGATCCTGGCGATCACACTGCATGAGGCAGCGCATGGTTACGCGGCACTGGCACTGGGCGACGACACCGCGAAGCAGGCGGGGCGCCTGTCGCTCAATCCGATCCGGCACATCGATCGAATGGGGACAATTATCCTGCCGGGCGTCTTGCTGCTGTTCCAGCTGCTGACACTGGGCCGCGTGCTGTTCATGTTCGGCTGGGCCAAGCCGGTACCGGTGTCGGCTTGGAAGTTCAAGGATCCTCGGCGGGGGATGGCACTGGTCGCATGCGCCGGTCCGCTGATGAACTTCTTTTTGGCCTGGGTGGCGGCGCTACTGCTGCCGGGGCCGTCCGCCCCAGCCGACAACGGCATGGATTATCTGGACGCGGCGATCGGTCTGCATCCGATCCTGGGGCTGTTCCTGTTCTACTTCATACTGACCAACCTGGTGCTCGGGCTGTTCAACCTGCTGCCGATACCGCCGCTCGATGGCGGCCGGATCGCCGTCGGCGTGCTGCCGCTGGAACTGGCGCGCGGCTGGGCGCAGCTGGAACGCTACGGCATCGTCATCGTCATCCTGGTGGTGTTCCTGCTGCCACATTTGATCCCGGGCTTCGACCCGTTCGGCCAGGCGCTGAACGCAGTTGTCCCCAGAGCGATCAGCTTGTTGCTCCGGCTGGCGGGGCACGATATCGGCGACGGCGATGTCCGCATCTGACGCCGACAGCCTTGTCCTGCAGCTCGAGGGGTTCGAAGGGCCGCTCGATCTGCTGCTCGACCTGGCGCGCACCCAGAAGGTCGATCTGGCTAAAATCTCTATTCTGGCGCTGGTCGAACAGTATCTGTCGGTCATCGAGGGCGCGCGCCGGGTAAGGCTGGAGCTGGCGGCGGACTGGCTGGTGATGGCCGCGTGGCTGACGTGGCTGAAATCCAAGCTATTGCTGCCGGATGGTGCCGACGCCGAGGAGGGCGAACTGGAGGCGGATGTGCTGGCGGCGCGGCTGCGTGACCTGTCGGCGATCCGGGCGGCCGCGGTCTGGCTTGGGGCCCGGCCGCAGCTAGGCCAAGACGTGTTCGCGCGCGGCGCGCCGGAGGATCATACCGAGATCGACCGGTCGCGGCTGGCGCTCGACCTGGGTTCGCTGGTGCGGGCGTATCTGCATTCGATGCGCCGGCGCGGCGCCGTGCGGCATTATCAGCCGCGTAAGCTGAGCCTGTGGAGCGTGCAGGATGCGCTGCAGCGGCTTGGTGCCCTGTTGGGCAGCCTGCCCGACTGGACCAGCTTGGACCGGTTCTTGCCGGAGGACGCGTTGGGCGGCGCTGTGGAGCGGCGGGCGGCGCTGGCAAGCACGCTGCTGGCGGGTCTGGAGCTGGCGCGTGGCGGCACGATACGGCTGCGGCAGGAGCAGGCGTTCGGGCCGATCCTGGTGCGGCGGGCGTCGGGCGGGGTAGAGGAGGGCGCATGACAGAAGACGAAGCCCTGCGGATTGCCGAAGCCCTGGTGTTTGCTTCTGCCGGCCCGGTGGGCGCGCGCGCCCTGTCGCAGCTTCTGCCGCAGGACTTGGACGCCGACGCGGTGCTGGCCGCGCTGCGCGAGCGCTATGCCGGCCGGGGCGTGGAATTAGTGGAGGCAGGCGGTGGCGTGCAATTCCGCACAGCGGCCGATCTGGCGCCAATGCTGCGCAAGGTGATCGAAATCCCCCGCCGGCTGCCGCGCGTGGCGATGGAGACGCTGGCGATCGTGGCTTACCACCAACCGGTGACGCGACCGGAGATCGAGGAAATCCGAGGCACCAGCTTGTCTCAGCAGACGCTGGACGCGCTGCTGGAGGCGAACCTGATCGCACCGAAGGGGCGCAAGGAAAGCCCTGGCCGGCCGACGCTATGGGGTACCACGCCGCAGTTCCTGGCGCAGTTCGGTCTGATGGACCTGCGCGAATTACCCCGGCGCGAGGATCTGCTGTTGGAGCCGTTGCCGGCGAGCGGCGGTCCCGGCGAGCCCGCCACAGTGGAGGCGAAGGCCGCGGAGGAGTGAGGCCACTGGCCACTGACCACTGACCGCTGCTAACTGACCGCCATGTTCGATTTCGCCTGGTCCGAATTTGCCTTGATTGCGGTGGTTGCGTTGATCGCAATCGGGCCGAAGGACATGCCCGTCGCGCTCAAGGCGGTCACCGGCTGGATCAAGAAGGCGCGGCGGATGGCCGCGGAATTCCAGACGCACGTTGATGAGATGATGCGTGAGGCGGATTTGCATGAGGTGCGGGCCTCGATCGACGAAATCCGCAACTTCGATATCAAAGGCGAGATCGAACGAACGATAGATTCGGACGGGTCGCTGCGCGCGACGTTCGCGGAGAACCCGCTGGAGCCCGCGGCGGCGACTGCCGCGGTATCGTCTGTCGAGGAGATCGCGATTGCCGAAACGGCGGTGATGGAGCCGGAGGCGCCGCCGCACGAGGAACCGAAGCCATGCGTGCCGCTGGCACCGGCGTTCGTGCCGCCGAATATGGTGCTGCCGGCGAAGGCCGGCGGCGCCGCTGAAGTGGAGGCACCGGCTTTCATTCCGCCGGACGTTGCCTTGCAACGCCACGCGCGTGAGCACTGAAGATGGCCGACATCGAGCAGGAAGATCCGATCAACGACAAGCCGATGCCGCTGCTCGAGCATCTGATGGAGTTGCGGCGACGGCTGATGTGGTCGGTCGGCGCGTTCATGATCTGCTTCATGGGCTCGTACTACTTCTCCAGCCGCATCTACTTCTTCCTGGCCGAGCCACTGGCGAACGTCCTCCGCTCGCAGGGCAATCCCGATCCGCACCTGATCTACACGCAGCTTTATGAGGCCTTCTTCACCCGCATCAAGGTGGCGTTCTTCGCCGGCGCGTTCATCGCGTTCCCGATCATCGCCAATCAGATCTGGATGTTCGTGGCTCCGGGACTCTACCGCAGCGAGAAGCGCGCGTTGCTGCCGTTCCTGCTGGCAACGCCTGTGCTGTTCCTGCTCGGCGCATCCCTGGCTTACTACTTCGTGTTCCCGTTTGCCTGGCGATTTTTTGCCAGCTTTCAGGATCCCACGGGTGGTGGCGGTGTGCCGATTGAGCTGCTGCCGCGGGTGAGCGAATACCTCGACCTGGTGATGAAGCTGATCTTCGCATTCGGCATTACATTCGAGCTGCCGGTGCTGCTGACGCTGCTGGCGAAGGTGGGGATCATATCGTCGAAGGGCCTGAAGAAGTTCCGCCGCTATGCCTATGTGGGGATGTTCGTGATTGCGGCGATCCTGGCGCCGCCCGACATCATCACGCAGACCGGCCTGGCACTGCCGCTGATCGCGCTTTACGAGATTTCCATCATTGCCTCGTCCCTTGTGGAGACGAAACCGGTGGAGGTGTGATGCACGCCCTGTTGGGGGAGATCGGTTCAATTCGTCATGGCCGGGCTTGGCCCGGCCATCCACGGCTTGGTCTAGCCGAGCAGCGACGGATACAGGTCCTGCCATCGTGGGTTCAGGGCAGCAAACAAACGGATCTTCCACGCGCGCGGCCAGCGCTTCAGGCTGGTCTCGCGCTGGATTGCCGTTCGGATGTCCTCGTGATGTTCGAAGTAAATGAGGCGGGTGAGGGCATAGCGGCGAACGAAGCGGCTGCCGACACCGTCTCGATGTTCCCAGACGCGGCGGACCAGGTCATTCGTGACGCCGATATAGAGCGTTCCGTTGGGTTTGTTCGACATAATGTAAACCCAGCCGCCCATCGCCAGGAAGGCTGCGCTTGGGAGGTGAAGAAGACGTGGATGGCCGGCCCAGGGCCGGCCATGACGATAAAGGGTCGGTGCGATGCATGACATTCGGGCAGTTCGGGCTGATCCGGCGGCGTTCGATGCGGCGCTCGGACGGCGTGGGTTGGAGCCGATGTCAGCTGAGATTTTGGCCATCGACGCTCAGCGCCGCTCGGTCGTATCAGAAAGCCAGAAGCGGCAAGCGGACAAGAACGCCCGCTCTAAGCGTTATGGTGAACTGAGACGCGCTGGTCGGACCGAGGAAGCCGCTGAGCTGCGGACCGATATCGAACAAGCTTACGACGAAGTTCAGGATCGCGAAGCTGTTCGCGCTCTAGACAAGCAAATAATGGATCTGCTCAGCGGTTTGCCAAATGTGCTCGATCCAGATGTGCCAGATGGACCAGACGAGGCGGCCAATGTGGTGGTCAGCCAACATGGCGAGCCGCGCGATCTGGGGTTTCAGCCGAAGCAGCATTTCGAGCTGGGTGAAGCGCTCGGGATGATGGACTTCGGCGCGGCGGCAAAGATCGCCGGGGCGCGGTTTGTCGTGCTGCGCGGGCCGCTGGCGCGGCTGGAGCGCGCGCTCGGGCAGTTCATGATCGATCTGCACACGCGCGAGCACGGCTATACCGAATACGTCGTGCCGTCGCTGGTGAACGATGCGACGGCGTACGGCACCGACAAGCTGCCGAAGTTCGCCGATACGCTGTTCCAGACGACGGATGGGCGCTGGCTGATACCGACCGCTGAAGTACCGCTCACCGCACTGGTGATGGGCGACATCGTGCCGGAGAAGGATCTGCCGATGCGCGTCACTGCGCTGACCGACTGTTTCCGCAGCGAAGCAGGGGCGGCGGGGCGCGATACGCGCGGCATGCTGCGTCAGCACCAGTTCCGCAAGGTGGAGATGGTATCGATCGTGCATCCCGATCGCAGCTCGGACGAGCATGAACGGATGACGCTCTGCGCCGAGAAGGTGCTGACGCTGCTCGAGTTGCAATTCCGCCGCGTGGTGCTGTCATCGGGCGATACCGGGTTTGGTGCGGCGAAGACATTCGACCTTGAAGTGTGGCTGCCAGGCCAGCAGATGTGGCGCGAGATCAGTTCGTGCTCGAACTGCCGGGATTTCCAGGCGCGACGGATGAACGCGCGGTTCCGGCCGGCGGATGGCAAGGGCCTGGCGTATCTACATACGCTGAACGGCTCGGGAGTGGCGCTGGGGCGCGCGCTGATCGCGGTGATGGAGAACCATCAGCAAGCGGATGGCTCGATCCTCGTGCCGGAAGTGCTGTGGCCCTACATGGGCGGCGTGGAACGCATCGCGGCATGACGATCGCTGCGCTTGAGGCCGGGCTGTATCGGATCGAGTTGCCGGTCGCGTTATCGGATTCCACGCATGGCACGATTACGTATTTCGAGCTGATCACCGTGCGGTTGCGTGACAGTGATGGCGCGGAGGGTGTGGGTTACACCTACACCGTTGGGGCCGGTGGTGCGGCCGTCTATGCACTGATCGATCAAGGGCTGCGGCCGGTGCTGCTCGGCGCCGAGGCGGAGCACATCGAGGCGCTGTGGCAGAAGATGTGGTGGCACCTGCACTATGGCGGTCGCGGCGGATCGGTGAGCCTTGCGGTGTCGGCGTGCGATATCGCGTTGTGGGACCTGAAGGCGAAGCGGTTCGATACGCCGCTATGGAAGCTGCTGGGAGGCTTCGATCCGGCGGTGCCGTGCTACGCCGGCGGCATCGATCTGGATTTCCCGCTGGATGCGCTGCTGAAGCAGACCGACGACAATCTCGCCAAGGGGTTCCGCGCGATCAAGATGAAGGTGGGACGCGCGCGGTTGTCGGAAGATGTCGAACGCGTGCGGGCGATGCGGGCGCATCTCGGTGCGGACTTTCCGCTGATGGCGGATGCCAACATGAAGTGGAGCGTGGATCAGGCGATCCGTGCGGCGCGCGCGTTGCAGGACAGCAACCTGGTTTGGCTGGAGGAGCCAACAATACCGGACGATGTCGCGGGGCATGCTCGTATCGTGCGCGATGGCGGGGTGCCGATAGCGACCGGGGAGAACCTGCATACGCTGCATGAGTTCACCCAGATGATCGCGGCGGGTGGTGTGACGTTTCCGGAACCTGACGTGACGAACTGCGGTGGCGTCACGGTATTCATGAAGGTGGCGCATCTTGCGGAGGCGTACAACCTGCCGCTCACCTCGCATGGCGTGCATGACCTGACCGTGCATTTGCTCGCCGCGGCGCCGAACCGCTCGTATCTGGAGGTGCATGGGTTCGGGCTGGATCAATTCATCGAGCAGCCGTTGGTGATACGCGACGGCAGGGCCGCCGCGCCGGAGCGCGCGGGGCATGGCGTGGCGTTTGATTGGGCGGCGCTGGAGAGGGTGCGCGGGTAACCCCTCTCCCTGCGCTCAACGGCGGCTGGCGATTTCAGCGAGTTTGTCGCGCATGTCGAAGAACACCAGGATCACTTCGCAGTAGATGCGCCAAAGCAGGGCGACCGCGCAGGCGCCGATCAGCGGCAGAACGATGCCGGTTAACAGGCTGAACGACCAGATGCCGATGACCACGCGGATCAGCGTCGCGATGGCGATCAGCAGCAGGCCGATCGCAAACACGATGCGGATGATGCGCGGCGTGATGAAGTTATCGAACGACAGGAAATCCGACATGGCGGGCTCCTTCCCGATTGCCGGATCAGCAGCCTAGCTATGTCGGATACAATTCGTCATCCTGGTTTCACATTGAGCCGTCCGGCGATGTCCTGGATGAACTGCCAGGCGACGCGGCCGGAACGCGAACCGCGGGTCATCGACCATTCGATAGCCGCTGCGTGCAGCGCTTCGGTGGTTATCGGCAGCTGCATGCTGGCGGCGTAGCCGTCGATCATGGCGAAGAAGGTGTCCTGATCGCAGTTGTGGAAACCAAGCCAGAGACCGAAGCGGTCGGACAGCGAGACCTTCTCTTCGGTTGCCTCTGACGGATTGATCGCCGTCTGGCGTTCGTTCTCGATCATGTCGCGCGGCATCAGGTGGCGGCGGTTCGACGTGGCATAGAACAGCACGTTATCGGGGCGGCCCTCGATGCCGCCCTCCAGCACCGACTTGAGTGCCTTGTAGTCGGAGTCCTCGCGCTCGAAGGACAAGTCGTCGCAGAGGATCAGGCAACGGCGCGGCTGGCCGCGCAGCACGTTGAGCAGTTCCGGCAGCGAGCGGACGTCCTCGCGGTGGATTTCCACCAGGGCGAGGCCGCCGGAGGTCTGCGTGTTGGCAACGGCGTGCACTGCCTTGATCAACGACGATTTGCCCATGCCGCGCGCGCCCCACAGCATCGCATTGTTGGCGGGGAGGCCGTGGGCGAAGCGCAGTGTGTTGTCGAGCAGGATGCGCTTCTGCTGCTCGACGCCTTTGAGCAAGGCGATGTCCACGCGCGAAACCTTGGCCACCGGGGCGAGATGGGGCGGCTTGGGGTGCCAGACAAATGCGCCGGCGGCCGCCAGATCGACCGCCCTGGGCGGCGGAGGGGCCAGGCGATCCAGCGCGTCGGCGATCCGGCTGGCGAGTTCGATCAGGCGTTGGTCCATCGATGCGGGTCCGGGCAACTTGACGGGAAGGGGGCGGAAACTATGGTCCCGCCCCAATCCAGGCAACCCAGGACCAATTGATGCTCATCTCCCCCGCCTACGCGCAGGACATCTCCGGCATGTTCGGCAACGCCACGCAGTTCCTGCCGCTGGTGCTGATTTTCGTGGTTTTCTATTTCCTGCTGATCCGGCCACAGCAGCAGAAGGCGAAGGAGAACCGCCAGATGCTGTCGGCGCTGAAGCGCGGCGACCGCGTGGTGACCGGTGGCGGCATCGTCGGCACGGTGCAGCGGGTGCCGATGGTGCAGGACAAGGACGGCAAGCAGGTTGCATCGAATGAGATCGATGTGGAGATCGCGCCGAATATCCGGGTGACGGTGCTGCGCGAGACGATTGCCAGCGTGGTGCGTCCGACGGCGGCGAATAATTCGAAGCCGGTGAAGGACAAAGCGAGCTAGCGAGCGGTTGGACGAAGCAATCCGCGCCGGATTGCTTCGTCGTTTCGCGGCGGATCAGGCCTTGAGCTGCGCCTCTGCGTATTCGTAGTTGGCGAGCTTATCGACCCAGTTCTGCAGATAGTCGGGACGGCGGTTGCGGAAGTCCAGATAGTAGCTGTGTTCCCACACGTCGCAGCCGAGCAGCACCTTGCCCTCGCCGGTGGCGAGCGGATTGGAACCGTTCGGTGTCTTGGTCACTTTGAGCTTGCCATCCTTGCCGACGACGAGCCACGCCCAGCCGGAGCCGAACTGGGTGGCGCCGGCAGCCTTGAACGCATCCTTGAACTGCGTCACGCCGCCGAGGTCCTCGGTGATCTTCTTTTCCAGCGCGCCTGGAATGCCACCGCCATTCGGGCTCATGCATTGCCAGAAGATGATATGGTTCCAGTGCTGGCCGGCGTTATTGAAGACAGGAGCCTTGTCGGCGCTGCCGTGCGTCATGGTGATAATTTGATCGAGCGACTTGCCTTGCAGCGAAGGATCCTTCTCGACGAAGCCATTCAACGCGGTGACATAAGCCTGATGGTGCTTGCCGTGATGCAGGTCGAGAGTTTCCTCGCACATCCCTTTTGCCCCAAGGGCAGTCTTGGAATACGGGAGGGAGGGAAGTTCGAAAGCCATGGATCATCCTCCGCTGGTTGCAGTGGCCTTTAGCTATGACCCGTGCCCGGACCCGTCAAGGCGGGCATGAACCAGGCGCTGTCCGCGCTGGTTCGGCGGCGTGATCCCGATCGCTTCCTCACGGCACTGTTTGCGCCGCCGGAAAAGCGCGATGCGCTGTTCGCTTTGTACGCGTTCAATCATGAGCTCGCACGTGCGCGTGAGGTGGCGTCGGAGCCGGTATTGGCGCTGATACGGCTACAATGGTGGCGTGAAGTGGTTGAGGGTGCCTCGCGGCGGCATGAGGTTGCCGAACCGTTGAGCGCTGCGATCGGAGCCGGCGCGCTATCTCGTGATGATCTGTTGGCAATGATCGATGCACGCGAGGCCGAAGTGGAACCCGAATTCGCCACTATGGAGAAGTGGCGCGACTACGTGATGGGCAGTGCAGGCGGTGTTGCGGTTGCGGCGGCTAGGCTGCTGGGCGCGACGGACCCGGAATGCATGCGGCCATTTGGTGCTGCGTACGGCATTGCTGGCCTGCTGCGCGGCGCGACGATGCATGCGCGGCAAGGGCGGCACATGCTGCCCGCGAACGCTCGGATCGAGGATCTTGCGCGCGAGGGACTGGCGTTGTTGCGGCCAACGTCGCTGCCGCGCAACGTGATTGCCGCCGCGTTGCCGGCGGTGCTGGCGCGGCGCGATCTGCGGCGGTCCCCCCACTTTCCGATGCAACGCGGTCTGGCCGATCGGCTGGCGGTGATGTTCGCGGGGTTCAGCGGACGGGTCTGAATCACGATTTCGGTAGAGGCAGCAGTAACAGGGCCGCAAGCGCTGCAAGACCTCCGGCCATCAGCATCACGTCGAGTGGCGGCAATGCAGCAACCAATGGCGCGATCAATGTTGGTGCGCTTGCCTGCGCCAGCAGTACCGGCAGTGCGAGCCAGCCGAGCAGTGTCGCGTAACTCTGCGGGCCGAGCAGGGCGAGAGGCAGCGTGCCACGGTTGATGGTGAGGATTCCGTTGCTCATGCCATAGAGTACTGCGAAGCACATCGCAGCGATGGGACCTCCGGCGAGCAGCGTGAGTGCGCCAAGCGGGAACAGCATGGCGCCGAGCCTGGCGCGCAGCATGAGTCCCATGTGTGCCCCGATCGACCATTCGAGCAGACGGCCAGCGACCTGGCCGGGGCCGATCAGTGCCGCGATAAAAATTGACTGCGTGAGGGTCAGGCCGACGCCTTGCAGCAGCATGAGTATATTGACGGCAATCGCCGAGGTGATGAACCAGCGGATGGTGAAGAAGGCGCCGAGACACAACACGATGGTTTGCCTAGCACGCATCGTTGTGGATGGTGGTGCAGCATGCGCCAGAATGGCGGGTTGCGGTGATTTGCGCGGGACAAGCAGCAGCACTACCGGCAGGTTCACGGCGAGTTGCAAAGCAGCGTAGAGCAACAGCAGGTTGTGCCAACCGAGCGTGCCGATTAGCGCCGCGCCGAGTGACCAGAACACAGTGCTGGCGAAGCCCGCGAGCAGTGTGATGCCGGTGATGGCGGGTCCCGCATCCTTCCCCAACAGCACGCCGGCGGTGGCGAATGCGGCATCGTAAAGTCCTAGCGCCATGCCGGCGCCGATGATCGCCCAACCGACATACCAAACGTACAGACTTGTCGCTGTGGCGAGCACCAGTTGGCCAGCGGCGGTGATGACAATGCTCGAGGCGAGCGGTCCGCGTCCGCCGTGCCGGTCGATCCATCGCCCGACGCGTGGTGCCGACGCGCCGGTGATCAGCAGCGCCCAGGTGAAGGCACCGAGAATGGCGAAGTGGGATGCACCGATGCTGCGTGCTGCCGGCTCGGCGATCACTGCGGGCAGGTAGAATGTCATGCCCCAGGTCATCGTCTGATTGAGCCCCAACACGATGGCGAGGCGACGGCGGAGGATCATCCCTCGCGCGCGGATGGCGGCGTGGTGTCGCCGGTGCCTAGCTGGCGTTGCATCAGAACGGAATCGAGCCAGCGGCCATGCTTGTAGCCGACGCTGGTCAGCGTGCCGATGAGACGGAAGCCGCAGCGTTCGTGCAGACGAATGGACGCGGCGTGCGAACTGTCGCCGATGACCGCGATCATCTGGCGCAGGTCGCGTGCTTCGCATTCGACAATCAGCGCTTCGAGCAGAAGCTTGCCGATGCCGCAGCCGATGAAGTCGTGGCGGATGTAGACGGAGTTTTCCACGGTGTCGCGATAGGCGGCGCGAGGGCGGTAGGTGCCGGCATAGGCATAGCCGGTGATTTCGCCATCCCGTTCGGCGACCAAGTAGGGCAGGGACCTGCCGACGATGTCGGCGCGGCGGCGACGCATGTCGTCCAGTGAAGGCGGCGCGGTCTCGAACGAGGCGGTGCCATGTAGCACGTGGTGCGCATAGATACCGGTGATCGCCGCCATGTCTGCTTCACGGCAAGCACGTATGCTCATGACCTTCGCCTTTCATGGACAGCATGCGGCTTGACGATGAGGGACAAAAGGAAAATCTTTGGATACGAGGTATCAGGATAATTTCTGCTTATGCTCCAACCGACATTGCGGCAGCTCCGGACGTTTCTGGCGGTTGTCGAGAGCGGCGGCATCTCTTCGGCGGCACGACGGCTGGGCCTGACGCAGCCGGCTGCCAGTCAGCAGTTGCGCGAGCTGGAGCGGGTGCTACGCGCACGATTGCTCGAAAGGGCTGGAGGCAAGGCACATCCGACCGCGGCTGGCGAGGCGTTGCTGGAACCGGCGCGGCGAGCTCAAGCGGCGATCGATGATGCAGTCGCCGTGGTGGAGGCGCATCGATCAGGTGAGACCGGCAGGGTGCGTCTGGGAACCGGCGCGACCGCGTGCATCTATCTGCTGCCCAACGTGTTGGCAGCGGCGAAGCGGCGCATGCCTGGACTGGAAATTGTCATCGCGACCGGCAACAGCACGGATGTGGTGCGCCGAGTAGAGGTTGGCGAGCTGGACATTGCGCTGGTCACGTTGCCGGTTGCATCTGGCCGCGTGTTGAGCGTGACCCGATTAGTGGCCGATCCCCTGCTCGCATTATTTCCGCGGGCTATAGCGCCGCACGGTACTTACGTCTCGCCGTCGCAGATGATGGCGCTGCCGTTGATCCTGTACGACGCGGCAGGCAGCACGCGGGGGATTGTCGATGGCTGGTTCAGGCATGCTGGCATGACCGCATCGCCGGTCATGCAATTGGACAGCATCGAGGCGATCAAGGTGCTGGTGGCGGGAGGCCATGGCGCCTCGATCATGCCGCGGCTGGCGTTGAGCGTGATGCCGAGTGGGACGGTCACCCGGCAGTTGCGTCCAGCGGTGGCGCGGCAGCTTGGCGTGGTGGTACGGCGGGAGAAGGTTCTGAGCCGCGGGCTGCGCGTGCTGTTGGAGGCGCTACGGGCGACGAGCAATGAAGACGTGGGTGGCCGCGCCAAGTCCGGCCACGACGAGAGGCGACGCTAGGCGCGGCGACGGACGCGTTGCGGTTTGGTCTCACGCATCAGCAATGGCGCGAGGAAGCGGCCGGTGTGGCTGGCCGGGCTGGCCGCGATATCCTCGGGGGTGCCTTGCGCGACGATACGGCCACCACCGTCTCCACCTTCTGGACCCAGGTCGAGGATCCAGTCAGCGGTCTTGATCACTTCCAGATTGTGCTCGATCACGACGACAGTGTTGCCTTGGTCGACCAGCGCATGCAGCACTTCGAGCAGCTTGCGCACGTCCTCGAAATGCAGGCCGGTGGTAGGTTCATCGAGGATGTACAATGTGCGGCCGGTGGCGCGCCGCGCTAGCTCCTTCGACAGCTTGATGCGCTGCGCCTCGCCGCCGGACAGCGTGGTCGCCTGCTGGCCGAGTGCTATGTAGCCGAGGCCGACCTGCTGGAGGATGCGTAGACGATCGTGTATACGCATCTGGGCACTGAAGTAGGGGACTGCTTCATCGACCGTCATCGCCAGCACTTCAGCGATCGACTTGTCGCGGAACTTGATCTCCAGCGTTTCGCGATTGTAGCGCCTGCCCTTGCAAACATCGCAGGTGACATAGACGTCCGGCAGAAAGTGCATCTCGATCTTCAGCACGCCATCGCCCTGGCATGCCTCGCAGCGTCCGCCCTTCACGTTGAAGCTGAAGCGTCCTGGCTTGTAGCCGCGTGCGCGCGATTCCGGCAGTTCGGCGAACCAGTCGCGGATCGGTGCGAACAGGTCGGTGTAGGTGGCTGGATTGGAGCGTGGGGTGCGGCCAATCGGCGACTGGTCGATGTCGATGATCTTGTCGAGGAACTCGAGGCCTTCGATACGCTCGTGCAGGGCAGGCACTTCACCGGAGCCCATCAGGCGGCGTGCCGCGGCCTTATAGAGCGTATCGACCACAAGGGTTGATTTGCCGCCACCAGAGACGCCGGTGACACAAGTGAAGGTGCCGAGCGGAAAGCCGGCGGTGATGGATTTCAGGTTGTTGGCACGTGCATTCACCACGCTGACGACGCGGTCGTCCTGCATGGGACGGCGCAGCAGCGGCACTTCGATGCGGCGGCGGCCGGCGAGGTAGTCGCCGGTGAGCGACTTCGGATTGGCGGCGACTTCGGCGGGCGTGCCTTCGGCTATGACGCGGCCGCCGTCAATGCCGGCGGCGGGTCCCATATCGATCAGGTGGTCAGCGGCGCGGATCGCTTCCTCGTCGTGTTCGACCACGAGCACGGTGTTGCCGAGATCGCGCAGGCGACGCAGCGTGCCGAGCAGGCGTTCGTTGTCGCGCTGATGCAAGCCGATGGACGGTTCGTCCAGCACATAAAGCACACCGGTGAGACCGGAGCCGATCTGACTGGCGAGCCGGATGCGCTGGCTTTCGCCGCCGGATAGCGTGGCGGAACCGCGCGAAAGCGTGAGGTAATCGAGCCCGACGTCAACCAGGAACTGCAGGCGTTCGCAGATTTCGCGCAGGATGCGGCGGGCAATTTCCTGGCGCTGCGGTGTCAGCTTGTCGATGACCGTGCTGAACCATGTGGCGGCGGTTCGGATGGAAAGTTCTGACGCTTCGGCGATGTTCTTGCCGGCGACGCGCACCGACAATGCCTGCGGCTTGAGGCGTGCCCCATTGCAGGCGACGCAGGGCTTTTCCGCCTGGTAGCGCGACAGTTCCTCGCGGACCCAGACACTGTCGCTCTCCTGCCAGCGGCGTTGCAGGTTGTGCAGCACACCTTCGAATGGCTTGGTCACCGTATAGGCACGCACGCCATCCTTGTAGGTGAAGGCGATCGGGTCCTCGGTGCCGTTGAGAATCGCGTTGCGCACCTTCGCCGGCAGATCTTGCCACGGCGTTTTCGTGGTGACCTTGTAGTGGCGCGCGATGCTTTGCAGTGTCTGGTCGTAATACGGGCTCTGCGCGCCCATCCACGGCGCAATGGCGCCGTCAGCCAGGCCTCGCCGATCGTCTGGCACGACGACCTGTGGATCGAAGAAGGTCTCGACGCCGAGACCGTCGCACGCCGGACACGCGCCATGCGGCGAATTGAAGCTGAACAGCCGCGGCTCGATTTCCTCGATGGTGAAGCCGGACACCGGACAGGCGAAGCGCGAGGAGAACACTGTGCGCTCGCCCCCCTCGGAAGCCTTGCTGTCGGCGTTTTCGGCATAGACCACGCCGTCCGACATGCCGAGCGCTGTTTCGAAGCTGTCGGCGAGACGCGGGGCGATGCCGTCGCGCACCACGATGCGATCCACCACCGCCTCGATCTCGTGCTTGATCTTGCGGTTGAGCGAGGGGACCTCACCGATTTCGTACAGCGTGCCGTCCACCTTCACGCGGGTGAAGCCACGGCGCTGGAGTTCGGCGAGTTCCTTGCGGTATTCGCCCTTGCGGTCGCGCACCACGGGGGCAAGCAGCAGGAGGCGCGTGCCTTCCGGCATCGCCAGCACGCGATCGACCATCTGCGAGACGGTCTGCGCCTCGATCGGCAGGCCGGTGGCGGGCGAATAGGGCACGCCGACCCGCGCCCAGAGCAAGCGCATATAGTCGTGGATCTCGGTCACCGTGCCGACGGTCGAACGAGGATTGCGGCTTGTGGTCTTCTGCTCGATCGAGATGGCGGGCGAGAGGCCGTCGATGGAGTCGACGTCCGGCTTGCCCATCAGTTCGAGGAATTGGCGGGCATAGGCGGACAGCAACTCGACGTAGCGGCGCTGGCCTTCGGCGTAGATGGTGTCAAAGGCGAGCGAGGATTTGCCGGAGCCGGACAGGCCGGTGATCACAGTCAACTCATCGCGCGGGATGACGACATCCACGTTCTTCAGATTGTGCTCGCGCGCGCCGCGAACATGGATGCTACCGGGCATGCCGCGTGGTCCTACACTTGTTCTTGGGATGTTCTCAATCTATATGGCAGTTTCCCGGTGGCTTGGGAAGGTCTGTTAATGGGTTTTGTCCAGGATGGCCGCGTGTGGAGGCGGGGGCTAGAGTGGTTCCCTTGATGAAGGATTGAAGCGATGGCAGGCAGCGTCAACAAGGTGATCCTGGTGGGCAACCTGGGCAAGGACCCAGAGATCAGAACGCTGCAATCTGGTACGAAAGTGGCCAATCTTTCGGTGGCGACCAGCGAATCCTGGAACGATCGGCAGAGTGGCGAGCGTAAGGAGCGGACCGAGTGGCACCGCGTGGTGATCTTCAATGATCGGCTGGCCGACGTGGCGGAGCGGTTTCTGCGCAAAGGTCGCAAGGTCTATGTCGAAGGTGCGCTGGAAACGCGGAAATACACCGACCAGTCGGGGCAGGAGAAATACACCACGGAAGTGGTGCTGCGGAATTTCCGCGGCGAACTGACGCTGCTGGACAGTGCGAGCGGCAGCGAGGGTGGCGAGAGCAGCGGCGGCTATCGCGAACGCGCGCCGGCGCAGCGCGCGGCATCGGGTGGCGGTTCGCGTGGCGGCGGCGGTGGGCCGTCGTGGGATGCGCCAAAAGGCGGCGATCTGGACGACGAGATCCCGTTCTAACTCGAGCCGATCGGAGCAAATCACGGGGCGCAACGCCGTAAGCATCCGGTAAGCCGGCAAGTCCAAACTCGGCCTCGGAACCACGCCCATGCGCCTGCTTGCCGTTGAGGATGAACCTGCCCTGGCCACGTTGCTATGCGCGGCGCTTGCGCGCGCAGGATTTGCGATCGACGCGGCGGACGGCATGCAGCATGCCTTGGCGTCACTAGCGGCGGCCGATTACGACGCAATCATCCTCGATCTCGGGCTGGCGGACGGCGATGGCATGACGCTGCTGCGCGGGCTGCGCAAGCGCGGTAATCCTGTCCCTGTGCTCATTCTGACCGCGCGGGATGCGCCGGAAGATCGCGTTGCCGGGCTGGACGGCGGCGCCGACGACTACGTTATAAAGCCCTTTCATATGAGCGAGCTCGTCTCGCGGATCCGAGCTCTCCTTCGCCGGCCAAACGCGGCGCTGGGAGTCCGGTTGGAGCTTGCGAATCTGGCATATGACAGTCCGACGCGCGTCACCGTGGTGGACGGTTCGACGGTCGTGCCCTTGTCGCTGCGCGAGTCCTCGCTGCTGGAAATGCTGCTTCGCCGTTCAGGCCGGGTAGTGTCACGCGAGGCGCTCGAACAGGGGCTATACAATTTCGACACGCCGACGACGCCGAATGCTGTTGAGGTTCTGGTTCACCGCTTGCGAAAGCGACTGTCTGATGCCGGTGCGAAGCTCGCAATTCATACCGTGCGTGGCGTCGGGTATCTACTCGCTGCCGCAGAATAGCCAGCACGAATGGCGCCTGTCGCGCCGGTTGGCCTGGCGCCTCGCGGCGGTGATGGCGATCGCCATGATACTGGCTGCCGCTGCCGTCGTGTGGCGCACGCTCGCGACGATTGGCTCACTCGATGATGCTGCGCTGCAGAGCCAGGCCAGGCTGGTCGCTTCGCTTGTTTCGGTTGGGCCTGATGGCAAGCCACGTCTCGATCTGAGCGGACCCCTGGCAGCGGCGTTTCGGGACAGCGACTCGAGTAGCTTCTTCGTGGTGTACCGATCCCACCGGTGCGGTCGCCTTCAGTTCCAATGCACTCGCACCGGCAGCGATCGCGCCGTACGCGCCGCCGTCGTGGCATGGCTTCTTCCGTGCGCCGCGGAGCGGACTGTTTCCCGACGGCTTGCTTGGCGTGCAAGAGCACCAGGGGCCCTGGCGGGTGGTCGTTGCGCAGGCGCATGAGCAACAGGAGGGCCTTGTCGAAAGTCTGTTGCGCGAATTCCTGTTCAGCGCTCTGTGGCTCCTGGTGCCGATGGCGTTGCTCGTTGTCGGCATTGCTGTGCTGACCTTGCGGCACGGATTGCGGCCACTGCGCCAGGCCTCAGCGGCGGCCGCGCAGATAGGTCCGGAGCATCCACATGTCCGTCTGCCGATAATCGGCCTGCCGGGAGAACTGTCGCCGTTGGTTGGTGCCGTCAATGCAGCGCTCGACCGGATGGACGGCTCGCTCGCGGCCCACCGCCGTTTCGTCGGTGACGCGGCCCACGCGTTGCGTACGCCGCTTGCGATACTCACGGCACGCATCGATGAACTTCCCGAGGGAGAGGCAAGCGGCGCATTGCGAGCCGACTGTGACCGCATGCGCCGGTTGGTTGAGCAGATGCTGACCATGGTACGACTGGATGGTGCCCCGCTTGATGTCTCTGCCGCCGTCGATCTGCGTGCCGTGGCTGTTGAAGCGATATCGGGTCGCGCCCCGCTAGCGATCGCAAGCAACATCGAGCTTGCCTTGATCGGCCCTGGCTCGATTCCGCTGATCGCGGGCAATCACGCGGCTATCGTGTTGGCGCTGGAAAATTTGATTGACAACGCAATCGCGCATGCTCCCGAGGGGAGCGATGTCGAAGTGGTCATTGATCAGCCGTCCCGTTTGAGCGTTCGCGATCGTGGTCCCGGCGTGGCGGACGACAAACGCGGTGACATCTTCCGCCGTTTCCAGACCGGGCGTGATCGCGGCGTTGGTCTCGGCCTTGCCATAGTCGCGGAGGTTGCTGCGGCACATGGTGCAACGGTGTATGTCGAGCGGCGCGACGGTGGTGGCAGCTGCTTCGTGATTGCCTTCACTCGCCCGGCGTTTGCCTCATCGCAGGCTTCCGCCCGGTCAGCATCGCCCGAAGCAGGTTTTCCCGATGCAGCCAGCTCGATACCACCACGCCCATCACGTGCACCGCGACGAGCAGCAACAGCAGATGAGCCGAGCGATGGTGCAGGCGATCCACCCAGGGAACGCCAAACCAGCGATCGGTTTCGGTCATCCCGCCGCTGATGCCGACCACAAGCAGCATCATGAGCAGCAGGACCACCATGATGCCGCCGGCGGGATTGTGGCCGAGGTAATGTTTTGGCGTTCCACGCCATAAGGCGCGCAGATAGTGCAGCAGCGCGCGAGGGCCGGTGACGAAATTGGTGAAGCGGGCGTGCCGGGAGCCGACAACGCCCCACAGCACGCGCAGAAAGACGAGAACGAGCACGCCGTAGCCGATCGGCTCATGCAGCCACTTCAGGTCGGTTGACAGGAAGCAGATGGCGACGAACGTGAGCGTCCCCCAGTGGAATAGTCGCACGAACGGGTCCCAGACACGAACTCCCGATTGTGCGCCATTGTCGTCCATCCCAGTGCTATTCCTGGGCGACGATTGCACCCGTCGCGCCGTTCAACTCCAGTTCAAACCGCGCACCTTTGCTGTCGATGCCCTTCGCCTCGTAGCATCCATTATGCGTTGATAGTCCGCGGATCTGGGTGAATCCGCGATCGTGCAAGCTTTTGGTGATTGCGTCGCGCGACATCATGTTGCTGGCAGCGATATTGCAGGACTCCTCGGCGTACGAGGTGTTGCCGATCGCGGAAAAGCCAAATGCGGCGAGCAGAATCAGGTGTTTCATTCCGGGCTCCTTGTCCGATGGTGTAACCCGGCGCTCTGATGCCGGCGCGCGCTTACAGCAAGCTTACGCGCGCTGCCTCGTGGTCACGCGGCGAATTTCACGCAGGTCGGCGTCGCCACCTCTGCGGCATGGCCCGTCGGCTGTAGCCGGCCGGTTCGCCGATCGATCCGGAAACTGACAACGCAGTCGCTGTTCTGGTTGGCCACCACGAGAAATTTGCCTGTTGGATCGATACCGAAGCCGCGAGGTGTGCGGCCCTGCGTGGCCACGTGTTCCAGCGGCGTCAACCGGCCGGTGCGCGGAGCGATGCGAAAGCTGGCGATGCTGTCGTGGCCGCGATTGGAGGCGTAGACGAAGCTGCCGAAGACGTGGATGTCGGCGCAGGTGTTCGGGCCGGTAAAGCCGTCGGGCAGTGTCGAAACTGTCTGCACCTCGCGCAAGCCACCGGTCGTGCGGTTCAGTGCCATGGCGCGGACAGTCGAATCCAGTTCATTGACGAGATAGGCAAAGCCGCGGGTATGCAGGGCCAGATGACGCGGTCCGGAACCCGGCCGCAGCTTGATCCAGGGAGTGCTGTTCGCCTCCAGCATGCCGCGTTTCGTGTCGACCCGGTAGATGAACAGCTTGTCGAGGCCGAGGTCGGCGACGTAGGCGAAGCGGCCAATCTGATCGAGCGTAACCGAGTGCACGTGCGGGCCGGTCTGGCGCTGCGGATGAATGCCGGCACCGACGTGCTGAATGAAATCGCTGGCCTCGCCGAGGCTGCCGTCTTCGCGCACCGGCAGGACGCAGACACTGCCGCTTGAGTAGTTCGCGACGAAGACATGCCGGCGTTGGCGATCGACGGCGATGTGACATGGGTCGGCGCCGTGGGTCGGTTGGCGGTTCAGGAAAGTGAGTTCGCCGGAGACGGGTGCCACCGCGAAGGCACTGACGGTTCCGGCCGGATGCAGTTCGTTGACCGCGTAGAGGAAGCGTCGCGCAGGGTCCAAGGCGACGTACGAGGGGTTGTTGATGCCGGCGGCCACGCCAAGCTGGGTCAGCGCGCCCGTGGCGTGATCGAGGCGGAGGGCATGGATGCCGGGCGCTTTGCCGGCCGGGGGCTGCATATACGATCCGATATACAGGAGCATCTTGTCGCGCCGGGACCTGATTTTGGCTGCATACCATGCGGCTGGCTTAACAGCCATCGGTGGTGGCGTGGTCGTAATTGGCCATTCGTGCCTGGTATGGATCAATACCGCTGATGTAACCTAGTGAACCGATCCGGCGCGGCGGCAACCCGAAATTGCTTGCGATGTCAGGTGATTGGCAGTTACGATTACGCACCACAAATGAGGGAAACGCGCGGTGAGGCATCGTGGGCGGGTAAGTGTTGGCATCTGCGGCGTGACGGCGCTGAGCCTGTTGGTTTCCGGCTGCGCGCAGACGCCGATGGGACCGACGGTTCAAGTCATGCCCGGGCCCGGAAAGTCATTCGATGCGTTCGCTGGGGACCAGGCAATCTGCAAGGGCTATGCGCAACAGGCGGTAGCCGGACAGGCACAGAACGCCAACAACCAGGCGGTTGGCGCGGCAGCTATCGGCACGCTCTTGGGTGCAGGTCTTGGCGCGGCCATCGGTGGTGGCCGAGGCGCGGCGATCGGCGCCGGCAGCGGGGCTCTCGCGGGCACAGCCTACGGTGCGTCGGGCAGCTCCGGCGCCCAATACGGCATACAGCAGCAGTACGATAACGCCTTTGCGCAGTGCATGTATGGGCACGGCGATGCTGTGCCCGGGTATGGCCCGATGATGGTGAACGCGCCGTCGCCGCCGCCATACGCGCCGGATGTCAGTTTGACGGTCGCTGTGCAGCAGCAGTTGATCCGTCTCGGCTATCTGCATGGCGTGGCGGATGGGGTGTCGGGGCCGCAGACGAGTTCGGCGATCAGCCAGTTCGAGAGCCTGTCCGCAATGCCGGTCGACGGCGTGCCTTCCGGTCCGTTGCTGGCACGCCTGCAAGCGACGCCGTAGACGAGGGCATCGGGGAGGGGCGCGGACCCTCTTCCGGTGCTGCGCGACAGCCTCTCGCGCCCGATGGGCAAGGCGCACGGAAGTGGCGGCTACCCCTCGCTTTCCGAGCCGAATCAGCCTATCTACCGCTCATGATGCAGTGCAGCGCCGCAGACCGTGGTCCCGGCCGCCAACCCGTTGAATTGAGCCGTTTTTGAGCGATACCCCCGACGACAAGTTGCCCGGCCCGCCCGAGGACACCCAGCCGGTGACCCTCGAGGAGGAAATGCGCCGGTCCTACCTCGATTACGCCATGAGCGTGATCGTGGCGCGGGCCCTGCCGGATGCGCGCGACGGGCTGAAGCCGGTGCACCGCCGCATCCTGTTTGGCATGCACGAGGCCGGCTATACGGCGGACAAGCAGTACCGCAAGTCGGCCCGCGTGGTGGGCGACGTGATGGGCAAGTATCACCCACATGGCGACGCGGCGATCTACGATGCGCTGGCGCGTATGGTGCAGCCGTTCTCGATGCGCGTGCCGCTGATCGATGGGCAGGGCAATTTCGGCTCGGTCGATGGCGACAATCCCGCTGCACAACGTTACACCGAGGTGCGGCTGGCTCGGTCCGCGTCACTGCTGCTGGCCGACATCGAGCAGGATACCGTCGATTTTCAGCCAAACTACGATGAGACCGAGAAGGAGCCCGTCGTCCTTCCGGCGCGGTTTCCGAATCTGTTGGTCAACGGTGGCAACGGCATCGCCGTGGGAATGGCGACCAACATTCCGCCGCACAATCCGGGCGAGGTGATCGACGCGACACTGGCGCTGATCGCCGAGCCGGACATGTCGCTCGACGAGCTGATGCGCATCGTGCCGGGGCCGGATTTCCCCACCGGCGGCATCATCGTCGGACGGTCCGGCATCCGCGCAGCGTTTGAAACCGGGCGTGAGTTCGATCACCATCCGCGCACGGCATGAATTCGAGGAGACCGCGCGCGACCGTCAGGCGATCATCATCACCGAGATCCCGTATCAGGTGAACAAGAAGACGCTGCTGGAGCGTATCGGCGAACTGGTGCGCGAAAAGCAGATCGAAGGCATCTCCGGCGTGCGGGACGAGAGCGATCGTTCGGGCATGCGCGTGGTGATCGAGTTGCGGCGCGATGCGACACCCGAGGTGGTGCTGAACCAGCTTTATCGCTTCACGCAACTGCAGATTACTTTCGGCATCAACATGCTGGCGCTCGATAAGGGCCAGCCTCGGCAGCTTGGCCTGCGCGACGCATTGCAGTGCTTCATCCGCTTCCGCGAGGAGGTGATCGAGCGGCGGGCGCGGTTCGAGCTGGATAAGGCACGCAAGACCGCACACAACCTTGTCGGCTTGGCGATCGCGGTCGCCGACATCGACGAGGTGATCAGGATGATCCGTGCGAGCGCGGATGCAGCGGCGGCGCGCGGGGCGTTGATGGCGCGCGACTGGCCGGCCGCGGATATCGCGCCGCTGCTGGCGCTGATCGACGAGCCGGGCAATGTGATCAGCGAGAACAACACCGTGCGCCTGACCGAAGAACAGGCGCGCGGCATCCTCGAAATCCGGCTGCAACGGCTGACGGAACTCGAGCGCGAGAAGATCCACCAGGACCTGACGAAGATCGCCGAGGAAATCCGTGATCTGCTCGACATCCTGGCATCGCATCCTCGGCGCATGGAGGTGATGCGCGACGAACTGATGAAGGCGCGCGAGGCATTGGCGTCGCCGCGTAGGACCGACATCATCGACGCGGTGGCAGATCAGGAAGACGAAAGCCTGATCGAGCCGGGGCAGATGGTGGTGACGATAACCCGCGACGGGTTCATCAAGCGCACCACGCTGGAGACCTACCGGGCACAGAACCGCGGCGGCCGCGGGCGCTCCGGTGCATCGACGCGTGGCGACGACATCGTCACGCGCAGCTTCCACGCGCATACCCATCAGTGGGTGCTGTTCTTCTCCTCGGGCGGCAAGGCGTACCGCGAGAAGGTGTGGCGGTTGCCGGAAGCAGGGCCCACGGCGAAGGGCAGGGCGCTGGTCAATCTTCTGCCGGACCTTGGCTCCGACACGATCACCACGGTGTTGCCGCTGCCGCAGGACGAGGCGTTGTGGGACAGCCTGCATCTGGTGTTCGCGACCGCGTCGGGCGGCGTGCGACGCAACAAGCTGTCGGATTTCCGCAACGTGCGCTCTGCCGGGTTGATCGCGATGAAACTGGACGAGGGCGATCGGCTGATCGGCGTCGCAACATGCCGTGCCGGCCAGGATGCCTTCCTGGCGACGCGCAAGGGGCGCTGCATCCGGTTCGAGTTGTCCGATGACACTGTGCGCGTGTTCGCGGGGCGCGACAGTTCCGGCGTGCGGGGCATCCGTCTTGCGGATGGCGACGAGGTGATCAGCCTGTCGGTGTTGCGCCACGTCGATGCCTCCAACGAAGAACGCGCTGCCTATCTGAAACAGGCCAATGCGAGGCGCCGCGGCAACGGCAACGGCGAGGACGAGGTTGAGGCAGCGCCGGATACCGATGAGCCGGTGACCGAGCTGCAGTTGGACGAGGCGCGCATCGGCGAGCTGGAGGTGGCGGAGGAATTCCTGCTGACGGTGACGGATGCCGGCTTTGGCAAGCGCACCTCGGCCTACGAGTATCGGGTGACCGGACGCGGAGGGCAGGGGATTGCCAACATCACATTGGCACCGCGTAATGGCACCGCCGTGGTGGCGACGCTGACGGTGGAGGATGTGGACGACGTGATGCTGGTGACGGATGCGGGACGGCTGATACGTGTGCCGGCCAACCAGGTCCGTCGTACCGGCCGGCAGGCGATGGGTGTGACGCTGTTCAGGGTGGATGCTGACGAACACGTGACCAGCGTGTTCCCGGTGATCGAGGACACGGGTGATGATAACGGTTCGTCTGGAGACGACGCATAGATGGCGGAACCGGTGAAGAAGCTGCGCGTAGGTCTCTATCCAGGCACGTTCGATCCGGTGACCAATGGCCATCTCGACGTCATCGCCCGCGCCGCACGGCTGCTGGACAAGCTGGTTGTCGGCGTGGCGGTCAACACTGGCAAAGGGCCGTTGCTCACGCTGGAAGAACGCGTGGAATTGGTGGAAGCGGAGATCGCGCGCATCGCCACGCAGAACGGCATGGTCATCGAGGTGCTGCCGTTTGACACTCTGTTGATCGACTTTGCGCGCAAGGTTGGTGCGTCAATAATCGTGCGTGGATTGCGCGCGGTCTCGGACTTCGACTACGAGTTTCAGATGGCGGGAATGAACTATCGCATGGCACCGGACATCGAGACGGTGTTCCTGATGGCGAGCGAGCGACACCAATTCATTGCCTCGCGGCTGGTCAAGGAAGTGGCAATGTTGGGCGGCGACATTTCATCCTTTGTGCCGCCGCTGACATTGGAGCGGGTGTTGCAGCGTATCCGCCGCTAACGAGGAGAACGCGCCGATGCACCGACGCAACCTGATCGCGGGCGCCGCGATCGTAACCCTGGCAGGGAACTTCATCATGAGCGACAACGCTGACGCGCAGGCGAAGACGGATCCGCAGAACACCTTGTACATGGACCTGAAGTCCGGCCGCGTTGTGATCGAGATGTTCCCGGACATCGCACCGAAAGCGGTGGAACGGATCAAGACGCTGGCGCGCGAGGGCTTCTACGATAACACGCCCTTCCATCGCGTGATCGAGGGCTTCATGGCGCAGGGTGGCGATCCGACGGGGACCGGCACGGGCGGGTCGAAGCTGCCGGATCTGCCGGCTGAGTTCACCACGAAGAAGCATTTCTTGCGTGGCACCTGCGGGATGGCACGGACCTCGGACCCGAACAGCGCGAACAGCCAATTCTACATCATGTTCGCGCCGGCGCCACATCTGGATGGGCAGTACACCATCTGGGGCCAGGTGGTGCAGGGGATGGATCTGATCGATCAGATCAAGCGTGGCAGCGGTTCAGGTGGGACGGTACAGAACCCGGATCGGATCGTGCACTTGCGGGTGGCGGCCGACGTCAAAGGTTGACCGGTGGAGGGGCTTGGCGCTCTAAGGCGCCAGGCGAGCCCGTAGCTCAGGTGGTAGAGCACGAGACTTTTAATCTTGGGGTCGTGGGTTCGAGTCCCACCGGGCTCACCAAGTTGCCTATCTGACAACAAACATGGCCCAAAAACGCTAGCATTCCGTCCGGGAATGCCTGCGACGCAAATATCCTACGAGCTGGGGCGAAGTGCCTCGCAGCAAAGGGAGGAAACGCAGCGGCGCAACTCAAGATCGGTGGCTCGCCGTTTGAGTATAGATCAGATGCGCCGCCCAACAAAATCTCGTGTTGCTCATGTTCGGCGCGCAAGATTCGCGATCATAGAGTTATGGATACCTCCGCGATCGCCAATGATGAAGAGGACTATAGGATCGAAGCGGCGATGAACTTGCGGGCGGCTCCGTCTCGAACGCTGTAGCAGTGAGGAAAGCACCGCTTCTTCGTGCGAGCAGAACTGCTCGAAGCCCGCAACACGAAGAGGACCCAAGGGCTGAGACGCAGACATAGTCACGGCCAGGCGGCGACAGTCGCCGCAACTGGGATTGCGGCGTCGTGGCGTGCTAAGCACATTGCGACCTGCAGTGCTCCCACTACTTCCGCGCCATTTTGGCTCCTGCCAATCAAGCCTGACTCTTCGTGCGTCGGCGGCGTCATCACGAAGGGTCGTGCATTGATAGCAAGCGCGCCCGCAATCCAGTTTATGATTACACGACAGATGCTCACCAGCCGCCTACATCAGGACTGTCAATTTGGACGGGATGCCCAACATGCGGTACATCACCTACCTCGCCCTGCTAACTTCACTCGCAAATCCAGCGGCAGCACAAACCCGCATCAATTCGATCAACACTAACTTCCGGTGGCTTGGGCCAGACGACAAGATTGTGATCGAACGCTATGATGATCCGAAGGTGGCAAACGTGTCTTGCTACATGTCGCGTGCGGAGACTGGTGGGATCAAGGGTGCAGTCGGCGTCGCCGAAGACCCAAGTCGATTCTCTATTGCGTGCCGAGCAATTGGCATGATCGACCTTCCTCCGAAGTTGCCTAAGTCAGAGGTGATCGGATTTTCTTCAGCATCTCTGTTCTTCAAGACCTTCCAGGTTCATCGCTCATTGGACCTGGAGAAGGGCGTGCTGATCTATACGGTGGTCGGTCCAAGGCTCATTAGCGGTTCCCCGTATAACAGCATCAGCGTCGTCCCAGTGGTGACGCGCTAATACAGTTCCTCGCGCCATTGCACGCCGTTGATAGCCCTATTGATCGCCGAGACCCCGACGTCGACTCGGGTCGCCATGACAGCCCAATCTACGATACTCGTGTTATGGTCGCGAGGCAGCTGCGATTGGGCTTCCTTCAGCTCCACCCTCAGGTGGGTGGGCAGAGGTCCAAGTCCATAGCGGCATGGGACGCCACGTGGTGCGTTATGCCGCTTCCGCAGGCGGGACTAGCTGAGCACAGCGTCGTGCATCGGCATGAGCGCCCGGCACATTGGCCCTGATCGGTGAATGGGCGTTGTGATCAGCGAGGTCGGGGATACTCCGATTTCACCGCATCGGTGATGTCAATATCCTAACGCAGGCGCGCTTGGTTGTCGTCATGGGTCTTGCGGGAGATCAGCGCGACGCCCTGATTCACGCGGCAGTCGAGAACGCCGCGCGTCGGCGGATTGTCGACAAGGCTATATATCTTGGCTGGCAGGCCCTCGGTGGCCGCAATCAACTCGAAACCAGTGTCGCGGATGAAGAGGTGCGCGAGCCCGGCCGCCGGGAAGCGCAAGAAGTCCCTCGGCAGCTCATGTGCAGGCCAGGTCGGATGTGCGGAGACGAAGACGCAGCCACCGACTTTCAACACGCGGTTGATTTTCCATACTCGGACGACGGCATAGATCCGATCTCATTCGGGGCTACCGTCGGTGCGGTGATGAGCTTTTCCAATTGAGCACCCTCACCAAGAGCAGATCGACATCGAGGCACTCACTCTGCCGCAGTGTCAACGGTTGCTGCTACCGGCGTCACTCGCGCTGCGCAGAATTTGAATTCCGGGATCATCCCGTACGGGTCGAGCGCGGGGTTGGTCAGCAGATTGATCGCCGCCTCGGCGTAGCAGAACGGCATGAACACCATGCCCTCCGGCACGTCGCGATCGGATCGAACTTTCGTCTCGACAACGCCGCGGCGCGTTTCAATTCTGATGAAGTCGCCAGGGTTTAGCCTCGCGCGTCCCAGTTCGCGCGGCGACATGAACGCAACCGCTTCCGGCTCGATCGCATCCAGCACGCCGGCACGGCGCGTCATAGAGCCGGTGTGCCAATGTTCCAGCACTCGGCCGGTCGAGAGCACCATCGGATACTCAGCGTCCGGCACCTCATCAGGCGGTAACACGTTGGCGGGGACGATCCTGGCGCGCCCACTCGTAGGAACCGATAAAGATGATCTCGTTGCCAGGCTTGTCAGGCGCGTCGACCGGATAAGTGACCGCGCCTTCACGCTCGAGTCGCTCCCATGTGATGTTTGCCAACGATGGCATGATCTGTGCCATCTCGGCGAAGACATCGCTAGGCGCACTATAGTTCCAGCCGAGGTCAAGACGCTGTGCTATCTCCTGGATGATCCACCAATCCTGCCGCGCGTCGCCTGGCGGTTCGATGACCGGGCGCGCAAGCTGCACGCGCCGATCGGTGTTGGTGAAGGTCCCGCTCTTCTCGGCGAAAGCTGAGGCCGGAAGAATGACGTCGGCATGGAATGCGGTCTCGGTGAGGAACAGGTCCTGCACGACCAGATGATCGAGCATGGCAAGCGCTTCCCGCGCATGGTTCAGGTCCGGATCTGACATCGCCGGGTTCTCGCCTTCGATGTACATGCCCTTGATTTGCCCCGCATGCACAGCGTTCATGATCTCCACCACAGTGAGACCTTTGATCGGATCCAGGGGCGTATTCCAGAAGGCTTCAAACTTCGAGCGAATGTCCTCATTCATCACTGACTGATAGTCGGGATAGACCATGGGGATGAGACCGGCATCGGAAGCGCCCTGGACGTTATTCTGGCCACGCAGGGGATGCAGCCCCGTGCCGGCGCGGCCGATTTGGCCTGTTACCAGTGCCAGCGCGATCAGGCAGCGCGCATTGTCGGTGCCATGAACGTGCTGGCTGATTCCCATGCCCCAGAAAATCATCGAGGCGCGGGATCGCGCGTAGAGCCGCGCGACATCACGCAGGGTTTGCGCCGGGATCCCGCAGACCGACTCCATCTTCTCCGGCGAGAACTCCTTGATGCGCTCCCGCAACTGGTCGTAGCCCTCGGTGTAGCCGGCGATGTATTGCTCGTCGGTGAGACCTTCCTCGATGATGGTGTGCAAAAGCGCGTTGAGCAGTGCCACGTCGCTGCCCGGTTTGAATGCCAGATGATGCAGGGCGTGTCGTGACAGTGACTGCTGCCGCGGATCGATGACAATGAGTTTGGCGCCACGCTGCTTCACAGCATTCTTGAAGAAGGTGGCGGCGACCGGATGGTTCACCGTCGGGTTCGCACCGATGACGATGATCACTTCTGAGTCCATTGCGGCAGCGAACGGCGCGGTGACGGCGCCCGAATTCAGTCCCTCCATCAAGGCGGCCACCGACGATGCGTGGCAGAGCCGTGTGCAGTGATCGACATTGTTCGAGCCGAAGCCGGTGCGCACCAATTTCTGGAACAGATAGGCTTCTTCGTTCGATCCCTTGGCGGAGCCGAATCCCGCGAGCGATTTAGCCCCGTGCGTGTCGCGGATGCGTGCCATGCCCCCGGCTGCAAGATCCAGTGCTTCGTTCCAGCTTGCTTCGCGAAAGTGCGTCCAGGGATTGGCCGGATCGACCTGATCCTGTGCGTGCTTCGGCATGTTCGGCAGGCGCACGAGCGGACGTGTGAGGCGGTGCGGGTGATGGATGTAGTCGAACCCGAAGCGACCCTTGACGCACAGGCGATTGTGGTTCGCCGGACCATCGCGCCCGGTGGCGTAAACCACCTTCTCGTCCTTCACCTCGTAGGTGACCTGGCAGCCCACGCCGCAGTACGGGCAAAGGCTGTCCACCTTGCGATCAGGCCACGCGACACGCGTCTCATCCGCGTCCAGATAGGCGGCGGGCATCAACGCGCCGGTCGGACATGCCTGCACGCATTCACCGCAGGCAACACATGTGGACTCGCCCATCGGATCGTCGAAGTCGAACACGATCTTCGCGTGAGCGTTGCGATAGGCCATGCCGATCACGTCGTTCACCTGCACGTCGCGGCAGGCGCGGACGCAGAGATTGCATTGGATGCAGGCATCGAGATTGACCCGCATCGCCGGATGGCTGGGATCATGCGTCCAGCGCTGCGCCGCGGGAAAGCGGCTCTCGGTGACGCCGATGCGTTCCGCCCATCCCCAGAATGCGGACGTCGGATCATGCGACGTGGCACGGGCGGGCTGATCGGCAACCAACAGCTCCATGACCATCGCCCGCGCCTTGGCGGCCCGCTCGGTCGTGGTGTGCACCTTCATGCCGACCGCGGGCATGCGCTTGCAGGACGCTGCCAGCACGCGCTCGCCTTCGATCTCTACCATGCAGGCGCGGCAATTTCCGTCCGGCCGGTAGCCGGGCTGCGGCCGATGGCAGAGATGAGGAATCGCCGTGCCGACACGCCGAGCGACCTCCCACAGCGTCTCGTCCGGCTGTGCTTCAACCTGCTCGCCGTCGAGCTCGAATGTGATGGTGCCGCTCATTCCGACGCCTCCTTGGGCGCAAACGCTTCGGGAAAATAACGCATGACGCAGGTTAACGGATTGGATGCCGCCTGGCCCAATCCGCAGATCGAGGCATCACGCATCACCTGAGAAAGCTCGTCCAGCAAATCGGCATCCCAATCCGCTTGTTCCATCAGCATGCGTGCCTTTTCGGTGCCCGAGCGGCACGGCGTGCACTGACCGCAGCTTTCATCCTCGAAGAACCGCATCAGGTTCAATGCGATGCCTTTGATGTCGTCATGCTCCGAGAAGACCACGACGGCAGCCGAACCGATAAAGCAGCCATGCTTCTCCAGCGTGCCAAAGTCGAGCGGAATGTTGTCCATGGATGCCGGCAATATGCCGCCTGACGCACCGCCCGGCAGATAGGCCATGAGCGCGTGGCCTTCCATCATGCCGCCGCAATATTCGTCGATCAGTTCACGCACGGTGATGCCGGCGGGCGCAAGCTTGACCCCTGGCTCCTTCACGCGACCAGAGACCGAATAGCTTCGAAGACCGGTGCGCCCATTGCGGCCGAAGCTCTTCCACCAATCGATGCCCTTCTCCAAGAGATCGCGCACCCAATAGAGGGTCTCGACGTTGTTGATCAGCGTGGGACGGCCGAACAGCCCGACCTGGAAGGGAAACGGCGGCTTGTGACGCGGCAACCCGCGCTTGCCTTCAAGGCTTTCCAGCATCGACAATTCTTCGCCGCAGATGTAGGCGCCAGCGCCGCGCCGCAGATGTACGTGCGGACCACCAGGCGGCAACTTGGGTATCTCACGCGTCAGTAGCGCGCGCGCCACCGGATATTCATCTCGGATGTAGACGTAGACCTCCTGCGCCTCGACAACATGTGCGGCTATCAGCATGCCCTCAAGAAAGCGGTGCGGATCGGTGTTGAGATAATGCCTGTCCTTGAATGTGCCCGGCTCGCCTTCGTCGCCATTGACAGCCATCAGCCGCGGTCCGGGCTCGCCCAGCACCGAACGCCATTTGCGCCCGGTTGGAAAGCCAGCGCCGCCAAGACCACGAAGGCCGCTGTCATCAAGCGTCGACAGGATTAAATCGCCGCTCAGTTCGCCGGACCTCACCTTGGCGAGTAGACGATAGCCACCGCCTGCCACGTAAGCGTCGTAGTCAATAGTGTTGTCAGGCATGTGCGGATGCGAGTCACCTTGCCCGATGGCTTCAGCCACCGCAGCCGCATCGGTGCGATGCAGAAAATGGTGCCCCACTTCGACGACAGGCGCCTGATCACACAAGCCGACGCACGGAGCGCGCACGATGCGCACGCCGGCGCCTGCTCCCTGTGCGTCCGGCAGTGACTTGAGTTCCTCCAGCAGGTGTTCAGCCCCGAACATCGCGCAGGTCACGCTGTCGCAAACCCGAATCACCAGCGGTGCAAGGGTTGGTTCGTTTTCCTTCACAATGTCGAAATGCGCGTAGAAGGTCGCTGTCTCATAGACCTCGGCAAATGCAAGCCTCATCTCGGCGGCAAGGGCCGCCAGATGCGCTGCCGAAATCTGGTTATAGGCATCCTGTATCAGATGCAGATATTCGATGAGCAGGTCTCGCCGCCGCGGCCGGTCGCCGAGCAAGGCGGCGACTTCGTCGCTCGCACGGGGGGAGATTTCACGGCCCTTGGGAACGACCTTGGCGCGCCGGCGGCCGGCTCCCGGATGTTCGAATCGGACCACCTCGCGCGGGTTCGTCTGGGCCATCAAGGTTCCTCCGCACAGCTCGGCCTTCACGCCGGCGAGCGAACATGGCACGAGCACAAGTCCACACACTTTGCTGGCGCCTCAGGGTATATCGGCGTGGCAAATCAGACGCAAACCATGGGTTCACCGGACCGCGGATTTGTGCTGCGATACTGTGCAAAGGGGCCTCGATAGATGTCGTTTATGGGCCATCCGCTCGCATGCGTGTGATCGGCCTCGCTGGATGGAGCGGCGCTGGCAAGACGACGCTGCTGCGCCGCCTGATCCCGCTACTGTCGCGACGTGGCCTGGAAACTTCCACTCTCAAGCACGCTCATCACAGCTTCGATATTGACCAGCCGGGCAAGGATTCGTGGGAGCACCGTCAGGCCGGCGCGAGAGAAGTCCTGGTCGCCTCCTCGGCGCGTTGGGCACTGATGCGCGAATTGCGGTCCGACACCGAACCGCGCCTTCCGGACCTGTTGACGCACATGTCCCCAGTGGATCTGGTGATCATTGAAGGTTTCAAACGCGAGCGCCATCCGAAGATTGAAATCCACCGCGCGGCAAACGCGAAACCGCTGCTGTATCCAGACGACGGATCGATCGTCGCCATCGCTTCGGATGAGGCATTGCCGGGTCTGGCCATTCCGCTGCATCATCTAGACGATACCGAGGCGATCGCCGACACCGTTCAGTCGTATGCCGTCGAGATTGGCGCAGTCGACTGGGGCGGCTGGTGTGACAGCTAAGGGAATTGCGTGGCACAGCTATCCGACGACTGTTTTGCCTTTGGCGGCAAGATGCTCTCGATCGACGCGGCGCTACGGCGGATCGCCAATGATGTCCCGTGCGTCGCTGGTTCGGAGTGGGTGGCGTTGCATGCCGGCGACAGCCGTATCTTGGCCGAGGACGTGATCGCACCTGTCGATCTGCCCCCCTTCGACAATTCTGCTGTCGATGGCTATGCCGTGCGCTTCGACGACCTGACTGATCGGCCCCAGATGCCGGTTGTGGGCCGGCTTGCTGCAGGCGCGCCTGCCTCTGATCCGCTGCGGACCGGGACGGCGCGGCGCATCTTCACCGGAGCGGCTCTGCCGGTCGGCGCGGACACGGTGTTCATGCAAGAGGACGTGCGCCTCGATGAGCTGGGCGACGTGCATTTCCCACCCGGGCTGCGGCGCGGCGCCAACACAAGGCCGCACGGAGAGGATGTCGCGCGCGGCGCTTGCGCCCTGCCACGCGGGCGACGGCTACGGCCGCAGGACCTCGCGCTGGCGGCAGCACTCGGTTTGAATCGTCTGCCAGTGCGTCGACCGATCCGCGTTGCTCTGTTCTCGACCGGCGATGAACTCGTCGAGCCAGGAACCCCGATGGCGGCGGCCCAGCGTTATGATTCAAATCGGATTCTGCTCGCGGCGCTGATACGGCGGGCCGGCGCTGAAGTATGCGATCTTGGCATTCTCGCCGACCGGCAGGATGCCATCGCCAGGGCGCTGGGTGAGGCGGCGGTGGACACCGATCTGATTGTCACGTCCGGGGGCGTCTCGGCTGGTGAAGAGGATCATGTGAAGGCCGCGGTCGAAACCGTCGGCCAATTGTCGTTCTGGCGGTTGGCGATCAAGCCGGGAAGGCCGGTCGCAATGGGGACCGTTCGAGGCGTGCCGTTCGTCGGGCTGCCCGGCAACCCAGTCGCTGCCTTTGTGACCTTCGCGTATGTCGCGCGTCCGCTGATTGCCGCTCTTGGCGGGGCCCCCGTCGAGACGTGCGCGACGTTGCGAGTACGAGCCGGCTTCAGCTATCGCAAGAAGGCTGGCCGCCGCGAGTATGTTCGGGTGCAGCTCTCATCAGGACCGGAGGGCGAACCGCAGGCGCACAAGTACGCAGTCGATGGAGCCGGTGTTATTATGTCGCTCACGGAAACCAGTGGCATTGTGGAACTGACAGAATCGGTTACCGAAGTGACGCCGGGCGACAGCGTCGGCTATCTGCCCTACGCGGGCTTGCTCTAAATCAGAGATACGGGTGATCCACGATCAGGCGGTTGGCCTCGGCGAGATCATCTGGCGTGTTGACATTGAAGAACGGATCGACCGGCTTCATCGGCCATTCAACCGTTGTGCGGCGATATTGCCCGGTGAAGGCCTCGATCTTGCGGATACCAAGTTCGGCTACAGCGTAACGCAATTCGTCCCGGATCGACACGGGCCATAGTGCGATGACCGGATGCGCACGATTGTCCGAGGCGGCGCATGCAAGCGTGGCGTTGTTCGCCTGGCGTGCCTCATGCAGTCGAAACGCGAGATCTCTCGGGATGAAGGGCGCATCGCCGGGCAGTGTCAGCACCCAGGCAAGGCTGGTGGGTCAGCGCTCGCCGCCCAGTCGAGTGCCGCGAGTACGCCGGCCAGCGGGCCGGGATTGCCCGGCAGGCTGTCGGCGACGACGGGCAGATGGAAAGCATCGAAACGCTGCGGATCGGCGTTGGCGTTGAGGATGATCCGTCGCACCTGCGGGCTGAGACGATCGATGATCAGTTCCAGAGCCGTGCGCCCGCCGATCGAGCGGAGGGATTTATCGCCGCCACCCATCCGCCGCGCGAGACCTCCCGCCAGGATCGCGCCGACGGTCGGCGGCATCGTGTGTTCAGGCGTCATCGCCGGCGGCTTTGCGGCGATGACGCTGGCTTTCCTCAGGCACATATTCCAGACTCTGGTCGAAGATGACGCGCTCGGGGCCCGCCAGGACAAGAAAGCGCTTGCCCCTCGCTCGCCCGACCAAGGTGAGGCCCGCCTGCCGCGCCAGCTCGACGCCCCATGCAGTGAAGCCCGAGCGCGATATGAGGATTGGAATTCCCATGCGCACGGTTTTGATGATCATTTCGGATGTCAGCCGGCCAGTCGTGTAAAAGATCTTGTCGCCGCCCGCGATGCCATTGCGGTGCATGTAGCCCGCAATCTTGTCGACTGCGTTGTGGCGGCCGACGTCCTCCATATAGAGCAGCGGTTCGTCTTGCCAGCATAGTATGGCGCCGTGCATTGCACCGGCTTCGAGATAGAGAGAAGGGATCGTGTTGATTGTCTGCGTAAGCCGATAGAGCCATGAGGTACGCAGCTCACATCGCGGCAGCTTAATACCCTCGATAACTTCCATCAGGTCGCCGAATGCCGTCCCCTGCGCGCAACCAGATGTCTGGGTTTTCTTGCGCAGCTTCTCCTCATAGTTGGTTTTGCGCGCGGTGCGGACAACAACTACTGCCAGTTCCTCGTCGTAGTCGATGCCGGTGATCGTATCGTTCGACTTCAGCATGCCCTGATTGAGAAAATATCCGACGGCCAGATCTTCGGGATAATCACCGATGGTCATGGCCGTGACGATTTCTTGCCCGTTGAGGAACAGGGTGAGCGATCTCTCAACCGGCACTCGGGTTTCGATGGCTGCCCCGGTATGGTCCACGCCGCTTAGGTTCACGGTTAAGCGTTGATCGTCAGGGTCTGGCTTGACGCGCAGCCGCTCGATCAGGTTCAGGGTTTCATTATCTGCCATACAGGCAGGGTAGCATCTTCAACCGGGGCTGCGAACCATGACTGGTGGGCGATAGGAAGGGTCGATCGCAACTGCGGCATACGGCCCGCGTTCGGAAGACTTCGGTCGCGGATGCGATGTCCGCCGGCAGTATTGAGAGGAACTCATGGTATGCCTTTGACCTGGGAGCAGATCTTCGCTCATGCGCTGTCATTTCAGGGAACGGAAGCGGGTACACACTTTGGAAAGCCAACCGTCAAAGCGAATGGAAGAGCGTTGATCAGCCCGGCCCGCGAGCCCGGCAGTTTCGTTCTCCACACTAACGCGGCAACCAAGCTCCTCCTGCTTGAAACCGATCCCAACACCTATTGGCAAACGCCTCACTATGAGGGCTGGCCATCCCTTCTGGTCCGCTATGACAGCTCGGATCCGCAACGCGTTCTGGCGATGACAGAGCAAGCCTACAAGCTGGCGATGGCTGGCAAGCCGCCTAGAAAACGCAAAGCAAACCTACGCTGAACACAGAGAATGGTGGGCTCCCGAAGCGACCGAACCCGACACACGAGCAGTGACCAGACTTAGATCACTTCACCGCAGACCAAGGACTGACCGCCGTTTCAGCGAGCGATCTTTCCTGATTGTTGCCAAGGTCACGCACGCGATAGTTCGGCACTCCCGTCTCATCTGATGCGGGCAGAAGACGTGTGATGCGATACGGACCTGGCGCGACTCCCTCGGAATTCGCGATCACTGTATCGTCGATCTTGAACCGGTATGACAACACGCTCCGCCCTCCATTGCAGGCGGTATTGGTTTGCCGGGAATGCGGCTTCATTTCGTACGTTCGTGGCCAAACCCCATCAAATCGCCGCGCTTGGCTTGAGGTGGGTTGAGGTTATGAGGGGGCTACTTGCTTGGCGCCCATATGCATCGCGACTATCGGGGTCAGTTGGTCGGATTGGTGTTTGAGCACTGCCGAGATCACTCTACCGGCCTGCTGCGCGCGAACAACTTTTTCGGTCTGCGAATAGCCGGTTTGACGATGAGACTTTGTCCAATACGTCAGCGATGGGTGGACAATTCACCAACGGGTTACCTGCAGGTCGGCGGCCTGAGAGTCGGTTCGGTTGATGTCTCAGTGCAATATTCGGCAGGATGCGCTAGCGGGGGTTGGCGAGTGTGGGCATCGGCAGGGTAGGCCGGCCGTGACGACGATGGCTGGTGTCGACGAGCGGGGCAGGCCGATGACGCGCGATCAGCACAGGATTAATTCGAGTCGTTTGGCAGCGCTATGACGATTTTATAACATCGGGCTGGGAAGCGTTGTGCATTATCGGGGCGTGCCGGGCTGGGCCGAGTCACGACGGTCTGGCAGACTGGCCGGGATCTCGCGGCCAGCTTCTGGTATGCCAACAGCGCGGTTGCGATACTTGTTCCGAAACCGTTGAAGACCATTTAAGGTTGCACATTGCACAGCAGGCCCAGGTGTCCTCGCCTGCCGGAGGCGGACGCGGCATCAGATGACCTCAGACTCCCCGAATGAATTGGTCCATGACCCCCCCTCAACCAACAGTCAGCAGCTGCGGAGCCTGGCGCTTGATGCATATCTCGCAGGCTATGAAGAAGTAGCGCAAAATCTGACGCTATTGGCAAATAGGTTGAATGAAGAAACCAGACACGGCCGTCTTGGCGCCATAGCAAGGATAATTCTCACGCGCGCCAAAATACCAGGGCAGGGCTTCGATACATTGTTCGACGGCCTGAACCTGTCCGAGCTTTCCGGCCAAAAATTGCCGAGGGCGTCCGGCTGCCAGGGTTCTGATTAGTCCCCGATTTGTGCTCTGGTCGGAAACCAGCGCAGCTGCGGCCTCCGCTGCGCACGATTCGTCAGCGAAGAGGGGTTTGATAGGATTTTCGTCCCGAACTCATAGGGTATTCACAGGCTAAGCGAGCATTCCGCGATAAATCGGAGTGGCGCGCCGCAGGTGAGATTGAGCAGTCGGCAAAACTGCGTTACCCAATGTTTAGATTTGCGAGCGTGTGGGGCAGAGTGCACTTGCAGATCAATGGGGCTTGGTCAGGGGGACGCCATGGATCTAATTGAATCCCGTCGTCATGTAGATGAAAATATCTCTGTGGTTCTGGCGGATACACCAGCGCTCAAATCCGAAAGTTACCGCTTACGCTATCAGGTTTATTGCGTTGAACGAGGCTTTGAGGAGGGCGGCAACGGCATAGAGAAAGACGCCGCCGATGACCGATCGCGCCATGCTCTGGTCATTCATAGTGCTACTCAAACTGCTGTCGGCTCAGTCAGAGTCGTGGCTCCCGGCGAAGGCCCGAGCGCGTATCCGATGGCCGATGCGTGTCAGTCGGACCTGCTCCGTCAGTTGCCGCTACGCACAACCGGTGAAGTCTCTCGATTCGCCATTTCCAAGGCCCGCCGAATGGACTGCAGTGACACAGCGATGGTGCGGCTGGGTCTTATCCAGGGGATAGTTCGTCTAAGCCATGAGATGGGCTTGACGCACTGGTGCGCAATAATGGAACCTGCCCTGCTTCGTTTGCTACGGATGAACGCAATACACTTTGCCCCGCTGGGACCGACCGTTGAATATCACGGGATTCGGCAACCGGCGTACGGTCATATTCGGACTGTCCTGGATCGAATCCGGCGTGAGCAGTGGCATGTCTGGAATTATATCACTCTTGGCGGCTTGCTCTGCCATCAACATTCCCAGGAGTACTTAGTGGCATAAGCTGTTCGACCAGGTGGCATGCAGCCTGGTAGCCGCCCGGCAAAACGTGCGGCTTGGGGATTTCGACACGGCAGCGATCGAACACAAGCGGGCAGCGCGGGTGGAACGCGCAGCCGTTCGGGATCGCCAGCGGCGACGGCAATTCCCCGGCCAATGCCGCGTGCTCACTGCGTCGGCCAGCCTGCATCTGAGGAGCAGCGCGCAACAGCGCCTTGGTGTAGGGATGCAACGGCGAACCAAAGACCGTTGCTGCGTCACCTATCTCGACGACACGCCCGAGATACATCACCGCGACCCGGTGCGCGAGATGCCGCACAACTCGCAGGTCATGCGACACGAACAGAATCGCAAGGCCGAGGTCACGCTGAAGATCCAGCAGCAGATTCAAGATCTGTGCTTGCACCGAGACATCGAGCGCCGACACTATTTCGTCGGCAATCAGCAACTCGGGCTGCACGGACAGGGCGCGCGCTATGGCGACTCGCTGGCGCTGCCCGCCGGAGAACTCATGCGGAAGCCGTCTTGCTGCGTCGGCTGGCAGCCGCACAAGAGACAGTAGTTCGGCGATCCGCGCCGTTCGGCCGGATGGGGGTACGATCCGATGTACGCGCAATGCCTCGTCCAAAGCTTCTCCCACGGTCATGCGTGGGTTGAGCGAGCCATAGGGATCCTGAAACACCAGTTGGACGCGGCGATTGTAGCGTCGTAGTGATTCGCCCTGCAGCGCACGCACGTCTTCGCCGGCAAAGTGGATCTGGCCGGAATCGAGTTCGATCAATCGCACCAAGGCCCGCGCCAGCGTGCTCTTGCCGCAGCCGGATTCCCCAACCACGGCCAATGTCTCTCCGCGGGCGATCGACAGAGTGATGCCATTTAGTGCGTGGACCTCGGCACGCTTGCCATGCCAGGCGATGCCACGGACTGGAAAGCTGCGTACCAGGTTCCCTGCGCGCAACAGTTCGCCCGCCATCATGACGCGACACGGAATTCACCCGGTACCACGCCATGTGGGTAGAGGCAGGCACTCGCGTGGTCGGCTGCAAGTGAGCGCAGGTCGGGCTGTTCCCGTGTACAATCAGCGCTTGCGAGCATGCAGCGCGGCGCGAAGCGGCACCCTGGCGGAAGCTGCAGCGGGTCGGGCGGCGTGCCGGGTATCGCCGACAGATGCTGGCGCGCGTCCGTTGCCCGCGGCACGGAGTTGATCAGGCCCAGGGTGTATGGGTGTGCAGGGTGCGAGAGAACTGTCTCGACTGGCCCGGTTTCCATCAAGCGGCCGCTGTAAAGAACTGCCACACGGTCGCACGTCTCCGCCACGACCCCAAGGTCATGGGTGACCAGGACCACGCTCATCGACAACTCCCGTCGCAGGCGAAGCAGGAGCTTTAGAATCTGGTCTTGTATCGTGACGTCGAGCGACGTCGTCGGCTCGTCCGCCAACAGCAACTTCGGCTCGGCGGCGAGTGCAATGCCAAGCATCGCCCGCTGCCGCATGCCGCCGGAGAACTCGTGAGGGTAACTTGATAGACGCCGGCGCGCGTCGGGAATGCCGACCATATCAAGCACCTCGCTGGCACGCGATCGCGCGGCACGGCCACGCAACCCGCGGTGCTCGGCGAGGCTTTCGGTGATCTGCTGTCCAATCGTGAGTACCGGGTTCAATGCGCTCATTGGCTCTTGAAACACGATGGCGATTTCGCCGCCGCGCAGCGCCTGCATCTCAGGTTCTGCAAGCGTTGTCAGTTCTCGGCCTCGCCAAGCGATTGTGCCGGAGGTTTGCGCGATGTGCGGCAGCAGGCGAAGAATGGCGCGCAGCATCAGGCTCTTGCCTGAACCGGATTCGCCGACCACGCCGAGTACTTCTCCAGCACGGACGTCCAGGCTGACGTCCTGCACCGGCGTGATGTTGCCAATGCGGATAGTCAGATTGCGAACCGAGAGAAGCGGCGCGATCATGTCCGCCGGCGCAGCCTGAGGGCGATGCCATCACCCAAAAGGCTGAAGCACATCCCGGCCAGTACGATCGCGAGACCAGGGAAGATGGACATCCACCAGGCGGTGGTCATGAAGTTCTTGCCGTCAGCGATCAGCACGCCCCACTCGGCGGTCGGCGGTTGCGCGCCAAGCCCGAGATAGCCAAGGCTCGATCCGAGCAGAATCACCAGCGCCATGTCGGTCATCCAGTAGATGATCGACGGCGTGATGGCGTTGGGCAAGAGATGCCTGAAGATGATGCGTGCTGTTCCATATCCCATGACCCGGCCGGCATCGGCATAATCACGCCGCTTCTGCGCAATGATCTCGGCACGCATCAGGCGCGCGTAGAACACCCAGCTTACCGCCGAGACAGCGACGTACATGTTCAGCAGCCCAGGACCCAATACTGCGACGATTGCGATAACGAGCACAAGAAAGGGTATCGTTATCAGCAGATCAACCAATCGGCGGAACAGCGTGTCGATCAGGCCCCCAGCGTAACCGATCAGCGCACCGACAAAGGTTCCAAAGACCGCCGCGAACACTGTGCCAAAGATGGCGATCTGCAGGTCTATGCGCGCCGCCCAGATCGTGCGCGAAAGGATGTCCCGGCCGAAATTGTCAGTGCCGAACGGGTGCGCCCAATTCGGCGGTTGCAGCAATGAGTGATAGTCGAATGCGTCAGGCGGATAGGGTGCGATGTGTTCCGGCACCACAGCACAGGCCAGCAACATCAGCAGAATGACGGCGCCCACAATCAGGCCAGATCCCGCGCGCTGTTGTCGCGCCTTCACTGAAGCGATCTGTTGGGGAGGCTGGAGAATCGCCTCTGCAACTGCCTCGGTCACGTTGCTCCCCTTGGGTCGAGCAGCGCCTGCAGCGCATCGACCGCGAGGAACACCACAGAGACCAACACACAAAGCACTATCGTCAGTCCCTGCACCACGGCGTAATCGCGGGAGAAAATACTGTCGACCATCAGGCGTCCGGCGCCGGGGATGCCGAACACGGTCTCAGTGATCACCGCGCCGCCTACCAGCGAGCTGACGTTCAACCCGAGTAGTGTCACAGTCGAAATCGAGGCATTGCGCAATACATGCCGCCCAAGCACAACACGACGGCGCAGGCCCTTGGCCGTCGCGAAGCTGACGAACTCGGCATGCAGCACTTCGATCAGCGATGACCGGAGATTGCGCATCAGGATCGCGCTGAGCGAAAGGGCCAAGGTCAGCCCCGGCAGGAACAGATAATAGATGTCCTGGGCAAATCCACTGCCGATGCCGCCGACGGGGAACCAGCGCAACCCGGCGGCCAAGGTGATCAGCAATATCAGCCCAATGTAGAATACCGGCATCGACAAACTCAATTGCGAGATACCGCGGATGACGGCATCGGCCCAGCCGCCTTGCCGCAATGCGCCGACGAAAGCGAGCGGCACCGCGATCACCAGTGCCAGCAACGCCGCCATCGCCGTCAGCAACAGGGTGACCGGCAGCCGCTCCGCAATCAATTGGGACACCGGAATTTGCATGCTGACCGACTCACCCAGATTGAGCGTCGCGATCCGAGCGAGGAACGCCCAGAACTGCACCGGAATCGAACGGTCGAGCCCAAGGTCATGATGCAGTTGAGCGATCGCGGCCGTGGAGCCGCGCTCACCCAGCATCACCTGCGCCGGATCACCCGGCAGCAGGTGCATCAGGGTAAACACCAGCACCGCCACCAGCAGCACCGTGGCCACGATCTGCAGCACGCGGCGGCCGAGGATGCCGAGCAGGTACACGGCGTTCGTCGGCCGCGTCAGGATTTCGAGATAAGTGCCGGCGAAAAGATTGTTGCCCAGTGGGATCTGGACGAAATCCTTGACCTTCTTCGCCATAGCGACCGGATATGGAACTTCGAAGCCGAAGATGATCGGCGCTGCGGCGAAGTAGCGTTCCTGGATCTCCTTGTATTGTGCGGCACGCTTGACCGGATCCAGTTCCTGCTGACTGTCCACGAACAGCTTGTCGATCACCGGATCATCCCAGCCCGAATGCCGGTTCTGGATCGTGGGATAGTAGCAGAACAAAGACGTGATCTCGTTCGGATCGTTGATATCGTTTGTCCACAGCGACGTGAGCATCTGGAAATCGGCGGCATTATAGCGCGCCAGGCGTGTGGCAAACTCCATCTGCTCGACCTTCAGCCGGACCCCGAGTGGCGCCCACATCTGTTGCAGCGCAGTCGCCTTCGCGACGTCGTCCGCATTGCCGGCGATGGTGAACAACGTGATGTCGAAGCCGTGCGCCCAGTCCGATTGGCCGAGCAACGCCTTGGCCTTGGTCAGGTCGTACGGATAGAGCGGGCCCGTGCCGTAGGACAGCGGCGTGGACATCGGCATGAAGCTCTGTTCCGGCGTGCCGATGCCATAAGTCACCACCTGGATCAGCGCCTGCTTGTCGGTGGCGTGGTTCAACGCCTGACGCACGCGCACGTCGTTCAGCGGGTTCTTGGTGCCATCCTTCAGCGTGGGGCGGTTGTTGATGGTAAAATAATTCACCTGTGCCGCCGGGAACAGTACCATGTTCAGCCGCGAGTCCGACTTCAACTCGGCGACGCGTGAGTAGGGAATGAACTCCGCGACGTCTACCTCGCCCGCCTTCAGCTTCAGGATGCGCGTGGCGTCATCGGGAATGATCACGTATCTGACATTGTCCAGATAGGGCAATGGCTTGCCGTCCGCGCCCTGCTTCCAGTAGTACGGGTTACGCGTCATCACCATTTCGCTGTTGCGGTTCCAGCTCTTCAGGGTAAATGGTCCCGACCCGACGGGATGTTGCGCAAAGGACTTGGACTTGTCGTCCAATGTGGCGCCTGGCTCCGCCATGATCAGTTTCGAAGGCACGATGCCAGCATTGAACGTCGCCAGCGCCTGCAGCATGGTTGGGTCGGGATGTTTGAGGTGAAGGATCACGGTGTCATCACCCTGTGTATCGACGCCGGCGATCGACGCCAGGAGGAACTGGAATTCACCCCCGGTTGCCTTGTCGGCCGCGCGTTCGAGCGACCACTTCACATCCTCGACCGTCAGCGGCGAGCCGTCGGCAAACTTCAGGTTGGGCCGCAGCTTGAAGGTCATCGCCGTGCCGTCCTGACTGACCTGCCAGGACGATGCCAGGCCCGGAGTCACGTTTTTTCCGTCGTCCGTCGGCTGGGTCAGCGTGTCGTACAGATTGAGCGAGACCCAGATGTCGGCATTCTGCGCGGTATGTACAGGGTCCAGATAAATACAATCGGTTTGCCGGCCGAAAACCAGTGTACCGCCACGCGTCGCCGCGCGCGCCGGTACGCCGATCGTCGAAAGCACTGCGACAGTCAGGAAGGTACGGCGTCGCATCGGAGCCTCCTTTGCAGACGGGGTATCACGACGTTAGCCGCTCTGCCGATCAAGCGCCATGGCGCGGCCCTGCTCGGTCTCTGCCGTTGCCTGGCAAGGTCGCTTGCCGCATGTTCCGCGGGGATGGACGGCTAAGCCGCCTGCGCAACGGAAAGGGTCCGCAATGCCCAGAGATCCCGCCGAACCATTACTGCTTACTCCCGGTCCGGTCAGCACGACGCGCTCGGTCAAATCAGCGATGATGCGTGACCGCGCCTCGGGTGGCGATGAGTTTCATGCCGATCTGACGTATGCGCGCGCATACATGGTCGGACTGGTGCACGGCGATGCTGCCTATGCAGCGATCCCGATCCCGGGCAGTGCGACATATGCCAATGAGGGTGTCATCGCGCAGCTCGTACCGCCGGGAGGCAAGCTGCTGATACACACCAACGGCGTATACGGAGACCGGTTGATCGAAATCGCCTCGCAGATCGGAACGCCGCACGCGGTGATCCGCACGGCTCCCTTCACGCCGGCTACAATCGATCAGTTCGACCAGGCACTCGTCGGCGATCCGGCGATCACCCACGTGATGGTTGTCCACTGTGAGACAAGTACCGGTGTGCTGAATTCGCTTGACGCCGTTGCCGCGGCCTGCAGGCGCCACGCGAAGGGTCTGTTCATTGACGCTGTCGCATCCCTCGGCGCAATCGACATCGATGCCCGGAAGCTGGGCTTTCAGGCGGTGACCGTCTCCTCGAACAAATGCATGCAAGGTGTTCCGGGCCTTGGCTGGGCGGTGGTGCAGAAAACCGCGCTGGAGAGTGCGCGTGGCCGTGGCACTTCGCTGGTCCTCGACCTGTGGGACCAGAATCAACACATGGACCGCATGACGGCGTTCCGCTTCACGCCACCGACACAGGTCGTCGCTGCTTTCGCGCAGGCCTGCCGCGAGCACGCGCAGGAAGGTGGCACTCCGGCACGACTTGCGCGCTACCAGCGCAATTGGCGGCGTCTGGTCGACGGCATGCGGCAGATGGGGTTCACCACAGTCGTGCCGGACGAATTCGCCTCGCCGATCGTCGCGACCTTCCACAATCCGGACCATCCGGCATTCAACTTCCGCGCTCTCTTCGAAGGCATGAAGCAGCGCGGCTTCATTATCTTTCCCGGCCGGCTCGCGCTGGCCGATACATTCCGTATCGGGTGCATGGGCGACCTGAATGAGGCCGATATTTCGGACGCCATGCAGGCGATTGCCGACACGCTGAAGGACATGGGTATCACCGGTCTCGGGCGTGTCGAGGCAACAGACGTAACGCGCTGACCGCAGTCGCGCGTTGCCGGCCTGCGATACACGCCAGCAACGTGGCGCAACCGAAATGCTGCCACTGCTTTGACTGCTGGCCTCGGCGTGTGTAGGCTGCGGCGCTAGTTGGCCGTACTAAGCTGTTCGCAACGCTCGAGAGTTTACGGGCTCTCTCGCAACGCAGGCAGGAAGCGCGACATGCGTGCAGGCCCTATGGCGACCCAGGCTGTTGTCCAGCCTGACCAGTATCCGAGCAAATTCAGCAGCTAAAGCTACGCGCGCGCCTGCGCGCGATACGCGTTGCGACAGGAGAATGACAGCAATCCGGTAGTGGCACAGTGACCGAGCGGGAGGGACGCAAAATGGCAAACCAGGACGACATCGCATTGATGGCCCACCTGATGCGGCGGGCGGGCTTTGGGGCGACGCGTGACGAATTGGAAGCCCGCGTGGCCAAGGGCTACGACGCCACCGTCGAAGAACTGCTGCATCCGGATACGCAGCCGCCGGTGGATCCATACACGCTGTTGCGGCATCAGCCTGCCGCGCTCCTGCCAGGTGGCCAGCCGCCGATGGGCAACGTCAACTATATGTACTATCTGGTGAACACCAAGCGCCCGCTGGAAGAGAAGATGGCGCTGTTCTGGCACAGCGTTTTTGCCACCGGCAATTCCAAGGTCGACAACTACGATCAATTGCTGGAGCAGATCGACATGTTCCGCAACCGCGGCATGGGCAACTACCGGGATCTGCTGCTGGCGATCGCCAAGAACCCGACGATGCTGTTCTGGCTAGACAACAACCAGAATCATGGGACGGCGGTCAACGAGAATTGGGGCCGCGAGCTGCTTGAACTGTTCAGCCTCGGCGCCGGTAACTACACCGAGGTGGATGTCCGCGAAGCTTCTCGCGCATTCACCGGCTGGACGTTCGAAACCAAGCTGCCGCGTCTGCCCTACGGCCGCTTCCCATGGAAGTTCGAGTATCGTCCTGAAGACCATGACGACGGCGAGAAGACGTTCCTCGGCCACCAGGGCAACTTCAACGGCGAGGACATCATCGACATCATTGTCCAGCAGCCGGCCTGCGCGAAGTTCATCTGCCGGCATCTGTACAACTTCTTTGTCGCCGACGAACCTCAGGTTCCTGCCTGGTCGATCGAAGAACCGCGTGACCCGGCGGCGATCGCAATGCTGATGAAGGTGTTCCAGGAATCGAAGTGCCACATGAAGCCGGTGCTGCGTGCGCTGTTCAAATCGGACTTCTTCAAGAAGGCGCGCTATCAGCACCTGAAGTCGCCGGCTGAAGTCGTCGTCGGTACCCTGCGCCTGGTCGGGGGCTATGAACTGCCGAAGCCCGGTTATGGCGAACTGTCGATGCAGCCATCGTACATGGGGCAGGACCTGCTGAACCCACCATCTGTGGAGGGCTGGCACACCGGGAAGGAGTGGATCAACAGCGGTTCGCTGATGTCGCGCATCAACTTCGTCGCCGCGCAGATCGGCAACCCGGACCTGCCTGGCGTGAAGGCCATCATCGCGCGGCTGAAGGCGCAGAACACGACGAAACCGGAGCAGCTGGTCGACAACTGTCTCGATCTGCTGGGTCCCGTGGAAGTCGGGGCCAACACCAGGAAGGAACTGACCGAGCAGGCGAAGTCGTGGGGGGATATCGGCTGGGACAGCGACACGAACGCCCAGAACGCCGCCCAACGCGCCGCTCAGATGCTGCAGCTCATCGCGGCGACGCGCGAATTCCAGTTCGGTTGACACGGATCAGGACAGGAGGAAGCAAGAATGTCGGCAACACAGCAGCAGAAGGACCCCGTGCTGGTCGTGCTGCAGCTCACGGGCGGCAACGATTACCTCAACACGGTCATCCCGTACAACAACGGCCTGTATCGCGATAACCGCAAGGCCGTCAGCATTGCTGATGGCGATATGGTCCACCTTGACCAGGCGCACGCTATCCCGAACTACATGGCGCCGCTCAAGAAGTTCTGGGACGACGACAAGCTCGCGATCATGCATGGCGTCGGCTATCTCAATTCACCGCGGTCGCACTTTCGCTCGATGGATATCTGGCACACCTGCGAGGCAGAGAAAGTCGGCACCGAAGGCTGGCTCGGCCGCGTCGTGCGCGAGTTCGACCCGAAGAAAGAGAACGTCGTCACCGCGGTCAGCTTCGGACCATGCCTGTTCCGCGCGCTGGCGGTCCCGAACGTCCCGGTCGCCTGCGTCGCCGGTCCGCTGGAACAGTACGGCTTCCTGCCGTCGATCCGCGATCAGGCACAGCGGCTGAAAGTGCTCGAGACTTTCTCGAACATGTACCAGCCGATCGAGGGCAGCGGCGTGATGGAGTACCTTGGCACTACCGGCCTCGATGGGCTGAAGGGCGCCGACATCCTGAAGGTCGCGCCCGGGCGCTATAAATCCAACGTGCAGTATCCGAACAGCACGATTGCGCAGAAGCTGAAAGGCGTTGCTCAGGTACATCTCGCCGGCCTCGGCACGCGGGTCTTCTACTGCGACCACGGCAGCTTTGATTCGCATGCCGGACAGGCCCCGCTGCACGCCGGTCTGTGGCAACAGGTCACCGAAGGGCTCGATGCGTTCATGACCGACTTGCGCGAGCACGACGCGGCCGACAACGTCATCGTGCTGATGTTCTCGGAATTCGGGCGTCGCGTGCGCGACAACGGCTCCGGCACCGATCACGGCGCGGCCGGCGCGACGTTCGTGCTGGGCGACAAGGTGAAGGGCGGCCATTACGGCGAATACCCGTCGCTCGATGGCAGCAAGCTCGTGCAGGGCGACCTGAACCCGAGCATGGATTTCCGCAGCATCTACTCGACCATCCTCGACAAGTGGCTCGGTGTGAACCCCGCACCAATCGTCAACGGCACCTACGAGAAGCCGGCTTTCCTGCATTAGGCGGCGGATACCGAAGGCCTGGTTCCCGGGATGCATTGACGGGAACGAGGAGGAAGTAGTGGCTCGGATCGATCAAGGGAGGGGATTATGGCGCTTACGACAGTTGTCCGTGGCAGGGCCTATGACTGGAGCCATGCTATCGGACGTGGCGCGGCAACCGGCACCGGCTTCAACTACGTCCAGACAATGTGTCTGGGAAACGACGGCGACCTCTACACTGCCAACCGCGGCAACGAGAACAATTTCGGCATGCGGGTGAACCGCATCAGGCTCGGCGGCGCGGGTGACGAGGAACTGCTGGCCGAGTTCTTCCAGCACGGCGAAGGGGACGGGAAAGCCACCTGGCCGTTCGGTGTAGCCGTCGGCAGCGGCGGTCACGTGTATTGCTCGGATGAGTGGACCAACACCATCTCGGTCTTCGATGCGAATGGCAAGTTCCAGTTCAAGTTTGGCAAGACCGGCAGCGGCGATGGCGAGCTGATGCGGCCAGCCGGACTCGCGTGCGAGAAGAACGGCAACGTCATCGTCGTCGACAGCGGCAACAATCGGCTTCAGGTGTTTTCACCGGAAGGCAAGCTGGCGGCGACATGCGGCAAGGGCGGATCGGGCCCTGCCGAGTTCAACCAACCCTGGGGCATCACGCTCGACAAGGACGGCAACATCTTCGTCGCCGACTGGAAAAATCACCGCGTGCAAAAGCTGTCGCCGCAGGGGCGTTTCATGATGTCCATCGGCACGTATGGCGAGGTGCCACATCCAGAGGATGCCTTCGCCGTCACCTATCTGGGACCGTTCATCTCGAGCCTGCCGGAATCCCAATATCCGAAGGCCGGCCTGCTCAACCATCCGACGGATGTAGCGGTGGATCCGGATGGGGATATCTACATTGCCGACTGGGGCAACCACCGGGTCTCGATCTTCGAGGGCGATGGAACGCCGCTGACCAATCTCTATGGTGACTCACAGGTCATGTCCAAGTGGGCGCAGCAAAGCGTGGATGCCAATCCCGACATGATGAAGGCGTACCGCCGTGTCAGGAATCTGGAACCGCTGTGGCGCCTCTGCTTCCCCACCGCGGTGGATTTCAACGCCGCGACCGATGAGATCATTGTGGCCGACAGCCAGCGGAACCGGCTGCAGATCTATCGCAAGGTCCGTGACTACGTGGATTTCCAGGCGAACCTGTAGGGGCTCGGCCGGATGCATGGTGCGAATGCACTGTGCATCCGGCCAGATCCGCATCTTCGCTCAATAGAGCGGTGGTGCAGTCAGATCGAAATACACCCAGTAAGGCCAAAATCCTGGGAAGCGATACAGCGGCTGCAGCCAGCGGCGGTGCCGTTCGGGCGCGGTATCGACGAGGTTGAAACGCAGCGGCACTAAATCGCACGTCAGGCGGCTATCCAGGCGTGCGCCCGGTTGCAGCGTGAATGGACGACGGCAGCAGGCCTCGTCCTGAGCCAGTACGACGGGGCCATAGAGTATGGCAACGCGGTCGGGATGCTGGCGATCCACCGGAAGCGTGCGCAAGGCCATCGGCAATCGCACGGTTACTTCGTCGCCGGTCTGCCAGCTGCGTTCGATGCGCGCCCAGGTGCCCGGCGTCGCATCCACGCGATAGGGTTGGCCGTTGACGGCGATCGACATTGCCGCACACCATCCTGGGACGCGCAAGCGCAGCGCGAACGCGGCCGGCTGATCCAGCGTCAGGCGGATCGTGCTGATCTCGGATTCAGGGAACTCGGTATCCTGCCGCAGCGTGATGCCACGCCAGCGCACCTCGGAGGGCGCGTAGAGATTGACGCTGATCCCCGCATCATCGTGGAAATAGATGATGTTGTGATAATCAGCGACTGTCTGGATATAGGTGCCGGAGCAGCACGGCCACTCGTGCCAGTAATGCTGCTTCAGACCAGAGGAGATGCGGTAGTCGCCGTAATAATACGTGTGGCCGTCGGGCTCGGTCGGCAGCGCGGCGCCGATGGCGTTGTAGAGCATGGTCTCGATCCAATCGCCGTAGCGCGCCTCGCCGGTGAAGCCCATCAGGTAGCGCGACAGCTTCGTGCCAGCCCACGTGCCGCATGGGATTTCCGCATGGCCGGCATAGAGATCGAGCGAGCGGCCAAGGCTGCCGTCAGGCGGCATCAGCCGTTCGTCAGGACCGAAGCCGCCCGTCGCGTAACACTGCGTGCGCTGGATGAAGTCGTATCCGTTCGCGCAGATGCGGAGGTAACGCTCGTCCCCGGTCACTGCGTAGGCCATGGCGGCGCTGTTGAATGAGTTGACGTGACTGTAGGCGTGCACAGGCACGACCTCGTTGAGCTCCGATGTCGCGGCGAACGGCGCCCAGTAGTCGTGGTACAGCCATTCATCGGCGAACTGCTTGTAGATATCCTGACCGGTCAGCTGATAGGCGCGGTACAGGTTCTCTGGCAGTGTGTACCATTCGCGCGTGTCGCGATCCGCACCGCCCTGGAACAGGTGGCTGGTCGCGAACAGGCGCGTGCGGTCGAAACTTTTGACCGCGACGGCAGTGGCGCGCTCCAGCAGCGGAAGTGCTGCTTCCACGCCGCCGTATTGATAGAGATCGACCAGGCCGCAGACCAGTTTTTCGAATTCGTAGGCGCGCATGCCTGAATCGCCATCGGCCGGCAGCGTCTTCGCCCATCCTTCCATCAACTGCGCGGCCTTCTCGATCAGAGTGGCGTCACCAAGGCCGCGGCCCATGCGCACCATGCCGCTCAGCAACTGGCCGAAGATCACGCCCGAGGTGTCCTTGCACCAGCCGCGCATGCCATTGCCAGGCGCGGGTAGGCCCGCTCTGCGGCGGAAGCCGTGCAGGATGTCGTCGTTCGGGATCGCGCCGTACATCGCGCGCGCATTATCGACCTGGTCGAGCATGCGCCCGGGCAGCAGGCGGACGCCGTCGTAGCTGAAGGGATGCAGTTTCATCATCGGCGTCCTCGGCTGTTCAATGCGACGGCACGCGCACGCCCAGATAGAGCCGCACGACCTCGGGGTCCTGCAAGAGCGACTGCGCCGGTGCTTCAAGCCGGTTGCGTCCTTGCTCCAGCACGTAGCCGTAATCCGCGATGGCGAGACATTGGCGCGCACGTTGCTCCACCATCAGCACCGAAACACCAAGGCCGTTGATGGCACGCACAGTCGCGAACACCTCGTCCTGCACACGCGGTGCAAGGCCGGCGGACGGTTCGTCGAGAATGAGCAGGCGCGGATCCGACATCAGCGCGCGGCCGACTGCCAGCATCTGACGTTGCCCGCCTGACAGCGCCGCCGCGCGGCGAGACAGCAATCCGCGCAAGGCGGGCAGCGCCGTCAGCACGACATCCAACCGTTCGTGCAGCCTGGGGCGATTGAGGATGGCGCCGATCTCCAGGTTCTCGAGGACGGAAAGAGCGGCGAACACGTTGGCAATCTGCGGCACCATGTTCACGCCGAGCGCGGTGATACGGTGCGGACGCATTCCCGCAAGCTCGTTGCCCAGAAGCGAAACGCTGCCGGCGCGAAGCGGGATCAGGCCGTAGATCGCCTTCAGCAATGTCGATTTGCCGGAGCCGTTCGGGCCGATGATGGCAACGATGCTGCGTTCCGGCACCGCGATCGAAACGCCGCGCAGGATGTCCTCGCCGCCGTAGCCGGCACGCACCTCGCGCACCTTCAGGATCGGATCGTTCATGCGGCGCGGCCGAGATAGGCTTCGATCACACGCTCATTTCGCTGCACTGCCTGCGGTGTGCCTTCGGCGATGACGTGTCCTTCGTCCATCACGATGACATGGTCGGACGCGGCCATCACCATGTCCATGTCGTGCTCGATGAGGAACACGGTGACGCCGCGCTCGGCGCGCAGCGCGCGGATGTGGTCCAGGAGCTGGGCGGCCAACACCGGCGCGATGCCCGCCATCGGCTCGTCGAGCAGTATCATGCGCGGCTCGGTCATCAGGGCGCGGCCAAGTTCAAGCAGCTTGCGCTGACCGCCGGACAGTGTGCCTGCATAGTCCGCGGCAAGATGGTCGAGCCGTAGCAGCGAGAGCAACTCTGCGGCCTGCCGGCGCACCGCCAGCTCGCGGCGGGCGACTCGGCGCGGCGCGAGCCAGCGCATCGCGAAGCGCTCGCCGGGCTGATCGCGCGCCGCCAGCAGCAGGTTGTCGAGCACGCGCATGCGCGTCAGCACGCGCGGGGTCTGAAAGGTACGCACCAGGCCGGCGCGTGCCACCGCGTCGCCGCGCAGTCCGTCGATGCGCCTCCCGGTGAAGCGGACGCGCCCGCCATGCGCGGGCAGAAAGCCGGAGACAAGATTGAACACTGTCGTCTTGCCGGCGCCGTTGGGACCGATCAGCGCGGTGATCGTACCCTCGGCGACAGCGAAACTCACGCCATCGACCGCGGCGACGCCACCGAAGGAGCGGCGCAGGTCTTCTACCTCCAGCATCATGTCTCGGGCATCATTTCTCGAGCAGCAATTCGCGGCGGTTGCCCAAGATGCCCTGCGGCCGGATCGCCATGAACAGCACAAGCAGCAAACCGATCAGGAACAGGCGCAGGAATGCGCGCGCGCCGGAATTGATGAGCGACAAGGGGAAGAAATTGAGGAAGCGCGTGCCGGAATAGAGCAGGCTGAACAATACCGCGCCAAGCGGGATTGCCCAGATCCGGTTTGAGCCACCCAGGATCAAGATCAGGTAAGCGTAGAAGGTGAGCGTCGGCTGATAGTCATCGGGGCTGAACACGCCGATCTGGCAGGCTAGCAGTTCGCCCGCGATGGCGCCCAGCACCGCACCAAGCACGAGCGCCTGCATCTTGAAGGCGAACACGTTCTTTCCCGCGGCGGCCGCGGCGGCCTCGTCCTCGCGGACCGCTTGAAGCACGCGGCCCCAGGGCGACCGTTCGAGGTTGCCGAGTGCTGCTATGATCAGCAGCGCCAACGCCCATACCAGGGCAGCGACAGTCGCATCACGTGGGGAGCCCGTGGGGGTCAGGCGGCTGATGAAGCCAAGCCATGCGCCGTTGTACATCGCCACCTGGCCCGGACCGAGCATGCCGATGGAGCCGAGCGGTCCACCAGTGAGATCCGGCAGGTTCATGGCGAGATAGCGCACGACCTCGCTCGCGGCGACGGTTGCTATGGCCAGGTAGTCCGCGCGTAGGCGCAGCGACGGAATACCGACGATGAACGCCAGCAGTACGGCCGCCACGACACCGCCGGCAGCACCAATGAGCAGCGGCACCTCGAGACGCACGACCAGGATTGCCATCGTGTAGGCGGCAACTGCCATGAAGGCGACGTGGCCGAAGTTCGGCAAACCAGCGAGCGAGAACTGCGCGTAAAGCCCGAGCGCCATGATCGCGTAGATCCCGGCGATGGCGGCGACGAATAGCCAAAAGGCGGGGTTGAGAAGGTCCATCAGAGCACGCGCGCACGCCCGAACAGGCCTTGCGGGCGCCACAGCAGTAGGATGATCAGTGCGAGGAACGCCAGCACCGGCTTGTATTTTGCGTCGAGCCCGCCGGCGAAGCCGCTCCACGTCGACAGCTCCATCACCAGTCCCAGCGCGATGCCGCCCGCGAGCGCGCCGTATGCACTGCCAATGCCGCCGAGCACCACGGTGGTGAAGATCATGAACAAGATCTGGAAGCCGAGATTGGGATCGAACACGCCCTGCACGACGGCTGTCATGACACCGCCGAGGCCCGCCAGCGCGCCCGCAAGCATCCACACCTGCCGGCCGATGCGATCGACATCGATGCCGGCGACCGCGGCGAGGTCGCGGTTGTCGGCGGTGGCGCGCATCGACTTGCCCAGCGGCGTGCGAGCGAGCATCAGCGTGAGCGCAGGCGTCACCACCACCGCGAGTGCCACGGCAATCGCCTGGCCGGGCGAGATGCGGATCAGGCCAAGATCGTAGACCACGGACTGGTCGAGCCTATAAGCGTGCAGTTCCGAACCGGCGACCAGGAAGATGACGTCGCGCAGCATCAGCCCGAGTCCGACCGTGATCAGCGAGGTTGCCACGAGCCCGCGACCGCGCAGCGGATGCAGCACTGCGAGATGCAACGCGAGGGAGAGCGCCGCGGTGGCAAGCATGGCGGCAAGCGCAGCGATCACGATCCCCTGTCCGAGCGCCACGTTGAACAGCAGCCCAATATAGGCGCCAAACGTCAGCAATTCGCCATGGGCGAAATTGGCGATGCGCTGGATACCGAACACCAGCGTCGCACCGACGCCGGTGAGGGCAAGGACGGTGCCGGTGATCAGACCGTTCAGCAGCAGCTGGAGAAACTGCTGGGTCAACTACGGAGTGAACTTGATGGTCTTCACAATCTTCGAGCTGCCGTCGGGCATATGCTGCCAGATGTCGTATGCCGCGGCGCTGATGCGGCCATTCTCACCGAAATTGATTGGGCCGGTGGCGCCATTGAAGTGCATTTTCTGGCCGGCGAGGATCGCCTTGATTGCCTGATCTAGCTGAGTGAAATCATAGCTGGTACCGGGATCGTTCGTCACCGAGCGCACGTGCGCCGCGAGCTTCGCCGGATCCGCCGAGCCCGCCTCGAGTGCTGCGAGGAATGCGACGAATGTGCTGTCGAAGGACTCCGCGAGAAATGCCTGAAAATTCACGCCCGGCTTCGCGCTTTTCTGGAACAGCGCCTTGAATGCGGAAAACGACGAACCCGAGGACGCATTCGCCTGCGTCGCGCGCATGCCGGGATAGTTCTTGCTGCCACGCCCGGCGCAGTCGTTCAGCGTATCGGAGCCAAAACTTTTCGTCGCGTCCCATTTGCCGGTGCGGGTCAGCGGCAGTGCAAGCTTCTCGAACGTGTTGCAGAAATCGATGAACAGCCAGCCGTCGGGGTTGCCCTCGACGAGTTGCTGCGCCTCGCTGTCGAGGGTTGGCTGCGTTTGATTGTAGATAATGAATTTAGGGATCGTGCCCCCAGCCTTGGTCCAGGCGTCCTTGAACACCGCGGAAAGGTTCGCACCATAGGCATCATTGCGGGCGCCAACGTTGATCTTCGCGCTGTTACCCAGGGCGTCGCCGACGACCTGGGCGAGCACGCGGCCTTGCAGATCATCGGCGGCGACCGGCTGCCATACCAGCGGCACCGGGCCGGTATTGAGTTTGGTCAGCGCGGGGCTGGTGCCACCGGTGAATATCACCACCTGATTGGGAATGGTGACGGCCGTGGCGGCGGCCGTGGTGACCGAGCTGTAGAAGTCGCCGATGATGACGTTGACGTGGTCGATCTGCACCAGTTTCTGCGCGGCCTCCACGCCGGCCTGTGGGTTGCCTTGGCTGTCCTGTGAATCGGCAAGCACGACCTGAATCGAATTCAATCCCATGGACTTCAGTGTCTGTGCAATTGTCTCGACGCCGAGCTTGGCTGCCTCGTTCCAGCCCTGCCCGCTAGGCGCGGGGTCGCCGGTCAGGCCGGCGAGAACACCGTAGCGCAGGGTGAAGGAGGGCGTATCCGCGATCGCGGGCATGGCGAGCACCAGAATGCCCGCCGCTGAGAGCACAAGGCGGTTCCACACATTGCTGATCATGCTCTTCCTCCCGGTAAGCGACGATATGGGGAGAGCACGGGGCACGCAACACTCGATCCCTGACGCAGACTTTGTGCTGAGGTGTGAGACTTGCCGCAGCAGCGACAGCTTCGTAGCCTTTTCGCGAAGCAGGAAAACGGGACCCATTCATGAACCGGCTTGATGGCAAGGTTGCTCTGATCTCTGGTGGCGCGCGTGGCATCGGTGGAGAAACCGCACAGCTGATGGCCAAGGCAGGCGCCAAACTAGTGGTCGGCGATGTACTTGATGATCGCGGGCACGAAACCGTCGCCGCGATCGCTGCTGCCGGTGGGCAGGCCGAATACGCGCATTTGGATGTGACGAAGGAGGATGACTGGACCGCAGCCGTTGGGATCGCTGCTCGGCGGTTCGGCAAGCTCGACATCCTGGTCAACAATGCCGGTGTCTTCATTGGGAAAGGTATCGAGGAGATCAGCCTGGACGAATGGAACTTGCTCGTCGCCGTGAACATGACTGGTGTGTTCCTCGGCACAAGGCTCGCCGCCCCGGCACTGCGTGAAGCGGCGAAATCGAGCGAGCATGGCAGCGCCATCGTCAATCTCGCGTCGATTGCAGGCATTGTCGGATCGCAGCTCGATCCGCTTTATTCGATGACCAAGGGCGGGGTGACGCTTTTCACCAAATCGGCTGCTCTCGAGTTCGCGCGGAAGCGCTATCGGATCAGGGTCAACTCAATTCATCCAGGCGTCATTCAGACGGACATGGGCGAGCAGACTTTTGTTGCGCGCGCCCAGCGCTCTGGCAGCAATGACATGGCCGGGATCCGCCAGACCGCCACGGACACCGTACCCTGGGGGCGCCTAGGCGTGCCGGCGGACATCGCCAATGGCATTGTATTCCTGGCGTCCGACGATGCCGGCTACATGAACGGCGCCGGGCTTGTGGTCGACGGAGGCGTAACGGCGACCTGATCCGGAAGCTCGCGATCTTCCTGACCCCTTCGGGACTGTCTATCGGACGCAGTTCGCCGTGACGTTAGTACGTGGCGTGTTCTGCATCCATGGCTTGGCGCTCTGAGCCAAGGTTCTGGTCGCGAGGTAGTGGTGCGGATGTTTTGGGTATCTCGCGCGGGTTCCCGTGCAGAATAGAAATGCTGACAAGAATGCGCCCCATCTATAAGCTGGTCGCAAGGCTGCTGAACAGAGAGCCAACCAGGGAGGCGGCATGGGTGCATTTGAGCCCTTGTCCCGTCGGCACCGTGGCCGCGTTGCGCGCCGGGACGTGACTGTTGCCGCCGTGACGGCGGTACCCAGACGCTCGCGCCCCGCTCATGCGGCCGGTGCATCGCGGCATGAGAAAATTCCCTATTCACCGATAGGCCTGCACGCCGGTCAGCCCGGTTTCGGCAGCATTCCGGCCTTCCCCTACAAAATCCCATACGAGGAGCTGACGCAGAAGACGGCGTAACCGGCAAAGGAGGGACGATCGATGCAACGCAACGTGACGTCCGAACCTAACTACGGCAGGTTGTCGGCAACACGACGACAAGTGCTGGCGCTGACCGCACTTGGGGCAGTTGGTGTCCGGCCGGCAGTAGCCGCTCCAACCGGGCAGCTGACTTATGGCGTGCATATTTCGCTGGCGCCGACATGGTTCGATCCAGCCGAGACGCCATCTCTCGTCACGCCGTACATGCTTTATTACGCCCTGCACGACGCGATGCTGAAGCCAATGCCCGGTGAGCTCATGGCACATAGCCTGGCAGAGTCCTGGTCAGCGACCGAAGACGGCATGAGTTACAGCTTCGCGCTTCGCGATGGCTTGACCTTCCACAATGACGAGAAGGTGACAACGGAAGACGTGAAGTTCTCCTTCGAACGCTATCGTGGCGCGTCGAAGGGACCAATTCATGAGCGGGTTGCCTCAGTCGAAGTACAGGACGATAGGCACCTCACGTTCAGGTTGAAAAATCCCTGGCCGGACTTCCTTACGTTCTATGCGGCCACGACCGGTGCGGGCTGGATCGTGCCGAAGAAGTACGTGGAGAAGGTCGGCGACGATGGATTCAAGAAAGCGCCGATCGGCTGTGGGCCGTACAAGTTTGTGTCCTTCACCCCCGGTGTGGAATTGGTTCTGCAGGCCAATGAGAGCTATTGGCGCAAAACGCCCAGTGTGAAGCGGCTGGTGCAGAAAGTCATTCCAGAAGAGGCAACGCGCCTTGCCGCACTGAAGCGTGGCGAGGTCGATATCGCCTACTCCATCCGCGGCGAACTGGCACAGGAGATATCACAGACGCCTGGTTTGGCACTGAAACCAACGGTCATCCAGTCGCCATTCTGGTTGTATTTCCCAGAACAGTGGGATCCGAAGTCGCCGTGGTCTGACCTCCGCGTGCGGCAGGCGGCGCGGCTGTCGCTTGACCTGAAGACGATCAACCAAGCGTTGACGCTGGGCTTTTCGCACGTCCACGGCAGCCTGATTCCTGACAATTTCGAGTTCTTCTGGAAGCCGCCGGAGACGCCATATGATCCGGAAAAGGCGCGGCAGCTGCTGGCCGCAGCCGGGTATCCGAACGGCTTTGATGCAGGTCTGTACAATTGCGACAGTTCGTACGCGAACCTGGCCGAGGCGACCAACAATTACCTGGGCGAAGTCGGCATCCACGCCAAATTGCGGCCCTTGGAGCGTGTCTCGTTCAATCAGCAGTTCGCCGACAAGAAACTGAAGAACATCATCCAGGTGGGCAGCGGCTCGTTTGGCAATGCCGCGACACGGTTCGAGACCTTCATCTGCAAGGGCGGCGCCTATGCGTACGGCAGCTATCCCGATCTCGATGCAATGTTCCAGCAGCAGGCGGTAGAGCTGGATCACGGCAAGCGTGCTCAAATGCTGACGAGGATGCAGCAGATCCTGTACGAACGGGTCATCGGCACGCATCTTTGGCAACTTGCTTTCATCAACGGCGTTGGGCCGCGCGTGGGTGAGTCAAACTTCGGCAGGATTGCCGGCTTCCCTTACACCGCCCCCTATGAGGAACTGACGCTGAAAAGCACTTGATGGAGCCCGCAGATGACAACGCGACGCGACGTCCTTGCATTGGCCGCACTTGGGATGGCCGCGAGCGCTGTGCGTCCGGTGAAAGCGGCACCGGCGGGCCAGCTCACCGTCGGCGTACACATCACCTTGGCGCCGACGTGGCTGGATCCAGCCGAGACGGCCGGAATCATCACACCGTTCATGGTGATGTATGCGCTGCACGACGCGGTGGCAAAGCCGATGCCGCAAGGCAATCCCGCGCCATCGCTGGCGGAATCCTGGTCGGCTGGCGAGGACGGTCTCAGCTACGAATTCGTTCTGCGCAAGGATACGAAGTTTCACAACGGCGAGCCGGTCACTGCCGATGACGTCAAGTTCTCCTTCGAGCGCTATCGCGGCGCGGCACACGGGCTGCTGAAAGACCGTGTCGCCTCGGTCGAAACGCCCGATCCGCAGCGCGTCGTCTTCAAGTTGAAGAACCCCTGGCCGGATTTTATCACATTCTATGCGGTGGCCTCGGGCGCCGGGTGGATCGTGCCGCGCAAATACGTGGAAAAGGTCGGCGAAGAAGGCTTCAAGAAAGCGCCCATCGGCGCAGGTCCATATAAGTTCGTCTCGTTCACGCCAGGAATAGAACTCGTGTTGGAGGCGTTCGATCAGTATTGGCGCAAGACACCGAGTGTGAAGCGGATCGTATTGCGCGTGATTCCCGATGAGTCGACGCGGCTGGCCGCTCTGAAGAATGGCGAAGTTGATATCGCGTACTCCATCCGCGCGGAACTGGCCGAGGAGTTGCAACGCACGCCGGGGCTGACGTTGCGGCCAACAGTGGGTTCGGCACCCTACTATCTGTATTTCCCGGAGCAGTGGGATCCGAAGTCGCCGTGGTATGATCGACGCGTTCGCCTGGCGACGAAATACGCACTTGACTATGGCACGATCAACAAAGCGCTGACACTGGGCTATTCGCACATCACCGGCAGCGTCATCCCGGAGAATTTCGAGTTCTACGAAAAACTGGCCCCGCCAATATACGATCCGGACAAGGCCAGACAACTGTTGGCGGAGGCCGGCCATCCTGGCGGCTTCGACGCCGGCTTCTATACCTGCGACGCTGCCTACGCCAATCTTGGCGAGGCCGCGCTCAACTATCTGGGCGAAGTCGGCATTCGCGCCAAGCTGAGGCCGCTCGAGCGGGCAGCGTTCTTCAAAGGATATGCCGACAAGAAGTACAAGAACATCATCCAAGGTGCATCGGGCGCGTTCGGCAATGCTGCAACGCGGCTCGAGGAGTTCGTGGTGAAGGGTGGTAACTACGCCTATGGCAGCTATCCTGAGATCGACGAGTTGTTCCCGCTTCAGGCGGTGGAACTGGACCACGCCAAACGCGCGGCTATCCTGGCTAAAATGCAGCAGTTGCTCGACGAACGCACGATGTACGTGTCGATCTGGCAGCTGGCCTTCATCAGTGGTGTAGGCCCGAAAGTAGACCAGTCGGGCTTCGGTCTGATCAAGGGGTTTGTCTATACCGCGCCCTACGAGGATATCACGCTGAAGCGCGCATAGGGGTTCGCATGGGACAATTCATGATGCGGCGGCTGGGCTATTCGGTGCTTTCGCTGCTGGTGTTGTCGCTGACGATATTCCTGTTCGTGCGGGTGACAGGCGATCCGGCGGCCCTCTTGGTCGAACCAGGTGCCAGCGATGATGACATTGCGGCGATTCATCAGCAGTTCGGCCTGGATAAGCCGCTGTGGGTGCAATACGGCTTGTTCATGATGAACCTGTTCCGCGGCGACTTCGGACGGTCCTTCTATTATCAGACGCCGGTCCTGAGCCTCTATTTCGATCGGTTGCCCAATTCCGTGCTGCTGGCATCGGTGGCGATGACATTTTCGCTGGTCGTTGGAATTCCGACCGGTGTTCTTGCTGCCGTGCGCACGGGCAGGTTCTGGGATAGCGCAGGCAAGATCTTTGCTCTGCTCGGCTTGTCCCTGCCATCATTCTTCGTCGGGCTGCTATTGATTCTGTTGTTCTCCGTCTACCTCGGTTGGCTGCCCTCGTCCGGATCCGGCGGTGTATTGCATATCCTAATGCCAGCCTTTGCCTTGGGTTGGTATTTCGCGGCGTCGCACATGCGCTTGACGCGTTCGTCGATGCTGGAGGTCCTGGGGTCGGAATACATTAAGCTGGCACGGCTGAAGGGGTTGCCCCAATCGCTGGTGATTGCCAAACACGCCTTCAAGAATGCGTTGATTCCGGTCCTGACGCTTGCCGGAATCAATCTCGTTCTGATGATCAACGTCGCCGTAGTCGTCGAGACTGTGTTTGCCTGGCCTGGTATCGGCCGGTTGCTATACGAGGGTATCAGCTTCCGCGATTTTCCTGTTGTGCAGGGTGTGGTGATCATGGGCGGCATCATGATTGTCTTCGTCAACCTGATGGTCGATATCGCCTACGCCGTGATTGACCCAAGAATCAGGGTGGAGAGGTAGCGGCAGTGAGCATGACGACAGAGAGCATTGCTCTTCCTGCGCCACCGCGCTCCTGGGCGGTAAGGCGCCGCGGCCTGCCATTGCTGCCGATCGCCATCCTTACGATTATCACTCTGACGGCGATCTTCGCCGATTTCCTTGCACCGCATAATCCGGAAGTCGGCAGCCTGACCGCTCGCTTCCGTCCGCCATTCTGGCAAGTCCACGGCAGTACGGATCATATACTGGGCACTGACCAATTGGGGCGCGACGTGCTGTCGCGGCTGATTTTCGGTGCACGTGTGTCCATGGTGGTCGGGTTCACGGCAGTCATCTTTGCCGGCGCCATAGGCACTGCGCTTGGCATTCTCGCCGGCTATATCGGCGGGTGGGTGGATCAGGTCATCATGCGCATCACCGATGCCTGGTTGGCGCTACCCGCGTTGACCTTCGCGATTTTCTTGGCCGCGATTGTCGGACCAAGCATGTGGAATATCGTGATCATTCTGGGTGCAGTCTACTGGACACGTTATGCACGTGTCGTGCGTGGCGAGGTCCTGTCGCTGAAGGAACGCGAGTTCGTCCGCCTCGCTGTTGTCGCCGGCTGTTCGAAATGGACCATCATGCGGCGGCATATCCTGCCGAACGTTGTCAATTCCGCGATCGTGCTCGCAACGCTCATGCTCGGCGTTGTTATCGTCACCGAGGCATCACTATCCTTTCTTGGTGTCGGCGTGCCACCTCCGCAGCCGGCGTGGGGTCTGATGCTGTCGGATGGCAAGCAAGGCTTGATGGTAGGCTACTGGTGGCTAACCGTCATGCCCGGATGCTGCATCATGCTGATGGTATTGTCTGCGAACCTTCTCGGAGATTGGCTCCGTGTCAAACTCGACCCTCAGCTCCGTCAGCTCTGATCCCCGGCGCATCACCGCGGCGGCAATGGTTCGCCCATTGCTGGAGATCGACAATCTTTCAACACACTATGTGTCCGCGCAGGGGAAGCGGGTTATTCGCGCGGTCGACGATGTATCACTACACGTCAATGCCGGCGAGACGGTGGGTATCGTTGGTGAGTCCGGGTCCGGCAAGACGACGTTGGCGCTGAGCATTGTCCGAGTGCTGCCGACTGCAGCAAAGGTGGTCTCGGGACAAGTCTGGTTCGAGGGTGAGGACCTGATACGCAAGTCCAGCGCTGAAATGCAGCATGTGCGTGGCAAGCGGATCGCCATGATCTTGCAGGATCCGATGGCATCGCTGAACCCGCTGTTCACGATCGGCAATCAGGTGGCGGAGCCTATCCGCGTGCACGAAGGAGCGGACCGGCGCACGGCGTGGCGGCGCGCGCGGGATCTGCTGAAGGCGGTGCGGATTCCCTCACCCGAGGCCCGTGTACGGCAGTTTCCGCACGAGATGTCCGGCGGTATGCGGCAGCGTATTGTTGGCGCCATCGGCATATCCTGCGAACCGCGTCTGCTGATAGCGGACGAACCAACGACAAGCCTGGATCTGACAATACAGGCACAATATCTGAACTTGCTGCGGGAGCTACAGCGCGAACATGGCCTGGCGCTGATTTTCATCACCCATAATCTTGGCATTGTTGCGAAGATGTGTGACCGGCTCGTGGTGATGTATGCGGGCCGTGTGGTCGAATCAGGACCGGTCTCGCATGTCTTCAACACGCCGGCACATCCATATACACGGGCGCTGCTCAATGCGATTCCGCGCATGAGCGATAGCCGCCAGCGGCTGACCGCGATCGAGGGCCAGCCACCTGACCTGGCCGCGTTGCCGCGTGGCTGCGCATTTGCCGCACGCTGTCCGGACGCCTTCGATCGATGCATGAAAGAGACGCCGCCGGCGTTCAACCTCGGAACCGGGCGAACTGCGCGGTGCTGGCTGGCAAGCGAGACGACACGCGCCGGAGCCGTCTGATGCACGTGCTCGAAGCGGAAGGACTGACCAAGCACTTCAATGCGAGGCGCGGCGTGTTCGGTGGCAGCCGGGGCGTTGTGCGCGCTGTGGATAATATATCCTTCGGCGTCGAGAGCGGCCGCACCCTTGGCGTTGTCGGCAAGTCAGGCTGTGGCAAAACGACGACCGCGAAACTGGTCCTAGGCCTGGAAGAGCCCACCAGCGGGAGGATTCGTTTTCAGGGTGAAGATCTACAAACTCTGGATGCTGCTGGCCGGAAGCAATACCGGAAATCGGTGCAGGCGGTATTTCAGGATCCGTACGCGTCGCTTAGTCCTCGCATGCGGATCAGCGACATCATCAGCGAACCTTTGGTCACCAACGAGACGTTAGCGCCAAAGGAGGTCCGCAAGCGTGTGCTGAAGCTGCTCGATCTGGTTGGACTGTCTGAGCGCTCGGCCGACCTATTCCCGCACGAATTCTCGGGCGGGCAACGGCAGCGGATCGCGATCGCCAGAGCACTGGCGTTGTCACCGAAGCTGGTGGTGCTCGACGAGCCGGTATCCGCGTTGGATGTATCTATTCGCGCGCAGGTTCTGAACCTGCTGCGCGATCTTCAGGAAGAGATGGGATTGTCGTATTTGTTCATCGCCCATGACCTGGCTGCTGTCGCCCACATGAGCCACGCGATCGTGGTGATGTATCTGGGCAAGATCGTCGAAACGGGCGATGCGCGGACACTCGCGCGGGCGCCGAAACATCCCTACACGGCGGCACTTTTTTCCGCCGCATTGCCAAGCCATCCCGACGAGCAGCGCGACGAGATCATTCTGACCGGTGAGGTGCCGAGTTCCGCTCAATCCTCCCGGCGGCTGTCGGTTCCATCCACGCTGTCCGTCCGCAATGCCGATCTGCGGACAACAGGAGCCGCCGCTTTCCTGGGCCGATGACCGGGCGGTCGCGTGCCATCTTTTTAGCTCTTAGGACAGACAGCGCCTCTCTGGACGCGATCAGGCGGGCGCGCCGCAACTACATCGTGCGCGGCATGGAGCTCTTCGTCCTTCCGCGCCAATGGTAATGTTGCCAACGCAATTGCTCATTCGCCATATTGCCGATCGACGGCCAGGCTCCTTGCGGGGGAAGATCATGAGCAGCTCAGCCGGTTATACGGTAACGGATGCCGATCCATTCTCACCGGAGTTTTTCAACGATCCTTATCCCTATCATGAGGCATTGAGGGAGGCTGGGCCTGCGGTGAGGCTCTCGCGCTACAGCGCGTGGGCAGTCGCGCGCCACGATGATGTAAGCAGGGCCTTGCACGACTGGCAGACATTTTCGTCGGCGCGCGGAGTGGGTCTTGCTGATTTTGCAAAGGAAGAACCATGGCGGCCGCCGAGTCTCGTTCTTGAGGCAGATCCCCCACTCCACGATCGGGCACGAGGCATATTGAATCGGGTCTTGTCGCCGGCAGTCATCCGAAAACTGAAGGATAGCTTCTCCCAAACAGCAGAACAGCTGGTTGACCAACTCGCATTGGCGGGAGAGTTCGATGCTGTTCCCGATCTCGCTGAAGCGTTTCCCCTTGGGGTGTTTCCGGATGCAGTCGGCGTGTCGCGCGAGGGGCGGGAACTGTTGATTGCGTATGGGAACCTAACGTTCGATGCCTTGGGGCCACGGTCTGATAGATTGAACCAAAGGATGGCCGATGCCGCGACTGCGATTGCATGGGTGCAGGCACAGACACAGCGAGCGGCGCTTGGCGAGGGATTCGGCACCGCTATCCACGCCGCAGTTGATGAAGGGAAAATCACCGCCCAGGAGGCTCCTCTTCTCGTGCGCTCGCTGCTTTCAGCGGGTCTGGATACGACAGTGGCTGGCCTTGGCGCCGCGCTCCACTGTCTTGCGCGGTTCCCAGAGCAGTTCCAGCGGTTGCGGCACGAACCCGGTCTGGCACGCGCCGCATTCGAGGAAGCCGTAAGGCTCGAAAGCCCTGTTCAACATTTCTTTCGGACCAGCACCCGCGCGACCGATGTCGGCGGCACGGCAATCGGGGAGGGAGAGAAAGTCCTGTTGATGTTCGGTGCTGCCAACCGAGATCCGCGACGCTGGGAACGCCCGTGCACTTACGACATGACACGAAACAGCGCCGGTCATCTCGGATTCGGAGCGGGGATCCACAACTGTGTCGGCCAGGTTCTGGCACGTTTGGAAGGTGAGGTTGTGTTGACCGCGCTCGCACGGAGGGTGCGTTCGATCAGTGTTACCGGGCCGATACGATATCGGTTCAATAATTCCCTGCGGTGCCTGGAGAGTTTGCCTGTGCGGTTTCTGTAAAGGGCGCACTGGCGGGAGTGCCGAAATTCGGCAAGAATTTGCCGGCGCCAAGACACTTCAGGCAGTGCGAGGTTGCTTCCTTCGACGAATGCTCGCCTTATGGGCTGATGGCACAGCAGCAGCGCGACCCTTTTCCCATTTCCCTTGGCCAGGCGTACCGTGTCTTGGTGACGGTGCGACCTAACTCGCGGCCGAGGGACTTCATTTGGCAGATCGTTCGCGATAGCGCGGACGGATTATCGATCAGGGCTGCTTCAAAGATGAGTTTCAAGACGATGAGCGACGCTTATACGGCGGGTGCGGCAGCCCTGAACAAGTTGACTCCATCATAGTTAAGCGTCCTGGCTCGCCCTGAGCGTGACCTCGCGGCGTGTCTGCTGGGGGGGCCGGCGAGCCGATCAAGACCTCGGTTCCAAACCCGCCCCGTACAACTCGATGATCTATGACCCAAGATCGCGCAACAGCCCGCATGCGGCTTCCAGCGTCAGTTGTTGGGCGCTGCCTGGAGTCATCCACGTGAACCACGTATCATCGCCCACGATGCCGTCTGCTATTTTGCCCGACCACGTTTGCAGCGCGCGAACTGCGGTCTCGGTCAACGGACCAAAGATACCATCGATTGCCCCGGCATAGGGCGTGAATAGGATCGCGACGTCCTGCCCTTTAAGGGCCTGTTGCAGCCATGCGACGACTGGTCCGGTGTCACCGACACTCAGAGTTGGCGAGGCTTCTTTATAGGCTGGCAGCTTTGCCCAGGTGGGATCGTCCACCGTGCCGGTTGCCGGCAGCCCATTGGCTCCCTGGAACAGCTTGACCGATGCTTCCAGGCTTGCGTCGAAAACGCCGGTGATTGGGCCGAACGGATTCCAGAGCAACTGCCGCGCCAGAGCCCTTTGCACACGCTTGACATCATCGCCAGTGGCGCCGGGACCAATACTCAGAGCCATGACTTTCCCTCCCTCTTGCATTGTAGCTGCAAAAGAATTGACAGCCGTTCGGCACATCGGATCAAGCCGCCGATCGGCCGATACGGCACTACCCTTTCTTGACCGCTCCGCGCAGTGACGCAGATCATAGTGAGGAGGCTGCGCAGCCTATGCATCGTATCGCCGATGCCGCGACTTGTCGTGATGTTCGGAAGCCGCGGGCAGGGCTCGGCCTCAGACGTCTTCCCAGCAGCATTATTGTTGCTTGACGCCCGGTTAGTGGCTACGCTTGCAATTGGCGGCGACTGGCCGCTCATCGGGCAACTTCAGATAATAAATAGTGGGAAACGCCACGCATGGCCGATATCCGTTTCAGATTGGGCGTCCATAATCTCGATGCCACGCAGGTTGCGGACTTGCGCAATTCCTATCAGCAGATGATGGGGATCAGTGACAACCGGGGTTATCAGATCCTTGCCGGCAGGCACGGCGTACCGGACTGGTACTGCTGGCATCACCAACAGAACGCCCATATAGCGCAGAATATGCGGCTGTTCCTGCCGTGGCACCGTGCCTATCTCTATAATTGGGAGATGGCGATGCGCGATCGGGTACCCCAAGTGACGCAGCCCTGGTGGGACTGGACGCTCGGACCGCCACGTCAAAATGGTCTGCCGACCATTTTCACCGACCGCGCCGGCGCCGATGGCCAACCCAACCCATTGCGCAGCTTCCGCATCAACCTGCCGCAGGCCAACCCTCCTGTGGTGCGGGCCACCAGCCGCGAGCCCGGTCCGCCAGACGGGCTGCCGACGCAGGCTGCTGTCGATGACTGCCTGTCGCAAACAGACTGGGCGGATTTCAGCGACGCGTTGGAGGATATCCACGATCAGGTGCATGGCTGGGTGTCCGGCGACATGGGGGTGATCGGGACAGCGGCATTCGACCCGATCTTCTGGTCGCATCATGCGATGATCGACCGCATCTGGTGGCTCTGGCAGGCGCGCAACGGCAACGGCAACATGCCTGCGGACCTGGCTGATCAGGTGCTGCCGCCGTTCAATGTACAGGTGCGGGACGTGCTCAATGTGCATGATCTTGGCTACGAGTACGGTGCCGCGCAGTCTGTCATTCCGATCGGGGGGACAAGCTGATGGCTCGAGCACCCAGAAAAAAAGCTCCGGCGCGCAAAGCCAGTCCAGCCGCGCCGCGCCGCCTCGGGCCGCCAAAGCGGGTGGGCGGTGGCGCTAAGACGTTTACCAGCAAGCCGGTGCGGATTGATTTCGCCGCGCCCGAACACCGGCTGTCGCGCGCTGATCTTGAGATCGATGGGATCTATCATGGCGAGGCCTCTTATGAAGGCCGCATTTTCTTCAACAACGCCAAGGCAGATCACACCACGCCGCGCAACCGTGAGAACGGCTATGCGGGATCATTCCACATCTTCGGCCATGGTGGCTGCCTGGGCGATCCCGGCCATTGCGAAGTCAACGAACATAATCGCGAGGCGTACGATTTTCGCACACCGCATCCGCTGACGCTTGCATCGAAGCGCGTGACGGTGACCGATGCACTGCGGGATCTTGCCAGGACGAACAAACAGGTCACGATCACAATAGTGCCGGTGATCAATGCCGCCAATGAGTTGTGCGACACAGAGAACGTGTTCCGCTGCGAGAATATGCGGTTTGTCAGTTACAACTGACGACGCGATCCGCAGGGGCTAGGACGCCAGCGCTTCGCGCTTCGCCCAATTCGGCTGACGTGCTGACGGCATTGCCGAACGCTTTGGCAATTAGACGCTTCGACGGCGCCGCGGTGGGAGCCGAGGTCATCGGCTCGCGCGGCAAAGGGTTTTCAAGACGTCACTGACCATTCCTATGCAGGTGCAGCAGAGTCGACGGGACATGCGATAGCCGCGGATGGAACTCTCCGCATGGCTCGGCTCGCTGCGGGATCAGTAGCCTCCGATCTGGACTGTGGCAGTGGAATCCGGGCAGATGCCGCGCTCCGTCGCTGACATGCGAGGAAGTGCTGGATGATCGGATTGACCACTTGCGGATGCGTCAACGGGGCCATGTGTCCTGCGTCGCAGATCGTTGTGTATTCCCAGTCTGGACGCGCGTCGTATAGCAACTCGACCAGCTCGCGCGACGGGCGCGTTGTCCTGCCGGAAGAAAGCACCAGGGTGGACGCAGGCAATGCCGTGACCAACTCGTCAAGTGCCATGTCGCCGTCCAGAACGGCGGCCCATTCGCTCGGCAGGACGGTGGTCAGCTCGGTGAGCCTGGCTTTCCTTTCAGGCGAGCTCGCGGCCCAGGTACCTGCGCCACACCAATAGTCGGTGAATCTCTCGGCCGCCGCTCTGGGCCTGCCGTTGGCGATGCATCGCATGGTGGATTCCGCGAGACACGACACCTCGTGGAACGCCTCCCAACGATCGCACTGATCCAGCAGGTAGAACAAACTCGGCTCGATCAGCACGAGGCTATCGACGCGTCCTCGCAGCTGGTGCGCGGCTGCCCACATGGCGACCGCGCCGCCGAGCGAGTGACCGACCAGGGCGATGCGATCCGCAGTGGCTGGAACAGCGTCGGCAATCAGATCGGCATAATCATCGAGAAATGGCGGCATTGCTGCCGACCACGCGGGCGTGGTGCCATAACCGAAGAGATTGATCGATCTGATCAACGACGTGTCCTCCAACTCAGGCACCAGGGAAGACCACTGGCGGGCGCCCGACATGCTCGAATGCACGAGCACGACGAGAGGGCCGGAGCCAGATTCCGTGAAGTCAACACTTGCAACACACTTGTTCATCTGGAACATCATACCAACTCCGTTAGGGCCGCCGGATTTCCACCGGGGGCGCATGCATGGGTTCGTCATCGTGTCGCCTGATTGTCAGTGGAACCAGCATCCAGACCTTCTCGCGATAGCGGCGATATTGATCGCCAAACATGGCGATCAGGTCGCGTTCTTCGAAATAGATGCCGATCAGGATGTAGCCAGTGGTGGCCACAGCGAACAGCAGGTGTCCAAGCGTCATGGATGGTGTTGCCCAGAAGGCAAGCAAGAAACCCAGATAGAGCGGATGCCGGACATGCTTGTAGAGAAACGGCGTCCTGAATGTCGCTGGCGGGATAGAGCGGCCGCGCAGCCATATATAGACCTGGCGCAAGCCAAACAGCTCGAAGTGATTGATCAGGAAGGTGCTGAGCAACACCATTGCCCAGCCGGACAATGAGATTGCCCACATGATGACGGCGCCGGCCTGGCTGGTGGCCGACCATATCGGCTGCGTCATCGGCTGCCACTGCCAGAATAACAGCGCGAGCGTCAGGCTGGCGAGCAGCACATATGTCGCGCGCTCCACCGCGTGGGGCACCAAGCGCGTCCACCAGCGCTTGAACGCCGGGCGCGCCATGACGCTGTGCTGTACGGCGAACAGCCCTAGTAGCAGCGTGTCAACGATCATTGCGGGAAGAAGGGCCCCGACGTCACCGCTGTTGATGGATTTGGGAACCAGCGCGTCACCGACAAAGCCGACGGCATAACCGAAGGTTCCGAGAAACAGCAGGTATGTGACTGCACTGTAGAATGCCGCAAGGAAACCACCCATAAGAGACGCCTTTCTTGATTGGTTCTGGTAAGCGGGTGCCGCGTCAGCTGCGCGTTACGACAACCTCGAGATACTCGCTGGGCACCACCATCGCGCGGTCACCAGAGGCATTGAATTGTTCGACAAGGTGGAGAAGATCCTGTTCGAGCGCGGACTGGGCCGCTGGCTCAAGTGCTGCGAACGCCTTCAGCACTGGTCCGTAGTAGACCTTGAAAACCTCCAGCCAGTGGGCGGGAGAACGGTATCGGAAGACGAAATGGCGAGGCTCGATCCGGATGGACGAGGCGTTTGATTCAAACAGGTCCATGATCCGCGCCGGATTTCCCCACAGCGCGGGCGAGCGAACGCCCTCGGGCGGTGGCAAATACTTGCCGATCGTCTTGAACAGCTGGCCGATGAAGCCCTCGGGGGTCCAGTTGGCGAGACCGATCTTGCCACCACGCCTGCAGACACGGACCAACTCGGCGGCAGCCCGTTCCTGATCGGGCGTGAACATCACCCCGAAGGTGGAAACAACGGCATCGAAGCGTCCGTCGCAGAATGGCAGATTTTCAGCATCGGCTTCGCGGAATTCGATCTCGAGCCGTTCGGCATCGGCGCGTTCGCGCGCGCGCTGCAGCAACCTTGGCACATAGTCGGTCGCGACAACATTGCACCAGCGCCGTGCCGCCGCGAGTGAGGCATTCCCGTTGCCGGCAGCCACATCCAGGACCTTCTGATCGGGGCGGGCGTCGATCGCCTCGCAGAGCTGCTCGCCGACGATCTGCAAGGTTGTACCGACGACTGCATAATCGCCCGAGGCCCATGCTCCTTGCTGGCGCGTTTTGACAGTTGCTAGATCGGGGCGGGTCTGAGATTGGTTTTGACTCAGCGTCAAAGCATCGTTAACCATTAGAGAATCTCCGTTTAGGCGCCAGGATCTGCTGTGCAGAGCTCTGCGCGCACGTGGCCCGCGGCCGAATCAGGCGACAATTGTCACCGCGGCCGTCGATTGGAGATGTAGTGGGCACACGTGGAGACGGGCGTGGTAGACGGCGTGGGAATGTCAGTGGAATTGGCCCCCTTGATGCAAGTCCGCATGCTCGGGCCGCTGACGATTAGCCGGCGTGACATCGCGTTGACGTTGCCGGCCTCACGCAAAGTGCGTGGTCTGTTCGCCTATCTATCGCTGGCGCCACATGCGGTGACGCGAAGCCAGCTATGTGAATTGCTGTGGGACGTACCCAACGATCCACGCGGCGAACTTCGCTGGTGCCTGAGCAAGATCAGGGGTGTCGTCGACGAACCTGGCCGGCAACGGGTCGATACGCAGGCCGATACCATCAGGATCGATCTGGCAGACTGCATGGTCGATGCGATCGAGATTGCGACGGCAATGCAGGATATCACAACGACAGCTCTGGCGCGACTGCGCACGCTCGAGGAAATGTTTGCGGGAGATTTCCTCGAAGGACTGGAGATCGACCGGAACCCGGCGTTCAACACGTGGGTGACCGCGCAGCGCCGGCGGTATCGAGGCTGTCATGCCGCGATTCTCGAACGCCTGGTCGATGCCGCATCGGACAGCGAAGTGCCCGGATATCTCGAAAAGTGGCTGGTGCTGGCGCCGTTCGATCAGCGGGTCCATGAGCTGATGCTGAATGTACTGGCGCGGGGTGGCCAGATCAGGGAAGGCGAAGAGCATCTCGCGGCGACGGTCCGGCTGTTCGAAGCCGAGGGGCTCGACTGCAGACCACTCCACAACGCATGGCAGTCCGCCAGAGCGCAAGCGGAGCAGGCAACGCGCGCGCCGGCGGCGGCAATCGTGGTGCCGGCCGCGGCAGGGCCTGTCGATGATGTGCCAGTCGCAACCGCATCGCGCCGCGCTTCGATCGCCGTGATGCCGTTCATCGATCACTCCAGCACGACAGAGGCGCGCGGTGGCACCGCTGATGCTCTTGCGCGCGACGTGATCACCCGGCTTGCCAGGCTGCGCAGCCTGTTCGTTATCGGGCAGGGAACGGTGTTCGCTCTGCATGATCGACACATCGGCGCGGAAGAAGCCGGCCGCATGCTGAACGTCGACTACATCGCCAGTGGATCCGTGCGCCGCCAGGGCAATCGACTGACCGTCACGGTCGAACTGGTCGAAACGCGCACCGCATGGATCGTCTGGTCGGAAACCTTCGACCACAAGGTTGATGATGCGTTCCTGGTGCTCGATGCAATCGGTAACCGGATCGTTGCGTCGATCGCCAGCGAAGTCGAGACCAGTGAACGCAATCGCGCCGTCCTGAAGCCGCCGAATTCATTGGATGCGTGGGAGGCGCATCATCGCGGGCTATGGCACATGTATCGGTTCACCAAACCGGACAATGCCCTGGCCAAGCATTTCTTCGAAATGGCGATCCGGCTCGACCCGACATTCGCACGCGCCCATGCAGGTCTGTCCTTCACGCATTTCCAGAATGCCTTTCAGGGCTGGGAGGAGCGCGCAGCGGAAATCGAGCGGGCCTATGCCGAGGCTGGGCAAAGTCTGTTGGTTGACGATCGCGATCCTGCCGCGCACTGGGCAATGGGACGAGCACTTTGGCTGCGCGGCAAGCATGATCAGGCCATCGTCGAACTGGAGCAGACGATCGATCTGAGCCCGAACTTCGCCCTTGGCCACTATTCGCTGGCATTTGTGCATTCGCAGGCGGGCGATCCACGTGTTGCCATTCAATCATCGGATATCTCGCGGCAACTAAGTCCATTCGATCCACTGTTGTTCGCTATGCTTGGTTCGCGCGCCATGGCGCTGGTGCGCACCGGGGAGTTTGATGCCGCAGCCGATTGGGCCGTGAAAGCCGCCGCTCGTCCGAACGCCCATGCGCAGGTGCTGGCGATCGCGGCGTTCTCCCTGGCGCTCGCTGGGCGGCTCGATGAAGCGCGTGCTCATCTTGGCATGATCCACAGAACGTTGCCGCAGTACGGCGTTGGTGACTTTCTTACCGCGATGCAGATGGCACCGGATGGGGAGAAATTGTTCCGCGACGCTGCGAAGCGGCTGGGATTGCGGTGACGCGTCCCTTCAACAGCCACAGCGACAGCGCAGCGGTGATGCACAACAGTCCGGCGGCGAAGAACGCTGGGATATAACTCTGGAGCATATCGCGCGAAATGCCTGCGGAGACCGCCATCAGGCCGGCGCCGAGCTGATGCGCGGCGAAAATCCAGCCGAACACCAAGGGTGCCTGCTCGCGGCCAAACGTCTGCGCCGTCAACCGGACAGAGGGTGGTACGGTGGCAATGAAATCGAGGCCGTAGAGCATCGCGAATAGTGACAGGCCAACCAATGAGAAGCCGCTGTACGGCAGCCATATCAGCGACAGGCCACGGAAACCGTAGTAGCCAAACAGCAGCCAACGATTGTCATAGCGATCCGAGAGCCAGCCTGACCCAACAGTGCCGACCATGTCGAAGATTCCGATTGCGGCGAGCAAACCTGTGGACGTCAGCGGTCCGATGCCGAAATCGCCGCACAGCGGGACGAAATGCGGCACCAAGCCGTAACTTGAAACGCCGCACACGAAGAATGTGAAGGCAAGGATCCAGAACACCATCGAGCCCGATGCCGTGGACAGGGCGCGGATGCTCAGGACAAACACATTGTCTCGCGGCCGTGTTGGCTCGGGCACCAAGACATTCTCGCCGAACGGGGCCACGCCGATGTCTGCTGGCCGATCGATCGCGAAGGATATGATCAGCAGGGCCAGCAATCCAATTGCCAACACCACGGGCACCAGCGCCATGCGCCATCCATAGGTCTGTGCGATCCAAGCCGCGGGCATCAGGAAGATCAGTTGGCCGGTGGCATTGCCGGCGCCCATGATGCCGAGCACAAGGCCTCGCCTCGCAGTGAACCAGCGAGTCGAAATCGTCGTCGCCATAACGAGAGCGGTCATGCCGGGAGCGACACCCATGGCGATACCAAGGGCGGCCCACAGCTGCCATCTCGCCGTCATTGTGATGGTGAAGAGCAATCCTGCTATGAGCAGTGTCGCTGACCAGATCATCACTTTCCGCGGACCGTGGAGCAGGATCAGCCCGCCCGCGAACGGCGCCACTAGCCCGAACAGCGCCATGCGCAGCCCAAGCGGCCCCGAAAGCTCGCCAATGGACCAGCCGAGGTCGGCCGAGATCGGGGCCAGCAGAACGCCGGGGATCGACATGGCAGCGGCCGAGACGACGCCAAGCAGGAAAGTGAGCGCGACCATGAGCCAGCCATAGTGGATGCCGCGTGCAGCAAGTGTACGCGCGGCGGTTGCCGCCATTGGTCCGACGGGCCTGATCTTCATAGTCCCTCTCCATCCAACGCGGCCACAGGTAGCAACCGCGCGTGGAGGCGATCGTGGTAACCGGCGTGGGATCGCCGGTGGAAACTAAACTCCCGGCAGCACAACCGCGGGATGGCGTTTACCGTAGATCTCGATTTCGAGGGACGTGCCGGCAGACGCGAGACATGCGGGGATCACGGCAAACGCGAGACTCACCCGGCCGAGATGCCCAAAACCACCGGTGCGGACGAGTCCGACGGCCTTGCCCCGGTGGCTTACCACGTCGTTCTGATACGGATCATCGTCGCCGCTGTGCACCTGAAGGCGAACAAGCCGCATAGCCTCGCCATCAGTGGAATCGATTGCGGCCAACCCGGCCGCGACCGGAGACAGGCTCCGGTCGATGTCGAGCCCGACTGTCGGAGTGCCATGCTCGAGCCGCAGCGCATCCCAGGCGCGTACACCGATATCGACGGCGCCGAGAGCTGTTCCCGCCTCTCGCAGGACCTCGTAGACCGGACGCGTGAAATCCGACGGCACAACAACCAGCCAGTCGTCCAGTCCGGTTTCCTCGTGCCGCAGGATTGTCACCGGCGCATAGCCGAGCGATCCCTGCTTCGCCGTGCCGGGTGGGAATTGTTGTTCATCGAAGGGCAGTGTCAGATCGGAGCGCGCGCAGGCGGCAAGCAAGTCGCGCGCACGAGGTCCTGTCACCAGCAGCATGGCAAACGCGCCGGTGAGGTTGCGGAAAGTCACGGACCGACGCGCCAGGCGGCGCTGTAGATCGTCTGCGTCGCGCGCCTCATACTCTCCGGGCCCGATCAGCAGGAAATGATCGGAAGCGAGCCGCGCTACTGTCAGCAATGTCGCGATGCCTCCGCGTGCCGTCAGCATTGGGCAACGCGTCACCTCGCCGTCTGTGTGTGGTATCCCGGATAGCACTTCGCCAAGCGCCGCCTCCGCGTGCGGCCCAGTGACTTCGAATTTCGCCAGGAATGAAAGATCCAGAATTCCGGCTGCTTGCGCGGCCGCACGGCACTCGGTCCCCGCCGGAGCAAACCAGTAAGGCCGTGTGAAACCGGCCGGCGGCTTCGTTGGCGTCGCCCCGGCGGCGAAAAAATTCGGCACCTCCCAGCCATTGCGTACGCCGAAAACCGCGCCCGCAGCAGCAAGCCGATCGTACAGCGCGCTGGTTCGGGCCGGCCGGCCGGCACCGCGCTCGCCGTGCGGATAACCTGGCGTGTTGGAGAAAGCGTGCGCCGCCCGCACTGTGCGGAAGGCGAATTCCCGATTACCGTACGGCGCGAACCGCCGAGCATCGAACTCGCTCATGTCGGTGTCCGGTTCGCCTTCGACGATCCATTGCGCAACCTGACGGGTAAATCCTGCCTGCACAAAGCCTGCAGCGTAACCCGCGGCGATGAAACAGTTCGGCACGCCGGGCAGCGGGCCCAGCAATGGCTGATGATCCGGAGTACGGCTGGTCGGCCCGTTATAGACGGTCCTGACCCCGACCTCGCCGAGTGCCGGCACACGTTCAATCGCCCGTGCGATGAAGTCGGCCGATCGATCAAGGTTGGGTGTCATCAGCTCCTTGCCGAATTCGGGTGGTATACCGTCCACGAAGACAAACTCAGGCGCATGTTCATAAACGCCCGACAAGAGGCCTTTGCCTTCCTGGCGGCAGTTGAAGCCATTGATCGAATCACAAATCAGCACCAGCTCGCGATCCAACTTCGCGATTGCGGGATGATCCTCGGTCACAAGATGCTGGTGCATGAAGACGATAAGCGGCAGCCGCACACCGAGCATCGCCGAAAGCTCGGGTGCCCACATGCCGGCACAATTGACAATGATCTCGGCGCGGATCGTCCCTTCGACCGTACTGACGTGCCAGTGGTCGCCACGCCACTCGAGGCCCGTGACTTTGCACTGCGTGTTGATCTCAACTCCGCCCATTCGCGCGCCCTTGGCGTAAGCGAAGGTCAGCATCGACGGATCCACGTGTCCGTCACCGGGTGTATAGACGCCACCGAACAATCCGTCGGTCTGTAGCAACGGAAACAGCTCCTGGACCCGTTGCGGTCCGACGATTTCCATTTCCACGCCGAACAACTCCGCCTTGGCGACGGCGCGGCGGTACTCGATCTGCTGGTCGGGATGCACCATGAGCCGGATGGCGCCGGTTCTATGGAAGCCGACTGGTTGTCCCGTCTCGCGCTCGAGCTGCGGGAACAGGTCGGTGGTTTCCTTCTGCAGCTTCGTCAGTATCGCGCCATTGGTGTAATGCATGAGATGGCCAGCAGCATGCCAGGTTGCGCCGGCGGTGAGCTCGTTCTTCTCGACCAGAACGATGTCGGACCAGCCCAGCTTGGTGAGGTGATAAGCAAGGCCGCAGCCCGTCACGCCGCCGCCGATGATCAGCACACGCGCATGCGTCTTCATGTTTTCATCGACCTCGTGTCCCGGTGTCGAACCATCGGCCGCGTGACACATTGGGTCAATCTGCATTCTGGTAGCGTGGAAGACCGTGCGCGCGCGGTTGGATGTTCCCGTCAGTTGTTGACGCACGGCGTGGAGGCTGCGAGCCTGCCTGGAAAATAGCTGCACAGTCTGGGGAAGATCAGGCAATGGTAGAGATCATCGCGGGGGCCCGGTCGGCCGTGACCCGCAGGAAACTGATCACCGGTACAGCGATCGCCGCGGTCAGTGGTCCGTTGATTTTGAGAACCGGGCCAGCCAAGGCCGCAGAGCGGATTTCGCTGATATCCTGGGGAGGCGCCTATCGAAGGGCGATCCAGACAGCGTTTGTCGAACCGTTCACTAAAGAGACTGGGATCGAGGTGCAGGTCGCGGACACGCCCGACCTTGCCAAGGTCAAGGCGCAGGTGACGTCCGGCGACATCCAATGGGACGTCTTCGATTGCCCGGGCTCGATGGCGCTGTCAGGTTCGAGCGAGGGCTTCTGGGAGCCGCTCGACAAAAGCGTGATAGACACCTCGGACATTTATGTCCCGGTCGGTAACGACTATCTTCCCTATTACACTTATGCGGGCGGGATCGGCTGGGATCCAAAGCGCTTCGCGGACGGCAAGTATCCGGTTGATTTTCCGCAACTGTGGGACCCCAAGGCGTTCCCGGGACGGCTCGGTCTGCGTACCCGTATCTCCGAGACGCTCGATATCGCGCTGCTTGGCGACGGCGTCGCGCCCGACAAGCTCTATCCGCTCGACGTCGAGCGCGGCTTCAAGGCACTTGACCGCATCAAGCCACGCGTCAAGAGCTGGATCGCCGAGACACCGCAGACAATCGCCCTGGTGCAGAACGGCGAGATCGACTTTTCCTACACCTATAGCGGACGCGTCTGGGCGGCGCAGAAGGAGGGCGTGTCGATCAACTTCTCCTTTGCGCAGACGCTGAACGGCCTGAACTATATGTGCGTGCTCAAGGGAACGCCGCGTAAGGCGGCCGCGATGAAATTCATGGCGATGCTGACGCGACCCGATAGGCAGGCAGCGCTCGCCGATATCCTTGGCTACACGCCGACGCTGCGAAAGGCGTTGCCGCTGGTTTCCTCGGAGACCAAGAAGTGGATGCCCGACATGTCCAATCCGCGCAATGTCGTCATGGACGACAAGTGGTGGCAGGCAAACTACACCGCATTGCAGAAGCGGTTCAGCGAGTGGCTGCTGGTTTGAGTGCCAGCTTTATCGACTGTGGCTGATCGTCCGCGCAATGTCTGACGCCGCCGCCACGCTGGCAGGCTGGCGGCGCACGGTATGACCAAGCGGCACGCTGCGATCTTCCTGAGCCCGGTCGGCCTGGTGATGGCGTTCGGATTTTTCGTGCCGCTGGCTCAGATCTTCTATACCAGCGTCGATGGCGCCAGATTAACGGCGCAATCCTATGCCGGGCTGATCGACAGCAGGCTGTTCTGGCTGGTGCTGCAAAACACCTTTGCCATCGGTGTGGAATCGGTGCTGGCCAGCCTGCTTCTCGCGTACCCGATCGCCTATCATCTCTCGCGTGCAACGCCGGGGCGGCGTGCTGCCTACATGGTCCTGGTGCTGCTTCCCTTCTGGACCAGCATCCTGGTCAAGAGCTTTGCCTTCACGGTGATCCTCGGCGACCGCGGGATCATCAACAATGTGCTGCGCGCGCTGCTCGGCGAGTCAGCCGTGTTGCCTCTGTTGTTCAACCGGACCGGCGTTGTCATCGGCATGCTGCACTGGCTGCTGCCGTTCATGGTTTTTCCGATCCTGGTCAACCTGCTGGCGCAGGGCAGCGACCTGCACTATGCGGCGCGGGTAATGGGGGCCAGCCGCTCCCGCATCTTCCTCCGGATCACATTGCCACTGAGTATTCCAGGCGTGCTGGCCGGCTGCGTCATCACGCTGGTGCTGTCGCTTGGCTCATTCGTCACGCCGGCGTTGCTCGGCGGACGCCGCGACCTGATGATGGCCAGTCTGGTCGATTTCTATACGCGCGTCTCGCTGGATTGGGCCACCGCCTCGGCAATTGCCGTGTTGTTGCTGGCAATCACCGGCGGATTGATCCTGCTGCTATCCCGCCTTCCGGGCGAGCATCGGCTGATCTGATATGCGGCGGCCCGCCCTTATCACCGTGCTGATTGCCTGGGCAATCTATCTGTTCCTGATCGCGCCCAGCCTGATCGTGATCCCAATGTCGTTCAATGGATCGACAGAGCTGATGTTTCCGCCGCGCAGCTTTTCGCTGCACATGTACCATGAATTCTTTCTTGGCAGCGAGTGGCTGCAGGCAACCCGTGAGAGCATTGTCGTGGCGCTGGGAACGATGCTGCTGTCGGTCGCGGCTGGCGTTCCTGCAGCGTATGCGCTGACACGCGCTGATTTCTCCGGCAAGCGGCTGCTCGGCATCATTCTTCTGGCACCGATGCTGGTGCCAACCATTGTCGCGGCGCTGGGGCTTTATCTCTATCTGGTCCACCTTGGACTGGCCGGCACCACAGCTGGCCTGATCCTCGGCCATACCACGCTGACAACTCCGTTCGTCATCGTCATCGCCAACGCGAGCCTGCGTCAACTTGACCCGAACCTGGAAACAGCGGCGCGGATCATGGGCGCGGGACCGCTGATGGTGTTCCGCCGCGTCGTGCTGCCGCGGCTATATCCCGCCGCTGCAGCGGCGGCGTTGTTCGCCTTCCTGATTTCCTTCGATGAAGTGGTGATCGCCTGGTTCGTTTCCGGTGTCGGCACGGCGACGCTGCCGGTCAAGATGTACAGCGCCATTCATTGGGAGGTGTCGCCGGTGTTGCCGGTGATCTCGACGCTGCTGACCCTGCTTTCGCTCATCGTATGCACGGTCGGCGCTTTGCTGCGCCGGCAGAGTGCCGCGGATGCCTGAGCGCAGCACCGTCAACAAACCGGCAATGGTTCAGCTTGACCGGGTCAGCAAACACTACGGCGGCACGCAGGCGCTGCACGAGACCGATCTGACCGTCGCCGAGGGTGAGTTCGTCACGCTGTTAGGTCCAAGCGGCTCGGGCAAGACGACGTTGCTCAACCTGATCGCCGGTACTGTCACGCCGTCCTCCGGGCGAGTGGTGATTGCCGGCCGTGACGTCACGCACGTGCTGGTCGAACAGCGCGGATTGGGCATGGTCTTCCAGAACTACGCGCTGATGCCGCATATGACGATATTCGAGAACGTCGCGTTCCCGCTGCAGAGTCCGGCGCGTGCCGGAGGACGAGATCCGCCGCCGGGTCGCCGATGTACTGGCGCTCGTGCAGCTTCCGGATGTTGCCGGGCGCAAACCGCGCCAACTCTCGGGCGGTCAGCAGCAGCGTGTCAGTCTCGCACGCTGCATCGTCTACAACCCGGCGACCATCCTCATGGACGAACCACTGGGCGCGCTCGACAAGAAGCTGCGTGAGTATATGCAGCTCGAGATACGGCGGCTGCACGCGCAGCTTGGCATCACGATGCTCTATGTGACGCACGACCAGGAGGAGGCGTTGACCATGTCTGACCGCATCGTGCTGCTCAATCACGGACGCATCGAGCAGTCAGGCACGCCGGATGAGTTGTACTTCCGTCCCCGTACCGTCTTTGCAGCAGATTTCCTCGGCGATTCAAGTATGTTCGACGCAGTCATCGCGGCCCCGGGCAAGCCGGCGCGGCTGACCGGTCGGCGCGGGCAGCCGCTGCTCGCCGAGGCCACGGAACTCGCGCCAGGCACGCCAGTCAAGGCGATGATCCGGCCGGAAAACGTTCACCTGCTGCGCGGCTCGGAAGCGGGGACCGGCCTCGATACCGTGCTCGACGGCGTGATGGAGGACAGCATTGTGTTGGGCAGCGTTGTGCGGCACCACATTCGCCTGCCTGACGGCGGCACCGTGTGGGCCAATGAGTTCAACGCGCGCGGACGCGCCGGGGCAGGGCGGGGCGAGCAGGTTCGCTTCGGCTGGCGCGCGGAAGATCTGCTGGTGCTTCTTGCATGACCCACGAAGCTCTGCTGCAGCCACTGCGTATTCGTCAGCTCACGCTGCGCAACCGCATTGTCAGCACCGCGCACGCGCCGGGATATGGTTTTGATTCGCTGCCCGCCGAGCGCTATCGCCGGTATCACGAGGAAAAAGCGAAGGGCGGCGTGGCGCTGACGATGATCGGCGGCTCGACGGCGGTTTCTCCCGATGCGGTCGCCCCGTTCGGCCAGCTGACCGCGGCCGAGGACCGTATCATTCCTCCATTATCGGAACTCGCCGAGGCGGTGCATAAGCACGGCGCCGCAGTGTTCTGTCAGATCTCCCATCCGGGCCGGCGTGGCAAATGGGATGGTGGCAGCTGGCTGCCACCGGTTGCCCCGGCCGTCGTGCGGGAGCCGCAGCATCGTGGCTTCCCCAAGCAAATGGAGGACTGGGACTTCAGCCGCATCCGCGACGACTACGTCGCCGCAGCGCTGCGCTGCAAGACAGCCGGCCTTGACGGCATCGAACTGTTGTTTGCCGGCGGTCACCTCATGCTGCAATTCTTTTCTCCAGCGGTGAACCAACGCGTGGACGGATATGGCGGCAGCCTGGCGAACCGTATGCGCTATCCGCTTGAAGTGATCCGTTCGGTCCGGCAGGCCATCGGCGAAGATTTTGTCATGGGCGTACGCATCACCGCGGACGAGTTCATCGCTGAAGGACTGAACCAGACGGAATGCCTTGCCATCGCCACCGGCGTCGCGGGCAGTGGCGACGTCGATTACCTCAGCATCATGGCGAGCCAGACTTATGACTGGCGGTCGAGCGCGTTCAGCATTCCAGGCATGGCGTTTCCCGAGGCGCCATATCTGAGACTCGCTGGGGCAATCAAGGCAGCCGTGCCGATCCCCGTGTTGCAGGCTGCGTGGATTCACGATCTCACAACCGCGAACCGTGCAGTGGCGGATGGCTTGCTCGATCTCGTTGGCATGACGCGGGCGCAGATCGCTGATCCGCATATGGTCAACAAGCTTTTGCAGGGCCGCAGTGACGACATCCGGCCGTGTGTCGGCGCCAATTATTGCATCAACCGCATCTATGATGGCGCCGAGTCACTCTGCGTCCACAATCCGGCGACCGGACGCGAAGCGACCGTGCCGCAGATCGTGCGCAAGGCTGACACAAGCCGACGGGTCGTGGTTATCGGCGGTGGCCCAGGTGGGCTTGAGGCCGCGCGGGTTTGTGCCGAGCGTGGCCATGCAGTGGTGCTGTTCGAAGCCGAGCCCGAATTCGGCGGTCAGGTCCGTGTTGCCGCGCAGCTGGGCTGGCGCCGCCGGCTTGGCGGCATCACCGATTGGCTCGCCGGTCAATGCCGCAAGCGCGGCGTTGACCTGCGGTTGTCAATGACGGCGGATCAAGCTGCCGTGCTTGCCGAGAAACCGGATGTCGTGATCGTTGCTACCGGCGGCATTGCCAACAAAGGTCCGATCGAGGGTGCCGGTCTTGCAGTCACAAGTTGGGATATCCTGACCGGCAAGGTCACACCGGGCGAACGTGTCCTGTTGTTCGACGATCACGGCGGCGATCGCGGACTGGAATGCGCTCAGTATCTAGTCGAACACGGCGCGGCGCTTGAGATGGTGACACCCGAGCGTCATGTCGGGATAGAGGTCGGAGGCACGACTTTTTCGCTGTATTTACGAGCGCTCTACGACAAGGGCACGAAACTGTCGCCCGATCTGCGGCTGCGTGCGGTCCGCCGCGCAGGCAACACACTGGTTGCCGAATTGCGAAACGAGTACACCCTGAAGACCGAGACCCGTGAGGTCGATCAAGTCGTCGCGGAGCACGGGACGCTGCCGCGTGATGACCTGTATTTCGCGCTCAAACCGCTCTCGCGAAACCGCGGCGAGGTTGACTACCACGCCCTGGTCGGTGGACGAGCGCAGGAGATTGTTGTGGATCCGGCCGCCTCGTTCCTGCTCTATCGTGTCGGTGACGCGGTAGCGAGCCGCAACATCCATGCCGCGATCTTAGATTCCCTGCGCCTATGCAAAGACCTGTAGTGCTGCGCATCATCCCTTGCTGAATCGGGCGTCCCGCCATTCCAGCGCCGCCTTCAGGCCAACCTCGCGGCGCAGGCGATTGAACTCGGTGCGCTCGGCGCCGCCACCACTTTCAATCAGCGCATCCGTGTCCACGGCGGCAAGCAGCGCCTGGCGCATGCCCATGACTTCGTAACTTCGGTTGATGGCGCGCTTGGTGAGCTGGACCGATCGTGGCGCCGCCGCGGCGATGTCTGCCGCCACCTGCACTGCCGTCTGCAGCTCGCTGCCTAGCGGCACCACACGATTGACGATGCCCATCGCGAGCGCGCGTTGTGCGTCGATCTGGTCGTTGCCGGTAAGCAGCAATTCCTTGGCCAGCTTGGGTGTGGTCATCCAGGGCAGCAGCAACGCGACGATGCCAGACCCGAAGCGCACCTCCGGTTCGCCGAAGCGGGTGCCCTCGGCGGCAATGGTGATGTCGCAGGACAGCGCCATCTCGAACCCGCCGGCCAGCGCGAAACCGTGCACAGCGGCGATTGTCGGCTTCGGACAGTCCCAGAACTGCATCAGGAAGTCGAAATCGAAGCCGAGAACGTCGCGCCACTGGTCGATATCGGTGATTGTCTGCTGGGCCAATTCCTTCATGTCGAAGCCGGCCGAAAAACCGCGGCCGTTGCCGTGCAGCACAATCGCGGAGACTTGGGGATCGGCGGCGAACGCGGCCATCGCCGTGGTCACGTCGCCAATCAGCGCGCGATTGATGGCGTTCAAAACCGCGGGGCGATTCAGCGACAAGACCGCCACGCGTCCCTCGATGCGGGTTTCTATCGTCGTATAACTCTGGGTCACCTGGGCATTCCGATCGGTTCATGGTTGCAAAGCGGCAGAAACAGTGCATCGACCGCAAGCGCGCCCGAGGGCGCGGCGATCACCGGATTAACATCGATTGCAGCGAACAGCTTGCCGACTGTTGCGCAGAGCACGCTGAACCGCTCTATCGTCAGTGTCAGTGAATCGAGATCGGCCACCGGACGACCGCGATATCCTTGCAGCAGCCGATAGCTGCGAAGTTTCTCGAGATAGCGACGCGCTACGGCTGCACTGACCGGCGGTTGGAATGTCACTGTGTCGGCCAGCATCTCGGTAAGGATGCCGCCTAGCGCCACCGTCACCATCGGTCCGAATTGGGCGTCGTTGGTCATTCCCAGCAGCACCTCGGAGCCTGCCGGCGCCTGGGCTTGAACCTGCACCAGATTGCCGCATGCGGCCGAGATACGCGCGTAGGCGCCGGCGACTGTGGCACGATCCCGCAGATCAAGGGCGACCCCACCAGCATCCGTCTTGTGCAGAACGTCTGGCGCCGCGGTCTTCAGGACCACCGGGAAACCAAACCGCTCGGCTGCGGTCACAGCGTTCGTTGCATCGGAAATGAACGCGCTGGGCGGTGCCGGAATGGCAAACAGTTCAAGCAGTCGCAGTGCCTGTGCAAGTGGTAGTGCATCACGCGTGGTACGCTCGCGCGCCACCCTATGCGCCGCATCCAGCACATGTTGCGCGGGCAATCCTGGTGGCACGGCACGGGCCGCGGTCCGCCGATCTTGCCAGTCGATCAAATGCCGTATCGCCGAGAGCGCCGTGGCCGTTCCCATCAGGACCCGGCACACCGAGCGCGCGTAACCGCGTCGCTTCCTCGCGGCTCACCGAGCTATGCATGTTGCCGAAGAGCAGCGCCGGCTTCTCGGTTGTCGCGGCCGCGCGCTCGACCGCCATCGACGATGCGCGGGCATAGGGACGGCCGTGCACCAGGTTGGTCGCAAGTGCCACCACTGCAACATTAGGGTCGCTGGTCAGCGCACCCAGGCACTCCTCGAGCAGCATGCGCCCGTCGCCGTACGAATCGACCGGGTTCTGCGGTTCCATTCCAGGATCCAAAATCTCGGCAAGCCGAGCAGCCGTCGCTGGTGCGATCTCGGCCAGGGGAACATCGAGATCGGTGGCCAGATCGACGATGAGTTCGCGCTCGCCGCCGGAGTCAGTCACAATCCCGACCCCACCTGCGCCCGGCCGGCGCGGCGAGCGAAACAGTTCCACCGTGTCCAACAGTTCGTCCGGCGTGGTGACGCGAATTACGTTATGACGCTCGAAGATCGCGCCGTAGGCGGCATCTGACCCGGCGAGGGCTCCGCTATGCGCAAGGGCGAACCGCTGGCCGCGTTCCGTCCGCCCGAGCTTCAACACCACCACCGGAATGCCCTGCCGATCCGCCCGCTCGATGGCGGCGATGAAGCGCTCAGGACAGCGCACGGTTTCCATGAGGCAGGCGATGACCCGAGTTTCGGGTGCCGTGAGCAGGAACTCGATGTAATCGGCCATAGTGGTCGCGATCTCCTGGCCGGCGGAGATTGCGTAATTGAAGACAAGATCGCGCTGATTGCCGACCAGACCCGACCAGGTCGAGCCGCTGTGGGAGATCAGCCCGACAGTGCCCGAAGTCTCTGGTAATGGCGGTGGGTCGCCGGACATCTTGATGCCGTCGACGGAGTTGAAATAGCCCATGCAATTGTTGCCGCAGATTGCCATGCCAGCGTTGCGCGCGATCGCCGCAAGCCGTTCGACGCGCGAGGTACCTTTGCGTGGCGGTTCATAGGCGCGACCGAACAGTACCCCGGCGCGCACACCGGCATCGGCTGCGACTCCCAGCGCCGTCTCGACCACATCGTCGGACACCGCAAAAGCAGCGCAATCCACCTGCTCCGGCAGTGCATCGAGGCTGGGATAGCAGCGGCGGCCAGCGATTTCCTCGTAGCGAGGATTGATCGGATACACCGCACCGCGATACCGCCCGCTGTTGATCGCGTTAAGCAAACGCAGGCCGAACGAACCTTCGCGCGCCGAGGCGCCGATAACGGCAATCGAGCGCGGCCGCAACAATGCGTCGATTGGAGTAGTGGTCTGTTGCGTCGTGCCATCGGCTCTCGCTTCGACCGTGTCCTTCGATTGCGACACTTCAGAACGCAACAATTCGATCCTCGCGTGGATGCGAGACTGCGCCAAGCGGCAGCGACAGGCCCTATGGGAATTAAGCTAACCGCTTGCGCTTCCTCACTGCAAACGCACGCTGGCGAAGACTGCCATTGCCGTGCTCATCTGCATGTGCATGCTAGCTGCGCAGACGATACCGGCAGTGGAAATGGACCGACAACCGAATGACATAGGAGGGGTGCATGGCGTCGCCGCCGAATATAGCCGCACTGTATGGTGCAACCGAGACCGACACGTTCATGGGGTTTCGGTCGTGTCCTGATCTGAGCAAACTAGATGCGCCGATTGCGCTGCTCGGTGTACTCGGCGCTACGCCTTATGCCTCGGTGGGCGCATATTGCAGGAATGGCCCAGCTGCGTTGCGCCGGGTATTGGCTGGCCTATCGGGCAACGTGGACCGGTACGACTTCGATGCAAGTGGCACGCTGTTCCCAAGCGATGCAATGAAGCCCGTCGATTGTGGCGACCTGCCGTTCAGCGAAAACGATTTCCAGGCAAACCGCGATGCGATCGGTGCGGCGGTTCGGACGATACTCGGGCAACGCGCCGTGCCGGTACTCGTTGGCGGCGATGACTTAGTGCCGATCCCGTTCCTGGACGCGATGGGATCTGCAACAAGGAACCTAACAATCTTGCAAATCGACGCGCATATCGATTGGCGTGACGAAGTGCGCGGAGAGCGGATGGGACTTTCGTCTACGATGCGGCGTGCATCCGAGATGCCGCATGTTGGGACGATGGTACAGGTCGGTGCCAGAGGGATCGGCTCAGCGGCTGTCTCGGACTACCGCGACGCGTTAGCGCGCGGCGTGCAGTTCTTTTCTGCCGAGCTGTTACACAAAGACGGGGTCGAAGCCGCGGTCGCGGCAATTCCGGCCGGAACCGATATTGTGATTTGTTTCGATGCTGACGGGCTTGATCCGTCAGTCATGCCGGCCGCGATCGGGCGGTCGCCTGGAGGGCTATGGTACTGGCAGGCGCTGGACCTGATGCGCGGTGCAGCGAGCAGGGGCCGCATCATAGGCATGGCGTTCGTGCAATTCATGGCAGAACGGGATGTAGACGGGCTGGGTGCGCTGAACTTTGGGCGGCTGCTCGTCGAGGCGCTGGGCCTGGTTGCGCGGCAGCGCGCCGTATAAAAAGCGCGATTCCGCTGGCAGGACGCCCCCAGTTCTGTGCGAGCGCACAGTTTGGCAAAGGCCGAGGCACGCGCCGCTCCGACCTGCGGTCTTAGCGGACCGACCGTGAATTCATTCCTGATCGTAATGCTTTCTAAATCCAACGAGACCAAGTTGAAATAAAGGCGCTGCTAGGCATCTGCCTGGGCATTCGGGGCCCCCTTTACACGCAAGTGCCTCCAACTACCGGCGGAGAACCCGTCGGTAACCATTGTCTCGCAATCCAGCACGGATCGCCGAGGCAATCGAGATTGTCTTATGACCGCTCTCAAAGTAACGCCGACAGTAAATCTTGCGCCTAGCAGCGATAGTGGTGTTGTCGGCGACAACATTACCAAATCCGCTAAGCCAACATTCAGTGGCACGGCTGCTGCGGGCACAAATGTGCAGGTGAAGATCGATGGCAAACTCGTCGGAACTGTGCTGGTTAATGCAAAGGGGCTCTGGAACTTTACGCCCTCGGCGTCGCTGCTGGATGGCAAGCACACGGTTACGGCCACGTCAGTCAATGCTTCGGGCGCCACTTCCGCGCCTTCCAATTACACGGTGACAATCGATACATCCTCGCCGAAGCCGACACTCCAGTTGGCCTCCGGCAGCGACAGCGGCGCGGTAGGCGACGGTATCACCAACGCCACAAAGCCAACGTTCACAGGCTCGGCGGCCGCCGGCAGCAAGGTGACGGTGCTGATCGACGGAAAGTCGGCGGGCACCGCGGTCGCCAACGCAGCGGGACAATGGAGTCTCACGTCCGCCTCATTGGCAAACGGCAAGCACTCCGTTAAGGCCACCGCCACGGATGTCGCGGGCAACGTCTCCGCAGCCGCCAATCTGGCGCTGACAATCGACACTTCCTCGTCGAAGCCAACCATCAAGCTGGCGGCTGGCAGCGACAGCGGCGTGGCTGGCGACGGCATCACCAATGTTACAAAGCCAACATTCTCCGGCGTCGCGACGGCCGGTAGCAAGGTGGTGGTGCAGATCGATGGAACGGTGGCGGGCACCGTATTGGCCAATGCAGCCGGACAGTGGAGTTTCACATCGACTGTCGCATTGGCAGACGGCAAGCACACCGTCACGGCCACCGCCGTGGATGTTGCCGGCAACACCTCTGCTGCCACCAATCTGGCGCTTACAATCAGTGCCTCCCTGGTGAAGCCGACCATCCAGTTGGGCACCGGCAGCGACAGCGGCGTGGCCGGGGACGGCATTACCAACGCGATTAAACCAACGTTCACCGGCACGGCGGTAGCCGGCAGTACGGTGACGGTGCTGATCGATGGAAAGTCCGCGGGCACCGCAGTGACCAACGCCGTGGGACAGTGGATCTTTGCACCCAAGGGCGCATTGGCAAGCGGCAATCACACCATCACAGCAACCGCTGTGGATGTCGCCGGCAACGCTTCCGCGCCCTCCACCTACACGATAACAATCGATACCTCCTCGGCCAAGCCGACCCTCCAGCTGGCAGCCGGCAGCGACAGCGGCACGGCCGGTGACGGCATCACCAATGTCGCGACACCAACATTCACCGGTGTGGCAGAAGCCGGCAGCAAGATCATGTTGCAGATCGACGGAATGTCGGTGGGCACCGCAGTCGCCAACGCAGCGGGGCAATGGAGTTTCACGCCGGCGGCCGCCTTGGCAAGCGGGATGCACACCGTGACGGCCATCGCCGTGGATGTTGCCGGCAACATCTCCGCACCTTCCAACTACATGGTCACAATCGATGCATCCTCGCCACAGCCGACCTTCCAGTTGGCTACCGGCAGCGACAGCGGGATTGCCGGTGACGGCATCACTAAAATCACCGATCCGACGCTAACCGGCACGGCCGCAGCTGGCGCCAGGGTTGCGATACAGATCGACGGCATAACCGCCGGCATCGCGTTGGCGAACACAACGGGACAGTGGAAGTTTACGCCGACAACTTCTCTGTCGAGTGGTACGCACACCGTGACGGCCATCGCCGTGGATGCCGCCGGCAACACGTCCACTGCCACGAGCATGGCGCTGGTGATCAATCCATCGTCACCCACCCCGACCCTCGGACTCTCTTTGGCAAGTGATACCGGCGCGGTCGGCGACAGCATCACCGATGTCACCGATCCGACGCTCACCGGCGTGGCGGAAGCCGGCAGCGTGGTTACCGTGCGGATCGACGGTGCGACGGCAGGCACGGCTCTGGCTGACACATCAGGAGTTTGGGCGTTTACACCGTCGGCGGCTCTCTCGGCTGGCAGCCACGTGATTACCGCGACCAGCTTTGATGTCGCAGGGGTCACATCCGGCACTGGCAGCTTAAAGCTGCAGATCGGATCCGGCGGCTACACCTCCACAGGGTCTGCGGGAGCTCCACCTCCACCCCCACCGCCAACCAAGGGTGTCGTTACCGGGCCTGCCATCCCGCAGCCTTCTGCGCCGGGCGATGTGGTCGGCCTGCAATTGCAGAACGGTCAAACGAGCACTTTGGCAGCCCGGGAAATCACCTTCGGACAACAGTTCGCAGCCCGTCAGGTGCCGTCGGGCGCAGGTTTGGTCGCCATGATCGGCGGCGTGACGGTTCCGGTGCAGATGGATGTCAAGACGCGGTATGCGGATGGCTCGGTCCGCACCGCGGTGCTCACGCTGCAGCAGCCGGCGCTTGCCGCGAACAGCAGCACCGCGGTGATGCTGGCGCTTGGCACAGCAAGTGCCGCGCCACCGGTCGACATTGCCGCACTGACCAATCCGGCCAATTACAATGTGACGGTGACGCTTTCCGCCATCACCGAACATTCCGGCTCGAGCAGCGTCAAGATCGCCGATCAATCGTTCAATCTCGGTGCGCTGCTGAAGCAGGCACTGGCGAGCGGTCAGGTGTCGGTACTGGCTGCAAGGACCGCAGGCCACTCAGGTCGAATTTCAAACCACGCTACCCGGCACGCCGCTGCGCCTGGTGTTCGACATCACGCGCTATGCCGACGGCACGACCAGCACCGATGTGCAATTCAACAACGACATCGCCATGCAGGCGAGCCTGGGCAATCAGACCACGTCGCTCAGCTACGATGTCGCGATCCAGCAGAACGGCGCTTCGGTCCTGCAGCAGAACGGCATTACCCAATGGCAGTACCAGACGTGGCAACAGCAGTTCTGGAGCAACGGCGCACCGCTGGTGAATGTGCAGCATGACATCGCGGCGCTGGAGAAGACCGGGCTGATCCAGAACTTCGATCTGAACCTCGGTGTCGCCGGCAGCGTGATCAACAACGAGGCGAGCCATCTTGGCGGAGCCAATTTCGGCATATTGGGTCCGGGCGACATCACGCAGAACATGACCTGGACCGCCGGACGCCCCGATATCGGTCCGCAGCCGCGGTGGGTGGCAACATGGCTGGTCAGCCAGAATGGTGCGGCGCAGACCTACATGCTGGCGCAGGCGAATGCCGCGGGCGCTATCCCGTGGCATCTGTACGACCCCACCACCGGCAACTATGTCACGGCAACGAGTGACCCCACGCTTTGGGTGACCCCGCGCACCGGTCCAACGCAGGCGCCGACCACATTGGAGCAGTCGGGCTGGGTCCCCGATCCGTCGCATCAACCGGATTCAGATTACATCGCCTATCTGGCGACCGGCGACCGCTACTACCTCGATCAACTCAATGCCCAGGCGGCGTACGACATCCTGGCCGAGAACCCCGTCGGCCGGCAGCAGTCGGCCGGCATCGTCGACGATCTCAAGGCCCCGCCGCGGGCCCAGGCGTGGAGCCTGCGCGAGATCGTGGAGGCCGCGGCGGCCAACCCCGACGGTTCGCCGATGAAGGCCTACTTCACGCAGATCGCCGCCAACAACATCAGCTACCTGCTGTCGCAGATCCCGCAGCTGACCGCGGCCGAAGGTGCCGTGTCCGGATGGTTTCCGCCCATTGGAGGACGGGTACCGGGTGCGACCACGCCGTGGCAGCAGGACTTCATGGCGACGACATTCGGCCTCGCCGCCGGTCTGGGCATTCCCGGCGCCGCGCAGGTGCTGGCCTGGCAAACAAACTTCCTGGCAGGCCTGTTCACCAACGACGCTGCCGGCTTTCCCGCAACGGATGGTGTCCAATACCTACTCCAGGTCGCGGACCCCACGACGCTGACGCCCTACACCACCTGGGCACAGGTGGAGGCCGGGAGCCAGGCACAGGGTATGGTGAAGAACCCACCGGGCGTGCTGTTCAAGAGTGCCGACTATCAGGCGTCGGCGAAAGCGGCGTTGGCGGAATCGATCACCTGGACCGGTTCGACCAAGGCGATGCAGGCGTATGGCTGGCTGCTGGCCAATGCCACCGCCGCTAGCCCCGCCTACGATCAGTCCCAGCCCAGCGAGGACATCGTTCCTCGCCTGACCGATGGCAATCTGCTGACGGCGAGCATGGTGTTCATCCGCAATGACGTTGGCGCCATGCCGGTCAGCATCAGCGGAACTGGAACCGGATCCGACCAACTGATCTACGAGAAGGGTTCTGCGCCGGCGACCATCACCGGCGGTGCCGGCATCGACATCCTGTTCGGCGGTTCGGGCAGCACCACGTTGATTGGTGGCGGCGGCGATGACGACTTGTATGCGGGTTCCGGAGCGACGGTGTTCCAGCCGGGCGCCGGCAGCGACTTCATGCAGGCCGGAACCGGTGCGGCGATCTTCGATCTATCGGTCACCGATATCGGCAATGACCTGATCGCGGGCTTCAAGCTGGCGACCGATCGTCTGAGCATCGCCGGCGACGCGCCAGGCTCCGCAGCACTGACCACGCTGCTCACGGGCGCGACGCAGGACGCCAGCGGCAATGCCGTGCTGCATCTGGCCGCCGGGCATGATGTGACGCTTCTCGGCATCGCACAGACGCAACTGGCGCCAGCATTGTTCTCTTGAAGTTGCGAGATAGGACCGACGAACTTGCCGTCCAACGACGCGGTTGGTAGCCATCCGGCGACCGCGAGGACGAAAAGATGGCAAACGAGGAGTGGGGCCTGAACGGCAAAGTCGCTATCGTCACGGGAGGTGGAGCGGCCGATGACGGCATCGGCAACGGGCGGGCCGCGGCGATCCTGCTGGCACGGGCAGGCGCAAGCGTGCTTGTCGTCGATCGCGACATCAATCTGGCCGAGCGCACAGTTGCAATGATTGCGGCGGACGGCGGTACAGCCGCCGCTGCCTGCTACGATGTGACGAGTGCCGCGCAATGCGCCGCCATGGTGGAGGATGCCGTGTCGCGATGGGGCCGGCTCGACTGCCTTGATAATAATGTGGGCATCGGCAGCAAAGGCACCGTCGTTGAGGAAACCGAGGAGAATTGGGCACGGGTGATGCAGGTGAACGTGGACAGCATGTTCCTCACCTGCAAGCATGCCATCCCGGCGATGATCCGTACGGCGGGCGGTGGTGCAATCGTCAACCTGTCGTCGATCTCTGCACTGCGGCCGCGCGGCCTTACCGCGTATACCGTGTCCAAAGGCGCTGTTATCGCTCTCACTAAGGCAATTGCGGTCGATCACGGTGCCGATGGTATCCGGGCGAATTGTGTTGCGCCGGGCCCTGTCTATACGCCGATGGTTTATTCACGCGGCATGACCGAACAGGCACGCGACACCCGCCGCCGCGCGTCTGTGCTGCAGCGCGAAGGCACCGGCTGGGACATCGGGATGGCGGTGCGTTTTCTTCTCTCCGACCAGGCTCGCTACATCACTGGGCAGGTTATTGTGGTCGATGGCGGCGCCACTCTCGTCGGCCCAAGCCGTGCCTCGCAGTAGGCGCGGGACGAACATGAAATGTCTGGGGGCTTAATGCGATTGCATCAGCGTGCCGGCATCATTGGTGCACTTGGATTGGCCGTGGCCGGCGCGCATGCGTTGGCGGATGAACCAGCGCCCGCTGCTGGGCGCTACCAGCTCGCAACGCGGCACGACATGGTTGCCGAGTTTTTGTTCATGATCGACACCGCGACCGGCCACGTCTGGCAATTGCGGGCCATTCCCGCCCGTACGCCGGATGGTTCTCCTGGGATCATAGAGAGGTGGTTCCCGATCGAAGCTAGCGAAGCACCCATGCCTGCGGTGTCTCTGCCACCGCCGCCGCCCAGCAGATTGCCGTGAATCGCTGAACCGACGCGGAGGATTAGTGTTCCGGAGCTCTTTCGCAAGCACGGACTCCATCGCTCAGCCGTGTGCTGCCGAACTTTGCACCCGATAAACGCTAGCCGTTTCACATATCTTTCAATCAAGGGTTGCGCGGTCCGTTGCGATTTTCGTCTGACACTTCCGAAAGCGAATATAATACGCTCGCGCGACGATTTTTGTTTATTCCGCTGATGATTTGTCGTATCAAATGGGTGTTGCCGAATTACGGCATGGACGAGCCTCGCTTACGGTTTCAATCGGCTCGCCGACTAAAGTTCGGGATAAATTGGAGTTGCTTGGGCGCGCCAGTCCCCATCTGGCGCGCCCGTTTTTATTGCAGCGACCGCGTCATTAGCAGATGCCGCTTTATGGACCTCGCCGCCGCATTCCCCCGCGGCCTCGCCGCTTACTCGGGTCATAGCCACCACCGCCGGGTCCCATCGGTTCCGGCGTGCGGTCCCGCTTCGGGCGCAGCGACGCGCTTGGCATCGGCGGCGGTTCCAGCCCAAGTTCCAATGCCTCCAGCCGGCGGATTTCGTCGCGTAGCCGCGCCGCTTCCTCGAACTCCAGATTCGACGCCGCCGCGCGCATCCGCTTCTCCAGTTCTGCCATCGACGCCTTGATGTCCTTGCCGACGAACTCAGCGATACCAGCGTCCTTCACCGGCGCCACAGTTACGTAGTCCTGCTCGAACACGCTCTCCAGCACCTTGCCGATGGTCCGCTTGATCGACTGCGGCGTGATGCCATGCTCCTCGTTCCATGCACGCTGCTTGTTGCGCCGCCGCTCAGTCTCCTCGATCGCGCGGCGCAGCGAATTGGTCAGCGTGTCGGCATACAGGATAACCCGGCCATCGACGTTGCGCGCCGCGCGGCCGATCGTCTGGATCAGCGACGTCTGCGACCGCAGGAACCCTTCCTTGTCGGCATCCAAAATCGCCACCAGGGCGCATTCCGGAATATCCAGGCCCTCGCGCAGGAGATTGATCCCCACCAGCACATCGAACACGCCCAGCCGCAGGTCGCGGATGATTTCGATCCGCTCCAACGTATCGATGTCAGAGTGCAGGTAACGCACCTTGACGCCGTGCTCGGTCAGATAATCGGTGAGGTCCTCCGCCATGCGTTTCGTCAGCGTGGTGACCAGCACGCGCGAACCTTGCGCTGCCATGGTGCGGCATTCCGCAAGCAGATCGTCGACCTGGTGTTCAACGGGCCGCATTTCGGTTACCGGATCGATCAATCCGGTCGGACGGATCACCTGCTCGGCGAACACGCCGGCGGTGCGTTCCATCTCCCATGGCCCCGGCGTCGCCGATACGAATACTGTCAGCGGCCGGTACGTCTCCCACTCTTCGAACTTCAGCGGCCGGTTATCGACGCAGGATGGCAAGCGAAAGCCGAACTCAGACAGGATGCTCTTGCGGTTGAAGTCGCCGCGATACATGCCGCCAAGCTGCGGCACTGTGACGTGGCTTTCATCGACAATCAGCAGTGCATTCTCCGGCAGATACTCGAACAGTGTCGGGGGCGGATCGCCCGGATTGCGGCCGGTCAAATAGCGCGAGTAGTTCTCGATGCCTTTGCACGATCCCGTTGTCTCCATCATCTCGATGTCGAACGTCGTGCGCTGTTGCAGACGCTCTGCCTCCAGCAGCTTGCCGTCGCGGGTGAATTCCGAAAGGCGCTCCTTCAGTTCCACCTTGATGTCCCGGATCGCCTGGGTCAGCGTCGGCCGCGGCGTGACATAGTGGCTGTTGGCGTAGACCGTGATCTCGTTCAGCGCTGCTGCCTTCTCGCCGGTCAGCGGATCGAATTCATTGATCGATTCGACTTCGTCGCCGAACAGCGTGACGCGCCACGCGCGGTCCTCGTAGTGGCTGGGGAAGATGTCCACCGTCTCTCCGCGCAGCCGGAATGTGCCGCGCTGGAACGCCGCATCGTTGCGGCGATATTGCAGATCGACCAGTGCCTTCGCCATCACGTCACGGTCGATGCGGCCGCCGACTTCCAGCTTCACCACCATCCGGGAGTACGTCTCGACCGAGCCGATACCATAGATGCACGACACCGAGGCAACGACGATGACGTCGTTGCGTTCCAGCAGCGACTGCGTGGCGGCATGGCGCATGCGGTCGATCTGTTCGTTGATCTGCGCGTCTTTTTCTATGTAGGTGTCGGTACGCGGCACATAGGCTTCAGGCTGGTAGTAGTCGTAATACGAAACGAAGTATTCCACCGCATTGTCTGGGAAAAAGTTCTTCATCTCGCCGTATAGTTGCGCGGCCAGCGTCTTGTTCGGTGCCAGGATCAGTGTCGGCTTCTGCACCGCCTCGATCACCTTCGCCATGGTGAAGGTCTTGCCCGAGCCGGTGACGCCCAGCAGCACCTGGTCGCGCTCATCCGACCGCACGCCCGCGGTGAGCTCGGCGATCGCGCCGGGCTGGTCGCCGTTCGGCTCGTAGTCTGATACCACCCGAAGCTGGCGGGTAGGCGGCTTGGCCGGCTGCTTTTCCGGGATGAACTGCACCGGCGGGGCGGGGCGAAGCAAGGTCTGGGACATGATCCACAGATGGGGGATTTCCCGCCTCCCGTCGAGGGGGTCGCGCTGCTTGCGGCATTTTCCCGGCGCCGATAGCCTGCCGGCGAATTGCCGGTCATTCCCTGAGGAAATTGAGTATGCGTTTTGCCATCGCCGTCGGCATGGGGCGACTCGATGCATCCGAGAATATGCGCGAGATCGTGCGCCAGGCGCTCGAGCTGGTCCGTATCGCCGAACAGGGGGGGTTCGAGATCGTCTTCGCTCTCGAGCATCACTCCATCGAACTGCTTATCGGCTCCAATCCCTTCTCCACGCTCACGCAATGGGCCGAACACACATCCCGAATACGGCTCGGCACCGCGGTAGTCGTGGCACCGGTACTGGCATCCAATTCGTCTCGCCGGCGAGGCGGCCATGCTCGACCTGATCAGCGATGGCCGGCTCGAACTCGGCATCGGCCGTGGTGCCTTTCAGTATGAATTCGACCGCATGGCGCATGGCATCGATCAGCGTCTCGGCGGAGCCTATATGCGGGAACTGGTGCCCGCCGTTCTGGAGCTCTGGGCCGGCGACTACGAGCATCGCGGCGAATATTGGTCGTTCCCGCGCGCGACCAGTGTGCCGAAACCCGTGCAGCAGCCACACCCGCCAATCTGGATCTCCGCGCGCGATCCCGCCACGTTCGATTGGGCGATGAAAATCGGCGCCGACATCATGACCACGCCACTGTCGCGTCCGCCGAGCGAGGTGCGCATTCTCGGCGAGAAATTCGCCCAGGCGCTGGCCGACAACCCTGGCATCAGGCGTCCGCGTCACCTGATGCTGCGCCGTGCGGCGCTGTATGAGGATCCTGATGGCTGGCGAACACCGGTTCGTGCCTCGATCGCGTATGGCCGCCAGTTCGATGCGCTGTTCAAGGACGTCGGCGGCGTGATCAACGGATTCACCGAGCCGGTGACATTCAATTTGGGTGACGACGAAGCAGCGATTGTTCGCGAAAGCCTGCTCATCGGCACACCCGACGAGGTCATCGAGAAACTGAAACTGTACCAGGAATGCGGTGTCGATCTGTTCTGCTACGGACCCGCGTTCGATCTCGGCTGGCAAGCAACCGTCCGCTCGCTGGAGTTGTTCATTGAGCGTGTAATGCCGGCCTTCGCGCAGCAAGAGGCGGTGGCATGACAGGCCGCCTCAGTTTGGCTGCCATCTCGCTCGCGTGCATCGTCGCGTCTGCGCCGGTACTGGCAGACGAACTGTCTGAAGGCTTTGCCGCCTATCAGCATGGCGACTACATGACGGCTTACAAACTCTGTCTGCCGTGGGCGCAACAGGGCAACGGCGATGCGCAGATGCTGATCGGGCTGATGTACGCCAATGGCAATGGCGTCGATCAGAGCTGGCCCTTGGCGGCGCGATGGTATCAGCAGGCCGCCGATCAGGACCAGGACGTGGCGGAGAACAACCTTGGCCAGATGTATGCGGCAGGCCGCGGTGTGCGTCGCAGCTACATTCAGGCTGCGCGGCTCTATTGGCAGTCAGCCGATCAGGGCAACCCGCGTGCGCAATACAACCTGGCCGTCGCATTCAGGGAAGGGCAGGGCGTCGACCAGGACAACGTGAAGGCCTACATGTGGTATACATTGAGCCTCAAGGCCAAATGGGATCCCTCGGTGCACGACAAGGCAGGCAAGGAGCGCGACGAACTTGCCAGATCGATGACGCCGGCGCAGGTCACGCAGGCGGAAGCGGACGCAGTGAGTTGGAAGCCCGACACCACGCCATCGCCGTGGCCACCGCAGAAGCGTTGAATCATCTGCCGCACTATTCTGCCCATCTGTTCCGTTGCCCCTGGGAGGGAAAATGAACGATACGACCAATCTGCTGGCCCGGCGCAATGCCGTACTGGGTGCCGGCGCGCCGCTGTTCTACGAGGTCCCGCTGCACATCGTCCGCGGCAATGGCGTCGAGGTATTCGATGCCGATGGCCGCCGCTACGTGGACATGTACAACAACGTCCCCTGCGTCGGTCATGCGAATCCGCACGTGGTGGAGGCGATGACACGCGCGCAGTCCACGCTGAACACGCACAGCCGTTATCTGCACGAAGGCGTTGTGGAATTCGCCGAGCGTCTGGCCGGGCTGCATGGGCCGCAGATCGAAAGCGTCATCTTGAGCTGCACCGGAACCGAGGCCAATGAGGTGGCACTGCGGATGGCGCGTTTCGCCACCGGAAAGCGTGGCATCATCTGCACAAACTCAACCTATCACGGCAACAGCGAGCTGGTCGGCTCGTTGTCGCGCCTCAGTCAGCAGCCGTCCACCAATCCCTCGGTGCGCAGCTTTCCGTTTCCGGAGAAATATCGTCCGATCGGGGCAAACCTGAGCGAGGCGGCGCTGTGCGACGCCTATCTGGCCAAACTGGAGGAAGCAATCGAGAGTCTTAAACGCGGCCGGCGAGGGTGTCGCAGCGTTTATCGTGTGCTCGATCTTCGCCAATGAAGGGCTACCGGATGTGCCCGCCGGATTCATGCCACGCGCTGCGGCGATGGTGCGCGAGGCGGGCGGCCTTGTGATTGCCGACGAAGTACAGGCCGGCTATGCGCGCACCGGCAACTGGTGGGGCTATGAAGTGACCGGTTTCACCCCCGACATCGTGGTGACAGGCAAGCCGATGGGCAACGGCCTGCCGCTGGCCGCCACCGCGGCAAGCCGCGCACTGATCGAGACGTTCCGCGCCAAGACACGCTACTTCAATACTTTTGCTTCCTCGCCGCTGCAGGCTGCCGTCGGCATGGCGGTGCTGGACGAGATCGAGAACCGCGATCTGCGGGGCAACGTCGCGTCAGTCGGCGGCGCGCTCAAGGCATCGTTGAGCCAACGCAAAGGCGCGAGCAATGCCATCGGCGATGTGCGCGGGCACGGCCTGTTCATCGGCGTGGAACTGGTGAAGTCTGCGGATGGGTCAGCGGATGTGGATCTCGCCAAGCGGGTGATCAATCGGCTGAAGGACAAGGGCTTCCTGACCAGCAACGCCGGCGCCTTCGCCAATGTGGTGAAGATCCGTCCGCCATTGACCTTCTCGCAGGCGAACGCGGCGGAATTCCTGGTGGCCTGGGACGAGACGATTACTGAACTCGCGGCATGACGGCAGGGTCACGCCCGACCATGGCGCGCGGGGTCCGGGCTGACGCCCGGCACCACGTATGACGGCAGAGGCGGCGGAGGCATACGAGCCGGCCGCGCGGCGGGCGCTAGAGGCATTCGGCATCACCCAGGCGGAACTGCGTTTCGTGCGTCTGAGTGAGAACGTCACCTTCAGGGTGACCGACGCGCGCGATGGAACACGGCTGGTGCTGCGGCTGCACCGCCCGTGGTACCACGACATCGGAGAATTGCGATCGGAGCGTCTTTGGACGCGAGCTTTGGTGCATGCGGGCGTGGCGGCGCCAGAGCCGCTGCTGACGCTGGATGGCGAGGACTTCGTGCAAGTCGAGGTGGCGGCCACCGGTGAACTCCGCTGGGCCGGGCTGGCGCGCTGGGTGGATGGCGAACTGCTGGCCGATGTGGTCGATCGCGAGGCCAACCCGACGGTGAAGGCAAGCCACTTCAACCGGCTGGGGGCGATCATCGCCAAGATGCACAACCAGGCGACCGGCTGGACCCCACCGCCGGGGTTCCAACGCCACTCGCTCGATGCAAACGGCCTGATGGGGCCGACGCCATTCTGGGGGCCGTTCTGGGACCATCAGGTGTTCTCGGCAGAGGAGCGCTCCCTGGTGTTGGGCTGGCGCGACATGTTGCACGCCGCGCTGACGCGCTACGGCAAGCCGGCGCGCACTTTCAGCCTGATCCATGCCGATCTGCATCCGCACAATGTGGTCATCGGTGACGAGCATGCGGCGTTGATCGACTTCGATGACACTGGGTTCGGCTGGCACCAGTACCGATCTGGCGGTGGCCCTGGTCGCGTATCAGGAGCATGCAGAGTTCGCGGCGTTTCGTGACGCGTGCATCGCCGGCTATCTGTCTGTGCGCGCGATGACGGAGCCGGATCTGGCGTTGCTGCCGATGTTCCTGCTGATCCGCGACATGGTACAGATCGGCTGGTACTGTCAGCGTCCGGAACTCCCGCGCTCGGATGCGCTGGTGCGAACGAAGCAGCGGGTTTGCGACACGGCGGCCAGGTTTGTGCCGCTCTGCTGAGGCTTGCTCAATCCTTTAGTAAGCGCGCTGTCCAGTCGCCGACAGCGTCGCCGCTGCTCATGCCGGCTTCCACCAGACCATCCACCATGAATGTCGGCGACACATGGATACCGTTCTGGCGGGCGTATTTGCAGTGCCATTTGATCTCACGGTCGAGATCGGGGATGGCGAACGCCGCGGCGAGCGCGACACCACTGTAGTTTTCGATGCGCGCGATGATGTCGTTCGGGGTGGCGTCCAAGTTGGCGCCGCGGCAATGGCGCTCGAACTCGAATTCCTCGCGATGCGCCGCAATGGCTGCCATCACGGATTTCGCCGCCGCCTTGCCAGCGGAGAGTGTTGAGGCGGCGAGGATGCAGCGCACGATCACGCCCGAATACATATGCCATGGTTGCGACTGGAGACGGACCTTGATGGTGATCCGGTCTTCGCCGGCCTGGACCAGCAAGTCGTCGAACTTGCCGAAGGCGCGGCAGGAGAACGGGCAGGTGGGCTCGAGGAATGCTTCGAATACGCGGGGTCCGTGGCCCCAGACCAGAGGATCGGCACGCCATGCGGTATGGCTCATGCGCTACTCCTACCAAGCAGCCGTTGCCTCCGGCAATTATGAGTGCTGGACCAGGCATCGGCCGCGCGCCAAGTTGGTGGACGGATGCAACGCTTGGATGTCCGACATGGTAAGGCCCTCAAATACATCCGGCTCCGGCGCGACTGCCAGCCGGTCGTTCGCCAAGTTCTGCGCAGAGTTGGACTATGAAGCGCTGCCGCCGGTCGCCATCGAGCGGGTGAAGCACTTCTTCATCGACTGCATCGGCATTGCACTGCACGCCTCAACTTTGGATTCCAGCCAACCTGCCCGCAGGTTTGCGGGACAGCGCCGATCCGCGGGGGAGCAACACTTCTGGGCCGTCCCGATCTGGTCAGTGCTCACTGGGCGGCCTTTGCCAACGCGATGGCGGCGCATAGCATGGAATTGGACGACACATATCTACCCGGTTCGATCCATAACGAGTCGTTTGTATTCTCACCCAGCCTGGCGCTCGCTGAGGAGAGAGGCATCAGCGGCAAGCGGTTCGTAACCGCCATCGTTGCTGGCTTTGAAGTCGCCTGCCGTGTTGCTGCGGCCTTGCAGCCGTAGGCAGTGGCGAAGCCGTTTTGAATTAGCGAGAGTTGCGCTCACGTGGCTCATGCATTGTGTGGCGTTGGCCCCACTGCAAGAGCGCCTTGAGCACCGGCCGGAGATCGTTGCCCCGATCGGTCAGCAGATACTCTGCCCGCGGCGGGTGCTGCTCATAGAAGCGCCGCTCGACGATGCCCGCCTCTTCGAGGCGCTTCAGCCGGCTGGACAGGGTCGTCGGGCTTATCCCCTGCAATGAGTGCCCGAAGTCCTGAAATCTGCGCGGCCCGCTCGTCATCAGGTCGCGCAGAATAAGGATCGTCCAGCTATCGCCGACGATGTCGAGCGTGCGCGCCACGGGGCACGGATTCGGCGATGCAATGGCTGGCGGCTTGGCGGATTTCATCGCGGCCAGGGTAACCGAATGATGCAATTTTGGGTAGTGACTATCAATAGAGTAGTAACTATTATACTGGTAGTCATGAGGAGGACCCACCGATGACCACTGCGGCCTTGCCTGCTGGAATGGTCCCGCCCAGCCCCGCTCTGCGCAGCCTGCTCTGGCTCATTCCTCTGACTGCGCTGTGGACGCTGCTGATAGTCTGGCAGCCGGCCATCGCCGGCAGCGGCGTGCCGGCAGCGGCTGTCCGATTGCTGACCTATGGGCTGATCGCGATGGGACTTTGGCTCGGTTTGGAGGGCGTGAACCTCACGCAGGGTCAACGCCGCTCGACCTGGCTGGGGATCATGGTGCCCTTCACGCTGTGGGCCGCCGTAGCCTGGAGCGCCGCCATCAACGGCGTCTTCCGCCCGGCCTTCTCGATGCTGCCGCTTCTGCCGCTGGCGATCTTCCTGCCGGTGATCGTCGGTGCGCCGCTCCTGCTGTTGTCGAAGCGGGTGGGACAGGTGCTCGACGCGATGCCGGCGGCTTGGCTTGTCGCTCTTCAGGTTTACCGGCTGTTCGGCAGCGTCTTTCTGGCAGGCGCGTTGGGCGGGCTCTTGCCTAGCCTGTTTGGTTTGCCGGCGGGAATTGGCGATGTCCTGACAGGTCTGTTCGCCGTGCCCACGGCGATCGCCGTGGCCAACGGCTCGGCCGAGGGCCGGAAGTCGGCCATCATCTGGAACTTTTTCGGCCTGGTTGACTTCGCCATCGCGATCACCCTGGGGACGATAACCTCCCCCGGGCCATTGCAGTTGATCGTGCCGTCTGTGCCAAGCATCGGCGCCGGGGTTTATCCGACCGTGCTCACACCGGCGTTCGTGGTGCCATGCTCGATCCTGCTGCACCTCCTGTCGCTCCGGCAGCTTTGGCGGCGCGGCAGGGTGGAGACGACGCGACGCTGATACTGCGCGCGCAGGAGGGCTCACGCCGATGAGCATGTCTGTGCAAGGCGAGTTGCTGGTACCATCGCTGGCGCGCTACCTCGCCGACTATGCGGACATCCGGCGGGTCACGGTATCGCCGGCTGATCCCGTTGAGATCGATTTCTTCGACATGGCGCACCGCGTCTTGCTGTGGGTGACCGGCGGAACGACGCTGTGTCAGCGGTCCTCGGATACATGAGAGCGCGGTCGAAGCCGTAGGCCATTGGATGTAGTCACCGGCACAAATTCACAAAGCGAAACGAAGTCTTTACCTCGGTAGACCAGCATTGGTCTATCGTGCATCGAACCCTGGAGAATTGCGTACCGCCGCGTGCGCGCGTTGCTGGTGCTGCGCTGCTGCTGCTGGTTCATGCGGCTGGTGCCACACCAGCCGCCGGTGCGCCCCAAGAGGCTCGCGTCGTGCTGCACGGGCAGGTGACCGATGTGCGAGGCAAGCCTCTACAGGGTGCATATCTCAGCGTTACGGACCATGCGGGGAATCCGCTGGGTAGTGGCCAATCGTCAGACGATGGCCGCTACGAAATCAGCGTGGCGACTGCCGGCGACTATCGCGTCTGGGCTGGCAAGAGCGCCAACGATGGGTATCAGTACATACCGCAGATCAAGTCCGCAGAGGGTCTGACCGGTGATTTCAAGCTCGAAGTGGGCGCCAATCTCGTGCTTGCCGCCTACGACCCCAATGGCAGGCGGCTTACCAACGGCGACTTCAATCATGTGAGCGGAGGCCGCGTATTCGTGACGGACCTGGCCGGAAACCCGGCGCCGGGCTCCCTGGCTGCGGTACCTGGGCAAAATGCTTCGGACTGGCGGTGGGACTCAGGCTGGCCCGCGATCATTGTCGCACCGGGCAAGCGCTATCGCGTTCTGGTGCAATATGAACTGCCCCAGGTTGGCAAACTTCTCTTCACGTTGGACAACGCGGGCGCGGGCTATCTTGTTGACCAGGCCGGCGGCCGGTCGGAGCTCAATCTGAATCGTGAAATCGCTCGGTCCAGTCTGGCCAGCGTTGCCAGCCTGGAGCGCGGGCGCGACGCCGCCGAGGCTGCAGCGTCGATCCGGCAGGGTTCGCAATACTTGAAGGAGGGAGACGCGGCACTCGCGATGAATCCGCCCGACGCGGCACGGGCAACGAACAGCTATGCTCTATCGGTCAAAGCGTCGCTCGACGCGCACGAAAATCTGGTGCTGGCTCGAGCCAAGGCGGACATCGAGCGCAACCGCAAGGGCGACGCCCAGGTCACCGTGCTCACCGCGAGCGGCAGACCCGTTCCAGGCGCCAAGGTGATATTCGAGCAGACGGCGAACGACTTTCTGTTTGGCGCACATCCGCTTGGCCGAAGCGGTTCGTATGACCCCCGCCTCGCTGCCAGTATGCGCGACATGGGGATCAATAAATCGTACGTCACCGCGCGATGGGGACGCATTCAGTCCGGAATCGGACAATTCGATTGGGACAACATCGACGCATACCAGCAGCCTGCCAAACAGAGCAGAGACGGATTCGGTTTGATCGGTGCGCTGAGTATGTGGTTCACCTCAAACCCGGATTTTTCGCCGGCTTACCTTCGCACCGCACGGTTTCCTGTCTTGCGGGATGCCGTCTACCAATACGCCTATACAATGGCGCAGCGGTATGCCGGCAGCATAGACGTCTGGGAGCTGAACGAGCTCAACCTTGAGAATGCCAATTCCTTCAACCTCAATTGGCAGCAACGGGTTGAGATCGGTCAGGTTTTTGCCAAGGCAGTGAAGTCGGCCAATCCGTCCGCGCACATCATGAGCGGTTCGCTCGCTTTGAGGTACGATGCCACGGACAGCCATTCACTGACCGAGCTACTGCAGGCAGGCGTTCCTGCCGACGTCGTGGGCATCGAGCTTTACCAGGCTGGGGTTAACGCGGATGGGGTCGGACCGATCGGTTTGGATCTTGTGAGCATTGATCGGTTGCTGGACCAATATGCCGGCTACGGCAAACCGGTGCTTGTGAAGGAATTCTCGGTTCCTTCGAAGCAGGTAGACGGTTCATCCTGGTGGCACCGCACATGGGACGAGGCTCTGCAGTCGGAGTATGTTACCAAGGTCTACACGCTGGCTTTTGCCAATAGCATGGTGCGTGGCATCACCTGGTCGTGGGGCGTAAGCGATGCCGATGCCTTCATTCATGATGGCGGCCTTCTGGATGACCAGATGCGGCCGAAGCAGGCGTATTATGCACTGAAGCGGCTGATTGCATCCTGGCGAACCAGGGGCGAGGCGACGACTGACGGCTCGGGTGAGATGTCCTGGCGCGGGTTTGGTGGCACCTATCAGGTCAGAATCGAGAAGGATGGGCGCGAACTGGCACGCACCACCATCAAAATGCCGGAGCGGGAGCAATCCCGCTATGTGGTCCGGTTAACGAACAGGGATCTCGCGCAGACAGACTGAAGGGCCACTCTCCCCGGACTTACTCAACGTTCAGCATGAACTTCCATTGCGCTGCGCCGATGTCCCGGCGAATGAACAGGACCCTCCCGGAGAGTTGCGACTGATCGACAATCACCAGCTTCCCGGGACCGGATTCCACTGAATGGGCAAGCTCGATCTCGCAGGCATTGGTTTTGAACTGCTCTTCGCTGGCGGCGCAAAGAGATAACGCCGCCCCGGCCGTCAGCGTTTGGAATGAGAACTTGAGCGTCCAATGCTCTGAGCCCGTTACCGGGAAGGTTGTAAGCAGGTAATATTTAGCACCTGCCGGCACGGCGCCCGTTATTGCCACCGAAGCCATCGAAGGCCGTGGTGTTGTCATGGTGAGCGCCGCCGCAAGGATCAGAAGCGTTGCTATGCCGAGCCGCATTCTTCGCCCTCGTATGTACATGGCCAGCAGCTTCAATGCAGCAGCACATGCTTTTCCAGATCTGCGACTGCCACCCGCAAATGATCGGTGCTGTGCTGGGTTCCGATCCATTGCAGCAACTCCTCTATTCCTTGCTCCAGAGCGTGGCGTGGCCGGTAACCGAGGTCCTCGCCGATACGCGCGATGTCCGCGAAGCAGTGGCGGATATCGCCAGCGCGATACCGCCCGACGATTTCGGGAGGCTCGATGAAGCCGAGCCGTCTGGACAGGAGGTTTACGATATCCAAGACGGTAATGGGGTTCCCAGCACTGACATTATAGACCTGCCCAGCCGCCTGATCGCTGTGCAAGGCGAGCAGGTTGGCTTGCACGATGTCAGAAACGTGGACGAAATCCCTGGCCTGAAGGCCATCCTCGAAGATCAATGGCCGGTGACCGTTCATCAACTGCGAACAGACAATGGCAAGGAGGCCAGTATATGGGTTGGAAAGTGCTTGCCGTGGTCCGTAGGTATTGAAGTAGCGCAGTGCTACCGCCGGAATACCATAGGTGGCTCCGGTTACCAGAAAAAGCTCCTCCTGGTCGCGCTTGGTAACCGCATATACGGAACTAGGAGCAAGCGGCTTGACCTCGCGCGTCGCTGTGGGCCGGAGCGGGGAGCCATCGCAGTCCGGCAGCTCCCACCGGTGTTCCTCCAACTGCTGGATCGGACGGGGTTGCGGGTAGACGATAGTACCGGTTGAACTGAGATAGGCGCCTTCGCCATAAACCGACATCGACGATGCGACAACGATCTTGCGGATGCGATCGCGCCGTTCGACGATTGCCTGCAACAACACTGCTGTGCCGAGGCAGTTTACTTCAACGTAGCGTGGCATTTCATACATCGACTGCCCTACCCCGACTACGGCTGCTTCATGGAAGACAGCGTCGACACTCACGAGCGCCCTGGCGACCGCAGCGGGATCACGAACATCGCCAACGTGTAATTCGGCGTCGCGGGCGAGATAACCTGGCCTTTGCCGCTCCGGCCCGTGCACCTGAGGGTCGAGGTTATCGAGGATACGGACCTCGTGCCCATCATCGAGGAGTGCGTCGACCAGGTGCGAACCGATAAAACCGGCCCCGCCCGTCACCAAGACGTGCATCATTTTTCTCCTGTGGAATCTGATGTCTGTCCAACCGTCTCCGGCCTGCTCCCGCGCGGGATGGTGCTCGATGGTTCCATCTCAAGCGGGCGCACTATTGATGCCGGACGGGCTACCGCGCCGAGCTTTTTCTTCAGTGCGTCAACACCCGCTTCGCCGATGTGGTGATCGGCATCGTATTTCTGTGTTCGCAGCCACGCCTTTCCGCGATCCGCCAGGAACATGAAAAAGCCGAGGATGATCGGGATGGTCCAGATTGTGTGATAGATGAACAGGGATATCGGGTTGATGCGCAGCATGTACCAAATTCGCTGCCGCCGTTCATCCAGCACGAGACGAGTACGGCGCCAGGCGTTCACGTAGATGATCGCCAGTACAACAAAGTAGAGAGCCACATTGATGACGGACAGCGCAATCAGCCAGAAGGGGTAATGGCCGGCGAGAAAGATGTAGACATAGAGAGCGTACGCGCCTGCGGGCAGACCGATGATGTTGACGGGTAAAGACAGGACCGGGAGGATGTTCAGCCTCGCCTGCAGCCTTCGCCAGAATGGCATGCCCATGTAGCTCAGCGGTTTGCCGAGGGACTGGAAGAAGCCGCACATCCAACGGTTCCGTTGAATGATACCCCGCACGATCGTGCGCGGTACTTCCTCGATCAAGGGGTCGAATATGACCCCAAGCCGGCGCCCGTTCGCCCACATACGCATGCCAACTTCCGGATCCTCAATCGTGGTCCAAGGGTTGAACCCGCCGAATTCCTGCAGATCGCGCGCGCGGTAGAACAGGCCCTTGCCCAGCACGTAGTATGGGTGCGAACCGCCAGCCGACATGTGCGGGTAAATAAGACCGTCCCAGCACATGTGGTCGAATGAGTGCCATGTTGCCGGCATGGAATCGAGCAGATTGCCCGCGACGTTGCCTGCCTGCAGCACATCGTAGTGCTGCAACCCTGCGGCAGCAGCGCGGAAGTGGTTGGGCGGGGGCATGCTATCGGCGTCGATATAGTCCAGTACCCAGTCTGACCCGATCTGCTCGATCAGATTGTAGAGCAGATAGATGAGCTGGCGTGTCTTTTTCGGCGGGAGATTTTGCTGCCCGCTGGTCTTGCCATGATGGAACCAGTAGGCCTTCGGGTTGTTCGACCACGCGCGCCAGACAACATCCCAACCCGGGTCTGTCGTCGGGGGTACTTGCATGATCTCCAGGAAAGCAAACTGCCCTTGTAAGCGCTGAAGCGCGGCGATCGTATGATGATCATCGCTGTTCGGAATGGCGATGATCCGATACCGCGATCGGGGATACTCGATCCAACCCAGCGACACGAGCGTCGTGGTCATCGTCGCGACGTCTTCCCGCAAGACCGGATAAGCGAGAATGATCAGTGGCAAGTCGCCGGCCGGAAGTTCGCTGCCTTCCGCTACGTCCACCCAATCGATGCGTAGCAGCAGAAAGTAAAACACCACGGCGAAGCTGCAGAAATAGAGGACCTGCGTTACGGCGTAGCAGGTGACCCAGGGGTCGGTGACAGACACAGCTTGAACCTGCCTACCGGCTGCTGCGTCGACGTGTGGCCATCGGCTGGCTAGGCATGGTTGTCAGCTTCGGCGAGTTCGCGCTGGAAGGATTCGATTGTGCGTGCCAGACCAGCCTCCAGATCGATGGCTGGATGCCAGCCAAGCAGTTCCGCGGCGCGCGCGACGTTCGGCCGCCGGCGAATTGGATCGTCAGGCGGGAAGGGGCAGTGAACGATGCGGGCTGACGTTCCGGTCATTCGGATGACGAGCTGCGCAAGCTGTCCGACTGTGCGTTCGGCGGGATTGCCTAGGTTGACTGGCCCGGTGACGCTGTCGTCGGAGCGCATCAGCGCTATCAGGCCGTCCACCATGTCATCGACATAACAAAACGAGCGTGTCTGTGTGCCGTCGCCGTAAATGGTGATCGGCTTATTGTGCAGCGCCTGGATTATGAAGTTGGAGACGACGCGACCGTCGCCTGGCGCGAGCCGCGGACCGTAGGTATTGAAAATGCGCGCGACCTTCAGGCGCACGCCGTGCTGCCGGTGATAATCGAAGCACAGAGCTTCGGCACACCGCTTGCCCTCGTCGTAGCAGGCGCGCAGGCCGATCGGATTGACGTGACCCCAATATGTCTCCGGCTGCGGATGAACCTGTGGGTCGCCGTATATCTCGCTGGTGGATGCCTGCAACAGGACGGCGCCGATGTCGCGCGCGAGCCGCAGCAGGTTGATCGCCCCAAGCACGCTGGTTTCGATGGTTCGAACCGGTTCCTGCTGATAATGCAGCGGCGATGCCGGGCATGCCAGATTGTATATCTCGTCGACCTCCGCATGAATGGGTTCGCGGACGTCGTGCCGCACCAGCTCGAAGTTGGGATGCTCGAGCAGGTGTTCGACATTGGCCTTGCAGCCGGTGAAGTAATTGTCGATGCAGAGCACATCGTGCCCTTCGGTCACGAGGCGATCGCACAGATGCGAGCCAATAAATCCCGCTCCGCCTGCTACGAGAACGCGGCGTGTCATTGCTGTGTTGCGCATGGTCGAATAAACGGTCCGGTTTCCAAAAGGTTAATCGCTCAGTCCGCGGGTCTGCGCCTTGACTCAGATCAATCAGTGATTGTGGCCGTGTCAGAACCGCCACCAGACCGACAGAAGCACGCCGTTTCCCTTGTTGTAATTGCGGGAAGCGATCTGGCTGAACGCGCCTGCTTGCACGGACACGGTCGGGGAGAGGTCGTGAACCACTGACACTTCGAGCGTCGAGAGGCTGAAATTGGTGCCTCCCGGGGCCTGATTCTGCAGTCCGATGATGTTGTACAACTGGATCAGCACCATCCAGTCGTCATGCACATGGGTCCCAAAAGCGCCGTCGATGCGCACCTCGTCTGCCGGAGAACCGAACCGGTAGCGATAGGCCACCTCCAGGTCGGCGAATGCCGGCCAGGACCCCAGGGAGAAACTGCGTCCCACGAGAAACCTGGGCTCCACGTCCACCTGGTCGTTGCCCAGGGCCGGATTGGCATTGGGATTGTAGCCGGTAGGGACCTTCACCAGTCCCTGCACCGCGACCGCCCAGTCGTCGTTGCGCCATATCGTCGGGCGGATGAACAGGTCTATGTCGCCGAGACCGCCGGTTGCTGAGGCGGTGCTGAGGGTTCTCAACTGCGGATCCGCGGCGGCACCAACGGTGACCGAATTGGTCAGACCGTACTCGAAATAGGGTCCGACGGCGTATTCGCGGAACGTGCCGTTTCCAAAGGCTGGGTTGGGTATGCCGGCGTGGTTCTGCGCCTGCTGGAAGGTAAATGTGTTGATAAGGAACCCATGCCCTTCCGGCTGCGGCCACGGTGCGGCTGACGCTGGTGTGGCAGCAATCACACATGTCATCGCAGCGCCGCCGATGACAGCGGCCGTTGTCCAAGGCTTTGACATATGGCTCTCGCGATCGCCAGGTCAGAAACGACTCCCGGCAACGTTGCGTTGTGCGGGGGCGTAGTTGATTTGTTCGTCCAAACGCGGTCAGGCAGACTTAGACAATGTTTGCGCCGGGGCACGGCACGGCCGCATGCCAGCGGCAGCCAGCTATCTCGCGGCGGCATAAATGGCATTGACGTAGATCAATGGTGCTCCGCTGTGTGGGCTGGCGCGGTTTCGCCCGGACGCGGTGCGGCGGACAACCCTGGGAGGCGCGGGAAGCGGTGGGACGGGTGTTCGGCAGAGCTTGCTTCCGTCATCCGGCGGGAGGTATGGAGAGTCAGTAGGGATTTCAAGTAGAGTGACTTATACTAACTGCAAAGCGCTTTTCGGACGATAGGGCACGTTGGCCTTGTTTGGATGATCGGGGGCCGTAGCCTGCTCCAAGGCCGGTACTGGCCGCCCGCTATGCGCAGCGTGCGGTTTGCCAGTAAGTTTTACATGCACCGCCCTAGCGCGGCGAACCCCGCCAAACGTCGGCGATCGCGACAGTCATCGCACGGCCCCCATCGTGAGGCCGCGCACAATGTATTTCTGCACCATCAAACTGAGCAGCAACTGTGGCATGGCCGAGACGATGGTCGCAGCCGCCATCTGTCCCCACAGCACCTGGTCGTAGGAGATGAACTGGATCGCCCCGACGGTCACCGGGAATGTCTGACGGCCCGCCAGCATCAGCGGATAGTTGAACGCGTTCCAGCAGAACATAAAACCCAGGATCACGGTGACCGCGATACCCGGCATGCTCAGCGGCAGGATCACCCGGGTGAGAATGCCCAGCCATGAACAGCCGTCGATCTGTGCGGCCTCCTGGATTTCCAACGGGATCTTCCATGAAAAAGCTGCGCAGCATCCAGATCGTGAACGGCAGGGTGATGAGCTGGTAGGCGAGGATCAGCCCGATATGGGTGTTGTAGAGTCCAACCCGTTGGTAGAGGAGATACAGTGGGATCACAAAGGCCAGGAACGGCACGAAGCGGAAACTCATGAAGATGAAGCCGAGGGCGTTCTTCAGCGGGAATGAGAACCGGGCAAGTGCATAGGCCGCAGGGATGCTGGCCAGCGACCGACAGTACGACCGCACCGATGGAAATGATCACGCTGTTGAGGAAGAACAGCGGAAAGTCCGGACGCGTCGTGGAGTATGCCGTTTGCCTGGTTGCCAAAGAACAGTGCCGCGTAGTTATCGAACGTCGGTTGGAAGATGAACTTAGGGGGCACCGAGATGATGTCTGCCGGACTCTTCAGCGACGTCAGCAGAATCCAGACGAACGGAAAAGCGGTCCAGACCACCAGTATGACAGCAGCAAGCGCGACGGCGGCGTTGCGCACGTAGTGCCGGCGCGCCACAGGCAATGCAGTGCCGGTGCTGCGCGCGCGGCGTCGCGATGCGTAGCGGTGCTGTGGCAACGGTAAGGCAGTCATTGCGCCGCACTCTCCGCGGTGCGATTCCAGAGCCGCAGCAGCACGTAGCTGCTGGCGACCACCATCGCGAGCAGCACAATGGCCTGGGCCACGCCGTTACCCATCTGGTACCACTGGAACGCATATTGCGTACGACATGATCGAGAGGTTGGTCGTCGCATCGTCCGGTCCGCCCACCGTGGTCGCATAGATCACGTCGAAGATCCGCAGCGAGTCCATCGCCCGGAACGTGGCAGCCAGAATGAGGAACGGCCGCAGCAGCGGCAGCGTGATGTAGCGCAGCATGGCGGTAGGGCCGGCGCCATCGACCCTGGCCGCCTCGTAGGGCTCAGTGGGCAGCGATTGCAGCGCCGCCAAGCAGAATCAGCGAGACGAAGGGCAGGTTGCCCCACGTATCGATGATCAGGACGGAGACCATCGCCTCGTGCGGCGAGCCCGAGCCAGTTCACCGGGCCGATGCCGAGGAACGACAGCACGTAATTCAGGATACCGGCGCTCGTCGAAGCCATCATGATCTTCCACATCAGCGCGGTGATCACGGGCGGAATCATCAACGGCATCAGCATCATCGCGCGCATCACTCTGCGCCCGGGGATGTGTGCGTGCAGGAACAGCGCCACGGCGAGTCCCAACCCGACCTGGATCACGACTGCCACCAGCGTGAAGCCGAGGGTGAACTCCAGGGCGCGGGTGAACAGCGGCTCGTTGAACAGGCCGATGTAGTTGTCGAACCAGATGAAGCGGAATCGCTTGGGAAACTGCAGCCAGTAGTCGGTGAGGCTGTAGTAGAGGCCGAGACCGAACGGGTACACCATTCCGACCAGCAGAACGAGCGCCGGCGTCAGCAGCAGGTACGGCAGGAACCTCCCGCGTCCGGCGACTCCGCCGTACGGCCTTCGTTATGCATGATGCTACTGCGCCTTGATGTCGGCTTCCTTGAGCACCTTGTCGACTTCGCGGTCGCCTGTCTTCAGCGCGTCTGCGGCGGACAGGCGCTTGAAGTAGATCTCCTGCAGCGCGCGCGCCCAGGTGTCGCCCAGGCGTGTGCGATCCGGCTCGGGAACCCATGCCACACGCGCCGTCTCGAGATTCTTCTGCGACCGTCTTGATATAGCTGCCGCCGCCCCAGGCCCCCATGACCTGCGCGACGCGCGGATCGTTGGTGATCGACGCGCGCGACGGATTGTAGTTGCGATAGCTCGACGGTGGCGTTGAGCAGGGTGCGCTGCGAGGTCGCCCATTGCACGAAGAGCCAGGCCGCGTCCTTGTTCTTCGTCGCCTTGTTGACACCGAGCGCCCAGGTCCAAAGGCCGGAATAGGTCTTGCCGTCCGGGCCAGCCGGCAGCAGCGCATAGCCGACCTTGCCGGCGATCTTCGACTTCGCGGGATCTTCGTATCCGGCGGCGAAGAAGTCGCAGTCCGCGATCATCCCGGCCTGACCGGACCGCGAAGGCGTCCTTCGCATCGTACCACTGCATATTTGCCCAGTTCGGCGGACCGCTTTCGCGGATCATGTCGACCCACATCTCGGTGTATTTCACCGAGCGCGGATCGTCGAAATCGCGCCTGCAGCTTGTCGTCCAGCTCGCTCCATTGGTCGTCGGTGTATGACTTGAGCCCGCTGATGAATCCTGTGCCCATGCTCGCGATGGACGGCGTGCCGCGCGCCACGATCCCGGCAATGCCGGCATTCTTCTTCACCTGCCGCGCCGCCTCGGCCATCTCTTCGAGCGTCGCCGGCACCTCGATGTGAAACTGGTCGAAGATGTCCTTGCGATAGGCAAGGATGTAGCTCTCCTCCATCACCGGAATCGAGTAGAGCGATCCCTTGCCGACGCCGCTGCCAATCTTGCCGTCCCATCGATTGGCTGCGATCAGTGCCGGATAGAAGTCGTCGACATTGTACCAGGTCGGGTCGGTCAGTTTCGGATTTCCGAGGAAGTCCTCCAGCGGCACGATCCAATCTGCCGAGACGTATTGCCAGTTCCGCATCGGCCCCGTCATGATGACCGGGAATTGCCCTTGCTGTGACGAAAGATCGGCAGCGAGCCTGGGGAAGTATTGGTCCTCGGGTAGGATCAGATAATCCACGGCGATGCCGGTCAGGGCCTTGAACTGCGGCAGCAGCGGCAGCAGCGATTCGGTGAACGGGTGCTTGTTCATGCCGATCGTGAGCGACTTGCCCGCGGCCTGCCGCCAGTCGATTTTGGCTGCACGATAGTAGGAAAGTGCGTCGTCGTTCTGGCCGAATGCAGTCCTGACGCTCGCTGCCACGATGGGCATCGAGAGCAACAGGCCGGCCAGCGAGCGGCGGTGTAAGCGCATACATTTCTCCCTCGATCAGCCCGGTTGTTTCAGGCGCTTGCCGCCTGTCGCCAGGTTGCGGTTTCAGTGGTGGGCCCTTCTGCCTAGGCCTTCTGGTCAAAACGCTAAGCAGTTGGTGCGGATAGATCAAGCGCCTCTGAGCCCGAGATGAGGTGCCGAACCGACGCATGCCACGCTCGCCACCATGCGGTGTTGCCGTGATGGGGCCTGACACGATGAAAGCGCGTGCATTAAGCTGGGGCCGGAATGGGGTTAAGGGCGGTGTGACATGAACAGGCACGATATCGTCGACGTGCTGATCGTCGGCTCGGGTGCCTCGGGCGCGGCGGTCGCCTGGAGCCTCGCGGAAACCAAAATGCGCATCCTGTGCCTGGAACAGGGCGACTGGATGAAGCACAGCGACTTCCCGAGCAACGGCCGCGACTGGGAGGCTCGGCGCTTCGCCGATTTCGCCATCAGCCCGAACCAGCGCGGGCGCACCACCGATTATCCGATCAACGACACCAACTCGCCGATGAAAATTGCCAACTTCAACGGCGTCGGCGGCGGCACGCTGTTCTACACGGCGCATTTCCCGCGCATGCACCCATCGGATTTCCGCGTGCGCTCGCTGGATGGCATCGCGGATGACTGGCCGATCGATTATTGGACCCTGGAGCCGTTCTTTGCCGAGAACGACCGCATGATGGGTGTGTCAGGCCTGGAGGGCGACCCAGGCGTGCCACCGCGCCATCCGCCTATGCCACCCGTCCCCCTTGGCAAGACTGGAATGGTCTATGGGCGCGCGTTGAATCGGCTCGGCTGGCACTGGTGGCCGTCCGATACCACCGTCGCAACCACAGAGTATGAAGGCCGAGCGGCTTGCATCAATGTCGGCCACTGCACGCCGGGCTGCGCACAGGGCGCCAAGGCGAGCACCGACATTACCTATTGGCCGCTGGCGCTTCGGGCTGGTGTGGAACTGCGCACGCGCTGCCGTGTGCGGGAGATCACCACCAATGAACATGGAATGGCATCTGGTGCGATCTACTATGACGCAGACGGCAAGGAGCAGTTCCAGCCGGCGGAACTGGTGATCCTCGCGTGCAACGGTATCGGCACGCCACGTCTGCTGCTGAATTCAGCGTCGGCGCAATTCCCCAACGGGCTCGCCAACTCAAGCGGACTGGTAGGTAAGAACCTCATGCTGCATCCGTGGCCACAGGTCACCGGCTATGTCGAGGAAATGGTCGATGGGGCGCGCGGCCCGATGACGGTGATCTGGAGCAAGCAGTTCTACGAAACCGATCAGTCGCGCGACTTCGTGCGCGGTTATACGCTGCAATTCGCCCGCGGTACCGGCCCGGTCACCGAGGCAATCGACGGTGTTGGCGCCGGTCGCCTGCCGTGGGGCGCGCAGCACCATCGCATCTTGCGTCAGTTGCTTGATCACCGCTTGCGCATTGGCGTTGCTTGCGAGGACCTTCCGGAAGAGCACAATCGTGTCACGCTTGATCCAGAGCTGAAGGACAGCGATGGCATTCCCGCGCCGCGGATCGACTATCGGATCGGCGAGAATACGCGTCGGATGATGGAACACGGCATCGCTCGCGCTGAAGAAATCCTGACCGCCGCCGGTGCCGGCATGATCCATGCATCGCGGACGGTGCTCAACAGTCCGGGCCATCTGCTTGGCACGGCCCGCATGGGGAATGATCCGGAACGCTCCGTGGTTAACGCATGGGGGCGCAGCCACGATGTGAAGAACCTGTTCATCGTCGACGGCAGCGTGTGGGTCACATCAGGCGGGGTGAATCCCACCTCCACCATCCAGGCGGTGGCGCTGTATATCGCCGACGCGATGAAGCAGCGGTTGGCGACGCTGTTCGATTGAGGAGTGGTGCCCGGTATGGACCGTCTGACGCGTTGCCTGCGGACGCTGAACTGTCGGGGCTGGCTGAACAGAAGTAACTGAAACCACCGATACACACAGATGGACGCGGATGAAGGCGGTGGTGATTTTATCGCGTCAGCGAGCAGGATTAGTTATGGGCCACTCGCGCGGGCGATCGCCAGCAGCATGCCGCCATCTGTGTGTATTTGTCGGTTCAAAATTTGTTAAGGCACTTGCTGTCGATCGACGGATGACTGCTAGGTTCTCGCTGCCAGCAATTCACTGAGGTGCCTATCGAGCTGGCCTGATCGCATTGTCATCGGCGCCCAACAGCGCGAGGTGACCATCGATCGTTTCGATCGGCCGAAACTCCGCGTTGGGTATGAGTCGCCACTCGTTCTGGCAATCAGCCGGCGGGAAGAACATGTCGGAAGACATCGGTATTACAAAAGTTTTGGCCGTAATTCTGCCTAATGCAGCCCTGAGGTCGCCACCCGTTTGGCGGCTTACATCGCCACGTTGCCATTTCCACGCCTGGCAAAGCAAATCGTTTGGATCCATTACCGCGAAGTACGCGTACATAAAGTTGATGATGAAATCATCCATCGACGAAAACCCCAGAGTCTTATGTCGTCCCTGCTGGAAGAACTCAGTACTCCAGCCCATCACTGCCCACATCTTGGCGTGCCGCAGGAGACCCTGTCGTACCTCCATCGCAGACGAATAGAAACCATCGTTGAAGCCTGGATCCGACGTGATCGCCTCGACCAGAGTCTCGGTAAAAAGAAAATCGTGGACGGTGTTCTTCGCTGTGCCGGCAATGGGGGCCGCGCGCTTCACCATGTCGGGATAGCGCACCGCCCATTCATAGGTCTGCTGTGCGCCCATGGAGCCGCCGACGACTAGCGCGAGACTTTCAAGTTCGAACTTCTCCCTGACGAGCTTGTGCTGAGCGCGTACGTCGTCGCTGATCCGCACATGCGGGAAATTCCTCATGCCGGCGGGTGCCTGCATGTTATGAGGTGAGGTTGAAAGGCCACTGCCGATCTGGTTCACAACCAGGATGAAATACTTATCTGGATCGAGTGCTCGACCTTTTCCGATATAGACCTGCTCTATGATCTTGCTTGTGCCTGAATACCAGGTCGGGATGAGAATGGCGTTATCCTTGGAACCATTCAGCCTGCCGAAAGTAGCGTATGCGAGCTTGCAGCCGCGGATAGTGCCGCCTTCCTCAAGTTCAAGATTTCCGATGTCGTACAAGTCGTAAGGACCGTGTACGTCCCGGGAATAGTAGCTGTTCTCGATCATCGCTCACTGTCCGTGCCAGTCGAACCAGCGGGGTGAGGCCACCGTCCCCACCCGCGCTTTGTCGAATGTCTGCATTAAGTCAACGCAAAGCCTTCGTAGCCGGTCGTCGCCACCTCATCGCACTTTCTTCGATAGCCGGCGACGCCCTCCGGACACAGATACGGCAGAAACGCACGTGGTTTGCCCGGAATGTTGGCGCTCATATACCAGGAGTTGGCACCAGGCATCAGCGTTCCGCCGACAACTTCATTGACGTGCGCGACCCATTCATCCTGCGCCTCAGGCGTTGCCTCGATGGTTGTCTTGCCAGTCTTGCGCATGGTGTCGATGCAGTTGGTTACCCATTCGACATGCTGCTCGATCGACACTGGCATGTTCGACAACACCGACGGGCTCTGCGGGCCGGTAATCGTGAACAGGTTAGGGAAGCCGGCGACCGATACACCCAGGTAGGTCTGCGGACCGTGCTGCCATTGATCGTCGAGCGTGCGGCCGTCGCGGCCCTTAAGGTTTAAGGCCTTTAGTGGGCCGGTCATGGCGTCGAAGCCCGTGGCGAAGACGATGATGTCGAACTCGTATTCCTTGCCCCCGGCTCGAATGCCCTTTGCGCTGATATGTTCGATCGGTCCGTCAGTGGCGGCATCAACCAGCAGCACGTTGTCCTTGTTGAATGTCTCGTAGTAGTTGGTATCCAGCGGTTGGCGTTTCGTGCCGTAGGCGTAGCCCTTCGGGATGAGCTTTTCGGCCACTGCTGGGTCGTTCACTGCTTTGCGAATCTTGCGCTTGATGTAGCCGGCGCACAAATCGTTGGCTTCCTGGCTGAAGAACATGTCTTGGTAATTGGCCAGCCAAAAGGCGAAGCCGCCGGCGTCCCACATCCGATCGAACTCGCGCTCGCGCTCCTCGGGCGTGACTTCGAGCGCGGACTTCTCGATGAATGCGTATTCGAAGCCGAAGAAGGAATTACGGATACGATCGATGACACCATCGTAATCGGCTTTGCGTGCCCTCACGACCTCGGGATCCACCTTGCCGTTGCGGGCTGGCACGCAGTAGTTGGCGGTCCGCTGGAACACGACGAGCTGCTTCGCTTGCTGCGCGATCTCGGGGATCGCCTGTACGGCCGTGGCGCCGGTACCAACCACGGCGACGCGCTTATTGGTGAAGTCAATACCATCGTGCGGGAAGCGGCTGGTGTGACACCACCTGCCCTGGAAATCTGCCAGACCCTTGAAATCCGGGATGTTGCTAGTCGTAAGCGTACCCACAGCTGTGATCAGATACCGCGCTGAGACGTCATCGCCTCCATCGGTATGAATCTGCCACATATTGGTTGTTTCATCGAATTCGGCATCAGTGACGCGCGTATTGAATTGTATATCGCGCTTCAGGTCGTGACGTTTGGCAACATGCTCAAGATAGCGGAGAATTTCGGGCTGTTCGGGATAGCGCTCGGACCAGTCCCAGTCCTGCAACAGCTGCTTGTCCCAAGTGAAGCAATAGATGTAGGCGTCGGAATCGCAACGCGCACCCGGATAGCGGTTCCAATACCAGGTGCCGCCGATCGTGCCGCCGCTTTCATAAACACGTACACTTAGCCCCAATTTGTCTCGGAGTGATTTCAGCATGTGCATGCCTGAAAACCCCGCACCTATCACGACGGCATCGAAAGTCTTGTTCCCACTGGACATTTCTTATCCCTCATTCACTTTGATGACGGATGAACGTGATATCAGTGCTTCCGAGGCTTATCGCCGCCCGTGTCACCGCTATTACCGGCGATGGCGAGAGCCGGAAACGATGAAGATGTTATCGTCGAGACCGGTGGCGGACAATGGTGCGTGGCTCCGCACTGGCAAGGATGACAACGGCGATAAATGGGCTTGCTCGATGGAGACAGGGCAGACAGACGCGGCGCGGATGGCCGCTGACCAATCAAACGTGGGCACATTCCTGACCTGCTGATCAAGTCCACGTTGGATCGGACATCCAAAACCGACCCCACCGCCTTGACTTCCCACACCTCCCGCTCGCATAACCCGCGCATCCGGGTCACGTAATACCACCCGGTCCCCGCCAGGCGCGGGGGCTCCGCCGCTCCGCGAGGGTTCGCGCAGCGGCGTTTTGGCCGTTGGAGTTCTGCCGTGTTCGAAGCCCTGTCCGACAAACTGACCGGCGTGTTCGACCGCCTGCGCGGCCGCGGCGCGCTGTCCGAGGCCGACGTCACCGAGGCGCTGCGCGAGGTCCGCCTGGCGCTGCTCGACGCCGACGTTGCGCTGCCGGTGGTGCGTGACTTCGTGGCCAAGGTGCGGGACCGTGCGGTGGGCGCCGAGGTCCTGTCCTCGGTCACGCCCGGCCAGCAGGTGGTCAAAATCGTCCACGACGTGCTGGTCGAGGCATTGGGCGGCGAGGGGGCGGTGCCGCTCAACCTCAACGCGCCGGCGCCGATACCGATCCTCATGGTCGGCCTGCAAGGCTCCGGCAAGACCACCACGTCGGGCAAGCTGGCGCTGCGGTTCCGTGACCGCCTGCGCCGCAAGGTGCTGTTGGCCAGCCTGGATACCCAACGTCCGGCCGCGCAGCTTCAGTTGGCGCAGCTCGCCGACCAGGCGCAGGTCCCGTCGCTGCCCATCGTCGCTGGCCAGACGCCGGTGCAGATCGCGCAACGCGCCATGGATACCGGCCGGCGCGAGGGCTTTGACATCGTCATCCTCGATACCGCAGGGCGGCTGTCGATCGACGAGACGCTGATGGAGGAGGTGCGTCAGGTACGCGCCGCCACGTCGCCGATCGAGACACTGCTGGTGGTCGATGCGATGACCGGCCAGGACGCGGTGAATACCGCCAAGGCGTTCAACGATGCGGTGGGCGTCACCGGCATCGTCATGACACGGATGGACGGCGATGCGCGCGGTGGCGCGGCGTTGTCGATGCGCGCGATCACCGGGGCGCCGATCAAGCTTATCGGCGTGGGCGAGAAGCAGGACGCGCTGGAGGATTTCCATCCGGAGCGCGTGGCGGGCCGCATCCTGGGGCAAGGCGACATCCTCGGCCTGGTGGAACGCGCGGCCGAGACGATCGATCAGGAAGAAGCGGAGAAGCTTGCCGCCAAGATGATGCGCGGCAAGTTCGATCTCGAGGACTACGCCAGCCAGCTCAAGCAGATCGGCAAGATGGGAAGTCTGTCGGGCATTCTTGGAATGCTGCCGGGCGTGGGCAAGATCAAGGCACAACTCGAGGACGCCAATCTGGATACGGTGATCCTCAAGCGTCAGGGGGCGATCATTTCGTCGATGACTATGAAGGAGCGGCGCGCGCCGGAGATCATCAAGGCGAGCCGCAAGAAGCGGATTGCGTCGGGGTCGGGGACATCGGTGCAGGAAGTGAACCGGCTACTCAAGCAGTTCGACGACATGACGACGATGATGAAGCGGATGAACAAGCTCGGGCAGAAGGGGCTGATGCGCAACGGACTGGCCGCGCTGATGCCGAAGGGCATGGTGCCCGGGCGGCGAGGATTCTGATGGCCGGGACAGGCCCGGCCATGACGCTACACAGGAGACAATGATCGATGGGTTTGAAGATCCGCCTTGCACGCGCCGGCGCGAAGAAGCGCCCGTACTACCACATTGTGGTGGCCGATAGCCGCAGCCCGCGCGACGGGCGCTTCATCGAGAAGCTCGGCAGCTACAATCCGATGCTGCCCGCCGAACACGAGGACCGCGTGCGGCTGCAGGCGGAACGCATCCAGCATTGGGTGTCGCAGGGTGCGCTGCCGACCGATCGCGTCGCCAAATTTCTCGGCCAGAAGGGCGTCGGGGAAATGCCGAGCTGGAGCGAGCAGCCGGTGAAGTCGGCGCCGAAGAAGAAGGCGCAGGAGCGTGCCAAGGCGGCCGAGGCAGCGGCGGGCTGACTTGCCGGAAGAGCGCATCCTGATGGGCGTCATCGGCCGGCCGCACGGTGTGCGCGGATGGGTGCGCGTGACGTCGTACGCCGAGGATCTGACGGCGTACAGGCCGCTTAGCGATGCGAACGGACGCCAATTCGAGCTGCGCTGGCACGGCGAGGGCGTGGCGGAGATCGCCGAACTCGTCGGCGATGCGCGGGTGAAGATCGCCGACCGGAGCGCGGCGGAGAAGCTGACCAACACACGGTTGTTCGTCGAGCGTGCGCAGTTGCCGGAACCCGAGAGTGATGAGTTCTATCTGGCGGATCTGGTTGGGCTGAGCGCGTTCGACGCGGATGGCGAGCGGATCGGCACGGTGGCGCTCGTGCATGATTATGGTGCAGGCGCCAGCCTGGAGATCGCTCGCGACGATGCGCAACCGGTGCTGGTGCCGTTCACCCATGCCTGTGTGCCCGAAGTGGATGTAGCAGCCGGCCGCTGCACCGTACGCCTCGCCCACGAAGTGGGAGAGGCGAACAAGTGACGTGGCGCGCATCCGTGCTGACGCTGTTTCCCGACATGTTTCCCGGGCCGCTGGCGCAATCGCTTGCCGGCCGCGCATTGCAATCGGGGTTGTGGTCGCTGCACACGGTGAACATCCGTGACTTCGCCACTGATCGGCACCGCAGCGTGGATGACACGCCGTTTGGCGGCGGCGCCGGCATGGTGTTGCGCGCGGACGTGGTCGATGCAGCGATTGCGTCGGTCGCCGATGCGCGGCCGCTGCTCTATCTGACGCCGCGCGGCCGCAAGCTGACGCAGCCGGATGCGCGGCGTTACGCAAATGGGCCCGGCATCATCATGCTGTGCGGCCGCTACGAAGGCGTCGATCAGCGCGTCATCGACGCGCGTCAGATGGAAGAAGTCAGCATCGGCGACTATGTGCTGTCTGGTGGCGAACTGCCGGCGCTGGTGCTGCTGGATGCTATTGTGCGCCTGCTGCCCGGGGTGATGGGCGCGGCGGAAAGTGCCGCGGACAAATCATTTTCCGATCGGCACCTGGAATACCCGCACTACACGCGGCCCGCCGAATGGCAGGGGCATCGCGTGCCCGACGTGCTCCTGTCCGGGCACCATGCGGCGATCACCGCCTGGCGCCAGGCGGAAGCGGAACGAACCACGCGCGAGCGGCGGCCTGACCTGCTGGCGGTTGCCAGCGCCGCCAGCGCGTCTTAGACGAATTCTCACGGAAGGATCCCCCGCCATGAACATCATCCAACAGTACGAGGCCGAGCAGATCGCCCGCCTCAGCGCCGCGCGCGGCGTGCCTGACTTCGCCCCCGGCGACACCGTGCGTGTCGCGGTTAAGGTGGTGGAAGGCGAGCGCACGCGCACCCAAGCGTTCGAGGGCGTGTGCATCGGCCGTTCCAACAAGGGGCTCAACAGCAACTTCACGGTGCGCAAGATCAGCTACGGCGAGGGTGTGGAGCGCGTGTTTCCGCTGTATTCACCGCTGATCGCCGAAATTGCGGTGGTGCGGCGTGGCGACGTGCGGCGCGCCAAGCTGTATTATCTGCGCGGCCGCAGCGGCAAGTCGGCGCGCATCGCCGAGAAGGCGCGGAGCGTCACCACCGCAAGCGGCGATACGCAGGCGCCGGGCGAAACCGAAGCTGCCGGCTGACGGAGGAAACAAGATGGCCGACGCGAAGCCACGCACGCTGTTCGACAAGATCTGGGACAGCCATGTGGTGGAAAGGCTCCCGGATGGGACGTGCATACTCTATATCGATCGTCATCTCGTGCACGAAGTGACCAGCCCGCAGGCGTTCGAAGGTCTGCGCATGGCGGGACGCAAATTGCGCCGGCCTGATCTCACGATAGCGGTGGCGGATCACAACATCCCCACCATCGGCTCGCGGGTGCCGCGCGACATCAAGGAAGAGGACAGCCGCATCCAGGTCGAGACGCTGGAGAAGAATGTCGTCGAGTTCGGTGTGCCGTATATCCCGATCCTCGATGTGCGGCAGGGCATCGTTCACATCATCGGTCCGGAACTCGGGATCTCGCTTCCCGGCACGACGATCGTTTGCGGGGACTCGCATACTTCGACGCATGGCGCGATGGGGGCGCTGGCGTTCGGTATCGGCACGTCCGAGGTCGAGCACGTGATGGCAACGCAGACACTGTTGCAGCAGCCGGCGAAGAACATGGAAATCCGCGTCGATGGCACGCTGGGTTTTGGCTGTTCGGGCAAGGACATCGTGCTGGCGATCATCGGCAAGATTGGCACGGCCGGCGGCACCGGCCATGTGATTGAATATACCGGTGAGGCGATCCGCGCGCTCGATATGGCGGGACGCATGACGGTGTCGAACATGTCGATCGAGGCCGGTGCTCGAGCCGGGCTGGTGGCGCCGGATGAGACGACGTTCAGCTATATCAAGGGTCGTGAATACGCGCCGAAAGGTGAAGCGTGGGAGCAGGCGCTGGCGTATTGGCGCACGCTGCCGAGCGATGCTGGCGCGCACTACGACAGCACGCTGACACTGCACGCAAACGATATCGCGCCGATGGTGACCTGGGGCACCAATCCCGGTGCGGTGGCGCCGGTGACTGGCGTCGTACCGAACCCCGCCGATGTCGCCGACGAAGGCCAGCGCGCACAAATGCAGCGGATGCTGGAGTATATGGCGTTGCAGCCGGGACAGAAGCTGTCCGATGTGGCGATCGACGTGGTGTTCATTGGCAGCTGCACCAACGGCCGCATCGAGGACATTCGTGCGGCGGCGGCGGTTGCCAAGGGCCGCAAGGTTGCGGCCGGCGTGCAGGCGCTGGTGGTGCCGGGGTCGGGGCTGGTGAAGAAGCAGGCCGAGGAAGAAGGGCTGGATCGCATCCTGCTCGAGGCCGGCTTCGAATGGCGCGATCCGTGCTGCTCGATGTGCCTTGGCATGAACCCTGACAAGCTGACGCCGGGACAACGCAGCGCGAGCACGTCGAACCGCAACTTCGAGGGGCGGCAAGGCCCAGGCGGCCGGACACATCTGGTGTCACCGGCGATGGCTGCTGCGGCTGCTGTGACCGGGCGGCTGGCGGACGTAAGGCAGTTGGTTTGAACCGCAACATTCCCTCTCCCGCGCAGCGAGGGAGGGTTAGGGAGGGGGCACCTCTCCAAGGGAACTCCGATGGATAAATTCACCACCCTGACTGCCGTCGCCGCGCCGATGCCGATGCAGAACGTCGACACCGACAAGGTGATCCCTGCGCGCTTCCTGAAGACCATCAAACGGTCTGGCCTTGGCGTGCACCTGTTCGATCCGCTGCGCTTCCACAGCGATGGGAGGGAGCGTCCGGAGTTCATCCTGAACCAGGATGGCTACCGCAAGGCACAGATCATCATCGCGCACGAGAACTTCGGCTGCGGTTCGTCGCGCGAGCACGCGCCGTGGGCGCTGCAGGACTTCGGTATCCGCTGCATCATCGCGCCATCGTTCGGCGACATCTTCTATAACAACAGCTTCAAGAACGGTTTGCTGCCGATCCGCCTGCCGCGTGCGATCTGCGATGCGCTCATCGACGACGCGAAGCTGGGAGGCAATGCACGCATCACCATCGACCTGGAGCGTCAGGTGGTGGTGCGACCGAACGGCGAAGAGATCCACTTCGACGTTGATCCGTTCCGCAAGCACTCATTGCTGAACGGTCTTGATGACATTGGCCAGACCTTGCAGCACGCGCCGTCGATTGACACGTACGAGACGGCGCGGCGTTCTGCGCAGCCTTGGCTGCCGGTGACGACGGCCTGAACGGGGAACACAATGCCCGCCAACAAGAAGCTGTTGATCCTGCCGGGTGACGGAATTGGCCCGGAGGTTATGCGCGAGGTCCGGCGCGTCATCGAGTGGATGCATCGCCGGCGCATGGTGACATTCGACATCACCGAGGATCTGGTTGGCGGCGCGGCAATCGACGCTCGCGGCACGCCGATCGCCGATGCGACGATGCAGAGCGCGAAGGAGGCGGACGCCATCCTGTTCGGCTCCGTTGGTGGCCCGAAATGGGAGAAGCTCGGCTTTCAGCTGCGTCCGGAACTGGCGATCCTCCGGCTGCGCAAGGAGCTCGACCTGTTCGCCAATCTGCGTCCGGCGACGGTGCTCGATCCGCTGGTCGATGCATCGACGTTGAAGCGTGAGGTGGTGCGCGGCCTCGATCTGATGATCGTGCGCGAGAGTACCGGCGGCATCTATTTCGGCGAACCGCGCGGCATCGAGACGTTGCCGAACGGGGAAAAGCGCGGCTTCGACACCGAGACCTACACCACCAGCGAGATCGAGCGCGTGGCGCGCGTGGCGTTCGAGCTGGCACGTAAGCGCCAGAACCGCGTCACCAGCGTGGAGAAGGCCAACGTGATGCAGTCGGGGCTGTTCTGGCGCGAGACGGTCACCGCGCTGCATCAGCGCGAATATTCCGATGTCAGCCTCAGCCACATGTATGCCGACAATTGCGCTATGCAGTTGGTGCGCAATCCGCGACAGTTCGACGTGATCGTCACCTCGAATATCTTCGGTGATTTGCTGTCGGACCTGGCATCGATGCTGACCGGAAGCCTCGGCATGCTGCCCTCCGCTACGCTGGGGCCGGCGGATTCATCAGGCAAGCGGCTGGCACTGTACGAGCCGATTCACGGTTCAGCGCCAGATATTGCCGGCAAGGGCATTGCCAATCCGATGGCTCAGATCTTCAGCTTCGCGATGCTGCTGCGCTACTCTTTCGGCATGGACGACGACGCGGCGCTGATCGAGCGCGCCTGCACCAATGTGCTGGGGTCTGGTCTGCGCACGGCCGACATCATGGCGGCAGGCACAGCTAAAGTGGGCACCAATGTGATGGGCGAATCGATCCTGCGCGAGCTCGACAAGCTGGCGGCCTGACCACTTGAAGCGGTGTAGCCCATCCGCTACATCCCGCTGCCTTGGCGATGCGCCCGTAGCTCAATTGGATAGAGTACCAGACTACGGATCTAGGGGTTGGGGGTTCGAATCCTCCCGGGCGCGCCAAATTTTTTATTTTATAAACAATAAGTTGTTGGCCATAATTTAGAACGATTCCGATACAAGGAAACTCCAAATTTTTGAGTTTATTTTGCAGTATTATTGCGGGTTAGCTTCGAACGGCTCTCAGAATGCACGGAAAATCGGGGATTTTTGGAGAAGGGCCGTCCGGTCGGGGGAAAATTTGCGTCTAGTAGTCGCTCCCAGCTTTCGATAGCCCTCAGAGCAACCTCCGTTCGGCGGGGCAGGTAAGCGTCCAAGATCCGTTGGCAATAGTCTATGGCATGACCCGATACTGCCGCAATCTGGGCGGTTGTTGCGCCTGCTTCTGCCATACGCACTATGCCCGTCCGGCGCAGATCGCGACGCTGAGGATGGCGCCGTCTAAGCTCACTGGAAATGTCACGCAGTGTCCATCCTTGCTCGGAAAGCTGGGAGGCCAGTTGCGCATCCGCCATGTGCATCGTTTGATCCCATGCTCGCGAAAAATTGCGGCGGTTCCATCGATGGCCGGTAGGAACTCCGCGACTAAGAATCGCGACTTCGACGCGTGCGAAAGATCATGTTGTAATGTTTCGGCCAGCCGGCGATGGACAGGTATGTCAACCAGTGTGCCGGTCTTCTGCTGACGAAGCGTTAAGTAGAGTCGCCCGTTTCGCTCGATGATGGCATCCCGCGTCATCGCAAGCATGTCCGATGGGCGCTGCACAGTGTACAGCAGGAGCATGAAGGCCAAGCGCATTCTTGCCGACGCTGCTGCTAAGAAGCGTTCTTCGTCCGCGACCTCCCAAATCTGTTCCCTTGGAAACTGGCGAACGCGGCCCGGGCGGGCTGCCGTGTTCACTTGGCAGAACCCTAACTTGACCCCACGACCGAGAAGGATGCGGAGAACTGCCAACGCCATATTGGCCTTGCTCGGCGTATTTCGTAATTCAGTTTTGAGCGCGTCTACCTCAGCGAACGTAATCGAATTTGCGTGACGGGTGCCGAACCTGTTCGAGATCAACCGAAGGTAATGTCGATAAAGACCTTGCGTAGTGCCACGTTTCGAAAGGAAGGAATTGGACTTGAGGTAGTCCCGGATCAACGCATTTATGCTCTCGTCGTAAGCCGACAGCGGCCCTACAGACTTCGCAAGTTTCGCCAAAGCTAGCTGACGATTGTTCCCTAATTTCTCCCCCGTATATCGGTTGTAGCAATACTCGCGGACCGTTCCGTCAGCCAAAACGGCGCGTGTGACTGTCAGGCCGCTGCCACGTGGTCGCGGCATCTCTATCCCTCTCGAAAAGCTACTCATAGTCTGTAGACGCATAGTCATCATCGGCCAACGTGGACCGGGTGAAAAGGTCTCGGCCAGGTGATGCTCGACAGGTGCTCGCACGGAACCTTCGACGGCTCCGGGCTGAGCGGCATATATCTCAGGAGGGGCTAGCCGACCTGGCGGGTTTACATCGGACCTACATCGGTTCCGTTGAGAGGGCCGAGCGGAACATTAGTATCGACAACATCGAACGCTTGGCAAAAGCGCTTCGGATTACCTTAGTTATTCTGCTAACCTAAGAATCCGTCCGGAGACTTATCGAGTCACTGTATCAGTTGGGGGCGGGGCTGGGTGGCGCTTGAAGTGGCTCGAAGGACTGTGATTTGGTGTTGGCACCGATCTGTGAGGTGCCCGATGTGGACGACCGAGAACCGCCCTCGCTACGACCGTGACAAGCTGCGTTATCCGAGCGATCTCACCGACGCGGAATGGCAGCATATCGAGCCGCTGATACCGCCCGCCAAGCGCGGCGGCGGCAAGCGGACGGTCGACATGCGCGAGGTGGTCAACGGCGTGATGTATGTCCTGAGCACCGGCTGCCAGTGGCGCTACATCCCGAAGGACCTGCCGCCACGCAGCACGGTGAACGGCTATTTCTGCCAGTGGGGCTACGACGGCACGTTGGAGAAGATTCATCACGCGCTCTACGTCAAATGCCGCGAGCAGGCCGAGCGCGAGGCCAGTCCCACCGCCTGCATCGTGGACAGCCAGAGCGTGAAAAGCGCGGAAAAAGGGGGGCCTGCATCGATCCGCATGGCTTCGATGCCGGCAAGCTGATCAAAGGCAAGAAGCGCCACGTTCTCGTCGATACACTCGGTCTGTTGCTGCACGCGCTGGTGACAGCCGCTGACGTTCAGGATCGCGACGGCGGCCTCCTGCTGTTGTCCACCTTGTTCGGACAGTTCCCGTTCCTCACGAAAGCTGTTCGCAGACAGCGCCTATACGGGGCCGATCTTCCAGGACGGCGCTGCCAACGTCATGCCGGGCCTGCTGACTGAAATCGTCAGACGCTCGCGATCAGGCCAAAGGCTTCGTCGTTCTGACCCAAACGCTGGATCGTCGAGCGCACCATCGGCTGGCTCGGTCGCTGTCGCCGGCTTGCCAAGGACTGGGAGAACCGCAACCACAACGCTCTCGCCTTTCTCCGCCTCGCCTCCATCCGCCTGATGCTCAGAAAACTCTGTAATCCTTCATGAAGTCTCCGGACGGACTCTGAGAGCTTGTCTCTTGAATGGGACCGGAACGATGTCTCTCCACCCCGAGCCGCTGTGCCGCAGACGACCCATTCCGGACCGGATATACTATAATATCGTCGGCATCATCCGTGAAATCCAAAGGCAGCTCGGGTGAATGCCGCGTCCGTTAACCGCTCGCGACGGCTGTGGGTGAGCCTCCGGCCCGAGCAGCCGCTGTCGACCCATCGCGGCTCCCCGAAGACGGCCTCCTTGTAAGCGTAATCTATTGATGGGGTGCAACAGAATGTCCCAACCGAATGCGGAGCGCGAAGCTCTCAAAATGCGCTTCCTAACGAACATGAAGAGGGTGGGAGCGATCACATCGTTTCTTCACTCTGGGGCTGAAGGCCTGAAGCAAACCGGTTTTGGGCGGAGTGAAGGTGTCAGAGCAGATATATTGCGAGCAACAGTCGTTTTTTTGCATGCGGCGATCGAAGACTTCATTAGAAGCCATTTTCCAAAGCCGCGTAAGAAATTCACTTTCTACTCGTCCTCAGACATGAAGCGCGCCCTCACTCGGTTAAAACTCGATTCCGCTTTGTTCATGGACCTGTTCCCCCGCTTACGCAGATGGCAAAGCGGCGGAACCAGATTGTTCATCACGCAGACCTTCACGATGGACAAAGTCGGGAGGCCAATCCCTGGGAGATTGTCGACGAATGGCAGTTGATCCAATGGCACCTTGCAGTCTCTGCCTTCTATCATCGGCTCAGGCGCGCTACCGGCCCCACGAGCTTGGTCGAAGACAGAGCTAGCCAGAATGTGGAAAGCGCGGTCCTCCAAAACGTCCAGTTTGCGCGCTCGATGATTGCATTCTCGAGCCTACCACCTGAGCAGCGCCTTGAAGGACTGCAACAACTGTTGGGCCACGTAGAGAATATTTTGAAGGCACTAAAGCTTGAGGTAGCGATGTTCCTTGGACCCGATGGAAGGCCTATCGATGATGCCATCTGAGCCAGGAGGTCGGGAGTTCGCTACCCACTCAACATGGTCATTCCGGCGTCATTCAGAGACAGCCTCTAAGGCGTTTCTGGCGGGGTTGGCATGTGGCGTCAGGTAGGCTGGCTGGTGCTTGGCATAGTCCTTGGCATCGCAGCCACATTGTCAGTAGACGGACGCTTCACCCTCCAGGTAGGGTCTAACGGCCACGCCGCGTATCGGATGGATAGATGGACGGGAGCAATTAGCCTCTGCACTGCTGGAACATGTACGCCGATGCGGTCGGCTGTCCCGCAAACTGTTCTGAACTTTGATGACATCCCGTCCAAGCCGGCTGGACAATAGGACGATCAATTTGGCTACGAGGTGAAAAGTTCAAATCGGATCGTACAACGACTTCAGGGGTCGTGCCATGCAGGCGGTTAAAAAATTGAATTGCATAGCGGTCAGTCATCCCCGCAATGAAATCGCATATTACGCGCTTTCTCTCATCTGGTTCTCGGAGATTAGAGTAAAGGTATTTACAATCATCGGGCATTAATACCAAGTCCCGTTGACGGTGACTTAGGGAAGGGATTCCCCGACACGGGGCTAATCTGATTAAGACTGGCGAACAGAGGAGGTTCGCCATGGGTCATCCGATCGCCTTGCGGCCGGATTACGATGCGGCGCGGCTGCGTCGGATTGCGCGTGAGAGCGAGGATGCGGATCAGGTTCGGCGTCTCTTGGCTCTGGCGGTGATCTATGACGGAGGCAGCCGCACAGAGGCGGCCGAAGTCGGCGGCGTCACCCTGCAAGTGGTGCGCGATTGGGTGCTCAGGTTCAACGCGTATGGACCTGAAGGGCTGATCGACCGCAAGGCACCAGGACAGCCACCTCGCCTGAACGACGAACACCGTGCCGCGCTGGTGGCAATGGTCGAGAACGGTCCGATCCCGGCCGTGCATGAGGTAGTCCGCTGGCGGATCATCGACCTGTGCCAGTGGCTCTGGGAGGAATACGAGATCACGGTGTCGAAGCAGACGCTGAGCCGTGAGCTACGTGCCTTGGGCTACCGCAAGCTGTCGGCGCGTCCGCGTCACCACGCCCAGGCGGCGGGTGCCGTCGAGGCTTTCAAAAAAACTGGCCGGCGACAGTGGCGACGATCGCGCGCCGGCGCAGCCTCGATCCAGGCGACATAGAGATCTGGTTCGGCGACGAAGCCAGGATCGGCCAGAAGAACAAGATCACCCGTCGTTGGGCCAAGCGTGGCAGTCGCCCATCAGCTCCGTCCGACCAGCGGACCGCGTCCACCTACATCTTTGGCGCCATCTGCCCAAAGGAGGGCAAGGCTGTCGGACTGATCCTGCCCTGGTGCAACACCGCGACGATGAACCTGCATCTCGCGGCGATCTCCGCCGATGTCGCCCCAGGACGACACGCGGTGCTGTTGCTCGACCAGGCCGGTTGGCACCTCTCGCACACGCTCGTGGTGCCGCCCAATATCACTATCGTGCCGCTGCCACCGAAGTGTCCCGAACTGAACCCGCAGGAGAACGTCTGGCAGTTCATGCGCGATAACTGGTTGTCCAACCGCGTGTTCGACAACCACAATGCTCTGCTCGATCACTGCTGCGATGCTTGGCGCAAGCTGGAAGCTCAGCCCTGGACTACCATGTCCATCGGACTTCGCGATTGGGCGCATCGGTTCTGATCAGCGAGTTCTTGGTATAAGAGATAACCATGGTGATTTCCTTCTTCGGGGGAAAGAGCCTTAAAAATTGATTTGACTATTTCCTTCCCCCTGAACTCTGCAACCTTTAGTCTGGAAGACATTATCATAGCTTGGTATGTATAGTTCTTTATAACTTCAACCATCTTAAATGTCTCAAGATCCAATTTTACTGAGGACAGCGCTGGCATATCCTCATTAGCCGTGAATTGGACGCCGTTTACGAATAGATTAACTAGCGATGAGGTAAATCTTGTTCTGTAGTATCCGTTGTTGGCAGTGATCTCCGACAGACCGGCCATATGCGCCGAAATCTTTGTTGCCGCGATGTTGAGAAGCGTATCGCCAGCAGTAACCGAGTTCGAAAAGATCGGGCTCCACCTGGTAGAGAATGGGTAATACAGATGAGAATACCTTTATTATTGCAATAAACACATCTTGCTCTGAAAACTGGCGCTCGGACTCTGGAAGGTGACTGTAGGATTTGTCTAATCGCCTCTTTACTTCAAATGCGACGCGCTTTGCGAGGTCCGAGGAGGCAGATAACATCTTCAACGGATTTGTGAAGCCCGCTTTGAAAGAGTCTTCGAGATCATAGGTTGAGTAGGCGATGTCGTCGGCAATATCCATGATGGAGCATTCGATAGTTCGGAATCCGGCCGGCTCCGAGTTGTATCCGACCTGACGCATGACAGCGGCAACTAAGTCGCTCTCTGTATAGTAGTAACCCTTGATCGGCCCCTTTGGCCCAGAGGGTCTGTCTGCGCTTGTTCGCGGAATTTGCCGAGGATACTTTATTATGCTGGCGAGGGTTCGATACGTAAGATTGAGACCAGCTCGTATATCATCACCGGCAGCGTTTACTGGGTCTGCCATCCCGCTGGCGTCGTGGAGGGACCTCTTCTCTAGCTTTGCCACTATTCTGAGGCTTTGGGCGTTCCCTTCAAAGCCGCCCGCCTCAATCATGCATTCATCAAGTGCTTCTTCACCGTTATGACCAAAGGGAGGATGACCAAGATCGTGAGCCAGCGCGGCTGTCTCAACCAAGTCAGTTTCTATTTTAGGCTTTCGCCCGGCGAAGAAGCTCTCGGTTTTGTTCAAGCGGATCGCAATGGACTTAGCGATCTGAGCAACTTCGATAGAGTGTGTAAGGCGGTTGCGAAAAAAGTCGCTATCTCTACCAGGAAACAGTTGTGTCTTCCCTTGTAGCCGCCTGAATGCCGCAGAATGGATTAGGATGCGGAACTGAGGTGCCGAACTCCTTTGTAACCACCCGCTCCTTGTCGGGAACGCCGTAAAGCGTGCGCACCATCTGTGTGACAGGCTCGGCCTGGTCCTGTTTGCCAATCTTAGCCTAGCTTTTTTGCCGTCCGGGTTACCTTAGGCTTTTGTTTGCTAGGCGACGGATCAGCCCTGGCAGCGTCGCTCAGGGTCTTTAGGGCCGAAAGCAACCCTGATTGCTCACGACGCACGTGCTCACCGGCGCCCTGGACGGCCTTCCACATAATGCCGAGATTCTGATTGGCCACTACATCAACCCCCATCTCTCGACCAACTCGCAGACGCCTGTTTGACATGCGGAAGTCTCCGTTGCAACGCCTTTCCCGTCATCAGAAATCACGCTGGCCGTCCCTGTTTTAGATAGGTCGGCCCACCGATTCGAGCGCCTCAAATTTTGTCATTGTGCTGTCACAGCTGTGGAGGAATCCCTCTCCGGACCTCCATCATCGTTCCGCTTTCAATATGCACGCTGTGCGCTTCTATGCGCTTGTGTGCAAAAATAGTTTTGAGTTAAGAAGACTAATTAATTGAAATCGTCCAATTTTATAGCACACTACGGATCTAGGGGTTGGGGGTTCGAATCCTCCCGGGCGCGCCATAACTTCCTGAAATTTAAGGCAGCGCTGCAGTCGGCAGCGTTTGCATTGCACTGAATTCAGGTCAAATCGCAGACAGCACGCTGATCGGCCAACCCATCATACCGATCAGCCAATTCGAGAAGCGTCTCCTGGACGTCGGCGGTCCGGGCCGTCGCGGCCATCTGCCGAAACTGCTCCGCCTGCTGCCGCAGCTCGTCGGGTGTGCGGTCACATATTGGTTTCAAGCTTAGCAAGTGAGGCCATCCTCGGGCGGTTCGATCAGCTAACGAATGATCAATGATCGGAACAATCTTTTCCTTGATCTGGATCAAGGGGGCGCCGAGCAGCAGCGGAGGGCGGTGCGGTCGACGCAATGATGGGGATGCGCCGGGATCAGATCGCCTCCCGCAGGGTTTGGCGCTCCGGCGACAGCCAGGCCCAGGGGCAGTTGCGACAGTCGCGCGTCTCGCCGCTGCAAAGCTCGACTTCAGAAATCGGCGCAGCGCAGCCGGACAGCCCATGCGTCACCGCATATGGCCCGAATTCCTTGACGAGAACGGCCGCCGCCCGGGAGCGGATCGGCGGCGAGGCATTACGCGCGAGCGCAATCAGCTCCGCGACCGCCGCGCGCCTCGCCTGGGGGGCATCGCTTCGGAAGCCTTGCGATGCGCAGAAGAACATTTTTGCTTCGCTGTCCAAGGCTGGACTCCTTCTGTGGCGCGCGCTCGGGAAACCGGCGCGGAGCCTCATGCCGCGATCTAGTTAGCTTCGCGGACTGCGTTCGGATACCGGAGAGATCGTTGGCCCCTTTCGCCAGAAGACCGGCCGAGTTCGGAGGGAAATAAGGCGGGGTTTTTCCGCCCAAGGAGCAGAGCGCCGCCCCAGGCATAGGCTTTCCCGCCAGCGAGCAGCCCGGCGACGGTCATCCCTGGGAAATTGGATGGCGCCTGTTTGAGGCACCGTTCTCGCGCACGGATACCCGTGACAGGTCGCCGGCCCGTCAGGGGTTTTTTCGCGGCAGCGGGTACTGGCTTGGTCCCTGCACACGGCAGCGGTCGGTATCGTAGCTTATGTACTGGCAGATATCCGGCGGCGTCGTCCCGGCTGCGGAGGCCGCGTTGCTGCTCGGACCCTGCGCCTGCGAGTTGCCGGAAAAGTCGCTCGATTGTCGCGGCGGGATATGGCGGCTTGCTGCGATTGATGGATGCAGCTGGGGCTGCAGCGCAGCGCGCTCATTGGTAGCCTGGAACGCCTTGAAGGTGCACACGGCGAGCAGCAGAAAGACGCCGATTGCGGCGATAGTCGTGCCCGAAAAGTGCAACAACCGGTTGTCCTGCTCAGCGCACCAGTTCAGGCAGAATTGCCGAGTGGGGAAGGGCTCCTCGAACACGACGTCGTAAAGCGTGTCTTCGGGCCGACCCGGGCGCCGCCGCAACTCGGCCTGCACCCACTCGCGGCCCCTCTCGCGCAGAGCCTTCCGCCAAGTCTCCTCAACCATGATGTCCACGCCGCACGAATACCATGCTGGCGGGCTGGCTCGCAAAGCAAAGGTCGAGACGCTGCGCGCATCTCGACCTTTAACGCCGCCGTCAGGCCTGGATCAGTGGCCGCTCTGTGCGTTCTGCAGGCTCTGGTCGTTCAGCCGATCCACATCCGCGTTTTGCGAGGAGTCTGGGCCGTAACGATGGGCGCTGGCCGGTGCCACCGATCCATTCGGCGTAGGGATTCGCGCTTGCGGATTGGTCCACGGCGGCTTGCCGAGGTTGACCTGGCTGGGCTTGGTTGCCGCACCGGTCACTGCGCCGGCACCGCCGCCCACGAGTGCGCCCACCGCCATCCCGGGAGGACCGGCTAGGGCGCCAACTGCCGCCCCGGTGGCCGCGCCAGCAGCGGCGCCACCAGTCGTTCGCTCTTGCGGATTGGTTCCGCAGGCTGCCAGGAGCCCTAGCAGCCCAAGCGCCGTAACACTAACGGAATGTTTCATCGGTTTGTCCTTTATGACCGCCGGTGCGTCAGGAACGTGAAGAAGTCGCAGCGGTTCCGCTGCCCCCTTGGCGCGCGCACGCCTTGTTGACAGGATACGCAAGCAAACCGAGGGGAAACACCGATGCCAGCCGATAAGTCAGGTACGAAGACCACACGCCGGGGTGTGCTGGCCTCGGCCGGCGCGGCTGCATCGCTGCCGCTGTTGGGCCGCCGGGCGCGTGCCGCCGATCCGATCCGAATAGGCTGGGTTGGGCCGTTGTCGCCGCCGGGCGGCTATGCCGAGGGCACCAACATGAAGAACGCCGCCGAAATCGCGGCGACTGAGATCAATGCGGCAGGCGGAATCCTCGGGCGCCAGGTCGAGATCATCTATGCCGATACGCGCGGCATGCCGGCGGAAGGCCGTACCGCCGCTGAGCGTCTGATCCAACAGGACAAGGTTGTCGCCGTATTCGGCGAGTTCCACAGCCCGGTCGCCCTGGCCGAGATGGAAGTGTACCACAAGTACGGCATCCCCTTCATGGCCTGCGACGTGTGGTCCGATCAGATCACCGCCAAGGGCTATCCCGAGGTATTCCGCAACGCGCCCGCGGTGTCGTTGATCGACGTCACCATCGGCCAGTGGCTCGCCGCGGCCGGCTTCAAGAACGTCGCGATCATCGCCGAGAAGAATGACGTGGGCCTTTCCGCGCGCACGCTGGTGCAGCAGGAACTGACCAAGGCCGGCATCAAGTTCACTGCCGTCGATGCGGACCCCAACCTGACGGACTTCACCGCACAGATCCTGCGGTTCAAGAGTGAGTCGCCGGCGTACGACTTCTTCCTCACAATCTATTCGGAAGCTGGCGCGTACCCGATGATCCGTCAGGCGCATGACCTAGGCTTCGCGCCGACGGCGAACTGCGGCATCTACAACTCAGGGGGCGAGGCAGTTGATCCGACGTTCTGGGAGAATGTCGGTGCTGCCGGTCAATGGCTCGCGACGGAGAACGTCGGCCTGCCGAAGGCTGCATGGAACGACAAGACCAAGGCGTTCGTAGCGCGGTATCGTCAGAAGCACAACGCAGATCCCTCGGGTGCAGTGATGGAAAGCTATGACGGCGCTGGTCTGCTGTTCGACGCGATCAAGCGCACTGGCGGCACCGAGTCGGCAGGGATCATCAAGGCGCTGGAAACCACCAGCTATGTTGGCGCGCGCGGCAAGTATTCGTTCTCGACCAGCAAGGATCCCGCCTGGCACTATCACCAGTTCCTCGAGGCGCCGCTGACCATTCTGCAATACTCCGAGGTGAAGCAGGGCCAGGCGGACGCGCCGATTGTCTGGCCGAAAGAGTTCGCCACCGTGCCGTACACGTACAAGAAGCCGGGCGGCTGAAGCATCTGGTATTGACGTTGATGCCGGAGCACGCGTGCGAGAGGGTGCCGCCCTCTCCCGCAGCCGGGCGAGGTGTACGGTGAGCAGCTATCTGCTGATCCAGGCGCTCAACGGGTTGGTCATAGGTGTGATCTACGCGGTGATTGCCGCCGGACTGACGGTGATTTTCTCAATCCTGAAAATCGTCAACTTCGCGCACGGCGAAGTCTACATGATGGGCGGCTACTTCGCTTACTTTGCCATCGCGCTCGCCGGTATACCGCCACTGCCGGCCGTCCTGGTTGCGATGGCCGTTGCGTTCGTGCTGTCGGTGCTGGTCGAACGCACTTTACTGACGCCGCTCTACAGCCCCACTACCGAGCGCAAGGGTGATTACGGCATCCTTGTCACCTTCGGCATCTCGATCTTCCTGCGTGCGCTCGCCCTGATCGTCTACGGGCCATATCCGCTGCGTCCACCGTCGTTCTGGCCCGGTATCCTCACCATCGGGCCGCTTATCATGACCTGGGACCGGGTGTTTGCTGGCGGCGCTGGCATCGCCATGCTGGTCGCACTGGTGTGGTTCATGAACCGCACGCCGTGGGGCGAGGCGCTCAACGCGGTCAGCCAATCCCGTGAATCGGCCGCCATCGTCGGCATCAACGACCAGCGCTTCTACATGCTGGCGTTCGGACTGGGCGGCGCATTGGCCGGCGGGGCGGGTGCCCTGGTCGGACCGATCTATTCGCTGTCGCCGTCGATGGGCTTGCTGCCCGACACGCAGGCTTTCGCCATCGTCATCCTCGGTGGCATGGGTTCAGTCGCCGGATCGATCCTGGCTGGTCTGCTCATCGGTGTTTCGGAATCGATGTTCGTCGCACTGTTTCCCGATCCCAGCCGCAGTCTGACCTACGCACAGGCGTTCAGCCTGCTCATCCTGATGCTGGTATTGCTTATCCGTCCCACCGGATTTTTCGGTCGCGCGCATGCAGCGATGGAGTAGTGCCGCCGGTGCCGTGGTGCTGGGGGTGGCGGCGCTGGCGTTTCCCTATCTGGTGAACGCTTACTGGCTGTCCGTCGGCGTGCTGGCGATGTTCTACGCCATTGTCGCGGCAAGCTGGGCGCTGCTCGCCGGTTACGCCGGTCAGTTCTCCTTTGGTCACATGGCCTTCGTGTCGCTCGGTGCCTATACATCGGGTCTGCTCGTGATGTCGCTCGGCATGCCGACGCCCGTCGCGATGGTTGCTGGTGTGGTGATCTGCGCCATCGTTGGTAGCGGCATTGGGTTTATCTGCCTGCGCATGCGAGGCCCCTACCTGGCGTTGTTCACCGTCGCGTTCTCCGAGGTGCTGCGTATTGTCATCGTATCGGAGAACCAGATCACCGGCGGATCGGGCGGTCTGGAGGTCACGCCGCTGTTTCACGGTCGCACGGACACGCCGTTCTACTATCTGGGTCTCGCCCTGTTGGTCGCCTCCCTTGGTGTGATGCTGCTGCTGGTTACCTCGCGCTGGGGCCTGTTCTTCCGCGCGATCCGCGAGAATGAGGACGCCGCGGCGGCGGCTGGTGTGAAGGTGGTGCGGTTTCGCGTGCTCGCCTTCGCCATCAGTTCGAGCTTCGCCGGGCTCGCCGGTGGTTTCTATGGTCACTACATCGGTATCCTGACGCCCGACATCGGTTCGGTCGATCAAATGGGCCTCGTTGTCGCCATGGCCGTCATCGGCGGCGCGGAGAGTATCGTCGCCGCGACCATCGGCGCGCTCGGCCTGGAGTTCCTTATCGAAGCGCTGCGCAGCTATGGCCAATGGCGCCTGGTATTGTTCGGTGCGTTGTTGCTGCTGACCATGCGGTTCGCGCGCAACGGCTTGCTGGCGCTGGCGTGGCAGCAGGTGCGGGCGCTAGGCCGGCCGCGTGCCGCGCCTGACGTTTTCACCGAACAGTCGCGGAGCGCGCCGCGATGACAGCACTGATCGAATCGCGCGACCTCACCAAGCGCTTCGGCGGCATTGTCGCGGTGAGCAATCTCAATCTTGCCGTTGACCAGGGCGAACTCGTCGGTCTCATTGGGCCCAACGGCTCGGGCAAGACCACCACGATCAATATGCTGACCGGGCATCTCGCGCCGGCCGGAGGGCATATCTATTTGCGCGGCGAGCGTGCCGACGGGTTGGCGCCGAGCGAATTCGCCACGTTGCGTGTCGGCCGCACCTTCCAGATCACTCAGTTGTTCAGCCGCATGAGCGTGCTGGAGAACATGCTGGTGCCGGGTCTCGCGCGGCCGCATTCGCATTGGCCGGCGGCGACGCGAACAGCGCGTCAGCATCTTGAATTTCTTGGCCTTGCAGCCTTGGAAAAACTACAGGCGAAGAACCTTTCCGGCGGCCAGCAGAAGCTGCTGGAACTCGGCCGCGCGCTGATGTTGGACCCGGAAATACTGTTCCTGGATGAGCCGTTTGCCGGGGTCAATCCATTCCTGCGCGACCAGATCATCGAACTGGTGCGCAAGCTGCACGCGGGCGGCCGTACCTTCGTCATCGTCGATCATGACATCGAGGCGTTGCAGCGGTTGGTCCAACGCATGGTGGTGATGTCGCGTGGCGAGAAGATCGCTGATGGCAGCGTTGCCGAAGTGCGCGAGGATCAGGAAGTGTTACGGGCCTATGCCGGTGTCTGACGACACGCCCGTGCTGACCGCGCGCGATCTGGTGGCGGCATATCTGCCGGGGATCAACATACTGAATGGCATGTCGGTGGATGTCTTGCGCGGCCAGGTGCGCTGTGTGCTCGGCCCCAACGGCACCGGCAAATCGACTCTGCTCAAGGTGCTGTTCGGTTTTCTGCCAGCGCAATCCGGCGATATGCGGCTTGGCGAGATGTCGCTGCACGGCATTGCCTCGCATCAGATGGGACGGCACGGCATCACCTATCTGCCGCAGCGTCCGAGCATCTTTCCGTTTCTGTCGGTGGAAGTGAATTTGCGCCTTGGTGCCTGGCAGTTCCGCCGTGATCGCGGGCTTTCGCGCGAACGCATCGAGCGTGCCTTTAGCCAATTCCCCATTCTGGCCGAGCGAAGGCGTCAGGCGGCCGGCACGCTGTCCGGCGGGCAGCAGCGGCAGTTGGAAATCGCGCGCGCGCTGATGACCGATCCCAGTGTCATGCTGATCGACGAACCCACCGCCAGTATCGAGCCCCGTATCGCTGCGCAGATCTATGCGCTGATTGCTGGGCTGGCGCGCGACGGCAAGGCGATTCTGCTGGTCGATCAGAATATCAAAGGCGCACTCGGCATCGCAGATTATGTCTATGTCATGCGTACCGGCACGCTGTTCGACGAGGGGCCGCGCGACGCGTACACCGACGATGTGGAGACTCTGGTAAGCCGCTGGCTTTACACGACCTGATCGCGCGTTCAGCCGGCCACCGCTATGGTCTCCAGGATCGCACGCGACGAGGCCGGCACATGGACAGGTCGCTGCGATGCGCGATCGACGAACACGTGGACGAAATATCCCTCCGCTGCCGCCATGTCATCGTCGTTGCGGAATATGCCGATCTCATAGCGCACGGAACTGCTGCCGATACGCGCCACGCGCACGCCGACGTTGATCCGGTCAGGGAACGCCACGGAGCTGTGATAGCGGCACATCACCTCGGCCACCACGCAATGCACGGGCCCCTCCAGCAGATCGACCGCGCCGCTGGTCATTTCGAAATAGGTCACCGCGGTATCGAAGAACGAGAAGTAGTTCACGTTGTTCACATGCTGGAACACGTCGTTGTCCATCCATCGCGTGGTGATGGCGTGGAACCAGCGGTAGTCAGCGCGGCGGCCAGGTGGGTGTCGACTCATCTTCGCTTTGCGATTTGCCTTCCGCCGACTGATAGCGGATAGAGGCGCGCCGCAACAGGAGGGGGCGCCTTGTATCGCTCGGTCATTTTCCTTTTCGCCTGGCTGCTGTCAGCGCCGGCAGCCTTCGCGCACGCGATCCTGGTGCAGAGCCAGCCAGCGGCGGGAGGCAGCGTGCCGAGCGGCATGGTCGCCATGACGTTCCGTTACAACAGCCGGATCGACCGCGATCGGTCCCGCCTCACCGTCATGCGCCCGGACCACACGCAGGCGGTGCTGCCGATCGGCCCCGGCGGCGAACCCAACATCCTTGAAACAAGCGCCAACCTGTCCACGCCAGGCGCGTATGTTGTGCGGTGGCAGGTGCTGGCGATCGACGGTCACATCACGCGAGGGGACGTTCCCTTCACCGTCACGGGTCATTGATACGTGGCGCTGCTGATCGACCTGTTTGGCTACCTGTCGATCATCATTCACGGCCTCACCATCGCCGCGCAGTCGTTCGCAGTGGGAGGGGTGCTGTTCATCACCTTGCTGGTGCGTCCGTTGACGTCGAGCCTCGGCACCGCTGGGGGCCGGATCGAGCGATCCTGCATCGCGATTGCGGCATGGAGCGCCATTGCGCTGGTGCTGTGCGAGATCACCACCGTGGCGTTGCAGGCGGCGGTGCTGATCGGTACCGTCGATCTGTCGTTGAGCGATGTGCTTGGGGCGAGTTTTGCCATTGCGGGAATGGTCAAGGTCGCCGCTGCTGGTCTGATCGGTTTGACCCTGCTCAGTTTTGCCGAACGCGCACCCGCCGCGCCGCTGCTCGCACTCGCCGCGATCGAGCTGGCAGCGGCAACGCTGACAACGCACGCGGAAGCGCGCCTCGATAGCCGTACGCCGCTGCTGATGGTGGAGTTCCTGCACCAGCTTGGCGCGGCGATATGGATCGGCGGCATTCCGTGCTTTTTGCTCGCGCTGAACCGCATCCAGACCGCGCAGGCCTGGCGCCTGGTCGGCGCGCGGTTCTCGCGTATGTCGATGGTCGGTGTTGCCTGCATCCTGGTCAGCGGCCTGACGATGAGCGTCCTGTATATCGGCGATTGGGAGGGCTCCTATGGCACCGCCTATGGCGTGATGGTCGGTGCCAAGATTGCGATGTTCCTGATGCTGCTTGGACTGGGCGCCGGCAATTTTTTCCTGGTCGAGCGGTTGCGCGCGCAACCCACCACGCCGGTCTTGCGGCTGAAGCGGTTTGCCGAGGTTGAGGTCGGTATTGGCATTGCGATTTTCTTTGCTGCCGCTTCACTGACGTCCGTACCACCGGCAGTCGATCTGACACAGGATCGCGTCAGTTGGCCGGAAATTGCCGAACGCAATACGCCAGAAGTGCCGCGCTTCGCGTCACCCGATCACGACAAGCTTGCACTGCCGGCCTTGCAAACGAAGCTGGATGCGCAAGCGGCGCAGCAGCATGCCGCACCGCAGGTTGCATTCGTGCCAGGAGCTGGCGAATTGCCACCGCGCAATGCGGCTGACATCGCGTGGTCGGAATACAACCACCATTGGTCGGGCATATTCGTACTGGCCATCGGTCTGCTGTCACTGCTGAACGTCGCCGGTGCGCGGTGGGCGCGTCACTGGCCGCTGCTGTTCCTGCTGCTCGCAGGCTTTTTGTTTCTGCGTTCGGATCCCGAGGTTTGGCCGCTCGGCGATCAAGGGTTCTTCGTCAGCTTTCGCGATATCGAGGTGCTGCAGCATCGCATGTTCGTCGTGCTGATCGCTGCGTTCGGCATCTTCGAATGGCGCGTGCGCACGGCGCGCGAGGTGAAGCCCTGGGCGAGGTTGGTGTTTCCGCTGCTATGCGCCGGTGGCGGCACGCTGCTTCTGACGCACAGTCATGCGATCGCCAATCTCAAGGACCAGTTGCTGATCGAACTCACGCACACGCCGCTGGCGCTGACCGGAATCGTCGCGGGATGGGCTCGCTGGCTCGAATTGCGGCTGGATCCTCGGGCCAACCGCGTTGCCTGGCAGATCGCGCGCTGGACGTGGCCCGTCTGCTTTATCCTGGTCGGGCTGATGCTGCTGAATTACCGGGAGGCCTGAGCGCCGTCGTCGGTAGTGGTGCTTCGCACCGTCATTGCCCGCCGAATTGCTGCACCAGGAATGAGGTGAGCAGCGAGGCGCCGGACATGAAGTCGTCGATTTCCATCGCCTCATGCGGATTGTGGCTGCCGTTGGCATTGCGAACAAAGATCATGCCCATCGGCACACCGACAGCCGCGAATGCGGCGGCATCGTGCGACGCGGGACTGCCGAGGCTAAGGGTCGGGATGCCAAGCGCCGTTGCACCGTTTTCCAATGCCGCCATGATGGGCTGATCCACTGGACCGACAGCGGCGCGCGCCTTGGTTCCGCGGTGGAAGCGAACGCCTCGGCGCTGTTCGATGCTGGCGATGATCGCGTCCACCTTGCTGTCGAGCTGCGCCAGCACCGCTTCGTCATAGGCGCGCACATCGAGGCTGAAGTGAAATGCGCCTGGCACGATCGTGAGGCCATGCGAGGCAGGGTCGGTGTGGAAACGCCCGATCGTGCAGGCCATCGGGATGCCGCGTGCCTCGTACTCTTCCCAGAGCCGGTCGAGCGACACAGCGAATTCGGCACCGGCCAGCGCGGCGTCGCGTCGGAAGCGGCGCGGCAGGCCGACATGATCGTGGTTGCCCTCAATGCGCGCATCCGGGTAGCGGAAGTTCCCGGGGATGCCGGTGCAGATCGCCACCGGCTTGCCTGCCTCCACCAGCGACGGCGCCTGTTCGATATGCAGTTCCAGATAAGCGGCGATGCGCGAGGGATCGAGGTGACGGGCGCCTGTGCGCAGGGCCACGGGATCGCCGCCGCACTCGGCAATGTGCTCGGCCAGAGTACGGCCGGTGTCGATGCGGCGCACGTCCAGCGCTCCATCGGGCAGCGTGCCGAGTGCACCGCGGCTGCCGATATAGGAGACCTGGAACCAGATGCTCTCCTCTGCGCGGATGCCCATGACAGTGAGGTCGTTGGCCAGAGAGATGCCGGCATGTTGCAGCGCTGCGGCCGCGACGAGGCCGGCAACCACGCCGGCAGCGCCATCGAAGTTCCCGCCATGCGGAACGGAATCGAGGTGCGAGCCGACAATGATGCGCTTGGCAGACGAATCGCGGCCGGTGAGGGTCATGTAGAGGTTGGCAGTCGCGTCGCGTTCGATGCGCAGGCCGAGGCGTTCGGCAGCGGCAGTGACGGTGGCATGCGCTCGCTGTTCGCCCGCGCCATACGGGTCGCGGGAAACGCCAGGTTCGTCCAATCCGTCCCGGCGGAGCTGGTCAAACAGGGACGCGGCGAGGGCACGCTGATCGGCGACGGCAGAGCTGATTTCCATGGGTTCGCAATGTCTGTGCTGCACTGCGTGGCATTGAAACCACAAATGCACGTCGATGAATACAGGTTGGAGCCTGCGCCCGGGCTAACGTGTCAGCTTCAGCTGTGAGCGCTGGGTCTGCGGCGTCCATCGCTTGAATGTCGCGCGTCGGACGCTGCTAATCTTTCGGTTGGGCTGGTGCCCGTTGATAAAGGCGCGTTGCAACGACGTCGCAGATCTGACGCAGGCGGCGCATGTGCAAATCGTCTCGGACGACTGCCAGAAGGGCGTCCAGCTCAAGCGAGAGATCGAGCCTTACGTCGCTGTTTGGTCTATTGGGTGTCGGCTGAGAAATAGGTCACAAAGTTCTTGGCGACGATACATCAGCAGTAGATGGTCATAGTCTTCGCCCTGCTCCCGCTGCCCTCCGCAATCGGGGCTTTTCAGTCCTTACGGTGCTGTCAAGCACCGCATGCAGCGCGGCAACCGTCTCCGGTGACAATCGGCGAATGCCCTGCGCCAGGCGGTTGGCGAGTGCAGTCTGCTCCGGTGTCAGCCCCGCGGTGTTCACGGTCACCCGCGGATGCGACAAGCGAGCCAGCCTTGCCAGCTCTTCCGCGTCGTCCCAGATCAGCCCGAAGTACTCGTTCACTTGATGCACGAGCCCAGGTACTGGGTGCGCTGCGCCGCCCGTGTTCCAGCGCCGAGAGATAGGCGGGCGAGACCTGTAGCTCGGCCGCCAGGCGTTGCAACGTTACGCCTCGTTCGGCACGCAGCGCGCGCAGCCGTGCGCCAAACGGCGTCATCTGCGGCGTCGTAGCAGTAAGCGCACCGCGCCCGGATTTGCCGCATGCGGATGCGCCGCCGCAAGGACCAGCGAACGGAAGTCCGGCTGGTTGAGCCATAACGGAAGTTCGCGGCGCAATACGCCGCCCTGGCCGGTGACTACCTCGACGCAGCGCAGCCCCTCCGCCTGCGCTGAATGCAGGAATGCCGCCAGGGTGTGATAGGCGCGCTGTGCCGTGTGGCCGTGCAAGTCCAGCGTGCGCACGGCCCGCGTACGCCCGGTGCGCAGGCGCTGCCACGACGCGGTATCCACGCCGCCGGGTTGCGCGCCAATATCCAACGGCGCAAGCGGTTCGCGCGGGGTGCGTATATCTGCCCGGTGTTGCTGTCGCACGGAGGCTGGAACAACAGGCACCGGCGCGGCGGCGACTGCCGTACGCCCAGGCAACGCCTTGATGCGCTGCGCATAGCTTGCCCACAGCGCGCGATCGGCTTCGGTCAGGCGGTTGCGGCGGGGCGATTCCATCGCTCGAGACAAAGCAGAATCGCGCTTGCCAGTGCAAGCACCGCAAGCGCCGCATAGGCCGGTCCGTATCGATGCGACGCCGCCACCGCCACGCCAAAGCTTGACGGGATCAGCAGTACGCCGGCGAACATGACTGCGGTGCCAAGACCGGTGGCCTCGGTGCGCCGAGCCCCGCCAAGGTGGGCGTATTCGGCATATGCCACGCCAGTGTAGCCACCGGCCGTGGCACCGGCGACCGCGACCACCGCCAGCACCAGCGCGCGGCTCCACTGCGGACCGAACGCGCCGGCCGCGAGCGCCGTCGCTGCCATGCCGAAGCCATGCAGCGCCAGCGTGTGGCCCGGCGTCAGCCAACGATCTGCAATCCACCCCCAGATCGGTCGCGTGACCGCACCGGTGATCTGATAGACCGCGAGCGCGCGGCCGGCATCGATCAGATCGAACCCTGCGACCGTGGTCAGTTGCGTGGTGGTGAACGCGACAAAGCAGAGCTGCGTGCCGGAGTAAAAGAAGCTGGCGACCGACAGTCGCAACATCGGCCATTGCCGCAGCAAGGCGAACGGTGCGAACAGGGCGTAACCGAACAATCGTCGCTGCGGGTCGATATCGGTATCCCAATGCCGGCGCGGTATCTGCAACAGCGCGGCCAGCAGCGCCACGGCCGGAAGCTCGGCCAGCAACGCCGCGCGCCATCCGGCATGCAAGACAAGCGGCGGCAACAGCAGTGAGCCGAGCACGCCACCAAGCGGCACGCCGATCTGCCGCAGCGACATCACCATGTTGAACACGCGCGGCGGCGTGTGCGGCACCAGCAGATGCGTCGATGCCGGTGCGGCGGCACCGTAGCCAAGGCCGAGCACAATTGCTGCGATGGCCAGCCACATCACGCTGCCGCCGGCAGCGAGCAGCAGCATCGCGGCGGTGGCGGCCAGCACGATCTGCAGCACGCGGACGCCGCCATAGCGATGGATGAAGCCCGGCGAGAACAACGCCGACAGAATGCCAACGCCGTAGGCGACAGAGACAAATGCACCCACCAGTTCGCCATTGACGTTCAGTGCGCGTGCCACGGCGGGGGCAATCGCCGGCAGCGAGAATAGCGCCATGGTCGCCAGCGTCTGCGCCGCCAGCGTGGCGATCAGTGGCCAGAGCGGCATCATGGGTGGTCCGCTGCATCCTCCACCAGCACAACGTGCAACCGCCGTGGTCCGTGCGCCCCGAGTTCCAGCGTCTGTTCGATGTCAGCCGAACGCGACGGGCCGGTGACCAGCATGACATTGCGCGGCATGCCACCAATCTCCGCACGCAGCAGATCCCATGCCTCCTCATACGCGCCGACGAGGCGCGAGGCACGCAACAGCACGATCTCTGTGTCGGCGAGCAGGTTCAGCGTCGTGGGCCGCTGCGGCGCCGATGGCAGCATCAGAGTGCCGGTCTCGGCGATGCCGGCGAAGGCGTGTTGCAAACTCACGGTATCGGAGGCTTGCGCGCGTCCTTCGCGCACATGGATCAGCGGTCGCGTGTCCCATGGAACTGCCTGCAATTCCGGATGCGGCGCCATCACGATGTCAGTCGGCAGGTTTTGTGCAGCGAGATAGGCGGCGACTGCTTCCGGTACGGCATCGAGATCAGCAACGCGTGCGACGCTGCCGAACTCCTTTTCCACGTTGTGCACGAACAGCGCGATCTGCTCCGCGTGCGGCAGCCGCGAGCGGGCAGGGATCAGATGTCGCGGATGTGACGACAAGCGTCCGCGCAGCATCGCCGCCTGATCCACTGGCAGTGCGCCACGTCGCAGCCCACGCCGGATCGCCGCGAGCATTGTGTCCTTGGTCATGTGTGGTTCCGGGCCAGAGCCCGGCCTTCAAACGTCATGGGCGGACTTGTCCCGTCCATCATTGCGTGCGCTCGGCGCGCTGTTCGTGGGCGTAGCGGGCAAAAAACGTATCGCCTTCCGGCGCGGGGAAATCGCGCCCGCCTGTCCATCCGGACGCGAACGGTAGTTTCCGGAAGCTGCCGTGTCTGCGTCCCAGCAATCCAAGCGACCATGCCGCAGCGCGCGTCGCCATGCGATACAGCGCCGGGCGGCGGACGAAGAAGCCCCAGAAAGCGAGGCTGCCGCGCACAACGGCCGGTGTGAGATGTCGCTCAAACTCGCGCTCGCGCCAGTGGCGCATCAGCTTCGGCAGCGGAATCTTCACCGGGCAGACGCTCTCGCATTTGCCGCAGAACGTGGATGCGTTCGGCAGGTGACCGGCCTGCTCCACGCCAATCAGTGATGGCGTCAGCACGCTGCCCATCGGGCCGGGATACACCCAGCCATACGCGTGGCCACCGACCGCGCCATACACCGGACAGTGATTCATGCAGGCTGCGCAGCGGATGCAGCGCAACATCTCCTGAAACTCCGTCCCAAGCATTGCCGAGCGTCCGTTATCGACGAGCACGACGTGGTACTCGTCCGGCCCATCAAGATCGCCCGGCCGCCGCGCGCCGGTCGAGAACGTCGTGTATACAGAGAAATCCTGCCCGGTCGCGGATCGCGCCAGCACGCGCAGCAGCGACGTGCAGTCCTCTATCGTCGGCACCACCTTCTCGATGCTTGCCAGCACGATGTGCACGCGCGGAAGCGTCTGGGTGAGATCGCCGTTGCCCTCGTTGGTGACGATGACGCTGCTGCCGGTCTCGGCGATGAGGAAATTGGCACCGGTGATGCCGACATCCGCGGCGAGGAATTTCTCCCGCAGCTTGGCCCTTGCCTCAGTCAGGATATCGCGCCGTTCACGGAATTGCCGATCGGCTGGTAGGTCGGTGTGCGACTTGCGGAAGCTGTCCTCCCAGTCCTCCTTGTTGAGGTGGAACGCGGGAGCAATGATATGGCTCGGCAGTTCGTGCCGAAGCTGGATGATGTATTCGCCAAGATCGGTCTCGACCGGCGTGATGCCGTGCCGTTCGAGATGATCGTTGATGCCCAACTCCTCGCTGATCATCGACTTGCCCTTGGTGACCGTGCGCGCATTGGCAGCGCGGCAGATCTCCAGCACCGTGTCGCGCGCTTCGTCCGCCGTGCTGCACCAGTGCACCTTGCCGCCCGCTTGCTCCACGTTCGTGGCCCAGGTCTCCAGGTAGAAGTCCAGATGCGCAAGGGCGTGGTTCTTGATATCGCGCGCGATGTCACGGAGCTGTTCGAATTCAGGCAGCGCCGCGACGGCGGCAGTACGGCGGGCGATGAAGCTGGGTCCGCTGCGCGCTAGCGCTTTCTGCAGACCGGCATCGTCGAGGGCGCGGTGGGCGTTCTCTTTGAAGGCGGGCGAGGTTGCGATATGCATGCGTGGCAATTTAGCCGTGTGGCATTGCGATAGCCACCCATCGACAACAAGTAGGCAATCCATGAAGCTCATTGGCATCGTTGGCGGGCTGAGCTGGGAAGCTACGGCCCTCTATTACCGGCTGCTGAATGAGGCGACGGCGCGTGAGTTGGGCGAGCACCATAATGCGCGCAGCGTCATCGTCAGCGTCGATTTTGCCGAGGCACTGGCGCTGGCAAACCAGAACGATTGGGATGGCCTCGCCGTGCTATTGATCGACGCGGCGAAGCGGCTCCGCGATGCCGGCGCGCAGATGGTGCTGCTCTCGGCCAATACGGCGCACATTGTCGCCGATCAGGTCGCCGCGGCGGTCGATCTTCCCTTGCTGCACATAGCCGACATTGCCGGTTCGGCCGCACGCGCGCAGGGCTTCCAGCGGGTGGGCCTCATCGGCACCAGGTTCACGCTTGAATCGCCGGTCTATGCCGATCGTCTGCGTGATCGGGCCGGCCTTACAGTCATTGCGCCTGATGCATCCGGCCGCGAAACCCTGCAAAGGATGATCGTCGATGAGCTCACTGTCGGCCGCATCGAACCGCGATCTCGGGAGCAATGCGTAGCGATCATCAATCAACTGCGCGACCAGGGCGCCGAAGCGATTGCCGTCGCCTGCACCGAACTGCCGCTATTGATAAAGCCGGAGCACAGTCCGCTGCCGTTGCTCGACACCACGGCGCTGCACGTTGAAGCAGCGTTGCGGCTGGCGCTCCAAGAGGACACCTGAGGGACGGGCTACGCCATTCGTGGCGCAGCCCGCCGTCAGCCTTAGGTCGAATAATCCGAGAACCGCACGCCGCCATAGCGTGCGCGGTAGTCGGTTCGCACGTTGACCAGCGCGACCAAACCCTCATCCACCTTCGCCTGCGCGCGTTCCAGCGCTGGGCGGATATCCTCCGGTTTCGTCACGTATTCGCCGTAGCCGCCAAGCGCTTCGCACATCTTATCGTAGCGCATATAGCCAAGGTCGCGCCCCGGCTTCTCCTTCTTCGGGTCGCCGGTCCAGCCGCCGTTCAGGCTTACCACGATCAACACAGGAATTCTGTGCCGCAGCGCGGTGTCCACCTCCATGAAGTTCATGCCCAGAGAGCCGTCACCGTGGACCACGATCACCTGCTTGTCGGGGCAAGCGACTTTGGCGCCGACACCGAACGGCAGGCCGACGCCCATGGTGCCAAACGGCCCGGAATTCAGCCGATGCCCCGGCATGAATGTCGGCATCGTCTGCCGGCCAAAGTTCAGTGTCTCCTGCCCATCGACGCACAGGATCGCGTCACGTTTGGCGAAGTTCCGCACTTCCTCCAGCATGCGCACGGGATGGATGTCGCCATCCTCCTCATACTTGTTGCCGCCGCGCTTGGCCGCTTCGCCTTCCGCCAGCCGCTGCCGCCATGCTTTGTAGCTGTCCTGCGTGACCTTGCCCTTGATGCCGTCCAGCAACTGCTGCAGCACCATCTTGCAGTCGCCGACGATAGGGATATCGACGTGGCGCGCCGCGGTGGCGATTTCGACCGGATCGATGTCGACGCGCGCGATCTTCGCGTTGCCGCCAAAGCGTGGCGGCGCGGCGTGCCCGATGATGTAGTTCATCCGCGTGCCGAGCACGAGAATCAGATCCGCATCGGCAAACGCCGTGTTGCGCATCGCCAGGAACGAACATGCATGATCATCCGGCACCACGCCGCGGCCTTGCGGGGTCGTGTAGAACGGAATGCCCGCCGCCTCGACAAGCTGCTGCATCTCGGTCCACGCCTTGGACCAGATCACGCCGGAGCCTGACACGATCAGCGGCTGCTTCGCCTCGGATAGCGCCTTGACCAGCGCGTTGACCTGACGCGGATCGCCGAGCGGGCGGCTGTCCATAATCGGACGGCCGGCGTAGCTCCAATCGACCAGGTTCTCGTCGATCTTCTGGTACAGTATGTCGCCCGGCATATCGACGTAGACCGGCCCCGGCTTGCCGGTGATTGCGCGTTGCAGCGCCCAGTTAACGTGCTGCGGGATGCGCTTCAGGTTGTGCACGCGATCAACATGCTTGCAGCAGCCGCGCATCAGCTCGACCTGATCGATTTCCTGGAACACCTGCCGTCCGAATTGACTGATCGGCGACGAACCGCCGAATGCCACCACTGGCGCGCAGTCAACCAGCGCGTGCGCCATCCCGGTGATCAGGTTGGTGACACCAGGTCCGGACGCCGCCATGCACACGCTCGGCACCTGCTTCAACCTGCTGTAAGCCTGACAGGCAAATGCAGCCGCCTGCTCATGCCGCACGTCGATCATGCGGATGCCTTCGGTGATGCAGGTCGCCTCAGCCAGCAGCATTGGGCCGCCCATGATGTAGAAGAGGTCCTTCACCCCTTCCTTCGCCAGGCATTTCGCCAGGATTTCCGAACCAGTCAGTTCCGCCATGTCATGTGTCTCCTCTCAGATGTCATTGCGAGCGGAGCGAAGCAAACCCGACCACGCATTGCGCGCACGGTCTGACCGCGATTGCTTCGTCGCTGGCTCCTCGCAATGACAGGTCAGCCGATTACGCCGCCATTGCGCAGGCCGCCGATGGTGTCGCGATCGAGCCCGAGCCAATCGCCAAGCACCTCGTCATTGTTCTGACCAAGCAGCGGCGACGCCGTCACCGGCGGCGGCTTGCCTTCGAAGCGCACCGGCCAACCGACCATCTTGAACGGTCCAATCTCGGGATGCTGTATCGTTTGCATGATCTGCCGCTGTTCGAACGTCGGATCGTTGTACAGTTCCAGTGTGTCGAGCACCGCGCCCGCCGGCACCCCCGCCGCCCCGATGATCTCCATGCACTCGTGCTTGGTGTGCTTGCTAGTCCAGTCCTCGATCATGCCGTTGACCTCATCGGCACGCTCCGCGCGTGCAGCCGGCGAGCCGTAGCGTTCGTCGTCGATCAGGTCCTCACGCCCGATTACCTTCAGCAGCCGGCGCCAGTGTTCCGGATTGGCGCGGCTGGTGAACACATAGACGCGGTCGTTCAGGCCGCCGCCCTTGGTCTTGAACGTGCCCATCGGCGGATTGGCACCCGAAACGCTGCTGTCCGCGGCGCGTCCCGCCGCCTGCGTGTTGTTGGTGCGGTTCTGTGCGGCGAAAGCGATACGGATGTAGTGCAGCATTGCGTCCTGCATCGCCACCTGAAGATGATCGCCTTTGCCGGTCTCCTTGCGGCGATACAATGCGCCCAGGATGGAGATCGCCAGCAGCATTCCGGTGCCGGTATCGCCCAGCGACGGCCCCGGCTTCAGCGGACGCCCATCGCGCTCGCCGGTGATGCTCATGGTGCCGCCGCAGGCCTGCGCGATCATGTCGAACGCCAGATTCTTCTCGTACGGGCTGCCTTCGCCAAATCCTTTCACCTGACAGTAGATGATCGAAGGGTTGATCTTGCGGATCACGTCGGCGCCGAGACCCAGCCGCTCGATCGCGCCCGGCGCGAAATTTTCCACCATCACGTCCGCCTTGGCCGCGAGGTCCTTCACCAGCGCGAGACCCTTCGGATCCTTCAGGTTGACCGTGATCGATTTCTTGTTCGCGTTGAACAACAGGAAATACGGATCGTCCTTGCCTTTGCCGGGACCGCCCAGGGCACGTCCCGGATCGCCACCGCCCGGATTTTCCAGCTTCACCACGTCAGCGCCAAGCCAGGCCAGCGCCTCGGTGCAGGATGGGCCTGCCTCAAATTGCGTGAGATCGAGAATCTTGACACCAGTCAGACAGGTCTGCCCATCCATGTTCGTTCCTCCTCCAAATCGTCTGGACTGGAAGGCTAGACCGAAGCCCCCGAGCGCGTAAGGGCTAACACGCTCGCAGCAGCGTGCCTGCTGGCAACCTGCGGAAAACTACTGCGCCAAAAAAGCCGTCACATCGCGAAGCGTTGGCGCATAGAAATGTAACGGTGCGGCGATCGCACCGATCAGGCCAATGTGCCCGGTGCCGTCGTAATATTTCTCCACGGCTATGCCGCCACGTTCGCGAATACGCGCCGCCAGCCGGACGGAGTTGGCCGGTCGCACCGTGGTGTCGGCCAGCCCGCTGATCACCAAAAATGGTGGCGCCGAGCCATCGGCGTAGGTGATCGGCTGCGTGAGCGCGAGGTCAGGTTCCGTGCCGAAGATCACCCGCAGCACCGGATCGGTCAGCGGAAGGAAATCGTATGGCCCGGCCAATCCAATGGCGCTGCGGAGGCGTGTGCGCTTGTCGCCGAGCCAGCGTGGATCGAGTGCAAGCATCGCTGCAATATAAGCGCCGGCGGAATGTCCCATCAGGGTAACCCGCGTTGGATCGCCGCCGATATCGTCAAGATGCGCCAGCGTCCAGGCAACCGCGGCCGCGCCATCTTCCAGGAATGTTGGATAGCGGACCTCGGGGTACAGACGATAATCGGGAATGACGACGATGAAGCCGCGCGACGCCAGTGCCTGGCCCACGAACAGGTAATCGTGCTTCGTTCCCGTCTGCCAGTTTCCGCCGTAGAAAAAGATGACGACTGGCTTCGTGCCTTCACGACCGATCGGCGCGTAGAGGTCAAGCTTCTGCCGCTGCAGCGCGCCATACGGCTGATCGGTGACAAGCGTGAAGTCGTCGCGTGGCACCATCGCATTGACAAGCTGCGCCGGCGAGCAGCCGCTCAGCACCGCTCCGAGCAGGAGGATGGCCGACGTTCGGATTCGTCGCAGTCGCGCCGTTTGCATCTGTCTGTCCGGTGCAGGGTGATACCAAAGGTGAGGGCAGCCGCGCAGATGAGCAAATTCGAACGATGTGCATTGCAAATCGCGGTCGCGGTGGGAAGTCTGGTGCCGATCAGCGCTGGTACGGCGGGGATTCTGCTGGGGCCGCGAGTGGTGCAGACCGTCATCGCCGCGCCGGCTGACCTCGATAGCCATTTTCGCTATCTGTCCGGTCTGCTGCTGGCGATCGGGTTTGGCTACGTCTCGACCATCCCGCGCATCGAGACCCATCAGCGACGTTTCCGCCTGCTTACCGGCATCGTTGTGCTGGGCGGCCTGGGGCGCCTCGCGTCGCTTCTCGCGGTCGGCGCGCCATCCCCGGTGATGCTGGCAGCGCTCTTCATGGAGCTGGTGGTGGCGCCCGGGCTTGCCCTTTGGCAACACCGCGTCACAATCGCCGCAGGACAATGAAGGACGGCACAGCGGATGACACCGGAACCACTGAAGGGTCGCGCGGCCTGGTATGGTAAGGATTTGGACGCGTCGGGTGCCTGGATCCGCTCGCTCACCGACACCCACCGCGCGGAAATCGACGCGGCGCTTAACGCGGTGCGCAAAGCGCCGCCGTTGGGCTTCAAGCGCAACGACTTCCCGTTGCCCACCACCGCATCGTTGCTGAGCGAGATCGGCGACGAACTGGAGAACGGACTTGGTGCCATCCGCCTGCGTGGCCTGCCGGTCGATCGCTATGACGATGACGAGTTGCGGCAGATATTCTGGGGCCTCGGCCAATATCTCGGAACCGCCGTCTTTCAGAATGCCCGCAGCGAGCTGATGGGTGAGGTGCGCGACGAAACAAAGATCGACAGCAAGACCTACGCACCGATCGAGGCCGGTAAGGTGGTGTCATCGCGTGCCCGCGCCCGCTCCACGGGTCCGCTGCGCTGGCACACCGACCGCTGCGACGTGATAGCGCTGCTCTGCGCACGCAACGCCAAGGCCGGCGGCGTCAGCAAGCTCACCAGTATCGTCACCATCTACAACGAGATCCTTCGCCGCCGCCCCGATTTGCTGGAACTCCTGTTGCAGGACTACTGGCGGGCGCGTCCGGGGGATGAGGACGGCATCGCGCCAACACGCGCCTTCGCGCTGCCGGTGTTCGGCGTGCAGGACGGCAAGCTCACCTGTCAATATTCGCGTACCTACGTCGAGCAGGCGCAGGAGTTCCCCGAGGTGCCACGCATCACCGCGGCACAGAACGAGGCGCTCGATCTGCTCGCCGAAGTTGCCGAGGAAGTCTGCCTATTCTCCCCCTTCGTTCCCGGCGACATCCAGTTGCTGAACAACCACGTCATCTTCCACGGCCGCACTGCTTACGAGGATGACAGCAGCAGTCAGCAGGAGCGACTGCTGTTCCGCCTGTGGCTGTCCACGCCGAACAGCCGCCGCCTGCCGCAAGGCTTCGACGCGCTGTGGGGCAGCACGGAGCCTGGCGCACTACGCGGCGGCGTTACCCAGCCGGGGACTGGGACGCGCATTCCGCTGGCCGCGTAGTTACGCCCGCGCGGCTGTCATAATTCATTCATGCGACAGCCTCGTGTTCTGCCCATAGACCCCGCGCGTTCACAATCGGGGATCGTCACGATGCGGATGCGCCGAAGCCTGCTGCTTGCCGCCGTTGCCACTGCCCTGTTCGCCGCAAGTGCCGCGGCGCAGACCGCTACACCGATCAAGCACGTCGTCATCATCTTCAACGAGAACGTCTCGTTCGACCACTATTTCGCCACCTACCCGAAGGCGACAAACCCGCCGGGTGAGCCAACTTTCACTGCGGCTCCCGGAACACCGCGCAGCAATAATCTGGCGACTGCCAACCTGCTGCAGCGGAACCCCAACACCAACCCCCTGAACGGCCCTGATGCCGCACTGCCGTTCCGGCTGGATCGCACGCAGGCCAACACGGCCGATCAGAATCACGCCTACACGGCCGAGCAGCAGGCGTACAACAACGGCAAGATGGACCTGTTTCCCAAATACACCGGCAAGGGTACGCCCGGCAGCGCCGGTGCCTTTGGCACCAAAGGCCAAGTGATGGGCTATTTCGACGGCAACACCGTCGCTGCGCTGTGGCATTACGCGCAGCACTTCGCGATGAGCGATAACCACTGGAACGACACGTACGGTCCTTCGACTCCTGGCGCCTTGGAAGTCGTGTCCGGGCAGACCAACGGCATGAAGATTGTTGCCACCACCAAGCAACCTTCGACGCTCGACGCGGTGTCGTACTACATCGCCGACGGCCAGGGCGGCTGGACGATGATCAACGATGTGGATCCGGGCGCTGATACGTGCTCGGTGCCGAAGGACCAGGCGATGATGACCGGCAAGAACATCGGCGATCTGCTGAACACCGCCAACATCACCTGGGGCGGTTTCATGGGTGGCTTCAATCTGGAGACCAGGAACGCCAATGGCACGACCGGATGTCAGCGCAGTACGCAATCGGCTGTCGTTGGCAAGGCGGTGGTCGATTACATCCCGCACCACAACTGGTTCCAGTATTACCAATCCACCGCCAATCCGACCCACGCACGGCCCGCGTCGGCCGCTGCCATTGGGCACAGCGGTGATCCGGCCAATCACCAATACGACCTGCAGGATTTTTACGCCGCGCTGAAGGCCGGCAATTTTCCCGCAGTGTCTTACATCAAATCGGATGCCTACCAGGACGGCCACGCCGGTTATTCCGATCCGTTGGATGAGCAGTCCGGTACGGTCGCGTTGATCAACTTCATCGAGCAGCAGCCGGACTGGAAGGACACCGCGATTTTTGTCGCGTGGGACGATTCCGACGGCTGGTACGATCACGCGTATGCCAAGCCGGAACATGCGTCGTTCGATGTCCAGGCGGATCAGGTCAACGGGCCTGGGAAGTGCGGCACCGGCACGGCGCCGGACGGCGTGGATGGCAAGCCGGTCAATGGCCGTTGCGGACCCGGCACCCGCCTGCCGTTCTTGGTGATCTCGCCCTGGGCGCGCGCCAATTACATCGATCACGCCCACACCTCGCTCGCCTCCGTGGTGCGGTTCATCGAGGACAACTGGCTGAAGGGTCAGCGCCTTGGAGGCGGGTCTTTCGATGCCGGAGCGGGGTCGGTCGCCGGCATGTTCGACTTCAAGGGGCCGCGTCGCGTTTCCGCGCTGTATCTCGAACCTGACACCGGCAATGCTCTGAAGGCGCCGCCGCGCTGATCCGGCTGGCAATCGCGTTGCTGATGTTGGCAATTGGCGTGCCCGCATCGGCGCAGCCGTCGCCGGCCGATGCCCAGGCGCGGCGGATGCTGGCGGACGGCGAGAACCCGTATCCGGTGCGGCTGGTCCGGCCCGCGCCGGCGCCACTGTCGGCCATGGCGCGGCTCGGCGAGAGCATCTTCTTCGACACCAGCCTGTCGGCGTCTGGGCGGATGTCGTGCGCCTCGTGCCACAGCCCGGCAGAGCATTTCGGCCCGCCTGTCGACGCACCGGTGCTCGGCGTGCGGCCGCCGCCCACGCTGGCTTATCTGGAACGGCATCCGCCCTTCAGTGTCGGGCCGGACAAGGACGAAGACGAGAACAGCAGCGTGCCGTTGCAGGTTGCACTGGCCAGCGCCGCGACCCGCTCGCCCAAGACCGCACGCAACACAGCCGACAGTGCGGCAAACCTTGTCCCCCAGGGTGGCCTGTTCTGGGATGGCCGGGTGGACACATTGCAGGAACAGGCGATCCAGCCGCTGCTGAATCCGGCCGAAATGGCCAACCCGAGCCGTTCTGCCGTCGCGGCGAAACTCCGCCATGCGCGCTATGCACCGGCCTTCGCGCAATTGTTCGGCGCCGGTGTCCTGGATGAACCGAACCGGCTGGTGTCCGAGGCGATGTTTGCCGTCGCCCGCTACCAAATCGAGGAGCCCGCATTTCATCCCTACAGCAGCAAGTTCGACCAATGGCTGGAAGGCAAGGCCCGCTTCACGCCCGCCGAGATGCGTGGCTACGTGCTATTCAACGATCCGGATAAGGCGAACTGCGGTGGCTGCCATCTCGACAAGCCGTCCCCGGATGGGCTGCCGCCGTTATTCACCGACGGCCAATTCGAGGCGCTTGGCGCCCCGCGCAACACCGCTCTGGCTGCCAATCGGGACCCGGCATTCTTCGATCTCGGCATCTGCGGCCCATATCGCGACGACATGCACACAGACACCCAGTTCTGCGGCATGTTCATCACGCCGACGCTGCGCAATGTCGCGAGCCGCCATGTATTCTTCCACAACGGCGTGTTCACCAGCCTGCAGCAGGTGATGGATTTCTACGCGTTTCGCGACGTGGCTCCGGCAAAGGTCTATCGCGGGACGAAATACGACGACATTCCAGAGCGATATCACGCTAACGTCGATGTGGTGGACCCGCCATTTGATCGTCAGCTCGACGGTGCGCCGGCGATGACTGCGCAGGACGAAGCCGACATCATCGCATTCATGCGCACCCTGACGGACGAGGCGGCCAACCCCGCGCCGCCATAGGACAACCGTCGGTTGAGCGCCTGCCGACTTATCGAATGACAAACGCCCCACCGCAGCTTGCAATTCTCCGGCTAAGGGCCTCATTTGGAGACAAAGTTGAGATCAGTCAGGAGACAGCGGGTTGGCCGGGTACGAGCCGTGGAGCCGTGAGCGTGGCGCCGAGTTCATCGCCCGCGAAAGCCAGCGCAAAGGCGCGACGCTGCCGATACTGCACGCGTTGCAGGAGGCGTTCGGCTACGTCCACGCCGAAGCTGTGCCGATGATCGCTGAAACGCTGAACCTCACACGCGCCGAGGTGCATGGCGTCGTGAGCTTCTATCACGACTTCCGCCGTGAACCGCCGGGCCGGCACGTGCTGCGGCTGTGCCGGGCCGAAGCCTGTCAGTCTCTGGGAGCTGACGCGCTGGCCGCGCACGTGCGGGGGCGCCTTGGTGTCGATTGGCACGACACCACGGCCGATGGCGCGGTAACCCTGGAACCTGTGTTCTGCCTCGGCCTGTGCTCGATTGGCCCCTCCGCAATGCTGGATGGCGCGCCGCTCGCGCGCCTCGACAGCGCGAAGATCGATTCGGCCCTGGAGCGGGCGCGATGACCACCCGGGTCTATGTGCCGCGCGACGCCGCTGCGCTGGCACTGGGTGCCGACGCAGTCGCCTCGTTGCTCGCCCAGTCCGGCGACGTCGATGTTGTGCGCACCGGCTCCCGCGGGCTGTTCTGGCTGGAGCCAATGGTCGAAGTGGCCACGCCGGAGGGGCGCATCGCCTACGGGCCGGTCACCGTCGCCGATATCGGCAACCTGCTGAGCGCAGGCATGCTGGCGGGCGCGCCGCACCCGCTGCGTCTGGGCCGTCCCGAAGACATCCCCTACCTCGCGAAGCAGACACGGCTTACCTTCGCGCGTTGCGGTGTCGTCGATCCGTTGTCGATCGAGGATTATCGCTCGCATGGCGGCATGCGCGGTATCGCCAAGGCTCGCGAGATCGGCCCGGCCGCGACGGTTGAATTGTTGACCGCGTCTGGCCTGCGCGGCCGCGGCGGTGCCGGTTTCCCCACGGGCATCAAGTGGAAGACCGTCGCTGACGCGCCAGGCGCACGTAAGTTCATCGTGTGCAACGCGGACGAAGGCGATTCCGGGACATACGCCGATCGCATGCTGCTGGAAGGCGATCCGTTCGTGCTGATCGAAGGCATGGCGATCGCCGGTTTCGCCGTCGGCGCGACCAAGGGCTATGTCTATACACGCTCGGAATATCCGCACGGGATCGCCACACTCAACGCGGCGCTTGATGCGGCACGCCGCGACGGCCTGCTCGGTGCGCATTTCGATATCGAGCAGCGCGTCGGCGCCGGCGCCTATGTGTGCGGTGAAGAGACCTCGCTGCTTGAGAGCCTGGAGGGCCGCCGCGGCCAGGTGCGCGCCAAGCCGCCGCTGCCGGCGCATAAGGGGCTGTTTGGCGCTCCCACCGTGATCAACAATCTGATCTCGCTCGCCAGTGTGCCGATCATCCTCGACAAGGGGGCCGAATTCTACCGCGACATCGGCTTCGGCCGTTCACGCGGCACCATGCCGGTACAACTCGCCGGCAACATCAGATATGGTGGCCTGTTCGAGTGCGGCTTCGGCATCACATTGGGCGAGCTGGTGAATGACATCGGCGGCGGCACGTTGTCAGGAAGGCCGGTGCGCGCGGTGCAGGTCGGCGGCCCGCTCGGCGCTTACTTTCCTCCGTCGCTGTTCGACACGCCATTCGACTATGAGGCATTCGCCGAAAAGGACGGATTGATCGGTCATGGCGGCATTGTGGTGTTCGACGATACGGTGGACATGGCCGCGCAGGCACGTTTCGCCATGGAGTTCTGTGGCGTCGAATCATGCGGCAAATGCACACCGTGCCGCATTGGTTCGGTGCGCGGCATGGAAGTGATCGACCGTGTCGTCGCCGGAGAGAATCCCGAGGCGAATCTCGAATTGCTGCGCGACCTTTGCCATACGATGAAATTCGGTTCGCTCTGCGCGCTCGGCGGCTTCATTCCGTATCCGGTGATGAGTGCGCTGCAGTATTGGCCCGAAGACTTTGTTTCCGTGCGCCGTGAGGCGGCGGAATGACAGCGACCCCATCCGCATGGCCGGGCTTGTTCCGGCAGTCAGTAGCGGCACGTCGCCACACCCGGTGGCCGGGACAAGCCCGGCCATGACGGTGAGGCCGTGCGGCAGGAGTAACTCATGTCCCTGATCCAGGAACTCGACTACGGCACGCCGGCGGTTACCGCCGAAAAGAGCGTGACGCTGAGCATCGATGGCCATGACGTGACGGTGCCCGAAGGCACCTCGATCATGCGCGCGGCGATGGAGGCTGGCATCAAGGTGCCAAAGCTCTGCGCCACCGATTCGCTGAACAGCTTCGGCAGTTGCCGCCTTTGCCTGGTCGAGATCGAGGGCCGCCCCGGAACGCCAGCTTCGTGCACCACGCTCGCCGCCCCCGGCATGAAGGTGCACACCGCGAGCGACAACGTCCGCCGCCTGCGCCGCGGCGTCATGGAACTGTATATCTCCGACCATCCGCTTGACTGCCTCACCTGCTCGGCAAACGGCAATTGCGAATTGCAGGACGCCGCCGGCGAAGTCGGTCTGCGCGACGTGCGCTATGGCTACGACGGCGCCAATCACCTGAAGGCACCGATCGACGCGTCTAACCCGTATTTCCAATTCGAGCCGTCAAAGTGCATCGTGTGCTCGCGCTGCGTGCGCGCGTGCGAGGAAGTGCAGGGCACCTTCGCGCTCACCGTGCAGGCACGCGGCTTCGCCTCGAAGATCGCCGCCGGCATGGACGAACCGTTCTTGGCCAGTGAGTGCGTGTCTTGCGGCGCCTGCGTGCAGGCCTGTCCAACCGCGACACTGATGGAAAAGTCAGTGGTCGATCTCGGTCAGCCCGAGCATTCCGTCGTCACCACCTGCGCCTATTGCGGCGTCGGCTGCAACTTCAAGGCCGAGATGCGCGGAGATACCGTCGTGCGCATGGTGCCCTGGAAGGACGGCCAGGCAAACCATGGCCATTCCTGCGTGAAAGGCCGCTTCGCCTGGGGCTACGCGCAGCATCAGGATCGCATCCTCAAGCCGATGATCCGTGAGACGATCACCGATCCGTGGCGCGAAGTGTCTTGGGAAGAGGCCATCGGCCGCGTCGCCTCGGAGTTCAAGCGCATCCAGGCGGAAGTCGGGAAGGACTCCATCGGCGTCATCACCTCTTCGCGCTGCACCGACGAAGAGACCTATTTGGTGCAGAGGCTGGCGCGCCAGGTGTTCCGCAACAACAACACCGATACCTGTGCACGCGTTTGCCATTCGCCGACCGGCTATGGGCTGAGTAAGACATTCGGCACATCGGCGGGAACCCAGAACTTCAATTCCGTCGAGCATGCCGACGTAATGGTGGTGATCGGCGCCAACCCGACTGACGGACACCCTGTGTTTGCCTCGCGTATGAAGCGGCGGCTGCGTGAAGGCGCCAAGCTCATCGTTATCGACCCGCGCCGCATCGACCTGGTGCGCACGCCGCATATCGAAGCGAGCTATCACCTGCCGCTGCGCCCCGGCACCAACGTTGCGGTGCTCACCTCACTTGCCCACGTCATCGTCACCGAGGGACTGGTGAACGAGACATTCGTGCGCGAGCGCTGCGACACCGACGCGTTCGCCGAGTGGTCGGCGTTTGTCGCAGAAGCACGCAACAGCCCGGAGGAAGTGGCGAAGATCAGCGGCGTTCCGGCCGAATCGATCCGGCAAGCGGCTCGGCTGTACGCCGGCGCATGTAACGGGGCGATTTACTATGGGCTCGGCGTCACCGAGCACAGCCAGGGCACCACCTCGGTGATGGCGCTGGCGAATCTCGCGATGGCCACCGGCAATATCGGACGGCCAGGCGTTGGAGTGAATCCGCTGCGCGGCCAGAACAACGTGCAAGGTAGCTGCGACATGGGCAGCTTCCCGCATGAACTGCCCGGCTATCGTCACGTGTCCATCCCGGCGGTGCGCGCGATCTATGAGGCCGAATGGGGCATGACGCTTGATCCGGAACCAGGCCTGCGCATTCCTAACATGATCGACGCCGCGCTGGATGGCTCTTTCAAGGGCATCTACATCCAGGGCGAGGACATCGTGCAGTCGGATCCCGACACCAAGCACATGATCGCCGGGCTCGCGGCGATGGAATGCGTTGTGGTGCACGATCTCTTCCTGAACGAGACGGCGAACTACGCTCATGTGTTTCTGCCCGGTTCGACGTTCCTGGAGAAGGACGGCACGTTCATCAACGCCGAGCGCCGCATCAACCTGGTGCGCAAGGTGATGCAGCCGCGCGCCGGCTATGCGGACTGGGAGGTGACGCAGGAGATCGCCAAGGCGATGGGCTGCGACTGGAACTACACGCACCCATCGCAGATCATGGACGAGATTGCGCGCACGACGCCGGTGTTCGCGGGGGTGTCGTTCGAGCGGCTGGAGCAGGGCTCGCTGCAATGGCCCGTGAACGACAAGGCGCCGCAGGGTACGCCAACCATGCACGTCGACGGCTTCGTGCGCGGCAAGGGCAACTTCATGATCACCGAGTATGTGCCAACCGACGAGAAGGTGGGCCCGCGCTTCCCGCTCTTGCTGACGACCGGCCGCATCCTGTCGCAGTACAACGTGGGCGCGCAGACGCGGCGCACCGAGAACGTTGTCTGGCATGCCGAGGACATGCTGGAAATCCACCCGCAGGACGCCGAGGACCGTGGCGTGCGCGATGGTGATCTGGTCCGGCTGGCCTCGCGCTCTGGTGAGACCACACTTCGTGCCAGGGTGACCACACGGGTGGCGCCGGGTGTTGTATATACGACGTTCCACCATCCGACGACCCAGGCGAACGTGGTGACCTCGGACTACTCGGACTGGGCGACAAACTGTCCCGAATACAAGGTCACCGCGGTGCAGGTGTTGCCGAGCAACGGACCCAGTGAGTGGCAGGAAGAGTATCGCGAACAGTCGCAGCGCAGCCGCCGCATCGAGGCGGTACCGGCGAAGTAGCCAGTGCCGTTGGGCAGTCCCCCATCTCCGCCAGACGCTCCCTCTCCCGCGCTGCGGGGGAGCGATGCGGAGGTGGCGCCGCCCGCGATGCAATTGATCGATCGGACTGCCTACCGTGGCGATGCCGTGAGCGCGGGCACCCGGGCCATTCCCGAGGAAATGCCGATCGCTTTCAGCTACAATCGCACCGCCTACGCGGTGATGTTGGCAACGCCCGCCGACCTGGAGGATTTCGCTCTTGGCTTCAGCCTGACCGAGGGCGTGGCGCGTAGCGCCGCGGACATCGAGGAACTGACGATTGTTCCTGCCGAACAGGGCATTGAGCTGCGCATGTGGCTGGTGCCCGATCGTGTTGAGGCAATCACCCTGCGGCAGCGGCGCCTTGTGGGGCCAAGCGGTTGCGGCCTGTGCGGCCTCGAAAGCCTCGCTGACGCAATTCGTGCGCTACCGCACATCGATGCAGCGACGCGCTTCGATGCCGCCGCCGTGCACGCCGCCATGGCGGCTCTGCCCGCCGCGCAAAAGCTGAACCAGCAAACCCATGCGGTGCATGCCGCGGCCTTCTGGCATCCGCAGCGCGGTCTGGTCGCATTGCGAGAGGATGTCGGCCGACACAATGCACTCGACAAGCTCGCCGGTGCGCTCGCTCGCAGTGGTACATCAGCCGCAGAGGGCTTGTTGCTGCTGTCCAGCCGCATCTCCGTCGAGATGGTGCAGAAGTCGGCGATGATCGGTGCCGCCATTGTCGTCGCCGTGTCGGCACCTACCGCTCTGGCAGTCCGGCTTGCCGATGAAGCCGGCATCACGCTCATCGGCATCGCTCGCGCCGATGGCTTCGAGGTCTTCACCCATCCCGAACGCATCGCCTCGCAACAGGTACAAAATGTCGCCTGACAAGCTCGCCTACATGGCCAACCAGATCGGCAAGTTCTTCGCCCATCAGCCGCACGAACAAGCGGTGGCGGCGATCAACGATCATTTGGTCAAATTCTGGGACCCCCGCATGCGCGGCACGATCATCGCTCACCTGGACGATGTGACGCTCGATGCGCGGGTGAAGGAGGCGGTTGAACAACTCCGCGAAGTGCGGCAGAGTTAGTTCCTTAAAAGTAATATATCGTCAGGGAGACATCCATGAGCGCTACAACCGTGCCGGGGCACGGCTTCCTGAACCGTGACCGAACCATTGCCGGAATTGGCTTCAGCCGCTGGATGGTGCCCCCTGCCGCATTGTGCGTGCATCTGTGCATCGGGCAGGCCTACGCGTTCAGCGTGTTCAATCTGCCGATGACCAGACTCATCGGCATTACTCAATCGGCCCCTGACGATTGGAAACTCACTGATCTGGGCTGGATTTTCAGCATCGCCATCTTCTTCCTCGGTGTTTCGGCGGCACTGCTCGGACGCTGGGTCGAGGAAGGCGGTCCCCGCCGCGCGATGTTCACTGCCGGGCTGTGCTGGGCTGGCGGCTTCCTGCTCTCGGCCGTTGGCGTGCGCATGCACAACATCTGGGTGGTATATCTCGGGTACGGCGTGCTGGGCGGTTTCGGTCTCGGTATCGGCTACATCTCACCGGTCTCCACACTGATCAGATGGTTTCCCGACCGGCCGGGCATGGCGACCGGCATGGCGATCATGGGCTTCGGCGGCGGCGCATTCATTGCTTCGCCGCTATCGGTGTGGCTGATGAGCCAGTTCTCCACACCAACACATATTGGCGTGGCTGAAACCTTTATCGTGCTCGCTATCGTATATTTCTGCTTCATGATGGTCGGTTCGGTGATCGTACGCCTGCCGCCCGCTGGCTGGGCACCCGAAGGCTATGTCCCCCCAGCAGAATCCAGCAAGCTGATCACCACCCGCCACGTCTATGTTTATCAGGCGCTCAAGACTCCGCAGTTCTGGTTGATCTGGTGGGTGCTGTGCCTGAACGTCACAGCGGGTATCGGCGTGCTTGGCCAAGCCTCCGCGATGAGCCAGGAAATGTTCCCTGGCAAGGTCACGGTCACTGCGGCCGCCGGCTTCGTCGGCCTCATGAGCCTGTTCAACATGGGCGGCCGCTTCTTCTGGGCCTCGGTCTCCGACTTCATCGGCCGCAAGAACACCTACTTCGTGTTCTTCGTACTTGGCTTCATTCTGTATTCAGCGGTGCCGTACACCGGCGAAATCGGCAGCGTCGCCCTTTTCGTGCTGTGCTTCGGCATCATCTTCAGCATGTACGGCGGCGGTTTCGCGACAGTGCCCGCCTATCTGCGCGACATGTTCGGCACCCGCTACGTTGGCGCGATCCACGGCCTGCTGCTCACCGCGTGGTCAATGGCGGGTATCTTCGGCCCTGTGCTGGTCAACTACATCCGCCAGTACAACGTCGAACACGGAGTGGCCAAGGTCGCCGCGTACAACGTAACCATGTACGTCATGGCAGTGCTGCTGATCGCCGGGTTCTTCTGCAACCTCTTCATCAAGGCGGTGGACGAGCAGCACTACATGGCGCACGAAGACGCCGATGCCATGGGCATGTCGGATTAAGGATCAGACGATGTCAACAAGTACGAACACTGGCACCACGCCGCTGCATCTGTTGCTCGCATGGGGCTTTGTCGGCATCCCGCTGGCTTGGGGCGTGATCCAGACACTTATGAACGCGCTGAAGCTCTTCCAGTAGCGGCTCGCGGGCGTCATTGCGAAAAGCGTAGCAACGAAGCAACCGCGGTCTCGCCGGCAGCTACTACGCCGCCGTCAGTTCCTGCTGCACCACGCCCAGCAGCCTCGTCTGCAATGCTGTATCGGCCTCGAGCGCACGCGCGCTGCCTTCGTACGCGACCTGCCCATTCACCAGCACATACGCCCGATCGACAATCGGCAGCACCGTTTCCGCGTGGTGCTCGACGATGATCATCGCCACACGGCCACGCAGCCGCACCAGCGCGTCCATCACCTCCTGCACCACGCTCGGCGCGAGCCCTTCAAACGGTTCGTCGAGCAGGATCAGCCGGCTCGGCACGGTCAGCGCGCGTGCAATGGCCAGCATCTGCCGCTCGCCGCCAGATAGGCTTTCCGCCCGTGCACGTTGCAGGATCTTCAGCTTCGGAAACAGCCCGAAGATTTCGTCGAACGACGCGCCGCCCGGCCGTGCGGCCAGCCGCAGGTTCTCCATCACGCTCAGGTTCGGAAACAGCCGCCGCCCTTCAGGCACGATGGAAATGCCCAGCCGGTTGATCTCATAGGACCGGGCGCGCGTGATTTCAGTGCCGTCCATCGCAATACGTCCGGCGGTCTTCTGCACCGTACCGGTGATGGCGCGCAGCATCGTGGTCTTGCCGACGCCATTGCGGCCCAACAGCGCCACCGCCTCGCCTTCATGCACCACCAGATCGACGTCTGTCAGGATCTGGCTGCCTGCATAGCCGGCGCGCACCTGGGTCAGTTCCAGTAACGGCTTCGCACTGACGGCAGTGGCCACTTCCGGCCGCACCGTGGGCACTGGCACTCCGCTTGCGCGCGACGTTCCCATATATGCCGTGATCACGTCCGGGTTGCTGGCAACCTCCGCGGGCTTGCCGTCGGCAATCACACGGCCCTGGTGCAGCACGGTGATGCGGTCGGACAGCGCCAGCACGCGATCGATGTCATGCTCGATCAGCAGCACAGCATGCGTCGTGGCAAGCTGGCGGATCAGCGCGCCGACCACCTCGCGGTCTGCTTCGGCCAGACCGGCCAATGGTTCGTCGAGCAACAACAGCTTCGCATCGGTGGCAAGCGAGATGGCGATTTCCAACAGGCGCCGCTCGCCGTGCGCAAGATTGGCGCAAGGCTCGGCAGCGCGATCCTCCAGCCCGACCGCGGCGAGCAGCGACCAGGTGCGCGCGTTGATCTCCTCGATCGTATAGGCATCCCGCCACAGGCTGTTCTGCTGCGCACTGCGTGCCTGCACCGCGACACGCACATTTTCGAACGTCGTCAGGTTGCGGAACACGCTGAGTATCTGGAACGACCGAGCGACACCCAGCCGGATGCGGCGATGCACCGGCAGTTGCGTGATGTCGTGGCCGTCGAATGCGATCTGCCCAGCATCCGCACGCAGCAATCCAGTCAGCATGTTGAAGAATGTGGTCTTTCCCGCACCGTTCGGACCAATCAGGCTGTGCAGCCGGTAGGGATGCACCTCCAGTTGCACATCGGCCGCGACGACTAAGGATCCGAACCGCTTGTGCAGGCCGCGCACTGTCAGGATCGGTTTGTCCGCATCCATCGTACGCGTTTCGGCATCATGGAACGGCTCAATCCGTGGCGGTCGCGGCGGGACGTCGGAGCGCACCAGCGTCCAGCGCTGCTCGCGGCGCAGCAGGCGTTGCACCGCGCCCTGAATGCCTTCCGGCGACAGCAGCGCGAACAGGATGATGATCGGTGCGAACATCAGCCACCAGCTCTCGGTGATCGCGCTCAGCCGATCCTGCAGAATGGTGAAGGCGATGGCGCCCCAGAGCGGCCCGAGGAACTGATGCACCCCACCCAGTCACCGTCATCAGCAGCGCATCGCCGGCGTGCTGCCAGCCAAGATTGTCCGCATAGGCGCCGCGCAGCATCAGCGCGAGCAGCGCACCGGCAAAGCCGATGATCCCGCCCATGATGACGAACGCCTCGAACTTCAGCCGGAATGTCGAATAGCCGAGACTTTGCGCACGCTGTTCGTTGTCGCGCAGCGCCTGGAGCGAGCGTCCGAACGGTGAATGCGCAATCCGCCACAGCAGCCACATGGCGGCGGTCACTGCCAGCACTGTGAAGACGTGGAACGTCCAGTCACCGGCCAGTCATGGCCGCGGCACGCCTTGCAACCCGTTCTCGCCGCCGGTGAGGTCAGTCCATTTGTAGGAAATCTCGAATGCGATCTGCGAAAACGCCAGTGTCAGCAATGAGAAATACAGGCCACGCCGGCGCAGGATGATCAATGCGATCGCCGCGGCGAGCAGCAGCGAGAACGCCACCGCGAACACCAATGCCTCGATCTCGTTGTGCAGGAAGCCGCGCAGCGAGATCGCCACCGCGTAACTGGCGCAGCCAAAGAAAACCGAAGCGCCGAATGGCACAAGGCCGGTGTAGCCGACGAGCAGATTCACTCCGGCGCCGTACAGCGTATAGATCGCGATCTGGGTGATCAGGCTGACCGGTGCACCAATCGCATCCCACCCGATGGTGAGAGCAATAAAAACCAACAGGATCCACAGGATCGGGTGGCGGATCAGCGCGTTCACTCGAACCGCTCCCACCGCTCGCCCAGCAATCCACGCGGGCGGATCAGCAGCACCGCCGCCATGAATATGTACATCATCGCGTTGGCGGCATCCGGCTGGAACTGGATGGTGAGAGCGATCACCACGCCGACCATCAGCCCGGCGATTACTGCGCCGGCGAACGAGCCCAATCCGCCGATCACCACCACGACGAACGCCGGCATGATAGCGTTCTCCGACATCGACGGGATCACCGTCCACAGCGGCGCCGCCAGCACTCCGGCAATCCCAGCCAGAGCGCAGCCGAGCCCGAACACCGCGGTCAGCACGCGCGGCAGACGAATGCCGAGCAGCCCTACCATCTCCGGATCGCGCGACCCCGCGCGCAGGATGCGGCCGTACGGCGTGAACTGCATGAACGCCCACAGCGCCACCAGCAGCACAACCGTCGTCAAAAACACCGTCGCGCGGTATTTCGTAAGCAGCACCGGTCCCCACAGATAAATGCCTGAGAGGAACGGCGGCTGGCTGAACGGCTGGCCGATGCCGCCATAGATCAGCCGCAGCAGCGCCTCGATCATCAGCGCCAATGCGAAGGTAATGATCAGGCTGATCAGCGGTTCTTTGTCATACAACTGGCGGATCAGCGTCTTCTCCACCAGCATGCCGACAAGACCGACCAATATTGGTGCCAGCAGCACGGCGGGCCAACCGAAATACTGATACAGGGTTAGCGCGAAATATGCGCCCAGCGCGAAGAAGTTGCCGTGCGCGAAGTTCACGATGCCCAGCAGGCCGAAGATGATCGACAGGCCGATGGCAATCAGCACGTAGAGGCCACCGAGCACCAGCCCGGTGGCCACTTGCGATAGAATGACGTCGAGCACGACCGGATCAGGTCAGGTGGTCATGTGGCAGCCGTTTGCCACCGGATCGCCGAATACCTTGTCCAGGTCCGCGGCGTTCTGCGGCACCACACCCTTGACGTCGAAGTAGTCCCACTTGTCGGTGATCTTCGGCTTCACCTGCACCACGAGATTCTTCAGCAGCAACTGATGGTCGCCCTTGCGCCAGTAGTACGGGTTGTTCGCGGTGCCGCCCTTCCAGTTTTCCAGGCTGCTGATGATTGCATCCGCGTCGGTGGACTTTGCCGCGTCCATCGCCTCGAACAGCGACTTGGCGGCGAGCCAGCCCATCCACGCCTTGTCTGCCGCGGGCTTGCCGTGCTTCTTCAAGTAATCCGCCGCCATCTGCTTTTCGTCGGGCGGATTGTCCGCATTGTCGTACCACCAGAGCGACGTAAACAGCCCAGAGGCAGCGTCCGGTCCGACCGCCCAGATGTCGGTATCGCCAATGGCGATCTCGCAGATCGGGATGGAACCCTTCATGCCCATCTCGTTCCACTGCTTGAGGAATGTTGACAAATCGCCCGCCGGTACGCCGCCCAGGATCATGTCAGGCTTCGCCTGCCGGATCTTCAGGATGAAGGAGCTGTAGTCCGGCGTGTTCAGCGGTACGACATCATCTCCCGCGATCGTGCCGCCGGCCTTCGCCAGGATCTCTTTGAACGACTTGGCGATGTCTTGGCCGAATGCGTAATTGGCGGTGAGGAAGTACCACTTCTTGCCGTAACCCATGATGAATGGCGCGAACATTGTCGCCTGCACTGCCACGGGTGTGTTCAGCCGGAACGTGTAGCGGTTGCAGTTCTTGCCGCTGATGTCGGTGGCGGCCGCATTGTTGCAGATAAACGGGATCTTCAGTTGCGCCGCGGTCGCCTGCTCCGCCAGCGCGTTGGAACTTAGCGATCCGCCAAGGATCGCGGCGACTTTGTTCTCCTGCACCAGGCGCTGCATGTTCTGCTGCGAACCCTGCGGCGAAGGCTCGTCTAGCCAGACCAGTTCGGCCGGCTGTCCCATGATCTTGTTGCCGCGCTCCTCGAGCGCGAGATACGTGCCGTTCGCGAGATATTCGGTCTGCGCGGCAATGTCTCCGGTCTTGGCCAGCAGCAGGCCGATTTTGATGGTGTCCGCAGCCCGCGCGATGTACGGCCGGGCGAGCGGGGATGCAGCCACCGCAGCTGCGCCAAGTAACGCCCCCCGGCGGGACACAGTAAAGCCAGTGCTCCTAGACGACATGTTTCCTCCCGTTGCGTGCCACGGCGAACGACGCGGCCGAGTCGCCCGATTACCCTGGCCACGCTAGTCAAGCAACCCTGTCAGCCGGGACGAAACGTGCTGCTGCGCCTGCGCCGCCATGCGCACCGTGGCGTTCGCAGCGCCGTATTGTTGATAGTCACCGATGCGCTGCACGATTTCGAAGAAGAACCTGTCATCGAAGGCTGCCGTATAGGCGTGCAGGAATTCTCCGGTATCGTCGCGATCGTACAGCAGTTTGAGAGAACGAAGCGTTTCGAGGCGATCCTCATCCAGGTCCCACTTCGCGGCCACATCTTCATAATAGTTGGCTGGTATTGGCAAGCTATGTGAGCCACGCGCCTCCAGCCGTCGCAGCGTGGCCACGATATCATCGCTCGCCAAGGCGACGTGCTGCGCGCCTGCACCCGCGTAGGTGGTCAGGAAACGCCCGGTTCCTGTCTGCCGGCTTTCCGATACATTGAGCGGCAACCGAACCGTGTGGTCCATGCTGGTCATTGTTTGGCTGCGCACCAGCCCATACGGATCGGCGATCTCCCAAAGCTGCTCCGGCACAAAGCCAAACAGCGTGCGCCAGAACAGCACGGAATTATCCAGCCTGCCCACGGGCAATGCCTGCGCCACATGGTCGATGTTCGTCAGCATCATGTCGTCGTCTGTCTGGTCGGCGAACAACCGGAAATCATCCTCGTAGATGCTGCGGCCCGATGGGTCCGGCTGGACCAGGTAAAGCAACGTTCCGTCCGGGGCGCGCAGTGCCGGGATCGTGCGCTCGCCTTCACCGATGCGCTCCTGCCACTCGGGACACAGCAGTGCGTTCGCGCGCTGCACTGCCCGCGCCGCATCGTCCACCCGCAGCGCCATCGCGCACACCGATGGTCCATGCAATTGGAAGTGCTCGGATGCCGCGCTGTCCAGCTCGCTGTTCAAAACGAAATTCACGCGGCCATGGCGAAACAGCTCGACCGCCTTGGACCGATGATGCCCGGCATGCCGCAATCCCAGCGAACGCAACTGCTCGCCAAGCCGTCGTGCCGCATCATCGTCGACTGCGAATTCGATGAATTCGATGCCGTCGAATACCGGCGGAGGCGGCAGGCTGGCCGCGCCAGCCTCCGCTTCCAGCCAAAGCAGCGAACGCAGGCCGTCGCGCGCCATCAACCTTGCCGGAGCGGCGCGGAATTCGTCGTTGAACACTTCCAGCGAAAGCGGGCCTTGATAGCCGGCAGCCAATGCCGCCCGCAGAAACTCCGCAACCGGCAATTGGCCCTGGCCCGGAAAGTTTCGGAAATGCCGGCTCCACGACAGCGAATCCATTGCCAGCCGGGGAGCGTCCGCGAGTTGCACGAAAAACAGTTTCTCGCTTGGCACGTCGGCAATGCCCGCGAATTCGTCCTCCACCGCCAGAGTATGGAAACTGTCAATGATCAGCCCAAGCGCCGGTTGACTCGCCGCCTGCACAATGTTCCACGCGTGTCGCCATCGGTTGACATGCCGCCCCCAGGCCAGCGCTTCGTACCCGACGCGCAGTCCACGCCGCTCCGCGCGTTCCGCCATCGCCGCAAGATCTGCCGCCGCGCGGCTATCATCGTTTGCCGTCGCCGCATGCGTATTACTGCACACCAGCACAAGATCCGTACCCAGCGCCTGCATGACGTCGAACTTGCGTTCAGCACGATCTAGGTTTTGTGCCCGCCGCGGCTCCGGCATTGCCTCGAAATCGCGGAATGGCTGGAAGAGGGTGATGGCAAGCCCGAGATTGCCGGCAATGGTCCGCACCTCTTCCGGCGAGCCATCGAAGGTGAGCAGATCGTTCTCGAAGATCTCCACGCCATCGAAGCCGACGGCCGCAGCAGCCTCGAGCTTCTCCGGCAAGGTGCCGCTCAGTGAGACGGTGGCAATGGATTTTTGCATCTGCTCCCTTTGCGTTCTTCAGTGCTGGCTTGCTGCGAGTTGCACTGTTTGGTTAATACTAATCATGCAAACAAGCCATCAACCAGCCCTTCTCCTTGGCCTCATTGGCGGGGGCATCCAGGCATCGCGTGCGCCCGCGATGCATCAAGGTGAAGCCGCCGAGCACGGCTTCCGCTGCATCTATAAGTTGATCGACCTGGAGCAGCTGGCTCTTGGCATCGACGCACTGCCCGATCTGCTCACGGCAGCTGAACGCATGGGATTCTCCGGTATCAATATCACGCACCCATGCAAGCAGGCGGTTATTCCGCTGCTCAGCGAATTGTCAGCAGATGCTCAGGCGATTGGCGCGGTTAACACAGTGCAGCTGCGCGATGGTAAACGCATCGGACACAACACCGATTGGTGGGGCTTCGCCGAGAATTTCCGGCGTGGCTTGGCTGATGCGCCGTTGCGCCGCGTGGTGCAGTTGGGAGCCGGCGGCGCCGGTGCGGCAGTTGCGTATGCGATGATGACGTTGGGCGTGCAGCATCTCTCGATCCTCGACGTCAATGCGGATCGCGCGCGCAGCCTGGCCGCTGGCTTTGGCGGCCGTGCGAGTGCTGCCACCGATCTCGCAGCCGCCCTCGAGACCGCAGACGGTCTCATCAACTGCACGCCCATCGGCATGGTCGGCCATGTAGGCATGCCGTTACCGGCCAACTTGCTGCGCGCCGAAATGTGGGTCGCGGAGGTGATCTATTTCCCATTGGAAACCGAACTGCTGCGCACTGCGCGCACGCTGGGCTGCCGCACGCTCGATGGCGGCGGCATGGCGGTTTTCCAGGCCGCCGAGGCATTCCATCTGTTCACCGGCGTTCACGCGGATACCGGCAGGATGCTCCGGCGCTTTGCCGCGATGCCGGCGACCTCAGCCTAAGATCGCGAGTTAGTTCAGCCGCCCGTGGCAGTGCTTATACTTCTTGCCTGACCCACATGGGCACGGCGCGTTGCGCGATGTGTTGCGCCACGTTGCCGGATCGTTCGGATCCACCGCCTCGGCGCGCATCGGCTGGGTGGCAACAGCCATCGGTGCGGGAGCGGCACCTTCCAGCGCCATCTCGGGCTCACCGGCATAGACCGGCGTTGGCTGCGGATGCAGCTCCATCGTCTGGGGCAACGGCGGCGGACGCACCGGTTCGGGCGCCAGCTCGACCCGCGCCAGCATCATCGTCACGCGCTCCTTCATCTCATCCAGCATCGCATTGAACAGCGCGAACGCCTCGCTCTTGTACTCGTTCAGCGGATCGCGCTGGCCGTAAGCGCGCAGGCCGATGCCCTGGCGCAGATGGTCGAGTGCGTAGAGGTGCTCCTTCCACACCGCATCCATCACCTGGATCAGCAGCGACTTCTCGATGAAGCGCATCAGTTCCGGGCCCATGTTGGCCGCCTTCGCCGCCATCAGCGCGTCGCCCGCCTGATCGATCCGCTCGCGCAGATGGCCCTCGTCGATGCCTTCCTCGCGCCCCCAGTCCTCAACCGGCAGATCGGCATTCAACACGCGTTGGACGTCGTCCTTGAGCTCCTTCAACTGCCACTGCTCGGCAAATGCCTTTTCGGGCACGCGCCGCGCGACCATCGCCTCGATCACCTCGGCTCGCATGTCGGCAACTGTCTCGGAAACGTCGGTCGCCTTCATGAACTCCTTGCGCTGTGCGTACACTTCCTTGCGCTGCGCATTCATCACGTCGTCGTACTTCAACACGTTCTTACGCGTATCGAAGTTGCGCGCCTCGACCTTCTTTTGCGCCTTCTCCAGCGCCTTGTTGATCCAGGGATGGACGATGGCTTCGCCTTCCTTCAGACCGAGCCGCTGCAGCATCCCACCCATCCGGTCGGAGCCGAAGATCCGCATCAAGTCGTCTTCCAACGACAGGAAGAATCGCGACCGGCCAGGGTCGCCCTGCCGCCCGGAGCGGCCGCGCAACTGATTGTCGATGCGCCGGCTCTCATGCCGCTCGGTGCCGATGACGAACAGGCCGCCGGCGGCCTTCACCTGCTCATGCGCCGCGGCGATCTCCTCATGGATTTCCGCCACTTTCGCGGCATGCAATGCGGGATCCTCAATCCCCTCGAGCTCCTTCTTCAGCCGCATCTCGAGGTTGCCACCTAGCTTGATGTCGGTGCCGCGGCCGGCCATGTTGGTCGCAATGGTGATCGCACCCGGTGCGCCGGCCTGGGCGACGATTTCAGCTTCCTGCTCGTGGAAGCGCGCATTCAGCACCGCGTGCGGGATACGCTTCTTGTTCAGGATCTCGTGGATCGTCTCGCTCTTCTCGATCGACGTCGTGCCGACAAGCACCGGCTGGCCGGCCTTGCGCGCTTCCTCGATCAGCGCGGCTACCGCCTCGTATTTCTCGGCCGCGCTGCGATAAACCTCGTCATCCTCGTCGTTGCGGACGCAGGTCACGTTGGTGGGCACTTCCACCACGTCCAGCTTATAGATTTCTGCCAATTCGTCAGCTTCGGTCATCGCCGTGCCGGTCATGCCGCCGAGTTTCGGATACAGCCGGAAGTAGTTCTGGAAGGTGATCGAGGCGAGCGTCTGGTTCTCGGCCTGCACCTCCTGGTGCTCCTTGGCCTCCAGCGCCTGATGCAGGCCGTCGGAATACCGTCGCCCGTCCATCATGCGGCCGGTGAACTCGTCGATGATCACCACCTTGCCCTGCCGCACGATGTAATCGACGTCCCGCGCGAACAGTGTATGGGCGCGCAGCGACTGCTGCACGTGGTGCACCACCGAGACGTTGAAGATGTCGTACAGATTGCCCTCAGTGAGCACACCGGCCGCGCGCAGGATGTCCTCGACGCGCTCCGAGCCAGGCTCGGTCAGCGCGACGGTGCGCATCTTCTCGTCCTTCTCGTAGGTGTCGGGATCCTTGACCAGCTCCTTCACCACCTCGTCCACCCGGCGATACAGATCGGAGCTGTCCTCGGCAGGCCCCGAAATGATCAGCGGCGTGCGCGCCTCGTCGATCAGGATGCTGTCCACCTCATCGACGATGCCGAAAAAGAAGTCGCGCTGGACCATCTCTTCCAGCCGATACTTCATGTTGTCGCGCAGGTAGTCGAAGCCGAACTCGTTGTTGGTGCCATAGGTGATGTCGGCGGCGTACTGCGCACGCTTCCTCTCATCGTCCTGCCCATGGACGATGACCCCGACTTCCATGCCGAGGAAGCGATAGATCTGTCCCATCCAGTCCGCGTCGCGGCTGGCCAGATAGTCGTTCACGGTGACGATGTGCACGCCCTTGCCGGCCAGAGCGTTGAGGTAGACGGGCAGGGTGGCGACCAGTGTCTTGCCCTCGCCGGTCTTCATTTCGGCGATCTTGCCGTCGTGCAGCACCATGCCGCCCACCAGCTGCACGTCGAAGTGCCGCTGGCCGAGCGTGCGCTTGGCTGCCTCCCGCACCACCGCGAAGGCCTCGGGCAACAGGTCGTCCAGAGTGGCGCCGCCGGCCAGGCGTTCGCGGAATTCGGCGGTCTTCATCCGCAGCGCCTCGTCCGACAGCGCTTCCATCGCCGGCTCCAGCGTATTGATCTGCGGAACGCGGCGCTGGTAACCCTTGAGGGAGCGATCGTTGGCGGTGCCGAAAACGGCGCGTGCAATGGCAGCGAACATGAGACCTTCTCGGCTGACCCGGGCGGGAACCTCGGGCCGGACCCGGGGCTAGGTTCAGATAGGACCCGGGGTGGCCTGGGTCAACGACATCGCGGCTTCGGAGGGGGCTAACCCGCAGAAGCCGCGGCGAAAGCGCTAAGTTGCTCAGGTTGTTACCCGGTGGGCCTGGTCCGATACGGCGGCAGGTAAATCGGTCTGGTGTTCTTGTGAGGCCGAACCTCATCCGCCATGATCCGGCCCCGGTTTCCACAGGAGTTTTGATGCCGCGCGCGTTCATTATCACTGCGCCAGTGCTTGCTGTGACGCTGCTCGCCGGCGCCGCCGCGCTGGCGCAGTCCACAACCGCACCGGATCCAGTTGTCGCCAAGGTCAACGGCCAGCCGATCCATCTGAGCGATGTGAAGGACGCGGCGCAGGCGCTGCCGGAAAACCTCCGTGGCGTCCCGCAGCAGACGCTGTATCCGATGATTCTCGACCAGTTGATCGATGGACGTGCGCTGGTCGCCGAGGCGCACAAGACCGGGCTCGACAAGGATCCCGAGGTTCAACGGCAGGTCGCCGCGGCCGAGAATCGCGCGCTGCAGAATGCCATGCTGTCAAAGGAGGTCGGTCCGTCGATCACCGACGCGGCCCTGAAGGCGCGGTACGATCAGGAGATCGCCGGCAAGCCCGGTGAGGAGGAAGTTCACGCCAAGCACATCCTGGTGGATTCCGAGGCGGACGCAAAGAAGATCATCGCCGACCTGAAGGGTGGCGCTGACTTCGCGGCACTTGCCAAGCAATTCAGCAAGGACCCTAACGGCGCGCAGCAGGGCGGCGATCTTGGCTTCTTCAAGAAGGACGAGATGGTTCCGGAATTTGCCAACGCTGCCTTCGGCTTGCAGCCGGGGCAGGTTTCGCCGACGCCGGTGCATACGCAGTTCGGCTGGCATGTCATCCAGCTGGTGGAGCGGCGCAAAGCGGAGCCGCCGACATTCGACCAGGCGCGCGAGGAACTGCGCCAGAAGATGATCCAGGAAGGTGTGAAGAAGGCGGTGACGCAGGCTCGCGCCGGCATTTCGGTCGAAAAGTTCAACCTCGATGGTTCTCCTGCGCGCGCCACCGATAGCGCGGAACCGCCGAGCGCACCGGCCAAACCATAACCGAACAAGTCTGAGGAAACGTCCATGGCTCTCGCAGTGTCTCCGCTTGCCGTCTCGCTGACGGAATTGCCGCCGCTGGCCGGCGTCCGTCTGGGCGCGGTCGCCGCCGGGATCCGTTACCAGGGGCGCACTGACCTCGTGATGATGGAACTCGCCGCGGGCACAACGGTGGCTGGTGTGTTCACCTCGAGTAAATGCCCTGGCGCACCAGTCGATTGGTGCCGCGCCTCGCTCGCTGGTGGCAAGGCGCGCGCCGTCGTGGTGAACGCGGGGAACGCCAACGTCTTTACCGGCAAGGCCGGACGCGACGCGTGTTCGGCGACAGCCGCGGCGGCATCCAAGCTGGTCGGTTGCCCGGCGAAGCAAGTATTCATTGCCTCAACCGGCGTCATCGGCGAAGTACTGCCACATGGCAAGCTGACCGCCGCGTTGCCAGGTCTGCACAAGAACCTGAGCGAGGACGGCTGGGAGGCTGCCGCGCGCGGCATCATGACAACCGACACGTTTCCCAAGGCAGCGACACGCACCGCAACGATCGGCGGAACCGAGGTACGCATCACCGGGATCGCCAAGGGCAGTGGCATGATCGCTCCTGACATGGCCACAATGCTTTGCTTTGTCTGCACTGACGCCAAGCTGCCGGCCGGCGTTATGCAATCGCTGCTGAAGAAGAGCGTCGATGCCAGCTTCAACTGCACCACGGTCAATTCAGATACCTCGACATCCGACACGGTATTGCTGTTCGCCACGGGCCAGGCGAAGCATCCTCGCGTGCCGGCGGAAGGCGGCCGCGTCCTGGGGGATTTTGCCAAGGCGTTGGAGGCGGTCCTGCTGGACCTCGCGCTTCAGGTGACGCGGGACGGAGAGGGTGCCCAGAAACTGGTGCGCATTGACGTTACCGGCGCAAGCAATGCGCGGTCCGCCCGGCGCGTTGGGCTGGCAGTGGCGAATTCACCACTGGTGAAGACTGCGATCGCCGGCGAGGACGCCAACTGGGGCCGGATCGTCATGGCGGTGGGTAAGGCCGGCGAGCCGGCCGACCGCGACAAGCTATCCGTGGGCGTCGGCGGCGTGTGGATGGCGCGAAGTGGCGGCGTAGTTCCAGGCTATGATGAGGGGCCGGTGGTTCAACATATGAAAGGTCGCGAGGTCGAAATCGCCATCGATCTGGGAATCGGCCGCGGCAAGGCCACGGTATGGACCTGTGACCTGACGCACGGCTACATCGATATCAACGGGTCGTACAGGAGTTGACGGCGCTCGCCGCCGAGCATCAGGAACGTGCGGGGATCAGGGTTTCCAGCGCGTCAGCCACAGTGCCAAAGCGGCAGCTCCGCCCGATCAGCGGCTGCACCACAATCGCCGATGTCCCGCGCCACAGGATCCAGCGCCGCAGCTGGCTGTCCTTGGAGTAGAAGGCCACCACCTCCTCGTACTCCTCGCCCTCTACACAGTGGTCGAGTTCAACCACCATCTGAACATCATGATATTCGGCCCAACCCTGCAGCAGCATTAGGTCGGCAATCTCGAATGCGAGTCCAGTTGGAGCGTTCGGCGTAGTCAGCGGCATGCTCATCGGAAACTCCTGCTTGATTTGGAGTGAACCACCTCACGTACCCGTGATCTGTAGTTCACGCCGCCGTGAACGCAAGAATTTAAATTTGGATTCAGACGAATGTTTGATCGAGCCGCCCGTGTTCCGAATTGTTCGCCCCGTTTGATAGCCTAAATAGTTGAAGATATTGTTTAAGTGGCGGGCAGCGCGGACCGGCGCCGACGTCGATTATACTTACGGAATCGCGACGGAACTGGTTCGGGTACGTTACAGCTTGGGCGCTGAATGAAATTCGCACGGTTTGCGATTGCGTGATCGTGATTGCGGTTGTTGCCTCTCGAGGTCGCCAACAGGCCTGTTGGACACCGGAAACCGAGCGCAGGTGCAATAAAAGGCAGCAGCTGTCCCATTGAGATGCCGTTGCGCGCAGTGGTCGGATTCGTTGGGCGCCCGTGATGTTCGGGGCCTCCTGGAAACGATCTGCTAGCTGGCCGGCTGAACACCGCCGTTCACGTACAGCGCCAGGACAGCGGCAACCGCCCGGTTCAGCGGCGTCGGGACGCCGGTTTGGTGGCCCAACGCGACGACAGCGCTACTCAGCCACGGCAGTTCCAGCCGGTTCCCGCGCGCCAGATCGCCCTGCATGGATGCTGTCATCTCGGCCGGCAGGGCCGCCACCATCTGCTTTCGCCGTTCGACGAAGTCGTCAGCGAAACCGATTCCGAGTGCATTCCCGACCGCCACAACCTCCCGCATCACGTCGAAAAAGAAGGCCATGGCATCCGGATTGGCGCGTATCGGGCCAAGGGTCGAGCGCATGCTCGCGGTACAGGCGGCCATTGGCACCAGGAAGGCGAATTTCTCCCAGATGGCGAGATTGATGTCCGCAGGGATCTCGGCGTCGATCCCCGCGGCGACGCATGCGGCGAGAAAGGCCTCGACCCGTGGCGTCCGCCGATTATTCAGTTCACCGAAGGTGAGCTTCGCCATCGTGCCGGTATGGCGGATCACGCCAGGGCTGCCGATCACAACACCGATCTGGCCGACACCCCCGATAACCGCCTCGCGGCCCAGGATGCGCGTGAGTACCTCGTCCTTGTTCACACCGTTCTGGAACGAGACGACAGCGGTCCCTGGCCGCACCAGCGGTTTCACCGCTTCGGCCGCCGCCTCGGTGTCCCACAGCTTCACGCCGATGATGACGACATCCGCCGGCGCCAGACTGGCCGGATCGTCGGTGGCAGAGACGTCGCGTAGATGCAGGTCGCCACGCGCGCTCTGGACGCGCAGGCCTTCGGTGCGGATCGCGGCCAGATGCGCGGCGCGCGCGATGAATGCGACATCCTGTCCCGCTGCGGCTAGCCGTGCGCCGAAATAGCCGCCAAGCCCCCCGGCACCCATGATCGCGAACCGCATCGTTGTCTCCGTCTAGTGTGCCGTCGGCAGCGATGTCGCGGGCGGTTCGGCGTAGTGGTGCACCAGGACCATTCCGCCGGCCACCAGCCCCAGTGCGACAACCGCGAACAACAGGGTGCGATCGGTCAGCGTATCGCGGGGTGACCGCTCAGCATACCAGAAATGCCGGTACCACGACCTGTGCGGCTGTAGCGGCGCGATGGCCATGCTCCCCCTCGTTGCGATGCGTGTCGCATTATGGGATGGCCTCCTGAAGGGAGCAAATTGGCGAGGCGGTGATGGCGGATCGGAACTGGATCGACCTGCAACGCGATGTGCGCGGTGTTGCCGTGGTGACGATAGACAATCCGGCAAAGCTCAACACGCTGAACACGCCGGTGATGACCGATCTGCTTGCCGCGGTGGACCGCCTGTCAGCCGACCGCGACCTGCGCGCCGTCGTGCTGCGCGGCGCCGGCAGCCGCGCGTTCATTGGCGGTGCCGATATCGCGGAGATGGCTGGACTGGGTGCCGGTTCGGCGCGCGCCTTCATCACCCTGGTGCATCGCTGCTGCGATGCCTGGCGCACGCTGCGGGTTCCCGTCATCGCACGGATCGAAGGCTGGACCCTGGGCGCCGGACTGGAAGTCGCCGCCGCCTGCGATATGCGCGTTGCCGCCGACACGTCGCATTTCGGCATGCCGGAGGTTCGCGTCGGACTGCCGTCGGTGGTCGAGGCGGCGTTGCTGCCGGGTCTCATTGGCTGGGGCCGCACGCGCCGTCTGCTGCTGACCGGCGCAATCATCGATGCGGCGACCGCGCTGTCCTGGGGCCTGCTGGAGGAGATCACGTCGCCGGATCAACTTGATGCCGCGGTGGAGCGCTTGGTCGAAGCAATACTGGCGTCCGGTCCACAGGCGGTCCGCTTGCAGAAATCGCTGATCCGGGACTGGGAGGCGCTGGCACTGGAAGCGGCGATCCAGCATGGTGTGGATACGTTCGTCGATGCGTGGGCGAGCGACGAGCCGCGGCGCATGCTCGGCGCGTTCATCAATCGGAAGCGCTAACTCACTGCGCGAGGCGTCTATTCGATCCGGTGCACGATGCGTGTCGGCGAACCGTGGATACCAAGCAGCCGCAACGTACCCTCACCCCCGTTACGGAAGACGTGTGGCACGCAGGCGGGCAGGGCGATCATGTCGCCCGGTTCCAGGCGCGATGGCCGCTCTTCCTGGCCTTCCAGCCAAGCCTCCATCGTGCCCTCGATGACGAACAGGCACTCCACGTAGGGATGCCAGTGCAGCGGCGTTTGATATCCCGGCTTGCAGGTCTGCACGCCGGTGAATATCGGCAGGCCGTCATCGCCGGTCAGCCGGCGATAATCGGCCAGAGGGCCGAACGAAACCGGCTCTGACTCTGCCAGCCGGGCTACCTTGGCTTCGGTGTGTGGTCGCATAGCTTGATGATTTAACACGGCAGGCGCGTGAGGGCCACGGCGAGGCATCGGCCAATCTTGCGCAGCGGAGACCAATGGGCGCTACAGTCTGGCGCACGATCCTCGGGAGGGAACGGCCATGTCGGTTTTCGTCATCGGTGGTACCGGCTTCATCGGCACACGCGTGATTCGCTTGCTCGCTGCGCGTGGCGAGGAAATCGTCTGCATGGACATCAATCCGGGGGCGGCGTCTTTCGAGGATTTGGGCAAGCAGGTGCGTGTGTTGCGCGGCGACGTCACACAGTTTGACGATGTGATGGGCGCCACGGCGAGCGCGAAGCCGGGCCGCATCATCAATCTGTCGTATTTCCTGGGCAGCGAGCATCCGCCGCATGTCGCCACCAAGCTGAATATCATCGGCATGGACAACTGTTTCGAGGCGGCGCGGCTGGCCGGTGTGCAGCGTGTCGTGTTCGCCAGTTCGCTGGCGGTGAACGGCATGCAGAAGCACTACGGCGAGCGGATGATCACCGAGGACGACTTCCGCCACGGCGAAGTGCAGTACGCCATGCACAAGATCTTCAACGAGTTCCAGGCGCAGGACTACAACGAGAAATACGGCATGACGATAACCGCCGTGCGGCCGGCCAACGTGACAGGGCCGGACAAGGTTCGCGGGTCGGTCGATCATGTGAACATCATCACCCAGCCGGCGCAGGGTAAGCCGATATCGTTCCCGCACAGGGACGCGATGCGCTGCCTTATCCACGTCGATGATATCGCCGAGGTGTTCACCCGCGTGCTGCTTACCGACAAGCCGAAGCACGCGGTGTATAACTCAGGCGGGATCGCGATCAGCCTGGGCGAGGTCGCGGATCTGGTGCGCGAGTTCTTGCCGGACGCGCAGATCAGCTTCCAGCATGAGACCGGCGGCAAGGCCTCGTCCGGCAACTACCTGATCGACAATACGCGTCTCGTGCAGGAATTCGGTGTGCAATATCTGCCGTATCGGCAGCGTGTGCTGCAGATCATCAATGACATTCGCCGCCAGGTCGGATTGCCCTTGGTAAGCGGCTGATGCTGTTCCTGCTATGGCTGGTTGCGGCGCAAGCCGTCGATTGGTCGAAAGCCGCGCCGATGACCGTGGTGATGGTAGACGACGTATTCCAGCCGGATCATCTGACGTTCCAGCATGGTGTGCCGTATCGATTGCATTTGGAGAACCGTGGTAAGGATCTGCACGAGTTCACCGCGCCCGAATTCTTTGCCGATGCAGAATTGCGTGACTCCGGCCAGTTGGTGAACGGTGGCAAGGAGATCGTGGTACAGCCCGGCCAGTCGGCTGATGTGTATTTGGAACTGCGCAATCCCGGCATGTTCCGGCTGATCTGCGCCGATCACGACTGGGACGGGATGGTGGGCGAAATCGTCGTCAAATAGGAGTTGCGCATCCGGCGGTCATCGTCATGGCCCCGTGCCCATCACCTCGCCGATCGGAAATGAATGCAGCTCTTGCTGTGCGGTCTTGAACACCGCGTCCTGCTCATGTCCTTTCTGCCGCGCCAACTGGCCGACGCGGCCGGACACGTACTCGCCTAATGCCAACGCGCTGATGATGTCGTCGCTGCCGTGCGGTGCACGCCCGTCCAGGCCTTCGCGCACGGCATAGACGAAAACGCCGTTACGATTGTCGTAACTGTCCAGCGCCTCCTGCAACGAGGACGAAGCGGCCAACAGATAGCGCCCGGTCTCGTGTCCGACATTCGCCAGCGCGTCCGCGGTGACGGCGCCCGAATAGCACGTATCCAGGAACAGCAGTGCGTCGCGCGCTCGGATGCGCGACAATGCAGCGATCAGCGTCGGTTCATCGATCGCTGCGCGGCCGATGGCCTGCCACGACGAGATGTCCGCCACATCGTGCGGGATCAGTAGGAACCGGCCATCGTCTTCGCTGCGCACGCCGTGACTGGCAACATAGAACAGAAACGTGTCATTCGGCCGGATCTGCCCCGCGAGACGATCGAAGACGTCAAGGATGTCGGCGCGAGACGCCTTCTGGTCGGTCAGCAGCGTTACGTCGATCGATGAGAACAGATGTGCCGCCGAACGCTTGATTGTCTGCACAAATGTGGTGGCGTCGGCGACCGCGTAGTTCAGCGTCAAACTAGGTGCGGCGTAGTGGTCGATGCCGATGGCATATACGAACAGCCTGCCATGCTCGCCGTTGCCGCTGTCCGCCGTGACGAGTTCCAGTGGCGCGGTTTCGGCGAATACCGTGTCCGATTTGTCGTACACGCGAAGCTGCACGGAGTTATCACCAGGATCGAGTGGCACATCGATCGTGGCGTTGGCGTTGCCCGGGAAGCGTCCGGCGTTGCGGTCATTCACGAATGCATCGATGTCGCCGATGCCAAGGCCTCGGTCGGTGAGCTGTGCCTGGATGCGCAGCTTATTGGCGTCGGTCGGCAAGCGCGGCAATGATGTGGCGTGCGCGTCAAGCGGTGTGCAGCTGCCATCCTTCAGCAGCACGCACAGTTGCGCGATCTCCACTGCGGGCTGGTGTGCGAGGCGGGCGCGCAGGTCGCCAAGTTCGGCCAGGCGCGTCTTCGCCGGTGCGGCATTGCCTGCCATGCGGGCACGCACCTCGGTGGGTGCGTAGAGCGCGCGGTAGGCCTGCGAAAAGCTGGTCCAGTCGGGCTGCTGGTCGCGGCCGCGGTTCAGATGCACGCCAACGAGATCCTTGCCGCCTCGATCGGCGTGGTCGAACAGGCCCTCCGGCGTAAAGAGTACCCAGCGCGACCCATCGGCATGCGCGAACAGCGCGACGCGTGGATCGAGCAATGCGTCATGCGAAAGCCCGTACCAGCGCAGAGTACCATCGAGCAGCGCGGCGACCGCGACGGTTCCGGAAGCATTGATCGTGACGGCCCATGCTGCGGCAGGCACCGCGACGGCAGCGATCTCATGTGCGTCGCGCGTCGAATAAAGCCGTAAGTGCGTATCAGTGCCCAGCAGCACGGCAGAGTTGTCCGGCAGGATCGCGATGCTGCGGGAGAACTCGTTGCGATCCAGCGGCAAAGGCACGCCGTTGAGCCGCGGCGAAGAGGTATCCTTCCAATTGCCGGGCGTGAGACCCGGCGCGGATATCCGTGCGACGGCAAGCGATGCGTCCGGCGACGCGGCGGACGCAAAGTGTCCGCCCGTCGCATCGAAACGCAACAGTCCCCGGGCGGTTGTGAACTCAACAGTCATGCCATCGCCGGAGATCGCCAGACGCTGCTCGCGAGCAGGGCGCAGATCGGCCATTGGCGGGCTGGGGCGCGCCGCCATGCTGCCGTCGGGTGCGATGCGCCCCCAGCCCGGATCCTCCGCCGAATAGACCGCGCCGCCTCCTGCCACAGCCCGGATGTCGAGAATGGTATCGCGCGCCGCGGGAAGGTCGGCCGAAGCGCCGAAGCCGAAATCGTCCCAACGTCGGATCACATTGGTGCCGTCGGCGCGCGCGTAGCCGCCTGCGAACAGTGCAACGCCACCGTGGTCATTGGCAGCCCAGGTCACCGCGAGCAGGCCCTCGCCCTTCAGTCCGCTGGTGTCTGGCGCGAACACTGGAAGCAGGGACTGGCTGGCCAGCACATCGACGCGCAAGCGGCCTTGCTTGTCGGCGTTCTCGTAGGCGACCGCGACCAGGCTACCGTCGGGCGAGACAGCCAGTCCCCATGGCCGCTGTCCTGCCGCCGGCTGTCTCTCGGCCAGTTTGCGGCCGTCTGCATCATAGCCACGTAATTTGCCGTCGGCGGCCGCAGTGAACAGCCGGTTTTCGCGGTCGAACGCGAGATTTCGTGCGGGCCCCGCATAGGCCTGGTCTTCATACAAAGCCTTACCGTTGCTGGCATTCCAGACCCGGATGCCGCCACGCGCCAGCCCGGCGGCGAAACGGCTGCCATCCGGCGACACCGCGAGGGAGTTAATCGGCGCAGGCAGGCCCGGCAGCCGGCCGATCAATGCCGTGCGGCGCGTGTCGAACAGATAGATACTGAACGTGCCGTCCCACGAACCGCCGGTCGCACCGGCGGCGAACACCCGCCGGCCATCCGGCGTCATGGCGATGGCATAGATCTCGCCTTCCTGCTCGGGGCCGATCGGCGGACGCAACACGCCGTGTGGCTTGCCGTCCGGCAGTGACCACAGCCGTATCGTCTTGTCGTAGCTGCCGGTCGCAAGTAGCCGGCCGGACGCATCCACGGCGACGTGCGGTACTGCACCGATATGGCCGCCGGCCTCGATGCGGAGGAACGGATCCTGGGGCGGTGTCTGCGCTGCCGCGCTGGCGGTCAGCGCCAGCAGCAGGCAGAGCAGGACACGGATCAAGTGCTGCCCAGCTCGAAGCCGCTCGCCTGGGCCTTTTCCGTGACAGCGACGCTTTGGGCGAAATCGTCGCGCCGCGCCGCATTGCTGCCGGCCAGAGTGCGAACATCGCTCGATGTGGACACCGGCGACGCGGTCGGCACGCTGATCGACCGGCTGCCGCCAGCCGCCTGAAGGTCACTGGCGGAAACATAGCCCTGATGTCCACTCGCCGTTTGCACCAGGGCGTAGCCGTTCCGGCCACTACTGACGGTGACCTGCTCGCGTGGCTTCACCTGGGCGATGTCTGGTGCGGTCGGCTCCGGCCGCAGCTTGATTGGCGCGGCCAGCCGCACCACGGCGGGCTGGCTCATCGGCTGCGACGCCGCGGCGATGGCGGCAGTGGCACTCGGATCGACGTTGCCGGCGGCGACACCGAATTGGCCGCCGCGATCCTGGATCTGCTGGTTGATCATTTTGGCGAGCGCGACATCCCTGGCGGCACGCTGGCGCACCAGGGTCATTGCTGCTTCTGCAGTTGCCCGATCAATGCGATGCGTCAGGTAATCATGGTTGATCGCCTGTGCCTGACGGTAGCGGCAATCCACCAACTGGTCGAACGCAAGCTGCGTCTTGTCGATCTGCGCATTCTCCCGCTCGAGGTCGAGGCTGACCTGCGAGTAGAGCGACGCCTGATCCATCCGCTGCTGCTGCAGTGAATTCCAATAGGCCGTGCTGCCGCCGATGACTCCGCCGGTCACCCCACCGGCGAGGGCGCCGATAGCCGCGCCGCGCCAATTTCCCGTGGCGAGACCGCCAATCAACCCGCCGGCCAGGGCCCCCGCTCCGGCACCCATCGCCGCGCCTTGAAGGATCGCCGCGCCAAAGAAATTGCCGGTGGAGTCCAGCGCGACAAGCTGCGCACGGCAGGAATCAGTGCCGTCGTCAGCTCCGATCCGCTGCTGCTGTGTCGTCATCGCGCCTGGCGCGCAGGAGCACAGCAGCCCGGTGATTGCGACAACCGTGACGCCCCGCCGCAGCCAGACGTAACCTCCACTTAGCACCAGCTTCGCCCCCGTCGGTTTCTTCGATGCCGGACTGGAATAGGCTGGCTACGGGATTGGACGCAATATCTAAGGCGGCAGCCCTTCGGTTGACGCCGCCCACCGCTTCGCCAGACTTGATCCGACAACCGTGGAGGCTGGTATGCGGATCTGCGTCTATGGCGCTGGCGCCATTGGCGGCCATCTGGCGATGCGCCTCGCACGAGGCGGCGCCGACGTATCGGTTTTGGCGCGCGGTCCGCATCTTGCGGCAATGCAGCGCGACGGCCTCACCGTCCAGGCGAGCGACGGCCAGTTCAACGTGCGCGTGCAGGCCAGCGATGATGCCAAGGTGCTGGGACCGCAGGACGCGGTGGTGGTCACAGTGAAGGCGCCGGCGCTCCCCATGGTCGCCGCCGGAATTGCCCCGCTGCTGAAGCCGGATACACCGGTCGCGTTCGTCATGAATGGCATCCCCTGGTTCTACTTTCATGGCATCGGCGGCGCGTTGGAGGGACGGCGGTTGCCAAAGATCGATCCCGATGACGCACTTTGGCGTGTCGTCGGGCCGGAGCGCGCGCTCGGCGGCGTGGTGTACGCGGCGAGCGCGGTGATCGCACCTGGCGTGATCGAAGTGGAGAACGCTGATCCGCGCGTCGTGCTCGGCGAGCCGGACGGACGTGAGTCGCAGCGTGTGCAGTCGCTTGCGGCCCACATCAACGCCGGCGGCATGAAGGCCATCGTCAGCACAAAGTTCCGCGACGAGATCTGGAACAAGCTGCTCGGCAATCTCGGTGTCGGGCCACTCGCTGTGCTGACACAGGTGAGCATGCGCGATTTGTATCAGGAGCCGCAGTGTGTCGATGCCGCACGCCGCATGATGCAGGAGGCGGAAGCAGTGGCGAATGCGCTCGGCGCGCATCCAAACGCGAACCACGAGAAACGGATCGAGCACGGCAAGGGTATGGCGCACAAGCCGAGCATTCTGCAGGATCTGGAACTCGGCCGCCCGATGGAGATTGATGGGATCTTCGACGCGCCGCTGGAACTGGCGCGGATGGCTGGTGTACCGACGCCGACACTCGATCTGCTGGTGGCAATGGTGAAGGTGAGAGCGCGCGCGGCTGGTTTGTACTGAACTAAGGGGGAATATTGCGATGGAAAAGCGCGCGTTCGGCAGGACTGGCCTGCAGGTTTCGATCCTTGGCTTCGGCTGCGGCGCCGTTGGCGGTCTCATGGTGCGCGGCACACCGGCGGACCAGGAGCGCGCGGTCGCGCGCGCGGTCGAGGCTGGTGTGAACTACTTCGATACCGCGGCGATGTACGGCAATGGTAAGTCCGAGAAGAACCTTGGCCGTATCCTGGCAAAGCTGAAGCCCGACGTTCTCGTCGGCACCAAGGTGCGTATTCCCTCCAGCGAGTTCGGCCGCATCGCCACAGCCGTGGCCGAGTCATTGGAAGCCAGCCTGAAGCGCATGGGGCGTGAACAGGTGGATATCTTCCACCTGCACAACGCGATCACCACCCACGGCGGTGGCGAGGCGCTCTCGGCGAAGGCTGTGCTCGACGAGGTAGCACCGGCGTTCGACAAGTTGCGCCAGCAAGGCAAGCTGCGCTTCCCAGGCATCACCGCCGTCGGCGACACGGCAGCGCTGCATCAGGTGATCAACTCGCGCGCATTCTTCTCGGCACAGGTCAGCTACAACATGCTCAACCCGAGTGCGGGACAGCCGTTGCCGGCAAATTATCCGGCGCAGGACTACGGCCGGATGTTCGAGCACACCCAGGCGGCCGGTGTCGGTGTCGTCGGGATCCGCGTGCTTGCCGGCGGCGCCCTGAGCGGCGTCGCGGAGCGTCATCCGATCGCCAGCCCGGCGCCCGAACCGATCGGTTCGGCACACGCCTACGACGCCGACATGCAGCGTGCCCAGCGGCTGCTGCCGTTGGTGCAGGAAGGCCACGCCAGCAGCCTTGCCGAGGCGGCAATCCGCTTTGCCATCACGCACCAGGCCATGGGCAGCATCCTCGTCGGCATGGCCACATTCGAGCAGTTCGAGCAGTCGCTTGCCGCGGTCAACAAAGGCCCCCTGTCACCGGCGGCAGTGGCGCGTCTCGGCGAACTGCAGCACGGCTTCGGAGGCGAGCAGCGTTAGTCCGCGCGAAGGAATTTGCTGTCTCCCCGCGATGTAACAGGTTAGCGTCACTTGCCTGATCAGTTGGATTGACAAGGACGGCCATGGCAGAGAGCCAGGTATCTGGCACCAGCGGACGGCTTTTCGGCGGTATCGTCTCCGTCAGTCGTGCCTTGCAGGCAGTGGCCTTGGTCATGTTGCTGATGATCGGGATTGCCACCGTTCATCAGCTCATTACCCTGCGCACCTCCATCGTTGACGATACTGCTCGGCAGATGGCGCGCCTCGACATGGTGTTCGCCGAACAGACCGGCCGCGCCGTCGAGACTGTGGACTTCGTCCTGCGCAATGCCATCGAGATATTGCAGTCTCTCAGCGTGGACAAGCCGCCGCCGGCTGCCGAGTTCGACGCTCTGTTGGCGCGGCGCACCGACGGCGTCCGGCAGATGAGTGATCTCGCAATCACCAACGCATCGGGCGACGTGGTCTACTCGGCGCATCCCGCAGGGAAGGCGCTCCCGCCCGAAGGAAAGGCGGCGCTGGCGTTCTATCTGGCCAATCCGCAGACCGGTTTGCGGTTTACCCCGCCATTCCGTGACGCCGGCGGCAAATGGACCGCGTTGATCACGCGTGGGATCACGGGTGCGGACGGCAAGATGACCGGCATGGCCGTCGCATGGCTCAACCTGGCGTATTTCGAGGACTTCTATCAGGCGGTGGACCTGAGCGAGAACGGCTCCATCATCCTGCACCTGCGCGACGGCACGGTTCTGGCGCGCTTCCCGCACGTCGATGCTGCGATCGGCACCAGCTTTGCCGACACGCCGCCTTTCAAGGACGTGCTCTCGCACGACATCGCCGGTACGCTGCTGATGGAAAGTCCGATCGACGGCAGCATCCGGGTGACCGCTATCCGTGCACTGCGGGCATTCCCGTTGGCAGTGATGGTATCGGTTGAACAGGGCAAGCTGCTCGCTGACTGGCGCAAACAGGCGTGGGGTTTCGTCATCGCCGCTGTCTGCGGATGTGCCCTTGTCGTCGGTCTGCTGCTGCTACTGGCGCGGCGATCGCGCCAGGTCGAGGGCCTGGTCGGCGAATTTCGTGTCGCCAAGGACGTCGCTGAACACGCGCATGAAGAGGCGCTGGAGCAGATGGCCGAACGCGAGCGCGCCGAGGCCGCGCTGCGCCAGGCGCAGCGCATCGAAGCGGTTGGCCAATTGACCGGCGGCGTGGCGCACGACTTCAACAATCTGCTCACCGTGCTCATCGGCAATATCGACCTGATCCAATCGACCGACGGGCTCGACCCGCGGATGAATGAACGGCTGACGGCGATGCGGGCAGCGGCGGCGCGCGGAGCGACGCTGACAGGTCACCTGCTGGCGTTCGCGCGGAGGCAACCGCTATTGCCGCGTCCAGTCGATCTCAATGCGGTCGTCGTCGGCATGCAGGATCTGCTGCAGAGTGCGCTTGGCCGGCGGGTGCAGATGACGATGCGTCTGGCCGAGGGACTTTGGCCGGCGATGGTCGACCCGACACAGATTGAACTGGTCATCCTCAATCTCGCGATCAATGCGCGCGACGCCATGCCGGATGGCGGCCTCGTCACCGTCGAGACGGCCAACCGCCATCGCGGACCCTCTCATCGGCCGGGTGAGCCAGCCGAGGGCGACTACGTGACAGTCGTCGTGCACGACAATGGAACCGGCATGACACCGGAGGTGCAGGCCAAGGCATTCGAACCATTCTTCACCACCAAGAAGACCGGTTCCGGCTCAGGTCTCGGGCTGTCGCAGGTATTCGGCACCGCCCGTCAATCCGGTGGTGACGTGCACATCGACAGCGCGCCTGGCAAGGGCACATCGGTAGCGGTGTTCCTGCCGCGCGCGGCGATGCCGGCCGAGCGTCCCGCCGCGCCGCAACCTGTCGTGGCCGAAACACGATCGGGCCACGCCGTCGTGCTGATCGTTGACGACGACGATGCCGTGCGCGGGACGACTGCGGACGTGCTGAGCGGACTTGGCTACATGGTGATCCAGGCCGCCGACGGCGTGGAAGCGCTGGATCTGCTGGGTACCGGTAGCACCATCGACCTGCTGCTCACCGATGTCGTGATGCCCGGTATGAGTGGGCCGGCTCTGGCACGCCAGGCGCGTGCGTCGTACCCGTCGCTGCCGATCATTTTCATTTCGGGCTACGCAAATCCCGATGGTCACGACAGCGAGCTCCCTGGACGGCTGGTGCGCAAGCCGTTCCGCATCAGCGATCTGCGGGATCAGATCGAGGCGGCGATCAAAGAAGCGCGCGCCGCGATGGTCTGACGACAGGTCGGCGATGAGACTCCTCGCGATGATCGCGCGGCGGATCGCGTGGATGCCGCCCACGTTGTTCGGCCTGCTTCTGATCGTGTTCGCAATCTCGCACATCATTCCATCCGATCCCGCGCGCACCATGGCGGGTGAGAACGCGCCGCCAGAACAGGTAGAGAAACTGCGCCATCAGTTCGGCCTCGATCTGCCGCTGCCCGAGCAATTCGCCCGCTATGTGCGCGATGTGGCGCAGGGCGACATGGGCACCAGCCTGTTCACCCAGCGGCCGGTCGCCGACGATCTCTGGTCGCGCCTGCCGGCGACATTCGAGCTGGCGATCTACGCCACGTCATTCGCCGTGTTGCTCGGCGTGCCACTCGGCGTGGTCGCGGCGCTGCGGCGCAATTCGCTGCTCGACCATCTGGTCCGCGTGCTGACCATCGGCGGTCTCGCGATGGCGGCCTTCTGGCTGGCGATCCTGTTGCAATTGCTGTTCTCCATGTGGCTCGGCGTGACGCCGGTGCAGGGAAGGATCGACGGCTGGGGCCCGGAACCGATCACCGGATTTTATACAATTGACGCGCTGCTGCGTGGCGACTGGGGAACGCTGGGCCAGGCATTGCGCTATCTCGTGCTGCCGGTCACCACGCTTGCGCTGCCGGCGATGGCGACGATTGTGCGCTTCACCCGGGCCGGTGTGCTGAACGTTATGTCGAGCAACTTCGTATTCTATCAGACCTCGATGGGCATCCCGCGCCGCCGTATCGTGTGGAAATACATCCTCCGCGCCGCGCTGATCGGCACGCTCACTCAGATCGGCCTGATCTTCGGCACGCTGATCGCCAACGCCGTCGTGGTGGAGGCGGTGTTCAATTGGCCCGGCCTCGGCAGCTACGCCGTCGGATCGATCCTGCAATCCGACTACAATGCAATCATGAGCTTCACGTTGTTCATCGGTGTCGTGTTCATCCTGGTCAACCTCGCGGTGGATGTGGCGCAATCGGTGCTGGATCCGCGCGGCCGATGAGCACACTGCGCCGGCTGCTGCGCGACAAGTCGGCGCTGCTAGGCCTGATCATCATCGCCGGGTTGGTGCTGGCGGCGGTGTTCGCCTGGCCGCTGTCTACTTTCCCGCAGGACGTCACCAGCTATGACCCGCCGCACCGGCTCCTGCCGCCCGGCGTGGTCTACTGGTTCGGCACCGACCGTATGGGCGGCGACATCTACAGCCGGCTGCTGTTCGGCGCCCGGCTGACCATCCTGATCGCCATTGTCGCGACCACGGCCTCTGTGCTCATCGGCGTTCCGGTCGGCTTGGTTGCCGGCTACTACAACAACCGCTTCAGTGATCTGCTGATGCGCGTGTCCGACATCTTCCTTGCCGTGCCGCAGATCGTGTTGGCGATCGCTATCGCGCAGACCCTTGGGCCGGCGATCCAGAACGTGATCCTGGCACTCTCCGTCACCTACTGGCCGTTCTGGGCGCGGCTGGTCTACGCCGAAACCCGCAGCGTGAAGAACGAAGTGTTCATCGAGGCGGCCATCGCGCTCGGCGCCTCGCCATTGCGCGTCATGGCGCTGCACGTCCTGCCTTCGATCGCATCGTCGGTGATCGTGCGCACCACCATCGGCATGGGCGGGACGATACTCGTTGCGGCCGCACTTGGCTTTCTTGGACTCGGCCCGCCACCGCCGACGCCGGAGTGGGGCCGCATGATCGCCGAAAGCCGCGAGTTCCTGCCGCAGGCCTGGTGGTATGCCGCCGCCCCCGGTATCGCGATCCTGCTGGTGGTGATGGGCTTCAATCTCCTGGGCGACGGTTTGCGCGACGTGCTCGATCCAAGGCTGCGGCGCGATGTCCGCTGAGCTGCTGTCGGTGCGCGATCTTTCGGTATCGTTCGTGACGGAAGGCGGCGAGGCGCGCGTGCTGGATGCAGTCAACCTGTCGCTTGCGCGCGGTGAAATCATGGGGTTGGTCGGTGAATCCGGCTGCGGCAAGACAACACTGGCGCGCAGCATCCTCGGCGCGTTGCCGGCGAATGCCAGGATTGGCGGCGGCACACTGCGTTTCGACGGCTTTGATCTGCTGTCGGCTTCCAATGAGCTTCACGGCCGTGCAATCACGTTCGTGCCACAGGATCCCTATAGCGCCTTCAGTCCGCTCTTCACCGTAGGCGATCAGATCAAGGAGTTGATGCGGTGGAAATCGCCCGATCGCCGTGGCTGGCGCCTGCGCCGTCGCAGCGATCGCAACCGAGCGCTCGCTTTGCTGCGCGCGGTGCAGCTTCCGGATCCCGAGCGGCTGTTGCGCAAGTATCCGCACGAGCTTTCAGGCGGCCAGCGTCAGCGCGTGATGATCGCCATGGCCTTGCTGCCGGAACCAAAGCTGGTGATCGCCGATGAACCGACGACGGCGCTCGACGTGACCATACAGGCGCAGATACTGAAGCTGCTGCGCGGGCTGGCGACGGAACGCGGCGTGTCGGTGCTGTTCGCAACACACGACCTTGGCACAGCCTGGGAGATCTGCGACCGCATTACCGTGATGTATGCCGGACAGGAACTGGAAGCGGCACCTATCCAGGAGTTCTTCCAGTCACCGATGGTGCCCTACACGCGGCTGTTGTTGGACAGCCTGCCATCGGGCGACTCGCCACTGCGGGGCATTGCCGGCGACGTGCCTAGTCTGCTTGCGCCGCCACCAGGCTGCCGTTTCCATCCACGCTGTCCAAACGCGATCGATGTGTGCCGCGTCGCACATCCGTTGGTGCGCGACGTAGGGCAGGGGCACCAGGTGCGCTGCCACGCCACGGCGGCATGACAGAACCGTTGCTGGCACTGCGGGATGTGCATGTGCATTTCCCGATTTACAATGCGTGGGGATGGCGCAGCGGTTGGCTGCGCGCAATCGACGGCGTGTCACTGTCAGTGGCGCGCGGAGACGTGCTTGGCGTCGTCGGCGAATCCGGTTGTGGCAAGACCACCTTGGGCAAGGCAATCGTTGGTATTCATCGCGCCAGCAGTGGCGACATCCTGTTCGAAGGCAACGCCGTCGGTGCCTTGTCACCGAGTGATGGCCGAGCGCTGCGCCGTACCTTGCAATACTGCTACCAGGATCCTGGCGCCTCGCTCGACCCGCACTGGAAGATCGGCCGCGCTCTGGAAGAGCCGCTCATCATACACACCGAACTGTCCGTCGCCGAACGGCGCGCACGCGTGCGTGAGGTGCTGGCCGCGGTGGGGTTACCGGAGACGCATCTCGATCTTTATCCACATGAAATCAGCGGCGGACAGCAGCGCCGGATTGGATTGGCGCGCATACTTATGCTGCGGCCGAGCTTGGTGATCCTGGATGAACCGACTTCCGGGCTGGACGTGTCGGTGCAGGCGACGGTGCTGCGGTTGTTCCTCGACCTGCGCGAGCGGTTCGACCTGACGTATCTGTTCATCAGCCACGACCTCTCGGTGGTGCGGCTGGTATCGCAGCGGATCGCTGTGATGTATCTCGGCAAGGTGGTGGAAATCGGCGCCACCGAGGCGGTTTTCGCTGCGCCTCGACATCCGTATACACAATCACTGCTGGCGGCGGTGCCGATAGTGGGTGGCCGGCGGGTCACCGAGGACTTCTGGCTAGAGGGCGAACCGCCCAGCCCTGGCAACCTGCCCAGCGGCTGCCGCTTCCGCACGCGCTGCCCGCGGGCCGAGGCGCGGTGCGCGAGCGAAGAACCGGAGCCGCGGCTGCTCGAGGATGGCAGAGCGGTGGCATGTCACTTCGCTTGACAGCGGTCCCACTCGGTCATCGGTTTGGTCGCCATGGCGATGATCGCAACAGTGACGTGCGATGCCGCTCGTGTGCATTAGCCGACAAGATTTCCGGGCCGTCGTCCTGCGAGTACTGCGGTAATGCCATCGAGCGCGAGAAAGCCCATTGCGTCGCGCGTCGACACCGTGGCGCTGCCAAGATGCGGCAGCAGCACAACATTCTCCAGTGCGAGATAGCCCGGGTGCAGCTTCGGCTCGCCTTCGAACACATCGAGCCCTGCGAAACCAATTTGACCGCTCTGCAGCGCCGCGATCAGGGCCGCATCGTCCACCAGCGTGCCGCGTGCCGCATTCACCACCACCGCACCGCGCGGCAAGAGCGCGATACGTTCGGCGTTCAGCCAGCGGTAGGTTCCTTCTCCCCCTGGCGCATTGAGGCTCAGCACGTCACAGGAGCCGAGGAAACTCGCATCATCGTCGTGGAAGATGGCATCGCCTGCCAGTACCGGCGGCAGCCGCGCGACATCCCGGTAGTGTATCGTCATGCCGATGCCACGCGCCATTTGTGCCAACTCGCGACCGATCCGGCCCATGCCAAAGATGCCCAATCGGCGGCCGACGACGCCCACACCCAACAACTGCGTTGGCGCCCAGCCCCGCCAACGGCCGGCCCGAACAAGGCGCTCGCCTTCGCCGGCGCGCCGCGCAGCCGCGAGTATCAGCAGCAGTGCGGTTTCGGCCGTTGTGACACTCAGCACATCGGGCGTGTTGCAGACTGCAATCCCCCGCGCCGAAGCCGCCTCGACGTCGATGTGATCGAAACCCACGCTGAACGTTGCGATCACCTTCACGCTTGGCGGCAACTCTGCGATCAGCGCAGCGTCGAAGGTATCGCCTGGACAGGTCAGGATCGCATCTGCACCGCGTGCCTGCGCCAGGACATCCGACATCGGCAGGTCGGAGTCAGTGAGGCGCGCCTCGAACTCGGCAGCGGCGCGGGCTTCGACATCGGGCGGCAGCCGGCGGGTGACGAGAAGGACCGGCTTTCCCATCCGCTAATAGGTTCCGGCTGGCTGAGTTGCCTTTGCCTCGGAACGCATCGCCGACGTGCCGGCGTCGAGCATCGTCCGCATTCCCTCGCCGTTCACGCGCCACCAGTTATAGAGAGTACGGACGTCCCAACCGATGCAGAAGTGCCTGACGCCCATCTCCAGATACGGCGCCGCCAGGTCGATGTCGGCCAGTTCCACGCGCGGATGAAGGCCCTTGGCCAACGCCATCTCGATGGTTTTCCGTTCGGCCTTCAACACGTCGGGGTGATTGCGCTGTCCCGTTACGCCAATGCTCATCGAATAATCGGACGCACCGAATTGCACCATGTCGATGCCCTTCACCGACAGGATCGCGTCGAGATCCTCAACGCATTCCCGCTTCTCGACCATGATGGCGATGACCACGTCATCGAGTGCTGTGACATATGCTGGAGAGCCGCCTTCAAGAACGGTGCCGACATCTCGCCGCATACCGACACCGAGCTTGCCGCCGGAATTCGGCGTTTCGGCCCGAACAGCGGCGATGCAGGCACGCGCGTCAGCTACACTCCGCACATCCGCAAACAGTACACTCTGAAAGCCAGAGCCAATGGCGCGCATCGCTTGATGCGTCCACTGCGTCTGCTCGATCTTGATCATGCCGGCAAGGTTCTTCAATTCGAGCGCACGGCCGAGATTGTCGAGATCGTGCATATGAAAGGGTGCATATTCGGCGGTGAATTCGATATAGTCGTAGTTGCCGGCCGCTCCGACCAGTTCGACAAGCGTGGGCCATGACGACAGGAGATGCGTGCCGACTGTGGGTTTTCCAGCGGCGAGCAATTCGCGAAGACGATTGTGGCGCATGATCGGATGGTCTCCCCCGGCAGCGGAACATGAAGCGCGGCGCGACCAGTAAGCGCTTACAGCAGTTATGTCCAGCCGATATGCCCGTAGTGATAGTGTCGGCTTGTCCAGCTTGATTGCTGCGGGCGACCTGCAAATGAAAAATGTGCTGTCGACGACATCCGCGACGGAGCGGGACCGCGCGAATCAGCTCATGCTCATCCAGCGGATGTCTTGCGCATCACCGATCGGACAGAACCGCACGTCGTGCACGTTCTTGCTGAACGGTCCGAACCACTTGGTATTGTAGATAAACAGGCCGGCGGCGTCTTCCACCAGGATGCGCGAGGCATCCTCATACAGTGGCCGCCGCTGCTCCTGGTCAGTGAGCAGCAACGCCTTGTCGGTCAGCTCATCGAACTTCGCGTTCTTGTAGAAGCTGGAATTGCCCGCGCCGATGTTGCGGCTGTTGTAAATGTATCCGGTCCAATTGTGCGGATCGGCAAAATAAGCGCTGCGCCACAACGGGATCAGGTCGTGCGTCTTATCCGCATCGGTCATCTTGCCGCTGATCACCGGCCACGGCTCGGTGTTCAGCTTGATGTCGATGCCGATCTTGGCGGCACCGGCCTGCAAGAGCTGCGCCGCTGCCTCGCTTTGGTCGAAGCCGGCCAGCACGCCGATTTCCAGCGGGCGCATCGGCGCCTTCACCATCGCCAGATGCTCTTTTGCCTTGGCGAGATCGTAGCTGTAGCCGTTCAGGTTCTTCGGTGCGCCCCACAGATTGCCTGGAATGATACCGGCATTGCGCGCCACCATGCCGCTGAGGATGTTGTTGATGAACCCATCGTAGTCGAATGCGTAGCACAGTGCCTTGCGCAGGTTCACGTCGTTCAGCGGCGCGCGCGCGTTATGGATGACGAAATACATTGTGCGCAGCGATTCCGCTTCAAGGATCTGTACGCTATCTACGCTGTGCAGCCGCTTGATCTGGTCCTGCGGCAGATAGCCGTCTGTCGTGTTGAACTCACCCTTCTGTAAACCCAGCGCGCGGCTCGCCGTTTCCAGCACGACGCGGAACTCCATCGACGTGATGTTGGAGTTTCTGAAGCCGGCGAAATGCTCCTCGAATCGCTCGGCCTGGAAGCCGACAGCAGGGTCGTAGCGCCGCAGCTTGAATCCGCCCGAGCCGGCTTCGTTGCGCGCCAGCCAGGCGGCGCCCATGTCGCCCGACTTGTCGTGTTCGCGCAGCAGCTTGCTGTTGACCACCCAAAGCTCGGACAGGGTTGCGCTGAACACGGCGTAGGGCTGGTTCAGTGTGAACTGCACAGTGTGCGCGTCGATCGCCTTCGTTTTGCCCGGGTCGATCACACCTTTGTACAGCCCGAACGCTCCCTGCTTCATCGCCAGGATGCGCTCCATCGAGAACACCACGTCGTCCGCGGTGATCGGATTGCCATCGTGGAATTTTGCGTTCGGCTTCAACGGCACGGTATAGGTCAGGCCATCTGGGGAGATATCGATCTTCTCGGCCAGCCACATTTGCAGCTTCGGCGGGTTATCCACCCACCGCACCAGGCAGTCATACAGGTTGAGTCTTGAACCGATGCGGCCGATGTCGAACACGACATGCGGGTCGAGCGTATCGTAGCCGCTGTTGTTCGCGGTGACGAAGTTCTTGCCCGGCGCGGCATGCGCGCCACGAGCCATCATCGCTGCGCTGCCGAGAGCCAGAACCCCGCGCCGACTGATCCCCATCGTTTTGCTCCCCGTTTGTCGCCCAGGCAGGATTTGTCGCCGGGCGAGCCGCTAGCTAACATCATCCCGACAAAGCATCCAAGGGAGCGAGCCAATGGCCAACACATTCCGCGTCGGCGACATGACGGTGCACCGCATCGTGGAGATGGAATGCGGCTTCACCCCCGCGCTGGAATTCCTGCCCAAGCTGACCCCTGAGGTGCTGGCGGAAAACCGCTCCTGGCTTGTGCCATCCGCGCTCGACGCACAGGACAATCTGGTGCTCTGCTTCCAATCCTACATCGTGCAGACCGGCCGCCACACCATTCTGGTGGATAGTTGCATCGGCAATGACAAGGACCGCACCGCGCGGCCGCTGTGGCATCAGAAGAAAGACGATGTGTGGATGAAGGGTCTCGCGGCGCTGGGGCTGACGGTGAACGACATCGATTTCGTGATGTGCACTCATCTGCACGTCGATCATGTCGGCTGGAACACGCGGCTGGAGAATGGCCGCTGGGTGCCAACCTTCCCGAAGGCACGCTACCTGTTCTCCAAGAAGGAACTCGACTACTGGCTGGCCGAGAACGACAAGACGGCCCTCCCGCCCATCGTGGATAGCGTCATACCCATCGTCGAGGCGAAGCGTCACGACCTGATCACCAGCGACTACTCGCTGAGCGACACGGTGGCGCTGTTGCCGACGCCCGGCCATACCATCGACCATTACGCGGTGGCGCTGGGGCGCGGCGGCAAGGATGCGGTGATCACCGGCGACCTGATCCACTCACCGCTGCAGGCGAAATATCCCGAACTGGCAATGCGCGTCGATTACGATCCGCAGCAGGGTGCCGACACGCGGCGCAAGTTCTTGGAAACCTACTGCGATACCAGCACGCTGTGCTGCTTCGCGCACTTCCCGACGCCGTCGCGCGGTCACGTCAAGCGCTGGGGTAACGGCTTTCGCTGCGAGTACGTCGCAACCTGACGCGGCGATGAATTTCGGCCTGCGCTACTGCAACACCGGGCGCTATGCCCATCCGGCGGCAGCGCTCGAGCTGATGCAGGCTGCGGAAGCGGCCGGCTTTGAGTTAGCGTGGACGGTGGAGCACACCGTCATCCCGCGCGACTATCAGTCGGCCTATCCGTACACCAGCGATGGGCGCATTCCTGGTGGCGAAGGCAACTTCCTGCTGCCGGATCCGCTGATCTGGATGGCGTATGTCGCCGCCGCGACGTCACGCATCAAGCTGGCGACCGGTATCCTTATTTTGCCGCAACACAACCCGGTCATCGTTGCCAAGCAGGTCGCGACGCTCGATCACATGTCGAACGGCCGCATCCTGCTCGGCATCGGCGTCGGCTGGTTGAAGGAGGAATTCGACGCCGTCGGGGCGACATTCGAGAATCGTGGCCGCCGCACCGACGAGTACATCGCCGCGATGCGCGAACTATGGTCCGCCGACGCGCCGAATTTCACCGGCCGTTATGTCAGATTCAAGGATGCGTTCATGCGGCCGAAGCCGGTTAACCGGTCGGTGCCGATCATCATCGGCGGCCATACGGAGGCTGCCGCGCGGCGCGCCGGCCGGCTGGCCGACGGGTTCTTCCCCGGGCGCGGATTGCCGCCGGATCTGCTGGCAATCGTGCGTGCGACGGCGCGTGAAGCGGGTCGCGATCCCGCATCGATTGAAATCACCGTCGGCATGCCGGATGACCTCACGCAGCTTGCCGAGTACGCGGCTGCCGGCGTGTCGCGTGTACTGGTGCCGGTCACTGGTGTGGCTGGGCTTGCGCGTAAAATTGGCGGCCCGGAAGACCTGTTGGGCTGGCGCGAGACGATTGAGCGCTACGCCGAATTGTAACTCCGCCTGTCGCAACGGATGTCCGCTTGTGCCGGTGTCTGCTCCATCGGCATTATTCATGCCTGGAAACGCCAACAAGGACCCAGCTCGTGCGCGGCAACTGGTTCGCACCGTCTCGTCTGATCGTTGTTCTCTCGCTGTTGCTCATCACCACGTCTGCGAGCGCAGAGGACCCTGCGCGCACCCTGCGGGTCGTCCCCAGTGCCGATGTCAGCGAACTCGATCCCACGCAAGGCCTGGCGCAGATCTCGCGTATCTACTCGCAGATGGTGTTCGACACGCTGTTTGCGTTGGACCGCAATCTTGCGCCGAAGCCGATGATGGTGGACAGCACCGACGTCAGCACGGATCAGTTGACCTATCGATTCCATCTGCGGCCGAACCTGCATTTTCAGGATGGCAGTCCGGTCACCACGCGCGACGTGATCGCATCGCTGCGCCGCTGGATGCGCGCCGGCTCCATCGGACCTCGCGTCGCACGGTCGCTGGATACCATGGCGGCGATCGACGACAGCACCTTCGAGATGAAATTGAAGCAGCCGTTCGGTCTGTTGGAGTTCGCGCTTGCCGGCGCGGGTGCGCCATTGCCAGGCATCATGCGCGCGGCCGACGCCGAGCGGCCGGCGAATGTTGCGTTGACCGAGCCAATCGGTTCCGGCCCGTTCCGCTATGTCGCATCTGAACGCGTGGTCGGGCAGAAAGTGGTGTTCGCGCGCAATCCGGACTACCCGGCGCGAGCGGAGCCGCCGGATGGTCTGGCAGGCGGCCGCGTGGTCAATGTGGATCGGGTGGAGTGGACGATTATTCCGGATGCAACCACAGCGGCGAATGCTCTGGCCACCCGGGAGGTCGATTTCTGGGACAGTGCGGCATCCACTATGTTGAGCTTCCTCCGTGGCCGAGGTGTTACGGTGCGGCGTACCACCACTCTGCCGATGACCGGTTTCATTCGGCCCAACTTCCAGACACCGCCTTTCAATGACGCGCGGGCGCGTCAGGCGCTGGCGCTGCTGCTCGATCAGAAAGAAATGATGCAGGCGGTGAATGGTGACGATGCGCCATGGAGCACCTGTTATTCGTTCAGCGTGTGTGGCTCGCCATTGGGAACGGAAGTCGGCAGCGAACCCTATCGGGCGCCTGACGTCGCGCGGGCGCACCAGCTGCTGGCCGAGGCCGGCTACAAGGGCGAGGAAATCGTCGTCATCGGCACACCTCAGTTGGCACCGATCAGCGCGATGTCGCAGGTTATCGCGCAACGCCTGAAAGATGCGGGGCTCAACGTGAAGCTCGACATGGGCGACTGGCCCGTGCAGTTCAAACGAGTGAACACGCCAGGCAACACCAACTGGAATGTGTTTCCGTCGTATGCCTTGGGTGGGACCTGGTTCAATCCGCTGACCAATGTCGCGCTCGATACGTCGTGCGACAACACGAACTTTGCCGGCTTCCCTTGTGACAAAAGGGCGCTGGAGCTGCGCGACGCGGTGTTCGCTGCGCCGGATGACGCGGTGCGGAAACCGGCGTTCGAGGCGTTTCAGCGTTACATGTGGCAGTTCATTCCCTATGTGCCGTCCGGCCAATTCGATGTGCAGAATGCCTATACAAAACAGGTATCTGGCGTGCTGGATTCATATGTGATTGCCTACTGGAACATCGTGAAGCACTGAACGCTCGGCGGCTTGGCGCGCACGGGCCGAAGCAGGCACAGATTCACGATGACTTGAACCGGCACGACATCGCCGCAACCGCGCGAGGAAAACATGCTCTTTCTGGTGATCAGCAATCCACGTGCCGAGCCGCCGAGCAGTGTCGTTGCCGCGCGGCAGCGGTACTGGGACTGGATCGCTCCCTTACAGGCGAGTGGCGAGGTGCGGTTTGTCTATGCCCGCGTGGGCCGCGGCGCTGTCGTGCTGTTCGACGTACCGTCAAACGAAGTGCTGCATCAACGGCTCAATGAATGGCAGGATATCATCCCGGTGCAGTTCGAGACCTACCCGCTGATTGATCCGGAAGCGGCCCAGCAGTTCCTGCGTACGGGGGGCCGGTAGCCGCCAGCCCAGTGCCACCGATGCGGATGCCCGGTAAGGCGTTGGGGAGGCGCCGGACGAGGCTGGCGGCTGACGAAACCTAGTCCGCTTCACCATGAGCCGCAGTGAGCTAGGTCACTCCAGGGATTACGGTTAGGCTGCGGTCAACAGGCCTGTCAGGCCGTCCAGGAAAACGAAAGGCCCGGCAGGCTATGCACGATCGCTCCATATGGTCGCGATGAGACGAACCTCGCTGTTCGCACCATTCGAGGTGCGCAGCTTCCGCTTTCAGTATCCCGCCGATCTGCTGACCTCCTGGGGCAGCGAGATGGAGAATGTGATCCTCGGCTGGTACATCCTGGTCGAGACCGGCTCGGTGCTGCTGCTCACGTTGTTCGGATCGCTGCAATATTTCGGCACGCTGGTCGCACCGATGCTGGGCATGCTGGGCGACCGGTTCAGTCATCGCATCGTACTGTGCGTCATGCGTGCCTGTTACGCCGTGCTGGCGACCATGCTGATGGCGCTGGCGGTCACTGCGACACTCCAGCCGGTGCACGTGTTTATTATCGCTGCACTCGCCGGCCTGGTTCGGCCAGCCGACCTGGCGATGCGTGGCGCACTGGTTGCCGAGACAATGCCGCCGGACCGCTTCATCAGTGCGATGGGTGCGTCGCGTACAACGTCGGACTCCGCGCGTATCGTTGGCTCATTGGCTGGCGCGGGACTATTCGCGGCCGTGGGCCTTGGCCGAGCCTATATCGCGATCACCGCTTTCTACCTTCTGGGCTTTCTATTGACACTTGGCGTCGGGGCAGCGCGCCGCGCCGTGCTTGCCGTGCGTTCCTCGTTGTGGCGCGATTTGCGCGAAGGGCTGAGTTATCTGTGGGACACGCCGGCATCGTTGGCGGCGCTGTGGCTCGCTTTCCTGGTCAACCTCACGGCATTTCCGATGACCAGCGGCCTGCTGCCTTACGTCGCCAGGGACATCTATCATATCGACCAGACCGGCCTTGGTTATCTGGTCGCGAGTTTTGCCTTTGGCTCGCTGCTTGGCTCCATCCTGATCAGTATCGTCGGGCGCAGTATCCGGCCCGCCCGTATGATGATCATCTTCGCGTTGGCATGGTACGCGATGCTGCTGGCGTTCCTTGCGATGCGAACGGCCGGCGGCGGCAGCGTGATGCTGATCTGCGCCGGTCTGGCGCAAAGTCTCAGCCTCGTGCCAATGGCGGCAATGTTGCTGCATGGCGCGGGCGCGTACCGAGGCCGCGTCATGGGCATGCGCATGCTGGCGATCTACGGCCTGCCGCTTGGCCTGCTGGTTGCCGGTGCGGCCATCGACTGGATCGGGTTTACCCTCACGGCGAGCCTGTATTGCCTCGTCGGCATCGCCTGCACGTTGCTGATTGCGCTGCGATGGCGCGCCGCATTGTGGCCTTTGCACGCCTCGGCGAACGCACGGTGACAGTCGGACCATATCGCTGTTGAATACCGGTAGGGGAGAAGTGACATGGCAATGGATGCAGCGGTACAGACGGCGCCTACCGGGTGGACGGGCGGGATCGCCTACATGGACGGCAAATATGTCCCGCTGGAGGACGCGAAGGTATCCGTCACGCATTGGGGTTTCCGGCGCGCCGATACTGTCTATGACGTTGTCAGCGTGCGCGATGGCTGCTTCTTTCAGCTCGACGCGCACCTCGCCCGATTCGAGCAGTCGATGCGTCTGTTCAATATGACACTGCAAGAGTCCATGACAGACATTCGTTTGATCATGCACGACCTGGTTCGCCGCAGCGGGCTGCGCGACGCCACTGTCACCACTGATTGCATCCGTGGGCTCGCGCCGGACGACAAGCCACCGTTGCCGGCGTATGCGCCGTGCTACATGGTCGGCTACACCAAGCCTTACTACTCGATCGTGCCTGCCGAGAAGATCGAGCGCGGCTCGCACATGACGATATCGTCTATCCCGCGCATCCCGATGGCGTCAGTCGATCATCGGGCAAAGAACTTCCATCGCGGTGATATGACGCAGGCCAGCTTCGAGGCATTGCGCCGTGGCGCCGATCATCCGATCCTGCTCGACACGGATGGCAATGTCACAGAGGGACCAGGGTTCAACGTGTTCGCGGTCACCGACGGTGTGGTGGTGACGCCGGATCGAGGCATGCTGGAGGGCGTCACCCGGCAGTCCGTCATCGAGATTTGTGAGCGGCTCGGCATACGCTGCGAGGTGCGTCCATTGCCGGTGGATGAATTCCGCGATGCGGATGAAATCTTCATTTCGTCCACTGCGGGTGGCGTGATGGGCGTGACGCGTCTCGATCAGCGCATTCTCGGCAATGATCGGCCCGGTGAGATAACCCGCAAGCTGTCCGGCGAGTACTGGCGCCTGCGTGAAACAGGCTGGCACAGCGAACCGGTCGACTACGGAACCGCCTGACGGCTAGTTCTGTCCGCGGGCTTTCGCCACGGCCTTCTTTAGCTCCGCCAGCTCAACCGCGCCTGGCAGCAGGTCGCTGCCGACGACAAGCGCCGGCGTGCCTTCGACACCAATAGTCCGCGCCACCTTCAGGTTGGCGTCGATCCGCGCCTGGATCGCCGGGTCATTCATGTCGTGCTTCAACTGCGTCCAGTCGAGCCCGGCGTTGGTCGCTTCCTGTTTGATGATCGCCTCGGTGGTCTGCGGCGGTGCCATCATGATCGCATCCCGCAGCTTTTCGTAGCCGCCCTGCTTCTGCGCGGCGAGCAACGCTTTCGATCCCAGCACGCTGGCGGGGCCCAGTATGGGCAGGTCCTTGTAGACCAGCCGCACCCCGCGATCCTGCGCCAGAAAGCTGGCCATCACTGGCTCCAGCTTGCGGCAATACGGACAGCGCGTATCGAAGAACTCCACGATGGTGATGTCGCCATGCGGGTTGCCGCCCACCGGGTCGGCTGGTTCAACCAGTTTGTCGCCCAGACTGGCAATTTGCTGGCGCTGATGGTTGCCCTCGTCTTCCTGCAACGCGCTGATCGCGTCGCGCATGATTGAGGGATCCTGCTTGAGCGCGTCGCGCAGTATGCGCACTATTTCGGCGCGCTGAGCCGGGGTGAATTCGTCGGCGCCGGCCGTGCCAAAAGGCACCAAAACGGCGAGGCAGAGCAGGGCGAGCCGGAGGAAATGGCGCATGGTCAAGTGATTTGCGCCAGCGCCGCCTGGATGTCGAGTTTCATCTGGTTGCCGCTGCGGCGGATCGCGGTTATGGCACGGGCCGGCCGGGTACGGATATTCATGGAATCGACACGAACCATCAGCCGCGAGTGGGGCAGAACGTGTTGGCTGCGCGCGGGTGCGCTGCTTGCCCTCACATTGACGTGTTCCGCTTGCGATACGGCCAACCGGATCGGTGACAGCCTGTTCGGCAGCAGCACGCCGGCAGCGGCACAGGGCCAGCCGGGGTTTGTGAAGGGTTTCCTGGGCGGCGTCGCGGCCGACGAACCGCGTGCGGCATTGGTCGCGCGCGAGATCTTGTCGGCGGGCGGTACGGCGGCCGACGCGGCCGTGGCCATGGGGTTCGCTCTTTCGGTTACGCTGCCCTCACGCGCCGGTTTAGGCGGCGGTGGTGCCTGCATGGCCTACGCGCCCGACACCAAGTCGCCCAATCAGGGCGTACCAGAGGCTGTGCTGTTCCCACCAGTCGCTCCCGCCACCGCCGGTCCCGGTGCCGATCGGCCGTCGGCTGTGCCGATGCTGGCGCGCGGGCTTTATCTGCTGCATTCTCGCTACGGAAAGCTGCCGTTCGAGGGCCTGATTGTGCCTGCCGAGCGCCTGGCGCGCTTCGGCACGCCGGCGCCGCGCGTGCTGGTGCGTGACATTGCTCTGGTCGCAGGCCCTCTGCTGGCCGACCCAAACGCCCGGGCAGTGTTTTCCCAGAATGGCACGCCCCTGGCCGAAGGCCAGGAGCTGATACAGCCCGATCTGGGGTCGACGTTGGCGCAGCTGCGCACCAGTGGCGTGGGCGACCTCTACACCGGCATGCTGGCTCGCCGGGTGGAACAGGCGTCGCCTCTGGCAGGCGGGCCGATCACCCTGGCGGATCTGCGCGGCGCGCTGCCGCGCTTCTCGCCGGCAATTACGCTGGCATACCGCAATGACAAGGTCGCGTTTCTGCCGCCGCCGGCAGACGGCGGTCTGGCCGCCGCCGCCGGATTCCAGACGTTGGCGAGCGACCCGTCCGCGGTGGGCGCCGCCACGGCCCGGGCACTGGCTGTCGCTGCCCGTTGGCGCGAGGGTGGCGTGGACGCGCAGAGCCTGCTGAACACGCCAAACCTCCCGCCCGAGAGGCTGCCTGCGCTCCCGGCATCCACCAGCTTTGCCGCTATCGACAAGGACGGCAATGCGGTTGCTTGCTCTTTGAGCATGAATAATCTGTTCGGCACCGGCCGCATCCTTCCCGGGGTAGGTCTGCTGCTGGCAGCGTCGCCCAACGGCGTGCCCACGCCGCTGTACTCGGCGGCCATTGCCTGGAATGACAACGTCAACAAGTTCCGCGCGGCGGTGGCGGGTTCCGGCCAGGCCGCCGCGCCAATCGCGGTCGCCGTCGGCATGATGAATGCACTGCGCACCAATCAGGCAATGGCGACGCAGGTGCCCGATCCTGGCCGGGCCAATGTTATCGAATGCAGCGGCTATCTGCCCGGCGACCCGGGATCCTGCGCCTGGGCGACGGATCCGCGCGAAGCGGGCTTGGCGGCCGGCGGAAGCTAAATTTTCCTCTTATCCAACAAAGGGACGAACGAATGAACTCGCCTGCTTCGCCGAAATGGTATGGTGCTGCTGCTGCATTGGTTGCGATTGTAACGAGCGGTGCTGCCTGGGCGCAGACGCAGCCGGCTCAAACCAGCGTCGGGCCTGGCCGGATCATCTGCCACTCCAACACAAGCTGCATGCTCGATATCGGCACGCCGCCAACCAACCTGCGCTACACCATTGATGTTTCAGCCCTCACGGGAGCCGACAAGGATCGGTTGACGAAGCAATGCACCGCCAAGGGCACGCCGTGCGTCGCAACGGTCACCGGCGGCGAGATCAAGGGCGGGGTGAAGGCTGCGAGCGTCAAATTCTACAATTGAGCCCGCCGCAGATTTAATTCGCACTTATGGTTGCGACTGGCTAGCGTGTAGGCATGCTCCAGAGTGACGTGCTTTGACAACCAGCAACCTCGCCGTCGTCGTGTCGGGTTTCCTGGTCGGGCTGCTTGTTGGTCAGACCGGGACGGGGGGCGGCTCGCTGATGACGCCGCTGTTGGTGCTGCTGTTCGGCATGCATCCGGCTGGGGCCGTCGGTACAGATTTGCTCTATGCCTCGGCGACCAAGTCGGTCGGCACGCTGGTCCATGACCTGAACCACACGGTGAACTGGCGCATCGTGGGACGCCTCGCCTCTGGCAGCATCCCGGCAACCGCCATCACCTTGCTGGTACTGTCGCAGTTCGACCTCAACACACATGGTGCCAGTGCCGCCATCTCGGTGATTTTGGGGTTCATGTTGCTGCTGACCGCGGCGTCCTTGGTGTTCCGCCGCCAGTTTCTGGCCCTGGTAGGCGACCGCATGGAACGGCTGACACCGCGCGAGGTCTTGGCCTACACGGTGCTCATCGGCCTGCTGCTCGGTATGTTGGTCACCGTGACATCGGTGGGCGCCGGTGCGCTCGGCGTGACCGCGCTGCTTCTGCTCTATCCGCGTCAGCCGATGGCGACCATCGTGGGCTCCGATATCGCGCATGCGGTCCCGCTGACGTTGCTCGCCGGGCTGGGGCACTGGTGGATGGGCACAATCAACTGGTCGATGCTGTCGTGGCTGCTGTGCGGCTCCATCCCAGGCATCATCATCGGCAGCTTCATCGCTGTGCGTGTGCCGGAGTTTGTGCTGCGGCCAATTCTGGCGGCGACGCTCACCCTGGTTGCCAGTCAGTTGCTGTTCTGAGAATTTGCCGCCGGCATGTTGAAAGTCGGACGCGGTGCGAGCGCGCCGCCATTCATCGTGATGGATGTGATCGCCGCGGCAAACGCCCGGCAGTCCGCGTTGCCGCCCGGCGCCCCGCACATCATTCGGATGGAGGTCGGCCAGCCTGGCACTGGCGCTCCGGCAGGAGCCGCGGCTGCGGCGGTGGCGGCTCTGCGCTCAGGCGAGGCACTCGGTTACACTGAAGCGTTCGGCCGGCGCTCGCTCCGCGAACGTATCGTGGCGCATTATCGCAGCTGGTACGGTCTCAGCGTACCGCTCGACCATGTCGCCGTAACAGTCGGCGCATCGGGCGCATTTCCGCTCGCGTTCCTGGCCGCGTTCGATCCGGGCGATCGGATTGCCCTCACTGCGCCGTTCTACCCGCCTTACGTCAACATTCTGACCGCGCTTGGCATGCGTCCGGTGATCCTCGAGGCGGGTCCCGAGACCCGCTTTCAGCCAAGCGTGGCGATGCTGGAGGCGCTCGATCCGCCGCCGGATGGTTTGATCGTTGCCAGTCCGTGCAACCCGGCCGGCACCATGTTGCATCCTGACGAATTGGCCGCGCTTGCCGCGTGGTGCGAGGGCGCGGGCGTGCGAATGATCAGCGACGAAATCTATCATGGGCTTAACTACGACAGCCCGATCGCAACGGCTGCGGCGTTCAATCCCTCGGCGATCGTGGTCAACAGTTTCTCCAAGTATTTCTCCATGACCGGCTGGCGCATCGGCTGGCTCGTGCTGCCCGACGACTTGGTGCGGCCGGTCGAGCGTCTGGCGCAGAATCTGTTCATCAGCCCGCCGGGCGTGTCCCAGGTCGTTGCCGAGGCGGCATTCGATTGCCACGACGAGCTGCAGGCCAATGTCGCGCGCTACCGGCGCTCGCGGGATCACCTGTTGCGTGCATTGCCGCAGGCCGGGTTCAAGCGGTTATCACCGGCGGAGGGTGCGTTCTATCTGTTCGCCGATATCACTGAACGGTCGAATGACAGCACGGCGTTCTGTGCCCGCATGCTGAATGAAGTGGGCATCGCGGTGACCCCTGGCGTCGACTTCGACCATGGGCGTGGCGGACGGTTCCTGCGGTTTTCTTACTGCGGGCCCGAGAATGACATGCGCGAGGCCGCAGAGCGCCTGCAGCGATGGCACGAGGCAGGCTAGACGCGCTCGGATAGGCGGGTGCCGTGCTGCGCGACGGCACGGACTGCACGTGCGTCGTTTTGATTTTGGCCGCAATGGTCTCATGCTGAACCCTGACAGTGCGCAGAGGAGTCGATATGCCACGTCACGAGGAGCAGGCAACGCTCGGCTATACGGCTGATGAGCTCTTTTCGGTAGTCGCGGACGTGAAGGATTATCCGGCGTTCGTACCCTGGTGCAGCGGCGCGAATATCCAGCGAGAGAGCCAGCAGGAAATCGTCGCCGACCTCCAAATCGGGTTCGGCCCATTCCAGGAAAGCTTTACCAGCCAGGTCACGCTGGATCGGCCTCGGCAGGTCCAGGTGCGCGCAATCGAAGCTGGACCGCTGGAGCACCTGACCAACACCTGGACCTTTACCCCGCAGGGGGATTCGACGCACGTTGACTTCGTGATTGACTTCCAATTCAAGAGCCACCTCCTCGATCATGTTGCCAACAACATGTTCTATCAGGCAGCGACGCGGATGATGGCTGCGTTTGAATTGCGCGTGCACTTCGTCCACATGATGAACCGCCGGAGGCAACATCCTGCTTCCTGATGCACTTCGCCGGCACGGCGGAGGGCGCGTTCGCGGCACAGGCAAGCAAAGGAGACGGTAGAGTGATCGTACGCCGGTGCAACGGCACCTTGAAATCACCATACAGATCGAACGCGTGACGCCGTGAGTGTCTCGACGCAAGCTACGCAGCCGCCGAAAGCCGCTTGGTATCGAACCGAACCGGCTGGCGACACATTCCGCCTGATCGTTGGTGGTTCCTGGGTCATCAGCGAGGCACGGCGGCTTGATCCATTGATGCGGGCCATCGATGCGAAAGGCTACTCCCGGGCTGAGATCGATTGCGGCACTCTCGAGCGATTGGATACTGTCGGCGCCTGGCTGCTGCTGCGTACGAAACGCACACTTGAGCACAAAGGTCTCAACGTGCGGCCAGTCAACGTGCGCGAGGAATATCGCGCGCTGGTACACACGATCGACCACGAATGCACGGCGCCGCCAGTTGAACTGCCTGCGCCGCACTGCTTCAGGGATCGCCTGGAATGGATCGGCCGTGGGCTTTTTCACGCGCTGCACCAGGCACACGAACTGGTCGGTTTCTTCGGGCTTGTGACCTTCGAGACCATTGCCACCATCCTGCAGCCGCGCCGGCTGCGCGTGGCGGCCCTGTTTCGTCAGATCGAGGAAACTGGCCTGAACGCGCTGCCAATCGTGGGCCTTCTTTCTTTCCTTGTCGGTGTCGTCGTCGCCTATCAAGGCGCGGATCAACTGCGGCAGTTCGGCGTGGAGGTGTTTACCGTCAACCTGGTCAGCGTCGGGGTCCTGCGGGAACTCGGCGGGTTGATGGCCGCCATCATCGTGGCTGGCCGCACTGGCTCGGCCTTCACCGCGCACATCGGCACGATGAAAGTGAACGAAGAACTCGATGCGATCGCGATCTCCGGCCTCAACACTGTGGAAGTGCTGGTGCTGCCGCGCCTTCTCGGGTTGATCATCACGCTACCGCTGTTGACCTTCTACTCGAATATCATGGGGCTGCTTGGCGGCATGGCGATGTGCTATTTCGATTTGAGCATTACCATTCCCGCCTTTCTGCATCAGTTGCGCGACGCAGTGTTCGGGTGGACATTCTGGGTCGGACTGGTCAAGGCGCCTGTCTTCGCCTTTATCATTGGCCTGGTTGGCTGCTATCAAGGGCTGCAGGTCGAACGCAATGCGGCAAGCGTGGGCGCACATACGACCATGGCGGTGGTCGAGTCCATCTTCCTGGTCGTTGTAGCGGATGCAGCATTTTCGATCCTCTTTTCGATGCTCGGCATATGAGCAGCACGCAACAGGCTTCGCCGGTCATCCGCGTTCAAGGGTTGGTAACGCGCATCGGTGGTCATGTCCTGCATGACCACATAGACCTCGAGGTGGCGCGTGGAGAGGTACTATGCGTCGTCGGCGGTTCCGGAACTGGCAAATCGGTGTTGCTGCGGTCGATCATCGGTTTGCAGACCCCCGCCGAGGGCAGCATCGAGGTGCTGGGTCAGGATGTTGCTCGTCTCGAAGGCGACGAGCTGGTCCGCCTGCAGGTTCGCTGGGGCGTGTTGTTCCAGGACGGTGCTCTGTTCAGCGATCAGACAGTTGCGCAGAATATTCAAGTACCGCTGCGTGAGCATACCGATCTTCCGCAGAACCTCATGTGCGAGCTCACCTCGGTAAAGCTGAGCATGGTTGGACTGCCGCCCGATTCCGCACAAAAGTATCCCGCGGAGCTGTCCGGCGGCATGCGCAAGCGAGCCGGTCTTGCGCGCGCTCTTGCTCTCGATCCCGAGCTGTTGTTCCTTGACGAACCCACGGCGGGCCTGGACCCGATCGCTGCCGAGCAATTCGACGAGCTGATTCGTGACCTTCAGAAGAGCCTTCGCCTCACGGTATTTATGGTGACACATGACCTCGACACGCTGCATGCGACGGCCAATCGCATTGCCGTGCTGGTCGATCGCACTATCAAGGTCGGGACGATTGACAGCTTGATGCACGACTCCAACCACTGGATCCAAGAATATTTCAATGGCATCCGCGGCCACGCTGCGCTGGCGAAGTAGTCGGAGGGCTGCAGGTGGAGACACGGGCGAACTATGTTGCGGTGGGTGCCTTCGTGCTGGTCGTGCTCGCGGGCATCCTGGTTGCGACCTTGTGGCTGGCGCGCGTTCAGTTCCAGACCGAATACACAAATTACGAGACCGATGTCGCCGGTCCTGTCACCGGACTAGGATCCGGCGCATTGGTCAGGCTGAACGGCATCGAGGTCGGTCGCGTCATTCGCATGGAGCTGGACCCGAAGAATCCCCAACTCGTCAGGCTAATCCTACAGGTTCGGACCGCTGTCGAGATCCGCGCGGATGCGGTGGCGTCGCTCGAGACCCTCGGCCTCACAGGTGTCAGCTACGTTGAGATTTCGGGCGGCACAGTCAATTCGCCGCAGCTTGAGGTGGCCCCCGGGCAGCAATACCCGACGATTGCTTCTCGCCCTTCGTCGTTGCAGCAGGTCTTCAACAACGCGCCAGAACTTGTGGCCCGCCTCGTCGTGATTGCTGATCGCGTGGCATCTGTGCTTGATGAAAAGAACCGTCAGGCGCTCGGTGACACACTCGCAAATATCCGCGACACGACCGCGGTGCTAAAGGATCACAGGCAGGATATCAGCAAGCTCATCGATGATGCCGACCACACGATGCAAAACCTGGCGACTGCCAGTGATTCGCTTCAGGACATGCTCGCCAAACTCGACCGGACGTCAGACAAGGTCGATGGACTGGTGGTGGAAACGGATAGCGCTGTCCGGCAGGCGGCCAAGCTGGTTAGCGATCTCGATGCAGTTGTGGCATCCAACAGACCAGGATTGCACGAGCTCACCACCAATGGGGTGAATCAGTTGAACCAGCTTCTGATCGATGCGCGCCACCTGGTCGCCAGCCTCGACCGGGTCTCCACGCAACTGGAGCGGGATCCCAGCCGATTTCTGTTCGGCGAGCACCGCGGTGGATATACCCCGCGATGACAGCTCGCGCGCTGTCGCGCCGCCGCATGCTTGGAACGGCATTAAGTCTGGTGCCACTCGGCGGCTGTAGTTTGTTATTTCCGGCGCAGGCGCCACAGCTTTACAAACTCACGCCGCATGTCGGCGGCGTGCCAAATGGCACGCGGACCCGCGGTCAACTTGCTGTCTCCACCCCAATGGCATCGGAAAGCCTGAACACCGAGAGAATTGCACTAACGCGCAACCCCACGACGCTGGACTATTTCGCCGGCGCCGCGTGGACGGATCGGGCGCCGGTGTTGTTGCAGGGCTTGATGATCGATGCTTTCGAGGATAGCGATCAGCTCACCGCGGTAGGACGCGATTCGAGTGATATCAACGCCGATTACCGGCTCGAGACAGTCCTACGTGAGTTTCAGGCTCGCTACACCGGCAGCGGCGACTCGCCGCCGACGGTCATTGTGAAAATTGACGCCCAATTGCTCAAGGTGTCCGATCGCCGGGTCGTTGGCCACATGCAGGCGGAAAAAGAGGTGCCAGCGGCTCATAACAGTGTCGATAGTATCGTCGAGGCATTCGATGCCGCAACGAGCGATGTCATCGGTCAGATTGTGAGTTGGACGCTTCGGTCTACCGTGCGTACCCGATGACCACGCTCCTAGCCGATCTCCATTTCCAGGTAAGCTGATCCGTTCGCGCTCCTGCGACGGTGATTCGACAACCGGAACGCCCGGTGATGCGTCGGCTTAGTCAGAGACTCCTCATGATCAAAAGGTGACGCATGCCAAGGCGGATGACCGTTGGATCATACCGATGAACCAGGACATATTGCTTCCGATCATCGTCGTAGCTCTCGTGTTTGCGAGCGGACTGGCAGGCCTCGCTTACCAGAATTGGAATCCCAGAGCTGAGGAGGGGAGCGAGACTCGTGACCTCATCAATCGGCTGACGGAACTCATCGCCACTCTGTCAGCCATCGTCCTCGGCCTGCTTATTGCTTCGACCAACTCGTTTTACAATACCCAGAAAGCGAGTTTGCAAGCCGTCTCCACCAAGGTGCTCGAGCTTGACGGGGTGCTGCGTCGCTACGGTCCAGAGGCCCAGCCAGTTCGCGATGCGCTCAAGGAATTCGTGAAGACCAGCTACGACAGCCTCTGGCAGGCTGGCGATGTCAATCCGGCAGTTCCACTGATTGAACGGGCGGCAGTGCAAATGGATGACCTGTTCCGTACTTTCAACGCGGTGCAGGAGGCTGCCTCCGCGCCACGACAGCATTTGCTTGCGCGAGCAGCGGGCTTCGCGGACGCAATCAACGAGCAACGTTTGCAAATGGCCTTGCACTTGAATGACTCGCTGTCCTGGCCCTTCATGAACATATTGATTGCCTGGGCATGCTTGCTGTTCTTCGGCTTCGGTATACTCGCGCAAGTGAATCGCGCCAGCGTTGCGGGATTGGGGATTGGCGCCGTCGCAGTAGCAAGCGCGATATTCATCATCGCGGAACTGAGCAGCCCCTATTCCGGCCTGCTCCAGCTCTCCCCGGCGCCGATCCTGCAGACAATGGAAGTTCTGGGAAAATAGTGGCGTGGCCTCAGCCGCTGCGGTCCGGTCTCCGCGCCAATTCGCCGCCGATCAGCACCGCCACCGCCAGCAGCGTCAGCATCGACGCGATCGCCGTCAGCGTTGGGTCGATCTCGAAGCGAATCGACTCCCACATCTGCTTGGGCAGTGTCGTGGCACTCGGACCGCCCACGAAGATCGCGATCACCACCTCGTCAAAGGACACCAGGAAGCTGAAAATCGCGCCAGCAATGATCGACTCGCGGATCGAGGGCAGCGTCACGTAACGCAGCGTGCGCCATGCACTCGCTCCCAGGCTGCGTGCGGCGCGCTCCATCGCCGGATCGGTGGTGCGAAGGCCGGCCCGCACCAGAATGATCACCAGAGGCGTCGCGATCGTGGTGTGACCGAGATACAGCGCGACCGGATGATCCAGCAGATGCGCGCTGGAAAACAAGAAGAACAGCCCCAGTGCCAGCACCACGACCGGGACCACCATCGGCGACAGCAGGAACATCTCTAACGCGCCGCGGCCGCGGAAGCTGCTACGCACCAAGCCGATGGCCGCCAGCGTACCCAGCACGGTGGAGCATAGCGTCACGACTGCCGCGACGCGCAGGCTCAGCAGAGCAGGTTGAACCCAATGCGCGCTGGCGAAAAAGTTTTCATACCAATGCAGCGAAATCTGCCGCGGCGGGAATTCCATGTACGGCGACGGGTTGAGCGACGTCACCATCACGATCAAAATGGGTGCGATCAGGAAAATCAGCAGTAACGAACACAGCAGCCAGAGCACCGCTCGCATGGCCTATACCTCGCCGGTCAGCCGGCCCGGGCCGAGCAGCGCGCTGAACGCGGCGAAGATGCCGCCAATCACGAGCAGCAGCAGCACCCCGAGACTCGCGGCAAAGCCCCAGTTGAGGAACGTGTTGATCTCCATGTCGATCATCGTGGCCAAGGTGATCTGCCCGGGGCCGCCGAGCAACGCGGGCGTGATGTAGAACCCGACCGCCAGCAGGAACACCAGCACACAGCCGGCAGCGATGCCTGGCAGGCTGAGTGGCAGGAACACATGGCGGAACGCGCGGCGCGGTACCGCGCCCAGGCTGCGTGCCACGCGCAGGATGTTCGGATCGATCCGGTTCATCACTGCGAGTAGCGGAAACACCATGAACGGCAGTAGCACGTGCACCATGCCGATCTGCACGCCAGCCATATTGAACAGCAGCTTTATCGGCGTACTGGTGAGCCCCAGCGCGATCAGCGCACGATTGACCAGCCCGTTGCTGCCCAGGATCACGATCCAGGCAAAGGTCCGCACCAGAACGCTGGTCCAGAACGGGATCAGCACCAGTATCGTCATGACCCGCCGCGCCCGCGGCGACGTGGTCGCCATTAAGTAAGCCAGCGGATAGCCCAGCAACAAACACAACGCGGTGCTGAGGAAGCTGATCTCCAGCGTATTGCCCAGTGCGCGGAAATACGCCGGTTCGCCAAAAAGCTGCTGATAGAACTTCAGCGTCAGGCCTGGATCGAAGAAGCTCCAGGCCGCGATGCGCGACAGTGGGTAGAGATAGATCGCCAGGTAGAACAGCAGCGCCGGCAGTACCAGCAGGCCCTCGCGCGAGCGCCAGACCCGCGCGGCGCCCACGCTAGCCATTCAGCATCCACTTCGCGAAGCGCTCGGCCTGCGTTTCGCGCGGCGTCTTGCCATCTGGTCCCGGCGTGCTCCACCACTCGACGTTCTGCCAGTACTGATTCTTGATGTTCTCCGGTGAGGTGTTCAGTTCTGCTGCCTGTGCCGCGGACAGGAACTCGAATGCGCCGCTGTTGCTCGGGCCATACGGTACGCGTTGGGCGATACCGGCCTGCGCATGTGCGTCCACCGCTTGGTTGATGAATTCCATCGCGATCTTCTTGTCGCGTACGCCTTTGATCAGGCACCAGTTGTCCGATGCCAGCTTGCCCTGGTTGTACTCCACATTTATCGGCGCACCGCCATGCCGCGCGGTGATGCCGCGAGGACCGATGGTGCAGCCGATGCTCGCCTCGCCGGCTCCGATCAGCTGTATCGCCTGAGCATGGGAGGTGTACCACTTGCTGACCAGCGGGCGCAGCTTGTCGTACATCTTCCAGGCTCGCTCGATGTCCAGCGGGTACAGCTTGTCGATCGGCACACCGTCCGCCATCAGCGCCACTTCAAGCTGCGGCTCGATGCCGCCCTGGAAGTTGAACGTGCGGCCGCCAGGGAAGCCTTTCGCATCCCACACCTCCGCCCAATTGCGCGGATGCTTGGCGTCCGGCAGCTGGTTGGTGTTGTAGACGATGTTGAACGAATAAAGGCGCTGCCCGAGGCAGTTCGCCAGCCTCAGCTCTTTCGGAATCTTGTCCAGCTTCGTGCTGTCGATGGCACTATAATCGAGCGGCTCGAGCAGATTGTCCTTGCTCAGCGTCATCACTGCCGGGATGTCGGTCAGTATGACGTCCCACTGGATGTTGCCGCTTTGCACCATCGCCTTCACTTTAGCGTTCTCCGGCGGCGCATCCATCTTCACGCTGTACCCGGTGCTCTTCTGGAACGCAGGAACCACGAGGTCGCGGATCGCCTTGTCGTAGTCACCACCCCAGGAGACAACAACGAGTTCTCCCTTGTCGGCGCGCGCCGGACGGATGTGCAGAAACGGCGCCGCGAGCACACTGGCCTTCAGTAGGTTTCGACAATTCATGGCGTGTCCCCCAGTTTTATGACGCAAGCAGGCGCGCATCGGCCGGATCGAGCTGCAGGCCAACTTGCTGGCCTTCCCGCATTCGTTCATCGGAGCGGCGGTTCTGTGCCTTGACGATAAGTCGCTGGCCGCCGGCGATCTCGACCAGATAGCGCGTGAAGTCCCCGACGTAAACGAGGCCGACAACGGTAGCGGCAATCATGCCCGCACTCTCGCCGCGGCAGGGCGAACTTCTCCGGCCGCACTACCATCATGGCGGCTGATCGCGGACCTTCAACAGGGCAGGGGAGGCGTGCACCGCCATTGGTGACAAACCACGCGCCATCGACACGGCCGGCGATGATATTCAACTCACCAATGAATTCCGCGACGAACCGTGTCGCGGGGCTTTCGTATAGCTCCTCGGCGCTACCGATCTGCACGATCCCGCCTACGTTCATCAACGCAATGCGGTCGGACAGCGTCAGCGCCTCTTCCTGGTCGTGCGTGACGAACAGGATGGTGATGCCGAGTTCGGCATGCAGGCGCTTCAGTTCAAACTGCATCTGCTCGCGCAGGTTCTTGTCCAGCGCGCCCAGCGGTTCATCCATCAGCAGCAGATCTGGATCGAACACCAATGCACGCGCCAAGGCGACACGCTGCTGCTGGCCGCCGGACAGCTCCTTCGGCAGGCGCTCGCCGAGCTGCTCAAGCTGCACCATGCGTAGCGCGGCGACGACTTTCTCGGCGATCGTTTGCCGGTTCTGGTTACGCATGCGCAGCGGGAACGACACGTTGTCCTGCACAGTCATGTGCGGAAACAGCGCATAGTTCTGAAACACCACGCCGATGTTGCGCCGCTCCGGCGCCAGCGCCGTCAGCGAACGGCCATTGAGATGGATGTCGCCAGATGTCGGTGGCGTGAACCCCGCAACCATCATCAATGTTGTGGTCTTGCCCGAGCCGCTTGGGCCAAGCAGCGTGACGAATTCACCAGCCGCCACATCGAGGTCGATGGCATCCACGGCGGTAAAGTTTGGATAGCGCTTGGTCAAAGCACGTAGCGATAGCGCACCGCCGCGTTTCGCCTGCATCGTCTGGTTCAGCGTTGTTGCCTCATCACCGAGCATGTACTATCGCAACAACAGTGACAACGCCGGAGGCAGCGCCATGACATTTTCCATTGCAGGCCTGTGCCCGCGCACCGGCGAATTCGGTTGCGCGATGACCACCTCGTCGATGGCTGCCGGTGCACGCGCAACCTTCGTCGTGCCCGGTGTCGGTGTCGTGCTGTCGCAGGCGCGCTCCGATCCGCGTCTCGCCGAAGCCGGTATCGCGCGGCTACGGGCTGGCGACGACGCACGCGCGGCAGTTGCCGCCATGGTCGCCGCATCGCCGCACGCGGGCTGGCGGCAACTTGGTGTGCTCGATCTGCGCGGCAACACCGCGGCGAATACCGGCGAGCATTGCACCGAAGCGAAAGGCGAACGCTGCGGCAACGGTGTTCTCGTCGCCGGCAACGGCCTCGCCAACGACAGCGTCGTCGGCGCGATGCTGGAAGGCTACATGATGGCCAGTGACCGCGCGTTGGCCGATCGGCTGCTGGCGGGTCTCGAAGCCGGCCTTGCCGCCGGCGGCGAGGCGTTCCCACTGCGCTCGTCCAGCCTCAAGATCGGCCGCCCCGGAATTCCGATGCTGCCGATAGACCTCCGCGTCGATTTCTCGGAGACGCCGATCGAGGAACTGCGGCGGTTATGGGTGATGTGGCTGCCGATGAGCGAAGGTTACGTGCAGCGCTGCATCGATCCGGCCAATTCACCCGCCGCGTCGCTGATCGAGGGGCACGCGTAGCGGCGGCCTATCGCCGCCACCAGCCGCGCTTCTTCTCCACCACCGCATCCTGCTCACCACCGATGACGATGGGCTGGATGGCCGGGCCCACGACTGGATCGTTGGCGGCGGCCAGCGGCTCGGGCTCAGGTTCGGGTAGCGGTTGCGGGGCCGGAACGGGCTCTGGCTCTGGCTCTGGCTCGGGCTCCGGCGCTGTAATCGCATGCACCACAGGTGCGGGCTCCGGTTCGGGCTCAGCCAGCACGAACGGTTCGGCAACCGGTTGCGGATCGGGCGATGACGTCCGTTCCGCCTGCTCCAGCACATCGAAGATGTCGAACGTATTGCCGCCGTACGGATTGGCCGGCGTCGGGCCGGCATACACCGGTGGCAGCTCGGGTTGTTCAGCGCCTGGCGCCGCATGCGGCGGCATTTCGCCATTGCCCTCGTGCCGACGGCGTCGTCCACCACGCCGTCCGCGGCGAATCCCGCCGCGCTGCTCGCCATCCGCGGCCTCCGCATGTTCCGGGACGCCTTCGATATGCTCTTCGGTCGGCTCGGCGTCGGCTGCCTCAGTCGGCTCTGCCGCGGCTTCAGTCGCTGGCATCCCGTCTTCGCGTCGTCCGCCACGCCGGCGCCGGCGCCGGCGCCGGCGGTGGTGCTCACTATCCTCGCCGTTCTCGCCGGCTTCAGCAGGCGCGGTCTCCTCGCCTTGCTCTTCTTCCACTTCGGTGCTGACGGCTTCCTCGACGTCCTCGCTCTCCGCAGGTTGAGCCGTGCTGTCCGGCGTAATGGCAACCGGCACTTCGCTCGGTACCTGAGCGCGTACACGGTCAATGCGGAACTGCGATGGCATTTGCGTCTCGTCGCCCAGGCAGACAACGCGCATACCGTAGCGCAGCTCGATTTCCGACAACCGTTCGCGCTTGTGATTAAGGATGTACAACGCAACCGCCGGCGCGGCGTGCACGACGATTTCCGCGGCGCGGCGCTTGCCGCCTTCCTCCTCGATGCCACGCAGCACATGGATCGCTGCGCTCTCGGTCGAGCGTACATGGCCCATACCACCGCAATGCGGGCACATGATGAAGCTGGTTTCGGCGAGCGATGGACGCAGCCGTTGGCGGCTCATTTCCAGCAGGCCGAAGTGACTGATATGGCCCACCTGAATACGCGCGCGATCGTTCTTCAGCGCTTCCTTCAAACGCTTCTCGACCATCGCGTTATGCTTGCGCGATTCCATGTCGATGAAGTCGATGACGATAAGACCGGCCAGGTCGCGCAGCCGCAACTGACGCGCCACTTCATCGGCAGCTTCAAGATTGGTGCGCAGCGCGGTTTCCTCGATGCCACGTTCACGCGTTGAACGGCCCGAGTTGACGTCGATTGCGACCAGAGCCTCGGCCTGGTTGATCACCAGGTAACCGCCCGAGCGTAGCTGCGCCGTCGGCATCAGCATGCCATCGAGCTGCGCCTCGACCTGATGCTTGGCAAACAGCGGTTGGCCGCCATTGCGCCATAGCTGCACCTTCTTGGCATGCGTCGGCATCAGCATACGCATGAACTCGTGCGCGGCACGCCAACCGGTCTCGCCGTCCACCAGGATCTCGTCGATGTCACGCGAATACACATCGCGGATCGCCCGCTTGATAAGGCTGGCCTCCTCATAGATCAGCGCCGGCGCAACCGACTTCAGCGTGTGCTCGCGGATGTCGTCCCACAGCCGCAGCAGGTATTCGCAGTCGCGCTTGATCTCCGGCTTGGGACGGTTGGCGCCGGCGGTGCGGACTATCAGTCCCATCCCCTGCGGGATTTCCAGTTCCGCCATGATCTCCTTGAGCCGCCGCCGATCGGTGGCCGAGGTGATCTTGCGCGAAATGCCGCCGCCACGCGGTGAATTCGGCATCAGCACGCCGAACCGCCCTGCGAGAGACAAGTACGTGGTCAGCGCAGCGCCTTTGGTGCCGCGTTCTTCCTTGACCACCTGCACCAGCAGAATCTGCCGGCGCTTGATGACTTCCTGGATCTTGTAGTTGCGCAGGAAGCGCGAAGGGATGCGGCGCTCGCTTCTCTCTTCTCCAGTGTCGCCCTCGCCGCCAACGGTTTCCGGTGGCGGCTGTTCGGGGATCGCATCGCCCACTACAGAGATATCGTCGGCGGATTCAGTTTCGTCGCCGCCGTCTTCTGCAAGCGTGTCGCCAGGCGGAAGCGCTTCCATCACATCGACCGACGCCTCGATTGCCGCCGGCTCCGGCTCGTTCGCCGGTTCGTATGTCTCCTCAACTTCGGCGAGGGTCGGTGCAGCGACAGTCTCGCTGGCGATCGCCAGCGGTTGTGCTGACGGGATCGGCTCGTCGGACTTGGCCAGTGGGTCCGGTGCGGCGAAGTCAAGGAAACCCTCGGCAGGCGCTTCGCTTGCCGATTCCTCACCGGGCTGCTCGTCAGTGGCCGTCTCGTTCGTCTCCTCGGAGGAGTAGGCGGGCTCGACTGACCCGGCCGCGGCTGCGGCCTCGGCCGCGCGGTCTTCTTCCTCCTCCTCGAGGCGTGCCTCCTCAGCCTGCTGTTCGATCAGCCGCTGCCGATCGGCGACCGGGATCTGGTAGTAGTCGGGGTGGATTTCGCCGAAGGCGAGGAACCCGTGCCGGTTGCCGCCGTATTCGACGAAAGCAGCCTGCAGGCTTGGCTCTACCCGAACGACCTTCGCAAGGTAGATGTTTCCCTTGAGCTGTCGTTTGGTCGATGTCTCGACATCGAAATCCTCTAGCCGATTACCATCCAGCACCACAACGCGGGTCTCTTCCGCGTGCGTGGCATCGATCATCATACGTTTGGTCATCTAGTCCTGAACTCCGGTAGGCCGCCCAGGAACGCGGCGCGATACCCCATCGGGCATGCGTCGGCGGGCAGCAAAATAGGCGTGTGGAAAGAAGCTGATCCGTCCGCTCAAGGATCGGAAAATCGTCCGGCCGAACGTTGCGGCAGCCTGTCATCCCGCCTTGTAAGATGGGAATGGGCGCCGGTTTGGTTAGGGTTGGCCTTACGAAGATCATGGTTCCGACGAAGCGAGTCCTTTGGCGGACCGGGCGAGCCCCGGTGAAGCGCAAACTGCCTGCCAGCCCGGTCGCGGCAGCCGAACCCGGCGCGCTGACAGCGCGGCGCGGGCGATGACGCGGTAGCGGCAGAGGCTAACCCTCCCCGGACCTGACCCGCTGAACTCGGTTGTTCAGCCAGATCGAAGCCGTCGCTTCCGCCGGATTCCCACACCGTGACCGCGGTGCATCCCGCTCGTCCCGGTTGCGTCATCGGAGCTTCCGCGACCATGAAGCAAAGCGCCGGGCGCCGCAAGAGTTAGTCTCATCAACCATGAAGCAGCCTTAATCAACGGCGAAGGTGGAAATCTGCATCCGATGTGTTAAAAAGCGCCCGTGTTGCCCTGTTCGCCGATTTCGCGCCGTCTGCTGCTCGGCCGCCTTGGGTCGGGAACCGGTATCATGGGGACTTTCCTGCTTCCGCGCAGGATGCGCGATGCTCATGCAGCACCGATAGCCTCCCGCCAACCACGCGCGGCGTTACCCTTGGTCATGCTGGACCCAGGTCATGGCGGCAAGGATCCTGGTGCCATCGGCGTTTCCGGCACCTACGAGAAGCAGGTCGCGCTTGCCGCCGCTGTCGAACTCAAACGGCAACTGGAACTCAGCGGGCACTATCGGGTGGATCTGACGCGGACCCGCGACGCTTTCATTCCGCTGGATGACAGGGTCGCCAGGGCCCAGGAAAAAGGCGCCGCACTCTTCGTTTCGATGCACGCGGACGCGTTGTCCGACCACACAGTGCGTGGTGCCAGTGTCTATACACTCGCCAATCAGGCCTCCGACGCGCAGACCGCGGCGCTGGCGCAACGCGAGAACAGTGCCGACAGGTTCATTGGTCCTGCCTGGCGCAATCAGCCGCCCGAGGTGGCGCGCATTCTCGCCAGCCTGGTCCGTCAGGAGACGCGCATCGGATCAAACAAGCTGGCGCGAAGCATGGTCAGTAGTCTTGATCAGGATGTGCCCATGCTGGCGAACCCGGATCGGCACGCCGGATTCGTCGTGCTTAAGGCCGCGGATATCCCAAGTGTTCTGGTCGAAATGGGCTTCATGTCGAACCCGGCCGACGAAGCCGAATTGCGCCTCGCGCACCATCGTACGCTGGTGGCACAAGCCATGAAGCGTGCGGTGGATGGCTATTTCACTGCCGCCGGTCACATCGCCGCAGCTGCTCGCGCAGAGGGGATGACTGGCTAGCGTTCTGGGTGCTGGTCGGGGTGCGCAAAATGGCCCATATCGCCGTTTCATGACCGAACCACCTTCCGTGAACAAACCATTGAAAGCCGGCGAGCCGCTTGTCACTCCGGAACCTGACAGCCGCAGGCGCCGCAGGTGGACAGTGCCGCGCAAGCGCCGCGGCCTGTTCAGCCGTTTCGTCCGCGGGATCGTCGGTGGTGTGCTGGCCATTGGCGTATTGCTGGCCGTGCTCGGCGGCGCCACCGGCTACGTCATGTATCAGCGCTTCAGCGCCAATCTGCCGGACGTCGATGGCCTGCGGAACTATCGGCCACCCGTCATGAGCCGGGTATACGCCGGCGACGCGCGCCTGATGGCCGACCTCGCCGCCGAGCGGCGGATATTCGTTCCGTACTCCGCGGTTCCCGACGTGGTGAAGCAGGCCTTCGTTTCGGCTGAGGACCAGAACTTCTGGACCCATCCGGGCGTCGATCCGCTGGCTATCGCCCGCGCCGGCGTGTTCGACCTCGCGCATATGGGGCAGGGAAGGCGGCCCATCGGGGCGTCCACGATTACCCAGCAGGTCGCCAAGAACATGCTGCTGGACAGCGAGGTGTCGCTTGCGCGCAAGGCGCGCGAGGCGATCCTGGCGATGCGGATCGAGAATGCGCTGACCAAGCAGCGCATTCTCGAACTGTACCTCAATGAGATTTACCTCGGCCTTGGCTCGTACGGCGTTGCGGCAGCGGCACAATCCTATTTCAACAAGCCGCTCGACAAGCTGACGCTGTCCGAGGCGGCCTTCCTTGCCGCTCTCCCGAAGGCGCCAAACAACTACAATCCATTCAAATACTCTGAGGCCGCGAAGGCGCGGCGCGACTGGGTACTGGATCGGATGGCCGAAGATCATGTCGTCACGGTCGAGCAGGCCAATGCGGCGAAGGCCGAGCCCATCGTGGCGGCGGAATTCCATCGGCCACAGCCCATCCCGGGCGCCGACTGGTTTGTCGAAGAGGTGCGCCGTGAGTTGATCGGCCGCTTCGGTGCCGACGTGACCACGCAAGGCGGTCTGATGGTGCGGACCAGCCTTGACCCGGCGCTGCAGATCGCCGCCGAGAAGGCGGTGCGCGATGGATTGATGGCCTACGATCGCAGGCTGGGCGGATGGCGCGGCGCGGTCAGCCATTTGGATGGTGGTGCGGCCTTGGCGGCGAACTGGTCCGGTCCGCTGGCTCAGGTAGCGCGTCCGCCGGGCATGTTGCCGAACTGGCAGCTTGCCGTCGTATTGGATGAGACGGACGCGCAGGCGCGGCTCGGCTGGTTCGAGCCCGCCGCGCAGACCAACCAGGCGCCGCAGGCGCGCACCGGCACGCTGGCGCTATCGGACATTACCTGGGCCCGCCCGGTGAAGGACGGCAGGCCCGGCGCGACGCCGCGGCGGATGGCGGATGTCGTGCAGCCTGGCGACGTGGTGATGATCGATCCCACCGGCATCCAGGCGCCAACTTCAGCCGCGCCGGCGAAAGGCGCGAAGCCGGCATCACCGGCTCCGGCTGGGCCGTCCCGCATCGCACTGCGGCAGATCCCGCTGGTGCAGGCCGCGCTGGTCTCGTTGGATCCAACGACCGGCCGCGTGCTCGCCATGGTCGGCGGCTGGAGCTTCGAGGGCAGCCAGTTCAATCGTGCCACCCAGGGTCAGCGTCAGCCCGGCTCCAGCTTCAAGCCATTCGTCTACCTGGCGGCGCTGGAGAAAGGCATTTCTCCAAGCCAGCGTTTCCTCAATGCCCCAGTGGTCATGGACACCGCTGCGGGGCGCTGGCGGCCGAACAACTTTGAGCTCGATTTCGGCGGCCCGACGCCCCTGCGTGTCGCACTGGAAAAATCGCTGAACCTGGTGACCCTGCGCGTGGCCCAGGCCATCGGCATGGAACCGATCGCCGAAACGGCGATCGCTTTGCACGAAGTGGAGAACATGCCACGCGTGCTGCCCGCCGCAATCGGTGCAGTACAGACGACGGTACTGCGCGAAGCCGGCGCCTACGCCTCGCTGGATCAAGGCGGGCGCCTGGTCGAGCCCACTTTGATCGACAGCGTGCAGGATCAGGACGGCCATGTCGTCTGGCGGCCGGCAGCGATCCAGTGCAGCGACTGCGGCAATCATGGTGAAACGCCCGTGCTGTTGGACCAACGCCGGCAGGTCGCCGATCCGGCGAGCGTTTTCCAACTGGTCACGATGATGCAGGGCGTCACCACGCGCGGCACCGGGGCGCAGGTGGCGGCTGGTCTTGGTCATCCGATCGCTGGCAAGACCGGCACGTCGCAGGAGTTCAATGACGCGTGGTTCTCCGGCTTTACCCCGGATTTGGTGACAACGGTCTGGGTCGGTTTCGATAATCCCGCGTCGTTGGGTGAGAACCAGACGGGTGCCGTCGTCGCCGGCCCAATCTGGCATGACTACATGGCCGTCGCGCTGAAGAACCGGCCGGTGCTCAATTTCGTGGCGCCGCCCGGTGTGACGATGGCGCAGTGGGATAGCGGCTTCGGTGTTGTTACCGATGCATTCAAGCCCGATCAGGTGCCAGGCGCCTCGCGCCCCATCGGCAGCGCGCTGTCCAGCAGTGGCGACACCACCGGACCGGATGGCGCCACGCCGGCTGCGGCAGGTCAGCCGGCGCACAGTGGTGGTGACAGCGGTCTCGGTGGATTATATTAGCCGCATCATGTCAGCCGAATCAGACGCTCTCAACCAACAGATCAAGCAGTCGATCGCGCTGCTGAGGAGGCATCTTTGACTGGGATGTCGCCGAAGGCCGCCTCGCGGAACTGAACGCCCGCGCGGAAGATCCCGCTCTCTGGAACGACCCGGCCGCCGCGCAAAAGCTTATGCGCGAACGCAACTATCTGGCGTCGCAGATGGAAGGCGTGAGCAAGCTCGATCGCGAAGTCACCGATACGCTGGAACTCATCGGCCTTGCCGAAGCCGATGGCGACGCGGCAATGGTCGCCGAGGGGTTGGCGGCGCTGCGCGTGCTTGCCGATGACGCAAAGCACCGGGAAATCGAGAGCCTGTTGGCCGGCGAGGCCGACGCCAACGACGCCTACATCGAGCTCAATGCCGGCACAGGCGGAACCGAGGCGCAGGACTGGGCCGAAATGCTGATGCGCATGTACACGCGCTGGGCCGAGCAGCATGGCTACAAGGTAGAATGGATTGAGGAAAGCGAAGGCGAACAGGCCGGCATCAAGTCAGCAACCCTGCGGGTCACTGGACCGAACGCCTATGGCTGGCTGAAGACCGAGGCCGGCGTGCACCGCCTTGTCCGCATCAGTCCCTTCGATGCCAACGCGCGGCGGCATACCAGCTTCGCTAGCGTCTGGGTATATCCGGTGGTGGACGACAACATCGACATCGCGATCAACGAAAGCGACCTGAAGGTCGATACCTATCGTGCGTCCGGCGCCGGCGGTCAGCACGTCAACAAGACCGAGAGTGCGATCCGCATCACGCACGTTCCCAGCGGCATCATCGTCGCCTGCCAGACCGATCGTAGCCAGCATCGCAACCGTGCCACCGCCATGGCTATGCTGAAAGCGCGTCTGTACGAAGCCGAGCTGCAGAAGCGCGAGGCCGCCGCTGCCGCGGTTGAGAATGCCAAGACGGAAATCGGCTGGGGACATCAGATCCGCAATTACGTGCTGGCTCCGTATCAGTTGGTGAAGGATCTGCGCACTGGCGTGGAGAAGGGCAATCCGGACGCTGTGCTGGACGGCGACCTGGATGCGTTCATGGCTGCCGCGCTGGCGGTCCGTGCTGGTGCGACCCGCAGTGAGGCAAGCGCTCAGGCGCAGTAACGCCGGCTAACGGCGACCCAGCAAGCCCCGATAACCTGAGCAGCGCGGTCCCTTGACGTTGCGCACCTGCCACCGGAAGCTTCGCCTCCGGGGGAATTCGCATGAACAAGATCCAACTCGTATTGTTGGGCGCGTTCGCGCTCGCCGCCGCGCCAGTGAACGCGGCGCAGTTCAAGTGTCCGCATGTCGGTGGCGATTTCACCTTCGGGCAGGAAGCCAACGTCAATAGCCTCGACATGATGACGTCGAGCGCGATCTCTACGCGCAACATCGCGATGAATGTGTTCGAGACGCTCATCACACGATCCGATGATAATCGTCCGATCCCAGAGCTGGCGGAACTTGATTGATGAATCGCCGGATCACCTGACCTACACGTTCCACTTGCGCCAGGGCGTCAAATTCCACAACGGCAAGACCCTGAGCTCAGCCGACGTGCTCGCATCGTACGAGCGGTACAAAAGCATCGGCCTGCAGCGAAACACCTTCGACAACATCGCAAGCTGGGAAGTACCCGACGCCGGCAGCTTCGTCATCCATCTGAAGCAGCCGCAGCCGACATTCCTGGAACAGCTCAGTTCCTTCGCCGTGCCAATCGTCATCATCCCAGCGGAGCACAAGGACGACCCGCCGCAACAACTGAAAACCATAGGCACCGGCCCATGGGAATTGGTGCAGAGCGTCCCGGGCAGCTTCGTCAAGCTGAAGCGCTTCGACGGTTATCAGGCTAATACGCACTACGACGACAAGACCGGTTTCGGCGGCTACAAACAGGCCTGCTTTGACACGGTGACCTTCCGTATCGTCACCGAGCCAGGTGCGCGCTTGGCCGGCTTGCAGACCGGCGAATTGCAAGGCGTTGAGGATATTCCAACCAAGTCGGCCGCCGAACTGAAGAATGACAAGAACATCCGGCTGATCCCGTTGCAGAACTGGTGGATCCAGATCGCCTACTCGAACATGCAGCAGGTGCCCACCGATAACCTGGCGTTCCGCCAGGCGGTGCAGGCCGCGCTGAACATGGACGAGATCATGGACGCCGCGACCGACGGCAACTATCGCCTCAACGTCGGCTTTGCCTATCCGACGCAGCCCACTTATACCGACGCCGGCAAGCAGACCTACAACATCCACGACCCGGTGCTGGCAAAGAAGTATCTTGCCGAGGCCGGCTACAAGAACGAACCGGTCGTGCTGCTCACCAACAAGGACTACACCTCGATGTACAACGCCGCGCTGGTGATGTCCGAGCAGATGAAGGCGGTCGGCATCAACGCGCAGTTGAAAGTGGTGGACTGGCCAACCTCGATCGCCATGCGGCAGAAGCCGGACTCCGGTTGGAACTTCTTCTTCACCGGCTGGGGCACCGAGCCGTCGCTCGGCCCGATACCCACCATGCAGGTGCTGGTCCCACCCAATCCGGTATACGCGCCGAAGCCCGATCAGGTCGACCAGGAACTCGTCGCCGACTTCCGCGCCATGGGCATGCTGCCGACAGCAGAAGGCCGCCAGGCGGCTTTCGCCAAGATGCAGCAGCGCACGCTTGAACAGGTTTATGTCGTACCGTTCGGTTCGCTGACCAAGGTGCAGGCGGTGCGCGCCAATGTCGAAGGCTACAAGCCGTTCCGCATCCCACGCATGTCGAACGTCTGGTTCTCCCCGTGATGTTCGAAACCACCATCGCCGGCAGCCTGCCGAAGCCGGCCTGGCTCGCCGAGAGCAACAAGCTATGGCCGGCATGGAAGCTGTCTGGCGACGAACTGGCGGCAGCCAAACGTGACGCCACTCTGCTCGCCATCAAGCAGCAGGAAGACGCCGGCATCGACATCGTCTGCGACGGCGAGCAGTCGCGTCAGCATTTCGTGCACGGCTTCCTGGCAAATATCGAAGGCATCGACTTCGATCGGCGTGTCGAGATGGGCATCCGCAACGACCGATATAAGGCCATGGTCCCCACGGTGACCGGGCCGCTGCGCCTGCGTGGCCGTGTGCACGCGAGCGAAGCACGCATTGCACGGGAGCACACCGCGCGCAGGCTGAAGTTCACCTTGCCGGGGCCAATGACCATTGTCGATACGATTGCCGATACGCACTACGGCAACCGGGTGGCGCTCGCGATGGCCTTCGCCGAACTGCTGAATCAGGAGGCGCAGGCGCTGCAAGCCGACGGCATCGATGTGATCCAGTTCGATGAGCCGGCATTCAACGTTTACATGGATGCGGTTGGCGATTGGGGTATTCGTGCCCTGGAGCGAGCCGCCGAGGGCCTGACATGCAAGACGGCGGTGCACATCTGCTATGGCTACGGCATTCAGGCGAACATCGATTGGAAGGGCACGCTCGGTTCCGAGTGGCGCCAATACGAGGCGATATTCCCTGTATTGGCCAAAAGCCGCATCGACCAGGTATCGCTGGAGTGCATTCACTCACACGTGCCGATGGTGCTGATGCGGTTGCTCGCCGGCAAGGATGTGCTCGTCGGCGTCGTCGACGTTGCGACAGACCTGATTGAGACCCCCGAGGAAGTGGCCGACACGATCGCGCAGGTGTTGTCGTTCGTGCCGGCGGAGCGCCTGTTCCCTTGCACCAATTGTGGTATGGCACCGATGCGCCGCGACATTGCCGAAGCAAAGCTGCTTGCGTTGGGCAATGGCGCTGCATTGGCGCGCCAGCGCATGGGCGCGTAAGCTTCCGTCGAGGAGGGCCCTCCATGATCCTGACGGCGAACAGCGAGGTCGCGCGACGGACACGGCGCAAGACCGTCAATGGCTGGCACACCACATTCATCGGCGAGAACCGCAACACCTTGCGCGAGGGCCAGACGCCACCCGCCGATGGCTTGCTGTATCCAATGGCCTTCCTGGTGGAGAAGGAGCCGCATGCGGTGGTGAAGCCGCACTTCCACCAAGCCGATCAGTATCAGGTCGTGGTGCAGGGTGGCGGTCGGCTCGGCACGCATGATGTTGGTACCGCGGCGGTGCACTACACCGACGCCTGGTCCGCCTATGGGCCGATCGTCGCGGCGGATGACGGCATTGCCTGGTTCACGCTGCGCAACACTTGGGATCCGGGTGCGCGCTACATGCCGGCCGCACGCGAGCAGTTGCGAGCGGCGCGGGTACGCAATTTCCAGCACCGCGAAGCCGCTTCGCCGCCAATGCCGGTTGCCTCACCGGCAGGCCGGAATTCGACGGCGAGTTTTCCGGTGCTGGCGGAAGCGCCGGACGGGATGATGACCTGGCGCTACCAACTGCCTGCGAGCGGCGCCTTGCTCGGGCCCGATCCATCATCGGGCGGCGGCCAATTCTGGATCGTCCTGGCAGGCGCCGCATCTCATCCAGGTTCGGAAATGCTGCCGCCGAATTCCTGCATCTTTGTCGCGCCGCAGGACCAAGGCCTGGCACTGACGGCCGGCCCAGAGGGTGCCGATACACTGTGCCTGCAATTCCCCCGTCTCGCACGGCATTAAGCGCCCACCAGCGAAACGATGCGCAGAGTCCGGCGGTGGTGATACGCGATCGCTGGTGAGCGGGGAAATTTGTCCGTGGACGTGATTCTAGTCGTCGATATGCAGATCGGGCTGCTCAATGGCCCACCCAAGCATGATCTGCACGGCGTGGTTCAGCGCATCAATTTGCTGACGAGTATGGTGCGCGAGCACGCTGGGAAGGTGATCTGGATTAGACACTGCGGGAAAGCCGGTGATGGCTTCGAGCGTGATACAGACGGATGGTCGTTTCTGCCGGAACTGAGCCGAGCCCCAGACGACTTGGTGGTTGAGAAAACACTCAACGATCCGTTCGTAAGAACGCTGTTGCCAGGCACCCTCGAGCGGATCGGGCCAAATAGGATTCTCGTGGCGGGCTGGGCGACCGACTTCTGTGTCGATGCGACGGTCCGATCCGCCATCTCAAACGATTACCATGTCGTCGTTGTCAGCGACGGCCACACGTTGAGCGACCGGCCACACTTGGACGCGCCCGCCGTGATCCGCCATCACCATTGGATTTGGGGTGATCTGCTCACGAACCGCTCCGTCCGCATCGTGACGACAAGACAGTTGATCGAAGAAGCTGCGAGCCGGAAAATCGCATCGGCCTCAGGCTAACGGCTCACCAGCCGTCCGTGGCTCCAGCGCATAACAAAAGGGGCCGGCGAACCGGCCCCTTTCAATCACGTCGCCTCAGGCAGCGCTACGCCGCCTTCTGCTCCTCAACGGCAACCGGCTTCGGGCCAGCGCCGCCGATCATGATCTTGCGCGGCTTCAGTGCCTCCGGCACCACGCGCTTCAGACCGACATGCAGCAGGCCGTTCTGCAGGTCCGCGCCATCGACCACGATGTGGTCGGCCAGCACGAAGCGGCGCTCGAACGCGCGGCCGGCGATGCCGCGATACAGCATCTCGCCCTTGGCATTGTCGCTGGCGACCTTGCCGGACACCAACAGCGTGTTGTCCTTCACGACAAGGTCCAGTTCCTCCGGACGGAAGCCCGCCACCGCCATGGTCAGGCGGTACGTGTCATCGCCGGTCTTCTCAATGTTGTAGGGCGGGTAGCTCGACGCATCGGTGCTTGCGGCGGCGTTGTCCATCAAACGGGCCAGCCGATCAAAGCCGATAGCGGTACGGAAAAGGGGGGCGAAGTCGTACGTCATGCAAACCTCCTGCTTGAGCAAGGTCACTGTATTGAGCCGCCCACATGGGCCGGCCCGGTTCACTCCTTCGGAACCCCATCAGGGCGCTCCGAACACACCAAAAATGGCAAGCGCCGCGCCCTCGTTCAAGAGGGGCGGCGCTTTGAAAAGCGCAGAAACCGGCCGCTACTTCTTTAGCCCGAGCCCGGCGAACTTCTTGTTGAACTTCGCGACCTGGCCGCCGCTGTCGATGATGCGATGCTGGCCTGTCCAGGCTGGATGCGACTTCGGATCGATGTCCAGCCGCAGCGTATCACCCGGCTTGCCCATGCAGGAGCGGGTCGTGAACTGGGTGCCGTCTGTCATGACGATGGTGATGTCGTGGTAGTCGGGGTGAATGCCCGGCTTCATAGCGGTCGCTCCTGTCTGGCGCCGCCGACAGTGACCGGCCGCGCGAAGCCCGCGATATAGCCGTAGCGATGCGGAATTGCCAGAGCCGAGGGGGCAGCCGCCGCCAGCAGGCGGTTCGCCCCCTCGGGGTCTGGGGTTACTGCTTGGTGGTGGTTGAAGGACTATGCCGCGCAGCCGTCGCCTGCCGCTTTGCCTGCTCGTGCGCCGCCTCATAGCGGAACATCCGGTCGGCCGACTGCTTCTGCTCATCGGAAAGCGAGGCGTACAGGGTCTGGAACGCCGGAACCAGCTTCTGCATGTCCTGGGCGCGTTCCTGCTCGATTTGCGCGAAGGACTGCATGTTGTCGACCGCCGACATCGCGGTCAGCTTGTCCGACCTGTCCTTGTAGAGCTGGTCCATTGCCTTGGCGTTGTCGCGCATCACCTGGGCAAACTGATCCCACTGCTGACCCTGAGCCGACGTGATCTTCAGGCGGCTGTGCAGATCGCTCAGCCGGTTCTCGACCAAGGTCTGCATGGTCTCGCCAGCAGGCACCGAGGCCGCGGTGCGGGAGTGCGGCATGCCCTTTTGCGAGGTTCCGCTCGGACCCTGCCCCATTTTCATGCCACCCGGCATGTTGGCGCTGCTGGAGGGAGCGGCGCTGCTCGGGGCGGTTGGTGCCTGCATTGCGGATGGGGCGGACGGCGTCGGGGAGGATGGCGCTATCGTCTGCGCCCAGGCTGGAGCAGCCACCAGCACGGTGGTGACAAGAAGCGGCGCGGCGCGTTTGGCCAATGACATCATCGCAGGCATCTCCATTGCTTGAGTGCGTTCACCCTCTACGCCGAATGTGGCGGCAGTGGTTCGCTCGCAGGGAATTGTTGAGACAAGGTTAAGCCAGCGTCGCTCGCCAATATTGTGGCGGCAGTTCCGGCGTCACACCCAACGCTTTCGCCGCGCGGATCGGCCACGCCGGGTCCGCGAGCAACACACGCGCCACGAACACAAGATCGGCCCGCTCGTTCGCGAGTATCTCCGCGGCATGCGTTGGTTCGGTAATCAGTCCGACCGCCCCCGTTGCGATCTCCGCACCGCGCTTCACCGCTTCAGCGAATGGCACCTGATAGCCGGGATGCGTCGGAATGCGCACGTCAGACGAAACGCCGCCCGACGAGCAGTCGATCAGATCGACATCGCCGCGCGCCGCTAGTTTGCGACACAGTGTAACGGTGTCATCTATCGTCAGACCGCCAGGCAGATAATCGACACAGGAAAGCCGCACGAACAGCGGCAGGTCAGCCGGCCATTCGGCGCGCACCGCATCCAGCGTTTCCATCAGGAAGCGGCTGCGTCCTTCCAGATCGCCGCCATAACCGTCGTTGCGATGGTTCGATATCGGCGACAGAAACGAGTGCAGCAGATAGCCATGCGCCGCGTGCACCTCCACCACCTTGAAACCCGCTTGGCGCGCCATCCGCACTGAAGTCGCGAACTGTGCAGCGATGTCCGCGATCTGGGCCGTGGTCAACGCCTGCGGATCGACCGCGCCGGAATGAAACGGAATCGGGCTGGGTGCCACCGGCACCCAGCCGCCGTCCCGCGGTGCTATCGGTTTGCTGCCTTCCCACGTACGGGTCGTGCTGGCCTTGCGGCCGGCATGCGCGATCTGGATGCCCGGCACCGCTCCGCCACGGCTGATGATCGCGGCAAGCCGCGTCAGCAGCGCCTGGTGCGACTCATTCCACAGCCCAAGACAGTACGGTGTGATGCGGCCGATATCCGAAACATGCGTCGCTTCAGTGAACACGATGCCGGCGCCCCCCATGGCGCGCGCACCAAGATGCTGCACGTGCCAGTCGTCACCCAGCCCGTCGCTGGCGGAATACTGGCACATCGGTGCCACCACGATGCGGTTGCGCGCGATGACCGAGCGAAAGGTGATCGGCTGGAACAGAAGTGGTGCTGACATGCTGCACAGTATCGCAGTGATCGGGAGTCGTGTCAGTCCACGTCAGGAACCATGCCCTTGTCGGCAAGCTCGCGGCGTGCCTTTTCGGTCTTGTCGAGCATCAGTCCCATGCCGCGCAGCACATGCGGGGCCTTGGTGAACTGGATGTCGCCATATTCGACAACTTCCACGCGATTGCCCCAGGGATCGAGGAAGTCGAGGAATGGCCCAGGCAGCAACTCTCCGCCCGCGTCGGTGACGAGCTCTCGCACGGCGCTGCGGTCGTCCACCACCAGGCCAAAATGGCGCGGGCTGTCGCGGTGCTCGGTGCTGACCTGGGTGAGGTTGATGAACTGGTCGCCCATGTCGATGAACGCGTTGTCCTTGCCCTTGCCGCGGAGTTTGAATTCGAAGATGCGGCCATAGAAGGCGAGCGCCTCATCGATATCGCCGACTTCGATGGCGATATGGTTCATCCCGACCATTTTGGGCTTTCGCATGGTGTGCTCCCTCGTTGCTGCGCACATGGTCAGCCGGGGCGGCTGAGGCAAGACCCGCTTCCTTGCCTCCCGCTGGTCAGCATGCGAGCGTTCGTCGCAAATCGCAGCCCGGAGGACGCCGACAGTGAGCGCAGCATTCGATCTAACGTCCCCGATCTTCTCGCCAAGGGATTGCCAGACCCTTTGCCGCGCTTCCCAGGTTTCCCAAAATACAACTTCGTCGGCGGCCATAACGATCCGGAACGCATCCCGATCGAGGGGCTGATCGAGGCCACCGCCTCTGTGCTGCGCCGCGAAGGCTCCAAGCTGGCGATGTACAATCTGGCCCAGGGACCGCAGGGCTTCATCGGCCTGCGCGAAATGGTCGCCGACAAGCTCAATCGCCATCGCGGGATGAAGATCACCCCGGACGAAGTGCTGGTCACAACCGGCTCCGGCCAGGGCATCGATATGATCAGCCGCATGTTCGTCGATCCCGGCGACACCGTGATCCTCGAGGAGTTCTGCTACGCCGGCGCGATCAACCGCTTCAAGCGTGTCGGTGCCAATATCATCGGCATTCCACTCGATGAGGACGGCATGAAGATGGACGCGCTGGCCTCCACGCTGCAGGACCTGAAGCAGAAAGGCGTGACGCCGAAATATATCTATACCATCCCCACCATCCAGAATCCGTCCGGCAGCATCATGCCGCTGGAACGCCGCCAGCAGATGCTGTCGCTTGCGAAGCAATATGGCGTGCCGATATTCGAGGACGAGTGCTACGCCGATCTGGTATGGGCCAGCGGCGCGCCGCCGTCGCTCTATTCAATGGACCCAAAGCAGGTGGTGCATATTGGTTCATTCTCCAAGACGCTCGCGCCCGCCTTGCGCGTTGGCTACGCAGTCTCGGAATGGCCCGTGCTGTCGCGCATGATGGCGTGCAAGACCGACAGCGGCACCGGCGCACTCGATCAGATGATCGTCGCGGAATACTTCTCCAAGCATTTCGACCAGCATGTCGGCGCGCTGACCAAGGTGCTGAAGGAGAAGCTCGACACCATGATCGAAGCGGTGGAACGCGAGTTCGGCACGACCGCTGAATTGTGGAAGCCGAAGGGCGGCATCTTCCTTTGGTTCAAGCTGCCGGATAGCGTTGATGTGCGCAAACTGGTGAAGCCGGCAGCCGACGCGGGCATCCAGTTCAACCCAGGGCCAGAGTGGGTGTGCAACCCGGAGCCGGCGAAATCGTATATGCGTCTGTGTTTCGCGTTGCCGTCCAAGGAAGTCATCCGCGACGGCGTCGCCGCGCTCGCCCAGGTCTGTTACGAGCAGACCGGCATTCCCGTCCGCAGCGCCAACGTGCAACGCCGATCGGCCTGATGGAGATCATCGTCAACGGCAGCCGCGTGCAGGTGACAGCAGCCGGCACCACGCCGCTGCTCGATGTGTTGCGCAATCAGCTTGGCCTGATGGGCACCCGATACGGTTGCGGCCTCGAGCAGTGCGGCAGTTGCATGGTGCTGCTCGAGGGCGAACCAATCTACGCTTGTTCGCGCGAAGTCGGCACCACTGCCGGTGGCTGTATCACGACTATCGAAGGCCTTGGCACATCGGAGCATCCGCATCCGCTGCAGCAGGCATTCCTCGACGAGCAGGCTGGGCAGTGCGGCTACTGTCTCTCCGGCATCATCATGAGCGCGAAGGCATTGCTGGATCGCAATCCCTCGCCAACGCGCAGCCAAATCATCCAGGCGCTCGACAAGAATCTCTGTCGATGCGGCGCGCATCCGCGCATCCTCCGCGCGGTGGAGAATGCCGCTGCCATGCTGCGGGAAGGGAAGGGCGCATGAGCGACACGCTGCCGCTGTCGATCCAGAACAACCGCCGCCTGGAGAAGTGGATCCGCTTCAATCCGGATCGCACCGTGCGCCTTGCCGTCGGCAAGGTCGAACTCGGCCAGGGCAATGTCACCGCGCTGGCACAGATTGCCGCCGACGAACTCGACGTGGACCTGGGACGGATTTCCGTTCTGTCGGGCGACACACAGGACGCGCCGGACGAAGGCCAGACCACCGGCAGCCAGTCGATCGAGGTATCCGGCAGTTCAGTCCGCCTGGTTTCTGCCGAACTTCGCACACGCGTGCTCGATCGGCTCGCGCAGCGGTTGAACTGCAGCCCAACCGAATTGTCGGTGCAGGACGGCGTGTTCCGTCGCAACGACGCAGCGACCGGTCACGACTACTGGAATTTCGTCGCGCCCGACGACTTCGCGCACGATATCGAGGGTAACGCCAAAACCAAGCCGCACGCCGAGTATCGCTATGTGGGCAAGCCGGCCCCGCGGCGCGACCTGCCGGCGAAAGTCACCGGTGCCGCGTTCGTCCACGACATGGTGCGGCCCGACATGCTGCACGCTCGGATCCTGCGCCAGCCCTGCCGCGGCGCACATCTCGCCGCCTTCGATGAGGCCGCCGTCCGTCGTGCCGAGCGCGGCGATTTCCGCGTCGTGCGCGTCGGCAATTTCGTCGCTTTTGCCGGCGCCGATGAATGCGCGGTGCAGCGCGCCGCCACGATCGCGCCGATGCATGCGAAGTGGGACAACGTCTATAAGATCGCACCGCAACAGCAGGAAGGTGCCTGGCTCGTTGGCAAGCCATCGAATGATCGCGTGCTGGGCGATCCGCTGCCGGCCGCACCATTGCCGAATGTCGTGACGGCAAGCTATACACGGCCCTATGTCGCGCACGCCTCGATGGCGCCGTCCTGCGCGCTCGCCGAGTATCGCGATGGTCACCTGTCAGTCTGGTCGCACACGCAGGGGCCCTATCCCCTGCGTACAGCTCTGTCCAACGTGCTGGGCATTCCACAGGACAGTATCACCGTTCGCCACGCGCACGGCGCAGGCTGCTATGGCCACAATGGCGCAGACGATGTCGCGGTGGATGCGGCAGTGATCGCGCTCCAGATTCCGGACCATTGCATCCGCGTGCAGTGGCGCCGCGAGGAGGAATTCGGCTTCGAGCCGCTTGGCCCCGCGATGCAGATCACCCTGCATGCTGCCGTGGACGATGCGGGAAAGCCGCTGGATTGGACTGGAGAAATCTGGTCCCCGACACATGTGCAGCGCCCCAGCAGCGGCGGCAATCTGCTGACGCACGAGGCGCTGCCGACGCCGCCTCCGGAACCGCGTCCGACCGACCCACCCGAAGCCAACGGTGGTGGCGGCACGCGCAACGGCATGCCGCTCTATGACTTTCCCGCCAAACGCATGCTGCATCACCTCGGTACTGCGTGCGCCGGTGCGAACGTCGGCATTCCGTGGCCTCGGCGCATTGCCGAATGTGTTCGCCATCGAGTGCTTCATGGACGAACTCGCCGAACGTGCCGCCGTCGATCCGCTGCAATATCGCCTGTCGCTGCTGTCCGATACGCGCGCCCGGCGCGTGCTGGAAACGGTCGCGCAGCGCTGCGACTGGGCATCACGCGGTCCCACCGGCAGCGGGCGCGGTCTTGGTCTCGCCTGGTCGCGCTACAAGAACAAGGCGGCATATGCTGCGGTCGCAGTGGAAGTGGAAGTCGATCAGGAGGTCCGGCTGCTGCGTACCTGGTGCGTCGCCGACGCCGGCCTGGTGATCAACCCTGACGGCGCGCGCAATCAGCTCGATGGTGGCATCATCCAGGCTGCCAGCATGACTCTGAAGGAGCAGGTCCGCATGGAGGGAGACGGCATCACGTCGCTCGACTGGTCCAGTTATCCGATCCTGCGCTTCTCCGAGATTCCGATGATGCACACCGAAGTGATCGATGCGCCCGAGCTGCCGACGCTTGGCATGGGCGAATGCACCATGGGACCCACCGCTGCCGCTATCGGCAATGCCGTCGCACACGCACTAGGGACGCGCATACGCGATATGCCCTTCACGCGCGATCGCCTTGAAGCAGCACTACTGAAGTAACAACCCTTGCTCTCCGCCGGACCGGAGAGGGCAAGTGGTCTATGCGTGCACCAAGGGGCATCCGCCATCTGCCAGCGGCCGCCATGCCTGATCCGGTGAGATCACCGCAAGGTTGGTGCAGTAATCGAACGGGTATTTCGTTTCCGACGCAGGCTTCACCTGCCACAGATACATGACATGCATCACGCGGCCGTCCTCGCGGATCTTCACGTTGTCATTGTAGAAGTCGTTCACCGGTGTTGCCTTCATCTTGGCGACGACTGCATCGGCATCCGTTGAACCCGCTGCCTTGACCGCCTTCAACCAGTGATACGCCGCGCAGTAGCTGCCGGCGTGCAACAGGCCCGGCACCATGCCATTCATCTTCGCGCCCCAGCGCTTCGACCAGGCACGGGTCTTGTCGTTCAGGTCCCAGTAGAACGAGTCCGTATAGGCGAGACCCGCACAGACCTTCTGGCCGAGCGAGTGCACGTCACTGATCTGCATCAGGAGAGTAGCCAGCCGTGCGCCATTCGCCGTGATGCCAAATTCCGCAGCCTGCTTCAGGCAATTCTGTAAATCGACGCCCGCATTGGCGAAGCCGATCACCTTCGCTCCCGAGCTTTGTGCTTGCACCAGGAACGAGGAAAAATCCGGGGTTGCGAGCGGTGCCCGCACAGTGCCGAGCACCTTTCCACCATTCCCCTTCACCGCGTCGATGGTATCGCGCTCCAGCGCGTATCCAAACGCATAGTCGGCGGTGACGAAGAACCAGCTGCTGCCGCCAGCCTTCGTGAGTGCCGTGCCGGTTCCATGTGCAAGAGCATAGGTGTCGTACGAGAAGTGGATCCCGTAGGGTGAGCACTGCTTGCCCGTCATGTCCGACGTGGCCGGCCCGGTGATCAGGTAGATGCGTTTCTTGTCGCGGCAGACCTGCTGAATCGCCAGGCCAGACGAGCTGGCCGCACCGTCCGCGAGGACATCGACGCCTTGGTCATCGATCCATTGGCGTGCCAGCGACGTCGATACGTCGGGCTTGTTCTGGTCGTCTGCCTGCAGGATCTCGATCGGACGGTCGAGCACCGAGCCACCGAAATCCTGGATTGCCAGCTCTGTCGCGACGCGATTGCCGGGACCGCCCACGTCCTTGTACGGACCGCCCATGTCGCTGAGCAGGCCAATCTTGACCGACTTGGATGTGCTCTGCGCCCGGATGATGCCAGGCATCGCAAGCGGCGCCGCGGTCAGTGCTCCGACCACGGTCCGGCGGCTTATTTTGTTCATGACGACTCCCTGTGATTTTTGAATGCAATTACGACGCGCTCAACCCCACACGTGTCATTGCGAGTAGCAGCGCTACGAAGCAATCCAGCAGCGATTACCTCAAACTGGCGTTGAGCTTACCCAGTGCTGCCGAACCGGGGCACAGCGTCGCCTCATCCAGTTCGTTGAATGGCGTGCTCACCGTGTTCATGTGGTGGTGCAGATCCTCCGGCTCCGGATCGACATACAGCAGCCCGGTGACGATTTCGCCCGCCGCATGCCGCTGCTGAAGATAGGTCATTGCCGCGATGCGATCGTGCACGTCATAGTCGTTGGCGAGCTTGCGCAGCCGCAGCATCGACCCATCGTGCTGCTTCACCATCTCCACGGTCCCAGCGGCGTAATCCACCGTGATCGGCTCACGGCCAGTGATCACGTCGAGATAGTTCACCGCCAGGTTGTGCTCGCGCACGTAATCGAAGCTGGTATGCGAGCCTTCGTGGTTATTGAACGCCACGCATGGCGAGATGCAGTCGATGAACGCCGCACCCTGATGCTTCAACGCTGCCTCAATCAACGGAATGAGCTGATCTTTGTCGCCGGAGAAGCTGCGTGCGACGAAGGTGGCTCCCAATTGCAGCGCCATGCTGATCAGGTCGATCGCCTCGTCCTTGTTCTCGACGCCGCGGCGGCTCTTGGCACCGCGATCCGACGTGGCGGAGAACTGCCCCTTGGTCAAACCGTATACGCCGTTGTTTTCGACGATATAGGTCATGTTCACGCCGCGCCGCATGATGTGCGCGAACTGGCCGATGCCAATCGAAGCGCTGTCGCCGTCGCCGGACACGCCGAGATAAATAAGATCCCGGTTCGCCAGGTTGGCGCCGGTCAGCACCGACGGCATGCGGCCATGCACCGAATTGAACCCGTGCGACGCGCCGAGGAAATACGTCGGCGTCTTCGACGAACAACCGATGCCCGACAACTTGGCGATGCGGTGCGGCGGCAGTTCCAGGTTGAAGCATGCGCGCACGATCGCGGCGCTGATCGAATCATGGCCGCATCCGGCGCACAGTGTAGAAACCGCGCCCTCGTAATCCCGCCGCGTATAGCCGAGCGAATTCTTCGGCAGTTCCGGGTGATGCAGCTTTGGTTTTGGAAGGAACGTCATGGCACAGCCTTACGAAACGGAACAACCTTCAATTCATCCAGCTTCTCGCCGATCGCGTCAGCGATGAAACGCGCGGTAATTGGCGAGCCGTCGAAGTGCAACACCTTGCCGAGCTTCGCTGGGTCGATCTCCAGCTCGTTCACCAGCAACGTACGCAACTGAGCGTCACGGTTCTGCTCGACCACGAATACCTGGTCGTGCTCGGCGATGAAGGCGCGCACGTCGTTGTGGAACGGAAAGGCGCGCACGCGCAGCAGGTCGAGATGAATGCCGCGCTCCGCCAGCATCCCTTCCGCCTCATCCATCGCCGGACTGGTCGAGCCGAAATAGATCGCACCCAATCTGGTCGGCTCCTTTGCGGCTCGGGCAAGGGGCCGTGGCACCAGGTTCTTCGCGGTGTCGAACTTCTTCAGCAGCCGCATCATGTTCTCTTCGTAGTCCGTCCCTTCCTCGCTATAGCGAGCGCGCCGGTCCTTCGATGTGCCGCGGGTGAAGAATGCCCCGCGTGTCGGGTGCGTGCCGGGATAGGTCCGGTATGGGATGCCGTCGTCGTCCACATCCAGATAGCGGCCAAAATCCTTGCCCGCTTCCAGTTCCTCCGCGGTCATCACCTTGCCGCGGTCCAGCTTGCGGCTGTCATCCCAAGCGAACGGCTTGCACAGCCGCTCGTTCATGCCGATTTCCAGATCCAGCAGCATGAATATCGGCGTTTGCAGCCGATCGGCCAGATCGAATGAAAGCGCGGCGAACTCGAAGCACTCGTACGGATCTTCGGGAAACAGCAGCACGTGCTTGGTGTCGCCGTGCGACGCATAGGCACAACTCAGGATGTCGGTCTGCTGTGTGCGCGTCGGCATGCCGGTTGATGGCCCCGACCGCTGCACGTCGAAGATCACCGCGGGGATTTCCGCGAAATACGCCAGGCCGACGAACTCCTGCATCAGCGATATGCCAGGACCACTCGTCGCGGTGAAAGCCCGTGCGCCGTTCCACGCCGCGCCGATCACCATGCCGATGGAAGAGAGTTCGTCTTCCGCCTGCACGATGGCGAAGTTGTTCTTCTTGGTGACAGGATCGACGCGATAGCGACTGCACCACCGGGCGAACGCCTCGGCCAGGGACGATGATGGCGTGATCGGATACCAGGCGCACACCGTCGCCCCGCCATAGACCGCGCCCAGTGCCGCCGCGGCATTGCCTTCCACGAAGATCCGATCGCCCACCGCGTCTGCGCGCCGCAGCGTCAGCCCGATCGGGCATTGCAGATTTGCCAGCGCCCAGTCGCGGCCCATGTGCAGCGCCTGCACGTTGGCCTGCACCAGCTTGTCGCGCCCGCGGAACTGCTCGCCCAGCAGCGTCTCGAGCACGCTTGCGTCCATCTCCAGCAACGCCGACAGCGCGCCGAGATATACGATGTTCTTGAACAACTGCCGTTGCCGCGTGTCCGAGTACGCCTTGTTGGTGATCTCGGTCAGCGGCACGCCGATGATCACGATGTCGTCGCGGAATTTCGACGGCGGCATCGGCTTGGTGTTGTCGTAAAACAGGTAGCCGCCCGGCACGATCTCGGCGACATCCTTCGCCCACGTCTGCGGGTTCATCGCCACCATCAGATCGACGCCGCCGCCACGCGCGCCCAGATGGCCGGCTTCCGACACCCGCACCTGATACCACGTCGGCAATCCCTGGATATTCGACGGGAAGATATTGCGCGGCGTCATGGGCACGCCCATGCGCAGGATCGCCTTGCCGAACAGCGCGTTGGCGCTGGCCGAACCCGAGCCATTGACGTTAGCGAACTTGACGACGAAGTCGTTGACGCGCTGGAGGCCGATTACGCGTTCTGTAGACTGCAACATGCGTGCTCCGCCTGTGCCACATCGATCAGGAAGCGCTGCATATCCCACGCGCCAGTGGGGCACCGTTCGGCGCACAGGCCGCAGTGCAGGCAGACATCCTCGTCCTTCACCATCACGCGGCCAGTCTTCAGTGCACCTGAAACATAAAGGTCCTGCGTCGTGTCATGCGCCGGCGCGCTCAGCCGCAACCGCAGTTCGGCTTCCTCGCCATTCTCAGTGAAGCTGATGCAATCCACCGGGCAGATGTCGACGCAGGCATCGCATTCGATGCACAGCTTGTCGGTGAACACCGTCTGCACATCGCAGTTCAGGCAACGCTGCGCCTCGGCGAATGCCAGCTTGTCATCGAACCCAAGCTCGACTTCAGCCTTGATGTCGCGCAACGCCAAAGTCTTGTCGCGATGCGGCACCTTGAACCGCAGGTCTAGCGAGACGTCGTTGTCGTAGCTCCACTCGTGGATGCCCATCTTCTGCGACGACAGGTTCACTAGCGGCGGCGGCCGGTCGCGCACGCTTTCGCCCTGGCAGAACTGGTGGATCGAAATCGCCGCCTGATGACCGTGCGCCACCGCCCAGATGATGTTCTTTGGCCCGAACGCCGCGTCGCCGCCGAAGAACACCTTCGGATTGGTCGACCCCATGGTCAGTTCATCGACCACCGGCATGTCCCACTGGTCAAAATCGATGCCGATATCGCGCTCGATCCATGGGAAGGCGTTTTCCTGTCCCACGGCGACTAACACATCATCGCATTCGATGTGCTGGTCCGGCTCGCCCGTCGGCACGAGCCGGCGGCGGCCTTTCGCATCGCGTTCAGCCTTCACTTTCTCGAACAGCACGCCGGTGAGCTTGCCGTCCTTATGGGTGAATTCCTTCGGCACCAGCATGTTGAGGATCGGGATGTCCTCATGGATGGCGTCTTCCTTTTCCCAGGGCGACGCCTTCATCTCCTTGAAGCCCGAGCGGACGACGACTTTCACCTGTTCGCCGCCCAGCCGGCGGGACGAACGGCAGCAATCCATGGCTGTATTGCCGCCGCCCAGCACAATCACGCGTTTGCCGATCTTGTCGATATGCCCGAACGAAACCGACGACAGCCAGTCGATACCGATATGGATGTTGGCTGCCGCCTCCTTCCGCCCGGGAATTTCCAGGTCGCGGCCGCGCGGCGCCCCGCAGCCGACGAAAATTGCGTCGTAATCGTCGTTCAGCAGCGCCTTGAGGCTGTCAATGCGCTGGCCTAGCCGCATTTCCATGCCAAGCTCGGTGATGTAGCCAACTTCCTCATCGATGATGTGCTCGGGCAGGCGGAATTTCGGGATCTGGCTGCGGATCATGCCGCCGGAGCGCGGATCGGAATCGTACACCACCAGTTCGTAGCCCAGCGGCGCCAGGTCGCGTGCAACCGTCAATGAGGCGGGGCCGGCGCCGATCAGCGCGATTCGCTTGCCGTTGGTGCGTTCCGCTGGGCGCGGCAGACGGCTGCTGATGTCACCCTTGTAGTCGGCCGCGACGCGCTTCAGGCGGCAGATCGCAACCGGTTCTTCCTCCACGCGCCCGCGCCGGCAGGCCGGTTCGCAGGGACGGTCGCAGGTACGGCCTAATACGCCGGGGAACACGTTGGAATGCCAGTTGATCATGAAGGCGTCGGCGTAGCGGCCGGCAGCAATCAATCGAATGTATTCCGGGACAGGGGTATGGGCCGGACACGCCCATTGGCAATCGACCACCTTATGGAAGTAGTCGGGGTTACCGATATCGGTAGGCTGCAAATCGGACTCCTCTCCCTCGGCGCGAGGCCATGGGTCGTGGGCGTGGAGGCTTCTGAGGCCCCCCGCGCGCCACGTCAACTATTCTAGCGGCAGGCCTGCCCCACCACAAATGGCGCCGTGAGCCCCGCGTTGCTACGAGCATAGCAATTTGACGGGAACGAGGCAGCCGCCGTGGCGCTCAATGGGTGTGCGGTCGAGGACACATGAAGATCACTTAATCCCCCGTTAGTAACGGCGAGGTAGCATGTCGGTTGGCCCAGAGAGACCGGTCCACGCGCGGCCTCCCGGCACCGAATGCCCCGTCGATCGCGAACGGCGGACCGGTTTGCCGGCAGGCGCCAGGTTCCGATCTCATCTCCGGGTGCGATGAATGATACTGGAAGCGCCAGCATGAGCGGTATCGTCAGTGGCATCGACTATAGCCTGCTGTTCGGCACGCAAAGCAGTGCCAACACCGGTGCGGCGATCCTCAGCACCCTGTACAGCGGGACCTCGGCATCGTCGCTGCCACCGACCACATTCGTCTCGTCCGGCAACTCGGTCACCGATCTGGCATTGGCGCAGCAGGAGGAAGCCCGGAGCGTTGCCCAGGAGGCGAAGCAGCCGCAAGTCGTCAATGACATCACGGCGTTCAAGACCGCCGTGTCCAACTCGAAGACAATACAGGATGCATTGGCCAATCCCGCTATACAGAAGGTGCTGCTAACGGCGAACGGCCTGTCCAGCTATATCGGCGAAACCGCGCTGGTGCAGAAGCTCTTCCTGTCTGATGCATCCGATCCGGACTCCCTGGTGCAAAAGTTCAGCAACGCTGCTTGGCTGAACACGGTGCACAACTACAATTTCGCGCAAAATGGCCTTGCGGAATTGCAGGACCCCAAGACCATCGCCGCTCTCTCCAACTCCTATGCCGAAATGCAATGGCGGCTATCGCTCAATCAGGCGACGCCGGGGTTGGCGAATGCGCTGACCTTCCTCGGCCAGGCAAGCTCCATCAAGTCGGTCAACGATATCCTTGGCAATATGACCAACTTTGAGGTCATCACGACGGCACTGGGTATCCCCCAACAAATCGTCAATCAGTCGACGACAGGAATGGAGAACGCGATCACCTCGCGGCTTGATTTCTCCAAGTTGCAGGATCGCCAGTATGTGACCAGCCTGACCGATCGGTATCTGCTGACCATGCAGGAAAACAATTCCTCGAGTTCATCAGGCGGCACGAGCCTTGCAACGCTCGCGGCCCAGACCACCAGCCTGCTGCTCTGAACTGTCGGTGCTGAGTCGCACCCGCCGGCACGCCGAACCGGTTTACTTGTCGGCTTCCACGCCGAGCGAGGCCAGCTCGGCAACGATGCCGCGCCGCCGCCCGTCGAGTTCCTCGACAGCGAGGCTGCGCAGGCGGCCCAGGAATTCGAGCGATGCGGTGTGACCGCTGTAATGTGTCGAGGCAGCCCCTTCGCCGGACATCCTGATCGACGCGTCGCCGGCCAACTTGATGAATAGCTCAAAATCGGCGGGCTCGGCCTTTTCGGCATGCGCAATCAGCTCATTCATGCCGTTCAGCTCGCTGATCAGGTGATTGACCCGATCAATATTCTCGATCTTCATTCGAAATAGCCCATCGTCCCGATCCGCGCACCGAAGCGCATCACCGGGCGGCGGTCAACATCATGCCGCGGCCACCCAGTTGTGCTGGCTTCCGCCGGATCGCCGTCGCGCACAAACGCAATCCACGCGCGGCGCATTGCCACGGATAACGCGGTCATCTGCGCTGGGTCACCTCCGGCCAGCATCTGTGCGTCGGTCCACGCGTCGAAGGTGCCAAATACGAACGGCAGTTCGATACAATGGCAGGCGCGGAACCGCGAACCATGTGGCGCCCAATCGAAAACATACGCAAAGGCTGTGCCGCCCCGGCGGGCTACCGCTTCCGCCAACTGCATTGCCGGCGACAGGAAGGTTTCATCGGTTGCCAGGTCAGCCAGCAGATCCATGGTACTGGCACCGGGCCGACGGCCCCGATAGCGCGCCAGTGCGGCCTCGCCGCCGAACCGTCCGACCACCGCATCGTGCGGCGGATCCTGCATCGCCGGATTGGCGGCGAAGAATGCATGCACCTCGTCCGCCGTTGCCCCTGCCAGCACCGGCTTGCCATCCGCACCCTCGGCAATGGCGTCGAGCATTTCGGTCAGCGTCATCGCCTGTGGCAGCACCGGCATGAACGGCGGCATGGTCTGAGCGAACCGGGCATGGGCTTCCGCAAGCGCCGCCTGGGCTGCGAGCAAACGCGGCACGGCGACGCCACGCAGGCGTGGCATGACGTCTGCTGCCTGGGGATCGATGTCCAACAGCTTCAGCAACTGATCGCCACGCTGCGTCGCCATCGCGGAGGTGTAGGCGCCGCGGCCGAACCCGCCGCTTTGCATGATGACCCGATGAAACAGCGGACGGGCTTCGGGCAGCATCAGCAGCCGGCCGATCGATGTCGCGCCAGCCGACTGGCCCATCACCGTCACGCATGCCGGATCGCCGCCAAAGCCCGCGATGTGCTCGCGCACCCAGGCCAATGCGGCGATCATGTCCGACAGTCCCGGCTCGGCATCGACAATGCCGGATCGATGCAGCCAACCGAGCGCGCCCAATCGGTAGTTGACGCCGACGACGACAATATCGCCCTCGCGCGCGAGGTGCGCGCCGTCGTACCAATCGAGCGAGCCGGCTCCGGAAATCCACGCACCACCGTGCAGCCAGACCAGGACCGGGCGCGCCTTTGCGTCTGGCGCGGGCGTGGAAATGGTCAGGGTCAGGCAATCCTCATCCTGCGGCCGCTCGAAATCGCCCATTGCAACGCGCAACCGCGACGGCACCTGTGGCGCGATCGGGCGATGGCGGCTGGCCTCTCGCACTCCGCCCCATGTCGAGACGGACTGCGCCGGCATGAAGCGATAAGCGCCGGTCGGAGGCGCCGCGTAGGGAACACCGCGGAACGCCGCGATTCCCTCCCGCCACATCCCTTGCAGATCGCCAACCGCCGTATGGGCTATCGGTGCATCCATGTCAGACGGCAATCTGGCACGTTGCCCGCGGCGCCCCAAGCCACGCGCAAACCGACGGCCTCGATCGCTCAGGCGGTGAGCAATCTGGCACCTGAAGGGGATCAATCGGGCGATGTTTTGGTCAGGTCAGTGACCGATATCGCGTCCCCGGCCAGCCCGATTCGAGTCTAGTTCGGGTCGGCTATCTTCATCGCGGGATACGTCAATCGCAAATCGATGGCAGTTGGGTTGAATTGTCGGAAAATTTGACACCCTGCGGTTGATGATAAATATCAAAAGGCTGTAACACGTTAATTTCTCAGCTCTTTCCGCTCTTGGCACAATTCCTGCACATACGCTGGTAACCACGCTTGAACGTGGGATCGCACGTGGGGAGTGTGTGATCGTGTCAGTGTTCGACGAACGGGCCGCCCGAATAGTGCCCGTGCTGATTGCGGCCTCTATTGTCGTGGGGGCCTGCGGCCTGCGGCTGTTGCCGCATGGATTGGTGATGAGTGCGCTGAACCTGGCCACGGCCTGGTTGCTGCTGTCAGTGCCGATCGGCATCATGGCAGGGCACTGCATCCAGGAGTGAGGCGTTAAAGCTCCTCGACCTGTTCCACGCCGGGGATCACCTTTAGAGCCTGCGCCAGCCGCGGCGTCACATTGAAGCCGCCCGGCAGCGCGATCTCGACACTCTGCGTGGTCCCGAGCCTCGGCACCAGGATCACCCGGCCTTTGCCGTGCCCCTCGCGGCCGAGCAGGTCGCGTATATGCGGCACCGATGCAGTCTCACGCAGCCAGATGCGCATCGAGGCCCCGGCATTCGCCGCGGCCTGATCCAGCGACACCATGTCCTGCGCTGTCACGCGCAACGCCTCGCCGTCCTGGCGCAGTTCCGCGGTGACCAGAACACTCGTGCCGTTCGCCAGCAGATCGCGCGTCCGCGACAACACTTCGGAGAACAATGTCACCTCGCAGGAGCCCGAGGCGTCGGTGATGCGCACCCAGCACATCCGGTTCCCGGTGCGGGTGACCCGCTCCTTTTGTGCGCCGACCACACCGGCAAGGCGCACGCGCGTCACGCCCGCCTGTGCCACGTTTTCGACCTGGGTGCAGGGCGTGGTGCCGAGCCGGCGCAACGCCTGCCCGTACGCGTCGAGCGGGTGCGCGGTCAGATGGAAGCCAATAGCCTCGGCCTCGAATGCGAGCCGCTCCAGTTGCTGCCAGTCCGGCACATCCGGCAGTCGCAAGCTCTCGCTCGCCGCGCCGGGCGCCGCGCCGAACAGTGCGATCTGGCCACTGCTTTTCTGCTCCGCCTCCGATTGGGCACGACGCAGGATCGCCTCGGCAGAGGCAAAAAGACGCGCCCGGTTTGCTTCCAGTGAATCGAATGCCCCTGCGCGGATCAGGTTCTCAAGCTGCATGCGATTGAGCTGGCGCGCATCAACGCGCGTCGCAAATTCCGCCAGATGAGCAAACGGCCTGTCGCCTCGCGCCTCGGTCACCGCCTGCATCGCGGCAAAACCCACTTTTTTCACCGCTGCCAGCGCATAGCGAACTGCCAGCTTGCCTTCCGCCGTCTGCTCAACTGTGAAGTCCGCATCCGAGCGATTGATATCGGGCGGCAGGATGCGGATATGCGAACGGTTGGCTTCCTCGCGCAATGCGGCAAGCCGGTCGGTATTGCCGAGTGCAGAGACTCATGCACGCAGCGATGAAGACTTCGGGATGGTTCGCCTTGAGCCACGCCGTCTGATAGGCCAGCAGCGCGTACGGCGCCGCGTGGCACTTGTTGAAGCCGTAGCCGGCGAACCGCGCCATTAGGTCGAAGACTTCCTTCGCCTTGTCCGGATCGATGCCGCGTTCGATCGCCCCTTTGGTGAAGATGTCGCGTTGCGCTTCCATCTCGGCCGGGATCTTTTTGCCCATCGCCCGGCGCAGCAGATCCGCGCCGCCGAGCGAGTAGCCCGCCATGCGCTGGGCAATCTGCATCACCTGTTCCTGATAGACGATGATGCCGTAGGTCTCGGCCAGGATGTCGTGGATGCTCGGATGCGGCGCCAACGACGTGCCGTCGTGCTTGCGCTTGCAATATTCCGGGATGCTGGCCATCGGCCCTGGTCGATACAGCGCAACCGCGGCGACCAGATCCTCGAAGCGGTCGGGGCGCATCAGGCGCAGCATGTCGCGCACGCCCTGACCTTCCATCTGGAACACGCCGCCAGCGTCCCCCTTCGCCAGCATCTCGTAGGTTCCGGTATCGTCCAACGGCAATTGGTTGAGATCGATGTCGATGCCGATACCGTGCAGCAGGCTCTGCGCGCGCTTCAGGATGGTGAGCGTGGTAAGGCCCAGGAAGTCGAACTTCACCAGGCCCGCCTGCTCGACGTATTTCATCGAGTATTGCGTGACCAGGTAGTCGGAACGCGGATCGCGATACAGCGGCACAAGTTCCTGCAGCGGGCGATCGCCGATGACCACGCCGGCGGCGTGCGTGCTGGCGTGGCGGTACAGCCCTTCGATCTGCAAGGCGATTTCGAGCAGGCGGGCGACGGCTTCGTCCTGCTCGCGCATCGCCTGTAAACGCGGCTCGCGATCGATCGCCTGCTGCAAGGTCACCGGTGCGGCGGGAATGTTAGGGATAAGCTCGGCGACCTTGTTCACCTGGCCAAACGGCAGGCCGAGCACACGCCCGACATCGCGCACCGCGGCGCGTGCCTGCAGCTTGCCGAAGGTGATGATCTGCGCCACGCGATCATCGCCGTATTCATGGCGCACATAATCGATGACGCGGTCGCGGCCTTCCTGGCAGAAGTCGATGTCGAAGTCCGGCATCGACACGCGTTCCGGATTGAGGAAGCGTTCGAACAACAGGTTGAAGCGGATGGGATCGAGGTCGGTGATGGTCAGCGACCATGCGGCCACCGAACCGGCGCCCGAGCCGCGCCCTGGACCGACCGGGATGCCTTGAGCCTTGGCCCATTGGATGAAGTCAGCGACGATTAGGAAGTAGCCGGCGAAACCCATCGAGACGATGACGCCGAGCTCGTAGTCCAGCCGTTCGCGGTAGCGCGCGCGTGTCTCGGCGTCCGCGTTCATCGCGTCCATGCGCCGATCCAGGCCTTCCATTGCCATCGCGCGCACAGTGTCTTCCTCGGTTCCGCCGGCGTGAACTTTGGGACAGACCGGCAGCAGGGGCTTGCGCGTCTCCATCATCACCGCGCAGCGCTGCGCGATCACCAGCGTGTTGTCACAGGCCTCCGGCAGATCGGCGAACAGCAGCCGCATCTCGGATGCCGGCTTGAACCAGTGTTCCGGCGTGACGCGGCGGCGGTCTGCTTCCGACAGCAGGCGGCCTTCGGCTATCGCGAGCAACGCGTCGTGCGCCTCGTACATCGCCGGCGACGCGAAGTAGCATTCGTTGGTGGCGACCAGCGGAATGCCGGCGGCGTCCGCCAGTGCGATCAGACCCGGTTCAAGCGCATGCTCCGCATGCAGGTTGTGGCGATGCAGTTCCACCGCCACGCGATCGCCGAAAGCTTCGGTCATGCGGGCAAGCAGGCGCTCGGCCTCCGACTGCTGTGCCTCGGCGAGCAGCCGCGCGAGCGGACCGCCGGCGCCGCCGGTGAGCATAATCAGGCCGGATGCGTGTTCGGCGATGACATCGAACGGCAATTGCGGCTTGAGGCCGGGATCGGTCTCCAGGAAGCCGCGCGACGACAGCCGCTGGAGGTTGCCGAGGCCGGCCGCATCCTGCGCCAGCAGAACGATTGGGTCGGGCGCGAGGCGCGGGTTGTCGGCGCGGGCAATCGCGATCTGGCAGCCGATGATCGGCTGGATACCCTTGGCCGCGCAGGCCTGGCTGAATTCCAGCGCGCCGAACAGGTTGGCCGTGTCGGTGATCGCCACCGCCGGCATGTTCGCCTCCCGCGCCAACGCCGGGATCTTGTCGGCCTTAAGCGCGCCCTCGCTGAGCGAATAGGCGGAGTGGACGCGGAGGTGGACGAAATCGGCGTGCGGCATGCGGGAGGTATGTAGGGGGTCCGCCGAGTCCGGCCAATGGCGTGCTTTGCGCTCACTTGGCCGTCATCTGCGTATAATCATGCGTTCTTTTTTACAGCCGTCGCGGAATGCTGCGGCACAACGCTGACGCGGCCAACATCATGACCCCCGCGGCGACGAAAACCGACGACAGGCTGAAAACCGACAGCAGCAGAGAACATACCACTGGCGATCCAAGCTGCGCGACATCGCGGAAGCTGGCGAACACGGTGGTCATTTCCGACCTCTCGTAAGGGTGCACCGCGCGCAGGAACAGCAGGTTGCCGGCACCGTCGATGATCTCGGTGCCAAATGCCGCGATGACCAGCAGAATGGCGCCCGCCCACGGCCAGCCGAACGCGGCACTGGCAAAAATGCTCAGGACGCCGGCGACCGCGTAGCCGATGAGCAACAGCCGTCGCAGCCCCATGCGGCGGCCGGCCCAGCCCCACAGCGGCACCATCCAGATCCAGCCGGTGCCGATGGAGGTGACGATGCCGCCGACTTCGGCGCCAAGCCCTGCGGTGACGGCGAATATCGGCGCATAGACATAGAACGTACTCCACCATGACGATCGAGCCGCCGCCAGTGTCCAGGCCAGGCGCAAGCGCGGCTGGGCAAAGAAGCGGCGCAGATAGCGCAGCGGATTCGTCGGCGGACGCCGCATCGCTGTCAGCATCGCGTTCTCGCCAAGGCGTAGTGACCAGAACAGGCCGAGCAGCAGGATCGAGGCAACGCCGGCGATGATGAACGGCGTGGCGAACGTCACGTGCTGCTGCAGATAGACGCCGAGCCACGGGCCGATCATCCAGGGTCCGGCGCTGGCAAAGAGGCGCATTGGCTCGAAGTGCTTGAGCGCCTGACGCGGCACGTGGTCGAGCAGGTAAAGTTGGCTGGTGACCTCGACACAGGCGAAGCCGAAGGTGCTGAACACCAGGCCCAACGCCAAGGACGGTACGTGTTCGAGAGCCATCAGCGCGCTGCTGAGCGCGAGCAGCAGCGTGCCGAGGGTAAACACGAAGCGTCGCCGTATCAGCCGAACCAGGAAGGGGATGCTGAAGCGCCCGACAATGGCGACAAGACCGGTGCCGACATAGAGCAGTGTTACCGTCCGCGCGGTGCCGAGCAGGTGCAGCGCCTCAAGCGGGAGCACTGTGAGCAGGATTGCCTGCACGGCCGCCGGTACGAAGAACAGGCTGAGAAACGCCAGCGCTTCTCTGCGCGGCAAGGTGCCGATTGTGGCCGGGATGAAGAACCGTGCGAGCATCGGGATCGATCAGGCGCCGCGTGCGTCCTCCCGCACCATCGCCGCTCCCTTCTCCGCCACCATGATGGTCGGCGCATTGGTGTTGGTGGAGGTGACTGCCGGCATCACCGACGCATCGATCACGCGCAGTCGCTCCAGTCCATGCACGCGCAGCCTATCGTCCACCACCGCCATGACGTCGCGGCCCATCTTGCAGGTGCAGGTGGCGTGGAACACCGTACCACCGGTCTGCTTCACGTAGTGCAGCAGTTCATCATCGGTCTGCACGTCCTTGCCAGGCACGGTCTCGGCCACGACATATTTCGCCAACGCCGGCGTGGCGAAGAGTTTCCTGATCCATTTCAGGCCACCGATGGCGGCGCGCTTGTCGGTCTCATCGCTGAAATAGCGCGGGTTGATATTAGGTTGCTCTTCCGGACGCGGCGAGCGTGCCTCGACATAGCCGCGGCTGAGCGGGCGCATCTGCCACATGCCGCAGGTCATGCCAGGCTTGTCGTCCAGCTTGCGCGAGACATTGGGCGCGTAGCTGCCGTGCGCGAACAGGCATTGCACGTCGGGTGTTGCGGATTCCGGCAGCACCTTCACCGACGCCGCCACCAGCGACACGCCATAGGTGAGAATGCCGCGGCCGGTGGCGACGTAGCGCAGAACCTGATGCGCAAGGCCAAGGCCACGCGACATCTGGTTGAGGCTGGGCGCGCCACGGATCTCGCACGACACGCGGGCGAGGTAGTGGTCCTGCAAATTGCGCCCCACGCCGCGCAGCGCGTGGTGGATGCCGATACCGGCACGCTCCAGATGCTCGGGATCGCCGACGCCGGAAAGTTGCAGGATGTGCGGCGAGCCGATCGCTCCGGCCGACAAGAGCACCTCACCGGCGGCATCAACGCGTTCGACGACACCATTGCGCGAGTACCTGCACACCCACCGCGCGGTTGCCGTCCAACAGCACGCGGTGCACCAGTGCGCCAGTGATGATTTGCAGGTTGGGCCGGGAGCGTGCTGGCCGCAGATAACTGCGCGCGGCGCTGGCGCGGCGGCGGCCGGAACGCGTGTGCTGCACCCAGCCGATGCCGTCGCCGGCACCGGGCGGCAGGTCGTTCACGTCGTTACGGTATTCGCAGCCAAGTTGCTTGCCGGCCTCGATCGCCGCTTGGCAAAGCTCCGGCCTATCACGGCCCGCCGAGGTGAACAGCGGGCCGTCCTTGCCGTGCACCGCGTCCGCCTTGCCCTCCCAATTCTCGGCCTTGCGGAAGAATGGCAGCACGTCGTCCCACGACCAGCCGCGATTGCCCAGCTGTCCCCAGTGATCGAAATCCTCCGGCTGGCCGCGCACATAGATCATGCCGTTGATTGAACTGGACCCGCCGAGTACGCGGCCACGTGGGTAGTTGATGGCGCGGCCATTGGTGCCGGGATCGGATTCCGCCTTGAAGCCCCAGGTCAGCGTCGGATGCTCGAGCAGCTTCATGTAACCGGCGGGAATGTGGATCAGCGGATTCCAGTCACGGCCGCCGGCCTCGATCAGTACAGACGCGGGTGTTGGGATCCTCGGTCAAGCGGTTGGCCAGGACGCAGCCGGCCGAGCCCGCGCCCACGATGACGTAATCCGCCTGCATTTCCTGTGCTTCCCCCGGTGGCGTGCGTTCGTGCACAGCACACTCCACCCATCATGGCGGCGCAAGCCACGCTGCTAAGCTCACGCCTACCCGAACGCGCCGGCCTCGTGGGTGATGATTGTGGCGATCTCGCGCACCAGCCCGAACAGTGAGCGCATCGGCGCGAAGATCTCTTCATGCTCACGCACATATGCGGTCGTGCCGCGCGGCGCAGCCGGCTCGGCATAGTCGTAATCGATCGACTGGTCGGGGGCCGCTGGAAATATCTGCGCCAGTACGTCAAGCACCGGCTCGATCTCCAGCCGCAGGATTGCCTGCTCCAGCACGGCCCGCGTGACGCCATGGCGCGGCGAGAAGTCCGCGATGCCGGTGGACAGCAGCCAGATACGATGGATCAGTGCCAGACGCAGCGCGTGCAGCAATACCTCGCGTGTCGCCATCCGCGGCGCATCCGGCCACGCCTCGCGCAGCGCCAGGTGATCGGCATGCACGCGCCGGAACATCGACTGTGCCGGCGCCCAGATGTTCAGCCGCTCCAGCGAGCGCGCGACACCCACCAGTGCCTCGCGCGCACTGCGTTCGGGTGAGTGTTCCGCGCGATCCAGCCAACTTCCCGGATCGAGTGTCGCAATCGTGGCGCGCAGCACGTCGATGTCCGAATGCGCCAGCGCGTGCGATGCCAGGTCCATCGCACGATGGAAACGCCGGCTGTTGTGACGCAGGTCGGTGAACAGTTCCGGATGCCGTGCGGCGCCGGCGCCGATACCCTGCAAGGTGTTGGCGCACCAGCCAAGCTGCTGGAGGATCGCGTTGTTCGGAATCGCCCGCAGCTCGCGCGGGTGACGGATACGCGCGCCTCCCACAGTCCCTTCCGCCTGCCGCGCTGCCGGACGTGAACCGGTCACATCGACCAGCGACGGTCCGAATGCGCCGAGCAGTGCGGCGTAGCCTTCGTCATCCACCAGCGCCTCCATGCCGGCACGCACGGTGGCGAAGAAATCCGCGGCGAAATCCGGGTTGGCATAGACCGGATCTTCGATCGGGCCGGCCGCCGGATGATAGGTCTGCCGCGCGATCGCGGTCACCGTCGCCAGCGCAAGTTCGGGTGTGCCGAACAGCAGATAGCCGTCGCCGCCCTGGAACGCCGATTCCTCGCGCACGGCTAGCCCTGCCTTGTTCAGCGCCTGGCGTGACGCCGTCGGTGACAGATACTTCAGCCGATCGGCGAGGGAGCCGGGATGCGCGCCGCGTCCGACACTTTCGCCATGCGTGTCGAACAGGATCACCTCGACATCTCTGATGCCGTGCTCGGCCAACGTCTGACCGATCTTCAGCCGCAGCCGTTCGATCAGATAGCTGGCGGCGAGCTGACCGACATACCGGCCCGAATCCGAATAGCCGAATTGCAGTGCCAGCCGTCCGGTCGTTTGTAGATACGCGCGGTAGTGCGGGCTGCGCAGCGCCTCCTCCAGCACGGTCGCACCTTGTTCCAGTGCGCTGGCGGTTTCGAACAATGGACTGATCTCGATGTGCTGCTCGATGCCGAACAGCCGCGCCAGCCACAGCGCTGCGAGCAGCGTATAGCCAGTCTCGGTCTCCGCGATCAGGAAGCGCACCGGCTGCGAGCTGTCCACGTGCTTGATGATCTGCGCTATCGTCATCATCAGGCGGATCGCCGATGCCTGCTCGGCCAGCAGTGCGCCAAAATCCACGCTGAGCGGCTGCACCGCGTCCAGTGCCGCGTTCATCGCGGCAAACAAGGCGCGGCGATGCGCCGGGTCCTCTGGCGCATCGACGATGCCGAGCCGCTGGCGGACCGCATTGTGGATCTGCGCCGCGTTCAGCCGCACATGCGTGTGGGCAAGCGAGAGGCCATGCGACACCAGCCCGGCGCGCGCTGTGCACAGCGCCAACCGCCTATCGTCATCTGTCGCTGCCGCAATCGCGCTATTGAACAATGGCAGCAGCGGTTGCGGTGACGTCAAAGCTTCATCGCGCCGTTTCACCAATGCCTGAGCGAAGGCCGCCACGCGTGGCGCATCCGGTGCGTCCGGACACAAAGCAAGCTGATCGGTGACGGTGTCGAGCGCCAATGCAACACGCTTGGCCAATGGTTCGGTCGCCGGCAGTGCCGTGACCTTGCCATGCAGCCGCGCAAGCTGGCGCCGCTTCATCTCCAGCCGCAGACGCAGGGTATCCCACCAGCCGATATCCGTGCGTCCGTCGGTGTCGTAACCAACCCAGCTCGATAATATCACCGGCCGAGGATCGAGTTGCGTCCAGCGGTCCGGCCACGCATCGCGCGCGACGATCAGCAGCGCTGTGTTGAACTGATCGATGGCATCCCGGCCAAACGCGATGGCAGTGGTTGCCTGCGCGAATTCCTCGGCAAGGCTGATGCGCGGCGGCCGATGCGAACCGTCCGCCGGCGCCGGTCGTCCGCTCGCGGTCTCCGCCAGCGCGTGGAAAACGTCGACCGGCAGTGCGAATGTCGGATGCGCGGTGAACACCGCCGCGAAGCGCGGACGTTCCACCAACCTGCGATATTCCGCCCAGCGCACCGGGCTGTCATTCGGGTCCGGGCGCAGCAGCCGCCGCGCCAGCTCGCGCAGAACAGCCGTATGAGCGGCGTCGTCGATCCCGCCGACATAAGCCGTGATACGTCTGGCGCGATCAGCAAACGCAATATCGCGCAGGTGCCGGATCAACGCGGCGATTGCGTCGTTATCGAGCGTGCCATTCTCGATCTTCCGGCTGATCGCCAGGGAAATCAGCAGCACTGGATTGCCGAAGGGATCTTCCGACGCGCGCGAGACGCTGCGTGCGGTCAGGTCCAGTAGCTCCTGGACGAGTGGCATTGCAGGATCCAGCGGAATGTCCGGCACTCAGGCATTTTGCGGCAGATTGTGCAGTGCAGCAAGAGCGGCGTGCATTGCAGATCTGCCACGTGTGCCATAGCGTTCCGACGATTTTCGGGCGAGACGCAATTGACGTCGATTATGAAGCTGGTTGGCGTGGGATGTGTGCTGATGACGGCAGGGGTGCCGTCAGCCTGGGCTGACGCAATCGATGGCCATTGGTGCTATCCGGATGGACGGCGCATCTTCATCCAGGGATCGGCGATCATCACGCCCGGCGGTAATCATATCGATGGCAACTACTCGCGCCACTTCTACAGCTACGTGGCACCGTCAAGCGAACCAGATTCCGGTCAAACCGTGTTCATGGCACTGATGAACGAAGAAACGGTGAGGCTGCGTGTGGGCGCCGCGCCGGCTTATCCATCCGATGCATCGGAGCAGGTCTGGCACCGCTGCGGACCACCCACGAGCTGACACCCAGGACACTTCATCATGCCCGATGACTCCATGTTGCCACGCCAGCCACAGGCCGCGCAGACCGGTTGGGAACCGGAACTGGCCGAACTTCGCGCGCGCATCGCGCTGGCCAAGGAACTCGGCGGCGCCGAACGCGTCGAGCGTCAGCACAAAGGCGGCCGGCTGACGGTACGCGAGCGGATCGACCGGATGCTCGATCGCGACAGCTTCCACGAGATCGGCGCAACCGCCGGCAAGGCGAGCTACGACGCGGACAGCAAGAGTATCGTCGACTTCATGCCGGCGAACTGCGTGTTCGGCCGCGGCACGGTGGATGGACGGCCGGTGGTGATCGCCGGCGACGATTTCACGCTGCGCGGCGGTTCAGCGGATGCCTCGATCAAGGGCAAGCCGAAGATGTCCGAGCAGATAGCGGCACAGTTCCGCATGCCGATAGTCCGGCTGATCGAGGGCTCCGGCGGCGGCGGTTCGGTCAAGACGATTGAAACGACGGGTCGCGCCAATTTGCCGGGCGGACTGTCGGAAACCACGGCATTCGATCTGGTCGCCAACAACATGGGCACCGTGCCGGTCGTAGCGCTTGGTCTTGGATCCGTTGCCGGCCTTGGCGCGGCGCGGCTCGCCGCCAGCCACTACTCGGTGATGGTCAAGGAGATGTCAGCGGTTTTCGTCGCCGGACCGCCGGTGGTCGAGCGGTTGGGCGAACCGCGCTCCAAGCAGGAACTCGGTGGTTGGGAAGTACAGCTTTCCTGCGGCGCGGTTGATCATGCGGTTGAAACCGAAGACGAAGCGTTCGATGCGGCGCGCCGCTTCCTGTCCTACCTGCCAAGTTCGATCTGGGACGTGCCACCGCGCGTGCGCGTCTGGGACGATCCAGGGCGGCGCGAGGAATTCCTCATCGCCGCAGTGCCGCGCGAGAAGAAGCAGGCCTACCACATGCGCCGCATCATCGAGGCCATGGTCGACAAGGGCAGCTTCTTCGAAATGGGCGCGATGTTCGGTCGCTCGATCATCACCGGGTTCTGCCGGCTCGATGGCTGGCCGGTTGCATTGATGGCAGGCGATCCCTTGTTCGCTGGCGGCGCGTGGACCGCCGATGCCTGCAACAAGATCATCCGCTTCGTCGATATGGCGCAGACCTTCCATCTCCCGATCGTGCATCTGGTTGATTGCCCGGGCTTCCAGGTGGGGCTCGCGGCTGAGAGCAGCGCGGTGATCCGCTGGGGCGTGCGTGCATTGTCGGCGATCAACCAGACAACGGTGCCATGGTGCAGCATCATCGTGCGCAACTGCTACGGTGTGGGCGGGCTGGGACATCAACCTGTCAGTCACCTGTGCGTGCGCTATGCATGGCCGTCCGCAAGCTGGGGTTCGTTGCCGCTGGAAGGCGGCATCGAGGCCGCGTATCGCGCCGAGATCAACGGTGCTGACGATCCGGCCGCAAAGATGGAAGAGATCGAGGCGAGGCTGAACCGGTTGCGCTCGCCATTCCGCACTGCCGAACCGTTCTGGGTCGAGGAAGTGATCGATCCACGCGAGACGCGGCGGCTGTTGTGCGAGTTCGCCAATATGGCAGCGCCGCTTCGCACGCCGGGAGAGTCGCGCTTTACGATGCGGCCTTGAAGTCGGAGTAAGCCTATGAGCCAGACCGAGGCAATCACCGGCGCCGAATGGCTGGCGCGCACGCTCGCCGCGAACGGCACCACGCATGTGTTCTTCATCGACGCGGTGCTGCGCCGCACATTGATCGAACTCGGGACGCTTGGCGTCACCCGCGTGTTGGCGCATGCCGAGAAGTCCGCCGCCTACATGGCCGATGGCTACGCGCGCATTGCCGGCCGTCCCGGTATCTGCTTCGCCCAATCGGTCGGCGCTGCAAATCTCGCTGCCGGCTTGCAGGACGCCTACCTCGGCCACACGCCGGTGATCGCACTGACCGGCCGCGAGCCGCCGACCTATCAGCATCGCAACACCTATCAGGAACTGCCGCACGCGCCGCTTTTTTCATCGGTCACCAAGTTCTCCGCCGATGTCGCCGACGCTGCTGATTTGCCCAGGCTGCTGCGTCAGGCCTGGCGCGAGGCAATGAGCGGTTCGCCGCGCCCGGCGCATCTCGATCTGTATGGACGCTCGGCGAACGTCGTCGAACTGGGCATGGTCAGCGAGCCCGTCGGTCGCGAACCAGCGCTGCAACTGACCATGCCGCCGTATCGCCCATCGCCGTCAGACAATGAGATCGAGCGTGCCGCAAAGAACCTGCTCGCGGCGAAGCGTATCGTGATCGTTGCCTGCACCGGCGCGGCAGCATCAGGTGCCGGACGCGAAGTGCTCGCACTCGGCGAAGCCCTTGCCGCACCTATCGGCACTTCTCTCGGTGGCCGCGGCATTGTCCCCACGCGCCATCGTCTCTCCATCGGCTGCCCCGGCAATTACGCCTCGCCACCCGCCAACCAGATCGTGCACGAGGCCGACCTGGTGCTGTTTATCGGCTGCCACACCGGCGATCAGGTAACGCACACCTGGCGCATTCCACCGCTGACAACGCCTGTGGTGCAGATCGACATCGATCCGCTTGAACTGGGCCGGTCCTATCCGAACACGCTCGGCCTGATGGGCGATCCAAAAGCCACGCTGACCAAGCTGCTGGCCGCCATAGGAAAACCCCTTCGCGACACGGCCTTCGCCGACCGTGCCGCCGCCATCGTTGCGGCTTGGCGCGAACAGCGTGCGCCGCTTCTGGAGTCCAATGCCTCTCCAATCCTGCCTGATCGGTTGTGCGCCGAAATCACCAAAGCGCTGCCCGAGGATGGCATCCTGGTCGCCGATACCGGGTATTCCGGCATCTGGACCTCGACGCTGATTGAACTGAACGGCACTGCACAGACGTATCTACGTGCTGCGGGATCGCTCGGTTGGTCGTTCCCCGCCGCGCTGGGTGCCAAATGCGCGGCCGGCAAGCGCAAGGTGATCGCCTGGTCCGGCGACGGCGCGATCTACTACCACCTTACCGAATTGGAGACGGCGCGTCGCCGCGGTATCGCCGTGGTGCTGGTCGTCAACAACAACTCCGGCTTCGGCCAGGGCTGGCCCAACATCCAGCGCCAACAGGGCAACAAGCCAGGAGATGTGCGCGAACTGATCCGCTTCGGCCCGACCAACTTCGCCGATGTGGCGCGCGTGTTCGGGCTGCGCGGCATTCGCGTGGAGGAGCCGTCGCAGATCGCACCGGCGCTGCGCGAGGCGCTCGCCTCCGATGAAACCGTGGTCGTGGATGTCAATACAAACATCGATGCACGCGCACCAGAACCGTGGCTGCCGGAGGGCGCCTGAATGGCACTGATTTTCCATGAACGCGTTGGTCTCGATGGCCGGCGCATCAGCCCGTTTTCCTGGCGTATCCGCTACGCGTTCGCCCACAAGGGCCTGCAGCCCGCCGTGGTGCCGACGCGGTTCGCCGATGTGGAACGCATTCGCTCACTCAGCGGCCAGCATTTCGTGCCGATCATCGAACATGACGAGCGCGTGGTATCGGATAGCTGGTCGATTGCCTGCTACCTCGAGGATCGGTTTCCCGATCTGCCATCGCTGTTCGGCGGACCCATCGGCCGCGGCACCGCGCGGCTGGTGAACATCTGGTCGGATACCGTGCTCGGACCGGCGGTGCGCCCGCTGATCTACGCCGATTTCGTCCGATGCATCGATCCCGGGGACCGCGCCTATTTTCGTCAGTCGCGCGAGCAGCAGCTTGGCATGACGCTGGAGCAATACAGCGCCGATCGCGGCGTCGCGTTGACACATCTGTACGCAGTATGCGCCCCGTTGGAGCGCACGCTCGCCGAGCAGCCGTTTCTCGCCGGTTCCGCGCCGGCTTACGTCGACTACGTCATATTCTCCGTCTTCCAGTACGCGCGTATCGGCAGTCCGCACGATGTCTTGGCAGGCGAGGGCAGCCCTGCCGCGATCCGAGCCTGGCGATCGCGCGTGGTCGCGCTGTTCGAGAATCTTGGCGATCGTTTTGCCGGCTATCCTAGTGCAGTGGAGCAGTCATGATCAGCTATGACCTGAAGGGAAAAACCGCGCTGGTGACCGGCGCGGCGTCCGGCATCGGCTTCGCCACGGCGCGTATGTTGGCGAAGTTCGGCGCCACCGTCGCGGTGAACCATCTGGCCGACGATGCGCGCGGACCGGAAGCGGTGGACAAGATCATCGATGAAGGCGGCAAGGCAATCAGCGCGCCCGGCAGCGTCGGCGAACGCGGCACCGCCGAGCGCATGGTATTGAAAGCGATCGAGGATCTGGGCCGGCTCGATCTGCTGGTGAACAACGCTGGCACGCCTGGTACTCGCCGTATGATCGCGCCACCGGAACTTGACCTGATCACTGAAGACCTGTGGTCGCAACTGCTCGAGACCAATCTGCTTGGCGTATTCCGCTGCTCCAAAGCGGCTGCGCCAGCATTGAAGGCAGCAAATGGCGCCATCGTCAGCACGGCTTCCGTTGCCGGTCTCGGCCGCGCCGGCAGCAGCCTGGCCTACAGCGCCACCAAAGCTGGCGTGGTAAGCCTGACCCAGAACCTTGCACGCGCCCTCGCGCCGGAGGTGCGCGTCAACGCCATTGCGCCAGGTGCGGTCGATAGCTCCTGGATGGTGGAGTGGACCAACGAACAGCGTCAGCAGTCGATCGAGCGCGCATTACTGAAGCGCCGCTGTCAGCCGGAGGATCTGGCCGAGGTGATCGTTTTCCTCGGCTTCGGTGCGGCGATGGTGACCGGGCAGACCATTACGGTCGATGGAGGTTTGACGCTGTAGCCTAGAACGTCAGCACAGCATCCGCGCCGATGGTGAACGCGTTGTTGTCCTTCTGCGCATTGAATGGATGATTGTTGGTGAAGGCATGATCCCAGCGGATTTCCGGGCGGACAAGCAAACCCGTCACCGGCGCGGGCAGCGCAGGCTTCCAGGTCACGCCGAGCGTCAGTTCGCCATAGGTCGTGTTGGATCCGGGCGCTGAATGCAGTCCGGGCACAGGGAATCCCTGCTGCGCCATGATCGGACCGTTGTTGCTGGAGAACGAGGCGACAAAGAAGTTGTGATCGTCACGGAAGTATTCGGCGCGTGCGTTCAGCGTCACCGTATCGGTCAACGCGTAAGACACATATTGCGCGATCCCGATGCCGTTCGCACCATGGCCGGACGGCCCATAATCGTCACGGATGAAGTTTCCTTCCGTCACCAGGGTCAACGCATCGGTGACTTTCCAGGTCACCAGCAGGTCGTTGTAAAAGCGCCATTGACCATTCGCGTTGACGCCCAGCGGCGACAACAGGCGTGTGGCATCCTCGGGGCCGAAGTGACTCAGCCCCAGGACCGTCAGCTTGCCATCCATCAGGGTCAGGTTAAAGCCAGCGATGCCGCCGATGGCGCCATTGTTGTCGCCAAGCGGGCCGAACGTGGTGTTCGTGCCGGTATCGATGTCGGTATAGACATCGAGCACATCAGTGACGTGTGTCACGGCCAGTGCGCCGGTATGTTTAAGCGGCAGGCCAAAGTTGAAGATGTATGAGTGCGAGTAGAACGGATTGGTCGATGGATCGATCGTCTCGTAGCCAAGCGGTGTCGGGTACTGGCCAATCTTCCAGTCCATGCCACCTTCAGTGAGCCAAGGCACGTGAGCCAGCACATTCGCCTCGACCACGTCGAGCTGATAACGCTGGTTCGGGTCAACGCGGTTCAATTCGCCCAGGAATTGCGTGTAGCGCGCGTCCGAGCCGTACATGAACTGGACCTTGAAACCCCACTGGTAATCAGAGTTTTTCGGATCAAGGGGCTTGTTTGCGGTGAGCAGAAGCTGGTTGAGCTGAACCTGATTGGCGTGATCGGTGAACAGATGCCCGAAATTCAGCCCGTCCGCCGGGCCGCTTGGATTGCCGAGGATACCTACATCGAACTGTGCCGACAGATGGATGCCATCAATCCACAGCCCAGGCGGCTGTTGATCGGCCGGCTCGGCCGATGCCGGCGCGGACGGCGTTGTTATTTGGGTTGCCGGGGCGGGCGTTTGCGCCCTGGCGATCGCAATGCCGGCGATAACGAGGCAAATAGCTGATCCAGCGATCTTTCTATGCATCATAGTTTCCCGTGATACCTTTGCCAATCCGTTACGTAATACCGCGAAAAAATGGCGCGCCCGCGAAAGGCGCGCCATATAAATCCCGGTGGTGTCAGAACACCTGTTCGCCGTGCAGCACCAGGTCGAGGCCTTCACGTTCCTCTTCCTCGTCAACCCGTAGGCCGACAAGCACCTTGGTGACCATCAGCAGGACCAGCGTGCCGACGGCGCTATAGATCAGCGTCGCCGCAACGCCCTGGCACTGGATCCACAATTGCGCCAGCCCGCCGGAACTGCCATCCGGCGACGCGTCGGTCGCCGACAATGGCCCGAAGGCGAACACGCCAGTCAGCAGAGCACCGACGATGCCGCCGACGCAGTGAACGCCGAACACGTCCAGGCTGTCGTCGTAGCCGAACAGGTGCTTGACGCTGGTTGCGGCCCAGAAGCAGATCACGCCGGCCGCGACACCGATGATGATCGATGCACCCGGCAGTACGAAGCCTGATGCCGGCGTAATGGCAACCAGGCCGGCCACCGCGCCGGAGATGCACCCCAGCACCGAAGGTTTGCCCTTGGCGATCCACTCGGCGAACATCCAGGCGAGCGCCGCCGCCGCCGTGGCGATCTGCGTGACCGCCATGGCCATGCCGGCGCGGCCATTCGACGCAACCGCCGAACCGGCGTTGAAGCCGAACCAGCCAACCCACAGCAGTGATGCGCCGATCACCGAGTAGGCCAGATTATATGGCGCCATGTTGTCGGTGCCATAACCGACACGCTTGCCGAGTACCAGCGCACAGACCAGGCCGGCGATGCCCGCATTGATATGCACCACGGTGCCCCCGGCGAAATCGAGCTGGCCGTTCTGTGCGCTCCATCCGCTGGGTGCCCACATCCAGTGCGCCACCGGCGAGTAGATCAACAGCGACCATAGCGTCATGAAGATGCAGAGCGCGGAGAACTTCATGCGGTCAGCGAACGCTCCAACGATAAGCGCGGGCGTGATGATCGCGAACGTCATCTGGAACATCATGTAGACGGTCTCAGGGATCGTGGTGACCATGGGAGCCACGTCTTTGATGCCCGACTGCAGCACAAAGCCCTGCGTGTCGTTGCCCTTCACGATGTGATCGGCAATGCCGTTCAGCATGAAGCGTGACAGGTCGCCGAAATAGGCATTGCCCGGTGTGAACGCCAGGCTGTAGCCGGCCACGCACCAAACGATCGTGACGATGCAGGTGATGGCAAATGACTGCATCAGCGTCGCGAGGATATTCTTCTTACGCACCATGCCGCCATAGAACAGGGCGAGACCGGGAACGGTCATCATCAGCACGAGCGCAGTGCTGGCCAGCATCCATGCGGTGTCGCCGGAGTCCAGCTTTGGCGGCGCATCGTCCGCAAAAGCTGGCAGAGCAACCAGCAACAACGGCAGAACGGCCGCAAGTCCAACGGAAAGTCGGCGTCGAATCATTGTAGTTGGTTCCTCTGGTTCAGTCGGTTCAAAGCGCCGCTACATCCACTTCGCCGGTGCGGATGCGCACAGCGCGCTCGATGTCGATGACGAAGATCTTCCCGTCGCCAATTTTGCCGGTGTGCGCGGACTTGGTGATTGCCTCGATCACCTGGTCGGCGAGGTCGGGGGGAACGACGACTTCGATTTTCACCTTCGGCAGGAAGTTTACGTGGTACTCGGCACCACGATAGATCTCCGTTTGTCCCTTCTGCCGGCCGAACCCCTTCACTTCCGAGACGGTGAGGCCCTGCACGCCAAGCGGCGTCAGTGCCTCGCGCACGTCATCGAGCTTGAACGGCTTGATGATGGCCATGATCAGCTTCATGTCGCTGGTCCCTTGATTGCGCTGGGATTGCACAATCAAGAATCGTGCCGCTCTGGATTTCCCTGTCCGCATCAGGGAGCGAACAGGGTCAGGATAAGGGGGCGGCCACTAAAATGCCCAAGAAACGAGCAAGCTGCGCGCAAAAGCGAAGCGCCCCGGGCATCGTCGGATGCCCGGGGCGCAAACTAACCAGTCGAAGACGTTGCTGATCAGACCGAGTAGTACATCTCGAACTCGACCGGGTGCGGCGTATGTTCAAAGCGATACACCTCGCTCCACTTCAGCTCGATATAACTCTCGATCTGATCGCGGCTGAACACGTCGCCCGCCAATAGGAATTCGTGATCTGCTTCCAGTGCGCCAATGGCCTCGCGCAGGCTGCCGCACACCGTCGGGATGCCCTTCAGCTCGTCCGGCGGCAGATCATAAAGGTCCTTATCCATCGGATCACCCGGATGGATCTTGTTGCGGATACCATCCAGCCCGGCCATCAGCATCGCCGCGAATGACAAGTAAGGGTTCGCACCCGGATCGGGGAACCGCACCTCGACGCGCTTCGCCTTCGGGCTCGTCGCATACGGAATGCGGCACGAGGCAGAGCGGTTGCGCGCCGAATACGCCAGCAGCACCGGCGCCTCGAAGCCGGGGATCAGTCGCTTGTAGCTGTTCGTCAGCGGGTTGGTCACCGCATTCAACGCCTTGGCATGCTTGATGATGCCGCCGATGTAGTACAGCGCCTGCTCGGACAGATCCGCGTAGCTGTTGCCGGCGAACAGTGGCTTGCCCGCCTTCCAGATCGATTGGTGTACGTGCATGCCGGAACCGTTGTCGCCGTAAATCGGCTTCGGCATGAAGGTCGCCGATTTGCCATAGCTGTGCGCCACGTTGTGGATGCAGTATTTGTAGATCTGCAGCGCATCGGCCATCTTCACCAGCGGGCCAAATTTCACACCAAGCTCGTGCTGACTCTGGCCAACCTCGTGGTGATGCTTCTCAACCACCACGCCCATTTCTGCCATGGTGGAAAGCATTTCGGCGCGCAGGTCGCTTTCGCTGTCGACCGGCGGCACCGGGAAATAGCCGCCCTTCACCGACGGCCGGTGCCCCATGTTGCCCTCGGGGTAGTCTTTCATGCTGGCCTGTGGACCTTCCTGGCTGTCGAGCTGGTAGGTGCCGTAGTTGCCTCCGGTGCCGAACCGCACGCTGTCGAACACGAAGAACTCGGCTTCCGGACCGAAGAACGCGGTGTCGCCGACACCCGTGCTCTTCAGATAGGCCTCGGCCTTCTTCGCCGTCGATCGCGGATCACGATTGTACGGCTGACCGGTCGATGGCTCGATGATGTCGCAAATCAGCACCAGGCTCGACTTCGCCGAGAACGGATCCATCACCGCGGTGTCGGTATCCGGCATCAGGATCATGTCGCTTTCGTTGATCGCCTTCCAGCCGGCGATCGAGGAACCATCGAACATGATGCCGTCGCGGAACACCTCCTCATCGATGGTGGAGACGTGCTGCGCCGTATGCTGCCATTTGCCGCGTGGGTCGGTGAACCGCAGGTCCACATATTCCACGGAATGCTCGGTGAGCATTTCCAGCACTTTACCAACGCCGCTGGTGGCGCCTGCGGGCTTTCTCGCCATGTATTATTTCCCCGTATCCTCGTCTCAATGGAAAACCGCGGGGCCCGCACCATGCGGCCCCGCCAGGAAGCGGCCCCTCTACTCGTTTCCGCCGAGGGCCGAAAGCGGAATTCGTATCTCGGTGCTGTTGCGCGCTAGATCGCGTCCTCGCCACGTTCGCCGGTGCGGATGCGGATGACCTCCTCAACCGCGGAGACAAAGATCTTGCCGTCGCCGATACGCCCGGTGCGGGCGGAGTTGATGATCGCCTCCACTGCACGCTCCACCACGGCGTCGTCGCACACCACTTCGATCTTCACCTTCGGGAGGAAATCGACCACATATTCGGCGCCGCGATAAAGCTCGGTATGGCCCTTTTGGCGGCCAAATCCCTTGGCTTCCACCACGGTAATGCCTTGCAGGCCGACTTCGTGCAGCGCTTCTTTCACCTCGTCCAGTTTGAACGGCTTGATAACGGCCTCGATCTTTTTCATGCGCGTTCAGCTCCCGGTGGTCCGGGCCTCCCATGTCGGTGGCTGCCTGGATAACGTCGAACCGTGCGGCAGCGCGTCAGGTTTGCATGTGGCGTGCCAAGCGGCAATGCATCGGCCCGGCAAGGATCCAGCCCGGAAGCGAGCGGCGCACGCCCATCGCCTGAGCGGATTGTGGCTTCCTTTGCCCGTAATTTAGGCAGCGGTTGAACCACCCCGCGACGCAACTCATACTGCAGCTCTGATCCTCCGGAGCATCGTCCTCGTGAAGCCTGCCAACACCCTGCTGTCCGGTATCGGCACCACGATCTTTACCGTGATGTCGGCGCTGGCGGTTGAGCACAACTCGATCAATCTCGGCCAGGGCTTCCCCGACACAGAAGGTCCTGCCGACGTCGTCCAGGCTGCTGCCGATGCGCTCGCCGATGGCCGCAACCAGTATCCGCCAATGCCCGGTATGCCGGAATTGCGTCAGGCAGTCGCCGAGCATGACCGCCGCTTCTATGGCATCGACGCCGATTGGGCGTCCCAGGTGGTGGTGACCTCCGGCGCGACCGAGGCGATCACTGCCTGTCTCATGGCTGTGCTGAACCCCGGCGACGAATGCGTTCTGATCGAGCCGCTGTACGACACCTATCTGCCGGTGGTCCGCCTGGTCGGCGCCATTCCGCGCCTGGTGCGGCTGGAGCCGCCCGATTGGACGCTGCCGCGCGCTGCATTGGCCGATGCGTTCGGGCCGAAGACCAAGGCGATCCTGCTGAACTCGCCGATGAACCCCTCCGGCAAGGTTTTCACCGCCGAGGAGCTTGGTTTCATCGCCGAACTGGTGTTGCGTCACGACACCTATGCGATCTGCGACGAGGTCTATGAGCACCTGACCTTCGATGGTGCCCAGCACATCCCGCTGATGACGCTGCCAGGCATGCGCGAACGCACCATGCGTATCGCCAGCGCCGGCAAGACGTTCTCGCTGACCGGCTGGAAAGTAGGCTACGTCACCGCACCGGCTGCGGTCGCCGGCAACGTGGCGAAAGCGCACCAGAACCTGACCTTCACCACCGCGCCCAATCTGCAACGCGCCGTCGCCGTGGGGCTTGCCAAGGGCGACGACTACTTTGCCTCGCTGTCGGGTGCCTTGCAGGCCAAGCGTGACCGCCTGGCCGCCGGACTGGCGAGCCTGGGGCTGACAGTGCTGCCCGCCAAGGGCAGCTACTTCATCTCCGCCGACTTCCGCCCGCTGGGCTTCAACGGTGACGACATGGCGTTCTGCCGCCACATCACCGAGCACGCCAAGGTAACCGCGGTGCCGGTTTCCGCCTTCTATGATGGGCCCGGCGCTCCCAGCCACTACGCCCGCTTCGCCTTCTGCAAACGCGACGAGGTGCTGGACGAGGCGGTGGCCCGGCTGAGCCGCCACTTCGGCGCTCGTGCGTTGACGGAAGGGGCGGGAAGGGCCTAAACGCGGCCCCCCGGATGGCGGACATAGCTCAGTTGGTAGAGCGCCAGGTTGTGGTCCTGGATGTCACGGGTTCGAGTCCCGTTGTTCGCCCCATTCCTGGCATCTTGCCGGTGCTGCCGGACTGCGGATTTGCCGGCCAGGGGCGCTCCGGCCGGCCTCGATTTGGCCGCCGGCGCGCGGCTCACGGGACCGGGCGGCCGCCATTTGCCACGTGCGGCTGCGGCTGCGCCCGCCGCGTGCATTGTCGGGTCCGCCAAGGCCCGCCGGTTGCAATGCACAGCTGTGCCGCACTGCTCGCCACGACAATCCGGTAAACTGCGCGCCATTTCGCCGCCACCATCGGCATGCGTCGGGTTGATTTTCCAACCGCGAAGTGAGACCCGTTCCTAAGCGTCAATACACAAAAGGACCTGGCGGCTGCGCGCACTATCGCAGAGGGGGAACAATGACGAAGACTGTCGCCATCGGCGGCCTCGGTGCCATAGGCCTGAAGTTGGCGCGTGCCTTGGACGCCGGCGTGGATGGGCTGCGTCTCGTTGCCGTGGCGGCGCGCGACCACGCCAAGGCGGCCAACAACCTGCGCGACTTCCACTCGGCGCCGCAGCTTGTTTCGCTTACCGAACTCGCCGGTGCCGACATCGTGGTCGAGGCTGCACCCGCTTCGGTGTTCGAGCAGATCGCCGCACCCGCGATCGAATCGGGTTGCATCTTCGTTCCTGCCTCGGTTGGTGCGCTGCTGCCGCGCATGGATCTGGTACGCCGCGCTCAGCAGACCGGCGCCCGTATCGTGATACCCACCGGTGCGTTGCTTGGCCTCGACGCCGTGCGTGCCGCTGCCGAGGGTCCGATCGAGCGCATCACCATCGAAAGCCGCAAGCCGCCGCGGGGCCTGGAAGGCGCGCCGTATCTGCTGAAGCACAACATCGATGTGCGCGGCATCAACGCACCGCAACGGGTCTTCGAAGGCAACGCCTTCGATGCCGCCGCCGGATTTCCCGCCAACGTCAACGTCGCCGCTGCGCTGGCGCTGGCCGGCATCGGGCCGGTCCGCACGCGTGTCGAGATCTGGGCGGATCCCACTATCGACCGCAACATCCACACCATTCGGGTGGAAGCCGAGGCTGCGCGATTCAGCATGACGATTGAGAACGTGCCAAGCGAGGAGAACCCGCGCACCGGCAGGATCACCGCGCTTTCCATGCTTGCCTGTCTGCGCGGATTGGTTTCCACGCTGAAGGTTGGCACGTGAACTGCATCCACGGGGGCTAAGGGGGAGTCAATGCAACGTTTGATTTTGGCGGTCGCGGCGTTCGTGCTGGCGATCGGCGGCGGGATCGCGTGTGCCGCCGAGGACGTGATCATCGGCGCGCTTTACCCGATGAGCGGTCCGAACGCGCAGGTCGGCGTCGATGCCAAGGCAGCAATGGACACCGCGGCCGACATCATCAACGGCAACCACAACATCGCGAACCTGCTGCTCGGCAAGGGTGGTGGATTGCCCAATCTCGGCGGTGCCCACATCAAACTGATTTTTGCCGATCATCAGGCCGATCCGCAGAAGGCGCGGGCCGAGGCCGAACGGCTTATCACGCAGGAGCACGCCGTCGCGCTTATCGGCTCCTATCAGAGTGCAACAGCGGCGACGATTTCGCAGGTGGCGGATCGCTATCAGGTGCCCTACATGGCGGCCGACAATTCATCGCCCAGCCTCAATCAGCGCGGGCTGAAGTGGTTCTTCCGCACCACCCCGCACGACGTGATGTTCACCCAGGCGATGTTCGACTTCTTCCGCGACATTGGTGAGAAGACCGGCCACAAGGTGAAGTCTGTCGCGCTGATCCACGAGGATACCATCTTCGGCACCGACAGCTCCAACGCACAAAAGCAGATGGCCGAGGCCGCGGGCATCAAGGTCGTTGCGGATATCCGTTATCGCGGCAACTCGCCGTCATTGTCGGCCGAGGTGCAGCAGCTCAAGGCGGCCGATGCCGACGTGATCATGCCCTCGTCCTATACCTCCGATGCGATACTCATGCTGCGCGGCATGCACGATATCGGCTACACGCCGAAGGCGGTCATGGCGCAATCCGCCGGTTTCGCCGAGCAGGCGTTCATCGATGCCGTTGGTCCACTAGCCGAAGGTGTCATGAGCCGTTCGGCATTCGCGCTCGATGCGGCAAAGGCACGCCCGGCGATCCCCGCGGTGAACGCGCTTTACAAGGCGCGCAACAACAAGGATCTGAACGACAACACCGGCCGCGAGATGACAGCGCTGCTGGTGTTGGCCGATGCGATCAACCGTGCCGGCTCGACCGACGAGGACAAGATCCACGCGGCACTCGTGGCGACCGACATTCCAGGCGATCAGACGATTATGCCGTGGAAGGGCATCAAGTTCGATGAAACGGGGCAGAACACCCAGGCCTCGCCGGTTATCCAGCAGATCAAGGATGGCAAGTACCACACGATCTACCCCTTCGACGTCGCTTCCGAACCGGCGGTGTGGAACGTCGGGAAGTGACGATTGAGAGGGACAGCGTAGGATAGCGGGTGACAGCGTCCGTCGTCCTCCAGGTCGCCGTCGGCGGATTGCTGATGGGGCTGATCTATGCGCTGGTTGCCGCTGGCCTGTCGCTGATCTTCGGCTTGATGGACGTGGTGAACTTCGCTCATGGCGAGCTGCTGATGCTGGCCATGTATGGCACCTTCGTGTTGTGGCTGGTGACTGGTCTCGATCCGCTGTTGGCGGTGGTCCCTGTCGCGCTGATGCTGTTCGCCCTGGGTGTGGCGATCTACTACCTGCTGATGCGCCGCGCGCTCTCCGTGCGGTTCAATCGCGGCATGGTGCAGATCTTCGTTACCTTCGGCCTGGCGATCTTCCTGCGCGGCGCGGCACAGTTCACCTTCGGCAGCGACTTCCAGAGCGTCAGCAAGTCTTGGCTTGCCAATCGCACCGCTGACCTCGCAGGCATCTATGTTCCGCTGCCGCAGCTGGCCGCCGGTGTTGTCAGCCTGCTCGCGTTCGCTGCGCTGTTTGCCATCAATCGCACCGAATTTGGCCGCGCCCTGGAAGCGACGCGCGAGGACCGCGACGCCGTCGCCCTCATCGGTATCGACCGTGACCGTATCTTCGCGATGGGCTGGGGCCTCGGCGCGGCAGCCGTCGGCATCGCAGGCGCCATGCTCGCCATCTTCTACTACGTGTCGCCCTCGGTCGGTGCGAATTTCGCGCTGATCGCCTATGTCACTGTGGCGTTGGGTGGCTTCGGCAGCCTGTTCGGCGCGCTCGTCGCCGGTCTGCTGATCGGCGAAGTAGAGGCGCTGACTGCTTTCCTGATCGAGCCGTCGCTCAAGCAGGTCGGCATGTTCGTGATCTACCTTGCGGTGCTGATGTTCCGCCCGCGCGGTCTGTTCGGCACGCTGTGATGCAGACCTCGATCACCCGCCGCCGCCGCACGGAACTTATCATCGGTGTGGCATTGCTGGTGGTGCTTGCACTGCTGCCGCTGCCGATACACGATGTCTATACGCGCAACCTGATCATCATCACCATACTGTTCGCCGGTCTCGCCCAGGCGTGGAACATCCTAGGCGGCTATTGCGGCCAGATCTCGCTCAGCCACGCGTTGTATTTCGGTGCCGGCGCCTACGTCTCCACGCTGCTGCTGACCCGGCTCGGCGTGCCACCGACGCTTGGCATGTACGCGGGTGGCGCGCTCGCCGGGCTCATGGCGCTGCTGGTCGGCTGGCCGTGCTTCCGTCTGTCCGGCCATTACTATGCGATCGCCACCATCGTGGTGGGCGAGATCGGCTACCTGCTGATGTTGAATTGGGATTGGGTCGGTGGTGCCACCGGCATCAATATCCCCTATGTGCGTTCCATCGGCAATTCCTGGCTGTGGCTGCAATTCCGCATCGATAAGCTGCCATATCACTACGCGGCGCTCGCCTTCGCCGCCGTGGCCTGGCTGGTCGCCTGGCTGATCGGGGGTTCCCGCTGGGGCTTTGTCTGGCGCGCGGTGAAAGACGATCCGATTGCCGCGCGGAGCCTCGCGGTGCGGATTTTTCCGTCGAAGATGGCCGCGGCAGCGATCAGCGGAGCGCTGACCGGTATCGGTGGCGCGATCTATGCGCAATATGTCGGCTACATCGATCCCGACAGTGTGCTGTATGGCCAGTTGTCCATACTGATCCCGTTGCCCGCGGTGCTCGGCGGGGTTGGCACGCTGTGGGGGCCACTGGTTGGTGCGGCGGTGTTGATCCCGCTGTCCGAACTCACCCGTTCCTATCTCGGCGGGTCCGGCCGCGGCGTCGATCTGATGATCTACGGCGCGCTGATTGTCATTGTCGCGCTGGCGCGACCGCAGGGGCTTGCCAGCCTCATTGGCGTTCGTGTGCGCGCGCCGGCCGGAGCAGACGATGCCGCCGCTGCTTGAGGTCGATCGCGTCAGCAAGTCGTTCGGCGGCGTGGCCGCGAATGTCGAGATCAGCTTCGACGTGCGCGAGGGCGAGATCCTGGGCCTGATCGGTCCGAACGGCGCCGGCAAGACCTCGTTGTTCAATGCGATTTCTGGCGAGGTGACACCGGATGCCGGTGAGGTCCGGCTCGACGGCCGCCGCATCTCAGGTCTGTCGCCGGAGCAATGCGCATTGCTCGGCATCGCTCGCACCTTCCAGGTGGTGCGCAGCTTCGATTCCATGACGGTGCTGGAGAACGTCATGGTCGGCGCCTATGCACGCTTGCGGCGCACCGCTCCGGCGATGGCGCGCGCGATGGAGACGCTCGACGTCACTGGGCTTGCCGCGCGCGCCGACACCCCGGCGCATTCGTTGACACCGGCAGAGAAGCGCCGCCTGGAAGTGGCGCGTGCGCTTGCCACCCAACCGAAACTGCTGCTGCTGGATGAAATGCTCACCGGTCTGACGCCGGTGGAAGCCCAGTCCGGCGTGCAGCTGATCCGCGATGTGCGTGGGCGCGGCATCACCGTGATGATGGTGGAGCATGTGATGGAAGTGCTGCTGCCGCTGATCGATCGCGCAGTGGTGCTGGACCTTGGCCGCGTGCTGACCATCGGCGCGCCGCAGGAAGTCGTGCGCCATCCGGACGTGATCCGTGCCTACCTGGGTGATCGCTACCAATCCCCCTCTCCCGCGCAGCGGGGGAGGGATGGGGAGGGGGTCTCGCCCTTCGAAAAAAACTCACGCCTCACTCCGCCCCGGCCCAGCGGGATAAAGAGCTGACATGTTGCGCCTCGAGAGCGTCTCCGCCTCGTACCGCGGACTGCGCGCCTTGCAAGGCGTGTCGCTCGAAGTAGCGCGCGGTGAAATCGTCGCTGTCGTCGGTGCAAACGGCGCAGGCAAGAGCACGCTGCTGAAGTCGATCGCGGGGCAGGTGGCGACCGAAGGCACGATCGAATTCGAGGGCCAGCCGCTACGCAGGATTCCCGCGCATCGCATCACGCGGATGGGCGTGTCGATGGTGCCGGAAGGGCGCCGTCTGTTCCCACGACTTTCGGTGAACGACAACCTGCGTCTCGGCGCCTATGCGCGCCGTGGCACGGACCGGTTCAAGCCGCTGGAACTGGTGTTCTCGTTGTTCCCCCGTCTGAGCGAACGTCTGGCACAGCGGGCCGAGACGCTCTCCGGCGGCGAACAGCAGATGCTGGCGATTGGCCGTGCGCTGATGACACAGCCGCGCTTCCTGATGCTGGACGAACCGAGTCAGGGGATCATGCCGCGGCTGGTCGACGACATCCTGGCAGCGGTCGCGCGCATCCGCGACCTCGGCGTGACGGTGCTGCTGGTGGAGCAACGCTTGGTCGAGGCGCTGGCGATCGCCGACCGGGCGTATGTGCTACAGACCGGCCGGATCGTGATGCAGGGTCCTGCGGCGGATATCGCCGCCGATGACGCAGTGCGCCGCGCGTATCTGGGGATGTGACGCGATCCACGACCTGTGACAGTGTCGCCGCAGGTCATGACGGAAGGACTGCTGGCACCATGATCCTGGTCACCAACAATGAAGGCACACTCGGCGTTCCCACCACTGCACGCCTGCTGGCGGAAGGCGCGGGCGCGCTTGACGCAATCGAGGCTGGCATCCGTATCATCGAGGCGGATCCGTCTGTGCGTACCGTCGGACGCGGCGGCTGGCCCAATTTGCTGGGCGAGATGGAGCTCGATGCCTGCATGATGGATGGCAGCACGTTGCGCTCGGGCGCCGTCGGCGCGCTGCAAGGCTATCTGCATCCGGTCAGCGTGGCGCGCGAAATCATGCGCCGGTTGCCGCACGAATTTCTGGTGGGGCAGGGCGCCGCCCGCTTCGCGCGTGAAATCGGCGCCGAACCGGCCGACAACCTGATCGAGGATTCACGCCGCGCCTGGCAGGACTGGTTCGACAATGAAGTGCCGGAACAGTCCAGGCGTGCCTGGGCGGATGCACCGCTCGCCGAGCTCTGCCGCCACGCGGTCGATCCGGAGATCGGACGCGACACCACGGTGTTTCTTGCGCATGACAAAGGCGGCGACATCTGCAGCGGGACCAGCACCTCCGGCTGGGGCTGGAAGTATCCCGGGCGTCTCGGCGACAGCCCGATCGTTGGCGCAGGCTCCTACGCCGACACACGCTACGGCGCCGCCGCGTGCACCGGCGCCGGTGAGATGACGATACGCTGCTGCACCGCGCGCTCTATCGTGCTCTATATGAAGGCAGGCGCCAGCGTCGCCGACGCAGTGCGCGAAGCGGTGGACGACATGCGCGCGCTGAAGGGCGGATTGATCAGCCGCGTCACCGTTCACGCCATCGATGCGAAGGGCAACCACAAAGTCGTCGCGGTCAACGGCGCCGGCGACAACAAGTACCTGGCTGTGGGAGGGAAAGGGTGAGCCGAGCATGCTGCCGGCCGAACCGATCGTGATCACCACCGCCGGCACGCGAGCCACCAGTACGACACGCTATACCAGGATGGGCCGCTAGAAGCCGGCGTCAGGCTCCGCCAGATATGCGATCTCCTCGGGGGTGCATTCACGCCCGAGTGCGGCGTTGCGATGCGGGAAGCGGCCAAACCGCTTGATCACGTCGCGATGCTCCACGGCATATTTGGAAAGGTCCTCGCCCAGAGGCGTGAACAGACGCACCAACTCATCCTGATCGGCCAGTGATTCGGAATGCTCGAACGGCAGGTACAGGAATGTTAGTTCGAATGAGGTAAGGCTCTGATCGAGGCCCTGCGCCACCGCCGCGCGCGCCAGACTGCGCGCCTTCGTATCCGCGGCAAACGCCTCAGCCGAATCACGATGCAGATTGCGCGAGAACTGATCGAGCAGGATAATCAGCGCCAGGGTGCCGCGCTGCGTTTCGCACCAATGATCCAATGCACCTGCCTTCGCGCTGCGTAACGCGTCGCTGAAGCGTGTGCAGGAAGCATCAAAGTCGACGTCCTTCTGGAACCACTTCTCGCGATATTGCGACGCATCGTCCTCGAACCAGAATGCCAGCACGTCGTCCGGGGTCATGCCAACGCTCTTTCCAGAACGCGCACCGAATGGATCGCCTCGCGGCCACCCAGATCGCGGATCTGATGCCGGCAGGATGTGCCGTCGGCCACGATGATGTCGCTAGCTCCCGCCTTGCGTACCGCCGGCAGCAATCCCGCTTCCGCCATTGCACGCGATGCTTCCAGCGTTTCCATCTGATAGCCAAAAGCGCCTGCCATGCCGCAGCACGATGAAGCTATCGGCGTCACGTCCAGCTTCGGTACCTGCTTCAGGCTGCTGAGCACTGCCGGGAACGCACCGAATGATTTCTGGTGGCAATGTCCATGCACATGCGCTTTCGCCGGCATCGGCTTCAGTGGCAGCTCAATCTTCTCACGCGCCAGGAACTCGCCCAACAGCATGGCGCGTTCCGCCAAAGCTTCCGCCTCGCGGCCCGGGAACAATGCACGGTATTCGTCGCGCAAGGTCAGCAGGCAGGACGGCTCCAGGCCCACGACCGGAAGGGTGCCCTCCAAGCGCCGCATAGTCCGCCGCGCTTCCTCGCGTGCACGATCGACCATCCCGGCGGCAAGGAAGGTGCGGCCGCAACACAGCGGGCGGCCCTTGGTATGCGGCAGCACCGCGCGATACCCTGCTGCGGCCAATACGCGCAGTGCGGCGCGCAGGTTCTCCGGCTCGAACCAGCGGTTGAACGTGTCGGCCAGCAGCAGCACTTCACCGCGCGGTTTTGCCGGCGCGTATTCACCCGCTTCGGAATTGCGGAAGGCATCGCGCCGCCACGCCGGCAAAGGCCGCGCGGCAGCGATGCCCAACGTGCGCTCGCCCAATCGCCGCAAGCTGCCGATACGATTGCGCAGGTTGATCAATGGCGCGAATGACGCCGCCAGAGGCGCATAACGCGGCAGTTCCGCGACCAGCCAATCGCGCCACGGTGCGCCGTCGCGTTCGCATCGCGCCGCCAGCACTTCGATCTTCATCTTCGCCATATCGACGCCGGTCGGACACTCGCGGCGGCACGCTTTGCACGACACGCACAGCGACATCGCATCGGCTACGGCATCCGATGCCATCGCTTCGGCGCCAAGCTGACCCGTCAGTGCCAGCCGCAACGTGTTGGCACGGCCGCGCGTGAGGTGTGTCTCGTCGCGCGTCACGCGATACGACGGGCACATCACCCCGGCATCGAACGCCCGGCAGGTGCCGTTGTTGTTGCACATCTCCACCGCGCCGAGCAGGCCCCCCAGCGGCCCCGGGTGCTCCGACCAATCCAGCTTCGGCACAAAATTGGTGATCGGCGCATATCCTGGTGCGTAGCGGAACAGCGTACGGTCATCCATTCGCGGCGGACGCACCACGCGCCCCGGATTCAGCACGTTGTTTGGATCGAACGCGTCCTTCACCGTCTCGAACGCGCGCACGATGCGCGACCCGAACATCGTCGCATGGAATTCGCTGCGCACCAGGCCGTCGCCGTGCTCGCCGCTGTGCGAGCCCTTGTATTCGCGCACCAGGGCGAAGCACTCCTCCGCCACCGCACGCATCGTGCTGACGTCTTTCGGATCCTTCATGTTGAGCACTGGCCGCACATGCAGGCACCCCACCGACGCGTGCGCGTACCAGGTGCCCTTGGTGCCATGCCGCTCGAACACGTCGTTCAGACGTTCGGTGTAGTCCGCAAGGTCCTCTAGATCGACCGCGCAATCCTCGATGAACGACACCGGCTTTCCGTCGCCCTTCATCGACATCATGATGTTGAGGCCGGCTTCGCGCACCGCTGCGATGTCCGCCTGGAAGCCCGCATCGCTCGCACGCACGACCGCGCCGGAATAGCCCAGATCGGCCATCAGCGATTCCAGATCATCGATCTTCGCCGTCAGCGCTGCGTCGTTGTCGCCGTGGAACTCGACAATGAGCAACGAGTCGGGCTCGCCGATGAGCATGCGATCAATGGTGGCACGGAAGATCGGAATGCCACGCCCCAGATCGATCATCGTGCGATCGACCAGTTCCACTGCCTCGGGGTCCAGCTCGACGATATGCCGCGCGGCTTCCATCGCGTTGCGGAACGTCGGGAACTGGCAGATGCCCAGCAGCTTGCGCGGCTTGATTGGCCACAGCGCCAGTTCGATCGCCGCGGAGAATGCCAGCGTGCCTTCCGACCCAACCAACAGGCGCGCCAAATTCTCCTGCCCAGCCAGCCGCGCGACCGGAGTGAGGATGTCGATGTTGTAGCCACCGACGCGGCGAAGCTGGGACGGAAACCGCGCGGCGATCTCCTCCGCTTCCGCGGCACCCAGCGCACGCAGCCGCTGGATCATATCGGCGATGCCGCTCGGCACATCGGCGCCGATATTGTCCGGCAGCAGGCCGAATTTGTGCTGCGTCCCATCGGCCAGGATCGCATCGATGGCGCGCACGTTGTCCGCCATCAGTCCGTAGCGGATCGACTTCGAACCGCACGAGTTGTTGCCCGCCATGCCGCCGATGGTGCAACGCGCGTGTGTCGAAGGATCGACCGGGAAGAACAGCCCGTGCTGCCGCAGTGCGCCGTTCAGTTGTCCCAGCACCACGCCCGGTTCGACCAGCGCGGTCCGTTGTTCCGGATCGACATGCAGGATGCGGCGCAGGTGCTTGGAGCAGTCGATCACCAGGGCGCGGTTCACCGTCTGTCCGCACTGGCTCGTGCCGCCCCCACGGGCCAGCACCGGCACGCCTTCCTCGCGCGCTATCGCCAGAGCCGCGGCGACATCGCCGATTTCCTCCGGCACGATCACGCCGATGGGCTCGACCTGATAGATCGAGGCGTCGGTGGCATAGCGGCCGCGGTCGGCGCGGTCGAACAACACGTCACCGCGGATTTCGCGGCGCAGGCGTTCCGCGAGGCGGGAATCGCCGGGAGCAACAGTGACACTCATGATGCGCTGATTGTCTCCCGCCGTTCGCCGGATCACAATGCACCGCTCCAGACAGGCAGAAACGCATGACCCAGCACCACGCCGGCCGCCACTTCCTGCAAATTCCGGGGCCCACCAACGTGCCGGACCGTGTGCTGCGCGCGATCGACAACCCAACCATCGATCACCGCGGCCCCGCATTCGGTGTGATGGGGCGCGAGGTGCTCGACAATCTGCGCGCGGTCTTCCAGACCACCGGCCCGGTGGTGATCTACCCGGCCTCCGGCACCGGCGCCTGGGAGGCCGCTCTCACCAACACGCTGTCACCCGGCGACACAGTGCTGATGTGCCGAACCGGTTGGTTCGCCACGCTGTGGAACGAGATGGCCACCCGGCTCGATCTCAAGCCGATACTGATCGAGACCGACTGGCGCCGCGGCGCCGACGCGACCGCCATCGCGGCCGCGCTCGCCGACGACAAGGCTCACAAGATCAAGGCCGTGTGCGTGGTGCACAACGAGACCTCGACCGGCTGCACATCGCGCATCGATGAAGTCCGCGCCGCCATTGATGCGGCAAAGCATCCGGCACTGCTGATGGTGGACACCATCTCATCGCTCGCCTCGATGGACTACCGGCATGATGAATGGGGCGTCGATGTCACTGTCGCCGGTTCGCAGAAGGGTTTGATGCTGCCGCCAGGCCTGTCCTTCAACGCGGTCAGCGACAAGGCGTTGAAGGCCACGGAATCGGCACGCCTGCCGCGCAGCTATTGGGATTGGCGCCCTATGCTGGAGGCCAACAAGACCGGCTACTTTCCTTATACGCCCGGCACCAACCTGCTGTTTGGCCTGAACGAAGCGGTGAAGATGCTGTTGGAGGAAGGTTTGTCCAACGTCTTCGCGCGGCATGATCGCCATGCCGAGGCGACCCGCCGCGCGGTGCGCAGCTGGGGCCTCGAGGTGCAATGCGTCGAGCCGCGCCACTATTCATCATCACTCACCGCGGTGCGTCTGCCGGAAGGCCATAGCGCGGACGGACTGCGCGCGACGATACTGGACAAATACAACATGAGCCTCGGCAACGGCCTTGGCATCTTGAAGGATCGCGTGTTCCGTATCGGGCACCTCGGCGACTTCGGCGATCTGCAACTCATCGGGACTCTGGGTGGTGTTGAAATGGGTCTGCGTGCAGCCGGCGTGCCGCACAAGCCAGGTGGCGTGCAGGCAGCGATCGACTACATGGCCGGCAATGCCTGACCACTAGGCGCGGACTGCGACGCTGTCCGCGCCTCTGGCTCCCCTCATTGCATTGCGGCTATCGTTCCTTTGCAGGGAGCAGGGGACAACCAATGATTGAAGTCTGGACCTGGCCGACGCCAAACGGCCACAAGGTGCATATCGCCTTGGAGGAACTCGGCCTGCCCTACAAGGTCATCCCGGTGAATATCGGCAAGGGCGAGCAGTTCAGGTCGGAATTCCTCGCGGTCACGCCCAATCATCGCATCCCCGCCATCGTCGATCACGACGGTCCGGGAGGCAAGCCGCTGGCGCTGTTCGAGTCAGCCGCCATCATGATCTACCTGTCGGAAAAGACCGGCGGCAGGTTGATCCCGCAAGACCCGATGGGCCGCTACAAATGCCTGGAATGGATGATGTTCCAAATGGGTGGCGTCGGTCCGATGTTCGGCCAGTACAACCATTTCGCCAACTACGCGACGGAGAAGATCCCCTACGCGATCGAACGCTATTCCAACGAGGTCGCGCGCCTGCATCGCGTGCTGAACAAGCGCCTGGCCGAGGTTCCCTGGCTGGCCGGCGATGAATACAGCATGGCGGACATCATCACCTTCCCCTGGATCCGCAATCCCCAGCGCCGCGGCGTCAGGCTGGAAGACTATCCGAACGTGAAGCGCTGGACTGATGCGATAGCAGCGCGTCCCGCGGTACAGCGTGGCGTCGCCGTGCTGGCGGAGAAACAGCGCAAGGGTGAGATCACCGACGCCGAGCGCGAGGTGATGTTCGGCAAGACGCAATTTGCGGTGAGATAGGCGCGGGCATCAATCGGATTTTAACGATTGGCGTGTCATGCCGGCTGGCTGCTGGAGACACGCGCGTGGAAATCAAACGCTACACCGGCCGAAAATCGCTCGAACAGACTTTTGCCAGTTGCGAGGGCCGCGAGGGTCTGGACCGGTCGCTCGGTCCGGTCTCGCTGGTTTGTCTGGGTATCGGTTGCATCATAGGCGCTGGCATCTTCGTGCTCACCGGGAAGGCGGCAGCCAGCTATGCAGGGCCGGCGATCTCGCTGTCATTCGTCCTGGCAGGTGTCGCCTGCGCATTCGTCGGCCTGTGCTACGCCGAACTCGCGGCGATGATTCCCGCATCTGGCAGCGCCTATACGTACACATATGCGACCATCGGCGAGATCTTTGCCTGGATCATTGGTTGGGATCTCGTTCTCGAATACGGCATGGGCGCCGCAACCGTCGCTGTCGGCTGGTCCGGATATGCGGTGAGCCTGCTCGGCAACTTCGGCGTAAGTGTCCCGGCGCAGTGGACGCAGGCCACCGGAGAGGTGGTCAAGCTCGCGGACGGCAGCACCGTTACCGGAATCATCAATCTGCCAGCCGTTCTGGTTGTCGGTGTGCTGAGCATCCTGTTGATGCTTGGCACCCGGGAATCAGCTCGCATCAATAACGTGATGGTGGCGTTCAAGCTGTTCGTCGTCGCCATCGTGATCGTAGTAGGCGCCGTCTATGTGAACAGCGCCTACTGGCACCCGTTCATCCCGGCGAATACCGGTAAGTTCGGCGAGTTCGGCTGGAGCGGAATCCTGCGCGGCTCCTCGGTCGTGTTCTTCGCCTATATCGGCTTCGATGCCGTCTCCACCGCCGCGCAGGAAGCCAAGCGGCCGCAGCAGCACTTGCCGATCGGCATCCTGGGCTCGCTCATCGTCTGTACGATCTTGTATATACTGATGGCACTGGTGATGACCGGCATGGTGCCATACCAGAAATTGGGCGTGCCCGATCCGGTTGCGGTGGCAATGGATGTCACCGGCATCGCGTGGCTCTCCATCCTGGTGAAGTTCGCGGCACTTGCCGGATTGACCACGGTCATCTTCGTCCTGCTGTTCGGCCAGGCGCGCATCTTCTATTCGATTTCCCAGGACCGTCTCCTGCCCGCGTTCTTCAGCACGCTGCATCCGCGGTTCCGCACGCCGTTTTCCAGCCAGGCCGTGGTCGGTATCCTTGTCGCCTTACTGGCCGCTTGCTTCCCGATCGGCCTGCTCGGCGAGATGGTGAGCATCGGAACCCTGTTCGCGTTCCTGCTGGTCTGCGGCGCGGTGCTGCATCTGCGCCGTTCAGCGCCGCTCGCGGAACGCCCATTCCGTACGCCGTGGTCGCCCTGGTTGCCGATGCTCGGCATTGCTTCGTCGGCGTTGCTGATGTTTGGCCTGCCACTCGACACCTGGCTGCGGCTGTTCGTCTGGCTGGCGATCGGGCTGGTTATCTATTTCGGCTACGGCCGGCATCATAGTCTGGTCGCCGGGCAACCAGCCAGCAGCCTGTCGAAGACACCGCCAGACCGGTAATCGTCAACGCCGACAATTGCTCGCCCAGCAGAACCCAGGCCATGACCGATGCGGTTCCTGGCACCAGGTAAAAGTTCGCCGTCGCCCGCGCTGCCGTGCCGCGTGCCAGCAAGTAGTAGTAGAGCACCATGCCACCGAGTGAGACTGCTCCCACGTTCCAGGCCACCGCACCAATGGAAGCCTCATTCCAGTTGGCGTGCGGTGTTTCCAGCAGTGCCGTTGCCACGACGCATGCCGCCGCAGCGGCAATGAATTGCATGGCCGTGCCTTCGAGCATCGGCACACCACGGCAGAACCGGCCGAAATACAGCGTGCCGCTGCACATCCCCACGACACCGCCCGCTGTCAGCAGCAGGCCATCAAACTCCAGTGGACTGCGCAGCGCGGCCAGGCCGACGATGAGCACCACGCCTGTGGCGCCGAGTAGCAGTCCAAGCCACTGCACGGGCCGCAACCGCTCGCCGAGGACCGGCCACGCAAACAGCGCCGTCAATAACGGATTGAGCGTCTGCACCAGTGCGATCTGCGCCGCACCTGTGTGCACCATGGCGTAATGTGCAGTCATCAACAGCAAGCTGTTGGTCAGTACGCCGGATATCGCGAGGTGATGCCAGCGGCCGGACAACGCGCGCCACGATCGTCGCGCTATCAGCATCACGCCAGTCAGGACGGCCGCGGCGATCACCATCCGCACCGCGACGAACAACAACGGCGAGAGGAACCTCAGCCCGACGCGTGATGCGATGAACGATGAACTCCACAGCAGCACAAAGCCGAATGGCGCAAACCGCCTCACCTCGGCATCGGCTGGCTACTGCCCGGCAGGCACGTACCGCCACACACTCGCCGGCGGGAAATTCAGTGGGGTCCATGCCTCGCGCTTCGCGCTCAGGCCATGTTTGCGCCAGGGCAGCGGCGAAGTCGCGCAATAGCTGTAATGCAGGAACCCGCGACCCGGCGCCACGGTCTCGATCGCACTGATGAAGCGACGCTGCTCGGCCAACGCCAACAACACCAAAGGAATGCCACAGACAACGCTGCCGATACGCCCGTGCCACTGCGGGGCCAACAGGCTCGGGAGTTCCCGCGCATCTCCCTCCAGTACCAAGACACCCGGCAATGCACGGCGCAGATAGGCGGCCATCTCCGGCACGATCTCCACCACGATCAGCCGCTCCGGGGGAACGCCGCCCTCGAGCAATGCGCGCGACATCACGCCGGTGCCGGCACCCAATTCAAGTACGGCTTCATCTGTGGTTCGTTTGGTGTGGCGCACCACGCGCCGGCACAGCGCATCCGACGATGGTATGATAGAACCCATTTGCAGAGGGTTCGCCAGCCAGCGCCGGAAGAACATGATCGGATTGGCGATGCTGCGGTTCGTCCGCGGCAGCAAGGCCGTAGCCCCGCCGCTGTCGGGAAACATGCTGTTTGTCATCGGTTTGACACTCTTCTTCATGTTTTATTAGAACCCACGGAGGGCTTTACAGAAAAGCTTGGTGAGTTGAAAGGTGCCGTGACTCGTGCAGTTGGGGCCTGCTCGCTTTCACGGGGCGTGACCATGAGTTATGATTGCCGCTCAGTTAGGCAGGCGCAGGTCGGGCGCCATCCATCCCACCAGAGGCAATTGCGCGGGCAATGACCGCCAGAATTCTTATTGTCGACGACGTGCCGGCCAATACCCGCCTGCTGGAGGCTAAGCTTTCGGCTGAGTATTACCAGGTTGCCAGTGCCAAGGATGGCTTCGAAGCGCTGCGCATGGCCGACGACTGGCAGCCTGACCTGATCCTTCTCGATGTCATGATGCCGGGAATGGATGGCTTCGAATGCTGCCGGCAACTTAAGCAGGATCCCACAACCCTTCACATACCAATCATCATGATCACGGCGCTCGGTGAGCCGGCCGAACGATTGCATGGCCTGGAGTCAGGCGCTGATGATTTTCTGACCAAACCGGTCGAATATGAAACATTGATGGCGCGGGTGCGCAGCCTCGTGCGGCTGAAGCGCTTGCTCGATGAATGGCGGGCGCGCGGCGAAACCGCGCGTGCAATGGGACTGACCGCGGAAAGCGTCGCGTTGCCGTCAGTTGCCGGCGCTCGCGCTCTGGTAGTGGATGACTGGGACCTTGGCGCGCAAAGCGTGCAGGAAGCTTTGTCGCGCGATGGTATCGTCGCCGGCCGCGCTCGCAGCGGTGCCGAGGCGATGTCGCTCTCGGCCGGCATCCCGTTCGACCTCATCGTACTGAGCCTGTCGCTGATCGAGGAAGATCCGCTGAAGCTGGCATCCTCGTTGCGCGCGGCCGATGCGACGCACGAAATCCCCATGTTGCTTGTCGCCGAACCCGAGGAACGCGAGAGCATTTTGCGCGGCTTCGATCTCGGTGCGAATGACTGGCTTGTCCTGCCGCTCGACGAAAACGAACTGCGGGCGCGCGCGCGCAATCAGATCCGCCGCAAGTTCTACCAGGATCGCCTGCGCACCGACCTTGGCACCGCGCTGGAAATGGCGCTGATCGATCCGCTCACTGGACTCTACAACCAGCGCTATCTCATGCGGCACCTGCGCGGTCTGCTGGAAAGCGGGCAGAACCGCGACATCGCTGTGCTGATGATCGATGTCGATCACTTCAAGACAGTGAACGACGAATACGGCCATGCAGCCGGCGACAAGGCGCTGCGCACCATCGCCGATGTGCTGCGTGCCAACACCCGCGTGTTCGATTCATTGGCGCGCTACGGCGGCGAGGAATTTGTCGTGGTGATGCCGGGCACCCTGATCGACGATGCGGCACAGGCCGCTGAGCGCCTGCGGCGCGCGGTCGCGGAAACCGGTTTCGCCTGGGATTCAGGCCGTAGCGCGCGTTTGAGCGTCAGTATCGGCGTGGCCGGCAGCGCGCAGCAGTCGATGACGCCGGAAGCATTGCTGCACCTGGCCGACACGGCCCTTTACGAGGCCAAACGTGCCGGCCGCAACCGGGTCGAGGTAGCGGTCTCGGGAGTCCGCGGCGGCTGACGCTACTTGATCTTGGCTTCCCGGAACGGCACGTGCTTGCGCGCCACCGGGTCGTACTTCTTCAGCTCGAGCTTGCCGGTCTGCGTGCGCGCGTTCTTCTTCGTCACGTAGAAGAACCCGGTATCCGCGCTGGACACGAGCTTGATCTGGACAGTGTTCGTCTTCGCCATGGCATGATCCTCAGAACACCCGGAAAATGCGCACCTGGCCCGGTCAGGTCAAGGCGTTGATGCGCCGGCGGCGTCATGGTCCCTTCTGGCCACTGACGATTGGCGCCTGCGTGTCCCGCATTGGCGGAAACAGCGCCGCGGCGTAGGCCGCCGGATCATGGATCAGCAATTTTGCTGCCGCCAAGTCGGCATCCCGGCCCTCCGCCGCAGGGCAGGCGTTCCGAAGTGCGAGAATGCGCTCCGGCGGCACGGGCGCGCGGGCCGAGCGATGCGCCTCGAGGGCTGCCGCCATGCTCTGGCGCCCTTCCGCCAGCGCTCCCAACTGCTCCATCAGCACATCCTTGCCCAGGCTGGTGCACACCTGCGGCAGCACGCCCAGGCCTTGGATCGGCCAGCCCAGCGGCGCTAGGACGCGGCTCCAGGTCACGAACAACTCCCCGCCATCCGGCAGGGGCGAGATGGTCTGCACCAGGCCCTTGCCCAGCGTCGAGCTTCCGACCACCACGGCACGGCCCCGATCCGAGAGGGCCGCGGCGAGGATTTCCGCCGCGCTCGCCGTGCGTCCGTCGACCAGCACGACGACGGGAATGTCCGGGGCGAGTTCGCCGGGGGTGGACCGCCAGATGCGGGTTGCCTCGGGGTCCCGCCCGGCGGTGATCGCCACCACACCGGCGGGTAGCAGCGCATCGGCGCCCTGGATCGCCTGGCGCAGCACGCCGCCTCGATTGCCGCGCAGGTCCAGCACGATGCCGCTGGGGGGGCGTCCGCTGGAGAAGGCTTCCTCGATCGTCTGCGCGATACGCGAGCCGGTGGTCCGGTTGAACTCGGTGATCTGCACGAACAGCATGTCACCGGCACGCTGGGGGTAGACGGTTTCAGGCGGCACCATGGCGCGTTCAAGTGTTGCCGAGCGCAGGCGGCCGTCCCTGCTGCGCCAGGAGACCGTTACGTCGGTCTGTTCCGGCCCGGCGATCCAGTTGGCAACGACCTGCGCATCTTTGCCACGGGTCGACTGGCCGTCCACCGAGACGATCGCATCGCCGGGCCGGATTCCGGCTAGCGCCCCAGGACCGTCAGCAATCGACTCGGCGACAATGACGGCAGTTCCTTTGGATACAAGCTGCAACCCGGCGCCGGCGCGGCCGGCTCGGTTCTCCCGGTCCTCTTCCGCCTCACGTGGGCCGACGTAGCGAGAGTATGGATCGAGATGATTGAACATCTCGTCGAAGAAGCTCTGCACGATGCCCTGCGTGCCAGCTCGGCGGACCGGCAGCGACTCATTCACTGCCGCCAATGCGAGCCCGCTCGCCAAGGCCGACCAGCCGTTTATGTCGTTGTCCGGAGGCACCGGGACTTCGGCCAGGACGCGTCCGTGCGCAGCCAGCCGCACCTTGCCGTTCACCGGCATGGCGTCGAGGGCCGGATCCAGAGCGGTCAACCCGCCCAATCCCCATAGCGTCAACTGCGAGACCGCGACTGGTTCCAGGGTGCGCGGTGCCATGAACGCCAGTGCGCTGGCGTAGACATTGGCGGCGAGATGCGGATCAAACGCGGCACCTGGCTGGCCATGTGCGGGGGCTACCAACAGGACCAGCAGCAGGACGGTCACGCGGATCACCTGTGTCGAGACCGTGCCCTCTGCTTGCGGGGCGGCGTGCCCTGCAAGATATGAAATACCAACCCACCGGTGACTGGACTGGCCTCAGCAAGCCGAACGTCGACCTGCTGTGCCAAACGGAACACGAGGCGAGTCCTTTGCCCGGTCAGCGTTTGCTCCCTTTCATCGTGCCGCCAGTAATCGTCAGGTAGCGAGCGCACCGGGATCAGCCCGCTGGCACCGCTTTCCGCCACTGTGACGAAAAGTCCGAATCGCGTCACACCAGAAATTCGCGCAGTGAAATCGGCGCCAACTTTGTCGGACATGTATGCAGCAAGGTAACGGTCGATTGCGTCCCGCTCGGCCAACTGCGCGCGACGCTCGGTGGCGGTGATATGCAACGCGGTATCCGCGAAGCGTGCTGGCTCATCGCTGGCCAGTCCGCCGTCACCGAGCTGTAACCCTCGGATCAGCGCGCGATGCACCAACAGGTCTGCGTAGCGCCGGATCGGGCTGGTGAAATGCGCGTAGCGCGGCAGCGCCAGACCGAAATGTCCGATATTGTCCGGACTGTACACTGCCTGCGACTGGCTGCGCAGCACTACTTCATTGACCAGCAGAGCTTCCGGCGTGCCGGCAACGCGCCGCAGCACGCGATCGAGATCGCGCGGGTGCAATTGATTTCCTGCCGGCAGCGATATCCCGATGCCATGCAGGAAGTCGCGCAGCGACACGAGTTTCTCGTCGGATGGTGGGGCATGCACGCGGTACATCGTTGGTTGGTGGCGGCGCTCGAGTTCTTCCGCGGCGGCGACATTCGCGAGCACCATGAACTCCTCGATCAGCCGGTGACTGTCGAGCCGTGGGCGCGGCTCAACGCTGGCAACGCGGCCATGGCGATCAAGCACAACGCGGCGTTCCGGCAGGTCGAGATCGAGCGTCCCACGCGCCGTCCGTGCGTTGAGCAGCGCGCGAAATGCCGCGAACAGCGTGGCAAATCTTGTCTGTTCGTGCTGCACCTGTTCATAGGTCAGCCGTGCCGCGCTGCGCATCAGGCCACGGCCAAACCGGTGCGCCGTCTTGCGGCCACTCGCGTCGATGCGCAGTTCGACGAACAGGCAGCCGCGATCCTCGTCCGGCCGCAGGCTGCACCAGCCATTCGACAACGCTTCGGGCAGCATCGGCACGACACGGTCGGGGAAATACACGCTGTTGCCACGCGTGCGCGCGGCGTGATCGAGCGCCGAACCAGGCCGGACATAGTGCGCCACGTCGGCGATCGCGACGATGAGGCGGAAGCCTGTTCCATCTGCTTCGGCGAACACGGCGTCGTCGAAGTCTCGTGCATCCTCGCCGTCGATCGTGACCAGCGGCACATCGCGCAAATCGGTGCGGCGTTCCAATGGCGTTGCGGTGGCCTTCGCTGCCTCGGCTTGTGCCTCCGCCGGCATCGGTTCCGGTATGTCATGCGTGTGGATGCAGATCAGGCTGACCGAGCGGGCGTCGCCCATTGCTCCGAGCCGCTCGATCACCCGTGCAGGCCGCAGCCCCAGGCGGTGATGTGGCAGCGCCTCTGCCAGCACGATCTCCCCGTCCTTGGCGCCACCGTCCTGGCCGCGCGGCACGGTCCATTCAGATCGGGCGCGGCGATCCGTCGGCTCGATGCGGCCGGCACGGAACACGCCGAGGATGCGCTCGGTCAATGGAGCAGCTGAAACAGTCCCACGTCCCTTGCGGGGAAGGTGAGGACGGCTGGGAGCCTTACCCTTGCCCGGTCGCCGGCTTTCGCGCACGCGCGGCTGCCTTCTTCTTCGCCGGCGTTTTTGCCGTCGCACGCTTGCCGCGCCGCTTTGCCGCTTTCGCCTTGGCCGGCGCTTTCTTGGCAGCCGCCTTCTTCGCAGGAGCAGCCGCTTCAGTCTTTGGTGCCGCCGCGGCAGTCCGTCCGCGCCGCCCTGCCGCGCCGCGCGGCCGCAACTGCTTGCCCTTCTCGGCCAGCAGCGTCACCGCCTCATCCAGCGTGATCTCTTCCATCATCACGCCGCGCGGCAGGTTCGCGACCGTCTTGCCGTGCTGCACGTACGGCCCGAACCGGCCCTTGCGCACGGCGATTGGTTCCTTGTCCGATGGGTGGGCGCCGACATTGCGCACGCTCGCCATCTTGCGCGCGATAAGATCCACCGCGCGATTGATGCCGATGGACAGCACGTCGTCGTCGCGATCGAGCGATCCATAGATCGCGCCCATCCGCACGAACGGTCCGAAGCGTCCGATCCCCGCCTCGATCGGCTCGTGTGTTTCCGGGTGCACGCCGATGACGCGCGGCAGTGACAGCAGTCCGATCGCCTGCTCCAGCGTGATCTGATCGCCGTCCATACCGCGTGGCAGCGAGGTGCGCCGCGGCTTGATCTTCTTCTTGCCCTTTTCCTCTTCGCCGTTCTCGCCCTGCTGCACATACAGCCCATAAGGGCCGCGACGCACGGTGACGTCTTCGCCGGTATCCGGATGCTTGCCGAGCATCCGCATGCCTTCCTTCAGCGTCTCGCCCTGTTCCTCGCCGGTCTCGATCGCCAGCCGCCGGGTGAACTGACATGCCGGATAATTCGAGCAGCCGATGAAGCTGCCATAGCGTCCCAGCTTCAGCCCCAACCGGCCATTGCCGCAGGCAGGGCAGACGCGTGGGTCGCTGCCATCTTCGCGTGGCGGGAAGAAATGCGGCCCCAGTTCCTCGTCCAGCGCCGCGATGACGTCGCTGATCTTCAGATCCTTGGTCTGATCGATCGCGCGCGAGAACTCGTCCCAGAATGCGCGCAGCATCGCCCGCCACTCGGCGTTGCCGTCGGCGATGTCGTCGAGCTTCTCCTCCATCGAGGCGGTGAAGCCGGTATCGACATAGTGCTCGAAGAAGCTGACCAGGAACGCGGTCACCAACCGGCCGCGATCTTCCGGGATGAAGCGACGCTTCTCGAGGCGAACGTATTTACGATCCTGCAGCACGGACAGGATCGACGCGTAGGTCGAAGGCCGGCCGATGCCGAGCTCTTCCATCCCCTTCACCAGGCTCGCCTCGGAGAAGCGGGGCGGCGGCTGGGTGAAGTGCTGCGTCGCGGTGACTTCGCCGCTCTTCAGCGGATCGCGCTCCGCCATCGGCGGCAGCATGCGGCCTTCGTCCTCCTCGGCCGCGTCGTCGGTATCCTCGCGATACAGCTTCAGGAAGCCGTCGAACGCGACGATGGAACCGGTGGCGCGCAGCGTGGTGCCGCGGCCGTCGGTGACATCGACACTGACCTGATCGAGTTCGGCCGATTGCATCTGCGATGCGACGGCGCGCTTCCAGATCAGCTCATACAGCCGCCGCTGATCGGACGAGACGAACTGTGCCACGCTGTCCGGCGTGTTCGACACATCGGTCGGCCGGATCGCCTCGTGCGCCTCCTGCGCATTCTTGATCTTGCTTTGGTATTCGCGCGGTGCCGGCGGCAGATAGTTGTCGCCATAGCTGGCCTGCACGTGCTCGCGGATCGCCGTGATCGCCTCGCGCGCCATCTGCACGCCGTCGGTCCGCATATAGGTGATCAGGCCGGTGGTCTCGCCATTGAGCTCGACGCCCTCGTAAAGCTGCTGCGCCAGCCGCATCGTCTGCTGCGCGCCAAAGCCCAGCTTGCGCGAGGCTTCCTGCTGCAATGTCGAAGTGGTGAACGGCGCGTATGGATTGCGCTTGACCCGCTTCTTCTCGACCGAGCCGACATGAAAGCGCCCTGCCTCGACACTCTGTTTGGCGCGCGCCGCAAGGGCTTCGTTGGGCAGGTCGAACTGCTCGAGCTTCTTGCCGTCCAGATGCGTCAGCCGGGCGTTGAACAGTGCGCCGGCCGGGGTGGTGAAATCCGCCTCGACAGTCCAATACTCGCGCGCTCGGAACGCCTCGATCTCGGCTTCGCGCTCGCAGATCAGCCGCAGCGCGACCGACTGCACGCGGCCGGCCGAGCGGCTGCCCGGCAGCTTGCGCCAGAGCACCGGTGAGAGAGTGAAGCCCACCAGGTAGTCCAGCGCACGCCGTGCCAGGTATGCCTCGATCAGCGGCTGGTCGAGGTCCCGCGGTGCCGCCATCGCGGCCCGCACGGCGCTGCGGGTGATCTCGTTGAACGTGATGCGGCGAACCTTGACGCCCTTCAGCGCCTTCTTCTCGGCCAGCATCGCCTGCACGTGCCACGAGATCGCTTCGCCTTCGCGATCCGGGTCGGTGGCGAGGTAAAGGGTTTCGGCGCCCTTCAGCGCCTTGGCGATGGCGCCGACCTGCTTCTCGCCCCGCGAATCGGACTGCCAGTCCATGGCGAAGTCCTGCTCCGGCCGCACCGAGCCGTCCTTCGGCGGCAGGTCGCGCACGTGACCCAGACTGGCCAGGACCGTGAAGCCGCCACCGAGATAGCGGTTGATGGTCTTCGCCTTGGCAGGAGATTCGACGACAACGACGTCCGACATGTTGACCTTTTCGTAGCCTAGAAACCGGTATCGGCCAGTAGGGCCACCCGGTTCCCGGAAAGCGTCTCGATGCGGCCGGCGAGCTCCAATTCCAGCAGTACCGCCATGACCGCAGCCGGAGAGAACTGGCAGCGGCGCACGACCTCGTCAACGGCTGTTGGAGAAGTATTAAGCAATTCAATAACTTGTAGTCTGACCTTAGCCAGGTCCTCAAGCGGCGCGGCGGACTGTTGCCAACTTTCCTGGGGCTCGGCGAGGCCGGGCGCGGCGTCCCGGGCGAACAATGGCAGCCGCGCCAGCCCTTCGCGGGAGGGATAGTCCGGCAGGTTGTCGAGCACGTCACGCGCTGTCTCGGTGAGGTGAGCGCCCTGGCGGATCAGATCGTTGGCGCCGCGAGCCCGTGGATCGAGCGGCGAGCCGGGCACGGCGAACAGTTCGCGGCCAGCCTCCTGGGCCAGGCGCGCGGTGATCAGACTGCCGGACCGTTGCGCTGCCTCCACCACCACCACGCCGAGCGCCAATCCGGCGATGATGCGATTGCGCCGGGGAAAGTGCCGCGCCTGCGGGGCTGTACCCAGCGGTGCCTCGCTGACCACCGCCCCTGCCAGCGCGATCCGGCGCTGCAATTCGGCGTGCTCGGCGGGGTAGGGGTTGTCCAAGCCACCGGCCACCGCGGCGATGGTTTGCCCGGTCTGCATCGCTCCCGCATGCGCCGCGGCATCGATCCCGCGCGCCAGTCCGGACACCACGACCACCGATCGGGCCAGCTCGGACGCAAGAGCTTCCGCCATGCGCTGGCTGTTCGCAGAGGCGTTGCGTCCGCCAACCAGCGCGACCGACCGTTCGGCGAGCACGCCAACACTACCCAGGACCTCGAGCATCGGCGGCGCGTCGTCCAGCATTGCGAGCAACGGGGGATACTCTGGGTCACCGATGAACAGGCAGCTCGCACCCATCCGGTCGAGCGCATGCAATTCCTGCAACACTTGGTCCGCGGATGGGACATTTGGCGGCACGTCGCGGCCTCCGGCGCGGGCCAGTTCCGGCAGTGCCGCAACCGCCGACGCCGCCGAACCATAGCGGGACATCAGCCGCCGGTAGGCGACTGGACCAACGCCCTCGCTGCGAGCCAAACGCAGCCGATCAATCGTCTCTGCGTCATGTTTTATGGCCAATGCGCGGCTCGGTCCCTGCCAGCAGGCGGCGGATGTTCTGGTGGTGCCGAACCGAGACCAGCACAAGGATTACCAACGCAAGCTTAACGACGCTGCCGTCGGCCAGAATGGCTGCAAGCAGCGGCGCGGTGAGGAACGATACCAAGGCCGCCAGTGAGGACCTGCGTCCGATGGCTGCAACCACGAGCCAAACCGCGCCGGCCAATATGCCAACGGGCCAGGCAGCCGCGATCAGCGCACCAAAGGACGTCGCCACTGCCTTGCCGCCCTTGAAGCCCAGCCAGACGGGGAAGGCGTGGCCCAGCACAGCGCCCACACCGGCCCAAAGTGCGCCGCCGGGACCGAACAGCCATGCCGCCAGCAGGACGGCCGCCGCGCCCTTGCCGCCATCCAGCAGCACCGTCGCTGCCGCCAGGCCCTTGTTGCCGGTCCGCAGCACGTTGGTAGCGCCGATATTGCCCGAGCCCATGCGGCGGATGTCGCCCAGACCGGCGGCGCGTGTCAGCAACAGGCCGAACGGGATGGAGCCGAGTAGGTAGCCAAGGACAAGGCAGACGACCAAGGGCATGCGAACTGTCCGGTGCAAGTCAGTCGGGCAGCCGATGTGGCCGAAATCATACCGGTTGAACAGCGGCAATACGGTAGCGGAAGCGCCGGCGGCCATAAGCGATGCAGGGCTGCTCTATGAACCGCCAGCTGAGCCAGGCGGCGGCCAGCGTAGCACCGCTGGCCAACGGCAAGTTCAGCCACCAGTGCTGGCCGACGTCGGTCATCACGCTGAGCAGAGGCTGGTGCAGCAGGTAGATGGCATAGGCACCGAGACCGAGCAGCCGGAAAGCGTGTTGCATCGCGCCTGATCCGGCGATCTGCGGCCGCCGGATGATCAGCAGCACGATGAAGGCATAAAACGCGGCAATCCAGGTGTAGCGTGCGATCGGGGCCATGGCGCACAAAGCCAGCGCCACCACCGGCAGCACGCGAGGGCTGCTGCACCAGACAACAAGCGGCATTGTGTTGTGGTGATTGAGGGTAGGCACGAGGTAGTGCCAGATGAGGACCTGCAGAATCGCCAGGCCGCGGACGGCATCGAGAACGGGAGAGTGCGGCACCGACAACCCTGCCAGGATGACTTGCGCCATCGTGCCGGACCGGGGTGACTGAGGCGTAAAGCGACCGGGAAGCCCGGCCGCTTACAAGCAGCGGCCCGTCCCTAAGCGACCCGGCGCCCGCATTTCCAGGTGCCGAGCACGGTGCCTTCCAGCGCGCGGCCGTCGAACGGGGTGTTCTGAGCCTTGCCGGGAAGCTTTCCCGCCGTGACCTGCCAGATACGGTCCGGGTGAAACAGGCAAAGATCCGCGGGTGCACCTTTGGCCAGCCGCCCGGCCTGCAATCCCAGAAGCCGTGCTGGCCGCACGGTCAGCAGCTCGATCGCGCGCATCAGTGTGAGCGAGCCGTTGTGCACCTGCGCCAGCGTCACGCCGAGCAGCGTGGCCAACCCGGCGCCTCCGGGCGTCGCCTGGGCAAAAGGCTGCCGCTTGTCGTCGGCATCGCGCGGCTGGTGGTCCGAGGCGACTGCATCGACGGTGCCATCCACCAGCGCTGCCACGACGGCCAGCCGATCGGCTTCCTTGCGCAATGGCGGCGAGAGCTTGGCATAGGTGCGGAAGTCGCCGATCGCCGTTTCGTTCAGATCGAAATAGGGCGGAGCGGTGTCGCAAGTCACCGCCAGCTGGTCCGCCTTGGCCTTACGGATGAGCGCCAAAGCCTCGCCGGTCGACACATGCGCGAAATGTACCGCACCGCCGGTCAGCGCCGCCAGCCTGATGTCGCGCGCCACCAGGATCGCCTCGGCGGCGGCGGGAATGCCCGGCAGTCCGAGCCGTGTCGCCAGTTCGCCTTCGGTGGCGGCGCCGCCCGCGGCGAGTGACGGATCTTCGGGGTGTTGCACGATACGGCCGCCAAAACCGCGCGCGTACGACAGGGCCAGCCGCATCAGCCGGGATGAGCCCACCGCGCGGCCGCCGTCGGTGAAGGCCACGGCACCGGCCTCGCTCAACAGCCCAAGTTCGGCAAGCTCTTCCCCGCGGCATCCTGCGGTGACCGCGCCATATGGCACGATGGTCAGGCTGCCGGTCTCATCGCCCCGCGCGCGCAGCAGCCGGACCAGCGCCGGATCGTCGATCGCCGGCAAGGTGTCGGGGAGTGCCGCCAGTGTGGTGATGCCGCCAGCCGCTGCAGCCTCGGCGGCGGATGCGATGGTCTCGCGATATTCGTAGCCGGGCTCGCCAAGCGCCGCTCGCATATCGACCAGTCCGGGACACAGAATAGCGTCATCCTCGGCCACGACAGCCGCGCCCTCCGGCCGGCCGAGGCTCGGCCCCAAATCCACGATCACGCCGTCCCGAACCAACAGTTCGCCCGGCTGATCCAGACCGGAGGCCGGATCCAACAGGCGCACGCCGGTGAACAACGTGAGCGTCAAGCGGCGTCTCGGGTACGGCTACAATTCATTGCGCCCATGCCCGCGCGACAAGGTATCGAGCACCGCCATGCGCACCGCGACACCCATTTCGACCTGCTCTCGGATCACGCTGCGCTGCGGGTCGTCGGCGACCTCGCTATCGATTTCCACGCCGCGGTTCATCGGCCCCGGATGCATCACCAACGCGTCCGGCTTGGCATAGGCGAGTTTCGCCGCATCGAGGCCAAAGAAACGGAAATACTCACGCGCGCTCGGCACCAGGCCGCGCTGCATCCGCTCGCGCTGCAGGCGCAGCATCATCACGATATCGGCGCCGGCCAGGCCTCGCTCCATGTCGTGGAACACTTCCACGCCGAGCCGCTCGGCTTCCGCGGGCATCAGCGTCGCAGGTCCCACGACACGCACGCGGCTGCCCATCGTGGTAAGCAGGTGGATATTCGAGCGCGCCACGCGCGAATGCAGCACGTCGCCGCAGATCGCCACGATCAGGCCTTCGAGGCGTCCCTTGCGCCGGCGGATGGTCAGTGCGTCGAGCAGCGCCTGGGTCGGATGTTCGTGTGTGCCGTCGCCGGCGTTGATCACCGCCGCATCGACCTTCTGTGCCAGCAGGTTGGGCGCTCCGGACTGGTCGTGCCGCACCACCAGCAGGTCGCAGTGCATCGCGTTCAGCGTCGCCGCGGTATCCAGCAGTGTCTCACCCTTGTTCACCGCCGAGGTCGAGACCGACATGTTGATCACGTCCGCACCCAGCCGCTTGCCGGCCAGTTCGAAGCTGGTCCGCGTGCGGGTCGAATCTTCGTAGAACAGGTTGATCAGCGTGTGGCCGCGCAGCAGGTCGCGCTGGGTCTTGCCGGAGCGATTGAGCAGCACATAGCTTTCCGCCAGATCGAGCATATGGCCGATTTCGGGCGGGTGGAGACCCTCGATCGCCAGCAGATGCTTTTGCCGGTACGACACGACGCCAGATCGCAGAAACTGGCGCGTGCCGTCAACGTCGGACTACCTGACGGCGGGCGATGCTCCCCAAAGGGCGATGTGCTGCTTGCTCGCGGGTACGCCGAAGCCCCCCGCCGCCATTGCGAGCATCTCGATATCGTCCTGATTCAACAGCAAATCCGCCGCGGAGCCGCAATTGGTGCTGTCATTGGCGCTGTGCGCCCCGGCCCAATGCACGCGCATGCCACGGTTGGTCATCGGTTGCCGCGACTCGATGATCAGACTGCCGCCACCTTCGTGCATGGCGCGGACGTCCAACACACAATCGACCCCTGGCCGGCCATCCGTGGGTGTTGCCGTGACGTGGGCTTTCATGTCGGCGGAGATCGGGTCGGTCGGGTCGAACGCGACAATGTCGCCGACCTTGGGTCCGATCTCGCCCACCGCGCGGATCAGGCTGATCGTGCCCACCATTCCCGCCAGTCCGATCGCGAGCATGCCGAGCACCACGCCGGTAACGCTGTTGAACTTGCTGTCGTGCTGGCTATCCCGCTGACCGCGCATGGCCGGATCTCGCTAACTGGCTCTTGTCCCGGAGTATCCCCGGTGACGGTTCATATTCGGTGAACCTGAAGCTGAAAGAAAATCCGCAAATATCCGTACTCAAATAAAAAAATGGCGGCGCCAGAAGCGCCGCCGAGGGTATGGGGAGGAGTCCAAGAGAGAGGAGAAGACGGATGAACCGCCTGCCTCACGAGCGGCACAATGGGCTTGCACGCCGATACCCGCATTGATCTAGATCAAGCTCCGACAGGAAATCTCAGGCGACCGCCTGCAATCGTGCCAGAGCTTCCTCGCGGCCAAGCGCTGCCAGGGTCAGATCGATCCCCGGACTGGCCGTGCTGCCGGTGAGCGCGGCGCGCAGCGGTTGCGCCACCTGGCCAAGCTTCCGCCCGCTTGCCTCGGCGTACTCGCGCAGCGCCGCGTCGATCGCTGCCGGGGTGAAGTCGGTTCCCGAGAGTGTCTCGGCCACCTCCCGCAGCATCAGCCGTGCTTCCGGAGACAGCAATGCGGCTGCCTTTGGCTCCATCGGCAGCGGCAGGGGATGCGCCAGGAAAGCTGCCGCATCCGCGAGTTCCACCAAGGTCCTGGCACGTTGCTTCAGTGCCGGGATCAGTGCCCGAATGCGTTTCGCCGCGTTGCCACCCAGCGCAAGGCCAGGGCGATGCGCCAGCCGTTCCAGCACGTCCCGGCACAGTTCGTCGTCATTTGCCTGCCGGATATAGATGCCGTTCAGGTGTTGCAGCTTGGCGTAATCCATCCGGCTGGGCGAGCGGCCGACGCCATCGAGGTCGAACAGCCGGATCGCCTCGCTGCGATCCACCACTTCGACATCGCCGTGTCCCCAGCCTAGCCGCATCAGGTAATTCGCCACGGCGTCCGGCAGATAGCCTTGTTCGCGGAACTCAAGCACCGAGACGGCACCATGCCGCTTCGACAGCTTGGCGCCGTCGGCACCATGGATCAGCGGGATATGCGCGAAGCGCGGCAGATCCCAGCCCATGCCTTGGTAGATCTGGACCTGGCGGAACGTGTTCGTCAGGTGGTCGTCGCCCCGGATCACGTGGGTGATAGCCATATCGTGGTCATCCACCACCACAGAATGGTTGTAGGTCGGCGTGCCATCGCTGCGCAGGATGATCATGTCGTCGAGTTCGGCATTGCCGACCCGTACAGTGCCTTGCACCAGATCCTCGACCACGGTCTCACCGTCGCGGGGCGCTTTCAGCCGAATCGCCGGTGCCACTCCAGGTGGAGCATCGGCTGGATCGCGATCCCGCCAGCGACCGTCGTAGCGCGGTGACCGCCCCTCGGCGACCGCCTGTTCGCGCATCTGCCGCAGTTCCTCCGCCGTGCAATAGCAGCGATAGGCGTGGCCGGAGGCGAGCATCTCCCGGGCCACCTCAGCGTGACGCGCGAGCCGGCTGGACTGGAAGATCGGCGGCTGGTCCGCGACGACGCCGAGCCACGCGAGACCCTCGATGATGACCTGGGTCGCCGCATCGGTGCTGCGTTCGCGGTCGGTGTCCTCGATGCGCAACAGGAACTCGCCACCGTGATGGCGGGCGAACAGGTAGTTGAACAGCGCGGTGCGGGCGCTGCCGATGTGCAGCAGCCCGGTCGGGCTGGGGGCGAAACGAGCGCGAACCTTCATCACGCTGGTCTAGCACGGCCCTTCACCGCCTGTAGAGGCAGCGGAGTGTAACCTCCTATGCGTGCAGCAGTTGCGTGTCGATTTGGGCAGAGCGCGGGCGCGGACGGCCAGAATGCTCGAGATGTGGCTGGCTGCCGAGCAGGGCCGCTTCGTTCTGTGGCTGCCGGTTTTCATCGGTATCGGCGTGCTGTGCTATTTCGCGCTTCAAACGGAGCCGCCCGCTTGGCTGGGTGCGGCGATTGCATTGCCCGCGGCGGCCGCTACCCGGCTGGCGAGGCCATGGTGGGTGCCGCGCGCCGCATCCGCAGCGCTTGCCGCGACGGCGATCGGCTTCGCCGCCGGACAGTTTGCCACGGCCATCTCCCCGCCGCTCGAGGCACTTCCTACCCATGCGACGATGGTGCTTGGTACTGTGCACGGCGTGGAGGCAGTGCAGAGGGGGCGGCGAATCACGCTCGATGACGTGCGGCTCGAGGGAACGACCGAACCACTGCAGCGAAAGGTCCGGGTCCGGCTCAAGACGAACGATGCCAGCCCGGTCATCAGTGGCGATCGGATCAGCGTGCGTGCCCTGATCCGTCCCGCCGCGCCGCCGGCGTATCCGGGGGCGTGGGACTTGCAGCGCGATGCATTCTTCTCGGATTTGGCCGGGTCGGGTTACGCGCTTGGGCCGGTCGTGTCGCGCGACAGCGCAACGATGAGCCCGATGCTCTGGATGCTTCGATTGCGCGAGACAATCAATCGGCGGATCGATGCGGTGTTGACGGGTTCGTCGGGCGCTCTTGCACAAGCACTGCTCAGCGGCGTGATGTCGGGCATTCCTGAACCCGATATGGTGGCGTTCCGCAATTCGGGGCTTGCGCACCTTCTATCGGTCTCCGGTCTGCACATCACCATCGTGATGGGTATTGCAATCTATGCCGTGCGCCTACTGCTCGCTGCGTGGACCTACGCGGCGTTGCGTTGGGCGAGCAAGAGTATCGCAGCACTATCCGGTCTGGCGGCTGGCGGCTTTTACACGGTACTCACCGGTTCACAGGTGCCGATGGTGCGCAGCTTCATCATGGCGGGCTTCGTTGCCTTTGCCATGCTGGTTGGCAGACGGGCGATCTCGATGCGAAGCCTCGCTTTGGCGGCAGCACTGCTGACGCTGGTCGATCCCAGTTCGCTTGTCGGTGCCTCGATGCAGATGAGCTTTGCGGCGGTCATGGCGCTGCTCGCCGGCCATGAGGCGTTCGGTGGCAGGTTGGTCGCCTTGTATCACCATGGCGGCTGGGGCGGCCGGGCGGCGGCCTATGTACTCGGCCTGTTGCTGACCAGTCTGCTGGCAGGCAGCGCGACGCTGCCGTTCGGCGCGTACCATTTCAGCCGTGTGCAGGTCTACTTCGCGCTGTCGAACCTTATCGCGGTGCCGTTGACCGGCGTGGTGGTAATGCCCGCGGGCATGCTGGGACTCGCCCTGATGCCATTCGGCCTCGAATGGCCGGCGCTGGTCGTGATGGGCTGGGGCAACGAAGGCGTCTTGTGGATTGCGCGCGCCACCGCGGCGTTGCCGGGGGCGACGCTGCTCATGCCGCATATGCCGCCCTGGGGGCTGCTGGCCGTCGCGCTGGGGATGATCTGGCTCTCACTTTGGCGAAGCCGGCTCCGACTGGCTGGTATTGTCGCCATTGTAGCCGGTTTGGCCTCACCAACATTGGTGCGACCTCCCGATCTGCTGGTTTCCGCCGAGGCTCGCCTCATCGGCGTGCGAACACCAGCCGGGGTATTCGTCCAGCAGGTGTCGGGCGGCTCGAAATTCACTCTTAAGTCCTGGCTGCACTACTGGGCGGTGGACGCGTTCAGTCCGATTTCCGGCGCGGGGGTCGTGGCCGACGGCGCGATCACCTGTGCCGCAGGCGCCTGCCTGATGCGGCCGGTGGCGGGCGCCAAGGGAGTTATCCTGGCGCGCGGCGCACCGCATCCCGACGGATGCGGCGAGGTCTCGGTGATCGTGTCGGCAGAGCCTGCGCGCGGCCTGTGTCCTCGGCCATGGCCGGCACTGGTGGATCGCTTTACCGTTTGGCGCTATGGCGCCACGGCGATCTGGCTGGACGGCGACCACGCCCGGATCGTGACCGATCGTGGGTATCGCGGCGCTCGCCCGTGGGTACCGCCGCTTCCCACACCGCGCAAACCGCTGGTCCCGGCTTTGCCGCCAGCGAAAACCGACACACCGGAGGTGATCGGGGTGACGGCGCGCCCGACGATGGCGCAGACCGACGACTAGTCGTAGCGGCGCAGCAGTGCCACCAGACGGCCCTGCACCTTCACCTTGTCGGCTGGGAAGATGCGTGTCTCATGCCGCGCGTTGCATGGCTCCAGCGCGATCGAAGCGCCCCGCCGCCGCAGCCTTTTCAGCGTGACCTCGCTATCGTCCACCAGCGCCACAACGATCTGGCCGGTGTCCGCGATGTCACCCCGGCGGATGACGACGGTGTCGCCGTCCAGGATGCCGGCGTCGACCATCGAGTCGCCGGCGACCTCCAGCGCGTAATGCTCCCCGCCGCCGAGCATATGCACCGGCATATCGACGTAGCTGCTCGGGTCCTGCAGAGCCTCTATCGGCAGGCCGGCGGCGATCCGGCCATACAGCGGCAACTGGATCGCCTCGGCGTCGTTGGCCGCGCGCACGCCCGTAATCTTCGGCGTGAAATCACCGCGGATCACATTGGGCGCGAATGTCTGGCCGGTATCCTCGGCGGGCAGTTGCCCTAGCTGGTTCTCCGGCAACTTCAGCACCTCCAGCGCCCGCGCGCGATGGCGACGGCGGCCGAGGAATCCGCGTTCCTCAAGCGCCGAGATCAGCCGATGGATGCCGGACTTGGAGCGCAGCTTCAGCGCGTCCTTCATTTCCTCGAAGCTCGGCGAGAAGCCGGTCTGCTTCAGGTGCCGGTCGATGTAGAGCAGCAGTTCGTACTGCTTTTTTGTCAGCATGGCGGGCGGTCTTTCCCCTCGAACGCCGACGTTCCAAATGGAACAAATCGGCAACTGACCGATGTTCTAGATAGGTTCGCGCAGTCGCGTCAAGATTTCCTGAACCTGCACCGTAAAAAGGCGCGTCAAAGGCCGAGCGAAATCGAGGAGAATCGCTGTCACCTCGTTGCCTTCCGGCAACGCGGGAGCGTTCGGCGGGCGCAGAATCAGCGCATCGGCCAGGGCGAGCCGGCGCAGCATCGCCAAATCCTGCACGGGGAAGGGCGTGGCGACGATCCGCCCCTGTGGATCGAGGCGCACCGTCGCGCGCAGATGATCGGCGCGATGATCGTTGGCGCGCAATGGAGCACCGGTGATCGCCCGGATCGTCGGCGGCGGGGCGGCCGGCAGGCCGGACAGCCGGCTTAGCGCAGGCAGCAGGAACAGGATGGAACAGACCAGCGCCGACACCGGGTTCCCTGGCAGGCCGAGCACGGCCACGGCGCCCAGCGTGCCATACAGCAGCGGCTTTCCCGGCCGCATCGCGATCTGCCAGAAATCCAGCTTAAGTCCGCGTGTCTTCAGACTTTCGATGACCAGGTCGTGGTCTCCCACGGAGGCGCCGCCCGTCGTCACCAGCATGTCCATGCCCGCCACCGTGTCGGCCACCGCTGCCACTGCCTCGCGGGTGTCAGCAGCAATCGGCAGGACGACAGGCGTGCCACCCCCCGCGCGAACCAGCGCGGCCAGAGCGTGCGAATTGGAACTGACGATACCGCCGACAGGGATCGGCTCACCTGGCATGGCGATCTCGTCGCCGGTGGCCAGGATCGCGACGCGCGGGCGGCGATGCACGGTGAGCCAAGGATGGTTTGCCGCCGCGGCCAGACCGATGTCGCGCGCGGTCAGCCGCCGGCCGGCCGGGACCACCGCATCGCCCTTTGCGAAATCCTGCCCGGCGCGACGGATGTGCCGCCCCGCGGCCACTGCCTCGTTCACCCGCACGCCAGTGCCTGTCGCGGTCGCGTCCTCCTGCAACAGGATTGCATCGGCGCCCTGCGGCACCACGCTGCCGGTGAACAACCGGACGGTTTCGCCGGGACCCACCGAGCCGTCGAACGGATGTCCAGCCGGCGCGCTGCCAATGACCCGCAGCGCTGCGCCGAGCGTCCCGTCCGACGCGCGTAGCGCGTAGCCGTCCATCGCCGAGACATCCATCGGCGGCTGCGTCACGCGCGCCAGGACCGGCGCGGCGGTCACGCGCCCCCATGCGTCGGCCAGCGCGACGATTTCCGCCGGCGTGCGATGCAGCGCGGCCAGGATGCGTTCGCGGGCTTCGTCGACGCTGATCATGGCTAGTTCACTCGTGCCAGTTCCAGCAGGTTGTCATCCGTCATCGGCCGCCGCCCATCCTCTACTTCGTGGATCATCTCCACCAGCTTGCGCGTCACGCGGCAATCGATGCCGTGCTGGGCACCGATCTCGGCGATTGGCGCGATCTGCACATCGACCTCGGTGCGCCGCTTGCGTACGGCAAGGTCGCGCCAGATGCCGGAATGCGTCTTCGCACTGCTACTGTTGAATGCCACCATCGCGGCAACGCTGCGCTTTGCATCCGCCTCGCTCGCACCGGGCTTGAACGCATCGACGTCGTAGCCATTGAAGCCGCGTGGTTCGACGCCTTCCGCCTGCGCGACGACGATGGCCTCTTCGCCGAGGCGCCGCCACAGCGGCAGCAGTTCGGGCCGCGCCAGGCAATCGGCGATGCCCTTCTGTCCCATGCCTTGTGCGAACAGCATCGCCCCGTAGCCGAGCTTGCCCCATAGATACGACCAGATATGCGGCGTGGTGATCGCATCCGGCTCGAAGTCACGCATGATCGCGTGCAGCGCTTCGAGGCGTGGTGTGATCGCGCCATCGAGTTCGCCCAGCACGACGGCGCCGCGATTGCCGAACATGATTTCGCCGGGCGCCATCCAGTCGGCGCCGAAATTGATGAACGCGCCGATGGTGCGATCGCGGCCGATGATGCGCTGGATGATAAGTTCGTTGAGGCCGTTCTGGATCGACAGCACATAGCCGTCTTGCGCCAGATACGGTGTCAGCGCGCGCGTCGCGGCATCGGTGTGATGGCCCTTCACGGCGAGGAAGATGCGCTGCCAGGTGCCGGACAGTTGCTCGGGCAGGAAGGCAGGCACGGCAATGGAGAACTGTTCCACCGGGCCGGTGATGCGCAGGCCGTGTTCGCGGATCGCCGCCACGTGCTCCGGCACGATATCGACGAAGCTGATGTCGTGACCGGCACGTTGCAGCCAGGCCCCCACCGAGCCGCCAATGGCGCCCGCTCCCCAGATCAGGATGCGCTCGCCCATTACCAGTTCTCCAGCATTGTGCGGGTTTCCTGCACGGCGACATCCCAGATCTCCAGCATCTCGGAATCATAGCGCTGGTAACGGCCGCCGTAGTTGCCGTCATCGATCAGGTTGCGCACTTCGAACGGCGGCAGCATGCGCAGCCGCTCGGTGTCGATCATCCGCTTGATGCCTTCCTGCGGCGCTCGATTTGCCAGCCGCGTCCATGGGAAGTTCTCCATCCAGCTTGCATGGCTCGCCACCGGATCGATCGCGCGCACCGCCGCCGCGGTGAGCGGCGCGCGCCACCAGTCGTGGAAGCGCACATGCGCATCCGGATTGTCCATCATCCACTCCTGCGCCACCGAACCGGCCGGCGCATTGCCGCCATGGCCATTGACGATGAGCACGCGACGGAAGCCGGCATACTTCAGGCTGTCCAGCACATCGCGCACCACCGCGGCATAGGTCGCGACGCGCAAGGTGACGGTGCCGGGAAACGCGGTGAAGTACGGCGTCAGTCCGTAGGGCAGGGCGGGGAACACCGGCACGCCGAGTGGTTCGGCTGCCTCGGCGGCGACACGCTCGGCAAGGATCGCATCTGTCGCCAGCGATAATCCGGCGTGTTGTTCGGTGCTGCCCAATGGCAGCACACAGCGATCATCGTGGCGGACCCAATCCTCCACCATTCGCCAATCCATCTCGGAAATACGCATATGTCAGGTGCCCCCGGTCAAAGCCGGCACGCTGGCCAGAGAACTGTGTCGCGTCAAGGAACGCTAGAACTGGGCCTGCACCAGCCAGTCGCAATTGCTGCGGCCCGCCATCAGGCAGTCCTCGATCGCTGCCTTGGCGTGCAGTTCGCGCACCAGGAACAGACCGACGATAAGCAGCACCAGGGTGATGGCGACACCGGCCAGGCTCGCCGTCTGCCGATCGGCTGCCGCTTCGTCGTCTTCTTCGCGAAGGATGTCTTGGCGTTGCATACTGGTCGGTAGTTTACCGCCTGCGAGGGGGGGCGATGCAAGTCACGGTTGCGGCAAACCAACGATACCACCAAAAGCGAGTGTTATGAGTGAGGAAGCCTTACGCCATTTGCGGCGCGACAAACTGTTCGCAGCGCTGATCCGCCGCGTGGGTCCGCCGCGGCTCGACATCCAGCGCCGGCGCAGTCCGTATGAAGCACTGATGCGCGCCATCGCGCATCAGCAACTGCACGGCCGTGCGGCGCAGGCGATATTGGCGCGCTTTGAATGCCTGTGTCCCGCGGGCGAGTTTCCGTCGCCGGAACTGGTGCTGGCCAGCCCAGACGAAGCATTGCGCGGCTGTGGCTTTTCCGGGTCCAAGATCGCCGCGATGCGCGCGATCTGTGCCGCCACGCTGGATGGCACCGTGCCGACGCGACGCGGTTCTGTTCGGCTGTCGGATGAGGAACTGATCGAGCGGCTCACTTCAATTCGCGGTGTGGGGCGCTGGACCGTCGAGATGCTGTTGATCTTCACGCTAGGCCGGCCGGACGTGCTGCCGGTGGACGATTTTGGCGTGCGCGATGGTTATCGCGTGCTGTACGGACTGGACGCATCGCCGAAGCCGAAGGCACTGGCGGAGATCGGTCAGGCCTGGTCGCCGTTTCGTTCGATCGCCGCGTGGTACCTGTGGCGCGCGTCGGATGAAGGCAAGCGTGCCAAGGCCGCAACGTCTCGGGCGTAGAGCCTTGGTGCGAAGCGGGTCGGCCGCGAGTTTGCTGCGCGGCACTGGCTTGGCGCGCGTCCGCAGGCCGATTGGAAGGAGGGCGGGGCCCCTTGGTCTGACCACCTTTAGAGGCAGTCAGACCTGGCTGGCCGTTAGCAGCTGATAGGTCGGCGAAATTGGTGACGAACGATCTGCGCTATGTCTCGTGGTGACACACCAAGCCACACACCACCCTGGTTCCTAAAATCGTGATACAGCATTCACCACAGTCGGAAGAGGCTGCAATACCCTTTGCGCCTGGAAGGCGGATTGTAGCTGACATTGGAATGTCAATGGATCCGTCGGCCGCCAAGGTGCCTTTCGATGATGCCTGGGCCAGCAGAGAGTGAATCAGGATCCGACCCATCGTTTCTGGCGTCTGCATACCGGTGTTGATCTTATGCGTAAGGTCATCGATTTCGGCGGCTTTTTGCGGATCTATTTTTCTGTCGGTCATCTCTCTCTCCTGGTTACGGAATGCCCGCGTCCGGGTTGCGAGCCGGGTAGCGAGCAGTTTGGCTGACCAGGTGAAGCTGCAGTGTATTCTGTCGAAACATGTATAAATCATTTCATTGGACGTGCTGCCGTGAGGTCCTGCGCGGCCCAACGCGCCGCAGGGGATGCAAGCGGCGGGCAACGGCCTCTGCCGCGCCGTGTTGCGGCGCGACCTCTCCAGCTGCGAGGGCGAGTTGTCACTGTTAGTTCGCCAGTTCGGTGAGCGTGCGTGTCAATACACGTGTACCTGCGGCCAGTTGTCCGGCGTTGGAATACTCCGCCGGATTGTGACTGATGCCTTTGCGGCACGGCACGAAGATCATCCCTGTCGGGCAGACCGGTACAACGAACTGCGCATCATGGAAGGCACCCGATGGCAGCCGCATGTGCCTGCAGCCGAGTTCCGTTGCCGCATGCTGCACCGCGTCGACCACCAACGGCGCGAACTCCACAGGCAGAGCGTGGAACGTCTCCTGCACTGTCACATTGGCATCGCGCACCGCTGCCTGCACGACACCAGCGATCGCGTCGCCGCGTGCCAGCAGAACCTGCTTGTCGGGATGCCGGAAGTCGATGGTGAAGCTCGCGCGGTTCGCCACCGAGTTAGAGGTGTTCGGCTCCACCGCGATGCGGCCGACGGTGAAGCGCAGTACATCCGTCGGGTCATGCATCAGCGCGTTCAGCGCGGTGATCGCGCGCACCATGTCCTGCACCGCGTCGCGCCGCAGTGCCAGCGGCGTGGTGCCGGCGTGCGCGGTGTCGCCGGTCAGCGTCACGGTGAACCAGCGGCTGCCTTGGATGCCGGTGACGATGCCGATGTCGAGGCTTTCAGCTTCCAGCCGCGGGCCTTGCTCGATATGTGCTTCGACATAGGCGTGCGGCTTGCCGCCGAGCGGGCGTGTCGGCACGTCGGCTTCCGCCTTCAGGTGCGCTGACAGCGCATCGCCAAAGCGCATGCCATCGGGATCGGCAATCTCGGCGAAGTCCTCGATGCGGCGGAAACCGCTCCACGCCATGCTGCCCATGCAGCCTGGCGCGAACCTGCCACCTTCCTCGTTGGTCCACGCCACGACCTCGATTGGCCGATGCAGTCGTGACGCCTTCATCGTGCAGCGCGGTGATCGCTTCCAATCCGGCGATCACGCCGTAGATGCCATCGAACCTGCCGCCGTTCGGTTGCGTGTCCATATGGCTGCCGGTGACGACGGGCGGGGCCTGCGGATCTTTGCCTTCTCGCCGCAGCCACAGATTGGCTGCCGCATCCACTGAGACGCTGGCGCCGATAGCCTTTGCCCAAGCGATCAGCAGACGACGTGCCTCGCGGTCGAGTTCGGTGAGGCAGGCGCGGTTAACGCCATCACCGGCAATGGCACCAAGCTTCGCCATTGCCATCAGCCGATCCCATTGCCGCTGCTCGCTGACCATCCGCGCCTCCTCGCCCGGAGGACACTGTAGGACTTCCGGCGTTACGCGCGAAGCAAGCCGCTGGTTGCCTGGGCGGTTTCGCTGTTGGGGAAGACCTTGGCCATGGCCGCGGCACCGTCCAGCCCGAGATGCTGCGCCAGCAGGCCCTTGGCGACCGAGCGCAGATCCGTCGTCGGCACCAGGTCGCGGTCGTCCAGCAGGCGTGCCGGCACCGAGGCCGGGCCAGTCCGCCAACACGCGGCCGCCGGCCACGGCGCCGCCGACGCACGAACGCGACTGTGCCGGTGCCATGGTCGGTGCCCTTGGTGCCGTTCACCCGCGCGGTGCGGCCGAACTCGGTCATCGTCAGCACGGCGGTCTGCTTCCAGGCATCGCCCAGGCCTTCCTTCAGCGCCGCCAGCCCGGCGTCGAGCTGCTCCAGCACGCGCTTCAGCCGTGGCACCTGCGCGACGTGCGTGTCCCAGCCGCCGATCTCCAGCGCGGCGATCGCGTGGACCATCCGGTGCCCGCAGCAACTCGCCGGCGGCGCGTGCCAGGGCAGGGAAGGCGTAGCGATCCTGTCTCGGCGGCGTCGCCGCTCATCACTCGAGGCGGAGAAGCCGCGCTCGCGCAGACCCTCGGCGATCGCGGGTCCGGTCAGGTGATCTGATCCTGATTCAGCGCGGCGATCTGGCTGTATAGGTCGGGCGGCGGCGCGGCGAAGCCGTGCGGGCGCCCAGTTGCCGACCACGGCGCCGAGCCGCGCAGCAGCAGCGGCACGGAGACGCCGATGGCGACCGCGTCGCCGTCCGGTCGACCGCCGTGCGGTCGGCAGGCATCGCGGCCACCGCGCGGTTCAGCCAGCCGCTGGTCATGCGGTGATCGGCGCCGCTTTCCAGGCAGTCCTGCGCCTCGAAATGGCTGCGCACCCGGGTCGGGCCGGCGACCGCGTGCACCGGCAATCGCCTCGCCGGCCTGGTACATCGCGTGCAGATCGCGCCAGCGACGGGTGCAGCCCGATAGAAGCCGCCGAGATCGAGCAGGCCGTCCTGCTGCCCGGGCGCCGGCGGCACGATCTCGCCGCGCAGACCGGTCAGCGCCGGATCGCCATACGGCACCACCGCCGCCATGCCATCCAGCGCGCCGCGCTGGATCACGCACGATGAAGCGCTTGTCGGTCGGCTGCTGCGGCCATGGCGAGCGACACGCGGCCGAGCGAGACGGCGGCGGTCAGGCCAAGCAATGCGGAGCGGCGGGTCAGTGCGATCATGCTCAGCGCCTCTGGAATTCCGGAGCAGTCAACAGCAGCGTCATCGCGTCGCGGCGCGAGCCGGCGCGGCGCACCGCCTGCAACGTGTCGTCGCGCAGCAGCGGGCCGAGATTGGCTGCCGCCAGATCGGCCACGTCGCGCGTGCCGACCCGGCCCGGAGACGCCGTAGGCCCAGTCGATGCGGCGCATCATCGCCTCGGGCGCGGCCCAGTCGCCGGCGTGATCGGACCAGCCGTTCGGCTGCGGCGCGTTCATGAACGGCTGGCCAAGGCCGGCCAGGATGCCCTGCAGGTTGACCGTGGCGCGCTGGTCGTCCGGCAGGTCCAGCGCGCGCAGGCTGGCGACGACGAAATCCTGCGGCGTGCGCAGCTTGGCGCCCGGCTGCCAGGCGGCCTCCAGCGTGATCAGCGCTCCGGCCGCGGCGCCCAGATTGCCGCCGGTATCGCGCAGCACGCCCTCGATCTGCCGCACCGCATCGGCGGGCGGTTCGTCGGCGACGAAGTGCCGCACCAGCTTGCGGGCCAGGAAGCGATGGGTGGCCGGATGATTGGCCAGGAAGTGCAGCGCCGCCACGCCGCCTTCCTCGCCAGGCGGGAAGGCTGCGTCCCATGACGTCTGCGCGCCCGGCTCGTGCGCGAACGGGCGAAAGCGGAAACCCGGCGGGTCGGCGCGCAGATCGATCGACCAGCCGGTCAGGATCTTGGCGAAGCTGGTGACGTCGGCCTGGGTGTAGCCGGCCGCCGGGCTGACCGTGTGCAGTTCCAGGCACTCGCGCGCCAGGTTCTCGTTCAGGCCGCGATGGCGGCGCTGTCCGGCGACGCTGTCCGGACCCACGGACGCGGCGTTGTTCAGATACATCAGCATCGCCGGATGACGCATGACGGCGAACAGCATGTCCTCGAAGCGGCCGGTGACGTGTGGGCGGATCGCCTCCTCGATGAAGGCGCAGGCCACCGCCGGCGATGCCGCCGCGGACCGAGACGGTGAAATGGTTGGTCCAGAACCAGACCAGCCGCTCGCGGAACGGCGCCGGCGTGGTGAGCGCATTGTCCAGTTCCGCCTTCGCCTCGGCCTGGAACAGTGCGCCGGACCTGCGAATCCTCGGGCTTCGGCTTGTTCTGCGCGATCGGCCCGCAACGCGGCTGAGGCCGGTCGACCGTGCTGGGCCGCGGCGCGATGTCGCGAGGGATCGGGGTGTGCAACTGATCCCGGAGCCAGCTGCGCGGGTCGGCTGGCAGCGGCTCGTCGCCGCGGCGGCCCAGGCCGAAGCGGATCAGCGCCTGTGCGGTTCGAAGGTCCATGGCCGGCAAATTACGCCGGAACCCTGTGTCGGAGGGTGACAAAGGGTGAGTCGAGCGCTTGCAATTGCCCGGTGCATGCGTGCGTTGCATCGCGCTCCCGCCAATAATCCTTGCAAAGTGCGGCGGTGCAGCATCTGAGGCTCGACATAGCCGGCTGCACGTCAGCCGGATTAGCATGCGGGCGCGCGGAACAGGGGTTCCGGAGCGCCCGTCGTGGTATGGAGGTTCATCGTGCCTGGTACGCCGCTCGACAAGATCCGTAACATCGGCATCACCGCGCATATCGACGCGGGCAAGACCACGACGACCGAGCGCATCCTGTACTACACCGGAATGTCGCACCGCATCGGCGAGGTGCACGACGGCAACACCACGACCGATTACATGGAGCAGGAGCGGGAGCGCGGCATCACCATCACCTCGGCCGCGGTGACCTGCGAGTGGCAAGACCACCGCATCAACATCATCGACACGCCCGGCCACATCGATTTCAACATCGAGGTGAACCGCAGCCTGCGCGTGCTGGACGGCGCGATCTTCATCATCGAGGGCGTCGCCGGCGTGCAGCCGCAGTCGGAGACCAACTGGCGTCTCGCCGACCGCTACAACGTGCCGCGCATCATCTTCATCAACAAGCTGGACCGCACCGGTGCCGACTTCTTCCGCGCTTTCGCGACGCTGAAGGAGAAGCTCGATATCGTCGCGCTGCCGCTGCAGCTGCCGATCGGCATCGAGGACAAGTTCCTCGGCGTGGTCGACCTGGTCGAGATGAAGGCGATCATCTGGGAAGGCGGCGAACTCGGCGCGAAGTACCACGACGAGCCGATCCCGGCCGACCTCGCCGAGCAGGCGAAGGAATACCGCCAGACTTCTGCTGGATACCGCGCTGTCGGTCGATGACGCGGCGATGGAGGAATATTTCGACAAGGGCGACGTCTAGGTCGCCACGCTGAAGCGCTGCATCAAGGCGGGCACCATCTCCGGCGCGTTCCGTCCGGTGCTGTGCGGCACCGCGTTCAAGAACAAGGGCGTGCAGCCGCTGCTCGACGCGGTGGTCGACTACCTGCCGTCGCCGATCGACGTGCCGGGCATCGCGCATCGCCGCGGAGGAAGGCGAGGAGGATGGCGAGCATTCCGACCGCCGCCGCATCAAGGCCGATCCGAGCGCGCCGTTCGCCGGCCTGGCGTTCAAGATCATCAACGACAAGTACGGCACGCTGACCTTCGTGCGCGTCTATGCCGGCACGCTGAAGTCCGGCGACACGGTGATGAACACCACCAAGGGCCATCGCGAGCGCATCGGCCGGATGTTCCAGATGCACGCCGACAAGCGGGCCGAGATCAAGGAGGTCGACGCCGGCGACATCGCCGCCTTCGTCGGGCTGAAGGACACCGGCACCGGCGATACGCTGGCCAGCCAGCAGGACCCGGTGGTGCTGGAGCGGATGGCCTTCCCGGTGCCGGTGATCGACATCTCGGTCGAGCCGCGCACCAAGGAAGCGGTCGAGAAGATGTCGCTCGGCCTGCAGAAGCTGGCGGCGAGGATCCGTCGCTGCGGCTGCGCACCGACCAGGAAACCGGCCAGACCATCCTGTCCGGCATGGGCGAGCTGCACCTGGAGATCATCATCGATCGGCTGCGGCGCGAGTACGGCGTGGACGGCGAATATCGGCGCGCCGCAGGTGGCGTATCGCGAGACGATCACACGGCCGCACACCGAGACCTACACGCACAAGAAGCAGACCGGCGGTTCCGGCCAGTACGCCGAGGTGAAGATCACCTTCGAGCCGCTCGAGCGCAACGGCGGCGTGGTGTTCGAGAACAAGGTGGTCGGCGGCTCGGTGCCGAAGGAATACATCCCGGCGGTCGAGAAGGGCATCAAGGTGCAGGCCGAGACCGGCGTGCTGGCCGGCTTCCCGACGGTGGACTTCAAGTACACGCTGATCGACGGCAAGTATCACGACGTGGACTCGTCGGCCCTGGCGTTCGAGATCGCCGCGAAGTCGTGCTTCCGCGACGGCATGAAGAAGGCCGCGCCGATCATCCTGGAGCCGATGATGGACGTGGAGGTGACCACGCCGCAGGACCACGTCGGCGACGTGGTGGGCGACCTGAACCGCCGCCGCGGCATGATCCAGAACCAGGAGAGCTCCGGCTCCACGATCATCGTGCGCGCGCATGTTCCCCTGAAGGAAATGTTCGGCTACATTTCAGATCTGAGAAGCATGACCAAGGGCCGGGCGTCGTTCACCATGCAGTTCCACCATTACGATCCGGTGCCGCGCAACATCGCGGACGAGATCATGGCCAAGAGTGCATGAGGGCGGGTTGCACATGACGGAGGCAGCCTAGTGGATAGCCCCCGCCTCCACTGGATGCGGGGACGGCAGGAGGAGGGTCCCGGTGTTCACCGGACCCTCGAGTGGATCGGATGCAACGACGCGGGCGAGGCCATCGCCCGCGTCGTTCGCATTCTGGGCCCTGTCTGGTCGGGCTGGCGCAGCTACCGCGCGGTGGCGCTGGACGACGACGCCAAGGTGATCGAACTGCGGCCGAGCTGCCGCCGGACGGCGGCGACTGGCTGGCCTGCGTCGGCGGCCAGGTGGTCGGACGGGCGTCGGTGCCGTTGCGGGCGGTGCGGGCGGCGGAGGCGGCGCTGGGCGGAGATTGAATGGGCCTTCCGCACGGCGTGCTTGCAGCCTGGCCCCTACGCTCGTATGGACAAAGCGATAGCCAGAACCGGAGGCATCCATGGCCCGCGCCAGCAGCAAGAAGGCAGCTCGATCGAAGGCCGCGCCGCGCAAGACCAGCCGTCCGAGGCAAACCGACTGGACCAACGTGAAGGTGGATTGGCCGCAGGCCAAGCAGGCCATCTCATTGCGCATCGACCAGGACGTGCTTGACTGGTTCCGCGACGGCGGCCCGGGCTACCAGACGCGGATGAATGCCGTGCTGCGCGCCTACGTCGAATCGCAGCGCGGCCGGCGCTAGGCGACCTTCGCGTTCGCGCGGTCCAGCCAACGCCGCGCCTCACCGAGCGACCGGAACACCGCCAGGTGGCGGCCGGAGAAGCACAGTGCGATCGCCTTGATATACATCGGCGCAAAGCGGTCCTGTGAAACGACTGCGGTGCGCCGGCCCCGGTCGGCGCCGCTGCAGAACAGCTTCCAGGCTTCTGACAGCGTTCGGATGTCATCGAAGCCGAAGTCGCCGGTGAACGTGGTCATGTCGCAGACCGTATCATAGGAGGCGATCTGCGGCTGGGCATGCCAAAGATCGGCCATCGCCTTCTGCAGCGTCCGGCCGTCAATGTCGCCCTCGAATCGAATCAGCACGCGCTGCCTGTCGCGATCGAGTTCGTAATCGATCGTGCCCACCCCGTCCCCAGCTCTTGGTTTTCTGACCCTGCGTAACGCCAAACGGAACGATGTGGCAAGCGCCCCGCTAGGCGTGGCATGCTTGTCCCGCGCAAATAACAGGAGGGGGAGGTGGCAAACATCACCGCGATAGCCAGGCAGTTCTTCGAGGCCTGCGAGACAGGGAAGGGCTGGGACGTCTGTCAGGCCTGGTGCACGCCGGATGCGACTTTCGCCGCGCAGTCGGAGCCGCTGACCGACGTCAAGACGCTGCGCGACTATACCGACTGGATGAAGGGCTTGCTGGTGTTCATGCCGGACGGCCGCTATGCGGTGAAATCGTTTGCCACCGACGAAGAGCGCAAGAATGTCTGTGCCTATGGTGTGTTCTCGGCAACGCACACAGGGCAGGGCGGGCCGATGGCGCCCACCGGCAAGAGCACGAACACTGATTATGTGTACGTCATGAACTTCGAAGGCGACAAAATCCGCCACATGACGAAGATCTGGAATGCCGGCTGGGCGATGCGGGAGCTGGGCTGGAGCTGATACTTTGAGGGTTCGGGTGGAGCGATCGTGCGCTGGATCGTTCCGCTTCACCAGTCGAAAGACACGGATGGCCGGGCCGAGCCCGGCCATGACGAAATAGAGTGGCTAAACCACCGGCGTCATCGGCTTGCCGCCTTTCTCCCAAGCATTGAACGTCGCGTCCCACACCGCGATGCGGCCATCCCGCACGAGCCAGATTTCGGTGCCGCGTCCCAGCATCTGCTTGCCGGTCTGCGCGTCTTCCCAGCTTGCATCCCAGGTATTGGCCAACGTGTCGCCGGTCAGGCAGTGGAGCGTCTTGCGCAGCTTGTAGCCCTTGGTGCGGGCGAACCGGGCGCGCAGGAACTGCATCACCGCGTCGCGTCCGCGCATTTCGGGAAAGTCGGCGAAGCGCGTCACGGCGTCTTCGGTGAAGCCCTGCTCGATGCGCGCTAGGTCCGCCGCACCGAACGCATCCTCGACTGCCTGCACCAGACGCTTGGCATCATCCCATTCCATTGTTCATCCCTCCGGCCGCACGATCAGCACAGTGCCATCGACGCCTTCGACGCGTAGTCTGGAGCCAGCGGCGGGCTCCGCCACGTCTGTCGGCACGCGGGCGGCCCAGTCGCTGTCGCCGACGCGCACGCGGCCCTCGCGTCCATGGAACACCAGGGCCGTGGCCCTGCGGCCCGCCAGCCCGGAATGCTGCATGTTGAGCCTTGTCGGTCGGTGGCGGAAGCGCAGTCCGACTGCCAGCGAGATCGCCGCGAGCACGGCGAACGTCACCACCTGCAATTCAAAGCCGATACCGCTCAGCACGATGGCCAGTCCGGTGCCGAGCGCCGCCAGCCCGAGCCACATCATGAATACGCCGGGCGCGAGGATCTCGATCCCCAACAAGACGAGGCCGGCCACCAGCCAGATGATCCAGTCGCTCATGACGCGGGTGCGGCGCCCCAGGGTGATGCGGCCGGCGGCATCGGCGGCGGCTGGGGAGGAGGCGGCGGCATGTCCGGCGGCGCGCCCGGCGTTCCACTGTCATCACCGCGCAGCAATTGCATTGCCTGCACGATACCTCCGGCCAGTGCGGCGGACTCCATCGGCACCACGACCAGACGCGTGTTCGGCGCCGAAGCCAGCGACTGGAACGCGCGCACATAGCGATCCGCGATGAAGTAGCGCAGGCCGGCCTGGCCGTGCTGCGCCGCCGCGTCCGATACCATCTGCGTCGCCTCCGCCTCGGCACGCGCCAGTGCCACGCGCGCCTCGGCGTCACGGTTGGCGGCCTGCTGGCGCCCCTCGGCGGCCAGGATCAGGGCCTGCTTCTCACCCTCGGCGCGCAGGATCGCGCCCTGGCGCTGGCCCTCGGCGAGCGCCACAGCTGCCCGCCGCTCGCGCTCGGCCGTCATCTGCAGGTTCATCGCGCGGATCAGGTTTTCCGGCGGTTCGATCTTGCGGATTTCGACGCGGCTGACCTTCACGCCCCATGGCTCGGTCGCGCCATCGAGGATCACCAGCAGCGACGAGTTGATGCGCTCGCGTGAGGACAGCGTCGCGTCGAGTTCCAGTTCGCCGATCACCGCACGGATGTTGGTCATCGCCAATGTCGTGAGTGCAAGCTGGAGGTTGGTGACCTGATACGCCGCCTTTTCCGGCTCCATCACGCGGAAGTAGATGATGCCATCGACTGCGACGGTGGCGTTGTCGCGCGTGATGACGCTCTGTTCGGGGATCTCGACCACCTGTTCCTGCACGTTGAGCTTGCGGCCGACGCGGTCAATGTAGGGCATGACGAAGTTCAGGCCGGGCTGCAGCATCCGCGTGTAGGCGCCGAAGCGCTCGACGGTCCAAACCGATCCCTGCGGCACCGTCTTCACCCCGGCGAACAGGGTGATAACCACCAGGAGTAGGATCAGCACCCAGACGATGAGGACGGTTTCCATCGATGACGTCTCCTAGAGGCGGAGTTTTATCCTTTCCATTGCAGAATGTAGAGGCCCGCGTCGTAGTCAGTGACGTAGATCACGCCGTCACGCGAGACGAACACGTCCGCGGTATGTCGGATCTTGGCGCGGCCGCGCAGCGGTTCGGCCCATTTGGTCGGCTGCGGCGGCACGAAGTAGCCGACTTCGCGCGGTTGGAATGGATTGGCGATGTCGAATGCGCGCACGCCGGCGCTCTGCCAGGTAGCGAAGATCGTGGTGGAACTCTGGAACGAACCGGGCCGGTTTTCGTGCAAATTATGCGGCCCGAACTGGCCACCCATCCGGATGTAATCCTGGTCCGCGGGCGTGGGGAAAGTGGCGAAGCTGACCGGATTGCTCTTCTCGCGGATGTCGTACATCCAGACATACTTCATCTGCTGCTGGTCGATGTTGAGCGTTGCCTCGTCCAGCACCACGAGCAGGTTTCTATCATGCAGCGGCAAGGCGTTGTGCGTGCCGCCGCCGAACGGCGGATAGCAGTTGCGATGTGCGATCAGCTTCGGTGACGATTTGTCCTGCATGTCCAGTATCGTCAGACCGCCATCGCGCCATGCGCCATAGGCGATGTCATCGACCACCACGGCGTGATGCAGCGCATAGCGACCCTTCCATGATGGTGTTTCACCCGCGGCGGCATTCTGTCCCGGTATCCACCAGCGGCTGACTTCCTTCGGCTTGGTCGGGTCCGCCATGTCGATGACCATGAGGATGTGGTCGGTGAAGCCGTCGAGCAGCGCGGAGGCATAGGCATAGCGACCGCCGACCCACCAGATGCGGTGCAGTCCAAGGCCAGGCACTTCGAAGAAACCGATCGGGCGTGGATTGGCCGGATCGGAAATGTCCAGCACGGTCATTCCGGCGGCGTAGTCCTCGCCGCGATTGCCGAACCGGCTGCTGTCCACCTTGGCGGAGCCGCCGTAATATTCCTGCTGTGACAGCAGGGCGCGCTGATCGGCTTCCTGTATACACAGCAGCAGGTTCTCCGCCGCTTGCAGATGCATCGATACCGACTTCGGATGCAGGTTGACGAAATTGACCGGCTTGGGGTCGCGTGGATTGCGCACGTCGGTGACCATGATGCCGCGGCTCACCCGTGTGCCGATGTAAGCATGGCCGCCGGACACCATCACCTGCACGCCGTCGCCTCGCCCACCCTGATCGGTGTGGCCGAGGAATTCGATATTTCGTGCGCCCTCCGGGACGATCATGGCTTGCTTCCCCCACTGAACAGTCGTCAGCTTAGGCTGGCTTCCATGGACTGAGTAGGAGGGATGGCCGTGCCAACCTATGTCATGCTCGCCAGCTGGACCGAACAGGGCGTGCGATCGATCAATGAGAGCCCCAAGCGGGTCGATGCCGCGAAGAAGTCGCTGGAGGAAATGGGCGGACAGTTCCGCTCGGTCTATATGACGATGGGCGAGTACGATCTGATCATGATCTATGACGCGCCCGACGATGCGGTGGCGGCGCGCTTCACGTTGATGCTGGGCAAGCTGGGCAATGTGCGCACGACGTCACTGAAGGCATTTCCCGAGGAGGCCTTCCGGCAAATCGTTAATTCGCTGCGATGATTGCCGCGATCAGCCTGATGCGCCGGCGCGACGACGTGACGTTGGCGACGTTTCGCCGGCACTGGCTGGATGTGCATGGTCCGCTGGTCTGCAGCTTCCCCGGGTTGCGGCGTTATGTGCAGGACCACGTTATCGCGTCTCCGGCGATCAACGCGCTGGCGCATGACATGCGGATCGATGGCTTCCCCATCCTGTTCTTCGACAACGACGCCGATCGGCTGCGAGCGCATGAGTCGCCGGAGATGGCGGCGTGCAATGTCAATTCGCGATTGTTCATCGGCGCGGTGTCGCGGGTGATCTGCGAACCGCGTGTAGTCGTCCAGGGTGTTGGAACGGCGCGCATGAAGCTGATCGCTTTGCTGCAGGGTGGTGGAGCGGACGACACGGCACCGCAACGCTATGCCGAACGTGTGCGGAAATTGCCTGGATTGCAGGGGCTGGTGGCCTATCGCGTACTGCAACAGGGAGCGGCGCCGAACAGCACGATCCCGCATCTGCCGGTGAGCGTTGCGGGGGTCGCTGAACTCGCATTTGCCAGCCTGGTCGATCTGGAGTGTGCGCTGGCGGCACACGCTGAGACCGATCTGCCGGCGGCGCAGTTCGTGGTCGAGGAGCATCGGCTGGCGGGGTAGCGGCCACGGTTCGGGCGGCCGGTTGCGTTGTGCCAACGCCGGACCGTCAAGCGTGCTGTACTGCCAGTCCTGCTGTCAGATCGGCGGGCCGGTACTGGCGACGGTCGAGGTGCGGCCGAACAGCGGGACCCCCGCGGTGATGGGCCGGCGCGTGATGGAGTCCAGCAAGGGAACGTTGCCGATGTCGCGGACCAGCGAGCCGAGACGGCCTCCGTGCTGGAGGATGGCATGAAACAGTTCCCGCCATAGCGGGTGGTCCGGCAGGATACCGAGATCGCGGCAAATGTCGGCGAGGACCTCACCGATCGGTTTAATGTTGCCTGAAGGGTCAAGCGCCGTGGCGTGCTTGCGGGCGACCTGCTCTGGTGTCGCCATACGCATGCGATTGATGGCGGGCCTTGGCCCTATCGGTCTGACCACGACGTCGGCATATGCTGGTTCCGGCTGCGGTTCCGGCGGCGGCTCGGCATCGAGACGGAAAAGCCTGTCCTGGAGTTCCCGGGCGCGGTGCAGGCCGCGCATGATGCTGGCAAGGATCTGGCCAAAATCGTAGCTGCCGAAGGTGCGTGCCACCTGGTCGAGGTTCGTGGTGGGCGTTGGGTTCTGGAGCGCGGCCGCGAGCTGCTTGCCGTAGTCGATGATGCGGCGGACGAGGAAGATGAGGGGTGCGAAGCGGCTGGGACGGTCCGCGGTGGTGAGGCCGCGCTGGGAAGAAAGGTCGGGAAGTGTTAGCGCGGCGGACACGGAGCAATGACAACATGAGTTAGGCAGGGTGTCAAGGAAAATTTCCCTAACAGACGCGACGCCGCAATTCGTTGTCTACCGCATGCAGCATGGCATTCTGGCTCAGCTGTTCGCCTACAACTATTTGACGACGTGGGGAGAGACCAACGATGGCTGTACAACCTTCACCGGCGCGCGAGCTCGTGCGCGGCACGGTACCCAAGATGATTGAGCTGTCGGAGACCGTTATCTATGGCGACGTCTGGGAACGGCCCGGTCTCAGCAAGCGCGACCGCAGCCTGATCGTGGTCGCCTCGCTCATCGCCACCTACCGGCCTGAGCAGCTGCGCGGCCATCTGGTGCGGGCTCTCGACAACGGGGTCACCAAGGAAGAGATCGGCGAAATCATCACCCATCTCGCTTTTTATTCCGGCTGGCCTGCGTCGATGACGGCCGCACGCATTGCCACGGAGGTATTCGAGGAGAGGGGTTAAAGGGGGCTTGCCGCTGCGTCGCATCGGCCGCAAACGACATTGAGTTGTGCAAGCAGCTCACTTGAGCGGAGCGCCTGACGTTGCGGGCGATCAGTGAGTGAGAGACGAGGTCTGATGTTTGGCGCAAGCTGCATCGAGTTTGTGGCCGTGCCGATCGCTGGGGCAGGGTGTCTCGATGACTGCCGCACCGCGCGGCGGGAAATCCGCTTCCTGAGCAGTAGCCAATACCGCCGGATTGGACCGAACGAGCTGTTCGCCATAACGGACCAGGGTGTCCACGTCGTCATCCGGTATGGTCAGTCCGGTCGGGATCGACGATAGCCGCTCGCGCCAGACAGGATCTGCTATGTCTGAGAGCGAAAGGTGGACCAGCGCGCCGCGCACATCGCCACATGGCTGGCTGTTCACCACCGGGCCGGCGGCGCAGCGTTCCGCGGCGATACGGTCACTCAGATGCTCGACCTGCTCGCGCGCGAGCGCCAGGGTCTCGAAATTGTAGGCGTCGATCTGCGTACCGCTGGCGGCGGAGAGCACATCGAGCAGGCCGCCGACGTAATGCTCGCGGCCAAGCTTGCTCGGAGGAGCCGCCTCACCGTCGACACTGAGTACTAATACGCGGCGAGTGGAGAGAGCGATCCTATGGAACAGGTCGCCTTCCGCCTGGATGACGATGAAGAAGTTCAGCAGGCCGCGGATGGCAAGATTGTCGGCGACTCCGCCATCGGAAAGGTGCACCCAGCGGGTGCGTTCGGGGTCTGCATAAACATCCTCCAGCCGTGCGAGTTCGCGTCTGCGCGCGGCGGCTGTGGGGGATTCCGGCGGCGTAATCGTCGGCGCGGCGGCGAGTGGAGGGCGAAGGCCACCGCATCGCTCGGCATAGCTCTTGAGATTGACGGGGCTGAACAGACCGGGGAATCCGTTGCTGGCGGCGACCGCGCTGGCGACGGGATAGCTTTCGAGATCGGAGCAGAGCAGACCGAAATCCGTGCCAAGGAAGGGGAAGGTGGCGCCGTTGGTAATGTCGGTGGCATTGATCGACACGATGGGCCTGCCACGACGGAACATGTCGTCGAAGGTGGCGCCGTGGAACATCAGGCGATCGTAGACTCGCGCCATGTAGTCGTTGGTCCCGGTCGCCGGATCCACCAGCCATGCCCAGTTCCACGGCAGCGCGTAGATGCCCCAGATATACGCGTTGATGTCGACGTGCAGGAACTCCGTGGGGAAAGTATCGAAGCTGCGGTCGCGGAACAGTCCGTAGTGCGCTGCGGGGAAACTGCCACCCGACACGCCGGCGAGATAATCGAGCGCGTTCAGCAGGCTCTCGGTCCGGCCATCCGGAGGATGCAGCGAAACGTCGCGCAGCCCACGCAGCGCGCCATGAGCGAAGGCGGCTGACCGCTTGCCGCCACCCGAGAAAGTCACGAACAGCAGGATGTCGCTGCCGGCCGCATCTTCCGATGTCAGTTGGCCGGCGGCCACACGCTGGGCGTAGGGAGCGAGACCATAGTTTGAATCGAAGTCCGGATGCCCATGCGCATCCATGCGCAGTGGCTGGTTCACCGCGGACGTCGGCGCGACGCAGCCAAACAGCAACAGGGAGATCGCCATGCCGAGCCACTGCTTTCGCGCCGATCGGCGGGGCCCGGCCGCTGTCATGTCGGTGCGGCGTCCTGATCGAGCAGGCCGGCGGGGTCGGCGACGCGCGATCCGGCGATTTCGGAACCACGTCCTGCGGTCAGCCTGCGGACATAGAACTCGGTGAGCACCGGGCCAAGAATGGCGGTGACGACGACGAGCACGAGCACCGTGTTCAAGATGCGCACATCGAGCAGCCGTTCGCCTGCTGCATTCACCGCGCTATAGCCCACCAGCGCCGCCGCTAGCGTCGCCGCGACCTGCGGCATCGTCAGCGACGCCATCAGGCCACGGTCCGATGGCGACAGACGCCACACACGTCCTGCGATCTCGGCGGCCACCCACTTTGCCACGATGAGACCTCCGACGACTGCCAGTACGAGCGGTAACCCGCTGACCACGGTGCGGCCAAGTATCCCGAGATCGATCAGGATACCGGTGACGACGAAAAAGGCGGGGATGAACAGGGCGCGGCCGACGAACTCCAGCCGGTGCCGCGCCTCCGTGCCGGTGACAGCCCGGTTGACCGCGAGACCCGCGAGGAATGCCCCGATAATTCCCTCGAGGTTAATCATTTCCGACAATGTCGCAGCGATGCACACGACGACGAGCAGCACCGCGAACCGTGCCTCTTCGTTGTCACCGAGGTGCCGATCGATCCAGCGAGCGGGCGCTGTCAATCCGAACACCACGAAGATCGCGAAGGCAATCAGTTCGAGCACCTGCACGGCGAGCGCCGTTGGATCGAAGCCGTTGCGATGCGCGGCCAGGCAGGCAGCGAGGACGAGCAGCGACAACATGTCTGTCAGGACTGTCGCCCCTACTGTCACCGCGACGCTCGGCCTGGTTGTCAGACCCGCGGCACTCACGATCGGGAACGCGATGAGCGTATGCGATGCGAGCAGCGAGCCGATCAGGATCGCCGATACGGTTGTATAGCCGAAGGCAAGCCCTGCCGTGGTGCCGGCAGCCATCGGCAACGCGAAGGTCAGCAGCCCGAACGCGACGGACCGGGTGCGCTGTGCCGCAAACTCCTGGAGATCGATCTCCAATCCGACAAAGAACATCAGCAGCAGCTTGCCCAGATCGGCGAGGAAATCGGCGATTGCCGCATGCTCGGGCACCAGGCCGAGGATGTGTGGCCCCACCAGAACGCCGACGAAGATGTAGCCTACGCAGACCGGGAAACGGCAGGCCTTCGCCAGATACGGGTACTGCCGCTATCAAAACGAGAATCAAGCCGAAGCGGCCAACCGGCGGCAGCGCACCTAGCAGATCAACAGCGCTTCCCACAGTCTTTCCCCAAATCTCCAATCGTTATGACGAGGCTATCGTCAGTTGTGGCAGTTGGTGCTCGACGACATCGTGCCAGCGTTGACACCAATCGAGGACGTGCTGCTCCCGGTGCAGCTCATATGGCTCAGATCGGGGCCGGAATTCATTCTGGCCGCGTCGTCCTGCTCCTGCTGGTGCTGCTGGAAGGCCGCACGCTGCTGGTCGTCGGAAAGACTATGCGGGTTGGGGTCAGCGTAGTTCTTGTTGTTGAACTGTGAATCGCCGAAACCGGGGGAGCCGCTCATGTCCGGCATGCCGAGATTGCCATGCGGCAGGGACGACATATCCATGCAGCCGCCCAGCAGCGTCAGGAACACAGCGAGCGATAGGCGCGTGCTCATGGCGACACCGTGCCGGCGTTTTCCATCTTGTCCATGTCGCGCTGAATCGAATCACGCACGCTGTCCACCGGGTTGGAGGACGATGACGAGGCCGGGAACGGCGATGGTGAATATGCTGGACCATTGCTGGATGAGTTGGAATAGATTCCCTGGCCAGTCCGGCGGTCCCACGCATCGCGGTCGGCGGCGTCCTTCGCCGCCTTGATCGCATCATTCTGGCGCTGGGTTTGGGCGGCTTGAGCCGCTTGCAAGCGACGGTCGGCTGCCGCTTGCGCGTCGCGCTGTGACCCGACGGTCAGCATGCAATTGGCGAAAGCGTCGCTATTGGGCTGGAAGCCGTAGCTGTAGCATCGGTTCTGGTCGGCGGCGTGCTGTGCCGCAGCCGCGGCGGCTTGCTCCTGCGGCGACGGCGCACAGCCGGCCAGAAGCAAAACGCCCATGGCCAAGGCAAAAACCGGTTCAGACCTCATCGAACACCCCCTTCTTCGAATTGGCCAGTGCCAAGCCGATGCCAGTAACAATTCCTACGGTGAAAGCGTAGGTCATCACGCTTCGCCAACATGAGTGTATCACCCAGAGAGATACGTTTCGTCCAGCGTGTCGCAGTGAGGGTGCGTTCGCGCTGGCTCGGCGAAAGTGATCCTGGCCCCGGCCGTGTCTTTATGGACGCCCCGCAGGGGCCACGTTAAGCATCCCGAGCGATCGATCTTGCGAGGAGACACAGCATGGAACAGTTCACGGGCGGATGCCTGTGCGGCAACGTTCGAGTTGTGGCGACCGGACGCCCTTACCGGGTGGGCCTTTGTCACTGCCTCGACTGCCGCAAGCATCATGGGGCGCTGTTTCACGCCTCCGCGGTGTTCCCTCAGGACGCGGTGACGATTGATGGCGAAACACGCGAATACGCCGGGCGGTCTTTCTGTCCCCGCTGCGGCTCGACCGTTTTTGGACGCAGCGCGGACGAAGTCGAGGTGAACCTTGGATCCCTGGATGCGCCTGACCAACTGAAGCCAACTTACGAAAGCTGGATCATCCGCCGGGAGTCCTGGCTGCCGCCATTTCCGCTCACCCGGCGCTACGAGCGCGATCGCGGCACCTCGAGCCGTTTCGAGGAATAGCAACGTCCCCTATCAGCGTGCCAGCGCGGCTTGCATGGCGCGTTCGAGATCGCGGCGGTGGAACGGCTTGCTCAGGGTCGGTGTGTCTTGGACCCGTTTAGGCATTCCGCTCGCGCCATAGCCGGTGGCGATCACAAAAGGCGTGCCTCGGTTGGCGAGCGCGTCTGCCACAGAGCTTGCCTTCTCCAGGGCGCTGGCGAGATTGTCGGCGACTGCCGCGATCTCGCAGCCGATGTCCTCCGGCGTATCGACGATGACTTGAACGCCTTTGAGACGAGATTGAGGACGACCTTTTCCCACATCTCGTGATCGACGTAGACGGGGTGCGGCAATGGCGCGGTGTCGATGCGAAGTCCGAGGCCGGCCTTTTCACAGGCTGAGCGGAAGCTGCTGGCGAGGTCCTGGGTGAACCTGGCGAGAAAAATCCAGCAGAGCGTTCACCAGCTTCTGCAGGCGCAAACCATTGCGCTGAGCGATGTCGATACGCGCACGCTGGCTTGGGCTCAGCGGCGCCTGCGAGTCAGTGATCGCGTCTTCGAGCGGACCGAGCATAAGGGTCAGCGGCGTGCGGAATTGCGTCGCGCAGGCTCGAACAAGACACAGCAGGACCGAGCTGGAACATCTCGTCGAGTGTGCTGCGGGCCAGCTTCTGGAGATAACGTGCCGGCGTGTCGTCGGTTTAATCGTGTTTCCCAGGGGAGCACTTTGATATTAAAAACAAAAATTGGGGCCATTCAACTGCTCTTGCGCTGCGTCACGCAGGCCGATGCGGTTCACCGCCAGCTCGAACGGAATGCATCGTCACGTCGTGACTGGAGATATGCCGTGCCGATGCCGGACAAAATGCTGGCATCGTCGGGTCATGGGGGCTAAGGCGTATGCCGCGTTGGAGGAAGTCGATGGCCGTGGGAAAATCACCGGCCGAACCGAAAACGCATCCGGCGGCGAGCGGGACTGGCGGCGATGTTGGGCTGAGCTTAACGCGCGATCCACGGCAGCGCGGGCGACATCGATTTCCGGGCCGTCATAGCCGAGGATTTGAGCCGCTGTCGCCAAAGTGCTAGGCTCGCTTTAACAGGGGTCTCGACATACCCTCGGCAAACCGTATGGCATCGGTGACTTCGTCTATACCGGTCCGGGCGGCTGAGATCCTGATTACACGGATACATCGAGTGGTGCGTTCGCTAGTGCGCAATCTGGATCGAGCGTGAGCGCTCTACGCTGAATCACCGGAGGCCAGCGATGGAGCTGAATGCCGATTTCACGCGGCGCGCTGTGGTGCATGCCGGACGGATGGCGTGGGTACCGTCGCCAATGCCTGGTGTTGAACGGCGGATGCTGGATCGTATCGGCGAGGAAGTGGCGCGTGCGACGTCGATCGTGCGGTATGCGCCGCAGAGCCGGTTCTCGCCGCATACGCATGACGGTGGCGAGGAATTCCTCGTGCTGGACGGTGTGTTCCAGGACGAGCATGGGGACTTTCCGGCGGGCTCGTATATTCGCAATCCACCGACGTCGCGGCACACGCCGGGCTCGGAGCCAGGCTGCACCATATTCGTCAAGCTATGGCAATTCGACCCGGACGACAGGACGCATGTGCGCATCGACACCAACAAGATGCGTTTTGTTTCCGCGGAGGGACGTGACGGGGTCGAGGTGATGCCGTTGTTTTGCGACGCGCGGGAGGACGTGCGGCTGGAACGTTGGGCGGCGGGCCAGGCCATTGCCGTCGGCGACGAAGGCGGTGTTGAACTGGTGGTGCTGCGTGGAGGATTTGCCGCGGACGGCCAGACACTTGTGACGCAATCCTGGCTGCGTCTGCCGCCGGGCGATACTGCCACCTGCACGGTGGGCAACGACGGTTGCACGGTATGGGTCAAGTCTGGGCATCTCGCGCGTCCGCAGACAATTCCCGCGTAGCTGACCGTAAGCCACCGGATATTTGAGCGCCGGCTCGATTAACCGCGTTTAAAGACCCCGCGCCTAGCCTACCGGCAAGGCGCGGCACGTCAAAATGATGAATTGTCTGATAGCTCAGGCGTGCGGAGGGCTGCTTCGGCCCGGCAAGCACAGCCTGTGTGTAGATATATGTGTAGTCACCATTCCTGCCATCGCGGCCGCTGGTCAGGCGGCGTCGCAAAGCATCGACTACGGTGCGTTTGAGGAGTTGTTTGGCGAACCGGTAACCACCAGCGCGACCGGCACGCCGCAGCGAGCCTCGCTGGTACCCACTGATATGGAAATCGTCACTGCCGATACAATTCGGCGGTCCGGCGCCACGGACATACCCGGAGTGCTTGAGCATGTCGTCGGCGTCGATGTACTTCGCTGGGGCATAACCTCTGCCGATGTCGCGATCCGCGGCTATGATACGCCGTTCTCGCCCCGACTGCTGGTTCTGGTGAACGGCCGGCAGGTCTATCTCGACGACTGGGGCCGTACCGAGTGGGATGCGATCCCTGTCCAGCTCGCGGAGATCCGCCAAATCGAAGTCGTCAAAGGTCCGAACACCGCGCTGTTCGGCTTCAATGCGGCGGCCGGGGTGATCAATATCGTCACCTACAATCCGCTGTACGACACGGTGAACACCGGCTCAGTGACGGGGGGCACTCAGGGGTTTGCGCAGGCATCGGTGGTCGGGACGGGACGCATTGGCCAGGACGCAGCGCTCCGTGTTTCGGCTGGAGCGACGCGCGGCAACGAATTCAGCAGCCTGCGTGAGCTGGCGCCGCGACTGGGATTTCGCCAGTTGTCGTTTCGCGGAGCGGTATCGGCCGACGCGCTGGTTCGGATCAGCGAAGATCAGGAGTTCGAGCTCGAAGCCACGCATTCCGCGCTTGACCACATGGAGGCGCTTGCCGTTTGGGCGCCAATCGCGGCTGATTACGACCTTAGTTCCGTGAAGGCTCGGTACAGCGCCAACACCGGGATCGGTCAGCTACAGGCGACTATATATACGAATTTCAACCATGAGGTCGGGTTCTTTGGCGGCGAGATTCTCGGGCTGTCACGAGTTACCTTCAACAACCAGAGGACTGACCTGCAGTTGCAGGACGAGTTCAAACTCGGGGCAGATCATACGTTCCGTTTATCGGCTGAATACCTGCATAGTGCGGTCAATACTTCGCCGATCGAGGGAGCCGCGGTCGGCTACAACGTCGGCTCGGCCAGCGCCATGTGGCAGTGGCAGATCATGCCGGAGCTTTCGCTTACCACGGCCGCGCGGGTCGACAAATTGTGGCTCTATCGGTCTGGAAGTTTTGCGCCTGTCATCCCGCTCAGCAACGCGCAGTGGCAGCGGCAAGTCACCCAGCCGAGTTTCAATGTGGGACTGGTTTATCAGCCTCGGGATATTGACCTGGTCCGTCTGACTGCGGCGCGCGGCGTGCAACTGCCCAGCCTGTTCGCGCTTGGTGCCATTCAGTTCACCCGGCCCTTCCTTGCATTCACCGGCAATCCGACGATCAACCCGACTGTAGTCACGAACTACGAGTTGGATTGGGATCACAAGCTGCCAGAATTGAAGGTGAACACGCGACTAGCTGTATTTTATCAGACCAACGATGCATTGCAGACCCTGTCGAGCGCGATGCTGTTTCCGTTGCCGACAGGGATACTGCTGACAACGTCCGGCAATGGGTGGCACTGGAGCGTTGGCTATTCTACTCGGCTGGTTTGGGACAATTTCCTGCCCAATCAACCCACCGTTGCCACTGGTGTCGACTTCCAGCATACGACGCCGCAGCATGTTGTCGACGTTGGCGCTGGGTGGGCCGGAGGCAATTGGGAGATCGATGCGGCCGCCCGGTTCGAGTCGACGTTCGATGGTCTGTTGATCACGCCGGCCGCGACGTACACCACGTTGCGGGTGAACAGCTACCTGACAGCCGGCATTAATACAACGGCTCCCCGCTCTCAGCTAATAAAATGGGGTTCTAAGGGCTTGCCCTTAGCGGGGTTGCAAGGGGCGCAGCCCCTTGGTCGCCGCCACGCGCACCTTTCGCGGCGCGGCGACCCAGATCGACGCGGCGGACACGGCGCAACAGCCGATGGTGAGCAGGAACGCGAGGCGATAGCTGCCGGTCGTGTCGTGAATCACGCCGGCGATCCATGGGCCTGCGGCACCACCGCCGGTCAGCGCGACAGTGGCAGTCCCGAAGATCGATCCATAGTGTTTGCCCTCAAAGATCTCGGCGACGATGGGTCCCATGACGGACGTTACCGCGTAGCCAAGGAAGCCTTGGGAAACCACCATCAGATACAACAGCAATTCGGAAGGTGCGTGTTCCAGTGCAATCAGCACGGCGTAGCAGATGGCGAAGCCGGTGCAGGCGATGGTCCACACCCACTCGCGCCCAATGCGATCTGACAACGCGCCCAGCATGATCTGGCCGGGGATTGCCACCACCGCGACGGTGCCGAGCGACCAAGCGGCAACGAGTGGGGTGAAGCCGATTTCGATAAGGTATTTGGTCTGGTGCACTTGCACCACGTACCAGGCGACCATGCTGCAGAAGTAGCCGAGCAACAGCCACCAGAACCGGCTGGTGCGCAGCGCACGAGCCAGGGTCCAGTCGGTGGCGGCCCATGCAGGATCCACGACATTGGATTGACGCGCGACTGTGCCGGCGTGGTCTGCCGCAGGTGTACTATCGGGCAACAGACCGATATCTTCGGGGCGCCGGCGCACGAGCAGCGTCAGGCTGCCGGCAACAACCAGCACGATGATGCCCATCGTCGTGCATGAGGCTCGCCAGCCATCTCGGCTGATGATTGTCTGCAACCACGGCAGCAAGGTGAATGCGCCGAGGCCCGCGCCGGAAAATGCGATGCCGATTGCAAGGGCGCGGCGACGGCGGAACCAGTTGGGCAGGAACAACGAGTGCGCGGTGTAAGTGCATTGGCTCGCGCCGATCGATACGAGAACGCCGAGCGTGGCGTAGAGCTGCCACGGATGGCGGATGATCGGCGCGGCCAACAAACCAAGGCTCATCAGGCAGATACCGATGCCGAGAACAAGGCGCGGACCGTACTTGTCCATCAGCCGGCCGTTGAGCGGACTTAGTACCGCCGAGAGGAAGAAGCCGAACGAGAAGGCGCCGGCGATGAGCCCGCGATCCCAGCCGAACTCGCCGATCAGCGGCGGCATCAGCAGCGAGAACGCGGTGCGCGCGGTGACGGTGATCGCCATGGTGACGAATGCCGCGCCGACGATGACCCAGCCGTAGAAGAACGGCAGCCGAAGCGGCCATGGTTGGAGTGCAGCGCTCATGATGTTGCAGCGATCACGTTGAGTGGTGCTTCGCCGCGAGCGGTGCGCGCGATGTTGCCGGCGATGAGTTCCGCGCGGGCGGCCAGCATGCCTTCGGTCCAGCCCGAGACGTGCGGTGTCATCAGCACATTGGGGAGCGTGTCGAATGGCAATGTCGCCGGCGGCGTGGGATCGGGCGAGGTTGGGTAGCGGTACCAGACATCGAGTGCGGCGCCGGCGATCCGTTGTTCTGCCAACGCCTGATACAGTGCGGCCTCATCACAGATTTCGGCACGGCCGACATTGATCAGGCGCGCTGCCGGCTTCATTCGCCGCAATCGGCAATCGTCGATCAGGCCGCGCGTTTGTGGCGTGAGCGGCAGAGTGATGGCGAGGTAGTCGGCTCGGCGCACGACGTCATCGAGCATATCGGGGCCGACAATGGTCATGTTGGATTGCACTGGCGACGACACGACGTCGCGTCGCATGGCTAGAACCTGCATGTCGAAGGCCACGGCACGTCGAGCCAATGCCTGGCCGATATGACCGAATCCCAAGATGCCGAGCGTCTTTCCCGCGAGTTCTGGCCACAGCGGTGGCGGGGGTGCGCCGATGGCCCATTGGCTGTCCCACTGCTCGTGCCGGAGCCTGGTGTCGAGCCGCGCGAACGAGCGCGACAGGGCAATCATCGCGCCAATGATGTATTCGGCGATGCCGACCTCGTGGCCATAGGCGTTGGCCAATCGAACGCCCGGACGCAATGCGGATCTATCAATGCGATCGAGTCCCGCGCCGGGTACCTGCACGAGGCGCAGCCTCGGCGCGGCTTCCGCCATGGCGGCGGTGAATGCCATCGAGACCAGCGCGTCCACATCGTTCAGTCGCGCGATGATCGCGGCTTCATCGTCAACCAGGAATTCGCATGGCACAGTGACGCGGGCGCGCACCGGTTCGGCGAGCTGTGCGGCGAACGCTCCGGCGAATGCGACCTTCGTGCGATGCATACTGGCGTTGTGCGATGGCATGAATGTGCACTATCCAAAGTGACCAGCAGTCAGCAACTACTCGCCAGGTAGTCATGAGCACGCCACCGGGGTTTCCTGCACGTCTGGTCTGGTGGCGCAAACGGCGCGGATTGTCGCAGCTCGACCTGGCATTGGCGGCCGATGTTTCACAGCGGCATGTCAGTTTCCTGGAATTGGATCGCACGCGGCCAAGCCGAGAGATGGTTCTTCGGTTGGCCGCCGCGATGGATGTACCGCTGCGGCACAGCAACGAGTTGCTGTTGGCTGCCGGCTTCGCGCCGGTTTGGAACGAGACGGCATTCGACGCGCAAACCCTGGCGCCGGTGCGCGATGCACTCGACTTCATGCTGCAGCAACAGGAACCGTTTCCGGCGGTGGTGGTGGATCGGCGCTGGAATCTGCTGCTGGCCAACCAAGGTGCGGCGGCATTGGTACAATTCCTGGTTGGTCCGGTCGAACCCGGGACTGCGGTGAACCTGGCCGATGCGCTGGTGGCACCCGATGTGCTGCGGCCGCATCTGGTCAACTGGGCGGAGGTGGTGCGGTTCTTCCTGCGCAGCGTGGAGGCGGACGCCGCGGCGGATGGCTCTGAGCAGACCGCGGCGCTGTTGCGGCGGCTGCTCGGCTATGACGGCGTGCGCGCCGCTCTGGCAGTACCCGGAGCCTCCGGCGCCGGACGCGCCGGTGCTGCCGATGCATTTCGAGAAGAATGGCGTGACGCTGCGGCTGTTCACCACGATCGCGACGCTGGGCACGCCACAGGACATCACGCTGCAGGAATTACGGGTCGAAAGCTTTTTCCCGCTGGACGAGGCGACGCGCGCGCAGTTCCGCGGTTGGGCCGGCTGCGTCAGATGAAGATGCTGGCAACCGGTATCGTCACATCAGGTAGTGCCTCGACCTGAAGTGTGCCGGACATATCGACCGTGGCGATCGAATCGTATCTGCCGTCGTTCGGCTTTCGATGCACCAGCACCCGATTCGTCGTCAGGTCCACCACCCAGAATTCTCGGATACCGGACCGGGCATAGAGCTCCAGCTTCGGCCCGCGGTCGAAGCTGATGCTGGAATCCGCCACCTCGATCAGCAGATAGATGTCGGCTGGCGGGGGATGATCGTGCGGATAGCCGTCCCACGGCCGGCGCAGCAAAGCGAAATCCGGTTGCGGTTCGGAAATATCGTCCAACACCACCGGGTTCTGCACGCGGACGACGGCTTGACCCTGGGCTGCCAGAACCAGCATCTCGGTCAGCGCATCGACTGCCAGTGCGTGCCGCGGGCCGATCGACGCCATCTCAATCAGTTGCCCTTCCAGCAGCTCGACGCGATCGTCCTCGCCCAGGATGCCGGCCTCGGCCATACGATGGTAATCGCGCCGCGTCAGCCGATGCCGGGGCACCTCCTGATAACGGCTGAGGATGTCCGTGGTGTAAACGGCGTCCATGCGGGCAGGTTAGCACATTGGCCGGCCCGATAGCAGTCCGTGATGCGAGCGGTTATACCAGCGTCGCCCCATGCCCAATTCAACCAAACCAGCCCCCGAGGTGTCCCAGGCGCTCGCCGCCGAATTCGGCCTGTCCGGCGACGAATACGCACGCGTGCTGGAGATCATGGGCCGCACGCCGTCGCTGACCGAACTCGGCGTGTTCAGCGTCATGTGGTCGGAGCATTGCAGCTACAAGTCCTCGCGGGTGTGGCTGCGGCAATTGCCGACGAAGGCGCCGTGGGTGATCCACGGGCCGGGTGAGAATGCCGGCGTGGTGGATATCGGCGACGGGCTGGCCGCCGTGTTCAAGATGGAATCGCACAACCACCCCAGCTTCATCGAGCCGTACCAGGGCGCGGCGACCGGCGTGGGCGGCATTCTGCGCGACGTGTTCACCATGGGTGCGCGGCCGATCGCCAACCTGAACGCGCTGCGTTTTGGCTCGCCCCACAATCCGGTGACGAAGCGGATTGTCGATGGCGTGGTGCGCGGTATCGGCGGCTACGGCAATTGCGTGGGCGTACCGACGGTGGGCGGCGAGATCAACTTCCACCCGGCGTACGATGGCAATCCGTTGGTGAATGCGATGACTGTGGGCATCGCGCCGAAGGATCGCATCTTCCTGTCGGTAGCGGCGGGCGTGGGCAATCCGGTGGTCTATGTCGGATCGAAGACCGGGCGGGACGGTATTCACGGCGCGACCATGGCGTCCGCCGAATTCGCCGCCGATGCCGAGGAGAAGCGGCCGACCGTGCAGGTGGGCGATCCGTTCACCGAGAAACTGCTGATCGAGGCGTGCCTCGAGTTGATGGCGACGGATGCGATCGTGGCGATCCAGGACATGGGCGCGGCCGGGCTGACCAGTTCGTCGGTCGAGATGGCGGGGAAAGGCGGTGTCGGCATCGAGCTCGATCTCGATCAGGTGCCGGCGCGCGAGACCGGCATGACGGCGTACGAGTTCATGCTGTCGGAGAGCCAGGAACGCATGCTGATGGTGCTGCGGCCGGATCGGCAAGATACGGCGCGCGCGATCTTCGAGAAGTGGGAACTGGATTTCGCGGTCATCGGCCAGCTGACCGACAGCGGGCGGATCGTGGTGCGGCATCACGGCGTGGTGGAGGCGGACATCCCGCTTGGGCCGCTGAACGACCAGGCGCCGCTGTATCACCGGCCGACAAGCGAGATCAGCAAGCAGGCGCAGGTCAATCCGGCAAAGGTGGAGGATCGCGTCGGGCTGACCGCGGCGCTGTGCAAGCTGATCGCCTGTCCCGATCTCGCATCGCGCGCCTGGGTGTGGGACCAGTACGACAGCACGGTCGGTGGCCAGACGGTGAAGCGGCCGGGTGCCGCGGATGCGGCGGTGGTGAAGCTGGAAGGGTTGTCGCGCGCGCTGGCGCTGACCACGGACTGCACGCCGCGCTATTGCGCGGCGGATGCCGAAGCCGGCGGCATGCAGGCGGTGGCGGAGGCGTGGCGCAATTTGACGGCGGTTGGGGCGCGGCCGCTGGCGCTGACCGACAACATGAACTTCGGCAATCCGGAGCGGCCGGAGATCATGGGACAGTTCGCGGCGGCGATTCGCGGCATGGCGGCGGCGTGCGAGGCGCTGGATTTCCCGGTCGTGTCCGGCAATGTCAGTCTGTACAACGAAACACGCGATCCTTCGGGCGTCGCGCGCGCGATCCTGCCGACGCCGGCAATCGGCGGCCTTGGCGTGCTGGACGATGCGGCACAGGCGGTGGGAATCGCGCTGGGGCCGTGGCTCGACGTCGTGGTGGTCGGCGCGACCAAAGGCTGGCTCGGCCAGTCGTTGTGGCTGCGCGAGATAGCCGGCCGCGAGGAAGGGGCGCCGCCACCGGTGGACCTGGCGGCCGAACGGGCGGCGGGCGATTTCGTGAGGGCGCAGATCCTCGCGGGCAACGTGCGCGCCTGCCACGACGTTGCGGATGGCGGCATCCTGGTGACGCTGGCGGAAATGGCGATAGCGGGGATGACCGGGGTGCGGCTGTTCACCGGGCCGCGCGAGATCCTGAGCCACGCCTATTGGTTCGGCGAGGACCAGGGGCGTTATGTGCTGGCAGTGCCGGACGCCGGCGCGTTCATCCGGTCTGCCGAGGCGGCGGGCCTGCCGGCGGTGCGGATCGGCACATCGGGCGGACAGGATTTGACACTGCCCGACGGGGGCACAATATCGGTTCGGGCGTTGCGCGCGGCGCACGAACGCTTCTTTCCGTCCTGGATGGAGGACCGGCATGGCGATGGCGGCTAACGAGATCGAAGCGCTGATCAAGGCGTCGATCCCCGATGCTCGTGTCACAGTCGAGGACCTCGCCGGTGACGGCGACCACTACGCCGCCACGGTGGTATCGGAAAGCTTCCGTGGCATACCGCGCGTCAAGCAGCATCAGATCGTCTATGCCGCGCTGCGCGGCCGAATGGGGGGCGAGCTGCACGCCCTCGCGTTGCAAACCTCAGCCCCCGACTGAAAGCACCCCAGGAGTCCGACAATGGCCAACGAAGTATTCGAGCGCATCCAGAGCGAAATCGGCGAGACGCCGGTGATGCTGTACATGAAGGGCACCGCGATGTTCCCGCAGTGCGGGTTCTCGGCGCGCGTGGTGCAGATCCTTACGCACATGGGTGTTCCGTTCAAGACGGCGAACGTGCTGGAGGACGCGGAACTGCGCGATGGAATCAAGCAGTTCTCGCAGTGGCCGACGATACCGCAGCTCTATGTGAAGGGCGAGTTCGTCGGCGGCTGCGACATCATCACCGAGATGTTCCAGTCGGGCGAGCTGGAGACTCTGCTGGCCGAGAAGGGCGTGGAGCACAAGACCGAGGCGTGATCGCTCGCTGTTAACGTTTTGTTCGTGATCCGATGCGCACGCTGAAGGCGTGCGCATCGGTGCCGCCAGCGCGGCATCATTCAGCGGGTCGATGTTTCCGCCGCCGCGGCAACGCGATCAGCCCCAGCAGGCCCACCCCTAGCAGAGCGATCGAGGCCGGTTCCGGCACCAATTGAGCGGTGCTGGTGAAGCCGTTGAACAACGTGATCGGCGTCCCGTCCGGCAGCGTCGTCATGACAAGGTCGGCGACATTTGAAGAGTCTAGCTGAAGCTGGACTGAGCCGCCCAGCGCCGGAGAAAGGAAGAAGCCGGATTCGCCAGGCGAGGCGAGGAAGGTTTCCAGCAACCGCGTTGTGAGCACCCCTGTCGCCACGTCCAGGTTGGACGAGCCTTTCAGCATTGAACCCGTCGCGAGCGTGATGTCGTCGGCCTGACCGGTTGCTCCCGTGTTTGCAAAGCCGACGCCGCCGACCGATGCGAGAGCGGGGCCGTTGAGGTTTCCAGGATCCGCCTTCAACACGATGTTGGTGGATGTGAAATTGAGTATCGATGGCGGCGGGCCGGACGTGTGGGTATCGGTGATGTCGAAATAGAGCCCGTACTGAGTTCCGAATCCCGCAGGCGACACGGGACTGCCATGCAGACTGAAGCCGGTGACCACGGAGAAGTAGTGAGCAGCGCCGCTGCCGTCAGGCTGGCCGACATCGCGCAGGGAATTCGTCAGCGAGATCGTATCGGCGATGAACGCGCTCCCCGGGCCCGCGAGCGGGGTTGATGCACCGGCCGGGTCCCAGCTGAACGGCATCGCATTGGCCAGCGAGGGCGCGGCGCCGGTAAGTGCGGCGGCGGTCATCAGCGTTGCGAGCCAGGTGTGTTGCGTGCGCATTGGTCCTCTAGCCTCCCTCTTCGATAGGGGAGTCAGGGTGCGCGGGGCGGTATCGGGGAGGCTATGCCGACGTGGTAAAGCGCTGCGAAATGTTGCTCTCAAAAAGTAAAAGCCGGGCTTTTCAATGGCCTTGAGCGGCCTGCGAGGTTTGATGACTTCCGCGACCGGGTGGTGATAGCCTGCCATTACGCCTCTTTGTCGATGACGACGCGAGGAGGACAGCTTGGACGCGCCCGTCACGCATGACCTGTTCGAGTTCGAAGGCTTCAGCCTGAACCGGCGCAGTGGCGGGCTGTTCCGCCGTGACCTGATTGGCGAACTCACGCCGGTGCCAATTGGTGCGCGCGCACTCGACGTGCTTGGCGTGCTGCTCGCTCACCCCGGTGAACTGGTGTCGAAGCAGGCCATCATGCGGGCGGTCTGGCCTGGCGTTGTCGTTGAAGAGAAGAACCTGACGGTGCAGATCTCGACGCTCCGGCGCGTCCTGGACCATGGTCGGATAGAGCGGAGCTGTATCCAGACAGAGGCCGGGCGCGGCTATCGCTTCGTCGCGCCGGTAACGAGGAAGGAGCAGGACGAGCTACCGCAGGTGTCCTTGCCGGAACCGGCACCGCGTTTCGCGGGGGAGGCTCCGCCACCAGTGCGGCAACCAGCTTGGCGTTATCGCATTGCGTTGGCTTTTGCCGCGCTGTCGGGTGTGCTGCTGGCCATGGCCTGGACGGGCGGGTGGATCGGCGCAGGCAAGGCGGCGCCGCGCCTGTCGGTCGTTGTGCTGCCGTTCCAGGACGTTGACGATGATCCGACGGACGATCGTCTGGCGGATGCGATCACCGACGATTTGACCACCGAACTGTCGCGAATCGGCGGCGCCTCGGTGATCGCGCGGCAATCCGCCTATACCTACAAGGACAAGCCCACCGACGTTCGGCTCATCGGCCGCGAACTTGGTGTGCGCTACGTGCTGGAGGGCAGCGTCCGCAAGATCGGCGAGCTTCTGCGGATCAATGTTCAGCTGGTTTCCGCTGAGACCGGCGCGCATTTGTGGTCGGACCGGTTCGATGAAGAGATCAGTCAGCCGGCGGCCGGGCAGCAGCGGGTTGTTGCGCGGTTAAGTGACAGTGTCGGCGACAGCATGGTCGACATTGAGGCGGCCCGCAGCCAGCGGGAGCGGCCGGCCAATCCTGATGCCTTCGATCTCATTCTGCAGGCCCGCGCGATGCAGCATCTGCCGCAAACCGCACAAAGAGATAGCGATACCCTGGCGCTGTACCGAGCGCGCGCTTGCTTTGGATCCGCTATCGGTTCCCGCCATGAGAACGATCGCGTATTTCCTGATCGACGGGGCTCCGACGGGCGGCTGGGGCAATTACGATAACCTGCGGCGGGCGGAGCGATTGTTGACGAAAGCACGCGAGCTGGCACCTGACTCGCTCGCAGTCCTCAATGTCATGGCCTACTGGCTGCGCACGGTAGGCCGGTGTGCGGAGGTTATCGAAGCCGCCGAGCAGGCAATCAGGAACGATCCGAACCGAACGCGGATTCAGACCGGACTGTATAACGAGCTTGCCGTCTGCAAGACGAGAACCGGGCATGCGGAGGAGGAGCTAGCGATACAGGCGCAAGTGGACCAGCTCAACCCGCGCAGCCCGTGGAAATCCAGCCGCTATCGCCACCTGGGCTCGGCCTCACTGATGCTGGGCAGGGACCAGGACGCGATCGATTACCTGCAACGGTCGCTTGCGATGCATCCGGGTCTTAGCGGCCTGAATTGGACCTATCGCATGTTGGCCGTGGCTTACGCGCGAACCGGTCAAATCGACGAGGCGAAGCGCTGGCTATCGGCTTCGATGCGGCTCTGGCCGCATGACACGGTGCGCAGCCACTACCCGGAAGATCTCTCGAGCGCGACGTACGCGCAGCAGATCAAGGACTATCAGGCTGGTTTGCGGCTTGCTGGCCTGCGCGACCACGCCGATGAGGATGCAGACTTCGGTGTTGCGATGGACGCATCGCTGCGCGAAGAGGTGGCGGGGTATACCCCGACCGGCGCGCCGGGCGCGAGACTGATCCGCACCGGAGAGTTGGTCCAATTCCTGGCCGAGGCGCGGCCGGTGGTCATCGACACAGTCTCGAATTCCTGGGGCCGCTCGATGCCTGGTGCGATCGGACTCAAGTTCTCCGGCTTGGGCGGCAGCCTGGCCGGCGAGGCGCAGGACCGACTGCGCCGCAAGATGGCCGAGTTGACCGGAGGCGATCTGACGAGGCCTGTCGTCGCCGTCGGCTGGAACTCCGAACAATTCGATGGACGTAATCTTGCCCTGCGCCTCGCTGCGCTCGGCTACACGCAGGTCTACTGGTACCGCGGTGGCAGGGAGGCGTGGGAGGTCGCGGAATTGCCGGAGACCGAACTGGCTCTGCAGGAGTGGTGACCGGCGCTAATGGCACTGCGCGCGACGGAAGTCGCATAACCGGGCGTTAACACCCGATGCGCATCCTGACGGCGTGCGGATCGGTGTTGTTTTGCCAGCGTTCAATGCGGCCGCGTGGATCAGCGATGCGATTGCGTCGGTGCTGGCGCAGACGCATGCCGACTGGCGGCTTGTCGTGGCCGATGATGGTTCGACGGATGACACGGGTGACATCGCCGCGGGATTTGCCGATCCACGCATTCTGCTGATCCGGCAGGCGAATGCGGGGGTCTCGGCGGCGCGGAATTGCGGTGCGGCTCATTGTGCGGATGTTGCGTCGGTGCTGTTCCTGGATGCCGACGACACATTGGCGCCTGATGCGCTGTCGCGGTTGGCGTCCGCGCTTGAGAACACGCCGGGCGCGGTAGCCGCCGTGGGTGCCTATACGATCGTCGGGACGCGGCGAGTGCGGCAATCGGTGGCAGGCGATCTGCTGAAGCGGCTGCTGGTGCGCAACCTGTTTGCCAACGGCGGTCACGTGTTGATCCGCGCTGAGGCGATCGGCGCGGGGTTCCGCACCGATATCGCCTATGGCGAGGATTGGGAGTTCTGGATCCGGCTGGCGCTGCAAGGACCGTTCGCGGCGGCGGGCGGTGCACCGTTGCTGTTTGTGCGGCAGCATGACGGCGGTGCGTATCGGCGGCTGGCGGCTGACCCTGCGTCTTTCCGGCCTTGCATGCAGGCGATCTTCGGCAATCCGGCGCTGCTTGCGCGGTTCGATGCGGAGGCGTTGGCGGCGATCCGCCGGCGCACGCGAGCGGAAAATGCCTGGGTCGTGGGGCGCGAACTGATCAGACATGGAAAAATCCGCGCAGGCCGCGCTTGGCTGCGACATTCGCTGCGCGAGGCACCGAGCGTCAAGCGGGCCGCACTGCTGGCGGCGTCGCATTTCGGGGTTGGTCCGTTTGTCCGCTATGCGCGGGCGAACTTGGCTTGCAACGAACCGGCCAGCCCTTGCGGCAGGAAGATGATGAACACCACCAGCAAGGTGCCGTAGATGATGTTGTCCCAGCCGACAGCGCCGGTGCCGAAGAAGATGCGCAGCGATTCAGCGAGCAGGATGGTGATGAACGCGCCAATGGTCGGTCCGAGCAGCACGTAGATCCCGCCAACGACAGCGGCGAACACCATCTGCAGCGATACGGATATGCCGCTGACCGTGTCGGGCGAGATGAACATCTGGTATTGGCAATACAGCGCGCCGGCGAAGCCGGTCATCGCGGCACTGATCAGGGTGATCTTCAGTTTTTCCCAGGTCACATAGACACCGGCGGCGGCGGCGGCATCCTCATCCTCGGCGATCGCCTCAAGCGCGTAGCGCAGCATGCTGCGATCGACGCGGTAGCGGACGAAGAGTCCTATCGCCCAGATGCCGAGAGCGATCAGATACCATGTGGTCTTGTCGGTGAACTGCAGCGCGTAGATCGAACTGCCGCCATTGTAACGCTTCGGCGTATAGCCGAGCGAGCCGCCGGTGATGTCGCGGGTGGCGGTGATGACCTGAAGCACGATGGCGCTGAGTGCCAGCGTCACCAGTGCGAAGTAGTGACCGACAATGCGAAAGCGGAAACAGGGCCACGCGATCACCAGAGCGGTGATCATCACCGCGGCCATGGCGACTGGAATGCCTAGCCACGGTGTCAGGCCCAGGTTGTTCCACAACAGCGCGGTCACGTAGGCGCCGATACCCATGAAGCCGCCATGGCCGAGCGACACCAGGCCGAAGCGGCCCATCACCGACCACGACGTGTACATGAACGACCAGATCAGCACGATGACCAGGATGTGGAGCGGATATGGCTCGTGGTACACGAACGGCAAGGCGATGAGCGCGGCGCCCGCCAGCAGTGGCCAGTAGCGTGTCACGACCTGCGCGCCATCAGGCCCTGCGGCCTGAGGAACATCATCGCGATGAAGAACGCGAAGGCGAAGACGTAGCCCCATTCCAGGTCGAGATAGAGGCCGCTGACGGAGATGATCTCGGCGAACACAAAGGAGGCGACGAAGCCGCCGATCATGTTGCCGAGGCCTCCAAGGACACAGATCATGAAGGTGGTGGGGCCGAACGTGAGCCCGAGGAATGGATGCACGTCGTATTGCAGCACGAGCAGTGTGGCCGCGAGCCCGGCAAGCGCACCGCCGATGGCCGAGGTGATGATGTAGATACGGCGTGAATTGACGCCCATCAGCGGCATGATCTGGCGGTCCTGGGCGATGGCGCGGATCGCGGTGCCGGTATAGGTGCGGGCGAGGAACAAGTACAACACGACCATACCGGCGAGCGCGGTGCCGAAGGCAAGGAGCCGGGCATAGCTGATGTACATGTCGGATACCGCCAGCACCGGCAGGCGCACGCCGAGATGACGGAAATCGATGCCGAACATCACGGTGGCGGCGCTTTGCAGGAAGAACAGCACGCCGCCGGTGGCGAGCAGCTGGTTGATCGGCGCAGCACCAAGCAGAGGCGCGATCACCAGCACGTGCAGCAGCACACCGAGCGCGCCAACGCCGGCGATGCAGATCAGCGCGGCGACCAGGTAAGGCACGTGATAGACGGTGAACAGGAAGAACATGCCGTACATGCCGAGCATGATCAGTTCGGCATAGCAGATCCAGACGACGTCGATCACGCCGAAGATCAGATTGAGGCCGAGGGCGAGCAGCGCGAGGACGCCGCCGAACAACACACCGTTGATCAGCGCTTCCAGGAGATAGATGTCGAAGATGTCGGACACGACTTCACACTCCCAGATAGGCTTCGCGGATCGTGGCGCTTTGCAGCAGGTCGCCGGCGGAGCCGGAGGCGCGCAGTGTGCCGGCTTCCAAGAGGTACGCCCGGTCCACCACGCGGAGCACCTGACGGACGTTCTGCTCGACGATGAGCACGGTGAGGCCGCTGGAGCGGATGCGCTCCACCAGGCCGAACACCTGCTGCACGATGACAGGTGCGAGCCCGGCGGACGGTTCGTCGAGCAACAGCAGGCGCGGGTCGGACATCAATGCGCGGCCGATGGCGCACATCTGCTGCTCGCCGCCTGACATGGTGCCGGCAAGCTGGCGGCGGCGCTCGGACAGACGCGGGAAGAGCGCGTAGACGAAGTCGAGGCGGTCGCGGAACTTTGGCCGCGCCGCCGGGATGAAGCCGCCGATGCGCAGGTTGTCTTCCACCGTCATGCGCGGGAACAGGCGGCGGTTCTCCGGCACGTGCGCGATGCCGAGTTCGACGATGCGATGCGACGGCGTTGCGGCGAGGTCGGTGCCTTCCATCCGCATGGAGCCGCGCAGCGGGCGGATCAGGCCGGAGATGACGCGCATCAGTGTGGTCTTGCCGGCGCCGTTGGGACCGATGACAGCGACAGCTTCACCGGCGTTCACTTCGAGCGATATGTCGAACAATGCCTGGAAGCTGCCGTAGCCGGCGTTGATGTTGGTAAGGGTCAGCATGCGCGAACGTGACCTGGATTGCTTCGTCGCTGCGCTCCTCGCAATGACACGGCTCGTGCGTTTCGTGCTGACATGGCGGTCATGCGCGGGCCGTCGCGTAGGCTTGGGTTTCGGCGGCATCGGTGCCGAGATAGACTTCGATCACGCGCGGATCTGCGGCGACTTCGTGCGGCTGGCCTTCGGCGATTTTCTCGCCGTGGTCCAACACCATGACGCGATCGACCACCCGCATCAGCACGCCCATGATGTGCTCGACCCAGATGATGGTGATGCCGAGCTCGCTGCGGATGTTGCGCAGCATGTCGGCGGCCTGGTGCATTTCGGTTTCATCGAGACCGCCGAGACTTTCGTCGGCGAGCAGTAGCTTGGGCTCGGTCGCAAGTGCCTTGGCAAGCTCGAGCTTTTTCAGGCCGGCGGCGCCGAGACCGCTGACAGGTGCGGCGCGGTCGGTGGTCAGCCCGACGAGGGACAGCGCACGCTCGGCCGCGGCGAACGCGCTGGACTTCGTGGTGCCGTTGCTGCCGTAGAAACCGGCAAGCACGACATTTTCAAAGATCGACAATCGGCGGAACGGCCGCGGGATCTGAAAGGTGCGGCCGATGCCGCGATGGATGATGCGGTGCGGCGGCATGCCGGCAATCTCGCGGCCCTGGAACAGGATCGAGCCGACCGTTGGGGCGAAGGTGCCCGACAGCATGTTGAAGATCGTGCTCTTGCCCGAGCCGTTCGGGCCGATCAGACCGAGGATCTCGCTGCGCTCGACCTTGAACGACACATTGCCGACGGCGGTGAAGCCGCCGAAGCGCTTGGTCAGTCCGGCGACTTCCAGCACCTGGCTAACCGCGCGCTTTCAGCACGACGTCACTGTGTCGCGTAGGGCGAACCTGGCGGCAGCTTGAGCACCGGTTCGCGCTGTTGCTGCGACTTCGGCCAGACCACGTAGCTTTTGTCGTCGATGTACTGGATCACCACAGGGAAGGCGCGATCGTTCTGCCCTGCCATGTCCTTGTCCGGACCCTCGAACTGCACGCCGAAGCCGAGCATCGTGCCACCTTCGCCCAGATCGGTATCCATCGCGGCCTGGCGCAATGCTTCGGCATTGACACCACCATACTTCTTGATGGCACGCGGCAGCACATCGGACAGGAACAGATAAGTGTTCGACGCGGCCATGCCGAGATGCGGCGACTTGATGATGGTGCCCGGCTTGGCCTTCATGTACGCCTCACCGACCATCTGGATCACCGGCGGCAGTTCCGGCTTCAGCGACTTCGGGTTGGTGTCCCAGATCGAGATCGGATCGACGTCGAAGAAGTAGTTGGCATCGTTACCAACGGCCTGCTTGATGCCGGTGTAGTCGGTGTAGCCGGCGCCATGGCCGATCAACGCGCTGAAGTGAAGGCCGCCTTCGCGGGCCTGGCGCAGGAACAGGCTGATGTCCGGGTTGTAGCCAGTGTGCAGGATCACGTCGGGGCGTGCGCGCTTCAGCTTGGTCACCAGCGACGAAAGATCAGGCGCGGTGACCGAATAGCCTTCGTTGAGCACGACCTGGATGCCGGCCTTGGCGGCGCCTTCGGCGTTGCCCTTGGCGACGTCGGTGCCGTAGGGCCCGTCTTCGTGGATGATGGCGACGCGCAAGTCTTTCGGGTCTTTGCCGAGTTGCGATTTCGTGTAGGCGGCGAGCATCTCAGTGGAGGCAAGTCCCCACTGCGTGCCATAGGGCTGCGGGCGGAAGACGTATTTGAGATGGCGATCGCGCAGCACCGGCGAGGCGATGCAGGTGGTGATCCACATGAACTTCTTGAACTCCTCGATACGCGCCGCGGCGGGCACACATTCGGCCGAGGAGAAGAAGCCCAGCAGCATGTCCACTTTTTCCTGCTCGATCAGGCGGACCGCTTCGTTGATGGCGACGTCCGGCTTGCTTTGGGCGTCGGCATAGATTGCCTCGATCTTGTAGCCGTCAATCGGTCCCTTGCTGATGAACCAGTCGATCATCGTCTTGGCGCCGAGATAGTGCAGTTCCGAACCGCCGCCGGCGAACGGGCCGGTCAGGTCATAGACGACACCGATCTTCAGCGTCTTATTGGCGTCGTTGGCATGGGCGAGATTCGAAACGATCAGCAGCGATACCGCGATGGCAATCCTGCACAAAGCGGACGCCAGCCCTTTTCGGGTCATTGCGTTCCCCCATCACTTATTCGTTATGAAGCCTTCCGTCACGCAGCTTAGGTCGGAATTCGCGGTGTCAAGACGTCAATCATCCGATTTCGGTGTGGCAATGGGCTCGTTCCCCAGGGGCGTAGTCAATAAACGGTGAATTGAAGCGAGACGACAGTCATCGTACAGCTCCGATCGCGCATTCCCGATGCAGAATGGCGCGTGCCTGGACTTCATAATATTGCAGGTGGGAACTAGGGATTCTCCAAGATGGCGGTGCCGGGATCAGCAACGATTGCATGGCTTCCACATTTCCGTGATCGCGGGCGCGCCGCAACCCTCGGCAAACTCTGGGCGGGTAGACGGCTCGGAGCTATGGCAAATAGAGCATCGAAAACGAGCCAGCCCCGGAACGGAATTCCGCGCCGGGGCCGTGTGCCCGCAAAGCAATGGCCGGCAGGAGCATCCAATGGACTTGAACGACCCCACCGATCTCCGGCCCGCGATCGATCCGAACAAGAGCGCCGTTACCGCGGAAGCGCCAGCGAACGGCGAGGCGGCCGGTGGGAATGGTCAACTGAATGGCCACGGGTTCGGGCTGCACCAGTTGCTGCACGCCTTGCAGGCGATGCGGATTGGCGACTTTTCGGTGCGGTTGCCAAGCGATCAGACGGGGCTGGAAGGTAAGATCGCTGACACGTTCAACGAAATCGTTGCGGGGAACGAGCGGATGGCATCGGAACTGGCGCATGTCGGACAGGTGGTTGGACGGGAAGGCAAGACACGCACGCGCGTCAAGTTCGGACTGCAGAGCGGTTCGTGGTCGGCGATGGAGTCGTCGGTCAATGACCTGATCGATGACCTGCTGTGGCCGACGACGGCAGTGACGCATGCGATCACCGCGGTGGCGCAGGGCGACCTGTTGCAGACAGTACGGCTCGATGTCGATGGCAGGCCCTTGCAGGGCGAATTCCTGCGGCTGGCGACCATCGTCAACACGATGATCAAGCAGCTCTCGGTGTTCACGTCGGAAGTGACTCGCGTGGCGCGCGAGGTTGGAACCGACGGCAAGCTGGGCGGCCAGGCACAGGTGCGCGAAGTGACCGGGGTCTGGAAGGACCTGACCGAGAGCGTGAACTCGATGGCGTCCAATCTGACGGCGCAGGTACGCAACATCGCCGACGTGACGATCGCGGTGGCGAATGGCGATTTGTCAAAAAAGATCACGGTGGATGTGCGGGGCGAAATCCTGCAACTCAAGGAAGCCATCAACACGATGGTGGATCAGCTGCGGTCGTTTGCCTCGGAAGTAACGCGCGTGGCGCGCGAGGTTGGGACCGAGGGACGGCTGGGCGGACAGGCGGTGGTTCCTGGCGTCGCGGGAACGTGGAAGGACCTGACAGACAGCGTGAACGCGATGTGCGGCAACCTGACCGACCAGGTGCGCAACATCGCGCAAGTGACGACGGCGGTGGCGCGCGGCGACCTGTCGCGCAAGATCACGGTGGACGTGCGTGGCGAAATCCTGGAGCTGAAGGAGACCATCAACACGATGGTGGACCAGCTCAACGCGTTTGCGTCCGAGGTGACGCGTGTGGCGCGCGAAGTGGGCACCGATGGCAAGCTGGGCGGGCAGGCGATGGTGCCGGGCGTCGGCGGCACGTGGAAGGACCTGACCGACAACGTCAACTCGATGGCGGAGAACCTGACCGGTCAGGTGCGCAACATCGCCGAGGTGGCGACCGCGATCGCCGGCGGCGATCTGTCGAAGAAGATCACAGTGAACTGTGTCGGGCGAGATCCTGCAGTTGAAGGAGACCATCAACACGATGGTCGATCAGCTCAACGCATTCGCCGGCGAAGTGACGCGCGTGGCGCGCGAAGTGGGAACGGAAGGACGGCTGGGTGGACAGGCGAACGTGCTGGGTGTCGCCGGCACGTGGAAGGACCTGACTGAGTCGGTGAACTCGATGGCGTCGAACCTGACGGGTCAGGTGCGCAACATCGCCGAAGTTTCCACCGCGATCGCCAATGGCGATCTGTCGAAGAAGATCACGGTGAACGTGTCGGGCGAGATCCTGCAGTTGAAGGAGACCATCAACACGATGGTCGATCAGCTCAATCGCTTCGCCGGCGAGGTGACGCGCGTGGCGCGCGAGGTCGGCACCGAAGGACGGCTGGGCGGACAGGCGCAGGTGTCGGGGGTTGGCGGAACGTGGCAGCGATCTGACCGACAGCGTGAACTCGATGGCATCCAACCTGACGGGCCAGGTGCGCAACATCGCCGAAGTGGCAACCGCGGTGGCGCAGGGCGACCTGTCGAAGAAGATCACGGTGAACGTATCGGGCGAAATCCTGCAGTTGAAGGAGACCATCAACACGATGGTCGATCAGCTCAACGGCGTTCGCCGGTGAAGTGACCCGCGTGGCGCGCGAAGTAGGAACGGAAGGGCGGCTTGGCGGGCAGGCGAACGTGCCGGGGGTTGCTGGTACGTGGAAGGACCTGACCGACAACGTGAACTCGATGGCGTCCAACCTGACGGGTCAGGTGCGCAATATCGCCGAAGTGGCAACCGCGATCGCCAATGGCGATCTGTCGCGCAAGATCACCGTCGATGTGCGCGGCGAGATCCTGCAGCTCAAGGAAACGCTGAACACGATGGTGGATCAGCTCAATCGGTTTGCCGGCGAGGTGACGCGCGTGGCGCGCGAAGTCGGCAGCGAGGGCAAGCTTGGCGGGCAGGCGAACGTGCCGGGCGTGGCGGGGACCTGGAAGGATCTGACCGACAGCGTGAACTCGATGGCGGGCAACCTGACATCGCAGGTGCGCAATATCGCCGAGGTGACGACAGCGGTGGCGCGCGGCGATCTGGGCCGCAAGATCACCGTCGATGTGAAGGGTGAAATCCTGGAACTGAAGAACACCATCAACACGATGGTGGACCAGCTGAACTCGTTCGCTTCGGAAGTGACGCGCGTGGCGCGCGAAGTGGGCACCGAAGGCAAGCTGGGCGGACAGGCGGCGGTGCCTGGTGTGGCGGGCACGTGGAAGGATCTGACCGACAACGTCAACTTCATGGCGTCGAACCTGACGGGCCAGGTGCGCAACATCGCCGAAGTGGCGACTGCGATCGCCAGCGGCGACCTGTCGAAGAAGATCACCGTCGATGTGCGCGGCGAAATCCTGCTGCTGAAGGAAACGCTCAACACTATGGTGGATCAGCTGCGATCGTTCGCGGCGGAAGTGACGCGCGTGGCGCGCGAAGTGGGTACGGAAGGACGGCTGGGCGGGCAGGCGGTGGTGCCGGGTGTCGGCGGCACGTGGAAAGACCTGACCGACAACGTGAACCTGCTCGCGGCGAACCTGACGACGCAGGTGCGCAACATCGCCGAAGTGACCACGGCGGTGGCGCGCGGCGACCTGTCGCGCAAAATCACGGTGGATGTGAAAGGCGAAATCCTGGAACTGAAGAACACCATCAACACGATGGTGGATCAGCTCAACGGTTTTGCCTCGGAAGTGACGCGCGTGGCGCGCGAAGTAGGTACCGACGGCAAGCTTGGCGGGCAGGCACAGGTGCCTGGCGTTGCCGGAACGTGGAAGGACCTGACCGACACGGTGAACGTGATGGCGGCCAACCTCACCGAGCAGGTGCGCGGTATCGTCAAGGTGGTGACCGCGGTCGCCAACGGCGATCTGAAGCAGAACCTGACGATGGCATCGAAGGGCGAAGTGGCGGCGCTTGCCGAAACCATCAACAACATGACCAACACGCTGGCGACGTTCGCCGATGAAGTCACCACGGTGGCACGCGAGGTCGGCGTGGAGGGGCGGTTGGGCGGCCAGGCCAATGTGCCGGGTGCCACCGGCACGTGGAAGGATCTCACCGGCAACGTGAACCTGCTGGCGGCGAACCTGACGACACAGGTGCGCGCCATCGCCGAGGTGGCGACTGCCGTGACCAAAGGCGACCTGACGCGATCGATCCAGGTAGAGGCGCTCGGCGAAGTGGCCGAGCTGAAGGACAACCTCAACACGATGATCGACAACCTGCGGCTCACCACGGACCGCAACACCGAGCAGGATTGGCTGAAGACGAACCTGGCCCGATTCACCAACCGGCTGCAGGGCCAGCGCGACCTGGCAACCGTTGGGCGGATGCTGCTGTCGGAGCTGGCACCGTTGGTTGAGGCGCAGAACGGCGTGATCTATCGCGTCGATCAGGACAACCAGGATGCCGCACCGATGCTCAAGCTGCTTGCGGCGTATGCCGATGACAGCGCGATGGGACATCCCGATAGCCTGCATATGGGTCAGGGGTTGATCGGTCAGTGCGCCATCGACGGCAGGCGTTTGCTGATCACCAGCCTGCCGGTGGATGCGGTGCCGATACGCTCGGGGCTGTTCCGGGCAACACCGAACAATGTGGTCGTATTGCCTGTGCTGTACGAAGGGCAGGTGAAGGCAGTGATCGAACTCGGGTCGGTTGGTTCGTTCACCGACCTGCAGATCTCTTTCCTTGAGCAGCTGACCGCTGGTATCGGCATCGTGCTGAACTCGATCGAGGCGACGATGCAGACGGAAGGGCTGTTGCAGCAATCGCAGCAGCTGGCGACGGAATTGCAAACCCGGCAGCTGGAGCTGCAACAGACCAACGAGCAGCTGGAGCAGAAGGCGGGCGAACTCGCCGAGCAGAATGTGGAGGTGGAGCGGAAGAACCAGGAGATCGAGCAGGCACGCCGCGCGCTGGAAGAACAGGCGGCGGAGCTGGCGCTGACCTCGAAGTACAAGTCTGAGTTCCTGGCGAACATGTCGCACGAATTGCGGACACCGCTGAACTCGATCCTGATCCTGGGGCAGCAGCTGGGCGACAATCCGGATGGCAACCTGACGCCGCGCCAGGTGGAATTCGCTCGCACCATCCACGGCGCTGGAACCGATCTGCTGAACCTGATCAGCGACATCCTCGATCTGTCGAAGATCGAATCAGGGACGATGTCGGTGGATGCGGAAGAAATCCTGCTGCTCAACCTGCGGGAGACAGTGACGCGGCCGTTCCGTCACGAGGCGGAAAGCCGCGGCCTGACATTCAACTTGAGCGTCGATCCGGTGCTGCGCGGTATCACCACCGACAACAAGCGCCTGCAGCAGGTGCTGAAGAATCTGTTGTCCAACGCGTTCAAGTTCACCGAGCATGGCGGGGTACAGTTGAGCATAAACGCGGTGACCGGTGGATGGACGCCGGGGCATCCGATCCTGGATCAGGCGCCCACGGTGGTGGCGTTCGGGGTGAGCGATACGGGTATCGGCATTCAGCCGGAGAAGCAGCGCATCATCTTCGAAGCGTTCCAGCAGGCGGACGCGTCCACCAGCCGCAAGTATGGCGGTACCGGCCTTGGGTTGGCGATCAGCCGCGAGCTTTCCAATCTGCTGGGCGGCGAAATCCAATTGCGCTCGAAGCCGGGCGTCGGCAGTACTTTCACCCTGTATTTGCCGCTGGCGTATATTGGACCGGCGACTGGCGTAAGGGGGGCTACGACCAGCGACGCGCCGCTGACCATACCGCAGCTTTCGACCCCCGTTCGTCTGACGGATCGTCCGCTTGAGGCTATGGCCGACGATCGGCTCAACATCGGGGAAGGCGATACGGTGCTGCTGATCGTTGAGGATGATCCGCACTATGCGCGCGTGCTGGTGGATCTGGCGCACGATCATGGGTTGAAAGGTACTGCGTGGCGATGCGAGGCGGTGATGCGCTGACACTGGCGCGCGACTATCAGCCAACGGCGGTATCGCTGGATGTGTTCCTGCCCGACATGCTGGGTTGGACCGTGCTGAGTCAGCTCAAGCAAAACCCGACGACGCGGCACATACCGGTGCAGATCGTGACGCTGGATGAGGACCGCCAGCACGGATTGGCGCGTGGTGCGTTCTCGTTCATGACCAAGCCCACGACGACGGAAGGATTGCAGGAGGCGCTGGGCAAGATCACCGACTATGTGAAGCCTCGCCGCAAGAAGCTGCTGGTTGTTGAGGACAATGCGGCCGAGCGGTTGTCGATCACGGAGCTGTTGGGACATGACGACATCGATATCGTCACTGTGGAAACCGGGCGCGAGGCGATCGACACGTTGCGCGAGATGCCGGCGGATTGTGTGGTGCTTGATCTGCGGCTGCCTGACATGTCGGGGTTCGAGGTGCTGGAACGGATTCGAGACGATGACGATTTGGCGAACGTTCCGGTGGTCGTATTTACGGGCCGGGAATTGTCGCCAGAAGAGGATGCACGGCTTCACACGATGGCGCGCAGCGTTGTGGTGAAGGGTGTCGAATTGCCGGAGCGTCTGTTGGACGAGACGGCGCTGTTCCTGCATCGGGTGGTGTCCGACCTGCCGAAAGAGAAGCAGGTGATGCTGGAGAAGCTGCACAGCTCGGACGAAAGCCTGGTGGGGCAGAAGGTGCTGCTGGTGGACGATGATGCGCGCAACATCTTCGCGCTGAGTTCGGTGCTGGAGCGGCGCGGCATGCAGGTGCTCACCGCGACGACCGGCAGTGAGGCGATCGATACGCTGCAATCGACACCGGGCGTGGCGATCGTGCTGATGGACATCATGATGCCGGAGATGGACGGCTATCAGACGATGGAGGTGATACGGACGAATGCGTCGTTCCGCCGGCTGCCGATCATCGCGTTGACTGCGAAGGCGATGAAGGGTGACCGGGAGAAGTGCCTGGAGGCGGGCGCATCGGATTACCTGGCCAAGCCGGTCAACACCGAGCAGCTGTTGTCTGCGTTGCGTATCTGGCTGCACCGGTGAGCGCGGAGACAGCCGTGAGTACGAACCTGGAACCAGTCAATATCCTGTTGGTCGATGACCAGCCGGCGAAGCTGATGAGCTACGAGGTGATACTCTCCGGTTTGGGGGAGCGTCTGATCAAGGCGAATTCAGCCAACGAGGCGTTGCAGCATCTGCTGCGGCATGAAATCGCGCTGGTGTTGATTGATGTTGTCATGCCGGACCTGAACGGTTTCGAGCTGGCGGCGATGATTCGTGAACACCCACGTTATCGGCGCACCGCGATCATCTTTGTTTCGGCGGTGCAGATGAGCGATCTGGATCTGCTGCGCGGCTACGAGGCGGGAGCGGTGGATTATGTGCCGGTGCCGGTGGTGCCGGAGCTGCTGCGCGCCAAGGTGAGGGTGTTCGCCGATCTGTATCGCAAGACGCGGCAGCTTGAGCAGCTCAACGCGGAGTTGGAGAGGCGTGTCGACGAGCGCACAGCCGAACTGGCGCAGACGAACGCCGAACTGGAACAGCGCGTGGAGGAACGCACGCGCGAGCGCGAGGCGGCGCTGGCGCAGGTGCACGAGATGCAGAAGCTGGAGAGCATCGGCCAGCTGACCGGCGGCGTCGCGCACGACTTCAATAACCTGCTGATGGTGATCCTGGGCAATCTGCAACTGCTGCGGAAGCGTTTGCCGGATGATCCCCGGCTGCTGCGCCTGGTCGATGGCGCGATGCAAGGGGCAGACCGGGGAGCGACGCTGACCAAGCGAATGCTGGCATTCGCGCGGCGGCAGTCGTTGCGTCCCGAGACGGTGGATGTGCCGAAGCTGGTGCAGGGCATGGAGGAGATGCTGCGGCGGACGCTCGGTCCAAGCATTCAAATCGTCATGGCCTATCGTCCAGAGTCTGCCGCTGATACGCGTGGATCCGAATCAGCTTGAACTCGCGCTGCTCAATCTCGCGCTGAACGCGCGCGATGCGATGCCGCATGGTGGACGATTGGTATTCGGCGGGCGGAGTGTGACGAGCTATGAGGATCTTCCTCATGATCTTCCGGCGGGCGCTTTCGTCTGTCTGTCCGTGTCGGACACAGGCGGTGGGATGGATGAGGCCACGTTGAAACGCGCGGCGGAGCCGTTCTTCACCACCAAAGGCGCGGGGAAGGGCACGGGACTGGGCTTGTCGATGGTGCATGGCGTGGCAGCTCAATCGGGTGGGCTGATGCGTATGACCAGCCGGCTGACCGAAGGCACAATGGTCGAACTGTGGCTGCCGCTTGCCGATGCGGCGGCGGCGGTCGATGTCCCGCGGAACGCTGCTTCGTCTGGCGGCAACGGCCAGTTCTATCGCGTGCTGGTGGTGGATGACGACCCGCTGGTGGTGGCGAGCACGGCCGCGATGCTGGAAGATGCCGGTCACGTCGCGATTGAGGCGCTTTCGGGTGCGCGCGCGCTCGATATCCTGCAGGAAGGCCTGAAGGTCGACGTGGTGGTTACCGACCACGCGATGCCGGTCATGGCAGGGGCTGAACTGGCTCGGCAGATCAGGCAGCAATGGCCAGGTTTGCCGATCATTCTCGCGACGGGTTACGCCGAATTGCCGAATGGCGAGGATCCCGACCTGCCAAGGCTGTCGAAGCCGTATCTACAGGACGAACTGGTGTCGCAGATCGCCAAGGTGATCAGCGAGCGGGCGAGCAATGTGATCGACCTGGGGGCGGTCCGGCGCGCGTGATCGCGCCCTAGCCAAGAATCGGTGGTTCGGCCAGAGTGGGGACATAATGGAAATGTCCTTGGCTCTGCTTGGCAACGCCATCGTTTCCGGTGTGTTGCTTGGCGGTTTCTATGCTGCTGTGACCGTTGGCGTGTCGATCTCGTTCGGCATGCTGGACATCGTCAACATCGCGCATCCGGCGTTCATCATTCTCGGTTCTTATATCGCGTATATCGCCAACACGTCTTTGGGCATCGATCCGATACTGGCGAGCGTGATTGCACTACCGGCGTTCTATCTGCTGGGCGCGGCGGTGTACCAGGTGTACTATCTCGCCTTCGAGCGTCGCGGTGACGAAGCACTGCGTGGCCTGGCATTCTTTTTCGGCTTGCTGTTCATCACCGAAGTCACGCTGGTGCTGGTATTCGGCGTTGATTACCGGCTGGTGGAAGCGCCGTATATCGGCCCCAGCCTGCACCTGGGTGCCATCGATCTGCCGCTGCGGCTATTGGTGCCGTGTATCGTCGCGCTGCTGATGATTGGCGGACTGCAGGTGTTCATGTCGCGCACGTTCCTTGGGCGCGCGATATTGGCCGTGGCGCAGGACCAGTTGGCGCTGCGGCTGATGGCGGCGAACCCAACTCGCATCAAACGCATCGCGTTTGGCCTGTCGATCGCGACGGCTTCGCTGGCGGGCGCGGTACTGATCGTGATCCAGCCGGTCGAGCCATCGATCGGACGCGACTATATCGGGCGCGTGTTCGCGATCTGCGTGCTGGGAGGCATGGGAAGCTTTGGCGGCACGCTGGTCGCGGCGATGGCACTGGGGATTGTGGAGAACCTGACCGCGACGTTCTACGGACCGTCGTGGGCGCCGGCGGTGGCATTCGGCTTTCTGCTGGTGACCCTGGCGGTGCGTCCCGCTGGCATATTTGGCCGGTAGCCGGTGAAAATCCTACAGATCACCTCGCGACCGAGTTGTGAGTGCTCAAAAACAGCTGGATTGCCGCGTCGCCGTGCTCCTCGCAATGACACGGGGGGACACTGACCCCATGGCGAAGTTCATCCTGCTGCTGCTGATCGCCGCTGTGCTGGTGTTCGGTGCGGCCTGGTCGATCGGCAATGCTTACGTGTTCTTCGCCGGGTACGTTGTGCTGCAGTACATCGTGCTGGCGACGGCGTGGAACATTCTTGGTGGCTATACCGGCTATGTGAATTTCGGCACCGCGGCGTTCTTTGCGCTGGGCGCCTACAGCACGGTCGCGCTGCATAAGCTCACGTCTCTGCCGTTGCCGATCATGGTTCCGATTGGCGGGATCGTGTCGGGGGTGGTGGGATTGGGGACGGGGTACCTGACCTTACGGTTGCGCGGCGCATTCTTTTCGATCGCGACTCTGGCGCTGGCTGTCGTGGTGCAGACGCTGATCACCAATTGGGATTTCGTCGGCGGCTCACGTGGCGCGTATATCGTGCGGCCGGCAAAGATGGCGCTGCTGGGGATCGACTACATCCAATATCTGTTCCTGGTGATGCTGGCACTTGTGGTGATCGTCTTGGCAACGGCGCGCGCCATCGAGCGTTCGCGGCTTGGCTATGGATTTGCCACGATCCGTGACGACGAGGTGGCGGCCGAGGCATCAGGGGTACCAACGTTGCGATTGAAACTGATCGCGACGACTTTGTCGGGCGCGTTCATGGGGATGGCGGGGGCACCGCTGCCATATTACGTGACATATCTCGATCCGGCGTCGGGGTTCAGCCTGGCCTATGCGGTGAATGGCGTGGCGATGCCGCTGGTTGGCGGCACGTCGAGTTGGGCCGGGCCATTGATCGGTGCGGTACTGCTGGGGACGCTGCAACAGGTTGCGACGGTGACGATATCCTCGGCGCTCAATCTGCTGATTGTCGGATTGATGCTGGTGGGATTCGTGATCGTGGCGCCGAATGGGGTGCTGGGATTGCTGCAGCGCTCCGGCAGGCGAGGGCGGTGATGATTGCCGATGGGGAAGAGGCGCCACTGCTGCAGGTGTCAGACCTTGGCAAGCGCTTTGGCGGCTTTGTCGCTCTGCAGTCAGTGGCACTTGCGGTGCGGACGGGCGAAAGAGTTGGGCTCATCGGACCGAATGGCTCCGGCAAGAGTACACTGGTGAATTGCATGTGCGGCACGCTGCGCCACGAAACAGGCAGCGTCATGTTTGCCGGCCGCTCGTTGAATGGCCTGCCGGCGCACGAGCGGACGCGGCTTGGATTGGCACGCAGCTTCCAACTGCCGCGGCCGTTCAACACACTGTCGCTGGCTGACAATCTGCGTGTGCCTTTGCTGTATGCCGGCCGGCATAGTGGCGGGGGCGATCTCGGCGAGCGCTGTATCGAATTGCTGCGTATGGTCGGGCTGGCCGACAAGGCGCACCGGCTGCCGCGCGACCTGACGCAGATCGAAATGCGCAAGCTGGAATTGGCACGTGCGATGGCGGCGGAACCACGGCTGCTGATCGCGGATGAAGCCATGGCCGGATTGTCGCATGCCGAGGTGGACGACATCCTGGCATTGCTCGGCAGGCTGAATGAGCAAGGCGTCACGGTGATCCTGATCGAGCACATCATGCGGGCGGTGATGCAGTTCTCACAGCGGCTGGTTGTGCTGGTGGCGGGACGCAAGATCGCCGATGGCGATCCGGCCGAGGTGGTGCGCGATCCCGATGTCGTGCGGGCGTATCTTGGCGAGTAGTCTCAATATCGTCGGCATCGATGCCGGGTACGGTGCGGTGCGCGTGCTGCACGACGTATCGCTGTCCTTGGGTGCCGGCGAGACAGTGGCGCTGCTCGGCACCAACGGCAACGGCAAGAGCACGCTGCTGAAGTGCGTGATGGGCATCGTGCGCCCTGCGGCGGGCAGCATCATTGCCGAGATCGACGGTGCACGACACGAGCTGATTGGGCGTTCGACCGAGGATGTCGTCGAACTTGGCATCGCATTGGTGCCGGAAGGGCGGCGGCTGTTTCCGCGATTGTCGGTGACCGAAAATCTGCTGCTTGGTGCATTCCGGCGCGCGGCGCGCAGCGAGATCGGGCGCAACCTGGACTTCTGCTTCGAGGCATTCCCACGACTGAAGGAACGCAGCCGGCAACTGGCGGGCAGCATGAGCGGCGGCGAGCAGCAGATGTTGGCGCTGGGCCGCGCGCTGATGTCGGCGCCGCGTATCCTGCTGATCGACGAACCATCGGTTGGGCTGGCGCCACTGCTGGTGGCGCGGACGATCGACAAGATCAAGGAGCTGAAGGAGAGCTATCAGCTGACGGTGCTGATGGCGGAGCAGAACTTCACCCAGGCGATCCGGATTGCCGACAGGGGGTATGTGATCGTGCACGGACGGATCGAGTTCACCGGTAATTCAGCGGTGGAACTGAACGACAACGAGCTGATCCGGCAGTTCTACCTGGGGACCTGAGTACCCAGCCATTGCCGGGTCAATTTATCCATGCTGCCGTCCCGGCGCATCTCGGCCTGGATGCGATTGATCGCCGCTCGCAGGCTCTTGTTCCCTTTGCGCACAGAGACGCCGAGACGCTCATGGGTGATGCCGGTCTGCACAACTTTCAGATCCGGGCGCGTACGGACGAACCATGCCGTGACGGGCGCAAGCTTCATGAAGACGTCGCAGCCACCCGCTGACAGATCGTTCAACGCGAGCTCGATCTGATCATAGGCATATACCCGGACGCGGGCGGCGCGTCCCTCAGCGACCAGACGATCGGCCACCGGTTGACTGGTATTGCCTTGCTGAACACCGATGACCAGACCCTTGAGGTCATCGATGCTGTGCACGTTGGGATGGCGATGCGGATCGACCACCAACGATTGGCCCGATACCACGTAGGGTTCGCAGAAATCGACGATGGCTTCACGACCGGTCGTGATGGTGGTGCCCGATGCGACGCAATCATAGCGGCCATCGGCGAGGCCGGCGAAGATCCCATTGAAGTCACTGCCGGTGTAGGGCACCAGTTGCCACTCGCGCCCGAGCTTCTGAGCGACATGCTGCATCAGCGCGACATCGAAGCCGGCTGGGGTCGTGCCGTCCATGAACTCGAACGGCGGGTCCGGAAGAGCCGCACCGACTTTCAGCGGCATTGCACCACGTGCGGTTCGGGCTGCCAGCGGACCGCCAAGCGAAAGCAGAAGAGATCGGCGTTGCATTGCTATACCAGCGGCTGCAGGGTCCACGTTGCCTGGCCAGATGAAGGCGGCTGGCAGAATATCGGCATCGCGTTCTGCGTGCGCATGTTCGGCTCGATTTTCATGGCTGAACGAATGCCCCGGAACAGCGCACCGTGCGCGACGACGAGAACCGCGGGTGGCTGTGCAGTGGCGCGGTTGGCCGCGGTCACGGCGCGGTGCCGCAGGGCTGCGAAGGTCTCGGCGCCTTCCGGGGTGAAGGCGCCGCTGATCCAGTCGGCGAACCAGCCGCTCATCGCCTTGCCTTCCTGCACGCCAAACGAAACTTCGCGCAGGTCGGGGTCGATGCTGACCGGCAATCCCAGTGCCTCGCCCGCCATTTCCGCTGTGACGCGGGCGCGCGACAAGGGTGAGGAGACGATGGTGGCAATGCCGAGATTGCGCAGCTTCTGCGCGGCGGCACGTGCCTGCGCAATGCCGGTGGGATTGAGTGGTATATCGACATTGCCCTGTGATATGCCTTGGGCGTTCCAATCGGTCTCGCCGTGACGCAGGAACCAGAAGGGTACCTGCGCGAGCGCGACCTGCTGGAACGCCCCGTCCATCACGTCAGTTGAGGCCTTCCTGTTGCATCACGCGCTGTACCGCGGGGCGCGCGAGCATGCGATTGAGATGCGCATCGCAGTTCGATGGCAGCTTCATGTTCATGCGCTTGGCGCCCCAGAACTCGGTGTAGAACAGCGCGGTGTCGGCAATGGAGTAGGAACCGACGAGGTAGTCCTTGCCGGCCAGCGCCGTGTCCATCACGGCGTAGCCTTTCTCGACCATCTCCTTCCCGCGCTCTTTCACCTTCTCCTCATCCGCCGCGTTCGGCGTGTAGTTGGAGGCGCGGAACAGGCGGGAGAAGCCGTGCATGTGGAGCGTGCTGACGCAGTAGTCCAAGGCTTCCATCGCGCGCGTCTGGCCCTCAACGTCGTCCGGCAGCAGCTTCTTGTCCGGATTGGTGCGAGCGAGATAGTAGGCGATTGCGGGATACTCGGTAAGCACCGAGCCATCGTCGCGCACCAGTGTCGGCACCTTCGATTTCGGATTGACCGCGGTGAAGTCCGGCTTGAACTGGCCGCCCTCGCGCAGGTTGACGATCTGTGCCTCGTAGGGTTTGCCGATCTCTTCCAGCAATACGTGGATGCCGATGGAGCAGGCGCCGGGTGAATACATCAGTTTCATGATTGCTCTCCCTCGTCAGTTGTGAACCTCGCGCCACGCGCCGATGGGTGGACGCTCGAGACCGAGGTTCTCGCGCAATGTGGTGCCGCGATAGTCCTTGTGAAGGAGGCCGCGGCGTTGCAGTTCGGGGACAACGTAGCGCACGAACTCCTCGTAGCCGCCGGGCACGTGCGAGGCGGCGATCACATAGCCGTCGCAGGCGCGATTGGCGAACCATTCCTCCATGCCGTCGGCGACGTCCTTGGGACTGCCGACGAAACGTGGATGATCGCGGAACGTGCCGCGGTGGCTGATCTCCATGAAATCGCGCGTGGTTGGATTGCGGATGCCCTTGACGCGCAGGATGCGGTCGCGGATGCCCTGCGCGCCGGTCCAGGTGTTGATCTCTTCCTCGCTCCACGGTTCGTCGAGCGGCTTGGTCGAGAGATCGACGTTCAGCACTTCCGAAAGCAACGACAGGCAGTCGATCTCTTTCGGGAGTTGATCGATCATCGCTACCTTGTCCTCGGCCTCGGCGCGCGTCTCGGCAACCACTGTATAGACACCGGGACAGACGGCGACCTTCTCCGGGTCGCGTCCCACGGCGGCGATCTGCTGCTTGAACGTGGTGTAGTCGGCCTTGCCCTGTTCGATCGTGTGATAGACGACGAATACGAGTTCGGCCCAGCGCGCGGAGAAACGGCGGCCGCGTCCGCTCTGACCTGCCTGGATCAGTACCGGATGACCTTGCGGCGAGCGCGGCACGGTGAACGGACCGCGCGAGCGGAAGTATTCGCCCTGGTGATCGAGCCGCCGCACCTTATCCGGATGCGCGAACAGGCCGGTCTGCTTGTTGAGCGCGATGGCGTCGTCGTCCCAGGAATCCCAGTGGCCGCACACCACTTCGAGAAACTCGTCGGCGCGATCGTAGCGTCCGTCGTGGTCTGCGTGCGAAGCATGTCCCATGTTCAGCGCTTCGCCGTCGTTCATCGAGGTCACGACATTCCAGGCGGCGCGGCCATTGGTCATGAGGTCGAGTGTCTGGAACACGCGGGCGACGTGGAATGGCTCGAAATAGGTGGTGGAACAGGTCGAACCCAGGCCGAGGCGCTCGGTCGCCATGCCCATGACGGTGAGAATGGTGATCGGATCCATCTTCACGCAGCGGATGCCGTTGGCGACGGTGTGTTCGTGGTCGGAGCCATAACGGTCAGGCATCGCCAACCGGTCGTCAAAGAATCCGATATGGAATTTGCCGGCTTCGAGAACGCGGGCGATGTGGCGGTAATAATCGGCGGTCATGAAGCCGGGCGCGGCTTCGGGGTGACGCCAGGAGCCGACGAAATTCGTGCAGTTCTGGGCCTGCAGGAATGCTACCAAGGTCATCTGGCGCATGGTTCAAATCCCTTCGGATCGTATAGCCGTGCTATCGCGGGACGCAGGCGAATTCGGTGGTAATTTGAGCGCACTCAGCTGACCTAGTTTGCTTCGTCGCCGCGCTCCTCGCAATGACGCGAGGGGGAGTCAATCGAACAGCGAGCTCACCGAGCTTTCGTCCGAGATCCGGCGCATCGCCTCGGCCATCAGCGGTGCCACGGTGATCTGCCGGACATTGGGCGCGAGCCGCACGGCCTCGGTCGCCGTGATGGAATCGGTGATCACCATGTTTTCGATCGGCGACGATGCGATGCGCGCGACCGCGCCGCCGGACAGCACGCCGTGCGTCACATAGGCGCCGACGGAACGCGCGCCGCCCTTGATCAGTGCCTCGGCGGCATTGCAGTGGGTGCCGCCGGAATCCACCATGTCATCGACCAGAATGCAGTCGCGACCCGCGACATCGCCGATGATGTTCATCACCTCGGAATGCCCGGCGCGTTCGCGACGCTTGTCGATGATCGCCAGATCGCAACTCAGCCGCGTTGCCAACAGGCGAGCGCGCAGCACGCCACCGACGTCGGGCGATACGATCACCGGATCGCGGCCGCTGTAGCGTTCCTGGATGTCGCGGGTGAACAGCGGTGCGGCATACAGATTGTCCACCGGAATATCAAAGAACCCCTGAATCTGCGCGGCGTGCAGATCGAGGGTCAGCACCCGGTTGGCGCCGGCCGTGGTGATCAGGTTGGCCACCAGCTTGGCGGAGATTGGCGAGCGCGATGCGGTCTTCCGGTCCTGTCTTGCGTAGCCGAAATACGGCATCACCGCTGTGATGCGCCGGGCGGAACTGCGGCGCAGCGCGTCCAGCGTGACCAACAGCTCCATCAACGTGTCGTTCGCCGGATACGACGTAGGCTGGAGAACGAACACATCCTCGCCGCGCACGTTTTCATGGATTTCGACGAAGACTTCCATGTCGGCGAAGCGGCGAATCGAGGCACGGGTCAGTGGCAGCTTCAGGGTGGCGGCGACCGCTTCGGCGAGCGGACGGTTGCTGTTGCAGGCAACGATTTTCATGCGGCTCGGCCGGAAGAGGGGTTCAACGGACCGGCTCGACGCCGGACTTGTGGCCTTCTACCAACGCCCCCTGGGCCTGTCCATGAACCGCCGCCTGAGCCGGTGTGCCTTCCTTGCGGCCGGATTGGCGGAGGATCACGTCGTTCACGCCGCCGGCGGCCTCGGTGGCGACCACCATCGCGACATCAGCCCAATAATGGTCCAGCGAACCGGCAGGGATTTCATTGAGCTGAACGACCTTGCCTCGTTCGTCGCCGGATGCGTTCTTCACCGACCACTGGATCTCGACCCGCTCCTGGTGGCCGGGGATCGGCACCATCTTGACGTCGCCTTGGACGATGAAATCCGCGCCGGTGGCGCTGTCCTGCACCATCGGACCGAGCGCGGCGAGCTTCGTCTTCAGTTGCTTGGTCAATGCCAGATCGCCGTCGCCGGGCGCGCCGGTGACGTCAGCCACCTGCACCTTGGCGGGCCGGTTGTACAGGCTGTTCGGGTCGGCGTGCATCGCCGCCGTCTGGATCGACGTGAGCAGGTTCGAGATCTTCGGCGCGGCTTCGGTGGCCGCGGTGCCGATGGTCGCCGGTGCTGACGAAGCCCAGTCCTGGGTGGCGACCGGCGCGCCGGCGATCTGGCCGCGATCCTTGCCGGTCGGGTCCACGACCTTGAACACCGGGACCACGCTGCTGCCTTCCATGTGCGCCGATGTGATCAGCCGCCAATCGGTTGAGTGAGGGGTTTCGGCAAAGGCGGGAATCTCCTCGGTCTGCAACCCAGCGGCCAGGGCATCGGCAAACTTCCGGCTCGCTTCATCGGACAACAGAGCGTCGTCGGGGGCCGGGACCGCAAGACGCGGCGTGGGCGGTTGCGACAGCACGCGCCCAACGGCGCCGGGATTGCCGAGAAAGGGCTGTGGCAGGTCGCCGCAAGATGCGAGCAGAGGCAAAAGCAAAGCCAGCGGACTGAGACGAGCGAGCACGAATTACCTTGGGTCGAGAGCGATAATTGAAATCTGATGCCCCATCGGGCCGCCACCGCCAAGAGTGCTCCGGCGGTAGCTGAAGAAGCGGGCCTCATCGGCGGCGGTATCGGCCTCGACCACCGAAACGGTCTGGATACCGGCGGCGGCGAGCCGGGCGGCGCAGAAGCCGGGCAGATCGAACTGCCAGCGATTATCACGCCGACCGGGGCTGAAAAAGCGGCCGTGCGAAGCGTCGCTGGCCAGCACGGCATCGCGCATGTCGGCGGCGACCTCGTAGGAGGCCTGGCCGATGCACGGACCGATGGCCGCGCTGATCTGCCTGGCGCCGAGCCGGTGCATGGCGGCGGTGGTGGCCTCGATGATCCCGGCGACGGCGCCGCGCCAGCCCGCATGCGCCGCGCCAACGACGCCGGCAGCCGTATCGGCGAACAGGACAGGCGTACAGTCGGCGGTGACGACACCGAGGACGACACCGGGGCGGGCGGTGACCATGGCGTCGGCGCGCGGGCCGTCACCATGCGCCCAGGGCTCCGTCACTTCGATCACCTCGGCGCCGTGCACCTGCATCAGGCCGACGAGGTGCTCGGGTGCGCCACCGATGGCGCGTGCGGCGCGGGCGCGATTGGCCAGGACCGCGTCGCGTTCGTCGCCGCGCGACAGGCTGCAGTTGAGGCTGGCGTAGGGCCCGCGCGAAACGCCGCCGAGGCGGGTGAAGAAACCGTGCGGCGTGCCGATCGCGGCGGCGCGGAGTGGCTCTGGGCCAGTTGTCATGGAGACTCGAAGCCTGGGGGTGTCGGGCAGCCAAGGTGGCAAACCGCCAGCGCCTTGAACAGCCGACCCATCCGATCGGGCTCGGCGAGCCGCTGGGCTGCGTCGATCAGGGCGGCGGCGCGCAGCGGCGCTTGTCCCTGGGCCAGGCGATCGGTGCGCTGGAACAGGCCGAGGCGGGCGAGGAAGATGCCCTGCGGCACCGGGCCGTAGGCTTTGGCGCCAGCCTCGCGTGCAGCCTCGGCCAAGGCGGCAAAGTCGACATGGGCAGTGAGATCGGCGGAGCCCGGCGCCCCGAGCGGATCCGCCGGCCGGCCGTCGCGCAGGGCTTGCAGGGTGTCGCCGGCGCCGCTGTGTTCGGGGCCGTAGTCCAGGAACAGCGCGGCGCCGTGGTGACGTGCGAGGCGGTCGCCGAGCTGGCGGACCATTGTCAGCGCTGGCTCGTTGATTTCGTGGACGCCGGTGCCCGCGGCGCATTTCACCGGAGGCGTGCTGGCGACTTCGTGGAACCGCCCGTCGTCCACGAAGCGCTCAAGCCAACGATTTTCGCGCTGCACGAACTGGCGGATCGGCAGGGCATCGAGGAACTCGTTGGCTACCAGCAGAAGCGGGCCAGGCGGCGCGGACGCGAGCTCGGTATGCCAGGTGGCGTCGGGCAACTGCCCGGCCTGGATTGCCCGCAAGCGCGGCGACGCTTCGATCAGGTGCAGTTTGATGGCAGTGCGGAACGCGGGCGCCACCTGGGCTACGGCGCGTAAAGCGTCGGCCATCAGAGTGCCGCGGCCGGGTCCAGCCTCAACCAGCAGCACCGGGTCAGGGCGGCCGATGAGGTCCCAGGTGATCGCTGCCCAAAGGCCAAGGATCTCGCCGAACACCTGGCTGATCTCGGGCGACGTGGTGAAGTCGTTGAACGGATCATGCGTGGCGTAATAGGCGGCGTTGGCCCGCGCCATGAACCGGTCGAGGCGCTCCATCAGCGTGTGCGCAGGATCAGCCAGGCGCCGGCAATCAACATGGGGATCGACAGCAACTGGCCCATCGTGGCGCCGCCGATGAGGAAGCCAAGATAGACGTCCGGCTGGCGGAAAAACTCGGCGGTGATGCGGGCGCAGCCGTAGCCGATGAGGAATGCGCCCGAGAGAAAACCGAAGCGGGCACGGATCGCCTCGCGCCGGGACAGCGCGAACATGACGCAGAACAAGACCAGGCCTTCCAGCAGCACCTCGTAAAGCTGGCTGGGATGGCGCGGCACCTGGAGCGGATCGGTGGGGAACAGCATGGCCCAGGGCAGCCAATCGGGCGCCTGCCGCCCCCATAGCTCGCCGTTGATGAAGTTGGCGATGCGCCCGAGGCCGAGGCCGATCGGCACGCACACGACGAGACGATCGGCGAAGCCCAAAAGCGATATGCTGTTGCGGCGGCAGAACCACCAGGTCGCGACAGTGACGCCGATGGCGCCGCCGTGGAAGCTCATGCCGCCCTGCCAGACGGCGAGGATCATCTGCGGATGCGTCAGGTAGAAGTAGGGCTGGTAGAACAGCACGAAGCCAATGCGTCCGCCGAGCACGACGCCAAGCGTCGCCCAGGTGAGGAAATCGTCCGCCTGGATCGTGGTCGCCACCGCGGGCGTCTGCCGCACCAGAATCCGAGCAGCCGCCAGCCGAGCACCAGGCCGGCGATGTAGGCCAGCGCATACCAACGTATGGCGATCGGACCGATATGGATGATGTCCGGATCAAAGTTCGGAAACAGCAGGACGGGAATCATGCGTAGCGGTCGGGCCGGGCCAGGTAGTCCTGCACGTATCGCCGCACACCGTCCTCGAGACTGGTGAACTGGCCGGAGTATCCCGCCGCGCGCAGCCGTTTCATCGGTGCCTCGGTGAACGACTGATACTGGCCGCGCAGTTCCTCGGGCATATCGACGAATGTGACGCTGCGCGGGACGCCTGCGGCGTCGCAAACGGCATGCGCCAGATCGAGATAGCTGCGGGCGTGCCCGGTGCCGACGTTGAACAGGCCGTTGACGTGCGGTGCATCGAGCAGCCAGAGGAGCACGTCGATCACGTCACCGACATAGATGAAATCGCGCTTCTGCTCGCCATCCGGCAGTCCCGGTTCGGTCGAGCGGAACAGCCGGGCTGGCTGGCCGGCGGCCACTTCATCGTGCTTGACCTTGACCACCGAGATCATGTGCCCCTTGTGGTATTCGTTAGGGCCGTAGACGTTGAAGAACTTGAGCCCGACCCATTGCGGCGGATGCGGCCTTCGTTCGGCAACCGCCCGGGCGACGCGGAGGTCGAAGGCGTGCTTGCTCCAGCCATACAGATTGAGCGGCCTGAGCTTGGCGAGGGCGTTCTGCGAGCTGTCGTCGTCGAAACCGGCGGAGCCGTCGCCGTAAGTGGCTGCGGACGAGGCGTAGATCATGCGGACGCCATGATTGGCGCACCAATGCCAGATATTGCGGGACTGCTCGACATTCGCCTCCCACACTTCATCGCCATCCGTCGCGGTCGTGCTGGATATGGCACCGAGATGGTAGACGATTTCGAGCGGCGGTCGGCCTTCCAGGAAGGCGCCGATTTCGGCCGGGGGGATGAGGCGCGCGGGTGGATGCTTGGCGAGGTTGCGCCATTTTCCGTCGCTGCCGAGCCGATCGGCGATGACCGTCTCGTGACCGCGGCGCACCAGGGCTGCCTGCAGGTTCGAGCCGATGAAGCCGGCGCCGCCCGTGACCAGGATCATGCCGGGCGTTATAGGCGGCAGGACGATTCAATCAAGGGTTGGCACCATGAGTGAGCGGCCGCGGTTTTTTGATGATTTGGCTGGCGTTGCCGGAGGCGCGATCTCGGCGCTCGCTGGGCTGCGCGAGGAAGTCGAGGCACTGGCACGCGCCCGTATCGACGAGGCGATCCGGCGGCTCGACCTGGTCAAGCGCGAAGAGCTCGACGCCATGGCGGAGATGGCGGCGAATGCCCGGGCAGGCCAGGAGGCCGCGGAGGCGCAGTTGCAAGAGATACGCGAGCGGCTGGCCGCGGTGGAAGTGCGGGTATCCGCGCTGGAAACGAAGAAAGATGTAGAGTGAGGCTTGCGGCGCGGTGCGTCGGATCGGTAGGCTAGGATTCGTGGTTAATTACGTCCCGCAACCCCTAGATGCGGTGACGCAAGAGACCGTCCGGCCTTCCTGCGTGATGGGAGACCAATCATGTCCATGACGGCTTTGAGCCACGATGCGGCCTCCAATCCCCTCGACACCATGGAGCAGATCATCAGCGCCAATGACTGGGCGTTCGATCGGCGCAGTGATTCCGAGATGGCGGCGGAGGCACCCGGGCGCTGGTGCGATTACGGGCTGTATTTCTCCTGGTCGCACGAAATCAGTGCCATGCACTTCACCTGCGCCTTCGACATGAAGGTGCCGGAGAAGCGCCGCAGTGCGCTGTATGAGTTGCTGTCGCTGGCCAACGAACGGTTGTGGATCGGCCACTTCGGGCTGGAAGGCGACGATGGCATGCCGGTGTTCCGTCACGCGGTGTTGCTGCGCGGGGCTCCCGGCGCGTCGGCCGAGAGCCTGGAGGACATGGTGGATATCGCCATAACCGAATGCGAGCGGTTCTTCCCGGCGTTCCAGTTTGTGCTGTGGGGCGGCAAGACGCCTCAGGATGCGATCGCCGCGGCGATGCTGGAGTGCGTGGGCGAGGCGTGAAGGGCCAGTTGTGAGCATACCTCCGATCCTGCTGGTGGGTTGCGGACGCATGGGGAGTGCCATGCTGGCTGGCTGGCGCGAGCAAGGATTGGCGGCGTCGGTTGCGGTGGATCCGGCACCGGGTGCCGCGCAATGGGCTGGCGACGACATGCGCGTGGTCGCCGATGCCGGGGCGATCCCGGCGGATTTCGCGCCGGCGGCGGTGGTGTTCGCGGTGAAACCGCAGAATGCGGCGGAGACGCTGCCGGGGTATCAGCGCTTCGCTGGCAAGTCGGTGTTCCTGTCGATCATGGCGGGGCGAACGATTGGCGGGATGCGGGGGTTGCTGGGCGATGGCGCGGCGATCGTGCGCGCCATGCCGAACACGCCGGCCGCAGTGCGCCAGGGTGTGACGGTGGCGTGCCCGGGCGCGGGTGTAGATACGCCACAGCGCGTGCTGTGCGAGCGTCTGCTGCAGGCGATCGGCGTGGTGGCGTGGGTCGAGGATGAGGCGCTGCTTGATCCGGTGACGGCGGTATCCGGCAGCGGGCCGGCCTATGTGTTCCTGCTCGCTGAGTTGATGGAGAAGGCGGCGCTGGAGCAGGGCATCCCGGCCGATCTTGCCCGGCTGCTGGCGCGGCAAACTGTGGCTGGGTCCGGGGCGCTGTTGGCGGCAAGTCCGGAAGATGCTTCGGCGTTGCGGGTCGCGGTGACGAGCCCCGGTGGAACGACAGAGCGGGCGCTTGCGGTGCTGATGGCGCAGGAGGCCTGGCCGACGGCGCTTAGCCGCGCGATCGCGGATGCGACGAAGCGGTCGCGGGAGCTGGCGGGGTAGTCAGGGAAGATTTGGACACGGCCTCCGTGTTCAATTGAAGATCGCATTGCCGCGACGCGGCTGCATCATGCAGCCTTGATTGCATGGCCGAGACATCGCTGTATCCGACCGTCAAGCGCTTCCTCGAAGCAGCCGGTTTTGACGTCAAAGGCGAGGTGAGGGGCTGCGACATCGTCGCAGTGCATCACGGCGAAGCGCGGCGTCTGACAATTGTCGAAATGAAATTGGGCTTCAGCCTGGAGTTGCTGTTGCAGGCAGTCGATCGGCTGCGCATGGCGGATGAGGTGTGGCTCGCGGTACCGGCGACGCGGCGCGGGCGTGATCGCGATAGGCGCGTTCACCGGCTATGCCGGCTGATCGGTATCGGACTGCTCGCAGTGCATATGCCGCGCGGCTTCGTCGAGGTGCTGGCTGAGCCGGGGCCTTATCAGCCGCGTCCCGATCGCACGCGGCGGCTGCGCTTGCTCAGCGAACACGCCAAACGAAGCGGCGACCCGACGCCGGGTGGTTCGACGCGTCAGCCGATCATGACGGCGTACCGCCAACAGGCGCTGACCTGTGCTGCGCTACTGCAAACGGGGACCGGGCGGCCGCGCGACATGCGTTGTGTCGCGCCGGAAGCGGGGCGGATACTGCTGGATAATGTGTATGGCTGGTTCCAACGAGCGGAACGTGGGGTGTATCGGCTTACCGCGGTGGGCGAGGCGGCGTTGCTGCGGTGGCCGGGCAGTACTGGTCTCAGCGGCGCTGCGATCAGTGAAGAGTTCAGCACGAAGGCCACCGAGTTCACACCGAGAGACACGGAGATTGGTCATGGCGCTTCGCGCGACGGCGTCCAACGGTAGACGCGCTGCAGCGTCCCACCCATCAGCATCGCACGGTCGCTGTCCGACAGCCGATCGGTGATGCGGAACGCATCTACGCCCTGCTGATAGGTCAGCAGATCCACCGCGCGTGTCCAATCGGTGCCCCACATGCAGCGATCGATGCCGAACGCGTCGAACACATGTGCAAGCGAGTCCCAGATATCATCGTAGGGAAACGGCTGGTGCGACAGCGTGCAGGCGCCGGTGACCTTCACCGTGATGTTCTTGTGCGCGGCAAGCGCCAGCAGCTTCGGCAATTCGGCAAATGGCTGCGGCGGCGCGGGCGGCTGGTGCGGCTGTTGCAGGCCGAGATGATCGATGACGATGCTGGTGTCGGGATTTCGTGCTGCCAGTTCGCCGGCTTGCGGCAGACGACCGGTGGCCATCAGGTTCACCGGCAGTGAATGGCGCGCGGCTGTTGCAAGCACGCGGTTCAGCCCGGGATCGGTGGCGTCGCTCGATACGCCTTCACGATTCAACATGATGCGCACGCCGACAGTGCCTTTGGCCGCGGCCCAGTCAGCGATGATGCCGGTGACAGAGGGATCGGACGGATCGACCGGTTTGATCAGGCCGAAGCGTGTCGGGTGTTGCGCATATACTTCCAGCGCATAGCTGGCGTCGTAGCGATACATCGAATGCGGCGATACGAGCAGTGCGCCGTCAACGCCGACAGCGTCCATCGCCGCCACCATTTCGTCGCCGGTGACATGCTCCGGGCCGCGCAGAGTGCCAATCCATGGGCGGCCGGGGTGATTGCGCTCATACGCGTGAACCTGCGCATCAATCGTCGGCATCATGCCCTCCAGCCGATCGCGTTGCGCACCAGTGTGGAGAAGGCGCCACTGTCCCAGGCGCCGTGGAATGTCGGCGGTGTGCCGTCCTCGCTGCGCGATGCGCGGATCGACGGATTATGGCAGTGGCCGAGTGCGAAATACGTGACGGCGCCACGGCCGCGGCCGCGCGTATAGCCGAGCACGCGCGTCCTGCCATCGGCCTGCAGCGATGTATCGGTGGGATAGATCGTGCCGATGCTGGGCGAGACCGCGTTTGGACCATAATCCGCAGTCAACAGGATCTGCGTCGAAGCGGGATCCTGCAGCTCGATGAAGTATGGTTCGTCCTCGACCTCGAATGACGCGCCGACGCCGCGCGTGAGTGGGTGTTCGCGTACGTCCACGCGGATGCGGCAGATCGGCGGATGCGTGAGGAAGCAGCTGCCGAGCAATGCGTGATGTTCTGTTTTGACGGTGCGGCGCGCGCGCATGCCCTCGACGCGTTCGGCGCGCCCGCCGCTGGTGCCGTGCAAGGCAAGCCAGTGGCCGCCGCCTTCCAGCCATTGCGCGATCGCGTCACACTGGGCGGCATCGGGATACGGACCGGCGACGTAGGTGATCAGCAACCGGCTGACCGGCAGCCACTTCTGCACGTCGGCAAAATCGTTGGCGACGGATGCTGACATCTGCTGTTCCGCCAGCAGGCCAAGCAGATGCAGGCGCGCATAATCATGATCATGACCGGCGTGAGAGCCGGGCGGAAAACCGCCGGTGATCAGGTGCGCGCGATTGGACTGTGCATCGCTCATCGGTTCGCTCCGCTGCCGAAGAAACGCATGAACCAGTCGAGCACCTGGCCTGGCGCTTCCTCATTCACATAGTGCCCGGTCAGCAGGGCCTCGCCACGCACATCCTGCGCGCGTTGCCGCCAGATCGCCAGCGGATCGGCGAAGCGTTTGCCGACGCTGCTGTTGGCGCCCCACAGCACCAGTAGCGGCATCGCCAGCTTGCGTCCCAGATCGGCGGTGTCGAGTTCGCAGTCTATCGTCGCCGCGGCGCGATAGTCGCCGCATGATCCGCGTATCGTCTTCTGATTGAAGCAGCGGACGTACTCGGCCCAGATTTCCGGCGGTATGTGATTGAGGTTGGCAGTCAGCTTCAGCAGCTTCTTGCGCATGAACCAGTCGGGATCGACGGCGCCGAGAAAGGTTTCCGGAAACGGCGCGGGCTGCGCCATGAATGGCCAGTGCCAGCCGTTGATGGCGCCTTCCTTGTCCATCGCCGCCCACATGTCGAGCGTCGGCACGATGTCGATGATCGCGGCCTGTATCACCGTGTCCGGATGGTCGAGGCACATGCGATGCACGGTGCGCGCACCGCGATCATGGCCGGCGACGAAGAAGCGCGTGTGGCCGAGCTTCCGCATCACCTCGACCTGGTCCTGCGCCATGGCACGGAACGAGTAGTTGGCGCTGCCTGGTTCTTCCGGCGGCGCGGAACTATCGCCATAGCCGCGCAAGTCAGCGGCGACGACATGGAAGTGCTGCGCGAGGCGTGGCGCGACAGCATGCCAGGAGACGTGGCTGAGCGGGTTGCCGTGCAGCAACAGCAGTGGCGGACCGTTGCCGCCATGGCGCAGATGGATGCGCGCGCCGGACGTATCGATATCGGTCTGTGTGAAGCCGGGCATGATGGTCATGGGCGCGCTTCTGCTTCTCCTTGAGAGAACTGGATTGCTTCGCCTTGCTCGCAATGACACTGGGACTCACCAGCGTACAGCACTAAACTGCACGGTATCGTCATCGGGTGGAAAGGTGAGCCATGTCCGGCAGTGCCGCAACAGTTCAGGCTCGGCGTCCCATCACCGGGCCATCGGTCTGGTATGCCGAGGACATGCGAGGGCGGCAGGCGGAATGGAGCTATCGCCTTTCGCCCACGCAAATCGCCGAGCTGGAGGCAGCGCTGCGCGGGGTGCAACAGCGCGGGCTTGATATCGCGGATATCCGTCGCGACGATTTCCCGCTGCCGACGCTGGGTCGGGTGCTCGAGCGGTTACGCGACGAGGTACTGGACGGCCGCGGCTTCGTGCTGCTGCGCGGCGTGCCTGTCGAGGGCCGGCCGATCGCGGAAAGCGCGACGCTCTATTGGGGCATCGGCGCGTATTTCGGCAGCGCACGATCGCAGAACGCAAAAGGCCATCTGCTCGGCCATGTCTATGACCTCGGCGGCAACAGCATGGCTGATCCGAATGTGCGCAGCTACGCGACGGCGGAACGGCAGAACTTCCACATCGATCGCTGCGATGTCGTCGCACTGCTGTGCCTGCGGCGTGCGAAGTCGGGTGGGTTGTCGGCGGTTGCCAGCTCGATGGCGGTGCACAATGCGATGCTGGAGCGGCGGCCCGAATTGCTCGAACGGCTGTATCAGCCGCTGCCCGTCGATCGGCGCGGCGAAGTGCCGGAGGGCAAGGCGCCGTTCTATGAGGCGCCGGTGTTCAACGAGCACGCCGGTGCTATCTCGGTGTTGTATTCACGCGGGCATATCGGCTGGTCGCAGCGCTTCCCGGAGGCGCGCCGTCTGACGCCGGAAGATATCGAAGCCGTCGATATGGTGACCGCGCTGGCCGCAGACGATGAATTGCGGCTCGACATGGAATTCATGCCGGGCGACATCCAGTTCCTGCACAACCACACCATCCTGCACGCGCGCACCGGCTACGAGGACTGGCCGGAACTCGAGCGCAAGCGGCATCTGCTGCGGTTGTGGCTGGCGCCGCCGAACGCACGCGAACTGCCGGCGGTGTTCGCCGAATGCTACGGCGGCATAACGCCGGGCGATCGCGGTGGGATCATCTGCAAGGACACGCGGTTACACGCGCCGCTGACGCCGGGGTAGGAAGAAGACGCCACGCATCAGCGTGGCGTCAGCACCATCACCATCTGGCGGTTTTCCATGCGCGGCATCTGCTCGACCTTGGAAACCGGGTCCATCTCGTTCTTGATACGCTCCAGGACGCGCACGCCGATTTCCTGGTGCGCCATTTCGCGGCCGCGGAAGCGGAGCGTCACCTTGACCTTGTCGCCTTCCTCGATGAACGACTTCATGGCGCGCATCTTCACCTGATAGTCGTTTTCATCGATGTTCGGGCGAACCTTGATCTCCTTGATTTCGATGACCTTCTGCTTTTTCTTGGCCTCGTTCTTCTTCTTCTGCAGTTCGTATTTGTACTTGCCGAAGTCGAGGATCTTCACCACCGGCGGATCCGCGTTCGGACTGATCTCCAGCAGGTCCAGCCCGACGGCCTGGGCCCTGAGCCAGGCGTCCCGGGCGGTCATCACCCCCTGCATCTCGCCGTCCTGATCGATCAGCCGCACCTGCGGTGCGCGGATCTCATCGTTCACGCGTGGCCCGTCCCGGCTCGGCGGAGCGGTCATTGGTCCTCTTGGTATGGTCTTCTCCTGTGTTGGTTGCTGGGTAGCCGGCGTCCAGTTTGGCCGATTGGTCCGTCGCGGATCAAGCGGGATGTAACTTGCGCAAGTCTGGTTTCAGCCTCGTAAATCGGGAGGCGCCGCCTCGTCCGCAAGCCTGCGGATGGCTTCGTCGAGCGGCAGGACCTCCTGCGCCTCGCCGCCCAGGCGGCGTACGGCGACCGTCCGCTGCTCCGCCTCGCGCCGGCCGACCACCAGCAGGACCGGCACGTGAGCCAGGCTGTGCTCGCGCACCTTGGCGTTGATCTTCTGGTTGGTGAGATCGGTCTCCACCGCCAGACCGGCCTTGCGCAGCAGCCCCGCGAGCTCCTCGGCGTAGGCATCGGCATCGGAGACGATGGTGGCGACAACGGCTTGCACAGGGGCGAGCCAGAGCGGGAAGCGGCCGGCGTAGTGCTCGGTCAGAACGCCCAGGAAACGCTCGAAGCTGCCCAGGATGGCGCGGTGCAGCATCACCGGGATCTTCCGGCTGCCGTCGGCGGTGACGTATTCGGCGCCCAGCCGGCCGGGGAGCTGCATGTCCACCTGGAAGGTGCCGCACTGCCACTCGCGGCCGATCGCGTCGCGCAGCACGAAATCGAGCTTGGGGCCGTAGAAGGCGCCATCGCCCGGATTCAGCAGCGGCTCCACGCCGGCGCGCACACAGGCCTCGCGCAACGCGGCCTCGGCGTGGTCCCACTCGGCGTCGGCACCGATCCGTGGCGTCGGCCGGTCGGAGAACTTCACGACGAACTCGGGGAAGCCGAAGTCGCGGTAGATCGAGGACAGCAGCCGAACGAACCGCGCGCCTTCCTCGGCGATCTGCTCCTCGGTGCAGAAGATATGCGCGTCATCCTGGGTGAAGGCGCGCACCCGCATCAGGCCATGCAGCGCGCCCGACGGCTCATAGCGATGGCAGGAGCCGAATTCGGCGAGCCGCATCGGCAGTTCGCGATAGGAGCGGATGCCTTGCCGGAAGATCTGCACGTGGCAGGGGCAGTTCATCGGTTTCACCGCGAGGGTTTTGTTCTCGTCGGCGATCTCGGCGATGAACATGTTCTGGCGGTAGTTGTCCCAATGACCCGAGCGCTCCCAGAAGGAACGATCCAGCAACTGTGGGGTCCGCACTTCCTGATAGCCGTCGGCGTCGAGCCGCCGCTTCATGTAGGCTTCCACGGTGCGGTAGAGCTTCCAGCCCTTCGGGTGCCAGAACACACTGCCGGCGGCTTCTTCCTGGAAGTGGAACAGGCCCATGTCCTTGGCGATCCGCCGGTGATCGCGGCGTTCGGCCTCCTCCAGCATGTGGAGATGGGCGTCGAGCTCCTTCTGATCGCGCCAGGCGGTGCCGTAGATGCGCGACAGCATCGCGTTGCGATGATCGCCCCGCCAGTAAGCACCGGCGGTCTTCATCAGCTTGAACGCGGGTCCGACATCCGCGGTGGAGCGCATGTGCGGACCACGGCAAAGATCGACCCAGTCGCCTTGCCGGTACAGCGAGATCGGCTCGTCGCGCGGCAGGTCCTGGATGATCTCGGCCTTGTACTTCTCGCCCTTGGCCTGGAAGAACCCGATGGCTTCCTCGCGGTCGATCGACTGGCGGACAAACTTTTCGCCGCGGGTGACGATTTCCCGCATCTTCGCCTCGATGCGCGGGAAGTCTTCCGGGGTGAACGGTTCGTTGCGCGCGAAGTCGTAGTAGAAGCCGTCGGCGATCGCGGGCCCAATGGTGACCTGGGTGCCGGGATAGAGCTCCTGCACCGCCTCGGCGAGCACGTGGGCGGCGTCGTGGCGGATCAGTTCCAGCGCCTCGGGATCGCGGCGGGTGACGAACATGACGTCGGCGTCGTCGCCGATCTCGGTGCCGAGGTCGACGAGCTTGCCGTTGAGTTTCATCGCCAGGGCGGCGCGGGCGAGGCCGGGGCCGATGCTCTCAGCCACCGTCGTGCCCGTCACCGGCCCGTCGAAGCGGCGCACGGATTTGTCGGGCAGGGTGATGGCGGGCATGGGCCGGCGGATCCTTCTCCTGGAGGGGGTGCTGTCTATGGCGTTGAGGGCGTGACGGTGCAAGTCCCGCGTGTGGCTACGTGGCCAGGATCTCTTGATACACCCCGAGGGTCGCTGCCTGCATGCTGCTGACGGTGTAGCCGCGCAAGACGGCGTCGCGGGCGCGCTCGCCGAGGGCGGCGCGTTCCTCGGGTGGCATGGCGAGCGCGGCGTCGATTGCCGTTGCCAGCGCGCCGGCGTCGCCGGGCGGGACGAGCCAGCCGGTGACGCCCGGCTGCACGGTCTCCACCGGGCCGCCGAGATCGGCGGCGACCACCGGTCGGCCCATGGCCTGTGCCTCGATCACCACGCGGCCGAACGCCTCGGCCTGGGTGGAGGCGTGGACCACAACGTCGGCCAGCATCAGCGCCGCCGGCATGTCGTTGCATTCGCCGGCGAGACGCAGCCTGTCGGAGATGCCGAGCCGCGCCGCCTGATCGAGCAGGCGCGCGACGTAGCGATGGCGGCCTTGATCGGAGCCGACGAGCACGCAGCAGGCGTCGCGCCGGTTCATCCGCGCGATGGCTTCGATCAGGACCGTGTGGCCTTTCCAGCCGGTCAGCCGTCCGGGCAACAACACCACCGCGGCGTCCTCGGGTATCCGCCATGCGCGCATCAGGCGCATCACCCGCTCGCCCGAGACGGCGGTGGGATCGAACACCGCCGGATCGACGCCGCGCGGGATCACCCTGATCCGCGCGGGCTCGGTGTGGTGGCGGCGCACGATCAGCTCGGCGATGAAGCGGCTGGCGGCGATCACCCGCTCGCCCTTGGCCATGACCGAGTTGTAGCGGCGCTTGAGCGGCAGCGTCTCGCTGTAGGTGCCATGCCAGGTGGTGACGAAGTGCGTGCCGGTGCGGCGGCAGGCGAGCCACGCCGACCACGCTGGCGCGCGCGAGCGGGCATGCACGATCGCGACGCGTTCGGCGCGGATCAATGTCGCCAGCAGGGCCGCATTGCGCCAGATGGTCAACGGGTTCCGGCGGTTGAGCGGCAGAGTGATGTGACGGCCGCCGGCGCGTTCCACCGCGGCGACGAGCCGGCCGCCGGCGCTGGCCACCAGGGCCGTACCACCGGCCTCGACGACGGCGCGGGTGATCTCGATGGTGCCGCGTTCGACGCCGCCGGTGACGAGCGACGGCAACACTTGCAGGATCGTTGTCTTGTCCACGTCGGCCACGAGTGATTGCGGGTATGCTGCGCGGTGACGGCCCTATATGACGCCAAGGTGCGCCGCAAGGTTGCCGGCGCAATTCGGGACCAAAGGCAATGGAAAGCACCGGACGGCTGGATCGTGGCGATGGTGTGGAGCTGGCCTGGGCACGATTGGAAGGATCTGGCCCGACGGTCGTGTTCCTGCCGGGCTTCCGCAGCGACATGACCGGCGACAAGGCCACCACGCTGGCAGCTTTCTGTGGCGGACGGGGCCAGGCCATGCTGCGATTCGATTATTCCGGGCATGGCACAAGCGGCGGTGCGTTCGGGGATGGCACCATTGGCCGCTGGTCCGACGATGCACTGGCTGCGATCGATGCGCTGACCGAGGGGCCGCTGGTCCTGGTGGGTTCATCGATGGGCGGATGGATTGCCTTGCGGACGGCGTTGGCACGTCCGGATCGCGTCGCCGCGCTGCTTGGCATTGCCGCGGCGCCCGACTTCACCGAAGTCCTGATGTGGCAGGCGATGAGTTTCGAGCAACGTGCCGTGCTGATGCGCGATGGCGTGCTGCAGGTGACAAGCCAGTATGGCGAGCCCTACCCGATCACGCGCGGGCTGATCGAGGATGGCCGCACGCGGTTGCTATTGGAACAGAAGATCCAGGTGGATTGTCCTGTGCGCCTGTTGCACGGCCAGCGCGACCCGGATGTGCCGTGGGAGATCGCGCTGCGCATCGCGGAGCAGGTGACCAGCGAGGATGTGCGGGTGACGCTGGTGAAGGACGGCGACCACCGGTTGTCGCGGCCGCAGGACCTGGAGCTGCTGACAGAAACGTTGGACGCGCTGCTTCAGAAATCCAGATCGGCGTAGTGCGCCGGCGCGGTCATTCCGGGCACACGGTCCGACAGGACGCCGCGAAAACTCGGGCGTGACTTTATCCGGGCGTACCAATCCTTGGCGGGTTGCGAAATCGTCCAGTCCACGTCGCCGATGAAATCGAGGCAGGAGAGATGCGCCGCGGCGGAGAAGTCGGCCAGCGAGATGGCGGCACCGGCGAGCCATTTGCGGGTTTCCGCGAGCCAGCCGAGATATTCCAGATGGTAGCGAAGCGCGAGATAGCCGGTGCGCATGGCGGCTGCATCGGGATTGCCCCGGCCTGCCATGCGCTTCATCACCTTCTCGCCGAGCAGGTTGCGGGTGACCTCGGCGGCAAACTTGCCGTCGAACCAGGCGGTCAGACGGCGCGACTCAACGCGCTCGGCCAGTGTGCGGCCGAGCAGCGGCGTATCTGGGTAGGCTTCCTCGAGATATTCGCAGATCACGGCGAAGTCCGGGATGGCGATACCGTTGTCCTCGACCAGTGTCGGCACGGTGCCGGCGGGATTGAGTTCGAGATAGTCGGGGCGGCGTTCCCACACCTTTTCCACGCGTGCATCGTACGGCAGCCGCTTCTCGGCGAGTACCGAGGCGAACCTTGCGGGAGAATGGTGACAGGGGCAGGTGGTAGAGCGTTCGCATCAGTCTCGCGTCTGGTAGGACAGATCAACGGTGCCACCTGGCTGTTCGTCGGGCAGCACGCGGCGGCGGCCACCACCTGGCTGGAACCGGCGCAGATAGGCAGGCACGACCAGTTCGACCGGCGTCGGCATGATGCCGAGGTCCGCCAGACCGGGCATACCCGCGTGTGTGACATTGTCCTGCTGCAGCATCAGCAATTGGTCGCGGGTGAGCGGTTTGCCGGGCACCAATTCCATCATGCTGGCTTGCAAGCGCGCCATGCCCATCGGGATATCGACCAGACGGCGGTGGCGCGCGGTCTCCTGCAGCACGTAGCCGAGGATCTCACGCATCGACCATATGCGCGGCCCACCAATCTCATAGACGTTGCCAGGAGCCTCTGGGCGGGTCAGCGCCGCCATGACCGCATCGGCGACGTCGCCGACGTAGACCGGCTGGAATTTCGTGCCGCCGCAGATCACCGGCATGAACGGCAGCAGCCGCGCCATGCTGGCGAAGCGATTGAACAACGCGTCCTCGGGACCGAACACCAGCGATGGGCGCAGGATCGTGGCAAGCGGGAACGCCGCGCGCAGCATTTCCTCGCCGTTTCCCTTGCTTATCCCGTAGCGGGACTGGCTGCGCGGGTCGGCGCCGATGGCGGACAGATGCACGAGGCGTCCGACCCGGGCGGTGGTTGCGAGCCTGCCGATAAGGCCGGGCCCTTCGGCGTGGATGCGCTGGAAATCACCGCTGCGGTTTTCCGCCAGAATGCCCACGGCGTTGACCACCAAATCGGCATCATCGACCGCGCGGCGCACTGCCGCTTCATTGGTCAGCGAGGCATACAACGGCACGACCTGGCCGACGGCGCCCATCGGCTTGAGAAACAGCGCTGCCTCCGGATCGCGCACGGCGACGCGGACGATGAAGCCCTTTTTGGCGAGGCGCTTGACGATGTAGCGGCCGATGAAGCCGGAGCCGCCGAACACCGTTGCGACGCTGCGCGTTGCCATCACCGACCCTCCAGTTGCGCGGCCTTGATAGGCGGCGGCGCAATGACGCTCAAGACGAGGCGTCCGGCGCCTGACCCTCGGGTTCGGCTGGCGGCTCCGCGGGAGGTTCCGCGGCGCGGCCGCGCCAGCCAAGCGCCTCGGCTGCCTGCCCGGCACGCCGCAATGCCACGTCGAGCGCGGCCATGGTCGCTGAAAGGTCCTCGGTTTCGTCACCGCGCCAGGCGCGAACGGTCCAGAGCCAGACCGCGACCAGACCGCGCACGCGAAGCTCGCCGCTGATGCCTGAGGCGGGAATGCCGGCGGCTTCGAGCATCCACCGCATGCTGCGGCGTGTGGCCAGGGCGAGCAGCAGCGCGGTAGGCGGTTCGGCCGGCAGCGCGCGCAGCAATGCGAGAACGCCGGCGCGGTGCGTCTGCAAGGCGTCGATGCGGCGCATCAGAAGATCGAACAAGCGGTCGCGTGGCGGGCCGTCGGCAGATGCTTCCTGCAGCGCTGCCTGATCGGCGCGGCGGCCGAAACGCATCAGAAGCGCGGCACGACTTGGAAAGCGCTCACGCGCGCGTGGCAGCGACAGTCCGGCGGCGCGTGCCGCAGCGGCGATGCTGGCTGAGCGCCAGCCTTGGTCGGCTGCTACCTGGAACGCGGCTGCGATCAACGCGCTGTCGAATTCGCTGTCGTCCATACCGGCATCTTGGCCGCTGGCTGGCGGATTGACCATCATGCGGCTCAGGTAGGGCCGAACAGCCGGCGCAGCAATGACTGCGACGGCCTGATGTACGACTGGTTCTCACCAAGCTGCACAGTGACGACAGGGTCCGCCCGCGCCGGAGAAGGAGCAATCGAATATCTCAGTGCGCGCCACTGCGTATCGGCGAGCGACACGTTGCCTCGGATCTCGGCGACCTGAGCTGAACAATCGCGTCTTACCGCGAAATATCCGCCTGCAACATTCTCCGTGTTGTTGAGATAGATGCTGGTCAGCCGAGAACTCATCACGCAGAGTTGCGTAAACCCGGCTCAATGTCCAATCGCTGTCGCACGCCGGCGCACGGTACGCGAACCCGTAAGTGCCGGCAGCTGCGAGTACGGCAATCATGATTGCGACCGACATGCTTGCGCCGTGCGTCATGTTGCGTGTTCACCCCGGGATACCAAGCAGCCGCGCCGCGGTGCCACCGAGAATAGCGATGCGCTGATCATCGGTCAGACCAGGGGTATTCATCACCAGGTCAACCTCGGTGCTGGTCCATGGGAATGGATAGTCGGTGCCGATCATGATCTGGCCGGGACCTGTTTCAGCGATGAGATGGCGGAGTGCCTCCGGCGTAAAGACAATTGTATCGAAGAACAGTTGGCCGTCGCGCAGATAGGCGGTGGGGTTCTTCTTCGGTAGCGGACCGACGCGATCGGGGAAGCAGCGGATGACGGCGTCGGAGCGGTTGGCATAGCTAGGCAGGAAGCCGCCGCCATGCGCGGCACAGATCTTCAGGCCAGGAAACCGGTCGAGCGTGCCTTCAAAGATGAGATGCGACAGCGCGATCGTGGTCTCCAGCGGATTGCCGATGGTGTTGGTCAGCAGGCCGCTACCGTTGAGCCGGCCGGAGGGTTCCAGCTCGCGCGTGCCGAGCGGGTGCATGAACACGAGAACGCCGAGTTCCTCGCACTTGGCCCAGAACGGGTGGAAGCGCGGGTTGGCGAGATCTTCGCCGGCGACGCTGCCACCGACGCCGACACCACGGAAGCCGAGCTTCTTCACGGCGTACTCGACCTGTTCGGCGGCGAGTTCCGGGTGCTGCAACGCCGCTGTCGCGAAAGCGACGAAGCGTTCCGGATTGGCGGCGCAGAACTGCACCAGCGTTTCGTTTTGCACTTTGATCAGCTCGGCGGCGGCATCGCGCGAGGCGCGGTACCAATAGGGGTTGATGGACAGCGCTTCGACATCGATGCCCTGCGCGTCCATGGCGGCGATGCGCGTGGAGGTGTCGTGCATCAGCAGGCCGGGAGCTTCGAGCGGGTGATTGATCACAGCCGCAGCAGCGGGGACGATGCAATGGGCGTGCACGTCGATGGTCTTGATTCGCTTGCCGTTGATGACGGTTTCGCGGCGGCGGGATTGCGGTGACGGTGTGGGAGCAACGCTGCCCATGGCGCAGGGAGTGAACGCGATGGCCGACATGGCGGCGGCTAGCAGGTCAGCGGGTATGGGCATTGCGATTCCTCCTCGATGCATTCTGGTTAGTGCAAGGGCGACTGCGCGGCAAATGTCTTCTTGCCGCTGCGTTGGCGGCGGGTTTGGTTGGACTTCCCCAAGCCAACTATTTAGCGTCGGGCAGCGAGTGAGGGAAAGTGCGGGCCGGGCTGCATGAAGTTCAATATCCTTGTGGTTCCGTATATGCGCGCGCGCGGCGAGCGCGTGCAGTTGGCCGGTTCAGACCCGGCCCGGTTCCAGCAATTGATGGTGCGCATCCGCGACCAGATGCAGTTTGCCGAGCAGCTTGGTTACGCCGGTTTCTGCATGACCGAGCAGCACCTGCAGATCGAAGGCATCGAGACCACGACCAATCCGCTGTTCTGGGATTACTTCGTCGCGCAGCACACCAAGACGATGCGGGTCGGACAGCTTGGAATGAATCTGACCGCGGTAAATCCGATTCAATTGGCCGAGAATATCGCGATGCTCGACCACTTCACCGGCGGCCGGGTGTTCGCCGGATTCTCCCGTGGCAACACGCCGCGCTGGGTCGGCACGTTTGGGCAGCATGTCGGGATTACCTCGACGGAGTCGGATCGTTCGGTGGCCGATCAACGGAACCGCGCGATGTTCTATGAGAACTGGCGGATCGTGAAGGAGCTTTGGACCAAGCCGACGGTATCGATCCAGGGTGAGTTCTGGAAGGTGCCACCGGATATGGAGTGGCAGTTCGCGCCGACAGCGGATTACGCCGCGCATACGGTGGACGGATCGCAGCGGTTGCGCGAAATCGGCATCGTGCCGCGCCCGCTGCAACAGCCGCATCCGCCGGTGTATGCCCCGTTCAGCTACAGCATGGAGACGGTGCGTTTCTGGGGAAGGGAAGGCGGCAAGCTGGTTTCGTTCGTCGCTACCGACAAGGAACGCTTCATCCCGATCCTGATCGACAATTACGTGCAGGCTGCGGCGTCGGTGCAGCGAGCGGCGATTGCGCGCGACGCGGTCGCGATCGGCGGGCACCTGGTGCTTGGCAGGACAGCTGCTGAGAGCGCCGACATCAAGCGCGGATTTCTCGAGCTGTTCGACTATGCCTATAACGCACCGCCTTACAACGTGCCGGTTGGACGCATGTGGGAAGGATCGCGGCAACAGGTGGCTGACGAAATTGGGCGGTTGCGCGATAGCTATGGTGTCGATGAGTTCTTTCTTTGGCACCACGTCGGCTATTTTCCGGACGAGGTCGAGATGGCGATGCTGGCGGAGTTCGCGGCCGCGGTTATCGGCGGCGTGTAGAAGGCCAAGGGGCTCCGCCCCTTGGAACCCCGCTAAGGGCGTAGCCCTTAGAACCCGGTTTGTTTGTTCAGGGAGGGGGCCAGCGCGGAACGTGCGCGAGCAGTGATGGCCCCCTCCCTGAACAAACAGGATGGATTCCAAAGGCACCGCCTTTGGTGGGGGTTGCAGGGGGCGAAGCCATCTGACCTTCCTACGCGCCAGTGAGTGATGCGGCGTCGATCGGCAGTGAGCGAACGCGCTTGCCGGTGGCGGCGAAGATCGCATTGCACAGTGCGGGGATCGATGGCGGCAGTGCGGGTTCGCCAAGTCCGGTGGGCGGGTTGTTGGTGGTCAGGAAGTGCACTTCGACCGGTGGCGCCTGGTTCATCCGCAACGGCTGCACGGTGTCGAAGTTCTCCTGCATGACACGGCCGCGGTCGATAGTGATCGCCTGACCGAGTGCGGCACCAATGCCGTCGAGCGCCGCACCTTGCACCTGATTGAGAGCACCGCTTGGGTTGATGATCTGGCTGCCCACGTCGGCGGCGATCCACACCTTGTTCACCTGTACCGTGCCCGATGTGGCAACTGTCGCCTGCACGACCTCGGCGAAGTAGCCGAGATGGCTGTAGTAGAACGCGACGCCCATGCCGGTGCGCGGTGGCAAGGTCTGCTTGCTCCAGTTGGATTTTTCCGCGACCAGTTGCAGCACGTCGCGCATGCGTCCCGTGTTGAAACCAGGAACCGGGCCGCGCGGGCCGGCGGGGTTGGGCAACATCTCGGGATCGCCCAAAAGGCCGAGGCGGAACTCCACCGGATCCTTGCCGGCCGCATGCGCGAGTTCGTCGATGAAGGACTGGAACACGAAGGCCAACGCGTTGGAGCGGGGCGCTCGCAATGGGCCTGTTGGGATGCCCAGTTGCATCAGCGACATGCCGTATTCGACGTTCGGCACGCGCTGTGCCGGGAACTCGTTGGGTGCCATGGTGGCTGAGTCAGCGATGGCCCGGCCGTTGGCGAAGGTGACGAAGTGATCCGCGAGGGCGATCAGCTTGCCGTTTGCGTCGATGCCAGCTTTGAAGAAATGGAATCCGGCCGGGCGATAGAAGTCGTGCTGAATATCGTCCTGCCGGGTCCATAGCAGCTTGATCGGCGTTCCGGCCTGTTTGGCGATGGCAGCGGCCTCGGCCATGAAGTCGTTGCGCAACCGACGACCGAAACCACCGCCGCAGCGAGTCATGTGCACGGTGACATTATCGGGCGAAATACCGAGCGTTTCGGCAACCAGGGTGGCGCCTGGCGCGGGGTTCTGCGTCGGCGCCCATAGCTCGATCCTGCCATCCTGGAAATGCGCCGTGCAGTTCTGCGGTTCCAGGCTGATGTGCGGCAGGAACGGATAGGCGTAAGCAGCTTCGACGACGTGCGCGGATTGCGCGAAGGCAGTGTTTGCATCGCCTTCGCTGCGCAGCGATTGCTGCGGCTTTTGCTTTGCGAATTCCGCGGCGGTGGCGGCAAACTTCGCCGTGCCTTGCGCCGCTGTGGCACCTTCGTTCCAGGCGATCTGCAAGGCGCCGCGCGCGCGGTTCACCAGCCACCAGTTGTCACCCACAATGGCGACGCCATCGCGCAATCCCTGTGGATCTTCGCCACCGTGCAGCACGAATGCATCGCGGACGCCGGGCAGTGCCTTGATCGCGTCGAGATTGGCACTGACGACTTTGCCGCCGAACACCGGGCATTTCTGGAACACGGCATAGCGCATGCCCGGCACTTTGACATCGATGCCGAACATCGGGCGGCCCTGCACGATCAGCGGACTGTCGATGCCGTGGATGGACCGGCCGATGATCTTGAACTCGCTCGGGTCTTTCAATTTCACCGATGCAAGCGATGGCACCGGGAGTTCGGCCGCCTTGGCGGCAAGGTCGCCATAGGACAGCGAGCGGTCGCTGGCAGCATGATGCACGACACCGGAGGCGGTCTGGCATTCCCCTGGCGGCACATTCCAGGCCGCTGCCGCGGCGGCTATCAGCATCTGACGCCCAGCGGCGCCGACACGGCGCATCGGCAGCCAGTTCAACGGTGTCGCCATGCTGCCGCCGGCGAACTGCTGGCCGTATTTTTCGGTATCGAGGCCGGCTTGCTCGATGCGCACTTGTTGCCAGTCGACGTCCAGTTCGTCGGCGATCAGCATTGGCAGCATCGTCTTGATGCCCTGGCCAATTTCCGGGTTCTTCGACGTGATGGTGACGAGACCGTCGGACGCGATGCGAACGAAGGCATTGAGCATGACGGGTTGCGCCGATGCGGCGCGAGCGAGGCGCGGCAGCGAGGCGTGCAGCAGCAGGCCGCCACCGACGGCGACGCTGGCCTTGAGGAATGCGCGGCGCGATGTCCGGGTCATGGCTGCTGCACCTTCGCTTCTTCAGTTTGGATGCCGGCGGCTTGCTTGATGGCAGCACGGATCCGCGTATAGGTGGCGCAGCGGCAGATATTGCCGGTCATGGCGTTATCGATGTCGCTGTCGGTCGGGTGCGGCGTGCTGGCCAGCAATGCCGTGGCCGACATGATCTGGCCGGCCTGACAATAGCCGCACTGGATGACGTCAACCTTGAGCCAGGCTTCCTGGACTTTGCGGCCGACAGGCGTGCTGCCAATGCCCTCGATGGTGGTGACCGCGGCGGAGCCGACGCTGGAAACCGGGGTTGAACAGGAGCGGACAGGAGTGCCGTCCAGATGCACTGTGCATGCGCCGCACAGGCCAGCGCCACAGCCGAACTTGGTGCCCCTGAGATCGAGTTCATCGCGCAGTGCCCACAGCAGCGGCATGTCGCCGTCCACATCGAGAGTGTGCTGATGGCCGTTGATCCTGATGCTGTATGCCATGGTTATGCCCTCCACGGACTCCCGACGCGTCGTCCCGATGGCGCTTGATTTGCCTGAACGGTAACCCAGCCTTGCCGGGCGCGCCAGCGGCGACAGAAGTGCAACCAGATTATAATTAAGTCACATGTGCTTATTGAAGCCGCCGAAAATGCGTTGCACTGAATTGATTGGTTACAACATTGACCGCCTGCACAACAATTATGCGCAGTGTCGATTGGGCTGTGCTTGGAATTTTGGCATTGCCTTCGGGTGGTCTGATCCGCGCATGGCAGGACCAAGCAGTTGCCGCTTTACAAAGTGGGCAATTGCCCCACGGATGCGGGCTTCCCAAGAGGATTCGTCCATGAGCACAACGACAACGAAGCCGCGCGGCCGACAGTTCTTTGCCAATCCCGGGCCGACCAACATTCCGGACAGCGTGCTGCGTGCGTTGGATCGGCCGTCGATCGACTTTCACGATGCGGATTTCGTCACGCTGTACGAGGGGGCGTTCGCCGGCGTGAAGCGTGTGCTGAGAACGCAGCATCACGTGTTCATGTACAATGCATCGGGCCACGGCGCGTGGGAGGCGAGCCTCACCAATCTGTTGTCGCCCGGCGACACGATCGTGGTGCTGGAGTTCGGGCTATTTCTCGGAAGAATGGGCAGCGATGGCGCAGGCGCACGGGCTGGAGGTGCGGACTGTGACGTGCGATTGGCGGCATGGCGTCGAAATTGCCCAGGTGAAGGCGGCACTCGCCGACGACAGCAAGCACGCGATCAAGGCGATCTGCGTGGTGCACAACGAGACCGCGACCGGCATGAAGCTGCCGCTTGATGAAATCCGAGCGGCGATCGACGCGGTGAAGCATCCGGCGCTGTTCCTGGTGGACACGATCTCGTCGTTGGGATCGCTGGATTTCCGCATGGACGAGTGGAAGATCGATTGCGTGGTGGGCGGCAGCCAGAAGGGATTGATGCTGCCGACAGGCATGAGCTTCACCGGCGTATCCGAGAAAGGCATGGCGGCGCACGAGACGGCCAAGCTGCCGCGGTATTATTTCGACTGGTCGTTGATGGGCAAGCGGCAGCAGAAGAGCTTCATCGGCACGGTGCCGGTGAACATGTTCTATGGCCTGCGCGAGTCGATCCGCCTGCTGGAAGACGAAGGGCTGCCGAATGTGTTCGCGCGGCATACGCGGCTGGCGGAGGCAACGCGGCGCGCGGTGAAGGTGTGGGCCGGCAACAATGGGCCGCAGCTATACTGCACCAATCCGTCGCGGGTTTCGGACTCGGTGACGGCGATCATGATGCCGGAAGGGCACGACGCCGACGCGGTGCGCAACACGGCGCGGCATCGCTTCAACGTCTCGCTCGGCGGCGGGCTGGGCAAGCTGAAGGGCAAGGTGTTCCGGATCGGTCATCTGGGCGATCTGAACGAGCCCATGGTGCTGGGTGCGCTTTCGGCGGTGGAGATGAGTCTGCGCATCAACAAGGTGCCGCACGGACGCGGCGGGGTGGCTGCGGCGATGGACTTTTTGTCGGAGGAGTAGCCCCTCCCGGCGCTGCGTATCGGCCTCCCCCGCGCGCGGGGGAGGCGTACTATGTGGGGCCGGGGACGGGAACGATGGCGCCCGTCGTCACCTGATTGTCCGACGAGGCCAGGAAGGCGATGATGGCGGCGATCTGGTCCGGTTTCGGCCAGGCCGCATGGTCCGCCTTCGGCATTGCCGCACGGTTAGCGGGCGTGTCGATGATCGATGGCGCGATGGCGTTGACCAGGATGCCGCGAGTGGCGACCTCGGCGGCGAGCGCCTGGGTGAACGCGGCGATGGCGGCCTTGCTGGCGGCATAGGGCGCCATGCCGGCGCCGAGGCGCGGCTCGATGCCAGGACGGGCGGCGACGCTGACGATGCGGCCGCCGCCGATGCCGAAGTTCTGAACGGCGGACCGGCTGCACAGATAGCAAGTGACGAAATTGGTGTTGAGCATGTGCAGCATGCCGGCCTTGTCGGTGTCGGCGACGCTGCCCATGGCGAAGCCGCCGGCGATGTGGACCGACGCCCAGAGGTCGGTCACGCCGTCATACAGGCGTGCGACGTCTGCCTCGTTGGTCAGTTCGCAGTGCGGCACCAGAGTGACGCGGTCGTTGTGCGCGAACGCCGCCGCTTCCGCGTCCACCACGAACGGGACACGGCAGCGGGCGTTTGCGGCGAGCAAGGCTGCCACGACGGCTTTTCCCAACGCGCCCGTTCCACCGGTGACGATGACGGTCTGGTTGGCAAAATCCATCCTAGGCAGCCACGGCGAACCCGTTGATTTTCCAGCCAGAGGCAAGCATGGCGCGCTGCAGGCCGGCCATGAAGCGCCGGGTGGTGTCCATGCCGCCGGTGCGCGGCCACAGTTGGCCGGTATAGTGGCGGCCGAGCAGGTCGAGCAGCAGTTCGCGCTCTACCGTGTCCAGCCCGCCGTCAGGCGTGGCCTCGCCATAGAATTCGTTCAGCGTATCGACCAGGTCGGAATCGCGCTCGATGATCTGGCGCAGGGCGTCGTTGGACGGCGGCACCATGTGGCGGTGTTCAAGCTCCCACCGGCAGCAGGCCAGCGGGCTAGGTAATAGGGTACTCAAGGGGCATCTCCAGGCCGGGTGTTGCTGGATCCCGGCGCGTGGGCCGCATATGGGACTTATACGCGCCGGGTTCCAAGCGGATTCTGCAACAGAACTGTCTTAAAAATTCTTATTCTCGCCGATCATTCCGGCGGCCAGCGGGTTGAGGGCGTCCACCCCAGCCGGCTCTGGGCCGCGTTGTTGCTGATTGGCGACGCCGTGGACAATTCCTGGTAGCGGCGCTGGTCCCTTAAGGGGATGGAGGCGCCGTACAGCGTTTCCAGGCGGGACACCGTGGGCTCGGTGGCGAACGAGTCGGCGGCGGCCAGGAAGAAGATCTCGAAGCCACGGTAGCCGGTGACCGCGGCGGCGGCGAAGCCTCGGGCGCAGTCTTCGGGGCTTACGTAGGTGCGGAGGTAGGGCATCGATTCGGCGCGGCCTTCGGGGCCGGGTTTGCCAGCCATGAAGCCCACCATGTCCGGGAAGGCGACGAAACAGGGCCGCAGCACGATGACCTCCAGCCCGCGGCGGGAGAATGCCTCGGCGATGCGCTCGCCGCACAATTTGCTCAGGCCATAGGCATCGCTGGGACGCAGCGGGTGGGCCTCGTCTATCGGCAGGTAGGCGGGCGGCATCGTCGGGTTGCTGTTGTCGAGGCCGAGCACGGAACTGGTCGAGCAACTGATGACACGGCGGACGCCGTTGTGCAGCGCTGCCTCCAGCACGTTCCATGTGCCCATGGCGTTGACCTGCATGGTCACCGCATCGTCGGTTGCGACCGAGCGATCGATGGCGCCGAGGTGGATGACGACTTCGATGCCGCGCAGCGCGGCTTTCATCGCGGCAAGGTCGCGGACGTCGGCGTGCTGGCATTCCGAGGACGGACCGAGGTCGATGACGCGGACCGTATGGTCCGACAGCGCGCGGACCACGTAACGGCCGAGACGGCCCAAGCCGCCGGTGACTGCGATCTGCATGGCTCTACTCCTGGAGGTGCTCGCGCAGCGTCTTGCCGGCGTAATCGTGGCGGAACAGGCCACGCGCCTGCAACAGCGGCACCACGGCGCGGACGAACTGCTCGAACATGCCTGGCATCAGCGTGGGCGTCAGGATGAAGCCGTCGCAGGCTTCGGATTCGAACATGTCCTGCAAGGTATCGGCAATGGTGGCTGGCGAACCGGCGATCTGCGGGCAGAGCTCGCTGGTGGCGAAGCGTCGGGCCGCCTCGCCGAGCGTGAGGCCCTGCGCCTCGGTGCCTTGCAGGATCACATCGAGCGAACCGCGCGAGCCGACTTCCATCTGCATGTCGGCGAGCGGCTGGTCGGGTGAGAAGCGCGAGAGATCGACGCCGAGATGGCCGGAGATCTGCGCCATGCCTGCTTCGGTCAGCACCAGGTCGTTGACGAATGCCTGGCGCTCGCGGGCGATCGCGTCGGTTTCGCCGACGATGATGTCGATCGAGGGCAGGATGAGACAATCGCCGGGAGCGCGGCCCTGCGCGACGACACGCGATTTCAGGTCGCGATAGAACGCCTGCATGTCGGTCTTGCTGTGCTGCAAGGTGAACACGAGTTCGCCCCAGCGCGCGGCAAAGTCGCGGCCGCGCGACGAGGAGCCGGCCTGCATGATCACCGGGCGGCCTTGCGGCGAACGAGGCACTGTCAGCGGACCGCGTGTCTTGATCCAGCGGCCCTTGTAGTTCGCGTAGTGCACCTTGTCCGGATCGGCGAACACGCCGCGCTGCTTGTCCAGCACCAGCGCGTCGGCATCCCAGCTTTCCCACAGCTTGACGACGGCTTCGACGACTTCATCGGCGAAATCGTAGCGGGCATCACGCGGCGGCAGTTGGTCGAGACCGAAGTTCTGCGCCTCAATATGACTGTGCGAGGCAACCACGTTCCAGGCGACGCGGCCGCGGCTCATCAGGTCGAGCGTGCCCAGTGATCGCGCGAGATGATAGGGCGAATAAAACGTGGTGGAGAGCGTCGCACCGAGACCGATGCGCGATGTGGCGCTCGCCATGATGGAAAGCAGCGGGATGGGGTCCAGCATGCCCATTTGGCCGCCGTTGCGTACCGTGGAGGCGAAGGTGCCGCCGTAGATGTCATACAGGCCGAGGATGTCGGCGAAGAACAGGCTGTCGAACTTGCCATGCTCTAGTATGCGCGCGATGTGCTGGTGCCATTCGGGGGTGAAGATGGCGTTATCGGCTTCCGGATGGCGCCAGGCGCCATGATGATGTGCGGTTGGGCCGGCCAGCAGGAAGGCCACGAAATGCATCTGACGTCGTTTGCTCATGGCGGCAGGATAGACTGCTGTCAGTTGGCGGCAACCGGGGCGTGGATGCGGCGGAGGAATTCACGGGCGTGCTTGTCGGCGATCAACAGGCCGTTGCATTGGTCGCGGGCCATGTTGATCCCGTCGAGCACGATTTCGCCGGTGGTGGGTCAGGTTGGACTTATCCGCATCACTTGGGCCGATGAATCAATCCAGCGTCGTTCTTCCGGCTTGCTTCGTCGCTGCGCTGCTCGCGATGACAGTTGCAAGCATCATGCGAGCTTCTGTTCGACGTATGCGGAGAACCAGGCGAGCACCGAGATAATGAGCAGATAGTAAACTGCGAGCTTGGCGCAGAGTTCGAAGGGGATGAAGTGTTCGGCCAAGGCGGTGTTGTGGCCCGCGATTTGCTGGAGGGAGGCCAGCAGGAGGTGCCGGCGATGACAGGGAAACCGCTTCACCTGGGTTGGTTCATGAACTTCACACCGGGCGAATGGGATAGTCCGGTGGCGGCGGGAGGCGCGCCGTGGGACGGCAAGTTCTATGTCGATATGGCGCAGGCGCTGGAGCGCGCCTGCTTCGACTACATCATGATCGAGGACACGCTGATGGTGTCCGAGGCTTATGGCGATAGTGCCGAGGTGACGCTGAAGCATGCGTTGCAGGTGCCGAAACATGATCCGGCGCCACTGGCGGCACTGATCGCGGCGGCGACGAGCAAGCTGGGTGTGGTCGCGACGCTGTCCACGCTGGCCTATCCGCCATTCATGCTGGCGCGGCTGTGCAGCACGCTGGATCACATCGCCGGCGGCCGGTTCGGCTGGAACATTGTCACATCGGGCGAGGATATCGCGGCGCAGAACTTCGGGCTGGACAAATTGCCGCCGCGGGAACAGCGCTACGCAATGGCAGACGAGTATGTTGATCTGGTCTGCAAACTTTTCGAACTCATGGGAACCGGACGCGGTGGTGATGGACCGCGAGACCGGGACCTATGCGGATCACCGCAAGGTGCATCCGATCCATTTTGAGGGGCAGTTCTTCAAATGCCGCGGCCCGTTGAACACGGTGCGTTCGCCGCAGGGGCGGCCGGTGTTCGTGCAGGCCGGTGGCTCACCGCGCGGCCGTGCGTTCGCGGCGCGCCATGCTGATTCGATCATCGCGCTGGCGGCCGATGTCGAGGGGATGAAGCGATACCGCGACGATGTCCGGCGGCACGCGGTGTCGTTCGGGCGTGATCCCGACGACATCAAGGTGCTGTTCCTGCTGTATCCGATCCTGGCCGAGACGGACGATGAGGCGCAGGCGAAGCGGCAACGGCTGGTCTCGTCGCCGGATTTCATCGAGCGGGCATTGGCGAGCACCGCGACAGTCACCGACATCGATTTTTCGAAATACGACCTGGACCAGCCGTTGCCGCGGCTGACGACGAACGGCGAACAGGGCTCGCTCGACAAGTTCGCGCAGTGGGGCAGCGGCAAGACGCTGCGGCAGTTGGCGATGGAGCGGTTCAGCGCGCCGGGATCCGAGCTCGATTTTGTCGGTTCGCCGGATACCGTTGCGGATAAGATGGCCAACGTCATGGAGGCTGTTGGCGGCGATGGCTTCCTGATCAGCACACCGTTCCAGCGCACCAATCGCCGTTTCATCGTGGAGGTGACGGAGGGACTGGTGCCGGCGCTGCAGCGGCGGGGGCTGATGCGGACTGAATATATGGGCAAGACGCTGCGCGAGGTTCTGCTGGAGTATTGATACTCGTGTGTCAGGCGGATGCAACAGCCTAGAATTCTGCCATCGGTTGCCATTGTTGTAGGCAGGTTCTCGCGCTGATGATGAAACGCGAGGCGGTGAGCGGCTGGCACGTGGTTTGCTGCGCCCGCTGTATGGATTGTGCGTCGTGAGGGTGCATTGGCGGTGGCGGCGTGGCTCGGTGGTGGTGCGGCCTCGGAGGCAGCGCACCGCCGATCCGGTCATGCCATTGGTGCTGACGCTGGTGGCGGGCGCGCTGGTTACAGCCGCAACTGGTTTGTGCGTGCTCGGAGAGCTTGAGCAACTGGGGCCGACCGTTGGCAATATCATCGTGTTTCGGCCGACGCCTTCAATGACGGAGTGGTGGCGGATCAAAGCGGCGGTCGCTGAACCGGGCAATGACGTACGGACAACTGCAATCGGTAGTTGTGACCTCAGCCCATCGATCATGGGCGATGGCGGCGGCAGCATGGTGATCGAGGCGCGCCGGATGAGCAGCCCGCCAACCTATCGCGTTCACTGGGCGGGAAAACGCACGGCAAGCGACGCAGCCGATTGCGGCAGGGCGGCTGACCTCATACTGTCGCGCAGCGACCTGATGCGTCTGGCAGACGTGGCCGGCGGGTTCAACAACAATCTCAGGATGGTCGGCCCTTGAGCGAAGCGTCGGTACCGCTGGTTTGGCTGGAAAATATCTGGAAATCGTTCGGCAGGCTGGAAGTCCTGACCGACGTATCGCTGGCGGTGCCACGCGGCGAAGTGGTGTGCATCATCGGTCCTTCGGGGGCGGGAAAATCGACCCTGCTGCGCTGTGTGAACCATCTCGAAACGATCGACGATGGAACGATCCACTTCGAGGGCAAGCCGGTCTATCGGTACAAGCAGAACGGCAAGATCGTGATGGATCCCGAACGCCGTGTGGAAGCGATCCGCGCGCAGATCGGCATGGTGTTCCAGTCGTTCAACCTGTTCCCGCATCTGACGGCGCTGGGCAACGTGATCGAGGCGCCGATACAGGTGCTGCGACAGCCGGCGGTGGAGGCTCGCAAGCACGGATTGGAATTGCTGGCGAAGGTTGGCCTGTCGGAGAAGGCGAACTCATATCCGCATCAGCTCAGCGGTGGGCAGCAGCAGCGCGTGGCGATCGCGCGGGCATTGGCGATGAATCCGAAGTTGATGCTGTTCGATGAAGCAACTTCGGCGCTGGATCCCGAGCTGGTTGGCGACGTGCTGCGTGTGATGCGCCAGCTCGCCAAGGAAGGCATGACCATGATCGTCGTTACGCACGAAATGGATTTTGCCCGCGAGGTTGCCGACCGGGTGGTATTCATGGATTCTGGCAATATCGTCGAGGAGGGGCCGCCATCCGTGGTGTTCACCGACCCGCGCAGTCCGCGGACGCGGCAGTTCCTGCAATCGATCCTCAACCGGAACGGCGCCGAGGTGCAGGCGGACGAGAACGCATCCACAGCGTAAACAGCAAACAAGAGGGGGCAACACGAAATGACCGACAAAATCAATCCGTTGGGGCGCCGCGGACTGATCCGCGGCGGCGCGATCGGTGGGGCGGCAACACTGCTCGCTGCTGCCGGCGCCGGCAGCGCCTCGGCCGCGGTACCGGCGATCAACGACAAGGACTATGCGGACTTCTCGCTGATCAAGATCAACGGTGGTGACGATTCGCTGGAGAAGATCCAGAAGAAGGGTGTTGTCGTCGCTACCTCGAACGATTGGCCATATTCGTTTCTCGACGACAAGACCAACGAATGGACCGGCCTCGATGGCGACATCCTGCACATAGGTCGTCAAGATGCTGAAGATCGACAAGGTCAAGGTGGAGACGGTGACGTTCGACGGCATGATCCCCGGCCTGCTGGACGGCCGTTTCGACATCGTCGGTGACTCGATCCACTACACGAAGAACCGCTCGAAAGTCGTGAATTTCTGCTGGGGCACTTACTACTATGCCGAAGCGCTGGTCGTGCCGAAGGGCAATCCGCATCAACCTGCACCAGCTTGCCGACTGCAAGGGCTACACCGTCGGTACACTGCTAGGCACCAACTACGCCGAGTGGTTGCAGGCGGTCCCCGGCGTGAAGTTCCAGGGCTACAAGGACTGGGCGCAGATCGTTCCGGAACTGGCGATCGGCCGCACCGATGCCGCGCTATTCGACCAGCCGGTGGTCGCCGCGCTGATGAAGCAGCACCCGGAATGGAAGATCGAAATCGCGTCGGACTACGAGCCGAACACCCTCAAGAACCCCGTCGGCTACAGCAGCTATGCGTTCCGCCAGGGCGACATCCAGTGGCTCACCGCGGTTTCGTCGGCGATCCAGTGGATGCAGTACAACGGGAAGATGAAGGAAATCCTGACGAAGTGGGGACTGACCGGCTACAACAACTAAGCGCTCTAGCCGCGTCAGCCATTACCATCAAAAGCCGTCACCCTGCCGAAATGGGGTGACGGCGCTATCGTATTGGTGCAGCCACAGCCATGTATTTTTCATTCCAGGACATGGTCAATTTCCTGCCCTCGTTGCTGCAGGGCGCGGTGATCACCATCTCGGTGTCGCTGCTGGCGTTTGCGCTGGCATCGTTTTCGGGTTGTCAACGGCATCGCCCGTCATCTCGCGCATCGCGCCATTGCGCGCGGTCGCCGCGTTCTACATCCAGTTCATCCGCGGGACGCCGCTACTGCTGCAACTGTTCTTCATCTACTACGTGCTGCCCTACGTCGGCATCGTGCTGTCGCCATTCGCCTCCGGCGTGCTCGGGCTGACGATGAACTACGCGCGCCTATATGGCGGAGGTGTTCCGCTCCGGCATCCAGGCGATCCCCAAGGGGCAGTGGGAAGCCGGTTTCTCCGTCGGCATGTCGCGCCACAAGCTGCTACGACGCATTATCCTGCCGCAGGCGATCCGCATCATCGTGCCCGCGCTGGGCAACTTCTTCGTGTCGATCTTCAAGGATTCCGCGCTGGTGTCGGTGATCACCATGCGCGATCTGATGTTCAGCGGCCAGTTGCTGGCATCTGCCACATACAAGCACTTCGAGATCTTCACCATGGTAGCGGTGATCTACTTCCTGATCAGCTACCCGACGGCGAAGTTGGTCGAGTGGGTGGAGGTCAAGATCGACATCACCAAGCGGCCGGTGGTGATCGGAATGCGGGGATGACGCGCGGGCACATGACCCGAGGGGCGGGCTGCTCTTGCTTCAGGGGCAGCCGCACCAGCGGTTGATGTGCCAGTCGGTGCGGGCGAGAGCGGGGCAGAAATCGTTGATGATTGGGGCGACTGCGTCGTAGCGGTGCCGGCTCGCCACGCCGCGCGCATCGAGCCTCGCGCGCAGTTCCGCGGCACGGGCTGACAGCGCGGGCAGGTCAACGGTCAGCAGCCGGCGGCCGCGCACGACGAAACGGCCAGCAACCATGACGTCTTCCACGCTGGTGCCGTCTTCGGCGAGCACCACCTGGGTGGTGGGTTCGTTCAGCGGAATCAGCGTCGGCGCGTCGAGATTGAGGAACACGATGTCAGCGGCGTAACCTGGTGCGATGCGGCCGATGCGGTCGAAGCCGAGCGCGCGTGCGCTGCCGGTTGTTGCCGCGGCGAACACCTGCGGCGCACTGATCCACTGTGCCGGGTCGGGTCCGCGCGCATGCGAAACCGCCGCCGCGAAATGCAGCGATTGGTACATGTTGAGGTTGTCGTTGCACGTCGTGGCGTCGGTGCCGATGGCGAGGTTCACGCCGGCCGCCAGCATGCCCATGGTGTCGGCGACGCCGTTGCCCAGCCGCATATTGCTCGCCGGGTTATGCGCGACCGATCCACCGTGCGCACCGATACGCCGCATGTCGTCATCATCCAGCCAGACGCCGTGCGCGGCCACGAAGCGTGGGCTGAGCAGACCAAGTTGCTCGATGTGCGCGGTCAGCGAGCGTCCATAGCTGCGCGCGCCGACGACCGACTGGATCTTCGAATTCAGCGAGATGGGTATGGATGCCGACATCGAATTCGGCGGCGAGTTCGCGGCATGCGATCATGAATTCGTCGCGGCAATGCAGTGGGATGGTCGGCGCGACTGACGGGGCGCACCATGGAGCGATCGGCGCGCCAGTTGCGCAGGATCGCGCGCATGCGCTCCAACGTTTCCTGCCATGGCGGCAGACCGAGCGGTGCGACCGCCTGCGCAGATGCGGCGGCAACGCATCCATCAGGCCGGGGATCGCCTCGTAAAGCGTCATGTCGGCCATCATCGGCGCGATGACCGCGCGCATTCCGGCTGCGGTGTAGGCATCGGCGACGGCGAAGATGCCGTCCTCGGTGGGCAGCGGAAACTCGACGAACAGATCGTAGCAGGCGGTGCAGCCTTTCAGCAGCATCTCGGCGGCACCGATGGTGGCGGAGACGCGTTTTTCCTCGACGGTCTGGTACGGCGTCATGTGCGGCGCCGAGGCAAGCAGCAGTTCCAGCGTGATCCGATCGCCCATCGAACGGCCGAGATTGCTGTGGCCGTGCGTGTGCGCGTTCACCAGGCCCGGATGCAGCAGGCGGCGTGACGCATCGATGAGTTCCGCGTCGTTCTGGCGCGGGCATGCCGGGCGCACCGACGGCAATGATGTTGCCGTCCTGCACCAGAATGTCGGTCGGGCCGAGGAAGCCGGTCGGGTCCAGAACCAGGCCGCTGCGGATGCAGAGGCGGGCGTGTCGTCACGTCACGGCTGACGATGACCTCGATGGGTGTTGGGCCGAAACCGGCGGCGGGATTGTTGCGTTGCGGGCAGTTGGAGAGCACGCGATCACCGGCGACTTCCGCGACGAGTTCGACATAGTCGCCGGCCTTGGACAATCCGTCCTCGATCGCCATTGCGCCGTCCTGCCGGACCGGGACATTCATAAAGAAGTTCACGTTCGGCACGACGTCGGCCGGCGAGAGCGACCAGCTGGCAAGCTCGGCGATGAAGTTCGGCGTGGCAGCTTGGCGTATCCTTGACGCCGTAGCGGGCGAAATTGCTCCACGCGCTGCAACAGCCGCCGATGGTGTCGTGACGGCCGCAGCGTATCTTCCACGATGCGCATCAGCACCTGGGCGCGATCGGAATAGAGCTTCGGTGCCTTTGCCCAGGTAGATGTTGCCGTTGATCTTCATCGTGTTGGCGGCGTTGTAGCGATCCACCGGCAGCGAGGCGGAATAGCAGAGGAAATCGACCGCCTGCTGGCCGTGCGGTGTCGACGATACGCAGCGGTCGCCCGGCTCCAGACGCGCGGAAAAGCGTCCGCCGGCTTCGATGACATGGCTCTCGGGCATCGGTCAGGCGGCCAGCAGTGCGGGCGGCGGGATCAGTGCGCTGTCGGCTGTCATCACCTTGCCGGCGCGTACCGCGAAGGCCGGCGTCAGCATTTCATTGGCGATCACCTTCTCGCCGCTGTTGTCGGACAGCGTGAAGCGGCCGCGCAGCAGATCGAGCACAGAGATATCGGCCTCACGGCCGGGCAGCAGAGCGCCGAGCGTATCCTGCATCTGCACCATTTTGCGCGGCGTTGCTGGTGACGGTGGCGACGATTTCCGGCAGCGGGATGCCGAGTGTCATCAGTTCGGTCATCGCATGCGTCAGGTTGAACGGCGCGACGCCGAAGAACGGATTCTCCTGCTTCGCTTTATCGCCGTCGCCGGGGACGCGCACGTTGTAGCCGTGCATGTCGGCGCCGAGCGTGTGTCGGGCGGATGCCGGCGGCGATGGTGCGGCGTGCCATCTCGAAGCTGAAATGCGAGCCGTGGCCGACATCGACGGTCACGCCGCGTTCCAGCGCGGCCCAGACCACCGGATGCACCTCGCCGGTCGCGGCGGAGACGAAACCGCCGGGATGGCGGGTGAAGGGATGCGCGAGCACATCGCCGGCTTCCATCAGCGGCATCAGTTCGCGCACCACCTCGTCCGGGTCGATCGTGGCGCCATCCTTCACCGGCCAGAGCTGGCCAAGATGGATATACAGCGGCACGCCGAGTTCGCTGGAGATGCGCTTGCCGATCTTGATGACCTCCAGGCCCCAGCGTGAGGCGCCGCCGATTTCCGCATGTGCCTTCACGCCGCGCACGATGTCGGCATTGGCGCGGCCAGCGCGGATCGTCGCCTTCACGTCCAACTGGTCCGGTCCATACAGCGATGGATACAGGTGGCCTTCCAGGCCGCCGACCAGATAGGCCGAGATGAAGCACAGCACGCGGGTTTTCGACGGCTCCACGACGAAGTGGCGGAAGCCGGGGATGGTCATGCAGCTTGGGCCGCCCTGGTCCACCACCGTGGTGACGCCGGAATCGATGCCAACCATGTCGGCGTTCAGGCCGAACTTGCCGGTGACGTGCTGATAGACGTGCGCGTGCGTATCGATCATGCCGGCGATGACGATTTTGCCGCTCACATCGACGACTCTGCGCAGCGGCGGCCGGGAATGACGGCTCGATCGCGGCGATGCGGCCGTCGATGACGCCGACATCGGCCACGCCGTCGCGACCCGATGCCGGATCGATCACGCGTCCGCCGCGCAACAGCAGATCGAATTGTCGGTCCATCGGGATGACCTCGCAATTGTCGGAGCGCCTGTATCGTCAGTATGCTGACGGCTTGCCGCCGGGCGCAAGCGCAAAGGGGGAGTGCGATGGGGGAGGGCATCGGCCAGTCGGTGCCACGGCTGGAAGACGAACGCTATTTGCGCGGCAAGGGCGAATTCATCGCCGACATCCGTCTGGCCGGCATGCGCGACCTGGCGTTCGTGCGCAGTCCTGTCGCGCATGCGCGCATCCGTGCGCGTGCGCAAGCCTGCCGGGCATGAAGCCGCGGTGTTCGTCGCCGCAGATCTTGTGGGCGTGCAGCCGATCGTTGCGGTATCCGGATTGCCGGGCTTCAAGCCATCGGTGCAGCCGGTGCTGGCCAGCCGACAAGGTGCGGCATGTCGGCGAGGCGATTGCGGTCTGCGTGGCCGCCACGCCGGGCCGAGGCAGAAGACCTGGCCGCGGCGGTCGAGATCGATTTCGACGAACTGCCGGCGGTGGTCGACATGCGCGCCGCTTTGCACAGCGAGACGCAGGTTGCACGATCACTGGGACGACAACGTCTTCCTGGAGACGTTCGTCGAGGTCGCACCGGAGCATTTCGACCGCACGGCGCCGATAACCGTGCGGCGCACGTTTGCGCACTGCGCGGCAATGCATGTCGCCGCTGGAAGGCCGTGGTGTCGTTGCGACCTGGGATCGCAGGCTCGAGCAACTGCTGATCTACACCTCGACGCAGATGCCGCACATCGTGCGGACTGGACTGGCCGGATGCCTGGGATTGGATGAGGCGCGCATCCGCGTTGTTGCGCCGGATGTCGGCGGCGGCTTCGGCTACAAGGGTATCCTGCTGCCCGAGGAAGTCTGTGCGGGCTGGCTGGCGCGGCGGCTCGGGCTATCCGGTGCGCTGGATCGAGGATCGCCGCGAACAGCTTACCGGCAATGCGAATTGCCGCGAGCACGACTATGACATCACGCTGCATGCGGAAGCCGACGGCACGCTGATCGGCATCGATGCGGAAGCCGTTGTCGATGCCGGGTGCGTATTCGGCCTATCCGTTTTCGGCGTGTCTGGAAGCGGCACAGGTCGCATCGATCCTGCCGGGTCCGTATACGATGCGCGGCTATCGCTGCCGCACATTCTCCGCGGCAACCAACAAGCCGCCGATACTGCCTTATCGCGGCGTCGCGCGGTCCGGCGTCTGCTTCGCGCTGGAAGTCGCGTTGGACGCGGTGGCGCGCCAGGCAGGGCTGGAACCGCATGAGGTGAGACTGCGCAATCTCGTGCCGCCGGATCGGATGCCGTTCGAGAACATCACCAACAAATACTTCGACAGCGGCGATTATCCGCAATGTCTGCGCCGTGTCGATCGAGGCGATCGATCTGCCGGCGGTGCGCCGCCGGCAGGCGGAGGCGACAGGGGCGCTGCGTATCGGCGTCGGCTGCACTATCTTCTGCGAGCAGGCGGCACACGGCACGACGGTCTATGCCGGCTGGGGCATTCCGATGGTGCCGGGCTTCGAGCAAGCGGTCGCGCGCATGACCCCGGATGGCGGGCTGGAACTGCGCGTCGGCATCCAGAGCCACGGGCAGGGGTTGGAGACGACGCTGGCGCAGGTGGCACATGAGGTATTGGGGATTCCGCTGGCGTCGATCCGGGTGGTGCATGGCGATACCGCGCTGACACCGTATTCCACCGGCACCTGGGGCTCGCGCTGCATGGTGATGGCGGGAGGTGCTGTGGGAACCGCATGTCGTGAACTGGCGGAACGGATTGCGCGGATTGGCGCGCATCTGTTGCAGGCGCCGGCGGATGCGGTGCGCGTCGGTGGCGGCATGGTGAGTGGACCGGAGGGCAGCGTGCCGATCGCGGAGGTGGCGCGCACGTGGTATCTGCGGCCGCAGGATCTGCCGGCGGATGTGCCCCCGGGCGGGCTGGAGGTGACGAGCCGGCTATAAGCCGCTGCGCGATTCCGGCACGTTCAGCTATGCGGCGCACGCCGCGGTGGTTTCAGTCGATACCGAATTGGGCGACATCCGGATCCTTGACTACGCGATCTGCGAGGATGGCGGCATGCTGATCAATCCAACCATTGTCGATGGCCAGGTGATCGGCGGCACGGCGCAGGGTATCGGCACCGCGCTGTACGAAGCGATGCCGTACGATGCGTCGGGGCAGCCACTGGGTTCGACGCTGGCGGACTACCTGTTGCCTGGAGCGATCGAAGTGCCGGAGCCGCGGATCGATCACATGCAGACGCCATCGCCGCTGTCGATGTTCGGCCAGAAGGGTATCGGCGAAGGTGGAGCAATCGGTCCACCGGCGGCGCTCGCCAATGCGGTGAACGATGCGCTGGCGCCGCTGGGCGTGGAAATGACGGAATTGCCGATAACGCCGCACGCGTATCGTCGCAGCATTGCTGGCGCGATGAAGCCTGCGCCGTTCGAACACGCGAGACCGGCCGACATCGCCGAAGCGATGGCGCTGCTCCATCGAGCAGGTGCGCGTGCGCTGGCGGGTGGGCAGTCGCTGGGACCGATGCTGAACCTGCGGCTCGCGCAGCCGGCGATGCTGGTGCAGATCAATCGTCTGCCGGAGCTGGTTGGCGTGAGCAGCCGACGATACGGCGGTGACGATTGGCGCCTGCGTGACGCACGCAGCGATTGCCGACGGGCTGGTGCCGGATATCGGCGGCGGCGTACTGGCGGCGGTGGCGGAGAATATCGCATATCGCGCCGTGCGCAATCGCGGCACCATCGGCGGTAGCCTGTGTCACGCTGATCCGGCGGCGGACTGGGTCACGATGCTGACGGCGCTGGACGCGAGCGTGGTGCTGCGCGGCCGCGATGGCGCTCGCGAGCGTGCGGATGGCGGATTTCATGCACGGGCCCATTTCGTACGGCGCTGGCGCCTGGCGAAATACTTGCCGCGGTGCGGGTGCCGTCGCTGTCGAACGGCGCGCGTTGGGGCTACGAGAAGGCCTGCCGCAAGCCTGGTGACTTCGCGCATGCGATGGCTGCTGTGCTGCTTGGCAGTGACAAGCGGCGCGCGGTGGTCGGTGCACTGGGTGGCAAGCCGCTGCTGCTGGAAGGCGATGCGGTTTCGGCGGAAGGCGCCGCACTCGCCCTGGACGACGTTGGAACCGGTGCACCGGCACATCCAGCTTGCCGTGCTGCGGCGCGCGCTGGCCAGGGCGGAAGCATGAGCCGGGTTACGCTTTCGGTGAACGGCGAGAGCGTGACCGCAGAGGTGGAGCCGCGGACACATCTCGCCGATTTCCTGCGCGAGCAACGTCTGCTGACCGGCACGCATCTCGGCTGCGAACACGGTGTGTGCGGCGCATGCACGCTGCTGATCGACGGTGTACCGGCGCGCTCGTGCATTGCGTTTGCCGTTGCCTGCGACGGCAGTGACGTGCGCACGATCGAGGGACTGGACGACGATGCCATGGTGACGCGGCTGCGCGCGGCGTTCACCGCTGAACATGCGCTGCAATGCGGCTACTGTACGCCGGGCATGCTGGTGACAGCGCGCGACATCGTGCAGCGGCTGCCTGATGCCGACGAGACGCGTATCCGCCTGGAGCTTGCCGGCAATCTGTGCCGCTGCACCGGCTACGCGGGGATCGTGCGGGCGATCCGGCGCGTGCTTGCCGAGGGCGTGGAGGTGACAGCGCCGGCCACCAGGGTGCTGCCGGCATTGCCGGTGCTGGAGCAAGTGACGGTTGCACCCGTTCCCGCCGCGCGCACGCCGGGGACGGAACTGCCAGCAGAGCCTGCGGCTGGCGCTGCCGCTCGCCGAAGTGTGGTCAGCGATCCAGGATCCGCATCTGGTGGCCGCTTCCGTACCGGGCGCGCGACTGGTGTCGGTCGATGGGGATCAGGCTCCGCGGCGAGGTCCGCGCCTCGCTGGGGCCGATCGAAACGCTGTTCAGCGGGGAAGGGCGCTTCGCATTCGATGCGGCGGCGTGGAGCGCGGAAATCTCGGGCGAAGGACGCGATGCGCGCAGCGGCACGCGGCTGAGCGGACGCGCCTTGGTGCGGCTGCGCGAAGTGAACGCGGGCGCGACGGAAGCCGCGGTGACGATGGAGTACACGCTGCGCGGGCCGTTGGCGCAGTTTGCCAGAGGCGATGTGGTACGGGAGTTCGCGGCGGCGATCGCCGCGACGTTCGCAGCCAACCTGGAAGCACGGCTGACCGGTGCGGAGAGCCGAGTGCAAACCCGGCTGCCGGCAGGCGGCATACTGCTGCGCGCGCTCTGGCGACGGCTGCGCGCGCTGGTCGGTGGCGGGACTTAGGGGAAGGAAAAGATTGGGTTTTTGCTTTGCCGCACAGCGCGTATAGAGAGGCATGATCCGCCCCTCGATCCAGGCGCGCCAAGCGCTGGCAAAGCTCACGTTGCCGGTGCTGATCGCTGCCTCGTTCGGACTGATGCTGCTTGGCAAAGCCGACACACTGCTGGAGGAGCGGGCGCGGATCACGCTGGCGGACGCGTTGGCGCCGATTTATTCGGCAATCGCCGGACCGCTGGGGGCGTTTCGCGACACCGTGGCGTCGGCCACCGGGCTTTGGGACATTCAGGCGGAGAATGAACGCCTGCGCGGCGAGAACGAGCAGCTTCGGCGCTGGCAATCGATCGCGCTGGAACTGGATGCGGAAAATCAGCGGCTGAAGGCTGACCTGCACTGGGTTCCCGATCCCGCGCCGTCTTATGTCACCGCACGAGTGGTTGCCGATGCCGGCGGCCTGTACGACAAGGCGGTGCTGCTGTCGGTGGGACCCAAGCATGTCATCCACAAGGGTGAAGTCGCGCTGGATGAACGCGGGCTGGTGGGACGTGTCACGGAGGTTGGCGCGCGATCGGCGCGGGTGCTGCTGATCACCGATCTGAACAGCCGGATCCCGGTGATCCTGGAGAACTCGCGGGCACACGCCATACTTGTTGGGACTAATGGGCAACGGCCCCGGCTGATCTATTGGCCGGAAGGGGTCATGCCGAAGCAGGGCGAGCGCGTGGTCACCAGCGCCGAGGCCGGCGCCTTTCCCGCCAATCTTCCGGTCGGGATGGTGGACTTCACCACCTCCAACGTTCCCGAAGTGGCACCGGCGGCAAGGCTGGATCGGCTCGAGCTGGTGCGGATTTTCGATTACGGGCTTGGCGGGATCGCGGCGCCGGAGGCCCAGACGCGCACGCCGGATCGGCTGCTGCGCTGATGGCGCGCGCCGACCGGATTCCGGGGATCCGGCCGCGCGCCACGCTGGGGCGGCGGCTCGATATCGCCGCGCGCTGTGCATTTCCCGCCGCTTGCACGCTGCTGCTGATGCTGATGACCGTGACACCTGTGGGCATTGCCGATCAGGCTGCATTGCTGCCGGCGGTGACGCTGGCCTGCGTTTATTTCTGGTCGCTGTTCCGGCCGGCTTCGATGCCACCCCCGGTGGTGTTCGTCTTGGGGGTGATGCTGGATCTGCTTGGTTATCTGCCGTTGGGCGTTGGCGCACTGACCTTGTTGGCGGTGCATGGCATCGCGTTGCGCTGGCGGGAGGTTCTGACGCGGCAGGGGTTCCTGGCTGTATGGCTGGTGTTTGCCGGCTTCGCGCTTGGCGCGACCGCGCTGAGCTGGGTCCTGACGATGGTGCTGACGTTCCGTCTGCTGCCGGTGGGTGAGGCGATATTCCAGGCGGTGTTGGCGACGGCACTGTATCCGGCGCTGGCCGCGCTGTTCGTATTGGCGCACCGCACGATCGCCGATCCGGAGCGCGCTTAGCATGCGGCGAGAAACCCGCCGGACCAGCGTGTTCACACGGCGCGCGCTGCTGCTGATGGGCGGGCAAGTCGCATTGCTGGGCGGACTGGCGGCTCGGCTTTACCAGGTGCAAGTCGTCGAAGGCGCCCGCTATGCCACACTGGCGCAGGAAAATCGTGTCAGTGCACGGATGATCGCGCCGCCCCGCGGGCGCATGCTGGATCGCTTCGGCACGGTGGTCGCGGGCAACAAATTGAACTGGCGGGCGCTGCTGATCGCAGAGCAGACCAATGACACAGCGGCGACGCTCGACAGCTTTTCTCGCATCGTGCCGCTGTCGGACGGCGAGCGCGCGCGGATCGAACGCGAAGTGCGCCGGCACCGCCGTTTCATACCGGTGATGGTGCGCGAGTTCCTGAACTGGGATGAAATGGCGGCGATCGAGGTGAACGCGCCGGACCTGCCCGGCGTGATGGTCGATGTCGGCACGACGCGGATGTATCCGTTCGGCCAGCAGCTGGCTCACATCGTGGGTTACGTTGCCCCACCCAACGAAGCGGACGTGGCGGCCGATCCCGAGTTGTCGTTGCCTGGCATCCGGGTAGGCAGGGCCGCGTTGGAGAAGCAATACGACCTTGACCTGCGCGGGCGCGCCGGCGCCGTGCAGCTTGAAGTGAACGCGTTGGGGCGGGTGATCCGCGAACTGGACAGGCAGGAAGGTTTGCCGGGCGCGGAGCTCGGCCTGACCATCGACGTCAAACTGCAGCAATCGGTGCTCGGGCGCATAGCGGACGAGTCCGCCAGCGCGGTGGTACTGGATTGTACCAACGGCGAGGTGCTGGCGCTGGCGACGAACCCGTCGTTCGATCCGTCGCTGTTCGATTCCGGGGTATCACAGGCGCAGTGGGCGGAGTGGTCGAAGGATAAGCGGACCCCGCTGCTGAATCGCGCGACCGATGGCCTGTATGCGCCGGGCTCGACCTTCAAGATGGCGGTGGCGCTGGGGGCGCTGGAGGCCGGCGCGATCACGCCAAATGACACGTTCAACTGCCCTGGCTTTTTCGACCTTGGCGACGCGCGGTTCCATTGTTGGCGCAAGGGTGGCCACGGCACGCTGAACCTGCGCGGGGGACTGAAGAACAGTTGCGACGTGTTCTTCTATGAAGTGGCGAAGCGAGCCGGCATCGACCGGATCGCGACGATGGCGCATCGCCTCGGACTGGGCACCGAGCTGGCCATCGATTTGCCGGGCGTGCGGACCGGCCTGATCCCGACGCGGGAGTGGCGCATCGGCCAGGGCCATCCTTGGAATCTCGGCGACACCGTGGTTGCGGGTATCGGGCAGGGCTACATCCAGGTGTCGCCGCTGGAACTCGCGACCTACGCGGCGCGCGTGGCGACCGGCCGCAAGGTGGAACCGCATCTCACGCGCAAGATCAGTGGCGAGCTGCAGACCGGATCGAAGCCGGAGGACTGGCCGAATATCGGGGTGGCTGAGCGCTACCTGCATACGGTGCGCGAAGGCATGTGGGCGGTGGTGAACGAGGGGGGCGGGACGGCCCCTCTGGCAAAGCTGCCGGATCAGCGATGGCAGATGGCTGGCAAGACCGGTTCGTCGCAGGTTCGCCGGGTATCGCGCGAGCAGCGCGAGAACGGCAACTTCGACAGCTCTAAACTGCCTTGGGAATTGCGGCCGCACGCCTTGTTCGTGGCCTATGCCCCTTACGAAGCGCCGCGCTATGCGCTGGCCGTTGTGGTGGAGCACGGCAACGCGGGAGCCGCGGCGGCTGGCCCGCTCGCGCGCGACATCATGATGGATGCCCTGCAGCGCGATCCGGCGGGACGTGATGTGCTGCCCTCGACACAGGTCGCACAGCGCGAGGTGCCGCGATGAGAGAAGAGCGGCTGTGGCGCGAGACCTCGTTCGGTATCGGCACCAAGATCTGGCAGGTGAACTGGCTGTATGTGCTGCTGCTGTGTGCTCTGGCGGGTGTTGGCTATGCCGCCTTGTACAGCGCCGCGGGCGGTGCAAGCGAACCATACGCATCGCGCCACGTGCTGCGATTTGCGTCTGGCCTGGTACTGATGATCGGCATCGCGCTGATCGACATCCGCTTCATCGCGCGGCTTGCCTGGCCGAGTTATATCGCGTCGCTGGTGCTGTTGGTGCTGGTGATGCGCTACGGACACACCGGCAAAGGCGCACAACGCTGGATCGACATTGGCGGCATGCAGCTGCAGCCCTCGGAGTTGATGAAGATCTCGCTGGTACTGGTACTGGCGTCATGGTTCCATCGCGCATCGTGGGAGCGGATCGGCAATCCGCTGTTCCTGATTCCGCCACTGATCCTTGTGCTGCTGCCGGTGCTGCTGATCGTCAAGGAACCGAACCTTGGCACGGCACTGATCACGGCGGCACTTGGCGGGTTCATGTTCTTCGCGGCGGGTGTGCGCTGGTGGAAGTTCGTGCTGGTCGCGTTGCCAGTACCGTTCCTGGCGAAGATCGCGTATGGACATCTGCATGACTACCAGCGGGCGCGCATCGATACGTTCTTCAATCCGGAGAACGACCCGCTGGGCGCGGGCTACAACATCATCCAGTCCAAGATCGCACTCGGATCTGGCGGCATGTGGGGGCAGGGATACCTGCAAGGCACGCAGGGCCATCTCGATTTCCTGCCGGAAAAGCAGACCGACTTCATATTCACCATGATCGGCGAAGAGTTGGGCTTTGCCGGCGGGGTCGCGGTGATGGCGCTGCTATGCCTGATCGTGCTTGGCGGGATGGCGATCGGACTGCGATGCCGGCACCAGTTCGGGCGGCTGGTAGCGCTGGGGATTGCGACCAATTTCTTCCTGTATGTGTTCGTCAACATTGCCATGGTGATGGGAGCAATCCCGGTGGGTGGCGTGCCGCTGCCGCTGGTCTCGCATGGTGGTTCCGCGATGTTCACCACAATGATCGGCTTTGGCCTGCTGATGTCGGTGCACGTGCATCGCGACGTGGAGTTCGCGGCGCCGTATCGCGGGCTGGGGTGATTCCGGCGCGGCTGCGGCGAGTATATCGCGCGACGCTTTATGAGGTGGATGGCATTGCGGTACGCGTTGGACGACGCGCGTCGGGGCTGGATGCGTTGGGCCGGTGCATGGTGCTGGTGACCGCGTGGAACCCGATGTCGCGGCGGATGCCTTTGGGGTGGAACCGGCGGATGCAGCGGCGGCTGGTGGCGCGGCTGCGGCGCTTTCAGGTTTGGGTCGCGCAGGGGGCGTTCCGGCAGTGGCACGAGGAGCACGTGGCGGTGGTCTGCGATCCGCGTCTTGTGGCGCACATCGGGCGCGTGTTCCGGCAGCGTGCGCTGGTGGTGGTGCGGCGCGGTCAGGCGGCGAGGGTGGTGGTGCTTGGGTGAGGGGGAAATCGTTCGCGCGAGAGGATTTTGAAACCGCAAATGCACGCTGAGCGCCTGTGGTGTGCCTGCGGCACGGAGAGGACGGATAATCCTGCGAAGCGCTTAGTACGCTACCCTACGTGGGGGAGGGTTCCGAAAGCCCATGATCACGCTGTCGTGGAATGGGTGTCATCGTGTATCAGATGTGTATCACGCGCCCATACGCATCCAGCACTGCTTCATGCATCGTCTCGCTCACAGTCGGATGCGGGAATATCGAGTGCATCAATTCCGCCTCGGTGCTCTCCAGTGTGCGGGCGATGGTGAAGCCCTGGATCATCTCGGTCACTTCCGCGCCCACCATGTGCGCACCAAGCAGTTCGCCGGTCTTGGCGTCGAACACGGTCTTCACCATGCCCTCGGGTTCGCCCATGGCGATCGCCTTGCCGTTGCCGATGAAGGGGAAGTGGCCGACCTTGACGTCGTGACCGGCTTCCTTGGCGCGCGCTTCGGTGAGGCCGACTGAGGCAACCTGCGGCCGGCAGTAGGTGCAGCCGGGAACGTTGGTGACGTCGAGCGGGTGAACGTCGTTCAGGCCGGCGATCTTTTCCACGCAGAGCACGCCTTCATGGCTGGCCTTATGCGCGAGCCAGGGCGGACCCGCGACATCGCCGATGGCATAGACGCCCGGTTCTCCAGTGCGGCAGTACTCGTCGATCACGATGTGCGTGCGATCGACCTTCACGCCGGTGCCTTCGAGCCCGATGTCCTCGACATTGCCGACGATGCCGACAGCGGAGATGACACGATCGACGGTGATGTCCTGGGTCTTGCCGTTGGCCTCGACGGAGACGGTGACGTTGTCCTTGCCCTTCTTCGCGCCTTTGACCTGAACGCCGACGAGGATCTTGATGCCTTGCTTCGCGAATGCCTTGTGGGCGAAGGCGGAAATCTCCTCGTCCTCGACGGGCAGGATGCGGGGCAGCACTTCGACCACCGTCACCTCGGCGCCCATGTTGCGATAGAAGCTGGCAAACTCGATGCCGATAGCACCGCTGCCGATGACCAGCAGCGACTTCGGCATCGACGGCGGTACCATCGCTTCCTTGTAGCTCCAGATCAGCTTGCCGTCGGCTTCGAGGCCGGGCAATTGGCGGGCCCGCGCGCCGGTGGCCAGGATGATGTGCGGCGACTTCAGCGTCGCCACCGGCTTGCCATCCTTTTCCACCGCCAGAGTCTGCTTGCCGGCTAGCCTGGCGCTGCCGTCGAACACGGTGACCTTGTTCTTGCGCAGCAAATGCGCGACGCCTTGCGACAGTTGTTTGGCGACGGCGCGCGAGCGTTTCACCACCTTGTCGATCTCGAAGCGCGGCTCGACCGCGGCGAAGCCGAAGTCGGGGAGGTGCTGCAGCAGATGATTGATTTCGGATGTACGCAGCAACGCCTTGGTGGGAATGCAGCCCCAGTTGAGGCAGATGCCACCGAGATGTTCGCGCTCGACCACCGCGGCTTTCATGCCGAGCTGTGCGGCGCGGATGGCGGCAACGTAGCCGCCGGGACCACCGCCGACGATGACGATATCGAAAGTCTGGTCAGGCATTGTTGGCTCCGTTGGCGAGCGCGGTCAGTGCGTCGCCGGTGAGGGACTGAGGGATCCAACCTTCGATGGGTTTGGCGCCGATACGGCGGTAGAACTCGATCGCCGGTGTGTTCCAGTCCAGCACGCTCCACTCCATATTGGCGCAATCGTGCTGCTGTGCAACGCGTGCCATGTGGCTGAACAGGGCGAGGCCGATGCCCTGGCCGCGATGGTTCTGCTGGACGTAGACGTCCTCGACGAACAGGCCGCGCTGACCGGAGAATGTACCGAACAGGAAAAACCAGATGGCGAAGCCGATGGGTTTGCCGGCGACATCCGCCATCGCCGAGTAAAGCAGGTGGCCGGCGCCGAACAGTCCATCGTGCAGACCGGCTTCGGTGATCTCGAAGCGGTGCTCCAGCTTTTCGTACGCCGCGAAGTCGCGCATCAGACGATGCAGTGCGGGTATGTCGGCTGGGGCGGTAGGACGGAGGGTGAATGAGGTGCTCATACAGCGTGCCCAGACGTGACCGAGATTGCTTCGTCGCTATGCGCCTCGCAATGACACATGAGGATGCGCCTGGGTCACAGCAACAGGCTCAGCGGGTCTTCGACGATCCGCTTGAATTCACGCAGCCAGCGGGCGCCGAGGGCACCATCGACGACACGATGATCGACGCTGAGGGTGCAGGTCATCACCGTGGCGATCGCCAGCGAGTCATTCTTCACCACCGGACGCTTCTGGCCGGCGGCAACAGCAAGGATCGCCGCCTGTGGCGGATTGATGATGGCGGAGAACTCGCTGACGCCGAACATGCCCATGTTGGATATCGAGAAGCCGCCGCCCTGGAATTCCTCGGGCTTCAGCTTGCCGGCGCGGGCACGTCCGGCGAGATCCTTCATCTCGCGGCTGATTGTCGCCAGACCCTTCTGGTCGGCCTTGCGTATGATCGGTGTGATCAGCCCATCCGGAATAGCGACTGCTACGCTGATGTCGACATCGTCGAACAGCGCCATGCCCTCGTCGGTCCATGCGGCATTCACGGTGGGAACGCGGCGCAGCGTGGCGGCGGACGCCTTGATGACGAGGTCGTTGATGGTGATGAGATAGACGCCGTCGCCTTCCTTCGGTGACTTCGCGTTCAACTCGTTCATCAGCTTGATCAGCGCATCGATCTCGATGTCCATCGAGACGTAGAAATGCGGGATGGTCGACTTCGCTTCGGTCAGACGGCGCGCGATCACCTTCCGGATGTTGCTGTGCGGCACCAACTGGTGTGGCGCGCCGATCGGCGCGGATGGACGCGCGGCGGGAGCGGCGGCTGCGGCCGGCTGCGGAGTTGCTGGCGCGGGTGCTTTCTGCTGTGTGGCCTCGATGTCGGCTTTCACGATGCGGCCGTTCGGGCCGCTGCCTTTCAGTGCGTTGAGGTCGATGCCGGCCTGCTTCGCCATGCGGCGCGCGAGCGGGGAAGCGAAGACGCGCTCATCGGATTCATCGTGACCGTTGCCGGATTGCGGTGCGGGCCGCGGCGCTTCGGCTTTCGGTTGTGGTGATGGCGCGGGTGGTGCGTTGGCGGCGGCCGGTTTTGGTGCAGGTGGCGGGGCGGCTGCAGGGACTGACTTCACCTTGATCCACGAGTATGGCGATCGGTTCGTTCACCTTCACGTTCTGCGTGCCATCGGCGACCAGGATCTTGCCCAGCACACCTTCATCGACCGCTTCGACCTCCATGGTGGCCTTGTCGGTTTCGATCTCGGCAATGACGTCGCCGGCGCGCACGTTCTCGCCTTCCTTTTTCAGCCAACGCGAGAGCGTTCCCTCGGTCATGGTGGGCGACAGTGCGGGCATCAGAATGTTGGTTGCCATCTGCCGTTCCCCTCAGACGATTTTCTTCACGGCGTCGATAATCCATTCCGGCTGCGGCAGCGCCAGCTTTTCCAGGTTGGCCGCATAGGGCAGCGGGACGTCAGTGCCGTGCACGCGCACCGGAGGCGCATCGAGCCAGTCGAACGCATGTTCGATCACCTGCATGGCGACTTCGGCACCGATGCCGGCGAATGGCCAGCCTTCCTCGACCGAGACGATACGGTTGGTCTTCTTCACGCTCTCGATGATGGTCGCGGTGTCGAACGGACGCAGCGAACGCAGATTGATGACCTCCGCTTCGATACCGTGTTCGGCGAGTGCCTCGGCGGCCTTCAAAGCAACGCCGACCATGATGCTGAAGGCGACGATGGTGACGTGCTTGCCGGCGCGCTCGATCTTGGCCTTGCCAAGCGGCAGGATGAAGTCCTCATCGGTGGGGCAATCGAAGGTGTGGCCGTAGAGGATCTCGTTTTCCAACATGATGATCGGATTGGGATCGCGGATCGCTGCGCGCAGCAGTCCCTTCGCATCGGCAGACGACCAGGGAGCGACGACTTTAAGTCCGGGAACGTGCGCGTACCAGCTTGCGTAGCATTGCGAATGCTGCGCGGCGACGCGCGACGCGGCGCCATTGGGACCGCGGAACACGATCGGGCATCCCATCTGACCGCCCGACATGTACATCGTCTTGGCGGCGGAATTGATGATCTGATCCATCGCCTGCATGGCGAAGTTGAAGGTCATGAACTCGACGATGGGCTTGAGGCCGTTGAGTGCGGCACCGACTGCCATGCCGGTGAATCCGTGCTCGGTGATCGGCGTATCGATGACGCGCTTGGGGCCGAATTCATCCAGCAGGCCCTGGCTGATCTTGTAGGCGCCCTGGTACTGCGCGACTTCCTCGCCGATCAGGAACACCTTGTCGTCACGGCGCAGTTCGGCGGCCATCGCATCGCGCAGTGCCTCGCGCACGGTGATTGGCTTCGATGGTCCCCAGTCCTTTTCCGGCGCAGGAGCAGCTTCAGGCGCGGGCCTGCGCGGGGACTGCGGCGCAGGTTCGGCAGTCGCCTTGGCGTCCTCGGCTGGAGCCGCTTTCGGTGTTTCAGATTTCGCCACGGGCGCGGGCGCTTTGCTGGTGTCCTCGCCATTGCCGGCCAGCACAGCGATCGGTGTGTTCACCGGGACGCCTTCGGTGCCTTCATCGATCAGGATCTGCGCCAGCTTGCCTTCATCGACCGCTTCGACCTCCATGGTGGCCTTGTCGGTTTCGATCTCGGCGATGACGTCACCGGCGCGAACGTCATCGCCGACATGCTTCAACCAGCGCGACAGCTTGCCCTCGGTCATGGTGGGTGACAGCGCGGGCATCAGGATCTGGGTGGACATCGCTCAGCCCTCCACCAGGATGTCGGTCCACAGTTCGGACTCGTTTGGTTCGGGACTGCTCTGCGCGAAATCGGTGGCGTCCTGGATGACCGCCTTCACCTCGTCATCAATCTGCTTGAATGCGGCTTCCTCGATGCCGAGCGTTTCCAGCCGAAGGCGCGCACCATCGATCGGATCGTGCTGTGTGCGCATCGTCTGGATTTCTTCGCGCGTGCGGTACCTCGCCGGGTCCGACATCGAATGGCCGCGATAGCGGTAGGTCTTCGCTTCGATGAGATACGGACCCTTACCGGCGCGGCAATGCGCGACAGCGGCGTCGGCAGCCTCCTTCACCGCGACGACATCCATGCCGTCGACCTGCACGCTGGGAATGCCCCAGGCGGAGCCGTTCTTCGACAGGTCGCGCGAGGCGGATGCGCGCTCGACGCTGGTGCCCATGCCGTATTTATTGTTCTCGATGACGTAGATCACCGGCAGCTTCATCAGCGCGGCGAGATTGAAGCTTTCGAACACCTGGCCCTGGTTGGATGCGCCTTCGCCGAAATAGGTGACGCAAACCCGATCATTGCCGCGGTACCAGTTGCTGAAGCCGAGGCCGGTGCCGATGCTCACCTGGGCGCCGACGATGCCGTGGCCGCCGAAGAAGTTCTTCTCCTTGCTGAACATGTGCATCGAACCGCCCTTGCCGTGCGAATAGCCGCCGGCACGGCCGGTGAGTTCGGCCATCACGCCACGGGGGTCCATGCCGGTCGCGAGCATGTGGCCATGGTCGCGGTATGAGGTGATGACTTCGTCGCCGTCCGACAGCGCCATCTGAATGCCGACGACGACGGCTTCCTGGCCGATGTAGAGATGGCAGAAGCCGCCGATGAGGCCCATGCCGTAAAGCTGACCGGCCTTTTCCTCGAAGCGCCGGATCAGCAGCATGGTCCGGTAGGCCTTTAGCAGGTCTGGCTGGCTCAGGGATGGCTCGCGTGTCTTGCTGCCACTGCGCTTCTTCGTATCGGCTGTAACTGCCATGGCGCTCCCCTGCATCCGGACGCCTGACAGGTAGCGTCGGGGGGGCTTTCTCTGCAAGGCGGAGCCGCTGAAAAAGCGTTATTGTGCAATGCAATAGCAATACTTAACCGATTTGTGGTTAATTGCCTGGACCGGCCACTTTCCTGCGTACAGCGGCGTGCTGACGTTGCGCCGGAACGCCGGCCCTGGAAAGCTTATTTCGTCTGCCGCCCGCTCTTCGCAGGGGAATTACAGGCAGCTTTACCAGCTGCCGTTGCCGGAGGCCCAGACGCCGCGGCGCTGCGCGCGCGCCGTGGCCTCGGCCTCGCGCAACACGGGCTCGGTGCTATCTGCCCGGGCCCAGCCGGCGGCGATGACAGCCTGGTTAAGCTGCGTTCCGCTGGCCTGACACACCGCATAGGGGCGTCCCATGCGGTCCTCGCCGCTGAGCTGGCAGGCGACCGGGGTCTCGCGCACCATCGCTGCCAGGGCGTCGGTTGCCGCTGCGCCGCAATCACGCCCGGCACTGCATTGCTCGCCGCGGGCTGGTGGCTGGACGCCTGATAGCCGCACCACCCGGTCGCGCAGACGGAGCGTGCCGGCGTCAACGACGGCGACCTGGGCGGGCGCGGCATCGAGTTCCTCGGTTACCGCCGCCGTATGGGCTGATTTGGCCGCTGGGCGCACCAGAACGGTCAGCCCGACAATGCTGCCAATCGCCGCGATACCTGCCAGCGTCACAATGATGGCCTTCGCCTCGAGCGGCGGGATCGCCGAACGGAAGATGCGGCGTGGACGACCTAGCGACATCCGGGCCGGATGCCGCGTTGCGGCGATCTGGTCAAGCGGCAGCCGTTACAGGACGCCGTCCCGGTGCAGGCTCGCCACGGCGGCGGCGTCCAGGCCGAGCCAGGTCTTGAGCACATCGTCTGTATGTTCGCCGAGGACCGGTGACGGCTCGAGCTGCGTTGGCTTGCCATCCACGCGCACCGGCCAGCCGGGCATCTTGAAGTCGCCGTGCTCCTTGTGGTGCATCACCTGCATGATGCCACGCTGCTCGAAGCTGGGATCGTTCTGCAGTTCCATCGTGTCGAGCACGGCGCCGGCGGGGATGCCGGCAGCGCCGATCAACTGCATCGCCTCGTGCTTGGTGTGGTGCCTGGTCCAGCCGGCGATCACCGCGTCCACCTCAGGCTCGCGCTCGACGCGACCGGCGGGCGTTGCGTAGCGCGCATCGCCGATCAGGTCCTCGCGTCCGATGAGCTTGAGCAGCCGATCCCAATGGTCGGGATTGGCGCGGCTGGTCATGAGATAGATGTAATCGTTCGGACCGCCCGGCTTGCAGGGATAGAGCCCCATCGGCGCGTTGTTGACGCCTGGCAGCTTGTCGCCGCCGCGCTGCGCGGGTTTGCCGGTCAGCCCTTGGGTCGCGAAGTTGATCCGCATGTAGTGCAGCATGGCGTCCTGCATGGCGACCTGTAGGCGCGAACCCTTACCGGTGGCATCGCGCTTGCGCAGGGCGCCGAGGATGGTGATCGCCATCAGCATGCCGGTGCCGGTGTCACCGAGCGAGATGCCGGGCCGGACAGGCGGACCGTCGGGCGCACCGGTGACACTGAAGGTGCCGCCGCACGCTTGTGCGATCATGTCGAATGCCAGGTTGTGCTCGAACGGACTGCCTTCGCCGAAACCCTTCACCTGTGCATAGACGATACGCGGATTGATCTCGCGCACCACGTCATAGCCGAGGCCGAGACGTTCGATGGTACCAGGGGCGTAGTTCTCGACGCACACATCCGCCTTGCGCAGCATGTCCTTGACGATGTCGAGACCACGCGGCGATTTCAGGTTCAGCGTGATCGATTTCTTGTTCGCATTGAACAGGTGAAAGTAATACGGGTCGTTATCCGGTTGGCCAGGACGCAGCCGGCGGCCCGGATCGCCCATTTTCGGATTCTCGATCTTCACCACTTCGGCGCCGAGCCATGCGAGGGCTTCGGTGCAGGATGGGCCCGCTTCGAACTGGGTGAAATCGACGATACGGATCCCGGCGAGCAGATCGAAGGCGACGGTGTTGTCCGGCATGGTTCGTTTCCTCTGTCAGTCCCAGAACGGAGTCTGGCGGCGAAATTTCTGCCAGGTACCGTCAAGCCTGTTGCGCGTCTTGCTGTTGTGCGCGCCGGAGAAGCCCAGAACGAGACCTGAAGCGAACTGGCTGCCGCCGGTACCGGAGAGTTCGGCCAGCAGGCCGGTGGCGACAGCGGCATCGTTGAGCCTGCCGAGGCTATCCTGCAAGCGGCTGAGCCGTTTCAGATAGCGATGCGTGGTCTTGGCCGGAAAGAGTGGCGCGAAGATCTCGGCGGCGTAGCGCAGCCGCTTGGCGTTAAGCCGGATGACGTGCAGCGCCGCGGGTTCGAGTTCGGCAAGTCCACCTTCGACCTGAAGCAAGCGCTTGAGGCGGCGAGCAAGTACTCGGGCGGCGAATTCCTCGAGCGACGTGGCAAGCTCGGCCTGCTCGGCTTCGCTCAGAGCCGCGTGCCACTCCGTGCTGGCTGCCAGGCAGGCGAGTTCGATGCCGAGACGGCGGAAATCGGCTGAGGCGAGAAATTCGCGTAGTTCCGCATGGCTGGCACGGCGCCGGCGTTCGGCGGCGATCATCAGGCGCCGCAGCGGTTTTTGCGCGGGGAATGCCGCAGCGACGGTGGCCGCGGTTTCGGTGACGAAGACGTCCCAGTCCCTGGTTGGCGCGAGCTTGCCGGCGAGTGCCTTGAGGCCGGCATCGGCGGCGTCGAGAGGCGGACAGCGGAGGGCACGCTGGAACACCTTCACCGCGGAGCGCAGGCGCCGTACGGCGACGCGCATCTGATGCACCGGCTCAGGACCGTGTTTCCCACCAGCGGCGGCGGGCGCGTGATACAGGATCACGTCGGTCAAATGGCCGGCGACGTGAGCGAAGGCCTCGGCGACAGAGAGGCCCGTGGGGAGTTCGGGTGCGCCGTCACGGCGTGCTTCTGTCGGCAGGCTGGAGACGATGGCGATTGCCTCTGCCGCGAGGCTCGCGGTGGGCACGGCCAGGCGCAGACTACCCGTCAGCGCGAGCGCGACGGTCTGCACCGGCAACATCGCGCCCTCGAGGCGGAGGCGGCAGACCTGGTGTTCGCTGGCGAGTGTCCGCACCGCGCCGGACATCAATGTCATGACGACCGGGCCGTGCTCGGTGGTCAGATCGGTGACGCGGGCGCGGCCTTCGAAGCTGGCAATCGGTACCAACGGCTCCGGAAAGTCGTGGCCGAGTTCGACGAATCGGTGCGCGGATGCCAGAACCGGCGGCGGAGCACCGGGAGGCCAGGTTGCACCATCCGGCAGTAAGCGCTCGAGCCGCCAGGCGGGCCGCTGTTCGGCGAGCGCCAGATGTTGCGACGCCAGCTTGCGGTCGGGACTGTCGTGCCAGATGATTCGCATGGCGCGGCTGCGCGCCTTGCCGCGCAACGGCGCCAGCAGCGGCAGGCGGGGCAAACGCGCGGCGTCGTCCGGATCGAGGCCAAGCTCGAGTTCCAAGAATCAGTCCGCCTCGCGGAGGTCGCGCGGTGTCAGATAGCGGATCAGTTGGCCGCCGCCGGAGTCGAGCCGCGCCCAGGGTCCGGCGATGCTGAACTCTGCCAGCGCAGCGGTCGGGAAGGACGCGGCGAGACGGTTGGTCGCGTCGGTCGCCGCGCGCGACATCACCAGTTGCGTCGCAAGTTCGTGCATGCCGGGATTGTGGCCGATGAGCATGAGGCTGCGGACTGTTTCGTTCACCTCGTGCAGTACCGACAACAGGTCCTGGATGCTGGCGAGATAGAGGCGTTCGATAGGCTCGATCAGCGGCGTGCTGTCCCAGGGTTCCAGGCCCTCGAGGGTCTCGCGCGTGCGGCGAGACGGCGACAGCAGCACGACATCGGGGGTCAACTCGAGTTCGCGCATCGCATCGCGCATCGCAGCGATGGCACGCTTGCCGCGCTTGCTCAGCGGCCGGTCGCGGTCGGTAAGACTGGGGTCATCCCAGGCCGACTTGGCGTGCCGAAGCAGCAGAAGCTGGTGCATGCTTCCGATCTTGCCACGAAGCGGGGGACTTGTCCTGCGCCGCCCGTTGGCTCAATGTCGTACCGCTGACATGGTTTGGGGACCACAGACCGGAATGCTCGGTCGACGTGAAATCCTGTTGGCCGGTGCTGCCCTGACGGTGGCTGGCGGCGGTGCGAAGGCGGCGCTCCCTGTGCCGCCCGACCGGCACGTCGCTTTCCGCATCATGCGCCACGGCGGCAGTATCGGTACCCACACGCTGGACTTCCGCGCGCGGGGTAACTTGCTCGACGTGGATATCGCGGTGGATGTGGCGGTGTGGCTCGGCCCGATACCGTTCGTGCGCTACAAGCACCAGGCATGCGAGACATGGGATGGCGACCGGCTGGTTGGCCTACAGTCGCACACTGACCGAAATGGGCGCGAGCTGCATATGCAGGCGGCGCGGACCGGTATGGGTCTTTCGGTCGCGGGCACCGGCACGCAGCCTTACATCGCTCCGCCGAACGCATTCGCGACGACGTATTGGCGGAAGGCATCGCTGTTCGGGCCGCTTATCGGCACGCAGGACGGGGGATTGGTGCACCCGGCAATATCGCAGCCGCGAGTGGATCCGGTTCGGCTCGCATCAGGCGCGGAGACGCCGGCGCACCACTATGTGCTGACCGGCGATCTGACGCTGGAGCTGTGGTACGACACCCAGGATGCCTGGGTCGGCATGCGCTTCGAGGCTGACGACGGGTCGGTCATCAGCTACGAGCGGATTTGAGCTAGCGCTTGGTGGCTGCCGCCTGAACGGTCCGGGCCGGAACCGGGCAGGCCACGACCTCTATCGGCTGCGGTAGCGACTTGCTGGCGGCATAGGTCGGCAGGTCGCCGTCCTTGGTCAGCGCGAGGACCTCGGTGAACAGTCCAATGTTCCTTTGGCAGAACAGCGTGCCCTGCTGAATGCCGCTTTCGGACAACGTGTTCGCCAGGCTGGTGATGTAGTCGTCGTGCTCGTGCTGTCCGCGGCCACCGAAGGCACGCGAGAAATAGCCCTGCAGGGCTCGTTCATGCGTCATCAGGTCGCGTTTGAAGCGCTGGACGAAGTCGTTGTAGCGATCCTGCTGGTTGCAGGTGATCGCGGTCACCATCAGTTTGGTCTTGAGGCCGGCGACGTCGAAGGCGGTAACGTCCGCCGGTTTGGCACATGGCGAGGCGTAAGCGATGCCCGCGCAGAGCAGCAGGCCGGCGACGGTCGCGGCGAGCGTGGTGTGCATGTCGAATCCCCCTGTTCCGGCGATTTTGCCTGCCGGGGGAGAGGCGGGCAAGAGTGAGCGCAACGCTCGGATGGCGAAGCGAGGGGCGACCGACCATCATTCTTGGTATGAAAGTCACACACATGATCGATCGTCTGTCGGACGATCAGCTCTGGGATCGGGTGGTTCACCGCGAACCTGGAGACTTCCTGTACGCGGTCACGACGATGGGGATCTATTGCCGGCCCGGGTGCCCGTCGCCGCGGCCGTTGCGCCGGAATGTCCGGTTCTTCCGCACGATCGGGGAAGCCGAGACGGCGGGCTTCCGCGCCTGTAAGCGTTGCGATCCGAAAGGCGAACGGGCGCGGCTGGCGCAGGCCGTGGTACAGGATGCCTGCGCGTTCATCGAGGCGTCTGAGGACATACCGTCACTCGACGCTTTGGCGACGCGGTCCGGTTATTCGCGGTTCCATTTTCTGCGCATGTTCCGTGACCACACCGGGCTGACGCCGCGCAGCTATGCGGAGGGTGTCCGCGCGAAGCGGTTGCATGCCGCGCTGGCGAGCGGCGCGCGCGTGGCGGACGCGGTGGCGGATTCGGGGTACGGATCGGAGAGCCGGGTCTACGAAAAGACCGGTGAATTGCTCGGCATGACTCCAGGGGCGTTGCGGCGCGGCGGCAAAGGCGAAGTCATTCGCACAGCGTTCGCCGATTGTCCGTTCGGCCGGCTGCTGGTGGGAGCGACCGATCGTGGCGTCTGCTTCATCGGCTTCGCGGAACCCGACGATGCGCTGCTCGGCGATCTGCACCAGCGCTTTCCGCGCGCCAATGTCGTTGCCGACGATAAGGCGCTCTCGGACACGGTTCGCGCGGTGGTCGATTTCCTGGAAGAGCCCAAGCAGGCGCTCGACCTGCCGCTTGACCTGCGCGGCACGGCGTTCCAGCAGCGGGTATGGCTGACCCTCTGCCGGATACCGGCAGGGGAAACGCGCAGCTATGGCGAGGTGGCGCGTATGATCGGCGATCCCGCAGCGGTACGGGCAGTGGCGAGATCGTGTGCGCGCAACCCGGTTTCGCTGGCCGTTCCATGCCATCGCGTTGTGGGCAGCGATGGCAGCCTGACCGGTTATCGCTGGGGAGTGCCGCGCAAGCGCGCGCTGCTCGAGAAAGAGCGCGCGCTCGCTTCGGCGGAGATCAGCGGGTGATGACGACTGGGCCGGAATCCTGGGTAGCGCGATCTTCCTGGCGCCGTGCGGCGTGCCAGTCGTGGCGCGCCTCGCGCTGCGCCTGTGCGGCACCGGCGTAATCGCCCATCGCGGCGTCCCGTTGCGCCTGCCGGTGTGCCGCATGGGCCTCGGCGCGATCCTGCGCGGCGCGCTGGTCGTGATAGGCGGCATCGCTGTTCGGTGTCTGAATGATCACCTGCGCCATTACTGGCGTCGCACACAGCGATGTAGCAAAAGCGAACGCGTAAATGCTGCGCATCAATGCCTCCATTGCATTCGTGTTGGCGGAGGAAACGTGCGGTGGGAGGACGGAGTTTCATCCATAACGCGACTGTCAGGCGCAGGAGGCAGCCGGATGCGCGGCGCGGCAAATGGCGGGTTACGCCCTGCTGTCACTGCATTGTGGTACGGTAAATTACGCAGTTGACGAAGGGCGTCCGGTCGCCTAACTCCAATTGCGAACTCTTCGCATTTAAGGGTGCCATGCTGGCCAGCCTGGTCATTGTCTTCCGCGAGGTCATCGAAGCGGGGCTCATTGTGGGCATCATCCTGGCGGCGACGCGTGGCGTGCCGGGGCGGGGCCTTTGGGTAGGTATTGGCGTGGCGGGCGGGACCCTTGGCGCATGCCTCGTGGCCGCGTTCGCCGGCGAACTGGGCGCGCTGTTCAACGGCTCGGGCCAGGAACTGTTCAACGCGGCGATCCTGCTGACCGCTGTTGGCATGCTGACCTGGCATAACACCTGGATGGCAAGCCACGGCCGTGAAATGGCACGCGAGGTGCGGGCCGTCGGCAGTGCCGTGGCGTCGGGCGATCGGCCGTTGACCGCGCTTGCCTTTGTCGTCGGCGTGGCGGTGCTGCGCGAGGGCTCCGAGGTCGTGCTGTTCCTGTACGGGATCTTCGCGTCGGGCGGTACGTCCATCGGCGATATGTCGATGGGCGGAGCATTCGGCATCGCGCTTGGCGCGGCTCTGTCGGCGGTGATCTATCTCGGCTTGCTGGCCGTGCCGGCCAATCGGCTGTTCGGCGTGACGACTGGGTTGATCACACTGCTCGCAGCGGGTCTTGCTTCCCAGGCGATGTTCTTCCTGCAGCAGGCGAACTACTTCCAGGACCTGGCCACGCCGCTTTGGGATACGTCGTGGCTGTTGAGCGAAGGCAGCATGACGGGGCGGCTGTTGCATACCTTGATTGGCTATACAGCGACGCCGGATGGGGCTCAGTTGATCGCCTATGGCCTTGTGCTGGTGATGATGCTGGCGCTGATGCGTGTGGCCCGGGGCCGCACGGCCGCCGTTCGCCAGCCGGTGCGTTCGTCACCCTGAATCGTGCCGCCGTGCTATCAGGCGGCAACGGAGGGGATGATGCAGGCACGCGCCGCTGTGCTGCGGCAGACCAATACACCGATGACGATAGAGACTGTGGGGGCCGGGCCGGTCGCGCCTGGTGATGTGCTGGTGCGTGTCCGTGCCGCCAGCCTGTGCCACACGGATCTTGAGGCGATCGAGGGCGCGCTGGCAGTGAAGCTGCCCGCGGTGCTGGGCCACGAAGCGGCGGGCGAGGTTGTCGAACTTGGTGCCGGTGTCAGCGAACTGGCTGTCGGCCACCGCGTGGTGCTGTCGTGGAACCCGCATTGCGGGCGCTGCTTTTATTGCGATCGTGCGCAGCCGATCCTTTGTCGGCAGTTCCTGGGCAATGGGCCGAAGGGGTTCCACTTCGATGGCCGGCCGCGGCTGTCGTGCGATGGCGCGCCGATGCACCAGCTGATGTACCTGGGCGGATTTTCGGAGTACTGCGTGGTGCCGGCGCAAAGCGCGGTGCGCGTGCCCGCGGCGATGCCGTTCGATCGCGCGGCGCTGTTGGGTTGCGGCGTGATGACCGGCGTTGACGCGGCGACGCGCGTCGCCGACCTTCGATGGGGCGGTGTGGCGATGGTCATCGGCTGTGGCGCCGTCGGGCTTTCGGCGGTGCAGGGATGCCGGCTGGCGGGAGCGCGCAGGATCATTGCGGTCGATCCCAATCCGGCGCGGCGGCAGCTGGCGCAGGCGCTGGGGGCGACCGACGCTTGCGCGCCCGATGAGGCGGTGGACCGGGCGCGATCGGTGACTGAAGCGCGTGGCGCTGACGTGGTGATCGAAGCGGCGGGACGGCCGGAGACATTCCGCCAGTCGGTCGAGGCCGTGCGTCCGGGCGGGCAGGTGATCTGGCTTGGCAAGACCGGCATCAATGAAGCTGTGGAATTCCGCTGGGGCAGCCTGATGCAGGAGAAGCGGATCGCCCGCAGCTCCTATGGCGGCGCAAAGCCGGCACAGGATTTTCCGTTGCTGGCGCAGGCGTATCTGGATGGCGCGCTGAAGCTCGACGAGATGATCTCGGCGCGCATTCCGTTGGAGGCGATCAACGATGGCTTTGCCGCGCTGAAGCGGGGCGAGACGGTGCGCAGCGTGGTGATGTTCTGATGATGATCGCAAGGCCGAATTTGCGCCCGTGGCTTGCCAGCATTCGCGGCGGTGAAGTCGTGGGTGGGGATGGGCAGAGCGTCGCCTGGTGGCCGGCATGAAGACCTACGAGGGCGGCCGCAGCCTGGACGGCGCCGTGGTCACGGTGGATGGCGCGCCGCTCGATCCTCGGTTCGATGTCCGGCGGTTCAGCCGCATGGGGTTCGAGTGGACGTATGAGGGCGATGGGCCTCGGCAACTGGCACTGGCGTTGCTGGTGGATCATCTCGGTGATGCGCGTCGGGCGTTGGAGCTGACCGAAGGGTTCATGCGCGATGTTGTCGCCAACCTGGACAATGCGTGGCGGCTGACCAGCGACGAGATCGATGCAGCGCTGCGCCGAGGTTGAGACATCACGGCTGCGGATGCTGCGGCCGAGGCTGGCCGATGTGCCGTCGCTGTTCCGGTTCCTTGGCGATGCGCGGGCGATGCAGTTCACCCATGTGGATGCATCGCCGCGGCAATGCCGCAAGCGCATCGCGGCGCATGAATGGTATCGGCGCCGCGATGGATTTGCGCCCTGGACGGTGCAACGCAAGAGCGATGACGCGGTCATCGGCTGGGGCGGGCTGTACAACGACCCATTCGACCCTGGCTGGGGTCCGGAGGTTGGGTATTTCTTCGACCCATCTGCCTGGGGGCAAGGCTACGCATCGGAACTGGTGGCGGCCTGCACGGAGCTGGCCGATCGACGGCTCGGATTGCGGGAACTGGCGGCGTTCGCGCATCCGGACAACGCAGGGTCGCGCCGGGTGCTGGAGAAGGCCGGTTTCGCTGTGGTGCGGTTTGTGCCGGAGATGCAGCGATGGCTATTCCGGCGGGTTGCGCGAGGCTGAGCGGTCAGCCTCGGCGGTCTTGTGGCGGCTTGGATTTCCGTCCTATCACTGGCGGTGCGGAGGAAATTCCGATGGATGTGCAGAAAATGTCGCAGCGGCAGGCGGCGTTCCGTGCTGACTTCCGCACGCGCATCGCGCCGGCCTATGCCGGGTGGGTGCATGTCGCGCTGATCTACGCACTGGGCCTCGTGGCGATCTGGTACTGCGCGCGGCAGGTCGTAGCACCCGCCTGGTATGAGTTCCTGGTGATCCCGGTGGCATTCTGCATTTCCAATGCGTTCGAGTGGTGGATCCACCGCTACGTGATGCACCGGCCGGTGAAGGGGTTCATGGGTATATACAAGCGTCATACGCTGGCGCATCACCAGTTCTTCACGCACATCGAGCCGACAATCGACAACACGCGCGACTTCCGCATCGTGTTCTTTCCGCCCTATGCGCTGGTTGCGTTCATGGCGCTATCGCTGCCACCGGCCACGGTGCTGGGGCTTATTGGGCTGCCGAATATGGGATGGCTGCTGCTGATCACCAATGTCGGACTGTATTTGAACTACGAGCTGTTCCACTTCTGTTGTCACGTGAAGGATGACAGCATCGTACGGCACATCCCGATTGTGAACTCCTTGCGGCGTCATCACATCGCGCACCACAACACGGCGCTGATGATGGAGCGGAACTTCAACTTGACGTATCCGATCGCCGACTGGTTCTTCGGCACCTCCGATCTGGCATGCGGCGTGCTGCGGCATCTGTTCAACGGATATGACACGCGGTTCGTGCGGCGCGATCTGAAGCGGGTGCGCAATACATCGGACGATCCGCGCGCCGGGCATGTGCAGGTCGCGGCGGAATGAGCGTGCGCGCACGTATCAAGCAGGGGAAGGCCAGCCTGATCGGCGGCATTGCCGTCGGTGTAGCCGTGCTGGTGCTGTGGACCGGCGTGGCGCATGAAATGGCGGCTGACGGTGCACCGGTAATCGCTATCGGAGTGCTGGTGGCCGCGGCAATTGCCACCTGGATCAGGGTAGCTGATCTTTAGGATTTCAGCCCGCGACGACATTGAAGGCACAATGGCAGAAACAGAAACGTTCGATTTCATCGTGACCGGTGCCGGGAGTGCCGGTTGCGTGGTGGCGGCGCGGCTTTCCGAATCAGGGCGCTACCGCGTGCTGTTGCTCGAGGCCGGCCCACCGGATCGCAATCCCTGGATCCACATTCCGCTCGGCTACGCCAAGACCTATGTCGATCCGCGGGTGAACTGGAAGTTCGAGACCGAACCGCAGCCACAGCTCGGCAATCGCCGGCTGTATCTACCGCGCGGCAAGACGCTGGGCGGATCGAGCTCGATCAACGGCATGGTGTATATACGAGGCAGCCATGGCGACTACGATGAGTGGCGGCAGCGTGGTTGCGAAGGCTGGGACTGGGATTCGGTGCTGCCGTATTTCAAGAAGGCACAGAACCAGACGCGCGGCGCGGATGCATTTCATGGGACCGGCGGACCGCTGAATGTCTCTGACCAGCCGAGCCAATTCGAACTGGCCGATGCAGTGATCGAGGCGTGCGTGCAGGCCGGCATCCCGCGCAATCCGGACTTCAACGGCGCGCAGCAGGAAGGCTGTGGGTATTATCAGACGACGACCAGCAACAAGCGCCGGTGGAGCGCCGCAAAGGCGTATCTGCATCCGGCGCGGCAGCGTGCCAACCTGGTGGTGCAGACCGGCGCGCATGCGACGCGGGTGCTGATCGAGAACAACCGCGCCGTTGGGGTCGAGTACCACACGCCGGCGGGCCGTCGCACCGCGCGCGCAACCGGCGAGATTGTGGTGTCCGGCGGCGCGTATGGCTCGCCACAGCTTCTGCTGCTGTCGGGGCTCGGGCCGGCGGAGCATCTGCAGGACATGGGCATCACCGTGGTGCGTGATATGCCGGCGGTGGGTTCGAACCTGCACGATCACTTCAACACCTATGTGTCCTGGCGCTGCAGCAAGCCGATAACGCTGAACGAGCTGGATCGCAGTCCGCTGCGCAAGGCGATCGCCGGCGTGAAGTACGCACTGTTCCGCAGCGGGCCGATGGCGAGCAACGGCATTCACGCCGGCGCCTTCACGCGCACCGATCCGCGGCTGGAGCGGCCTGATCTGCAACTCAACCTGTTCGAATGGAGCACGCTGCAGCGCGACCGTGACCGCGTGGTGCCGCACCCGTTCCCTGGATTCACCATCAGCCCGGTGCATCTGCGCCCCGATGGTCGCGGCACGGTACGCCTGGGGAGCCGCGAACCGCTGGCACCACCGGCCGTGCTGTTCGACTATCTGCGCACAGAGTACGACATGCGGGCGGTGATATTCGGCATCAGCCTGGCGCGAAAAATAGCGCAGCAGGCGGCGCTGCGGCCTTATGTGGTGAACGAATTGTCGCCTGGTCCCGGCGTGACGACGGAAGCTCAACTCGCGGACTACGTGCGGGCGAGCGGCGTGTCCAACCAGCATCCCACCAGTTCCTGCGCGATGGGCCACGGCCCGAACACTGTGGTGGATCCGCGCTTGCGCGTGCACGGCATCGACGGTCTGCGGGTTGCCGATGCGTCGATCATGCCAGTGGCCGTCGGCGGCAATACCAATGCGCCCACCATCATGATCGGCGAGAAGGCGGCGGCGATGATCCTGGAGGATGCGGTTGCCGTGCGGCAGAGGGCTGCAGCGTAGCGCGCGGTTGCGACGAAGCAACCTGGATTGCTTCGCTCCGCTCGCGATGACGGGCACCTCTTGACCGTTATGCCGATCACGTCAGGCTCTCTGTCAAGCAAAGGGGGCACGCGTGGCAGCAGCAGAGCAGAGCTACGACTATATCGTCACTGGCGCCGGTTCGGCCGGATGCGTGCTGGCATCGCGGCTTTCGGAATCAGGAAAGTACCGCGTGCTGTTGCTGGAAGCTGGCGGCAAGGACAACTATCCCTGGATCCACGTGCCACTTGGCTACGCGCGCACGTTCTGCAATCCGCGTGTCAACTGGATGTTCGACAGCGAGCCGGAAGCCAACCTGAACGACCGGGTGATGTATCAGCCGCGTGGCAAGGTGCTCGGCGGCACGAGTTCGATCAACGGCATGATCTACATGCGCGGCAATCACGCCGATTACGACCAGTGGCGGCAGCTTGGCTGCGAAGGCTGGGACTGGGAGTCGGTGCTGCCGTATTTTCGCAAGGCGGAGGACAACGAGCGCGGCGCCAGTGAATTTCACGGTGCCGGCGGGCCGCTGCGCGTGTCGAACCAGCCGTACGAATGGGAAATCGGCAAGCTGTTGCTGGAGGCGTGCGTCCAGGCGGGCATCAAGCCAAACCACGATTTCAATGGCGCCGAACAGGAAGGTTGCGGTTATTACCAGACAACCACCAATAATCGCCGGCGCTGGAGCACGGCGGCAGCGTATCTGCGGCCGGCACGCCAGCGGCAGAACCTGACGATAGAGACGCGCGCGCATGCGACGCGTGTGCTGCTGGAAAACGGCCGCGCGGCCGGCGTGGAATACCGCACGCCGCAGGGCCTGCGCACGGCACGCGCCGCGGGCGAGGTGGTCGTATCGGGCGGTGCATTCGGCTCACCGCAGTTGCTGTTGCTGTCGGGTATCGGACCGGCGCAGCATCTGCAGGATACCGGCATTGCGGTGATGCATGATCTGCCTGGCGTGGGATCGAATTTGCAGGACCACTTCAATACCTACTGCACGTGGCGGATCTCGCGATCGATCTCGCTCAACGAATTGCATCACAGCATCCCCCGCCAGCTTGTCGCCGGTGTGCAGTACGTGCTGTGGCGCGGCGGGCCGATGTCGGGCAACGGGCTGTATGTCGGCGCACTGGTGCGCAGCGATCCGGCGCTGGAGCGGCCCGATCTGCAAATGAACATCTCGGCCTGGAGCGTGATCGATCGCACCCGCCACGGTATCGTCTCGCATCCATTTCCCGGCTTCGCGATCAGCCCGGTGCATCTGCGGCCCGAGGGACGCGGCACGGTGCGGTTGAAGAGTCCTGATCCGCTCGCTGCGCCGGAGATCCGCTTTAACTTCCTGCGCAGCGACTACGACATGATGGCGGTCATCAAGGGCATGCGCATTGCCCGCGACATCGCGCGCCAACATGCGTTGCAAGGTCTGATCGTGGAAGAAACGCTGCCGGGTCCCGCGCTGACCACGGACGAACAGCTTGCCGACGATGTCCGCAAGCGCGGCGTTTCCAACCTGCATCCGGTGGGATCATGCGGCATGGGACACGGGCCGAACGCGGTAGTGGATCCACGTTTGCGGGTACACGGTATTGGCGGGCTGCGCGTGGTCGATGCGTCGATCATGCCGTCGATCATCGCCGGCAACACGAATGCGCCGACGATTATGATCGCCGAGAAGGCGTCGGACATGATCTTGCAGGATGCGAAAGGCGCGGCGATGGCGCGGGCGGCCTGAAGCGCCGCCCGCGCCATGTGTCTCACGCCCGGTCGATGCGGCAGGAATAGCAGCCGCGCTTGGCGTTGTGGGCGTGCAGGAAGGCTGCATCGTCGCGGTGGAGCAGCCGGTCGATCGCTTCCTCAAGCTGCATGCCGTCGATCACTTCGGCATCCACCATGATGCCGGCGGCATCGTAGGCGCGCACCGACAGCAGACGCGTGCGCTGCTGCTGCGGCACATGATTGACGAAGCTTGCCGTCTCGCGCACGCCCTCGCGCACGAAGATCGGACCGCTGGCGCGGTACGGCGAAGCCGGCGATACGTGATGCGGAAAGTGCAGCAGGATCGACACCTCACCGGGCTCGGCGTCGCGCAGGCTGACGCGGCAGGGCGGCATGGTCGGTCCGTCCTCTGTCCGTGCGATGACGCGGCGCGCGCCGTGGGTCAGCAGTTCCTCATCGCTCATGCTGAAGAACGGCTGGAATGGTGCGGCCGACAGGCCGGTGATCCGGAAGTCCATGGTTCGCTCCTTCGATTTGACGCAGCGAACATGGGCGTTTGCGCGGTTGCCGTGCCATCCGGCGATTGCGCTCAGAGCCGATTGATCAGCGAGCGCACGACGGTGTGGAACATCGCCTCGGTCAGCCGGCCGGTGTTCGTGTTGAGGCGCGACACATGATAGCTGTCGGCGAGCACGCGATCGCCAGGCAATGGATGCATGGCGCCATGACGGAACGGCACGCGGGCCGGCTTCAGCCCGTGCGCACGCAGTGAGGCATTATGCGCGGTACCGCCGAGCGCCAGGATCGCGCGCAGCCGCGGCATGGCGGCGATTTCCGTGGCAAGGAAGCCATTGCATGTCGCCACTTCGCGAGGCGTTGGCAGGTTGGCCGGCGGGACGCAACGCGCGGCATTGGTGACGCGACAGTCCAACAGGATCAGGCCATCGTTTGGATCTGCGCCGTAACGGCCGCTTGCCAGTCCATATTGAAGTAATGTCCGGTACAAAAGTTCGCCGGCGAAATCGCCAGTGAACGGGCGTCCGGTGCGGTTGGCGCCGCGCACGCCGGGGGCCAGGCCGACGATGAGCAGGCGAGCGTCCAACGGGCCGAAGCTGGGCACCGGCCCGTTGAACCAATCCGGGTGGGCGGTACGGTTGGCAGCGCGATACTCGGCGAGCCGCGGGCAGAGGTTGCAGTCGGGCGGCGGACCGCCCGATGTGGCACTCACGCCGCGTCGTGCGAATCGGGAAACGGTTCGGCCGGCGTCTGGCGCAGGGGAACGGTGCGCACCCGCGGTTCGGTCTGACGGCGGGTGAATTCCGGCGCGATATCTGCCAGTTCGAGGAACTGATCTGCCTGGCGGCGCAATTCGTCGGCAACCATCGGCGGGCTGGTGCGGATCGAGGACACCACCGAGACGCGGACGCCGCGACGCTGCATGGCCTCGACCAGGCGGCGGAAATCCAAATCACCGCTGAACAAGATCGCGTGATCGAGCCGGGGCGCAAGTTCCAGCATGTCGACGGCAACCTCGATGTCCATGTTGCCTTTCACCCGGCGGCGCCCGGCCGAATCGGTGAACTCCTTGGCCGGCTTGGTCACCAGCGTGTAGCCATTGTAGGCCAGCCAGTCGGTCAATGGCTTCAGCGGTGAGTATTCATCGGTCTCCAACACGGCAGAGTAATAATAGGCGCGCACAACGTGCGACTTCCTGCGAAAGAACTCGAGGAGGTTGCGGTAATCCACATCGAAACCGAGATTGCGTGAAGCTGAGTAGAGGTTGGCACCATCGATGAACAAAGCGACCCGTTCAGTGGGCAGGAAATGCATTTTTATTGACCCCTCGAAGCGGTTATTTGTGGCCGTTTGGAAAGAGCGACGGCCTTGAAAAAGGCAGTAAACCAAGTTTGGCGGGCAGCAAATCATCGCAGTTTCTTGTTCGATTGTGAACTACCTGGGCGGATTCGTTGCGGATGATCCTCATCAGTATCGGCGGTAATCTTTCGAGATCGAGTGAAACATCCCCGTTACAAACTTGCCGTCAGGCTGCCGAGGGTTTGGCCGCGCTCCCCGGGGTTCGCGCTGCCGGTATCTCGCGGTGGTACTCGACTGATCCGGTTCCGCCGTCAGATCAGCCGAAATACGTGAATGGGGTTTGCCGGCTGGAGGTCCGTGATGGCGCGGTGGAGCCGGACCCGGCAGAACTGCTCCTGGAACTGCAAACGATGGAGGCACTCGCGGGCCGGGTCCGTGGCGAGCCAAATGCCGCGCGGACGCTCGACCTGGATATCATCGCCATGGGCGTTGCCGGGCAAAGCGTGCGCGCCGCGCCAGACCCGGTGTTGCCGCATCCGCGGGCCCATCTGCGCGGTTTCGTGCTGATACCGCTGCTGGATGTCGCACCGGAGTGGCGGCATCCGGTGCTGGGGAAAACGGCGCGGGAGCTGCTGGCGGCGCTGCCCGATCAGGGTGTGCGACTGCTTTGAGCCGGCTAGTTCCGTTGGGCCACGATCTGCTCGGTGCAGCGCGGGCTGGTCATGGTGGCGTCGAGCGTCGGGCCAGCGATGTGGCCGGAGACGAACACCCATTCGTAGCGCCCCTCGGCCCACTTCGAATAGGAATAGTCGCTGAAATACTTCAACTGGCCGCTGAATGTGCCGTCGGCGGCGACCTGGACCGGCACCTTGAAAACGATGCTGGGCTGGTACCTGGAACGGATATTCGAACCGGCCGTCATCGATCCTGATCTGCTGTGGCTGGTCGGGCTTGCCGCAGACATAGCCACCGAAGCCGCGGGACAGCATGCTTTCGCCCGTGTAGCTGCCGTCGAACTGGGGGCCAGCCGGGGGAGCCCCAGAGGCGGCACCGCAGCCGGCCAGGGTGAGAGCGGCGAGCATACCGAATTTCTTAATCATGGCAGCGAAATGGCGTTGGTTCTTGCTTCGTCAAGACCCGCTCAGGCTTGCTTTGCCGGGCGGCGTCACCTAGATGAACAGCTCGCCCAAGTCCAATGCCTGGAGGCTGAGCGCATGGCGCGCGTCACCGTCGAAGATTGCGTCCAAAAGGTTCCCAACCGCTTCGAGCTCGTTCTGCTCGCCGCCCAGCGCGCGCGCAACCTGAGCCGCGGCGAGGAGCTGACCATCGACCGCGACAATGACAAGAACCCTGTCGTTGCGCTGCGTGAGATCGCTGATGAGACGATTGATCTGGGGAGGATCGAGGGGGATCTGGTGAAGTCGCTGTCGCGTGCGCCGGAGCCCGAGCCCGCCGATGAAGAGGTGCTCGACCTGATTCCGACCGATCAGAACATATTCGGCCTGCAAGACGTGACGGCCGAGGAAGAGGCGGCAAGCCTGCCAGTCGAAGGTGAAGAAATGTCGCCCGAGGATCTCGAGGCGGCCATCGAGGCAGAGCTGGGCGGCCGCGCGAGCCGGTAACACGGATGGCAAAGCGGGGCGCCGTATTCGCGCCTGAAGGCACCGCGGTTTCCGCCGCGCCTCCCCCGCTTGCCGTGCCGCCCGCCATCCTGCTGGGCAACAAGCTGCGTGCCTACGATCCCAAGGCCGACACCGCGCTGATCGACGCGGCCTATACGTTGGCGCAGCAGGCGCACGGCGCGCAGGTGCGCGACAACGGCGACCCTTACATCACCCATCCCCTCGCGGTGGCAGACATCCTTGCCGGGTATCGGCTGGACACCGCCTCGATCGCCACCGGGCTGCTGCATGACGTGATCGAGGACACGCCGGTCAAATTGCCGGAGATCCAGACGAAGTTCGGTGGCGAGATCGCCGGCCTGGTGGATGGCGTCACCAAGCTGACCCGGCTGGAACTGCAGTCGGACCGCACCAAGCAGGCGGAGAACTTCCGCAAGCTGGTGCTGGCGATCAGCCGCGACATCCGCGTGCTGCTGGTGAAGCTCGCCGATCGGCTGCACAACATGCGCACGCTGCATTTCGTGGACAGCGTTGAGCGGCGGCGGCGGATCGCCCGGGAAACGATGGAGATCTACGCGCCGCTGGCCGAACGTATCGGCATGGATGCGGTGAAGACCGAGCTGCAGAACCTGTCGTTCGCGCAGCTTGATCCGGAGGCGTTCGCCACGATCCAGGCGCGGTTGAATTTCCTGCGCGGACAGGGCGCCGATGTGATCGAGGAGGTGCGCGAGGAACTCAAGCGCGTCTGCGAGGAGGCCGGGGTCGCGGTGACGGAAGTGGCGGGACGCGAGAAGTCGCCATACTCGATCTGGGAGAAGATGCACCGGCGCAACGTCGCGTTCGAGCAGCTGTCCGACATCATGGCGTTCCGCATTGTCGTGCCGACAAAGGATGCGTGTTACGCGGCGTTGGGCGCGGTGCATTCGGCGTATCCGGTGATCGCCGGGCGGTTCAAGGATTACATCTCGACGCCGAAGTCGAATGGCTACCAGAGCCTGCACAGCGGTGTGACGCTGCGCGAACCGCGCAACCAGAAGATCGAGATCCAGATCCGAACGGCGGACATGAATGACATCGCGGAAAACGGTGTCGCCGCGCACTGGGTCTACAAGGTTCCGGACAAAAAAGCCGATCGGCGAGACGTGCAGCGGTTCCGGTGGGTGCAGGACCTGCTGGAAATCCTGGAGAATTCCGCCGCACCGGACGAGTTCCTGGAGAACACCAAGCTGGAACTCTACGAGGACCAGGTGTTCTGCTTCACCCCGAAGGGGCAACTGATCCAGTTGCCGCGCGGTGCGACACCGGTCGATTTCGCCTATGCGGTGCACAGCCAGGTGGGCGACGCGTGCGTCGGCGCGAAGATCAACGGCCGGCTGCTGCCGCTGCGGCATCAATTGCAGAACGGCGACCAGGTCGAGATCATGACCGCGCGGGGCGGCACGCCCTCGCCGCAATGGGAACGCTTCGTTGTCACCGGCAAGGCGCGCGCCCGTATCCGCCGCTTCATTCATCAGCAGCAGCGCCAGCAGCACATCGACGCGGGGCGTGCCGAACTGACCAAGTCATTCCGGCAGGCCGGGCTGGATGGTTCGGAGAAGGCTCTGGAGCCGGCCCTGAAGGCATTGAAGTATGCCACGGCCGATGACCTGTATGTTGCAGTCGGCAATGGCAATATTGGTGCGAGGGACGTGGTGCACGCCGCCTATCCCGACTTGCGCCAGTCGCCGCGAGCACCGCGGATGATCCCGGCGCCGCTGCCGCGCGCGGCGCACCGGCAACCGCACAAGAGCGACTTCGATATGCCGATAACCGGTCTGGTGCCGGGCATGGCATATCACTTCGCGGGCTGCTGCCATCCGGTGCCGGGCGACGAAATCGTCGGCATCATCACAACCGGCAAAGGCGTCACGATCCACGGGCGGGACTGTCCGACCCTGACGGGGTTCGCCGCGACACCTGAGCGCTTCATCGAAGTCGATTGGAACCTGGAGGCCTTGATCAATCAGCGCCATGATGGGAAGGCGCTGCATCACACGGCACGGATCAGCGTGATCGGCGCGAATGAACCGACCGCGCTGGCCAATCTGACCAACGCGATCGCCAAGCAGGACGGCGCGGTCGCCAGTCTGAAAGTCGTCAACCGTCAGGCGGACTTCATCGAGGCCCTGGTGGACGTCGACGTGCGCGATGTCGCACATCTGTCGAAGGTCATTGCCGGGCTGCGTGGTGCTGTTGGAATCAAAGGTGTGGAGCGAGGGTGATACTCGGCCTCGGTTCAGATATCTGCGACATCCGGCGCATCGAGGCGGCGATCAAACGTCACGGCGATCGTTTCATCAAGCGTATCTTCACGTCGGCGGAACAGGCGAAGGCGGCCAGCCGCACCGAGCGCATCCAGGCGGCGACCTATGCCAAGCGGTTCGCCGCGAAGGAAGCGGCGGCCAAGGCGCTGGGCACCGGATTCCGCCGCGGCGTGTTCTTTTCCGATCTGGGGGTGGTGAATTTGCCGTCCGGTCAGCCGACATTGCGGATGACTGGCGGCGCGGCGACGCGACTTGCGTCGATCACGCCGGCCGGGATGGTGGCCGCCGTGGCGCTGACCATGACCGACGAATATCCGTATGCATTCGCGCAGGTGATCATATCGGCGATGCCCGATCGGATGGAGGGGTAGCAATGCGGCGATACTGGGTGCTGACGCTGACCGGCGTGGCGCTGTTGCTGGGCGGATGCGTGTACGATCCGTATACCGGGGCCTACGTGCCTTGCTGCAACTACTACGGCAACCCGTACTACCGGTATCCGCCGCCGTATTATCCGTCTTATGGCTATCCGACGCAGAGTGGCTATCCGGCACAAAGCGGCTATCCGGCACAAAGCGGCTACCCAGCACAGAGTGGCTATCCGGCACAAAGTAGCTATCCGGCGCAGAGCAACTACCCGGCGCAGGGCGGTTATCCGGCGCAGAGTCCTTACGGTACTCCGCAGGCGCAGCCGCAATCGCAACCGGGAGCTTACCCCTACGAGCCGCCGTCGTCCGGCACGCCTGGATCGGATGCGACGCCGCCGGGCGGCAAGCTGTCGCAGCGGTTCGCTGACGCCAATGTAACGCACGATGGCCGGCTGACGTTCGAACAGGCGCAGACGGCCATGCCGACGGTGGCGCAGAACTTCGCCGAGATCGACGTGGACCATAAGGGGTATGTCACGTTGCCAGAGATCCGCATGTTCGCGACGACGCACCGTGCGGAACAAGCTCCCATGCAGGATTAGCCGATTGAGGCTCGCTTGACAGGCCATCATACCGTGGGCTTGATCCGCGCGAATTTTATACGGAACCAGTTTCCGACATGGCGACCAAGGTAAAGGCAAAGGCCAGACGTAAGTCCAACGTCTGGGTGGAGAACATCAAGACCATCATCTACGCCGGCCTGATTGCCGTCGTGGTGCGAACGGTCGCCTTCGAGCCATTCAATATTCCCTCGGGCAGCATGATCCCGACGTTGCTGGTGGGCGACTATCTATTTGTTTCGAAGTTCAGCTACGGCTATTCGCACTTTTCGCTGCCGTTTGGCTGGCCGCCATTTCCCGGACGCATCTTTGGATCACTGCCGAAACGTGGCGATGTCGCTGTGTTCAAGTATCCGCGCGACAATTCGACTGACTACATCAAGCGAATTGTCGGCTTGCCCGGAGACCGGATCCAGGTGCGTCAGGGCCTGCTGTATATCAATGGCCAGCTTTGCCCGCGCCAGCCGGAGGGTGACTATGTCGCTGACGACAACGGCATCCACATGGTGCTGCGGCTATACCAGGAGACGCTGCCCAACGGTGTTAAGCATGACATACTGAAGGCGACGGATGACGGCGAGATGAACAACACGCCGGAATTCCTGGTACCGCCGGACCATGTGTTTGCCATGGGCGACAACCGCGACAATTCCGCCGACAGCCGGTTCATGAACGGCGTGGGTTTCGTGCCGGTGGAGAACCTCGTTGGCCGCGCTGAGATCATCTTCTTTTCGGTCGATGCGGAATATCCGCTGTGGGAAGTCTGGCAGTGGCCGTTCGAGATCCGCTGGAGCCGTCTGGGGAAGTTGATTCACTGACCGCGGCATCGGAGAGCAGGCCGATCGAAGCGATTCTCGGCCACACGTTTGTCCGTCCCGAACTATTGCGTGAAGCGATGACCCATCGTTCCGCGGTGCAGGGCCGCGGCCGCGCGCGATCGCGCGGCTCGAACGAGCGGATGGAATTTATTGGCGACCGCGTGCTTGGGTTGATCATTGCCGAGTGGCTGGCCGAACGGTTTCCCAGCGAGCAGGAGGGCGATCTCGGCCGGCGTCTCGCCCTGCTGGTGTCGCAACCGATACTGGCGGAAGTGGCGGAGGCGATTGGGCTCGGTGAGGCGCTGTCTGTTGCGCCAGGCGAAGCAAAGGCCGGTGTGCGGCGGCGCGCCACCGTGCTGGCGGATGCATTGGAAGCTGCGCTGGGTGCGCTTTATCTCGATGGCGGTCTAGAGCGTTCCCGCGCGTTCGTGCGGCGGGCGTGGGACGCTGTGATGAGCCGCCTGGAGGAACCGCCGAAAGATGCCAAGACGCGGCTGCAGGAGTGGGTGCAGGCACGCAGTCTCGGCCTGCCGGATTACGTGGTGGTCTCGCGTCTTGGCCCGCCACACGCGCCGGAGTTCCTGGTGACTGTGGCGGCGGGCGGATTTGCCGGTTCGGGCACAGCCGGCAGCAAGCGGGCCGCCGAACAGCTTGCCGCGCAGGAACTGTTGCGGATGCTAAGCGCGTGATGGCCGCACCAGGATCGCGGTGCGGCTTTGTCGCCGTCGTCGGTGCGCCGAATGCCGGCAAATCAACGCTGGTCAACCGTCTGACCGGCGCAAAGCTGTCTATCGTCACACCGAAGGCGCAGACGACGCGGTTTCGTGTGCTGGGCATCCTGATGCGCGGGGAGAGCCAGGTTCTGCTGGTCGATACGCCCGGCATATTCGTGCCGCGCCGGCGGCTCGATCGCGCGATGGTGGCCGCGGCATGGACCGGCGTGCGCGATGCCGATCTGACGCTGCTGCTGGTGGATGCGAAGACCGGTGCGACGGATTCGGTGCGGGACATCACAGCGAGCCTGGCCGCGCAAAAGCGGCGGTGCTGGCTGGTGTTGAACAAGATCGATCTGGTTGGTGCGCCGGCGCTGTTGCCGTTGACCGCAGCGATGACCGCGCTGCTGCCGTTCGAACAGACGTTCATGGTGAGTGCCACGACCGGCGATGGCATCGCGCAGTTGTCCGATGCTCTGGCCGAGGCGGTGCCGGAAGGTCCGCATCTTTACCCCGACGATGATCTGACGGATCTGCCCGACCGGCTGCTGGCGGCCGAGATCGTTCGCGAGCAGATCTTCCTGCAAACGCACGAGGAAGTGCCGTACGGGACGACGGTGGAAACCGAGAACTGGCAGGAGCGCAATGATGGCTCGGTGCGGATCGAGGCGACTGTCTATGTCGCTCGGCCTGGCCATAAGGCGATCCTTATCGGTGAGCGCGGCCAGCGGATCAAGGCGATCGGTGCGCGCGCACGCGAGGAACTCGGCGCGCTGCTGGAACGCAAGGTGCACCTGTTCCTGAACGTGAAGCAGCGCGCCGGTTGGGATGAGGAGCGGGCGCGGTTGCGCGCGATCGGATTGGAGGATCCCGGGTAGCGGTTGCCGATATGGACTGGGATGCACCCGGCGTCGTGCTGCATGCGCGACCGTATAGCGAAGGCGACGTCATCGCCACGGTGATGACAGCGGAGCATGGCGCGCATCGCGGGCTGGCGCGTGGTGGCGCGGCGCGTGGACGATCGGCGATCTGGCAGTCCGGCAACCTCGTGCATGTGCGTTGGGTGGCGCGACTGGCCGAGCAGCTTGGCAGCTTCAGCGGGGAACTGGTGCATCCCGCGGCGGCACTTGCGATGGACGAGCCGCTGCTTCTCGCGATGCTGTCGGCAATCTGCGCGGTGGCCGAAGGGGCATTGCCGGAACGGGAGCCGCACCCGCGCGTGTTCGAGGGCCTGCTGCATCTCATCGCGCATCTGCCGCAAGGCGAGATGATGCTGACCGACCTCATCCGGTGGGAAGCGGTGCTGCTGGCCGATCTGGGATATGGGCTGGATCTGACGTGCTGCGCGATCACGGGAGAAACCGCAGGCCTGGCCTATGTTTCGCCGAAGACCGGACGGGCGGTGACAGCCGCCGCGGCGGGCGTGTGGACTTCTCGATTGTTGCCGCTGCCTCGTTTCCTGGTGGGCGGCAACGAAGCGGCTCCGCCGGATTGGCGCGATGGGTTGCGGCTGACCGGGCACTTCCTGGAACGCGATGCGTTCGGTCACCACCACCGGCCGCTGCCACAGGCACGCCAGATGCTATACGACCGGGTGGCGGCGCTGGCCGTCGAATCGGAGCAACAGGATGCCGGATGACCTGATCGGCCGTATCGAGGATACGCGGCTGTCTGACGCTCTGTCGGAGCGCTATCTTGTCTATGCGCTGTCTACCATTATGTCGCGGTCGCTGCCGGATGTACGCGATGGCCTGAAGCCCGTTCATCGACGGCTGATCTACGCGATGCATCTGCTGCGCCTTGATCCGTCTGCGGGCTTCAAGAAATGCGCGCGCGTCGTCGGTGACGTTATCGGCAAATTCCATCCGCACGGCGAACTTGCGGTGTACGACGCGCTGGTGCGTTTGGCGCAGGAGTTCGCGGCGCGTTTTCCGCTGGTTGAGGGGCAGGGCAACTTCGGCAACATCGACGGCGATAACGCGGCGGCGATGCGCTACACCGAGGCGCGGCTGACCGAGGTCGCGCGCGCGCTGCTGTCCGGCATTGACGAGGACGCCGTCGATTTCCGCTCGACCTATGACGGTGAGGAAAGCGAACCGATCGTTCTGCCGGGGGCGTTTCCCAACCTGCTGGCCAACGGTGCGGCCGGAATCGCCGTCGGTATGGCGACATCGATTCCGCCGCATAATGCCGGTGAGATCTGCGCCGCGGCGATCCATCTGATCCGGCATCCGAACGCGACGACGGCCGAGCTGTTGCGTCACATGCCGGGTCCGGATTTTCCGACCGGCGGCGTGCTGGTGGAGGACAAGGCGTCGATCCTCGGCGCCTATGAGACCGGCCGTGGCGGCTTCCGGCTGCGTGCCAAATGGACGGTCGAGAAAGGCAAGCACGGCACCTGGCAAATCGTCGTCACCGAGATGCCGTATCAGGTGCAGAAGGCAAAGCTGATCGAGCAGATCGCGCAGCTGCTGGAAGAGCGCAAGCTGCCGTTGCTCGGCGACGTGCGCGACGAAAGTGCCGAGGAAGTCCGGCTGATACTCGAGCCGAAAACGCGTGGCGTCGAACCTGAAGTGCTGATGGAGACCGTGTTCCGCGCCAGCGCCTTGGAGTCGCGCTTTCCGCTCAACATGAATGTGCTGGATGCGACGCGCACACCAGTGGTGATGTCGCTGCCACAAGTACTCCGCGCGTGGCTCGATCATCGCCACGAGGTGCTGATGCGCCGCTCGCGCTATCGGCTCGCGGCGATCGAGCGGCGGATGGAAATCCTCGACGGTTTCCTGCTGGTCTATCTGAATGTCGATGAGGTGATCCGGATCATTCGCACCGAGGATGAGCCGAAGCCGCGGCTGATGCAGCGCTTCAAGCTGACGGATGTGCAGGCCGAGGCGATCCTGAACATGCGCCTGCGCTCGCTGCGCAGACTGGAAGAGATGGAGATCCAGAAAGAGCACAAGGCGCTTGCGAAGGAACGCAAGGATATCCAGGCGCTGCTGAAGGATGAAAAGCTGCGCTGGATCCGGATGAGCGACGAGATCGAGCAGACGCGGCAGAAATTCGGTGCCGGTGAGCTGGGGAAGCGTCGCACCGAGATCGGTGATGCTCCGCTTGCGGTGGAAATCGCCAACGAGGCGTTCGTGGAGCGCGAACCGATCACCGTGATCCTGTCGGAGAAGGGCTGGATCCGAGCGATGAAGGGACATATCGGCGACGACACGGAGCTGCGCTTCAAGGAAGGCGATCGGCTGAAGCGGCTGGTGCACTGCCAGACCACCGATCGGGTCTCGCTGTTCGGCACCAATGGGCGCGCCTACACGCTGAAGGCGGCGGATTTGCCGCGCGGCCGTGGCGATGGCCAGGCAGTGCGGTTGCTGGCCGAGTTGACCAACGAAGACGATGTCGCGGCGTTGTTCGTCGCGTCGGAAGGTGCGCGGTATCTGGTGGTTTCCGGAACCGGGCGCGGTTTCATCGTGCCCGGCGCGGAGCTGGCGGCGGAGAAGCGCACCGGCAAGCAGGTGCTGAACCTGAAACCGGGCGAGGAAGCGGCGGTGTGCGTGCCGGCCGACGGCGATCACGTCGCGATCATCGGCGCGAACCGCAAACTGCTGATCTTTCCGCTGGATCAGGTGCCGGAAATGGCACGTGGCGGCGGCGTGATCCTGCAGCGCTACCGCGACGGCGAGTTGGCGGACGCCAAGGTCTTCCGGCTGGCCGATGGCCTGACGTGGCGGCTTGGCGAGAAGACGCGCACGGAGACCAATCTACGCGATTGGATCGGCGAACGCGCGCAGGCTGGACGGCTGCCGCCCAGCGGCTTCCCTCGATCGGGGCGCTTCGGCTGAGAGCTTGACGGCAGCAAGGCCGCACCGCTTTGTATCGCTCGGCGACCGGCTTCGGCCGGCGATCGCCAAGGGAGTCCAAGAAATCTGGGAGAATAACGTCAATGCAGCTTTCTCGCCGCGGGCTACTGGGTAGTGCCGCCGCCCTTTCAAGTGTGCCTGTGCTCCGCGCCCGGGGCCAAGCCAAACCAACCATAAAGCTCGGCGTACTAACTGATCTGTCGGGGACCTACCGGGACAACACGGGACCGACCACGGTTACCTGCGTTCGCCAGGCGATCGAGGAATTCAATCCATCCAGCCACGGCTTCGAGGTCGATCTTCGTCAGGCGGATCACCAGAACAAGCCGGATATCGCCGCTTCGATTGCGCGTCAGTGGTACGACGAAGGCGTGCTGGCCGCGATCGACGTCCCCACGTCCTCCGTGGCACTCGCCGTCGCGCAGGTGGCGAAGGACAAAGACAAGATCATGCTGAACGCGTCGGCCACCACGACTGACCTGACCGACGGCCAATGCAGCCCCAACACCATCGTCTGGAGCTTCGACACCTACGAGAACGCCGCCTCGACTGGCGCATCAATGGTGAAGGCAGGCCAGAAGTCGTGGTTCTTCGTCACCGCCGACTATGTGTTCGGCCACATCCTGGAGAGTCAGAACGCAGCGCTGGTGAAGAAGGCCGGTGGCGAAGTGAAGGGCGTGGTGCGTTATCCGTTTCCGGATACCACAGACTTCTCGTCCTACATGACTCAGGCAATGGCGAGCGGTGCGACGACATTGGGGCTGGCGAACGCCGGCCTGGATACGCAGAACTGCGTCAAGCAGGCGCATGAGTTCGGTCTGAACACGAAGATGAAGATCGTGCCGTTGCTGCTATTCATCACCGACGCACACGCGCTGGGCCCGAAGCTGGCGGCCGGCTTGGTGACGACAGAGACGTTCTACTGGGACCTGAACGATCGCACGCGCGCGTTCACCAAGCGAATTCTGGACAAGGCGCCGAAGAACTATCCGAACCAGGCGCATGCCAGCGGCTATGCGGTGACCTTGCACTACCTGAAGACGGTGGCGGCGATGGGGGCGGCCGAGGCGTCGAAGAGCGGCCGCACCACAGTGGCGAAGATGAAGTCCATACCGACGGACGACGACGCGTTTGGCAAAGGCAGCATCCGCGCTGACGGACGCGGCGAGTTCCCGGCCTATCTGTTCGAGGTGAAGGGTCCGTCGGAAAGCAAGGGCGAGTGGGACCTGTATAAACTGCTGAACACGTCGCCGCCGGGGGACGTGCTGCATCCACTGAACGACAAGTGTAAGTTCGCGACTTCGGCGTAGGCACGGGGCGGGTTGAGGCGGCGCAAGCCGCCTCAATGGCTATTCGGCGGCGACGAGCGTGGGGCGCGCGTGCGAGCCATAGCGTTCCAGCCATAGGCGGCCCAGTTCCGCGGCCTCGGCCGGCGTCAGCCAGGACCATTCGGCGCCTCGCGCGCGGATGGCCACCCAGACGGTATCGCCTTGCACGACCCGTTCCTCGACTGAAAATCCGCTGATCGCTTCGGCCATCACGTAATGCTCTCAGAATAGTTGCAAAACACACCTGTTACGGAAAGCCCTAGTTGTATCCAGGCACTTTTGCATAACGGATTGCACTATAAGCGAACTTTGCGGGATTCGCCACGAAAAAGCCCCATTTGCCCCAATCTCGCCGCAAATGCGGATGGGCTGTGGCGGGAGTACCCGCAGAGTTGTGAAGCAAGTCACTGATCGGCGCCTTGCTACAGGCCAAACTCGGTACTTGAGAGTGAGCGATCGGCTGTTGGCAGGTTGCTGACACGACGCTTGTGCCCGCAGCCCCGCGGGTGACTGTGGGTAGCTATGCTGCCGGCGGTGGTCGCCGTACCCGCGCGGAAACCTACGTCGGTTTGGCGGCTTTGTTACGCGACCTCCAGCACCCAGGGCTCGGCAACCGCGAGGCCGCGGACGTGGATCCCGCCTGGGAGCGACGCGTCATAGGATTCATGATGGTGGCCATGCACGATCAGGCGGGCGGCGGCGACCTCGGCCAGCCGATCGATCGCGGCGAAGCCGTGGCGGTGACAGGACGGCGCCTCGTGCGACACCAGCACATCGAAGCGTTGCTGGGCCAGCTTGGCGAAGTCCTCCGGGAAGATGGAATTGCGATGCCATAGCGGCAGACCGCCGCGCCAGTGCTCGCGGGGTGACAGGCTGGCCAGGAAGTCCTGACGGGTACTGAACGATGGCGGGTCGATCTTCCCGCCAGGCTGGTCTGGGCGCGGGTGCCAGATGCGTGGCTTGAAGACGCCGCCGAGGCCGGCGATGCGCAGGCCGGCAACTTCAATGACGCGGCCGCCGATATCGCCGTCCGGATGATCCGTCACCAGATTGTCGAACGCCGTGTTGGTCTCGGTATCCTTGTTGCCGATGATCCATCGCACCTGCCAGCCGGTGGCGAACAGGGGCGACAGCATATGATGCAGGGAGACGCGCAGCTCGCAGTCACCCAGTAGAATCAGCGTGCCGGGGTCATGCTCGTTGCAGGCGCGCAGGAGCGGGCCGAAATTGCCATGCGGGTCGCCGGCGATGACGATGGGAGAGGACACCGGGCAACCTTACGACGCCGCGTAGCCGAAGCCGAGCAGGCGGGCGGCGGGACGCAGCGTCCATCCCTGGATGATCAGGGAAACCACCACCACGACGAACACGCCGGAGAACAGGCGTTCGTCGCGCAGTGGATCAGCGAGCGCCGGAATGAAGCTGATGTAGATCGGTACTGCGCCGCGCAATCCGACCCATGAGGCGAACGCCGACTCGCGCCAGGTGAAGCGAAACGGCCACAGGCAGGCAAACACGCCGACCGGGCGTGCGATGACGATGAGCACGAGGGCGATGATGCTGCCCAAGGGAATGAACGCGATGAGGTCATGCGGGGTGACCAGCATGCCAAGCATCAGGAACAGGACGACTTGCGCGAGCCAGGCGACGCCTTCGTAGAAATATTTCACCTCGTCGCGGCCGCGATACTCCGAGGCGCCGGTGACGATGCCGGCGAGGTAGACTGCGAGGAAGCCGCTGGCGCCGACGAGTTGGGTAATGCCGAACAGTGCCAGCCCGAAGGTGAGCACCAGGACCATCGCAGTGGCGATCTCGATACGCAGCGAGCGCAACAGGAACAGCAGCAGCCACCCGCCAACGAGACCGAGGATGGCGCCACCGATCATCTCGGTCAGGAACAGCAGCACCGCGTTTTGCCAGGTCGCCCAACCGGGTTCGCTGATGAGGTGTATGACGAAGACGGTGAGGAAGATGGACATCGGATCGTTGAGCCCGGATTCCACCTCGAGCAATGCGGTCAGGCGGGGTGGCAAGGCCAGGTGCGCCTTGTTGAGCATCGCGCCGACGGCGGCAGCATCGGTGGGCGCCACAGCGGCACCGAGCAGCAATGCGGCTGCGAACGGCACGTCGGCGAGCCATGTGACGGTTGCCGCGACGAAGCAGGCGGTAATGCCGACGCCAAGCACCGCCAGCACGCCGGCCGGCCACAGCGCGGTACGCAGCATATGGACCGGCGTCTTGAGCCCGCCTTCGAACAGGATGACCGCGAGGGCGACGCTGCCGACGAGATAGGCGGAGGCGAAGTCGTCGTAGTGAATACCACCCGGGCCGTCCTCACCGGCCAGCATGCCGAGTGCAAGGAACACCAACAGTACCCGGCGCGCCGATACGGCGGGACATGACGGCGGCAAGAATGCTGATGATGCCGAGAGCGCCGCCAACAAGGATGAGCTTGTGGGCATTTTCCATGTGCTCGCGGCCGAGCGCCAGGAGGTCGGGTCCGATGGTCATCCGCTCACCCCTCGCTATCGAGCGTTACTCGCAGCGTCGCCGCAGTGCTGTCCGATCAAAGGGTCTGGGGTGCTAGGCGTCGGCGGCGGCCTTGCGCGCCATCGCTTCCTCGGCCGAAGCGATGCCACCATGCGCGGCTGACCAGGCGACCGGATCCTCGAGGAAGCGGCGGACCTCGGCGAGCGCGGGCTCGGCGAAATATGGCCGATCCTTGCAGGCTTCCAGCACGTCCCACCAGGTGCAGAGATGGTGCAGCGCAATGTCCATGCGTGCCAGCGTTTCGAACGCGCCGGGGAACACGCCGTAAAAGAACACCACGAAGGCGTGGTTCACGATCGCCCCGGAATCGCGCAGTGCCTGGGCGAAACGAATTTTCGATTGACCGTCTGTGGTAAGGTCCTCGACCAGCAGAGTGCGCTTGCCTTCCGGCACGTCGCCCTCGATCAGCGCGTTGCGGCCGAAGCCCTTGGCCTTCTTGCGTACGGTACGCCATTGGCGCCGACATGCGATCAGCTATCCAGGCGGCGAACGGGATGCCGGCGGTTTCGCCACCGGCCACCGCCTCTATTGTCTCGAAACCGACATGACGGTTGATCTTTTCCACGCCGAGTTCGCAGATGCGGGTGCGTGCCCGGGGAAAGGAGATGATCCGGCGGCAATCGATGTAGACCGGCGATTTCCAGCCGGAGGTGAACGTATAGGCCTCTTCCGGACGAAAGTTGATTGCCTTGATTTCCAGTAGGATTTGCGCGGTGGTCAAAGCCGTGTCGCGATCCCATTCGCTGATGTGTCCTGCCGTGGCGGCCTTGGCCATCGCCGGTTCCTTATTGCTGTAAGCCGAGCGGATGCGGGCCGCCCGCGCGATGATGCGGGAATTGCCGGCCAGCCGCAAACTCGAATCACGCCAGGATCACAACCGCACAAGCCATGGAACTGACGTTCGTTCGCGCCGTTGGTGGGGGCGTCACGTTTTTGGAGAATGTTGCATGCGAACCATTCTGGCCGCCTGTGTCGCGTTGAGTGCCGTTGCCTTACCGGCGATGGCGCAGGTTACAATCACGACAGGTCCGACGCCCTACTGGCGCGAGCATTCGGACTGGCAGGGCCGCGAGTTGTTCCGGGAGCAGCAATATCAGAAGCAGGCGTGGGTTGAAGACCACTGCGTGCGGGACTGGAGCGGCCACGTTTTCTGCCGCCGCTGATTAACAAACGACACTGCATTAACAAACGACACTGCAATGCATGCGGAGCATGTAAGTCCGCGACGCCGGTATGTTGCGGTCTGCGTGCTCTGCGTGGTTTGCGGTTCATTGCAGAACTCTGGCCTCTCCGGTGTTGACGCAGGTCCTGCGTCGCGGTGTGGTGCGCCCCGGCTGATGAGGAGCTGGGCATATGGCGCGCACGCATCGGATCGCAGTGGTCCCTGGCGACGGTATCGGCAAAGAAACCGTACCCGAGGCACTGAAGGTGTTGGATGCGGCAGCGCGGCGCTTCGATTTCGAGCTGAAGTTCAACCACTACGACTGGTCGTGCGAGACCTACCAGAAGACCGGCTCGATGATGCCGGCCGATGGACTGGAGCAACTGGCACAGTCGGATTCGGTACTGCTCGGCGCGGTGGGGTGGCCGGGAGTGCCCGACCACATCTCGCTTTGGGGTTTGTTGATCCCGATCCGCCGCGGCTTCGATCAATATGTGAACTTGCGCCCGTGCAAGCTGATGCCTGGTGTGCGCACGCCGCTGGCGGGGCGCACCGAGGCCGATATCGACTTCTATGTGGTGCGCGAGAACACCGAGGGCGAATACTCGTCGGTCGGCGGCCGCATGTTCGTCGATACCGAGCGTGAGTTCGTCTCGCAGCAGAGCATATTCAGCCGGCACGGCGTCGACCGCATCTTGAAATTCGCCTTCGAACTGGCGCGCACACGGCCGAAGAAACACCTGACCTCGGCGACCAAGTCGAACGGCATCACCTTCACCATGCCGTATTGGGATGAACGCTTCGCGCTGATGGGCAAGGACTATCCGGACATCCGCACCGACCAGTATCACATCGACATCCTGTGCGCGCATTTCGTGCAGCATCCGGACTGGTTCGACGTTGTCGTCGGCTCCAACCTGTTCGGCGATATCCTGAGCGATCTGGGGCCGGCGGTGGCTGGATCCATCGGCATCGCGGCATCCGCCAACATCAATCCGGAGCGGCGCTATCCGTCGATGTTCGAGCCGGTGCACGGTTCCGCGCCGGATATCGCCGGGAAGTTCATCTGCAATCCGATCGGGCAGATCTGGTCGGCCGGGCTGATGCTGGAGCATCTCGGTGAGGCGGAAGCAGGACGCGCCATCATCGATGCGATCGAGACGCTGTTGCGGGAGAGTGGCCCGAAGACGCGCGACATGGGCGGCCAGGCGGGCACCGCGGATGTCGGGAAGGCGCTGGCGGAAATGGTGGCTAAGGGCTGAGTTGCCCCTCCCGCAAGGGGAGGGGGAAGCTCAATCTCAGCGGCGTTTCCTCCACATGGGCGACGCGCAGAGGTTGCCGAGGAATTCGATGACGACGTGCGCGCCAAGGTAGGCGGTGACGCCGGTGCCGACGTCGAGCAACGGATTGACCTCGACGAAGTCGAAACCCACCACGTTCAGGCGCGAGGCGATTGCCGCGAGCGCATCGCGCAGCTCGGTGTAGCTGAGGCCGTTTGGTTCAGCAGACACGCAGCCTGGAACCAGCGACATGTCCATCGCATCGACGTCGATGCTGACGTAGCAGCGTGCGCCGTCCGGCACGTGCGCGCTGACACCCGCGGGACCCAGCCGGCGAAATTCGTTCATGCTGATGATGCGATGCCCGGCCTGCTCGACCTCGTCCACCGTTTCCGGCGAATGACGCAGGCTACGGATGCCGATCTGTGTCAGGCCCAGCAGCGTGGACATCGCTGTGATGTGCCGGAACGCATGGCTGTTGGTGTATTTCAGTCCGTGCACGAACGGCTGGTAGTCAGTGTGCGCGTCGAAATGCAGCACATACAGCGGCTGCTTGAACGCGCGCACCACGGGATAGGTGATGGAGTGATCGCCACCAAGGATCACCGGCAGCGCGCCGCGCGCCAGGATTTGCTGCACCGCCTCGGTGATCAGTTCGAACGTGACTTCGACCGCGGTGGGGCGGATGTCGACGTCACCCATGTCGGCAATCAGGCCGTTGTTCATCTCATGCGCCAGCAAGGTGCGGCGGGTTTCCGGGTCGTACAGTCCACCAGCGCCGCCGACGAAGCGCATCGAGTGTTCGCGCAGCGCGCGCGGTGCCATGCGGCTGCCCGGCATGAATGGCGAACCTTCATCGAACGGAATGCCCAGCACGGCGATGTCGGCATTCAGCGTCGCCGGATCAGCGCAAAATGGCGCACGCAGGAACGTTGCGATCCCGGTGAACGCGCGGTTGGTTCGATCCATTCTGGCCTCCTTGTGTCCCTTCCCACGCCGACATATCAGCCGCCAGCGCGGCGGGATACCGTGCTTGTTGAATGCGGCAGCGGCCGCGTCACGTTGACCGACCCATCGCACTGATCCGAAGATGCCGGCGAGCCAACGCACACAGCGGGAGAAGCGCGTTCCATGTCCCAATCCATCGTCGCCGAGCTTGCACCGCATGGCGTGCTGCGGGCCGGCATCAACATGAGCAACTTCCTGCTGGTGACCGGCAAGTCCGCATCAGGCGACCCCGAAGGCGTTTCACCCGACATGGCGCGCGCGATCGCCGAAAAGCTGGGCGTGCCGGTGAAATATGTGCCGTTCCCCAAGCCGGGCGAACTGGCGGACGCCGCCGGCACCGATGCCTGGGACATCGGGCTGATCGGCGCGGAACCGGCGCGCGCTGAAAAGATCGCCTTCACCGCCGCCTATGTGGAGATCGAGGCGACCTATCTGGTGCCGGCCGGGTCGCCGCTGAAGACGATAGCCGATGTGGACAAGCCCGGCGTACGCATCGCGGTCAGCGCGCGCAGCGCCTACGACCTGTGGTTGGAGCGCAACATCAAGCACGCGGAGCTGGTGCGCTCTGATGGCCTTGCCAATGCAACGGAGAAATTCGGCCGCGACAAGCTGGATGCCTTGGCTGGACTGCGTCCCGGTTTGCTCGGCGACATCGCGAAATTCCCTGGTGCGCGCATCCTCGACGGACAGTTCACAGCGGTGCAGCAAGCTGTTGGCACCTTGCGCAGCAATGCGGCGGGCGCGGCATTCCTGCGCGACTTCGTCGAGCAGGCGAAAGCGTCCGGGCTGGTCGAGAAGCTGATCGAAAAGCACAAAGTGGTCGGGCGGCTTTCAGTCGCGCCGGCGGCTTGACCGCCATGGCACTGCATTTCACCCGCGAAGAGTTCGCCGCGCGCCAGAAGCGCACGCGCGAGGAAATGGCGAAGGCCGGGCTCGATGGTCTGCTGATCTTTCGCCAGGAAAGCATGTACTACCTCACCGGATACGACACCGCCGGTTACACGATGTTCCAGGGCATGTACCTGGCGGCTGACGGAGGGCTGGCGCTGCTGACGCGCTCGGCCGATCTGCGGCAGTCGCGGATGACGTCGGTGATCGAGGACGTACGCATCTGGACTGATCGCGAAGGCGCCAACCCGGCCGCTGAGCTGCGCGACATGGTCGCGGATTACGGCGGCCGCGGGAAGCGCATCGGGGTCGAGTATCACGCGTATGGGCTAACGGCGCAGCGCGGCAAGATGGTTGATGCCGCGTTCGAGGATTTTTGCACGCTGGTCGATGAATTGGATCTGGTGCGATTGCTGCGGTTGGTGAAGAGCCCGGCGGAGCTCGTCTACATGCGCGAGGCGGGCCGGCTGGCCGACGAAGCCAGCGCGGTGTCGAAGCGCATGACGGTACCCGGCGCATCGGTCGGTTCGGTCTACGGCGAGATGATGAATGTCATCATGCGCGGTGACGGCGATCCCAGCGCGAGCACGTGGCCGATGGGCGCCGGAGAAGAAGCTCTGCTGGTGCGCTACCATACCGGCCATGCGCCGGTCGGGCCGCGGGACCAGGTACAGTTCGAATTTGCCGCGTCCTACCGGCATTACCACGCAGCACTGATGTACGTGATCCTGACCGGTGAGCCAGATCCGCGGCATCGCCATATGTTCGATGCCTGCGTCGAGGCGCTGGACGCCTGCCAGGCCGCCCTGCGGCCCGGCAAAACCGTGGGCGACGTGTTCGACGCCCATGCGCGGGTCTTCAGCAAGACCGGCTACCAGGGACACTTCCTCAATGCCTGTGGCTACACCATGGGGGCGACGTATCCGCCGTCCTGGATGGACTGGCCGATGATCTATGCCGGCAACTCACAGGTTCTGGCGCCGAACATGGTGTTCTTCCAGCATATGATCCTGCTTAACAGTGACACCGGATTGAGCATGTCACTGGGCGAGACGTCGATCATCACCGAGACCGGCTGCGAGCCGATCAACCATGCACCGCGCCAATTGGTGGTGGGGCGCTGAGAGGACGCGCGATCGCGATTGCCCCGGCGCGGCGGGTCGTGGCAGACAGGCGCGCATGCTGAATTCGAAGATTGCTGCTGGCGGCTTCACTTTCCACGATCTGCGCGGCGCCCGGCAGTTTCCAGACCTTCCTGGTGGGACTGCGCGCCGATGCGCGGCGGGCGGGGATATCCGCCGCGACACTGGATCACGCGTTGGCCGGCGTGCAACCCAACCAGAAGGTGCTGGAGCGCGACCGGCATCAGCCCGAATTCACCATGACCTGGGCGCAGTATCGCGCGCTGCTGATCACCGACCAGCGCATCGCGAACGGCCGCGCTGCCTATCAGCAGAACCGGGCGCTGTTCGATCGCGTGCGCGAACGCTATGCGGTTGATCCCGGGGTGATCCTGGGCATCTGGGGCCTGGAGTTCGAGCTTCGGCACCGGCATGGGCGACTTTCATGTGATCGAGGCACTGGCGACGCTTGCCTGGGAGGGCCGCCGCGCGAGCTTCTTCCGTGGCGAACTGATGGCCGCGCTGCACATTCTGGAACATGGCGACGTGACGCCGGCGCATATGCTTGGATCGTACGCTGGCGCCATGGGGCAGCCGCAGTTCATGCCAAGCTCCTTTCTGCGTTACGCGGTGGATTTCGATGGCACCGGCCGTCGCGACATCTGGACCAGCAAGTCCGACGTGCTTGGCTCGATCGCGAATTATCTGGCGCAATCGGGTTGGCGCGCGGGTGAGCCATGGGGACGGCAGGTGACGTCGGCGAATGGTGCCCCGGCGGAAGGGAAGCTGCTGCAGCCGGATGGACCCGCCGGCCCGTCGTTCGTGGTGTACGGCAATTTCAATGCGATCCGCCGCTATAACCCTTCCGACTTTTACGCTCTTGCGGTCGGGTTGCTGGGCGACTCGCTCGTCGCGTGAGACTTGCTCTTGTTCTGCTGCTGGCGTGTCTGCTGGCGTCCTGCCAGAAGCCGGTAGGCAATCCGCATTACGTGCTGGGTGCGCCCTATCAGGCGGGTGGCTACTGGTACTATCCGCGCGACACCTACGACTATCACGAGACAGGATTGGCGGCGGTTTACGCGTCGGGCCACACGCCGCTCACCGCAAATGGCGAATTGTTCGACCAGACGGCGTTGGCCGCGGCGCACCAGACATTGCAGCTTCCGGCGCTTGCGCAGATCACCGATCTGGATAATGGCCGTCAGCTCACGGTTCGCATCAACGATCGTGGTCCTGCATCGCCGCACCGGCTGATCGAGGTCACGCCTCGCGTTGCATCGCTGCTGGGCTTTCCCAGCGACGGCGTGGCGCGCGTGCGGGTGGACGTGGTTGCGGAGGCGAGCCAGGCAGCGCTCGAAGGTATGACCGGCGTGCCGAAGCTGGAGATCTCGGTGGCGCCTGTCGGTGCCGTACAGCAGACAAACCTGGGAGCGCCAGGAAGTGTTGCGGCCGCCAGTGCGCCTGCCGCTTCGGCTGCTGTGCCTTCAGCAGCTGGCGGACCGGTGAACATCGCGCGGCTGCCGGAAACCGTCACGCAGGTTGCCGCGAATCCGGGCCGCTTGTTCGTGCGACTCGGCACGTTCCACGGTTTCCAGTACGCCAACATCCAGCGCGCGCGAGTTGCCAGCCTCGGCGCCGAGGTTGTCAGCACGGCCGAGGGGCGTACCCAATCGTTTCACGTTATGATCGGGCCGATCGAGAACGTGCAGCAGGCTGACATGGTGCTGGACCAGGTGCTCCGCTCCGGAGTAACCGATGCCCGGATCGTGGTGGAATAGGAGTCGAGTCGTGCGATTGACCCGTCGTTCTGCCCTGTTGTCGTCGGCCGCTATTGCCATGGTTGCACTGCCGGCGGCCGCACAGCCGCGCCATTCGACGCCATCGCGCCCTGCTGGACGCGGCGGCAAGAAGGATCAGTCGGGGACGCCGACTGATCCGGGCGCGACGCCGATCGGCCCGGTCGATACTTCGGCGCATTGGGCATTCATCCAGGACTTCAATACCGGCGCGGCTCTGCTGGAGAAGAACGCCGACGAACGGATGCCGCCATCGTCGATGACCAAGCTGATGACGATATACCTGGTGTATGAGCGGCTGCGCGAAGGCAAGCTGAAGCTCGAGGACCAATTGATGGTCAGCGAGAAGGCCTGGAAGATGGGCGGATCGAAGATGTTCGTCCAGATCGGCACGCAGGTGCCCGTCGAGGACCTGATCCGCGGGTTGATTGTCGATAGCGGGAACGATGCCTGCATCGTGCTGGCCGAGGGCATCGCCGGCTCGGAAGAGCAGTTCGTCGAGATGATGAACGCCAAGGCGAAGCAGATGGGGCTGACCAACACCAATTACCGCAACTGCACCGGCTGGCCGGATCCCGAGCAGCACATGTCGAGCCGCGACATCGCGACGCTGGCGCGGCGGATCATCATCGATTTCCCGCAATTCTATCATTACGACGCGGAGAAGACGTTCAAGTACAACAACATCGAGCAAGGCAATCGCAATCCACTAGTGCAGCGGGGCACTGCCGACGGCTTGAAGACCGGCCACACCGAGGCAGGCGGCTATGGCCTGGCGGCCAGCACCCTGCGTGGCGCGCGACGCGTGATCCTGGTGCTGAACGGCATGCAGAGCATGCACGAGCGCTCTGAGGAGAGCGAACGGCTGATGGACTGGGCGTTCGCCAATTTCGAGAACGTGACGCTGTTCACTGCCGGCGATGTGGTTGAGCGTGTCCCTGTATGGCTCGGCACGAGCCCGTCGGTGCCGTTGGTCGGCGGACGCGACCTGATCGTGACCATGCCGCGCAACTGGCGCAACGCCGCGTCGATCAAGATCAGCTATGGCACGCCGATCCAGGCGCCGGTGGCGAAGGGCACGCCGCTGGGCAAGCTGGTGGTGTCGGGACAGGGCGTACCGAACATGGATGTGCCGCTGCTTGCGGGCGACGATGTCCCGAAGCTGGGCCTGCCAGGGCGCGCGATGGCGGTGCTGTCGCATTACGTGACGGGCAGCTGACCCGTAGTGTCAGTGCGAGAGAGGCGAAGCGATCCAGGTCCTAGCGGCCGCTGGATTGCTTGGTCGCGTGGCGCCTCGCAACGACGGCGCGGATGACAAGCCGGTTCATCACATTGGAAGGCGGCGAGGGGGCGGGAAAGTCCACGCAGGCGCGGCTGCTGGCGGATGCACTGGCGGAACTTGGACTGCCGGTGTTGCGCACCCGCGAGCCTGGGGGCGCCCCTGGAGCGGAACTGCTGCGTGACCTGCTGCTGAGTGGCTCGCATGAATGGGCGGCGCCTGCCGAGACGCTGCTGCATTTCGCCGCGCGCGCCGAGCATGTGGCGAAGACGATACGCCCCGCGCTCGATGCCGGCATTTGGGTCATTTGCGACCGCTTCTATGATTCGACGATGGCGTATCAGGGCTATGGCCAGGGTGCGGACCGCGGGCTGATCGAGGGGTTGATCGGTCTGCTCGGGATCGTGCCGGATCTGACGCTGGTGCTCGACGTGAGCGAGGACGTTGCCCTGGCGCGGCAGGCGCAACGCGGCGCGGGCGCTGATCGCTACGAGAGTCTCGACCGTTCATTTCATGCACGTGTGCGGCAAGGATTTCGCGACATCGCGGCCGCGAAGCGTTGCGTGCTGTTGCCCGCAGATGGCGGGGAGGCCGAGGTGCACACGGCCATCATGCGGGAAGTGCGGGGGCGATTGCAGGTTCCGGCTTAACCGCGCGCGGCAGCTATCAGTGCGTCGACGTCCGCCGCTGCTGTGCAGAACGAAGTGACGAAGCGAACGACCGGATCGGAGACCTCGGCCGAGACCGGCCAACGGGAGAATTCGAATCCCTTCGCCGAAAGGCCCGCCAGCACCGCTTCAGGCATCGCCACGAACACCTCATTCGCGTCTGTCGCCTGCACGCGCTGGACGCCGGGCAGCGTTACCAGACCGGAAGCAAGACGCGTTGCCATGGCATTGGCATGCCGGGCGTTGCGCAGCCACAGGTCATTTTCCAGATAGGCGATCAGTTGCGCACTGAGGAAGCGCATCTTGGACCAGAGATGGCCGGCGCGCTTGCGCCGCAGGGCGAAATCCGCGGCGCGCGAGCGGTCGAACAGTATGACGGCCTCGGCCGCCATCGCACCATTCTTGGTGGCGCCGAGGCTCAGCACATCGACGCCTGATTTCCAGGTGATCTCCGCGGGCGTGCAGCCCAGATGCGCGACCGCGTTGGCGAGGCGGGCACCGTCGAGGTGAACGGCAAGGCCATGCGCGCGTGCCGCCGCGGTGAGCGTCTGGAGCTCCGCCGGCGTATAGACAGTACCCCACTCGGAGGCCTGTGTGAGGCTGAGTGTCGCCGGCCGCACGTGATGCAGGCCCACCTCCGCCGCGTATCGCAGCGGCGCTTCAAGCTGTGCGGGCAACAGTTTGCCGTCGCGGCCCGGCAGTCCGATCAGCTTGGCGCCGCTGGTGTAGAATTCGGGCGCGCCGCATTCATCGGTCATGACATGCGCGGTCTCGTGGCAATAGACCGCGCCGTACGGCGGCGTCAGCGTGGCGAGCGCCAGGGCATTGGCGGCGGTTCCGGTGGTGACCGGGAAGATGGCGACATCGGTCTCGAACACCGCCGACGCCATGGCATCGAGCCGCTGTGTGTATGGATCTTCGCCATAGGAGTGGTGCGAGCGGGCGTTGGCGCCGACGATGGCTTCGATCACCTCGGGTGCCGCGGGCGTGACGTTGTCGCTCGCGAAATTCTTTGCCGTTGTCATTGTATCGCTAGACCATCGCAATCGGACGTACCGGCGATCCCGTCGCGCCGCGGAATTTCGTCGCCAACAGGATGAAGCAGCAGCTGCTGACGCCGTCGCGCGCCAGTTCATCCAGTGCCAGGTTCTCGATCAGATAAACGCCTGCCTCGGCCAGCGCATGCTGATGCACCGGCATGGAAATGCCGTGGTTCGGATTGGGCAGAACTTCGACCGCCATGTTGTCGCAGCCGATGGCGGTCACGCCGCGCTCGATCAGCCATTTCGCGCCGGGCAGATCGATACCGGGCTCGCCTTGCAGATAGCGCGCATTGTCGATGCCGAAAAAGCGGCCCCAGCCGGTGCGGATCAGCGCGATGTCGCCTGGTTCGATTTCCACTTTCGCGGCGCGGACAAGTTCCTCCGGCGTGACGACGCGGCCGGGGTTCAAATGCTGGCCGCCATCGCACCCCGCGACGTCCAGCAGCACGGCGCGGGTGATCATCGGCGGCGCATGTTCGATGCCGAGCCGTTCGAGGCCCCAGTCGGTCACGGTGTCAGCGGCGGACAGACCGTTGTACAGCCGATCGCCTTTCGAGAAATGTCCCAGCGCGTCGATGTGCGTGCCGACATGCGCGGTCATCTCGATGCGTTCGACGTTGGCGCCGGCATCGTTGGTCGCGCCCAATGCGCGCCGGCGTTTGATGGAGTCGCGCCACGACGCCCAGATCGACAGCAGGAACGGCGTCTGGTTCGGCACCATGAACGGCGCGCCCATACTGATCTCGTGGCTCACATCGTACATGCGGCCCTCGCGCACCGAGGCCAGCGCGGCGAGGCGCTTCTCGACAGTCAACAGGTTCGCGGCACCGATCTGGTCCGTGGGTCCCCAACGCGAATGATCGTGTGCCGCCATCCTTGCCTCCTTCAGCCAAGCTGCGCGTAGGCTCGCGCGGCGTCGATGCCGGCGACGCGGATCAACTCACCGAACCGCGCGGTGCGAAGCATGGATACATTCTCTGGCACCGGCTGCCAAAGCCGGCGGATCAGGGCGCGGCCGTCGACCGGCCCGGTGGTGCCGAACTCAGCGAGAAACGCCCAGTTGCGGCCGGGCAATGCGATGACGTTGAAGCCGGCCGGGCCAAAGATGCTGGCGGCGCCGGCCAGCGAGTAGGACACAATGTGGCCACGGCCGTGCGGGTCGAGGTAGCCGGGGTCTTCCTGTTCGACGAATGCGGGCTGGCTTGAATTGAACAGGTAGAGAGAGCCGGGCCGTGACGCTGCTGCAAGCTGTGCGGCGAGCGTGCGCAAGATTGCGGGCGTGAGGTGTTCGATAACCTCGATGCAGACGCCGGCATCGAAAACGTGCGCCGTGTCGGCCAGAGTGCCAATGACGTAGTTGCGGTTGGCGGTGCGATGGGGAAGCGGAGGCGGGTAGAGTTCAACCGCGTGAAAGCGCTCGATCAACTCGGGCAGCAGTGTCTCCAGTGCATCGAGCAGCCAGCCGGTGCCGGCACCGATGTCGACGAAGGCGCGTATAGGCAAACGGCAATACGCGATGGTCTCGGCCACGCGGGTGATTGCCGGACCGAAGCAGCGTTCGCGCGCCGGACCGATCTCGTTGTGCCAGTAATCGTCTGTGTAGGGTGCGGGCTGGAACCCCGGCTCGGCGAACAGCGAGCCGCATGCGGTACAACGAAAAAAGACAACGCCATCCACGGTGCGAAACGTGGTTGCGATGCCTGCCTCGCAGACAAGGCAGTGCATCAGTCGCGCCGGCGCAGGAAGCGCGCGAATGCCGCCAGGCTGGTGTCTGACACGTGGTGCTCGATGCCTTCCGCATCCTGCTCGGCCGCTTCCGCCGGAACACCGACGGCGAGCAGCAGATCGACCACGACGCGATGCCGCGCCCGCACACGCTCGGCCAGTTTTTCGCCGGCTTCGGTCAGGAACACCCCCCGGTACGGCTTGGCCATCGCCAGCCCTTCGCGCTTCAACCGGCCAATGGTCTTGATCGCCGTGGCATGTGAAACGCCAAGACGGCGCGCGATATCGGTCGGCCGCGCCTCGCCGCCACTCGCCAGCAGGTCAGAGATCAGCTCGACGTAGTCTTCATTCAGTGCGCCGGATTGCGCCGTGCGCGCCTTGCCGAACCTTCGCGCCTGCGTCGGTTCGGCCGGCAACTCGGCTCGGCGCGTGCCAGGCGAGGGGAGGGCCAAGGCGACTCCTGTGGCGGATTCAGTCCAAGCCCGAAGAGACACGCCGGGACGGCTGTCGGCAAGACCCGCGACCCGCTAGCATCGGCGGGACGGAGGTAACCATGACGCTGTCAATTCGAGCCACCGATCCGGTATCGCGCCCTTTCTTCGCCGGAGAGGTGTCGGGCATCGACATCACCCGTCCGCTGTCGCACGCGGATGCCGCGGCAATTTCGGCCGGCATGGACCGCTACGGCGTGCTGGTGTTCCACGACCAGCATTTCACGGACGAGACCCAGCTTGCGTTCAGCCGCTACTTCGGCGGGCTGGAGCAGGCGACCGGCGACATCGCGCAAGGACATCAGCGCCGGTTGTCGATCGACGTGAACGACATCTCAAACCTCGACAAGGACAACCAGTTGCTGGCGCGCGACGACAGGCGGCGCCTGTTCGGCCTGGGCAACCGGCTGTGGCATTCAGACAGCTCGTTCAAGGCGGTGTCGGCGAAGTACTCGCTGCTGTCGGCGCGGCGCATTCCATCCGCCGGGGGCAATACCGAATTCGCTGACATGCGTGCCGCCTATGACGCGCTGGACGATGAGGCGAAGGCCGAGTGCGAGAGCCTGATCTGCGAGCACAGCCAGTTGTTCTCGCGTGGCATCCTGGGCTTCAGCGATTTCACCGAAGACGAACGCCGCAAGTTCGCGCCGGTGCAGCATCGTCTGGTGCGCCGACATCCGGTGACCGGGCGCAGGTCGCTGTTCCTCGCGTCGCACGCTGGTGCGATCCTGGGCTGGCCAGTGCCTGAGGCGCGCGCCTTCCTGCGCGACCTGACCGAGCACGCGACGCAGCGCAAGTTCGTCTACGCGCACGTGTGGAAGCAATGGGATCTGGTGATGTGGGACAACCGCGTGACGATGCATCGCGCGCGGCCGTTCGATAACGAGGAGGTGCGCGATATGCACCGCACCACGGTGGCGTGCGAGCTGTCCACCATGGAGCAGGCGGCATGATCAAGGTCGTTGGGTTGCTGACCCGCAGGTGAAGCACTGGCATTGCCGGTGGCGCACGCGGTGCCGGACACAGGGCCCCCTGGTCTGCCGTTGACCTCAACTGACGACTGCCTCGATGATTGCATATTGGATCGGCGTTGTGTGGGTGCGGTGCAAGCGCAAACCTGAACGCTCAAATAGCGAAACAAAATCTTGTTCCGTGCGCTCGCGCCCACCATTGAGAACCATCATCGACATGTCTAGCAAGAGGTTGGCGCATTCTATCTGGTCCCCTGTCTTCACCCTTTCCGGCAGCAGGCGTTCGATCAAAATCACCTTGCTGTCCGAGGCCATAGCAGAACGGCAATTGTGCAAAATTTTCACAGCGTTGTCGTCGCCATGCATGTGAAGCACAGTCTTGAACACATATGCATCGGCGCCCGATGGAACGCTTTGAACGGCATCGCCATCAAGCGCGTCACACCGAGATGCCACACTGATTGTCACCACGTTCTCGTGCTTGCCGCGCCACATGAGGTAGTTCGAACACTGAACCGCGCATCTCAGGGTTTTCTTCAAGCATTGGGATGATTAGCGACCCGGCCAACGCGATATCGACGGTTGCGCGTATCAAGTGCGCAATATGACTTCCAGCCATCAGGTTTTGGATGATGAGACTTGCGTCAGTTGTCGCTACAGACATCATCTTCCCCCGCCTCACGGAAGGGCAAGTTATGGTCCGAGCTCAAATCCGGTCAACGGTCGGTTCAACAGGCTTTGAATGGCCCAAGCCGTTCGCGGTATCAGCCTGTCGCGGCCCGAATGAACGATCCCGCTGTGGCGAGCGCGCGGCGCCCCTCGGCTAGCTGCTGATAGAACAGCGGCCATACATGGATCATGTCGGGCCAAACCTCCAGCGTAACCTGAACATCCGCCGTGCCGGCCCGCGCGGCGATCTGGATAGAATCATCGAGCAGGGTCTCGGCACTGCCGACCTGGATGAGCAGCGGCGGCAGACCCTTGAGATCCGCGTGAAGCGGGGCGGCGAGAGGTGTCCGCGGCGGTTTCCCGTCGAGATACCAGCAGGCCAGTTCCAGTATGTATTCCCTGCTGATCATCGGATCGATCGCCGCCTTGGTGGCGTAGCTCTCGCCGCGCGCTTCCATGTCGACCCAGGGCGAGAGACACCAGCCGCATGCAGGCAACGGCAAGCCGCGTTCCCGTAGAGAAATCATCACGGCAAGGGCTAGTCCGCCGCCGGCGCTATCGCCGCCGATCGCTATCCGTCCTGACTGCACACCCTGCGCGAGCAGCCGGCGATACGCCTGAACCGCATCGTCAAGCGCGGCGGGAAACGGATGCTCCGGCGGTCGCCGGTAATCGATCGCGAGGGTTCGTGCCTGCGCCGCCCGACCAGCCTCCGTTACCATGGCGCGGTGACTGACGATCGATCCGGCGCAGAAGCCGCCGCCGTGGAGATAAAGCAGGACGCGCGCGACTTCCGCGCCAGGCGCGACGCTCCATTCCGCTGGCACGCCGTCAGCGCTCACTGGCTCGAGACGGACATCCTCGGCAACTCTATAAACTTCCCCGAGCGCGTCCATCCGCTCGCGGCGCCCTTCCACGCTGGCTGGACGCGGTGGTCGCGACACAAGCAATGCCCGCAGGGCAGCGATCTCGTTCTCGCTCATTGTCTCCCTCCGTTCGAGGCTCGCCGCGTCAGCTGGACGATCGGGTCGCGGAGTTTTGGTATGGCGATGAGGCAGTGCTGGCGCGCGCTGGTGCCTCACCGCAGATGAAACGGCTGACCGATGACGGCACGTGGTTTATCGGCCGGATCAAAAGCTATGTCATCGAGGAGAAGCAGATCATCCCCTGAGTGGAAGAGGGCACTTCCGGCTTGCTAGCGCGGCTGCCTCTCCCCACTTCGGGGGGCGGGTAGTTACTCGGCGGCGGTGCTGACAGAATCCACCGCGTCATATGGGAACCGCTTCACGCGATCCATGTTGACGCCTTCGATGCGCAACAGACGTGTCGAGTTCTCGCGCCGCGGCGAATGCAGCACGCCGATGTCATACAGATATGCGTCGCCCGGCTTCATCGTGTAGTCGCGCACGTGCTTCGCCTTGCCAGGCGTGCTTTCAGTCGGACGCGCCAGGCAATCCCAGTCTGTCATGATCGTCTCGCCGGCGGCCTGCCCATAGATCGCCCAGGACGGCCCATGATCGTGCGGCTTGCTGTTCTTCGCACCGTTATAGGCGTGAGCGAGAATGGTGAAGCCCAGCTCCGGATCTTCGTACAACACCTTGCGCTCCGGCGTGCCTTCCGGGATGTACTTACCGACGAACGCGCTGTCCTTCAGCACATCCGCTACCAGCGTACACACCGTCTTGCGCCCCTCGGTTCCGGGCTTGCCCTTCAGCGCGTCGTGACACTTGGCCGCGAACTGTTCCAGCGTGTAGCCCATGGTGGTGACCTCCTATTCGCGTCGATATGGATAGCAGTGGGCCCGCTCCAGCGGGATGTCGAAATGTTCGGCCAGCGCCTCGATCGCATCGGCGTGCGCCTTGTAGGGATCGCTGTTGCCAGACCCCACGATGATGCAGCCGAACGAGCGGTCGCGCCGTGCGCCCGGCGGCAGCATGGCAGTGACCAGCGGAGCACCTTCCGCATCGCGAAGTGTCAGGAACATCGGCATCTCGCGCTGGATGTGTGCGCCCTTGCCGATATCCTGCTCGATGAACACCGAGCTGAGCGGCTTGTAGCTCTCCACCGCCTTCTCCCACTCACGGCGGAAGTACTTCTCCACCGCGTGGCGCATGAGCTCGGATTCCATAGCCGCTTCGCCTTCGCTCACCAGCCGGAACCAGGTCCTGTCGTTGGGAGCGTCACACACGTACTCCATGTTTATCCTCCCACCCGGCCTGGATTTGGTATCCGTGCGCAGCATAGGATCATGCGAGAGGACAATCAAACCCACAGGGGAAACGGATGGCGAACATCGCGGGAGACGCTTTCGACTATGTCATTGTCGGCAGTGGCGCCGCCGGTTCGGTCCTGGCGCATCGCCTGACGGAACAACCGGGCGCCACCGTCTGCGTGCTGGAAGCTGGTCCGCCCGATCGTCATCCGTACATTCACGTGCCTGCCGGCTTCATCAAGATCCTGTTCAATCCGGACTTCACGTGGCAGTTCAAGACGGAGCCCTCGAAGGGCAGCGGCGGGCGACCGATTCCCACCACGCAGGGGCGCACGCTCGGCGGATCGAGTTCGATCAACGGCATGATCTACAATCGTGGCCAGCGCGCCGATCTGGACAGTTGGGCGCAACGCGGCAATCGCGGTTGGGGCTATGTCGATATGTTGCCGTACTACAAGCGCACCGAGCGGCGTATTGGCGTCGCCGATGACCGTATCCACGGGCGTGATGGCAACCTGCCGGTCACCGATATCGACTGGATCCATCCGGTCTGCGAGGCGTTCATTGCCGGTGCGGCCGGTGCGGGCATTCCCCGCTGCGTCGATTACAACAGCGGCGACCGGCAGGCAGGTGTTGGCTACTTCCAGCGCGCGATCAATCGTGGCTGGCGGAATTCAGCAGCGCGGGTGTTCCTGCATCCGGCCAAGGCGACGGGCCGGCTGGAGGTACGCACGGACGCGCGCGCCGCGGCGGTACTGTTCGATGGCAAGCGCGCGGTCGGCGTGCGTTATCTGAATGATCGGGACCGTACGCCGCATGTCGTGCAGGCACGCCGCGAGGTCATCCTGTGCTGCGGCACCGCCAACACCGCGAAGCTGTTGCAGATTTCCGGCGTCGGTCCCGCAGCGCTGCTGAATTCCATAGGTGTTCCGCTGGTGCACGATCTGCCGGGTGTCGGTGACAATTTTCGCGATCACTATGCAACGCGGCTCGTTGCGCGGGTGCGCAACAGCAAGACGATCAACGAGATGGCGCGCGGCATCGGATTGGCGGGACAGATCATGCGCTGGGCAATGGGTAAGCCGAGCATCCTCGCATTGAGTCCTTCGCTGGTGCATTGGTTCTGGAAGTCGGACGAGAGCATGGACCAGCCGGACATGCAGGGTGTGTTCAGTCCGGCGAGCTACAAGCAGGGCTTTGTCGGGCTGCTGGACAACTATCCCGGCATGACGTGCGGTGTATGGCAGCATCGGCCGGAGAGCACCGGTTATGTGCGCGCCCGTTCAGCGGATCCGTTTGTTGACCCGATCATCCAGCCGAACTATCTGGCCGATCCGATGGATCGGCGGGTGCTGATCGCCGGCATGAAGCTTGCGCGCAAGCTGCTGCACACGCCGGAACTGGCGCATTATTTCGATGGCGACATGCTGCCGGGACCGGAGGTGCAGAGCGACGATGAATGGCTGGGCTTCGCGCAGCAGTACGGATCGACAGCGTATCACCTGATCGGCACGGCTCGCATGGGGCCGGCGACGGATCTGACCGCGGTTGTGGATGACCAATTGCGGGTGCATGGGATGCAAGGGCTACGGGTGGCAGACGCGTCGATCATGCCCAGTATGCCGTCTGCCAATACATATGCCACCACGATGATGATCGCGGAGAAGGCGTCGGACATGATCCGTGGACGACCACCGCTGGAGCCGGTGGAAGGGGTCGCTGCTTGACGCGGACACCGCCCGCCACGCCAGCATGGTGACCTCGCTTCGCGGCAACCTGCTGTTTCAGCGCTCCATGCCGGTCGCGCCGGCCGGAACGTCGTAAAAGGCCAACGTCATTGCGACGCTGGTATAGTGGCCCATCAAGGTTATGACGTCGGTGATGCCGACGTGGCCGAGAGCCGTGACAGCACGATCATGCAGGCCGTGCGGGATCCAGCGTCCATTGGCGAGAGCCGTCGCCACTTCGAAGACAACCTGCTCGCGCTCGTCCGAAAACGACGCCGGCAGGCCGATGATGAGTGCTTCCACAGTTTCAGCCGGTAAACCGACCTCCTTGCCGCGCCGCTCATGCGCGCTGGTCGGATAGGCCGAATGCCACTTGCTGGTGATGATGCAGACCGCGATCTCGCGTTCGCGCTCGCTGAGCGAATATTGGCCGGGCTGGAAGTGGGCACCAAACGGTCCGGCGACCTTCGCCAGTTTGGGGTTGTGCACCCAGATTTTCGTTGGTCCCGGCAGGCGGCCACGCGTCTCGATCAGAGAGCGATATCCTTCCTGCTGCTCGGGGGTCATTTTGTCGTAGGGAATCTCAACGTAGCGGCCAAAGGTTGGCGTGTCGGTCACGTGTTGTTTCCTCCCATGGCTGGAGCAGACCATCCTGCAACTGCGCCGCGCCGCTGTCGATCTGAGACAGCGCGTTGTATATATAAACGGAGTGGCAGCCCGGAACGGGTACAGGCGCCGGTAGCGAGGGGGCTGCCCCCTCGCTCTCGGCCTTCACAGCTTGGTTGACGCCCGAGCCAGCAATTTCCAGTCCCCAGACTGCTTTTGCCAGATCATCAGGATGTGCAGGTTGGTGGAGCTTTTCTTCCCCTCGGGTACCGTTTCGCTCTCCGCGACCCAATGGAATCTGACGATTGCGGTGTCACCGACCACTCTGACCCAGGGGTCCTTGTATTCCAACGACAGGAATTTTGACTTGTCGGATGTGGCGTTCCTGATGAACGTTGCCTTGTCTTCGATGTGCGCGTCGGAGTGACTGTAGCTGAGCTCGTCGGCGCACAATGCGCCCAGCGCCTTTGCATCGTGTGCGAACTGTGCCGCACGAAACTCTTCAAGACGCTTTGCCACGGCCTCCTCGTCCGCCGACAGCGCCTGAGCCGTCGTTGCTTGCAGGAGCCCAAAAGCGAAAACCCCGAGAACCGGCATATATCCGGTAATGCGGCGGCGGCTGATACTCATGACCTTTCCTCCGGTTATTATGTCTTTCCGCGTAAGCGGGCAGGCAGTGTGCGCGATGGCCAGCCTAAAGGACCAGCCCCGCTCGAAACACCAATCCGTCATGGAGGTGTGTTTCGTTACCGCGCGAACCGGGTCAGCGCTCAGCGGCGCGGCGTGCCAGCAGATGCTCTGCCTCTGCGACGATGCGTGTCACGATATCAGCAGCGGGCGGTATGTCGTGGATCAAGGCACAGGCTTCGCCCGCAATGACGCCAGCAATGTCGAAATCGCCACGTGCTCGTGCTGCAACGTACTCGCGGCCAACTTCTTCCGATCGTGCCTCAAGTTCATCCTCATGGCCCAGCCAGCGCTCGAGATGAGCGTTGCGCAGCAGCCGGCCGGTATAGGGCGCGGGCCAGCGATTGCGGCGCGACAGATCGAAGACGATCGAACGAACAGTCTGACCACCGGCCGCCTCGACGATGCGCCGCTTGGCCGCAGGGTGTCCGTCAGCCTCCTGCGAGGCGTAAAAGCGCGTACCCATCAACGCGCCCTCAGCGCCCAGCATCATCGCCGCGGCCAGGCCACGGCCATCGGCAATCCCGCCCGCGGCGACGACGGGCGTGCCGGGACACGTATCCACAACCTGTGGCAACAGGGTGAACAGCGGCTCATTTTGGCCGTGGCCACCTGCCTCGGTTCCCTGCACGATAATGACATCTGCTCCGGCGTCCGCTGCCTCGCGTGCCTGCGTCACAGTCTGCACCTGACAGATCAGGCGCGCGCCGGCTGCGCGGATGGTGGGAGCGAATGGACGTGGGTCGCCGAACGACAGCATCACGGCGACTGGTTGTCGGGCGAGCGCCGCCTCGAGCAAGCCGGGCCGTTTTTGCCAGACTCCAGGTGATGAAACCGCAGCCGATGCGAACATTGCCAGCGTTTGTCCATTCCCGCTCTATCCACTCGCCGTCGCCATAGCCGCCGCCGAGCATGCCGAGGCCGCCGGCCTGACTGACTGCCCCCGCGAGCTTGCCGCAGGAAACCAGATCCATCGGCGCCAGCAGGATCGGGTGTTCGATGCCCAGCGTCTGTGTCAGGCGATTACGAATGGCCATGGCGGTTTTTCCGAGCGGAGCAGGAGCAAGCTGGCAGGAGCACCGACAGTGCCGCAATCGGCAGGGGTTTGATCGGCTGGCCTGTTGTCATGAGCCTGGTGGGAAATACGCATCCTCGAACTCGTCCAACATGGCACGTAGCTCGACAAGCATTGTTCGCATGAGCTTCTTCTGTGGCTGATCGCACAGACCCTCGCTGGCGATTTCGCTCAACCGTTGATTTGCCTGTACCAGAAGCTTCAAGGCCTTACGTTCGATGAGGTCGGTCATCTGCATCCCTGTATCGTCATGCGCCCGCCGTCGCTAGAACGCCAGTCCGGTACGGAAGACCAGCGCGGCATAGAAATATAATTCGGCATCGAGCGCACGCATGATGTTCGGTGCCTTGCGGAAGCCGTGCTGTTCGCCGCTGAACAGCAGATAACCCACAGGAACGCCCTTGTTGCGCAGCGCTTCCACCATCACCTCGGTCTGGTTTGGCGGAACGACCTTGTCTTCATCACCTTGGAAGAAGATCACCGGCCGATCGAGCTTGGCGGCGTGGTGCAGCGGCGAACGCTCGCGGTATAGCTGCTCATTGCCGGCAAGCGGTGCAATCAGCCAGTCGAGATAGTGAGATTCGAACTTGTGCGTATCGCGCGCCAGAGCGGTCACGTCGCTGACGCCGTAATGGCTGGCACCGCCGGCGAATGCATTGCGCGCCAGCACCATCAGCGTCGTGTAGCCGCCTGCACTACCGCCGGTGATCACGATGCGGTCCGCATCGGCGCTGCCACGCTGCACAAGGAAGCGGGCCGCATTGATGCAGTCGTCCACGTCGACCACGCCCCACTGGCCTTGCAACCGGCCGCGATAGGCGCGCCCGTAGCTGCTGCTGCCACCGTAATTCACGTCCAGCACGCCAATGCCGCGGCTGGTCCAGTACTGCGTGCGCAAATCGAGCACCCCAGGCGCGAATGCGGTCGGGCCGCCGTGACACTTCACCAGCAGCGGTGCGCGTGTGCCGGCGCCGGCAACGAAATCGGGATTGGCTGGTGGATAGTAGAACGCGTGGGCACTTCGGCCGCCTTCGGTGGGGAAGGTGATGTGCTCCGGCATCGCGAGATATTGGGCAATCCCTGGCTGTATCGTCGACGAACGCCGTAACACCTCTGGCTTGCCGCTGCGCAGGTCGAGACGCACGATCGACGCTGGCTCGTTCGGCGCTGCCGCGCGAAACACCGCTTCGCCCCCGCGCGCACGCACGTAGCCATAGTCGGTGTACGGCAGATCGATCGGGATCAACGTGTGCGCCGCAGCGTCAATCTGCGCCAGGCGGGCGAACCCGTTCTCCCAGTACGTGCAGACAATGCGATCATGTCCGGCGAAGGCGTAGCTCGACGTGCCGAACACCCACGGCGGCTGCGAGAAATCGGCCTCACGCGGACACAAAGCTTCGGTTGCTTCGCCGTTCAGACGATACAGGTTCCACCAGCCGCTGCTGTCCGAAATGAAGTGCAACGTGCCGTTCGGCGACCATTCAGGCTGCAGCACGGACTCACCCGCGCCGCCGGCGACCATTCGAGGGTTGGTGGGTATTCCGTCGGGTCCAATGCCGGCGAGCCACAGCTCGGTTTCGACCCACGGCATGTTGGGATGCCGCCAGTTGATCCAGGCGATTTGCCGCCCATCCGGTGAGAGCCGCGGCGCCGCGTAGAAATCGCTGCCGCTGGCGAGGACGCGGCCCTCGCCACCCGACGTCAGATCGATATCGACGATGCTGTTGACCACGTCACCGCCGATATGGGTCTCGCGCACTCCGATCCAGCGGTTGCGTTGCGGATCGATGGTGCCATCGGCGTAGCGGTGCATGCCGTCATCCGGTGTCAGGGGAACCGGCGCGCTGCCGGCGGCGTGCCGATACAGCCGCTGGTCGGCCATGTTGGAGAACCAGCTTATGCCCTGGTGCACGACCGTCGGCGCGCCGCCATACTCATGGACACGCGAGCGCGCATTGAACCCGCGAGGCGTCACATCCTCTGCGGCATTGCCAGGGCGATGCCGCATCAGCACGCTGCGGCCCTGCTCCTGCGGGCGGCTTTCCACCCAATAGACGTCGGTGCCGTCGAACTGGGTGCCGAACAAGCCGATCGAGCCCGCAACAATCAGCTCGGACGTGATCGGGGATAGCCAGGAGCCATAGGGTCGCATCGTCGGCATCCGCGGATTCCCTTCCACCTTGCGGGCTGTTCGCTCTGGCCCGAAACTCTGTCCCAGATGCACAGGGAGCCCCGAGTGAGCGCCTCATTCAAGAGTACCGAACGTTATATCGCCTCGCGCGACCTGGAAGTCGCGGTAAACGCCTCGGTCACGTTGCAGCGGCCATTGCTGGTGAAAGGCGAACCCGGCACCGGCAAGACAGTGCTGGCACACGAAGTCGCCCAGGCGCTCGGCCTCGACCTGATCGAATGGCATATCAAGTCCACCACCAAGGCGCAGCAAGGGCTCTACGAATACGATGCGGTCTCCCGTTTGCGTGATGGCCAGTTGGGTGATCCGCGCGTGCACGACATTGCCAACTATATCGTGCGCGGCAAACTATGGGACGCCTTCGAAGCCGATCGGCCCGTCGTTGTGCTGATCGATGAGGTGGATAAGGCCGATATCGAATTTCCCAACGATCTGCTGCTCGAACTCGATCGCATGCGGTTTTTCGTCTATGAGACGCGGCAGAACGTCGAGGCGAAGCATCGGCCCGTCGTCATCATTACCTCGAACAACGAGAAGGAACTGCCGGACGCGTTTCTGCGCCGCTGTTTCTTCCACTACATCCGCTTTCCCGATCGCGAGACGATGGAACGGATCGTGCAGGCGCACTATCCGGACCTGCGGCACGATCTGGCGCGCGAGGCGCTGAACGTGTTCTTCCAGATACGCGAGGTTCCGGGGCTGAAAAAGAAGCCCAGTACCGGCGGAACTGCTGGACTGGCTGAAGCTGCTGATGGTGGAGGATCTGCCGACGGAGGCGCTGCGCACCAATGAGAAGCATCTGGTCATCCCGCCGCTCTACGGCGCGCTGCTGAAAAACGAGCAGGACGTGCATCTGTTCGAACGCCTGGCGTTCCTGGCGCGGCGCGGCGCCTGATGTTCGCGCATCTGATCGAAGGCTTGCGGCAAGCGGGATTGCCGACATCGATCACCGAATACCTGACGCTGCTCGGTGCGATGAAGGCCGGCGTGGCGGAGTGGAGCGTGGATGACTTCTACTATTTGAGCCGCGCGACATTGGTGAAGGACGAACGCCACCTCGATCGGTTTGATCGGGTATTCGCGCAGTGCTTCAAGGGGTTGGAGGCGCCCGAAGGGGTGCTGCCACGTCACCTGCCTGAGGAGTGGCTGCGCAAGCTGGCGGAGAAGCTGCTATCGCCGGAGGAGATGGCGAAGATCCAGGCGCTTGGCGGGTTCGAGGCGCTGATGCAGCGCCTGGCGGAACTGCTGGCCGAGCAGAAAGGGCGGCACCAGGGTGGCTCCAAGTGGATCGGCACTGCCGGCACGTCGCCGTTCGGCGCCTATGGCTACAATCCCGAAGGCGTGCGCATCGGCCAGCATGAATTCGCGCCATCGCCGCGCTGTGAAGGTGTGGGATCGGCGCGATTTCCGCGACCTGGACGATACGGTGGAGCAGGGCACCCGGAACCTGAAGCTGGCGCTGCGCCGGTTGCGCCGCTTCGCGCGGCAGGGTGCGGCAACCGAACTCGATCTGCCGGACACCATCCGATCGACGGCGAAGAATGCAGGCTCGCTCGACCTGAAGATGGTGCCGGAGCGCCACAACGCCGTGAAGGTATTGCTGTTCCTCGATGTCGGTGGATCGATGGACGATTTCGTGAAGCTGTCCGAGGAGCTGTTCTCGGCGGCGCGCTCTGAGTTCAAGCACCTGGAGTACTTCTACTTCCACAACTTTCCCTATGAGCGCGTGTGGAAGAACAATCGTCGGCGCCACGACGAGAAGCTCTCCACTCTCGAGGTGATCCGCAAGTACGGCCCAGACTATAAACTGATCTTCGTCGGCGATGCGGCGATGAGCCCGTACGAGATCACCATGCCGGGCGGCAGTGTCGAGCACATGAACGATGAACCCGGCCGGGTTTGGCTGGAGCGGCTGACCTCGCATTACAGCCGTGCCGCCTGGCTCAATCCGACACCGCGGCATTCGTGGCAGCACGTGCGGTCCATCGGGATGACCAGCGAGTTGATGGAAGGCCGCATGTATCCGCTGACGGTCAACGGCATCGACGAGATGTCGCGCGAATTGAGCCACTAGCGGACTCGCAAACAGGAGGCAAAGAAATGCCGCGTCTCGCAGGCAAAGTGGCATTCATTACCGGGGCCGGGACAGGTATTGGCCGTGCCACGGCGATCCTGTTCGCTCGTGAGGGCGCCCGCGTCGCGATCGCCGAGATCGACGCGGCGGCAGGAGAGGAAACTGCACATCTTGCCGGCAATGGTGCCATCGCGATCCGTACTGACGTGACCGACGAGGCCAGTATACAGGCTGCGGTGCGTAGTGCGGTGAAGCAGTTCGGCGGGCTGCATGTGCTACACAACAACGCCGGCGGTTCGACGCCGCAGGACAACACCGTGGTTGATGCGCCGTTGGAAGAGTTCTGGCGCGTCATCAAGCTGGACCTGTTCGGCACCTTCCTCGGTTGCCGCGTTGGCATCCCGGAGATCGCCCGCTCCGGCGGCGGCTCCGTGATCAACATGTCGTCCAACGTCGCGCTGATGGGGATCGCGGGCCGTGACTGCTACACTGCCGCCAAGGGCGGCGTCGCGGCGATGACTCGCTCAATGGCGGTGGAATTCGCGTCGAAGCGCGTCCGCGTCAACGCCATTGCACCGTCCGCGACCATGACAGAGCGCGTGCGCAAGCTGGTGGCTGGCAATGCAGCGCTCGGCCGGCTCGCTGATTCACATCTGCTCGGCCTGATCGAACCGCAGGACATCGCCAACATGGCCCTGTTCCTGGCATCGGACGAATCGCGTCTGGTGACGGGACAGGTGTATCCTGTGGACAGCGGCGTGACGATATCCTGAGGAGGCGGCCATGAAGATCAAGCGCGTCGAGCACATCGCCATTGCGGTGAACTCGCTCAACCAGTCGATGAACCTGCTGCGCGACACCTTCGGCATTCCACTGGAATATGAGGAGCAGATCGGTGCGACCCGCCTTGCCATGCTGCCGGTCGGCGAAACCTATATCGAGCTTTTGGAAAGCAAGGCGCCCGATTCAGGTGTGAGCAAGTGGATTGCCGAAAAAGGCGAAGGCCTGTTCCACATCTGCTTCGAGGTCGAGGACCTCGATGGTGCGCTCGCGGAGCTCAAGGCCAAGGGCGTAAAGCTGCGCGACGAAACGCCGCGTATCGGCCACGGCGGGGCGCGCATCGCGTTCATCGACCCTGCCTCTACCGGCAATGTGCTGATCGAACTCGCGGAGCTTCCCGCTGAACATGGAGCGCACGCATGAGCGGCTTTGTCCATCCTGAGTACCTGGTCGAGACCGACTGGCTCGCCGGTCATCTGAACGATCCGAATGTGGTCGTGCTTGATTGCACCACGCATCTGATCCCCGACCCGAAGATCACCTACCAGGTGAAGCCCGGCCGCGAGGACTTCGAGGCCGGGCACATTCCCGGCGCGCAGTTCGTCGATATGCTGCGCGACGTTTCGGATACCTCGCAGACGCTGCGCTTCATGCGCCAGGCTCCGGATGACTTCGCCGCCGCGATGCGCCGCCTGGGAGTCAGCAACGGCACACGCGTGATCACCTACAGCACCGCCAATGTCTGGTGGGCGACGCGGATGTGGTGGCTGATGCACGAGTTCGGCTACGACAATGCAGCGGTGCTGAACGGCGGCTGGCAGAAGTGGCAGCGTGAAGGCCGGCCGGTTGAGATCGGAGCGGCACGAGCACGACCCTCCGGCAATTTCACTGTGCGCGAAGTCCGCAACCTGATGGTCGGCAAAGAGGAAGTGCGGCGTGCCGTCGGTGATGGTGCCATCTGCACGATCAACGCGTTACAGCCGCAGCAGCATACCGGCGCCGGCGGCAACAGCTACGGCCGCCCCGGCCGTATTGCCGGCAGCGTGAATGTGCCGGCTATGCACCTGCTTGATCCGGAGACGAATGCGTTCCTGCCAGCCGATGAATTGCGCAAGCGCTTCGAAGCGGTGGGTGCGATGAACCGGCCGGTGATCAACTATTGCGGCGGCGGTATCGCGGCAAGTGCTGATGCGCTGGCTCTGATCATGCTGGGCCACAAGGACGTGAAACTGTATGACGCCTCGTTGTCCGAATGGGCCAAGGACGAAAGTTTGCCGATGGAGACAGGCTGAACGAGGAACACCGCAAAGCCGGGAGATGTGAATCATGTTGTTGCCCCTCGATAATCGTCTGATCGCTTATGACCTGATTGGTCCTGACACCGCGCCTGTTGTCTGCATGACGCATTCGCTCGCGTCGGACAGCGGGATGTGGGCGGAACAGGTGCCCGCACTGGTGCGTGCCGGCTTCCGCGTATTGCGTATCGACATGCGTGGCCACGGTGGCAGTACGCCGGTCGAGGGTGACTATACGATGAGCGAGCTTGCGCTGGATGTGGCCAATACGCTTGAAGCGCTGAGCATCCCACGCGTCCATTTCATCGGCCTTTCCATTGGCGGGATGCTGGGGCAGGCATTCGCGCTGGAACACCACAGCAAACTTGCGTCCGCCATGTGGTGTGACACGCTGCCTGCCACGCCAGCTGGCGCATCGGAGGTCTGGCAGCAGCGGGTTGATACCGTCAGCCGATCGCATTCTCTGGCACCGCTGGCCGACGTGACCATAGACCGCTGGCTCACTCCCGCGCTGAGGGATCTGCGCCCCGGCCGCTGGAAGCAGATCCGTGACACCATCATCGGCACCTCGCCTGAGGGATATCTCGGCTGCGTCGCGGCTATCCGCAACTTCGATTTCACCGCACGGCTGCCGATGCTGCGCGTGCCGGTGCTTGTCGTATGCGGAGCGGACGATGCAGGGACGCCGCCGGCAGAGAACCGCAGGATCGCCAGTTCGATCGTGGGGGCACGCTATGAGGAGATTGCCAACGCGCGGCATTTCCCGAATGTCGAGCATCCCGAGACATTCAATCGCATCATGACGGAGTGGCTGAACTCCCGTATGCGGGCCTGAAGGAGCTGCAAGATGCGCCTGCACGGTAAGATCGGTATCGTAACTGCTGCGGCATCCGGTATGGGGCGTGCCGGCGCGCTGCGTTTCGCACAGGAAGGTGCCGCGGTTGGCGTGGTGGACCTGGATGAGGCAGGCGCCGCCGCGGTGGCGAAGCAGATCACCGATGCCGGTGGCAAAGCGATCGCGTTGGCGGGCGACCTTCGGCAGGACTCGTTCGCGCGCGAGATCGTCCGCCGCACCGCCAATGCGTTCGGCGGACTCGATTTCGTCTGGAACCATGTCGGGCATCCCGGTCCCGCGGCGATCGAGGGACTTGATTGGAAGGACTTCGAGCTGGCGATGGACCTGAACGTGCGCACGGTGCTGGTCACCACCGAGGCGGCGATCCCGGAACTGCGCGCGCGTGGCGGCGGCGCGCTGCTCTACACTGCTTCGACGTCAGGTCTCACCGGCTCGCAGTTCAGCCCAGTCTATAACATCGCGAAGTTCGGCGTCGTCGGCCTGGTGCATGGTCTGGCGAAGCGCTATGCGCGCGAGAAGATCCGGGTGAATGCTGTCTGCCCGGGTCCGACGGACACGCCGATGCTGCGGGTGTTCGTGGCTCGTCCGGACAGTCAGTTGCCACCGGGCGAGACGGCCGAAACGCTGGTGGCCAAGCGCGGCGGTCAGGTGCCGATGGGCCGCCCGGCGCGGCCGGAAGAAGTCGCCAATGCGGCGCTGTTCCTGATCTCCGACGAGGCGTCCTATATCACCGGCGTCGCACTGCCGGTCGATGGTGGCGCTACCGCGTGACGCTGTACCTGATAGTCCTCGCGCACACTGCCTGCGCGCAGCTCCGGTGCCATAGGCGGCCGTGTCGCGTTCAGCTTGGCGTGCGCGTCGAGGGCCGCCTGGTCGCGCCACAACTCCACCAATACGAGCTTGTCGGCGTCCAGTGCGCTCTGGAAGATTTCGAACTGCTCGCAGCCGTCCTCTTGCATGCATTCCTTGCAGCGTGCGCGAAATGCGCCGGCCAATTCGGCACCTTTGCCGGGCTTGGCATTGATCGTGACGACGAGGCGGACGGCCATGATGGTTCTTCCCCTGCGAGCTTCAGCGCTTCAATGCCGGTGGTCGAGCCCGATATCAAGTGCCGTGGCGCTATGCGTCAGCCCTCCGGCTGAAAGCAGGTCCACACCGCTCGCCGCAATCGCCGGCGCGGTGTCGGGACGAATGCGTCCCGATGCCTCGGTGATGGCACGGCCATCCACGATCTCCACCGCCTCGCGCAACATGTCCGGTCCCATGTTGTCGAGCAGCACAGCATCCACGCGAAGGCTCATCGCCTCACGCAACTGCTCCAATGTATCGACCTCAAGTTCGATCTTCACCAGGTGACCGACGCCGGCCCGTGCGCGCTCGACGGCGGTGCGCACGCCGCCGGCGATGGCAACATGGTTGTCCTTGATCAGCACTGCATCATCCAGTCCGAAGCGATGGTTCGAGCCGCCGCCGACGCGCACCGCGTACTTCTGCGCGGCGCGCAGCCCTGGCATGGTCTTGCGCGTGCACACCACCTGCGCCCGCGTCCCGACGATGGCATCGACGATGCCGCGCGTCGCGGAGGCGATGCCGGAGAGGTGGCACAGGAAGTTGAGGGCGGTGCGTTCGGCGGTCATGACGCCGCGCGCCGGTCCACGCACCACCGCGATCAGATCACCTGGCGAAAGACGGGTGCCGTCCGGGCGCTCCACCAGTAGTTCGACTGCCGGATCGATCAGGCGGAATGCCGTCGCGGCGTAGTCCAGGCCGGCCACCACGCCGGGCTGACGTGCCACCAGCGCACATTCGGTGAGCAGGTTCGCCGGCACGATGGCGTCTGTTGTCAGATCACCGGCGCGGCCAAGGTCTTCCAGGAGTGCGTTTCGTACTACCGGTTCGACCATGATCAGGGGAAGTGGCGTGAGCATTATCGCACCGCCAGCATGCGCTCTACCGCCTGGCGGGCGCGTACCGCCACGGCGGGATCAATGGTGACTTCGTGCTGCATGTTTTCCAGCGCGCTGCGGATATTCGCCAGCGTGATGCGCTTCATGTGCGGACACAGATTGCAGGGCCGCACGAACGACACGTCGGGGTGATGCACCGACACGTTGTCGGCCATCGAGCACTCGGTGATCAGCACGACCTTGGCCGGCTTTTGTTTGCCGACGTAGTCGGACATGTCGGCGGTGGAGCCGGTGAAGTCGGCCTCGGCCACCACCTCGGGCGGGCATTCCGGATGCGCGAGCACCACCACGCCTGGGTTTTCGGCGCGCAGTTCGCGGATCTGCGCGGCGGTGAAGCGTTCATGCACCTCGCAGTGACCGGCCCAGGTGATGATCTTCACGCCGGTCTGCGCCGCGATGTTCTGCGCCAGGTATTCATCCGGCAGCATGATCACGCTGTCAGTGCCAAGGGACTCGATGATCTTGCGGGCGTTGCCGGAGGTGCAGCAGATGTCGGACTCCGCCTTCACCGCGGCGGATGTGTTGACGTAGGTGACGACAGGCACGCCGGGATAGCGCTCGCGCAGCAACCGCACGTCGGCGGCGGTGATCGACTCCGCGAGCGAGCAGCCGGCGCGGAGGTCGGGGATCAGCACGGTCTTCGCCGGGTTCAGCAGCTTGGCGGTCTCCGCCATGAAATGCACGCCGGCGAGCACGATAACATCGGCATCCACCGTCATCGCCTCGCGGGCCAGCGCCAGGCTATCGCCGACGATGTCGGAGACGCAGTGGAAGATCTCCGGTGTCATGTAGTTGTGGCCGAGGATCACTGCGTTTCGCCGGCGCTTCAACGCCAGTATCGCCTCGATGTCGTCGGCGAATACCGGCCACTCCATGGGCGGGACAAATGCCTTGACCCGGTCGTAGAGCGGGGCGGTACGGGCGAGGGCTTCGGCGTGTGACATCCTGTCTACTCCCTTATGCTCTATCTGAGCATTTGATGTGCTTATACTAGTGCTGAGCATAAGGGTGTCAAGGGCAAAGGTATGCGGGAAGCCCGCAATACGATTGAGCGGGAGTTCCGCGTTGAATCTGGCTGCGCTTCTGAAGCTAGCGCGCGAGCGGCAGTTTGCTTCCCGCCACGGCCCGCTCGGCAACCACGTCGCGGCGGAAGCGGAACAGCTTGGCCGGCCGGCCGCCGGTTTCGGTGGCCATCTCGCCGGTTTCCTCCACGAGGTCCTGCTGCTCCACGAGGCGGCGGAAGTTCTGCTTGTGCAAGCGCCGGCCGGCGAGCGCCTCCACCGCCTGCTGCAACTGACCCAGCGTGAAGCGGGGCGGCATCAGTTCGAACACCACGGGGCGGTATTTGATTTTGGCGCGCAGCCGCGCGATGCCGGTGGCGAGGATGCGGCGGTGGTCGTGTGTCATTGCCTCGCCTGGCAACCGGGTCGCCGACCTGCGGCGATTCGGATACCAGGGACGCCTCCCACAGCAGTTCGTAACGCTGCAGGATCAGCTCCTCGTTCCAGGCCCTGCCATCGTGGCCGAAAGTGATCGCGGCCCGGCGCTGCCGATCGCGCCGCGTCGCCGTGTCATCCGCCGCGTCCGCCCAGGCTCTCAGCCTCGGGGCGATCGGCTCCTCGGCCGGCGGAGATTCCGCCGCGGCGATCCTCCCAGGGGAAGTAGCGATACCAGCTTTGCCAGGTCACGCCGGCTTCGCCAGCGGTGCGTGTCTCGCGCGTCAGCCCGAGGTAGCTGATCGACACCGTCCGGAGCCCGATTCGCGTCCGGTCGCGATCGGCGAAGGTGTAGAGCTGTTCGACATAGCCCAGCGGATGGTGGGTCTGCTGCTCCACCCAGGAGCGCATACCGGATTGCAGTGACCGGTGTGTCAGCTCGAACGGTCCGGATGGCAGCGCCCGCACCATTGTCGATGGTCAGCACGCGCGGTTCGCCATCGGTGACCGCGACGATCACTGCGATCAGTTCGGCGGTGGCCTCCGCCACCGGTTTACGGCGCGTCCGGGCTCGATCCATGCGACTCGCAGTGTTGGCCGACTGTGCGGTCTTCGCACGTCATTGGCGGCCACCGCCAGATTTCATGGTTTGCCAAATAATGCCGGCCGGCTGCTCGCCGGCGTGCGACCGGCGAGGCGGACACGGCGACGCCGCCGAATCCTTCGATCGTGCGGTCGGACTGATGTATGCACAGCAGGTTCAGACCCATCTCCGCGCTGTGATAGCCATGGTGGCGCAGGTACCGGCGATCCGTTGCCTGTCGGACTTGGAATGCTCCACCACGACGAACGGCAGTCCATTGGCACTGCTCAGCGCGCGCCGATGAGTGCCTTCGCAGCGTCGCGCAGCGCGGCCCGCGAAGCATCGTTGGTGTAGAACATATGGCCACCCGGATAGACCTGCAGCGCGACACGGTCGCCGCCGACCGAGAGTGGGATTTGATCCAGCAGTAGTTTGGTGGCGAAATACGGCGTGATCAGATCGAACAGTCCATGACAGATGAGGACGGAGAAATGCGGATCGACCGACAACGCGACACGCATGAAACCGACTGACTGCGGTTTCGGTCCAATGTCGTGTCCCCAGTCCCATTCTCGCGCCGCGGGCCGGTCGAACAGGCGGTAGAGATTGTCAGGATGCCAGTTCAGTTTGTTCTCGTAGATCGCCATCATTGCACCCGTGACCGGTGCCTGAAGCGTATCGAGCACTGGGTCCGGCACGTTGCTCTGCATTTCCAGAGGAAACGGATTGCCGCTGGTAATCGTCGCGTCGTACGCGCTGCCGATACGCCCCTGCGCACGGGCAAACTCATGCAGGAACGTGGCATTGTCGATCATGCCGTCGTAACGCCGCACCAGCGCCGGATCGAGCCCGGTGAATTCCGCGACTTTCTGGCTGCGGCGTTCGATCGCCTGCTGATCTCGCTCGCCGCGCGTCAAATCCAGCAGGTAATCGGTCGCGGTATATTGTTCCACATCGGCAAGCTGTCCGTGCGTCACAGGTCCTTGTGCGGCGCGTGCAACCGCCGCCATGGTGGGGAGCCGATCAACAAAATAGAACGGGTCGAACGCGAGGCTGCGTCCACCGATATCGAGTGCGGGTGAGACCAGCACGAGACCAGTTAAGCCGACGCCTTCGCTGTTTGCGAGCTGGCGGGCGAGGCGTGGCGCACGAAAGCCGCCGTAGCTTTCACCCAGGATGTATTTCGGCGAAACCATGCGATTGGATTTGTCCAGCCACCGCCTGATGGCTTGTGCCAGATAGTCGATGTCGCCTTGGACGGACCACAGCCGCTTCCTGGCCTCCTCATTGTTGCCGAGGATGCGCGAGTAGCCGGTGCCGGCTGGATCGATGAACACCAGATCGGTGAAGTCGAGCCAGGTCTCGGCGTTTGGTAACGGATCGGGCGAGGCGGACGGCACCGTCGCATCGCCGCCGAGCGGGATGCGCCATGGCCCCACCGCGCCGACCTGCAACCAGCCGGAGGCAAAGCCCGGTCCGCCATTGAAGACGAATGTGACGGGGCGATGTGCGGGCTCACCGCCATCGAGCTGATAGGCGATGAATGCCAAGTCTGTCAGCGGTGAATTCTTGTCGTCGAATAGGCGGATCGCCCCGGCGGTCGAGGTGAATTCCAGGGTTCGGCCGGGCAACTCCAGTGAGTGATGCACGACCCGGTCCGCGGGCATCGGCCGAATGTCCGACACGGGCGGCGCTGTTTCGCGTTGCTGTGCCTGTGCGCGCGCGGCGCGAGGTGACAGCGCGAGCAGCATGGCAAGTGAGTGCCGCCGCGTGATCCGCATGGCGCAAGTCTAACCGGCGGGGACGCCGTGCAATAGCGTTGACGCGAAAGCAAGCTTCTCGCTATACGCCGTCCCGGGTCACGTCCCCCCACCGGGGCGCTTCTCTTCTGTAAGGGAGAGTTATTGCATGGCGATCGCCACCAGACCGGACAAGCGTCCGGCCAACACCAATTATTCCTCCGGCCCTTGTGCCAAGCGCCCCGGCTTCGCGCTCGATGCACTGTCAGGCGCTTTGCTCGGCCGCAGTCATCGCGCCGGGGCTCCGAAAGCCAGGCTCGCCGAGGTGATTGATCGATCGCGCGCGATGCTGGGCATGCCGGCTGATTGGCGGCTTGGCATCGTGCCGGCATCCGACACCGGCGCTGTGGAGATGGCGTTGTGGTCGTTGCTTGGTTCGCGGCCGGTGGACGTGCTGGCCTACGAGAGCTTCGGCGAAGGTTGGGCGACCGATGTCGTAAAGCAGCTGGCGCTCGACGCGCGCGTGCTGTCGGCCCCGTATGGCCGGTTACCGGATCTGCATGCGGTCGATTTCAGCCGTGACGTCGTGTTCGCATGGAACGGCACCACATCCGGCGTGCGTGTGCCGAGTGGCGATTGGATCGCCGCCGATCGGCAAGGGTTGACGATATGCGATGCGACGTCCGCCGCGTTCGCGATGCATCTGGCGTGGGACAAACTGGATGTCGTGACGTGGTCGTGGCAGAAGGTGCTGGGCGGCGAGGCCGCGCATGGCATGCTGGCCCTGTCGCCGCGTGCGGTGGAACGGTTGCTGAGCCACAAGCCGGCATGGCCACTGCCGAAGATCTTTCGCCTGACGTCAGGCGGCAAGCTGATCGAAGGCATCTTCAAGGGTGAGACAATCAACACGCCATCCATGCTGTGCGCGGAAGACGCGTTGGATGGATTGCGCTGGGCGGAGTTGATGGGTGGCCTGCCTGCGCTGATCGCGCGCAGCGAGGCGAGTCTTGCGGCAATCGAGAGCTGGGTGCTGCGCACAGAGTGGGTGGACTTTCTCGCTGAAGATCCGGCTACGCGGTCGTGCACTTCGATCTGCCTGAAGGCGCCCAAGCAGATCGCGGCGGTGTTGGAGAAGGAAGGTGTGGCCTACGACATTGCCGCCTATCGCGATGCACCGCCGGGTCTTCGCATCTGGACCGGTGCTACGATCGATACATCCGACGTCGAGGTGCTGCTGCCATGGCTCGACTGGGCACATGGCGTGGTGACCGCGACGTAAACCGAGAGAATGCCAATGCCGAAGGTGCTGATCAGCGACAAGCTATCGCCTGCCGCGGTAGAGATTTTCCGCCGCCGTGGCGTGGATGTGGATTTGAAGCCTGGCCTCTCGCCGGCCGATCTGCGGAGCATTATCGCGCCGTATGACGGACTCGCGGTGCGGTCGGCCACCAAGGTGACGCGCGAGCTTTTGGACGCCGCGAGCAACCTGAAAGTGGTCGGTCGTGCGGGCATTGGGGTGGACAATGTCGATATCCGCTCGGCGACCGCGCGCGGCGTGGTGGTGATGAACACGCCACATGGCAATACCATCACCACGGCGGAACATGCGATCGCCATGATGTTCGCCTTAGCGCGCCAGATCCCGGAAGCTTCCGCTTCCACCAAGACCGGCAAGTGGGAAAAGAACCGGTTCCTGGGTGTGGAGCTGAGCGGCAAAACGCTCGGCCTCATCGGCTGTGGCAACATCGGATCAATCGTCGCCGATCGTGCGGTCGGATTGAAGATGCGCGTCGTCGCCTATGATCCGTTCCTGACCGAGAAGCGCGCGCTCGATCTCGGGGTGGAAAAGGTGGAACTGGATGAATTGCTGTCGCGCGCCGACATCATCACGTTGCACACGCCTCTGACCGATGCGACGCGCAACATCATCTCGCGTGAGTCGCTGGCGAAGGCTCAGCGCGGCGTGCGCATCATCAACTGTGCGCGTGGCGGATTGTTGGATGAATTGGCGCTGGCTGAGGCGATCGAAATCAGGTCACGTTGCGGGCGCCGCGCTGGACGTATTCGAGACGGAACCGGCGACGCAATCGCCGCTGTTCGCGCTGGAAGGCGTGGTGTGCACGCCGCATCTCGGCGCTGCGACCGCCGAGGCGCAGGAAAACGTGGCGCTGCAGATTGCCGAGCAGATGAGCGATTTTCTGCTGACTGGTGCGGTGTCGAATGCGATCAACATGCCGTCGGTATCCGCCGAGGACGCGCCACGGCTAAAGCCATACATGGAATTGTGCCGGCTGCTCGGCGCGTTTGCCGGACAACTGACGCAGGCGCGGGAGGGGGTGATCCGCCGCGTGTTGATCGAATACGAGGGACAGGCCGCGGCATTGAACACGCGTCCACTGTCTGCCGCGGCGCTGGCGGGCCTGATGACGCCGATGATGGAAGGCGTCAACATGGTGAACGCCCCCGTTGCCGCACGCGATCATGGCATCGATGTTGCCGAAACCGTGCACGATCGGCCGAGCGAATATCAGACACTGGTGCGGGTGACTGTGCAGACGGATCAGATTGCGCGGTCGGTCGCCGGCACCCTGTTCGCCGGTTCGCGCCCTCGTATCGTGGAAATCAAGGGCATCAAGGTCGAGGCGGATTTCGCCCCGCACATGCTGTATGTGACCAACCAGGACAAGCCGGGGTTCATTGGCCGCTTCGGCGCGACGCTGGCGGGTGCCGGCATCAACATCGCGACGTTCCATCTGGGCCGCGCGAGCCAGGGCGGCGACGCTATCTGCCTGGTCTCGGTCGATGAGGAAGTGCCAGAGGCTGTGCTGTCTATGGTGCGGACCTTGCCATTGGTGGTGCAGGCGACGTCGCTGGCGTTCTGATGCCGGTCAGTCAGGGTTTTCAGGATTTCGTGCTGGACCTGCTGGCTCCGTTAGGGCCGATGCCACGCCGGATGTTCAGCGGTGTCGGGCTATTCCATAGCGGCGTTATGTTCGGGCTGCTGGTGCGCGACGCGATGTATCTGCGCGTCGACGACGCCACGCGCGAACGCTTCGAACAGGCGGGCAGTGAACCGTTCAGCTACATGCGCGGTGAGCGGAAGGTCAGTCTGTCGGCTTACTATGCGGTGCCGGAGGGGATGCTGGACCAGCCGGATGAATTGCTGCAATGGACGCGCGACGCCATCGCAACTGCGCGGCGAGCAACTTCGAGTGCTCGATCTGCCAGGTCTCGTTCAGGTGGTCGGACGTATCGAAGAAAGCGGAGCGCGGATAACGGCTGAGATTTGGCAGTTCGAGGAAGTCGCCGCCGTTTGCCAGGTAGGTCGAGCGGATAGCCTGTAAGGTCGCATCGGGCATCGGTGAATCGGCGAATTCTGTCGGCAATCCGCCGATGACCTGGATGCCCGACGCCGTGGCCCATCGCGTGAAATCCGCGATCAGTGCGCTGCCATAACCGTCGCGCACCGCATCCGCCGTCGCATGATGTGTCGCGGCGGCGGCAAGAACGCTGCGGTTCGTCTGGGCAAGCGCTGCCGAATGGCCGATGTGGTCGCCCCAGGCATTCGTCTCACCGGTGACTTCGGCGCGAGGGTCGTGGAAGTGTGCCGCGACCAGCGCGGTTTCGATCAGGCTCATCAATGCGGCGCGCAGATCGAAGGAAAAGAGTGCCGCCAGCCATCGCTCGGATGACAGCGACGCGAGCGTGCGCCGGTCGTGCCGGAACATGATGGCGGCGTCCGGTCCGAGCTCTGTCGTCGCACGCGTCCGGATGTACTGCTCCTCTTCCATCGGCAAATACACCAGATCGCCCGCATGCAGCAGCGGCCGCCAGCGGGCGAAGACGTAATCGAGCCCGATCCCGACCGCGACGCCGCCATTCACGCACGGCATTCCCATCGACGGCTGAATGACTTCGCAGCGATGCGAATAAGGGCCGTTGGAGCCGGCAAGGATCACCAGCTTTGGTTGACCGATCGATGCGGCACGCTGCAGCTTGATGTCGATCTGTTGCTGCAGGAAACCAAGCGACAGCGGCCGATCAAGCAGCGCACCGAACAGTAGCGCATAGAGCAGCAGCGATGCTGCGGCAGCGGCGAACAGGCTGCGCGTGACGGAAGGCTTGCGCATCAGAACTGAAAGTAAAGAAACGGTGTGACGTGCGGCGCGAAGAACAGTGCCTGCACGGCAAATGCAAAACCGGCGGTCAGCGTCCAGCCGCGGGCGCGTTCCGACAGCTGGTGCACTGTCGGCATTGCCAACACGATCGTCCAGCCGAGCAGCAGGCACGCAGTTACCTCGGGGAAGCTGAGCGTACGCCCATCGGCGAGAAATGGCAGTAGCGGCACCGGCGTGGCGACGTAGGCCAGCGGCGGGATCGCATGCACGATCATCTGCGGCAGCGAGATGCCGTTATATCCCGCCATGCCACGCAGCATCGTACCGGTCGCCGCCAGGGTCGGGGCGCGAAACGGCACCCAGGCGACGACGACTGCCAGCAGTGTCAGCACGTGACCAACACGCGGCGGCAGTTTCCACGGGAACCATCGATGGATCAGCAGGTACAGTCCGTGCAGGCCGCCCCACAGCACGAAGTTCCAGGCAGCGCCATGCCACAGTCCACCCAACAGCATGGTCGCCATCAGGCTAACATTGCGCCGTACCTCGCCCTGGCGATTGCCGCCGAGCGGTATATACACGTGATCGCGCAGGAAGCGGCTCAGGGTGATGTGCCAACAGCGCCAGAACTCGACGATGTTGGTTGCCTTGTACGGACTGGCGAAGTTGAGCGGGAATTGCACGTTCAGCATGCGGGCGAGCCCGATGGCCATGTCGGAATAGCCGGAGAAGTCGAAATAGATCTGCAGCGCATAGGCCAGCGCGGCGTACCATGCCTCGAAGAAGCTGAGCGGTGCTCCCTGAGCGGCGGCGGCGAATCCAATATCGGCGTAGTGCGCGAACAGGTCGGCCAGCACGAGCTTCTTCGCCAATCCAAGCAGGAAGATCATGGTCCCGTCAGCAATGTGGCCGGCACGCGGCGTGGCGATGCCGGAGGCCAGCAATTGCGGCATGATCTCGCGCGGCCGCACGATTGGTCCGGCGATCAGATGCGGGAAGAACGCGACGAACGCTGCGTAGGGAAGGGGGCCAGCGTCGACGCATTGGCCGCGATAGCATTCCACCAGGTACATGATCTGCTGGACAAAGCCTAGTGTTTGGGTGTTATCGGGATGTTACAGGCCAGATAGGCTAGCCGACAGGACATTGACAGGACGTAGGGGGTAAAAAGCCACCGGACACAAAGTTGGCGTCCCATTCCGGATGGTGACCTACGGACGTCATGGGCACGAGCGGAGTTCTTGCGCCACATGTGTCGATGCCCGGAATTCCTGACAGTCGCTCCTGTCAAATGCCCCGGGCAACAATCCACAGCATCTTTGTGCGCCCGCCGCATGTCCGGCATTCACTGCCCTGTCGTAAGCACCGCCGTAATCAACCTCCGCACCTCGCCCCGCTCGCGCGCTGCGGCCCGTACGTCGGCGCTTCGGCCGCCATGCTTCCAAGGCGCCGCGCGACAACGTTCCAGCCCTTCGGCCGTGCGTGGTCCGGTAGAGGCTCCGCCGTGCTTGTGGCAGCGCCCATTGGCCATTGCGGGAGCACGGCAATACTGCCCGTTGATCTTTCGTTTGGCACCACACCTCGGCGCCGCATCCGCCGCTGCCAGCCCGGCGCGCCAGTGGATGGGTTCCTCCGGTCCCTTGCTCATCATTTGCAGCCCCCCAACGCCGTTCATGGCTCCAGCAACCACCGCTTGTGCCCCGTTCCCGACGTTGACATGCTGCACCACCACGTTCTGCCGTCCACCATTGCGCAGCCTGTCCAACGTGAGCATGCCGCGTTGGAATGCTTCTGATGCGCGCGCGGCTGCGTTGGCGCTGCGGGTCGCTTCCCGTGCTGCATCGGGTGCCGGAAGTCCCTTGAAGGAGTCGGCCACCCAGATTGTACAGGTCGGTGATTCCAAGCGCCTTAAGAACACCACACATCAATATAGTTGCGCCGCCGCGCCAGACGCCAGTCTCGATCAGGTCGCCAGGAACCTCTCTCGCAATCGCATCTAAAATGCAGAACTGCAGATTTTCCAGCCGCGCCAGCGGCAACATGGAGACTGCCCGGCCCTGCACATAATGTCTGGCGAAGGCTGCCACGTAGCGCGGTGCGTAGTCCTCTTCGGGATTCGGTTCAGCGTCAAAGATGGTGTTGCTAAGAGACTTCCTCAGTAGCTCCAGATACAGAGCCGCAGAAGCAGACAGGAGTTTTTCTTGTTCGGCCTCGTCCGGAATCGGTGAATACCGGTGAGCGTAAGGGTTCGACATCAACTCCCTCCCTCGGCTACGTTCAAGTATGGGCTCGGCAGGCCGCCCGCTTCTATTAAGCGTCGGGTGGTTCACAGCGGCATAGTTTGCGGATGATTTCTGGCAACCACTTATCATAGTATTGCCGCATCAAGATGTTCATTCATAGGTGAGCTAATCTTGCGGCAGAATAATAGTGTCCATTTTTGTAACGCCAGCAGAAGCACCGCGTCAAACAATTCAGTATTTTTGATGGTACGTAATTATAGACGATGAATCCCCTAACTATTGCTAAAAAAGTGATGAAACTCGTCTGATTAGGCGCGGTGTGGGAGTGTGCATAGGCGACTTGAAGCGGTAGCGTGTTATTGGGGAGGAATTAGCAATGGGAAAATCGTCTTTGAGGGCTGAGTCATGCGCCCTTCAGCTCTTGGGTCAATTGAAATAGCAGTTTGGCACAAGATAATTTCGGAAAATCCGTCGCTGCAACGGGCTTTTCTTACGCATAGCTTCGCGCTTGCTTGCGAGCGGGCAACTGGTCGCGCTTACGTTGCCGTAGTGTACGATGCGTTCGGCATTTGTGGTTTCCTGCCGTTCCAATTCAGGAGTATTTGGCACGAGAAAATCCGCTATGCTGATCGGATTGGCGGCGACATGTCAGATGCGAGTGGCTTCGTCGCATTTCCTGACGTTAGGATCAGTTCTTCGGATTTGGTGCGCATAGCTGGGTTGGGGTCGATGCGCCTGACCCACTTGATGCCGGAGCAAGAACAATTTGGACTTGACGGGGAGTGGCAACAAACAAGCTACGTGACTGATCTGAATTCAGGGCCAGACGCCTACTTTTCGGCGCTGTTGGAACGCGATCGAGGAACTCGTTAGGGACACGGAGCGCTGTCAGCGCAAGGCTGAGCAAACCTTTGGGACGGTCCATTACGAAAATCATCTGCCCGCCTCATTTGAGATGGTTACCGATCTCATTGAAGCTAAGCGATCGCAGTACATTCGTACACAGTCATCAGACCCATTCGTTTCCCCGGAGCCAATGCGACTTCTCGCTGCAATCAACGAGTCGTCTTCGCCAGACTGTCGCCTCGTTCTGAGCCGATTAAAAGCGCGAGGCCGTGTGTTAGCGCAACATCTAGGAATACGATACGGTGATGTACTAAGCTATTGGTTCCCCGTGTATGATCAGGACGCAAAAAATGTTTCACCCGGCCGGTTGATGCTCTGGCAAATCATTCGGCACGCTACCGAGGAAGGCGTGCGATTGATTGACTATGGACAAGGTGACGCAGACTACAAGCTAAAGTTCAGCACGGGATCTATGAGAGTTGGCCGTGCTTCATGGTCGGCGGGAACCGTATTGTCCTGCGTTGCGCGCGCGTGGCAATCTGTTGAGTGGCGCGTCCAACGCGATTGAGGCGAGATCCAATTCATCGGAGAGATTGGGGTGCGGATCCAACATCCGTCCGTCGCCTGGTCGGCCGCCTTGCTGAGCGAGCTGGGATCGCTGCACAGCCGTCGCCCCATCGGCGCAGGGTCGAGGCCGCCATAGGATACGTCAGCATTCCGTTAGGGCGTGCTGGCGACACATGGCGTGCACCATCTTCCGAAAGAGGATCTTCCAGCACCCCTTCCACTGTCAAATCCGCACAAGAGGCCAACCAATATATCGCCGCCTTAATCGACAAGGTATTTGGTTTTAAGCAACCGACCACTTATAGTCCAATCGGAAAGGTCCCCCCAGGCGGCGGGAGATCTGTCCATCGATCCAATCGTAACAAGGCTTGGCTTCCGTCACCCCCAGCCGCACTGCCATGGCAAGGGCACCGCGCGTGTAGACGGGATAGGTGAGCAAACCCGGTCTTTCCAGTGGCAGCCGATTTGGGTCATCGTATTGCAAATTCAGTCGCGACTGATTCATCGTCCAAGATTCAGCCCACGATTTTGCCCAGGGGGAGTCCGAATGTTCCCGCAGCATCTGATGATACGGGGTGCAGTGAGCGCGGATCCAACCACTCTTTCCATCAGTCCTGCCCGTCGTAGAGCCGATTTTCCAGCGGAAGATCGGTTCCCAATCGCCATGGCCCATCTGCACTAGCCAACCATAGATGAATGCTTGGAACTCCTCTTGCCAGGGCGCTACCACGGTGTGGGCCTCAAGCGGCCCGTCATTTCTCGACATTAGCGTTTGCTCGGTGGTACGGAACACCGTCCGGATGACGTCGGCGCTGTTAACAAATGCATTCTTTATCCAGTCGCGCTGGGCGTTAAGCAATTCCGTGAAATAGCCTCGCGGTTGCAGCCATCGAGGTGTTATGTCTGGGGTAACCCGAGCTGCTTGTCCTAGCGAACGCATAGCCCACGCATGTCCCCGAATCTGCTGCATGCGAAACCGATAGTTCGGTGGCGATTCAACAAAATTGTAGGTTACCTGGTACTGCAACTCCTCAAGGAAATACGGATCGCCGGTTAACAAAAATGGCAGGTAAGCAAGCGCAGGTTGGTGCGGACTGTCGGGATGTAGCCCGCTATTGGTCTTGGCCAGATAAGGGTTGCCGGTATCCGGTGAATAGGCCGATGCGTTGCTGTAGCGAATGAGATCGATGGGGGCGCCGGTGTTCTCGTCGCGGTAGTGCCAAGGCCAGGTGCCCGCGGATTCACCTTGTGCCAGCAGAGTCTCCAATGCGCCTTTGCTCCCAGTGCAGATGAATTCGATACCGCAGAGAACAGGAGCAGGCGCTCGACCGACTGCTCCTGCTCTGCGAGCGAGTTACTGTTTCGCGCCGCCCGTACCACTGCCGCCGCTGCCTGATCCGTCGCTTTGCGGTGCATTCGCCTGACCCATAGGTGTTGCGAATTGTCCGCTCGGAGCAACTGCGGTGGTTTGCGGCCCAACGGCGGCGGAGCCTGGTGGCGTCATTGTGGTCTGCACGGTGCCCGGATTGGCAGTCGAGACAGCCGGATTGTTTACCGTCGCATCGGTGGTAGCTGTGGCGGCGAACGCGGTATGCGCGCTCGCAAGTGCGAGTATCGCTGCGAGACTCAAAATACGCGTGTTTTTCATGGTAAGTTCTCCTGTCGCAGCTGTGCAACGCCGGCACGGAAAGGATGATCCCAGGCACACGCGAAAGAGAACCGATTCCGCCCCGCGAATGGGAGTGCCGCCTCCAGCTGCCGACCTATCGCGAGGCGAGCGGCATGGCGAAGCCGGCTGTTGTGATGCCGGAAGAATTGCGTCAGCCACTGGTCAACGCCGTGACGGAGTTCTGGCCGAGGAGCGTAAGGCGCAGATACCCAGATTTATGAACAATGTTCATCACCGAAAGTCTGCTAGAAACGACCGCAGCGAGGCTAGACTGGATCAAGATCCTTCTTCGTAACGGCCGAACTTCGTCGGCTCTCCTCATTCGACCGCCGGTCCTCGCGTTGCTGCGATCGGACGAGCTCAATAACCTCCGGTTCCTCATCATCCAGGCGGGAGAGTTCGTTCCGGGCATTTCCCTCGACCCGCAACAATTCATCAAGCTTGGCGTGGATCGCCTGGGTATCTCGATGCTCCGCACGCTGAATGAACAAAGTCATCAGCCAAGTCGCCACTGTCGCGGCAGCTTGCCAATCGAAGCTCTGTCGATTGCACAGCAGCCAAACGCCCACGTAGCCAAACACCACCACAAATGCCATTGGGTGGGCGGTCAAGACGCCAATCTTGGTCAGTGCGGGGCGCACCATGGGTTAGTCCTCTCGTCTGTCTCGATGCACTGGTCTGCAGGAATGATCGTTTCATCGATAACTTCTCAGCAAATCAACATTTTCTTTGGATGTCAGCCCAATGGCGCGGGGCACGCGAATGCCAGATCTTTATTTGGTCGGTTGCTCTTGTTCGATTGTGCAGACGACCTCGTCACCAAGCCGCCACCAAAGTCGCGCTACCAAACGGTCCACTACACGCTCAAACACGGAGACGCGCTACCACGCTTCCTGACTGACGGCCGGCCGGAGATCGAAGGGAAGAAAGGCGGTAACCCGTGACGGGTATCATTATGCTCCCGGTTGCCGTAAATCACAGTTGCCAGCACGCCCCTAGGACGACCCGCCGGGAGCGATGGATGGCGAGGTGCATCACCACTCAGGGCGCGCTCTCTCGGCGCGCCCATTTTCGTTGATAGCCTCACGGGCGCGGAGGGAATGTCTTGCTCTGACTAAATCAACGGATCCCGGTCGCGCTGGGGCTCCCGGGACGGCTGAGGCAAGCGTCCGCGCGGGGCGCCAGCGATCCTGTCGATGGTCGCGGGAGAGAGTGGCTCGGACTGCAACGTGTCATTATGGTGACAGGATGGAGACGCGGCCGGATACCACCAAGCGAGACAATTTTTTCTACCTGCTGATGTCGATGGAACGTGCGGTTGCAGCGGGTGGCATAACTTGGTCGAAAGCCGACATTGAGCTCGCTGCTAAGAGGCTTCGGAACCTCATTCTACAGATCGACAAGGTTGCCGGCCCTCCGCAGGGAACCACCTGACGGCAGTCGCTGTCTGCGGAAGGTTCCACGAACCGAAGCCCTCCAGGCTGAAATTTCGGTGCAATCGGTGACACGCTTGACCCTGCACTGCGATGAGGATCATCCGACCGCCTCGGCGGTCACCTGCGACGGTCTTCTGGATCCCAACTTAGGGCGCGTCCGTCCTTCAGCGGGCGCGCCCAATTTCTACAGCAGCTTTCGAAAAGCGACCGACGGGGATAGTTCCGACACTCGGGTGGTAGGCATCCCCCGCGCCTTTTCCTTTATGACCCGGCCGCACCAGGCGCCACGTGAAACCGCGCGGGCTGGGGGGCAGCAGCTCTCCCTCGGCTGCGTAGCGCATCCGGCCCGTCGGAGTGCCGAACACATTCAGCTCTTCGTAATGCCCAGTCGAGGGGCTGGATCACCCGGCCTGTGTTCGTCAACGTTCGCCATCCGGCCCGCATAGCAACGGGGCTAGCCAGCTCAGTTGATCCAGATCAATCGCCTGCCGGAGGCGCCGGCCGCAGGATTGAGCCCCGTGGCACGCCCCCGGCAAGCCTGTGCCCCTCGCGATATTCGGCCGCGAGCTTGTCCCGATCGGGCCCGGCGGGGCCGCACTTGATGCGCCGCTGATGTCGGCGAGCCTCGCGCTCTGCAGCCAGCCAGGGACGATCGTCTGTCATCGGCCCCTCAACCGCGAATAGTCCGCGGTCGTGGTTGGCCACGATCAGGTAGAAGGGTTGGGCGTCGGCCATTGCAGCAGCTTTGTCTACTCGGTTGCCGGTGCAGGATCATCCCGCTGCATCCAGTGATTGACGGCCCGGCGATGCAGCGTCGCCAGCTCCCGAAAGGCTCCAGCGATACTGATCCAGCCGCCAGAAATTTCCCAGTTCGGAGCCATTGTAGCCATGCACCGTGCCTGGTCAGCAAGCTCGGTATACTTGGCTTCTGCTTTGTTCATTCGGCACCCAGAATGCATCAGCCGCGCGCGAAATGACAGAGTTTGCCGGCGCTCCGTGATTGCCAATGAAAAGAGGCGCTCCGGCGGCGGCGACTTGCCAAATGACGCAGTATGGCAGCAGCATTTGGGGGGCCAAAGCTGATCCAGATCAGCGCGCACAAGATGTGCCTGCCGCATAGGCCCCGAGTCTTGTTGAGAGGGAGGAAAGGGCGAGATGAAAGTGTCCGACGATCCTTTCCAAGCGGCCGTCAACATTGCGCAGGCCATGGTTGCTCCGGAGCAATGGGATTTGCTCAGTCTGTTAGAGCAGTCGGAGGCCATCTATGCGCAATTGGGGATCCTCGACGCCGAGGCGGCGAACGCACGAGCAGCCCCGTTGCGTCGACGTTTGCCGCCCGCTGGCGTAGGAGCGGGGCGGAGATAGGCGGCCAAGTACCCGGCCCCCTACATGCCGTTGACAATCCGCCAAGCGTCCCAGGCAACCGAGATGGTCGCCGCAACGAGCGCCAAACCGACCAGCCAGGACACTTTCCGCGCCATCGGGCTCTCATAACACACACATTTCGGGTTCAATACACTCAGGCGCTGAATCATCGCACCTTAGAGGGCAACCACCTCTCATAAAGGGCGAGGATTGCGAGGCAAAGCAGTGCAAGGGAGCGAAATCAGCAGCAGATTGAAGCGGTCCACGCTAACTCACGAGTTCGCAAGCGCTGCTATATCGGAACGTCCGGTTGCGCAAATGACTGAAACCGCGTCGTCGGGAAGACCAGGCAGCTGCCAGTTGAAGAGAGAGAGTTGAACGTGGAATTTCGGAGACCGCGGAGCTAGTTCGCCGCCCGCCGATATATGGCAGCGGCTAGGTGGATGAGCCTCTCCGGCAGGCGTTTGGCGTCTTCCGCTGTCAGTGGTGCGCCGCGGCGGATAGCCCCCTCAAGCTCGGCCACCAGGTAGAGCACATTCTCTCGCTGCAGCGTTTCGGCGCCTATATCGTCGTAATCATAGCCCATTGGTCAGGAACGCCGATCCCAGCGCGCGGTGGCGCAATAACCAATTGTTCAGCTCCGCGTGCCACCAAAAGAAAGACCGGCCACGGAGGCCGGTCGAGTTGGGGTCAGCTGATCTGGCCGGCCTCGGGAGGCGAGGCGGCCCTGCGAACCCTATCGGGCCGCGTGGGGCAACTCAATCAGGCTACACGCTTCCGACCGCTCTGCGGTCGCTGGATAGGCTTCGGACTGCGCTCCGGCGCGGCCTTCGCCGGCTTCGGTCCGAACGGCACGAGCGGATTGCGACATTGGTCGCTGCGGCCAGCAGCTCCCACGACACTGCCACCTCCGCCGCGTCAGCCTTGCTGCCCGGCGCCGCCTTCTCCGCCCTCACTGCCTCGATGGTCGCCGCATGCGCACGCTGGTCAGCCAATCGCTGGTCCACGCTTTCTGCCAGAGCGCCTCGACCTGGCTTACGGAGGCCGTCAGGTCGTCTTGGATTTGGTACCACTGTTCGGCGGTCACCTCGTAGTCAGAGTCACCAGATGGTCAAAGAGGCTGATGGTGTTGCGCAGCTTCCTGATCATCGGCTCAAGCTCGCCAACGGCCCAGTCCGATTTTCCTGTTGTCTCGCTCATGCCGATGCCCTCCCAACGATCGCGAGAACGTCGCGAGTGAGGGACAGCGTCAATCGGTGCTCGGTTCGCCCGCCCTCTGCCGACGCGATGTGACGAAGCGATGAAGCTCCGATGTCCGGTGCAACGACGTTCGCCAGCACGCTACGCATCGCCTGCGCCTTTGCACAAAGGCCCGCATGTGTCGTGGGGGGTATCTCGGCGATCTCATTTGTCAGCCTTAGGTATCGGCCGTCAGCATCGGCATGTCGCTGCTCGTGGGCCACTGACCACGGTGTAATGCCGACGACGACGCCTGCAGTGCACTTCTCGTTCTGGATAGCCTGCACCATCGTCCATGCCGCCTTCTGGCGGCCGCATAGGGCGATTAAGACGGCATCGTCGCCTTCGGCCTGCAGTGGGGCTGCACCGGCCTGTGCTGCGCCGGTGAGAGCAACAGCACCGACGACAAACGCGGCCGTGCTGCCCGCCAGCAAGCCGCGCCGGGATGGGTTTGTGGAAGCACCGCCGCTGGGCGGCGTGATATTGTCGGTGTCAGCCTTGGACATTGTGGGGATCCCGTTGTCCTGGGTTAGGCCGGGCGCCATGTTGGCGGCACAGCGTCCGGCCGCTTGCATGAGATATGCAAACTACAAACACTGTCACCAGGCTCGAGCGCGGCGAGAAGATATCCACTCGGGTCGCGGCCGCCGTTCGCCACGCCCTGGAGGCTACTGGCGTCGAGTTCATTGCGGAGAATCGTGGCGGGGCCGGTGTGCGCCTCAGGAAGGAGAATCGGGAGAGGTGAAGCAGTCACCCGATATTCGCTTAGATAACACCTCGTTCTGCCAGCCTGTCCCGGAGCAAGCGCATTGTCTCAACTGCCACGGCCCCTCGGTTTTCGAGTGGCATGCGCTCGTCCAGAGCCGTCGCAGTCGCCTCGATCAGCACTCCGATGACCCGGTAAGCGTCTGCATCTGAGTGGATGATCAGCCGAGCAACACAGGACAACAGGGCCACCATGTCCGGCTGTTTGGCCGCCTCGGCTTCAACGTCGCTGATCAGAGTGTCCAATGCAGGGAAGCTGGGTTGCACTGAGGCCTCCTCGACGAAAGGTTCCAGGTCCTCAAGAACACTCGCCCCTGTCATCAGTTGCCGGCGCAACGACCGCGCAAGCAAACTTGCATTTTGCGTTTCTCTGTCGGTACGTGCTGTAGTCACCCGCAAGAGTCCCCGCTAGACCCGGAGGAATACACCCTCGTCGGCGCGATAGTCCAAAGCGTTTCCCCTTGATCAAAAACCTTTGATACCCAGGGCTTACGCGGCTCCCGGGGTCTTGGCAGCGTTTCATGGACAAGGTCCAATGCGGTATGGGCTAGACGGTAAATGAATACGATGGCGATACGGGACAGAAGCGGAAGGTGGAATGAACTGGCGGAGGAGACCCGGGCGATTGCGGCCGGCCTGGGCGATGCCCGCGCTATACAAACGATGCTTGAGATCGCCGAGCGATACGAGAGGCTCGCGCAGTATACGGAGGCACAAGCCGCATCCGAAGCAGGGGACGCGCCTCCGCACACCTGAGGGCCGCGTCAATGCGCATGATCGTGGCAGCGCTGAAGAAACCCTTGCGCCACTCTATCGTTAGAACCGCACATGCGGATGCGGACTACTACCGGCAGCAGGCTGCACGTGCACGGAGGATCCGGAGCCGAGCCCCTTCAAACCCCGGATCTCGGCTATGAGGCCGTAGCCGTGATCCGGGACGGGGCGCTGTCGAGAATTGGGGCTCAGTGACTCAGTTGCCCCGCTCTGGCGGCCTCATTTCCGGCTGCCGTATCTTTGGGTAGCGACGCTACTAGCTCCTGCGAGAGGCCGACAATCTGGACAGTTTAGTTGCGGGGGAAACATGCCGGCACCTGTCGTATTGGTCTTCGATGAACCTACTTTCACTGAGGAATGCGCCACCGCTCTTCGACAGGTCGGCTATGAGGTGGCCGCCTTCACTGATCCAATGCGTGCGCTCGATGCGCTGGATGCAGCTAACAAAATCGATCTGCTGATTACCCGCGTCAAATACGCACCTGGCAAACCCAATGGCGTCGCCCTGGCGCGGATGGCGCGGACCAAGCGCCCCGATATCCGGATCCTTTTCATGGCCGTGCCTACGTCCGTGGAGCACATCGCAGGATGGGGCGAGTATATTTCGCTCCCAGCGACGATAGCAGACGTCGTGACGGCGGTACAGAATGAAATGGACCGTCAATACCAGCAACCAGCGGCGACTGGCGCCTCAGCGGTCGCGCCCACCATGTCGCTACAACGCCTGCTCTTGCTTTCGATAGTGCTCTTGCTTGCCACAGTCGTCGTCCTGCTCACCTACTTGGCGCTCAGATGAGCCGTCTTCTCGAAGGTGTTATCAGAAGCCTGGGGCGGCCCGAGTTGTGGAGGCTGTGGTATGAGCGCACAGCCGCCTAGAATATTCGAAGGCAGTTGGATTGACGACAGACTTCTGAAGGCAGCTCGCGAAAGAACCCTCGCGCCAAAAGGAGCCGCCCTCGTGGTGGCACAGTGGCAATTTCTTGTAGTTGAAGAAGCGGATGGGACCTTCGGCGTGGAAGGCTTCATTGGCGAAGGGCGAGAGCGCCGTCGTAGATCGGTCAGCGGGCTACGCACCGAGACCGAGGACTGGAGTGGGTGCGTAGACAGCAAGGCGAGGACGCCATCATCGCTCGCAAGACGGTCGCTGATGGCGGCCCACCGTGCTGGCCCACTTTGCAGAGAGTGCGCCACAGCATCGCAGCAGGGACGCAGGGTGCCGCTATTGGGATCTTGGCAGGGCGTGCGCCAAAATTCATGCGAATTGACAGATCCCGAGGGTAAAACACCGACAGTTGAGGGTGCAGATGCAGACCCTCGGGCCGACACTCTTCTCAACCCCGTTGGGCAACTACCAAGCGTGTACAACCTGCCGGTTGCTGCGCTCGATGATGATCGGTTGGTTGTTGACGATGCCGTAGCTATAGCGCTCCGGTCGCTCGATCCTTACGGTGTTGGGCAGCGGATACACTGTGACGCTACTCGGCAACGGCGCGCCGACGCTCGGCGTAAAGTTCGGGTCGCTGTAAGACTGATAGTGCTGGGTGGTCGAATACTGTGTGATGGCCGTGCGCTGGTCCGGCGTCCATTCCGTGGTAGTGGTCGTCGTCGTCGTGGTCTGTGCTGAAGCAACTCCGGCCGTGGCCACCAGCGAAGCTGCTGCGACAATTGAAAGCAATGACTTTCTCATCTGATCATCTCCCGAATTTTTACCATCATTGCAGATGGGACGTGCTGGAGCGCGATTACAGGAGGTATGTCATCACTCGCTTGAGCGCGATATTCGCTCCATCAAGCCGGCGTGCACGCGGCGGGCCTTTGATGGGGAAATTTGTGCGTGGGAAGCTTGGAGCCATTTGTTCAACCATAGCGGGCAGCGCGAGGAACTTTGACAGCAACTCCGACCCCGCACTTAAATGCCCGCTACTATTGGAAGCGCGGCTATCGCCGACCATGCGGGAGGCGCACGCCGCCGGTGAACCGGCTGTTTGTCGATTGCGCTGGGGAGTCCGTGGAGGTCGTGGCAGCACCGGCGAACTGCGCACGCGCAGATGGTCGTCGCGGCACTTGGCGCATCGCGGAGGCAAGTAGAGGAAGCCTGCGGGCGGGTGCGGGCGAACGGGGCGGGCCGAACCCCAAGACGCTTCCAGTCCGAGAACCTTTTCCCGCCCGTCACCTTCAGATCGCGGTAATAGGAAACTCCATCAGCTCAATAGCGGTCACCCGGATAGTACCGGTAGCGGGTGACGCGGTAGAGGAGGACACCCTTTCGGATCGTCGGGCGTGCCGCAATTCTCTCCGCCGTCGTACGGCATGACGTAACCGTCGTTGGACGCATATCGCTGTGAGTAAGAAGGAGTGCCGTAGCCTGAGTTGTACGCGTATGGCGCCGAATAGCCTGGACCATAGTAACCCTGCGAGTACCCGGGATCGTAACCATAAGCACACCCTGCAGCGACCAGCGGAAGTGCGAGGAGCAGGTATCTCATGCGTTCCTCCGAGCGTTTGCGTGAGCGATAACGTTCCCAGACGAGCTTCGAGCAGTCGCTTCTCGCAAATTTGTTGAATGCCAGACTAAAGGGGCGGGTGGCCGAATAGTTGTCGTCGCCCTCCTGCTCGTTGCCAGTTCATCCCGTTGGAGATGCACGCTGACCGCCACCGCAACCGGAATTGGTCCCCCTCTCGCCCTGACGAGAGGAAAGACCGCTCACCTGCCTGCCCAGCGGTCGGGCCACGATTTCCCGCAGGGGCCGACTTCACCGTGACGTTCCGTCAGCTGTGCGACGCTGCCGCAGCCGAAAAGGCAGACGCCAGAGTCCGTGCGGAATTTCCGGATTTCGCTGCGTTCGACGCTTGATCGGCAAAATGGCGCAGCCGCCTTCTGCAGGAAACAAATGAGCCAAAGGCCCGTCGCGAAGCCATGCGGAAGGAAAACCCGGCTTATGTCCCACGCAATCACCTGTGGAGGCGGCGTTGGATGCGGCAGGAGCGACCCCTCTCACCATTCGTACAATTGCTAACTGTGGTGACGCATCCGCTCGCCGGGCAACCTGATTACGGACCCCGCTGACAAGCGCCATGCACCGTGGCGACGAAAAGTTGGGCTCCGACAAAATAAGTCCTAGCAATCTGGAACTAACAGCGTGGGCCAACTCGCTGCGATACGTCTCTAATGCGGTGATCGGAGGGTCCAGGTCGGTCTCTCAGCACCACAACCGGAGGAGATCATGACCTTGTTGGTCGCGGTTCGCTCAATAGCCGTCGCGATCATTGGCGTGTGGCCGACCGGCGGCGGGTATAGTTGAAGATGGCGTCAGGAGCCGATTTCCCCTGCTACACAGCGTCTGAGCTGGCGCTTGACCGGCTACTGCATGCGGTTGCCATCCTGTTGGCCAGCGGAGGGGCTGCATGGTTGTTTGCCGTAACGCTACCGACCGGGGGCACCCGCCAACTGGCCGGAGTAGCGGTGTATAGCGTCGGGCTGATCGGCACGTTCGCGGTCTCGGCCGCATATCACTCTTGCTATCCGAGCCGCGCCAAAGAACTGCTTCGCCGTGCGGATCATGCCATGATCTTTGTCATGATAGCCGGTACCTGCACTCCGTTTGCGCTATCCGCCTTTCCGGCCAATGTCGGTCTGCTGCTTGTCGCGCTGACATGGGTCAGCGCCGCGATTGGCGTGGCGCTGACGTTGGCATTCCCACGGCGCTTCGAGCGACCGGTGCTTGCGGTGTATCTCGTCATGGGGTGGGCAACGTTCGGCGTGGGCATGGCCTACGCCGACAATCTCTCGACCACGGCATTGTTCCTCTTGTTCGGCGGGGGGCTAGCCTATTCGTGCGGCACCTTGTTCCACGCGCGAAGTCGTATGCCATTTCATAACGTCGCATGGCACGGGTGCGTTATGCTCGGCGCCAGCTTGCACTGGGCAGCAGTCGCAATTCAGATCAGCTTCCGGTCTAGTTCTTAGCGCGCGCCGTCTCGCCTTTCACTGTGACATCCTCAGAACGCCAGATGACATTCGTGGCGGATGGAGCATCACCTTCCTTGCGCAGGTGTCGAGGCTTCGTCATTTTTAGCCATGATCGCGCTGCCTCCATCTCAGCTAGGTTCGTTTCATATTGCTCCTGATAGCCCGCGATAGTTTAGGATGCACTCTGGGATTGAAGTTGAAGGGGTGGGCGGCCCCTGTTGAGCGGCATCGAGCGCCTGACGTGGTCGTCGTTCAATGACGCCACAGACGAGGAGCCGTCCGCCATGCAGGTTACCACTATCGGCCTCGGTATCGGCAAACAAAGTAGCCTTTTGGACGCGATCGCTGTGGCGTTCCGGCATCAACACAGACCTCGCCTTTACGGGAAGGCCACACCCCTTTCGCTGCAATTGAATTGAAACCGTCCAAATCTTACCCCATCACCGGGATGATCCCGCAGCACTCGACCCACAATGGTCTGACCCAAGCCGAAAGGGATGTGAGCGTTCCTTCGATAGTCGTCAGATTGGGAGATAATCGAATGCCGCATCCGCATCCGTTCGATCGCCACAAGCCACTCGCGGAAAAGGGCGAGCTGGCGTTGCGCAAGATCGCGATGCGGCTGGTCGGCGCCGCCGCAGCGGCCGATGTCGTTTCCTCCAGCGGCAACGTGGTCGATTTCGAAGTTGAGCAGTGGCATGTGAGCATCAACTCTGATGCCGCCGAGCCGACCATCACGATGAAAGTGCGGAGGTAGGCGCGCACAGCTTGCGCCATGCGCGCGCTCGGTCAGATGCTCTCTGCGCATCGTGTTCGCGTACTGTGCATCCATCACCCGCGACATTCGCGCAATGCTTGCGCGTAATAAAATGACGTAAAGGGGAGGCAGAAACCGCGCTCCTGGCCGCAATTCAAGTCCCTCATTTCTGCAGATCTGCCCTCCGCAGCTGAGGGATCGCGCTCGTCCTGAGGACGCCCGACCTACTCGCTAGTAGGAGGTCATCGTGCGAATATTTCCAATTCTTGTTGCAACGCTTGCAATCACGACCGCGGTAACAGCCGGATCCGCGCCCGCCGCTGCGTCGACGGGGGGCGCTCCTGACATGCTGCTCGTTCGCGCCGGAGGAGGCGGTGGAGGCTCTCACGGAGGGTTCCATAGTGGCGGCTTCCATGGGCGTGCCCATCCCGCCCACGGCTTCGATCACGGCCATGACTTTCATCACCGTGGTGGCTTTGCCGCGCTCCCACCGCCGGCTTATCTCAACGGATGTCCTTATCCGTATGCCTATCCGTATTGCACATATGGCTGACGGGCTAACTTAGCCGTCGAACACGACGACCTGCACGCCGGCGGCAGCTTCACCATGCCCGGCCGAGCGCCGCAGCCGTCATGGCGCATCTTCGCGATGATGTCGCGAACCGGCATGTCGAGCTGCGTCGCGTGCGCCTCGTTCAGCATACGGTCCTCACCGCAGCGGTCACACGTGATGCGCATGAACCACAAGGGAACGCTGCCAACGGCCCGTCGAGGGCCTCGCGGCCGGTCGGAAGGGGACCGTTCTCGTAGCTGCGCCAGAGTCGCCGGGGTGTCATCGCTCCGGCGTTGCGGATCATGATGGTTGGAACGGGATGCTGCCTTGTGGATCGACGGGGCGCGGCGGCATCCGATGCTCGCACGTCGCGGATGTTCAGCTTGGGCGTTGAGAGCGCATCGATGACTATATCAATCGCGGGCTAGGAAGGCTTCAACCTGGATCGCAAGGCCGCTTGGCCGTTGCGTAATTCAAGATTTTGCAACGAGGCGGGCACTGGGCAGCGTTGCGGACGCGGTCTGGAGCAATCGACCATTCGGATAGAGTCGAAACCCTGACATCCGACGATGTGGCTGCTTACTGTAGAAGCTCTCGACGCTGTCGGTGATCAAATCTATGCGCTGGCCGCCGGCCTTGTCGAAGAGCCATTCCAATCAGCTCACGAGCGACACCGCGGCCGCGGTAAACTTTGTCTACCGCAATCAAGGATAAATGTGCCTGTAGTTCGCCATCGCTTTGCATTTGCGCGAAGGTCGTCGTCGATTGCTACCATCGCCGTGACGCCTGGCGCTGCCAGGGCGCGATTGGCGCGCGGCGGATCTTGAGGGAATGACCGCCATTGTTCAGCCTCGCGGAGGCGCAGAATTCCAAGCAGATCATCGGCGCAATAGCGTCTGATTTGCATGGACAGGTCCTCGGAGACAGTCCCCAACCCGAATTCCAAGGTCGCAGAAATCAAAAATTCGCATTGCGCGAGAGGCCGTCGGCCTCAGCGGATTGCCACGGGAGCTTGTGGGACACCCTGCCAGAACTCGGGATCGTGCCCGAAAAATATGCGAGCACCGGCGGCTTCGAGCGCTTGCAACCGATCAAGAGATGTCATCATTGCTTCGCGGTCGAAAACATAGCGCGGCAGACGTCTTTCATGGAGTGTCTGGCAAAAGTAGCAGGCGTCTGCCGCAAGCACGGCATCGCCACTGGCGAGCCTTAGCCGGAGCGATTGGTGCCCCGGCGTGTGGCCGTAAGAGGGCATGCACACAACCGAACCATCACCGAAAACATCGTGCTCGCCATCGATAAGCCGAAGCGGGTGGCCAACATCGTAATCGCGGGGATCGTAGCCGTGCGGTATGGCCACATCGGGGTTTAGGCGTGCCTCCCACTCTCTGCGCTGCACTATCATCGACGCGTTCGGAATGAGGGAATTGCCTCCAACATGGTCGAAATGGAGATGCGAGTTGATGATGAAATCAATGCGAGAGGGATCGCGGCCGATTGCTTCAAGCCGTGCGCTTATTTCGTCGCCGGGGGCAAACCTGACCTCAAAGATGCTGGCCATTCGTTCGCCGAGCCTGCCGACCGGATCGTGCTGGCAATCTGGGTGTAGTCCGCTGTCGAAGAGGACTTGCCCTTTCGGATGCTCGATCAAGAAAACCGGTATCGGCATGGTGACCCGCCCTTCGGCGCCTTCCATGACCCGCCCGAACTCACCGTCGAGTGCACCACAGGTGAACGCATAGAGGGAAACGCTCATGCTGGTTTTCTTTCGAGTGCGTCGTCCGCCGTATTTGAACTGGCTTCGATCTGATCGGCAATGGAAGCGGATCCGCTGTGCATATATCAAGCAGACCCTGTGGAAACTTCTGAGCAGTGGATTCCGGCGCGACCTGCAAGAAATTCGCACCAGCTACATAACCTCGACTTCTAGCGGCTCGCCGAACGGGTAGCTGACCACGGCTGTCGGGCGGTCCCAATTCTCGTAGCCGTCCGGCGGTCCGGCACTCTCCGCGTTGGAAGCAGTATTCAGGCGCTTGGCAACGGCTTCCAGCTCTTCTGACGCCAGCACCTCCTTGTCGGATATCCCCCTGAGAAGCAGGGCGGGACCCCAGACGTCCCATGGCTTTAATTCAACTTTAAGCATCGCTGCCTGGTCTCGCATCAGACTAGCAGCAATGAACCGTTGCCCCGCGATGGCGATGGCCGAAACCCCGCAGCATGCCGCATCCAGAGAACCGTCCTTCGTTGCCGTCCAGGCATCGGATGCGAACAGAAACCGGCTTCGAGGAACGTCGGTCGGTGCAAAGTCGTGTTCCCACGTCTCAACCGGACGAGCAGCACACTCAACGTCTAATAGGTGCCAGTTCCTTCCGTCGTGCCATTGGCAGACCCAGTGGTCCTCGTAGAAGTCAGGCGTAAAGTAGTCTGCAAAGCCAACACGCAAACGAGCCGGGACATTGATCTGCCTCAGCGTGGAGACGGCGAGGAGCGCGAAATCGCGGCAGACGCCACCGACCTTGCGCGTTTCGTCATGTCCGGCCGTCCCCAGAACGCCACGCTCCGCCGCTCTGGCCATCAAGTCACTGGCCGTCCGAAGCAGCAGGTCTTGCCGCTGCGCCCCAGTGAATGGCACAGAGCTACGTCCTACCGGATGTCGAATGATCGCGTCGATGGCCCGAGATAGGATGTGCAGGTCGCTGGACCATGGGGGTAGCGCGAATTGACCTGGGTCCGACCAAGCGCTGTGGGAAGCATAATATCCGGAAACACCCATGTTGCCCTCGCGTCGTTGAGGACAGGACTATGGCGGCAAATTTTTTCGACCCGTCAAGGTGGTCGCAGCACGAGGTTTCATTCGTCTGTTGGGAGGTTGATTGCGTCGGACAGCCATCGGGCGCGTGAATGCCAGCATGAGTCTACAGTGGGCGATACTCCGGGATCGCTGCGAAGCGATCCTGCGGGGATTATGATCTCTCGCCCGCTGCGAGTGGCGTGTGGAAGTGGGGAGCCACAGCTTCGGCAGAAGGAAGTCGAAAAACTGCGGGCAGTTTGAAGGTCGAAGCGAGCTACGTTCTCCCTCCCCAATAACCAACGGAACGCGGATGGCGACACGTATGCGTTCGTGGCGAAAGCGCTTCCTGTGGAGTTGCGACAGCGCGAACAATAGCACTTTACCAATTTGCTGAAGGGCAGATCGGCTTCAAATTCCACCAGCCCACAAAGACAACCGCCCCGCACGGACATAACGCGCCCCTGAACATATTACCTCGGCTGATTATACCGAAAATGTAATTGGCTTGGCAGCGTTGTGCACAATTCCCTGCTTGGCCAATGGGTGACCAAAAATAGACTGGAAAACCGCCGGTTGGGCTATGCCCGCGTAAGCACCTACGGGCAGTCCCTCGACGCGCAGCTTGATCAGCTTCGTAAGGCAGGTTGCGCCAAGATTTTCCGTGAGAAGGCGTCGGGTGGGGGGCCGACCGGCGGGAACTTCTGAAAATGCTAAAGGCTGTTGCCCCCGGTGACGTGGTGACAGTGACGCGCATTGATCGGCTGGCGCGCTCGACCTTCGATCTGTTCGCCATCGCTAAACAGATCGTGGAGGCCCAGGGACAATTCCGCTCGCTGGCGGAGCCGTGGGCCGACACTGGCACCAGCACTGGACGGCTGATGATCGCCGTTCTCGGAGGAGTGGCGGACGTGGAGCGCGATCTTATCCGCACCCGCACTGCCGAAGGGCGGAGCCGGGCAAAGGCGCGCGGGCAGCATATGGGCCGTCCACCGAAACTCAGATCGCAGCAGCAGAAGGAAGCTCGGCAGCGGCGGGCGGAAGGGGCGACGCTCAAGGAGCTGGCGAAAAGCTGCAATGTCGGCAAATCGACGATTTCCCGCCGAATGCCATGACACTTCCGGGCCAGGGATGCGCAACATCAGCGCCGATCGGCGGAATGCGGTTGTCGCACGGTCCATCGGAAGCTGATCGCGGGAGGGCCAATGAAGCATAACTGTCCAAGCCCGCCTCGGTGATGAAGTCGGGGGGCGGCGGCTATCTGCGCCGGCATGACAATGGTCCCGCGAATGCTATATCCGCATTTTACCGCTCAAGTGTTGCCTCTACTACTGCCTGCCGATCCCCTGATCCTTGGCGGCCGTGCGGATCAACGCAGCGGCCGTTGGCGAAGGCGCGCCTGAGCCTGCTGAGCTTCGATGTTGGCCATCGCCCGCGGTGCAACCGGTTGCAAAGTGGCCGAAGCCCAAACGATTAGCCCCAGACAGGCGAGGCGTCTAAATCCAGCCCCTCATCCTCTTGAAATGGTTCCTTTAGTTTGATAACGACCAAGCGCCTGATCGGGCTTCCCGATTATCGCGCGCTCAGAATTATCAGGCCGGGGGGTGCAACGAGGCGCTTGGGCCGCCTGCGAGACTAAGAATTGCTTGCTCCAGCTGCTGTCGCATGACGGCATCCAGTTGAAATCGTAAACGCAAAGTATTCTTCTCAACAGCTACTATCCAGCAGGGAATCGGACTTATCAGAACTCGGAATACCGACACCTCTTCTCCGTTTCTGCGTGTCAATGGCCATGACCGATAATCGGAACACCGTGGACGAATGACCTGCACCGCGCACCCCGTCACTGACAGGTTTACCAGCGATCCCTCGACTGAAGGCAACCTTGGCGAGGAGATCAAGACGCTGCGTTGGATCGTGTAGCGTGGCGCGACTCGGCGATCAGCGCCCGCGGGAAATGCCGACAGCACATCGGGCTCCGGTTGCGGACGATCATACGTATTGAGATTGCTAAAAGTGCTCGGGTTCCTCGTCATTTGAACGGTACCTGGAGGCGAACAGGATCGTGGCAGGGGATGGCAATCGCAGATCTCGCGAGCGTTCGCATTGATTTAAATCAATCGCCGCCAATGTCTTCGGTCGCTCATAATGGGGCCCGTGAATGGAGGTTTCGTTATAAAGACAAACGCTGAGACGGATTGGTCACCGTGCGTCACGCGCAGTTGCAAAATGCTTTCACACCGTGTGAAAACCCCCTTGCATCGGATCCCGGCGCGGCGGCTGACGCTGTAGCATTGCGTCATGCCACACATCGCAGGCCATGACCGCTCGCAGACTTGTTGTTGCAAGTGGCAGTTGAGGACTAGGTGGCACCGGACAATGCTGTGCGTTTCATCGACGCTTCGTCGATGGGCTTGATCTCACCAAGGCAGGCTTCGCCGATGTCGAGCCGAAGCCGACGGGCCGCCCGGGTTATGCGCCAGGCGATCTGCTGAAGCTGTATATCTACGGCTACCTGAACCGAGTGCGCCCAGCCGCCGGCTAGAAGCAAAGACCCATCGCAACGTCGAGGTGATCTGGCTGCTGCGGCACCTGAAGCCCGACTTCAAGACTATCGCTGACTTCCGCAGCCACGACTGCCATGCCTTCCGCCAGGTGTTCCGTCAGTTCGTGCTGTTGTGCCGCGACCTCGACCTGTTTGACCGGGAAATGCTGGCGATAGACGGCACGCGGATCATGATCTAAGTTGCCGCGACAATTCAGCATTTTGGCATCAGAAAGAAAGTGGGCGTATGCCCTCTATCATCGTTTCTTGTAGTGATGTCCATCACGCATAGAGAACGCATCGCTTATAATCCGGCCTTGTTGCGCAAAGAAGAGGTCGTCCCAACTGTACACAACCGCACTCAGAACACGGAGCGCGACGTGGGCATCTTTTGCAGCAATGTTAAGCGTCTGCCGCTCCCAGGCGTCCATGAGTATTCTCCCGGAGGAAAACGATTCAACAAGCGGGATTTTATACAGTTTCTGTTAGGAGCTTCACATTTGCGAAAGTACAGTCCCGTACGCCAAGCGCCGCGTGGCCTGCACCCGGTTTGGTTGACAATATACTAAGCTAAGCCGGCCTGCATTTCGAACCCCGCCGGACTGAGATATCCGATCGTCGAGATCGGCGCTTCGGATTGTAGAAGCATTCAATGTAGTCGAACACGTCAGCTTTGGCTTCGTCGCGCGAGCGGTAGGTCTTGCGCGCGATGCGTTCAGTTTTCAGCGAGGAGAAGAAGCTCTCCATCGCGGCATTGTCCCACACGTTGCCCGAGCGGCTCATCGAGCAGATGACGCCGTTGTCGGCCATCAGTCGTTGAAACTGCTCACCGGTGTACTGGCTGCCGCGATCGGAGCGGTGTAGTAGCGCATCGGGCTAGCCGCGGCCGCTTTGTTTTGGTTCGGTCTCCCGAAACGGCAGTCAATCGCTGACGGTCCCAAATTCCGTATGCAGCCTGTCGGCGAGGCACCTCGCGAGTAAGAAGGAGTTCAGATCTCGCTTAGTCCACCGGCTTCGCCGTTACAGGTCTGCACGTGCATGTTCCTTCGCCTGGGCGCCGAGCTGACCCCACGCGCACTCAACCCAAGCGAGCCGCCCGCCGGGATTGAGGCGCCTCGGAGGACGCAGGGATAGGATCTGACGCGGCCCATGTCGTGCCTTTGCCGCCGCGGAACGGCGTATCCTCCTCGTGGCCATCTACCGGCTCCCCAATCTATGAGCGCTCTCCGGCCGTCATGTGGCACGCGATGATCCGCGAGACCGTCGGCGGCGAGACGCCGAAAATCCGCGCCGTCTGTGCCGCGGTTTTCCTTCCTGAGACCACCGCTTCAGCGATCTCGCGGCGTTTGGCGTCGTCCAGCTTCTTCCGCCGGCCCCCGATACGCCCTTCCGCCCTGGCAGCCGCGAGGCCAGCAGAGGTCCGCTCCCGTTCGAATTCGGCGAACGCACCCACCATCTGCATCATCATCCGCCCTGCCGGCGTGGTGTCGATCTGCTCGGTTATTGAGCGAAAGCCGGCACCAGCCTCACCGATCTCCTACTCCGCCGCAGGCTGACCTGGTGCGGCTGATGCGGGGCCTGACGCGCTTGTCGCATCGTCGTTGCCGACTGGCTTCACTGCACCCGCCGGCATGATCTCAGCTCCGGCCTTTTCCAACTGTTCGGTTACTGAGGCGATCAGTTCATCCCAGCTCTTGGCGAAGGAGGCCAAGCCAGTTTTCTCCAAGCCAGTCACCACGCCCGGGAAGTCGATGCCGATCCGCTGGAGTTCGGCGAACACGGCGCGCGCCGCCTGGTACGTGCCGGCGATCGCGTTGCCCCGAGGTTGCCCATGATTCGCGACAGCCTCCAGCGTGGCGGCCGGCATCGTGTTCACGGTATTCGGGGCCGCCAGCTCGATCACATAACGTGTGTCGTCGTAGACCTTGTCCTTGACCCCGGTCGAAGCCCAAAGCAGGCGCTGCATCCGTCCGCCCTTCGCCTGTAAGGCTTGCCAGCGAGGGGAGGCCAGCGTCTCCTCGTACACCTCGTAAGCTAGTTGCGCGTTGGCGATAGCCGCCTTGCCACGTAAAGCCGCCGCCTCCGGATTGCCACTCTGGGTCATCGCGTCCAGCTGCCGGTCGATCTCGACGTCGATCCGGCTCACAAAGAACGAGGCCACACTTTCCAGACCTTCCAGCGATCCGCCGCCGTCCAGCCGCTGCTCCAAGCCGGTGAGAAAGGCGTCGAGCACGGAGCGATACCGCTCGACGGAGAAGATCAAAGTCACATTTACCGAGATGCCGGCAGCCAGTGCTTCGGTGATGGCAGGGAGGCCGGCGAGTGTGGCCGGGATTTTGATGAACAGGTTGGGACGGTCCACCAGCCACCACAGCCCCCGCGCCTCGGCCGCCGTGCGGGTCGCGTCCTGGGCAATGCGCGGATCGACCTCAATCGACACCCGCCCGTCTCGGCCGCTCGTGGAATCGGCGATGGGCCGCAGCACGTCGCATGCCGCTCGAACATCCCAGGCGGTGAGCAGCCGAACGGTTTCGCCGACTGCGGTGCCCCGCATGGCCAAATCATGTACTTGGTCCTCGTAGCCCGCACCCGAGCCGATCGCCTTCGCGAAGATGGTGGGATTGGTGGTGATGCCCACGACACCGCCATTTTCGACCATACGGGCCAGTTCACCTGACTGAATACGGGCACGGCTAAGGTCGTCTAACCAGACGGCGACGCCGGTTTCGGCAAGCTGCTGCAGCGTGTTGGCCATGGCGAAATGGCTCCTATGCTGTGGTATCGTTGGATGCCAGCGGGGAAGCGCCGAAGCAGGCGAGCAGCGCCGCCGGCCCAGGATAAACCGCGACGCAGCCGCCCTTACGCAGCGCGGCTTCGGTGAAACCGCCGCAAAGTAGTCCGATCGTAGAAATCCCGGCCTTGCCCGCCGCAGCCGCGTCGTAAGGCGTGTCTCCGATGGCGACAGTTTCCGGGCCCATCATGCTCAGCTTCTTCAAGGCCACCTGGAAAATATCGGGCGCCGGCTTGGACTGCTCGGCGTCCTCAGACGATGTTGCGATATCGACCAACTGCCGGGCGCGAGCGATCTCAAGATAGACCTCAAGCTCGCTGGCTTTTGCGGAGGACGCGACAGCCACCTTCAAGCCAGCATCGCGCACCCGCTGCAGCAACTCCGGAACACCCGAGAACGGCCGCACGAGGGATAGGTACTTCGACTGGAAAAGTTGGCTGCGCCATTCTTCCAGTTCCTTGCCGTGATCTCTCTGCGCGGCTTCGGAGAGGAACACGGGAATAAGTTGATCACCGCCTTTGCCAATCTGGCTGCGGCACTCTTCGAAGGTCACATGATGGCCGAAGTGTTCAAGCGCCTCCTGCCAAGCGCCGGCGTGGAAGTCGACAGAATCGACGAGTGTCCCATCGACGTCGAAAATGGCGGCTTGGGGCATGAGCATTCCGATTGCTATGGGTGAAGGGACTTCGCCTCTCCGAGATGGATCGAGCGACCGTCTGCTACTCGCATACTGTCAGGGGCGGCCCGTAGGACCTCTTCAATCATGATGCATGATTTCTCGTAAACGTCGCTGAATTTTTCCAGACTCGCCGGAGCCGTCCATTCCGACAAAGCGGCCATGGAAGCCGAGATATCGATCCCAGCTCATCCGGACGGCTGCTTCGACCGCCACGCGCGCGAGTGTCGCCCAGCACGGTCCGTTGGTAACCGATGTCTTGCTCATCGAAGACCCGCGCGCATGGCACGGATACAACGGCGGTCGTCTCGGTTGATTGGCAATCTCGGTTCGGCGTGCCTTTTGGACGACTATCATCATCGCGCCAATGGGACGCCAGCCGCGGCTCGTCTGCCTTGGGACCGGTGGCCTCTGAGGGACCCAAAACTGCCACCAAAGGTCGAGTTTCCCTATTCTGGAATGAGCGGTGCGTTTGGCGGCGGTTCGCGGTTTTCATCGCCCTGCGGCTCCGGCGGCAACTTTGGCAGCGTGTCCGCCGGCAGGTCGTTGCGTTCGCCAGGCAGGCTGTCCCGTGCTCCATTGATACGACGTTCCACGCGATTGCGCCGGGTTCGTGAGGATTCTGTTTTGGGCATGAGCATCACTCCGCAAGCAACGGGCTTTGCCCGTCACTCACTCAACGGAGCGCGATGGCACTTGGTTGCTATTCGGCAGCCGCCGGGTCATCCAGTCGCCGACTGAGGGGGGAGAAGTGGCTATGTCTCACATCCAAACAGTCTGGCGCAGTTGCGCCGGCCTGATGCTCGCCGAGGGGGTCAGCCGAGCAGTCGGAAGCGGCCTAGCAGCTTGAACAATAAAAATGTTCTCGCCAGCACACCTGGGCAGGGATGCCGATGATCACCTGCGCGACGTATACCCGATACCGCCAGCGTGCACGGGCCCGGGAAAAGCCGGACAATCATCTTGTGATATTCGCTCTCAGCGTCGCCCAGCAGTTCGTCTGCTCGATTTGGACTCGCGACGGACGCCAGCAGGGTCTCGCTCAAACTCGCGAAGGCCGAGACGAAATGCCTTTGCCTGAAACGTCGTCGGCGCCCCCATTGCTGGACAGGGTCCGTGCGGCAGGTCAAAGTGGCGAAAGCGATCTGCACTCGAACGTCTGACGAACTGCTTCCTGTGATCGGACATTCGCCATGCGACCCACAACATCGAAACGGTTTAGCGGCACACTCACTCAATACGTGAGCGTCGGTGCTTTGGTTGTCGCCATACTCATCGCGCCTGCGGAAACGTCTCCGGCGCTTGCTGACAGTGTGGCCAATGTGCCAGCCGAACTCGCCGACCGCGTTGCGACGTTGTTGCCGAGCATTGCCGAAATCAGAACCAAGGCCGACGCTGGACAAGGCTCCACCTTCCTCGAAGGCTCCGGCTTCGTCATCGACCCATCCGGCCTGATTCTCACCAATCGCCATGTCATTCAGGGCGCCTACGAGATCATGGTCACCCTGCCGGGTCTGCCTCGGCTGATTGCGGAGCCGGCGTTTATCTCGGTAAGCCTCGATCTCGCGCTGCTGAAAGTTGAGGCGGCCCGGCCGCTGACGCCGGTGAAACTCGGCGACAGTGACATCGTGAAGGTTGGCGATCCCGTGCTGCTGATCGGCAATGCGCTCGGGCAGCGCACGGCGCTTAGTTCCGGCGTAATCAGCGCCGTCAACTGCGATCTTGGCGACACGATGTATAACCACTACTTCCAGACAGACGGCGCGCTGAACCACGGCAATTCCGGCGGCCCGATGTTCAATATGAAGGACGAGGTCATCGCCGTTAACACCGGTCTCATGAGTTCGCCGGGCAACACCGGCTCGGTCGGTCTCGGCTTTTCAATGCCGATCAACGATGCCAAGTTCGTCATGGACCAGTTTCTCAAGTCAGGTCACGTGAGTGCCGGCTTCATCGGCGTGCGCGGACAACGGATCACCGATGAACTCGCCGAGGCGTTCGGTCTGAAGGCCGCGCGTGGTGCTCTCGTCACCGAGGTCGATCCGAAAAGTACGGCCGCCGGCAAAATCTTGGTTGGCGATATCCTACTTCGTGTAAACGATCAGGATGCCTCCGATCTGCCGGCAGTTGCACGGCTGGTCGCCATGACACCCGACGGCACGTCAATCGACGTCCACCTGTTGCGCGACGACACGGAGAGGTCGGTTGCCGTCACTGTGACGCAGAAAATCGTTAACGAAAAGCAGGCCATGAGCGTACTTGGCCACGCGCCGGCGGAAAGCATACCGTTCGTCACACCGTCGAAGCCGGGCATGACCTTCGCGCCGATTACCCTGGAGGCACGTGCCAAATACGGTCTTCAACCCAATGAAGCGGGCGTCATGATCACGGCGGTGGATCGGCCCAGCGCTGCGGAGCAGCGGCAAATTAGCGTCGGCGACGTTATTGAAAAGATCGGTGATCATCAGGTGCACCAGCCATCAGACGTGCAAGCGGCGCTGCAAGACGTCACCGGTCAGCACAAATCGCTCGTCGCCGTATTGATACGAGGGAGCGCAGGCCCACGCTGGGTTGCATTGCCGGTGGAAGCTGACCGCTAACAAACACATTGAGGACCTCGCGTCGTTGACAAGGATGCCGTTGAAGGGTTGGCATCTCCGAACTCGACGGTGACACCCTGACGTTCACCACGCGACATGGCTCCGATGACTTCAGGCAATCCAGGGCGCGGTTGAGCAGTTACGCCAGGCGTCGCGCTGCCGACCCCTTCTTTAGGGCCTTGCCGGCAGACGTTGGATGATAGCCGTTGGCTACGGCCAATCCTTTGAGGCTATGCCCGCGTTTCTGCAGTTCCGCGATGATGTCGGCGGGATGCCAGTCGCCCTTGTGTAGTGGTCCAGCAAGTTCCATGGCGGCCAGCCCAGCACAAACCGATGGCGCGGGTCCACGCTGCTCCGCGTAGTTAGCCGTGACCGGCACGGCGGGCGGGCGGCAAGCGGGGTATGACAGCAACGTGACCGTCTATGCCGGTTGCAGTCCCAGCCGTGGCGTCCCTTTATCGGGCCATGCGAGTGGTAATCTTCAAATCGCAGTCCGACCCGCGGGTGCTGGCGTTCACGCAGGACCACAGCGGCAGCAACCTTCCCGCCGATTACGCGCCATGGTCGCCAATTGGCGGAAGCCCAGCGAGAGCTACGGACAATCTGCCTGGCGCTGGGATGTCGGATCCCATTGTCGGGGATATTATGCGGGATGGCTACCACCTAGCGGTCGAAGTCGATCGCTAAACACCCAGCAAGCTCCCCGGACTTTAAAACGTAACTTTGGTCAGATTGCCGGCCAACATAGTCTTCTGCGTTAGAGGCATGCACCCAGCGGTCTCTCCTCCCTAAACTGGGCGCATTCGGCCGCACTCCGGATGCGCCTTTTTCTTGTCACTTTGTGGCGGCTAGGGATTTGTCCTATGGTTGGCGCGCTATGGACATTCGCAACTAGGGCGCGTCGGTTCTCCCGAGCGGCGCGCCTTTTTTCATGCCGCGGGGTTCGGCAAGGCGCAGCCCGCCGCGAACGTCAGTTCTTAGCTTTTCCCGGGGGTCGATTTCCGGTAAATCGGGGTCAACCAAATATGTTGCAAAACCTCGGGCGCGCCGGCTCTCCTCGGACTTCGCGCCTGATTTTTTGGCGCTAAATCAACTGCCTCAGAACCGCCCGGAGACTTGGCATTTCGGTCGTTGAATATCGCAACGATGAGGACGCGAGCCAGGGGCTGTCCCAGCTTTATCGTGTATTGCGACACGGAGGGAGCCGCGGTCTCGGCAATACGGCGCCGGGGCGCTGCTTCATATCGCGGATCATCATCCCTGTCAGATCGATACATCACCCAGTGAAAAGAATTTCGCGGCGGCAGCCACCCGCGAGGGACACCCCGGATGGCATCGTTGGTTGAGGCCGCAGGCTTCCTCAATGTGGCCGCGGTCAAGCAACGCTGGCTATATCGCCGTGGTTCGCATCTGCCTTCTTTTGAGCCATCCGCGCCTTGCCGGTCCACTCGTCATTGACCGTTCCCAGCCGGCATCGCTCGCGCCTTGCGCTTGGAATCGGCGTGATGTTAGCCGCCTCCGACGCACCGAGGACTTCATCGCTTGGAATGACAAGCCGTAGGATGATCAGCAGCGTCAGGGGCGCCACAAGTGCGATAAGAGAAGCTTTCACGACGATAGGGTAACTAAAAACAACGTCGTACATACGATCTCCACGCCAGAACGCCCGCCAGACGAGGCGCATCGAAAGGGCGGTTCCGGCCAGATCCACATACGTCGCTTCCCAAATTGTAAATCTGTCCGGCCGCCACATGAGCCGCGATGCGCGAGACTAGGACATCTACCTGAGAGGCCACGCTGATGGTGATGCGGCGATGGTTGAGATTCGCCCTGGGTGCCGTTCTGCAATACTAGCCGGCCTCACCAGGTGGTAGGAACCGGGCGCCAATCGCGGTACGCGCGCCGGCACCACCGGCGATTCCCGGACGTATGACGCTGCGCTTGGACAACACTGTCGCATTGCCCTTATACCCACAGTCGCTGCGGCTTCAGGATTGAACTGGAGTGCGGAGAACTACGGAGAAGCATTATGAATCGCAGAACGGCGGTTATGACCCTTGCGGGCCTGTATGCGAGCGTTATCGTGAGTATGACAATTCTTGGCGGCCGGTCGGCTGTCGCCGTCAATCCTCCGAAACAGACGATTAGTGAGGACGCACGCGCCGCTGTAACGCAGATGGGCAAGGCGCTGCTCGCGAAGGAATTCTCATTTCGTGCCAAAACTATCCGACCGGCTGCCAATGAAAATGGCGCGCTGCTGCATGTGGAGCATGACTTCAAGATCACAGTTCGTCGGCCGGATCGGTTGCTGATCGACGTTAACGGCGACGATGGACCGCGCAAGCTATTCTATGACGGGAAGACCGTTGACCTCGTGCTCGATTCTGCCGGCAGTCAGTACGCCACACTGCCGGTCCCCAACACGATTACGATGATGATGCACGTCGTGATGGGTCGCTTCGGGCTCGACTTTCCTTTGGCCGACTTCCTCACCGACGCGCCTGATAAGGCATTCCTGTTTGGAGTTACGTCGGGCCGTGAGGTCAACAAGGTGACGATCGACGGTGTGCCATGCGTCCACTTGGTGTTTTCTCAGCCACCAGGCATCGAACTTGAACTTTGGCTTGAGGCCGACCGTGGCCTGCCGCGAAGACTCATCGTGATCGACAACGATTCGCCGGGGAAGCCGAACTTCATCGCCGAGATGTCCGATTGGGATTTCACCGTGCATCCAGCCGATACAGACTTTGCTTTTGCTCCGCCGAATGGAGCCAGGGAGATGAACTTCGGCAATGCTCTTAGTGAACAGCATGTAGGAATTCCACGATGACCCGCTTCATTTGGATCTTGCTTGCTGTTTCGGTTGGCGTTGCCGCTCCATTGCAGGCATTCGGCTGGGGGACCGTGAGCGGCCCGCGCGGCGGCACCGCTACGACTGGTCCCAGAGGCGCGGGCTACGCGGAAGGTCCTAATGGTGGCACCGCCGCGCGCGGCCCTCGGGGTGCCGGCTACGCGCAAGGTCCCAATGGCGCGGCGGCAGTGCGGGGGCCATACGGCGGCGGCGCCGCTGTCGGTCCGAATGGCGGAACCGCGTATCGCGCGCCCGCTTATGGCCGACCTGTGTACGGCGGGCCGGTTTATGGGGGCGCCGTCTACAGGCCGTGGGTCTCGGCGCCCTATTACGGTGCTGTCGTCGCGGGGGTGACACTCGGCACGATGATCGCTGCCACAACACCGCCACCCCCGCCGTCACCAGCCTTATGTTGGTATTGGTCGAGCCCAACCCACAACCAAGGTTATTGGGACTACTGTGGTCAATAGAGGGTGCGGCAATCGCGGAATGGCGCGCGGCGCTCACGCGTCCCGCGGCGGGCACGGCACTAACCGGTGCCGGGAGTGTCAACTGCACCGAACTCTCGGCGGTGGTCGCGACGTGAGGGAAGCACGAGGCTCGGTCTTCGCCGCTGCCGCTCCACTCGGTCAGAATCCGTTCCAACCCGCAACGGGACTGCAATTCCCGGCGCGATACAGAAACCAGGGGCAACTTGTGCTCCTTCGCGTCGGTCGCCCAACGTCGGAAGCCGTCCTCCGCTTATACATTAACCCCAGGAAGGCAACTTCTTGGGGTGACAGCCATCTCGCCGGCAACGACTCCCACCGCAAGCCGCCTAGCGCAATCTGATTGAGGACCCGCTCGCTCCGACCTGAGCGGGTCGCCAGTACGGACCGGTCACTCCATAATAGTCGTTGACTTCGCGGCCATAGGTGGGATCGCTCCACCGGTCAGGATCGGCCGATGTGTATGACGGTGCGCCTTCTAGGCGCGAGCGATCGATATTGACCACATAACCGCCTTTCGCGCTCGTCATAGGTCAGCGATTGCCACGGAAGCGGATGATAGCTATCGCCGATGCTGAGGAATCCGCCAAAGCTCATGATGGCGTACGCTGCCTTTCCGGAGCGCTTGTCGATCATCACGTCATAGACACTCCCGAGTTTCTCGCCAGCGGTATTATAGACGGTGGTGCCATTGACCTTGCTGGCCGCAATCAGGCTACCGCCAGTTTGGGAGGGATCAAGTTCAGCCATAGCAGTCTCCTTAAATCCCCGTTCCGCCGGATGGATCATGGGGTAGGTTCTCAACGCACGGATGCGGCGGAGATGCGCTGAAAGGCCCGTGCAATGGATGAGAAGGTAGCGTGTCTTTACAGCGGTTGGATTTGACCGCGAAAGGCGCACGCGTGCGCAGGGGTAATTGAATGCAAAGCATTTTTATCGCGCGTCCGTTCTCCCGCGGGCGCGCCGTTCTTTTGATCGGCTTGAGGAGCCAAAATGCGTGCCCGAAGTTCTTAAGAATTGGCTGGCGCTTGCGCCCGTTTGTCGCACAATAACGGCATTCAAGTGCGCCTCGCTCGCTGACGCTATAATCGCGACCATTCCAATCGGGTATACTAGCCGGCGAATGCCCGATCCCAATTAAGGATCCGCCGCACCGAACCTCGCGGGTCCGGCGCAGGTGCTACGTTTATTCAGCGGCTATCGGCAATTTCGCGATGAGCCGCCAAGTCCGATATCGCGGCTGTCTGGGCAGAAATTCATCCGCTTGAAACTGAAAAATCTTTCCCGTCGGTTGGCCCAAAAGATCCAGCTCTTCATATGGACCGGGCACCGGAACAGGATCACCCGGTTCACACTCGATGTTGTTCATGATCATCTCCCCGCGGCTTGCATTCCCATGCACAGCCAAGCCGATCGGGCCTATGAGCTAAGTCACACGCTGAGCTTCACGGTGCTGACAGGTGGGAACGGACGATCGAGCCAAGCGCCGCTAGCAAGCTGATGTTGCTGTCAGCACTCGGCGGCCGAGTTGACACGATCTGCCGCGACTGGACCGCACTTCTGATGCGGCGGCCTCATGATGCCCAAAGGAAAAAAGCCGCCTGAACAAACCCGGACGACGAAGGACTGAGGTGCTGAGCCTGACCCATTGCGACCACACTAACCGTGCGCCACCAATGCTTCGGTCGCCATGCCGCCGTCGATCGGCCGCTCCGGCGCCGGCGCCCGGACCACCGCACCCTCGCAGGCACGGCAGGCGTAGCGCGGACGGCACACCACCTTGACGCGCAACTGGGGAGGAACCTGGTCGAGCATCTCACTCCGGTCCTCGCCGATCACGTGCAGCGCGCCGCCACAACAGGGGCATTGCTTGCTCTCGATGTCGAGGATGACCTCGTAGCGCGGCAGGTGGGCGGGCAATGCACCGCGATTGCGGTTGGCCACTTCTGTGCGCCGCCGTCTGTCCGTCGGTTCTGCTGCGTCTTCGGCGGCGGCGCTTTCGGTGGCACTTTGCTCCTCATCCTCCAGGACGAGGTGCAGTTGTTCCAGGTCAAGTTTTTCCGAACGCCGACCGAAGCAGTGGCGCAGCAGACGTAAGATCAGCTGCCACAGTTTCTCATTCTCGGCTTGCAGTTCGGGCACAACCTCCTGCAGCACGGGCGGATCGTCAGGCAGTGATGCGAATTCGATCTGCACAACGCGATGATGATGACGCACGTCGTCGCGTCGCCGCCAATGATTTCCGCGTGATCACACTCAGCTTCGCATCAACCTGCCAGATCGGGCCTCAGGTTACGCGCCGTCGCCCGCCGCCGTCGTGCTGTGGGTCTATTGGGCTCTGCGACCGGGGCGACCCGCGCATACGCCAAGCGGCGGGCTGATAGCCAGTGCTCGGTTCCGTCACGAGACGAATGTCCCGACGACATCACCTTTACTGAGCGTGAGCCCCCCCGTGGCCGTATGGCCAATGTCTGCCGCCGAATGCTGCACCGAGATATCCATCGAGCCCACCCTATGGCCGCCGACCTGCATCGTCACGTCTAGTTCGCCGCCAACGCCTCCACTTGAGTTGAACGCGAGTTGCCCCGAGATCAGGTCTCCTTGCGCAAGCACGAACTCGTGGATTGGCCCGGTGACCGTCGGTGTGCCGTCGGCCGAAGGACCGAATGTAGCATCGCCCTTATAGCCGATCAGTTCATAATGCAGATTGGTATAGTCGGCTGTTGTCGGAAACCCGTTGGCGAAGTGCTGCACTCCATCGCCGGTATACTGCACGAACACGCCGCTGAAGTCTCCGTTGGATAGCCGCGGCGTCACCCCTGGGATATTGCCGGCGATGGTCATCTCGTTGATCGGCATGTAGCCGACGTCGTGGAACGACAGTCCATCTGAACCTACGGGCTGGCCGAAAGTGACCAGCGCATCATCGTTCAATTTGAGGTCAAGCGTCGCTGGCTGCTGATGGTCCTTAGACACTGCAGAACTATTGGACACGAAATACTCCTACAAATTCCGAACGCAGAACTAAGCGGAAGAAGATCGGCCGGAATCTCACCGCGATTCGTATGCTTCGCAAGCCAAGAATTTCGGATTGGCGGTTCAATTGACCAAACGTGAAACCGCCGCAATTGTTTGAAAGCTGAGTTCCTGCAATTGGGATTAATTGCAAATCCGCGTACATTCGTGCCTGGGCCGGGGGGGCCCGGTTCTGCATCAGGAATTCACCGATATCGATTACCGTCGGCTTCTCGCCTAACGCAACAGCGGGGTCATACCTGATGCAAAACGCTCGCAGAACCAGGTTCATGGACGAGAAACCACCGACCTCCGCTTGGACCCCGCGCAGCTTGGTGGTGGATTACATGGGGGGCGCCGCCAGAGAGGGCGGATGGCCTCGTCTGCTCCACGACAATTGAAGTGGTTCTTGTCCGTTTTCAGAATGCCGCATTCCTCCCGAGAGGGAGAGGTTCTGTGGGTCGCGACGGCGCGCCCAATGCGGGACTGACAGCAGGCTCCAGGGGTGATCTAGCAATCCTTGTTTGCGCGAGCCTGATGGACCCCTCCGAGCCCCGGTTGATGGCAACGCTGGCAAAACTTTCGTAGGCCGCGGCGATCCGAAACAATATCGACCGTGCGCCGTCTTCGGTCATCGTTACCGCAAGCGCTCGGGCTTCTCTCGCGCTTGCGAGCCAGCGGGCTAGGGGTGGGTCTGAATCTGAAATAATCATGTACGGATCCCCCATAAGGCGCGATTTAAACAACCAGCGCGTAAAGATGGCGGCGCTCTTCCTTGGTCGGCAGGTATCTATTAACAGTTCATTGAGAGTATTATATTACCGTAGTAACGATGATTTCACATTGAACCCCGGCGCGTCAACATCTTTCGGATTGCCGTGGCTGCGGCTTCTGCTCGTCGCACGAAGATCAAGTCGGCCATAGCAGCGGGCCGTCGCCGGCTGCCGAGAGCGACAAGGCTACGTTGGGACCGTCGGGTCCTAGGAACCTTGCTTTGCCATTATGGGAGTGTCTGCCGCATGCCCAACTAATTGCGCCAACGTTTTCATTCGGGGTTCGCTACCCGCTATGACGCCTGAGACTAGGATGCGCGCCCTGTTCCCACAGCGACGCTCCAGTCCCGTCAGCCCTCGTCAGAGCCCACCGGCTGCGTCATGGTCCTTCGCTCGGGGCGCGGATTAATAGAAGGCGCGCTGGCGACACTGAGCGATCCCCAGGGCGATGAACGGCTGCGTCAGGGGACAACTGCTCTCGTAATCATCCCTCTCCTGCCAAAAGTTCCGCGACAAGCGGTACAGCCCCAAGAGTTCCTGAAATCCAATCGCGATCTGGAACCAACCAACCGTCGTCGGCCCATATCGAATCTCTGTTCCAATATCCTGAGCCTGACTTACAAGCGCTGCATACGTTACTTCAGACTCGTTCATTGCTCCCCCAAAAGCAGAGGATCCGGCGACGGTTCCTCTTTAGCACCGATGTAATATGGCCGTAATAAGGTACGCAGCACTAATGAACAAGCCGCCCCAGCGAACCGGGACGGCGAAGTCGGGAAGTAGCGTGCGCGATCATAGCACTGGTAAATGCACCGAGCCATAATGGATAGCACAGGGCTAACGCACGGTATCGCCCAGGACCCGCCGAATTGAGTTGAGCGCGGCGCGGAGCGTCTCAAATGTTTCGATCTGGCCTTCGTGATCCACTGCCGTCTTGACCCAGATTGCGAGACCAGCCGGCTGATGGACCTCGGCCGGTCGTTTGGATTGTCGATCACCACGATGCGCCGATTCAGCGCCGGATCATCGGCGCAGCGGTCGGCTATATAGACGCCGGCAATATCACCGGCGAGCGCGAACCATTGACGAACCAGCTCGCGCTCGGTCGGGGAGATCGTGCGCGCCGTGAACGTCAGCAAAACGATGTTGGCATCCGGTGCCAGTAATTATTCCATTTAGTCCCTTTCGGTGGGACCAGGCGGGCTGCTCGGCATCGGCCCACCGGCCTGCAAGGTGCAAGCTGGGAAGCACGCCGACGCATGCCGGTCAGCATCCGCGATGCCGGATAATTTTAGCCAACGGCCATGGGCCGCCCTCAGGAAGGTCGCTGCACCGTAGTCTCGGGCGTCGTGGAGTTCCGGCGCTGGCATGTTGCGCAGTGGCCAATCCCGTGAACGGAATGCAGTAAACAGTGCCTCGGCATCACGAATCCTTAGCTGCTAGACCGTTTCCGTCCAGCGGTCGTCGAAGGGCGCCCGTCGGCTGGGATACGCATCTCAGGAGTTCCGCCTAAAGAGGTATCGCCTCAAAGCCGACGATTGACATTCTAATTTTGTGAGACGGCAAATACTGCAAACAAGAAAAGCCCGGCGATCCGTGGCAGGCGCCGGGCTGAGTTTCCACGTCGCGCCAGTCCCCTTCTCAAGGTTTGAGGGAGACCAGCGCCAACGTGGATATACTTAAACGCTCACGCTGCATAGCCAGACTACCCGGTATTCCGCGCTCGACAAACTACTGAGAGCGCTCCAGCAAGGCTATCTTCATCTCAAATGGCCGAAGGACGCGAAGGTGAAAGTCCAGACTATTAGCGTCCTTCACGATGGTCGCGTTTATCGACACGCTTTCGCGTTCGTATAGGCAAAGGCCATATCCATTGAACTGCCCGAGTTCATCCGTTGGCCTATTATGCCTGCTCATTCCAAACAGACTCGACTGCTTCCCGATATCGTCGCCGCACCGGTTACATCTGAGCGCGTATCTCTGTCATTGCACCACAGCGGGACCGGCTAGCAATTCAGAGGATCGAGTACCTGAAGCATCGTGGCCAAGATCTTCGGTCCGACACCGCGAACATCTGCCACCTTGATAAGCTCGCCTCCCGCACCTTGCTCCCGGATGATCGAGTCTCCTGCGCTTGTAACGCACCAAAATTCCGTCGGATAGGACTTTGGTCCCGAACGCTCACGATATACACAGGGCAAAGCGCGCAATCTTATGCTGAGCGTCTGCGTGCGTCCGCCATTAGCCTTGCAAGGCAAACAGAGAAACCTGCAAAGGTGCTACCCGCCGTTTAGGTTTGCAAAGCTTTGGGGCATGCGCTTGCACATCGACGGGGGCTGATGAGGGGAAGACCAATGGATGTAATCGGATTGCACGCTCATGCAGATCGGAACATCTCTAATGTTCTAACAGATACGCCAGCATTGAGATCGGAGAATCATCGCTTGCGTTATCAGGCCATTGCCTGCAGCGGCTTTCGGAAAAAACACAGCCGATGACCGTTCCTGCCAGGCTTTGGGCATTTATCAGACGACCTAGGCTGCCGTTAGTGCACGGAACTATGGGAGGCTGGCTGCTCTGCTGTCAGTAATCCCGGAGTGCTTGATAGCATAAGGACTTCTCAAAGAGAGGCGTGCTCTCTCACTGTACTCAAGCCGCCATGGTCCGTGTTCCCAGGCTCCGGAGACGAAGTGCTGTTGTAACGTTTGGTTGGTAGACGATCCAGCGGGGACTGCTTCTGCGACCGCCGAACATCGGGGAAATACTCATCATGGCAACACTGACCGTTGGCTCAGGCCAGCAATACACGACGATTGCTGCGGCCGTGGCCGCGGCGCAGTCTGGCGACACGATCAATGTTAAAACCGGCACTTACACCAACGACTTCATCATTGACAATGACAAGGACCTCACGCTGCAGGCCGTGGGCGGCCCAGTAAAGCTAGTTGCAACTGTCAGCCCGCCAGACGGCAAGGCGATCATCACAGAAGGCAATGGTGGCGCCAATCTGACGATCAATGGATTTGACATTAGTGGTGCGAAAGTCGCCGATGGAAACGGAGCTGCCATCCGTTATGAGGGTGGCAAGCTTAGTCTCAACGATGTCTACATCCACAATAACCAGGACGGTCTGTTAACTGCCAATGCGCCGACCGGTTCAATCGCGATCAACAATTCCGAGTTCGCCTTCAATGGAACGGGGGACGGGCGTACCCACAACATTTATGTCGGTGACGTCGGTATGCTCAGTATCAACAACAGTTATATACATGACGCCAAAGTCGGCCACGAGATCAAAAGCCGTGCTGAAAACACTATCATCACGAACTCTCGGATCTTCGACAACAACAGCACGGCCAGCTACAGCATTGACCTGCCGAACGGCGGCAACGCCACTATCCAAAATAACGTGATTGAACAGGGACCGAATAGCGATAACGGGTTCATTATCGCGTACGGCGAAGAAGGAAAGCTTCATTCCGGCACCGCGGTGACGATCAGTCAGAACGAGATCGTGAACGATGAACCGGGAGGAATTGTGGTCCTCAATAGAGCGCCCAACGCTCTGTCGTTCAAGAACAACTCGCTCTGGGGGCTCACGAGCACGCAGCTCGCAAACGGCAGCCTCACGGCAAGCGGCACCACCTTCCTCGGCACCCGGCCAACACTGGATACGTCGCCAATCCAGAGCGGCAACGGCAATCGCAACGGGGGTGGCAATGGCAACGGGGGCGGCAACGGCAACGGCACAGTCACTATTTCAGCGACGCAGGCGAGTGCTGTGGTGAATGATAGCAACGTCACCATTCTTGCAACTGCAGGCAACCACATGGTGTTCATCGGCGGGACGCATAATGCCGCGATCCTCACCGGCGGCATCGAAAAGGTGCAAGCGCTGCAGGGCTATAACAGCATCACCACCGGTGCATCCAATGACACGATTGCTATTGCGGGCACGGGCAACGTGGTGAACGGGGGCGACGCTACGAACAGCATCACCGATTCCGGAAGCGGCAATGCGATCATTGTGCCAACGCCCTGGAAAGGGATGGATAATGTATTTGGCCGCGTACTCACTAACGGCGACAAGCTCGACTTTACCGCGGCACTCAAAGCGACAAAGTGGGACGGCGTTGCGTCCCACCTGGGATCTTATCTGCATGTCAGTAGCACCAGCGGCGGTGACGCGATTATCAGAGTGAGCGTGGACTCGCGTGCCGATGGTGGTGGAGCTGAGGCTTTGAGGCTTCACGGTGTCGGTCAGATCGATTACTCGACAATCCTGGCACACGCGATCACCTGAGCGACGCCGGCGTCCCGTCGCAGAGTCTACGGCGGGGGCGGTAGTCATGAAGGAGGTCAGTTGGGAGTCCTTCGCTGCACAAGCCGCCGCCGTGTGTGGCCATGTAGGCAGGGGTTGTCCTCGGTCGTGTAATAGACCTTGGCTGTCGGCGTGGGCTAAGACATCGTCGCTTCTTAAAGACCCGTTCCTGGGACCCGATCGCTTGTCCTATGCTCAGTCCTAGCTGCAAGCACTGGCCTTCGCTTCCCGAGGCGTCCATCACTTGCCAAAGATCTCCACGACATTGCTAACTGTCGCTGGAGCCGCAGTGCCATTAGTTTTGTCGGATTGCGGTGCATGATCTCCGTCACCTCGCACAGTTCGCCGTCCTGTGCCGCCGGGTTGATCTTCATCTCGGCATCAACCAAGAACGTATCGGGTAGTTCCGTCAAAAAGCACCGGCCGCACCTCCCGTCGGGACTGAGGGGCGGCCGCCGATTGACGCGGTTCCACCAGAATGGCCCGGTGGTAAATGCACATTATCGAACGACAGGACCGCACCTTCGTAGCGCTCCGGAGGCTTGGGCGAAGACCCCCTGGCACCCGCCCGGTCTATCACGCGGTTAGTCCCTATTGCCGCATGGCGCTGTGTTCAGTTGAACCTGGCGGTGGCTCTGGATGGGCGGAACCACCGGCGGCGGAGGTCACTTGTCCAAAGTGCCGGGAACGGCTGGAGAGGCTGTAGTGGGATGGGTTCATACTCGGCGCTGCTTGTCTTTTGAAAAGCTAGCACGACCCGAGACGGTAGATTGCAGGACCTATTGCTGCGGTGTTGCCGGACTATGGGCGGTATAGCGAGGTTGTTAGGACGACCACGCCCTGAGCGTCCCTATGCTACTAAGCACTCTCGGGACTGCTGACAACAGAGCGAGCCGCCGACTGTAATGTAATTCCAGACATACCACTGCTCACGCCGAATTCGATCCAAAACCGTTTGAATATGACCGAAAGCGGGTTGCCGCGTGCCGTGATACTCGACGGTCGGGCCCAGCGGCGCAAAATGGATTGCATTCATCCGGAGTAAACGAAGCAGCGCTGGCTCCATGATTGCACACCAATAAGTCAGGCCCATCTCATGACTGAGGCGAACTATCCCTTGGATAAGTCCCAGCCGCACCATCGCCGTATCACGGCAGTCCATTCGGCGGGCCTTGGAGATGGCGAAGCGCGAAACTTCCCCGGTAGTGCGGAGCGGCAGTTGGCGGAGCAAATCTGGTTTACACGCATTGGCCATTGGATATGCACTCGGACAATTGGACGGGGCGACGACCCTGACTGAGCCGACAGTTGTTTGAGTAGCCCTATGGACCACTAATGCGTGGGAAGATCGGTCATCAGCCGCGTCTTTTTCGATGCCGTTGTCCCCGGGCTCAAAGTCCCTTTCAACACAATAGACCTGATGACGAAGACCATAGCTTTCCGATTTGAGCGCTGGAGTATCCGCTAGAACAACGGAGATGCCTTGCCCCAACTCATGGTGCGAACCGATTAGATCCATGGTGTTTCCCCTGACCCAAGCCCCCAGCGATCTGCTGAGTGCCTTTCCCCAAAGCCTCGCAAATCTAAACATTGGGTAACGCACCTGCGCGCGGGGCTCAATGTCGTCTGCATGATTTCCGATCAGCCACGCGCCAAGCACTTAGCAGAATGCAAAATCTGCCTGTGGATACACCGATGCTTCGGGACCCAAGTCCTATCCAGGCGATGCAAAAGGCCTTTGGAAGGCCGGCTCACCGGCACAGCCCGATCATGATGCGAGCTGATGGGGTAGAGCGGGCGTTGGTTATCTCCTGCTCGCTAATCCGGACAGATCCAGATTATCCAGCAAGGTGTCAAAACCCACCCCTGGCATTTGCGCGCGCGTGAGAATGATCCTTGCGATATCGCGCCTGTTTCCCCGATTCAACGCCTCGGCCAACAGAGTCAGGATTTGTGCTACGTCTTCATACCCGACGAGTTGTGCATCCAGCGCCAGGCTCAGCAGCTTCTCGCCGTCTGTCGGAAGGCGCTCGGGGATTGAACCTCGACGGAAAACTGTAGTCATCTAAAGCCGTGTGCGCCTCCAGCAGGCGATTTCGCAATCGAGATCCTGCGCGAAAGATAACCGCGAGGCACCCTCAATGGTTGCAGCATAAGACGCAAATCACACGCTTGCGGAGAGTGACATGCACGGGGGTCCGAGACGTGACGGTAACATACTGTAACACCGACAGCGGCGGAGGGTTCTCGGTGTTGAGGGCTTGTGCTTACCGTTCGTCGTGAGTTGGCGTGGTGAGGTGGGTCGGACATTTTGCACGGACCCGCATCCCCTCTACGGGGACGCCGAACGTCTTCCCGATGGTCTCACCGTCTGGCCCCGACCCTACACCAGCCCCTGCGCTAGCTGCCGAGTAACTAACGCGCAGCGCGTTTAAAGAGGCAGGGCCGTCCGGTGAAGTTACCCGCTGGTCCATTGGGCTTTCAGGTTTCTGCCGTGAGCGACGGCGAAAATAGAGTGGTTGCCGATTTCGCTTCACAAGCTGAGGCCGAGACATTCGCTGCCTCGATGCGCCGGATTGATGCTGGCCGGAGTCATTCCATTGCGCCGAGGCAATCATACCGAACGTTGGCATCGTCTTTGGCGTATTTTGGGAGTGCACTCGCATCTGTTCCTGGCCTACTCGGCGATGCAGTGGGAATATCGTGTGCTGAAGGATTCTGTTGGTCGCCATGGCGCTAGACGTGCTTGTTATTTCGATGGCTTGGCTGCGGCTGATAGTCAGACCATTGAGTTCGGTGCTGCAGCTCCCGCAGCCGGCGTTGCGGCGGCGTCAGCGCCGATGACTGACGATCGCTTCTGGCAGCTCGCAGCCTGCACTATGGCAAGCAGCATCGAACACCAGTTCAGGGGAACCAGCCCAACGACTGGATATACGAGGAGTCATCGTGTTCGGCACGCCGACGTGTGCGATGCAAAGGCAACCGAAGGGACAGCCCAACTTTGAGGGATGGCGGCCCCTGGCTGATCAGTGAGCAGCCTATGAGAGAGCTGGGCGACCCCTGGCGCGCAAACTGCGGACGAAGATCGATTGGTCTTTGTGAAGCCCCAACGAGTTCGGTAAATTTTACAGTTGCGTTAGGCCCAGGGTAACGCTCGCCCGTAGGTTGTTATCATCTAAGGCTTTTCTACTGCGGCATAGCGATTGCATTAGATAGCCTGTCGAACCCAGTCGAATGCTTAAGCGGAGAATTACAGTGAAACTCTTCCCCCTGATGATGGCCGCTGGTCTTGCAGTCGGAGTTAGTACGGCTGCCTCTGCCGCCCCCACGATCTTCACCTGGAGCCCGAGCGGCGCTAGCCCACCGCTAGTCGGCGGGGACGTTACTGCCGACAACATCACGGTGGCAGATTTCGCTTCTGCGACCATCAATCCCGTCAACGGGGACTTCACTGAGGTCGGTGCTCTGAAAGTTTCCTCGTTCCAACTCGGGGGTTCGGGCGCGACTGCAACTGGCCTGAACTCCACCTACAGCCTTTACGTGATGTACACCGCCTCTGGTAATCAGGGCGGTCCAATCCCGACTCCAGGTCATACGACGAGCGGGCCGATCACTTCGATTTCCTATACGCTGTTTGCCGTCCCCAATGGTTCGCCACCCCTAGCCTTTACCGTCACCGACGGCAATGTGGCGGTCAGCGGCAACGCCGGTCAGTTCGCGCTTGCTAGCGGCAGCGGCGGCGGCACCCTGAGCGACTTCGTAACTCTGACCAATACCGGTGGCACGCCGAATGTCTTCATTCCGTCCGCGCAGGCAAGGACGTCGTTCAACATTGCGCCTGGTGAGCAAGGCTTCTTCGTCTCACCGCCGCCTTCGATCGTGCTCGATCTTGAAGCCGCATTCACGAATACCGCAGGCGTATCGACGCTCAGCTCCTGCGATTTCAACACCGCTCTTCAGTGTCTTAACATCGTCGGTGGCGGTGGCAATCTTGATCTGTCGGTCGTCGCGACGCCGGAGCCCACCACCCTGGCAGTTCTCGGCGTGGGCCTGCTAGGTCTCGGTATGCTGCGCCGCAAGCAGAAGTAGTCCAGTCGTGTGAGACTGAAACGCTTCATTGACCTTCGTCTGGGAACCGCGCCGCGTCGCTAGATGAGGCGCGGTTCTTATTTGCGGGTGCGGATGTTTCGGGCCCGGCGTAGCAATGTGTAAATTTTGCCGACAACAGAGGCCCTTCCTGGCCGTTGTGTCGGGCTGGTGCGTTGGCAGCGGATCTCAATAAGCCTGGGTGCCCTAGCCGGGCTCGGAAGTTGAAATGCCGCTGCAAGGCATTGCAGAGAGAGACGCGGCCGGCGGGCCGTCACCCGCCACTTGTGTCTAAGCGACGCCTGAAACGTGCTCCACGCGTTTTGGCCTTTTGGCCCGCACAGACAGCACTGTAGGCGGGCATGGATGAAACGTAAGCGTCCGCCCACGGCATCGCGATGCTATGCGGCGAGCCTTTGATCGAGTCTGAGGCGGATGCCCTCGAGGTTCCAGGGCAGAAGCTCAGCGATGCGGTTGACGGGATGATCGGCGATCTGCTCAATCAAATGCCGCAGATAAGCCTCAGGATCGAGGCCGTTCGCCTTGGCAGTTTCGATCAGGCTGTAGATCGCCGCTGCGCGCAGCCCGCCTGCATCCGAACCAGCGAAGGTCCAGTTGCGCCGGCCGAGGGCAATCGGACGCATGGCGCGTTCTGCGGCTGAATTGTCGATGCAGGCGCGTCCATCACGCAAGACGAGCGTCAGTGCGTTCCAGCGCTTCAGGCTGTAGCGGATCGCCTTCGCCATATCACTGCGGCCGGAGATGCGCGTGAGGCTCGCCTCAAGCCATGCATGCATGTCCGCCATCAGCGGTGCGAGGTGTTGCGTGCGCACCCGCAGGCGCTGCTCGGGTGCTTGCCCTCGAATGATCTCCTCGATCTTGTAAAAGGCGGCGATCCGCTCCAGTGCCTCGCGGCTCAACGCAGACTTGGTCTTCTCATGGGCATCCCAGAACTTGCGCCGTGCATGCGCCATGCAGGCGGCCTCGACGACCTCACCGCCCCGATAGATCTCGGTAAATCCGCCATAGCCATCGGCCTGCAGAATACCCTTGAAGCCGCGCAGATGTTCCTGTGGATGCACTCCCTTCCGATCCGGCGAGTAGCGGTAGAGGATCGCCGGCGGGTCAGCGCAGCCGTATGGACTTCCATCGCGGACGTACTGAGATGGACGGTCCCCGTTACTGATAGGCTCCGTCACTTCAGCAAGAAGGAGGAGGCACGTCTCATGTCCATGTCGATCTACGGGCTCGACACCTCGAAGAGCTGGTTTCAAGTGCATGGCGTCGACCACGATGGCGTGATTGTCAGGAAGAAGCTTGCCCGCGGAAAGGTTCTCAACTTCTTCCGTCGCTTGGAGCCTTGCATCATTGGGTTGGAAGCGTGTGGCAGCGCCCACCATTGGGCGAGGGAGCTGGCATTGCTCGGTCACCAACCACATCTTATGCCGGCACGTTATGTGCGCGCATACCTCAAGACAAACAAGCACGACGCGGCGGATGCGGAAGCTTGTTGGGAAGCAGTCCAGCGACCGGGCATGCGCTTCGTGCCGGTCAAGAGCACGGAGCAGCAGGGCGCCTTGATGTTGCACCGTGCGCGAGATTTGCTGACAAGGCAGCGCACCGGTGCGGTCAATGCTCTTCGGGGCCATCTTGCTGAATTTGGCATCGTAGCCCCAAAGGGCATCGCGCAGGCACGCGAGCTCATGGAACTGGTTGCCGACGACGAGAGAATTCCCGACTGCGCGCGTGGTGCTCTTTCGATGTTGGTCGATCAAATAAGGGATACCGAGGCCAGGATTGGTGATTCTGCCCGTGCCATTTTGACGCTCGCCAGAGAGCACGATGTCTGCCGGAGACTATTGACGGTGCCCGGCATAGGTCCCTTTACCGCAACAGCCTTGGCAGCAACGGTCGGCGATCCCAGCCAGTTTCGCTCCGGACGACATTTTGCTGCTTGGTTGGGGTTGGTACCCAAACAACACTCCACAGGTGGCCGCGAGCGGCTGGGCGGGATCAGCAAACGCGGCGACGCTTACATCCGAAAGCTGCTGATCCACGGTGCTCGGGCCGCGGTGCATCGCGTGCGATCTCATCAAGTGCCGAACTCGTGGATTGCAGGGTTGCTGACCAGGCGGCCGTTCAATGTGGCAACCGTTGCTCTGGCCAATAAGGTGGCACGCATCGCATGGGCGATCATGGCATCGGGTAAAGAATACCGGGTCCCGGCGTAGCTCCCGGAACTCGGGTCGTCTGCGAGGGCAATCGCATTGAGATGGCAACCGGTCGGACCGGGGACGGCTAAGCTCGTTGGACCTATCGGGCAGCAAGAGCCCGCCACACGTACTTGAGCGCCGCCTCGCGGATCTCATCGAGGCCCGAGGCCACAAGGCCAAAGAGGCCGGATAGATAGCTGCACCGACAACTCGCCGGATCAACACGAAAGTCCTTGCGGAGCGGGGACCGTCCATAGATAGGTCCACAATCGGGCTTTGCGTGTGCGACCAAGACCCGGTTCCAGCACCGGCACCTCGGTATCGTCGCCGTGCACCCGCTCACCTGTCATGACGTAGCGGGACAACGCATCGATCAGTGGCCGCACCAGTCCCGCAACCTGGCCGACCATATCGGCCAGCGTCGAACGACTGAGGTCGATGTCTTCGCGGGCGTAAATCTCTGCCTGGCGATGGAGCGG
>CAVRDF010000004.1:0-832686 GCA_963719805.1 uncultured Alphaproteobacteria bacterium
AGGTCGAGGTCCGCGACGACCGCCGGCGGGCCTCGACGGCCGACCTCGACGTCCGCTTCCGCCGGCTGACGGTGCACCCGCCGATCGGCAAGGAGCGGAGATACCCGTCCCTGGCGCTGACGTCCATCCACGCCGAAGGGCGAGGGGCTCCCGCCGGCCGGTAGCCGATCCGGTGGAGACTGATGACGGATTTGCCGGTGGATGACCTCGAATGCCGCGGCCGGGAAACTCGGCTGGTAGCGGGCGGTTCAGGGGCGAGACCTATCACAAGGGCGTGAAGTCGGGCTGCCGGGCCGAGTGGTCCCAGCCCCGAACGGCGGAGCGGCTGACGAACCTGCTGGCCGTGCTCTGCATGATCGCCTGGCGGGTCTCCTGGCTGACGATGACGAGCCGGGCGACGGCCGAGGACCCGTCGGAGGTCGCCCTGACGAGGGCGGAGGTCGAGATCCTGGATCGCCTGGCCGGGGGCGAGCCCGCCAGCCGACGGTGTCCAACTACCTCCTTGCGATCGCCGGGCTGGGTGGGCCGTCTGACGCGGGTGAAGGACCCGCCGCCGGGGAACATGGTCTTCTGGCGCGGGCTGACCCGGCTCATGGAAATCCACCTCGGCTTTGAACTGAGCGGCCGAATTGTGGGTAATTGAGAACTTCACCCGGACAGCTAGTAACGGGTAGCCGGCACGGCATGGGCCTGGAGCCGGCGACGGACGGAGAGGATGGCCCTCTCCAACTCGGGCGGGATGCGCTGGGCGACATGGTGGTGGCCCGGGTCAGGTCGTAGAGGCCCTCGGGGCCGGCCTGCAGGTAGCGGCCCCACCACTTGTGGAACCAGGCCTCGGAGCGGCCGACGGCGAGCAGATGTGCTTGACGGTCCGGCCGGCGAGGCGGAGGCTGATGGCGCGATGACGCGCCGTGAGTTCGTCGTGCATGGTGTCCTCCGCGGTGCGGCCGCTGGCGGTTGCCCGCGGAGGTAGTCTACACTCGCGAGGGGCGGACACCATTTCAGATGCTCTCGGGGGCGGATGCGTCCTGTCTCAGCGTCGAGCGATGCGCTGTCGGTCCGGGGTGACATTGAGTTGGCGATGCACAGTCGGAAAATGGTTAGCGATGCGCTGTCGGTTCGCAGGTCGCCCCTTGCCCAGGGTCGTACGAGGTGGCCCCCGGGCTGGCTGTCGCGGTTGCCGTCAATGGGCCGGCCCATGGAGTTGCGCAGGACGGATCAGAAGGCCCGGAGCTGGAGCATTTGACCCTTCGGCAGGGCGGTACGGGGCGTGAGCTGACGGCATGTGAATGGCGTTATACGAGGCCGAGGCCAGCCGGATGACCTTGTCGTCCTTCGTGCCGAACTTCTTGTCGCGGCCCGCCGTGACCAGCCGATAGGCTGCCAGGTTCTGGGCCGATGCGGCATCCAGGGCGCCGCTGAACTCGATGGTCAGCACGGCCGTCTTGCGTCGGCCGATCTTGGTCGTCTGGAGCGAGACTACCGTCCCCACGACCACGGGGCGTGGGGGTCGGGGTGGGGTGGGTGTGGGCGCGGGGTCGAATCGGTGTTGTGGATGACCAGGTTGGCGGTCGCGGGACTCCCGAGGGTCGCCCCGCCCCGGGGCGTGGGCGCCAGGCCGACGGCGAGGTCGGGCGTGACCTGCTGGTCGTCGAGGATCGGCACCGTGACGACCTGGCTGGTCTGGCCGTCGGCGAAGGTCACGTCCTGGTCGATCGGGCGGTAATTGACCCAGCGGTCGCCGAGCCGCCGGTGGTCGCCACGTGGACGGTGACCGCGCCCCTGCGCAGTGCCGCCGCGCGATCGTGATCTGCGCGGTGCCGGAGGACTCGTCGACGGTCGTGCTCGCGGCCGCGAACTGGAGGACGGGGGGGGTGGCAAGGGCCACGTTCAGGATGTAGGTTTGGCTGTCGGTGTCGCCGAAGCTGTCGGCTACGAAAACGGTGATCGGGAAGGAGCCGGCGGCGGTCGGCGTGCCGCTCAACCGGCCGCCGGTGGAGAGGGTAAGCCCGTCGAGGTTGCTGCTGGTTGTGAAGGAGTAACCGGTGCCCGAACCACCGCCAGCCGTCAACGTTTGACTATAGGGACCGTTCATGACACCCGGCGGAAGCGCCAGGGAATTGAACGTGACCGGCGTCAGGATGGTGAAGTCCTGGGTCGTGGGGCTGTCCTGCTGAACGTCGCCCTGGTGCTCGGCCACGCTTTGCACCTCATAGACGTGGCCGGCCACCAGCGCGGCGGCGGGCAGCGGCAGGAACCAGGCGCTGCTGCCGCTCGCGACCAGCCGAATGGGCGTGCTGGAGAGGAAGGAGTTGCCGTCCCAGTACAGGCCGGTCGTCTGGTCCTGGACGGTGACCAGAACGCGGGCGAGGTCGCCGCTGCCGAGCTCTGCGGTTGCCGTGCCGCTGATGCTGCCAACCCAGTTATAGATGCTGTGGATCACCGTGCCGGGATAGGTGATGGTCGAAGTCGGCGGCGGTCCGCCCTGGCGCGTCAGGACGAAATCGTTCGCGGTAATCAGGTCCTCCTCGTTCTGGATGAAGATGTCCTGCTGCGTGACGGTGGTGGTATACCCGGCGGGCGGCACGACGATGATGTGATGGGTCATGCCCGGATCGAGATTGGTGAAGATGTAGGTGCCGGCATCGTCGGTCTGGCCGATGGGATCACCGGGATGGAAATGCCGTCACCCTCCAGGTTATCGAAGACCGTGACGCCATCCAGTGGGCCCGGCAGGCTGGCGGTGTCGGTGACCTTGCCGGTGATCGCCGCGTCCAGGGCCAGGTTGTTCCAGCTGAAGGTTGTCTCCCCTGCGAAGGTTACCGCGCGCGCTTCTGCGAGGCTCCCCGACGAGAGCGTGTAGCCGGCCGGTAAGGTCAGAGTGGCCCTGGCATCGTAGCCGGTGCCGTTGAGGTCGAAGCGGCCGCCTGAGCCGTCGACGGTGACGCCGGGGAAGAAGTAATAGCCCTTGGCGTCGGTCGTGGCGACGACGGAACTGTCGACTGTCCCGCTCAGTTGGATCGTGACCTGGGCGCCCGGAACCGGGACGAGTTGGGGGCCGCTCTGGTGATGGCGGTAGCCGTCACGGTGCCCTGGATCATCGGCCCCGGGGCCGCCACCGTCCTCCCCGCGAAATCGCTAAACGAAACCGGGTTGGTTCCGTTGGTTCCATCGTCGACCGTCGCATAAATGGCATAGTCGCCGGGTGCCAGGCCGTCCAGGTTCACGGGAATCGAGTTGCGAAGTTCGCGATGCCAGGGACGGGGGCATAGATCGGTGAGCGAGCGGTGGGCGGGGCGACCAGGACCCCCTTGCGGTCGTGGGGTGAACTGGAAATCCCTGATGATATCGTAGGCCTGCTGCCGGCCCGGCGCCCGTGAAGCCGATGTAGGCCGTGCTGTTCCCCCAGGGCCTGCTTGATGTTGATACCCGTGTAGACGTGAGTGTAAGTCTGGCCCGTCTCTGCGTCGGTGATGTACTCGGTGAGGTCATCGCGTCTGCATTGTAATCCAATTCGATCTCGAGCAGATCGCCGCTGGACACGTTCACCGGGCTGGTCGAGTTGTACCTCCCGGTCGTGCCGTCCGTCACAAAATTGCTGGCCAGGATGCTCCGGGTTCACGTCCAGCTCGTAAGCGACGCTCGGACCGGAGTCCGAGATACCGGAATAGCCGAGGCCGGCGCGGAGAAGCAGCGCATGAGTGCCGCCGGTCTGGAACGCGAACGTGATACCGTCGCTGTCTGCCGAGTGCACGTAGGTAAAGCTGGCAACGAAACTGCCCGTAGACACGGGTGTGTTGTACCAGGCGCTGCCCGCTTGTGGGTACAGCGATACCCAGGGCCGGTAAGGGCCACCCTTGAAGAATGGTTATTGTTCGCCGTCCAACCACTGCCATCGTTGAAGCCTTGATAACAGGCCCGCTCAGCGGCACGGCGTAGGTGCTCACGGTGCCACTGCTGGCGAGGCGCCGGCAACGCTTCCATCGACAGAAACGTCATGCCGCCGGTCGCACCGGGGTCAGGCCGGTTGTTGCACGGTCGGCTGGACAATGACGTAGGAGGGGGTCGGGCTCGAGGTAACCTCTCCTCCGTCGGGAAGCACCGGGATCAAAGACCAGTTGCCGGCGGGCAGCGTCGTCTGACCGCCCGCCGGGGCGATATTGACCGCGAAAGTAGTCTCTGTTCACTCCGTCACGGTTATCGTGAATTCGTAGCCGTTGAGCAATTCGAGAACTTTTGTCCGACCGGGGGGCCCTGGGAGCCGTCAAAGGCCCACGCAAATACGAGAGCGCTTGGCGCCGGAAAGGATCTTGGACGATGAACTGCGAGATGGGGTGGGTGGCCCCGCTCTGGTCCTTCTAAGGGATTGGGCCCGACGTGGTAAACTGCGGCGATGATGCCGGAGGCGGTGTTGGCCGGGACATTGGCGATGCCTGTGGAGACTCGTGCACAAGCCTGAAGACGGCCATCCGGGTACCGTTCGTGTTCGAAAAATCGGGCGTTCAACTGATTTGCTACGCTCGGATTCGGATGTGGGGGTCGGGGTAAACTTCTGTGCTTGGATCTCCTGGACGCCGCTCGTGCCGAGTAGCGAAAAATCTCCGCCCAGGTCATATTTGAAGCCGATGTCCTGCTCGCCAAAGAAGGGTATGTCAAAGCCGATCCACGCCGCGAAGTAGCCGGAACCGCTATGCTCATAGAACGCAAAACTCATGCTGAGCGAGTCGCCGCCGATGATCGGCACGTCGGAGGGCACGTGCACCGCGGCCGTCGCGGTCAGCAGGATGTCGCCCTGGCTGTTGAACTGGAGCGAGCCATCGACCGTGAAGACGGGCGAATTGTTGAAAAAGACGGCGCCAAGGTGGACCTGCATGCTGTAGACCCCGGTGTCCCAGTTGAGGTCCACGGACACCGTGCCGACGGCCTCGCCGCCCTGCGGATCGACCTGGGTGATCGTCTTGGTCAGGTCCGGCAGCGGATCCCGGTTATCGTGGACAGGATGGCCTGATGACCGTAATCGGTGATCGCTTTATCCGCGTCTTGGAGCGTGGTGGAACCGGGGACCACCCAGACGGCTCCGCCAATATCCAGCTCCGTGGAGGAAACGGCTAGTGCTCCCGCGCCCACGATGAGGGGCTGCCCGCCAACCGTCGGCCCATAGGTGATCACGCAGCCGATGGTGAAGATCGGACTGCCCGAAGCCAGGTTGGTGATGGTGCCGCCGACCGAATCAAGGAAGGCCCCGGTATCGCCGAGGGCAATGGGCGTCGCAAAGACCGTGGCAAGGGAGATGATGTTCAGCTGGCCGCCCTGGAAGCCGACCGCCATGGCGAATTCCGAGCCGCCGGGGAACTTGATGTCCGCATCGCCGGACACGTTACCCTGGTTGTCGTAAGAGATGAGCAGCGACTGGACGGTGATGGGCCCGACGGGAAAATCGGTGACGGAGAGGGCCAGGCTGTTGAGGATGACATCCCCGGTGCTGGTGTTGATCGTGACGCCCGGGCTCGGCAAGTTGATCGTGACGTTTGACTGGCCGAACGTGGTACTGACCATGCCGCTGATTCCCACGATGCTGGTGGTCGAGCCGTAGGCGACGGTCAAGCCCTGCGCCTGGACGGTGAATTGGCCCAGCTTGAACCCCCCGTCGATGCCGATGTTGAACGATTGCAGGGTGCCGTTCGATATCACCAGGCCGGGCGTCTGCTTCGTGCCGAGCGTGGCCGTGACCCCTTCGAAGCTGGCGTCGTTGGTGGAGAAGGAGAGGCTGCCGTACATCTCGAAGAGCTCCGGGGGACCGGCAGCGTACACGAACGTCAAGGCTTTGGGGGCGATGGTCAGGCCGAAGAGGCTCATGTTCCCCGTGAGGGCGACCTCCAGCTGCGTCAGCACGCCGTGGACGATGGTCAGCCCTTGGGTGGGCGTCCCGTCGGCGCCGAATCCACCGAACTGGACGCTGACCGCCTGCTGGGTCGTGCCGGCGGCACCATAGGTAAAGCTGGCGGCGCCCTTCATGGTGAAGGTGGACGAGGCGGGCGTGTAGGCGATGGTCAGGCTCTTGGTCTGAAAGGTGACGTTGCCTTTAGTGAACTGGCCGGTGACGGCCATGTTCAGGCTCGCCAGGGCGCCGTTGACGATGACGAGGCCCTGCGTGGTCCCGCTGCCGTCAAACGTAGGGCCGCCCAGGTTCACTTTGATGCTGTCGCCGCTGGTGTCCGACAAGGTCGCGGTGCCGGTCATGGCGAAGTCAGGCCCCGGCGTCGGCAGCTTGGTATCGTTCGCGTTGTAAGCGATGCCCAGGCCGCCGCTGAACGTCACACTGTCAACCGTGACGTTGCCGGTCACGATCATATTGATGCTCTTCAGGCTGCCGTCCTGGTAGACCAGGCCCGCGGTCTGGGTGGCGACGTTACCCCAATCGACGTTGATGGTGCCGACGTTCGCGACCGTGACGGACGTGGTCCCGATGATTTGAAACTCGTTCGGCCCGCCGGATGTGGGGTTCGGCGTGTAGGAGACGGTCAAGTTTTTCGCGCTGAAGGTCGCGCCGGCGATCGTGGCACTGCCGTTCAGGGTCGCGCTGACGCCGGTGAGCGTGAGGTTGCCCGACGAATCGAACTGCACGTAGTTGCTGCCGGTGACCCCAATTTGCAGGCCGGCCACGTTGAGCAGATCGACGTTGCCTTGCAGCTGAATGTCGGGCGAAGCCCCCGCGTCGATGTGGATATGGTCCAAGGCAAAGCTTGCCCCGAACGCGGCAAATGCCTGGCCGTTGGGGGCAGCAGCGAAGAACTTGGGGTTCACCAGGGCCTGCGCGTCGAAGGTCTGGCCAGACTGCGGGATGGCGAAAATGGGATAGTTCTGGCCGCCGATGATCGCGTTGATGGTCCCGCTGGTCCCGCTGGCGGTGAAGGTGGGGTCGTTCGTGTAGTTGACATCGCTGAGGTTAATCGTGGCGTCCCCCGGTAGGCTCAGCAGGGCGCGCACCGAGGTGGTCTGGAGTTGAACCGTGCCAGGGTTACCGGATGCGCTGTAGGTATTGGTTCCCGTTGGTAGGATCGTAGTCGCGAAGATCTGCAGACCGGTTGCACCGAGCGGCTGCACTGCAGGCGAGATTCGATCCTCAAGGACAACAAACTCCAATCGCCTGGGCACTCGCCGCGAGGCGGGCCGCTGACCGCGCCGGCGGTTCGGCTTGGACAGAGGGTGCCACAGGGAACGGACGGGTTCCAGCCAGAGGTTCGCGGCGGTGAGCGGCATCGGTATCGTGGCCTCAAGGTGTAGGTTGCGGTGTAGGCAGTCCCTTGGTCCCTCGGTCGTCAGGCGTGGCGATGTGTTTCGTTCTCTAGGTTGCTCTGTCGAAACCCTGAATCCTTTTGCAGCTGCGCGATTGCGGGCGTCATGTAGGGGATGACGTCGGTGCGGGGAGTGCGGCGATGCAGCTCGCTATCGACCTGAGACTCTGACGTGGCTTTTGCTAGGCCCTGGCCTGTCCGCGTTGCGGCCGGTCATTCCCGGACTGCCATAAGCATAGTTGCGGGTGTGCTGGCCTACCTGCTCCTGCCAGAGGGGCTGGGTTTTACCACCCGGGCGGTCATCGCCTGGGATTTGGGTGCTTCGGTGTTGCTTGTATTGGCTGCAGTGCTGTTCTCTCGGGAGGGCGACGACGCCAGTATGGAAGAGAACGCACTTCAGCAGCAGGACGGAGAATGGACGATGTTTTGGGTGACGCTCGCTGGCGTGGCCATTAGCTTCGTCGCCCTTACCAGCGTGTTGGCAGAGGCAAAGGACATACATACTTTCGCCCGAAGCTTACGTGTAGGCTTGGTCGCGGCAACGCTGCTGATCTCTTGGCTGACGACGCATCTGATCTTCGCCATCCGCTACGCGCATGAGTATTATACCACGTCGCGCGGAGCGGCAAAGATTGACGGAGGGCTTGTTTTTCCCAGCGAGGAGACCCCTGACTATTGGGACTTCGTTTACTTCTCCCTCGTGGTAGGAATGACATTCCAGGTATCTGATGTGCAGATTACCTCGCGAAAACTTCGCAGATTGGCGACCGTGCACGGTTTGATTGGTTTTTTGTTCAACACTATCATCATAGCGCTCACGGTAAACATCGCGGCTAGCCTGCTCTGAGGCGATAGTTTGGGTTCCACCCCGTCCTCCCAGGTTTCCAGGTTACAATCACCTCAAGGAAGACCCAGACCTCAAGGACGCGATCGAGCATGCCCGCGCGCAATGCTGCCTAACGCTGCACCGGCTTCAATGACGAGCGGCCGAGGCTGGCAGCGTCACCATGTTGATCTGGCTCGGCAAGCAACACCTCGGGCAAAGGGATCGGCCGGTCATCGGCAACGACCCGGATCGGCCGCTAACCTGCGTCGTTCGCATGCCAGCGCCGGTCGCTGATACCGAGGAGTGGCTGCGCAGATACGCACCTCAGCAAGCGCGGATCGACGACGGGGCAATCGAGGTGGTGACTGATAGAGGAACCCACTGGGGCGGCCGACCTGGCGATCACAGCGCAGCACGCAACGGGACCGCTAGCCCAACCCGAAAGTGCCGAAGCCGTCCAGTGCCGTCCTGGGGTATGCTGGATGTGTCCCAGGACGGCTGTCGGCGTAGGTGCGGTCCGTCGATCGGGGCGACGGCCGCCGCATTCCTCTACACCGCAGCGCGTTGCGCTCTCGTTTCTGGCGCACAATCGTATCGGACCGTCCACGAAGTTAAACTCGGCGCTGTCGGACGAGAATACGCCGTGAATGCTCCCCGACGTGGTTAATTTCGCCCTGGCCCAATCGGCCACCTGAACGCTGTTGAAAAATCAGCGCGCCGTTTTGGGACGTCCAGCGGCGCGCCCAAGTAAGTGATACCTGCCGGCAAGTCGCTGAGGAGAACAGAAAATTGATGTTACCCAATCGCGCCGTAAGGTATGCTCCTGCGGTCCGAGGTTTCATCTTAGCTGAGGACCGAGACTGTCCGAGAATTCAAAAGATGACGTTGGAGAAAGCGAGGCCCGTATTCGCGAACGGGCCTACCATCTTTGGGAAGCGATGGCTGTCCCGAGGGACGTGCGCAAGAGTATTGGGAGCGAGTAAAGACCTTGCTAAGCGAGGGAGATAATGTAAATACACCGATGCCTAGCGAGGCCCCGCAAGCCGATGTCGCTGCTGCGCGCGAAATAGCCGAGCCCGGCAACTAAAAACAGACTGCTGATTGGCAGGACATGAAGGATCGGTGATACGCGCTCGATCGACCTAATCAACCAGTCAGTCAACTTAGCCCAGAGGATATCGACAATGCGCAGACACACATCGATCACTTTAGCCGTGCTCCTGCTGCTCGCAGCTGCCCCGATGCTGGGTGCGTGCAATACCACCGCTGGTGCAGGCCAAGACCTGTCCGCTGCTGGCCATGCCGTCACGAACAGCGCCGAGAAGCTGAAACCTTGACCGATCGCGTAAAGGCACGGGAACGATCATTTCTGTTTTCCCGCCACAGTGGGCCCATATGCGGCTTCGAGACACGCCTCGACGGCGTCGTGGCGTGAACTGGCGTAGTAGTCTGCTTCGACAGCAGCTCGTATCCGATCCGGTTCATTGAGCACATCCGCGTCGTCCGGCCAAAAGCCTACCATGATGGGGACATTTGGCAGCCGCTGCCGCAGGCGGCGGATTAGGTAACGAAGATGCGATGCGCTGCTGCTTAGTTCCAGGTAAGAAATGCAGACCATCGCGACACCCGACATATCCAGCGCGCCGATGGCGGCCCGCGATCCGGCGACAAACGGTACAACCGACGCCCCCGGTCCGTGTTTGTTGAGCAATTGCGCGAGCATGCTGGAGACGGCTTCATCCAGCGGTCCGCGGCCCGCAGCATGACGAATTGCTGCGTCTTATTGGCTCGTTGGTTGATCAGGCACCAATTTATCGCTGATGTTTTGCCGATCTAAGCACTGGTGAAACGGGAAGGTAAACTGGCATCGCCTTTCCAACTGCGACGTGATGCTGACTTGGCGTGGCGATTTCCGACTCGACCAATATGCACAGCATTCCATTGTCGGATGTGGCTCGGTATCGGAGCACATCGCCTACCGGGGGCAGCAACCGGACGATGACATACCGCCCAGGAGGAACTGCGGGCGAATTTGCGACAACGGTTTGGCCAAGTTTGAAGCGATGATGCGGCAACTCAGCACTCCGTCTACAAACATGCGCGGCGCATTGAGAAAATAACCTCGTATCGCTTACTGCTATGTTTCGGCTCCCTGCCTTTTCTGAGCGAACCTGTGGCCGATAATGCACCGCTAAACCAGGCGCCTATGAAGCCGCCAAGGGCACCCGAGGCGGCTGCATGCGGTGGTGGAGCAACGGGTCCCTCATCAGCCATGCAGCCTCGCGCGCCGGCCCTACAGCCGCCGGAGCACCGCCTCGGGGCAGCGTCTCACCGACAGGCCGGGTCCGAGCGCGAAGATTTGCTCGCACCGCAGCCTGCCCTGGCAATCAACGGCGAGATGGTGTCCAACCATCGGCGGTGTATTCGTCGCGGTGTGCTTGCCATTGCCGGGACTGTCGGCTGTCCATGATTTCCTCAACGCGCAGGACATCCGCGTCGTCCGCTTTGACCGCGACCAGAGTGCCTCCTCGGCGCACCCCTTCCTCGTAGACTTCGGCTTCGTCCCGATCCACGCCGGCATTAACCAAGCTGCCTATAATCCCACCAGCCACCGCGCCAACGCCGGCTCCCGCCAAGGTCGTCGCGAGCCATCCGGCCGCGACCAGCGGACCGACGCCCGGAATGGCCATCAGGCCGAGGCCAGTCAAAATGCCGACGACCCCGCCCGCGGTCGCACCGAGCGCCGCGCCAGCGCCGGCCTCAGATCGCCGCTCAGTGCTCTGGGTCTCGACGGTGGTGCTGCGGCCGCGGGCGTTCTCATTGGCTATTAGGCTGATGTCGCGATTGGGCCGGAGATTCGCCGTTTCCAATGCGGTGACCACGGCCACAGCGTCGGAGTAGTTGTCGTATAGGCGAGTGATCGTACGCATTAGTGGGTCTCCCCTACGTTACCTTTATAGTCGAGCCACACCTGAACTGACTGGCCGTTGTGTTGCGCGCTGCCATGCCACACCCCATCGTTATCCTTCTTAAGCTCCGCAACATTTGTGTAACCGCGCTCGGCGATGCGGCTCTTCGCTTGACCTTCTGTGAAGCTGTTCGACCCTTTGGCCGGCGTCGCCGAGTCATTCGCATTGGTTGCAGTTGCAACGGCGGGATTGTGGCTTTGCGTCGTCGTGGTAGTGGATGGAGCGGCCGGGCTGCGAGATGGTTGCTGCTGGGCGACCGCTGGTCCGGCCACCAGAAGCGTCGCCATGGCGACCATTAAACACTTCATAGATATCTCCGATATATGAGTGGCAGTGGAGGTTGGTGGCAACTCCAGATGGCTGAATTATGAGCGGCGAGCCCTGCGCAAGAGGTTGTGACCGGGCCGCCCTTAAAATCCAAGCGAAGGCAACGGCAAGTGCAACCGAGATGAGTGATCACGATTAGGATGTCAGAATTGCATATCGACGATAGCTATGACGTCCGACAACCCGAACTACCTGAGAAGCCGCGCGGCCCCCAATGCTGCCCAACCTCACAAGTGCATTGCGCACCGAGTGGATCAACCGCGATCCAAAAGTGACCGCCCCGACGGAATGCACGTAGGGCATCGCCTTCGTATTGGGTATAAAACACCACCCTACGTGCTCTATGCTGTATAATCCGACCGGTTCCAATGACATAGCCGCACCCGAGGCCAGGCGAACCTTCCGCCTTTTGCTGTTCGATGCGCTTGCCAGCGAAGCAATGAGCACCATGGCGACAGGGGTATTTCTTACGGGCTTCGCGGTTGCGCTTGGGGCCAGCAATTTCGCGATCGGCCTGCTCGCAGCCGTCCCGTCAGCGGTGCAGTTCCTGCAAATTCCTGCAGTCATTCTAGTAGAGCAGCTCCGGCGTAGACGCTTCATCTGCTCTTGGGCTGCTGGAGTAGGTCGGAGCTTTCTGGTCATCGCAGCAGCAGCGCCGATTTTTGGTGGGTCAGCCGGCGTGATCGCCTTAATTGCTTCTATTGCAATCTGGCAGGCATCCGCGGCGGTGGCGGGTTGCGCCTGGAATTCCTGGATGAGAGATCTTGTTCCTGAGACGGCCTACGGCCGTTTCTTCGGTCGGCGCGCGGCGGCTAATACGGCGATAGCTCTGACACTCGCATTACTGTGTGGGGTGGCGATTGATCAGTGGCAACGGTTCTCTCCAGATTATTCGTTGGCAGCGTACACTGGGCTGTTCTTGGCTAGCGCAGCGACCGGCTTCGTCGGCGTCTGGCTGCTGACGATTACCCCCGACAAGCCCATGCCCCCGGTTGCCAAGCGTGTCCCCGTGCATGCAATGCTAAGTGCTCCCTTCGGCGACAGGAATTTTCGGCGGCTAATGATCTTCCTCTCGACATGGAGCTTTGCAGCGAACCTCGCGTCGCCCTTTTTCTCCGTGTATATGCTGAAGTCTCTCGGCTACTCTCTTACTGCGGTCGTGGTTCTGACCACGGCGAGCCAACTGAGCAACTTGGCCGCTGTTGGGCTGTGGGGAAACCTGATCGACCGGTTCAGCAACACAGCCGTACTACGTATTTCTGCTCCAATGTTCTTAGTATGCACGTTCGCTTGGACCTTCACTGGGCTGCCCTGGATCGCACCGATCACCTTCTATGTATTGCTTGCCATCCATATCTTTATGGGCATCGCGACAGCCGGTGTTGCGCTCGCTTCCGGCAATATCGCGCTGAAACTATCTCCTTCGGGCCAAGCTACTTCATTCCTGGCTGCCAGCAGCGTGGTGAGCGCCGGTTGTGCTGCGCTTGCGCCAGTTTTGGGCGGGCTCTGTGCCGACTTCTTCGCGGTGCATGAACTCTCCCTTACCTTTGCTTGGAGACGCGGCTTCGATTCCATGGCGGTCCAGGTATTCAACCTGCATGCCTGGACATTCTTTTTTGGTCTCGCGTTTGTTGCCGGGCTCGTATCGCTACACCGTCTATCCTTCGTTCAGGAGGCAACCATCAGCAGCGATACGCTGCTCGTGCGCCATCTGCTGCTAGAAGCACGAGACGCTGTCCGTGGGCTTTCAAGTGTTGCAGGCTTAGTGAGAGTGGCACGTATGCCGTCTGGGCTAGCCGAGCAAAACAGAAACGTTATCCCGTGAGGCATCGGTGCGCAGGTGGCGCTCTCCTACACGCGCTATGTATCGCTGCTGAAGTGGCTGACGCTGGCGCTCTTTGCCTATTTCGGCACGGCGGTGACCGTCTCCATTCCTTGGCATGAGGCGCTGCGCGGGTTGGTCGTGCCGACCTGGCATAATTCGTCGGATTTCATCTCGCTGGTTGTGGCCGTGCTCGGCACGACGATCTCGCCCTACCTGTTCTTCTGGCAATCGTAAGCGTCCGTCCAAGGCGTCGCAGTATTATGCAGCGAGCCTCTGGTCGAGCCTGGGGTGGATGCCCTCTACGTTCCAGGGCAGCAGCTCCGCAACGCGGTTAACGGGATAATCGGCGATGTGCTCGATCACATGCCGCAGATAAGCTTCGGGATCGAGGTCGTTCGTAAGCGTACGGCATGGGCCGCGATGGTTGACGCTTGACGGATGATCAGGCGGCAGCGCTGAGCGCGTTGATGTGGATGTTCCAGGGCAGCAACTCTGCGACGCGGTTCACGTGGTGATCAGGCGATCCGGTCCAGCACAGCGCAGAGATAGGCCTCTGGATCGAGACCGTTGAGCTTTGCGGTTTCGATCAGGCTGTAGATGGCGGCGGCGCGGTCCCCACCGGCGTCTGATCCGGCGAACAGCCAGTTCTTGCGACCGAGCACCAGCGGCCTGATGGCGCGCTCTACCGCGTTGTTGTCGATCGCCAGTGTGCCGTCGTCGAGATAGCGTGTGAGCGCCTCCCAGCGCGACAGTGCATAGCGGATGGCGCCGGCGATATCGCTGCGGCCGGAGACACGTCGCAGGCTGTCGGTGAACCAGGCGTGCATTTGCTCGACCAATGGCTTTGCCTCGGCCTGGCGCATGCGCCATGGCAGGTCAGGCGGTCTTTCGCGATCTAGCGATTCTGGGTATCAGCCCGTCCTTTCATAGCATTGATGCTGGTGGTGCTGTCTGAGCATTGAGCGTGGCTTGGGGTGTCGCCTGTTGCATCGCGATGTCGGTCTGGTTTGTGACGGCGTTGGGTGTTGGCGGGGAGTGGGTGTGGGAGGGGACGATCCCCTTGTGTCACGGTCCGGCGGGCTGGAAGCTAAGCGGGATGCAACGGAACAATGCAGCGTCTGGGCACGTGCGGCGAAGGCGACGCGAACACGTGTGGCGGTTTCGGTGATCCGTGCTGCGACCTTGAGCAGGCGCATCCGCAAGGTAGTGAACTCGGCGGTCGCGAGCCGATGCAGCTTGCTGTCATTGGCAGTGAGAAACTGACCCTGGGCGGCAACATTAAGCTGACCCATCCGACAGAGTGGTTCCTCCAAGGCGGGGGAACCGATGCTGAAGGTGGAGGGTCGGATGGAGTTGGCAGTAGCTGTGTCGCCAACTGTCTCTCGACGGTTGGTTTCGGCCACCATTTCCGCGTGAGAAACTCGCAAACCGTGCTTCAATCCCACACCAACGCTGCCTGCCAGTTACGCCACAGGGACGGACAAACCAGCTCCAGCATCAGCCAAGAAGCAAATTCCCCATAGACTGCTTGCTCGCCGCGGGTTCGTTCATCCAGGACTTTCGTACGCCTCCGGCGCCCAAAACTCTTCAGGGTAGGCGACAGTCGGGTTTCGGGCGCTCGTAGCTGTATATCGGACTGTGGTTCACGGCAGCGAGCGCCACAGGCGGCTGGACCATCAAAGCCGCCGCTTTCCTCGCGCTGATACTTAAGCCTGCGGGTTGTCCATGGTCCGAAGCAGTTCGGTCAGCGTCTGCTCGCAAGTGGCCTGGCTCGGATTGCTAGCGCGCAGCGCGGCAAGGGCGCGGTCGATCGCCTTGTCCACGCGGTGCCACTCAGGGGGCGCCCGCGGCTTTAGTCCCGCCTCCGCGCTGTCCCAGGATTCCTCAAGGTCCTTGATCCGCGTCTTGGCGCCGGCGAGGTCACCCTTGTCGACGAGTGCCTTTGTATCCACCACAATCGTCCGGAACGAGGACAGGTCGCCGAGGTTGGACGACGCCGCCGTCACACGGCCTTCGAGAAATGCCCCGCCAATGGAGCCTGCAAGCAGGACGAGAGCAACGCGTCGCATGATGGACATTGATGATCTCCTTGATTAAGGCTGGTCCGGGTTGCTCAAGCTTCGCCGCTTTCGGCCGGACGCGGCCGATCGAACCCCGTCACGCTGACCCAGGTGACGAGGGCGACGATGACGATCAGGAAGGCGGCGCTAGTCGCGATTGTGCCCACACCCAGCCCGCCATATGTCTGCGACTGTGACAGCAAGTCACCGAGGGACGCGCCGAGCGGTCGCGTCAGGATGTAGGCAATCCAGAACGTGAGCACCGGCCCGACGCCGAGGCGATAGGCAACGTAGGTGGCGGCGATAAGGACACCGAACACGACAACGCCGAACTTGAAGCCCATCTGAAGGGCCTCCGTGGCAAGGTCGCCGGAAGCCGTGCCCAGCGCGAAGGTGAACAGGATCGCAAGCCAGTAAAATGCTTCGCGGCGCCGGGTGAAGATCGAATGGATGGAGAGCGTGCGCTCGATCCGGTACCAGACCGCGAAGGTGACCGCCAAGGCAATCGCGAAGACGACCGTGCTCAAATACAGGCTCACGTCGAGCTTGTCGGTCAGGAAGTCCGTGATTTCGGTGCCGACGATGCTGATCAGGACGACGGTCAGCCAGTAGCGCCACGGGATGTATTCGCGCGCGGCGAACTGGGCGAGGAGCGACAGCACCAGCAGGGTCAGCATGACGGCATCGGTCACCAGCGTGCCGAGCCCGACATGCACCGCGAGGTAGTCGGCGCCGGTCTCACCCACGGTGGTTGAAAGGATCTTGATGATCCAGAAAGCGAGCGTGACTTCGGGAACCTTGTTGAGCATTGCCCTGAATGCGGCGTTTTGGGCTGTCACCACCTGCTCCTCCTAGGATCGTCCGGAACAACTCGCTACATCGGGTCGCGTTGGGTCGCGGTGGATCGAGGCTTGGGATTTCCCAATGTTTTCCCTAAAGGTTGGGCAAATTTATAATTTCCCGCTCTTGGCTCAAGCCAGCTCAAGTCACCAGTTCCGCGCGGCAGACGCGGAGCATTTCATGACGATCGATGATCGAACCTTGAGCAAGGTGCCGGCGGTGACGCTGGGATTCTGGCTGATCAAGATTCTCGCCACCACGCTGGGCGAAACCGGTGGCGACACCGTCACCATGACACTTAACTGGGGCTATCTCGCCGGCGTGGCGCTGTTCGCGGCCGCCCTGGTGGCACTTGTCGTCGCGCAAATACGGGCACGTGCCTTCAATGCTTGGCTCTACTGGGCAACGATCGTTGCCTCCACGACGTTCGGGACTGCGATGGCGGACTTCGCCGACCGTTCGCTCGGCATCGGTTATACAGGCGGATCAACACTCCTGGCGTGCTGCCTGCTTGCGGTTCTTGGCCTGTGGTACTGGTCGGAGGGTACCGTGTCGGTCAACACGGTTTCCACGCCGCGGGTCGAGGCGTTCTACTGGGCAACAATCACCTTATCGCAGACGCTCGGCACCGCGCTTGGCGATTGGGTTGCCGACACCGGCGGGCTCGGCTACGCGGGCGGCGCCCTGGTGTTCAGCACCGGGCTCGCGGCACTGGCGGCAACCTTCTACTGGACGCGGATATCATGTGTGGCGCTGTTCTGGGCCGCCTTCGTGCTGACCCGGCCGCTCGGCGCCACCGTCGGCGATTTCCTGGACAAGCCGGTGGCGCATGGCGGGATGGCGCTCAGCCGGCCCCTTGCTTCGCTGGTGATCACCGTGGCGATAATGACCCTCGTGTTCCTGATCCCGCAGCGTCCTGGCCGGCATCCCCGGGATGCGCGTTGGGCCTATGCGGATTGAGCGCCACCGTTGGCGATCCGTATAGCCCCGTCCTGTCGCCGCCAAAGTCGGGAGGGGCATTGTGATTGCCAGTGACCGGCACGACGCCGGCGCGGACATGAATGGAGCAGTTGGGATGCGCAAGAGTCTGATGGTTCCGGCCGCACTGGCTGGGCTGATGATAGTAGGCGTGGCAGGGACGGCGTTCGCCGCCGGTCCGGGTGCCATCGATCCGGAGGCAGCCGCCGTGGCGAGCTTGAAGGTGTCGCTCACGCAGGCGATCGCCATCGCGGAGCAGCACACCGGCGGCAAGGCCTACGACGCCGGCGTAGACGTGGATCACGGCAAGAACCAAATCGTGGTGGAGACGAACGGACCCAGGGGCGTGCAGACTGTGATGATTGACGCCAAAACCGGCAAGATCGTCGGCGAGCATCAAGGGGGTGAGCAGGACTGAGCTGGAAGGGGCACGGTCTCGCGGCCTGCCCCGCGTCCGCTTGATTGGGCACGACGATGAAGCTGCTGGTTATCGAAGACGATAAGGAGACTTCAGCCTATGTCGCGCGCGGCTTGCGCGAGCAGGGCCACACGGTCGACGTCGCCGAGAGCGGCCGGGACGGCCTGTTCCTGGCCACCGGCGGCGAGCACGACGTGCTGATCGTCGATCGCATGCTGCCGGGATCGGATGGGATCGGCCTGGTACAGGCACTGCGCAGTACCGGCGTGCGTGCGCCTATCCTGTTCCTGACGGCCCTCGGCGGCGTGGGCGACCGGGTTCGCGGGCTGGATGCCGGCGGTGACGACTACCTTGTCAAGCCGTTCGCGTTCGCGGAGTTGCTGGCGCGGGTGAACGCGCTGGCGCGCCGGCCGCCGCTGAGCGACAAGCCGACCGAGCTTCGCGCGGGCGATCTGGAGATGGACCTGCTCAAGCGCACGGTCACCCGCGCGGGCCGGATCGTGGACCTGCAGCCACGCGAGTTCCAGTTGCTTGAATATCTCTTGCGGAGCAAAGATCGAGTCGTCACTCGAACGATGCTGCTGGAGGCGGTCTGGGATTTCCACTTCGACCCCAGGACGAACATCGTAGAGACGCATATTAGCCGTCTTAGGTCCAAGCTGTCGGCCGGGGATGAGCCGGAGCTGATCCATACCGTACGCGGCTCGGGCTATGTGCTGCGCGCTCCGACGTGAAAGGCCAGCTTCTAACGCGTGTCACGCGGACGGCGACCTTCCGCTTCGCTGCTCTCTACGTTGCCCTGTTCGCCGCTTCTTCCTGCATTCTTGGGATCGCCATCCTGATTGCCTCGCGGACGGCGCTGCAGCAGCAAGTCCGGTCGAGGATCGTTTCCGAACTGAGTTTTCTCGAGCGCGAGTATAGCCAAGCAGGGCTTGACCATCTGGTGGACCTCGTGATGACCCGCGGGCGCGGGGCTAGCGCGCTCGACTATCTTGTTCAGGCAAGCGACGGGCGGCACCTGGCCGGCGAGATGCCGGCCATTGCCGGGTTGCACCCCGGCTGGACCGAGATCGTGGTGGCGGAAGCGAGCGAGGATGGCGGCCGCCCGGAACGGGACATGGCGAAAGTCGTCGCACTCAATGGGGGCGCCCTGCTGGCTGTGGGCACCGATCTGGGTCAGCTTGGCGACGTCGAGGAAGCGGTTATCACGGCATTCGCCTGGACCGTCTCGCTCGCAGCCTTGCTCGGGATCGGCGGCGGCGTGTGGCTGAGCCGGGCGTTCCTGCGCCGGGTGGACGCGATCGCGCGCACCGCGGAAGCGATCATTGCCGGCGACCTGAGCCGGCGAGTGCCGACCGGCGGCACCGGCGACGATCTCGACCGCCTGGCGGCCACGCTGAACCGCATGCTCGACCGGATCGCCAAGCTGCTGGAGAGCCTGCAGCAGGTCAGCAGCGATGTTGCCCACGACCTTCGAACGCCGCTCACGCGGCTCTACCAGCGCCTCGAGGGCGCCCGCGCCAGCGCCGGCACGACCACTGACTACCAAGTGGCTGTGGAAGCCGCCGCGGCGGAAGCCGACGCGCTGCTGCAGACATTCGCATCGCTGCTGCGAATCGCGCAGGTCGAGGGAGCGTCGCCGACGGCTGGATTCGCAGACCTCGACCTCAGCGCGCTAGCCGAGACAGTGGCCGATGCCTACCAGCCGGACATCGAAGCTCAGGAACATCGTCTCGCCACGGCGATCGATCCGGGGATCACAATTCGGGGCGATCGGGAGCTGCTGACGCAGGCGCTTGCCAACGTTCTAGAGAACGCGCTGCGGCATACGCCGCCGGGGACGCGGATCGAAATCGCACTGCGCGGGCCATTCGACGGCGGCGCGCGCCTCTCAATAAGCGACGATGGCCCGGGCGTGGGCGACGACGATCTACCGAAGCTGGTTCAGCGCTTCTACCGCGGCGAACACAGCCGGACCACGCCGGGCAGCGGGCTGGGCCTTTCGCTTGCGCATGCTGTCGCCGGGCTGCACGGCGCACGTCTCGAAATCGGCTGCCTCAAGCCCGGATTACGGGTGCAGTTCGTGTTTCCGGCTTCGTCCGCTCGTTGATTGGTCCACACGCCGAGCGCATCGAGCGTATGCTTCCGGGTCAGCGAATTCGGCCAGGGCATGTCTACGAATGGCCGCTATCGGGATGCTCACAATGGCTCTGAATATCCGACTTGGGTCGACAGCAGCCCGAAGGTCGACCTACTGCAATGGCGGCTTTGGCTTGCCGCGCGCTCCAAAGGGGACAGGCAGATCACGGCCAACCCAAGCCATCGGCGGAACGTCCGCTTCAGTCGCTGGGCGGAGCTGAAGCGGACTGGTGGCTCTCCACCCATCCCTTAGCCGGCAGCGGCTGGCACCTCCCCTTCCCGGAAGGCGAGAAGCGGATCCTCCCGACGGCCAATCCGGCCAGGAGGAAGACAAGATGGGACACTCGGAATTCGACCCGGCAATCCGGGAGAGGCGGCCGTGGAACGCCGGACGCATGGTCTGCGCGAAGCGCGCCCTCAAGCCGCAACAGGTTTCGGCCGTCGTCTGGCTCGATCGAGAACGGCGTCTCCGCGACCGGGCTCTTTTCGACCTTGCGATCGACAGCAAGCTGCGTGGCTGCGACATCGTGAAGATCCGGATCGGCGAACTCGTCAGCGGGGGCCGGGTGAGAACGAGAGCCACGGTCATGCAGCAGAAGACGGGCCGGCCGGTCCAGTTCGAGTTGCTCGAAGCGGCTCGCTCAAGCCTTGAGGCTTGGTTGGAACACCGGGGTGGAGCGCTCGAAGACTACGCCTTCCCGAGCCGCACAATCACGCGAACCACATCGGCACCCGGCAGTATGCCAGACTTGTTGACGAGTGGGTGACTGGGATCGGATTGCGGCCTGAAGACTACGGGACGCATTCACTGCGGCGAACCAAGGCGTCCATCATCTACAACCAGACGGGGAACCTTCGCGCCGTGCAGATCCTACTCGGCCACACGAAAATCGAGAGCACCGTTCGGTACCTGGGCGTCGATGTTGAGGATGCGCTGGCGCTCGCGGAGCGCACGGAGGTATAACGTCCCATGAGTTCCTCGGCGACAGCGTCGAGGAACTTCATGCCACGATTGGTTTGGCTAGGCTGCGCCCATGGTGGTCGCTCGACCATATCGCTTCTTTCTTGAAAGCGGACATAAGCCCCGTTCCTTCCAATTCGTGACGCGCAGCGCGGTCTGCATGCCACGATGTGACTGCCGAACACGTCTACTCAGGAGTGATCAGAACCGCTGCGTTAGGCCCGCGAGAATCGTGCGTCGAATGCCGTATTGCGGCGCGCCGACGCCCACACCTGTGCCGTTGCGGATCTGGTAAACCGTATCGCCCACATTCAGAACGTCCAGCCGTAACTCTGTTCGCGTTGCCAGCTTCTGCACAACCGACAGGTTGACCACCCCATACGTCGGCAACGCGATCCCATTCGGAATCGTTGGCGTGCTGGCGCGCAGGCCGCTCTGCAGCAACGCGTCCGCCGAGAACCGCGTCGGATGATCGCTGTCGCGGTTCAACGTGTAGGCCACGCCGGCGGAGCCGATCCCAGGTCTGGTCGTGATCCAGATGGATGAAGTTGTTGCCGATGAACGCCAGTTCGTCCGGCGCCGAAATTGAACTGCGCCGAGACGATGTCCTTGCCGATCGCACGCGACCAGGCGAGGTTGCCATAGATCGACCATGGGCCTCGGTCATAGCTGGCCGGTAAGCTCCACGCCTTCCTGCCGGCCATGCGCATAGTTGAATGCGGTCAGGATGATCGGCGCGCCAAACTGGCCCTCATCGATCAGGTTGTCCGAGATCTTGTAGTATCGCATCGACCCCGATCGTCAGGCCCGGCACGACGATCTGGCTGATGCCGGCATCGAAATAGTTGGACCGCTCGGCCTTGACCGGATCGTTCTGGGTCACCGTCGGGCGCGGCAGTCGTGCCGATGAACTGGGTGATCGTGCCGGCGGAGACCAGCTCAAATGGTGGCGGCACGAAGTAGCGCGCATAGCCGATGTGCAGCGTCGTGGTGTCGGTGGGCTTCCACACGACATTCAGTCGCGGGCTTACCTGCGTCTCCTGCGTAAACTCGTCCACGCCGTCGAAACGCAGGCCGCCGTTGATCGTCACAGTCGGCAGGATGCGCCATTCGTCCTGAACATAGAGGCCGTACAGCCCGCCGGTCTTCGACGAGGTATTGGCGATACCCTCCGGCACGTCCGTGGTCGGCGTGCCGGTGCTGTCCACCGGCAGCACCTGCGAGAACGTCTTTGACGCCGGTCATCTCCTGCTGCACCAGGAAACCGGCGCGCAGCGTGTGCTCGTCGTTGACGCGCCAGCTTCCGTCCGCCTGCACGCCATAGCGCGGTATCGGATCGCGTCGCCTGCTGCGCGATGCCGTTGAACAGCAGATCGCCCAACGCGTCAGGCGAGAAGCTCAGCCAGCTATAGCGGGTGTAAGCGGAGATCTGTACATCGATGTCGTCCACGTGCTTTTGCAGCGATATGATTGCGAAATCGGTGCGCTCGCGCTGGTTTTCATTCAGGTTTGCGCTGTTGAAGTTGCTGACGCCGTTGACGGCAAAGCCCAGCGTCGGCTGGCCGGGGTTGTTGGGGATTTGGAACTGCCCGTCGAACGCCGCCCAGGATCATGCTGATCCGCGTGTCCGGATCGATGATGCCGGACACATAGGCCAGGCCGTGGAACTGGTTGGTCGTGTCGTGGATCGCGTTGAAGCTGGCGGTGGGATTTTCGATGCCGCGGTCGTTGTGCAGGTAGTCGCCGGTGACGTACCAGTCCACCGGACCGCTGCGCCCGCCATACTCGAAGCTCGGCTGCAGCCAGCTCCAACTGCCGCCATACATCGAGACCGCGAGACCCGGATTGGTGGTGCCGGTCTTGGTCTGGATGTCCACCACGCCGGCGGTCTGGAAGCCGTACTGCGCCGGCAGCGCACCGGTGATCAGCGACAGACTGTTGGCGAAGCGTGACTCGATCGCCTGGCCAAACACCGACAAGCCTTCCGGCAACTCGACGCCGTTGAGCCGGTACTGCACGTTGGCATGCTCGCCGCGCAGGTGGATCTGGCCGAAACTGTCCTGCGCCACGCCGGGTGCCTGCAGCAGCACCTGGTTGAGCGGTGCGTTCGCCGCCCTGTGGGATGTCCTCGAGTGATTGCGGCGTGAAGGTATAGGTCGCTGGCGCCGAGGCTTGGCTGGATTTGCTGGCGCGCGACGTCGAGTTGTCGGGCGACAACGTCGAGGTTCATCGTGACGCCAGCGTCGGGTGGATCGGTCGCCAGGGCCGGCATTGCGATGATGGCAAGTACCGATGCGTAGAGGGCCTGGCGCATCGCGATCTCCCCTTCAATGGACGGCAGAAAGATGGGAATATCTCCGTCGATATGGTACGATATTACGTTACAGAATTTCGGTCCAGAGCCGGACCAGCGGCGCCGCACCGTTGCCGCGTCCGCTCACCGGAAGGCAGGTACGAACCGGGTTTACTGGTCAGCAGCCGTCACCCATGCGTCGGCAGAGCGCTGGCCGGTTCGCTGTTCGGACATGCATTGCTGCTGGGTGGACTCACGTTACTCGTCACCACTCGCGTGATGCCTGTCGTCCCCGAACAACAGACCGTCGCGCTGGTGTTTCAGACGGCAGCGGTGCCAGCGGCTTCACCGCAATTGCCGGAACCCCCGCAGCCTGAGCCCGCCCCGAAGCCGGCCGCCGTTCCCGCGCCCCAGCAACCGCCATCGCCACTGCAACCGCAGGCGACACCGGAGCCACCGCCGCCGCCACGTTTGCCCGTTTCGGAGGCGCCGCCGCCACCGCCGCCGCCAGAACCTCAGGCGCTTCCGGATCCCATAGCGCTCCCTCCGCCCCCTGTTGAGGCGCCACTACCTGCTCGCCGTGCATCGCCGCCACATGCACATGCCAGGGCTGCTCCACCGGCCCCCGTCCGAACCGTACCCGTCGAGCCGGCGCCTGCCGAAGCGGCACCGGTTCCGGACGCAGCGCCCGCAGCTCCGATTGCGCCGGCCGCCGTCGCCCCGGGATGGCAGACTGCTCTCGCTGCGTGGCTGGAGGCTCACAAGACCTATCCGGAAGCGGCACGCCGACGCGGCGATCAGGGCCGCGCGATCGTGCGCTTTACCGTCGAACGCTCCGGCCAGGTGCTTGATGTGCGGATCGTATCGGGTACTGGCTCAGCGATCCTCGACGAAGCGGTGCAGCGCATGTTGCACGACGCGCACCTGCCGGCATTTCCGCCCGGGATGGATCAGGCACAGGCCACCGTCACAGCGCAGATCCACTATCGACTGGAATGACGGTTGCAGAGGTTGGTGCTCGTGGCCGGGTTTCCCGGCAGCAAGACGACACGCGCTGCATGCACGCTCCACCAGCTTGCCGGACTGACCTCTCCTCGGATAGTGATGTTATATCATCACAGTCGGTAAGGATCGCCACGATGTGCTCGAAGCGCCTGCTTACCACGTCCGTCATGCTGATCTGCCTGCTGGCCGGGCGTGTTGCCGCGCAACCCCTCGACGTCGTAGCGGCGGAGAATTTTTATGGCGATGTAGCGCAACAGATTGCGGGCGGGACTGCGAATGTCAGCAGCATCATGAGCAATCCCGACCAGGACCCGCATCTGTTCGAGGCTAGCCCATCGGTCGCCCGCCTGATTTCGGGTGCCGCGATCGTGGTTTACAACGGCGCAGACTACGATCCGTGGATGGCCAAGCTGCTGTCTGTCTCAAGATCGCCGCACCGCAAGGTCATCGTTCGTCGTAATACGCGTTGAACAACGAAAGCTGCTGATGTCCATGCACGACATCGACGGTGTCGTCGATGTCCAGTGTCACGGCGACAGGCGGACGAGGATAGCTGGCGCAATAGGTGTCGATCATGGCGTAGGTCATGCGCACCACCTCGCGCAAGCTTGGCGCATTCTCCCAGCGCGACATCGTCGGCTGCGAGCACAGATCAGCACCGCTATCGGGCAGACGCCCGCAGGCCAGTTTGAAGCCGGGATCGCTGCGCAGATGATCCAGATCGTCGGCATCCTCATAGCCGCAGGCGATTGCCAGCATGCGCGCGCGCAGAATGTCGATGACACTGTGCGTCACCAGCAGCGGATTGCGTGGATCGGCGATCAACCCAGCCAGCCGATGTGCGATCCCTAAACGTCGCTCGGCAGCGGCCAGAAGCATCACACCACCGTCGGAGGTGAGGCGACCACCATCGAACGCAGCAGTGAGTTTCTTGCGTCCGACGGCTGGAAACCAGAATGGCTCAATCGTATCGTCATGCATGGCGGGTGTGGCTCAGCTTGATCCGGTGAATGGACTGGTCTCGACACCCAATCCGTAAACAAGATCAGTCGCTTATGCGACACCCGCCAGCGAATCCCTGCTATGCCCGTGAATAAGAGCGGCTAAGTGGCCAACCGAGGATCAGGCGGTCGCACAGCTGCGGGAGCTGCCGCTCCACATCGAACACGGCGAGTTCGGTCGGCTCACGCGGGAGAAACGAAGCCGTTAAGGGATCGGGAGAAGCCGGCCGTCAGCATGGCGGGATCTCCGGACTGTCACCTTCTCTATGAGCGAAGAGGCCGTTCTCCTCTCCCCACCGGAGGATCGCTCCTAATAAAGTTAGCGCCCCTCTCATGGCTCCTTGCGCGGGATATAGTGCGACATACTTCCGGAAATTGTCCGAGCTAAGCTGAGTCACTGAGAGAGAGCAATATGGACGGAAAATATGGAGTAGGGTCACTTTTTTTCTAGGCCATTGGTTCATATTAGGAGCCGACGCGTCATACTTATCGATAAGTTCTATAAGGCTGATCTTCTTTCCCCTACGCTTCGTTGTTATTCCGCCGAAAGCCTTTCTGACGGTCCACGCCTCTGCTCGTGCTTTTTGAATGCTAACTTGAGGATAATTTCCCAGGGCCACTCTTTGAAACCCACCTTGCTGGTTCCTGAATGTGAAGAACCAGATCGGTTGTTGGTCAGGAATTATGAACAGCCTGAGACCAGGACAGCCACTGTCCACCATATAATACTTCACGCGGTCAGCTTTAGAGTTTGCGGCGGCCGCCCGTATCGCTCCATCCGTAATAGCAGCGGTGGGTTTCTGGTTCGCGCAATATCGGGTGATCATTGATTTGTCCCCAGCAACCTGTTGCCCTTGCTAGCCGGCCGCGTCAATGACTTTTCAAGCCGCCCGCGAGTTGAGATGACCGCGCCAAATGGCAGATGAGAAAGGGCGGCGCACAAACCCGACGTCGCTGCATGATCCGCGCGCGGCGGTCGCAGCTCCCCGGGGCTGGCACGCCCCGGTTGCCACAGTCAAAGTTTCCACGGAACCAGAATCGAAGGTCGGCCGGACAATCCGCTGTCGGAATATCTTACAGTCTCAAGACGCCTGGACGTCTCCGTTATGATACAATTACGTAATTCCAATGACTTGGAGAGTTGGCCCGGAAATTGCTCATTCCGAATGCGAGGCAAACTTAAGGAAAAACAGAGATGAGGACGAGGAACTTTCTAGCGTCTGCGGCTGCTACCGTATTGGTAATAGCGACCGCAAGCACCGCGCACGCCGATGCGATTTTGACCAGTGGCAACGGGAATGTCTCGCTTGGCGTCGAAGACCTTGGCGCGACCGGTCGCGGCACCGGCCTTGCGTTGGCGGGCGTCGGCGACGCAATCACCCCCGGCTGCTACTGCGAGGGTTGGGGCGCCAGTTATAATGGCACCGTCAGCGGTTACTCCGCCAATGATAACGGCTCGGCAAATGTGAGCGGGGTGAGCTTTACGTCGAGCGCCACGAATGCAACCTCGGTGACCATGATCGGGGGCCTCAAGATCACCCAATCGTATTCACCTGCGGCGAGTAGCGGCGCGATCTTTGAGGATCACGTCACGCTGACTAATATGAGTGGCGCATCCATGACCGACGTGCGCTATTCACGTGCGACAGACTGGGATATTCCTCCGACCTCGTTCCACGAGTTCACGACGATCCAGGGGTGGCCCGCTACCAAGCTGGTGTTCTCCAACAACAACGGCTTTCTCGCGCCTAACCCGCTGGTGGACTATAGTGGCAACTGCATAATTGGCGGCAACATTTCAAGCTGCGCCGACGTGACAAACAAGAATTTCACCGATCTGGGCCCAGACGATCAGGGCTCGTTCTTTACCTTCGACTTTGGCTCATTGGCTGACGGTGCATCGACAGACTTCACGGTGCTGTACGGTGCGGACTACACGACCGCGGCAATGGTTTCTGATCTCGCTGCCGTCGGTGCCGAAATCTACGTGCTTGGTAAGTCCACCCTGGCCGATGGCAGTCCATCTAACGGCGGCGCTCCTAACACAGGCGTGTACGCGTTCGGTTTCGAAGGGGTTGGCGGACATACTATTGGAACTCCGGTTCCAGAACCCACCTCGTTGTTGTTGCTAGGAGCTGGCCTCTTTGGACTTGGCATGGCTCGCCGCCGCCGCTAAGCAGCACGCTCGTTTTCGCCGAATGAAGGGGACGCCCTCGGGCGTCCCCTTTCTTAATCGTTCGCCGTTTTCAGGAAAAAGTTGAGCGCTACGAAGCGCATCCTATCGTAGCACCATCTTAATTGCTCGCTCATCTGTCTTTTCGCTGTTGCTGCTCGACCTTTCCTCTCGCAGTTCAACGACTCTCGGCGCGGTCTCGGCCCGCCGCGTGTGCATGCTGGTCCGATCGAGATATTCGGAGTATCGGGCAGCATCCGTTGCACTACGCCGCTCTGATCAAACAGAGCGGCCTCGCGCAACTGTTGCCATTGCCTCGCAGTGAAGCTAATGCTTCTGAGTTGGCAGACTGAACACGTGATGACGTCGGGGATCCGGTTCACAACGGCTTGGCTAGCTGCATGGTGCCAGGTGCTCTTGGTTGCCCTGATGCCGCTCGGACCAATCACGCTGGCCACGGAGCCGTTCGGCGACATTCCTATCTGTCACGCAGATAGCACTGGCAACCCCAGACACCGGACACCATCATCGCCTAACCACCACCAGCACGACTGCGTGCTGTGTTTCGTGTGTCAAGCCCATGCATGGGCGCCCGCGTTATTGTCGTCGGCTCCCGTCCTCCCATCGCTCCGAGTAGTCGCGGCTGCAGACTACCTTGTTCATCATCCGCGTGCGCCACCGGTCCACGCCTTGCTTATCGCACAACCGCGCGGACCGCCCTCACTGATCTGAGCCGGACCAACCGCCGCCGGCAATTCATGTGCCGACGTACGCCGCTCATGTCAGAGGAATCTCCTTGTGAACAGTCCAAGACTGCTGGCTGCGCTTGCAGCAGCGAGCTTGTTGCCGTCCCCAACCAGGGGGAGCATCAGATGCAGTATCGCATAGCTTTGGCATGCGCACTTGCAGGCGCAGTAGTGATAGCCTTGCCGGACCAGGCCGCAGCCCACGCCGTCGCAGGCAACCGGGTGTTTCCAGTCACGCTGACCATGGACGATCCCGGCGTCGCCGATGAGGCGTCAGTGCCGACTTTCAGTTGGGTGCGCGATGATAGCAGCGGCACACCGACTAATTCGTACGGCTTCAACTTCGAGTTCGACAAAACGATTACCGAGAACTTCGGTATCGGCATCAATGACGGCTGGAACCTCAATCAGGTCAAGGGCGGCAAGACCGCCGGTGGTTTCCAGAACTTGTTTGTCACCGGCAAGTTCCAGGCCTACGTAAATCCCGCGCACGAATTCATCCTGTCAGTCGGCGTCGTGCGCGAGTTCGGTGGAACCGGCAATGCCAATCAGGGCGCGGACCGGTTCGGTTCAACCGAGCCCACCGTCTATATGGGGAAAGGGCTTGGCGATCTGCCAATCGGCAAACTGCGTCCGTTGGCCATTACTGGTGAGCTTGGCTACAATATCCAGGACGTGAAGATCAATTCCGCCGGCACCAACCAGGGTGGGCAGAATGGCTTCGATGCCGCGCTGTCGATCCAGTACAGCATGCCGTACCTGCAATCGCAGGTAAAAGATTATGGACTTCCTGACTTCTTCAATCACCTGGTGCCACTGGTCGAGCTGACCTGGAGCGTTCCTACGGGTGGCGTGGCATTGCCGTCGCCGACAACCTTCACCATCGCGCCCGGCGTGATCTACATGGCTGATAAATGGCAATTCGGCGTGGAGGCGCTGATTCCAGGGAATAAGGCCACCGGCACGCATGTTGGTGTGATCGCCATGTTCCATCTGTTCTTCGACGACATCTTCCCGAACAGTCTCGGCAAGCCAATCGTGGGATGGTTCCAATGAGGCGCTTAATCCATTGGCTCGCACTAGCAATGCCTCTAACGACGTCGCCGGCTTACGCCCACGCCTTCCTCCAACACGCTGAGCCGCCTGTCGGCAGCGAGTTGACCACATCACCGCATCAAATCACGCTGCAGTTCACGGAAGGCGTCGAACCGCTGTTTAGCTCGATAGACATCCGAGGTGAGCAAGGCGTCGTCGCGCCGATCGGAAAGCCACGTACCGCCCCAGGCGATGATCGCAAACTGGTCCTTGACCTACCCGCCCTGCCAGCCGGGCGCTACACGGTCACATGGCACGTAACCTCGGTCGATACGCATAAGACCCAGGGCAGCTTCCAGTTCAGAGTTGGACGATGATCGGAAAATGAGAGGTAACACGAACTGAGGTGAGTGCCCGCCTCCCTGGCCGGGCGTCGAGGTAAATCCATCGGAGAGTATGGAACATATGTACGTCTGCTCACCGTAGCATGCTGGGTGGATTTGACAGATGAGCCCACTGGAAATCTTCGTCGCCTTGTTCCGCGGCGTACACCTGATGGCACTTGTGTCGATCGTCGGTACGCTTGTCGCCATCGCCATGACGGGAGGATCACTCCCTGAGGTCATGCGACTTCGGTGGGTTTTGCGCATTCTGGTTCGAAGTCAGCGCCGTAGTTGCCTTGATCGCTGGGTTGGTCTGGCTGTCCACCGCGTCGGCCGCTATTGCAGGCACTGACAGCGCCAGTGGGACACTCCGCGCAGTTCCTGTGGTCGCCTTGCATACTCAATACGGGCGGTGGTTCTGCATCCGCTGCACCCTTCTGTTCGTCATAATCGCGATGCCATTGTCTCGCCGCCCCGGTTTCATCGCGGCGATTCTTCTAGGGAGTGCCGCTCTAGCAGTTCAGCCGATGATCGGTCATGCCGGTGCAATTGGTGGCAATGTCGGAGCAGAGCTGATCGCATCCGAGGCGCTGCATTTGCTCGCGGCGGCCGCTTGGCTCGGCGGTCTGCTGCCATTGTTCATTGCCGTGCGCGTCCTGCCACATGAGGTCGCCGCCACTGCGTGCCGAAACTTTACGCCTGTCGGCTTGTCCGCCGTACTCCTGCTGGCCGGCACCGCCATCGTGCAGGTCGCAGAACTTATGGGCGGACTCCCTGGCCTGTTTGGGACCACCTATGGCCGCATTGCGCTGGTGAAGGTTGGATTGTTCCTGCTGTTGCTGGCGCTTGCGGCGGTGAACCGATTGGTGCTGACCGAGCATCTCGCCCTAAGCACGGCAGGTGTGACGCAGCGGCACATGCGGGTGTCAATTGGTATTGAGATGGTCTTGGGCGCCGCGGTCGTCATCACGGCCGGTTTCCTCGCTTCGCTCACCCCAGGGTCACACGAACAGCCGGTTTGGCCGTTCGCCTGGCGTCCCAGCCTGTTCGCCTTTCAAGAGCCATTGCTGCGGCGTGAAGTCATGGGCGCGTCAACTGGCATCGCTGTGGCTATCCTATTGGTCGCCGCGGGCTTTTTCTGGCGCCGTTTCCGCTGGAGCATAATCGCAACGGCGATCGTCTTCCTGGCCTTCGCATTGCCGCATCTCGACCTGCTGTTCATTGAGGCTTATCCAACCAGCTTCTTCACCTCACCGACAGAGTTCGCTGCCACGGCTATCGTTCGCGGTTCCAGGGTGTTCGGCACGAACTGCATTGCCTGTCATGGCACTGACGGCCGTGGTGACGGCCCTAGCGCTAAGTCTTTGCCAGTTCCGCCCGCCGATCTCACAGCCGCCCACTTCTGGGCGCACAGCGATGGCGAACTCTACTGGTACATCTCGCACGGTTTCGACTCGCCGGACGGAGGCATCGCGATGCCGGGCTTTGGCGGAACTCTCTCCAGCGAGGCGATCTGGGACGTGATCGATTACCTGCGCGCGAACAACAGCGGCTTCAGCATGCGCACCACCGGCAGATGGTCGCATCCCCTGCCGGTGCCGCAGTTCGATATGCGCTGTTCAGACGATCGCACGTTCGACCTTGACGATATACGCGGCAAGGTGCTGCGGATTATTATCCCTGCTGGTGACGATGAACAGGCAGCGCCGCTGCCAAGCGCCGATGCAATGACAATCTTCGTTGTCGGCGGCAAGCACTCCCCGACACCGACCGGAACGACTTGCGTTGCAAGTGAGCCGGAAACCTGGACCGCATTTGCCATTCTGCTCGGCCAAAACCCCGACTCGCTGGGTGGTTGGCAGATGCTGGTAGATCGGAATGCCTGGCTACGCGCGGCCTGGCACCCTGGTGAGCCCGACGATTGGAACAATCCGCAAATACTGATCGCGCGTATCCACGATATCACCGAACATCCCCTCGCGGTCAGTCCGTCAGGCGGACACGTCCACATTCACTGATCTAAGCCGCAACCGGTCGCGGCTCGATCCCGCCCGAGCGGCTGCTGCGGGCATTGCTGCTGCAGGCCTTCTACCGCATCCGCTCGGAGCGGCAGCTGGTCGAGCGGATCGATTTCGATCTGCTGTTCCGCTGGTTTGTTGGTCTGGGGATCGATGACCCGGTGTGGGATGCGACGACATTCACCAAGAACCGTGACCGGCTGCTGGCGGGCGAGATCGCTGGCAAGTTCCTCGCCACTGTGCTGGCGCAGAAGCCCGTGAAGGCACTGCTATCGAGCGAGCACTTTTCGGTCGATGGCACTCTGTTGGAGGCGTGGGCCAGCCCAAGAGCTTCCGCCCGACGGACGGCTCTGGCCCGCCCCCTACTGCGGACGCAACGCAGAACAGGATTTTCATGGTCAGAAGCGCAGCAACGAGACCCACGCTTCGACCACCGATCCAGACGCCCGGCTCGCCCGCAAGGAACGTGGCAAGGAGGCGAAGTCGTGCTTCATCGGCCATGCGCTGATGGAGAACCGCAATGGGCTGATTGTCGGCGCGGTGGCGACCCGCGTATCAGGCCATGCCGAGCGGCCGGCGGCGGCACACTTGATCGAGCCGCACGCCGAGCGGCCAGCACGCATCACTGTCGGCGGCGCCAAGGGTTACGACAGTGCGGACTTCATCGCCGAGATGCGCGAGATCAACATCACCCCGCACATCGCCCAGAACGACAACCGGCGCCGCTCCGCCATCGATGGCCGCACCACGCGCCATGCCGGCTACGCCGTCAGCATGTGTATCCGAAAACGCATCGGGAAGCCTTCGGCCGGGCCAAGACCGTGGCTGGGCTGCGCAAGGCACGCCATCGAGGGCTTCCCAAGATCGACTGGCAGTTCACCTTTACGATTTGCCTACAATCTCATCCGACTGCCAAAACATCGATCCCAAGAACAACAAACCAGCGGAACAGCAGGTCGAAGTCGAGCCGCTCGACCATCTGCCGCTCCGAGCGGATGCTGTAGAATGCCTGCAGGAGCAATGCCCGCAGCAGCCGCTCGGGCGGGATCGAGCCGCGACCAGTTGCGGGATACAGGGCATCGAATTCCTTCAACATGTCCGCCAGCGTCGCGTTGACCACCGCGCGATCACTCGCAGCGGGTGGTCAGCACGCTCACGCTTCTCCAAGCTTACGTAACTGAACAGCAAGCCGGCTACTTCATCGCTCCCGCGCATCCGATCCCATCCCATCGAACCCACAGCACAGAATCGGAAATCAGCCCGCGTCGCTAGTCGATTTTCAGCAGCCTGCTAGGATCAGACATGTACAGCCCGCTAGGCTCAGGACCCTTTACGCGGCTCGGCGTGGTGTGATTTTAGGTGGGTCGGAGGTGCTGGATGTCCGACCTGGTTCTGTTGTCACGTGCTCAGATGCGACGCATCGAGCCATTCTTCCCGCGATCGCGCGGCTTGCCGCGCGTCGATGACCGGCGGGTGATCAGCGGGATCATCTACGTGATCCGCCATGGGCTGCAGTGGAAGGACGCACCGCACGGCTACGGACCGTCGAAGACCCTGTATAACCGGTTCATCCGCTGGAGCCGCCTCGGGGTGTTTGCGCGCATCTTCGCCGCCCTGGCGGGCGCGTCTGACCGGCCGCAGCGCCTGATGATCGATGCCACCCACCTGAAGGCCCACCGCACCGCTGCCAGTCTGCTGCAAAAGGGGCTGTTCCGCGCTGTCTCGGGCGCACCAAAGGTTAGCGTCCGCGCTGGTGGTGGAATTTCCCGGACGAGCTGAGGTGGCCATCGGATCGGCAGGCTAAGGTGGAGTTGCGACGCTTCACCCTGAGCCCGAGAGGACCCGATGACCGAGGAGAGATTACCGTTGGCCGAGCTGCTGGCCAAAGCCGGAGATGGTGACTTCCTGCGCAGCGTGGCTGAGGCCGTAGTGCAGCTGCTCATGGAGACGGACGTGGAAGGACTGATCGGTGCCGGTCGTCACGAGCGGTCTGGCTATCCCCGCCTCGCATGCTCGCCTCCCCACACTGGCCGAGACAACAAATCGTGCAACCGAAACGAGCGCCAGGTTTTTCAGCAGCCTGCGAGTGGAAAACTGCAAAGAGTTTTGCGCTATACGCCCTAATTGCCGACAAACGTTGAATTCGGTGGTTGGCTATATGCCCCGATTGCCGACAAACTCATCGACTGCAGGTTCGAACGGCGTATTTGTGACCTTGTGATGGTGTTAGTAACCGCTAGATGGCAAATTGGAAGCATCCTTATATCTACCAGTTGTTTCAGCCTTCGTCTTCTTGCGCGCCCATGGCAGTCCATCGGCAGTCACGCCGTGCGGAGCCACTGTGGCTGACCTTCTTCCACTGCTAGCTTCTACCAATCGAAGTTGCCCTTGCTTGACGAGTGACTCGACCGCGTGCCGCAGCGTGCGTGGGGGAATTTCAGGCAGCAAGGCGCGTAAATCTGCAACCTTCAAAGTTGGTTCCTGGCTGATTGCACCAAACTTGTTGCGAGGATGATTTCGAAAGTTTACGACCCAAATGACCTCGAGTTCGGCATCGGTAAAATGGCAAAGAACGTGTACCAAGTCGCCATCGACGATTTTTACGTAGCCTTGGCGCACTTCGTCCCCATGATCCAATACGGCGTGCACACCCGTGCGATCCAAAGGACTGTTTGCCTGATATTTGCTTTTTCGGCGGTGGACCAGCCTATATTCGCTTGCATGTGACCCTCCAGGCGTTCCTGGCGGCGCATGCTCCCTCGTCCTCTCAATAAGACCAGCTTGCAGAAGTTCCGCCACCGCCGCGCTGACCGTTTCTGGCCGTCGCTGAACTTGATCGGCAGTCCACCGCACAGGGAGAATGATCGGGAGACCTGGTCTCCAGAGGCTTTGGCAGAACAGTAAAAGCCGCTTGGCCGGCGTAGAGAGCCCCAGAACGCGCTTTGTCGATAGCAGTGTAACTGCAGCCATGGTGTAGGGCGCTTTTGCAAGGCGGCGTCGCTTCATTATTTGCGGCCCCTCTGCCTAAGTTTTTCGGTAACCAAAACTCTGATTGATTTGGGCAGGCCTTTGCAGGGCGTGAAGTGGGGCGTGTCGCTCCGTCCATTTGATAGCATCCGCGAGTGGTGAACGAGGCCTGGAACCCCATCCAGGACGGCAGGCGAGGTCCCTGGCGGTATGTCCGGACCATCCCGCGCTGTCCGTTCGATGGCTTTCAACACCGCGAGTTGGCGATCGGTAATGAACTCCTGTTGCTTGAGCCGCTTGAGCCAATCGTGCTCCCAGTCGGTGAGCCGATCGCGACAACAAAGGAGCAGCGTCGCCGTGCAGTACCAATCATAGGCGCTCACGGCGAGAGTCGAAGGGCGAGACTTCACTTCTCGCCTCCCACACGTATAGCAATCAATTCGGAAGTGATCGCACTTTGAGACATGGGCAGTTCCCGGACGTCCCGATTTCCAAGCGCGCACAGCTTGTGGATACGGAGGCGGATCTGCTCTCGTAATCACCTGACTGTCGCTTCGTTACCGGGCTTGTGCGGCGAGGCGCTATGAGAACTTTTTCGAGGCTCCGAATTCCTTTGACCGGTCGGAGAAAGTTCGCGGCTCGCTCCACTCATAGAGCTTGTCGGATCGATAGCCGATCCGCCTCTCACCCATTCTCGTGTGGGGCGGACCGAGCCCCGTGTTCCGCCACCGTTGGAGCGTGCGGCGCGCGACGCCGAGAACTTTTGCTGCTTCGGCTTCACTCAGAAATACGACTGCTTGACCGGTCATGGCGACTCCTTGCGTTCCATGACCGCATGAATGCGATCAACTACATCGTATGTCCGTCACTCACACATAATGACACGCGGTAGGAAGCCATTCTCGACCAACTCAACGTTCAGTTCGTCTCGCCGCGTGCACATCATTGATCAAACGGACAGCCCGTCCTTCTGCGCCAGCCACACACGTTCCGCACAAGCGCAAAATCTTCGCCAACATTCGTGCGAAGGGCCCTACCTTTCGACTTGCATCGCTCATCCGGGCGGTCAGGGATACCTTCATGCCCGTCTGGTAAATGGCGCTCTGTAGCAGCATGGTCAGCACTCGCTCTGCCTTCCTGCGCGGCTCGGCGCGCGATGGAAGTGGAGCATAAAGTCGGGGCACCAGGCGAACTGTTGGGCGACCCGAGGGGCGCTCGCGCTTGTCGACACAATTGCCGGTCATGAGCAGCCTGCGTAGGGCATCAGCCGCGTCCTGGCAGGTGGAGGAGTCGCGCAGAGCAGCGGGGTCGGGCATGGTCGGTGCTTCTTGTGCCCGCAGGTTCTCTCGACTAGCTGTCGCCCCAGCAATGACGGAGTCTCGAGCCTCGATCATCTGCCGGAGCAAAGGGCTCATTCGTTCGACTAGTGACGCCAGCGTATCACAATCACGTCTCTCGGCCGCTCGGTGGAGCGCAACAGCTTCTCGGTGCAGGGTGTTCAGAGTAGGCCGATGGGCTTGGGCCAGGTAGCAGAAGACGGCCCAGTGCACATTCTTCTTGAACTGCACCAAATCTGAACCCGGTTGGAGGCGCGCCAGCACCGCTAATTCTTCAATGCAATCGTCGTTGAATACTTTCTCAATGGCCTCTCGACGGATGAGCGGCATCCGAGCCGTGTCCTTTCAGCAACGCATCATCTGCTGCGGAGAACGGGGTGTGAGGCGACGTTATCGCTTGACCACTGCCCCTTCGGTCGCAACAGATTGGCGAGTCGCTCGGCCGTTCTATCGGCAACGGCCTTCGCAGGATCAGGCGCAAGGTGTGCGTACCTTGCTGTCGTAGTGGTATGGCGATGTCCCAAGATTTTGCCAACTATGAACAGGCTGTCGCCGCTGGCTACAGCCACGGACGCGAAGGCGTGGCGAAGGTCATGGATGCGGAGATCTGGAAGTGCCGCTAGTGCGCGAATGCGCTGCCAAGGCTTCTGAATGCCAATGAAATGGGCACCAGGCCGCTCGCCGGGTAGTACGTGCGCATTGCCTGCCATGCGCGGCAACGCCTCCAGAACAGCCAAGGCACCGGGCGTGAGGTAGAGGTTTTTGGCTCCGGTTTTGCTGTCGGGGAGCCGAGCTACGCCCTGGGCCGTGTCGATCCACTCCCATCGGAGCGACAAGATCTCATTGAGCCGGCCGCCAGTGAATATGAGCAGACGCACTGCTGCAATTGCGCGCCAGTCCTCTGCTGTCTTACGGAGCGGCATTCTCGCTTCCACCCATGCCGCAAGATCGTGCTGGGCTACGTTCATCCGTTCCGCCTGCGCAATGCACTCTTGACGCCACGCTACCTTGCTGGCTTCAGTCCAGGACTGAGCCGCGTGTTCCACGGCATCACCCAGCCGAGAAATCTCAGGCGCGCTCAGGAGCCGCTCGCGAGGCTTCTCAGGGTATCTTTCAATATGGCGGCATGGATTGCTGCCGTCTGGTCGGTCTCCGACACTTTCAGCCCAGCCAAGCATGGCTGACAGGAGCGCCAGAGAGCGATTAGCCGCAACCGGCTTACCCCGCAACGACGCGTGGAAACGCGCCACTTCGGATTTGCCAATTTCGGTAACCTTCAGCCGTCCAAACGCGGGAAGGATATGTCGCCTCAGCATTCGTTCGTCTTCGGTGACTGAACGAGCCTTCTTGTGCGGGCGCCCATACTCGATGATGTAGCGCGTCGCGAAGGATGAAAACTGAGGGGTATCTTTATTCTGATCCCGTTCCGACGCCGGATCTTTCCCAGCACGGATGAGACCCAACAGGCGGATGGCCTCGCGACGCGCAGTCTCCGGCCCCCAGGCCCCGCGCCCATTTCGACCAATTGTTAGGATGCGCTGCTGACCCTTGATGCGCGTCTTGACCAGATAAATTCGATCTCGTGAGCGATAGCGAATGCCGAACCCACGGACTTCCGAGTCCCAAAGGATCATTCCCGGTGTCATCGCATCAACAGCGGCCGCCGTGATACGTTTTATCGGCATGCTAGCGAAGCCTCATCGCTGTGGTATCCCCTACACGTTGGGAACCAAATGGATACCATGTCATGTGCTGACATGCAACGACAGGGGCCGCATAAACGGCCAGATCGCAAGCCATTGACGCGTTGTGTCGCCTCGTGTCATAGCCGATTTCACGTTTTGGGTACAGGAGGTCGTGGGTTCGAATCCCGCCGCCCCGACCAGTCGCAAAGAGAGGGATCATGCGGGCCCGCATCTACCAGCCGCCGAAGACAGCCATGCAATCCGGCTGGGCCGGGACGCACGAATGGGTCCTGGAATTCGAGCCGTCATCGCCCCGCCGCCCTGATCCGTTGATGGGCTGGATCGGCAGTGACGATACCCAGGCGCAGGTGCGCCTCAACTTCGCCTCCCGCGAAGACGCGATCGCCTATGCGGACCGCAACGGCATTGCCTACGATGTGGAATTGCCGCAGCCGCGGCGGGTGAAGCCCAAGGCGTACGCCGAAAACTTCCGCTACGGCCGCATCGAGAACTGGACGCACTGAACCTCAGCGCGCTTTCGCCCAGCCGCGCAGCAGGCCAAGCAGGACAACCAGCGCGGGCAGCGTGGCGGCCAATCGGAACGTGGCGTCGAATCCGTTGAGGAAGGCCGAGGCATCCGGCGCGCCGCCGCTCCAGATCTGGAACAACAGGATCAGCAGCGTGGCGCCAGTGACCGTGCCGAGCGTGCGCGTCATCATCACCAGGCTGCCCGCGACGCCGCGATCGGCGCGCGGGATCGAAGCGGTGACGATGTCAAAGTATGCCACCTGGAACAGTCCGATACCGAAGCCTTGGAGCGCCATGGCCCCTGCGAGCAACGGAATATTCGGTGCCGCCCCGGCGGTGCCGATGAGCACCTGGCCGATGGCCATGGCGGCTGCGCCGAACAGAGCCAGCCGGCGGGGCGCGACACGGCTGGCGAGCCGGGCGGCGATCGGTGCTGCCAGCACGATGCCGATGGGTGAGCACGCCAGCAGCAACCCCGTCGCATAGGCGCCCAATCCACCAAATCGGCTGAGATAGAATGGCACCAACAGCAGCACGGAGAAGCCGGCCAGATTCAGCAAAGCGTGGCCCGCGTTGAGGAGCGAGAAGTCGAAGTCATGAAAGAACCGCAGACTGATGATCGGACGCGGCGCGCGCTGTTCCTGCGCGATGAAGCCAATAATCGAGGCCGCGCAGATGGCCGCAGCGAGCACCGACCATAGTGCGTTCTGCCGCAACTGGTTGAGCGTGAGCAGCATGGCGCTGATCGCAATCACCAGGAGCAGGCCGCCAACGCCGTCGAAGGTCTCGCGATGCGTGGGGCGCGTATCGGCGGGTAATTGCCAGGCCAGGGTGAAGGCGAGCAATGCCAGAGGAGCGCGGAACCAGAACACCGCCGGCCAGTCGATGATGGGAACCAACAGTCCGGCGATCAGCGGTCCGAGCGCGCCACCGAGGCCGATGACCATTGTATAGACGCCGAGGATGCGGACCCGGGCTGCTTCAGGATACAGCGATGTTGCCAATGCGGGTCCGCAACTCAGCACCAGTGCGGCGCCAACGCCTTGCAGCACGCGTGCCGCCAGCAACGCGGCATAACTGGGTGCCAGCGCGCACAGCACGAAGGCCATCGCGCTCCAGCAGGTGCCGGCGAGGAAGACCCGGCGATAGCCGAGCATGTCGCCGACGCGGCCAAACACCAGCATCAGCGCGGCGTAGGTCAGCGTGTAGGAGATCACCACCCATTGGATTGCCGGTATCGGCAATCCAAATGCGCGGGTGATAAAGGGGAAGGCGAAATTTACCGAGGAATCAAACGGCACCACCAGCGTGCCGAGTGCCACCACCAGCACGCCGAAGCCAGCACGGGAATTGGTGGATGGTGACGAGGCTCAGACTGCCTTTTTCAACGATGGAGAGGCCTTGAAGCGAACAGTCTTGCCGGCCTTTACCTTGATCGACTCGCCGGTGCGAGGGTTCAGGCCCTTGCGCGCCTTGGTCTTCCGCACGGTGAACGTGCCGAAGCTCGGCAGAGTAAATTTGCCTTCTTTCTTCAGCGACTTGATCAGGGCGTCCATGAGGTCGCCGGCGGCACGATTCGCGGCGGAGCCGGTCAGCGCCGCGGAATCCTGCAGCACCTGGGCGATAAAGGCCTTCGACATATGTCTCCTCACTCGATGAATATACGGCATTGACCACAAGGCACGGCGCAGGCGAATCGCCGCGTCGATGCAACGCTTCTAGACGGCAGGTTTGGAACGCGCCAGTCCCTGGGCCGAAAGTTTCAGAGCACCCCGTGACGGGCGAATACCGCGTTGAGCGAGTCGCCGGCTTCCAGTTCGGCGCGCGAGGTGTCCTCGGCGGCGACCTTGTCGATCGCGGCGCGGAACACTGCATCCGCCTTGTCAGCCGGGATGAACACGACGCCGTCGGCATCGCCCATCACCCAGTCGCCCGAGGCGACATGCACACCGGCGATCTCTATCGGTGCATCGCGCTCAACCATTTCGGCACGGCCCTTGGTATCGAGCGGGCCGATGCCGCCATGGAACACGGGAAAGCGCATTGCGCGGATGCGAGCAATGTCGCGCACCAAGCCATCGATGACGCAGCCGGCGGCTTTTCGCGCACGCGATGCGGTGGAGAGCAATTCGCCCCATGGCGCGACCCAGTCGGTAGGGCCGCCGCACGCCAGCACAGGCACCTCGCCCGGTTGCAGGCTGTCGATCAGGTCCATCTCGACCTGATACGGATTCTTGCTCGGCTTGGCGTCGGTGATCAGCGCGTAGCGGCCAGTGCGGGCGCGTCCGAGCAGGACCAGCAATTCATCGAGTGGACGCACGAATGGACGCAGCGCCTGATGCATCAGTCCAAAGCTGTCCAGCACGTCGGACAGCACCGAGACATACAGAAGGCGCGACAGTTCCTCGACCGGTGGCAGCGATGCGCTCATGGCGTTCCCCCTACGATGGAGGAAGGCTACACCGGTTCGGTATCCAATGCGTAGCCCGCGGCGCGGACGGTGCGTACGATGTCCAGCTCGCTGTCGCTGTTGATCGACTTGCGCAGCCGGCGGATATGCACGTCCACCGTGCGCGGCTCGACATGGATATCGGGGCCCCAGACGGCGTCCAGCAACTCCTCGCGTGAGAACACGCGGCGCGGGTGCTGCATGAAGAACTCAAGCAGGCGGAATTCGGTTGGCCCGAGATGGATCGCCCGGCCGTTGCGCTGCACGCGATGTGCGGCCAGATCCATGGTGATGTCGTGGAACAGCAGCTGGCCCTTCGCGGGCATGGCGTTGGAGCGGCGCAGCAGGGCACGGATGCGCGCGAGCAGAGCGTCCATTGAGAAGGGCTTGGTGATGTAGTCGTCGGCTCCGGTGTTCAGTCCGCGCACCGCATCCTGATCCTCGGTGCGCGCGGTAACCATGATCACCGGCAGGTCGCGAGTGGCCGAACGGCGGCGGATCTGCCGGCACACTTCCAGACCCGACATTTGCGGCAACATCCAGTCGAGCAGCACGAGATCGGGTTGCGCTTCGGCAATGCGGGTAAGCGCTTCGGCGCCGTCCGCTGCTTCCTCGACGCGGAAGCCTTGCTTCTCAAGATTGTAGCGTAACATGGTTGCCAGTGCGGCTTCGTCCTCGACGACCAGCACGAGCGGCTTGGCCAAACTGGAAATTCCTTCGGGCATGGCGTGCCTCACTCTCGCGGTCTGATCACAGCATAGGCAGACGTATCGCCCTTCGGACGCGCATCCGGCAGCGATTCGCCTTTGACGGCATAATAGAGGTTCTCGGCGATATTGGTGGCGTGATCACCGATACGCTCGAGATTCTTCGCGATGAACAGCAGATGCGTGCAAGGGGTGATGTTGCGCGGATCTTCCATCATGTAGGTGATGAGTTCGCGGAAGATCGCATTGTAGATGTCATCGACAACCTGATCGGACCGCCAGACCTCCATGGCCTTGTCGGCGTCGTTCTCGCCGAGTGCGTCGATGATGGATTTCAACTGCCCCTGCACCATGTGCGCCATGTGTGCCAAGCCGGCGAGCGAAAACGGGATCGAGAATTGTGACAGAACGATCGATCGCTTGGCGACATTCGAGGCGTAATCGCCGATACGTTCCAGATCGCCAGTCATCTTCAGCGACGCGACGACAAGCCGCAAGTCGTCACCGACCGGCTGACGCAGCGCGAGCAGGCGAATGACGTGCGATTCAACATCGCGTTCGAGTGCATCGACCTTGGGGTCTTCCTCGACCGCACGTGTCGCGGATGCGGCGTCGCGATGCATGATGGCTTCGGCGGCCAGCGCGACCTGACTTTCCACGATGCCGCCCATCTGCGTCATCATGCTGCGCAGGCGCTTCAGCTCTGTGTCGTAACTCTTAACCAGGTGTTCCGGTGCTTCGGACATGGCTCCCTCGCTCAACCGAATCGGCCGGTGATGTATTCCTGCGTCCGCTTTTCCCTTGGCGCGGTGAACATCTGACCCGCCGGCGACACTTCCACCATCTCGCCAAGATAAAAGAACGCCACCTGATCCGCGCAGCGCGCCGCCTGCTGCATGTTGTGCGTGACGATGGCGATGGTGAAATCGTGTTTCAGTTCGTCGACCAGTTCTTCGATCTTCAATGTGCTGATCGGATCGAGTGCGCTGGTGGGTTCATCGAACAAAATGACCTCGGGGCGCACCGCGATGGTGCGGGCGATGCACAGCCGTTGCTGTTGGCCGCCGGACAACCCTAGCGCGGAGCTGTTCAGCCGATCCTTAACCTCGTTCCAGATCGCGCCGCGCGTCAGCGACCATTCGACCCGTTCGTCCATTGCCGCCTTCGACAATTTTTCATGCAATTTCACGCCGAAGGCGATGTTGTCGTAGATGGTCATGGGGAAGGGCGTCGGCTTCTGGAATACCATGCCGATACGCGCACGCAGTGAATTCAAATCGACGGACGGGTCGATGATGTTGGTGCCATCCATCATCACTTCGCCGGTGGCGCGCTGGCCGGGATAGAGATCGTACATCCGGTTCAGCACGCGCAGCAGCGTCGATTTGCCGCAGCCGGATGGGCCGATCATCCCGGTCACTTGGCGGTCGGGGAAACTCAGGTTGATATGTTTCAGCGCCTGGTTGCTGCCGTAGTAGAAATCGAGGTTGCGAATGGCGATGCGTGGCTCGTTCATATTGGCGTTTGTCGCGCGTGCCTGAACGCCACCGAAACTGCCTTGCTGACTTTGGGACTGGCTCATTGTCTCGCTCAATGTCATCTCCCGCCGCGCAAGGCAAATCGTGCCAGAATGTTGATGGCGAGCACGCCGATGGTGATCAGCAGTGCGCCCACCCAGGCCAGTTGCACCCAGTCCTCGAACGCCGAGCCGGCATATTGATAGATGGTCACCGGCAGGCTGGACATCGGCTGACTCAGGCTGATCGACCAGTTGAGATTGCCCAGGCTGGTGAACAGCAGCGGCGCCGTTTCGCCGGCGATGCGCGCCACCGCGAGCAGCACGCCGGTGACGATACCATCCAGCGCGGCGCGGTAGCAGATCAGCACGATCATCTTCCACTTGGGGGCGCCGAGCGCCACCGCGGCCTCGCGCAGGGCCGGTGGAATAAGCTGGAGCATGTCCTCGGTGGTGCGGACCACGATCGGGATGACGATCACTGCCAGTGCGAGACAGCCGGCGATCCCGGAGAAGCCGCCGAAAGGCTGTACCGCGAGCTGGTAAACGAACAGGCCGATGAGGATGGAGGGCGCCGAGAGCAACACATCGGAGACAAAGCGCACGGTGTTAGCCAGCGGCGAATTGCGTCCGTACTCGGCGAGATAGGTGCCGACCATCAGGCCGATGGGTGTGCCGATGAGTGTGCCGAGGCCGGTCTGGATCAACGTACCAACGATCGCGTTCAGCAGGCCGCCGTTCGAACCGGGAGGCTTTGTGACGCTGGTGAAGATCGAGATCGACAGCCCGTTGGCGCCATTCCAGAGCAACGTGGCGAGGATGGAGGCCAGCAGAAGCAAGCCGATGCCGGTGGCCGCGATGCACAGCAGCTTGACGACGATGTTGGCGATGCTGCGTCGGCGACCAAGCGAGCGGGCAACCCTCTGATCCTTCGCCGGACCGGGAACCGCGCCGGCCATGGTGGTGGTTGTGCTCATCTCAGGCCTTGAGCCGCGGCCGCAATAGGTAGCGGGAGATCGCCAGCACGATGAACGAGATGACGAACAGGATGAACCCCAACGCCAGCAGCGAGGCGAGTTTCAGGCTGCCGGCGGGGCTTTCCGGAAATTCAAGTGCGACAATGGATGCAATGGTGTTGCCGGAACTGAACAAGCTGCTTGAGATCCTGTCGGCGTTGCCGATGACGAAGGTGACGGCCATGGTCTCGCCGAGTGCGCGTCCCAGGCCCAGCATGATACCGCCGACGACAGACACGCGCGTATACGGCAGCACAATGGAGCGCATGACCTCCCACGTCGTGCAGCCAACGCCGTAGGCCGATTCCTTATAGACCGCGGGCACCGTGTCGAACACGTCGCGCATCGTGGCGGCGATGAATGGGATGATCATCACGGCGAGCACCAAGGCTGCGGTGAACAACCCGGTGCCGAACGGCGGACCGGCGAACAGGTCTTCGAGCACCGGAATGCCGTCGAACAGATCGATGACGAATGGCTGGATGTATTGCGACATGAGAGGCACGATGATGAAGAAGCCCCACATTCCGTAGATGATCGAGGGTACCGCGGCGAGCAGCTCAACGGCGGTGCCGACGGGGCGGCGCATCCACATCGGCGCCAGCTCGGTGAGATAGAAGGCGATGCCGAAGGCCAGCGGGATGGCGAGGATCAGCGCCAGGATCGAAGTGATCAGCGTGCCATAGACCGAGACGGCCGCGCCGAAGACCTGGCGCACCGGATCCCATTCGGCGGAGGTAAGGAAGCCAGCACCGAATTGGCGGAATGCCGGTAATCCGCCAATGAACAGCGAGAGGATGATGCTGCCGAGCAGCACCAGCACGAGGATGCCGGCGGCGCGCACCAGCCCGGCGAACAGGGGATCGCCGAAGCTGACGCGCCGCGGCGCCGCCAAAGCAGTCGCTTGTTGCATCACTGCCAGGCGAGTACGTCCTTACATCGTCCCCGGCACGTCCTTCTGCCAGGCGGCGCGGATGGCGTCCTGCACGTTCTTCGGCAGCGGGATGTACAGGAGCTGCGTCGCGATATCGCTGCCGTGCGCGAAGCCCCAGTCGAAGAATTTCTTCACCGCGGCACTCTGGTTCACGTCCTTCGGATCTGTCGGCAGCAGCACGAAGGTCGCTGATTCGATCGGCCAGCTATTGTCGCCCGGCTCGTTGTTCAGATCGATGGCGAAGTTCTGCACGCTGGACCAGTCGGCGTTCGCGGCGGCGGCCTTGAAGGTCTCCATGGTCGGTGCAACAAACTTGCCGTTCTTGTTCTTCAGCAGGGCTGTGGTCAGCTTGTTCTGCTCGGCGTAGGCGCTCTCGACATAACCGATGCCGCCCTTGATCTGGCGGACGGTACCGGCAACGCCGTCGCTGCCCTTGGCACCGGCACCGCCCGGCCAGCTGACGCTGGTGGACGAACCGACCTTGCTCTTCCAGTCGGCGCTCTGCATGCCGAGGTAGTCGGTGAAGACGAAGGTCGTGCCGGAGCCATCGGCGCGATGGACAGTGGCGATCGCTGTGCTTGGCAGGCTCAGGCCTGGATTGATGGAGGCAATCGCCTCATCGTTCCACTTGGTGACTTTGCCGAGATAGATATCGGCCAGCACCGGACCGGTGAGCTTGAGCTTGTTGGCTTCGACGCCGGGAATGTTGACGATGACGTCGACGCCACCGATGACGGTAGGGAACTGCATCAGCTTGTGGGCAGCGAGCTGGTCGGCCGCCACGGGCATGTCGGACGCGCCGAAATCGACCGTGCGGTTATTGATCTGATTGATGCCGGCCCCCGAGCCGATCGCCTGGTAGTTCAGCTTGATGTTGGTCGGTACCACTCGCGGCTTCGCCCCACTTGCCATAAATCGGGGCGGCGAAGGTGGAGCCGGCGCCGGTGATCTGGGTTTGAGCGTGCGCGCTGCCCAAGGCAGCCAGGCCAAGGGCCAGGGCCGTGATTGTGGTTTTCATTATTTGTCCTCTCCGAATCCCGAACTCGTTGAGCGGAACCTAGGGGCACCCTGAGACTCTAAGATTGCAGTTTTGTTAAGCTTCGATGACAGAACGCTGGCGAGCCGAGGCGGTGCCATCGGCCGCATATGGCACCTTCTGTCAGCCAAAACGATACGGAGAAGGGGCCTCGCCCGGCTCTGGTGGCTTGCGGATGCTTGCGGCAGCATGCCGCCAGTCCCGAAGGAGCTTGGTGGATGCGGCGGATTGGTGCGGTTTGCCTCGGATTGGCCCTGCTGAGCAGCGCGGCAGGCGCGGCGACGCTGCGAATCGGCATCAACGAGGATCCTGACGCGCTCGACCCCGCCCGCGGCGGGAGCTTTGTCGGTCGCGTCGTGTTTGCCTCTGTCTGCGACAAGCTGATCGACATCGACAAGCAAAACAATTTCGTGCCGCAGCTGGCGACATCATGGTCGTGGTCGCCGGACAACCTCGCGCTGACGGTCAAGCTGCGCGACGGCGTGCTGTTCCACGATGGCGAGAAGCTGACGGCGGAGGCGGTCAAAGCCAACCTGGAGCGCTACCGGACCGCACCGGAAAGTCTGCGCAAGGGCGAGCTGAAGCCGGTGGTGTCGGTGGAAGTAGTGGATCCCGAGACGGTGCAGCTGCGACTGTCGCAGCCCTATGCGCCGTTGGTCGCCGTGCTGGCTGACCGCGCCGGGATGATGATCTCGCCCAAGGCACTCGGACGCGATGTTACGGCAGACCTGCCATGCGCCGGTCCATTCAAGCTGACGGAACGTGTCGCGCAGGACCGGATCGTGGTCGATCGCTTTCCCGGCTACTGGGATGCCAGCGCCATCAAGCTGGATCGTATCGTCTATATGCCGCAGCCAGACACGACAGTGCGGCTGGTCAACCTGCAGGCCGGGCAGCTCGATATGGTGGAGCGGCTTGGTCCGACCGACGTTGGAACGGTGACAAAAAACCCGAAGCTGAAGCTGATCAGCACGCCCGCGTTGGCGTATTATTCGATGAGCATCAACCTCGCTGATCAGAACAGTCCGCTGAAGGACGGCCGCGTGCGTGCGGCGTTGGAGGCGTCGCTCGACCGGACTGCGCTCAATCAAGTGGTGTTCGACGGGGAGTTCATTCCATCGAACCAGTTCGAGGCGCCGCACAGCCGCTATTGGGATCCTGATCATCCCGTGCCACCGCGCGACGTGGCGAAGGCGAAAACACTGCTGCAGGAGGCGGGGCAGGTTCATCCCTCGTTCAACTTGCTCATCGGCAACAGTCCGGTGGAGCAGCAGGTCGGTCAGGTGATCCAATCGATGGCGAGCGAGGCTGGCTTCGACATCAAGTTACAGGCGGTCGAAGCGAATGCGCTGGTCGCTGCGGCGCGGGCCGGCAATTACCAGGCGACGATAGTGATCTGGAGCGGACGGCCCGACCCGGACGGCAACGTCGCGATCTGGCTGGCCTGCGACGGATTCCTGAACTGGGGCAAGTACCTGCAACGCCTCGTTCGACGCATTACTGGCGCAGGCGCGCGGGGTCACCGATGTCGCGCAGCGGCAGCAGGTGTACCGGCAGGTGGTGGATCGCTATTTGACCGACCGGCCGCACATCATCCTGTATCATGCGAAATGGCTGTGGGCGCTATCGGATAAGGTATCGGGCTTTAGCCCGACACCGGACGGGATGATCCGGCCGCAGGGCATCACGATCGCGCCGTGACACGAACATGCAAGTCAATATTCCGCCTGACCTGAGGGAGGTGGGCAGCGGCCCGTGCGGGCATTATCGTGTAGCGGGCCATACAAGTTGGGGGCGTGTTGGTAGCCCCAGCGGCTGCCTATCCACCACCGGAGGCGACATGCCGAATATCGATGCTGCACGACTGCTTCGCGACCTCTACGAGCTGCGCAAGATCGGCGAGTACAAGACCGGCGTGCACCGGCCGACCTATTCGCCTGAGGATGTGCAGTCGCGGCATTGGCTGGAAGCGCGGCTGCGCGATGCCGGTCTAGCGCCGGAAATCGACGGCATCGGCAACGTCGTCGGCCGGGCAAGCGAACCAGGCAAGAAGCTGCTGCTTGGCAGCCACCTGGAGACGCAGCCTCATGCCGGTTGGCTGGATGGCGCGTTGGGAGTGATTTACGGGCTCGAGGTCGCGCGCACGCTAGGTGGCGGGATCGATGTGGCGGCGTGGGCGGATGAGGAAGGGCATTTCGGCTCGTTCATCGGCAGCCGTTCGTTCTGCGGTCTGCTACCCGAGACCGAGATTGATAAGTGCCGCAATCGCGAGGGCACCACCCTGCGTGACGCTCTGCGTCAGGCAGGCTTTGCCGATCGGCCGAGAGCGGTGGTCGATCCGTCGCGCTATGTTGGCTACATGGAGGCGCATATCGAGCAGGGCGCCGAATTGGAAGACACCGGCAAGCGCATCGGTATTGTCACGGCGATTGTTGGCAGCCATCGCTTCCGCATCGTGTTCGAGGGTGTGCAGAACCATGCTGGAACAACGCGCATGGCAATCCGCAAGGATGCTGGTGTGGCGCTGGTCGAGCTGGCGCACGCGATCTATCAGCGGTTCCCGCATGCCGTCGGACCGCGCACGGTATGGACCACTGGAAACATCATGCTGGATCCCGGCGCACCCAGCATCGTACCGGGTCGTGCCGAGATGTTGTTCCAGTTCCGCGATACCGAACCGCCGATGCTGGCCAAACTGGATGGCGAACTGGAAGCGCTGGTGGCCGAGGCGACGCGCGGTCCTTGCACGGTGACGATTACCGAACGCGGCCAGTCCACGCCGCGGAAGATGGATGCGGGGTTCCAGGATGCGCTGGAGCGCGCGGCGCAACGCCATGCACCGGGTTTGCATGTGCGAATGCCAAGCGGCGCAGGGCATGATGCGCAGATCCTGGCGGAACGGATGAAGTCATCGATGCTGTTCGTGCCGTCGATCGGCGGGATCAGCCATCACTATGCCGAGAACACCAAGGACGAGGACATCGTGCTCGGCTGTCAGGTGCTGGCCGATGCGGCGGCGGATATCCTTTCTACCGCCTGATCAACGGGCTTTCGGGACCCAATTGCTGCCGCGCTTTCTGTACTGCCGCTTCACGGCCGCCCACGCTACGCGAAACGCGCGCTCCTCATCAGCGGCGTACTCATCCCACGCGTGGTTGAACGCCTCGCGGAAGATGTCCTGCGCGTGCGCGGGCAGGTGATTGGCGACGGCCGGCGGCAGTTCGTCATTCGATGCATAGGGCATGGCACTTGTGACGTGGCAAGCACAGAGGTGGATGCAAGGCACGCGACAGTGAGCGATCGCGTGCCTTGCGGGGGCCATTCAATCGATTGCCGCGTGCACCAGGTTGGCGACGCGATCGAGCCGCGCCGAATGCCACGGGTCAGGGGAAACATAGTTCGTCAGATAGGTGAACGAGACACCACTTTCCGGGTCGGCCCAGGAATACGACGAACCGACGCCGCCGTGGCCGAACGTCGTCGGTGACCCGAGCGTGCCGAGACCACGGATGCGATCACTCTCACCTCGCACATGCGGACCAAGGCCGCGATGCATCGGGATGCCGGTCATCTGTTCGTCGGGCCTTTCACCGGTGTGATTACGCGACACGTAGGCGACAAGGCGTGGCGAGAAGAGGCGCACGTTGCCGAGGCGTCCTTTGCCCAGCAGCATCTGGTAGAACGCCGCCATGCCGCGCGCCGTGGCGAAACCGCCGCCGCTCGGCAGACCGGCGGCGCGGAATTCAGCAGAATTGTCGCGCGCTTCCGGCGCGTAAGTGTCGGCGCAGCGCGATTGCGACTGTGTCGGCACACCGACCATGATGTCGTTGCCGAGTCCAAGCGGTTCGATCACCTTGGTGCGGATGACGTCGCGATAGTCCTGGCCGGTGACCGCCTCGATCACCATCGCCTGCACGAGATGCGCTGCCTGGCCGTGATATTGCAGCTTCGAGCCAGGGGTCCAATCCAGGGCAAAGTCGCAAACCTCGGCACGCATGTGGGCGTGATCGGTCCAGGTGGATTTGGTCACGTTGTTGGATGGGAAGCCGCCTTGGTGCGTCATCACCTGTTGCAGCGTGATGTCGGCTTTGCCGCGCGATGCGAATTCCGGCAGGTGATCGGCGACCTTATCCATGAAGGACAGCTTGCCTTCCTCGACCAGCGTCCATACCGCGGAACTGGTCAGCACCTTGGTCTGGCTGAACAGCAGGAACAGTGTGTCGTTGGTGGCGGGGACTTTCGCCGGTTCGGTCTTTGCATCCCCATAGGTGCGAAACAGTCCCAGTTGTCCGTGCCGGGCCAATGCGATCTGTGCACCGGCGTAGCGGCCTTCCTCGATGTGCTGCTTGATCAGCCGATCAAGATGCTCCAGCGGCTTGGCGGCGAGGCCGAGAGCGGCGGGATCGCTGGATGGCAGCGGATATTCACCGGGCATGGGCGTTCCTCCTGGGATGTCGTCGTGATGCTAGGCTGAAGGCTGCTTGCGGCCAACCGGCGGATGCGGTTCGATCCATGCAACGGAACTGGGAGGTGGCGATGGCGGAGATCCGCACGGCGCATTTGATGACGATGTCGCTGGCTGTGTCCGGTATGCAGGCAATCGGAGCGACGCCGAGCGGCAATCGGCGCATCGGGTTGGTTGCGGGCGGCACATTCCAGGGCGAACGGCTGCGTGGTGCGGTGCTGCCCGGCGGTGCCGACTGGATCATGGTGCGCGGCGACGGCTCGACGACGCTCGACGTGCGTCTCGTGCTGGAGACTGACGACAAGGCGCTCATCGGCATGACGTATCGCGGGATGCGGCATGGACCGGCCGCGGTGATGGAACGGCTGAACCGCGGCGATGCGGTCGAGCCTTCAGAATACTACTTCCGCACATCGGTTGCATTTGAAACCGCGTCCGCGAAATACGACTGGTTGAATCGGATTATCGCGGTGGGGACCGGGCGGCGGCCTCCGGAAGGACCCGTGTACGATGTCTTCGAGGTGCTGTGATGGCGACCATCGCCTTCATCGGCCTGGGCAATATGGGCGCGCCGATGGCGGCCAATCTGGTGAAGGCCGGCCATCGGGTCACCGGGTTTGACGTGAATGCGAGTGCCGTGCAGGCGCTGGCTGCCGCCGGCGTGCAAGCGGCGCGCAGTGCGGCGGAAGCGGCGCGCGGCGCCGATGTCGTCATCACCATGCTCCCGGCTGGTGAGCACGTGCGCGAGGTGTGGCTGCATCAGGGCGGCCTCATCGAAGCGGTGAAGGGTGGCGCACCGCTGCTGATCGACTGCTCGACGATTGACGTGGAGAGCGCGCGCGTGGTGACCGAGGGCGCACGTGTTGCCGGATTGGAGATGCTCGATGCACCGGTGTCCGGTGGCGTTGGTGGTGCGACCGCGGCGACGCTGACCTTCATGGTCGGCGGCAGCGAAACCGCGTTCGCGCGCGGGCTGCCGATTTTGCAGGCAATGGGCAAGAACATCGTGCATGCAGGCGGACCAGGCGCGGGACAGGCCGCGAAGATCTGCAACAACATGATGCTGTCGATCAACATGGTCGGCGTGTCGGAAGGCTTTCTGCTGGCGCGCAAGCTTGGGCTCGACTGGGACAAATTGTTCCAGATCGCCTCGACGTCGTCCGGCCAATCCTGGGCGCTGTCCAATTATTGTCCGGCGCCTGGACCGGTGCCCGCGGCGCCATCCAATCGCGACTATGCGGCCGGGTTCATGGCCGCACTGATGCTGAAGGATGTGAAGCTGTCACAGGCGGCCGCGGATGCCGTGGGCTCGCCAACTCCACTCGCGGCACATGCCATGTCGTTCTACCAGGCGGTGGTGGATGCTGGTGATGGCGGCAAGGACTTTTCGGTCGTGTTCCGCTGGCTGGAAACTCAACAGCGGCAATAAGGAGGCATGCATGGGGGCCGAAGCTTTCAAGGCTGCGCGCGACTTCCTGTTCGCAAACCGGACCAACTACCGCGCCGCACACAAGGGATTTCGCTGGCCGGAGCTGGATGATTTCAACTATGCGCTCGACTGGTTCGACGCGGAGCTGGCCGGTGGCGACAATGCCAGCCGCTTGGCGCTGAAAATCGTCGGTGACGGTGCGGCGACCGCTACCTTCGGAGAATTATCGGAACGCTCCAATCGCGTGGCGAATGGATTGCGAGCGCTTGGGGTGAAACGTGGCGAGCGCATCTTGCTGATGCTCGGCAATGTGGTGCCGCTGTGGGAAGTGATGTTGGCGGCGATGAAGCTCGGCGCCGTGGTTATTCCTGCCACGACACTGTTGACGCCGAATGACCTGAAGGACCGGTTCGAGCGAGGCCGGGTGCGTCACCTGATTGCCAACGCGTCGGATGCGCCGAAATTCGCCAGCCTTGATCCGAGCGTGACTCGCATTGCAGTCGGCGATGCTCCGGCTGGATGGCACAGCTATGCAGAGCTGTTGCGTGGCGACGCGCGTTTCGTGCCGCAGGCGAATCACGCGCGCCACCGATCCGATGCTGCTGTATTTCACCTCGGGTACCACGTCGCGTCCCAAGCTGGTGGAACACAGTCATCAGAGCTATCCGGCCGGCCATCTGATCACGATGTACTGGATCGGCCTGGAGCCGGGTGACATGCACCTGAACATCTCGTCGCCGGGCTGGGCGAAGCATGCCTATAGTTGCTTCTTCGCGCCCTGGAATGCCGGGGCGACTGTCTTCATCGCCAATCAGCCGCGGTTCAACGCGCGCGGCATGCTGGATGCGATCGCGGAGCACAAGGTGACCACGATCTGCGCGCCGCCGACGGTTTGGCGGATGTTCGTGCAGGAAGACCTTGCAACCTGGAAGACGTCGCTGCGAGAAGTGTTGTCCGCGGGCGAGCCCTGCAATCCCGAGATCATCGAGCATGTGCAGAAAGTCTGGGGTCTTACCGTGCGCGAAGGCTACGGCCAGACCGAGACCACGCTGCAGATCGGATGTTCCCTGGCGAGCGCGTTGAGCCTGGGTCGATGGGCCAGGAGGTCGCCGGGTTTCCGCATCCGCCTGCTTGATGCCGATGACAAGGAGGTCGAAGAAGGTGAGGTTTGCATCGATCTCGATCCGCCGCCGGTTGGGTTGATGCGCGGCTATCAGAATGACGATGGCTCGTTCATGCGGTTAGGATCGACGGCCTATCGCACCGGTGACGTCGCGGCGCGCAGTACGGACGGCTATTACACATATATCGGCCGGGCCGACGATGTGTTCAAAGCGTCGGACTATCGGATCAGTCCATTCGAACTGGAAAGTGCACTGATCGAACATCCGGCGGTTGCCGAGGCTGCCGTGGTGCCCGCGCCCGACGCGATACGACTGGCGGTGCCCAAGGCGTATATCATGCTGGCGGCCAACAGCGCGCCGGATCGCGCGACCGCGTTGTCGATCTTCCAGCATCTGCGCGAAACGCTGGCGCCATTCAAACGCGTGCGGCGGCTGGAGTTTACCGATCTGCCGAAGACGATATCGGGCAAGATCCGGCGCGTGGAATTGCGCCAGCAGGAGGAGGTGCGGGCGAAGCAAGGGCAGCGTGCGACTGCGGAGTTCCGCGAGGAGGATTTTCCGGAGCTGCGCGCGAGCTGAGAGGGAGAGACGAAGCGATGACGGACTGGATTGCTTGGTCGCCTTGCTCCTCGCAATGACACGGGGAGACAGCAGCCGCCTTATCGCGGTGGCACGAAGCGTTGTGGATCGGCGAACCGGCGGAGGACGTTCCAGGTCAGCTTGGCGATCGGGTTGTCGAAGTTGCGATGTCCGAGCGATCCGGCGTAGGCGATCGACCCGGTAGAGAACACCGCGCCGCCTGACTGCGTTTCGAAGAACACCATGTCGGCATGGATCTGCTGGTTGATGATGCCATCGGTCAGTCCGTGCGCGACGCGCACTTCCTCGTTGACCAACTCATAGGTGTTCGAGTGATTCTCGGACTGCGCTACGATCAGGGCGTGCGACGGTGTTCCCAGCATTGGGTCAATGCAATCGATCTCCAGGCCGGCGGCGCCCCCTTGCAGGATGCCGAAATCACCCAGGATCTCCTCCGGCACACCATCGAATATGAAGGCCGTGCGCGGGTCGTGCGATGCTTCGGTGCGGCGATAGTACGACGAATGGTCGAATCCCTGGCTGATGAAGCCGACACCTGCCAACGCCTGCGGCGCGCGTGCATTGCGGCGCCATAGCCCACCATATTCGCCGGTGAAGCTGTGATAGTACTCGCCGACTTCCGCATCCCATGCGCGGGTGCCGTCCTCGCTGCGGCGTACCTCGATCGTGCCAGGCCGCGTCGGGTGATAGGCGATGCGCCAATAAAAGCCGTTGCCGCCGAGATACATCAGCCGGCCGCCCTGGCGCATCCAGCCGTCCAGCGCGTCCATCATCTGCAATGAGTCGTATTCCGGGTGGCTGCCGGTTACCAGCACCCGGTATGGACGCAGCAGATCCAGCCCTTCCGCGTGAAGGTCGTCATCGGTGATCACGTCGTAGCGCAGGCCGGAACGCTCCAGCCAATCGACGATGAACATGTCGGCACAGTAGTTCCAGAAGCGTCCCGTGGGCCGGATGTTGGTTGCCGGCCGCAGCCGCGAGGAATAGCAGATGCCACTCCCGTCGCGATGACGATCATAGGTGGAGAAGCCGAGTTCCGGGTGTTCGACCAGCAGGATGTCGATCGCATCGATGACCGTGAGCCGCCCTTGCAAGGCCTCGGTCATCACCGAGCGGATGCGGCCGATGTTGTTGCAATACACAGTGTAGGTCGCGCTCGACGCCAGAAAACGATGTCGGCTGTTGGCTGACCTTTTGGCGGACGCACGAAGAACGCCACCTGGAAACGTGCATCGCCAGCTTCAAGCATGGCCGCATAGCAGCCGCTGCGCTGACCGGCGGGGACGGTAAAGCCGAAATCAGTGTCCCAGCGTGCGTCGATCATGTCGTCGTCGTGGAAGTGGATGGCACCATACTGATGCGGCGCATGCCGCCAGTTCATCTCCGAACCATCCCAATTGTGCCCGGTCATCGCGCGCGCCGGCAGGTTGATGATGATGCCGTCCAGCCGGTTGGCCGATATGTCGTGGATGGTCTCGGTTTCGATGACACGGGAGAAATCCCAGCAGCCGATAACGGAGTCGGTCAGCGACGCCGGCACCGTGTCGCCGCTGAGCGCCAGCAGGTCACCGCGCGACAGGGCGCGGTTGGCCAGGCGTGGACGCTCGATCTTGCCATTGAAGCAGCCGCCGACGCAGCGGTAATGCGCCGGCCAGTTCATCGCTGTCGGCGACGTGCCAGGCGGCGAACAGCATCGCTGCGTCACGCAACGCAACCCCACTGGCCTGCGCGGTGCGCGTAACACTACTCGCCACTGTCATCGTCTTGTCTGCCAGCAGGTCCTGGTGCAACGCAACCTCGCCGGTCGTCGCGTCGTAGCTGGCGGCTATGAAGTACCACTTGCGCGGCAACAGTTTCTGACCACTGCTCAGCACGGCGCGTCCCAGACGGAATTCGGCTTCACCCGCCGCATTCAGCATCAGGCCGAAGCCAGCACCGGTGCTTTCGCTCCAGGTGCCGGCAATGGCCTGGCGGCCGTCGCCGGGCAATGTCGGCCAGATCAGCGCTGAAATTGCAAAGCTGCGAAGTGCGCCGATAAGTGGATGCGCCGGTATCATCGCCCACGATCCGGCGCGCAACTGCTGCGTCCGCGCCGGATAGGTTCCATTTGCCGGTGTGTCCACCGGCTCGGTGCGGAATGGCGGCGCCTCGAGGGCCGGCCTCGGGGCTCAGCAGCCGCACGATGCGCGCAGTGTAGTGATCGCGCGCCGTCACAGCTCACCTTGAAGTCGATGGTGTCGCCCGGGCGAACGCTCATCGCGTCCGCATATGCCATCAGCTTTGTCATTCGATTGGCAGAGGCGCGCCCGCCATCTGCTCCCACCGGATTTTGAATACAGCCCATTCGGCCGCTTCCAGACTGTCGAACGTCTGATTGGTCAGCCGTGGTAGGCCAAGGTTATCGTCTGTCAATCGAGCCAGCGTCCATTGCTCGTGCGGACGTGTCATCACCAGCACATGGCGTCCCTCAGTTTCGCGCGTGCGCATCAGGTTGAGCAGGTATTGCAGGTCGGGGCTGTGCTCGCCGAACGGCTTTGCCTTGTATTCCCGCGCCAGATCGAGCCGATTGGCATCGAAGGTATACACCCCGCGTGTCTCCCCAGGTTTCAATGTAATGAGCCTAACGCGCGCCGCAAACAGGGGGAAGCTGCCTGGCGAGTTGACTCGTATCCTGCCGCGCACGAACGTCGCAGGATCGGAGGGAACATTCATGCCGTATCGGATAACGCGCCGCCGGGCAGCGGCCGGGCTGACCGCGCTGGGTGCCGCCGCGCTGTTGTCACGCCAGGCGCATGCGGATGAGGCGGCCCTGCTCGAGGCGGCGCGAAAGGAAGGCACGCTGACCTGGTACATCGCGCAGGTCGATGGCGAGACCGCCGAAGTGATGGGCAAGGCCTTCACCAAACGCTATCCAGGCGTGCAGGTTTCGGTGATCCGCACCACCGGTCAGGTCGCATACGAGCGACTGACGCAGGACCTGAAGAACAATGCTCCGCAATGCGATGTGTTCGGCACGACGGATATCGCTCACATGCCGGCGCTGATGAAGCGCAACGAGCTCGCGAAGTTTGTGCCGGATAATGCGGCGGCGCTGGCGCCGGCGTTCAGGGGGCTTGGCGAGGATGGCTGGTACTATCCGACCAGCTCCACGCTGATGCTGATCATCTACAACACGCAAGAAGCTGAAGCCGGAGGAGGCGCCGAAGAACTGGACCGATCTGCTCGATCCAAAACTGGAAGGGGCGCGTGGCGTTCGGCCATCCGGCGTTCTCCGGCTATGTCGGCTGCTGGACGCTGGCGATGCGCTCGCTGTACGGCTGGCAGTATTTCGACAAGCTGGCGAAGAATAATCCGCGCATCGGGCGCTCCGGCAATGACCCGATCACCTTGCTCAATGCCGGGGAGTGCAATGCCGGCCTTGGACCCTTGGCCACCACATTGCTGTCGGCATCGAAGGGCAATCCGATCGCGGTGCAGTATCCCACCGACGGTGCGCTGTTGTGCATCGGTCCTTCCGCCGTGATGGCGCGTGCACCGCATCCCAATGCCGCTCGGCTGTTCATGAACTGGCTGCTGTCGCAGGACTGCGCGCAGGTATCCGCGGACGCCTTTGTCACGCCGGTGCGCGAGGACGTCACGCTCAAGCCGGGTGCCAAGCCGATCTCTGAGGTGAAGATATTGCGCCAGACCACTGCGGAGATCGCCAAGGGCGTGCCCGAAGTGATCGAGCAATGGCGCGATACGTTCAGTTGAGGGCCGAGCCAGGCCCGGCCTTGACGTGACAGTCCCAGCGGCCGACAGCGACGTGTCTGGGACAGTTCCCGTATCGGTGGGGAAGCTCCGCGCGCGCACCTTCGATCCGACGCTGCTGCTGTGGATCGTGTTGGCCGCGGCGCTGATCTTCCTTGTGGTGAACCCACTGTTCCGGCTGGTTCAGCTCAGCCTGCAGGACACCGACAGCGGCGAATTCACCCTGTTGAACTACGTCACGGCTTACAGCCGGCCGCGTTACCTGGTGGCCACGTGGAACTCGCTGCAACTTGGCTTTTGGGTGACAGTGCTGTGCCTGATCTTCGCGGTGCCGCTGGCGTGGGCGGTATCGCGCACCGACATGCCATGCAAGGGAGCGATTCGCCTGCTGGTACTGGGCGCGTTTGTCACGCCGCCCTATCTTGGCTCCATTGGCTGGATCCTTCTCGCTGGCCCCAATTCCGGCTGGTTGAATCGCGTGTGGATGGCGCTGACCGGCGAGCAGGAAGGCTTGTTCAATATCTATTCGTTCCCAGGGCTGGTGTTCAACATCGCGCTCTATTCGTTCCCGTATCTGTTCATCTTCACGTCGGCAGCGCTCGACGTGGTGTCGTCGGAGATGGAGGATGCCGCGAACATCCTGGGCGCCGGCGTTCTGCGCACAACCCTGCGCATCACTCTGCCGCTGGTGCTGCCGGCGATCCTCGGGGGCGCCATCATCACCTTTCTTGAATCGATCGCGCTGTTCGGCACGCCGGCGCTGATCGCAATCCCGGCCCGCTTCAATGTCGTCACCACGCAGCTGCTGCAGTTCTTCAGTCAGCCAATTCGAGCGGAGGTCGCTGCGGCGTACGCGATCCCGCTGCTGCTGATCACGGTGGTGCTGTTCGGCGTGCAGCGTTGGCTGGTCAGGCGCCGCGGCTTCGTGGCGCTCACCGGCAAGGGTGGCGAACGCCGGCAGATGATGCTGGGGCCGTGGCGCTGGGTGATGCTGGGCTACGCGGGGCTTCTGTTGGCGTTGTCGGTGCTGCTGCCGTATACCGCGCTGGCGCAGGCCGCGCTGTCGAAGGCGTGGGGGCGCGGGTATAGTCTCGATAACCTCACCCTGCATAATTTCCATTACCTGCTGTTCGAGCACGACACCGCGGCGCAGTCGGTGATCAACAGCTTCACTTTTGCCGCCGCCGCGGCATGCATCGCCATCGGCCTCGCGTTGTCGATTGCCTACATCGTCAGCCGCCGCCTGCTGCCCTGGGCGGGCGTGTTGAGCTTCGTTGCGATGGCGCCTTTTGTGGTGCCAGGAATCGTGCTGGCGATTGCTTTCTACGCCGCCTATGCGCCGCCGCCGATGGCGCTGTATGGCACGTCGCTGATCCTCATTCTGGCCTTTGCCACGCGCTTCCTGCCTATCGGCTATGCCAATGCCGACGCGGCGATCCGCAGCATAAACCCGGAGATGGAAGAGGCGGTGCGCATCCTGGGCGGTGGGAGGCTGCGCGCGATCCGATCCGTGCTGGCGCCGTTGATGCAGCGCAGCCTGATCGGCGCGTGGTTGCTGGTGTTCATCCCGGCGACCCGCGAGCTGTCCACCGCGATGTTCCTGTACGGTCCGAAGACCCGCACGATGTCGGTGATGCTGATGGACATGAGCGAGGAAGGGAATTTCGAGAACCTCGCCGCGCTCGGCTTCCTGCTGCTCGCTTCGACGCTGATCATAGTGGCGTTGGCGTCTGGCCTGCTGGGGCGCGACTTCATGCTGCGGCGAGAGCGCGCGTGAGCAAGCTGGTGCTCAACGATCTGGGCAAGTCGTTTGGTGCGGTGGCGGCGGTGCAGGGCGTGAACCTGACATTGGCGGAAGGCGAGTTCGTATCGCTGCTCGGGCCGTCCGGCTGCGGTAAGACCACGACGCTGCGCATGATCGCCGGTTTCATCACGCCTGATACCGGCTCGATCGAGATGAATGGTGCAGTGCTGTCGTCGCCGGGTGCCGCGGTCGCGCCGGAAAAGCGCGGCATGTCGATGATCTTCCAGAGCTATGCGATCTGGCCGAACATGACGGTGGCGCAGAACGTGGCGTTCGGGTTGAAGCTGCGCAAGCTGCCGGCGGGGGACCTGCGTCAACGGCTCGACCGCATCCTGGATGTGGTACGGCTGGGGCATCTGCGCGACCGCTATCCGGCGGAGTTGTCCGGCGGACAGCAACAACGTGTCGCGCTGGCGCGTGCCATCGTGATCGAACCGGAGGTGTTGCTGTTGGATGAACCGCTGTCCAACCTAGATGCGAACCTCCGCGAGGAGATGCGGTCGGAGATCCGCCGCCTGCACGACGCATTCCGCATCACGACGGTGTATGTGACGCATGATCAGGCTGAGGCGATGGTCACCTCGGACCGCATCGTGGTGATGAACCACGGGAAGATCGAGCAGGTGGACGATCCGGTGTCGCTGTACAACCGGCCACGGACACGGTTCGTCGCAGGCTTCATCGGCCGTACCAATTTCCTCGACGGCGAAGTGAGTGGCAGCACGATTGGCTTTTCGGGATTCGCCGTACCGAACAGTGTGGATGCGGCCGGGGCGGTCAGTTTCTCGGTCCGGCCGCAGAACATCAGCATACACCGAAGCGCGCCAGCGGACGTCAACGGCAGCGGCTGGTGGATCGAAGGCAGCATCGCCGAACGCGCGTATCTGGGCGAAAGCTGGGAGTACGTGGTGCAGCCTAGCGCATCCGGTCTGCGGCTGCGCGTCAGCACACCGCCACCGACCGTTTATGAGGCCGGTGATGCGGTGTGGCTGGAGATCGATCCACGTCACATCGCGCGTGTCCCACAAGAGGCAGCTCAATGACCTTATCGACCCATCCCGCCATCGTCATCGGTGCAGGCGTCGTCGGCTTGTCCACCGCCCTGTATCTACAGCGCGCCAACGTGCAGGTCGCGGTGATAGATCCGCTGGGGCCCGCCGGGGGCGCATCGTTCGGCAATGCCGGCATGCTCAGTCCCGACACATCTACTCCGATCGCGATGCCGGGCATGCTGCGGAAGGTGCCAGGCTGGCTGCGCGATCCGCTCGGGCCATTGGCGGTGCGCCCAAGCTACTTTCCGCGCGCGCTGCCGTGGCTGATGCAATGGGTGAAGGCCGGGAAGCTCGATCGCGTGCTGACAATCTCCGATGCGATGCGCGCACTGCATCGCGAGACGCTGGATTGCTGGCGCGAGCTGCTGGGGGATGCGTCGTTCCGCGACCTGGTGCGTCCCTCGGGCCAGGTGTCGGTGTGGGAGGGCGATGACAGCAGCCCCACCGAAGCAATTGAACAGCAGATCCGCGATCGGCATGGCATCGTGTCGCAAAAGCTCGGCGCGGACGACTTGCGGCAGATGTTTCCTGGCATTGCCCGGGACATCACCCGCGGCCTGTTCGTGCCGGGGAACGGATATACCGTCAGTCCGCAGCGAATCGTGCACACGCTGGCCGATCAGTTCAGGCACGCGGGCGGCGAGATCGTCGCAGAACGCGCGATGAAGCTGATCCCACGTGAGACGGGCGGCTACACGGTGATGACCAACGTTGCCAACCGCAATGCCGATACCGTTGTGGTCGCTGCGGGTGCGTGGTCGGCGCAGCTGCTGGCGCCACTGGGTGTGAAGGTGCCGCTGGAGACCGAACGCGGTTATCACGCGATGCTGTTCTCGCCGAGCATGCAACCGCCGATACCGCTCGGCAACAAGTCTCGGGCGTTCTTCATCACGCCGATGGAGGATGGGCTGCGCGTCGCCGGTACGGTGGAAATCGGCGGCCTGGATGCGCCGCCGAACGAACAGCGCGCCAAGGTGTTGGCCGATCATGCGCGGCGGATGTTCCCTGGATTACAGGCGAGCGATGTGCGCTACTGGATGGGTTTCCGGCCATCGACGCCGGACAGTCTGCCAATATTGGGGCCAGTTGCCGGGCGGCCCGGATTGCATACGGCATTCGGCCACGGCCATTTCGGCATGAGCGGCGGGCCGCCGAGTGGCCGGCTGCTGGCGCGGATGATCACCGGGCAGACACCAGGCATCGATCCGGCGCCATATGCCGCGCAGCGTTTTGGCTGAGGCCGGAAACGCAATATTAACCGATGTCGTCCTACGACTGTGTGCGATGGGCCCGCACGCGATCCCTGCATTTTCAGTGTCTGCGCCTCGGCAGGCCGCGCTCGCCTGGGTCCGGCGTCAAATCCGGCGCATACCGAAAGTGCTTTGGTGGATCGTCACGCTGCAATTGCACAGGCGGTTCAGCGATTGGCGGCAGGCCAAGCGATTGCGGCAGAGTCTGGTCAGTATTCCGCTGCGCTATCCGCTGCTGCACGATGTGGATGCGTCGACGATCAAGATACACACCAGCGTTGACCCACTCGTATCGATTATCATCCCGACTTATGGCAAGGCGGACTTCACCTTGCGATGCCTCGCATCGATTGCGGCATATCCGCCAGATGCACCGATCGAGGTTCTGGTGGTGGACGATGCAAGTCCCGATGGATGCAGCGCGCAGCTTGCGGCGATTGCCGGCATTCGGCTCATCGTAAATCCGCGTAATCTCGGATATCTGCGCTCCTGCAATGCTGCGGCGCGCGTCAGCAAGGGTAAGTTCCTCCTGTTCCTCAACAACGATACGCAGGTGCTGCCACACTGGCTTGATCCGCTGCTGAAACCGTTTGCCGAAGATCTCCGGGTCGGGGCTGCAGGCTCCAAGCTGTTGTATCCGGACGGCAGCTTGCAGGAGGCTGGCGGGATCATCTGGAGCGACGGCTCCGGCTGGAATTACGGCCGCTACGATGATCCGGAACGTCCGATCTACAATTATCGCCGTGAAGTGGATTACTGCTCGGCGGCGTCATTGATGGTGCCCCGCTCGTTGTTCGATCAGCTTGGCGGGTTCGACGAACGCTATGCACCGGCCTATTGCGAGGATAGCGACCTCGCATTCCGCTTACGCGATGCCGGGTACAAGGTGATCTACCAACCACGTTCGCAGATCGTGCACTATGAGGGCATCAGCCACGGCCGCGACGAGGCGCACGGTATTAAGGCCTTTCAGATACGGAATCAGCGGATTTTTCGCGCGCGGTGGCAATCCGTGTTGGCACGGGATCATCTGCCGAACGGTTCGCATGTCATGCGCGCCCGCGACCGGGCGAAGCAGCGCGATGTCATTCTGCTGATCGACCACTACGTTCCAGAACCTGATCGCGATGCGGGATCGCGCACGACGTTATGCATGATCCAGGCGCTGCAATCGCTTGGACTGGCGATCAAGTTCTGGCCGCATAATTTGCACTACAGTCCCGGATATACCGATGCGTTGCAGGACCTAGGAGTGGAGGTCATCTACGGTTGCGACGGCGATGCGTTCCGTGATTGGCTTGCCGACAATGCTGAGGACCTGACTTTCGTCCTGCTGTGCCGTCCCCAGGTCGCGCTGGACTTCCTGCCAGAGCTGAAGCGGTATCCGCATATCGGCCGGCTCTACTATGGAGCTGATCTGCATTTTCGCCGGATGCGTCTGCAGGCTCAGGTTGAGGAAGACCGCAGCATTGGGCGGCAGGCCGCTCACATGGAAAAGCTCGAGCGCTGTGTGTGGCGCGACGTGGATGTCGCACTCTATCCGTCGGATGAAGAAGCCGCGGCTGTCCGCGCGTTGGAACCTCGCGTTGTGGCGCGCACGCTCCTGCCATATTGCTTCAGCGATTTTGCCATGCAGCGGCGACCGCCGAGCGAACCCGCAATCCTGTTCGTCGCCGGCTTCGCGCATCCTCCCAACCGGCATGCCGCCCTGTGGTTCGTCGAACAGGTGCTACCGGCCATCCGCGCGCGGGTTCCCGCTGTCCAGCTGAGTATCGTCGGCTCCAACCCCACGGCGGAAGTAAGAGAGTTGGCTTCTGCCGGCGTCAGAGTGCATGCCAATGTCAGCGAGCAGGTGTTGCGTGAGTACTATCCTGCGCGCGCGTCGCCGTGGTGCCACTGCATTACGGCGCCGGCGTAAAGCTGAAGGTGGTGGAGGCTCTGCGTGAAGGTCTGCCTCTGGTCACCACGTCCATCGGCGCCCAGGGATTGCCAGACCTGAAGGACATCGTCTCGATCGAGCGATGATGCGGCATCGTTTGCCGATGCGGTCTGCCGCTTGCTGACCGATGATGTGTTGTGGGCGCGGCGCAGCGCTGCCCAGGTCGACTACGCGCCGTCGCGCTACTCCCACGCGGCCTTTCGCGCGAGCCTGGCAGATGCGCTGGCTCAGGTGCCCAGCCGCTGTGCGACCCGGCTCGCTTCGTAATCGGCGCGCGCGGCGTTGACCTGCGCGCGCGTCGAGACTTCCGGCACGCCGACATCCCACCAATGACCGCCGGCCTCGGTGCTAACGTGCGGATCGGTGCGGATGACGACTACGCTGGTGCGATCCGCCTTGAATGCGCCACGCAACGCAGTCTCCAGTTCAGCGACGCCCGCGGCTAGTTCGGCTTGTGCACCGAGGCTCGCCGCATGCGCGCGAAAGTCGATGCCATGGCCGCCCGGCATCAGATTGTTGAACGCCTCGCCGCCGGTCGCACGCTGCAAGCGGTCGATGCAGCCGAAGCCACCATTGTCCAGCACCACGATGTTCAGCTTGGCGCCGAGCGTCACCGACGTGGCGATCTCGGAATTCATCATCAGGTAGCTGCCGTCACCCACCAGCACGATCACCTCGCGATCGGGCCGCGCCAGCTTGACGCCAAGGCCGCCGGCAATCTCGTAACCCATGCAGGAGTAGCCGTACTCGAGGTGATAGGTGCCGACCTGCTGGGATTGCCACAGCTTGTGCAGCTCACCCGGCAGACCGCCGGCGGCACACACCACGATGGCATCCGCAGGGGCTGCGCGTTGCACCGCGCCGATGACCTGGGCATCGGACGGCAATTCGGCATTGCTCGGCGCGGTGACAGTGGATACGGCCTGCTTCCATGATGCGATGTTGGCGTGATGCGCTGGCGCGCGATGACGACCGAGCAACGCGCTCAACTCGGTCAGCCCGACCCGCGCATCGGCGACCAGCGGCAGCATGTGATGCTTGCCGGTATCGAAGGCCTGCACGTTCAGTCCGATGATCCGGCGCTGCGGATTACCGAACAGCGCCCATGAACCGGTGGTGAAATCCTGCAAGCTTGTGCCAACGGCAAGGATCATATCGGCTTCGCGTGCAGCCTCATTGGCGGCCGATGAACCGGTCACGCCGACGGCGCCGAGGTTGAGCTTGTGATCGTGCGCGCAGTGCGCTCTTGCCGGCCTGGGTTTCCGCGACAGGAATGCCGTGCGCTGTCGCGAAGTGGTCGAGCGCCTCGATTGCCTCGGAATAGTGCACGCCGCCACCGGCGATGATCAGCGGCCGTTTTGGCTTCGCGGAGTACGCGCGCAGCCGCCGCCAATTCCGCTTCGTCGGGCCGTACCCGCCGGACATGCCAGACGCGGCGGGCGAAGAACTGCTCGGGATAGTCGAATGCTTCCGCCTGTACGTCCTGGCACAAGTGCCAGCGTGACCGGTCCGCAGTCTGCTGGGTCGGTCAGCACGGAAAGGGCGCGCGGCAGGGCGGTCAGATGATCTGCTCAGGCCGGGTGATGCGGTCGAAATAGCGCGATACCGGGCGGAAGCAGTCGTTGGCGGAGACTGTGCCGTCGCCGAAGCTTTCGACCTGTTGCAGCACCGGATCGGGACGGCGCGAAGCGAATACGTCGCCGGGCAGCAGCAGCACTGGCAGCCGATCGACATGCGCGACCGCGGCAGCGGTGATCATGTTGGTGGCGCCCGGGCCGATCGATGTGGTGCAGGCCATCATGCGGCGGCGATGCATCGCCTTGGCGTAGGCAATCGCGGCCAGCGCCATCGCCTGCTCGTTATGCGCGCGGTAAGTCGGCAGTGCGGCGCCCGCCAGTGCCTCACCGATGCCGGCGACATTGCCATGGCCGAAGATCGCCCAGACGCCGCCGAACAACGGCACGGTCTGGCCGTCGCATAGTCGGTGTGCTGCGCCGCCAAATAGCGCACCAGCGCCTGCGCCATCGTCAGCCGGATCGTGGCCATTGCGTCCTCCCGCGAAGCAGCCGCTATTGTTCCATGCCAACAGCTGAAAGGGGAGGGCGGTACATGCTGAGCATTGCAGTGATCGGGGCGGGCCGTATCGGCCGCATCCATGCGCGCAACATTGCGGCGCACCCGGGCGCAAGGCTGGCTGGTGTGGCGGATGTGGATGCCAGCGGCGGCGTGGCAGCTGGCCGAGGCCTGTGGGGCGAAGGCTCTGTCGCTGGATGAGGCGTTCGCGGCGGACGCTGTGCTGATCGGTTCGCCGACGCCACGCACGCAGACTATATCGAGCGCGCGGCGGCAGCGGGGAAGGCGATCTTCTGCGAGAAGCCGATCGATCTGGACGCCGATCGTGTGCGCACCTGTCTGTCAAGCAGTGAAACGTGCGGGCGTGCCGCTGATGGTCGGGTTCAATCGCCGCTTCGATCCGCACTTTGCCACATTGAAGCGGCGGATGGACGCGGGTGAGATCGGCTCGCTGGAACTGCTGACCATTTTCAGCAAGGATCCCGGGCCGCCACCTCTCAGCTACATCGCGACGTCTGGCGGGCTGTTCCGCGACTGCATGATCCACGATCTCGACATGGCGCGATTCCTGTTGGGCGAGGAGCCGGTGGAGGTGTTCGCGGCTGCCTCCTGCCTGGTCGACGCATCGATCGGGGCCGCCGGCGATGTGGATACGGCCGTGGCGACGTTGCGGACTGCCAGCGGCAAGTTGTGCCAGATCTCCAATTCGCGCCGCGCGACTTATGGCTACGACCAGCGCATCGAGGCACACGGTCGCGAAAGGGCTGCTGCGCGCCGGCAACGTGAGCGCCGACGACGGTGGAACTGGCGAATGGCGATGGCGTGCCACCGATCCGGCGCTGCCGTTCTTCCTGGAACGCTATGCGGCGGCATACGGGGCGGAGCTGGATGCGTTCATCACCGCCGTGACGAAGGGGCAACCGGTGCAGCCGGACGGCGGGGATGGCTTGCAGGCGCTGCTGCTGGCTGACGCGGCAACGCATTCGGCACACACCGGCGACGTGGTGAGGTTATGATGCGTATCGGCATGGTGACCGATAGTCTGGCGCACCTGCCGCTGGATGAGTTGCTGCGTACCGCGGCGGAACTCGGCATCGAGACGCTGGAGTTTGCTTGCGGCAACTGGTCCGGCGCACCGCATCTGAAACTGGATGCGCTGCTCGACAGTGCGGCACTGCGTGGTGAGTTCATGGCGAAGCTGCGCGATCATGGTTTGTCGTTGAGTGCGCTGAACTGCTCGGGCAATCCGCTGCATCCCGGGGATGTGGGCAGGCAGCATCAGGCGGTGACGTCGAAAACCATGCGTCTGGCGGGTCTGCTGGGGGTCGAACGCGTGGTGCTTATGTCGGGCTGTCCGGGTGGGCCGGGCGATGCCAATGCAAACTGGGTCACCACGGCGTGGCCGCCAGAGGCAGCGCGCGTGCTGACCTGGCAATGGGACCAGGTGCTGATCCCTTATTGGAAGGGACTGGTCGCCGAAGCGAGCGCTGCCGGTGTGACCAAGCTGTGCCTGGAACTGCACGGCCAGCAGAACGTCTATAGCGTCCGGACGCTGTTCCGCCTGCGCGACGCGGTGGGCGAAACCATCGGAGCCAACTTCGATCCGAGCCACCTGTTCTGGATGGGCGCCGATCCGCTCGCTGCAATCCGCGCGCTGGGTCCGGCGATCTATCATGTCCATGCCAAGGACACGCGGATCGATAGCTTCATCGCTTCGGTCAACAGCGTGATCGACACCACGCCGAATGACCACTTGGCCGAACGCGCGTGGAGCTACGTCACGTTGGGCTACGGCCATGATCTGCTGTGGTGGCGTGAGTTCTGTTCGCTGCTGCGTCTGGCGGGTTACGACGATGTCCTGTCGATCGAACACGAGGACCAGATGTTGCCGCCGTTGACGGGCGTGCAAAGGTCGGTCGAGCTGCTACGCGCAGCGATCTGACGTGGCGCTAGGCGCCGGCAGCGGCCAGAATGCGCTGGGCGAGCTTCCAGTGCGGCCGGTCGATCATCTTGCCGTCCAGCGCGAACACCCCTGAGTCCAGGATTGGCGGTAAAGGCGGCATTCACCTGTTCGGCCCAGCGCACCTGATCCGGCGGCGGCGTGAAGGCGGCGTTGACCAGGTCGATCTGCGTCGGGTGGATCAGGATCTTGCCGGCGAACCCGTCGGCGGCGGCGGCATCTGCCTCGCGCTTCAGACCAACCGGATCGGTGTGGTCAGGATACGGGGTGTCGATCACCGGCACGCCGAGCGCGCCGCCCGCCACCAGGCTTTGACCACGAGCGAACACCACCGGCGCCGGGTAATTGCCGTCCGGATAGCGCGGGCTGATGCCCAAATCGGCTGACAGGTCCTCGGCTCCGAAGCATAGCGCCAGCAGGCGGGACGACACCGGACCGTAACTGCCCAGCCCGAATACCGACGCAGCAGTCTCGGTTACGATTGCAATCACCTTGATGCTGCCGATGGGCGCATTGGCCGCCGCTTCCAAGGCCTCCAGATGGTGATTGAGGGGTCCAAGATCGTCCGCGCCGCTGCACTTGGGGAGCATCACGGCGGCGGGGCGCGCCGGAACCACGGCTGCCAGATCCTCGAGATACCAGGGCGTGCCGCGTGGATTGATCCGGACGATGAGAGTGCGGCCCGCGTGCGCGCGCACCACGTCCGGCACCATGGCGCGTGCTGTCGGCTTGGCTGGTGCGGCGACGGAATCCTCGAGGTCGAGGATCACCGCGTCGGCGGCCGAGGCGATCGCCTTGGCCATTTTGCGTTCGGAATCGCCCGGGGCGAACAAAGGACTGCGCAGTCGCATGGCAGCAATCTTGCGCCCCCGACAGCGATATGCAATCAGCGGCGCACAGGGACTTGGCTGAAGGGAGACGTCCGGGGGTGAACGACACCATCCTGGAAACCGTCCATTTGACTCGTGAGTTCGGCGGCTTCGTCGCAGTGGACGACGTCTCGCTGTCTGTACGCGTGGGGACGATTCATGCGCTGATTGGTCCGAACGGCGCCGGAAAGACCACGTGTTTCAATCTGCTCACGGCGTTTCTGCCGCCGACGCGCGGGCAAATCCGTTTCAGGGGAAACGACATCACCGGCATGAAGCCGGCGAAAGTGGCGCGGCTTGGCCTGGTGCGCAGCTTCCAGATCTCCGCGGTATTTCCTCATCTGACCGCGCTGGAGAACGTGCGGCTGGCATTGCAGCGGGCGCGCGGCGCCAGTTTTGACTTTTGGCGTTCCGAAAAGGTGCTGAAGCAGTACGACGACAAGGCACGGGAACTGCTGTTCGATGTCGGGCTGACCGGCGAGGCGGAGACCGTGGTGACCCAGTTGCCTTACGGGCAGAAGCGGGCGCTGGAAATCGCCACCACGCTGGCGCTGGACCCCGAGGTGATGCTGCTCGACGAGCCCACCGCCGGCATGGGTCATGAAGATGTCGCGCGTGTAGTCGAACTGATACGCCGGGTACGCAACGGGCGCACGATTTTAATGGTCGAGCACAACCTTTCGGTGGTGGAAGGATTGTGCGACACAATCACAGTGCTGACGCGCGGCCGCATCCTGGCGGAAGGCGACTACGCCACCGTGTCAAAAAATCCTGACGTGATCGCCGCCTATCTGGGGACGCCGAATGCTTGAGGTGAAGGGCCTGAACGCCTGGTACGGCGAGAGCCACATCCTGCATGGCGTCGATTTCGAAGTCCGCGAGGGCGAGGTGGTCACGTTGCTTGGCCGCAACGGCGCCGGCAAGACGACTACGCTGAAGTCGATCATGGGACTGGTGCCACGGCGTGAAGGCAATATCACGTTCCGAGGCCGGAATTTGATAAATGCGATGCCGAACCATGTCGCGCGCTCTGGCATCGCCTTCTGCCCGGAGGAGCGCGGCATCTTTGGATCGCTGAGCGTGACCGAGAACCTGGTGCTGCCGCCGATTGTCGCACCAGGTGGCCTGGACATGGATACGATCTACGCGCTGTTCCCCAACCTGAAGGAACGCGCGCGCACCGCACACGGCACGCGGCTGTCGGGTGGCGAACAGCAGATGCTGGCGATTGCACGCATCCTGCGCACCGGCGCGAAGTTGCTGCTGCTGGACGAACCGACCGAAGGGCTGGCGCCGGTGATCGTGCAGCAGATCGGCCGCACAGTGCGCGAGATCAAGCAGCGTGGCTTCACCGTGCTGCTGGTGGAGCAGAACTTCCGCTTTGCCCAGACGGTGGCCGACAGGCACTACGTCATGGAGCACGGCCAGGTGATCGACATGATCCCGAACCACCTGCTTGAAGCCAGCATGGACAAGCTGCACGAATATCTAGGGGTATGATGCGAAGCACGACCCGCGCCGGAGGAGGCAAGGAGACTGTTATCAATCTTGCAACCTGGAAGGACTTGCTGAAATGACGATATCTCGCCGCACACTGCTCGCGACCGCTGCGGCGGCCAGGTACTTTGCCGCTCGTGCGCCCGCGCGCGCAGGGGGCTCCGACCATAAAAATTGGCGTTCTGAACGACATGTCGGGGCCGTACATGAATACCGGTGGCCCAACATCGATCGTGTGCTGCAAGCAGGCACTGGAAGATTTCGGCGTCTCAGCCAAGGGGCTGAACGTCGAGGTGATCAATGCCGATCACCAGAACAAGCCCGACCTTGCGGTATCGATCGCCAGGCAATGGTTCGACCGCGATGGCGTCGATATGCTGCTCGACGTGCCGACATCGTCGGTGGCGCTGGCCGTGCAATCGGTCGTCCGCGAGAAGAACAAGGTCTATCTGAATTCCGGCGCGGCCAGTTCCGATCTCACAGGCAAGTCCTGCTCGCCGAACTTCATCCACTGGACCTACGACACCTACATGCTGGCCCGCTCGACCGGGGGAGCGATGGTCAAGGCGGGCGGTGACTTCGTGGTACTTCCTCACTGCCGATTACGCGTTCGGCAAGCAGTTGCAGGCCGACACGACCGCGCTGGTGCAAGCCTCGGGCGGCAAGGTGATGGGCTCATCGCCCTATCCGTTCCCCGGTACCAGCGATTTCTCCTCATTCCTTGTGCAGGCGCAGGCCAGCAAAGCCAAGGTGCTCGGGCTGTGCAATGCCGGCGCCGATACGGTGAACTCGATCAAGCAAGCGCGCGAATTCGGTGTGAACCAGTCGATGAAGGTCGCAGCGTTGCTGATGTTCGTGACCGATGTGCATGCGCTGGGGCTGGACGTCTCGCAGGGCCTGAGTCTGACCGAGAGCTTCTATTGGGACCTGAATGATAAAACACGGGCATTCACCAACCGGGTGAAGCCGAAGACGCCAAACAACTGGCCGAACATGGTGCATGCCGGCTGTTACTCCGCGACGCTGCACTACCTGAAGACAGTGGCCGACATGGGTGCGGCGGAGGCCAAGAAGGACGGTGCGGCAACCGTGGCTCGTATGAAAAAGATGCCGGTTGAGGATGACTGCTTCGGCAAGACGACGATTCGCGAGGATGGCCGCAACCTCACCCCGGCGTTTTTGTTCGAGGTGAAGAAGCCAGGCGAAAGCAAGGGCGCGTGGGACTACTACAACCTCGTGGCGACCACGCCAGGCGACCAGGCGTACCGCCCGCTGGCCGACGGCAACTGCCCGTTGGTCAAGGCATGAGTGGTCCAGTGCTGTGACTCAAATGGTGGGGCCACAGTCTCGTCATCGCGAGCAAAGCGAAGCAAAACAGGATAGTCGCCTGGATCGTGGGTTGCTTCGTCGCGAGGCGTCTCGCAATGACGGCGGGTCTGGCAGCCAAACCATTTGGATGCGTTAGAGTGATGGCGGCGGAACCGGGAGCGACACGATGATCATGATCTTCGGCATTCCCGGCCCGCTGCTGTTCGGACAACTGCTGCTTGGCCTGATCAACGGCGCCTTCTACGCCATGCTGTCGATGGGCCTGGCGATCATCTTCGGCATGCTGAACATCATCAACTTCGCGCACGGCGCGCTGTTCATGATGGGCGCCTTTGCGTCCTGGATGCTGCTGCAATACCTGGGCATTGGCTATTTCCCGTCGCTGATCCTGTCGCCGATCATCATCGGCGTGTTCGGTGTGATCCTGGAACGCACCATCATCAGCCGACTTTACAAGCTCGATCATCTGTATGGTTTGCTGCTGACCTTCGGGCTGTCGCTGGTGATCGAAGGCTTGTTCCGCAATTACTATGGCAGTTCAGGGCTCCCATATCAGATCCCCGAGATACTTCAGGGAGCCAGCAATCTTGGCTTCATGTTCCTGCCGGTGTACCGCGGCTGGGTGGTGGTGGCGGCACTGGTGGTGTGCCTCGCCACCTGGGCCATCATTGAGAAGACGCCGTTGGGCGCTACACTGCGCGCCGCAACCGAGAACGCCGCACTGGTGCAGGCGTTCGGTGTCAACGTGCCGCGGGTGATCACGCTGACCTACGGTGGCGGCGTCGCGCTGGCGGCGTTTGCCGGCGTGCTCGCCGCACCGATCTACTCGGTGAACCCCAACATGGGCGACAACTTCATCAACACGGTGTTCGCGGTTGTGGTCATTGGCGGAATGGGCTCGATCATGGGCGCCATCGTGTCGGGCTTCGCACTCGGCGTGATCGAGGGTCTCACCAAGGTGTTCTACCCCGAGGCATCGGCTACGGTGGTCTTCCTGGTGATGGTCATCGTGTTGTTGACCATGCCGCGCGGCCTGTTCGGAAAGCGAGCCTGACATGTTCGGATTTTCCCGCGCGCAGCAGATTGCTTTTCTGGTGATGCTCGCGCTGATCATCGTCGCGCCATCTGTGCTGTATCCCGTGTTTCTGATGCGGGTGCTGTGCATTGCGCTGTTCGCCAGCGCGTTCAACCTGATGATCGGTTATGTCGGACTGTTGTCGTTCGGCCATGCGGCATTTTTTGGCATGGGTAGCTATATCGCCGCCTGGACAATGAAGTTCTGGCATGTCGATGCGGCCATAGCGATCCTGCTGGGCGGCGCGACAGGTGCGGCGCTTGGCCTGCTCCTTGGCTATCTGGCGATCCGTCGCTCCGGCATCTACTTCGCGATGATCACGCTGGCACTGGCGCAGTTGGTTTACTTCTACTGCAATGAGGCGCCGTTCACCGGCGGCGAGGACGGTATCCAACAGGTACCGCGCGGTCATCTGTTTGGATTCATTCGCCTCGACAACGACATGGCCATGTACTGGCTCGTGGCGGCGGTGTTCCTGGGCGGCTTCCTGCTGATCCACCGGATCATCCATTCGCCGTTCGGCCAGGTGCTGAAGGCGATCCGCGAGAACGAACCGCGCGCCACGTCGCTGGGTTATCGAACTGACGATTATAAGCTGATCGCCTTCATCCTGTCGGCCACGCTGTCCGGCGTGGCGGGCGGTACCAAGGCGCTCGTGTTCGGCATCGCGACATTGACCGACGTGCACTATTCCACTTCGGGTGAGGTGGTGTTGACCACACTGCTTGGCGGGCTAGGCACGGTTTTCGGCCCCGCCATGGGCGCCGTGCTCGTCGTCACCATGGAAAATTACCTGGCGCAATTCGGCCAGTGGGTAACTGTGACACAAGGTGCTATCTTCGTGATCTGCGTGCTGGCCTTCCGCCGTGGCGTCATCGGCGAAATAGGCGGAAAACTGCGGCTGGCATTGTAGGGGCGGCGATCGCTCGGCTACCCGACAAACCCAACGGGAGGGAGAGCAGAATGTCCGACACAGTGCGAATTCATCCATCCGTCGATAACGGCATCAAACCCGCCGCGGCAAATTTTGCTGGCGGCACGCTGGTGTGCAAGTGCGCACAATCACCAGTGAAGGTCGCGATAAAGGGGCAGGTCGCCTATGACCATGCCTGCGGTTGCACGAAGTGCTGGAAACCGTCCGGCGCAGCCTTTTCGGTGGTCGCCGTGGTGCCTCGCGCCAACCTCAGCGTGACCGAGAACGGCGACAAGCTTGCCATCGTGGACCCGAACGCGGCGATCCAGCGCTACGCCTGCAAGGGCTGCGGCGTTCACATGTATGGCCGGATCGAGAACACCAAGCATCCGTTCTATGGCTTCGATTTCGTGCATCCCGAGTTGTTCCAGGAAGCCGGCTGGGCACCACCGGAATTTGCCGCCTTTGTCTCTTCGGTGATCGAGTCCGGTGTCGATCCCTCGCGCATGGATGGCATCCGTGGCCGGCTGAAACAGCTGGGGCTGGAGCCGTATGATAGCCTGTCGCCGGGGCTGATGGACGCGATCGCCACGCACGTGGCCAAGGCATCGGGGGCTTTGCCGGCTTGAGGCTATAGCGACGGAGCAATCCCGCGAGGTTGCTTCGTCGCTGACTATCGCCGCTGATGGACCGGGGCGCGCACCGACGCTACGCTCCGGTCCGGCTCCAACGAGGCACCAGCGGTCATGAAGAACGCCACCAAACAGTCCCTGCTCGACCGCGTCGAAGCAGACAGGGACGTGATGATCGACTTCTTGCGCGGCTTCATTCGCTGCAAATCGCCGAACCCGCCAGGCGATACAACAGAGGTCGCGGCTTACGTGCGCGCGTTCCTCAATCGCCATGGCCTGGTGCACCGCGTGATCTCGCCGCATCAACTGATGCCCAACATCGTGGCGACGTTCGACGCGGCGAAGCCTGGGCGGCATCTGGCGCTCAATGGCCACATGGATGTGTTCCCGGTCGATCCGCAGGGTTGGACTGTCGACCCCTGGGGCGGTGAACTGATCGACGGCAAGATCTACGGGCGCGGCGCGTGCGACATGAAATGCGGCACCACAGCCAGCCTGTTCACCTTCCTGTATCTACACGAAATCCGTGATGCGCTGCACGGCAAGCTCACGCTCAGCGCGGTCTCGGATGAGGAAACCTTCGGCCCCTGGGGCGCGCGCTATCTGGTGGAGCACCATCCGGAAATCCTCGGCGACACCTGCCTCAACGGCGAGCCATCCAGCCGTCACACAGTGCGCTTCGGCGAGAAGGGGCTGCTCTGGCTGCGCTTCCATGTGCGGACCCCTGGTGCGCATGGTGCCTATACGCATGTCAGCCCGAGCGCTGTCGGTATCGGTGCGCGCATCATCGGCGAACTGCACCGGTTGGAGGAAATCCAGCCGCCCCATCTCAGCAATCTCACCGCCGCGCTCGAGCAGGCGGCCGACGCGATCGACGCAGCATATGGCAAGGGCGCGTCGCAGATCATGCAGCGCGTGACGGTAAATCCCGGGCTGATCCAGGGCGGATTGAAGGTGAACATGGTTGCCGGCGACTGCACGTTCGAGGTCGATATCCGGCTGCCGAACGGCCTCGACGAAACGCCGCTATTGCGCGAGGTCGATCGTATCGTCGCCGCGTTTCCCGAGGCGACCTATGAGAAGATCCTATACAATCCGCCAAGCTGGTGTCCGCCCGATGCCGAGATGGCCGGCTATGTCCGTGCCAACGCCAAAACACTGGCGGGCATCGATCCGCCGCCTGTCATCAGCCTTGGCGGCACCGATGCGCGGCTCTGGCGCTACGCCGACATCCCGGCCATCGTCTATGGACCCGCGCCCACCGGCATGGGCAGTTATGACGAACACGTCACCGTGGACGACTTCCTGCACGTGGTGCGCAGTCATGTGCTATCGGCCTACGACTACATGTCGCGGCCAGGGTAGCTCACGCTCCCGAGACTGAGCGCAACCGTTGTGCCGCCAACGCGTCAATGCACGAAGCGAATGAGGCGGACAAATGAGCGATTCAATCACGGGTGGTGCGGCAGAAGCACTCAATGACACGGCCCAGCATGTTGCCGGCGGCTTGCATGCGGCGGCCGAACAGATCGAACGCGCCGGCTGCCACGCGCACGGCGGTGTGACCGAAGTGCGTGATGTCATTCGAGCCCAACCGATCACCGCGGCGCTGGTGGTATTTGCGCTCGGTTACCTGTTTGGCCGGCTTGGTTCGCTGATACCCTCGGGCAGCTGGTCGCGCCGCCACTGACTGTTGGCTGGCCAGCGGTTATGCTCCGGCCGGAAATGAAACCGCCGGAGTGGCCATGGATATCAGCCTGCCGGACGTCCATGCGGAAGTCGCACGCGCCTTTGCGCGCTACGAGGCAGCGCTGGTCAGCAACGATATCGTCACCTTGGGCGAACTGTTCTGGCGCAGTCCTCATACCATTCGCTACGGCATCGCCGAGAACCTGTACGGCGCGGATGAGATCGCCGCCTTCCGTGCCGCCCGGCCGCCGGTAGGCTTGGCTCGTCGCATCTCGCGCACGGTGATCACTACCTATGGCCGCGACTTCGCCACGGCATCGACGCTGTTCGAGCGTGATACCGTGCCCGGCAAAATCGGCCGCCAGATGCAGACCTGGACGCGCATGCCGGAAGGCTGGCGTATCGTCGCGGCGCATGTCAGCCTGATCGACGGCTGAGGAGAGTGCCATGAACGCGGAACAGCTTCGCGCCATGCAGGCGCCGATAAAGCAGCGCTATCGCGACACACCGGACGCGGCACGGGTTCCGGCTCGCGCCGAGGCGCGGCTCGATGTGGATGACATCGCCTGCACGGTGCCGTCATGGGATGGCGAAACCAAGGCCGGTCTGCATCCGGCGACCGGCGGAACCGGAGAACTTGCCTGTTCGGCCGACATGCTGCTGGAGGCTGTCGTCGCCTGCGCCGGCGTCACACTGCGCGCAGTTGCGACCGCGATGGGAGTGACGATACGAAGCGGCCGTGTGATTGCGGAAGGCAGCTGGGATGCACGTGGCACGCTCGGCGTCGACCGCGCCGCACCGATCGGTCTGACAGATATCAAGCTGCGATTTGAGGTCGACAGCGATGCTGATCCCGCCAAGCTGGAACGCATGATCCAGACAACCGAGCGCTACTGCGTCATCCTGCAAACGCTGCGCAATCCGCCGAATATCAGCGTGGGCTGACTCCAGGCGCAGCCATGCATGTCGCTGTCGTAGGTGCGGGCATCCTCGGCGCGAGTGCGGCGTGGCATTTGGTGCGTGCCGGCGCGCGGGTCACCGTGGTGGATGCGGCGGATGAGGGACGCGCAACCGCTGCCGGCGCGGGGATCATCTGTCCCTGGGTTTCGGGTGACGATGATCCGGCATTTTATCGGTTGTATTGCGATGGTGGAGCGTATTACCGCGAGATCATCCCTGCGCTCGCCGAAGACGGCGAGACCGATCTCGGATTTGGCCGCGTCGGCGCGCTGGTCGTGTCCGATGACGCGGAAGAATTGTCAGCGCTGTATCGGCTATTGCAGCAGCGGCAGGCGGATACGCCGGAGATTGGCGAGGTCCGCCGGCTTGCAGCCCGTGAAGCGCGCGTGCTGTTCCCGCCGCTGCGTGCCGATTTGGCGGCGGTATATGTCTCTTGCGGTGGGCGCGTGGATGGGCGGCGCATGGCGGCCGGTTTGCTGCGCGCTGCGCAGCGTCGTGGTGCGGTGCTGTTCCAGGGCCATGCCGAACTGATCGAGCATGGCATCCGATTGAATGGCGAGACGATCATAGCGGATCGGGTCATTGTGGCTGCGGGTGCGTGGGCGCCGGAAGTGCTGCGGCCGCTTGGCGTGACGCTGCGCATTGAACCACAGCGCGGCCAGATCGTGCATCTGCGTCTGCCGGGTCAGGATACCGCGGCTTGGCCAGTGATCTTTCCGCTCAGCGGCCACTATCTGCTGGCGTTCGATGATTCACGGGTGGTGGTCGGTGCAACTCGGGAACCGGGTGTCGGCTTCGATTATCGAGTCACCGCGGCGGGGCAGGCCGAAGTACTGTCGCAGGCGCTGCATGTGGCGCCAGGTCTTGGCACGGCGACGATGATCGAAACGCGTGTGGGGTTCCGTCCGGTTGGAGCGGGGAGGCCGGAGCTGGGTTATGCCAGCGGCTCAGACTGGCTGCTTGTTGGCAATGGGCTTGGTGCCGTTGGCCTCACTATCGGGCCGCTCGGCGGACGGATTTTGGCGGACGCCGCGCTCGGACGGTGATGTATCTACGCGCGTAGTATGCCCGGCAAGTCCAGACTGTGTTCGCGCGCGCAGTCCAGTGCGATGTCGTAACCCGCATCGGCGTGCCGCATCACGCCGGTTGCCGGGTCGTTCCACAGTACACGCTCGATGCGCCGCGCTGCCGCGTCAGTGCCGTCGCACACGATGACCATGCCGGCGTGCTGCGAGTAGCCGATACCAACGCCGCCGCCATGGTGCAGCGACACCCAGGTCGCGCCAGACGCACAATTCAACAGCGCATTCAGCATCGGCCAGTCAGACACCGCATCGGAACCATCCTGCATCGCTTCGGTCTCGCGGTTCGGTGATGCCACCGATCCTGCATCGAGATGGTCACGTCCGATGACAATGGGCGCGCTGATTTCACCACGCGCCACCATTTCGTTGAACGCCAGTCCCAGCCGGTGCCGATCGCCGAGACCGACCCAGCAGATGCGCGCCGGCAGTCCCTGGAAGTGGATGCGCGCGCGCGCCATGTCGAGCCAGTTGTGCAGATGCATGTGGTTCGGCAGCAGTTCCTTCACCTTCGCGTCGGTGCGGTAGATGTCCTCGGGATCGCCGGACAACGCGGCCCAGCGGAACGGCCCAATACCGCGGCAAAACAACGGCCGTATATACGCGGGCACAAAGCCGGGAAACGCGAAGGCGTCGGCCACGCCGGCGTCCCTCGCGACCTGGCGGATGTTGTTGCCGTAATCGATCGTGGGTATGCCGCGTTGATGGAACGCCAGCATCGCGCGCACGTGCTCCGCGATGGATGTGCGCGCGGCGGCAGCGACGTCCGCTGGCGCGGTCTCGCGACGGCTTTCCCAGTCGGCCACGCTCCAGCCTTTCGGCAGATAGCCGTTCGCTGGGTCGTGCGATGAGGTCTGGTCAGTCACCATGTCGGGGCGTACGCCCCGCCGCACGAGTTCCGGCAGGATGTCAACGGCGTTCGCCTGCAAGCCGACGGATATAGGCTTCCGCTCGCGGCATGAGCGATCGATCATCGCAAGCGCGTCGTCCAGAGTGTCGGCGCGCTGGTCAAGATAGCCGGTGCGAAGACGCATATCGATGCGGCTCCCTTGGCATTCGATTGCCAGCAGCGATGCGCCGGCCATCGTCGCTGCGAGCGGCTGCGCACCACCCATGCCGCCGAGCCCCGCGGTCAGGATCCATCGCCCGGACAGGTTGCCGCCGTAATGCCGGCGTCCAGCCTCGGCAAAAGTCTCATAGGTGCCCTGAACAATTCCCTGGCTGCCGATATAGATCCACGAGCCAGCGGTCATCTGGCCGTACATCATCAGGCCTTTGCGGTCGAGTTCGTTGAAATGCTCCCATGTTGCCCAGTGTGGTACGATGTTGGAGTTGGCGATCAGCACGCGTGGTGCGTCTTCGTGCGTGCGGAACACGCCGACTGGTTTACCGGATTGCACCAGCAGTGTCTGATCCGCTTCGAGACGGCGTAGTGTCGAGACGATGCGATCGTAGCTATCCCAGTCACGTGCGGCGCGGCCTATGCCGCCGTACACAATCAGGTCGCCTGGACGTTCTGCCACATCCGGGTCGAGATTGTTCATCAGCATGCGCATGGGCGCTTCGGTGAGCCACGACCTTGCGCTGATCTCGCTGCCACGCGGCGAGCGCACCGTGCGGATATTGCTGAGCTGTGCCATGTCGCCTCCCGCTATACGCCTGGCATCGCGATGCTACCGACTGCCTTGGTCAGGCGACCTGATCGCACCAGCGACACTGCCGTGGCAATGTCGGGTGCGAACTCCCTGTCGTTGTCCAAATGCGGCACGTCATCACGCAGCATGGCGCGCACGTGTTCCAACGGATCGCTTGATCGCATTGGTGCATGGAAGTCGCAGCCCTGTGCCGCGGCCAGCAATTCGATGCCGAGGATCGATGCGACGTTGTCGGCCATCGGCAACAGCCGGCGGGCTGCATTTGCCGACATCGAGACGTGGTCTTCCTGGTTGGCTGATGTCGGAATGCTGTCCACGCTCGCCGGCATCGCGCGCTGCCGGTTCTCGGCAACCAAAGCGGCTGCGGTGACCTGTGGCACCATGAAGCCGGAATTCAAGCCGGGACGCGGGGTCAGGAATGCGGGCAGGCGCGATAGCGTGGGGTCGATCAACATGGCGATGCGGCGTTCGGCGATGTTGCCAATTTCGCATAGCGCCAGTGCCATGATATCGGCGGCGAATGCGACGGGTTCGCCATGAAAATTGCCGCCGGACAGGGACTCTGGCGGATCCGTGAAGATCAGCGGATTGTCTGACACGCCATTCGCTTCCGTCTGCAATGTCGCAGCGACATTGCGCAGAATGTCGAGCGCCGCGCCCATCACCTGTGGCTGACAGCGGAGGCAATAGGGGTCCTGCACCCTGTCGTCGCCTGTGAGATGCGAGGCGCGAATGGCGCTGCCCGCCAGCAGAGCACGCAGTGCTGCCGCTGTTTCGATCTGGCCGCGGTGGCCGCGCAGCGTGTGGATACGCGGATCGAATGGCGTGTCTGAACCACGGGCTGCATCGGTCGATAGTGCTCCGGTGACGAGCGCCGCTTGCAGCAGCGTTTCCGCCTCGAACAAACCGGCCAGTGCGTATGCGGTGGAGAACTGCGTGCCGTTCAGCAACGCGAGACCTTCCTTCGCGCCGAGCACGATCGGCTGCATGCCGGCATCCGCCAGCGCGACCCGTGCGGGTTTGCGCGCGCCCGCGTGGACGATTTCGCCAGCACCGATCATCGCGGACGCCATGTGGGCAAGGGGGGCGAGGTCGCCGGATGCACCGACTGACCCCTGTACCGGCACCACCGGCAATAGGTCGCGTGACAACATTGTCGCCAGGAACTGCAACGTTTCCAAGCGGACACCGGATGCGCCCTGCGCCAAACTGGCGAGTTTGAGCGCCAGCATCAGCCGCACCAAAGGTGCGGGCATCGCCTCACCGACACCGGCGGAGTGCGACAACACGATGTTCCGCTGCAAGGTGGCGAGATCGGTGGCGTCAATGCGAATGCTGGCGAGCCGACCGAAGCCGGTGTTGATGCCGTAGATCGGTTCGCCTTTGGCAAGAATGGCATCGACAGCTTGCGCGCTTGCCGTCACCGCGGCGTGGCAAGCCGGATCGAGCATTACGCCATCACCGCGATAGATCGCGCGCCAGTCGGCTAATGTGGTCTTGCCGGGATGCAGCATCAGGCGCCTCCAGTGGCGCGCTGGCGCAACACGAAGCGTTGCAGCTTGCCGGTTCCGGTTCGTGGCAGCGATGGGACGAACTCGATCGAGCGGGGGTACTTGTACGGTGCGATGTCGGCTTTCACGTGGTCCTGTAGTGCGCGCATCATCTCGGGTCCTGCCGCTTCCGCATCGTGTAGGACGACATAGGCCTTTACGATCATGCCGCGCTCCGTATCAGGCGCCGCGACGACACCACATTCCGCCACCGCCGGATGCGACAGCAAGGCGGCTTCAACCTCGGGGCCGGAGATGTTGTAGCCGGACGATACGATCATATCGTCGGAGCGCGCCTGGAACCAGAAGTAGCCGTCGTCGTCCTGATGGTAGGTATCGCCGGTGATGTTCCAGCCATGCTGCACGTATTGCTCCTGGCGTTCGTCGGCGAGATAGCGGCAGCCGGTTGGACCACGCACTGCCAGCTTGCCGGTGCTCCCATGCGGCAGGGCATTGCCGTTGTCGCCGATCAATCGGGCTTCATAGCCGGGCACTGGAATGCCGGTGGCGCCGGGCCTGATCTTATCGGCAGGAGCGCCGATAAAGATGTGCAGCATCTCGGTGGAACCTATGCCGTCCATGATCGAAATCCCGGTTGCTGCGTGCCACGCATCCCATGTCGGTTTTGGCAGCGTCTCGCCGGCGGATACGCAGATGCGCAAGCTCGCGGTATCACCTGGCTGCATCTTTGACAGCATCGCACGATAAGCGGTCGGTGCGGTGAAGCATACCGTTGGCCGCATCGTTCGGATGGCGGCGAGCAGATGTTCGGGGGATGCCTGTTCCAGCATGATGCTACTCGCACCGACCGTCAGAGGGAACAGCACCGCGGCACCGAGACCGAAGGTGAATGCGATTGGCGGGCTACCAATGAACACATCATTGGCGCGAGGGCACAATACCCGCGCGCAGTAGGTATCGCAGGTCGCCAGCATATCACGATGGAAGTGCATGGTGCCTTTGGGTTCGCCGGTCGTGCCTGAGGTGAACGCGATCAGGCAAACATCATCGGCGCGCGTGTCGCATGCGATGAAGTCGGCGCTTTCCTGCGCCATACGTGCAAGCAAATCGCCTCCCATCGACACAATGCGCAACCCTGCACGATGTGCTGCGTGCAAGTCGTCCATCAATCGCTCATCGCACAAGGCAAGTGAGATGCGGGCCTTGTCGATGATTGGCACAAGCTCGCGGGCGCGCAACAGCGGCATGGTCGCCACCGCGATACCGCCGGCCTTGATCACCGCCAAATATACGGCAACCATCATCGGCGTGTTGGGCGCGCGCAGTAGCACGCGATTGCCGGGCACCATGGCCAACTGACGCGTCAGCACGTTGGCAATGCGATTCACGCGCGTTTGTAGCTCGGCGTAACTCCATGACTCCGTCGATGATCGGATACAGGGCCGTGCGCCGTTGCCGATACCAATGTGGCGATCCAGTAAAGTCACGACGCAGTTGAGACGCTCCGGATAGCCTAGGTTCTCGATCAGCAGGTCCGGCCACTGACCGGGTGGCGGCAGATTGTCGCGGGCAAAGCTGTCGAATGTTGCCGGCTCGGCCATGGCGTCAGCCTCGTGCTACCGCGGTCGCTTCGATCTCCACCAGTGCGTCGCGTTCCACGAGGCACGCGATGCCAAGGACCGACATGGACGGGAAGTGCTTGCCAATGACGCGGCGATAGCCCTGGCCAATAGCGGTGACCTCGTCTCGATAGCGCTGCATATCAGTGACGAACCAGGTCATGCGCATGATGTCGGTCGGTCCCGCATTCGCTTCGGCGAGCAAGGTGACAATGTTGCGCAGTGTCTGCTCGACCTGTGCGGCCATGCCGTGGGCTAGTTGTCGGGTGATGGGATCCCAGCCGATTTGGCCGCCCAGGAAGATTGTGGGGCCGCTGGCGAGCATGCCGTTGCTGTAGCCCGACGGACGCGGCCATGCGGCTGGTTGCAACACCCGCCGATGCGATGCCATGTCGCTCATGTCAACTCTCCGCCTGCTACGACGATTGATTGACCGGTAACCGCGGCCGCTGCATCGCGGCAGAGGAACGCGACAGCTTCGGCCACTTCCTCCGGCTGCACCAGCCGCCCTTGCGGATTGTAACGCGCCAGCGCGGCTGTGGCTTCGTCTTCGCCACGCCCAGTCTGTTCAGCGATTGTTATGGCGGCGCGGCGCACCAGATCGGTGTCGGTAAAGCCGGGACAGACCGCGTTCACTGTCACCCCTGACCGCGCCAGTTCGATGGCCAATGCGCGGGTCAGACCGACCATGCCGTGTTTGGCGGAGGTGTAGGCAGCGGTATAGGCGTAACCCTTCAGCCCGGCTGTGCTCGCGATGTTGACGATGCGGCCCCAGCTGGCGGCAAGCATGTGCGGCAACATGACCTGGCACGCGGTATAGGCAGAGACCAGGTTGACCGCGAGCATCGCAGTCAGGTCATCGTGCGTCGTTTTGAGAAACGGCCGCGAGATCGCCGCACCGGCATTGTTCACCAGGACGTCGCACGGGCCGACCTTGTTCAGTGCCGCTGTCAGCGTTGCAGGCTGCGTCACGTCAGCCACAGCGAAAGCCGCGCCGAATTCGCGCGACACCGATTCCAATACATCGCGATCGCGTCCAAGCAACGTGAGATTGAACCCGTCCGCTGACAGGCGCCGTGCGATGGCCAAGCCGATACCCTTGGCGCCTCCGGTCACCAATGCGCGGCGTGGCGTGTTCATATGATGATGGCAATGTCGCTGTCGCGCTTTTGTGTGCGCTCGAGCTGAGCCTTGCCGGCAAGATATTGCTTCGGCCAGATCTGTTCGGCGTAGCGGAGCCCCGCTGCGGCATGCAGCGCAAAGTTCGGGTTTGATAAATGCGGTCGCGCCAGCGCGCACAGATCGGCGCGGCCGGCGGCAATGATCGAATTCAGATGGTCTGGTTCGGTGATATTGCCAACAGCCATGGTGGGTATGCCGATCTCATTGCGGATTCTGTCGGCGAACGGTGTTTGGAACATGCGGCCATAGACCGGTTTCGCTTTGATCGAGGTCTGACCGGCGGACACATCCATCAGATCAACGCCGGCTTGTTTGAAGGCGCGCGCGATTTCCACTGCGTCGTCTGGCATGATGCCGCCTTCAACCCAGTCGGTCGCGGAAATGCGCACCGACATTGGCTTGTGAGTGGGCCAGAGCGCACGCATCGCGCGGAAAATTTCCAGAGGGTAGCGCAATCTGTTCGCGAGACCGCCGCCGTACTCATCGGTGCGGTGGTTGGTCAGCGACGAGATGAACGACGAGAGCAGATAGCCGTGCGCGGCGTGCAGTTCGATCATGTCGAAGCCGGCCTGCTCGCCAAGCATGGTCGCCTGCACGAAGGCTTGGCGCACGGCGTCCAAATCGGCACGTGTCATTTCGCGCGGAACCTGGTTGCGCGGGCTCCATGCGACCGGGCTGGGGGCAATCAGTTCCCAATTGTCGGAATCGAGCGGTTCGTCCATGCCCTCCCAGCCGAGGCGCGTGGAACCCTTCAGGCCGGAATGGCCGAGCTGAAGGCAGATCTTTGCGTCGGTCTGGCAGTGCACGAACTGCACGATGCGCTGCCAGGCACGCATCTGTTCATCTGTATATATCCCCGCGCAGCCAGGAGTGATACGTCCTTGTGGCGTCACGCAGGTCATCTCGGTGAATACCAGCCCCGCACCACCCAGCGCGCGAGCGCCCAGATGCACCAGGTGAAAATCGTTCGGCACGCCGTCATGCGCGCTGTAGGTCGCCATCGGCGATACCACCACGCGGTTGCCAAGCTGCATGTCACGCAGTTTGAACGGCAGGAACATCGGCGGTGTCGGCCGGTTTGTGCCGCCGCCATGGGCACGCGCTGAAAGCCAGCCCTCCATACCCTCCAGCCAAGCCCGATCACGCAACCGCAGGTTTTCGTGGCTGATGCGTTGGCTGCGGGTCAGCAGGCTGTAGGCAAACTGCTCCGGCTCCAGGTGCGTATAGCGGGCGACATTCTCGAACCATTCGGTGGAATTGCGTGCGGCTGATTGCAACTTCAGTACTTCGACGCGGCGTTCGGCTTCATATGCGGCAAGCGCTGCGGGAATATTGCCGCCGTTGCGGTCGATGCTGTCGGCGAGCGCAATCGCATCTTCCAGCGCGAGCTTGGTACCGGAGCCGATGGAGAAATGCGCTGTGTGCGCGGCATCGCCCATCAGCACGATGTGATCCTTCGACCAGCGCGCGTTGGAGACACGTTGGAAGTTGATGAACTGCGATCCACGCAGATGCCGCATGTTGGTCAGCAGCGCATTCCCGTCGAGCCACGGTGCGAACAGCCGCTCGCAGAACGCCACTGACTCTTGCGCGTCCATGCGATCGAGGCCGGCGGCACGCCAGGTTTCCTCGCGTGTCTCGACGATGAAGGTCGAGGTATCCGCGTTGAATCGGTAGGCGTGGGCCTGGAACCAGCCCCACTCGGTCTCGACAAAGATGAAGGTGAATGCCTCGAACAGCTTGTGCGTGCCAAGCCAGGCGAAGCGATTGCTGCGCGTTTCGATCGACGGCTGGAAATGATCCGCATAGCGCGCGCGGACTGCACTGTTGATGCCGTCGGCCGCAACGATCAGATCGGCGTTCCCGAGTTCGTCAACGTTTTGGACCTCGCGGCCAAAGATCAGTTCGACATCCAATTCAGCCGCGCGTTGCTGCAAGATGTTGAGCAAGAGCTTGCGTTCGATGCCGCAGAACCCGTGTCCGCCGGAGCGGATGACGCGGTCTTTGAAGTGGATGTCGATATCGTCCCAATGCGCGAAGCTGTCGGTGATGCGCTGTTCGGTTGGCGGATCGCCGCCCCGCAGGTTGCGCAGCGTCTCATCGGAAAAAACCACGCCCCAACCGAAGGTGTCGTCAGGACGATTGCGCTCGATCACGGTGACGCGATGGGAGGGGTCGCGCGACTTCATCAAAATCGCGAAATACAGGCCGGCCGGTCCGCCGCCGACGCAAACGATCCTCATCGGGTCTCCATGCTTGACGGGCCGAAGCTTCTTACCGGCAATATCCGGCGCGCGGCAAGGAGGCGCAGGAATGGTTCACCCGATGCACGGACCCAACCGGTTCAAGCTTGGCGTGTTTTCAGCCAACGCTGATGGCGGGCTGACCCTGACGCGCGTGCCGGAGCGGTGGCCGGCGCATTGGCCCGAGGTAGTTGAGGTTGCGCAGATGGCGGATCGCGCCGGCATCGAGTTCTTCCTGCCGATCGCGCGGTGGAAGGGCTTTGGCGGTGAGATGAACAGCCGCGAATGGAGTTTTGAGACGCTGACCTATGCGGCGGCGTTGGCCGGCGTCACGCAACGGATCGCGCTGTTCTCCACCGTGCATGTGCCGATGGTGCACCCGGTGTTTGCCGCCAAGGCACTGACGACAGTGGATCATGCATCCGCGGGCAGGGCAGGGCTGAACATCGTGTGCGGTTGGAGCCCGCCGGAATTCGAGTTGTTCGGCCTGAAGATGATCGATGACAGATACGCGCAGGGCCTGGAGTGGGCGGAGATCATGGAGCTTATCTTCGCCGGCGGCCCGCCGCGCGATTACGACGGCCAATTCTATCAACTGAAGAACGTGTCCGGGCAACCGATGCCGGTGCAGCGGCCGCGTCCGGTGACACTCAACGCCGCGTTCTCCCCGGTGGGACGTGACTTTGCGGCCAAGACCGCGGACTTCCTGTTTACCACGTTCGTCGATATCGAGAGTGGTCGGGCGCACATCGCCGACATGTCTACACGTGCCCACGCCGCTGGCCGTGAGGTGGGTGTTTATACAACATGTCATGTGGTGTGCCGGCCGACGCAGGCCGAGGCGGAGGCGTATTACGAGCATTACGCCGTGCAGATGGAGGATACGGCGAGCGTCGATTTCTACATGGAGGAGAAGGAGAAGTTCTCCTCATCACATGATCCGGAAGCCTATCGGTTGCATCGCAAGCGCTTCGTCGGCGGTGCCGGCACTTACCCGCTTATTGGAACACCGCGACGGATCGCCGAGGAAATGGTGCGGATGTGCGAAGCGGGTTTCGCCGGCACCACCGTGTCGTTCGTGAATTTCAAGAACGAACTGCCCTACTTCATCGATGAGGTGTTGCCGTTGTTGCGCGAAGCGGGTCTGCGAGAAGCGTAGCGGTGGTCAACGTCGGGCGGATGAGCCTTCCATCGCGACCTGGATTGCCGTGCCGCTCCGCTCCTCGTGATGACTCTGGGGCCGGTTAGCGCTCAGAGCGGATCCCAGTTGAACACCTCGCCTGAGCGATCCAGCGGCATGAAGCCGGCCTTCAGCGCCGCGGCAGCATGATCGGCGATGGTCTCAGGCGTCCAGCCTTCGGCGCGATGCACGATGCGGATCGGGCGGGGCGAGCTGAACAGGATGATCTCGTTCATGCGGGTGCCGAACACCTGGCCGGTCACGTCCTTCGCCGCGTCGGAGGACAAATACACTGCCATCGGCGCGTTCTTGTCCGGCGTCATCGCCTGGATCTTCGCCAGGCGGGCCTGCTGTTCCGGCGTGGTGGCGGGAATCGACTGGGTCATGCGGCTCCAGGCGAACGGCGCGATGCAGTTGGACCGGACGTTGTAGCGCTTCATGTCGAGCGCGATCGACTTCGACAGCGCGGTGATGCCGAGCTTGGCGGCGGAATAGTTGGCCTGGCCGAAGTTGCCGATGAGGCCGGAGGTGGAGGAGATGTGCACGAAGGTGCCGCTCTCCTGCTTGCGGTAGTGCTCGGCGGCGGCACGCGAGACGAAGAAGCTGCCGTTGAGGTGCACGGAGATCACCGACAACCAGTCCTCGGGGGTCATCTTGTGGAAGATGACGTCGCGCAGGATGCCGGCATTATTCACCACGGCGTCTATACGTCCGTAGTGATCGAGCGCGGCCTGGACAATTTTCTGGGCGGAGCCCCATTCAGAGACGGACTCGGTGCAGATTTCCGCTGCCCCGCCTTTCTGCTCGATGAGCTGCTTGGTCTGCTGCGCGGGCGTGGACGAGCCACCCTCGCCGGAGAGTGAGGCGCCGACATCGCAGACGATGACGCGGGCGCCGGCGGCGGCCATGGCGATTGCTATCTCGCGGCCGATGCCGCCGCCTGAGCCAGTGACGACAGCAACCTTGCCTTCCATCATGCCCGCCATGGGGTTCCCTCCGATACGATGAGCTACTGGCGGGTATTAGGACGGCGGGAGGGGCTTGTGAACCCGCGGCGGCGGGTTGGTTGAGCGCGAAGTCTCATCTCCGGCGCCAAGTCCGGGCGATCCGCGACCACCCCGGCCAATCAGGGTCGCTTCAGCAATTCCGGAACCGGCAATGCCAGGACGGCCTGGTCGGTGTCCCGATCGACGACGCGTCCGGGGTCGAGGCCGACATTCGGAACCTTCGTGGGGATGGCACCCGGCCAGGTGCCGGTGTTCCAGCGGGCGCTGCCGAAGCCGAAGGTATAGGACATGGAGCTCCCGGTAGGGGAATCGTAGTCGGTGCCAGCGCCGTAACCGGCCGATGTCACGTCGAAGAACGTCCACCAGCTTTGCGGCTTGCCGTCATAGGCAGCCTCGACCGCGATCCATGGCAAAGTCCCCTCGTTTCCCAAGAGGACGCTGAGCTGCCGGGCGCGCGGCTCCTGCACCATTTTGACCTCGAAGCGCCGACTGAGCTCGTCGCGTCCGCGATACTGATAGCCCGAGCCCGACAGCGGGCGGGCCATGTCAGTCAGCTCGTGCCAGCCGGCGTTGTTGCGATAATTGCTCGCACCGAGGCAGATGCCCCGCTTGCCCATGACCAGCATGAAATACGCCATCGCTTCCTCCGCACTTCTATCCGGTGGCTTATAGCACTGGTCCAACCCGCGCCTCTCGGCTGTCTCCTGAGAAAAATTATTGCCGGCCAACAGAGCCGAGCAAATCGCGGCTCATGGTGTGGCGGCCCCTTGACTGACAGCAAGCGATACGCCATTTCCCAGCAATCAGGACCCGTTTGGTCCTATTAGCTGAATGACCAGGGATCAAGGGGTTTCGCAGACCATGCTCAGGCTGTCGAAGCTGACCGACTATGCGGTCGTTGTGCTGGTGCGGCTGTCGCGGGAGGCAGGGGTGCAGACCTCGCCTGGGATCGCGGCGACCACCGGGATTCCCGAGCCCACGGTTGCCAAGGTGCTGAAAATTCTGTCCGCCGGGGGGCTGGTCGCTTCGCAGCGGGGTGCGCGCGGGGGTTACCGTCTATTGCGGCCGCTGGCCGCCATCCCCGTGGCCGACGTGATCGGCGCGGTCGATGGGCCGATTGCGCTGACTGCCTGCGTGGATGGCTCTGTCGTGGAATGTGAGTCGCGGGGGTTGTGCCCGATGCACGGCCGCTGGGACCCGGTGAACGAGGCGATCCATCAGGCGTTAACCGGCATTACCCTGGCCGACATGCAGGGGGCGTCCATTCCCCGGGCGTTCCGCATTCCGGCTTCCGCCTCCATCCCTGCCGCCGAATAAGGACGATTGATGTCTGCTGCGACGCAAACCCTGAATACCGTCGAGTCCGTCACCCAGTCCGGCTACAAGTGGGGCTTCGAGACCGATATCGAGATGGACCTCGCGCCCAAGGGGCTGAACGAGGACATCATCCGCCTTATTTCCTCGCGCAAGCAGGAGCCGGCCTGGCTGCTGGAGTGGCGGCTGAAGGCGTTCGCCGCCTGGCTTAAGATGACCGAGCCGCACTGGGCGCGCGTCGAGCATAAGCCGATCGACTACCAGGACCTGCACTACTACGCGGCGCCGAAGAAGAAGCCGGGGCCGAAGAGCCTGGACGAAGTCGACCCCGAGCTGCTGAGGACATATGAGAAGCTGGGCATTCCGCTGAAGGAGCGGGCGATCCTGGCGGGCGTCGATCCGGGTTCCATCGAAGGCGGCAGCCAGATCGCGGTTGATGCGGTGTTCGACAGCGTGTCGGTGGCGACGACGTTCCGCGCGACGCTGCAGAAGGCGGGTGTGATCTTCTGCCCGATCTCCGAGGCGGTGCGCGATTATCCGGAGCTGGTGCAGCAGTATATCGGCAGCGTGGTGCCGACGTCGGACAACTTCTTCGCGGCGCTGAACTCCGCTGTGTTTACCGACGGCAGCTTCTGCTACGTGCCGAAGGGCGTGCGCTGCCCGATGGAGCTGTCCACTTACTTCCGCATCAATGCGAAGAGCACCGGGCAATTTGAGCGCACGCTGATCATCGCCGATGCTGGTTCGTACGTGAGCTATCTGGAAGGCTGCACCGCGCCGATGCGCGACGAGAACCAGCTGCATGCGGCGGTGGTGGAGCTGGTGGCGCATGATGACGCGCAGATCAAGTATTCGACGGTGCAGAACTGGTATCCGGGCGACGCCGAAGGGCGCGGCGGTATCTATAACTTCGTGACCAAGCGTGGGGCGTGCCGAGGCGCGCGCAGCAAGATTTCGTGGACGCAGGTGGAGACCGGTTCGGCGATCACCTGGAAGTATCCGTCGTGCGTGCTGCAGGGCGATGACAGCGTCGGCGAGTTTTACTCGGTGGCGGTGACCAACAACCGCCAGCAGGCCGACACCGGCACCAAGATGGTGCATATCGGCAAGCGCACGAAAAGCACGATCGTGTCGAAGGGGATCAGTGCAGGGCGTTCCAACAACACCTATCGCGGACTGGTACGCGTGCTGCCGAAGGCATCGGGCGCGCGCAATTACACGCAGTGCGATTCGCTGCTGATCGGTGACCAGTGCGGTGCGCATACGGTGCCGTATATCGAAAGCCGCAATCCGACGGCGAAGCTGGAGCACGAGGCCACCACCTCGAAGATCGCCGATGACCAGTTGTTCTATTGCCGGCAGCGGGGGTTGAGCGAAGAGGATGCGGTGAACCTGATCGTCAATGGATTTTGCAAGGAAGTGCTGAAGGAATTGCCGATGGAGTTCGCCGTCGAAGCGCAAAAGCTGCTGGCGGTGAGTCTTGAGGGGTCGGTGGGTTAGAGGAACGCATTTATGTTGGAAATTCGCGGCCTTTCCGCCGCCATCGAGGACAAGCCGATATTGCAGGGCATCGATCTGACGGTGCCGCGCGGCGAGGTACACGCCATCATGGGGCCGAACGGTTCCGGCAAGTCCACGCTGTCCTACGTGCTGGCCGGGCGGGAGGATTATGTAGTCACGGCTGGTTCGGCGACGTTCGATGGGCGCGATCTGTTGGCGATGGCGCCGGAGGAACGTGCCGCCGCCGGTGTGTTCCTGGCGTTCCAGTATCCGGTCGAACTGCCCGGCGTCGGTAATGCCAATTTCCTGCGCACCGCGCTGAATGCGCTGCGCCGGACGCGTGGGGAGAGCGAGCTGGATGCGGTGCAGTTCCTCAAGTTGGCGCGTGCGGAAACCAAGCGGCTGGCGATGCCGGAGGACATGCTGCGGCGGAACGTGAACGTGGGCTTTTCCGGTGGCGAGAAGAAGCGCAACGAAGTGCTGCAGATGGCGATACTGAAGCCGAAGCTGGCGATCCTGGATGAGACGGACAGCGGGCTGGATATCGATGCGCTGAAGATTGTCGCCGATGGGGTGAATGCACAGCGCGGGCCGGATTTCTCCGCTCTGGTGATCACGCATTATCAGCGGCTGCTGGACTACATTGTGCCGGATCGGGTGCATGTGCTGGCGGCCGGCCGGATCGTGCGGTCCGGTGGGCCGGAACTGGCGCATGAGCTGGAGGCCAAGGGCTATGCGGGGATGACCGCGGAGGCGGCTGAGTGAGCGCGCTCAGTCATTCGGGTACTGCTGGGTTTCTTGCGCGGTATGAGGCGTTGCGCGCAACGCTGCCTGGCGATGTGAGCGTGCGTGACGCGGCAGCTGATGCTTTTCGTCGCGCTGGGTTGCCCGGTGCCACGTCGGGACGGCGCGAGGAAGCTTGGAAATACACCAGCCTGCGGCCGGTGGCAGATGCATCGTTCCAGCAGTCGCTGTCGCCGCGGATCAGTGCGGCGCGACTGCCGCGTATTGACGCGCCGCGCATCGTCTTCGTCGATGGTCGCTTCTCGCCGGAACTGTCGGCGCTTCCGCAATCGATCGACTTCACCCGCTTCGACAGTTTCGGCACGCTCGCGCGCCCGGACGGCGAGCCGTTGGTGGCACTGAACACCATGCTGGCTGAAGACGGCGCGGTGCTTCGCGTCGACGGCGATGCTGGCCTGCTGCTGCTGGTCAATGTCGCGACCGATCGTGCGTCAGTGCACACACGCCATGCCATCCACATGGCGCGAGGCTCTCGTCTCACGCTGCTCGAGGTGTCGTCCGGTGACGGCACTTATCTGCACAATCCGGTCACCGAGGTGCATGTCGCCGAGGATGCCGCGCTGACGCATGTGCGGCTGCAGGACGAGGCGGTGAGTGCCTTCCATCTCGCGACGCTGTACGCCGAGGTTGCCGAGCGCGGCACTTACGACAGCTTCGCACTTAATCTTGGCGCTCGCATCGCGCGGGCCGAGGCGCATGTGCGGCTTGGTGGCAGCAAGGCCATCGCGCACCTCAATGGCGCGCAGTTGCTGGCTGGCTCGCAGCACGCCGACTTCACCACGGTGGTGCGGCACGATGCGCCGAACACTTCGTCGCGGCAGACGGTCAAGAACGTGCTGGCGGGCCATTCGCAGGGCGTGTTCCAGGGCCGCATCGAAGTCGCCCGCATCGCGCAGAAAACCGACGGCTACCAGATGAACCAGGCGCTGCTGCTATCGCCTGATGCCGAGATTGACACCAAGCCGGAGCTGGAAATCTTCGCGGACGATGTGAAGTGCAGCCACGGAGCGACGGTGGGCGAGCTTGACGCGGATCAGTTGTTCTACCTGCGCAGCCGTGGCATTCCTGACGGCGAGGCGCGCTCGATGCTGGTGCGCGCGTTTCTGGCCGAGGCGCTGGACGCGGTCAGCGATCAGTCCGTACGCGGCTTGCTTGACAAGGCAGTCGAGGGTTGGTGGGAGAAGCAGGCGGCATGAACGTTACGACGCGACCCGCTTTGCTTGATGTCGCCCGCATCCGCGAGGATTTCCCTATCCTGCGTCAGAAGGTGCGGGGCAAGCCGCTGGTATTCCTCGACAGTGCCGCGTCGGCGCAGAAGCCGCGCGTGGTGATCGATGCGATGCGCGAGGCGATGGAGACGCAATACGCCAACGTACATCGCGGGCTCCACTGGATGAGCGAGCGAACCACGGATGCCTATGAAGCCGCGCGCGATGCGGTGGCCGGCCTGTTAAATGTGCGTGATCGGCACGAAGTGGTGTTCACCCGCAACATCACCGAATCGCTGAACCTGATGGCGCACAGCTATGGGCGCGGAGTGATGAAGCCGGGGCAGGCGGTGGTGATTTCCGGCATGGAGCATCACTCCAATATCATTCCCTGGCAGTTGCTGCGCGACGAACGCGGCATCGAGCTTCGCGTCGCGCCGATCAGCGATGCCGGCGAGCTCGATATGCAGGGGTTCGAGGCGCTGCTGGCTGACGGCAAGGTTGGCCTGGTGTCGATGACGCATATGTCGAACGTGCTGGGCACTTACACGCCCGCCGAACGCATCGTGCGGATCGCGCATGCGCATGGTGCCAAGGTGCTGTTCGATGGTGCGCAGGCCGTGGTGCATCGGCGTGTCGATGTGCAGGCGCTGGATTGCGATTTCTATGCCTTCACCGGGCACAAGCTGTATGGGCCGACTGGGATCGGTGTGCTGTGGGGGCGCCGCGAATTGCTGGATGCGATGCCGCCGTTCCTGGGTGGCGGCGAGATGATTTCGTCGGTGACGTACGAGCGGTCTACCTGGGCATCGGTGCCGCACAAGTTCGAGGCCGGGACGCCGCCGATTTTGGAAGGCATCGGGCTGAAGGCGGCAATCGATTATGTGCAGTCGATTGGTTACGAGGCGATCGCGGCGCATGAAACGGCGCTGGTGGATCATGCGTTGGCGCGGATTGGCGCGATCGAAGGTGTGCGGGTTATAGGGCGCGCGCAGGATCGCGGCGGCGTGGTGTCCTTTGCGGTGGATCGCGCGCATGCGCACGACGTGGCGACGCTGCTGGATCGGCAGGGAATCGCGGTGCGGGCCGGTCATCACTGTGCGGAGCCGCTGATGCATCGGTTTGGCCTCGATAGTACCGCACGGGCGAGTTTTGCGATTTATACGACGCGGGATGAGATCGATTTTCTCGCGGATTCGCTGGAGCGAGTTAGGGAGTTCTTCAAGTGACCGACTCGTTCGACGATCTGCGTGATCTTTATCAGGAAGTGATCTTGGATCATGGCCGGCGGCCGCGGCATGCACGCAAGCCGGAGAGCTTCGATGCTTCCGCCAAAGGTGACAATCCGATGTGCGGCGATCGCATCGAGGTGTGGGTGAAATATGCGCCCGACGGCTCGATTGGTGACGCCGGCTTTCAGGCGCGCGGGTGCGCGATCAGCGTTGCTTCCGCGGACCTTATGGCGGAGACCGTTATCGGGCGCAGCAAGCAGGATACGCGCGCGCTGTTCGATGCGTTTCGCGAGATGGCGCGAACCGGTTCTTGCCCGCACTGTGATGCGGCGCTGGCCGAATCGATGGAACGGCTGGAGCCGCTGGCAGGGGTGCACGAGTATCCTTCGCGCGTGAAGTGCGCGACGTTGGCCTGGCATGCGCTGATCGCCGCGATGGACGGCGGGAAGGAGGCAAGCAGTGAATGACGGAAGTCACATCGCCTGGACTCCGGATGGTGAGGCCGAGGCGAAGCCGACGGAGGATGCGATCATCACTGCGATCGCCACCGTGTACGATCCGGAAATTCCGGTGAACATTTACGAACTCGGGCTGATCTACGCGGTTGAGATCGCCGACAGCGGCGCGGTGAAGGTGGAAATGACGTTGACCGCCCCCGCCTGCCCCTCGGCGCAGGAGTTGCCCGAACAAGTGCATAATTCGGTCATGACGGTGCCTGGCGTCACGTCGTGTGATGTGGAGACCGTCTGGGATCCGCCTTGGGACCCAAGCCGCATGACCGAGGAAGCCCGTCTGCAGTTGAACATGTTCTGAGCGAAGCCATGAGCACGACCATAGCCCCACGCAAAATCCGCGCCCTGCCACCATTGATGACCCTGACCGACGCGGCGGCGGACCGTCTGCGCTCGCTTTATGCCAAGGGTGAGCAGGGCAAGCTGCTGCGTATCGGAGTGAAGACCAAAGGCTGTTCCGGCCTGTCCTATGACATGAGCTGGATAGACGAGCCGGGCCCTGGCGACGAAGTCGTGAAGGACAAGGGCCTGACCGTTCTGGTGGACCGTAAGGCGTCGCTGTTCCTTATCGGCACTGTGATGGATTACGAGGTGAAGTCGCTAGCGTCGGGCTTCACATTCACCAATCCGAATGAAAAGGGCCGCTGCGGCTGTGGAGAAAGCTTTCACGTCTGACGCGAAAATGAACCGCGTGCCGTGAATTTGCCGCCTTGCCACTCCGCTATCGGAGCGTGCGGGCACTGATACCGATCGACTGGCAGGATCTCGCGACCCAGACAATCGACTGGTTGCATCGCTATGTGCTGGTGCCGGCATTCCTGGCACAGGTGCTGTGTGTGCTGGCACTGCTGGTGATGACGCGTTTCGCCGGACCACGACTGCGGCGCCTGGTGCCTATTCCCTTTGCAGCGGGACCGCTGCATCTGCTGGCGTTGGCGGTCGCCCGCGCGGTACCGCCGTTGTTTCTCTTGCTGATGCTTTGGTTCGGGCGGCTAGCGTTCAATGCTGCGGGCAATCGCGCCGATCTGCTGCGGCTGGCGGAGAGCCTGGTGCTGGTCTGGGTACTGATCCGACTCAGCTCGATGTTGGTGCGCGACGAACGTCTGGCGCGCGCCGTCGCGATCCTGGCCTGGATCATCGCCGCGCTGAACATCGCTGGGCTCATCGCGCCTGTCGTCGGGCTGCTCGATGCGATGGCTGTGCCGATCGGCAATTTCCGGCTGAGCCTGCTGCTGGTACTGAAGGGTGCGATCACGCTGGCGGTCTTCATTTGGGTCGCCAACGTAGTGGCCCGTCTGGTTGATCAGCGCCTGCGTCTGTTCTCGCCGCTGACGCCGGTGGTGCAAGTGCTGGCATCGAAGCTGGTGCGCATGACGCTGCTGACACTGGCGGTGGTGTTGGCCCTGGGCTCCATTGGCATCGACCTGACTGCGTTCGCGGTGTTCTCCGGCGCGATCGGCGTCGGCGTCGGCTTCGGCTTGCAGAAGGTGGTGTCCAACCTGGTGAGCGGCGTGATCCTGCTGATGGACCGTTCGATCAAGCCTGGTGATGTCATCGAGATCGATAGCACCTATGGTTCGGTGATCGCGCTTAATGCGCGCTACGCCTCGGTGCGGACGCGCGACGGGAAGGAGTATCTGATCCCGAACGAGGACCTGATCACCCAGCGTGTCAATAACTGGTCTTTCACCGACGACTTCATCCGATTGCACGTGAAGGTCGGGATCTCGTATCAGTCGGATCCGCATGAAGCGATCCGGCTGGCGATGGAGGCAATGCGCGAGGTGCCGCGCATTCTGAGCGAACCCGCCCCCAACTGCCTGCTGGTGGAGTTCGGCGACAGCACGATCGATCTGGAGCTGCGCTTTTGGATCAGCGACCCAGTCAACGGCACGGCCAATGTGCGCAGCCAGGTCATGCTGAACCTGTGGGACCTGTATCAGGAACACGGCATCGAGCTGCCGTATCCCCAACGGGACATCACACTGCGCAATCCCGACGCGCTCGATTCGGGCGCTGTCGCCGCGCCATACCCAGACCTCGTGCTAGCCTCCCTGCGTCACGCAGAGGAGGGTTCGTCATGGTCGAATTTCCGGTCAATCCCACGCGCCTGGACCCATACAAGAACTTCAAATTCAGGGTGAAATGGGACAACAAGTACGTCGCGGGGGTCAGCCGGATCAGTCCGCTGCGGCGGACCACGGAAGTGGTTGAGCATCGCGAGGGTGGCGATCCATCGACTTCGCACAAATCACCGGGGCGCACTCGGTATGAAGCGATCACTCGGGAGCGCGGCGTGACGCATGACACCGCGTTCGAGGATTGGGCGAACCAGGTATGGCAGCTGAATGGCGCCGTGGCATTGAAGGAGTTTCGCAAGGACGTTCGGCTGGAACTCTATAACGAAGCAGGGCAGCTTGTGCTGGCCTATCAGATCTATCGCTGCTGGCCGTCAGAATTTGTGGCGCTCCCTACGCTTGATGCTGACGCGGCCGCGGTCGCTTTTCAGCATATCACTCTGGAGAACGAGGGTTGGGAGCGCGATGCATCGGTGGTCGAGCAGCCCGAGCCGTAGCGAAGACGCAGACGCTTTCCAGTCTGGACGACCAGAGGAACTGATCGATCGGCTTGGCTGAGCGCAACAGATAGCCGGCCTGGCGCAGCATCCGCGCATCGCGCGACAGCGTCGCTGGATTGCAGTTGACGTAGATAACGACAGGCACTTTGGCAGCGGCAATCTGCGATACCTGTGCCGCGGCACCGGCGAAAGGCGGATCGAGCACGACAGCCGCGAACGGTGCCAGTTCCTTTGCTTGCAACGGCTGGCGAGCCAGATCGCGCTGCGTTGCGTCTATGCGGCCACTGTTGCGCAGCACCGCGACGGACGCTGCGTCACCTTCCCATGCGCTGATCCGGCCATGCTGTGCCAGCGCGAAGCTGAGCGTGCCGCAGCCGGCGAACAGTTCAGCGATACGCCCTTTGGCCGGGACGGCTTCGAGCACGGCGGCGACGATTGCTGCTTCACCAGCTGCGGATGCCTGAAGGAAGGCGCCAGGCGGCGGCGTTATCGTAGTACCGGATAAGATGGTGGTGGGTGGGCGCAGGATGGCAATAGGCTCGGGTTCGGCGTCCGCGTGTGCCCACGCGATCCGCGGCAGTGACTGTGTCCGTGCAAGTTCGGTCATTGCCAGCCGGTCGGCCAACGTCAGTTCGGCATCGGTGCGCAGCAGGACGTCGGCGCCACTGTCCAGCAGGTTGGCGATCACCGACGCTTCGCGACGTACCGCCTGTAGCCGCCGGAGCAATTCGCGTAGCGGTGGCATGAGTGCGACCAGCGTGGGATGCAGCACGCGGCATGTCGTCAGATCGACGACCTCGGGGCTGCGTTGGCGATGCAGGCCGAGTGTGATGCCATCGCGGGAACGGCGTGCGGCAAGGTCCATGCGGCGCCGCTCGCCAGTAGCGGTACGCGCTGCGGGCAGTACGGTGGCATCGCTGAAACCAGCGCGGTGGAGGGCAGTTTCCAGCTCAGCGGATTTGCGGATGAGGTATTCGGCGTCATCCAGGGCGTAGAGCGTGCAGCCGCCGCAGGCGCCGAAGTGAGGGCAGGGCGTCCCGAACCCTGAGGGAGTGCCAGTCGTCGTCAGGCGCCGAATGCGGACAAACCGGTCTGCGCGCGGCCGAGAATCAGGGCGTGCACGTCGTGCGTGCCTTCGTAAGTGTTGACCGCCTCCAGGTTCATCACGTGACGGATCACGTGGTACTCGTCCGCCACGCCGTTGCCTCCGTGCATGTCGCGTGCGGTCCGTGCGATGTCGAGCGCCTTGCCGCAGTTGTTGCGCTTCAACAGGCTGATCATCTCGGGCGACGCGTTGTCCTCGTCGATTAGCCGGCCAAGGCGCAGAACGGATTGCAACCCGAGCGTGATCTCGGTCTGCATATCGACCAGCTTCTTCTGGATGAGTTGCGTTGCGGCCAACGGCTTGCCGAACATGATCCGCTGCATTGTGTAGTCGCGCGCGGCATGCCAGCAGAATTCCGCAGCACCCATCGAGCCCCAGGCGATCCCGTAGCGCGCGTTGTTGAGGCAGGAGAACGGACCGCGCAGCCCTTTCACCTTGGGCAGCATCGCATCTGATGGGACCATGACGTTGTCCATCATGATCATGCCGGTGACAGAGGCGCGCAGCGAGAACTTGCCTTCGATCTTCGGCGCGCTGAGGCCCTTCATTCCCTTGTCCAGGATGAAGCCGCGGATGTCGCCGGCGTCGTCCTTCGCCCAAACGACGAACACGTCGGCGATCGCCGAATTGGTGATCCAGGTCTTCGAGCCATTCAGCACGAAGCCGCCATCGACTTTTTTCGCGCGCGTGCGCATTGAGGCGGGATCGGAGCCGGCGTCCGGTTCGGTCAGCCCGAAGCAGCCGACCCACTCGCCGCTGCGCAGCTTGGGCAGGTACTTGTCCTTCTGTGCGTCGGAGCCGAAGTCCCAGATCGGGTACATCACCAGCGAGGACTGCACCGAAAATGCTGAGCGGTAGCCGGAATCGACACGCTCCACTTCTCGGGCGATCAGGCCGTAGCTTACGTAGTTCACGCCGGCGCAGCCGTAGCCTTCCAGCGTTGCGCCTAGAAAGCCCATCTCGCCCATCTCGTTCATGATCTCGCGATGGAACTTCTCGTGCCGGTTGGCTTCAAGCACGCGGGTGAACAGCTTCTCCTGGCAGTATTCGCGCGCGGAATCGCGGATCGCGCGTTCCTCGTCGGTCAATTGCTGATCGAGATGCAGCGCATCGTCCCATTGGAAGGGCGTGAACTTCATGCCTCCTCCTTTGCCGCGGGGCGCGCCCGCAACAGCATGAATGCCGGAAGTTCGGCACCAAAGCCGGTCACCGCCGGACCAGTATCGTCATCGCGCTGCCGCGGTTCGCGGCGTGGCTCGCGCACCGGCCTTGCGGGCAAGACCCTCTCCCTCTCCTTCTCCCCAACCTTCTCACGCTTTGCGGGAGAAGGGGCCTTCGGCGGAGTTGGTGGCGCGGCTTTCTTTCGCACCGGCGCCGCACGGCCGCGTCCGCGCCGCCGCCGGCCGTCATCCTCGGCCCACGCCACCGGGTCCAGCCCTTCGACGCTCACCGGCGGAATCGGATGGCCAATCAATTTCTCTATCGCTTCGACCGCGGCACGATCCTCGGGCTGCGCGATGGTGAACGCATGTCCCGCCAGTCCGGCGCGGCCGGTGCGGCCAATGCGGTGAACGTAATCTTCGGAATGGACAGGGACATCGAAGTTGAACACGTGCGACAGGCCGCCGATGTCCAGCCCCCGCGCGGCAACATCGCTGCAAACCAGGAGCCGCAGTTCGTTTGCCTTGAATTTTTCCAGCGTGGTGAACCGCACGGTCTGCGCCATGTCGCCATGCAGCGCGCCGACATCGAATTTGTGCCGGGTCAGCGACTTGTAGAGGATGTCCACGTCGCGCTTGCGGTTGCAGAAGATCAGAGCGTTCTGCACCTTCTGCGTCCGGATCAGCCGCCGCAGTGCCTCGCGCTTGTCATGTTCGGCGACCAGCACAAGGCCCTCGGTGATCGTGGTGGCCACGGAAGCGGGGCGTGACACCGCGATCTCGCGTGGGTTGGACAGAAAGGCATCCGCCAGCCGGCGGATTTCCGGAAACAACGTGGCGCTGAAGAACAGCGTCTGCCGAGTGCGCGGCAGCATTGCGACGATACGCTCGACGTCGGGAATGAAGCCCATGTCCAGCATGCGGTCCGCTTCGTCGATCACCAGGATCTTCACATCGGACAGCAGGATGGAGCCGCGTTCGAACATGTCGATCAACCGGCCTGGCGTCGCGATCAGCACATCGACGCCGCGCATCAGCACGTCCTTCTGGTCGGTCATGCTCTCGCCGCCGATGACCAGCGCGTGCGTCAACTTCAGGTATTTGCCGTACTGAATGAAATTCTCGGCGACCTGCAGGGCCAGTTCGCGGGTCGGTTCCAGGATCAGGCTCCGCGGCATGCGCGCACGGGCGCGGGACCCGGCGAGAATATCCAGCATCGGCAGGGTGAAACTGGCAGTCTTGCCGGTGCCGGTCTGCGCGGTGCCCAGGACGTCGCGGCCCATCAGCACGACCGGAATCGCCTGTTCCTGTATCGGCGTCGGATGCCGGTAGCCCATCTCGGCGATGGCGCGCAGCACGTCCTCGGACAGGCCCAGATCAGCAAACAGGGGACGAGGTGCCTCTTCGCTGATCGGTTCGGCAACGGCGATCGGCGCGTGCTCGGTCGGTTCCGCCGGGGCGGTCGTGGTATCGTTCAAATCCGGTCCAGTCGGTGGCTGGTGGCAGCGCCGCGGCGCGGCGCCTCGCACGGAATCGCCCTGCGGCATCCCATGCGTAGCGGCCCGGGTATCAGGATTAAATGCCGCAAAGTCAAGTTTTGCGCACTGCTACGTGAGCCAGACGCTGAGCGGCGGAACCCGACCGAGCGACCCCATATTCCAACAACAAAGGCATTTCAGGGTATTTGCATGCTCCGTACAGTCATCGGCAGGCTTTGGCGCACGCTTGCGCCAGCGGGCGTTGCTGCCGCGCCAGCCTGCGCTTTCAGCATCTCCGATCCCGCGGGCGCCCGCGCCTACTATCCGCCACAACACACGCCGTCCTATGGTCCATCCCGTATCGTCAACGGTGCGGAAGTCTGCTCAATGGAACACCCTGTCGCGACCGGCTCCAAGAACTATTGCACGACCGCGCAGGGCCGGCTCTGGGGCCGCCCTATCTGATGGCCGGCCCGCCCGGCGCAGGTCCGCCCGAACCGTCCCAGCACAATCCTCGCGAACAGGCACCGGCACCACAGTCGCCGCATTACGCTGCTCGCATCGAGGATTATGCGCTGATCGGCGATTGCCATAGCGCGGCCCTGGTCAGCCGTGATGGCTCCATCGATTGGCTGTGCTGGCCGCGCTTCGACAGCCCGGCCTGTTTTGCCGCACTGGTTGGCACACCGGATAATGGCTACTGGCGGATCGCCCCGGCTGATCCGCCTGTCCAGGTTACGCGCCAGTACCGCCCGGGCACGATGATCCTCGAGACGATATTCGAGACCAAGGATGGCAGCGTCGCGCTGATCGATTTCATGAGCGCGGCGACGGGCAGCTCCACTGTGGTGCGGATCGTGGAGGGACGCCAGGGCAAGGTGGCCATGGAGTTGGGCCTGGCGTTGCGGTTCGATTACGGCTCCGCGGTGCCGTGGGTCACCCACCTGAACAACCGTACGGGGTTTCGCGCCATCGCCGGCCCCGATCTCGTGGTCATGCACAGCGGCGTGCAGCTCCGCGGCGAGAAACTCACCACCAAGGGAAGCTTCGCCGTCGAGCAGGGACAGCGAATTTCGTTCGTCATGTCGCATGGCGCGTCGCACCTACCCGATCCCGCCGTACCGCAGGCGGAACAGGCGCTGGATGAGATCGAGGCCGGATGGGCCGGCTGGTCCGCACGGTGCCTGTATCAGGGCGAATGGCGCGACGCGGTGCAGCGTTCGCTGTTGACGCTGAAGGCACTCACCTATCATCCGACCGGCGGTATCGTCGCTGCCCCCACCACATCACTGCCCGAACACCTCGGCGGCGAACGGAACTGGGACTATCGCTACTGCTGGCTGCGCGATGCCACCTTCACGCTGATGGCGCTGATGCATGTCGGCTATCGCGAGGAGGCGCAGGCCTGGGGTGCCTGGCTGCGCCGCAGCGTCGCCGGCACGCCTTCCCAAGTGCAGACGCTATATGGGCTGGCCGGCGAGCGGTGGCTGATGGAGTGGGAAGTGCCGTGGCTGTGCGGCTATGGCGGCGCGCGCCCGGTGCGTATCGGCAACGCTGCCAGCGGGCAATTGCAGCTCGACGTCTATGGCGAGTTGATGGATGCGCTGTATCAGGAACTGCATCTTGGCCTGACGCGGCCGAATGCGAGCTGGGACATCCAGCGCCAGCTCATCGCGCATCTCACTAGCATCTGGGACAAACCGGACGAAAGCATCTGGGAGGTGCGCGGCGGGTCGCGGCAGTTCACCTTCTCCCGCGCAATGGCCTGGGTGGCGATGGATCGTGCCATTCGGGGAGCCGAGGAGTTCAACCTGCCCGGTAAGCTCGACCAGTGGCGCGCGCTGCGGCAGCGCATCCACGATCAGGTATGTACCGAGGGCTTCAACGCCGAGAAAAAAAGTTTCGTGCAGTACTATGGCAGCGACGGACTGGATGCGAGCCTGCTTCTGCTGCCGCTCATCGGTTTCCTGCCGCCGGAGGATCCGCGTATCAAGGGCACGGTCGCTGCGATCGAGCGCGAACTGACGGTCGACGGACTGGTGATGCGCTATCGCACGCACGAGCACGTCGATGGTTTACCGCCCGGCGAAGGCGTGTTCCTGGCGTGCAGTTTCTGGCTCTGCGACAACCTGGTGCTGCAAGGCCGCCGCCGCGAGGCGCGTGCCTTGTTCGAACGCTTGCTGGGGCTATGCAACGATGTGGGATTGCTGGCGGAAGAGTACGACCCGCGCAATCGCCGCCAGCTGGGGAATTTCCCGCAGGCGTTTTCCCATCTCGCGTTGATCAACACGGCGCTGAACATCGAGAATCACGGTCCCGCACACAAACGTCGGAAAACCTGAGCACACCGGCCGGTTGTTCACCCAACCGGCGATGTGTCATCGTTGCGGTTGATGGTTACATCTGTGCTTGAGCTGGACAACGTGACGCGACGCTTTGGTTCAGTCGTTGCGGTGGCGAACGCCACGCTGGCAATACCTGGCGGGCAGATGGTGGGAATCATCGGCCGCTCCGGCGCGGGCAAGTCGACGTTGCTGCGCATGGTCAATCGTCTGATCGATCCGAGCGAGGGACGCCTGCTGTTCGGCGAACGCGACATCACCAGGCTGCGCGGGCGCGCGCTGCATGCGTGGCGCGCCAGTGCGGCGATGATCTTCCAGCAGTTCAACCTGGTGCCGCGGCTCGATGTGCTGACCAACGTACTGGCTGGGCGATTGAATCACGTTCCTACATGGCGCGCACTGGCCAAGCTGTTCACGCCGCGTGAGCGCGCGCTGGCGATCCGCGCGCTGGATCGGCTGGGCATTGCTGAGCTGGCGTTGAACCGCGCCGATGCATTGTCCGGCGGGCAGCAGCAGCGCGTGGCGATAGCGCGCGCCTTGATGCAGGAGCCGCGCATTCTGCTGGCGGATGAGCCGATTGCGTCGCTCGATCCGATGAACGCGCGGCTGGTGATGGATGCGCTGCGCGACATCAACCGGCGCGACGGAATTACCGTATTGTGCAACTTGCACACGCTGGATATCGCACGGGCCTATTGCGGCCGCATCATTGGCATGTCTGAGGGCCGGATCGTGTTTGACGGTTCGCCCGAGGCTTTGGATGACGCGACGGCACAGGCAATCTATGGCACTGACCATGACGATGGACAGCGGGCGGGCTAGCGACGCAGGCGAAACATTGGAAGGGGGCGGCAGCATGCTACGTCGATGGACAGTTGTGGCAATGGCGGTGTTGCTGTGTATGGGCGCCGTGGCTGCCCGCGCCGATGACACGCTGAAGCAGTTCCGGCTGGGCCTGCTTGGCGGTGAGAACACGCAAGATCGTCTGGCGCGCTATGACAAGTTCCAGCAGTTGCTGTCGCAACGGTTGGGGATGCCGGTCAAGCTTTTCCCGACGGCCGACTATGCTGGTGTTATGCAGGCTTTGGCGGCTGGTGAGCTGGAAGGGGCGGAACTCACCGCGTCGAGTTTTGCCGGAGCTTGGCTGGACTGCAAATGTCTTGAGCCGCTCGTCGTGCCACGTGAGCAGGATGGTTCGGTGTACTATGTATCGGCGATGGTCGTGCGGGCAGATTCCGGGATCAAGTCGCTGCAGGACATGAAGGGACGATCGCTCGCCTGGGCTGACCCGAATTCCACGTCGGGGTATCTGATCCCGGCGGCGTCGTTGAAAGCGATGGGCATCAAGCTTGATGATGGCGCATATTTTTCTCGGCTCGGCTTCGCGGGCGGGCACGAGCAGGGGATCATCGCAGTCGTGAACCACCAGTATGACGCGTCGGTCACCTGGACGTCGGGGCAGGGCGACAAGGCACAAGGATATTCGCGCGGCAGCATCCGCACGATGGTCGATAAGGGGATGCTGAAGATGTCAGACATCAGCATCATCTGGGAGTCGGGGAAGATACCGAATGGTCCGTGGACGGTGCGGACGGCGGTGCCTGCCAATGTGAAACAAACGCTCAAGGATTTCCTGCTTGAGATGCCGAAGTCCTATCCGTCTGTCTACACGGACGTAGAGATGGGTAGCGGTGTCGGCTATGCGCCGGCGACGATGGATCTGTACAAGGACATTATCGAGCTGCGGCAGGCGGAGCAGCGCGGCGATCGATCGTAGCCGGCGGCCGGACATGAGCGACGCGGCTGACGCGCCGGTCTATCGGCAGTTTGCTGCGCGCTATGCGGCGCTTCGGCGGACGCGCCGCATCGGGACTGCCATCGGCGTTGTGATTCTTGCGCTGCTTGTCGTGGTAGCTGCCGGGGACACCGAATTTTATCCGTCTCGCATCATCGAGGGTGCACCGCGTATCGGCGAATATTTCGGCAAGCTGTTCACCATCGTTCCGCAGCGAGGTGGGGAGCCTGTTGCGGTCCTGGCACCCTCGCATCTGTTTGGCGGTGTGAGGGAGCCACAGTCAGTCGCGTATTGGTTCTATCGGTTCAATGTGTATGCCGCGCTGCTATGGCAAACGATCCAGATGGCGGTGTTGGCAACGATAATGGGCTTCACGGGGGGCTTCATCCTGTCATTTCCGGCCGCGCGCAACCTTGCGGGCGCCGGACCGGTCGTTTGGCTGACGCGACGCCTGCTGGAGATAATGCGATCGATTCCTCAGGTGGTGCTGGCGTTCATCCTGGTCTGGCCGTTCGGCATCGGTCCGCTCGCAGGCATACTGGCAATCGGCATCCACTCAATAGGTGCACTAGGGAAACTGTTTTCTGAGTTGAACGAGAATGCCGACATGCGTCCGGTCGACGGCATTCGGGCTGTCGGTGGCAATTGGTTGGAGGTGGTGCGTTATGCGCTCGTGCCGCAGATGTTGCCCGGTTTCCTGAGCTATGCACTGCTGCGCTTCGAGATCAACGTGCGTTCGTCCACCATCATCGGGTTTGTCGGAGCAGGCGGGATTGGTCAGGAATTGCGCCGCGTCATCGGCTTCAACATCTATGATCAGATCAGTGCGATCGCAATCCTGATCCTGATCCTTGTCACACTGATCGATCTTGCGTCGGAGCGGATCCGCGCGCGCGTCATTGGTAATCTGCCGAGCCGGTGAGCACGATCCACCTCGCGGACATTACAGCGGGCGATGTCCATGAAGCCCGGCGCCGCATGCCGCGAGCGTTCGCGCGGCCGTTGGCGGAGCGTGCGCTCCGCGCAGCGCTGGCTGTCGCTGTGGTGGCATGGCTGGGCTACCTGCACTGGCTGTTCGACTTCGGCCGCCTCATGTCTGGTCTCGATCGGCTTTGGATCATCCTGCGGTTGATGCTGGACTGGTCGCGGTTCGCGAGTTGGGACCATGTCGAATTGTTCAAGTCGATGGCCGAGACGGTGGCGATGGCGTTTCTCGGCACGCTGCTTGCCTCCGCTGTCGCGCTGCCGCTTGGCTTTCTTGGAGCGCGCAATGTAATGCCGAACAGGGTGTTCCGGCTGATCACGCGCCGTGTATTCGATGTGTGCCGCGGGCTTGATCAGCTCATCTGGGCGCTGGCGTTCGTGCGCGCCATGGGGCTGGGGCCACTTGCTGGGATTTTGGCGATTTTCGTGTCCGACACTGGCGTCTTGGCCAAAGTGTATGCCGAGGCAATCGAGAATGCCGAACGCGGGCAGATTGACGGTATCCGTTCAACCGGCACCAATGCGGTGGTCACTCTCCGACTTGGCGTGTTGCCTCAGGTCGTGCCTGTGCTGGTCAGCCAAGCGCTCTATCAATTCGAATCCAATTCGCGCGAGGCGACAATATTGGGCCTCGTTGGTGCCGGCGGCATCGGGCTTCGGTTGTCGGAGAGGATCCAGATCAACGCGTGGGACCAGGTTGCCTATATCATTGTGCTCATACTGATAACCGTGGCGGCGATCGATTATGTGTCCAAGCGGCTGCGAGGGTGGCTGATTGCGGGTGCGTGACGCTCAGATCTGGGAGTAGCCGGAGCCTGGGGTGTCGACACCGCGGCCGGCGGCGGTTTCGATCCAGGCGAACTCCTTGAGGATCTGCTGGCTGTAGGTGACGCGTCCGTTGACTCGCTCGGCCGGCTCGCTCGCCAGCAAGAGAGCCGCGCGCGCCATCATCATTGGTGGTTCACCGCGCGGATCATCCATCCCTGATACCAGCTTGTGATACACGGTGCCCGGTGTCGGCACGACGCGCGATGGGGATACTGCGGCGACTGTGATGCCTCCATACTGCGCGACTTCCTGCGCTAGGCCCTGTGTGAAGCGTTCCAGCGCGGCCTTCACCGCGCCGTACATCGTGCCGCCGCGGACCGACTTGTCAGCGTACGGGCCTCGACCGGGACCAATGGCAGCGCCGGAGCTGATGTTGACGATTGCGCCGCTGCGTCGCGGGATCATGTCGTTCAGCACTTCCTTCGCGAGCATGAATGGGCCGTGCACGTCGACTGCGAAGGCACGGAACCATCGGTTGGTCTGCAATTCGGTGATCGGCTGAAAGTAGCTGAGCGCGGCGTTGTTCACCAGGATATCAACCGGACCGTAATCGCGTGCCGACTGCACCAGTGCGACGCAATCATCCTCGCTGGACACATCGGCGGTTACCGCCTTCGCCTCGCCGCCCTTGGCACGGATCAGGTCCACGGTGCGCTGCAGTGAGCCTTCCAGCATGCGATGATCGCCTTCGTTGAAGGTGCGCGCCGCACAGACCACCTTCGCGCCTTCCTCGGCGAACAGTTCGGCGATCGCCTGACCGATGCCGCGGCTCGCGCCGGTCACGATCGCGACCTTGTTGTCGAACAGACCCATGTCCTACCTCCGGTCCTGCAATAGCCGTCGCGCGATCACCATGCGATGCACTTCGGATGGACCTTCATAGACCCGCATGGTGCGTACCTTCTGCGACATGAGCTGCAGCGGCAGTTCCTTTGCCACCCCCATCGCGCCGAACGTCTGCATGGCGCGGTCGATCGTCTCGGTTGCCATCTCGGTGCCGTATAGCTTCACCATCGAAGCTTCGGTGCGCACGTCCTTACCGGCGTCCGACTTGGTTGCCGCGTCGTACACCATCAGCCGGCACGCATGGATCTTGATCGCGGCGTCGGCGATCCACCACTGAATCGCTTGCCGATCGGCGAGGCGCTGGCCGAAGGTGACGCGTTGCTTGGCGTGCTCCATCATCATGTCGAGTGCGCGGCGTGTCATGCCGATACACCAGGCCCCCATCTGCAGGCGCCGCACCGTCAGTCGCAACTGCATCGGCGCGAACCCCTTGCCCTCCTGGCCGAGCAACTGTTCGGCCGGGACGCGGCAATCGTCGAATGTCAGCTCGTAGGTGCGCTGTCCGCCGAGCATTGGGATTTCGCGCTCGATGTTGAACCCCTTGGTGCCGCGCTCCACGATGAAGGCGGTGACGCCTTCGTGTCGCTTGCCTTCGCCGGTGCGTGCCATGACGATGACGAAGTCGGCCTGCGGCACGCGGCTGACCCAGATCTTCCGGCCGTTGATGATCCAGTCGCCGCCGTCCTTCACCGCGCGTGTGATCATGCCGGCGGGATCACCACCGGCGCCGGGCTCGGAAATGGCGATCGCCGACTGCGCTTCGCCCCGCGCGTAGGGTTCCAGGTAGTTGCGGCGCTGCGACGGGCTTGCGACAGCCATCAGCATATGCAGGTTGGGGCTGTCGGGCGGAAAGGTGAACGGCACACAGGTGCGGCCCTGTTCCTCATAAACGCCGATCAGCGCCACCGTCGGCAGAGCGGCACCGCCAAATTCTTCCGGCACGTCGAGACCCCACAGGCCGAGCTCGCGGCACTTGCCGAGCAGGGTCTGTTCCTCTTCCGCGCTTAGGGACGATTTCTGTCCCGACATCTCGCGCGCGAGGACCGCCTTCTCCAGGGGCATGACGTCGCGGTTGATGAATTTCGCGACGAGGTCCTGCAGCATGCGGTGTTCTTCGGAGAGTTCGAACATGGCGTTTCCTTGGGCCCATTTGCGCGCAACCTACCGGTGGGTAAGCTGGCACGCGACGTAGGCCAGCGGAAGAGCGAGGGGCAGGGAACCATGGCAAGTTATGAGCATATCGGTGTCACGCGGTCTGGCCTGGTAGCCACGATCGAGATCCGCCGCGGCCCCAACAACTTCGTCGATACAGACATGGTGGGCGAAATCGCCGACGTACTGGAGGAATTCGACCGCACGCCGGAGGTCCGTGCCATCGTGCTGTGCGCGGAGGGGAAGCATTTCTGTGCCGGCGCCGATTTCGGCACCCGTGGCCCTGACGGCGTGGCGCGCGGCACCAAACGCGGCCGCCACCTCTATAAGGAGGCCCAGCGCCTCTGGCGCACCGGCAAGCCAATCGTCGCCGCGGTGCATGGCGCGGCGGTTGGAGCCGGCGTCGGGTTGGCGGTGATGGCGGATTTCCGGGTGACCTGCCCCGAAGCCCAATTCTCCGTGAACTTTACCCGGCTGGGTTTCCACCCGGGGTTCGGCCTCACTGCATCGCTGCCGCGGCTTATCGGCAGCCAGGCCGCGGCGCTGCTGATGTACACCGGGCGACGCATTACCGGCGAGGAAGCCGTTTCCCTCGGCCTGGCAGACTATTGCGTGCCACTCGATGAAGTCCGCCACCGCGCGACCGAACTGGCAACGGAAATCGCCCAGTCGTCGCCGTTGGCCATCGTGGCGACACGAGAGACGTTGCGCCGGGGTTTGGCCGAAGCCGTGGCTTCGGCAACCGAACGCGAGTACCGAGGAACAGGATTGGCTGCGTAACACCGAAGACTTTCGAGAAGGGGTCAAGGCGATGGCGGAGCGGCGTTTGCCCGAGTTCAAGGCGCGGTAGGTCGGATTGGAGATTCTCCACGGGTCAGATTGTTCTGGGATCGTTCTCGTTTGGTTGTTGGTAGTACATCGGCCTTTCATGCGGCAAATATGCCAAGAGGTTACCGCTTTGGACCTCGCGGTGTTAACCAAAAATCGGCGTTTGTAGACGAAATTTTAACGCTGATTTCCGCATGATTTCGGCGACGGTGTTTCTGTCAGGCCTGGTACGACTTTTTGCTGTGTTCTCCGTGCGGGGATCATGGGGTCTTCGCCACAGTAATCTTCGTTGTCTCCCAAGGAGAGCACGAGTACCGGTGTCGCTGCATCGGGACGGAAAGTAAGAATGATCCAAGGAGGAGGAAAGAGGTTGCAAAAAGGACGCAGCCGCCCATAATCGCTCGGTCCGGTACCGCAAAAATCGGTCGAGCTGGTATGCATAAACGGAGAAAAATATGGCTTCGGTGACGGTTCCGGGTACCAGCGGTTCCATTACAATCCCTCAGTCGGCCAGTGCCAATCTGACACTTGCCAATCAGATTGCGAACCAGCTTGCGGCCGCGCTGAGCGGAACCAACCTGTTCGTTGCGTCGATTGCTGGTGGCGGATCGGCTCCCGCGGTTCCTGGTGGGAAGACAGGCGAGCTCGTTATTGCGGGCAGTGTGGGTGGGGCCACGGGCGTGCCCGCAGGGTACCAATACGTTGTTGACAACTCAACTGCAGCGAATCTGACGATCGCCGCAGACGACGCGATCATCCTGACGGGTACCGTGGGTGCTACGATATTCGATGACGGAGCGGCGACGGTCGCCGCCGGTGGCGGCAACAACCTCATCATTATGGACGCCGGTGGTCCAGCCGTACCATTGTGGCAGGCCTTCGCGGGCGACGGAAATGACACGATTACCACCCACGGCAGCGGCACAATGGGCGGTGGAGCTGGCGCCAACGTACTAATCGACGGCAACACGGTTGCTGGTCAAAGCCAGGACATCATCTCCACTGGCAACGACACGATATTTGGCGGCACGGGTTCTGCCGATACCGTCACAGGCAACGGTAACAACTACCTCGTGGCCGTTGGTAGCGGGTCGCTCGTTGCGGGAGGTGTGGGGGCCTACTCCGCCACGGTATACGGCGGTTCAGGCAACGCTACATTGTTCGGATCAACGACGGGGGATGAGTACTTCACCGGAACAGGGCAGAACCTTGTCGTCAATTCCGGCGGTAACGATACAATCATCGGCAGCCCCACCGGAGGATCAGATACGATATTCGCGGGTTCGGGGCACGAGCTCGTATTCAACAACGCTACAGCCGACCTGTTTGTAGGGCAGGGCAGTTCATCCACGATTATTGGTGGCAGCGTCCAGACGACGGTGTTTGGTAGCTTTGGGGGGTCGAATATCACACTCTTCGCCAACACAGCTACCGGTGGCGGTATTGGCAGCGGCGCAGGTCTGTTGCTCGCGGGCAGCGGTCCCGAAACGCTCAATGGCGGTGGCTCGACGCAGTCACTGGAGATGGCCGGCAGCTCCGGCAACGCCCTGATGATCGACGGCTCCGGCGATGACACGGTATTCGCTGGTTCTGGCAATAATACGATCGTCGGCGGCAGCGGACATGACCTGTTCGCTTTCGTCAATGGTGGCAGCGGTGGTAGCGACGTTATCCAGAACTTGAGCAGTAGTGACTTTGTTGTTCTGCTTGGCTACGGGGGTGCGAGCGCCATTGCGAACGCCGTTGCGTCCCAACAGGTCTTGAGCGGGGGAGTGCAGGTCACGCTGTCTGACTCCACGAAGATCACCTTCACCGGCATCAGTCACGTCACCGCTAGCAACTTCCTGTCCTTCTGACACTGATGCCGCTTCCGGCGACCGCTGAAGCGGCGGGTTGATCAGCAAAACGGCAATTGCCGCCTAGTTTAGCGGTTGCCGGTTTGGTTTCATGGGCGCGCTATGTTATCCGGCGTAGGCCTGAGTAACCAGATCATGAACGATGTTCCGGCTTCCCATCTTTCCGAGCACCGCCGGCTGGCGGCGGCGAATCACTATGCCTCGCGTGTCGTCGCGAATTTACTGGATCAGTGGTTCGCGCCACGCAGCGTCCTGGATCTGGGCTGCGGCAATGGCGTCTGGATGAACGGCCTGCGGGTCGGGCAGCGGGAGGTACTTGGGGTCGAATTCGAGCAGTTCACCCGTGATGAATTGGAGGTCGAGCCCGAACTGATCCTGCGCGCCAACTTGGGCAAGAGGGTCGATTTGCATCGTCGGTTCGACATGGTCATGTGTCTTGAAGTCGCCGAGCACATCGACGCGGCCTTTGCTGAAACGGTGGTAGAAAACTGCGTGCGGCATGCGCCGATCGTGCTGTTTTCTGCAGCAATTCCGGGTCAGCAAGGCCTGGAACACATCAATGAGCAGCTTCCGGAGTACTGGGCCAAGTTGTTCGCTGGCAATGGCTACGTGCCGCTCGATTTGATCCGCCCGCTGATCTGGGACGACCCGCAGATCCCGGTCTGGTATCGCCAGAACCTGCTGTTGTTCGTGCATCGGGACGAGCCCGCACTGCCTAGGTTGCAGGTAGAAGCGGCCAAGTCACTGGCTTCGCTGCCGTTGAACCGCGCTCATCCCGAGTTGATGCTGTGGTTTTCTCAGGATGCCCAGGCAACGCATCAAGCCAACGACGCATTGCAGCACGAGTTCAGTGACCTGCGTAAATCACACGACACCGTCACGGCTGAGTTACGACATTTCGTGTCTGAAGTCGATCGTATCCGGGCTGATCGGCAGCAATTGGACAACGAACGGGCGCGTCTGGAGCGGGAGTGCCGGCAGCTAGCGATTGAGCACGGCCAGCTTGCTGAACAGCACGATCGGCTGCGCTTGTCGTATGATGACCTCCGCGTGTCCCACGATCAGCTGTGGCATTATCGTGAGACGATAACCCGATCTACACTGTGGCGTGTCACTGCTCCGTTGCGTTCCCTGTTACAGCTGGTTCCTTTACCGCTCCGGCGGGGGGCGCGCGCGGCGCTAAATTGCCGGGCGAGTTTGCTTCGCCGAATGCGCGTGCCGTCTACTGCGGTTGCGCCGCAGTCTATTGATCCGCCCGCGCCATCCGCAGCGGCGTCCGCTGTCCAAGACACGGTGATCTTCATTTCGGGCGAGCCGCACACACCTGGCCATCGCTATCGCGTCCTTCGAGCTGTCGAGGCAGCATGTGCGCTCGGGCTCCACGCAAAATGGCTTACGCTTGAAGAGGCGTTGGCGCATCTGTACTCGCTCGCGGGCGCTGTCGCGGTGATGATCTGGCGATTGCCATGGTCGCCGCAACTGGAGGAGTTGATCAGCGCCACCAGGCGTGGCGGTGCGAAGATAATATACGACATCGATGATCTGATGTTTCTTCCGGAACTTGCGCGGGTCGAGATTATCGATGGGATACGATCGCAACAGTTCGAGGCATGCAGCGTAGCGGCTATGTTCGCTAATATCCGGACGGCTTTGCTGGCATCCGATATTTGTTCCTGCACGACCAGCGAAATCGCCTACGAAGTCCGCGCTTATCAGAAGGCGGCTGTTGTGCTGCCGAACGGATTCGATGACGCGCTGCATCGTTGCTCGCGCACCGCTGTACGGAAATGGCAGGCCGAAGGTTCCGGAGGCTTGTTGAGGATGGGTTACGCCGCGGGTTCACGCACTCATCAACGAGACTTTGGCGTGGCTGCTGTTGCAGTTGCGCGGGTGCTGCGCGATCGCCCGAATTGTCGTCTGGTGTTATTCCGCGCTGGTCAGACACCGCTGATCGACATTGAGGAATTCCCGTCACTTCTTCCGTTCGCAGGCCAGATCGAGTGGCGGCAGATGCGTGCGGTCGAAGATTTACCTCAAGAGTTGGTGAGGTTCGATATCAATCTCGCTCCGCTGGAGGTCGGCAACCCGTTTTGCGAAGCCAAGAGCGAGTTGAAATACTTCGAGGCGGCGTTGGTTGATGTTCCGACTGTTGCGTCGCCCACGGGACCATTTCAGCGTTGCATGCGTGACGGGGTCACCGGCTACTTCGCTACCACCGAGGACACATGGTACGATCGTCTGATCGAATTGGTGGACGACGGCGATTTGCGTCGCCGCATCGGTCATGCGGCGTATCACGACATTCTGTGGACGTACGGGCCGCAGCGCCGGCAGGAACGAATGGCTTTACTTCTCGCGCAGGTGCGTGGGGGCGTCAACGCCGCGCGAGCGATCGAACTGGACGTGCTACGGACCGCTTCGCGACGCGGCCATCCGCCCGAGGTGCCTGAATTTGATACCGTCTTTTCCCGCGACAGACTGGGGGAAGCCGAAGTGACTGTGGTCATGCCACTTTATAACTATTCCCACTATGTCGTTGAGGCGCTCGATTCGGCTCGATTTCAGACGCTCGGGTCGCTGGACCTTGTTGTGGTCGACGATGCGTCCACGGATGACTCGTTGGCTGTCGCCAGGGCGTGGGCTGAAAGTCATGCGGAACGTTTCAACCGGCTTCTGGTGCTACGACACAGGAAAAATTCCGGCCTGGCATTGACGCGCAACACCGCGATCAATGCTGCCGAGACGCCATTCGTGTTTCCGCTGGATGCCGACAACAGAATACGGCCAGAGTGCTGTGCGATATGCATCGAGACTCTGCGATCGAAAACCGCGGCTTTTGCCTATCCTCAGATACAGTATTTCGGGGACGCTGACGATGTGATTGGAAATCCGCCGTTCGAGCCGATGCGTCTCGCCGGCGGCAACTACATTGATGCGATGGCACTGGTCGCGAAATGGGCCTGGGCCGCAGTCGGCGGCTATAGCCACCTACGGCATGGCTGGGAAGATTACGACTTCTGGTGCAATCTTGTGGAGCACGGTTGCTGGGGCATCGCCGTACCAGAGATATTGGCGGATTATCGGGTGCACCGCGGCTCGATGCTCCATACGACCACTGATGTTGCACGCAACAAGCGCGAACTGATCAAGGAATTGGAGCAGCGGCACGCCTGGTTAGAAATCCCATCGAGGGATTGAGCTGACTAAGTGCAAGAATTTGCTTCTTGGATGTACGGTCCATCAGTATTTGCGCCGCGCGGCTGAATCGCTCAGCGGGCGAGGAGTTCGAGAGGGCGGCGATCTGGTGGCTTCGGCGTAAATTGGACTGACCCCGGCGACTAGACCCGCTTTACCAGGCGGCCAACGCCACGCATCGGCGCCGTGATCCGCCACGATGTGGAGTTGCTGATCGTCTCAATCTGTTCGTTCAGGCGCTTCGTGAGCGACTGAAGCTCATCAGCTCTTCGGGCCGCTTCATCGTGCTTTGCGCGATGGTCGTCGGTCACTTTCTCCAGCTTGGTAATGTATCCCCTCAGCTCATCGAGGTGGTGCAAAAGCGTCTGCCGTTCAGTCTCCATATGCTGAAGGCGCTTTTCCATTCCCTCTTGCCGTGCATCCTCGTCAGCCGCCTCGTCGGCGGGTTCAGAAGGTTCCTCCGGCGGCCTGTTGGGATCAAAGTCTAAACGGAACAGCTTCGCATTACCGGTGAGCTTGTGCCCCTTCGTCCGATATTCTCCGATCTCAAATACGATCATGCTGTCATAGAAGTGGATCGATGTTGTCCGATCGCCTAGCGCGGTGCGCGGCAGCTCGCCGCCTGTATATTCAGCGTGCATGTCATCAACGTAATTCTTTGCTCGTTCGATGAAGAACTCGGGATGACGTAGGCCGGCTCCATGATTTGGCCAATAAGCGGCGTGCAAATCCTCTACCAAGTAGACGCCGTTCTTGTTCACCTTGGGATACAGGAAGTCGAAGGTCGTGTTTACGTGCTGCTGGATGTGACTGCCGTCATCGATGACGATATCGGGCTGGCCGAATTCCTCAACGACACCGTCGAGGAATTCGACATTGTCCTGACTACCGATGCGGACCTTGATCTGATCTTCCTCGAGTTGACGGCACATCGGTTCGATATCTATGCCGACGATACGGGCGAAGGGTCCAAAATATCGCCGCCACTGCTGCAGCGATCCGCCTTCACCGAGGCCGATCTCAAACAAAGTTATGTGCCGATTCCGGAATCTCTCTAGATGCTGCTCATAGACCGGAAAGTAATGATACCATTTATGCGAGCGGCGGTGCGTGCTGTTCAGGAAACTGCCGTACAGCGTCACATCAGGTCTCCGGTCACGGGTATGCCCCAGCTTAGCCAAGAGGGACGGTCCTCGCTAGACATCGCTGGCCGATAGCCAGGTTGCCGTCGCCGAGATAGACCAGTGGGCTCATCGGTAGCCGGGCTTCATCATGACCCTTCCCCGCACACCTTCCCTCCGTCTTGACGGCCGTCGTGCCCTGGTAACCGGCGCAGGGCGCGGTATCGGTCTTGCCGCCGCCGCGGCGCTCGCCCAGGCTGGCGCCCATGTGGTGCTCGCTGCACGAACGGCCGCCGAGATCGAAGCTGCCGTCGCTGAGATTATCGCTGACGGCGGCAGCGCCGGGTCGTTGACGCTGGATGTGACCGACCTTGACGCAGTGCGGGCCGCGATCGAAGCGCAGGGGCCATTCGATGTGCTGGTCAATAACGCGGGCACCAACCGCCCTGCGCCGTTTCTGGACGTTACCGAACAGGACTATGACGCCATCACAACGCTCAACCAGCGCGCTGCGTTCTTCGTTGCCCAGTCTGTCGCGCGGGGGATGGCACGGGCCGGCCAGGGCGGCTCGATCATCCACATCTCGTCGCAGATGGGCCATGTCGGCGGCGCCCGGCGGACTGTGTATTGCATGAGCAAGCACGGCATCGAGGGGCTCACCAAGGCGATGGCGATCGATCTCGCGCCGCACGGTATCCGGGTGAACTCCATTTGCCCGACGTTCATCGACACGCCGCTGACGCGTCCATTCTGGCAGGACAAGGCGTTCCACGCGGATGTGGTGAGCCGGATCAAACTTGGGCGCTTGGGAACGGTCGAGGACCTCATGGGCGCCTTGGTTTACTTGGCGTCTGATGCAGCGGCCCTCGTCACCGGCACCTCGATTGTCGTCGATGGTGGCTGGACGGCGGAATAATCGCCGTGCCTGCGATTAAAACCTGTTCATTCTGCTTGTGACGCCATCGATAGGGTTGACCGCGCCTGGAAATCCGGCAGAACTCCGCCCCGGCCGTCGGCAGGCACTGCCGCGCCGCCAGTAACGAAGGGCCGAACGCGCCCATGGGAGTTGACGAATGGAAAGCAAAGCTGTCTCCGGCATTGGTCGCCGCACCCTCCTGCTCTCTGGCGCCACGTTGGGCGGCATGCAACTGGCGTCGCCCTTCATCATCAAGGCGCGCGGCGATTCGCCGGTGAAGATTGGCATGGTGGATCCGCTGACCGGCATCCTGTCGGCGCTGGCGCAGAGCGAGGTCGAGGGCGCCAAGTACGCGGTTGAATACGTGAACCAGAAGGGCGGAATTCTGGGCCGTCAGGTGCAGCTTCTGGTTGAGGATTCCGCCAATGATGTCGGCACCGGCGTGCAGAAGACACGCAAGCTGATCGACCGCGATCAGTGCGATGTAATCTTCGGCGACGTGAATTCCGGCATTGCCTATGCGATGTCGCAGGTCACCAGCGAAAAGAAAGTGTTCCATATCGTGCCGGGCGGTCACACCGATCCGATCACGGGCACCGACTGCAAGTGGAACGTTTTCCGCGTCTGCAACACCACGACGATGGACGCCGGCGCGATCACCAGCGAGTTGGTGAAGCGGTTCGGCAAGAAGTGGTTCTTTATTACGCCGGACTACGCCTATGGCCATACGCTGCAGGATGCGTTCATCAAGAATCTGAAGGCGGCGGGCGGTGAGTTCCAAGGCGACATGCTGCCGATCAACACCACCGAATTCTCAGCGACGCTGATCAAGGCTAAGGCCTACAAGCCGAATGTGCTGCTCAACAACATGGGTGGCTTGGCACAGATCGACTGCATGAAGCAGTTTGTGCAGTTCGGCATGGCGAAGGACATGGCACTGGGCGGTGCATTGTTCGAACTGGAGGGCATCAAGTCAGTACCCAAAGAAGCGCAGACCGGCTGGTGGGACATGGAATGGTGGTGGGACCAGCCGAACGTTCCCGAGGTGCCGAAGTTCGTCGCTGATTTCCGCAAGGCGACGAACAAGACACCCAGCGCGCGTCATTGGTTCGGCTGGGTCGCGGTTCATTCGGTGCGACTGGCCGCGGAGAAGGCCAAGTCGCTGGAAGGCCCGAAGATGTCGGTGGCGTTGGAGGATCTGGAACTGCCGCCGGACGTCGCGTTGCAGCCCGGCAGCATTCGCTACCGTGCCGGCGACCATGAATTGATGGCCAACATCTTTGTTGGACAGGCCCACCCGCCCGAGGGCAACCCGGACAACGTCTTCAAGGTGGAAGCTCTGGTCCCCGGAGAAAAGGCAGCCGGCTCCGTCGCGGACACCGGCTGCAAGATGACCCACCCGGCCTAACTCGCCAGCAAACTCCCTCCCCCTCACGGGGGAGGGCCGGGGAGGCGGAATGCTTCAGCTCATCCTGTTCAACGTCACCAACGGCCTCATCATCGGTACATTCTATGTGTTGATGGCACTGGGGCTGTCGCTGATTCTGAATCTCAGCAATGTCATCAATTTTGCGCACGGCAATTTTTTGGCGCTTGGCGGCTATATCGCATTCGTGCTGACGCCATTCATTGGTTTCTGGGGAGCGCTTGTCGTTTCACCCATCCTCACCGCAGTGCTGGGTTTTATCATCGAGCGGTTGATGATCCGCCGGGTTTATAACCGTGATCCGGTATACAGCCTGCTGCTGACCTTCGGCCTCGCCTTTATCCTGCAGGATGTCTGCCGCTACATCTGGGGACCCAACGGGCTGCCTTTCGGCGTGCCGGACGCGCTGTCTGCGCCGCTAAGTCCGGATCTGTTCTTCATCACCTGGTACCGCGTGTTCATGATGGTGGTGGTGATCATCGCGGTGGTCTCGCTGTTCGTGTTCCTGCGCTATTCGCGTGTCGGCATACGAATCCGGGCCGGCACGCTGGATCTGGAAACTGTCGCGGCGCTTGGGGTCAATGTGCGATTGCTGCGCTCGTTCAACTTCGCCCTGGGCTCACTGCTTGCGGGCCTCAGCGGTGTACTGGCGGCCGGCCAGATCGGCCTAAATCCCAACATGGGCGATGATCTGCTGATGCCGAGCTTCATTGCGATCATCGTGGGCGGCGTTGGCAGCCTTACAGGCACGCTGCTTGGCGGATTGCTGATCGGTGTGGCCGCTGCGTTGACGACGATTGTTTGGCCGGCGGCGAGCGAGGCGGTGATCTATGTCATCATGGCGGTTGTGCTGCTGATCAGGCCGCGTGGCCTGATGGGCGAGGAAGGCATGCTGACATGAACAGCGCCACGGTTGCCGGGACCTCGGCGAGCCGGTCCGAATTCCGCTGGCTGTCTTTGATTGTCATTTGGGCCTTGCTGCTAACCGCCCCATTCTGGCTGCCGTTGCTTGGTGGCTACACCGCGTTGGCCGGTCGTGTGCTGGTTCTTGGTCTGGCGGCGATGGGGTTCAACATACTGCTCGGCTTCACCGGTGTGATGAGCTTCGGCCACGCGGCGTATTTTGGCCTTGGTGCGTATGGGGCCGGTCTTACACTGAAGTTCCTGGCGGCCTCCACGCCATTGGCCATGCTGTTTGGCACGCTACTGGGTGGGCTTGCTGGCACGCTGTTTGGCCTGCTCATCGTGCGCCGCCGCGGCGTGTATTTTGCCATGGTCACTGTGGCGTTCGGTCAGGTGGCGTTCTATATCGCCTATAGCTGGAACGATTTGACCGGCGGCTACGACGGCTTGCGCGGGTTCCAACGTGCGCCAATCGATCTCGGGCCGGCAGTGATCGACATCGCCGCGAACCCGACCGCGTTCTACTACTTCCTGCTGTTCGCCTTTGCCATCGCGGTTGCATTGATGGCTTTCATCTTGCGCTCGCCATTTGGCCGGACGCTGGTGGCGATCCGCGAGAACGAGCGGCGAGCGCGCTTCCTTGGCATTCCGATCGAACGTCACATCTGGCTATCGTTCTCGCTCTCCTGCTTCTTCACAGCGTTCGCCGGGTCGTTGTACGCGCTTCTCAACAATTTCGCTGACCCGATGGCGCTGCACTATTCGCTGTCTGGCGAAATCGTCATCATGACTGTCATGGGCGGCATGCGCGCTTTCTGGGGACCGTTGCTGGGCGCGGCGGTGTTTGTCGTACTGCAGGACTACATCTCGTCGATGACGGTGAACTGGATGAGCTTCATCGGATTGATCTTTGTTCTGGTCGTGCTGTTCTTTCCACGCGGCCTGCTTGGTATGTTCCAGCGGCGTGGTGCCGCATGAGCCTGCTTGAAGTCCGTAATGTCTCCAAGCAGTTCGGCGATCTGGTCGCGGTGGAAGGCGTGTCGCTGAATGTCGAGAAGGGTGAGCTGCGCGCCATCATCGGTCCGAACGGGGCGGGGAAGACCACGTTCTTCAACATGATCTCGGGCTTCTTTCCGCCGACCAAAGGTGACATCGTGTTTGACGGCCAGGTGGTCACCCGCTTGCCGGTCAGTGCGCGTGTGGCGCGCGGCATGGCGCGGACATTCCAGATCACCGAGATTTTTCCGGAACTTTCGGTGCGCGAGAATGTCCGCATCGCGCAGGAATCCGCTGACGGGTTCCGTCTGCACATGTGGGTCAGCCGCACCGAGACGGCGCGGGTAATGCGCGAGGTGGATGATCTGCTCGCGCAAGTGGGACTATCCTCCAAGGCCGATCGGCTGGTTGGTGAACTCTCGCACGGCGACCAACGGGCGGCAGAAATCGCCATGGCGCTGGCATTGCGGCCGCGCCTGCTGCTGCTGGATGAGCCCACCGCGGGCATGGGAGAGCAGGAGACTTACCAGATCGCTGGTCTGATCCGACGGCTGCATCGCAACAGTGCCTATACGATTGTGCTGATCGAGCATGACATGCGCGTGGTGTTTAATCTGGCCGATCGAATCACCGTGCTGACCGAAGGGCGTATGCTGGCGGATGGCACGCCGAAGGAGATCGCCGAGGATCCGCATGTGCAGGCAGCCTATCTGGGGAAGGCCGAATGAACGCGCTCGAAGCCAAGGGCCTGAACACATTTTACGGCAAGAGCCACATTCTGCACGATGTCGAGCTGACGGTGGCCGAAGGCAGCATCACGACTTTGCTGGGCCGCAACGGCGCCGGCAAATCGACCACGTTGCGCAGCATCGTCGGTCTGACGCCGGCGCGCACCGGCACTGTGCGCATCTTCGGCCAGGAGTGCACCCGCTGGCCGCCGTTCCGGATCGCGGCATCGGGCGTTGGTTTTGTGCCTGAGGGACGGCGCATCTTCCCGAATCTTACGGTGGACGAAAACCTCCAGGTGCCGATAGAGCGACCGGGTCCGTGGACAATACCACGTGTCTACGAGCTGTTCCCGCGGCTCGCTGAACGCAAGCAGAACCGTGGCCGGCAGCTTTCCGGTGGCGAACAGGAAATGCTGTCGATTGCCCGCGCGCTGTTGCTGAACCCGCGGCTATTGATTCTCGATGAACCGTCGCAGGGGTTGGCACCGCTGATCGTGCGCGAGGTCTTTCGCATCGTGGCGCAGATGCGGAGCGAGGGTATATCCGTACTTCTGGTGGAGCAGAATGTCCGGGTGGCGCTGGAGGTTGCCGACAAGGCATTTGTGCTGGAAAATGGCCAGATCGTTTATTCGGGCAGCGCCGCGGAGCTTGGTGCCGACGAGGAGCGCATTCAGGCGCTTGCGGGTGCTTCCGCCGAGGAGTGGCATCTGGATGAGGTGCTGCCGACATAACAGGATCGTTCAGCGATGATCCGCTATTTGAAGCGTGGTGCGACCGAGGAAGAGAAATTCGAGGCGGATCGTAAGGTTCGCCAGACGGTCGAGGCCATCCTCGATGATGTAGTACGCCGTGGCGATGCGGCTGTGCGAGAACTGTCAGCGAAGTTCGATAAATGGGAGCCGGAGGAGTTCCGCCTTTCCAATGCGGAGATCCAGGCGCTGCTCGATAGCCTGCCGACGCAGGTGATCGACGACATCAAGTTTGCCCAGGCGCAGATCCGCCGCTTCGCGGAAGTGCAGCGCGCCGCGCTGCGTGATGTGGAAGTGGAAACGTTGCCCGGCGTGCGCCTTGGGCACAAGAACATTCCGGTGGCGAGCGTCGGCTGCTACGTGCCAGGTGGCCGTTATCCGATGGTGGCGTCGGCGCATATGAGTGTGCTGACCGCAAAGGTCGCCGGCGTGAAACGCGTTGCGGCCTGCACGCCGCCACTGAACGGCGTGCCGCCGGCCGCGACAGTTGCGGCGATGGCACTGGGGGGCGCAGACGAAATCTATCTGCTCGGCGGCATACAGGCGGTGGCGGCGATGGCCCTCGGCACGTCGAGCATTCCGCCGGTCGATATGCTGGTAGGGCCGGGCAATGCCTTCGTCGCCGAAGCGAAGCGGCAGTTGTTCGGGCGCGTCGGTATCGATCTGCTCGCCGGGCCGACCGAGACGCTGATCATTGCGGATGACACTGCCGACGCCGAGATGTGTGCGACCGATCTGCTTGGTCAGGCGGAACATGGTCCGACATCGCCGGCGATCCTGTTGACGACGTCGGCCAAGATCGCCGGCGAAATCCAGGCGGAGATCGATCGCCAGCTTGCACGCCTGCCGACGGCCGACATCGCCGGTGCGGCATGGCGCGACCATGGGCAGGTAATTCTGTGCGACACCGATGAGGAGATGTTGGCCGAGGCCGATCGGATCGCGTCGGAGCACGTGCAGGTGCTGACACGCGAACCGCGCTGGTTCCTTGATCGCATGACCAACTACGGTTCGCTGTTCCTCGGCAAGGAGACCAACGTCGCTTACGGCGACAAGGTCATCGGCACCAATCATACGCTGCCGACGAAGCGCGCGGCGCGCTATACGGGCGGCCTCTGGGTGGGCAAGTTCCTGAAGACGGTGACCTATCAGGAGGTCAGTCCGGAAGCGACCGCAATGATCGGCGAATACTGCTCGCGGCTTTGTGCGATCGAGAACTTCGCCGCCCACAAGGAGCAGGCCGACCTCCGGGTGCGGCGCTACGGTGGCAAGAACGCGGCCTGACGCTATGATGCGGGCGGTTGAACAAGGGAGCGACCAGCATGAGTGAAGACATCGCCACTCTCGGAGGCGGCTGCTTCTGGTGCCTGGAGGCAGTCTATAAAGACCTGCGCGGCGTTCGCAGCGTGATGTCCGGCTATGCCGGAGGCCACGTGACCAATCCCAGCTACAAGCAGGTCTGCACCGGCACGACTGGGCATGCCGAAGTTCTGCAGATCAAGTTCGACCCTGCGGAAGTTTCGTACGAGGACCTGCTACGGGTGTTCTTCACGATCCACGATCCGACGACGATTGATCGGCAGGGCCACGATGTCGGGCCACAATATCGCTCAATCATCCTGACGCATTCGGACGCGCAGAAGCAGGCAGCGGAGGCGGTGATCAAGGAGATTGGCGAGGCGAAGGTCTGGCCGGGCAAGATCGTGACGCAGATCGAACCGCTGAAGGTGTTCTATGAAGCCGAGCCTGAACACCACGACTACTACGCGCGCAATCCCTGGACCGGTTATTGCCAGGCCGTGGTCGGCCCGAAGGTTGCCAAATTCCGCAAGACCTTTGCCGATCGGCTGAAGCGCGAGGCGGCTGAGTAATGTCCGGCGCGCCGGCGGTGCGCGCGCGACAGGAGACGTTCGATGGATCTGGCATTCACCCATGAAGAGCTCGCGTTTCGCGAGGAAGCGCGCCGATTTTTTCGTAGCGAGATTCCGCAGTCTATCCGCGACAAGGTGGCGGAAGGCGAGGGGCTGACGCGCGATGACATGATCACATCGCAGCGCATCCTGAATGCACGCGGCTGGGCGACGCCGAACTGGCCGGTGCAATGGGGTGGGCAGGACTGGTCGCCGGTGCAGGTGTATCTGTACCAGGACGAGATGCAGCAGGCGAATGCGCCTTCTCCCATCGGCTTCAATGTCACCATGGTTGGGCCGGTGATCGCGCAGTTCGGCAGCGAGGCGCAGAAGCAGCACTTTCTGCCGAAGACCGCGAATGCCGATATCTTCTGGTGCCAGGGCTTTTCCGAGCCTGGGTCTGGCTCCGATCTTGCCTCGCTGCGCACGCGGGCGGAGCGCAAGGGCGACAAGTACGTCATCAATGGGCAGAAGATCTGGACCACGTTGGCACAGTATGCGGATTGGATCTTCTGTCTGGTGCGCACCGATCCCGCGGCCAAGAAGCAGGAGGGCATTTCCTTTATACTTGTGGATATGAAAACGCCCGGCATCACGGTGCGGCCGATCATCACCATCGACGGCGGCTGCGAAGTGAACGAGGTGTTCTTCGACAACGTCGAAGTGCCTGCGGAAAATCTGGTTGGGCAGGAGAACAAGGGGTGGGACTACGCGAAGTTCCTGTTGGGGAATGAGCGCACAGGTATCGCTCGGGTGGGCGCGTCCAAGGCAAAGGTGGCTCGGATCAAGGAATTGGCGTCGATGGAACGCGTTGGTGACCGGCCGCTGATCGAGGAGCCTCGGTTCCGTGAGAAACTGGCTGCGGTCGAAGTGGAGCTGAAGGCTCTCGAGATGACGCAGTTGCGCGTCGTTGCCGACGAACGCAAGCGCGAGAAGGGCAAGCAGAACCCGGCGTCGTCGATCCTGAAGCTGAAGGGTTCGGTGATCCAGCAGCAGTTGACCGAGTTGCTGATGGATGTGGTCGGGCCGTATGTGTTGCCGTATCAACGCGACTTCGACGGGCGCAATGAGGAGGTGATCGGACCTGACTTCGCCACCGAAGCAGCGCCAATGTATTTCAACTATCGTAAGGTCTCGATCTACGGCGGCTCGAACGAGATCCAGCGCAATATCGTGGCGAAGGCGATATTGGGGCTGTGATGGCGCCAACCACTAATGGCCGAGACGAGCCCGGCCATGAAGTTTAGAGAAAGTAGGTCATGGACTTCGATCTTACTGACGAACAGCGTCTGCTGAAGGACAGTGTAGATCGGCTGGTGGCCGATCAGTATCAGTTCGAGCAGCGCAAGAAGTACATGGCGGAGCCGGACGGTTGGAGCCGCACTGTTTGGCAGCAATACAGTGAGGTCGGATTGCTCGGTTTGCCGTTCGCTGAAGCGCATGGCGGATTTGGCGGCGGCCCGGTCGAGACGATGATCGTGATGGAGGCGTTCGGTCGGGGCCTTGTGCTGGAACCGTTCTTCGCGACGGTGATCCTTGGCGGGGGGTTGTTGCGGCGTATCGCCACGCCGGCACAGCAGCAGGAACTGTTACCGCAGGTGGCACAGGGCAAGCTGAAGCTGGCATTTGCGCATGTGGAGCGGCAGTCGCGGTTCGATCTAGCCGACGTGGCGACAACGGCGCGCAAGGACGGCACGCGTTGGGTAATCGATGGCGCCAAGAGCATTGTGCTGCATGGCGATTGCGCCGATCGGCTGCTGGTGACGGCACGCGTTGCCGGTGAGCGGCGGGATCGCGCTGGTGTCGCGTTGTTTCTGGTCGATCCTGGCGCGGCTGGTGTCACGCGCCGGGGGTATCCCACGCAGGACGGCTTGCGCGCCGCTGAAATCACGCTGTCAGGAACGGTGGCCGAAGCCGTGGGCGATACGACCGATGCACTGTCGGCGATCGAGCATGTCGTGGATGAGGCGGTCGCCGCGCTGTGCGCTGAAGCCGTTGGCACCATGCAGGTGATGCACGAGACGACATTAGAGTATCTGAAGACTCGGCAGCAGTTCGGGCGTGCGATCGGTCAGTTCCAGGTGTTGCAGCATCGTTCGGTCGATATGCTTGTCGCGCTGGAGCAGGCGCGCAGCATGGCGATGTTTGCCGCGGTGATGGCAGATGAAGCGGATGCGAATGAGCGGCGGCGGGCGATTGCAGCGGCTAAGGTGCAGATCGGCCGGTCAGGCAAACATATCGGGCAGGAGGCGATCCAACTGCACGGCGGCATCGGTATGACGATGGAATACAAGGTTGGGCACTACTTTAAACGCATGACGATGATCGACATGCTGTTCGGCGATGCAGATGCACACTTGGCGACGCTGGCACGGTTGGGCGGGTTGTTTGGGAAGTCGCAGGCGGCTTAGCCGTACGTCACCTGGATTGCTTCGTCGCCCACGCTCTTCGCGATGACAAGGGGGTTAGACGGCGCCGTCTTCCTGCAGCGATTTCAGGTCCTCGGCGGAAAGGCCCAGCCAGTTTGCCAGAACTTCATCGGTGTGCTGGCCAAGCAGCGGTGATGCCTGTACGCGAGGCGGCTTGCCATCGACCCGCACCGGCCACGCCGGCATCTTGAACGGTTGATACGATGGGTGCTGCATGTGCTGCATGATGCCGCGTTCCTCGAAGTTGCGGTCGTCCATCAGCTCCATTGTGTCGAACACCGCGCCCGCCGGAATGCCCGCGCTGCCAATCTGCTGCATCGCGTCGTGCTTGGTGCGTGTGCGGGTCCACTCTGCGATAACCGTGTCCAACTCGTCGTTGTGCTTCACCCGATCGCGCGGGGTCAGGAAGCGCCTATCGTTGATCAGTTCCTCACGTCCCATCACCTTGCAAAGGCGCGACCAATGCTCGGGATTGGCGCGGCTGGTCATGATCCAGACGTAGTCATTTGGGCCACCTGGGGCGCATGGATAGAGGCCGGAGGGCGCGTTGCTGCCACCGCCGGAGCGTGTGCCGTCACGCTGCACCGCTTTGCCCGATCGCGCCTGAGTGGCGAAGTTGGTGCGCATGTAGTGCAGCATCGCATCCTGCATCGCGACCTGAAGCCGGTGACCTTCGCCGGTTGCGGCGCGACGAAACAACGCGCCGAGAATGGTGATCGCCATCGTCATGCCTGTGCCGGTGTCGCCCAGTGACAGGCCGGGCTTCACCGGCATGCGTCCCTTCTCGCCGGTCACGCTGATCGTGCCACCGGTGGCTTGCGCGATCATGTCGAAGGCAAGGTTGGTCTCGTAAGGACTGCCGGTGCCGAAACCCTTCACCTGGCAATAGATGATGCCGGGGTTCAACTCGCGCACGACATCGTAACCAAGACCCAGTCGTTCGATCGTGCCGGGTGCCATGTTCTCCACGCACACATCGGCCTTGCGAAGCAGATCCTTCACCAGCGCGAGACCGCGCGGTGATTTCAGGTTGACGGTGATCGACTTCTTGTTCGCGTTGAACACTTGAAAGTAGTACGGATCGTCATCCGGTTGTCCGGCGCGCAAACGCCGGCCGGGATCGCCGGTCTTCGGGTTTTCGATCTTCACGACTTCGGCGCCGAGCCACGCTAATGCTTCCGTGCAGGACGGGCCAGCCTCGAATTGCGTGAAATCCACCACGCGGATGCCGGAGAGAAACTGCAGTTCTACGCTGACGTCTTGCATGGAAGTCGTCCTTTGTTGCGCCCAGGTTGGCACAGCAGCGGAGGACTTCCAAGCTGCGGTCAGCGTTCTTCGCGCAATGGCACCATTGTCACAGGCTGGACCTGTTCCTTGCGGCGCCAGACCAATCCTGCTGCAGCTACTGCGACCAGCCCGGTCAGTTCGATGGCGTCCACCGCGCCCAGCGGTCCGAGTGCGCTCGCGAGAGCACCGACCAACAGGATGCCCAACGGGCCGGCGCCGATGCAGACGGTGAGCAGGCCCATCAGCCGCGAGCGAATGTTGGGCGGCGAATAGGCGATGACCAACGATGTCTGCATGTTGGCGAACGCCGCGGAGCCGACGCCACCGATGACCAACAATGCACAGGCCACGGAAAATACCGGTGCCAGCGGCATCAAGGCGGCGCAGACCAAGAACAACAGCGAGCCACCGACCATCAGCACGCGGCCTTTGCCTGGCGGATCACCGCTGGTGAGCCAAAGGCCGCCGAGAAATGCACCGAACGATTCCGATGCGGCCATGACACCGACGAGTGCCGGTGAAACCATGAAGTGCTGGCGCCCGATTGGCGCAACCAAGGCTGAGTAGGGGAAGCCGAGCAGGTTCATGGCGATAGTGACCATCAGCACGCCGGCGATCACTGCGTGGCCGCGCGCGAATGTGAATCCCTCGGCGAGATCGCGTGGCACTCGGCTGAGCACGAACTTGCGGCTTTCCTGTTCGTGTCGCAGGCGCATACCCAGCATTGCGGCGAACAGATAGACCAGTGCAGACACGGCGAATGCGCCGGCCACGCCCACGAACTGATAAAGGGTGCCGGCGACGATGGGGCCACCCATTCGTGTGATTGAATTGGTCAGCGTGTCCAGTGCGAGTGCACGCGGCACAAGTTCAGGGGCGACGCTTTCGCCAACCATGCGGCGACGGGTCGAGAGTTCGGTGGACCAGACAGTGCCGGCGACCAGCGCAGCGACTGCGAGGTGCCAGGGCTGTGCTGCACCGAACAGGCCCAACAGCGCTACGGTCGCCGATGCGGCAGAGGTGACGAACTGGCCGACGACAATCAGGCGCTTTCGATTTACAGCTTCGGCCATGACGCCGGCGAAGGCGCCGAGCACCAGCATCGGCATGGTGCGTGCTGAGGATACGATTGCCACTGCCAGGCCGGAGCCGGTCATGTCGAGCGTGAACAATGCAGCGGCCAGCACTTCAAACCAGCGCATTGCATTGACGCAGCCGCCAATGGCCCAAAGCCGGATGAAAGTGCGCGACGCAAATAGCGCGCGCACGCCGTTGTGGCGACTCATAGATGCCCGTCAGTTGCCTTTCGTCACGTGCACGGGCGGGATTGCGCCGAACCATTCCGGCCGTGCACGCTCGACCTGCGCGGCAAGTTGCAACAGCAGGTCCTCGCGCGCGAAATTACCGTAAAGTTGGACGCCGATCGGCAGATTTTCGCTGTCCAGGCCAGCGGGGATGTTGATGCCGGGCAGGCCGGTTTCATTGCCTGGCATGGTGTAACGGCAGGCATCGGTGAGGCGGTTTACCCACGGCTCCAGCGGTTCGTCGCGCAGCAGCGAATACGGGCCGTTGGCTTCGGGTACGCGGATCGCCAGCGTCGGCGTGAGCAGCGCATCGTAGCGCTCCATGACCGCGCCGAACTGGCGGGTGACAATGTTATTGCCGTTCATCATGCGCAACAGGTCGAACCTGTCATACTTATCGGCTGCCTCGTAATGACGCCATGTCATCGTCCCCAGCAGCTTCTTCAAATCGCTGGTGGGAATCCCCTTGTCCTGCGCCATCATGGTGAACATAAGTCGGCTGCTGATCCATTGCGTCTGATAGGTACGCCACATCGTGTCCCAGTCGCAGATACTGTCGTCGTTCAGTTCCTCAACTGCATGGCCTTGCGATTCCAGCAGGCGCGCGACTTCGCGCACGCGCGCAGCGACCTGCGGATCGGTGTCGTTGCCGCGGCCCCAGCGCGCGGTGGACAGGCCGATTTTCAGCTTGCCCGGCTCGCGCGCGATGGCGTCCAGATAGGAACCGGTTGGGGCGCCCATCTTGATGAAGGAGCCGCCGTTCGGCACGCGACTGAGGTAGTCATAGACAGCGGCGGTATCGCGCACGCTGCGCGACACCACGCCATCGATGCTGATGCGCGTGACATATTCATTGCGTGACAGAGGCTGCGGCACGCGGCCTCGCGATGCCTTCAATCCAACAAGGCCGCAGAACGATGCTGGGATGCGGGTCGATCCGCCACCGTCGGACGACATCGACAGCGGCACCATGCCGGCGGCGACCGCCGCTGCCGAACCACCCGATGAGCCGCCAGGCGTTCGCGCGAGGTTCCACGGACTGCGCGTCACCTTAACCTCGCCGCGATAGTCCGTGGTGGTGTCGAACGTCATGCCATACTCCGGCGTCGTCGATCGGCCGAGCGGCACCAGACCTGCGCGCAGAAAATTCTCCACGGCCGGATCGGTGGCAGTGATGCGCGTGCCCTTGGTGAATGCTGAGCCGGAATCCTGTGTGCGGCCCTTCAGTCCAGACCCAAGATCCTTCAGGAATATCGGCACACCGTACAGCTTGCCGGACTTGTCCGGCCCATCCGTGTCGGGATTGGCGCGAACATCGTCGAATAGCTCGATCACCGCTTCCAGCTTGGGGTTGAGGCGAGCAACCGCCGCCGCGGCCTGCGCCGTCACCTGCTGCGCACTGACCTGCCGCGTGCGCACGAGTTCCGCCAATGCCACGCCGTCGAGCCGTGCCCATTCGGCCCAGCCCATCGCCAGACCTGCTTCACCCGCCATTGTCGTTTCCCCCTGCCAGTGGACCGGACGCGCCGGCCGACAGTATCATGCGCCGAAAGGCGAAATTCCGGCAGAGGGGGATCCCTGGAAATGAACGATACGGTCATGACCAAGCCGCAGTTCGATCGGACGGCCGAGGACCTCGGCAACATCGTCGAACTGGGCCATGTCAACGTCACGGTGCCCGATCAGTCGAAGGCGATTGCCTATTATCTGATGGGTCTTGGGCTGACCCGCGATCCCTATTTGATGTCTGGCCTCGAGAACATGTGGGTCAACGTCGGCCGTGGTCAGTTCCATCTGCCGTCGCGTGAAACGCCGCAGGTAGTGCGCGGAACGACGGCGCTGGTGATGCCGGATCTTGAGGCGCTGCTGAAGCGCCTGCACTACGCGAAGAAGTATCTCGCGGGCACCAAGTTCAGTTTCAAGGAAGTGGGCGACGTCGTGGAAACCACTTGCCCGTGGGGCAACCGGATGCGCGTACATGCACCGGACCCCGCGCGCTTCGGGCAGCTTCGCGTTGGCATGCCGTACGTCGAGTTCGACGTGCCAGCTGGTACGAAACTGGACAAGATCGCGCAGTTCTACATCGAGATCCTCGGCGGCATCGCCGGCGTATCGAAGGATGAGCGTGGTCCGTACGCTTGGGCCAACACGTCGGCCGACAGCAAGGTGACCTATCGCGAGACCAAGAAAAAGCAGCCACCGTATGACGGCCATCACATTCAGATCACGCTTGCGGACTTTTCTGGGCCGCATAAGAAACTGGTGGAGCGCGGACTGATCACCGAGGAGAGCGACCAGCATCAGTACCCATTCATCGACATCGTCGATGTGGATACCAACAAGTCGCTGTTCCAGATTGAGCACGAGACGCGCAGCATGCGTCATCCGATGTTCAATCGGGCGTTCGTCAACCGCAATCCGGACATGAATAACCGCAACTTCGTGCCTGGGTACGAAGTCGGCATTTGGGCGCTGGCGTGATGGCTCCGCAGCCTTATCGGGTCTCCGCCTACAACACGGCGAAGGCATCAGAGAACAAGATCCACGATGACGCCACGGCGCGCCGGTTCGGATTTACCGGTGGCTTGGTGGGTGGTGTACATGTTTATGCATACATGACGCATTTGCCGGTGGCGCACTGGGGCCGCGCATGGCTCGAGCGTGGCACCGGAGACTGCAAGTTCGGTAAGCCGGTGTATGAGGGTGATATCGCCGAGATCAGTGCCAGCGAGACCGCCGATGGCCTGGCGCTTGAGGTGCACAGCCGCGGCGAATTGTGTGCCACCGGTTCAGCAGCACTGCCTCAGTTGGCGCCGGCGCCGGGGGTTGCCGATTTCCAGCCAGCCACCCCACCAGCGCACGACGCACGGCCACCCGCGGACGAGCAATCGCTGGCGGTTGGACGCTGGCTGGGCATGAATCCGCTGGTTGTCACCACCGAGTACCACGCGCAGGACATCAGCGACACGCGCGAGACCGATCCGTTGTACGCTCGCGAGGGCATCGTCCATCCGGGGACCATCCTGCGTTGCTGCAACTGGGTGCTGTCGCACAACGTCGTTTTGCCGGCGTGGATGCATGTTGGCAGTTCAGTGCAGAACCTTGGCCTCGCCCATGTCGGCGACACGCTGAGCGCGCGCGCGCGAGTGACGAAGAATTACGTGCACAAGGGTCACAAGTTCGTCGAGGTCGACGCGCTGGTGCTGGCCAACGAGAGCACGCCGCTGGCGCGTATCACCCATATCGCGATCTACCTGCCGCGGCAGCTGGCACAGGCCGCGTAGCCGATGCGCAATCCGCTGATGACTGTGTCGGGCCGGATGAACTCCGCCCTGCTCAGCGTCGCCGGCATTTCGGAGGAGCATAAGAGATATCTCACCGCGGGTTATTGCTGTCCGCGTTGCAACGCCTCCAACACCAATATGCTTGGATCGATCACCACCAATTTCTACGCAGCAGACGGTCACAAGGTGCCGCTCATCACGGGTGGAGCGTTGCGCGGTGACACGGCCGAGTGTCCGAAGTGCAGCTATCGCTGGAAGATCTATGGCAAGTCCGATGCTTCGCCGATGCCCGATGAGACTGCGACCGAAGTGCTCGAAGCGGAACGCAGCGAAGAGGTATTCGGCGAAGATCGCCGGGTGATCGACAACACTCGCAGCTCCTCCCCGATCACGCGGGGGATCACCTTCACCAAGGAATGGACCCGCACCTACGAGATCCAGAGCGAAAAGACGCAAGGCGCGGGCGGTGAGCTCTCGCTTGGTCTCAAGGACACCGCGGCACTCAAGTTATCGGCTGAGGAGAAGTTGCGCACCACATACAGCGCGAGCAACCAGTCCAAGGAAACCTGCTCGGAGCAGGTGACGTGTGAAGTGCAGGGGCGTACCCGGCTAACGGTTGTTGTGCGGTGGAAGCGGCTCTGGCAGCACGGACATATCCTGTTGCGGCGTGGCGGCGACGAACTGCACGTTCCGTTTCGCGTCGTGGTGGGTGTGACATTCGATCAGGAGCAGATCGAAGGCGGCTAAGCGGCTACTCCCGATTGAACAGGTAGGCCTGTCCGTCGTCGAACGCGAGGCGCAGCAGGTTCAGTTTGCCGTCATGGTCCATCTGGAACTGCACGAATGCGTTTGGCTGCGGGCCCAGGTCTTCCGAGACCGCGGCAAATCGGCCCGACGGCATCAGACCAGCGGTGAAGACACTGCCATCCCAGGGCGTCAGCTTCAGCTTCGCTCCGGTCTCCAGGGCCATCGTCAGTGTGTCGCCTTCAATCGCGACGACGGCCTTGCCGATGCCCGGATTGTCGAAGATGCCTGCCAGTCCCGCCGCCGGCAGGAGTGGCCGCGGATTGTCTGGCTTGGCGAACTGTTTTACGGATTTCTCGCTACCGGCCTGCGCTCGCTTGAGTGCCGCCGCCACGTGGTCGACATTCGGATTACCGAAAATGCGGTCCAGAACCCAAGCGCCAATGGCATCGGGAAACCCGACATTCGTCTCGTTTGTCAGCACGACAACGCCGGCATGCTTTTCCGGCGCAAAACCGAAAAAGGAGCCGAATGCACTGGTGCCGCCATTGTGCCAGATGATCGTGCCGTTGGGCGTCTGCTGCACAACCCAACCCATCGCATAAGCCACCTGCGCGGACAGAGCGACCTTGGGCGTGTGAGTGACCGCGAGGTTCTCAGCGCTTACGATCCTATTTCCCTCAAACGCTCCGTTATCAAGCTGGAAGCGCAGCCACCGCGCGCCATCCTCAATGGTCGAGTTGATATCGCCGGCGCCGTCGAAGTCGTACGGGAATATCTGGGTGAACGGCACTTCAACTGTGCCATCAGCGGCCCAGCGATAGCCGTTGGCGTGATTGGGTGCCGCGTCGATCGCCGCCGCGGTGTAACTCGTCTGCTTCATGCCGAGCGGATCAAGCAGTTCCTTCTGCAGGACGGCGTTCCAGTCGCTTAAGCCGTCGGCTTTTGCCACGATACGACCGGCGAGCATATGCGTTACGTTGGTGTAGGCGAAGGTGGAACGGAAGCTCGACACCGGTTCGACATAGCGCAACGAGCGGATCAGTGCGGCTCGATCCAACCCCAGCAGGCCCAATGCATCGTTCGCATAAGGCGGCAGTCCGGAACGCTGCGCGAGCAGGTCGAACACACGGAACTCGCGGGTAACCCAGGGATCCTTCATCTGAAAGTCCGGATCGAGGTCGGTTACCCGGTCATCCCACTTGAGCTTGCCTCGATCGACCATCATGGCGATCGTCGTGGCAAGAAACCCCTTGGTCGCCGAACCGATCTGGAAAACGGTGTGCGTATCGATCGGCTCATTGCCAGTCTTGCTGCGCACACCGAAGCCGTTGGCGTACACCAGCTTACCGTCTGCCACGATGCCTATCGCGAGGCCCGGGCAGTCAAACGTCTTCATGCCCGCCATGATGTATGGCTCGGCTTCGGCGCGCACCGCATCGATCGGCACGTCCGCCACAGCATGACGTGCGACGGCGAGGCACAGCAGGACCGCCGCGGCGCGGCGGATCCCGTGTCGCACTGTCGGCTGGCCTTAGTTGGCCAGCTCGCCTTCCTGCTTCAGCATGCGGATCGCCTCGCGGAACGCCGCGGTGGTGTCCGCCACGTCGCTCGGGGTGTGCGTGCAGGACAGCAGTCCGCCGCCGCGCGGGTTCAGATCGACGCCGTTGATCAGCATTGCCAGACGCAGCCGGTTCACTAACGACTTTGGCTGGTTCTTCAAATCCTCCAGCGGCACTTTCTTTGGATCGAAGTTATGCGGGCCGATCTTCAGGTTGCTCGGATTAACGAAGAGATGGAAGCCAGAGTATTCGCCGTATACCGCCCATGGCACCTTCTCGGCCGTCAGCACTTCGTTCAGCTTCTCGCGCAGCGCCGCACCGATTGCCGAGGCCTCGTCGGAGGCATTCGTCTCGGCAATTATCGTCAGCGCCGCGGTGCCTGCCGCAGCCGATACCGGATTGGCATTGAACGTACCGGGATGCGCAATCTTCTCGCGTCCGGTGCGTTCGGCGACCTTGAAGTCGAGCAGGTCGAGAATGTCCTTGCGGCCAGCAATGCATGCGCCGGGCAGACCGCCGGCAACGATCTTCGCGAAGCTGGACAAGTCGGGGCGCACGCCGAACGCCATCTGCGCCCCGCCCTTGGTGGCGCGGAAGCCGGTGACGACTTCGTCGAAGATCAGGATGGCGCCGTACTGCGTGCATAGCTTACGCAGTTCCTGAGCGAAGTCGGCACCCAGCGGAACCTGGCCGAAGGACGAACCTGTCGGCTCATAGATCACGCCTGCAATGTCGGGATTACTGGCGAACGCTGCGCGCACGGCCTCGATATCGCCCGGATTCAGCAAGATCGATTTTTCCGCCACGCCCGGCAGCACGCCTGGTGTCGGCGAGCCGTCGAAGTGATTGGTGTAGCCACTCGCCATCTGGTCGTGCCAGCCGTGGAAGTGGCCCTTGAAGCGCAGCAGCGTCTGGCGGCCTGTGAAGGCGCGGGCGAGGCGCACGCCCATCAAGGTTGCCTCGGTGCCGGAGGAGGTGAAGCGAATCCGCTCGGCCGACGGTACCAGGCGCTGGATCGCATGCGCCCACTTCACTTCGCGCGGATGGTTGGCGCCAAACTGGGTGCCCTCGTCGAAGGCTTCGCGGACTGCCTCGGTGACGGCCGCGTTCCGATGGCCGAGCAGCAGTGCGCCATGGCCGCCGAAATAGTCGATGTAGCGGTTGCCATCGACGTCCCACTTATGCGGACCCTGGGCGCGCTGGATGAACACGCAGTACGGATCGACGTTGCGGGCGTCGTGCGTGATGCCGCTCGGGAACAACTCGCCGGCGTCCTTGGCGAGTTCAGCCGAGCCGGGGGTCTTCTCGCGATATGCCGCGATGATGCGGGAATTGGTCAGTTCGGCGGCAACGTCGTTCATGGTCCTGCCTCGTTCTCGGTCCGTTGACCGCGTTTTAGCGGAAGCGGGCTGAATTGGCCAGCCAGCGCGCCGGGCGAAAAGAAGCAGCAGGCTGGCGTCTGGTGGTTTTTCGAAGCTCGAAGCACAGATCACGCGGAGAACGGTCAAGGCATAGAAAGTCATAAATACTATTTCGAGGCATGATTTGAGTGCTCGGGCGTTCTTGACGAACTGACTACCACACGACGCCGCCTTGCTGCCCGATTGGGCTGTGCCTTTCTCTTGTGGCAGGCTCGCCCTGATCGGAGGGGGTGTTGCATGTTCGATCTCGTGTTGAAGGGCGGCCGGGTGATCGATCCGGCCCAGGGTCTTGACGAGCGGTTGGACGTGGCGTTCGCCGGCGGAAACATCGCTGAACTCGGTCCCGACCTGGCTGGCGGTCAGCAGACCCGCGACGTGAGCGGCATGATGGTGGTGCCTGGGCTGATCGACCTGCACACCCATGTTTACTGGGGTGGCACGTCGCTCGGTGTCGATCCGGACGAGTATGCGAAAAACAGCGGCATCACCACGGTGATCGATGCCGGCTCGTCGGGGCCGGGCAACCTGATGGGCTTCCGGCGCCATGTCATCGAGCGATCGGAAGTCCGTATCCTGCCGTTCCTGAACATATCGTTCGCTGGGATCTTTGCGTTATCGAAGGAGATCAATGTCGGCGAGTGCCGCGACCTGTCGCTGCTCAACCCGAAGGTCTGCCTCGACGTGGCTAAAGCGCAAGCCGACCTGGTAGTGGGCATCAAGGTCCGCGTTGGCGGCAACGCGTCGGGCGCCTCGGGGATCGCGCCGATGGAGATAGCGCTCGAAGTCGCGGAACATGCCGGCATCCCGTTGATGACGCACCTCGACTTCCCGCCACCGTATCGGTCCGAGGTGATGCCCCGGCTGCGCAAGGGTGACATCCTGACGCATTGCTTCCGGCCGTTCCCCAATACGCCGGTCGCGCCCGGTGGCGGCATTCGTGAGGATGTGCTGGCGGCGCGTGAGCGCGGCGTCATCTTCGACATCGGGCACGGCAAAGGCTCGTTCGGATACGAGACGGCAATGGCAATGCTGAAACAGGAATTCCTGCCCGATGTGATTTCGTCGGACGTTCATGTCGTCTCGGTCGAAGGTCCGGCCTACAATCTGATCACCACGATGTCGAAGTTCCTGGCGCTCGGCGTGCCGCTGGTTGAGGTGATCCGCGCCAGCACGATCAATCCGGCGCGCGCGGTGCGGCTTGAGGATCGCGGCACACTGCGTGCTGGCCTGCTCGGCGATGCGACCATATTGACTATGGAGCATGGCAGTTTCGAATTTGAAGATGTTCTTGGCGAAAAGCTGAACGCCAACCAGCGGCTTGCCTGCCGCGGTATCGTGCTCGGCGGCAAATGGTGGCATGGCTGAGGTCTAATCAGGAGGACCAACATGCAGATCGGTGTGATCGGGCTTGGGCGCATGGGCGCGAACATCTCACGGCGACTGATGCGCGCGGGACATTCGTGCGTCGTTTGGGATGCGAACGCGTTATCGGTTGAAGGGCTTGGCAAGGAGGGCGCGCAGGGTGTCGGTTCGCTGCGGGCCGTAGTGCAGGCGCTGAATGACAAGCCGCGCGCGGTCTGGGTCATGCTGCCAGCGGGGCGCATCACCGAGCAGACCATCGCCCAGCTTGGCGAACTGTTGGACGCCGACGATATCGTCATCGACGGCGGCAACACGATGTACAAGGACGATGTCCGCCGCGCAAAGACGCTCGCGGCGAAGGGCATCCGTTATATCGATTGTGGCACCTCGGGCGGCGTGTGGGGGTTGGAGCGCGGCTATTGCCTGATGATCGGCGGCGAGAAGGCGGCGGTGGATCATCTCGATCCGATTTTCTCGGCGTTGGCCCCGGGGCTTGGCACGATCGAACGCACACCAGGCCGTGAAGGCCACGACCCGCGCGCCGAGCGGGGCTATATCCACGCGGGTCCGTGCGGAGCCGGCCACTTCGTGAAGATGATCCATAACGGCATCGAATACGGCATGATGCAGGCGATGGCCGAAGGCTTCGATATCTTACGCAATCGCGCTTCGGAGAAGCTGCCGGCGGACGAGCGTTTCGATCTCAAGGTGGCCGATATAGCCGAGGTGTGGCGGCGCGGCAGCGTGGTGTCGTCCTGGCTGCTCGACCTTACCGCCGAAGCCATGGCGAAGGATCCGAAGCTTGATGCCTTCGAGGGAAGTGTCGAGGACTCAGGCGAAGGACGCTGGACGATCGAGGCGGCGATCGAGGAAGCGGTGCCGGCGGATGTGCTCGCCGCATCGTTGTTCGTGCGGTTCCGATCTCGGCAGGATCACACCTTCGCCGAAAAAGTGCTTTCGGCGATGCGCTTCGGCTTCGGCGGCCATGTGGAGCAGAAATGATGAGTGATTTTGCGACCTATCCCAGCCTGCGTGGGCGCACGGTATTCATTACCGGCGGTGCGAGTGGTATCGGCGCCGAGCATGTGACGCAGTTCGTGGCGCAGGGCGCGAAGGTGGCGTTTGTCGATATCGCCGATGATGCGGCGCGCGCTCTGGCCGATCGGCTGGAGGGCAAGCCGCTCTATCAGCACTGCGACCTGAAGGATATCGAGGCGCTTCGCGCGGCAATTACCGAGGCATCACGTCGGTTGGGACCTATCACCGTGCTGGTGAACAATGCTGCGAATGACCAAAGGCATAAGTGGGAGGATGTGACGGTCGAATACTGGGATGAACGGCAGTCGACCAATTTGCGACACCAGTTCTTTGCGATACAGGCGGTGGCGCCGATGATGCGTGCTGCTGGCGGCGGCTCGATCGTCAATTTTGGCTCGGTGAGCTGGCATTCGCTGACTGGTGGCATGCCGGCCTACACGACAGCGAAGGCGGCAGTGGAAGGGCTGACTCGAGGCCTTGCGCGCGACCTGGGGCCGGATGGCATCCGGGTGAACACGGTCATCCCTGGCTGGATCATGACAGAGCGGCAGATCACCCTGTGGCTGACACCTGAGGCGGAACAGGACCTGATGAAGGTGCAGTGTCTAAAGCAGAAGCTGGTGCCCGCGGATGTGACGCGGATGGTGCTGTGGCTGGCGTCTGATGATAGCAAGATGTGCACTGCGCAGTTGTGGGTCGTGGATGCGGGACGGATGTGAGCATCCCGCTGTCAACGTGAGGAAATTAGCGGCGAGCGAAGTCATGACCAGGACCGCTTCGTCGCTATGCTCCTCGCAATGACACTGACCTACGACCAGTTCTGGCTACGATATCTGCGCGCCCATAGCAGCGGGGCCACACGACTGCTGCATTATATTGGCAGTGTGTTGGTGCTGGCTGCGCTTGCGCTTGCTGTGCGCGACTGGCGTTGGGTCATTGCGGCGCCTATCGTCGGCTATGCGTTCGCCTGGACCGCGCATATTACAATCGAAGGCAATCGGCCGGAGACATTTGGCCATCCGTTCTGGTCGCTGATCAGCGACTACCGGATGCTGTTACTTGCGCTGAGCTGCCGACTCGCGCCACATCTGCAACGTGCTGGCGTAAAGTAGCCAAGCAACAGGGGAAACAAAGCCATGTGGGAACCAAGCCAACGCTATCCGGATGCTGCCGTGCAGGTGATGGATGCGAGCTTCAACAAGTATCGGCTGCCGTTGGCCTCGGTTGATCGTTTGGCTACAGGCTGCCGCTGGTCGGAAGGGCCAGTGTATTTTGGCGATGGCCGCTATCTTCTGTGGAGCGACATCCCCAATGACCGCATTTTGAAATGGGAGGAAGAAACCGGCGCGGTCAGCGTCTATCGCAAATCGTCGAACAACGCCAACGGCAATACGCGCGATCGGCGAGGCCGCCTGGTCACATGCGAGCATCGCGGGCGGCGGGTGATCCGGACGGAGTATGATGGCGCGATAACCGTGCTGGCCGATAGTTATCAAGGCAAGAAGCTGAACTCGCCGAACGATGTGGTTGTGAAGTCCGATGGCTCGATCTGGTTCACCGATCCGCCTTTCGGACTGCTCGGCTATTACGAAGGCGAGAAGCTTGAACCCGAATTGCCGGCCAATGTCTATCGCGTCGATGGCCAGACCGGAGTGGTCACCGTGGTGGCCGATGACGTGCAAGGGCCGAACGGTCTGGCGTTCTCGCCGGATGAAACGAAACTCTACGTGGTTGAGTTGCGTGGCATGCCGTCGCGCAAGTTGCGCGTGTTTGAGGTGAGCGGTGACAAGCTGGGAGCCAGCCGGATGTTCATCGATGCCGGTCCGGGCACGCCCGATGGATTCCGCGTCGATGTTGATGGCAATCTGTGGTGCGGCTGGGGCATGGGTGAAGCGGAACTCGACGGCGTGCGCATCTTCAATCCTGCCGGTGAGCCTATAGGGCACATCGCGCTGCCGGAACGCTGCGCCAATCTTTGCTTTGGCGGACGGTGGCGCAATCGCTTGTTCATGGCAGCGAGCCACGGACTTTATGCGCTCTACGTCAACACCCAAGGCGCGCTGGGCGGTTAGCATGTTCAGCCTGCGCGAACACAATGTGACGGTGCGCAGTGAATTGCTGGCTGGCCTGACCACCTATCTCACGATGGCTTATATCGTTGTGGTCAATCCGTCGATCCTGGCGGCTGCAGGGATCGATCAAGGCGCGGCGTTTGTTGCCACGTGCATCGCCGCGGCTATCGGCTCCGCGGCGATGGGAATGCTGGCCGATCTGCCGTTAGCGCTGGCACCGGGGATGGGTCTGAACGCCTATTTTACCTTCAGCGTAGTGAAAGGAATGGGCGTATCATGGCAGATCGCGCTCGGTGCCGTGTTCGTCTCCGGGCTGTTGTTTCTGCTCATCAGCGTGCTGAGAATTCGTGAATGGCTTATCAATGCCATCCCGATGTCGCTGAAGCTGGGTATCGGCGCCGGAATCGGGCTGTTCCTGGGCTTGATCGGTCTGCACGAAATGGGTGTGGTCACCGGCAATCCGGTCACGCTGGTGACAATCGGCGATCTTGGCAAGACACCAACCGTGCTGTCGATTCTTGGTTTCCTCATCATCGCGGGCCTTTCGGCGCGCGGTTTGCGCGGCGCGATTCTCGTTGGCATCCTGGTTACCGCGGCGCTCGGCATCCCGCTTGGCCTCACCCAATTCCAAGGCATAATCGCCCCCCCGCCATCGCTCTTGCCGACTTTCCTTCAACTGGACATCAGGGGTGCGCTGTCGCTTGGTGTCACCACAGTCGTCTTGACGTTCTTGCTGGTCGATGTGCTGGACAACGCCGGCACGTTGATTGCCACGACGCAGCGTGCCGGCCTGCTGCGTCCGGATGGCACCGTCCCGCGCCTGCGCGAGGCGCTTCTCGCCGACAGCGGTGGAGCAATCATCGGTTCGATGCTGGGAACCAGCACCACCACCAGCTACATCGAGAGCGCAGCGGGCATCGAGGCTGGCGGCCGCACCGGCCTGACCGCGGTCGCGGTCGCGGTGCTGTTTCTGCTCACTCTGTTCTTCGCGCCGGTCGCGACGTCGATCCCCGGTTTTGCGACCGCGCCGGCGCTGGTGTTTGTCGCATGCCTGATGGCGCGCGCGTTAAGCGATGTCGCCTGGGACGATACAACCGAGTACCTGCCGGCCGTAATCGTCGCGATCAGCATCCCGTTCTCGTTTTCCATCGCCACGGGCATCGGGCTCGGCTTTGCGGTTTATGTGGTGGTCAAGGCGGCTGCGGGTCGCAGCACAGAGATACCGGGCGCCGTGTGGCTCATCGCCGCGCTCTCTGTCCTGAGATTTGCCCTGTTGTAACCGAGGGTGATGCGTGGAAGAAGTCGATTGCGTCGTTGCTGGTGCCGGGGTTGTCGGTCTGGCAGTAGCACGTGCACTGGCACTGGCCGGTCGCGAGGTGATCATCCTCGATGCGGCGGAAGGGATCGGTACCGAGACATCATCGCGCAACAGCGAGGTAATTCACGCCGGCATCTACTACCCCGCCGGTAGTTTCATGGCGCGGTTCTGCGTCGCGGGCCGTCGGGCGCTATATTCCTACTGCGCCGAGAAGGGGGTGCCGCACATCAATTGCGGCAAGCTTATCGTCGCGACCAACTCCGAGGAAGACGCAATGCTGGCCGGCATCAAGCGTCGCGCGGAGGTCAATGGCGTCGAAGGCATGCGGGTGCTCACCGCGGCCGAAGCGATGGGGATGGAACCCAACCTGCGCTGCACGAGCGCGCTGCTGTCGCCGGCCACGGGCATTGTGGACAGTCACGCCTTCATGCTGGCGCTGCAAGGAGATGCAGAGAATGCCGGGGCGGTGCCGGTGTTCTTCAGCCCTGTCACGGCGGCGCGTGCTAGGCAGAGGGGCATCGAGATCGATGTCGGTGGATCCGAGCCGATGTCGCTGCGCTGCCGCTTGTTGGTCAATGCGACCGGTCTGCACGCCCCCGGTTTCGCCGCACGCATCAAGGGTATGCCAGCGGACCGTGTGCCTGGCGCCTATTATGCCAAGGGCAACTACTTCACGCTGGCCGGCCGCTCGCCGTTTTCGCGGCTGATCTATCCGGTGCCGGTTCCTGGCGGGCTCGGCGTGCATCTCACCATCGACCTCGGTGGTCAGGCGCGGTTCGGTCCCGACGTGCAGTGGATCGATACGATCGACTATACAGTGGACCCGGCTCGCGCCGACAGCTTCTATGCTGCCGTGCGCAAGTACTGGCCGGACTTGAAGGATGGGGCATTGCAGCCGGGCTATGCCGGTATCCGGCCAAAGATCGTGCCGCGTGGCGCTCCCGCGCAGGATTTCGTTGTGCAGGGCCCGCAAACGCATGGCGTATCCGGGTTGATCAACCTGTTCGGTATTGAAAGTCCGGGGCTTACCGCTTCTCTGGCTCTGGCGGATTATGTGGTCGATGTTGCGCGGACTGGGTGACGGTAATGGTGCGTGGCCCGCGTTGTCCGAGCGCCTCGTTATAACTGACCAGAATTTGACTCGCCGAGCACGGCGAGTGGTGACGAACTGCGAAGTCTCAGTCCCCTGACCCGGGAGGAATCCATGCACCTTTCGCTCCGCTGTCTCTCCGCCACTGCCCTGTTGCTGTTGCCAACCGTCTTGCATGCTGATCCGCTGCCGCCGGTCGCTGAGGCGTCCAACATGGAGATCATCGGTCACAGCAACCTCAATGGCGTAGGCAAAGGCGGCGAGGGACTGGCACTACATCAGTACCCAAATGGACAGCGCGTGCTCTTCCTTGCCCATGAAATCGGCACCGATGTGCTTCAGCGTCATCGATGTGAGCAAGCCGGAGGATCCCAAGGTCATCACCCAGGTTCCGGTCGATGCGCCATACCTTCGCTGCAACTCGCTCGGCCTGTCCGGCACCACGATGGCGGTCGCGCACCAGACGGACAAGATCGGACAGCAATATGCTGGCATGGATGTCTATGACGTCGCCGATCCTGCCCATCCGAAGAAGCTGTCGTATTTCGACACGTCGGGGCCGCATTCACGCGGCGTGCACTATCTGTGGTTCACCGATGGTGCCTATGCCTATCTGTCCACCGGCGCCAAGGACTTCGTCCCGCGGAATAAGAACGACGATCAGTTCTTGATGATTGTCGATATGCATGATCCGGCAAATCCGAAGGAAGCTGGCCGCTGGTGGCTGCCTGGCACGCGAGAGGGTGACAAGGAGCCTCCGCCGCCGCGTGTCCAACCGTTCGACACCGGCATCCGCATGCACTCTCCCGCTTTGTCTTCAGATCGTCCGGATCGTGTCTATATCGGCTGGATCGATGGCGGCCTGGTGATCCTGGACATTGCCGACAAGGCGCATCCAAAGCTCGTTGCGCACGTGTCGTGGCAGTCGGCCGACAACGGTTTCGCGCATACCGTGCTGCCGCTGCCCTCGCGCAACCTGCTGATCCAATCCGAGGAGGCCACCACCGCTAACTGCAAGGACTGGCCAAAGCGCGACTGGGTCTGGGACATGAGCAACGAGAAGGAGCCGATACCGCTGGCCGTCTTTCCGCCTCCCGCGGACTTCGCGGCTCTTTGCAAAGCCGGCGGCCGGTTCGGCGCGCACAACATCGACATGAATCACCCTGCCACCACATCGCGCACCTTGACCAAGACTGTGGTTGGCAGCTTCTTCGGCGGCGGTGTGCGGGCCTATTCAATTGAGGATCCGTACCACCCCGTAGAGATCGGCTACCTGGTGGACGCGGCGCCGCCGGGTAACGCGACCCACAGTATCCAGATCAACGACATCTACGTGGACGAGAATGGCCTGATCTATGCCAATGACCGCTTGAGTGGCGGGCTCGACATTATCCGCTACGCCGGCAGCGTGCCCCTGCAATGATGCAGTTTGGGGTCGGTTTGCCGTAAGGGCGCCAAATTTCCGTGTGACTAGGGTCGCCGGCCGGTAACGGAGCGATGTTTATCGTAACAGCATGCCTGAGGGCATTGAGACTGTAACCGACCGACGCCTACTTTCTGCCCGGCCCAAGCTGACCTGGAGAGCGTACAAGGCCCATGGATGAACGCGTCGATCGGCCGGAATACGACTCCGCGCATCCCCCCATGTCGCGCGGCCCCATCGAGGCGCCGCGATCGCGCACACGGTGGGTGGTTTGGCTCGTTGCCCTGTTGGTGGTGGGAATCGGCGCTTACTGGTATTGGCCGCACCATGCGCCGCAGACCGGGGGCCAGACCGGCGCCGGTCGCGCTGGGGCTGAAGCTGCACCACAGCCTGTCGGGGCCGAGACGGTTACCAATGGCGACATTCCAATCATCCTGAACGAACTTGGAACCGTCACGGCTCTCGCCAACGTGACCGTAAAGACGCAGATCAACGGTCAACTCACCGCGGTCGGTTTTCAGGAAGGCCAGATCGTCAAGGTTGGCGACTTCCTCGCGCAGATCGATCCACGGCCTTACCAGGTTGCGCTGGAGCAGGCGCAAGGCACCCTGGCGAAGGATCAGGCGCTATTGCAGCAGGCGCAGAACGATCTGAAGCGATACCAGACACTGGCGAAACAGGACTCGATCTCGCAGCAGCAGGCGGACGATCAGCGCTTCCTGGTCGCACAGTTTCAGGGGGCGGTGCAGATCGATCAGGCACTGATCGACAGCGCCAAGCTCAATCTGACGTATTGCCATATCATCGCGCCGGTCGCCGGCCGCGTTGGTTTGCGTCAGGTCGATCAGGGGAACTACGTGCAGACCAGCGACGCCAACGGCATCGTGGTGATTGCGCAGGAACAGCCGATCTCAGTGATATTCACGGTCACCGAGGACAACCTGCCGGCCATTATGAAACGCCTGCATTCCGGCGCGAAACTGCAGGTGCAGGCCTATGACCGGTCCAACGCCAAGCTGCTGGCCACCGGTGTGTTGTCGAGCGTCGATAACCAGATCAACACCACCACCGGCACGGTGAATATTCGCGCGACATTTCCGAATGATGACGAGAGCCTGTTCCCCAATCAGTTCGTCAATGCGCGCCTGCTGGTCGATACATTGCAGAACGTGGTGCGTGTGCCTGTCCACGCGGTGCAACTCGGTGCACCGGGCAGCTATGTCTATGTCATCAACGCGAACAACACTGTGTCGGTCAAGCCGGTGAAGCTTGGCCCCACCGATGGGCAGTACACCCAGGTGATTTCCGGACTGTCGGCTGGCGACCGTGTGGTCACCGACGGTACCGATCGGTTGCGCGATGGCCAGAAGGTGACGATACCGCCGCCGCCCGGCCAGCAGAACGCGCAGACCGAGGCCGACACGCAGGCCGGACATCAACGTGGTCAGCCCAAGCAACAGCAACAGCAGTGAACGCGCGAACAGCGCCATCGTTTGAACCATGAGCCCGTCGCGCATCTTCATCCTGCGCCCGGTTGGCACCTGGTTGCTGATGGCGGCGATCATGCTGGTGGGTATCGTTGCCTATACCTTCCTGCCGGTCTCCGCGTTGCCCGAGGTGGATTATCCGACCATCCAGGTGCAGACGTTTTATCCAGGCGCCAGCCCCGAGGTCATGACGTCCTCCGTCACGTCGCCACTGGAGCGACAGCTGGGCGAGATGCCCGGGCTCAATCAGATGTCATCGATCAGTTCGGCCGGCGCATCGGTCATCACGTTGCAGTTCAGCCTGGACCTCAGTCTGGATATCGCCGAGCAGGAGGTACAGGCGGCGATCAATGCCGCGGGTAACCTGCTGCCATCCGATCTGCCGGCGCCGCCAATTTACGCCAAGGTCAATCCGGCCGATGCGCCGATCCTGACGCTGGCGTTGACCTCGAAAACGTTGCCGCTCACACAGGTGGAGGACCTGGCGGATACACGTCTGGCGCAAAAGATTTCCCAGCAGCCTGGCGTTGGTCTTGTAAGCATCAGCGGCGGCCAGCGTCCCGCGGTCCGCATCCAGGTCAATCCACGCGCGCTTGGCGCTTATGGTCTGAACATCGACGATTTACGCACCACGCTGGGGAACGCCAACGTCAATACGCCGAAAGGCAGCTTCGATGGGCCACATCAGGCCACCACGATCAACGCCAATGACCAGATCACCAGCGCGGACGACTACAGCAAGCTGGTGATTGCGTACCGCAACGGTGCCCCGGTGCGGCTGACCGATGTCGCGACTGTGGTGCAGGGGGCAGAGAATACCAAGCTCGGGGCCTGGGCCAATCGCACGCCCGCGGTGATCCTGAACGTGCAGCGTCAGCCTGGTGCCAACGTCATCCAGGTGGTCGACGGCATCAAGAAAATGCTGCCGGCGATGCAGGCGACATTGCCGTCAGCCATCGATGTCGCCGTGCTGACCGACCGCACAACCACAATCCGCGCGTCGGTCGCCGATGTGGAATTCGAACTAGCACTGGCGGTAGCACTCGTCGTGCTGGTGATCTTCCTGTTCCTGCGTAACCTCCCGGCCACGATCATCCCCAGCCTGTCGGTGCCGCTGTCGCTGGTCGGCACGCTGGCGGTCATGTACCTGCTCGGGTTCAGCCTGGACAATCTGTCGTTGATGGCGCTGACGATTTCCACTGGCTTCGTGGTGGACGATGCCATCGTGATGATTGAGAACATCACGCGCTATGTCGAGGCAGGCGATCCGCCTATGGAAGCCGCGCTGAAAGGCTCGCAGCAGATCGGCTTCACCATTATATCGCTGACGGTGTCGCTGATTGCCGTGCTGATACCGCTGCTGTTCATGGGCGACGTGGTCGGCCGCCTGTTCCATGAATTTGCCATCACCCTTTCGGTGACCATCGTCATCTCGGCCATCGTCGCGCTGACCCTGGTTCCGATGATGTGCGCGCGGCTGATCCGGCATCGGCCGGAGGCGCAGCGAAGCCGCTTCGATGTTCGCGCGGAACACGCGTTCAACTGGGTGATCGACCGCTACGATCGCGCGCTGACCGTGGTGCTGGATCATCAGCCACTGACCCTCCTGGTCGCACTGGCGACGTTGATCTTGACGGTGTTCCTATATGTCATCGTACCGAAGGGTTTTTTCCCGGTGCAGGACACCGGCGTGATCCAGGGTATCTCGGTCGCCGCACAAAGCGCCTCGTTTGGCGCGATGGCGGAGCGTCAGCAGCAACTGGCAGATGTGATCCTGAAGGATCCCGATGTTGTCAGCCTGAGCTCTTTCATCGGCGTGGACGGCCAGAACCTGACCCTCAACACCGGCCGGTTCCTGATCAACCTGAAACCGCGCGACGATCGCTCTCTGAACGCGACAGAAATCTCCAGGCGGATTCAGCGAGAAACCGCGAGTCTCGCCGGCATCGCGCTGTATCTGCAACCGGTCCAGGATCTGACGGTCAATTCCTCGATCAGCCGCACGCAATACCAGTTCGTGCTGGAAAATCCGAACAACAGCGAGTTCCAGACCTGGGTACCAAAACTGCTGCAACGACTGGATCAGTCGCCCAACCTGGCGAATGTCGCCTCCGACCTTTCGCAGCAGGGACTGACGGTGAACCTGGTGATCGACCGCGCGACGGCCGCGCGCTTCGGCATCACGCCGGCGACGGTGGATAACGCGCTGTACGACCTGTTTGGGCAACGCATCATTTCCACCATCTACACGCAATCCAACCAATATCGCGTCATCATGGAGGCGGAACCCAGTCTGCAGCAGTCGCTCGCAAGCCTCAATTCGATCCGCCTGCCGTCTTCTGCCGCGCCCAACGGCCAGGTGCCGCTATCCGCGATCGTGCATGTCGAGCAGCAGGCGGGGCCGCTGGCGATCGACCATTTGGGCCAGTTCCCTGCCACCACCATTTCGTTCGACACCGCTCCCGGCGCGTCGCTTGGCGCGGCGGTTACCGACATCCGCCAGGCCGAGAAGGATATCAACCTGCCGCCAAGCTTCCTCACTGCGTTCCAGGGCGCCGCGGCGGCGCTCGAAGTCCTCGTTGTCCAATGAACTGCTGCTGGTGCTGGCGGCTATCGCCACGGTGTACATCGTGCTGGGCGTGCTGTACGAGAGCTTCATCCATCCGATAACGATACTATCGACGCTGCCGTCAGCCGGCGCGGGTGCACTGATCGCATTGCTGATCGCCGGCGACGACATCGACGTGATCTCGATCATCGGCATCATCCTGCTCATCGGCATCGTAAAGAAGAATGCCATCATGATGATCGACTTCGCGCTGGTCGCCGAGCGCGAGGAAGGCAAGTCGCCACGCGAGTCGATCCATCAGGCCGCTCTTCTGCGTTTTCGCCCGATCATGATGACCACGATGGCGGCGCTGCTTGGGGCGCTGCCGCTGATGCTTGGCAGCGGCACCGGTTCCGAGCTGCGGCGACCGCTTGGGGTGGCGATTGTCGGCGGCCTCATCGTCAGCCAGGTGCTGACGCTGTTCACCACACCGGTGATCTATCTGATGTTCGATCGGTTGGCCGTGCGCGTCGGCCGCAGACCAGGGCAACGGCTCGCAGGCGACAGCGCCCCACCATGAATATCTCTTCGCCGTTCATCGCACGTCCGGTTGCGACCACGCTGCTGACGATCGGCATTGCGCTGGCAGGCATATTCGCGTTTTTCAAGCTGCCGGTATCACCGTTGCCGCAGGTCGATATCCCTACCATTTCGGTCAATGCCACGTTGCCAGGTGCCAGCCCTGATACGGTGGCGACCAGTGTCGCCAGTCCACTGGAACGCCATCTCGGCCAGATCGCCGATGTCACCGAGATGACTTCCAGCAGTTCGGTTGGGCAGGCTCGGATTGTGCTGCAGTTCGGCCTGGACCGCGACATCAACGGCGCTGCACGCGACGTGCAGGCGGCAATCGTCGCCGCGCGCGCTGATTTGCCGACATCGCTGCGCAGCAATCCGACCTACCGCAAGTTCAACCCGGCCGATGCACCGATCCTGATCCTTGCGCTGACATCCAAGACCATGACACGCGGCCAGATGTATGACGCCGCCAGCAACGTGTTGCAGCAGCGGCTGTCGCAGATCGACGGCATCGGTCAGGTGATCATCGGCGGCGCTGCGCAGCCTGCGGTGCGCGTTGAGCTCAACCCGCAGGCGTTGTTCAAGTATGGCATCGGCCTGGAGGATGTGCGCGCCGCGCTTGCTTCGGCCAACGCCAACAGCCCGAAGGGTGCAATCGAGGACGGTGACCGGCACTACCAGATCTACACGAACGATCAGGCCAGCAAGGCCGATGACTACAAGCCTCTGGTGATCGCCTACCGCAACGGCGCGCCGGTGCGGCTGTCCGATGTAGCGGACGTGCAGGACTCCGTGGAAAACCTGCGCAACGAGGGCGTTGCGAACGGCGTGCCATCGGTGCTGATTATCGTGTTCCGTCAGCCAGGCGCCAACATCATCGATGCGGTCGATGCGGTGAAGGCGGCGTTGCCACAGCTTGAGGCGGCGATGCCCAGCGATATCAACGTCAGCATTGCCAATGATCGCAGCACGACGATACGCGCGTCGTTACAGGACACGGAGACCACGCTGGTCATCGCCGTGATCCTGGTCACGCTGGTGGTGTTCCTGTTCCTTGGCAATTGGCGCGCGACGTTGATTCCATCCATCGCCGTGCCGGTCTCCATCATCGGCACGTTCGGTGCGATGTACTTGCTGAACTTCAGCCTGGATATCCTGTCATTGATGGCGCTCACAGTATCCACCGGCTTTGTGGTTGATGATGCGATCGTGGTGCTGGAGAACATCTCCCGCCATCTGGAAGCCGGCGTGCCGCGCGTGCAGGCGGCACTGCAGGGCGCCCGGGAAGTCGGATTCACGGTGGTTTCCATCAGCCTGTCGCTGATTGCGGTGTTCATTCCCATTTTGCTGATGGGTGGTATCGTTGGCCGCTTCTTCCATGAATTCGCACTGACCCTTTCGCTTGCGATCCTGGTCTCGCTGGCGATCTCGCTGACCACTATCCCGATGATGTGCGCGCTATTCCTGCGTCCGATGCCAAAGCGGGAGAACCGCCGCCGCTCGCTGATGGATCGCGCACTCGACTTTTACGGGCGCACCCTGGCCTGGGCGTTGCACCACGGCGTCATCGTCATGCTGGTGCTGCTGGTTACCATCGGGTTGAACGTATGGCTCTACATCATCGTCCCGAAAGGATTCTTTCCCGAGGAGGATACCGGCCGTCTCATCGGCAGCATGCAGGCGGATCAGAGCACATCGTTCCAGGCGATGAAGCAGAAGCTCGACCAGATGGTCACTATTGTAAGGCACGATCCAGCGGTTGATAGCGTTGTGGGCTTCACTGGCCAGGGTAGCGGTGGTGCCGGAGGTCAGTCCAACTCCGGTCAGGTCTTCGTCGCTCTTAAGGCAATCTCGCAGCGCGGCAGCATGGAGGGGGTAATAGCGCGCCTACGGCGTGCTTTGTCCGTTGTTCCCGGCGCGCGGCTGTTCCTGGTGCCGATACAGGACTTCCGTGTCGGCGGTCGGCAGACCAACGCGGCCTATCAGTACACACTGGAAGGCGACAACTCGCACGAACTCTACGACTGGGCCAATAAGTTGCAGGACGCATTGCAGCACAATCCAGTGTTGCTCGATGTGAATTCGGACCAGCAGCAAAAGGGCCTGGAAACCGACCTTACCATTGATCGGGCGACTGCAAGCCGATTGGGCGTCAGCACGAGCCAGATCGACAACACGCTATATGACGCATTTGGCCAGCGGCAGGTTTCCACTATCTACAGCGCGCTCAACCAGTATCATGTCGTAATGGAGGTTGCTCCGCAGTACTGGCAAAGCCCGGAAATGCTGAAGGACATCTGGGTGAGCACGTCCGGCGGCTCTGCCAGCGGCAGCGAGACGACGAATGCAGTCGTTGGCACGGTTGCAACGCGCGCGAATACGAGTGGCAGCACGTCCAGAGTCGATTGCTGCGACCATCGCCAACAGTTCCGCACGCAATGCTTCGACGAATGCTCTGGCGAATACCGGCAAGGGCTCTGCCTCATCAGGTGTAGCGGTCAGCACCACCCAGGAGACAATGGTGCCGCTGTCGGCCTTCACGCACTTCGGCCCCGGCAATACACCGCTGGCGGTAAATCATCAGGACCAGTTCGTCGCGACCACAATTTCGTTCAATCTCGCCCAGGGCAAGTCGCTTAGCGATGCAGCGCAGGTCATCGACCAGACGATGACCCAGCTTCGCATGCCGGCCACGATACATGGCAACTTTCAGGGCACCGCGCAGACGTTCCAGCAATCGCTTTCAACCGAGCCGCTGCTGATCGTCACCGCGCTGATCGCGGTGTATATCGTGCTTGGGATTCTCTACGAGAGCACGATCCATCCGATCACCATACTCTCGACATTGCCGTCCGCTGGGGTCGGCGCGGTGTCGGCACTGCTGCTGTTCCACACGGAGTTCAGCATTATCTCGCTGATCGGCGTGATCCTGCTCATCGGTATCGTCAAGAAAAATGCCATCATGATGATTGACTTTGCGCTGGACGCTGAGCGGACGCGCAACCTGTCGCCACGCGATGCAATCTTCGAGGCCTCGCTGCTGCGTTTTCGGCCGATTATGATGACCACCAGTGCTGCCATGCTTGGAGCGTTGCCGCTGGCGCTGAGCTTCGGCAACGGCGGAGAAATCCGCCGCCCGCTAGGTATCGCCATTGTGGGTGGACTGATGCTGAGTCAGGTACTCACACTGTATACGACGCCAATCCTTTATTTATATCTGGACCGCTACCGCCTCGCGATGCGTCGCCGCTGGCGCCGCGCGTTCCCACGTATCGCTGGCGTTTCCGAGGCTGCCGAATGATGCGCGGTATTGCCGGTGCGGCGCTGTTCGGCGCGCTCGCACTGACCGCCTGCACCGTCGGACCCGATTACGAGAAGCCCGATGCGCCGCTGTCGGTGGAATACAAGGAACTGCAAGGCTGGACCGTTGCGCAGCCACAGGACACCGCGGAACGCGGTGAGTGGTGGTCGATCTACCACGACCCGGTTCTCGACATGCTGGAACGGCAGGTCGAAGTGTCGAACCAGACCGTCAAGCAGTTCGAGGCGCAGTACCGCAACGCCGTCGCATTGGTGCAGCAGGCCCAGGCAGGACTGTTTCCGACTGGGGGTCTTAATGCCGGCGTCACCCACAGTTCCGGGTTCAGTGGCAGTACTCACGGCGGTTCATCATCCACCGTCTTCACCTCGTCCGGCTCCACGAGCAGCAGTGGTAGCGGACCTCGCACGCAGTACAGCCTTGAAGGCACGATCGACTGGGACCTGGACGTCTGGGGCCGCGTGCGCCGTCAGATCGAGAGCCAGGTGGCGGGAGCCCAGGTGAATGCCGCAGATCTGGCCAATGCGAAGCTCGTGGCGCAGGCAACCTTGGCCACTGACTATTTCGATTTGCGCGCGGAGGACTCGCTGGCCGCGCTTTTGCGTCAAACCGTGGATAATTTCCAGCGCTCGCTACAGATCGTGCAAAATCAGCATAACGCGGGCACCGTATCAGCCGCCGACGTTGTGACCGCGCAGGCGCAGCTGGAAGGTGCACGTGCGCAGCTTGTCGGTGTTGGAGTACAGCGTGCGCAGTTTGAGCACGCGATTGCCGTGCTGACGGGTCATCCGCCGGCCGAGCTGACCATTCCGCCCGCACCGCTAACGCCGCATGCCCCAGTGATGCCGCCGGGGCTTCCCTCGACTCTCTTGCAGCGGCGTCCCGACATCGCCGCCGCCGAACGGCAGATGCAGCAGCAGAATGCGCTGATCGGTGTGCAGGTGGCGGCGTTCTATCCGGACATCACCTTGTCCACGCTGGGCGGCTTCATCGGTAGCCCGCTGTCGCAACTGTTCACCGTGACCAATCGCGTCTGGTCGCTTGGCGCCGCAGCCAGCCAGACGTTGTTCGCCGGCGGTGCGCGCACGGCGGCCGTTGCCGCGGCACGAGCCACCTATGATCAGAGCGTGGCAAACTACCGCCAGGTGGTGCTGACGGCATTGCAGCAGGTCGAAGACGACTTGTCGTCGCTACGCATCCTGGAGCAACAGGAGCACGCGGAGTTGGTCGCGGTGGCCGCGGCGCAACGGGCGGTGGACGTCACGTTAAATCAATATCGTGCCGGCACCGTTGTGTATACCACCGTCATCACCGAGCAGAACACGCTGCTGGGTGACCAGCAGTCGGCGCTGGCGGTACAACAAAGCCGTCTGGTTGCCTCCGTGGCGTTGGTCGCGGCGCTCGGTGGAGGCTGGAATGCCGGTGAATTGCCATCGCGCAAGGACCTGCCGAACGCACTGGATGTGCTGAAACCATAGTATGATTCGGCCGGCCATCGCCGGCCATGATGGAGCCGCTTAGATCCTGGCGGTGGCTTCCGGTCTGAAGCGTACACCTGGCCGCGCATAGCCGCCGCCGATGCCAATGGGCGTGCCGTCCGCGCGCCAACAGGCGGCGCCGGTCATCGTGCCATCTGTTTCGAACTGAATGGCGCTCATTCCGCCACCGACATTGCCGACCGGTGCCACGTCGTGCCCCCGATCCTTTAACTCTGCCAGTATGTCCGTTGGCACCGAGTTCTCGACCTCCAGGGCGTAGCCCTGCGTCCACAGCCGCGGCGCTTCCACCGCTTGCTGCACGCTCATCTTGTGGTCGATGAGGTTCGACAGCGCCTGCATGACCGATGGGAAGATGCGCAAACCGCCCGGCAGCCCGAGCGCGAAACGCGGCTTGCCGTCGCGCAGCACAATGACCGGCGACATCGAGGAGGTGATGCGTTTACCGGGAGCCACGGAACTTGCGCGGCCGGGGAGCGGCGTAAATACAAACATATAGTTGTTGGGAATCATCCCGGTGCCTGGGACGATGTATCGCGCACCGAACAGCGAATTTATCGTCTGCGTGGTGGCGACGATGTTGCCCATGCCGTCGGCGACGGTGAGGTGTGTGGTATGCGCGCCTTCGCCTGGCGCTACGTCGGCGCTCCATGCCTGGGCGCGCTCCAGCCTGATGCGCTCGCGCCGCTGCGTCGCGTAGGTCTTCGACAGCAGCTTTTCCACCGGCACCTTGACGAACGCCGGATCCGCCGTGGCAGCGGCCCGGTCGGCGAAGGCGATCTTCATCACCTCGGCCAGCAGGTGCAGCGCGTCCGTGGAACCGAAACCCAGCGCGCCGATGTCGTAGCCTTCCAGGATGTTCAGCATCTGGATGATGTGCAGTGGCCCCGACGAAGGCGGCGGCGGGCCGACGATGTCGAAACCGCGATACGTGCCACGAAGTGCGTCGCGATCGATCGTGCGATAGCCGGCCAGGTCGTCGCGCGCGATGTAGCCGCCCGACTTTGCCATGTGGTCGGTGTAAATACGGCCGAGTGCGCCGGTGTAGAGTAGGTCGGGTCCTTCGCGGGCGATGCTGCGCAGTGTCTCCGCGTAATCGCCGGTGACGAGGCGGGTGCCAGGCTGGATCGGCGAGCCATCCGGCAGGTAGATGCGCGCGATTTCCGCATCCAGGGCCATGTCGGCGGCACAATCGGCGATGCATTCGGTCAGGTAGCGGGTCGTACGGAAGCCGCGCGAGGCGTGGCGGATCGCCGGCTCCATCACATCGGCCAGCGGGAAGGTGCCGTACCGCGCCAGCGCTTCGCTCCAGCCTTTCAGGTTGCCTGGCGATGCCACCGCGGTCGGACCTACCGAGTTCTTCCGTCCGATCGTGTCCATCGTCCCGGGCGCGGCCTTCGGATCGGGCGTGTAGGTGGTAGGCCCGGTGGCGAGCGGCGCCATGCTCTGATTGTCGATGACGATGTGGCGGCCATCAGCCAGCCGGATATGCGCCATGCCGCCGCCCAAGATGCCCACCATCATAGGCTCGACCACGGTCAGCGTGAACAGCGACGCTATGGCGGCGTCGATTGCGTTGCCGCCAGCCGCCAGCATTTCCGCCCCGGCCGCGGAAGCGAGCGGGTGGTTGGTCACGACCATACCGCGCGTTCCCGTGGCCGGCTGTTTCTCGCAACGGAAATCGGTGGTCCGAGGCATCGCAGGTCCTTTCATGCCATCATCCGTTGGTCAGCATGCGCTGCCCCATCCGGCGCGGCAAATTCGGAGCACCTCGCGTGGATCCCTACACGTTCGCCGGACTTATCGGTGTCGGCCTCATCGTCGCTACGTATTTCGCCAGCCAGCAGGGCTGGCTGAGTGCGACCAACTGGCGCTTTCCAGCGGCGAACCTCATGGGTTCACTGTTGATCCTGACGTCACTCTATACGCAGTGGAACTTTCCCTCGGTAGTGATCGAGGTGATCTGGTCAGCGATCAGCCTGTACGGCCTGTATCGTCACCGGCCGCGCCACGCGTGACCGGCCGGCCTAGACTGCCTCGGCGGCAAACCGGCGAGGGGCCGAGCAGCACGCGCAACCACCGGCATGCGAGCGGAACGGCGTGGCGGCGCTCGGTGCCTCGGCGCCGCCGCCGATCGCCGGCAAGGTGAGGGCGCGCAGCGCTGAGTCGCCGCACGAGGGACAGGCCTGAGGGCGGTCGAATTCCGCCATGGGGTGGTTCTCACGGAATGGACCGCAGCGCCCGCAGTCATAGTCGTACGTCGGCATCCACGCCTCGCCATTAGGTCACCGTGCCAGTTTTGCCACTGATTGGCGGCGCCGGTCCATACCGGCCGAAACGGCCATAGGCATGCAGATCGCAGCCACAATTGCCAGTCGGAGTACCACGAGCCGCAGCGGCGATCCCGGTTCCCCGATCATTCGCGGCATCAGAAATGCAGCGAACGTGGCCAGTAGCGCGGCGGCCGCCATTGGCATACCTGCCCGCAGTGGCCGAAACAGCGGCATGGCAAGCACGCGCGCATTGGCGTGCAGAATGTATGGACTGATGAACAACTGCGCTCCCAGCCACACCAAGACTGCCTGAACCGGCGTCGCCGGCCGCAGCGTCAGAACACCGACGACGGTCGCCGCCACGCCGGCGATATTGGCGATCAGCGTGTACCGCGGCTCGCCGCGCGCCACGACAGCGACGCCGGCGGGAAACGCCAGGAACAGCCATGCCGCCAGTCCAATCAGCGGCAGTGCGGCCAGGCCGGCCGGCTGCCATACCGGTCCAAGGAGTAGTTGCACCACAGGCTGGATTGACACCGCCATCGCCGCGCAGAGTGGAAACGCCAGCAGGCTCGACCATCCCAGGCAACGATCGACCTCGGCGTGCATGGCCGGCATATCGGTCTGCCGTTCCGACAACAGCGGCAGCATCAGCCGCCACTGCGCGGTGAACGCCAATTCGCGCACCGCGTCGATCAGGCGGAATGCCATGTGGACCTGACCGAGCGCCGCCGCTCCGGCCGTTCCACCCATCAGCAGCGCGAACAACCGGTAGCGGGCGTGGTAGACCAGCGTACTGGCGGTCAGCGGCAAGCCGATACGCAGCAGTTCGCGCAGCCTCATCCACCGGATCGTGCGACCTGGTGGCCACGGACAGCGCAGCAGGAGTGCCAGAGCTCCGCCAGCGGAGATCACGAACTGCTGCAGCACCAGCGCCCAGGCACCGGCTCCGGTCAGTGCGCTGACGATGCCCACGAGTGTCCCAGCGCCCTGGCCGATGATGGTGCGAAATGCCAGCGCCCGGTAGCCGCGCTCGCGCGTCAGCAACCCTTGCACCGGGCCTGCCGCGCCAACCAGCGGCAGCGGCAGCGCAAGCAACAGCGACATCGCCACTATGCGCTGGTCCGCCATCGCCCAGCGAAGCGGGTGGCCAGATGCTGCCTGCAATATGGCTGCGCCGCAGCCTACCGCGATCGATGCAACGAATGCGCTGGACAAAGTATCCTCTTCCAGCACGCCACGCTGCACGACGGCGTCGGCGAACAGGGCATTCACCGCGACCGAAAGCAGCACGTGCAACGCTACCACGGCGGCGCCGATACCGACCTCCGCAGGCCCGAGCAGACGCGCCACGATGAAGGCGGAGGCGAACGACAGTATTGCTGAGAGGGTTGCTTCGAGGCCGGACCAGAACACGTTCGAGGCGTGCGAGCGCTTCATCGCGTAATATAGCGTCGATGTAGTGAGGCGATGCCAAGCAGCGTTACCAGTATCGGCAGCCACATCACGCGGCTCTGGTAGCGGTCGTGCGGCATCGATAACCCGCCGGTGATCGCGGCGTTTGCCACGACTGCCAACAGCACAATGGCGGCGAAGCCGGCAACCGCATGGTTGCGCCGTTTCATCAGCAGCAGAATGCATCCCGCCACGCCGGTTACCACCATCACGGTATGCGCCGCTTGCAGCCACGCGGGCACATGAAGCTCTCCGCGCGTCTGTCGCGCCTGCGCGTAGGCCGCAAACTCATGTGATGGGAAATCGCGCTGCAGCCAGGGTGCGACTGTAGCAGGCCATGCTTGCAGTCCATCGCCGCTGGCGAACTGTCCAAGCTGGTGCGTGGCATTGTCGAGTGCCGCACGAAGCTCGGTGCCGGGTTCGGCGCGCAGAGCGGCGAGAATGATCGCGTCTGCTTCCGCCGATACCAACTTCGCACCGCCGGCCTGCACAACAGGTCCATCTTGCGGCCAGAGAAAATCGTCGGCGGTCAGCGGTAACTGCTCCACGAAGGCGCAGAGCCGCCAGCCGGCAGCCGGGCAGTCGCGCCGCAACACGTCCGCCCCTGGTCCATCGGATATCACTCGCGCGAGCAGGAAAACGTTGCCGTATGGAGACAGCGACGCACGGCCGAAGGCAATCATATTGACCGCGACGAGTGCGACAGCCGCCATGCCCAGCGGCAAAACGATGCGCCGCCAGCCACGATGCAGCGGCAGCAGCACGCACAGCAGCGTCAAGGCCAGCAGCAGGTGTGACTGATGCGCCGCAATCATGAATGTCGCGAACATAGTCAGCCAAATGCGCTCGCGCCGCGACAGCCGCGCCGGCACCAGCGCCAGCATCGCCAGTGTGAGCACCAGCAGGCCGGTAAGGAAATCCGGCATGATCTGGGCAACAAACCAGGGCAGCGAGGTAAATGCCGCCAGCATCGCGACCAGTGGCAGCAGCCACCACACGGACAGTTCCGGCAACAGCGTGCGACGCGCCAGATGCAGCGTGTGCGCTGTCAGAACGGCCTGTGCGGCGACAATTGGCCATGTCGTCAAGGTCAGATGCAGCGGCAGGAGGAACAGGCTGTAGAAGATCGGCCGATCCCAGCCGACGTAATGCTCGATCCCCTGCGAGAGGTAGGTGCCGGTGTCGGAGAAGACGAGGGGGTACCCATTCCAGAATGCCGGCCACAGCAGCAAAGCGGCTGCCAGGACGATTGCAGCGCTGCTCCGTTCAGCCACCGTAACCATGTGGATGTGCCTCGCGCCATAGCAGCGCGGTCCGCACGATCTCATCGAGGCCGGTGATGCGCGGACGCCAGCCAAGTTCGCGGCGTGCGTGCTCGGATGCGGCCACCAGCACGGCGGGATCGCCCGGCCGTCTTGGGCGGATGCGGTACGGCACCTTGCGTTCCGACACGCGCTCCACGGCTTCAACCACTTGCAACACGGATTGTCCGGTGCCGGTGCCCAGGTTGAGCACGACGCTGCCACGTTCCAACCGATCGATCGCGCGCAGATGCGCATCAGCAAGATCGGAAACGTGGATATAGTCACGGATGCAGGTGCCATCCGGTGTCGCGTAATCGTTGCCGTAGATCTCCAGTTCGGGGCGGCGTCCCAGCGCCGCGTCGATCACCAGTGGTACAAGATGCGACTCCGGCCTATGGTCTTCGCCAAGCCGTCCGCCGGGATCCGCGCCAGCGGCATTGAAGTAGCGCAAGGAGGCACAACGCAGCCCATGCGCGCGTTCGGCCCAATACAATGTACGCTCCAGAAGCCACTTGCTGTCGCCGTATGGCGATTCCGGATGGATCGCCGCATCTTCGGCTATCGGCACCTCGTGCGGTGTGCCGTACAGCGCACAGCTGGAGGACAGCACGAACCTGTTGATACCGTGCCGCACACAGCCCTCAATGACCCGCATGCCGTTCACGCTGTTGTCGATCAGATACAGGAACGGCAACCGGACACTCTCGCCTACCTGTGTCAGTCCGGCGAAGTGAAACACGGCATCCCATGGCCCATCCGCCAGCACCGCGTCGAGCGTGTCCATATCGGCCAGGTCGGCTTCGATCAGTCGCGCGGCGGGCAATACCGCGGCGCGGTGGCCGGTACGCAGATTGTCCAGCACGACAACGGTTTCGCCACGCTCAAGCAGAGCCGCCACAAGGTGGCTGCCGACATAACCGGCCCCGCCGGTGACCAGAAAGCGCCGCGCCATCCCTGACTTACTCCCGGAAGTAGCCGCCGTAGCGCGGATGATACACGTCCGCATCGGCGTAACCCGAGCGCACATGGACGTTCACGTCCACCTGCGTCAAGACCGTGCCAACCACGTTGGCGTGCGCTTCCTCCAGCAGTTCGAGTGCATGCAGTGCGACGTGGCGCGAGGTGGCGCGCCAGCGTACGCAGAGCACCGTGGCGTCGGCGAGACCGGCTACAATACGTGCATCCGTGATCGCCTCGGCGGGCGGCGTGTCGAGCAGTACCAGGTTGTACTGATCGCGCAGCGTTTGCAGCAGCCGCGCCATATTGGCCGACATCAACAACCCAAGCGCATTCGCCTCGCTCGTGCCACTTGAGATCTGCGTCAGCCCCGTCGCTGTGTCCCTTCGGATCACCTGATTCAGCGACGCGCGCCCCTGCAGGTAATCGACCAGACCCACTTCAGATTGCACCGACCAGGGATGCCGCAGATCGCAATCCAGCGCCACCACGCGCTCACCGTTCATCGCTGCGAGCCGCCCCAGTGCCCGTGTCACGGTAGTCTTGCCTTCCTTCTCGCGCGCCGCTGTCACCGCGACGATGCGCGGCCGATCTGGGGCAAGTGACAGGCCAGCGCGCAGCGAGCGCAATTGCTCCGCCAATGCCGAATGTGGTTTGCGTGCGGCATAATCCTCGATTTCGACCCCCTTCAATGCGCGACGCCGCATCCGAGGAATAAGCGCCAGGCACGGCATTCCCAGCACGGTCCGTACATCGTCGCCGCTGTGGAAAGTCGCATCCGCCAGTTCGCGCACATAGACCAACAGCAGCCCAAGTAAGATCCCAAGCGACGAAGCGGCCGCCATCCATGCGCCGGTGCGCGGAAAGCTCGGTCGCCCGGGAACCAGTGCCAGCGAAATCTCATGCGCATCCGGCGCCTCGAGTATCGGCTGTTGAGCAGTCTGCTGGATCCGTTGCAGCACTGCTTGCAACAGCCCGCGCGAGGCATCCGCATTGCGGAGCATTTCGTTCAGCGGCACTTGCGCCACCGCGCCACGCGCGATCTGATCCTGCTGCTCGCTGAGGTCTCGCTCCAGTCCATCGATCTGCTGGCGGTATACCCGAACGTCGGCTTCGATCGCTGCTACGACGTGCGCGATTTCTGTCGTGGTGGCACGATCGACCTCGGCGAGTTGTGCTCGCGCTGCCAACACCTCGGGATGCTTCGGGCCCAGTCTCCCCAACATCGACTGAAGGTCCGCCGACAACTGGTCGTGCCGCGCGCGAAGTTGTACCACCGACGGTGCGATAGTCGCTTGGGCCGTGGCACCCGCGCGACCAGTGGCTGCGTCCAGCTTGCCCTCGGCCTCCGCCAGTGAGCTTTGCGCGCGTGCCAGCGTCTCTGTAAGCAGGCTCACCTGTTCGTTGTCGAGCCGCGCATGCATCCCCTCGACCAAACCGTGGTCAGCGCGGTACTTTGCAATTGCGTCTTCCTGCCGCCGCACCTGGTCATGCAGCTCATTGCGCCGCTGCTCCAACAGATCGCGTGCGCGATTGATTGCGCCGTATTTCCTGCCGAGCTGCGACTTCACATAGTAGTCCATCGCGTTATTGACCGCCGCGGCAGCGATCACAGGATTCGTTGCCGTAAACGAAACTTCCAGCACGTGCGAGGACTTCACCGGAATCACTGCCAGTGCCGCACGCACTGCGTCGAGTGTCGCATCGACTGCTGGCTCGAGCTTTGGCCCCGGCAAATCCACTGCCGTTGGCTCGGTGGGCACTGACCAAAACCGATCGAGCTCCCCCAGTGCGCGGTGCACCAATGACTTGGGCTGGAGCGAGGCATTGAACTCCGGATTGGCGTAAAGATGCAGTTCGCGCGCGACCTGCATCGCCACCGGCATGCTGTGCAGCACCTCGGCCTGCGTCGCCATCACCGAGTCTGTGATCGGATCGATCGGCAAGATGCTCTGCAGTTCCTGTAATTTGTAGTCGCTTGGGTCGTACAGGATTGTGCCGGTCGCGGTATAGCGCGGCGTCATTTGCGAGATCGCCAGTACGGTCAGCAGGGGGCACAGCAGTATCGAAGCGAGGAGAAGCCACTTGCGCCGCCGTAGGATGGCGAGCACGGCGGCGCCATTCAGCGCGCTAGCTTCGCTTTGCTCCAAAGCAAGACGTTGTGCCGAGCGGTCGCGACGAGCGGTAGGGGTTGCGTCAGTCGAGCCTGCGGGTCGGTCGAGCATCACCTTTCCTGGCTCGGGGTGTCCCGATGCGAGATGATTACCGTCACGGCCTTAATCTTCGGCTAATGACGCTCCTGTATGTTCAAGACATGGGTGGTTGCCGTTGCGGTTGCCTGACCTTCTTGGTCTGCCTGCTTGCCGCCTGTGCCGGGCCTGGTGGCGGACTGCCAATGCTGCCGGTCGCCGATGGCGCCGCTTATCGCCTTGGTCCCGGTGACCAAGTCCGGATTATCACCTTCGGCGAGGACAACCTGACCGGCGAGTTCCGCGTCAACGATAGTGGCAACATTGCCCTGCCGCTGACCGGTGCGGTGCACGCTGGCGGCCTCTCTTCCGACGAACTGGAATTTGCTGTTGGCGCCGCCCTTCGCCGCGCCAAACTGGTACGCAACCCGTCCGTTGCGGTCGAGGTCATTGCCTACCGGCCTATTTATGTATTGGGCGAGGTGAACAAACCGGGCCAGTATCCGTACCAACCCGGCATGACGGTGGTAACCGCGGTCGCTGTGGCCGGTGGCTTCACCTATCGCGCTGTCGAGGACTATGCTGCGATCGTTCGAACCACCGAGGGCACGGCCATTGAAGGTAAAGCCAGCCGCCAGGCATTCGTGCGACCTGGCGACGTCATTACCGTCTTCGAGCGTCGCTTCTAGCTATCGCGTCGCCATCCTGCTGGCCGCATTGTTGACAATTGCCGTGGGTCGCGATTCTTCCGCTCCAGGACCGCTGCACATCATCGGCAACGACAACGCCGGTTGCATAGCCGGTGCCGTGCGTCTGCCGGCTGACGGCACCGGTTTCCAGACCATCCACGCGGCACGAAGTTCCTTCTGGGGTGCGCCCTCGGCCATCGCGGGCATCGAGAAGCTTGGCGAGGAGACGCGTGCGGCTGGACTGGGAGACTTCTATATCGAGGACATCAGCCGGTCACGTGGCGGACCGCTGCCGCCGGGCGGACATGTGAGCCACCAACTCGGCCTGGATGCCGATATCGGACTCGATGTGACGCCCAAGCGGGCGCTCACGCCGGCCGAACGGGAAAGCGTCCAGCTGCCGAGCATTGTGCGTGCCGATCAGCGGGGCATTGAGCCCGGACATTGGTCGCCGCGGGTGGTAGAGCTGCTGCATCTTGCCGCCACGCTCCCGGGCATTGACCGCATCCTGGTCAATGCGGCGATCAAAAAGCAGCTCTGCGACACCGTGCAAGGCGACCGATCGTGGCTGCGCATGATCCGGCCGTGGTACGACCATTCGGCGCATATGCACGTGCATTTCCGCTGTCCGGCGGATCAACACGACTGTATCGACATCCCGCCGCAGCCAGCCGGTGAGAGTTGCGACGCAACGTTGCAATGGTGGTTCGACCTGCTCGATGCACCGCCCAAGCCATCCGCACCGTCTCATCCGCCTCCGCGTCCGCGCCTGCCTGCCGCCTGTAAGGCGGTGATGGACGCGCCATAGATGGAAACTATAGCGCGGACGCCAGCCCCCGCATTGTCCGGTTGAATGCCGCAGTGGTTTCCTGCTGGGCATGATGCACGCCGTCGCGCACTACCCATCGTCCCGCGACCATCACATGCCGGACCGGCGTGTCGTTGCCTGAAAACAGCCAGGCGTCGATCATGCTATCGCCGTTGCGTCCGATCAGTGCCGGATGCTCGACATCCAGCACAACAAGATCGGACAACCTGCCTGGTGCGATCGCACCCGTGTTGCGCCCAAGCGCCTGGGCGCCACCAGCGATAGCGCCATCGAACAACCCGCTCGTGACGTTGCGTGTCCGCGTCTGCAGGCGGCGGATGTACTCCAGCCACCGCAACTCTTCGACCGGGCTGGTCCCCATATTGGAATCGCTGCCAATGCCAAAACGGCCGGATTCCCCGAGAAACTCGCACAGCGGAAAAATGCCGTCGCCGAGATTGGCTTCGGTGGTCTGACACAAGCCGGCAATCGCACCGCTTGCCGCAAGCTGTTGCCGCTCGTTCGCATCTATGTGCGTCGCGTGCACCAGGCACCAACGCTGATCGACCGGCGCGTGGTCGAGCAGCCATGCGACTGGTCGAATGCCGCTCCAGGCCATGCAGTCGGCGACTTCTTTTTCCTGTTCGGACACGTGGATATGGATCGGCCGATCACCCGCGATGGTAATCGCGATGTCCAGTTCCGCGGGTGTCACGGCGCGCAGCGAATGCGGCGCGACACCGTCACCGGTACGCGCGAGCAACCTGGCGTATTCGTCAAGCGAAAGCACGAACCGACGCTGGCCTTCCGTAGGAGGCGCACCGCCGAACTGTGAATGGCGATACAACACGGGCAGCAAGGTCATGCCGATGCCGGCGTGCTCTGCTGCTGCGACGATGCGATGTGCCATCTCGGCGACATCGGCATAGCGCGAGCCATCCGGCGCGTTGTGCAGATAGTGGAATTCGGCAACCGAGGTGTAGCCATGCCGCAGGCACTCCACATATAGCTGCGCAGCGATCGCTTCCACGTCCTCCGGGGTCAGCACTGCGAGGAAGCGGTACATCACCTCGCGCCAGGACCAGAAGTTGTCGCCTTCGGGTCCGGGGCGTTCGGTCAGTCCCGCCATTGCCCGTTGGAACGCATGCGAGTGAAGGTTCGGCATGCCGGGAACCACCAGTCCGGGAATGTGTTCGGCTTGTTCTTCTGAGTCCGGCGCCACGGAGGTGATGACACCGTCATCGGCCACGTCGATCAGCACGCGCTGAGCGACATGTCCGTCGATCAGCGCTGCATCGGCCAGATAGCGCATGTCAGGCTTTTGTTCGCCTGGCGCGCCATTGTTCAAACGCCGCCTTGGTCGCCTCGCTTGGCGGGTAGGTTCCCGGCAGCGCTGCACCACCGATCACCCGTTCCAGTAGGAATTCCTCCAGTTCCTCCTGCTCAGCCGCATCGCGCGCCACCTCATCGGCGATCCCGATCGGGATCACCACGACGCCGTCGCGGTCGCCAACAATCAGGTCACCCGGATACACCGCGACCCCACCACAGCCGATCGGCGTGTTGCTTTCCACAGCATGATGCCGGGCGAGATTCAGCGGCGCGCTCGGGCCCGAGCCGTATACCGGGAACGGCATTTCGCCGATCGGGCCGGCGTCACGGATGCCTCCATCACCGACCAAGCCGGCGACACCGCGCGTCATAAGCCGCGCCACCAGAATCTGCCCGGCGCAGGCGGCGCGTGTATCGCCGCGACAGTCGATCACGAGCACATGCCCGGCCGGGGTGATTTCGATCGCGCGCCGCTGCGGATGCTCCGGACTGGTGAACACGGCAACGCCGTCTAGGTCCTCGCGCGCCGGGATGTTGCGCAGCGTGAAGGCAGGTCCGACCAAGTTGCTGTCGTAATCACCCAGGGCTTGCACCCCTTGCATGAACGCATTGCGCAAGCCGCGCTTGAACAACTGCGTGGTCAACGTCGCTGTGCTGACCAGACGAAGAAGATCTATGGTCTTGGCGCTTGCTTCTGGCATTCGCGCAGCCTGCCGCAGCGTCTCCGTCGGGGCAATGCGTTCGCATCCTTGCCTCGCTCCCGGCCATCGTTCTAGAACGTATGGCGAACGAGCTGGTCGCCTCGGAGGCGCTTGTCATGCATGTCCTGATCATTGGCGGTGGCATCGGTGGCCTGGCCACGGCGCTCTCACTGCATGAAGTTGGCATTGGCTGCACGGTGTTCGAGCAGGTGCGCGAATTGCGGGAACTTGGTGTCGGCATCAACACCCTGCCGCACGCAATCAAGGAACTGGCGGCGCTCGGTCTGCTGCCCGCACTCGACCGAGCCGGCATTCGTACGCGCGAGTTGATCTACGCCAATCGCTTCGGTCAGGTCGTGTGGCGTGAGTTGCGCGGTACCGACGCCGGCCTCGATACGCCGCAGTTCTCGATTCATCGCGGCAAGCTCCACACGGTGCTGCTCGATGCGGTGCGCAATCGGCTTGGAGATAACGCCGTGCACGCCGGCTGCCGCCTCGTCTCCTTCACCGAGCGGGGCGATCGTATCCAGGCGCGCTTCGCGGAACGCGAGGGCGGCGAGACGTTCGAAGTCGATGGCGACGTGCTGGTTGGTGCCGACGGCATCCATTCTGTTGTGCGCGCGGCGTTCTATCCGGACGAAGGGCCACCGGTGTGGAACGGCATGATGCTCTGGCGCGGCGCTGCCGATTGGCCGGTCTATGTCGATGGCCGCACCATGGTGATCTCCGGCGGCATGGGGCAAAAGTTCGTATTCTATCCGATCCATGCCGATCCGTCCGCACCGCAGCAGCGACTGACCAACTGGGCGGTGATGGCGCGTATCGGCGATGGTTCGGGCTTGCCGCCACGGCGCGAGGACTGGAACCGTGCGGGCCAGTTCGAGGAAGTCGAGCCGTTCGTGCGTGACCGCTTCCGCCTGGATTTTGTCGATCCATTGGCGCTGATCCGCGCCTCCGGCACGTTCTATGAGTATCCGATGTGCGATCGTGATCCGCTGCCGCGCTGGTCGTTCGGCCGTGCAACGTTGCTTGGTGACGCGGCGCATCCGATGTATCCCGTCGGCTCCAACGGTGCGAGCCAGGCGGTGCTGGATGCGCGCACTCTGGCGCGATTGCTTGCGGCCGCTGATCCCGTCACCGCGTTGGCGGCGTACGATGCGGAGCGCCGGCCGATGACAGCAGAGATTGTGCTGAACAACCGCAAAGGCGGACCCGAGCGCGTTATCGACGTGCTGGAGGAACGCGCGCCCAATGGATTTGACGACGTTGAAACCGTGGCCTCATACGCTGAACGCGAAGCTATCGTTCGCGGCTATGCGTCCATGGCCGGTTTTGCCAAGGAGCAAGTGAATAAGAGCCACAGATGAACACCGATAAGCTGCGTATCCGTGTCCATCTGTGGTTCCATTTTGTTATGCCGGGGGTGGCAGGAAATTCACTTCATGCAGCCCGGCAAGCCTAACCACCTCGGCTGGATCGGGTACGTTGTCGATCGCGGTGAACAGATCCCATAGCTTGCGCGTGGGTGATACCCAGAACAGGCAGGTGATATTCGACGTGCCGTTGTTGAACAGCCCGTGCGGAATGCCACGCGGCAGCCGGATCAGGTCGCCAGCCGAGGCATTCGCGGCCTGGCCGTCCAGCACGAGGTCGAAGCGCCCTTCGAACACGTAGATGAACTCATCCTGCATCGGATGAATGTGTGGCGGCACAAACGTGCCTGGCGGCAGCAGCGCATGCCAGGAGAAGCTGCTCTCGGTGACTTCCAAAGGCGTATAGGTCTGGCCGAGAATGTGCCAGACGACACCATTGACGCTGCTGCCTTGCTGAGTGACGCCGGCGGTCATGGGCGCGGGGGTGGGCATGACGGTCTCCTCGGGTAAATCGGTAAGCGGGGATTGTATCTCAAGCTCAACCGAATGAGGATCGGGCAGGTCTTACTCCTGGGAGACAGATAACCATGACCACCAAACTCGGCCGCCGATCGCTGGCCGGAGCCGCCGCCGTGCTGCCGGCCACAACGTTCATCGGTTCCGCGCGGGCGCAGAGCACGAACGAGGCGACATTCGACCGCGTCCGCCGTACCAAGACACTGCGTATCGCCGCCTTGCCGGGTGAATTGCCGTATTTCCAAAAGGACCTCGCATCCGGCGAATGGAGCGGCGCGTGCATCGACATGGCCAAGGACATCGCCAAGGTGTTCGACGCCGAGCTCGCTTACGTCGAATCAACCTACGGTAATTCGGTGCTCGACCTGCAATCGAACAAGGTCGATCTCGCCTTCGCTCTCAACCCGACACCGCAACGCGCGCTATCCGTCGGCTTTGCCCATGCCGCTATCGTGCATCCCATTGGTGCGGTGGTGCGCAAGGGCCTCGATCCAACCACCTGGGACGACATCAACAAACCGGACATCCGTATCGTCTATGACATCGGTTCGCTGCATGAGGTCGTGGCAAAACGCTACTGTTCGAAGGCGCAGCTGACCGGCTTCAAGACCCGAGACGACTGCACACTGGCGATGTCATCCGGCCGCGCCGATGTGCACGTGCTGGCAGCAATTCTTGGCCTGGCCGCACTGGGCAAGAACCCGCAGCTTGGCACCTATCATCTGCTGACTGGCCCGCTGGTCGCGCTGCCGAGCTGCCTCGCGATACAACGCGAGTCCGATACGCGCTTTCTGGACGTGATCAACGCCTGGATCGACTTCAACCGAGGTACCGCGCAGATCCGAGAATGGCTGCTGGCCGGTCTCGGCAAGTTCGGTGTCTCGCGCGATCAGGTCCCCGCGACACTGAGCTTCTGAACAGGCCAGGGAAGGGGACGCGACCGTCTTCTCCCCACGCAGCACCAGTATGTATCAGTGGGACTTCGCCTTTCTGACACGCTACACGCCCCTGTTCGTCAAGGGCGTGATGGTGACGCTTGCCTATACGGTTGCAACCATTCTGCTCGGCCTGTTCATTGGTCTTGTCTTGGGCCTCGGCCGGCTGTCGCGCTCCAAGCTGCTGAATATCCCGCTGATCGGCTTCATCGAAGCGTTCCGATGCACGCCGCTGCTGGTGCAAATCGTCTGGTTCTATTATGCACTGCCCGTACTGCTGAATATCCAGATCCCCGCGACGACTGCGGCGGTATTGGTGCTGTCCTGCTACACTGGCGCATTTTATGCCGAGATCTTCCGTGGCGGCATCATCTCAATCGAAAGCGGCCAGTGGGATGCCGCGCGTGCTCTTGGCCTCCGGCGCTGGCCGATGATGCGAAAGGTGATCCTGCCGCAGGCGATCAAGCGAATGGTCCCGCCGTTCGTCAACCAATCGATCACCCAGCTCAAGAACACGTCGCTGGTATCGACGATTGCGGTGCCGGACCTGCTCTACCAGGGCACCCTGATCACCGCTGACACGTATCGTCCGCTCGAGGTCTATACGGTTGTGGCACTGATCTATTTCGCCATGCTGTTTCCCAGCACGCTGCTCGCGCAGGCGTACGAACGGCATTTGGCGAAAGGCCGGTAGACGCCCCGGATCTGTTGCTATTTTCGCGGCAGCAGCTGCTCCGCCAGCGCCGCCCAGTAGGACGCGCCAACCGGAAGGATCTCGTCATTGAAGTCGTAGCGCGGGTGATGCACCATCGCGTCGGTCTTGGTGCGGCCGCCGCCCAGCATGATGTAGCTGCCTTGCTTCGCGTTCAACATGAACGAGAAGTCCTCACCGCCCATGGTGGGCTTCACCATCGGTACCACGCGTGCTTCTCCCGCGACAGATTCGGCCGCGCGGCGCGTCAGTGTCGTCGCTTCGGGATCGTTGATGGTTGCCGGATAATCGCGGCTGAACACCACATTGGCCTTGGCACCGAAGCTCTCGGCGATGCCGGTCGCGAGGGTACGAACGCCATTTTCCAACTGATCCCCGACGTGCGGATCGAACCAGCGTGCGGTGCCCAGCATGCGCACCGTCTCTGGGATCACGTTATAAGTGTGGCCGCCGTTGATGTGGCCGATGGTGACGACACCGCTTTCCAGCGGTTCGACGTTGCGCGCCACGATACTCTGCAACGCCGTTACGATGTGACTGGCGATCACGATGGGATCGATGCCGAAATGCGGCATCGCGCCGTGCGCGCCCTTGCCGGTGACGTCGATTTCGATATTCGCCACCGCCGCCATGATGGGCCCGTCGCGCCAGGCAAAAGTGCCGGCAGGCATCTGCGGCCAGTTGTGCAGGCCGAACACCATCTCCATCGGGCAGCGCTCGAACAGCCCGTCCTTCACCATGATGTCGCCGCCCGCGAAGTTCTCCTCGGCCGGCTGAAAGATCACATAGACGGTGCCATCGAAGTTCCGTGTTTCGGCCAGGTACTTTGCAGCTCCGAGCAGCATGGTGGTGTGGCCGTCATGGCCGCACGCGTGCATCACACCTTGATTCTGCGATGCGTGCGGCAGTCCGGTCTCTTCAAGTATTGGCAAGGCATCCATGTCGGCGCGCAGCCCAATCGCGCGGGTGGAGCCGCTGCCGCCGCGGATCACGCCAACCACGCCGGTGGTTGCCATGCCGGTGATCACCTCATCGACGCCGAATTCCTTCAGCTTCTGCTGCACCACGCCGCTGGTTCGCGTCTCTTGCAAGGCCAGTTCGGGATGCATGTGCAGGTCGTGCCGCCACTCGGTCATCTCGCGATGGAACTCGGCTATCCGGTTGATGATCGGCATTCTCAGCTCCTGTCAGCGAATGTGCACGCGAGACCTGCTTGCAACGTCATCGGCTCGAACCCGAGTGTCTCGATCATCGGGCGCACGTCGAAACTCTTGTCCTCCAGCAGCCGGCGGATTTCCGCCGGGCTGACGCGGGTGTACCGCAGAAGCGAGGCGAGCGCCATCAGCGGCCCGGCTGGGATGCTGATGAAGCGTGGGCGCCGCTGGTTGGTTGCCGCGGCGATGGCGCGGACGAATTCGGCGTAGGGCAGGGGGGTGGGGCCGGCAATCACCAGCGTGTGCGGCCCCTGCCATGCACGATTCAGCGCGGCACGAATGGCACGCGTCACATCGTCCTGGTGGATCGGTTGCACCAACGCGCGCCCGCCATTCGGCAGGGGCACAACGGGAAGCCGGCGCAGCAGCGCGGCGAGGCGCTGCACGTTGTCCTCACCTTGAGCGCCATAGATCATCGTGGGATGCAGCATCACGCCGGTCCGTCCGGACCCCAAGAACGCTGCTTCGCCGGCCAGCACGCCGTTGCCATGCACATCCGGCCATCGGGTGAACTTGCGCGTGCTGCCGAGGAACACCAGCGCCGCATCTTCCGGCGCTGCATCGATCACAGCGCCGGCATATCGGGCGTGCGCACAGCAGACGATGCGTCGTGCGTCGTGCAGTGCTTCGCGCAACCGCGCGGCGTCCGTCAGATCGGCGACGCACGCACCAGGCCATTTCGCCGCATCGCGCACCATCGGGACGATCGGCACACGATCGGTCTGCAGGGAATGTGCCAACGCGCGGCCGGTGCGGCCCGACGCGCCGATGATATGGACTGCCTCGTTCGACATGCGCCGGACGCTTCTCTATCGTCATGGCCGGGCTGGTCCCGGCCATCCGAAGTGGCACACATGCCGCAACGGATGGCCGGGACAAGCCCGGCGATGACGTGGTGAGGGGAGCGCAATTTGGCTGACGTTGATCCGATTACCGTCTCCGTCGTGCAGCACCGGCTGCACGCCATTGTCGAGGAGATGGGCGAGGCGATGCTCCGCACCTCGGTACTCGCAGATCCTCAACTCCAGCCGCGATTTTTCCACCGCGATCTGCGACCTGGATGGCCGGCTGATAGCTCAGGCCGAGCACGTCCCGATCCATGTCGGCGCGCTGCCCTGGGCGGCGAAAGCAGTCACCGAATTCTTCCGTACCGACATCCATCCGGGCGACGTTTTCCTGCTGAACGACCCCTATCACGGCGGCAACCATATCCCCGACCTCACCGCCTTCGTCCCCATATTCAATGGCGACAGGCCGATGTTCTGGGCGATCAACCGTGCGCACCAGAGCGATATCGGTGGTTCGACGCACGGCGCCTACAATGCGGCGGCAACCGAAATCTGGCAGGAGGGCATCCGCGTCACCCCGCTGCGTCTCTACGACCGGGGCGAAGTGCGGCGCGACGTGCTGGAGATGCTGGTGACCAACGTGCGGCATCCGCACGACTTCCGCGGCGACCTGGCGGCGATGATCGGATCGGCGCATGTCGGCCAGCGGCGCATGCTGGCACTGGCGGGGGAGTTCGGCTGGGACACCACGCTGGCGGCGATCGAGGCTGTGCTGGATGGCGCTGAGCGCCAGGCGCGCGCGGTGATCGCGACATGGAAGGATGGGGTGTACCACGGCGAGGCTTTCCTCGATGACGATGGCCATCGCTACACCGACATCCACATCCGCGCCACGGTGACCAAGCGTGGCAGCGATCTGATTGTCGATCTGTCGGATTCGCATGAGCAGGTGGTGGGCTTCGTCAACTCGTCGTTTCCCAACATGCGGTCGGCGGTGGTTGTGGCGCTCGCTTATCTGATCGATCCGCACACGCCGAAGAACGATGGCGCCTTCCGCCCGCTCACCGTGATCGCCAAGCCGGGCACGGTGGTATGGGCGAACGAAGGCGCGCCGGTGACCCTGTGCACCAACCACTGCTCGCAGGAGATCATGCAGGCGATCATCCTGGCGCTCGCGCCGGCCTGTCCCGACCGCGCCATGGCAGGGTGGGGGCGGCGTTTCCGCATTGCCATCCAGGGCCGCGATCCGCGCACGGAGAAGCCATTCATCTGGCACATGTTCCAGGCGCGTCCTGGCGGGGGTGCGTCGCCGGTCGGCGATGGCTGGCCCGGCGGGGGAGAATGGCAGGCGGCCGGCGGCATCAAGTTCGGCAGCCTGGAAGTCACCGAGGTGCGGTTCCCGCTGTTCTTCCGGCGGCATGAATTCCGTCCGGGGTCCGGCGGGGACGGCCAGTATCGCGGCGGCCCCGGCTGCGTGCTGGAAATGGTGGCGGAGATCGACGAACCGGCGAAGGGCAATACCGCGGGCGACGGTGTGAAGTACGGGGCGTGCGGGATGCTTGGCGGCAATGACGGCTTGCCGCATCGCTATGTGCTGCATTCGGAAGGCCGTCAGCAACGTGCGCTGAAGACCAAGGAAGTCGGCATTGAGATCCGGCCCGGGGATGTGTTCCGCATTGAATCAGGTGGCGGCGGCGGCTGGGGCGATGCCGCCAAGCGCGATCCCGCCGCACGCAAGCAGGATGAGATCAATGGTTTCGTTTGAAAGCAATATTGTGAGTAGGGGTATCGCCACGTGCTGAAGATCGGCATCGACGTCGGCGGCACGTTCACCGATCTGGTCGCGATCGATGACACCGGCCAGTCCACTCTGGCAAAGGTCGCCTCCACGCCGCAGGACCCCTCCATTGGTGTGATGGCCGGCCTGGACCGGCTGGCTGAAATTCTGCACCTGGCCCCCGCCGAACTGCTCGCACGCACCGAACGCATCGTGCACGGCACGACGGTCGCCACCAACGCGCTGCTCGAGCATAAAGGCGCCAAGGTCGGCCTCCTCACCACCGAGGGCCATCGCGATGTCATCGAAATGCGCGAGGGTCTGAAAGACGATCGCTACAACCTGCGCATGCCGCCGCCGGTGCAACTGGTGCCGCGTGCGTTGCGGCTTGGTGTGATCGAACGCATGCGCGCCGACGGCACGGTGGAAACACCGCTCGATCATGCATCGCTGGAAGCGTCGATCGACACGCTGAAGCGCAACGGCGTGGACGCGGTGGCGGTATGCTATTTGCATGCCTACCGCGATGCGCGGCATGAACGCGAGACCGCAGCCGGGTTGGCGAAGGCGATGCCCGATGCGTATGTGTCGCTGTCGTCTGACGTGTTTCCGCAGATCAAGGAGTTCGATCGCGTCTCCACAACGGTGGTGAACGCGTATGTCGGCCCGGCGTTGTCGCGCTATCTGCATCGGCTGGAGCAGCGTCTGGTGGAGGCCGGCTTCACCGGCCCCATTCTGATCATCCAATCGCATGGTGGCGTCGCGCCAATTGCCGAATCAGCGAGGCTTGCGGCCGGTGGCGTGCTGTCCGGTCCGGCAGGAGGCGTCGCCGGCAGCCGCTACGCGACGCAGTTGCTGAGCAGCGGCAACCTGATTCCGTTCGATATGGGCGGTACCAGCACCGACATCTGCCTCATCGTCGATGGCGAGCCGTCTCTTGCAAGTGGCCGTGGCGTCGGGGGCCATCGATTGGCGCTGAACAGCCTTGATATAGTCAGCCTCGGCGCTGGCGGCGGCTCGATCGGACGCGTCGACACCGGCGGCATTTTGCACGTGGGGCCGGAGAGCGCCGGCGCGATACCCGGTCCCGCGTGCTATGGCCGCGGTGGCACCGAACCTACCGTGACCGATGCGAATCTGGTGCTGGGCTATCTCGATCCCTCGCATTTCCTCGGTGGTTCCGCGCAACTCGATGCTGCGGCAGCTGAACTGACACTGGATCGCCTGGCGGCCACGCTGAAGGTCGATCGCGTTACGGCGGCCGAGGGCGTGCATCGCGTGGTCAATACCAACATGGCCGAGGGTATCCGGCTGGTGTCGGTGCGGCGCGGCGTCGATCCGCGCAAGTTCGCATTGCTGTCGTTCGGTGGCGCGGCAGGCCTGCATGTCACCGACGTTGCACGCCAGCTCGACCTCAACCGCGTGGTGGTTCCCCGTGTTGCCGCCGTGTTGTCGGCGTGGGGGATGCTCGCGACCGACCTGCGCTTCGAAGTTTCGCGTACGCATATTGGCGACACGGCGCGTTTGGATGGTGCTGGCATCAAGCGCCTTTTCGCCGAAATGGAGCAGGAGGGGCTGGAGCGATTGCGTGCGTCGTTCGACGGTCCGGTCCGCGTCCAGCGGTCGGTGGAGATGCGTTACGGCGAGCAGATCTTCGAGATCACTGTGCCGCTGGATGGCATCGACTGGGATGTTGCCGATCCGCTGCCGCAAATCGTCGAGCGGTTCCATAATCGCCATGAGGAACTCTACACCTACGCGTTGCGTGAGCAGGGAGCGGTGCTGGTGAACGCGCGTGCCGCTGTAATCGGTGTGCTGCCTGGCGTACCGCAGGAACCGGTGCGTCCCTCTGCATCCGCGGCTGCGCCACAAGGCGAGCGTCGCATTTGGCTGCGCGACTGGACCAGCGTGCCGGTGTTCGATTTCGATGCGCTGGCGCCAGGGCAGTCGATCGCCGGTCCGGCTATTGTCGAATCAGCGATGACGACTGTGCTGTTGCGCCCCGGCAATCGTGCAACCACCACGCCACATGGCTGGTTGGATATCGCCGTGGCATAACGCGGCTATACTTGCACAAAGCTGTTGGCGTTGAACGTCCAAGGCGTTGTGCCATTCGTGGTGATGATGCCGACGAGTGTTCCACCGTGAGCGAACGACCCGTTGCTGGTGTAGAACAATTGGCCGGTATCGTGCTCGTAGGCGAAACCGCCCTTGCCACCATTGTTCAGCGTCGTTGACAGCAACTTCGCGAGGTTGGCGACATCGGTCAGGTCGCGGTTCAGAGTGAGCTGTGCGCCTCCTAGATCATAAGCGTTGCCCGCAAGCGTGCTGCTACCGGTCGTGTCCAAGGCGATCCTATCACCTTTTGCGGCATTGAAGTTCGTCACGGTGCTGTATGCACCAAGGCTATGCTGATCAAACACGAACAGATCTGCCGCCGCATTGCCGGTGATGAAATTCATTCCCCCGCCGCCAATTACCATCGCCGCAGTCGAACCTGTCAGCAGGATGGTGTCGTTGCCGCTGCCGCCGATGACCGTCTCGGTGCCGGCCACCGAGACGCGGTTGGTGCCGTTTGCGAGCCGTAATGTGTCCTGGCCGGCTCCCAGGTCGACCGAAGCATTCACGGCACTACTGCCGTAGGTGATTGAATCATTGCCGGAACCGCCGACGAGCGTGGTGACATTACCGACCATGCCGGTGTTCGTGGTCGCTGCGAGCGTGAGCTTGTTGCTGCCGGCGCCGAGATCGACCGACATGCTTGTGGTAAGTGCGGTCGCCAGCGTGACTGTGTCATTGCCGGTGCCTCCAAGGATGACCTCGGTATTGGCGACCGTCGCCGAGTTCGTGCCGTTGGCTAAGGTGAGTGAGTCTGAACCTGCACCGAGGTCGATCGAAGCATTGGTGGCCGGCGTGGTCAGCAAGATTGTGTCGCTGCCACCGCCTCCAATGATGGTCTCGGTGTTGGCGACGGAAATGCGGTTGCTGGAGTTGAAAAGTCTTAAAGTGTCGTTGCCGGCGCCGAGATCCACCGAGCCATTCATCAGGCTGCTGCCGTAGCTGATACTGTCGCCCGCGGTGCTACCGATGAGCGTGGTGACATTGCTCACCGTGCCCGTATTGCCGCTTGCCTGGAGGATAAGCTTATTACTACCACCCCCGAGGTCGACTGACATCGCTGTGGTGAGTGCAGTCGCCAGCGTGATCGCGTCATCGCCGGTGCCCCCAAGGATGGTCTCGGTGTTGGCTACGGTCGCCGAGTTCGTGCCGCTGGCGAAGGTGAGCGCATCGGAACCTGCGCCAAGGTCGATAGAAGCATTGGTGACCAGTGTGGTCAGCACGATGGTGTCGCTGCCACTGCCGCCAATGATGGTCTCGGTATTCGCTACTGAAACCCGGTTGGTGAAGTTGGCGAGCCGCAAGGTGTCGCCGCCGGCGCCGAGATCGACGGAACCGTTCACCAGAATGCTGGCGTAGCTGATGCTATCGGCTCCGGCGCTGCCGACGAGCGTTGAGACATTACTCACCACGCCGGTGTTGCCGCTTGCCTGGAGGGTTAGCTTATTGCTGCCACCACCAAGGTCGATCGAGGTAGCTGTGGTGAGTGCGGTCGCCAGCGTGATCGTGTCATCGCCGGTCCCGCCAAGGACGACCTCGGTGTTGGCTACGGTCGCTGAGTTCGTGCCATTGGCGAAGGTAAGCTTGTCGAAGCCTGCACCCAGGTCGATCGAAGCATTGATGACGGGGGCACTCAGCACGATCGTATCGTTGCCTGTAGTGCCGGTGATGGTGTTGCTACCGGTGAATTGGCCGATATCGACCTCGACCACGCCCGACGAAAGTGATGACAGCGGGATCAGCGAAGGTTGATAGCAGCCCCAGGGATTGCCTAGCTGCACCATTGGTGCGCCATTCACCATGGTCACGCCTTCGAACATGTAGGCGTGGTTGTTATACAGGCCGTAGGGCAGCGTACCGGAGGAGTAAGTGTCCATCACGATCAGGTCGCCTGCCGCGACAAAGCTCTGCAACAGTCCGAGCGTGAGCGAAGCTGACGACATGTAGGTGGCTGATTGGCCAACGAGCTCCTTCATGGCAATCATGGGATTGCCGCCGTTGGCGATGTAGTTGTAGCCACCGTTAAGGGTTGCCACTGCCTTTTCCAGCACCTGGACCCAGATTTCCTTTTGCCCGTTCACTACATCCTGGGTCGCACCGTTGTTGACGACATTGCCAGGGAATGTGTTGTCGATCGTCACCGTGGTCGCTTTAAACGACGTCGTGCTGTATGTTGGCAGTTGGCCCGAAGCAGACAGATACAATGTTACGGTCTCAGTGCCATTCGCATTCACCTGGATCATGTTGGTGATGTAGCTGGGGTGCCAGAGCGCGATCTCGCCGATAGATGACAGCAGGAAGCAATCGCCGATTTGTCCCTGGTGGATGTCGTTGACGCTGATAAGCGAACTATCGCCAAACTCCTGCAAATAAAGCGCGGTCGAACCTGCCTTCGGTGCCATGGCGGTGGTTACGGTTGGCAGCAAATTGCTCCACGCGTCCGACACACCATTGTAGCCGTTGTCATCGAGAGGGGAGTGCAAGCCTTTGGCGAGGATGGTGGCGGCTGACGTCATGGAAGCCTCGCTGCGTTCTGCGAAGACTGGCATCACCGGTCGTTCGCCAGATCATTCGCTTGCGAGTCTTTCGCCACGGGATGGTCGAGTGGCCCGCGCTTGTAGGGACCGCGCAGCAGATCTACAGAACAAACCCTGACAAACAGTGAACAAACCATGGCCTTCAAGCCAGGATTCAATGTGGCTGCATCGGCGTATGGGTTCGCACGCCGACGTGTACCTCCCTGCAGTCGTGTTCAAACCGGAGATGCCCGGGTCCCTTGCCACCTGCCTTTGCCACTTCGCTGCAGCGCTCGAACCTGTGTGCGGACCGTCGATGTCTTCGACCGCGCCAGCTTCGCGCTCGGCTCGCCCTGCGACTTTGCCGCCGCAATGCTGCGTTTCAGACGGCCTCTAACAACGTAACTTGCTTGCGGCAGTTCGTGAAACTCGACATGCTTTTGCCCAACAATCTTCAGGGGGCATATCATGAGGCGGCGGACATTCCTGGCCGGAGCAGCCGGTGTTGCGGCGGCATCGTTGCCGCGCATTTCGATCGATGCACCAGGCAATGCGCGCGTGCTGCGTTTTGTGCCGCAGGCGAATCTGACAGTGCTCGATCCGATCATCACCACCGCGGCGGTGACCATCAACCATGGCTGGATGGTCTACGACACGCTGTTCGGCATCAATGCTGCGCAGCAGGCGAAACCGCAGACCTATCTCATCAAGCTGCGCGATGGGCTGAAGTTCCATGACGGCGAGCCGGTGTTGGCGCGCGACTGCGCGGGAAGCCTGGCGCGCTGGGCGGCGCGCGATACGTTTGGTGGGACCGCGGCAAAATCGGTGGATAGTTGGGGCTTCGCCGACGACAAGACGATCAAGATCACGCTGAAACGGCCGTTTCCGCTGCTGATAGATGCAATTGCCGTTGGCACATCGTTCATTATGCCCGAGCGGCTGACCAAGACCGATCCATTCAGGCCAGTACCTGAAATCATCGGTTCTGGTCCGTTCCGCTTCATCAAAGAGGATTTCGTCGCCGGCAGTGGTGCTGCGTGGGAAAAGTTCGATGGCTACGTCCCACGGCAGGAAGCGCCGGAATGGACCTCGGGCGGCAAGGTAGCGAATTTCCCACGCATCGAGTGGAAGGTGATTCCCGACGCGGCCACTGCGTCCGCCGCGCTGCAAACCGGTGAGGTGGACTGGTATGAGCAAGCACAGGAAGATCTGGTGCCACTGCTCCGTCGCAATAGCGACATCGCCATCGCGCCGTCGAATCCGCTTGGCTATATCGGTTGCATGCGGTTCAACTCGATCCAGCCGCCGTTCAACGATGCACGCCTGCGCCGCGCCATCCTGACCGCCGTCAATCAGGAAGACTACATGCGCGCGATCATGGGCAGCGACGATGCCGCGTGGCAGGTGTGCCGTTCGCAATATCCGTGCGGGACGATGTACGGCACGCAGGTCGATCTGCCGGTGCAGAAGGGCGACATCGCGACGGCGAAGAAGTTGCTCCAGGAAGCCGGCTACAGCGGCCAGAAGGCGGTGATCATCAATCCGACAGACTTTCCCACCATCGGGCCGTTCGGCGACCTGACCGCCGATTTGTTCCGCAAGCTCGGTATCAACGTCGACCTGCAGGACACCGACTGGGGTACGGTCGTGCAGCGGCGCACGAGCAAGGAGCCGGTGGAGAAGGGCGGATGGTCAGTATATCACACCTGGGCCACAGGTTCGTTCATCCTCAATCCTGTCGTGACGACACCATTCCGCGGTCAGGGTGCCGCGGGTTGGTTCGGTTGGTACGACAATCCGAAGATCGAGCAGATGACGCAGGAATGGCTGGATGCCAAGACGGATGATGATCGCAAGAAGATCGCCGCCGCGATACAGCTCGAGAACTACCAGCAGGCGCCGACGATTACGCTAGGCCAGTTCCAGATTCCCACCGCTTACCGGAAGAGCCTGACCGGGCGAGTGGAATACACCGGGCCGCTTTTCTGGAACGTGAAGCGGACCTGACGAGCCAAGGATTTTCTCGCTCGCGGTTACGGCAAGGCGCGCAAAGGTTCCGGCGGTGGATCGCGCGGCACTGGTATCGGCTGCGGCGGTTCCTCCACTGGGACAGGCGCATCCGGATCGGGTTCATCCGCCGGACTACCAGGCGGCTTCGGTGGATCCGACATCATGCCGCAGGTTCTTCCACAGGCGTCACCGCAGCCGGCGTCTCTGCCACCTGGCGCAATGCCTCGCGCGCACGGGTGAGAGCAACTGACGGTGCGCTGTCTGGCTGTAGAGCGAACAGCACCAGCGATCGGGCTGTCACCATGTACTCGTCGCCGCTGCGCACCTTGGGCTCATCGTCGAGACCAGGCACATTCGCATCCAACAAGCGGCGCCACGTGCTGCCGCCCACCACCTCGGGCAGCTTGAACTTCACGACGTCATGGTGCGCATTCAGTACCAGCAGCACCGTCGCATCCATCGCTGGCCGTTTGATACCGGTGGCCTGCGCTCGTCCATCGATCAGCATGCCAAAGCAGCGTGCATTCGGGTCCTGCCACTGCTCGTGGCCCATCTCAGTGGCCGACGGCGTGAGCCAGCTCACGTCTTTCACATCCAGATCCGCATTATACTCGCCGGTCAGGAAGCGTGAGCGCCGCAGGACAGGGAATGCGCGCCGCAAGGCAATCACACGCCGCACGAAATCGATCAGCTCGGCACCACTTTCGCTGATGTTCCAATCAACCCAGCTGATCTCATTGTCCTGCGCGTAGGCGTTGTTGTTACCGTGCTGCGTGCGGCCGAATTCGTCGCCGGCTAATAACATAGGGGTGCCCTGCGACAGCAGCAGAGTCGCCAACAGGTTCCGCATCTGCCGGCAGCGCAGCCCCTTGATCTCCGTATCGTCGGTCGGTCCCTCAGCGCCGTGGTTCCACGACAGGTTGTCCGAGTGGCCGTCCTGGCTGTTCTCGCCGTTCGCTTCGTTGTGCTTCTCATTGTAGGAAACCAGGTCATGCAGCGTGAAGCCGTCATGCGCGGTGATGAAGTTGACGCTGGACCAGGGTTTGCGGCCGCGTCGCGCGAATGCATCGGACGATGCCGCGAGCCGCGTCGCCAATTCCGGCAGCTTCCCTTCGTCGCCTTTCCAGAAGCTTCGCACGGTGTCGCGGAATTTGTCGTTCCATTCGGCCCAACCTGGCGCGAAGCCGCCGACCTGATAGCCGCCCGGCCCGATGTCCCATGGTTCAGCGATCAGCTTCACCTGCGACAGCACCGGATCCTGCTGGCAGCTTTGCAGGAAACCGTGTCCCGTATCGAAGCCATGGTGCTCGCGCGCCAGGATGGTGCCCAGGTCGAAGCGAAAGCCGTCGACGTGCATCTCGGTCACCCAGTAGCGCAGCAAGTCGGTGACCATCTGCAGCACACTCGGGTGCGATAGGTTCAGCGTGTTCCCGGTGCCGGTGTCATTGATGTAATAGCGCGGATTATCAGGCAGCAGCCGATAATATGATGCATTGTCGATGCCGCGGAACGACAACGTCGGACCACGCTCGTTGCCTTCGGCTGTATGGTTGTACACCACATCGAGGATCACCTCGAGGCCAGCATCATGCAGCCGCGCCACCATCTCCTTGAATTCGGAAAACACGAACGAGGGCACAGCGGAATAGCGTGGATCTGGCGCGAAGAACCCTATGCTGTTGTAGCCCCAGTAGTTGGTCAGCCCCTTTTCCAGCAGATGCCGATCATTCACGAATGCGTGGATCGGCAGCAGCTCTACCGAAGTGACGCCAAGCGAACGGATATAGTCGACCACTTCCTTGCGGCCCAAACCAGAGAATGTGCCACGTAGCCGTTCCGGCACAGCTGGATGCAGCTTGGTATATCCGCGCACGTGCGTCTCGTAGATGATGGTCCGGTCCCATGGCACCTCGGGACGTCGTTCCCGACCCCAGGTGAAGGCGGGATCGATCACACGGCATTTCGGCATATAGCGCGCGGTGTCGCGCCGATCAAAGCTTAGATCCTCATTCTTCGAGCCAATGGAGTAGCCGAACAGCGCGTTGTCCCAGCGCAAGGCGCCGACAAACGCCTTGGCATAAGGGTCCAATACCAATTTGTTGGGATTGAAGCGGTGGCCATTGCGCGGATCGTACGGGCCGTGCACCCGATAGCCATAAATCGTTCCGGGACGGGCGTCCGGCAGGTATCCGTGCCAGACTTCATTGGTGTATTCGGGCAGTTCGATGCGTTCCAGTTCGTTGCGTCCGGCATCATCGAACAGGCAAAGTTCGACCTTGGTGGCGTTGGCGGAGAACAAGGCGAAGTTTACGCCCAGACCGTCCCAAGTCGCCCCGCGTGGATTTGGTGAGCCCTCGCTGAGACGGGACCGATTGGTGGCGGCTGACATGCTGTGTTCTCCTCTGCCGCGCAGAGTGGCGGCAGAGGACATCATCGATCCAGACAACTCTTGTTCAGGTGGTGAACCGCCCGAGCAAATATCCGATGCCCATTGCGACCAGCGCCGCGGTGAGTGGCTGCTCCTTGATCACATCGCTGAGCTTGGCCGCGTTCTGCTGCGCCTGGCCGGCCGCTTGATTATACAGACCCTCGGCCTGGGTTTTCGCGTCGCCTGCAAACTCGCCCACTTTCTGCTGCACGCGGCCGCCAAATTCGCGTGCCGCGCCGTCAAACCTATCGCTCATCAGAATCTCCATGGAAGCGGCGGTTGAAACGCGCACGCTGCCATGAAGTTCCTTTATCAGGTAAAGTTCAGTTTCAGGCCTGCTTCCGCCCAATCCAGCGAGCCGAGTTTCCCGGTTGCCGATAACGTGACATAGGCGGTGCGCAGACCTGCGCCACCGAAACAGATATTGGTGGGAAACTCGTCCGGCATCTCAACCTTGCGAACCACCTTGCCATCCGGTGCGATGACGGTGATGCAGCCGGCATGCAGCGTCGCCACCGCGATATCGCCGTTGGCCTGGACCGCCAGGCTGTCGAAGCGCTGGAACCCGCCGAGGCCGGCAACGATGCGGCCACCGTGCGGAGACGGCCAGCCGTGCTTCTTCACGACGCCAGGCTCTGCAATTTCGAAGGCCCAGAGGCGCGCCGGCTCCGTGTCAGCGACGTAGAGCACTTTGCCGTCCGGTGACAGGCCGCAGCCGTTCGGACTGAGAATCGGATAGGCGACCTCAACGATCTTGGAGCTGTCCGGTAGCGCGTAGTACAGACCGCCGTGGTCGCGCGTGCGCGCATAGCGTTTGCCGAGATCGGTGAAATAGAAGCCGCCGGCGGTGTCGAACACCAGATCGTTCGGAGCAGACAGCTTGTGTCCCGCGCAATGCGTATAGAGCGTGCGCGTGTCGCCGGTCTTTGGATCGATCCGTTGGATTGATCCGCCCGCGTAGTCGTCAGCTGGACCGATCGCCATCCAGTGGCCGCTCGGATATTTACCGCCGCCGTTGTTGCACACGTACAGCGCGCCGTCCGGGCCAATGGCGAGGCCGTTCGGTCCGCCGCCGGCATTGCCGACGGTCGAACGCGCGCCATCGGAACCGATACGCGTCACACAGCGTCCGGCAATCTCCGTCAGGATCACCGCGCCATCCGGCATCACCACCGGACCTTCGGGAAAGCCGAAGCCGCTCGCCACGATCCGCACATCCGCCATTGGTTGTTTCCTCCATTCCCGCGTGTTCCACGCCATCCAACCGCAGTGGTTGGCCGTGGTCCAGTGCCGGTGCATTCAGCGTGCCTTTGCGCTGTGGGACGACGTGACTACAATGTAATATACGGGATGTTTGCGGCGACGCTTCCCCGAAGCTGGCCAGCCGCAAGGGGTTGGGATTGACCGGCAGCGTTCCGCTGCCACTCAATGCCGGTATGACCTGGTCCATCGTCGCACATGATCCGGCCACCGGCGCGTTCGCAGTGGCGGTGGCCACCAAGGCATTCGCCGTGGGGGCTTCCTGCCCATTCGTCCGTTCTGGCGTGGGCGCCGTATCGACGCAATCATTCACCAACCGCTATCTCGGCCCTGCGATCCTCGACGCAATGGCTCGCGGTCTGCCGCCGGACGCGGCGATCGAAGGCGCGCTGGCGGGAGATGCAGGACGCGGCCTCCGGCAAGTGCATGCGGTCGATCGCCACGGGCGCACGGCGGCGTGGACCGGACAGAACTGTGTCGAATGGTGCGGCGGCGTCGCTGCACCCGGCATCAGCGTCGCCGGTAACATGCTATCGGGTGAACCGACCATCGCGGCGACGCTGGCCACGTGGCAGGCGCGTGCGGATCTCGACATGCCGGAGCGCCTGATGCTGGCGATGGAGGCTGGCGAGGCAGCGGGCGGGGATCGGCGCGGCAGGCAATCGGCTGCGATGGTGCTGACCACGACTGAGGATTTTCCGGACCTCAACCTGCGCGTTGACGACAGCGTTGCGCCATTGCCGGAGTTGCGCCGGCTCTTGGGCATCTGGCTGCGGGAGCGTGCACCCGGTCTTTCGGCGCAACCATCGCGCGCCAATCCTGCGGGTTTCATCGACCTCGACGTGATCGAGGCATCCTGGCGCGAACGCGGCCTCGACCTGCGCTTCCGGCGTTAGAAAAAGACTGCGCAACCCCTCTGGCGAGCGAGGCGGAGGCAAATTAAAACTGCGTGACTCTGTGGCCAGGGGGCGACTAAGTGTCGCCTTGGTCTGGCCTGAACGTGTGAGGGAGAAGACTTATGTTGACACGCCGGGCTGCCAGCCAGCTCATGGTAACGACTGCCGCGGCCGCCGCACTTGGTGTCGGTTCCGCCCATGCGGCGCAGACCATCAAGGTCGGGCTGGATCTTTCGTTGACTGGCGCCGATGCGGAATCCGCAGCGCGCATCAAGAACGGCGCGTTGATGGCGTTCGACGAGGTCAACGCGAAGAACGAATTAGGCGGCAACAAAATCGAGGTTGTCGTCTATGACGACGGCACGGCGACGGCCGGGCAGTATGATCCCGCGCAGGCCGCGACCAACGCCCGCAAGATGGTGTCTGACAAGGAGGTCGTGGCGGCGATCGGGCCGATGATGAGCGGCGCGGGCAAGGCGATGGCGCCGATCCTGAGCCAGGGCAACCTGGCAACGATCACGCCGAGCTCGACTAACCCCGACATTACTGCCCCAAAGTTTGCCGCACAGTACAAGCCGGCCGGCAAGGCGATCTATTTCCGCACCGTCACGACGGATGCCTTCCAGGGACCCAACCTGGCGAACTATTTCGCCGAGGTATTGAAGGTGAAGACGGCATATATTCTGGACGATTCCGGTGCATATGGCGTTGGCATCGCGGATTCATTCCAGAAGCGTGCCGAGGAAAAGGGCATAAAGGTGCTCGGTCGCGATCGTCTTGATCCGAAGTCGGCCGACTACACAACGATCCTGACCAAAATCAAGGCATTGAACCCAGACGCCCTATACTATGGCGGTGTCGGTCAGGCCGGCGTGAAGCTGGCCAAGCAGTCGTACGACATCGTGCCAAAGATGATAAAGGGCGGCGGCGACGGGATGTACTCGACCGAGATGCTGTCGGCAGTCGGTTTCCCGGCGGCCGCGGGCTGGTACGCGACCATCGCTTCGCCGCACGTCACCGGCGACAAGGTGGCCGATGCCTGGATGAAGGCATACAGCTCAAAGTTCAACATGACTCCAGACGATTACTCGATCACCGCTTATGACGCGGGACTGGTGATCGCCGATGCAATCAAGCGCCTGGTGGACGATAAGAAGCCGATCAATCGGGACTCAGTGCGCGACTACCTCCAGACTTCGAACGTAAAGACCATGCAGGGCCCGGTCTCGTTCGACGACAACGGCGATCTGAAGGACCGCACGATCAGCATTTTTCAGATCACCAAGGATGCGAACTACGCCGCTGATGACATGGTGCATCAGTTCAAGTACATCGGTGTGGCACCGCAGAGCTAAGAGACGGAAGGCCGGGGCATCCCCCCGGCCTTCCGAGTATCTGAGGGCAAAACAATCGGTCGTGGCGTGCAAATTGCATAGTACGCCGGCAACAACGGGGAACGCACATGCTCACACGTAGGCAGACTGCTCAAATCTTCATCACCAGCGCGGTGGCCGTCGCCACCGGCGGTGTTTCGGTACAGGCGGCGGATAAAGTCGTCAAAATCGGTATCGATCTGTCGCTGACCGGCGCGGACTCGCAGGGCGCGTCGCGCGTCAAGAACGGCATCGCCATGGCGTTTGACGGCGCCAATGAAGGGAATGCCATCCCGGGCCATAAGTTCGAACTACTGGTCACCGACGACGGCACGGCGACGGCTGGGCAGTATGATCCGGCCCAGGCGGCGACCAACGCGCGCAAAATGGTGGCCGACAAGGACGTGCTCGCGGCGATCGGCCCGCAAATGAGCGGCGCCGGTAAGGCGATGACCCCGATCCTGAGCCAGGGTGGATTGGCGACAATCACGCCATCCTCGACCAACCCGGACATCTCTGATCCGAAGTTCGCCGAGCAGTATCGCCCGGCAGGTAAGCCGATCTACTTCCGCACCGTGACGACGGACGCCTATCAGGGGCCGAACATGGCCAACTTCCTGGCCGAAAAGCTCAACATCAAGTCGGTATTCGTGCTGGACGACAGCGGCGCGTTCGGCGTCGGCGTGGCGGATTCGTTCCAGAAGCAGGCGGAGGCCAAGGGCGTGAAGGTGCTGGGCCGCGATCGGCTGGACCCGAAGTCGGCCGACTACACGGCCATCCTGACCAAAATCAAGGCGTTGAATCCGGATGCGATCTACTACGGCGGCGTCACCCAGGCGGGCGTCAAGCTGGCGAAGCAGTCGTACGACATCCTGCCGAAGACGATTAAGGCAGGGCCGGACGGCATGGTCAGCTCAGACCTGCTGAGCGGTGCGGGCTTCCCGGCCGTGGAAGGCTGGTACACGTCGATCGCCGCGCCGCATCTGACCGAGGACAACAAGGCGCAGCAGTTCGTCGCCGCGTTCCGTGGCAAGTACAACGATTCGCCGGATGACTACACAATCACCGCCTACGACGCCGCGCTGGTCATTATCGATGCAGTCAAGCGCCTTGTCGCCGAGGGCAAGCCGGTGACGCGCGCGAACGTCCGCGACTACATCCAGTCCGCGAAGGTCCCGACGATCCAGGGCACCGTGTCGTTTGACGCGAATGGCGACCTGGCCGATCGCACGGTCAGCGTGTTCCAGATCAAGAAGGACACCACCAAGTCGCTCACCGACCTGTCTTCGCAGTACAAGTATCTGCAGGTGGCGCCGCAGTCCTAACCCGAGAAGGCGGGGTCCGGAAGCGTGGCCATTCCGGACCCCAGGCTGCTCAGGCGCACCGTTTGCCTTCCGGCCCGGCAGCCGATACTAACCGGCCCAACAAAGCGAACAGGGGGCGACGCGTGCTGATCGAGCGCAAGCTGCGCGACAGGCCGTGCCGCTTTATCAACGCTATGAGCGGAGACGCATCGCAACCATGACGACATTCGATCTGCTGTTGCAGCAGACGATCAACGGATTGAGCCTCGGTGCGATGTACGCCTTGCTCGCTCTTGGCTTTACCTTGGTCTATGGCATCCTTGAGCTGATCAACTTCGCGCACTTCAACGTATTCATGGTCGGCTCGTTCATTGCTATGTTCGTGCTGCAGTCCTTCGGGCTGTCGGGACAGGACGTGGTGCTGACGGGACTGCCGCTTATTGGTGTCCTGCTGGTGGCGTTTGTCGCCACCATGCTGGCGTCTGGCGGCATTGGCATGGTGATCGAGCGCGTATTTCTGCGGCCGTTGCGCCAGGTGAAGGGGCCCGCAGCGATGATCACCACCATCGGCGTTTCCTACATCCTGTTCAACTTGGTCCTGCTCACCATCGGTGCTGATTCGAAGAACTTCCCCAATCCATTGCCGGCGATACGCTGGAATATCGGCGGCGCGATTTTTGATTTCCGCGTCGTGCTGATATGGATCATCGCGCTGGTACTCATGATCGGGCTGTATTTCTTTGTGCAGCGCAGCCGTATCGGCAAGGCGATGCGCGCGACGGCGCAGGATCCGGAAGCTGCCCGCATGATGGGCGTGGAAGTGGACAAGGTTATTGTGATGGCCTTCTTCCTCGGCTCGGCGCTGGCCGGTGCCGGCGGACTGATCTTCGGCCTGTACTATAACTTCACCAGCTTCATCATCGGTTTCACAGCAGGGCTGCGTGCGTTCACCGCCGCAGTGCTGGGCGGTATCGGCAACGTTCCCGGGGCCATGGTCGGCGGCGTGCTGATCGGGCTCATCGAGGCGATGGGCGGCCAGTTCATCGCCACGGCATGGACCGACGTGATCATCTTCTCGATCCTGGTGCTGGTGCTGGTATTCATGCCAACCGGTCTGTTCGGGCGCGTGGCGCCCAATAAGTCGTAAGGGAGCGACGCGAATGAACCAAGCCGCTTCCGCCGCTGCCTCTGTGCTGACGCGACCGTTCGCCCGCATCCCTGTCGCCTTGCGGCGTCAGATCGGCATGGCGATCCTGATCATCCTGGCAGTCGGTTTCCCAATCTACCACAATAACGACGCCGACATCGACAGCATGGCCAACGCAGCGGCCTATGCAACGCTGGCGTTGGGATTGAACATCGTTGTCGGCTTTGCCGGACTTCTGGACCTTGGCTATGCCGCATTCTTCGCAATTGGCGCCTATACCTACGGTGTTCTGACGGCGTTCCAGTTGCAGCCGGAGTGGAGCACGTTCTGGGAGCCGTTCCAGGCTGTTGGGCTCGTCGCCAAGATGGCGGGCGAATCAGGCGGCGACGTCGTCCATTTCACCTTGTCGTTCTGGCTGGCGCTGCCACTGGCCGCCGCCATCTCGGCATTCTTCGGCGTGATGTTCGGCGCACCGACGCTGCGGCTGCGAGGCGACTACCTGGCCATCGTGACACTGGGCTTCGGCGAGATCGTGCCGATCGTGGTGCGCAACTGGGCGAGCCTGACGAACGGCGCCGCCGGATTGAACGGCGTGGCCGCACCGCATCTGTTCGGCTGGAGTTTCGGCGTCGATGCCACGCCGTACTACTATGTGGCGATCGCGCTGGTGGCCATGCTGATATTCATCAGCATCCGATTGCGGGATTCGCGCATTGGCCGCGCCTGGATGGCAATCCGTGAAGACGAGATCGCGGCCGGCGCGATGGGCGTGAACCGGACCAAGTTCAAACTGCTCGCTTTCGCCATTGGTGCCGCGTTCGCCGGCATGACCGGTGTGTTCTATGTCGCCAAGCTGCAGACGGCGACGCCGGAGATGTTCGGCTTTCCGGTTTCGGTGATGATTCTGGTGATGATTGTGTTCGGTGGCACGGGCAGCGTGTGGGGCGTCGTGCTGGGCGCGGCCATCCTGCAGTTGCTGCAATCGTGGTGGTTGCAGGACCTGACGGAGTGGCTGCACGCATTCGGCCGGATGATCGACAGCAGCTGGTTCCAGCACATAGATCTCGTGCCGTCGATCGAACTGATCTTCGGCATCATCCTGGTGGCGATGATGCTGTTCCGGCGCCAAGGCCTGATCCCGGCGACCCGGCCGCAGGCGGCACTGACCTTCGACCAGCAGAACGCCGAAATCAGGCGAGGCGGCTTTACCGACCTCAAGCTGCACGGACTGGGTGGCGACGTCCGCTCCGGCGCGGTGGCGCTCGATATCAAGGGTGTGACGGTGAAGTTCGGCGGCCTCACCGCGCTCAACAAGGTGAATCTTCAGGTTCCGACGGGCGGTGTGGTAGCGGTGATCGGACCGAATGGCTCGGGCAAGTCGACGCTGTTCAATGTTATCACCGGCTTGGTCGAGGCGGAGGAAGGCTCGATCCGCTTCCACGGCGAAGAGCTGATGGGTCTGCCGGACTACCAGATCCTGGAGAAAGGCGTCGCGCGCACGTTCCAGAACCTGCGGTTGTTCGCCAACCTGACGGTGATGGAGAACGCACTGATCGGGCAGCACGCGCGGCTGAAGACCGGCACGCTGACGGCGATCCTGCGCCCGCCAGGCACCAAGGCGGAGGAAGCGCAGGCTCGGGAATGGGCAATGGAGATCTTCTCGATCTTCGGCAATCGACTGGTGCCGCGCGTGGGCCAGATGGTGGCCGGGCTGTCCTATGCCAACCGCCGCCGTATCGAGATCGCGCGGGCACTCGCGTCGCGGCCACGCATCCTGCTGCTGGATGAACCGACGGCGGGCATGAATCCGGCGGAGACGCTGGAGCTTGCCGAACAGATCAAGAGCCTGAACACGCTCGGCCTGACCGTGCTGCTGATCGAACACAAGCTGGACGTGGTCACCACGCTGGCAGACACCGTCTATGTGCTCGACCATGGCGAGGTCATCGCGCAAGGCAAACCGGACGAAGTACGGCGCGACGAGGAAGTGCTGCGCGCCTATCTCGGCCGCAATGCACAGGCCTCGCTGGCAGGAGTATCGGCCAATGTTGCGTGACGCTTTGCGGCCCGCTGGGAGGCGGTGATGGCTGTCCTGTTGGAATTCAAGAACATCGATACCTACTACGGCGACCTGCACGTGCTGAAGCAGGTGAACTACTCGATCGGTGAAGGCGAAATCGTCTCGCTGCTGGGTGGCAACGCTTCCGGCAAATCGACCACCATGAAGACCATCATGGGCGTGGTGCGTCCGACGCGTGGCTCGGTGATCTATCAGGGCCAGGCGATCGAGCGGATGGAGACCGCGGAACGCGTGCGCCGCGGCATCGCGCCGGTGTTGGAGGCGCGTCGGCTGTTCCCGCGTATGACGGTGTTCGAGAACCTGGAGATGGGCGCGTATCTGCGCAAGCGTGGTCCTGAATTCGACCAGGATCTGGAGCGTGTGTATACGCTGTTCCCGCGGGTCAAGGAACGCGCCACCCAGATCGCCGGCACGCTGTCAGGGGGCGAGCAGCAGATGGTGGCCATGGGGCGTGCGTTGATGGCGCGGCCAAAGCTGCTGTGCATGGACGAACCGTCGATGGGACTGGCGCCGATATTCGTCGAGCAGGTGTTCGACATCATCCAGGAGATCAACCGCCAGGGCACCACCATCTTCATGGTGGAGCAGAACGCGAATATGGCACTGCAGATCGCGCACCGCGCTTACGTGTTGCAGACCGGGCAGGTGGTGCTGTCCGGCGCTGCCGCTGAATTGCGGCAGAATCCGCTGATCCGCGAAGCGTATCTCGGCGAGATGCAGGTAACCGTGTAGGCTCTTCCTTCCACCGGGGGAGAGCAGCCAATGGAACGGGTCGATCTGCGTTCGGACACGGTGACACTGCCGTCGCAGCCGATGCGTGCGGCGATGGCAAGCGCACCCGTGGGCGACGACCAATATGGCGAGGATCCGACGGTCCGCGCGTTGCAGGAGCGCATCGCGGCGCTGCTGGGCAAGGAAGCGGCGATATTCCTGCCCAGCGGCACGATGGCCAACCAGGTCGGCCTCAAACTGCTCACCCGGCCAGGCGACGATGTGGTGGTGGGCGACGAAGCGCACGTCGTCTGGCACGAGTCCGGAGCGGCGGCGGCAAATGCCGGTGTGCAGTTCAGCGTAGTGGGTCGCGGCGGGCTGTTCACTGCCGCGGAGTTTCGTGCCGCGTGCAAGCCGCGCGGCCATATCATCTTCCCGCCGACGACGCTGGTCACGGTGGAGAACACGCATAACCGCGGTGGCGGCGTGGTGTTTCCGCAGTCCGAGGCGGTAGCGATATGCGCCGCGGCGCGGGAGCTTGGCGTCGCGACCTATCTCGATGGTGCTCGCTTGTTCAATACGTCGGTCGCGAGCGGTACGTCGCTGGCGGAGCTGGCCGCACCGTTTGACGTGGTATCGGTGGCGCTCTCGAAGGGGCTGGGCTGTCCGGTCGGCAGTGTGATCGCCGGCAGCGCGGCCGACATGGTGCGCGCGGTGCGAGCGCGCAGGATGTTCGGCGGTGCCATGCGGCAGTCCGGGATACTGGCCGCGGCTGGATTGTATGCGCTGGACCACAACATCGAGCGGCTGGCCGAGGATCACGCGAATGCCCGCGTAATGGCCGAATACGTTGCGGGCACGCGCGCCGAGATGGATCTGGCGACGGTGCAGACAAATATCGTGATCTTCCGGGTGCCGGAACCGTTGCCCGATGCGGCGACCGTGGTGCAACGCGCACAGGAACACGGTGTGCTGGTCTCGGCTTTTGCCGCGCGAACCGTGCGGGCGGTGACGCATTTGAATGTCGACGCGGCGCAATCGCGCCGTGCCGGTGAGGTGCTGGCAAAGGCGCTGGCGGCGTAGGCGATTCGTTAACTGCATAGGCCCACACTGCGGATGTGCAGTTGCTGGGCCTGGATTTTGCCGATCTGGATGTCGAAGCGGCGACGGAGTTGCTGCTAAAGCGTCCGGCGTCAGCGCCATTCGCTTATGTGACGACGCCGAACGCTGATCACCTGGTTCGGCTGAATCGGCGCCCGGCGCTGTTGCCGCTGTATCGTGGCGCCATGTTGCGGCTGCTGGACTCGCGTGTCGTTGCCTTGGCGGCTCGGCTGCTCGGCTTGCCGGCGCCTCACGTCGCACCCGGCAGCGATCTGACGGCATCGTTGATCAGGCGCCTCGCGCCCGGCGAACCCGTCACCATCGTCGGCCTCGCGCCAAGATGGCTGCCCCGCTTGGTGGCGCGGTGCGGCATCGCCGCGCCGGCACATTACAATCCTCCATTTGGCTTTGAGCACGACCCAGCGGCACTGCGCGCTGCCGTGCAATTCGTGTTGGATCATCCGGCGCGCTTTGTTTTTTTGGCAGTCGGTTCGCCACGGCAGGAAATCCTGGCGGCGGCAATCAGCGCTACGGGACAGTCTGTCGGTGTGGGGCTGTGCATCGGTGCAGGCCTGGAATTCATCGCCGGAGCGCAACCTCGCGCGCCGGTCTGGATGCAGCGAGCCCATCTCGAATGGCTGCATCGGCTGGTGATCGATCCGCGCAAGGCGCGCCGCTATCTGATTGACAGCCCGCCAATCTTTCCGTTGCTGCTACACGAGCGATTGGCGCGGTAACAGCCGCCATATGTGGCGCCGAGCGCACTCACGATAGGCGATGTCATTGATGCGCAGATAGGTCTGTGTATGCGGCGAAAGGTGCTGCGGCACGGTGCTCGCGGACATCTGGATCGCCGCGGCAAAAGCCAGCAATGTCTGGACGAATTGATGCCTGCATCCACCCTTCAGCAGATAGAACAGAAGGCGTGGCAACAACGGGAGCCAGCCGTTGCTCCATTTCCGGCCGATATACAGTCGGTTGCGTACGAAATGATACCAGCGACTGCCGCTCCACTCAAAGCGGCGCTCTGGGCTGACCTTGTGGCGGACGACGAGGTCGCCGCAATAGCGGACACGCCAGCCTTGCTGGATTGCGCGCAGGCAGAAATCAAATTCTTCCCAGCAGAAGAACAGCGCGTCATCGTATCCGCCACAGGCGTCCCAGGCGGAACGGCGAATGGCGTGTCCCGCGCCTACAAATGTCACCGCGTCAAAAGAATCGCCGGCATGCGGCAGCAGACCGCTCGGATAGCCCCACGATGACAGGTCATCGGTGTCATTTGCATGCATGACTATGCGGCAACCGACAGCCGCAAGCGCCGGTTCGGCATCCAGCGCGGCGACAGCGCGTGCCAGGGTCGTGGAATCGGCAAACTCCGCATCATTGTCGAGGCCGAAGATGATCCGGCCATGGCCCTGTGCCGAGCCGATATTCCGGCCGCCCGCCACACCATGATTGCCATGCAGCGCGACTAAGATTGCGTCGTCATGCCGCGCGATCTCCGCTGCCAGCCGCGCGAGGCTTTCCGGCTGGGAACCCTGATCCACCACGATGACGCGGCGCGATAAACCTGTCTGCTGCAGCGCCGAACGTATCGCCGCCAGCGTCTCTTCGACGCGATCCAATGCAAGGATCACCACATCTGCGTCGTACTCCGTCATCGCGTCGGAAGTGGGCGGCGAAAGCGATGACGTGGCAGTGCTCCGCATCCCAAGTTACCCTGGGGGCGGCAGCGAGGGTTGCAGCAGGTACGCCAGTCGCTTCAGCTCCTTTCTGCCGCGCGAGACCTGATCCAGCACAAGCCCACAGACGAACGACAGAGCTGCCGCCAATACCAGTGCGGTCGTTAGGAGTGCTGTTGGCAGCCGGGCCACCAGGCCGGTGCGCAGAAACTCGAGCACCACTGACGCGCCGAGGCCGAGACCGATCAGCATCAGCACAGCCGCGGTCAATCCAAACGATTGCAACGGCCTCTGCTGCTTCGCCAGCACCATGATCGCATGCAGGATGCGCCAACCATCGGCCAGTGTGTGCAGCTTTGACTGCGAGCCGGCGGCCCGGGAGCGATACTCGGAATCGATTTCTGCAATCGGCATTTCCAGTTCAAGCGCGTGAATGGTGAATTCCGTCTCAATCTCAAATCCCGCTGCGAGAGCAGGGAAGGATTTGACGAAGCGGCGGCTGAACACCCGGTAGCCGGACAGCACGTCGCTTACGCGATTGCTGAACACGCGATGGACCAGGAAACTCAGCATGCGATTGCCGAGGCGGTGACCGCGCCGATACGCCTGCATGTTGATCGGCACCCTACTGGCAGTGACCATGTCGAGCTGATGCTCAATCAGATCGCGCACCATCGCAGGCGCTGCGTCAGGATCATAAGTGTCGTCGCCGTCCACCAGTACGTAGACGTCCGCCTCCACGTCGGCGAACATCCTTCTTACGACGTAGCCTTTGCCTTGCAGGCTTTCGAAGCGCACCTTCGCTCCGGCCTGCAGCGAGATGTGCCGGGTGCGATCAGTGGAATTGTTGTCGTAGACGTATATTACGGCACCGGGCAGACTGCGTTGGAATCCGGCAATCACCTGCGCGACCGCAAGCTCCTCGTTATAGCAAGGGATCAGCACGGCAATGCGGCAGCCGCCAAATGGTTGGCTCAGTCTTTCCGGCTGAAGCCGGGGCGGGGACCGCGACATGATCGCATGATCGCATCGGTCTCCCTGCTCAATATGCATTGCACGCGCCCAAGACAGCGCCGAAGGTCCGGGCCAGGATGACAATGTCGAGCCTCAGCGACCAATGCTCGATGTATTCCAGGTCTGCGTCGACGCGGCGCAGCAGCTTGTCCTCGGTCTTGGTCTCTCCACGCAAGCCACGGATCTGCGCGAGACCAGTCATCCCCGGCCGGACACAATGGCGGATCGGATAGCGCGGCGTGACCAACTCGAATGGCTTTCCGCCGGCGCGCGTGCCGGGTGCATGTGGCCTCGGCCCGACCAGCGACATATCGCCGCGCAGCACGTTGATGAGTTGCGGTAGCTCGTCCAGCGACCAGTGTCGCAGCCAGGCTCCGATGCGCGTCAGCCGGGGATCGTGCCGGCAGGCCTGGGAAAGATGACAGGCGGGTGAGCTCTCGTCCCGCATTGTACGAAACTTCAATGCGGTGAAGCTCGCATTGTTGAAACCGATCCGGCGTTGCCGGAACAGTGCGCCGCCGGGGCTATCGCAGCGGATCAGCACCGCAATAATCAGCATTGGAATGCTCGCCAAAGCGAGCAGCAGGCTCGCAACGACAATATCGAACAGCCGCTTGGCCGGACCGTTGCAGCCAAGGCGAGCACGCACTGGGTAGGAATAGGAGATCGGGACGCTTGCTAGATCCGAGATCTCGCCGAGGGCATTGGAGGGCTGAAACATGGGACCGACCCGGAACTCGGCGGGACGGGTTGTGCTTTTCCCGCAAGAACTACCGTCGGTTGAGAGTTATCGCGCGAATAGCTGACCGTCCGGTTAATGCCAGTGCGCCGGGGAAGCCGTGTTCGCTGGGATCAGCGGAATACCATCGTGCGGGACAGCTTGAAGTTCAGGAACATGCCGGCCACCGCGCCAGCGGCAGTGGCGAACACCGGCTGATCGGCGCAGAGCGGGACAAACGTTACCAGCGCCGCGTAGGTGCCACGGTTGAGCACGAAGCCACCGAGATTGACCAGCAGGAACCGTGCCCATTGGGCGTGTATCGGGCCGCTGCCACGGCCCCTGAATGTCCAGAGCCGGTTCAGCAGCCAGGTGACCGTTGCGGCAGCGCAGTAGGAGACGGCACCGGCGCCGTATAGTCCGAGCTGGTAGCGCAGCCCGTAGACGATGCCGGTATCCACGACCAGGCCAACGAGCCCAACGACCCCGAACATCAGGAATTGCACCAGCGCGGCGATGCGGGCCGGCGTTGCAAACTGACGGGCTGGCGGCGGGAGCCGCATGGCGAGATGCAGCAGCAAAGAATGCATCGGCCTCAGTTAGAGGAAACGCCGGCCGACGGGAACACGGAGTTGGCCCAGTCTCGCTCAAATGCGATGCAGGTTTATCGCATTGCACAACCCGCTGGCGTTTCCCACGGGGCTGAGGCAGGCTACCGTTGCCGGGGCTGGGACCGGCGGATACTCGGCATAATCTGATAACGGGGCTGGAGAGCCGAACGAATGCTTGCCTACGCCACGCGGCGAGTTCTCGCGACCATTCCCGTCATGCTGATCGTGGCGTTCTTTGTGTTCAGCCTGCTGTACATCGCTCCAGGCGACCCCGCCGCGATCATCGCCGGCGACCAGGCCACGCCCGCCGATGTCGAGCGGATCCGCGAGTCACTCGGCCTCGATCGGCCATTCCTGGTGCGCTTCGGCGAATGGCTCTGGCAAGTGATACACGGCGACCTCGGCACCTCGATTTTCACCAACCTGCCGGTCAGCCATATGATCGCTCAGCGCATCGAGCCGACGCTGTCGCTGATGCTGTTGTCGATCGTGTTTGCCGTGTGTGTGGCGATCCCGCTTGGCGTGGTGGCTGCGTGGCGGCACGGCTCGTGGATCGACCGCGCAGTGATGGTTTTGGCGGTGTTCGGCTTTTCCACGCCGGTGTTCGTGCTCGGCTATGTGCTGGCGTATGTATTCGCGTTGCAGCTCGATTGGCTGCCGGTGCAGGGGTTCCATTCGCTGAGCGACGGCATCTGGCCATTCCTGCGCAATCTGATCCTGCCGACATTCGCCCTTGGCCTGGTGTTCATCACGCTGCTGGCGCGCATTACCCGTGCCACGATGCTTGACGTGCTCAGCCAGGACTATGTTCGCACGGCGCGGGCCAAAGGCGTTGGTCAGCGCGCCGTGCTTTTCGTGCACGCGCTGAAAAACGCGGCGGTGCCCATCGTCACAGTCATCGGCAATGGCGTGGCGCTGCTTATCGGCGGCGCGGTGCTGACCGAGAGCGTGTTCGCGATCCCGGGGCTGGGCCGGCTGACGCTCGATGCGATCCTGCGACGGGACTATCCGGTGATCCAGGGCGTCGTGCTGCTGTTCAGCTTCAGCTACGTGCTGGTGAACCTGCTGGTTGACCTGCTCTACACCGTGTTTGATCCAAGGATCCGTTACTGATGAGTTCGGCAGCGACCACGCAATCCGCCTACGCGTCCGCACCTGAACTGGCAGACGTTCTGCCGCCGATAAGGCAGCGCGGCAGGGTGATGACCTTCGCCCGGCGACATCCGACCATTCTGCTCGGCGGTGTGCTGTTGGCGATGATGGTGCTGATCGCGATCCTGGCCCCGTACCTCGGTACGGTTGATCCGACCGCCCTGGCACCGGCACGCCGCATTCGAGAACCGTCGCTCGACCATTGGTTCGGCACGGACATGTTGGGCCGCGACGTGTATTCGCGGGTGATCTACGGGTCGCGTATTTCCCTTATCGTCGGCTTCGCCGTGGCTGCTGCCGCGTCAGCCATTGGCACATTCGTTGGTCTGATCTCGGGCTTCGTACGTCCGATCGATGCTGTCCTGATGCGCGTGATGGACGGCCTGATGTCGATCCCGTCGATCCTGTTGGCAATCGCGTTGATGGCGCTGTGGGGGGCGTCGGTCCAGAACGTCGTCATTGCCATCACCATCGGTGAGTTCCCGCGCGTCTCGCGGCTGATCCGCGGGGTAGTGCTGAGCCTGCGCGAGCAACCGTTTGTCGAGGCGGCTGTCGCGTCCGGCACGCGTGTGCCGATGATCATCGTCAAGCACATCCTGCCGAACACGCTGGCGCCGCTGATGGTGAACGCTACATTCATCTGTGCCTCGGCGATGATCACCGAGGCGGCGCTGTCATTCATCGGTGCCGGCACGCCACCGATCATTCCTAGCTGGGGCAACATCATGGCGGAGGGCAGGGCGCTCTGGCAGATCAAGCCCTATATCGTCTTCTTTCCGGCGATATTCCTCTGTCTCACCGTGCTGTCAGTGAACCTGCTCGGCGACGGGTTGCGCGACGCGCTTGATCCGCGGCTGGCCAAGCGGATCTGAGTATGGCGCTGTTGGAGGTCGATAGCCTGCAGACGCATTTCGCCACGCTCGATGGCGTCGTTCGTGCGGTCGAAGGTGTCTCATTCCATATCGATGCCGGCGAGACGCTTGGCATCGTCGGCGAATCAGGCTGCGGCAAGTCGGTGACCGCGATGTCGATCCTGCGGCTGATCCAGGAGCCGCCGGGCAAGATCGCCGGTGCGATCCGCTTCCAGGGCCGCGACCTTCTGGAATTATCCGAGCCCGAGATGCGCGATATCCGCGGCAACGCGATCTCGATGATCTTCCAGGAGCCGATGACCAGCCTGAACCCGGTTCTGACGGTGGGGCGGCAGATCGGCGAGACGCTGCAACTGCATCAAGGCCTGTCAGCGCGTGACGCCGAGAAGAAGGCGATCGATATGCTGGTGCTTGTCGGCATTCCGGCGCCGCAGCGGCGGGTGCGCGAATATCCGCACCAGCTTTCCGGCGGTATGCGGCAGCGCGTGATGATCGCCATGGCTCTGGCGTGCAATCCGAAGTTGCTGATCGCCGACGAACCGACGACGGCGCTCGACGTGACCATACAGGCGCAGATACTGGACCTGATGCGCGACCTGAAGCATCGGCTTGGCTCTGCGATCATGCTGATCACGCACGACCTGGGTGTCGTGGCGGAAATGTGCGAACGCGTCGTGGTGATGTACGCCGGCCGCAAGGTCGAGGAGGGGACGGTGCACGAGATCTTCGCCCGTCCGCTGCATCCTTATACGCGCGGGCTGCTTGGCTCCGTGCCGAAGCTTGGTTCATCGCTGACCGATGGCGGGCGCGGCAAGCTGGCGGAGATCCCCGGACTGGTACCGAGCCTGCGCCAGCGGATCGAGGGATGTCCGTTCGCCGGGCGTTGCCCGATTGCGACCGAGCTTTGCACCCGGGTCGCTCCAGGGATCGAGGAAAAGACCCCCGGTCATCTTGCGGCATGCCACTACGCCGAACGACGGATGGCGGCGTGACGGAGCGGCCTCTCCTCGAAGTCAACGGGCTGAAAAAGCACTTTCCGATCCATGGCGGCGTGCTGGGCCTGGAGACCGCCAAAGTCTATGCTGTCGATGGCGTGTCGTTTGCCATCAACCGTGGCGAAACGCTGTCGCTGGTGGGTGAGTCAGGGTGCGGCAAATCGACCGTCGGCAAGGCGATCCTGCGATTGTATCCGATCACCGACGGCGAGGTGTACCTGGCCGGCGAGCGCATCGACAATCTACCCGCGTCGCGATTGCGGCCGCTCCGTCAGCGTGTGCAGGTGGTATTCCAGGATCCGTTTTCCTCGCTCAATCCGCGGATGAAGGTGCGCGACATCCTTGCCGAACCGCTGGTCAATTTTGGTCTGGCGCGCGGCGGGCGTGAGCTGACCGAGCGGGTCGAACAGTTGATGGCGAAGGTGCAGTTGCCGCGCGATGCGATCGGGCGGTATCCGCACGAATTCTCCGGCGGACAACGCCAGCGTATCGGCATCGCGCGCGCCTTGGCTCCGGGCGCCGAACTGATCATCTGCGATGAGGCAGTGTCTGCGCTGGACGTATCGGTGAAAGCCCAGATCATCAACCTGCTGGTCGATCTGCAAAACGAGTTCGGCATGGCGCTGCTGTTCATCAGCCACGATCTCGCCATTGTTGAGCATCTGACGCACCGCGTGGCGGTGATGTACCTGGGCAAGATCGTCGAACTGGCCGATCGGCGAACGCTGTTCGCAAAGTCGCATCATCCCTACACGCGTGCACTGCTGTCGGCGGTGCCGGTGCCGGATCCGACGGCGAAGCGCCAGCGCATCATCCTGAAGGGCGACGTGCCCAGTCCGATCAATCCGCCAAGTGGCTGCCGGTTCCACACGCGGTGTCCGTTCGTATTCGATCGCTGCCGGGTGGAAGAGCCGATGCTGCGGCCGGTGGGAGAGGGACACGTGTCGGCCTGCCATTTGGACCATGTGCCGGGTGGTCAGGTGGTGCCGATGGTGGCGTGATTGGTCTGTCTCGCGCTCTAGTGGCGATTACCGGGGTCGCTTGCTCTGCCCACGCATTGGCCGAGAAATACGGCATTCCGCTGCTCTTCAAGGGCACAGATTTCGCCCAAACCGATATCGTTCCGGCACTCCCTCGACCCGCTTGACCACCACACGTCCGGGTGACCACACTCCGGCCCACGCGACGCGACAAGGGAGGGATTGTGGATGCCTCAGGTGACCCTGACGGTGAACGGCAAGCAGCATACGGTCGAGGTTGAAGGCCGCACGCTGCTGGTAGAACTGCTGCGAGAAAAGCTGGGGCTGACCGGAACGCATGTCGGGTGCGATACCAGCCAGTGCGGCGCCTGCGTCGTGGATGTCGACGGCATGTCGGCGAAGTCATGCACCATGTTGGCGCTGCAAGCCGACGGAACCTCCGTGACCACGATTGAAGGTCTGGCGGCGGCCGACGGCACGCTGCACCCGATGCAGGAGATGTTCCGCGAGCATCACGCCTTGCAATGCGGGTTCTGCACGCCGGGGATGGTGATGAGCGCCATCGACCTGGTGAATTCTCACCCCGAGGGCCTGACTGAGAAGCAGATCCGTGCCGGGCTGGAAGGCAATCTCTGCCGATGCACCGGTTACCACAACATCGTCAAGGCGATCGCCGCTGCCTGGCCGTTGATGCACGGCAAGGCTGCGGCGGCGGAATAAGACGGGACAGGGAGAGAAGCCGATGCCATTCGAGGGAATTGGAGCGCCTGTCCGCCGCAAGGAGGACGCGCGCTTTCTAAGCGGTCGCGGTAATTATACCGACGACATCAACCGCCCGGGCCAGTTGCACGCGTATATACGCCGTGCCGATCGGCCACATGCGACGATTAATCGGATCGATACCGCGGCGGCGGCCAAGGCGCCAGGCGTGGTGGCGGTGTTCACCGGCGCCGATATGGCGGCGGATGGCGTGGGTGGCCTGCCGTGTGGCTGGCAGATCCACAGCAAGGACGGCTCGCCGATGAAGGAGCCGCCGCATCCGGTGATTGCCGTCGGTAAGGTGCGCCACGTCGGCGATCCTGTCGTTGTGGTGATCGCGGATACCAGACAGGCGGCGAAGGACGCAGCCGAGCAAGTCGTCATCGACTACACAGATCTGCCGGCAGTCGCGACCTTGCGCGATGCGATCGCATCGGGCGCCGCGATGGTGCACGACGATGCGCCAGGCAACATCTGCTACGACTGGCATATTGGCGACAAGGCTGTGGTCGATGCGGCGTTCGCCGGTGCAGCGAAGATGGTGCGGCTCGATCTCACCAATAACCGGCTGATCCCGAATGCGATGGAACCGCGCGCCGCGCTCGGCGATTTCGATGTGAACAGCGGCGACTACACGCTGTTCACCACCAGCCAGAATCCGCACGTGATCCGCCTGCTGATGGGCGCCTTCGTGCTGCACATCCCAGAGAACAAGCTGCGCGTCGTGGCGCCCGATGTGGGCGGTGGGTTCGGCTCGAAGATCTATCACTATGCTGAGGAAGCTATCGTCACCTGGGCAGCCGGCAAGGTGAAGAAGCCGGTGAAGTGGACGGCGGAGCGCACCGAAAGCTTCATGTCGGATGCGCATGGGCGCGACCATGACAGCGCAGCCGAAATGGCGCTGGACAAGGATGGCAACTTCCTCGCACTGCGCATCTCCACGCTGGCCAACATGGGCGCCTATCTGTCCACCTTCGCGCCCTGCATCCCCACCTATCTTTATGCGACGCTTTTGGCGGGGGTTTACAAGACGCCGGTGATCTACTGCGAGGTGAAGGCGGTCTTCACCAACACAGTCCCGGTGGACGCCTATCGCGGTGCCGGCCGGCCTGAAGCGACCTATCTGCTGGAACGGCTGGTCGATGCCTGTGCGAAGGACACAGGCATGGATCGCGTCGAAATCCGTCGGAAGAACTTCATTCCTGCGGATGCGTTCCCGTACCAGACGCCGGTGGCTTTGCAGTACGACAGCGGCAACTACCAGGCGACACTGGATGCCTGCCTGAAGGCGGCCGACTACGCCGGCTTTGAGGCACGCCGCAGCACAGCGGCCGCGAAGGGGAAGCTGCGCGGTATCGGCATTTCCACCTACATCGAGGCTTGCGGTATTGCGCCCTCGGCGGTTGTTGGATCGCTGGGTGCGCGCGCGGGCCTGTACGAATGCGCCAACATCAAGGTGCATCCGACCGGCAGCGTTACCGTCTATACGGGTTCGCACAGCCACGGCCAGGGGCACGAGACGACGTTCGCGCAACTTGTCTCTGCGCAGCTTGGCGTGCCGATGGATCAGGTCGAGATCGTGCATGGCGATACCGCGAAGATTCCGTTCGGCATGGGCACCTATGGCAGCCGTAGCCTTGCGGTTGGCGGCAGTGCCATGGTGAAGGCGATGGACAAGATCATCGCCAAGGGGAAGAAGATCGCCGCGCATCTGATGGAAGCGTCGGTCGACGATATCGAGTTCAAGGACAACAAGTTCACCGTTGCCGGCACTGACAAGGTCAAGACGCTGACCGACATCTCGCTGGCCGCCTACGTGCCGCACAACTATCCGATCGACGAATTGGAACCTGGTCTGGATGAGACGTCGTTCTACGATCCGAAGAACTTCACCTTCCCCGGCGGTTGCCATGTCGCGGAAGTGGAGATCGACAAGGACACGGGAACGGTCGAGGTGGTGAACTTTGTCGCGGTCGATGACGTGGGCCGCGTGATCAACCCGATGATCGTCGAAGGCCAGGTGCAGGGCGGCGTCGCACAGGGCATCGGCCAGGCACTGCTGGAAAACGCGGTTTACGCCAAGGACGGGCAGTTACTGTCGGGCTCGATGATGGACTACACAATGCCGCGTGCCGACGACTTGCCGAACATCTCGGTGGGCACCGAGGTCACGCTCTGCACGCACAATCCGCTCGGCGTGAAGGGCTGTGGCGAGGTGGGCGCGATCGGCTCGCCACCGGCGATCATCAACGGGATCATCGATGCGCTGAAGCAGTACAACGTGCGGCACATCGAGATGCCGGCGACGCCGCAGAAGCTCTGGTCCATCATGGCTGCGAAATAGGGAACAGCACGATGTATGATTTCGCATATCAGAAGCCATCGAGCCTTGCGGACGCGGTGAAGGCGCTCGGGGCAGATGCCGATGCAAAGGCTCTCGCCGGCGGCATGACGCTGATCCCGGTGCTCAAGCAACGGCTGAACAAGCCGAACCTGCTGGTCGATCTGGCGAAGCTCGGTCTGGCAGGGGTGTCGAGCAACGGCAGCATCATCATCATCGGCGGCATGACGACGCACGGCGCGGTTGCCCAGAGCGCCGAGGTAAAGTCGAAGATCGCGTCGTTGGCGGAACTGGCGTCGCACATCGGTGACGAGGCGGTGCGCCATCGCGGCACCATCGGTGGCAGCCTGGCCAACAACGATCCGGCGGCTGACTATCCCGCCGCCGCACTTGCGCTGGGCGCGACCATCAAGACCGACAAACGATCGATCAAGGCCGACGACTTCTTCCAGGGCATGTTCACGACGGTGCTGGAACAGGGCGAGTTGATCACGTCGGTCGAGTTCCCGGCACCGGAAAAGGGTGCCTATGAGAAGTTCCGCAATCCAGCTTCGCGCTATGCCATCGTCGGTGTGTATGTCGCGAAGACATCGGGCGGCGTGCGCGTCGCGGTGACCGGCGCGAGCCAGGGCGGGGTGTTCCGGCACACCGCTATGGAGCAAGCATTGAGCAAGAACTTCTCGCCCGACGCCATCGCCGGCATCGCCACGCCGGCCGATGGCCTGAACGGTGACATCCACGCCAGCGCCGAGTATCGCGCCCATCTGGTGGGCGTGATGGCGAAGCGCGCCGTCGCACGGGCGTACTGAGCGCATGAACCGGGGGATCGGCGACAACCAAGGTCCCCCGCTCGACCCAGAGATCGATCCCAACGAGTCGTGGCGCCATTGGTGCTGGAAGCGCGCGTCGAAGCGTGCGTGGAAAACGCCGGGCCGCGAGATCGCCATGCGGCGGCTGGCGCGCGCCGAGGAATTGGGGATCAGCTATCGCGAGTACACGCTCGAGATACTGGAGCGTGGGGTGTACTTGTAGAGTGTCAACAACCGATCTGGCGAGCCTGGTGCAAACGCCTGGCGCCCATACGGTCGTGTATACGGACCCGGTATTCCCCGAGCAGCCGCTGCTGCTGCACAGCGCACGCCCAAGCAATTGGAGTGCGGCAATGCCAGTGGTGTTTGTGCATCACGGGGTTGGCCGTAATGGCCGGGACTATCGCGATTATTGGCAGCCGCTCGTCGAGGACATGGGCGTCTTGGCGATCGCGATCGAATTCACCGAAGCGTCGTTCCCTGAATATCTTTGGTACCACTTCGGCAATCTGCACGCCGAGGACGGCACATCGAATCCACGCGAGCAGTGGACCTATGGCATCGACGAACGGCTGTTCGTAGCGCTCCGTGAACAAGGTGTGACAGAGCGCGAACGCTACGGGCTGTTCGGCCACTCTGCCGGTGGGCAGTTTGTGCACCGGATGCTGTCGTTTGGGTTTCGCGACCGGGTTGCGGTTGCGGTCAGTGCCAATGCGGGCACCTACGCGATGCCCGACCTTGCGGTGGCTTGGCCGTTCGGCCTCGGCGAAGCCGAGTTGGACGATGCAGCACTGCGCGCGTTGGTGGAGTTCCCCATCACGGTGATGACCGGCACGCGTGATACCAACACGACCGGGCGGTACTTTCCGAAGGGACCGCGCTCGATGCGTCAGGGCGCCACACGGCACGAGCGTGCGCATAACTACGTGCAAGCCGGGCACGCAGCTGCCGATCAACTCGGCACGCGGTGTGCCTGGACCGTCATCGATGTGCCGGATGTCGGTCACGACGGAGAACGCATGTCCGTCGCCGCCGCGCCGGTGATGGCAATGCAACAGATTGCTGGTAATGCCACCGTGACGTAAAACGCCAACGCCGACAGGGGGACGAAGATCATGAAACGTCGTGATGTATTGAAGTCCGCGGTGGCTGGGGCCACCGCTCTTGCCGCGCCGCGCATCGGCTATGCGCAGGACGCCAAGACCATCAACTTCACGCCGCACGCCGATCTGGCATCGGTCGATCCGGTGTGGACCACCGCCGACATCACCCGCAATTTTTCCCTCGCCGTGTATGACACGCTGTACGGCTACGACGCCGACTTCAACATCCAGCCGCAGATGGTCGACGGCCATGTCATCAGCAACGATGGCAAGCAGTGGGAGCTGACGCTGCGCGACGGCCTGGCGTTCCACGACGGCACACCGGTGTTGGCGCGCGACTGCGTCGCGACGATCCAGCGTTTTGCCAAGCGCGATCCGTACGGTGGCGCGTTGATGGTGCGCACTGATGAACTGTCCGCCCCGTCCGACAAGGTGATCCGCTTCCGGCTGAACAAACCGTTTGCGCTGCTGCCGAACGCACTTGGCCAGATCTATTGCGCGATCATGCCGGAGCGGCTGGCGAAGACCGACGCGATGCAGCAGGTGTCCGAGGCCGTCGGTAGCGGGCCGTTCAAGTATGTCGCCAGCGAGCGCGTTTCCGGTCAGCGGGTCGTTTATGTGAAGAACGACAAGTACGTGCCGCGCAAGGAAGGCAAACCGAGTTTCAACGCCGGCCCGAAAATCGTCTATGTCGACCGCGTGGTCTGGAACTTCATCCCCGACCCGGCGACAGCCGCCGCCGCGCTTACGCAGAAGGAGATCGACTGGTGGGAAAACCCGACCATCGATCTCGTACCACAGCTCCGGCGCGACAAGGATCTGACGCTGGCGGTGAAGGACCGCACCGGCGAAATCGGCTGCCTGCGCTTCAACCATCTGTTTCCGCCATTCGACAACCCGGCGATCCGCCGCGTGGTGGTGGCGGCTATCGATCAGAAGGAGATCATGGAGGCGGTAGCCGGCGCGGATCCCAGCCTGATCAAGACAGACGTCGGTATTTTCGTCCCCGGCACCCCGATGGCCAGCACCGTCGGGGTCGAGAACACCCGTGGGCCGAAGAACTATGACAAGCTGAAGCAGGATTTGGTGGCGGCTGGCTACAAAGGAGAGAAAGTCGTCATCCTGGCGGCTTCCACCATCCCGACAATCTGGGCCGAGGCGCAGGTCGCCTCCGATGTGCTGAAGAAAATTGGCTTCAACACCGACTTCCAGTCGCTGGAGTGGGGCACCGTGGTAGCGCGGCGCGCCAGCAAGGAACCGGTCGACAAGGGCGGCTGGAACATTTTCTACACCTACCTTGGCGGCTTCGGGAACATCTCGCCGGCGCCAGCCATTCCAATCCAGAGCAGCGGGACCAACGGAAGCTGGTTCGGCTGGCCGACCGATCCGAAGATGGAGGAGCTGCGCGCTGCCTGGTTCGATGCCCCGGACGTAGCGGGACAGAAGAAGATCAGCGACGAGATGCAGGCGGCGTTCTGGCAGAGCCCGCCTTATGCGCCACTGGGCATGTACGTGCAGCCGACGGCCTACCATAACTACCTGACGGACGTGCGGGACGGCTGGCCACAATTCTACGGCGTGAAAAAGAACGCGTAGGCAGACGCTTCAGCCCCCGCGCTCAGCTAGTGTTGCGCGTAATTCTCAGGGGGTGAGACAAGCTTTTGCTTTTCTGGCGGGCAACTTCCCGGTAACCCTGCGCCGTATAGTTATACGGATTGCCGGACCCGACGGATCATGTCGATCGCAACGCCCATCAAGCCTATCGAAGAGCCTTTGGCGGCCAACCGCCAGGAGGATGGCGAGACGCCATTCTTCATTTGCGGCTGTGGCCGATCCGGCACCACGCTCCTGCGTGCGGTCATGCTCGGACACTCCCGGCTGAACGTCTCTCCGGAAACTCACTACATCCGGCACCTTGTCGGCCATGTCTCACTGAGCGGCCGGCTCTCGCCCGAGCAGGTAACGGATGCGGTCAATCGCATCCTGGCGCACCCTCGCTGGAGGGAAATGGAAATCGCCGACGCCGAGTTCCGCGCCGAAGCGATGGCATTGCCGTCTCCTCGATTGGGAGACGTGCTGAATCTGGTCTACCAACGCCATGCACGCGCGGCCGGCAAAGCGCGACCTGGCGACAAAACCCCAGACTACATTCGCTACGTGCCGCAGTTGCTGGAAATTTACCCGGACGCAAAATTCATCCATTTGGTGCGCGACGGTCATGACGTCGCCGTGTCTTATGCCGAGGTGGGCTGGGGTCATGCCTACCAAGGGGAAGAATTCGAATGGACGCAAGCGGTGCGCGCCGCTCTGTCATATCGCAACGAGCCCTTCGCCGATCGTATTCTGGAAGTCCGCTACGAAGACATGGTGGTGGATCTGGAAGGGACGATACGTCGGATCTGCGCCTTTCTCGGCGAGGATTTCGAGCCTGCCATGCTGCAATGGCACGGGCAGGTCGGCCAGCTATCGGGCGAACAAGCGAGTTTGCATACGAAATTGCGTCAACCGCTCCTGTCGGACGCCGTTGCCGCCTGGCGGCGGAAGTTGACCGCGGTGCAGTGCTTCCTCATCGAGGCGTCGCTTTATCGCGACCTGGAAGCAATGAACTACCAGCTGCGATATTCAGGTGCCTTCTGGCGTCTTGCACTGGTTCCTGCCGGTGCGGCGATGCATGCGTTGGCGCCGTTCCTCGATCGCGCGTTGCCAGCGCTGAAGCGCCGAAATTATCTCCGCGGTCCAGTGTATATATAGCATGGCCGGGAGTTCAGCTGTTTCGCTGTCATCGGCCACATCTGCACCGATGACTGGTACACGCATGCGCGCGGAGGTCCTGCCGCCTTCCGCGCTTGGCCGCAGCGAGATCCAGCTCTGGCACAATATCCTCGAGGCATCGCCTCATCTGCAGCGTGCCTTCTTCACTCCGGCTTTTGCATTGGCCTGCGAACGGGCGATCGGCCGTGCCTACGTCGCGGTTCTACATGCCAATGGGACCGTGCGGGGTTTTCTGCCATTCCAGTTCCGCAGCAGGTGGCATCAGACCATCCGCATGGCCGATCGGATCGGTGGTAATTTATCCGACAACGCTGGGCTGGTTGCCTGGCCGGACGTCAGGACCGAACTCGTCAAACCTGCTGCGCCTTTGTGGCCTGGCATCGCTGACGCTCAGTCACTTGATGCCGGATCAGGGACGGTTCGGGCTGGACGCCGAGTGGACGGATATCGGCTATGTCACTGACCTCAGCGATGGCCCCGATGCCTATTTTGCCGGCTTGCTGGCACGCAACAAGGATTTTGTCCGCGACACCGAACGCCGCCTGCGAAAGACGCAAAAGGACTATGGGCCGCTGTCGATGCGCGACGAGCGACCGGTAACGCCAGACGCCATCGCGGGTCTCGTTGCCTTGAAGCGTCAGCAATATCAGCGGACACAGGTCGCCGATGCATTCGCAGAGCCGACCACGTTGCAAATCATCGACGCTTTGCGGAACTCGCCAACAGCAGACTGTGAACTGGTACTGGCTGCCTTGCACGCCGGCGACGCAATGTTGGCGGCACATCTGGGGCTACAGCACAACGGCGTGCTCAGTTGGTGGTTCCCCGTCTATGACCCTGCGGCGCAGGGTGTTTCTCCGGGGCGGCTGTTGCTGTGGCGAATGATCCAGCGCGCCCAAGAGAGTGGGACCCGCCTGATCGATTACGGCGCGGGCGACGCACAGTACAAGCGGCAATTCTCCACCGAAAACCTGCAGATGGGCCGTGCCGTCTGGACCGCGGGCAACGCGCGCTCATTGCTGGCTCGCGCCTGGCAGTCTCTTGAGTGGCGGATCGCGCGTCGCTCGACTGCCAAGGCGAAGCAGAACTAGCGGCCGGAATGAGTGTGCCCACACCTTTGGTGACGGTGGTGATACCGGCGTTCAATGCGGCCGAGACGATAACTCGTGCCGTGGACTCGGCGCTGGCTCAGACATTCGCAGATTATGAAATCATCATTATCGATGACGCGAGTACGGACGCGACAGCCGAGGTTGTTGTCAGTCAATACGGGAAACGTGTCACCTTGCTTCGTTTGCCGCAGAACCTCGGCGAAAGCGGTGCGATGAATGCGGGGATCGTTGCGGCGAGGGGTGAGTTGATCGCCTTCCTGGATGCGGATGACGCGTGGTTGCCAGGGAAGCTGGCGAGGCAGGTGACGGAAATGCAGCAAAGGCCTGCCTGCTCGATTGTGGTTTGCGGGTGCCGCTTCATCAAACGTGCTGGGAAGGCATCGCGTGACGATGTCGTTGGCATACTCCCTGTCGCACCCGATGAGGTCTGGCGCCTGCTGTTGGCAAGGACGTTGATTGCAAAGCCCTGTGTTTTGGCGCGCGCCAGAGCGCTGCATCAGGCTGGTCCATTCGATACCACCCTGGCGGTGGGCGCCGATCAGGATATGTGGATACGATTGGCGTTGGTCGGCAGCGTGATATTTGTACCGGAGATACTTACTATCGCCTACGACACCGCAGGCAGCCTCACCAAGGTCTATGCCGACAAGATCGACCGCTACATGCTTCCCATGATCGGGCGTCATGTGGACGCGCAGCGGCATCGGTTATCCCGCCGGGAGATCAGGGAAATCTGGGGAGAGCGATACACCTCGATCGGACGCAACCTGTATGCAGCGGGATCGTTTGGCCGCGGTGCGGCGTTGATCCTACAGGGGATCTCGCACGGGCACAGCATTGGCTCGAACCTATGGTATCTGCTGACCGCGTCGCGCCCGGTGCGGACATTGAAGCGCCTCATCTCCCCACTGATGGGCGGCGGCGAGCACGGCTTGTCCGGGAACTACACGGCATGACATCGTTCCGGCCGTTACTACGCAAAGCAGCCTATCGCAGCGGCGTATTGTCGCTCGTTCGTCATGGTGTACGGCAGGCGCTTACCGCCATCATGCTCCATCGCGTCGTGGATCCTGCGGATCCGGATTTTCCGCACGACGACCCGACCTACACGGTCTCTGCACCGCTTTTCGATCAGTTCCTGGATTTCGTGCAGGACCATTACACGGTGGTCGACATACACCAGGTCATGCAAGCGTGCGCCGGTGCCAAACCTCTGCCTGAGCACGCGATGCTGATCACCTTTGACGATGGGTGGGCTGACAATCTCCGGTATGCGGCACCGCTGCTGCAGGCTCATTCGATGCCAGCGATCATCTTCGTCGCGGCAGAGGCAGTGCTGAACAACTCGATGGCATGGTGGCATGAGCAAGTCTTCGCGGCGGATCGCTCAGGATTGCTGACCGGCTGGCTGGAGAATGACACCGTTCGCAAGCTGGTTGCCGGCAAGGACACCGCAGCTGCCGGAATGCATCCGCTTGAAGTGGTGACGCGGCTGGCCAAGATGGAACCCGACGATCGCGCGCCAATCCTGGCAACGCTGCCATCGCGCCCGTGCCATTCCCGTATGATGCTGCGTCCTGATGAGTTACCGAAACTGGCGTCGTTTGGCATCGATGTCGGTGTGCATGGCTATCGCCATGTTCCGTTGACCGCAATCGATGATGTGCAAACCGAACTGTCGCGCTCGCGGGAGGCGATTGCCTGCGCCTCTCAAGGTGCGGCAGTCACCACTGCACTTGGGTGTCCGCATGGACGCTATAACGAACGCGTCGTCGCCGGGGCACACGCGGCAGGCATCAAGCTCGTTTTCACCAGCGATGAAGTGCTGAATACGACCCGAAACGGCATGCTGACGACGGACCGTCCATTTGGCCGGGTGGCAATTCCGGCGCTTGCGGTCCAGTCCAGTCGTGACCGGCTGGATCGCGGCAAGGCAGCGCGCTGGTTGTGGGACCGGAAATGTCAGTAACCATGCTTCAGCAGGACGGCACGAGCAGGACCGCGCCAACGGTTACCGTGCTTATCCCGGCATATAACGCCGCGAGCACAATTCGACGGGCGATTGATTCGGTTTTCGCACAGTCCTACCAAGACTACGAAGTCATCGTCGTTGACGATGGGAGCCGTGACACAACATCCGATGTTGTCGCGTCGTATAGTGACGAACGGATCAGGCTCCTCAAGCTGGCGCAAAACTGCGGTGAAAGCGGGGCCATGAATGAAGGCATCGCTGCCGCACGCGGGGAGCTGGTTGCGTTTCTGGATGCCGATGATGAGTGGTTGCCGCAGAAGCTGAGCAAGCAGGTCGAAGCACTGCAGAAGCAGCCCGCGATGATTATGGCGACATGCGGCTGCCGCTTCACCGACGCTGAAGGGACGGTCTATCGCGAATTTGGCATGCCGCCCGCTGGACTTGATGAGAACAAGGTGTGGCGTTCGTTGCTGTCCGGCAGCTTCATTGCGAAGCCATGCGTGGTCGCGCGCACTTCCGCGCTCCGCACCGTGGGACCGTTTGATACGGCTCTTGCCATTGCGGCCGACCAGGATATGTGGATCAGGCTGGCCATGGCCGGACCGGTGGCATTCATCCATGAGTATCTCACTATCGTGCATGATACGCCCGGCAGCCTGACAAGGGTGTATGCAACAAAGGCCGACAAGTACGTGCTGCCAATGATCATGCGGCACATCACGGCTCAGCGTCACCAGTTGTCGGACGCCGAAGTGCAGCAAATCCTTGGTGCACGCTATACGTCTGTCGGACGCAACCTGTATCTGACCGGTTCGCTCGTACGTGGCACGCGGCTCATCATGCGCGCTGTGGCAAAGGATCATCTGGTTCAGGAGAACCTCTGGTATCTCGCAGCGGCGTCGCCGCCGGCGAAGGCTGTGAAAAGGCTGGTAGGACACCCGGCGAGCAAGCGCAAAGCGGTAGGGGCCGTCCAGCCGTTGGCAGCCAATGACGGGGTGCTGATAGCCCCGCATGAACGGGCCTTTGCAGTGGTGCCGCCGGGACCCCCCATTCTCATCGTCATGATCGATGCAGAGGCCGAGTTCGACTGGAATGGCCCATTTCTGCGCTCGCACATGAGCGTGCGGAACATGAGCCAACAGGCGTTGGCGCAGGACATTTTCGATCGGCTTGGCGTTCGTCCGACCTATCTGGTCGATTATGCGGTGGCTACCCAGTCGGAAGGCTTTGGGCCGCTTCGCGAATTTCTCCAGTCGGACCTTTGTGAAATTGGCAGTCATCTGCAGCCGTGGGAGAATCCGCCGTTTTCCGAGGAGCTGAGTGTTCAGACCTCGTTCAATACCAACCTCCCGGCATGGCTGCAGAAGGAGAAATTGCTGCGGCTCACGGATGCAATCGTCAGTACTTTTGGCATCCGGCCGTCTTCGTATCGCGCGGGGCGCTACGGCGTGGGCGAGGAGATCGCCTGGATTCTCGACGCGCTCGACTACCAGATCGATCTCAGCGTGTTGCCGGGTCATGACCTGCGGCGGCGCCACGGACCTGACTTTCGGCGCTCAAGCAATCGGCCCTACTGGTTCGGTCCCGGTCAGAAGCTGCTCGAGATTCCGCTGACCACCGGCTTCTCTGGCCTGTTGTCGAGTGGCCGTGAGCCTCAGTCGGCCAATGCGACACTATATTCGGCACTCTCCGGACCCGCCGGCACCAGGTTGCACTTGCCGGGGATTTTTGCGCGTCTCGGCCTGCTCGAGCGGATTACGCTGTCGCCGGAAGGCATGTCTATCGAGGAGCTCAAACGGCTGACACGTCTGCTTGTGCGGCGTGGGCAGCACGTGTTCACTTTCAACTATCACAGTTCGGCACTCCTGCCGGGATACACACCCTATGTGCGCTCGCAGACCGAGCTCGATGGATTGATACGAACAATCGAAGAGTATCTTCACTTCTTCATGGGGGAGATTGGCGGCATCTCGATGACGCCGATGCAGTTCCTCTCGCATGTACGTCCGCCGGCACGAAAGGTCACGCAGGCTCATAGCCGTGTCAACTCTCTGGTGACGTGAGCGGACAGTGTTCGGTTGAACATCACTCCGGAATTCACCATCGAAGAGATTGCCGGTGCGGATGAACTTGCACCGGTCTGGGTAGAACTCGAGGCCCGTGCTGACGCTCCATTCTATCTTTCATGGGATTGGATCGGATGCTGGCTGCGAGAGGCAAAGCTGCGGCCCACAGTGCTGGCCGGCCGTATCGCGGGACGCATCGTTTTGCTGGCTGTGGTGACGCCGGCGAGTCGGCGCGATGTGCTGCCGATCGCCTTCCACGGGCTGCATCTGAACATGAGCGGCGTGCCGGCACAGGATATCATCACAACCGAATATAATGGCTTTCTGATTGATCGTGACTGGGCAGGCAGCATCGAATCGAAGGCCATTGCATTTCTCTTGCGTGGACTCGTTGTGGCTGGTCAGCGCCGTGACGAGCTGCATTTGAAGAATGTGGCGGATGGCTTTCAGCGATGGCTGCCTGAAAGCGGCCTGACCGTGCGTGAATTGCAGCGCAAACCGTCCTGGCGCGTCGACCTCAGTGCTATCCGTGTGGGAGAGAAGTCGTACCTCAACGGTCTGAGTTCAAACACCCGTCAACAGATCCGCCGCTCGATGCGGCTTTATGAACAGCATGGCAAACTGTCCGCATCGCGCGCCGCGACGGTGCCGGAAGCGCTGGAGTACCTCGATGGACTGGCCGAACTGCACCAGCGCTATTGGAACAGCCGCGGTGAACCGGGGGGCTTTTCGTTCCAATTCTTCGCGGCGTTTCAGCGGAGCCTGATACAGACCTGCCTGCCGCGCGGCACCGTCGAAATCATCAAGGTCGCCGCTGGCGATCATATCATCGGCTATGTCTACAACATGGTCTACCGCGGCGAGGTGAGTGCATATCAGACCGGCTTCAATTACGAAAGCGATGCACGATTGAAGCCCGGCCTGGTCAGTCATACGCTGTGCATTGAACAGCATATACGCGACGGTTCCGCCGTGTATGATTTTCTGGCTGGCGAACATCGTTACAAGGCGAACCTGGGTGACCCGGGTCCCGATCTGATTTACCTGCTGGCGGAGCGTCCAACCCTAGCATTGATGGCTGAGACCCGGTTGCACGATGCAAGGCGCAAACTGGGGGCGGTTTGGAGGCAATTGCGTCAGACCCATCGGGTCGGTGCTAGCCCGCGTGCACACCGCGCGTCGAACGTTGATCCGTGAGCAACCGGCCAAAGTAGGCAATGGTCTGTCCAAGGCCGACGTCCAGTCCCACCGTTGGTTCCCAACCCAGGATCCGCCGCGCCAGGCCAATGTCCGGACAACGCTGCATCGGGTCGTCTTGCGGCAGTTCACGATAGGTAATCCGAGACTTGGAAGCGGACAGGCGCATCACACGATTGGCCAATTCGCTCACCATGACCTCGTGCGGATTGCCAAGATTGATCGGCCCGGTGAAGTCGTCACCCGTGGCCATCAGTCGGACCAAACCATCGATCAGATCGTCGACATAGCAAAAGGCCCGCGTCTGGCTGCCGCTGCCATACAGCGTGATGTCCTGACCCTGCAGCGCCTGGACAATAAAGTTCGATACGACCCGGCCGTCGTTCGGGTGCATGCGCGGACCGTACGTGTTGAAGATTCGCGCCACCTTGATGCGTGTGTGATGTTGCCGGGAATAGTCGAAAAACAGCGTCTCCGCACAACGCTTGCCTTCATCGTAGCATGCGCGCGGACCCAACGGATTGACGTTGCCCCGATAGTCCTCCGGCTGAGGATGGACCGTCGGATCGCCGTACACTTCGCTCGTGGAGGCTTGCAGGATCTTTGCGCCAATCCGTTTGGCGAGGCCAAGCATGTTGATCGCGCCAATTACACTGGTCTTTGTGGTCTGCACCGGGTCGAATTGGTAATGCACCGGCGAGGCCGGGCAGGCCAGATTGTAGATTTCGTCGACTTCGATATACAGCGGGAAGGTGATGTCATGCCGCATAGCCTCGAAGTGCGGATCGCCGATCAGGTGGGCGATATTGTCCTTCCGGCCAGTGAAGTAATTATCGACACACAGCACATCATCGCCGTCGCGCAGCAGCCGTTCGCATAGATGCGAACCCAGGAAGCCGGCGCCACCGGTTACCAACACACGCTTGCGCGTGAGTGTCATTACCCTGCGCTTCGCAAGCAGGTCGCCCGGTCTGCAGGTGGTCCGAATTCGCGCGGCCGCAGCCCAGCGTGGAACCAGGTGATCAGCGAATAGATGTCATAGATTGGCAGGCCCAGTGCCTCGCGCAGCGCGAATGCGTAAGGCGGCATGTTGGTGCACTCGAGCACGATTGCGCCGATATCGGGATGGCGCGCCACCAACCGTCGCCCGGCGTCCAGGATATCCGCGGCGGCCAGTGCTACGTCCATGTCCTGTTTCTCGCCGCGCACCAGCACGCGGAAGAATTCGCGGCCGTCCTCAGTGCCGATAAATGGCGTATCGGGTGGGACGCCTGCCGCCGCAAGGTGCCGCGGCGTGAGTGACTGGCCCGAGACCGTGATGACACCGACGCGCTTGCCGGGCGGCAACGTCTGTTGCACCCAGGGCACCTGGATCAGCGAACTGGTGGCAACCGGGACCCGCACGTGCGCGGCCAGTTCGGCCTGGAATAGCGACAGGAATCCGCAGTTGGTGGTAATCGCCTCGGCACCTTGATCCACCAGTTCCGCCGCCGCCGACAGGAAGGCATCCAGCAGCCCGGCCGCCGCATTCAGCACCACACGCTCCGGCGTGGCGCCTTTCACCACGCGATACAGCACGGGAAATGGCCACGTCGTGGCATTGCCCATGTCACCAGGAATGCGCGGAAACCGCGCCTCCAGCATAAGGATACCCAGCGGTGCGCCATATAGCGCCTTGCCGCCCTTGGCGATGATCTGCATGCTGCGAACATGCCCTATTCGGACGATAGGAGAAAGTAATGGCCGAGCGGCCGTTTACCCAGGCTGACCTTGACGTGCTCGCACAGTGGGACACGCCAACAATCTGCAACGGCCTGGAGATCACCTCGCCCGACCGCCGTGCGTTTGGCTACACGGTGGAGCCGATGGTCTGCCTGTATCCAAAGGCAAAGCCCATCGTGGGGCTGGCGCGCGTCGGCATGATCCGCTCGACCGAACCGCCGCGTGGCAAGGTGGTCGACCGCGCCGACTGGTACGATTACGTCGCTGCAAAGGACTTTCCTACGATAGCGGTTATTCAGGACATCGACGGCCGTGCCGGCTATGGCGCCTATTGGGGCGAGGTGCAGTCCACCATCCACAAGTCGCTCGGCTCCATCGGCTGCGTCACCAACGGATCTTTCCGCGATCTCGATATGTGGGCCGAGGGCTATCAGATGGTCGGAGGGCGCATCGGGCCGAGCCACGCTTGGGTGCACATGGTGACGTTTGGCCAGCCGGTGAATATTTTCGGCATGCAGGCCGGGCATGACGACGTGATCCATGCAGATCTGCATGGTGCGGTGGTGATACCGGCGGACGCGGTGAAGAAGTTGCCGGCGGCGATCGATCTCATCTCGCGCCGCGAGGCGGTGATCCTGGACGTGTGCCGCGCCCCTGGCTTCACTCCGGCCAAGTTGCGCGATCCGCTGAAGCGTTCCGGCGAAATCCACTGAGGAGATCGGCATGAATATCGCCACGCTGCCCCAGGCGCTCGCCGGTGTGTCGGAAGAGGAATGGCAGCTCCGCTGCGACCTTGCGGCGCTGTACCGGCTGGTCGCGCACCATCGCTGGACCGACTTTGTCTATACGCATATCAGCGCGCGCATGCCGGGCCCCGATCATCATTTCCTGATCAACAAATACGGTGTGCTGTTTCATGAAATGCGCGCCTCCGATCTGGTGAAGATCGATTTGCACGGCAATGTCGTGGAGGACGGCGACACATCGTCACGCCGCGTCAATGCTGCCGGCTTCACCATCCACTCGGCGATCCACATGGCGCGTCCCGATCTCACCTGCGTAGTCCATACCCACACGCAGGCCGGGATCGCAGTGTCCTGCATGAAGGAGGGGCTGCTGCCGTTGTCGCAGCACGCGTTGAAGTTCTATGGGCGGATCGCCTACCACGGCTACGAAGGCATCGCTCTCGACCTCGACGAACGTGAGCGGCTGGTGCACGACCTGGGCTCGGAGCACAAGGCGATGATCCTGCGCAATCACGGTCTGCTGGTCGGTGGCACGTCGATCCCCGAGGCGTTCCACATGATCTACATGCTGGAGCGCGCCTGTGCAGCGCAAGTCACCGCACTGTCCTGCGGGCAGGAGGTGATCCTGCCGCCAAAGGATGTCTGCGAGCACACTTCCGCTCAGTTCAAGAGCATGGAGAACGACGATCACTATGGCTGGATGTGGCAATCGGCGTTGCGGATGATCGAAGACGATCGGCCGGACTACCGAAGCTGATGCCGATCACGGTTATCCGAAAAGCCGAAATGGTGGTCGCGTGGGACGCGGCCACCAAGTCGCATGTATATATGCCGGATGCCGACGTGGTGTTCGAAGGCGGTGTGCTGCGCTTCGTCGGACGCGGTTATGACGGCCCGGCTGATGAAGTGATATCCGGCTCCGGCCTGATGGTCATGCCGGGGCTGGTGAATATCCACTCGCATCCGTCCACCGAGCCGATGAACAAAGGGCTTATCGACGAAATCGGCAGTCCTGGCTTTTACAACTCCTCGCTCTATGAATATCTGCCGATTTTTCGCGCCGACGCGGAGGCGATCCCGCACTGCGTACGGGTGGCGCTGTCGGAACTGCTGCTGTCAGGCGTCACGACATTGGCCGACCTGTCAATGGCGCATCCGGGTTGGCTGGATCTATTGGCCGAAGCCGGAATGCGCGTCTGCATCGCGCCGATGTTCCGATCGGGCCGCTGGTACACCAAGAACGGCCATCTGGTGGAATACGCCTGGGATGAAGCTGCCGGCGAAAAGGCGATGGGCGAGGCGCTGTCACTGATCGAACGTGCCGAGCAGCACCCATCAGGTCGGCTGTTCGGCATGGTGGTGCCGGCGCAGATCGATACCTGCACCGAGGGCCTGCTGCGCGAATTGTTCACCGAGGCGAAAGCGCGAGGGTTGTCCTGGCAAATCCATGCGGCGCAGTCGGTCAACGAGTTCCATGAGATCACCCGCCGGAACGGCTTCACACCGATCGGCTGGCTCGATCATCTGGGGCTGCTGTCCGAGCGGTCGATCATCGGGCATGGCATCTTCCTCGACGATCATCCATCGACCCGCTGGCACACCGAAACCGATGTGAAGCGCCTGGCGGAAACCGGTACCACAGTGGCGCACTGCCCGACGGTGTTCGCGCGGCGTGGCATCACGCTGAAGGATTTCGGCCGCTATCGCCGGGCCGGCGTAAATATGGGCGTCGGCACCGATACCTATCCGCACAACATGCTGGATGAGCTGCGGCTGGTGTCCTACCTGGCGCGTACACAGGCGGGCAATCCGCGCACTATGAACTCCACCGACCTGTTCGATGCGGCGACGATTGGCGGTGCACGCGCGCTTGGACGCGATGATATCGGACGACTCGCGCCCGGCTGCCGCGCCGACATCGTGCTGGTGGACATCACCCATCCGATGATGCGTCCGACGCATGACCCGGTGCGCAGCCTGATCTATGCGGCGGGTGATCGTGCCGTGCGCACCGTGTATGTGGACGGCGATAAGGTGGTCGAGGATGGGCGGGTGTTGACGATGGACTATCCGGCTGCTGCTGCCGCGCTGCACGAGGCGCAGAAGCGGATCAAGGCCAACGTGCCGAACCTCGATTGGGACCATCGCACGGCAGAGCAGATCTCTCCGATGACGTTCCCCACTGCATGAGCGCTCTGCTCTCGGTCTCTGGCCTGCGGACCGTGTTCCGCACCCATGGCGGTGACGTGACCGCGGTCGATGGCGTCGACATTTCAGTAGATCGTGGCCGGACGCTCGGCATCGTCGGCGAATCCGGCTGCGGCAAATCGGTGCTGTCGCTCTCTGTGATGCGTCTGGTTCCGCCGCCCGGCCGTGTGGCGTCAGGCCAGGTGATGTTCGACGGCCGCAACCTGCTCGATCTGTCGCCAGCGCAGATGCGCGACGTTCGTGGCAATCGTATCGCGATGATCTTTCAGGAGCCGATGACCAGTCTGAACCCGGTGTTCACCGTCGGCGACCAGATCACTGAGGCAATGCGGGCGCACGACCGCACCGCATCCGGTGGCGCGCTGCGCAGCCGTGCGATCGATGCGTTGCAGCGCGTGCGGATTCCGGCGCCGGAGCGCCGCTTCGACGAATATCCGCACCAGATGTCGGGCGGTATGCGCCAGCGCGTGATGATTGCCATGGCACTTGCCTGTGCCCCCGACCTGCTGATCGCCGATGAACCAACCACGGCGCTGGACGTTACGGTGCAGGCGCAAATCCTCGATCTCCTGCGCGAGCTGCAGCAGCAGACCGGGATGGCGATCATCCTGATAACCCACGATCTCGGCATCGTCGCTGAAATGGCGAACGAGGTCGCGGTGATGTACGCTGGCCGTATCGTGGAGCGCGCGCCGGGCGATGCGATCTTCGACGATCCGCAGCATCCTTATACGCTTGGACTGCTAGGCAGCATTCCGAAGATCGAGGAGACCCGCGACCGCTTGCTGGCGATCGAGGGCACCGTTCCCGCCCCATTCGATCTGCCGCAGGGCTGCCGTTTCCATCCACGTTGCGTCTTCGCTGACGCTCAATGTGCGATCGAGGATCCACAGCTGCGACCGCTCGCTGCCAATCACACCGCTGCCTGTATTCGGGCGCCGATCGAGACCGTAGCCGCATGACCGCATTGCTGGATGTGCAGAATCTGACACGTCACTTCAGCGTCAAGCGCGGGTTGGTCATCGGCAAGACGATTGGTGTCGTTCGCGCGGTGGACGGTATCTCCTTCAGCATCGAGCGCGGTGAGACACTGGCGCTGGTCGGCGAGTTCGGGGTGTGGCAAATCAACCACCGCGCGCTTGGTGCTGCGGTTGATCGATCCCACCGAAGGCTCGGTCTATTTCGAAGGCACCGACATCACCACGATGAGCGGTGACCCGTTGCGCAAGCTGCGCCGGCGTATGCAGATCGTATTCCAGGACCCGTTCGCTTCGCTTAATCCGCGCATGACGGTGGGCGAAATCCTGGAAGAACCATTGATCGTGCATGGCATCGGCGACCGGATGGCGCGGCGCGCGCGTGTGAACCAGTTGCTAGGTCTGGTTGGGCTCGCTTCCTACCATTCCCAACGCTATCCGCATGAGTTCTCCGGTGGACAACGCCAGCGTATCGGCATCGCCCGTGCGCTTGCAGTGGAACCGGCGCTGGTCGTCTGTGACGAACCGGTATCCGCACTGGACGTGTCGATCCAGGCGCAGGTGGTGAACCTGCTGAAGGACCTGCAGGCGCGACTCGGCCTGTCGTATCTGTTCATCGCGCACGACCTCGCGGTGGTGAAGCACATGGCCGACCGCGTGGCGGTGATGTATCTCGGGCAAATCGTCGAGATCGCCACCAAGGACGTACTGTTCTCCGAGCCGCGGCATCCCTACACGCGCACCTTGATGACTGCGATCCCGCGGCCCGATCCTCATCGGCACACAGCCAGGCAGCTTCCCGGCGGTGATGTTCCAAGCCCGATGAATCCGCCGGACGGATGCCGCTTTCATACCCGCTGTCCGTTCGTGATCGACCGTTGCCGGGTAGAGATGCCTCTGCTGCGAAAGTGGAGCGACGGCCATTTCACCGCGTGTCATCGCGCCGAAGAGTTGCCGCCGGCGGGCGAAGTCATCGAGCCGGGTCACGTCGCGCCCATGGCAGCCAAACGTCTCGCGCTGTACGCGAAGCGGCGGGCAGAAGCGGGGGCAGCTGCCGGCTGAACACAGGAGGACACGATGGCTTCAGTGACTGCCAGCATCGCCGCGCCGCGCATGTTGCAGGTGGGCGGCGGCGCCGTGCGTCAGATCCCGGATGTGCTGGCCAAGTTCGGGTTGTCGCGTCCGCTGGTTGTGTCCGATCCGTTTATGGTGTCGTCGCGCCATATCCAGCATTGTCTCGATCCGCTGAGCGCGGCTGGCATCGCCATTACGGTGTTCAGCGATACGGTGCCCGACCCAACCGATACGGTGATCGAAGCTGGTGTCGCGGTGCTGAAAGGCGGCAACTTCGATTGCCTGATCGGCTTTGGCGGCGGCTCGCCGATCGACACCGCAAAGGCTATGGCGATTCTCGCGGCTGGCGGCGGCAAGATGCGCGACTACAAGGTGCCGGTCGCAGCAGACAACGGCGCATTGCCGGTCATTGCGATTCCGACCACTGCGGGCACCGGCAGTGAGTGTACGCGCTTCACTGTCATTACCGATACCGAGCGCGACGAAAAGATGCTGATTTCCGGTCTTGGTGCGTTGCCGCTCGCCGCGATCGTCGATTATGAACTGACCTACAGCGTGCCGGCGCGCACCACGGCCGATACCGGCGTGGATAGTCTGACGCACGCGCTGGAAGCCTATGTCTCAAAGCGCGCCAATCCGTTCTCCGATGCACTTGCGGTATCGGCGATGGCGCTGATCGGCCGACATGTCCGCACTGCGTACACCGACCCACGCAATGCAGAAGCCCGCGAGGGCATGATGCTCGGCGCCACGCAGGCCGGGCTCGCCTTCTCCAATTCGTCTGTCGCTCTGGTGCATGGAATGTCGCGGCCGATCGGCGCGCACTTCCATGTGCCGCACGGTCTGTCCAACGCGATGCTCCTGCCGGCGATTACCCGCTTCTCGGTCAGCGCGGCCGAGGCGCGTTATGCCGAGGCGTCCCGCCGTATTGGCTTTGCCAGTGACCGGGAGAGTGACTCTGCCGCTGCCGCCAAGCTGGTGACCGGGCTCGAAGCCCTCAACAAGGAACTTTCCGTGCCAAGCCCCGCGCAGTACGGCATCACCGAAGCCGCCTGGAACGGCAAGATGGCGCTGATGGCGGAACATGCTCTGGCTTCGGGCAGCCCGGCGAACAATCCGCGCGTGCCGGACAAATCGGAAATTGTCGCGCTCTATCAGGAAGTCTGGACCGGCGCGCCACGCAATATCTGATTATTGTCATTGTGAGCGTCCACACGCCCTTGGGTTCGCCAGCTCAAGGGCCCGTTGTGACGTAGGATTGCTTTCGGCGGAAACCGCTTGGTAGGCTGTGGATAACAACACGCCTACCGGGAGGTCAAATGGATCCGACGCTCGAACAAGTAACGATGCGCAAGGTCTATCTGCGGGTGCTGCCGCTCGCGATGATCGTCTATTTCTTCTGCTACCTCGACCGCATCAACGTTAGCTTCGCGGCATTGCAGATGAATAAGGACATCGGGCTCACCGCTGCTGCCTATGGCCTGAGTTCGACAGCCTTCTACATCGGCTATTGCCTGTTCGAGGTGCCCAGCAACGTCGTGCTCGACAAGGTCGGCGCGCGGCTCTGGATCGCACGGATCATGATCACCTGGGGCCTTGCATCGGGCGCGACAGCGTTCGCTACCGGGACAATCAGCTTTTTGACAATTCGCTTCCTGCTCGGGCTCGCCGAAGCTGGCCTATTCCCCGGCATCGTCCTGCTGTTCACCTACTGGTTCCCCGATCACCATCGTGCGCGCATTGTCTCCAGCTTCACGCTGGCACTGCCAATATCGGTGGCATTGGGCGCTCCAATCTCCACCGCGATCCTCGGATTGGACGGCTGGCTCGGTTATGCCGGCTGGAAGTGGATATTCCTCATGGAGGCGGTCCCCACCGTGTTGATCGGCTTCGGCGTGCTGTTCCTGATGACCGACAAGCCGGCGAAAGCGCTGTGGCTATCGGAAGAGGAAAAGAGTTGGCTGATCGGCACATTGGAGCACGAACGCCGCGCAGTGGAATCAGCACGCAAATTCAGCATGTGGGAGGCGCTGATAAACCCGAAGATCCTGCTGCTGTCGATCAACTACTTCGGCATTGTCACGGCCAGCTTGGGTCTGCTGCTGTTCGTGCCGCAGATCATCAAATCGCTGGGCGCGACCAATATGGGTACTGGCTACGCCACGGCGCTCGCCTATTCCTGTGGCGCGATCAGCATGATGACCTGGGGTTGGATTTCAGACCGCATGGGTGAGCGGCGCTGGAACTTGTTCTGGGCCTGCGTGGTCGCGACGATTGGGTTGGTCGTCGCCGGCATGACGATGGGAAGTTGGTGGTCGCTCGTCGGCATGTGCGTCGCGACCGCGGGCTTCTATGGCACCAAGGGACCGTTCTGGTCGATGCCGTCAATGCTGCTGACCGGCACCGCTGCTGCGGCCGGCATTGCCTGGATCAATTCAATCGGCAATGTCGGCGGCGCGGTTGGCCCCGCGCTGGTCGGCTGGATCAAGGACTTCACCGGCAGTTACTCGGGCGGACTGTACGGCCTCGCGGCGTTCACCGCACTCTCGGCGTTGGTTGCGGCAGTGGCGCTGCACATTCCACGTCAGGTGCCTTTGCGTGGCGGCGTGCAGGTGGCTGCCGAATAGCGGACACCGCGCGAAGGGATGCGCTGTCTGAGCGATCAGGCGGCGCATCCTTCGTCGCGAAGCAGGTCGGTCACAGCTTCGGTTGGCACATCGCCCGCGGTGAAGGCCTGGCCAATGCCGCGCACCAATACGAATTTCAGCGCACCGTCGCGCACCTTCTTGTCGCGTCGCATATGGCCGATCAGCGTCTGAGCCGAAAAGCGGCGATTCAGCATGCGCATTTCGGCAGGCATTCCCATCGCGGCAACATGCGACACCACACGGTCCGCGTCCGCCGCCGTGCAGTGCCCAAGCCGCGCTGACAGGCGGAAAGCAAGCCCGAGGCCAACGGCGACGCCCTCGCCATGCAACAGGCCGCCACTATAGCCGTATTCTGCCTCCAACGCGTGTCCGAAGGTGTGGCCAAGATTGAGCAGTGCGCGGCCGTCGTTCGGCTTCTCCTCGCGTTCGTCATCGCCAACCACACCAGCCTTGAACGCGCAGGCACGCAGGATCGCCTCGGCCTGCAAAGCGCGATCGCCGTTCACCACGGCAGCGCCATGTGCTTCGCACCAGGCAAAGAATGCGGCATCGCCGATCAGTCCCGCCTTCACAGTTTCCGCATAGCCTGCACGCAGCTCCCGCGGCGGCAGCGTTCCCAGGGTGCTGGTGTCCGCCAACACCATGCGTGGTTGATAGAAGGCGCCGACAAGGTTCTTGCCTCGCGGCGTATTCACGCCGGTCTTGCCGCCCACGGATGAATCAACCTGCGACAGCAGGGTGGTTGGCACCTGCACGAAGGGCAGACCGCGCAATGTCGTTGCCGCCGCAAAGCCGGCGAGGTCGCCAACCACACCGCCGCCCAGCGCGATCACTGTGGTGCGCCGTTCAACCCGCAATTCCAGCAACTGATCGACAACGCGCTGCCAGGCGTCGAGATTCTTCGATGCTTCCCCTGGCGGCACCACGATTTGATCCGCCTTGACCGCGGTCTCGCTCAGACCTCGCAGAAGCGTCGGCAGATGCAGCCGCGCCACGGTCTCGTCGGTGATCACGACGGCGCGTTTCTGCTCCAGGCGCGGTGCCAGCAACGCGCCGGCACGCGCCAGCAAGTCGTCGCCAATGACCACGTCATAGCTGGTGCTTGGTAACACCACGGAAAGCCGCCGCGGCGACCGCCACACCAGCAGTGAATCCAGCACGCGCGCGGTGGTCGCATCCGGGCTTTCATCGTCGCAATCGACGATCACGTCGGCCTCGGCATAGACCGGATAGCGAGCCTCCATCAGCCGCTGCAGGATTTCTCCGGGCTCACCGTCTTTCAACAACGGGCGGCTGTCGCGGCCGGCCACCCGACGGATCAGGGTATGAAGCGGGCAGCGCAGCCAGACGGATACTGCCTCCTCGCGCACGATTGCTCGCGTGGCGGGATCCATGAATGCGCCGCCACCAAACGCCAATACCAGCGGATCGCCCGACAGCAAGCGGCGAATCACGCGCTGCTCACCTGCACGGAAATCACTTTCGCCGTAGCGCGCGAACAATTCCGGGATGGTGCAGCCCGCGGCTAATTCAATTTCCGCGTCAGCGTCGCGGAACGGCAGGCCAAGCCGCGCCGCGAGCCGGCGTCCAATCGACGTTTTGCCGGCGCCCATGAGGCCGACAAGCACGATGCTGCGCCCGGTCAATGCCTCCGGTAGCGGAACCGCCTCCCTGATCGCGGTGTTGCGTGTCATGGCGGCGAACGCTAGCACACGGGCCGGCGGACAGGCCATGATGCTCGCCCCAGCGATTCGGATGAGTTGGAGTCGGTGCAGCAGCGATGATCCGCATTTTTCTCATCGTTATCCTCGCGGGGCTGGTGATCCTCGGCGCTGCGGTGGTGATGCTTGGGGAGTATCCACCAAATCCTGTGCAGCATCCGGTGGAAAAAACGCTGCCGAACGATAAATTCCAGAGCCATTGAGTGGATCGTCATATCGAGGCGTTCCTCGAGATGCTGGCCGCCGAGCGGGGCGCGGCACGCAATACACTGCTAGCCTACCAGGCGGATCTTGAAGGTCTTGCCGCATTCTCGGCAGCCCGGGGCCGCACGGTGTCCAACTGTGATGCCGCGCATCTTCAGTCCTATATGGCCGAACTCCAGCAACTCGGGCTGACAGCGCGCACCGCGGCGCGGCGACTCTCGGTGCTGCGCCAATTTCACCGTTTCCTGCTGCGTGAGGGTGTGCGGTCCGATGATCCCACCGCGTTGCTCGACGCGCCTCGGCTGCCGAGGACGCTGCCGAAATACCTCAGCGAGCAGGAAGTGGACGCCCTGCTGGGAGCAGCCGGCCAGCTGCCGCATCGGCGCGGTGCTGTCGCGCGTGCCGCTTTGGAAATCCTGTATGCTACCGGACTGCGGGTCTCCGAGCTGTTGTCGCTACCGAAACGAGCGCTGACCGGCGACGCGGCCGTGCTGCTGGTGCGCGGCAAAGGCGGCAAGGAGCGGATTGTCCCACTCTCGGATGCGGCGAAACAGGCCGCAACGACGCTCGCGGCACTGCATCCGAAAACGGCGCGCTACCTTTTTCCAGGCCGCGATCCAAGGCAGCCGCTGACCCGGCAAGCTTTCTTCCTGCTGCTCAAACAGGTAGGGCTAAAGGCCGGCATCGATCCGGCGCGCGTCTCGCCTCACGTATTGCGCCACTCGTTCGCCTCGCATCTCCTGGCGCGCGGTGCCGACCTGCGCAGCTTGCAATTGCTGCTCGGTCACGCCGACATCGCCACCACACAGATCTACACGCATGTGCTGGCCGAGCGGCTGCAACGACTGGTCGAGGCGCACCATCCGCTGGCGAGCGGAGCGCCCGCCGTCCTAAGCTCACTTATTCTGCCGCTACCAGCACCGGCCGCCGCGCGATCCGCAACACCAGCACGGATGCGATCATGCAGGCCGCGCCGCTCGCGATGAATGCGATCAGGTAGCTGCCGGTAGCGTTGCGCGTCAGCCCGGCGCCGAGGGCTGCCAGTGCGCCGCCCATTTGATGGCCGCACATGATCCACGACGCGATCACCGGGGCATCCTTTTTGCCGAACACCTGGGTGGTCAAGGCAATGGTCGGTGGCACTGTCGCCACCCAGTCCAGGCCGTAGAACGCCGAGAAGATGGAGAGACTCACAACGTCGAAGTTGGTGAATGGCAGCACCATCAGCGACAGGCCGCGCAAGCCGTAGTACCAGAACAACAGGACACGCGCGTTGTAGCGGTCGGTCAGCCAGCCAGAGAACGTGGTGCCGACGAGGTCGAACACACCCATCGCCGCGAGCAAGCCTGCCGCACTGATCTCCGGGATGCCGTGGTCCATGCAGTACCAAATCAGGTGTGTCGCGACCAGCCCGTTGGTGGAGAAGCCGCAGATCGCGAAACTGGAGAACAGCAGCCAGAAGTCCATCGAACGGGCGCCTCGGGCCAGTCCGCTGACGGCAATGGTGAACGGATTGGCGGCGCTCGGCACCGTCGGCGGTTCCACCGCGGCGCCGTACGGGCCGAGACCAACGCTGCCCGGGCTTTCCGCCAGCAGCAGCAGGACGACTGGCACCAGGGCAAGCAATACAATGGAGACCGCGAACGGCACGGCCTGCCAGCCGAAGTGCTCGGCAAGAGTGGCAAGCAGCGGCAGGAACACAAGCTGGCCGCTGGCGTTGCTCGCGGTGAGCAGCCCGACAACCAGCCCACGGTTGGCGACAAACCAGCGGTTGGCGACCGCGGTCGCCAGTCCGATCATGCCGGCACCCGATCCCACGCCGACCAGCACGCCCCAGGTGGCGTAGAGCTGCCAGGGCTGATGCGCATAAGCTGCGCCGCCGGCACCGAGCAGCAACAGCCCGAGCGATGCCAGCACGGTCCGTCGCAGCCCGATGGTCTGCAACAGTGAAGAGGCGAACGGTCCGACCAGACCGCCAAGCAGGATATTCAACGAGATAGCGCCGGATATTGTTGCGGTGTCCCAGCCGAAGGCGTTTTTCAGCGGCACGATCAGCACGCCGGGTGCGGCGCGGACGCCAACGGTCGCCAGGATCACTGTGAACATCACGCCGACCACGACCCAGCCGTAGTGCAACCGGCCCGCCAACAGGCGTGCAACGCGATGCGGGCCCATACTCTTCTCCTGCCTACGTCTCTTGCGCGCAAGATGACGATCGTCATATAATAGTCAAGCCAATACATGACGAACGTCATGCAATACAGGGATGCGGCGGATGCGGATGAGCACCGACAGGAAAGCGGAAACCCGGGAACGGATCCTCGATTCGGCAATGACGCTGTTTCGCGAACACGGCATCGATGCCGTGGGTGTAGACGCCGTCATGCACCGCGCCGGGCTGACCCACGGTGGATTTTACGCCTACTTCAGCTCGAAGGAGGCTTTGGTGGCAGAAGCTGCAGCGGCGTCCCTGGCGCGCTCGGCCAGCCGATGGGAGCTGATCAGCGAGCAAGGCGACGAGGCAGCGGCACTGCAGCGGATCGTGGACAGCTACCTGGATCCCGCGCACGTCATGGCGGTGGACAAGGGATGTGTGTTGGCGACGCTGGGACCGGACGTGGCCAGGCGACAGGCGGCGCGGCCGGCGATTACCGCTTCGATTCGCCGGATGGTCGATGTTCTGGCGCGCTGTTTCCATGGCCGGCGCCGGCAGCGGGCGTTGGCGGCGTTGTCGAGCATGGTCGGTGCCGTGGTGCTGGCGCGCCTGTCAGATGACGAGGTGCTGTCTCAGGAGTTGCTGTCGGCGGCGCGCACGGTCGCAGGACTGCGATAGTCGCTGGGATCGCCGGCTATCAGGCGGTATCAGTGCCGCCTTCCATCGGGCGTCGGCCCTCAGGTCTTTCGGGACAGGGGATTTGTGCTAAAGCCCGCGCCCCATGCGCAATTACCTGGAATTCGAAAAGCCGATAGCGGAGCTTGAGGGCAAGATTGAAGAGCTTCGGCGCATGTCGGAGCCCGGCGGCATCAACATCGCCGACGAGGTGGCCCGGTTGACGGTGGTTGCCGATCGGCAGCTTCGGGCAACCTACTCGAAGCTGACGCCGTGGCAGAAGACGTTGGTCGCGCGTCATCCCGACCGCCCAAAGGCAATGAACTACATCGAAGGGTTGATCACGGAATTCACTCCGCTGGCCGGCGATAGGGCATTCGCCGACGATGCGGCGGTGCTCGGAGGCATGGGGCGGTTTCGGGGCCGCTCGGTGATGGTGCTCGGCACCGAAAAAGGCGCCGACACCGAAAGCCGCGTCCAGCACAATTTCGGCATGGCGCGCCCAGAGGGCTACCGCAAGGCGCGTCGCCTGATCGAACTGGCCGGCAGGTTTGCGCTTCCTGTGCTGAGCTTTGTCGATACCTCGGGCGCGTTCCCCGGTGTCGAAGCCGAGGCGAGGGGGCAAGCAGAAGCGATCGCTCGCTCCATCGAGGCATGTCTGGAAGCGCCGGTGCCGGTGATTGCCACGATCATTGGTGAAGGCGGCTCAGGCGGTGCGATCGCGCTTGCAGCGGGAGATCGCGTTCTCATGCTCGAGCATGCGATCTATTCGGTCATCTCGCCTGAAGGCTGCGCTTCGATCCTGTGGCGCGATACCGCCCAGGCCGCCGCCGCGGCAGAGGCGTTGCGGCTCACGGCCGATGACCTGAAGCGGCTGTCGCTGGTGGACGATGTGGTGCCCGAACCGCTTGGCGGCGCGCAGCGCGATCCGGCCATGACAATCGCCGCGGTGGGCGACGCTGTGGCGGTCGCATTGCCACCGTTGCTTGCGCTGGACGCCGCGGCACTGAAGGTGCGGCGGCGGGAAAAATACCTGGAGATCGGACGCCACGGTCTGACCTGATCGAGGCTGCGGCTGTTGTCCCGGCGCGCCACCGCCCGTTAAATCCTTGACTTGAGTGGCGCTTCGTTCCGACCGTGTGCGTCGCAAGGGAAGGGGAGCGACATGGCCGGACTCGACGCGCGGCGGCAAGCCTTGAAAGACGCGTTCATCGCGGCTCGCGGCTATTGGAGCGAACTGTGGGACGGTGTGCTCGAACTGTCGCCCGAGTTCTTCGAGGCCTATACGGCCTTCTCATCTGTTCCATGGCAGCATGGAACACTGCCGCCAAAGATCAAGGAACTGATCTACGTGGCGATCGACGCCTCCACCACACACCTCTACAACCCCGGCACCCGCATCCACATCGCGAATGCGCTGAAGCTTGGTGCGACGCGGTACGAAGTGATGGAGGTGCTGGAAATCGTCTCGGTGCTCGGTATCCACACGATGTCTACCGGTTTGCCGATACTGATCGATGAGCTTCGCAAGGCTGGACGCGCCGCAGAAGTGAAGGAAGGACCGTTGACCGCGGAACAGGAGCGGTTGAAGCAGGATTTTGTGACGAACCGCGGCTACTGGAACCCGGTCTGGGAACAGCTTCTGCAGCACTCTCCCGAATTCTTCGATGCGTATGCGCGGCTGTCGTCGGTGCCATGGAAATACGGCTCGCTGGCGCCGAAAATCCGCGAGCTGATTTATATCGCGATCGATGCTGCGACCACGCACCTTTATTTGCCGGGGCTGCGTACGCACATCCGCAACGCGCTCGGCCATGGTGCGACGACTGACGAGATCATGGAAGTTTTGCAGCTCACCAGCTCGATCGGGGTGCATACGATCACCGAAGGCGTGCCAATACTGCTGGATGAACTGAAGCAGGCAGACAGGCGTTGACATGAAGGCCGTGTCAGCTTCGTCAAGCGCGGTTCTGCGACATGCCTGACGAACTGCACGTAGCGGGATTTGATCCAGCGCTTCTATCGGATGCTGAAATGGAAATCGTCGCGCGCACGACGCGTGGCGAAGTCGCGACATTCGAGGGATCGCCGCTACCGCTGATCAGAGCCGCATTTCTGCGTTACCTGCTGCTTGGCATTCAGTGGCCCATCCAACTTCCCGGCGTGCGGATCCGGGGAGTGCGGATCGAAGATTTCCTTGATCTCGCCGACTGCGCCGGACCGGAGCATGCGGGCCTGCCGGGTCTCGCGCTCGAGGCATGCGAGATCGCCGCGCCGATCGATCTGAACAACGCGAGATTGTCGCGCCTGTCCTTGCGTGACAGCCGTATTGGCGAGGTGCGTGCACGGGCAGTACGGATCGATGGTGTGCTCGACATCTCTGGCGTCGCGCCGCTGGACACAACGGCATGGGTCGATGCGCATGCGGCAATAATTGACGGCGACCTGCTGGCCCGAGGTGCACGCCTGGAAGTGCCAACGCCGCGACCCGGCGTCGCCCATCGCGATGCGCGCTACGCATTGCGTCTGTCGGGTGCGGAGATCCGTGGCAGCCTCGATCTTATGGGTGGCTTTGTCGCAATCGGCGGCATCGCTCTGGATACCGCGCACGTCACTGGCGATGTGATCGCGCGCGGCGCGGGTGTCGGCGCCGGTGAGGGCGATGCCATCGGCGCGCAAGCGGCGCGTTTCGATGGCGTGGTCATTCTCGCCGATGGATTCGTCGCCGCCGGTGTGATCTGGCTGATGGGCGCGCGCATCGCCGGTACCCTCGATATGAATGGTGCTCGGCTGATCAACAGGACTGACGACGGCCAGGGTGTCGTGCTCGCGGCGGATACCGCTGAAGTCGGCGGCTCCGTGTTGTTGCGCAACGGCTTCATCGCCGAAGGTGCGGTGAGCCTGCGCGGCGCGCATATTCGAGCCAGCCTGGAATGCGACGGCGCCAGCCTTACGAATGCCACCGTGGATGGCGGCGGCGTTGCACTTGCCGCGGATCACGCGACGATTGGCGGCGCCGTACTGCTGCGCAACGGTCTGGCTGCGCAAGGTGCCATCAGCCTGATCGGCACAAAGCTTGGCGGCAATCTGGAGTGCGATGGCGCCAGCCTGAGCAATGCGACCGCCGATGGCTCCGGCGTGGCACTTGCCGCGGAGAACGCGGAAATCGGTGGCGCGGTGCTGTTGCGCCACGGCTTCGTCGCGCGCGGCGGCGTCAGCCTGCTCGGCGCCACAATAGGCAGCAATGTGGAATGCTGCGGTGCGCTGCTGGAAAATTGGCCGGAGTCTGGCTCACGTGAAACATTGCGGCTCACCAATGCTGAGATCAGCGGCGATGTGCTCCTCAACCAGGGCTTCATCAGCTTCGGCCATGTCAGCCTGTGGGGCACAAATATCGGCCGCGACTTCGATTGCTCGACGGCGACCTTCATCGGGCCATCGCCGGTCGTGGCTGGACGATCGACCGCTGGCGCAGTGGTCGCTACCAATCTGACCGTGGCCGGTGACATGAAGCTTATCGGGACCACGGTCCTGGGACGGCTTGACTGCGTCAGCCTGCAGACCGGCGGCAGCCTGATCTGGGACGGGCTGCGCTTTCCGCGCGAGGTGGCGCGTGGCGATCATCGACACGACTATCAGGCTGGTGTCGATGCGCTGCCCAGGGTTCGTTTGGCGCACGCACGCATTGGCGCGGCGTTGATGGCACGGGATCTGACCGCGGACGTCGAGCTGATGATTGATCTCGGTGGCGTTCGTGCCGGAACACTGGATGACGAAGGGTTCCCGGCGGGATGGGGCGTCGGTCGCGAGGCGCAAGGCCAGTTCTGCGCGCTGAACCTGGACGGATTCGTCTATGACCGCTTCGGTCATTTGCCCTCGGACGGCGGCAGCAGTTTTGGCATCGCCCTGTCCGCGCTCGGCCGTTGGGGGTCTCCGCTCGGGCGCCGCCACCCCCTGACCTGGCTGCTCCGCCTGGCTCGCCGGCTGACGCAGGCGCATCGCACGCACATTCGTCAACGCCTCGGCTGGGTGGGGCGCCAGCAGTGCAAAGCCGGTGAATTTTATCCACAACCTTACCGCCATCTGGCCAAGGTGCTGCGGTCGCAGGGTCACTACGCGGCCGCGCGGGAGGTGGCTATCGCCGAGCAGTGGGCGATGCCCGCCTCAAACTGGGTGTCGCGGCTGCTGAGGCCTTCCTGGGGTGTCTGCTTTGGCTTCGGGTTCTCGCCGGGGCGAGCCACCGCGACGATCGTCGTGCTGCTGGCCATAGGCACTAGCGGCGTGTGGTGGGCCTGGAAACAGGCGAACGTACTCACGATCAGCTATTCGTCGGTGGCAACGCAGATCACGCAGTCAGCGGTCTTCCCTAAGGCGAATGAGCTGACATCGGCAGCTGCCCCGCCATGTGGCAAGCACGACATCCAGCCGCTGTTCTACGCGTTGGACATGATGGTTCCGGTCATCGCGCTCCAGGAACAGACCAAGTGCGAGGTCGCGACCCGTGCCGGGACGGAGATCTGGCAAGTGCTGTGGGCGTTGTTCTCGTTCGTCGGCAAGCTCGTGACGTCGCTGGCTCTGCTCACCTACTCAGGTGTGCTGAAACAGTCCGAGGAAAGCTGAGTAGTCAGCGGAAGATTGAATGAGGACCCGGCGAGGCGAGGGCAGGCAGCACTGACTCGCTGCTGCGCGCGCCCGAACCGGCCGCCGTCTTCCGGCTTGGTTCGGCGGCCTTGAGCGGGCTCTCGCCGCCGACAGCTCCAAGCACGCGGGACAGCTTGAACGCCGCGTCGAGCACTAACGGCAGCAGCGCGCGCGGACGCGGTGGCCGCATCCGCATGGTGGGGGCGCTGACTGACAGCACGGCGACAACCTGGCCGGAGGCATCCCTCACTGGCGAGGCCACCGTGGCGGCCCCGGCGACGACTTCGTCGGTGGTGAGCAGATAGCCGCGGCCGCGAATTCGCTGCAGGTCGGCGGCAATCCAGGCGGCATCGGTCCGCGTGGCAGGGGTAAAGCGCGGCAGGCGCTGGGCCAATACCTGTGTCTGCACCGCCTCCGGTGCATGCGCCAGCAGCAAACGGCTGGAACCGGCATGCAGCGGCTGGCGTTTGCCGACCTCGCTATACAGCCTCAATCCGGGGTCTGCCTGGTAGATGGCGATGGTCTCGCTTTCCAGCCCATCGCGCACGCGCAGATAGACATTTTCGCCCGTGGTCTTGCCGAGCCCTGAAAGGAACGGCATCGCGGTAGCCGCGAGAGCGCCCTGTTCGACGGCGGCGCGTCCCAGCACACCCCAGCGTGCGCCCAGGCGCCACATGCCCCGCGCTTCATCCTGGATGGCAAAGCCGCGCGCCTCCAGCGTTCGCAGCAGACGGAAGCCGGCGGTCCTCGTGCAACGGGCGGCATCCGCAAGTGCGGCGAGCGGCGCCGGACCGATGCGCGATAAAGCCTCAAGCAGATCCAGGGCGCGGCCTACCGCTGCAATACTATAGTCGCGTGCGGGCGGTGCGGCGGCGGGCTCTCGTGCACCATTGCCGGTGCGCGATCGGGGCTTGGCTTTTCCCTTGCTGCGGCTAGCCTGCGCCATGCGGGCACCTGCGAATTGTTAACGGCTGCAACAAAGCTAGCATGGGTGGACGCCGAAGGGGATGGGGTCCAGCGCTAAATTATCGCGTAAATTCCTCGATCGCGCCGCTACACATCTCAGCGAACGTTGGCCCGCTGGACCTCTCGGTCAAAACAACAGGCCCAGAACCCGGGCTCCCGTGCCGCGCTTGTCGGCAATGTCCGCGTGCGCTAAAGCCCCGCGTTCGCACGGAAAACAGACGGCTCCGGCGGGCTTGCGGGCGCGGGCGTGGTGGAATTGGCAGACACGCCAGATTTAGGTTCTGGTGGCGCAAGCCGTGGGGGTTCAAGTCCCTCCGCCCGCACCACAGAGCGGGTGGACAACGACAGGATGGGTTATGCAGGTCACTGAAACGCTCTCTGAAGGGCTGAAGCGCGCTTACACCGTGGTGGTTCCCGCCGCGGACATCGAGAGCAAGCGGGCCGCGCGGCTGGCCAATCTCGGCAAGACCATGAGCCTGCCGGGTTTCCGCCCCGGGAAAATCCCCGCGACCGTGATCCGGCAGCGGTTCGGCACCGCGGTGACCGCCGAGGTGCTTGAGGAATCGGTCAGCGAGGCGACCCGCCAGGTCCTGAGCGAGCGTGGGCTGCGGCCAGCCTTGCAGCCGAAGGTTGATGTCGTCAATCTCGATCCCTCAGGAACGGTCGATAAGGATCTTGAATTTAAAGTAGAGTTGGAGTTGCTGCCCGATATAACCATGCCCGATTTCTCCGCGATCAGTTTGGCAAGGCTGAAAGCGGAACCCGCCAGCGAGACAATAGACAAGGCCATGAGCGAGGTGGCGCAGCGCAACCGGACGCTCGAGGAGATCACCGACGCGGATCGCGGCGCTGAGAAGGGTGAGGTGCTCACGGTTGACTATGTCGGACGCATGGATGGCACGGAGTTCCCGGGAGGGACCGGCAAGGAAATCGAAGTGGAGATCGGCGGATCCGGCTTCATCCCCGGCTTTGCCGATCAGCTCGAGGGCCTGAAGGCCGGGGAAACGCGCACGATCGATGTGACCTTTCCCGCTGAATACGGTGTCGCCACGTTGGCCGGAAAGGCGGCCAGCTTCGAGATGACCGCCCACAAGCTCAGCCGTCCGGTCGTCCCCGACCAGGACGATGAGTTCGCCAAGAAGTTGGGTTTTGACGATTTGGCGGCAATGCGGAGCGCGATCTCCCAGCGGATGCAGGCGGAATACGACCAGCTCAGCCGGCTGCGGCTGAAGCGGCAATTGCTGGACGCGCTGGCCGACATTGCCCAGTTCGCCTCTCCGCAGGGCATGGTCGACCAGGAATTCGACCAGATCTGGCAGCGTCTCGAGACCGAACGGCAGCAAGGCCGCCTGGACGACGACGATAAAGATAAGGACGAGGCGACGCTCCGGTCGGACTACCGTGCGATCGCCGAACGCCGGGTCCGGCTCGGTTTGCTGCTGGCCGAGATAGGCCGCGTGAACAACATCACAGTGGCGGCGGACGAGATGACCCGGGCGATGCGCACCGAGGCGACCCGTTTCCCAGGCCAGGAACAACAGGTTTTCGAGTTCTTCCGGCAGAATCCCCGCGCCGCCGAATTCGCTGCGTGGGCCGATTTTCGAGGAAAAGGTGGTCGACTTTATCCTGGAATTGGCAAAGGTCGAGGATAAGTCAGTCACGGTTGAGGAACTTGCGCAGGAACCACCGGACACCAAGACGGCTTAGCCGTACGACCGGTTGGCGGCCGGACCGGTTCCACCTATCTATCAGGCTCTCTCTGACTTGAAGGTCACCGCCATGAAGGATCGCGATCCGGTTGAGATCTACTCGAACAACCTCGTTCCCATGGTGGTCGAACAGACCGCCCGCGGCGAACGTGCCTTCGATATCTACTCGCGCCTGCTCAAGGAGCGGATCATATTTCTGACCGGCGCGGTCTTCGACCAGGTCAGCGCTCTGATCTGCGCCCAGCTCCTGTTTCTGGAGTCGGAGAATCCGGCGAAGGATATTTCCTTCTATATCAACAGTCCAGGCGGCGTTGTTTCGGCCGGTTTGGCAATCTACGACACCATGCAGTACATCCGCAGCCCGGTCTCGACGGTGTGCATCGGCCAGGCGGCTTCCATGGGGAGCCTGCTGCTTTGCGCTGGCGCCAAGGCCAAGCGCTTCGCCTTGCCGAACTCGCGCATCATGGTCCACCAGCCATCCGGTGGAGCCCAGGGCCAGGCCACCGACATAGAAATCCAGGCGCGTGAGATCCTTACCCTGCGCAAGCGCCTCAACGAGATCTACGTCAGGCATACCAGCCAGCCGATCGAAGCGATCGAGCGGCGGTTGGAGCGAGACACCTATATGTCGGCAGAGGAGGCGCGTGATTTCGGCCTGGTCGATGAGGTCGTGGAAAATCGCCCGGCGTCGGACGATCTTACCGCTCGGACCTGAGCCTCGTCGCAATGCTTGTCGCCGCACGGCTGCGGGGGGTAAACTCCCCCGTTGGCTCCCCGTGAAGTCCGGGGCAGGAGTTCCTATGAGCAAGTCGCCTGATTCCAAGAACACGCTCTATTGCTCGTTCTGCGGCAAATCCCAGCATGAGGTTCGCAAGCTCATCGCGGGGCCAACGGTGTTCATCTGCGACGAATGCGTCGAACTCTGCATGGACATCATTCGTGAGGAGCACAAAACCCACCTGGTGAAGTCACGCGATGGCGTGCCGACCCCGCGCGAGATCTGCAAGGTGCTGGATGACTACGTGATCGGTCAGGACCACGCGAAGAAGGTGCTCTCGGTTGCCGTCCACAACCACTATAAGCGCCTCGCGCATGGCCAGAAGAACAACGACATCGAAATCGCCAAGTCGAACATCCTGTTGGTTGGTCCGACCGGATCGGGCAAGACCCTGCTGGCGCAGACCCTGGCACGCATCCTCGATGTGCCGTTCACTATGGCGGATGCCACCACGCTGACCGAAGCCGGCTATGTCGGCGAAGACGTCGAGAACATCATCCTGAAGTTGCTGCAATCGGCCGACTACAATGTCGAGCGGGCGCAGCGGGGCATCGTCTATATCGACGAAGTCGACAAGATTTCGCGCAAGTCCGACAATCCGTCGATCACGCGTGATGTGAGCGGCGAGGGTGTGCAGCAGGCCCTGCTGAAGATCATGGAGGGTACGGTTGCCTCCGTGCCGCCGCAGGGCGGGCGGAAGCATCCACAGCAGGAATTCCTGCAGGTCGATACCACCAACATCCTGTTCATCTGCGGTGGTGCCTTCTCCGGCCTGGAGAAGATCATCGCATCGCGCGGCAAGGGGTCGGGCATGGGTTACGGCGCTGAAGTGCGCTCGCCCGACGAACGCCGCACCGGCGCCATCCTGCGCGAGGTCGAACCGGAAGATCTGCTCAAGTTCGGGCTGATCCCGGAATTCATTGGCCGCCTGCCCGTCGTCGCGACGCTCGAGGATCTCGACGAAGGCGCCTTGATGGAGATCTTGACCAAACCGAAGAACGCCCTGGTCAAGCAGTACGGCAGGCTGTTCGAAATGGAGGGTGTGAAGCTCTCGTTCACGGACGATGCGCTGCGCTCAGTGGCGACGCGGGCAATCGCGCGGCGAACCGGGGCGCGCGGCCTGCGTTCGATCATGGAGTCCATCCTGTTGGGCACCATGTTCGATCTCCCTGGTCTCGATGGCGTGGAGGAGGTGGTCATCAACCGCGAAGTCGCGGAGTCGCGAGCCAACCCGCTGTTCCTCTACGGCAAGGAGAGGGCCGAAAGCTCGGCCTGAGCCGCGGACGGGCAGCCACTCGCGAAATTGCGACCCTGGAATTCGAAGGTCTTGCGCTGCATAGCCCGGCAGCCGATATGCGATCAGGCGTCTTCCGTGCCGCAACATCGCTATCCAAGCCGGGCGGATTGGGCGTCGACTGTCCATAAGGAGGTCAACCATGACTGATTCCGATCGGCCTGCGCCGGAACCGCAGGGACGCCCGGACGATAAATTGCCTGCCCCCGCACAGGGCGATCTATTGGCAGTACTTCCGCTGCGCGACATCGTTGTTTTCCCCCACATGATCGTCCCGCTTTTCGTCGGCCGCGAGAAATCTGTCCGCGCGCTGGAAGCGGTGATGAAGGAAGACAAGCAGATCCTGCTGGTGGCGCAGAAGAATGCGACGCAGGATGATCCTTCAGCCGATGACATCTATCGCGTCGGCACCGTATCGACGATTTTGCAGCTGCTGAAACTGCCGGACGGTACCGTGAAGGTGCTGGTGGAAGGCGGCAAGCGCGCGAGTATCACCGCATTCAAGGAGACCGACAGCTACTTCGAGGCCTTCACCGAAGCGATGCCCGACCAGGGCACCGATGCGAAGGAGCTGGAGGCACTGGGCCGCACCGTCGTTTCGCAGTTTGAACAATACATCAAGCTGAACAAGAAGATCGCGCCTGAAGTGCTTGTCTCGCTCAACCAGATCGAGGAGCCGTCGAAGCTCGCCGACACAGTCGCGAGCCACCTCAACCTGAAGATCGCCGAGAAGCAGGAACTGCTGGAGATCTCCAAGGTCGGCGAGCGGCTAGAGCGTGTGTTCGGGCACATGGAGTCCGAGATCGGCGTGCTGCAGGTCGAGAAGCGCATCCGCAACCGCGTGAAGCGGCAGATGGAGAAGACCCAGCGCGAGTACTACCTGAACGAGCAGCTCAAGGCGATCCAGAAGGAACTCGGCGAAGGCGAGGACGGCAAGGACGAGAACGCCGAACTCGAAGCGCGCATCAAGAAGACCAAGCTGTCGAAGGAAGCGCGTGAAAAGGCCATGCAGGAGCTGAAGAAGCTCAAGACCATGAGCCCGATGAGCGCCGAGGCTACAGTGGTGCGCAACTACCTGGATTGGATGCTGTCGATCCCGTGGAAGAAGCGCAGCAAGATCCGCAACGACGTGAATGCGGCCGAGAAAGTGCTGGAAGCCGACCACTACGGCCTCGAGAAGGTGAAGGAGCGGATCATCGAGTACCTCGCCGTGCAGGCGCGGTCACCAAAGGTGCGCGGCCCGATCCTGTGCCTGGTGGGACCGCCTGGCGTCGGCAAGACCTCGCTTGGCAAGTCGGTGGCGAAGGCCACGGGACGCAACTTCGTACGTATGTCGCTGGGCGGCGTGCGCGACGAAGCGGAGATCCGTGGACACAGACGCACATACATCGGCTCGATGCCCGGCAAAGTGATCCAGGGCATGAAGAAGGCGAAGACCTCCAACCCACTGTTCCTGTTGGACGAGGTCGATAAGCTGGGTGCCGATTGGCGCGGCGATCCGTCGTCGGCCCTGCTTGAGGTGCTGGACCCGGAGCAGAATTCGACCTTCGCCGATCACTATCTCGAAGTGGACTACGACCTGTCGGACGTGATGTTCGTCACCACGGCCAACAGCCTGCGCATGCCGCAGCCGTTGATGGACCGCATGGAGATCATCCGCATCCCCGGCTACACCGAGGATGAGAAGGTGGAGATCGCCAAGCGGCACCTGATCAGCAAGCAGTCGGAAGCGCACGGTCTGAAGGAGACCGAGTGGCACATCTCGGATGACGCGTTGCGCGACCTGATCCGCTACTACACACGCGAGGCTGGCGTGCGGAACATGGAGCGTGAGATCGCCAACCTCGCCCGCAAGGCGGTGAAGGAAATCGTCACCAAGAAGGCCAAGAAGGTCACGATCACGCGGAAGAATCTCGAGAAATATTCGGGCGTTCGCAAGTTCCGCTTCGGTGAGACCGAGGCCGAGGATATGGTTGGTGTTGTCACCGGTCTGGCCTGGACCGAAGTCGGCGGCGAGATCCTGACCATCGAAAGTGTGCTGTTGCCGGGCAAGGGCAACGTGAAGCATACCGGGAAGCTTGGCGACGTGATGCAGGAAAGCGTGTCGGCTGCACTCAGCTACGTACGCAGCCGCTCCACGCGGTTCGGCATCAAGCCAACGCTGTTCGAGAAGCGCGACATCCATGTGCATGTGCCGGAAGGCGCAACACCGAAGGATGGTCCATCCGCAGGTGTTGCAATGGCAACGTCGATCGTATCGATCCTTACCGGCATTCCGGTGCGGCGCGACGTGGCGATGACCGGCGAGATCACCTTGCGTGGCCGCGTGTTGCCGATTGGCGGACTGAAGGAGAAGCTGCTGGCAGCATTGCGTGCTGGGATCACCACGGTATTCATTCCGAAAGAGAATGAGAAGGATCTCGCGGAAATCCCGGATAACGTGAAGAAGCACCTTAAGCTTGTTCCCGTGTCCGACGTTGATGAAGTGATCGCGCAGGCGCTGGTTCGGCGGCCTGAAGCGATCGAGTGGGAAGAGCCGGCGGATGCACCCGTGACACCGCCGCAGCCGGAGCAGCCTTCGGCGTCGCTCCCTCACTAACTGCCTTGTCATGAGCGGCCGGTGATCATTCGATCACTGGCCGCATTGACGCAACGGAAACCCCACAAGTAGTGTCCCGCCCCCAGTCGGCTGTTCTTGCCGGCGCCGCATCTTTCATCACACGATCGAGAGGAACCGAGCAGTGAACAAGATGGACCTCATCGCGGCTGTCGCCGATCAGACTGATCTGCCGCGCAACAAGGCGACTGAAGCGGTGGATGCGGTTTTCGGTGCGATCGAGGGCGCGTTGAAGAAGAAGGAAGAGGTGCGTCTTGTAGGCTTCGGAACCTTCGCAGCGGCTGAACGCAAGGCGGCGACCGGACGCAATCCGCGTACCGGAGAAGAGATGCAAATTCCGGCATCGGTCACTGTTCGGTTCAAGGCCGGCAAGGGTCTCAAGGACGCCGTGCAGTGATCGCTGCGGGCGGTTAGCTCAGCGGTAGAGCGTCTCGTTTACACCGAGAGGGTCGGCGGTTCGAATCCGTCACCGCCCACCAAAACGGACGTGAAACCGCCGCTTGACGCCGCAACGCCGGGGGCCTAAAGGGCCCCTCCTGTTGCGCGGGCGTAGCTCAGTTGGTTAGAGCGCCGGCCTGTCACGCCGGAGGTCGCGGGTTCAAGTCCCGTCGCTCGCGCCAGATCTCATGACATACTCCATCATTCTGCCAGCACGGAGATGCCAATGTTCGCGCGCGTCATGAGCACCGATTTGAAGAAGGAAACCATCGATGAGGCGGCCGCCGAATGGCGCACGCACATCGCCCCATTCAAGCAGACTGGGATGCGCCAGGCGTTGATGCTGGTCGATCGAGCGACGGGCAAATACCTCTCGATCACCGTTTGGGAAAGCGAAGAAGCGCAACGCCAGAATGCCACCAGTCCCGGTCAAACAGCCGGACGCAATACAATGACGGAAAAGTACTTTGTGCAGGCACCGGCGCCGGCGACCTACGAAGTAGTTGCTGTCGTCGAGTAACTATTTCTCGCGGGCCAACCGCTCCATCACCACGGGGAATGCGCTGAGTGGATGCGCCGGACCGGGCGGCAGTGTCTTCTCGACATAGTCGCTATTCAGTTCGCCCAGCCGGCTTACGCCGAGCAGGCCCATCGTGATGATGAGCTCTTCCTCGACGATTTCGAGCATCCGCAGCAGACCAGCCTGTCCGCCTGCTGCGAGCGCCCAGGCCTGCATGCGCCCCATGGCGACCGCATCGGCCCCCAGCGCGATTGCTTTGACCACGTCGCTGCCGCGGACAAACCCACCATCGATAATGATCTTCGCGCGCCCCTCGACCACATCGGCCAGTGCGGGCAGCGACTGGATGCTGCCACGTGCATGATCGATCGCCCGCCCGCCATGGTTCGAGATGTAGATCGCGTCGACACCATGCTCGATCGCCAGCCGCGCGTCTGCTGCTGTGGTGACACCCTTCAGGATAATCGGTAGGCGTGACCGGAGTTTCACCCGTTCCAGCATGTCCCAGGTTGCCATGGTGCCAAGCAGCCCTTCCTTGCTTGGAGCCACGCCGCGGTGTCGTTCCTCTCGCTGTTGTTGCAGGTAGCTTGCGTAGGTGCGGTTGTGTTTGATCGCTGTGGAAACACCACTCATCAGATCGCGTTCGCGACGGCTGTAGTAGGCCGCCTCGCTGACCAACACGATCGCCCGATAGCCCGACGCAACCACCGCATCCACTAAATCGTCGAGGAACGGTTGCTCTGCGCGCGGGTGCAGCGCGTAGAACAATGGACCATCCGTTGAGCGCGCGACTTCGGCGAAACCCGGTGCAGCGAAGCCGCTGACGATTTCGATGGTGCCGAACGTCGCTGCTACCTTTGCAGACGCGACGGCCCCTTCGGGCGTCAGCAGCGCTATGGATCCAACGGGTGCCAGCAGGACCGGAATGCGAAGCTTACTGCCGAGCAGATCACTTGATGTATCCACGTCAGAGACATCGCGCAGGATGCGCGGCAACAATGCGATGCTGTCGAGCGCCTGACGATTGCGGCGGAGCGTGGTTTCCAATTCAGTGCCGAAGGTGACGAAGTCCCAGACCGGCCGTGGCAGCTTTTCGCGTGCTGTCCAGACCAGGTCCTGTAGCGTGGGAAAATCCGTCATTGACCTGTGCTGTCTAACCGAACGACGATCATTGCCGTCTCTGTTGGCATCCACAAGTTAACCGCCAGGCCGATCGGCGGTTTGACTAACCTATTCTTCGCCGATCTCGGTGACCGGACCCATCTGCCCGAGTTCGATCCAGGGATAGCCCGGCCGACGATGCTGTGCACTTTCGGAAACCAGAACCGCCGGGAGGTGCAGGGCGTCCTTCCGTAATGAGAAGGAATCGTCCCTGCCAGCCAACTCCTGTGGAACGAAAACGCACTCGAGCACCAGCCGCATCGGGCCCTCCGTGTTCAGTTTATGTTCTAATCCGGCGCCGGCTTCGCGTCAATGAAATCGTCCGGTCTTCACGGGATTCGTTACGCACTTGGGGCTATGGCGGTGCAGCAGAGTTGGGGCTAAGGTCCGCCGCGCCTTGCGTCGGGGTGGCTGATATGGCGCGGCCGGAACTGGTCGCGGCTCGCCCCCGCGATGCGTGGCGCCCGCCTGTTCGATCGGACGAGACATGCAGCCTGTGCTCTACGGATACCTGCCGATCCTGGTGTTCATGGTGATTGCCGGGGGTATCGCGCTGGCGATGGTGGGAGGCTCGCTTCTCGCTGCTCGCCAAAAACCCTATCCCGAGAAGGTGTCGGCTTACGAGTGCGGCTTCGAGCCGTTCGATGACGCGCGGCGCCGGTTCGACGTGCGCTTCTACCTCGTGGCAATCCTTTTCATCATCTTCGATCTCGAAGTTGCGTTCCTGTTTCCTTGGGCCGTATCGCTGAAGGACATCGGCTGGTTCGGCTTCCTGTCGATGATCGGCTTCCTTGGCGTGCTGACCGTTGGATTCATATACGAATGGTGCAAGGGAGCGCTCGATTGGGAGTAGCAGCGCCATGAGCGGAAATACCACAATTGCCTGGAACCGTGACGCATTGCCGTCGGGTCCGGAACAAGATGCCGTGGTGAAGGGCATCACCGGCGAAATCGCCGATAAGGGCTTTATCGTCGCCAACATCGACAAGGTGGTGAACTGGGCGCGGACCGGTTCGCTGTGGCCGATGACGTTCGGCCTCGCGTGCTGCGCGGTGGAGATGATCCATGCCTATATGCCGCGCTACGACCTCGACAGGTTCGGCACCATTCCACGCGCCAGCCCACGCCAGAGCGACGTGATGATCGTCGCTGGCACACTGACCAACAAAATGGCTCCGGCACTGCGCAAGGTCTACGACCAGATGCCGGAACCGCGTTGGGTGATCAGCATGGGAAGTTGCGCCAACGGCGGCGGCTACTATCACTATTCTTATTCAGTGGTGCGTGGCTGCGACCGCGTCGTGCCGGTGGACGTGTACGTGCCGGGCTGCCCGCCAACTGCCGAGGCTCTGGTCTACGGCATCATGCAGTTGCAGAAGAAGATCCGGCGGACAGGGACGATCCTCCGTGGCTGATCTCGCCGAAACTGTCGCCACGCTGCCCGGAGTGCGCTCCACGTCGGTGGAGAAGGGCGAGGTCGTCGCACATGCCGACCGAGAAGCGGTGCCGGCGCTGATGACGACACTGCGCGATGATCCGCGCTTTGCGTTCGAGCAGGTGATGGACATCTGCGGCGTCGATTGGCCGGAGCGCGCCGAGCGATTCGATGTTGTGTACAATCTGCTGTCGGTGTCGCTGAACCAGAGGGTGCGCGTCATCGTCACCACCGACGAAAAGACCGCGGTGCCCTCGGTTCACACAATTTGGCCCGTGGCGACCTGGTGGGAACGCGAGGCCTGGGACCTGTTCGGCATCGTGTTCTCCGGTCAGCCTGATCTGCGGCGCATTCTCACCGACTACGGTTTCGAGGGGCATCCGTTGCGCAAGGATTTTCCGCTGACCGGTTATGTCGAGGTCCGCTACGACGAGGATCGCAAGGCCGTGGTGTACGAGCCGGTGCGCCTGACGCAGGATTTCCGCACATTCGATTTCCTCTCGCCATGGGAGGCGCTGACGACTTTGCCTGGCGATGAGAAGGTGCACATCGCGCGGGCCGAGGAAGGCGGTAAACCATGAGTGATGTTGAAGCCCGTCCGACCGCCAGCCGTGTGGTGGAGATCGACAGCCAATCGATCAATTTCGGTCCCCAGCACCCTGCCGCGCATGGTGTGCTGCGGCTGATTCTGGAAATGGACGGCGAGGTGGTGGAGCGTGCCGATCCGCACATCGGCCTGCTGCATCGCGGTACCGAGAAGCTGATCGAACACAAGACGTATATGCAGGCGGTGCCGTATTTCGACCGTCTCGATTACGTCTCGCCGATGTGCGAGGAGCACGCTTTCGCACTGGCGACCGAAAAGCTGCTGGGGATCGAGGTGCCGGAACGTGGACAGTGGATCCGCGTGCTGTTCGCTGAAATCACTCGTGTGCTGAACCACCTGCTGAACGTGACAACATATGCGCTGGACGTTGGCGCGATCACGCCCAGCCTGTGGGGCTTCGAGGAACGTGAAAAGCTCATGGAGTTTCATGAGGCCGCGTCAGGTGCGCGACTGCATGCAAACTATTTCAGGCCCGGCGGCGTGTCGAAGGATCTGCCGGCGGGGCTGGAAGCACGCATCGCTGAATGGGCGGTGACGTTTCCGAAGTTCATCGATGAACTGGAGGAGCTGCTGACCGGCAACCGCATCTGGAAGCAGCGCACCGTCGATATTGGCCTGATGGATGCGAAGCAGGCTTTGGCGTGGGGCTTCACCGGGCCATGCCTGCGCGCCAGCGGCGTGCCATGGGATCTGCGCCGCGCGCAGCCATACGACAAATACGCCGAGGTGGACTTCAAAGTGCCGGTTGGTCGCAACGGCGATTGCTATGACCGCTACCTGGTGCGGCTGGCCGAGATGCGTGAGAGCGTGCGAATTATTCGGCAGGCGCTGGACCGGATGCAGCCTGGCCCGATCAAAGTGCAGGATCACAAATTCACCCCGCCGACTCGCGCCGAGATGAAACGGTCGATGGAAGCTCTGATCCATCATTTCAAGCTCTACACCGAGGGCTATCATGTGCCCCCAGGTGCAACGTACACTGCGGTGGAGAGCCCGAAGGGCGAATTCGGCGTCTATCTCGTTGCGGACGGCACCAACCGGCCGTATCGCTGCAAGATCCGTTCGACCGGCTTTGCCTTTCTGCAGGCCATCGACGTGATGGCGAAGCGGCACATGCTCGCGGATGCCGTGGCGATCATCGGATCGCTCGACATCGTTTTCGGCGAGATCGATCGATGAGCGATTTCGTGCAGCCGCCAAGCTTCGCGTTCGATGCGGAGAGCGAGGCGGCGATCGCGCCGCTGCTGGCAAAGTATCCGCCGGGCAAGCAGGCCAGCGCGGTGATCCCGATGCTGTACCTGGTGCAGAACCAGATGAAGCGGCAGACCGACAGCGCGTGGGTTCCGACCGCCGGTATGGACGAAGTTGCGCGGCGATTGGATATGGCGCCGATACGTGTCTATGAGGTCGCGACGTTCTATTTCATGTTCAATCTGAAGCCGATCGGGCGATGGCACTTGCAGGTTTGCACCACCACGCCGTGCTGGCTGCGTGGTTCGGACGATGTGGTGGCGGCGTGCCGCGGGGCGACGGGGATTCAGGGTTGGGGCGAAACCAGTGCCGACGGCATGTTCACCATGACCGAGGTCGAATGCGTCGGTGGCTGCGTCAATGCGCCGATCATCCAGGTGAATGATGACTTTTATGAAGATCTCGATGCGGAGAGCACAAAGCAGTTGCTGGAAGCATTGCGGCGTGGTGAACCACCGCCAAAGGGATCGATGACGGGCCGGCAAACATCGGCGCCGGAAGGTGGCCCGACCACACTGACCACACTGCAGTTCGAGAGCTGATCCGATGTTGCAGGACAAGGACCGCATCTTCACCAACCTGTACGGCGTGCGTGACCCGATGCTGGCCGGCGCGCGTGAGCGTGGCGATTGGGATGGCACCAAGGCTATCCTGGAAAAGGGCCGCGACGCGATCGTGGAGGAAGTGAAGGCGTCCGGCCTGCGTGGCCGCGGCGGCGCCGGCTTCCCCACCGGGCTGAAATGGTCGTTCATGCCGAAGCAGTCGGATCGACCCTGCTATCTGATCGTCAATGCCGATGAGAGCGAGCCTGGCACCTGCAAGGATCGCGACATCATGCGGCATGACCCGCACAAGCTTGTCGAAGGTTGCCTGGTGGCCGGCTTCGCGATGGGCGCGTGTGCCGCTTACATCTACATCCGTGGCGAATTCGCAAACGAGGCAAAGGCGCTGCAGGCGGCGATCGATGAAGCCTATGCCGCAGGCCTTATCGGCAAGGATTCGTGTGGGTCGGGTTATGCGTTCGACGTGTTCCTGCATCGCGGCGCGGGCGCGTATATCTGCGGCGAAGAGACCGGATTGCTGGAAAGTCTGGAAGGCAAGAAGGGGCTGCCGCGACTGAAGCCACCATTCCCGGCTGCCGTCGGCCTGTACGGCTGTCCGTCCACGGTGAACAACGTGGAAAGTATTGCAGTGGCGCCGACAATCATGCGGCGCGGCGCGGCATGGTTCAATTCCCTTGGGCGGCCGAAGAACTCCGGGCCGAAAGTCTTCTGCATCTCCGGTCACGTGAACAAGCCGTGCAATGTGGAGGAAGAGCTTGGCATCCCGCTGCGCGAATTGATCGACAAGTATGCCGGTGGCGTGCGCGGCGGCTGGGACAATCTGCTCGCGGTGATACCCGGCGGCGCCTCGGTGCCGGTGATTCCGAAAAGTGTCTGCGACGACGTGCTGATGGATTTCGATTCGCTGCGCGAGGCTCGCACCGGGCTGGGCACGGCGGCGGTGATCGTGATGGACAAGTCCACCGACATCATCAAAGCAATCGCGCGGCTGTCGAAGTTCTACATGCACGAAAGCTGTGGACAGTGCACGCCATGCCGTGAAGGCACGGGTTGGATGTGGCGTGTGATGACCCGCATGGTAGAGGGCAGGGCGGAGGTGCCCGAGATCGACACGCTCGAACAGGTCACACGGCAGATTGAGGGCCATACCATCTGCGCGCTCGGAGATGCAGCGGCGTGGCCGATACAAGGGCTGATCCGTCACTTCCGTCCGGTGATGGAAGACCGCATCGCCGCGTACAAATCCCGCACCCCAGTGCGCATGGCGGCGGAGTAGTCGCATGGCCAAAGTCACCGTCGATGGCGTCGAGGTGGAAGTCCCCAACGGCTCGTCCGTGCTGCAGGCCTGCGAAGCCGCCGGCAAGGAGATCCCGCGCTTCTGCTATCACGAGCGCCTGTCGATCGCCGGCAATTGCCGCATGTGCCTGGTGGAAATCGAGAAGGCACCACCCAAGCCGATAAGCTCCTGCACCTATCCGGTCGCTGACGGCATGGTGGTGCACACCAACTCACCCATGGTGCGCAATGGCCGCCGAGGCGTCATGGAATTCCTGCTGATCAACCATCCGCTCGATTGCCCGATCTGCGATCAGGGCGGCGAGTGCGATCTGCAGGATCAGGCCATGGGCTACGGCATGGACCACTCGCGGTACGCTGAGAACAAGCGCGCAGTGAAGGACAAGAATCTCGGTCCCCTGGTGAAGACGGTCGATGACGCGCTGCATCCACTGCACGCGCTGCATCCGCTTCATCACGGAAGTGGCCGGCGTTCCGGATCTTGGCGCCACCAATCGTGGCGAGCACATGGAAGTCGGCACCTATGTCGAGAAGGCACTGGGTTCCGAGCTTTCCGCCAACATCATCGATCTGTGCCCGGTTGGCGCGCTGACCTCCAAGCCCTATGCGTTCGTCGCGCGGTCTTGGGAGTTGTCGAAGATCGATAGCGTCGATGTGCTGGATGCGGTCGGCACCAACATCCGCATCGATGCGCGCGGTCCGGAAGTGCTGCGCATCCTGCCGCGACTGAATGAGGACGTGAACGAGGAGTGGCTGGGCGACAAGTCGCGCTTCGCTCTCGACGGTCTGCGCCGTCGCCGGCTCGATCGTCCGTGGCTGCGCCGCGATGGCAAGCTGGTCGAAGCGACATGGTCCGAGGCGTTCGCCGCGATCGCGGAAAAGCTGCGTGGCGTCAGCGGCGATCGCATTGGTGCCGTGGCTGGCGATCTGTGCGATGCCGAGAGCATGCTGGCGTTGAAGGACCTGATGGCCGCGCTGGGCTCTGCCAACCTCGATTGCCGGCAGGACGGTGCGCGGCTCGATGCGTCGCGGCGCGACTTCTACACGTTCAACACGACGATTGCCGGCATCGAGGATGCCGATGCGATTCTGCTCATCGGCACCAACCCTCGCCGCGAAGCGCCCGTGCTGAACGCGCGCATCCGCAAAGCGTTGGCTGCACGGCAACATCCCATCGGCCTGATCGGCAGCGAAACCGATCTGACCTATCGCGTGCAGCAACTTGGCACGACGCCGGGCTGCGATCTGCACGGCGATTTCCTCCGCGACGCCAAGAAGCCGATGATCATCGTCGGCCAGGCGGCGTTGGCGCGCCCGGATGGTGCGGCGGTGCTTGCCGCTCGTGGCGCCTTGCCGCGAGCGTTGGCGCGCTGACGCCGGAATGGCATGGCTTCAACGTGTTGCACACCGCCGCCGCGCGTGTTGGCGCATTGGATCTGGGCTTCGTGCCAGGTCGCACATGGCAAGTCGCTGGCGCAGATGCTGAATGGCGGTGTCGATGTGCTGTGGCTGCTCGGCGCCGATGAGTTCGACACGTCGCAAATCGGCGCCAATACATTTGTCATCTATCAGGGGCATCATGGCGATGCCGGTGCCGCGCGGGCCGATGTGATCCTGCCCGGCGCCGCCTACACCGAAAAGCCCGGCACCTATGTCAATACCGAAGGCCGCGTGCAGCGCGGCTTCCTCGCGGTCTATCCGCCCGGCGACGCGCGTGAGGACTGGAAGATCCTGCGCGCGTTCAGCGAGACCGTCGGCCATAAGCTGCCGTACGACACGATCGATGCGCTGCGTGCGCGGATGGAGCAGGTGAACCCGGTGTTCGGCCGCGTCGGTTTCCTGCCGCGCTTCGGCTGGTGCCGATCAGAGCGGTCCGTCCGGCGATCCCGCCGCGCTGTCGCGACGCGCCATTCGAGCCGGCGATATTGAACTACTACCAGACAGATCCGATCAGCCGCGCCAGCCCGACCATGGCGGCGTGCACGTACCTCGCAGATGGCCGAGGCGGCGGAATAGCGCGATGCAGGCCTTCTTCTTCAATACCGATATCGGCCGCGTCATCCTGACCTTTCTGGAAGCGCTGGCGCTGCTGGTGCCGCTGCTGATCGGCGTCGCCTATCTGACCTATGCCGAGCGCAAGGTCCTGGCGGCGATGCAGTTGCGCAAGGGACCCAACGTGGTCGGACCGTTCGGCCTGCTGCAGCCGTTCGCCGACGCGCTGAAGATGATCATGAAGGAGACGATCATCCCGGCGGGCGCCAATCGGCTGCTGTTCCTGATGGCGCCGATGCTGACTTTCGCGCTGGCGATGATCGCCTGGGCGGTGATCCCGGTCACCGATGGCTGGGTGAACGCCGACATCAATGTCGGCATCCTGTACCTGTTCGCCATCAGTTCGCTTGGCGTCTACGGCATCATCATCGCCGGCTGGGCGTCCAATTCGAAATACGCCTTCCTCGGCGCGATGCGCAGTGCGGCGCAGATGGTCAGCTACGAAGTCTCGATGGGCTTCGTGATGGTCTCGGTGCTGCTGTGCGTCGGCTCGCTTGAACCTGACGGACATCGTGCAGGGACAGAGCCACTACTGGTTCGGCTTCATCCCGGCCTGGTAACGATCCCGCTGTTCCCGATGTTCATCGTGTTCTTCATCTCGGCGCTGGCGGAGACCAACCGCTCGCCGTTCGATCTGCCGGAAGGCGAAAGCGAGATCGTCGCCGGCTTCTTCGTCGAATACAGCGCCATGGCGTTTGCGCTGTTCTTCCTCGGCGAATACGCCAACATGATCCTGATGAGCGGGATGACGACGATCCTGTTCCTCGGTGGCTGGCTGCCGCTGTTCGCGATCGCGCCGTTCACCTGGATACCGGGTGCGATCTGGTTCATCCTGAAAGTCTGCTTCTGCCTGTTCGTGTTCCTGTGGGTGCGCGCCACGTTCCCGCGCTATCGCTACGATCAGCTCATGCGGTTGGGCTGGAAGGTGTTTCTGCCGCTGTCGCTGATCTGGCTGGTGATCACCGCCGGCGCGCTGATGCTGTTCGGGTGGCTGCCCAATGCAGTAAGGGACCCCTGCTGATGGCCTTCCTTGACCGCACCGCGCGCAGCATGTTGCTGGGCGAGCTCGTCGCCGGGCTCGGGCTGACGCTGCGCTATTTCTTCAAGCCCAAGGTGACGATCAACTACCCGTACGAAAAGGGCCCGATCAGCCCGCGCTTCAAAGGCGAGCACGCGCTGCGCCGCTATCCCAATGGCGAGGAGCGCTGCATCGCCTGCAAGCTGTGCGAGGCGATCTGCCCCGCCCAGGCAATCACCATCGAGGCCGAACCGCGCGAGGATGGCTCACGCCGCACCACGCGCTATGACATCGACATGACCAAGTGCATCTACTGCGGACTGTGCGAGGAAGCCTGCCCGGTGGATGCCATCGTCGAAGGGCCCGAACTTCGAATTCGCCGCCGAGACGCGCGAGGAGCTGCTGTACAACAAGGAGAAGCTGCTGGATAACGGCGACCGCTGGGAAGCTGAGATCGCCCGCCGGCTGGAACTGGACGCGCCCTATCGATGATCGCCGAACATCTTCTTCTATATCTTCGCGGTCGATCCTGCTCGCCTCCGCCGCGATGGTGGTGAGTTCGCGCAATCCCGTGCACTCGGTGCTGTTCCTGATCCTGTCGTTCTTCAACGCGGCGGCACTGTTCCTGATCGCGGGCGCCGAGTTCCTCGCGATGATCCTGCTCATCGTCTATGTCGGCGCCGTCGCCGTGTTGTTCCTGTTCGTGGTGATGATGCTGGATATCGACTTCGCGGAACTGCGCGGCGGCTTCCAGCGCTATCTGCCGGTCGGCGCTACGGTCGGTGCCGTGCTGTTCATCGAACTGGTGCTGGTGATCGGCGGATGGAAGTTCGCACCCGAGGCCGCGACACTTGCGCCTGTCGCCGATGCCGCCGCAGGTATCGCAACACCGCGGCGCTGGGGCGGCTGCTCTACACCGACTATGTCTTCCTGTTCCAGGCCGCTGGCCTGCTGCTGCTGGTCGCGATGATCGGCGCCATCGTGCTGACGCTTGCGCGATCGCAAGACCTCGCGCCATCAGAGCATTCGCGTGCAGACCGAACGCACCGTCGCGGAAACGCTGGAGATGGTCACCGTCTCGATCGGTGCCGGCGTGAAGGATATCGGCATTCTTGGCCCAAAGGTCCCCGCGCCTGAGCCCGTCGAGGAGGCACCCCATCATGGGCACTGAGGTCGGCCTCGGCCACTATCTCGTGGTGTCCGCGATCCTGCTGGTGCTGGGCATCTTCGGGATTTTCCTCAACCGCAAGAACGTCATCATCATCCTGATGTCGGTCGAGCTGATCCTGCTCGCGGTGAACCTGAACCTGGTGGCGTTCTCGGCGGCGCTCGGCGATCTGGTCGGCCAGGTGTTCGCGATGTTCGTGCTGACCGTCGCAGCCGCCGAAGCGGCCATCGGTTTGGCCATCGTGGTGATCTACTTCCGCAATCGCGGCTCGATCCAGGTCGAGGACGTGAACCTGATGAAGGGCTGAGATGATCTACGCCGTCGCAGTCTTCGCGCCGCTGTTCGGTTCGCTGGTCGCCGGCCTGCTCGGCCGCTCCATCGGCGACCGCGCCGCCAGGCGGTGTCCATTCTGTGCATGCTGGTCGCCGCGGCGCTCGGGCCGCTCGCCTGCTTTCAGCTGGTAAATGGCGACGCGGATCCCGGCGCTGTGTCGCTCGGCACCTGGGTCGAGGCGGGGCATTTCCACGTCACGTGGGCGCTTGCGCTACGACACGCTGTCCGCGGTGATGGTGGCCATGGTGACGCTTCGTCGCCATGCTGATCCACGTCTATTCGATCGGCTACATGGCGCACGACGCCTACCCGCGCTACCGCTTCTTCGCCTACCTGTCGCTGTTCACCTTCTCCATGCTGATGCTGGTGACGGCGGACAATCTGCTGCAGCTGTTCTTCGGCTGGGAAGGCGTCGGGCTCTGCTCGTATCTGCTGATCGGCTACTGGTACGATCGGCCCGCCGCTAACGCCGCCGCGATCAAGGCATTCATCGTCAACCGTATCGGCGACCTGTTCTTCGCGGTCGGCGTGGCGCTGATCTTCTTCAAGTTCGGCTCGATCGAATTCGCCACCATCTTCCCGGCAATCGCGCAGCACCAGGCCGACACGTATTCGGTGCTCGGCGGCACCTTCCCGGCGTTCGAGGTCATCGGCGTGCTGCTGTTCATCGGCGCGATGGGCAAGTCGGCGCAGATCGGCCTGCATGTCTGGCTGCCTGATGCGATGGAAGGCCCGACGCCGGTCTCCGCGCTGATCCACGCCGCGACGATGGTCACCGCCGGCGTGTTCCTGGTCGCACGGATGTCGCCGCTGTATCGAGTTCGCGCCCTTCGCGCTGGGTATGGTCACCTTCATCGGCGCCACGACGGCGCTGTTCGCCGCGACCGTCGGCTGCGCGCAGACCGACATCAAGCGGGTCATCGCCTATTCGACGTGCTCTCAGCTTGGCTACATGTTCGCCGCCGCTGGCGTCGGCGCTTTCCAGGTGTCGATCTTCCACCTGATCACCCACGCGTTCTTCAAGGCGCTGCTGTTCCTCAGCGCCGGATCGGTGATCCACGCGATGTCGGACGAGCAGGACATGCGCAAGATGGGCGGCCTGTGGCGGCTGATCCCGTGGACCTGCGCGGTCATGTGGATCGGCAACCTGGCGCTCGCCGGCATCCCGCCATTCGCCGGCTACTATTCCAAGGATGCGATCATCTCCGCGGCCTACGCGTCCGGCACCGGCATCGGCCTCTATGGCTTCATCTGCACCGTGCTGGCGGCGTTCCTGACCGCGTTCTATTCGTGGCGGCTGCTGTTCATGACGTTCAATGGCCGTTCGCGCGCCGAGCCGCATGTGCTGGAACACGTGCATGAAAGCCCGCCGGTGATGATCGTGCCGCTGCTGTTCCTGGCGACCGGCGCTGTGATCGCCGGCAAGCTGCTGGACCCCTGGTTCATCGGCGAAGGCTGGCAGGAATTCTGGAACGGCAGCATCTTCATTGCGCCCGTCCAATCATGTGCTGGAAGCCCTCGAACATGTGCCGGCATGGGCCGAAATGGCACCCCTCGTCGTCGGTCTGGCAGGCATCGCACTGGCTTACGTCATGTATGTGGCCTTCCCGCTGCTGCCGATGCGGCTCGCCATCACGTTTCGCGGCATCTATCTGTTCCTGCTGAACAAGTGGTACTTCGACGAACTCTACGATGCGATCTTTGTGCAGCCGCTGATCCGCCTGTCGCGGACATTATGGCAGACTGGTGACGCGACGCTGATCGACGGTGTGCCCAACGGCCTCGCAGAACTTACAGTCGATGGTTCGCGTCAGGCGGTGAAGATCCAGACCGGCTCACTCGCCTTCTATGCCTTCGCCATGCTCATCGGCGTCGTGGTGCTGGTCGGCATCTTCCTGGTGTCGCGATGAACGCCGCTGGTTTTCCAATCCTGTCGCTGATCACCTGGCTGCCGCTGGTGGGCGGCCTGATCATCATGTCGGTGCGCGGCGACGAAGCGACTGTCGCATCCAACGCGCGCTGGACCGCGTTGTGGACCAGCCTGATCGTGCTCGTGCTCTCGCTGGTGCTGTGGGTGAAGTTCGACACCGGCGAGTCGGGCTTCCAGTTCATCGAAGAGATTCCGTGGCTGCCGGAATACGGCGTCGGCTACAAGATGGGCGTCGACGGCATCTCGGTGCTGTTCGTGCTGCTCTCCACGCTGCTGACACCGATCTGCATCCTGGCAAGCTGGGAATTCAGTCACCCGCTCGGTGCGCGAGTACATGCTGACCTTCCTCATCCTCGAGACGATGATGGTGGGGATGTTCTGCGCGCTCGACTTCGTGGTGTTCTACGTGTTCTTCGAGGGCGTGCTGCTGCCGATGTTCCTGATCATCGGCATCTGGGGCGGCCCGCGGCGTGTCTATTCGGCATTCAAGTTCTTCCTGTTCACGTTCGACCGGTTCGGTTCTGATGCTGCTCGCGCTGCTGGCGATGTGGTTCCAGGCCGGCACCACCGACATCGTGGTGCTGCTGAAGACGCCGATGCCGGTGGGGATGCAGAACTGGCTGTTCCTTGCCTTCCTCGCTTCGTTCGCGGTGAAGGTGCCGATGTGGCCGGTGCACACCTGGTTGCCCGATGCGCACGTCGAGGCTCCTACCGCCGGCTCGGTCATCCTGGCGGGCGTGCTGCTGAAGATGGGTGGCTACGGCTTCCTGCGCTTCTCCGTGCCGATGCTGCCGCAGGCATCGGCGTATTTCGCGCCGCTGATCTACACGCTGTCGGTGGTCGCGGTGATTTACACCTCGCTGGTGGCGCTGGCGCAGGAGGACATGAAGAAGCTGATTGCCTATTCGTCTGTCGCGCACATGGGCGTGGTGACCATCGGCATCTTCACCTTCAACGTGCAGGGCATTCAGGGCGCGCTGTTCCAGATGCTGTCGCACGGCATCGTCTCGGGCGCGTTGTTCCTAGTTGTCGGCGTAGTCTATGACCGCATGCACACCCGCGAGATTGCGCGCTACGGCGGCCTGGCCGACCGCATGCCGCTTTACGCGCTGACCTTCATGATCTTCACCATGGCTTCGATGGGGCTGCCCGGCACGTCGGGGTTCGTCGGCGAGTTCCTGGTGATCGTCGGGGCGATGCAGGTGAACTTCTGGCTGGCGCTGCTGGGCGCCACAGGGATGATCCTGGGTGCGGCCTACATGCTGTATCTGTATCGCCGCGTGATCTTCGGACGGCTTACCAAAGAGGACCTGCGCGCGATCCTCGATCTGTCGCCGCGCGAGGTCGCGCTGTTCGCGCCGCTGATCCTGATCACGCTGTGGATGGGCATCTATCCGTCAAGTTTCAGTGGGTTCTGGGATGCCAGCGTCGCCAGCATGGTGCAGCGGCACACCGCTGCACTTGAATCTCCGATCAAGGCAGCATCTGCCAACTCGCCATCGTCGAGCTTGGCCCGGCCATCGGTCGCGGCACTACAAGGCGTGGATGTTCAGGATGAATCACCCCATAACGATGGGGGAACGGGTGTGAAAGTGAGCCAGCACCTATGAATTGGGCCATCGCCCTTCCGGAAATCGCGCTCTCTGTCGTCGCCATGGCGATCCTGATCTTTGGCGTGCTGCGGCGTGATGACACCTTCCTTCTGTCGTCCATGTTCGCGCTCGGCGGATTTCTGCTCGCCGCATTGCTGGTGCTGACCAGCCCACGCGGTATTGGCTACCATGGCCAGTTCGTCAGTGACGCCTTCTCCAGCTTCGTGAAGATCCTGGTGTTGGCCGGAGCCGCGCTCGCACTGATCCTGTCGCTCGACTACAACCGCAAGAACCACATCGCGCGGTTCGAGTATCCGGTGCTGATGCTGCTGTCGGTCACCGGCATGATGGTGATGGCGTCCGCCTCGAACATGATGACGCTGTATCTTGGGCTCGAGCTGCAATCGCTGGCACTCTACGTGCTTGCCGCATTCGCGCGCGATGACCTGCGTTCGTCCGAAGCAGGGCTGAAGTACTTCGTCCTGGGCGCCCTCGCATCCGGGCTGCTGCTCTACGGCATTTCGCTGGTTTACGGCTTCTCCGGCACCATGGACTTTGCAGCACTCGCCAAGAGCCTGTCGCGGCCGGAAGCAGCCTCGCCTGGTCTCATCGTCGGCATCGTGTTCGTGCTGGTCGGATTGGCGTTCAAGATCTCTGCGGTGCCGTTCCACATGTGGACGCCTGACGTTTACGAGGGCTCGCCAACGCCCGTCACGGTCTTCTTCTCCACCGCCCCCAAGGTCGCGGCCTTCGCTTTGCTGTTGCGTGTGATGGCGACGCCGTTCGGCCATCTGTTGATCGCCTGGCAGCAACTGATCGTCGTGGTGTCGCTCGCCTCGATGATCCTCGGCGCGCTTGCCGCAATCGGCCAGCACAACATCAAGCGGCTGATGGCGTATTCCTCCATCGGTCACATGGGTTACGCGCTCATCGGTCTCGCAGTCGGCACGCCGGAGGGCATCCGGGGCGTGCTGGTCTATCTGATCGTGTATGTGTTCATGAGCGCCGGCACCTTTGCCTGCATCATCGCCATGCAGCGCCGCGGTCGTGCGTTGGAGGAAATCTCTGATCTGAGCGGCTTGGCGCGCACAGATCCTGGCCTGGCACTGGCAATGGCCGTGTTCATGTTCTCCATGGCCGGCATCCCGCCGCTCTCCGGTTTCTTCGGCAAGCTGTACGTGTTCCTCGCTGCCGTGCAGGGCGGCATGTGGACGCTCGCCATCATCGGCGTGCTGACCAGCGTGGTAGGCGCCTACTACTATCTGCGCGTCGTCAAGGTGATGTATTTCGATGCATCCGAGGCGCCGTTCGATCCGCGCCCCGCGTCACTGTCGTTTGTCGCCGCCGCGACGGGCCTGTTCACCACGTTCTTCTTCATCTTCCCAGCGCCATTCGTCGGTGCCGCGCAGGCCGCGGCCAAAGTGCTGTTCCAGTGATCGCCGGCAGGTAGCACCGCCATGCTGCTGGTCATCGATTGCGGCAACACCAACGTTGTCTTCGCGGTGCGGGATGGTGCGACCTGGCGTGGCACCTGGCGCATCCGTACCGATGCACAGCGTACTTCCGACGAATACAGCGTCTGGTTGCTGTCGCTGCTTGAGCACAGCGGCCTGAAGCGTGAGGACATATCCGCGGCAGTCATCGGCACCGTGGTGCCGGCCGCGCTTTATCACCTGCGCCGGATCTGCCGCGACTGGTTCAATATCGAGCCTTTGGTCGCGCGCTCCACCCTGGATTGGGGCTTCGACATTCGCGTTGTGAACCCGGCCGAAGTTGGCGCCGACAGGCTGCTCAACACGTTGGCGGCACATCAGCGTTTCGGTGGGCCACTGATCATCGTCGATTTCGGCACAGCCACGACATTCGATGTGGTGGACAAGGACGGCGCCTATCTCGGCGGCGTTATCTGCCCTGGCATCAACCTGTCGCTCGAAGCGTTGCATCAGGCAGCCGCGCAACTCCCACGTATCGGCATCGCCCGGCCACAGGCAGTGATCGGCAGGCAGACCGTTCCCGCCATGCAGTCCGGCGTCTATTGGGGCTATGTCGCGATGGTCGAAGGCCTGGTGGCGCGGATCACGGCCGAATACGGCGGCCCGATGAAAGTGGTGTCGACCGGCGGTCTCGCTTCGTTGGTCGCTGAAGGCACCATGGTGATCGAACAGATCGAGCCGGATCTGACGCTCGACGGTCTGCGCCTGTTGGCAGAGCGCAATCCCACCCCCACATTGTCTCGTGAACGGGCACGTTTGACTGAGCAGGATTGATCTGTTTTGCGCTGCACGCGCTTTAACGCCACATGACGATATCCGACGGTGATCTTGCCTTCCTGCCACTTGGTGGGACGGGCGAAATCGGCATGAACCTCAATCTCTACCACTGTGACGGCAAATGGCTGGCGGTGGATTGCGGGATCGGTTTCGGCGGGGCGGCGCATCCCGAGGTCGATGTGATGATGCCCGACCCCGGCTATATCGCCGAGCGTCGCGAGGACCTGTTGGGCCTGGTGATCACGCACGCGCACGAGGATCATATCGGCGCGGTTGCATGGCTATGGCCACAGCTTCGGTGCCCGGTTTATGCGACCCCGTTCGCCGCTGCGGTGCTCCGGCGGAAGCTGGGCGAAGCGCAGTTGCTGCAACAGGTGAAGCTGCGCGTGATTCCTCCCGGCGGGACGATCGGCCTGGAGCCATTCAAGCTCCAGTTTCTGCGAGTAACTCATTCAATTCCAGAAGCACAGGCTCTGGTGATCGAAACGCCACACGGTGTCCTGCTGCACACCGGCGATTGGAAGCTCGATCCGTCACCTTTGATTGGCCCGCCCAGCGACGAAGCCGCCTTCGCCGCGCTTGGTGAGCGTGGCGTGCTGGCAATGATCTGCGACTCCACCAACGCCATGGTCGAAGGCCATTCCGGCAGCGAAGCAGAGGTGCGTCAGACCCTGAGCGTGCTGTTGCGCGATCTGCGCGGCCGCGTTGCCGTCACCTGCTTTGCCTCCAACATCACGCGGCTGGAATTTGTCGCACTCGCCGCGCACGATGCCGGCCGCAGCGTGGCATTGGTTGGACGCTCGCTGCGCAATATCGATGCCGCCGCGCGTGAATGCGGCTATCTGCGCGATCTGCCGCCATTCCTGACCGAAGATGATGTGGACGATGTGCCGGACGATAATCTGCTGATGCTGGTGACCGGCAGCCAGGGCGAGTCACGCAGCGCGCTGGCACGCATCGCGCTCGATACACATCCGCGCGTCGCGCTGGGGCAGGGTGATACGGTGGTGTTCTCCTCACGCATGATTCCAGGGAATGAGCGCGCCATTGGTACGGTGCAGGATAATCTGGTGCGTCGCGGCGTGAACCTGATGACCGATGTCGATCATCTGGTGCATGTCTCCGGACATCCGGCCCGCGACGAACTGCGGCGCATGTACCGGTTGGTGAAGCCGCGCTATGCGGTGCCGACACATGGCGAATGGCGCCATCTTTCGGCCCATGCGGAGTTGGCGCGTGAAGCCGGCGCAAAGCCGATCATGCTGGAGGACGGTGACATACTGCGTCTGTCACCCGGCGAGCCCTCAGTGGTGGATAGCGCGCCGGTGGACAAGCTTGTGCTCGATGGCAAACGGCTGACCTCGATCGGTGGTGACGTGATGACGGCGCGCCGGCGAATGCTGTTCAACGGTGTTGTGCTCGCGAGCCTCGCAGTCGATGCGAACGGCAAGCTGCGCGGCCAGCCGCGCGTCAGCGCGCCGGGCCTGTTCGAGCAGGACGCTGCGGAACTGGATCGCGCCAGCAGGGATTTCGCCGACGCGATCGAGGAACTTCCGGCGCCGCTGCGTCGTGACGATGACGCGTTGCTTGAGGCTGCGCGTGCGGCACTGCGGCGCTCGCTAGGGCGGCGACTACAGAAGCGCCCGCTGGTGGATGTGCATTTGCTGCGGATATGAACTGGTTTACCGGCACTGTACCTCTACATCCTGATCTGGTGGACGGTGCTGTTCGCCGTGCTACCGCTCGGAACGCGTCCCGTCGCGGATGCCGATGACAGCAGCGGTTGGCGCGGCGCGCCTGAGAGGCCGGAAATTATCCGCAAGGCGATCATCACCACGCTGGTCGCGGCTATCGTCTGGTTCGGTGCATGGTTGCTGATCACCAGCGACTACGTCAGCTTCCGCCACGGCTGGTTCGCGGCGCCATACGACGACTGAGCAAAAACGGATAATGCCATCAACACGGTCAGGGGAGGCGCTTGTCCTCCAGCCTGCCGTGTGACGGCGTTTCCTCCCCAAACCTGGCCTGGCGCGCTGCACCTGGGCCGGCCAGCTTGTTAGCGCTTCGTGGCTCTTATGTCACGCCATTTTGTTCGAATTTGCGCAGCAGTATGCGATTTTATTGCGCCAATGCGGTTGTGCGGCGCACAATAATTGTTCCACCTCTGATATCCCGGTGGGGGGTGGCGGTCCCGCCCAGCGCCCGTTACGGTCGCCGCCCGCTAATCAGGAACCTGTCCGCGATGCGCCTGTCTCGCAGCTTCATCCCGACCATGAAGGAAACGCCGGCGGAGGCGCAGATCGCCTCGCATCGGCTGATGTTGCGCGCGGGTTTGGTGCGGCAAACATCAGCGGGGATCTATGCCTGGCTGCCGCTCGGCTTCCGCGTACTGAAGAACATCGAACGCATCGTGCGCGAAGAGCAGAACGCAGCCGGCGCGCAGGAAGTGCTGATGCCGACGATTCAGTCCGCCGACCTATGGCGGGAAAGCGGCCGCTACGACGACTACGGCAAGGAGATGTTGCGCATCCGCGACCGCCACGAGCGCGACATGCTGTACGGCCCCACCAATGAAGAAGTAATCACCGATCTGTTTCGTCAGTCGGTGCATTCGTATCGCGAGCTGCCGCAGATACTTTACCATATCCAGTGGAAGTTCCGCGACGAGGTCCGGCCGCGCTTCGGCGTGATGCGCGGCCGTGAATTCCTGATGAAGGATGCCTATTCCTTCGACATGGATTTCGCCGGGGCGGTGGTGAGCTATCGCACCATGATGCTGGCCTACATGCGCACCTTCCAACGCATGGGCCTGAAGGCCATCCCGATGGCAGCCGAGAGCGGTCCCATCGGCGGCGACCTGAGCCATGAGTTCATCATCCTGGCTTCGACCGGCGAAAGTCAGGTGTACTACGACGCCGGTTTCGAAGACATCGATTGGGTCAACGCGAAATTCGGCTACAACGCCAGCGATCTGCAGGCGTTCTTCGATCTCATGACCTCGATGTACGCCGCGACCGACGAGAAGCACGACACTGCGAAGTGGGAGAAAGTCGATCCGGCGCGGCGGCGCGAAGGCCGCGGCATCGAGGTGGGCCACATCTTCCACTTCGGCAGTAAGTACACCAAGCCGCTGAACACCACCGTGACAGCAGCCGACGGCAAGCACGTGCACCCGGAAATGGGCAGCTACGGCGTAGGCGTGTCGCGTCTGGTCGGCGCGGTGATCGAGGCGAGCCATGACGAAGCCGGTATCATCTGGCCCGACAGCGTCGCGCCGTTCAAGGCGGCGATCCTCAACCTGCGGCGTGGCGACGCGGCGTGCGACACGATGTGCGAGGCACTTTACGCGAAGCTCGGTTCGGCGGCGCTATACGACGATCGCGAGGAAAGGGCAGGGGCGAAGTTCGCCGACGCCGATTTGATGGGCCACCCCTGGCAGATCATCGTCGGTCCGCGCGGCGCTGCCGCCGGCAAGGTCGAGCTCAAGCGGCGTGCCACCGGCGAGCGCAGCGAAGTGACGCCGGATGAGGCGCTGGCGCGTATCGCGTAACTGCTGATGTTCGGACCATTCGAACGTGCGGTTGCCGGGCGCTATCTGCGCGCGCGCAGAGGCGAACGCTTCATTTCAATCATCGCCGTCTTCTCGCTGGTTGGGATTGCTCTGGGGGTCGCCACGCTGATCGTGGTCACCAGTGTCATGAGCGGCTTCCAGACGGAGCTCGAAACCCGGATCCTTGGCGTCAATGGACACATCACCATCGAAGCCTTTGCCGGCGATAAGATCGGCGATTACCCGCCGCTGCTGACCGGCATCCGCGCTATTCCCGGGATCGTCTCCGCGCTGCCCGTGCTCGATGGCCAGGCGCTGCTGACCACCGACCGTGGTGGCTCGCGCGGCGGGCTGGTGCGCGGTATGACATTGGACGATTTACGCACTCTGCATCCGGTCAGCGATCACATCCTGGCGGGCAAGCTCGACGACTTTGCCGGCGACGATGCCATCGTTGTCGGCACCGGTTTGGCTCAATCCTATCAATTGCGTATTGGCGACCCGCTCACCGTGATCTCGCCACAGGGCGCCGCCACGCCATTCGGCACGGTTCCGCGTATCCGTGCTTACAAGGTAGCGGCAGTGTTCGACGCCGGCCTGAATGACTACAACAACAACGTCGTGTTCATGCCGCTGCCGGCGGCACAGATCTTCTTCCAGAAGCCGGACGCGATCACCGGTATCGAGATTCGCGTCACCAACCCAGACAACGTGGACTCGCTGCTGCCCCCGCTGCGCCAGGTCATTGGCAGCCGCAAGGTTTGGCTGCGTGACTGGCGGCATGCCAACGACACCATCATCGGCGTGCTGCAGGTGCAGAAGGACACCATGTTCATTGTGCTCGGCATGATTGTGCTGGTGGCAGCGTTCAACGTCATCTCCTCGCTGATCATGATGGTGAAGGACAAGACACGCGATATCGCCGTGCTTCGCACGCTCGGTGCGGAAAGCTTTGCCGTGATGCGCATATTCCTGATGTGCGGCGCCTTTGTCGGCGTCAGCGGAACCCTCATAGGCACCCTCATCGGAATCGTGTTCTGCCGCAACATCGTGGCGGTCCAACATGCGGTGGAGAGCCTCACCGGCGGGCAGGTGTTCGACTCCTCGGTGTTCATGTTGACCTCGTTGCCCAATACGATCGACTGGGGTGACGTGGTGCGCGTCGTCATCCTGGGCCTCGTGCTTTCTCTGCTGGCTACGCTGTATCCAAGCTGGCGCGCCGCGCGTACCGATCCTGTGGAAGCGTTACGGCATGAGTGATCCGCTCGTTCTGCGCGACGTGCGCCGAACCTATCGCTCCGAGGCCGGCGAGTTGGTGGTACTGCGCGGTGTGGATCTGGCGCTGCGCGCTGGCGAAATCGTCGCACTGGTCGCCCCGTCGGGCGCCGGCAAATCGACGCTGCTGCATCTGGCGGGACTGCTCGAAATGCCGGACGGCGGTTCGGTGTTCGTCGACGGCCGCGATGCCGGCACCTTGCCCGACGCCGCGCGCACGGCGATCCGCCGCGACACCATCGGCTTCGTCTATCAGTTCCATCATCTGCTCGGTGAGTTCTCGGCGCTGGAGAATGTCGTGCTGCCTCAGATGATCGCCGGCAAGCCACGCAAGCTTGCGTCCGAGCGCGCGATGCAGTTGCTGGCATCGTTCGGGCTGCAGCCGCGCGCGGAGCATCTTCCCGGCAAGCTTTCCGGTGGAGAACAGCAGCGCGTCGCGATTGCCCGTGCGCTGGCCAACGCGCCCAAGGTGTTGCTGGCCGACGAGCCGACCGGCAACCTCGACGTTGCGACTGCATCCGTTGTGTTCGAGGAACTGCTCGCGATGGTGCGCCGCGAGAATCTTGCTGCGCTGATCGCCACGCATAATCCGGAACTCGCCGCGCGAATGGATCGCACGGTCACCCTGCGCGACGGTAAGGTGGTGCCAGCAACACCATGACGACAGGTGCGCATGGCGGGCTACTCGGCGTCCGGCCACCCGACCGGTTCGCAGCCGTTACAACAACAGCTTACACGGGTTGGCGAGCCCGCCGGTGACCATACAGGCTGTGTAGCCGCAAATTTACCGATCGTTCGGAATTCGCCGTTATTGGCCGCCTCCAGCCACGTGGGAACTGGGCCAATCACCCCTTGCACCACCCACCCCCTTCGCGCATCTTGCGACGCCGTCGTCAGTGTCGGTTTCCCTTGTGGTCGTGCGTAAGAAGGAGTGAACGCGATGCGCCTTGCGGTGCTGAAGGAACGTCGCGAGTTCGAGACGCGTGTCGCTGTGACGCCCGACACAGTGAAGCGTCTCATCGGCCTCGGACTTACTGTTGCGGTCGAAGCGGGCGCGGGTGCCAATGCGGCGATCCCTGACGCCGAATTCGCCGCCGCCGGCGCCACGATTGCGCCCGACGTTGCAAGCGCGCTGGCTGACGCGCCATTGGTGTTCGCAGTCCAGATGCCAATGCCCGAACAGCGCTCGCAGATCTCGCGCGGCGCCTTGCTGGTCTGCACCGCCAATGCCTTTGCGGATCCTGATGCCGTGCGCCAATTGGCGGATGCCGGCATCGACTGTGCGGCAATGGAACTGTTGCCGCGCATCACCCGCGCACAGGCAATGGACGTGTTGTCCAGCCAGGCAAACCTGGCCGGATACCGAGCGGTCGTTGAAGCCGCCGGCGCATTCCAACGTGGCTTCCCCATGATGATGACTGCCGCCGGCACCGTGCCGCCAGCGCGTCTGTTCGTCATCGGCGCCGGTGTCGCAGGCTTGCAGGCCATCGCCACGGCGAGGCGGCTCGGTGCCATCGTGTCCGCCACCGATGTGCGTCCGGCCGCCAAGGAAGAGATAAAATCCCTCGGTGGCACCTTCGTCGGTGTGGAAGACGAAGAGACCGCGCAGCAGACCGGCGCCTACGCTCGCGAGATGAGCGATGCATTTCGCCAAAAGCAGGCGGACCTGATCGCAGCAACAATCGCCAAGAACGACCTCGTCATCTGCACCGCTCTGGTCATGGGTCGCAAGGCACCGGTCATCGTCACGCAGCCGATGGTGGATGCGATGCGACCCGGCAGTGTCATCGTCGATCTCGCCTCGGATTCGGGCGGCAATTGCGCGGCGACGGTGCCCGGCGAGCGTATCGTCACGCCGAACGGTGTGACCGTGCTGGGCTATCACAACTGGCCCGGGCGCATCCCGGTGGCCGCGTCGTCGCTCTATGCGCGCAACCTGCTGACCTTCATCAGCACATTCTGGGACAAGGAAACGCACGCGCCGAAATTGCCGGAGACAGATGACATCGTAAAAGGTGTCATGCTCACCCGTAACGGCGCGATTGTGCATCCGCAATTTTTGCCACCACAGGCCGCATAGACCCGGAGAGAGTGGATGAACACCACCCAACTGGCCGACGAAGCTGATCGGCTTGCGGAACGAGCCAATGAACTCGCAGCACACGCACATGCTTTGCTCGCCGGCACCAGCCCTGCCGTAACCGAAGTCGAACCCTTCCTCTTTCTGCTTGCCATCTTCCTGATGGCCTGCTTCGTCGGCTACTACGTGGTTTGGAATGTGACCCCTGCGTTACATTCACCGTTGATGTCAGTGACCAACGCGATCTCGTCCGTCATCGTCGTGGGCGCCATGCTGGCCACCGGCCTCGGCACCAATGGCTGGGCTATGGGCTTCGGATTCATTGCCGTGACGCTGGCCAGCGTGAACATCTTCGGTGGTTTTATGGTCACCCAGCGCATGCTGTCGATGTTCAAGAAGCGGCAGTAGCCCGATGTCCGCCAACCTGACTGCACTTGCTTATCTGATTGCCGCCGTCCTGTTCATCCTGGCGTTGCGTGGCCTGTCGTCGCCGGTCACTTCGCGGCAGGGCAACCGCTTCGGCATGATCGGCATGGCCGTCGCGGTGATCGCGACATTGGCGCATGCCGGCATGGGCGGCCTCGGTTACGGCCTCATCTTCCTCGGCATCATCATAGGCGGCTCCATCGGCACCTATGTCGCGCTGAAGATCCAGATGACGGCGCTGCCACAACTGGTGGCAGCGTTCCACTCGCTGGTCGGTCTCGCCGCGGTGTTCGTCGCCGCCGCCGCGCTGAACGCGCCGCAGGCCTTCGGTATCGGCACCATAGGCAACATCCACACCCAAAGCCTGATCGAGATGTCGCTCGGCCTCGCCATCGGCGCCATCACCTTCTCTGGCTCGTTGATCGCGTTCGCCAAATTGCAGGCGCTGATGAGCGGCGCGCCGATCGCGTTTCCCGGTCAGCACAAGCTGAATGCGGGGCTCGGCGTTCTGCTGGTGGTGCTGATCGTGGCGTTCGTGGCCACCGGCAGCCAGATCCTGTTCTGGCTGATCGCACTGCTTGCGTTCGGATTGGGCTTCCTGATCATCATCCCGATCGGCGGCGCCGACATGCCGGTGGTTGTGTCGATGCTGAACAGTTACTCAGGCTGGGCCGCGGCCGGCATCGGCTTCACCATCCAGAACCTGGCGCTGATCATCACCGGCTCTCTTGTCGGCGCGTCGGGCGCAATCCTCTCCTACATCATGTGCAAGGGCATGAACCGCAGCATCCTCAACGTGCTGCTGGGCGGCTTCGGTACCGAGACCGGTGTCGCGGTGTCCGCTGCCTCGGCCGACCGTACGGTGCGCAGCGGCAACGCCGAGGATGCGGCGTTCATCATGAAGAACGCCTCAAAGGTGATCGTGGTGCCGGGCTACGGCATGGCGGTGGCCCAGGCACAGCACGCACTGCGCGAGATGGCGGATACGCTCAAGAAGGAAGGCGTTGACGTGAAATACGCCATCCATCCGGTCGCCGGCCGAATGCCTGGCCACATGAACGTGCTGCTCGCCGAAGCCAACGTCCCGTACGATGAAGTGTTCGAGTTGGAAGAGATCAATAACGAGTTCTCAACCGCTGACGTGGCTTATGTCATCGGAGCCAATGACGTCACCAACCCGGCCGCCAAGACCGATCCGTCGTCGGCCATCTACGGTATGCCGATACTGGACGTGGAGAAGGCTGGCACGGTGCTGTTCGTGAAACGCTCAATGGCCTCGGGCTATGCCGGCGTGGACAACGAGCTGTTCTTCCGGCCGAACACGATGATGCTGTTCGGCGACGCCAAGAAGATGACCGAGGAAATCGTGCAGGCATTGGGCCACTGAGCCATCGCGAGCACCAGGCGCCCGCTCACTACCTCTCACACCGCATCTTCCTCAACGCGGTCGCCGGCGCGTGCCGCGATGCCGCTGTTGCGCAGCCCAGCCGGGTGGAACCGCGACGCCGACCATCCGGCCATCTCCTCATAGGACCGATACTTTTCGTCCAGTGCTTGTTGTGCAGCCACCATCAGCACCTCCGCTTCCTCTGGCCTGCTCTGTGCCAGCGCCTTATAGCGCGTCTCGTTGTACGCATAGTCGCGGAACTTCAGCGTAGGACGCGGGCTGTCCAGCTCGAACGGATTCCGGCTCACCTCACGCAGGGCGGGATTGTAGCGGAACAGCGGCCAGTAGCCGCACGCGACGGCGAGGTCCTGCTGCATCATGCCCTGCTGCATGTCGATGCCGTGCGCGATACAGTGGCAATACGCCAGGATCAGCGACGGACCCGGATACGCCTCCGCCTCGCGGAAGGCTTGCAATGTCTGCTGCGGATTTGCGCCCATCGCGATCTGCGCAACATATACGTTGCCATAGGCAATCGTCTGCAGCGCCAGGTCCTTGCGCGCCACACGCTTGCCAGCCGCAGCGAATTTGGCGATTGCCCCAAGCGGTGTCGCCTTTGAAGCCTGGCCGCCGGTGTTAGAATAGACCTCCGTGTCCAACACCAGAACATTCACGTCGCGCGCACTGGCCAGCACGTGATCGAGGCCACCATAGCCGATATCGTAGGCCCAACCATCGCCGCCCACGATCCAGATGCTGCGGCGAACAAGGTGCTCGATCACCGACAACAGATCCTTCGCGCGCGGATCGTCGAGCTCGTGCAGCCGCCGCATCAGTTCGCCCACCCGCACACGTTGTGCACGAATGTCGGACTCCCGCACTTGTGGTGCGGACAGTGCGGTCTCCACCAGATCGGAGCCCAACGCCGGCGCCAGATCGCGAGCCAGCTGTTCTGCCAGCGCCAGATGCTTGTCGGCCGCCAATCGGTAACCCAGCCCGAACTCGGCGTTGTCCTCGAACAGCGAATTCGACCACGCCGGTCCACGGCCTTCGCGATTCTTCAGCCATGGCGTCACCGGCAGGTTCCCACCGTAAATCGAGGAACAGCCGGTCGCATTGGCGATCTGCAGACGGTCGCCAAACAACTGCGACAGCAACTTCAGATACGGCGTTTCGCCGCATCCCGCGCAGGCGCCGGAATAGGCAAACAGTGGCTCGAGGAACTGCACGCCGCGCACGTTCGCGAAATCCACCCGGGCGCGATCGTTCACCGGCAGCGCTGCAAAATACGCATTGTCGACCTTGGCCGCCTCAAGCAGCGGCTCCTTGTCCTGCATCGCCAGCGACTTGACGGGCACCACCGGGCACGCCTCCACACACAGACCGCAGCCTGTGCAATCCTCAATCGCAAAATCCAGCGCGAACCGCACATCAGGGAAGCCACGCACGTTGATCGGTGCCGAACGGAACCCGTCGGTTGCAGCATCCAACCTCGCAGCATCGAAGTACTTCGCCTGAATCACGCCATGCGGGCAGACGAAGCTGCACTGGCCGCACTGGATGCAGGTGTCCTGGTTCCACACCGGCACCGCGTCAGCGATGTTCCGCTTCTCCCACACCGACGTGCCCGATGGCCACGTTCCGTCGATTGGCATCCGGCTCACCGGAATGTCGTCGCCATGACCTTCCAGCATTGGCGCCGTCACTTCCCGCACGAACTGCGGGGCAGTGGCCGGCACGGCTGGGATGCGTTCCCAACGGCTGCTCGCCACCTCTGGAACATTCACTTCAAACAACCGGGCCAGAGTGTCGTCCACCGCGCGGAAGTTCGCCTGCACGACCGCTGTGCCCTTGCTGCCGTATGTCTTGCGGATCGCCTGCTTGATATGCTCGATCGCGCGTTCGCGCGGCAGGACACCAGAGATCGCAAAGAAGCAGGTCTGCAGCACGGTGTTCGTGCGCCCGCGCAGCCCGACATCAGCGGCGACTTGCGATGCATCGATCACGAACAGCCGCAGGCCCGCCTCGATGATATGGATTTGCATGGCACGCGGCAGATGCTGCCAGATCTCATCCGGGCCGAACCTGGTATTGAGCAGCACCGTTGCACCGGGCGCGGCCAGGCGCAGCACGTCTTGTCGGACGACGAACTGGAATTGGTGACAGCCAACGAAGCTTGCCTGCTGAATGAGATACGGTGCCTGGATTGGCCGAGGCCCAAAGCGCAAATGCGAAATGGTCTGGGCGCCCGATTTGTGTGAATCATAGACGAAGTAACCTTGGGCATAGAGCCCGGCGTCCTCCGCAATGATCTTGACGCTGTTCTTATTGGCACCCACCGTTCCATCGGCGCCGAGACCGTAAAAGACCGCCTGCACCAAGTCCTTTGGTTCCAGCTGAAAACCCGGATCGGGCGTAAGGCTCGTACGTGTCACATCGTCATTGATGCCGACGGTGAAGCCGTTGCGCGGTTCGCTCTGCCGCAGTTCGTCGAACACCGCTTTCGCCATCGACGGATTGAAATCCTTCGATGACAGCCCGTAGCGGCCACCGATCACCAGCGGCATGCCGCGCCTGCGGCTATGCGCGACCGCTTGCGCCAGCGTATGGACCACGTCCAGATAAAGCGGCTCACCTGGCGCGCCAGGCTCCTTGGTCTGTTCAAGCACTGCAATCGCACGGGTGCTGCGTGGCAGCGCCTCGAGAAATGCTGATTCGGCGAACGGACGATACAGCCGGACCTGCAGCACGCCCACGCGCTCGCCAAGCTCATGGAGGGCGGTCGCGGTCGCGCGCGCCGTCTCGGTGCCGGAACCCATGATCACAACGACCCTGTCGGCGTCCCTGGCACCGTAGTAGTCGAACAGGTGATAGTGGCGCCCCGTCAGCTGGGCAAAGCGGTCCATCTGCTGCTGCACGATGTCCGGCACGCGTGAATAAAACGGGTTTGCCGTCTCGCGCGCCTGAAAAAAAGTATCGGCATTATGAGCCGTGCCGCGGATTACGGGGCGCTCTGGACTCAGCGCGCGCGCGCGATGCTCACGAACCAGGTCATCGTCGATCATCGAACGGATCTGCGCGTCGCTCATCAGCTCGATCGTGTCGATTTCGTGCGATGTGCGGAACCCATCGAAAAAATGCAGGAACGGGATGCGCGATGCCAAGGTCGCAGCCTGAGTGATCAGCGCCGCATCATGCGCTTCCTGCACCGAGGCCGACGACAACATGGCAAATCCCGTCGTGCGCATGGCCATCACGTCGGAGTGGTCGCCGAAGATCGACAGCGCCTGCGTCGCGACGGCACGTGCCGCGATGTGGAACACCGTTGGCGTCAACTCACCGGCAATCTTGAACATGTTGGGCAGCATCAGCAGCAGCCCTTGCGACGCCGTGAACGTCGTCGTCAGCGCCCCTGATTGCAACGCGCCGTGTACCGCACCTGCGGCGCCTCCCTCACTTTGCATCTCTTGCACCACGGGGACATTGCCCCAGATGTTCAGCACGCCCTTGGCGGACCACTCGTCCGCCAGTTCCGCCATGGTCGACGAGGGCGTGATCGGGAAGATCGCGCAGACCTCGTTCACGCGGTACGCGACGTGCGCCACCGCCGTATTGCCGTCCATCACGGCGCGCTGCTGCGACATTCTATTGCTCCGCGACCATCTCGATGGCGTGACAGGGGCACTGCTCGAAGCACGTGCCGCAGCCGGTGCATTTGGTGCTGTCAACGCTGTAGCCCAGCCCGGGGCCGAGCTTGGCAATCGCGTCCTCGGGGCATGCGGCGTAGCAGTTGTCGCATTCAAAGCAATTGCCGCACGAAAGACACCGCCCAGCTTCATGCCGCGCCTGAGCTTCGCTCAATCCCGCCAGCACTTCGTCAAATCCCGATACGGGTCTATGGCGCTGCACTGCGGGATCGACATCGCTGAACACCGGCAGGTTCAGCATCTCGAGGCCCACCAATGAAGACGACGCCGGCTTTTCGTAGCTGGTGCCACGCAGCCATGCGTCGATGCAGCGAGCCGCCTTCTTGCCGTGACCAACGGCGACGGTGACCGTACGCTCGGCGGGCACCATGTCGCCGCCGGCAAATATGCCCCGATGGCCGGTCATCATCTGGCCATCGACCACGACGGTGTCCCATTGGAACTCGATGCCGGAAACGCCACGCAGGAACTCGCTATCCGCATCCTGACCGAGCGCCAGCACCACGGCATCAGCCTGCAACGTCTCCAATTCGCCGGTTGGCTGCGGCCGGCCTTTCTCATCCAACGCCATGCGCTCGATCGTCAGCGTCGGACCGACAATTTCCTTTATTGTCGTCAGCCACTTGATCTTTACGCCCTCCGCCAGCGCCTCATCGGCCTCGAACTCGTGCGCCGGCATGTGCGCGCGGTCACGGCGATAGACGATCAACGCTTCATCCGCGCCCAGTCGCCGTAGGCTGCGAGCGGCGTCCATCGCCGTGTTGCCACCGCCATACACCACCACACGCCGCCCCAGCATTGGTGCCTCGCCGGTGCCGCTTTCGCGCAGCAGAGCCACCGCATCCAGCACGCGCACAGCGTCGCGCGCCGGGATATCGGCATGCTTGCCGACATGCGCGCCGATGGCGATGAACACCGCGTCGAACCTGCCCGCATCGCGCTCCGCGAGCACATCGGTGACCTTGTGGTCCAGCACGATCTTCACGCCCATGCGCTCGATCCGTGCAATCTCGGCCAGCAGATCGGCACGTGGCAGACGATACGCGGGGATGCCGAAATGCAGCATGCCGCCCGGTACCGGCCCGGCTTCGCGGATCTCCACCTGATGGCCCAGGCGCGTCAGATGATATGCCGCCGACAGGCCGCTCGGCCCCGCTCCGACCACCAGCACGCGTTTGCCGCTGGGCGGTGCCGTCGGCACAGTCCAGCCTTCCGCCGTCGCCATATCGCCGAGAAAACGTTCCACTGCGTGGATCGACACCGCGGCATCCATCTCCGCGCGATTGCACCCAGTTTCGCACGGGTGGTAGCAGACGCGCCCGTGCGTTGCCGGCAGCGGATTATCCGCCATCAGTGTTTCCCAGGCTCGCCGGTATTCACCCGCCTGCGCCAGCGCCAGCCAGGCCTGGATATTCTCGCCTGCCGGGCAGGCGTGGTTGCACGGCGGCAACAGCGACACGTAGTGAGGCAGACGCGTCCGGAAGGGGCCTGCCCCGTGGTGCTGCGTCAGATCGACAACCGGGGTGAGATCGTGCGCAGGGATTGTGTCGGCCATCAGTCGCTCCCAGGCGGGGACGACAGCGCATTTGCCACTCAGGTGTTAGGATTTCATTGACGTGGATCAACCAAGAATTGCGCCCCCATCGTTATTCTCGTTGTCATGGAACCGCGGTTAATCACACTGACGCTCAATCCGGCACTCGATCTCGCCGCAGAGGCTGGCGCGGTGGTGCCAACGCACAAGATCCGCATGCATCACGAACATGCGGATCCCGGTGGCGGCGGGGTTAACGTCGCGCGTGTCGTGCACGAACTCGGGGGCGACGTCCTGGCCGTTTTGGCTACCGGAGGCGCCTCGGGTCGTGTGCTCGAGGAAATGCTGGACGAGGTCGGCGTGCCGCGCCGCAGCGTGCAGATCCGCGGGCGGACGCGCGTCAGTTTGAACATGCAGGATCTGTCGACTGGCCTCGAATTCCGCTTCGTGCCGGAAGGTCCAACGCTAAGTGAGTCCGAGTTTGCGGCGTTTCTTGATGTCGTCGCCGCCGCCGAGGGCGACTGGGTGATCGCCAGCGGCAGCCTGCCCAACGGCGTGCCGGATGACGCCTATGCCCGCATTGCCCGTATCGTCATCGGCAAAGGCCAGCGCTTCGCGTTGGACACATCTGGCACCGCGCTGAAGCCGGCGCTCGAGCAGGGCGGTATGGCTTTGGTGAAGCCCAGTCTGAGCGAACTCGAGCATTTGGTTGGCCGCGAACTCAAGAACCCGGCAGAGCAGGATGCTGAGGCCGTGGCTCTGGTGCGCCGCGGCGCGGCCGACATGGTCGCCGTGAGCTTGGGGGCGGAAGGTGCGCTGCTGGCGACGCGGAATGAGCTGCTGCGCATGCCCGCGATGGAGGTTTCGGTGCACAGTTCGGTCGGTGCGGGCGATGCCTTCCTAGGAGCCGCCACCTTGGCGTTGGCGCGTGACGCCTCTCCCCGCGAAGCGCTCGCTTGGGGCAGCGCGGCAGGTGCGACCGCAATCGCCTGTGCCGGCACCGCGCGTCTCCGGCGCTCCGATGTTGAACTGCGGTACTGGCAGCTCATTCGTCTGACTGAATAATCTCGTCCAGTTCCCGCCGGGCCGCCAACATCGCGAATTGCGACGACAAGGTTTCCAGCGCGATCCTTGTTTCGTCCGTCCTGGCGGTTTTCGCCATTTGGGCTAACTCGCTCGATCGTGCCCATAATTCGCGCGACGGTCGCCGCGATAGGGGAGCCTCGTTCCGCCGATCGGAATTGGCCGATGCCATGGAGTTTTTTCCTGCAATCGCTGCCAGCGTCGAGTTCGATTCTTGATTGGCTGGCAGTGCGGACGACTGTACTTTGCACCATATTGGCAACGGCTCCATCGAGGGAGCCGCATTCAACCGTTAGAACAATAACAAACCGTTCACGCCATGCCGATTTGCAGCTTGCAGCTCAATACCGTGCTGCGTCTTGGTGCGCCAACTCCAACAACTCATTCGCAATTTCGGTCAGTCGCGACCTGACTTCCGGTTCATCGATCGTGTCCGCAACACGGCGGACGTCCTGCGCCAGCGCATTGAGCTCGTCATCAGGCGAGGTTGCACACAGAAGCATTGGATTTCTCCATTCGCCTATGATGGGTACGGCCATCAAACCGCACGTGCATTGATCTGAATCAATTATTGACGTGGTGATTTCTGGCGCTCGCGGAGCGCAGATCACCAGCCCTGTCAGGCTGTGCGCAAACTGAAATGAAATGCCCTGTTCAGGCTCGCTGACACTCGATAAAGCGCAGCAGCGTCGTATCGTCCAACGGCTTTTCCAGCACTTTCTTGATTCCCAGGTCACGCGCGATCCGCAACAGGTCTGCCGATGGCGAGCCGGTGATCAATGCTATCGGTAGGACCGTTCCCCGCTGGCGCAGGCTGGCCACCAATTGCAGTCCGGTCTGCTCCGGCATGTGCTGATCGACCACAAGGCAGGAAAGCTCGTCGAGCGGGGCGTCCCGCAGAAACTGTGCGGCGGATGCGAAGGCGACGACCGGAATGCCCGCCGCTTCCAGCAGGAACTGAAGCGAATCACGCACCGCATCGTCATCATCGACCACCGCGACCCGCCGGTGGGAGCCGTTATGCATATCGTTCGCTCCAGCCGCAGCCTCGCACTTACGCCCACCGCGCGTCCGCTGCCTTGACCTACATCAACGGCCTGGGGGTTTTGTCCCGCCCGGGTTCGCCTCGACCGTGATTGTCATGCGAACCAGCTCCGGCAGGCTGCGCGCGTTCATTTTCTCCATGATTTCGCGCCCGATGTACCTCGACCGTGCGTGGACTCGAGCCCAGGTCATAGGCAATCGTCTTGTTCGGCAGCCCTGCCACCAACAGAGCCAAAACCTCTCGCTCGCGGGGGGTCAGCGCGTCCATTCGCTTGGAGATTGCCGCAACCGCCGCAGCCTCATCATGGGTGCGCTCGCTCGCCGCGATGGCATTGGAAACCGCGCTCAGAAGCTGCACGTCGTCGAACGGCTTTTCCAGGAAATCGGCCGCCCCAGCCTTCAGCGCCCCCACCGCTATCGGCACGTCGCCATGTCCGGTCATCACGATGACCGGCAGCCGGAAGCGCAGCTCTGTCAAACGCTTCTGCAGCGCCAGGCCGTCCATTTCAGGCATCCGCACGTCGGTCAGCACGCACCCGGTCACCTGCGCAGGAAGCGAGGCAACAAACCGGGCTCCCGATTTGTAGGTTTTCACTGCATATCCAGCGGATTCCAGCAGCACGCTCAGCGAGTCCCGCACCGCTTCATCGTCGTCAACCACGTGAACCACGGCCGATTTCAGCCATTCCCGCTCCCTCCGGTGCAATATACGTAGCATCCCGTACGTCCGTTTCCGAATTTTGCAGGCTGGTTGGCCCCAGTAGACCGGGTGGCAGCGAACACCAGAGGGATACGGGGGACACTATGCAGGCAACGGCACAATTGACTGAGCGGCGGTTCACCGGCGCACTTCACGCCTTCCCGCCGCTTGCGCCACGCGACCCACTGGCACTTTTGGAACAGTTCGGCTCAACCATCACGGTTCACCGGGATCGCGAAATCTATGGCCAGGGCGATGAAGCGGCCTACTGCTATCGCGTCGTCAGCGGCTGTGTCCGTATGGTCAAGCTGATGGAAGATGGCCGCCGTCAGGTCGGCGAGTTCCTCATGGCCGGCGACCTGATAGCCTTCGATGTGATGGGCAGTCACGATTTCGCCGCCGAGGCAGTTTCCGACGTGGTGCTCCGCCGCTATCCGCGCCACACGGTCGACGCGCTGGTCGAACGCAATATCTCGCTGGCCCGGCGGTTGCGCGACGCCGCCTCATTCAACCTTCGTATGGCCCACGCGCGCCTCGTTCTGCTTGGCCGCAAGACCGCATCGGAACGCATCGCCAGTTTCCTGCTGGAGATGGCGGAGCGGATGCCACAAGCAAAGCCGGGCGTCCTCGATCTGCCGATGAGCCGGACCGACATGGCAGACCATCTCGGTCTGACGATAGAGACCGTTTGCCGCGTGCTCGCGCACCTTCGCCGCGACGGCACGCTGGCGATTGACCGCGGCTGCATCTTGGTACGTGACCAGGCCAGTCTGAGTCAGATCGCCTGCGAGCCGCGCCACTAGACAAACACCACTCCGCGTCACTGCATAACGACCGTCTGGCTGACGCGCTTGGTGCCGTTCATCTGCCGCATCTCGTCATAGCCCGACTCGCCTGCCTGACCGTTGCTCCGGGACTCGACCGTACCAGCCACATGCGGCACGCTGGGCGTCCTCGCCACCTGCCGGATGTCGCGTCATGCAGCCCGATTACGAACTCTTTGCCGTCCGTTATGCCACGCGCGAAGCGCGCCGCGCCGAACATTTCGTCGGCGGCGATCCGCACGACGGCCCGATGCCGATGGACTATTTTGTTTGGGCCGCAAAGAACGCTGAACGCACCGTGGTGATCGACATCGGTTTCACCGCGGAAAGCGGCGGCAAGCGTGGCCGCAAGCTCACGCGCGATCCGATCGACGCATTGTCACTCGTCGGCGTCGATGTGGCGCACGTGCACGACGTCATTTTGACTTATATGCACTACGACCATGTCGGCAATTTCCATCGCTTCCCGGTGGCGCGCTTCCATCTGCAAGAACCCGAGATGCATTACGCCGTTGGCCGCCACATGCGTCACAAGCATCTGGCAAAGAGCTTTGAGCCAGATGATGTGTGCGGCGTGGTCCGGTTGAATTTCGACGGGCGCGTGGTCTACCGCTCCGGACCTGGCGAGATCGTCCCAGGGATTTCAGTTGTGCCGACAGGCGGCCATTCCGCCGGCCTGCAATTCGTCAAGGTCAATACAAAGCGTGGCGTCGTCGTGCTGGCCTCTGACGTAACGCACTTCTATGAAAACATGGAGGCTGGGCGGCCGTTCTCCACTGCCTACCATATCGGCGACATGCTGGACGCGTTCGATACGCTGCGTGAACACGCGCCGAGTGCGGCGCATATCGTGCCGGGGCACGATCCCGATGTGATGCGGCGCTATCCGCCGCCGCGCCCGGAACTAGAAGGCGTCGTGGTCAGGCTGGATGTGGCTCCCAAGGTTTGACGACAGACTGAGCCCAACTCTTCGTGAGAAGGGGGAACAGAGCTGGCGGCTCCCTGTTCCAGGACTCGACCATTTGAAACAACAGGAGCTTGGCCATGACGTCGTTTAGGTCAGTCCGCCGCAGCATTCTGCCGATAGCCGCTCTCGTAACCGCGACTGGGCTCATCGGCTGCACGACAGTGCCGGCCCCAACCTACAGCACGACCTCTTACTATCCGCAGCCTTACTATCCGAGCGGCTACTCGGTCACGACGACGCAGTACCCGCAGCACCCGCTCTATTCGCCGTACTACAAAGGCTATGGCGTATACGACTTGCAGGGCAACCGCGGCTAACCTAACCTTCCCCCGCCAGAATACTCACACCCGATGAAATGTTGGCCTGGAGGCTTGCTCCAGGCCAACTTTCTTATAGCGCTACCAAGGGTTGCCGCTCTCTATGCCGACATCTTGATCGGCGGCTCAAGGTCTGTGGGCAGGGGACAAACATACGGCGTTCGAGTCACGCGCACCTCATGATCTGACTTCGCCCGCGCCAGCAGCACCTCATCCTGGATGACATCGATCGCTGTGCCGGCCATCACCTTTGCGACATGCACCAGTCCTTTATGGGCCGCCGGCAACTTCCCCTGCGCGGTGAGCTGCCAGGAATGGCCCGGCGTGCCGATCGCATAGGTCGCGCCGCGAGCCTGCACCGTCGGCACCACCCAGCTCACATCGCCCACGTCGGTTGATCCCATCATCGGCGCGCTCTTCGCATCCAATGGCACGATCTGATCGCACAGAGGAACACCGTGCTGCAGCGGCACGCCGACGCGGCGATAGGCCGCCTCGATGTCTTCCTCGGTCAAAGTCGCCTGGAACTTCGCCGCCGCCGCGCGATCGGCATCATCGAACGGAGGAGGCCCGATGCGTTGAAGATTGTCGTGCATCGCCTTCTCCAGCGGCGTGTTGGCCAGCAGGTTCGACACTGCGCTGACCACCTGCGTCTCCACGCGCGTCTCGGTCATCAGCGCCGCACCATCGGCGATCTTGCGCACGCGCTCGATCAGCCGCGTCAATTCCGGAAGCTCACGCGCGCGGATCAGGTAGCGCACCTTGGCGCGCGCCTGCACGACGTTCGGCGCGATGCCGCCGGCATCGAGGATCGCAGAATGCACGCGCGCATCGGACGGCATGTGCTCGCGCATGTAGTTGACGCCGACACTCATCAGCTCGACCGCATCGAGCGCGCTGCGGCCCAGCTGCGGTGCGGCGGCGGCATGCGATGCACGGCCATGAAAGGTGAAATCGATGCGCGTGTTGGCGAGTGACACCGCCTCGTTTACCCCGGAAAACGCCGCAGGATGCCAAGAAATCGCCACGTCCACGTCACTGAACACGCCGGCCCGCGCCATGAAGCCTTTCGCCGCACCGCCTTCTTCCGCCGGGCAGCCGTAATAGCGCACGCGTCCCTTGATGCCGTGCGCCGCGAGGTAATCCTTGACCGCGGTTGCCGCCAGCATCGACGCAGAACCCAGCAAATTATGGCCACAGCCATGACCGAACCCTTCGCCCGGCATCGGCTTCGGTTCGGCAACGCCGGCTTCCTGGCTCAATCCAGGCAGTGCATCGTACTCGCCCAGGATCGCAATCACCGGCCCACCGTCACCGGCCTCGCCCATCACGGCGGTCGGAATGCCGGCGACACTCTTCGTTACACGGAAGCCGTGCTGTTCCAGCATCGCAGTGTGTTCGGCGCAGGAGCGAAATTCCCCGTAACAGAGTTCCGGCATGCCCCAGACGCGGTCGCTCAGCCGCTCGAAGTCGTCCCTCTTGGCATCGACCAGCCGCCAGATCTCTTCAGTGTTCTGCATCACCGAATTCCCTCTACTGCGTGAACGTCGAGTATAGGGTCGAACCGGCGAAGCGAAAGGCGGCCTCGCCGGCTCCGCGTTCACCGGAGCGGATCAGCCCAGAAGGCTCGGTGTTACGCGTAGGACTTGATTGGTGGATCCATATCGGCCGGCAGCGGGCAAACATACGGGTTGCGTCCCACCCGCGCCTGATGATCCGCTTTCGCCTGCGCCAGCAGCACCGTGTCCTGGATCACATCGACCGCCGTGCCAGCCATCGCCTTCGCCACATGCACCAGCCCTTTATGCGCCGCCGGCATCTTACCTTGCGCGGTGAGCTGCCATGAATGGAACGGCGTGCCGATCGTATGAGTGGCGCCCCACGCCTGCACCGTCGGCACGACCCAGCTCACGTCGCCCACGTCCGTAGATCCCATCATCGGGGCGCTCGCCGCGTCCAACGGCACGATCTCGTTGCACAGCGGCACGCCGTGTTGCACCGGCAGGCCGACCATTCGGTACGTTGACTCGATGTCCTCCTGCGTCAGCGTCGCCTGGATCTTCGTGGCGAACGCACGGTCCGCATCATCGAATTGCGGCGGACCGAGGCGCCGCAGATTGTCGTGCATCGCCTTTTCCAGCGGCGTATTGGCCAGCAGGTTGGATACCGCGCTGACCACCTGCGATTCTGCCCGCGTCTCTGTCATCAATGCCGCGCCGTCGGCGATCTTGCGTACGCGCTCGATCAGACGCCTCAGTTCCGGCAGTTCGCGCGCGCGGATCAGGTAGCGCACCTTGGCATGCGCCTGAACCACATTGGGCGCGATCCCGCCGGCATCGAGCAGCGCATAGTGGATGCGTGCATCGGACGGCATGTGCTCACGCATGTAGTTCACGCCGACGTTCATCAGTTCCACGGCATCGAGCGCGCTACGGCCGAGATGCGGCGCGGACGCGGCATGCGACGCGCGGCCATGGAACGCGAAGTCGATGCGCGTGTTGGCGAGCGATGCCGCTTCCAACACGCCAGTGAGTGCCGCGGGATGCCAGGAGATCGCTACGTCCACGTCATCGAAACAGCCGGCGCGTGCCATGAAGCCCTTCGCCGCGCCGCCCTCTTCCGCCGGACAGCCGTAATAGCGAACACGTCCTTTGATGCCGTGCGCTTCCAGGTAGTCCTTCACCGCGGTGGCGGCCAACATCGACGCCGAGCCGAGCAGGTTGTGCCCGCAGCCATGACCGTAGCCATTGCCCTCCAATGGCCTAGGCTCTGCAACGCCCGCCTCCTGACCCAGTCCGGGCAGTGCATCGTATTCTCCGAGGATCGCGATCACCGGGCCGCCTTCACCCGCCTCGCCCATCACGGCGGTAGGGATACCGGCAACATTTCTGGTCACGCGGAAACCGTGGTTCTCCAGCGTTGCGGTATGTTCCGCGCAGGAGCGGAATTCGCCGTAGCACAATTCCGGCATACCCCAGATGCGGTCACTGAGCGCCTCGAAGTCATCCTTCTTGGCATCGACCAGACGCCAGATCTCTTCAGTGTTCCGCATGACCTGCCTCATTGTATCTGAAGCAGGAAACCAGGTGATCGTTCACCATGCCGGTTGCCTGCATGAAGGCGTAGCATATGGTGGATCCCACAAACCGGAAGCCCCGCTTGATCAGCGCCTTGCTCATTCGATCGGAAAGCTCGGTCTTGGCCGGTACCTGGCCGCCCTCTGCCCAGCGGTTCACCAACGGCTTGCCCTCGACGAACGACCACAAATAGGCATCCAAGCTGCCGTGCTCGGCGATCACGTCAAGCGCCGTGCGCGCATTGTCGCGCGTCGACCAGATCTTCAACCGGTTGCGGATGATCCCTGATGACGCCAGCAATTTCTCCAATGACACATCGCGCATGCCGGCGACGCGCGCGATATCGAAGCCGTGGAAAGCACGGCGATAGTCCTCGCGTCGCGTCAGTATGGTCCGCCACGACAGCCCCGCCTGGGCGCCTTCCAACGTCATCAGCTCGAACAGCGCTTGATCATCGTGGTGCGGCACGCCCCACTCGCGATCGTGATACGCGTGCATCGCCACGTCGCTGTCTGCCGCCCACGCGCAACGCGTGACGTCCACGAACTCTCTCCCGGTCCCTCAGGTCGGACTGTTTATAGCGGCAGAATGGGCCGAGGCGCCAATGGTGCCTGTTGCCTGGCCGCCACGGCGGTCGATAATGCCAGCATGAATATCCTGTCCATCCAGTCCTGGGTCTCCTACGGCCACGTCGGCAATGCCAGCGCGGTATTTCCATTGCAGCGCCTCGGCGCCGATGTTTGGTCGATCAATACCGTCCAGTTCTCCAATCACACCGGGTACGGCCATTGGACCGGGCAGGTCTATACCGGGGCTGCGGTGCGCGATCTGGTGGATGGCATCGCCGCGCGCGACGTGCTGCGTCATTGCGACGCGGTGCTGTCCGGCTACATGGGTGACGCGACCATAGGTGAGGCGATCCTGCACGCCGTCGCCCGCGTGCGTCAGGAAAACCCCAACGCGATCTATTGCTGCGACCCGGTCATCGGCGATGTCGAGGAAGGTGTGTATGTGCGCGAAGGCATCGAGGAGTTCTTGCGCGACAATGCCTTGCCGCAGGCCGACATCGCCACGCCCAATCGCTTCGAGGTCGAACGTCTCACCGGTATCGATTGCCGCACGCTGGCCGATGCGAAGAACGCGGTAACCCGACTGTCCGCGACGATGCGTCCGGATGGATTGCGTTCGGTGCTGCTGACCAGCCTGGAGACCGAGCAGACGCCAGGCGATCATCTCGATCTCATGGTGGGTGAGGGCGGTGCATTCCATCTGTTGCGGACGCCGCGCCTGCCGGTTTCGGTGAATGGCGCAGGCGATGCAATTGCTGCGCTCTATCTGTTCCATCGGCTGAACAGCGGCAGCGCCGCGAAGGCAATGGAGCAGGCCGGCTCTGCGGTGCACGGTCTGCTGCGCCGAACCGCTGAGGCAGGTTCGCGCGAAATCCTGACCGTTGCCGCGCAGGATGAGTTCGTTGCACCAACCCAGCGTTTCACTGCTCACCCGTGCTGACATCGTGCGGCGTTATCGTCACCGACGGACGCCGCATCCTGCTCGGCCACGCCACGCGCTCGCCGCGCTGGGATATTCCGAAGGGCGTCGCCGAACCAGGTGAATCGCATGCCGGAGCCGCGGCGCGCGAACTGTTCGAAGAGACCGGTCTGGCTGTTCTACCTGATGATCTGCGGCCGATTGGCATACACAAGTATCTACGCAACAAGGATCTCGCGCTGTTCGTCTGGCATCCGGTGGAATTGCCGCCGATTGAATCGCTTGTCTGCCGCACGACATTCACGTTGCCCGGTGGGGCTGTGCTGCCGGAGTTCGATCGCTTCGCATTTGTCGATTGGGACGAGGCGGACAACAAGGTCGGCAAAAACCTGGCTCGCGTGCTCGGGGTGATACGTGACGGAAGCAGGGGTCCTGGGCGGATATCAGAAGATGAACACGGAACACGCAGGTGACGCCGAGTGACTTCCCCGTTCCTATGTGAGACCAGGCACTAACCCGTCGCGTTCGTGTGATCCTCGCGTGCCTTGGTCGCCAGCCGATCGACGCGCTCGTTCATCAGATCGCCGGCGTGTCCGCGCACCCAGCGCCACTCGACGCGATGTGCTTTCGCCGCCTCCAGCAGCCGCTGCCACAAATCCATATTCGCCACAGGGTCGCCGGCGGAATTGCGCCATTTCCGCCGTACCCATCCGGCGTGCCAGCGTGTCACACCGTTCTTCACATACTCGCTGTCCGTGTGCAGCACGACACCGCATGGCCGCTTCAGCGTCTCCAGTGCCGCCGCCGCCGCCGTGAGTTCCATCCGGTTGTTGGTGGTCGCCGGTTCGGCACCCGACAACTCGCGCTCGACACCGCGGAACCGCAACACCGCAGCCCACCCACCTGGACCCGGATTGGGCTTGCAGCCGCCGTCGGTCCAAATCTCCACCAGTTCCGACGCCTGCGGACCTGGCGTCAGCGTGACCTGTTCAGATGCCATAGGCATGCTCGTCGCGCGCGCCGAGGTGGAAGCGCAGCCGCCGCAGATACTCAAGCGGATCTTTCGGCGTCACCATCGCGCCGGACGGTGTGTTCAGCCAGTCGTACAGGCGTGTCAGCAGAAACCGGATCGCGGCCCCCTGCGACAGCACCGGCAATGCCGCACGCTCGGCTTCCGAAAGAGGCCGCACTTCCGCATACGCCCGCAGCAGCGAGCGTGCCTTGGTGACATTGAACGAATAATCCGCCTCGAAGCACCACGCGTTCAGACACACTGCCACGTCGTACGCCAGGATATCGGTTGCGGCGAAATAGAAGTCGATCAATCCGGACAGCTTTCCATCCAGAAAGAATACGTTGTCGGGAAACAAATCGGCGTGGATGTGGCCCACCGGCAGCCCATTCGGCCACGCCCGCAAAATCGCGCTCAGTGCCGTATCGAGTTCTTCGGCGAGCCCGGCCTGCACCTCGTCCGCCCGGTCACGCGAGCGTTCAAGCAGCGGCCTCCACCCATGCGGGCCAAGCGCGTTCCGCCGTGTCGGGGCGAAATCGGCGCCGGCGACGTGCAGCCCGGCCAGGGCCGCGCCAACCGGCCCGCAGTGTTCCGGCCGCACCCGGCGCGGCCACACGCCAGGAAGGAACGTGGTGATCGCGGCATAACGTCCGCACAGATGGCGTAGCGCAACGCTGTCGCGCCCGTGCACCGGTAGCGGACAAACGAGGCCGCGTGTCGCCAGGTGTTCCATCAGACCCAGGAACCACGGCAGTTCCGCCGGATCGACGCGCTTTTCGTATAACGTCAAAATGTAGTCGCCCGCCGTGGTGCGAAGGGAAAAGTTGCTGTTCTCAACTCCCTCCGCGATGCCCCGGAACGCAACCATGCTGCCGATGTCGTAATCCGCCAGGAAGGCAGCCAGTGCCTCGTCGGTAACTTCGGTATAGACGGCCATGCGCGGTCAGGCAGTGTGGGCGAGGAGGGAAGGGATGCGTGTCTCCAGCGGTTGTGAGTACGGCGTGTGCCCCTCACTATGGCGGCCGTCCCATTTGTCGGCAACGACACCCCGGAGTCGCTGATGCTGTCTCGACTGCCCTTCGCTGGATGGGCGCCACGCGCCGTCCTGTTCGCCGCGCTGCTGCCGCTGTTGGCCGGCTGCGGGCCAGGACGCAACCAGTTTGCCCCGATCTGTCCCGGCACCGCCATTCTCGGCGAGGCGGCCGACTACAGCGCCTATCGCGGATCCACCTCCGGAGGCGCTCCGCGTGATCTGGCCGATCTGGTCCTGCAGGGACACATCGTCAGCATGCACGGCAGTTGCCAACCCGGTGAGGATAAATCGCACCTCGCCGTGGCCATCACCGTCGACGTTGACCTGACGCGCGGCCCCGCAATGGCCGGCCGCGACGCCCAGGTTCCACTGTTCGTCGCCGTGGTCGAAGGACGCACCATCCTCGACAAGAACACCTACCAGATGCACGTGACGTTCCCGTCGAACGTCGACCACACGGTCGTGTCGCCCGGCGCGGCAAGCTTCTCCTTGCCGGTCAGCCCGACCAAGACCGGCGCCGAATACACGCTGATCGCCGGCTTTCAACTCACGGGTTCCGCGCTACAGAACGCGCCCTGATCGCGCAACCTATGTGCGCATTGCCCGCAGGATCGTAAGCCTCACTTCGTCCGGCTGCGTCTCGAGCGCCCGCACCACAGACTTCAGCTGGGAACGCAACTCGTACACCTGATCCAGCAGCGACAGCACCAGCGACATGACATCCTCGCCGATCTCCATGTCATGCCGCAGATCGCGAATCAGCCGCACCCGCGCGATGTCGATCTCGCGGAATTCCAGCGTGGTTTCCTGCGCATCCGGTATGACCCAGCCCTGCTCGACCCAATGCGTCAGTTCCACCGTTGTCAAGTCGGTGAACAACGCGGTGACCGCCGTGATGTCCATCACTTGGTCTCCATGTCGGCGCGCGGATCAATGGCGTGGCGTGGCTTCCAGGCGCGCAGGAACTCCGCAAGCTCCGGCTCCTCGGCCGGCGGCAACACGGGATCAAGTTCGACAAACTGGTGCCCTCGGCCCTCGATACCCCTGCCGCGCAGTCGCAGCCTTGTGCCACGGCCCGAATTCGGCGGAATCGTCAGCCGCACCGGCCCCTTGATCGTCGGCACTTCCAGCGTCGTCCCCAGCACGGCTTCCTGCAGCGTCACCGGCAATTCCACGATGATGTCGTCGCCCTCGCGCCGGAACAGTGGATGCGGGGCGACCGAGACCTCGACCAAGGCGTCGCCGGGCGCGCCATCACCAATACCCGGCATGCCCTGGCCCTTCAGGCGGATGATCTGCCCATCGCGTACGCCCGCCGGTATCCGCACATCCAGCGTGCGGCTGTCCGGCAGCGTCACCCGCCGCGTGGTGCCGTTCACCGCATCCAGGAAATCCAGCGTCAGGTGATACTGCGCATCCTGGCCGCGCATCGAGAACCGGCGTCCGCCGCCACCATCCGCACTGGCGCGGCCGCCGAATGCCTGCGCCAAGATGTCCTCCAGATCCTCGTTGGAAAATCCCGCTTCCGAGTGATATTTCTGCCGTCCGGTCGCATCGCCGTAATTGTGATAGAACGGCCGCTGCGGCGGCACCTCGTTGCCCGCCGCATCGATCTCGCCACGGTCGTACTTCCCGCGCTTGTCCTTGTCGCCAAGCAGGTCGTAGGCGACGCTGATCTCCTTGAAGCGCTCGACCGCTTCAGCTTTCCCAGGATTGACGTCCGGGTGATAGCGCTTGGCGAGCTTGCGATACGCCGAACGGATCGCCGTATCGCTATCGGTCTTCTGCACGCCCAGGACTTCGTATGGATCTTTCATCGGTCAGCAGATCAATGTTCGGCTGGCGGTAAAATCAAGTGCCCGACCACACCGGCGCGCGCTTGGCCAGAAATGCATCGATGCCTTCTGCCGCATCCCGCGCCAGCATGTTCCGCGTCATCGCTTCCGACGCATAGGCATAGGCATCGTCCAGCCCCATCTCGGCCTGCCGATAGAACGCCTCCTTGCCGATAGCCAGTGTCAGCGGGCTCTTCGCCACGATCTGCTGCGCCAGCGCGCCAACCGCCGCATCCAGCTCGGCCTCGGGCACCACGCGGTTCACCAGACCAAGTTCCCGCGCCCGCACCGCGTCGATCAGTTCGCCGGTCAGCAGCATTTCCATCGCCGCCTTGCGTCCGACCGCGCGCGACAGCGCCACCATCGGCGTGGAACAGAACAGCCCGATGTTGACGCCCGGTGTGGCGAACCGGGCATTGTCGGCGGCAACTGCCAGATCACAACTCGCCACAAGCTGACAACCGGCCGCGGTCGCGACGCCATGCACGCGCGCGATCACCGGCTTCGGCAGGCGCACGATCTGCGTCATCAGCCGCGAGCACAGCCTGAACGTTGCCTCGTAGGCGGCGCGCTCCGGCCGAGACCGCAGTTCGCGCAGGTCATGGCCGGCGCAGAACGCCGGGCCGGCACCGCTGATCACCACCACCTTCACCAGCGGATCCTTGCCGGCTTCCACCAGTTCCAGCAGCAGCACTTCCATCAGTGCCATCGACAGCGCATTGCGCGCCGACGGGCGGTTCAACGTGAGCCAGGCGACGCCATCCGCATCGCGCCGCTGCAATACCTGTTCGGTCACGCCTGATTGCTCATTCATCTATCGCTCTCCGCGACGCTTCGCCGCACGATGCCTGATCCTAGCAGGAGACCGCGCCATGACGAATGCCGCGACCCAACCCGCCGGCGAGCTGTCGCTGCGCACAGTGGCAATGCCGGCCGACACCAATCCGGCCGGCGACATTTTCGGCGGCTGGATCATGTCGCTGATGGACCTCGCCGCCGGCGTCTCCGCCGGGACGCGTGCCCGCGGCCGCGTGGCGACAGCCGCTGTCTCCAACCTGACCTTCCTGCACCCGGTGAAAGTCGGCGATGTGGTCTGCGTCTATACCGACATCACGCGCCTCGGCCGCAGTTCCATCACGCTGGCGGTGGAAGCCTGGGTGCTGCGGCGCGGCCAGGGCGAACGCCTCAGGGTGACCGCCGCGGAATTCGTGCTGGTAGCGGTGGACGAGCACGGCCGTCCTCGCAAATTGCCGGAGTGATGCTGCTTAAAACCGATCCGCCCGATACGGCGTAAGATCGAACTCCGGCTGCCGTCCGCCAACCGCCGCCGCGATAAGCCGCCCGGTGATCGGACCCAGCGTCAGCCCGACGTGCTGATGCCCAAATGCATAGAATACGTTGCGTGCCCGTGGCGATCGCCCGATGACCGGCACCGAGTCCGGTGTCGATGGCCGATATCCCATCCACTGCCGGGTGACACGGTCGGACAAACCCGGCAACGCCTCGCGCGCCGCGGGCAGCATACGGCTTATCCTTGAAAAATCCGGTGGCGCATTCACGCTCGCCATCTCCACCCCGCTGGTCAGCCGAATGCCGTCGAGCATCGGGGCCAGCACGAACCCCCGGTCCACAAACATCACCGACCGCCGCAATTCGCCTGCTTCGCCCGGTTCGACGTTGAGGTGATAGCCGCGCTCGGTGTCTAGCATGACGCGGTCGCCAACCTGGTGCGCGAGTTCCTTCGACCACGCACCCGCCGCGATCACCACGGCATCGAAGTCGCGGTAGCCGAGTTCGCAATCCAGCCGGACGCCGCTATCGGTTGGCTGCACGCCACGCACGCGCTCTTGCACCAGGCTGCCGCCCAGATGCTGGAAATGCACCGCGTGTGCCTGCACCAGCCGATGCGGCGAGGTCACAAACCCGCTGTCCGGCTGGAACAATCCCTTCACATAGCGCCGTGCCAATGCGGGTTCGAGCTGGCCAATCTCGTCCGGCCCTACCTCATCGAATTTAATGCCACGCGACGTCATGTTGTCGCGGTCGTAGCGTGTCGCGGCGAATCCCGCTTCTGTCTCATACACCTTCAGCCAGCCGACCGGCCGCACCAGCTCCTCGGCGCCGGACAACTGGACAAGCTCGCGATGCGCTTCGTAGGCATGCGTCACCAGCGGGTGGAGCGCATCGGCGATCGCCTGCACGCGCGCATCGCGACCCTCCAGAAGGAATCGGATCAGCCACGGCGCGAGCCGCGGAAAATACGGCCAGCGCACCCGCTCGGCGCTGTTGCGATCAAACAGGATGCGCGGCAAGTCGCGCCACAGTTGCGGTGTGCTGTTCGGTGTCACCGCGCACGATGCAATCACGCCGGCATTGCCGAACGACGTCGCCGTGCCTGGCGGACGCGGATCGAGCAGAGTGACCGAATGTCCGTCCCGCTGCATATGCAGCGCGCAGGAGACGCCGACGATGCCGGCACCGATGACCGCGACGCGCATCAGCGTGCCGCCACGATCAGCGCGTCCACCGCAGTGATGCTGTCACCGGCGCAGATCAGCGGATTGACGTCCAGTTCAGCGATCGCATCGCGATGGTCCGCGGCGAATGCCGAGACGCGTTGGATCACCTTCGCCAGTGCATGCCGATCAACCGCCGGCATGCCGCGAAAGCCATCCAGCAGCCGTGTGCCCTTGAGTTCTGCCAGCATCGTCAACGCCTCCTCATGCGTCACCGGCGCGGGCGCCAGCGCGGTATCCTTCAGCACTTCCACCAGGATGCCACCGAGACCCACGACAACCAGCGGACCGAACAGCGGATCGATCCGCGCACCAATCACCATTTCAATCCCCTGCGGCACCATCTTCTGCACCAGCACGCCGGCAATGCGCGGCGGTGGCGTCACCGCATTCGCCCGCGCCAGTATCGTCTGGTACGCGTCCCGTACTTCATCGGCGGAGCGCAGATTCAGCCGCACGACACCCGCCTCGGTCTTGTGCGGCAGGTCCGGCAATTCGACCTTCAGCACCACCGGATACCCGAGCGATCCTGCCGCGTTGACCGCCTCGTCCACGCTCTGTGCCACCCGCTCGCCAACCACCGGAACATCATACAGCGCGAGCACCTCCTTGGCCTCGCGCTCGGTCAGCGTGCGGCCGCCGGCGGCACCGATGCTGTCCCGCGCACGCCGGATCGTATGAACGTCCGTAGCTACAGCGTCGGCTGTCCCGGCGGCGCGCTTCGCCCCACGCCAGTGCCACGCGGCCAGCGCGGCGAAACACGATGGCATCGAACGGAAGAATGCAACATGTTCAGATTCCTCCGCCTCCTTCACGCCAGGTCCTTCCAGCCATTCGGTCTGCCAGGCCAGACAAACGATCTTGCCGTGCTTCTCGGCCAGTGATTCATAGACCGGGATGCGCTTCGCGGCCGGCGCATAGCCATAGGTCTGCGGCACCACCAGTGCGCCATACTCCGCGGCTCCGAGCAGCGCGTCCGCGCACGCGTTGAGCGATTCTGGATTTGCCAGGATCTGTGCCGTCACATCGCAAGGATTGCGCGCCGAACCGAACTCCGGAATGTGCGTCGTCAGGATATCGCGCACGTGCTCAGGTGGCTGCGGCAACGGCACGCCAAACTGTTCGGCGCGATCCGCCGCCATGATCGCCGCACCGCCCGATGCCGCCACCACCGCGACGCCACGCGCCTTCGGCGGCCGCGCCTTGGCAAAAAAGGCCGCGGTCTCCCCCAATGCTTCGAAGTTCTCCACCAGGATCGCGCCTGCCTTGCGGAACACTGCCTGGTAGGCTGCGTGCGTGCCCGCCAACGATCCCGTGTGCGACATCGCCGCCGCCGCGCCCTGTTCGCCTGTCGCCATCTTGAACACGATCAGCGGCTTGTCGCGCTGCCATGCGCGCTCCGCCGCAACCAGCATGCGCTCCGGTTCCGCCATACCTTCGAACACGCAGCCGATCGCTGCGCAGGACGGTTCGTCCGCGAGATACGCGATGTAGTCCGCCATATCGACATCGCAGGAATTCCCCGAGGTCAGCACATGGCTGAAAGAAACGCCGCGCATCACGGCCTGTGCCACCGCCATGCCGAGCGCACCCGACTGGCTCACCATTCCGATCGCATGCCGGCGTGGCGCCGGGATCGGCGTGATGTCCTGGAACGTCAAGCGCATGTCGAGCATGGCGTTCACCACGCCGATACAGTTCGGCCCAACGATACGCATGCCAGTCTCGCGTGCGATCGACGCTAGCCGCTGCTGCTGTGCGATCCGATCGTCTCGCCCCGTCTCTGCATAACCGGATGCGAAGATGACCACCCCGCCAACGCCAGCCTGCGCGCATTCCAGCACGATCTCCTCGACAGCTTCGCGCGGCGCAGTCATCACGGCGCAATCCGGCACTTCCGGCAACCCCGCGACAGTCGGATAACAGCGCTCCTCGCCGATGCGCTCGTAGCGCGCATTCACCGGATACACCCGGCCGCCATAGTGCTTCAGATTCACCAGCACGCGCTCACCGAACGAGCCCGCGCGGGTCGAAGCACCGATAACCGCTATGGAAGCAGGATGCAGCAGCCGCGTCAGGTCCGTGTGTTGATAGACATTCGTTCGTTTCGCTTGCATGCCAGGCTCGATTGACGTTTCCAGGCCGCGAGCATACTGATCGGTAGCTTTTCCCGCAAAGGACGCCACTGATGTCGTCGCTGTTCGATCTTACCGGCAAGGTCGCGGTCGTGACCGGCTCCAGCAAAGGCATCGGCCGCGCGATCGCCGAGCGGCTCGCCGAGCATGGCGCCAAGGTCGTGGTATCCAGCCGCAAAGCGGACGTCTGCGAACAGGTCGCCGCTGGCATTCGCGCCAAAGGTGGCGAAGCGACGGTGATCCCCTGCCATATCGCGCGCAAAGAGGAACTGCAGAAGCTGGTCGATCAGACCATCGCGCAGTTGGGCGGGATCGACATCATGGTGAGCAATGCTGCGGTGAACCCGTATCTCGGACCTGCCGTTGGCGCCTCGGACGAAGTGTACGAACGCGTCATGGGCGCCAACGTGCGCAGCAATTTTTGGCTCGCCAACATGGTGTGTCCGCACATGGCCGGGCGGGGCGGCGGCTCCTTTATCATCATATCGTCCATCGGCGGCTTGCGCGGTTCGGCATCGCTCGGGCTCTACGCAATATCGAAGGCAGCCGACATGCAGTTGGCGCGCAACGTCGCGGTGGAATGGGGCCCGAAGAACGTTCGCGCAAATTGCATCGCACCCGGCCTGGTACGCACCGACTTCGCTCGCGCGCTGTGGGAAGACCCGATCCGCTATCGCAAGACTACCCGTGATAATCCGTTGCAGCGTATCGGCGAGCCCGATGAAATCGCCGGCGCCGCGGTGTTCCTCGCATCGCCTGCGGGCAGTTTCGTCACCGGCCAGACTATTGTTGTCGATGGCGGCACCATGGCCGGTGTCGTGCTGCAAAAGGACGACTGACATGACACGCGACGAAGCGGCGTCCCTCGATCGGGCTGACGAACTGGCACTGTTTCGTGAGCGTTTCGTGCTGCCGGATGGCGTGATCTATCTGGACGGCAACTCGCTCGGCCCATTGCCGAAGACTGTGCCAGCGCGGATCGAGCAGGTGATGCAGCGCGAATGGGGCCAGTCGCTGATCCGTAGCTGGCGCGAACACGGCTGGATCGATCTGCAATACCGCATCGGCGAGAAGATCGCTCGCGTGATCGGCGCGGCGCCGGGAACCACCGTTGTCGCGGACTCCACCTCGGTCAATTTGTACAAGCTGCTCGCCGCTGCCTTGGATCAGCGTGCCGATCGGAGCGTGATTCTCACCGAGGAAGGGAACTTCCCGACCGATCTCTACATGGCCCAGGGGCTGGTTGCGTCGCTCGGTCGCGGCCACAAGCTGAAACTCGTGCCGGCCGCCGAACTGGCCGCGTCGCTCGATCGCGATGTGGCGGTGCTGATGCTGACCCACGTCAACTATCGCAGTGGTGCCATGCATGACATGGCGGCACTGACTCGAGCAGCTCACGCTGCCGGTGCGCTAGTGCTATGGGACCTGTCGCATTCGGTCGGTGCGGTGCCACTACAACTGCAGGCCGATGGCGTCGATCTCGCGGTCGGCTGTGGTTACAAATATCTCAATGGCGGCCCAGGCGCGCCGGCGTTCCTGTCGATCGCCCCACATCTGCTGGCCGACATCCGCCTGCCGCTGACCGGATGGCTCGGCCACGCCGAACCGTTCGCCTTTGAAAGCAATTACCGTCCCGCGGAAGGTATCGCCCGCGCCGTGGTTGGCACGCCACCAATTCTATCGCTTGCCGCATTCGAGGCCGGGATCGACATTGCGCTCGAGGCGCCCATGGCGGCAATTCGCGCCAAATCGATTCGCCTGGCCGAGGCGTTCATTGCACTGATGGATGATCACTGTCCCGAATTCCGCTTGCTGACCCCGCGCCACGGCGCTCAGCGCGGCAGTCAGGTCGCATTCGCGCATCCCCATGGTTACGCGATCATGCAGGCATTGATCGAACGTGGTGTTATCGGCGATTTCCGTGCCCCGGACGTGATGCAATTCGGTCTGGCACCGCTTTACGTGCGTTTCGTGGACCTTTGGGATGCGGTGGCCATCCTGCGCAATCTCATGCAGTCTGGCATATGGCAGGAGGATCGGCTGCAGCAGCTGCAAAAAGTGACCTGACGCGGCAGTTGCGCGACCTGTGGCATAATGAGAGACTAAACCTGGGAGTTTTCCAGGAGTTACGATCACCATGGACCGCAGGTTCAGGATCGTCCTGATCAAGCCTTCGCACTATGACGATGACGGTTACGTCATCCAATGGTGGCGCTCGTTCATCCCATCGAACAGTCTCGCAAGCGTATATTCGCTGATTGAGCAATGTTCGGCCGAGCAGGTGCTGGGGACTGACGTTGCCATCGAGTTCGAGGCTTATGACGAAGGCAATACCGTCATCGATGTGAAGGGTGCGATTCGGCGCATCATGGAAGCCGGCGCCGGATTCGTTGGTCTGGTCGGTGTGCAGTCGAACCAGTTTCCCCGCGCGCTGGATCTGGCGCGGCAGTTCCGCGCGGCCGATGTCCCGGTCGTCATCGGCGGTTTTCACGTCAGCGGCTGTCTGTCCATGCTTGATGATATGCAGACCGATGTGCAGGCTGCGCTCGATCTCGGCTGCGTCCTGTTCGCCGGCGAGGCCGAGGGCCGGATGGCCAGTGTGATCCGCGACATCGCGGCCGGCACGCCGAAGCCGATATACAATTATCTGGACGACTTGCCGGATCTCACCAACGCCACGCAACCGCTGTTGCCGCGCGAGGTGATCACCCGCGTCTTCGGCCATTACACCAGCTTCGATGCTGGTCGTGGCTGCCCGTTCCAGTGCAGTTTCTGCACGATCATCAACGTGCAAGGCCGCAAGTCGCGTCGTCGCTCGCCGGACGACGTCGAGCAGATCGTGCGCGCGAATGCGAAGCAGGGCATCACGCAATTCTTCATCACCGACGATAATTTCGCACGTAACAAGGATTGGGAACCGATCCTCGATCGGCTGATCGCGTTGCGGCAGGAAGGCCTGAAGATCAAACTGATCCTCCAGGTCGACACGCTTTGCCATAAGATTGCGGGCTTTGTCGAAAAGGCGGCGAAAGCAGGCTGCAACAACGTCTTCATCGGTCTGGAGAATATCAATCCGGCCGCCCTCACCGGCGTCAAGAAGCGGCAAAATCGTATCTGGGAATATCGCGAAATGCTGCTGGCGTGGAAACACGCGCGAGTGATGACCTACGCCGGCTATATTCTTGGCTTCCCCAGCGATACACCAGAATCGATCATGCGCGACATCGAGACGATCCAGCGCGAGCTGCCGATCGACTTGCTGGAGTTCATGATCCTGACGCCCCTGCCGGGCTCCGAGGATCACAAGAACCTGTATCGCAAACAGGTGCCTATGGATCCCGACATGAACAAGTACGACCTTGAGCATGTCACGACAGCACACGCGCTGATGTCGTCCGAGGAACTGACCGCTGTGTATCACCGCGCCTGGCGGCATTATTACAGCGACGGGCACATCGAGACCATCCTGCGCCGTGCGGTGGCCACCGGCTTCAATCCGAAGAAGATGGCCGACATGCTGACACTGTTCGCGGGAGCCGTGCGCTTCGAGGGCGTGCATCCGCTGCAGGTCGGCATCGTGCGCCGCAAGGTGCGCACACAACGACGTCATGGCATGCCAATTCAATCCGTCCTGACCTTCCATGCGCCGCGCACAATCGAGTTCGCGCGCGCCGTGGCGGACTGGGCAAACCTTGCGTGGCGCTATCGGCGTATCCTCAAGCGGGTGATGTCAGACCCGGATCGGCGCAGTTATGTCGACAAATCGCTACGCATCGGTAATGATGAAGCTATGCCCAACTTCGTCCACGCCTATGCCGACAAGCTCACGCCGGCTCAGCGCGCCTCGATGTCGACGCTTGCGGCGGACTGAGCCGCGAGCGTTTCAGCTATTCTTCGCCTTGTTGTCCAGCGCCTCGGTCAGCCGTTGCGGATCGACCGCGATCTTCACCCCGGCGCGCTCCAGCTGACACAGCATCATCGAACGTGAGTCCCGATCGCCCCAGCCGCGATTCAATCCTTCTGCGAGGTCGGCCAACGCCAGGTTCGCCATCCGCATCGGCACATTAAGTTCGCGTCCAAGCCCCGTCGCCAGCGTGACGTCCTTGTGTGCCAGCCGCAATGCGAATGCCGGTGGATCGTACTTGTTGGGCAGGAACTGATCGGTCAACAAGTTCGAATGCGCCGCGCCGTCCGATTGCGCCCTTGCGCACGGCTTCCCAGATAGCCAGTGGCTCGATGCCCGCCTTCACGCCCATGCTGAACACTTCCGCAGCGGCAGCGGTGGCAATATAGCCGAAGCAATTGTGCACCAGTTTGGCGACTGATCCGGCGCCGATCGGTCCGATGTACTGTGCCGCGTCGCCAATCATATCGAGCACTGGCTTCCATTTGTCGAACACATCCTCGTCGCCGCCGCACCAGATCGCGAGCTTGCCGCTCGCCGCGCCGCGTGGACCGCCACTGACTGGCGCATCGAACAGATACGCACCCTTTGCCGCGAACCCCTCATGCGCCTTGCGCACCACGGTTGGTGAATTCGTCGTCAGATCGAAATGGACCGCACCACGCTTCACGCCAGCCAGCAAGCCGGCTGCGACAAACTCGAACTCCGGCGGCCCAGGGAGAGAGGTGAAGATCACCTCGCTCTGTTCCGCCACCGCCTGCGGTGAATCCACCCAGATCGCACCATCGCGCAGATGCGGCGCCGCAGCCTCGCGGCGGATATCGTGTACCACCAGCGTGTCACCACGCGCCTTCAGTCCCTTCTGTAAGTTCGCGGCCATGCTGGCACCCATCGTGCCCAGACCGATAAATCCTGCCTGCATGGCCGCGTTCCTCCTTACGGGTTCTGCTCGAACACTTCGCGCGCGATGTTGGCCGCAGACATTGCCGCGGGCCAGCCGGCATAGAACGCGAGATGCGTAATAACCTCGGACAGCTCCTCCTTGGTCACACCATTATGCAGCGCGCGCGCCAAATGCCCGCGCAACTGCTCCGGCCGATACGTCGCGATCAGCGTCGCGCATACGATCAGGCTGCGGTCGCGCTTGGAAAGTTGCGGCCGCTCCCACACGTCGCCGAACAACACCTTCTCGGTGTAGTCGATCAATGCGGGAACTGTGTTGCGCACGCGGTCACGCAATTCAGTAGATGGGGCTTGTGCCATGATATGATCCTCCTGGTTGCGTCAAGAAACCTTCGGCCACAGCGCGTCGGATGTGGCGATCGCCGCCGGATACACTGGCACCGGCTTGCCCTTCTGCCACTGCACAATGCACAACTCCGCGCCCACGCGTCGACCTTTGGCGTCGTACTGCAAATGATGATCGGGAAAGAACAGCGCCGGCCCATCCGTCATGTTGAGCTGCCGAATTGCATCCGCCACCTTGTGCCGATCGGCTGCGCCGGCGCGCTCGATCGCTTCCTTCAGGATCAGGGTGTGCACATAGGCGAACACCGAGTCATGGCCGAACCATGGCTCTTTCGTTCGCTCGACAAACCGCTGCGCCACGTCCGCCACCGCCTTGCCCGGCCAGTTCGCCAGTCCGACCAGCACGCCTTCCAGGTTTTCTGAACCGGCGACCTTCAGCAATTCCGGCACCGCCCAGTGACCGCCACTGCCAACCAGCGGCAATTTGCTGGCGCGCAGGTTGAATTGCGCGAATCCATCCAGCAGCAGCTTGTCATCCGGTACGTTGGTTGACTGGATCAGCATGAAATCCGGTCGCGCCGATCTGATCTTCTGTATCAACGTGGTCGAGTCAGTCAGCGGCGGTGTATAGACTTCCTCCACCACGAGATCGAGCTTCTCGTTCTTCAGCACATGGTCGTGCAGCGGCTTGTAGAAGCTGACGCTCGCCGCGGTGTTGTCGCCCAGGATGCCCACCTTGGTCGGCCGTTTGCCGCTCGCCTTGCTGGCGAGTTCGATGACCATCGGTACTACGTCCTCGGCTTGCTTGTCCGCCGTCGGCGAGGACTGGAAGACATAGTGGAAACCGCGGCCGGTGATCAGATCGGAATACGACAACGTCAGCCATGGTAGTTCCGCACGCTCCGTCACTTCGGTCGCCGCCAGCGTGAATGTGGACAGCCAGCAGCCAAAACCGCCGACGAGATCAGGTTCCTGCGCGATCATGCGCTGTGCCGCGTCCTTCGCCTTCTCCGCGGAATCGCCGGTGTCGTACTGCATCAACTTCAGCTTGGCGCCGCCAAGCGATTTGATGCCGCCGGCATTGTTGATGTCCTCGATCGCCATCTCGGCGCCGAACTTCTCCAAAATGCCCTGGCGCGCCCATGGACCGGACAGCGGCACAAGCATCGCGATCTTCACTTCTTTCGGCGCCTGCGCGCGTGCGCGGCGCGGCGCAAGTGCTGCGGCACCAGTCGCCAGCCCAAGGCCAAGCGCACCGCGCCGGCCAATTGTCGATCCATTTTTCATGGTGGCGTTCTCCCTTGCGATCATGCGTCAGTCAGTCCGAGATAGGAGCGGCGGACCCTGTCGTCGGCAAGCAGCGTTTCATACGCGCCTTGCAGCACGATATGGCCGGTTTCCAGCACATAGCCGTGGTCGGACAGTTCCAGTGCTTCGGCCACCCGCTGTTCCACCAATAGAATGGTGACACCATCCTCGCGATGGATCTGCGAGATGCGCTCGAAGATCGTGTCGGCCACTGCCGGGGCCAACCCCATCGATGGCTCATCCAGCATCAGCAGGCGGGGGGCGGAAGCCAATCCGCGCCCGATCGCCAGCATCTGCTGCTCGCCGCCGGACAACGTGCCGGCAAGCTGACTGGCGCGTTCAGCGAGGATTGGAAACAGAGTGTGGATACGTTCCAGGGTCTGCTGCCACTGTGCGCGTCCCGCCTTGGTATACGCACCCATCTCGAGATTCTCGCGCACTGTGAGAGTGCGGAACACCTGGCGTCCTTCCGGGACGTGCGCAATGCCACGGTGCGCGCGCGCGGATGCTGGAAGGGAGAACAGGTTCTCGCCTCGGAATGTGATTTCCCCGGAAACCGCCGGCACCACACCGCAGATCGTCTTGAACAGTGTGGACTTGCCCGCTCCGTTCGGTCCGACGACAGTGACGAACTGGCCTTCTGCCACCGACAGCGTCACATCATGCAGGGCGCGCAGCCCGCCATAGGCGACGACGAGGTTGCGGATTTCAAGCATTCTGCCGCGCCAGCCATTTCTTGCCCAAATACGCCTCGATCACCGCATGGTCTTCCACGACGTCGCGCGGCAGCCCATCGGCCAGTACGCGCCCATGGTCCAGCACCACGAACCGATCAGCGATCCGCATCATGGCGTGCATCGTGTGCTCGATGATCGCGACCGTCATGCCGTTATCGCGCAGGCGCTGCAGCACATCGAGCACTTCGTCGCACTCGTCACGTCCCAGTCCGGCCAGCGTTTCATCCAACAGCAAAAGACGCGGCCCCCCGGCCAGCGCGCGCGCCAACTCCATCAGCCGCAGCTCCTTGTTGGTGAGCTGGCCTGCCAACGTGCCAGCCTGACGATGCAGGCCAACGCGCGCCAGGGCATGCACCGCGGCATCCACCGCCGCGCGATCCGGCAAACCGGCGCCATAGGCACCCACGATGACATTGTCGAGCAATGGCAGCCGCGGAAAACTGCGCACCACCTGGAACGTGCGGCCCACGCCCATGCGGCACACCTGGTGCACCTTGCGGCCGAGCATCGACTGGCCGTCCAGCCTGGCGCTGCCCTCATCCGCGGCCAGCACACCGTTCAGCACGTTGAACAGCGTGGTCTTTCCCGCGCCATTCGGCCCGATGATGCCGAGGATCTCGCCATTGCCCACGGAGAAGCTGACCTGGCTCACCGCACGCAATCCGCCGAACGATCGCGACAGGTTTTCCACACGCAGCAGTTCACCTTGCTGCACTTTGCGGATCGCTACCTCGGGTGATGCGGCGACCATGGGCGCCGGCTCCGGCAGTACGCGCCTGAACCAACGGTCGCGGATCGTCCAGAACAGTCCGTCGGGTGACGCCAGCATGATCAGGATGATCGCCGCGCCATACACCACGCCCTGGATGCCGGGAATGATGTTGCCGAGTTCAGCGTTCAGCGATTCCGCCAGCGGCACCAGGATCGCCGCGCCGATGACCGGACCCCAGACCGAGGTAACGCCGCCGAACAGCGTCACGACAACGGGCTGGGCGGACACCAGGATGCCAAAGACCGAGTCAGGCGTCAGCACCAGCAACACGCAGGCATACAGCCCGCCGGCGCAGGCGGCGATCGCGCCGGACGCGACCAGCGCACGCATCTTCCAACGGCGTGAGTTGATGCCAGCAGCCTCGGCTGCCAGTTCGTTCTGCCGGATCGCCATCAGTGCCAGGCCGAAGCGCGAATTCTCCACCAGCATGCAGACCAGCAGGCCAGCCGCCAGCAGGATAACTGCCAACGCTGTGTAGTACCGCTGATCGGGCAGCTCAAGATAATACCAGGGATGCTCCCGATGCATCGGGAACGACACCTCCTGCAAGCCGACATATTGCAGCACGTACAGGATGGCCAATGGATAGGCCAGCATCGCCAGCGCGAAATAGTGACCGCGCAACCGGAACGTCGGAATGCCGATGATCAGTCCGGCGATCGCACCGACCAGCCCGCCAAGCGGAATGCCAAGCCATGGTGTCAGGTCGAAATGCAGCAGCGCCAGCGTGACGGTGTAGGCGCCGATGCCGAAGAACGAGGCGTGACCAAATGAAAGCTGCCCGCCATAGCCCGAAAGCAAGTTCCACGACACGCCGAACAGCGCCCATATCGGTACCAGCGACAGGATCAATTGATAGTAGCTGTTGCTCACCAGGCTGGCGACGCCAAGATAAGCCAGTGCGACAACAGCTAGTGTCACGCCGTCGCGTCGCAGCCGGATCGCGGCGCCCTGTCTCATGCACGCTCTGCCGATCGACCGAACAGTCCTTGCGGCCGCAGCATCACGATCAGCAGGAACACCACGAAGATCGCGGCATTCTGCAATTGCGGCGGCAATACCAAAGCGGAGCATTGCTGCACGAAGCCAACCGTGAGTCCGCCCCAGAAGGCACCAAGGATGCTGCCCATGCCGCCCAGCACGACGCCGGAATACATGACAATGACGTAATCCAGGCCGATGAACGGCCCGAACGACAAGTAGGTTGCCATCAGCCCGCCGGCGACCGCGGTGATCCCACTGCCGATGCCGAACGCGATGCGATAAGCGCGATCAACGTCGATCCCCATGTAGGTGGCTGCCGTCGGATTGTCGGCCGCCGCGCGCAGCGACTTGCCCAACCGCGTGTATTCCAGCGCCAAATACAGCGTGATCGCCGTGATGATCGCCACGGCGCAGGCGATCATCCGCGCCTTGTTCAGGAAGATCGTGGCATCGCCATAAAATCCGCTGATCTCCAGTGCGCTCGAGGCCAGCGGCGTGCGCACCGCCTCCGGCGTCGAACCGAACAGGATCAAGCTGCCATTCTGCAGGATCAGCGAGATACCGAGCGTGATAACGAGCTGCCCGAAATGGCCTTCATCCAGGCTGCCGGTGGTTCGTAGTCCGGATACCCGGCTGATCAGCAGTTTATGCAGCAGCGCGCCGCCCGCGAACACGATCGGTCCGGCGCATAATGCGCCGACAAAGGGGCCGGCATAGGGACCAAGGAACGAAAGCACGCCAGCACCGGTGACCAGATACAGGCTGGCGTACATGCCCAGCATCAACAGCTCGCCTTGGGCGAAATTGACGATTCGCATGATGCCGAAGATCAGCCCGAGGCCGATGCACATCAGTCCGTATATACAACCGATCGTAACGCCGGCAACCAGCGCGTTCGCCACGTTCTCGATCAGGACTTCAAGGTCCACTTGGTTCGTATGCCTCCCGTTCGCTCAGCCGTCTTACTGGTTCGTCGTCTCCGTCTCAAGCAACCAGCCATTGACCAGGCGGCCAAGATGCCGCGGCGTTTCGCCCTGCCACAACTGCACGCCATCGATAGTGCTGCCCCACGCAGCACCCACCCCCATGGCACGCAGCCCATCCGACGCCACCGCGCGATACGGCGTGTGATGATGCCCGTGCACGATCAGCTGTGCCCCCATCGCACGCGCCAGCTCATCGAGTGCCGCGTTGCCGGCGGGATGGCTGCGCGGCGCTTCGTGCGTCACCAGGACATCGGCGCGTTGACCGGCCAGATAATTGTAATCCTCCGGCCAGATTGCGGTTGCGCCCAGTGAATGGATCAGCGCGGCGACGTGCTGGTCGCCCCAGCCCAGTTCCGCCAGGTCATCCGGCAATTGTTCGCGGCGATGCAGGCGCGGTGCATTCGGAGGCTCCCAGATGCGTGGGCGAAACGTCCCACCCAGCCCGGCGATGCGCAGTCCGCCGATTTCCACCACTCTGGCGTGCAGTGCACCGGCGGCGGTACGCGGGTTGCGCTCCGGTTCGACCAGGTTGGCCCACATCTCGGGCCCACCGTCGTTATCATGATTGCCAAAGATCCAGTGCACGTCGATGCCGCGATCCAGCAGCGGTGCGGCGAGTTCGTCCAGCGGGCGATCACACTGCATGTCGCCCAATAGGATTGCGGCGCGCGGCATGGCGTCCAGCGCCTCCAGGCCGCGTTCGACCTGCTCCCACTGTTGGTGGATGTCGCCCACGAAGACAATCGTCATGACGCGTGTGATTCCGTGCTGGCCTTGACGATGTCGCCGCGGCATCCGCACAATTTCATGAAAACGCGTTGATGGGAACCCGATGAACGATGTGATGCAACAACGGCCGGCGGAATTCCTCAGCCGGCTGGAGCAGGCTGCCTTTCGCACCGAAACGCCGTGCGGCGAGGGTTCCATGGTCTGGCGCATGTGGGGCGATGACAAGCTGCCGGTTCTGGTGCTGTTTCACGGCGGCGCCGGATCGTGGCGTCACTGGGCGCACAACATCGACGCGCTGTCGCACCATTATCGCTTGCTGCTGCCAGATCTGCCCGGGCTCGGTGAATCAGCTTTCCCGCCCGATGGTGACGACGCCATGGCGGTGGCGGCGATAGTTGCATCCGGTATCGATCGCGTAATCGGGCCTGATACCCGGTATGATGTGGCCGGTTTCTCGTTCGGCGGCACAATGGCCACATGCGTTGGCGCCATCCACGGCGCGCGTGTCCGCTCGGTTACAATTATCGGCTCTAGCGGCTTGGGGCCATTGGGCAGCGCGGTCGAGTTGATGAAGGTGCGCCACCTCACCGGTGACGAACGCATCGAGGCGCATCGTGTCAATCTTGGCCGGCTGATGATTGCCGACAAGGCGCGCATCGACGAACTGGCGCTCGCCATCCAGGAATGGAACACGCGCCATTCTCGCCTGAAGACGCCGCAGTTGTCGCGCAGCGGTGCATTGCCCGACGCGCTGGCCAAGGTCGTATCGCCAGTCAACGGCATTTGGGGCGAGCGCGACGCACCGGCCAATCCGCGTGCGCCGCAACGTGTCGCCGCGCTGCGCGAATTACGGCCCGACGCCGACGTGCGGATGATCAAGGGTGCGGGCCATTGGGTGGCCTATGAAACGCCGGAGCAGTTCAATCCAATGCTGTTGGAGATGCTGCGAAAAACCCGGCCCTGAACACAGACTTCACCTCGCCCGCATGTGGGAGAGGTCGCCGTGCAGCGGCGGAAGAGGGAGCGATGTCCGATACAACCGCATCTACAATCGCCACCGGTCCCGGCGAAATGCTGGGCAATGCCGGACCTGGCATGCTCGCCGGCCTGCGCGTCATCGAGGTCGCCGACGAACGCGCGGAATATACCGGCCTGTTGCTCGCTGGCCTCGGCGCCGAGGTGGTGAAGATCGAACCTCCCGAAGGCAATGCCACGCGCCGCATCGGACCTTTCCTCGAAGACCAGCCAGGTCTCGAACGGTCGCTGTTCTTCTGGAACTACAATCGCAACAAGAAGTCCGTTGTGCTCGATCTGCGCGAAACGCTGGCGCGCGAGCACATGCTGCGTCTGCTGGAAGGCGCGGACGTGCTGGTGGATGCGAGTTGCGGCGCATTGAAGCAGGCGCTCGGCACCGATCTGACCGCGCGCTTCCCCTCGCTGGTGACCGCGCGCATGACGCCGTTCGGCGACGATGGTCCTTGGGCCGAGTTCAAGAGCTCCGATCTGATTCATCTCGCGCTCGGTGGCGTGATGATGAATTGCGGCTACGACCCTGACCCCAACCTGCAATACGACACGCCGCCGATAGCGCCGCAGATCTGGCACGCTTATCACATCGCCGGCGAGCAGCTCGCCACCGGCATCATCGCCGCGCTGATCCATCGCCATCGTACCGGGCAGGGGCAAGACGTGTCCGTGGCGATCCACGAGGCGGTGTCGAAGAATCCCGAACTCGACATCATGCACTGGGTGATGCGCCGCGTGCCGCTGTGGCGGCTGACCAATCGTCATGCGGTGGAGACACCAAACCATTCACCTGCAATCCTCCATACCAAGGATGGGCGCTGGTTCATGTCCCACGGCATGGGTGCACGCGACCTGAAGAACCTGGTGCCGTTGTTGTCCAAGTACGGCATGCAGGCCGATTTGCAGCCGCCACCGCCGGATGCGGATCTGAAGGCGCGTCAGGTACCCGGCTCGGCGGCAGGCAACGAAGCGCGTTCGCATATGCTGGATATCGTGCAGCGCTTCATCCGCGCCTGGACCTACGCCGACATGCCGTGGCGCGAGGCGCAGGATGCCGGCCTGCTGTGGGCGCCCTTGCGCAAGCCACATGAGAACGCGCTCGACGAGCATTGGCTCAAGCGCAAGAGCTTCGCGGACATTCCACATCCCGAGCATGGCCGCAGCTTTCGCTACCCCACCAGCAAATGGCTTTCCAACCAGACCAGTTGGCAGGTCGGCCGCCGCGCACCGTTGCTCGGTGAAGACACCGAGGCTGTGCTGCGTGCCGACCGCAAGCCAAGCGTGCCCGCGGAACCGCGTGGCATTTCACAGCCCATGGTATCGGCGCTGCACAACAAGCCGTTTCCGCTGCAAGGTGTGAAGATCCTCGACTTCGCCTGGTTCCTCGCGTCCGCCGGCGGCACGCGCTTCCTCGCCGCGATGGGTGCCGAAAGCTTCAAGGTCGAGTGGAAGGACAATCCGGACACTCGCCTCGCCGCCATGGCGCCGATCGGCGGCCGTGCCGCGCGCGATGCGGCGACCGCGCCGCTGCCAGGGGTGAAGGATCCCGACATGGGCGGCCAGTTCAACAACAAGAACGCCGGCAAGCGCGGCATTTCGCTCAACATCCGGCACCCGAAGGGATTGCAGATCGCCAAGGATCTGGTGCGCATCTGCGACATCGTCGCCGAAGGCTTTTCGCCAGGCGTGTTGCAGCGGCTCGGTCTTGGCTACGACGTGATGAAGAACATTCGCCCGGACATCATCTACATCCAGCAATCCGGCATGGGTGTGCACGGTACGTATGGACGCATGCGCACCGTCGGCCCGGTGGCCGCGGCATTTGGCGGACAGGGCGACATGTCGGGTCTACCAGAACCGGCGATGCCGGTCGGCTGGGGCTACTCCTATCTCGATTGGATGGGTGCTTATGGCTACGCGCTCGCGCTGCTCGGCGCGCTGTATCATCGCGAGCGTACCGGCGAAGGCCAGTGGATCGACGCATCGCAATGCGAATCGGGCCTCTTCCTCACCGGCACCACCATACTCGACTGGTCCGCCAATGAACGCGTGTGGCGCCGCTACGGCAATCGCTCGCCTTACAAGCCGGCGGCGCCGCATGGTGCCTATCGCTGCGCCGGCGACGACTGCTGGATCGCCATCGCGTGCTTCTCCGAAACCGAGTGGCGCGCGCTGGCGCAGATGTCCGGTATCAGCGACCGCCGCTTCGACACGATGGAGCATCGGCTGCTGCACCAGGATGCGCTCGATGCCGCGATCGAGGCCTGGACTCGCACGCAGGACCGCTACGCCTGCATGATGGCGTTGCAGGGTGCCGGCGTGCCCGCCGGTGTCTGTCAGAATGCCGAGGATCGCTGCGATCACGATCCCCAGTTGCGGCACCTCAAGTGGCTTACCGAGGTCACCGGCACCAAGATCGGCACCTGGCCGGTGTACGAGTTGCCGATGAAGTTCTCCCGCACGCCGGCCTATATCGGCGGACCGATCAACCGCGGTGCGCCCGGCTATGGCGAGGACAATGAATGGCTGCTGACCGGGTTGCTGGGGATGAGCCGCTCCGAAGTCGAGAAACTCGCTGAGGAGGGCGTGATCTAGGCCCCGGGCTCAACATGCTGCCACGGTCCGGCCTGCCCTGACCCTCAAGTCACAGTGCAACGGACAATGACCGGGACAAAGGCAAGGATCGCCCACAACAGCGATGAAACCGCAATTGATGAAAGCAGGCCTTGTGCAGGCGCCAGGTCATCGAGCCCACGGGACTCCTGATATTCCCTCTGTGGCAGCGCCCACGTGTCGTGCGTCGAGCTCGAGTGGTCGCCGCTGAGGCCAGGCTTACTTAGGCGCGGTTGGTTCGATGGATCGTTTTGCATGGCGCGCAATCCTTCCCCGATGCTTACTGCCTTCCACCAAGTCAGTTGCATTCCTATAATGCATATAGGATTACTTCAACTCTCTCGTCTGTCAACCGAAATGGCGCAGAGCACAGAAGGTTGACGTCCAAGAAGCGCGAACTCTTCGGGCCGGTGGCCTGACGGCATTCATCAGTTGTTATTCGGCATTGTGCATCAATCGCGCCGCACGGCGGCCCGATATCCGGGGGAGGGCAGCAGCCATTGGTGGTTGCCTTAACTCCCCCTGTCCTGTACGCGGCGCAGCGCCGAGTGCGTTTGAGACGGGAGGGAAATGGAATCATGACCAGCACGATGTTCGATCGCCGAAGCCTGCTGGGCGGCATGGCTGGCCTCGCCGCGCTTGGGACGACCCGCGCCCACGCTGCTGCCGTCCCGCCGCTGCCATCCGCGCCGGTCGCCATCAACGTCATTGATGTCGCCGGACAGCTTCAGTTGACCCAGGCGGCCATGGATGGCTTCGCCAAGGCCAACCCGAAACTGGTCTCCAAGATCACCTACACGCAGGCCACCGCGCCGCAGCTTCCCGCCAAGCTGAAGGCCGAACAGGCCGCCGGCCAGATGGACATCGACCTGGTCCTCACCGGCACCGACGGCCTCTCCGCCGGCATCGACCAGAACCTGTGGGTTCCGCTCGTCACCGATTACGCCTCTGTGCTTCCCAATCTGCAGGACATCTATTTGCCGGGGGCCTGGAAGATGCAGGGCCTGGCACAGAACCAGGCCGTCTGCGTGGTGTTCTGCCCAGCCGGGCCGATCATCGAATACATGCCGGACGCGGTGAAGGTGCCGCCGAAGACTGCGCCGGAACTGCTCGACTGGGCCAAGGCGCATCCCAAGCGCTTCATCTATCCGCGCCCCGCCAATTCCGGACCGGCGCGCACCTTCCTCCAGGGATTGCCGTACATTCTCAAGGACAAGGATCCGAAGGATCCGAAGGACGGCTGGGATAAGACCTGGGCTTACCTGATCGAGCTCGGCAAGAACATCGAATACTACCCAACCGGCACCGGTCCGATGATGAAGGAGCTCGGCGAAGGTTCGCGCGACATGATCGCCTCGCATCTTGGCTGGGATCTCAACCCGCGCATCCTCGGCGTGGTGCCGAAGGAAGCGGAAATCGGCACACTGGAAGGCTTCCATTGGGTCACCGACGCGCAGTACTGGGCAATCCCCAGGGGCGTGTCGAACGACAAGCTCGCCGTGCTGCTGGAGATGACCAAGTACATGCTCAGCGCGCCGGCGCAGGCGCTGACTTACGACAAAGGCTACTTCTATCCCGGCCCCGCCGTGAAGGACGTGGCTCTGTCGATGGCGCCGAAGGAAAGCCAGGACGCGATCAATGGTGTGCGGCGCGCGTTCATCGACAAGCTGATTGTCGACGTGCCCTCGGAAGTGCCACTGCCACCGGACAAGCTCGTCTACGCTTTCCAGCGCTGGGACGAGCAGGTTGGCGCAAGGGTCGGCAAGTAACGCCCCATGCCGATTGCATCGCGTGACTTCCGCGAGCTGCGGCTCGAACACGTCAGCCGCGACTTCGGCCAGTTGCGCGCGTTGCGCGATGTGACACTGACGGTCAGGCGCGGCGAATTCGTCGCCCTGCTCGGCCCCTCGGGATGCGGCAAGTCCACCGCTCTCAATTGCATCGCCGGTCTGCTGGACCTGACCGGCGGCGCGATCTGGCTGGATGAGCGGCGGCTGGACGACGTCGGGCCAGAGGATCGCGGCTTCGGCATGGTGTTCCAGAACTACGCGCTGTTCCCGCACATGACAGTGCGCCGCAACATCGCCTTCGGCCTCGCCACGCAGCGCCGTCCGGCCGACGAAATCAGCCGCCGGGTCAATGAGGCGCTCGCGCTGGTGCGGCTGGAAAATCAGGGCGACAAATTGCCCGGCCAGTTATCTGGCGGACAGCAGCAGCGGGTCGCAATTGCGCGCGCCATCGTGGTCGAGCCACCGCTGGTACTGATGGATGAACCGCTGTCCAATCTGGACGCCAAACTGCGTTTGGAAATGCGCGCCGAGATCCGCCGCATCCACACCATGCTGGGCTGCTCGACGATTTATGTGACTCACGACCAGGAGGAGGCACTGTCACTCGCCGACAGGATCCTGGTGATGATCGACGGCCAGCCGCGGCAGATCGGCACGCCCGAGGACCTGTATGCACGGCCAGCCAGCGCCGATGTCGCCGAGTTCATGGGCTACCGCAATCTGGTGACATCGCCTGCACAACCGGCGGACGGCGGTGTGGCCGTCGCCATCGGCGGCGCGCGTGTCGTCGGAACACCGATGGCCACCGTCGGCGCAAACGCCGTCGTTGCGGTCAGGCCAGAAGATCTACGGCCAACACCGGATGGCCCGATCGCCGTCACCGTCGAGATCGCCGAATACCACGGCCGCGACTTCTATGCCGTCGCGCGCGGCCCAGAAGGTGAGGCGCTCTACTTCCGCGCCGATCGGCGCGTGAGTGTCGGCGAGACAGTCCGGCTGACTGCTGCGCGCGAGCGCGTCCTGGTCTATCCGGCATGAACGGCACGCACGTGTCGCTGCGCCGCCGGTTGCGCGAACGCGGTCTCGATGGCGTGACGTTGCTGATCCTGCCCGGCGTGCTGTTCGTGCTGATCCTGTTCATCTATCCGTTCCTTTATGGATTGATCTTGTCGTTCAATCCGAAACAGGGCGGCTGGTTGGCGAACTACACCAAGTTCTTTTCCGATCCCTATCTATACGAAACTATCTATCTGACGCTGCAGATCGCCGTGCCGGTGACGATACTGAACACCGTGCTCTCAATACCGGTCGCTCTGCGCGTGCGGCTGATGAAGCGGCAGAGGCTGCTGACCGCGATCCTGGTTATTCCAATCACGCTCGGTACTGTCATGGTCGCCGACGGCTTACTGACGTATCTCGGCCCGCGCGGCTGGCTCAACCGTTTCCTGTTGGAGTTTGGTCTCACCGACTCACCGATACGGCTGATCCATAACTATTGGGGCGTGATGCTGTCGCTGGTGATCAACGGCTTCCCGTTCACCTTCCTGCTGACGCTGTCCTATGTGACCGGTATCGACCCGTCGCTGGAGCAGGCCGGCGCGATGCTCGGTGCGCGTTCACGCCGGCGCTTCTTCCAGATCCTGCTGCCGCTGCTCGCACCTGGCCTTGCCATCACGCTCGCGCTGTCGTTCGTGCAGGCGTTCACGGTGTTTCCTTCTGCCATTCTGCTCGGCGCGCCGGCCGGCCCGACACGCGTGATCTCCATCGTCGCCTACCAGGCGGCATACGAGCAGTTCGACTATTCGCTGGCATCGGCGATAGCGATGCTGATGGCGTTGGTACAGGTGATCATCATCGTCGCCTTGCTCGGCGCGCGGAGCCTGGTGTTCCGCGGCCCGGTCAGCACCGGCAAGGGCTGAGCGCATGCATCGCAGTTTCGGCGAGCGCCTGTGGTCCTTCGCCATCTGGGCGGTTGTCGTCTTCTTCGTCCTAAACTTGCTGGCGATGATCGGCAGCGTGGTGGTGGATTCGTTCGGCACGCGCTGGTTCAATACCTGGCTGCCGTCCGGCTTCACGCCGCAATGGTACCTGATGGCCTGGAACGAATTCCAGCTGCCCGACATCCTGGTGGCGACGGCCGAAGTCGTAGGTGCGGTGGTGCTGATCTCCGGCCTCATCGGCGTGCCCTCCGCCTACGCCATGGCGCGGCGCAATTTCCCAGGCAAGCAGGCGGTGATGATGCTGTTCCTGCTGCCGCTGCTCGTCCCGCCGATCACCTACGGCATTCCCATGGCGACGGTGCTGTACCAGGCGCACCTTGCCGGCACGATCTCAGGCGTGATCCTGGCCAACCTCGTCCCGACCGTCCCGTTCGTCATCCTGATCATGATCCCGTTCGTCGAGCAGATCGATCCGCGCATCGAGGCTGCCGCGCGCGTGTTCGGCGCCGGCATGGGGCGGCTGTTCGTGCAGGTGCTGGTACCGTTGCTGACCCCGGGCATCCTCGCCGCTTTGCTGCTGGTGCTGGTGCGCACCATCGCGATGTTCGAACTGACGTTCCTCACCGCGGGTCCGACCAGCCAGACGCTGGTCGTGGCGCTTTACTATGCGGTGTTCGCCGCCGGCGTGCGCTCGCAGCAGTCGATCGATGCGATGGCTGTGGTCTATATGGTCACCACGCTGATCTGGCTGTTGATCGCCCTGCGCTTCGTCAGCCCGACCCAGATCGTCACCCGGGCAAAGCAGTAGAGCGGTAGCTGTCAGCTTGATCGTGGAGGCATTACGTCCTACGTAATACGCGATTGCGATCCGGTCATTTGCCGGTGCTCGGACCGAAGCGCTGTTTCGCGGTGGCAAATCAGGACGCTGGGCAATGTTGCCGCGCCGGGCAGCACAGCATTCGCGTGAATGTCCAGTGGCGATTGTGTTTCCGCTGGACCGCGATCGGCGCTGAGGATGTGGCGATTGTTGACTATCATTGAGCGGCCGAGGAAATAAACCCATGCAATCAGTGCGGATCCGCACGCATCCAGGTGAAGTGCTGCGCGAGGAATACATGAAGCCTCTCGCCTTAAGCGCCAATGCGTTGGCGCGCGCGCTTCAGGTGCCACCAAACCGCATCACGGGCATTATTGCCGTCGAGAAGCCGCGCTCGGTCACATCGGATACCGCCCTGCGGCTGGCGCGCTATTTTGGCACGACGCCCGGGTTCTGGTTGAACCTGCAACAGGCTTATGATTTGTCGATTGCTCAGGCCGCAGTCGGGCGCGCTATCGAACGCGATATACAACCCATGGTCGCCTGAAAGCTGCCGTTCCCGTTCACCCCATGTCCAAGAGATCGCCTTGACCCAGATCGCCATCACCAAGACCACCACTCCCAAGCAACCCCCGGCGGACGAGACGCTTGCCTTCGGCACCGTCTTCACCGACCACATGTTTATGATGGAGTACGACGAGGGCCGTGGCTGGCACGACCCTCGCATTGTGCCATACGGCTCGTTCACCCTGGATCCGGCGTGCTGCGTGCTGCATTACGGCCAGGCGATCTTCGATGGCATGAAGGCGTTTCGCGGCAAGGATGGTCGGATACGGCTGTTCCGGCTGCCTGATCATGCCCGCCGCCTGAACCGTTCGGCCCACTATCTCTGCATCCCCGAGCTCGATCCGGAGCTGGTGGAGGAGTCGATCCGTGCGCTGGTGGAGGTCGACCAGCGCTGGGTGCCGTCACTGACCGGCACTTCGCTGTATATTCGTCCCACCGTGATCGCGACCGAGACGTTCCTCGGTGTGCACCCCTCCAGCAGCTATTTGTATTTCGTGATCCTCGGGCCGGTGGGTGCCTACTACAAGGAAGGCATGAACCCGGTCCGCATCCTCGCATCCGACACGCATGTGCGCGCGGTGAAGGGCGGTATGGGTGCGGCCAAGACGATGGCCAATTATGCCGCCAGCCTGTTCGGCGCCGAGGAGGCACACAAGGCCGGGTATACCCAGGTGCTGTGGCTGGATGGCGCCGAGCATCGCTACCTCGACGAAGTCGGCACCATGAACATCATGATGAAGATCGGCGACGAGGTGATCACGCCGCCGCTGAACGGCGCGATCCTCGCCGGCATCACCCGGGACTCCGTGCTGACCCTGTTGCGCGACTGGGGCTTGCGCGTCTCCGAGCGCCAGATCGCCATCGATGACGTGATCGCCGCGGCGAGGGCGAACCGGCTGGAGATGTGGGGCACCGGCACCGCGGCCGTCATCTCGCCGGTGGGCGAACTCGGCTTCAAAGGCGAACGTTACGTCATCAACGACGGCAAAACCGGCGCTCTGACGCAGAAGCTGTACGACACCATCGTCGGAATTCAATACGGCGCCGCGCCCGACCCACATGGCTGGACGCGGCTGCTGGGAAACCGCGTAGGGGGCTGATCAGCCTCTCGCGCGCTGCTTTTTCGCCGTCGACTTCCGCTTTGCCGGCGCCTTCCTGGCGGGCGCCGCCTTCTTGCGGGCCGCGGCACGTTTGGCTGCCGGCGCCGCGGCCTGCCGCTTCTTCGCTGGCGCCGCAGTCTTCTTTGCGCCGGCGGCTGGCGCGCTGCCACCCACGGCCGACCAGTCCACCGTCTTGGTCACATCCATCCCGGCCGGCAGCGGTATGTTGGCGAACAAGCAGCGATCCCGCATCTGGATCCTGGTCTTGTCGTAGTACTCCTTCCACCACGGCGTATTCGACTTGCCGGGTGACCACAGCGTTAGCGGCTTTGCGGTGGTCGCCGCATTGGCTGCCTTGTTGAAGTGGTAGTGGTCGAACATGGCGACCGCCTCGATCGCGTACATGGTGGCGATCGACCCATCTTCGATCATCGCCAGGCTGTCGCCGTTCTGCTCTTCGCCACCGGCTGCGAGGTTGGACGACCCGGTGAACACCGTCGGGTTGGCACCATTGAAATCCACCACAACGAACTTGTCGTGGATGTGCATCCCGGCGGCGCCACTGAACTCCTTGTTGAACGGCGGTGGCACGTTCTTGGTCAGCGCCGCGAAGCCGGTCAGTGCGCCCATCGCACCGTTCGGGCTTTGCACCGCGAGGCCCTTGTCGGTCTCCACCGTGCCGTAGGAGAACACCGAGGGCTTGGCCGCGATCTGTTGCAGCGTCGTCAGCACCGGCCCCGTACCCGTCGGCTCCATCACAGCGAACAACACGGAACCTGTCGCGCCACGCAGCCGCTGCGACATCGGCCCAAGCGAGATCGATAAATCCGTATGCGGCGAAAGCGCCACAGAAAATTTCGGCAGATCGGCGCTGTCGCTCGCCGAGCACGTCATGTACCTTGCCCGAGATCGCCGTGTTCGCGCGGAACGGAGGCGCCTTCACGTCATCCTTGAACGCCTCATCGAACGCCTGCGCAAACATTCCTGCCGTCGTCGGATCGTCCACCACGATGACGTTGTTCGCTTGCACATAGATACCGCGCACCGAGAAATTCATTGAGCCGAACAGCACTTTTTGCGCCTTGCCGGTGTGGTCGCGCTTGATGAACACCTTGTTGTGCTGGTAGCGGGCGAACTTGCCCTGCTTCACGTTGGCAGCGCCGGCTGCATCGATGATCATCTTTGCCGCCGTGACCTCGACCGGAGGCTTACCCTGCTTATCTGGCTTGCTGTGCAGGTCGGCGTTGTCCAGGATCGCCTTCAGCCGCTTCTGCTTGCCGAAGTCACAGATCGCCTTGATGACATCCGGCTCATCCAGGTCATAGGCGAATACATTGACCTGCGCCGTGCTGTCGTTCTTGCAGTCCGCGATGAAGTCCAGCAGCTTCTGGCGCGCATCGCCGCCCAGCCATTGATACTGTGCCTCGAACGGCTGCGTGTTGAAGCTCGGCGAGTGCGGGCCGGACGGCCGGATATCCTTGTTGTGGAACTTGTCCGCGTAGGCCTGTGACGCGATATAGCCGCGCGTGAAGCCAGCCTGGAATTTCCTGTGTCGCTGCCCGGCCGGCGCCACCGTGACCGACACCTCCGGTCCGTCGCGCATCGCCGCGCCCTGGCCGGTGAAATACTTCGCTATGATCCGATAGGTCAGCGGTGCCGCGAAGCCATCAGGCGGTACATCCACCCAGCGGAACTTCTGGAACGGTGCCTTATCCGATGGCGTCCACTTCGGCGCGGGCGCCGCGCTGGAGACGCCGGCAGTGAAGGTAAGCCGGTTGGCCAGCGCGGTCTCCTTGCCGGCCGCGCTGCGCCATATCGCGAAGCCAGCCAGGTTCTCGACCTTGTCGTCATCGAGCGACATGGCGAGCAGGATCTTGGTGTCGCCCGGATGGACGACGACGCGCAGACCGTCTTTTGTTCCGTTGGCTGTCGTAGCTTGCATCGGACTGTCTCCCTGATACGGGTGATTATGTCCGGACCTCTCGCGAGAGTATTAACTGCCCGTCCCGCAGCGATGCAACGAATATCAGCGGGCGAGCAGGAAGTCGTCGGTGTACTCGCCGCGCGAGACCTTGACCGGGATTTCCTCCTCGGTGGTGCATTCAAGGATTTCCGATCCGGCGAGACGGTCGGGCTGCGCCAGGGAGTCGATCTGGTCGGCGAAACGTTGGGCATGCGCCGCGTCGAGGCGCCACAGGAATGCGCCGTCCGCGCCGGCGGGATGAATGCCAAGCAGACCGTCGGACGCTGCCAGGCAGATGCGCGATGCGTCCAGCTGCACACCGGCCGGCTCACGCGCGAAGTTGCGCAGTGTCGCGGCCAGCCGATGCAGGTCCTCCGCCTCACCCAGTACCAGCACCATCGGATTGAAGTCGCTCGGCAGGAAGCTGATGCGCAACATCAGCTGACGACTTCGATCACGTCGGTCGCATGGCAAAGTTCTTCGGCTCCCGCCGCGCCGTCGGGCACTTCGATCAGCCGCACCTTTGCCCATTCGTCGTTGATCAGTTCCAGCACTTCAGCAGTGATGCCGCCAACAAGCCGCAGCTTGTTGCCCACGGCGACAGATGAAAGTTCAATCATTCAATCAGCCCCCGCGCCGGTGTCATTGCGAGGAGTGCAGCGACGAGGCAATCCAGGTCGATGCTGTCCGGTCACCCCGCGCTCACAATGACCTCAGAAGAATATACTCAGGTTCTTCGCCATCAGCACATTCTGCTCCAGGATGATCTCCCGCCGCACGATCTGCCATGAAGAACCCGATCGCCGCAGTTCGTCGGTCCTGCGGCCGACGAAGGTGAAGTTCTCATACTCGACGCGGTTCTGGTACACCAGAAACCGGCAGCCGGCAGTGACTTCCTGCACACCTTCGACCGAGGGCCGCACATCGAGCAGCCGCACGTTGCTGACCATATGAGTGACGCGTGACAGCGGCTCTTCCGCATAGTGCACGCCCGTGAGGATCTGCTCGACCCTTTTGCCGAGCGTCCACTTGTCCTCGTCGAACCAGCTTATCCCTTCGCCTTGTTTTGTATTCTCGCGCTCCGCGTGCTGGCCGAACTTCACGTTGCGGCGCACCGGCATGAAATAAACCAGGTCCTCGGCGAGCAGATCCAGCCACTCCTTGAACCGCCGCTGGTCCAGCAGGTCGGCTTCCAGGTAGAGGAAATCCTCGATCTCTTCGCGCAGTTGATACCAGGCAAGCGAGCGCGTCATTCCGCTGCGGTCCACATCTTCGGATACGCCGCACGAATGCCGCGCTGCGGATCGGCCAGGGGCCGGAAGGGCAGGGTCGTGGTCATGATCCTCCTGAACGTCATCGCATCGTGCGTGTGTTGCGCGGTGCGCGTGGCGGTAGGCTGTTTTGCCGCAAGACGTAATCGAGCTGTTCAGCGGTTTCGATCGCTCCGGGCCGTGACTGGCGCACCAGATCCACTGCCGCTTGCGGCGCCTTGCCAAGTTCAATGAGAAGCCGGGCGGCGATCGTGCCGGCCCGCCCCAGTCCGCCCTGGCAGTGCACCAGCACGTCGAACCCATCGCGCAGCCGGGCGCGCACGTCCTCGCCTGCTGTCTGCCAGCTTGCTTCGAACGAAGCCGCCGGGATCGTGCCGTCAGCGATCGGCAGGTGGTACCAGGTCATCTGCCGCTGTCGCACCTTGTGTCCAAGTTGGGCCACATCGAGCGCTTCAAGTTCGGCTTGTTCCGTCAGGGTGATCACAGCGACCGCACCCCATTCACGGATCGCGTCGAGGTCGGTGTCCAGGTCGCGCGCCCAGCCATCAGGCATCGTCGGGCGAACCCGTTTTCCCGGGCAGAAGGTGATGCCGATACGGCCTTGTGCGCGCTCCGCCTGAACCGCGTCGATCCGCAGCGGATGCGTGCCGCTGGTGCGCATTCCGCGACGGCTATTCCGCCGCCGCCTGCACCAGCGGGTGTCCGATCAGCTCATCCCACGACGCACCGTTCAAATACGACCCGTAGACACGATAGTAGTTGCGCGGCGTCTGCTCGGTGATCTGCAGCGATACATCGCCTGGGATCGGATCGTTGGTCTTGTACGCTCCCATCGACATCTGGTAGTTCAGCGGATAGCGCCGCGCGATCGTGCCCTTGCTCGCCGCCGTCGCATACAGCCAGTTCTCCATGTCGTCCTGTTCGGTCATGCCGGCCGGCCCGGAATAGCGCATGTAGAAACGCCGCAGCACATCCTTTACCGCGGCGGGCGCATCGGCATCGACCAGGAAGAAGCGCCAGCCCTCGGTCTCGGTCGGGCTGTGCGGATGCCACACGCAGATGCCACGTGGCTGGCGTCCATGATACGACGCATTGGGGAAGATGTTGCCGGTGAACGGCAGCAACCGTGCCTTGTCGCCTAGCCGGCGCTTCCGTTCCTCGAAGCAGTGGCGGAAATACTCGTCCACCTCCGGATATTGCGCGTACGACGACTGATATTCGAACGCCGCCGGCATCACCACGCTGTGCATGCCATGACCAGCCGGATGGCCAACCCACACGTGCTGGCCCTTGTTGTACTCGTTGTCGCGCCGAAGGCCGCGCTGGGCGTTCGGTCCGATGCCGATCATATCGACCGAGCGATGCGACGGATTGTGATAGGTGTCGCCAAGGAAATTCTCGGCGGCGAATTTCCAGTTCGACGGAAACACCCACTTGTGTACACCGATGACTTCGGAGCCGCCCGGTCGCCCGTCGCGGCAATCCAGCACCTGATCCAGATGATCGACCGCGCTGCCCAGGTAGTCCATGAAGTCTGGCGCGTGCGCATCCCACGATGCCCACACGGAGCCCTTGTACAGCGCCAGCTTCGGCACTTCGATCAGCGACCATTCCTCACGGTTCAGCGTGCCCTCATACAGCGCGCGATACAGCGGCACGCCCTGCAGCTTGCCGTCTGTCGTGTAGCTCCACGAATGATACGGGCAGACGAACAGCGAGGCGTTGCCCTGCTCGTAGCGGCACACTTTCATACCGCGATGCCGGCACGAGTTCAGGAACACATGCACCGCGCCCTGCGTGTCGCGGCACAGGATCACCAACTCCTCGCCCATGCGCGAGACGAAGAAGTCGCCAGGCTTCGGGATCAGAACTCTCGTGCCCGACGAACAGCCAGGCGCGGGTGAACAGCTTTTCCAGTTCCTCGCGATAGAAGTCGGGCGAGACGAAGATCTCGCGGCTGATCGCGCCGCGCTTGAGGTCGATCATCTGGTCGATGGGCAGGACCGAGGCCATGCGCCGAACCTCCCTATGGTTGCGCGGATTGTGCGCCTTGCGATGGGCTGGGCGTCAAGTCCGGATTGGGTGTAGCGTCGCCTGAACGCACAGGAGGAACCACCATGGAATTCGGCTATTTCACCATGCCCTCCCATCCGCCGGAGCGCGGCCTGAAGGCAGGGCACGATTGGGACCTGCAAACGCTGCGCTGGATCGACGAACTGGGCTACACCGATGCCTGGATCGGCGAGCACCACACCGCGATCTGGGAACCACATCCGGCGCCCGATCTGCTGATCGCCCAGGCATTGCTGCAGACCAAGCGTCTGCGCATCGGCCCAGGTGGATTTCTGCTGCCGTATCACCACCCGGCCGAGCTGGCGAACCGTGTCGCCATGCTGGATCACCTGTCCGAGGGCCGGCTGAATTTCGGCGTCGCGGCGTCCGGCCTGGCCAGCGATTGGGCCATGTTCCACGTCGACGGCACGTCCGGTGTGCATCGCGAGATGACGCGTGAGTCGCTCGACATCATCCTGCGGATGTGGAGCGACGAACCGGAATTCGACTATCAGGGCAAGTTCTGGAACGTAGCGAAGCCGGCACCGCAACTGGGCTTTCTTCGACCGCATATCTATCCATTGCAGAAGCCGCATCCGCCCATTGGTGTTGCCGGCCTGACCAAGCAGTCCGACACACTGAAGCTTGCCGGCGAGCGCGGTTTCTTGCCTCTCAGCCTCAACCTGAATCCCGCTTACGTGGCCAGCCATTGGGAAGCTGTGGAAATCGGCGCAGCACGCACAGGCCGCACGCCGAGCCGGCGTGACTGGAAGCTGGTGCGTGAGGTGTTCGTGGCCGAGACAGACGAGGAGGCCTTTCGGCTCTCCGCCGGCGGCATGATGGGGCGCATGATGCGCGAATATTTCTTGCCACTGCTCGGCGCCTTCGGCTTCCTCGAATACCTGAAGGCAGATCCCTCGCTGCCTGATTCGGATGTGACGCCTGAATACTGCGCCAAGCACAACTGGCTGATCGGCTCACCCGCCACGGTCGCCGAGAAGCTGGAGCGCATCTATCACGAAGCCGGCGGCTTCGGTGGTCTGCTGGTGTTCGGTTTCGACTATGCCGACCATCCGCAGGCTTGGCACAATTCGCTCCGCTTGCTGATCGAGGAAGTCGGTCCGCGAGTGGCGCATCTGGTGCCGTCGTAAGGGGAGGCATGGCCGCGCCCGCTCTGGCCGCGCCGTAGAAGGCGAATTGCCGGCACGAGTTCAGGATGGGCGATCTCGATGCCACGGTGGCGATGATAGTCGTAACGCTCAAGTCCCGATCGTGGTGGACCGCGTCCACCACGCGAATCTGCACCGTCGCGATGAAGTCGTCCCATGGCGTTGCACGTCTCGCAGCCGTGGAATTTCTGGACCGTGCGACGACCCTCGCCTTCATATGCCTTGATCTATATCAAGGTGCGCTCTCTATGCGGCTTCTAGGTGAATTGGTGTCGGACAACTCCGCGAGGATGCATTGATGCCTGCCAGTCCCCAGCTGATTTTCGTGCCAAGGAACGGCACGTTCACCTCAAACGCGGCCGACACCATCGTCTCCGGTGGCTCAGACACCATCAGCATGTTGGCCCCCGGGGCGCTCGCCTTTGGCTTGAATGTCTATGGCTCACCCGCTGACATGATCATCGCTGGTGCAGCCGATCTGATAGTCGGAGCCTCTTCACCGACTTTCGCCATTACCGGAGCCTTACTGGAACCTGAGACAATAGTCGCGGCAGCCTCTGGAGCAATACTGTGGAGCTCAGGTATTACTGATGTAATAAATTCAGGCGGCGACAATACAATAATTTCCCAGCCTCGCCAGGTAAATACGTTCCAGTTAAATTCTATGCCGGCGGCAGATACGATATTTGCCGCCGCCAGTGGCGGAACCTACTTCATGCAGGGGCCAGACACCTTCGTTGCCGAAGGCGCTGGATCAAGCACGGTAATAGGATCAGTCTCATTTGGGCGGACGATCTTTGGTAAATTCCTCATTCCCGTGCTGGCGACTCCCACAATATTCGGAGGCGCAGAAAATGTTCTCTATTTCGCGCAGCCCACCAGTGAAGTATCCCTGCTCCATGCGGTTCAGCCCGGTACGCCCACGTTCATGTTTGATCCACAATCCGGCGACAGCACAATCATTACAACCACCACGCCTGACACGGGCGTTGGTGGCATAAGCACAAGCGCCGGCGAAGCCTTCGTTCATGATGGCGGCATCCTGAACGTGGTGGGTTCGGGAAGTGCCAACCTGCTGGTGGCCGGCGAGGGCAATGCGACCATCAATGCCGCTGGGTCCACCGGATACAACACGTTCTTCGCCGGCAGCGGTAATGCCTCGCTCGTCGGCGGCTCGGGTGCGGACGCCGTAGCTGTAAGTGGCCTTACCGGTTCCTACGAGGAGAATCTGTTCGAGGCCAGCACTGGGTCAACGACGATTGTCGGAGGCAGCGGACGCGACTGGTACCAGTTTACGTCCGGCAATGCGGGCGGCGTTGATCTGATCCAGAACTGGGATGCCAACGATCAGTTGCAGCTCTTCGGCTATGGCGCCAATCCGATAGCGTCGGAAGCGGTAAGCAGCGGGTCCACCTTCATCACTCTGAGCGACGGAACGCGCATCACACTCCAGGGCATATCTGATCTCAACACCGCGCAGGTTTCCAGCTACTAGGGCAACATCCCCGGACGTGGTACATAGGCTCAGCGCACCAACGGCAAAGGCCCCATCCATGGACTCTCGCGTTCTGCACCGCGTCGGCGGCGCCCCACCAGTCGCCACGGGCGGCGAGGGCATCTATCTCCATCGCGCCGATGGCATGCGGATCATCGATGGCTCCGGTGGCGCCGCCGTCGCCTGCCTCGGTCACGGCAACCGACGCATCGCCGAAGCGATCGGCCGCCAGGCCGCCTCCATGGCCTACGCCCACACCGGCACCTTCAGCAGCCAGCCCGCCGAGGAATTGGCTCATATCGTGCTGGATGGCGAACCCGGCGGCCTGTCGCACGCCTATTTCTGCTCCTCCGGCTCGGAAGGCACCGAGGCGGCGCTGAAGCTGGCACGGCAGTACTTTGTCGAGATCGGCCAGCCGCAGCGCACGCATTTCATCGCGCGCCGGCAGGGCTATCATGGCAACACGCTGGGCGCGCTCGCCGCCGGTGGCAACATGATGCGGCGCGCGCTGTACGAGCCGATCCTGTCAACGGCGTTCAGCCTGGTCTCGCCCTGTTTCGCGTATCGCTTCCAGCGCGACGACGAGACCGAGCAGCAATACGTTGATCGGCTCGCCAATGAACTGGAAGCGGAATTCCAGCGCCTCGGCCCGGACACGGTGATCGCGTTCCTTGCCGAACCGGTTGTCGGCGCCACCACCGGCTGCGTTGCCGCGCTGCCCGGCTATTTCAAGCGCGTGCGCGAGATCTGCGATCGCCATGGCGCTCTGGTGATCCTCGATGAAGTGATGTGCGGCATGGGCCGCACCGGCACAATGCACGCCTGGGAGCAGGAAGGCATCACGCCGGATCTGCAAGTCGTCGCAAAGGGCCTCGGCGCCGGCTACCAGGCAATCGGCGGCGTGCTGATCAATCGCAAGATCGTCGATGCACTGAACGCTGGTTCCGGCGGCTTCATGCATGGCCACACCTACCAGGCGCATCCCGTTGCTTGCGCCGCTGCCCTCGAAGTGCAGCGCATCATCCGTGACGACAATCTGCTGGACAACGTGCGCGCCATGGGTGCGCGCTTGGAGAGCGGACTGACCGAGCGCTTCGGCAATCACCGTCATGTCGGCGACGTGCGCGGCCGCGGCATGTTCTGGGCGCTGGAATTCGTCACCGATCGTGCGACCAAGTCGGTATTCGATCCAAAGCTGAAGATGAATGAGCGGGTAAAACGCGAGGCGCTGGCACGCGGCCTGGCAATCTATCCGATGAGCGGTACGATCGACGGCAAGCAGGGCGACCATGTCATCGTGGCGCCGCCCTACATCGCCACCGCGTCGGATATCGACGCCATCGTCGAGCGCCTTGGTGACGCGGTGGATGCGGCCCTAAACCTGTAGCTGCGAAGCATTCGCATCATTCCCCGGGTTACTTGACGGAGCCGGATCGCCCGCCAAAGTGCGCGCCATGCGCAACTTTTCCGATCTGACCGAACGCGAGGTCCTCGCCTTGGCGATCGCCAACGAGGAAGAGGACGGCCGCATTTATCAGGACATCGCCGAGCGATTGCGCGGCGACTATCCCGCGTCGGCCAACGTGTTCACCGAAATGGCGGGCGAGGAGGGTGATCATCGCCGCCGGCTGATCGAGCTGTACCAGCAGAAGTTCGGCGAGCATATTCCGCTGATCCGCCGTCACGACGTTCGTGGCTTCATCGAGCATCCGGCGATCTGGCACATGCAACCATTCGGCCTCGACAAGGTGCGCGACCTTGCCGAGAACATGGAACTGGAGACGCTGCGCTTCTACCGCCGTGCCGCGGCACGCAGCGAGGACGCCTCGATCCGCAAGCTGCTCGGTGATCTCGCCGAAGCCGAGGCGCATCACGAAGAGGTCGCCGGTCGGCTGGTAGAAGCGAACCTGCCGCCGAACGTGCGCGCCGAGGAAGATCGCATGCAGCGCCGCATGTTCGTGTTGCGCGTGATCCAGCCGGGGCTGGCGGGTTTGATGGATGGGTCGGTGTCCACGCTGGCGCCGGTGTTTGCCGCCGCGTTCGCCACCGGCCAGTCGTGGAATGCCTTCCTCGTCGGGATGGCCGCATCCATTGGCGCCGGTATCTCCATGGCATTCGCCGAGGCACTGTCCGACAACGGCAGTCTCACCGGCCGTGGCGCGCCGATCATTCGCGGCGCGATCACCGGGCTGATGACCACGCTTGGCGGCATCGGCCACACCTTGCCCTATCTGATAACGGACTTCTGGACCGCCACCACATTGGCGATCTGCGTGGTTATCATCGAGCTTGCGGTGATCAGTTGGGTGCGCTGGAAATACATGGATACACCGCCCATTTCCGCCGCATTCCAGGTCGCATTTGGCGGCGCTTTGGTATTCGCGGCAGGCATTTTAATCGGCAGTAGTTAGAGGCCCCATGCAGCATACAATTTTCGCCAGACGTGCCGGCACGCAGGCTCTGCGGCACGATCGCACGACCATTGCCTTGCATTGGACAACGGCCGTTCTGGTGGTCGTGCTCTGGGTCATTGGCCAGACGATTGACTGGGTGCCAAGAGGCCCCTGGCGGGTCGATTACCGCTCGGTGCACATCGTGCTGGGTCTCGCGCTGGGCATCGTGATGCTGGTCCGGCTGGCATGGCGTCTGAGCCACAAGCACACGCTGCCGCCAATCGCCGAGGGGCTCATGCTGCTGGTGGCGCGTCTTACCCATTGGGCGCTTTACCTGCTGCTGATCCTGGCGGTCGGGCTGGGCATCGGCACCGCGTGGACAGGCGGTGAGTCGATATTCAATCTGTTCGACATCCCGGCTCTTACGCCGGGCAACAAGGCATTGGTGCGGCTGATCCACGGCTGGCATGAACTCGCAGCCAACGCCATCCTCATCGTCGCCGGGCTGCACGCGGCAGCGGCGTTGTTCCACCACTACATCCTGCGCGACGCCACGTTGCGCCGGATGCTGCCCTGGGCGGCGCGCTGACCCGCAGCTACGTCGGGTGCCGCCGCTCAATATTGGGCAGGAATGCCGTGAGCAACCCGATCAGCGGCAGGAACGAGCATAGCCGGTAGACCGTGTCGATGCTGGTCCAGTCGGCGATCTGGCCCAGCGCGGCGGCGCCTAGCCCGCCCAGCCCAAATGAAAAGCCGAAGAACATCCCTGCCACCATGCCGACGCGTCCCGGCAGCAGGTCCTGCGCATATACCAGGATAGCCGAGAATGCCGACGCAAGGATCAGCCCGATGGCGACGCTCAGGATGCCCGTCCAGAACAGGTTCGCGTACGGCAGCATCAGGGCGAACGGGAAGGCACCAAGGATCGAGAACCAGATCACCGGTTTCCGCCCGAACCGGTCGCCGATAGGTCCGCCGCCGAAGGTCCCCGCCGCCACTGCTCCCAGGAAGACGAACAGGTGGATCTGCGCGCTCTGTACCGACAGGCCGAACTTATGGATCAGGTAGAACGTGTAGTATGAGCTGAGCGAGGACGTGTAGACGTTCTTCGAGAACAGCAATGCGACCAGGACAGTGAGAGCCCCCAGCACCCGCTTGCGCGACAGCACCGCGTAGGCGGCGTTCCTGGCACTGCTGCCGCCCGACGCGTGCCGGGCCGACAGATGCCGGCTGTACCAAAGGCTGACATTGGCCAGCAGGAAGATCGCCAGCAGCGCGGCGCCCGAGAACCAGGCGACGCTGCCCTGGCCGCGCGGCACCACAATGAAGGCCGCAAGCAGCGGACCGATCGCCGACCCGGTGCTGCCGCCCACCTGAAACAGCGACTGCGCGAACCCGTGCCGCCCACCGGACGCCATGCGCGCAACCCGGGAGGACTCCGGATGGAACACCGACGAGCCGACACCCACCATCGCCGCGGCGAATAAAATCGTCGCGTAACTGTTGGCCACAGCCAGCAGCAGCAGCCCAATCAGGCTGCACCCCATCGCTATCGGCAGCGAAAACGGCTGCGGACGCCGATCTGTAACCATTCCTACGACAGGCTGCAGCATCGAGGCGGTCAGCTGGAAGGCCAGCGTGATCATGCCGATCTGGCCGAAGTCGAGGTGATACGTGTCCTTCAGCACCGGATACAGCGCAGGCACCAGCGACTGGTTCATGTCGTTGAGCAAATGGCAAACCGAAAGCGACACGAGGATCGCGAATGTCGTGTTGGTTTCATTTGCAACCGTAGCGCGTGCAGCCAGGGTATTTTCGCTCAAGACCGGCCTCGGACGTTGATAATGCGCGCGATTATGCGATGCTTTGCGGCACCTACCTATGCGTTGCGATCAGTGCTGCATCCCACCGCGCAAGATTACTCACAATTAGCGTGCAAAAATCCGCCGCATTCGCGAAATAATCGCCTCCTTCTTGCAGCTCTCGATACGTAGCGGACCGGCGTGATGAACAGGTGGCGCAGTGACAATCCCGGCGAAGTCCGCCGGCAGGCGATCGGCAAGTTATATCGCGGCCCGCTGGCCTGGATTGTCCTGTTGCTCGCCGGCTGGCTCGTGATCAGTGAGTGGCCCGCCCTCGCATCATCGGTGCTCAGCTTCGCTCACTGAACAACTTCGGCGGCACGTCGGCCGCGCCCGCGATCCGCAGGTCTTCCCCCGCAAGCAGAACCACCAGCCCCTGGCCGCGCTCGGGCGGTTTCAGCAATAGACGCCGCGCGCTGCCGTCCCACTCGGGCAGCGTCTCCACCGACCGTGCGATCCGGTATTCGCGCAATGTCGCCCCGCTGTTTTCACCAGCGCCGACATCGGTCGCCTGCTCCGGATCATAGCTGACGACAACCGGGCGCAGCCGCCGTGAGGCACGCTCGGTATTAGCGGCGATGCCGTCCGCTGTCACGCTGATCTTCACCGGAACGGGCAGCGGGCTCGCCGCCCGGATCGCGCCCTCCACGGCGCGCTGGTTCGAGCCCACCACCATATCGCCGCCGTCCACCGCAAGCGCCGGTGTGAACACCTCCGAGCCAAGCTGACGCGCATACGACCTTTGCCGCTCGGTTGCCTGGCGGGTGGCGAAGCGGTCGCGCCAGCCCAGGTAGTTCCAGTAGTCGACATGCCAGGCCAGCGCGATCACGCCGGGCCGTTGCGACAGCCTGCCCAGCAGGGCGTCAGCCGGCGGGCAGGAGGAACAGCCCTGGGAGGTGAACAGCTCCAGCACCACCGGCGCCGCGTCGGCGCGTGCGGCCGGTGCCAGGCAGATGCCAGCCAGTCCGGAGGCTACGAATGTGCGTCGGCGCATCGATCCCTGTCCTTTGTGCTGCCATCGCTTTGACCCGGTTCAGACCCCGGCGTTACGCCGCCACTTGCGGCGGACGCAGCGGGATGGATTGATCGTGCCACATCCAAGGAGATTGGCATGGCACTCGATCATTGGGTGGCGTTCGCCGCGGCATCCGCCGTGCTGCTGGCAATACCCGGGCCGACGGTGCTGCTGGTGGTCTCCTATGCCCTGGGCCATGGCCGCCGCGCCGCCGGTTCCACCGTAGCCGGCGTATTGCTGGGGGACTTCACCTCGATGACCGCCTCGCTGCTCGGCCTTGGCGCCTTGCTGGCGGCTTCGGCCACGTTATTCAGCGTGCTGAAATGGATTGGCGCGCTCTACTTGGTCTACCTGGGGATCAGGCTGTGGCGCGCACCGGTCGGCCCGGCCGCGGACGAGGCGATGGCACCGATCGAGCGCCATCGCCGCATATTCCTGCACGCCTATGCGGTGACCGCGCTCAACCCAAAGAGCATCGTGTTCTTCATCGCCTTCCTGCCGCAGTTCCTCGATCGAACGGCGCCCGTATTGCCCCAGCTGATCATCTTCGAGGCGACCTTCCTCACGCTGGCCACGGCTGGCGCGCTTGGCTACTCGCTGCTGGCTTCCGCCGCTCGCCGCACCATCCGTCAGCCGCGTGTGCAGCGCGCCGTCAATCGCACCGGCGGCGGCCTGCTCATCGGTGCCGGTGCGCTGGCTCTGGCCTGGCGCCGTTGATCCGCCTGTTCATTGCAGAACAGCGGCAAATGAGCGCACCATCGGGTCCGCCGTGATCTGGCTTAACGTCGGAAGGGCAGGCGCATGTCCGCATCGGTCTCTGAACCTGCCGCGCCACAAGACCGGCGCCGCGTCGTCGTCGTCCCCGGGATTCTTGGTTCCAGGCTGCTCGGCAAGGACGGTAGCGTGCTCTGGGGCGACCGTTCGTCACTCAGCCATTTCGGGCAACTCGATCTCGACCCGGAGAAGCCGGGAGATGCATTGGAAGTCGGCGGATTCGTCGAGCGCATTCGCGTCCTCGGCCCATTCTGGACCGTCCATGCGTACGACGATTTGCTCATACACCTCCGCGTTCTCGGCTTCCGCGACGGCGAGACGCTTTTCCAGTTCCCCTATGATTGGCGGCAAAGCAACTTCGTCACCGCGGAGAAATTCCAATCATGGTTGCGGGCCCAGCCCGCGTTGCGCGACGGCACCTTCGATATCGTGGCCCATTCGATGGGCGGTATCGCCACCCGCATCTGGCTGACGCAATTCAACGGCGCGCCACGCGTCCGCAAGGTGATCTATCTCGGCACGCCGTTTCAGGGCAGCATGAACTCCCTGGCCACGCTCACCGCTGGATGGGGACGCTTCGCCAATCTGATCGCCGGCGGCATCGACACCATCCGCAACACGATGCTGTCCTTTCCCGGTGCCATCGAGTTGTTTCCCAGCTACCCGCGCAGTAGCCGCCTCGGCACCCAACGCAGGCATCAGCCCTTCAACATCTACGACCCCGACCTGTGGAACGCACAGGATTGGCTTCCCGCCGCTTACCGGGATGGCGCGCCACGCGGCGCGCAGTTCCGCAGCAATCTGGCGCGTGCCGAACAGATCGCCGCCATCATGGCGCAGCCAATACCCGGCATCACGGAGGTCCGGATCGCCGGCGACAACCAGAACACCCGGCTCTACCTCTACGTGAACCGCGACGATCAAACCTGGCGCAACTGGAATTTCTCGTTCGATCGTGGCGATGGCACGGTCCCGCTGTGGAGCGCCGCCAGCTCGCGCGATGGCAATCTGGCTGGCACGCTGCCGTCCTTTGTCGAGCACGCGACCATATTCCGCGACGAGTGGGTGAAGGTGGTCCTCCAGCGCGAACTGGTCATGGTGGCGCCACCGCCGGTGAGCGCGCGCGCCCCTGACTTCCCGATGCGTTCCGGCAATCTTCAGCGGCTGGACATCCTGGATGCCACGCTCGATCCCTCCGTCGTCGCTCCGAACGCCAGCACAAGACTGCGTGTCAGCCTGCGGTTCCCGGCCGACGCATCTCTTAATCGCGGCGACGTGGCCGGACTGGTCGCCCGTCTGGCCGATACCGGCATGCCGCCGGTGCCATTGATGGAAACCACCAGCGATGCAGAGCTTGCCGAGAAGATCCTGAGCTTCGCTGCCGACATCCGCGCGCCACTGGAGGAGGAGGTTTACCGTGTAGATATCGACGTCCCGCCGCTCGGCCAGCGCGCGCTTTACCTCACCGTGGACGCGGCCTGATGCCTCCGGCAGAACTCGACCGCGCCGGCCTGCTCGAGAAATTCCAGACGGCGCTGATCCGCATCGAGGTCAGTGGACGCGATGCCGACGGCAAGGTGGCGAAAACCCGTCTCGGCGCCGGTGTCGTCGTCGGTGACAACGGTCTAATCATCACGGCTGGCCACGTCGTCGGCGAGGATGACGAATGGCGGGAAACCACGCCGAACAGCGGCCTGCCGGACCGAATGGTGAGCGTCTTTGGTCTCGACGAACAGAGAGTCAAACGCGACTTCGGCAAGGCATCGGTGTGGAAGGTGCCCGGCTACGACATCGCGTTGTTGGAGGTCACAGCGCAAAGCCTGTCGCCGGCGCCGCTCGCCGAGAAGATGCCGAACAATTCCGGCAAGCTGGTCGCTCTGATTTGGGATCCCGACGGCGTGCCGCGGCCGATCGAGGCAGACCTGGAGCCGACTGACAAGTCCAAGCACTTCGGCTTGCTCACCGCGCGCCTCGGTGTCGCCGAAGGCCACAGCGGCTCGGGACTGTTCAACGCGCAGGCCCGCCTTGTCGGCATCATCGTCAATCGGCTCGATGACAGCCGCGCGCTGGCTGTCCCGGCGGCTTCGATCCGCGAGCACGTTGCCGCGCGCGCCCGTGCCGCGGCTGTTGTCGATGCGGACCCGGCCGCGTTACTCGAGATGCAGACGGAACTGCAGAAACTGCGCCAGCAGACCGCTTCCGTCAGACGTGAAATCGACTGGATGGATCGAAGTCACGCCGATGGTTGGTATGAGCTGTTCGAACTCCGCAAGGAGCTGGATCAGTATGGTGACAGCACGCAGATCACGCGGTTGCGCCGTATCCATGGACCTGATCTAGGCTGCATCGAGACCGTGCCGTACCGTTATTCCGCGGCGCCAAGCTTCGGCACCTGTGTGCTCAATCAGTTGACCGACGAGCAAAAACGCTGGTCGGAGAAGGGGCTGCCTCGGGCCGACACCTTTCTGGAGGGCAACCTGGAACTGAAGCCGGCGGCAACCGCGACCGATGTGCACGCCGGTTTCAGTGTCAGCGTCTCCTCGATCAACTCTTTCGCCATGACCGAGGACGAGGCCCGGCAGCGCAATCAGGATCCCATCGAATACACCACCATCCGCGCACGTTATCCGGCTCGGATGCTGCGCCTCGTCGTCATGTTCCCATACGGTTATCAGCCCGCGGAAATTACAGTCGTCGCGCAAGCCCATACCGCAGACCACTCCCAGGGGCCTGAGGACAGCGCCGAGACAGCGCGCGTTGCATCCAGCCTGTTTTTCGACCGTGAACGAGGCTGTGCCGTCCTTTCAGTGGAACGTTCGTTGCCCGAATATCAGTATGCGTTGACCTGGAAGTTGCCGCGGCCCCCCGTACCGCCCTGGGACGAGGTGACGCGGGCGCGTGAGCAGGTCCGCACTCTGCTCGAACTGCGTGAACAGGAGTGCAGCGCGATCGAAGAGAGGATCGGCACGATCAGGGACGAGGTGTGGCAGAAATTCTTTGCCCCGCGCGGCAAAGGCAAGACCAAGGCCAAGCTGCACCTCTCGGTGCTGCTTTTCGACGAACCCGAATCGGTCATTCGCGTCGTCCTCACCACGATGGACGATCAGATCCGCAAGGTCACTTTCCCGCCCGGCGTGGGTGTGGCCGGCTGGGTGATGAAGCGCCGCCGCCCCGCCTTTGTGGACACGCATGACGCCAAGACCTACGGCGTCTACCGCAAGGTCATGGATACAGCCGACGAGCGCCATCTGCTCTGTGTCCCGCTACCGTTGCCGGCCGACTCCGATCAGCGCGCCGAGATGCTCGGCAACCGTGCCATGCCGTGCCTCGTGGCGGCGCTCACTTGCCACGACAAGTCCGGAAACATGAACAGCCTGAAGCAGCCGGACGGCAAATTGATGGCGCAGGTCTGCTCCGAATTGCTCACCAAGGTTCTTGATGTCGTGCTGCAGCAACCTTTATCGTAGGATAACTGATCAATGGCGCAGTCGGAGTTGGCGATGCTGGTGGTGAAGGTGGCCGACGAGGTCTATGAGCTTCAGGGGTGGGTTCCCCCCACGCTCGAGAAAAGCAAGCCTGGCTCCGGCGGATCGACTTTCTCCACCGTCACGGCCCCAGCGACCCCCCGCAAGCCCAAGTAGGGGGCTGCGACCCGCCCGCGCCGCCTACAGCGCGCCGCCCCGCCGTCCGGCCTGCGCTCCCAGCCTCAGTCGCAGCGCGTTGAGCTTGATGAAGCCTTGCGCATCGAACTGGTCGTATGCACCGGCATCCTCCTCGAACGTCACGACGTTCTGCGAATACAGGCTGTTCGGTGATTCGCGTCCGATCACCGACACGTTGCCCTTGTACAGCTTCAGCCGCACGCGGCCGTTGACGCTCTTCTGGCTCTCGTCGATCAGCGCCTGGAGCATCCGGCGTTCCGGGCTGAACCAGAAGCCGTTGTAGATCAGCTCGGCATAACGCGGCATGAGCTGATCCTTCAAATGCGCCGCCTCGCGATCCAGCGTGATGCTTTCAATGCCGCGATGCGCTGCCAGCAGTATGGTGCCTCCCGGCGTCTCGTACACGCCGCGCGACTTCATACCCACGAAACGGTTCTCCACCAGATCCAGCCGCCCGATGCCGTTCGCCTTGCCCAGTTCGTTCAGCCTGGCCAGCAACGCGGCGGGCGACAGCCTCGCGCCATCGATCGCCACCGGATCGCCGCGCTCGAAATCCATCGCGATGACGACAGCCTTGTCCGGGGCGTCCTCTGGCCGGATGGTGCGCTGATACACAATCTCATCCGCCTCGATCGCCGGATCTTCCAGGATCTTTCCTTCGGACGACGAGTGCAGCAGGTTCGCATCGACACTGAACGGTGCCTCGCCGCGCTTGTCCTTGGCGATCGGAATCTGGTTCTGCTCGGCGAACTCCAGCAATTTGGTCCGGCTCGTCAGGTCCCATTCGCGCCACGGGGCGATGATCTTGATGTCTGGTTTCAACGCATAATAGCTGAGCTCGAAGCGCACCTGGTCGTTGCCCTTGCCGGTCGCGCCATGCGCCACCGCGTCCGCGCCAACCTGCTCGGCGATCTCAATCTGCCGCTGCGCGATCAACGGACGCGCGATCGACGTGCCGAGCAGATACTGTCCCTCATACAGCGCATTCGCCCGGAACATCGGAAACACAAAATCCTTCACGAACGTCTCGCGCAAGTCGTCCATGAAGATTTCCTTCACGCCGAACATCTCGGCCTTCTGGCGCGCAGGTCCAAGCTCCTCGCCCTGTCCCAGATCGGCCGTGAAGGTCACCACCTCGCACCTGTATGTCACCTGCAGCCAACGGAGGATCACGCTGGTATCGAGGCCGCCTGAGTAGGCGAGCACGACTTTCTTCACATCCTTGACGCGCATTGAACCGCTCCGCACTCCAGGAGCGGCGAAGTAGCCCCGGTCAGCCGTAAGAGCAAGTCAGGCTGCGTGTCGGTAGCGCCCGCGCTCGAGCACGGCTCGCAACCTGTCTGCCTGGACCGCTGTCAGGTCGAATTCTACGTGCAGGGTGTCGTCGTCCACCGTGCGGACACTAAACGGCAACGGCTGTTCAAGGCCGCTGACCGATACCGAGCCGCGATCACCGGAGCGCATGCTTGGCGCGCCGGCGATGCTGGCGCCGCTCGTGGACAGATCGATCATGCGCGCCTGGTGCGTTGTCCCGGCAACGTCGAGCCGGCACGGCGCATCAATCGCATAGCGCGGTGATTGACGCCGATCGACGTCGGTTGTGGCGCTGCGCACCGTTCGGATCACGGTATGGCGCAGATCGTTAACGGCGCTGGCCAGGGCAGACGTGTTCCCGTGTACCGCCTCGGCGTGACGTCCGGTTTGCTCGGCCTCCGCCCACACCTCGCCAATGCGCCCGGACATCGCATTGGCAGCCGTGGCTGTCTCGGCGACGTTGCGTGCGATCTCCGCGGTCGCCGCACCTTGTTGTTCCACCGCGGCGGCGATTGCGCCGGAGATCACATTGATCTCGCCGATGGTCTGCTCGATGCGATCCACTGCCGCAACCGATGCGCCGGTGGCAGTGCGCACCTCCGCGATGTGGCGCGTGATTTCCTCGGTCGAGCGCGCGGTCTGCGCCGCGAGCTGTTTGACCTCGCCGGCGACCACCGCGAAGCCTTTGCCGGCCTCGCCCGCGCGCGCTGCTTCGATCGTGGCATTCAACGCCAACAGATTGGTGCGCGCCGCGATCGCAGCGATCATGTCGGCGACAGTGCCGATACGCTCCACTTGCTGGGTCAGCGTCTCCATCGCCGTGCGCGTTGCTTCCCCGGCCTGCACGGCCTTGCCCACTATGGCAGCGGACTGCGTGACCTGACCGCCGATTTCGCGGATCGAGGAAGCAAGCTGTTCGGCCGCGCTTGCCACGGCCTGCGCGGTGGACAGCGCCTGCGCGGCGGCGCTCGCCGCGCTTTGGGCCGCGGCTCCGGTACGCGTTGCAGACACATCCATCGCGTCGGCGGTCGCCGACAATTCGCCGGTCCGCGCGCCGGTATGTTCGATCGCGGCGTGCATTTCGCTTTCGATGGTCTCCGCCATCTTCACCAGCGCAGCCTGCTTCTCCTGCGCGGCGCGCGAGCGGTCTTCCTCCTGCTGTTGGCTGAGCGTCGCCGCTTTCGACATGTGTTCACGGAACACGCCCACGGCGCGTGCCATCTCGCCCAGTTCATCGTGCCGCGCGGTATCCGGCACCTCGGTATCCAGACGCCCGCCTGCCAGAGCCCGCATGGCATCGGTCAGCCGATGTACCGGGCGGGCAATGCCGCGCCCGATGAGCGCGGCCAGCAGGATGCCAACGGCGATCGCACCGGCAGAGGTCGCCAGCCCGAACTTTTCCGCCGTCGCGACACTGCCGACCATCGCACCCATTGCGGCACGTAGTGAGTCGGCGGCTTGACCGCGCCGTTGCGCGGCTGCCTGCAGGACGGCGGTGGTGGCTTTCTCACGCGCGACCGCCACATCGTTGAGTTTGGCATCGGCGGTTACGACCTGTCGCACGGTCTCGGCAAAGCGGTTCAGCGGTGCCGCAAGTCCGCGAACCAGCCGTTGCATGCGCCGATCGTCCAAAGTCAGCTTGGCCATTGCCTCGACGCTGTCGGGCAGCAATTGCACCGCGGTGGTCGCGGCATTCGCTTCCGCAGGAGAGCGTGCGGCGACAAAGCGGAACGCGGCGCTGTCGGCGGCGCCGAACAATTGCGCCAGATGTGCGCCGGCATGCAGCACGTTCGGGTCGGTGCTGCGGTCCAACTGTTCGACCGTGGCAGCGACAATGGTCCTCGCCTCCAATGCTGCGGCCACGAGTTGCTCGACGCTGGAGCGCCGCGCCTCAACCGCCACGATGGTGGCATTCACCGTGCCGCGATAACTCGCGGTGAGCGCTTGCAGCGCGGGCTCACCGGCGATCGTTTGGTCCAGCCGCTGCAGACTGGCCTGCGCCGCCTGCTGATCCTCCTGCGAAGCCGACAGCACATACTGCACGACACGCGCATGTGCGTCGGCCACCTGAAGCGCCACCTCCGCGGCACCGGTCGCCTGAGCCGTATCGCCGCTGACGCGTCCCGCGCCGGTCCTCACCGAGTCAATGCCGCGCTGGCTGACCAGGCCCAGTACCAGCAGCAGCGCAAGCACGATGGCGAAGCCGCCGAATATGCGGCGTCGTACCGACAATCTGAGCATGTTCAGGCAGTCTGCTTGATCTGCTCGATGCGGTCGCGGCCGAATTTTGCCTCGAACTCCGGCATCGCGGCGGCCATCGCGCTGGCAAATCGTGCCCGATCGATCTCCGTCTGCACCGTCATGCCCGCTTCACGCAGCGCCGCAACGCCGGCAACCTGCGCATCGAAGGCGAATTTGCGCGATGCCGCGGCGCCCAGTCTGGCTGCTTCCACAAATGCCGTCTTGTCCTCGCCGGACAGTTCCTCGAACTCGTCGGGTGACATCAGCAGTGCAGCGGGATCATAGGCATGCCCGCTCAGCGTCAGGAACTTCTGCACCTGGTCGAATTTCGCGGCACGGATTGTCGCGATCGGATTCTCCTGACCATCGAACTTGCCGGCACGCAATGCATCGAACAACTGTGGGAACGGCAATTGCGCGGTGTCGACGCCAAGGGCCTGAAAGCCTTTCAGCAGTACATCGGATTGCGGCACCCGCATCTTCAGGCCCTTGAGATCATCCGGGGACGTGATGTTGCGTTTGGAATTCGTGATGTGGCGCACGCCGTTCTCACCCCAGGCGAGCATGACCATGTCCTTCGCTGCAAACGGTTTGGCGAACGACTGTCCGATCGGACCATCCATCACCGCGTGGGCGTGACCGACATCGCGGAACAGGAACGGTATGTTCAGCACGCCCGTCTCAGGCAGCACGGTGGACATTCCCATGCCAGTGACGAACGCCACGTCAATGCTTCCCAGCTGAACGCCCTTCATCAGTTCGACATCGCCGCCCAGCGTGGCGTCGGGAAACTGCTGCAGGGTGAAGCGTCCGGCAGTGCGCTTGGCGAGTTCATCGGCGAACACCGTGGCGCCGGCACCAAGCTGAGACTGCACCGGCAGGATGTGACCGAGACGAAGCACTCGCCCGGTGGCGGCGCGGGCCGGACGGATGAACGGCATCGCGAGACTGGTGGCAACGGCAGTGCTGGCAACCAGGAAATGCCTGCGCGCGAACATGGGCGCACCCTCCACCGAAAATTTGTGAGTGGCACGACCATGCGACGACTAGTCTAACAAAGCGTGAACCCGGCACGGCGATTTCCCAGGTGGCAGCCAGGCGGGCAAACTCAATCCGGCGAAGCACCGGAGCCAGGGCAATGTGGCAACTGCTGCTGCTGATGATTGCGCTTGGCGGCTTGGGCAGCGCGCGGGCGCAGGAAGCGGCAATCCCGGTCCTCGATATTGCTGCCGTGCCCAACCTCGACGCACGCGGTCGCGCTGGCTACGCCGACTTTCTGCTGATGAACCTGCCGCGCGCCTTTGCTCTGGCCTCGAACGGCCAGTCCGGCTGGCGAGCGGGCGGTGCGTCGATCGAGACCGTGCGCGCCAGGGCACTCAAAATCTGCACCGATGCCGGCGGCATCGATTGTTCATTGTATGCCGAGGACCTCCAGGTGGTCTGGCACAACCGGGCGCCGATAGCATTGCCGCAACCGCCCGCTCGGTTGTTCGGCGACAGCGACTTCGCCCTGCTGCCCGATCCGCGTTTCTTCTGGCACGGCCCGGCACGCGCGACAGGCGTGCTGGTCTGGGCCCACGGCAAGTCCGGTGGCGGCCAGGATCTCCGCAATGAACAGCCCCAGCCTTTTGTGCGCGCCTTCAACAATGCCGGCTACGATGTTGTCCGCTACGACCGTGCCCCAGGCGCGGACTATGCCGAGGCCGCCGCCGGCTTCCTTCGCCACGGGCTCGTTTGGCTGCGCCAGTCGGGCTGGCGCGCGGTGGTAATGGCCGGCCAGTCGCGCGGTGCCTGGAACAGCCTGCAAATGCTCGACGAACCCGGCTTGGTGGATGCCGTCATCGCCATCTCGCCAGCCAACTTCGCCAGTCAGGCAACACAGGAGGCGGAACTCGACCGCATCCTGCGGAACGCTCGCTCACCGGCGGCCCGCGCCGTGGTGGTGGAGTTCAGGGGCGATGCTTACGTGCCCGACATGCCGCGCCGCATCGCAGAGTTGCACGACCTCGCGCCACCCAACGTCGCGGCGGTGCTGGTGATCGACGAACCCGACGGCATCAACGGTCACGGCGGTGGCAGCACCAACGACTTCTCGCGCCGGTATGGCCGCTGCCTGCTTCGCTTCGTCACCGCTCCTTCGCCGCCCGCGCGCTGCCCTTGACACTGCCCACCCAACGCGCGTGGAGTTCCAGCGTCGCGAACGGAGGCTGCCCATGACGAAGCGCATCATTCTCACCCTGCTCGTTTTGGCGGGTGTATCCGGCGCGGTGCTGGCGACCGCGGGTATCACCGCGCAACCCGCCGCGGCCTGCAGCAGCGATCCGCACACCACCTAGCCGCACAGGCTGGACTGCAACGAAGGCCCGGGCATCGACCCGGGCTTTTTGCTGACCGGAGGAAGCAGCCATGGAAATACAGGCACTCGGCTATGTCGGTATCGGCGCATCCGACCTCACCGACTGGACCGACTTCGCCACCAACTGGCTCGGCATGCAGATGATCGAGCGCGGCAACGCCTGCCGTGCCTTCCGCATGGACGATCGTCAGCAACGTCTGGTGGTCGATCGCTCGCTGGCCGATGGCGAACGCTATTTCGGCTTCGAGGTCGCCGGCGCCGCTGCGCTCGACGCACTGGCGGGCCGCCTCGATCAGGCCGGCGTCGCGGTGCGGCACGAACCCGTAGCGCTTGCCGATCAGCGATGCGTGCGCGGGCTGATCAGCTTCGCCGATCCTGCCGGCAACCGGCTCGAGGCATTCTGGGGCGCCGCCGTCGCCGACACGCCGTTCCGGCCGGGCCGCGCTATCTCGGGCTTCCGCACCGGTCCGCTCGGCATGGGCCACGCCGTGTTCCATGTGAAGAACATCGACGACTTGCTCGGCTTCTATCACGACGTGCTCGGCTTCGGCGTCAGCGACTACATCCTCAAACCATTCCGTGCCTACTTCCTGCACGTCAACTCGCGCCATCACACCGTCGCGCTGATCGAAACCGGCAAGCAGGACCTGCATCACCTGATGGTCGAACTCTATTCGCTCGATGACGTGGGACAGGGGTATGACATCGCGCTCTGCGAGCCGGAACGCATCGCCACCACGCTCGGCCGCCATCCCAATGACACGGTCACATCGTTTTATTTGAAATCACCCTCCGGCTTCATGCTGGAGTACGGCTGGGGCGGCAAGGAGGTCACGCCGGGTAACTGGAAGGCCACGGAAGTGACGGTGGGACCAAGTCTTTGGGGCCACGATCGCACCTGGCTGCCAGAGGATCAGCGTGCCAGGGCCCGCGACATGCGGCTCAAGGCCGCGCGCGATGGTATGCGCGAACCGGTCCAGGTGATCGACGGCAACTATCACCGCATGCACGGTGTGTGCCCCTGGTGGGATGGCCTGTCGCGCGCGCAATAGCGCGCTGCGCCTTACACCAATGTGATTTGGTATCGAAGGGACCGGCCCCTAATCCGTCCCTTCGGCCGCCCTTTTCACGTCGCCAAGAATGCAAACGTCACCTGAATTCCTGCCCCGCGCGTCCACCGGCATCGCCGGCCTCGACGAAATACTCAGCGGCGGCATTGCCCGCAATCGGCTGCACCTGTTGGAGGGCAGTCCCGGTACCGGCAAGACCACCATTGCACTGCAATTCCTCATGGCCGGCGCCGAGGCTGGAGAAATCGGCATCTATGTCAGCCTTGCCGAAAGCGAGCGGGAACTGCGCGACGGCGCACGTTCACATGGTTGGGAGATCGATCCCCGCGTCTCGATGGTGGAGTTGCTGGAGCCTGAAAGTGTCCTCGACCCCGAGCAGCATCAAAGCCTGCTCTATTCGTCCGACCTCGAACTCGGTGAAACCATCCAGCGGATCGCCGAGGTGATCGAGCAACTGAAACCGAAGCGCGTGGTGATCGACAGCCTGTCGGAAATTCGCCTGCTCGCGCAAAGTTCATTGCGATACCGGCGACAGGTCCTCGCTCTCAAGCACTACTTCGCCCGTTACAATTCTACTGTCGTGCTGCTTGATGACATGACGACGGAGAGCATTGATCGGGCCGTGCACAGCACCGCACATAGCGTGATCCATCTTGACCAACTGACGCCGATATTCGGCGGCGAACGGCGCCGGCTGCGTATCGTCAAATGCCGCGGCACAGATTTTTCGCGGCGGATATCACGATTTCACCATCAATACCGGCGGCGTTCAGGTGTTCCCTCGCCTTGTCGCTGCTGACCACCGCCATGGCTATCACGGCAAGTTGGTAACCAGCGGCGTCGAGCGGCCTCGACAGGCTGCTTGGCGGCGGCATCATCCGCCGGCTCCAGCACGCTGCTGCTCGGCCCTGCTGGCAGCGGCAAGACGCTGATCACCTGCAATACCTGAAATCCGCTGCTGAACGCGGCGAACGCGGCGCGCTGTTCGCTTTCGACGAGGAGCTCGGGCTGCTGTTTGCCCGGGCCAAGGCGATGAACATCGACCTCGAAGCAATGCGTGACTCCGGCAAGCTGTTTATCGAGCAGATGGATGCGGCTGAACTGGCGCCGGGCGAATTTTCCCATCGCGTCCGTACCTGCATCGATCGCGAGCACATCCGCACCGTCGTGATCGACAGCATGAACGGTTATCAGGCATCGATGCCCGAGGAGCAGTATCTCATCCTGCATCTGCACGAATTGCTGCAGTACCTCAACCGGCAGGGTGCATCGACATTCCTCACCGTTGCGCAGCACGGCATGATCGGCGACATGCGGCAGAGTGTCGATCTGACCTACATCGCCGACACCGTCATCCTGTTGCGTTACTTCGAGGCGCTCGGCCGGGTCCGCCGGGCGATCTCGGTGATCAAAAAGCGCACCGGCGCGCATGAGGATACGATCCGGGAATTCCGTATTTCCGATGACGGCCTGTTTGTCGGCGAACCGCTGGAAGCCTTCCAGGGCGTATTGCGTGGCGTGCCGACCTACGTAGGTGCGGTATCGCCGTTGATGCGGGAAAAACCTTGAGTCCTGCCGCGGCATTGCCCGAACGGACCCTGATCCTGGCGCCTCGGGGGCGGGATGCATTGGTGGCGAGTTCGGTCCTGCATGAGGCCCGTGTGCATTGCGAGGTCTGCCCAGATCTGGCGGACATGATTCGACGCATCAACGATGGCGCCGACGTTGCAATCGTGACCGAGGAAGCCATCGCCACGGCCGATACCCGCACTCTGACGCAATGGGTTGAGACGCAGCCGCCGTGGTCGGATTTCCCGTTCATTCTGCTCACCGGCCACGGCGGCGGTCTCGAGCGCAATCCAACCGCCGCACTTTTCACCGATGCCCTCGGCAACGTCTCGTTCCTGGAACGTCCGTTCCATCCCACCACGCTGATCAGCGTCGTGCAGACCGCCCTGCGCGGCCGCCGCCGGCAATATGAATGCCGCCGTCTGAACGAGGAGCAGGAAGTCCGCGTCGTCGAGCGGACCGCCGAACTGGCTGCCGCCAATCGCCAATTGCTGGCGCAGATCGAGGAGCGTGAGAAAGTCGAGAGCACGCTCCGACAGATGCAGCGGCTCGAGGCAGTGGGCCAGCTCACCTCGGGGGTTGCGCACGACTTCAACAATCTGCTGACCGTCGTGCTGGGCAACATCACGTTCGTCGAGGCGGGTCTCAGCCAGGCGGGCATCGATGGCAAGCTGCTCCGCCGGCTGAACTATATGCGGGTCGCCGCGGAACGTGGCGCCAAACTCACCGACCAGCTCCTGGCCTTCTCCCGCCGGCAGCGGCTGGAACCGAAGCCGCTCGACCTGAACGAGATCATGAGCGGCATGCGTGACCTGCTGCAAAGCACGATGGGTGGCAGCATTCGCATCGAGACACGCCAGGATCCGGCGCTATGGCCCGCGCTGGTCGATCCGACCCAGCTCGAACTCGCGGTGCTCAATCTTGCGATCAATGCCCGCGACGCGATGGACCTTGGCGGCAATCTCGTCGTCGAAACGGCCAACGTCTCGCTGGGCGCGCCTCGCTCACCGGAGGAACCTCCGGCCGGCGAATATGTTGCCGTCGCTGTGTCGGACGATGGGTCCGGGATGTCCGAGGACGTGCGCCAGAAGGTCTTCGAGCCGTTCTTTACCACCAAGGAGGTCGGCAAGGGCTCGGGACTCGGCCTGAGCCAGGTCCTCGGCTTCGCCAAGCAGTCAGGCGGCGGCGTGCGGATTTCATCGACGCCAAGCCAGGGCACCACCGTCTGCATCTATGTGCCACGCACCCAGCTGCAGCCCTCGGTGGAAGATCCGGCTCTGGCCGCTGCGGCGGACGAGGCCGCGAATGGCGCCAATATCCTCCTGGTCGATGACGACAACGGCGTGCGCGAGGTTACCGCCGAGATGCTGCGCAGCCTCGGCTACGAGGTTCTGGAGGCTGGCAGTGGCGGCGCCGCGCTGGATCTGCTGCAGCGAGAGCCGCATATCGACTTGATGCTGATCGATTTTGCCATGCCTGGGATGACCGGGGCGGATGTCGCCCGCAGCGTGCACTCGACCAAGCCGCAGCTTCCCACCCTGTTCATCACCGGCTATGCCGACCACCGCGCGCTGCGGGGGGTCAGCGAGAGCCATATTATAGGCAAGCCTTTCCACCAGGACGAACTGGCGCATAAGGTGCGAGCCGCGCTGGCCGGGGACGCCCACCGGCACCGGTCGGCGTAATCGGTAGGCATGCACGGGTCCTCCCTCTCGACCCGCCTAGCCTGATCGCCTAACCTTAGGCCCTTATGCCTTGGACCGCGGGGGTCCCGGGCAACCCATTCGCGCGCAGACATCGGGAGCAGGAATGCCAACGCTCAATTACGCCGCACCGTCGACGGTCGACGAGGCCGTCAAACTACTCGCCGGCTCGTCCGGACTGGCCAAGGTCCTGTCCGGCGGCACAGACCTGCTGGTCCAGATGCGGTCTGGCCGGCTGAAGCCTGAGCTCATCGTCGATACCAAGAAAATCCCCGGCATCATCGGCATCCGTGAAGAAAACGGCGGCCTTGTCGTCGGCGCGGCAACACCGGGCGAGATGGTCGAGCGGGATCCCGCCATGAATAAGGCGTGGCCGGGTGTGGTCGAGGCACTCGATCTGATCGGTTCGCAGCAGATCCAAGGCCGCTGCTCGCTGGCCGGCAATCTGTGCAATGCTTCGCCGGCCGCTGACAGCGTGCCGGCGCTTTATGCCGCTGGCGCGATCGCCGTCGTCGTCGGCAGCAAGGGCCGCCGCGAAGTGCCGGTTGAGCAGATTCCTGCCGGACCCGGGCGAACCAACTTGGCCAAGGATGAGTTCATCCTGGAGTTCAAGTTCCCGCCGCGGCCGGCGCATTCCGGCGACGCCTATCTGCGCTTCATTCCGCGTACGGAAATGGACATCGCGGTGGTGGGTTGCGGCATCAATGTCACGCTCGATGGCAACGGTGTCTGCACCGCGGCCCGGGTCTCTCTCGGCGCCGTTGCGCCGACGGTGTTGCTGGTGAAGGACGCCGCCGACGCCCTGGTCGGGCACAAGCTGGACGAGGAGGCGCTGAAGAAGCTGGATGCCGCGGCACGCGCGGCTTGCAAGCCGATCAACGACAAACGTGGGACGATCGAATACCGCACCAAAGTGGCCGGCGTGATTGCACGCCGCGTGGCCGCTATCGCATTCGACCGCGCCATGGGTAAATCGCAAGGAAAGACTCACTGATATGAGCAAGCACCACGTAACAACCACGATCAACGGCGAGCCGTCCGAGTTCCTGTGCGAGACGCAGCAGACCATGCTGGATTGCCTGCGCGACGTGCTGGGACTGACCGGCAGCAAGGAAGGCTGCGCCTCGGGCGACTGTGGCGCCTGCACCATTATCGTTGACGGCAAGATCGTCTGCTCGTGCCTGATGCTGGGCGTCGAATCCGAAGGCAAGAAGATCACCACGATCGAGGGCATCGCGCAGGGCGACCATCTGCATCCGGTGCAGCAGAAGTTCCTGGAGCATGCAGCGCTGCAATGCGGGTTCTGCACTCCCGGATTCATCGTCGCCACCAAGGCGCTGCTCGACGAGCACCCCAATCCGACCGAGACCGAGGCGCGGTACTGGCTGGCCGGCAATCTTTGCCGCTGCACCGGGTACGACAAGATCATCCGCGCCGTGATGGATGCAGCCGCTGAAATGCGTGGGGAGGCAGCCCGATGAACTACGTTGGAACTGATCTGCGAGTTGTTGGCACGCGCCCGGTCCGTCCGGACGGCGTCGATAAGGTAACCGGCCGCGCCATGTTCGGCGCGGACATGGTGATGCCCGGAATGCTCTGGGGCAAGGTGAAGCGCTCGCCGCATGCGCATGCGCGCATCGTGTCGATCGACGCAACGAAGGCGCTCGCGCTGTCCGGCGTGAAGGCGGTGGTGACGGCAGACGACTTGCCGGACATCGCCTCGGAAGAGGCCTTCGTCGGCGAAGGTCCGATGAACTTCCGCGACCTGTCGCGCAACTGCATGGCGCGCGGCAAGGCACTGTATGAAGGCCACGCCGTCGCCGCTGTCTGTGCGACGACACAGGCGTTGTGCGATCAGGCGCTCGACCTGATCGACGTGAAATATGAAGTGCTGCCGTACGTGATCGATGTCGATGCAGCGATGGCGGACGATGCGCCGGTACTGCATGACGACTTGTTCACCGCGAATGTTGAACCGAAGCCGGCGAAGCCTTCCAACGTCGCCAAGCGGGTTTACTTCCACAAGGGCGACATCAAGGCCGGCTTCGCCGAAGCAGACGTCGTCGTCGAGGGGCATTACGTCACCGAGCCGGTGCACCAGGCGTATATCGAGCCGCATGCCTGCCTGTGCTCGTACGGCGCTGATGGCCAGTCGATGATCTACAGCTCGAGCCAGGGCCACTTCATGGTCCGCGCCTATACCGCCAAGCTGTTGGGGCTCGACCTGTCCAACATCCGCTGCATGCCGGCAGAAATCGGCGGCGGGTTCGGCGGCAAGACGCTGGTGTATCTGGAGCCGCTGGCGCTCGCGCTGTCGAAGAAGACCGGCCGCCCGGTGAAGATGCAGATGACGCGGGACGAAGTGTTCCGTGCCTCTGGCCCGACATCCGGCGCCACGATGGACGTGAAGCTCGGCGCCAAGAAGGACGGCACCATCGTCGCTGCACAGCACGTGCTGAAATACCAGGCCGGGGCGTTCCCTGGTTCGCCCATTCAGCCTGGCTGCATGTGCGGCTTCGCCCACTACGACCTGCCGAACATCGAGGTGACCGGCTACGACGTGGTGAGCAACCGGCCGAAGGTTGCCGCCTATCGCGCCCCAGGTGCGCCGATTGCGTCGTTCGCGGTGGAGAGCGCACTCGACGATCTGGCGCGCAAGCTCAACATGGATCCGATCGAGCTGCGCGAGAAGAATGGCGCGCGCAACGGCACCAAGACGCACTATGGGCCGACGCACCAGAATATCGGCTTCCTCGCCACGCTGGAGGCGGCGAAGAACAGTGCGCACTGGAAGTCGCCGCTGAAGCCAGGGCAGGGCAGGGGCATCGCCTGTGGCTTCTGGTTCAACATCGGCGGCGAGTCGTCCGCGGCGGTGCATGTCGCCGAGGACGGCACCGTGGTCGCGGTGTCCGGCAGCCCGGACATCGGCGGGTCGCGCGCCTCTATCGGCATGATGGTGGCCGAGACGCTGCAGATCCCGGCGGACAAGGTGCGCACCATCGTGGGGGACACTGCTTCAATCGGTTTCACCCATGTCACTGGCGGCAGCCGCGTGACGTTCGCGACCGGCATGGCGGCGACCATGGCGGCCGAGAAGGTGGTGGACCAGCTCAAGCAGCGCGCTGCGATGATCTGGGACATCACACCCGACGCGGTCGATTGGCGCGACGGCGCGGCGCATCCGGCGGGCACCAACGCCGGCGCGTTCGAGCCGCTGAGCCTGGCCGAGATCGCGCTGAAGGCAGCGCGCACCGGCGGGCCGCTGACGAGCGAGATCTCGGTCAACGCGCAGGGCGCCGGACCTGGCTTCGGCGCGCACATTGCCGATGTCAGCGTCGACAAGGAGACCGGACAGGTCACCATCGAGCGCTACACCGCAGTGCAGGATGTCGGCCGTGCGATCCATCCAAGCTATGTGGAAGGCCAGATCCAGGGCGGTGCGGTACAGGGCATCGGCTGGGCGCTGAACGAGGAGTACATCTACGACAAGAATGGCAGGATGGATAACCCGGGCTTCCTGGACTATCGCTGCCCGGTGGCATCCGACCTGCCGATGATCGAGGCGATCATGGTCGAGGTGCCGAATCCGCGTCATCCGTTCGGTGCGCGGGGCGTGGGCGAGGTGCCGATCATTCCGCCCATGGCGGCGGTCGGTAACGCGATCCGCGACGCGATCGGCCTGCGCATGGAGCATCTGCCGATGTCGCCCCCGAAGGTGCGCAAGGCACTGGATGTCGCCAACGGCGACGACTGATGCCGAAGGTGGTTTTCTCGGGTTCGGCTTGCCAGCGGTTCACCGGTGGCAAGACCGAACTCGAGGTGGCCGCCACGACGTTTCGCCGCCTGGTGCTGGAGTTGGATGCCCGGTTCCCCGGCCTGGGCAAGCAGGTCGAGGACAGCATGGCGGTGGCGATTGACGGCGAGATTTTTCAGGACGCGTATTCCGCGCCGCTGCTGCCGGACAGCGAGATTGTGCTGATCCCCAAGATCGGCGGCGGCTGAACGCGCAGTCCGTAAAGGCTCGGTCTTGGTGGGCCTTATTCGTAATGAAATGCGAGCAGGTAGGGGCGCGACGCGTCTTGGCATTGGCTGACTTCCGACGCGCTGAGTTCCTTTCGCCAGCGCCCGACTGAGGCCTCAGGACTCTTGCTTGTGGCGTGAATGTCGAAGGACTCTCCTTTCTGGTCGCCGTACTCCGGCGCGTGCGAAGGATAAAGTCCGATGAACGCGAATACGTCGGCCATCGTCCTGGTCGGCTCCATGACCAAGTCCTCGTATCTAACAAACCTGACGTCAGGTTCGGCAGCCTGATAGAGATCCAGTAGGGCCCGGCTTGCGTGTGCAACGGACGCAAGCGAACTAGCCGGATCCAGGCCCCAGAACGCTCGCGCCGAGCAAAGAAGATCCCTTGGGTCACGAACTAGCACGAGTTCGCGTACCTTGGGGAACAGCGCACGCACACCGAGCCTTGCTCGTTCATGCAGGGTGATCTTTTCCGCGAAGCAATCGGCTGACGGCTTTCCTTCATCATCGGCGAGAAGTTCGTAATACCGCAGAACAAGGTCGCGGAATGTCGATGCTGTACGTGCGGGAGCTTCTACCTCGAAATAATGCTCAACGGCCTTGTGGTTTTTCGCAATCGAGTAATATGACGGTCGATTGTACGGATTAAATCCAACATGCAGGTGCTGGCTTATCATCCTTTCGGGGTCAGTAGAATTTTCTCGATCTGCTGTCGCCGACAACACTCCGAGAGCCGCAGCATAGTACGATGCAAGTTTTACCTCGTACGGGTGACGACGCGCAACGACTACAGCTGGATGGAGTGAAAGGTATTTCATTAACATCGTTGAGCCGCTCCGACCCGCTCCATTAACAAATATAGGCATCCGTCCTTTAACTGATGGCCATGGCGCGCTGCTGCGGACTGCAGCGAGGACTTTCTCGCCGCGCGGTAATACAGTCCCGTCCGCCGAGTAGCCGACCCTGATGTGATTGTCTTTGAAGGCTGAAAGGGGCGGAGAAAAGTGATGCTCAAAGCCGAACCGGCCAGTACCTGGAAGGGTGCAACGTCTGCAAATCCGGACGATAGATACTTCCCGTCAACCGGGCGCATGTTTGCCCATTCACTATAATGCTGACTTCTGCGGGCCTGCATGGCGGCCCTGTGTCAACAGCCCACCCGGTAATGATTCCCCGTGATATCTCATCAACGTGTCCGCTGATCGCCATTACCCTAATCCGATCGTTGGCAACTTAGACCAGCATGTCCATGGGTTTCGTCTGGTCTTCTCAACTGGCACCTCATTCCTTCCGGAGGATCCACTTTGGGGGGCAATTTCCAACTTCCTGTTCAAGGTCCTTGCGAGCTCCTCAGCGGCTCGTACTACGCCTGGCCAACTTTCGTGATAATCGTCGCCGACGAGCACGCCACCGGGCCTAAGCAATGGCCAAAATGCTTGCGCATCTTGCATGACTAATTCGTATTCTTGTGATGCATCGATGTGAACAAGGTCGATCTGTACGCCAAGACGGCGAAGTATGACCGCCGCGTTAGTGGACGTTTGCGGTAGTGGGACAACTCGCTCAGTTGCGCCCCTGCGAATCACGTTAGACAGGAACTGTTCGTATAGTAAGGGACGTCCCCACTTCCGTTCAATTAGATCACTCATCTGGCCTCCCGTTGACCAGTGTTCTGGACTTCCCAGGAACGTGTCGATTGCTATGACCGCCCCATCAGTACCATTCAAATTCAGTAGCTCCGCGAAGAATAGGGTGGAGGCTCCTTTCCAGACACCAACATCGACGATTATTGATGGTCGTTTATCCGCAACTATCTTGGCAAGAACTGGGTGACGACTGTTCCAGCCCTGTAGATCCTCGGGCATGTCCACCCCGACGTCTGAATACATATTCCCACCGTACAGCTTGTGCATGATCGCTGCAGCAAGCGTCAGCTTGGGTGCTTCCGTTAGCTTACTGCGCAACGCTGTCGCCAGACGGTTAGCACTCTGAGCCATCTCAGCTTCGAATGTCATGCTTTCCGCTAGGGCACGGCCGGCCAATCCGATACGCTCCGCGGCATCGTCGTGCCCCTTCAACCACTCAACTTTCTCCATTAGGTCTGTCATCTCAGGCTCGACCGGAACGTAATTCTCCCACTCGCGCAATCGATCATAGTACCATTGCGTGAATCCTAAACAGGAACGCACCTTCAGAACTGGGCTGCCTGAGAGCAGTTTCAGAAATAGACCACTCCAGGCATTGGTGTTGCCATCGATGTCAATGTGATACTGATAAAAGTCGAGCATTTCCTCAGGTATGAACGGCCGGAATAGCCCTTCTCGGCGGATTTCTGCCTCCGCTTCTGGTGGAATCTGCACTACCTTGGAAATTCCGGCATCAAAGACGTCTGGACGTGCTTGCGCCAAACGGCACATTGCCAGCCGCGGAAGATCACGCCAGTCACGTATCCATCGCCCTGTGGTACTCCCGCGCCAAAAGACCGTTGGCAGCCTGCGCTTCCACGAAAGTGCTCTGCGGGACCACAGGTCGCGCAAACGAGATTGTCCCCTCGTGCTTATGAACACTGTATCCGGGACAAGAATATCGTTCGGGTGCCGTGAACAAAAGGCTATCCCTCGCTCTACAGCGCCGTCGTCGAGATTTATAAGCAACGAACCGGGTGTTAGTTCGCCCGTTGCATGTGCCCCTTCCAATATACGAACGGCGTGAGCGAGCCGACCAGCAAAGAAGGGTAGTCGTTCGCTCGCGCGAAACGTCTTATCAAGCACGATCCTTGAATGGGCTGTTGATGCGACCTGCCATTCTACGACCGACAAGGGGAACAGGGCGTCATCGCTCGCCACCAGTTCGTATGCCGCCTGTGGGACTTGGGCCAATTGCCCGTCGGCAATGGCCTTTGCCAATGCTGCGGCAGCCATCGGTTAGTCTCGAAACCGGACCACTAAATTAGTGAGCGTCCCCGATTGATCGTCCGGTAGGTATCGTTTTGGATAAACACTCCACGATTGAAATATTAGCTGGTCCGGGAGGCCATCAAGAACTGATCGCACGGTAGTGAGTCCTTGTTCTGCGTGAGCCACCCACTCGGCTCCGGAATTAACTGGACGGTCGCTGTCTACTATTACGCCAAGCGGAATTCGCTCTGCAACGGCTGCCTTGGCCACCGCTCGCAACTGGGGCTGCCAATCCGCGCGCCACTGGATATCAGCGTGCAAAAAGGCGAGATTGATCCCGGTCGCCGAACGATAGGCTCTCACCCATGCTTGCAGTTCCTGCGGCCACGACGGTGATGTCGCCATCCCGATCGGCTCAGTGTCTCCAATCTGAACGTCAGGAAACACGTGCCTGATTTGAGCGCTCTTTTCCGCGATTTCCTTTGTGATATCATTCATAGAAGAATGGCATGCTCGCGGGTCATTGGCATACTTGCCAAACCAAAGGGGTTCATCCATCGCGATGTAGCGCAAGTCGCCACCTAGGCGCCGCACACGTTCGGCCAATGCTACGCCTGTGCGGGGAGCGCTAAACCCTTCCATATGCCAGCCGCAATGGCCGTCACCTGAAAGGAGCCCGACAGCCGCTGCGAGAGCTATCTTTCGGGCCTTGAGGCCTGCAATGACCTTGCTCAACTCATCGTCGGACGCCTTGAGCAGGAATTGAGTCGAAAGCTTGAAGACATTTACTTTCGAGGCCGCTTTTGCCCAGTCAGCGTTTGGCGCAAATAGATCCAGAAAATCAGAAGGGCCACCATCCTTATGTGCCGCTCTGGTGACGGGATCCAATCCTCCAAACCAAATCTCCGTGGTTCTCGCAGCTGCTTGTCGACCCAAGCTGCAGCCGAGCAATGCCAGGGCGATGCAAAATCGGCGCTTTCCCGTGCACTGCCAGAATCTGAAAGCACGGTCGTCTCGCTGGATTTTTCGACGCGGCGCGGTGGTAATCGCGTGTGGCATCCTGTTGGTTCCTGCAAGTTAGCATCCATATGGTTTACGCGCTTTGGCTCCCACTGCTTGTGTTCGTAGGCGTATCACTGGGGCCAGGCACAGCAACTGACAGAGCCGTAGTGCAACGCACTATAGCTTCGACAGGTGGTGCGCATGGCCAATGATCAGCTATTGAGCGTCATTATTTCTCCGTTGGAATGTGAGATCGGTCGTTCAGCGCGAACATATGCGTTCCTCCCGGGCCGCCGCCGGTTGTGACAATTCGACCAATTTGGCATTAATCAACACGATATTGGAGCTAACCCACGCCGGCAAAGCATTGGAAACCTCGCTTCATGGCCACCACACGCCCCTACCTGGATATGATAACCCAGGCTCCGGGAATAAACGCCAATACCGTCCTGCATCAGGGCCAGCCCTGCAAGATCTGCAGCGGGTTTTCGCCACCATTCGACAGCGTCGACTTCTTTAAATACTGCTCTCCAAGCGACCCCTTCGCCTTCGGCTTCGCCGGCATCCATGCGGACTATCGGCGCTGCCGTGACTGCGGCTTCATCTTCACCGACTTCTTCGATGCCTGGACGCCGCAAGAATTCGCCACCTACGTCTACAATGCCGACTACGCGCGCATCGACTCGGAATACGTCGACATCCGGCCCGCCAATACTGCCGCCATCGTCGCCCCCCAGCTCGGCACGTTGCGCGATATAGACATCCTCGACTACGGCTCCGGTTCCGGCGCGTTCGCTGAACGTATGGCCGAGCACGGCTTCGCCAACATCACCAATTACGACCCGTTCTCAAGCCCGGAACGCCCGGACCGGAGGTTCAGCCTGATCACCTGCTTCGAGGTGATCGAACACGCGGTGTCGCCGCGCGCCTGCGTGGAGGACATGCTCCGCTTCCTCGCACCCGGTGGCTGCATCGTTTTCTCGCAACCGCTGCAGCCGCCGGACATCGAGACGATCCGCGGCAGCTGGTGGTATATCGGACCACGCAATGGTCATGCATCGATCTTTACCGGCGACGCGCTCGCCCGGCTCGCGGCCGGCTGCGGGCTGGTGTTCCACCAGGGCGAGTGGCTGCACGGCTTCGCGCCGGGAGACGCCAGCGAGACCTCGCGCGATATCATGGCATCGGTTGGCGCGCCGTACGCCTCGGTCCGGCTGGATGCACCGCTGGATGCCGGCGTGCAGCAGTGGACACGCACCTTGCAGATGAACGCCTGGCACGAGCTGGAACGCGGCGGCGGCTTTCGCTTCCGATGGACGCGCGAATCGCGCATCTCCTGGCACGACGTGCTGCCCGACGCCTATCCGATGCGGCTGCGGCTGGCAGTGCCGTACCACAATCAGATCCAGGACGGGTTCGCCGCGCAGTGCTGGATCGACGTGGGAGGCCGGACATTCACTCCACAGGTGAGGCACAACGAACTGGTGGTGGAGACGACGCTGCAGACGCCGATGGAAAACCTGGTGGTGCTGCACACGCCCGACCCGGCGTCGCCACGCGACCTGCGCGGGGTGGCGGATGACCGGCAGCTCGGCCTGGCGATCGGGGTATATCCGTGGCTGCCACCGGACATGTTTGGCTGAGGCATGCGCCCGACCGCACTGCTGTATGATTGGGACAACACGCTGGTGGACGGCTGGGCCGGCATCACCGCGGCACTCAACGCTGTGTTCACCGCATTCGCCATGCCGCATTGGACCAGTGCCGATACCCGTGCACGCGTCCGCGTGTCGTTGCGCGACAGCTTCCCGGTGATGTTCGGCGCGGAGTGGGAACGCGCGCGCGATATCTTCTACACGGCGCTGTCGGAGCAGCATCTGCGGCACGTCAACCCGATGCCAGGTGCTGCCGAAGCGCTGGCAGCGGGTGCTGCGTGGCCCCAGGGCGTGGTGTCCAACAAGGCTGGCCGGTATCTGCGCGCCGAGGTCACGCATCTCGGCTGGGCGGAGCGCTTCGGCACAGTGGTGGGCGCGGGCGACGCCAGCGCCGACAAGCCCGACCCCGCGCCGATTCTGCTGGCGCTGCAACGGCTCGGGCACCCGGTGGACGCGTCGGTCTGGTATCTCGGCGATACCGCGCTCGACATGCACGCCGCGCGGGCGGCGGGTGTCACCGCCGTGCTGGTGGGTGACGCCGCGCACGACGGCGGGATTGACCAAGCGGCGCCCGATCTCCATTTCCCTGACGCGTTCGACCTTGCCGCGCGGCTGCGCGCGCTTACCTGACTGCATGACCAAACCGGAGCGGCCGTGCCACGCCCGTTCCGGCCTGAACAAGAGCAACAGCATAGAGAAGAAGAAGGAAAGAACCGTGGCCAACGAGAAAGCGCAGAACGTTCAGGACGTGTTTCTGAACCATGTGCGGAAACAGAAGACTCCGGTGACTGTGTTCCTGGTGAACGGGGTTAAACTTCAGGGCATAATCACTTGGTTTGACAACTTTTCTGTCCTGCTTCGCAGGGATGGGCACACCCAGTTGGTGTACAAGCACGCAATCAGCACCGTGATGCCGGGGGCACCGATACAGTTGTTCGACGGGACCAAGGCAGAGGGCACCACTGCGGCGCCCGCGCGGGAGATGACACCTGCCGCAGGCGAGTGACGGCCGGCAGCAGTCCGGCCGGTTGAATGGCATGATGGCCGTGCCCACCCGGGCAGCGGTTATATTGCCATGGGACCGTGGCGAGCGCGATCACGCGCGCTCGGCCGAGCATCGGTTGGCGGAAGCTGTCGGGCTCACCGCCTCGATCGGCCTGCTGGTGGTGCATTCCGCAATCCTTCCGCTGCGCATCCGCCGGCCCTCCACGCTGCTCGGCGAGGGCCAGGTATCGCTGCAAGGACGGGCGATCGCCGAGCACGATGTCGAGGTGGTGGTGGTGGACGCGGCGTTGTCGCCGGTGCAGCAGCGCAACCTGGAGCGTGCTTGGGACTGCAAAGTGATCGACCGCACCGGCTTGATCCTCGAGATCTTCGGCGAGCGCGCGGCGACGCGGGAAGGCTCGTTGCAGGTCGAACTGGCGCACCTGGATTACCAGCGTTCCCGGCTGGTACGGTCGTGGACCCACCTTGAGCGGCAGCGCGGCGGCTTCGGCTTCCTCGGGGGCCCCGGTGAGACGCAGATCGAGGCAGACCGCCGGCTCATCGGCGACCGCATCGTGCGGCTGAAGAAGGAACTCGAGCAGGTGCGGCGGACACGCGGCCTGCATCGCTTCGCCCGCCGCCGGGTGCCGTTCCCTGTGGTCGCGCTGGTTGGCTACACCAACGCGGGCAAGTCCACTCTGTTCAACGCGCTGACAGGGGCCGAGGTGACCGCCCGCGACCAGCTGTTCGCGACGCTCGATCCGACCATGCGAGGGGTGCGGCTGGCGTCCGGGCGGCGCGCTATCCTGTCCGACACCGTCGGTTTCATCAGCGAACTGCCGCATGAACTGGTGGAAGCGTTTCGCGCCACGCTGGAAGAAGTGGCGGAGGCGGATGTGATCCTGCATGTGCGGGACGCCGCCCATCCGGACAGTGGCGCGCAGCGCGCCGACGTGGTGGCAGTGCTGGAGGACATGGTGACGGACGGTGCGCTGGACGCGGACTGGCCGTCGCGCACGATCGAGGTGCTCAACAAGGCCGATCTGTTGGGCGGCGTTGCATTCGTGCCGGACCGCCCAGGTGGGGTTCCGGTATCCGCCATCACCGGCGAGGGGCTGGCGGAGCTGAAGGCGGCGATCGATCATCGCATCGCGGCGCACATGGAGGTGGCGGACTACGACATCCCGCCACAGGACGGCGCGCGTCTGGCCTGGCTGTATCAGCACGGCGAAGTGGTCGATCGGCACGACGCGGATGCCGCGGTGCATGTGACGGTCCGCCTGCTGCCGGCTGACCGGGCGCGGTTCGAACGCCGGGAATGAGCTTCGGCCGGAGCGATCTCGGCAATCTCGCCATGCTGCTGCGCGATGCGGCGCGGGCGGAGATCATGCCGCGGTTCCGTAATCTGGGCGCCGGCGACGTGCGCCAGAAGACCAGCGCGCTGGATCTCGTCACCGAAGCCGACGAGGCAGCGGAACGCCTGATCCACGCCGGCATCGTCCGCCTGTTTCCGTCCGCCGTCGTGGTCGGAGAGGAGGCAACATCCGCTGACCCGCAGCGTCTGCGGCTGCTCGCCGATGCCGAGCTCGCCTTCGTGGTGGACCCGGTTGATGGCACGGCCAACTTTGCCGCTGGCCTGCCTCTGTTCGGCGTGATGGCGGCAGTCGATCGTCCGCGGCGAGGTGGTGGCAGCGGCGATCCACGATCCGGTCTGCGATGACACCGCCCTGGCGCTGCGCGGCGAAGGTGCGTGGACCGAGGCGGCTGACGGCCGCCGTGCAACGCTGCGCGTTGCGCCACCGGTCGATCCGTCCGAAATGGCGGGCAACGTGTCGTGGCGTTTCTTGCCCGAACCGCAGCGCAGCATCGTGTGCACCAATCTTCCGCGCCTTGGCGCCAGCTGGGACTATCGCTGTGCGGCGCACGAATACCGCATGGCGAGCAGTGGCCAATGCCACTTCCTGTTCTTCAACCGGCTGATGCCGTGGGATCACGCGCCAGGCTGGCTGCTGCACCGGGAGGCCGGCGGCTATTCAGCGCGTCTTGACGGCAGCCCGTATTCGCCGCTGGTGACTGATGGCGGCCTGATCTGCGTACCCGACCGGCCAAGTTGGCAGGCGGTGCGCGATGCCTTGTTGCCGTCCTAGCTCAGCTGCGCGCCCAGGCAATCGCGGCCGTCGCCAGCGCATCGATCGTATCGACCACGGGTAATTCAAGGCGAGGGCCGGCTTGTAGCCCGAGCGGGATTTCGGTGCATCCCAGCACCACCGCGGTTGCGCCGCGTTGGCTCAGGCTGCGCGCCACGCTCGCCAGCGGTGCATAGGCGTCGGCCACCCGGTTTGCCTTCACCAACGCGATCGCGGGACTGACCAGCCGATCCATCTGGTCTTGTTCTGGCACGATGCACGTCCAACCATCCTTCGCCAGCCGGTCCTGATACAGCCGCATGTTCAGCGTTGCCTGCGTGCCCATCACGCCGACGCGGCCGGGGGCAATCTCCAGGCGCCGCAATTCGGCGGCAGCTGCATCGACAATATGCAGGATCGGTACATTGGCAGCCGCGCGCATCTCGTCGTACCAGCCATGCGCGGTATTGCACGGAATGGCGACGGCACCGCAGCCGGCGCGCTGCAGTCCTTCAAGTCCGCGCACCAGCCAGGGCAGGGGATCCGCGCCGCCTGAAAGCTTGCCCAACGTGCGATCGGGCACCCTCGGGTCCGACCACAACACTGTCGGAATGTGCTCCTGATCGCGCTCCGCCGGCGTCAACAGAGTCAATCGCAGCATGAACTGCGCGCTGGCCAGCGGGCCCATGCCGCCGAGTACGCCGAGCACTTTGGCGTTCGTCGTGTCCATGGCGAAGCAATGGCCGCATCTTGACGAATGCACAAGGCGCGCCGTACGCGCGGCCTATGGCACGCATTGTCGAGTTGCACGGTCATCGCGGCGCCCGCGGATTGTTCCCGGAAAACACGCTGCATGGTTTCGCCTCGACGCTGGCCATCGGCGTCGACGCGATCGAACTCGACGTGACGCTGACCGCGGATGACGTCGTGGTGGTCACGCACGACGCGCGGCTCAATCGTGACCTGACACTCGCACCAGTGCGAACGGGTGGCTGGATGCGGTGGGCCCGGTCGGTACATTCCCTTCGGGCGAACGAACTGGGGCTTTACGACGTCGGCCGGCTGCGTCCCGGCAGCGCCTATGCGGCGTTATTTCCCGATCAGGTGCCGCATGACGGCGCCGGCATCCCGACCCTGGCCGAGGTACTGCAACTGGATCCGGTGGTCAGCGTCACAATCGAATTGAAGAGCAATCCGTTGCAGCCCGACCTGACTGCCGATGGCGCCAGTCTGGCCGATGCAGCGATCGCGGTGGTTGATGCTTGTGGCGCTGCCAGCCGGGTCACTGTGGAGTCGTTCGACTGGCGTGGACCGCGCCGGGTGCGCCACAGGCGCGCCGATGTCAGCGTCGCATGGCTGACGCGGTCCGCGATTCAGCAGGACGCGCGCGCATGGTGGGCTGGCCCACACCCGTCCGACTTCGGCGGTTCGGTGCCACGCGCGGTGGCGTCCGAAGGCGGCCCGCGCTGGGCGCCGGAACACGTCGATATCACTCCCGACACGGTTGCCGAGGCGCACGAGCTTGGGCTGAGTGTCGTGCCGTGGACAGTGAACGATCCAGCCGACATGAGCCGCCTGATCGAATGGGGTGTGGACGGGCTGGTCACTGATCGGCCAGATCTGGCGCGTAAGGTTCTGTCGCGGATGGGTTATCCGCTTGCGCCTGCGCGCTCGCTGGTGTCCCCCGGATCGAAGAAGTTGGCGGCGGCGCAGGCGCGCGCTAGCCAGGCCTGAAGCGCCGGATTCTTGTCACCGTCTTCCGCGGTCAGAACTTCCATCGGCGTGACATATTCGTGCGCGTGCGGCAGATGATGCAGCACGAAACCCTGATAATGCCGCCGCTTCAATCCATACAGCACGTGCATATCGCGGACCGGCAGTACGAGAGGCGTGGTGGGTTCGCCTGACAGCAACCCGGTAACCCGCCAGCGTGGTACCGGATCGTTCGGCGTGACCGGCGCCTTCAGCCAATCGACCGGACAGACTGCCAACAGCGAGTGCGTGCTGGGCGCGAAGCGGAAGCGCTTGTCCAACAGGTTCTGCACTGAACTGCAGGCTTCGACGGCGAAGATATCCACATAGGCGTCCCCAGGCGTGCCGCCGAAGTTGAGCCACAAGCCGTCCGGCAGGGTTCGCCAATAGGAGCTGCCGGGCAGCTTCAGGAACGGATGACCGTGGACACGCTCGTCCGATGGGCGGCCTCGCAGCCACGAGACTGAATCGCGCGCTCCGGGCGGCGACTGGGGCCATTGTCTTAGGCGTTCTTTCACCTGCCAGTCGAGCGATCGGGTGGTGCGCATTTTGTTCCGTCCTGCAACTCTCCCGCGCAAGTAATACAACCAAAGGCTGTATCATTGCATGCAGTCACACGTTTGCAGGCGAAACTTCGTATAAAAGGTTAACACAGACTCGAATAATGCTACGCCCCATCGGTTAAATGGATCGGGTGGCGGAGAGGGAAATTTAAGGTTTTCCCGTCCGTTGCGCCTTATTGCTGCGTCGAGATATCAACAGCCTGTGGATAAAATTATCCACAGGCGACGGTTCGTGTAATTTTAGTGCGCGAAATTTGCGGCTCAGCGGCGCTTTTCCATCGGCACATAGTCCCGCTGCGGCGCTCCGGTATAGATCTGCCGTGGCCGACCGATCCGCTGCTGCGGGTCTTCCATCATTTCCTGCCACTGGCTCACCCATCCCACGGTGCGCGACACCGCGAACAGCGCGGTGAACATGCTGGTCGGGAAGCCCATCGCCTTCAGAATGATACCGGAATAGAAGTCCACGTTCGGATAAAGCTTGCGGTCGATGAAATAGCGGTCGTTCAGCGCGATCTTTTCCAGCTCCATCGCGAGGTCGAGCAGCGGATCGCCCTTGATGCCAAGTTCCTCCAGCACGTCATGGCATGCCTTCTGGATGATCTTCGCCCGCGGATCGTAGTTCTTGTAAACCCGGTGGCCGAAGCCCCAGAGCATCTCGTGATTGTTCCGGTCCTTCACCTCCTCGAGGAAGGACGGGATGTTCTTCACATTGCCGATATGCGTCAGCATCTTCAGCACGGCCTCGTTGGCGCCGCCATGCGCCGGGCCCCACAGGCTGGCGATGCCGGCAGCGATGCAGGCGAACGGGTTGGCGCCGGTCGACCCCGCCAGGCGTACTGTGCTGGTGGAAGCATTCTGCTCGTGATCCGCGTGCAGGATCATGATCAGGTCCATCGCCTTCGACAGTACCGGGTTGACCTTGTATTCGTCGGCCGGCACGGCGTGGAACATGTGCAGGAAGTTTTCCGCGTAACCAAGGTCATTGCGCGGATAGATGAATGGTTGGCCGATCGAGTACTTGTGTGCCCAGGCGGCAATCGTCGGCACCTTGGCAATCAGCCGGAACGCGCTGATGCGACGGCTTTCCGGGTCGTGGATATCCAGGCTGTCGTGATAGAACGCCGACAGCGCGCCAACCACGCCGCACATCACTGCCATCGGATGCGCGTCGCGGCGGAAGCCGTTGTAGAACTGTGCGGATCTGCTCATGCAGCATGGTGTGCCGCATCACGCCGAGCTCGAAGTCCTTGCCCTGCTTGGCGTTCGGTAGTTCGCCATTCAGCAACAGGTAGCAAATTTCAAGGAAGTTCGACTTCTCCGCCAGTTGCTCGATCGGATAGCCGCGATACAGCAGGATGCCCTGCGTCGCCGTCGATGTAGGTGATCTTGCTTTCGCAGGAGGCGGTGGCGCCATAACCGGGATCGTAGGTGAAGATTCCAAGATCGGCATACAGCTTGCGGATGTCGGCGACGGGCGGTCCGATGGTGGCTTCCAGCAGCGGCAGGCTGCTCGACTTGTTGGATCCTTCCATCGAGATCGTGATGGACCGTTTGGCCGAGCCGCTCATGACCGCATCCTTGCATCGTTGCAACGCTGATTGTCGCCGTTAGGCGCCTGCCAAGGGCGGCGCTCGCCGGGAACCTATGGCGGTCCGCGGCGCGACGCAACCTTCGCGGTTGCAGCATCGGGGCTCGCCAGGATCACGCGACCGGTTGCGGTGCGACCGTGAGATGACGCGATTCCACCATCCCGTCGCGCATCAGCCTGACCTCCACCTGCCGGCCGATTCGCTCAGGTCCAAGGAAGGCGCGCAGTGCGTGTGCGCCGCTGACGCTATGGCCATCAAGCGACAGCAGGATGTCGCCGGGCCGCAGGCCGGCGTGCTCGGCAGGACCGCTGGGTGCCACGCTGACAACCAGGCGTCCGGACGCCTGTCCGACTGTGCCGCGCATCGCTTCCGGCACCGTGATTGGTTGCAGCGCGACGCCAAGCCAGCCACGCCTGCCGTTCACCTGCGCCGGATCGAGCATCCGCGCGATGGTTGCAGCCGGAACGACCGTTGCTTGGTTGTTTGCTCCGACGGTTGCGATCCCCAACAATCCTCCGGACGCGTCGAGCACCGGGCCACCTTCGGCGACCAGGTTTGCCGGCATGTCCAGCGTCAATGCCCGCTCGCCTGACTCCGATCGGCCAATGATCTTGTGAATCGCGGTCAGGCGCGCCAGTGGCGTGGCGTCGGCGTCCGCCGCAAGCGCCAAAGCCAGAGCGCCGACGCGCGGCTCCATGGACAAGCCTATCTGCACAGGAACCGTGGGAATTTCGAGCCGCAATGCCGCGAGATTTGCCGCCGCATTCCGCCGCACGGTTCGTGCGGCCGTCAGCACGCCATCGGGCAGTACCAGCGTATGGCTTTCTTGCGCCGGCAGACCCTGGTCCGACGTGATGACCAGATCCGGCTGCCAGATCACCCCGGTGACGTGCCGGTTGGGGCCAACACGGACCGCCGTCAGTAACGGCGCTGCGGCGGTCACCAGTGCCGCTATCGCTTCAGACAATTCGATGAATGCAGTCATCAGGCCAACGGCGATCCGGACGTCCGACGATCAAACAGACTCGACCGCCTTGTCGCATGCTAACCGGGGAAAGTGAACCGATTCCTATGCGTTCAGGCGCGATCGCATCGGCGCACCGTCACGCCGTTATATTTTGATAATAGTCACGGTAACGCCGGCGCAGCTCGGTCTTCAGCAGTTTTCCGGTGGCTGTATGCGGCAGTTCGTCCAGCACAAGAACAGCATCCGGCAGCCACCACTTCGCCACCTGGTCCTGATAGATCTGCAGCACTGATTGAGGGTCCACCGTGTGGCCGGGACGCGGCACCACAAGCAGCAGAGGCCGTTCGTCCCACTTGGGATGCACCGCGGCCACGACGGCGGCCTCGGCGACATCGGGGTGCGATACCGCGATGTTCTCCAGGGTGATGGAACTGATCCACTCGCCGCCTGACTTGATGACGTCCTTCGACCGGTCGGTTATCTCCATGTAGCCATCGGGATCAATCGTCGCGACGTCGCCGGTGGCGAACCAGCCATTGTCGTCGCATGCGCTGCCGGCGGCATCACCGAAATACGCGCTGCATACCCATGGTCCGCGCACCATCAGGTCACCGAACTGCTTGCCATCCCAGGGTAGCTCGTGGCCTTGCCCATTCACGATTTTCATGTCGATGCCGGCCAGCACACGGCCCTGCTTCAGCATGTGGCGGACCGCCGTATCGCCGGTCAGCCCGGCCTGCGCCGCTTTCGGCGCGTTGTACGTGCCGACCGGACTGAGTTCCGTCATGCCCCATCCGTGTTCCACCGTCACGCCGTACTCGTCGCGGAACGCCTCGATCAGCAGTGGCGGCGCGGCGGAACCGCCGGTCATGATCCGTTTCACCGTGGCCAGCTTTTCACCACTGCTGCGCAGGTGTTGCAGCAGTCCGAGCCACACCGTCGGCACGCCGCAGCTCAAGGTGACATGTTCGTCGTTCAGCAGGCGTGCAAGGTTGGCGCCATCCAGATACCGTCCTGGCAACACCAATGCCGCGCCGGTCAGCGCCGTGGCATATGGAATGCCCCAGGCGTTGACGTGGAACATTGGTACGACGGGCAGGATGCGTGATGTGGCGCGCAGATCCAACACATCGGGCAGCGCGATGGCATAGGCGTGCAACACCGTCGAGCGATGGCTATACAGCACGCCCTTCGGCCGTCCCGTCGTGCCCGACGTGTAGCAGAGCGCACTGGCGGTGTTCTCGTCGAACGACGGCCATTCGTAGTCTTCGCCTTCCGCGTGCAGCAGATCATCATAGCAGTGCAGGCGCATGCCGTTCGGCAAATCGAGCTTCGGCATATTGGCCGCGTCGGTCAGCAGCACGACATCACGCACATTGTCCGCGATGGTCCCCGCGATGCCGCTGACCAGGGCGGCAAAACCCGGATCGGCGAACAGCACACGATCGCCGGCGTGGTTGATGATGTAGGCAATGTCGTCCTGCGACAGCCGAGGATTGATCGTGTGGCAGATCGCCTGCATGCCGGATGCGGCGTAGTAGGTCTCCAGGTGCCGATGATCGTTCCACGCCAATGTCCCGACGCGATCCTGCGCACCGATGCCGAGGCGTTGCAGCACCCGCGCCAACCGTCGCGCGCGCCGTTCGGTTTCCGCCCAGTTGCCGTGGTGGATCACCCCGGGACCAGTCTGGGAAACCACCTCGCCGGCGCCATGGTGCCGCGCCGCGTGCTTGAGCAGCGAAGAAATCAGCAGTGGCTGCTGCTGCATCAGACCCAGCATGACGAACCTCCATTTTCCGGCGATGATAGGCCAGTGCCGAAAAATCGAAAGGAGCCGTCCGATGGAATTGCGTTCCGCATTGATCGTTGGCGTGGGCAGCGGATTGAGTGCGTCGCTGGCCCGTCTGTTTGCGCGCAACGGGCTGCAGGTCGCATTGGCGTCGCGCAATCCCGATCGCCTCGCCGCGTTGGCGCACGAAACCGCCGCGGCGACCTTCGCCTGTGAGGCGGTCGAACCCGAGGAGGTGGGCGGCCTGTTCGATGCGGTGATCGCCACGCAGGGTGTGCCGGACATCGTGGTCTACAACGCCTCGGCGCGGGCCGGCGGACCGATCGCCGGGCTGGATCCCGAGGCCGTGGCGCGTGCGATCGCGGTGACCGCCTATGGCGGCTTCCTGGTCAGCCAGCAGGCAGCCCGCCACATGCTGCCGCGCGGCTCGGGCGCGATCCTGCTGACCGGCGCATCGGCAAGCGTGAAGGGTTATCCGCAATCGGCTGCATTCGCGATGGGCAAGTTCGCCCTGCGCGGCCTGGCGCAGAGCATGGCGCGAGAACTCGCTCCGCAAGGCATCCATGTGGCGCACTTCGTCATCGATGGCGGAATCCGCAGCGCGACCCGCGTCGATCCGGCGGACAAGCCGGACAGCTTGTTGGATCCGGACGCGATTGCCGCGAGTTATTGGCACGTCGTGCAGCAGCCGCGCAGTGCATGGACCTGGGAAGTCGAGTTGCGGCCGTGGGTGGAGCGCTTCTGAATGGACCGCCGAACGCTCGCGGCGATCTGGCTGGCCGGCATTGTGCTGATGGTATTGCTGTACATCGTCGGCCCGCAGAATTTTATCCACGCATGTGAGGCGTTCTTCCAACAGTTCTGGTGGTATATCGGTAGCTTCATCGACGTATTGATGGAGCGGGCGTTCGACGCGGTGCGCGCCGCGGCGATTGCGCTGTACGTCGTATTCGTCGTGCTGGCGTTACTGGCGGGCCGTCGAGGATTCCGCGGCGGCGGTGCGTTGTTTGTTGTGTCGGTACTGTTTTTCGTCATGGTCGGAACGCGCTGGTACGATCAGGGCACCAAGTGGTTTATCGCCGCAGTGGTCGCGGGTGTCGGTGCGCTGGTCATGACCAATCGTTTGCTGCGGCGGGAGTCGCGCGATCCATGGGGCATGCGGCGCGCGCCGCCCCCTTGACGCGGGCTCGCCTGCCTCACACTGATGCTTGCGTGGTCAACGAGGAGGAACTGCAATGCTGTACGAACTGCGCATCTATGAATGCATCCCGGGCCGTCTGCCTGACCTGATCAAGCGCTTCGATACCATCACGCTGAAACTGTGGGAGAAGCACGGCATCAAGCAGGCCGGCTTCTGGACCACGGTGATCGGTGAATCGAACCAGACGCTGTACTATTTCGTGGTTTGGGATTCGCTGGCGGACCGCGAGAAGAAGTGGAACGCATTCGCGGCCGATCCGGAATGGCACAAGGCGCGCGCGAAGACGGAAGAAAACGGCGCCATTGTTGCCAACGTGAAGAACTTCATCCTGACGCCGACGGAATTTTCCGCGGTGAAGTAAACGCTCACTCGTCATGGCCGGCACGGTGGCCGGCCATGACGGTATCAGGCCTCACCATCAAGCTGCCGCTCTTGCCAGATCGCCGGCATCGGCCGCCGCTTCCACCGACCAGCACCGGTCGATCATCTCACGCGTGCGCGCCGCGCCGATGATGGGTTCCGACAGCTCGCTGAATTTACGTGTCAGTTGTTCCTCGGTCATTGGGTTGGTGGCACTGCCGACGCAGTGATCGATGCGGCAGGTGTGGCTGGTGCCATCCTTCAGCGTAACCGTCACCACCGCTGCGTCCGCTTTCAGGCTGTCGTCGCGCTCCGTCGTCACTTTGTCCTGGAAGACGATGATCGCCGGATCCTGCACGGTGGGGTCCTGCAATTCCGCGATGCGAGCGGTGCCGCGGATCAGCACCGCGGCGGTCCAATGATACAGGCTGACATGGGCCTGCAATTCGTTGGCCGGATTGCGCCGATCGCACAGCACCATCGCGCCGGGTGATGCCTTGATGCGCACACTGTCAACCGATGCCGGATCGATCTCATGCTCGCGGCGCAATTGCAGGCAGGCGTCGATGATCGGATGTATCACGATGCCGCACGGGTACGGCTTGTAGGTGTTGCGCAGAAGTTCGAACCGTTCGCCCAACCCGCCTGCCAGTGCATCGAGATCCGGCGTCTCCGAAAATACCTCGAGAAATCCGTAGCGGCCTTCCAGTGCCGCCAGCGATGCAGTGAAGCCGCGTTCCGCCAGCACCGCACCGCGCAAGCCGGTCTGTGCGCCTTGCGCCGGCATCAGCGATGACACCATGGTCGCGTGCATGACGCGGAAGCCCGATGCCTGTGACAGCGCTATGCCGATGGCGTATTGCAGTCGCGTCGCGTCGAGCTTCAGCAGTTTGGCTGCGGCGACGGCCGCGCCGATACCGGCGGCAATGCCTGTTTGCGACCAGGCCACGGTGCCCTTGGCGGGCGGCACTGAGATCGCTTTTGACAACCGGCAGGTCATCTCGATGCCGAGCGCGATAGCCAGCAACAGGTCGGCACCACGCGTCGGCCGGCGTTCCACGACCGCGAGCGCCGAACTTGCGACCGGGCCCGCCGGATGCACCACGGCTTCAGCGTGCGTGTCATCGTACGAGTAGATACTGGAGCCGAAGCAGTTGATCAGGCACGCATGCAGTGCATCTGCCTTGCGGCCGCGGCCGATAACCGTGGCGTGTGGCGCACCGGCAAATTCGCCGAGCGTCTTGTCGGCCAGGTCCACCGCTTCGTGGCGCGCGCCGCCGATGGTGCAGCCAACGATGTTGACGAAGGAACGCAACGCCTCGCGGCGCACGGCTTCCGGTAGGTCGGACCAGCGTGCCGCCACAAGATAGTCGGTCAGTTTCGCGGTGACATCTCCCGCAGCGTTGACGAATGCATTGGCCATGGTGGGTCTCCTTCACTGCGGGCGTGTTGTGCCGCCATCCTTATTTATGGGTGCATGTCGCCCCAACTCGTCGTGCGGTCGATCCGCAACGCAATCACCGGCAGGTCTTCCAACCGCATGGCGCGATACTGCGGATAGCGCTCGCGCAACAGCGCCTGCGCGGTGTCATGTTCGGGTCCATCCGCCAGAATCTCCGCGCGGCCGCGCAGCATCACCCAGCCCAGCTGCGTCCAGTCCTCAGTATAGCGATCCGCGACGAACGCAGCGGACGGGTTCTGCATCAGGTTCCGCAGCCGCTTCAACCGCGCGCCGGATTTCGGCTTCTCATCGATGGTGATGTAGAGCGACGCGTCGGACAACGCGAAGCACACCGGCACCACATGCGGATTGCCGGTCGCGTCGGCCGTCGCAAGGCGTCCCACGCGCTGCGCCGCGACGAATGCCGCCTGTTCGCTTGTCACACCAACCCCGCGGCAATATTCACCGTCAGCGCCAGGATGATCGTGTTGAACAGGAAGCTCAGCAGCCCATGAGCGGCCGCCATGCGGCGGAACTTGCGTGCCGTTATCTGCACGTCGGACACCTGGAAGGTCATGCCGAGGACGAGGGAGAAATAAAGAAAATCCAGATAATCCGGATGGCGTTCGCCGGGAAAGTCCAGCCCCTCGCAGTGACCGCCGGTGTCGTCGCGCAACTCATAGTACTCGTGCGCATAGCGGAACGCGAACGTCGTCTGCGTCATCAACCAGGAAACAAACAGCGTCACCGCGACCAGGAGCACGTGCAGGTTGCGTTGCAGCGCCGGTGCATCCTTGGAGATATTGGCGAACTCGCTGATCACCGCTGCCAGGCTGAACGTCGTTGCGGCAAGAGTGATGGCAAATATCGTCCATTCGCCCTCCTCCTGCGCTTCAGCGTTGGCTGCAATGCGATCAAGTGGCTCAGTGACGAACAATATGCCCGACAGCACCAGATAAACGCTGACACCGACATCCCAGGCAAATACCGAGCGTGTGACCCCATGGATCGTTCCCGGCAGCAGTGGGACTGTGCCTAGCGCGCACAACAGGCCGATGAACAGCCGCGGCCGGCTGCGGATGATGCGCCAGCACAGGCTCAGCATGTTCAGGCGAGTATCGCGAGCAGACCGGCCATCAGCTTGCCGCGGTACGCCAGGCTTTCCACCACGATGTGTTCGTCCAGCGTATGCGCCCCGGCGCCTTGCACGCCCAGTCCATCGAGCGTCGCGATGCCCATGGCGCCAGTGAAGTTGCCGTCAGATCCACCGCCGGAACTTTGCGAGGTGATGTCGTAGCCGAGGTCGCGTGCGATACCGCGTGCCGTTTCGTACAGTGCCATCACCTTGCTGCCCGGCTCCCACACCGGGCGTGTGACGCCGCGCGTTACCTTGAATTGCACGTCGTTCGACGATGCGCGCAACGCCAGCATGGCGGCGACACCGCGATCCAGGTCATCTTGCCGCTTGGCCATCGAGAGTGCCTCGCCGGCGCAGGTGGTGGACACGCAGTTGACCCATTGCCCGCCATGAACGACTCCGACGGAGAACGTGCAGTCCTCGCTTGTCATGTCCTCGATCTCGATGAGCTTGCGTGCCATTTCGCGGATTGCCGAGCGACCTTCGCCCGGACGCGAACCGGCGTGGCTGGGCCTGCCGGTGGCTTCCAGGTTGAAGCGCGCGATCGCATAGCGGCCGGTGACCACGCCGCCATCCGCGCGTGCCGGTTCCGGCACCAGCACGTATTTGTGGCGCGATGCTTCGGCTTCGATCAGGTCGCGCGTCGACGGGCTGCCGACTTCCTCATCGCTGGTCAGCAGCACCGTGATCGGCAAATTCGTGGACACATGGGCACGTGCCAATTGGCGGATCGCTTCCAGCGCCATGTAGTTGCCGCCCTTCATGTCCTGGATGCCTGGTCCCCAGGCACGCGCGCCTTCGCGCCGGAACGGCAGCTTCGCCAGCGTGCCGATGGGGTGCACCGTATCGAGGTGTCCCATCACCAGGATGCCGGGCATGCTCGGGTTGGCGTGCGGGAACGTGGCGCGTACGCAATCACCGAACCCCATGCGGCCGCCAACGCGCTCAACGCGCGCACCGGCGATCACCAACTCGCGCGACGCCAGGTCCATCATGCGGTTCACCGAGGCGGCATCGAAGGTCGGGCTTTCGCATTCGATCCACGCGCGCAGGCCGTCCAGCATGACGTCGGCGTCGAAAGGCAGGGCGTTCGGGTCCATTCAGGTCTCCATCATCCAAGCAGTGCCAACCGCTCGCCGAGCAGCGTGAAAAATCCCGCCGCATCCAGTGTTTCCAGCAGCGTGACATTGGCAGGTGCGCTGCTGCGGCGCCATCGGTCGATCACCGTGCGTCCGCGGCCGGGACCAGGTCCCAGATCGACACTGGCCGCGCAGTCGCGCGATGTGAACAACTCCGGCTTGATCAGCCATGCGACCGCGCAGGGATCATGCAAGGCCGCACCGCTGCCGGCGAAACGCGGACCCAGCGGTACCGTCGCCTGGATATCGCATACAGTCCTCAGACACGCGCCTGAACCCGCCGCGCGCAGCGCTGCGAGACGTGCGGGCGTGCACAACGCCTGCGCCGTCAGTTCCAGCGTCGCCAGCACCACGGGCCGCCCACAGGCCATTATCACCGCCAGCGCCTCCGGATCGTTCAGCGCATTGAATTCGGCCGACGACGTCGCGTTGCCTTCGCCCCACGCACCGGTCATCAACACGATGCGTTCGATGTTGGCGGCCAGTGCCGGTTCGGTCATCAGCGCAAGCGCGATGTTGGTTGCCGGTGCGATACCAACCAACGTGACCGGCCGGCTATTGCCTCGCACGACGCTCCGGATGGCGTCGGCCGCGACGCCCGGCTGGACTGCATTGCCCGCAGGCAGTGCAACGCCACCCAACCCATCGGCGCCATGCACGCGCGTCTCATTGACGAATGCGCCGAGCAGCGGCCGATCGGCACCGCCGTAAACCGGCACCTTCGATCCTGCCAAGGCGAGCAGTGCGCAGGCGTTCGGCAACGTCCGCTCAAGTCCGACATTGCCGCCGGCCACCGTCACCGCCAGCAGATCGAGCTCCGGCGATGCCAGCGCCAGCAGCAGCGCGAACGCATCGTCGGTGCCCGGATCACAGTCCAGGATGATCGGGATCGCCACGTCACGCGTCCTTGCCGGTTGACCACCAGGATGGCACCTTCGCCGCCAGGGCCAAAGACCAGATGGCGGCGCAACACTTCACCACGGTGACCGGCGGCGACGAAGCGGGCGCGCACCAGATGGTGACGGTGCCGCTCAACCGGAAGCCGCTCGGTCCCACTTCGTCCGAACGCGCTCGCCGCCTGCGCAAACACCTCATCGCATCGCTGCGCGGCTTGCGGACGATGAAGGATCCGGTCGGCTCGGCGTCACCGAACCGTCCGGAACCAGATGGCTTTGCCGGCGATGTGGCACGCGCCGCATGCGTGTTGTGCCGTGGTTATTGTTGCAAGGGCGGCGGCGAGCATGCGTATCTCGACGAACGCGTGATGGCGCGCGTGCGGCGTGCGCATCCCGATCTCGATGCGCGCGCCGTGCTGCGGCTTTATCTCGATCGCGTTCCCGCCATCGGCCACGAAGGCTCGTGCGTGTTCCACGCGGCAGAGGGCTGCACGCTCGATCGGGCGCTGCGCTCCGACGTTTGCAACAGCTACTTCTGCACCGGGCTCGGCAATTTCCTGAAAGCGGCCGAGTCAGCACAGAGCGTCATGATCATGTCCGGCGAGGGCGAGGAGGTTCGCCTCTCGCCGGTACTGACGCGATAATCAGCGGATCGGCGAATACGGCGCCGGCATCACGAACGCATTCTCCTGCTTCACCACCACCCCGGGCGGATTGCGCGCCGGCCACTGGCCGGTTGCCGCCGCCGCGGCACGCACCGATGCGCGTTCATTGGCATCCTTATAGGCCCAGATGTGCACCCACTTGTTCAGCGCACCGTGCTCCGAATACATCCCCGCGATCAACGGCGAGAACTTCTGGCGGCCTTCGATCTTCTCCGACCAACGCTCGATCAGGCCCGGAATGGCGCCAGGTATCAGCGTGTACTGGCGGATCTCGAACAGCGGTCCAACCTGACGCGGCGTAAGCGGTGGCGAAAACGGCGCCGGATGGAAGATCCCGTTTTGCATTTCGACCAGGAATTCGCTGTTCTTCGGTGGCCAGCCAGGATCCTTCATCGCTGCATCACGCACCGAAGTGCGCTGCTCGAAACTGTCATAAGCCCAGACATGGATGAACTGATTGAGCTGCCCGACTTCGGACTGCCACACGGCGACGAGCTGGTCGCCGTATTTCTGCCGGTTCGGCAGGGCGTCACCAAAGCGCTTCACCACCTCGGCGATGCTGCCGGGCCGCACCGTGTAGGTGCGCATTTCAATGATCATCCGTACTGTCCTCCGCGACGTCTGTTCAGACCATGCTAGGCCGGATCACGGTCAATCGGAAAGCGCGGCGCTCCGCGCCCGATCTCACGCCGTGGCAGCGAGAGGATCACCCCGAATGAACGCGCCAATGAAGCTCAGCACGAAATCGGCGAGCCCGATCTGCGGCGGCAGATTGTGCAGCAGCGAGTCGGCGGCGTAGCAGGACTGCAGGTTGATGACCGTCGGTGCGAGACTCTCGGTCGCCGCGATCACATCGCACACAGCCTGGGCGATCAGCCGGTAGCCGACGATCGTCGGGTGCAGATTATCCAGTCCGAACAGGCCACCATCGCGGCGTCCGCCGAACGGTGTGACCTCCAAGGGCAGGTTGTCGAGCAGGATCTGTGTCATTCCGCTGTTGACGATGACCGATCTGGTGGCGATGCCATTCTTGCGGTCGTACGCGGCGTTCATCGCATACAGATCGACGAAGTGCGCGCGTTGGCCCAGCGCGGCGAAGGCGCGGCGGATAGCTGGATTGAGCTCAACGTTCACCCAGGTGTCGATCTCCTTCATCGTGTTGCGTGGAATGCCACCCGCCTGGACCAGCCGTCCGAGATACAGGTTGAAATAGCCGTTGCTCGGCACCTCCATGTCGGTGCGCGGCATCAGGTTCGCGATCGCGCTCGGCTTGGGAAAGAGGTTGATGTAGAAGTGTTCGATGTCCCGGCACTTCGCTTGTAGTTCGCCGGCCAGTCTCAGCATCGCGGCTGTCGGGTCGATCCGCTCCTTGAAGTCTGTCGGGTCACCCATCAGCAGCAGCGCCCATAGTCCATCGTTGATGCCGATATTGATCAACAGCCGCTTCGGCTTCGCTTCCGCCAGGATATCGATCGCGCTTCGCGTGTCGCCGGCGGTGCGCTGCGGATTCAGTACGAAGCACGTGTTGAGAGCCTGATACAGCACGGGCAGCTTGCCTAGCGGCAGTGAAGCGCCAAGAGCCGCGAGCTGCTCCGCGGTGGCCAGTGATTGACTGTAATTTGCAGTCGCGATGTCACTGACGACTTGCTGCGCGATGCTGAGGTTGTGGAACATTGCATCGTTCGACCATGTCGCCGAGGCAAGCCAGGCGTGCGCATTGGCTGCGGCGTTCTTGATCAGGTTCAGCGTGCCTGACAGCGGGTCGCAGAAGATCTTCTCAACATCGGCAAGCATCACGCGTGGATAATCTGGCGAGATGAACGGCCAGCGAAATGCATTGGCGACCTGCGCAGGTACCGAGTGCGCCGCCAGGTCGGCATCAATGGTGAGCGAGCGTACGCCGTTGTACAGCGAATCGCCGATTGCCATCATCTCGATTGCCATGGATCGGATCCCCGCCTGATGCATCAGGCTATCGCAACGGCAACACTCCTGCAACGAAACCCAAGGCTGCGCTCAGGGGCTCAATCTTGTGGTGTTTGTACTGCGGCCTCGCTGATCGGCTGTGCCGCCACACCGATGAGCCAGGCGCGTGCCTCATCGTGGCACCACCAACTCACCACCAGATGCGGCGCGTGCGCGGCGATGCGAAGCGCCTGTTCGGCGTCGCTTTCCACAAAGTGCGTGCAGCCCCAGCGTGTCGCCGCCTCGGCCTTGTAGCGGGCGACTGCATCCGGGGTATGCGGCACATCGGTGGGACGGCATTCCAATGGCAGTGTGCCGTGCCCCCAGCGCTGCAGCCAGGCAAGCGTCCGTTCCCGATCTGAATCGGGGCGCCCGGTGATGACCACGGCGCGCTCCGGTGCGAAGAAGGGCAGACTGGCGAGCGGTTCCAGTCCGTGGCGCCGCATCACCGCATCGGCGATGTCGGCTCGGTACGCCGCGTCGGGTACGTCGGGCAGGAACACGCCATCCATGTCCAGCCCATAGAACGGCAGTTCCGTCGTGCGGTCAGGTCCGGCACCAGTGGCACGCAGCGCCCGGCCTGCCGGCGTCGCCTCGCCGCGCTCCCACGGGAAGCGCCACAGCATGCGCATCGGATGCGACAGATCGGGGACGTAGCCGGTCACGTCCGGGTCGTGCACGACGGCAAGCGTCAGGCACTCATGGCCATCGCGCAGCAGGCTCGCGCGTACCGCGGCCATGGTCTGACCGGTGCTGCATCCGTCGTCCACCAGCAGCACTCGTCCCGCGGGCAGCGGCGATCCGATCCATTGCGTGGCACCGGACGCACGGTCGAAGCCGACCATCGCCAGCGGCAGGGCCAGGATGCCGGCCGCCATGGTCGCGGGCACCAGGCCGCCGCGGGCGATGCCCACCACTGATTCCGGCCGCCACTGCGCGGCCTGGTCGAGCAGCGCGGCAACGAGACGTTCTGTCTGGTCATAGCCAAGGAACACCGGCATCCGGTCTGTCCGCAGGCCCTTCCAGCCACTATGGATCGTTTCAGTCGTCATTCATTCTTGCGGGTTGTCAAATTATACCAGATGAGATAGAGATGTCCGTGTTACCGAATACTACCTTTGGCGCGTCTCCCTGGGCGCGCCATTCTTTTTGCGGGAAGGGCACGCGCGGCAGCGCTGTCTGCCCCAGGACCCAGCCTTCCCAGTGCTGGATCCATGGATCGGGCGGCGCGGTGTCGGGCCGATTGCCAGCCACGACATTGAGCACGCAGAGGACGCCGAGCACACAGTCGAAGCGGTCTTCGCCGGCAGCGTCACGGCCGAAGCCAGCCAACATCGCTTGCTGCATCCCGGGATCGGGCGCTGCCGCCAGATCGGCCATGGCGCCGCGCAGCCTCTCGCCTACCGCCGCCCGGTCCGCCTGGCGGCGCTTGCTGCCCCGCAGCACGATGCCCAGGTGACGCAGCGCCTCGGCCGGATAGGTCTCGGCCAGCGTGACTGCACCGGGGGCAAGCAGGTCACGGAACGCTCCGGCAAACGGCCAGAGGCGGACATCGTCGCCACGCGCCAGGGCCGGCAGCAGCATATCCCGCCAGGCAGCAATGGCGGCCTTGCCGGACTGGTTTGCACCCAGCGTCCAGAATAACGGTGCGCCCGCCGGACGTTCCATGGTCGCCCGGTCGCAGGACCGGGACAGGCCGGCCGCGTCAGCGAACCCCAGCGCCGCCGCATGCGCCGCCCGCGTCATGCCGCGCAGCCCGCGGGCCGGATAGAACGGCCGATGCGGACCCACCTCGGAAAGCGCCGCGCAGACCTGGAAGAACTCGGGCCGTGTCGCCATCGTCGCCAGGAAATGCGGAAAATCCCGCTCGTTGCGTTGTGCTGCATAGGCGCGTGGCAGCCCAAGCGGGAGATCGACTCCCAGTGCAACCGGGGCACCGTCCGCTAACGCACGCAGGCGCCGCAGGAACGTGGTCACGTCGCCGACTGGCTCCGGCGCGGTCAGTCGCCACCTACTACCCTCGCGATGCGCCACTGCGACCCAGCGCTTGCGCGGATCGACACTCCAATCCGCGTGTGCCGCAATCATCGGCTACAGCGGCTTGTGTGCCCGCTCCAACAGGCGCGAGAACAATCCCGGCTTTTTCGGAGGCTTTGCGGTTTCGACCGCTTTCTCCTTGGCGCGGGTTTCCGCTTCCTGTTGGCGCTGCTTGCTGTGGAGCCATTTGTCCAGCGACATGCCTGCCTTCGCGGCGCGCTTCGCCTCGTAGGCACGCTGGCCCTCGGTGAGTGTCTTCGGCGTCTTCAACTCAAGCCCCCCGTGTATGGGCGGCTTTTCGCAGGGCAGGTGGTCTTGTTCAAGGCCTTTGCCACGCGCTTGGCGCGGGCAGATGAGTGCTGTCACTATGGCTGTCAACCAGCACGAGGTCGCAATGCCCTTTCTGACCGAACCGGAGCCTGAACGCGGCACAGTCGTGCCGGTGATGCCCGGCATCACGCGGATTGTTGCCGCCAATCCGGGACCGATGACGTATCACGGCACCAATACGTATCTGCTCGATACGCCGGACGGCAAAGTGGTGCTGGATCCTGGTCCCGAGGAGCATCCTGAACACGTCGAGGCCATCGTGCGCGCGACGGACGGGAAAGTTGCACTGATCCTGATCAGCCATACGCACCACGACCACGTCGGCGCCGCGCCGGCGCTGCAAGCCGCAACCGGCGCGCCGACTGTCGGCTTTCGCGACAGCGGCAGTGAATCATTCGCAGCCGACATCAAACTCGGGAACGGTGACAGCATCGCCGGCATGCAGGCGATCCACACACCGGGCCACGCCTCCGACCATCTCTGCTTCGCGCTGCCTGCATCCGATGGCACGGCTGTGTTGTTCAGCGCTGATCACGTCATGTCGTGGTCCACCAGTGTGGTGAGCCCGCCGGGCGGTGACATGGCCGCCTACTTCGCCAGCCTGCGCCTGCTGCTCGACCGGACCGACGACGTGTATTTGCCGGGCCATGGTCCGGCTCTGCCGGAACCGCGCGCTCTGGTAAGGGAGATGCTGACCCATCGGATGATGCGCGAGCAGGCGATCCAGCGAGCGCTGGGCAAGGGAGCCGCCGGGACGTTTGCTCTGATGAACACGCTGTATTCACAAGTACATCCACGCCTCCGCCGTGCTGCCGAACGCAATGTGCTGGCGCACCTGCTGAAGTTGGAAACCGAGGGCAAAGTGATGCGCGACGGCGAGTTGTGGCGCGCCGCCTGACCGGTTCACGGTGACGACAACGGTCCGGCGCTCGCGGAATTTGAAACGCGTCTGAAATCCGTTGCGCCATAGGCCTGACCGCGGAGCGCAACGACGCTCGGGCCTGAGGAGGTGTCGGTAACAATGGGTGTGGTGTGAGCGCGTCCACAGCTCTTGCGCTTCGCCGGAGCGGCGCGCTGGCGGATGACCTGCTGCAATCGCTGCGGGCGCACATCTGGCTGATCGCGCCGGTCGAGGCGTACGTCATCATCGCCTATGGCGTCGCCGTCTTGCTGGGCAAGCCGGGTAATCTTTCATTGCTCGGCTACGAGCGGACATTTGCCATTGCCACGCCGATATTGTGCGGCGGCTTCCTGATAGCGCGTGCCTCTTATCTCATGCTGGTGGTGCGCCCGCGCCATTTGACCCGCGCCATCATCGATGACCTGTGCGGCAACTGGCTGACCCGCGAACGGCTGCTGCATGCACTGCCGGTCATCGTGGTGCTGCCACTGTTCAGCTCGTCGTGCACGCTGCTGAAGACCCTGATTCCCGATATCCACCCGTACGATTGGGACGCCACCCTGGCAGGTTGGGATTCGGCGTTGCATTTCGGTGTGGCGCCCTGGCGCATCCTGCAGCCGCTGTTCGGCTACCCGGCGATGACCGCTGCCGCCAACATCATCTACTGCTTCTGGTTCTTCGGCCTCGCCGGACTGTGGTTCTGGCAGGCATTCGCGCTGCGCGACCGGCAGCTCCGCATGCAGTATTTCATCAGTTACATGCTGTGCTTTGCCCTGCTGGGCAACCTCGCCGCCACTTTGCTGGCGTCCGGTGGTCCGTGCTTTTACGGCCGCATGGTGCTGGGGCCGGATCCCTATGCACCGCTGATGCAGTATCTGCATGACGTCAGCCTGGGCAGTCCGGTCAACATATCGGTCGGTCTGCAGGATGTATTATGGCATCGCTACCTGACCGACGCCGCTGGCATGGGTTCCGGCATTTCGGCGATGCCAAGTCTGCATGTCGCCGGTGCGACGTTGTTCGCGCTGCTCGGCTGGCGCACCAATCGCATCCTCGGCGGCGTCCTGACGCTCAACGTTGTGCTGGTGCTGGTCGCAACGGTACATCTGGGCTGGCACTACGCCATCGACGGATACGCCGCGATCCTTGGGACGCTGGCGATCTGGTGGGTCGTGGGCGCGGTGTTGCGGCTGCTGGCGGCGCGCCGAGCCTGCGTGTACACCTTGGCCAGTTATTGAAGCCGCTGTGCAGGCAATTCTTCGGTATAAGCTGCCGTTTGAGGTGAGGCGGTAGTTGGGGCAGGTGGTGACCACGGACCCGGTGATCAGCGATAGCGATACCTCCCAGCGGCAGGCTCCGGCGCGCGGCCGTGGCGGCATCGCCGCCGTCGGTTTCCTGCATGAACGTCTGGTATTTTCACGCCGCACCAAGGCGCTGGCCGAGGCGCTGGATCGCGCGATCCCCGCGGACGCTTTGACCGTGCTGGATGTCGGCTGTGGCGACGGCACGATCGATACCCTGCTGCTGCAGCGGCGTCCGCGACTGGCGATCACTGGTGTGGATGTGCTGCTGCGCCCGGAAGCACGGATCCCGGTGCGCCAGTTCGACGGCCAGCATCTGCCGTTCGATGATGGCGCCTTCGACGTGGTGATGTTCGTCGACGTGTTGCACCATACGCTCGATCCGCTGGTCTTGTTGCGTGAGGCGTGCCGCGTGGCCCGATCCGCGATCGTGTTGAAGGACCACACGCGCGAGGGGCTGCTCGCGCACACCACGCTGCGTTTCATGGACTGGGTCGGCAACGCGCACCACAACGTCGCGCTGCCGTACAACTACTGGCGCCGCGCCGAGTGGACAGATGCCTTCCGGGAATTGCGGCTGACGGTGGACGACTGGAATGAAAGCCTCGGCCTGTACTGTACCGCCGGCGTCGCTGGTATTCGAGCGCAATCTGCATTTCGTCGCGCGGCTGGCGGTCATTCCATGCGCCAGCCCTGATCGCGCAGCATGACCGGCACATGAGTCCGCGCCGCACGCTCGTATTCATTCATCGCCAGCCAAAGCCTTAGCCTCTCCAGCACACGACGCGTCGGCATGGCCAGATCGAGCGCCAGCGCCTCCTGCATCGCATAGTAGCGCAAGCCCTCCAGTTCGCCGTCGCCGCCGAGCGTGCCCATGACATGCGCCGCATCCACCGCGAAGAACCGCGCATTGAATCTGATCGGGCTGGGCGGTGGCGTCACCGCGCGCGCCAGCAGGTGCAGCACGTCAAGACGCGGTGGCGCGCCAAGCGACAGGCCGGTCTCCTCGTGCAATTCGCGCGCCGCGGCGATGCCAAGCCCATGCGCCAAACGTTCGTTGGCGTTCTTGCGCAACAGGTGCTCGGTCTGCGGCAGCAGCGGCGCCGCGGCACGTGCGCTGAGATCAGCGCGATCGACCGCGCCGCCGGGAAACACCAGCCGGTTCGGCATGAACCGATGCTTCGCGCCGCGCATGCCCATCAGCATCGCCACATCGTCACCGCTGAGGCGATACACGATCAGGCTTGCGGCGTGGCGCGGTCGTACCGCGCGCGGGCGCGGAGGCGACTGCTGGTCGATCAGCGGATGACGGACGTGATCTTCAGGCAAGCTCGAATCCTCGCGTCTTGAGGTAGGCGGCAAAGCCGAAACGCTCCGGCACCGACAATTGGCGTGCGACGTTCTCGCTCCAGCCGACGCCTTCGCGTGGCTGGTACACGTCGTTGTTCTTCAGCGCGCCAGCCGCCACCGGATCGCGAGCATTGCGCCGTTCGTCATAGGCGCGGATTTCGGCGTCCTGCCGCGTGTCGTCATAGCGCTCGCGATGCACCACGACAGAAGGTGGAAGGCGCATCGACACCGGCCGGCGGAACACCGGCCAACCGAGCGTCAGGCCGGATACAGGATAAACGCCGGGCGGCAGCGACAACAGCGGCGTCACGCGCTCGATGTGGCTGCGCACATAGCTGATCGGGCAGGTGCCAAGGCCCGCCGCTTCCGCCGCCGCGATGAAGTTGGCCATCGCCAGCGAGCAATCGACCGCGGTGTTGAGGAAGGTGTCGAGATTGTTGTTGGCGTGCGGCATGTCGTGCTGCTCGCACAGGCGCTGGTTGCGCCGCATGTCGCCGCACCACACCAGGAACACCGGTGCCGTCGCGATCCAGTCCATCGTGCCGATCCAGTCGGCGATCTGTTTGATGCGCGCGGGATCGCGCATCACCACGACGGAGTATTGCTGGAGATCGGATTTTGTCGGCGCCGATTGCGCGGCCGCGAGCAGCGCGTCGAGCAGCGAGTCCGGCACCGGTTCATCCTTGTAGCGGCGCGTGACGCGGCGATCGATCAGCGGCGCGATCGCCGGCGGCACATCGACATGCGGCAGGTCGATGCCGAAGCGGGCGCGCAGCAGGTCCGTGCCATCCATATGGGTCTCCGTTGCCGGTATCACCGCGCGACACTTGCCGGAACGGCGTGACCGCGCAAGGCTGCGCGCCCCCCGCAAGGAGACCCACATGCCTGCCCCTTACGCCACGCATCGCGCGCAGATCAAAGCCATCCTGCTGGCCTGGGGCATGCCGGAAGAGAACGCCGAACCAACCGCTGACATCCTGTCCTGGGCCGATCTGCACGGCGTGGACAGCCATGGCATGTCGATGCTGCCCGGTTACGACAGGATGCGGCGCAATGGCCGCGCCAAGATGGATGCGCGGCCGCGCATCGTGAAGGAGACGCCGATATCGGCGCTGGTCGATGGTGGCGGCGGGTTGGGGCATGTGCCGGCGCATTTCGCCATGCAGGTGGCGATCGACAAGGCGAAGGCATCCGGCATGGCGATCACCACCGTGCGCAACTCGGCGCATTTCGGTGCCACCGGCTACTACACGCTGATGGCGGCGAAGCAGGGACTGATCGGCATGGCCTGCACGTCGGCATCCGGCATCCAGGTGGCGCCGACATTCGGTAAGCAAGCCAAGCTGGGCACCGATCCGTGGTCGTTCGCCGCACCGAGTGGCGACGATAGACCGTTCCTGCTGGACATGGCGACGACGACGGTGGCGGCCGGGCGCATCCGCAACAAGGCGAACGAGGGATTGCCGACACCGGATGGCTGGGTGCTGGACAGCGAGGGACGGCCCAGCAACGATCCGCTGGTGGCACGCGAGAAGGGCGGCTTCCTGACATCGCTCGGCGGTTCGCCGGAGAACTCCAGCTACAAGGGCTACGGTCTGGCGGCGATGGTGAACATCCTGTCGTCGTGCCTGTCGGGTGCCACGCTGATCACCGATCCGGAACACACCAAGAAGCCGCAGGGCATGGACATCGGCCACTTCTTCATGGCGATCAACCCGACGCTGTTCCGCGATGAGGATGACTTCAAAAGCGACGTCGCGCGCTTCAGCAACGATCTGCGCGCCACCACGCCGGTTGATCCGGCACAGCCGGTTATGGTTGCCGGTGATCCGCAGTGGAAGAACGCGGAGAAGCGCATGGCCGAGGGGATTCCGGTAGGGCCGGGGCTGCTGCAGCAGGTGCGGCAGATCGCCCAGGCGAGTGCCGCGCCGTGGCTGCTCGATTAGTCGCGACCATAAGGGGGATACGAATGAGCCGGAAGCAGACAAGCCACGTCGCGATGACAGCACTGCTCTGCCTGCTGTCGATCGTTCCCGCCAGCCAGGCGAAACATTCTCAGGCCACGCACAGCAAGCCGGGTGACTTCGAGTTCTACCTGCTGACGCTGAGCTTCGCGCCGAGTTTCTGTTCGCTCTCACCGGCAAACCGGTCGAAGGACGAATGTCAGCAACTGACCGAAGCGAAATTCGAACAGACGCCATTGACCATCCACGGCCTGTGGCCGAACCGCGCGCGTGTCAGTGTGAACAAACAACCATCCAGCTGCGCTCACGTCCCGCTGCAATTATCCAACCCGGTGCAGACAGACCTGGCGCGTTACATGCCGGGTGGGACCGACCTTGAACAACATGAATGGGACAAGCATGGCACGTGTTCCGGTCTGTCGCCGGATGAGTATTTCTCGACGGCTGTCAGTCTCGCGAAGCACATGAACGATGTCGTCGCCGGCGTCATGAGAGACAAGGCGATGCTGGGCGGTCAGCTCAACGTGCGGCAGCTCATCGACGGCGTCGCGGACAAAGATCAGGCGCTGGCCGCATCCATGGTGGTATCGTGCGCGCAGCCCCGGGCAAGCGGGGGCCAGAAGCCCGGCGCCGTGGTTGAGGAACTCCGCTTCACATTGTCCAAGGAATTCAAGCCGATCGCTGCCAGTTCGGTTGGCATGGGCCAGAATTCTGGTTGCCCGGGTGGTGCGGGGCGGGTTCCTTCAGTGCAGTGATCAGGGAGCCGTCGCTACACCACGATCGCCGCGCGTTCCCCTGCCGCCCGCGCCCAGGCCGCTTCCATGTCCTCGTCGAATAGCTCGGTGAGTTTCTTCATCATCGTGCCGCCGAGTTCCTCGGCATCCACGATGGTGACCGCGCGGCGGTAGTAGCGCGTGACGTCGTGGCCGATGCCGATAGCGATCAGCTCCACCACGTCGCGGTTCTCGATGTCGCGGATCACCTCGCGCAGGTGCTTCTCCAGGTAGTTTCCAGGATTTACCGACAACGTCGAATCATCGACCGGCGCACCATCACTGATCACCATCAGGATGCGGCGATGTTCGGGGCGCACCAGCAGACGGCGATACGCCCAGAGCAGCGCCTCGCCGTCGATGTTCTCCTTCAGCAGGCCCTCGCGCAGCATCAGGCCAAGATTCTTGCGCGCACGCCGCCAGGGTGAATCCGCAGCCTTGTAGATTATGTGGCGCAGGTCGTTGAGGCGGCCGGGGTTGCGCGGCTTGCCTTCCTGCACCCATTTCTCGCGGCTCTGCCCGCCCTTCCATGCGCGCGTGGTGAAGCCGAGCACTTCGACCTTCACCGCACAGCGTTCCAACGTGCGCGCCAGGATATCGCCGCACATCGCCGCCACGGTGATTGGCCGCCCGCGCATCGAGCCGGAATTGTCGATCAGCAGTGTGACGCAGGTATCGCGGAACTCGGTATCCAACTCGCGCTTGTACGACAGCGCCTGCATTGGGTTCACCACAACGCGCGACAGCCGCCCGGCGTCCAGCAACCCTTCGTCCAGATCGAATTCCCAGGCACGCGTCTGCTGTGCCAGCAGCCGGCGCTGCAGGCGGTTGGCCAGCTTGGAGATGACGCCCTGCAGATGCTGCAACTGCTGGTCCAGTTGCTGGCGCAGCCGCGTCAACTCATCCGGATCGCACAGCTCTTCCGCTTCGATTTCCTCGTCGTATAGACGCGTGTAGGCACGATAAATCGCCTCGTTGTCCGGATTCGGCCGCTCGCGCCGCGGCTGCGGGCCGCCCGGCCGATCGTCGCCCTCGGCGACGGCCGCTTCCTCGTCGGACTCGGTGCCTTCGTCGTCGGCCGCGTCGCCTTCCATCTCCTCGGGATTGGCGCCCAGCATGCTGTCCTGATCAGCTTCGCTGTCGCCCGAACCGTCCTGCTGTTCGTCCTGCTGCCCCGACTGCTCGCCGCCTTCCTCACCTTCGTCCTGGTTGTCCTCGGGATCTGCGTCGCTTTCGGCTTCCGCGAGATCCAGCGCTGCCAGGAGCCTGCGCGCCGCTCGTGCATAGGCCGTCTGGTCATCCTGCGTGTTGTTCATCTCGGACAATGCGGCTTCCGCTGTGTCGCCCAGCGTATCACGCCACATGTCCAGGATCTTCTGTGCCGCCGGCGGGCTCTTCTCGCCCGACATCTGTTCGCGTGCCAGCAGAGACAGCGCCGCCTGTACCGGCAATTGGTCCTTGCGGGTCATGCGGTCGTAGCCTTCGGACTCGCATTCCTCAGCCAGTTTCGATTGCAGGTTTGCCGCGACGCCCGCCATGTGACGCGAGCCAACGACTTCCACCCGGACCTGTTCCAGCGCGTCGTAAACGTCCTTCGCCTCTCGCCGTGTCGGCATACGGGAGGCGTGCACGGCGTCGTTGTGATGGCGCAGCTTCAGCGCGATGGCATCCGATGCGCCGCGCAGACGGGCCATTTCCTGCGGTGGCAATGCGCGTGTCGGCAACGGCAGTCGCGCGCGCTTGCCGGCGAGGCCGGACGGACCGGGCTGGAATGCCACCTGCACGTCGGGCACTTCCGCGATCGCGCGCAGCACGCCCGCGGTCGCGCGCTTGAAATCTTCAGCCCGGGTGTTGTCTTTGCTGGTGCCGCTCATTGGATCGCTGGTCCGTCAATCGTTTGGCAACGAGGCGCCGCAATAATCCCCGCTCCCGCGCCGCGCGCGGGGGAGGATGGGAGGGGGTGCTGCCCGTATCCCGCGCTCAAGATCGCGGTCGAGGCAGATGGCTGACCGCATGGCGAACCGGGGAAGGACGCCGTGCGAGACAGCTTGCTCGAGCAACGTGGCTGGATAGTGCTGCGGTTCTGGAACAGTGAGACTGTGGCCAATGCAGACGGGGTCATCGCGATGATCCAAGAAGCGTGTCAGCGACGGGCTGCACCCCCTCCCTGACCTCCCCCGCGCAAGGTGCGGGAGAGGGGATTGAGATCAGTTGAACTTCCGTGTGGTGAACCCGCCGGTTGGGATCTCTTCGTTGAAGCAGCGCTGGTAGTATTCGCCCACCGTCGAACGCTCCGCTTCGTCGCACTTGTTCAGGAACGTGACGCGGAACGCGAAGCCGACATCGCCGAAGATGCGCGCATTCTCCGCCCAGGTGATCACGGTACGCGGGCTCATCACCGTCGAGATGTCGCCGTTGATAAAGCCGGCACGCGTCAGATCGGCCAATGCCACCATCGACTCGATGCGCTTCTTCATCGCCGCATCCTTTGGATCGGCGCCAAGCTTGGCGATCACGATCGACGTCTCCATCGCGTGCGGCAGGTAGTTCAACGTGGCGACGATGTTCCAGCGGTCCATCTGGCCTTGGTTGATCTGCTGCGTGCCATGATACAGACCGGTCGTGTCGCCGAGGCCAACCGTATTGGCGGTGGAGAACAGCCGGAACGACGGGTGCGGCCGGATCACGCGGTTCTGGTCGAGCAGCGTCAGCTTGCCTTCGACTTCCAGCACGCGCTGGATCACGAACATCACGTCCGGACGGCCAGCATCGTATTCGTCGAACACCAGCGCACAGGCGTGCTGCAGAGCCCACGGCAGAATGCCCTCGCGGAACTCGGTGATCTGCTTGCCGTCGCGCAGCACGATCGCATCCTTGCCGATCAGATCGATACGGCTGATGTGACTGTCGAGGTTGACGCGGATGCAGGGCCAGTTGAGCCGCGCCGCCACCTGCTCGATATGCGTCGACTTGCCAGTGCCGTGGTAGCCCTGGATCATCGTGCGCCGGTTGAACGCGAACCCGGCCACGATCGCCAGCGTTGTCTCGCGATCGAACTTGTACGCCGTGTCGATTTCCGGTACGTGCTCGGTACGCAGCGAAAATGCCGGCACCTGCATGTCGGTATCGATCTCGAAGGCCTCGCGCGCGGACACCTTGGTGTCAGGCAGGTCGATAGCGGAGGTCGGGCGAATCTCGGCCAGGGAGGCAACCTTGTTCATCGGGTGGGCGGTTCCTGTTTGATCGGGGAAAAGTCTAACCGCGCTTTGCTGCGGCGCAAGAGCGATGGGCTACCCCGCTGCGGCGACGGCAGGCGCCGGCATCAGGCGCGAGCGCAACGTCGCATAGGCGAGGTTGATGATTTTCAGTCGTTCCTCGGCAGCACGATCGCCGCCATTGGCGTCCGGATGATGGCGCTTTGCCAGTTCCTTATAGCGGGTTTTCACCTCGTCGAGGGTGGTCGGCCAGGACAGGCCAAGTGTCGCCAGCGGCTCGCGCAACTCGGGCGGCATATCCCGCTGCGGCTGCGCGGGACCGCGCTTGATGCGTCCGGCGGCCAGCAGGTGCAGTGGATCGCGCAACAGCTCCTCGTCCCAGGCCGCGGTGCGGCCGAGCCGGCCAAGCGGCCACGAAGGACGCTGCCATGCAGTGTCGGCGCGCAGCTGCGCCTCGATCTCGCCGGGCGACATGCCCTTGTAGAAGTCCCAGGTCGAGTTGTAGGCCCGCACATGTTCCAGGCAGAACCACCAGTAATGGTTGAGGTCCCGCCGCGACTTGGGGGCACGATATTCGCCCAACGCCTCACAGCCTGGCATCTCGCAGGTCCGGCCCGGCGCGGCGGGGTCGGGTGCGTAGGCCCGGGCTCGGGGGGCACGTCGGCTCATGGTGCCGTTATGGGCAGCTTGCTGGGGGCTTGGCAACAGGCTTTGGACATTGTTGGGAGATCGGTCACATGTCGGAAACGCAATCCCGGGCTGCAAGGCTTGAGGTGGTCCTGAGGCAGGCATTTTCGCCATCTCTGCTGCGCGTGGTGGATGACAGCGCGCAGCATGCCGGACATGCCGGCGCGCAGCCCGGCGGCGAGACGCATTACTCCGTGCTTGTCGTGGCCGATGCGTTTCGCGGCATGGCCCGCGTGGCGCGGTCGCGCGCCGTGCACGCCGCGCTGGCGGCGGAGTTCGCCGGCGGGATGCATGCGCTCTCGCTCACGCTGCGCACGCCAGAGGAGATGCCGGCAGCCGCTGGCGGATGAGGGCATCATTCGGTGTGGTAGAATTTTTCTTACTATCGCCGCTCCGGCGAGGGGATTAGAAACTTTCCCTACCTGCAATGGGGTAGCAGAGGGAATCGCTGCATGGCCGCGGATAAGGATCTGGATCGGCTCGACCGGGAAATCCTGCGCCTGCTCGCCTCCGACGCCTCATTGTCGCTGGCCGACATCGCGGCCCAGGTAGGCCTGACCGCAACGCCATGCTGGAAGCGGATCCGGCGGATGGAGCAGGCGGGCATCATACGCGGCCGGGTGGCAACCATCGATCCCACCAAGGTTGGACTGCCGGTCTCGGTTTTCGTCGAAGTGGAGACCGCCGATCATTCCGGCGACTGGCTGAAGCGGTTTGCCGACGTGGTCGCCGACATGCCGGAAATCGTCGACGCCTGGCGGATGAGTGGCGACGTCGACTACCTGATGCACGTCGTGGTGCCGGATATCGCTGCCTATGATGAGTTCTATCGCCGCCTGATCGCGGCTGTGCCGCTGCGCAACGTCACCAGCCGGTTCTCAATGGAGCACTTGAAGGCCGGCCCGTTGCCGATTTGAGTGACAACCATTTCTTAGCTTGCGTGTGGTCCACTGTTGAAGATCGAGACAGGGGGCAACGGTGCCAAGCAGCCGACTCATCAATCGCAACGTGGTTGCGGAACGTGGCCGGACCAGCATGCGCCTGGAACCCGAGCTATGGGACGCCCTGCATGAAATCTGCCGTCGCGAAAGGCAGGATCTGAACAAGCTTGTCCAGCACATCGAGTCGCTGGGCCGCCGAGGCGGCCGTACCAGCGCGGTGCGGGTCTTTGTGCTGCAATACTTCCGCGCGGCGGCGAATGAAACAGGACATGAAGCCGCCAAGCACGGCGGATTCGAAACCTTCGCGCCGGCCGACTACACCCGGCACGCCGCCTAGGACTGTTCCGCGCCGGTATATAGGTGCGGCCAGCGCCGCTGGATCACCGGGCTGTCGGTGCCGTAGGCGATGCAGGTGTTCAGGATGGCCGGCGCCCCGCCCATCTTGGCGGTGATCCGCTGGTCCAACCGATCGCTGCCGGGCGTGTCAGCCTCGCCGGCCGCATCCGCCTCGCGCTTCGCCCGTGCCGGGTCAATCGTCTGATACGCGGTGGTGGCGATCTGCTGCAGCAATTCACGCAGGTGCGTGCAGCCGGCCGTGCCACCGATGCGCTTTGCCGCTTCCTTCAGAAAGCCAGGCTTGATCTGCAGCCCGGCCAGCCGTGAGAAATTCGGCGCCGCCGCGGGGCAGATGGCATAGGGGGTGTGATCACTGGCCGCCTCGCAGGCGACGATATGACGGTGCTCGTCCACCGTCATACGCAGCCACATGCCATGGATCGGCTCCCCGGCGTTGATGTAGCCGCGGTCGAAGTTGGCAGAGCCGTAGGTCTTGGTGTCCGTGAGCTGAGCCTCGATGTCGTAGAGCCCGTCGGCCCGGCTATAGCCGCGCAGCTGGATGTCGCGCGAGTGCAACAGTTCGCGCTCCGGCGCAGGGCTCAGCGGCATGCCTGGACTCCAGTTGTTGTGCGGCGCAGCAAGCTGGATATGGCACTGCCACGGCGCGGCGCAACCTTTCAGCCTTCGAGGCGGAAGGCTGGTTTACGTTTCTCGGCGAACGCCGCCATGCCTTCGCGCTGGTCGTGCGTGCCGAACAGCGACATGAACAGCGCCCGTTCATGGCGCACGCCTTCCACCAGTGTCGACTCGAAGGCGCGGTTGACCGACTGCTTGGCCAACGCGACCGCAACCGGCGACAGGTTCGCCACGCGATCGGCGATCTTCAACGCTTCGGCGATCAGCTGATCCGCCGGGAAAACGCGCGATACCAGATTGGCCCGCTCGGCTTCGGCGGCGTCCATCATGCGCGCGGTCAGGATCATGTCCATCGCCTTCGACTTGCCCACGGCACGCGTCAGCCGCTGCGTCCCGCCGGCACCCGGCAGCACCCCCAGGTTGATTTCCGGCTGGCCGAATTTCGCGGTGTCGGCGGCGAGGATGAAGTCGCACATCATCGCCAGCTCGCAGCCGCCGCCGAGCGCGAAGCCCGCCACAGCGGCGATCACCGGCTTCTTTACCTTCAGCACTGTCTCCCAACGCGCGCCGATGAAGTCTTCCAGCAACGCCGCCGGATGCGTGCGGTCCTTCATCTCCTTGATGTCGGCACCGGCGGCGAAGGCCTTCTCATTGCCGGTGATCACGACGGCGCCGATTTTTGTATCGGCATCGAACGCCAGCAACTGCCTGCCAAGCTCATCCATCAGCGCGTCGCACAGAGCGTTCAATGCCTGCGGGCGGTTCAGGCGGATCAGGCCGACGCGGCCATGGGTTTCCACGAGGATGTTCTGGTAGTCGGGCATTGGCAGGCTCTCCCTCGGCGTTCGATGCGGCGGAGCCGGTATAGCGCCGGTGGCTCGGACGCGCGACAGGGGGGCTCGCGCGCTGGCTTCCCGCAGTGTGCGTTTCAGTCATTGGCTTCCGCGCCGAATGGTATAGTCGCTACGCGACAGGTTACCCGAGAGGAGCAATATCCACTTTCGTTCTCGTCCCCGGCGGCTGGCACGGCGGCTGGTATTTCCAAAGCCTGGCTGAGGCGCTTCGGGCCCACGGCCATCTGGCTTTCGCTCCAACCCTGACAGGCGTCGGAGAGCGACAGCACCTGCTCCGCGCGGATGTCAATCTCGATACACATATCGAGGACGTGGTTCAGCTTCTGCGGATGGAGAAGCTGTCCGATGTCATCCTCCTTGGCCACAGCTACGCTGGCATGGTCCTCAGCGGAGTTATCGATCGCGAGCCCGATCGGCTCAGCGCCGCAATCTATGCTGACGCCTATGTGCCCGAGGACGGTCAATCGTGTTTCGAGCTCGTGAATGATACGTACCGCAAGCTGTTTCTCGAAGGCGCAGCGGGTGATGGCTTCAGCGTCGCGCCTCCACCGGGCCTCGATCCCAGGGCGACGGCGCATCCTCTCGCCTCGTTTCTCCAACGCCTACGCCTGAAAAACCCGCCGCGGCAGATAAGACGTGGCTACATCTATTTGAGCGGGTGGCCAGGAACGCCCTTCACATCGGTTTACGAAGGCCTTCAGGCGGCGCCAGAGTGGCGGACCTTCAACCTGCCGGTCAGGCATAACACCGTTGCGGATGCCTTTGATGAGCTGCTGGAGATCATGCTTCAGTTTACTTGAGAAGCGGCCTGTTGATCGGCGCGAAAGTAAAGGCACTCCCGGTGTGCGCGAGCGTTTGCATCTCACTTACTGCCTTGACCACGCCGGCGCATTTCTCCCGCTCCGCCGGCCCTGGACAACGGAGAGCAGCAGCAGAGGCAACGTGAGGACGGCAAACGTAGCCGGTTCCGGGGTGGGTGTGGCCGATCCTGGCGCGGCGACGGATTCGATGGGACCGTGCGAGGTGTACGACGGGGTCGGTGCACCGAGTGTCAGATCGACGAAGACGTCGAAGAAGCTGCTGATCCGGTAGAGCGCCGGATCACCACCGAGGATCGATGGCGGTGGGGCCAGTGGATGGATTCGATCCATCGTCGGTCGATGTCACGGTATTTCCGAGCACCGTGCCGGTCAGCAACATCGAAACGATATCGGCGGTCCAGGATCCGGTTTCGATTGAGAAGGTGCGGCCCAAGCTCAACGGTGCCGGTCAGGCTCCCAGTCCGATCGACGTGTTGGTCATCGTCGTCAGCTCGCCGGTGTAGCTCGCGTTGGCAACGATATCCTGACCTGTGGGATTGAACTCCAACGATACGACCGATGTCAGGGTGAGCGAGCCGCCTGATATGTCGGCGTGATCGATCCTGCGAAGCCATGCGCAACCCGTCCGTCGCACGGAAGAAGCCATCGCAAAAAGAACTTGATGGGGGCGTTGTTCGCCTGCGCAGGATGGGCGCGCTAATCAGGCGTTGGCGGCGTCCATTCGTCGGAAAGCATCGAAAACAGATCGACGCCGGCGCGTGCGAGCGGTTTCGCATCCTGCCACGATGTCAGGTGACGGACCATCACGCGTGCCTGGCAGGCATGCAGGCTGTCGATCAATTTTGCCAGCTTCCTGCTGTCACGCGCGGCGCGTGCACCGTCGTGGAGCACGACGATGGAAGCGCCTAGCAACGAAGGCGCGACGGACGGAGCGTCCATGCCGTCCAACTGAAAGCCGACGCCGTGGCAGAACGGACGCAGCCGCATGACGCACTCCAGTATGCGGCTCTTTGGGAAACCGCGAGGCATGCCGGAGAGGATCGCAACGAGCCGTTCACGCAATCGGCCATCCAACGCTTGGCAGACCGCGACGTAGCGCTCGGTGCGGCGGCGTTCGAGGAACACTTCGAAATCCACATTCACCAGCACGAGATGGGATGCGCCACTGCCGATTTCGGCAATTGCCTGGTCTGCCGCAATACCGAGTACGAGCCGGTCGAAATCGAAATTCTGCCGCTCGTTCGCGGGCAAGGTGGAGTAGGCCGCGAGAAACCGCCGCTCCAAATCGTTCGGCAGCTTGGCGAAATTGGCGACAACCTCCCCGGTGTGCCCGCTGCGCACCGGTTCCAGGCGGCAGGCGGTCACGTTCATCGCCTCACGCAGTGTCTCGCGCGCCCGGGCCTCGATCTGGGCAAGCCGATGGTTGAGGCGTTCGTTGATCGCCGCGGCGAGCATGTCCGCGGATTGGCCTGGGACATCCGGCAAATGCACCATTGCGACAATCGACGAGACATGGGCGGTTGCCTCCGTCTCGCCTTCGCCGATCAGCCTGGAGCGGATCTCGCGGGCGACCGCGGCGGCGCGGAAGGCCGCTTCCTCTTCGGTCGCATCGGCGAAGCAGATAAGGAAGGCGCCATCCGGCGTGCGAGAGTATGTATCGCGTGTGCCGCAGTGGCGATGAATGACATGCTCGGCGCTTGCCATGGCGCGTGCCGCGACGGCTGCCCAGCGGGAGCCGAGTGCCTCCTTTACGTCGTCCAATCCGATCAGGCGGATCTTGCCGGCGACATGAATCCTGACGGGTGCGGCGACCTGGGAAGTATCGACGGTGACGATACGGAAACGGCGTAGGTCCTTGCGTTGCACGACGATGGAGGTGAGTTCGGCTGGGACCGTGGTGCCATCTGCCCGAACCAGGCTGGTCGAGAGCGAATAGTCTCCGTCGCTCTGTATCTGGCGGTCACGCGCGGCAATCACGGCGGACTGTGCTTCCGGTGCGATGCAATCGATTGACGGCCGGCCAGCGAGACTGCCGGCCGGATAACCCAGGAGCTTATCAAGTGCCGGATTGGCCATCTGGATCAGACCAGTGTCGGAGACAATGGCGACCGGCGCCTTGATGCACTGGAACACCTTGGCCAGCAGGCTTTGCACGGCGGTCTGCTGCTGGCGTGCCTGCATTGATTCCGTGATGTCGCGGCCAAGCACGACGCAGCAGGGCGGTCTGGTTCCGCGAGCCGGCATCAGGTGCAGGCCGAACCAGAACGGTGGGCCGCTCTTGCGTTCAAGCAGCATTTCGGAGCGCCACGATCGGCCCTCGTGCGCAGCGCGGGCAAGCTCGGCACACTCCGGTTCGGCATTTGCCGCCGCCAGCGATGCCAACGGCCGGTTGATCAGCTCTTCATGGCGGTAGCCGGAGACACGGCAAAAAGCGTCGTTGGCCGACGCGACGACGATGTCGTCAGTCCCGTCCCCCACCTCTTCGAGGATGAGGACGATGTCGTCCGAGTGGTCCAGTGCTTGATAAAGCATGCTCTGGAGCGAGGCGTCGTCGAGCAGGCCATGGCGCATCGGCGTGGCCCATGAGGGAACACGTCACCCTAAGAGCCGGTCGGCTAATATCCGGCTAATCCGCGATGCGCCTGATCCAGGCGCCGGCCTTTGCCACCGCATCACGTGCCTTCTGGAGGCCATCCGTGGCGCGGAAGAAGCCGTGCAGCACACCCGCGTAGGTTTCCGCCTCAACCGGCACTGCCGCTTCGCGCAGCCGCGTCACCAGGGCCTCGCCCTCGGAGCGCAGCACATCGAGTTCCGCCAGCAGCACCAGCACCGGAGGCAGACCGGTCAGGTCGGCGCGCAGCGGCGCAGCCAGGGGATGCGTGCGGTCAGCCTCGTGCGGCACGTAGGAGTTCCAGTAGAACGCCATCTTGTCGCGCGTCAGCACGTGGCCGGTGGCGAACTCCTGATAGCTCGGCGTGTCGAGCCGGCTGTCGCACACCGGATACGCGGTGACGATACCGGCAAGCTTCGGGCCGCCGGTGTCGCGCAGCAGCAGAGCGGTCGCCAAGGCCAGGTTGCCGCCAGCGGAATCGCCGCCGAGCAGGATGCGCGTTGGATCGATGCCCCAGGCGGCACCGTCGCGCGCGATGTGGCGCACGATTGCCGCGCATTCCTCCAGCGCCTGCGGGAATTTGGCTTCCGGCGACAACGCGTAATCGACGCTGACGGTGATCACGTCGCCACCCGCGGCCAGCGAACGCGCCGCGCAGTCATGCGTATCGACCGAGCCCCACACCCAACCGCCGCCGTGGAAATACACCATCACCGGCAGCGGCCGATCGGCGCGCGGCCGGTGAACGCGGCAATAGATACGGCGCCCGCGCGCGGCCACCCAGCGTTCCGTGGTCTCCGCCATGTCAGGACCGTGCACGGCGCGCGCCAGGGTGATCGCGTCGTTCACCGCACGATGCGGCTCCAGCGGCAGCTCGAGCTTCACCGGCGGGAACTTCGCCGCGATGGCCTCACCCTGCTGCTGATACGCGATCATCTCCGGATCCCATCGCGACCGGTCGCTCATGCCCTTCTCCCCTTGTTCGTCGCGGCATCCTGGCGCGTTATGCTGGCCACCGCCATGCACCTTATGCGCGACAAGCCAGCGGGCCGCTTCAGTCCCGCCTGCCTGTTCCGGCCGGACACGGTCGGGGTCATCGGTGCCGGCAGCGCACTGGGTGGCCAGCTCATGGCGAGCCTGCTCGGTGGCGGGTTCAAGGGCGACGTATTCGCAGCCGACGATCTCGCCGCCCTGGCGCGGCCACCGGATCTCGCGGTGTTCGCGGTTCAGCCGACACTGCCGGTACTGCAGGCGCTCGCTGCCAAGGGGACCTTCGCCGCCGTCGTTGTAGAGTTCCGCCGATGGCGTGACCGAACTCGCGCGGCAGAGTGACGTGCGCATCCTCGGACCCGAACTCGTTCGGCATCGTGGTTCCGGCGATCGGTCTCAATGCGTCACGTGCGCATCTGCCGCCGCCGGCCGGCCGGGTGGGGCTGGTGTCGCAATCGTCGGCGCTGTGCCGGATGGTGCTCGACTGGGCGCAGCCCAATGGTATCGGCTTCAGCCATATCGTCGGCATCGGCAACCGTGCCGATCTGGGTTTTGGCGTGGTGCTCGACTGGCTCTCGCGCGATCCTGGCACCGGCGCGATCCTGCTCGAGATCAACCAGTTGCGCAGCCGCCGCGCATTCTTATCTGCCGCGCGCGCGGCGTCTCGTTTGCGGCCTGTCGTGGCGTTGTGTCCCGGCATGCTGCACGCCGATGCGAGCGGTGCGACGGAGCGTGCCTTTCAGGCAGCGCTTCGCCGCGCCGGTGTGCTCTATGTCAATCGCCTGGAGGATCTGCTGGCCGCGGCGGAGACGCTCGCGCGAGCCAGGCCATTGCGCGCCGAAACGTTGAGCATCGTGACCAACGCGGTGAGCGCCGGCCAGTTGGCGGCTGACGCGGTGCTGCGTGATGGCGCGCAACTCGCGTCCGATATCGTGCATGTCGCGCCCGATGCCGGCGAACAACTCGCCGCTCATGCATTGGCGGCGTCGGATGCGGGTGGCGTACTCGTGGTTCATGTGCCGACCGGCGACAATGACCAGGTGGCGATCGATGCACTGGTGGCCTGCCGCGAACGCATGAAGCTGCCGCTGCTGGTAAGCGCGATGGGTGAAACGACCGGCGCGGCACATCGCCGGACGCTCGCGCAGGCAGGGATCGCGGTGTTCGCGACACCCGAACAGGCGGTGCGCGGCTTTGCCCATCTGGTGCAGGATCGCCGCAATCGCGCCGCCGCACGCGAATTGCCGACGAGTACGGTGCTGACGGTCGCCTCCGATCGTGCCGCGGTGCGCACTATCGTCACCGGGATGCGTCGCGCCACGCGGCTGACTGCGATGCAGGACGAGGCACTGGCAGTGCTGAATGCCTACGGCATCCCCGTGGTTCCCACCCGCATTGCGCGTTCGCCGGAAGATGCCGCGGATGCGGTTCGTCTGCTTGGCAGCCCGGCAGTGGTGAAGCTGCGCCAATGTGTGCGGCCTGATGCGCGTGCGTCCGGTGGGCTGGTCCTCGGTCTGCACGATCCGGCGCAGGCAGCCGACGCGGCGCGCGGTTTCGCCGATGCCGAACTGCTGGTGCAGCGTCAGGCGGTGCGGTGGCGCGAGCTGCGGATCCGCGTCGCCGATGATGCGACGTTCGGTCCGATCATCAGCTTCGGGCAAGGCGGCACCACAGCGGATATCCTTGCCGATATCGCAGCCGATCTGCCGCCGCTGAACCTGCCGCTGGCGCATGGCCTGATCGCGCGCACCCGTGCCGCCGCCACGCTGGGCCGGTTCCGCGACAATCCGCCCGCCAACGAGGCCGCCGTGGCCGAGGCGTTGGTGCGCATCAGCCAGCTCATCGTCGATTTTCCGGAGATCGCCGAACTCGATGTGAACCCGTTGATCGTCGACACTGACGGCGTGCTCGCGGTGGATGCGTGGCTCCGGTTGCGCGATACCGGCGACAATGGCGGTGGACTGGCGATCACGCCCTATCCGGTTGAGTTGACCGAACAGTGGACCGCATCCGACGGCGAGCGGCTCATCGTGCGGCCGATCCGTCCCGAGGATGCTGAACAACATGGCGCGTTCTTCTCGCGCCTGTCGCCGCAGGACATCCGCTTCCGATTCTTCACCGCAATGCGCGAGCTGTCGCCGGAACAGATGGCCCGCCTGACTCAGATCGACTACGACCGCGAGATGGCGTTCGTCGCAAGCCGCGAGACGAATGGCGAGACCGTGGGTGTCGCGCGGTTGGTCTGCGAGAACGATACCGAGGGCGAGTTCGCGGTGATCGTGCAGTCGGACGTGAAGGGCAGGGGAGTCGCCAATCATCTGATGCGGCGGCTGATCGCGTGGGCGCGCGTTCGTGGCCTCGCCACGATCATCGGCCAGATCCTGTCCGACAACGCGCCGATGCTGGCATTCGCCCGGCATCTGGGGTTTGTGCTCAAACGCATGCCGGACGATCCCGAAGTGGTGGAGGCGCGGCTGGATCTGACGTAGCGACGCGCGTTGCGTCAGCATTCCGGCCATTGGGTGCGTTAACCCGGATTGCGGCTGAATAGCTGTAGAGATTGCGCACGCCTGCACGGGTCGTGGACACGTGCGAGCACCGCCGCCCTTGGCGTAGGGAGCATGACAGCGTGATCCAGATGCTATCGGCTATCGGACGTGTGGTTGTTGTCGTCGCTGCGGCGATCACCGTCGCTGCCACCACACTCGCCGGCTACTTCTTCGCTCGCGCGAGCGTGCTCGCGAGCTATGGTACCTTTACGATCAGTGAGGGCGGGAAGATCACGCCCCTTGAACTGGCCTACGCGCTGATTGGCTTCGCAGTGGGGCTGATCGTGGCCGGAGCCGTGTTCGGCGCGATCGCCACCCTCTATGAGATACGCGACAGCCTTATCCTGTTGGCGAACGCACGATCAGCCGACCCGGCTGCGAGCCTGCGGGAACGTCGAGAGCCGCACGTGGGTTGAGGTTTCTCCGGCATGCCATCAGTCGAGACGGATTATGAGTTCCTCGACGGGCTCATCAGACACGACCTCGGTCGAGTGGCCGTTCCCGGCGGGGCATGATCGTGAAGCGTCAGATCCATTTCGTGGCGGTCGAAGCGGCTATCCCCCGCGGCATCGGTATACATTCTCGGCAGCGATAGGCGCGGGCTCATGCAGCCTCCTGTCCAATGTCGTCTGCTTGCCGTGGATCGCCTGATAGCAGTTCCGTCCCGCCCGTCATGGTCCAAGGTAATCCATCCGCCCGCCATCGACCCGGAATACCTGCGCCGTGACCCAGCCGGCTTCTGGCGAGGCCAGGAATGCCGCAGCGTGGGCAACATCTTCCACCTTTCCATGACGCGGCATCATCGTGTTCTCTTTGAATTTGCGCTCCACCTCTGGGCCTTGATGCTTCAGCCATTCGCGAGCCATATCCGTCATTATCCAACCCGGCGCCAATGCATTGACTGTGATGCCATGTGGACCGAGCTCCATGGCAAAGCGCTTCGTCAGCTGGATGACTTCCGCTTTCGTCGCGGCGTAGTAGGCATTTCCCTTTACCGAGGTTCCTATGCCCGCAATTGATGTCATGTTCACGATGCGGCCGTTATTCTGTTGGCGCATGCAGGCGGCTGCCGCACGCGTGGTGTGAATGAGCCCATAGACGTTGACACGTTGCATCTGGTCGAAGCTGACCGGGTCATAACTATCGAGACTACCAGGAATGACTATACCGGCATTGTTGATGAGGATCGTAATCGCTCCAAGGTCGCTGTTCGTGCGTTCTATCAGGGCTTCAGCCTGCGACATGTCCGACACGTCCGCCTGGACTGCGATAGCTCGCCCGCCCAAGGCACGAATCCCGGCCACCACAGCCTCGGCAGCATCGGCTCTGCTCACGTAGTTCACGCACACTGAAGCCCCGAGTGCCGCAAGCCTTTGCGCGATGGCTTTTCCAAGTCCCCGGGAAGCGCCCGTTACCAATGCAACTTGATCTTGCCACGGCATTCTTGCCCGCCTTCCATACTTGTCCGACGTTCTGCGCAGTAGTAACCAGGCTATCATTACCCCACCGCATAAACATCCCAGACGTCAAGCTTCCCGGTGAGGCTTCGGGCTGAGCAACAGGGTTTCGCCTGCGTGGTCTATCGGCCATTGTCGAACGGCTGATACCGCGCATCGACGCCTCGTCCTCGCGTCACACGGGTCGTGGCAACCAAACAAGGCTTCGTTTTCAACCCCGATCGGCTTATTGTGGGTGCACCGATGACGCGCTCCCTGTTTCGATGATCGGGATGGCGTTCGGGGCGTATGATTGAGCCACTGTTCGCAAACCAGGGGAGCCAAGAGCTAGTTCATCATGAGTGCTCTGGCGTCCGAAGAAAGCAGGCAGCTACAATCGATTAGACGGCACGCGATCCTCTACGTGCTGGCCGCTTCCGCCGTGTTCACCGTCGGTTCGGCATTGGTGAAGGCACTGACCACGGATTTTCCGGTGATGGAGATCGTGGTGTTCCGCAGCTTCGTGGGACTGCTGATTATGCTGCCGATCATCGTGCGGCAGGGCGGCCTGTCGGTGCTGAAGACCAGGCGGCCGCGCGGTCACATCATGCGCACGATCTCGGGCTTCCTGGGTACCATCACCTCGGTCTACGGTTTTGGCGTGCTGCCGCTGGTCACGGTGACGGCGCTGGGTTTTGTCATGCCGCTATTTCTGACGATTGTGTCGATCCCGCTGCTCGGCGAACGCGTCGGGCCGCGGCGATGGAGCGCAGTCGTCGTTGGTCTGATTGGGGTGATGATCATGCTGCGGCCGTGGCATATCGATGCCGAATCGATGCCGCTTGGCGCCGTGGCGATCGTCCTGGCAGGTGTGTTCACCTGGTCGCTGTCGATGATCAACATCCGCCAGATGGGCGACGCCGGCGAGCGCAATGTCACCATCGTGGTGTGGTACAGCCTTGGCACCGGAACGCTGGCGCTGCTGGGCTGCATCGGCAGTTGGGTCACGCCTGACCCACGGCAATTGGCGACACTGATCAGTGCGGGCCTCATGTCCGGCCTGGGACAACTGCTGATGACTGAAGGCTATCGTGCGGCGGAAACCACGCTGGTGGCGCCGTTCGAATATGGTGCGATCATCTATGCCACCGCTTTGGGGATCGCGATCTGGGGCGAGTGGCCAGATATCTGGAGCCTGGCCGGCATCTCGATCCTGATCGCATCGGGGCTTTACATCTGGCACCGCGAGGTGACGCTCGGACTGCGGCGCTGACGCCACGGCGCTTTTTCTGCCTCTCGATGGGAGCTGCGTACGATCCATGAAAGACAACAGCATAAGGCGTGCGGTGCGCGAGGGACGGGCCGCGCTTGGCACCGGGCTCAAGGAGTTCGCCTCGCGCGGCGTGCCGTGGATCATCGAGGCCTCGGGCTTCGACTACTGCATGATCGACCACGAACATGGCGCCTTCGACCTGGAGACGATAGCGGATCTCGCCGGCTGGTTTCAGGCGACCAATGTCTCGGCGATCGTGCGTATCCACAAGTCCTTCACATACCTGATCCCGGCGATCCTCGATCAGGGAATCATGGGCGTGCAGGTTTCCGAGGTCGACAATGCCGAAGAGGCACGAGCGATCGCGCGCGAGGCGAAGTTTCCGCCGATCGGCAATCGTGGCATCTCGGGGCAGGGGATGCACACCGGCTACAAGAGCCATGGCGCGCGTCACGCGACTGAATATGCCCCGTGGGCCAATGCCAACATCATCACCTGCGTGTCGATCGAGTCGCTCGAGGGGCTGGAGAATGTCGAGGCAATCGCAGCGGTGGAGGGCATCGACATGATCGCCTATGGCCACTCGGATCTGAGTGCGCGGCTGGGCGTGCATCTGCAGCTTGAGCATCCAACCTTCAAGGCAGCGGTGCGCCGGATCGCGGAGGCCTGCAACGCGCACGGCAAACTCGCACGAGGGTCGGCGGAGACCGAGGCGCAGATCGAGGAGGACCTGGCAGCTTGGCTGCAAGGTGCTGAACCTGCCCGGGACGGATGTCAGCACGTATCTGGATGGCCTGAAGGCGCGGGCAGGACGCGCGAATGCGCGGCTGAAGTCGATCGGTGTGCCGGTGGGATGAGGGAACGCGTTGGGGTCCTGGCAACAGCGCCGGGACAGTTGTCACTATGGAGCTTGGGATCTATCCGCGAAACCCCGTAAGGAGATCTCAGGGTTAAGGCGGGGGTGCCCCGCCCTTCCACGCCTCTAGTCAAGCGGCATGCGGATTTGCAGTGTCTGAGGCATGCCTTCGCAGCGAAGTGGGCCGTTCAGCGAATTGTCTCCAGATTTTACGGTTAACACGACAGTGCAGGGACGAATAGCGAAGTCCTTGTTCGTCAGCGGTATATCTGCCGGCTGCCCAAACCGAATGGGCATCTTCACTCGGTCATACTTGATCTGCAGATGGCCCTCTAACACCTCACCGGTCGCTTGGCTCGCGAACGCATGCGAGACAAATCGTCCCGCGAATGAACGATGTTCAGGGTCCCATCGCAATCCCACGATCTCCAAGTTTGGCACTTCGCCCGGCCCGATGCGGCCGCCCGCTTCCAGCACCACCGCAACCGGCAGCACGTTGCGCCGTTGCAAGACGGCCCAGAGAGCATTGTTACGAATGCCGACATTCTCATCCGCCAGGGCGGCGCGTAGCGCTTCCGCTCGGGCAACTGGATTGGAGGACTCCAGCACCTCTTGGTACTCAGCCCAACGTCGCTCTGCAGCTGCCGCACGCTCCTGGATGCTTTGCGGCCATGCGGGATGGCTCGCGACCACTCCGAACAACCAAACGCAAAGTGCGGCGCTGATCGTGCACCGGCGTGCGCGGCGCGGTTTCATCCCAGCGGCATCCGAACAGGAAGCGTCTGCGGCATTTGCTCGCAACCTAGCCGTCCTTCGAGAGCGTCACGCGTCGCACTCACAGTCAGGACAAGGTCGCAACGGCGAGAAACCATCTTCGCCTCCCCGGATTGAGCGCTTCCCGTCCGCCCCACGAATTCCGGCATATAGAGCTGCGAATAGTGAAGCTGCACTTTGCCCGCAATGACCTCACCCGTAACACCGCCTGACGATCCAAATGATATAACTTGACCTTGAAGGGCCCGTTGTTCGGCGTTCCACGTGGTACTAAGCACCGCAACTTTCGGGACGTCGCCCGGCCCCATGCGGCCGCCCGTTTCGATACAATCTCGACCGGCAAACGGTCGCGGTGCTGCAGATACGACCAGAGCGCGTTGTTACGAACTCCAAGGTTTTCGTCGGCGAGGGCGGCATTGAAGCCTTCCGATCGGGCAATCGGATCGGACGACTCCATCAGTTCCCGGTACTCTTCCCAACGTCGCTGCGCAGCAGCAACGCGCTCCTGCAGCGTTTCTGCCCCGGCTGCCTGCGTGGTCAGCAACGGCACGGCAACAGACAGCGCGGTCAGAGTCGTCCATATCGCGCCCAATTTCATCTTTCTCGCTTTCATGCTTCAGCCATCACGGATGCCCGCCGCCGCAACTTCGGGTTTGACCACCGGATGAAGTCAGTTCCCTCAACAACCAAGGCATGTCCTGCCGATCGAGGCCTTCAAGCAAGTTCCTCGCCGCGGGATCGGGCAGCGGACGGGCCAGACATCCCACCATATCGGTCAACGCCGCCAACCGCCCGGTCATGCCCAGTCCGGAAAGCAATTCCTGAGCCGAACCCGGACTGATCGGCGTTTCCAGCAGTGGGAGCAACAGGCCCAGCGCATGACGACGGCGACCACCTTCCGCTGGAATGTCCCCTAGCAACTCCACTGCCTCGTCCACCGAGAGTGGCGCCGACAGACCTTGTGTCCTGACCAGTTCGCCAAGCACATCGCCGCGCTTCGAACCCGCCTTCCCCGTCATCAGGGCCAGCGCCTCCTTCCCGGTCAGCCCGCCTGCGGGAGGCACTGCAACATTCGCAGTAGGATGTATAGCGGCAGGTGTAGATACATCACTAAGAAAGTAGAACGGGTGGCCAGGTCGCCTGCGATCTTCAAATACCGGCTTCTGTTTGTTCTCAGTGGCGCTCTCGACGAAGCGCAGCACGCCCTGCAACATCGCGGCAAGTTCCAGTCCCGGGCGGCCCATATAGTCCAACAAGGCCGTCGCGTACGGGCTGTTGCGGCCCGTGCCAATTCCGTCGAGCGCACTTGCACCGGGTTCCGCCGAATAGGACACGACTGCGTCGGTGCGGATGTCGCCGAGCAACGGAATCCCGGTCGAGACCGAGTTGTCGCTGCGCCACGCCAGGCGCGCCGCGAACGAGGGCGAATTTCGGCATGCATCGAGCAGCAAAACCGCCAATTTGGCTTCGCGAACGACGTCGAGCAGCCGGGAGACGGGTACCTCCTGTCGCGCCTCCAGGTCCTCACCAGGAGCCAGCGCACTGTCGCGCGCCAGCAGGAGACCTTCATGTTGATATTGCACACCGTGCCCAGCGAAGAAGACAAGAACCACATCTGCTGCTGATCGCTGCCTGCGACTAAACAACTGGCTGAGCGCGGCACGCAGCTCGCGGCGTGTCGGATTCTCGACGAGTACGCTGTCGAAACCCAGTTCGCCCAGCTTCGTATGAATAGCGCGGGCGTCGTTCAGAGCATTGGGAAGCGGTGCGATGTCGGGATTGTCGTACGCAGCAACGCCGACGACTAGGGCAATTCGCGTCTGGGCGCCGGCGGGACTGGCGAAAAGCAGGCACGCGGCGACGATGGCTAGCCTCATGGCGGCGATACGCGCTCGGCCGCGCGTCGGAGACCTGCAAGTGCCTGAGCTGCTTGCTCGTTTCCAGGGGCCAGCCAGGCAAGCTGTCGCAGCGCCTCCACCCGCCACGCCACTCCGCCATCGACGAAAAGGGCTAGCGAAGCGCCCACGGGACCTTGTGCGACCTCACCGGCCGGGATGAGCACGGGAGCGGCTTTGTCAGCCGGCACCAGCGTTGCCGACAATCTATTCCCTTCTTTGTCACGTACCGAAAGATCGACCGCCTCGTGCGGCATCTTGAAGCTCGAAATCCAAACAAAGCGATTATCTGTCCTGATCGACCCCAGCGCATCACCGCTGGTTGTGCCGGCTAGCGTAACGAGATAAGGCGACGCCCCGCCTTCCCAAACGACTGCCAGCCCGGCCGCCCCTACCGGCAAGGTGGCCTGGTCGATGGGTAGCGCCGGAAGCCAACCCATGGGTGCGGTGTTACCGCTGCCGCGGAGCCGGTCACCGGCGCCAGAAGCCGCTCCCTGCGATGGAGCCGGTGTGGAGACCAACTGCAGAAACGCCATGAGTGAAGGAAATACAGTGCCACGCGACCGCGGCGATTGTTCAGCGTCGCCTTGCGCCTGAACTGTCGGTGCGACGACCTGCCCCGAGGCCGACTGCCATGGCAAGATGGCCAGTGCGCAAAGAGCGGCGGCGCGCATCGCCAGCTTGACGGCCAGGTTGAGCGTGAACATCAGCCGCCCACCAGCTTTGACCAGCGCCTCTAGCCCGGCTGCGAACGCTGGTACTAGCGATGCAACGCGTATTCCATGCGAGAGGAACCATACTCCGGCGGTCGTCCAAAACGTTGCAACAAGCGTGACGAACACCAGCGCTAGCACCATAAAGCCGATGAACCGCAATCCCAGCAGCGTTGACCGTGACCAGTTATGCTGTCTCCACACAGCGCAGAGGCCGTCCATTACGACTGCAAAGAATGCAAACAACATGGCGGCCAGGACCACCGTTGTCACCTCCATAGTCAGCTTAATGGCATCTCCCATGTCGGCGTTGTCGAGCACAAGAGACTCAAGCGACCACAGTATAACGCCCGCGACAATGGCCGCCAGCGATGCAGAGACGAGCAGCGAAACGATAACTATAAGCCGCATTCCCTGGGTAGCACCGTAATGGTTGAGATGCCGCCATTTATAACCTAGCCACAAAGAAAAGCAGGCTCCCAGGACAGCGAGCAGCGTTAACGGGCCTTCCTTCCAGAACGGCAGGGGCAGCGGGATGCTTTGCTCTTCAGGTGTAAGTAGGGCGTTCGCATGTATGATTGCACCCGGCATCGACCCAATTGGTGTGGTGTGGCGGTCTCGCCACGCAGCCGGACCCGTCTCGCCGATGATCACCACCGAAGTAAGGATGGCAGGCGCAATGCTATCTTGGTTATCCAGGTCCTGTTCGGTGATCCTTCGCAATGCTTGTGTTGAACCTTGCAACGATGACGGCACCACGAATGTTATCTCAAGCGCCTGCGACGAAGGGTGACAGCCCTCGTGCGGCTCTTGAGACACGCTGGTTGCGAGGCTCGGCACAGTTTCGATCGTCTTGTCCGGCCAAAATATACACACAGCCTTCGGCACGGAGCGGACAACGCCATCGGCGTCGAGTAGCACGAGCGGAGCGGCGAATCGCACGTTCGTCGCTGTCCTGAGCTCGTTCAGCGGCACGTCTTCTGCGGTTTCGTGCTGACCGTCGACGTCCACCAGCTTCGGAGTGGGCAACAAAACAACCCGGACGTCCTTAGCTTGGCTCACGGCCTTTATGAATGCCTCCATAATCGGCGGAGCTACCGTCCCATGGATGATCTGATCAACCAGGATTGCCTTGGGCTCCATCCTCGCCAACTTAACAATCGCCTCGGTGATACGGGCGACCTCGCTGGCCTCGGGATCAGCTGGCTGGCTGAAGTCAAGGTCCAACAGCACTAATTTTACATCGGAAGGCAGCGCATGCTCCCCCGCAACGTTAACTTTCTGCGTCAAGTCACTGCCAAGTCGCTCCAGTGCGGTCACCGCCGGAAGTTCATGCAGAAATGCAGTAACAACTATGGCGATGAGCCCGAGTAGAATGCCAGTATAATAATGCTCGAACCATCCTTCGCGATCTGGACTGCCCGGCTTCGTTGCGCATTCACCGGCGCGTGTAGATTGGGTGGTCTGAGCCGTCTTCCTTTGCAAACCAAGCTCCCCATGCAGTACAGCCGCGGCCCTTGATGTAACTGTGCCGATCTTAACGGCAAGGCGCTAGACCTGCGATGGGAATCTGCGCGTAGTCCGGGGCCGGTTATTGCGGAGGGGATTTACTGGTCAGGCCAGACCGCTGCTGTGACGGAGGCCCGACCCAAAATGTTGCATCCGCCCCAAGATAATGCTCGAAATTGGTAGGATACACTGCGACTCCATAATGAATAGCGCCGCTGACCGAGATCCCCTGCAGATCGAGGAGTACTGGCAGCTTGGCTGCAAAGTGCTGAACCTGCCCGGGACGGATGTCAGCACGTATCTGGATGGCCTGAAGGCGCGGGCAGGACGCGCGAATGCGCGGCTGAAGTCGATCGGTGTGCCGGTGGGGTGAGGGGCGGGCCGGTCAGAACAGACAACAATCGGTCGAACGGGAAAGAACACTGCCATGCCAATCATTGATGTTCAGGTGCATCCCTTCGATCGAAATCATCCCGGCCGGCCGTGGGCCGGTCCCTCGCACGGACTCGACTCCGCCACCGGTGAGGAAATGGTGGCCGCGATGAACAGCGTCGGCGTCGATGGCGCAATCATGGTGTCGTCGTTCAGTGCCTATGAATACGATCCGAGCTACGCGCTGGAGGTATACAACACGTATCCGGACAAGTTCCGCGTTGTGACGCCGGTCGACGCGACCGACCCAGCGATTGACGATGTTGTGGCGAAATGGGCGGTGACACAGGGCGCGCGGGGCATTCGCATCCGCATGCGCGACGGCCTGCCGATGGACGCCGGCCATCCTGGCCTGCGCCGCGCTTTCGCTGCTGCCGGCAAACATGGCCTGCCGGTCAACCTGCTATGTTGGGGCATCCTGGACAAAGGCCTGCCGCATATCCAGCAGCACCCCGATACGGTGATCGTGATCGACCATCTCGGCATGCTGCAACCCGCGCGGCCACCGGTGCCGGCCGATGTTTGGGCTGACCTGCCAAAGCTGCTCGCTCTCGCGCAATACCCAAACGTAAGGGTGAAGATCAGCGGCGCTTGCACCATGTCGCATCGGCCGTTCCCGTACGACGACATCTGGGAGCCAGTGCTGCGCGTCATCGATGCGTTCGGGCTGGATCGTTGCATGTGGGGCACCGACTGGACGCGGACCATCGGCATGCTGACTTACCAACAAGGTGTCGCGCCGTTCCGCGATACCAAGCGTCTGTCCGAGAGCGACAAGGCAGCGTTGATGGGCGGGACGCTGCAGAAAGTCTATAAGTGGTGACGCGGCCGCGGATCGCGAAGCAAAGAATTATTTTCAGCTACAATCACGCGGATAGTGCCCACGCTGATATGACTGTGTGGCCTGCTCGCGCAGGCGGTCGAGATGGCACGGGTCAATCTGCATGCTTTGCGTGATTCGCGGTTCGATTTCTTTGCCTGCCGCCTTCGACTCGGACCTTGGCATTCATCTTTCTGGGAGACGGTTATGGCGTTGCTGATCGTTGATCTCGACAAGCACATCGGTAACGCCACAGCATGGCGCGACACGTTCGGAGAACAGCTTCCCGATTTAGAAATCCGCATCTGGCCCGACGCGGGGAATTTGGCGGATATCGATTACCTCGCCTTCATGCATCCCGATTTCGCTTCGCTTCCCGAGTTTCCGAATTTGAAAGCAATGTTCAGCCGTTCTGCCGGTGTTGAGTTTTTCATCAACCATCCGAAACTGCCGAAAGCCCCGCTGTGCAAGGTCGAACCGCCAGGCGGCGACCCAATGATGACGGAATATGTCGTCATGCATGTGCTTCGCTTGCATCGCGACATGCCCGGCTATCAGGCGGCTCAGGCCAACCGGGAATGGCGCCGCACTACGATCATGCGACCCGAGCAAAGGCGAGTTGGATTCCTCGGCTTCGGCATGATGGCGAAGGCGCCGGCGCTCGTGTTGCAGTCGCTTGGGTTCAAGGTCTCGGCCTGGGTTCGGCGCAAGCGGGACGAAGGTGACATTTTGATCTATCACGGCCCCGACCAACTGGAGCCATTCCTTCAGCAGACCGACATAGCAGTTTGCCTGCTGCCGCTGACGAGGGAGACGGAAGGCATATTCTGCGCGCGCACCTTTGCCATGATGCCGCGCGGCGCGATGCTGGTGAATGTCGGGCGTGGCAAGCACGTGGTGGAGAAGGATCTGATCGCCGCGCTGGATTCGGGGCAGTTGTCATATGCCGCGCTCGACGCGCTGTGGCCTGAACCTCTGCCGCCATCCAGTCCGCTGTGGTCGCACCCGAAGGTCACCGTGATGCCGCATGTCGCGCGGCGGCCGACAGTTGCTCAACTGGTGACTGAGATCGCGGCGAGTATCCGAAGCTTCGAGGCGGGCCACGGACTGCTGCAAGTGGTCGATATCGCAAGGGGCTATTAGGCCCAGCACTCCACATCCTCTTTTCGGACGCCATCCTGATCATTGCCGGGCAACCGCGTGCCTACATGTCAGGCTGCTTGCTCTTCGCGCTCGGCCTCTGCCAGTTTCTACATCGCGACGTAAGGCTTGGCCGGTCGCTGGCGCCTCCTCCCTGTGGGGACTTGCATAGATGAAGACATCGGTCACTGTGTGCTTTGGCACCAATCGTCAGCCTCAACTGAATGAGGCAGGAGACCGGATCGTCGATTTCGGCTCCGATCCTGGACCGATCAGCGGGTATGCGGTGCGCTTCGGCCAAGCGACTGTCACGGTCGACTTGCGGCAGCAAACAAATGAGCTCGTGCCGGACAGTCTGTTCGTCGCACCCGAAGTTCTGACCCCCGCGCCGGGTGCATCGCCGCAGTTCGGCAGCCGGACTATTTTCGATGCGCTCCGCCAGTCGATGGCAGACAAGGCCCATCCAACGCTTGTCTTCATCCACGGATTCAGCAATTCGTTCAAGGATGCAATCGAGCGTGCAGGTTGGATTTCCGCATTCTATGCCGACGGTGGCTTTCCGGCCGACATCTTTGTCTTCACTTGGCCGTCCCGCGGCGGCTTACTCGCCGCAGTGCCCCTGCCTTACGCAGACTATGAGCATGATCGCGGCACCGCCGCGGCGTCCGGCCCCGCCATAGGACGCACATTGCGGCTGCTTTACGACTTCGTCGACGGTCTCGACCGCAAGGATTGGTGCCGCAATGAATTGCATCTGCTGTGCCACAGCATGGGCAACTATGCCCTACGGAACGGCCTACAGGCTTGGCTGAAACTGCCGGATCCTGCTGACATCATAACGGGTGCTCCGATGCGGTCGTTGACTTACGTCGACCGTGCAGTTCGCGACCCGATCATGGTCCGCAGGACCTTCGATCAAATCATTCTCGCTGCGGCAAACGAAGATGACGATGCATTCGATGACCCGAACAAGCTTGAAATGCTGCCACGTCTCGGCAATGCGGTTACCGTCTATCATACGCGTAAGGATTGGATACTGAACACATTGAGTTCGAAAACAAAATTCAACGGCCCGCGTCTCGGTACCAATGGGCCGGACAATATGTCCGCCGTCAGCGACAAGGTAAATGCGATCGATGTGAGCGAGGTTTTTGATTTTGGCGATGATCCCGAGGGTCACCAGTACTATAGAAAGGTCCCTCAGATTCGTGACGATATCGTTGCTGTGCTTTCCGGCAAGCGGCCGACTGAAATAGCAAACCGGTCGCCTGTTTCATCCGGGCGCTACCTGCTGAAGAAGCCATAGCAGGTCCATGATTTCGGTCTGCTGCCAAAATTCTCCAGCAAGGACGAGCGCTTCGAGGTCGATGGCGCCAATGCCGCACGCCAATTCCTTACTGCGCATGACGTAGCCGAAGAGCACGTGCAGGCTGTCTGGGAAGCGATAGCACTGCACACGACGCCGGGCATTACTCAGTATATGCGTCCGGAAATTGCTCTGCTCCACTCGGGCGTCGGTCTCGATGTGGTCGGAAAGGGGTTCGACCAGTTCCCTGCGGACCTGCGCAATGAGATTGTCGCCAGATACCCGCGCAAACACTTCAAGGAAGACTTCATCCCAGCGTATTTCGGCGGCTTCGCGCATAAGCCGGACACCACGTATGCCACCGTTAACGCCGGGGTCTGTGAACGCTACTTGCCGGGTTATCAGAGCCGCAATGTCTGCGAGGTGATTGCTGCATCTCCCTTTCCAGACTCCCCATAGCAAGGGCAATCCGGCAGCGGTTACCTGATTCCAGGCAGGATAATATGCACGGTGGTTCCGAGGTCGGGTGAGGATTCGATGGTCGCCGTGCCACCTAACTGATGCGCCAATCCATGGATGTGGCTCAGACCCAGACCGGTACCCCTGCCGACCTCCTTCGTGGTGAAGAATGGCTCGAAGGCCCGTGTCAATGTGGCTGCCTTCATACCGCTACCCGTGTCCGCAACAGCAAGCTCGACATAGTGACCCGACGCCAAAGAGACGGCGGCGTCCGTTTCCGCAACATCGATGTTCCGCGTTGTGATCGTGACATGGCCGCCATCCGGCATTGCGTCTCGTGCATTCACCACCAACTCCAGCAGAGCCTGCTCGATCTGCTGCGGATCAACCAGCACGGGATCGAGCTGAGGCGCCAGCTGCAGGTCAATAGCAACCGATCCGGGCACAACGGCTTGCAGTGAGCTGCGCATCCGATCGACCACGTGGTTGAGATCCATGTGAAGCGGCTGGAGTGCCTGCCGGCGTCCAAACGCCAATAGTTGACGTGTCAGATTGGCGCCACGCCGAGTTGCCTGCATCATCGTCTCAAGATCGGCCGCCTGCCCCGATCTCGATCCCAATTGGCGGGCGATCTTCTCTGCAAGGCCGCTGACAACCATGAGAATGTTGTTGAAGTCGTGCGCGACACCGGCGGTGAGGCGTCCAATTGCTTCCAACTTCTGAGCTTCCAGCAATTTCTGCTCGGTTGCAATTCGGCTCGACATTTCCGATGCCAATTGCGCGTTGGCCTGGTCCAGCTCATCGGTGCGCTGTGCAAGCTCGAGATGCGCGGAGACCGTGTCGGTGAACCATCCCTCAAACTTCCGGCTCGCGGCGCAAAGAGCAATGCCGAATATCAAAACCATTATGCCAGCGACCACATCGGGCGGATTGCCCGTTGCGACAAAGCGGGCCGAAAGTGGTAATGTTGCCGGCAGGATGAATGCGATGACAGAGGGAGTATGCGCCGCGTGCACCGTAGCTGCGCCCGCGCACATGCCTGCAATCACGATCGCCAGCAGAAGCCGGGCATCGTCTGCGGGTGGAAACAGGAATGCGGCACCAAATCCCCAAAGGACACCTGACAACAGGGCACCAGCCGTCGCCCGAAACCCCCATGTAGGCGCTTCGGCTTGCGATGTGACAGATCGCTTGTAATACGCCCAGATTGTCAGCCGCGCACAAGCAAGCGCCAAGACCGCTGCCAGCCAACTCCACATGAAGGGCGCGGGCGCGAATGGCTTGAGCACTACGGCTACAAGTGCCGAATTGGTTGCCGTGACGGCGAGTGTCAACGGCAACTGAGAGTACGTCGCTCGGACGCGTTCAGCGTAGACTGGATCAAAAAGTTTGGGCGCGTTCACTTCGACGGCTTCTACCTCGCCTCCGGTCAGGACCCTCTCATGCGTCCGCTCGTCATCACTGCATCAGTTCCGTGGGTTCGCGCGCCGATTGCGCCGGACGGACAGGATTGACGACACGTTGCAGGATACGTTGTAGATCGGCAAAGGTATACGGCTTATTGATAATCGCCGCAAACTCGCGAGTACCTGTCACTCCCACTTCAGTCAGGTCAGCATAGCCGGTCGCAAGCAGGATAGGTGCCGTGATTCCTCGTTCTCGAATTGCCGCGGCGAGTGCCACTCCATTCATCTCGGGCATGACGTAATCGAGTATAATAAGGTCCGGAGCCTGCCCCCACTCTTCCAATCGCTGCAGCGCTTCGCGGCCATTTGTGGCTTCTAGTACGGAGTAGCCTCGCAACCGCAGCATCTCGGCCGTTACCTGCAAAACCGATATGTCGTCGTCCACCACAAGCGCCCGTTGGTGAACGGCCTGCACGTCTAGTTCTGGCGACAGCGAGTCCGGACATGCAAGAGGTTCAGTAGCCCGCCTGAGCAGGAGACTGACGGAAGTCCCTTCACCCGGCTGCGAACATATCCGCATCGTGCCCCCAACCTCTTCGACCATCGCCTGGACCTGACTGAGCCCCAGCCCAGAGCCGGCGGCACCCTTCGTCGTGAAGAATGGCTCGATTGCACGGGTTTTGATTTCCGGCTCCATACCGATGCCAGTGTCCGTCACCTTGATCAGCACGTACTCCGCGCTGTCTGCATTAGCGGTTTGGCTGACCAAGATCTCATTCGAAGCTGCGATTGTAAGGACGCCGCCAGCCGGCATCGCATCTCTCGCGTTCAACGCCAGGTTCAAGAGAGCCGCCTCCAGTTGGCTCGGTTCTGAGATTGCCAACCAAAGATCAGGAGCCAGCGTGGTCACCACGCTGATCTGACGTTCGAGCATCGATGGTTCAAGCATCGCAGCCAGGTCTATGATCAGCTGACTGACATTGGTTGGGTCGCTCGACAGATGCCGGCGACGTGAAAAAGCCAGAAGTCTCGCTGTCAGCTGGGCACCTCGCAGGACTGCCTGAGATGCCCGCTCCAACCAGATCTGCTGTTTGGTCTCGCCCGCGGGCAGAGTGTGCGCGAGCAAATCCAGACTGCCCTGCACTGTTCCAAGCAGGTTATTGAAGTCGTGGGCAATGCCACCGGCTAACTGCCCCACCGCTTGCAGTTTTTGTGATTGGACCAAAGCCGCCTGGGTTTTCTCGCGTTCGGCGATCTCGACCTGCAATCGATTATTAGTCGTCAGAAGATCGCGCGTCCGCTCACCGACACGGCGCTCGAGCAGGCTCGAGTGCTCCTCGAGCTCATCTTGCCGCTTCTGCAGCGCGGCTGCCATTTCATTCCAGGCCCCGGCAATTTGGCCAAATTCGCTTCTCTCATCATAGGCAGGAGCGCGCGAGGACAGCATGCCTAACCGCCACTTCCGCGCAACTTCCACCAGTTCTTGCGTGGGACCGTTGATGAACCTGCGTGCAACGAGCCACGTGATTGCAAATGCAAGCACTGTCACGACCCCAAGCAGCGCGGTGTTCCGCCAAGTGGCGCGATTGATGTCGACCATCATGTCGGGCTCGTAGAATCCGGCAGCGGTCACCAGATTATGGGTCGCCGACGTCGGGGGGACATAGCCAATAACCCGTGCTGTTCCGTCAATGCTCGTAAGGCGGATGATGTCGGGCTGTTTCCCGGTCAGGATCGGCATCGCGGCCGCTGGCAGCCGATGGCCGACAAAGTCGTCATGATTGGGATTGCGTCCCAGCACCACGCCGTCGCTATCGGCGACGGTCAGCACGGTAGCCGCCAGGAACGGTGATTCTCCTTCCTTGAGCTGACGGAAATGCTCTCTCAGCCATCTCAGATCCAAACCACCGACGAGCCACTTATCGTCTTCCGGCCGATTTGTTTTCAGCGGCAGGTAAAAAGGCAGAAAGCCACCGGGTTGCTCGACCGAACGGCTGAAGTGCCCAGTGACAAAGCTCTGTGCCAAGGCTGCGTTGCGGATCCAATCCACGTCGTTTGGCGTTGCGGCTATTGCCGGATCGGAGGCGCACAAGATTTGACCGAAACGATTCACGACAGCGACAAACAGTAGGCTCGGCGCATTCCGGTGGATGCTGCCTAACCGGTTGGCACATTCCGGGCCCATAGTACGAACCTGGTAAAATTCCGACGCTGTGGCCAACAGCAGACGGACTCCCTCGGCGATACTTGCGACATCGGCGGACAGCAATTGTGCCTGTTGCCTGGCCAATGTCGCGGTCTGCACCTTGCGTTCAGACCACTAACTCCAGCTCATCGCGATCTGAATTCCCATAGTCGGGATCAGGCAAAAGCCGATGATGAGCAGTATGCGGGTGGAAATTCGCAGGCCACCGATCGCTGGGAAACGGCTGAACAGCCACCCCGGGTTGCCTTTCATAAAAGAGCCTCGCCGAGTGATTGGGGGACTCCTGCGAGCGTTGGACGACCGCAGCATGGATGCGCTCACTCTGAGATGCAGACTTGGAATAGCACATCACGCGCACGTGAACGGTTCGGAATCAATGCGTAGCCGCAAGGCTCGCGTGTTCGTGATCTTGGGCCCCAATCGGGCAGCGCTGCAATTGGGTGCGCTTGAGAAAAGGGCGCGGTGTGATTGTGTTCGCCGTTATAAAATTGTGAATTGGGCGGATCTCGTCTCTCGGGGAGCTCACTTGGCGAGGCGATGGAGGCAGGGCGCGAAGTGGCGCATTCTCCCGGCGAACGATAGGGAACGGGGGAGAGACGATGCGACTGCGGGGCAAAGTGGCGCTGCTGAGCGGCGCTGCGGCTGCGATCAAGGGCGAACTGATGGGCTTCGGTGGCGCGGCGGCGCATCTGTTTGTGCGCGAGGGCGCGAAAGTGGTGTTGACCGACATCCGCGACGAGCTCGGCGAGCGTGCGGCCGCGGCGCTGCGCGCTGGCGGACATGACGCGCGCTACATGCACCTCGACGTGACATCGGAGCAGAACTGGGCGCAGGTGGTCGATGCGGTGATCGCGGCGCACGGACGACTGGATGTGCTGTTCAACAACGCCGGTGTCTCGTTTCCCGGCAAGGTCGAGGACATCACGGTAGAGATCTGGGACCGGGAGCTTGGCGTGCATGCCAAGGGAGTTTTCCTTGGCACCCGCGCGGCGATCCCGGCCATGCGCAAGGGCGGCGGCGGATCGATCATCAATACGTCCTCGGTGATGGGCATTGTAGGCAGTCCTACCTCACCGGCCTATTCGGCCGCCAAGGGTGCCATCACGATCTTCACCAAGTCAGCGGCACTGCAATATGCGAAGGAAAACATCCGCATCAATTCAGTGCATCCGGGCTATGCGGATACACCAATGACAGACAAGCGCTTCAACGATCCGGCGGTGCGCAAGGCGCTGCTCGACCGCACGCCGATGGGCCGGCTTGGCACTGCCGAGGATATCGCCAATGGCGTGCTGTTCCTGGCGTCCGACGAAGCATCGTGGATCACCGGCGCGGAACTGGTGATCGATGGCGGCATGACAGCGCAGTAAGCGCTATGCTGCCGCGCAACAGTCGAGGAGATGCATCGATGCCCAACATCGCCGCCGCCTATCAGGCCAGCAAAGGCTCGCCACTGGATCCCGACCGCGCATTCTATCAGCGCGTTGCGCAGGAGCAGGATGCGCGCCGGTTGGTGGACAAACTGGTCGTGCCGATACGTCAGGGCCGTGCCTGGCGTGTGCCGGCGGGTCATGTGTTCCGTATCGTCTCGATCGACGGTCCGCAGGTCGGTGATCTCAACATCTGGAACTATAACAATCCGCGCGAACGCATGTGGGCGTCGCGGTCGCGCCAATTGCAGGCGGCGCATGTCACCACCTTCGATCGGCTGTGGTCGAACCTGCCGTTCCTGCGGCCACTGGTGACGATTACCGCCGACAGCTTGGCGAACTACGGTATCGATGAGTTCGGCGGGCGCGTGCACGATCTGCTGGGTACTCGCTGCGATCCGTATGTGAATCGGATGCTGACCGGCGAGGATTTCCATTTCCACTGTCATTCGAACCTGGTGCGCTCGGTGCTGCCGTACGGGCTGACCGAGTTCGACGTGCACGACGTACTGAACGTGTTCCAGGTGACCGGTCTGAACTCAGACGATCAGTATTTCATGCGGGCATGTCCGGCGAAGCCCGGCGATCATCTGGAGTTCTTTGCCGAGATCGATCTGTTGTGCGCGTTGTCGGCTTGCCCGGGTGGCGATCTGTCGGTCCCGCTATGGGGACCGGATGCCCGCGATCCGCTGGAGGTTTGCCGCCCGCTTGGTGTCGAGGTCTATGCTTTGGATGAGCGGCTGCTGCGCGGTTGGAAGTCACCCGAGGTCGCGGCGTATCGCGGCGCGCATGGGATGCATGTGGAGAAGGGAGCGTGGGAGCGATAGTGCGGCGCGTCGAGCCTTAGACGCCAAGATACCGCTGTAGCACCCCGGGATCGGCTTTGATCTCCGCTGTCGGACCTTCGTGCACGATGTGGCCGTTGTTGACGATATAGGCGCGGCTCGCCAGCGCCAGAGTGGCTGCGATGTTCTGCTCGACCAGAACAATTGTCTGCCCGGCGCTGGCAAGCTCGCTACAGGCGCGCATCAGGTCGTGCACAATCACCGGCGCGAGGCCCTCGAACGGTTCATCGAGCAGGATGATCTTCGGATCCCGTGTCAGAGCACGTGCGATCGCCAGCATCTGTTGCTCGCCGCCGGATAGATCGCCGCCCCGGCTTTCACGCCGTTCCTTCAGCCGAGGAAACATTGCATAGATGCGATCGAGCGGCCATCGCTTCGGCGCGGTCAGACCAGCGAGAATGATGTTTTCCTCGACGCTGAGGCTACCGAAGATACGGCGGTCTTCCGGCACAAGCTGTATACCGGCCTGTGCGATACGGTGCGGTGGCTGACCGGACAGGTTACGTCCGTCGAGGATCACTTCGCCCGAGCGCGGCGTCACTACGCCCATCAGGCTTTTGAGCGTTGTCGATTTGCCTGCGCCATTGCGGCCGAGCAGTGCCACCACTTCGTTTTTCTCGACGCGCAGATTGACGTCGAACAGGATGTGCGAGTCACCGTAATAGCTGTTCAGGTTCTTGACTTCGAGCAGGCTCATGCTGTGTGCACGCCGCCAAGATAGGCTTCCTGGACGTCAGCATTCGCCCTTATCTCGTCCGGCGTTCCCTCGACCAGCACAGAGCCCTCGCGCAGTACGGTGATCCGTTCGGCGAGTTCGAAGATTGCGTCCATGTCGTGGTCGATGACGACCATGGTGCGGCTGCGAGCGATCGATTTCAACAACTCCAGCGTCTCCAGCCGCTCGCGAGGGCTCATGCCGGCGAGCGGTTCGTCCAACAGCAACAGTCTCGGTTCGGTCGCGAGTGCGAGGCCAATCTCGAGCCGCCGCTTCTCGCCGTAAGCGAGTTCCGACACGGGCAGTTCTGCGCGCTCGGTGAGGTGGACAAGCCTGAGCGTCTCCTCGACGCGCTGTGTAAGACCGTTGACGCTGTCGATGCGGCGCAGCAGGTCGAGACGGAACGGTCCCCGCCTGTCAGCAAGCGCGGCGATAGTTATGTTCTCGCGAACCGTCAGTTGGGTGAACAACTGATTGACCTGATAGCTCTTGGTCAGTCCAAGCTGGCACACCTCCGTTATGCCGAGCCCGGTGATATCGCGGCCCTCGAACAGGATGCTTCCTTCAGATGGGTGTACTTCGCAGGTCAGCATTTTGAAGAAGGTTGATTTTCCGGCGCCGTTCGGGCCGATGACGCCGCGTAGTTCACCGCGCCTGACCGAGAAATCTATGTTGCTGTTGGCGATGACGCCGCCATAGCGCCTGGTCAGGCCGCGCGTCTGAAGAATCACTTCACCATGATCCTTGGGAGTGTTCCGGTCAGGCGACGGTTTGAACGCGGCCGGGCGTGCTGTTGCAAGCGCGTGCGGATCGGACTCGGCGGGCTCGCTGTGTCTGGCGCGGTGCATCATGACCTGCCACAGAGATATGAACCCGCCGACAATGCCGCGGCGCAGGAAGACGATCAGCAGGACAAAGACAACGCCAAGCACCAACTTCCAGGTGGCTCCGAGATGCAGCGTCGTCTGGAAGAAATCACTGAGATAGAGCCACACGGCCGCGCCGATCAGCGGTCCGAACAAGGTGCCGGCGCCGCCGATGGCGGTCTGCATCACAAGCTGGCCGGATGTATCGAACATGAATGCGTCGGGCGGCATGAAGCCCTGCATCAGCCCGAGCAGGCCGCCGGCGAAGCCGGCGTAGGCCGCGGCGATGACGAAGGCGGTGTGCTTGTAGTGACCGATATGATGGCCGACGGCAGCGGCGCGCAGCGGGTTGTCGCGGATCGCGCTTAATATCGCGCCAACCGGCGAGCGGACGATGCGCAGCGCCAGCACAAAGCCGACGAAGTACCAGAAGGCCATGAAGGTGTAGATCGACCAGTCGGTCTTGAAAGTCAGCGTTGTAAAGCCGATCCAGATGGATGGCCGAGGCACGCCTGGCAGCCCGTTCTCACCGCCGGTGAAATCAGACAGCGGATTGAATTCGACGAAAAAGAATACTTCGGCGATTGCCACCGTGATCATGGCGAAATAAATGCCGGTGCGCCGCAGTGCGATAAGGCCGACGAGGTATCCTACGGCGGCCGCCGCGAGCGTGCCAAGGAAAACCGCTATCATCACGTGGGAGAAGCCGGCCGTCGTCAGCAGATAGGCGGCGACCATGCCGCCGGTACCGAAGAAAGCGGATTGGCCGAAGGATAGCAGTCCCGTGAAGCCGAACAGGATATCGAAGCCCAGTCCGAACAGACCCCAGATCAGGATACGGTTGATCGTTGCTGGCGAAAATCCGAGGTATGGGAGAATGAACGGCGCCAGGATCAACCCGGCCGCGGTCAGCACTTCAACCTGGAGCGGGCGCTGCTTCAGCATCGCGATATGTCACTCACGCTCAGCGGTGCCGAGCAGCCCGTACGGACGCATGACCAGCACGAGAGTCATTGCCGCGAACAGCATGACGTAGGCGTAACCGGGGTTGAACATCGAGGTGATGCTGACGATTTCTCCGGCGATGAGGCCACCGAGTATCGCGCCTGGGAACGAACCAACGCCGCCAATGACGACGACAACGAACGTCTGTACCAGAATTGCCTCGCCGATATCGGGCGAGATCGATACCACGGGTGCGTTGACGATTCCGGCGAAGCCGGCCGCCATGCCGCCAATTCCGAATACCAGCATGAACACCTTGTAGACATCGATGCCGAGCACATCGACCATCACCGAATCCTCGATGCCCGCTCGAACGATCATGCCGACGCGGGTACGATAAAGGACGATGTAGAGCACTAGCAGCGTTACCGCGACGATGCCGAGCAGAGCCAGCCGATAGGTCGGATACAACATGAAACCGAGATTGGTGATACCGACCAGACTGGCTGGCGGCGGCACAATCCTCGACAGGCTGCCAAAGCAGAAACGCGCTGCCTCGACGAACACGATACCGATGCCAAAGGTGAGAAGCAGTTGGTCTTCCGGAGGACGGCCATAGAAGTGGCGGATCACGACCCGCTCCATCACCACGCCAACCAGCATGACGAACAGAGCGCCGGCTATGACGGCGACGATGAACGAGCCGCTGTAGCTGTAGGCGACCCAGCCGGCGTAGCCGCCGAGCATGAACATCGCGCCATGGGCGAGATTGAGGATGCCGAGTGTGCCGTAGATAATCGTCAGCCCGGACGAAATCAGCGCGAGCAGCGCGCCGAGCACCAGTCCGTTGAAGCATTGCGATGCGAAGTTAGCCCAGTTGATCACGTGGTCGCCCGAATTGATGAAGAGCGCGTTCCGAGATTATGGCCTGCCTTTAAGGCAGCCGGCCATTGCCAATATGTTTCGATGTCGATCACCTGACGGGACCGCCCTCTTCGCCCGCAACAGGCGGAGAGGGCGGATAGTGTCAGGTATAGTCGCCGAGTTGGCAGCCGAACGCGTCGGGTTTCTGCATCAGCGGCTCGCCTGGGAGAACGTCCAGAACCTCCCAGTAGTCTTCCTTGCTTTTCATATCCTTTGGCGCCTTGCCTCGGACGATGATCACCGGACGAATGAGCTGGTGATCCGCGGCGCGGAAATGCACGTCGCCGACGGTTGATGGGAAGGTCTCGCCCTTCTCGTACTGCTTGATGACCGCCGGCGGGTAGAACGTACCGGCTTCCGAGACCATGCGGGCCCAGATGGCGAACTGCATGTAGGCATTGTTGGCGCCCCACTCGGGCTTGGCGCCGTATTTCTTATCGAACTCGGCCACGAACGTCTTGGCGAGCGGGAACCTGTCCTCGAGCGTCCACCAGAAATCCGTGGCGGCGTAGACGCCCTCGGTCAGCTCCGGCCCCACCTCCTGCGCGAGGAATGGAACCTGGTAGGGGACCACCATCTTCATCTTCGGTGTAAGGCCGAACTGCTTGGCCTGCTGCACCGACAACACCGCGTCGCGACCCCAGTTGACGTTGATGATGGCATCGGCGCCGGAATTTGCGATGTTGGTCAGGTATTGACTGAAGTCCGACGTGCCGAGTGGAGAGATCTGGTTGGTGACCATGGTCCAGTCACCATTCGCCGTGAGGTAGTCATTCACCGACTTGGTCACGGTATGGCCATAGGTGTAGTCCGGCGTCATGAACGCCGCTTTCTTGCCCTTGCCGTAAGCCTTGACCAGCACCGGACCAATGGCGTTGGCGGCGGTTTCGCCATAGAAACACTGACGGAACGAATAGCGGACGCAATCCTTGCCGGTGGTGTCGTTGGAACCGGAAATCGCGACGAGATAGAGGATCTTCTCGCGTTGCGCGAACTTGTTCAGTGCCACCGCAACCGCCGATGAGGTGGACCCCGTCATCGCGATGATCTTGTTCTCGTTGATGAAGGTCTGTTGTTCCTGCACGGCATTGTTCGGCTTGGCGGCTGAATCGGCGACCACCAGATTGACCTGCTTATCGAGCACGCCTTTCGTCACCTTGGGGGCGATCTGCTTCATCAGGTCGTGGCCGCTGTTGATGTGCTCAACGGCGAGTTGCATGCCTTTCAGTTCGTCCTCGCCCTGCACGGCATAAGGTCCGGTGCGTGGTACCGAGGCGCCGATATTGACGGTTGTGCCCTGCGAGCCGGCGGGCCAGGTGCCGATCGGCGGTTCGTCTGCCGCCATCACCATGCCGCCGGGCAAGACCACCGCACCGGCGAGCCCCGCGCCCGCACGCAGCAGCGCGCGTCGCGGCAAGTTATTGATTGGAACGTGCATGAGTTGCCCCCCTTGTCATATTCGTCGAGATCGCCCCGGCCACTTCAGGGTGCCGCATACCATCCCTACTTTCACTTGACGAAACTACGCGAGGGAATGCGTGCAAGCAACGATTGTCGCGTCCGCCGTGAGCATTTCTGCGTGTCGCGACGTTACAGGCGAAGTGCTTGGCGGCGCTGGCTATCGTCCGCCGTCGACCTGCAGGATTTGACCGTTGACAAAGCCGGCGAGATCGGAGGCGAAGAATACCACGGCGTTGGCGATGTCCTGCGCGGAACCCAGCCGTTTCAACGCGATCCGTTCGACCAGTGCCTTCTGGCCGTCCGCACCGTAACTGTCCCACTGCCGCTCGGTGGACGGGTTGGTCCGGATGAAGCCAGGCGCGACGGAGTTCACCGTGATGTTGTACGGTCCGAATTCGTGAGCGAGCTGGCGCGTCAGTCCCACCACGGCATGCTTGGCGGCGCAATAGGCCTGGATGCCGGTCAACGACGCCTGCAGGCCGGCGCCCGAACTGGTGTTGACGATACGCCCGCCACCGGCACGCTTCATTGCCGGCGCCGCGGCGCGGCACAACGCGAACGCCGCGTTGACATTGATGTCGAACAACACATTCCAGTCGTCGTCCGAAATGTCCTCGAGCGGCCTGGGGGCCTGACCGCCGACACCGCCGGCGTTGTTGACCAGCACATTGATCGGCCCATTGGTCTGAGTCTCGATCTGGCGGACCCAGGCGGCAGCGGCGGCGCGGTCGCGCAAGTCCACCACCTTGGTGGCGATGCCGCTGCCCGCCGCGGTGGTTGCCAATTCATCCGCCGACAGGTCGGTGGCGAACACCTGCGCGCCGAGATGCGCAAAGGTCTGCGCGATGCAGCGGCCGAAGCCGTGACCGGCGCCAGTCACCACAACTGTCTTGCCGTCGAAGCGAATGTTCATGGTTCTTCCTTCCCGGACATCGGCGGAAGGCTAGCGCGCCGCAGGCCGATGTCTACATCCAGTATTGCCATAACCGCGCCTTGAGTTCTGACAGACGTTCGTCAAGCGAGCGATCCTCCCACCGCTGCAACGCGACCGGCTTCGACATGGCGAAGTCGCGGCGCAACAACGTCTCGACCTGGGATGCGCTGTCGGCGCCAAGAATGATCGCATCCACTTCGTTGTTGAAGACGACGCTGCGGCGGTCGAGGTTGGATGAACCGATCGCAGTCCACACGCCATCCACCGTGGCAAGCTTGGAGTGCAGCACGGCGTTCTGCATTTCAAAGATCCGCGCGCCGGTTTCCAGCAGATCGCCGTACGCTGCCCGGCCGGCATAGACGGCGGCTTCGACGTCGCTGTGGCTCGGTACCACGATGCTGACATCGACCCCGGCGCGTGCAGCCTTGCCAAGGTCCTCGCGCTCCTGATGCGGCGGTACGAAATAACCGGTGGACAGCCAGATGCGCTGGCGCGCGGCGCGCACCGCGGCTTCCAGCGAGATGTAATACAAAGGCTGGTCATCGCCTGGCGAACTACCAATGATGCGGATGGTCTGAACGCCTTGCCGCGGCAGAGGCGGGAAGTAGTTGCGGCTCTGGACCTGCGGTCCGTTCTGCTTGTGCCAGGTATCGAAGAACAGCTTTTGCAATTCGGCGACGGCCGGACCTTGGATCTGCACCGCGGTGTCGCGCCAATAGGCATGGCTGGTGTCGCCGTCGGCGGGAACACCGGCGTTTGGCGGGTTCTCGTAAGTCTTCGAGAGGTTGATGCCGCCGGTGAAGGCGATGCGGCCGTCGACCACCGTGATCTTGCGATGATCCCGGTGATTTGGCGAATGGCCGGTCAGCGCCGCTATGGGGCCGATCGGATTGAACTCGACCACATTGGCACCGGCGTCGCGCAGCGTGGCGAAGACACTCGCTGGCGTATCCTGCGAGCCGTAGGCGTCATAGATGATGTTGACCGCGACACCGGAACGTAGCTTGGTGATCAGCAGATCGGAGAGGCGGATGCCATTGAACTCGACGTCCTCGAAGATGAAGTATTCAAGATTGATGCTGTCGCGCGCCTGCTGCATGGCCTGGAACATCGCCGGCAGTGCCTGCGTGCCATCCATCAGCAATCGAGTTCTGATTGCCGGATACCAGCGGACTGCCTTTGAGCGCGGTTTGCAGGGCGTAGTGGCGTTGCAGCGGATCGGCGTTGTTCGCCGATGGCAGGTAATCGTCGATATCCGGGATCGAAGCGCAGGCCTGCACGGCGCCAGCAGCAGCGAGTGCCAGAAAGTTCCGTCTGCCCGCCACCGGTATGTGTACTGCTTACGCTGCCGGTGGCGGTTCGATAACGGTGCCGGTGTAAGCCTCGACGAACACCAGATGGTCGATGACCTTCTTCACGCCGGGCGAGTTCTCGGCGATGACGCAGATCGCGCGGCGTTCCTGGTCGTTGCCGATGGTGCCCCAGAGATCGACCACGCTGTTCACCACCGTGACATTCAGCGTGGTTTTGGGGGCCCAGCTTTCGCGCGCGAGCGTATCGAGGATGCGGCTGCGAATGGTGCTGTCGTCGGCTGTCGTCGTGCCGTGCTCGCGTGCGGCGACCGACAGTGCACGCAGCAGATCGGCGCGGCTGACCACGCCCACCACACGGTCGCCGTCGAGGACCGGGACGCGTTTGACGCGATGCTCCTCCATCAGCGCGACGATGTCGCTGAGCGGAGAGGCGGCGGGGACGCTGATCACATCGCGGGTCATCACGTCGGCGACCTTGCGGCCGTGCGTGCGGGTGAAGTCGGCAGCCTGCCGGCCGGGCGAGGCGATCATGCGCAGCCACCAGGAGCGACGTCGCCCGGTCCCCAGTTCGTCGCGCCGCAGCAGATCGCCCTCGGTCACGATGCCGGCCAGCACGCCCGACGCATCCACCACCAACAGACCGGAAATGCCGCGCTCCAGCATCAATCCGACGGCGTCGGCGACCGTGGCGTCCGGCGGCACCGAGATCACGTTGCGCGTCATGACGTCGGAGGCGTTCATCTTCGTGGTTCCTTTACACCGGCCATCATCGGCCAGGCGGATTGCCGCAAGGTAAACCACACCGTCCCGTGTGAAGCCACCGGCGCTAACCTGGTTGCAGGGCACTGCGCACTTCGTCCAGCGCAGCAGGATCTTCGATGGTTGGCGGGACGGCTACCTGCTCGCCGTCGGCGATACGGCGGATCGAGGCACGCAGGATCTTGCCAGAGCGGGTCTTCGGCAGCCGAGGCACGATTCGGGCATCCTTGAAGGCCGCGACCGGGCCGATACGGTCACGCACCAGGGCCACCAGTTCGGCGGCAATCTCGGCTTCCGGCCGGTTGACGCCGGCCTTCAGCACCACGAGGCCGATCGGCGTCTGGCCCTTCAGTTCGTCCTTGGCGCCGATCACCGCGCATTCCGCAACGGCGGAGTGCGAGGCGAGCACTTCCTCCATCTGGCCGGTGGACAGGCGGTGGCCGGCGACGTTGATGATGTCGTCGGTGCGGCCCATGACCCAGACATCGCCATCCGTGTCGATCATTCCGGCGTCGCCGGTGCGGTACCAGCCGGCGAAATCCGACAGGTAGGCGGTATGGTAGCCTTCGTCGTGCTGCCACAGCGTGGGCGCGCAACCGGGCGGCAGCGGCAGCCTGGCGCACAGGTTGCCGGTCTGCCCCGCGGCTACCTCATGCCCATCGTCGTCCAGCGTGTGCAGGTCGTAGCCGGGGCTGGGACGGCCGCCGGAACCGGGCTTGAACGCGAACAGCCCGAGGTCGCGGAAACCGCTGGTGATCGCCCATCCGGTTTCAGTCTGCCACCAGTGATCGACCACGGGCTTCTGCAGCAACCCGGCGGCCCACACCGCCGTCGGCGGATCGCAGCGCTCGCCGGCGAGATACAGCGCTTCGAGTTTCGACAGATCGGTACTGGCGCAGGAACTTGCCCTCGGGGTCCTGCTGCTTGATGGCGCGCATCGCGGTGGGTGCGGTGAACAGCACCTTCACGCCGTGCTGGGCGCAGACACGCCAGAAGGCGCCGGCGTCGGGCGTGCCGACGGGCTTGCCCTCATACATCACCGAGGTGCAGCCGCGCAGCAGCGGCGCATAGACGATGTAGCTGTGACCGACCACCCAGCCGACATCGGAGGCGGCCCAGTAAATGTCGCCGGCCTCGGCGCCGTAGATCATGCGCATCGAGTTCCACAGCGCGACCGCGTGACCACCGTTGTCGCGCACGATGCCTTTCGGGCGGCCGGTCGTGCCTGACGTGTAGAGGATGTAGAGCGGATCGGTGGCGGCGACGGGGACGCAGTCGTGCGGGGTGGCGGCGGCTTCGGCTTCAAGCAGATCGTGGTCGCGGCCGGGGGTGAGCGGCGCGCGTTCGGCGTCGCGCTGCAGGATCAGGCAGGCGTCGGGCTTGTGCGGCGACAGCGCGATCGCGGCGTCGAGCAGCGGCTTGTATTTCACCACACGGCCCGGTTCGAGGCCGCAGGAGGCGGACACTATGACTTTCGGCTTGGCGTCGGCGATGCGGGATGCAAGTTCGGCGGCAGCGAAACCGCCGAACACAACGGAGTGGATCGCACCGAGGCGCGCACAGGCGAGCATGGCGATGGCGGCTTCCGGCACCATCGGCAGATAGATCACCACCCGGTCGCCTTGTGTGACGCCGAGGGAGGCGAGTGCACCGGCGAGTTTCGCGGTGCGCGACTGAAGCTGGCGATAGGTAAAGGTCTCGATGCGGCCGGTCATCGCGCTGTCCCAGATCAGCGCGGGCTGATCGGCACGGCCGGCCTCGACGTGGCGATCGATGCAGTTGTAGCAGGTGTTCAGCGTGGCGCCTGAGAACCAGCGTCCGTAGGGAGCGATGCCGGGGTCGAACACGCGATCCCAGTGGCGGGTCCAGGCGATGCCCTGAGCGGCGTTCGCCCACCAGGCCTGCGGATCGGCGCGCCAGGCGGCGTAGGTATCGGCGTAGTTCATGACGGCCCTCCCTGCGGGTCCACGCGGTAGCATGGCGCGGGATGGGCGAGGAGCGGAAGGGCTTCGATCGTTAAGAAATGGGAACCGCAAAGCACGCTGATCACGCAAATGCGGCGGTGGGTTACAGGTGATACGCCGCACTGGCCCGCGACAAATCATGGCGGGCCGGTAGCAAGGGACGCTTCGCGTTCGAGCGGATTGACCGGCGGTTCGCCGATGAAGAAGCCGAGCACCTGGCGAACGGCATCTCGTTTCAAACGCAACCAGTCCCAATTGCTGTGTGGGTTGCTGTCCTGCTGTTTGGCGAAGGCCTGCTCGCGGCGCGACTTCTGCTGCATCAGTGCTGCGACGTTGCCGCCGAAGACGTGCATGATCTCGAACAGTTCGTTCCAGAATTCGCCGGTGCAGAAGCAGGGCACAACGGCGAGATCGAGACAGATGTCGAAGATGGTGCGGCCGAGCGGACGGCGACGTATCTGACGCTCGAGGTCTCGGATGGTCGGCATGAAGAGCTCTGGATCGTTCCATCCCGTGGGGCGGGATGCACGGGATGTGAGCTTGCGTGTGGCGGGCTGCGGTGTCGGCGCGTCTGTTGCGGCGGGTGGTGACGGTGGCACGTGAGTGCGGCGTTCGACGACGTCGATGTCGCGGCCGGTGGCGGCGCGGATGACCAGCATCCGCTCCAGCGCGGCGGCGCGTTGGATGCCACGATTGAGGTGAGCGAGGATGGTGGAGAGGTTGGCTGTGCCGAAGCAGGCGGCGATGGCGCCGAAGTTGGGAGCGGTGGCGCGGCGGCAAATGGTGTCGCGGAGGTGGATGCCATAAGCGAGCAGGGTGTGGGCGGCGTGCAGGAGCAGCGCGATGTTGTTGGGAGGGGTGGTGGCGGGCTCCATGGGAGCGTGTCTAACAGAATGTTAGAGGAGTGGGCAAGGAATATTTTCAGCGATAGGGATGCGCGTTATCTGGTCTGGGCAGCGCCGGAAATCGCATTTGTTTGGCGCATAGCGTAAAATTCGTAGCGTACGGATTTGCGCCACCGCCGGGCGATACGGCGGGGAATGGCCAGACAAAGGTAAGGAGCAGCGCAGTGTCGAAGCTAGTCGGTGTTTGGAAACTAGTGGAGGCCCGAGCATTCGATGATGCCGGTCGGGAATTACCGCCGCCTTTGGGTCCGAAGCCTATGGGACTCGTTCTATTCGAGGCCGACCGGATGGTCGGTGCCATAGGCGATGCGAGAGCATCGATGCCGGCCGAAGGTTCCGGGAGGTTCTTCATCGCTTATACCGGCAGCTATCAATTCGATGGGGAGGTCCTGGTCACGAAAGCTGATGACGCTTCCAAGCCAGAATTAATCGTGGAACAGGTTCGCAGGGTAAAATTTGACGGCCCCGACCGTATCATTGTCGTCCCCACCGCAGGTATGCCTGGCTACAACGGCGTCAAGGTCGTGTGGGAGCGGGTCGGCTAGCCTGAATCGCCGCACAGCAAGGGCGGGATATCAAGATCGCAATTCTGGTAGACGGCTGCTGCCGCGCACCAAGGTGGTCTGCTGCGTCAAGCTTACTGTAGGCTCTGCTCGCGTATTTCCGGAGAGGCGCGCAAACTCCGATTGGGGTTTGGGTATTGCCATCTACGAACCGTAGCGAATGATGGTTATGGGCGGCGAAGGCCACACCGGAACCAGACCGCCGATCATGCCGTCCTGGGCACGCGACACCATGCGCCTGGTGGTGGCGCTTTATCTGAACGTATTCATCCTGCTGCCTCAGGAATTCCTGAAAGGCCGTATCTACAGGCGTGGGCGCCGACGCAGGCCGAGCCCGCATTCCTTGTCGCACAGGGGTCCGTCTTCTTACTTTCCGTCGATCTGACGATCCTGACCGCCATGAAATTCCGGCCGGTCGCGGTTACTGTGTAAGGAACCGTTCTGAGCGTAGAATCCATCGGCGCTAGTGATTATGCAATCTTGGCACGAAAGCCGCGCCTCACGGGAGGGAACTCAAATGAACTACGACCTTGTCGTTATCGGAGGCGGCATTGCCGGAGCAAGTCTCGCCTGGGCGATGGCGCGGGAAGGTGCCAGCGTGCTGGTTGCCGAACGCACGACGGCGTTTTCAGACCGGGTCCGCGGTGAAGCATTGATCCCTTGGCGTGTCGAGGAGGCCGAACGCCTGGGAATATACCAGCACCTGCGCGACAACTGCGGCAATGTGCTGCGCTGGTGGTCAACGCCGCAGAACCGCCGCGATATGTTTGCAACGACGCGCTCCGGTCATGGGTTCCTCGACTTCTATCATCCTGACATGCAGCAGTGCCTGCTCGACCTCGCCACAGAAGCAGGGGCGGACGTCCGGCGGGGCACTGAAGTTGTCGAGGTGATACCCGGCGACAGTCCCTCGGTGATGATACGATCCAATGGCTCCACGCGGAACGTGTCCGCGCGCCTTATCATCGCGGCGGATGGCCGCGGTTCCAGGATGCGGCAGGTGCTGGGGTTTTCGTTGCAGCGCGACGCGCCGTGCACGGTGATTGCTGGCGTGCTGCACCGTAACCTTGCGATCGCCGAGGACGCCGCCGAAGTCTTCCTCAATCCGGGCAGGCAAGAGCTCGCGATCTTCTTCCCGCTGGGCGGAAACAAGGTCCGTTCATACTTCGCCCGACGCCATGACCGGCAGATCCGGTTGAGTGGCGCGGGCGATGCAGATGCGTTCGTGCAATGCTGTATTGGCTCTGGGACCCCGGCTGAATGGTTTGAGGCAGCCGAAACAATTGGTCCGCTGGCGTCGTTCGATGGCGCCGATACGTGGGTGCTGCACCCTTACCGCAATGGGATCGCATTGCTTGGAGACGCGGCTGCGGCGAGCGATCCGACGTTTGGATGTGGCCTGGCACTTAGCCTGCGCGACGCCCGCGTGCTGCGCGATCACCTGACCGCGGACAATGATTGGGATAGAGCGGCCGATGCCTACGCGGCGGAACACGACTGCTACTATGCGGCCATTCACGAGGTGCATAGCTGGTGGCGTGATCTGTTCTTTGAGATTGGTCCTGAAGCCGATGCGGTTCGTGCGCGCGCATTGCCGAAGATTGGCGAGGATCCGACCCGCATTCCGGACTTCATTGGGCTGGGGCCGGAGACACCGCGTGATGAAGCTGTCAGACGCCGGTTTTTTGGTGAGGACTGATGGCAGCGCAGGCGACGGTGCCGCCGCCCGGTGACGCCGTTTCAGCCTTGGGGCTGCGCGACAACCCGCAGATAGGGCTTCAGCGTCTTCCAGCCATTCGGGTATTTTGCCGCTGCCTGCTCGTTGGATACGGCCCGAGCAACCGCAGCACTTCGTCGAAGTTGCGGCCGGTGCTCATCGGATAGGTCAACATGGCCTTGACCTTCTTGTCCGGTCCGATGACGAACACTGAGCGCACCGTGGCGTTGTCAGCGGCGGTGCGGCCTTCGGAGGTCGTACCCGCGCCCTCGGGCAGCATGTCATAGGCCGTCGCCACCTTGAGATCGGTGTCACCGATCATCGGATAGTTCACGGCGTGCCAGGTGGAGCTCAGCGAGGCGCGTCTGGCGGTGTCGCGCGACAATCAGGATGCGACAGCGCACGCGGTACTGGCGACGATGATGTGTGTCGCGGGTGACTGGGAGGAAAGCGTCGCTGCAGCGCGAACGGCATTTGCTCTCAACCCTAACAGCGCCTTTGTCATGAGCACGCTCGGCTTGCTGCTGGGTCGTGCGGGTCATCGCGAGGAAGCAATCCGCCGCCTGCGGCAAGCGATGCGCGCAAGCCCGCACGATCCGCTGACGTGGCAACAGCTGAATGGTATCGGTGATTTCCATTTGTTTTCGGGAGAGTTCGAGGCCGCAATGGAGGCGTATCGGCAGGTGATCCTGCTGCGGCCACAGTTCTTCGCGCCGCATGTCTTCTCGGCCGCGGCCCTGGCCTATCTTGGCAGATCACGCGAAGCGCGGGCGGCATGGGAGAGTGCGAAGGCACGATTCCCCGAGCAGGTTGAGCGCCGGCGATTGCGGCCGGCCTGGGCACGGCCGGAGGATTGGGCGATCAAGACAGACGGCGCCTCCGCCTCGCGGCTGCGGGACCAGACTGAACACGGTCTTTCGTGAACCGGCGGTGGTTGAATGCCTCAGTCGATGCCCTCGACGATGCGGATGTCGCGTTCGGCTGCGTTGGAGATCGAACGATAGCCTTCGCGGTGCGACGCGTTGTTGCAATTATGTCCGAGGCTCAGAGTTTCACGCCGGCGGCGACACAACAATGTATCAGCGGTACCACGCGCGTCGATAGGCACGTCGGCCCACACCTGCAAATGACATGGGGGTCCGCGGAATACCGATGATGTCGATAAACACCGATACATCAGTGCCTGTTTCTGGCATGTCACCTTGCAGTACCTTGATCGTATAGCGCAGGGTGTCGCCTTCCAGAATTGGATCCTGCAGAACGACGACAACCTGGCGCATGGTGTCGCCGTCGATGATCGAGATGTCGGCGTTTGGTGGGTCTTTGGCAAAGCTATCCTTGCCATGGCTCCAGAACGGTACAAAATGATCGGTCTTCATGTTGCCGGCGACACGTTCCGGCCGATCGGCGAAGAACAATGTGACAGGACTGACACCGATCAGCCGCAGTGTGTTTGTCGCCTTGTCGAACGCGAGACCCTTAGCCGTCTGCACCAGCAAGTAGTCAATCGCCGCCGCATCGTCAGCGGATGCAAGGCCCACCATACCTGCGGTGGCGAAGGCCGTTGCTGTCAGCACAAGGTGGCGTCTTCCCGACATCACTATTTCCTCAGGTTGGAGTTGCAACCGTTCCGGCATTCGGCTGGGAACGGCTGCGGCCGATATTTCGCCCGCGTTGAGTGAGCCATGCATGGCCTAAAAGGACTGATAAGGTCGCGTGCAATGCAACCGCAGGCCACAACAGGACGCCGACAAACAGGCCAGCTGCGCCCAGGTAGGTAAGGTAGATCGTTGCCAGTACATTGTAGGTGATCAGCGCACGAAGGACCCTCGCAGGCTGGCTCGATCTCTCTGGCGTTGGCCACGCCGCCAAGCCTGCTCCGAGCATCGCAATGCCGGCAAGCGGCCCAAGCGCCTGTCCGGAGGCAGAGAGCTTGGCACCCAGGACCAACTGGCAGAACAGCGATGGGCTGATCACCGTCACGACACCAGTTACCAGCATGTCGGCGGCGGCCGCCGCGATCACCCATTTAGCCAAGTGTGACGGGATTACCGACGGCAAGATCGATGAGGCCGCATTGGTAGATTCTTTCAAGGTCCGTTGCCTTGCTGCATGCGCTGAAGGAAATCCTCGAAGTCACCGATCAGACCACCGATGACTGGCAAATCTCGTGCTGCCAATAACTCGCTCAGTTGGTGGAGCGCCTCCGGCGTTATCGTGGTGGCACCAAGATCTATCGTCAGCTTCTCCAGTTTGCCGGTAAATGGGAACGGAACCTGATAGTCGCTGTCATCCACCGGAGTGCCAGTATCGATGCCGACGTCGAACGTCTCGAAAACGGTGAGGATGATGGGGATGGTGCGCGGCATCGCACGCGTGGACACCTGATTCCCGTCCACCGAAAGTATACCGGTCCCACCGCGCCCGAATGGAACCTGTACCAGACCACCTGACGCAGGCTTGAACTCGAAGGTGATGGTGTGCCGGCCGGGCGCCAGCGCTGAGCCTTGCCATTTGGCACGCGCCAGGCCGAGGAAGTTGTACGTGAAGGTCGGCTTGCCTTGCACCAAGTACAGGCCGTAACCGCCGAAGCGTCCACCATGGGTGACAAGGATACCATTGGCCCCACTGGGCGGCACTTCGATTTCAGCGGTTATACGATAGGCACGGTTTTGCAGGTGTGGGGCAGACGCATCCTGCAGCGAATGCAGCGGCCCGGTGTAGACGAACTGTTCCCGTCCAGCACCAGGGCCCGGCCGCTCCACTACGAATCGATCCAACGCCGACGCGTCAAGCGGCAGCACCTGGTGCTTCGCCGCTTCGGCCAGGAACAGCGCCTGCATCATCCGCAAACGATCGGGATACTGATCAGCGACGCTTTGATACTGCGTCGGATCGTCGGCAAGGTTGTACAGTTCCCATTGAAAGCCGTTGAGCACATCGGTCGGCCGCGGTGCCATGCCGTTCCAGGGTGGCGCTACAGGTGTGGTGTTTGCGAACCACCCCTCGTGGTAAATGCCGCGGTTGCCGATCATCTCAAAATACTGGGTCTCATGCTGCCCGGGCGCGCTCGCGTCGTCGAAAGTATAGACCATGCTTGTCCCGTCGAACGGGCGCTGGGTGATGCCGTTGACTGCGGCGGGCGCCGGGATACCCACCGCATCAAGGATGGTCGGGATCACGTCGATCACATGGTGGAATTGATGCCGGATGCCGCCACGCTCCTTGATACGTTGCGGCCAGTGAATGATCATGCCGTTGCGCGTGCCGCCGAAATGCGATGCGATCTGCTTGACCCACCGGAAGGGTGTGTCCAGGGCCCACGACCAGCCAACCGCATAGTGTGGAAAGGTCTTCTCGCTGCCCCAGATCGGAATGTACGGTAGCTGGTGCGCCACCGGCACCTCGACGCCGTTGAAGAAGGTGGCTTCGTTTGGCGTTCCGTTGAGCTGTCCTTCGGCGCTGGCACCGTTGTCGCCGGTGACGAAGATGATCAGTGTGTTGTCCAGTTGGCCGAGCCGCTCGATCTCGTCGACGACGCGGCCGATCTCGGCATCCACGTACGCCATATAGGCAGCATAAACGGTCACCTGACGCAGGAAGAGTCGCTTCTCGTCGGCTGAGAGGCTGTCCCAGCGCTGCAGCGTATCAGGCCAAGGGGTGAGCTGCGAGTTTGCCGGGATAACACCAAGGCGCTTCTGATTAGCGAAGATGCGTTCGCGCAGCTTCTCCCAGCCGTCACTGAACAGGTTCATCTGTTCGATGCGCTCGATCCACTCCGGCGTTGGGTGGTGCGGCGCGTGCGTCGCTCCCGGCGCGTAGTGAATGAACCACGGCCTAGCCGGCGAAACCTCGTGCTGCATGCGGATCCACGTGATGGCCTCGTCGGCCATTGCGCTGATCAGGTTCCAACCGGGCTGGTCGTTGAACGGGAAGATCGGCGTGGTGTTGCGGTAGAGATTGCCAGGCTGCCACTGGCTCGTGTCGCCGCCGACGAAGCCATAGAAATAGTCGTAGCCCATATTTACCGGCCAGCGGGTGAATGGGCCGGCAGGGCTCGCTTCCGATGGCTGAACGTTATGGTTCTTGCCAAACCAGGCGGTGGCGTATCCGTTCAGCTGCAGGGTCTTCGCGCCGTGCGCGGTCTCCGGCGGGGTGATGGCGTTGTAGCCATCATAGCCCGTCGCCATTTCGGAGACGACACCGAATCCGGCGACGTGATGGTTGCGCCCGGTCAGCAAGGCGGCGCGTGTCGGGGAGCAGAGCGCAGTGGTGTGAAATGTGGTGTAGCGCAGGCCGTTCTTCGCCAGACGATCAATCGTCGGCGTCGGGATGACACCCCCGAATGCCGAGTTTGACGCATAGCCGGCATCGTCCAGCAGGACGAGCAGCACGTTCGGCGCGCCGGCTGGCGGCATGGTCTCCGGTGGCCAGGCGGGCGTGCTATCGATCGCATTCGGCATGATATGCCCGGTGAAGGCGGGCGACGGCGTCGGCAGGTGACGGCTGTCAGGGAACTCGACGGCGCTTGGTGAACCAGGCGTTCCACGAATCTGCTGGGCGGTGGCAGCTTTGAGAAACCAGGAACCGCCGAACGCGGTCGCCAGCGCGGCCTTGGCAGTTGACGTGAATAATTGCCGTCGGTTCATGCTCCGCCTCAATGTTATTATTAAGCAACGACGATGACGCCAGGGCAACGCCTGCGGAGAACTCGTTGCACTCACGCCGCTGGGTGGTCATTGATTTAGATCAACCGGCGACTAGCTTGGCCGCCCCAATGTGGCGCTGCGGACCAACGGCCGTAAGCGGCGACCAGAACCCGCGTTGGTCGGCTGAATGTGGGCGCCTCAATGTTCACCCCGCTCTTAGCGGCAGCGCAGGGGTGGATGCGGCACGCACCGAACTCGCGGGCGGAACCCTCTCCCGCGAACCGTCAGCGGCTGAATGCTTCAGTCGATGCCCTCGACGATGCGGATGTCTCGTTCAGCCGCGTTGCCGAGAGCCTTGAGAGCAGCCTGGTAACCAGGGCTGTCATGCGCGGCAATTGCCTCGGCGACGCTGGCGAATTCGATCAGCACCGTACGCTGATCGATGCCGGCCTCGTAGGTCTTGGCTGTGCCACCGCGCGCCAGGAAGCGGCCTCCACCGGCGATGATGGCGGGACCACCGAGCTTGGCATATTCGGCCAGTGCTGCCGGGTTGGAGATCGAACGATAGCAGCCGATCCAGTAAGCTTTCGCCATTGATTTCCTCCATCATCATGGTGCCTGCTTATCGCGGAGCAAGCAATCGCGGCCGTGTTTAGACCGGTGAGTGATTGCCGCGAGCATCTTGCGGACGCGCGCAATACCCCTTGCAATTCCTGTCCCGCAATGCAGTAGTCAGCGGAATTTAAAGATACTGCCTGCAGATTTTCCGTGACCGGGGGGTGACTATGTACAGCGAACGTCAGCAGCAAATGCTGCGTGAAATCACGCGCGGTCTGGGGCTTACTGAACCCGCTCCTGCAGCTATCACGGTCGAACAATCGCCCGGCTACGTTGATTCCGTCATCGAGACGGCGGACTTCGCGGTTGCGGCGCTGGGGGCAATCGGAACTACGGTCGCAGCGATCGGCGAGCGTCGCGGGCTTGGCCCTCAGCAGGTACGGATCGACCGGCGGCATGCTCAGCTGCTGTTCAACGAAGTGGCATTTTTCTTTCAGAGCGGCTGGCAGTTCGATCTCGGCTCCGTCTTCACGCCGGTCAACAGGTTCTATCGGACGCGCGACAACCGCGAGATCTTCTTCAATGGCGCGTACCAACATTTACGTGACGGCATCCTGCGTTTTCTGGGTTGCCCGAGCGACCATGACGCGATTGCGGGCCGCGTGGCGCAGTTCGATGCGCAAGCACTCGAGGACGAGCTTGCAGCTCTTGGGTTGTGTGCTGCCATCAAGCGGAGCTCCGCGGAATGGCTTGCACACCCGCAAGGCAAGGCAATTGCCGGTGTGCCACCGATCGAGATCGCCAAGCTCGGCGAAGGCCCGCAAACCCCGTTACAGGCGGCTGCCTTCCGGCCACTCGAGCGTCTGCGGGTGCTCGACTTCACGCATGTTGTCGCAGGCCCGACGATCGGCAAGCTGCTGGCCGAGCATGGGGCGGATGTGATCCACTGCCATTATCCCTATCTGGATCACATTCTTGCCTTCGACGTCGACACCTCGTTTGGCAAGAAGAACACCTACATGGATCTGCGGTCCGAGGTGGATCGCGCCAGGGTGCTCGAACTGGTGCGCGAGTGCGACGTTTTCGTGCAGGGCTTCCGCTTCGGATCGTTTGCGCATCGCGGGTTTGGACCCGAAGACCTAAGCCGCATCAACCCCAAGCTGATCTATGTCGAGGTGAATGGCTACGGCTTCCAGGGTCCGTGGGCCGAGCGCCGGGGTTGGGAGCAGTTGGCGCAGGCGACGACGGGCATGGCGGAACTGCACAGTGCCGGGCGAGACAAATCGGCGCTGGTCCCTGTCTACTTCAACGATTACGGCTCGGGCTGTCTCGGTGCTCTTGGCGTGCTGACCGCACTGCTGCGGCGCGCCGATGAGGGTGGTAGCTGGTCGGTGCGGGTGGCGCTGGCGAAGACAGCCATGCTGGGCGCGCGGTTTGCGGAGAACCACGAGGCCGCGGTACCGATCGATGATGCCGAGTTGGACCGCTACCTGGTTGATCAGCAATCGCCGATCGGATTGCTCACGCGCGTTGCTCCGGCGATCGGGCTGGACCGTTCGCCGGCATATGTCGATTTGGCCGGCAGCTTTCCTGGGACATCGACGCTCGACATCGGCTGGGGTCCTGATCGGATTCTGCCGGAAGCTGTGCCGCATCGGCCGACGTCGATCTTTCGCCTTGGGCTGGCGAGGCGCAGAGGTCCGCAGACTCTATAGTCGCTGGCGCGTCGACCGAAGACATCTGCCTTCAGTTATGACGACAGGATCTTCCACTCGCCACGGCCGGTATCACACCAATCGAGCGTGGTCTTGTTGGCCGGCGGTGTGGCTGCTGGAATCGTTTCGTAGACCAATTTATGGCAAAGCATCGCCTGGTGCCGAAAGGTCTTCGTCACGCGGATGGTTCCAGAGGAGCCTGTCTGGTCGTTGCGCCAGTTAGTTGCCGTTCCTACTGGAAGCGGGGATTGCCGCAGCAGTTTATTGGCGGCCTCGATCATCCGGGCGAAATCGTCGTTATTCAGGGACACCGCGTCGGAACTGAACGGATAATATCCACTCAGTTGCGCGTGCGCCGGAACAGACAGTGCGATGATGCAGCATTGAGCAGCCAACAGTCGTGTGACGAATTTCATGCCCATTCCCCGGCTTCGTGGCGCTTCCGTTAAGCAGATGTTCCCTAACGATGCCGAGGCTAAATTAAAGCATCGGGTCTGCAAAGGGTGGCCGTCCTGTTCGAAGCTCGCACTGCACCACGAAGCTTCCACGAGGCCGGCCATGGGAGTAGAAAGAAACACCCGCGTATCAGAAGTAGGCCCTGTTCCCACGATGCAGAGAGGTCAATCAGGCGATGAGCAACGAAGACAAGAAACATCGTTCGCATCTTCCGATCCCGACTCCCGAGCGGACCGGGCTCATCACCTACGATGCGAAGGATCCAGACACTCGCTTCCCGCCCATCGAGCAATTGCGCCCGCCCAAGGGCGCGCCAAACGTGCTGCTCATTCTCATCGATGACGCCGGGTTTGGATCGTCGAGCGCCTTTGGCGGTCCTTGCCGGACGCCGAATGCGGAAAGGCTGGCGGCTGGCGGGCTGAAGTACAACCGCTTCCACACCACCGCGCTGTGCTCGCCGACGCGGGCAGCGCTGTTGACTGGCCGCAACCACCACTCCGCGGGCATGGGCGGCATCACCGAAATCGCTACCGGTGCGCCGGGCTACAGCTCGGTGTTGCCCAATACCATCTCGCCGCTTGCCCGTACCTTGAAGCTCAACGGCTACTCGACCGCGCAGTTCGGCAAGTGTCACGAAGTGCCGGTGTGGGAAACGAGCCCGGTCGGACCGTTCGACGCGTGGCCCACCGGCGGCGGCGGCTTCGAGTATTTCTATGGCTTCATCGGCGGCGAGGCGAACCAGTGGTATCCCACGCTCTATGAGGGGACGACGCCGGTCGAGCCGAGTGGTACGCCGGAAGAGGGCTACCACTTCATGGCGGACATGACCGACAAGGCCATGGCCTGGGTGTCGCAGCAGAAGGCGTTGGCGCCCGACAAGCCCTTCTTCGTCTATTTCGCGCCTGGTGCGAACTCATGCGCCGCATCATGTGCCGAAGGAGTGGGCCGACAAGTACAAAGGCAAATTCGATGAAGGCTGGGACAAGCTGCGTGAGGCGACGCTTGCACGGCAGAAGACATTGGGCGTCGTGCCGCAGGACTGTCAGCTCACTGCGCGCCACACCGAGATTCCGGCGTGGGATGACATGCCGGATGCGCTCAAGCCGATCTTGCGCCGGCAGATGGAGGTGTATGCGGGCTTTCTGGAATACACCGACCACCACATCGGACGTCTGCTCGACGGCTTGAAGAGGATCAGTATCCTCGACGACACGCTGGTCTACTACATCGTCGGCGACAACGGCGCTTCGGCCGAAGGCACATTGAACGGTGCCTATAACGAGATGGCCAACTTCAATGGGCTGGCGGCCTTGGAGACGCCGGAGTTCCTGATGCAACGATACGAGAAGCTCGGCGGGCCGGAGTCATACAACCATTACGCCGTGGGCTGGGCGCATGCCATGAGCGCGCCGTATCAATGGACCAAGCAGGTTGCGTCGCACTGGGGTGGCACGCGCAATGGCGCCATTGTGCACTGGCCCAGCGGCATCAAGGCGAAGGGTGAAATCCGTTCGCAGTTCCATCACGTGATCGACGTGGCGCCAACGATCCTCGAGGCAGCCGGGCTGCCTGAACCGATATCGGTCAACGGTGTGCAGCAGAAGCCGATCGAAGGCGTCAGCATGCTCTACTCGTTCAACGACGCCGGTGCCGGCGAGCGGCATGAGACGCAGTATTTCGAAATGTTCGGCAATCGCGGGATCTACCACAAGGGCTGGACCGCGGTGACGAAGCACGGCACGCCGTGGGTGCTTGTTGGCAGGAAGACAGTGCCGCTCGACGATGATGTCTGGGAGCTCTACGACACGAGCAAGGACTGGAGCCAGGCCAACGATCTGGCCAAGGAGATGCCGGAGAAGCTGCGCGAGCTGCAAAGGCTGTGGCTGATCGAGGCGACGCGCTACAACGTTTTGCCGATCGACGACCGGGTTGTGGAGAAGATGAATCCGGACACCGCCGGGCGGCCTGTGCTGATCAAGGGAAAGACACAGCTGCTGTTCCGCGGCATGGGGCGGCTATCGGAGAACTGCGTCCTGAATATCAAGAACAAGTCGCATTCGGTGACCGCCGAGATCGAGGTGCCGGAGTCCGGCGCGGAAGGCGTCATCATCGCTCAGGGAGCGAACATCGGCGGCTGGAGCCTCTATGCGAAGCAAGGCAAGCTCAAGTACTGCTACAACGTCGCCGGCGTACACCACTTCTACGTTGAATCGTCTGACGCGCTGCCGAAGGGCGCGCACCAGGTGCGGATGGAGTTCGCCTATGCGGGCGGCGGCCTTGGCAAGGGCGGGCAGGTGACACTCTATGTCGACGGCAAACAGGTCGGCGAAGGAGCTGTCCCGATGACTCAGGCGATGGTGTTTTCTGCCGATGACGGTTGCGATGTCGGCGAGGACAGCGGCGCACCGGTTTCTCCCGACTACGGGTCGCGCGGCAACCAATTCAACGGAACGGTCAAAGGGGTGCAGCTTGCCATCGACGATGCGGCGGAAAGCCTGGATCACCTTGTCTCGGTGGAGGATGCAATCCGCATCGCCATGGCGAGGCAGTAACCAGGGACGGTGATGTTGGGGGCGTCACAATGAACGACAAGCCGCTGGCTCCCAACATTGCCAACGAACTCGCGAGGGAACGCAATCGCGAGGCTGCCGAACGTACGCTGATGGCGTGGATCCGGACCGCTCTGTCGTTGATCGGGTTCGGGTTCGGCATCGGCAAGCTCGACGCATATCTGCAAGGCGCGGGTTTGCACACACGGTTCGATCTGCCGCACAGCTCGCTGATTTTCGGTTCCAGCTTCATTGTTCTTGGGATCCTCGGGCTGCTCGCCGCGATCGTTCAGCATTCTCGCGTCCTGAAGCGGCTATCGCGGCCTGATTTTGCTTATGATGCCATGCGCCCGATTGCCATGACCGTTGCTGCCCTGCTCATGCTGGTCGGTGCATTCGGATTGATTGCGATCTTGTGGTGACGTGCCAGCCGTTCAGGGATCGATAACACAGCTGCAGGAGGAAACGTGGCGACCGAGATGCACGCGAAAGCAACGCTGCGCCAGCGTGCCATGCACGAACTCACGGAGTTCGCGATCCTCACCGCTTATCTCTACATCACTTTGGGGGCGGTGATCCTGATGAAGGCATCGGTGCTTCGCGACGAGGGAATCCACTACGTCCCATGGGGCATTGCCATCGTCAAAGCCGCGGTACTGGCGAAGTTCATGCTGGTGGGGCGTGCGATGAAGATTGGTGAGCGGTACACCGACCGCCCGCTGATCTGGCCGATGCTGCACAAGACAGTCGCCTTCCTGCTGTTGCTGATCGTGCTGACCATCTTGGAGGAAGTCGGCGTCGGCCTGTTGCACCAGCAATCGCTGGCCGCTTCACTGGGCGAACTGTTCGGCGCCAAGCTTGACGAGACACTGGCCGGAATCGTCATTCTGTTGCTGGTGCTGATACCGTACTTCGCCATGCGTGTGCTCAGCGAGGCGCTTGGTGAAGGCAGGCTGGTGCGGATGTTCTTTGTCGAGCGGCGATCTGCGCCGAGCAAATAGCGGCGATGGGCGACACCGGCAGCAGGTCAGCCTGATGGAACGATATTCTGGTTCAGGTGAAAAAAGTTGGCAGGGTCGTATTTCCTTTTGATGTCACGGAGGCGTGGATAGTTCGGTCCGTATGCCGCCGGAACCGAGTCCCCAGTCTCATCGTCGTCCAAATAATTCACATATCTGCCTGGCGCAAAAAATGGTTTCATTGCCGCGTAGGTCTCGCGTGCCCACGCCGTGCACCGGTCAGATATCGCGGGGTCCATGGTCTGTGACACGACCAGGAAATTGTATCCCTCGCGCCGGTGCGGAAATGCCGTGTCGGTGGCGCCGACCCGAGTGGCCGCTCCATGGAAATGCTCGAGCAATAGTTGTCCCATCGGCGTTGGACATTGTTCGAAATGCTCGATCATCGTGTCGATGGCGTCGTTGCTCAATTGCGTGAGGAAGCTCGATTTCCAGTAATTCAGTGCACCTTTGGGGTAGCCGCCATCCAGCATGCTGTTCAGCTGGCAATACGGCATTGGACCGATCGTATCCATGAGCGGTGAGCCGAAGCTTTTGATCGGCTGCATAGCCTTTTCCCCTTCGGCTACGGGTCCGCAGTGGCAGGCGACCATCGCTGCCAGTTTTGTGCCAGAGCCATCCGGGGCATGGACCAATGTCGCGGCTGCCGAAAGCTCATCGGGGATCGCGGCAGTGAAGTCCCGATAAAATCGCAGCATTTCGCGGGCATTGTCGAACGGATAGGCGATCAGACCGCCGGTGACCGTGGGTCCAACAGGGAACAGCCGGTACTCGAAGGACGTCACCACGCCGAAATTGCCGCCGCCGCCGCGCACCGCCCAGAACAGGTCCGGGTTCTCCTCGGCGCTTGCTCGAAGAGCATGTCCGGCTGCCGTGATCATCTCAACCGACTGGAGATTGTCCAGGGCCAAACCGAATTTGCCCATCAGCCATCCGACGCCGCCCCCGAGCGTCAGCCCGGCGATACCAGTCGTCGATACGACCCCGCCGGTCACCGCCAAGCCGTGTAGTTGAGTCTCTCGATTGAGGTCGGCCCATGTCGCTCCGGCTTGTGCCCGGACCGTCCGGCGACCTGCGTCGACGTGAATTCCCTTCATCTCCGCCAGGTCGACCATCAGGCCGCCTTCGACCACCGCTCGTCCCGCAACGTTGTGTCCGCCGCCGCGAACCGAGACTTCCAAGCCGAGGTCGTGAGCGAGCCTGACGGCATCGACGACGTCCGCCGCGCCGCGGCATCGGGCGATCAGGGAGGGCCGCTTGTCCACCATTCCATTGTGGACACGCCGCGCGGCGTCGTAGCCGGCGTCGCCGGGCCGGAGGAGCAGGCCTGAGAATGTGCCAACCATCTCGGCTACGGCTTTTTCGACGCGCGGATCTGCAAGCATTGGCTGCCTCCTGTTTCCACCCAAACGTGCCGATTAGGCCGGCAATGGTTAGCTATTGGCAGCCACGGATAGATGTATTTGTTTGCCTTTTCAAACGAGAAGATTTCAGGCTCTAGGTGAATTCAATTCAGCTATAGTGCGTCGATGCGGAGACTTCCCCCACTGAAAGCCCTCCGAGCCTTCGAGGCGGCGGCGCGCCATATGAGCTTCAAGTCGGCTGCCGACGAACTCGGTCTGACCCCAACCGCCGTCAGTCATCAGATACGCCTTTTGGAGACTGTTTCCGGCTGCGCGCTGTTCCGCCGGTTGCCTAGGCCGCTAGCTCTGACTTCGGCGGGTGCGGCACTTTTCCCGGTCGTTCGAAGCAATTTCGAGACGATCGCAGAAGCCTTTGCGGGGATTTGCAACGAGGCTGCGGCCCGGCAGTTGGAAACCGCGAACGCCGGTGCGCACGATAGCATCGTTGACAGGTGGCAGTTCGATGCTGTCGGACCCGGGCCGGACAGCATTGCAAGACAACTGGTGACGAGCCCGCCTCGGCTTTCATTGGTCGTGCTACCGTTTGCAAATATCGGTGGCGATCACGATCAGGAATACTTCGCCGATGGGATCACCGAGAGCCTCACGACCGATCTTTCGCGTATTTCGGGTGCGTTTGTGATCGGCCACAACACGGCGTTCGTTTACAAGGGAAGCGCTATCGATCTCAGGCAGATCGGACGCGATCTGAACGTGCGTTACGCCTTGCAGGGAAGCGTCCAGCGCGGAAGCAACCGGCTGCGCGTGAATGTGCAGTTGATCGATTGCAATCCGGCCACGCATCTATGGGCCGAGCGATTTGACCAGGGGCTGGCTGATCTGTTTGAGATGCAAGACGAAATTGTTGCCCGGCTCGCGAGCCAGCTGGGTGCTCAGCTGGTCGAAGCCGAGGCGCGGCGTGCAGAGCGATCACCAGATCCGGATTCGATGGATCTCTACTTCCGCGCCAAGTCGCTTATCAATCGGGGTTCAATCGCCGAATATCTGAAACCGGCCGAGGTATTGCTGCAACGGGCACTTCAGCTGGATCCGAACAACGTCGACGCACTGTCCGCAAAGGGCTGGGTGGATATCGATTTAGGTGCTGGTTTCATGGCAGATGATCGCCTCGCCCGCTTGGCGTCCGCAGAGGTAAGCGCAACCAAGGCGCTTTCATTGGCGCCCGATCACGCTTTTGCCCACCTTGTGCTTGGCTCGTTCTACAGCGCGGTTAATCGTAGCGACGAAGCGATAGCCGAATTTGAGCATGCACTGATTCTGGATCGCAACCTGGTCTATGCACACGCGCTCATCGGTATGGCGAAAACCGCGCTCGGGCGGGCCGAGGAGGCTGAGGACCATTACCGCGAAGCGTTGCGGCTCAGCCCTCGCGACATCTCGGCGCATCACTGGATGAGCAGTGCCGGAACGTCAAAGCTGCACCTTGCAAGCGATGCAGAAGCGGTCTTGTGGTTTCGTGGTGCCGTCGAGGCCAACCGCAATTTTGCATTCACTCATCTGTCGCTCGCAGCTGCATTCGCCCATCTCGGCAGGATGGACGAGGCGCGCGCAGCGGCAAAAGCGGGATTGAGGCTGGAGCCCAGCTTCACGATCGCGCGCTTCCGCGCTGGCGGACGCAGCAAGAACCCGGTGTATCTCGCCGGGCGCGAACGCATCTATGAGGGCATGCGCCTGGCCAGTATTCCCGAGTAGGGCGCAAGAGTGCCTGAATGGTGCCACTCGCAGTTATTGGTCACGTCTTGTGCCAGCGGACCATCGTCACACCGCGCGCCGCGTCGAGTGTCACGGCAGGGTCGGCAATGAGGCCACGGCTTCTCAGCACGTCCTCCGGCGTCCGGGAAGGAACTTCTGGAAATACGGGGCGCCCGCCGGGTAGGCGCACGTTGGGCGCACGCGACAGATAGAAGGCGTCGTAGCGATCCAGGAAGCACCCGAAAACGTCGGGTCCACCGATGACGCCGACAGCCGCATCGGGAATTCCCAGGGCGGTGAGCGCTTCATCGAACGATGCGCCGGCAGGATTCCACAACAGTGCGTTGACGTTCGAGGGATGTTTCTCGATCGCTGCTACCTGTCGTGTCAGGATTATCCGGCGGCGCTGGGGCGAATTCGGTTGCCGCTCCTCAGAGTGACGTCCATGAACCACCACATCGACCCGGTTGAGTCCTGCCTCGAAGAAGCGGGCATCAGCGTCGAATTTGAGCGATTCGGGCATAATCCCGGCAGCGGTTGCCAGCATCCCGTCCTCGGAAACGATGGCATACCCTTCAATGCGGACAGTATGGCGATCCGGCATCGGTTCACTCCTCAGATAAATTGTGATGGATCGCCCTTGACCCTCAAGCCGTTCCGGTTTGGCCACGCAGGCAGTCGAGAGGACGGAGCATGAAGACCTTGGTTCCAGCGATCATGGTGTTTCTCACTCAGCTGGGCGCATCAACTCTTGCTCAGACCGCCCCGGTTGATCCCACTCTCCCGAGTGTCAAGCCCGAAGCGCTGCAAGCTCTGTCGGATGACAGGGTGCGCCAGCAGGTCATGTTGGAAAGCCAGGCGCACTACCGCGGCCGCTGCGTCTGTTCCTATCAGACGAAAGACTCGGAAGGCCGCTTCTGCAAGGGACGGCACGAAATTGTAAAAACCAAACCGCAGCCGATCTGCTATCCCGCGCAGGTCACCAGCGAGATGGCAGCTGACTGGCGCCGCCGTCATCCGTGACTTGTCGGCGCGCGTGCTAGACGCCGCAGCAAGTGGATATATTGGTTTGCGGTGTAGGAGGATACCCATCGCGGCGGCAATGTAATGCCCTGTTTCAACAATCAACTCGTCTCCGCGGAGAAGAAGGTGTGAGCGCAGCGGTCGTAACGTGTTGCGATGCGGCGCCAGTCCTTGATGCGGCCGAACATGTTCTCGATGCGGTGGCGCGGTCGGTAGAGCGTTCTGTCGTAGGGCAGTTCGACCTTTCGGCTCCTTGTTGAGGGGATGCATGGAACAATCCCGCGCTCGAGCAGCGCTGCACGGAAGTGGCTGCTGTCGTAGCCGCGGTCGGCGAGCAGTTCGCGTGCAGCAGGCAACGCGGGCAGCATCATTGCCGCACCCCGGTGATCGCTCATCTGGCCTTCGGTGAGGAGCAGCAGGAGCGAGCGACCCTGCCCGTCGCAGACCGCGTGCGGCTTCGAGTTCAGACCACCTTTGGTGCGCCCGAGACAGCGCGGAACAGCCCCTTTTGCGCAGACTGGCAGCGGTGCGGTGAGCCTTCAGATGGGTGGCATCGATCATCAGGCGCTGCGGCCGGTCAGACGCGCCCGCCAGGGCGGCGAAGATGCGCGCAAACACCCCGAGGGGGCTCCAGCGGATGAACCGGTTATACAGGGTCTTCGATGGTCCGTAGCCGCGCGGTGCGTCCTTCCACTGCAGCCCATGGCGGATCACGTAGATGATCCCGCTGATCACCCGCCGGTCATCGACGCGCGGCAAGCCGCGCGATCGCGGGAAGAATGGCTCGATGCGTCGCATCTAAGCACGTGACAACAGAACCCACATCCAGCACCTCCGACCCACCTAGAATCACACCACGCCGAGCCGCGTAAAGGGTCCTGAGCCTAGCGATCTGGTCCAAAATGCAGACGCAGGCGCTATATTTGCGCCCACAAGAACCCCTGAGAGGCACTTCTTCATTGCAAACAAGCTCCGGCTTGTTGCCGCAATTTTTCCCTTATCTTGCAATGTTTTGTCAGGAATGTCGGTAGGTTTCTTTGAGAAATATTACGATATAGAAACGCCTGGTGCCTATAGCGCAATTCGGCCTGCAGCTTGGTCTTTTGCAAAGAAAAGGACGCCAGCTGGCGCTGTCGCAGTGTGTCGTGGCTGGCCGTTGGACCGATGGTTTGCCCATGGTTGTGGTTGCGTAAGGTAGATTTTTGTATTATTCACTGATCCTGTGACGATTGGCAGGAGGTTAACCGTGAGGGTAGGAACCATCGCCGATTTGCTCGTTGCAACCGTATTAGTTATTGCCGCACAGCAGACAATTGCGGCTGGATCGTTCGACGGAACCTACAGCGGTATTGTCTCGATAAATCCATCCAGCGGGCCTAACTGCGCCTGGGTCGTTGGCAGTCAGCCATCACCAACCGTTATGGATTCGCTTACAATCACGAATAACCATTTCGACTATAAGGTACACTCCGCTCCCGTTTCTGTGGACTTGTCGGCGGATGGGTCGTTTCAAGCTATTGGTACTCTGCGGGTGGTCTCGCGATCTATTCCGCAAGAATTCTCGGGCCGCATAGTTGGCAACACGCTTCAGGCGACCGTTCAAGGCGCCGGTGGTGGGTGCCAATTCCAGCTGTCGTTGAAGAAGCAGTGAGTTTTTGTTTTGCGCGAAATGCGACGTGCCCAAGGCAGCTATTGGCGCATAGTAGGACGAGTGACTACATTGCAGTGCAGCGACCTGAATTTGGTTTGTATCGTTCCCTTATAGTGTTTGCAATGTGATGAACGAGATGTGCGGTGTCTCGGGGCGATCATTGACAGATAGAGGATTAAGTGCGGAAAAGCGTCATTAAATACTCGAAGAGTAGACGTTCTCGGGTTGTCCACAACAGGGTTGGCTTGCGCGCAAGGGCGCGGATGGAGCGGCCTGGCTACGACGATAGAGATTGGGCCGCTGCCCCGTAGTCGAGAAGGCATTGGCTCAGTCCGGCTGCGTTGCCTTGTGCGCCAGCAGCCCCATCAAGCGCCGATCGCGCCATTCCTGCCGGATGCCCTGCATGTTCGCCGGCAGTTCCGCGCGCCGCGCTGCGTGCACCTGGTCGATGAATTCGGATGTCCACGGCAGCGGCTGCATCTGTTGCTGCATTTGCCAATACAAAGGTCCATACCGCTCGCAGTAATCCTTCAATCCGCCCGGCGCGTTGAGGTCAATCGTCTCCAGCGGGCCCATGAAGCTCCAGCGCAGGCCGAGCCCGTGCTTCACCAGCGCATCGAGATCGCTGGGCGAGATCACATCGTCTGCCAACAGGCGGAATGCTTCCGCGAGCAGCGCGCCCTGCAAGCGGTTCAGCGCGAAGCCGTCCATTTCCTTGTTCACTGTGGCGGGCACCTGACCCGCGCTGGTCATCAGTTCGCGTGTCCGCGACACCACGGCCGGATCAGTCCACGGCGCGGGGCATAGTTCAACCAACGGCACGAGGTACGGCGGGTTCACCGGATGCGCGACGAGGCAGCGGGCGCGGCCAGGCAGCGCCTCGGTGAACGCGCTGGCCGGGATGCCGCTGGTCGAACTGGCGAGCACGGTGTCCGGGTGTGCCAGCCGATCGAGTTCCTGGAACAGTGCCTGCTTGGCATCGACACGCTCGGGGCCGTTCTCCTGGACATGCTCGACGCCGCTGAGGGCGTCCGCGATGGTTGCGGCGGGTCGTATGCGGCTTGCCACGAGCTTCGGCTGATCACGCAGCAGGCCGGCTTCCTCGAGTTCCGGCAGACGCTCGCCGATGAAAGCAAGCGCGGCATCCACTTGCTGCGGATAGGGATCCCACAACGCGACGTCGAAGCCGGCGCGGGCGAATACGATCGACCACGCACGCCCAATCAGTCCTGCGCCGATTACCGCAACCTTGGTCATCTGTACCAACTCCTTCGGGGGTTGAGGTCAGCGCCGCGGCCAAGCAGAGTCAACGCGTGGCCAACAATCGCGACTATCCGCCTGAACTGCTGACGCCGGAGGAGATGGGACGGGCCGACGCGGCCTCGCCGGGGTTGGGCGTGCCGGGTCCGGTGCTGATGGCCAACGCCGGCCGTGCGGTGGCGCGCGCTGTCCGTGCGCGGATCGCGCCATGCCGCACGTTGGTGCTGGCCGGGCCGGGCAACAATGGCGGCGACGGCTATATCGCCGCGCGGCTGCTGCAACAGGATGGCTGGCCGGTGGCGTTGGCGGCGCTGGCGCCGCCCCGGGCGGGATCGGATGCGGCCGGTGCGGCGTCGCTGTGGCGGGGACCGGCAGCGGCGTTTTCTCCGGCGGAAGCCGCGCGCGCGGATCTGGTCATCGATGCGGTGTTCGGTGCCGGGCTGGCGCGCGATGTCGATGGCGTGGTCGCCGACACGTTGCGGGCGTCGCGGCGTGTCGTCGCAGTGGATGTGCCGAGCGGTGTCGATGGCGTGACCGGCGCGGTGCGGGGCTATGCGCCGCAGGCCGAAATGACGGTGACGTTCTTCCGCCGCAAGCCGGGGCATCTGCTGCTGCCTGGACGCGACCTGTGCGGCGATCTGGTGCTGGCCGATATCGGACTGCCGAATGCTGTGCTGCGGCAGGTCGCGGCGATGGCATTCGTCAATGGTCCGGCGTTATGGCAACTGCCTCAGCCAGAAGCGCAATCGCACAAATACTCGCGCGGCCATGTCACCGTGGTCGGTGGCAGCACGATGACAGGTGCCTCGAGGCTCGCGGCCGATGCGGCGCGCCGTGCCGGCGCGGGATTGGTCACCATCGCGGCGCGCGGACGCGGCGACCTGTACCGTGTGGGTTCGCCAGGCGTGCTGGTCAGCGACGCGCCGTTGCCTGAGTTGCTGGAGGATGCGCGCCGGCATGTATGGATCTGCGGCCCCGGCCTCGGTCCCGAGGATGCGCGCGCCGCCTTGCCGGGTACTGCTGGCGGCCGGGCGTTGCGTTGTTGCCGACGCTGATGTGTTCACCGCATTTGCCGGCGAGGCTGACGCGCTGCGCGGTGCCGCGGTGATGACGCCGCATGCCGGCGAATTCGCGCGCGCATTTGGCGCGGCGGGCGCCGATCGGCTTGCCGCGACGCGTGCCGCCGCGGCGCGTAGCGGTGGTGTGCTGCTGCTGAAAGGCAGCGATACGATCATCGCCGCGCCGGATGGCCGCGCGGCGATCAACGACAGCGCGCCACCCTGGCTTGCCACCGCCGGTTCCGGCGATGTGCTGGCGGGGATCATTGGGGGATTGCTCGCGCAAGGCATGCCGAGTTGGGATGCCGCGGCCGCGGGCGCTTTCCTGCATGGACGGGCAGCGGTGGAGGCCGGCCCGGGGTTGATCGCCGAAGATCTGCTCGCTGCACTCCCTCGTGCACTGGCCGATGCAAGACGTCAGAACCATGTCATCAACGGTGCGCTATGATCGCGCGCCGCGAGAGGGATTGCCTGTATGAGTGAGATTGCCGCGCCCGGATTGCTCGACCGCGCTATTCGCCGGATCACCACGGTCTGGCGCGACATGGCCGCCGGGGTCGAGGAAAAGTCGGTGGCGGAGCAGATGCGCGCCTGTCTGACCGCGCGCGGTGGCGAGGTCAGTGCCCGCAACCGGGCGGCCAAGCTGGCGGAAAGCTATCAGGAGGAGGATGAGGCCGGGCGGGCTGAATTCCTGCGTACGCTCGCGGCATTCGATTCCGATGCCGCCGCTGTGGCGGATGCGTATTCCGCGGTGCAGGCCGCGCAGGATCCGGCCGAGCTTGCGACGGCGAAGGCGGCGTTGCGGCGGGCGTTGGAACCGCCGCGCCTGCGCTTGCTGACGCAGTTCACCACCATCCCCGATGGCCGCAAGTTCCTGGTCGATCTGCGCGGCTTCCTGCTGAAGATCCGCAAGGACGACAAGCTGCTGGCGGCGCTGGACGCAGATCTGCGCGGACTGCTGGCAGCCTGGTTCGATATCGGCTTCCTGGAATTGCAGCGCATCGACTGGAACAGCCCTGCGGCGCTGTTGGAGAAGCTGGTGGATTACGAGGCGGTGCACGCCATCCGCTCGTGGCGCGACATGAAGAACCGGCTGGATTCCGATCGGCGCTGCTATGCGTTCTTTCATCCGCGCATGCCGGGCGAGCCGCTGATCTTCGTGGAGGTCGCGTTGGTGAAGGGGCTGGCGGGCAGCGTGCAAGGGCTGCTGGATGAGAAGGCGCCGCTGCTTGATCCTCGCGTCGCCGACACCGCGATCTTCTACTCGATCAGCAACTGCCAGCAGGGCCTGGCCGGCATCAGCTTCGGCAATTTCCTGATCAAGCGCGTGGTCGAGGAGCTGTCCGGTGAGTTCCGCAACCTGCGCACGTTCGCGACGCTGTCGCCGGTGCCTGGCTTCCGCGCGTGGCTGAACGACAAGGTGGCTGCGGAAGAACCAGGCCTGGTGTCGGACGAGGAGTCGGCCAGCCTGTGTTCCGCGATGCCGGCGCCATCGGGGCGGCAGGCATTGGCCGCAATCCTGGCGAAGCGTGGCTGGTGGCGCGAACCTGGCCTGCGCAAGACCGCCGAGCCTGTGCTGACCCGGCTCTGCGCGCGCTACCTGTTGCTGGAATCGAATGGCGGCAAGCGGGCGCGCGATCCGGTGGCGCATTTCCATATGTCGAATGGCGCGCGGCTGGAACGCATCAACATCCTGGGTGACACGTCGGAGAAGGGTGCCAAGGAAGGCGCCACGCTGATGGTCAACTACCTGTACGATCCGGCGAAGATCGAGGACTGGCACGAGGATTATGCCGGCGAGGGCAAGCGCAACGCATCGACTGTGGTGCGGCGGATGGCGCGGGGATGGAGTTGAAGCATGTTCCTTGACGCCATCCCGATCGGCAATGCTCCACCTGACGATGTGAACGTCATCATCGAGGTGCCGATTGGCGGCGAGCCGATCAAGTACCGAGATGAACAAGGCAGCGGGCACGCTGTTCGTCGATCGGTTTCTTTACACGCCGATGCGCTATCCGGGGAATTACGGCTTTGTGCCGCACACGCTGTCGGACGATGGCGACCCGATCGACGTATTGGTGGCGAACACGCGGCCGATCGTCGCTGGTGCGGTGATCAACGTGCGTCCGGTCGGTGTGCTGAAGATGGAGGACGATGGGGGCGGCGATGAGAAGATCATCGCGGTGCCGTCGCCGAAGCTGACGCAGCGTTATGTCGCGGTGAAGAATTATACCGATCTGCCGCGCATCACGTTGGAGCAGATCCAGCATTTCTTCGAGCACTACAAGGACCTGGAGCCCGGCAAGTGGGTGAAGCTGCTGGGCTGGGGCGACGCGGCCGAGGCGCGCGCGCTGATAACGGCGGCGATCGAGCGGGCGAAGGCTGGCTGACATCGACGCATGGCCGATGGTTTGGCGCACGTGAGTTTCGTCGTGCGCGAAATGGAGGTCGAGGGCTATCGCTCGTTGCGGCGCATCCGCTTTCCGGCGGAGCGGCTGACGGTGTTCCAGGGCGCCAACGGCGTGGGCAAGACCAACCTGTATCGTGCGCTGCAACTGGTGCAGGCGGCGGCCGCCGGCAATCTGGCGCGCGAACTGGCATCCGAAGGCGGCATGACGTCGGTGCTGTGGGCCGGCGCGAGGGCTGCACGCCGGCCGGTGCGCATCAGGCTCGCTGTCACGCTTGCACCGGACGAGCCGACGCCTGGTGGCGGCAGTTTCCGCTACGAGGTCGAGGTTGGGATGAAGGCGCCGACGGAGGCGTCGCTGCCGCTGGAACCGCGCATCAAGGAGGAGCGGCTGACGTTCGTCACGGGGCGCCGCTCGATCGCGCTCTTGGAGCGACGCGGACCGTTGATCACGATGAGAGATGTGGAGGGGCAGCAATCGCAGCCTGAGTTCGACCTGATGGCGTCGGAGACCGCATTGAATGCGGTGCGTGACGCGGCGCGCTATCCCGACCTTGATGTCGTGCGCCAGACGCTGCTGGACTGGCGCTTCTATCACGATCTGCGCACCGACCCGGGTTCGCCCATTCGCCAGCCGTGCCTGGCGATTGCCACGCCGACGCTTGCCTCGGACGGCAACGATCTGGCAGCGGTGTTTGCCACTCTGGCGTTCATCCGCGAGGACACCGCCGAACTTGACCGCACCATCGGGGACGCGTTTGCCGGGGCGCGGCTGGAGATCGCGCCGCCCGGACAGTTCGCCAGCTTCGGCGTGCGCTTTGCCGACTTTCCGTCGCGCGTGTTCAGCGCCACCGAATTGTCGGACGGTACTTTGCGTTATCTCGCATTGGCTGGTGCATTGCTTGGCTATCGGCTGCCGGCGTTCATTGCGTTGAATGAGCCTGAGGCGAGTCTGCATCCCGATCTGCTGGCGCCGCTGGCGCGCCTGATCGTGCGCGCGTCACAGCGCACGCAGGTATGGCTGGTGAGTCACTCGGTGGAACTTGCCGCCATGCTGGCGGAGGATGGCGGCATCATGCCGCGCGTTGTGGTGAAGCGCGATGGAGCTTCCTGCATCGAGGGATTGCGGATTGGCGGCGACTTTGGCGACGAGTGTTGAACGCGGCTGATACGGTTATGGCGGTGGTGGACCGATGCGATTGAAGTGGCCGGACCAGACTGTGTTCCATGGTCCGGTTTCGCCGGTGCGCGAGGCGTAGTCGGCATCGATGCCATCGGGGTGGATATTCCGGTAGGTGTAGCGCCAGCGAATGCCGCCGGCTTTTGGCTCGGAGGTCAGGACGACAGTTCCGTCGGCCGCCGGACCGCCGAGGTAAACTGTCACGATCCTGTCCTTGTCCACCCAAAGCTGCCGCCATTGTTGGCGCTCGCTGTCCCAACCGGACAGGCCGATGCCCTGGGTCTGGCCGTTTGCGCCGGTCTGTATTTCCTCGATCGCACAGCCGCCGGCGGTGCGTCTGGCGGTATAGTGCTCGGCGGGCGGTGATGCGGGGTCATGCCACGTGCCCAGCCAGAAATCGAACTGGTCGTACGGCGCGCCGATGCAGTCGGCGTGAGCCGGTGTGGAGGCGAGTAGGGCGCAGAACACTGCGGCCAGGAAGGGACGCATGGGCGGTGCCTTGTTGCGGCGGTTTTTTGGCGACATTATCAAGCAACAGCCACCACAGCATTAGTGGGTTGTTGCCATGTAGTTCCGACATTGAATGATCTGGGGCAATATACGCGAGTATGTCGGGTAGCACGGAATACCGATCCTTATTCATTTAGGAAGGTTGTCGGCTATATGATGCTACTAGACGGCGGCGCGAGGTTACGGTCGGCCGCCATTAGCCACCACTCAACCATATGGATTCTGGCGATGGCCGATACCGATCAGAACACAGTCGAGGCACAGTTCGAGGTTCGGAGTCCGGACGATTGCAAAGTAATCGCAGCCCAAGTCTTTCCCTTCATAAGCTCAAAATCTGGTGCCTGCTCGCAGAGACATTTCAACGGCGGCGGCCCGGATGTCATCAGTGGCGTTGCGGTTTCGGAACAGGGCGACATTACATTTTGGCTGGCTGACCCTGAAGGACTTGAACGCCGCCGTGAACATCAGGTGACGATATGTGCCGATCTGATAAAAGCGCTCTACTGCGCCTTCCACGGCAGCACAGTACATTCGATTGAAAAGCTGCGCCGTGACCTCAACCAGTACATCTACTGGCACCACCAAAACAAAAAAGAGATTGCTCAACTCACCACAGAACGCGACGCCGCCCGCGGCGATCTCGCCGCCATCCGCAAGATCTCCACCCCACCCGAAAGTTGATCCGGCACCCTATCCGTGCGTGGCACAGAAACTCGTGACCGCCATAGTGGAGCCTTTTGATTCCGGTCCAATCTTAGAACCGTCAACGCCTAGTGGCACGCGCGGGCGGCGCGGGCGCTTCGAATTGCTCCGGTCGGAACCTTTCATTGGGGTGTGCTTTGACGGCGTCTTCGTGGATTCCACCGGCAGCGTGAACGTCATGCACGTAGCTGGCGCCTCGACGGTCATCTTGTCTGCCGGTGGCGTCGTCTTCGACAGTTGCACGACAGAGCGGCAAGCCCGTTTATCCTCTCTCCTCGAACACCTCGGTGGCGATGCGGGCGGCCGTCATCGATGCGGGCCATCCGGAATAGAAGGCGAGATGGGTGATGATTTCGCCGATCTCTTCCTTGGTGACACCATTGTCGAGCGCTCGCGCCAGGTGACCGCGTAGCTGCTCTGGCCGATAGGTCGCGATGAGCGAGGCAACCACGATCAGACTGCGGTCGCGCTTGCTAAGTCCTGGCCGTTCCCAGACGTCGCCATAAATGACGGTTTCGGAGAGCTCGATCATTTTGGGAACGGTGCCGCGGACGCGTTCGCGCGCCGGCGAGGGTTGCACGGCCATGTTTGGTCTCCTGTGCTTGTGTCGGGAAAGGCGAATAGCGGAGCCAGACTGCCATGACAGGGCAGGGATGGCCATTTGGAGAAGCCGCGGATAGCGTTACTGTCGCGCTTCAATGCTGATGAGTGGGTCACAAAGGGAGCGGCATGCGACGTTTCTTGGTGGGTAACGCCGACAACACTGCAGCAGCGTATCCGGATTGTCCGCGAGTTGACGGATGAACAGCGACGGCCTCGCTTCGGCGATCATGAACGCGCCGCTGATCGGCGTGGCGACCGGACTCATGTTCGTCTACCTGATCGCGGCGCTGATCATTTCGTCGATCAATGAGCTGATCGCCGGCGTTTTCCTGTGGCGCGGTACTTACCTGCGCAAGGGAATCGCGGTGCTCCTTAGCAACGGCACCGGGACCTCCTTCAGTTGGGACGGCGTGACAGACTGGCTGCGGGCGCACTTCACGCAGAAGGCTCCAGCCAATCCACTGTCGGTTATAGAATCGACACCGGCGGCGATCGCGGCGCAGCAGCGGCTGCGTGCCGTGCTCGATCATCCGCTCTTGCGCGGAACACCGAGCGGGCTGCCATCCTATGTGCCGGCGCGCGACTTTTCCGCGGCACTGCTCAATCTGCTGCGGGACGGTTCGGACAATCCGGCGTTCACCCAGGTCGAGCATACCATCGAGGCACTGCCGGATGGCGATGTGAAGCGGATCCTGACCACGTTCATCCACGATGCGGGCGGCGACCTGGACAAGTTGCGCGCGCGGATCGAGACCTGGTTCGACGATGCGATGGACCGGCTCAGTGGTATATACAAACGCAACAGCCAATATGTCCTGCTCGCGTTGGGTCTGATAGCGGCGATCGGGTTGAACGTCAATTCAGTGCACATGGCCGCGACGCTCTGGTCGCAGCCGGACGCGCGGGCGGAAATTGTCGCGCAGGTCCAGGCGCAGCTTGCGAGCAACAATCCACAGCATCCGGCAAACCTGGCGGGTGCCGTGCAGGAACTGGACAAGCTTCCTCTGCCGATCGGCCGCGGCGAGGACGCCAGCTTTTTCGGTGAGCCGCGTGGCCCGGATGCCAATGGTTGGGCGCGTTGGAACTGGTGGACGATGCTGGGTTGGCTGATCACGGCGATCGCGATCTCGCTGGGCGCGCCGTTCTGGTTCGGACTGTTGCAGAACGTCATGAATTTGCGAAATTCCGGGCCTCCGCCGAACAGCAAGGCCGGCACCGGCAGCTAAGGCTGTCCGATCCCCGACCGTGGTCGTATGCTGGCGTGTCGATGCCAGGGAGAGGCTGCGTCCGCATGAACGATCTGACCGCGACCATGCAGGCAACGCCGATTGGGGCGGCGGCCAAGCTGCACTCGCTGAAGCAGCTTGAGCGCAAGCTGCTTTGGCTATCGTCCTGGATGATCCACAACGCCAACCACATCCGGCCCAACCGTGACGGTCTGAAAGTCGGCGGGCACCAGGCATCGTGTGCGTCGGTGATCTCCATTATGACGGCACTGTATTTCGAGATCGCCCGTCCGCAGGACCGCATCGCGGTGAAGCCACATGCCGGGCCGGTGTTCCACGCGATCAACTACCTGTTCGGCCGGCAGTCGAAAGAGAATATGCAGGGGCTGCGGCAGCTTGGCGGCGTGCAATCCTATCCGTCGCGCGTGAAGGACGGACCCGAGGTGGATTTCTCCACCGGTTCCGTGGGTCTCGGCGTGGCGATGACGACGTTTGCCGCGCTGATGGCGGATTATGTGCGGCTGCATGACATGGGCCGTTCCGACCTGCCGCCCGGGCGGCACATTGCGATCGCCGGCGATGCCGAGCTCGACGAAGGCAACATCTACGAAGCGCTGCTGGAAGGCTGGAAGCACGACGTCCGCAATCTGTGGTGGATCATCGATTACAATCGACAGAGCCTCGATTCAGTCGTGCAGGACCGGCTGTTCGGCCGCATCGAGGGCCTGTTCCGCGACATGGGCTGGAATGTCGTCACCATCAAATATGGCCGCAAGCTGGAAGCGGCGTTCGCGCAGGAAGGCGGTGAGGCGCTGCGCGCGTGGATCGATGACTGCCCCAACTCGTTGTACTCGGCGCTGACCTTCCAGGGTGGCGCGTCATGGCGCCAGGCGCTGTTGGCTGATCTCGGCCGATTGAAGGCGCGTGCGATCATCGATCCGTTGCCGGATGACGATTTGGGCGCGCTGATGACGAACCTTGGCGGTCATGACATCGAGACGGTGATCGATACGTTGCGCGCCGAGGCGAACGACGACACGCCGACATGCTTCATCGCTTACACGATCAAGGGCATGGGCCTGCCGTTCGCCGGGCACAAGGACAACCACGCGGGCCTGATGACGAAGGAACAGATGGAAGGCTTCCGTGCCTCCATGGGAATTCGTCCCGGTCACGAATGGGATCTGTTCGAAGGCCTTGATGTAGCGCCGGACGAAATGCGCGCATTCATTGAGGCGTGCCCGTTCGCCACGCCGCTGACGCCGGAAGGCCGCACGCTGAGCGCGCCGCTGATTCCGGTACCCGCCGCATTGCCGGTGCCGAAGCTCGCCGGACGCAGGATGTCCACGCAGGCGGGGTTCGGCGACATCCTTGCCGAGATCGGCCGCGGCCAGGGCGAGCTCAAGGCGCTCGCGGACCATATCGTAACCACATCGCCGGACGTGACGGTTTCAACCAATCTCGGGCCGTGGGTGAACCGGCGCGGCATCTTCGATCGTCACACGCGCAACGACGTGTTCCGCGACGCCAAGCTGGCGAGCGCGCAGCGTTGGGGCATGTCGCCGAAGGGCCAGCACATCGAACTCGGCATAGCCGAGCAGAACCTGTTCCTGCTGCTGGGCGCGGCGGGGCTGACGCCGGCGATGACCGGTGCGCGTCTGTTGCCTGTCGGCACGGTGTACGATCCGTTCGTCAACCGCGGCCTCGATGCGCTGATCTATGCCTGTTACCAGGATGCGCGCTTCCTGCTCATCGGCACGCCGTCTGGCCTGACATTGGCGCCGGAAGGCGGGCAGCATCAGTCGATCAACACGCCGCTCATCGGACTCGCAGCCGATCGGCTGGCGAGCTTCGAACCGGCGCATGTGGATGAACTGGCGGTGCTGCTGCGGCATGCGTTCGATCATATGCAGCGTCCGGATGGTTCGTCGGTGTGGCTACGCTTGTCGACACGCCAGCTGGAACAGCCGGCGCGCGTGTTGGATGCGAGTGCGGTGATCGCGGGGGCGCATTGGGTGGTGCCACCGGGCGAGGGTGCGCGCATCGCATTAGGTTATCAGGGGCCGTTGGCGCCCGAGGCTGCTGCGGCATTCGCCGAGCTGGCAGCGGAGGAGCCAGGCGCTGGCCTGCTGGCGATCACCAGTCCGGATCGTCTGCACGCGGGCTGGCTTGCGGCGCTGCGCGCGCGGCGCGGCGGCGATCGCGGCGCTGTTTCACATATCGAGCGCTTGCTGGCGCCTTTGGCAGCGGGGGCAGCGCTGGTGACGGTGCTGGACGGTCATCCGGCGACGCACGCGTGGCTGGGGGCGGTGCGCGGTCACCGTACCATCCCGCTCGGGCCGGATCATTTTGGCCAGAGCGGCGATATTCCGGACCTGTATCGAGAGTACGATATCGATCAGGACGCCATACTTGATGCGTGCGCGCAGGCGCTGTTGTAGGCCGGAGGGACGTGATGCGGTTTGCCTGCTGGATTGCAGCGTGGCTGGTTGTTGTCTCGCTCGCGAGCGCGCGTGCCGACGATGTCACTGATCAGATCAACGAGGCGCTGAAGGCCTATCAGAACCACGACCCGCAGACAGCGATCGCAGCACTCGATGCCGCGGCCAACCTGTTGCGCCAGGCCCGGGTTGAGAATCTGAAAACACTGTTGCCGGCAGTGCCGCCCGGCTGGACCGCCGACGATGCGGAAGGCAGTGCGGTCGGTGCAGCGATGCTGGGTGGCGGAACAACCGCGTCCCGTACTTACCACAACGATGCGCAGCAGGTGGAAGTGCAGATCATGGCGGACTCGCCGATGCTGCAAGGCATGGCGGCGTTGTTGAACAGCCCGTTGGCGGCGGTTGGAGGCTTGAAGACTGTCGTGGTGAATGGCCGCCGCATGTCGTACACCGAGAACGACAACAGCTACATGACGCTGGTCGCCGACAAGGTGATCGTGAAGGTTGAAGGCAACAAGGAAACGCCTGAGCCGACGCTCAAGAGTTTCATCGGCGCGATTGATTTCGCGGCGATCGAGAAGGCGGCGCACTGAAGTTCATACGCGGGGAACACCCTCTCCCGCCGTAGCGCCGCGACCTCTCCCACGCAGTGGGAGAGGTGTAAACTCAGTATCATTATTGATGCAATCGCCAGGGTTGCCAGTCTGGCTACGCCGCTGTATCAATTGCGCTACCGTATATTTAGATCGTTTTGGTTCAGTTATTCCTTATACGGCTTAAATCCTTATACGGCCCGTGTTTGGTTGTGACGGTAAAAAAACTCCAGCAATAGACAATATTAAGAATAGCCGGGAGGCCCAAGAAACAAGGAGCACGCGAGATGAGCGAGCGGGAGTCTATCATCCAACTCATCTACGACGGCGTATCGGATGACGGCGCCTGGAATAGTGCGCTCAACATGATCGCCACCGCGATGCGCTCGGACGGTGCGGGGCTTGGCGTGCAGGACATGACCACGCACAAGTTCTGGGCGGTCGCACAAAGCGGCATCGACAGCTCATTACATCAAACATACGAGCGGTTGGCGCCGGAGAATCGCATCTGGCAGGCGATCAACCGTGCTGGCCGGCCATTGGCCGATCAGATGGTGATGCCGAAGGCGGAATTCCTCCGCACGGCGCTGCACGCCGAGTACTTTGTGCCGCAAGGTTTTCATAGCGTGATGGCCGCGCCGGCACTGGCAAATGCCACCCACTGCGGTGTTGTCGTGGCGTTTGGCGGCAAGGCCCGGGGGGATTTCGAAGAACGTGACCTCGATGATCTGGCGGGCCTTGCCCGGCATTTGAGCCGAGCGCTCAGTCTGCGCCTCGATCGCGTGCGGCTGATGGAGGATCTGGCCGCGCGTAATCGGGTGCTGGACGACGGGGAAGATGGCTGTGCTGCTCGACGGGTCGTTGCGGGTCATCCATGCGAACCTGTCGGCCAAGGCCATGCTCGCGGCGGGCGACGGACTGACGCTGCGGCAAGGACGCCTGGCCTGTGCGACACCTCGTGTCGATAGCGAACTGCAGGCGCTGTTGCGCTCGGTGTTGCGCCTTAACGGTTCGCCGCCCGGCAGTTGGGTGGCGCTGCACCGTAAGGAGGGGGCTGCCCTGTTGCTGTATGCCACGCGTGTCGTGAGTGCTGACGTCTCCGGCCTGCTGCCGAGCACCGCGCTTGTCGTGCGGATCAAACATCCTGAGCGCGACCGATCGCCGACTCCGGCGGTGTTGCAGCGACTGCTTGGTCTGACGCTGGGGGAAGCCAGGGCGGTGCTGGCGGTGTGCCAGACGCAGAGCCAGGAGTTGGCGGCGCGACGCGTTGGTGTGGCGCGGACCACGCTGCGCACGCAGTTGCGACATGCGTATCAGAAGTTGGGGCTGCAGGACCGCGCGGATTTGCTGCGGCTGCTGGGGAGCTACGGGTTCGGGTAGGGGCGGTTGGGGCGGGGCGGCTGGGGCGGAAATCATCCCTGGGGATGATGCGGGGCCGGACTGAGGTCCTCCAGAGTTCGAAATCCATAGAGGACCGAGATCCGTTTCGGGACCGTTGGGGTTCGGGCCGGCTTCAGAGAAAATCCAGATGGGAGCTTCGATCATGGCGATGGTCACCGCAACGTGGGTCGACAGTTCGGCTGACTGGAACACCTCGTCCGATTGGTCGACCGCCATTATCCCCAATGATTCCTCGACAACGGTACTGCTGGACAGCTCCGCTACTTACACGGTGACCATCAGTCATGGAGAGACCTTCACAGTGGGCGGTCTAACCATAAGTGATTCAGCAGCAACCTTGCGCTTGAGCGGGATCGGAACCGGGCAGGGAGCTTCGCTCACAGTCGATGGTGACTTCACCAATAGGGGGACCGTAGGCGTCGACAATGCCGTCACCACCAGCGGCTACAACATCACCTATTCCGAGGGTGGCAGCAGCCTGGACATCACCGGCACGCTGGCCAACACCGGACAGGTGCAGGTGGGGGACGCTCCCTCCTTCCCCGGTGGCAGCGTCCAGTATGGGCTGACTGCACCCACCACGCTCAGCCTCGGTGGGCTGACCAATGCTGCCGGCGCGCGGTTCGCCGTGTATGGCGGCTCGGCGCACGCGGCGACATTGGGGATCGGCAGTGGCGGATTCGCCAGCAACGCGGGCGACTTCGAACTGGTCTACGTGACGCCGCTGAGCCTGAGCGTCGCCAGCCCATTCAGCAACACCGGCACCTTTGGCATCCACAACACCACCACGCTCACCGTCAATGGCGGCTTCGCCAACAGCGGGTTCCTGGACGTTGACAACCTTGTCGACGTCAATGGCTACAACATCACCTATTCCGAGGGTGGCAGCAGCCTGGACATCACCGGCACACTGGCCAACACCGGACAGGTGCAGGTGGGCGATGTCCACGGCTTCCCCGGTGGCAGCGTCCAGTATGGGCTGACTGCACCCACCACGCTCAGCCTCGGTGGGCTGACCAATGCTGCCGGCGCGCGGTTCGCCGTGTATGGCTCGCCGGCGTATGCGGCGACGCTCATGCTGAACGGCTTGGCGATCAATTCCGGTTCGCTGACCATTGGTAGCTTTTCCGTTCTAGACGTCGCCGCCACCGGCACTATCGTTGCGACTGGTGGCAGCAAAATCGATATCAGCGCGGGCAGCCTTACGAACCTTTCGGGCACGACGCTAACCGGTGGTGCCTTTGAGGCGGACGCCGGATCGACAATCCAGCTCCCGAATAATGCCACGGTGGCGACACTTGCAGCGTCACTAACGCTGAACGGGCTCGGGTCCGTCGTCGAGAGCCTGAACACAGCAACGAGCACGCAGACACCGATCGAAGCCACCCTGACCACAATCGCCGGTGGCGGCGCCTTGAACATACTGAACAATCGCAATTACGCGATTGGCGTGGCCAGCTTAACCGACAACGGCAAAATCGTCCTGGGGGGTGGCGCCATCAGCGGAGGCGCACTCACCATCGGCGCCACTGGCGTGCTGAGTGGGTTTGGCACAGTAACCGGCGCAACGAACAACGGCATTCTGGACGCAAGCGGCGGCGATCTCAAAATCACCACACCGATCACTGGGAGCGGAAAACTCGAGATCGAAAGTGCATCCGAGTTGGCGATCTCTGGCTCGACCGGGGAAGCACTCGCGTTCGAAGCGGCGAGCGGGATGTTCCGGATCGAAAACGCGACCGGCGTGAGTTACTCGGGCACTATCAGCGGACTGGTGACAGGCGACATTCTGGAGCTTGGCAACACAAACGCGACGACAGCGACAGCAGGAGCGTTCAACGGGACCACGACAGCACTGACAGTCCATTTGAGCGGGGGTGGCTCGCTTACCTACAATCTCGCGGGCGACTACTCGAAGGACAGCTTCGCGGTTTCCCATGTCAACGGCAACGCGGACAGCGATATCTCGGTTGTCGCTTCCTCACCGATAGTGAGCTGGATTGGCGGCAGCGCCGATTGGAATACCCCAGCTGATTGGTCGAGCGGCGTCGTGCCCAACAGCGCGAGTGACGCGGTGGTGTTGCCGGGGTCGTCTGCCTACACGGTCTCGATCAAAGCCGGCGAGAGCTTCACGGTTGGCTCGGTGCTGATCAGCGACCCGGCTGCGGCGCTGACGCTTACCGGCCCGGCGCTGACTGTCACCGGCACCATTACCGACAGCGGCACCGTGGATGTCACAAGTGGCGGCTCGGTGACCGCCGCAGCGGTGAGTGTCTCCGGAACGCTCATCAATGCCGGGACGGTCAGTGCTCCCATCGTCGCGTTCGGCAGTTCCAGTGCCGACCGGCTTATTCTTTATCCCGGGGCGACGTTCAGCGGCACGGTGACGGGTGGTGGTGCGAGTACCACGCTCGAGTTGGCCAAGGGGACAAAGGCTGGAACGCTGAACGCGCTGGGCACAGAGTTTCTCAACTTTGGTACGGTGGTGGTGGATCCGGGCGCGAACTGGACCGTGTATACCACCGAGACTGCTCTGGCAGGCACAAGGATCATCGGCAGCGGTGGGCCGAGCGTGCTCAAAGTGACTACCCCCGGGACCTTCAGCCTTGGCGGAGTGAGCGGAATTACCACGATCGATCTCGCCCCGGGCGACAATGTGGTGACGGTGACCGACACCATGCTGTCTGGCGGGACAGTGGCGATCCATGCCGGAGCCAGTGGCAACAATAGCATCAGCGCGGCAGGCGATACGTCGGCGAGCAAGGGCAAGACGCTGAGCTACTTTCCCACGACGGGCACCGACCGCTTTGTCGGTGGCTTCGAGAACGACAAGGTGACGGCGACCTTGGCTGAGCTGCCTAGCCTTACGCTGACTGGCGGCAGGGGGACCAACACGCTGGCTCTGACTACCGCAGGGGCGGTCAGCTACGGCAGCAACATCCAAAACTTCACTGTGCTCGATCTGTTTGCCGGGAACAATACTGTTACCGTGACTGACGTCATGCTTGCCGAGGGCAACATGCTCGCCCTGGGCAAGCTGGCAATCCATGACGGAGCTAGTGGCAACAACAGCATCAGCGCGGCGGGTGACACTATCGCCAGCAAGGGCAGGACCCTTACCTACTATGCCGGCAAAGGGATCGACAGCTTCACGGGCGGTTTCGAGAACGACACGGTGAATGTCTCTCCGACCGCGCTGGCCGGCGATGCGCTGACGGGTGGCACTGGGACAAACACACTCATCATGGCTGCCGCAGGCACGGTTACCTACGGGTCCAACGTCAAGAACTTCACCGTGCTCGATCTGGCTGCCGGAAATAATACCGTTACGGTGACCGACGCGATGCTCGCACCCGGGAAGCTGGCGATCCACGCTGGCGGTAGCGGCAACAACAGCATTTCCGCCTCAGGCGATACCGCAATGAGTAGCGGCAAGACCCTTACCTACTATGCCGGAAAGGGCGTCGATACTTTCACTGGAAACTTCGAGAACGATACCATCTACATTTCGGCGGCCACCCTGGCGGGCGACACGCTGACCGGTGGCAAAGGAACCGATATGCTGAAGCTGACCACCGCGGGCGCGGTCAGTTACGGCACCAACGTCAAGAACTTCACCGAGCTCGATCTCGCGACGGGCAATAACACCGTGACGCTCACCGATGCCATGCTGTTGCCGGGTACACTCGCGATCCACGCTGGCGCCAGTGGCACGACCACTGTCATCTCAGGCGAAACCGCGGCGAGCAAGGGTAAGACCCTCATCTACTATGCAGGCAAAGGGATCGACACGTTCACCGGCGGCTTCGAGCAGGATGTCGTCACGTATCCGTTGGCTGCCGACTCACCGTTCGTTCCCGGGCAAAATGGCGCGCCCGACGATACCATCAATGCGTTCAAGGCCGGCATGGACTTGATCGACCTGCGTGGCATTCTGCTGTCCCACAAGTCGGTGGTGGACAAAGGCGTCGTCGGAAGTTTCACCGATATCACCACAAAGGGCTATTTCGGCACCGCTGGGGTGGCGGTCGAATACGGCGCGGGCAACACGGCGCGCGTCTTCGTCGATGCCAACAAGGACGGCAACCTGGACAGCGGTGACATGCTGATCAAGTTCACTGGGGTTGCGGCACATGCGCTCGGGAGCAGCAGCTTCGAGATGTAACGGCACGACTCGCCCACGTCGCACTGCGTGGGAGGAGGTATGCATCGCGGGGCGCACCCTCTCCCGCCACTGCGCGGGAGAGGTGTGCTTGCGCTATCTCGAGTAGTATTCGATCACCAGGTTGGGTTCCATCTGCACCGGATAGGGCACATCGGAAAGCTTTGGCGCGCGGGCGAAGCGGCCCTTCATGGCGCGGTGGTCGACCTCGAGATATTCCGGCACGTCGCGCTCGGTGCTCTGCGACGCGTCGAGCACCATCGCGAGTTGCTTCGAGCGCTCCTTCACCTCGATCGTGTCGTTGTCCTTCACCTGATAGGACGGAATGTTGACACGCCGGCCATTCACCAGGACGTGGCCGTGCGAGATGAACTGCCGCGCCGCAAACGGCGTCATGGTGAACTTCATGCGATACACCACGGCATCCAGCCGGCGCTCCAGCAATTCGATCAGCAACTGCGATGAGTCGCCGCGCACGCGCACCGCGACCTGGTAGTAGCGGCGGAACTGCTTTTCGCTGATGTTGCCGTAGTAGCCACGAAGCTTCTGCTTGGCCATCAGCTGGGTGCCGAAGTCGGTGACCTTCTTGCGGCGCTGGCCGTGCTGGCCAGGGCCATACTCGCGCTTGTTGATCGGCGATTTGGGCCGTCCCCAGAGGTTCACCCCCAGACGGCGGTTGATCTTGTATTTACTCTCGGCGCGCTTGGTCATGTGCGCGTTGCCCTTTCAAGTGGCAGTAGTTGTACCGGTAGGCCGAGCGACTGGCGCCCGGCGGGCGCGGAACCCGAAGTTCCGTCCACGTTCCCGGCAGTGGGCGCGGCGTATAGGGGCAGCGGCGGGGCTTGTCAAATATCGACCGCGGTCGGGTGACCGTGCCCACCGGTCCCGCTAGTCTGCGGCACAACGCAGGAGTGGTTCCGGCATCGTGGTAACCCGCGGCGACGTCATCTGGCTGGGCATAGCGTCCGGCGTCATCGGCTGCCTGGTCGGCGGCATGATGCTTGGCATTGGCATGGACCTTATCGTGAACGGACAGCCGCTCGGCTGGATATTGATGCTGCCCGGGGCGCCGGTTGCGGCGATTCCAGGCTGGCTGTTGGGATTGCGATTGGCACGGCAGCTCTGATCTGCCCATTTTATGCGCTGATCGGAATCGGGGAGCAGCGCGGTGAACGACATCGACCGGCCGGACCGGCCGTCCAGCCCCCTGACGCTGGCCATCGATATTGGCGGCACACACCTGAAAGCCGGGGTTCTGGACGCCGGGGGCGCGTTGGTAGCCGGGCCGGTGCGGGTGGTCACGCCGCATCCCGCCACGCCCGCGGCAGTGGTGGAGGATCTGGCGGGCTTGGCGAAGCAGCTGGGCACCTTCAACCGGATCTCTATCGGCTTCCCGGGCGCTGTGCGGGACGGCGCCGTGCTGACGGCACCCAATCTCGGGACCGAGGCGTGGCATGGATATCGGCTCGCCGCGGCGCTGGCGGATAAATTCGGTCAGCCGGCGCGGATGGACAACGACGGCACGGTGCAGGGGCTTGGCGTCATCGCCGGGCGCGGCCTGGAGTGCGTGATCACGCTGGGCACCGGCATGGGCTTCGCCCTGTTCCACAATGGACGGCCGGCGCCGCACCTGGAACTCGCGCATCATCCGGTGCGCGGACGCAAGACGTACGACCAATATCTCGGCGACGCCACGTTCGATGCCATCGGCAAGCGGCGTTGGAACCGCCGGGTGAAGAAGGCTATCGGCTTCATCCACACGCTGACCAATTGCGACATGCTGTACATCGGCGGCGGCAATTCCCGCCAGATCCGCTTCGACCTGCCGCCCTTTGTGCGCATCGTGTCGAACGAGGCCGGCATCACCGGCGGCATCAAACTGTGGGACGCCCGGCTGGACGATCTGTACGCGTTGGCGTGACGGGCGCCGCGCGGATCAGGGACCTGCCGTGCTCCAGGTCTTGAAGTCGGCGTCCGACACTGTCGGCAGCTTCTTCAGAAAGGCGACGATGGACCAGATCTCCGGATCGGGCACGCCGATGGCGCCAAAGCTTGGCATGCCGGTCATGCGGATGCCGTTCTTCACCACCCAGAAGAGTTCGCTGGGATCGAGGCCGCCGACGACATCCTTGAGGTCGGGCGGGCTGGGATTGAGGCCCTCGGAGAATTTGGCCCAGGTGGCGCCGGGGCCGCCATGGCAACTTACACAGCCACGCGTGGCGAAAGCGCGCGCGCCGGCATGGATGGTGTTCGGATCGTCCAGTGCCATCGGGGCCTGGCCGTGCGCATTATGCGCGATCGACATCGAGCGCACCTTGATCAGCGCCCAGGCGACCGGTGGCGGATCTTCGTAAGTCGCGGCGACGCTGAAGAATCCGCCGAAGAAGAAGATGGCGGCGGCGACCGCACCGATGATCGTCAAGGCGCCGATGAGTGCCAGGAAGCGCAAGGCTGTCCTCCCCAATGATGGCCAGCTTGCCGCCAGTGTGCGAGGCGGCGGGCGTAGCTGCAAGTGCGAGCCGGGCCTATACGACAGAGTATGCAAGAGAGAGGCTGGGCATGGACAAGGATGAACTGACGCGTTGGGCACTGTCGAACGGCTGGCAGATGATCGCCGGCAGTCCGAGTCTCACCAAGCCATCGAAGCCGAAGGAGGCAATCGTCCGGATGGTGTTCAAGGAGACGGTGGTCAACCTGGAGGTCAAGAAGCCGGCCGGCAAGTGGGAGAAGGTGTCCGGCCAGAGTTACGCGAAGGTCGTGGCCGATCCGGACACCGAGCTGCCGCTTGGCCTCGGGCTGGAGACGATCCCTGGTTTCACGATGCTCATGCGCGACAACAAGGACCGGTTGATGTTCGCGAAGCTGGGTGGGATGGGGAAGAGCTAGGACGGTTCATCGCATGGTGGCTTTGGGCCAAATACTTCTATGAGGCGGATAGTACCTCCTCAGCGCAGGCCCGCTTTACGCAACGCAATCTCGTACGCGTCGCGCTGTGCCTGGGATGTGTGGAACTTCATCAGTGTAGGCAGCGAGGAACCTAGTCACGTGGCGGCACAGCATCATAGGACGCGTCCAGCGTGGACACGATGCGATCGACCGCCCTGGCGATCGTATGTGCCAAGTGTCGGATGGACGCGTCATCATTGGTATTGAGAAGGTCAGCGATCAGCGCCGCGGGCGTGAGTTGATTGCGGATATCGTGGCGCAGGCTGGCGACCAAGCTTTCGAGTTGCTCCACCCGGTCCTGAAGTGATTGCTGCATTGGCGCTTCCCCGCGTGGGGCTGGGACTTAAGGTAGGCGCAATGAGTGCGCTGTCAAACCGAAAGATGAAAAGTCCCGGCCCGCGGAGGCGATCGTCAAGATCGCGTCATTTCCGAGGTAGGCGGGCAATCCAGAACCTGTCCTGAATTTCCTGGAAGCGCCTCGAAGACGTGGATGGCCGGGCCTGGCCCGGCCATGACGCAAGAGTTCGGGCGAGTGTGAGCTAGGTGCCGATACCGCCCATCGCCAGGTATTTTACCTCCAGATAGTCCTCGATGCCGTATTTCGAGCCTTCGCGGCCGAGACCGGATGACTTCATGCCGCCGAACGGCGCGACCTCGGTGGAGATGATGCCCTCGTTGATGCCGATGATGCCGTATTCGAGCGCCTCGGCGACGCGGAAGATTCTGCCGACATCGCGCGAATAGAAATACGATGCGAGTCCGAACTCGGTGTCGTTGGCGAGCTTGACCGCTTCTTCCTCGGTCTTGAAGCGGAACAGCGGCGCGACAGGGCCGAAGGTTTCCTCGTGGAAGATCATCGCATCGTTCGGCACATTCGCGAGTATCGTCGGTTGGAAGAACGTGCCGCCGAGCGCATGACGCTTGCCGCCGGTCACCACGTTGGCGCCGCGCTTCAGCGCATCTGCGATGTGCTCTTCCACCTTCTTCACCGCATCGGCATTGATCAGCGGACCTTGCGAGACGCCGGGCTCCATGCCGTTGCCGACCTTCATGGCTTCCACCGCGGCCTTCAGCTTGGTGGCGAACGCGTCATACACGCCATCCTGCACCAGGATGCGGTTGGCGCAGACGCAGGTCTGGCCGGTGTTGCGATACTTGCTGGCCATCGCGCCGGCCACCGCCGCATCGAGGTCCGCATCGTCGAACACGATGAACGGCGCGTTGCCGCCGAGTTCCATGCTGGTCTTCTTAATCGTCGGCGCGCATTGCGCGAGCAGCTTGGCACCGACCTCGGTGCTGCCGGTGAAGGTGAGCTTGCGGACCAGCGGATTGGAGGTGAGTTCGGCGCCGGTTTCGCCCGACGGACCGGTGATGACGTTGCACACGCCGGGCGGCATGCCTGCCCGTTCAGCGAGAACCGCAAGTGCGAGGGCGGAAAATGGCGTCTGGCTCGCGGGGCGGATCACGCCGGTGCAGCCGGCGGCCCAGCCGGGACCGGCCTTGCGGGTGATCATCGCGGCCGGGAAGTTCCACGGGGTGATCGCGGCGAACACACCGATCGGTTCCTTCAACACCAGGATGCGGCGGCCCTTGGCATTCTGCGGGATGGTGTCGCCGTATATACGCTTGCCTTCCTCGGCGAACCATTCGATGAAGCTCGCGGCATAGGCGATTTCGCCCTTGCTTTCCGACAGCGGCTTGCCCTGCTCGGCGGTCATGATCACCGCGAGGTCTTCGGTATTCTCCAGCATCAGGTCATTGAGCTTGCGCAGGATAGCAGCGCGTTCCTTGGCCAGCATGGCACGCCATGCGGTTTGCGCGCGGTGAGCGGCTTCGATGGCGCGGCGGGTTTCGGCGGCGCCGAGCGCGGGGACTTCGCCGATGGCCTCGCCGGTCGCGGGGTTCTTCACCACGATGGTTCGGCCGCTGTCCGCTTGCACCCACTTGCCGTCGATGCAGTTCGCCTGACGGAACAGCGTGGGATCCCTCAGGGGCAGCGGAGATGTGGGATTGAGCATGGTGTCCTCCTTGCCGGTGTGTTGACCGGCAAGATAGGACGATAGCGGCGCGGTGTCAGGGGCGCCCCCGCCCGATAGGGCAGGCGAGGGCGCGCAGGCGTCAGACGCTCAGTGATTCGGCGCGCAGACGATAGCCGCCGCCTTCGGTCACCAGCAGAGACGGATGCGAGGGATCTGCCTCGATCTTCTGCCGCAGGCGATAGATGTGCGTTTCCAGCGTGTGCGTGCGGACCTCGGCATTGTAGCCCCAGACCTCGTGCATCAGGATCTGCCGATCCACTGTCGCGTCCTGGCGATACAGGTATTTCAGCACCGCCGTCTCCTTGTCGGTGAGACGGATGCGGCGATTCTTGCCGGTATCCTGCAACAGCTTCTTCGCTGGCTGGAAGGTGTAAGGGCCGACGGGGAAGACGGCCTGTTCGCTGCGCTCGAATGTGCGCAACTGGGCACGCAGGCGAGCGAGCAGCTCAGCGGCGCGGAATGGCTTGGCGATATAATCGCTGGCGCCCGAATCGAGGCCGCGCACGACGTCATGCTCTTCATTCGCGCCGGTCAGCATGATGATCGGCATGCCCAGGCCCTGTCGACGCAACCGCGCGCAGTAGTCACGGCCATCGCCGTCGGGCAGGTTGATGTCGAGCACGATGACATCGAAATCGATATCGCTGCGGGCGACCGCCTTTTCGGCATCCTCGATGCTTGCGGCGGATGTGACGCTGAATTCGCCGGTCGCTTCGAGATGCTCGGACACGAGTTCCAACAGCTCGGCATCATCGTCAACAATCAGGATCGGTCGGCGGTTAGACATGTTTGCTGCCCCCAAGGTGTGTCGGTATCCGTTTGGACATCGCAAGCAAGGCGTCCGGTTCGTGGCGAAAATCGGTCAAGCCGCTTTCGCATTGTCGTGAGCGACGGCAACCGCGGGCGCCTTGGCAACGGCTTGTTGCAGTTTCTCGACCTTTTCATTGGCCTTCTCGAGATGGTCGGAGGCTTCGGCCAGATCGCGATGCACTTCGTCCGGTTGATCCCTCAACTGGGAGAAAGTGGCCTTGATGCGCCGCAGCTGATCTTCGGTGAGATCCTCGAGCGACAGCATCGCGTTGCGCGCATTTTCATTCGCGCGGATCAGTTCATCGAGCTTGAGCTGGATCGATGCGGTGTCGCGGTTCTGCGTGTTTTGCATCAGAAACACCATAAGAAACGTCACGATCGTGGTGCCGGTGTTGATGATGAGCTGCCAGGTATCGGAGTAATGGAACAGCGGCCCGGTCACCGCCCACAGCACGATGATGAAGCAGGCGAGCGCGAAGGTGGAGGCACGGCCGCACTGGTTCGCGGTCCATTGCGCGGCTTGGGAGAAGACGTGGGAGACGCTGATCTTTGCCATGCCAGTGCTCAATGAAGTGTTCGCTGGCTGACGTTTGCATGCGGAACCGGGCGATGTTGCGGCCTCGCCACTGAGCAGCCTTCACATCAGCGCGATCAAGGCAATGCGACCGAGTGAGCGACCTCAGCGGAGCCCTCCCAGATCATCGCGACGGCGACGTACAGCACGATGAGCAGGCCGAGCCAGGCGACCCAGCGATGCCGCTCCAGCAGATTCGCCAGCAGATTGGCGGCAACGCCCATGAGGACCACCGACAGCATCAGGCCGATGACAAGAACCCAGAGAGTGCCGTGCGCCGCGCCGGCAACCGCCAGCACGTTGTCGAGGCTCATCGACAAATCGGCCAGGATGATTTCCATCATCGCCTGGCCGAGTGTCTTGTGTTGGCGGTGGGCCTCGGCGTGATCGCCTGAGCGGCGCAACTCGCGGTACATCCGCCAGCAGACCCACAGCAGCAACAGACCGCCGGCGAGTTGCAGGCCGATGATCGCCAGCAGTTGGAGCACCACGGCGCCGAGGGCGATGCGGATTGCGGTCGCGCCGCCGATGCCCAGGATGATGGCGTGGCGGCGCTGGCGTTTCGGCAGGCCTGCCACCGACAAGCCGACGACGACGGCGTTATCGCCGGCCAGCGTGATATCGATCAGGATCACCTGTGCCAGGGCGGCCAGGTCATGGGTCAGCGTAATCTGGTCCATGCGGCTCCGGCACTTGTCAGGCGAGGCGGCAGCGGTCTAGCTGACCCCGTACCAGGACGGAACAGGGCAGCGATGGTTCCCCGTTACACCAGAGCCGAGATGGAGGCCATCTGGGCGCCGATCAACCGCTATCGCATCTGGTTCGAGGTCGAGGCGCTGGCGGCGGAAGGCATGGCGCGCGCCGGCGCCATTCCGGAGAGCGCGGCGCGCAACATCCGCGAGAAGGGCGGGGCGAAGGTCAAGGCGATCAGCGAGGCCGATGTCGAGCGCATCGACGCGATCGAACGCGAGACGCGGCACGACGTGATCGCGTTCCTGACCTGGCTGGCGGAAGCGGTGGGCGAAGACAGCCGCTTCGTGCATCAGGGCATGACGAGTTCGGATGTGCTGGACACCTGTCTGTCGGTGCAGCTGACGCAGGCGGCGGACCTGCTGCTGAAGGACCTCGATGCGGTGCTGGCGGCGCTGAAGGCGCGCGCTCTGGAGCATAAATACACGCTGACGATTGGGCGCAGCCACGCGATCCATGCCGAGCCGACGACATTCGGGCTGAAGCTCGCGGGGCATTACGCGGAGTTCGCGCGGAACCGCGCCCGGTTGGTGGCGGCACGCGCGGAAATCGCGGTGGCGGCGATCAGCGGCGCTGTCGGGACATTCGCGCATCTCGATCCGCAGGTGGAGGAATACGTCGCGGCAAAGCTTGGACTGACGCCGGAACCGGTATCGACCCAGGTGATACCGCGCGATCGGCACGCGATGTTCTTCGCAACGCTGGCGGTGATCGCGTCGGGCATCGAGCGGCTGGCGACGGAGGTGCGGCATCTGCAGCGCAGCGAGGTGCGCGAGGCCGAGGAGTTCTTCCATCCCGGCCAGAAAGGCTCCAGTGCGATGCCGCACAAGCGCAATCCGGTGCTGAGCGAGAACCTAACCGGTCTGGCGCGCGTGGTGCGCAGCGCGGTGGTGCCGGCGTTGGAGAATGTCGCGCTGTGGCATGAGCGCGACATTTCGCATTCGTCGGTCGAGCGGGTGATCGCGCCGGATGCGACCATTGCGCTGGATTTCGCGCTGGTGCGGCTGGCGGGGATGATGCAGCGGCTGGTGGTGTATCCGGAGCGCATGGCGGCGAATCTGGAGAGCCTGGGTGGCGTGGTGCATTCCGGCGAAGTGCTGCTGGCGCTGACGCGCGCGGGAATCTCGCGCGAGGACGCGTATGCAATCGTGCAGCGCCACGCGATGGCGACGTGGACGAAGCTGGGGACCGCGGAGGGGCGCTGCTTCCGCGACAATCTGTTGGCGGATGCGGAAGTGGCGAAGCGCGTGTCGCCGGCCGAGCTGGATGCGGCGATGGATGCGCGGATGCATATGAAGTCGGTGGACCGGATATTCGCGCGGGTGTTCGGGTAATTGCCTCAGTACCTTGGCGACAGGCTTTGTCATGTGTACCGCGGTCCCGCCGTTCAGCGCCTCTTCCCGTTCCACGACGTAGCCAAGCGAACTCGTATAGGCTGATGTTCTCCACGAAGAGCTTGTTGGTGTAGAGACGCGTGCACGTCAGGTGCAGAGTCGACGCCAGGTCTTCGGCTGATTTCAAAAGTCGCCTGCCGAGGCCGCGATGCTGAAACTCCGGCAGAACGGCAACATTCTCGATCAACAGAGCATCGCCGTCGGGCACGGTTTCTATCAGGGCGGCCACGCGAGCGCCGACGAACAAGAGATCAAAGCGGTGCTTCTTGATAGCCTCGGTATAATCCACCCGCATCGGCAGAGGTTCGCGACCGCTCACTGCCACCCATTTGGCATACGCCGCGCGGGTGACCGCACGGATCGTACCGGCATCGCCTTCGCCGGCGACGCGTAGGGTGATGGCCTCATTCATGCAGCCATACGCCTGTTATCTCATCCGTCTGTCAACGACGACGCCCGCTCGGAGCGACGATCCGCCGGCGGTCAGACAGGGCCGCATTGCGAGCGTCGCGCAGGCCGCGCATTGTTCTGTCCTGATGCGCGAGTGCATCGGAAGGAGACCGCATGCAGTTCAGCTTTACCGCCGAGCAGGAAGAGTTCCGCTCCGTGCTGCGCCGGTTTTTGGAGGAGAAGTCGCCGCCGACGGCGGTGCGGCGGCTGATGGAAACCGAGGCGGGGTGGGAGCGTGAGAGTTGGCGCGAGCTGAACCAGCAGCTTGGACTGACCGCGGTGCATATTCCGGAAGCATATGGCGGGCAGGGGTTCGGCTTCGTCGAACTCGGCGTCGTGCTGGAGGAGATGGGGCGTGCGTTGCTGTGTGCGCCGTATTTCAGTTCCACAGTGCTGGCGGCGACGGCGATCATGAATGCGGGCACCGAGGCGCAGAAGCGCGCGCTGCTGCCGGACATCGCGTCGGGTGAGACCATCGCCTCGCTGGCGTTCACCGAGCCGAACGGGCGCTGGGATGCGGATGGCATCGAGATGACGGCGAGCGGGCGGTTCCGGCTGGATGGGGTGAAGAGTTTCGTGCTCGACGGCCATACGGCGGACCTGATCGTGGTGGTGGCACGCAGCGACAAGGGGCTGTCGTTCTTTACCGTGCGCGGTGATGCAGCGGGGCTGACGCGGCGCGCGCTCAAGGTGATGGATCCGACGCGCAAGCAGGCGCGGCTGGAATTCCGCAATGTCGAGGCCGATCTGCTGGGCGAGGAAGGCGGCGGTGCCGCGCCGTTCGCGCGCACGATGGTGCAGGCGGCGGCGTGTCTGGCGAACGAGATGGTGGGTGGCGCCGACAGGCTGCGGCAGTCGGCGCTGGACTATGCCAATTTGCGCGTGCAGTTCGGCCGCGCCGTCGGCTCGTTCCAGTCGATGAAGCACAAGCAGGCGGACATGCTGGTGGATGTGGAGCTGGCGAAGTCGGCGGCGTATGTGGCGGCGCAGGCAGCGGCGGAGGACGATGCGGAGCTGCCGGCACTGGCATCCCTGGCGAAGGCGGCCGCGGCGGAGGCGTATATGCAGACGGCGATACACACGATCCAAATCCACGGCGGTATCGGGTTCACCTGGGATAACGACACGCATCTGTGGTTCAAGCGGGCGAAGAGCTCCGAGGTGTTTTTGGGTGATCCAACGTATCATCGCGAACTGATGATGCGGGCCTGGGGGGTTCAATGATGAGCGAGCCGACTGAAGCATCGGTGCGGACGGAAGCGCGCGCCTGGCTGGAGGCGAATTTCGATCCGAACCTCGGGCTGGTGGAGTGGCGCAACACGCTGATCGATTCCGGCTGGGGTGTGCCGTCGTGGCCGAAGGACTGGTTCGGACGCGAACTGCCGATGGCGCTGGAGATGGTGGTCGAAGAGGAGATGCAACGCATTGGCGCGCCTGGCGTGGCGAAGACCGGGATACGCCGGCTGGCCGCGGCGACACTGCTGGTGCACGGGTCGGACGAGCAGAAGCGGCGATTCCTGCGCCGTAGCCTGACCGGTGAGGATACGTGGTGCCAGTTGTTCTCGGAGCCGGGATCGGGGTCCGATCTGGCCGGCGCGATGACGCGCGCCGAATTCAAGGGCAACCGGTGGGTGATCAACGGCCAGAAGGTGTGGACCACGTCGGCGCATCATGCCGATTGGGGCCTGCTGCTGGCGCGCACCGATTGGGACAAGCCGAAGCATCAGGGACTGTCGTATTTCGTTTTGGATATACACCAGCCGGGTGTTGAGGTTCGGCCGCTGCGGCAGATGAACGGGCACGCGAGCTTCAACCAGGTGTTCTTCACCGATGCGGAAGTGCCGCCGGAGAATCAGGTCGGTCAGACCGGGCAGGGCTGGGCGGTGGCGACCACGACGCTGATGCATGAGCGGCGCGGAGCGGATGGCATCCGCACATGGGGCATGGCGTCCGACAGGCCGGGCCGCGTCTATGAGGAAGAGCGCGCTGAAACCGTCACGGTGATGGAGCCATACAAATGGTATCCACAACGGGCGGGGCGGGTCGATCTGGTGATCGAACGCGCGCAGGCGACCGGCCGGGCGAGTGATCCGGTGGTGCGGCAGGAGATAGCCAAGCTGCTGTGCCTGTCGAAGGCGGCGGAATGGACGGCGCGGCGGGCGCGGGCGGCGCAGTTGCAGGGCAAGCCTCAGGGACCGGAAGGCTCTTTGGGCAAGCTGGTGTCGTCGCATGTGGCGCGCGCGGCGGCACGAGTACACACGCTGATCAGTGGCGCGGATGCGATGCTGACCGGCGAGGATAGCCCGATGAACGGGGTGATCGCGGAGATACTTGTCAGTGTGCCCGCGGGCTCGATCGCCGGCGGCACGGACGAGATCCAGCGCAACATCATCTCGGAGCGCGTGCTGGCGATGCCGAAGGAGCCGCGCACCGACAATGATCGGCCGTTCCGCGATGTGCCGAAGAACCTGGTGGTACGAGGTACTGCGCTGCAGCGCCGGGATTGGGTTCCGGAGCCGATCGAAGACTATGTGCTGGGCATTGCATCGCGCACCAGTGCGCGGTCGGCGGCGGATACCGATGCGGCGATCGGGGCGCTGATCGCGGAGAACCGGCGCATCCATGAGGATGCGTGCGTCAATCTTAATCCAGCGACCAATGTGATGAATCCAAGGGCCGAGGCGGCACTTGGATGCGGCATCGGATCCCGGCCGTCGCTTGGTTATCCGGGCGACAAGTATGAGATGGGGCTCGAGGCGATCGAGCAGATCGAGGTGATTGCGGCCGAGTTGGCGGCGGAAGTGTTCGGTGCGCGCTATGCGGAAATCCGCGTGGCCTCGGGCGCGATGGCCAACCTGTATGCGTTCATGGCGACGGCGCAGCCGGGCGATGCGATCATCGCGCCGCCGGCGGATATCGGCGGCCATATCACGCACCATGCGCCGGGCGCTGCCGGGCTGTACGGGCTGCGCATCCATCCGGCGCCGGTAGATGCGGATGCCTATACGGTCGACGTGGCGAAGATGCGCGCGCTGGCGCAGCAGGCGCGGCCGAAGCTCATCACCATCGGTTGCAGCCTCAACCTGTTCCCGCATCCGATCCGGGAGTTGCGCCGGATTGCCGACGAGGTGGGGGCGAAGCTGCTGTTCGACGCGGCGCATCTGTCGGGGCCGATCGCCGGCGGGGTGTGGCAACAGCCGCTGCAAGAGGGTGCGCATCTGATGACGATGAGCACTTACAAGAGCTTGGGCGGGCCACCGTCGGGACTGATCGTGACCGATGATGCGGCGCTGGCGCAGCGGCTGGATGCGATCGCTTATCCGGGGCTGACGGCGAATTTCGATGCGGCGAAGTCGGCGTCGCTGGCGATCACGCTGCTGGACTGGAAGCAATTCGGCGCGGCGTACGCGGCGAAGATGCTTGCGACCGCGAAGGCGTTGGCGGCGAGCCTGGCCGAGCGTGGGCTGCCGGTGCATGCGGCGGCGCGCGGTTTCACCACGTCGCACCAGTTCGCCATCGAGGCGGCGCGGTTCGGCGGCGGCCAGGCGGCATCGAAGCGGCTGCGGCAGGCCAACATCCTGGCGTGCGGGATCGGGTTGCCGACGGGCGAAGTTGCAGGCGACGTGAACGGTCTGCGCTTCGGCACGCCGGAGATCGTGCGCTGGGGCATGACCGAAAGAGACATGCCCGAACTGGCGTCGCTGATCGCGCGGGCGCTGACGGGGAACGAGGATCCGGTGGCGGTGGGGTCCGAGGTCACGGCGTTCCGGAGGCGGTTTCGCGAGGTGACGTTCATCCGGTGAGCGACCGGCGTTGCGTCCCGGCGTATCGCGAAACAGAATGATCCACGTTAACCTAGCCGATCCAGCCTCTCATGCCCGCCGAAGCCGCTCTGCTCGCCGCGTTCCGCAAACGATGGGGTCGTCCGCTCAATCTGCTGCGGATCGCCTGCGTCGTGCTGCCGGCGGTGCTGTTCTGCGGGTTGGCGTGGATCGACTACCGGATCGAGCTTGAGCGCACGCGCAATGACGTGAGAACGGCCGCCAATGCGTTGGCCGGGCATGCACGTACAGTCGTGGAGACCGCCGATCTGGTGATCGATCGTGTGCTGGAACACATCGGATCACAGGATTGGGGGACGCTTGCGAACTCGCTCGAGACGCATGAGTTCCTCGATCGGCTACGCCATGATCTGCCGCAGGTCGAGGCGGTTTACCTGGTCGATCCGAACGGTGTGCTCGCGGCGAGCAGCCGTGCGTACCCGATGCCGCGATTTGACGTGCATACGGCGGAGTATTTCGCTGCACCGAAGGCAGGTGACAGCGATCGCAGTGTGATCAGCGCCCCATCGGCCGAGACGAAGTCTCACACGGCGGGGTTCATGATCAGCCGCCGGCGCAGTGCGAACGGTGCGTTCGACGGCGTGGTGGGCGTGACCGTGGCGCGGCAATATTTTGACGACTACTACCGCAGTGTCCTCGACGTGCCGGATGCATCGGTGGCTGTCCTGATGCGCACAGATGGCGCGATTCTCGTGCGGTTTCCGGATGCGCCCGGCGCTCAGACGTTCGCGGCCGCCGACGGTCCGGTGATGCGGGCGTTGCGAGCAGGGCAGCAGAGCGGCGTGTTGAGCGGCCAATCGAGCGTGGACCACCAGGAGCGCATTACCGCGTTCCGGAAGTTACCCGAACGGGCTTTGCTGGTTGCCTATGCGATCGGCCAGTCGGTGGTGTTGCGAACCTGGGCGAGCCATGCCCTGGTGATCGGGATATGCGCGGTACTGCTCAGCGTGTTGCTGCTGGCGACCGAGCGGTTGGTGCGACGGCAGACCGCAATCGAGCACGACGCGCTGCGCCGCCTGGTTGAGGAAACCGAGCGGCGGCGAGAGGCGGAAGCGCGGGCGCAGCAGGGGCAGAAGATGGAGGCGCTGGGGCGGCTGACCGGCGGCGTGGCGCACGACTTCAACAATCTGCTCGCGGTCATCCTGGGGTCGCTGGAACTGGTGCTGCGGCGCGAGACGGATGCGCGCTCCACGCGATTGCTGCGCACCGCCACTGCCGCTGCCGAACGTGGGGCCAAATTGACCGCGCAGATGCTGGCGTTTTCGCGCAAGCAGGAAGTGGTCGTGCGGCCGGTGGATGTGAACGCGGTGATCCAAGGCATGGACGACTTGCTGCGCCGTACGCTTGGACCGTCAGTCCGGCTGCACTTCGAACTCGGCGAACACCTGTGGCCGGCGAGGGCCGCCACGGTGCAACTGGAACTGGCGCTGCTCAATCTTTCGGTGAATGCGCGTGACGCGATGCCGGATGGCGGCGATCTGACATTCCGCACCAGCGCATTGGCCGGGGATGAAGCGGTGAAGCGGACCGCCGGGCTGCAGCCAGGGGACTACGTGTGCGTGCAGGTGATCGATACTGGCGTCGGCATGACGGAGGAAGTAAGAGCACGCGCGCAGGAACCGTTCTTCACCACGAAGGGGCCTGGCGGCGGCACCGGACTGGGCCTGTCGATGGTCGCAGGCTTTGTGAGCGAAGTCGGCGGCGCGATGACCTTGGATGGCGCCGTCGGCGCCGGTACGACCGTCAGCCTTTATCTGTGCAGGGCCGAGGCCGAGGCGGACACTGTGCTGTCGCCTGATGCGGCTGACGATGCTCTGCCGGCGCGCGCCGGCCGCGTGTTGCTGGTGGATGATGACAACGATGTGCGGATATCGGTGCGCGCCATGCTTGAGGACCTGGGGCACGGCGTCGTCGAGGCGAGTGGCGGCGCCGAGGCGCTGGGTATATTGGCGCAGGATCGGCGTTTCGATCTGCTGATTGTCGATTTCGCGATGCCGGTGATGAATGGGGTGCAGTTCGCCGAGAGGGTGACAGGGCTCTGGCTGGAAGCACCGATGCTTTTCGTGACCGGCTATGTCGAGAATGACGCGCTGCGGCCCTGGCTGGAGCGCGGCTACCGGTCTTTGCAGAAGCCGTTTGACATGCGCGAACTGGCACTGGCGGTGGAGCGCACGATGCGGCATTCGGAAACCGCCACCATCTAACACCATCGTTGTGTGCCGGCGGTGCTTGCGAGGATCACAATCGGAGCTCCGCTGGTTTTGGGACTGTTGCCAATGAAAACTGTTGCGTCACCGGGCTCGGCGAACGCTCGGGCACGGCGTAAGCGGCCTGACTGATGTGCACCGTCGTGTTGCTGATCCGCCCGGGCAACTCGCGGCCGCTGTTGTTGGCCGCCAACCGCGATGAGATGCTGGACCGTCCATGGGATCCGCCGGCAGCGTATTGGCCGGAGCGTCCGGACATCATTGCGGGACGTGACCGTTCGGCGGGAGGCACATGGATGGGCGTGAACCGCAGCGGGATCGTGGCCGCTGTGTTGAACCGGCCCGGCAGCCTCGGCCCTGCTGCCGGCAAACGCAGCCGCGGCGAGCTTCCGCTGCTGGCGCTGGATCATGCCAGCGCACAGGGCGCAGCCGAAGCCATTGCCGCCGTGGATGCCAGCGGATGGCGCAGCTTCAACCTGGTGATAGCGGATCGCGCCGGTGCGTTCTTCGTTCGCGGGCTCGGCCACGGGCATCCGGAAGCTCAGATGTTGGAGCCAGGCCTGCACATGGTGACCGCGCACGACCCGGACGACATCGATAGCCCGCGGGTGGCCCAGCATCTGCCGCGTTTCCGGGCTGCAAAGGCGCCGGAGCCGGGCGATTGGGCGGCCTGGCAAGCGATCCTCGCCGACAGCTCGGGTTCAGCCGGCGAGCAGCTCAACGTGCTGCCGCGCGGCGGGTTCGGCACGGTGTGTTCATCGCTGCTGGCGCTGCCGGCGGCCGGGCCGCCGATATGGCTGTTTGCCGCTGGACCGCCGGATCGGACGGACTTCCTGCCGGTAACCTGATGCCCCCTGGCATGGCGGTGCTGCCCCGGCACTGCTATATGCAAGCTGCCGCCCAAAGGGGATCATGATGGCCCGCCGCCGCCAACTCTATGAGGGGAAAGCCAAGATCCTGTTCGAGGGGCCGGAGCCCGGTACGCTCGTGCAGTATTTCAAGGACGATGCGACCGCCTTCAATGCCCAGAAGAAGGGCATCATCACCGGCAAGGGCGTGCTCAACAACCGCATCAGCGAGTACCTGATGATGCGGCTGGCGGATATCGGCGTGCCAACGCATTTCGTCCGGCGCCTGAATATGCGCGAGCAGCTGATCCGCGAGGTGGAGATCATTCCGCTGGAGGTGGTGGTGCGCAACGTCGCCGCCGGGAGCCTGTCGAAGCGGCTGGGCATACCGGAAGGCACGCGGCTGCCGCGCTCGATCATCGAGTACTACTACAAGAACGACGCGCTCGAGGATCCGATGGTGTCCGAGGAGCACATCACGTGCTTCGGCTGGGCCAATACCGCCGATCTGGATGACATCGTGGCGCTGACGCTGCGCATCAACGACTTCCTGACCGGGTTATTCCTGGGTGTCGGCATCACGCTGGTGGACTTCAAGCTGGAGTTCGGCCGGCTGTGGGAAAACGAGGAGATGCGCATCGTCCTGGCCGACGAGATCAGTCCGGACAATTGCCGGCTCTGGGACTCGAAGACGAATGAGAAGATGGACAAGGACCGCTTCCGCCGCGACCTCGGCAAGGTCGAGGAAGCATATCAGGAAGTGGCGAAGCGGCTGGGCATCCTGCCGGAAGCAGGTGTGCGCGACATGAAGGGCCCGGAGCTGATGCAGTGAAGGCCGTTGTGACGGTGATGCTGAAGCCGGGCGTGCTGGATCCTCAAGGGAAGGCGATCGGGCATGCGCTGCATACGCTGGGGTTTGCCGGTGTCGGCGAGGTGCGGGCTGGCAAGGTGATCGAGCTGGAATTGGCGGAGAGCGATCCCGACCGGGCGAAGAGCGCCGCCGAGGAGATGGCGCGCAAGCTGCTGGCGAACACGGTGATCGAGAGTTTTCGGGTGGCGGTGGATGGTTGATTGGCGCCGGCGGGGCCTGGATTGCTTCGTCGCTCTGCTTCTCGCAATGACGGTTGCAGGCGGTGCGTTGGCGCAGGGGACGCCGGCAGCGCCGGCCTGGAAGCAGCTGACGGCCAAGGAATTGGGGTCGAAGTGCCATGCGACCGATGCGGCGGCGCGAGCGGCCTGCGTGGGTTATGTCGAGGGCATCTATGATCTGCAGTTCGCGCCGGCCCCGCCGCGCGGGGTCTGCCCGCCGGACAATTTTACACCTGACCTGCTGGCCGAGGTGGTGACCGCCTACGTCGACACGCACGAGGACGGCCCGGCGCCACCGGCGATCGGTCAGGCGATCGTGCGGTTCTTTCCATGCACCGAGCAGCGCCGATGATGGCCTGGCGATGACGCGGGAAGGCTGGGCTTCCGCCCGGAGCCATACGTGAAAGCTGGCATCGTCGTCTTCCCGGGCATCAACCGCGAACGGGATATGGCAATCGCGCTGCGTAGTTCGGGTGCCGAACCGCGCATGATCTGGCATCGGGAGACGGACCTCACCGGGCTGGATCTGATTGTGATCCCAGGGGGCTTCTCGCACGGCGATTATCTGCGCTGCGGTGCCATGGCGGCGCATTCGCCTGTCATGACCGCGGTGCGCGAGCATGTCGCGCGCGGCGGTTATCTGCTGGCGGTGTGCAATGGCTTCCAGATCGCGACGGAAGCAGGGCTGTTGCCGGGCGCGTTGCTGCGCAATGCGTCGCTGCGGTTTCTGTCGATGGACTGCCACCTGCGCGTCGAACGTTCCGACACGGTGTTCACCAGCCATTACCAGCACGGCCAGGTGTTCCGCGCGGTGATGGCGCATGGTGATGGCAACTACTTCGCCGACGACGCGACGTTGGACCGGTTGGAAGGCCAGGGATTGGTGGCGCTGCGATATGCGACGCCTGGCGGTGAGGTGGTGCCGGAAGCCAACCGCAACGGCAGCGCGCGCAACATCGCGGGCATCCTGTCGCCGAATCTGCGCGTGCTGGGACTGATGCCGCATCCCGAGGATTACGTGGATACGCTGATGGGCGGCACCGACGGCAAGCCGCTGTTCGATGCGTTGGTGGCGGCTTAAGCGGGGTCCACTCAAGCCATCCCGTTTCGTAGCGTCCGGCCACACACGAGAAGGGAGTGATCAGGCCTGCGGCGCGCCGAAGACCCGTGGCTCCTGCCGTGCCGACAGGTGATGGATGCTGTATGCTCGCCCCATCGGGAGGAGCGCACCATGGTCACTGCCGTCGATCTCAAGGCTGAACTTGCCAAGCTGACGATGCTGAAGAACCGCACGCCGGCGTCGTCGGATGCCGAGCGCGCGGGTGCCTTCGGGCGGATTGCGCCGTATCGCGACGGTGCGATCTTCACCGCCAGCTTTTCAGGCAAGAGTGCCTGGGAACGGCATCCTCAGGGCGACGAAATCGTGCATATCATCGAGGGCTCCACGACGATGAACCTGATCACCGAGGATGGACGCCAGTCGCTGGAGATGACGGCCGGCATGCTGACGGTGGTGCCGCGCAACGCCTGGCATCAGTTCGTCGCTCCGGACGGGGTGCGTCTGATGACGGCGACGCCGCAACCGACCGAGCATGTCCGTCAGGATGTGGAGGATCCGCGCAACGTAGCGGCGGGTTAGCAGCATGCGACGACGCACGTTCCTGAGCTCTGCCATTGTGACGCTCGCGGCACCCTCGATCGGACGCGCGGCCAGCGCCACGACCCTGAAATTCGTGCCGCAAGCCGATCTCGCGGTGCTGGATCCAATCTGGACCACCACATACCAGACGCGCGACCACGGCTTCCTGGTGTTCGACACGCTGTTCGGCCTGGACAGCCAGTTCAAGCCGCAGCCGCAGATGGCCGAAGGCGCCACAACCGATGACGGTGGCAAGACCTGGCGGATCACGCTGCGCTCCGGCCTGATGTTCCATGACGGCAGCAAAGTGCTGGGGCGCGACTGCGCCGCGTCGATTCGGCGTTGGGGTGCGCGCGATGCGTTTGGGCAGGCGTTGCTGGCGGCGACCGACGAAATCAGCGCGCCGGACGACAATACGATACAGTTTCGTCTGAAACAATCGTTCCCACTGCTGGCCGATGCGCTGGCGAAGACGCCGCCCAGCATGTGCCCGATCATGCCGGAGCGTCTGGCTGCCACCGACCCATACAAGCAGGTTACCGAGATGGTCGGCAGCGGACCGTATCGCTACAAGACCGACGAACGGGTGCCTGGCTCGCGTGTCGTCTATGAGCGCAATGCCGCCTACGTGCCGCGACCGAACGGTACGCCCGACGGCACGGTTGGACCGAAGCTCGCACACTTCGATCGTATCGAGTGGCATATCATACCCGATCCCGCGACCTGCGCCGCGGCGATGCAGACCGGCGAGATCGACTGGTGGCTGACGCCGGATACCGATCTGCTGCCGCTGCTGAAAAAGCAATCGCGGCTGAAGGTGGAGACGGTCAATCCCACCGGCACGATCGCGACGCTGCGGTTCAATCATCTGGCTGCGCCGTTCAACAATGCGGCGTTGCGACGCGCCGTGATAGGAGCGGTGTCGCAACCCGACTACATGATCGGCGCTGTTGGCACCGACCACAGCCTGTGGCGTGACCATGTCGGGTTCTTCTGCCCCGATACACCACTGGCCAACGATGCCGGCATGGGCGCGCTGACCGGTACGCGCGATATGGCGAAGGTGAAGCGCGATATCGAAGCGGCAGGCTACAAGGGCGAGAAAATCGTCGTGCTGCTGCCAAGCGATATTCCGTGGTCGAAGGCGGCGGCGGAAATCACCGCCGATTGGCTGCGGCATGCCGGCGCCAACGTGGATGTGCAGGCGATGGACTGGGCGACGCTGGTGCAGCGGCGCGCCAAAACAGAGCCGGTGGAGCAGGGCGGCTGGAGCATTTTCCATACGGCATGGAGCGGCCTGGACATGACGACACCTGCCGGCCACGTGTTCCTGCGCGGCAACGGCAAGGCCGCTGCCGTTGGCTGGCCGAGCAGTCCGCAGATCGAGGAGCTGCGCGATGCATGGTTCCGCGCGCCGGACGCGGCCGCGCAGAAAACGCTGGCGGAAAAGCTGCAGCTTCAGGCGTTCGAGGATGTGCCTTACGTACCGCTCGGCCAATACTTCATCCCGACGGCGTATCAGGCAAACCTGACCGGTATGCTGCAAGGCGGCCCGGTGTTCTGGAACATCAGCCGCGCATAAGCGCCAATCGTAGGGACGCAATCATGAGCGAATTCTCCTTGGCCTGGGACTCTGCGCTGCGGAGTGGCGGAATCGCCGGTGTGGGACGCATCGACGCGGCGGCTGCTGTTTTGCGATATCCCGGGAAAGAAGATCAATGCGCTATCGGTTGTGGATGGCGCGCGCACGACCTGGGATTTCCCGGAAGTCGTGGGGAGTTTCGGCTTGTGTGCTTCAGGCCGGCTTGTGGTCGCGCTGCGCCATCGCGTCGTGCTGTTCGATCCGCGCACGTGCGCGATCACCGACCTGACGAAACCAGTGAACGAGCCGCCGACCAATCGGATGAATGACGGCAAGGTCGGTCCGGACGGCTGCTTCTGGGTCGGCAGCATGGACGAAAATTCGCCGCGGCAGAAAACCGGCGTGTTGTATCGCGTGACGCCGGATGGCCGGGTTGAGCGCAAATCGGACGGTTATGCGGTTTCCAACGGTCTCGCGTGGTCGCCGGATGGACGCACGATGTACCATTCCGACTCAACGTCGGCGATCATCGAGGCGTGGGATTTCGATGTGCGCAGCGGCGGCCTGTCCAACCACCGCGTGGTGGCGACGCTCAGTGATGAAGAAGGCCGCCCGGACGGAGCGGCCATGGACGTGGATGGCAATTATTGGTCGGCCGGCCCGTCGGCGGCGTGCGTCAATTGTTTCTCGCCGAGCGGCGCCTTGCTGCACAAGCTTGCGTTCCCGGTGCCGGGGCCGACGATGCCGTGCTTCGCCGATAGCAGCCTGTACGTCACGTCGCTGCGCGAAGGGCGCACCGCTGAGCAGCTACAGCAGCATCCAACGTTGGGCGGATTGTTCCGCACCGGCGCACCAGTTGTCGGCGCGCCGGTGGGAATGTTCGCCGATCAATAGGTGGGCGGTGGTGCCGCATAGTAACCCGGAGGCGGCGGCGCGTAATACGCCGGCGGGGGCCGTTGCGGCGTTGTAGCGGCACCGCCTACGGCGCCGACCGCACCGCCGACAAGTGCGCCTGCTGCGGCACCGCGACCGCCGCCGGCCAGACCGCCAATCGCGGCGCCGGCGCCGGCGCCGAGCAATCCACCTCCCACTGCGCGCTGTCCGGGATCATACGGATCGGTGCACGCGGATAGTGCCAAAGTCATGCCGAGCGCGGCGGCAACAGGAACAATGAAACGCGGCATACAACTCTCCCTTAGCTGCGCGACTTAAGGGCTGCGATCATGGCAGATCGTTGTCAGCAAGCGTTCACGAGCGGGTGAACCTAGGACGCCGCTCGCCAGTTGACACGCGGTTCCGGGCGATCGTGCTGCGACAGGTGAGACAGGAACTTGGTGCAGTATTTTTCTGCCGTGGTGTCCCAGACACGCTCGCGCAATGCGTGGTAGCGCTGCTGACGTTCGGCCAATGGCATCGAGAGGCCTCGATGCATGGCGTCGGCCATCTCGTCGGCGTCGAACGGATTGACGATGAGTGCGTCGGTGAGGTCGTCGGCCGCGCCGGCGAAGCGTGACAGGATCAGCACGCCTGGATCGGCCGGATCCTGCGCCGCGACGTATTCCTTGGCCACCAGATTCATGCCATCGCGCAACGGTGTGACAACGCCCAGCCGCGCATAGCGATAGAAGCCGGCAATCACCTGTCTACGGACAGTGCTGGTCATGTAGCGAAGCGGTACCCAGTCGAATTCCGAGAAGCGTCCATTGGTGTCGCCGGCCAGCCGATCCAGTTCGCGCCGCAGCCGCTGATAACTGCCCGACTCCTCGCGCGAACGAGCGGCAATCTGCAGCAGGCTGACACGCCGCCGATGCTCCGGATACTTCGCCAACAATCGGCCGAATGCCTCGAAGCGATTGACCAGTCCCTTTGAATAGTCGAGCCGATCGACGCCGATCGCCAGAGCGCGGTCGCCGAGACTTTCACGCAGGCGAACGGTCTCCGGGGCGTTGGCGGCGCGCACTGCTGTGTCGGCAAATCCTTCGGCGTCGATGCCGATAGGATTGACGATGGTGTGGACGTGCCGGCCTTCATGCAGGAATGATCCGTGTCCAGTACGTGCGACGCCGAGGATTTCATGTGCGCAATCGACGAACGCCTGCTGATAGCCGCGGGTATGGAAGCCCAGCACATCGTAGCAGCACATCCCGCGGAGCAATGCCTCGGCGCGCGGCAGCACATGGAGCAAGGACGGTGGCACGAACGGGGTGTGCAGGAAGAAGCCGATGCGATTGGTCACGCCGAGCCGGCGCAACTCCTCGGCCAGCGGAAACAGGTGATAATCGTGCACCCAAATCAAATCGTCTTTTTTCAGCAGTGGCGCGAGCGATCGAGCGTAGCGACGGTTGACCGAGCAGTAACCTTCGTAATCCTCGCGGCGGAAATCGACGAGCCCGAGCCGGAAGTGCAACAACGGCCATAGCGCGCCATTGGCGAAGTTCACATAGAAGGCGCGGTACTCAGCCTCGGACAGATCGATGGTCGCGTACGTGACACCGTCGGCACGTTGCATGCGTGCCTCTGTGTCGGTGGCGGAGGCACGCCTGCCGCTCCAGCCGAACCAAAGCGATCCCGGCTGCAAGGCATCCGCCAGCGCCACGGCGAGACCGCCGGCGCGCGGTCCCCGTTCCGAGGGCAAAGGCACACGGTTTGAAACGACAACGAGGCGCTCCACAAGTCCTCCACGTGCCGGCGTCAACGATGTATTCGAGACGCAAATGGCACGGTTAGTGGCGCCGCCGATCGGCGCTGCCGCAGCCTTTCAGCAACGTGCGACGATAGCCCGCCGATCGCCGTGCCCGCTTCACAACCCTGTGAGAATTGAAGCGTGAGGCGGAAGGCTGCCAGACTGACCAGTTGTCGCCGCACAAAAGCCCCAACCGGAGCCGATCTGCTGGGCTCGCATCACGCAATTTGGAAGAGATTAACGCCCATGCGCATTGCCCAAATCGCTCCGCTGACTGAATTGGTGCCGCCACGCCTGTATGGAGGCACCGAACGCGTCGTCTCCTTTCTGACCGAACAGCTTGTGGCAATGGGTCATGACGTCACGCTATTCGCCAGCGGGGATTCGTCCACCAGCGCCGAATTGGTACCGGGATGGGCCTGTGGGCTGCGTTTCGACCAGACGATACGCGACCCGATGGCGCCGCTGATGCGGATGCTGGAGCAGGTTTACTGCCGGGCGGATGAATTTGACGTATTGCATTTCCATTTGGATTACTGGCCGTTCTCGCTGTTTTCGCGGCAGCCGACACCGTTCCTTACGACCATGCATGGGCGGCTGGACCTGTTCGAGCATGGTACGATGTATGAATGCTTTCCTGACGTGTCGCTGGTCTCGATCTCTGATGCGCAGCGTGATCCGGTGCCGAACGCGAACTTCATTGCGACGGTGCAGCATGGGCTGCCGGCTGACCTGCTGACGCCGCAGCCAGTGGTGCCCAGTTATCTCGCTTTTCTGGGGCGCATCTGCCCGGAGAAGCGGCCCGACCGGGCGATCCGCATCGCGCGCGAGACCGGCATCCCGCTGAAGATCGCCGCCAAGGTCGACCGCGTGGATGAAGACTACTTCCGCGAAACGATCGCGCCGATGATAGATGGCGAAGCTGTGCAGATGATCGGCGAGATCACCGACGCGGAGAAACCGGCGTTTCTCAGTGGCGCCATCGCGCTGCTGGTGCCGATAGACTGGCCGGAGCCGTTCGGCCTGGTGATGATCGAGGCAATGGCGTGCGGCACGCCTGTGATTGCCTATAATCGCGGTTCGGTGCCGGAAATCGTCGAGCATGGCGTGAGCGGCTTCATCGTCGAGGATGAAGCCGAGGCTATTGCCGCGATCGGACCCGCACGGGCACTATCGCGCGCGAGGGTGCGGCGTTGTTTCGAGCGGCGCTTTACGGCTGAGAGAATGGCGGAGGACTACGTCTCGCTGTATCGCCGCCTGGCGGCGAAGGCACGCCCGGCGCTGCGCGTCGTGACCTGAAGCGGGGCGCGCTAGCGCAGGTCCGTCAGCGGTGAATTGTCCGGCTGGGCGCAGTTGAATGGCGGTGCGGTGATCAGGTCGGTCAGCACCGCCACGACGGTGTCCCGGTCAAACCCCGCCAGTTCAGCCTGACGCACCAGTTGCAACAGCCGAGGCCGTAGCCAGTCGTGCGCGGGAGTATCGGGCATGGCGGTTGTCCTAACAGTCCACTGGATTGCGTTGCCGCGACGCTGGCTTTGACCCGCAAAGGCGGATGCTTTACAAGCAAACATGAAGTGTACGAAAGAGAGTTGGCGGGGTTCCGTCGATGCGGGCGCGCATTGCGCGGGTTCATGACGAGCCCAAATTAACGGCACGCACAGTCGCGGCACTTCGGCAGGCATCGGGCTATGACGTTGCTTGATTGACCGGCGGACGCCGGCGCCGAATGCCCATCGAGGCAGCTGAGACAATCGAGCGGACGATCACTCGGGTCCACTTCTGCATGGCGCAGCATTGGGCAAATGCATATTGGGGGATTCAGATGGCAACGCTGGTCGTGATTGAAAATCGGCCTGGCCGAGTTGCCAGGCTCGCGAAAGAGTATTTCCCGTCCGATGATGAAGCGCTGGATCGTGCATTTGATCTTATGCACGAAGAGGGACACCGACCGCGGGACAGAGTGCCTGCCAACCTCACGCTGCGGATCGAGTGCGACGACGATCGCACAGTCATGAACGACGCGATGGTGCGGCGTTTGGCGGTGCTGGAACGCAGCTGACCGGTTAGCGGTGCGGCGCGTTGGCCGCCGGGCAAGCTGTGACGTCGATTGGTTTTCAGATCGATGGTGCAATGCGCGGCGGCCAATGCCACACTAGGAGGCATGGCAGATACCGAGTATCGCGTGGTTCCCCGGCCTGGCGGTAGCGCGAGCGTTGAGATCAGCGAGGCCGGCAGGGCAGTGGGGCCAACGCGAAACTTCGACTCGCTCAGAGCTGCCTACAGCTGGATCGACCAGGACAAGGAGCGGGCGCTGACGCCGCCCCGATCCTGGTGGTGGCCGTTCAAATCCCACCGCAAGGATCGCGACTGACGGGGGGCTGGATCTAAGGTTGCGCGGCTGGGACTGTTCAGAACGGCAGCCAGCCCTTGAACAAGGCGAAGATAGCCAGGCACAGCAGCACCACAACGCATGCGATCAGCAGCAGTTCAATTCGTTCCATGTGGGCTCGCAGTCGGCATGACGATGCTATAGTGGAACGGTATGATAACGCAAGGGAGTGGAGTTTCGTGCTGCCGCATCGTCGGCTGGGGCGCGAGAGGGCATGGATCCTGGCCTGGCCTGAGGCGCTGCCGATGACAGCTGGCCGTTGCCGGCTGATGGAGCCGCGCGCCGAGGCGATGGCGCTACACGATTTCGTCGCTTCCACCCGAGCCGTTATTACGGTATGTCAACGCACTACTTTTTATCCCGAACCTGGGGCGCGCCTGCCTTCGTGCGGTGCGCCCCTCTTTCGTTCGCGCGCGTGACGCCTGGAGCGGCACCATGCCAGAAAATGCCTGCTGTGCCGCGTGCTGATCTTAGAAGGAGCTAGCGGGTCGCGCTGTCGCGGCGCTGCCCCTGACCTGGCTTGCGGTTGATCGCATGACATTCAGCACGGCTTGTCCCGTGCCATTGAGTGCGTGCGGCCGGAATTGATCTGACGCATCGAAGCGACGAAGGCTTCGGCTTCCCGCTGCGTGGCGAAGTCGGCAATCAGCCCGTTTTCGCCCTCGCCCACCGCGGTGACCTGAAACCCCAAAGGGCCGGACTGCGTCACGACGTATTCCATCATCTAACATGACACGGCGTGGCGCTGCCGCCTATCTCGATCAGGCATGGAGCGGAACACGGCAGCGCGACACCATTGCACGATAACGCGGGCTGTTGCTGCGGCTTGTCGCTTGAAGCGACGGCTGCGCCGGAACGACTGTTGCTGCAAGATCAGTCGAGCCTTGGGCGATACTGGTTGTTCTGTAGTATTACTACTCATTTCAGAAGTGCATGGGTGGTTTACGCTTGGTGATATTGCTCATTGTAATGAGGTTTTGTGAGATTGATTAATATATAGTTAAGCAACCGTGACGCTCCGGTGCCGGTTGCGGACTTGGAATGGGCGATCGAGCGAGGCGGGGTTGCCTGGTGCTTGTTGTTCCGAATAGCGGCGGCCTATGAGAAATCGCACGCAATGCGATGGCGCGCAGGGCTGGCCGCTGGCCGGGGGAGCCTCAATGGACCGGCCCTCGAGATTCATGATTTGTTCAATGTTGCAATGGGCGCATGCGTTGCTCCCAAATGCCGGCGTAGCCTGTGGCGCAACCGGCTTGCGCGCTATCGGATCTGCGCTTGCGCGGGTGTCCTGAACCTGTGTGTAGCAGTACCTTTCTGTTTTGTTTACAAAACATGATCGCATGCCAGGTTTTGGAGGTATTCAACCGCTTGAACGACGCTGGGCGGTGAATGCCTTTACTGGAATGCGTCGGACAAACTTTGAAACACCGGTGGCGCGGCTGAGACATGTCATTACCATTCGCAGTGCCTACTGCCGCATCCGTGGAAAAATCGAAGTCGAGTTCGCCGAAGTTGTCAGACGTACACTTTCGTCATTGCATTTTCCGGCATGCCGCAAGCCGCCCTGACCCCGACCTGTAGTAGTCACGCATAACGACCTTGAATCCGGCGATGGTCTCGCATTTTGTTGGCGCAATGTAGCAAGTCTTGGGGCCGCGTACAGCGTTGGCCTCGCCGCCCATCGCTACACAGTTTTCGAGCGGCACATCGAACACGACAGAGGCCGGCCACTGATCGCGCGGCAACGGCGCTGAATTCTGGCTGTCTGCCCGCGCATGGGAGATCGGTTGAAGCGCGGTCAGTGTGACGAGTGCAAGTGCGACTTTCCAGGGCATTACGTTCATCCAAAACAAAGATTGCGAGATAGCGTTTAAAAAGTGCCGTAGCGTCGACCCCCTTCGAACGCAGTTTATTTTGCGATCGCGCAATTTGTAAAGCCAGAATGTTCTCACTTCGCACCGGCGTTCGCTGGCAGCGGGACTTCCCGGTGGCGCATTTTGCCGGCGGCGAGACCGCATCTGACAGGCTCAGGCTTTGTAACAGTGCCAATCCGTTCCATCGTACTCTATGCGTCCGGCACCGCGGAAGATCAGTCCGAAGCCTTGCTCGGCTCTGATCTCGTCGATGACCGGAAAACCATTCGCGTGGCCAAGCTCGAGAAGCCGCTTGCAAATCGCCTGTGGCGCAATCGCGTTCGCCTTCATGGACAGCGCTACAACAAATAGGTCGCTGAGAGACAACATGGCTTACCTCGCGATCGAAGATCTGGACGTGAGGCGGTTGGCTATCGGTTCAAGTTTCGGTAGCGGTAAGTTGGCTGAGAGCCCATTGGGCCGGCATTTTCCGCCACCAGCTGTTGTGCTGGCCGCGACCGGACGATGAGACGGGGGCTGGACATCCCCAAGGGAGCGAGCCAGGATCATTTGATGCGCGGGATAGTTGCGGCCCTTCAAGGTACGAATGAATGACCAAACGGTTCGCTACACTGGATGCGATGATCCGCGAAATCATCACGCAGACCCAAGCGCGGCCTGACCACGTCGAAGTGCTGGTATCGATCACACAACTGGTCAACGCGAGCGGTGCGGACCCGCGTGTGGTCGTGGGCAGCCTTGTCGAAGCGATCGTGACGACCGTGACAGAGCGCGTTCCGCCGAAGCAACGGGCCGAGATCGGGAGCAAGACTGTGCGGCTGCTGCAGGACTACCTGATGGAGCGCGGAGCGGCCTGACGGGCGGCCGGGGCAGGGGCCCCGATGAAAACCTTGCCAGCTGACATGGGAAGCGGCGCGCCGGTGTCCTGACGCCGGATCAGTGGGAGTGCGCGCCACCGCGAGACGCGGTCGCTGTGGGGGGCATTGATCATGTTCTCTGGACGACGGCCCAGCGCAAGGACAAGTTGCATTCGATATGTCACTGATCCTCGTTGTTGACGACAATGACCTGATTGGCCGCATGCTATGCGGTGTCATCCGCGAAGCCGGCCACCATTGCCATTGCGTTGGGACCAAAGCGGCAGCGCTCCAGCTACTCGCGCATGGTTCGCATGATCTGGTTGTAACCGACATGCTGCTGCCGGATGGGCGAGGCCAGGAGGTTGTCGAGCGCGCGGAGCAGCTTGGCATCGGGGTGATCATGATGAGCGGCCATCCGGACGAAATCGGCCACCTCCGGGACGCCAAACCGCGCCACCTGGAAAAGCCGTTCAGGATCGAGCAGTTCGAGGGGATGCTGAGAGACACTCTGGCCGGGCCCTAACTACGGCCTCTGCCATCGCGTCGCCCTGACGCAGTGAGGCTGGCTCGTCCGCCCACTGCGGCGGACCGGCGTAGGGATCATTCTGACATGCGCATAAATGCAACTTCCCCGCGGACGCGAGTTATAGTTATTTTATACCCGTGACAGTTGCGGCTCTTGATTTGCAGCAAATAAGACGGATCGTGATTTGTTCGTGTACGCCATTTACTAGACACCATATTCCGGATAAGAGACATTCCGGCTCAGGGAGGGTTCTGCGGTGAAAACGATAGCGCTGGTGTCGCCGGTGATTGGGGCAATGATGGTCCTGTGTGCCCCTCCGGCAGGAGCCAGTTTGATCACCACAACATCGTCGTTCTTCACAGCGCCTGCCGATGGGACGTTGACCTTCACCTTTGAGGGATTTTCGGCAGCTGATACCGACCACATGGCTTTCACCTTTGACGGTGATGCCCTTTTCACCAATCAGACCACCGCGGTTGAAACAGTGATCACTGAGACGGTCGTTGCGGGCCAGGTTTATGAACTCAGCCTGCACAACGACAAGAACCGCGCTACGTGGTCCAGCGATCCGGCATCCAATCCAGGCGGCCTGGCCCATCTCGCCGGCACGAATGATTTCTCTGACTTCCACCTTGGCGCGGTGGCGCCGACCCCGGTGAGCACAAACTGCGCAATAGCGGGCAGTTGTTATTTTGGTTGGGAGGATCTTCCGCGCCGCGACGACGATTTCAACGATCTTGTGTTTGCACTGCAATTCACCGCAACCGACCCCGGGAACCCGGGTCCCGTCTCTGATCCTGTTTCCGTTCCTGAGCCAGACGTGCTGGCACTGATCGGTACTGGCCTGCTGGGACTGGGCTTCACGGTCCGCAAGCGCAAGTGACTGGCTGGCGGCAACGCTGGGCGATTTTACGATAGGGTCATTGTTCCAGAGCGCGAGCCGGGATGCCGGTTCACGCTGATGCGTGAGTTGCACACCCGGGTAGCGTTGGGCATGTAGCGGCGGTTTCGTTGGCATCCTGGGTCGTCGGCCCAGTTCGGATCGCCGCCATGGCTGGCAAGCAACGGCAAATCTGGGATCGGTGAGAGGGACGCCCGGGCGGGCAGTCCGAACCATGCCATATTGAGCTGCTATCTTCTTTCGACCACTCAGTTGGTCGTCTCAGGCGTCTTGTGGTCAGGGCGGCCGCGCCACCGCTGGTCAATTCAGCAGTTCAATCGGGCGTTAGTTTTCGATTGCACAGTGCGGGGGTTGCGTCGGGTGCCGCACGCTCTGCATCCGCACCTGTCTGACGGTATGCCGCGCGACGCGACGCACGATGCCGGCTCACACGAGAGAGCGGAGGCGTTCAATCGTCTTCCTTGCGCTGATAGCCTCAACGACGTTGACCATCATGGCTTCAGCCCAAGAGTCGTTTTATGCCCGGGACCTGGCATAATCCTTGTGCGCGGCTCCTGGGTGGGACGAGCAACGACAACTCAAAACCGGCGCCAAACGCAAGAATTAATGCCGGGCTTGCTGAATATCGTGGCCAAATCGATGGCTTCATCTCGGGCTGGAACTTTTGCCGGCAACCGACCGGGGCATCGACGTAGAATTTAGCCATAGGGCGCCGCGGGATGCGAAGGCCGGGAGTGGAGCTTCACCGTGGAAGCTAACGCCACCATCAAGCCAGGCTCAGGACTCACTACATGAGCCAGAAGATGACGGTTGCTGCGATGCAGATGGCGGAGAAGATGGTGTGAGCGCAGCGGTCGTAACGTGTTGCGATGCGGCGCCAGTCCTTGATACGGCCGAACATGTTCTCGATGCGGTGGCGCTGTCGGTAGATGATTCTGTTGTAGGGCGGTTCGACCTTTCGGCTGCGTGTTGAGGGGATGCAGGGAACAATCCCGCGCTCGAGCAGCGCTGCACGGAAGTGGCTGCTGTCGTAGCCGCGGTCGGCGAGCAGTTCGCGTGCAGCAGGCAACGCGGGCAGCATCATTGCCGCACCGCGGTGATCGCTCATCTGGCCTTCGGTGAGGAGCCGCAGGAGCGGGCGACCCTGCCCGTCACTCAGGCCGCGTTTGGTGCGCCCGAGACAGCGCGGAACAGCCCTTTTGCAGCAGACTGGCAGCGGCGCTGTGGGCCTTTAGGTGGGTGCATCGTTCAGCAGGCGCTGCGGCCGGTCGGACGCGCCCGCCAGGGCCGCGAAGATGCGCGCAAACACCCCGAGGCGGCGGTGCATGGCGGAGAACCATGGGGCCCGCCGACTACGATCGTGTTAGCGCTGCAGTCGATTCCATGTCCCTATCCGGCTCGCGCAGGCCAGTTATTATCCATTGTCAAAAGCGCCGAGGGAGCCTGGAATGAGCGAAAGATTTGGGCGAGGGCTGCATGCGGCGCCGGGAATGGCGGTCAGTCTCTCAGCGTATGACCGCTACCTGGGTAGATGGTCGCGGCTGACCGTTCCAGACCTGCTTGCCGCCGCCAAGATCATGCAAGGTCATCACGTGCTCGACGTGGCATCCGGTACAGGGGAGGCTGCTGTTATGGCAGTGCCCATCGTCAACGATACCGGCTTCGTCGTTGGCGCGGACATCTCACTGGGGATGGTCACAAGTGCCCGCGCTAGGCTCAAAGCGCCGCAGTATTGGCCGGTCAATGCCGATGGCCAGGCTCTGCCATTTGGGGACGGTGCGTTCGATGCCGTTATATGTCAGCTTGGTCTCCAGTTTTTCCCCAGCCCTGCGGCGGGCCTATCGGAGTTCCGGCGTGTGGTTCGAGCAGGTGGAATGGTCGCGGTTTGCGTCAATGCAACGCCAGACCGGTTGCCCATGTGGGGCAATTTGGCCGCCGCGATGGATCGTTTCCTAACCCAGGAACAGCGCAATGTGCTTGCGACATCCTGGTCACTTGCTGATCCAGAATTGTTGAAGCTGCTGTTCAGCAATGCCGGTTTCCAAGACATCCACGTGGAACCAATCCGGCGTGAGGGCACCATAGATAGCTTTGATGACTACTGGGCGCCTGTCGAGGCAGGGGTCGGGCAAATCCCGCAGGCCTACCACGCACTCAAAGCAGCAGATCGCCGCTCGGTACGTGAGGAAGTCCACGCGCGGCTGGCCCAATACGAATCAGCGGACGGCAGGTTGACCATGGCAGTTGAGATGCTCATCGGTCATGGCCGGGCATAACTTGTTTGCCGTGCCCCCAAACCTTGTCATAATCAAGACTTGTGCGGCATGTGGAACCGGCGAGCTTTACCATGCTCCTTCCTTTTTCCACCAAAGCGCTGCTAACGGCGGTCCCTGGCGTCACATATGTGGTGGACAGCGGCGGCATCATCCTGGCGTTTTCGCGCGGCCCCTTCATGGAGGATGTAAGGCTTCCCGGCGCCCCGGCGTCTGGCTATCGCCATAATATCGGAACCTCGATGTTCTCCATCGTTCAAGGGGAACAGGTTCAACAGGCCTACCGGTCAATGCATGCCGCTGCCTGGTCCGGGCGCTTCGACACATTCGGCTTCACCTACCGCTGCGATGCCCCAGAGTTGGAACGTAACATGTTCATGTCGATCTCGCGGATCGTGGAGGGGACAGACACGTCGGCGATACTCTATCAGTCCATCGTGGTCAGCGAATTCCGTCGCCCCTCGGTGCCGTTGTTCGCCTTTGAAGCATTAGGTCAGCCCGCCGCTTCAGCCGATCGTATCGTGACGCTTTGTTCGTATTGCCAGAAGGTGAAATGGCCAACGCCGGCAGCGGCACAGCCCGAGTGGATCGAAGCCGTCGAGTTCTATCGTCGTGGCGGACGAACCGATGCCGTCGCTAGCCACGGCATCTGCGAGACGTGCATCGAGCAAATCGTCGAGCGAGCGCAGCGGGACAATAAACCGGTCTGACAGCCGCAATTGCCTGGACCGGATACCTTCAGCTTCTTGCCGGCGCCGCGCTGGCTCCATCCGGCTCGGAACGTGCCTCCGCCGCATCCCACATCAGGCGTGGATCGAATGTCTCCGCGGCAAACATTGTAAGGATCACAACACCGCAGAATGCCACGGCGCCAATGCCTGGTTCGATCATGATGACGTTGCCGAACTTCACCAGAGCGCCAAGCAGGGCTTCCATGAAGATGTCGATCATCGACCATCGGCCGATCCAACGCACCACGTGGTAAAGCCGTGTGCGATCCCGCAGCCATCCGGTCTGGCCGGTTTGCACAGTGACCAACATTGTCGTCAGGCCGATGAGCTTGAGCATCGGCACCGCGATGCTGGCAAAGAACACCAGCGCCGCAAGCGGATACATGGCCGAGGAGATCAGTTCCTCGACGCCGCCAAGGATCGTGCTCGGTGCACCGGCGCCGAGCTGCATGACCGTCAGCACCGGATAATAGTTGGCCGGCACATAGAGCACCGCTGCCGCGATCACCAGCGCCCAGGTTCGTGCCAGGCTGTCCGGCTTGCGGTGATGCAGCCGCGATCCGCAGCGTGGACACTGCGGATGGTCCCCTTGCGGGACGCTCAACAGCCTGCATGTTTCACAGCCGACGGCGTGCCCAGTCTCGCTCGTCGCACCCGCAACTCCCCGATCGGGCGGATCCAGCCGATCCCACACCGCCTCGCGATCCAGCGCGCTGTCCGCCCAGATCAATACGACTGTCAGGGCCAGCAGCGCATAGACGCCGGCGTCCAGCGTGATCTGCACAAGGTCACCCAGCTTCACGTAGGCGACGAACACGCCAAAGACGAACACTTCGATCATCGTCCACGGACGCAGTTTCTCGGCCAGCGAGAAGACGCGCCGTAAATGTGCAGGCGGCGCGCTCTCATGCATCCGGATCAGCACATAGAGCGTCCCTCCAAGCTTCCCCAGCGGCGCCACCACCGTCACAAAAACCACAACGACAGCAAGCGCCGACATGCCGCGCGCCACCAGTTCCGCGGGACCCGACAGCAGGAAGGCACTGTGCGCGATACCGGCGGTCTGCACGCTCATCAGTGTCGTGGTGCACATGACAAGCAGCAATACCAGAGCAGCAATCGTCAGCGCCATGCTGTGACCCAGCGGGTGCGTCGTGGTGTGCAGCAGGATCGTCGAGCAGCGGTCACACGACGCCGTCATGCCACGGCGCAGCTCCGGCACCATCTGCAGCTGCCCGCAACCGGGGCATTCGCAATGCTGGGGTGGCGATACTGCTTCGCGCGCAGCCGCGAGGCTCATCGGCGCGGCGGTGTCGCCAGCATGGCAACCAGACCATCCGCCAATTGGCCCACAGCCGAACTGATCGCTGCAACTTCGCCAGGCGTGCCGGCCGATGCGGGTGTGACGCTGAACTGGAAGTTGCGCAGTGCCGGCGCGGATTTGCCTTTGAAGTTGACCCCTGCCTGGGCGTGCAGGATCAGGTTGCCAGCCGCGTCTTCGTCAAGCCGGTAGATATTCAGGCTGATGGTGGCCTCCGCCGGCGCCGATATCGCACCAACCTCGGCGATCACCACGCTATTGGGCAGACGCTGGCCCAGCTCGGTGACAAGCACGCGATTCAACATGGCGCCAAGCGGCTCGCCCCACCAGTCGTTCTCCAATACCTCGAGTTTGTAATTCTCCGATGAACGCACGATCTGCGAACGCTCAAGATAGCGTTCGAGACCGATCTGCTGCAGCAGGATGATCTTGGGAGCCACGGTCTGTTGCGGCCCCGGCACTGGAGCGATGGTATAAAGCGACGGGCTGGGCGAGGAACAGGCGCCAAGCAGCGCAAGAAGGACAACGGCGGCGGCTCGGCCGCACGGATGCCGGGCCATCATTCGGTTCCTCCGGTTACGCGGCCTTTGATCAATGCTTCCGGGTGGCGTTGCAGCAGATCGGCCAGCGCGCGCAGCGATCGCACGGCGTCGTTCGTCTGCACCAGCAGCCGTTCAAGGTCGCGGTTGAACTGCGTATTGTCGCCGTAGCCGGTGTCGAATGACAGCGCCAGTTTGTTGACGCTGGTCAGCGCTTTCTCGAGACCGGCGGTGACCTGCGGCAGCTGCTTGAGTGCCGGTCCGGTATTGGTATCAAGCTGCGCCATGAACCCTTTGGTGCTGCCAAGGGTAGCGGCAAGATCGTTCAGCGACTGCTGCATCTGCGGCGCGTTCGCCATGGTGCTGCCCGCATGCAGGATGTTGTTGAGATTGTCGCCGATTTGCTTGAACGGAATATCGTTGACCTTATCCAGCAGCGCCGTCGCGGATGCCTGCAGCCCGGTGAAGCCGCCTCCCTCGGTCGCCGGCAATACGAAGGCGTCGCCTTCCATCGTCAGCATCGCCGGCGGCGCGTCAGGCACGAAATCAAGTGCCACCATCTGCTGGCCGGTAATGAGGCTGGCGCTTTCCAGGCGTGCGCGCATCCCACGCTTCAGCACCTCCTCGACCGCCTCGCGTGTCGTCGTGAACACACGCTTCCCCACACCGATGATCCGTTCGGGTTCAACTTCATAGCTCACCGGCGCCATGATCGCGTCACGCGCCGGGTCATAGATCAGCCGCACACCCGTAACGTGACCAACGACGAGGCCATGCATGGTGACATCGGATCCTGGCCCCAGGCCTCGCACAGAGCCGGGAAAGTAGGAGATCACCGGAATCTTCCGGCTGTACGATGAATTTTCGGCTGCCTCGCGATCCGAGAACAGCGGGAACACGTGGTTGTCCGCGCTCATCGCGGCGTCCGCCTTCTCGTCGGGCGTGTTGAACGCCACGCCGCCAAGCACGAGTGCGCGCAGGGATTCCAATTGCAGCTCCACGCCGCTTCCTCCCAGCTTCAATGACAGACCGGAGGCATTCCAGAACCGCGTATCGTCGTTGACATAGCGATCGTAGGGCGCACGCACGAACACACGTATCGTAACGCTGCGGGCCATCTCGGCGATATCCCAGCCAAGCACTTCGCCGACACTGAGGTCGCGGAAAAAAACCGGCGAGCCAAGCGAAATCGATCCCAGCCGATTGGCCTTCACCGAGAAGGTGTGGCCCGGAACAGACGCGGTGATGATCGGCGGATCCTCACGGCCGGTGAATTCCCGCTGCGCCGGCGCGGCAGCATCATCGCCCGGCAGCATGCCAACGAAAGAGCCGGAAAGCAGCGTCTCCAGCCCCGATATGTTCCCCGCGAACAACCGTGGCTTGACGACCCAAAAGATCGTCTGCTTGGTCAGCAGTGTCTCCGCCTGCCGCGTCGTAGAGATCGTGACAATGACGTGCGAATGATCCGGCGTGAGATCCAGGCTCTTCACGGTCCCCAACACGATGTCCCGGTACTTGAGCTGCGATTGACCCGCCTGCAGCCCCTCCGCCGTTTCGAAGCTGACTGTAATCGTCGGCCCCTGCTTCGACAGGGTGTCCCACGCAAGCCACGCTCCGATCGCGATGGCCAGCAACGGGATCGACCAGATGATCGGCACGCGCCGCGATCGTCTGGTCCGCGCCCGAACCTGCCCGGGTGGCGTGACTGTATTGCTCATGCGAGGACCCGCGGAAGGGATGAGATGCTCACGGCATTGCGAGCTTGGCCCGCTCAATCGCGATTTGCAACGGCAAGTCGGTGACTAGTTGCGCGCAACGAGAACTCTGGCGGTCCTCCGCTAGCAGAGCCTACAGCTTCGGCAACTTGGGGGCGCCGATTGGGCTCAGATCATCGTTCGCCGCCGGCATCTGTGTCTCCCAGCCGCCGCCTAGCGCTTTATAAAGTGCCACCAGATTGGCCGATACATTGATGGTCGCCAGCGCAAGCGCCTGCTGCGAGGACAACAGGTTCTGCTGTGCGGTCAGCACCTGGAGAAAGTCGGCGACGCCATCCTGGTAACGGCTCTGCGCCAACGACAGCGCCCGCTGATTCTGCGTTACCGCCTGGGTCAACTGATCGCGGCGCGACTGCTCAGTCCGGTAAGCCGTCAACGCGTTGTCCACATCGTGCCACGCGCTCAGCACAGTCTTCTGGTAAAAGATCGCGGCTTCCTGCTGTTGCGCCTTGCGCAGTTCCAGAGTTGCCTTGAGCTGGCCGCCTTCAAAGATCGGAATGGTGACACCGGGACCGGCGGAATAGTTCACCGCGTTGACGTTGAACACGCGCCACGGCTGCAGCGCCTGCAGGCCAAGGCTGCCGGACAACGTCACCGATGGATAGAAATTCGCCACCGCAACGCCGATATCGGCCGTCGTCGCGTGCAATTGCGCCTCTGCCTGGCGGATGTCGGGCCGTCTGCGAGCGAGTTCCGAGGGCAGCCCGACCGGCACACGAGGCGGCACCGGCGGCACCGGCTTCGGCTTGATCAACTCGGCCTGCAAGGTGTTCGGCGGCTGTCCAAGCAGCAGGCTGATCGCGTTGATGTTTTCCAATTCCTGCTGCTCCAGGCGCGGAATTTCCGCCGCCGTCGTGTGCACCTCCGCCGCGGCATTCGCGACGTCCAGATCAGTTGTCACGCCACCCGCGGCGCGCTGTTGCGTCAACTGCAGGCTTTGCTGCGAGGTGGCCAGGTTATCGCGTGCGATGTGCAGCAGAAGCTGCGTGCCGCGCAGCTGGATATAGTCGCGCGCCAGTTCGGCAAGACTGCTGAGCAGCGCGCCGCGGCGTGCCTCGGCCGAGGCCTCCACCGATGCCGACGCCAACTCAACCGATCGGCGCACCTTGCCCCAAAGGTCCACTTCCCAGGTGGCGTCGAAACCCACCTGGTAAACATCGAACGGCGCGAGATCGCCGCCCTTGATGCCGCCCGTCGTATTGCCCGACGCACCGTTGGCACCAAGCGCATTCGGCGCATTGGCAAACTCACCGATGTTGCTCGCCTTCGTATGCGCGTATGAGCCGTTACCGTTGAGGTTGGGGAACTGCGCGGCGCCCACCACGCCCAGCTGCGCACGTGATTCCGCGAGTCGGATGGTGGCGGCCTGCACGTCGAGGTTCTCAGCCGCGACCCGTTGTTCCAGCGCGGTCAGCTCGGGGTCGCGGAACAGGTTCCACCAGTTGGGATCAATCGGCTCGGCAACCGGAATGCTCGGCGGTTGCTTGATCGGCTCGTCTTTCTTGGCAAACCAGGAGGCCGGTGACAGCCATTCCGGCGGCGAGAATTCTGGTCCTACGGTGCAAGCGCTCAACAGCAAAAGCACGCCTGCAACCGCCGTAAATCTGATCAACCTTGCCCCCGTCTCCGGCCACGCCCCGGTGGCGCCGCCGCGCGGTTCTAACGCGGGCCGACAGAACAGGCTAGGCACGCCCGGGTGATCAGCCAATTCGTTGCAGTGCCGCCTCAAAACGGCCGATTTCCGCCTGCGCGGCCGCCAAACGCTCGCGGTTCTCTTCCACGACCTCCTCCGGCGCACGTCGCACGAAATCCGCGTTGTCCAGCTTCTGCGCGATCTTGCGTGCCTCGACAGCCGCCTTGTCGCGCTCGCGCGACAGACGCCCGCGTTCAACGGCGACATCGATCACGTCGGCGAGTGGCAACACGATGGTCGCTTCATCCAGCACGATCTGCGCGGCCCCCTTGGGCAACTCGCCGCCCAACGGCTTCAGCTCCGACGCACGCGCCAGCACACGGATCGCATCCATCCAGCGCGCGCCGCGCGCCAGCGTCTCCGGCGATGCGTCGCGCAGCAATATCGGAGTGAGTGTCCCGGGCGGCACGTTCATCTCGGTGCGCACAGAACGCACCTCCGAGATCAGCCGCACCACCCAATCCAGCTCGGCACGCGCCGCCATCGCCTCCGGCACCGCCGCGGTTTCCGGCCACGGCGTACGGATCAGGCTGCATGGCCCGCCGTAGCCGAAGCGGTCCCACAATTCCTCGGTGACGAACGGAATGGCCGGATGCAGGAGCCGTAACACGGTGCCCAGCACATAGGCCGTGGTCTGTCTGACTTCGGTTCCCGCCAGCACGGGTTTGGCGAATTCGACAAACCAGTCGCAGAACGTGTCCCAGGTGAAGCGGTAGCAGGCCGCCGCGTATTCATCGAAGCGATACGCCTCCAGCGCTGCACTGGCCTCCTCGATCGCGCGGTTCAGCGCATCGAGGATCCACCGGGTCAGCGGCAGTGTCGCCTGCGACGGAGCGAACGATTCATCCGGCTTGATGCCGTTCATCTCGCAGAACCGCGCGGCATTCCACAGCTTGGTGACGAACCGGCGATAGCTTTCGACACGCGCACCGCCAAGCTTCACGTCGCGGCCCGGCCCAGTGAGTGCGCAGATGGTGAAGCGCAGCGCGTCCGCGCCGTATTTGTCGATAAGCTCCAGCGGGTCGATGATGTTGCCCTTCGACTTCGACATCTTCTGGCCGCGTTCGTCGCGCACCAGGCCGTGTATATACACAACGCGGAATGGCACATCGCCCATGAAGTGGATGCCCTGCATCATCATGCGGGCAACCCAGAAGAAGATGATATCGAAACCGGTCACCAGCACATCGCCGGGATAGTAGCGCGCCAGTTCCTTGGTCTGTTCCGGCCAGCCCAGAGTTGAGAAAGGCCAAAGACCGGAGCTGAACCAGGTGTCCAGCACGTCCTCATCCTGCACCAACGGTTCGTCGCGGCCGTACTTCGCGCGAGCCTCCGCCTTGGCCTCGTCTTCATCCGACGCGACAAACACCGCGCCGTCCGGACCATACCAGGCGGGAATGCGGTGTCCCCACCAAAGCTGGCGCGAGATACACCACGGCTGGATGTCGCGCATCCAGGCGAAGAAGGTGTTCTCCCACTGCTTCGGCACGAACACGGTCTTGCCGGTTTCCACCGCCTCGATCGCCGGCTTCGCCAGTACTTCGGCATTGCAATACCACTGCGTCGTCAGCAGCGGTTCGATCGGCACGCCGCCACGGTCGCCATGCGGCACCTGATGCGTATACGGCTCAGCCTTCTCCAACAGTTCCAGCCGCTCAAGTTCAGCGACAATCGCCTTGCGCGCCGCACTGCGATCCATGCCGTCAAGCGTTCGGACGAACGCAGCATCCGGAGCAATCACGTCGGCGATCTCCGCCAGCGTCACGCGTGCCTGCCGATCCAGGATCGATGGCATGGCCAACTCGTGCCGGCGGCCAACGTCGAAGTCGTTGAAATCATGCGCCGGGGTGATCTTCACCGCACCGGTGCCCTTTTCCGGATCCGAATACTCGTCGGCGATGATCGGAATGCGCCGCCCCACCAAGGGCAGGACGGCGAACTTTCCCACCAGATCGCGGTATCGGTCGTCCGACGGGTTAACCGCGACAGCGGTATCGCCCAGCATCGTCTCGGGCCGGGTGGTTGCAACAGTAACGAACCGGTCCGAGTCCTCGATCGGATAGCGGATGTGCCAGATCGAACCCTTCACTTCGAGGTTCTCCACCTCGAGATCGGAAATCGCCGTCTGCAACTTGGGATCCCAGTTCACCAGCCGCCGATCGCGATAGATCAGGCCTTGGCGATACAGATCCACGAACACCTTGCGCACCGCCTTGGACAGACCCTCGTCCATCGTGAAGCGCTCGCGCGGCCAGTCGAGCGACGCACCCAGGCGGCGCAATTGCCGTGTTATCGTGCCGCCCGATTCACCTTTCCATTGCCACACCCGTTCGATGAAGGCGTCGCGTCCCAGATCGCGCCGATCGATGCCCTGCTCGCCAAGCAATCGCTCGACCACCATTTGCGTGGCGATGCCGGCGTGATCGCTGCCGGGCTGCCACAACACGTCCCGCCCCTTCATCCTCTGCCAGCGGATCAGCGTGTCCTGCACCGTGAATGTCAGCGCATGACCCATATGCAGGCTGCCGGTGACGTTCGGCGGCGGGATCATGATGGTGTACGGCGCGGCGTTGGAATTGGGGTCGCAGGCGAACGCGCCGCTACTCTCCCAGCCCTCGTACAGCCGTGGCTCGATCTCGGCGGGGTTGTAAGTCTTATCCAGCATTTCGCTCTCCTGCGGCCCCGCGCGGATGCCGCAAGAGGCCAATGATGACTATACGGTCAGGGTACGGCGCGGCCTACGACGCGCTCGATCTCGGCACGTACCAGCCGCTCGACCATCGGCGGCAGGTTGGCGTCGAGCCAGGCCTTGAGCAGCGGGCGCAGTTCCTCGCGCACGATGTCCTCGATCGTCGGGCCGTTGCTGCGCACCTGCATGCTTCGCTCCACGGCCAGCCGGCGTACCATTTCGCTGACCGATGATGCGGCGGCGGCCGCCGTCTCCGGCGCCACCATGGTGGAAGCCACCACCGGAGCAGGCGCGGCAACCGGCGGTGCGGCGGCCGGCGGCGGCGGTTCGGGCGGTGTCGCCGGGGCGGGTTCCGGTACCATCATCGCGGGATCCAGGACCAACACGCCGGAGTCCGATATCGGACCGGTCGTCGGCGCAGCTGGATGATCACCGGCGGCAACCTCATCCTCGCTCAGTATTCGCCGGATTGACGCGAGGATGTCCTCCATCGACGGATCGCCCGCGGCCGCCGGCGTCTCGCCACTGCCTTGACCCGCTGGTTTCTCCGCTCCGCTCATTCGTTTCGCCTGTCACCGGCCGGGCTGATCGGTCGCGTAATCGCCGAGCCCAAACCACTTGTCCTTGACCGCATTGTAATAGGCAGTTTCGTCATACAACGGAACCGGTAGGCGCAGATCGCGCGCGGTCAGCCGTCCAAGCGCTCCAGCGACCTGATAGGACGCGGTTACCACCTGCGCCAGGTTCTGCACCAGCGTCACCTGCGACTGCAGCAGCGCCTGCTGTGCATTCAACACGTCCAATGTGGTGCGGCTGCCGACGATTGCCTCTCGCTCGACGCCCTCGAGCGCAATCTGGTTTGCCCGGATCTGCTCACGCGTGCTGGCTGCGGACGCCCGCGCCGCCGACAGCGTCTCCCACGACTGCACAGCGTTCTGCACGGCGGTGCGCCGCGCATCGTCCACCAACTTCCGCGTCTGCTGTTGTGACTGCTTGGCCTGCCGCACTGCCGAGTATTCCTGGCCGCCCTGGTAAATCGGCACCGCCAACTGCACCAACGCGGTGTAGCCGTTCAGGTTGGTCGATCGCGTGGTCGAATTGTTCGACTGGAAGACCTGGCCTTGGAAGTTCACTTGCGGCATCAACTGGGAGAACGCCACGTCCACCGCGTCTTTCGCCGCCGCGTCATTGAACAACGCCGCGACCACGGCTGGATTGTTGTTCCCCGCCATCGTCGTGGCGTCTTGCTCGGTCTTCACCGGCAGCGACAACGGCTGCGGTTCGATCAGGTCGCCTGGCGGCAAATAACCGACAACCTGCTGGTACGTGCCACGCGCGGTCTGCAGATTGCCCTCTGATGTCTGCCGTTGCGCCGTGGCACCGGCCAGCGCCGCTTCCGCCTGCGCCACGTCGGTCTTGGTGATTTCGCCGACCCGGAACCGGTCATTGGTGGCCTGTAGCTGCTTCGCCAGCACCTGCTCGTTGTTGATGTTCAGCGCCAGCAGCTGCTGCGCCTGGATCACCCCAACATAGGCGTTCACCGTATTGGTGAAGCTGGTCTGCTCCTGGGCGATCAGGTTCGCCCGCTCCGCCATCACGGCGTTCTTCGCCTTGTTGACGTTCGCCTGGGTCTTGCCGCCGGTATACAGCGGCTGGGTCACGGTCGCCTGTGCGGTGCCGACGAGCCGGTCGGTCTGCACATTCAGGAAGCACTCGGCACCGCCGGTAGCATTGCAGATGCTCGACGAAAAGGCCCGGCTCATCCCGTCGCCGTAACCCGCGGTGCCCTGCATGACCACGGTGGGGCGCCAGCCCGACAGCGCCTGCGGCACGTTTTCGTCCGTGGCGCGCAGTTTCGCGCGTTCGGCAAGCAGCGCGGGCTGCGTGGAATAGGTCGCGGCCAGCGCCTCCGCCAGCGTCCGGGGGACACCGATCTTGTTCGTCGCAGCCGCATTAGCCGCGGCCGCAGCCGGCGCGCGCACCGGCGTGCCCCCGCGGGAGACGGCGGCGAGCGGCGCCTGTTTGACCGGTGCGGGGGTGGCCGCGGTCTGGCCGAGCACAGGCGGCGCAGCCAACAGCAGCCCAAAACAGACTATCCAGCTGTAACGCGGTACCATTTCCGTGCCCCTTCGCCGGTCTGGAGCCTGCCGCTGATGTGCCACAGCGGAGCGCCGGACGCCAAGAGGCGAGAGCATCCGGGTCAGAAAACGAACCCTGGAGACGGTTGCAGGCCAGGGATCGGCGCCGTGGCGCAATCGAACATCGGCTGGCTGCGCAGCCCTGCCGCGGTGGCTTCAGCCAGAACGGCCTGGCCGCCGAAATCGCTCGCCGCGCAGATCGCGACGAGGCGCCCGCTCTCACGATGCAACTGATCGCCGATGGCTGGCGGAATCTCGGCGACGGTTCCCTCGATCAGGATGATGTCGTACGGCGCTCCGGCCGGCCACCCGGCGGCAAGCGGCCCGGAGACCATGCTGACCGAAGGGGCGCATTCCGCCAGCACAGTGCGGGCGATCGCGCTCAGCGGCGCGCAATCCTCCAGTGCCGTGACCCGGGCACCGCACGCAGCCAGCACCGCGGCGCCATAGCCGGTGCCGGCGGCAATCACCAGGGCGCGTTCGCCGGCGCGGACAGCCGTGAGCTGGATCAGCCGGGCAATCACCATCGGCTCGAGCAGCACCCGTCCCTCGCCGAGCGGCACGTCCTCATCGGCATAAGCGCGCGGCAGCTGTGCCGGCGGCACAAAACGCTCGCGCGGCAACTGGCGCATCGCCGCGACGATGCGCGGATCGGTGACCTTGTTCGGGCGGACCTGGCTGTCCACCATGTTGTTGCGGGCTTCGGCGAACGCCTGAGCGTCAAGGACCATTGCGAACTCGCGCGGAGGGGCAGTGCGGCCCGCTTATAGAGGTGCGGCGCCCCGGGCGCCAATCCACTGTTTGGGTTTCACGCCGAGGTCCGCCTCGCTGCTGCGCACGGCTGCTATTGACCGAAACGCTCGCCGCACCCGATATACCGTCGCTTCGCAGGCCGGTCCGGTGGCAGAGTGGTGATGCAGCGGACTGCAAATCCGCGAATGTGGGTTCGATTCCCGCCCGGACCTCCACCGGCTTCATTTTTCCTCGCATTTTCAACAAGTTAAAATCCCGGTGGCCAACCTCTGTCCAAGGGTTGCCCATGTCCATTACGCTTCGTTCGCTAATTGCCTTAGCTTTGCATGTTGCCACCGCACGAGGATTTCCATTCCTTCGTCTGCCAGGCTCTCGCGATCCGACGCTCGCGTGCAAGGCTCCGCCGAATCTCGCACATGCTGGCGGCTCGTCCTGACGACATCGTTCTTTCGCAAGTCGGTGAGAGCACTAGTCTCTTGGCCAGCGGTGCACGCGATCCACTCGGATGGTGTGCATCGAAGGCGGAAATATCCCCTTCTGTCCAAGCTTCGAAGCCATCCGAGCGGGATGAGAAAGCTCTGATCCGACGCGTCGGATCATCGCGCCGCCAGTCTTCGTCCGGCGAAGGTCGCGTCAGGTGAGGGACTGTCGCCTGCAATGCATAGAGGCAGTCATCGAGTGGCAGCAACGTGTGTCTGCGGAAGGCGACAATGACTGGCTCGTCCTCGAGGGACAGCACAGATGATCGCGGCTCCCGTGGACCGGTCGGAAGATCAGCGACGGAACTGCGCCGCTTCCACTTGGCGACCGTCTTCGGATTGATGCCGTAGCGCCTAGCCAGCGCACTCAGGCTCGCTTGACTATGCTGTATCGCTCGACGGACAGCTCTGTCGTTGTGGCGCCGCTGTGAAGAACCTGGCCCATAGCGCTTCCTTCCACTCACGTGAGAAGACGCACCATCAAAGTCTGGGACCAAAAGGCCTGTCGGATGAACTGATCGAATGGTCGCCTCCATAAGTCGAGTACGGGATATTCGTGCTCGCAATGACAGGGAGGCGCAGGCTCTCGTTACTGGGGCTTGCTTTTAGATCTTGGCCTCGGCGTTAACACGATCGTAGTCGGCGGGCCCCATGGTTCTCCGCCATGCACCGCCGCCGCCTCAGCATGGGATATCGACTTGTTGCCGGTGCGGCATTCCTTGGCGCGGCCGCATACGGCGATGTGCGAGCGGAGCTATTGTCCAACTATTTTCCGGACGGTGTGCCTGGCTACGGCACCGCTCCCGGCGTCACCGTCGCGTCGCGTGCCCGGCCGGACTTCGATCCGCTGGGCGTGCGCCTCGGCGACTTCATGCTGCATCCGGTCTGGCAAGAGGACGTTGGCTACGACAACAACATCCTGGCCGGAACGCAAAATCGGCAAGGCAGTTGGGTTGTCGGCAGCCATCCATCGCTGCTGCTGGGTTCCGATTGGCCGCGCGACAGTTTCGGTGCGTATCTCGGCGCCGATGACGAACGCTATCTGAACCAGCCACGTCAAAGCTTCACCAACTGGACTGCATCGCTCGGTGGCGGCGTTGCGATCGGACGTGATCAGCTGACGCTGTCATACGCTCATTTTGGTTTGCATGAGCCGCGCACCGATCTCGATGCATTGCCGTCGGATACGCCCATCGGTTACCGCGTGGACGATGTGCGTGCCAGCTATGCGATAGCGCTCGATCGCCTGTCGATCACGCCCGGCCTCGGATTTTCCGCCTGGCGCTATGACAATACGACAATACTCGGTGTGCCCGCATCGCAGGCCTATCGCGATCGCAATGTTCTGCAGGGCGATGTCACGACGCGCTACGAGCTTTCGCCGCGGCGAAACCTGCTGTTCGTGACGCGGATGCTGGGCGAGAACTTCGTTGCACCGCAGCCTGGCGCTCCCACGCGCAACTCAACCGGCTACCAGGTCCTCGCTGGCCTGGACGATGATGATGACGCGGTGTGGCGCTATCGGGTCCTGGTCGGCTGGGAGGATCGGGTGTTCCACGCCCCGCAGTTCCGCGCGCATCAGGCGCCGATTGTCGAAGCTGCCGTCACCTGGAATCCGAGCGGATTGACCACTGTCACGGCCAAGGTGACGCGGGCGATCGAGGACGCGGCGCAAGAGGGCATTGCCGGATACACCTATACCAGTGCCAGGCTGGTGATCGATCATGAATACCAGCGGAACGTGCTGTTGCGGGCCTCTGCTGGGGTGCAGCATGCAGAGTTCATTCCCGGCGGCGGCAGCGCCAATGCGTTTTCGCTCGGCGGCGGCGTGACGTGGCTGATCAACCGCAATATGCGGCTGTCGGCGACGTATGACTTCACCGACCAGCATGGTAACGCATCGCCCACACTGCTGACGGTCGGAAACTATACACGCAGCGTGGGTTTGCTGACGCTGCGCTTCGGCATGTGAATTGTAGTGGTCAGCGGTTTATCCCGCGTACTGCCTCGCACACCGCGCGTGTGACGTCTGCCGTGGTGGCCTTGCCGCCGAGATCCGGCGTCATGATGCCGGCGGCGCAGACCTGCTCGACCGCGCGCATGAGCAGGTCTGCCGCGGACTTCTCGCCAAGATGGTCCAGCATCATGGCGCCGGTCCAGAAGCTTGCCACCGGATTGGCGATGCCCTTGCCGGTGATGTCGAACGCGGAGCCGTGAATTGGCTCGAACATCGACGGGCCGCGGCGTTCGGGATCGACGTTGCCGGTTGGCGCGATGCCGAGGGATCCGGCCAGCGCCGCTGCCAGGTCGGACAGGATGTCGGCATGCAGATTGGTCGCCACGACGGTGTCTATCGTCTGTGGCTTGCGCACCATCCGCATGGTCATTGCGTCGACGAGTTCCTTGTCCCAGGTCACATCGGGATAGTCGTGCGACACCAGTGCCGCGATCTCGTCCCAGAACACCATGCCATGGCGCTGTGCATTCGACTTGGTGACCACTGTCAGCTTCTTGCGCGGCCGGCTGCGCGCGATGTCGAACGCGAAGCGCATGATGCGTTCGACGCCGCGCCGGGTGAAGATCGCTGTCTCGGTGGCAACTTCTTCCGGCAGCCCGCGATGCGCACGGCCGCCGTGTCCGGCGTATTCGCCCTCGCTGTTCTCGCGCACGATCACCCAGTCGAGATCGCCGGGGCCTACGTCACGCAGCGGCGAGGTGATGCCCGGAAGGATGCGTGTTGGCCGTACATTGGCGTACTGGTCCAGCCCCTGACATATCGGCAGCCGCAATCCCCATAGCGTCACGTGGTCGGGAATGTCCGGGTCGCCGACGGCACCGAAGTATATGGCGTCCGCGGTGCGCAGCCAGGCGAGTGCATCCGCCGGCATGAATTCACCGTGCTTGCGATACCAGTTCGAGCTCCAGTCGTAGTGGTCAATCGTCAACGCGAAGCCGCCGTCGCGCGCGGCTACGGCGTCAAGCACTTCCAGTCCGGCACTGATGACCTCGGGGCCTATGCCATCGGCGGGAATGGAGGCGATGCGATACTGGCGTGGCATGCGGATGCTCCCTGGTGCGCGGGCGGCTACCCGTACGGCAATTTGCCTTCAGCGCAAAGACCGCTGTGCCCACGAGTTGGCGCGATGCTCAACAGCGCGTGAATGTCATGAGTTTGCCCCACCGCTGCCTTCCAGCAGTTGGCCAGCATCAACAAGTCGATGCAGACCGGAGAGAACCATGAACGTCCCTGAGCCGTCCGCTGCCGCCGCGAGACCGCTGGGCTCTAACGCCTCGGCATTCGTTTCGGCCGGCGGCGAGATGGCGCGGCTGATCGACGCGAAGGATTGGTCAGCCGGCCGGCTCGGGCCACGGGCTGCGTGGCCGCAAAGCTTGAAAACCGCACTCCGCATCATGGTGACATCGCGTTATGCGATGTGGCTGGGCTGGGGTCCGGATCTGACGTTCTTCTACAACGACGCCTATGCCAGGATGACGCTTGGGGCAAAGCATCCGTGGGCGCTCGGACGTCCGGCGCCGGAGGTGTGGGCGGAGATCTGGGCTGACGTCGGCCCGCGCGCGCAAACCGTGATGCGAACCGGCGAGGCGACCTGGGACGAAGGACTGTTGCTGTTCCTGGAACGGAACGGATTTCCCGAGGAGACCTATCACACCTTCTCCTACAGCCCGCTGCCGGATGACAACGGGGCCATCGGCGGCATGCTGTGTGTCGTTACCGAGGATACCGATCGGGTCATCGGCGAACGGCGTCTTGTTACGCTGCGCGAACTCGCCGCGCTGCTTGCCGCGGTGCGCACGGAGCCGGACGTGCTGGCGGCAATCGAGGATGGCCTCGGCAACAATCAGCGCGATATGCCATTCGCCGTGGTGTGGCTGTTCGATGCGGAGTTACACCGGGCGCGACTGGCGTGCGCCAGCGGCATCGAGCGAACGCATCCGCTGACTGAGCCGGAGATTGATCTGGCCAAGCTGCAAAATGACCATCCCGCCGCGGCAATTCTCGCGGGCGTGCAGCATGTGACGATCGACTACCTTGGCCGCTATGGTGCGCTGCCATCGGGCGGCTGGGGACAGCCACCGCATCGCGCCCTGGTGGTGCCGATCGTTCAACCGGGCGAAACCAGGCCAGCCGGCATGCTGCTGGTCGGGCTAAATCCGTTCCGGCCGCTTTCTGAAAGCTACAAGGACTTCGTCGATCTGGTGGCAGCACAGATTGCATCGGGTCTTGCCAGCGCCAGGGCGTATGAAGCCGAACGGCAGCGCGCCGAAGCGCTGGCCGAAATCGACGAGGCAAAGACTGCCTTCTTCTCCAACGTCAGCCACGAGTTCCGCACACCGCTGGCGCTGATGCTTGGTCCACTCGAGGACGAACTGGCGCGATGCGACGGTGCCTCGCTTGAACGCCTGAACATGGTGCATCGCAACGGGCTCCGTCTGCTGCGGCTGGTGAACACGTTGCTCGACTTCACCCGCATCGAGGCAGGGCGGGTGCGTGCGACATTCCGGCCAACCGATCTTGCGGGCTACACGGCCGAACTTGCCAGCAATTTCCGCTCGGCATGCGAGAGCGCCGGACTGGCGCTCAATGTCGAATGCGCAGCGCTGCCGCAGCCGGTGTACATCGACGCGGACATGTGGGAACGCGTGGTGCTGAACCTGCTGTCCAATGCGTTCAAGTACACGTTCGATGGCAGCATCAGCGTCATCCAACGGCTGGCTGATGCGAATACGGTCGAACTGCTGGTGAGCGATACCGGCGCCGGCATTCCCGAGGAAGCGCTGCCGCGCATCTTCGAACGGTTTCATCGCATCGAAGGTCAGACCGCTCGCACCATGGAAGGCACTGGTATCGGCCTTGCCCTGGTGAATGAGCTGGTCCAGCTGCATGGCGGCACGATCGGTGCGAGCAGCACGCTTGGTGCCGGCACCACGATGCGGGTGACGCTGCCGCTGGGCCACGCGCACCTGCCGGGCGACCAAGTTTCCCAGGATCGCGGCCGCAGCAGTGCGGAAGGTGTCGCCGCGGCGTCCTTTGTCGCGGAAGCGATGCGCTGGCTGCCGGGAGTGCCTGAACTGACCGATGAGAACGCCGATATTGTCGATTCGGCGACCGCGCTGATTGGCCAGAGTGAGCCGGCCGGGGAACGGGCAGAGCGACCGCATATCCTGCTGGCCGACGACAACGCCGATATGCGCGACTACATGCGGCGGTTGCTGGCAAGCCAATACGAAGTGCGTGTCGCCGCTGACGGCGAGGCGGCGCTCGCGGAAATGCTGGAGCATCGGCCCAACCTGCTGCTCAGCGATGTGATGATGCCGCGGCTGGACGGCTTTGGCCTGCTCGCGGCGGTGCGTGGCGATGCGCGGTTGCGCGATCTGCCGGTCATCCTGTTGTCGGCGCGTGCCGGCGAAGAGGCGCGTGTCGAGGGATTGGAAGCGGGGGCGGACGACTACCTGGTAAAGCCATTCAGCGCGCGCGAACTGCTCGCACGCGTGCGATCGAACCTGGAGCTTGCGCGCGTCCGGCGTGAGGCCGAGGCCGCATTGCGCGCGGTGAACGAGTCACTTGAACTTCGCGTCTCGGAGGAGATCGCGGAACGGCTGAAGACCGAGGAATCGCTGCGTCAGGCGCAAAAGATCGAGGCTGTCGGTCAATTGACCGGCGGTGTCGCGCATGACTTCAACAACCTGCTCACGGTGATCTCCGGTGGCGCTGATACGCTGCGCCGGCTGCTGCCGCCCGATCTTGGAGCCAACGAGGATCGCCTGCGCCGTGCGGTGCGAATGATCGAGGAAGGTTCGCGGCGCGCCGCGACGCTGACCCAACGGCTGTTGTCGTTCGCGCGCCGGCAGGCGCTTGACCCAAAGCCGCTGGATGCCAACAAGCTGGTCACCGCGATGTCGGAACTGTTGCGGCGCACGCTGGGTGAGTTGATCGCCATCGAAAGTGTTCTGTCCGGCGGTCTGTGGCGCACCATGGCCGATCCGAATCATCTGGAAAGCGCGCTGTTGAATTTGGCGGTGAACGCGCGCGATGCGATGCCGACGGGTGGCAGACTGACCATCGAAACCGCGAATGCATTTCTCGATGAGGCCTACGCCCAGCAGTACCAGGACGTGCAGCCCGGCCAGTACGTCATGATTGCGGTGTCGGACACCGGCGCCGGCATGGCCAAGGACATCATGGGCCGGGCGTTCGAGCCATTCTTCACCACCAAGGATGTCGGTCATGGCACCGGCCTGGGACTCAGTCAGGTGTACGGCTTCATCAAGCAATCGAATGGCCACATCAACCTGTACAGCGAGCCCGGGCAGGGCACCGCGGTGAAACTCTACCTGCCGCGGCTGATCGGCGAGGCACTACGCGATGCCGACGCCGACGCCGTGGTGCCGGTTCCCGACAACGGCAGCGGCGAACTAATCCTGGTGGTGGAGGATGACGAGGCGGTGCGCGCCTACAGCACCGAGACGCTGCGCGAGCTCGGCTATCGCGTGGTGGCTGCGGTCAATGGCCTCGAGGGGCTGGAAGTGCTGGCGCGCTATCCGGCCATTCGCCTGCTGTTCACCGATGTTGGCCTGCCGGGTGGCATGACCGGGCGGCAACTGGTCGACAAAGCGCGGCAGCTACGGCCCGATCTGCGGGTGTTGTTCACCACCGGATACGCGCGCAATGCGATCGTGCACGGTGGTATCCTTGATTCGGACACACACCTGTTGCCGAAGCCGTTCACCCACACGGCGCTGGCGACAAAGATCCGCGACGTGCTGGACGGATAGATGATGCGAAATCTTGACTATCCGGATGCGAAACGAAAACCTGGTTCGCCGTGCTCTACGATGCCTATGATAGCTGCATTCATACCCTGGGAACGGAGTTCGGCGAGACAGGCAGCAGCACTGTCGGGCGCAATGCCGGCCAACAGCCCGCCCGAGGTCTGCGGATCGACCAGCAGCGCGCGCCACGCACCCGGTATTGCCATCAGCTTTTCGTTCTCGACTGCGAGCGTGCTTGCCACGCCGTGCGCCGCCAATTCCTTCGCACCCGGCAGCGTGAGCAATTGATCGGGCCATAGCACCGCGGCGACGCCGGATGCGCGCAGCATTTCCAGCAAGTGACCACTCAGTCCGAAGCCGGTCACATCGGTACACGCGCTCGCTTCGTACTGCCGCAACACACCCGCAGCGGCGGCGTTGCTCTGCCGCATCGAGTCGAGAGCGGCGGTCAGCCACTCGACGCGCGCGAGGCCGCGCATGTGTGCGGCCAATATGATGCCGGTGCCAAGCGGCTTGGTCAGTAGCAGCGCGTCGCCGGCGCGGAGTCCTGACTTGCGCAGCAGCTTCGCCGGATCGGCCAGGCCGGTGACCGCGAAGCCAAGCGCCGGTTCGGCCGCTTCCGCGCTGTGGCCACCGACGAGCGTACAGCCATCCGCGGCCAGCACCCTGGATGCGCCGGCGAGCATGTCGGACAATTCGGTGCGCATCTTGTCGCCCGTTGTGTAGGGTACGGCGGCGACCGCCAGCGCCGTCCAGGGCCGTGCGCCCATCGCATGCAGATCCGACAGTGCGTGCGCCGCGGCGATCTGGCCGAACACGAACGGATCGTCGATGAAGGCACGGAAATGATCGACGCTCTGCACCACCGCCATGCCAGCCGGTGGCTGCATCACCGCGGCGTCGTCCGGCGCATCCAGACCGATCAGCACGCCGGGCCCTGCCATGCGCGGCAGGCCGGCCAGCGCGCCCTCCAGCACCTCGGCACCGACCTTGGCGCCGCAACCGCCGCAGCGCATCGGCTCGTTGCCTGACATGGGCGCCATCGGCTCCTGGTACATCCGCATCCAGCGCCGATCGATCCAATCCTTCCAGCGCCAGACGAGCCGGCCGGAGACGGCAAGCCCGTTGCGCCATGCCAGTGCCTTACCGTCGCCGAGCCCGAGGATCGCCAGCGCATGCGACTGCGGCCGCCATCGCCGGGGTGCGCGTGCAGTAGCGGCGCGGCGGAGGTTGCCGGCCAACGGGGCACCGGCGCGCACCGCCCAGACACCTGCCTTGGGCCGGGTGTGACCATCAACCGCGGCGCAGTCTCCGGCGGCGAAGACGAAATCGTGACTGACGCTGCGCAGGGTCGCGCCTACCCGTATGCAGCCGGCTGCATCGCAGGCCAGGCCCGATGCTGCCAGCAGGGCTGGGCCGACCACGCCGGTTGCCCAGAGCGCGGTTGCGACCTCGAGATAGCTGCCGTCCGACAGCGCCAGACGGCCATCCGCCAACCCGATGACGCGCACGCCACAAGCCAATTCGACCGCGGCATCCACCAGCGCCGCGCGCGCTATCCGGCGGGCGTAGGTGGGTGCGCTTCCCAGCGGTTCCTGCGTATCGCACACCAGCACGATGCGCACGCGGTCGCGCCAGCGCCGCGCCAAGGCCAGCGCCAGTTCGGTGCCGCCGGCGCCGCCGCCGACCACAGCGACCCGCGCACCAATGGGCAGTTCCGCTTCCAGGGCGGCCAGGCGTGTCAGTAGTTGCCCGATCGGCTTGACCGGTTGTCCCGCATGAGCCGGCATCGCCGGCTCGCCGCCGATGTCGATCGACAGCAGATCAAACGGTACATCGGGGCGCCCTGTCACCGCGATGCGGCGCGCCGCCAGATCGATCGCCGTGGCTTCGGCAAGGATCAGTCGCGCACCGGCGCTTGCCGCCAGCGGCGCCAGGTCGATATGCGCTTCATCAAAACTGTACTCGCCGCGGATCAGTCCCGGCAGCATTCCGGTGTACGGGGTCTCCGGCTCACGGCCGATGAGCGTCAGCCGAATACCGGGCTGTGGGCGCATGGCGAACTGACGCAGCACCTCGACATGCGCGTGCCCGGCGCCCAGAAGAACGATGTCGGTCGCGACGGGCACACGTGGCTGCATGACAATACCTAGCCCGCTTGCGGCGAGTTGCCTGAGCGGCAAGGATGCCGGCAATCAATCGGGGAGCTTCAAATGCGTCGGGTTGTGCTGGCTTTCGCATGCCTGTTGGTCATTTCGGTGCCGGCTGTCGCGCAGACGCTGCGGATCGCCTTGCGCCAGGACCTCGATTCGATGGATCCGACCCTGGCAACCACGTATGTCGGGCGGATCGTGTTCGCGGGACTGTGCGACAAGCTGTTCGACATCGATGAGAAGCTGAACATCGTGCCGCAGCTTGCCACCGGTTATGAATGGGCCGACGACAGGACGCTGGTGATCCATCTGCGGCCTGGTGTGAAGTTCCAGGATGACGAGGTGCTGGACGCTGCGGCGGTGAAGTCGACACTCGAACGCTACCTGACGATGCCTGGCAGCTTCCGCAAGAGCGAGCTCGGCTCGATCGATCATGTTGAAGTCGTCGATCCGCAGACCGTGCGGATTGTGCTGAAGACACCGTCCGGCGCATTCCTGGCACAGCTCACCGATCGCTCTGGCATGGTCCTGGCACCCAAGGCAGCGGAGCAGGCGGGCAAGGATTTCGCACTGCATCCGGTGTGCAGCGGGCCATTCAAGTTCGCCGAACGCGTCGCACAGGATCACGTGACGCTGGAACGTTTCCCTGGTTACTGGGACGCCAAGAACGTCCACTTCGACAAAGTGGTGTACCAGGTGCTGGTGGATTCAGCCGCGAGGCTGGCAAATCTGAAGGCTGGCGCTGTCGATCTCGCGGAATACGTCGTGCCGAGCGACGCCGCGGCGGTGAAGGCAGATCCGAAGCTCCGGCTGGTTGTATCGGATGCGTTGGGCTATTTCGGCATCACCAACAACCTGGCGAACGGACCGCGCGCGGACACGCCTTATGGCAAGAATGCGCTGGTGCGCCAGGCTTTCTCACTGGCCATCGACCGGGCCGCGCTGGTGAATGTCGTGTTCAACGACATGTATGCGCCTGGCATCGAGGCAGTGGCGCCAAGTTCACCGTATTACGACGCGGCCATTCCGGTGCCGAAGCGCGACGTGGACAAGGCGAAGCAGCTTCTGAAGGAAGCAGGCCTCAGCCCGCCGGTGAAGGTGGAGCTGCTGTCGTTCAACGATCCTGACATCCTGCAGGCGTCCGAGGTGGTGCAGTCCATGGTGAAGGATGCCGGTTTCGACGTGCACATCCAGTCGATGGAGTTCGCTTCATCCTTGCAGACTTCGCAGCGCGGCGATTATGAGGCGTACATGATCGGTTGGTCCGGCCGCGTGGATATCGACGGCAACACGTATGCCTTCCTGCATAGCGGACAGGCCAATAATGCCAGCCACTACGCCAACCCGACGGTTGACAAGCTGTTGGACGAGGGGCGCGGCACCGCCGACGTGGCGAAGCGGAAGGCGCTGTATGCACAGATGTGGCCTGAGCTGGAGAAGGATCTGCCGATCACCTATCTGTGGAATGCGCGCAACATCGTCGGGATGTCGGCGAAGCTGCAAGGCTTCCGTCCGATACCGGATGGCATGATCCGTGTGCAGGGCCTGGAGATGGCGAAGTAGTGCGCGGACATCTGGCGACACGTATCGCGCAGATCATCCCGACACTGCTGCTGGTCAGCGTGCTGGTGTTTGGCCTGCAACAGCTCATGCCGGGCGATCCGGCATTGGTGCTGGCCGGTGAGGAAGGTGCCAACCAGCAACTTCTGGCGCAGATCCGCAGCGAGTTGTGGCTCGATCGGCCATTGCCCGTGCAATACGTGCACTGGATGGGCAACGTGCTGCAGGGCAATCTCGGGTTTTCCTGGCGCATCCGCCAGCCGGTTTCGCAACTGATCGCGCAAAAACTGCCGGTCACCTTGCAGCTTGGGATCATGGCGTTTGCCATCGCCATTCTGATCGGTGTGCCAACCGGCATCATCGCCGCGGTGTATCGCAACCGGTTCCTCGATTACCTGGCGAATGCGATAGGATTAGCGGGCCTGTCCACGCCGACATTCTGGCTCGGCATCATGCTGATCCTGCTGGTGTCGGTGGATCTGGGATGGCTGCCGCCATCAGGATATGTCTCGCTCGCCGAGGACTGGCGGCAATCGCTGGCCACGACCATCATGCCGGCATTCGTGCTGGGTAACGCGATCGCCGCGGTCCTGATGCGCCACACGCGCAGTGCGATGCTGACCTCGCTCGATCAGGATTACGTGCGAACGGCGCGCGCCAAGGGACTGCGCGAATTCGTCGTGGTGATCCATCATGCACTGCGCAATGCGCTGATCCCGGTGGTGACGCTGGGTGCGCTGGAACTCGGCACGCTGTTCTCGGGCGCCGTGTTGACCGAGCAGGTGTTCAGCATTCCCGGTTTCGGCAAAATGATCGTCGATGCGGTGTTCAATCGGGATTATCCGGTCGTGCAGGGCGTCGTTCTGGTAACGGCGTTTCTTTATGTGGTGCTCAATCTATTGGCCGATGTGCTGTACGTGGTGATCAATCCGCGGCTGAGGGGTGCATGAGCACCGCGCTCGCCACCCCGACGATTTCCCGCGCCGTCGCCGCGCCGCAGAGTCCGGCACGGCTTGCCCTGCGGCGCTTTGTGCACCGGCCCGTGGCGGTCGGCGGCCTTGCGGTCATCGTGCTGTTCATCGTCGTGGCGATTCTCGCGCCGCTGATCGCACCGTATGATCCGATTGCCACATCGTGGTCGGCGATCCGCAAGGCACCGTCGATGGCGCATTGGATGGGCACCGACGAGAATGGGCGCGATGTGCTCACGCGGGTAATTTTCGGCGCGCGTGCCAGCCTGCTGGCCGGTGTCGTTTCGGTGCTGATTGCCGCCGGTATCGGTGTTCCCGCCGGACTGCTCGCCGGGTTCGCCGAAGGCTGGGTCGATATCGTGCTCAGCCGCATCGTCGATGCGATGCTGGCCTGTCCGTTCCTGATCCTGGCGATCGCGCTCGCGGCGTTCCTGGGCCCCAACCTGACCAACGCGATGATCGCTATCGGCGTGTCCACCGCGCCGCGCTTCATGCGTGTCGCGCGTGCCGCGACGCTCGACGCGGGCAGCAACGATTATGTCGAGGCCGCGCGCGCCATTGGCAACCCTGGCTGGCGTGTCGCCGTGCGCCATATCCTGCCGAATATCGTGCCGCCAGTGATGGTGCAGGGCACGCTGGCGATCGCCGCCGCGATCATCGCCGAAGCGAGCCTGTCGTTTCTCGGGTTAGGCCAGCAGCCTCCTGATCCGTCGTGGGGATCGATGCTGAACTCGGCACAGCGATTTCTATCGCAGGCGCCCTGGCTGGCGGTGTTCCCGGGGCTGGCGATCTTTCTCGCGGTGCTGTCGTTCAACTTGGTGGGCGATGGGCTGCGGGACGCGCTGGACCCAAGAGGGCGGTAGTGCGCTGGATTGCTTCGCTTCGCTCGCGATGACGACATAAGCGGGCGTGATGTGCTTCGGTCACTCCTGATGCAGCACACCATCGAGGAATTGCAGCCATGAGTCCGGCAAGCCATGTGCGCGCGCGCCCTCGCGCAGCAGCGTCATGTAGCGCAGCGACGGTGTGCCATCGATGTCCTTGCCGCGCGCCATGTAGGCGACCGCGGTGACGATGTTGCCGTCCGCATCCTCGACCGGCACCAGCATGTGCCGATAGTTGCGTCCAGGCACGCCCTCGGTCTGATCGAGACGAAGCAACTCACGACGCGTGATGCGATACAGCACGCCCCAGAGTTCGCTGTCCGGATCCACGCAGATGTTCGCCGGTGCCGCCTTGCCGATTGGCCGGCCTTCCAGGTTGAAGCGTAGCCGGTAGCCCTTCAGCCTGCCGACGCGCCATTCGGTCGGCCGCATCCTGCGACGCTCGCGAAACGCGCTGTGATGCATGTTCGAGCCATATGCGAAGTACCACACCGCTTCGGACGGGCGGCCTGGCAGCTGATGCCCGTGCCAGCGGTAATGCCACCTCGACATCGCCCATGATTTGGTCAGCAGGCGGCGCCAACGCAGCCGGATGGCGCGGCGAAGTTCGGGCTGCAGAGGCAACGCGGATCAGTCCGCCGACACCGGGATCAGCTCGTCGGCCGCGACGCTGTCGCCCATGTCGGCGTCGGTGAGCATGCGCCACGCGCCGCCGGCCAGTATCTCGGCCGGCCGGAAGCGCGACTTGTACGCCATCTTGCGGCTCTCGGGCACCCAGTAGCCGAGGTAGACATAGGGCAGGCCCAGCATGCGGGCCCGCTCGATCAGCCAGAGGATCGCGTGGGTGCCAAGCGACCGCCGCTCCAATCCCGGCGCGAAGAACGAATACACCGCCGACATTCCGTCGCCGAGCCGATCGGCCAGGCAGGCGCTGATCAGCCTGTCGTCTTGGTCGCGGAATTCGACGATGAAGGTTTCGATCGGCGTGTCTTCGACCATGGCGCGATAGTCGTAGAAACTCATCGTGGCCATGTCGCCGTCGCCGTGGCGCGCCTGCTGATAGCGCTGGAACAACTGGAACTGCTCGGCGGTGGCGCGCGACGGCACCTCGAAGCCTTCGAGCATCAGGTTGGCGCGCCAGATCTTGCGCAGCGTGCGATCCGGCTGGAATGCCGCGACCGGGATGCGGATCGGAATGCACGCCTGGCACGAGGGGCAGACCGGCGCATAGGCGATGTTGTGACTGCGCCGGAAGCCGGCACGCGATAGCCGATCGTGCAGAGCGTCGGCGTCGGGTCCAGTGATTTCGGTGACGACTTTGCGCTCGGTCCGGCCGGCCAGGTAGGGGCAGGGCAGCGGGGCCGTCGTGTAGAAGAACTGCGGCCGGCGAGGGGGTTTGTAGCTCATGCGTAGGGCGATCCGCCTTGCATGTTTCCTGAGCCGAAGCCGCGGGTCAACGCTCGCGCGCGTACCACCACGAGTCCGCTGCCAATGTCATGCAGTGTGCGCTTGTGGTCGGTGAACAGCGCGACCAGCAACAGAAGGCCGCTGGTCGCCAGCGTCAGGTAGAACAGCACCACATAAATCAGTGCCTGAAACGGCGTCGGCCGCCCCAGGTCGCTATCGCGACGCACGATGAGATCGAATGCTTGTTGCCCCGGCGTCGCTGAGGACGGGCCGCAAACGAAGAGGAAATGATAGCCGAACGGCACGAACGGCAACGCACCCAACAGCGGCATGCCGAGACCGAGGGTCACCACGCCGAATATAAGCAGCGCCAGCCACAGCGCCGCCAGCAGCAGCAGGATCAGCAGGATGTCCACCATCCAGGCGAACACACGACGGCTGCGCACGCCATCCAGCAGCCATTCATCGTCGGGCTGGTTCATGCGGTAGATCATGGCGTCAGCCGGATGGTTGCTGTGGTGCGATCGGCCACAGGGCCGAGCGTGATCGTTTCGCCGTCGCGCCAACGGGTGAGGAAATCGCGAGAATGCCGGCTGAGCAGGTTGCCAGACTGGCCGGGCGCCATGATGAATCGCGAGCGATCGAGATCGGCGAGGTCATAGACCCCTCGATACTCCGCTCCGTGCACGGATTGAAACTGTTTGTACACCGGACCGCCACGATCGACCGTGGTGTCGTCGCCGGGGCTTGGGATGGTCAGGGTGCCAAGCTGGCCCAGCACAGGGATCGGGCGAAGCACCGGATGAGCGAAGGTGGCGGGATGTGCCTCGCCCCAGCGCCAGCGCGCGGGATCGTTGCCGAAGCGGCCGGTGAGATCGCGCATCGCGTCAGCCAGCGACGATTGCAGCAACGCGGCGCAGTCGCCGCCGCACCAGTGGGCACCAGCCGGCGACAGGACGTAGCCGACGAATTCCGCCAGCGGGCCGCCGTTGGCCACGTCTATCCCCGACTTCTGCAGCACCGCGCCATAGAAGAAATGCGTCCAGGCATTGAAGATCAGCGGCTGTGGCGCATCGATCGTCATGCTGCCGTCCCAGTCGCGCAGCAGCGCCTGCGCGCGGCGCGCGCTGTCGTCGGTGACGGGCACGGCGCGCAGGACCGGCAAGATCTGGCGTGCGAACAGTGAGCGCACATCGGTCTGCATGCGTGTGAAGTCGGTTACCGTCAGCTTGTCGGACTGTTCGAGCATCTCGCGGATGCGTCTGGCACGCCAGTCGCCGAACCAGTCGCGGCCGAGGAACACCGGAAAGTCCGGCGGAGCGATGCGGTCGTTGGCGTTGACCAGGCGCCCACTCGGCGGGGCGACGTAGTGCGGCAACTGGTCGCCGGACGCCCAGCCGATCCAGTCATGCGACCCGTCGCCTGGGGCGGGTGCGGCACCGTCGCCGGCGCGGCGTATCGGCACGCGGCCGGTGACGTACAGCGCAATGCGCTGCTTGTCGGCGACCAGCAGGTTCTGCACCGGCGCCGTGATCAACGCCGCGGCCTTGCCGGCAGCGTCCACGTCCTGTGCCTGGTTCAGTGCCAGCAGGCCTGCCGCCGCCGTGTTGCCTGGTGCGAGGTTGGCCATTTGCACAGCGAGCACGGGGCCTTTCGGATCGGTCAGATCGCTGATGACCGGGCCGTGCCGTGTCTCGCGTACTTGCAGGATCTGGTCGGGCTCGCCGCGGACCTTGATCCGTTCCTCGCGCACGGTGAATGCCTCTGGCGCAGGTGTCTCCACGAACACGTCCTGCACGTCGGCGCCGGTGGTGGTGAAAGTCCAGGCGATGCGACCATTGTGGCCGAGCACGAGGAACGGCACGCCCGGTGCTGTCGCGCCCGCCAGCACAGTCTGCGGCGTCTCGATCCGGGCCAGGTACCAGATGCCGGGGAAGCCAAAGGCCAGGTGCGGGTCGCCGGCAAGTAGCGGGGCTCCGGTCGCGCTGTGCCGGCCATCCACGGCCCATTCGTTCGAAGCGGAGTCAGGCAGGGTGTAGGGTTCGGGGAATCGCGGCAGCATCTGGGCCAGCGCGTGCGCGACCGCTGCTTCGGCATGCTGCACCGCGGGCGTCACCGATGCTTCGGGCCGGCCGCCATCAATCGGTGGCCACAGTTCATCAATCGTCTGCTGCGGCACATGGCCGGCCAGTGCCTCACGCGACAATTCGGTGCGCCAGTTGGGCGACAGCCACAGCGCCATGGTTTCGCCCCACAGCAGGCTGTCGGACGGCTGCCATGGTTCCGGCGTGCCGAGGAACAGCGTCTCCATGGAACCGAACCGGCCGCGTGCGGCAATCCAGGCGTTCACGCCGCGCGCATAGGCCTCCAGGATCGCGTGGGTCTCGGGCGGCAGGGCGGCATAGTCGGCGAGCGCGCGCTGCCGCAGGCCCAGTGTGCGCATGGTGCGGTCGTAGCCGAGCGTCGCGGGACCGGCGATTTCTGACAGACGGCCTGACGCGGCGCGGCGCATCAGCTCCATCTGGAAAAGCCGATCGCGCGCATGCACGAAGCCGAGCGCCGCCGCCGCATCGATAGCGTCGGCGGCGCGGATGCGCGGGATGCCATCACCGTCGAAGCCGATATCGACCGGGCCGCCGAGGCCGGGGATGCGCGCCTCCTGCTCGCGCGGGGGCAGCGTGAGCCATAGCAGGCCGGTCAGTACCGCGATGACCAGCAGCACGAGGAAGCCAAGGCCGGTCAGCAGACGGCGGATGACCCGGAACAGCGCACGCATTGCGGCGAACTCTGGCGCGTGGCTACTGGATTGGAAAGCTCAGGCGGGTGAAACCTGCGTCACTGAATGCCCAGGCCGCCTTTTCCCAATCGTCAGTTGGCGGCGAAGCAGTAGAGCAGCCCGTTCCCTCCGGTGCTCTTAAGGTCATTCTGGCTGCAACCACCATCGGGTCCACGCGACGGATGCGACATGTTCCACGATTTCGATGCTGCGTCGTCACGCAAACCCTGCCGATCGAGGTGGCCGAGCATGGCGGCTCCCTGTGTGCTGCTGGTCCAGTTATGGCAGGTGCGGTCCTCGCCAGCCGGAAAGGCCGTGCCATTGGCCTGAGAGCCGGTGAGAACATCATGATAGTTGGGGGTGAAGTTGCGGTTGGGAACCATCGTCCCCCGCTCGGTCAACGCCGTTTGCGCGCCGATCTTGTTGTTATCGCTGTGCAGGTCGTCGACACTCTGGGCGATCACCTCGCCCTTGAAATTCTGCCAGGGCCCGTGGCCGATCCGATCGCGCGCGTTGATCGCCTGGGCACCACCTTCCGCCTGGGTGCTCAGATAGACACGCCAGGTCTTCCCACCCGCACCCGCGGATGAGGCCAAACCCTGGCACAGCCGATCGGCTGCCTCGAGCCCGCCAAGATCCGCGCCTTTTCCAGGGCCGGCGCTGGTCACGAAGAACGTCATATTCGGTGACTGGGGTGCTGTCTGTTGCGCGGATGCCGATCCCGCTCCGACAACTCCAAGGATGCACGCAGTGATCACCGTTGCGATTGAATTGGCCATTCTCTCCCCCTTCAGTCCCTTCGACCGAGAATAACGCTTGCGGGCGCAGTATATTCCATAGGTGTCGAACCGGTGGCGGCCAGGCTCGTCATCGTTATCGGCCTGCATCCTGTGGTGATGCCCCTGGGGCGGCTGGTCCCAACTCAGCCATTATGCTCCGTGGTCGCCGGCCGCCCCGATGCAAACGCTTGGACCTTACCCACTCGGCGGCAGATCTACCCGCACCGTATCGGGATAACCGGCGAGCGGCGGGAAGCGCTTCAGGATCAGCGGATCGTGCCCGGGAATGACATGGTCGGGGCCATCTGCGAGGCTTTCCAGTATCTCGAAGCCCTTCAGCATCCGCGCCACGTCAACCACGACGGGGAACGGCATGCGCTTGCGAATGTTGCCCCACAGATGCGTGGCATCGCCGGCAAGCACGATCCAGCCGCGTTCCGTCGGCACGCGGACCGACTGGATGCCACCTGAGTGGCCGCCGATCAGATGCAGCGTGATACCCGGCGCGATTTCCGCCGTGCCCTCGTGGAACTTCAGCCGGTCGGCGTAGAGCGCACGAACCGCGCTCTGCACATCGTCCACGTCGAACGGCCTGCGCAGGAACGGCTGGCACATGCAGGGGCCGGTGCAATACGCCATCTCCGCCGCCTGGAGGTGGAACGTGGCCTTGGGGAAATACTCCATGCCGCCGGCGTGGTCCCAATGCATGTGGGTGAGCACCACGTCCGGAACCTCGGCCGGATCGATGCCGGCCTGCAGCAGAGCTTCCGCCGGCGAGCGCAACAGTTCGCGCCCCCGGCGCTTCGCCGATATCGGGTTGAAGCCGGTATCCATCACAATGGTGCGGCCGTTGCCGCGGATCGCGAACACATAGAAGTCCAGCGGATCGGGCGCCGCGTGATCGTCCGGGATGATGTAGTTCTGGAATTGCATGCGCCCGTCGAAGATGCCGTAGCGCAGCGCAAGGACCTCGTAGGTGACGCCGGGATTGTCGGTCATCATAGTTCTCCCCTTCACGGCGGCATCCTATCCCGCCGTGGGGGGGCAACACGAAGGGAGAGGGTCCATGGTTCTCAAGGTCGAGCGATTCCAGCCGGAGGGGATGAACATCCGGATGGCGGCTGGCCGGCCGTCATACTCGCACGTCGTGACGGTCAGCGGCGGCTGCAAGCTTGTATACACAGCAGGACAGCTGGCGCGCGACATCGACGGCAACTGCGTCGGCAAGGGCGACATGCGCGCACAGATGGAGCAGGTGTTCGCCAACCTGGACCATTGTCTGAAAGCGGCCGGCGCGACATGGGCCGACGTGGTGAAGACCAACACGTTCGTCACCGACTTCGACGAGTTCCAGAAATGCGCCGATGTGCGCATGCGCTATTTCGGCGTGGCGACACCGACCAGCACGACAGTTGGCGTGACCCGGCTGGCGGGGCCGGACTTCATGGTGGAGATCGAGGCGGTCGCAGTGGTCAAGGAATGATGCGGGATCGGCAGCTGGCATTCAGCTTTGTAACTTAATGTTACATCGTAGCTTGCGCTTTCTCTTATGACTGCCCTGTATTAATCTTCGCCGTACCGGCGCGACGATGAGGCATTTACAGGGGCAGTTACCTTGGCCAGTGATCGTGAACAGCCGTTCGTGCGCGAGCAAGATCACCTGCTGCTGCAGGCACTCCCTGTGGCCGTGTACACGACGGATGCCGCGGGGAAAGTCACGTTCTTCAACCAGGCCGCGGTGGATTTTGCCGGGCGCCATCCGAAGATCGGTACCGATGAGTGGTGCGTGACCTGGCGCCTGTATGAGGTGGACGGCAAGCCGTTGCCGCACAATGCGTGTCCGATGGCTGTTGCTCTGAAGGAAAAGCGGCCGGTTCGGGGACAGGAGGCTGTCGCGGAACGGCCGGATGGCACTCGCATTCCGTTCAGGGCCTATCCGACGCCGCTGTACAACAGCGCCGGCGAGCTGATCGGTGCGGTCAATTTGCTGATGGATATCAGCGATGAAAAACGTCTTCAGGCCGAGGCGCAGCGAGTGCGACAGTTCCTGGCCGCGCAGGAACCGAGCAGTTCCTTGGACAACCTGATTGGCTGTCTTCATGAGGCCATCGCCAGCGACGCTGATCCGTATCATTTGGCGGGTGCGCTGATCGAGGGCGTTGCCGTGACGATTGCGCAGAGGATATCACCGGAGCTGCACGGCGACGTTACAGTCGCAACGGTACGCCTTCTGCGGGACCGCATGATCGGCCACGGCCTGATCTAGGCCACGCTCGCGCTTATCGCCGGAGCGTTCCCGTGATTGCATCGCGGTAGAGTTCCGCAAGTGTCGCCGTATCGACGGGCACGGGATTTCCGTCGGCAGAGGGATCGATCGCAGCCGCCGGTGCGAATTCGGCGATGTGATCGAGTGTCACGCCCAGCTCGGCCAGCGTATGAGGAATGCCGATGCCGCTACGCAGAGCCAGCACCCAGTCCAGAACCGCGTCAAAGGATGGGTTAGGCAGATCGAGATAGCGCGCCAGCGTGGTCATCCTGGCCGTGATGGCAGTGCGGTTGAATGCCAGCACATAGGGCATGACCACGGCATTCGTCAGACCATGCTGGGTGTTGAGTACCGCGCTGCAGGGGTGGCTCAGCGCGTGCATTGCACCGAGTCCTTTCTGGAACGCGGTTGCGCCCATGATCGAGGCGGCCATCATCTGCGATCGCGCGACGAGGTTGTTGCCGTTGCTTACCGCGGTTGGCAGGTGTTCCTTGATCAGCCGCATGCCTTCGACCGCGATACCGTCGGCGATCGGGTGATAGCTGGGGGCGCAGAAGGCTTCGAGATTATGCGACAGCGCGTCCATGCCGACCCAGGCGGTGATGTTGCCTGGCAATCCCACCGTGAGCGCGGGATCCGCGATGACGATCGCCGGCTGCATCTTGGGATGGAAGATCAGCTTCTTGATGTGCTTGCTCTCATCGGTGATGACCGAGACCCGGCCTACTTCGGAACCGGTACCTGATGTTGTTGGCACTGCCACGACCGGCGCCATACCGGCGACGTTGACTCGCGTGTACCAGTCATCGCGATCCTCAAAATCCCAGATCGGGCGGTTCTGACCGACCATCAAAGCGATCGCTTTCGCCGCATCCAGTCCGCTGCCGCCGCCGAGCGCGATGACACCGTTGTGCCCACCGGCCTTGTAGGCGGCGACGCCGGCTTCGACGTTCGCGCTAACGGGATTGCTCTGCACACCGGCAAACAGGGCGGCCGGCAGGCCGGCCTTCGCGCAGAGCGCCATGGTATCCGTCACAGGTGGCAGGCTGGCCAGCGCTTTGTCGGTTACCAGCAATGGCCGGGTGATACCGAGTTGCCGGCAGGCGTCCGGAAGTTCGCTGATGCGTCCGACGCCGAAGCGGATGCTGCTGGGGTAATTCCAATTGCCGCGCAGCGTTGCAATCTCAGTCATGGTTTGGCGATCCTTCGCATGAGCCAGCGGGCTGGCATCAATCATATGATCTCGAAATAGCGCTTCAGCTCCCAGTCGGAAACATGCTTGCGGAATTCCCGTTCTTCCCATTCGCGCGTTGCCACATAGTGGTCCACGAACGCATCGCCGAATGCGGCGCGCGCCACCGGCGAGGCCTTGAAGCGTTGAGCCGCGTCCCAAAGCGTGCGTGGTAGCTGCAGCTCTTCAGGTTGTTCCTGGAGATAGGCATTGCCTTCCGAGGGGGCGGTCGGCTCGATATGGTTTTCGATGCCCCACAAGCCGGCGGCAAACGCTGCCGCCATCGCGAGATACGGATTGGCATCTGCGCCCGGCACGCGGAACTCGATACGCTGCGACTTGCTGCTGCCTGGGATCGCACGGATACCGACGGTCCGGTTGTCGATGCCCCAGGTTGCCGCAGTCGGCGCCCAATAGCCTGGCACCAGCCGCCGGTAGGAATTGACTGTTGGCGCCGCGAGTACCCGTCAGTTCCGGCAGCGCCTTTTGCAGGCCGCCGATGAAGTGACGCATGGTGCCGGATATGTTGTGCGGCTGTGAAGAATCATAGAACGCCGCGGCGCCATCCTTGGTCTTCAGCGAGACGTGGACATGACCGCCCTGGCCGGGAAAGGCAGGGTCCCATTTGGCCATGAAGCTCAAATGCCGCTTTTGGCGTTGCGCATAGATCTTGGCGAATGTCTTGAACAGGGCGGCCTTGTCGGCTGAGGCCAAGGCTGCATCGACGATGATGGCGGCCTCGAGGGCGCCGGGTCCCATCTCTTCGTGCAGCCCTTCGAGCGGCATATCCATGGTGTCGCACAGGTCGAGCAGCCCGCGATAGAACTCCGCATTGACGGAATTGCGCAGGACCGAGTAGCCGAAGTTGCCGGCGCCGAGCGGCGTCATGCTGCGAAAGCCCTTGGCCCGGACCGACGGGCCGTCCTCGTCAAGGGCGAGGAATTCATATTCGCAGGCCGCGATTGCTTCGAACCCAAGCGAGTCCGCCTTGTCGAGTGTCCTTCGCAGGACAGCGCGTGGACACAGCGCTTCGTGGTCGCCGGCAAATTCGCCGAGAAAGAACAGCATGTTCTCTTCCAACGGCAGTTCGCGGCAGCTACCGGGAATGACACGCACCGCTGCATCGCGATAGCCGGCGTGCCAGCCGGTCAGAGTTGTGTTGTCGTAAAGCTGATTGTCCACATCCCATCCCAGCACCACGTCACAGAAGCCAAACCCGCCCTCCAATGCCGACAGGAATTTGTCGCGCGCCATGTACTTGCCGTTGAGCACGCCATCGATGTCGAACACGCCGACCTTCACGTGGCGCAGTCCACGCTTGTCGATGAGCGCGCGGACTTCGGCAGAGGTCTCGATCTCATTCGGCTTCATCGATGTGGTCCTGATAAGCGAGGCAGGCAGTATATGACCCGGCTCATGCGTGACGAAAGATGTGCGATCACCAGGCGGCTTCGAGGAGGCGCAGCGCATCCTCGATCTGCTCCTGTGGTGAGCGCAGGCCGGCGTTGGCGTTGAAATTCTTCACGGTTTCACCGGCGATCGCGGGCAAGTCGCCGCGCGGAATCTGCAGCTGGCGAAGCTGTGCCGGCACGCCGGTGCGGGTGTAGATTGTTTCCAGCCTGTCGGCCACGGCGAGCGCGGCCGCGCGTGCGTCCATCCTGCCGTGCCACACGCCGAGTGCCTGCGCGACCTGTTGTGCGGATGCTGCATCCACCGTATCCGCCAGGCGAATCTTCGCGGCGTGCACCACCGACGTGGCCTCGCCTTGTCCGACATGCGGATAGCGCACGTGCAGCGCGGTCGAAACCGCATAGTTGCCGGCAAATACGCCGCCGCGATCGCGACGGCCACCATCATCCTCGATGCGGTCCTGGAGGAAGGCTGCCAGGCAGAGATCGATGCGGAGCCCGGGGTTGTCGACTTCATCCATCAGTCTTTGATAGGCACGGTGTGCCAGATGAAACGCCTGGTTGCGGTCGCCTTCCGCCAACGGATTGAGTTCCGGTTTGCGCCATTGCGGCGACCATGGTGGCGAAGACTGTGGTCGAGGTTGATCGAATCAGGTCTGGCGGGGCGCTGAGCAGCGCGGTGTCGTCGAGGAAGATCGCCTGCGGCCGCGTCTTTGGATCGAAATACTCCATGCGGTGATCAAGGCCCGGATTCTTCAGCCCTGTGCCGGCGCGGTTCATCGCGCTCGTCGGCGTGGTCGGGATGTTGATGATGGGTGGCTTCGGCGCCAGCAGCCGCGGACTGTAGGCCTGCTTGCCGTCCGGATATTGCGTCATGATCGCGAACGGATCGCCAGGTTCGGCGAGGAAGATCGCCACCGCTCGCGTGGCGACGATGACGCTGCCGCCGCCCACGGCGATCAGAAGATCGGCTTTGGCGTCACGCGCGGCCTGCGTCGCGGTGAGCGTCGAGGCGTAGGTGGAGTCCTTCTCGATGCCGTCGAACACGCCTGCATATACATCGCCGAGCGATGCCTGGATGCGCTGTACCGAGTCGGTTCGGCGGTTGACAGACGGCGAGCAGACGACAAAGGCCCGCTTGGCGCCGGCACGTTGCACGGCCTCGCGCAGCGACTGCTCGATGACCTGGCGGCCGCAGTGCAGCCGCCAGGGAAATCCGGCGGCGCGGAATGAGCTGGTGTTCATCGGCTTCCCGCATGGTTTGGGTGGGATGATCTGCCGGCTCGGCGGCGCGGGAAAGCCCGCGTCCCTGGCGACATGAACACTGATCTGCGACTGTAATCGGACTGCTGGCGAGAGAGTATCTGATGGTCGAACCAACGGGACCGCTGAAGGGCTTCCGCATCCTCGATCTGACCAATGTGCTGTTCGGACCATTCGGCACACAAACGCTGGGCGACTGGGGCGCGGAGATCATCAAGGTGGAGAGCCTGACCGGCGACACCTGGCGCACCTCGGGCGTGTTCCGCAACCGCGGCATGAGCGGGCAGTTCATGGCGGTGAACCGCAACAAGCGCAGCATTGCGCTCGACCTGAAGCACCCCGAGGGCAAGGACGTGCTAAGGCGGCTGATCCCGACGGTGGATGCGCTGGTGAGCAACATCCGTCCTGCCGGGCTGGCGCGACTGGGCTTCAGCTACGACGTCTGCCGCGAGCTCAACCCGCGCATCGTCTATGCCAGCGCGGTCGGGTTCGGCCAGGACGGCCCGTGGCGCGCGCGCCCCGCATTCGACGAGATCGTCCAGGCGGCGTCCGGCTTTGCGTCTGCGATGGGGACTGACGAGGAGCCGGCGTTCGTGCCGAGCCTGATCGGCGACAAGATCTGCGGCATGGCGCTGACCTCCGCGGTGACGGCGGCGCTGCTGCATCGCGAGCGCACCGGCGAGGGGCAGATGGTCGAGGTGCCAATGCTGGAAACGCTGGCAGCGTTCAACAGCATCGAGATGTTCGGCGGCATCGCTTTCGTGCCCCCGGTGGGGCCGGCCGGGTACAAGCGGATGAAAGCGCGGCGGCCGGTGCGCACCAAGGATGGCTGGCTGACCATGCTGCCCTACTCGGGGGATAACTGGTGCGCGTTCTTCCAGGCGGTGGGTCTGCCGGAATGCATCGACGAGTTCTCGGTGCGCGATCCGGTGGCAAGGGCGCGCAATATCGACCGTACCTACGAACGTATGCGCGATATTGCGGTGACGCGAACGACGGCGGAGTGGGAGGAACTGCTGCTGTCGATCGATGTGCCGCACACGGGGTTCGCCAAGTTGAGCGAAGTGGCGGAGCAGCCGCATCTGAAGGCGGTGGGGCTGTTCCAGGAGGTTGAGCACCCGAGTGAAGGAACGCTGCGCCAGGCGCGGCCCCCGGCGCAGTTTTCGGCAACACCCGCGAGCGTGCGGCGGCTGGCGCCCAAGTTGGGCGAGCATACGCGGGAGGTGCTGCGCGAAGTTGGATACGGCGAGGCGGAGATCGAGGCGCTGGTGGAGCGGAAGGCGGTGCGGGCGGGGTGACAGCGAACGAGCAGGGCGGCTATGAGCGGCCGGCCAATCTTACTTATGCGGTCGACGAACGTCCGCCGTTGGCGAAGCTGGCGCTGCTTGGTCTGCAGTATGCGATCCTCGATGCCTTCTATCTGGTCCTTGTTGCCATCATCGTCCGCCATGCCGACGCGACGATAGAAGCAAAGATCACCCTGATGGGCATCTCCAGCATTGCTCTTGCCCTGGGCGCCATATTGCAGGCGTTGCGCCGAGGCCCGATCGGGTCGGGCTATATGGCTCCTCCGGTCTTCTCGGCTACCTACATGGGCCCATCTGTTGTCGCGGCCGCGGCTGGCGGGATGCGCCTGGTGTACGGAATGACGATTGTCGCAGGTCTGTTCGAGGCGCTGATCGCGGTGTCACTGCGCCGGCTTCGTCTGATCATCACGCCTGTCGTCAGCGGCATGAGCGTTTTCATCGTTGGACTTCAGCTCGGTATCGTCGGCGTCAGCGAATTGCTCGACGTCGAGCACGAAGCACTGCCCGCCTTTCCGATCCATCTGCTTGTTGCATTCACCACGCTGGCTGCCTGCATGGCCTTGAGCATATGGGGCCGCGGTGTGGTGAAGCTGCTGTGCTCGACTGTCGGCCTGTCCGCCGGAATGTTGGCCGCTGCATTTGCCGGATTGATCGATCCGGATCAGCTCAGCAGCTTCGCCAAATCGGCATGGTTCGAGTTGCCGCGGCCAGCGTTCGATATCGGGTTCGACCTGAGCTTGCTGCCGGCGTTTCTCGCGGCCAGTGCAGCCGCGGCTTTCCGGGCCGTCGGTGTTGTGACCACCTGCCAGCGCATCAACAACGCGGCCTGGCGTCATCCCGACATGGTCAACATTCGCAAAGGAGTGCTCGCTGACGGGTTGACCAATGTCGCAGGCGGCCTGCTCGGCACGGCGGGCATGAGTATCGGTCCCTCGATGGTCGGCATTTCGAGCGCGACCGGTGCGACCAGCCGGGTGATTGCCTATGTCGCGGCTGGCCACTTGCTCATCCTTGGGCTTTCCCCGCAACTCGCCGGCAGCTTTCTGCTCATTCCGCCTGAGGTCGCCGGCTCCATGATGATGTTCGCGGCATCATTCCTCATCACCAGCGGCATGCAGTTGATCCTGTCGCGGCCTCTCGATGCTCGCGCCACCTATGTCATCGGCATGTCGGTATTGCTGGCGTTGAGCGAGAACCTGTATCCCGATTATTTCAAGCGCCTGCCAGCGATATTACACAGCCTTACGGGAAGTCCTCTGGCGCTCGGCCTTACCGCGGCGTTGGTCCTGACGCTGATCTTCAGGCTCGGCACGCGCCAGAGGGATTTGCTTGTCTGGGGCGCCACGGGCACCACGCTGGCGGATGCGGTGCCGTTCCTGCGTCGGACGCTGGACCGATGGAAGGTGCCGCCGGAAATCATCGAGCGGTCCGCCGGCGATCTGGAAGCCATCACCGGATTTGTGCGTGAACACGATCTGCCGTCGGGGACGGTCGAACTGAGCTACAACGGCATCGCCTTGCGCACGCGCGTTACTTACGCCGGCGTCCACGAACCGCCGCTGCATCGCAGCCTGGCGCCGCCCGCGGTCCGTGACCTGGATGAGTTTGTGAATGAGGAGGAAGTAGCGTTCGTCGGTCTGCGCGACTTCCTCAAGAGCATGGCCGCCGACCGCAAGTCCGTGTCGAACCGGCGTGGCCGTTTGGCCGTGAGACTTTACTACGAGACACCGTGATCCGGCGGAGTTTGCGCCGGCTCAATAGGGCTCCCGAACGAAGATGAACGTTGTGCCGGTGACGATTGGCGCGCTGGCGCCAACGAACGACACGTTGGCATCCTTGACCTGACGCGAGCCGGCGCGGCCCGAGGCCTGCAGGGCACCTTCGATGATGTGCCACAGCCCGTGGATACGTCCGGTGCCCAGACTGCCGCCGAATGTGTTGAGCGGCAGATCGCCATCCAGTTCGATGCGGCCGCCTTGAATGAAATCAAGCGCTTCGCCCTCACCGCAAAATCCGTAGGATTCGAGCCCATAGATCACCGACGCGGAGAAGCCGTCGTAGATCTGCGCCACGTCCACATCCTTCGGCGAGAAGCCGGAGCGTTCCCAGGTCAGTTTCGCCGACGAACTGCCGCCCAGCATGTAATCGCTCAGGCTGCCGATACGGCCCGCAACCTCGAAATGCAGCCGCTGGCCGTAGCCGGCCAGATAGGCCGGAGTCGGCTTCAGATCGCGAGCACGATCCGCCGTGGTCAGCACGATCGCCACCGCGCCTTGCACCGGAATGTCGCAGTCGTACAGGCAGAACGGATGCGCCACCCAGCGCGAGTTCAAATAATCCTCGCGCGTCAGCTCCGTGCCGTAGAAATACGCGTGCGGATTGTGCTGCGTGTGCTTGCGCTGGGTCACTGCGAGCGTGGCCATCTTCTCGCGGTTCTGTCCGTGGCGTTCCAGCCAGCGTGTATAGGCAACGGCCATACCCTGACCTGGGCCGCCAAACCCATATGGCGCGGTGAACTGCGCCGCGCCCGACGCGTGTGCCCCGGGCAAATTCTGATAGGTGCCGCGCGGGTTGTGCATCGCGCGCCACACCACGGCATAGCGGCACACGCCGGCGAGCAGTGCGTTCACTGCCTGCTGCACCGCGCCGCCAATGTTGGTGGTGCCGACCTGGATGTGCCATGTGAGGTTCGGCAGCTTCAGCATCGCCATCATGCAGTTCACCGAGACGACGGATATGCCATCCACTTCCGCGTGTCCGGTCGCCGGAAGTTCCGGATAGGTCGCCAGTCCGTCGATGTCCTCCATGCGCAGACCGGAATCGGCCACTGCCTCTTGCACCGCGGCCAGAGCATGCGCTGCCAGCGGAATATCAGCGGAGCGCGAGACCTTCGAATATCCCACGCCGCTGACCGCGATCTTGCACCGATTCTCCCACATGATCTCATGGCCTCCCTTCGGGTGAGGCGGGGGCCAACCGGAACTGCGGCAGTGTGATGTCGTCATTCAGCTTGTCGAATATGACTTCCACTCGCCGTCCAACCTTGGCCTCGGTGTATGGTGCTTCCAGCAGGTTGCCGGCGAGCAATGCGCCGGGTGCGTCATCCAGCTCGACGATGATGCTGGCGTACGGTACCGCGGCCGCGAATCGCCTGTCGCCGGTGTGATACATGATTGTATAGGCGTAGATGGCACCTGCGCCGCGCACCGGCTCGAACTTGAGCTCGGTCGATATGCACTGGAGGCAAGTCGCATAGGGCGGATGCTGGAAATGGCCGCAGCTCTGGCAGCGTTGCAGTTCCAACGCGCCGCGCTTCGTCGCATCCCAGAAGGGCAGGGTCCACTCGTTCGGCACCGGAATGGGCCGTGTCACCTTGCTCCAGTCGCTCATCTGCCTCGCTCCGTATCCGGTTTACCCTGCCTGTTCCGGTTCGGGCGGTCCAGGCGTACGGGATTTTACGCATTCGGCTCCCGCCAGGGTTTCTGATAGGCTCGCCCAAGATGCTTGTGCGGCCTCCCAGCTTTCTTGAAGGCGGTGGCGAAGTCGGGGCGCTGATGCGTGCCCACGACTGGTCGACCTCGCCGTTGGGGCCACCTGAAGCGTGGCCGCAATCATTGCGATCTGTTGTCGGACTGCTGTTGCATTCCAAGTTTCCGATGTTCGTTGCCTGGGGCCGCGAACTCGGATTCCTTTACAACGATGCTTACGCGGAAATCCTCGGTGCCAAGCATCCTCGTTCGCTCGGCGCGCGCTTCTACGACATCTGGTCGGAGATCTGGCCGGATATCAGTCCGCTGATCGATGCGGCGATGGCCGGTCAGGCAACCTACCGCGAAGACCTGCCGCTGCTGATGAACCGCAAGGGCTACGACGAGCAGACGTGGTTCACATTCTCCTATTCGCCGGTGCGCGACGAAAGCGGCCAGGTTGCCGGCATGTTCTGTGCGGTGTTTGAAACCACATCGAGGGTCAGAGCCGAACACTCTCTGCGCGAGCTTAACGAAACGCTGGAACAACGCGTCGCCACGGCCCTTGCGGAGCGCAAGATATACGCCGACCTGATCGAGGGAACCGATGCCTTTGTGCAGGTCGCGGACCTGTCATATCGCTGGCTTGCCATCAACCAGGCTGCCAGCGACGAATTCGCACAAATTTTTGGTGTGCGCCCAAAGGTCGGTGACTGCATGCTGGACCTGCTGGCAGACCAGCCGCTGCACCAGGCTGCTGTCCACGCGGTCTGGAGCCGCGCGCTGGCCGGAGAGCAGTTCACCGATGTTGCCGAGTTTGGTGACATCAAGTGCAGCCGTCGTGCCTACGAAATGAAATTCTATCCGCTGCGCGGCCGCGATGGCCAGCGGATCGGCGCCTATCAATTCGTCTATGATGTCACCGAGCGGCTGCGCGATCAGCAGCGCCTGGCCGACGCCGAGGAGCACCTTCGCCAATCGCAGAAGGTGGAGACACTTGGTCAGCTCACTGGCGGCGTTGCGCACGACTTCAACAACCTGCTCACGCCTATCGTCGGTGCGCTGGATATGCTGCGGCGCCGTCCGGACGGTGACGAGCGAACGCAACGACTGGTCGTTGGCGCACTGCGCGCGGCGCAGCGGGCCGGCACCCTGGTGCAGCGCCTGCTGGCCTTCTCGCGGCGCCAGCACCTGCAGCCGCGCGCCGTCGATGTGCGGCGTCTGGTTGAAAGCATGGCGGACCTGGTCTCACGCTCGCTCGGCCCGCGGATCAGCGTGGTGCTCGATATCGCTGAGGATATGTTGCCCGCCCAGGTAGATCCGAATCAGCTTGAACTCGCGCTATTGAACCTCGCCGTGAATGCGCGCGACGCGATGGCAGGCGAGGGACGCCTGACGATAACCGCGCGCATGTTCCAAAACAGCGGCGGCAACATTCTGCCGCAAGGGTCGTTCATCCGCTTGTCGGTATCCGACACCGGTGTGGGCATGGATAGAGACACTCTACGGCGTGCCACTGAACCGTTTTTCACCACGAAAGGTGTTGGCGAGGGAACCGGACTGGGGCTCGCTGCTGTGCAGGGTCTGGCCGAGCAGTCCGGCGGTTCATTCAGCCTCGAAAGCGAACTGGGACGCGGCACCACGGCGACGCTTTGCCTGCCGGTGTCCACCAACGGGGCGACCGACCTGATCATTGAGGGTGACACTGAGATCACGCCGAAACGAGCTAATGCAACGCCGGTCTTGCTGGTCGACGATGAGGAACTGGTGCGTGTCGGCACGGCGGACATGCTGACCGAAGCGGGTTACCGGGTGACCGAATCAAGCTCGGGCTATCATGCGCTCGAGCTATTGCAGCGTGGGCTCGACATCAAGGTGTTGGTCACCGACTACGCAATGCCGGGCATGTCCGGCGTCGAACTCGCACAGGAAGCATTGGCGTTGCGGCCCGATCTGCGGGTGTTGCTGATCACCGGCTACGCGACGGTCGCCGATCGTGAGGCGAGCGGACTGACGCGGCTGGCCAAGCCGTTCCGTCAAGCGCATCTCGCGGCGGCAGTCGATGAGCTGCTGCGCACCGAATAGGCGGCGGGTTTCACAAGCGGCGAAACCCATCCTACGATATGGCGCAGCAGCAAAGGACCAGCGCCATGGCAATACCAAATCGTCCCGAATATCAGAGCGACCTGTTCAAGAAAGGGTTGGAGGTCCGTCGTGACGTGCTCGGTGCCGACTATGTCGATGGCTCGCTGACACGCGCCGACGACTTCAACGCGGCGTTCCAACAGATCACCACCGAGGTCGCCTGGGGCATGATCTGGACGCGTCCAGGCCTGCCGCGCAAGACGCGCAGCATGATCAATCTGTCGATGCTCGCGGCACTGAACCGTGGCGCTGAGTTCCGCCTGCATCTGCGCGCCGCGCTGACCAATGGCGTGACGCGCGACGAGATCAAGGAGATCCTGCTGCAGATTGGCGCATATTGCGGCATCCCGGCCTGCCTGGAGGCATTCCGCATCGCCACCGAGGTATTCAAGGAAGTTGATGGCGCGAAGGGCAGCGACTGATGGTGGACAAGCCAAGTGTCGGCTTCGTCGGTGTCGGCAACATGGGCTGGCCGATGGCGGCCTGTCTGGTGAAGCACGGATTCAGCGTGCACGTGAACGATTCACGGCGCGAAGTTGCCAACAACTTCGTGCAGCAGATCGGCGGTGATGCGCCCGACACGCTGCGTCAGCTTGCGGCGACATCCGATGTGGTGATCACCATGCTGCCGACCAGCGGTATCGTCGAAGCCGTGCTGAGCAACGGCGACGACAACCTGATGGCCGGCATGAAGCCGGGCACCGTGGTGATCGAGATGAGTTCCGGCGTGCCATCGGTCACGCAGATGCTGGCCGAGCGCGTCATGGAACTTGGCGGTCACATGATCGATGCGCCGGTGTCCGGCGGTGTGCCGCGGGCGAAGACCGGCGAACTCGCCATCATGGCCGGCGGCGATTCTGCGATCATCGATTCGGTGATGCCGGTGCTGTCGGCGATGGGAACGACGGTGCTGCGCACCGGTGCGATCGGATCCGGCCAGGCGATGAAGGCACTGAACAACCTGGTGTCCGCCGGTGGCTTCCTGATCGGCATCGAGGCGCTGTTGATTGGCCAGCGCTTCGGCCTTGATCCCGCGGTGATGGTCGATGTGCTGAATGCAGCCACGGGCATGAACAATTCGACGCAGAAGAAGTTCAAGCAGTTCGTGCTGTCGCGCAAGTTCGATGCCGGATTCACCATGGGATTGCTGGCGAAGGATCTGTCGATCGCGTTGCAGGTGGGACGGGAAACCGCCACGCCGGCACCGCTATCGGCGTTCACCCGGGAAATGGTTGGCGCCGCGCAGGCGATGTTCGGATCCGATGCGGACCACACGGAGATGGCGAAGCTGTGCGAGCGGCGGGTGGGAACGCAACTCGGCAAGGGTTGACTACCGGCCGTGAGAGGCGGGCGCGGCGTACGATCAGCTGTAGGCCAGCACCATTCGCTGGGTTTTCTCTCTCGTGATCAAGTAGCCGATGATCGCCAGATTGGCGACATTGAACACCACGCCGACGCCGAACGCCGGCGCGTAAAATCCGTAGTGGTCGTAAAGCGCGCCGGCGAGCCAACTGCCGAATGCCATGCCCGACATGCCGAGGAAAAAGAAAGTGGGCACGCGCCATGACGCCTCGGATGCCGGGAACAGTTCGCGGATTGCCACCACGTAGGATGGAATGATGCCGGAGAAGCCGAGGCCGAACGCCGCGGCAACGGCGAACAGACCGATTTCATTCTGAGTGAGCAGGAAGGCGCCGACGGCGACCGCCTGGCAGGCCGAACCGGCTATCACCGCGCGCAGCCCGCCGACGCGATCGGCGAGCATTCCCCAGAATTGCCGGCTGAGGAATGCGCAGGCCAGCAACACCGACAGCATCGCGGCGCCGTGCGTGGGGGCGATGCCGACATCGGTGCAGAACGCGACGAGGTGACCGTTCGGCACCGCCATCGGGATACAGCACAGGAACGCTGCGATGCAGATCAGGCCGAGCGCAAGATTGGGATGCATGCCCAGCACGCGCGCTCCCTCGCGCGGACTGCTGGCCAGTGCATGCACGGCGTGCGATTCCGGCGTCGGACGCAGAAAGAACAGCGTCAGCGGCAGGATCACGACCACGACGACAACAGCGTAAGCCAGCATGGTGAATTGCCAGCCATACGTCGCGATGCCGCGTTCGAACACCGAAGGCCAGAGCACGCCGGCGACATATTGGCCGGAGGAGATGAATGCGAGGGCAGAGCCGCGCCGCCGGTCGAACCAGCGCGACACGTAGACGACGAGAGGCGCGAAGATGGCGCCCTGTCCGAGCAGTCCCATCAGCAGGCCGTGCCCGACATAGAGCGCCCACACGCTTCCGGTGGATGAGAGCGCCAGGCCGGACGCCATCATCACGGCGCCGATCGAGGCGCTGTACCGGATGCCGATACGGTCGGCGAGCCAACCCATCATGATGCCGCCGAAGCCGGTGCCGACCCAGACCAGCGCGCCGGCCAGGGCCACCACCGATCGGTCGGTCGCAAGCGCATCCTGTATCGGTTTCAGTCCGACCACGACGATCAGCGGCGAGCCATAGGAGATCGACAGGATGCCGAGTGTGATACAGGCGGCGAACCACGACGCACGGCTCTCGATGCTGGCCATGCGTTGCGGCACGGCGCCGGTGTCCGGCATTGCCGGCTACTCCTCCCGGGGTATAAGCGACGAGCGGTATGGACCCGCACAGGCGCTGCGGCAAGGCGGAGAGACGAATGACTGAACCCATTGGCGCGCAACCCACTGGACCACTTCGGGGCCTGCGCGTTTTCGACCTGACGCGTGTGCTGGCCGGCCCTACCTGCGCCCAGATGCTGGCGGATCTGGGCGCCGACGTGATCAAGATAGAGCGGCCGGGCGCCGGGGACGACACCCGCGGTTTTGCCCCGCCCTACATGCCAGGCACCAAGGAGAGCGCGTATTTCGTCGGGGTTAATCGCAACAAGCAGTCGGTCACGTTGGACATCGCGCAGCCCGAGGGGCAGGACATCGCGCGCAAGCTGATCGCGCAGTGCGACATCCTGGTGGAGAACTTCAAGGTCGGTGCGCTGGCGAAATATAACCTTGGCTATGAGCAACTGCATGCGACGTTTCCACGGCTGATCTATTGCTCGATCACTGGGTTTGGGCAGACCGGGCCGTATGCGCCGCGGCCGGGGTATGATTCGCTGATCCAGGCGATGGGCGGCGTGATGAGCCTGACCGGCGAACCGGAAGGGCTGCCACAGAAGGTGGGCGTTCCGGTCGCCGACCTGTTTGCCGGACTATACGGCTGTATCGGCATCCTGGCCGCGTTGCGACATCGCGATGCAACCGGGCAAGGACAGCAGATCGATATCGGCATGCTGGATACGCATGTCGCGTGGCTGGCGAACCAGGGCATGAACTACCTCGCCACCGGCGAGAATCCGGCGCGGCTGGGCAATCAGCATCCGAACATCGTGCCGTACCAGGTGTTCCCGACGCAGGACGGCCACATCGTGCTGTCGATTGGCAATGATCCGACGTTCAAGCGGTTCTGCGAGGCGTTTGCGCTGACGCATCTGTTGGAGGATGCGCGCTTCGCCACGAATGCGGCGCGTGTCGAGAACCGTCAGTTGGTCACCGATACGCTGACGCCGGTGATGCAGCAGCAACCGACGGGCTGGTGGGTGGAGCGGCTGGAGGCGCTGAAGATCGGCTGTGGCCCGATCAACAAGCTGTCCGAGGTATTCGCCGATCCGCATGTGGTTGCGCGCGGCGTTGTGCGTGAAATGGCGCACGGCTCGGGTGAGATGGTGAAGGTGATCTCCAACCCGGTGCGGTTGTCAGAGACGCCGCCGGATTATCGCATCCCGCCGCCATTGCTGGGCGAACATACTGATTCGGTGCTGCGGGAACGGCTGGGGTTGGACGCTGCCGCCTTGTCAGGCCTGCGCGCGAAGGGCGTGATCTGATGCACGATATCGTGGCAGCAGGTGCTGCGGGCCTGCCACCGCAGCGCATCTATCTTTCTTTCGAACCCGGCCCGTATCGCATGGCGATGGGTCTGACGACCGTGCAAGAGAATGCCTGGTTCGAAATAGATTCGCTCTACGTTTCCGAGATGGCCGAGCGTCGCCAGCTGCTGGCAGAGCGCCACCCCGACGTGTTCAGCATCCTGCCTGAAGTCCGATGCCGCTCGCGCGGAAACGCTGGACCTCGTCGTCGCCAACCTGACAACGCACTTCCCGCAGTGGTTCAGCCGCAGCGGCGATACGCTGCACAATGCTCTGACCGACGAACAGTGGGACCTCGCTTCGCCGCCTTGCGATGCGTTGGAACTCGCTGGACGCCTGGTACAGGAAGACCTGTGCATCGTGCAGAACGATGCGACAGGGCCGCGCTTCACCGCCGGAATCCTGTGCTTCCCCAGCCGTTGGCGGATGCACGAGAAAATCGGCAAGCCCCTCGGCATGGTGCATGGTCCGGTGCCGTTCTATGCGGAGCGCCTGGCCAATCCGATCGATCGCTTCATGGCCAAGGTGAAACCAGGCCATATCGCCTCGCGCGTGAACTGGTCGGTGCTGGACGATCCGACGCTGTATCAGCCGTTCAAGCGGCGTGAAGGGTTCAACACCGCGATCACCGCGGACAATGCCGGCGACATGCTGTATCTGCGGGTGGAGCGTCAGACGCTGCGCCGGTTGCCGCAATCCGATGCGGTGCTGTTCGGCATTCGCGTGCATTGCTATCCGATCGGAGCGTCGATCACGACAACGGATGCCGCCGCACGGCTGGCGGAATCAGTGCGAGCGCTGCCGGAAGAGGCGCTGAACTACAAGAGTCTCAAGGCCTACGCGCCGGCGTTGCTCGGCTGGCTCGACGCGCGCGCCGGCTGACCTGCCGTCCTTCGCCCAGCAGCCAGTCGCGGAACACCACGATCTTGCGTTGCCCAGCGTTCGCGCGGGGACATACCAGCCAATAGGCAAACTCCTGCGGCCAGTCGATGTCCAGCGCGCGGACCAGACTGCCTTGCTCGAGTTCTGGCCTCGCCAACGTCTCGGTCACCAGTGCCACGCCTTGCCCCGATGCTGCCGCGCGGATCAGCAGCATCTGGTCGTCGAAGCTGAGGCCGCTGGATGCGGCATGGTCGATGTTCAGCACGCCCTGGGTTTGGAACCATAGCGACCACGCGGTGCGCTCCGCGTCGTGCAACAGAGGCAGTGAGAGCAGATCGGCCGGGCCGCGCAACCGGCGGCCAATGAGTAGATCCGGGCTGCAAACCGGAATCATCGCAATAGTGGCGATGCGGTCGCAGCGCAGTCCGGGATAGCGGCCCAAGCCATGGCGCACGGCAACATCAACTCCATCGGCGGCAAAATTCGCCAATCCGCGTGTGGTGGTGATGTTCAGTTCGATGTCTGTATGCAGCGCGCGAAAGCGCCCCAGCCGAGGCACCAACCAGGTCGCGGCGAATGCCGGCGGAGCACTGACTGTCAGCACGCCGGCGTCCGGCGTCGCGCGGAGCCGCCGCGTTGCCTCGCCGATTTCGCGGAACGCGTGGCGGATCGGCGCGAAGTAGCGCTGCCCCGCCTCGGTCAGCAGCAACGCACGATTGCTGCGGCGGAACAGCTGCGTGCCGAGCCGCTGTTCCAGCCCGCGCACCAATTGGCTGACCGCGCCGGGCGTCACCGCGAGTTCCGCCGCGGCCTCCTTCATGCTGAGATGGCGCGCGGTGGCTTCGAACGCGCGCAGGGCGTTGAGTGGCGGCAGACCGATCATGCCGTAGAATAGAAAATCTCTTCTGACTGCGCCACGAAGAATCGTTTGCGATGCGGCGTCCGCCACCACAGCTTGCGGGGATGAATGACATGACCGCAGCAGCCATCCAAATCCCTGTCGTGAGCGAATTCCGCCGCGGCTGGCCGGTCGTGCTGGCCTGCTTCTGCACCGCGGTATTCGCCTGGGGCTTCGGCTTCTACGGCCAATCGGTGTACTTCGCCGACCTGCATGTCAGCCGCGGCTGGTCTGCCTCGCTGATCGCCTCGGCAACCACGGTTTACTATCTGGCCGGCGGCTTGCTGCTGGCCTGCGTCCATCGGGCGATCGGTCTGCTTGGCCCGCGGCTCTTGCTCGCCGCCGGCGCAACGATCCTGACCGCCGGCGTGATCGGGCTCAGCCGTGCCGAGGCGCCATGGCAGCTTTATGCCTGTGGCCTGGTGATGGCGATCGGCTGGGCGGCCACGACCACAACTGCCATCGCGACGACACTGGCGCTGTGGTTTGACCGCCGCCGCGGCCTCGCTCTCAGCCTCGCGCTGAACGGTGCGAGTGCCGGTGGCTTCATCGTCACGCCGATTCTGGCGCACGCCGTCAGCCGCATGGGCTTGCAGGCTGCGGTACCGATGCTGGCGCTGGTTGGGCTGGCGGTGCTGCTACCGCTGATCGTGGCCGGTGTTCGCCAGGTGACGATTCCCAGCCAAGCTTCGTTGCCTCGGACCGCGCGGGATCCCGGCCAACGCGATCTGCCGATGATCGCCACGCAGGCTGAAGCGCTGCGCAGCGTGCATGTTTGGAGCATCGCACTGCCGTTCGCTCTCGCGCTGGCGGCCCAGGTTGGGTTCATCGTGCATCAGGTGGCATTACTGCGGCCGCATCTCGGCAACGCTGGCGCGGCGAGCGCGGTGGCTGCGACAGCTTTTGCAGCGGCAGCGGGACGCATCGCGGTTGCGCCGGTGATCGACCGGCTGAACCAGCGCGCGGCGTCCGCCGGCAGCTTCCTGCTGCAGTCGCTCGGACTATCGCTTCTGCTGATGGCGCCGGATCACGCGGCGGCGCTTTACACCGGCAGCGTTTTGTTCGGCCTGTCCGTCGGCAACGTGATCACACTGCCCGCGCTCATCGTGCAGCGTGAATTCGCGCCGCAATCATTCGGGCTGTTGATCGGCGTGACGTCGATGGTGGGATACACTCTGCTGGCCTGCGGACCGACATTGCTCGGCCTGGCGCGCGACCTCAGCGGCGGTTACGGCGCCGCGCTGGTGCTGTGCATAGTGTTGCAGGTGCTCGCCGCGATCATCGTTTTGCTGCCGCATCGCAAACGCTGAAATTCCGCGGCCTGCTACCCGTTGCTGAGTGTCTGTGACATCCTTCGAGCACGACAGGCACGGGACCCGGGCAGAATGAGCCGAATAACCGCCCTGCAGCGTCAGGGCTGGCTGTTGCTCGCGGCTGCTTTTCTCACCTTCGCCGTCGGCGCCGCTTGTATGCACTCCTACACGGTGTTTCTGATCGCCTTCATCGAGGCGTTCGGCTGGAGCCGGGGCGAAAGCTCGATTGCCTACGCGGTGTCGCAATTCCTCAGCGGTGCCACGTCGCCTTTTGTTGGCATGCTGGTCGACCGTCTCGGCCCGCTGCGCCTTGTGCTGATCGGTGGTGGTCTCCTCGCGGCGGGGCTGCTGGCGAGCGCGGCGGCCAACGCGCTGTGGCAGGTGATCCTGTTGTATGGCGTGGTGATGACACTGGGCGCCAACTGCCTGGGCCTGGTGGTGTTCGTTCCTATCCTGTCGCGCCGGTTTGTGCGGAATCGCGGCATGGCGGTGGCTATCGTGCAGTCGGCCAATGGCTTCGCGCGCGCCTTCTCCGCGCCGCTGTCGCAGGCGCTGATCGATGGATTTGGCTGGCGAGGTGCCTACCTTGCGCAGGGCGGCTTCATGGCGGCTGCCTTCCTGCCGCTGGCGATGCTGTTTCGCGGCGCCGATCCGGATCGTAATGCGATCAGCGGGCAGGCCGCATCGCACCCGGGCTGGACATTGGCCCAGGCGGCGCGCACGCCGCATTTCTGGCTGCTGTTCCTGGTCTATGTGTTCACCGGGCTCGGCAGCTTTTTGGTCGCATTGCACCAGCTGGCCTTTGCCGTGACCGTTGGCTTCGACAAGCTATACGCCGCCGGCGTTCTGGGGGCCGGGGCATTCCTGTCGCTGCCGGGCGTCATCATCACCGGTTGGGTATCGGATTATATCGGCCGCGAACTGTCCGCGATCATCACCTATGGCACCTCGATCTTCGGCGTCGTCTGCGCCATGCTGATCACGTCGCCGGATCAGCATGTGCTGCTCTGGCTGCACGCCTGCTTCTTCGGGCTGACCTGGGGCGCCCGGGGACCGGCGATCACCGCCAAGACCGCAGACCTGTTTCCGGGCCCACGGCTTGGCACGATCCTTGGCGCCATCACCATCGGCACCGGCGTCGGCTCGGCGGCCGGCTCCTGGCTCGCCGGTTGGACCTTCGACGCGACTGGCAGCTATCAGGTGGCATTCGGACTTTCGATCTTTTTCTATGCCTGCGGCAGTATTGCTTTCTGGATGTTGCGGCGGCCGCCACAACTGGCGCCGGGCTGATCAATTCGCCTGCCTCGGCGCGCAATATGGCTAGCACCGGTGCCCCGGGGCGGTTAAAACCTCGCTTTCTGTTGAACGGATTGCTGCCGATGCGACTTGCCGCTGCCCTGTTCACCTTTGCCTGTCTTTCCGCTTGCAGCACGATGCCGACGGAGCAGCCCGTCATAGCCAGCTACAACGACTCCTGGCGGCAGCATCAGGCGCAAATGGATGCCGAGGTGATCATGCAGGGCATGGCGAATGCACGGCAGCGCGCGGCGGAACTGGCGCGTTCCTCGCGATAGGCATTTCGCCTCGCGCTAACGCTTTATTTACAGCCACAGCGTCCACTCCCGTCCTGCGATCGCAGAACGGGAGGTCCGAGAGCGCGCTGTGCAAGCCCGGCTGAACCCATGTCATCAGTTCTGGCGGGACCGCCGTGTCCTGATCACCGGACACACTGGATTCAAGGGTGCGTGGCTGAGCCTTTGGCTGCACCGGCTGGGTGCCAAGGTCACTGGTTTCTCATTGCCGCCTCCGACGCTGCCCAGCCTGTTTGCACTGGCCGGTCTGGACGCGCTGATCCCCGGCACGACGGCTGACATTCGCGATCTTGAAGCGGTGCGCGCGGCGATGCGCCGTTATCAGCCAGAGTTCGTTTTCCACCTGGCGGCGCAGCCGACAGTGCGGCACTCGTACCGCGATCCGATCGGGACCTACGCCACCAACGTGATGGGTACCGCGCACGTGCTGGAAGCCGCTCGCGACGTCGCCGGTCTGCGTGGCCTGATCGTGGTCACCAGCGACAAGTGCTATGAAAACCGCGAGTGGCCGTGGGCCTATCGCGAAGCCGACGCGCTGGGCGGCTGGGATCCCTACAGCAGTTCAAAGGGGTGCGCCGAACACGTGTCTGCGGCGTATCGCCGCTCGTTCCTGCCGATGATCGCTACAGTGCGTGCCGGCAATGTCGTCGGCGGAGGCGACTGGGCCGAGGACCGGTTGCTGCCGGACTGCATACGCGCGCTCACCGCCCGCGAACCGGTCGCGATCCGCAGTCCTCACGCCATCCGCCCCTGGCAACACGTTCTGGAACCGCTCTGCGGTTATCTGCTGTTGGCGGAACGGCTGGAGCAGGACACCGCCGCCTTTGCCAACGCCTGGAACTTCGGACCAATGGATGACGCCGCGCGGCCGGTCGGGTGGGTGGCATCCTTCGTCTGCGACCGCTGGAACAACGGTGCGCGCTGGCACGAAGTACCCGCCGATGCGCTGCATGAGTTCGCGGTCTTGCGTGTCGATGCGTCGCGTGCACGTCAGACGCTCGGATGGGCGCCGCGATTGTCCTTGTGCGACGCGCTGGGATGGACCGTGGAATGGCATCGGCGTCTCGCGGCTGGTGAATCCGCCCTGGCGATCAGTGACGGGCACCTGGCGCGATATTGCGACATGGCACCGGTATGACGTGCCGCTTCTGCGACGCGCCGCTGACGCGCAGCTTCATCGATCTCGGCACGACGCCGCTGTCCAACGCCTTCCTGTCGGCCGATCAGCTTTGCCAGGAGGAGCCGCGCTATCCGCTGCATGCGTTTGTTTGTGAACGTTGCCTGCTGGTGCAGCTTGAGCCAAATGCATCGCCGGCGCAGATCTTTGACGACTATCTGTATTTTTCCTCCTATTCCGACGCCTGGCTGCAGCATGCCGACGCATTTGCCGCGCGGATGACCGAACAGCTGGCGCTCGGCCCGCACTCCCACGTGGTCGAAGTGGCGAGCAACGACGGTTACCTGCTGCGGTCATTCCAGCAGCGCGGCATTGGCGTGCTTGGGGTTGACCCGGCGGCGAATGTCGCCGTGGTGGCGCAGGCGAACGGCATCCCGACTGAAGCCGCACTTTTTGGCACTGAGACAGCGCGGCGGCTGGCGCACAAGGCCCCGGCGGATTTGATCTGCGCCAACAATGTGCTGGCCCATGTGCCGGATCTGAATGACTTCGTCGCGGGTCTGGCGATCCTGTTGAAACCGTGCGGCACGCTTACGATCGAGTTCCCGCATCTGCTGCGGCTGATACAGGGCTGCCAGTTCGACACGATCTACCACGAGCATTTCTTGTACTTTTCGCTGCTGGTCGTGCAGACGATCCTGGCGCGGTCCGGGCTGCGTGTGTTCGACGTCGATCATCTGCCGACGCATGGCGGGTCACTCCGCGTGTATGCGTGCCACGATGGAGTGGCGTGGACGTGCCATTCCCGAGTGAGAGATGTGCTGGATGATGAGCATGCGGCAGGGATTGGGGAACTCACCGGCTACGACGGCTTCCATGACAGGGTCATCGATGCGAAGCGTCAGGTCCTGTCGTTCCTGATCGAAGCGCGGCGCGCGGGCAAGGCCGTCGCGGGCTATGGAGCACCGGCGAAGGGCAACACGTTGCTTAACTACTGCGGCGTCGGTCCCGAGCTGCTGCAATTCACCGTCGATCGAAGTCCGCACAAGCAGGGCCGGTATCTGCCGGGTTCGCACATCCCAGTGTTTCCGCCTGAGCGGCTGTCGGAAGCCCGGCCCGATTACGTGTTCGTGCTGCCTTGGAACCAGCGGGACGAAATTGTTGGTCAACTGGGGTGTGTGCGTGACTGGGGCGGGAAGTGCGTCGTGCCGATACCACGCCTGCAGGTGTTCTGATGGGCTTCGGGGCACTGGCGCCGTGGCGGTCACCCGTGTTTCCGCCGGAGCGTAACCACCCAGCAACCGCGGGCATCATTCTATGGGGTCCGCCGGATCGGCCGGTGCGCCCGCCGATACTGCCGCAACAGGACGCTCTGCATGTCGATCACGCTTGAACGCGGCCAACGTGTTGCCACCCCGGCCAACGTGCGTACGCTGCTCGATCAGTCTTCGCGCGTCACCAAGGTGCGTGCGCGTGCGCCATTGCGCATCAGCTTTGCCGGCGGTGGTACCGACCTTGCGCCCTATTGCGATACGTTCGGTGGCTGTGTGCTGAATGCCACCATCAACATGTTCGCGTATTGCTCGATCGAGGTGCGCAGCGATCAGCACGTCCAGTTCATTGCCCTCGATCAGGAGCAGGAGGTCATCGCCGAGGCCGACGCGGTGCTGGAGCCCTCCGGGATGCTCGCGCTGCACAAGGCAGTGCATCGCCGCATTGTCGGGCAGTTCCTCGGCAACGCGCCTCTGCCGGTCACTGTCATGACCAGCTCGGATGCGCCTGCCGGTTCCGGACTTGGGTCCTCGTCAACTTTGGTGGTGGCGATGATCGAGGCGTATCGCGAACTGCTCGCGTTGCCGCTCGGCGAATACGATGTGGCGAATCTGGCCTATCAGATCGAACGCGTGGATGTCGGACAGGGGGGCGGGCGGCAGGATCAGTACGCCGCGACGTTCGGCGGCATCAACTACATGGAGTTTTCCGGCGAACAGGCCATCGTCAATCCGCTCCGCATCCGGCCCGCGACGCTGACCGAGTTGGAGGCGATGCTGGTGCTGTACTCGACCGGCATCTCGCGCGAGTCCGCGGCGATCATCCGGCAACAGTCGGCGACACTACGCAGCGGGCATGAGATGGCGCTGGCGGCGATGCACCGGATCAGGCGCGACGCCGGCGTTATGAAGGCTGCGCTGCTGCACAACGACCTTGGGGCATTCGCGGCAACGCTGGGGCAAAGCTGGGAGGCGAAGAAGCAGACCGCGGCCGGCATCTCTAATTCCGAAATCGATCGGGTCCACGCGCTGGCAATGCGGGCAGGGGCGTTGGCCGGAAAGGTGTCCGGCGCCGGCGGTGGGGGGTTCCTGTTCTTCCTGGTGGCACCAGAGCGGAGACCGCATCTGATGCGGGTACTGTCGGGAGGTTCCGGCAAGCCGATGACCTGCAGCTTCACGGACAATGGTGCACGGGCCTGGCGCGTTTGACTGGTTTGTCAGCGGCGCAGGCAGCGAATATGCAATCGGTATCGCGCGATCGAGACACCATGTCATGCAATGGTCAGTGAACATCATGGCCGCTGGAATTATCGGCCTGTTGGTTTTTGCGGCCTGGGTGGACGTTGCGACGCGCATCATCCCGGATGGCGTGTCAATCGCAGTGGCTGCGCTGGGCATTGGCTGCCGGTTGTTTGACGGGCTTTCAGCCGTAGCGATCTCGATCCTGCTTGGGTTGCTGATTTTTGCACTTCTGGTGCTGGCGCATGCGCGCGGCATTTTGGGTGGAGGCGACGTCAAGCTGGCGGCCGCAATGGCCGTCGGACTGCCCGCCGATCTGGTTTACCGGTTCGTCGTGGTGACCGCGCTCGCCGGTGGTGTTCTGGGGCTCGTGCATCTCGCGTTCCGGTATGGATTGCGGCAGCCGCCGCGGGCGTTGCGGCGCCGCGAACTGCTGCGGCGGGTCCTGGCCGTGGAGCGGTGGCGGATCGCCCGGCATGGCTCGCTGCCGTATGGTGTCGCGATCGCGAGCGGGGGTATCTGGACGATCCTGACGCGAGGCGGGGGCTGAGCGATCAGGCAATTATCGCGGCTCAATCTGGAACAGGCGGTAACCAGACGCTGCATCATGTGCGACTTCGTGCAGCCAGGCCGGAATGTCCCCTCGGTTCAAGCGATCCCACAGCGTATCCGGTGATAAGTCGGCGACCAGCGCTGTTCGCCTTGCCCGGTGACAGAACAGCACCAGCGATGCACGCGTCGCGCTGACCGCGGGGGGAATGCTATCAAGCTGGGAACTGCGCCACGCATCGCTCAGGCGCAGGAAGGCATCCATATTGCGATGATACAATGACCCCACTGTCTGGAGCTGGGTGCGATACAGCAGTTCCGGCGTGTCGTTGACATCGGCCAGGGTAATCGCACCGGCGTAAGGCTGCAGCATGGGCGCCGCCTCGCGTAGCGGACAGTCCGAGCCGACTGTCGCGTGCTCGGTAGCGTTCCCCATCAGCGCGGCGGGTGCCAGCGGCGTGCCCAACAGGAAAAGCAGCAGCGCGGATCGGCCCAGTGTGCTCCAGATCGGCGGCCGGTGTTCCAGCGCGTGATTGATCAGAGAGATCGCAATGGGTACCGAGGCCGCACCGGCGCACGCTACATATGTGGCGAAGCGAACGTGCAGCACCGCTGACAGCAAAAGCAAAAGCACGCAAAGCGTTGCATAGCCGAACAGCCACGACCGCGAGCGCAGGGTCAGAATGGCGGCAATCGCCGCGGCAAATGCGCCGGGTAGCAGGTACAGCAAGGCATCGGGGATCGACGTGATCGGCTGCATTTCGGAAATGGCGTCGAATGCGTGGGCATGGGCGCCGTTCTGGATACCCTCCGGTCCGCTCAGCGCCGCGGGGAACAAAGCAAGCCAGAAGATTCCCGCCAGCGCGGCAACCGCAGCGCCCGCCGCTGCGCGTGGCCACGCTTTGATGCCGCTGCGGTCGATCAGCCACAGGGCGGAGCCCGCGACAGCGCCGAGCAGCGCGAACGCCAGCCAGGCAACTGAGAGCCGATCAAGATCGGGCGCCAGGGAGTTGATGGCTGGGTGATCCACCGCGAATGCCAATGCAGTCAGCAAGGCAAACGCCGACGTGCCTACCGCCGCCGCGGCACCCCAAAGCCGGCGCTCCGGTTGGCTCAGCCAGCCGGCGCCGACGGCGCCGAAGGCCATCAGCGCGACCGGCATTGCCTCTGGGCTGAGCCAGAGGCCGAATGCCGCCCAAACGCCAAGATTCCATCCGGCATGGGCGCCGAGAGCACCACATCGCCCTGCCCACCCGGCACACATGATGCCGGCCAGCGCAACCAGGATGTGATGGTGCACCACGCCGGGAATTGCGTAGGTGAGTATTGGTATCGACAGAATCCCGATCACTGACGCGGTCCACCGCCACTCCGGCTCGGTCATCGGCGCTGCCACCCACGCCAGCGCTGCGCCGAGAAGTCCGGCCCCGAGCGGCCCCAGCATCACGCCGGCCCAGTGCAGGGCCGCGTGTTCGCCGAACAATGGGGCCAGCGGAGCCGCCATCAGAAGCAGCAAACTGTCCAGCAGGTGTGACCAATGCAGAACCGTACCGGCGCCGGATGCATCGCGGGCGACCGCATCGAGTGGCACTTGCGCTGCTACAATGTCGTCCAGCCGCACCAGGCGCATGTAGCTGTCCGGGTCGACCAGATCGCCGCGCGACAGGGCGTCCAGCCGATAAACCGCCAGCACGATGTCGAGCAGCATGGCCAGCAGTCCGCATCTCAGGGCCTGTAGAGGCGGGAATCGGGCAGCCATCGCCAGGTTGCCTATCACAGGCCGGGCAAGCCTGTCCGGTCTGCCGCATGCTCCGGCTGCCACGATCGGCGCGTCCGGAGCTATGATCAGCGGGCCAACTTGTGCCGGAGCGCCCAATGTCCCGCTGGATGGTAAGCCGTTTGGCCACCGCGATCGCCGCCTTGCTTGTTGGCGCCGCGCAAGCGCCTCCGCAGGGATCACAAGTTTCGCCATCGCCGCCGGCCGCGCCCGCATATACACCCGGCGCCGTGCTGCACGAGTCGTCTGACCCCGTGGTCGCCGACGTCGACGGTCATCCCATCACACAGGCCGACGTGCGCGATGCGATCGCGGCATTGACGCCAACAAACCGAAGCACGCCATTCGATCAGCTGTATCCACTCATGCTTGAACGGCTGATCCAGGAGCAGGCGTTGGATGCCAGAGCCCGGGCGTTGCACGTGGACAACGATCCCGCGGTCAGGCGGCACATCCAGGCGGCTGCAAACAATATTCTGGCGAATGAAGTGCTCAACCGTCTGACCGAAAAGTCCATCAGCGAAGAGGCGCTGCTGGCGCGTTACAAGGCGGAGTATCAGGGAAAGCAAGGTCCTGAAGAAGTCGATGTCAGGATCATTGTGCTGCCCAGCGAGGAGCAGGCGCGCAAGGTGATCGCCGAACTTGCCGCGGGTGGTGAGTTTGCTGCGGTGGCCAAGCGCGACAGCAAGGACATCAGCGGGTTGAACGGAGGCGCTCTGGGATTCATGCGGCAGGACCAGCTGGTTCCAGAGGTTGGCACTATCGCGTTCGCACTCAGCCCAGGCCAGACCGTATCCTATCCTGTGAGGGGGGAATCCGGCTGGTTCGTCATCAAGATCGCAGCACGCAGGCAAGGTCCACCACCGCCGTTCTCCCAGGTACGCGAGGAGCTGCGCCACCAGATGATGGAGGAGGGTATCCTGCCGGTGATCCAGGAGACGTTGGCGAGCACCGTGGTTCGCCGTTTTGGCCAAGGCGATGCATCGGACGACGCGCACTGAGGAGCGTTCCGACGCCACCAAGCCCGTCGCCATCTTCCGGTGCGCGGCGCTATAGTCCGCGCAGGGAGGTGACAAATGCCATCAGGCACCGGCAACGCGGCCGACTACTTCGTCGATCGGCATGAACGCGAGGGACGCAACGCATCGCTGATGTGCCGTGATCCGTGGCGCTCGCTTGGCTATGGCGAGCTGGCTGAGGCAACGCGCCGTTTTGCCGGAGCGTTGAGATCCGCCGGCATCGCACGCGAGCAGCGTGTGGTGCTGCTACTGTTGGATACCATCGACTTCCCCATCGCGTTCTGGGGCGCGATCCGTGCCGGCGTTGTGCCGGTGCCGATCAACACGCTGCTGACACACGAAATCATTGGCTACATTCTGGCGGACAGCCGCGCCACCGCGCTGGTGATTTCCGCGCCCTTGGTCGAGCCGTTGCTGCCGGTGCTGCACAGTGTCGGCGATCTGCGCCACATCATCGTGGCGCAGCCGAATGGCGGCGCGACTGGCGCGATCGATGATCGGCGAGCGATTGGATTTGACGCGTTCGCCGCGGGCGGTGACCCTGCCACTGCGATCGTAGATACATCGCCCGACGAGGTGGCGTTCTGGCTGTACTCGTCCGGCTCGACCGGAGCGCCCAAGGGTGTACGCCACGTGCATGGCAGTCTGCGCGCCACCGCCGACACCTATGGCGCTCAGGTGCTCGGCATCCGCCAGGACGACACGATCTTCTCGGCGGCCAAGGCGTTTCATGCCTATGGTCTTGGCAACTCGCTGACCTTCCCGATGGCGGTCGGCGCGTCCTCGGTGCTGTTGCCCGATCGTCCCACGCCGGATGCGGTGCTCGACACTTTGGAACGGCATCAACCGACGATGTTCGCCGGCGTGCCAACTTTGTACGCCGCGATGCTTGCCAATCCGCGCATAGGACCGAAGGCCGGATCGCAGCGTCTGCGCCGCTGCATCTCTGCCGGCGAAGCGCTGCCTGATGATATCGGCCGTCGCTGGTTCAGTATGGTGGGCGTGGACATCCTCGACGGAATCGGTTCGACCGAGATGCTGCACATTTTTCTGTCCAACCGCGAGGACGACGTGCGCTATGGCACATCCGGCAAGCCGGTGCCGGGTTATGAGGCGATGATCCTGGACGAACATGGCGCGCGGGCGCCGAATGGCGAAGCCGGCGAGCTGGTGGTGCGTGGACCGTCCGCCGCCGAGGGCTACTGGAACCAGCGTGACAAGTCGCGCCACACCTTCCGCGGTGAATGGACCCACACCGGCGACACCTATATCCGTGATGCCGACGGCTACTATCGCTTCTGCGGACGCACCGATGAGATGCTGAAGGTCAGCGGCGTCTGGGTATCGCCGTTCGAGGTGGAAGAGGCACTCGTTTCGCACCCCGCTGTGCTGGAATTGGCCGTCATCGGTTCGCAGGATGCCGATGGGTTGACCAAACCCAAGGCCTTCGTCGTATTGCAGGAGGCGGCCAAGCAGCAGGATGCCGAGACGGTGAAGGAATTGCTGAAGACGCACGTGAAGGAGCGGATCGGCGTGTGGAAATACCCGCGCTGGGTCGAATTCGTCGATGGATTGCCGAAGACGGCGACCGGCAAGATCCAACGCTTCCGGCTGCGATGATCATCGGCGGACGCCAACTGGAGAGTCGTTGGTGGAGGCCGGAACCGGACCGCGCGCCCACGTTGGTGCTGCTGCACGAAGGCCTGGGTTGCGTCGCGCTGTGGCGCGACTTTCCCGAAGCGCTTGCGGCGGCGACCGGCTGTGGTGTGTTCGCTTATTCGCGCTTTGGCTACGGCGCCTCGGATCCGGTCGCGCTGCCGCGGCCGATGAACTACATGCACGACGAAGCGCTGACGATCCTGCCGCGCGTGTTGGATGCTGCCGGCGTGCGCCGTGCCGTGCTGATCGGGCATTCGGATGGCGGCTCCATCGCCGCGATCCATGCCGGCGCGATACGCGATCCGCGCGTTGTTGCGGTGGTGATGCTGGCGGCGCACTTCTTTGTTGAGGAACTGAACATCGCCAGCATCCGCGGCATCAAGGAGACCTATGAGCATGGAGATCTGCGCGTAAGACTGGCGCGCTATCACCACGACGTGGATGTGGCGTTCCGAGGTTGGAACGAGGCTTGGCTCGATCCCAGGTTCCGTGCTTTCGACATCACCGCGCAGGTGGCACGTATCGAGGTTCCGGTGCTGGCACTGCAAGGCGTGGATGATCCGTACGGCAGCGCCGAGCAGCTTCGCGTGCTGGAGCGTGCGGCGCGTTGCTCGATCGAGACACGTCTGATCGAAGGTGCGCGGCATTCGCCACATCTGGAAGCGCGCGAGGCAACCATGCAGGCGATCGTGCCGTTCATTCGCTCGGTACTGATGGAAGCAACAGTATGAAGCGCATCGACTTCCAGACTGATCCAAGCCGCTATCGTCATTGGCGTCTGTCGTTCGATGGTCCGGTGGCGACGTTGGCGATGGATGTCGATCCGGCCGGGAGCCTGTTCGAGGGCTGCGAACTCAAGCTGAATTCGTATGATCTTGGCGTCGATATCGAACTGGCCGATGCGGTGCAGCGGCTGCGCTTCGAGCATCCGGAAGTGCATTGTGTCGTGCTGCGTTCCGGGAAGGAAGGCGTGTTCTGCGCGGGCGCCAATATCCGCATGCTGGCGAAGGCGTCGCATGGCCACAAGGTGAACTTCTGCAAGTTCACCAATGAAACGCGTCTGGCGATCGAGGATGCCTGCGACAATTCCGGTCAACACTGGCTCGCCTCGGTCAGCGGCAGCGCCGCGGGTGGCGGCTACGAACTGGCAATGTGCGCCGAACACATCATGCTGGTGGACGATCGGCGATCCGGGGTGGCGCTGCCTGAATTGCCGCTGCTTGCGGTGCTGCCTGGCACCGGAGGCCTGACACGGCTGACCGACAAGCGCCTGGTGCGGCGTGACCGCGCCGATGTGTTCTGCTCCACCGAGGAAGGCATGCGCGGCCGCCGTGCGGTGGACTGGCGTCTGGTGGACGAGGTGGTGCCGCCGTCTGCCTGGGATGCAAAGGTGCGCGAACGCGCGCTGGCGTTGGCGGCGCAATCCGATCGACCGGCGGATGCCAAAGGCGTTGTGCTTGCCCCGTTGCAGCGCGAGTTCACGGACAACGGGGTCACCTATACGAACGTCCAGATCGTGCTCGATCACGCTGCCCGCCGGGCGGATGTCACAGTGCAGGGGCCACGCGACACCGGTGCGTTGGAGTGGTCGCTGCTGCTGGCGCGCGAACTTGACGATGCCATCCTGCATCTGCGTCTCAATGAGCCGGAGCTTGGGTTGATCGTGCTGCGCAGCGAGGGTGATCCGGCAGCCGTGCTGGCCGTGGACGAGGAGCTGGAACGGCGCAAGGACGACTGGCTGGTGCGCGAGATCCGCTTGCTGTGGAAGCGCGTGCTGAAGCGGCTGGACATGACCTCGCGAAGCTTGATCGCCTTCATCGAGCCTGGAAGTTGCTTCGCCGGCACGCTTGCGGAATTGCTGTTCGCAGCCGATCGGACGGTGATGTTTGCTGGCATGCGCGGCGGTGACAATCGCGGCCCCGCACACATAGCCCTGTCAGTGCTGAATTTTGGCGCTTACCCGATGGGCAATGGCCTGACGCGGCTGGCTACGCGGTTTCTGGGTGAACCCGACAGCTTCGCGCACGCGCGTGAGCACAGCGGCGAGATGCTGGATGCCGAACAGGCCGAGGCGCTAGGGTTGGTGACCTTCGCGCACGATGAAACCGACTGGGACGATGAGGTGCGCGTGATGCTGGAGGAACGCGCGTCGTTCTCTCCGGATGCATTGACGGCAATGGAAGCCAACCTGCGCTTTGCTGGTCCGGAGACGATGGAGACACGCATTTTCGGCCGGTTGACCGCGTGGCAGAACTGGGTGTTCCAGCGTCCGAACGCAGTTGGCGAGGCTGGTTCGCTGAAGCGTTACGGCAGCGGACTGCGGCCTGGCTTTGATATGGAGCGCGTGTGATGCCCGATGGTACGGCGGTCGATTACAACGGCCTGATCCCCAACAATGTTGGCCTGGCCGACGATGCGCGGGTCCGGCGTGCGCTGGAGACGTGGCACCCTGGCTACATCGACTGGTGGCAGCAGATGGGTCCGGAGGGTTTCCAGGACCGCCTGGTGTATCTGCGCACCGCGGTCGGTGTCGGCAGCGAGGGTTGGGCCAAGTTCGGCTATGTGAAGATGCCGGACTATCGCTGGGGAGTCTTGCTGGCGCCCGCGGTGCAAGACCGCAGGATCGGTTTTGGCGCGCATAAGGGCGAGCCCGCGTGGCAGGAAGTGCCCGGCGAGTATCGTGCCATGCTGCGGCGCTTGCTGGTCATTCAGGGAGACACCGAACCGGCCTCGGTGGAACAGCAGCGGCATCTCGGTGCCACCGCACCGTCGCTCTACGACATGCGCAACCTTTTCCAGGTCAACGTCGAGGAGGGCCGCCATCTTTGGGCGATGGTTTATCTGCTGCAGAAGTACTTTGGCCGCGATGGGCGCGAGGAAGCCGAGGAACTGTTGCGCCGCCGCTCCGGCGACCAGGACAGCCCTCGGATGCTGGGCGCGTTCAATGAATCGACGCCGGATTGGCTGTCGTTTTTCATGTTCACGTTCTTCACCGATCGCGATGGCAAGATGCAGCTGGCGGCACTGGCGCAATCGGGTTTTGATCCGCTGTCACGCACGTGCCGTTTCATGCTAACCGAGGAAGCGCACCACATGTTCGTCGGCGAGACCGGCGTGCAGCGCATCGTGCAACGTACCTGCCAGGCGATGCGCGATGCGGGCATCGATGACCCGAGTGATGTCGAACGCGTGCGCGCGCTTGGCGTGATCGATCTGCCGACATTGCAGCGCAAAGCCAATCTGCATTTTTCTTTGACGCTCGACCTGTTCGGCAACGAGATCAGCACCAATGCGGCCAACGCCTTCAACGCTGGAATCAAGGGGCGTTATCACGAGGACAAGCTGACGGACGATCACCTGCTGGCGAATTCGACCTATCCGGTGCTGCGGCTGCGCGATGGTTCGATCGTGCAAGAGGACGTGCCGGCGCTGTCCGCGCTCAACATGCGGCTGCGCGACGACTTCGTCGATGATGCGAACGCTGGCGTCACACGCTGGAACCGTGTGCTCGAGCGCGCCGGCTTAGAATTCCGCCTGCGCCTGCCGCACGTCGCGTTCAATCGCCGCATCGGCGAATTCGCCGCGGTTCATGCCGACGCGGACGGCCACCTGCTGACCGAGCAGCAATGGCAGTCGCGACGCGACGCGATGCTGCCGACGCCGGATGACAACCGCTACGTTGAAAGCCTGATGCAGCCGGTACAGACGCCGGGTGGCTTCGCTTCGTGGATCGCATCGCCGGCGCGCGGCATCGACAACAAGCCGGGTGACTTCGAGTATGTGAAGATCGAGGCGGCATGATCCCGTCCGCCGAACGCTGGTTCGAGGATTATCCGGTCGGGCAGGTTGACGAATTCGGCGATATCCTGGTGAGCGCCGAGGAAATCGTCGAATTCGCAAGCCGGTACGATCCGCAGCCGATGCATCTGGCCGGCAATGTCATCGCCAGTGGCTGGCACACCGCGGCCATGGTGATGCGGCTATTCGTCGAGCATTACCTATCCAAGGTTGCCACGCTGCCGGCCCCTGGCATCGACGAACTGCGCTGGGCACGGCCTGTCCGTCCAGGCGATCGGCTGCGTGTGCGCATCACCGTCGTTGAAGCTCGGCGGTCCCGCAGCAAGCCTGACCGCGGCATCGTGCGCAGCTTCGTGGAGGTGCTCAACCAGGACAGTGAACCGGTGATGAGCATGCGGCCGATGAACCTGATGCGCTGCCGCACGCCTGGCTGATCAGCTCAACGCCTGGACGGCCTCGCGCAGCGCATGCGTCAATCGGTTGCGCCCGCGAAGCGCGCTGACGGTAAGAAAGCGCGCACTGTCCGTACCTGGCGCCACCTTTGACAGCTTGCGCAGCGGATCGAGCACCGGCCACGCCGGCAGCGGCAGCGCCGGATCATGCGCGAAGCGGTCACCGCTGGTGTAATACACAGGCGCCAAAGCGCGCGACGCACGCATCAGTGCCGCATCGGTGTGCTGACCGGCAGCTTTGTCACGCAGTGAATTCGCTCCATCGGTCAGGCTGTCGATTGCCATCCGCTCGCCGAGTGCGGTGCCGAGCTTGTCCAGTTCCTCCAGCAGCACATCGGCATGCGTGACCAGGTCCAGCGGTAGCACGGGATCGGTCAGCAGCCGCCAAATGGCATGCACGAAAACGCGCGTGTCGCGCACCAGGTTCTTTTCGTCGATCTTATCCAGCAGGTCGTGTGGTGTGTGCCACCACCAGCCCAATGCATTGCGCATCTTCACCGGGGCCGGTGGCTGCTCGCTGAGAGCACCGAACATTGCCGGAATTCCGATCCCCCAGAACGACTGGTCCGACGAACGCGACATCCGCTTGCCGTCGTAGTCGGAGCCGGCCTGCTCGCCGATCGCCTCGCGCGCCAGTGCAATCAGTTCAGGTGCGGCGGCGGCATTCTTCAACACCGTCGCGCCAACGCCACCGGTGGAATCGACGTTGACGTGTACCGCGCAGCGCCGCTCCAGTTCGTCCCAATTGGTATCGGCGTACCAGGTGGACCCGGAATAGCGGCCATGCGAATGGCCTGACCAGAAGCAGAGCCGCAATCCGCGCCGCCATGCCGAGCGTTGTTGCGCGATAACCCGTGCCACTTCCAGCATGGTGGCGTTTGCCGCGCCATTGTCCATCACGCCGTAGTACCAGGTGTCATGATGGCCGGAGTAGAGGATGAACGGACCGTCTGTCTCCGGGCCGTCGATGTCCGCCTGCAAAATGGGCGTTTGCCGCCAGCCGGTGTCCACCTCGGCATGTAGCGTCACCTTTGGATGCTCGCCTCGTGTCAGCCGGTCACGCAACGCGCTGCCGTCGGCGTTCGACACCGTACACACCACAGTGGTCGGCAGATCGGACTGCGTCTGGCGCGACGGGCTGCCCCATACCGGCGAGACGCACATCTCGTGCAGGTGTTCATGCGGGCTGATCTGCACCTGTCCAATCGCACCGGCGTGCGAGGCGCGCGCGGCCTGGCCTGGGCTGGCAATACCTTCCATCAACACGATGGCGCCGTTCAGGTCGCGCCCGTTGAAATCCGGTGCATCGCCATCGCCGACATAGACCAACCGGCCTGTAACGCCATTCGGCGGTGAACTGCGCGAGAAAGAATGCGTGATGCTGGTCAGCGTTTGATTTTCGACATCGACCCGCGCTTTGCCCGGCAGGCTGATGTAAGCGTCGTGCATGATCAGCCTGGTGTGGTAGCCGTATTCATCCAGCCGCTGCTGAAAGTACTTCAGGCTTTGCAGTTCGTCCGGCGTGCCAGAGAGCTTCACCCATTGCGCCAGCTCACGCATGTGACCCATCAACACGGAGCCATTGACGGTATCGCACAGTGAATTGCGGATCGTATCGCTCATGGTGGAAGTCCTCCCGCGGTCAGCCTGCCGGGCGTGGCACTGACTGGCAAGCTCGCGTAGGATTCGGGCAGGTGAAGGAGTTCGTCATGGTTCGGTGCAATTGCGGCATGCCGCATGAACTTGGCCGTCGCGGCTTGCTCGGCATGCTGGCGGCCCTGACGCTGCAAGGGCAGGCGCCCTCGCCACGGTCAGCCGGCCCGGCGAACCAGGCGCTGATCGAAGATCTCGTGGCCGCCAATCATATTCTTTACGACCAAGGGGTGGTTGATGGTTTTGGCCATGTCAGTGCGAGACATGACAAGGATCCACAACGCTATCTGTTGGCACGCAGCATGGCTCCGGCGCTCGTTACGGCGGACGACATCATGGAGTTCGATCTCGACAGCATGCCGGTCGATCAGCGCGACCGCTCGGTCTATCTCGAGCGCTTCATTCACGGCGAGATCTACAAGGCACGGCCTGACGTTCAGGCTGTGGTGCACAGCCATTCACCTGCCGTTCTGCCCTATGCGGATACCAAGGTTCCATTGCGGCCGATGAACCATATCGCCGGTTTCCTCGGTGGCGGTGTGCCGGTATTCGAAATCCGCGACGTCGCTGGGCCGGCAAGCAACATGCTGATCAGCAACGCAACGCTGGGCCATGCGCTTGCCGTGACGCTCGGTCAGCACCCGGTGGCGCTGATGCGCGGCCACGGCTCGGTTGCTGCCGCACAGTCAGTGCGCCATGTCGTGTTCCGCGCTATCTATACCGAGGTCAATGCACGGGTGGAGAGCGAGGCCTTGCGGCTCGGTGATCCCACATTCCTGAACGACGCCGAGGCTGAGGCGGCGATGAAAACCAACGACGCACTGGTCAATCGTCCGTGGGATCTGTGGCAGCGTCACGCAATGGCGAAGTGATCAGGCCGCATCCTTCAGCAGGTCGCTGACGACGCGTTCCAGATGCCGTAGCGTGTTGCATACCGTCACGAGGTTGCAGTAAGGCGCGTAGCGGAACATGTCGGAATCGCCGGTGCCCCAGGCTGAGCGGTATTCCGGGTTCAGCCAGATGATCCGCTTGGCCCGCAACGACAGCCGCTGCATGATGTCGGTGCGAGGATCGGTCCGGTTGCCGCGTGCATCGCCCAGGACGATTACCGTGGTCTTGTTGCTGATGTGGCGTTCCCAGCCATCCTCGAAATCCGCCAGCGAATTACCGTAGTTCGACGAACCGAAACCGATGAGGTGCATGATTTTGGTGATCGCCGCCTCGATTGGCTCGGCTTCCAGGATGTCGCTCACCTCGATCAGGCTGCTGGCGAATGCAAAGGAACGAATGTCCTTCAGTGCCTCGTTCAGTGCATAGAGGAACATCAGCAGAAACTGCGCCATCGGCGCGACCGATCCCGATACGTCGCACAGCACCATCACGCGCGGCTTCTCGATGCGCTTCTGCTTCCACACCGTGACGAACGGTATGCCGCCCCATCCCATGTTGCGCCGGATGGTGCGGCGCACGTCGAGCTGCCCGCGCAGGCGCCGCCGCCGCGTCTTGGCGTAGCGCGCCGCCAGCCGCTTCGCCATCGCGCGCACCAGCACGCGCATTCTCTCCAGGTCGCGCCGTTCCAGGTTGGATAACCGCGCCGACTTCAGCAGTTCCTCGCGAAATTTCTCCGTCTCGCCTCGCGCGAATAACAGCAGGTTGCGCTCCACCAGGTCCCGTGCCTGATCGCGCAGCGCCTCGATGCGATTCTCGAGACGCTCGGCAGTTGCCGGCTTGCCGTCCTGGTGCAACGCGTCGATCTCGCGCTCGGCCTGCCGCAAGCCCATGCGATCGAGGATGCGCCTCGCGTACAGGTTCTTCTGCGTGAAGAAGCGGATGTTCTGGATGCCGGACTCGCGCGCGGCCTCTTCCATAGCCGTCGCCAGCGCGGCCCGGTCGTCGTCCAGCAGCATCTGCGAAAGCGTTCGTCCGCCATCGCCGCCCACGCCGTCGCCACCGAACCCGCCCGGCGTGCTCTGCGCGCTCCGCTGTTCGATCGGCGTTTCCTGCTCGGCCAACGCATCGCGCCGGAAGTAAAGTTCGAAGCATTCATCGAACAGGTGCTTCTCGTCCGGCGTCTTCGCCAGCACCAGCGACAGCGTGTCCTTCAGCACCGTGCGGTCGCCATAGCCCACCACCTGCACCGCCCGCGCCGCGTCGATGCCCTCGGCGGCAGAAAGGCGAATGCCGGCACTGCGGGCGGCTTGCAGGAACTGACGTAGCGGTTCGGAAGCGAGCATCAGACCGGCAGCCCTGCCTCTTGCCGCGCTTTCTGAGTCAGTGTCGCAAGCTGCTTGTTCGCCACCTCGATATCCGCCTCGAACTTCAGCAAGACATTCAACGTGTCGTGCACCAGTTCGGTATCCAGCGATGCCGCATGCAGCAATAGCAGAACGCGCGCCCAATCGATCGTCTCGCTGACCGATGGCACCTTCTTCAAATCGAGTGACCGCAGCTGCTGCACGAATGCCACCAATTCGCGGCGCAGGCTCGTCTCAATTCCTGGCACGCGCGATTCGATGATGCGGCTCTCGAGCTTTGCGTCTGGAAAGCCGATATGCAGATGCAGGCAACGGCGCTTCAGCGCGTCGCCCAGATCGCGTGTGCTGTTCGAGGTCAGTAGCACGATCGGTGTGTCCACCGCATGAACGCTGCCGATCTCGGGTATCGTCACCTGGTAGTCCGACAGGATCTCCAACAGGAAGGCCTCGAACTCCTGGTCCGACTTATCGATCTCATCGATCAGCAGCACCGCACCACCTGGCTGCTGCAAGGCGCGCAGCAGCGGCCGTGGCTCCAGGAATTGCTCGGAGAAAAAGATGTCGCCGAAAGCGTGCAACTTGTTCAACGCCGTCGGCAGCGATTCCGCGCCCCCCAGGACGTCGCCGATCTTGTCCTTGAGGATCTGGGTGTAGAGGAGTTGCTTGCCGTACTTCCATTCGTACAGCGCCTTCGCCTCGTCCAGCCCCTCGTAGCACTGCATGCGGATCAGCGGCAGCTCGAGAAACGTCGCCACCGACTTGGCCAGTTCGGTCTTGCCGACACCAGCCGGACCCTCCACCAGTATCGGCTTCTCCAGGTGCTGCGCGAGGTAGACGGCGGTGGCGATCTGGCGGCTGGGGATGTAGCCGACGGCAGCAAGACCCTGTTCCACGGCCTCGATCGTGTCCCATTTGCGCGCGCCTGTCCCGGCCGGCGCGGATCCTGCGTCTGGCATTCGTGTTCCAATCGATGGTGCTACCGATGGGTAGCACCACCCTCAGGCCATTGCCAAACAGCGACGAATAAGCAGAAAATCGATACGAATTGGCAGCAGCCCGGGGTCCGAAAGGTCGATCAATGGCCATCACGAACACCTATCGCTGGAATGGCAAGCTGGGCTCGGATTGGGTAGCCGATGTTCCGAATCCGCTGGGACCCAATCGGACCAACTGGGACAATATCAGCGACGCCGGCGCCGACCCGAGCTTCCCGACCGGCGCAGGCGATCTCGCGGTGATAGATCTGGGTGGTGCCATCAGCATCACCGCCAGCGAGCCTGGCGGCGCGGAAGAATTGCAAATCGTCAGCTCGAGTACCGTCACGCTCAGCTCCGGGCATTTCGGAATTGGCGCCGACGGCGAACTGGGCGGGATGCTGATCGACGAGGATGCCGAGCTGATCATCGCCAGCAGCGGGAGCATGGCGAACAGCGGATCGCTGGATATCATCGGGCTGACCGGCAACGGTTCGCTGGAGCTTCAGTCCGGTGCGGGCTTCGACGACTTGGGAATGATCGTTGGCGCCGATGCGGCTGCGCACGGTGAGGTCACTGTCGATGCAGCGTTCGGGTTCCTTGTGGCGCAGTCCGGGCCGGCGCGACCGACGGCGTGCTGGTTGTCGGCGAGGATGGCGACGGCACGGTCGATGTATCCGACACCACCGGCTTTTTCAGCGCCACGGCGATCCTGGGCAAGAACGATGGCTCGAACGGCGAGGTGGACCTTACCAACGCAATCTGGGCGGGCAGCGCGCTGACGATCGGGCCGGCCGGCAACGGCGTTGCCAATATCGGGTCAGGTTCACAGGCCGTTTTCACTAATGTCGTTGTTGGGCCGAATGGTCTGCTCAACGTGACCGGTCCTGCTGCCAGTCCAGGGCTTGTGCTTGCACCTATCTTCACGCTCGCCTTTGGCACGATCGATGTCACCGGCGGCGGCGAAGTGGCAATCGGAGCAGCGGGCGGCTCGATCGGAGCGGTGGACATCGCCGGCACCAACCTGACCGCGCTTGGCACGGTCAAAGGCAACGTGGACCTGGATCCTGGTGGCATTGTGCAGGCCACTGGGTCAGCGCCGGGTGCATTGCTGATCGACGGCAACGTTCACGGTGTCGGCACGATCGAGCCGCTGATGACGCTGGAGGTGAATGGCGGCATCGACGCCGGTGTCGACATCGCATTCAGCCCGTCCGTCGGCGCGCAGGTTGGCGATCTGGTGCTGGACGTTCCGGCTGCGAACCTGGGGACAATCGTCGGATTTGGTGTGGGCAACACCATCGATATCCAGGGGTCTCTCTATACAAACGCGGTGTTCACGCAGGGGACCTCGGGTGCGGCGGGAACGCTTGTGCTAACGGGCGGCACGTTTGCACCGCTTTCACTCGCGGTCGAAGGCACCTATGCGGCGGGCGGCTTTCTCGCGACACCTGGGTTGACCGATACTGTCGTTACGTTGTGCTTCGTCGAAGGCACGAGGATCGCGACGCCTGACGGCGAAGTTCCCGTCGAGCAGTTAGCCATTGGCGATGCCGTTCTTACGCAAGGCGGTGCGGTGCGTCCTATCAAGTGGATCGGCACTGGGCGCCTGTTGGCACCACGCGGGTGCCGCACTGCGGCAACGCCGATTATCGTCCGGCGGGGAGCGCTTGCGGACAACGTGCCGCGCCGCGATCTGCACATCACCAAGGGTCATGCGCTGTTCATCGATGACGTGCTGATCCCGGTCGAGGAACTGGTGAACAATCGCACGATCCTGTGGGATGACCGTGGGCAGGAAGTCACGATCTACCACGTGGAGCTCGCCACGCATGACGTGCTGATTGCCGATGGCGCGCCGGCTGAGAGCTATCGCGACGATGGCAATCGCTGGCTGTTCCAAAATGCTGATAGCGGGTGGGGTCTGGCGGCTCAGACACCATGTGCGCCGCTGCTCAACAGCGGACGCCGCGTGGATCACATCTGGCAGCGCCTATTGCGGCGCGCGGGTGAGCTGCCGGGCGTCATGCTGACCGATGATCCCGAGCTGCATCTCGTGGTGGACGGGGCGCGCGTGGACGCGATTGCGCGTGATGGCCAATTCCATAGATTTGCGCTGCTGCCAGGGACGTCCCAGGTGCGTTTGTGCTCGCGCAGCACGGTGCCACAGCTGCTCGGCCTGGCGCGCGATCCCCGTACTCTGGGTGTGGCGGTGCAGAGAGTGCTGGCGCGTCAGGGTATGGCGGTGCGCGCGTTGGATGCGGCTGATGCGCGGCTCAGCGATGGTTTCCATGCCTTCGAACCCGCCGACCAAATCCGCTGGTCCGATGGCAACGCCGCCATCCCAGCCGAGTTGTTCGATGGCTTCACTGGTACGCTGGAACTCGTCGTGCAGCTTGGCACCCCAGCGACACGCTACCTCGACGAAGCGGCTGCCTCGCGCGCGGCGTAAACCGCTACGCTGCGGCCAGGTGGTCCCTGAGGCCGCCTACGCCTAAACTGTGCGCATCACCACGCACAGGATTGTCCGCCACATGGATTTCACTATCGCCCCCGAACAGCGCCAGATGATCGCCTCGGTGCGCGAGCTCGCGCAGGCCGAGTTCAAGCCCAAGGCCGGGCGCTGGATGGACGGCAGTTTCCCGTGGGAGAATATGAAGCAGCTTGCCAAGCTGGGCGTGCTCGGCATGTCGGTGCCGGAAGAATATGGCGGGCTCGGTCTGCCGATCCTCGACACCGCACTGATCCTCGAGGAGATCGCCAAGGTCTGTTACGTCACCGCCATGGCGGTGCTGGGCGAAGCCGGCGTACAGACCCGTGTGATTGCGCGATACGCGACCCCGGATTTTCGTGACCGCATCCTGCCGAAAGTGGTCAGCGGCGATTGCATGCTGGCGGTGTGCATGACCGAGCCGCACGCCGGCACCGATGTCGCCAACTATCGCACCAACGCACGTATCGCCGGCGACCGCATTATCCTGAAGGGCACCAAGACACTGATTTCCCGCGCGCCGGAAGCGGGCGTGTTCGTGGTGTTCACCCGCATCGACAACAAGCCCGGCCGCGAGGGTATCGGCTGCGTCCTATTGGAGGCCGGCACGAAGGGCTTCGAGGTCACCGGCACCTATCACACGATGGGCGGCGAGAACCTGTTCGAAATCCAGTTCAACGACTGCGAATTGCCGTTGGAAAATCTGGTGATCCGCGAGGACGGCTTCCGCAAGCTGCTGACCGCGTTCAACACGCAACGTTGTCTGAACCCGAGCATCTCGTTGGGACTGGCGGAAGGCGCGTTCGACGAGGCGGTGAACTACGTGCGCGAACGCACGGTGTTCGGCAAGCCGATCGCCGACCATCAGGGGATACGCTGGAAGTTGGCCGACATGTTCAAGGATATCGAAGCGGGCAGGGGGATCCTGTATCGCGCCTGTCTGACTGCAAATCCGTTCCCCGATCCATTCATGGCTGCGGCAGCAAAGGTGTTCTGCAACGAGATGTCACTGCGCGTCACCTCGGAAGCGGTGCAGCTGCACGGCGGCTTCGGCTTCACCGATGAAGCGCCGGTGTCACGTCTGTACCGCGGCGCGCGTTATGGTACCATCGGTGGTGGCACATCGGAAACGCTGCGCGACCTGATCGGCCGCAAGATTGTCGGTGACGTCGATTTTGATCAGGGCATTCTCGGGCTCGGGACGTATTGACGTGCTGCTGATCGAAGCGGACGGCAAGGCGCTGCTGGCTGAGCATGGCATCGCCATTCCGGATGGCGTGCTGGCGACCGATGCGTCGCTGGGCGACCTTCCCGAAGGTCCGTGGATCGTCAAGGCGCAGGTGCCGGTCGGCGGCCGTGGCAAGGCCGGCGGCGTTGTGCGCTGTGACACTCCGCAGGATGTTGCCGCCGCCCTGCACAAGATGCTCGGCCATCGCCTGAAGGGCCATCAGGTTGCGGCCTGTCTGGTCGAACAGGTTGCGACCGGCGAGGAACGCTATCTCGCGGTCATGCTCGATGCCGCCAGCTACGGCTTGCGCGTGCTGTACGCGACGCAAGGCGGTGTCGATATCGAACAGTCCGATGCGGCGCAAAGCCGTCTGTGCGGGCCGCACCCGGGCGCGGTGGCCGAAGCGCTGACCGAACTGAACGCGGAACCGCGGATCGTGGCGTTGGGCCGAAAGCTCGCGGAGATGCTGCTGCAACGCGAACTGGCACTGGCGGAGATCAACCCGCTGTTCGTCTCGCCCGATGGCTGCGTGGCAGGGGATGCGAAACTGGTGGTTGATCTCGACGCATTGTCACGTCAGCCGGAAACCTCATCGCTGATCGCGGCGCGGCCCGACATCTATGCCGATGCCAATCGCAAGCTGACCGAGGGTTTCGACTACGTCGAACTCGATCCGGATGGTGAGGTCGGCCTGATCACCACCGGTGCCGGCCTGTCGATGATGCTGATCGATGAACTTACCGCGCGCGGCATGAAGCCGCTGAATTTCTGCGACATCCGCACCGGCCAGATGCGCGGCAGTCCGGCACGGCTGATGCGCGTGCTGGAGTGGATGATGGCGCGGCATTCCCTGCGTGCCGTGCTGGTGAACGTGTTCGCCGGCATCACCGATCTCGCGGAGTTCGGCGGCCTGCTGGCAACCGGCATGGAACAGAGCGGCCTGAGTGTACCTGTTGTGGCGCGTCTGGTCGGGCGAGGCGCCGCTGAGGCGCGGCGTATCCTCAAGGAACGCCAGCCCGCCATGCTGGTGACCGAGGACCTGGAGGAAGCGCTGCGTCAGCTCGCTGCGGTGCAGGCATGATCGCGCAACTGTCGCACAGCACGCCGGTGATCGTGCAGGGCATCACCGGGCGGATGGGCAGCACGCACGCGGCGCTGATGCGCGGCTACGGCACCAACATCGTTGGCGGCACTTCGACACGCAAGGACGCGCCGGAAGTCGCCGGTGTTCCGGTGTTCGCCAATTGCCGCGAAGCGGTGCTCGCCACTGGCGCCGTTGCATCCGTGGCGATGGCGCCGCCGCTGGAAACGCTTGCGGCAGTGGAAGAAGCGCTCGCTGCCGGTATCCGGGTCATCGTCACCGTCGCCGAGGGCATTCCGCAGCACGATGCGATCCGCATCGGCCGCGCGGCGCGTCGCGCCGGTGCCACCTGGATCGGCGGTTCAACACCAGGCATGGCGATTCCGGGCGAGATCAAGCTCGGCTTCATTCCGGATGTCTGCCTGCGCCCTGGTCCGTTCGCCATCATGTCGAAGAGCGGCACACTGTCCTACGAGGTCGGTTACCAACTCGCACACGCCAGGCTTGGGCAGAGCATATGGGTTGGCGTCGGCGGCGATCCGGTGAAGGGCATTCGCTTCGCCGATCTGCTGCCGGTGTTCTTCGGCGATGAACGCACGCACGCAGTCATCCTGGTGGGCGAAGTCGGCGGCAGCGAAGAAGAAGAATGTGCCGACGTATTGAGGCGGCTGGGTGTGCGCAAGCCGTTCTATGCGCTGATCGCCGGACGCGAGGCAAAGGAAGGGGTTTCGATGGGCCATGCCGGGGCCCTGGTCATGGGCGACCTGGGTACGCTTGCTTCGAAGACGGAACGCCTCACTGCTGCAGGTGCACGTATCTTCGGATCGCTCGAGAGCATAGTCGACGCATGCATTCACGACCTCGCCGCATTGCGATCCTGATCGCGCTGGCGCTGCTGGCGTGGGTTCCAGACGCCCACGCGACGATCACACAATTGCCCGGGCTGCTGCGTGAACCGCTGACCTTGCACGTGACGCTGCCGGATGGCTCACACGCGGAGCTTGAAGCATTGCTGACGAGGCCGGACAAGCCGGGACGCTTCCCGCTCGCGATGATCAATCACGGCATGGCACGCGATGCCGATGCGATCGTGCATGGCGCGCCGGAGAATTACTCCAGTCCAGCCATCGAGTTTGCCATGCACGGCTACGCCGCTGTGGTGGTGAATCGCCGGGGCTTTGGTCTGTCATCCGGTGCTGTCGATTTGGGCGCCGTGTCCTGCAGCGACCGCGACTACACGAAGACTGGTGATGCCGAGGCCGTTGATGTTCAAGCGGCGCTCAAACAACTGCGCTCCGAGCCGTGGGCGGAGCCGGATAGCGTCCTGTTGGTCGGCCATTCGGCTGGCGGTTCGGCTGCGCTCGCGCTCGCTGCCACTCAGTCGCCAGAAGGCGTCGTTGCGTTGATCATCTTTGCCGGCGGCCTTGGTTCGATAAGGCCGGACTTCGTCTGCCAACCGGAGCGCCTCGTCACAACGATGAAGAGCTACGGATTGTCGACGCACCTACCTAGCCTATGGATCTATGCGCAAAACGATCACTTTTTCGGCCCTGCCTTGGCTCGGCAGATGTTTGATGCCTATGCCGCGGGCGGTGCACCCGCGCAGTTCGAGGCAGCGCCACCCTTCGCGGCTGACGGCCATTCGTTGATCTTCTCCCCGCCGCCATCGCTTTGGTGGCCGCGCGTTGCCGCATTCCTGGCACCGCTGCATCTGCCAACCGAACCGGTCACCGATCTGCCGCCTTTGCCAACGCTGCCTGATCCGCCCAACCTCGATGCACGCGGCAAGGCCGACTTCGCCAGCTATCTGCGCACCTGGAGCTTCGAGAAAGCGTTTGCGACGGATGACAAGGGCCACTACGGCCGCATCATCGCGCAGCGCACTCAGGAAGACGCCGAAGCCGCAGCGCTAAAGCACTGCAGAGACCGTGGCTGGGACTGCCGTATCTACGCCGTCGGCAACACGCTCAAACCTTGATGTCGCGCACGAATTTCGCCTTGTCCGCCGCCGCCGCCAACAGGAACGACAGGTCGGTGCCGGTGGAGACATAGCGCGCGCCCTGCCGCACGTATTCCGCCATCAGGTCCGGCCGCGACGCCAACCCGCCCACGCCGACATGCTTGCCATGCTTGCGGCATGCCGCGATCGTCCGCAGGTACGCATCGCGCACATTCGGATGATCAAACTGCCCGGTGATTCCCATCTCGTTGCACAGGTCGTTGGTGCCGATAAGCATCATATCGATGCCGTCCACCGCGGCGATCGCTTCCACATTCTCCAGCGCATCGACGGTCTCCATCATCACCACGACCATCGTCGCATCGTTCATTGCCTGGTTCAGCACCGCTGAGGGGAAGCTGCGATAATGATAGTGCGGCAGCGCGCCGCCCGCGCCGCGCTCGCCCTGCGGCGTGAACTTGGCGTAGTGCACGATCTCGCGCGCCTGATCGGCGGTGCGCACATGGGGCGCGATCACCCCCATGGCGCCGCCATCGAGCAGACGGCAGATGAACTCCGGCGTGTTGGCTGGCACGCGCACCAGCGGTGTGATCCCGCATTGCATCGCCGCGATGCAGATCTGGCACACCGCGTCGATCGACAGCGTGTTGTGTTCGACATCGACATAGATCGTGTCGAACCCGGCAGTCGCCGCGATGCGCGCGATCTCGATCGAGCGGCTTAATCGCACCGTCATCGATGCCACGACTTCGTTGCGCCCCAGCTTCTCTTTCACTCTGTTACGAAGGATGTCGCGCAGTTCGTCCGCCATGGCTGCCTCCTGGATTTGTGGGGCATTGTTGCCCATAGCGCCTGCGCGCCTCAAGATGAGGGCAATTCAACCACGACGGATGGCCGGCGCAAGGCCGGTCATAACGGTGGAAATCGGAGAGCCGCATGACCCACAAGGTAGCCTTCCTCGACGTGATGGACGCCAAGGTGCAACACGAGATCCGCTCGCAATTGCCGCCTGGCTTCTCCATCCAGTTCGGCGAGGCGGGTGATCGGCGTGAGCAGATGGCGATGGTCGCGGATGCCGAGTTCATCCTGACCGCGGTGGCGGTTGATGCCGAAATGATCAAGGCGGCGCCGAAACTGAAGCTGCTGCATAAATGGGGTATCGGCGTCGATAAATTCAATCTCGACGCCGCGCGCGCCGCACGGATCCCGGTGGCGATCACGGCCGGCGCCAATGCCGGAGCGGTGTCGGAACATACGCTGATGCTGATGCTGGCGACGTATCGCCGCCTCTCGCTGGCTGACCGCAGGCTGCGCGAGGGCGTCTGGATGAGGCCGCAGATCCGCGCCCAGGCGTACCAGTTGTCAGGCAAGACTGTCGGCATTCTCGGCTTCGGCAATGTCGGCCGCATGGTCGCGCATCGCCTTGCCGGCTTCGACGTGCGTATCCTGTATCACGACATCAGGCGCGCCGACATGGCGACGGAGCGTTCGTTGCGCGCCACACCAGTAACCCTGGACGAATTGCTGACCCAGAGCGATGTGGTTTCGCTGCACGTGCCGCTGACCCAGGTCACACGCGGCATGATCGGTGCCGATGCGCTGGCGCGGATGAAGCAGGGCGCGATCCTGGTCAACGCCGCGCGCGGCGAAGTGGTTGATGAACCGGCACTGTATGACGCGTTGGTCAGCGGCAAGTTGCACGGAGCTGGTCTCGATGTGTTCGACAAGGAACCGGCCGATGCCAACAATCCGTTGTTGAAGCTCGATCAGGTCGTGGTCACGCCGCATATCGCCGGCAGTGCGATCGATCTGGTGGGAGATATCGCGCGTCACGCCTTCCGCAACATGCAGTCGGTGCTGAACGGCGAACCGTTGCCTGCCAGCGATATCATTGTCGCGGCGGGAGACAATCGCTGATGGCCACGATGCAGACCAGATCGGTACGCCGGCGCGAGGACGCGAAGCTGTTGACCGGAAAGGGCAACTACAGCGCCGATACACGATCACCTGGGATGCTGGAAGCCGTGCTGGTGCGTTCGCATCATGCGCACGCCGTTATCGCCAGCATCGATACGTCGGCGGCGCGCGCGATGCCCGGTGTGGTCGCGATCTTCACAGCAGCCGATCTGACTGACGTTGCGCCGATACCGGGCGGCATCGGCTTTCCGCGTCCCGATGGCAGTCCCGCGCCAAAGACCGATCGCCCATTGCTTGCTGGGGATCGTGCAAGGTTCGTCGGCGAACCGGTTGCCGTGGTGCTTGCGGAGAGCATGGCCGCAGGCAAGGACGCCGCCGAGGCGGTGATGGTGGACTATGGGGCACTTCCGCTGGTTACCGATGCCGTTGCTGCCATAGCTCCGGGCGCACCGAAGGTTTGGGACGATGTGCCGGACAATATCGGATTCCTGTGGAAGCGCGGCGATGCCGAAGCAACCGATGCGGCGCTGCGCAACGCGGCACATGTCGCGCGGCTGCAGTTCACCGTCTCACGCGTCACCGCCAATTCGATGGAGACGCGTGGTGCCTGGGCCGAGATCGATAAGGACGGGCGTATGGTGGTCCACGCGGCGCATCAGTCGCCGTTCAATCTACGCAACGGCATGGCCAACGGCAATTTCAACATCAAGCCGACGGATATCCGCGTGCTGTGCGACGATGTCGGTGGTTCGTTCGGCATGAAATCAGGCGTGCAGCCGGAATACGCGCTGGTCGCGTGGGCGGCGCGCAAGATGCAGCGGCCGGTTCGTTGGATCGAGGACCGCACCGAGGGTTTCCTTACCGATGAACAGGCGCGCGAGATGCGCATCACGGTCGAACTCGCGCTTGATGCCAGCCACAAATTCACCGCGCTGAAACTGCGCTGGGATGTGAACCTGGGCGCCTATGTCACAGGGCGCTCTGGCTGGCCCGTGGGCAATATCGGCGGCACTGCGGGCGTTTACGACATCCCGGCGATCTACGCGGAATCCTGCGGCATCCTTACCAACACCGTGCCCACCGCCGCGTATCGTGGCGCGGGTCGCCCGGAAGCGACCTACACGATCGAACGCATCATCGACATCGCCGCGCGCGAATTGGATATCAGCCCTTATGAATTGCGCCGCCGCAACCTGATTCCGCCGGACGCAATGCCGTACAAGACAGCGCTCACTTTCACCTACGACTGCGGCGAGTTCGAAGGCAACATGCAGAAGGCCGCATCGATGGCGGAGCTCGACAGCTTCGCCAAGCGCCGTGATGAGGCCAGGTCGCGCGGCAAGCTGCGTGGCATCGGCCTATGCAACTGCATCGAGGTTGCTGGCGGTCCGTTCCTGCGCCCTGCGAAGGATCAGGCCGCGCTGCGTTTGGCCGAGGACGGCACACTGGTGCTGCGTTCCGGTTCGATGTCGGTAGGGCAGGGGCTGGAGACGGCATTCAGCCAGCTCATTGCTGATCGCTTCGGCGTGCCGATCGATCAGGTGCGCTACGAACAAGGCGATACTGATTTGTTGCCCGGCGGCAAAGGCAATGGCGGGTCCGGTGCGCTGTGTATCGGCGGCGCCGCGGTGGACCTTGTGGTCAACAAGGTGATCGACAAGGCGAGGCAGGTCGCCGCCGAACTGTTGGAAGCCGCCGAGGTCGATGTCACCTTCGATACGGGCCGCTTCACCATCGCCGGCACTGATCGTTCGGTCAGTCTCGCCGAGGTTGCCCACGCGGCGAACCTGAATGGCAATGAACTGGTTGAGAGCGGCGAGTTCACGCCGACGGCGGTTACCTTCCCCAATGGCACGCATATCTGCGAGGTGGAGATCGATCCCGATACCGGGGTCACCGAAGTGGTGCGCTACAGCGCGGTGGAGGAACTCGGCCGCGTGCTCAATCCGTTGTTGGTCGCCGGCCAGACGCATGGTGGCGTGGCCCAGGGCGTTGGCCAGGCTATGGCCGAGCAGATCGTGCACGACCCACACTCCGGTCAGATGCTGACGGCGTCGTTCATGGACTACACCATGCCGCGCGCCGACGACTTGCCGGACATCAGTATGGCGACCCGGGAGGTGCCGACGAAGGTGAACCCGCTTGGTGCCAAGGGCGTCGGTGAGGCGGGCACGGTCGGCGCGATGGCCGCGGCGATGAACGCGGTCAATGACGCGCTGGCGCCGCTCGGCGTCCGCCACTTCGACATGCCCGCGTCGCCCTACCGGGTCTGGGCGGCCATCGCGGCGGCACGCGGATGAGTACGCCGCTGTTCCACATGATCACCGGCGCCCCCACCCCGGTGGCACCGTTCTCCCACGCGGTCGAAGTGGATGGCTGGGTGTTCCTCACCGGGCAAATGCCGACTTTACCCGGGGAAGATTCGGCGCCGCTGCCGGATGGAATCGAGGCGCAGACCCGCCGTGTGATGGACAATCTCATCATCGTTTTGCGCGGACTCGGGCTCGGCCTGGAGCATGTGATCAGCGTCCGCACCTATCTGACCCGATTCGAGGACGACTATGCGCCGATGAATACGGTCTATCGGAGCTACTTCCCGCCGGACCGGTTGCCGGCCCGGACCTGCGTCGGCGTCACCGGTCTGGCGCGGGGCGCTCTGGTGGAGATCGACCTGGTGGCCCGGCGTTGATGCGAAAGCCGCCGGGGGATGGGCCCTAGCCGCGTCCCCCGCCAAATGCATTGAAGGTGATCAGGGTGTAGGTGTCCTTGACACCGGACAAGGCCTGGATCTTCTCGGTGACGAACAGGCCAATGTCCTCATCCGGATCCAGGTAGAACTTACCCAGCAGGTCATACTGGCCTGACGTGGAATAAAGCTCTGACATCTGTTCGATGGTATCGGCGGCTTCGCGAGCGACCTTGTAGGCCTGGCCCATCTCGCACTTGATCTGTACGAATATCGCCCGCATGCCGCCTCCAAGACTGCCGTCGCCGGCAGCCTAGCAGGAATTGCCGGGGCGCGAACTACGCCTGCGCGCGATGTTCGGCCAGAACGGCGAGACGATGGCTGGCGCTGCCGAGGCGGCGCAGCATCACCGGAAGCTGCGGCGCTGCCGGCAACGGGCCTTCCTGGCAGAAATCCGACCAGCTCGACCATTCCTGGTCCGACAACAGCAGGGCGCGGCGCTTCTCGTCCGTGCTGAGCCGCATTTCGTCGCCGAGTTGGCTGAATACCTGAAACTGATCGCGGGCGATCTTGTCATTGGCCAGCCAGGTCATGCTTTGAAGCATTGGAACACCTCTTTTCGTGGGCTCAGCAGATACGCTAACGGTCGGTAGAGGCAAGGGCGGAAATTGGCAGACGTTTTGTTCGATTTGTGGCGAACAAACACCGTTCAGTGACCATCCGGCTATTCGGGATTTTCCTGAGCGGGTTTGTACGTATCCCTCGCGCTTGGTATCCGGCGCGCCCGCGTGACGAAAGCTGGCCAGAGAGACTACTCTCAAGGGAGTAGCCCTTTGGGGCAGGGGTGGAGGCTCGGATGGAACTGTCACAGGCGCGTAAGGCACGTATCGTCCCCCGTAGTGGCGGGCGTGCGTTGGCGGACGCCCTGGTGGCGCAAGGCATCGACCACGTATTCGCCGTGCCAGGTGAAAGTTACCTGGACGTGCTGGATGGCCTCTATGACGTGCGTCACAAGGTGAAACTGGTGACGTGCCGGTTCGAGGCGGGTGCAGTGAACATGGCCGAGGCCTTCGGCAAACTGACCGGCCGCCCCGCCGCTGCCATGGTGACGCGCGGTCCGGGGGCCTGCCACGGCTCCATCGGCGTGCATATCGCCATGCAGGACAGCACCCCGATGCTGCTTTTTGTTGGCCAGATTCCGCACGAGGACGCTGGCCGCGATTCGTTCCAGGAAGTCGATTATCGGCGGATGTTCAGCCCGCTCGCCAAGTGGGTGACGCAGATCGACCAGGCGAAGCGCATCCCTGAAATCGTCGCCCATGCCGTCGACGTTGCGGTGTCCGGCCGTCCGGGTCCGGTGGTGATCGCTCTCTCGGAAGAAATGCAGAAGGACATCATCGAAGTGCCCGATCTGCGGCGCGCACCGGTCACTCTGGCGCATCCGGATCCAGCCGCGCTGCAGCAACTACGCGTCATGCTGTCGCGGGCGCGCAAGCCGCTCGCCGTACTGGGCGGCTCGTGCTGGACCGAAGCTGGCCGTGCCGCAATCCGCGATTTCCTGCTGGGCAACGACATTCCCGTTACCGTCGGCTTCCGCCGGCAGGCGCTGTACGACGGCACGCTCGACAACTTTGCAGGCGATCTCGGCGTGGGTTCCGATCCCGGTCTCGTCGGCAGAGTGAAAGACGCGGACCTGATCCTGGCGATCGGCTCGCGTCTCGGTGACACCGTGTCGCAGGGCTACACGCTGTTCGACATTGCCGGCAGCGTGCCGATCATCCAGGTGCACCCGGATGGCAGCGAGATCGGCCGCGTGTTCCGTCCCGCGCTTGGCATCGTGTCCGATCTGAACGCTTTCGCGCATGCTGTCGCCGCGCTGGAACCGGTGCACTCCGATTGGACCGATTGGACCGAAGATTTGCGCTCGCTGCGCGAGGCGCAACGTGCGGTGCCGAACTACGAGGGCACTCTCAACCTTGGCACGACCATGCATGAATTGCAGTCGCTGCTCGACAGCGATGCTTTGATCACAACGGATGCAGGAAACTTCGCCGGATGGGCAACGCGGTTCATCAACTTCCGCGATGGCCAGCGCTACATCGGTCCGACCAATGGTGCCATGGGCTACAGTGTGCCGGCCGCTATCGGCGCCAAGATCGCGTTTCCCGATCGCATGGTGGTCAGCCTTGTTGGTGACGGCGGCTTCCTGATGACCGGGCAAGAGCTTGCCACTGCGTTCCACCATGGTGTCGCGCCGATAGTGCTGGTGTTCAATAACCAGATGTACGGCACGATCCGCATGCACCAGGAGCGCGCCTATCCGGCACGCGTGTCCGGCACGGCACTGACCAATCCCGACTTCGCCAAATTCATCGAGGCGTTCGGCGGGCACGGCGAAGTGGTGAGCGACACCGCTGAGTTCGCGCCGGCTTTTCGCCGCGCGGTGGACAGCGGGAAGCCGGCAGTGATCGAGCTGCGCATGAACCCCGAGCAGATCACCACACGCGCCACCATCGCACAGCTGCGCGGCGGTAAGCCATCGAAGCCGGCGCCGAAGCCGAAGCGGTCGCCAGCGGCCAAACCGCGCGCCGCCAAGTCGGGGAAGAAGCGCGTGTGAGTGCTTCCTGCATTGCCGGAGCAAGGCATGCAGGCGGCGGCGCGATACTACCATGCGCGGGACTATGTCGAGGCGGAACGCTGCTGTCGTGAGTTGCTGGCGCGGGATGCCGCGCATTTCGATGCCCTGCATCTGCTGGGGGTGATCCATTTCGATCGTTCACAACTCACCGAGGCAGTTGAATACCTGACCGGGGCGGTGGCATTGCATCCGGCTGATCCGCTGGTGAACTACCATCTGGGTACCGCGCTGCTGGGACAGAAGCAGTATGCGCTGGCCGAACCGCCGCTTCGCCGCGCCGCAGCAGGTCATCCAAACGACGCCGGCGTGCTGAACAACCTCGGCAATGCGCTGATTGGTCTTGGCCGCCACGAGGATGCGTTGCTGTGTTTTCAGCGCGTGCTTGGTATGGCGCCGTTCCGCGCCGCGGCGCACTACAATATGGGCCGTGCGCTGGCCGCGCTCGATCGGCCGGACGAGGCGGTCGCGAGCTTCCAGGCTGCGCTTGTCAATAGTCCGGCCGGCATTGATCGTAATCGGATCGCTGATATTCATGCGGGGCTAGGCCAGGCGCTGGCCGATCAAGGGTGTTACGACGAAGCGATCACCGCCTGCCGAACCATTGAGGCGATTTATCCGGGCATCGCGGCGTGGAACGAAAGCCTGGTCCTGTTGCTGCTTGGCCGGTTCGCCGAAGGTTGGCGGAAGTATGAGGGTCGTTGGCAAGTGCCCGATCACGATACACTGCGGGCCGATGCGCGCGTGCCGGCGCTCGATGAGGTTGCTGGCAAGCGCGTACTGTTGCTGTCCGAACAAGGCCAGGGTGATCTCATCCAGTTTGCCCGGTATGCGCCGATGCTCGCTGCGCACGGGGCACACGTGACGCTGCAGAGCTATACTGAGACCAAGGCACTGATGGCGACGCTGCAAGGCATCGATGCGGTCATCACACCGGATGATCCGGAACCTCCGGCTGATATCGTGACCCCGCTGCTCAGCTTGCCGCTCGTGTTCGGCACTGACCTCGGCAGCATTCCTGCGTCAGTGCCGTATCTGCGACCACCGAAGCAGCGGCTTGCAGCATGGCGCAAGCGCCTTGGCCGATCCAAACCGCGCCGTGTCGGACTGGTCTGGTGGGGTTCGCAGCACATCCCCAAGCGGTCGCTGCCGTTTCCGGCACTGCAGCCGCTTTTGTCGCTCGACGATATCGAGTTCCATGCGTTGCAAAAGGAGATTCCGGCGACACACGCGGCACTCTTTGCGCGGCACACCAACCTGATCGATCACCGCTACGAACTCACCGACTTCGCTGATACGGCTGCGCTGATTTCGTTGCTCGATCTCGTCGTCACGATCGATACCTCGGTCGCGCATCTTGCCGGTGCGCTGGGCAAGCCGGTGTGGATCATGCTGCATTACGCCGCCGACTGGCGCTGGCTGCGCGATCGCGCTGACAGTCCCTGGTATCCTACCGCGCGTCTATTCCGTCAGCGGCGGCGCGGCGACTGGTCGCCGGTGGTGCGCGACGTTGCCGATGCCCTGCGGGTCATGCCGCGACCAGCATCAGCTCGAATGTGATGCACACGGGATTGTCCCCGCGCACCAGCCGGCCTTCGTGCACGTGTCCGTGCATATCGATCACGAGCATATCGAGGACCGCCCGGCCGTCGTGAATGTGGCCGGAACGCACCAGCACCTCGGTGGCGTGATCCTCGACCACGCTGCCGTCCTCGAAGTGAGCGCCGATCAAACTGCCGAGGCTGCCGCGTACGATGGCTGACTTCATATGGTATTGCGCTGCGATCTTCTCGAGTGCCGTGGTGATGTCCTCGTTTGGCCGGATACGCGCGACGATGCTGCGGTCGCCTGGCGACGTGCTGTCGCGCGGCACAGGATGGAACAGGGTGAAGTTGGTCTCCGCGTCCGCGTCCGCTTCGATCGCGATATCCGCCGTCGCCCATGCGTGCACAACCGTTTCGCGCGAAACTACCGTCTCGTGCGGCAGGATGTGGCCGCCACGGCGATACACACCTGCTTCGATCCAGGCAGCGTGGCAATGCACGAACGGCGCACCATCGCGCCAGCCAAATGTCGCATTGGCGATCTCAACTGCTGTTTCGTCTGGCGGCGAGCGAGGCTCGCTGAAATACGCGGCATGCGTTGCGTCGCGCGGTGGTCCCGGCATCACGTAGCTGAATGGCCCGAGTGCACCGCCCTCGAAACGCAGCGCCGCTGACTTCATCCCCGCATCGACCATGGGACGGGTCAGAGCATCGTTCAGCGACATCCCAGGCTGCAGTAGAAACTCAAGGCGCTGACTGGATCCTTGGCAACTCTCGATGCGCGCGGGATGGGTCGGCCCTGGCTGGATCAGCCGTCGCATCACCGCCCGACAGCGTAGCCCTGCATACCGCGTGGATTTGCACCGGCGCGCATCTGCTTGCCCTCGACGCGCGCACCGGAAATGCGGCCTTCCGACCAGTCCTCACCTTTCTCCGCTTTGTGGTCGCGTGCCTTCAATTCGTACATCACCGCGTTCTCGAAGCGGCCCTCGAGAACCACCTTGCCGGGACGCGCGACACGCGGCCAGAAACTCGACGGCCAGTGCTCGGTATGGAACGACGGCGCGTCGATTGCTTCTTGAATGCCCATATTGTGGTGCACCATGCGCAGGAAATAGATCAGCGACCACTGATCCTGCTGCTCGCCGCCTGGTGTGCCGAACGCCATCCAGGCCTTGCCATCACGCAAAGCGAAGCTCGGCGAAAGTGTCGTGCGTGGCCGCGCGCCAGGCTTCAGACTGGTCGGCAATCCCTCCTTCAGCCAAAACATCTGTGCGCGGGTTCCCATGCAGAAGCCGAGCTCCGGAATCACCGGTGAGGATTGCAGCCAGCCACCCGATGGTGTCGCGCTGACCATGTTGCCGTCCTTGTCGATCACGTCGAGATGGCAGGTATCCGCGCCGATGACGCCAAGCCGCGCGACCGTGGGCTCGCCAACACCTGGCTCACGATTCAGCAGCCATGCCCGGCTTTCGCCGTCGCGATCCACCGTCGGCGTGTGGCCCGGCACGGTGCCGGGACGCAGCTCCAACGATGCGTTGCGCCCGACCAGCTTGCGGCGCTCCGCGTTGTAGTCATCCGACAACAGTTCGCCCAGCGGCACCTTGGCGAAATCCGGATCGCCGTAGTACGCCTCACGATCGGCAAAGGCGAGCTTGGCGCATTCCACCACGGTGTGCACAAAGTCGGTACCGAATGGATCCATCGCGCTGATGTCGAAACCGCTCAGCAGGGCAAGCTGCTGGAGGAAGGCCGGCCCTTGGGTCCACGGGCCGCACTTCAGCACAGTGTGGCCACGATATTCGTAAGAGACTGGATCCTCGACCGTCGCCTTCCAGGACGCGAAGTCGTCCGCCGCGAGCAGGCCGCGATGGCGCCGGCCGGTGACGTCGAGCACCTCGGTGGTACGGAAGAACTTGTCCACTGCTTCCGCGACGAAGCCGCGATACCAGGCATTGCGCGCCGCATCGATGCGCGCTTCACGGGTATCGCCAACGGCCTCGCGGCAGATCCGTTGCCACGTCTCGGCGAGAGCCGGACGGGCGAACAGGCTTTCCGGTACCGGTGTCTTGCCGTTCGGCAGAAACACCGCGGCGGATGACTTCCATTCTTGCTCGAAGAGCTGACGCAGGCCTTCGATGGTGGCGCTGATGCGCGGCACGATGTGGATGCCATTCTTCGCGTAGCCGATGGCGAAGGCCAGCACGTCGGCGAGTTCCCAGGTGCCCCAGTCGCGCAACAGCAGACACCAGGCATCGAATGCACCCGGAACGACCGCCGGCAACAGTCCGGTTGCCGGGATCAGATCGACATCGAGCTCGCGGAATTTTTCCAGCGTCGCTGTCTGTGGCGCGACGCCCTGGCCGCAGATCACCTGCTGCGTCTGTGTATTGGCGGTATGGATGATGATCGGCGCATCGCCGCCTGGTCCGTTCAGGTGAGGTTCCGCTACCTGCAAGGTGAACGCCGTCGCGGCCGCCGCGTCGAAGGCATTGCCGCCACGCTCCAGCACCGCCATGCCCACCTGGCTCGCGATCCAGTGCGTGCTGGCGACCACGCCGAAAGTGCCGGCGATTTCAGGGCGGGTGGTGAACATGCGAACTCTCCGTTGCGGGACGCGCAGGCTAACGGCAGGGTGCGCTGCGTCAACGTGGGGACGCGATGCTGATTCTTGTCGTCGGACCGAGCGGGGCAGGGAAGGACACCTTGCTCGCTGCGGCACAGAGCGCGCTGGCCGGCGATGCTCGCTTTCGTTTCGCCCGCCGGGTGATCACGCGCCCGGCAGATGCCGGCGGCGAGGCGCACGAAGCGATCACCGTGGCTGAATTCGCCCGCCGTAGTTTCGCGCTGCAATGGCAGGCGCACGGCCTGCTCTACGGCATTCCGCACGTCGAACCGGATTGTGCCACCGTCGCCAACGTGTCGCGCACCGTCATCGCTGAGGCCGCAACACGCTACGCCGTGCAGGTCATCGAGGTGACGGCGCCGGCGGATGTTTTGGCGGAACGTCTCGGGCAGCGTGGCCGGGAGGGCGAGATGGATGTCGCGGCGCGATTGGCGCGGCGTGTGGTGCTGCCGGAGGGCGTGTTGGTGCACACCGTGCTGAACGACGCGTCGCTGGAGCAGGGAGTGGCCCGGTTCGTTGCTGCGCTCAGGCGCGCAGCGGCAGACGTTCGCGGATGACGAACGGCTTGCCCGGCGCGGGCTGCACGAACAGGCAGATATCGCCCACCCGTCGCGGCGTGGCGATCGCACGTGCGAGATGTGCCTCCGCCGCCGGCATGAACACCTGCTTCTCCGACACGCTCAGCCGGCGCGTCAGTGTCATGTGGAAGAACCACGTCTCGAACACATAAGGATAGCCCCAGCGCACAAGCATCGAATCCTGCTGCGGTGTCAGCCGCGAACGCCGCCGCCGTGCCAGCTCATCGTCGGTCGGCGGCGCGCGCAAGGCGTCGAGCTGTTCGACGCACGCATCTGCCAGTGCCTGCAACGGCGGCGATTCGACGGTCTCTCGCAGGGCGAGAAAGCCGTGCACATCGGACACCGCCAGCGGCGGCAGATCGAATGGGGCCAGCCGCCGCGCCAATGCATCCGCGCTCCGCAGCACGTCATCCCACGCAACGCTGTCAGCCAAACGCATCGGCGGTTTCAGTGTCGCATGGAAGCCATAGAGCCGCGGCTCCGCGGTCACTTCGGCGATGCCGGCAATGTCCGGCTGGACTGTGGTCCTGACCGCCGCCGCATCGCGGCCCAGCCAGCATGACGCGTCGCAATGCAGCCAGTCATCCGGCTGTGGCGCGTAGTATACCGCGACGCGCATCAGGCCACGCGTTCACCCGCGCGCCACACCTGACGCACCACCGGCAAGCCATCGTGCAGGCGAACACGCACCAGATCGGCGCGTTGGCCCGGTTGCAGCCGCCCGCGATCCTCCAGCCCAGCCATGCGTGCGGGATTCTCTGTCACCAGAGCCACCGCCTCGGGCAACCCGATCCGCTGCGCGCACTGGAATGCCGCTTCCACCAGGCTGTTCGGCACATAGTCCGAGGCGAACGCATCGACCGCGCCATTCGCCAGCAGATCGGCCGCGGAGACATTTCCGGAGTGCGAGCCGCCGCGCACGATGTTCGGTGCGCCGGCAATGACCTGCATGTTCGCCGCCTTGGCCGCGCGTGCCGCTGCCAGCGTCACCGGAAATTCGCTGATGTCGATGCCGTCGGCGGCATTCTCGGCGATTTCCTCCTCCGTCCGGTCATCGTGGCTCGCCAGTGCGATGTCACGGTCGGCAACCCGTTCCAGCAGCGCGCGCCGGTGCGGGATACGCGTCCTTTCGCGCTGTGCCTGCAATTCCAGGATGCGCCGTTCGATGTATGCATCGTCCAACCCGCCACGCCGCCGCAGGGCGCGATAGAAATCCATATCGGCGTATTGGCCGACCCCGGGGCTGTGATCCATCAAGCTGACCATGCGGACCAGCCGGTGATCCGCCACGCCGTCGAACAGCTCCAGCATGTCCAGCGCGGGCACTTCGCAGCGCAAATGCAGGAAGTGTTCCGCCTTCAGCAGCCCGACCTGGTCCAATGCGTCGAGATCGACCACGCCGTCGCGGAACGTGCGCAGCCGCTCCTTGTCGAAGCCCAGATCACCGAGGCAGAGCGCATCGAATACCGTGGTGACCCCGGCGCCGGCGCATTGCGCGTCATGCGCTACCATGGCGGAACGCGATGGCCACCGCGCCAATGCACGCGGTTGAACCTGACGCTCCAGGTTGTCGGTGTGTGTATCGACGATACCAGGGATCAGATAGTCGCCATCCAGATCATGTGCCGGCAGCGCGGAGGATGGGTGCGGCTGCACGTCAACGATCCAGCCGTCACGCACCACGAGGGTGCCAGCCAGCGTCGAATCGGCCAGCACGAGCTGCGCGTTTGACAGAATCGTCTCGCCGTTCATGCCGCATCCTGCATTGGGCGCAGTTCAAACAGCCGATCGGCGATGGCGTCGCGGACCTCGGCGTCGTGACAGATCGCCACGATGGCGATACCGCGCGCTTTAGCTTCGTTGATCATCGCGACCACCACAGTGCGATTAACCGCATCGAGCGAGGCCGTCGGTTCGTCCAGCAGCAGGATCGGATGGCCGCCAATGAAGCCACGTGCCAGGTTGACGCGCTGCTGTTCGCCGCCGGAGAAGGTGGCGGGCGGCAGTGCATGTAGCCGGCGAGGAATATTCAGCCGCAGCAGCAGGCCGGTTGCCTGATGCCTGGCGTCTTCCTGCGACACGCCGCGGCCAATCGGCACTTCGGCAACCACGTCGAGCGCCGGCACGCGCGGCACCACGCGCAGAAACTGGCTGACATAGCCGAGCGTTTCATGCCGCACTGCCAGGACGGTGCGCGGTTCGGCGCTCGCGAGATCGACCATTTCGCCGTGATGACGCACACGTATGCGGCCGGATTCTGCCCGGTAGTTGCCATACAGGCTACGCATCAGTGTTGATTTTCCAACGCCAGACGGACCCGAGAGCACGACGCATTCGCCGGCATGCACGTCCAGGCCCACGTCCGCCAACACCGGAATGCGCACGCCGCCTTGCAGATGCAGCGTGAAGCTTTTCGCCAGCGCGTCGGTGCTGAGCATGACCTCACGCATGGGCGGACGCCGGCAACACGCCATCGCATGTAAATGCGCAGGTCGCAGCTTGAGCGAGTGACTGGGCATCTTGTCCAGTCACTGCAAGCCGGTCTTCAGAGATGAACCGGAGGCGCGGCTTTTGCTGCTCTCCGGTAAGTTGGCAATACAACGAATTGAGTTGCGGACGCAACACAATCATGCCTGCAACACCGAGCTGACCAGCAGTTGCGTGTACGGGTGCTGCGGGTCGTCCAGCACCTGATCGGTCAGACCGGTTTCCACCACGCGTCCGCGCTGCATGACCATGATGCGATGTGCGAGCAGCCGCGCCACGCCGATGTCGTGCGTCACCAGGACCGCGGCGATCTTCAACTGAGTCACCAGCTTGCGGATCAGGTCCAGCAGCCGTGCCTGCACCGATACATCCAGCGATCCGGTTGGTTCATCCATGAACACCAGCCGCGGATGCGTCACCAGGGTGCGTGCGATCTGCAGCCGCTGCAGCATGCCGCCTGAGAAGGTACGCGGCATATCATCGACACGGGCAGCGTCGATCTCTACCTGCGTCAGCCAATCGATCGCCTGCGCGCGGATGTCGCCGTAGTGGCGCGCGCCCTGTGCCATCAGCCGCTCGCCCACATTGCCGCCGGCGGTGACATTCATGCGTAAGTTCTGCCGCGGTTCCTGATGCACGAAGCCCCAGTCGGAGCGATGCAGTGTGCGCAATGCGGGCGCCGGCATCGCGTGCACATCGTGCAGGTGACCGGCTGGATCGCGGTACCATACCGCACCGGCATCCGGTGCCTGCCGGCCCGACAGCACGTTCAGCAGGGTGGTCTTGCCGGACCCGGACTCGCCGACCACTGCCAGCATCTCGCCCGGCCACAGATCGACGTCCACCTTGGCGAGCGCCTGTAATGCGCCGTACGACAGCGACAGGCCGCGCGCCGAGAGCAGCGTTTCGCCGGTCATTCCGCTGCCTCCTGCATGCCGTCTGCGCCGAGGTGCCCCAAGGCCCGCCGCTCGGCGCAGTGGTCGGTATCCGAGCACACGAACAGCCGGCCGCCTTTGTCGTCGGTGACGACTTCGTCGAGATAGGCGTCGGTTGCACCACACAAGCCGCATGGCCTTGCCGCATTGATGCGGCGGAACGGATAATCGTCGAAGTCGAGCGACCGCACTTCAGTCCAGGGTGGAATGGCGTAGATCCGTTTCTCGCGGCCCGCACCGAACAACTGCAACGCCGGCATGCGATGCATCTTCGGATTATCGAATGCCGGGATCGGGCTGGGCGACATCAGGTAGCGACCATTCACCATCACTGGGTAGTCGTAGCTGATCGAGATCTGCCCGAAACGGGCGATGTCCTCGTAGAGCTTGACGTGCATCAGCCCGTAATCGGCCAGCGAATGCATGCGGCGCGATTCTACCCTGGAAGGCTCCAGCCGGAACAGTGGTTCGGGCTGCGGCACCTGGTAGACCAGGATCTGATCGTCGCGCAGTTGTTTCTCGGGAATGCGATGCCGCGTCTGGATCACCGTGGCGTCCGCGGTCCTGGTGGTGGTGCTGACCCCGGCGGTGCGGGCGAAGAAGCGGCGGATTGAAACCGCGTTGGTGGTATCGTCGGCGCCTTGATCGATCACCTTCAGCGTGTCGCCGGCGCCGAGGATCGACGCCGTGACCTGGATGCCGCCGGTACCCCAACCATACGGCAGCGGCATTTCGCGCGAACCGAACGGCACCTGATGGCCGGGGACTGCCACCGCCTTCAGCAGGGCGCGGCGGATCATCCGCTTCGTCTGCTCATCCAGGTAGGCGAAGTTGTAGCCCTTCATTCGGCGGCCTCCGCCCGTTCCGCCGTGCGCGCAACTTCGGCGCGCATCCTCCGCACGTTCTGCAGTTCGCTCTGGAAATCAACATAGTGCGGCAGCTTCAGGTGTTCGACGAAGCCGGTCGCTTCGATGTTGTCCGAATGATAGAGCACGAATTCAACGTTCTGCGCCGGCGCGGTGACTTCCTCGCCGAGTTCCTCGGCACGCATGGCGCGATCGACCAGAGCCATCGCCATCGCCTTGCGCTCGGAGAAGCCAAACACCAACCCGTAGCCGCGGGTGAACTGTGGCGGCGTGGTTTTCGAGCCCTTGAACTGGTTCACCATCTGGCATTCGGTGATGGTGATATCGCCGATATCGATAGCAAATCCGAGTTCCGGCGGTTCGATTTCCACCGACACCTCACCCATGCGGATTTCGCCGGCGAACGGATGCGTGCCGCCATAGCCGCGCTGCGTCGAATAACCGAGTGCCAGCAGGAAACCTTCATCGCCACGCGCCAGCGCCTGCAAGCGCACATCGCGCGTTGCCGGAAAGCTCAGTGGCTCGCGGGTGAGATCGCCCGGTTCCGTTGCGCCGCCACCGTCGGGCTCGATCAGCCCTTCGTTGCCTAGTATGTCGGGCACGCGCGGCATCGCCGCGATCGCTGCATCCAGCTCGATCGCGGCGCTCTGCGAGCGGCCGACTGCAAGTTCGAAATCCAGCAACCGATGCGTATAGTCATATGTAGGGCCAAGCACCTGGCCGCCAGGCAAATCCTTGAACACCGCCGAGATACGCCGCCTGATCTGCATGTTGGAGGTATCGACAGGTGCGGAGTGCGCGAACCGCGGCAACGTGGTGCGATAGGCGCGCAACAGAAATGCCGCCTCGATCAGATCGCCCTGCGACTGCTTCACTGCCAGTGCCGCCAGTTCCCGGTCGTACAGCGATCCTTCACCCATCGCGCGGTCCACCGCGCGGCCCAGCTGCTGTTCGATCTGCGCCAGCGACACGTCCGGCACGCTCGGGTCGCCACGGCGTTCCTCCGCCAGCCAGGTATGCGCGTTATCAATCGCGCGCTCGCCACCCTTGACCGCGACATAGGCCATCGATCAGGCCTCCTTGATTGTGACACCGCGCGGCAGCGCGGTCAGCGCCGTGCCCGCGCACAGCACAAGATCGACGCCGCGCGGGAACAGTGCCCGGTTCTGTGTCCAGATGTTCGCGAAATCGGCAGGCAGTCCCGTCACATCCAGCACCGCGGGTTCGCGCAATCCGGGCCCGCTTAGCTGGTAGCGTGCGCCGCTGCCCAGCGCGGTGACCTGGACCACCAGTGTTGCGGAAGTTTCCGGCGCCTCGTGGGTACCGGCCGGGAACCTCGTCAGATCCGGCAGCGCCGCAGCAAGTCCGAACTCCGCGCTCTCCGTTGCATCGGTGATCGCCGCGCCGCAATGGAATGCCAGCCATTCGCGCGTGCCGGCCATCGCCGCGTCCAGCCAGAGTGGCGTTTCATTATCCACCAGTGTCAGCATCACCGCGGCTGTCGCGGCATCCAGCGGTGCCGGTGCGTTCAGTCCCGCGCCAGCTTCGTGCAGCGTTCCCGGGCGAGCCATGGCATCGAGCACCGCACGGAACGTCGCTTGTGCTTCGCGCACCGGATCGGCGAAGCCTGGTAGGGCCAACGTTGCGCTCATGTGCGCATGTTCCGCATGGCGAAGAACTGCACGCGCGTCGCGGCTGCCTTGCCGGCGACTGCATCGCGCGCCGCCTGCTGCATCACTGCGAGTGGTTCGATCACGCCATCCAGAACGAGCGCTTGCCGCTCGGGGTCCTGCAGCAGTGCATCGGCCAGTGCGCCGACCTCGGCCAGCCGCTCATTGCGTCCGGCAACATAGGCGTGTCCGACGAAACCGCATGCGGTACGCACGGTGCAGCGCGTCGCGGTCATCTCGCCGAGATTGAACGGTGCGCCGCCACCGCCCGCACGGCCGCGTACCATCACCAATCCGGCCTCAGGCCCGCGCAACCGCTGATATGCCGGCAGCGCCACCGCGGCTTCCAGCCGATCGCTCAGCTCGCCGGCATCCGCCCGCGCCAACACTGCCATCCAGCGCCGACGGGCGGCGTGTGGTTGATCCGGCAATGCATCGGTCATCGCGGCGCCTGGTCTTGTTCGGATGTCTAGACGGCTAAACCGAGACTCGGCTATCGTCAAGCCATCAGTTGCTCGAACAGGCGACCGAATGGATGAAGTTCTGATGACGGCGCGTAAGTCGGTCCTACGTCAGGACGGCGTAGCGCTGTGGCGGCAGATCGCGAACCGATTGCAGGCGGATATCGGCGCCGGCCGTTATCCGCCTGGCGGCAAGCTGCCGACGGAAGCCGAACTGTCGCAGCAGTTCCGTGTCAATCGACACACTGTGCGCCGCGCGCTGGAGGAACTGTCGCGCGGCGGCCTGGTTCGCGTCGAGCAGGGGCGCGGCTCGTTCGTCGCCGAGGACGTGCTGGAATACGCGGTTGAGCCGCGTACGCGATTCTCTGAATGGATCAAGCGTCACAACATGGAGCCCTCAGGCCGCTTGTTGCAGCTCAAGGAAACCGCGGCCGACACGCACATCGCCAATGGTCTCGGCATCCGTTCGGGCAGCCGCGTCATCCTGCTCGAACGCCTGGGTTTCGCCGATGAGCGGCCGGTCAGCCTGTCGCAGCATTACTTCCCGGCCCGCATGCGCGGCTTGCTCGACGCATTGCGGACTCAGCCGACGATTACCGAGGCGCTGAAATCCGTCGGCATCATGGACTATCTCCGGCAGCTCACGCGCGTCACCGCACGTCTGCCGAGTGCCGAGGAGGCCGAGCTGCTGCGTACCGCGCGCAATCGTCCGCTACTTGTCACGGAAAATGTCAACGTGGACCGTGCCGGAACGGTGGTGGAATTCGGCATATCGCGCTATCCAACGCCGCGCGTGCAGATCGTCTTCGAACCCTGAAAGCCCTACGCATAAATCGGCTGCGCATCACTGGCGGACGTGTACTGCTGCGCTCGGATGGCGAGCAGCGTGTCGATCTGACGTTGGAAGACGGCACCATTGCTGGCATCGACCGTCCCGGTTCTGGTCCCGCGCTGGATGCAAGCGATCTGCTGGTGCTGCCGGGAATCGTCGATATCCACGGCGACGCGTTCGAGCGGCAATTGCAGCCACGGCCCGGTGTCGGCTTCAAGGCGGATATCGCGTTGCACGATACCGAAGCGCAGTTGCTGGCGAATGGGATCACCACAGCGTTCCATGGCGTCACGCTGTCCTGGGAACCGGGGCTGCGCAGTCTCACCTCCTGGCAGTCGCTGCTTGATGCACTGGAAGCCCGGTCCTGGACCTGCGACATGCGCATCCACCTGCGCTGGGAAGCCTACAATCTCGATGCGCTCGAGGTCGCGCTCACTGACATCGCATCGGGCCGCGTGCACCTGCTGGCGTTCAACGACCATACACCGCCGATACTGAAGAAGCTCAATGATCCCGTCGCGGGCGCGAAATACAGCGACCGAGCCGGCATGAAGCTGGACGACTTCCGTGCATTGGCGGGCACTGTCGGTGCGCGGGCACACGCCGTGCCGGATGCGCTGGAGCGTATCGCCGCAGCAGCACGTGATGCCGGCTTGCCGATGGCGAGCCATGATGACGACACGGTGGAAACACGCCGGACATTCCGTGCCCGCGGTGCCGGTATCTGCGAGTTCCCCATGGCGGAGGTCGTGGGGGAGGAGGCACGAGCGGCCGGAGATTTTGTCGTCATGGGCAGTCCCAATGTCGTGCGTGGCGGCTCGCATCTCGGATGGGCATCCGCAGCGCGCATGGCCGAGGCCGGTATCTGCAACGTGCTGTCGTCCGATTACTTCTATCCGGCGATGCTGCGCGCTGCATTCGTATTGGCACAGCGCGGCGTGTTCGATCTGCCGCGTGCGTGGGCGCTGATTTCGGCCAACCCTGCTGCTGCCGCGCGGCTGACCGACCGTGGTGCGATAGACGATGGCATGCGCGCCGACATTGTGCTGGTCGATCCATCGGTACCGCGCGTTGTGGCGACGATTGCCAACGGCAGGATCGCGCACATGACCGCCGCGGGCGCCCCCCGGCTCAGCGCCTAATAGAAGCGCTGCGATCACTCCACGGCGATTACGACAGCTTTTTCTGGTGCCCGTCGATCCGTTCCGTTATGATAACTGCCAATTCGCGACGCAGGAATCGGGGTCCCGCCGAGCGTGAGTGACCGCGATTGTCTGAAGGACCGGAGACCATCATATGACATCGTCCAACCGGACGGCCCGCTCGATAAATTCGGGCGCGAGGATGCTTGCGTTCGCAACGGTGTTAGCACTGATGGCCTGCGCCAATGCCACCACCGCTGCCAAAAACCCTGTGAACGCTCCGACCCGGGTTGCCGGCGCTGCAACTGAGGACGGCGCCTCCGTCGAGAAAGTATCCGACGCAGTGGAACAGCGCCTCGACGGCATGCTGAACCAGAGCGCACATCACCCGTAGCTCAGCTCGCGAGGAAATCCTCGAAATACTCCTCCGCGCTGATGCGCCGGGATACGATCCCGGCCTTCAGTGCCTGTTCGGCGAATACCTCGATCGCCGCACGGTTCTGCTGGAAACCGTCGGCGTGGAAATCGGCGCCCATCAGAGCCTCGGTCTCCTCGAGCTCGGCATCCTGCCAGGGTGACGCATACGGGAACGATCGCTGTGCCTTGCCGAAGACGCCGGTGCAGCGAGCAAATGCATCGGTCAGCGATCGGGCAATCCATTTGTTGGCTTCCCAGGCCTCCCGGCGAAGCACGACCAAGTGCTGCGGCGGAAACATCCGTGTCGCCTGAAAATACTCGCGCTCGACTGCTCGCACGTCCTTGAACAGCCGCACGATGGGGCCGTTCACCGGATGGTAGCGCTTCGGCCGCGGCGGGCTGTACAGCGCATCCAATTCACCGGCGATCAGCATCTCGGACAAGGCGCGTCCCGGCGGTGCCGATTGCACACCATCAGGCAGCGTATAGACATGACTGGTGATGTTTGGCTCGTCTACCGGGCCGATCCACCAGCGCAGCGTTTCCGGCGGCACGTCGATGAAGCGCAGGAAATGCCGATACCAGACCGAGCCACTCGCCACCCAGTCGTACATCCCAACGCGCTTGCCGCGCAGATCGGCCGGCGTGTGCACAGCGCCGTCCTTACGAACGTATAGATCGCGCGCGGTGAAGTTGCGCAGCGGGAAGGCCGGCAAGGCAACCAGGCTGCGGTCGCCCTTGTCGATCCGCCGCAGATGGCCCGCCACCGACGATTCGCCGCCCTGCACCTCGGGATCGCTTGCTGCCCTCCGCAGCATCTCGGCCCGTGCCGGCCACGATCCCTCGTGCCCGAGGATCATTGTCAGCGCGATGCCTTCGGGTTTCACCGCTCCTGTCGCCAGCGGCGTCACGCGAGCATAGTCGGCGCAGGTAAGGCGTATCGGCAGGTCGGTCATGTCGTGGATCCTTCAGACGAAACGCAGCGACAGCGCCGAGAAGTCATCCTCCAGCGGTCCCGGCCGCGCATGCATGCGCACTGTGTCATACAGTCGCCGCGGTCCGCCAGGGGTGGCCATCACCGGCAGCAGAGACTGGATCTGCGACAATCCCCACTCGTGGCCGTCGAGATCGGTGATCTCAAACACGCCATCGCTGAACAGGAACAGCGAACTTCCGGGCAGTATCGACGTGCGCGACGCCTGGACCTCGCGATCCGCCGCGATGCCGATGGACGGGTTGCGCGTTCCCAATGGTATCGACGATGTCTCACCCGGCGGCAGCATGAACGCCGGGTGATGTCCTGCGGTCGCGTACGCGAGCGACCGTTCCACGATGTCGTACACACCGTACCACATGGTGAAGAACAGGTTGTTGTGCCGCTCCATCGGGAACATGCGATTCAGCCCACGGATCACCGCCGCGGGATCATGAAAGTCCACGTCCGGCAGCATCCGCTGCCGCAGCACATTGGCGACCGTCACCGAGAACAGCGCCGACCCCGCACCGTGTCCCGCGACATCGAGCAGATATGCATCGAAGTAGCGCAAATCCAACATCTGGTAGCCGAACAAATCACCACCCATGCGTGTGCACGGATGATAAAACCATTCCGCCAGCACCGGCCCGGCCGTTATTGGTGGCGGCAAAACCGAAAGCACATAGTCATGTGCCTCGCCCAACTCGCGATCCAGCGCTTCCCAGCCCGCTAGTTCTTGCTGGCTGCGCCGATGATAGCTTAGCGCGTGCGAACCAACCCCAATGCGCGCACCGTCCTGCAGCAGGTACCTGGTGCGTCGATACGCTCGCCGTTGACGAAGGTGCCGTTGGTGGAGCCGAGATCGGTCAAGGTGATTCCATCAGCGTGTATCTCGAAGCGGCAGTGCCGGCGGGAGACGGTACTGCCTTCCAGGATAATCTCGCTCGGCGCGCTGCGGCCGACGGTCAACGGCAGCAGGTTCAGCGTAACGTGGCGCGGTGCCGCGTTATCGACCAGCACGAGCAGCAGATGTGCAGGCGCATCCGCCTGTGCGGCACCCCATGGGGCACCGGACGGACGGAAGCTGATGGTGCGTTCAGTGAAATCCTCGTCCTCGTCGGACACCGCCGTACCGTCCAGGTAAGCACATTCACGTTACTCTGGACGGTATCAGCAGCGTAATCAAGCCACTACTGCACCATTGCTGTCGCGGCCGGAATCGCCGACTGGATCAGGTCCATCGTCTGCTGGCGGTCACCGGAGGCGAGCGCCCTCAGCGCCTGGGAGATTTGTGACACCGCGGGATTGTCGCTCGGGTTGTTGGTCTGCGCCATCGGCACCGACCGGTCGAGCATACGCGTCTGTGCCATCTCCAGCGACTGCTGTGCCTCGCCGGTCCGGCCAGCGCGCAATGACGCCTGCGCCGCGCGCAGATAATCCACCGCGTTTGCACTGGAGCCGATCGCCGGGCTTGGCAGGTTTGGTGCTATCGGCGAACGGGTGTCGGCCTGATTGATATTGCTGGCGTGGGTGCCCATCGGAACCGACATGCCGGTGCCGATATCGTTGCCGGGCCGCGCGCCGGTGGCGGGATTGGCGCCCGGCGGAACGCCTTGTGCGGTTAGCGGCACATTGGTCTGGGCGATGGCCGGCGCACTGGCCAGGCCGGCAAGAACGGTGAATGACAATGCCAGGGAACGCATCGCGGTTCTCCTTCCCTTTGTTGGCGACTGTCACACGGGGTAAGGCGCTTGGGTGCCGCAATTGTGGCACGCACAATGATAAAAAGTTGAACGCGTCTCAGCGCCACCGCCGATGGAACCACAGCCATTGCTCGGGATGTTCGCGTATCCAGCGCTCGATCACCGAGGTGATCAGTTGCGTCGATTGCGCCACGTCGATCTTCCCGCTGCCGTCGCGCGGCAAGACGAACGGGCCTTCCGCCGCAATGCGAAACTGCCGGTTCGGCAGCCGTATGACCCGCACGCCAACGACCGGGCAATCGAATTGGCGTGCCAGCCGTGCGATCGATGGGTTGGCTTTGCAGCGGCGTCCGAAGAAGGTCACGTCGACACCGCGCGAAAACCGCTGGTCGACCAGCATGCCAAGATGTTCGCCACGGTCCAGCGCCGCTGCCATTTCCAATGGCGCTTGTGCGCGGCTGCGAATCAAATGGCCCATCAGCGGTTCGCGGATGCGTGCGATCTCCTTGGCCACGGCCTTGTTGTTTGGCATGCGATAGAGCACTGCGGATGGCAGGCCGTGCGCCGCTGCCATCACCGCCGGCAATTCCCAATTACCCAGATGCGCCGCAAAGCACAGGGCTGGCTTTCCGTCGCCTTGCAGATCGAAGAACAATTGCTGATCGTCTGTCACGATGCGACCGACGGTCGGGTGTTGCGGATCGTGGTCCCACAGCTCACCAAGGTGCACGTACTCACCGGCGACGCGGCCAAGATTTTCCCACGCACCGCGCAGCGTTGCTTTGATCCACTCGTCGCTCTGTTCCGGATACGCTGCGCGCAGGTTGGCGCGCCCGATGCGATGAGCGGGCAGCAGCGGGCCGATACGCCGAGCCCACGCCCCGCATATGTCGGACGCGCGATCGGGATCGCTGCGCCGCAGTGCGGACAACGAATGCTTCACCAACCGGCCAAGCAGCCTGTCGCCGTACAGCGCTAACTGTCGCAGGACTTTAGAGTTCGACAAGCAGCTTCCCGAACACGTCGCGGCTCTCCAGCCGCGCCAGGCCGGCACGAAAATCCGCCAGCGGATAGACTGTGTCGATCACCGGCCGCACCCCAGAGGCGATGCGATCTAGCGCGCGCCGCAATGCGCTGAGCGGCGAGCCGAACGAGCCGATGATGCGGTACTGCTGCTGGAACAACTGCATCAGGTTGATGCTGCCGGAGGGTCCCGATGTTGCACCGCATGTCACCAGACGGCCGCCGCGCTTCATCGATAGCAGCGAACCGTTCCATGTATCGGCGCCGGTATGTTCGAATACCACATCGACGCCCTTTCGACTGGTGAGCTTGCGGACCACGCCCTCAAAGCGGTCTTCGCGATAGTTGATCACGTGATCCGCGCCAAGCGCGTGTGCCTTCGTGGCCTTGTCTTCGCTGCCGACGGTGGTGATGACAGTGCAGCCCAATGCCTTCGCGACACGGATGGCGATCGAGCCAATGCCTGAACCGCCCGCGTGCACCAGGACAGTTTCGCCTGGCTCCAACCGCGCATTGTCGAACAGCATGTGCTCCACGGTCGCGTAAGCCACTGCCACGCACGCCGCATCGCGCAGATCAACGCCGTCCGGCAGCTTCGTGCAGAGCCGCGCTGGATGGTTGGTCAGATCCTGGGCAAAGCCGTCGACGTGGAAGCCACGCACGCCGGCGACGTTCTCGCACAAATTCTCCCGCCCGCGCGCGCAGGCCGGGCACGTGCCACATACCAGGGCCGCATACGGCACCACACGATCGCCAGGCTGCAACGCGGTGACGCCATCGCCAACCGCTATTACATCGCACGCCGCCTCGGCGCCGACGCAAAGCGGGAACTGCCGCTTGGCAAACGCCATGCCGCGAAATCCCCACACGTCGATATGGTTCAATCCGACATAGCGGACGCGGAGCTGAACTTCGCCATTGGCTGGTGGGGCAGGGGCTTCGCGCTCGCCCAACGCCAGTTCGCGGTCAGCCAGCAGTTGCAGTGCGCGCATCTCTTATTGGAACCACAGATGGACACCAATGAACACCGATTGCACCTGTCTCATCCGAGTTCATCTTCATGCATCTGTGGTTTCATCTTTTACGCTACCCCGAGTACCAGGCACACATTCTGCCCGCCAAACCCGAATGAATTGGAGATCGCGTGCGTCACCTGTGCATCGCGCGCCACGTTTGGAACGCAGTCCACCGGCAGCGTCGGATCAGGCGTTTCGTAGTTGATGGTCGGGGGCAATCTCCCATGACGCAGTGACAGCAGCGTGAAGATCGCTTCGACCGCGCCCGCCGCGGTGAGTGTGTGGCCGATCATCGACTTGTTCGAGGAAACAGGGATCGATCCGGCGCGCTCGCCGAACACCGAGGCCACGCCGACCCATTCCATCTTGTCGTTCTCCGGCGTCCCAGTGCCATGCGCATTGACATAGCCGATCGCTTCAGGCTCGACGCCGGCATCTTCCAATGCCTTTTGCATGCAGGCGATGATCGGTTTGCCGTCCGGCGAAGATCGGGTGCGATGGAATCCGTCCGCCATCTCGCCGCAGCCTTCCATCACCCCGAGTATCGTCGCACCGCGCGCCTTGGCGTGCTCCAGACTTTCCAGCACCAGCGCGCCGGCGCCTTCCGCCATGACAAACCCATCGCGGTCCTTGCTGAACGGCCGTGCCGCGCTCTGCGGTGGATCGTTGCGCGTGGATAGCGCTGACAACAGCGAGAAGCGGATCAGGCTTTCCGGATTGACTGACGCATCCGTGCCAACGACCAATGCTGCCTCGGCTTCACCGCGGCGGATCGCTTCTACGCCCAACTGGATCGCGGTGGCGCCGGATGCGCACGCAGTGGAAGTGGCAACCGGCGAACCTTTCGTGCCGAACCGCACCGCCAGATTCTCCGAGACAGAATTGAACAGGAAGCGTTCGTAATAGCGAGCGAACTTCCCGCTGGCCGCGGCGCGGAGCAAGTCGTCGTAGTTGGTGTTTTCGTTCGCTCCTGATGCCGCCGCGAGCGCCAGCCGTTGCGACCATTCCAATTCAACCGGCGGCAGCGCCAGGAACATCGGTCCGGGAAAATCTCCCGGCGAGCCGACAGATGCCTCGGCAAGCGCTTCCTCGATCACCAATTCGGCCAAGCGCTCCGAGAGTGCCGGCGCCGACAGTTCTTCCACCGGCGGGACGAAGTCGATGGTGCCGGCGATATTGGTGCGCAGGCCGCCAATCGGGAAACGCGAGATGCGACGGATGCCGGAATGTCCCGCCGTCAGTTCGCGCCAATTGTCTTCCTTGCCGGCACCGAGCGAGGTCACCACGCCCATGCCGGTTACCACAACCACCCGACGCTGCATCGCTGCCTCCTTACGCTGCCTCGATCACCGCCAGCGCCTCGCCTCGCCAGTGACCCCAACTGGTCACCAGCACTTGCCGCAGTTCATCGCTCATCGCCTGCTCCGTGGCTTCCAGCGGACCGAACAGCTGCCGCCGCGAGAGTGCCATTGCCGCCAATGCCAGGTTCGCCGGGAATGACGGTTCGATCGAGTGGCCGAGCGCAGTCGCGGTGGCACGTGTGGGCATGCCCAGATCGTGCTGGAATGCCGCCTCCTCCTGCGTCACCTTCGCCACTCCCGTGGCGCCGGAGATGACAGCGGCGTGCGGCGGCTCAAGATGGTGCCGCATCGCCATGAGCTGATGCGTGGCATTCGCTGTCGCCTCGCCTGGCCCGCGGCGGCAACGATCGGTCAGGATCGACGCTATGTGCCCGAGCATCGCCGCGCCACGCGCCGCGGCGTGCTCGCGACTCTCGATGACGAGAAAGCAACCAAGCGAACCGAGCACCATGCCGCCGCCATCCGCCTGGCGCGCCCATACGCCGGCAAATGGCTGCTTCCACAGCAATTGGCCCATCTCGTAGTGCAGCAGGATGTCAGGCCGCTGTGCGTTGTACGAACCACCAACCAGGAACAGGTCGCCCTGTCCGGCGGCGATACGCGCGCAGGCAATGCGCACCGCGTCGGTGCCAGACGCTTCCTCGCCCATGAAGGTGCGTGACGAACCGACCACGCCGTGCACGATCGAGACGTTGCCGGCCAGCAGGTTCGATAGTTGCGCCAGAAACAATGTCGGTCTCAGGTCCGACAGCAGATGTTCGTTGAGGAACGTCCCCGGGTCCGCCGCTTTCGGTAGCGCTGACAGGATCTCCGCATCCACGGCGTAGTCGCGCTCGCCGCCACCTGCCGCGACGATCATATCCATGCGCGACAGCAGATCGGCATTGCCCTTCACCCCGGCGGAATCGAGCGCCAGGCCCGCCGCATAGGTGCCGATACGCTGCCACGCTTCCATCTGCCGTTGATCGCCGCGCTTCGGGATCTGCTTATCCAGTTCCAGCGCGACCATCGGATGCACCGGCCAGGGCGCGAACGTCGTGCTGTCCACGACCGGCTGGAATTCATTTAGCGCTGACCAGTGCGCCTCGATCCCCTCGCCGAGGCAGGAGACCAGGCCGATTCCGGTGATCATCGCATCGCGCGGTTTAGCCATTTAGGAACGCCTCCGGCACGGCGACGCGCCGCGCGGTCTCCAGCATCTGAGCGCGCAAAGTCTCGTTGGGAAAGGGCACGACGCGATAGGTGATCTCGGCGTCCGCTACCTTCTTGCCGGCGGAGCTGATGCTTCCGGCTATTACTGCATAACCTGATCCGTCGTGCAGCAGCCGCGCCTCGGTCTGCAGCGCCTGGCCGGGCACCACGAAGGCGCGCATCTTGGCTTCCTTCACCTGGGCCAGGAAGGGCATGCGCTGGAACCGCAGTGTCGCCAGCACAAGCCAACCGCCGGTCTGCGCCATGGTTTCGATCATCAGGACGCCCGGCAGCAGCGGATGGCCGGGAAAGTGACCCTCGAACACCGGGCTTGCGTCCGGCACCATGCAGTCCGCGCGCACCGTTCGTGCTGCCGGATCAAGTTCCACGATCCGGTCCACCATCTGGAAATATTCTAGCCGCATGGCGGCTCAGGCGGCCTTGGCAGCTACCAGCTTGTCGATGTTCGCGCAGAGATTGCCGAGCACGAAGTATTCGTCAGTCGAGACCTTGCCCTCGTTCACTTCCTGGGTCCACTGCTCCAGCGGCATCTTGATGCCGAACGCCTTGTCGATGGCGAATGCGACGTCGAGGAAATCCAGGCTGTCGATGCCGAGATCGTTGATGGCATGGCTGGCCGGCGTGATTTTCTCACGCGGGATATCGCACGTTTCGGAGATGATTCCGGCGACGGTCTCGAAGGTGGACGACATCGATCAGCCCCTGCAACAGCGGGCGGGCACTAACACCGCAACCGGAGTGCCGCAAGTGCGGCTAAATCCAGTGCGCGGGGCGCCAGACCCAGCCCGCGTTGGTCTTTTCCCACCAGCCTTGCATCCAGGTTCCGCTGTGTCCGGCAAGATCCACATACTGGCCGGGGGCCCAGACGTAGGCACTCCCGGTCCAGTCCCAGTGGCCAGGCTGCCAGACCAGGGGCGTTGGGCTCACCGGTGGCAATGGCACGGCTTCCGGCATCGGCGGCGGTATTGGCGCCGGAGGTCCGCCGACCGCACAGGCCGCGAGGCCGGCGGCCAACAGCGCCATGATCAGTACCCGCTTCATTCGCAGCCTCCTTGTGTCCCGCCCGGTGTCACGCTGGCAGCAGCAGCGTCGCCACTGCCTGGGCGGCGATGCCCTCGCCACGGCCAGTGAAACCCAGCCGCTCCGTTGTTGTCGCCTTCACCGAAATCCGCGCCTCATCCACCCGCAGGATCGCCGCCAGCCGGGCGGCCATCGCGGCGGAATGGGGTGCAATCTTCGGCCGTTCGCAGATCAGCGTCACATCGGCATTGCTCAGCAGCCCGCCGCGCGCGGCAATGCGTTCGGCAGCATGCGCCAGAAACCTCGCACTGTCGGCGTCCTTCCACGTCGCCTGCGAGGGCGGGAAGTGCCGTCCGATATCGCCTTCTGCCAGAGCGCCGTAGACCGCATCGCAGAGTGCGTGAATCCCGACATCGGCATCGGAATGTCCCGCCAGGCCCTTGTCGTGCGGCACTTCGATCCCGCACAGCACCAACTTCCGGCCGGGCTCCAGCACGTGCACGTCGAAGCCTGTGCCGACACGGGGGATCAGATGCGCAGTCATCAGGCGCTCCAGGCGGGACAGGTCGTCGGGGTAGGTCAGTTTGATGTTGTCATCCGAGCCGGCAACGATGGCAACGCTGTGTCCCGTAGCTTCCAGCAGCGCGGCGTCGTCGGTCGCCACGCGCCCGGCGCCTTCCCGATGGGCTGCCAGCAGCAATCCGTAGCGGAATGCCTGTGGCGTCTGTGCCCGGTAAAGGCCCTCGCGCGGCACAGTCGCACTGATCAGGCCAGCATTTACCCGCTTCAGCGTGTCCGCCACCGGCAGCGCCGGTATCGCGCCGCTGGCGTGTTCCAGTGCCGCGAGCAGGGCAGGTATCGTCCCGTTCGGCAACAGAGGCCGGGCTGCATCGTGCACCAGCACCGCATCCGGTGACGCGGCTTCCAGGGCCTCCAGCCCGGCCAGCACGCTGTCCTGCCGGGCCGCTCCGCCCGGGACGGATGGCAGATGCCGCACCGGTCCTAGCGCTTCCTCTATCGCGGCTGCGTCCCCCACCGGCTGGAGCCATTCCACATGCTCGGCCAATGCCTCGGCGGCATGGCGGATCACCGGCTTGCCGGCCAGCCGCAGGTATTGCTTCGGCGTATCCGTCCCGAAGCGGTTGCCTGAGCCGGCGGCGACCAGGATGGCTGCAACACGCATGGACGATGGCTTGCCGCGATGGCGCGCGACTGACAATAGCCTTGGCCTTCATTCCTGCGCCGCGATGAACGCAAAAATCCGTTGTGCCACCGGTTTGGCCGTTGCAGGCTAGGCAGCGTGGCAGTAATTTGCCCAAATCATGAGCAAGTGTCATTGCGATACCACAGTCGTGGGCCGCGAACTGCCGCCGATTGATCTTGGCCGTGGCGTCCGCATCGACACGCCAGTGATTCTCGCGCCGATGTCAGGTGTCACCGATCTGCCGTTCCGGCGCATCGCAAAGCAGCTCGGTGCTGGCATGGTCGTGTCGGAGATGATCGCCTCTTGGGCGATGATCCGAGAGAATCGAAAGACGCTCGCCATGGCTCAGGTCGATGGCTGCGGTGGCATCAGTGCGCTGCAACTTGCGGGTTGCGAGCCGATTGCGATGGCCGAGGCGGCACGTATCGCGGTAGCCGGTGGCGCCGACATGGTCGACATTAATTTCGGCTGCCCGGTGAAGAAAGTGGCGCTGGGACAGCAAGCCGGTTCCGCCCTGATGCGCGATGAGACCGCGGCTGCCGCGATCCTCGAGGCAACCGTGCGCGCGGTGGACGTGCCGGTGACGCTGAAGATGCGGATGGGCTGGGACCATGCCAGCCTCAACGCGCCTCGGCTTGCCCGCATCGCGCAGGAGTGCGGCATCCGTCTGGTGACGGTGCATGGTCGCACACGCCAGCAATTCTATACCGGCTCTGCCGACTGGGACTTCATTCGCCAGGTCAAGGAAGCGGTCGATATCCCTGTGATCGCTAATGGAGATATTCTCACAGAGGATGACGCGGCCGAAGCGCTATCCCGCTCCGGTGCCGACGGCCTGATGATCGGCCGCGGCTGCTATGGGCGCCCCTGGTTCCTTGCCCAGGTGGCCCACTTCCTGCGCACCGGCAAGCGCTTGTCCGATCCGGGGCTGGCTCAACAGAAAGACATCATAACAGCACATTATCAGGCGGTGCTCGAGCAGTTCGGCGAACCCGCCGGAGTCCGGCTCGCGCGCAAGCACATCTCTTGGTACTCGCGCGGACTGCCGGGATCCGCCGAGTTCCGTGCGTCGGTGAACAGGCTGCCGGACGCCACGTCGGTGCTCGGCCTGATCAACGCGTTCTATGACCGGTTGATCGGGCGTGGCGCCGTTCGTGCCGTGCCCGACCGGGCCGAAATGTTGACGGAAGCCGCGTGATCAATCCGGTCACCCGTGCGGCTCTCGTCTTGCGTGAGCGGCGGCGCGCTCCCGACATGGCGCTGATCCTTGGCGCTCTGCCGGTCGCGGTGGTGCTGCTCGATGCCGACAACCGATTTCGCTATGTCAATCAATCGGCCGAGCAGTTCCTTGGCATCTCGGCGGCCGGCCTCTCCCAGCTTCGTCTGCGTGATCTGGTTCCAGAGGATAATCCTCTGTTCCTGCTGGTTGCTCAGGTGCGTGAGAGTGATTCCTCGGTATCCGACCACGAATTGTCGGTGGACAGCCCCCGGCTGACAAAGCACGGCATCACTGTGCAGGGCTCGCCGCTGCCGGAGGAGCCTGGCTCGGTCTTGCTGGTGCTGCAGGATGCCTCGGCGGCGCGCGCGCTCGACCGGCAGCTGGCTTTCCGGGGCGCCGCGCGGAGCGTTACCGGCATGGCGGCAATCCTGGCGCATGAGGTGAAGAACCCTCTCTCCGGCATTCGCGGAGCGGCACAGTTGCTGGAAACGAGTGTCGACGCCCGCGACCGAGAACTGACCATCCTGATCCGCGATGAGGCCGACAGGATACGGGACCTGGTCGACCGCATGGAAATCTTCGGCGAGAAGCCGATCGTGCGTACTGCGGTCAACATCCATCGGGTGATGGAGCACGTCCGCAAGCTTGCCCAGTCAGGCTTCGGATCGAATGTGCGGTTCCACGAAATCTACGATCCGTCCCTGCCTTCCGTCTGGGGCAATCGTGACCAGCTCATCCAGGTGGTGCTGAACCTGGTGAAGAATGCTGCTGAAGCAGTGTCCCAGGAGGGGCAGCTTAATCCTGAGGTCAGCCTGATCACTGGCTTCCAACACGGAATGCGCCTCACCGTGCCGGGCAGCACCACGCGGCTCGACCTACCCTTGCTCGTGGTCGTGCGTGACAATGGCCCCGGTATCCCTGACGACATCCGCCCGCATCTGTTCGAACCGTTCGTCAGCTCGAAGGCGTCGGGCAGCGGCCTCGGTCTCGCGCTCGTCGCCAAGATCATCGGCGATCATGGCGGCCTGATCGAGGTGGACAGCCGTCCGGGCCGCACCGACTTCCGCCTGCATTTGCCGGTACTCGCGGATGAGGAGGCAGAACCCGGCGCGTGATTGATATCTAGGGATTTGCAATGACACCGCCCACGGTCCTGGTCGCCGACGACGATCGCTCGATTCGCACAGTGCTGACCCAAGCACTCGGGCGCTCTGGATATCAGGTGCGCAGCACGGGTCATGCCGCGACGCTGTGGCGGTGGGTCGAGGATGGGGAGGGCGATCTGGTGATCACCGATGTGGTGATGCCAGATGAGAACGGCCTGGATCTCATCCCCCGCATCCGTAAGCTGCGTCCCGACCTGCGTGTCGTGGTGATGAGCGCGCAATCGACGCTGATGACCGCGGTGAAGGCAACCCAACGCGGCGCATTCGAATACCTGCCCAAGCCATTCGACCTGCAGGAACTGTTGTCGGTTGTCGGCCGCGCCCTGGCAGTGCCACCGACACCCGTGTTCAGCACCCCGGAACCGCGCGACGCGGACGAACGCCTGCCGCTGATTGGCCGCAGCCCTGCGATGCAAGAGATTTACCGCACCATCGCCCGGCTTACCACGGCTGACCTTACCGTAATGATCAACGGCGAGTCGGGCACCGGCAAGGAGTTGGTGGCGCGCGCACTGCACGATTATGGCAAGCGCCGGGCTGCTCCGTTCGTTGCCATCAACATGGCCGCGATTCCACGTGAGCTGATCGAGAGCGAGTTGTTCGGCCACGAGCGCGGCGCCTTCACCGGTGCCACGAATCGCTCGCAGGGACGCTTCGAGCAGGCCAATGGCGGCACGCTGTTTTTGGATGAGATTGGCGACATGCCTCCCGAGGCGCAGACGCGCCTGCTGCGCGTCTTGCAGGAGGGCGAATTCACGTCTGTCGGTGGGCGCCAGCCGATAAAGGCGAACGTGCGGATCATCGCTGCGACGCATCGCGACCTGCGCAACGCGATCCGCCAGGGTCTGTTCCGCGAAGACCTGTTCTATCGGCTGAATGTCGTGCCGATACGCCTGCCGCCGCTGCGTGAGCAAGTCGAGGACATCCCACTGCTTGCCGGACATTTTCTCGAACGTGCCCATGCCGACGGGTTGCCAAGGAAGTCGCTCGATCATGGTGCCGTCGAGCAGCTCAAGCGCTACGGTTGGCCGGGCAATGTGCGGGAGCTCGAGAACCTCATGCGGCGCCTCGCCGCGCTTTGCCCACACGAAACCGTCGGCGCTGAACAGATTGCCAGTGAGCTCGTTGAGCTGGCGCCAACGCCTTCCGAGGTGCCTGTCGCGACCGGCCCGGAACCTTTGGCACGCGCGGTGGAACGCCACATCCGTAGCTTTCTCGCGGCGCAGGACAATGGCGAGGCCCCGTCGGATATATATGACCGGGTGATATCTGAGGTTGAGCGGCCGCTAATTCGTCTTACCCTTGCGGCAACTCGTGGCAACCAGATCAAGGCAGCAGCCATGCTTGGCCTCAACCGCAATACACTGCGCAAGAAGATCCGGGATCTCGATATCCCGGTTGTGCGGGGCCTGATGTGAACGTCGCGCCGCCGCCTTCGTCGCTGCGGCCTGAACCGCAGCCCGACGAGCCACATGAGATGGACGTCTCGCGGTCACGCGCGCTGTTCGCACGCATCGGCAGTCTTCTGCTCGGTAAGGTCGCCACCATCGTGCTGGCCGCGATCGCCTTTGCCATCGCGCTCGCGACCTTCATCATCCTGGCGCGCGGATCACCGTTCCTGCAGCCGGACATCGGCGTCGGCCTTGTGCTCGCCAATCTCATTTCGATTCTGCTGTTGGTCGCGGTGCTGGCCGGACGGCTCACCCGTGTCTGGGTTGAACGCCGCCGCGGCTCGGCCGGCTCGCGCCTGCACGTGCGTCTGGTGCTGCTGTTCGGCTTCGTCGCCGTCGCGCCATCGATCATCGTCGCCTGCTTCGCCGTCGCCTTCTTCCACTTTGGCATTCAATCGTGGTTCAACGACCCGGTGCGCCAGGCGATCAATGAGTCGCTGCAGGTTTCACGCGGTTATCTTGAAGAGCATCGTGACAACATCCGCGCCGTTGCGCTCGAGATGGCCAACGACCTTACCCGTGCGGGTCAGCTTCTGTCGGTCGACCCGGACGTGTTCGCTGAAGTGCTCGGCACCCAGACGACATTGCGAGGCCTGACCGAGGCGGTGATCTACGATCCGCTTACCCGGCAGGTCATCGCGGCAGCCGGATTGTTCGCCGGCATGGGCATTACCCTGCCGCCGCAGGCGGTCAACACGCAGGCGCAGAACGGCGATGTCGTCGTGCTCAACGGCGGCGACGGCACCCGCGTCCAGGGCGTCGTGCGGCTTGATTCCACGCCGCCCTTGCTGCTGATGATTGGCCGGCCGGTCGATCCGCAAATCCTCGATTACATGAAGCGCACCGAGCAGGCAGTTCAGCAATACCAGCGGCTCGACGAGAATCGTTCCTGGCTGCAGATAGCGTTTGCCTGGATTTTTGCCATTATCGCACTCATGGTGCTGCTGGTCGCTGTACTCATTGGCCTCGTGCTGGCGACGCAGATCGCGCGGCCCATCGGCCGCCTGATCCTTGCGGCTGAACGCGTGCGCAGTGGCGATCTCGGGGTTCGTGTCGCGGAAGTCCAAACCGGCGATGAACTTGCCGGCCTTTCGCGCGCGTTCAACCGCATGACCGGCCAGCTTGCCGCGCAGCGTGGCGAACTGATGGACGCCTATAGCCAGATCGACGAACGCCGGCGCTTCACCGAGACAGTGCTCTCGGGTGTCTCCGCCGGTGTGATCGGCCTGGATGCATCTGGCCGCATCGAGCTACCGAATCGCGCAGCCGACGACTTGCTGGGCATCGATCTGTTGTCTGCGATCGGCCGCGAACTTGGTGACGTGGTGCCGGAATTCGCCGAACTGCTGCATGAGGCAGCCGCATCGCCGGAGCGCGCACGTACCGCGGAAGTGCAGATTGGTCCCTCTGCCAGGCGCCGCACTTTGCTGGTGCGCATCGGTGCCGACCTGTCGGGTGGGCGCACCGACGGCTTCGTGGTGACGTTCGACGACATCACGGAATTGCAGTCGGCGCAGCGCAAAGCTGCCTGGGCCGATGTTGCCCGCCGCATCGCGCACGAGATCAAGAACCCGCTCACACCCATTCAGCTTGCCGCCGATCGGCTGAAACGGCGCTTCGCACGCGAAATCACCTCTGACCCGGAAACCTTCAGTCAGTGCGCCGACACGATCATTCGTCACGTCGGCGATATCGGCCGCATGGTGGATGAGTTCTCTGCCTTTGCCCGCATGCCACAGCCGATCATAAAGGCTGAGGATATCGGCCGCATCGCGCGCGAAGTGCTGGTTCTGCAAAAGACCGCACGTCCGCAGATCGTTTGGCAGACCAATCTTCCCGAGAGAGGTCCGATCGCGCCATGCGACCGCAGGCTGCTTGGCCAGGCGTTGACCAATCTGCTGCAGAACGCAGCTGACGCCGTCGCCATGCGCCACGACGCTGCGAATGCCGGTGGCACGATTGGCCTGGAGATCACCTGCGATGACGAGGACGTTCGCATCATCGTGACCGATAATGGCGTTGGTCTGCCGCAGGAGGATCGTGCACGGCTGACGGAGCCCTATGTAACACACAAGCCGAAGGGAACCGGTCTTGGCCTCGCCATCGTGAAGAAGATCATGGAAGACCACGGCGGAAGACTGACATTGGACGACAGGCCGGATGGGCCTGGCGCGGTGGCCGCACTGGTACTGCCCGCGAAGGTGCCGCATGGCGCATGACATTCTAATCGTCGATGACGAACCGGACATCCGTCTGCTGATCGACGGCGTGCTGCGCGACGAAGGCTACGATACGCGCGGTGCCGGCGATGCCGATGCGGCCATCGCGGCGTTCAGGGTACGTCGCCCGTCGCTCGTCGTGCTCGATGTGTGGCTGCAAGGCTCGCGCATGGACGGGCTCGCACTGCTCGAAGCGTTTCACAGCGAAGAGCCGCACGTACCGGTGGTGATGATCTCCGGCCACGGCAACATCGAGATGGCGGTGCAGGCGATCCAGCAAGGCGCCTACGACTTCATCGAAAAGCCCTTCAAAGCCGATCGGCTGTTATTGGTGTTGCGCCGGGCGCTGGAGGCGGCGGCGCTGTCACGCGAGAACGCCGAACTGCGCCTGCGTGCAGGACCTGAGGCTTCGCTGACCGGTGACAGTGCAGCAATCGGCGTGTTGCGCGCCGGCGTCGAGCGCGTCGCCCCTACCGGATCACGCGTCTTGATCCATGGTCCCGCCGGCAGCGGCAAGGAAGTCGTCGCCCGGATGCTGCACGCGCGCTCGCGCCGCGCCGACGGTGCCTTCGTCGTGTTGAATTGCGCCACACTCGCGCCGGGCCGCTTCGAGGAAGAGTTGTTCGGCCTGGAAGCCGGCAACGATCCGATCGCGCATCCCAGACGCGCCGGCGTGCTGGAACGAGCGCATGGCGGCACATTGTTGCTCGACGAGGTTTCCGACATGCCGCTGGAAACCCAGGGCAAGATCGTCCGCGCCTTGCAGGATTCCACGTTCGAACGTCTCGGCGGTTCAGCCCGCGTCAAAGTGGATGTGCGGGTCCTGTCCACGACCAACAGGGACCTGCAAACCGAGATTGCCGCCGGCCGCTTCCGCGAGGACCTTTACTACCGGCTGGCGGTCGTGCCGCTGAAGGTGCCGGCGCTGAAGGAGCGTCGCGAGGATGTGCCTGCTCTCGCCCAGCACTTCATGCTGCGTTCCGCTGAGACCGCGGGCATGCAGCCGAGGGAATTGTCGATCGACGCGCTCGCATCGCTGCAGGTCTACGACTGGCCCGGCAACGTGCGCCAGTTGCGCAATTTGATGGACTGGCTGCTGATCATGGCACCCGGTGGTGCGATGGACGCCATTCGCGCCGAAATGCTGCCGCCGGAAATCGGTACGAATGCGCCGGCACTGCTCAACATAGACCCGACAGCCGATATCATGGGCCTGCCGCTGCGTGAGGCACGTGATCTGTTCGAGACGCAGTACCTCCAGGCACAGTTGCTGCGCTTTGGCGGCAATATCAGCCGAACGGCGCAGTTCGTCGGCATGGAGCGCAGCGCGCTGCACCGCAAGCTGAAGCAGTTGGGCGTCAATTCCGACGAGAAGGTCGGAGGCTGATCGTTAAAATACGCAAAATACGTGCACCGTGGCGTGCCGAGCGGCATCCAGTGCATCGTCGCCAGAAACCGCTATCGCATCGCTGTCGGCGCCTTCCTGCCTGAGCACTGCCTTGAGCGGCGATGAACCTGGCCCGATCACCATGCCGCTCGCCGGGATGGCTGGCCGTTCGGCGTGCAGACGCGTGCTGTCCACCAGTCCACGCACGATGCCGACCACCGCGCCATTGCGCGGATCGACCATCGGCCCACCGCTGAAGCCGTGCGCAACCACTGGTGCCTCGGCCCAGATCATCCGGCGAGGATCGGTCAACGCGGGGGGCGCCGGCTGCATGTTGGCATTCTCGATCTCCGCCCAGGTCTCCGTTGGCACCAGCGGCCCGCCGTTCGCCGGATAACCCAACACGAACAGCCGCCCGCCCTGCGCCGCTGGACGATCGATCGGCAGTATTGCCGGCGGCGAAACATTGGCGCGGAGCAGTGCGATGTCGTCGCCCTTGTCGACCGCCAGGGTATCCACCGCCATCGGCTTGACGAACCGCGACGCGATCCGGGTTTTCGTACAGCCCGACACCACGTGCGCGGCGGTGACGAGCGTGCCGTCGCGCGCAATGAAGAAGCCCGTCCCCGCCACGCCGGAGCCAGGCTTGTGCATCTCGGGCGGCGCATCCGGGTAGATCACATTCGGCAGCGGCTCAGGCCGGGACGGCAGCGGCGCGGCAATTCGCGGCAATTGGACCGGTTGGGTTGCCTGTAGCGGTGCGGTTGGCTCACGCTCCGGCGCTGCTTTGACCGCCTTAGGTGCTGCCTGTGACGTCGCGCCAGGCGGCTGGTTCCGGACGTACACCGTATAGATGAGGCCGCCGCCGATGGTGAAACCCAGTGCCAGCCCGAGGAGATTTGCCACCCAAGGGTGCATGCGGGCAGAATCGCGCACAACGGTTGCGAAGCTGTTGCAGCTTAAGAAATTACCGCGTGTCTGCTAGGATTATCAGGCTGGGTCGGATGGAGGTTGCCATGGATGCATTGCCGGAACGGGGTTTTTCGCTCGGGCACGCCGAACGGCTGAGAATCCGTACCGGTGCATTCACGGGGCCAACGTCCGGCCTCGCGCCGGGCAATGTGCAGGCCAACCTGGCCATTCTGCCCAAGGCGCTGGCGAACGACTTCCTGCGCTTCGCCCAGGCGAATCCCAAGCCGTGCCCGGTGTTGGCGGTATCCGAACCCGGCGACCCGAGCCTGCCGACCATGGGGCGCGACATCGATATCCGCACCGACGTCCCGCGCTACCGCGTCTGGCGCGACGGCGAACTGGTGGAAGAGCCGATCGACGTCCGCAGTGTCTGGCGCGATGACCTCGTGACGTTCGCCATCGGCTGCTCGTTCTCCTTCGAGGAAGCGCTGCTCGAGGACGGCATCGAGGTCCGCCACATCGCCTGCAACACCAATGTGCCGATGTATCGCACCAGCATCCCTTGCGTGCCGGCCGGCGTGTTCCATGGCCCGCTGGTCGTGTCGATGCGCCCGCTGAAGCCGGCCGATGCGATCCGCGCGGTGCAGATCACCTCGCGCTTTCCCTCGGTGCACGGGGCGCCCGTGCATATCGGTCTGCCCGAGCTCATCGGTATCAAGGACATCAACAAGCCCGACTACGGCGATGCGGTGCCGATCGGTAAGGATGAGCTGCCGGTTTTCTGGGCCTGCGGCGTGACGCCACAAGCGGCGGTGGCCGCGGTGAAGCCGGATTTCTGCATTACCCACGCGCCCGGTTCGATGCTGATCACCGACCTGCGCAATTCCAAGTTGGCAGCCCTATAGAGAATTTGAACCGCAGATGAACGCAGATAAGACTTTGAGGGCGGACCGCTATCTGCGTGTATCCGCGTGTATCTGCGATTCCATTGGCTTGCTGCATGCGTGAACCGGTCGAACACATCGAAGCGCTGATCCACCAGGAAGTTGGGCGCAACATCGATGGTCTATTTGCGGTGGCAAAAGGCGGGTTGTGGCATGCCGCGTCCGCACTGGCCAATGCACCGCATCCAGCCGTTGGCATCATCACCGGTTTCTATGTTCCCCTTGGCACACCGCCTTCGGCAGAAACCGATGGTCCCGTTGGTGCATCAATGCTGGCACGCGCGTTATCCCGCGTCGGCATCCCCTGCCGTATCGCCACCGATGAGCCGTGCCGTGCCACCTGCGCCGCGGCGCTGCGGGGCACCGATATTCCGCTCGACAGCGTCCCGCTCGGTGGCACGCTCGACGACACAATCGCACTGTGGCGCCGCAACGGCATTACCCATGCGCTTTCCATCGAACGCTGCGGCCGGTCCGCCGATGGCGCGCCGCGCAACATGCGCGGCGAGGATATCAGTGCATTCACCACGCCGCTGGATGACCTGTTCCTCGCCGGACCGTGGCGCCGCATCGCCATCGGCGACGGCGGCAACGAAATCGGCATGGGCTCGGTGCCAGCGTCGATCATCGGCGCGCACGTCGCGCATGGAGAAAAAATCGCCTGTGCCACACCGGCGGATCATCTCATTGTTGCCGGCGTGTCAAACTGGGGCGCCTATGCGGTGATCGCCGCGCTCGCCGTGTTGCGCTCCGACTGGCGCGTGGCACTACTTGCCGGCCTCGATGCAAACCTGGACCGCGAAATCCTGCGCGCCATGGTGGAGGGTGGCCCTGCCGTCGATGGCGTGACGCGGCAACGCACAATGACCGTGGACAGTCTGCCGCTTGAGGTGCACCACGCCAAACTCAACGCCATCCGGGCGGTGGTCGAGGACTATGCCGCCACGCAGTGAATTCCTCTGTGAGCGCTACACCTACGATCCAGCCACCGGCACACTATCGCTGCATTACGCGTTCGATGCCGAAACCCGTTTCGAGGAACGTATCGTCTTCCCGCCCTCACGCGCGCTGTCACAGACCGAAACTGCGGCGCTAGATCGGATATTCCGGCTGCTGCTGCTCGCCAGCGGTGTTTCCTACTACAAGGCGTTTGCGCCAGGCGTTGTCAGGTGCAAGGCGTTCGCGCTGGATCACGCCACCGCGGCGTTCTTCACCGACTTCTATGTTAAAGGCCTCGCCGAGTTTGCCTGGCGCAACAGCCTGGACCTGATCGGTCTGCGCATCGTCGCCGATACCGCCGACTCACCCACGGCGCTCAATCTCGAATTGCCGCGCCGCACCTGCGTGCCGGTCGGCGGCGGCAAGGACTCCATCGTCAGCATCGAATGCCTGAAGCAAGCGAACGAGCCGCTGCTGCTGTTCTCGCTTGGCACTGCGGCGCCGATTGACGCCACGATCGCGAAAGCGGCCCTGCCGTTCATTCGCGTAGTACGCCGGCTAGACCCGCGCCTGTTCGCACTGAACGACGCCGGCGCGCTGAATGGCCACGTGCCGATCACCGGCATACTCAGCTTGATTGTCATTGCCTGCGCGATCATCTGCGGCTTCGACGCGATCGCCATGTCGAACGAGCATTCTGCCAGCGTTGGCAACGTCACGGCGAACGGCGTCGAGGTGAACCACCAGTACAGCAAGTCCTTTGGCTTCGAGCAGGACTTGCAGCATCACCTTGCTGCCCACGTTGCGCGCGGCATCGCGTATTTCTCGCTGTTGCGTCCGCTCACCGAGGTCGCGATCGCGCGCCGCTTCGCGCGCCATCCGCAGTACCTGCCGATATTCATGAGCTGCAACACTGCGTTCCGCCAGGCGCCAGAGCGCCGCTCCAGCAACTGGTGCTGCGATTGTCCGAAATGCCGCTTCGTCTTCCTTGCACTTGCGCCGTTCGTCGATAAGTCGCGTCTCATCGCCACGTTCGGCCGCGACATGCTGGATGATGCAGCGCAGACCGATGGCTTTGCCGAGCTGTGCGGTTTGCAGTCGCACAAGCCGTTCGAGTGCGTGGGCGAGATCGAGGAATGCGCCACCACTCTGGCACAACTGGCCAGCATGGCGGAATGGCGCGATGCAGCCGTGGTGCGCGCGCTGGCTCCGCGCATGCCGCACGGCGACTTCGCGGCGTTGCTGGCGCCACGCGGCCCTCATGCAGTGCCGCCACGCTATCTGGCCATGCTCGATGCATGTGGATGAACTGCGCGGCCGGCGCATCGCGATCTGGGGCTATGCGAGGGAAGGGCAGGCGGCACTGCGCTTCCTGCGCGAGCGGGGGCTCGATGCGACAATTCTTGACGACAATGCCGCCGCCTCGCCAGACGCGCCGCTGATCAGCGGCCGCGACGCCATCGCGCAATGGATCCGCGGCTTCGATGTCGTGGTGAAGTCGCCTGGCATCAGTCTCTACGATCCATTGGTCACGGCGGCGCGCGCTGCCGGTGTCCGTTTCACGTCGTTGCTCAATCTGTGGTTCGCCGCGGGACCAACCTGCACCACGATCTGCGTCACGGGCACCAAGGGCAAAAGCACGACCACAGCGCTGATCGCGCACATCCTGCGAGGCACCGGCCGCAATGCAATGGCCGCCGGCAACATCGGTGTCCCAGTCACCGAGCTTCCACACGATCTGGATGCCGCCGTCATCGAAGTCTCCAGCTATCAGGCTGCCGACTTCACCGGCACCTGCGATATCGCCGTGCTGACGTCCTTGTCGCAAGAGCACCTCGATTGGCACGGCAGCGTCGCAGCGTATCAGCGCGACAAGCTGAACCTGCTGCACCACGCGCGGTGCCGGCTGTCGGCAGTGCCGCTGACCGGCATGGACTGCACTGTGTTCACGCCGCGATCCGATCAACAGGTGCACAACGACTATCTGAGCCGACCACACAACCGCTCAAATCTTGCCGGTGCCATTGCGGTTGCCGGGCTGATCGGTATCCCGACCGCACAGGCGCTCAATGCCGCCGCGTCGTTCGCACCCTTGCCGCATCGTCAACAGGAAATCGGCGAAGCGAATGGCGTCGTCTACGTGGACGACAGCATCTCCACCACGCCCGAAGCGGCGCTCGCTGCACTCGACGTCTATCACGACCGTGCGGTGACCTTGATCCTCGGCGGCCATGACCGCGGCATCGACTACACATCTCTGATCGATCGTCTGCGCCGTTCACCCGTGCACGCGCTCATACTGCTCGACGCGAGCGGCCACCGCATCCACCAACACCTTGCTGGCTCGCATTTCGCTGCATCGATGCGCGACGCTGTCAGCCTCGCGCGCTCGCTTACGCCAAAAGGCGGCGTCGTCCTGCTATCGCCTGCCGCACCCAGCTACGGCACTTATCGCAGCTTCATCGAGCGCGGCGAGGACTTCGCCCGCTGTGCCGGATTACGCTAGAACAGCCTCTGCGTCGCGATCTTCGCCCCTTCCGCCATCGCCGCCAGCTTCGCCCACACCACATCGTCCGCCACGCGGCCACGGCCGGCCGAGGTATCGAATCCGCAGTCGGTTCCCGCCATCACGCGCCGGGGATCGCCAACCACGCGGGCTACCTGCTCGATGCGGTCCGCCACCACCTCGGGGTGTTCGACGAAATTGGTCAATGGATCCACCACCCCCGCCACGATCACCTGATCGTCTTCCAATGGAAGTTGCTTGAGGCAACGATACTCGTGCGCGTGTCGCGGATTGGCGAACGGAAATACGAACCCGCCTGCCTTGGTGCGTTTGATCGCGGGCAAGATCTCCGGCAGCGCTACATCGCAGTCGTGCGGGCCTTCGTAATTCCCCCAACACGCGTGCAGCCGCACCCGGTCGCGCGGCACATTGACCAGGGCCGCGTTAATCGTTTCCACCACCCGTTCAACGAAATCGACAAAGTCTGCGAGCGGCCGATCCTGGTACGACAGATGACGCTCCATCGCGAGATCGGGCGCATCGATCTGCAGTAGGAATCCGTTTGTTACAATGCTCTCGTACTCCACCTGCAGTGCTCGCCCCAGCGCCGCGAGATAAGCATCTTCCGTATCATACCAAGCATTGCGCATAGCCGCGGCAATAATGCCGGGGGAGGGGGCTGTCATGAACGGTTCGACGAATCCGCTGGATGATTGATCAAGCGCCGAACGGAAATCCTGGCATTCCGCGTCCACCAGTGCGCGGTCAAGATAACGCACTTCACTGACTGCCTCCGGGACGCCGCCTGTGTTGCTGATCGATTGATTTACGGAATCGTGAGCCGCCTTCCAGGCGGCGAATGCCGGATAATGCGTTACATCGGCAAATGTCCTTCAACTCCAGCCACCGCCGAAACCGCTCATGCGATGCCGCACATACAGGAAGAACGCCTCGCGCTGCTGTTCGCCGTTGTTGCCGATATCGACACCGGCAGCGATCTGCTTTGCCACCACCTCGCGGACTGCTGCCTTGCCCAGGCGGTCCAGTTCCGCCGGATCGATTGTCTCACCGCGTGCGCGCCGCACATATAGTTCCGTTAATTGGGCCGGCCGCGGCAGGCTGCCTGTGTGCGTTGTCAGGATTCTATCGTGATTTGCTCGCATGATACTTCCCCGCTCATGGATACACTATTTAACAAAGCAGAATATTGGCGTTTCGGCGACACACGTCATTCTGCGCGGCATGACAGCGTGGCGCGTCCGACGTGAGCTACGAGTGCTTCGGATTGCGCTGTCCGACTGGCGCACGTGCTTGTGGTCGAAGCTGGCGCTGTTGCTGGGCGCGTCGTATCTGTTCGTTCCAATTGACATCATACCTGACCGTATCCCAGTGGTCGGACACCTCGACGAACTCAGCTTTCTAGTTCTCGGGTTCGTCGGCTCACGTCACTTCGTCCCCGATGCCCTGATCGAGCAGTTCGATATTCAGTACGCAGCGACGCTGCACGTTTCACGGACCCCGGACAAATGGCAGCAACTGTTCTTTGCCGTGCGCGTTCTGCGCGCGGATCTGGCGAATTTCTTCTTGTGGCAGTTCCGTAGCGTCGATGGGTTTTTGATCACCGGTAAGAACTCGGGAACGCACTGGCTCAAATTCATGCTCTCCCAGGCGATAGCAGAGCAGTTCGGCGTGCCGCCACCAAGTGCCTCGAGCGGTAATGCATCCGACGAAATAATCGGCCATCCGAGTGCGCCGCGGCGCTATCCGAATATGCCGCGCATCGGCAGTTCTCACACGATCCCATCCATCGCTTTTGCCTGGGGCTGGGTCAATCGGCTGCTGCCTCATCCGCCGGTTATCGTGCTGGTACGAGAGATCGTACCGGCGATGCGATCGAACTTCGCGAAGTGGCAGGACCGCTACGAGGTCTCGTCAGCGGAATATGTTCGTGGTGATCCGCTCGGCCGGCAATTTGTCGCTGACGTCTGGTGGTACATCCATTTCTTCAACCGTTGGGGCGATGTGGCTCGAGCCCAGCCGGACAACATCCTGGTGATCCGCTACGAGGAGTTGAGAGTTTCGCCTGAAACCTGTCTGCGCAGGATTGCCGCGCACTACGGCATCCGTCTCAGCGAAGCAGCCATCGCCGCCGCCCTCCGCTATCGCGACCGCGAGGCGATCCGTGTCCTGCTGGATCCGAAGGAGACGGAAATCGTCGTGCCACCCGACGAACCGGGTCCAGCCGTCTTCACCATTTCGGATGAGGCATTCATCCGAGCGACGGCCGAACGCTTCCTGCGCTGCGACTTCGGCTACGGCTACATCGCGCGATCAAGCCATCGCCTGCTCGAACACCCCGGTGTAGCCAAACAGACCAACCGCACCGCCGGTGTGTAGAAACACCACCCGTTCGCCTTTGCGGATTTCGCCCTTGCGGATCAGATCGATAAGCCCCGCCATCGCCTTGCCGGAATACACCGGGTCGAGCAGCACTCCCTCGAGCCGCGCCAGCATCATCACAGCCTCGGTCATGCCCTTGGTTGGCTGGCCGTAGCCCGGTCCGACATAGTCACAGTTCGCCGCGACAGCCGAGCGTGCGATGCCACCGCGCACCCCGACGTAGTCAGCGGTAACTTCCGCGAGCTTATGCACATTCGCTTCCTGGCGGTCCTTCGGCAGGCGCACGCCGATGCCCAGCACCGGAATGCCGGTATTCATGCCCTCCAGCCCGACAACCAGCCCGGCCTGCGTGCCGGCACTCCCTGTGGCGGTCACCACCCGGTCGATCTTCAGGTCCATCTCATCGGCCTGCTGCATCAGTTCCTGAGCGCAGGACACGTAGCCCAGCGCGCCCACGCGATTGGAACCACCCCCAGGGATCACATAGGGCTTCTCGCCGGCTGCGCGCAGCGCCTCGCCCTTGGCGTCAGCCTCGGCGTTCATATCCATCCCGCTCGGCCGATACTCGATGGCGCAGTCGAACAGTCGATCCAGCAGCACGTTGCCGCTATTCAAGTAGTCGCGGTCGTTGGTCTCGATCCGATGCTCCAGCAGCGCCGAGCACTTCATGCCGAGACGCCGGGCGACCGCCGCGGTCTGCCTCACGTGATTGGATTGCACCGCGCCCTGTGTCACGAGGTGTGTCGCCCCCTGCGCCACGGCCTCGCCCGCCAGCCATTCCAGCTTGCGGATTTTGTTGCCGCCGGTTGCCACCACCGTGCAGTCGTCGCGCTTGATCCAGATCTCCGGACCGCCGAGGTGCCGGCTCAGGTGCTCCAGCTTCTCCAGCGGCGTGGGGGAGGGGAACATGCGGATACGTGGGAAACGGGCGAGGTGCATGAAATCTCCTGCCAACAGCGCGATCTCGATGTAATGTCCCGCATTCCGCCGTGTCGGACAATGCAGCGGGGTCACGTCACGGTGACAAATGCGACGGAGCCCGCATATCGGGATTATTCGTCTGGTGGAGATAGAGAGATGCACATCGTGCGGCGGCGTGGTTGGGAACTGCCGGAGCGGCTGGTGACACCGGCGGCCTTGGTGCTTGGGCGGCGGACCGCGCTGTCCGGTATTGGAGCGCTGGCCGTCGCGGCCACTGCGAGCGCGGCGCCGGAGGTGAATCCCAAGTATGTCGCCGGACGCGACCTGACGCCGGAGAAATATGCGGAAACCTACAACAACTACTACGAATTCAGCGAAAGCAAGAACTTGTGGCAATCGACTCAGTCGATGAAGCAGCACCCCTGGTCGATCCAGATCGACGGCATGGTCAAGCAGCCCCGGACCATCGACCTCGATGACCTGCTGAAGCAGGTGCAGCTGGAGGAGCGGATCTACCGCCATCGCTGTGTGGAGGCCTGGGCGATGACCGTGCCCTGGACCGGTTTCCCACTCAAGCAGCTGCTTGCGATCGCGGAGCCTTTGGGGTCGGCGAAATATATCGTGTTTGAGACGGCGCAGGACAAAAAGGCGATGTCCGGTCTCGACTCACCTTTCTACACTTGGCCGTATATCGAAGGGCTGGCGATCGATGAGGCCGCCAATGATGTGGCGTTCATCTCCACGGGTCTCTACAGCAAGCCGTTGCCGCCGCAGAACGGCGGTCCGATCCGCCTTACAATCCCTTGGAAATACGGCTTCAAGTCGGCAAAGGCGCTGGTCAGGATCAGCTTCGCCGAGAAGCGTCCAGTGAACTTCTGGCAGACCCTGCAGCCCGCGGAGTACGGTTTCTGGGCCAATGTGAACCCGGACGTCGCGCACCCGCGCTGGAGCCAGGCCAGCGAGCGGCTCATCGGCACCAACCAGGTAGTGCCAACCCAGATTTACAACGGCTATGGTGACTTCGTAGCCTCGCTTTACACTGACCGGAAAAACGAGAAGCTGTTCATGTGATCGCCCAACGCGTCCTTGCCATTCTGGCTGCCGTGCTGCTGGTAGGAGCCGTCGCGTTGGCGATGCTCGGGCCGCCGGATGTGCCGCTCGGGCAGGCGCTGTTCATGGTCGACCACGATCTGATGGCGGCGATGCACGGCTTCATCGGGCAGCACCTGGCCAACTGGATCTGGGACTATCTGATCACGCCGCTGATGCTACGGCCGGTATGGCTGGTGCCTGCCGGCCTGGGTCTGATCCTGGCCGGGGCGTCGCTGACGCTCTCCACGCGTAAGACGACGCACCGGTCGCATCGCCGGAGCTGAATCCAAGTCTCAGTTTACGCGCCGCTCCTTGCCCGTCCAGAACGGCAGGCGCAGTTCGCGTTTCAGGATCTTGCCCGCGCCTGACATCGGCATCGGATCGCTGCGGATCTGCACGCTGCGGGGACATTTGTAACCGGCGATCCGCTGGTGGCAGAACGCGATCAGCTCATCGGTAGGCATCGTTTCGCCGTCCTTCAGCACCACGACGGCATGTACGGCCTCGCCCCACTGCTCACTCGGAATGCCAATGACCGCGCACTGAGCAACTGCCGGATGCAGGGCCACGATGTTCTCGACTTCGGCCGAATAAACGTTCTCGCCGCCCGAGACGATCATGTCCTTTACCCGATCTACGATGTAGACGAAGCCGTCCTGATCCATGTAACCGCCGTCGCCGGTGTGCATCCAACCATTGATCACCGCCTTTGCGGTTTCCTCCGGCCGTTCCCAATAGCCCATCATCACCACGTCGCCGCTGGCGCAGATCTCTCCCACGGTGCCAATTGGCACCGGCTTATCCTCGGCATCGACAATACGGATGTGCACGCCAAACGTCGCGCGACCGCCGGCGCGATGACGCCCTAGCCGTCGTCCTTCGCCAATCTGTTCGCGATGATGCAGCACCGTCGCAACCGGCGAGAGTTCGGTCATGCCGTACGCCTGCACGAACTGCGTGTGCGGCAATGCGGCCATGGCACGATCGAGCAGCGCCTCGCTCATCGGCGACGCACCGAATGCGATGCGCCGCAACGATGACAGGTCGCAGGTGCCGATAGCCGGATGATCCACCAGCATTTGAATCATCGTTGGCACCAACAGGATTTCGTTCACCTTGTAATGTTCGATTGCATGCATCACTGCAGGCGGACTGAAAGAGGGGATGATGACGTTGCTGCCGCCGCTCAGCATCAGTGCATACATCGCCGCGCCGTTCGCCAGATGAAACATCGGTGCCGCATGCAGGTACACTGAGTTGAACGGGAACAGCCCTTCGGCGAGCACGTTGAACGCATCTGCCATCAGGTTGCCATGGCTCAGCATCACACCCTTGGAGCGCCCTGTCGTGCCACCGGTATAGAAGATGCCTGCCAGGTCGTCTGCTGAGCGCATCGCGTCGGCGATTGGCATTGTGCTGGCGATCAATGCTTCGTAGTCGGCCGCGCCGTCCGGCGCCCCCTCTTCATCGGCAAACACCAGCCGCAGAGGGCTGATATTGGGCGCCAGCGTCATGCCGATCTTCGCGAATGCGGCGTCCACCACCAACACCGATGGCCGGCAGTCGCGCAGCGAATCCTCGATCTCGGCCGGGCTCCAGCGTGTGTTGACCGGAACGATCACCGCGCCGGCCCATGCGACCGCTAGGTAAAGTTCCAGATATCGGTCCTGGTTCAGCATCAGCACCGCCACCCGGTCGCCAGCGCCCACGCCCATATCCCGCAATGCGCCGGCAAAACGCGCCACGCGGTTGCCCACCTCGGACCAGGTCCGCTGGCGCTCGCCGAACCGCATGGCGATACCGCCAGCATTGATCTGCAAGGCACGCCGCAATCCGTGCGTGACGTTCATGTCTCCCTCCGGGTCTTGATTGCCACAGCCCGTCTTTGCGGACATCTTCGGCAATCAGGCCCGGCAGATCAACAAGGGGGCAAAACCCGAGCCGTTTCAGGCGGGACTATCTTACGGTCGAGAGGGGGCGCCTAGCCTACCAACCTTCGCGCAATGGCGATCACACGATGCGCCTCGCTCCACAGGTCGAATTTATCCAACCCATCCAGCGGCGCCCACACTGCCTCGGTCACGTCTGTTGCCGCCACCGCTTCACCGCTGATCCACTGAGTGGCGAAATCGATGATGGTATAATGGAACCGGATGCGCCCGTTTTCATCGCGGCGGATGTTGTCAACCGTGGCGGCGAAATGCAGTTCGCCGGCTTCCAGTCCGGTCTCCTCCAGCAACTCCCGACGCGCCGCTTGCTCGACCGTCTCGCCCACTTCTTGCGCACCACCCGGCAAGGTCCAGGCGCCGATATTCGGCGGCTTGCCACGCCGTACCAGCAGCACCGTGTTGTCCTTGATCACCACGATCCCGATGCCGACGATGGGCCGGGCTGGATATTCGCGGTCACTCATGGTTTTGCGGGTTCGCTCGTGCTCGCTGCTGGTGCATCGGCATTGGCGGGCGGCTTCTCGGGCGGTGGTGCCTTCAGATCATCCAGTGTCGGCACCAGCGCCTTCTGCTTCCATTCGCCCAACTGGAATGTCCAGCCCGCAAGCTTGGCGTTCAGCTTATCAGCCTCCGCCTTGCTCTGGCCGGAGCCTGCCGCCGCAAACCGCACCCAGATATCCTTGCCGCCCTTGAACACCGTTGCCGTCACTGCGAGCCCGTCATCCCGGGTATAGACCGATTCGCCAACCTTATCGCTGACGGCGTCCTTGTCGGTCTGGACGTCCTGGAAGGTCAGCAGTTCCAGGCCACGGTCCACATCGTCCAACTTGTAATCATCCAACGGCGGATGGTCCGCCGGCTCTTTCATCGTCAGTTTCTGCCCGTCGCGCACCAGATTCAGTTTGGCATCACCGTTCGTCACCGCGATGCTGGCGATGCGCGAGTGGTCGATGTTCATGATGTCGCGATCGAGCCAGAGCTGCGGATCGGCGTCCACCTGCAGGCTCCCTTCGGCCAGCCAGGTCTGATTGCTGTCGGGCAGCCGCACATAAACCTGCTCCGGCACATTGCCCTGCACGCGCACGCGGCGATGCCCGACAATCACCGCGACAATCGACTTGCCCGCTGCATCCGACACACTCAGCAAGTTCGAATTGCCGCCTTTGTCGTTCGGATCTTCCAGCCCTAACCGGGTGAATTCCGAAGGTTCGGTGGTGCGCGGTTCCAGCAGACGCAACTCGGTCAGAGCCGTCAGCATGCCGCGCAGCTTGCCGGCCTGCACCACATAGCCGCCGCGATCCACCAGTCCCCAGGTATCGCCATGCTTCACGATCGCTGTGGTCTTGCCCTGGTGAACGATCTCGATCCGCCCCGCGTCCTGCAACCGAGGCGCCAGATCGGGGAACATCAGCCTGCCGTCATTGTAAGCCCGCTGCTCGCCTGGCTGCTCCGCGGCGCCGAAATACCAGCCGCCGCCAATGGCGATCACGCCGAGTGCGATCAGGATCGCAAGCGTGCGCGTCTTCATGCTCGTGCCCTGGCGCGGCGGCGGCTGCGCATCAGTCCCAGCACGATCGCGGCGATCGCCAGTAGCAGCGGCACCAGCACGATGTTGAACACGCGCAGTTCGTTCTCCAGGTGCGAGATGTCTCGGTTGAGCTCGAGCTGCACCGCCCGCAATTTCTGCCGCGTATCCACGACGTCCTTGCGTGCGGCATCGATTGCCGTGCGCTGCTCCGGCGTGATCACTGCTTGCTCGCCGGCCTGGTTACCCGCGCCCGGACCCTGACGCAGCGTGCGAAGCTGCGCCTCGGTGTCATCCAGATGCTTCTGCAACACCTTCTCGGTCTGCCGGAACTTCGCTTCCGCTTCGGCCTGCATCTGGTTCACCAGGATGAACGGATGGCTGCTGTCGCCGCGCGAGCGCAGGCCGATCAACGCGTCGCCGCCGGCCAGCGTGCCGACGAGATTGGCGACGAAAGGACCATTGTCGCTGAACGGCATTGCCGTCTTCTGGCCGAAGAAATCGCTGACCCGCACCCAGAACCGGTCGGCCAGCACGTCGCTATCAGCCACCACCACAAGGTTCGCTGGCCCGTCGGTCTGCGCCTTGTAGGCAGGGAAGTTCTCCGGCCGCTTCTGATCCTTCACCAGAGGTGGCGGTTCGGTGAACGCCGACTTCAGCACGCCACGGATGCGCGCGGCGATCACCCGCGGCCCACCCTCAGGCTTGAAGCCTGCGAGGATCTTCGTCGGATCCGGCGTCTTCACCTGATCGACGGCAAGCAGGCCGCTGCTTTTGCTGCTGGTCAGCAATGGCGTGAAATCGATCGACGCGTTCGGCGCCTTCTGCAGATACCCGGTCGAGGCCACCGTCACCTGCTGCAAATCGGCGGTTGCCGGATCGTCGTGATTGACGCCGTCGCGGATGTTGAACCAGGCGACGTAATTCACCGCCTGCACCCGTTCGTCCGGATTGGCACGCACCCGCCACGCACCGGTCAGGTCGCCCACCACCTTGGCCGGATCGAACTCGATGCCCCACGCATCGAACAGCTTCTTCAGGTTGGAACTGGTGTCTGCCGGGGGCATGCCGTCTGGCGACGGCGTCGCCGCCATCGTCTCGCTCCACGGATCGACCATAACCATCAGCCGCCCGCCGCGCATGACGAACTGGTCGATCGCATACAGCGTCGCATCGGACAGGTTCTGCGCCTCGGCGACCAACAGCACCTGGATGTCCGGATCGATCATCTGTGCATCCAGCGGCACGGTCTTCACCTGATTGGTCTGCCGCAGCAGCATGGTCGATGCATAAGGCTGCCCGCCGGTCGGGGCCTGCCCAGTGCGCATCGCCATCATCATCATGCGTGGATCGCCATCCAGCGGCAGCGACGACATCACTCCGACGACGGGCCGCTTCGGGTTGGACAGGTCATAAACCAGCTTGGTCAGGTCATATTCCAGGAAGCGCTCGCGCTCTGGCTGGAAGAAAGCGACGGTGCGTTCATCGTCTTCCAGATTGCTGCCCGCCAGGCCGAAATAAACCTGCGTGCCGCCCTGATCCACCGGCACGCCTTGCAGCCCGTACCGACAGAGCGCGGTCCTCGGTGTCGCTGAACGGCTCGGGATCGTAGAATTCCAGCTTGATCTTGCCGTGAGCCACCGCGGCATACTCGCTCAGCAGCTCGCGTACACGATCCGCGTAGGCGCCATAGACCGGAACAGAGCTGCCCAGCGCGCGCGAGTAGAACAATCGCAGCGTTACCGGCTCCTTGAGCTCGGTCAGGATCTGCCGCGTGCCCTTCGACAGCGTGTAGATGTGATTCTTCGTCAAGTCGACGTGCAGGTTGGCCAGCCGGGAGTCGGCGAACATGTTGATGCCGATGACGATGGCGGCAACCGCGAGCACGCCGATGATAGAGGACCAGAGACGGCGTCGCATGGCGTCAGTCCGCTTTCCGCTGGTCGACGATCACCGCGTTCAGGAATAGCCAGAACCCCATGAACGTCGCGAAGAAAATCAGGTCGCGCAAGCTGACCACGCCGCGCGTGAAGTCCTGGAACCGGTCGATTACCGCAACGCGGCGGGCGATCTCGGCCAACGCAGGTGTGTTGCGTGACAAGAAGTCGTTGACCACCGGATAGGATGCGACGGCGAACACGAAGCACACCGCGACCGCGAGCACGAAAGCGATCACCTGGTTCTTGGTCAGTGCCGACAGCGCCGAACCAACCGAGAGAAATGCGCCTGCCACCAGCAAGGACCCGACATAGCCCGACGCGATAACCCCGTTATCCGGGTTGCCCAGGATGTTGACGGTGATGACGAACGGGAATGTCAGTGCCAGTGCGATCGCACAGAACAGCCACGCCGCCAGGAACTTTCCCAGCACCGCCTGGGTCTGGGTGATCGGCAACGTCAGCAACAGTTCGATCGTGCCGAGCCGGCGCTCCTCTGCCCAGAGCCGCATGGTGATCGCCGGCACGAGCAGCAGGAACACCCAGGGAATGAAGGTAAAGAACGGATTGAGGTCCGCCTGTCCGCGATCGAAGAACCCGCCGAGATTGAACGTCAGTGCGCCCTGCAGCACCAGGAAGATGACGATGAACACTGAGGCCACCGGCGTCGCGAAGTATCCCCCGAGCTCCCGCCGGGCGATGATGAACACGTTCCTCACGTCGCCTCCATCGTCAACTGCCGGAACACGTCATCCAGCTTGCCCGATGGATGCTGACCCTGAAGCTCGGCTGGCGTGGCGTCCGCCACCACGCGGCCAGCGGCGATGATGATCGCGCGCGAGCACACCGCGTCGACCTCCTCGAGAATGTGGGTGGAGATCACAATCGCCTTGTGCGGCGCCATCTGCGCGATCAGCGCACGCACCTCGTGCTTCTGGATTGGATCGAGCCCATCGGTCGGCTCGTCCAGCACCAGCACCGGGGGATCGTGCAACAGCGCCTGCGCCAGACCGACCCGGCGCTTGAACCCTTTGGACAGGGTTTCCACCGGCTGCAGCAGCACGCCATTCAGCCGCGTCAGCTCGACCGCGTGCTCGACCCGGTGCTTCAGGTCCGTGCCGGAGAACCCGCGCACCTTGGCGCAGAACTCCAGAAAGCCGCTTACCGTCATTTCCGGGTAGGTCGGGGCACCTTCCGGCAGGAAGCCCAGCATCCGCCGTGCCGCCACACCATTGCTCTGCACATCGTGCCCGCAGATTTTTGCGCTGCCCTCGGTGGGGAACATGAACCCGGCCAACATGCGCATCGTGGTCGATTTGCCCGCGCCGTTGGGTCCGAGGAAACCCAACACCTCGCCGCGCGACACGTTGAAGCTCACGCCATCGACCGCGGTGAAGCTGCCGAACCGTTTGGTCAGCCCGGTGATCTCGATCAGTACAGGTTCGCCCTCGGCGGCCACGCAGCGCCTCCCCACCGTCTCCTGTTGGGCGGCGGGAATAGCGTAATTGGCCGCCTTTGCAAGCAGCGGCGCGGCAGGTGGAGAAGGCTTAACCTTGTGGCAACCGGTCCAGGCCGCACGCCGCGCCGGCCCAAACCCGTAGATACGTGGATTGACCAGTGCTGCGCTGCGGTAGAACATACGTGCCCAGCAACAATGAGGATGCCCCTGATGCCGCTCGAATCGCTGGAAACCAACGACCTCGCACTCGCCGACGCGCAGTGGCAGGCCCGGGTCGATCTTGCAGCCGCGCACCGCATTTCGGTGGTCCACGGCTTCCACGAGGGCATTTTCAACCACCTGACGCTGCGCGTGCCCGGTCGTAACGACCGTTACTATCAGATCCCGTTTGGGCTGCATTGGTCCGAGGTCACCGCGAGCTGCCTGATGGAGGTCGGCTACGATGGCGCGCTGCTATCCGGTGATGGCTTGATCGAGCGGTCCTGCTACTGCATCCACGCACCCATCCATCGCCTGGTGCCAGAGGCCGCGGCGGTGTTCCACACCCACATGCCGTACGGCAGTGCGCTCGCTCGGCTGAAGGATCAGCGCATTCTGCCGATCGGCCAGACCGAAGTCGGCATCATGATGGTGACGGCGTACGACGACCACTACGCGGGTCCGGCGTTCGATCCGACGGAAGGAGAGCGCCTCGCTGGCGTTGTCGGCAACAAAAAGGTGCTGATGATGGCCAACCACGGCGTCGCCACGTTCGGCACGACGGTCGCGGAGGCGTACGACTTCCTGTACTACACCGAGCGCGCCGCGCAGGTGCAGATTCTTGCGATGCAGACCGGTCAGCCGTTGCGGGTCCTGCCGCAGGACGTGATCGATGCGACAATCGATGCCTACAAGAAGAGCGAGAACTACGGCGGCCGTCCGCCGTGTGATTGGCACTTCGATGCGTTGAAGCGGCAGCTCGATCGCGAGCAGCCCGACTACAAGAACTAAGTCGTCTGCAGCTCTCTTTCGGCATGGCCGGCCTTGTGCCGGCCATGCAACTCCGCGGATAACCAATTACCCCGCCGCCAGCGTCCGCATCGCGGCTGCCTTCTCGAACACCCGTAGCAGCACGCGCACCGCACGCCCTCGCTCGGTGGTCAGCTTCGGATCGCGCCCCAGCAGCACCGCTGCGTCGCGGCTCGCCATATGCAGCAATCCCTCGTGCTCGATCGGATCCGCCAGTCGGAATCCCGGCATCCCGGATTGCTTCGTTCCCAACAAATCGCCACCGCCGCGCAGGCGGAAATCCTCGTCCGCGATGACGAACCCATCTTCGGTATCGCGCAGCAACATTAGCCGGCGTTTCGCCGCATCATTCACCCATTCCTCATGCAGCAGGAGGCAAAAACTCGCGGCCGCGCCGCGCCCGACGCGCCCGCGCAACTGGTGCAACTGCGCCAACCCGAAGCGTTCCGCATGCTCGATCACCATCACCGATGCCGCGGGCACATCGACACCCACTTCCACCACCGTCGTCGCCACCAGCAGCCGGCAATCGCCACGCGCGAACGCTGCCAGCGTCGCGTCGCGTACCGCGGCGTCCTGCTGCCCGTGCGCCAGTCCGACCGTCTCGCCGAACCGTGCACGCAATGCGGCGAACCGTGCCTCTGCCGCCGCGAGGTCGACCACCTCGCTTTCCGACACCAACGGGCAGATCCAATAGGCTTGCGCGCCTTCGTCCAGCTTGCGCGCCACGGCGTCGGTCAGTTCCTCCAGCGTTCCCAGCGAATGTAGCGACGTGCGCACACTGCCACGTCCCGGCGGCTTCTCGGTCAGCCGCGAGACATCCATCTCGCCCCACTGCGTCAGCAGCAACGTGCGCGGTATCGGCGTCGCGGTCATCACCAGCACGTCGGTCAATGCGCCCTTGCCGCCGAGCAGCAATCGCTGGTCCACGCCGAACCGGTGCTGTTCATCGATCACCGCCAGCGCCAGGTCGTGATATTCCACTGCCTCCTGGAACAGCGCATGCGTGCCCACCACCATACGCACCGAGCCGTCCTGCAATTGGCGCAGCAGTGCCGAGCGCGCACGCCCTTTCACACCGCCAGTCAGCAGCGCCACTGGCTCCGGCGATAGCCGAGACAGCGTGCGATGATGCTGCTTCGCCAGTACCTCGGTCGGCGCCATCATTGCGGCCTGCGTGCCGGCTTCCACCGCGCGCAGCATCGCCAGCAGCGCCACCAAAGTCTTTCCTGAGCCGACATCGCCTTGCAGCAGCCGCAACATGCGCCGCTCCGACGCCATGTCGGCGTCGATCTCGTCAAGCGCCGTTCGCTGCGACGCGGTTGGCGTGTAGCCGAACCGCGTCAGCGCCTTGGCGCGCAAGCTGCCATCGCCGACATGGCAGCGCCCTGGCCGCGCGCGCAGCCGCCCGCGCACTACCGCGAGCGCCACCTGGTCCGCCAGCAGTTCATCATACGCCAGCCGCTGCCGGTGCACCGATGCCGGCATTTCAGCCGGCTGCTGTATCGCACGCAGCGCCTCGATGAAGCCTGGCCACTTCCCCCGTCGCAAGAGTGCGGCGTCATGCCACTCCGGCAGGCTGGGCAGCCGCTGCAATGCCTGCGCCATCGCGCTCGCCACCTGGCGCGGCCAGAGCCCGGCCGTCAGCGGCCATACCGGCTCGATCATCGGCATCCGCTCCGGCTGTTCCGCCGGCACCACATGCTCGGGATGTGACATCGTCCGCCGTCCGCCGAACACCTCCAGCTTGCCGGACACCAGCAGTTTCGCCCCTACCGGCATCTGCCGCTCACGATTGAACCGGAAAAAGACCAGTTCAGCGGAGCCGGTGGCGTCACTGACCACTACCTTCCACGGCTGGCGCGCGTTGGCCGGCGGCTCGATCCGCACCACATCCACTGCCAGGGTCACGATCTGCCCCGGCTGCGACCGGGCTATTGTCGGCCGCTGCCGCCGATCCAGATATGATTCGGGCAAATGGAAGATCAGATCGATCACCCGCTCGCCGCGCGCGACCTTGGCCATCAGCGCGCCGACGCTCGGACCAACGCCTTTTAGCGTCGTCAGCGGCGAGAACAGCGGTGTGAGAGGATCATGTTCCACGGGCTGACATGGGCTTGTACCGCGGCTATATGACACCGGGCCGATGACCGAACCAGAACTTGCCTCCTTCGACGTGAGGCGCCGCCGCCTGCTGTATCGCGCCACTCATCGCGGGACGTACGAGAACGACATCCTGCTGGGTGGTTTCGTGCAACGACATCTGGCGGAGTTCAGCGAGTTGGAGCTAACAGCGGTCGAAGCGCTGCTCGATCTGCCTGAGAACGAGCTCGGGGACTGGCTGACCGGCCGCTTACCGATTCCCGATGAGGTGGCCACGCCCATGCTGCAGCGGGTGCGCGACGCTGCGGCGCTCGGCCATGCCGGCAAGTCCGGCGACCCGGGAGCGCGGCAGTGACTGTGACCCCGGTATTTGGCGCGCCGGAAGGCTGGGATGCCTTCCTCCTCGCGCGCCGCCGCGGGGAGTTCGCTTGCCCCGTGCTTCACGTCACGCGTGACGATGCGCGTATGGCGCGGTTGGCCGAGGCGCTCGGCTTTGTCGCGCCGGAAGCCGAGATCCTACGGTTTCCGGCCTGGGACTGCCTGCCGTACGACCGCGTCTCACCCAACCCGGCATTGGTCTCGGAACGCATCGCCACGCTGGCGCGGCTGCTGGAAAAGCCCACCGGCCCGCGCATCGTGTTGACCACGGTCAACGCGCTGGTGCAGCGCGTTCCGCCGCGTGCCGCCTTCGCCGATGCCAGTCTGGAGCTAAAGGTCAACGGCACCGTCCAGCCGGAGCAGCTTGCCCGGTTCCTGGAAGCCACCGGCTATGGCCGGGCCGGCACCGTGATGGAGCCCGGCGAATACGCCATGCGCGGTGGCATTGTGGATATTTTCCCTGCCGGCGAAGCAGAACCGGTCCGGCTCGACCTGTTCGGCGACACCATCGAGTCGATCCGCATCTTCGATCCCGCCAGTCAGCGCAGCGCCGATAGCCGGCAGCGCCTCACCTTGCGTCCGGTCTCCGAAGTCCCGCTCGATCAAGCGGCGATCAGCCGCTTTCGCTCGGCCTGGCGCGACATTTTTGGCCAGCCCGCCGCCAGCGATCCAATTTACCTTTCGATCTCGGAAGGCCGCCGCCATCCGGGCATGGAACACTGGGTGCCGCTGTTCCACGAGCGCATGGAGACCCTGCTCGACTATCTGCCCGCCGCTTCGGTCAGCTTCGATCATCAGGCCGACGAGGTGCTCGCTGCTCGCCTGGAAATGATTGCCGACCATTTCGCCGCGCGCCGCATGGTGCCGCGCGACGGCGAGGTACCGTATCGTCCGCTGCCGCCCGATCAGCTGTACCTGGACCGCGACGGCTGGACCGAGATGCTGGCCGGCGGCCCGCAATTCGCATTCTCACCCTTCGCCATGCCGGACGGTGCGGTCGGCGTCGATGGTGGCGGCCGCCCAGGTCCGGTGTTCTTCCAAAGCGGCGGCGGGCCCGGCATCAACGTGTTCGACCAGTTGCGTGCCCAGTCCGAACGCTGGAGCAACGAAAAGCGGCGCATCGTCATCGCCGCCTGGACCCGTGGCTCGCGCGAGCGCCTTGCCAACCTGCTGCGCGAGCACGGCTACAAGGACGTCACCCAGGAGAACGGCTGGGCGTCGATCCGTCGCCGCCCGCCAGGCTCGCTTTCGCTGGCCACTCTCGGTGTCGAGCGCGGCTTCGTCGCCGATGGCATTGCGCTTGTCGGCGAGCAGGACCTGCTCGGCGAACGCATCAGCCGTCCGCCGCGCCGGCGCAAGCGCGCCGATCAGTTTATTGCCGAAGCAACTGAGATCGCCGAGGGCGATCTTGTCGTGCATCAGGAATACGGCATCGGCCGCTACGACGGATTGGAAACGCTGCGTGTCACCGGCGCACCGCACGACTGCCTGCGCCTGATCTACGACGGCAGCGAAAAGCTGTACCTCCCGGTTGAGAACATCGAAGTGCTGTCGCGCTTCGGCAGCGAGACCCAGGGCGTCGCGCTCGACAAGCTCGGCGGCGTCGGTTGGCAGACCCGCAAGTCGCGCATGAAGCAGCGCATCCGGGATATGGCTGGCGAACTCATTCGCATCGCCGCCGCGCGCAAGATACGCGATGCCTCGATCATGGCGCCCGGCGAAGGCACCTGGGATGAGTTCTGCGCCCGCTTCCCGTTTGCCGAGACCGAGGATCAGTCGCGCGCCATCGCCGATGTGCTGGAAGACCTGGCGTCCGGGCGTCCGATGGATCGGCTGATCTGCGGCGATGTCGGTTTCGGCAAGACCGAGGTCGCCCTGCGTGCCGCTTTCATCGCCGCGATGTCAGGCGCTCAGGTCGCCGTTGTAGTACCGACCACGCTGCTGTCGCGCCAGCATTTCCGCACCTTCTCGGAACGCTTCGCCGGTCTGCCGATAAAGGTCGCGCAACTGTCGCGCATGGTGAATGCCAAGGAAGCCAATGAAGCCCGCCGCGGTATTGCCGACGGTTCTGTGAATATCGTTATCGGCACCCACGCATTGCTCTCTAAATCGCTCGAATTCGCCGATTTGGGTCTGCTGGTGGTCGATGAGGAGCAGCATTTCGGCGTCGCGCACAAGGAACGGCTCAAGCAGCTCAAGGCCGATGTGCACGTGCTGACGCTGACCGCGACGCCGATACCGCGCACGTTGCAGCTCGCATTGACCGGGGTGCGCGAGATGAGCCTGATCGCAACACCGCCGGTCGATCGGCTCGCGGTGCGCACCTTCATCATGCCGTTCGATGCGGTGGTGATCCGCGAAGCGCTGCAACGCGAGCGTTTCCGTGGCGGCCAGGTTTTCTGTGTCGTGCCGCGCATCGAGGACCTGCCGCGCATGGCAGAACGCCTCACTGAGATTGTGCCGGAAGCGCGCACGGCGCAGGCGCATGGCCGCCTGTCGCCGACGGAACTCGAACGCGTCATGACCGAGTTCAGTGACGGCCGCTACGACATCCTGCTTTCCACCAACATCGTCGAAAGCGGCCTCGACATGCCGGCGGTGAACACACTGGTGATCCATCGCGCCGACATGTTCGGCCTCGGTCAGCTCTATCAATTGCGCGGCCGCGTTGGCCGCGGCAAGCAGCGCGGCTACGCCTATCTGACCTGGCCGCCCAATATGCGTCTCTCCGCCGCGGCGGAAAAGCAACTCACCGTGATGCAGACGCTCGACGCACTCGGCGCCGGGTTCACGCTGGCCAGCCACGATCTCGACATTCGCGGCGCAGGCAACCTGCTCGGCGACGAACAGTCCGGTCACATCCGCGAAGTCGGTATCGAGTTGTATCAGCAGATGCTGGAAGACGCTGTCGCCGATCTGCGCGCCGGCGACGGCCGCAGAAGCCATCAGGAGCGCGATTGGACGCCGAACATCAGTCTTGGCTTGCCTGTGTTGATTCCGGACAATTATGTGCGCGATCTGCCGGTGCGCCTTGGTTTGTATCGCCGCATCGGTGCGCTGGCGTCGGATGCGGAAACCGAGGCAATGGCCGCCGAACTGGTCGATCGCTTCGGGCCGCTACCGCATGAGGTGGAGAACCTGCTGCAAGTCGTTGCATTAAAGCGCGCCTGCCGCGAAGCCGGTGTGGAAAAGCTCGAGGCCGGGCCTAAAGGAATGGTGCTCAGCTTCCGTGGCAATGCATTCTCCAATCCAGCTGGTCTTGTTGCATGGCTTGCCGCTAAAGGCGGCCTGGTACGGTTGCGTCCGGACCATAAGCTGGCAATCTCGCGTGAAATGGACGTTGCCACGCGCCTCAGCTTCGCGCGCGACACGCTCGGCAATCTCGAACGCATCGCCAGCCAGGCCAAAGCAGCTTAGGCTCGGCGCACGACGCCGGAAGGCCGCAGGTTCGACCGCCGGCGCGTTAACATCCGTCACGATCCCGTGTCGTAATCTTTGTTTAGTGAATCGCCGAACCACCTTCAGCGGTCGACATAACTGTGAGGTCGTCGCATGCAGCGCGCCCTGACTTTATCCGCTGTCGGCTGCGCTGTGTCATTCAGCGTCAACCCCGCGACGGCACGTCCACCACCCAATGCCGATATGTCGCTTGCGCCATGGTTCCAAGGCCTGAAGCAGCCGGGAACCGGCATATCCTGTTGCTCGGTCGCTGACTGTCGCCAGACCGACTTCCGTGTCACCGGCAGCCACTATGAGGCATTGGTCGAAGGCGAATGGCGTCCCATCCCGCCCGAAAAGGTCCTTGAGGGTACCGATAATCCGACCGGCCGCGCCGTCGTCTGCTACGCGCCGGGTATCGGCATCATGTGCTTTATCCGCGGCCCGGAGACCTGATCAGAGTTCCGTTGCTTCCACTGCCGCGACGTCGAGCAGTCGTTCGATCACTTCCGGCTCCTGCGCGCCGGCAATCGCATGACGCCCGGAGATGACAAAGCATGGTACACCGTTGATCCCCAGCCGATGTGCCCGGAGATTATCGGCGTGCACCGCATCTGCCTCATCGTCGCTCGCAAGGAAGCGTCGCGCTGACGCACTGTCCAGTCCGCACGCAGCGGCGATCGCCAGCAGCAGCGAGTGGTCGCTGATATCCAGCCCGTCGGTGAAGTGCGCCGAAAACAGCGCTTCGACCATGGCATCGGCGCGGCCGAAGCGCCCGGCGAAGCGCACCAGACGATGCGCCTCCACGCTGGAGGGAGTGCGGCGGATGCGATCGAAGCGGAACAGGATGCCCTCGGCGCGGCCGATCTCGGCGATCGATGCATACAACCGTCGCGCCCTGTCCTCTCCACCGAATTTGCGAAGCACATAGTCCGGACGCGGCATGCCCGACCGCGGCATGTCCGGATTGAGCAGGAACGGCCGCCACGACAGGTCGAACAGCAGGTCGGGCCGCCGCCGCAACGTGCGCATCAGCCGCCGCACGCCCAGGAAGCACCACGGGCAGACCAGATCGTGTACCACTTCGATGCTGAGCCGGGCTTTCGGCGGCGCCAAAATGTTCATCCCGCGATATTCGCGCGCGCGGGTGCCCTTGTCACGTGGTTATCGTCCGCTCGAAGGCTTGCCCAAGCCGTTCAGGTTCCGAGCAGGTGCAGCACCAATTCGCGCCGATGCGGTGTGGAGCGGTGTTCGAACAGATAGATGCCCTGCCAGGTACCGAGCACCGGCGTTCCGCCGTCCACCGGAATGGATAGCTGCGTCGGCATCATCGCGGCTTTGATGTGTGCCGGCATGTCGTCTGGCCCCTCATCCGCGTGCCGGTAGCCTGCACCTTCCGGCACCAGCCGGCCAAAGAACGTCGCAAGGTCGGCCCGCACATCGGGGTCCGCGTTTTCCTGCACCAGCAGCGACGCCGAGGTGTGTCTGCACCAGATTGTCAGCAGCCCTGTCGTGACGTCCTGCCGCGCCAACCAGTCGCAGAACGGCTCGGTGATTGCCACCAACCCCGGGCCGCGGGTCGCTATCGTCAGCCGATGCATTGCCTGCCGCATGCCCAAGACTTGTGCGCCGCGTCCAGATCGCGCAAGACGCCGATATGGCGCCGCGCTTCCATACTCTCACTGTCGCGGACAAGCGGCAGGAAACCGCGGAGGCCGTATCGCTCGCGTTTGCGGTGCCGGATCGGATGCGAACCGCTTACCGCTACACGCCGGGTCGTTATCTCACGTTGCGTGCGGCGATCGACGGCGAGGACGTCCGCCGTTCCTATTCGATCTGCTCGGGCCTTGATGAGAGCGAATTGCGCGTCGTCATCAAGCGCGTCGCTGGGGGTGCATTTTCAAATTGGGTTGCCGACAATGTGCATGTCGGCCACAAGCTAGCGGTGATGACGCCGAGCGGGCGTTTCGGTGTGCCAATCGAGCCTGGTTCAATGCGCAACCTGGTGGCCTTTGCCGCCGGCTCCGGCATCACGCCGGTGATGTCGATTCTCAAGTCTGCACTGCGGCATGAATCTGGACAGTTTTTTCTCTTTTACGGCAACCGCAGCACAGCCGACATTATCTTCCGCGATGAACTGCAAGATCTAAAGGACCGTTATTTGTCGCGCCTGTCGGTGTTTCACGTGTTGTCGCGTGAGCAGCAAGAGTTGACGATCTTGAACGGCCACCTCGACGCGCCGAAAGTTGCCCTCCTGCTACGCGCAGTCGTGCCCGTTGCGAAAATCGATCATGCTTTCGTCTGCGGGCCGCAGCCGATGATCGAAGGTCTGGAAAAGACGTTGTTGGATTTGGGCCTGCATCGAGATCGTGTGCACGTTGAGCGATTCACGCCAGGTATCGGCGGGCGACCGCATCCCATTAGCGTACCCGCTGCGGCAAAACCCAGGGCAATTGCAACAGTGATCAGCGAAGGCGTTCGCTTCGAGATTCCGGTCGCGGAAGGTGAATCCATTATCGATGCGGCAGTGCGCGCAGGTCAAAGCCTGCCGTACTCATGCAGAGGCGGTATGTGCTGTACCCTGCCGGGCACGTGTGCTCGAAGGTAGTGTTGAGATGACCGTCAACTACTCGCTCGAGCCTTGGGAGACAGATGCTGGCTATGTTCTCACATGTCAATCACACCCGACAACCGAGCGCTTGGTTGTCGACTACGATCAAGTCTGAGATCAGTCTTGTGTCGAACTCCACGTTTGCGTTTGAGCAAAGCACTGACAGCGCGGCATTATCTGTCGCGAGCAAGCATGCACCCGACTAAGGATCAGTGGATAAACGCCGAATCGGATTGAGCGATTTGTTTGCAGCACCTGGCGTGTGGTCGCAGCCAACAATTCGGGTTCACGCCGCATTCGCTATAGCGATGCGCTTTGTGATGACACTCCACGGTGTTCCACAAAGGATGATCGCAACACGGTACTCATCTCGATTATCTAGACACTGAGTTCGCGCGCTTGGTGTGATGTTTGAAGTGTCAACTGTTTTCTAACCGCCGGGATGATAGAGATCTCGGATTGCGATTTTGAGGTTTAGGCGCACATGAATACCGCGCTTCCCGCTTACGGCGGGGCGAGTATCGCCAACGAGACCATAGGTTGCATTGTAACCGTATTCATAGGCTTGCATCCTCCCTAATTATAGACAACCGCGCAGCAGCCGTGTAAATCGTCAGGTAATTGGGGAAAATCCGACAAAAGCGGGTGATTTCCGCGAGAATTCGAACTCGACGAACTCGACGTTGAATGCTTAAAGCCCTGCAATAGTGTTGCAACCAACCTGCCGTCGTACAGAGCAGTAGCGACGCATACCGTATAAATTCATTTTGAAATGGGATTGTGTCATGGCGGATGCCAAGGTCGGGGCGTTCTTGAAGTCATCTGCGTTTAATGTCGATCCCTGGCAGGGGGCCGACATTACTCTTTCTCAATTCAGTTTTTCTGATCTAGCGATCGGCGTCAGACTTCCGTCATCCGTCTCTGTTAGCAGCATTAGCTCACCCGCTCATACATTGGCCTCAAATTCTACGACGCTCTCCCAATCTTCGTCGTCGTCACTTCAACCGGGAGCGCCGTCAAATATGGCGGCTCCGCCTCCTGCTCCGCCACCGCAGCACACTCCACCTCCTGCTCCTCCACCCCCGCCCCCACCGCCGCCTCCACCTCCACCTCCACCGCCGCCCCCGCCGCCGCCGCCGCCAACCAAGGGTGTCGTTACCGGGCCTGCCATCCCGCAGCCTTCTGCGCCGGGCGATGTGGTCGGTCTGCAATTGCAGAACGGTCAAACGAGCACTTTGGCAGCCCGGGAAATCACCTTCGGACAACAGTTCGCAGCCCGTCAGGTGCCGTCGGGCAAGGGCTTGGTCGCCATGATCGGCGGCGTGACGGTTCCGGTGCAGATGGATGTCAAGACGCGGTATGCGGATGGCTCGGTCCGCACCGCGGTGCTCACGCTGCAGCAGCCGGCGCTTGCCGCGAACAGCAGCACCGCGGTGATGCTGGCGCTTGGCACAGCAAGTGCCGCGCCACCGGTCGACATTGCCGCACTGACCAATCCGGCCAATTACAATGTGACGGTGACGCTTTCCGGCATCACCGAACATTCCGGCTCGAGCAGCGTCAAGATCGCCGATCAATCGTTCAATCTCGGTGCGCTGCTGAAGCAGGCGCTGGCGAGCGGCAAGGTGTCGTACTGGCTGCAAGGACCGCAGGCCACGCAGGTCGAATTTCAAACCACGCTACCCGGCACGCCGCTGCGCCTGGTGTTCGACGTCACGCGCTATGCCGACGGCACGACCAGCACCGATGTGCAATTCAACAACGACATCGCCATGCAGGCGAGCCTGGGCAATCAGACCACGTCGCTCAGCTACAATGTCGCGATCCAGCAGAACGGCGCTTCGGTCCTGCAGCAGAACGGCATTACCCAGTGGCAGTACCAGACGTGGCAACAGCAGTTCTGGAGCAACGGCGCACCGCTGGTGAATGTGCAGCATGACATCGCGGCGCTGGAGAAGACCGGGCTGATCCAGAACTTCGATCTGAACCTCGGTGTCGCCGGCAGTGTGATCAACAACGAGGCGAGCCATCTTGGCGGAGCCAATTTCGGCATATTGGGTCCGGGCGACATCACGAAGAACATGACCTGGACCGCCGGACGCCCCGATATCGGTCCGCAGCCGCGGTGGGTGGCAACATGGCTGGTCAGCCAGAATGGTGCGGCGCAGACCTACATGCTGGCGCAGGCGAATGCCGCGGGCGCTATCCCGTGGCATCTGTACGACCCCACCACCGGCAACTATGTCACGGCAACGAATTACCCCACGCTTTGGGTGACCCCGCGCACCGGTCCAACGCAGGCGCCGACCACATTGGAGCAGTCGGGCTGGGTCCCCGATCCGTCGCATCAGCCGGATTCAGATTACATCGCCTATCTGGCGACCGGCGACCGCTACTACCTCGATCAACTCAATGCCCAGGCGGCGTACGACATCCTGGCAGAGAACCCCGTCGGCCGGCAGCAGTCGGCCGGCATCGTCGACGATCTCAAGGCCCCGCCGCGGGCCCAGGCGTGGAGCCTGCGCGAGATCGTGGAGGCCGCGGCGGCCAACCCCGACGGTTCGCCGATGAAGGCCTACTTCACGCAGATCGCCGCCAACAACATCAGCTACCTGCTGTCGCAGATCCCGCAGCTGACTGCGGCCGAAGGTGCCGTGTCCGGATGGTTTCCGCCCATTGGGGGAGGAGTGCCGGGTGCGACCACGCCGTGGCAGCAGGACTTCATGGCGACGACATTCGGCCTCGCCGCCGGTCTGGGCATTCCCGGCGCCGCGCAGGTGCTGGCCTGGCAAACAAACTTCCTGGCAGGCCTGTTCACCAACGACGCTGCCGGCTTTCCCGCAACGGATGGTGTCCAATACCTACTCCAGGTCGCGGACCCCAAGACGCTGACGCCCTACACCACCTGGGCACAGGTGGAGGCCGGGAGCCAGGCACAGGGTCTGTTGAAGAACCCACCGGGCGTGCCGTTCAAGAGTGCCGACTATCAGGCGTCGGCGAAAGCGGCATTGGCGGAGTCGATCACCTGGACCGGTTCGACCAAGGCGATGCAGGCGTATGGCTGGTTGCTGGCCAATGCCACCGCCGCTAGCCCCGCCTACGATCAGTCCCAGCCCAGCGAGGACATCGTTCCTCGCCTGACCGATGGCAATCTGCTGACGGCGAGCATGGTGTTCATACGGAACGACGTTGGCGCCATGCCGGTCAGCATCAGCGGCACCGGTTCCGACCAGCTGATCTACGAGAAGGGTTCTGCGCCGGCGACCATCACCGGCGGCGCCGGCATCGACATCCTGTTCGGTGGTTCGGGCAGTACCACGTTGATCGGCGGCGGCGGCAATGACGATTTGTATGCGGGTTCCGGACGGACAGTGTTCCAGCCGGGCGCCGGCAGCGACTTCATGCAGGCGGGAACCGGCGCAGCGACCTTCGATCTGTCGGTCACCGATATCGGCAATGACCTGATCGCGGGCTTCAAGCTGGCGACCGATCGTCTGAGCATTGTCGGCGACGCGCCAGGCTCCGCAGCGCTGACCACGCTGCTGAAGGGCGCGACGCAGGACGCCAGCGGCAATGCCGTGCTGCATCTGGCCGCCGGGCACGATGTGACGCTTCTCGGCATCGCACAGACGCAACTGGCGCCAGCATTGTTCTCTTGAGAACACAGTCACGTCTGGCTGCGCCCCTGGCGGCAGCACCTGCCGACGTGCCGCGTGCATGTTGCGGAACAGACTGGCGCGCGGCATACGTGACGGTGTAGCGACGGATCCAGCCGCGGGCAGCAGCCGGTTCGGACTAGCTTTCGCACCGGCAGCGGCGCAGCTTACCGGCTTCAGATCATCCGTTTTATGCCAATTCGGAAAAGGTTTTGCCGCAGCCCCAATGGCGGTTATAAGACCGCATTTGAACATGGGCGCACGAATGCCTCCGGTTAGCGATAAAATGCTTGGCATTGAGGCGAGCCGCGGCATCGCCGCGTCGGCGGTTGTATTGTATCATTCAGCACGCCATCTCGACCACATATATGGCGTGCCGATCCTCATGGCATCGCTTCAGTTTGGTCACGCCGGCGTCGACCTTTTTTTCGTGATCAGCGGATTCATTATTCTCTACGTGCACTATTTCGACATCGACCAGCCATCGCGGATCTCGCACTATGCAAGTCGCCGCTTTACGAGGCTGATGCCCACGTATTGGGTCGCGCTGGCACTTACCGCAGCGATGTCGATCCTGGCGCACGGCAGCCTGCCCTCCATCGCACAAAGTTTCTGGTCGGTGACCCTTTTGCCATCGGCGCAGCCGCTAATTCTCGGTATCGCCTGGACCCTGCGGCATGAGGTGACTTTTTACCTGATCTTTTGTATCCTATTGTTGAACCGAACTATCGGACTGTTTGCTTTTGCAATCTGGTTCGTACTATCTTCTGCTAGGAACCGTGGGATACCTAGACGAGGGTAGCTGGTTGCCGCCTACACTGCACAGTTCCTACAATATCGAGTTCTTTCTTGGCATGGCGGCCGCATATTTGGCTCGCAATCGTACGTTCGCGTCTCCAGGTCGGATAATTGCCGCCGGCGTTATAATGTTCGCTGCAGCAGCGCTCGCCGAGGATGTGGGATGGATGGACGGATATGCGAATAGTGCTCGCATTTTCTATGGGGTGCCCGCCGCCGTTATCGTGCTGGGGCTGGCGACGCTGAGGCGGGTTGTCGTTTCAATACCGTCGCTGCTTCGGACATTGGGTAAATCGTCTTACTCGATCTATCTCGCGCAGTATCTGTTCATTGGTATTGTCTGGAAGACATGGCTAGCGTTGGGTCTCGATCACCACTTGCCCCATACAGCGAGCTTTCCTCTCCTTGCGTTCTCCGCAGTTGCAGGAGGAATCGCGTTCTCGCGCTGGATCGAGTACCCCCTGATCGGGCTCACTCGCACCCGGCGACTCACAGTGGCTGTAGCGCGCGCGCAATGATGGCAGCCAATTTGTGCACGCCAGCATACGATAGGTGCCAGCCGTCTTCGCCGTAGTTCGAGCGGTCTTGCATCGCGGACCATGCATCGACAAACCGGCAGTTGGCGTGTTGCTTGCACGCGTTACCGATTGCGCGATTCAATTCGCTAATTAGATTGTTCCGTAAATATCGGCGTTTCCGCGCTGCAAACCCAGCCTCGTCTACCGGCAGCACCGAGAGAGCCACGATGGGCAGGCGACCACCGATTTGGGCAAGCAGCGCATCATAATCACGTTCGATCGCGTCTACTGGCCGATACTTCAAGTCGTTCACACCCACTTCGATTACAACTGCGCGGCCATGGGTGACCGAGCGGAGAGTCGGCAACCGTGCGGCGAGCGTACGCGTCGTATCGCCACCGATGCCGAAGTTCACCGCATCGGTAGCAATAAGAAGTGGGTCGACCTCTGCGGCGATGCTGTCGCCAAGGAGCACAAGGGAATTTGACGGAATCAGCGCATCTTGCCTGGCTTGCGAGAGTGCACGCTGTAAGAACGGCACGGTCCACTCCTCCGGAGGCACCAAATCTAGCGTCTTGCCAGCTCGCACCAAAAAGTCTGTTTTGAGCATCAGCAAGATCATCAAAGCATGCAGTCCGATTAAGTAGGCTATGCCGACGCCGAGGAGGATCGGTCGCCTAGGCGGCGTCATGAGTAAAAAGGTACAAGGTTGAGACCGTGGCTGCGACGCGAGCCAATCAACTCATTTGCGCATGCGAGCATGCAGGTGAGCATCCGCTTCAATCTGCCGGGTATTGCGCTTTTTGGGCCCCCTCGACAGCCGCGGCATCCGCAATCATTCGGCGGCGGCTCAGTGATCCACTTCTTCAGCCCAACGAGCTTCTCGATGACACCTGGTGCGATGTAGGCGTTCACGTCTGAGGTGATCTCATTGGCGGGGCAAATGATATGGGCAATCGATCCGCTCCGCGCGGTGGCGCGATCACTGCAGCGGGATCGATCTTCTCGCTCATAAAGACATACGAACTCCTGCTTCTTGCGAACAGGGGACACACGGCCAGTCCATCAGGGAGGCCTTTGTCGGGAGGGAAGGACATTTGCAATTTGCGGCTCAGATCTCGCTAGTTGGTTTCTAGGCAACAGACCATTTGTAGTCCAACCGATAAGGCCCCCCCAGACGGCTGGAGATCTGGCCGTCGATCCAGTCGAAGCATGGCTTGGCGTCGGTCACGCCGAGCCGCACGGCCATGGCCAGCGCACCGCGCGTGTAGGTTGGATAGGTAATCTTACCCGGCTTATCGAGTGGCAGCCGATTTGGATCGTCGTATTGCAGGTTGAGGCGTGACTGGTTCATTGCCCAAGATTCGCCCCACGACCTTCCCCAGGGCGAGTCCGGATGCTCGCGAACCAACTGATGGTTGGGGGTGCAGTAGGCGCGGATCCAGCCGCTTCTGCCATCGGTCCTGGCGATGGTTGAGCCGATTTTCCAACGGAATATCGGCTCCCAGTCCGCATGGCCCATCTGCACCAGCCAACCGAAGATGAAGGCCTGAAACTCCTCCTGCCATGGCGCGACAACGGTGTGCGGCTCGAATGGCCCGTCCTGCCTGGATAGGAATGTCTGTTCCGTTGTGCGGAACACTGTGCGAACGGTGTCGGTGCTGTCGACGAACGTGCTCTTGATCCAGTCATGCTGAGCGTTCAGCAGATCGCGGAAGTAGCGTCGTGGTTGCAGCCAACGAGGGGTGGCATCCGGGGTAACCATTGCCGCCTGACCGAGTGTGCGCATGGACCATGCATTGCCGCGAATTTGCTGCATGCGAAACCGATAGTTCGGCGGCGATTCAACAAAGTTGTAGGTTACTTGATACTGCAACTCCTCGAGGAAGTATGGATCACCAGTCAACAGAAAGGGCAGGTAGGCAAGCGCCGGTTGGTGTGGGGTGTCGGGATGCAGCCCGCTATTGGTTCTTGCCAGATACGGGTTGCCGGTATCCGGTGAATAGGCCGATGCGTTCGTGTAGCGAATGAGGTCGATCGGGGCACCGGTATTTTCATCGCGATAGTGCCAGGGCCAAGTTCCCGCGGATTCTCCTTGTGCCAGCAAGGTCTCCAATGCGCCCTTGTTCCCGGTGCAGATGAATTCACCCTGGGCCTCGGTCACTGGGCCGATGTCGGGGCGCTCACCGGTTGAGCCCATGGAACGGATAATGCCTGCCAATCCCATGATCTCGTAGCTTTGCTGGCGAAGCGGATGCGCCGAGCCGCGGTTCACGTTGTTGTCGTAATGTGGCAGCAATCCGTTGGCGATCAGGTCCGAGACCCTAACAGTCACCGGACGAGGCGCCGACTGCCAGCGCCAGCGTGAAGACCAGAAGTGCTGCGGCACATCGGTGGCGAATACGATCTTATCGCCTTGCAGAATTGTGACGCGGTAGGCATCCATATTGGCGGGGGGTGTCTTCGACCAGAGGCGGCCGAGTTCGAACACCACCTCGGCACGGCTTGCACCTTTGTCCCGGCGAAAGTAGACGGTCAGGGGAAGGCGATCATGGGTGACCCGAATGCACGCCTGGACGAACCGATTGCGCGGGTCGATGTAGTCGCCCTGGTCAACACCCGACAATTCATCATAACGATAGCTGGTGCCCTGATAATCAAGAATGGCGCTGAGCGGGCCGGCGCCAGGGTTGGCGATCTGGGTGCCGATCGGCGCGGGGCGGGTTGAAGTGACCGGAGGCGCTGGGGGAGCTGCGGATGTCCTTCTAGCAATCATGTTGGCGCCAAGGCCAAGGAATATCGCGCCATTACTGATCATTAATCTGCGGTTCATGCCACTATTCCCAAAAGGACTTTGTCGTGCGAATTGCTGCTGCTCGTTGGGACCGATTGCCATTGTTTAGGCAGGGTTGGCAAGAACTCCTATAAATGGTGAGTTGGCCGATGCGTCAAACTTCGACTCGTGCGCATGACCGATGGCCGCGAACTAACTCATCAGGGCTCTTCCCGGCTCAAGCCATGGCGAGCCGGCAGGAGCGAAATCGTCTCGCCTAACATCAATCGTCTCTAGTGGGCCGCATTGCTTTTACCGCGCCCAATTCCGCTGCACGCGGCAGTCCTAGGCTCCTGGGGCCTCAACGAAGCAAATGATCGCGCCCTCATAAAGGCAGGCGACAGCTTCACCGACCGGGTTGTCGTGCCGATGCAACACTGCCGCTGAAGGAACATCCATCCAAAGATCCGGCGCTCTTGGGCCGAACGTTTTCTGGTCGATGAATGCCTGATAGCGGCGGCCGATCGTTCGGTAAGCAACAGGACGGCAGTCGGCAATGGAGCAGCATCCGTAATCGGTGCCCGGCTGTTTCAGGTCCTTGAACCATCGCGCAATCGGTGAGTCAGCATTCACATCTGCCGGTGGGGCGGCGAATGCGGGGCACATGAACAACAGCAAAGCGAGGAAGCGGATCATCGTCCTTCCTGCACAGGCTCGATAACGTGCGCCAAATGCTTTGCGCCCGCAACAAGCCGAGGCCAGGACGCTGCCTTACTTCTGCTCCGCATTGATCGCTTCGCGCAGCAGATCTACGGGCACAAGTCGGCCATCGCGCTCGAAGTGCCAAAAGGTCCAGCCGTTGCAGGCGGGCGCATTCTGCACCGCCGCGCCCACCTTGTGGATCGAACCGCGAATGCTTCCCGCCACCACGGTGCCATCCGCGGCGACCACCGCGCTGACACGGCGCGTTCGGTCGAACAGTTTGGTGCCGGGCGCCAGCAGTCCCCGTTCGACCAGGCTGCCGAATGGCACGCGCGGCGCGTCGCGCTTCGACAGAGCACCACTTAGGCCCTCGTCTGGTGCGGGCCGCGTGGTGCGTACGCGGCCGATCGCCGCCTCGGCATACGCGGGGTGGCGTTCGATGCCGATGAAATGCCGGTGCAGGCGCTTCGCTACCACAGCGGTCGTGCCGGTGCCGATGAAGGGGTCCAGCACGATGTCGCCTGGCGCCGTGCTTGCCAGCAGGATCCTGTGCAGCAGGGCCTCAGGCTTTTGCGTCGGGTGCAGTTTCAGTCCGTGTTGGTTGCGCAGCCGTTCCGGGCCAGTGCACAGCGGCAGATACCAGTCGCTACGCATCTGCACATCGTCATTCAGTGCCTTCATGGCGGCGTAATTGAACCGGTGGCGGGCATCGCGACCGCGCGCCGCCCAGATCAACGTCTCATGCGCGTTGGTGAAGCGCCGCCCACGGAAGTTCGGCATCGGGTTAGACTTCCGCCAGATCACATCGTTCAGCACCCAGAATCCCAGGTCCTGCAGCATCGCGCCGATACGGAAGATGTTGTGGTAGGCGCCGATGACCCAAAGTGTGCCGTCCTTGCGCAGCAGGCGGCGGCATTCGCTCAGCCATTCACGAGTGAATGCGTCATAAGCGGCGAAATCGCTGAAGCGATCCCAATCTTCGTCGACCCCATCGACCAAACTGTCGTCGGGGCGGCGCAGTTCGCCTCGAAGCTGAAGGTTGTAGGGTGGGTCGGCGAACACGCAATGCACCGACGCCGGAGGCAGCATGCGCATCAATTGCACGCAGTCTCCCAGCATGACTTGATCCAACGGCAGTTCGCGGATGACTTCCACGTGGCTCCGTGCGAGGAAGGCAGGATAATCCGCATATGGTGACGAACCGGCCGAAGCCGCGTCAATCACCTGGAGGCTGGGCCGCCTAGTTCCAGTACCAGCTGCCCCACTGTGCCAAAACTCGGCCGATGGTGCGGGGTGGGGCCGAGGCGTCGCAGGGCGGCGACGTGAAACTCTGTTGCGTAGCCGGCATTGCTGCCCCAGCCGTAGCCGGGAAACCGCACTGCCAACCGGCTCATCGCCCGGTCGCGCACCACTTTGGCCACGATCGAGGCCGCGGCGATCGACAATGATTGCCCGTCGCCACGAATGACACACTGCACGGAACAGCCGAGTGGCGGCGGCTGGTTGCCATCGACCAGGGCCAGATCGGGCGGCGAGGGCAACCGGGAGACCGCGCGGCACATTGCCAACAGCGCTGCCCGCAGAATATTGAGTCGCTCAATCTCCACGACCGACGCGGCGCCGACAGCGATCTCCGCACGCCCCGAGGCTCGCAGGGCTTGAAAGGCCAGCAGGCGTTGTTCGGCGCTCAGCTTCTTCGAATCGTCCAGCAGTCCGGCCAGACGGCGGGGCACGCCAGCCGGGAACACCACCGCGGCGGCGACCACGGGCCCGGCCAATGGTCCGCGGCCCACTTCATCGACACCGGCAACACGCCCCCCGGCACGCCTTTCGAGTGTAAAGGTCGGCACGGATCACGGTTAGCAGGCCAGCCGGGAGTTCGGACCAGGGCTAATCCTCCGCGGCGAGTTGCGACGTAAGGTGCTGGACCAGGCTGCGCACTCTCAAGGAACCGGCGCGGTGAGATGGGCTGACTGCATGCAGCATGCTTCCGGTCGGCCGGTGGTCAGGGAGCAGGCGAACTAGCCGTCCGGCGCTCAGATCCTCCTGCACCAGGTAATCCGGGCACAGCAGTATCCCTGCACCGGCCCGGGCCGCTTCGCATCGGAGGAGAGCGTTGTTGACCTGAAGCCGGCCATATATCGGCACCTCGGTCTCGCCCTGTGCCCCCTCGAACGTCCAGCGCGCTCCATTGGCGTCCGTTCCGGTGATGCAGTGATGGCCACTTAATTCCAGCGGCGTCGTCGGCTGTCCGTGGAATGTCAGGTAGGAAGGCGACGCGCACAGCACGTACTCAAGCGGCATCAACGGCCATGCCACCAAGCCGTTCCCCGTTGCAGGTGCAGTACGAATGGCGAGATCAAAGCCTTCCTCCATCAGGTCCACCGAACGGTCCGATAATTCGACGTTCAGCGAGACCTCCGGATGCTGCTCCATGAAATTAACGACCAGGGGACCGAGTAGAGTGCTGCCGAATACTACCGGTGCAGTGATGCGCATGCTGCCGCGCACCGGCGTTTCAGGTTTAGCTGCGGATCGCGCAGCCTCCATTTCCTCGAGGATCCGCGAACACTGAACGAAGAAGCTTTCTCCTGCCTCGGTCAGGGCGACACGCCGTGTCGTACGATTGAGTAGCCGCGCGCCGACCCAATCCTCCAGTGTCTGAACGTGCTTACTGGCCGTGGCCTGGGAAATGCCGAGCTCGCGCGCCGCGCCGGAAAAGCTCCGCGCACTCGCGACCTTGGCAAACACCGTCATGCTCGTCAGCCTGTCCACATCAACCATCCATTGGGCCCGAGGGCCCACAAATCGAGTCGGCGAGCAATTCGATCATTCACAGTGTTAATAAATAGTTCAGATCATCGGATAAGGATTGCGGTGGCAGATTGCAATCTCGTTAACGCTAAAAAACGGCTAGATCGGTTCACCTGTGCCGTGCCGTTGCATTCAGGGCACAGCAAACAGTTCTTGAGTAGACGCACGTTTGCCGAAGCAGTCTGGCTATAGACCGAGTGTCAACCGAACAGCTGCTGGCGGCAGGTAGCCTTGTCCAGTGTGCCGGACGCTGCATTGTCAGCTTTGTTTAACTTGACCGATGTGGTTGCGGGATAGTCAGCGCGAGTGTCCCGTTCTCGCTACGTGCAACCAAGTTTGGCACTGGTAACAGTCCGATGATCGAGCGGCCGCAATACAGCAGGGCGTCAGTCAGGCGATCGCGGCGCTTACCATGATACCACAGCGACGTTATTATTCGGTTCGTGTTATTTGCGACCGGCTCACAGTATTTGGGCATTCGACTTGTGGTCAGTGATTCCACTAGCCGTCAATTCCGGCTCCAAGCGCTTGCCCTCATCCTGTCTTGACGGAGCGCGTCAACCCGCTGGCCACGGTGCGCACCGCATGATCAAGACGCTCTCCAACGCGCGGCAGATCGTATTCCTCGATGGCATGTCGCCGTGCATTAGTGCCCAACAACGCGGCAAACGCAGGCTGCTTGATCAAACGCTCCAGACCGGCCGTCAATCGGTTCACATCGCCGCGCGGCACAAGTATCGCATTATGCCCATCGCGCACGATTTCCGACGGTCCCTCGCTATCGCTCGTCACGATTGGCTTCCCGTGCGCCATGGCCTCGAGCAGCACGATGCCGAATGGCTCGTGCAGCGAGGGCAGGCAGAATATGTCGATCTCGCGGAAAAATGCGGCTTTGTCGCCAATCCAGCCGGGGAGCGTCAGCGCGTCGTCCACACCTTGGTGTCGGGCGTGTCGTTGCAGCGCCGATAGTTCAGGCCCGTCGCCGGCCAGCACCGCATGGAAGGCAACACCAAGCGAACGCAGGCGGCCGAGTGCGGCAATGAATATGTCGAAGCCCTTCTTGGCGACGAAGCGCCCCATTGCACCAATGACAGGAGGGGTTCGCCAGGTGTGGGCCGGCAAGGATGCTGGAACGCGCACCATGCTGGGGATGTGGAACAGCCGCCGCTCTGCAACGCCCTGCGCCATTGCATAGCGCTTCAGATCCTGCGTCGGATGGAACACGGCTGCGGCGCCATGGCAGCGCATTTTATAGTTCGGCAATACCGCGATCAGCGGCGTGGCACCGGCCTGACGCAGCAGGCTCATCGCCCGATTGCCGTGTGCGATACACGCGTCCGGCTGCAATCGCCGCAGCAGCAGCCTTAGCCGTATCGCCGCCAGCACGTCCCAGGCGCCAAGATGCGGCAAGTGGTGACAGGCTGCTGCGCGTGTTTCCAGTGCAGGCCGGATCGCTGCCTCGGGATGAATAACCGTATGCACGTCATGTCCATACGCCGACAGCGCGTCGCCGTAGTCCAGGAGCGCCTGCTCGAGACCGCCCAATCCGCGGCCCAACATCGCATTGACGATGCGCAGGGGCGCGCCTGATCGGCTCAGGGCTGCTGCATCCACGCCGGCAGGCGAGGCGTCAACGCCGCGTCGCCGCACCGCAACTCGTCACGCAGCGCGTCCAGGCGTAATACCGCGAGGCCAATATGCTCACGGCCAGACCGCATGATGCCAACTTCGGCCGCATCCCTGAGTACCGGGGTGCCGGGGGGCGGTAGCGGCCCCTCGATGGATACCGGCACCAGCCGCCGCTTCACCAACCCGCGGTATTTGGTCCGCGCGGTCAGCTCCTGGCCCATGTAGCAGCCCTTGCTCCAGGAAATCCCGTGCAACTCGTCGAATCCGGCTTCCAGCAGGATGCTCTTCTCTGCTTCGAGGTCACGCGATCCATCCGGCAGGCCAAGCGCCAGCCGGTGGCGATCCCAATCGGCTTCCATGGCCGTTGCCGGCAACGCAGCGCTGGACAGCAGGCGCCAACCGGCCTCCGGTAGCCGCGGATCGGCTGACACGAAGGCTGGTACAACCGGGGCGGCTCCCCAGGCTGCGTAGACGCCAATTTCTTCCGCGGCGCGCAGCGTCACCTTTGAGCGCAAGCGGAACCGCGACAACCGTTGGACGAGCATCGCTACCTGTGGTCCCTCGCAATCCAGCAGCAGGCGCTCGCCATCCGCAAAAATAAAGAAATCGGCGATCCATTTGCCCTGCGGGGTCAGCAACGCCGCCCATACCGCGTGCCCCGGCACGGCTTCGGATACATCGTTCGAAACCAATCCTTGCAAGAAGGCGACGCGATCAAGGCCGCTCAACTCGATCACGCCGCGGTTTGGCAGGTGCGCCAGTTGGTTCATTTTGTGGAGAGTGGGATTTGCCGCGCCGCGCCGCAAGCTATGGCGGCCGGGCTGCAGCTGGGCATTCTCCGTTCAAGCCTTTCTTCCATATCGTGCGGCTGAACTTCCTGCTGGCATTGGCGCGGGATTTGCGGCATCCCCTGCGCCTCGAAGTCGGAGGTTGCCAGCTGCATGTGCGGGATTGCCGGATTGGTTCTTTCAGGCGGTGCACCGCCACCTGACCCTGCGACCCTGTCCAAGCTGATCGACAGCCTTCACCATCGTGGTCCCGATGGTACAGGACACGCGGTCGTGGGCCGAGTTGCACTGGTCCACAATCGGCTGGCGATTATCGATCTCGTCACCGGCGACCAGCCGTTGTTCGCCGGCCCGGCAACCCTGATCTGCAATGGCGAGATCTATAACTACCGCGAGTTACGTCAGGCGATGCCGGGGGTGGAATTCGCCACCAACAGCGATTGCGAACCACCGCTGCACCTGTGGCTGCGCGAAGGCGCCGACTACGCGAATCAACTGCGCGGCATGTACGCCGTCGCCATTCACGAGCGGGTGCAGCGCTCGGTGACACTGACGCGCGACCCATTCGGCATCAAACCGCTCTACATCGCGCAGGTTGACGGCGGCCTGGCTTTCGCCTCCGAACCACAGGCTTTGCTGGAGGCCGGCCTTGTCGCGCGCGCCGTGCGGCCCGCCGCGCGCGAGGAACTGCTTCAGCTGCAATTCACTACTGGTACCGACACGATCTTCCAAGGTATTCAGCGCCTGTTGCCGGGCGAGACCCTCACTTGTGCCGACGGCCACATCCTGGATCGGCGACGCGTGTCGCACATCCCGGAAGGCGGCCCGGAGAACATCGACGAAGACGCCGCACTCGAACGGCTTGATCGCGCGCTCGAGGAAAGTGTCGATCTGCATCAACGCAGCGACGTGCCTTACGGCATGTTCTTATCCGGCGGGATCGACAGTTCGACATTGCTCGCTCTGATGGCGCGGCTGAACAGCAGCCCGGTGCTTGCCTATACCGCCGGCTTCGATGCACCGGGCGCGGCCGACGAACGCCAGCATGCTGCAGCCGTGGCAAAGGCTCTCGGTGCCAAACACGAGACCATTGAGATCAACGAGGAGATGGTCTGGCGTCACCTGCCAGAAATCGTCGGCTGTATGGACGACCCGGCAGCGGACTATGCGATCATCCCTACCTGGTTCCTGGCGCAGCGGGCCCGGCAGGACGTGAAGGTGGTGCTGAGCGGCGAGGGGGGTGACGAGATCTTCGCCGGCTACGGGCGGTACCAGAGTGCGATGAAGCCCTGGTGGCGCGGCGGCCGCGCGATGTGGGCGCGCGGCAGCTTCGATCGTGTCGATGTGTTGCGCACGCGCCCTGCCACCTGGCGTGACGGCATCGCCGCGGCCGAGGCAGCGGCGGCCGACGGCGGCCGTTCTCGCCTGGCAGCCGCGCAGGTGACCGACATGACCGACTGGCTGCCGCATGACCTCCTGTTGAAGCTGGACCGCTGCATGATGGCGCATGCCGTGGAGGGCAGAACGCCGTTTCTCGATCCCGGTGTTGCCAAGGCTGCGTTCTGTCTGCCCGATGGAATGAAGCTGCGCGATGGCCTCGGCAAATGGATCCTGCGCAAGTGGCTGGAGAAGCACCTGCCGATGGCGCGGCCATTTGCACCCAAGCAGGGCTTTACGGTGCCGATTGGCGAATGGATTAAAAGGCGGGGGACGCAGCTAGGACCGCTCGTCGCCGCTCAGCCCGGCATTGCCGAGATCGCCGACCCGGACAAGGTACGGCACCTGTTCGGCAACATCCGGCGCTGGCGTCACGGCTTCGCCTGCTGGAAGCTGCTGTTCTACGCGCTCTGGCATCGGCGGCACATCCTTGGCTTGCGGCCGGTGGGCGACGTGTTCGCGACGCTTGCCGCAACATGAGTGATCGTGCCGTCCTGCTGCGCGATATCGGCATCAACGCCGGGCTGCCCTATGCGACCTATCTGCTGCTGACCTACCAGGGAGTTCCCACGGTGCCGGCGCTGGCCGCCGGTGCGGTATTTCCTGTCGGCGGTATCATCGTGAAGGCTATTCGAGAGCGCCGGATCCAGGCGATTGGCGTCATCGTGCTGGTGGCAACGCTCGCATCGATGCTGGCAGCTCTTTACTTTACCAGCCCATTTTTGGCTCTCGCCAAAGGTTCGGTATTCAGCGCGCTATTTAGCGTGACGCTATTTGTGTCGTTGTTGGCGCGCCGGCCACTGGCGTTCCATCTGGCGACGATGGGCCAGGAGCCTGAGGAGCGTCAGGAGAGCGAGGCTCTGTGGGAAACAGAGCCTCGCTACCGCCACCTGATGCGGCGCATCACGCTGGTGTGGGCCTTTGCCTTCATCGCAGAGGGCAGCCTTCGGCTCGCGCTGATTCCGCTGCTGCCGATCGCCCTGTTCCTACCGGTCAGCGAAGCCCTATCGCTTGCCTGCATCGGCCTGATGATAGCCTGGAGCTGGCGCTACGGCAGCCGCGAGATGGGGGCCATCGAAGCTACTCCAGGCTGATCGAACCAGCCTCCGGACCCTTCTGGCCCTGCACGACGCCCATGCGGACCGACTGTCCTTCCTGCAACGGACCGAGGCCAGCGCGTTCAAGCACTGTCGCGTGGATGAACACGTCCTTGCCGCCCGACTGCGGCGTGATGAAGCCGAATCCCTTGTCGGGATTGTACCACTTCACCGTGCCGACCGTGTCGACGGCCGTGCTGAGGTCGACCTGCCGGCGCGGCCCGTCGAAGCTACGTGGCGGACGCTGCTGATATCCGCCGCCGCCGCCTCCACCGCCTCCACCCGGACCGCGGCGGGGCGGCGATGCTGTCGCCGTGCTCTCATCCACCGCCACGACCTGGTCGACCTGGCGTCCCTTCTGTCCCTGGCCGACGCGGATGCGCAGTGTGGCACCGGGACTTACTGTCTGGACGCCGGCGGCCTGCAGTGAATTCACGTGCAGGAACACGTCGCCTGATCCATCGGTGAGGGCCACGAAGCCATAGCCCTTCTCGCCGTTGAACCATTTCACCGTCGCCTGCAGCTCGGGACCGGATGCACTGGCCATGAACGCGGGGAACGTGGGCGGCGCCGAAGGCGCGTTGTCATAAAAGTTGTCATCGTCGAAGCCACGACGGCGCGGCGGCCGTTGGCGATCATTCCTGGGTGGGCGCAAGGCTGTGACTGTCCTTTGTACTCGGCTGTTGACGGGCCCAGAATACTCCCGATTGCGCCGCGTTGATAGCGGCACCCGCCGGGCGAGAAAATCTTAATAAAATCAGTCGAAAGCCCGCTTGATCCGTGCCCAGTCCTCGAGCGCGCGCTCCTCACCCGGGGTGATCGCGATCACCAATTGGCTCCAGCCTGCGTCGCGCAAGGCCGCTACCCGCTGCTTAAGCTCCTGTTCGGTTGCCGCGAAGGTCGTCCGGCGGATCAGTTCGCCGGTGATGAACCTGCGCTCTTCCGGTTTGAGAAAAACAAAGTGGCCGCGGTGGTTGTTGAGGTATCGCGCATCAGGTGGCTCAAAACCGCGGGCCATCGCAACGTATCCGTCGATCTGCTCACGTACTGATTGAGGGACCGGCGAGGTGTTCTGCCAACCTTCCATGTCGAGATCGGCAGCACGGTGCAGCAGGACTGCCGCACGCGGCCCGGCTTGCGCCACCGCACGAGGACTGTCGGCGGTTTCGCCGTCCTGCAATACGCAACCGCAGGCCCAGGCGGTGGCGTATAGATCGCCATCACTACGACCTGCGGCGCGCCAACTTTGCTGCATGGATTCCAATGCCGCCGACGCGCCGGCGACATCCGCGACGAAGCTCTTCCATCCAGCCTTCAGCTTCGCGGTCAGCGCCTGCGACTTGGGACCGTATGCCGACACATGCAGGCGAACTGGATCACGCGTGTTGATCAGACCGAAATCAGGATTGAGGAATCGGATTTTCTTGCGTTTGCCCTCGACCTCCGTCTCCAGCGTCTCGCCGTTCAGCAGGCCATAGACGACGCGTATATACTCCTCCATGTCGGCCAGCTTCATCGCACCAAGGCCCATCGCGCGGCGCGCTGAAAACCCGGTCCCGACGCCGAAATCGATTCTTCCGGGCGCCATCGCGTTCAGCGTGGCGAATGCGTTGGCGGTCACCGCGGCGATGCGGTTGGAGGGTACCAGCACGCCCGTGCCGAGCCGGATCCGGCTGGTCTTCAATGCCGCAGCGCCCATGGCAACGAAGCAGTCCGCGGTGATCATTTGCGTGTCGAAGAACCAGGCATGAGTGAAGCCGAGTTCCTCGGCGCGCTGCGCGAGCTTCCAAGAGTTCGTGCGACGTCGCGATGCCGATGCCGAAATCCATCAGAACGAGCTCCTTGAGCGGTATTCGACGGAGCCAGACATGCATCGTCCGGCAAGGCGTCCGCTCGGATCATCATGCTGGCTTCCGGCGCGACGCAAATCGATCACACGAGCAGCCTTACCGGCAGCCGACCTACTCCAGCCGATCGAGGTATTGGCGCACGAAGTCGCAGCCGACTTCCTTGCTGTACGCCTCGATCAGCCGCGCTGTCACTGGCCCGGGCACCTTGCCATCCGCCACTGTGCCACCGTTGAAGCTGCGTACTGGTAGAATGCAAAGGCTGGTGGAGGTCAGGAACATCTCGTCGGCGGTTTCAGCGTCGAACATGTCGAGATCCTTTTCCTCGCAGCCGATCCCGAGCTTCGCTGCCAGATCAATCGTCATTTGCCGGCTGACACCTGGCAGCACGAAATGCTCGCGCGGCGTGAACAGCTTTCCATCGCGCACGAGGAAGATGTTGCTTCCCATGCCCTCGGCGAGGTTGCCGTTCTCGTCCAGCAGCACCGCCCATGCATCAGGATTGACGGTCTTCACCGGCATCTCAGCGACAATCATGTTGAGGTAGTTGTGCATCTTCGCACGCGGGCTGAGCATCGTTGGAGAGGTGCGGCGCGTCGCCGTAACCATGACTTCCGCGCCATCGCGGAAATGCTTTGCCCGGCCCTTGAGCGGGAGCGGAAGCAGCTCGATCACGACATTCGGTCCGGTGTGCTCCCATCCCTCATCGCCTACCGCGTCGACACCTCGGCTGACGCGTTGGCCCAGCCACCAGTCACCGACGCTCTGGCGCAGATGCTCGTTGCGCTCCACCACCTGCTCGGACAGCGAGACCATCTCCGTTGGCGCGATGCCGGGATCGATCCGCAGATAGCGCAGCGAGCGGTAAAACCGGTCGATGTGTTCCTTCAGCCGGAACGGGCGCCCCTCGAAAGTCCGAGTCATGTCGAACGCGCCATCGCCGTATTTCCAGCTCCGGTCGCGGAACGGGATCATCACCTGGCCCTCGGGCATGAACTGACCGTTGAACCAGGCCACGCGGCTGTTGGCGAGCGTTGTCATGGGAGCCTCCGAAGGGAAGCTCAAGCGTTCAACGATCGCCGCGCGGCGTCAATGGCAAGGAGGGACGGACGCGGATTTCGGCAGGTGAGGATCGAGCGCGCAATCAGACACTTGTCGCGGCCCGCGGGTCATTCCTCGATGCGGAAGCCTGCTTTGATTGTCACCTGATAGTGGGCGACACGGTTATTCTCGATGTGCCCGCGGACATGCTCCACCTCGAACCAACCGAGGTTGCGGAGCGATTTCGCGGCCTTACTGATGGCGCTGTCGATCGCTTTGGTGACGCTCTCCTCGGAAGAGCCGACGAGTTCGACGACTTTGTAGACGTGGTCGGTCATGGTGCTGCTCCTGGCGCGAGTGGCAGGAGAACGGCCCAGCCCGCCCGATGTTGCCGGTGCGCACGGGATTGCGATGGCCGTTGCGTACGTTGACCGGGCAGGGCCAGCCGACTAGATACGGCGCCCTTGGCCGTGATCGGGCGTAGCTCAGCGGTAGAGCAATCGGCTGTTAACCGATTGGTCGTAGGTTCGAATCCTACCGCCCGAGCCAGCATCTCAGAATGTTAGCCTCGATTGCGAGGCGGTTGCTTTTTCATTTTTTGTTTTGGGCGCGAGAACCCGCGCCCTTGAGCCGAGGCGCAAGCCGTGGAGAATTTCGCTCCATTACCTTCACAGCGCTCAGGTCCTGTCGTCGCTGGACCCAGGAGGGCGGGCTTCTGCGCCAACACCATTCTTGGCCATGCTTCTGTATTCATCCGCTAATTTGAGCAGGGCATCGCGAGCCCTGAGGGACACCGGCGCTTTTCGCGCCATATGTTGGTAGTACCAAGCCCTTGATCGCAGGTCTTCAGGCGACAGCGAGCGCATCGACGAATTGTCGGACATTCCCGGCACGAACCTTTCTGGTTGCAGCCGCTGCGTATCCTTTGCGTTCTATCAATTTGGTTTCAGAAACTCGAACGATTGTTGTCAGCGCTGCTTGCCAGATGTTCGTGTTATGTTCTCAACAGATGGCCGCCGCCGGGCGCGATTTTCGCAAACTGGCAAAATAGCACGATCCTGTGAGAGCAGAGACCGGACATTCCGGGTCGGCATCCATTACTCTATGTAACGCCGCGAGACCTATGCCTTGGGCGCGCCCCTATGCGGCGCGCTCTCTTTTCCACTCATCCATCGCGGCAGGAAATAGCGCGGGTCGTGATCACCGTGGGTGAGTAGTGGTCAATTGGTCAGGACGCTGAGGCCGTCACGCCGACCCGGACCATGATACGCCAGTCCTTCGTAGTGCTCTGCCAACTCGACAAGAGCATCCTGGATGTCGGCCGTCCGCGCCGTCGCGGCGAGCAGCCGAAACTGCTCGGCTCGTTGCCGGTGTTCCTCGTGCGTACGTTCCGTGCTCGGTTTCCATAAATCCATGGCCGTCGTCCCGCCGTTCGAAGTGTTAACGAAGGATCAACAATTCGCGCGCCGTTTTCCTTGATCTGGATCAAAATGGTCCAGGGACGCCCGGCCTCCGCCTACCGGCGAGCTTGCAACCATGGCAGGATTGCTGACCGGCGAGCGGAGACCCCTTATGGACATCGAAAAAGGCGCGGCCCCGGTGTCGCTTGAGGCCATCGCGGACTATCGGCGAGACGGCTATCTCGTCGTGCGGCAGATGCTGTCTCGCGATCATGTCGCCGCCTGCCTCGAGGCACTGGCAACTCTGGCCATGGATGCGAGCCTGCAGCCTGGCCGCCGGGACGGCACCGGCGCGTTCATCGCGCTGGAACCCGGTACCGACACCGCCGCTGCATCACGAGCCGACCTGATCCGCAAGTTCGGCGACTTCACTGACACGTCGCCCGCCTTGCTGCGCGCGGCGATGTTGGGGCGGCTGCATGCGGTGCTCGATGCGCTGATCGGGCAGGGCAGGGTGCTCATGCAGGAAATGGCGCTGGTAAAGCCGCCCAAGGTCAGCGGCGACAAGCCGTGGCATCAGGATGCGGCGTATTTCCGCGGCAACGACCCCAACCTGATGTTCGGCGTGTGGATCGCGCTGGACCCGGCGACACGCGACAACGGCTGCATGGAGGTGATCCCCGGCTCGCATCTTCGCGGCCCCGCGCCGCATGTGCCCGCCGAGGACATCAACCTTTGCACCATCCGGCCCGACCTTTTGCGCATGACTGATCGCGTGGCGTTGCCAATGGAGACGGGTGACGCGCTGATCTTCCACAGCCTCATCCACCACTATACGGCAGCCAACCGCTCCGATCAGCGCCGCCGGGCTCTGCAGTTCCACTATCACCAGCTAGGTCTGGAATGGACCTCTCTCGAGGCGCATCGGGCGCTGTTCCATGACGCCAACGGCGCGTATGCCGGTTGCACGGTGGCAAAGGGAGCGCCGTTCGCCGAGGCCTCGAGTTTTGTGCCCAGCCGGTTGCGGGCCGTCGTGCCGATGGCCTAGTTTCCCGCCTGCGCGCGAGTGGCGAAATGGTAACCGCAGGGGTCTCAAAAACCCCCGGAGGAAACTCCTTGCCGGTTCGAGTCCGGCCTCGCGCAGATCCCCCCTGCCAGATCCTCCAGGGCCGGGTGATTGCGGATTACCACCTCGCTCTGGGAGACGACGTCGATCAACCGCTCGGCGCGTAGCCGGGTCAACGTGCGGCTGACCGTCTCTATCGTCAGGCCCAGGTAGTCTGCGATGTCACTGCGGGTCATCGGCAGTGTGAAGCTGTGGCGCCCGCCGCACTGCAGCAGAAGAAACGATGCCAGTCGCTCGCGCGCGGTCTTGCGGCCGAGCAACAGCATCTGTTCCTGCGCTGCCACCAGCTCGTTAGCGGCAACTTCCAGCAACCGCTTCTCCATCAACGGGAAATCGTCCAGCAGGGCGCGCAATCGGCGGCGCTGGAAGCGGCAATAGCGCAACGGCTCGATCGCTTCGGCACTGAACGCGTAGGTGTCGGATACCGCCAGACCGAGGAAGTGTCCGGGCCCGACGAAGCCGGTGATCTGTCGCCTTCCGTCCGGCAACAGCTTGAAGAGCTTCGCTGAACCGGCAGTAACGTTGAAGAAGAAGTGAGCCGGCTCGCCTTCGTCGATAAAGCTCTGGCCGGCCGGTATCTCTGCCACCGTGGTGATTGCCGCAAGCTGGGCAAGATCCGAATCGTCGATTGCGTTGCACACGCTGACAGCGCGCGCGCCGCAGGACGCACAAGGATCCACCGCACCGGTGTGCGGGGCGCGAAGGTTCGAACGTGCGAGGCGCGTGGCCATGCCGATGCCCTTCCTGGCATTATCGGTGACACATCTTAAAATTTGCTACGGCGGCGGGTGCATTGATCCAGATCAACGCATTCGCATGAAGGACTGGCGCAGGCTTACCAGCGCACCCACTGGGCAGGCGATCATGGCTGATTTCATCATCGAGGCACTGTCACGGGACGACATTCGCGCGGTTTATCCCCTGGTGCGTGAGGCGGTTCCCACCATCGACCTGTCCGCCTGGCAGCGGTTTGCCCGGCAGCTCACTGGCCCGCGGCGCGGCGGCCAGTGCGGCATCGTGGCAGCACGGCGGGAGGGACGCGTATTTCCGTGCGGCATGTTCTGCTATCGGGTCGAACAGGATTTGAGCCTCGGCCGGGTGCTTGTTGCGGATCACTTCGTTGCCATTGATCTGCTCGATCCCGGGGCCGTGCTGACGGCGCTGGTCGAACAACTCGATATCCTGGCGAAGCAGCTGACCTGTGTGGCGGTCCGCAGCCTCGTGCATGGTGGGGCGCGCGAGTTGACCGGCAGCCTGGATGCAGCCGGTCATCGTCCCGAGCGTTCGGCACTATTGCTCAAGCCGCTGCTCGAATCTCCGCGTCATCGAGGCCGCGGATCGCGTGGCAGCAATCGGGCGCCGTCTTCGGCGACTGCCTAAGCTGTTCCGGCGCTGCGGTTGCTGAGCAGCGGGGCGGCGATTATGCCGCTCACGCCTCAACAGCGCATGGACCACCCGATTCGTGATGACCGCCAAAACGGAGAACACCTTGGCGGCGGTCAAGCGGATGGGGCGCGGGCCGCGGGCCTGGTTGCGTGAGCTTGGGCCTGGGCTGATCACTGGGGCGGCAGACGACGATCCGTCTGGCATCGTCACGTATTCGCAGGCCGGCGCGGCGTTCGGTTATTCGCTTGGCTGGTCGGTGATCCTGACATTGCCGTTCATGGTTGCGGTGCAGGAGATCAGCGCCAGGCTTGGTCGGGTCACCGGCGGCGGCCTTGCCGCGGCGCTGAAGCGCCATGCCCCGACCCCTCTGCTGGCTGCGCTTGTCGGTCTGCTGGTCATTGCCAATGTCATCAATCTTGGTGCCGACATCGGCGCGATGGCCGAAGTGACCACGCTGCTGTTCGGCGGCTCGCAGCAGCTCTACGCCATCGGTTTTGCCGTGCTTTGCGCCAGTGGCGAAATCTGGCTGGCGTACAAGCGCTACGTGAAACTGCTGAAGTGGCTGACCGTATCGCTGCTCGCCTATGTGGCGCTGCTGTTCGTCGTGCATGTCTCCTGGACGGAGGCGCTAGCCGGCACCTTGCTGCCCCGCCTGACGCTCGACCACGCATCCATCACCACGGTACTCGCGGTACTGGGAACGACGATAAGTCCGTACTTGTTCTTCTGGCAGGCGGCGGAAGAGGCCGAGGATGAACTGAACGAGGCGGACCCGCGCCCGCTGCGTGAGCATCCGCGCGATGCTCGCGGCCAGATGCATCGCATTGGCGTGGACACCTGGACCGGTATGACGTTCTCCAATCTCGTGGCGCTGGCGATTGTCATCGGCACGGCTGCGAGCCTGCATGCGAACGGCGTGACCGACATCGCGACAGCCGCCGACGCCGCGTCCGCATTGCGCCCGATAGCCGGTCCGCTTGCTCAGGCGATTTTCGCCCTGGGGATCTTCGGTACCGGCCTGCTCGCCGTGCCGACATTGGCCGGCTCCGCAGCCTATGCCGTAGGTGAGTCACTGAACTGGACCGTTGGATTGAGCCGCCGCGCCATCGAAGCGAGGGCGTTCTACGCCACCATCGCCGGTGCCACGCTTGTCGGCGCGGCAATCGTGTTCTCGCCGATCGATCCCATCAAGGCGCTGTTCTGGGCCGCGGTGATCAATGGCGTGGTGGCCGCGCCGCTGATCTGCGCGATGACCGTGCTGGGATCGCTGCGCAGCGTCATGGGAGAGCTCGCGCTGCCGATATGGCTGCGCCTGCTGGGCTGGTTCAGCGCGATGCTGATGGCGGCCGGGACACTGGCGATGATGTTGGTGTGAGCCTGATGGTCAGGCCGCGGGCCGATTGCGGCTGCTGCCATCAGTGCGCAACTGCCCGCAAGCGGCCAGGATATCGCGCCCGCGCGGTGCGCGCACCGGTGAGGCAAAGCCAGCATCCATGACGATTTTTGCGAACCGGTCGATTGCGCCGTTGCTGGAGGTCTCGAACGAACTGCCCGGCCACGGGTTGAACGGGATAAGGTTCACCTTGGCCGGAATGCCGGCGATCAACCGCACCAATTCGCGCGCGTCGGACTGGCTATCGTTCACTCCCCGCAGCATGACGTATTCGAAGGTGATGCGACGGGCGTTGGATGCACCGGGATAGCGCCGGCAGGCGGCGATCAGTTCACTGATTGGATACTTCCGGTTCAGGGGCACGAGTTCGTCGCGCAATTCGTCCCGCACGGCATGCAGCGACACGGCGAGGTTCACCCCGAGCTCGGCGCCGGCGCGATCCATCATCGGCACCACGCCGGACGTCGACAGCGTGATCCGCCGGCGCGACAGCGCAATGCCCTCGTTGTCCATGGCTATCGTCATCGCCTGGGCGACATTGGGGTAATTGTAGAGTGGCTCGCCCATACCCATCAGCACGATGGTGGACAGCAACCTGGGCGCTTCGCCGGCCGGTGACGGCCATTCGCCGTAGGAATTGCGTGCCGCCATGAACTGACCGACGATTTCCGCCGCGCCGAGATTACGGGCCAACCGCTGCGTCCCGGTATGGCAGAAGCGGCAGGACAGCGTGCAGCCGACCTGCGAGGAAATGCAGACTGCGCCGCGATCCTCGACTGGGTCCGGGATATAGACGGTCTCCGCGGTCTGGCCGTCGCGGAAACGGAACAGAAATTTGCGGGTGGCGTCCTCGCTGGTCTGTACCGTCGCGGTTTCGGGCCTGCCCACGATGAAGCTATCGGTCAGCCGCTGTTGCAGCGGCCTGGCAATCGATGACATCCGGCCGAAGTCGGTTTCGCCGCGATGATAGATCCAGTGCCAGAGCTGTTTGGCTCGAAACGGCGCCTCGCCAAACTCGGCCATTTCGGCTGCCAGTTCGGCGCGCGACAGGCCAACGAGGTCACGGCGGCCATCGGCAAGTTGCGCTGGCGGCGGATCGAACAGCGCCGACTTGGCGAGGATCCGTTCGCGCTCGGCGGCCGTCAGCTCCAGGGTGGTGCTCATCAGCGGGCCGGGCAGGCCTTGTTGATCGCGGCGTAGGCCGCGGAAAAGCCGTGCAGGCTGTATGTGTCGGCTATGACCTGGCCATCCTTGGGACCGGGCGCGCGCGACACGGCCTGCTGACCCTTCTGAAACGCGGCAACCACGGCCTTGCCGTCGCGCGCGAACGCATCGTTGCCCGAGGTGTAGAAATCTAGACCTGTTGTCTCAACCTGCATGGTGACAGCGGCATCTTTCGGATAGTTGTAGCCGGCGGTGATCGCGACCGCGTCCCTGCCGCTCGGCCTCTCAGTGACCGTCAGGATCACCTGCCCCCGGTTTGGCAAAGCCGGGGCGGAATTCTTCGCTGGCACGAACGCGTAGCAGACCGTTTGGCCGGACTCCTGATGCGTCGCGGCTATCCAGTCATCGAATTTGCCGAGTTCTTTCGGCCCCGCCACCGGCGCCGGCTTGGCTGGAGACTTGGCCGGCGGCTTCTGCGGGGTCTGCGTGGCGGCCGGAAGCGCGAGGGTGGATAGCAGCAGCAGGAGGACGTTGGCGATGCGCATTCGGCAGAGATACGGTGGGTGAACCGGAGCCACAAGCCGCCACCCGCGGCCGTTTCGACCTCAGAGCTTATCCTTCATCCAATCCGGCACATTCCGCCGGAAGCGCGGCGCTCCGTGCGCCCCAGCTTCGGAGAGAACCGTTGCGCCCCCACTCGATACCGGCCGTTCCGCGAATCGGCCATGCTGCAACAGGCGATCGTAGAGGACCAGCGCACCGGCAACCGCAAGGTTCAATGAGAATTGGGTTGGGATGCGCACGACGTGCTGGCAGCGTTGCAGAAGCGCCGGCGACAGGCCGGAGCGCTCCGGTCCCAACACATAGGCCGCATTCAGCGGATGGCGGAATGACGGCAGGTCTGTTGCCTCGTCGAGAAGTTCGACGCCGACCAGCGCGCAGCGTTGGGGCAGCGCCAGCGCTCCGAGATCGGCAAAGCGCCAAAGCGGCACGTGGTCGGGCGTATCGGCGGTGTCCGCCAGGCGCCCCGCCCTGGCATCGAAGCCAGCGTTGATAACGAAGCAGAATGCGGCGCCGAAGGCGTGCGCGGTGCGTAGCAGTGCGCCGACATTGGCCGACTTCGACACCCCTTCGACGCCAATGCCGAAATAGCCGCGCGATCTGGCTTCTGCCATGGCTGGGGTCTATGCCGGCCACATGAGCGACGCAACCGATGCCAGGCTGGCCGCGCAGTACGAAGCTTTCCCCTACCCGCAGCGCGATCCGCGCGACGAGGCAAAACGTCTCATCGTCGGCAGCCCGGGCCATCTGCATGAGATCGACCATTGGGTATTCGGTGCGCGCCGTCCGGCCGCGCAGCCGCTGCACGCGCTGATTGCCGGCGGCGGCACTGGCGACGCCACGATCATGCTTGCCCAGCACATGGCTCGCGCCAATCGGCCCGGCAGCGTCACCTGGCTGGACCGTTCGGCGGCTTCGCTGCGTATCGCACGCTCGCGTGCGGCAGCGCGCGGACTTTCCAACATCGTTTGGGAGCAGCGGTCGCTGCTCGATCTGCCCGGATCCGGTCTAGGCCCATTCGACTACATCGACTGTTGTGGCGTGCTGCATCACCTGCCCGACCCGGCGGAGGGGCTGCGCGCGCTGTTATCTGTGCTCGCGCCCGGCGGCGGATTGGGACTGATGGTATACGCGCCGCACGGCCGCACCGGCGTTTACATGGTGCAGGAGGCGTTGGACCTGCTGGCGCCTGGATCGGAGCCGCCGGGTGCCCGGCTTGATGTCGCAAAGCGGGTGATGCGTCACCTGCCGGAAACGGCGTGGTTGCGTCGCAATGGGTTCCTGGACGACCACATCAACGGCGGCGACGCAGGCTTGTACGACTTGCTGCTGAACCCGCGCGATCGTGCGTTCAGTGTCCGTGAACTGCATGCGTTGCTGGCCGGGGATGGCTTGGAGGTCGCCGCTTGGGTCGAACCGCTGCGCTACGATCCTGTGTCGCTGCTACCGGATCCGCGACTGCGGTCCCGAGCCGAGGCATTGGCTCCGATGGACCGCGCCGCCCTCGCGGAGGCGCTGGCCGGCAACATGAGTGCTCATATCGTCTATTGCGTGCGGCAGGGCGAACGCGTCGAGCGACGCGACTTCACCGCGCCTGACGCCGTGCCGATCCTGCGAGAACCCCCGGGGTTGCAGCTCGTCGAGGCGATCCAGCCCGACGGCACGATCAGCGTGCTGTTCGACGGCCTACGCCGCATCGTTGCCCTGCCGCCACTTGCATCCGCCATCCTGCGTCTGGTTGACGGTCAGCGCTCGGTTGGCGAGATCGCCGCCGCGTTGGAGCAACGTGGCACCGGCGCCGATGCATTCGAACGTAGCTGGCATGCGACCTTCACAGCGCTTGAGAGCATCAACCGGCTGTTGCTGGCCGCGCCGGTCCCTTGATCGTATGGCGCCAGAGTGCTTGTTGCTCCTCACGGAGCGGGAGGGAGTTGGAATTGGCAAAAGCTAATGGCTCACGGACACGCGGCTTTGCGCGTCCGGTCGAGACTATCGACACCTCCGTTCCGGTTGCCGACACAGTAAAGACGACGACGTGCTACATGTGCGCCTGCCGTTGCGGCATCCGAGTGCACCTGAAGGATGGCCGCATCCGCTATATCGACGGCAATCCGAACCACCCGGTGAACCGCGGCGTGATCTGCGGCAAGGGTTCCGCCGGCATCATGAACCACTACTCCCCGGCGCGCCTGCGCAAGCCCTTGCTGCGTACCGGCGAACGCGGCAGCGGGGACTTCAAGGAAATCGAGTGGGACGAGGCGCTGGCACTTGCCACGGAGTGGCTCGGAGCGATCCGTGCCACCGAGCCGCGCAAACTTGCGCTGTTCACCGGGCGCGACCAGAGCCAGTCGTTCACCGGCTGGTGGGCCAAGCAGTTCGGCACGCCGAACTTTGCCGCGCATGGCGGCTTCTGCTCGGTGAACATGGCAGCCGGCGGCCTTTACACGGTGGGCGGCAGCTTTTGGGAGTTCGGCGATCCGGATTGGGAGCGCACCAAGTACCTGCTGATGTTCGGCGTCGCCGAGGACCACGATTCCAACCCGATCAAGACCGGCATCGCCAAGTTGAAGCAGCGCGGCGCCAAATTCGTGTCGGTCAATCCAGTCAAGACCGGTTACTCCGCTGTTGCTGACGAATGGATCGGCATCCGTCCAGGCACCGACGGATTGTTCGTGCTGTCGCTGGTGCATGAACTGCTGCAAGCGGACCGCATCGATCTGGACTTTCTCGCACGCTACACCAATGCGACATGGCTGGTGCGCCGCAATCCTGGCGGTGCCGATGACGGGATGTTCGTGCGCGATGCCGATGGCAAACCGGTATCGCACGACCGGGCAGTGGGCGAGGTGACGCTGCCGGATGGCGGCCGCGCGCATCCAGTGTTTCATCTTCTGGCGGAGCGCTACCTCGACGGACGCTATGCGCCGGATGTGGTGGCAGAGACGTGCGGTATTGCGGCTGGAACGATTAGACGCATCGCGCGCGAACTCGCCGATGTGGCGTTCGATCAGGCGATCACACTGGATCAGCCTTGGACCGACACTTCCGGCCGGCGTCACGAGACGATGTTGGGGCGGCCGATTGCAATGCACGCGATGCGTGGCATTTCCGCGCACTCGAACGGTTTCCACAGCTGCCGCGCGATCCATCTGCTGCAGATGCTGCTGGGTGCGGTCGATACCCCTGGCTCGTGGCGCTACAAATCGCCGTACCCCCGGCCGATACCGCCGGGACCGCAGCCGTCCGGCAAAGGTGCCAAGCCGAACTCGATGCTGCTCGGCATGGCGCTTGGCAATCCGCGCGGACCCGAGGACATGCTGCTCGAAGAGGATGGCAGCGCGATCCGCATCGACAAGGCGTACACCTGGGACGCGCCGATGGCCGCACACGGGCTGATGCACACGATGCTTGCCAACGCACATGCCGGCGATCCCTACCCGATCGACACGCTGTTCATGTACATGGCGAACATGGCGTGGAACTCGTCGATGAATCCTGGCGAGGCCTCGCGCCTGCTGGCTGATCGCGATCCTGCCACAGGCGGGTATCGCATTCCGCACGTGATATATTCGGACGCGTTCTTCTCTGAGATGGTGGCGTATGCAGATCTGATCCTGCCCGATACGACTTACCTTGAACGGTGGGACTGCATCTCGCTGCTCGATCGGCCAATCGGCAGCCCGGAAGGTCCGGCTGATTCGATCCGCCAACCCGTCGTGATGCCAGATCGCGACGTGCGGCCATTCCAGGACGTGCTGATTGAACTTGGCGTGCGGCTCAAGCTGCCGGGTTTCGTCAAGGACGATGGCAGTGCGCTGTATCGTGATTACGCTGACTACATCGCACGGCATGAACGCCGGCCCGGTGTTGGTCCGCTCGCCGGGTGGCGTGGCGAGGACGGCAATTCGCCGGGAGTTGGCGTGGCCAATCCCGACCAATTGCAGCGTTATGTCGAGAACGGCTGCTTCTGGTCGTATCACCACGCGCCCGAGGCGCTGTACTACAAGCACGCCAATGCGGCTTACCTGGAGGATGCGAAACGGCTTGGCCTGATCGACAATGCAGCTCAGATCGTGTTGCAGCTCTATAGCGAGCCGCTGCAGAAATTCCGGTTGGCCGCGGAAGGGCATGGGCCGAATCAACCGCCGGATGCAGAGCGCGAACGCATCCAGCGCTATTTCGATCCTTTGCCGATTTGGTACCCGCCATTCGAGCAGGCGCTGCCCGAGCAGGCAGCCTATCCGCTACATGCGATAACGCAGCGCCCGATGGCGATGTATCACGCCTGGCATTCGCAGAATGCCTGGCTGCGGCAGATCTATAGTCACAATCGCCTATACATGCATCGGCGCACCGCGGCTGCGCTTGGGATCGCCGATGACGACTGGGTGTGGGTGATCAGCCGCAATGGCAGAGTGAAGGGACAGGTGCGGCTGATGGAAGGGGTCAATCCCGATACCGTTTGGACCTGGAATGCCATCGGCAAGCGGCGCGGGGCCTGGGGACTGGCCGATGACGCACCGGAAGCGGAGCGAGGTTTCCTGCTCAACCAGGTGATTTCCGAATTCCTTGCCGGCGGACGGCAACTGAATGCCGATCCGGTCACCGGCCAGGCGGCCTGGTACGATCTGCGTGTGCGGGTCGAGAAAGCAGAGGGTGCCGCGGAAACCGTGCCCCGCCCGGTCGCGCTGCATCATCCTCCTGGACTTCAGCGCGCCCCCGAGACACTGCACTACAATGCCTCGGCGGTGTCGCCATGACCGACATCCCGCCGCCGGGGGCCAAGAAGCTTGGCCTGGTGATCGACCTGGATACCTGTGTCGGCTGCCACGCATGTGCCACGAACTGCAAGGAGTGGAATACCTCTGGCTATTCCGCGCCGCTCACCGATTTCAACGCCTATCAGAACCATCCTGAAGGCGTCTGGCTGAACCGTGTCCACACATACGAGGCGGGCGAGGGACCGGACAGCCGCACCGTGCATTTCCCGCGTTCCTGTCTGCACTGCGAGCAGCCGGCCTGTGTCACCGTCTGTCCCACCGGCGCGAGCTACAAGCGCGCCGAAGATGGGATCGTGCTCGTCAATGCTGACATCTGTATTGGCTGCAAGTTGTGCTCGTGGGCGTGCCCCTATGGAGCGCGCGAGTTCGACGACGACACCGGCGTGATGCGCAAGTGCACGCTCTGTATCGACCGTATCTACAACGAGAACATGCCTGAAGAGGAGCGCGTGCCGGCCTGCGTCGCGGCCTGTCCGGCCAAGGCGCGGCATTTCGGCGATCTTGGTGATCCCGCCAGTGCCGTGTCGCAGCTTGTCGCGGAGCGTGGCGGCTTCGATCTGATGCCGGAGATGGGGTATCAACCGGTGAACAAGTACTTGCCACCACGATGGCGTCCGACGCCTGCCGCACCTCCCGTTGAGAGCCGGCGCGAACCAACCGGCGTGTTGCGTTGGATCGACCGGGTGCTGTCGCGATGAATCCGGCCTTCTCTGTTATCTTCCTGACGACAGCGTCGGGTGCCGGCTATGGCATGCTGGTCTGGCTGGGTGTGCTGGATGCGCTTGGACTGTTGCCGGCCGATCGCTGGTTCGGCGCGGTCGCGGCACTGCTCGCGCTGGCACTCAGTGCGGCCGGCCTGCTTGCCTCGTTACTGCATCTTGGTCATCCCGAGCGCGCCTGGCGCGCGATTTCGCAGTGGCGCAGCTCGTGGCTGTCGCGCGAGGGTGTGCTGGGCCTGATCACCAACCTTCCGGCCTTGGCTTTCGCCATAGCGTGGTGGCTCGGCGGGCCGACTGTGGTGCTGGGTCTGCTCGGTGCGCTGTGCGGCCTAGCGACGGTGTGCTCGCAGGCCATGATTTACGCGACGCTCAAGCCGATACGTCAGTGGCACAATAAACTCGTTCTACCAAACTTCCTGCTGCTGTCGCTATTTTCCGGTGCCGTATGGTTGGCGGCCGTGGATGCGGTGCCAGTGGTGGCCATAGTGGCGATCGTGTTTGCGGTCGCAGCGGGCGTGATGAAGGTGGCCTACTGGCGTCACATCGACACGGCACCCCCGATAGCAACGATGGAGAGTGCCACCGGCCTGGGATTTATCGGCACTGTGCGGCCGCTGGAAGCGCCACACACTGAGGAGAACTATCTGCTGCGCGAAATGGGCTACGTGATCGCTCGCAGGCACGCTGCCAGGCTGCGGTCAATCGCGCTGGCCGTGGGCATTGCGGCCCCAGCAGTACTGCTTGTCCTCGGCTTGTTCATTGGTGGTTCGGCGGCAATGGTCCTGTCGATTCTCGCTGCGCCGGTTGCGCTGCTCGGCATCTACATCGAACGCTGGCTTTTCTTCGCTGAGGCGACGCACACCGTCACGCTGTACTACGGCGGCCGCGCGGCTGCGTGAGCTTGTCCTGGCGCGCCCGCTATGAATTGGCGTACATGACGCGGCACCGTTCAGGGAGCCCGCCATGCGCCGAATTGTCGCCGCTGCCGTTGTACTGCTGCCGCTTTTGGTCAGTTCCGCGTTTGCTCAATTATCCACCGGGCTGACGGTACAGCGAGCTGGACAAGCGCCGCACATGCTGTCGCTCTCGGATATCGCCGCGCTGCACGCGATTACCCAGCGGGCCGCAGTGGAGCATACAGAGAGGACATGGACCGGCCCATTATTGTGGGACGTGCTTGTGGCAGCCGGCGCAGCCGAACCGGATAAGCCTGCCGACGCGGTGCATCATGCGGTTCGGGTGATTGGAGCCGACGGTTGGGTCGCGGTGTTTGGCCTGGCGGAACTTTCACCCGAGTTCGCTGGCCGCTCCATCGAACTTGCGGACCGGATGAATGATGTGCCGATATCTGGCCCTGGGTTGCGCCTGATTGTGCCAGGCGAGCGTCGTGGCGGGCGCTCGGTCCGCGACGTCGTCCGCGTCGAAGTGGATTGATTGACACGCGAAGCCAGCGAAGCTTCGACGCAGTTCCGTAGGCGTTATGCTTGGCGTAGCCGCCGCAATGCTGCTGCTAGTCGTCGCGAAACACATCATCAACGCGTTTTCGATCTGATAAGAGCGTCGATCGTGCGGGCTGTCTCGCCGGGGCGCCGCAAGCGCAACACCTCGAGATGGCTGTATTCGCTTTGCTTCACGCGCGCCGCGGTTGCTTCACGCCGGCTGCGCCACGTGCTCCAGGCCCAGCGGATCGGATGGCTCGGCTTCACTAGATGGCGCCACTGCTCACGATTGCCGGTTCCCATCCAAAGCTCACGCCTGGTGACAACGCGATGCAGCGAACGCGCAATCACCCGGACCATGATCACCGGCCGTTCGTAGTCCAGCCAGACAAGATGCGTTGCGCGCCGCCACAGCATGTCGCGCACCGAAGCATAGTTGCCATCCGCAACCCAATGCTCGGCCGTGATGGCGGCAGCCACGCGGCGAATGAATTCCGGCTGGTCGTGCCGGTCCAGATCGCGCCAGCCGCGCTGCCAGTTTACTGCATCGAGTTCGATGTGTGGCAGCGCCAACCGCGCTGACAGTGCGCGCGCCAGCGTTGTCTTGCCTGCTCCCGAAGTGCCAGTGATGACGATGCGCATGTTCTGCACAAGATTTCCTGCTCTGTGAGCGTTGCGTTGCCAAGATGCGCACGGGTCGCGATCATTCCCCATGACTGATCCGCTCGCACGATTGCGGCACCTGCCGCGACTGTCCTTGGCTCACCTGCCCACGCCGCTCGAACCGATGCGGCGGCTTGGCGCGTTGCTTGGGCTCGACTCGCTGTGGGTGAAGCGTGATGACTGCACCGGTCTTGGTCTTGGCGGCAACAAGGTCCGGAAGCTCGAATTCGATCTTGCCGACGCGCAGGAGGTGAACGCCGACTGCATTGTGTGCGGCGGCGTGGTGCAGTCGAACGCGGCACGTCAGGTCGCCGCGGCCTGTGCCCGTATCGGCATCGAATGCCACCTCGGCATCATGCGCGGCAGGCTCGCCGTTTCCGAGCCTGGCTACGAGGACACCGGCAACATCCTGCTGGATCGACTTTATGGCGCGATCATCCACGACATTCCGTGGAATGAGGATCGTAATCGCCGCCTGCATGCCATCGCTGACGAACTGCGTGAGATGGGACGCCGGCCGTATATGGTGCCCTACGGTGCGTCCGATGCGCTCGGCGCGATGGGCTACGTGCTCGCAGCCGAGGAGATCCTCCGCGAGCGTCCGGACGCCGCATGGATCGTGCATGCCAGCGGTAGTGCGGGCACCCAGGCCGGGCTTGTTGCGGGCATGCTGGCACTCGGTCATCCGGCGCGTGTCATCGGCATCGACGTGGACGCTCAGCCCGAGCGAGTACGGGCCGACGTGTGCCGAATTGGGGCGCAGCCGCTGCCCTGCTCGGCACGGCCTGGCATGACGATAACGTCGAGGTCGTGGCGGGTTGGAGTGCCGGCGTGTACGGCGTCGCCGACGCCACTACCGAGGAGGCAATTCGGATGGCCGCCCGCAGTGAGGCGCTGGCGCTCGATCCGGTCTATTCCGGCAAGGGGATGGCCGGGCTGATCGGATTGGCACGGCAGGGCCGGTTCCGCCGCGACGAGACCGTCGTGTGGATTTACACCGGTGGAAGTCCGGGCATATTCGCTTACCCGACCACGATGTCGCGGCTGGCAAGCTGCTGATTTGACACCCAGCGTTCATGGTGGCATGGGCGCCGGCTTCCTATTCGCCCATGCTCAATGAGGCCATCCGGATGGCTAAGCCCGAACTAGGCACCAAGCGCGTCTGCGTTGCTTGCGGTGCCCGCTTTTACGATCTGACCAAGGTGCCCGCACTGTGCCCGAAATGCGGCACCGAACAGCCGATTGAGCAGCCGCGCCCGCGCCGCACAGGAGGCAACGTCGCCGAGGATCGCCGGCCGAAGAAGCCGGTGCCCGCACCGGGCATGGAGGAGGCGGACATTGAGGTCGAGGGCGTCGAGGAAGAGGCCGAGGACGAGTTGATCGAAGACGCGGCCGATCTCGAGGACGATGCTGACTCGATTGGTCCGGAAATCGAGGTCGAACCGGATTCCGACGAGACCGAGCGTTAGCTCAGCTCCGATTCCGCCAACGCGTCGCCAGCAACAGCGCTGCGTCGTACGGAATCGCCGGAACCTCGCGCAGCCACCAATAGCAGCGGCGCCACCAGTGTGTCGCGCCAGGCACGACAGGCGGTGTCGCTGGGCGTGCGCGGACCCCAAGTAGCCGCAGCAGCAGCACGCAGCGCGGCACATGGTACAGGCTGCTTGCCGCGAAGACCGGCGCGGAGATCTCCCGCGCCCGCAACAGAGCGGCGACAGCGCGCGCCGAGGACAACGTGTCGGTCCCGGTTTCCTCCAACAGGATGCATCCAGGCGATACGCCGCGACTTTCCAGCAGCGCCGCCATCACCGACGCCTCTGACGGGCCGTGCCGCCCGATCGCACCAGTTGGCACGAACAACGGTGTGTCGAAGCGGCGTGCGAATTTGGCTGCCGCCTCGACGCGCAGGAGGAGCGTCGTGCTCGGCCGCCCGCCGGGACGCACTGCCGCACCAAAGATGACGATAACGGCGCTCGTGGCCGGGCCTGACCCGGCCATGCGTCAGGTCCGCCGTACGTTCCAGAAGATTGGGAAGCCTTCGACCAAACCGGTGATATTCGTCTGACACGCAGTTGGGGCAAGCGCCGAACCCAGCGGGTAGAACGGCACGTTTTCGAACGCCTCAACCTGCATCTCGGCGCCGATCTTCTTCTGTGCTGGCAGATCAGGTGCCGCGAACCAAGCGTCGCGCAATTGCTCGATCTTTGGATCGTCTGGCCAGCCGAACCAGGCGTTCTTGCCGTTGCCGCGCAGCGGCAGATGGCTCGACGGCGTGAACCAATCGAGCCCTGAGAAGCCCGTGCAGAACAGGTTCCAGCCGCCTTCCGCGGGTGGCTTGGTGAGCGCTCGTCGCTGCACGACCGAGCCCCAGTCGGTCGCCTGATAGTCCACGTTCACGCCGACCTTCTTCAGCATATCGACGCCGACATCGCTGAGGTACTTCAGGATCGCCTGGTCGGTGCCGACCATGAAAACGACCTTCTCGCCCTGATAGCCGGCTTTCTCCAGGTCGCGCTTGACGGCGTCATAATCCCGCTTGCCGGTCAGCGCAGACATACCGGCGTCGCTCGCCAGAGGCGATGTCGGCGGGAAGAATCCGCACGGCACCGTCCACAGCGAGGTATCCTGTCCCATCGCCGCGGTCATGAACTCGCGCTGATCGATCGCACCCATCAGCGCCCGGCGCACCGCAGGCTTGTCGAACGGTGGATACAGATGATTCGGGCGCAGCAGGTACGGCGTGCCGGTGGGATCGGTGACCGTCACCGTCAGCTTCTTCTGCTTCAACAGGGGCAGCAGATCGGCGGTGGGATTTTCCCACCAGTCCATCTCGCCCGCTTGCATCGCGGCAGCCTTGGTCGCGGGATCCGGTTGTATGTGCCATTCGACGCGGTCGAAATGCACCACCTTCGGGCCGGCAGTGAAACTTGGCTCGCCGTTGGCGCGCGGCGCGTATTTGTCGAAGCGCTCATAGACGAACAACGATCCCTGCACCCGTTCATCGGCCTTGAAGCGGAACGGACCGCTGCCGACGACTTCGGTGAATGCCTTGAATGGATCGCTGCTGGCGATGCGCTCCGGCATGATCGCGCACATGTTGGCGGCGCCGTGACAGAGTGCATCCGGCAGCAGTGGAAACGGCTGCTTCAGGCGGAATACGATCGTCTTGTCGTCGGCTGCCGATAGTTCATCGGTGCGTGCAATCAGCGCCTGGCCGAAGGCATCTCGCGCACCCCAGCGCTTAATGGAGGCAACGCAATCGCGCGCCAGTACCTTGCTGCCGTCGTGGAACATCAGGCCGTCGCGCAGAGTCAGCTTCCAGGTCTTACCATTATCCTCGATGGAATGGCCGGCGAGCATCTGTGGCTCTGCCTTGAAACCGTCCTTGGATCCCGACTGTCCGTACAGCGTGTCGTATATCATGTAGCCGTGATTGCGCGTCACATAAGCCGTGGTCCAGACCGGATCGAGGATCGCCAGGTCCGATTGCGGAATGAATGTCAGCAGCCGATCCTTCTGCGCGCGCACCACGGAAGGCAGCGCGAGGCTCGCGGCGGACGCCGCAAGGAAAGTCCGTCTCCGCATATTTCGGTCTCCCACGTTTGTTGTTGTTTCCGCCCTGACTTGCCGGGAATGGTGGCGCGGGAGTATCGGCTTTGTCCAATCTCTCCCAGGCCAGGGTGCGTGCGATGAAGTCGCTGTCAGAAGCCGCAGTGCGGCAATATAACGATCTAGGCTATTACGCTCCGGTGAGCGTGATGACACGCGCGGAAGCAAGTGAGCTCCGGCGAAAGCTGGAAGCGTTCGAAGCGACCGGTGGCGGTATGCAGGGGCCGGTACGCCACAAGCCGCACCTGCTGTTCACCTGGCTGAACGACCTGATCCGCCATCCGCGCATCCTCGATGCAGTGGAGGACATCGTCGGGCCTGACATCCTGTGCTGGGGCACCACCTTCTTCACCAAGGAGGCGCGCAACCCGGGCTATGTGTCGTGGCATCAGGACTCGACCTATTGGGGGCTTGAACCGCCCGACATCATCACCGCCTGGGTCGCTTTCACCGACAGCACGGCGGCGAATGGCGCGATGCGGGTGATCCCGGCGACGCACAGGCTGGACCAGGCGCCGCATCGCGATACCTTTGCCTCCGACAACCTGCTGTCGCGCGGACAAGAGATCATGGTGGAGGTCGATGAGCGTCAGGCGGCGATGCTGGAACTGGCGGCCGGCGAGATGTCGCTGCACCATGTGCGGCTGATCCACGGTTCGGATCCCAATCCGTCAGAGGATCGGCGGATCGGTTTCGCGATCCGCTATGTGCCGACATATGTGAAGCAAGTGGCCGGCAGCGCAGACAGCGCGACACTGGTGCGGGGCGAGGACCGTCATGGCAACTTCGAACTCGAACCACGGCCGGATGCCGACATGTCACCGGCGGCACTGGCGTATCACCACATGACCACCAACCGGTATTCGCAGATCCTGATGCGTGGCACCGACCGCGAGATGCGGGCCTGATCGCGATGGATGCCGTGACCAGGCTGCTCTCACGCCGCGCCGTTGCACCCCTGACCGGCAGCATCACGGTTCCCGGCGACAAGTCGATCAGCCATCGCGCGCTGATGTTCGGCGCGCTCGCCGTCGGTGAGACGCGGATTACCGGCTTGCTGGAAGGCGAGGACGTGTTGCGCACCGCCGCGGCGATGCGTGCTCTGGGTGCCGAGGTGAACCACGATCCAGACGGCACGTGGCGAGTTGCGGGGCGGGGCGTCGGCGGCCTGGTCGAGCCGGGCGACGTGCTCGACATGGGCAACTCCGGTACGGCGGCGCGACTGCTATGCGGCATTCTCGCCAGCCATCCGCTGTTCGCGGTGATGACCGGGGATGCCAGTCTGCGCGGTCGCCCGATGCGCCGGGTGACTGATCCGCTATCGGCTTGCGGCGCGCGATTTGAATCCCGCGAAGGTGGCCGGCTGCCACTTGCCGTACACGGTCCGCGCGACGCGATGCCGCTCGAATATCGCGTGCCGGTTCCCTCGGCTCAGGTGAAGTCCGCCTGCCTGTTGTGCGGGCTGAACGCGCCGGGCATCACGCGCATTGAGGAACCTGAAGCCACGCGCGACCACAGCGAGAACATGCTGCGCCATTTCGGCGCTTCGGTGCAGATCGAGGCAGCGGGCAGGGGACGCATGATCTCCCTGCAAGGTCAGCCCGAGTTGCGGGCTGCCGATGTCGTGGTGCCGGGCGATCCGTCGTCCGCGGCGTTTCTGGTTGCCGCCGCGCTGTTGGTGCCTGGTTCGCGCCTGACCATCCGGGGGGTCGGACTCAACCCGCTTCGCTGCGGTCTCTATGCCACCCTGGCGGAGATGGGCGCCGACATCGTCACGCAGAACCAGCGCGTCGAGGGCGGCGAACCAGTTGGCGATCTCATCGTCGGCCACGGCGCGCTGCACGGTATCGATGTCCCTGGTGAACGCGCACCGACGATGATCGATGAATATCCGGTGCTTGCGGTGATTGCCGCGCATGCCGCCGGAGTTACGCGAATGCGCGGCCTGAGGGAGTTGCGGGTGAAGGAAAGCGACCGTTTCGCCGCCACCGCAGCGCTGTTGACCGAGAACGGCGCCCGGGTCGAAGCCGAGGGCGACGATATGATCGTGCATGGCACCGGCCGTCCGATTTCCGGCGGGGCGCTGGTCGCCACGCATATGGACCACCGCATCGCCATGGCCGCGCTCGTGCTTGGCCTGGCGGCAGACCAGCCGGTGCTGGTCGATGACGCTGCCTTCATCGACACCAGTTTCCCGGGCTTCACCGCGTTGATGAACCGCGTCGGGGGGGCGCTGGCGCCGGCGTGACCCGCGGGCCGGTCATTGCCGTCGATGGTCCGGCCGCCGCCGGAAAAGGAACGCTGGCGCGGAGCCTGGCGGTCGCGCTGGGGCTGCCTTACCTGGACACGGGCCTGCTCTACCGCGCCGTCGGGCGGCGTGTGCTGGATACCGGTGGTGACCCGGCAGATACCGTGCTGGCCGAAGCCGAGGCGCGCGCATTGCAGGCCAGTGATCTGCAGCGAGGCGACTTACGCGGACCAGTGGCGGATGCCGCCGCGGCCCAGGTTGCCGCAATACCGGCAGTCCGCGCCGCTTTGCTGGATTTCCAGCGCAATTTCGCCACCGAATGTGGTGCCGTACTGGACGGCCGGGACATCGGGACGGTGATCTTCCCGGACGCTGCCGTGAAGCTATACGTGACGGCGTCTCTCGCCGAACGGGCCCGGCGGCGTTGGCTGGAACTCCGGAGCAAAGGCATCGCGGCTGATCTTGCGACGGTTGAAGCTGACATGCTGGCACGCGACACGCGGGACGCCCCCAATATGCGCAAGGCCGACGACGCCGAGCTTCTGGACACCACGGCCCTGGATGCCGGGACCGCCTTCGACCGTGCCGTGCAAGCTGTGCGGGACAAGCTTGGGCAGCCAAAATCCGGCGGTTAGCGTCCGATCCGTTAACTGCGTAGAATTGGAAGTCTGGTTATTAGCCGCTTGACTTGGCCTGAATGCGGCGTATCTCTCCGCCAACCGACTTATCCCCAATCCGGCCTGCGGGCGCTCCCCGCGGGCAAGACGTGTTTCCGGTAAGGAGACGCGCAAACCAGCGGTATATCCCGGGCATCCCGCCTGGAACCACCCGTAACGGAACCAAATAGCCACATGGCATCAACCGTCACTGTCGCCCGCACTGCCCCTCCGCCTGCCCCGATGCAGGACCATTTCCGAGGCGAGAATTTCGCTTCCCTCCTCGATGAAACTCTCGGTCTGGATACCGGGTTCGACGGCTCCGTCGTCACCGGCCGCATCCTGCGCCTGACCGATGAGTTTGCCATCGTCGATGTCGGCCTGAAATCCGAAGGCCGCGTCGCCCTGAAGGAATTCGGCCCGCCCGGCACCAAGCCGGACGTCAAGCCCGGGGACGTGATCGAACTCTATGTCGAGCGCTATGAAGACAAAGATGGCGCCATCATTCTTTCGCGCGAGAAGGCACGCCGCGAAGAAGCCTGGACCAATTTGGAAAAGGCCTTCGAAACGCAGCAGCGCGTTAATGGAACCATCTATGGCCGCGTGAAGGGAGGCTTCACAGTCGATCTCGGTGGCGCGGTCGCGTTCCTGCCGGGCAGCCAGGTCGACATTCGCCCGGTGCGCGACGTGCAGCCGCTGATGGGCTCGCCGCAACCGTTCCAGATCCTCAAGATGGATCGTGCGCGCGGCAACATTGTCGTGTCGCGCCGCGCGGTGCTCGAGGAAACCCGCGCCGAACAGCGCACCGAGCTGATCCAGGGCCTCAAGGAAGGCCAGATCCTGGACGGCGTGGTAAAGAACATCACCGACTACGGCGCATTCGTCGATCTCGGTGGCGTCGATGGCCTGCTGCACGTCACCGATATTGCGTGGCGCCGGATCAACCATCCCTCCGAGGCGCTGCAAATTGGCCAGCAGGTCAAGGTGCAGGTGATCCGGTTCAACCCGGACACCCAGCGCATCAGCCTTGGCATGAAGCAGCTTGAGGCAGATCCGTGGGAAGGCGTCGCCGCCAAATACCCGGTCGGCGCCAAATACAGCGGTCGCGTCACCAACATCACCGACTACGGTGCCTTCGTCGAACTCGAGCCGGGGGTTGAGGGACTGGTGCACGTCTCTGAAATGTCGTGGACCAAGAAGAACGTGCACCCGGGCAAGATTGTCTCCACCAGCCAGGAGGTGGAGGTGATGGTGCTCGATGTGGATGCATCCAAGCGCCGCATCTCGCTCGGCCTCAAGCAGGTTCAGCGCAACCCGTGGGAACAGTTCGTCGACGAACATTCGATCGGGTCGGAGGTCGAGGGCGAAATCCGCAACATCACCGAATTCGGCCTGTTCATCGGGCTGTCCGCCGATATCGACGGCATGATCCACATGTCCGATATCTCGTGGGACGAACCGGGCGAGCTCGCCATGGCCAAGTACCAGAAAGGCCAGATGGTGAAGGCCAAGGTGCTCGACGTCGACGTCGAGAAAGAGCGGATCAGCCTTGGCATCAAGCAGCTCAAGGACGACCCGGCCGCCTCGGTGCTCGAGAGCGTGCGCAAGGGCGAGGTTGTCACCTGCATCGTTACCGCGATCCAGGCCAATGGCATCGAGGTGAAGGTCGGCGACGTGCTGACCGGCTTCATCCGGCGGGCGGAATTGGCGCGCGACAAATCGGACCAGCGACCGGACCGGTTTGCAGTGGGCGAGAAGGTCGATGCCAAGATCGTTGCGGTCGACCGCGCTGCCCGCAAGCTGAGCCTCACCATCAAGGGCAAAGAGGTCGAGGAGGAGAAGCAGGCGATGGCTGAATTCGGTTCGTCCGATTCAGGTGCGTCGCTGGGCGACATCCTTGGCGCCGCGATCCGCCGCCGCAACCAACAGGCCCAGACCGAGAACAGCTAATCCGTCAGTGATCGCTGATCACTGAACATGAGCCTGGAAACCGACTTGCTACTGGACCGGCGCCGCCTCAAGCGGCGTTTGGTCTTTTGGCGCAGCTTCGCTGTGCTTGCCGTGCTCGCTGCCGTACTCGTGGCATTGCGCGGCGAGAAGTTCGGCGTTGGAGGGGCACACCTGGAACGCCTGACCGTCAGCGGCGTGATCAGCGACGACAGGAAGCTTGACGAAGCCATAGCCAAGCTGGCGGACGATACGAACGTAACGGCGCTTATCGTGTCGATCGACAGCCCTGGAGGCAGCGTCGCCGGCGGCGAGGGCCTGCACAACGCGATCGCCCGTGTCGCCGCGAAGAAGCCGGTTGTCGCGGTGATGGGCGGGCTCGCGGCATCGGCGGGCTACATGATTGCGGTGCCTGCCGCCCGGATCTTCGCCCGCGAGGCAACGCTGACGGGCTCGATCGGTGTGCTGCTGGAGACCGGCGAGGTTTCCGGCTTACTCAGCAAGCTCGGCATCACTGCCGATACCATCGTGTCCGGACCGCTGAAGGGACAGCCAAGCTTCACCAAGCCGCTGTCGCCACAGGGCAAGGAAGTCCTGCAGGATCTGGTGATGGACATGTACGACCAATTCGTGACGATGGTCGCTACTGGTCGTCACATGGAGATTGCCCGGGTCAAGCAGCTTGCCGACGGCCGAGCGTACACGGGGCGCCAGGCATTGCAGCTTGGGCTGGTCGATCAGATCGGTGGCGAACGTGATGCGCGGAAGTGGCTCGCCGACGAAAAGAAGATCTCGGCCGATCTGCCGGTGGAAGATCTGTCGACCACCAGTCTGGCCCGCAAGGCACTCTCGCTCAGCCTTGGCTGGATGCTGGAGTCAATCTGGAAAAGCGTTTTGTCCCAAGGAGTTATGCTTGACGCGCCCAAGGCGGTCTGGCAACGTTCCGCAGGCTGAACTGAACGTCGTCTGTCGGAGCAATGACCAAATCGGAGCTTATCGCGGAACTCGCCGCCAGCAACCCGCACCTGCGGGGCGCCGACGTCGAGGTGATCGTTGCGACGATATTCGACCAGATCAGCGTTGCTCTGGCGCGGGGCGAGCGCGTCGAATTGCGCGGCTTCGGCGCGTTCACGGTAAAGCGCCGCAATGCCAGGACTGGACGCAATCCGCGCACCGGCGAGGCGGTGCCGGTGGACGAGAAGGCCGTGCCATTCTTCAAAGCGGGCAAGGAACTGCGCGAGCGGGTGAATCGCGGTGGACGGCCTGCACGCGCGGCCGAGTAAGCCAAGTCCCTGATGTGATGCGGGCCCGGTGATGCGCCTGCTGATTGCACTCCCGCTTTTGTTGGTGCTGGTCGTGTTCGCCTTGTCGAACCGGATGGTGGTTCCTCTCGGCTTCTGGCCATTCGACTATTCACTGGAATTGCCGTTGTCGTTGGCGATCCTCGGTGCCATGGCGCTGGCGTTCCTGATTGGCGGGGCAATGCTGTGGGGGGCTGCGTTTGCCCAGCGCCGGCGCGCGCGCCGTGCCGAGCATGCGGTGAAACTGCTCGAGGCCCAGGTCCTGGAACTGAAGGCGCGCCTGCCGCAAGCGCAGTCATTGCCCGCACCATGAAGCTGCGCACACAGGTCAAGATCTGCGGCATCAATGCGCCAGAGGCATTTGATACTGCGGTATCTTCCGAGGCTGACTGGCTTGGATTCAACTTCTTCCCGCCATCGCCGCGATACGTGCCGCCCGCCACCGCGGCCGAATTGTCAGCTCGCTGCGATAACGGGCCGTGCCGTGTTGGACTGTTTGTGGATCCCACTGTGGACGCCATAGCCACGGTACTCGCCACGGTTCGGCTGGACGCACTGCAGCTATATGGCGTGTGCAGCCTGCCGATGCTGCGCGAGCGCTTCGGCCTGCCAGTCTGGCACGCTGTCGGCATCGCAGCTGCCAACGATTTGCCAACGGACTCCGGCGGCGCCGATCGGCTGCTGGTGGAAGCCAAGGCACCGCCAGGGGCAAGCCGGCCGGGCGGTAACGCGCAGAGGTTCGATTGGTCGCTGCTGCGCGGCTGGAGCGCGCCAGCTCCCTGGATCCTGGCTGGTGGGCTTGATGCGGGCAACGTCGCGCAAGCCATCCACATTACCGGAGCCACGGCGGTCGATGTGTCGTCCGGCGTGGAGAGCGCTCGCGGGGTGAAGGATCCAGCACTGATCCGCGCTTTCATCGCCAACGCCCGCCGCGGTGACGTCGTGTTTCGCCGGGCCACTTTGGCCGACGCGGACGAACTGGCACGCGTGCACGTTCAGGCGTGGCAGGAGGCCTATGCGGGCCTGATACCTGACGAGATCCTCTCCGGTCTTGATGCGGCACCCCGCGCGGCGATGTGGCGCGAGACGATCGGCAATGGAGGCGACGTTCGGCTCGCGTTGTCCGACGGCGCGATCGTGGCGTTCGGGTCGAGCAGACGGCAGCGTGACCCGTCGCTCACCTACTCGGGAGAGATTACGGCACTTTACGTGTTGCGGCGGGCACAGCGTTGCGGCGTCGGCCGGCGGCTGATGACCGAAATGGCGCGAGACCTGCTGGCCTCCGGTCATCACGGCGCCTCGCTTTGGGTGATGGAAACCAACACGCCGGCACGCCGGTTCTACGAAGCCATCGGTGGCCGCGAGGTGGCTAAGCGTGAACAGCAGCGAGGCGGCTTTACTTCAATCGGCGTCGCCTATGGCTGGGATGACGTGGCGCGGCTGCTATAGCTTCCGCTTTGCCTCTTCCAGCTGCTGCCGCAGGCTCTTCACTTCGGCCCGCAGCGCATTGATTTCCTGGATTTGCCCGGGTTCCGCTGAATCCGATCCACGATAGAACGGCGTGAACAGGCTGAACGCCCGCTCGATCATCGCCATGTTCTGCCGCCCAACCTCCTCCATATTGCCGAACGGGAAGAGCGTTCCCATCGATCCCATGGTCTTCTGCATTGCCGTCCGCATCTGATCCTGCTGTTGCGCGAATGCGCCCATCGCCTGTTCCAGGAAACGCGGTACCAACCCCTGCATTTGCCCACCGTAGAAGCCGATGAGCTGGCGCAGGAATGCGGTGGGCAGCATGGCGCTGCCCTTGCCTTCCTCCTCGACGATGATCTGGGTCAGCACCGAGCGGGTGATGTCCTCGCCGGTCTTGGCATCGTACACCACGAAGTCACGGCCCTGACGCACCATCTCAGCCAGGTTGTCCAGGGTGATGTAACTGGAGCTTTCCGTATTGTACAAGCGCCGGTTGGCGTACTTCTTCACCACCACGGGCGCGAGTTCCGCGGCCTTCGGCTCCGGCTCGGTGCGGGCGGTCTCAGACATGAATGCCTCGGACGCTGGTTGCACCTAACATGCTGCCTCTACCGCAAGTGCGAAAGCCCTAAAGTTAATGCAGTAGCGCGACCACGACTGTCACCAGCCCCAGCACCAGGTTCACCCCGATCAACTTGCGGATGCGGTCGATGGCCGCGGCGGTCGTGACACGGTCGGTGGTACGGCGGAACCGCGCATAGGGGCCGAACACAATGATCAGGAAGATCGCGCTCATGATCAGGCCCAGCAGCATCATGACGTTGACGTTCCAGGGCAGGAAGGCGGGGCCGCCGTAAAATCCGAACACGACGGCGAAGCCGGACAGCAGCAGCAACGGCATTACGTGCCAGACAATCAGAAAAAATCTTCGAAAAATCTGGGTATGCAGGGCGATGCGCTGCATGGGTTCCAGTACCGACAGGCTGGGGCGCAGCACCAGATAGGCGAAGAACATGCCCCCGACCCAGATAACCGCGCACAGCACGTGCACGGCGAGTACCCACCTGTCCCATGTCATCCTGCAAGCTCCTGTATTTCCTCGAGCAGCGCGCGCAACTCCGCGGCGGCGGAGGAGCGCGGCGCGGCCTCGGTGACGCCCAGGCCGGCGGCGAAGGCATGCGCGAAGCCGGCGCGGTTGCCAAGTGCCGAACGCAGCAGCGGCAGTCCTCGTGCCGCCAGATCAGCCGTGATGATGTCGCGCAGTTTCGACGCCGCCGGGGTCCGGTTGAATACCAGATGCGCGCTCCGGCGTTCGTCGATCGCGAGCTTCAGAGTGCCCTCGGCCGCCCAGACATCCGGGAGACTTGGCTGTATCGGCACCAGCACGATATTGGCGGCCCGCACCGCAACTCGGGCGTCGGTCTCCAGGTGCGGCGGGCTGTCGATCAGCACCACGTCGTGGTCACCCCGGAGCCGATCGAGTTCACCGGGAAGCCGCCAGCCCGAGGTGTCGGAGAAAGTCAGCGCCGCAGCTTGCTCCAGGCGCGCGCGCCGCAGGTCGTGCCAGCGGCCGAGGCTCTTTTGCGGATCGATGTCGAGCAAGGCGACGCGTCGTGAGGGCGCGAGTGCCGCCGCCAGATTCGCAGCGAGCGTTGTCTTGCCAGTGCCGCCCTTCTGCTGTGCGACCGTGATCACCACCGCCATGCTGCAACTCCGTTGCTGCGGCGCAGTATAGCGACCTGGGCGCCACGCGCGGTTGGTGCGCACGCTGGAGTGCTATCGGTTTGTGGTCCAAGCCTTACTTGTTCGGCAGCAGCACAATCCTGTCGCGATCAATCGCATTGACGGCGCGATAGGCGACTACCGCACGTTCCAGTGGATAGCTGGCGTTGTCGTGCACCGGAAACGGTCGCAGCCGTCCGTCTGTGAATCCCGGCAGCAATTGCCGAAGCAGGACGGCCGAGGCCGTTGCGTCAAGCGCCAATAAATCAACGCCGAAGTAACTGTGCCGTCCACGATAGAAGGTGAAAATGTCGAAGGGCACCGCGCGGTCGATCGTCGCAATGAAGATTTGCCGTGCACCATGCGCCATCGCCTGATTGGCCGCAGCAAAGTAAGGGCTGCCGACCGTATTGAATACGATATCGGCGCCGTGCCCGGCGGTTTCGTCGCGCACCACCGTGGCGACATCGCCGGTCGAGCCATCGATCATCCGCACCGGACAGTGCGGTTGTGCGAATAATTCGTTGCGACGCGTCACGCCGAACACGCGTGCCCCATGCATTGCGGCGATCTGCGCTGCTGCCTGGCCTACCTTGCCGTTGACCGCCGTCACCAGTACCACGTCGCCCGGCTTCGGCGCGCCCGCGCGATGGAATCCTTCCTGCGCGGTGACAAACGGCACGCCGAGCGCTCCGGCTTCCGCCAGTGTCAGCGTCTCCGGCCGTTCCACCAGCGCTTCGCGTGACAGAACGACGTGGCTGGCATGCGTGCCATCGCGCGTGATGCCGAGATCGCCGCCGGCACCGAACACCTCGCGGCCGATCAGTTCCACAGGTCCTTCGACCACTGTGCCGGCGAATTCGCGTCCAGTGGTGCGCGGCCACACAGCTTGCGGCATGCGACCTATCGCGGCCGACACGTCGCTGCAATTCACCCCAGCGGCGCACACCTCGACCAGAACATCGCCAGCGCCGCGCCGCGGCGGATCGCAGGCCTCCACCCGCAGATCGAGATCATCCGCTGTGTCGGCCTTCCGCAGCACGCGCAGCCGTCGCATGGTTGCATCCCTTCCCCGCTGGAGCATCGTGCATGACCACCCCATTGGCCGGCATCACTGTGATCGACTTCGGGCAGATCTTCCAAGGCCCCTATGCCACGCTGCTGATGGCCAAGGCTGGCGCGAACGTGATCAAGATCGAACCGCCGCGTGGCGAGCCAGGACGCCGCCGTGCTGCTCCGGGCAAGAGCACGACTTTGCCAGTCGCCATGCTGAACGCAAACAAACGAGCGATCACGCTGAACCTGAAATCGGAACGTGGCCGTGCCTTGCTCCGCGATATGGTGAAGCGTGGCGACGTGCTGTTGGAGAATTTTTCGCCTGGCACGATGGACGACCTGGGTGTCGGCTACGAGGCGTTGAAGGCAGTCAATCCAAGGCTGATCTACGCGACCGGCTCGGGTTTCGGCATCACCGGTCCGGATCGCGACAACCTCGCGATGGATTTCACCATTCAGGCTCAGTCGGGAATCATGAGCGTCACTGGCTTTGCCGATGGTCCACCTGTGAAGGCGGGCCCCACGCTGGTCGATTTCATGGGCGGCATCCATCTCTATGCGGCTGTCGTCACGGCACTGTTCCATCGCGAGCGGACCGGCATGGGCCAGCTTGTCGAAGTGGCGATGCAGGAAGCCGTGTATTCGTCGCTCGCCTCCAGCATGGAGTACCACCTGCGCACCGGTAAGGAGCCGCCGCGCACCGGCAACCGCCAGTCGGGTCTGGCCAGCGCGCCGTATAACGCTTTCCCCACCAATGACGGCTGGGTTGCCATTCACGTGGTGACCGAGGGCCATTGGCAAAATCTGCTGAAGGCAATGGGACGCGAAGAGCTGTCTGACGATCCGCGTTTCGCCACCAACGCGGCACGCACGGCGAACCTGGAGGCGACAGACGATGTTGTCGCTGCATGGACCAAGGCACACAGCAAGATGCATGTGTTCGACGCAGCGAAGCGCTATCGAATCCCGTGCGCGCCGGTGCGCACCGTGCCGGAGGTGATGAACGATCCGCACATGCATGGCCGCGGCATGCTGGAACGGATCGAGCATCCGGAACTCGGCAACATCGTGGTGCCGACCACGCCGTTGCGCCTGCATGGCGCGGACAAAGTGCCCACCGCACCGAGCCCGACAATTGGCCAGCACAATGAGGAGGTCTATGGCGGCTGGCTCGGTCTGTCGCCGGATGAGATAATCGAATTGAAGCAGCAGGGCGTGATCTGACACGCCGGGGAGATGACATGACCAAAGTCGCGGTACTGGACGATTGGCAAGGCGTGGCGCAGAGCAGTGCGGACTGGTCGCCATTGCAAAAACGCGCCGAAGTGGTGTTCTTCGCCAAGGCGTTCGACAACGAAAACGACGCCGCGCACCAGCTTGCCGACTTTGACATCGTGCTGTCGATGCGTGAGCGCACGCCGTTGCCAGCCTCGCTGATCAACCGGCTGCCGAAGCTGCGCATGCTGGGAATGACCGGAGCGCGCAACGCTTCGCTCGACACGCCTGCCTGCACCGCCCGCGGCATCGTGGTGTGCAACACCGTCGGTGGCAACAACAACGAGGCAGCGACCGCGGAACTGGCGCTGGGCCTGCTGATCAGCGCCGCACGCGCGATCTCAGCGGGTGATGCCAATATTCGCGCCGGAAAATTCCAGGAAGGCGTGCCCGTGGGTTACGCGTTGGCTGGCAAGACGATGGGTCTTCTTGGGCTAGGCCGGCTTGGCTCGTACATGGCGCGCTATTGCAAAGCTCTGGGCATGGACGTGCTGGCCTGGAGCCAGAATCTCACACCCGATCGTGCTCAGTCCGCCGGCGCCACGATGGTTCCGAAGGAGGAGCTTCTGTCACGCTCCGACGCGGTCAGCATTCATCTCGTATTGTCGGACCGTTCGCGCGGTCTCATTGGCGCTGCTGACATCGCCCGGATGAAGCCCGGCGCGATCCTGGTGAACACCTCACGCGGTCCGATCATCGATGAGAAGGCGCTGATCGACGCGGTGAATGCACGAAAGATCGTTGCCGCGCTTGACGTGTTCGACCGTGAGCCATTGCCGGCGAACCATCCATTGCGCACTGCGCCCAACGTGGTGATGACACCGCATCTAGGCTACGGCGTGAAGGAGACCTGGGATACGTTCTATCCACAGAGTATCGAAAACGCGCTGGCGTTTCTCGACGGCAAGCCGGTGCGGGTGACCAATCCCGAGGCGCAAGCGAAACGCGGCTGAAGCATGCCGCCCGATCAGTTCGGGCGGTTACCTCCCTCGTTGAAACGGTCGCTGAGCACACCGCACAGCGCGGTGATCAGTTGCCGCTGCTCATCCACTGACACGCGATTGAGCACAGTCTGCACGATGCCTTCCATCATGATAGCGATCAGCAGCGCCGCGTCGGTCTCGCTACGAAGGGCACGCTTGATATTGGCGGTCAGGCCGGCGGCCAGATCGGCATCCTCTACGGCCGCCCGTTCGAGCTGTTCGATCAGTTCGATGACGGCCGGGAAGGTGCGCGGAGTCGCCTCTGTCTTGATATCCGGCGATAGAGACATCGCTGTAGTTCTCGTGAGCAGGTTCAGACTGGCCGTCAGGTGACATCTGGCGGTCGCGATCTGCTCTTGCAATGCGTTGGCATTTTCTTTGGCCGCGGCAATGAGTTTGCGTGATCGCGCCGTTGCCATAGCGTGGTCCGCCTTCAAATCACGCAATACGAGTATGTTTTCCGCCGATGATCCCAATTATCAGGTTTCCTGCCAAAGGCCGTAGTTTCTACGGTCTGATCAACCTAGCAGCCATGTGGGCAGCCGGCCAGCGGGAGACCGGCCAGCCAATGCGGCCGCTCAAAATGGGGATTTGCATATATAGTCAGCAAACTGCCAGCTTGGCCACACGTGGACCATTGCAACCGCGGGGGATTATTCATGGCCGGTGAGCTGCGGGTCGTCGGAATTGGCGCATCCGCTGGCGGTGTGGAAGCACTGACGGAGTTTTTCTCTCACGTGCGCCTGGGGACGGGCATGGCGTATCTGGTCGTGCTGCACCTGATGCCGGGTCACGTGAGCCGGCTGCCCGAGATCATCGCCCGGGTCACCGGCATGTCCGTCGGTACAGGCAACCGACGGCGCGAGGGTCGAGGCTGAGCACGTTTACGTAATCCCGCCTGATTCTCTGTTGAGCATTTCCGATGGACGCTTGCGCGTGCGGGCGCCGTCGACGCCAGGCCACCACAACATGCCGATCGATTTCCTGCTGAGCTCGATGGCAGCGGAACTTGGCTCCCGCGCGATTGGCGTTGTGCTGTCAGGCGTCGGAAGCGATGGAGCGCTGGGACTGAAGGCAATCAAGCAGGCCAACGGGTTTGCGGTTGCTCAGGGCAGCAATGGCAGCCGGCCACGGCATGGCGAAATGCCCGCCGCCGCAATAGCCGCGACCACGGTGGATCTGATCGTGCCGGTAGAGAAGATGGCGGAGCGCATTGCAAAACTGCCGTTGGACCTGCCGCAATCGCCAACAGCAGACGACAGCGACGATGACGAAACAGTACCGCCGGCGGTGCTCGTGCGGATCACGGATCTGATGCCGTCGATCTGCGCGCTGTTGCGGGTGCGGTTGGGTCATGATTTCAGCGGCTACAAGCGGCCGACATTCATGCGGCGGGTGCATCGGCGCATGCAATTCCTCGACCTTGACGCGAACGACTATGTCGAGTGTCTGCGCAGCGACCAGCAGGAGCTCCGGCTGCTGTTCCATGATCTGCTGATCGGCGTCACGTCTTTCTTCCGTGATCCCGAGATGTTCGAGACGCTTCGCCAGACGATTGTTCCTCAACTATTTGCGGGAAAGGCTGGCGACGGCACTGTGCGTGTCTGGGTGCCGGGCTGCGCCACCGGCGAGGAAGCCTATTCGATCGCGATGTTGATGCGCGCCCATATGACAACGCTGTCGACGCCGCCGCGGGTGCAGATCTTTGCCACTGACCTGGACGAGGCGGCGGTCGCGGTGGCGCGGGCGGGGCGCTATCCGTCGGCACTGATCAAGCACGTACCGAAGCAATACCTTGCGCGCTTCTTCACCTCGAACGACGCCAGCCATGTGGTGACCAAGGATATTCGCGAGCTGTGCACGTTCTCGGTGCACAGTTTGATCCGTGACCCGCCATTCTCGCGGATCGATCTGATTTCGTGCCGCAACGTGCTGATCTATCTTGATACAGAATTGCAGGCGCGGGTGGCGCGGACCTTCCACTATGCGTTGGCGCCGGGTGGCGTGCTGGTGCTGGGTGGATCGGAGACGGTGGCGCGTTACGCCGAACTGTTCACCGTGCTCGACCGCAGGCACCGCATCTTCCAGCGGATGGACGGTGTATCGCCGTCGCTACCGGTTGCCGACCTGGCACCCACGGATCGGCTGGCCGCACCTGTTGCGCTACGCCGGCGCAACGCCGGCTCGGTGTTGTCCGAAACTGCCAGTCTTGCCGGCACGCGGGTGCTGGAACATTTCGCACCGGCATTCGTCGTGGTGAATGCCGCGGGTGAAGTAAGGCATTTCTCCAGCCGGACCGGCAAGTACCTGCAAGCGGCGCCGGGCGCGCCAACGTCCGACGTGGTTTCATTGGCACGTCGCGGCCTGCGGCCTGAATTGCGCGGTATCCTGCGGACCGCGTCGGAGTCGGGCCAGCAGGTCGTGCGCGAGCGCATTCAGGTCGATGTCGATGGCGGCCAGCAAGAAATCGCCTTGACTGTGGAACCGCTTGGTACGGGTGAACCGGAACCGCTTTTCCTGGTGGTGTTTTCCGATCTCAGTCCGCTGCAACCACCTGAAGATGCCGTACTGCCGCTGAGCCGGGACGTGGCGGTCGAACTGCTCGAACGCGACCTGCGCGATACGCGCGAGCAGCTGCAATCGACCACCGAGGAGCACGAGACTGCCCTGGAGGAGCTGAAGTCCTCGAACGAGGAACTACACTCGGTGAACGAGGAGCTGCAATCGACCAATGAGGAGCTGGAGACTTCGCGCGAAGAGATCCAGTCGATGAACGAGGAGCTGCAGACGGTGAACTCGCAGCTCAACATCAAGGTCGAGGAGCTTGATCGGGTTAACAGCGATCTGCGCAACCTGTTCGAAAGCACCAAGGTTGCCACCGTCTCCCTTGACCGGTTCATGGTGATCCGCAACTTCACCCCGGCGGTGAGTGGTATCTACAACCTGATCCCGGGCGATGTCGGCCGGCCGTTGACCGATATCAACAGTCAGATCAGCTACACCACGTTGGAGGAGGATTTCCGCCACATCATGCAGGCGTTGCAGCCGCTTGAGCGCCGGGTCGCCAAGCGGGATGGCAGCATCCGCTATCTGATGCGCATGGCGCCGTACCGAACCGCGACTAACAAGGTGGACGGTGCGCTGCTGACGTTTGTCGATGTGAGCAGCGTGGTGCCGGTGGAGGAGTTCGGCCGGGTGCTGGTTGGCGAGTTGAATCAGCGGGTGGACGAGGTGCTGGGACTGGCGATCGAACTGGCCAGCCGGACGATGCGCGAGGCACCGGCGCCGGGAGCCTTTGCCGCGCTGTATCAGCGGCGGGGCAAAGCGATGACAGAGGCGTGCCGGTTGATGGAGCGCGACCTCTGGTCCGAACAACAACTACGCGAGGTGGTTGGGCGGGCGCTCGCAGCGCACCTTCAGGACAGGCAGGACGGCGTGTCGTTCGGGGGGCCGCCACTTCTGCTGCGGTCGCGCGGTGTGCTGGCCATTGGCCTGATCGTGCACGACCTCGCTCGGCAGTCGGCTGAGAGTGGCGCGCTGTCGCTGATATCCGGCCGGGTCAGCATCCGCTGGCAGATCGAGGAAACGGCCGATGGAGCGTCGGTGATCTGGACCTGGAATGAGAGCGGCACTCCGGAGCGAAGCGTGCCGTTCGATGCGGCACTGGTGGAGATCTGCGCCGAGCATCAATTGGACGGGCGGATCGAGATTACGGCCGGGGGAGAGGGGCTGCGCGCGACGCTTAGGGCCAAGCTGACCGCGCTTGGAGCGCGGGCCGGAGAGGGCCCGCATTAGCGCCGGCTACCCGCAAGGTCCTCTCCGACGGATGGCCAATGTCAGTATTGACCTCGCCATATCGCCGGTTATCCATCGCCGCCTATCCAACACAGGAGATATTCACATGCGCGCCTGGGCCGTGGTCGAGAATGGCAAGCCGCTGCAGGAACTCGAGCTGCCGACGCCGGAGCCCAAAGGCACCGAAGTGCTGCTCGAGGTGACGCATTGTGGCGTCTGCCACTCGGATCTGCACATCTGGGAAGGCTATTACGATATTGGGAGCGGCAAGCGGATGTCGCTGAAGGACCGCGGCGTGGTGCTGCCTCTCGCGATGGGCCACGAAATCGTCGGCCGCGTCGCCAAGCTCGGCCCTGACGCGAAGGGCGTGCAGGTCGGCGACCTGCGCATTGTGTTCCCCTGGCTTGGCTGCGGCACATGCGAGAAATGCCTCGCGGAAGAGGACAATATGTGCCTGACGCCACGCAGCCTGGGTGTGTATGCGAACGGCGGCTACGGCACACACGTGATCGCCCCGCATCCCCGGCACCTGGTCGATCCGGGAACACTCGATCCGGCAGTTGCCGCGACGTACGCGTGCTCCGGCATCACGGTGTATTCGGCGATCCGCAAGGCGATGCCGATTCCGCCAAACGAAGCGATTGTGGTGGTGGGAGCCGGCGGGCTGGGGCTGAACGCGATCGCCGTGCTGCGGGCAATGAAACACCAGCACATCGTGGTGGTGGATATCAGCGCGGAGAAGCGCGAGGCGGCGCAGAAGGCGGGTGCACACAAGGTGGTGGACGGCAGCGGCGAGGGCGTCACGCAGCGCATCGTGGAGGCTGCGGGCGGCCCGGTGTTGGCGGTGATCGACCTGGTCAATGGCACGCAGAGCGCGCGCTTCGCATTTGATGCGCTGCGCAAGGGCGGCAAGCTGATCCAGGTGGGGCTGTTCGGCGGCGAACTGACCTTGCCGCTGCCGCTGATGGCGATTCGGGCGCTAACGGTACAGGGTAGTTATGTCGGCAATCCGAAGGAACTGCGTGAGCTGGTGAAGCTGGCGCAGCAGGGCTCGCTGCCGGCGTTGCCGGTCGCGACTGTGCCGCAGAGCCAGGCCAATGATGCGCTGATGCGGTTGCGCGACGGCAAGGTGACTGGGCGGCTGGTGCTGCGCTCGGAAGTCGCCTGAGTGGCTACAGTACGAAGGTCAGCCACCAGACGAGCATCAAGGTGGCGATCATGCCGAGGGTGCCCAGAACACCGGTGAGCTGAACGTCCGGTTGCTGGCTGGCGATGCTGATCGCGCGGGTATTTTTGCGGCGCATATTACGAGCTCCTGTCCGAAGCGTGCGGTGAGTCCAGCACGCCTCGGGCAGGCTGCGGAATCCGGAATGGCCCGTACGAAAATCGACGTAACTTTCCGGCTGGCGCAGTATCAGCGGCCAGTGCAGGAGCCCCCGATGAGCCAAACAGCCGCCGTCCGCCGATCGGTCCATCTGAAGCATCGTCCCGACGGGACGCCGCGCCGGCAGGATTTTGAAATCCACGAGGATCCCGTTCCCCAGCCGCAGCCTGGCGAAGTGGTCACCCGGACGATTTGGCTGTCGATCGACCCCTATATGCGGGGGCGTCTGCGCGAGCAGCAAACCTACGCACAACCGGTCAACCCGGGCGATGTGATGACAGGCGAGACGGTAGGCGAGGTTATCGCCTCGGCGCACCACGACTACGCTGCCGGGGACATCGCGGTAGGCGCGCGCGGCTGGCAGAGCCATTGCGTCACGCCGGCGGAACGGCTGGTCAAGCTGCCACGGCATGGCGCACCGCTATCGGCGTATCTCGGCGTCCTTGGGATGCCGGGCGCCACGGCTTATCGCGGCATCACTGAAATCTGCCAGCCGAAAAAAGGCGAGACAGTGGTGATTTCGGCCGCATCCGGCGCGGTAGGCTCGGTTGCCGGGCAGCTCGCCAAGCGGGCGGGCGCGCGTGTCGTCGGTGTCGCGGGCGGCTCTGAGAAATGTCTCTGGGTGCAGGACAGCCTTGGGCTCGACGACTGCGTCGATCACCGTTCGCTGGACCTGCACCGCGAGCTGGCGGCCGCGTGTCCGAACGGGATCGACGCGTATTTCGAGAATGTCGGCGGCGCCGTGCAGGCGGCCGTATTCGACCTGCTCAACCCGTTCGCGCGGGTCGCGATGTGCGGCATGGTCTCGCAATACAATGATGCCGAGTTTCCGCCCGGTCCCAACCTTGGTTTCGTCGTCGGCAAACGGATCACGATCCAGGGCTTCATTGTCTCTGACAAGCCCGAGAAGCTGGCGGAGTGGCGGGCATTGGCCGCGCCGTGGGTGGCCGACAGCAGCCTGATCTTCCGCGAGGACGTGGTGAACGGGCTGGACGACGCTCCAGACGCGCTGGCTGGCATGTTGGGGGGACGCAACTTTGGCAAGCTGCTGGTGCGGGTGGGCCCCGATCCGGCATAACAACCAAAAGCTTTGCTCCGTCCCGAAAAATCCGCTACCGCGCGAGAGTCATGGACAAATCACTTGCCGATACCCTGACCGGCTGGCGACGCCATCTGCACGCCCACCCGGAACTCACCTTGCAGGAACAGCAGACCGCTGCGTTCGTCTGCGCTCGTCTGACTGACCTGGGCGTGCCGCATGTTGCCGGCATAGGCGGCCATGGCGTGGTTGCGACAATAACGCGTGGCCAATCCAATCGCGGCGTCGGCTTGCGCGCTGATATGGACGCACTGCCGATCAGCGAAACCACCTGCCTGCCGCACGCCTCGACCAATCCGGGTGTGATGCACGCCTGTGGCCACGACGGCCACACCACATCACTGCTCGGCGCGGCGGCATTGCTGCAGCAGGACACGTCCTGGACCGGCACCGTGCACCTGGTGTTCCAGCCCGCCGAGGAGGGTGGCGGCGGCGCCAAGAATATGATCGCGGACGGCCTGTTCGAGCGGTTCCCGATGGAGCGGATTTTCGGCTACCACAACTGGCCTGGCCTCGATGCGGGGACCGTCGCGGTGCACGATTCGGCGGTGATGGCATCCGGTGGGCGCATCGAACTGCGGGTCAAAGGCCACTCGGGCCACGCCGCGTTGCCGCACATGACGCGCGACCCGCTGGTGGCGTCGGCGCATCTGTTGCTGGGGTTGCAGACGATTATCTCACGCAACGTCGATCCGCTGGACGCGGCGGTGATCTCGATCGCCACGATGCAGGCTGGCACCGCGGCAAATCAGATACCAGGCGAAGCGCTGATGCGCGGCACGATGCGCACGCTGCGTGAGAGCACGCGTGACGCCGTGGAGGACGCGATCCGCCGCGTTGCCGCCGGTGTGGCGCAAAGTTGCGACGTGCAGATCGACGTCGCGCTGCCGCGCGGCAACCCGGTCACGGTCAACTCGGCCGCCGAACGCGACATCGCCTCGGACGCGGTGACCGCCGCGGGTCTGCCGCTACGCCGCGATATGCCGCCGGCGATGACGGGCGAGGATTTTGCCTGGTACCTGCAAAAGCGTCCCGGTGCATTTGTCTGGATCGGCAACGGCCCGGCCGAGAACGGCCGCGAGTTGCACAACTCGGGTTTTGACTACAACGACGCTATCCTGCCGGCCGCCGCCGGATTCCTTGCGAGCGTCGCGAAGCGTGCGTTAGGAAGCTAGTCCGTCACGCCTGAGGTAAGGCGGCGATATTGTCGATCAAACGCACTGGACCTACGTTCGCGGCAGCAATCAGCCGCGCTTCCGCTTGCACCGCTTGCAGCGAACTCATGGAGCGGCCATCCACGAGCGCCAGATAATCGACGTCAAAGCCGCTGTTGGTCAGGTTGCTTCGTGCCTCGTCAAGCACAGGGTCGGCTTGCGTACCGCGCGCCAATTCATCCGCACACGCCTGCAATGTCGCATACAGGCGAGGCGCCAGGCGCCGCGCGTCATCGGTCAGGAAGCGATTGCGCGAGGACAACGCCAGGCCGCTTGCCTCGCGCACCGTCGGCACGCCGACGATCTGTAGCGGCAATAGCAAGTCCGTGACCATGCGCGTCACCACCTGCAGCTGCTGCCAGTCCTTCTCGCCGAAATAAGCGCGATCCGGCCGCACCTGGCCGAACAGTTTGGCACACACCGTTGCCACGCCGCGGAAATGGCCCGGCCGCGATACGCCTTCCCAAAGTTCAGACGGACCCGTCACCTCTATCGTTGTCACGGAACCCGCTGGGTACATCGTTGCGACGTCCGGCAGCCACACGAGATCGCAGCCGGCTTCACGCAGCATCGCCAGATCGGCAGTCTCGTCGCGCGGATAGCGCGACAGGTCCTCGTTCGCGCCGAACTGCAGCGGGTTGACGAAGATCGAGGTGACAACCGCGGCACCGCTATCGAGCGCCGCTTTGACCAGTGCGAGATGGCCGGCATGCAGTGCTCCCATCGTCGGCACCAATGCCAGAGCGCCACGCGCTGTGCGCAGTGCTGCGCATGCCCTCCGCAGCGAAGGGAGTGTACGGGCGATCTCCATGCCGGCGAACTTGGCCTTGCCGCCACCGCAGCGCAACATGGCGCCGATGGCGTCACCGGAACTCGAACGAATCGCGGCACGCTACATACGCTTCGCCGAGGCCGAAGCCCGCGGACGTTCGCCGCTGTACGAGATGCTCGCGCTAGGCGTCGCACACGACGAGTCAGTGCTGAAGTTCCTTGCGGAGCTGCCGGTCGAGAAACAGCAGCCCAACCTGTTCTTGGCCGCGCTACGCCACGTTGCCGGCACGCCGCGCGACTGGCAGACGTTCCACGCCTCCCTCGAACGTCACCGCGACAGTATTCGCGCGACGATGCTGGCACGGCGAACGCAGACCAATGAACCCGGGCGTTGCGCGACGCTGCTCCCGTTGCTTGCTGGTCTCAAGCAACCGCTGGCGCTGCTGGAAGTCGGTGCTTCTGCCGGACTGTGTCTGTTGCCGGACCGCTACGGCTACTGTTACGGCGACCATCGGTTGCCGTCCCCGAACCCGGATGCGCCGGTCTTCCCATGCCGCGCGAATGACAGGACGCCGTTACCTGTCGCGCTGCCGCGCGTGGTATGGCGCATGGGGATCGATCTCAATCCGATCGATCCCGCCGATACATCCGATCGCAGCTGGCTCGAGACGCTGGTATGGCCGGAGCAGACGGAGCGCTTTCATCGTCTGCGGGCGGCGTTGGCTATGGCAATGCACGAACGGCCACGTGTGTTGCGTGGCGACCTGCTGACGGATCTTGCCGCGTGTATGCGTCTGGCACCGCCGGATGCGACGCTTGTCGTGTTTCATTCGGCGGTGCTCGCTTATGCCGCAAACCAGACGCTGCGCGACGACTTCGCCCGAACCATGCAGGCCACCGGCGCCATCTGGATAAGCAACGAAGCACCTGGTGTGTTCCCGAACTTCCGCCCGCTTCGATCAGGGCCGCGTGGCGCTTTTCTGCTCTCGCAAAACGGTGCACCGATGGCATGGACCGACGGGCATGGCGCCTGGATCGAATGGATCGCAACCGAGGAGACGACCAGATGAAACTGGCAGGGCAGATTGCTTTGATCACCGGCGGATCGCGCGGCATCGGCCGCGCCACCGCCTTAGTGTTCGCGGCCGAGGGCGCCGATATCGCGTTCTGCCATCTCAACGACGACGCCAAGGCGGAAGAATCGGCTGCTGAGATCCGCGCGCTCGGGCGCCGTGCAATGCACCACTCGCTCGACGTGTCGGACACCGGTGCGGTCCGCAAATTCGCCCAGGATGTTGCCACTGCCTTCGGTCCGATCGACATCCTGCTCAACAACGCCGGCATGAACATCCGCAAGCGGTTCGAGGATTACACCGAGACCGAGTACGACCGAATATTCGACGTGCACATGAAGGGCATGTTCTTCATGGCGCAGGCGGTCTATCCGGCCATGGCCGCACGCGGTCGCGGCTGCATCATCAACATTGCCTCTCAGCGGGGCCTGAAGGGCGCGGTGAATTCGGCGCCCTATTCCGCCGCCAAGGCTGCGATCATGGGCTTCACCCGCGCGCTGTCCTGGGAGGCGGCGCCCAAAGGCGTGCGGGTCAATGCCATCGCGCCCGGCCCGATCGACACCGATCTTACCGCCACTATGACACCAGCCGATCGGCAGGCCTTCATCGAAGCGCTCCCAGTGCACCGATTCGGTCGCCCTGAGGAGATCGCCGCCACGGCATTGCTGCTCGCCGGACCGGATGGCGGCTTTTATGTTGGAGCGACGCTGTCGCCGAACGGCGGCGACGTGATGCACTGATCGGGCGGCTGCATCCGGCCGCCGGATTGCCGACATTTAAGCCTTACGCCCTGTCCACCGTGCGGCGTCTGGGCTAAGCGGGCAACAGAATGGCATCGGGGCAAGGCAAGACCGCGTCAAGCGCCTGGCTGCGGGGCGAGCAACGCGCCGGCAACCGCGCCGCACGGCCTGTGGTGTTGTGCGGCCTGCTGGGCACTGTCATGGCCGTCGGCCAGGCGTGGTGCGTCGCGCTTCTGCTTGCCGCTGCACTGACCGCCCGTGTGAGCAGGCTCGCCCTGCCGCTTGGCGGCTTTGCCGCGCTTGCGGTGCTGCGGGCGGCAGTGGGTGTGCTTGCCGACCGTGCGGCGTTCAATGCCGGGGCTGCTGCGCGCAGGCGGCTGCGTACCGATGCGCTATCCCGGCTTCTGCACGCTGGTCCCAAGCAACTGCGCTCCCAGCACACCGGTGAATTGACGGCCACCGTGGTCGATCGCATCGAGGCGCTCGACGGCCTGTTCTCCCGCTGGTTACCCGCGGCAACGCTCGCTGTGGCGGGCCCCGCACTCGTGGCACTGGCGGCACTCTTCACAGATCCGATTGCGGCGCTTGTGCTGGTGCTGTGCGGTCTGGTCGTACCGATCGCGATGGCGATTGCCGGCCTCGGTGCCTCCGCGGCCTCGCGCAGCCAGTTCCTCGCACTGGCCCGGCTGCAGGCGCGCTTCCTGGACAGGATGCGCGGCATTGCCACCATCGTGCTGGCCGGCCGGGCCGACGCGGAAGCCATAGCCCTCGGCGCCGCCGCCGACGAATTGCGCAGGCGCACGATGCGCGTGCTGCGGGTCGCCTTCCTGTCATCCGCCGCACTCGATCTTGCCGCTGCAGCCGCTTTCATTGTGCTGGCACTCCGCTACGGATCGGAACTGCTCGGCGGTGGTCAATTCCACCCTGCGGTCGCGGTATTCGCATTGCTGCTGGTGCCTGAATTCTTCGCCCCACTGCGTACGTTTGCCGCAGCGTATCAGGATCGACTGCACGCTGCCGGTGCCGCCGAGGCGCTGGTCGACCTGCCACCGGCGCCATCGCCCGAGCCATTCCGCAACGTGCGCACAGTCGAGGCGCGTGGTGTCACCGTAGCGTTCGAGGATGTCCACCTGACCTGGGACCCCGCGCGCGGCCCCGCTTTGAACGGGCTAAACTTCAGAGTGCCTGCCGGCGAGACACTGGTACTCGCGGGGCCATCAGGTGCCGGCAAGTCGACAGCCATCGAGATCCTGCTTGGGTTCGTTCGTCCCGACCGCGGCAGGGTCACCATCAACGGCGCTGACATTGCCGATCTGGTGCCGCAGGCGCTGGCGCGGCTGACGGCGTGGATCGGCCAGCGCCCGGTGCTCTTCGCCGGCTCGATCCGCGACAACATCCGCTTTGCGCGTCCCGAGGCGACCGACACTGAAGTCGACGAAGCCTTGCGCAGCGCGAGCCTTGCCGATGTTGTCAGCGCGCTGCCGCAGGGCATGGAAACGCGGGTAGGCGAGGGCGGCTATGGACTGTCCGGCGGCCAGGCGCAGCGGGTGGCGATCGCGCGCGCGTTTCTGAAGAACGCGCCGTTGCTGCTGTTGGATGAACCCACCGCACATCTCGATCCGGCCACGGAGGCCGAAGTGTTGGATGGGCTTCGCCGCCTCGCCATTGGCCGGACGGTGATCCTGGCCAGCCACTCGTCTGCCGCGCACGGATTTGCCGGACGCAGACTGGATTTGCGCGATGGCCGGGCCGTTGCCACGCGTGGTGCCGCATGAACGACGTTCTGCGGATCCTTGCGCTGTGGCGCGGGCGGTCACTGTGGCTGGGTGCCGGTGTTGTCATTGCACTTGCCGCGTTGGTCGCCGGTGTTGCCCTGTTGGCTCTTGGCGGCGAGATGATCGGCTCGTCGATCGCTCTTGGCATCGTTGTCGTGCCTGTCGCATTGCGCAGCGTTGGCGTCGCCCGCGTCGTATTGCGCTACCTGGAACGGTTGGTGACGCACGAGGCGACGTTCCGCGCGTTGGCCGATCTGCGCGTGTGGTTTTTCCGCAGTGTCGCGCGCGGTTCGGCGGGCGGCTTGGGTTTCCGTCAAGCCGGCGACGTACTGGCGCGACTTGTCGGGGACATCCAGGCGCTGGATGGACTCTATCTGCGGGTGTTGGTGCCCCTGACTGGCGCCGTGATCCTGTTTCCGGTGGTGGTCATAACGACCGGCTTGCTCGCGTGGTGGCTGGTGCCGATTGTTGGCCTATTGTTTGTGATCGCTGCGTTCGCGCTGCCTTTGCGCGGCGCACGCACCGCGGAGCACGCCGGGGCCACGCTGGCATCAGCGACTGCCCAATTGCGGATCGCCGCGCTCGACGCACTGACCGGTTTGCGCGAGGTGCGTGCGTTCAGTGCCGAGGGTCGCATGTTGGCGGACGTGCAAGCGCGCGAGGCCAGCCTGCTGTCCGCGCAGCACGAGCTTGCCGGCCGCGCTTCCCTCGCAAGCGCCGGCGCATTCCTGTGCGGGCAGTTCGCCATCCTCGCCGTGCTGGTCGCGGCGGGAAGCAGTCCCGTCGTCGCCACGGTGGCGGTATTCCTGCTGGTGGCGGCATTCGAGGCCGTCAATGGTCTGCCCCGCGCCGGCATTCTCGCCGGTCATGCGGCCGCTGCGGCGCATCGCGTGCTGGAAGCCGCGGACGCTCCGGTGCCGGTCGCGGAGCCCATGCTGCCCGCGCAGCTTTCCCCGGGCTTCGCCCTTCGCTTCGAGGCCGTGCAATTCCGCTGGCAATCGGACCGGCCCCCCGTGTTCGATGGCCTGACGCTCGATGTGCCACAGGGCGCGCGTGTCGCACTGCTCGGTCCGTCAGGGGCGGGCAAGTCAACCTTGGCCGCGCTCGCGCTAAAGGTCGCAGCGCCACAAGCCGGCAAAGTGCTGCTTGGTGGCGTGGATATCGCGGCGATAGCCAATGCAGATGTGCGTGCGCGCATCGGATGGCTGTCGCAGGCGACGCATCTGTTCGATGACACCATCCGCGCCAACCTGCGGCTCGCGTCTCCCGAGGCTGACGACGCAGCACTGTGGGCCGCACTCGACGCCGCACGGATTGGTGAGATGGTACGTGCATTGCCGGACAAGCTGGACACTTGGGTGGGCGAGGGCGGTGCACGCTTTTCCGGCGGTCAAGGACGCCGCCTGGTGCTGGCGCGCGCGCTGCTGTCGCCTGCGCCAATACTCATCCTTGACGAACCAAGCGCCGGATTGGATGCGGAAACCGAGCGTGCCTTCCTCACGACACTGAACGATGTCGCCGATGGCCGCAGCATCATTCTGATCACGCATCGTCTGACCGGCGTGGAGCGGCTGGACCGCATCTGGCGCCTGTCTGGCGGCAAGGCAATCGCCGCGGCAGCCTAGTATTGCAACACAGCTCATCTGTGCATTGCGATTGACTGTGGGTTAACCACCCGGCAGGACACTCCCCGTATCGCGCGAGAAGGGAATCGGCCATGCGCCGCTTTGGCCTACTGGTCCTGCTATTGTGCGGAGTCGCCTTTGCGGCGCGCGCCGATGAAACTCCCGCCCAGAAGTTTGTCGTATTCTTCCAGGAATGGTCCGCCGCGATCGACGATCCGGCCCAGACTGTGATCACACACGCCGCCGAATGGCTGAAGTCGCATCCGGACAACATCGCGCATGTCAGCGGCTTTGCCGATCCGACCGGCAGCAAGGAGGCCAATATCCTGATGTCCGAGCTGCGTGCGCAGGTCGTGGTCGATCAGCTGCACAGCGATGGGGCGGACCCGAAGCGGATTCAGCAGGACGCTCATGGCTCGGTCCAGTTCGCACTGAGCTCGCAGGAAAGCCGCCGCGTGGAAATCAGCATCAGGCGACCGTAGTCCCGATGCTGCAATCGCTGCAGCAAGCCGCGGCGCTGGATGGCCCAGGGTCGGTGCTCCGCCATGTTTTTGGCTTCCCCGGTTTTCGCGGCCAGCAGGAACAGGTGGTGCAGCACGTCATCGGCGGAGGCGACGCCCTGGTGCTGGCGCCAACAGGTGGTGGGAAAAGCGTCTGCTTTCAGTTGCCGGCGCTCTGCAGACGCGGCACGGCTGTTGTTGTCTCACCGCTGATCGCGCTGATGGATGACCAGGTCGCGGCAATGCGCCAGCTCGGTGTGGCCGCGGGCGCTTTGCACTCTGAGCTGGATCCCGCCGAGGCTCGCGCCGTGAGCCGTGATCTGGTCGAGCAACAACTTGACCTGCTCTATGTCTCACCCGAGCGGCTACTCGCCAACGGCATGATGGATCGGTTGTCGCATCTGCATCTTGCATTGTTCGCAATCGATGAAGCGCATTGCGTCTCACAGTGGGGCCATGAATTCCGGCCAGAGTATCGCGCGCTTGCCTGTTTGGCCGATCGGTTTCCCAATGTTCCGCGCATCGCGCTTACCGGAACGGCGGACCCACGCACCCGCGACGACATACTGCACGCGCTGCGGATGGATGCGGCGCAAGTGTTCGTCGCCAGCTTTCATCGGCCTAATCTGCACCTGGCGGCACAACCGAAACTGAGCGAGACGGCGCAGCTCCTCGACATGCTGTCACGCCATTCAGGCGAATGCGGCATCGTCTATTGCGCCACTCGCGCGAAGACCGAACGCGTCGCCGAAAAGCTGATCGACAAGGGTGTCGCCGCCATAGCCTTCCACGCCGGCCTCGATGCCGAGCACAAGCGCAACGCGCTGCTGCGATTCCGTTCCGGTGAGGCGGTTGTCGTCGTGGCGACGATTGCTTTCGGCATGGGCATCGATCGGCCCGACGTACGATTTGTCGTGCATCTCGACATGCCGGACAGTCCGGAAGCCTACTATCAGCAGATCGGTCGTGCCGGCCGGGATGGCGAGGCCGCCGACACACTGCTGCTGTACGGCGGCCAGGATATCGCCCAGGCGCGCCACTGGTTGGCGCAATCCGCCGCGCCCGACGCGCAAAAGCGCGCCATGCGCACCAAGCTCGAGGAGATGATCGCGCTCACCGAGGCCGCGACCTGCCGTACCCAGTCGCTGCTGGCGTGCTTCGGCGAAGCACTGGAGCAAGCATGCGGCCACTGCGACAACTGTCTGGCTCCGCCGTTGATGTACGACGCAACGACAGAGGCGCAGAAGGTGCTATCGGCCGTCTATCGCACAGGCCAGTTGTTCGGCGCGCTGCATATCATCGCCGTGCTGCGCGGCGAGCAGACTGAAGGGGTGGTCCGTCATTGCCATGATCGGCTGTCCACGTTCGGCGTGGGAGCTGATCATCCAGTGCCATATTGGCGAGGCTTGATCCGTCAGCTCATTGCGGTGGGTGCGCTCGATGTCGATACCGCCGGCCATGGCGGATTGTTCCTGGTCCAGGATAAGGCGCGCCCGATCCTGCGGGGCGAGACCCGCATTATGCTGCGCGAGGAGGGGAGGCGCCGCAAGGACGTGCTGCGTCCCAGCCGCAACGTGGCGCCAATGGGCAGCGCAGAAACGCAGAATCTGTTCGATGCGCTGCGCCTTTGGCGTGCCGCGGAAGCGAAGGCGCAGCGCATCCCGCCCTACGTCATCTTTCACGATACCGTGCTACGCGACATCGCAGCGGTGCGGCCGGATGGCATTGAGGAACTCGGCCAGATCAAGGGCGTCGGAGCGTCCAAGCTGCAGCGCTACGGCGGCGCGGTGCTTGCCGCCATTTGCGCGGCTCCTCGATCCGTCTGACGGGCATCAGATCTAACCATCAACAGTTCGGCACATCGGCTGGCCCGGGCTCGCGATATGACCTATCGATGACGTTAACCAAGAACGCATCGGGAGAGTCGATCCATGTCAGGCGCAAGCACGGACCCGAGCGAGCGGGAACACAGTGCGCAGCTTCGCCGCGCGGTGATCGCATCGACGGTGGGCACGACAATCGAATGGTACGACTTTTTCCTTTATAGCACAGTCACCGGTCTGGTGTTCGCGAAGCTCTACTTTCCGCGATCCGATCCGCTGGTCGGTACTCTGGAGGCATTCGCGATCTATGCTGTCGGCTTCGCGGCGCGCCCGATTGGCGCGGCGATCTTCGGCCATTGGGGAGACCGCCTGGGCCGAAAATCGGCGTTGATTGCAACGCTGATGCTGATGGGGGTCGCCACGTTCCTTGTCGGGCTTGTTCCGACATATGACAGCATCGGCATTTGGGGCGCGATACTGCTCACGCTGCTGCGCTTCATCCAGGGTGTGGGTGTCGGAGGCGAGTGGGGCGGCTCGGTTCTTCTGTCGATGGAATGGGCACGCACCAGCCATCATCGCGGCTTCGTCGCCTCATGGCCGCAATTCGGCGTACCATCCGGCCTGTTCCTCGCCAATCTGGCGGTTCTGGTGCTCAGCACGATGTCCGGCGATGCCTTCCTGAGCTGGGGCTGGCGGGTGCCCTTTCTGATCAGCATCGTGCTGGTCGGTATCGGCCTTTGGATCCGGCTCGGCATTCTGGAAACGCCCACGTTTCGCCGTTTGGTCGAGGAGAACCGCATCGAGCGCGCGCCTGTCGCCGAGGTATTCCGCCTGCAGTCGAAGGAGATCTTCCTGAGCGCCTTTGTGCGGATGGCGGAGCAAGCACCGTTCTACATCTTCACGGCATTTATTTTTGCCTATGGGGTCGGTTCCTTGAAGGTGTCACGAGACCTGCTGCTGAGTGCTGTGCTGGCAGCATCCGTCGTTTCGTTCTTCTCCATTCCCATCTCGGGCCATCTGTCGGACCGCTTCGGGCGTAGGCGCGTGTACATCATTGGCGCCATCGCAACCGGTGTTTTCGGTTGGATCTATTTCGCGCTGCTGAACACGCTGATGCCGTCCTGGATCTTCCTCGCCATTGTGCTGTCACTGATCCCGCACGATGTGATGTATGGACCACAGGCCGCACTGATCGCGGAAAGCTTCACCGGACGCCTGCGTTACACCGGCGCTTCCATTGGTTATCAGCTCGCCTCGATCATTGCCGGCGGCCCGGCGCCGCTCATCGCGGCGGCGCTGTTCGCGACCTACCGGTCGTGGGTGGTGATCGCACTCTACATCACCGCATGTTCGGTCATCAGTGTCGTGGCAGCCGCACTGATGCAGGACTACACGGGGAAGGACATTTCCGCCGAATACGCATTCGGCGAAGAGTAGCGGCGGCACGCTTGTCTGCAGATGAGTGTAAAGCGCGCCTGTTCTATTTTTGATCTTGATATGTTCTTCTGTGACGAGCAATCTCGATCCTGGCGTGCGTGCCACTGTGCAAAGTGGTGTCTTGACTGATCAACATTGATGAACTCGTCAATGATGATATATTGAATCAACATGGTTGATGATGCCAATGCGATAGCGGATCGCTGGCTGACCGCCGAGCAGGCGACCGCCAGTCTCGGAGTGTCCCGGCAAACGCTGTACGCGTATGTCAGCCGCGGCCGCATCGGCGCCACCGCAGCGCCGGACGAACCGCGCCGCAGCCTGTATGATGCCGCAGACGTGCGGCGGCTCACCGAACGTAATCGCGATGGCCGCAGCCGCCGCGCCGTTGCCGCCTCGACCATAAGCTGGGGCGAACCAATCCTGCCTTCAGAAGTCACGCGCATCGCCGGCGGACGCCTATATTATCGGGACAGCGATGCGATCACGCTCGCCGACACGGCAACGTTGGAGCAGGTGGCGGCATTACTCTGGCAGGCCGAAGGCGTCCCGCCGGTTCGTTCACGTGGCACCTGGCCACGGGCACACGCCGAGGTCGGTTCGGCCGAACGCTGCGTTGCGGCGATGGCCGGACTTGCCACAGCCGGGTGCTGGTCCGGCACCACGGAACCGGTGCTGCCGGACGCCGTGCGGATCATCGACCAACTGGCCTGGGCCGCCGCCGGGTTGCCCGGCACCCGCGCGCGCGGCTCCGCAGTGCCGATGCATCAGCGTCTCGCTTCGGCCTGGAATGCAGGGCCAAAAGCCGCCGACATGATCCGCCGCGCACTCGTGCTTACGGCAGACCACGAGCTGAATCCGTCGACCTATGCCACGCGCGTGGTCGCCTCGACGCGCGCACCACTAGGTGCTTGCGTGCTGGCAGGGCTCGCGGCCCTCAGCGGTCCATTGCATGGCGGAATGACAAACCAGGTTCGGGCGCTACTGTTCGATCCGGCGATGAGGTGCGATCCGCGCTCCGCGGTTGCGACACGTCTGGCACGTGGCGAATTGATACCGGGGTTCGGGCACAGGCTCTATCCGGACGGCGATCCGCGTGCAGCAGCACTGCTCCAACGTCTCGCGTCTCGCTCATATGGTCAGGCGACGATCGACGCGGTGCGCGCAGCGACCGGCATCAAGCCGGATATCGATTGCGCGCTCCTGGTCATGGAGAAGCGGTTGCGTCTGCCGCAAGGTGCGGCATTCGCGATATTCGCGATCGGACGGAGTGTCGGCTGGATCGCCCATGCACTCGAGCAATGGCACCACGGCACGCTGATTCGGCCACGCGCCATCCATCCCGGATCTGCGGCCGCCGCGGTTCAACTGCCGATATTGACCACCTGAACGCGGCGGTTGCGCGGCTCCGGCGTCTGGTCTGGCGTGGGGACCAGCAGCCCTTCCTCACCCATGCCGATCGCCTGGATGCGGCTCCGGTCAACGTGGAAGTTCATTGCGAGATAATCGACCACAGCCGCTGCACGCCGATCCGACAGCTCCTTATTGTAGTCGTGAGTACCGACCGTGTCGGTGTGACCCTCGATCCGGAACCGGTATGTCGTCAGGGTCCTGTCGTTCAACGCTCGGCCGAGATTATCCAGTACCTGCGTGGCCTGCGGTGTCAGTTCGGCCGAACCGGTGGCGAACTGTACCGTAAGACTGACGGCGGCAGGGGCATTCTGAGACTGGCCGCCAGATGGGGACGCTGCGCCCGCGGCACCGTTTGGCGCGATGCGGATACCGCGTGTCGTCGGGGTGGTCGCAGTGGGTGTCAGCGACTTGATGATCTGATCGGCGCTCGGTGCGCTCTGGGCCCAGCCAGCCGCGGGCAGGGTGAGCAGACCAAGGGTGATCAGCAGTGCCTGGCGCATGACATACTCCTCCGGAAGCTAAGTTTCCCGCGCTATAGCACAAGCGAATGCCGATCGGCTCGCTTCGCAGACGTGTTTGGGTCTGCGGATATGCCCCGGGAATTTCCGCCGGTTTCAGCCGTCACCGCCCTCCGCTGGCACCAGTTCACCGGCCACCAGTTCGCCCGACTTGCCTTCCGCGCGATTGAACAGCAGGCGCCGTTCGTGGAATGCGGCGATCGACGGACGATGGGCGATAGACACCACTGTCGTGTTCGGCAGGCGCTGCTTCAACATGCGGTACAGCTCGGCTTCCGACGGCGGATCGAGGCTCGCGGTCGCCTCATCCAGGAACAGCCAGTCGGGCTTCGCCAGCAGAGCACGCGCCAAGGCCACTCGCTGCTGTTCGCCTCCGGACAGGTGTTGCGGCCAGTTCTCGTCGTGATCCAGCCGGGGCACGAACGACGCCAGGCCGACATCGGTCATCGCCTGATCGACCTCTTCGCGGCTATAGGTGTCGGGCGGATGCGGATAGGCGACAACATGGCGCAGCGTGCCGAGTGGTATATACGGCCGCTGCGGCAGGAAGAGCGAGCGCTCAAGCGGCCGTTGCACACTCCCGCCGCCGAATGGCCAGATGCCTGCCAACATGCGGAACAGCGTCGACTTGCCGGAGCCGGAGCGGCCGGAAATCACCACCGATTTACCCGGCGTCAGGCTGAGCTCCTTGCCGGACAATAGCTGTGTGCCATTGGGCAAGCTGATACTGAAGTCGCGCAGCCGAACGGTGCCGTCCGGCGAGTCGCTCAACACGATCTGCCTTGCGGTGGCACGCGCCGCTATCACCGCTCGATCGAACGTCGTCAACCGTTCCACGATTGAGTGCCAGCGGGTCAGCGAGACGTCATTCGGGTTGTTCCCCGCATACACGTTGATGAACCACGACATCGCGCCCTGCACCTGGCCGAACGCGCTGACCGTCTGCATCAGTCCGCCGAGCTCGATGGCACCGGAGAAATAACGCGGCGCCGCCACCACGACCGGAAAGATGCTGGCCACCTGGGCGTAGCCCGAGGTCAGCGCGTTGAACCAGCGCAGCCGCCGCATGATCGACCGCCAGTTGCCGATCACGGCGCTGAACCGATGCTTGAGCAGGTCCTGCTCCTCACTCTCGCCGCTGTATAATGCGATGCCTTCCACATTCTCGCGCACGCGCACCAGCGCATAACGAAAATCTGCCTCCACTCTCTGCTGACGGAAATTCAGTGCGGCGAGTGGGCGCCCGACGACATGTGTCAGCCACGTGCCGAGCGCGGAATAGATCAGCGCCACCCACACCATGTAGCCAGGCACGGTGAAGCCGAACAGCGTCACTGAACCGGACAGGCTCCACAGGATAGAGAGAAAGCTGAACAGCGTGACCACATTGGAAATCAGATCGAGCCCGAGCGACAGAGTGCTGCGGGTGAAGTCTCGCAGGTCCTCGGAGATCCGCTGATCAGGGTTGTCGGTACCGACGGCGGCACCTTCGGATGCCAGGCTGATATGGTAGTAGGCGCGGTCGGACAGCCACTCATCCAGGAAGTGCGTGGTCATCCAGTTGCGCCAGCGGATCTGCAGCCACTGGTTCAGGTAAACCGAGTAAACCGCGATTGCGATATACACCACGGCCTGCTCGCAGAAGCCTGGCATCAGGCCACTCGGCGTTCGGCGATACACAAACAGGAGTTCGAGGAAAGCCTGCCAGTCCTTGTCCTGCAGCGAGTTGTAGAATTCGCGATGCCAGAAATTCAGGATGACCGACATACCGACGAGACTGAGGTTCAGCACGATGATGGCGATCAGCAAGCCCCAGGCCGACCACTTTTCCTCGGAACGGGTGAAGTAGGGTTTGGCAAGCCGGTAAACGTCCTTCAGGAATGCGCCAACACTGATCATTCGGACATCATCTTTCAGTGGCTGAGTTGAGCGTGCGGTCCAAAGCGGCGAGCCAAGCCGACAAGCGCGCACGGTTCGCGCCGAAATCGCCATAGCCGTACACACTGCGCGAATATAGCGTGAGGGTGCTGTGGCCGGGTCCCGACGGAGATATCTGGGCCGCTATCAAGTCGGGGAAATTGAACACGGCGCTGCGGGCAACGAAATGCACCTGCAGGGCGGCAGGGTAGTCCGCGGCCAGCCAGGTAAGCCCCTGACCTTCCGCCACTGCAATGGTCAGTGCATAGAGCCGCGTCGCCGGAACCGGATATTCCGGCGTGACGATGTCGGGCGCCGGTAGAGTGCCGGCGGGCGCGGCAAGCGCCGTATTCGGACTGGCCGGCCGGTGGATCTGGCTCATGTTCATCTGCGTCGGGCGCGGCAGTCCCGCCGCGCCCGACGCAGCGCAGGCCGGCAGAAACAAGCCGACAAACCAAGCGAACGGAGTCATCGTGCGGTGCGATCGAGCATCGGCATCGTTGGCTCATGACGCGGAATGCCACAGGCGGCAAGTTTTCCGCCGCTTACCTTCTGTTCACCAAGGATGTGGTCCGATGGGCAGGAGGGAGGGCAGGGACCCTGCGCGGCATCACGGTGACCGGTGACTTCGTTCGATCCGATGCAAATGGCCGCCCCGGCGAGGGCGACCGTTCCATAGTCTGGCTGTACGACGCGATCAAACGACACGTCGTGCGTGCCTGTGGTCTGCCGGTAAACCTGCTGGCGGCACGGTGGTGTAGCGAATTGCACGCCTGTGTTGAAGCGGCGCGCCCGGTGGAACAGGCCGACGCCTGGTGGGCGGCTGTGTATAGTGAATTGCCTCCCGATTCAGCGCTGGAACAGGTCTTACTAGCCAGACTGGATGGACAGTTCGTGGTAGGCAACGAGTTGCCGCCTTACCTGATCCGCCAGCTCAACCGCTTCGGCATCCCTTGGCTTGATCTTCGTATTCACCCAGTACGCTTCCTCGACGACTTGTTGTTCGCCGCGAACGCATCAAGCGCGGAGACCCAGCAGGCCCTGGTGCAGGATTCCGTCGCCGAGGACGTGGTGTTCGCTGCCGCAGGGCTGGTCGAGGCGATGTGCCGCTATACCACCGACTGCACGCTTCCCACCGGCACTTTGCTGGTTGTCGGCCAGCGCACCATGGATTCGACGCAGATCATCGGTGGCCGCTTTTTCGATGCGCTGGAAAATGCCGACGCGGTCGCTACGATCTGCGCGGACTACCCGGCAGCGCTGCTGAAACCGCATCCCTATGGCGGGCAACATAGTCTGTTGCTGGCCGCTGCCGCAGCCCCCAATGCGGTTGGCGTTACATCGGACAACCTCTATCGCCTACTGTCGCAGGAGCAGATCACTGCGATCCTTACAGTGAACTCTTCTGCCGCCTATGAGGCCCGCTACTTTGACAAGCGCATTCATACGCTGGCGCCGCTCCCGGTCGGCATCGCGTGGCGTGGCCAGAACGGCGGATCCGGCCACTACGCATCGCTCGACCAGCAGGTCTTCTCCACCGATTTTTGGCGCATGGTGTTGGCACCACATACGCCAGTCAGTGCTCCCGATGGCGCTCGCCTGCCGCACAAACCCAATCGTCTGCGCATCGCGCATGACAGCTTTTGGAACTTCCAGGAAATCGACAGTGACCGGATCCCCAGCGGCGCAACCGCCGTTTGACGCCGCTTACCCTCTGTTCATCACGCTGTGATGAAATCAGCAGCGAGCCGACCGTATGACGGCCATGGGCGATTGCTGTACACTCGAGCATCCGGTCTTCACCACCATAAGTGATCCGCTATTCCGCCATGCGGAGGCTGATGGGACGCCGGTGATGGTGGTGAAACTTGGCGAACGCGAGGCGGCGATTCCTCTGCGCTCGCTGCAGCACGAGTTCGATATCTCCGACGAGTCGGAAGACGGCCATATGCTGGCGCTGATCGCCCAGTCCCTCGACTTCGTTGCGGGACTGCGGATCGGCGACGCATTGCCCGCCGAAGTACTCAGCGGCCAGGCAAGCTGGCAACCTGACGAGTTGCATCTACAGATCGCGAATGCGCGGCTGCAATGGCAGCTCGTGGCTTGGTTGAACTCCGGAACCGGCGGTGACGCGCCGCAGCTTGACGCCGAGTCGCTGCTCCAGGTGGCAGGCGATCCGGCGCGGCGGCAGCAGGTACAGCAGGCGTTCGCCAAAGCCGCGGAGTCTCTGGGATTGCCGGGCAAGGATGATGTCATTCGCCTGGTCGAAGAACTTTCCCGGGAGCTCGCCTACATAGAGGCCCTGCGCGATCGCCTGCTACGACGTGTCAAGCTCATGGTCGACAAGCTGAACCGTATGGCGCAGGCCTATCGCGGGGACAGTTCGCATCTGGAAACCCTGACTCAGGTGCGACGTCTTACCATCACCGCGCACAAGCAGATCTCACGCCGTTTCGAGGAACTCGATGCCCAAACAGGTGAGGTGATGGCGGCGCTGCGCAACGCTGAAAGCCAGCGTACGTTCATCCGCTCCAACCGCGACTGGCTGTATCGAACGCAACGGGCCTGGCAATCGCTGCTGGAGGAGTGGGAAAGGGCAGGTATCGGTTTCGACGAGGGTATCCTGCTGTTGCTTGGCCGCAGCTACCAGTTCCTAGCACCACGGTTCATGCCGGTCACCGAATGGGTGACGGCAACACGCCCGGCAAAAAAGTCCAAAGACGGCCGCCGGATGGTCTGGTGACTCACTGCCTGGTCAGCTTGCTCACCGCGCGATCGAACTGCGCCAGATAGATATTCTCCTCCGCATCGAGCCAGATGCCGTGCACGTTGAATGCGCCGGTGGAAGGTTCGTCAGGGCTGAACTGAATGATCTTTCGCCGATCCTTGTCCCAGATCGACAAGCCATCGCCACCAGCGACATAGATCGCTTCACGCCCGAATGCGAGATCGCTCGGCATGGTGAAACCGGTCCATTGTGCCAGAAATTCGCCGGTGGTCGCGAACAACTGGATACGATGGTTCTCGCGATCGCAAACGTAAAGCGTGTCAGTCGCATCGGCCGTGATGAAATGCACCAGTGCGAACTGGCCGGGCCCGGTGCCTGGCTCACCCCAGGAGTGCTGCAGTTCACCGCCGGCCGAATAGCGATGCACGCGGCGATTGCCATAACCGTCGGACACGAACATCTCACCGGTCGAGGTGAACGCAACGCCGGTCGGCATGTTGAACGGATTGCCGTAGAGCGTTGGGCTCGCAAAGTGGGGCACACCGACAGTCTTTAGCCGCGTGCCGTCCGGGTCATGCTGCGTCACGGTGTGCAGCCCGGTATCGGTGATCCAGACGCGGCCCGCGGCATCAATCGTCACACCGTGCACGAAGTTTGAGAACTGACCCTCACCCCACGACGTTATGAAGCGGCCTTCGGCGTCGAAAACCAGCACCGGATGATCGGCGCGGCACAACACATACACGTCGCCATTCGCGGCGGCCGCGCCCTTGACGCAGGTGCGCGGCGGTCCCGGCAGCTTGGGATCGCCGAAATTCCACCAACGCGGCAGCTTTGCCCAGTCACGCTCGAACCGATAGCGATGGCGTCCGGTACCAATGATGCTACTCGCCATATTCCCTCCGATCGTGGGCTACACCACCTTGCGTTCGCGTAGTCCGGCGATCTCCGCTGCGCCGTAACCCAATTCATGCAGGACAGCATCGGTATGCTCGCCCGGTTCCGGCGTCGCGCTGCGCACGCTCCATGGCGTACGCGAAAGCTCAACCGCCTGGCCGATGACTTCCACATCCCCCAGCACCGCATGCGGCACGTGACGTGTGATGTTCAGATGCTTCACCTGCGGATCGGCGAAAACCTCGTCCATCCGATAGATCGGACCGCACGGCACGCCGGCCTCATTCAACAGGTCGATCCAAGCGGACGTTGTACGCTTGCGCGTGATCGCACCGATCGCCTCGTTGAGGCGGGCGCGGTTTTTCGAACGCAACGCATTGTTGGCGAAGTCCAGGTCGCTTGCCAGATCCGGAGCATCGAGCACCTTGCAGAACCGCTGATAGATCGCTTCTCCGGCGGCTCCGATGTTCATGTAACCGTCCGACGTCTGGAATACCCCGGTCGGAATGCTGGTGGGATGGTCGTTGCCAGCCTGTTCGGGCACTTCATGGCCGATCGTCCAACGAGCCGCCTGGAAGTCCAGCATGGCGATCTGCGCCGCGAGCAGGTTGCTTTGCACCCATTGGCCTTCGCCCGACCGCTCACGCTCAAGCAGGGCGATCAGGATCCCCATGGCGCAGAAAATGCCGGCCGTAAGATCCGCAACTGGAATACCAACTCTGACCGGACCCTGCCCCGGCAGGCCAGTGATCGACATCAGTCCGCCCAAGCCCTGCGCGATCTGGTCGAAGCCGGGGCGTTCCCGATAAGGCCCATCCTGGCCGAAGCCGGAGATGCTGGCGTATACCAGACGCGGGTTCACCGCACGCAACGTGTCGTAATCGATCCCTAGGCGGAACTTCACATCGGGCCGGTAATTCTCCACCAGCACGTCGGCATCGGCGACCAGGCGCTTCAGGATCGCCACGCCCTCCGGCGACTTCAGGTTCAGCGTCACGCTGCGCTTGTTGCGGTGCAGGTTCTGGAAGTCGGGCCCGTGGCGCTCCCCACCCATCCCCCCGTCGCCTTCCGGCGACTCTACCTTGATGACCTGCGCTCCCCAGTCGGCCAGTTGCCGCACCGCTGTCGGCCCGGCGCGCACCCGGGACAGATCGATGACCTTGAAGCGGGCGAGGGGGCCTTGCATTGCGTCCTCCATGCTCCCAGGGCGGAGATTTCTCGAACCCATGGCACGGATCATGCCGACGGTCGAGTTGCCGCAACAATGTCATAAGTTCGGATCATTAGTCGCACGTTTGTGATTGATCGTGCGCCACTGAACCAGCATTGCTGTAAGGTGTCAGTGGTAATGACACGCCTCGAGCGGATTAGAGGGAATAACGCCCTCCTGAAGTGGGAGCCACAGTGCCCGGTGTGACGGATAGCCAAACTCATACGACAACGATCGGCCAGCCGAATTCAGCGACCATTATGGTTGTGGATGACGACCCAGAGGTCCGTGTCGTAGTGGCGGAATTCCTTGAGGACTTCGGATACCACGTGCTGCAGGCCGATGGGGGTGCTCAGGCTTTGGACCTGCTTGCTCGAACGCCTGATTTACGCATGATTATCACTGATATACGGATGCCTGACATGTCGGGGATTGAGCTCGCGGACATCGCGACGCAGCGGCAGCGCGCTCTGAAGATCATTTTGATATCCGGCTATTTTGTCTCCCAACAGGTCGAACGGCGGTTCTTGCGCAAGCCGTTCAGGATGCGGGATCTGGCCGCTGCAGTGAAAGCGGAATTGGAAGCCTGAGATCGCGCCGAGCGTTAGCTGAAGGCGGATGACTTCGGTAACCTTCGACTAACGGGTTCCGCTCTACTCGCTGCTGCGAACCCGGAACGGGTCGCTGCACCGTAACTGTTTCTCCGGCATCGCCCGGAGCGGGTGATCGGCAATGATTTTCCTGCGAAAGCAATCGCATATTCGATTTTACTGATGTTTCTAAAACTTGTTGGGTCACCAACGCTGTGCGGTGAGCGGCGCTCGCGACGGGAGGCTGCGTTACAAGCGAACCGTTCGCCGTAGCCGTCGCACGACACGGCGCGGCAGCGCGGCGGCTCCCATCCACGCGAGTGTCAGCCGACCGCGCACCGGCGACGCGTATGACCCAAGCGCAAAGTCCAGCTGCTCGCGTGTCTCGACGAGGTGCTTTTCCAGCAGCTCCATGCGTTTCCGCTGTAGGGTCGCGGGTTCCGTCTCCCTAGCGGCGCCGCGCCGGAGATGGACCAGAAACTCGCAGCCTTCCGGGCCGTATAGTGAGTTGACCTTCCAATCCATAATCCCAAGCTGGCCGAGTTCCAAAATCACAAGGCAGAAGCTCGACGGGGTGAAATGCCATGTGTGGCAATCGATGTAAGGGGATGATCCGGTGGGATCGAAGCCAGCTCTGGCACCGTCTGCCTCGGCAAACGAATGACAGAACGTCGGCCGGGAAACCGGGTGCTGTCCCCATGCCGTCGCCTCGTCCAGCTTCGCGGAATAAGCGATGTGGTTCCAGATTGAGTGCATCGCATGGCGTGACCGTCCGCTCACGTGCGCCTCCAGCACGTCCCCGGTCATGCTGGGCGGCTTGAAATAATCGAAACAATAGCGGCGATCCGGCACGGCCAGTGCGATGCTTCCGGTTGGGCTCAGCAATTTCTCCGCCGAGATGAAGAAACCGGCAAAGTCTGGCATGTGCTCAATGACATGGCTCGCGATCAGAGTATCGAAGGTGCCATGCTGCAGGGCCGGTATCGACTCGTGCAGAGGACCATTTTGCCAAATGGCATCGACCTCCTCGATAGCGTCCAGATTGACGTCGTGGCCGGTGAATTTAGCTCGCAGTTCGTCCCGCGGAAGATGGTCCACAACGAACGAGTTCCATCCGGCGGATTTGGGCGCGATCGGCGCGTGGCTGGCCCCGATTTCCAGGATTTTGCTGGCTCGGTTTGATGTGCTGAGCAACCGTGCAACGCGATCCACATCGAAGCCCTTTAATGCCGAATCGAGGTGACTGTACCACTGCGTGCGGGCGCAGCAGACGCCTGACACACTTTTCTCTTCATTTCATTTTGCTCGAAGTCGATACCGTATACTCCTGATTGGACTTTACTTTCTGCCAGACCTTTTCCATCTCCGGCAGTGAGATTTCCGATAGGGACTTTCCTGCCGCACCAATATTCTTTTCCATCCCATTGAAGCGTCGAGTGAACTTCTGATTAGCATGCCGCAAGCAGGCCTCAGGATCGAGGTCGAGCTTACGCGCCAGATTGGCCATCACGAATAGCAGGTCGCCCATTTCATCAGCCAAGCGTGTCGGGTCGCCGCCTGGCAATTCCGCTCGAAGTTCGCCCACCTCTTCGTCGAGTTTGCTCAGGACTGCCTCGACGTCAGGCCAATCAAAGCCGACGCGCGCTGCGCGGTTGGTTAATTTGGCGGCTCGGGTCAGGGCAGGGAGCCCATCCGGCACGCCGGCCAGCGCACCGGTTTCCGACCGCGCCACACGCTCGGCTGTCTTTTGTTCTTCCCAGGCGTTGGTTTGCTCAACCGCGTCGCGCATCGCCGCATTGCCAAACACGTGTGGATGCCGCCGAACCATCTTATCCGCAATAGATCGTGCCACGTCGGCAAAGTTGAATTGGCCGGCTTCCTCGGCCATCCGCGCATGATAGACGACCTGAAATAGCAGATCGCCAAGCTCGCCTGGCAATGCGGCCATGTCGCGGCCCGCGACGGCATGCGCCACCTCATAGGCCTCCTCGACGGTGTATGGGGCGATGGTGTCGAACGTCTGCTGCTTATCCCAAGGACACCCGCGCTGTGGATCGCGCAACCGCGCCATTATGTCGAGCAGTCTTTGGATTTCGGCTTGAACTGCCGAACGAGGAGGTGCGTCCATGGCGCGCGCCATATGCCTGCGGTGATTCGGGCGCAAGCATAACGATACCGCATAAGATATATTATGTTAAGTCCAATATCAGCCCGTCGCGCCCGGCTTCGACCTTCGACGGCAGGTTCTGTGCCATCCAGCTCCAGTCCATATCCGTGCCCATATGCGTCAGAACGGTGCGACGAGCGCCGACGCGGCGCGCCCAGGCGAGAACCTGCGGCAGGTCGGCGTGCGTCCTGTGTGGCCCTTTGCGAAGGAAGCAGCCGACGACCCAGGTGTCGACGCCTTCGAGAGCGGCAAAGGCTGCGTCATTTAGACTGACCAGGTCGGTCGAGTAACCAAACTGGCCGACCCGCACACCGAGCGACGGGATGAAGCCGTGATCCTGCTCGAACAACCGCACCTGCATGCCGGCGGTTTCGATCGTGTCTCCGGCGTTCACCTCCCTGGACACCAAGACCGGCCGGAAAAAGCCGGGTGGCTGCCAGGGGCGAAATGCGTAACCAAATCGGTGGTGCAGTTCGTCCAGCGTGGCCCGCGTCGCAAACGCCTCCAATGGCCGATCGGCAATCCGGTTGAGAATCCGCACGTCGTCGATGCCCACGATGTGGTCGGCATGCGCGTGAGTGAAGAGGATTGCATCGACACCAGGCACCCGGCAGTCCAGCAATTGGGTCCGCATGTCCGGCGAGGTGTCGACTAGCAGCCGCTGACCCGTATCGCTTTCGATCAGGATGCTGGCGCGTGTGCGCCGGTTGCGAGGCTCACCCGGATCGCAGGCACCCCAGTCGCCGCTGCCATCGGCTCCGCCGATCATCGGCACGCCCGCTGAGCCGCCGGTGCCGAGCATGACTACGCGCATGCCGTCAGGCCGCCCTGCGGAACAGCCGCCGGAAGTTCCTCGTCGTCAATTCAGCCAGCGCGTCAGTCGTAATTCCACGGACTTCCGCCAGCACCTTCGCGGTGTGTGTGACATAAGCTGGTTCGTTGCGTTTGCCGCGGAACGGCACCGGAGCCAGATAAGGCGCGTCGGTCTCCACCAGCAGCCGATCGGCTGGAAGCGCGCGGGCTATCTCGCGAAGTTCGCTGGATTTCGGGAAGGTCAGGATGCCCGAGAAGCTGACAAAGCCGCCCATCGCCACCGCACGTTCGGCCAGCGCCCGCGATGAGCTGAAGCAATGCAGAAGGAAGTCGAAGTCACCGCCCGTATCACGCTCATCTTGCAGAATTGCCGCGATGTCGGTGTCCGCATCCCGGGCGTGAATTGCCAGCGGGAGGCCGGTCATCCGTGCAGCTCGGATGTGCACCCGGAAGTTCTGCTGCTGTACGTCGCGCGGCGCCCGGTCGTAGAAATAGTCGAGACCTGACTCACCGATGCCGATGACCCGGGGATGCGCGGTCAATGTGGCAACGTCCTCCGGCGACGGCATCGGTGACTCGGCTGCGTGGTGCGGGTGCACGCCGACCGTACACCAAAGATTCGACTGCGCCTCAGCCATTGCTGGCAAGCTAGCCGACTGCGCCATCGTCGTGCCGATTGTCACCATCTCGGCCACGCCGGCGTCGGCCGCGCGTGCCATTACCGCTGGGCGTTCCGCCTCGGTGAAGTAGTCGAGGTGGCAGTGCGAATCGATCAGCACTACGCAGAAGCCTCGACATAGCGAGGGAACACGCCCTGCGGCGCCGGCAATGCTGTCCCATCGATCAGCCGTGTCGCGAGATCCGCCAATTGCCGCTGTCCAGCCGGCACACCGAGTTGGTCGAGCATGCGGCCCATGCTCTCCGGCATGAACGGTTGGAGAACCGTGCCGATAATCCGCAGCGCATCGACCAGCACGCGCAGCACGGATGCCATCCGAGGCGGATCGGTGCGCCGCAGCGCCCAAGGTGCCTGGCGGTCAATGTAGCCGTTGGCTGCGCGAACCACCTTCCAGACATCCTCCAGCGCATCGTGGAAGATCTGCCGATCAAGCCGCTCGCGCAGCAGTCCAGGCAAGGCCTCCGCCGCGGCCAGCAGCTCCGTATCATCCTCGGTGACGGGTCCCCTGCCCGGCAGCTGCCCGTCGCAGTTGCGCGCGATCAGCGACAGCGAGCGCTGCGCCAGGTTGCCCAGATCATTGGCCAGTTCGACGTTGATCCGCGTGATCATCGCCTGGTGCGATAGCGTGCCGTCGCCGCCGAACGGCTTTTCCCGCAACAGGAAGTAGCGCACCTGGTCGAGTCCGAATGCGTCCACGAGCTGCCGCGGCTCAATGACATTCCCGAGCGACTTGCTCATCTTTTCGCCGTCCACCGTCCACCAGCCGTTGGACGTGATCCGCTTCGGCACAGACAGTCCTGCCGCCATCAGGAAGGCGGGCCAGTAAACCGCATGAAACCGCAGGATATCCTTGCCGACGAAGTGCGCGTCCGCCGGCCAGTACTGCCAGCGCGTATCGCTTTCGTCCGGGAACCCACAGGCAGTGACGTAGTTGTTCAGTGCGTCCAGCCACACATACATCACGTGGTCAGGCGCGCCGGGGACCGGGATTCCCCAACTGAACGTCGTGCGGCTGATCGACAGGTCGCGCAGGCCGCCGCGCACGAAGCTCAGCACCTCGTTTCGGCGGCCATGCGGCAGGATGTAGTCGGGATCGGAATGGTACAGTTTCAGCAGCCTGTCCTGCCATTCCGACAGTTTGAAGAAATACGAAGGCTCTCTCACCCATTCCACTGGAGCACCGCTAGGCGCCACCTTTGTGCCGTCCGGCCGGGTCGTCAGCTCATCCTCGTCGTAAAACGCTTCATCACGAATGGCGTACCAGCCTTCGTAGTGACCGAGGTAAATGTTGCCGCTGGCTTCGATCCGCCGCCAAAGCTCGGCGCAGGAACGCTTGTGCCGTTCCTCGGTCGTGCGGATCCACTGGTCGTACGACACGCCCATCCTGTCCGTCATGTCACGAAAGTCGGCGGACACCTTGTCGGTAAAGGTTTGCGGATCGACGCCGGCACTGCGCGCCGCGCTCTCCACCTTCTGTCCGTGCTCGTCCGTGCCGGTTACGAAGAACACGTCGATGCCATCGAGCCGCTTCCACCGCGCCATCACGTCCGCCGCGACCGAGGTATAGGCATGCCCGATATGCGGGGCGCCGTTCACGTAATAGATCGGGGTGGTGACATAATACCTTCGGCTCATCGATAGTTCCGGGGGCTACCCCGACCTTCTCGCGTCATGGCCGGGCCCAACCCGGCTTATTATGACTAAGTTCCACCAAGCATTCCGAGACCGGTCACGATGGCCTGGCGCTTGTCCAGGTTGAACCGCTCCGTCTCGTCCTGCAGACCGGCCAGCGCGTGCCATACGTCGCCCCATGCATCAAGGGGACGCAACGCGACCAATCGCGACTGCTCATCGTCACCGCGTCCGCGTATCACATCGCGGATGGCCGAGGCGATGCTGGCGCGCAGCAGATCCATGAAATTGGAGAAGGCGGTGTCTCCACGGGTCACCGCATCGGCTACCTCGTAGGCGCGCTGCGGTTTCAACGCCGGCAGAGCGGCGAGCACTTGGCTAACAAGGCTGGCGATCGCCAACCCCTCCTCCTCCGCCAGCAACAATGCACGGCCGGGCGATCCTTCCGCCACGGTGGCCAACCGCTCTCGTTCGTCGGCGCCGAGGTTCGGCAGATAGGTCCGCAGCAGCCGATCCATCGGGTCCGCGGCCAGGGGATCGAGCCGCAACCGCCGGCATCTGCTGCGGATAGTGGCCGGCAGCCGCCCTGGGGCCGCGCAGGTCAGTATCAGCAGTGCGCGTCGCGGCGGTTCCTCCAGGATTTTCAGAAGCGCGTTGGCGGATGACTGGTTCATCTCCTCGGCGCCGTCGACGATCGCGATACGCCACCCGCCTTCCGCCGGCGTCAGGCTCATAAACGTGCTGACGCCACGCACGTCGTCCACTGCGATCTGTGTCCGCTTACGGCCGGTCTTCTCATTGACCCTCAATTCAACCGTGTGCAGATCGGCGTGCGCCGCCGCCGCCACCCGACGGAACACCGGATGGTTCTCGTCCAGCGCCAGCGAATTGTCCGCCGGCATGCCCGAGAGCAGCCGCCGCGCAAATCGATAGGCCAGTGTCGCCTTGCCCACACCGTCCGGACCGGTGATCAGCCAGGCGTGGTGCATCCGTCCGGAGCGCATCGCGTCCAGCAAGCTGGTTTCGGCCGTTTCGTGGCCAAGCAACAGCGGGTTCGCGCGCGGGGCTGGGATCTCCAGGGCGGTCATGCCGAGGGCGTACCCTGGTTTCCATCCAGCGCGGAAAAATATATCAAGATCTGCGTATAGCCCCTACTCTTTCCGATGTGCCTGCAGGAACATCCGAACATGGCGCACCGCCAGCGGCACCAGTTCCTTCGGCTCCTTCCAGGGATACAGGCTCACCTGCGAGTTGGGCGCCAGCCGCGCTGACTCCATCGCCACCGCATATGGATGGGCCGGAACATCGTCCGGCAGCACCAGTACCGGCGTCTGACATTCACGCACGAAATCCCGTGTCACGGTGAAGACGAAGCCTGGATGGGCACTGTACATCTGCTTCAGGAAAGCAGCGACCATGTCCATCGAGACGTCCGGGCGGCGCTCGCAGAGCGCGGGACCCCAGCCTTTGATGTTGTTCTGGTAGAACAGGTCCGGCATCTCCGGCCGATAACCGCTCGGCTGCGCCAACACCGCTGCCACCACGCGCTCCGGCGCGCGGCGCAGCAGATTCCAGATGAACGGACCGCCGATGCAGTAGCCAAGCACCATGAATTGGTTGATTCCCAGATGGTCCATCAAGCCGAGATGGTCATCTGTATGGGCATCCCACGGCCGTTCGACATCGACTGGCCCTGACGACTGTCCGCCATTGGCGTTGCGCAGATCAGCCGCGATGCACCTGAATTCGTTCTTGAACTCGGCGATCGCATCGAACGGCGCCCCACCGGTGACATAGGAAATCGTCGCATTCAGTCCGCCGCCAGGAATGATCAGCAGCGGGAAGCCCGAGCCGGCATCCTCATAGTAGATGCGGACCTTGCCCTTTTCGTAAAAAGCCATGGCTCTGCTCCCCTTTCCTACCGCCTCGCTCAATCGTTCGCTGGCGCGTAGCTCCCGTCCGGCTGATGCTTCTCCGATCCGGCCAGGGCCGGATAGAAGACACAGACGAACCGCAGTTCGGTCTTCGCACGCACCACATGCGCATCGTGCTTGTCGAGCGCATAGACCATGCCCGGACGGATAGGAAACTTCCGGCCGGTCGCCAGGTCCTCCACCTCGCCTTCGCCGCTGATGCAGTAATTGGTCTCGAAGTGATGCTTGTATTCCATCCGCTGCTCGTTCCCGGCGGCGATCACCGTGTCACTCAGCGAGCATCCCATGCCGTCGCCATGCAGGATCAGCCGGCGGCTCTGCCAGCCCGGACCGCGCACATCCCGCTCGGTGCCAACAATCTCATCCAGCGTTCTTACAATCATTGCCCGCCTCCCTACCGTGTCATGCGGCCGATCGTCTCGACCAGTTCCTCGACCTTGTGGCGCTGTGCAACCGGATCGCCGGATGCGAACGCATCGGCGACGCAATGCGACACATGGTCCTGTAGCACCTGTTCCTCGACCTTGTGCAGCGCCGCGCGCACGGCGTCGATCTGTGTCAGCACATCGACGCAGTAGCGATCATCCTCGACCATGCGCAGGACCCCGCGCACCTGGCCCTCGATCCGCCGCAGCCGGGCGGCCACTTTCTGTTTTGTCGCAACATGCATCTTGTTACCATACCCCAGCAGGGTATATGGGGCAAGTCATGGAACACGAGCACGCCCATCACCATCACGCGGCCGGTGAGACCGCTGTCCTGGATCCCGTTTGCGGCATGATGGTCGATCCAGGCAAATCGCCGCATCGCGCCGAGCACGAGCACAGCGTCTTCCATTTCTGCAGTAACCGCTGCCGCGAAAAGTTTGTCGCGGAGCCGGGGCGATACCTGGCGCCACGGCAACCGGAGCCGGCCGTCGCGGAAAGCACCATTTACACCTGCCCGATGCATCCCGAGATCCGCCGCAACGGCCCCGGCGACTGCCCGGTCTGCGGCATGGCGCTGGAACCCCTCGTCGCCTCCGCCGAACCGCAGGAAAATGCAGAAATCGCTGATATGAGCAGGCGCTTCTGGATCGCGGTCGTGCTCACCGTACCCGTGATGATCATGGAAATGGGGGGCATGGTTGGCCTGGATATCCAGCGCCTCACCGGTGCGAGGCTCGCCGTATGGTTACAATTCGCACTCGCCTCCCCGGTTGTGCTTTGGGCGGGAGGGCCGTTCTTTCAGCGCGGGTGGGATTCACTACGCCGGCGCAGCCTCAATATGTTCACCTTGATCGCGCTGGGTACCGGTGCCGCGTACGCTTACAGCGCCGTCGCCACATTCGTGCCGGAGATCTTCCCTACCGGCTTCCGCATGGATGGCGTGGTCGCGGTGTATTTCGAAGCCGCGGCGGTGATCACCGTGCTTGTTCTGCTCGGCCAGATCCTGGAGTTGCGCGCGCGCGAGCAGACCGGCGGCGCCATCCGCGCCCTCCTGAACCTCGCTCCGAAGATGGCACGCCGGATCACCGATGCAGGTGTCGACGAGGAAATCCCGTTGGATCAGGTGCAGGCCGGGAATCGGCTCCGCGTTCGGCCAGGCGAAGCGATTCCGGTCGATGGCGAAGTCCTCGATGGCAGCAGCACCGTCGATGAATCGATGGTCACCGGCGAATCGCTGCCGGTCACCAAGCGTCCTGGGGACCGCATCGTGGGCGGCACGGTCAACAGCACGGGAGCCCTGGTGATGCGTGCCGAGCGCGTAGGGTCGGAGACGGTGTTGGCAAAAATCGTCGCCATGGTGGCCGAGGCACAGCGCTCGCGTGCCCCGATCCAACGCATGGCAGACGTCGTGGCCGGCTGGTTCGTGCCGGCGGTTCTCGCCGTTGCACTGGCCGCGTTCGCCGCTTGGGCGATCTGGGGCCCATCCCCTGCCCTGGCCTACGCGATGATTGCAGCGGTCTCTGTCGTGATCATCGCCTGCCCCTGCGCCCTTGGCCTCGCCACGCCAATGTCGGTCATGGTCGGCGTCGGCAAAGGCGCCCACGCCGGCGTGCTGATCCGATCCGCAGAAGCGCTCGAGCGTTTCGAGAAGGTCGATACCATCGTGGTGGACAAGACCGGCACGCTCACCGAGGGCAAACCGCGTGTCGTCAGCATCTTGCCCACGCAAGGCTGGACCGAGAACGACCTAATGGTCCTGGCAGCGTCGCTCGAGCGGTCGAGCGAGCATCCCCTCGCCGCCGCCATAGTTGCCGCTGCGAACCAACGCAGCCTGGCCATTGCCGAACCGGCAGACTTCCGTTCGATGACAGGCAAGGGTGTCACCGGCACGGTGAATGGGCAGGCGGTCGCGTTGGGCAACCGTGCCCTGATGACAGAGCTTGGCATCGACTTCAGCGCACTTACCGCTGCGGCCGAGTCGCTGCGCCGGGATGCCGCGACCGCACTGTTCGTTGCCGTAGGTGATCGCCCGGCCGGTGTCATCGCCGTGGGGGATCCGGTGAAGGCAACGGCCGCGGATGCGCTGCGCCAGCTTCGCGGCCTGGGTGTCCGCCTCGTGATGCTGACCGGCGACAACCGTACCACGGCCGAAGCCGTCGCGCGTCATCTGGAAATCAGCGAAGTCATCGCCGAGGTGCTGCCCGAGGACAAGCACGCCGCGGTCACCCGCTTCCGAATGGACGGGCATGGCGTTGCCATGGCCGGCGACGGCATCAACGATGCGCCGGCCCTCGCCGCCGCCGATGTCGGCATAGCCATGGGAACCGGCACCGATGTGGCCATCGCGAGCGCCGGGATCACGCTGGTGAAGGGCGATCTCAACGGCATCGTTCGTGCGATTCGCCTCAGCCGGGCCACCATGCGCAACATTCGCCAAAACCTTGCGCTGGCCTTCGCCTACAATGTGATCTGTGTGCCTGTGGCCGCGGGCGCACTGTATCCCGCGTTTGGTATATTGCTGAGCCCAATGGTGGCTGCGGTAGCAATGTCGCTGAGTTCGGTCTGCGTGGTTGGTAATGCGCTGAGGTTGCGCCACGCGCGGTTGTAAGCTCCGAAACGGTGCTGCAACCCCCCTGATACTAGCATCCTTACCGACGTCACAGGGGTCCTTCATGCAATTCGATCCGGCGCAGGAAAGCGGCGGTGTATTTGCCATACGTTCCATCTCTCAATCGGAACGCGCTCTCCTGGCGCAATGGTTTGCCACCACCGATCGAACTGGACCGCAGGCTGTCGTCGCGGCCTATGTGAGCGAACGTAGCCGCGACAATCCGCGCCTGCGCAACATGATCATCATAGCCGAACACACCAAAAGCGATATGGCATTCCTGATCTATTGCCCCGTTGGCGAAAGTGTCTGGATTGTAGAATGCGGACGCAGCGGCAAGGAGCTTGGCCATTACCGGACATTGCCCGACGCACTCAGCACGATACGACCGCACGGAATCATGCCGAGTTCAGTCGTTGACTGCAGGCAGCTCGTTGCTCATTCAAACGTACGATAAGCGATAACATGTCGATGCATCATGAACGTGCAGCTACGCGGATGAATGCGGAGCTGTTGGGTATACTCCGTAGCGTCCGCCACGAGTCGCGAATGTCCACGATGATGGCGACAGGCCTGGACGCGGCAATGACCGCGCTGGGTGCTGAAGGCATCGCCGTGATTCGCGGCGCTCCGACGACACCCGTCGAGGATCCGGAAATCCTGCACCGTGCAGGTATGATTGGCTTCCCGGCAAGCACGGCAAGCATGCTGCTCTGGCGCGCCGAGGTTGGCACGCCCGCGCTTTCAGAAGAGACGAACGGTCGTCCGATCGGCGTCGCGGTTTGCCGCCAGGCAAACGGTGAAAAGCTGGGTGTGGCGGTTTGGCGCCGGCGCGGTGCTCGCGGTTGGACCGGCGATGACGTGCCGCTTCTTGACTCGATTGCCGGTATCATCTGGCTGCTTCTGGAACGCGACGCCGGCCAGCGTGATCTCGCCAGATCGACACGCATGGATCCACTGACTGCATTGCTCAACCAACGCTCGTTCGTCGCCGAAGCAACGCGGCACATCGCCCGGCTGGAGCGCGACGATTCGCCTGGGACCCTTATGGTTGCTGAAGTAGACAACCTTGAAAGTGCGGCACTGTTGCAAGGCGGCGAAGGGTCCGATCATGTATTACGGCGCGCTGCAGTGCTTTTGCAGAGCGCTGTACGACCGACGGATGTCCTCGGCCGCACCGGAGATGCTGAATTCGCTGTTTGGCTGAGCGGCGCCGACTACCTGACCGCCGCGGAGCGCGCCGAAGCCTTGTGTCTGGAGGCTCCCGGCAAGATAGCCGGTCCGCTGAACCCGGCGATCCCCGAGGTAAGCTTCTCGATCGGCATCGCAATGCGGGTCGCGGGCGAAAACTTTGCCGACCTGGCGCGCCGTGCAAGCCAGGCGATGCGCGAGGTGAAGGTGGCTGGCGGCGGCTATTGGCGAGTGTCGCTAGCTCATACTTCCTGACCGCAGCCCACCCTGCCGTTCGACAAACGCCGCAATCTCGTCGACCCCTTTGCCAGCCCGGATATTGGCGAACACGAACGGCCGCTCGCCACGCATTCTGCGCGCGTCTCGATCCATGACGTCGAGGTTGGCGCCAACGAACGGCGCGAGATCTATCTTGTTTATCACCAGCAGGTCGCTGCGCGTGATGCCGGGGCCGCCCTTGCGCGGGATCTTGTCGCCCGCCGACACATCAATCACATAGATCGTTAGATCCGCCAATTCGGGGCTGAAGGTGGCAGCGAGATTGTCGCCACCGGACTCGATCAGGATCAGGTCAAGTGCCGGAAACCTCCGATTGAGTTCGGCGACGCCAGCCAGGTTGATCGATGCATCCTCGCGAATCGCGGTATGCGGACAACCACCGGTTTCGATTCCCAGAATGCGCTCAGGCGGCAGCGATCCGGCGCGGTTCAGGAACTCCGCGTCTTCCTTGGTGTAGATATCGTTGGTTATCGCAGCAAGGTCGTAACGCCCGCGCAGGTGCTTGCACAGCGCATCCATCAACGCTGTCTTGCCGGTGCCGACGGGCCCTCCGATGCCGACTCGCAGCGGGCCATTGGAAGATGCGGTCATATGCGGTCCCGGGCGATGGCCCGGCCCTCCATCGTCATGGCCTGGATTGCCCTGGTCATCATGAGCGGAACAGCCTCGTGTATTGAGTTTCGTGCCGCATAGCGGCGATATCCGAGCAAAATGCGCAGCCACCGAGATCATCCAGTGTGGCATCGCGTGTCGTGGCGACGATGTGCAGAACGACCGGTTCAAGCGCGGCTAGAACACGCAGCCCGGTGCTTTGTCCTAACGGCACCAATCGCACCGCAGCGGAAATCAGGTTCGACGTGAACGCCTGAAGGTAGGCCGCTGTTGCCTGATCTTCGTCTATGTCATGGGCGGCAGCCATTGCCCCAACGGCAATCGGATAGGCCACGCGCACCGGCAGCGGCGGCGGACCCCATGCTGTTGCCGCGGAGACGAACGCGGTCCCTTGATCCAGCGTTTCGAGGCGCCGCTCGCGCGTGGGTGCGATGGCGGCCGCAAGATCGTTCAGCTCCGCATAGCGTCCAGTGCGGTGTGCGTGCCGCAACAGGATGGCATCGTTGTATCCCGAGCCGTAAGAAAGCACGTCGGACAGCCAATCATGCAGCGTCTCGCCATCCTCGACGTCGCCGTCCTCCACGGCCTGTTCCAGCCCATGCGAATACGCATAGGCCCCCGTCGGAAATGCCGGCGACAGCCAGGCGATCAGGTGGAGCAAAGCGACGCATTTCCCCTCCACTTGCGGCACGGTGTCAGAGAGAGCGGCATCACCATCACTCATCGTCATGCTGGTGATGATGCTGGTGGCCGCCGGCATACGCCCCTGCCTCGGGATCGAACGGCGCCTCGACGGTATCGACGTGGCCGCCCAACCCTTCCACCATCTCCTGGATCACATGATCGGCCCGAATCCGGATACGATCGCTCAACAACTGCACCGGCAAATGCCGATTGCCGAGATGCCAGGCGATCCGCACCATATCACCTTCGTCGTGCGCGTGGATTTCCAGCAGTGCTTCCGGTTTGGAACACACGCGCACCACGCCGCCACTCACTGCCAGTCCGTCCCCGTGGCGAAGCCGCACCGCCTGCGGCAGGTCGAGCAGTACCTCCTTGCCCAGCTCGGTGCGCAGCAGGATGCGCCGCCGGTGACGATGATCGAACTCGATCAGCACCCGATCGATCTCGTCCAGGTCATCCCAGGAGCCGGCAGGCAATACGCTCACCGCGCGCATCAGAACAGGAAGTAACGCTGCGCCATGGGCAGTACCGTCGCCGGCTCGCAAGTCAGCAACGCGCCATCAGCGCGAACCTCATAAGTCTCTGCGTCTACCTCGATCACCGGTGTCGCGTCGTTGTGGATCATCGACTTCTTGCTGATCCCGCCTCGTACATTGGCAATCGCCACCATCCGGCGCTGCAACTGAAGTGCCTTACCGATCTCGTCATCCAAGGCCGCGGCCGACACGAAGGTGATGCAGTGCTCCGCCAGTGCGCGGCCGAACACACCAAACATCGGCCGGTAGTGCACCGGTTGCGGCGTCGGGATTGACGCATTGGGATCGCCCATCGGCGCGCAGGCAATCGATCCGCCTTTGATCACGAGGTCGGGCTTTACCCCAAAGAACGCCGGGGACCACAACGCCAGGTCTGCCAGCTTGCCCGCTTCGATCGAGCCGACTTCTGCCGCCATGCCCTGCGCGATTGCCGGGTTGATTGTGTACTTCGCGATGTACCGCTTCACCCGCGTGTTGTCGTTGCGTTCACTGTCACCAGCCAGCGGGCCGCGCTGCACTTTCATCTTGTGCGCCGTCTGCCAGGTGCGGATGATCACTTCGCCAACGCGGCCCATCGCCTGGCTGTCTGACGACATCATGGAGATCGCGCCAAGATCGTGCAGGATATCCTCGGCGGCAATCGTTTCCTTGCGGATGCGACTTTCCGCGAATGCCACGTCCTCGGGAATCGAACTGTCGAGATGATGGCACACCATCAGCATGTCGAGATGTTCGTCCAGCGTGTTCGCCGTGTATGGCCGTGTCGGATTGGTGGAACTCGGCAGCACATTGGCAAGCGAGGCCACCTTGATGATGTCGGGTGCATGTCCCCCACCGGCGCCTTCGGTGTGGAATGCATGGATCGTGCGGCCCTTGAACGCGGCGATGGTGTCTTCAACGAAACCCAATTCATTCAGCGTATCGGTGTGGATCATCACCTGCACGTCGAACCGGTCTGCAACAGTCAGGCAATTATCGATGGCTGCCGGCGTTGTGCCCCAATCCTCATGCAGCTTCATGCACGCGGCACCGGCGCGGATCATTTCCTCCAGTGCAGCTGGCCGCGACGTATTTCCCTTTGCCGCAAAAGCAACGTTCACCGGCAAGCCCTCCGCGGCCTGCAGCATCCGCGCGAGGTGCCAGGGTCCGGGGGTGCACGTCGTTGCGGCAGTGCCGGTCGCCGGGCCTGTGCCACCACCGACCAGCGTGGTGACGCCTGACGCGATCGCTTGTTCTACCTGTTGCGGGCAGATGAAGTGGATATGCGCGTCGACGCCCCCAGCGGTCAGGACCTTGCCTTCGCCGGCAATTATCTCGGTGCCCGGACCAATGATGATATCGACGTTCGGCTGCACATCCGGATTGCCGGCTTTGCCGATCTTGGCAATGCGGCCATTGGTGATGGCGACGTCGGCCTTCACGATCCCCCAGTGATCGATGATCAGCGCGTTGGTGATCACCGTATCGACCGCACCTTCGCGCTGGGATGCCTGTGACTGGCCCATGCCATCGCGTATCACCTTGCCGCCGCCGAACTTCACCTCCTCGCCATAGGTCGTGAGGTCACGTTCGACTTCGACAATAAGGTCGGTGTCTGCAAGCCGCACGCGGTCGCCAGTGGTGGGACCGAACATTCCGGCATAGGCAGCGCGAGGGATACGGGCCATTAGTCGAGCGCTCCCATGATGCCGCCGCGGAACCCTTGCACAATGCGGCTGCCGCGATATGGCACTAGCGTGACCTCGCGCTTCTGTCCCGGCTCGAATCGAACCGCGGTACCTGCGGCAATGTCCAACCGTTTGCCGCGCGCTGCGGCACGGTCGAATGACAGCGCCGGGTTGGTCTCGGCGAAGTGGTAGTGACTTCCGACCTGTATGGGTCGGTCCCCAGTGTTGGCGACCGTCAACTTGGTCCGCGTGAGGCCGGCGTTCAGCTCGATATCGCCGGGGGCAACAAAGACTTCACCAGGGATCATCGGATCGGCTCATGCACGGTGACCAGCTTCGTGCCGTCCGGAAACGTTGCCTCCACCTGTACGTCGTGGATCATCTCGGCAACACCTTCCATGACCTGCGCGCGGGTGATCACCTTCCCGCCGGCCTCCATCAGATCGGCCACGCTGCGGCCATCGCGCGCGCCTTCGACAATGAAGTCGGCGATCAGCGCGATCGCCTCGGGGTGGTTCAGCTTGACCCCGCGCTCCAACCGCCGTCGCGCCACGATCGCGGCCATGCTGATCAGCAGCTTGTCCTTTTCCCTCGGCGTCAGGTTCATTCGTTTGCCCTCAGCACATCCATACGCGCGGCAGTGGCCGTCCGCCACGTAGCACATTCAGCGCCACTATGACGGAGCGACGCAGCGAAGCGCTATCCGGGGCCACCATACGCGTCACCAGCATTCCGTCCCACGCGCTGACCCCGACCGTCGCTTCCTCACCTCCTCCGCTTGCGGGCCGCGGCGTAGGTGGGGTTGTTGCTCCATTGCCCAGCGCTGCCGGCCCGCCAGCCAGGTGAGATGGAAAGGCGCTGCGTACCGCATCAACCTTGGTTTCCGCATCGGGTGCGACATGAACCAGCGTAGCGACCGACCGCGCTCTGCCGGCTACCGCGGCTCGGCGCAATGTCTTCGACACCTCTCCGTGAATTCTGACCGCATCGTGCAACAGCAACTGGCCGCCGCGCCAGACCTCGATGCAGTCACGCAGCGACCCTTGTTCCACGGACTCGCCCATGGCGGTTCGGCCGAACACCAGGCTTTCAACTCCCAGGAACCATGCGTCCTTGGCGAGCTCGATGCACAGTTCCCGATCCATCGCACAGCGATCAAACAGGATGGTCTCCTGCGGTAGCCACTCCGTGGCGGCGCCTTCGCCTACTGTGATCTGCGTGCGAACCCGCGAAGGCCGTGTCCCAGGCAGCGCCCGATAGAAACGCTCGGCCGCTTGCGCCGCAATCGTCGCGCGAGCCTCTGCCTGTATGACGAACGCGCTATCCAGGAGATCGCCTGCCGCCACGCCGCCCGACGTATTCAGCGTCACCACCTCCATCCATCCGTCGGCAGAGCGCGGAAACCGCGCCTTCAGGCATCCGGCCTGGCGCAGCCCGTCGAGCACGGTGCGCCCATCGCGCACCCGCATCTCCACACGCAGCTCTCCGACAGCGCGTTGCAGCGCCAGCGCATCAGACCGAGAGGCGTCGCCGTACATCCTCCTCTTCCAACTCCTCCCGGCGCCCAGAGAGCACGATATCGCCGCGATCCATCACCGCGATTGTCTGGGCCAATTCCTGCGCGAAGTCGAAATACTGCTCCACCAGCAGGATGGCCATGTGCCCTTGCGACCGCAACAGTGCAATCACCCGGCCGATATCCTTGATGATGCTCGGCTGGATCCCCTCGGTTGGTTCATCCAAGACCAGCAAGCGGGGCTTCATCACCAGCGCCCGCGCGATCGCAAGCTGTTGCTGCTGTCCGCCGGACAAGTCGCCGCCGCGGCGCCGCAGCATCGACTTCAGCACGGGGAACAGCTCGAACACCTCGTCCGGCACGCGACGCACACCGCGCGGCAGCACGGCAAATCCGGTCTCCAGGTTTTCCCGAACCGTCAGCAGCGGGAAAATGTCGCGGCCCTGCGGCACCCACGCGATACCTCGCCGGGCTCGGTCGTGGATTGGCAGTCGTGAGATTTCCTCGCCTTCCCAGCGGATCGCACCGGCACTGATCGGATGCGCGCCGGTGATTGCCCGCAACAGGCTGGTCTTGCCGACTCCATTGCGGCCCAGCAAGCATGTCACAGCGCCAACTTCGGCCGCCAGAGAGACTTGGCGCAGCGCGATCGCCGCACCGTAATGCAGATCAACGCGATCGACCTCAAGCATTGCCGATACCGCATACGTCCGGGACAGGCATGGCCATGACTGTAGAGTTGCTCATCGTCCCAGGTAGACCTCGATGACCCTGGGATCGTTGCTGACGTGGTCGATCGATCCTTCCGACAGGACCCGAGCCTTCGTGCAGCACCGTCACCTTCACATTCAGCGCACGCACGAACGCCATATCGTGTTCCACGACCACGACACTGCGTGACCGGTTGATTGCACGCAGCAACTCCGCCGTCTGCTCCGTCTCCGCGTCGGTCATACCGGCGACCGGCTCATCGACCAGCAGCAGTTGTGGCTCTTGTGCGAGCAACATGCCGATCTCCAGCCATTGCTTTTGCCCGTGGGAAAGATCGGCCGCCGTCCTATGCCGCTGATCGGTCAGCCGCGTCGTCTCTAATATCTCCTCGATCCGTTCGCGTTCATGATGTGTCTCACGTGCCCACAACGTGAAGTACGGCCGTCGATCCTCGGCCAGCGACAACAGCAGGTTGTCCCACACGGTATGCGGCTCGAAGACGGTCGGCTTCTGGAACTTGCGTCCGATGCCGAGTGAGGCGATCGACGGCTCATCCAGCCGAGTCAGGTCGGTATTGCGGCCAAACACGACCTTCCCCTCATCCGGGCGTGTGCGGCCGGTAATCACATCCATCATCGTGGTCTTGCCGGCACCGTTGGGTCCGATCACCGCGCGCATCTCGCCAGCCTGTAGCACCAGCGACAACGCGTTCAGCGCGCGGAAGCCATCAAAGCTGACTGTCACGCCATCCAGGTAAAGGAGTGTATCGTGCAGTTCGGCGCTGACATCGCTCATCCGGTGGCCTCGCGCGCTGCCGCTTCCACTGGCGGCCGCTCCTGCGCGTCCGTCGGGCCACGAGGGATGAACAGCCCCATGATTCCGCGCGGCAGGAACAGGGTCACGAAAATGAACAGCGCACCCAGTGCATAGAGCCAAAGCTCGGGCAGAACGCCGGTGAAATAGGTCTTGCCAAGATTAACCAGCACCGCGCCGAGGATCGCACCGGATAGCGTGCCACGGCCCCCGACGGCGACCCAGATAACAGCTTCAATCGAGTTGGCCGGTGAGAACTCTGATGGATTGATGATGCCCACCTGCGGCACATAAAGCGCCCCGCCGACACCGGCCATCACCGCGGACAACACCCAGACCACCAGCTTGTATGATTCTGGCCGATAACCGAGGAACCGTGTACGCGCCTCGGCGTCACGCACCGCGATCAGCACCTTGCCAAAGCGCGAGTTCACCAGCCATCGCGCGGTCAGGAACTGCGCGCAGAGGAACAGTGCAGTGATCACCAGCAAGGCGCATCGTGTGCCTTCTGCCTGAATGTTGATGCCGAGCACCGACTTGAAGTCGGTCATGCCGTTATTGCCGCCGAAGCCCATGTCGTTGCGGAAGAAAGCGAGCAGCAACGCATAGGTCAGGGCTTGGGTGATGATCGACAAGTAGACCCCGGTCACCCGTGAACGGAATGCAAGCCAGCCAAACATCAATGCAAGGATGCCCGGAACCAGTACCGACCATCAGGGCGGCGAAGGCAAACCAGTCGAAGCCGTACCAGTACCACGGCAACTGGTGCCAGCCCAGGAACACCATGAAGTCCGGGAGCGAGGCATTGCCGTAAACCCCCCGCGTGCCGATCGAGCGCATCAGGTACATGCCCATGGCATAGCCACCTAGCGCGAAGAATGCCGCGTGTCCGAGTGACAGGATGCCGGCAAAGCCCCACACCAGATCGACCGCCAGCGCCAACATCGCAAAGCAAAGATACTTGCCGGTCAGCGACACGACATATGTGGATACATGCAGCGCCGAGTTCGCTGGCGCGGCCAGGTTCAACACCGCCAACAGCACAGCCCCAGCCAGCACCAGCAGCAAGGTAAGTGCTGCCGCAGACGCCCCCCTCCTTTTGCCGCAGCCGATCAGCGGGGAGATGATCATGCCTCCGCTGCCCTGCCCTCGAGCGGGAACATGCCTCTCGGCCGGCGTTGAATGAACAAGATCAGCAGCACCAGTACCACGATCTTACCCAGCACCGCGCCAGCCACCGGCTCCAGGAACTTGTTCACCACCCCCAGCGTCAGCGCACCGACCAGCGTGCCCCATAGATTGCCGACACCGCCGAACACCACCACCATGAAGCTGTCGATGATGTAGCCCTGTCCCAGGTTCGGAGACACATTATCGATCTGGCTCAGGGCCACCCCCGCCATGCCGGCTACGCCCGATCCAAGTCCGAAGGTCAGGGCATCGATCCACGGCGTGCGGATGCCCATTGCTGCCGCCATGCGCCGGTTCTGTGTCACCGCGCGCATCCTTAAACCTAGCGGCGTGAAGCGCAGTGCCGCCATCAAAGCCGCCAGCACAAGGCCCGCAAAGATAATGATGTAAAGCCAATTCAACGTGATGGTCAGCCCCGCAAGCTGCGTTGCGCCGCTCATCCAGTCCGGTGTTTGCACATTGAGGTTGTGCGCGCCGAAGATCGAGCGCACCGCCTGCTGCAACACAAGCGACAGCCCCCACGTCGCCAGCAAGGTCTCCAGAGGGCGGCCATATAGCCAACAAATCAGCGTGCGTTCGATAACGATACCGACGACACCAGCCACGATGAATGCCAGCGGCACCGCAATCAGCAACGACGCACCAAACAGCCCGGGTGCCACGCTGTGCAGCAACTGCTGCACCATGAACGTCACATAGGCGCCCAGCATCACCATTTCGCCGTGCGCCATATTGATCACACCCATGACGCCGAAGGTGATGGCCAATCCCGCTGCCGCCAGCAGCAGCACGGAGCCAAGACTCAGGCCGTAATAGATGCTTTGCAGGATGCTCCAGAGCTGCAGCATGTGGTCGATCGCTGCTACCGCGCTCGCTGCTGCTTTCGCCACCGCCGGGGGCTGTTTCGACAGGCCGTCAAGGAGGGCTCGGCCATCGAGATCGCCACGTGCCCGAATCACCTCCACCGCGGCGAGCTGATCGGCTTCCTTCGAGTCGTCGGCGAACAGTGTGGCTGCCGCTTGCGCCTGCTGCATGCGGAGCTTCACCGCCGCATCGGTCTCCGTGGTGATGGCGCGATCCAGGATCGGCAGCGCTGCCGGATCATGCGAGTGGAAAACCGCCTCTGCCGCATCCAGCCGCGTCGCCGCATCGCTTGCGAACAATCGCAGGCTACCCAACGCGGCGTCTACCGCACCGCGCACCGGGTTGTTCATGCGCACCTGCTTGAGCCCGCTCGCCGTCACATCCGGCGCCGGCTTGCCGCTCACTGCATCAACGAATGACCCATCGTCCTGTTTGATGAAGAGTACCTTGTCGGCGCGCGTGTACAGCTTGCCGGCCTGCATTGCCGCTATGACCGGCAGCGCGCGCGGATCGCCGGAAAACGCCAGCGCTTCCACACCATGACGGATGGTATCGAAACTTGGCGATGCCAGCGCCGCCAGTGCCTCGTCCGATTGTGCACGACAGACCAGAGGCGTCAGCGTCAGCGTCGCAACCAGCAGCAGGCGAACAAGACGCTTCATCGGCGCGCTTTCAGAACGCAGTCGGGGGTGGTCCGGGGAGGAACACGGACCACCCCCATGAAGGCGTCGGCTCAGACCATCAGGCCTTCTTGCCGCCGCCGGCGCCGCACTTTCCGGTCTTCACGTTGAACGCGCCGCAGGACAGCGGGACACGCCAATCGCCAATCAGGTCCTTAGTGTCTTCGACGTAGGGTGACCATTCCTGCGCCACCACCAGCCCTGGCGTCTGCGACACGATGTTGAACTGGCCGTCATCCTGCACCTCGCCGATCAGCACCGGCTTGGTGACGTGGTGATTCGGCATCATCGCGGAGTAACCGCCGGACAGATTCGGTACCGACACGCCAATCAGCGCCTCGATCACTGCGTTCGGTTCGGTCGTGCCGGCCTTTTCAACCCCCTTCGCCCACATGTTGAAACCGATGTAGTGCGCTTCCATCGGATCATTGGTGGTGCGCTTTGGCTTGTTGGTGAACTTGTGCCAAGCCTCAATGAACGACTTGTTGTCCGGATTGTCGATGCTCTGGAAGTAATTCCATGCGGCGAGGTGACCAACCAGCGGCTTGGTGTCGAGGCCCGCGAGCTCTTCCTCGCCGACGCTGAACGCGACGACGGGAATGTCGGTCGCCTTGATGCCCTGATTGCCGAGTTCCTTATAGAACGGCACGTTGGCGTCGCCGTTTATGGTGGAGACCACTGCCGTCTTCTTGCCGGCCGAACCGAATTTCTTGATCGACGCCACGATGTTCTGCCAGTCCGAATGGCCGAACGGTGTGTAGTTGATCATGATGTCGTCCGGCGCGACACCCTTCACCTTCAAATAGGATTCCAGGATCTGATTGGTCGTGCGCGGATAAACATAGTCGGTGCCGGCCAGTACCCAGCGCTTCACCTTCTCCTCGCCCATCAAATAATCGACCGCCGGGATTGCCTGCTGGTTCGGCGCCGCGCCGGTGTAGAACACGTTGCGGCTACACTCTTGGCCTTCGTACTGTACCGGATAGAACAGGATGCCGTTGAGTTCCTCGAACACCGGCAGAACCGACTTGCGTGACACTGACGTCCAGCAGCCGAACACCGCCGCACACTTGTCCACCGACAAGAGCCCGCGCGCCTTCTCGGCAAACAGCGGCCAATTGGATGCAGGATCAACCACCACTGCCTCAAGCTTCTTGCCCAGCAGACCACCCTTGGCGTTTTGCTGATCAATCAGCATCAGCATCACGTCCTTTAGCGTGGTCTCGCTGATCGCCATGGTGCCGGAGAGCGAATGCAAGACGCCGACTTTGATAGTGCCGGTGCTCTGTGCGAGCGCCGGCATTGAAAGCGCCACCTGCACACCACCGACTGCCGCGACCGTGACTGCGGCGGTGGCCAGCCCGCCAAGCTGGCGCCGCGTCAACCTAGGATCCTTCGATGCCATGAGCCTGTTCCCCGTTCGTTCGGTTAAGCGCGAGGTCTTTGCGCCTCGCAACAGCGTGAGCAGCAGTTGCAACACACGTGCCACTCAGTTCCGCATTCCTGGACACAAAAGTTCAGCCAACAGGCGGAATTTTGCCGTATATTCGGGCAACGTTGAGGGAGTTGGCTAATAATCAGCCACACAAGGGTCTCGGCCAGGGCACTTGCCGAGCGGCTCGCTCTGCGGTCCCATGCCGCTAATCAATCCGGAATGGGACCCACGAATGATCCATGTCATCGCTATCATCACCGCCAAGCCCGGTCTGCGTGATGCAATCCTAAAGGAGTTTCGCGCCAACATGCCCGCGGTTCATGCCGAGCAGGGCTGCATCGAATACGGTCCGGCGACCGATGCTGAAGGCATGGGCAGCTTCCAGACCAAATTCGGCGCCGACACATTCCTCGTGATCGAGAAGTGGGAAAGCCCCGACGCGCTGAAGGCCCACGCCGCCTCGCCGCACATGGCCGCCTATGGCGCGAAGACCCGAGACATGATCGCGAGTCGCGTCATCCACGTCCTGTCGCCGGCCTGATCAATTCGGCACGTGGAGCGACGCATCCACCGACTTTTCCACAAGAGGTCATGAAATATCCACAGCTCTTTCTTCTTGCAGCGTAATTTATGGCAGTTCTGGTTGACCCGATCGCCGCGCGCTTGATACGCCCAATGAGTGCCAACAGCCAATTCGCGATCCTTCATTCAAGTCAGGGGCCGGTCGTTCATGGCGCTTGTCCTGGCGCCAGAACCGCCGCTCGAAGACTGGCTTGACGCGCTCAACGCGCAGGTCACCCGCTCGCCGTCGTTTTTCAGCGACCGGCCAGTGGTGCTGGATCTGGGCGCGTTGCCGTCGGATCAACCGGACGTCGCCGGGCTGCTGAAACGGCTGACCAGCCGCGGTATCCGGATCATCGGCACGGAAGGCGCGCACCCGTCCTGGCAGGGACTGGATGCCTGGGCCCCGTTGCATGCCAACGGCACGCGACCCGCGCGCGAGCTCGATGTGCCGGAAGAGCGAAAGGCGCTTCCTGCGGCACAGGACGCTAATTCGATGCTGATCGACCAACCGGTACGCTCCGGTCAGTCCATCGCGTTCGAACGTGGCGACCTGACCATCGTCGGATCCGTGGCATCCGGTGCAGAGGTGATCGCCGGCGGCTCCATTCATATCTATGGCACGCTGCGCGGCCGCGCGATCGCCGGGCTCACCGGCAACAGCCGCGCCCGCATCTTTTGCCGGAAGCTGGAAGCCGAACTGCTGGCGATCGACGGCATTTACCAGACCGCGGATGACATGAATGCCGCCTTGCGCGGCAAACCGGCGCAAGCCTGGCTCGCCGGTGAGGCAATGATGTTGGCAACGCTCGACTAAGGGGAGAAACAGATGGCCACGGTTATCGTCGTGACATCCGGCAAAGGCGGCGTGGGCAAGACCACATCCACCGCCTCGCTAGGCGCTGCGCTGGCTCAGTCAGGCCAGAACGTCGTGGTTGTCGATTTCGATGTTGGCTTGCGCAATCTCGATCTGGTGATGGGGGCCGAACGCCGCGTGGTGTTCGATCTCATCAACGTCGTACAGGGCGATGCCAAGCTGCCGCAGGCCCTGATCCGCGACAAGCGAATCGACACCTTGTCGCTGCTGCCTGCATCTCAGACCCGCGACAAGGATGCGCTCACCGCAGAGGGGGTCACCCGCGTCATCGATGAACTCCGGGAGAAGTTCGACTGGATCATCTGCGACAGCCCCGCCGGCATCGAGCGCGGCGCGACTTTGGCCATGCGTCATGCCGACGCCGCTGTGGTGGTCACCAACCCCGAAGTGTCCTCGGTGCGTGACTGGATCGGATTATCGGCATGCTCGACTCGAAGACCGTGAAGGCCGAACGCGGTGAGCGGGTCGATAAGCATCTGCTGCTGACGCGCTACGATCCGGCGCGCGCGGCACGCGGCGAGATGTTGAAGACCGAGGATGTGTTGGAGATCCTGTCGATACCGCTGCTCGGCATCATTCCGGAAAGCGAGGAAGTACTGCGCGCCTCCAACCTTGGGACACCCGTCACGCTCAGCAGTCCCGGCAGCCTGCCGGCGAAAGCCTATTTTGAGGCGGCGCGACGGCTGCGCGGTGAAACCGTGGTGGTCACCATTCCAGCCGAACGCCGCACTATTATGGGACGTCTGTTCGGCCGGAGGGCCGTCGCATGAATCTGATGACCCTGTTCCGCCGGCGCACCTCTGCGCCGGTCGCGCGCGAGCGCCTACAGGTGTTGCTGGCGCATGAACGCGCCTTCGTCGGCAATTCCGATCTGCTTGCCGTGCTGCAGGAAGAGATCATCGCGGTTATCGCGAAGCACATCACCATCGAGCGTGAGCGCGTGCAGGTGAAGCTCGACCGCGGCGATCCTATCTCCACGCTGGAGATCGACGTCGAAGTGCCGAGCGCCGCAGCGTCGGCAGCCCTGCGCAACCAACGCTCCATCCGCCCCGCGCTCGCCAGCGGCTAAGCCACTCAGACCGCCAGCAAATACGCCGCCGGGAATTGCGCCAGCACATCGGCGACGAACACGTCCCCCTGCCAGCAGGCGCCGGTCAGCACGTCGCGGTGTGCTCCAGGAAGATGCACCTTCGTCCCTTGCCACGCAGATCGGGCAAGCATGATCAAATCATCGCCAGCCACCAGCTTCGCGGGCAAGCGTGGCACGACAGTAATCGCCGGACAGGCAAACGCGACGATATGCTCCGCCATTGCCCCACTTACTTCCAGCGGCCGGTATTCCGCCACAGTCTTTCTTACTGACAGAACCCGCCGGATCAAGGCCTGCTTCACCAGACCGTTTCGCCACGACGCGGCCAGTTCATCCAACGGCCGGTCGGCTCGCAGCGCTTCAATTCGACGAGCGAAATCAACCGGCCGGCGATTGTCCGGATCAACCAGGCTTTGATCCCAGAATTCTGTGCCCTGATAAAAATCCGGTACTCCCGGTGACGTCAGCTTCAGCAGAGTCTGGGTCAGCCCGTTCACCGCGCCGGCCGGTCCTATGCGGAGCGCGAACGCGTAGGCTTCCGCAAAGAAACCTTGGCGATCCGACATGATCGAATAAAGGAAAGACCGAGCCGCGTCTTCATATTCCAGGTTCGGCTCCATCCAGTCGGTTGCCAACTTGGCTTCCCTCAATGCTTTCAGCTGCCAGTCAGCCAGCCGCTCCACATAATCATCCTGCTCGTTCCAATCGGTCGGCCAGGCAGCGATGATCATTTGATATAGCATCGCTTCATCGCCTGGAGACGGCATCGGTGTGTCGCCTAGCCGGCGATGTGGCCCATTCAATGTCATCCAGCGGCGTACCACCACTTCCCATTCATCGGGGATTTCGCTCAGTACCGCCAAACGCGCGCGTAAATCTTCACCGCGCTTGTGGTCATGCGTAGCGGTCGCCAGCATCGCGCGCGGAAAATGCTTCTGCCGCTCCAGGTTCGCGGCATGGAATTCGCGTGGCGTAATGCTGAAGCGGGCTATATCGGCGCCTACCTCATTGCGCGACAGCAGCACACCGTAGCGATAGAACGCTGTATCCTCGACCGCTTTCGCCGCCAGCGGCGCGCTCAGTTGCTGGAACCGCACTTGCGCGTCGCGCTGCGCCGGATCACCAAGCCATTGCTCCAGAAGCGACAGCACGGGCTGATCTACCGCGCGGCTCACCCGCCTTGCCTCGGCCATTGCACTGGTCATGGCGGGATCGTTCCGCGTGCTGCCATATGTGCGATACACTGGGAAATGCGTCAGCAATGCTACCAGCGCGCGGCGGATCGCGGCGAAACTGATATCGCGCGTCTCAGGACGCATCCGCGCAACGCGATGAAACGCCGCAGCCGATGCATCAAGCTGCGCCGCGAACGATCGGCCCAACACGTCGTGCCGTGCAGCCAATTCCTCGATGTCGAATTGGCTTGGCCGACCACTGATTGAATGCCAAAGCCTGCGTAGTGGCGCCGCACCCGCAGCGTCGTGCAACAGCGCGTTGACGGTATCCATGAAGTCGTAGCCGCTGGTGCCATCGACCTTCCAATCGTCAGGCAACACCTCACCAGCACCAAGGATTTTCTCGACGACCAGCCAGCCGCGCTCACCCAACTGTTCACGCAGACGCCGACAATAGTCCGGCGGATCGGCAAGTCCGTCGACATGATCAATGCGCAGTCCATCAATCATGTCGTCGTGGTAGAGCCGAAGCACGGCTTCGTGCGTCGCCTCGAATACCTCGTCATCCTCGATGCGCAGTCCGGCAAGCCCGTTGATATCGAAGAAGCGGCGCCAGTTGATCTCATCGCCCGCACTCCGCCACCAGGATAGCCGGTAGTGTTGACGCTCCAGCAGTCGATGCAGCCGATCCCTCCCTGATTCCAGTGCCGGATCGTAGGCGTCCGCAGGTGCCGAGGCGATTTCCGCGAGATCCTCCTGACGGATTGGAAACTGATTGTCGAAATAGCGCACCGTCGCGTCATTCCGGTTCAGCGTCAGCGCGCCTGATTGCAGTGCTTCGCCATACGGTTCACCAAGAAATGGCGCCAGCACTTTGCCATTCAGCACAGGATCCCAACTGTCCCAGTCAATGTCGAAGAACCCTGCAAACGGACTCGCTCGGCCTTGCCGCAGGACATCGCCCCACCATGGGTTCTCCAACCCTCCGGCCGCCATGTGATTCGGCACAAAATCGACTATCAAGCCAAGTCCCGCGGCACGCAGCGCCGCCACCAGATCTCGTAGGCCGCCCTCTCCACCAAGCTCGGGATTCACCTGCGTCAGATCAGTCACGTCGTAGCCGTGCGTCGAGCCCGGCCGCGCGGCGAATATCGGGGACACGTACACGTGGCTGATGCCCAGATCGCGTATATACGGCACCAGCCGTGCCGCATCGGCGAAGGTGAACTCCCGATGCAGTTGTAGCCGCATCGTGGCGCGGGGGCTGCTCATTGCCGAGGCCTCCGTTTAGCTATCGCAGCAACGCGCATGGCTGCCTGCGGCTCCTCCAACAGTCTTGCTGCGTCTTGTTGCATTCGGCGGCGCCAATTTGGGTGCTCATCGATGGTGCCCGGCAGATTCGGTTGTTCTTCCTGCCCGAGCAGATCCTCCAGCGGGGTCAGCACCATCGGCGATTTCAGTGCGCGCTACGAATTCAAGTGCGGCATCGACCACGTGACCCGTCTCCGCGGGCGGAGGAGCCACACCCTCGACCACGCCAGCCTCAGCGAACGCCTGCCAAAGTTGAGTACGATCTGTCGCGCGTTCGGCAGCGACATCCGCTTCATTCACGCCGACGCCAAGCCGGCCGGCCGCAGCCCGTCTCGCAATGTCGGTGCCGTGCCACCAACCCGCAACCGTTGGCAAATCGTGCGTTGTCGTCATAGCCACGGCCGAATGGTCCCAAGCACTGGGATGCAGGAATTGGTGCGGCGAACGTTCGAACCACAACACCCGCATGCCATGTAATCCTGCCGCTTCAAGAGTTCTCGGAAGCCGCCAGGCAAAGTGCCGAGATCTTCGCCCACGACGATGGCGTCATTCCGATGCGACTCTATAGCAAGCAAGCGCAGCAGGTCGGTCAGTGGATATTCCACATAGGCGCCGTCGGCCGCGTCCGCACCATCGGGCACCAGCCACAGCCGCGTCATACCCATCGCATGATCGATCCGCAGGCCGCCAGCATGACGCAGCGCGGCGCGTACCGTCGCCAGAAAGGGTGAGAACCCGGCATTGATCAACGCCCGAGGCGAGAACCCAGTCAGTCCCCAGTTCTGACCGCGCGGATTGAACAGGTCGGGTGGCGCTCCAATCGTCATGCCGCCAAGCACATCGTCCTGCCGGCTCCACGCATGACTCCCGGCGGGATCCATTCCAACCGCCAAATCGGCAATCAGACCGATGCGCATGCCGGCTTCACGCGCGCGGGTCTGTGCCTGCGTCAGCGAACGATCAGTCAGCCATTGCAGGAAGCAGTGAAAGCGCACAGCCGTTTCATTCGATTCCGCGAAGACCCTGACAGTTGCGCTGGACGGGTTGCGCATATCCACTGGCCATTGACGCCAGTCGCTCATGCCTGCCGCTGATTGCACCGCGTGCAGCGTTTCGAAAACAGCGTGCTGCATCAGTAGCTCTCCACCGTCAGCGCGGAACTGCGCAAAATCGGCCTGCAGCGCGTTGTCCGACATGGTTTCGGCCACGAAGCTGTCGAACATAATCTCCATTAGCCGCAACTTCGCTCCAGACGCACGCGGCCAATCGATCAGCGCAGCTGACTCCAATTCGGCAAATGCCGTGCTGAGGCCGTTTTCGGCGATAGCTTTGGCCACCTCCTGTTCGCCAAAGACCAGAACTGGTGCAGCGTGGAGCGGATTGAAGAACAGCCTGGTCGACGGGGAGTATGGTCCAAACCGCTCTGGCGCCGCGGTGAACAGTGCATGCAGTGGACTGAGCGCAAGCGCATCTGCCCCCCGTGTTCCTGCTGCTTCCGCCAAGGCGATGATTCCCGCGGCATCGCCAATACCGCCGTCACCGTTCCGCCGCAGCGAGTAGACCTGTGCCGCGATACCCCACAGCCGCGCATCCGGTACTGCGTCATCGATGCTATGGCACCGGCTTGGGGCTACCGCTACGACAATATCGCGGTCCTGAATCAGCAAGCGGTGATAACCGGGCTCTGCAATCGCCGGCAGGCGCAGCCGACCGCGTGCTGGCAGTAGCGACACATCACTTTTGCTGCCCGATGCAAGGATCAATTGTCCCCGATATGGCTCGCTCGCCCCTACATCCAATCGAGTTGGGCGCCCGGCCGTCGCAGTGACCAGCGGCGGCAATGTCGCGAGGCTGGAACGCCGGCCTAGCTGTCGTCGGCTGGCGAGCAGGTCGCCGCGCGATGCCGAGGGCAGCCCAAGCGCATCAAGAATATGCCCTAGCGTATCAGACGCGACAACGTGGGGCTGGCCCGCATAGTCACTCCATTCAACGGCTATGCCGGCACGACGCGCAAGATCACGCACCGCCTCGTCATTCATCGGCAGCACGGTCCGCGTCGAGGTAAGCCAGCGTACAGTAACCCGGTAGTTGTCCGGCCTCGCCTGGCCGACTGGAAAAAAGCAATGGGGCTTTAGGCGGCATAAAAGAAGCTGGCATAGCGTCGAGATTGCTCGCCAGCGTCAGTGTCGCTCCATCGCCCATTCGCCAGCGCGCGATGACCGCCCGTGGACCGAGCGTGCGCGCATCGATCGCGCGCGCTCCGTTGAGACGCGGAATGATCGCCGAATGCCGCAGCGCCAGCAGTCGCCGGTACAGCGCGTTCCGCTCTTCGCATAGCTCGATATCGGGATGCACGGCCGACGCCTCGAATGTACGGATGTCATTTGGATCAGGAATTAGCTCGCGCGTCTCGGGGTCGGCAAATGCCGCAAACTGCGCAAACTCGCTCCGGCGGCCCTTGCGCACCGCATCGGCGAGCCCGGCGTGATGATCCGTAAAGAACAGAAATGGCGTACGGCTGGCGATCTCTTCTCCCATGAAGATCAGCGGCACCTGAGGACAGAGCAACAGCAAGGAGATCGCCGCTTCGAGCGCAAGTGGTTGCACGAGGCTGGTCAACCGCTCTCCGAATGCGCGATTGCCGATCTGGTCATGGTTCTGGAGGAACAACACGAAAGCCGACGGTGGCAAATGGCCACTCGCCATACCGCGCACACTGTTCGTATAGGCCGCATACCCGCCCTGATAGCAAAACCCTTCGGCCAGGCATCGCACGAGCTTCTCAGCCGGGCGCTCCGCGTAATCAGCGTAATACCCGGCATGCTCGCCGGTTAGCAGCACATGCAGCACGTTGTGGCCATCGTCGTTCCACTGTGCATCGCAGTCCTTCTCTAGATGCGATGCATCATTATGGTGTTCCAGCACCAGGTGGACGTGGCGCCCGGGTTCCACGGTGCGACGAACCGTAGCAGCCATCTCGTCCACCCAGTCTTGATCCTCAATTGCGTGGACCGCATCGAACCGCAGGCCGTCGAAGCGATATTCCATCAACCAGTACAGCACGTTCTCGGTGCAAAACTGACGCACCTCGCGGCGGTGAAAATCGATGGCCGGTCCCCAGGGGGTTTGTTTGTCAGCGCGGAAGTATTGCGGCGCATAGAGCGATAGGTAGTTCCCATCCGGTCCAAAATGATTGTAGACCACGTCCAGGAAGATCATCAGCCCAAGGTCGTGCGCAGCGTCGATCAGCGCTTTCAAATCCTCGGGCGTGCCGTAACTTGCGTCGGGTGCATAAAGCAGAACGCCGTCGTAGCCCCAGTTCCGCTGGCCTGGGAAGTCATTGATCGGCATCAATTCAACCGCAGTTATCCCGAGTGACTTCAGCCGCGGGAGCTCCCGCATGACACCGCGAAACCCTCCCAGTAGCCCGCAATGTAGCTCGTAGATCACCGCTTCTTCCCATGGCCGGCCCTGCCATTCGGTATGGCGCCAGGTATAAGCGCATGGATCGGTCACGACGCTCGGATCGTGGACATCGGGCGTTTGGCGTCGCGAAGCGGGGTCGGGAACCAGCGTGCCATCTGTCAATCGGTAGCGATATTGTGTTCCAGCCCCGCACTGCGCGGTCGCTTCAAACCAACCATCCACCGACCGAGTCATCGGCACCACCGGTCCGTCTTCCAGTGCCACACTTACAGTATCCTGTGCCGGCGCCCACAATCGGAATCGGGTCCGGTCGATCGCCGTCAGGCTGGCCCCGAAGGGTAAATCGCGCACGAAGCGATCATTCATTCAGCACCCCTTCGTGCTCGGCGTGCAGCAACAGCACGCTGTGCGCCTCTACCATCACCTTGCCTCCATCCACCACGCCTTCATCCGGCAAACCTGTCGCGCTGTTCAAGAGAATGCGCGCTCGCGCGAATGGAGGTGGCAAGCGGAACACTCGGCTTTCCTCCGTCGGATTGAGCAGCATTGTCAGAAGCGTTGCATTCGGTTCCGGCCCGCGCATGGCGCGCCGCAAAGTCAACGTACGGAGGCTGCGATCGTTCCATGCCTCAGCCGAAATTACCTGGCCCTCCTCGTCGAACCAGGAAATGTCCTTGATCGATGGCGCTGGTTCGATCCTGCCATGCAGGAAAAGAGGGCTGCGCAGCACCTGATAATCACGCCTTAACCTGATCAGCTGTGCCACATAGGCGATCAGAGCGGCACCTTCCGGGCTGGTTGCCGGGCTCCAGTCCAGCCAGGATATCTCGTTGTCCTGGCAATAGGCATTGTTGTTGCCGTTCTGCGTGCGGCCGAATTCGTCGCCGGCCAGTAGCATTGGCGTGCCCGATGCCAGGAACACCGTCGCCAACAACGCCCGCTTCACCCGATCGCGGGTCGCCTTGATCTTGCAATTGTCGCTGTGGCCTTCGACGCCCCAATTACTGCTGAAGTTGGCCGGATGTCCGTCCTTATTGTCTTCGCCATTGGCATCGTTGTGCCGCTGCTCGTAGCTCACGACGTCTTGCAGCGTGAACCCATCATGTGCCGCGGAATAGTTGATGGAAGCCCAGGGACGTCTCCCATTGTGGGCAAAGAAATCCGCTGATCCTGCAAGCCGTGCGGCAATTTCCGGCCGCTGCCCCTGATCGCCGCGCCAGAAGCGACGAACTCCGTCACGGAAACGATCGTTCCATTCCGCGAACCCTGGAGGATGCCGGCCGAGTTGGTAGCCGCCGGGGCCTACATCCCATGGCTCGGCAATCAGCTTAACGCCTGCCAGCACCGGGTCCTGCCGTATAGCGTCGAACAGCCCGGCTCCTGGGTCGAAACCATATGATTCTCGCCCCAGCGTCGCACACAGATCGAAGCGGAACCCGTCCACATGGAACGAACTCACCCAATATCGCAGAGAATCCATCACCATCTGCAGGACCCGAGGGTGCGACAGATTCAATGTGTTGCCGGTCCCGGTATCGTTGACCGGTATCCGCGGATCAGAGTCCTCCAGACGGTAATAGCTTGCGTTGTCGAGGCCGCGGAATGAAAGGGTCGGTCCGACCTCATCGCTCTCTGCCGTGTGGTTATACACCACGTCCAGGATCACCTCGATGCCTGCCGCATGCAGCCGGCGAACCGCCACACGCATCTCGTTCGGTGAAAGATCCGACAGATAGGACGGCTCTGGCGCAAAGAACGCCAGAGTGTTGTAGCCCCAGTAGTTGCGCAGTCCCCGCTGCATTAGGGCGCGGTCCTGCAAAAAGGCCTGTACCGGCATCAGTTCGACCGTAGTAACGCCCAGGCGGCGCAAGTGATCGATTGTTGTCGGATGCGCCAATCCGGCGAAAGTGCCTCGCTCACGTGGCCGGATTTCTTCGCGCAGCATGGTCAACCCACGGACATGCGCCTCATAGATTACGGTATCCGACCACGGCACGTTGGGCGGACGATCGTCTCCCCAGTTGAATGAATCATCGATCACCAGGGATTTCGGCATCGCCGGCGCACTGTCGCGCCGATCGAACGACAGGTCGTTGCGCGGTGAATTAACTCGAAACCCGTACAGCGTGTCCGACCAGTGCACTGATCCCGCCAAAGCCCGCGTATACGGATCCAAGAGCAGCTTGTGATGATTGAAGCGATGGCCTTGCTCCGGGTCGTATGGGCCATATGCCCGATAGCCATACAGCAGGCCGACTGTCACGTCCGGCAGGTAACCATGCCAGACTTCGTCGGTGAACTCCGGCATGACGTAACGTGCAATCTCGTGCCGCCCGGACGGCTCGAATAGACACAGCTCCATCTTGGTCGCATGCGCCGAGAACACCGCGAAATTGATGCCCAGCCCGTCCCACGTTGCTCCAAGTGGGTATGGCCGGCCTGGCAACAACGCCCGCAGCAGATGTTGCATCTTCCCCCGTTGAACCCCAGCCCGCCTCGAGGCCGCTAGCCCCCACTATATCGCAAGTAGATCGTGGAAAGCGGCGGCAGGACGAGTTCCAACGATTGGGCCTCGCCATGACGTTGCACCGGCACCGTGTGCGCCACGCCCCCATTCCCAATATCGGACCCGCCATACAACGCAGAATCGCTGTTGATCAATTCATGCCAGCGTCCTGGACGGGGCACGCCGATGCCATAGCCGTAACGCGGGACTGGCGTCATATTAGACACGACGAGCATTGGAGCTGTTGCTTCCTCGCCGTACCGTAGAAACGCGAACACCGAATTTGCCCTGTCATCGCCTACCACCCAACGGAACCCGGTGGAGACCGCGTCACGCTGGTGCAATGCGGGTTCAATCGCATAGATCCGATTCAGTTCACGCACCAGGCGCTGCACACCGGCTCGCAGCGGTTCGGTCGCCCCGATCCAGTCCAGCTCCGCATCGTGATTCCACTCATGTTCTTGTGCGATTTCGCCACCCATGAACAACAGCTTCTTTCCCGGGTGGCCCCACATGAACCCAAAATAGGCGCGCAAATTGGCAAATCTCTGCCAGTTGTCGCCCGGCATTTTTCCAATCAAGGAGTACTTTCCGTACACCACCTCGTCGTGCGACAGCGGCAGCACGAAATTCTCGGCAAACGCGTACAGCAAGCCAAAGGTCATGTCATTGTGGTGCCAGCCGCGATGCACCGGATCATGCTCGATATATCGCAGTGTATCGTGCATCCACCCCATGTTCCACTTGTAGCAAAACCCCAGACCGCCATCCTTGATCGGGCGAGATACTCCGGGCCAAGCGGTAAACTCTTCAGCTACCGTGATCGCCCCTGCACATCGTTCGCCGACGACCGCATTGAAGTGCCGCAGGAACCCAATTGCTTCCAGATTTTCACGCCCGCCATAGGCGTTGGGAATCCACTGGCCCTCCTGCCGTGAATAGTCGCGATAGAGCATTGACGCGACCGCATCCACGCGCAGTCCATCGACGTGGTAGTGCTCCAGCCAATACAAACCCGAAGCGATCAGGAACCCCTGCACCTCGCGACGGCCGAAATTATATATGTAGGTATTCCAGTCTTGGTGGAAGCCCTCGCGCGGGTCTTGATGTTCATACAGTGCCGTGCCGTCAAAGCGCGCCAGGCCATGTTCGTCAGTCGGAAAGTGTGCCGGCACCCAGTCGATGATAACGCCGATATTCGCACGGTGGCAGGCATCCACGAAGCGACAGAAACCGTCGGGTGAGCCGAACCGGGCGCTCGGCGCGAACAAGCCAAGCGGCTGATAGCCCCACGATCCGCCGAACGGATGTTCCGCAACCGGCATCAGTTCGATATGGGTAAAGCCCATCTCGCTGACATATGGCACCAGCCGCTCGGTCAGTTGATCCCAGCTGGGGATCTGCCCATTGGGATGAAACCACGACGCCGGATGCACTTCGTATATCGATAAAGGCGCATCGGTCGCATGCCGCTGTGCGCGCCCCTTCATCCACGCTTGGTCGTGCCACACGTGCGGTGTCGGATCCATCACCACCGAGGCTGTCGCTGGCGGCGGTTCGGTTGCCCGCGCCAGCGGATCGGCCTTCAAGGGCAGACGCCAGCCGTCCGGACCGATGATCGCAAATTTGTAGCGCGCACCAGGGGCCAATCGCGGAATGAACAGCTCCCACACGCCAGCGGGAAAGCGCAGCCGCATAGGGTTTCGCCGCGGGTCCCAGGTGTTGAAGTCACCCACCAGCGACACCGCACGCGCGTTGGGCGCCCAGACGGCGAAGCGCACACCACGCACGCCTTCAATCTCCACGACGCTGGCGCCAAGATGCGACGCCAGTTCGAAGTGCCGCCCCTCATTGAACAAATGCAAGTCTAAATCACCCAGCAGCGGACCAAACGAATAAGGATCTTCGGTCTCCTGCACCACGCCAGGCCAGCGAATGCGCAATGCATATGGCTCCGCGCTGTCGACGTGCCCAACGAACAGGCCCGGCGGCACAACGGGAGCGAGTTGCCCCAGCGAACGGCCACCCACACGTGCGACAACTTCGACCTGCGCCGCGCCTGGCAGAAACGTTCGTACGATGCGTCCCGCCGGACCGTTGTGCGGACCCAGCACAGCGAACGGGTCAGCCAATGTTCCGTTCGACAGTGACTCGGCAACACCGGCTGTCAGGTCAGTCAGGTCGATGATGTCATTCATGCTTGCACCTCGGCAATCAGCCGCGCCAGGCCGTGCAGTGGAACATCGATCCATGTCGGACGGTTCGCTGCCTCATAGGCAATTTCGTATGCCGCCTTCTCTATCAGGAACAATCGCAAAAGGTTTTCCTCATCGGCCTCATCCTGTACGGGAAGCGCGGTGCGATACGCAGCAAGGAATGACTGCGTTGACCGCTCGGCGAACGTCTGCAGGAATGCATCGCGACTAGGGTCCGCGACGTGCGCCTGGCTCGCTTGGCTCCTCCGCTTCACCACCGCTGCTGCGTAATCGAACGAACGGATCATCCCGGCCACGTCGCGCAAGCGGTGGTTTTTGGCTCGCCGTGCCGCCATCGGTTTTGCCGGCTCACCCTCAAAGTCGATGATATACACGTCTCCATTTGCCACCAGGACTTGCCCAAGATGCAGGTCGCCATGAATCCTGGTCAGCGTTGCGTTGGCCCCTGATTGCGCAAGAGATCGCACGGTCTCAGTCAGCGGCTCGCGCCCCGCCAATACCGTCGCAAGATCGGCCGCAGCCGCGTCGTCCCATCCAGTCTGCGCATCCAGTGCAGCGAACGCCGCGGTCAGTTGCTGCTCGGCCTGCTCGGTCCATCCCGCCACCGTTGCCGACGACGCCTGGTCAGGCGCGAACGCGGGGTCGTCCGAATCCCGCGCGAGCACCGCGTGCATCTCGCCCAGCCGCTGTCCCAGAAGCGATGCTATGGTTCCATAGTCCTCATGCTGCTCAGTCTCTTCCGCGGTCTGCGCCTGCTCGGTCCCTGTTGTCAGATCCGCCAGCCCACTCATCAACAGGTCGAGCGTCCAGGTCCATGCATCGCCCTGGTTGCGTATGAAACCTTGTGCAATAGCCAGAGTGAAACGCTCACCGTCAGGAGTGACGCGCAGCACTTCGCCGAGCAAGGGCGCGATATTGGCGTAGCTCTGTTCGGTAAGGTACCGTCCCATCTCGGCCTCGGGGTGCGGGCCCGCCGCCACCCGGCGGAACAGCTTCAGCATCGCCAGATCACCGATGATCATAGACGAGTTGGACTGTTCAACCGAAAGCCATTTCATCTCGGCGTCCGAAGGCACCTGCGTCTCTGCCATTCGTGACGTCGGTTCGAACCTTATCTCGCCAACCTCGCTCGGGCGTGCCAGCCCATCGAGGATAGCACTAGCGAAATCCTGCAAAGCAAATGCATCGGTCAGCAGTCCGACATGGGCACCCTTACGCACCCGCGCCAGTGCAAGCTGCGACGGCAACGGCCCAACCGGCCGCTCTTCCCAGGCTATCGCCAGCGGAAGCAACCAATGTGCGGTCGCCTCGCTCGTCTCAGTCTCGATCTCGGCCAGCAGCAGTTCCGAATCACCATGTCGTAACGGGATCAATGCCGACATGCGTGCGGCCCTCAATGCCTGGTCCTTCATAGCGAACCAGCGCCGCTTGGCGAGATACGAAGGCAAGACGTCGCGTTCCAATAGAGGGCGAGCAGTCAGCAATGCGTTCTCTAAGCGATCACGCAATACAATCGTTTGGTATTCGGGCATTGGCTCGGGTGCAGGCGTATGGGCACTGGGCCAGCCTGCCTCCTGATCAGCTAGCAAGAACCAGTAGAATCCATACGGCGGGAGCGTTAGCAGATAGCTTAGTTGGCCAATTGGGGGAAAGACCGATCCACCGTCCAGCTCTATCGGCATGCGTCCGTTGAATTCCGACAGTTCCAATTCCACCGCTTGCGGCGTGCGCGCCAAGTTCGCCACGCACAGCATCGTAGCGCCGTCATGTTCCCGCAGATAAGCCAGCACCTTTCGGTTGTTCGGATACAGTAGCCGGAAGGTCCCGCGACCAAACGCACGGTACTGTCGCCGGATCGCGATTGTACGGCGCATCCAGTTCAGCAGTGAGTGCCGATCGCCCGATTGCGCCTCAACATTCACCGCCTCAAACCCGTAAAGCGCATCCATGATCGGCGGCAACACCAGCCGCGATGGGTCGACCCGGGAAAAGCCGCCATTACGATCGGGCGACCACTGCATCGGCGTCCGTACTCCGTCACGGTCACCGAGATGGATATTGTCTCCCATGCCGATTTCGTCGCCATAGTAGATCACTGGCGTTCCAGGCATCGAGAACAGCAGGTAGTTCATCAATTCGACCCGCCGCCGATCGTGCTCCAGCAACGGGAATAGCCGGCGCCGGATTCCCAGGTTCAGCCGCGCGCGGCGATCGGCGGCATAGGTTTCCCACAGGAAATCACGTTCGCTGGACGTCACCATCTCCAGCGTCAGCTCGTCATGATTTCGCAGGAAGATCGCCCACTGGCTGTTCGGCGGAATCTCTGGCGTTTGCCGCATGATATCAGTGATTGGAAAGCGATCCTCACGAGCAATCGCCATGTACATCCGGGGCATCAGTGGAAAGTGAAATGCCATGTGGCATTCATCATCGTCGCCAAAATAGTCCTTGGCATCTTCCGGCCACTGATTGGCCTCGGCCAGTAGCATCCGATCTGAATAATTCGCATCCAGCTCGGCACGAATGCGCTTCAACACCGCATGCGTCTCGGGAAGGTTTTCGTTGCTGGTCCCTTCCCGCTCGACCAGATACGGCACAGCGTCAAGCCGCAGTCCGTCAACCCCAAGTTCCAGCCAGTAGCGCAAGACGGAAAGGACTTCCTTCAATACGCGTGGATTGTCGAAATTCAGGTCGGGCTGGTGCGAGTAGAATCGGTGCCAGTAAAATGCCTTGGCCTCCTCATCCCACGTCCAGTTGCTGCGTAGTGAGTTCGATGAAGATCACCCGCGTGCCGCTGAACTTCTTGTCGTCATCCGACCACACGTAAAAGTCGCGATACACCGAACCCGGCTTCGCTTGCCGTGCCCGCTGGAACCACGGATGCTGATCGGACGTATGATTGACGACTAGTTCGGTGATCACCCGCATGCCCTTGGCATGCGCCGCGGCGATGAATCTCTTGGCGTCTGCCAAGGTTCCGTAGTCCGGATGCACCCCGCGATAATCGCCGATATCATACCCATCATCGCGTCGCGGGGACGGATAGAACGGCAACAGCCAGATCGTGTTCACCCCGAGATCGGCAATGTAGTCAAGCTTGGAGAGCAGACCGGCAAAATCCCCGATGCCGTCGTTATTGGCGTCAAAGAATGACTTGACATGTACCTGATAGATGACAGCGTCTTTGTACCACAGGCCCTCCTCGCTCAGCGCGGGGCGTGCCGGGTTTGGACGTGCGGCGGAAAGCTCCATTATGGCAGTCCCAGCGGTGCGACCTGCCAGATCGCGAAGGGCAGATCATTGGGATCAAGTCGAATGTGCTGCTGCTTGCCTGTCCAGAAGAACTGCTGACCGCGCATCAGATCGGTCGCGGCGAGCGACGCATGATCCGGCAGATCCCATTCCCACAGCGGGATTTCGATCGCAGCTTCCTGCACGTTATGTGGGTCGAGGTTTATGGCGACCAGGATCATGTCGCGCTCCCCCGATGTTTGCTTGCCATAAAACAGGACCTGATCGTTGAGAGCAGGATAGAAGGTGACGCCTAGGTGGCTCTGCAAGGCGGGATGCATGCGCCGCAGCCGGTTCAGCGCAGTGATCTCACCAACAATGTTGCCAGGCGCCTCGTGGTCGCGGACACGTATCTGATATTTCTCGGAGTCCAGAGTACTCCTCCCGCCCCGGCAGGGGTGCGGCTTCGCAAATCTCGAATCCTGAATACATTCCCCACAATCCGGCCAGGGTGCAGGCCAGTGCGGCGCGGATCAGGAACCCTGGCCTGCCGGAAGTCTGTAGATATGGCGGATTGATGTCCGGGGTATTGACGAAGAAGTTCGGCCGGAAAAACTCACGCGCCGGAAGCTCGTTCAACTCCGTCAAATATTCGACGATTTCTTGCTTCGTGTTGCGCCACGTGAAGTAGGTGTAGGACTGGGTGAACCCGACCTTTGCCAGCCGGTACATCATCTTCGGCCGCGTGAACGCTTCAGCCAGGAAAATCGCGTCCGGGTACTTCCCTCGGATATCGGCAATCATCCACTCCCAGAATGGCAGTGGCTTGGTGTGCGGATTATCAACGCGAAAGATCCGCACGCCCTGCTCTGCCCAGAACTGCACCACGTCGCGCAATGCCTTCCAGAGTGACGGGACAGCCGCATCGGCAAAAAAGTCAGGATTGACGATGTCCTCATATTTTTTCGGTGGATTCTCCGCGAAACGCAGCGACCCGTCCGGGCGCCAACGGAACCAATCCGGGTGCTCGCGCAGCCACGGATGATCGGGCGAGCACTGGATTGCGAAATCCAGCGCGATTTCCAATTCGTATCTATTCGCCGCCTCTACCAGCGCACGGAAGTCCGCCAGCGTGCCAAGTGACGGATGGATCGAATCGTGCCCGCCTTCAACGCCACCTATGGCATATGGGCTGCCGACATCGCCCGGCTCGGCACGAAGCGCATTGTTGCGGCCCTTGCAATTCGTCGTGCCAATCGGATGGATCGGCGGAAAATACAGCACATCGAACCCCATGTCGCGGATCGCCGGCAAGCGCCGGGTCACGTCAGCGAATGTGCCATGCCGCGTCTCATCAGCAGTGGCGGAGCGTGGGAACATCTCGTACCAGCTGGCAAACGCAGCGCGCGGGCGATCGACATCGAGCGGGATCAATGACTGGTGCCGTACGACGAACGGCCTGTCATCGGCCGCAGCCATCGCCGCCGCTGTATCTTTGGCCAACAGTAGCGCCACCTGTTGATCGGCCCGTAGCGACGGGAGCCGAGTGGCAATTTCTGTCAGCGCGGTACGTGTCGGCTCGCTGATCCTCGCCGCAGCCGCCTGCACGGCGCGACGGCCTTCTTCAATTTCCAGCGTTAGCACCTGGCCGGCCTTATGCTTCGCCGAAAGGTCGTGCCGGAATGTCTCCCACGCATCCCACCAGGCTTCCACGGTGAATTCATGGCGGCCGATGCGATCCGGCGTAAATGTTGCCTGCCAGCGATCGTTCACCAGCAATAACATCGGAACCCGACGCCATTCCGCTTCGTCCGCGGCCTTCCACAGAAGACTTGCAGCCAATATGTCGTGTCCGTCGCAGATGACGTTGGCGGTGACAACAATGCTGTCGCCGACAAGTCGCTTCACGGCGAACGGACCGTCCGGCACCTGCGGCTGAATCGCCTCGATGGCGATGCGTCCCGCAACAATGCTGTGCCTCTCCAATCGCTGCTCGCTCGGATGAACGACTGGGGTGGTCGCCTTGTACACAAGCACCCTAACTTCTCCAGCGCGAAGTGCTGCCTTGTTGCACGCCTCCGCCAACACGAACGCGCCGCCCGAGGTTGGTGGCAACGGCGACAGCGGCATCTCTATAACGGCCTCACGCGTCACGTCAGGATTCGCTAGCACCAGTGAGCCACGTGTCCTCGCAGCATCAGTGCGGAACAATGCGCTCACTGGGTCGTGTGCGCTGTTCAGCTGACGCAATGCCCCATAGCCATCGTGCCAAGCATCAGACGCGACCGCCGAATTGGCTGCGGCGATCTCCTCTCGCAGGTCATCCCCCGGCTCCTCTCGAGCCACCGCGAGATCATCCGGCCCCGCCAACGCGGCATCGAACCTGCGGCGCGTGGCATATTCAAAGCCCATCGGTAATAACAGTCCGTCTGCCGCAGCCGCGGCGAGATCCAGCATGAAGCGATGCCGACCGGGTGCGCATCGATCAAAGAAAGAGGGCTCCGGCGACGCGATCACCGGCGCGATCCGCTTCAGCGCCTCATACTCATCCAAGAACCAATTCGCGCGCCCATCCCACCAGGCCAGCGAACAACATGCGAAATCAAAGCCGATATCGGCCAATTGCGGAAGGTCCGCCCGGTTCACCCCGGGCGTCCAGGCAAGGAACCGGCACGCCGGAAACGACTGCACAATGCGCCGCCACGCAGCAGGTGGCGGGTCATCCGGCTCAAGGCAACGGAACCCGGTAATCCCCGCGCTCACCAGCCGCCCCAGGCGATCCAGCCACCACGCGCCCAAGGCATCTGCAATAGTGGTCTGATTAAGCCGCGCGTAAGCGACATCAAGCCGATGCGGTGCACGGTGCGGGCTTGGCAAACCGCCACATCCGCCCGGCCCGAACCACGCCGCCTCGCGCTGCCGGATCACGGCGTCATGCGCCACCCGATCGATCGCCAGATCCAGCCACACGCCCAGCCCATGATCAGCCGCCTGGCGCGCAATCAACGCGATGCCGTCATCCGCCGAGCCGGACCAGCCAAGCGCCGGGTGGAGCGCTTCAAAGTCAGCAGTAACAAAGATGTCGCCACTCGCGCCCGGTACGAACGGCGGTGCGATGCAAACCGTGTCGAACCCCATCTCGCGGCAGCGCGCGAAATGTGACGGCCATTCTGACAGCGCCCCGGCGACCAGCGGGTGCAGATGATAGATCCTTGGGGCCATGCCTTGCTTGGTCTGTCTTAGGTGGATGATGCCACATGGAGTTTATGGCAGCCGGTTGGCACGTCCTGTAACGTTTGCCGCTGCCGGGGTTCACTTGCCTGGGAGCGAGTCGGCGCGACAATTATCCGTGAAGCAGTCCCGTGAGATGATATTGTCTCTGGTTAACAAGCAGTAAGCCCAGCAGTCGGAGGGGAACTTGGCAAGAACCACGTCGTCTCGCGAGCCCTTGCGTCGAGCGCTCGCGCTCATGGAGCATATCCCCTTCGTCGATGGTCACAATGACCTGCCGTGGGTGATCCGCAACGATCCCATCGCCAAGGGCGACGTGCGCGCCTACGACCTGAACCGGCGGCATCAGGATGGAGATACCGACATACCTCGTCTGCGGGAGGGCCGCATCGGCGCACAGATCTGGGCAGCCTTCATCCCCAGCGAAACGCCGCAACCAGCGCGCGCCACGCTCGAGCAGATCGATGTTATTCTACAAATGCACGAAGCCCATCCTGATACTTTCCTCCCAGTGCGGAAGGCCGCCGACATCCGGCGCGCCAAGCGCGCCGGCCGCATCGCATCAATCATCGCGGTGGAGGGTGGCGTTGGACTGGAGAACAGCCTGGCACTGCTTCGCGTCTGGCATGCCGCTGGCGCTCGCTTGATGACCCTGTGCCACAACGGCACGCTTGACTGGGTCGAACTCAGCGACCGACGAACCACGGCACAATGGACTGACCGAGTTCGGCAAGACAGTCGTCCGAGAGTTGAACCGCCTCGGCATGATCGTCGACTGTGCGCATGTCTCACCTGATGTCATGCGCCAGGTGCTCGACGTCAGCACCGCCCCCATTGTCTTCTCGCATTCCAACGCGCGCGCAATCTGTGATCATCCGCGCAACGTGCCAGACGATGTGCTGCAACGCCTGTGCACCAACGACGGCCTCGTCATGGCGACGTTCATCCCTGACTTCACCAGCGAGGAAGTACGCCAATGGATGATCCCAGTACGCGAGGCGATCAAGAATGATTTCGGTCAGCGTCGCGCCGAAGTCATCGCAGCACGCGAACGCGCGACCGGTCATCGCCCACAGGTCACACTGGCGGACGTGGCCAACATGATCGAGCGCCTGGTCGAACGTGTCGGTCTCACGCGTATCGGCATTGGTTCCGATTTCTTTGGTGTGCCGACAACGCCCGTTGGCCTGGAAGATGTCACCCGCTTTCCACATCTGCTGGCCGAGCTGTTCTCGCGCGGCTGGTCGGACAAAGCGGTGGCCGGCATTGCCAGCCAAAATTTCCTGCGCGTCTTCCGTGCGGTTGAAAAGGAAGGCGAGCGCCTACGGAAGTTGCAGGGACCGCACGTCGCCTCGGTGGAAAAGATGGTGGCCGCCTGAAGCGGCGAACACCGAGCTACATTCTACGCGCGCTTGCGCGCCGGCTTGCTTGTCGCTGGCTGCGTTGCCGCCTCCTCGCCGCGTTCCTTGCCGCCCTTTATCGGCAGCTTGAATACACGCTGCTGCCGATCGGCGCCGGATGCCTTCTTCCGCTTTGAGGTGGATGCCGCAACTTCCGGCTGCTTGGCCGGTGCCTGACCAAGGCTCTTCTTCAATGCCGCCATCAGATCGATGACATTGGTGTCCTGCGCCACTGGCTCTTCGGCTTCCAGGTCGATCCCTTCGCCTTTTAGCTTCGCGTCGATCATTTCGCGCAACCGCGCCTCGTAGCGGTCCTCGAGATCCGAGGCGTCGTACTTTCCGCTCTGCCGCTGCACAAGCTGCGTCGCGAGCTGAACCATCTCGGGGTCGATTCGGATATTCGACAGCCCGTCGAACAGGTCTTTCGCGCTGTTCAGGTCACGGTTCTCATACAGCGTGTGTGCCATCAGGCCGTCGTCCATCGGCCGCAGCGCAATTGTGCGCTCACGCTGGGCAACCACCACTCTGGCCAGTGCCGTTTTTCCGGTCTTGCCGATCGCCTGGCGCAGCACTGCGTAGACATCGCGGCCCGCATCACCGTCGGGTGCCAGGAAATAGGCTGCATCGAAGTACACCGGATCTATCGAATCCGTATCAACGAACTTCTCTATCGTCATGACCGACGAGCTCTCGACCTTGACGCCGTCGAAGTCTTCATCGTTCAGCAGTAAGTATTGGTCCTTGCGGAACTCGTAGCCCTTCACGAGATTGCGGCGCTCCAGTTCCTTGCCGGTCTCGGAATCCTGCGTGACCATTCGGATGCGGTTGCCGGTATCCGGATTGATCAGATTGAATCGGATCGTTGCCCGATCATGCCGCGCGTTCCACAGCGCCACCGGGCAGGACACGAGGGCCAAACGAAGGTGACCGCGCCAAATAGGACGTGCGGCCATCAGGCAGCCCTCATCGGGCGCCAGGGCTGGCGATCGCGCTCCGCGGCGCCAGATGCCTCGGCATCCGCCGCGTCATCGTCAGCCGCCTTTGACAGGATCGCGAGCTGGTCAGACAGCAGATCTTCGAGTTCGGTCAGTGCGTCCGCCAGCCTCGGTCCAGCGAGCCGTTCCGCCAGCCGCGTCTCCTGCTGCGCAACACGCAATAGCTGAGCCAGCCGGTTTCCGTGGTCGCCTGTCAGCGTGAGAATGTCCTGCATGCGTCAACGATTGGTCGAATGGATGCTGGACGAAAGTCATGAAATCGAGCGGCATCCTGCCAGACTAAACATGCCGCTTTAAAATCATCTGGCAATATATTGAGATCGCATGAGGCACCCGAATCGGGAGTCATCTCACGTTTGCGTTATCTCGCCAATCTGGTCAACCGTTTATTAAGTGTTCCTAACCTGTTCCAACACCGTCAAATTCGCTGGGGTGGCTCCGTCAGCGTCCGCCGAACCCAAACTGCGTCCATACCCGACCGTCCATGTGAACCACCATTGTTCCGGGCGCTGGCTTCGCGACGCTCCCGGGCAAGGGGGCCGGCTGATAGTTGTTGTTCGAGTTGGCACCGGTGGCACCCAACTCCACCTGCAGGATCTGCTTCTGAGCGGGGGCGGGAACGGGTGCCGGGGTCTGCGCAAAAGCCCCGCTTAGAGCACAGACGCTCATGCCGAACAGTGTCAGACCGGCGAGTAGGGACCTCCGCATGACTATCTCCCAAGAATCGCTCGCGCGATCCGCTTAGCTATACGCTGGAGAAATCGGACCCTGGGACGGCGCTGTCAATTAGCAGCAGGCCATCAGGATAACTTTGCGCAGGCCGTCCGGCAGCGTCTGATCGATGCGATAGTTCTAAAGAGGCTGTCCGTCCAGGCAAACCCGATCAATGGATCAGATTAGGGAAAAGGCCGAGAATTCCTATCAGTATAAGATATATCGCAATGACGTAGTTCAGGATTCGAGGGACCAGCAGTATGAGGACACCGGCAATCAGAGCGACGAGTGGCTGCAGCGCGACAATATGAACGGTCATAGGTTTGGTTCCATCTATCGATGATCGAACCGCTTACACACCGCCACGTCACACTGTCCAAACAGCCATATGTGATTACAGAGACAGTGAATACGTCCTCTCACATCGGAGACAACTGTGTTGCCGTCCATGGGGCCGCGCCCACGGGCCGATAGCATTGCGGATTCAGATATGCGGTTTCCCCAGCTGCCCGATCCCAGTTCGCAATGTCGGATTGAGGACTGCAGTCGGAGACCAATCGGAATGACCTTTCCTGCATGCAGTTGGATACCGACTGCTGCTGGGTCGCGCTTGAGTCGAGATAATACCTCATCCGGCATGCGTTGAGCGCGCTGCCTTCCGACTGATCCGCACAGCCAACCAGCAAGGGTGCAAATACGACGAACCAGATGCGGATCATATGATCATCTCCAACAATGGATGATCATCAGCCGCATTCCGCTGTCAACCAGATCAATGCTCCGAATAACACGCGAACTGCACCTCTGGCTGACGCACTACGCGATGCGGCCACTGTTCGCGAAGAAGCAACTGCCGTGTCAGGCCATAGGGAGGTCCAGCCGACTCAGCTTCGGTTCGCCGGATAATACTGCAGCGGATGGCGCGGCAAGGGCGGGCAAGGCTTTGGATCGTCGGGCGTGCCGCAATTTTCGCCGGCGCCAACCGGTCCCGACGCTGGCGGCGGATGACCGTGAGGCGGAGGCGGGGGCGCGCCGCCCGGTGGATAGGGCTGCGCCTGTGCGGGCGCGATTGCGAACAGGGGCAGCAGCAGAATCAGCGTCTTGCAGCGCATCGCGCTTCCTTCCTGAACAGCGGGTAGTTTCTGTTAACACGCAAATGGGCCGAACTTGCGGCATCGCGCCGTTCACATATTCTTGCGCCTGGCATGCGTCGCAGACCCTGCCCACATGCTGCACGCTCATCCGTTGGAGGCACCCTGACTATGAAAGCGATCCTGAACGGCCATGAGATTGGCGCGAGCGACGATATCGTGGAAGCCGGCGGCTATCAGTACTTTCCGCCTTCCGCAGTTCACATGGAATGGCTGGAGAAGTCACCGAAGACCGACTCTGACCGGGCCTGCCCGCATGGCGTGCAGTTCTATGATGTGGTCATCGACGGTGTACGTCATCCTCGCAACGCGTGGATCTACGAAGCACCGCAGCCGAAGCTCGCGCAGATTCGCGATCGAGTCGGGTTCTGGGAGGATGTCGAACTCCGCTGACCGCTACAGCTTCGGCAGCAGATAGCGGTCCTGGGGATCGTTCCAACCCTTGAAGCGGGGCGTTCGCTTCTCGGCGAATGCAGCACGCAACTCCATCAGGTCGCTCTTCGCGCCATGTTCGTGCAGCAGCCCAGCGAGCCGTTGCTGATCGGCAGACGGCTCCGGGCGCATCTGCCGCATCATGTGCACCGTATTCACCCTCGAAGCCGGCGGCAGCGTCAGCAGATGCCCCGCCATTGCCAGCGCACTCGGCATCAGTTCATCGGGATCGACCAGGCGATTGAGGAAGCCCACGTCATAGAAGCGCTCGGCAGTGAAGCGGAAGCCGAGCGCCATTTCCATCGCGATAGGGAACGGCAGGTTGGCGAGATGACCGTGATTGTAGCCGCCCAGCAGCCAGCGCTTCGCTTCCGACACCTCGAACACCGCACCGCGGACGGCGACACGCAGATCGGTCCGCTCGACCAGCATGAATCCCCCACCCATGGCGAAGCCGTTCACCGCCGCGATCACCGGCTTCTCCAGCGCTCCCGCCATGAACGGATCGTCGATCACCGGTCGCCGCCCACCCGGTGCGCCGTCGGCCAGCGATTCCTTCATGTCCTCACCCGCACAGAACGCCCGGCCGGTGCCGGTAAAGATCGCCACCTCGAGCTCGTTGCTGTGCCGGAACTCGGTCCACGTCTCCGCGAGCGACGTGCGCAGTTCATGGTTGAGCGCGTTCAGGCGTTCCGGACGGTTCATGCGCACCACCAGGACCTGGCCGTGGCGTTCGGTCTCGACAACAGGCATCGCACATTCTCCTCTGTTACCCCACGCTAGCAGCGGGTGTCCGCCAGGCAAGCGGGCGGCATTGCCTCGCCGCTTCATTGGCAGTCTTCTTCGCCCATGGCCTCGATCGAGCTGTGGAACCACTGCGAGAATCCGTATCCGTTCGTTCCAGCCGAAGTACTGGATGCGGCGCCCGCGGTGCGAGCCAGCTTGCCCAATCGCTACTGCGATCCCGAGATCGTGGCGCGGCTGTACGACGAGGTGTTCGACGAATACCGCCTTTGCGACGAACTTGGTCTGCATATCGTCACCAATGAGCATCATTCGGGCATCAACAACCTATGGGCAGCCAGCCCGGTCATCACCGGTGTCGTCGCGCGCATCACGCAAAGGGTGCGCATCCTTTCGCTCGGTACCCTGATCACCGTGCGGCCAGACCCCGTTCGCGTTGCCACTGAATATGCCACGATCGATGTGTTGAGCCGTGGCCGGCTCGATATCGGCTTCGTCAAGTCCGGCGCAACCGAGATGGTATCGGGCGATGCCAATCCGACCCGTATCCGGGAACGCGAATGGGAGGCGATTGACCTGATCGAGAAGACGCTCACCAGCCATGACGGTCCATTCAGTTGGGAAGGTAAATTCTTCTCGCACGCACACGTCAATATCTGGCCGCGGCCGTACCAGCAGCCGCGTCCCGAATTTTGGGCGGCAACCAGCGATTTCCCGACCTGCGCGGAACTCGGGCGGCGTGGTATCGTCAACACGTTGCTGTTCGGCGGCTACACCCGCACGGCACAGGCATTCGATGCCTACAAGCAGGCTCGCGTGGACGCGCAATTGCTGCCGCCTGGCGAAGACCGCTTCTCCTATATGGCGTTCTGCTATGTCGGTGATACGGATGAAGAGGCGATGCGCGTTGGTCAGAAGATCCCTTGGTTCCTGACCGTCAGCATGAAGAGCAGTCCGCAGATGTCGAAGTTTCAGCCCGGCCAATTCCCGCCGGAGCTGGCGCCGTCCGTATTCCGCGGTGGCGCCTCGAAGCGGCCGGCGGACCTCAGTGTCGCGGCGCTGATCGCACAGGGTCAGATGTTCGCCGGCAACCCGGACACAGTCGTGCAGCAGATCAAGCAGTTCCGCCACCGCGTCGGCGGCGTAGGGCGCATCATCCTGATGACCCGTCAGGGGCTGGTGACTCACGCCGAGGCGATGAAAAGCTTCAGGCTCACCGCTCGTGAGGTACTGCCGCAACTGCAAGAGCTGGAGCCGCTCGACACATGACCATGCGTGCCGGCGCGCTTGAACTCGAGGTGCTGCGCCGCGGCACCGGTCAGCCAATGGTGTTGCTGCATGACATAAATCCGATAAGCTCCCACGCGCGCTTCATCGACATGCTGGCGCGCCACGGCGAGGTGATTGCACCGTCGCATCCTGGCTTCGGTCAATCGTTGCGTCCCGATGACTTCGATACGATGTACGACCTGATCAACCTGTATCACGACGTGCTGGCCGCGATCGCCGCGCCCAGTGTGACTGTCATCGGTTTTGGCTTTGGCGGATGGATCGCGGCGGAACTCGCCGTGGCTGGCACGCCGAAGCTTGGCCGCTTGATCCTGGTCGATCCGGTCGGTATCAAAATCGGCGGACGCGACACGCGCGATATCGCGCACTTCTTCAACAGCGATCCTGCGGAACTGAATCGGCTTGCGTGGCATGACCCGCTACAGCGTCCCGCCGGGATTTATGGGCTGGGTTGGCAGGCGACGATAGACGACACCATGAGCGATGCCGAGATGATCACACTGGCACGCAACTGGGAATCGCTGTGCATCTACGCCTGGAAGCCGCACATGTACAATCCGCAGCTCAGCTACTGGCTGCGGCGGATTTCTGTACCGACGCTGGTGATCTGGGGTGAGTCCGACGGGATCGTGACACCGTCCTATGGCCGCGCGTATGCGCAGCGAATTCCGGGAGCGCTCTTCCAGACCATTGCCGCCGCCGGCCATCATCCGGAACTCGAACAGCCGGAGGCTTACGTCGACTGTGTCGCTAGGTTCCTCGCGTCATGAACGTCATGTTCATTATACGCAACAGTGGGCAGCAACCTGAGGGCTTCGACGTAAAGCAGCGCAGACGCACACCAGGTGAAGACCGGATCGATTGGTTCGTGCTGGGAGACCCTGAAGCAGCGCGCGCCGCCGGCCACGTCGTGGTTTTGCTGCATGATGGATGGTATTCCGACGACACTGGCGGTGGCGTGGCGATCTTCGGCGCCTACTGGGAAATCCGTGGCACACACTTTACGGTGCGGGAAGTGGCGCCGGACCCTGCGCCGGCAGCGGGTCGAGAGAGCGACACGGCCGAAATCACCAACGTGCGCAGGGCAATTTTCGGGGCGTGATGGTCTGCATGGAAGGGGGACAGCATGGCATATATCTACGTGGGTCTGGCGGGTGAGACCGGACGTGGCCGCGATGTACATTCCGGTCTGCATCGCATGCGTGACGGCGACAACGAGTGGCAGCCGGCGCAGCTCGGTCTGCCGGACGCACCGGCGGTACGGGCCATTGCCGTGCATCCGTTGCAGCCGAATATCGTATATGCCGGCACGCAGTCGGGTCCGTACCGCAGCGATGACCGTGGCGAACATTGGGAACGGGTGAACACCGCGGATCATAATCTGCCGGTATGGTCGTTCCTGTTCCATCCGTATGATCCGGATGTGATGTTCGTCGGCTACGAGAATTGCGAGATCTATCGCAGCGACGATGCCGACGAGCGTTGGACGCGCCTTCCCGTCAGCGTACGCTTCCCAGAGATAACCACTGCCCATGGCGCCAATCCGGCGAAGCGCGTGCTCATGCTTGATGCCAGCGTCAATCAGCCGGACTTGCTATACGCCGCAATCGAAGTCGGAGGCACGCTTCGTTCCACTGATGGCGGCGAGCACTGGGAGAATCTAAGCCACGGCCAATATCTGAATGACGATGCGGTTGACATGCATGGCGTGCTGGCGAGTCGCTGGCGACCAGACACGGTGATCGGCATCGGCCGCGCTGGAATGTTTCATAGCAACGATGGCGGGGATCACTGGCGGCACGTCAAGCTCGAAGCACTGAACGCCAAGGGCCAGATTTATTGCCGTGACATCCACGAGGTTCCAGGCAATCCGCGCAAGGTATTCGTCACCGCCGGCGCTAACTTCCTGAGCGATAAGGGAGCTTTGCTATACAGTGGTGATGGTGGCGAGACCTGGGCACGAGTCGATATGGGCGTCGAACCGCCACATACGCTGTTCAAGCTGGCATTCGACGAGCATCATCCGGAATTGGTTGCATGCGCAACGAATGGCGGTGAGGTCTACGGCAGCACGGATGGTGGTGAAAGCTGGAGCACACTGCCACCCCCTCCTGGCGGCACGCAAATCTACTCACTGGCGCGCGGTTGATGGACTTCGCGCTCAGCGAAGCACAGCAAAGCCTGCAACGACGCTGCCTGGAACTTGCGGCGGATTTTGCCACGCGGTCGACGCAGCACGACCGCGATGCGTCACACCCGGTCGAGAACTATGTTCGATTGCGCGCCGAAGGCTTCCTGAGCCTGACGATCGATCCCCGGTGGGGCGGCGCGGGTGCCAGCTTCCTCGATCACACGATTGCCTATGAGGCGCTGGGGCAAGGCTGCCCATCGACAGCGCTCTCCTTCAACATGCATGCATCCGTTGTGATGCCGGTGCTGCAAAGCCGGGAGATAAGCGACGCAACCAAGGAAATGATCGCCGACCTGGTTATCCGGGAACACAAGCTCATTGGTGGGAATTTCTCTGAACCGGGCACCACGTCGCTGATTGGCGAGCGTCCTCTCAGTGCGCGAGCGAGGCGGGTCGAAGGTGGCTACAGCATCACGGGGCGAAAGATGTTCGCCTCCATGCTGGAGGCTGCCGACTACGTGATGGTGATGGCATATCCCGATGATTCGGTGAACCCGTTGGCCGGCATGTTGCTGCTCGTGCCGCACAATGCCGCCGGGCGCAGCGTGACTGCGAACTGGGACACATTGGGCATGCGGGCGACACGCAGCGACTCATTGATCCTGGAGGATTGCCGCGTGCCAGACACTGCGGTGCTGTTTCTCGCCGACGACGCGAGGCGGTTTCGGCACGACTACCTGAACTGGTTTTGGGGATCCTACACGGCGGTCTATCTCGGTATCGCCGTCGCCGCGTTCCACGAGCTGCGCCGCATGGTGCATGCGCGCCAGCCACAAGGCTACGCGCAACCCGTCGCCTACCACCCCGATGTGCGCCGGCACATCGCCGAGCTGAGCGCGGACTTGGAAGCCGCACGACTGATCACTTACCGTTCGGCTTGGCTCAGCGATACGCAAGGACCCACGGCGGAGACCACAGCAGCGCTGTACCGCGCTAAGTATAGCGTTGGCGAAGCCGTGAGCCGGATCACCCGGGTGGCGCTCACGCTCGGTGGAGCGCACGGCATCTTCAAAGGATCGCGCCTCGAGCAGTTGTTCCGCGATGGTGCGATCGCTCCCATCCAGCCACCGCCGGCAGACTTCTGCTTATGGAACATGGGACTGTACGAACTCGGATTGGAGCCGCAGGATGTGCTGCCGCCGATGAAGCCTGGCTGATCATGACGCCAGCAGGCAGGCAACGGATCGCCCGTCCTCCACGACAGTCAGCGGAGGATCGGCCTCCAGGCAGCGAGGCTCAGCCAGAGGGCAGCGCGGCGCAAAGCGACATCCCCGCGGCACGTCTGTTGTGCTAGGTACGTCACCACGCAAGGCATGCCAGTGGCGCGGCTGATCCGGATGCGACACCGGCACCGCCGATAACAGTGCTTGGGTATATGGATGCGCGGGGCGCGCGAACAGCGCGTCGGCTTCCGCCAGCTCAACGATACGGCCCAGGTACATCACCGCGATGCGCGTCGATATATGCCGCACGACGGCGAGGTTGTGTGAGATGAACAGATAGGTCAGTCCAAGCTCCTGCTGCAGATCCTGCATCAGGTTGATGATCTGCGACTGCACGGAGACATCGAGCGCCGATACCGCTTCATCGCAGACAACAAACTCCGGTCGCAGCGCCAGGGCGCGGGCAATGCCGACACGCTGACGCTGACCGCCGGAAAACTCGTGCGGATAACGCTGTGCGGCATCGCGTGGCAGCGCCACCAGATCGAGCATCTCCGCCACCCAGCGGGCACGCTCGCTGCGGTTTCCAAGCCCATGGATCGCGTAAGCCTCGGCAATCACTCCACCAACGGTCTTGCGTGGATTCAGCGATCCGAACGGATCCTGGAAGATGATCTGCAGGTTGCGCCGGCGCTGGCGCAGCGCGCGCCGGCCAAGTCCCGTCAATTCAGTGCCCTTGTGCACGATCGAGCCATTGGTCGGCTCAATCAGCCGTAGGAACAGCCGTCCTAAGGTGGACTTGCCACAGCCGAACTCACCGACCAGACCGAGCGTCTCTCCTTTGCGCACCTGAAGGTCGACGCCATCGACCGCGTGGACCACCCCGTGTCCGCCGCGCGCCGGATAATGCTTGCGGACATCAATGGCCTCGATCAGCACCTCGGTCATCGGATACAGGCGACGTCGTGCTGAACTGCCGCATTGTGCAGCGCCGGCGGCGCCGTTTCACACGCCGCCCGCCGATATCGGCATCGCGGCGCGAAGCGGCAGCCAGGGGGCATGGTCAGTGCGCCTGGCACTGAGCCGGGTATCGTGATCAAACGATGCCGCACCCCAGCAACATCAGGAACCGAACCCAACAGCGCTTCGGTATAGGGATGCATCGGGGCGTCAAAGATGGTGCGAACCGGCGCGACCTCCGCCACACGACCGGCGTACAGCACCATGACCCTGTCCGTGATTTCGGCAATCACCCCAAGATCATGCGTGATGAGAATCAGCGACAATCCCGTCTGACGTTGCAGGCCACGCAGCAAATCGAGGATTTGCGCCTGCACCGTCACGTCAAGCGCGGTGGTTGGTTCATCGGCGATCAACAGCTTGGGGTTCGCTGCCAGCGCGATGGCGATCATCACGCGTTGCCGCATCCCGCCCGACAATTCATACGGATAAGCCTGCAACCGGCTGCGTGGTGACGGTATCTCCACCTGTTCCAGCAGTTCCAGCGCACGCCGCCTCGCCGCACCACCCGACAGGCGGCCTCGCCAGCGTAGCACCTCCTCGATCTGCATGCCGACACGCATAACAGGGTTGAGCGACGTCATCGGTTCCTGGAAGATCATCGCCATGTCGCGGCCGCGCCGCGCGCGCCAAACGTCGCGTGACTGTCCCGTCAGTTCGTCGCCGAGCAAGGCAATGCGCCGCGCCGTCATATGCAAGGCCGGAGACAACAGGCCCATGATCGAGAGCGCCAGCACGCTTTTGCCGCTGCCTGAACTCACCGACGATGCCTACCACTTCGCCGGGCGCAACCTTGAACGACACGTCATCGAGAATGCTCGACCGCGCAGTGGCGGTCAGCCGAACGTTCAATCCCTCGACCGACAGCACGTCTGTCATAGCTTCATGCGTGGATCGAGCACATCGCGCAGGCCATCACCGAGCAGGTTGAGTCCAAGCACCGAGATGACAATGGCCAAGCCGGGATAGATCATTGCCCACGGCGCCGACATCATGAAGTCTCGCTCTCCGGCAATGATGTTGCCGAACGTCGGCGTCGGCGGCGGTGGACCGACGCCTATGTAGGACAGCACTGCCTCGGCCAAAATCGCGATGGCGAACACATAGGTCAGCCGCACGATCAGTGGTGCCATCGCGTTGATCAACACGTGGCCGAACAGCAGGCGCAGATCGCTTGCGCCAAGCGCCCTCCCCGCCTCCACATATTCCATCTCGCGCACCACCAATACCGATGCACGTACGATCCGCGCGGTGTGCGGGCTGGTGGCGATGCTGAGCGCTATCACCACGTTGACCACCGAAGCGCCCAGTATGGCGCTGATCACGATGGCCAGCAGGATGGCGGGGAATGCCATCAGCGCGTCCATCAGGCGCATAAGCGGATTGTCCAATCGGCGGAAATACCCGGCCAGCGCTCCGATTGTGGTGCCGGCGATGCCGGTGATGACAACAACGAATATGCCGATAGTAAGCGACACGCGACCACCGTACAGCACGCGTGACAGCAGATCCCGGCCGAAATGGTCGGTGCCGAACCAATGCTCCATGCTAGGCGGCGCAAGACGCGCGCGGAAATTACTGCGCATCGGATCATATGGCGCGAGTTCGCCAGCGAAAACCGCGATCAACACCACGAACAGCACCAATCCGCCGCCAATGATGAACGACCGATTGTGCAGCAGCCGTTGCACGAACGGGCCGGCCAGCCTGCGGAAGGCCGCCGCCGAGCTGATATGAATCGGTTCGGCAGTGCTACTCAAGCCGCACCCGCGGATCGACAACGGCATACAGGATATCGACGACGAGATTAACCAGCAGATAGATCAATGCGACAAACAGCAGCGTGCCTTGGATCACTGGGAAGTCGCGGCTGAGAACCGCGCCGATGACCAGCCGTCCGACACCTGGCAAGGAGAATACTTGCTCGATCACCACCGCGCCACCGAGCAAACCACCGGTTACGATACCAATGACCGTGAGTATCGGCACCAGTGAGTTGGGCAGGCCGTGTCGGGTTACCACAACGCTCCACGGCAGCCCCTTCGCATCGGCCGTGCGGATAAAGTCCTGCTGCAACACCTCCAGCATTGCCGAACGCGTCATTCGCGCGATGAACCCCACCTGGACCGCGGCCAGGGTAAAGGCAGGCATCGCCAGGCTTTGCCACCAGCCGAACAGACTGTCGGTTATCGGAACATAGCCGCCTGCCGGGAACCACCGCAGGTCCACCGCGAACACGAAAATCAGCACAAGACCGAGCCAGAATTCCGGCACCGACAACCCAAGCAGGGCCAGCACCATGATCGACTGGTCAGTCCAGCTTCGATGCCGCATCGCAGCCAGCAGCCCGGCCAACACACCAAGCAGCACGGCGAAGAACAACGCCAACACGGTCAGCGACAACGTAACCGGCAACCGCTCAATGATTGCCGTGGCAACGCTGCGATTCAGCAGGATCGACTGACCAAGGTCGCCATGCAGGATGCGTTCATACCAACCGATCATCTGCTGATAGAACGGCTCGTCGAGCCCAAGTCGATGCCGCACTTGCGCCAGCTGCTCCGGTGTCGCTCCCGCATCCAGAAACACCGCCGCCGGATCGCCTGGAACCAGCCAAATAACGCCAAATGACATCAGCGACACCAGCACCAGCACCGGCACCGAGATGACCAGTCGGCGGATGACGAAGCGCAGCAATCAGCCTTCCAACCACATGCCCCACAGGCGCGGGATACGATACGGAGCAAAATTCTTGATGCGCGACGAGATCACCTGGAACATGCCGTAGTTTCCAAGCGCCACACCCACCGCGTTGTCATACATGTGCTGCTGGAACGTGGCGAAGATTGCCTTGCGCTTCTCAGCATCCATCTCTGCCAGCAAATCGGCATAGAGTTTGTCGATGACCGGATCGTCTTTGATCTGTGAGATGCCGTTCGCCCAGATGCTCATCAGCTTGGGCGGCCCTTCATATGGCTCGATGCCGAGCCCATGCGTCCAGAGATGCCAGCCGTTCGGCATGAACCCGAGCTTCGATACTGTCGGCCAATCCGACACCTTCACTTCGATTTTGATGCCAATTTGCCCGAGTTGTTCCTTGATGTCGGTCGCGGTATCTACGTCAGGGCGGGTGTTGTCAGTGATGAAGGTCAGAGTCTCCCCGCCGTACTTGCTCTTCTTGAGCCACTCTGTCGCCTTAGCCTGATCGTTGAGGTTGTACAGATCAGTGCCGGCCTTCGAATAGAACGGCGAATAGCCGTATAGATACCCCCCATCCAGCTTGTAGATGTCCGGATAAGCGATCGACATCGTCTCTTCCATGTTCAGGCACGCGGCAACCGCACGCCGGAAGTTCAAGTCGTCGCAGGGCGCCTGGGCGTGATTGAACTTGGCAAGCTGGATAGCAAATGGCAGCAGCTTTAGCACCTGGACCTTGCTGTCTCCGGCAAGCTGCTTTGCGGTCGGACCATCGGTCGTCTCGTTGATCTGCACTTCGCCCGTCTGGATCGCCGCCGTGCGAGCGCCAAATTCCGGCATGAAGCGGAACACCGCTCGGTCGATGAACAGCTCCTTGCGGCCAGCAAACCCATCGCGCGTCTTATAGTTGGGGTTCGGCACATAGTCGTCGAACCGTTCCAGTGTCGCGTGGCTGTCCGGCGCGTATTCGACAAACTTCATTGGCCCGGTGCCGATGAACTTGAAGTCCTTTGGGTCCTTCTTTGCTTCCTCGGCTGGATAGATCGCCAGCGGCGTGCCAGGCGATGACAAAGTATCCAGGAATGTGGACTGCACCTTCTTCAGTTTGACGGTGACCTCCAATGGGCCCGACGCTTCCATCGTATCCACACCGGACAGCAAAATCGAAGCCAGCCCGATCTTGCGGTACCGCTCGAGCGACGCGACCACGTCGCCGGAGTCTATCGTCTTGCCGTTATGGAACTTCACGCCAGGACGCAGTGCGAAGACATAGGTTAGGCCATCCTTGGATATCTCCGCGCCCTGCGCGAGATCTGGTACCACCCCGGCATGTTCATCGCGCGCATAAAGCGTCTCGTACATGTGCAGATTGATGTCACGCGCTACCTGCGCAGATGTCAGTTGCGCATCCAGCGACGGCGGTGCTTGAGTCAGCGCGACCGTTACCGTTCCGCCATGCTTTGGCGTCTGGGCATCGGCAGGTCGTCCCGCCGCAAGTGAGGCCGTCAGGCCCGCCGTGCCCGCAAGCACCGAGCGACGCGTCAACCCATCCATCGACCCCTCCACCGATTATTACGGCATCATATGCCCGAAGCGCCTAGGGTCAACGAGGCGCCGGGTCACTGCGTCTCAGGCTGATTGGCGGTGACCAGAGCAGCCTCGATCGCCGTCACCGTTGCGCCTCGGTCTCCAGCGCTCAGCGCATTCAACGCCGCCCTGATCTTCTCGATTAGTGGGTTCCGGCTCTGCGTGTTGGTCTGAAACAGCGGAACCGAGCGATCGAGTGCCCGCGTTTCAGCCATCTCCAGCGCCTGCTGCGCTTCGCCGCTTCGACCCAACAACACCGCGGTACGCGCTGCCGCAAGGTAGTCTTTCGCCGATGCGTTCTCGCCGATCGCCGGCGCCGGCAGATTTGGCGCAATGGTGGACATGGTGTCCTGCGACGTGATGTTGGACGACTTGTTGGACAACGGCAGCGACATTCCCGTGCCGATGTCATTGCCCGGCCGTGCACCGGTCTGCGCGTCGATTCCCACCGGCGCTTGCTGCGCGAAGGCCGGTGCGGCGATGACAACCAGCATCGCCGCGACCCTTCGCATCTTCAGTGCAGTTCCACGCCCATCGCCTCGCCGAAGCGCCGCGCAGGTTCCAGCGGATCGCCGTACTTGCGGTGCATCGCAGTGTGATAGGCCGCAGCCAGCAACAGCTTGTCACGCTCCGGCTGACGGTTGGTCCCAAAGTCCATCAGCATGCACTGGGCGATTTCCTGGTTGTGCGGATCGTTGCCCAGCTTGGTTGCCGCCAGCGCAATGCGTTCCACCAGCGGTCCGCGATCGCTCACGTTGTCCATGTAGGCCTGCGTCCACGCCAGACTCTCTGGACCATTCAGGGCGCACACCGCGCTATCGACGCGCTCCAGCAACTGATGCGCCGTCAACTTATCGGCGCCACTCGGTGCCGCGGCTACCACCGGCTCGGAATCGCCGATGCCCTTCTGGTGCAAGGCCACACGATTGAGGAACGACGCCAGCAGATACACCAGCCGCAACCGACGCGGATGATCGAAGTTGTCATAGAACCACGCCAGCGTGTTGCAATACTCATAGCAATGGTGCGGCATCGAGAAGTTATTCGGCCCCGTGGTTTCCATCACCACGGTGGCGCAGGCTATCTGCATCCCGTCGATGATGCTGCGCGGGCTCTTCCCGGCCTTCAGCAGTTTCGTGACGTAGTGCAGGTTGTCGGGCTCGTGACTGCGGATCACCGCCTCTATCAGCCCTGCGGTCTCCTCCTGGTTCAGCGCCGCTGTGTTGTTGCGCAGCATGGCGAGCTCAGCATCGCTGACGCCGCCGTACGGGACGGCGTGCAACGCCTCACCCTCGACGTTCATCTTCACCATGTTGCACGCCATTTCGTAGGTCGAGTACCAACGCGGCCCCACGCCAATATCCAACGCACCCGCGTACAGCACATGATGCGCCGCCGGATCGTCCCAACCGATAGCGTTGCCGATTTCAACGGTGGAGCGCGCGCGGTACGCCTTGTGCCCGGTCGTGTAGGAACGGTTGAAAAGCATCCGGTCCTGCATATCGATCAGCCCGGCGAACACCAGTTCACCCAGCACCGCCTTCCGGTTGGGCACGTCCTGCATCAGGCCAAGGAACGCGCGATAGGCGTCGAGCACCTGCCCGCGATGCACCAAGGTCAGCCAATTGCTCAGCCGCTCCTTCAGCGGACCTTCCAGACGCTCTGGCTCCTGATCGGGCCAATAGACCACTGGCTCGGGCGGCTTATCGATCGTGCCGAGATTGCCGCGGGCGCGGGTATAATGGCCCGGCGCCTTGTCCATCTTCTGGTTCCAGATATCCAGGCCACTTGGTATGTACCAAATGGTCTGCGCCATCGGCAGCATGGAAAGGCGCTGCGGCACCATCTTCGCCAGGTTCACTGTCGCGCGAGCGCTCAGCAGGCAATGGTCGTTGTTGACGAAGTTCGGATAGCCGTCGTCAATCCGTTCGTGATACGGAACGTGTGTATAGGGAGCGTGGATGCGGACGCCGGCTGCGACGATCTCGTTCAGCGGGCGTCCAGCCTGGACCAGGCTGTAAAAGATGCTGCTCGCGCCCACCTGATCCCGCGCCAGGACCCGCTCCTCCAGCTTGGCATACAGAGTGCTCGTGGCGCGGTCGACCTGCGCATCCATAGGTGGTTCCTCCGGCAATTAGACAGCAATCCTAAGCTTGACAGGCCGGTTCCGACAACCATGGTGGCGAGAACCGGAGGATGCGAGCGATGGATTGGGTTCTCAGCACGGTCGCGGGTACAGGCGAGCAGGGTTACGCTGGTGACGGCGGCCCGGCGACCCAGGCGCTGCTGAACAATCCTTTCGACTTGGCGTTCGATCCAGGTGGTTGTCTGTGTTTCTCCGACACCTTCAATCACTGCATTCGCCGCATCGATGCGAGCGGCATGCTCAGCACGATCGCGGGTACTGGGGAGCGCGGCTTTGCCGGCGACGGTGGCCCCGCGATCACCGCGCAAATGAACGAGCCTTATGGCATCGTCATCGACCGTGGTGGCAACATCTATGTCGCGGACCGGCAAAATAAGCGTGTGCGCCGGATCGACGGCAAGAGTGGAACCATCACCACGCTGGCCGAACTGGTCGAACCGAACGGCCTGGCTCTGGATCGCGAGCAACGGCGGCTACTGGTGGCGGACGTCGCCGATCACCGCGTGCGGATGATCGATCTTGCATCGGGTGCCCTCGGCACTTTCGCCGGCACCGGGAATGGCCGTCACGCAGGCGATGGCGGGGCCCCTGAAGCGGCCGACATCTTTGGCGCGCGTGCCGTCGCTCTGGCACCCGACGATGCGGTTTACATCCTTGAGCGTCAGGGCAGCAGCCTGCGCAGAGTGCGCGACGGCATCATCGAGACAGTGGCCGGCACCGGTGCGCGTGGATACGCCGGCGACGACCACGACGCGAGGCACGCGGTGTTCAACGCGCCCAAGGAAATGGCGGTCGATGGTGCGGGCAATGTGTTCATCGTGGATACCGAAAACCACGCGCTCCGCATGATCGACGCAACCACATGGATCGTGACAACGATTTACGGTGACCTGGCACGCCCACACGGTGCCGTCGTCGGATCAGATGGTTCGCTCTATATCGGCGATTCCGAGAACCATCGCGTAGTCAAGCTGACCCGGCACTAGTCCTCAAGCCGCCTTGGCGCGCTTCGGCCAGCGCGCCGCCACCATCGGCAGCACCTGCTCTACCAGCTTTCGTGTCTGATCCAGCATATCGTCATCGCCTCGCGCCGCCGGTCGCAGGATGAACTTTGAAGCACCGGCCTCAACATATTCGGCTATCCGCTCCAGCATTATCGTCGCATCCCCGATGGCGAAATGCCGTTGCGGGTCGCGGCCGGTGCGCTTGCGATAGGCCTCCATCACCTCGGCCACGCCTTTGTCGTCAATCCGGCCAAAATGATAGGCGAAGGCGGCGCCATAGTGATCTTCGTCGATCGCGCGGCCGCTCTCAGTCAGCGCCACCTTGATCTCGGCTATCACCCGGCCGACATCGGTGGGCGTCTCTGCACCGGCCTGCCAACCTGTGCCGTAGCGCGCGGTGCGCCTTACTGCGGCCGGTGACGAACCGCCGATCCATATCGGTAGATCGGGCTGAACCGGCTTGGGTGAAATGGACGCACCGGTCAGGTGATTGTGCCGCCCTTCGAAATCGACGCTGTCCTCTGACCATAGACGGTGAATGATCTCCAGTGCCTCGTCGGTGCGGCGCCCACGTGTCGTCGTATCGATGTGTAGCGTCTGCCATTCCGGCCCCTGCGGACTGCCGATGCCAAAGCCAGGCAGCAAGCGCCCCTTCGACAGCACGTCTATTGTCGCGCATTGCTTCGCCAGCAGCACCGGGTCGCGCAGCGCCAGCGACACCACGTTCACGCCGAACTTGATCCGCCGCGTGCGGCCGGCAATCGCGGCCAGCGCCGTCATGCATTCGAGTATCGGCTGACGGCTGACAATACGGTCGGTCTGCCAGATCGAATCAATACCGCCCGACTCGCACAGATCGACCCAGCGCCAGAACCCGTCCGTGCTGGAGAACGGAAACTCCATCAACCCAACGCCGACAGCGATGTTGCGGGCCATTACACTACACCGCGGGCCGCAGGCCCGTCCTCTCCCGTCATAGCTAGACTCGATCCGGCCATCAGTTGTTTCCTACCGCCTCGCCCAGGGTCACACCGATTTCCCGGTTCAGCACCAGATCGGCGAGTGCATCGAGACCGGTCGGTTCGCGGTTCAGGATCACCAGCCGCGCGCCGTTGCGCGACGCCAGCTCAGGAAATCCCGCCGCCGGGTACACCACCAGCGACGAACCGATGGTGATGAACAGATCCGAAGCCAGTGTTTCTTCCTCGGCACGGATCATCGCTGCCGGTGGCATCGATTGGCCGAAGGAAACCGTCGCAGTCTTCACAAAGCCGCCGCACGCATCGCAATTCGGCGCCTCGCCGGTGCGTTCAAATCCTACGCGAATGTCTTCCAGCTCGTAACGCTGCGCGCAATCGAGGCAATGTGCATAGGTCGTATTGCCGTGCAGCTCGATCACGCGGTTTGCCGGCACACCCGACGCCTGATGCAGCCCATCGATATTCTGTGTGATCACCGCCGAAGCCTTGCCGCGGTTTACCAGTGTGGCCACCGCGCGATGGCCGCGGTTGGGCTCAGCCTTGCGCAGGGTCTCATCCGTCGCGAACCGCCGCCGCCAGGTCTCGCGTCGTGCTTCGTCCGACGCCAGGAAGTCAGAAAAGTCGATCGGTCGCATCTTCGTCCATATCCCGCCAGGGCTGCGAAAATCCGGGATGCCCGATTCCGTGCTGATGCCGGCGCCGGTGAAGATCACCACGCGTCGCGCCTCCTCGATCATCTGCCGCAATTCAGCGGTATCTGGGTCCATCGCGCGCCTCCAAACGCCTGTAGTGTTGCAGGGTTATCATCGCGGCGCCAGGATGACGGCAGAAACGCCGAGGGACGTCTTTCGTGAACGGCACGACCGCGGCCAGGCCGACAAGCCGCCCAGCCTGGCTGATCGACAGCGTGGATTTCTGGCGGCTGTGGTCGGTCGGTCTTGTCGTCTTCACAGTGCGTTGGGTCGAGACCGTCGCCATCGGCGTGTTCACCTACCAGCACACTCGATCAGCCTTCATTGTCGCGATGATGACAATGCTACGGTTGCTGCCGATGGGGCTGTTCGGCGCGTTCCTCGGCGCCTATGCGGAGAGATCCGAACGCCGGACCGCTTTGATTATCGTGGTCGCCAGCATGGTGATCACTGCGGTCGCGCTGGCGTTTCTGGCATACGCGCAGCGCCTCGAGGTCTGGCATCTCGCCGTCGCAAGCTTCATCAACGGTATCGGCTGGGCCACTGACAATCCGGTACGCCGCGTGATGATCGGTGAGGCTGTGGGTGCCGCGCAGATGTCAACTGCCATGTCGATCGACGTAGGCGCCAACAACGCCAGCCGCATGATCGGCCCGACCATTGGCGGGCTTCTTCTCGCGAGTGTCGGTGTCGCCGGCGTATTCACCCTCAGTGTGCTGCTCTACGCCGTCGCGTTCTTGGCGGCCTGGCGCGTGCGCTATCGCAACAGCTTTCCGCCCTCAACTTCGGAACCAGTACTGGCGCGCATCGCCGAGGGTCTGCGCCTGGTTCGCAACGACAAACGGCTCGTCGGCACACTGACGATAACCGTGATCTACAATGTCTTCGGCTGGCCCTTCACCAGCATGGTACCCGTAATCGGCCAGGACCAATTGCAGCTTGGCCCGGAAGGCATTGGCGTCCTCGCCAGCATGGACGGTATCGGCGCGTTTGTGGGAGCGGTGCTGATGGCCATATTCTGCCGTCCCGCATTCTACCGCAGGGCTTATATCGGCGGCGTCACCGCGTATCTGATCATGCTGACCGCGTTCGCGCTGATCCCCGTGCCGATGATCGCCGGATCGGCACTGCTTTTCACCGGGCTCGGCGGCGCAGGCTTCAGCATCATGCAGGCGACGCTGGTCTATCTCTCCTCACCGCCTGAGATGCGCAGCCGCATGCTCGGTGTGCTGTCGGTGTGTATCGGCATTGGGCCGGTTGGGTTCGTCGCACTGGGCTGGCTGGCCGATGCCATAGGCGCGCCTTGGGCCACCGCTTCCAGCGGGGTGACCGGCCTGATTGTGCTGCTGTTGACGCGACCGCTGTGGCGGGCCATCTGAGCCGGCACTTGATCCAGCTCATGGCATGCCGCCGATCGGCAGCCTAAGTATGGCCCATGGAGCACTTCACACCGGTCGCATCGTTGTTGGGCGGTCTGTTCATTGGTCTCGCCGCGTCACTGCTCTGGGTGATGAACGGCCGGATCGCAGGCATCAGCGGTATCATCGGCAACCTGGCATCCGCGCCCGCGCGTGATATCGGTTGGCGCGTAGCCTTCCTATTGGGTCTGATCCTTGCTCCTATGGTCTACGCAGCGGCGGTCGTCCCGCCGGGCATTCGGATCGACGCGTCGATCCCCGAGATCATCGCTGGCGGACTTTTGGTCGGCTTCGGTACACGCCTCGGCGGCGGCTGCACCAGCGGCCACGGTGTCTGCGGTATCGCTCGCCTGTCGCCACGATCGATCGTTGCAACAATCGTCTTCATGGCATCGGGAATGATCACGGTGTACGCGATCCGGCATCTGGTGGAAGGCTGATCAAATGACCCGACTTGCGAGCGCACTGATCGCGGGCATCCTGTTTGGCAGCGGACTGACAATTTCGCACATGATCGATCCCGCGAAGGTACTGGGTTTCCTTGACATAGGCGGTGATTGGGATCCGAGCCTCGCTTTTGTCATGTTAGGCGCGCTGATCGTAACAATGCCCGCCTACAAGCTTGCAACCCGTTGGCGTGTTCCGATCTGCGCGGACAGATTTGCTCTGCCAGCCAGCACGCGCATCGACCAGCGTCTGATGGCTGGCGCACTGCTGTTCGGTATCGGCTGGGGCCTCGTCGGCTACTGTCCGGGACCAGCGCTCGCCTCGATTGGCTTCGGCGCCGGACGGACGTTGTTGTTCGTTGCCATGATGCTGATTGGCATGGCGGCGTTCAGCGGACTCGATCGAGTTCTAGCACCATGTGCTCCTCGTCGTACAGCCGGTCACCAACCCTGAGCGAACGCTCCTCCACCCCATAAACGGTAAAGCCGAGACGACCATATAGCCGCCGCGCGGCGGCATTCCCTATCGTCACCGACAACTGCAACAGCAGAGCGCCCGACTTACGCGCCTTGGCGATCGCTGTTTCCACGAGTTGCTGGGCCAATCCGGTGCCACGGTGCCGGGCATCGACATACATGCTGAACAGATAGGCCTTGTGGCGGATCCTGACACGCGTGCGGATCTCCACACCAACGAAGCCGACGAGCTCACCCTGTGCGAATGCTCCGAAACGGGTAAACCCTGGGGTGGCCAATCGCGCGATGACCTCCGAGTAGCCCAGGGCAGCCTCTTCCTCGTGCGATGTGGCGAACGCTTCCGGATGCTGCCGCAATGCCTCGACGCGAAGCTGGTGAAACGCGGCTGCATCATCCGGCACCAACGGGCGAATGTCGTAGCTCATCGCAATGCCGCGGCGATGCGCTCAGCCAGCCGGCGTGCCACTTCCTGCTTCGGCAGCCGTGGCCAGTCCTCGACGCCCTGGGCCGTGATCAGATGCACCGCATTCTCCTCGCCCCCCATGATGCCGGTCGCCGGCGACACGTCGTTCGCCACGATCCAGTCGGCATTCTTGCGTTCACGCTTGGCCTGGGCATTCGCCATCAGGTCATCGGTCTCTGCGGCGAACCCAATGACCAGGCGTGGCCGCCGCGGGCCGGACTGCGCAATCGTCGCCAGGATGTCCGGGTTCTGAACCAATTCAAGCGACGGTGGCGCGGCGCCAGGCACCTTCTTGATCTTGCCGGTGGACGTGCCGGCTACCCGCCAGTCGGCAACCGCGGCAGCAAAGATTGCCGCATCGGCGGGCAACGCCGCCTGGCATGCATCGAGCATTTGCCGTGCGTTCTCCACATGCTGCACCGTCACGCCTGCCGGATCGGGCACTGCAACCGGACCGCTCACCAGCGTGACCCGCGCACCGAGCGCTACGATCGCCGCCGCGATCGAATGACCCTGACGTCCACTGGAGCGGTTCGCGATGTAGCGCACCGGATCGATCGGTTCATGCGTCGGTCCGCTCGTCACCAGTACATGCCGACCGCGGAGCGGCTTGTCCGGCGACAACAGCGCCTCGATCGCCGCGAGTATGGTTGGCGGTTCAGACAGCCGGCCGGGGCCGTATTCGTTGCAAGCCATCGCGCCTTCATCCGGCCCGACCACATGAATGCCACGCGTCGTCAGCGCCGCCATGTTCACCAACGTCGCGGCGTGCTGCCACATGCGCACATTCATCGCCGGAGCGACCAGCACCGGCTTGTCGGTCGCCAGCAACAATGTGGATGCCAGATCGTCCGCCAGCCCCGCGGCCATCTTCGCCAGGATGTTGGCTGTTGCCGGCGCCACCACCAGCAAATCAGCACTGCGCGACAGCTGGATGTGGCCCATTTCGCTTTCGTCGGTCAGCGAAAACAGTTCGGTGTAGACCTTGCTCTCGCTCAATGCCTGCAACGACAGCGGCGTGACGAACTGCGCACCATTCGCCGTCAGCACGCAGGTGACACCGCAGCCGCGGCCACGCAGCAGACGTATCAGTTCCAGCGCCTTGTACGCGGCGATGCCGCCAGACACGATCAGCAGGACGCGCTTGCCATCGATCACAGCCGCCACCCCGAATGAATTGCCGCGATGCCACCCGACAGGTTGCGCACATCTACGCGCGCAAACCCCGCGACCGCCATCATGCCAGCCAGAGTCTCCTGATCGGGGAACGTCCGGATGCTTTCGGCAAGATACTGGTAACTCGCCTCATCCTGGGCCACGTGACGCCCGAGTACCGGCAGCACACGAAACGACCACGCATCGTAGAGCGGCTGCAGAGCCACAACGCGGAGGCGGGAAAATTCCAGGCAGAAAAACCTGCCGCCCGGCTTCAGTACGCGTCGTGCCTCGGCGAGCACCGCAGCCTTGTCGGTGCAGTTGCGTAACCCGAAGGCGATGGAGATCCGGTCCATCGCACGATCCGGCAGCGGCAGCCGCTCGGCGTCCGCGACCAGCAACGATGCGGCACCAGCCAGCGCGCGATCGACCGAGCGGTCGCGCGCGACAGCCAGCATCGATGGGTTCACGTCGCTCAGCAGCACCGGTCCGCCGCCGGCGTCCAGCCACGCCAACCCAATGTCCCCGGTGCCGGCGGCAAGGTCCAACAGTGTCCGCCGCGGACTGGCATCCAGCATCGTAAGCAGCACGCGCTTCCAGGCCCGATGAACGCCCAGCGACATCAGATCGTTCATCAGGTCATAGCGGGGCGCCACGCTGTCGAAGACAGCGCGCACCATGCCGCGCTTGGCGTCGCGCGGGACGCGGCGATAGCCGAAGTCGGTGGTCTCGGTGGCGGCAGGGTTGTCGCTCATGCGGCCCATCTATAGCGTGCAGCGCCCCAATGCCGGAACTCCCCGAAGTTGAGACCGTGATGCGTGGCCTCCAGCAGCGCCTGGAGGGCCGTACCGATTGTCCACGCCGTCGCCCACCGCCCCGATCTGCGCTGGCCATTGCCGACGGGGCTGCAGCAGCGCCTGACCGGCGCGCGCGTTACCAGCTTCCGCCGCCGCGGCAAGTATATTCTGATGCGGCTCAACGGCGGCGATTCCGTGCTGCTGCACTTGGGCATGTCCGGCCGGATGGTGTTGACGCCGGTCCGGCCCAACCAGCCGACATTGCACGAGCACCTTGTGCTGGAAACCAATGATGGATGGCGCATGGGATTTGTCGATCCGCGGCGCTTTGGCTCCGTGGACCTGGTAGCGACCGCGCGGGAGGATGGTCACAAACTACTGGCGGGCCTGGGACCCGAACCGCTCGACCGGACATTCACCGTGGCCAGCCTGTCCGCGTCGCTCGCCAGCAAGAAGACGCCGATAAAGGCAGCGCTGCTCGACCAGAAAGTGGTTGCCGGGCTAGGCAACATCTACGTCAGCGAGGCGCTGTTCCGCGCCGGCATCAGCCCGCAGCGTTCAGCCCATACCGTTCCCGGTGCGCGCGCCGCCCGGCTGGTGCCGGCCATTAAGGAGACCCTGCGCGAGGCGATCGCCGCCGGCGGTTCGTCCCTGCGCGACTACGTCCAGCCTGATGGCGAACTGGGCTACTTCCAGAAGGCCTGGAAAGTGTACGGCCGTGAGGGCGAAGCCTGCGAGCACTGTCCGGGTCCGCCGGCCTGCAAGGGTATCCGGCGAATCACCCAATCCGGCCGCAGCACGTTCTATTGTCCGCGCACGCAGCGCTGAAAGCTGCCAGGCTTGTCCGTTACGGACTGGTTGGCGGACAATCCCCCGGCATTTGACAGGAGCGATGACATGACAGCGCCCTCACTCAATTTCAGCCGCGAAGAATATGGCGCACGCCTTGCCAAAACGCGTGCCGCCATGGCGCGCGCCGGCGTCGATCTTCTGATCGTCAGCGATCCGTCCAACATGCATTGGCTCACCGGCTATGACGGTTGGTCGTTCTATGTTCACCAGTGCGTGCTGATGCCGATGGAGGGCGAGCCGATCTGGTATGGCCGCCTGCAGGACGCGAACGGCGCCAAGCGCACCTGCTGGCTTCAGCACGACAACATCGTGAGCTACCCCGATCACTACGTGCAATCGACCGAGCGGCATCCGATGGATCTGCTGTCCAGCATCATCAAGGACCGCGGCTGGGAGCGTGCAGCCATCGGCGTCGAGATGGACAATTACTGGTTCTCCGCCGCGGCCTATGCGTCGCTTGTGGCGCATCTGCCGCAGGCACGATTCAGCGACTGCACGGCACTGGTGAACTGGCAACGCGCCGTGAAGAGCCCCACCGAGCTTGAGTACATGCGCCGCGCAGGACGCATCGTGGAAGCGATGCATCAGCGGATTGTCGACAAGATCGAGCCCGGCATGCGCAAGTGCGACCTGGTGGCGGAAATCTACGATGCGGGAATTCGCGGCGTCGATGGCTATGGTGGCGATTACCCCGCCCTGGTGCCACTGCTGCCCTCCGGTATCGATGCGTCGGCGCCGCATCTGACATGGGATGACAAACCCATGAGCGCGAACGAGGGCACGTTCTTCGAGATCGCCGGATGCCATAAGCGGTATCACTGCCCGCTCTCGCGCACCGTCTTCCTCGGCAAGCCGACCCAGGCGTTCCTCGATGCCGAAAAGGCTACACTCGAGGGCATGGAGGCGGGGCTTGTGGCGGCGAAGCCCGGCAATGTCTGCGAGGACATCGCCAATGCGTTCTTCGGTGTGCTGAAGAAGTACGGCATCGTCAAGGACAACCGCACCGGCTATCCCATCGGCATCAGTTATCCGCCCGATTGGGGCGAGCGCACCATGAGCCTGCGGCCTGGTGATCGGTCCGAGTTGAAGCCCGGCATGACGTTCCACTTCATGACAGGGCTTTGGCTGGAAACAATGGGACTGGAAATCACTGAGAGCATCGTAATCACCGAGACCGGTGTCGAATGCCTCGCCAATGTCCCGCGCAAGCTTGTCGTGAAGTCATGAAGCCCTCGCCGGTCGTCGCGACGATCGATTTCGAAACTGACGGCGCATGCCACGGTCATTTGCGCATGCCATGGAGTCGCGACGATTCTGCCTGGGGCTCGCTGACGATCCCGCTGACCGTGATCCGCAACGGCGCAGGACCGACAGCGCTGCTGACAGGTGCCAATCATGGCGACGAATACGAAGGCCCCGTTGCGCTGTTCGATCTCGCGCAACGCCTGCACCCGAACGATGTGACCGGACGCGTGATCATCGTACCGGCGATGAACTATCCAGCCTTTCGTGCCGGCACTCGTACGTCGCCAATCGATCGCGGCAACCTCAATCGCAGCTTTCCCGGCCGTCCGGACGGCACGGTGACAGAGAAGATCGCCGACTACTTCACCCGCGTGCTGTTGCCGATGGCGGATGTGGTGCTGGACTTTCACTCGGGCGGCAAGACGTTGGACTTCCTGCCCTATGCCGCGGCACATGCATTGTCGGATCCAGCGCTGGAGGCGCGCTGCATGGCAGCGGTGAGAGCATTCGCTGCCCCATGGTCGATGCGCATGCTGGAGATCGATGCGGTCGGCATGTACGACACGACCACCGAAGCTATGGGCAAGGTGTTCCTGACCACCGAGCTCGGCGGAGGCGGCACCTCCAGCGCCCGCACCAATGCCATTGCCCGTCGCGGGGTCGCCAATGTGCTGAAGCATGCCGGCATCCTGCATGGTGCAGTGGAAACCGGCGCGACGCGCTGGCTGGATATGCCGTCAGACGACTGCTTCGGCTTCAGCGCCGAGGACGGTCTGATCGAATTCCTGGTGGACCTGGGCGATACAGTGCGCAAGGGCGACATCATCGCGCGCATTCACCGGATCGATCGCACCGGCCTGGTGCCCGAACCGCATCGTGCTGCGATGGATGGACTGCTCACCGCCCGCCACTTTCCGGGCTTGGTCAAGCAGGGTGACTGCCTCTCAGTCGTCGCAGTCGAAATCGCAAAGCCGTAGGCGAGGCCGAAAGGCTCGGCCCCGCCTCGCTGGTCTTACGGCCACACCTTCTTCGGGTTCTTGCCCATCGAGAAGGTCTTCGGATCAGCTGATACGAACTGATAGATCGCCGGCTTGAACTTGGCGCACTGGCCATGCTCGTCGCAGGCAATCGGACCACTCAGCCCATCGAACTTCTCGGCAAACACGGCATCATGCAGCGCCTTGCGCCCGATATAGACGTTGCCGTCCTTGTCGGTCTTGGCGACCTTCTCGATTGCCCGGATCGCCATCTCGGCGGCGTCATAGGCGTTCGCGTGATAGCCAGAGGTCGGCGCCTCGCCATAGGTCTTTTTGTATTCCTCGACGAATGCCGGATAGCCCTTGCCCATCGTGTCAACCGACACGTCGGGGTAGCCGATCTCGAAGCCCACGACGCCCGGGCCGGAAGCCTCAATGAATTCGGCCGCCGCAAGCGAGCCACCGCCAATCAGCGTGGCATGCTCAAGACCTGGGATATCCTTCGACTGACGCAGCATCTGCGCCGCGGCAGCGACGAATATCGGCATGTAGACCACGTCCGGCTTCTCGGCCGCGATCTTGGTCAGCACCGGATGCATATCGACATCGGTCGGCGCGACCGCTTCCGTGGATAGCACCTTGCCACCCAGCTTCTCGAAGCTCTTTGCGAACACTACGGCAAGCTGCTGCGCATACGGGCTACCGTCATGCACGGCCACAACCTGCTTCGCCTTCTTCACCTGAAAGACATACTTGGCGTCAGAGGCACCTTGGTCGATGTCGCTGGCAATGGTGCGGCCGAAGCCATCATATTGTGCACCACGTTCCGGTGCTGTCAGCGCCGGCGCGGAGCACGCGTTGCAGATGTTGGTGATGCCCTGCTGCCACAGGATCGGAGCAGCCGGCGTCGCGGCCGACGAGCAGGCACCGCCCAATACGATCAGGATCTGCTGGTTGGCAGCGAGCTTGGTCGCGGCGGTCTGCCCCCCTTCCGCGTTGCACTGGTCATCCTCGACCTGGAACTTGATCGGATGGCCAAGCAGCTTGTTGCCGACATGCTTGAATGCGATCTCGGCGCCGCGCTTTGAATCGATACCCATCGCGGTATCGGCGCCCGACAGCACCCAGTAGGCACCGATCTGGATCGGAGCGCCTTTCGGGATGCGTACCACGCCAAGTGGATCGGTTACCGGCCCGACCGTTGCCGCAAACAGTGGATGAGCGACCAATAGAACGGCACCGACAACAAAGGCTCGTGTCAGATACCGCGTTACCCTAGTAAACTTCATACAAAGCCCCCCGCTTGTTGAGCATTCCCGGAGACGGTGCTTCTTTCCGGCAACCGCCACGCGACCCGCCCCGCACAGTCGCGTGAGCGTCCGAAAGGTTAGGCGCAATACCGCACAGGCGGCAACCCTTTACGGGGGCCAATTACGGCATTTGCCGCACTGCCAGCGCAGCGGCACGATCAGCCCGAAGTTACGGTTGTTACAAGGGATTGGCCATGTCATTCGTTTTTGGGCCGGAAGTCAGCCTGGATCGGCCAGCCTATGTCGATCCCACCGCGCGTATCTACGGCCGCGTGAGCGCCGGCGCGGGAAGCAGCTTCTGGCCCTACTCGGTCATCCGTGCCGAGGGGGCACCGGTAACGCTCGGCCGCTGCTGCAACATTCAGGACGGCGCCGTGATCCATATCGGCGGCGGCCACGCAACGACCATCGGCGACTATTGCTCAATCGCTCACCGCGCGGTGGTCCACGGCGCAACGGTCGCCGACGACTGCCTCATCGGGATCGGCGCAGTGGTTATGGATGGCGCTAAAGTCGGCCGGCGTTGCGTGATAGGAGCGATGGCACTTGTGCCGCCCGGAATGGAGGTGCCCGAGGGCTCCGTGGTTATGGGGGTGCCTGGAAAGGTGATCCAGGGACGGGACACATTTCTGACCGCCCGGCGCAACGCCTTGGTCTATTGGCGCAACGCGCTGGCTTACGCGGCTGGACGGCACGACGCATGGCGCGCTGAGGGATTTGCCGCATGGCGCGATGCGGTGACACGGCGACTGAAAGAAGGCCAGGTGGTCGGTATCGATGAACTCCAAACGTAGGCCGGCAATCGTTCCGGCCCACGAGACTTCCGCCCGCTCGACAACTATGCCATTGATACTTCTATACTCCACCACCGGCATGGCGATGAACGATGATTCGATGCATCCGCATCTGGACCGGCGATGATGGAAACTCCTACTTTGAGGAAGGCTCGATCGACCTCGAGGGAGGCGCCCGCGGCGACCTGCTGAGCAGCAAGTCCGGCGCTGTCAGCATCTCGTTTCAAGAGACCCAGTCGGGCGGCACCTTTGCCTGGCACGATGCGCCGGCGTGGCAATTTGTAATCACATTGGGTGGCACCCTCGATTTCCAGACACGAGGCGGCAAGCATTTCACGATCCGGCCCGGCGATATTCTCCTTGCGGAGGATACCACTGGCACCGGTCATAGCTGGCGTCTGGTCGACAATGATCCGTGGCGCCGCGTTTACGTGATACTTGCGCCGGACGCCAAAGTTCCTTTTGTCGCGAAAACCACACAGCCCTAACAGCACTGCAGGAGGGATACATGCCCGAAACCGTGCTTCCGGACTCGCCCGACGTCGTCCTGATCGGCGCCGGCATCATGAGCGCGACACTCGGCACCGTCCTCAAGGAGCTCGACCCTTCCCTCACCGTGGTTATGCTGGAGACTCTGGCAGACTGTGCGCAGGAAAGTTCGCAGGCGTGGAACAACGCCGGCACCGGCCATGCAGCGAACTGCGAACTGAACTACACGCCTCAGAACGCGGACGGTAGTGTCAACATCTCACGCGCCCTCGAGGTCAACACTGAGTTCGATCTGTCGCGTCAATTATGGTCGTATTTGATCAAGAAGGGCGCAATCGCCGATCCTCGCGCCTTCATTCATCCTTGCCCACACATGAGCTTTGTCTGGGGCGAGCAGAATGTCGCTTTCCTGCGCGCCCGCTTTGAAGCGATGTCTGCGCACCACTGCTATCACGGCATGGAATACAGCGAGGATCGCGCCGAGATTGCCGATTGGGCCCCCCTGATCGTTGCAGAACGTGACCCAGCGCAGCCGATCGCCGCAACCCGCATCATCACCGGTGCCGATGTCGACTATGGCTCGCTGACGCATCTGTTGGTTCGGCAGCTCTCGGGGCAATCCGGCTTCACGGTTCATTACAGGCAGCGCGTTGTTGGGCTGGACCGCGAGGCAAACGGGCGATGGCGCGTGACGATCGAAGATGTCGAATTGCGCAAGACGCACATGATCTCGGCGAAGTTTGTCTTCATCGGTGCTGGCGGTGGCGCCATCACGCTATTGCAGAAGTCCGAGATTCCCGAGGGCAGCGGCTATGGCGGATTTCCCGTCAGTGGCATCTGGCTGCGCTGCGATGTTCCCGAGGTCAGCACCCAGCATCACGCCAAGGTCTACGGCAAGGCGGCCGAGGGATCGCCGCCCATGTCGGTGCCGCATCTGGATACGCGGATCATCGGTGGCCAGAAGTCGCTTTTGTTCGGCCCCTACGCCGGGTTCTCCACGCGCTTCCTCAAGCATGGGTCATTGACAGACCTGTTCCGGTCTATCGAGCCGGGCAATGTCCTGCCGATGCTCGCCGTGGCACGCGACAATTTGGCCTTGTCGGAATACCTGATCGGGCAAGTGCTGCAGACGTCGGCGCATCAGTTCGCAATGCTGCAACAGTTCTTTCCAACCGCGAAGCGTCACGACTGGAAGGAAGCGGTCGCCGGCCAGCGGGTGCAGATCATCAAGCCGGATGCACACCGCACAGGCGTGCTGGAATTCGGCACCGAACTGGTCGCCGCGGCAGACCGCTCGCTGGTAGCGCTGCTCGGGGCCTCTCCCGGCGCCTCCACCGCGGCGTTCATCACGCAGGAAGTACTGCAACTGTGCTTTGCCAACCAGCTGACGGACACAGCTTGGTTGTCCAAGCTACGACAGATGATCCCAACATATGGCATCGACCTCAAGCAAGACTCCGATGCGTGCCGTCGAATACGAGCCGAGACAGCCTCGATACTGAAGCTCGATAACGTCTGATCTGCCTCCATCGGCGACACGGGAGAACAACATGGCCAAGAACGTGGCTGAACTTGTCACCGACATCCTGCACGCGGCCGGCGTAAAGCGGATTTATGGCGTCGTCGGTGACAGTCTCAACGGTATGACGGAGTCCCTGCGCCGCCGCGGCGATATGGACTGGATCCACGTCCGACATGAAGAAGTCGCCGCTTTCGCTGCTGGCGCCGAAGCAGCGCTGACCGGTGAGCTGGCCGTATGCGCAGGATCATGCGGGCCTGGCAATTTGCACCTGATCAACGGACTGTACGATTGCCAACGGACGCGCGTGCCTGTGCTGGCGATCGCGGCGCAAATCCCCTCGGCAGAAATCGGGCGTGGATATTTCCAGGAAACCAAGCCGGACAACCTGTTCCGGGATTGCAGCCACTACTGTGAGCTGGTCTCACACCCGTCGCAACTTCCCGGCGTGCTGGAAACTGCGATCCGTGCGGCAATCGGTCATCGAGGCGTTGCCGTCGTGGTTATTCCTGGCGACGTCGCGTTGGAGGACTATAGCGCCCCGCACTCCGCGCCAAAGGCTCTGGCGATCAGCATGCCGGTCGTGGTGCCCGCTGCTACTGAACTCGACGCGCTTGCCGATATGCTCAACGGCAGCACGCGCACAACGCTACTGTGCGGCCGCGGCTGCGCTGGCGCGCACGCGCAACTCTTGCGGCTTGGTGAGACAATCAAGGCGCCGATGGTTCACGCGCTCGGCGGCAAGGAGCATGTCGAGTGGGACAATCCCTACGACGTCGGCATGACCGGACTGATCGGATTCTCCTCCGGCTATAAGGCGATGCTTGACTGCGACATGTTGCTGATGCTCGGCACAGACTTTCCCTACCGGCAATTCTACCCCACCCGCGCCAAGGTAGCTCAGGTCGATCTGCGTCCGGAAAACCTCGGCCGTCGCACACGGCTCGATCTCGGCCTGGTCGGGGACGTCGGGGCAACAATTGAAGCTTTGTTGCCCAAGCTCAAGCAGCGTCAGGACACCACTCATCTCGACGACAGCCGCGCGAACTACCAGCATGCTCGGCGTGGGCTCGATGAGCTTGCCGCCGGTACTTCGAACCGCCGGCCGATCCATCCACAGCATCTGACGCGCCTGCTCAGTGAGCGCGCAACGGATGATGCTGTGTTCTCGTTTGATGTCGGCACCTCCACCGTTTGGGCGGCTCGCTATCTGCAAGTCAACGGCAAGCGACGTTTGCTCGGCTCCCTGGTGCACGGATCGATGGCCAACGCGTTGCCGCAGGCAATCGGTGCGCAGGCTGCCTACCCAGGGCGCCAAGTGATCAGCATGAGTGGCGATGGTGGTTTCACCATGCTGATGGGCGATCTGCTGACACTCGTGCAGTGCAAGCTGCCGGTGAAGGTCGTGGTATACAACAATGGGACGCTCGGCTTTGTCGCACTGGAAATGAAAGCCTCTGGCTTCCTGGAAACCGGCACCGATCTGAACAACCCGGACTTCGCGGCGATGGCGCGCGCGATCGGCATCCAAGCCCGCCGAGTCGAGGAACCACGTGAGCTCGAAGCCGCCGTCAGCGAGTTCCTCGCACACGACGGCCCTGCCCTGCTCGATGTCGTGACCAACAAGCAGGAACTTGCAATGCCACCCACTATCACGCCCGCAGAGGTAAAGGGCTTCGGTCTGTGGGCACTGCACGCCGTCATGAGTGGACGCGGAGACGAACTGGTCGATCTGGCCAAAACAAATCTCTTGCGCTGAGCCTCAATCATGGATGTCACCGCGCTGCTGCTATCTCGCCTGCAGTTCGCGAGCACGGTTTCGTTCCACATCATTTTTCCGGCGTTTACCGTGGGTTTGGCGGCATGGCTCGCGGTCCTCGAGGCAATGTGGATCGCGACCGATCGGCCGGTCTATCGGCGCCTGACTGAATTCTGGCGCGATGTATTCGCCGTTGCGTTCGGGCTCGGCGTCGTCTCCGGCATCGTCATGGCATTCCAGTTCGGCACCAATTGGAGCGAACTGTCACGCCGGACCGGTTCCATTCAGGGGCCACTGCTAGGCTATGAAAGCTTCACTGCTTTCGCGTTGGAAGCGAGCTTCTTCGGCGTCTTGATGTTCGGACGCGACCGCGTGCCGCGGTGGTTCTACCTGTTCGCGTGCCTGATGGTCGCCGCCGGCACGACGCTGTCGTCGTTCTGGATCTTGGTCAACAACAGTTGGATGCAATACCCCGTCGGCTACCTGACCGCGGCGGACGGCACGTTCGAGCCAAATGACTGGTCTGCCATCATCTTCAACAGCGTCGTTTGGGTACGGTTCCCACATATGCTGCTGGCGGCTTATGTGACCTCGGCCTTTTGTATTGCCGCAACTGGTGCCTGGCACATGCTGCGTGGACAGTTCAGAGCTGAAATCACGCACCATGATGCGCATGGGACTTGGACTCGCCGCGGCGCTGGTTCCATTGCAACTATTGTTCGGTCACCTTGTCGGTGACTACACGCACGATAAGCAACCGACCAAATTCGCTGCCATCGAGGCACGCTGGCATGACGAGCAGCCAGCCTCCGAAGTGTTGATTGCGTGGCCCAATGAAGCGCTGGAACGGAACGATTACGCGATCAGCATCCCCTACCTGGGCAGCTTGATCGGATCCATGAGCTTCACTGCGAAAGAGGTCGGCCTCACCGATTGGCCGCCTGGCGAGCGGCCGCCGGTCCTGATCCCCTTCTTCACCTTCCGCATTATGGTGGGCTGCGGCCTCTTGATGCTGGCGCTTGCCTGGTTCGGAACATGGCAACTGATCAAAGGCGCCATTGAGGATCAGCGCTGGCTCCTCTGGTCGATATTCTGTTCGTTTCCGCTTGGGTTCCTTGCGACGCTTAGCGGGTGGTATACCGCCGAAGTGGGCCGGCAACCCTGGACCGTATTTGGCCAGCTACGTACCGCCGACGCGGCCACGCCATTTCTGACTTCAGCGCAAGTCGGCACCACATTGCTTTTGTTCGCCATCGTGTACAGCTTCATCTTTCTGTTTGGGACGCTCTATATCTATCAGCTGTTGAGGCGTGGTCCGGTCTTTGCGCCGGAAGCGCCGCTTGGCGAGACCAATCCGAAGCGCCCGATCTCTCTTGCGGTATCGGTCGAAGAGACATCGTCGTGACCGCTTTCTGGACCGGTGCCCTGGCGCTCACGATCTTTCTTTATGTCACGCTGGACGGGTTTGATCTCGGCGTCGGCATGCTGTTCCCGTTTATTCGCGGCGACGCGGGACGACGCCACATGCTTGCGTCGATTGCGCCAGTCTGGGATGGCAACGAGACTTGGCTGGTGCTGAACGGCACGATCCTGTTCGGCATGTTCCCAGTGGTGTACGCGACCCTGCTATCGGCGTTCTACTTGCCGCTGTACGTCATGCTCGCTGCACTGATCTTCCGCGGCGTTGCGTTTGAATTCCGAGCAAAGAGCCGCGCAATGCGGCCTGTCTGGGATGCCGGTTTCGTGCTGGGCTCCTATATCGCGACGTTCACCCAGGGCGCCACCATCGGAGCGCTGGTGCATGAATTGCCGATCGTGGACGGCCACTACATCGGCGGCGCCTTCGGCTGGATGTCGCCCTTCGCTTTGCTGTGCGGTATCGGCCTTTGGCTGGGCTACATGCTGCTTGGTGCCGGCTGGCTCACCTACAAGACGACAGCGGACGTGCAGGACCTCGCGTTCCGTCTGCTGCCAAAGCTGCTGATTGGTGTACTGGGTTTTCTCGCTATCGCCTTCATCTCGGCGTTGTGGTTGCACCTGCGCATCATGCGGCTCTGGCTCGATCGGCCGGTGTTATTGCTGTTCCCACTTGCGGGTGCGCTGGCCTGCTGGCTGCTGATGTGGTCGGCCTCCCGTCGCCGCGAGCTGCTGCCATTCTTGTGCGGAGTGGTGATCTTCGCGGCGGCGATGGGGACGCTGGCAGCCTCCTTCTATCCGTACATGATCCCGTTCTCGATCACCGTGAACGATGCTGCGGCACCGTACGCGAGCCAGGCATTCCTGTTCTGGGGCGCAGGGCTGGTGGTCTTGCCGATCACACTGATCTACACGTTGGTCGTGTATTTCGTTTTCAAGGGCAAGGCACCAGTAGATCCCCTACCCTACTGATTGCGTGGAAACAGCAGAGCGGGCGAGGCAACACCGATTGCGATGGCGCCGACCATAAGCCCGACAGTAGCTGACAGCGACAGGGTTTCGGTGATGGTCGCCGCGTTCGCCGTCGCGTCTGCGATATGCAATGTGCCGAAGATCGCCCGGAACGCATAGGCGCCAGGAATCATTGCGACAACGCCCGGGAAGGCCATCGCGACAGCAGGCGCGCGGAAATGTCGCGCGAACAGCTGCGCCAGCACCCCTGCGGCGAGCGCGCCGAGCAAGGTCCCGGCAATCAGATCGACGCCATGCTGGAACAGCAAGGTACGCAGCGAATGGCTGACAAGTCCGCAGACCGCGCAGGCCCATGCCATCCGTAATGGGACGTTGAACAGCAACGCATAGCCACCTCCGGCGAGCGCCGAGAACAGTGCATCTTCAGGCACCGCTATCGTCACCGCCTTGGCGTCCACGGGCACACCGATCCCGGTGAGCAGCGTCGCAGCAAAAATACCAAGCCCGATCGCCAACACGACAATGCTCGCGAATGCCAGCCGGCTGAGACCGATCGTGACGTGGTTGCGAATCATATCCAGGACGCCGTTGATAAACGGTACGCCCGGCACCAGGATCATCGCCGGCGCTACGAGTGCCAAAGCCGGCGCGTCACTGTGACCGAGACGCATGAGTACACCGCCGACAACTCCGCTTAGCAGCGCGACGATAAACGCGGATGGAACTGCATCGACGTGGCGGGCGCCGAGTTCGAGGCGCAGCCAAGTGCCCGCCACACCAGCCAGACCGGCTGCAACACAGGCGAACCAGTCACCACCGAACAAACGTGCCAGACTTGCCGCGGTGACACCGAGCCCCACCACGATGAGCCACCGCGGCCAGACCGGCGGTTGGTGCTCAATCGCGTCGGTTCTTGATTGGACTGTGTTGAGATCGATCCTCCCGATGGCAGCCTCATCCACGAGATGGTTGATCGACTCGACTGTCGCCATCCCGACGCCCATGCCTGGGAGGCGATGGCCACTTTTAGTCCGAAGCTGCTCAGCAATCGCAAGCGTCACCAACACGGTCTCATAGCTGACCAGCACATTGGCCTCGGCCCCATAAGCGGCGGCGAAACGCGTCATCGCCTGACGCGTCTGGTCGGTATCGACGCCATTGACCAGCAGCAGACGGCCAAGCTGCAAAGTGAGATGCGCCAACTGATCCAGGGATACCGCAGTGACTGCAGGAGCGCCGTTCACTCACTCACCCATTCCGCGGACATCATCCACATGGCGGTCGGGTCAGGTCGCGACGTAGGGATGAACCATCTTCGCCGGATCGACGATCCGATCGAATTCGGCTTCGGAAACATATTTCAGATCGAGCGCAGCCTGCTTCAGCGTCATATCATTGTCCATCGCATGATGTGCGATGTGCGAGGCCTTGTCGTAGCCGATCACCGGAGCCAGTGCGGTGACCAGCATCAATGAACGATCCACAAACATCTTGATCTGCGCCCGGTTCGGCTCGGTGCCCTCGACGAGGAATTTGCGGAAGTTCGTGCAGCCATCGGTCATGATAGTGATCGAGTGAGTAATGTTGGCAATGATCAACGGCTTGTAGACATTCATCTCAAGATAGCCGCCGGCGCCGCCAAAGCCGACTGCGACATCGTTGCCCATTACCTGCACAGCGATCATGGTCAGCGCTTCAGCCTGCGTTGGGTTCACCTTGCCAGGCATGATGGACGAACCCGGTTCATTTTGCGGGATCAGCAATTCCGCGAAACCAGCGCGGGGCCCGCAAGACATCAGCCTGATGTCATTGCCGATTTTGTATAGCGATACCGCCAGGGTGCGAAGCGCACCAGACAGGTGAACAAGCGCGTCATGCGCGCCCTGCACAGTGAACTTGTTCGGTGCGCTGACGAATGGCAGCGCAGTGAGCTTGGCGATCTCCGCCGCGGCGGCCTCGGCGAAGCCAGGTGCGGCGTTGATGCCGGTGCCGACTGCAGTGCCACCCAGCGCGAGCCGATAGACACCCTTCAACGCGTCATCAAGGCGCTCGAGATCATCGGTCAGCGCACCTGAGTAACCAGACCACTCCTGCCCTAGCGTAATCGGTGTCGCGTCCTGCATGTGCGTACGGCCAATTTTGACAACGTCCTTCCAAGCCTCGGACTTGGCTGCAATGGCATCACGCAACGCGCTGACGCTGGGGATCAACCGTTGTGCGACGCCCAGTGCGGCAGCGATATACATCGCCGACGGGAATGAGTCGTTCGACGATTGCGACATGTTCACATGATCGTTTGGATGAACCGGTGCCTTGCTTCCCAACGGCGTGCCTGCCAGCTGGCAGCAACGGTTTGAAAAGACCTCATTCACGTTCATATTGAATTGCGTTCCGCTGCCGGTCATCCAGACGTGCAGCGGAAACATGTCGCTGTGCTCGCCCTTCAGGACTTCATCGGAAACCTGTACGATCAGCGCATGCACCTTATCGTTGAGCCGGCCGCCAGCATGATTGGCGTTTGCCGCCGCTTTTTTCAGGATGGCATAGGCCGTGATCATCTCGCGTGGGATCAGGTCTTTGCCAATGCTGAAGTGCTCCAACGAGCGTTGTGTTTGTGCGCCCCATAGCTTGTCCGCGGGTACTGCGACCTCGCCAAGGCTATCGGTTTCCTTGCGGAATTCGCTCATTTGGGACTCCCATCCTCATGCGTAAGCGTATCGCCGCCAAGTATGCGCCGAATTGCGATCAGATGGAAATATCAACGATTGCCTAGTATTGGCGCAAGTGCATTGATCGCTAAGCTTGCCAAGGCGTCACTTCACGCCACATAGCTTCTGAGGTACGCCCGCTGTTCAGCAGTTCCACATCAAACGAACTTGGCCGTAACCCTCATCGGCTGTGACCTTGACTGCCGAGAGGCGGCTACATCCATCGGCTCTGGCACGATCTGGTCTAGCGTTCGGGTGGCTACGTAGGGATGATGTCCAAGTTGACGTTCCCGAGAATAAATGTCCCGGATCGTCTGCGAAATCCTCTGGTGCCCAATAATCCAGGCTTAAAACTGGTAGACGCTGTTGCTGCGCTGGTGCCAATAAAGACAATTGAACCTTGACGTCCGCATCGGAGTTCCACTTACCTGGGCGACCGTCGCCAGAGCCAGGCATCGTCATCAGGCTCTCCGCCACCAGCCCATCGATTTGACCCACGACGTCTGGCAGCAGGTCATAGCCGCGGTTCATGATGATCAGCATGTTCGGGTTGGCGCGGCGGATGGCGCGGACCAGATCAATGGCTGACTGCCGCATGCCGCGGTTGCCGCTTGGATCCTGCTGCTCGAGGTATGGGGGCGTATCCAGTGTGTCCAGGAACAGTCCACTGAACCCATCCGCGGCGATCGCTGGAATGACCTCGTGCATAAGTAGGTTCGCCCAGGACCGGCTCCTGACATCGATCCTGCGACTGCCGGGCCAAGCGGGATTCTCCTTCAGCAGCGCCCGAGGGTCAATGCGATCATAGAACCTCTCTCCCGTCCTGACTTCGCCGAGGCTAAGATATGCGCACAGCTGCGCGCCTCCCTTTGTGATTGCTGACTTCGCCCCTTTGAATCCCGGATCAAGCACGACCAGATCATAGGACGCGAGCAACTGCTCGTCAGCAGTCTCGCCGTAATACGCGGCCCACTTGATGCGCTGCTGCGATGCCGCTTTGTTGGCAAGCCAGCTGGCGGACGGTTTGCAGCCTGTTGCAAGCAACGCAACGAAGGTCTGCAGGATGGTTCGTCGCATAGGCATGCTACCCCAAACCATTGTCCGTCACGGACTGACGTGGCGTAGATCGGTGAGTGCGGCTCGATATTCAGTGTCCAGCCCAAGTTCACCGGCCATGACCGCATATTTGGCCATAAGCTCCCGGGGGAGCGAGCCGCGTAACTGCCGATTGTGCAATGCTGCGACCACCTCGGCAGGCTGAGCAACCGCAGTCAGCAGCTCGAGCCACATCCGTCGATCCGCCGATAGGGCTACGGAGAGGTCCACTCTGTCGAGCAGCCGTCGCGTCAAGGCCAAGTCGTGTTCCTGGAATGCGAGCTGAGCAGCCAGCAATGGACTGGATTGGTAGATCGACTGCGGCAAGTACGGCCAGAATGGCGCAAGCGAGCCGATGCCAAATACTGCAGCAATCGCCTGGCTATATCGCGTGACGACGCCGTCCGGCGCATGCCGGCTGAGCACTCCAGCGAAGGCCTGCCAGACAATTCCGGGCTCATTCAGCGCGCGGCACGCGCCAAGGAACGCGGCCAGCTCGTTCAACGAGGGCGAAGGGTTGGCCTGGCTCCAGGTGGCCAAAAGCCTCTCCGCGACCTGAGGCGCACCCACCTTCGCCAGTTCATTGACCAGAAAAAATCGCAGCTCCGGGTGCAGCACGGCGACTGCCTCAGCCAGCTCTGACGCATCCGCAACCGGCGCGTAGCGCACGACATTGCGGAGGAGCTTATCGGCCAACCATGGCTCGTGCCATTGCAGTATCCACTGCTTGCCCAACCGTACTGCCTCGGCACTGCGCCCAGCATCGCTCAACAGGCTAGCCAGGTACAGACGCTCATCCTGACCTAGTGCCGGTTGCCGATTGGAAGCAGTTAGAATTTCCGGGCGCATCAGCACACGAAGCGCGGCGTCCTGCTCACCATGCGCGACGTGCAGCTGTGCCAAGCGTAGCAGGAGTCCGCTCTGCAGCGTCATTTTTAACTCATACTGCGATAACAAAGCCAGCTCACTGTCGGTTTGCCGGTTGTCCCGATACAGCTCGGCCAATTCCTTGGCACGCGACAAGCTCGGCTTGAGCGAAAGGCTGCGCTGCAGCATCGCGATCCGCCGCGTCTGATCACTCATGTTCTTATATGTGTCGGCAAGTTGCGCGTAGGCCTCGCCATCGTCGGGGCGAACCGCGATGTACCGCAGGAGAAGTTCGGCGGCGCGCTGATTGTTGTGAAGTTCGGCGTAGGAGCGGGCCAATGTCGCGAGTAGATCTGGGTCATTCGGATCGTGAGCCAACCGGGATTCCAGTTGCTCAATTAGCTGTGCCTGCTTGTCATCGTCACGCATGATGGCGAACCACTCGTTGCGGCGAGGCGCCATAAGCACCCCCACCACAACAACCGTGATAACTACCAGGATGATGAAATGACGAGAGGATCTGATCATGTGTAAAGCGTTGGCTATCGAACGTATGTATCGGTCCTGAAAAGCTCGCGATGGTCTCTGACAAAATCGATCGTTTGCTGCAGGCCCTCATCCAGGCTGACCTTGGGTGACCAGTCCATGGCCTTTCCGGCAAGCGAATTGTCGGACACAAGCTTGCGAACCTCACTTAGCTCGGGCCGCATGCGTTGCGGCTCCTGGACAACGGGCAAGTCCAGACCCATCAGCTTCAACAGCCGCTCGGCGAACCATCCGACCGAGTGCGTTTCACCGGTGCCCAGGTTTATTGTCATGCCTTCGATCCCCGGTGTCAGCGCTGCAGCCATGAAGCCCGCCACCGTGTCGGTGACGAAGGTCATGTCGCGCTCCGGCGTCAGCGACCCCAGGTGGAGCTCATCCTGGGTCAGCGCTTGCGAGATAATCGTCGGAATGAAGGCGCGAGCGCTCTGCCGTGGGCCGAAGGTATTGAACGGGCGCAGTGTGACGGCCGGCGTTCCAAAGGAACGGAAATAGCTCTCGGCAATTTTGTCGGCACCGATCTTTGAAGCCGAATACGGCGATTGACCCTGCAGAGGATGATCCTCGTCGATCGGCACACGCAGCGCCGTGCCATACACCTCGGATGTGCTGGTGTGTACAACGCGGCCAATACTGTAGCGACGCGCCGCCTCCAGTACATTCAATGTGCCCTCGACATTGGTGCGCACGTAGCTACGCGGCGCCTCGTAGGAATATGGGATCGCAATCAGAGCCGCCAAGTGCAGGACGATTTCGTGACCCTTGATCGTATTGTAGGTGAAATCGCTGTCCTCAACATTCCCGGCAGCGATGTTCACCGCTTTCCGCACATTGTTGGCAAGAAAACCAAGATTGCCGATCGACGAGTTCGAATTGTAGCGGACCATCGCAGTGACGGACGCTCCGGCCCTAACCAGTGCCTCGACCAAATGGCTGCCTATGAACCCGGCGGCACCCGTTACGACAACTTTCTTACCAATCCACATGGTCAATCCTTACAGCGACGTGTTGTTGGTGATGAAGGCGTGATAGTGCAGCCAGGGCAGTTCCCTGAGCAGGATGCTGAAGGCCAGAAGGAAGCAGGTCGCGGCCGCGATCATGGCACCGTAGCCATAGAACGCCTGGCCCAGCGGCAGCAGCGCCAGCGTGAGGATTGGATTTAACAACGCATATGTTGCGGTGATCAGCAGCGCCGGCCGCCGAAGATCGAAGTAGAGCAGAAAAACGAAACAGAACATCGAGCTTGTATGGAACGCCATTGCCCACAGTGCGATGCGCAGGATGCTCATATACGCTGGCCGCAGCCCCATCTCGCTCATGAACACGAACGAAATCAGGATGCTCATCGTTGCGACGATTGCGAGGGCGACGAACAGCATCACCACGCTGGAGATAACGCACGTGCGCAGGTTCTGCATCACGCTGGTCAGTTCGCGCAGGCTCGCCTGCTGATCGAAGCGGCCATAGAACTTACCGAACAATTTCGCTAGCTGAGTCTCGACATGCACGAAGGCGACCGCGATCACTGGGATCGATGCGAGCTGCGCCCAGAACATCGCGGTGTCGTAGCTGGGCATGGTGCGCAACACCCCGGCTGTCCGCAGGCCACCCGACGACACGCCATACCACATCACAACCTTGTCGGCCCAAATCCCGACAGCATAGGCGAGGCCGGCGAGCGGCAGCTCCCACTTGTGGCGCCAGAATCGCAGGAAGTTCCACTCGAGGTCGATGCGAGTGCCGAATCGGCGCACCAGCGTGGCAACCAGGATGACATCTGTCATGGCAAAGCTGGCGTTGAAGATGCCCAGCAGCAACGTGGCAGAGGGATCTGAAACCGTGAACCCCAGCACGATCATCAGCAGTGCGTTCAGGCCAAAAGCAACGAGCAGGGCACCATGGGCCTTGATAACGCCGAGGAATGGGATGAGCAACCAGGACGCACCGATAAGGAACACATTCTGGATGGCCGCTATACGGGTCGGATCATTGAGACTTGCGGCCCACAGATAGAACGGAACTGCCACAGTGAACACGCATAGGCAGAACAGCGTCAGTGATGCCAAGAAAACGAAGAATACGGCGTTTGTCTGGCCGGCATAGAGCCGGTCCGAGACGTAGCGGCCAGCAAAAAAGGCTACCGGGCTGGTAACCACCAGCGAGAAGAGCGAATTGTAGATCACAACGGAGCGGAACAGGGCAAGCTGATCGCAATTCGCGGTGCATCCCGTGGAACTCAGGCCGACGATGCCCAGCATGGTGAAGATCCATGGGCCGGCGACCAGCAGGGCTGCATAGACATATGCCGTGGCGAACGTGCTGAGCGACCGCTGGCGCGTCATTCGTTCAACGGTTGTATTAATGCCCGACATGGCGTTTCACGCGAACCTTGGCTGGGGTCGTCGCGACCACCAGGATGACATCGATTTCTTAGGGCGGGGTTTACATACGGCGTCCGTGCCGGCGACAGCGGGCTCGGTCCGCCGCGCCAATTCCATGGTAAGATCCCGGTACAGGTCCTCGTAGAGTCGCCTGATGCGGTTCTTGTGATACAGGTTGGGAATCCGCAACTGCATGATGCGCCCCATCTCGGCGCGCGTCTCGTTGTCTCGCAGGATCGCGGCAAGTGCCTCGGCAGTCGCTCTTGGATTGCACAATTCGACCACAAATCCGCCACGGCCATGCACAGTGTCGCCAGAAAATCCCTCGATGATCTCGCGGCACGATCCGACATCAGTCGTGACCGCGGGCAAACCCGTCGCCGCCGCCTCCAGCAGCGCGATCGGCTGTGCTTCACTCAGGCTGGTCAATGCAATGACGTCAGCCCTTCCAAGGTATTCTTTAACGTCCGGAACGCGGCCAAGGAACCGAACCGACAATTCGATACCGAGCTGGGTCACCAAAGCGCGGCAACCCGCGGCATAATCCGGATCCTCGTCCTCGGGCCCGATCAGGATCGCGACCACATCCGGAATCATCTCCCGCAACAGGCCAACAGCCATGATGAAGGTGCGGATGTCCTTGATCGGCACAATACGTCCGATCATCAGGACCGTGGGCGGGCGCGGTTCGGCACTCTTCTGGACGCCGGCGTACAAATCGACGTCGATGCCATTCTGGATGATGCGCAGCTTCTGCTCGGGAGCTCCGTCCTGGAGCTGATACAGTTGATTGGCACGATACTGCGTTGTGAGGGCATCGGCGTGCAGATAGGCAATCCGAGAAAAGCCGGTGAAGGCATGTAGCCAGACGTCCCGCAACTGGGGCGTACGATGTTCGATGCTGAAACCGCTCGCGCCAAACTCGTAGATCCAGTCCGCAACGCTCAATTCAATGCGCCGCTCGTTGGTATAAATGCCGTGCTCGGTCACGACATAGGGGCATCGTGTCACGTGTTGGGCGTAGGCACCCAGCAGTCCCGCGTATCCCGTGGAAACCGCGTGGAACACCCTCGCCTTCGGTAGCGGCGTGTTGATGATCGAGAGAACGCTGCGGGCGAGAAAGCGCCATGACCAGAAGAAGTCCACCAGCGGTCCATCAGGCAGCAGCGCATGATAAACTCGCTCCATGGCCGACCAGGAACGCTTGGAATCAAGCAGTGCTGACTGGCCGAAGCCAGTCTGCCGCACGAGATCTATCAGTTTGCCGAAGTCTGCCGCGGCCTCGCCACTGAGCACCGACTGCAGCAGCTCAACGCCAAGATCGATCTGCCCACTATCACTCGACCGCGGCGATCGTCCCATGGGAGGCGCATCAAGGATGACATCGGTGATACCGACGACGTTGTCCGCAATCTCATACTTCTTTACCCGCGCCTGTGAGGCGATGCTGATGCTGATGACGTGGAACTTGAGCTGAGGCGAGGCTCGCATGAACGCATCCATCCAGGAAGCGACCCCACCCAGGATGTAGGGATAACCGCCCTCGACGATCAGACACACATCCGCTTCATCAACCATGGGACGTCACCATGCGGTCGGGAGCACCGAAGGAAACCAGGTCACACAGTGCCTGCGGCAATCTGTCACGGTGGCCGAGTGACCCAACTCGCGAAAGGCAGCTGCGTGCCTGATCGAGTTCGTTATCAACCCGCGACGCCTCGAGCAGACCGCTGCGGGCGTAGTCCAGATGTGCTTGTGCGAGCGCGCTCCAGCCGTCGGGCGCCTCGGGTGCTGCCTTGGCAGTCCCTTGACGTTCGCCGATCCGCTTGACGAACGAGTTGTGCAGTTGGGCCATGACCGTGGCTGCGAGCACCCGCACAGAGGCATCTTTGTCCTCAATGGCGCGTTTCAATACTGGCGCTGCGGACGAAGTGTAGTGCTTGCCAATGAGACGCAGCGCATCGAACTTTTCGGATTGGGTTCCGTCGATAATGACATCCAGCATGGGACGGACTTCGTATGCCTGGGCCAGGCGTAAGCGTTGGTCGAGCAGCGCGTTATGTAGTCGTTCGACGCGACTCAAAGTATTTTCTCCGCTCCCGGCGGAACCAGGCTTCGGCGCGCCCTCGGTCGACAGTGACCGTGGTATCAGCAATGCGCCAACGATGGCTGCACCAAACGGGCCAGCCAAAGCGCTCCAGAGGAAAAGTTGCAGGCTAACGGCGATGCCGTCAGCCGGACAGACCTGGCGGAATCCGCACCAGAGCCGGACAGCCGCTGCAACAACGCACAACCCGAGATGGAGTGTGAGATAGGCCGGCAGGCCGACGGTTCCACGCACGAGCGCGACGAACAGCACAAACTGCAGGCAGACGAGCAACACCACGAGCAGAACCTGACTGATATTCGGCAACTCTTGGCGGGAGCAGCCGGCGCTTGCGCCCAGGGTCCGATGTGTGACGTCCATCTCATTGCGCCTGGGAGGTTCGAGCCGGACAAGCAGGCAGAAGCGTCGCCAAGATGCGGCTGATTTCATTCAGTCGGCGCTGAGCGATGGCCGGCTTCTGTGACGGATGCAGCCGCGAGCAGACGACAAGGCCGTCTGGCTGGCCGTTGCCTTTAGCAATCGGTGCTGAGAGCGGTAAGCATGTGTGATCTGCGGTGTTGGCCGGTTCTGGCCGAGCGGCGGCGGCTTCACGAATACCGTCAGGCCGCAACTCTGGAGGCAGTGATGGAATTGCCGCTGTGCCGACCACGGCCCCATCCACGACGCCGATGCACGGTTCGAACCCGCATGGGGTACTCAAGTAAACTGCAAAGCTGGTAGCACCGACACCAAGTCGAATTGCATCGGCCATGCTGCTGAGAAGCGATTGACGATCGGCCAGGTCCAGCTTCGCAAGACTGTGTAGCAATCCGGTCAACGTGCTGTGATCAGTGGCGATGCGCTGCTCCAAGCGCTCTACTTCCTCAACCGAGTTTTCAAGTCCGTTGGCCAGATCTTCCGCAATCACGCTTACCTGCTCAAAACGGGCTTGTAGGTCGGCGTGATGGTGTATGTGCAAGGTGCGCAAGCCGCCGAGCACCAGGGCAGTGCCGAACCACGCGCAGGGTTGGGCCATAATGATGGCTGTATAGTCATAGAAGTCCTGCGCGGCAGATTGGTCGGGAAGACCGCCGACGAAGTAAGTGGCGGTAGCCGCCACGGTGGCAAACAGCCCACCCATGATTCCGTATTGGCCGGACATGGCCAGTACCTGGAATCCAGAACGGATGCGGCATGCTCCCCGCACCAGCGCTACCATAGTGCAGCCAGCTCTGGGCAAGTACGATCAGTAGAAGGAGCCCGAGCGCCTCTGGAACAAACCGGCGTGCGTCGGTGAGCGAGAGTATCTCCACCAGCGAGCGTTCCGGTGGGATCGCTGTGTGACGAACCTCCGCAGCAGGCGACTGCTTCGTCAGCTGCGCGAGCGACGGCTCCGGTTTGAGTGCGCCAATCGCGGTCATTGCACCGCAGCCTGGCGCGTCAGGGCATCATCCCAGATCTGCGCCATCACATCTTGATAGTTGGTTGGCGGCATTGCCGCGCCAAACCTGTCGAGCAGGGCCGTACTGCCGATGACAACCGACGGCTCCGCAAGCCGAATTCGCTCGGCCACAGGCTTGATGGCGATGTTCTTGCCGGACAAGCCAATCAGGAGATCAACCAGCCGGCTCAATTGAGTGGCCTCGCCGCTGCAGACATTCACGATGCCTCGGGCAGCCGGATTGGACGCAAGCTTGTACAGCGCCTTTGTCACATATATCACATCGATGAAGTCGCGATAGACATGGATATTGCCGGTCTGCAGAACACCCTGGGCGCGTGACGCCGCGATCTGCGAGGCGAAATCGCCAAGCGCCAGGTAAGGCGCCATTCCGGGACCGATCGGGTTGAAGATACGGGCGATCAGGACCGGTGTCCCTGTCGCCAGGGAGAAATCCAACGTGGCTTTTGTCTGCGCCAGCTTGCTGGTGCCGTATGCACTGACAGGATCGCAGACGGTAGTCTCCGTGATCGGAATACCGTCCACTATGGCCGCTCCGTACTCGGCCGCGCTGCCGCAGCAGACCAGCAGCGGCCGGTCCTGCACTTCACGAATCGCCTGCATGACGGACATCGCCGTGCCGAGGTTTGACCGCTCCAGATCGGCCCCGGATCCACCAGCGCCGCCGGCGAGGTGAAAGATAACATCGGGCACCACCGCCGCGATGACTTCGGCCAGCCTCGCCGGATGCCAGGGTGCGTCTCCCATGGCGATATGGGATTTCCCTGGCAATGGCCGACGCGTCAGGGCGGTGACTTCGACACCGTTCTGTTCAAGGAAGGGCACAAGATGGCGTCCCAAAAAGCCATCAGCGCCAGTAACAACGGCTCGGCGCACTGCCTTACTCTCCCAGAAACAGTTCGCGGTGGTGCTCGAACATGTTCTGTGCCGTGGCGAAGTCATCAGGCCGGCCGATGTCAAGCCATATGCATTCGTCGTGATAGCAGCGTACATCAGCTTTTGCTGATCGCATCTGCATCAGCAACGTCGGCATGTCGAGGTATTCTCCATGCGTGATGAAGGGTCGCATCGCCTCTCGGCGTAGGACGTAGATCCCCATGCTCACGTAATACAGGCTGCTAGGTTTCTCGCGGTATGCGGAGAGACGCTTTTCGGCATCAAATTCAATCAGGCCGAAGTCAATCTTGTTTTCCCGTTCGAACACGCCGATCGAAGCGTCGGCGTGCATGTCAAGATGCTGCTGCGCCATCGCCTCCAGATCCATGCTGGTAAGCAGGTCGCCGTTCGAGACGATGAAGTTCTCGTCAAGCTGATCGATCATGCTGCCGAGCGCGCCGGCGGTGCCAAGTGGCTTTTCTTCGTCGCTATAGCTGATGCGTAGGCCGAAGTTGGACCCGTCGCCGCAATAGGCTTCGATGAGGTGACGAAGATGATTGACCGCGAGGATCACATCGGTGATGCCTGCACGCTTCAATCGCCGTAGCAGCAATTCAAGGATCGGCATGTCCCCCAGTGGCATCAGTGGCTTCGGGAACAACGCCGAGTAGGGATGCAGTCTCGTCCCCTTGCCACCGGCCATGATGACCGCCTGGGTCACGACGCCACCGCATCCAGTCTCCGAGGCGTTGGTGAGCGGCCTATCATACAATGCTGCAATCGAATCCATGAGTGTCTCCGTTCTTCTTATCAGTGTGAAACGTCCCGCGCGGGGTTTATCGCTTTTGGTTCGACGCGACCTGGCAGCTCGATACGCACCACATCGCCTGGCAAAAGCAGTGTCGTCTCGGTCGCCGGGATTGTGCTGACGGCATCGCCAATGCGGCGGGTGATCCTGAATGTTGGAGAGTTGGCCACAGAGCCATCGGTAGGATCAGGAATGCTGTCGCGCAGCAGCTGCGTCACCGCCTGCATGGTTGCGATCGACCGGCTGCAGTCGTCGATTTCTTCTTGGGCGACGGACAGTTCCCGCTCGATGCCAGCCGCATAGTCTAATTGTATCTTGGCCAACGCGATCTCTGCTTCCACCAGACGGCGTTCGGACTGCGCCAAAGCGACCCGCAAGTCCTCGCGCCGGGCAATCGTCTCAGAGACGTCAGCGCCCACGTCGGTCAGCTTGAATTGTGGCACGCTGCCCTTGGACGCTATGCCCTCCAGCTCGTGTAATCTGTCGGACTTCTTGGCCAATAGTGCGCTGATCTGATCAGCGCGTGCGTTCTGCGCCTCGAGTTCCACATGTGCGATACGCACCTGACGTTCGGCCAGGGAGCGCTGCTGTTCATACCGCGCACGTTCGACCGTCAGTGCCGTTTGCGCCCCGTCTACTGCTGCCTTCAACCCTTCTGCCGGCGCCGTGCCGGCCAGACGGGTCTTGATGCTCGCTGGTAACGCAAGCGAGCCGGAATTCTCCTTAAGCGCCACAATCCTCGCTTGATTGATCAGCAAGTGATCCAGTTTCGCTGCCGTCTGGTGTAGACGCTGCGTTTCACGGATGCCTTCGATCGCCTTGGAGGTGTCGGTGTTGACAGCGTTGATGCCGCCGGCGTCGGCCAGTGCCTGCAGCAAGGTCATACCCGGCACATGCTTGAATGCGCCGACGTTGCGCACTACGCCGAGGACATAAACGGGCTGGCGGTCGAGGATTGCAACCTGCACATCAGCCGATCGGCCGATAGCGCGCCGGAAGGCCGCTGACAGAGCCGCCTGCACGGCGGTCACCGGTTCACTGACGGCCTTGAATTGCCCGAGTTTCGGAAGGATCAAGTTACCACCTTCGTCCACCGAATACTCGGCCGAGAGATCCATGCGTGGGAATATCGTCGCGATGGCATGATCGCCACTACCCGGCGGCCCTTCAACAGAGACGCCCAAGCTCTCGTAAAAGGTAACCTTGACCCGGTCGCCGTAGGCGAGCACGTCATGATCGTTGAACTGGCTGACGGCGGGCGCAGTCCAGTTTGAAGGGGCGTTCTGCGTTTCCATCGCCTGGCTGCCCGGCAACCGAGCAACTTCCGAGCGATGGGCATATCCCGGGATGAGATCGGAACGGATGTCAGTGAACAACTTTAGCCCGGCAGCCAGTTGTGCTGGTGGCAGGCTTACCAGGATGCCGATACCCAGCGGTGCCGATGACAGCAGCACAAACGTCATCAACGATCGCCGGAAGCCCCATGCACTGCCACGTGCGCCGGTTGCGCGTGACATGGACCCCGCCTGTTGATCTGCATAAGCAGTTGACTTCGGTATTGAATGTCGGCGAAACACGTTCATAACCCCTGAAAGAATGCCTTGCCGCGGCTATTCGACCGTTACCGACTTGGCGAGATTGCGAGGCTGGTCCACGTCGGTACCCTTGAGCACCGCGACGTGATAAGCGAGCAACTGCACCGCAATTGCGTGCACGATAGGCGCTACGAAGGGGTCAACTGTCGGTAGCACGATCAACTCCGCCGCAATGCCTTGCAGTTTCATTGCTCCAGCTTCGTCGCTGAAAACTACGATCTGGCCACCACGTGCCGCAGCTTCCTGCAAATTGGATGCTGTCTTTTCAAACAGTGGTCCCGATGGTGCGATGGCAATCACCGGAACCTTCCGGTCGATCAATGCAATCGGACCATGCTTCATCTCGCCGGCCGCATATCCCTCGGCATGGATGTAGCTGATTTCCTTCAGCTTGAGCGCACCTTCCAGTGCGATCGGGAAGCAGCCGCCACGGCCAAGAAACAGGACATCGCGCGCATCGACGATGCGGTGCGCCAGAGTCCTTATCGTGTCGCTTTTATCCAGGACATCCTCAGCTTGGCCCGGCACCGCAAGCAGGGACGCCATGAGCTCCTGCTCCCGGTCCCTGCTGAGGGTCTCGCGAGCACGACCGGCAACTATTGCCAGGCAGGCCAGCACCGAAAGCTGTGCAGTGAACGCCTTGGTGCTGGCAACACTCATTTCCGGGCCCGCTACCGTCTCCAGAACCACGTCGGAGACCCGTGCCATGCTGCTCTCGGGCACATTTACGATGGAGAGCAAGTGCTGGTTCTGTTCGCGCATGTAGTGCAGGGCTGCCAGCGTATCGGCAGTCTCGCCGGACTGGCTCACCAACAAGCCCATACCGTCCTTCGACATGGGTGGCGCGCGGTAGCGGAACTCACTCGCGATATCCGCGTCGGTCTGGATGCGGGCCAACAATTCAAACCACCAACGCCCCACCATCCCCGCATAGAACGCACTGCCGCAGGCGCTGATGGTGATCCGTGGCAGGCGAGCGAAGTCAAACGGCAGAGCCGGCAACGCAACACTGCGGGATATCGGGTCTATAAGGCCGCGCAGCGTGTTGCCAATGACCGCCGGGTGTTCGTTCAGCTCCTTTTCCATGTAATGGCGATAATGACCCTTCTCGGTGGCCGAGGCGGTTAGCCGTGACAGCTTCACCTCACGGTTCACCGGATGGCCGTCGCTGTCGAAAAAGTGCGCGCCATGCCGATCCACCGCGATTGAGTCACCGTCTGACAGATAGGCGATCCGCTGCGTCAGCGGCGCCAGAGCCAGGCCATCAGAGCCTACGAACATCTCGTCGTCGCCAAAACCCACCGCGAGCGGCGCTCCGTGCTGTGCACCAATGATAAAGTCCGGATAACCGGAAAAGATTATCGCGAGAGCATAGGCGCCCTGTAGACGATGCAGCGCCGCGTCCACCGCCTCAATGGGCTTCATGCCGTGCTGCAGGTTCAGATCGATCAGTTGTGCCACTGTCTCGGTATCGGTTTCGGTAGAAAACGTCTGACCCGCAGCCTCCAGTTCGGCTCGAAGTTCGACATGGTTCTCGATGATGCCGTTGTGCACGACGGACACCCGTGAGGTGCTGTGCGGGTGGGCGTTTCGTTCTGTCGGAGCGCCATGCGTCGCCCAACGCGTGTGACCAATGCCCGTTGTTCCATGCAGCGGCGATTGCGCCAACATGCTGGCCAGGTTGTTAAGTTTGCCCTCGGCCCGGCGGCGCTCAATATGACCGTCGATCAGCGTGGCAATACCGGCGCTGTCATAGCCTCGGTATGCCAAACGATTGAGCGAGCCGAGAATGAGCGGCGCCGCTTGCCTGGAACTGATAACCCCGACGATTCCGCACATGGACTGTTACTTTCGTACTTAGAGAGACCGCGGTCGAACCGACTAGGCGAACGTGAAGTCCGCTGCGGTCAATGCAAGTTTACTGACGTTGTTGAGGGTGATGCTGTTGTTATTGTCGAGACTGATCACCGCGCTTGAACCCACCGTTGTGATATGACTGAGTACACTTCCAAAGCTGTTGAGCACGGCATTGCCGTGGAAGTTGATCACGTCGTGTGCCGTACCGGCCGCCACGAAGTCTGCGATGATGTCCTGACCGAGCAAGGAGCCGAACAAGTAAGAGTCAGCACCGGCGCCACCGATGAAGAAGCTATTGCTGCCAACAGAGACAAATTTGTCCGCCGCACTGGTTCCCATCACGACCTGGTTCTGCGAGGTGGAACTTACGTTGCCGGCTCGATCTGTCTCGACCGCAGTGAGCACCCTCGGCGCGGTGCCCCGGATGAACAGCATGTTCCAGTTCCCCAAGCCACCGACCGTGGCCGTGCCGAGCTTGTTGCTTCCGTCTGACACGGTCACCGTGTCGCCCGCCTCGCCCTTGCCCAACAGCGATATGACGGTCCCCCCGGTGAAGCTGGGCGCGACCGGATGTTGCGTATCAGTCGTCACCGCGAGAACGGGCGAGGCAGTACTTGAATTGCCGGCAGCATCGACCGCCTTGTCCGTGATGTTATGGATGCCGTCGGCCAGCGGCGTAGACACAATGCTCCAGGCTCCAGACGCACTGGCAGTGGCGGTCGCTATTGCGGTCGAGCCATCGAACAGCGTGACCACACTGCCCGCTTCGGCAGTCCCAGTGAAAGTTGGTGTCCTGACGTTGGTGAGATGGTCGGTGTTGGACACACCGCTATCGGAACTTGTGGCGAGAACCGGCCGCGAGGGCGTGGCAACGATCTTGTCAATGACCACGGCCAGCGGCGCGGATGCAACACTGACATTCCCCGCGACATCTGTTTCCCTGGCAGTAATGCTGTGCGTGCCGCTTGCCAGGCTGGACGTGGTGATTGTCCACGCGCCGTCGACCCCGGCCACGCCAGTCCCCACCTTTGTCGCGCCATCATACATTGTCACAGTCGAGCCGGCCTCCGAGGTCCCGGAGAACGCCGGCGTCGTGTCACTGGTGATGTTGTCCGTGTTGGATGTGCCCAGGTCTGTGGCCGCCGTCATGTCAGGCGTCGACGGCACTGTGGCCATCGTGTCGATCGTCACCGCCAGCGCAGGCGAGGCAACACTGTAATTACCAGCTGCATCGGCAGTCTTGGCGTTGATGCTGTGCGCGCCATCCGACAGCTTCGATGCTGTTATCGTCCATGCTCCCGCCGCCGTTGAAACCCCACTGCCGATCAGCGTGGTCCCGTCATACAGTACCGACTGTGGTCGAGGCCGAGGCCGTGCCTTTGATGTTCGGTATGGCGATATTGGTGATGTTGTCGATGGACGACTTGCCGCTGTCGCTCAGCGTAGCCAGGTCCGGCATCGAAAGGACCGCCGGCGCGACGGTGTCGATAGTGAGCGCAAGTGACGGGGACGCCAGGCTCACGTTGCCGGCCAGATCGGTATCGGTCACGCTGACGCTGTGCACACCATCCGACAGCACGGTGGTGGCGGTGACCGACCAGGTCCCGTCGGCTGCGGCGACGCCAGTGCCAATTGCTATGGCGCCGTCCAGCAGCGTCACTGAGCTGCCAGCCTCGGCGCCGCTGCCGATGAACGTCGGCGCTGTGACATTGGTCAGATTGTCGCTGTTTGACACGCCACCATCGGAGGCAGCGATCAGATCCGGCGCGCCCGGCGCGACCGGTGGCACCTGATCCAGCACATAGGGCTGCATGAGTGGCGTGCTCGGCGTGCCGCCGGCGTTCTGCACCTCGGCAATCAGGTTGCCACTGCCGGTCAGCGCAACACCGCTGAGCGAGAACGTTGTGCCACCGGTGGCTGCCGTTGCGGTTTGCCAGGTCGCACCGTTGTCGAGCGAGAGCTTCACCACATCACCAGCCGCGAGCGGCGCGCTGAGCGTCCCGGTGATTGTCTGTGCAGCCGTCAGCGTGATGAAGTCCGTGGCGCTGACGCCGGTGTCGGCCGAGAACGCAACGGTGCTCACCGTTTCAGCGGGCGGCCCCACCCAGTTCAGGGTGACGTTCTCGATTCCCGATCCGGTCAAGACGAGATCGAGTAGGCCATTTGCCATGCTGGCGATCGTGGCGCCTGTGACAACAGGCACCATGTTGCCATAGTTGCCCAGATCGATCCGCACATCGCCGCTGCCTGTCATGGAGAAGCTGAGGTTCAGGCCGTCGCCAGTCACGGACAGCAGATCCGCGCGCATCGGCAGCGCGTCGATGTGAGTGACATCGTCTTGGGTGGCACCAAGGTTGACAGTAAAACTGCCGCCGTTGCTCGGTAGGAACAGCTCCGACGCGCTGTAGGCATACCAATTGGTGACGTTCTCAATGACGTTCGTCCCGCCATTGATCACATCGAGCGCCATTGCGCCCAGGTTGGGCGCGGTCGGATCCGGCGTGACCGTCGCGGTGATCGTGCTGCCGGCAACAGTGTAGTTGATGCTCGCCTTCTGCTGCGCCTCAATGCGGGCAGCCAGATCCTCGAGTGTGACAAACTCATAGTTTTTTGCAGCGGCCTGGGCGATGAAGTCAGTGTACAGCTGGGTGGTGTAGGGTGAGCCCGTGCCGGTGTCGGTCGTGGTGTTCCAGGCCGCGGCGCCGTAGTCGTGAATCGGCCAGACAATGACAGGCGTGCCGGCAGAATTCGCCGACAAGGCATTCAATTGCGCTGCCCAGTCAGCCTCCGCCTGCGCAATGGACTTTCCTTCATACTGGATCTCCGTGAAGTCGAACGTCATGTTCGGTGCCAGGTAGACCGAGCCCGTGTCGGACGGGCTCATGTAGCCGAACGCGCTTGGATAACCCGAACCGATACCAGTCCAGCCGCCGGTGAGGTAGCCGGTATAGCCAGATGCCGTCCCCGTGGATGCGGCAGACTGATAGAAGGACAGGACGTACTTGTCGCTTGCGTATGTTTCGTTGGCGCCCGGAATAGCTGCTCCATAGATCGTGGTGCCAAGCTGCTGCTGTTCGATTATTTTCGACTGGTTGAATTCGTAATCGTAAGTGAAAGGGTTCCCGTCGCCGCTTGGAACGGTTCCTGTACCGGTCTGCAGGAAGTTGATGTTTTCCGCCGGGATGGAGAAGGTCAGTTTGCTGCCGGCCGGGATGTCGGCGAGGGTGCCGTCGTTCGCGGCCCCGTAACCGTCGGACACGTAACTGATTGTGATGGTATCGCCGTCGACAGCCGTCACCTGCGTAATGGCGGTTGATTCGCCTGCGCTCGCGCCAAGGCCGGCTCCCGAGACGATCATGCCGACTGTGACACCGGCGAACGACGGCACTGAATTCAGTTTGATCTGAATCGAACCAGCAGGCGTGTCGCCGACGGTCATTGCCGTGAAGGTCTCGGTCGGCGGGTTGATCAGGTGAGTATACGAGTGGTTGCCGATCTCGCCGCCTGTCGCCAGGATTGCCTGGTAGTACGGCAGGTTCTTGCTCCAGTCCGTCGTTGACGCAGCCGAGCCACTTGGATTGTCGCCGACGTTGATGAAATACGATCCGACGAAGTTGTACTGCTGGTGCCACTGCTGCAGGATCGGTATCAGCGTATCGTAGATCCCTGCCCCGCCTGCCGCTGGCGACACGTCAGCAGGATATTGTGACTGGTCCATGTCCATACGGGCGGCGATGATGCCGGCCTCGCGCGATATGTGCAGCGTAACCCCTGGGTTTGTGCCGAGGACGACGTTCTGGATCGCATTCGACAGCAGGTTGCTGTCACCTTCGAGATCCGTCGTCGCAAAATGCACATTGGTTCCACCGGTCGCCGTCTCGGTGACGCCCGGCAATGTGCCGACACCGGTGACATTCTGGTTGACTGAGTACGTCGGTCGACGTGTTGACACCCTGGTAGGCGGCATAGCCTTCGTTGGTATAGGAGTGGATAGTTTGGCCAGCCGTGTAGCTCTGCATGATCGGGTTGCTGGCGTCATTGACCGTCGCCGTGACGTCGCTGCTGTTCCCGCCGGTGTAGCGGGCAAGGCCGACCAGCGATTCCATATTGGCGTAGGGGTTGCCGGGGAGCGGTGCCCCGTTCTGATCATTTGTGAGGAAATCGCCGGCTGTGATGATTCCGATATGATAGTTGTAGACCGCGCTGGTCAGCGTCGACATGATCGCCGGCAACTGCGCCGTGTTCACGTCAGACATCGATGGAAAGATCAGCGCCGCGTAGCCTGTAAGGTTGTTGATGTCCGTCAGTTGCGATTCGTCGATGACGTCGTAGGAAACCCCGGCCATCCGCGCCTGGTTCTGCGCTGCCATGAACAGATCTGAGTAGGCGGTCTGGCTGAAATAGAGCTTGGCGCTGGTGTCCGAGTAGACGATGGCAACCTTGTGGGAATTGCTCTGCGCCGACAACGTCGCCGGGTCGGTGATCGTGTACTCGGGATTGTTGTAGTCGCTTGGCAGATAGACCGCCGAACCAGTCCCGGTATCAATCTGGCCATCGATATTGATGCTGGCTGGCGCCGACCCGCCGGCCGGCGTCAGCAGGCTACGTGGAACGGCAATTTCAAGGCTTCTGCTATCCGCTGACAGTGAGGTGGTGAGCGGCGTTGAACTGACCAGGTTCTGCGCGGCCGCACCGGTGTATAGATAGGTACGAGCCACCGACAAATGTGATATTGTAATCCGCACCGACACTGTCGAACGGGCTGTAACCAGTGGCAGGGTTCTGGTCGGTATTGAGCCAGATCGTGGTGCCAGCGCCTATAGCGGGATCCGTTGCGAGCGTGCCTCCGACTCCGATGTAATAAGTGTCGTTCTGCACCGTGCCGAACAGTTCGTAACCCGGCACGCTGTTCCCAGGGTTATCGATGCGCTCCGATGACACCCAGTCCGAGAAGTCACCGTCAACTTTGATGTTCGGATTCGCAAGAAGTGTCGACACCGTTCCGGGCCCTCGTAATGCTCAATGGCGAATCACAACCAGGATATTCGGACAGGCGTATGTAATGCCCGAGCAAGCTCAACTGTTGCGTTCTGCTATATTATTAGCGTTCGTTAACCCCGCGAACTACTGTAAGTGTTAACAGGTCGTTAACGGCTCGCGGATGTGGTTAATGTCGCGTACCGACGCGCTGGGCGTCGTCCGATGCATGCGGAACTGCTCGCATCCTGGCAATTGGCATGCTGCATGATGACCGAAATTCAGGCCGTTGATATGGACCTTCTAGGATTTTACCGCATCCTCACGCGCTTCATCGAACAAGACGATCATCCACTGACCATCCGGCAGCTCGCCATGCTACTGACCTGCTATCTGCCCGATGAGGAACATACAGTCAGGTGGATGGCCGCCAAGTTCGGTGCGGCAAAGCCGGCAGTAAGCCGTATGCTGGATCATCTTGTGGACGAAGGGCTTATTGAACGCCGCACCAATCCGAGCGATCGCCGCAGTATATTGTTCGAGTGCACATCGGCCGGAACCATGTTTCTGCAACGCATACGGCCATAGGTGGACGTCGCGGTTGCACTGTCCACATGAAGTGCTCGGCGCAGCCGAGCAACGCGGTTGGCCGGCTGCATAGCAGATGTGAGCCTATTGGACCGGATTCCTCACACAGGCCAATCGATCCGGTCAATGACAAGCAGACGCCTCACCTGTCGCGCCGAGCAGACGATGGCGGATCGCAAAATCGATGAGCTCCGAATTATTGCGCAGACCCAGCTGATCCATGGCCCGGTATTTGTGGAACGCCACTGTGCGCGGTGCGATGCCAAGATTGCGCGCGACTCCTTTCATTGGCATGCCAGCGAGCAAAAGCTTCAGCACCTCCAATTCGCGAGGGGAGAGTTGATGCTTCGGGTCCGCCGACTGCGTCGCCGCCAGCGCGTCGATGTCGCCACCGGCGATTGTCGGCGCGAGGTACCGGCCACCGGCAGTGATAAGCCGTATGACCCGCTGCAACTCGGCAGCCGGGCTGGCCTTCGACATGTACGCCGACGCTCCGGCGTCGAATGCTTCCATCGCGATCGCCGGATCAGTTTCCATGGTCAGAAAAATCAGTTTTGTCGCACTCCCACCGGAGTGCAGCGCCTTGCCCACGTCTAATCCGCTTAGACCAGGCATGATCATGTCCAAGAGGACAACGTCAGGACTGAGTTCATGCGCCAATTCAAGAGCGCGGCTACCGTCCGACGCCGCGCCGACAACGTCGAACTCCGGTTCCAACAATCTGCGCAGCATGTCGAGTATGAGCTCATGGTCGTCGGCTAGCAGTATCCGGCTGCGCACAGGGGCGTGCTCCACGGCCGATGAACCATCAAACTGATGCAGCAATTAGCCCTGTCTCCGATTGGCGGCAGTCACCGAAGCAGCCAACGCGATTGGCCCTATTGATGAGCACCGGTAATTTTACTCGTTACACCGATCGTTCACCAATCATAAAAATGCATAACTGCTCCCGGAATCCCAACATTCCGGTAGATTTCTGCCATAGAAGTAATACAGTAGTAGTTCACGACACGCATCGGCGTGTTTCACACGCTCTCGGCGATTGATCGACGTTTGCTCCTTGAACCGGAATCACCTGCCGATTTCACTAAATCGCCGGCACCGTGTTACTGCTGATGTTACACAGACCGAGGCGATCATGTTTGCACTTCGACTGGCCATCGGCGCGCTCGTCAGCGGGCTGGCCTTCACCACTGCCAGAGCCGCCGTCGTTTCCGGAAGCCCGACATTGCCGCTTCTTGGCGTGGCATTTGGTGCCAGTGGCGCTGGGAACTGTTTTTCGGCCGCCGGAGTTTGTGCGGCGCCGGGCGCCTTGACCTTTACCAGCGTGGTGCCATCGCCGCCGGCGCCTCCAGCGTTCAATGCCTCAGGGCAGGACATTGTTGTTAATGCTACATTGACCGGCGAATTGACCGATCTCTCGCATCAACCGATTGGGCCGCTGTCTCTTAGCGGCACGGTCGAAATGGAGATCGAAGGACGCACATTCTCCACCGAGACTGGAAGCTGGTCCATCGCATTGTTGGCAATCGACCTGCAGGGTCCGGTTCTAGGTCACACGCTGAGCATATCGCTCGATTCCAGTGCGCCATCGACTGGCACGGCATCCATTGAACCGGAGGGCAATCAGTTTCTGATCGACAGTGTGTTCGACGTCGTTGCCGATCTTTCACTCGATACGGCTGTACCCCTCGAGACCGTTGTTCGAGCCCATTTCGCCATTGCGGGTTCGGGAGTTGCGGTCCCTGAGCCAGCGACTGTCACGCTGCTTGCCGGCGCGGCAATTGGTGTGGTGGCCTTGCGCCGGCGACGGCGCGGGGAACCTTGGCGCGGCCTGGGGATCTCACGGCAAAACCAACTCATCAAAGCAGACCAGGCTGCCTGACCGTCGCAGCAGGCGCTATCCGTCAGTGCGTGTTTGAGCGCTTTGGCGTCCCCTACGGGATTCGAACCCGTGTTGCCGCCGTGAGAGAAACGCTAATCGGTCCATCACCGTCCACCAGCCTCCATTTAGTCAATTGAAATCGTTATATGCTATGCACCGCTGACCACGCTGGATCAAGGTCGTCCATCCACGTATATTGGCCATGTATTGGACAAAGGCCGATCCGAGTGGCGAGGACGCTAAGGGACGCAAGGCTGGAAACGCGGACGGCGAGGGCCGCCCTGAAGCCCGCGGGAAAACCCTATTACCGGGCGATCGATGAGGGCCTTCATCTCGGTTATCGGAAGGGTAAGACGAGTGGCAAGTGGGTAATGCGCCGCTACATCGGGGGACAATCCTACGCGGTCCGAACCTTAGGCGCCGCCGACGACACGATCGACGCGGACGGCGAAACAATCCTGTCGTTCGCACAAGCACAGGCCAGAGCCCGTGCGGCGTTCGTTGAGGCTGAGCGCATTGCCGCCGGACTGCCGTCAGACGCCGGTCCCTATACGGTTCGCCATGCCATCAACGACTACATCGAGTGGCTGGAGCAGAATCGGCGGACGGCACGGGATGCTCGCTGGCGCGTTCAGGCGCTGATTGTCCCAGAGCTCGGCGATGTCGCTTGCATGAATTTGACCAGCTATCGGCTCCGGCAATGGCATCACGCGCTTGTTAAGGAGGCGCCCCGCCTCAGGACAAAAAAGGGTACGTCACAGCGCTATCAGGTACCGAATGTTCATGAACCTGACGAAGCGCAACGGCGGCGCCGTGCAACGGCTAACCGGACGCTCACGATCTTGAAGGCCGCGCTCAATCACGCTTGGCACGAACGGAAGGTTCTTTCAGACGAGGCCTGGCGGCCGGTCAAGCCATTCAAGCAAGCGGACGCGGCCCGAGCACGCCACTTGACAATCGATGAGTGTCGCCGACTGGTCGATGCGTCCCAACCGGACTTCGCAAAGTTGGTGGAAGCCGCGATTCAAACCGGATGCAGATTCGGCGAGCTCGCTGCCCTGACGGCAGCAGACTTCGATCCCGACAGCGGCACGCTGCACGTCCGCACCGGTAAGAGCGGCAAAGGTCGCCATGTCGTTCTCACCGAGGAGGGCATCGACCTCTTCCGCGGGCTGGCGGCCGGGCACTCGCCGGGCGTTCGACTGCTGCTCAAGAACAACGGCGGCCGTTGGCTAAAGTCACATCAGACGCGGCCGATGAAAGATACCTGCGACCGTGCGTCCATCAATCCACCGGCGAATTTTCATGTGCTTCGGCACACCTACGCGAGCATTACCATCATGAACGGCGCTCCGTTGCTGGTAGTGGCTCGAAACTTGGGCCACGCCGACACTCGTATGGTTGAGCGGCATTACGGCCACTTGGCGCCGAGCTATATCGCTAATGCGATCAGGGCTGCAGCACCACGATTTGGCATCAAGTCCGAGCAGCAGGTGGCGACGTTGTTGGGCTGATCGAGGCCCCCATGGCACGCCGGCCGCGGTATCAACTCGCCGAACCAAGCGCCGAAGAGATTACTGCTCATCGTATCGCGGAAATCTGGCACCACGCTGCGAAGCGCGGGCCATATCCTGATGTGGCCGCGTGCCAGGAGGATGCTGAACTGCTGATGCACCATCGCGGCCACGGCAATGCACCTCACGCGGTTGCTCGACGGAACGCGCCAGCAGTTCAAGCCATAAAGACTTTGCTCAAAAGCGTTGACACTTGGTTAGAACCGTTTGAACTCGGTTTCGAATTACCGGAGGGCCCAGTTCTTTCGTCAGCGGGCTATAATGTACTTCACGAGCTGCGCGCCTCGCTAAAGAAAGCGTTGCCAGTCTTCGATCCTTTTTGCGCCGAGCCAGGCCCGGTACGCCCGGTCTGGGAGGACGCTGCAATACTTGCCCATTGTATCGCAAAGAACCGTCTGGACGCATTGGGTCGAACGACGGGTATCACCGAAAACTCGGTAGCCGTGAGATTTGCGACTGAGGCTACGAAATTGATGGGCTTCTCGGATGTGACCGCGGCGGGCATAACGAACCGCCTCGAAGCACTCGGAAAGACCAAAGCGGCGGCGATACCCTCACCACACCGATCGGCGCCCACGGAATAGATTAAAAGTCGAGGGTGTCGTTGCCACCTGGCAACTATCCATCGTGCATGACTGCCCACTGCAGGACATGTGTATCTCCGATAGTTCGGAAGTAGCCATGAGTGACAGTAGCAATCGCGATTCATACTCCGTCGAGAATTTTTGTTCGCGCCATGGAATATCGAGGGCATACTTGTATCTCCTCTGGCGGCGCGGCGAGGGGCCCGCCTACATGCAAGTTGGTGCGCGTCGATTAGTCAGCCGAGAGGCAGCAGCGGACTGGCGCCGCCAGATGGAAAGACGGACTGCCGCTAGCGTGACGAGACCGAAAGCTGCTTGTGATGACGAGCAGCTACGCCTCAGCGGGGCCGATCTAACACTGTTTCCAACAACTCGGGCGGGGGTTCCGCGCCCTTCACACTCAAGCCGGCCACAGCCAATGGAGCACACCTCTCGTGTCGCCATTCCAGATCAGCCGAGGGCGCGATTATCGCAAAGATGCCGCACTGCGACCCCAATCGAAGCTTCACGGGCTCGACTTCTGGCCAACTCCGGAATCGCTCATCAACCCGCTTGTCGCGCATGTTCTACCAATTCTTCCTCAAGGGATTGTCTGGGAATGCGCCTGTGGCGACGGACGATTGGCAAACGCAATTCGGAACGCGGGGCGCAAAGTAATTGCCAGCGACGTTTCCCGCGGCGATCGGATCGATTTTCTTCGCGCTACTCCTCCGCTGACCGATTGCTTCGGCGCCATTTGCACAAATCCCCCATTTCGATTGTTAGATGAGTTCATTGCTCGGGGCTTAGATCTCATCGACTGCGGGGCAACCCGAGCTCTTGTTCTGTTGCTACGCAATGACGCGTTGATGACCAGCGGTCGCGTTGAGGTGCTGAACCACGCCACCTTCGTACTGGGTTGTAATTGGCGAGCGAGATGGATTCCAGATAGCGCGGGGCAACCTCGCTGGGCATTCAGCTGGGTCGTTTGGCGGAACGATCATTCAGGGCCTCCCGTGACGCTGCGTGTGCGCCAACATCCCGAATTATTCGACTAAGGCGGGGTGCGCATGAGAGCGATTTCCGAAAGAGGTCGACTAGCGGTGCCAAAAAACCTCCGCGGGACTCTGGGAAGGCCGACGAACGCGATCCAGTGCGTCTCGCAGCAACACGACTGCACGGGCAGCGCTGGCGGCGACGGCATCCGCCACGCTCGCGATAAGCCCGCTTCGGCGGAGCCACCTCCACTCGATCCCGCATGGCCCGTGCAGAGGCGGGGTCCGGGATCCCGGCAATGAACCGCGAGCCCGACGCCAATGCGATCCGCGTCTTCGTCCATGCGCTGTTCCGGTACGCCGGCGCAGGCAGCTTCGTCTCCTTGCGCGCCTTCGATCAGACCGACCGTGGCACTCCGCCTCCCTACATCGTCGGCGTGCCGGTCAATGGCGCCGGCCTGCAGGAGATCATCGCCGCCGCCGTCGAGGCAGCGAGGTTCGCCGCCAACGCCACCAGCTCACTGGTGTTCGCCCCGCCGATCGCCACCTTCCACACTGCCAACCGCGCGACTGAGGCCGATCTGGCCAATGGCCTCGTGATCAGCGTCGAGCTGGACGCGGGCGACACCGCGTGGGCCAGAGCGCGGCTCGAGGCGCTATTGGGCCCTGCAACCGCCGTGGTCGCCTCGGGCGGCGAATGGGTCGATCCCGTCACCGGCGAATTGTTTCCGAAGCTGCATCTGCATTGGAGGTTGTCGGAACCGACGTGCAATGAGGCGGAGCACGCGGAACTGAAATTGGCACGACGGTTGGCGTCTGTCCTGGTCAATGCCGATCCGACCGCGACGACCTCGGTTCACCCGTTGCGTTGGCCTGGCAGCTGGCACCTGAAGAGCGAACCGAGGCTCGCCAACATTGTCGCGCTCAACGAAATTGCCGAAGTGCACCTCTCCGAGGCTGTGGCGACGCTGGAACTGGCTGCCGAAGCTGTCGGCTCGCGAGAAGCCCGTATCGCTGCCCTCCGGCAGAACGGCTCGCCTGTGGTGTCCCAGGGCACACCACAGGCGCCGCTGCACCTCGTCCAGAGCGCACTCGCCGCATTGCCCAACGCCGATGAGCACTGGGCCCACTGGATCAAGATCGGGCTGATCACCTACGCCGCGACCGGCGCCAGCCTCGACGGGCTCGCGGCCTGGATCCTATGGTCGCAGAAGTCTGCGAAGTTTAGGCCTGGCGCCTGCGAGGAACGATGGAACCACTTCCACCGTTCGCCACCGACCCGCATCAGCGCCGGCACCCTTTTTATGCTGGCCAGGGCAACGGGGTGGAAACGACCCAGTGACGAGCCGGAACCCGAGTGGGACGATCCACCGCCCGATACCGACCCCGACAGACCACACGACCAACCTGCAACGCCGGTGCCGCAGATCCAGGTCATCGCCAGCGAGTTCGTCGCCAATGCCGTGGCAGGCGAACGCGCCCTGCTCGCCGCCGGGCTGTCCGTCTACCGGCGCATGAACGCCCTGGTGCGCCCGATCGACTTGGAAGTGGCGGCCAGTGATAGGCGCACCACGCACGCGCCTGGATTGCTCGCAATCACCCGGCCGATCCTGCGCCAGATGATGTGTCATGCGGCTGACTGGGTGAAATGGGATGTCCGCACCAAGAGGTTGGTCAAGGTGGCGCCGCCGCACGAAGTAGCCGAATTGATCCTGCATCGTGTCGGCTTCTGGCCGTTCTCCGATGTCGCCAGCATCATCAACACACCCACCATGCGGTCCGACGGCTCGATCTTGAACATGCCCGGCTTCGATCCCGTCACCGGGTTGATCCTGCACAACCCCCCCGCAATGCCGGACTTCAACCACCAGCCCACCCAGACCGATGCCGAACGGTCCGTCATGCGATTACGCGGGCTGCTGGCCGGTTTCCCGTTCGTTGATGAGGCTAGCCTTGCAGTCGCGCTGTCCGGTTTCATCACCCCGATCGTCCGCGGCGCCCTGGAACGAGTGCCGATGCACGCCGCCAGCGCCCCACTTGCCGGTACCGGCAAAAGCTATCTATGGGATCTGGTCGGCTACACCGCCAATGGCGACGCCATGCCGGTGATCGCCGCCGGCCGTGATGAAGCGGAAACCGAAAAGCGCCTCGTGGGCCTCGTCCTGCGCCCCCTCGCCATATTCTCAATCGATAACGTCAACGGCGCACTGGAGGGCGATTTCCTGTGTCAATTGATTACCCAGCCCAGGATCATGCCGCGCCGGCTCGCCACCAGCGACACCCCCGACGTCGCCAACATGTTCTCGACCTACTCCACTGGCAACAACATCCGCTTCCTCGGCGACATGCCGCGTCGCGCGATCGTGTCACGCCTGGACGCCAACACCGAACGCCCTGAGCTGCGCACCTTCGCCACCTCGCCCCATAAGATGATTCTGAGCGATCGTGGCAGGTATATCGCCGACTGCCTCACCATCCCACTGGCCTACCTGCTGGCTGGCTCACCCAACAAGCTGACCCCGTTCGCCGGGTTCGAGGAATGGTCCGATCTGGTACGCAGCGCCCTCGTGTGGGCCGGCTGTGCTGATCCTGTCGATACCATCGCTAGCGCTCGCGCCGACATTCCCGGCAAAGAGCATGTCGCCGCGCTGCTCGAGGCGTGGCCTAGAGGGGAAGGCAATCTCACGTCCTTCACCGCCGCCGAACTGCTCGTGGCAGCACAGGAACGCGACCAGATCAGCGATCTGATGCGGCCCGATCTACTCGCCGCATTGCAGCCAATCGCCAGAGATCGCCGCGGCAATCTCGACGCTGTCAAACTCGGCAACTGGCTGCGCGACCATCGCGACACTGTCGCCGGAAACCGGAAGTTGGTTCGAGAGGGCACCAAGACCCGCCCAGCCTGGGACGTGGTCGCGGTGTAGGGGTCGTGTGGGTTGTGGGGGTCGTGCCAATCTTGCCGACCCACTTTAGCAGTTAGTAATACGTTATAGCTGCGAAATCCGCGCGCCAGGATGCTAACAACCCCTACAACCCCTACAACCCCCACACGTTTCAAACCGCCAGTTAGAAATTCGTTTGAAACTCTCAGTCCACCAGCCCACGGTAGGGGTTCGTTGCGACGGGAGGCCGAAAGTGACCGGACATACTGACCACGGTAGGCGCCCCGGCCGACCAAAGGGCCATCCCAAGAGCGGCGGACGCCAGCGAGGAGCACAATCCCGCTCGATCCGTCTGCGCCTCCAGGCTTTGGAGCAGGCGGCGCTCGATGCTGTTCTGACTGCCGAGCAACTCGAGGCACTCAGCCCGTTGGCAGTCATGAGGTTGATCATGGCCAAGCGATTGGAGGGGGGCGACTTGGCCGGGGCATTGCTCGCGGCTACGGCGGCTGCGCCGTATGTTCATGCGCGGCTGAGCAGCAGCGACGTGACGGTGCGTAGCGATATCTCTCGATGGGATAAGGAGCAATTGGAAGCCGAGGCCGCGGCGATCGAGGCCAAGATGTACCAGATCCGTGCGATGCAGCATGAGGATGAATCGACCGTACATTGACGACCGTAGCGCGACAAAGCATCTGGTTCGTCCGTACTGATCAAACTTGCTGTACCGTTCGCCTGCAGGAATAGGAGGCCGTGATGGGTGCAACGGACGATCTCACGCTTCAGCGCCGGCTGCTGCATATTCGCCAGCAACAATGGCGGCAATTCTGCTGCGAGAACTTTTTAGCGTTCGCGACCGAAGCGTTGCAGCCGTTTGGTCAAAAGCCTGCGCGGCATCACCGGCGGATGTGTGCGGAGCTGGAGGCTGTTGCACGCGGCGAAGTGAGGCGGCTGATAATCCTGGCACCGCCGGGCAGCGCGAAGACGACGTATGCAAGTCGGCTTTTGCCTGCTTGGTTCTTTGCTGATCGGGCGAATGCCAACATCATCGGTGCGAGCCACACGGCGGAGCTGGCGGAGACCAACTCGACGTATGTGCAGCGGTATGTGCGGGACAATGCGGGGCTGTTGGGCTACGGGCTGCTCAGTGAGAGCCGGGTGAACTGGGAGACGACGAACGGCGGCCGGTATCGAGCGGTCGGTGTAGGCGGCGCGATCACCGGCTTTCGCGCTGATTTGGTGATTCTGGATGATCCGATTCGCGGCCGTGACGATGCGGAAAGCGCAACGCAGCGCGAGCAGCTATGGGGTTGGTTCAGTGCGGACTTGTTAACGCGTCTGAAGCCCCACGGGGCAGTGGCGGTGATAATGACGCCCTACCACGAAGATGATCTTGCAGGGCGCCTGCAGCGCTTGCAGAGCTCGGAATGGCGCATTCTGCGGCTGCCTGCGATTGCGGAGATAGGGGACGCGCTGGGGCGAACGGAGGGCGAACCGTTATGGGACGATGATGCCGATTACGGCTACGGCGGGCGGTTGCTCGACATTTATGCGGAGATGGAGCGGACGGGCCGGCTGCGCGATTGGTATGCGCTCTATCAGGGCCGTCCGCGTCCGCCTGAAGGGGCGATGTTCCTGCCTGGCAGGATCCCGGTTCTGGACTTCATCGCGCAACATACAGTTTGGGATCGTGCAAGGGCCTGGGACTTCGCTGCCTCCATCAAGGGCGACTGGTCGGTTGGGCTCAAGTTGGTGTCAGTCAACGGCGATCAGGGCGTCGACTACATCATCAGCGATGTACAGCGGTTTCGTGGCCGTCCTGACGAAGTGCACCGCACGGTGAAGGCAATCGCTGAGGCTGATGGTTACGGCACGCGTATCTACGTGCCGCAGGATCCCGGCAGCGCCGGTGTCGACCAGGCTGAAAGCTACATTCGCGGCCTGGTCGGCTATGCCATCGCCGCGGAGAGGATGACGGGCGACAAAGCCAGCCGCGCCTTCGCCGTGGCCGCACAGGTCAACATCGGCCGCATCGGCATGCTCAAAGCGCCCTGGAATGCGATCTTCCTGGACGAGCTTGGTTCATTCCCGCTTGGTCAACACGATGACCAAGTAGATGCGCTTGCATACGCGTTCAGCAAGCTGGTGCGTCAGGATGTCTCGGTGTGGGCGCGATTTTGACGCCTTGCTCATGTTACGAAAGCTTCCGGATCAGCCCACCCGCTGAGTGCGCGATCTCCGGATTTGGGAGATCAGCAGTTACTTTGCTCTCTGCGTTCGGCTGCACGAACGAAGCTGTGTCGCACGCGGTGTCTCGCGTGGTCACCTTCCGTCCCTCGCTTCCGCAAGCCAGAGATCGCGCCTGGCAGCATAGAGGATCTCCACCAGCGCGGTGGCCCGCTCGTGGTATGACTATGGTTCCACGGCGTGCCAGGCCCTCTCCTGTGCCTGGCGAAGCGCTCGCAGGCGGTCGCGACGCCTGCGAGGGTTCGTTCATGGCATCGGCGCACTGCATCCCAGCAGGATCATGCATCTGCGCAATACGCAATCTCCTTGCCGGCGCGCTTCGCATAGCCCCTTTTGAGACAACTTACCGACAGTTCAATGATCGGATGGATTATAGCGAGTGAGCCGGGCGATGCCGATCGCAGAAATGCTTATGGAAGGTCGCGGGCTCGCGAGCCTGATCGAACACCGTTCGGCGCACTAGCATGGTCTAACTGCAGCGCCGTCACTACCTCGCCAAAAGACGAAGTCGCGATGAAGTCCGGGCTGATCGTCTTTGCTTCGGCGCTCAGCTTCCCCTCGCGTGTCACTTCGTCTGGCGTCCAATGCGATATCCGCACGAGATCAGCATACAACCTCGGATCGTGGCGAGTGCCGTACTCGGCCCAAATCGAGAACGCGCCTGCGCGCTTCGCCATTAGGACGTCGCGAGCCATGCTGTCGCCGACGTAGGCCGTGTCCTCAATGGCAACGCCCTCGTTTTCGCAGATCTCCAGCAAGACGCTGGGATCGGGTTTCGTTTGGTGACGTGCGAGCTCCGTAACCCTGTTCATAGGGATGCGCTCGAACCACGCTGAACTCATTTCTGGGTTCGGATGCACAGATGTCGGCCTCTCGCGGCAGTAGATTTGCCGGAAGCTGCTCAGAATTCTTAACCTTTCAAGCCGGTCGTAGGCACCGTAAAGCTTGCTTTCGGTATGTGCGACTATCGTCGTCCCAGCTCTCTCAAGGACGCCCAGACTTTCGAGGACACCGGGGCCGAGGCGCAACGTTTTCTTGCGCATGGAATTGAAAGCATGGAAGGCATCATCGAGCTCTCCGGCCGTTTCCCGGAGAGATTTTCCTGTAAAGTGCGTCTTGACGGTTTCTGTCTCGAGCAGCGCAAATGGATGCTCAGAATCGTGGTGATACTGGTGAACGGCACGAAGATCGTCGAGCAGCTTGTCGCGATTGCATCCCATAATCTCAACGGCGGCGTCGACCATGGCGTTGAAGGACGGCACGAAATATGCCACCCAATCATAGAGGGTGTTATCTAGATCGCAGACAAGGAGTCTCTTTGTTCGCACGGGTCGCTGCGTACCTCTAGGGTTTCGGAATTGCGGATGCCGACGCAGGCGCTGGGAGTTGAACGTTGGCTTGCCGGTTTGGAAAAGTGAAGTGTGCGGTTGCGCAAAACAGCAGAATGGCAAGGACACCGAGGGTCATGATGGATACTGCATAAAATCGGGCTACTTTGTCACCCGCTGATTTCTCAGTCTCTCCAGTATATCGGTAGGGCTTCGATTTCCTATCGACTTGCGCATCTTCATTGCGGCTGAAGTGTGAAATTGCCTGTGTCATCCCCTTATTAAGCCCAAAGATTTGCTTCATATAGCTTTCTTCAAAATCCTCGCCAAACGTCACCGCTCCACGCAGCATTTTATGGTAGACTTTGAGATCGAGCTGCTTTACCGCATAGAGCGCAAAAGCGCTGGCAACTACGAGCAAAACAATCGCGTGAACCTCAAAGTCCAGGTAGCCAAGTACCGAAACCGATAGGACAGGCTCTTTGTCTCGACTCATTAGCGCGACCCCGAGGCCAAGCGCTGCGGCGACGAATGTGAGTCCGAACTGACGGGCCTTAACGGACATCTCGTTGAAGTGCATCTGGGTATCAACGGATTTCGCCCATATCGAAATATAAGCTTCCAACTGCACATCAGAGAGCGTGCCGTCTTGAGACGATTTGCCATTCGGTGTGCTTACGCTATCCTCGCTCATGTTCCCAACCTCGAAATAGTCGCTCGACCTACGTTGTAGCTTTTTGCCAGCTCTTTGAGCGTAGCACCTTCCGCGCGCCGCCGCCGCGCTTCCTTCTGCTGCTGAGGTGTAAGCTTCGGCGGCCGGCCCATGTGCTGGCCACGCGCCTTTGCCCGGCTGCGTCCTTCGGCAGTGCGCGTCCTGATAAGGTCGCGCTCCACGTCCGCCAATCCGCCGAGAACGGCGATCATCAACCGCCCGGTGCTCGTGCCGGTGTCGGCCCATGGTTCCGCCAGTGACCGAAATTGCGCCTTGGCGTCCACGATCTGCTTTACGATGGCGAACAAGTCGAAGGTTGAGCGGGCAAGCCGATCGATACGCGTCACGATCACCACGTCGCCGGCCCGGGTTGCCTTTAGCAGCTTCAGCAGTTCTCGCCGATCAGCTCGTGCGCCGCTCACCTTCTCGCGGTAAATCTGGCGGCATCCTGCCTTGCGCAACTGCTCAAGCTGCGCATCAAGCGTCTGGCCGTAGGTGCTGACGCGGGCATAGCCGATAGGGCAGTTTTGCAGTTTCTTTTCGGGCATATCTTATGAGGCACCATAACCCGCTGATATATTGAGGTCAATGGAATTGCCCGAAAGTCTTGATTTACGCGCCGAACGAAGCGCCGCGCGTGCGCTGCGTTTTCAGAAGCCTTTACGGCTTGGATGGAGCGGAGCCTGTGAAGGGGCTCAGTATCGTGTTGTGGAACGATGCCACTCGCCATACACCCTCGTCCTTCACGAAGACGCGGAGACTTAGCTCTCGATGCGCTGGCAAGGTCTGCCCATCAGGCGATACAAGCCCACTCAGCTCGTTCGTCACATGTGCAAGCGCCACATCGGCCCGGATGAATCTGATCTTCACGTCCTCTGTTCTCAGCATCGCTGCTTTGGCCCTCGTCTCAAAGATACGACGGAGCCCGTTTTCAGCCGCGTCTCTGCCGATACCCACCTCACCCCTGACGCTCACGAAATCGGCGTCGGGCTTATACATGCGAGTTGCTGCTGCTGCGTCATGCTTGTTGAAGCCATCGGTCATCTCGCCAATTGCCTTTTGGATAGCGATTTCATCGTCGTGGCTGCCAAGACCTTGAGCAACGCAGACGCTGGCCAGACCGGTGAGCGTTAGGATGAAAGCCATCCTGATAAAAAGCATGATGACACCTTGCTTCTTATGCACAAACCTATCTGCGGACATGGCGCCGGGTGCTGATCCCGCGCTGACTGCAATGTCAATTGCCAATGGACTGCCCAGTCAGGCTCGCCGCTGTCAACCCGGTGCCGCACCCTGAGTGTTCGTATAAAGCGCATACAAAGACTGGCTGCCGGCCATGAACAGCCGGTTCCGCTTTGGACCTCCGAAGCTAATATTCGCAACCACCTCGGGTATCCGGATCCGACCGATCAGCTTCCCGTCCGGGTTCCACACCGTTACGCCGCTGTAGCCCACATTGCGTCCAGCATTGCTCGAAACCCACACATTGCCGTCCACGTCGCAGCGCATGCCGTCCGGACCACACTTGATGCCGTCAACCATGCAATCCGTGAACAGCCTCTGATTTGCTGGTTTGTTGCCGGGACCCACTTCGAACACCGAGATATCGTTCTTGCCGCCGGGCCCCTTGTCTCCCGGTCCCTTGCCCGTGCTGATCACGTAGAGCTTCTTATAGTCGGGCGAGAACAGAATGCCGTTCGGGTCCGGCACCTGGTCCTCGGTCACCACGATCTCAATCTTGCCGCTCGGATCGACGCGATAGCAGTTTGTCGGAAGTTCGCGTTTGAACCCCGAGAACCCAGCCGGCTGCCCGATCCGCGGATTGAAGTGCCCATCGGGATTGCTCGCGCCGCCTGAGGCATCGGGTTCGCCCTCGTGAAACTGGCCGCCATAGGGCGGATCGGTGAACCAGATGCTGCCATCCGGATGCGGCACCACGTCGTTAGGCGAATTGAGCCGCTTTCCCTCGAAATTGTCGGCGACCACGTTAGCCGTCCCATCATGCTCGTAGCGGACCACCCGCCGCGCCAAGTGCTCGCAGGAGATCTGGCGACCCTGGAAGTCGAACGTGTTGCCGTTGCTGTGGTTCGACGGCGTGCGGAATACACCGACCCGCCCGTCATCCTCGAGCCAGCGGAGCTGCCGGTTGTTTGGAATGTCGCTGAACACGAGGTAGCGGCCCTGGGCGCTCCAAGCCGGTCCCTCCAGCCAAATGCCGCCGGTCCACAGCCGTTTTAGCCCGTTGGTCGGTGCCAGCAATGCGTCGAAACTTGGATCGATCGTGATGATATCGGGATCCATGAAATAGGTGGTCGGCGCACCGTTGGGGCTAAAATCGCGTGGTGGGGTGGTTACCGTACTTGGCGGCGCGACCGGCCCCATGTCCGGCGTCGCCGCCCGCGCCCCAGCCGCCAGGGCGGCTGCGCCCACCGTCAGTGCACCAATCGTTCCGCGCCGCGACAACGACGCGCGGTTGCAGTTCTGCAAATCACCATGCGTCATGACGTTCTCCCTCATATTGGCCTGGCCGAGCCAGCTGGCTCGGCCAGTAGGTGGGAGAGGATAGAACACTTGTGCTTCCGCGGCGAACACGGGAACGCGTGCGGATCTTCGCAACAACCCTCCAAACTAACGCCGCGGAAATATAGTGGACATAGACTTCGCAATGACACTGGGAAGAGCGCGCCGAGGCGAGGGCACAAGCATTCTGTGACGGTCTCGCTGCTGATCTCGCGTGGCAATTCGCCAGCGCACGAATGCTGCGTGCAATGTGCCTTCATCTGCGAGTTCATTCCTGAGCCGGCATGCTGGCCGTGCGCAAGGCGCTCGATGCCGACCGGGCGGACAAGGATCCATGACACACATCGCCACCACGCACTACCGCTACAAGCGTCCGTCCTAGAAGCGCGCCAAGGCTGCGGTGATCGCGGTGCCGGCGATCGTCACCCCCACCGAAGCCGGGAACGCGATATGTCCACGCGCCCGACATGACGCGGGAGGAGCATCAGTGCAGTGACGCCAGTACTCTGGATGAACTAGGTGGCCTGCACCCGGTTTGGTTGACAGTACCCTAAGCTAATCCGGCCTGCATTTCGAACGCCACCGGACTGAGATATCCGATGGTCGAATGTCGACGCTTTGGATTGTAGAACTCCACGCCACAAGACCCACAGTAGTGTAGCCGTTGACGAGATGGCCATTGCCTATTCGTGGCATCCCTGGGCTGAGCGGACTGTTCGCATTCATGAGGTAATCGAGCGGCCGACCGGAGCGGTTGCGCGCTGCAGCCTCGTGGACGCTGCAGTTGCTCGAGTTCAGGACATCCCGGTCTGGATGTTGGACGCGGCTGCCTGCTGTCAAACTCGATTGGCAGCGAAGCCAGTTGCGGCGTTGTCCGCTCTTGCCGCATTGCGCATCCTGCTTTTGGAAGCGATGCGGACCGCGGCAACAGAGGTGCCGTCAGATGCAGGGATAGCATCTCCCAATTCCTATCGTGGAGAACGTCATGCAATACCTTCGTCGCCGTCCCCGACTGCCGCTCCATCAACTCGATCTTTGGTTGGTGAGCCCGCTACCGGAATTGGGCGGGGCACCGAGATGGAGTGCGTTGCCGGATCAGACGCAGCGGACGTTGGCCGGCTTGCTTACCCGCTTGCTGATGGCGCACCCCGGCGTCGCGGACCAGGAGCTGGGCGGCCCCTCGGAGGGCGACAACGATGAGCGCTGACAAGATCGGCGCGCAGCACCGAGCGCGTAAGGCCGTGCTCTATGTCCGCCAGTCCTCGGCCCATCAGGTTCAGCACAACCGCGAGAGCCAGATACTGCAGTACGCCATGCGTGACCGCCTCGCGCAGCTTGGCTGGTCGGAGATCGAGGTCATCGATGAAGACCTTGGCTGCTCGGCAGCGGGCGGAACCACCCGCGCCGGCTTCGAACGCATGGTCGCCGAAGTGTGCCTCGGCAAGGTCGGTGCGGTGGCAGCCCGGGAGGTATCGCGCTTCGCGCGCAACAGCCGCGATTGGCAGCAACTTGTCGAGATGTGCCGTGTCGTTGATACACTGCTGGTCGATCAGGAGGCCGTCTATGCGCCCCGACAAGGCAATGACCGGTTGCTCCTTGGGCTGAAGGGCAGCCTCAATGAGTACGAGCTTGACCTTCTGCGGCAGCGCTCGCTGTCGGCGCGCTATGAGAAGGCACGGCGTGGTGAACTCGTGGTCGGGGCGCCGGTTGGCTTCCTTAAAGCAGGCGACCGCCTGGAGAAGGATCCCGACCGTCGTGTCCAGGCGGCGATCACACTCGCCATCGACAAAGTCGCCGAACTTGGCAGCGTGCGGCAGGCGCTTCTTTGGTTCCTCGAGCACAAGCTGGACTTGCCGACCAGGATCAATGGCGGGCCGATAGAATGGCGTCGCCCACGGTATTCGACACTGCACGAGTTCATCACCAATCCTGCCTATGGGGGTGCATACGCGTACGGCAAGACGGGCGTTTCGGTGCAGTATGACGGTGCTGGGGCCAAGGCGCGTTCCCGACGTAAGCCCCGCGCGGAATGGCTGGCGTTGCAGCCTGGTGCCCACCAAGGCTACGTCGATTGGGACCGTGCGGAGGCGATCCGGAAGATGGTGAGCGAGAATGTTCCGACCGCCGGAGCCCGTGGCGCGCCCAAGCACGGCTCGGCACTGTTGTCAGGTTTGCTGCGATGCTGTCGTTGTGGTCGGAAGCTCACCGTCCAGTACACTGGGGCCAAGGGTCAGATCCCTCGTTACGCATGCGTTCGCGGGCGACTCGATTACGGAGAGCCCAGTTGCATCGCATTCGGCGGGCTGCGTGTCGATGACGTCGTCGAGGCGGCGCTTCTCGGCGTCCTACAGCCTGCCGCCGTGCAAGCCGCACGAGTGGCCGAGGCACAGTCGACGGTACAGCGTGACGAGGCGCGGGAGGCCATGACCCGCGATCTCGAGGCGGCGCGGTACGCTGCTGATCGAGCCTTCCGACAGTATGACGCGGCCGATCCTGAGAACCGATTCGTCGCTGGCGAGTTGGAGACACGCTGGAACCGCGCTCTGACTCGCGTGACCGAGTTCGAGAAGCGTATTGCCGATCATGATGCCGCAGCACAGCCTCGGTCCGACCTCGCGTCGATCTCCTTCGCCGCGCTGGCCGAGGACTTCCGAACTGTCTGGTCAGCACCGACGACAGATGCGCGGCTCAAGAAGCGGATTGTGCGCACGCTCATCAACGAAGCCATGGCCGACCTCGATGACGCCACCTCCGAGATCGTGCTTACCATTCACTGGGTCGGTGGGATCCATACCCAGCACCGGCTGCCGCGCCGGCGGCGGGGACAGCGCAACAGCACGTCTGCCGATATCGTCAAGGCTGTGCGCACCCTGACGCTGATCGCCCGCGATGACGTCATCGCGGGGATTCTCAACCGCAACGGTCTCAAGACGGGCCACGGCAACCGCTGGACCCGAGAACGCGTGACCGCATTACGATCCAGCTATCGGATCCCGGTATACCGTGCGGCGGCAGACGGCGTTGAACTCTGGCTCAATCTTGGCGAGGCCGCTGCCATCGTCGGTGTTGCACCGCGCACCCTGCGACTGGCAGCGGAACGCGGCGAGATGGACGCTGCGCATCCCCTGGAAGATGGCCCCTGGATCTTCAGCCGTGTTGATCTCGACAGCACTGCCGCCCACGACCTCGCTCTGCGGGCGAAGAGCCACGCAAGACACCCCGCATTACCGGACGCTGCCCAACAAAATCTGTTCTCTTCAACAACATAGCGAGATGTGCGTTGTGATGGGCAATTGTAGAAGCATTCAATGTAGTCGAACACGTCAGCTTTGGCTTCGTCGCGCGAACGGTAGGTCTTGCGCGCGATGCGTTCGGTTTTCAACGAGGAGAAGAAGCTCTCCATCGCGGCATTGTCCCACACTTTGCCCGAGCGGCTCATCGAGCAGATGACGCCGTTGTCGGCCACCAGTCGTTGAAAGTGCTCGCTGGTGTATTGGCTGCCGCGGACGCCCTTCTGTTTGTCAAGCAGCGATACGAGCGGCGTTGATCTCCTTGTGACGTTGCATGATGAGGTTGAAGACTTCGCGGGCCAGATAGCGCTTAAGGGAGCGGATCGCATCGAGCTTGGAATGGCCCTCGGCGATACGGCGCGCGACGAAGTCCTTGGTTCTCTGGTCGGTGCGCAGCCTGCCGATGGCGATGATGTGGAGAGCGCTGTTGGCGCTGCGATCTCCGCCGCGGTTCAAGCGATGCCGGATCGTTTTGCCGGAGGAGGCAGGCACGGGGCTGACGCCGCAGAGCGCAGCGAAACTGGCTTCGGAACGCAAGCGTTCGGGATTGCCGCCAGCGGTCAGCAGCAGCTGCGCGGCCCCGATATAGCTGATCGAGTTGCGTTCAATCAGGTTAGGCGCCAGTTCCTCGACGATGACGGCGATCATCGCGTCGAGATCGGCGATCTCGTCATGCAGTTCCAGATAGCGTCGGCCAAGAGACTTGAGGCTGATCCGGTAGGCCGCCTCGACGTCTCGATAGGCGGTGAGGTCAGGTCGCCATGCTGCCAGTGTCCGAACCAGTTGCATCCGGGTCATGATGCGCAGCTGCTCGCGCAGGCCGTCGGGCGCGGCCACGATTGTGTTGTGGATCATCTGCAGCGCAACGCGCCGCGCCGTCACTGCCGTCTTGCGGCAGGCGACGAGCACGCGCAGTTGTTGAGGAAGTAGGCCGCGGTCAGTGGAGACTAGCAAGCATAGAGCTTGGCGAAGGCAACTATGGAATAGGTGTAGATCACCGTCTGAGGATAGAGCGGCAGGACACCTATAGTGGGCATCGAAGGTATCCGGTGAGGCCGGTGGCAGCATGTGCGCTGTAGAACGCAGCGTGAGCCTCGTTGGCCAGCAAGAATGGCGAGCGCGAGCGGTGGTTCGGTGGTAGGTCATGCTGGTGCGGGAGTTGGAGTAAGGTACGCCTCGATCATGCCGTCGCGGCTGCGCGGTGTGACGGTACGCTGACCAGCGAAGGCAGCGTGCGCGGCGTTTTGCGCATCAAGATCGTCGTTCTTGCCGCGCTTGCGACGATCATGCCGGTCGGGCGTGGTAACCTCCAGTACGGTCACACCCGCCTGTTGCAGGAAGCGCAAAAGACCAGCGCCGTAGCTGCCGGTCGAACTCGACGCCAACGCGCGCAAGAGCGCCAAACGAACGCATCCAGGCTAACATCTGCCGATAGCCCTGCCGCGTGGTCGCGAACGAGCGCGCTTCCAGCACGCGGTCCTTCTCGTCGACGACGGCTGCGACGTGCAGATCCTTGTGGGTATCGACGCCGCCGATGACAATGTGAGCGTCTGCTTCTTCCTTCCCGTCCATGCTTGCCCTCCAGTTCGACCGAACGACTTCACCAGGACCAGCTGCATGGACAGGACAGTCACGAGACCGAATGGTCAGGCCCTTCTCGGGTCACAGGCAACGGCGAGGTGAGCCCTCACCGCAAGGCATTCCCGGGCGGCCGACAGGTCCGGGGAAAGACACGCGTCGGTCGATCGGAGTGCGGGTCAAGCCGCACCGGGCGCCTTACGGCGCCAGCCTACCAGACGGTCCACCGCTATAAGAGTCAGGCCGTCCGGGAACTGGCTTCAATCCATTGACTATCGGAGTGGTGTAGTAGCGCATCGGGCTTGCCGCGCCGCCAGATCGCCATCACCAGGGCGTCGGTGACGAGCTGCGCTGTCATCTCTGCACTCATCGACCAGCCGACGACCCGCCGTGAGAACAGATCGACGACCGCTGCCACGTAACGTCATCCCTCAGCTGTCCACACATAGGTGAAGTCAGCAATCCATTTACGGTTTGGAGCGCAGGCTTCGAAGCTGCGGGCGAGCACGTTAGCAGCGACGGCGGCGACCTGCCGCTCATCCAGATCGGGCGGCAGACGACGCCGTCGCGGACGCGCTTTGAGAGCCTGGTGTCGCATCAATCGTTCGATCCGATGCAACCCACATGTAACCCCGTCCGCCAGCATGTCATGCCACACCCGCCTGGCGCCGTAGGTCCGATCGCTCGCAAGGAAGCTGGCACGAACCTTCACGCCCAGCTCTTCGTCGCGGCGGCTGCGCTGGCTGCGCGGTCGCGTCAGCCAAGCATAGAAGCCACCTCGCGAGACACCGAGCGCCTCGCACAACCAGTCCGCCGGCCAGACCCCCGGTGCTTCGCAATGAACCCAGACTTCACGTCAATTCCTTCGCGAAGTAGGCCGCGGCTTTTATGGGATGGCCCGCCCCTCACCACCCGGCGCAGGATGGCGCTGGGATCAAGAGGAGAGGACCGATGACCAAGACGCCGATCGCCGTGCTCGGAATCGATCTGGGCAAGAACAGCTGCAGCCTCGCCGGGCTGGATGCGGCGGGCGCCGTCGTGATGCGGCGGAGGATGACGCGCGAAGGGGACGATGAAGTTCGTCGCGGCATTGCCGGCTGCGTGGTCGCCATGGAGGCATGCTGCGGGGCGCACTTCCTGGGCCGCACCTTCGCCGCCCAAGGCCACACGGTGCGAGCTGATGTCGCCGGAATACGTCCAGCCCTATGTGAAGGCGCAGAAGACCGACGACCGTGACGCGGAGGCGATCGCTGAGGCGGCCACGCGGCCGACGATGCGGTTGGTGACGCTGAAGAGCGAAGCCCAGCTCGATCTGCAGGTGCTGCACCGGGCGCGGGAGCGACTGGTGCTCGGGCGGACGCGCCCTGATCAACCAGCTTCGGGCGGTGCTGCTTGAACGCGGGATGATCCTCCCGAAGGGCCGGTCGCGCTGATGCGGCGGCTGGACGAGCTCATGGCCGGCTGAGCCTGCCGGTCGGCGCAACGGACCCGCAAGCTGCTGCGAGGATCTCCGCGAGGAATGGGCGGCGCTGGACCAGCGGATCAGGGCCTATGACGACGAGTTCGCCGCCTTGACGCGCGAGGACGCGCAGGCGCGGCGGCTGGCGAGAATTCCTGGGCATCGGCGTAATCAACGCCACGGCGCTGCTGGCGGCCGTCGGCGATGGCAGCGCCTTCGCGAAGGGTCGCGATCTGGCCGCCTGGCTCGGGCTGACGCCGCGCCAGCACTCCACCGGCGGCAAGACCAAGATGCTGGGCATCAGCAAGCGAGGGAACCGCTACCTGCGCAAACAGCTGATCCACGGCGCGCGGGCCGCAATGCCCCATCTCGCGGCCAAGCCCACACGGATGGGCGCATGGGTGCAGCAGCTGCTCGCCCGGTGCACACCCCAACGTCGTGGTGGTGGCGCTCGCCGCCAAGCTGGCGCGCATCGCGTGGGCGGTGCTGCGCCACGAGAAGGAACTTCGATCATCAGGCGCTGCGCGGCCGCCTGATCGACAGCGAACAGCGGCCGGCGAACTCAACGCAGCTCGCGCACGAGGTCTGTGAGAGGTGAAAGACAGATGGCTTAACGGTCGAACCGGCGCCTCGGAGATCCTGGTTCTAAATGTGGTGCTCGACACCGAGAGCTTTTATGAGGACCGGGACGCGCGGATATCCATCTTGGCCAGGGCTTGACCCTGAGACCGGATACGTTGATGCAGACCGAACACGCCATCCAAGATCACCCTTGCGGACGGGGCGGGCCATACGTTTTTAGGATGTCCCGTTCAGCCTTCAGCTTGATCACCTCGCGCCTCAGCCGCGTGATCTCCAGCTGCTCCGGCTTCATCTGCCCCACACCCGGGAACGCATGCTGCGGATCGTCCGCAAACGCCTTCCTACGACACACCACGATCCTTGATCAGACGCACTGCCTCAAGCTTGAATTCTCGGGTAAACTTCCACCTCTCCATGTCGCACTTCCGGTCCCATAAAAACACCTAACTGAGTGTCTTCAGAACCGGGTGCAGGCCACACGATGTAATCTTCGCTGAAGGAACACCTTGCGAAACTCCGCGGAATACGATGAGAATGCCGTCAACTTTGCTGAATAGCTCCGGCAATATGGACCGCCTATCTGCAACGGCACTCTATGCGCGCCATTGCTAGGCTTTGGCCGACGGCGTGAAAGATAACGTTTCCGCAGCGCGATCTCTCCCTGGTTTGACTGCGCCAGAAGCTCAACATCATTCGAGACAAGCTGGAGGAGGGTCAGCACGTCCTGCGGCAAGCGGAACTCATGTCTTTAAGTTCATAGAACGCTACAGTTCTGGGGTGGTGGCGGGCTCAGGCGGTCATCTCATCCGCATCTCCTACAGGAACGCCGCCATACCTGCTTCTTGAACAGATCGACCCGGCGGACGCAGCCGCGCATGGAGGAGTGCGGCGATGCCGGCGTTGTACTCGAGGCGTTTGCCTCACCGTCGCCAAGATGACATTTGACGAGGCGCGCCGGCCGCAGTCGCGTTCCAGGAGCGCGAGCTGGTGCAGCTGTCGCTGGCGGTAGGTAAAGCAGCAGCGGCGGAGGAACTCTCCGCTAGGAGGTAGCATGGCCGACCGTGACCCGTTGTTGGTGGCAACAGCGCAGACGCTAAGGGCGCTGCTGTTCGTGTTGAAAGACCTGCAACCACCCGATATACAAAACGACTTGGCTGACATGATGGCCTGACTGGATTTGGCGATGGGTGCGCGGAAGGCCGATCACAACATCAGCTAACGTTCGCGGTGTGGCGGCCCCTATCAACTGGGGCAAAGCGAAGCAGACGGTTGCAGGTGATGCGGAAGACCTGCTGCGCTATGTCATCCGCGGGCCTGTGCGGATTGAGTTCTACTGCAGAATGGCTGCGGCTCTATGCGCCAAAGGCAGTCCAGGCTGGTGATCGAGGGCGCGCCAGAAGTCGCGTGACCGGACGCGCCCTCATCCCCGTCGCCTGCTGCGCCGCCACCCACCGAGCAGTGGCTCGAGCAACTACCGTCGCCGCTGAGTGCGTCGGCTCTGCGCCCCCAGATTGGTGAACGGCAGCTATCGACCGGACAGCTGTCGTTTGGTATGTGGGAGTGATCACTCATCGCATGGCGCGTGAGGCAAACCGGGCACGTTGCGCCCAACAATGTTGGCACTTGGTGCGCAGGTTGCCGCGATGGAGGCTCCGTATGGCATTGAACACAAAGCCAGCGGTTGCTCGCCGCGCCGCACCGCAATTTCCCGTCAATCGTCGAAGCGCTTCACCGCGACGACCGCATTTGTTCCGCCGAATGCGAAGGCATTGCTAACAGCGGCCCGGATTGGACGGGCCCGCGCACAACCGGGCGTCACATCGAGATCGCATTCGGGATCGAGTTCCTCGATGTTGATCGTGGGTGGAACGATACCGCGGCGGATCGCCTCGATGACGGCGATCAACTCGAGCGAACCGCTCGCGCCGAGCGCGTGCCCGTGCATTGATTTCGTCGAGGAGATCGACAGGCGCTTGGCCTGGTCGCCGAATACTGTCTTGATGACCTTGATCTCCGTGATGTCGTTAGCGACGGTGCCGGTGCCGTGGGCGTTGATATAATCAATGGCATCGACGGAGAGGCTCGCGTCGGCGAGACACGCCCGGATCGCGCTGGCCGCGCCTTCAGGCGTAGGTGCCACCAAGTCGGCCGCATCCGCGCTCATCCCTACGCCGGCGATCTGCGCCAGGATCTCGGCCCCGCGCGCCTTGGCATGAACCGCCCGTTCGAGCACCACCATGCCCGCCCCTTCGGCGAGCACGAGGCCCTTGCGATGCCGATCAAACGGTCGGCATGTGTCTGGCGCCATAACGCGCAGCGCCTCCCATGCCTTGAGGATCCCGTAGGTCAGCGGCGCCTCCGTTCCGCCGACGATCGCCGTATCGATGACTGAGTTGCGCAGCAGCCACACAGCCGTGGCGATCGCGTGGTTGGACGACGCGCACGCCGAAGAGACGGTGAACACGGGTCCGCGGATGCCGTACGCCATGCTGATCTGACTCGCCGGCGCGCTCGGCATGACCCGCGGCACGCTGAACACGTTCGCGCGCTTCGCGCCTTCGAGGAACAGCTTGCGATACAGTTCATCGATCGTCTCTCCCCCTGCGGTGCCGACGCCGACCACGCAGCCGGTTCTGTGTCCCCCATGCTCGAGCGACAGGCCCGACTGTGCCAGTGCCTGCTGGGCCGCAACGATCGCCAGTACGCTGAAACGGTCCAGCATCGGTAACCGACGGGCGTCGAGCATGTGGCGAGGATCAGGAGCGGGGATGGCGCCGACGATCGAGACCTTCAAATCGGAAGGCGCCGAACTTATCGAGCTTGCCGAGACCGCAACGTCCGTCTTGCAGAGCCGACCAGAATGCCTCCACCGAATGGCCAAGCGCCGAGACGCAGCCGGCGCCGGTGACCACGATAGGCTCATGCCCCACCGCGGTGTCCTTCAAGGCCGAGCGAGTGACCCAGCTCAATAAGGTTCGCGACAGTCTTGTAACTGTTCCAGGCCTCGACAGCATCCACTGGTATGGTTACGTCGTACTTGTCTTCAATCGTCACAATGATCTCGACCAGGTCGAGTGACGTCACGCCCAGTTCGGACAAAGCAGACTCCGGCGTGATCAGCAACGGGTCCAAGTGGACCTGATTGGCAATCATCCCCCTGAGCACGTCTTCTATCGTCTCTCCCATGGTCTCCTGCCGTTGTTGTCGCCGCTGGATTGCAGGCCAGCAATACCTCCCGAGCCAACCTCGGTCAGTCGAGCCACGAGCCGCCGCACGCGCCGCATCAGCTTCAAATTCTCCATCGCCTCGGCGCGCGGCACTGCTGGATATCCGGCATACACCGCGCCAGCCGGGACGTTGGTTCCAACGCAGGCAGCGGCGCCAACAACCGCCCAAGCCCCGATCTTCAGGTGGTCGGCGACCCCGACACGCCCTCCTAGCACCGCGCCGTCACCAATGATCACGCCGCCCGCAAGGCCCACCTGTCCACACAGCAGACAGTCCATACCAATCTCGACGTTATGGCCAATCATCACGAGGTCATCGATCTTGGTTCCAGAACCGATACGTGTTGGCTTCAGCGTGCCGCGGTCGATGGCGGTCAGCGCGCCGACCTCGACATCATCGCCGATCTCAACGATCGACAGGGTGTGGATCTTTTGCAGGTGGTTGCGCTCGGCATTGGCCTGAGGCGCACTGCCGGCGCCTTGCGCCGCTTCGAGCGCACCGGGGCGTGTCGGCACGAAGCTGAACCCGTCCGCACCGATCGACGCGTTATGATGAAGGACGGCGCGGTGTCCCACGCGGCATCCCCAGCCAATGCGAACGCCGGGATAGACGAGGCAATCTGCGCCGAGTGTGGCGCCGGAAGCGAGCGTCGCTTGTGACAGGATTATCGAGCGGGGCCCGACGGATGCGCCCGGCCCGATCACTACCAATGGCCCGATTGTCGCGCCTTCTCCGATCACCGCGTCGGGTGCAACCACGGCACTCGGATGTACGCCCTGTTGAACATCGGGACGATGCCGGAAAACATGCGTGATCTCCGGCAAGCTGGAGCGAGACCCACGCATAAGGATCACAGTCTGAAATCGCTGATGGGGAAACTGCGCGCCTTCCGGAACGAGTGCGATCTTCGCTTGGCTCTCGCCCAAAATCCGGATTGTATCTGGTGAGACCGCGATCGCGATATCGCCGTCGCAATTGGCTTCCGCCGGATGCACCGCTCGGCAGATCTCGGCGTCGGCGACGCCAATCACGCGCCCATCCAACGCTGCAGCCAGCACACGCGCTTTCATCGTCGGCGTCCTGATCCGCGGCCCGGAGCAGTCAGCACGGGAAGCCGGTACTCGCGACACCCCACTTGTCAACGCCCTCCTCCAGGATACGAGCGTCGCAACTTCGTGCAGACCAGCAGCCGACGTTGCAACGGCCGGCCGGCTCAATATCGCCAGTCTATAGGACACACCTGAGACGGACAATAAAATCTGGTGCATCTGCACCGGTAACTTGACAGCATGTCACCGCCATGCGGCCGGACGTGCCCTTCGCCGAGGCCGTGTGATACCTTGAGCAATTCCGGCTTGAAGTTGCGAATGCCAGGCCGGTGTCAGCGCTGCCTTCATGCGGTTGATGATCCTTGTGCGTTTGCCGTCCCGCCTCTCTCACTCGCCGCTTGGTCGGCCAGCATCCCCTCCCCAAGGGTTGGGATCGCCACCATCTTGCAATGTCGCGGCTCGCCGCAGCCATCCCAGATACATGCGAATGAGCGTCTCTTGTGGCAGGAACAGGATCACCACGTTGCCACTCCCCTGTGCATTCGCCGACGCTGCCTACGCGTTTCGAGCGGATCGCGCCTCGGCGAAGGTGACCATCCGCCCGCGCACCTCGTCCCACAGCGCGTGGCGCGGCGCGCGCAACCCATCGGCCAGGGTCAGCACCGACGCCACGGCGAAGGCCGGATGCGCACCGTGGCAGGCTTCCAGCCGGTAGTTGGGAACCCGTGGCGAGGCATGGTGGACGTGGTGGAAACCGATATTCCCTGTCACCCACCGCAGCAAACGGGGCAGTCGGAGAAACGAGCTGCCACGCAGCGCCGCGTCAACCGGGTTCCACTGCACGTGTCGCGCCCAGTGGGTCCCGTCGAAATGGTGTTGCAGTGAAAACAGCCAGACACCGACGATGCTCGCCGGCACTATGACAGCGAGCAGCACCGCCGCCACTGGGCCGACACCTAGCATCGCCGCGAGAGCGCCGTGGAGTGCAACCAGCGAGAGGTTGGTAAGGTGCACGCTGCGCCGTTCCGCGCGCCAGGTGCGCGGCGCGGCGAACGGGAAGCGATACAGCACGAGAAAAATTAGCGGCGGAAGCAGCAGCAGGCTGATTGCGGGATGCTTGGCGGTGCGGTGGAGTCGCCGACGCCAGGGGCCGAGGGCATTGTACTCGGCGACCGTGAGGCAGGACGAGTAAATGTCTTGCCCGTGGGCGTCGCGCCGGTCGAGATCGTTCCAGGCGCCGTGGTGTTTCGCGTGGTGGCGCCGCCACTGGGCGTACGGCGTCAGCGTCAGCAGCGAGCAGAACCGCCCGAGAAGGTCGTTGGCGCGGCGCGTGCGGAAGAAGGAGCCATGGCCGCAATCGTGTTGAATGATAAAGGTCCGCACCGTTAGCGCAGCCGCCGGAACGCCTAGCGCGAGCAACGGCCACCAGCCGAAGGCCAGCCCCGCATGCATGGCCACCAGGAGAGCTACCAGCGGCAGGATCGTGGTGGCGGTCTGCCACGCGGCGACGTGCGGCAACGGGTCCTGGAAGCGCGCCAGGACTTCGCGCAGGCTGGCGGTATCAGGTATCGCTGTCCGATCGTTGCCCGATTGGGTCATGGTCTGCGGGTCCATTCGCTCCGACAAGACGCACCGCCAAAAGTGCGGAAGAGCCCCATTGGCGTGCCGATCCATACTAATGTTGCCCTTCAAGTAGCGAAGGTAGCAGTTGGCGGCCGCTTTGGGTCGAACGGCCAAGAGGTCAGCCGGCTGCGAAGGGCCGCTTAGGGGCGAGGCTGTGTGGAGACGGTGTCAAAAACTTGTAGCGGGAGGACGATCAAGAGTACTCAAAGCGCCTCTAACGTAGCAGATTCGCTCCCCCGGATCGCTGCGGGGGAGTTTGATAACGCGTTACATCGAGGGTGGGATCGGCGGCAGAGCTTCTACTCCCTGAGTGCCTAACGACAGCCACGCTTGTGGCTCCCTTACAAAGGCCGCGCCTATCATCAGCCCGAATAATCCTGGCGGCGATTGCGAGCCGGTTCTTCAACCCCGAGTTGCTGCGCCCTGTACAAACTATAGTAGGTGCTGCGAACCCCGTCGTCCCGCGAAAGCGAGTCAAAAGCACAGGAACGCCCCGCGTAGACTGGTACAATTTCGGACCCGCGTTTGCAGCCATCGCAATCGCGTGGGCTTTCCTCGGTAACCTCAAGACGGTCCAAGTCATTTTGCTCCTCGACTTCGCGGCTCTTCCGCTGCATCAGTTCGAGAAACTCGGCTTTCCCGGTGGCTATCCGTGGATCCACAACGAAGTCATAAATCCGAAGGGCGGGTCCGCCGACCGATATCCGCTCAACCAATGTCGGACGACAACTTCCCAGTGTTGGCGACAACACCCATCACTCTGGCATACAGATGCCGCTCAGGGCTGTCCACATCATCAGGTCACAAGCCATCGTAATCGCCAATATCGATCCTCGATCGAGGCTGGACCGGACCTGTTCTCGCATGGAACTTAAGAGTTCGGCCCCGTAGTTAGCTAAGCGTTGTCAATCACCATCTCAACCAATTTAGCGATTTTGTCCCTGGTGAGGTCCCCAGAATTTGAGATGTAGGGCTCCGCATCAGGCAAGTAGACATACGCAACGCCCTTTTTCGTCCCGCTATCGCCAGCGCGGGTTACGACGATGTTTCCGAGCGCAGTTGATATGCTCGTTGTTCCTCCATCGCCTATCCTGAACGAGACGCCGACCGGCTTGTGGTCCTGCATGTCAATCTGCGGCGCAAAGGTGAATTGGCCATCGCCTAAGTGTTCCTTCAGCTCCGCCAAGAATGGCAGAACGTTGCTTTCCATTGCGCGCTTGCAGTGCTCAATGTCCTCGCCGCGCTTCAGAGTGTGTTCAGTGGCTAAGCCGGACTGACGCTCCCGTTCCACGACAGCTGCACCAATTTTTGCGTTGAACTTGTTCGCGAGTTCCCTGGCGTTCATTCTGACTTCTCCATGGCGACGTGCGCGCCTGATTTCCATGTCGCGCCGAGACCGAGTTGCGGATGGCCTGAGCATCGGCCGCTCATCAGGCGGATAATAATTCGACCCGACGCCGTTCCGAGCCCTTGGCTGATATCAACGCCCTCAGTCTTTCCACGTTTGTCGGACGAAGAGGCCACTCTCGTTACATGGAGGGCTACAGGCGTACTTGCGAGGGTGAACGATCGATTTCTTCTGCGTCACAACCCGGCGATAGATCCTGGCCGGCACGCCTAGCTCAGGCGAACCATCTGGTCGCGCAGACGCTCCCACCGCCACCTCGACCACTCTCAATCTACATACGTCGCAATGGTGCGGCTGAGAAGGCGCAGGCCAAGCCGACGCTCGTCTAAATTGCATCCCAAGACCGGCTAGTCAGCCCATCGAAACCAGCCATCATCAGGAGAACACCCAATGGCAGTTTGAAACGCTTTGAAGGCAAGACCGTATTTATCACCGGAGCGGCCAGCGGCATTGGCCGCGCAACTGCTGTTGCATTCGCTGCCGAAGGGGCGCGCGTGGCGGTCATGGACCGAGATGAGGCGGCGTACAGGAGACCGCAGAGAACGAGAAAGCGGCAGGTGTCGAGGTGCTGGCGACTACCTGTGATGTGTCACAACCGGAAGAAGTCCAGGCTGCGGCCGAACGGGGCCGGTCCCGTTATCAATGACGCAGAGCGCGGACGGGCGCCTCCGTCATGCACTTTGACTCAATCAAGCTCTCTTGGCCTTCCGCACCTAGACAAACGCTTAGACTTCCCAGAAGCGATGCTTGCTGAACGAGGTTCTTCGTTGAATTTCCACGATGTAGAAACTTCCATTGCTTCCCGCTCCTCTTTTCAAAGAGTTTCTGTGGACCCTCTCATAAATATTCCGGTGTTAGGGGGCATTAGAGTTGCTTCAGGTGTATGAAAGCCATCAAAAAGCCATCAAACTCTACCCTTTGCCCGTTGGCATAATCGGATTCTTTCCGGCCAGATAATGCGATCGCGCTCAAGCTTCCTCTGTTTTGAACGTGTCACCCTGAGCTTCTTTTCTTGACCTCGTTGGCGGGAGTGCTGCCCCCGGTCGCGATCGGTGCCCGGGTGTTGCGATCATTTGGCGCTATCGTTGTCGCCGCGGTGGCGTTGCGGTTATGCGTGTATGCCTGGATGGCGCTGCCCTATGGCGGGCTGGTCAAGGCCATGTGCAATTTCGATTGCGGCTGGTATGAGCGCATCGCGCTGTCCGGCTACGACGCAGACGCGAATTGGGCCAATCTCGGCAGCTACCCACATTGGGCCTTTTTCCCGCTCTATCCGCTCGGCGTGGCCGTATTGCACCAGGCGCTGGAGATCTCCGCGCGCGCCTCCGGGATGCTGCTGTCGAGCTTGTGCCTGTGCGGACTCGCAATTTTGGGCGCGCGCCATCTGCAATCCACAAGAAGATACGCGCATGCCGTGCTGTGGCTCATCGTGCTGCTGCTGTTCCCGTATTCCTTTCTCTTTTCCGCGGTCTATACGGAGGCGCTGTTCGCGGTGCTATCGGCTGCGTCGCTGCTGGCGCTGGCGCGACGGCAGGTGCTGCTGGCCGCGGCCCTTGCGGCGTTCGTCTCCGCGACCCGCCCGACCGGCGTGGTGCTGACCGTGATCATCGCTGTCGACCGGTTGCGCGCGCTGTGGCGCGGCCGGCATCGTCGGGACCGCGTGGCGCTGCTGGCCCAGGCCGCGCTGCCGTTCGCGGTGGCGCCGCTCGGCCTATTTATGTATATGCTGGAACAGTACATCCGCATCGGCGACGCGCTGGCGTTCAGCCATGTGCAGATGCTGTGGAACCGGCGATGGGGGGACCCGTTCGCACGCATCGGCTCCGCCATGACGACGCTCGATTTCGGCGGGTTGCTGATGCTGCCGAGCCACGCCTATGAAGCCAGCTTTGCCGCCGTGGGCCTGCTCGGTGCCGCTTGGCTGGCATATCGCCGGCGTGGCGCGGAGGCGGCGTTTCTGGCCGGCTGCATCCTGCTGCCCGCGGCCACCGGGGTGGATTCGTTGCCGCGCTTCGTTTCCACCAATCCGGTGTTCCTGTACCTCGTCTACGACCTTGCCGCCGCCGCACTGCTGCCCGTCGCCCGGCCGATGCTGCTGGGCGGCTTCGCTGCCGTGCTGGCGGGATTGCAGGCGCTGTTGTTGATCGGCTGGTATACCGGCGCCGGCGGCGTGTTCTGATGCGCACCCCACCTGGAATCGCATTGGGAGTCGCAGTGCTGCTGCTCGGCTTCGAGGTCTCGATGCTCGGGATCGGATTGTTCGGCGCGCGCGTGTCCCCGGCGTACCGGAATTTCTACATCAACCAGACCATCGCGGAGTGGCCCGGCGAGCCGGCTCAGAAAGCGGATCTGACCAGCCGGTGATGCTTGCGCCCTGAGGACAGCTTGATGGCGCCGTCGCGCAGATTGGCGGTGCCGATCAGCTGGCCGCCCTCGCCGTTGCTCGCAACCGGCCCGGCCAGGGTGAACCGGCGGAAGGCCGGAATGCCCTCGCTGAGGCCGGCGCCGGGCGATTAGATGCCGGGCAGCGTGTAGGCCGCTTCACCCTGCGAAGGTCGCCGGGCGGTCTTGCCGGCCTGCTTTGGGGTTAGGGTTCAATCAACATGATTCGACACCTGTAGTA
>CAVRDF010000005.1:0-222997 GCA_963719805.1 uncultured Alphaproteobacteria bacterium
CAGTATGATCCACAGCGTGGCGGGGATGCTGGATGGCGGAAGGCTGGTGATGCGCCCGCCGTTCCGCGAGCCGCATCATTCAGCCTCGCAGGCCGCGCTGACCGGTGGCGGTCAGCGCGCCAAGCCCGGCGAGATCAGTCTGGCGCATCGCGGCGTATGTTCCTCGACGAGTTGCCTGAGTTCCCGAAGCAGACGCTGGAATCCCTGCGGCAGCCGATGGAGACCGGCCGCACCACCGTGGCACGTGCCGCCGCACACATCACCTATCCGGCGCGCTTTCAGTTGGTGGCAGCGATGAACCCATGCCGCTGCGGGTATCTCGGCGATGGGTCGCGCGAATGCGGCCGGGCGCCTCGCTGTGCCGAGGACTATCAGAACCGGATCAGCGGGCCGATGCTCGACAGGATCGATCTGACCATTGAGGTGCAGCCGGCCACAGCCGCGGAACTGGCGCGGGCACCGGCGGGCGAGCAAAGCGCTGTGATAGCAGCTCGGGTGGCACGTGCGCGCGAGGCACAACGGGCGCGTTATGGCGAAACGGGGCCAGTCAGCAATGCGGAAGCTGACAGCCACAGTCGAGCTGGCGCCGGATGCTCACGCTTTGGCGGAACAGGCGATGGACAGGCTGCGGCTATCGCCACGGGGCTATACACGCATCCTGCGTGTCGGCCGCACGATTGCCGATCTCGCGGGTGCCAACGTTGTGCAGCGGGTGCATATGGCCGAGGCACTGGCGTTCCGTCACCGGGTGCCAGGACGGCGCTCCTGAAGCGTAAAAGTCAGTTTTCGTGCCTGAACACATCGGCGATTTGCCGGACTGTGCCGGCGGCATCGACCACCATCAGGTCAAACCGCATGTCGGGCCGCACCCAATCGGGATGTTCGGCGAGGGCAATCTCAGCCGCAGCCAGCAATCGCTCCCGCTGGCGGACGCCAAGCGCCATCGCCGCATCGGCAAGACGTGGTCTTGCCTTCACTTCAATGATCGCCAGCATATCCCTCTTCGCGGCGATGATGTCGATTTCACCGGCCTCGGTGCGCAAACGCCGGTCGAGTACGCGCCATCCATCCAACAACAGTGCCCGGCACGCGGCCGCCTCGGCGGCGAGACCACGAGCATGCGCGAGCTTTCCTCTTCGGCAGCGTATCGGCATCGCGCGATTATGGTTTGTTGAGTTTAACCAGTGGTGAACCGGCCACAATCGCGAATTTGCCGGGGGCAGAATCGACGCTTAGGTTCCCTGCTGGGATATCGCCACGCGAGGCGACATTCCTGTATCTGCGTAGCGAACAAGAGGGAGCCACGGTGCGGATGCCATGACGCAAACGCAGGAATTCAAACGTACTAAGATCAGCACCGTCCTCGACAAGGAGAAGCAACCCGACGGCGATGATCCGCTGCTGCTGACATCCGTGCAGTGCAGCGAGGCATTCTCCACGCCCTACTACATGGACGTGATGATGTTTGCGCCGCGCACGCTGGAGATCGATCCGCAAAGGATGATCAACACGCCAGCAACGGTAAGTGTGCGGGTGGAGGATCGCTCGGGGCGCCGCCAGCCTGGCGATTTCAACTTCACCTATCAGAAGCGCAAGGGGGTATTCCAGAGCTTCATCCGCCAGGATCGCTTCCACCGGCGCATCGGCCGCGACTTCAATGTATATGCAGGACGTATCGTTCCATCGTTCCTGATCATGGATCAGGAGGTGCGCTACCGCATCTTCGAAAAGCCCGACATGACGTTCCTGACGATTTTGGATCGCTGCATGCAGAGCTTCCAAGGTCTCAATATGGCGAACTACGCCAAGACAGACGCCGTGAAGAACGCCGCGGACCCGCCACCGAAGATGGAGCACTGCGTCCAGTACGGCGAAAGCACATACAATTTCCTGTCGCGGCTGATGGCGCGGTTTTCTATCTGGTATTACTTCGACCACGACACGGCGGGCGAACACGAGCAGATGATCCTCGGTACCGGCGCGGTCGGTGCGCCGCAGACGGCGGGATTCAATGCGTGTAGCGTCTTCCGCAATTTCCCGGATCCGCGCGATCTCGAACGGCAGGGTTCGATCGAGGACTGGCAGATCATCACCGGCCTGTCGCGCGTCTATACACCCGCACCACGCCTGACCCGCACCAGCGATTTCAACACGGTGATCTCGACGCGGCCGCTTCAATCAAGCGATGCCGACGCCAAGGTGGGCGGCAATTTCGATATCATCAGCAACCACGAGGGCAGCGAGGGCCACGGAGCGCCACCGCAGACAACGTTCGTGCAGGAGCAGTTCCCCGATTCCACCATTTACGCCGACAAGGATGCGACCGGCGATGCGAAGCAGACGATGCGCGTCGCAGAGGGACAGGTGTACACCGTAACCGCGGTAAGCAAGAACCCTTCGTTCTACGCGGGCAAGTTCTATCTGTATGAGAAGGGTGACGACAATCTCAGGTCGACGCATCATCTGATCACGCGAATGTCGTTCTTCGCGTACGATCGGGACTATCTGTTTCTTGTCAGCCGCAAGGACGCGGCCGGGCTGGCCGCACTGGTGGACGATCTGCTGGTGCAGCCGGGTGCCTCATTCGTGCAGCAGTTTGGCAGCAGCAAGGCACCGGACCTCGCCACGGCGATGTCGGCAGCCGGACTGCAGGAATACACGCAGAACTGGGTGGAGAATGCCACGGCGACGAGGCAGGCCGGCCTTGGCTCTTTCTTCGCGGCCGGCGTGGTCGGATATTTCACCGCGTTCCTGCCTAACATCACCACGGTGTTGCAAGACCTGATGCCGATAGTACAGATATTCCTCAAGGCATTGATCTCGGTGGTTGAGGGTATCTGGGACCTCATCATGTTCATCCCGATCATCATAGCGACGATTGCCGGCAAGAACTTGATGACGACAATCAACAGGCCCTTCGAGGATCTGAAGCAGTGGATCGATAAGTTCATCGAGCATCTGCTGAAGCCTGCGGATATCGATGGCTACAGCACCAGCTATCAGGCGATTCCACTGGATCATACGGGCTTCACGTTGCCTTTCCCGGTGGCTCGCAACGCTCAGGTTTTCGGTCCGCATCTGGCGACAGTGATCGGGCCTAACGGCGTCGAGATCTCGGACGGCGAGGTGTGGGCTGACAAGATCGGCCGGGTTCGCGTGCGGTTCCCTTGGGATCGCATGCCAGGCGCAGTTCCGCTGATCCTGGCCGGAGATCCGCTCAACCAGCCGCTGTCCAATCCGAAAAATAACTTCACCGACCCGTCGGCGCAGCTACAGTACCTGGTCGGTGAGGACACCGCGTGGGTGCGTGTATCGGACGCCTGGGCGGGCATCAACTTCGGCACGCAGTTCCTGCCGCGCATCGGCGACGAGGTCATTGTCAGCTTCATCGACGGCGACCCGGACCGGCCGATCATCACCGGCCGAGTCTACAATGCACGCAATTCCGATTCGACACTGCCATTCCCCAACAAGAGTGACACCGCGCAAATCACCAACATGGAGAGCCTGCGCGACCTGAAGGGCAGCTCGAACTTCACGCGCAGCGGCATCCGCACCCGCATCTTCAAGCAGGACAAGGCGGACTTTTCCAAATACCACCTGCTGCGCTTCGATGATAATCCATCACATATGCAGACCTTGATCCGCTCGCAGGACCGGCTCGATATCACTGCGCTCGGCACACGCTACGAAACCATCGGCGGCGATCGCAACCTGACGGTCGGATGGATCGATACGAAACATCAGGCGGTAGGCGGCAACTACGTGGCAAAAATCTACCAGGACTATCACCTGCATGTCGGCGATCCCGGGGGTCCGTTCAGTGGCGGACACCGCTACGAGCTGGTCGAGCAGGATTATGATCTCGAAGTGAAAAAGGAAACCAATTTCAAGCTTGATGGCGACTGGTCCGTTTCGGTCGGTGGTAAGGCAAGCATCAGTGCCGACACCATCGTGCTGAATGCGATCAAGTCGATCACGCTCATGGTCGGCAGCAGCATCATCGTCATCCAATCGGATGGCATCTATAACGAGGCGGCAATCCACTACGAACAGTGCGGGGCCGACGGTGAGCAACCCGCCAGCGCGGTCGTGCAGCCACCGAATGATCCAAAGCAGGCAGATGCCGGTTGAACGGCCGACCTACACCGCCAGACGCCGCGAAGCGCTGGTGGTGGTGCGCAACCCTGATGGCTCGCTGGAGATCGGCAAGGGGCGGGTGAAGATTGCTCCGGGCACCGTTCCATACTTCCGGCGGGTGGTTGCCGCGCTCAACTACGCTATCGATCTGCCCGGCGGCCAGGAGGCACTGGACCACGGCGATGCGCTTGGCCATGCGGTAACCATCACTCAGCCGAAGTTAGCGACGATACCGGCAAACGCCTGGACGCTACCTGATGGGCATGTCGTCTTCGATGCGGATGACTGGCCGCGACCCGGAGATCCACAATCGCGGACGAGGCACGAGATCCTGCTGAACCTGCTCGAGCAAGCCAATCGCTATGCGGCTGGTCAGCCCGCGCCACCGGCACCGGCCGGCATCATCAGCGCAGCACAAGGGCCGCTGCGGCTGACCTGTCATCCGTTGAAGGCGGGTGACGCGCTGAGCTTCCCGTACGTCGTGGAGAACACTGGGGCCGCCGATGTCTTCGTGATGACAGCGATGGCCAGTGCGACGCCTGATACGCGAGAAGCCTGCGTCAAGCAGCGGCTTGCCGTGCAGATCGGCCCCGACGGTGATGCCATCGCGGGCCTGTTCCTTCCGCCGCTGCCGGCGGACCGCACAATGGCCGCGCCGATCGTCGCGTTGGCTCGCCGGCTTGCACCTGGCAAGTCCCTGGAGCAACGGCTCGAGATTCCCGCCCCTTACGCCGAGACCAGTTGCTGGCTGCCTGACCTGCCGCCGGACCCGAAGACGACAACACCAGTGAAAGGCGTCGTGCTGGCAATCAGCTACTGGACAACAGACAACGTTGCCCAGGAAGCGGCTTATGCGCCCGGCCTCTACCCAATAGCCGCGGCCACAGGTGGATCAGTCGTTTCGCTGCGCTTCCCGACCACCGGGCTGCAGTTCTGCCGGCGTTCGGCCGGCTAGGGGATTTCAGCAGAGGTCTGCCCAGCGGTGACGATAGTGACCACGCCCGCCCAGTTGCACATGCAGGTCGACGTATTGTTGAGAGCCGGCTGGTTCGCCAACAGGTCGGTGGGTGAACCTGGCGCCCAAGGCGACAGGGTGGCTGGTATGCATGGCTGTGGCGTCAGCACGCCCAACGCCGCCGACGTCGCCGCGGCAACTTGCGGATTGGCGATGCTCATGCACATGCCGAATGGCATGATGTTCACCATCGGCTGGTGGTCCATGATGTTCGCGGCTGGCTGATTGTTGGTCAGCCGCCGGTTGACCGGCAGCACCACCAGATTCGAAGGTGCCGCGCCGAATGAGCACATCAGTTGCGCGCCGTTGACCACTTGCAAGGGCATGCCCGGTCTCCGATGACTTGCGTCGAGCATAGCTTGGCTGGCGACGCAGCGGCCATACCGGCAGGCCGTTTGTCCGCTGCCGACCCCATGCTACAGACCAGCAACCCGTTATCATTGGTTTCGCATGAACGAACAGCGTCCCGCCGCCAGCCTCCAGCGGTTCTTCAGCGCTCCGCTCGCTGAAACGGACCCGGAGATTGCTGCCGCCCTGAGTGCTGAACTGGTCCGCCAGCAGGACGGCATCGAACTGATCGCCAGCGAGAATGCGGTTTCAGCTGCCGTGCTTGAAGCGCAGGGCTCGGTGCTGACGAACAAGTATGCCGAAGGCTACCCAGGGCGGCGCTATTACGGCGGCTGCGTGCACGTCGACACCGCCGAAACGCTGGCAATCGACCGGGCAAAAGCGCTGTTCGGCTGCGGGTTTGCCAATGTCCAGCCGCACTCGGGGGCGCAAGCCAATCAGGCGGTGATGCTCGCTCTGCTGCAGCCGGGCGATACGATCCTTGGCATGAGCCTCGCGGCCGGCGGTCACCTGACGCACGGCGCAGCACCCAACCTGTCAGGCAAGTGGTTCCGCCCCGTGCAGTACGGCGTGCGGCGCGACGATGGGTTGCTGGACTACGACGAACTTGAACGGCTGGCGCGCAGCGAAAAGCCGCGATTGATCATAGCGGGCGGTTCCGCCTATCCGCGATTCATCGACTTCGCCCGCATCCGCCGCGTGGCCGACGAGATCGGCGCGTATTTCATGGTCGATATGGCGCACTTCGCCGGCCTGGTAGCCGCGGAGCTGTTCCCCAGCCCATTGCCGCATGCCCACGTGGTCACAACCACGACGCACAAGACGCTGCGTGGCCCACGCGGCGGCATGATCCTGACGAACGATCCGGACATCGGCCGCAAGATCAATTCCGCCGTGTTTCCGGGACTGCAAGGCGGCCCGCTGATGCACGTGATCGCCGCCAAGGCGGTGGCGTTCGGCGAGGCGCTGCGGCCCGAGTTCCGCGGCTATCAGAAAGCGGTTGTCGAGAATGCCCGCGTGCTGGCCGAAACACTGATGCAGCAGGGGCTCGACATTGTCACCGGGGGCACAGATTGCCACCTGATGCTGGTCGATCTCCGGCCGAAGCACGTCACCGGCAAGGCCGCTGAGGCCAGCCTGGAGAGGGCCCGCATCACTGCCAACAAGAACGCCATCCCGTTCGATCCGGAGAAGCCCACCGTGACATCCGGGGTCCGGCTCGGCTCTCCGGCGGCCACGACTCGCGGCTTCGGTGCCGCGGAATTTCGCCAGATCGGGCTGTTGATCGACGAAGTGCTGGATGGGCTGTCGGGCTCCAATGACGGCTCGAACGACGCCGCAGAGGCCGCGGTGGGTGCCCGGGTTCAGGCGCTGTGCGCCCGCTTCCCCCAGTACCGGTCGAGGTAGCCGGCGATGCGCTGTCCGTTTTGCGGCCACGAAGACACCCAGGTGAAGGACTCGCGTCCGTCGGAGGACGGCAGTGCGATACGCCGCCGCCGCTTTTGTGCGCATTGCAGTCAGCGCTTCACCACCGTCGAACGGACCCAGCTGCGCGAACTCACGGTGGTGAAGTCGGATAACCGGCGGGTGCCGTTCGACCGTGACAAACTCGCCCGCTCAATACGTGTGGCGCTGAACAAGCGGCCGATCCAGGACGAGCGGATCGAGCGTGTCGTCAACGGGATCGTTCGGCAGCTTGAGGCATCCGGTGAGAGCGACATTCCGTCCAAGCACATCGGTGAACTGGTGATGGACACCCTGAAGGAGGTAGATCCGGTCGCTTATGTCAGGTTTGCCAGTGTTTATCGGAACTTCCGTGAAGCCAAGGACTTCGAGGACTTTATTGGCTCACTGGGTGAGAACGCGTAGGACCAGCGATGGCATCCGCTGACGACGTCGCCCACATGCGCTCGGCCCTGGCACTGGCAGGCCGCGGTCTCGGCAATACCTGGCCCAATCCGTCCGTCGGCTGCGTCGTGGTCAAGGATGGCCGCGTCGTCGGCCGCGCCGTGACCGCCCCGGGCGGGCGGCCGCACGCTGAACCAGCCGCGCTGGATGCCGCTGGTAACGCGGCGCGCGGTGCCACCGTGTATGTGACCCTCGAGCCATGCTGCCATTTCGGTCGCACCCCGCCCTGCACTGACGCGCTCGCCCAGGCCGGCGTGGCCCGCGTTGTTATTGCCACGCGCGATCCCGATCCACGGGTGGACGGCGCCGGTATCGCCCGGCTGCGTTCTGCGGGAATCGAGGTCGAGGAGGGGGTGCTTCGGCCGCAGGCCGACGAAGTGGTGGCGGGTTTCCGGTCGCGAGTGCGGCTTGGCCGGCCACTGGTGACGTTGAAGCTGGCTTCCACCCTGGACGGCCGGATCGCCACACGATCGGGCGAAAGCCGCTGGATCACCGGCGAGGCGGCGCGACGCGCGGCGCATGCGCTACGGGGACGGCATGATGCGGTGATGGTCGGCGTTGGCACGGTGCTCGCTGACAATCCGGAGCTGACGTGCCGCCTGCCCGGCTTCCGGCCCAATCCCGTGGTGCGCGTGGTGGCGGACAGCCATCTGCGCACCCCGCTGACGGCCACATTGGCCGCGACGGCGGCAAAGGCACCAACCTGGATGCTGATCCGGCACGGCACCGATCGGGACCGGCGGCATGCATATGCCGATCTCGGTGCCCGGCTGATCGAGGTTGCCGGCGCGGAAGTCGGCATCGATCCGGCAGCAGCCCTGGCCGCGCTTGGTTCGGCGGGGCTCACCAGGGTGCTGGTCGAGGGCGGCGCCCAGGTTGCTGCGTCGTTCCTGCGCGCCGATCTGGTCGATCGCATAACCTGGTTCCACGCACCGGCGGTCATGGGCGCCGACGCTTGGCCGGCGATCCAGGCATTCGGCATCGACCGTCTCGGCGCGATGCCTCGCTTCACCCGCATTGCCGAAACGCCACTGGGTGACGACATGCTGACTGAGTTCGGCAGAAGGAACGGCTAGACATGGGCACCGGATGCATCGCGGGGAGCTATCGCTGAATGTTCACCGGGATCGTCACTGCTCTCGGCAGCGTCGGCAGCATCACACCACTCGGCAGCAGCGCCGATATGCGGCTTTCCATCACCGCACCCTGGCCCAATACGTGCTCGATCCCCATCGGCGCCTCCATTGGCTGCTCCGGCTGTTGCCTGACGGCGGTCGAAGTCGGCGCCGACTGGTTCGCCGCCGACGCCTCGGCCGAAACGCTCAGCAAGACCACGCTCGGCCGCTGGCAAACCGGCACGCGGGTGAACCTGGAACGCTCGCTGTGCGTGGGCGATGAACTCGGCGGCCACCTGGTGTCCGGCCACGTCGATGGCGTGGGCGAGACGCTGTCCGCGACGCCGGAGCACGGCTCGACCCGCTGGCTTTTCCGTGTCCCCCCTGCCCTCGCCCGCTTCATCGCGGCCAAGGGCAGCATTGCCGTCGATGGCGTGTCGTTGACGGTCAACGAGGTTACGGACGATACCTTTGGAGTGAACATCATTCCGCATACCGCGTCAGTCACCAGCTTCGGCGCGCTGCGGCCCGGCGATACGGTTAACCTGGAGATCGATATGCTGGCGCGTTACGTGGCTCGGCTCGCGGAGTTCAAGTGAATGTCGCAGAACCTGAAGACGGTCGAGCTGTCGCAGTACCTCTCCGCCGCCGATGAACTGATCGAGGAAGCGCGCAACGGCCGCATGTTCATTCTGGTCGATGACGAGGACCGGGAGAACGAGGGCGATCTGGTGGTGCCGGCGCAGTTTGCCACGCCGGATGCGGTGAACTTCATGGCGCGTCACGCGCGCGGCCTGGTTTGCCTGGCACTGACCCGTCAGCGTGTCGAGCAGCTCGGCCTGCCGCTGATGAGCGCGCACAACGGAACGCGGCACCAGACCGCTTTCACCATCTCGATCGAGGCGCGCGAAGGCGTCACCACGGGCATTTCCGCGCACGACCGGGCACGCACCATCGCCGTGGCCATCAACCCCGAGGCCGGGCGCGACGACATCGTCACGCCGGGCCACATCTTTCCGCTGATGGCACGCGAGGGTGGCACGCTGGTGCGCGCCGGCCACACGGAAGCTTCGGTCGATATCGCGCGCAAGGCGGGATTGTACCCGGCCGCGGTGATCTGCGAGATCATGAACGACGATGGCACCATGGCCCGCCTGCCGGACCTGGTAAGCTTCGCACAGCTGCATAACCTGAAGCTCGGCTCGATCGCCGATCTGATCGCGTACCGGCGGTTGACGGAACGGTTGGTGAAGCGCGTTGCCGACGGCGCCTTCCAGCACGTCGCGGGTGGTGACTGGCGTGCCGTCGTTTACGCCAACACGGTCGAATACCAGGAGCACCTGGCGCTGGTGAAGGGCGATGTGAGTGGCCACGATCCGGTGATGGTGCGCATGCACGCGGTCGATCTGCTGGATGACATGACCGGCGGCCCTCATTGGATCGCGATCCACAACGCGATGCACATGATCAACAAGGAAGGCCGTGGCGTTGTCGTGTTGATCCGCGAACACCGCAAGACGGCGCTGGCCGAACGTGTGGGTCAGCTCACTATCGGCAGCCCACGTCCGCAGCCCGAATTGCGCGACTACGGCATCGGCGCGCAGATCCTGCTCGACCTCGGCGTGAAGAACATGATCCTGCTGTCCAACCGTCGCCGCGCCATTGTCGGATTGGATGGCTACGGCCTGAATATCGTGGCCCACAAGCCGATACCGAACATCGTGGGTGAAGGCTACGGCGGATGAGCACGGAGGACGCGCCACTACCGGCGGCGCCTCGCATCGATGGACCGCCGCCGCACCTGCTCATGGTGCGCGCGCCGTACTATCGCGGAGTGATCGATGGCTTGACTGATGGCGCGACCCGCATCCTGCGCGAAGCTGGTGCCACGTTCGAACAACTCGATGTTGCCGGCGCCTATGAGCTGCCGCAGGCGATCCGCATCGCCGTGCGCGGCTCGCATCGGTTCGATGGGTTTGTTGCACTCGGCTGTGTCGTGCGCGGCGAGACCGACCACTACGAGTTCCTTTGCCGCGCCGCGATGGACGGCCTGATGCAGGTGGCGCTGCAGTTCGGCATCGCCTTGGGCACCGGATTGCTGACCTGCGACACGCTGGCCCAGGCAGAGGCCCGATCCGGCCGCGACGGCCACAACAAAGGGGCGGAAGCAGCGGCGGCAGCCTTGCTGCAGATCGGCGCGGCGCGGCAGCTAGGCGCGGCGTGAGATGGGACGAGCACCGCGCAGGCCACGCACCGCCTCGCGGGTAGCCGCCGTACAAGCGCTGTTCCAAAGCGAACAGGCACAGGAAAACGCCGAGACGGTAATCGACCAGTTCGTGCGGCACCGGCTGGGTGAGTTGCCCGGCACCGGCGGTTTTGAGGAAGGCCGCGTTCCGGATGCCGAAGTCCCGCTGTTCGCACGCATCGTGCGCGCGGCGGTGTCGCAACAGGACACCATCGATCGCATGCTGGCCGACGCGCTGCCGGCCGACTGGCCGCTGGCGCGCATCGATCCGGTGCTGCGGGCCTTGCTGCGTGCCGGCGTCGGCGAACTGGCGATGGCAGGTGGTGCACCGGCCAAAGTGGTGATCAACGAATATCTGGACGTGGCGCGTGGCTTCTTCACCGGCGCCGAGCCCGGGATGGCGAATGCCGTGCTGGACCGGCTCGCGCGACTGCTGCGGCCGAACGAATTCAGCTTGTAGCGGCTACGACCACCCCACACAGTAGGGCTGCGGCTGCATGTCCCGTGGCGGCTCCGATCCGCCCGGGGATGGATATTTCTCGCGGAACGTGAAGGCGTGCGACGAAGGCCCGTGCTCCGCGAGCCAGCGCAATCGCTCGAGCCCTTCCTGCGGCGTCGGGATCGTGCCGGCAGGAATCCACCATAACACCTGATAAGCGCCGTCCGGCCGTTCGAACCAATTGCGGCGCTTTGCCATCACCAGCCGGTGCGACGTGCGATAGACGAAATCGAACAGCACCTCGACACTTTCCCACACCGACATGTTGACCAGGAAGCGCGGGTTCTCAGTGAGGATGATGTCAGTGGCATTGCCTTGCTCGGATTGCAGCCGCCACACGAAGCCCGGTGCCGCATCGGCCATCGCATTGATTTCGTCGAGCGCATTCATGAATTCGGCGATGCGCGGATCGTCCGTCGGGTACAGCATGGTGCCGACGTTCATTTGTGCGATGTGCCACATCGAAACGGACCCCCCTCACTTTCGATGCAGCCTAGCACGCGCCGGAGCATCTTGCGCCTGCGGGCTAAGCTCCGTCCGGATTGGTCGCCGGCGCGCGGCAAATGCTATGCTGGGACAGCCACGAAGGAGGTCGCGATGCCGTTTGATGAAACCTCACGCCGCCGTGGACGCAAGCCGTCACGCAATGTGTTGGGCGGTACGCTGGATATCTGCTCGACACGGCCGATGACCGGCTTCTTCCGCAATGGCTGCTGCGATACCAGTGCCGAGGATGCCGGCAGTCATACAGTATGCGCCGTGATGACCGAGGAGTTTCTGGCGTTCAGCAAGGCGTCGGGCAATGACCTGTCCACGCCGCATCCCGAGTTCGGCTTCGCCGGTCTGCAACCCGGCGATCGCTGGTGCCTGTGCGCACCACGCTGGCAGGAAGCATTGGATGCCAATGCGGCGCCACGCGTTGTACTGCGCGCGACCGAGGAGGGGGCGCTGGAGCATTGTGGACTGGAGGATCTCAAGCAATACGCAGTCGATCTGGCCTGACGCGTGCCGAGCGAGCTGCCCGCCGAATTTGCCCTGATCGGACGGCATTTCCGGCCGCTTGCTGGGCCCGGTGCGCTCGACTTGCGGGACGATGCGGCGGTGCTGGCACCGCCGCCGGGGCGCGAACTGGTACTGACATGCGATGCCATGGTTGGCGGTGTGCACTTCTTGCCAGAAGATCCGCCCGATCTCGTCGGCCGCAAGCTGCTGCGCGTGAACCTGTCCGATCTTGCGGCAAAGGGGGCAACCCCGCTCGGCTACCTGATGACGGTCTCGACACCGCGCAACACGCCTGACGACTGGTTCGCTGGGTTCGCCGCAGGACTACTGCGAGACCAACAGCAGTACGGCGTCACGCTGCTGGGCGGTGACACAACGAGCACGCCGGGGCCCATATCGCTATCACTGACGATTATCGGCCACATCGCTCCTGGTCAGGCGGTGCACCGCGCCGGCGCGCGCGCTGGTGACGAAATCTGGGTGACCGGCACAATCGGAGACGGGGCTCTGGGTCTTGCAGTAGCACGCGGCCGTCTGTCCGACGTGACCGGTCATCTGTTGCGGCGCTACCGCCTGCCCGAACCGCGTGTTGGACTTGCGATCGCCGGCATCGCCAATGCCGGCATGGATGTGTCCGACGGGCTGGTGCAGGACCTCGGACATATCTGCCGCGCCAGTCGCCTTGCTGCCGAGATCGACGCATCGCGCGTGCCGCTGTCGGATGCCGCGCGCGCCGCCGGACCGGATTGGCTGGCAACGTGCCTCACCGGCGGCGACGACTACGAGTTGCTGCTGGCAACCGCATCCCGGCAGGCGTCCGCGCTCCTGGCGGCAGCCCAATCGGCGGGCGTCGCCGTGACGCGTATCGGCCGGTTCAGCGAGGGCTCTCCCAAGGTCAGCGTGATCGACGCGACCGGACATCCAATGCACCTCGCGACGGAAGGGTGGTCGCACTTCTGACAGCCGCCCTGTACCGGCATTTTTCCGGCCCGATCTGGCAAGTCTCGTGTCAGCGCGGTATCTCCGGCGCGCCGAAGCTACGAGGAGTTCGCCGTTGAACCGCAATGTCTGGCTGCTGTTCTGTTGTCTTGCGTTGATGAACGCAGTGACAGCCGGCCAGACCGTGATGAGCGCGCTGATCGGGCATGCGCTGGCCGTGGACAAGGCGCTGAACACGCTGCCCATGGCGATCCAGATGACCGCCACGATGGCGGCGTCGATCCCCGCCGGCATAGTGTTCGCGCGGCTGGGCCGCCAGCCCGGATTCTTCCTTGGTTGCGCGGGATCGCTGCTTGGCAGTCTTATTTTCGCGTTGGGAGTCTGGCTGGGCAATTTCCAGATCTACTGCGTCGGAGCCGTGTTCGCCGGGCTCGGCTTCGGCATCTCGCAACATCTGCGTTTCGCCGCCGCCGAAGTCGCCGCATCCGAGGCTCGCGCGCGCGCCATTTCATTGGTGATGGCCGGCGGCGTGCTGGCCGCCATCGTCGGACCGGAAATCGTCAAGCGCACCAATATGCTGCTGCCGCCGATGACGTTCCTGGCCACCTATCTGTGCCTCACGATACTGCCGGTGATCAGTGCGATCCTGCTGGCCTTCGCTCGCCTTCCGCCGGCAATGCGACAGACCGGCACGCCAGTGCCTTTCCGCACGATCATTGCCCGGCCAAACTTTCTGACCGCCGTCGTGTGCAGCATGGTGGGCTACGGCACGATGAATCTCGTGATGGCCTCGACGCCGCTGCAGATGCTGTTCTGCGGCTTCGGCGTGAATGCGAGCGCCGACGTGATCCGTGCCCATTCCATCGCGATGTTTCTCCCAGGTTTCCTCACCGGGCGGCTGATCCAACGCTTTGGTGTGCATCCAGTCATCTGCGCTGGCGCCACGCTGACCATGTTGTGTGTCGCCACCAACCTGTGGTTCAGCCCAGTCATCCCAACCTTCATGATCGCATTGGCCCTGCTGGGCGTTGGTTGGAACTTCATGTTCGTCGGCGGCACGACATTGCTGGCGACAGCATACGATCCACACGAACGGGTGCGGGTTCAGGCGACCAACGATTTCATTGTGTTCGGAACGGTCGCGTGCACCGCCTTCACCTCAGGCGCGGTCGAGGCAATCGGCGGATGGGCCGCGCTTAACCTGATGGTTGTCCCGCCGACGCTGATTGCCGCGGGGCTGGTGATCTGGCACTGGTCCGCACGGGCACGGCTGGGTCCGGTGGCGGCTCAGTAAGCCGGCGACGGCGCGCCACCCGATGGTGCGCCCTGCTGCGCGCCGAAAGCATTGAATTTGCCGATGTTGCCAAGCAGCTGCTGGAGAAACGAGGCCTCGGTGCCAGGCGCTGGCGTCGACCGGGCGACCACGGAGACAGGCACCGCATCGTCCTGATTAACAAGCTTCACATCCTGCAAGACGCCCTTGTCTCCGAATGTCAGCACCACAACACCCTGGTCGATGATGCCCGGGGTGCGTCCGATGCGCGGCCGGGTCGTTTCGGTTATATAGAGCCAGGTATTATCGTCGAACGTTGCTTTCGCCGTCGGTGAACCTATCAGGGACGCCACGTCGGCCTGAGTCGATGTGCCAGGGACGAGCTCCTTCAGCTGGTCAGCATCAACGCGATTCCCGCGAAGCTGCGGCTCGGCCTCGAAAAAGCTGCATGCGCCGAGCAGAAGACAGCCGGCCAACAGAACCGGAATGAGAACCGGGAGACGGGTAGGCAAGCTTGCATCCTTGGTATGTGCTGTGTCACCTCGGTGTCACGGCAGAATGGCCGTGTCAACTCGAACCTGCGCCAATGGAAAGGGACTGGATAGTTTGCTGCGCTTGCGCGGATTGCCAGGCAAGAGCCGCCACCAACGCGCGGCCGCCGCGCTGTATGCCGCGGCCGTCGCGGCGGCGCGCGACCCGTACCTCTACACGTCGCTGGGCGTGCCGGATACGCTGGATGGCCAATTCGATCTGATATCGTTGCACGCCTTTCTGCTGGTCAATCGGCTGCAGGATGCCGGCGATCCCGGCCCCGCCCTCGCACAGGCCGTGTTTGATGCCATGTTCCAGGACATGGACAGGAACCTGCGGGAAATCGGCGTCGGAGACCTGAGCGTCGGAAAGCGGGTGCGCGCCATGTGGGAGGCTTTCCATGGCCGCTCGAAAGCCTATGCCGAGGCAATGCGTGCGATGGACCAAGAGACCCTGGCGGCAGCGCTGACACGCAATGTGTGGCGCGGCGTTGCGCCTGAAGGTGCCCCGCAGAGGCTGGCGGAGCTGGTATTGGAACAAGCTGCTGATCTCGTCAGGCAGCCGCTCGATGCACTCGCGGCCGGCCAGGTGCGGTTTCGGCCGGCGCGGAAAGTCGCCGTATGATCGCAGAACTGCACCGCCCGATCGCGGTGGCCCGCATTGGCCCGGCCGGACTGGACGTCTCTGTGATCGCGAATCCGGCGGAATGTCAGGCGCTCGCGCGGCGCATGCAGGTGCCGGGCGTGCTGGCGCTGAACTGCGAATTCCATTTGAGCTGGGATGCAGCGGGGAACCTAACAGCCCGGGGCCAACTGGAAGCAGAGGTGCAGCGGGTCTGCGTTGTGTCGCTCGACGAATTCACGACGGTCGTGCGGGAGAAGTTCGTCGTGCGGTGTGTGCCCGAAGGCCGGCCAACCGATGACGACGACCCTGAGAGCCCTGACGAAGTTGCCTACGCCGACGGACATCTGGATCTCGGCGAAGCTGCGGCCGAACAGCTGGCACTGGCGCTCGACCCCTACCCCCGCGCGCCAGGCGCGGTCCTGCCGGAAATCGAGATCGAGCCTGACCAGGGCCCCTTTGCCAGCTTGGCGGGCCTGCGGCGCAAGCACTAGGGCTTTGTGATTCATATTGACAATCGTCGGTATTTGAACTAACTTAAGAATGCCAACGGACGGACTCTGTCCGCCGTTTGCCGCAAATCCAGAGAACATCAATGACCGTAGACCTGACACCGTTGGTGCAGGTGCTGGCTGCGCTCGCGCTGGCCGCACTCAGCGCCGCAACTCCCTACCTTGCGCCGTCGATCCGCCGCTATCTGCATGTGCAGATCACGGCTGACCAGGCGGCGAGGATCCAAAATGCCGCCGAGGCTGGAGCCAAGGCGGCGTACGGCTACATCGCCGCGGTCGGCGGCAATTATCGCGACGTGACGATACGCGATGCTGCGGTGGCGAAAGGCGTGCAGCACGTGATCGCATCGACCCCTGATGCCCTCGCTGCCCTGGGAATCACGCCTGACCACGTGCGCCATATGGTGGAGGCCCGCTTTGGCGGGCTACTGGCCACCGATCCATCAGTGACCATCGCTCCCCCACCCCGCGCCGGCTGAATATCCAACAACTTGGAGGCTTTATGATGCGATGCACCCTCGCGCTGCCGCTGCTCGCCTGCCTGTCTGCCTGTAGCAACATGACGGCCGATCAACAGGCGAAGATTTCCCAGGCAGTGGCCGTCGCCTGCAAAGTGGATGGCGTATTGGTGCCGATCGGCCAGCCGATCGTTGCTACGATAGGTCCTGGTGGACAGACCGCTGCCACCGTCGACACACTATTGGTCCACCCGGCCGTGGTGGCAGCTTGCTCTGCTATCAAGGGCACGCCAGCAGAAGTAACCGCCATAGGGACGCCGGTGGCAGTTCCCACCGAGCCTGCGGTAAGCGTTACTCACTGACCGCCGCCTGCCTGTCGTGGTACGCGAAAGGGCGAACCTGCGGGGGATGGTGTCAAATCCGCTGGCGCCCCTGCCTGAACTTGCCCGCTACCCGGCCCTCTGCTAGACGCCCGCGCTTGCACTATTGACAAGTCGTGACTGTCCCGTCCTCCTCACCCGGACCGCAGGGCGTCACCCAGACCGGAGAGGCGGAGTCCCATGGCAGTTCCAAAACGCAAAACGTCGCCGTCGCGCCGCGGCATGCGTCGCGCCCATGCGGCTTTGCCGCATGAAGCGCATCATGAATGCCCGAATTGCGGCGAGCTCAAACGGCCGCATCATGTCTGCAGCCATTGCGGCTACTACGACGGGCGCGAGGTGGTTCCCGCCGCCGGCAATGCACTGAAGGGCGCGGTCCGCGCCTGAGTCCGGGCGGCGGCGTGACCATCTGACGCCATTGACCGCGACCTTCACCCTGGCGGTCGATGCCATGGGCGGCGACCTCGCACCAGCGATGGTGATAGAGGGACTGGAAATCGCGGCGGAACGTCACCCCGGTGCACGCTTCCTCTTGGTGGGTGACGAAGCCTCACTGAACCAATTGCTCGGCAGTCACCGGCGCGCGCAAGCCGCGTGCACGGTGCGGCACGCGCCCGACAGCATCGGTAACGACATGAAGCCGACAACCGCATTGCGGATGCGAGGCTCGTCCATGCGCGTGGCAATCGATGCCGTGGCAACCGGTGAAGCCTCGGGCGTTGTCACCGCCGGGAATACAGGCGCGCTGCTGGCGTTGGCGAAAATTGTCATCAAGACGCTGCCCGGGATCGACCGGCCGGCCATGGCGGCCATTGGCCCTTCAGCACGTGGCGACGTGGTGATGCTCGATCTCGGCGCCAACGTGCAGTGCGATGCACGCAACCTGGTCGAATTCGCCGTGATGGGCGACGTGTTCGCGCGCACCGTCCTCGGCCTCACGTCACCTTCCATTGGCCTGCTCAATGTTGGGTCGGAGGAGCTCAAGGGAGACGATACGCTGCGTCTCGCCGCGGAGACGTTGCGTGCCAGCCACATCGCACCACAGTTCGTCGGCTTCGTTGAAGGCCACGATATCGCCGCCGGCACCACCGACGTCGTCGTCACTGACGGTTTCACCGGCAATGTCGCCCTGAAGACCGGCGAAGGGGCACTGAAGCTGATCGGCGATTTGCTGCGCCAGGTGTTCCGCGGCAGTTTCACCGCTAAGATAGCCTATCTGCTGTTGCGGCCGTCGCTCGACCGCCTGCGCGAATGGCTGGATCCACGCCGCTATAATGGCGCTGTGATGCTGGGCCTGAACGGAGTGGTCGTTAAGTCGCATGGTGGCACCGACGCCGAGGGCTTCGCGCACGCGGTGGACGTGGCGATGGACATGGTAACTCACCGGTTCAACGAGCATATTCGTGAAGACTTGACGCGAATCGCGAGTCTGATGGCGCTGACTGGACGTAACGGCGGCGATAAGGAAGGCAGCAGCGGCGCTCGCCTGGCGACCGCGCCGTAGGGAACCCGATGGCCATCCGCTCCATCCTTGCCGGTGTCGGCGCCTACCTGCCAGCGCAGATCGTCACCAACGACGAGCTGGCGCGGAAGGTCGAGACATCGGACGAGTGGATCCGCGAACGAACCGGCATCCGCCAGCGCTACGTTGCAGCGCCACATGAGACAGCCGCCTTCATGGCAACTGCGGCGGCTCGCGCGGCTCTTGCCGATGCCGGCGTGGCGGCGAGCGAAGTGGACGCGGTCATTGTTGCTACCAGCACACCTGACCAGGCATTTCCCGCAACCGCGCTGCGTGTCCAGGCTGATCTTGGAGTGACAAAGGGTTTTGGCTTCGACATCGCCGCCGCCTGCGCCGGCTTCATCTACGCATTGTCGGTGGCGGACTGCATGCTGCGAGCTGGCCAGGCGCACGGCGTTCTGGTCATCGGCAGCGAAGTGTATTCCCGTATCCTGAACTGGCAGGACCGCGGCACCTGCGTGCTGTTCGGCGATGGAGCAGGTGCGGTCTTCCTTCGCGCAGGCACCGGCAGCGGCAGCATCGATCGGGGCATCCTTTCGACGCATCTGCACGCTCAGGGAACGCTGGGCGACATCCTGTACGTCGATGGTGCAGTCGGCCGGCACGACAGGCCGGGCCACCTGGTCATGAATGGCCGCGAGGTGTTCCGGCACGCTGTGGTTCGACTGGCCGAAGCGGTGGAAGAGGCGCTCGCCGCCAACGGGCTGCAGAAGCGCGATGTGGACTGGCTGGTCCCGCACCAGGCCAATCTGCGGATCATCGATGCGATGGGCCGGAAGTTGGGCCTGCCACAGAACCGTGTGGTGATCACCGTGGACCGGCACGCGAACACGTCTGCCGCGTCGGTGCCCCTCGCGCTGGCTGAGGCTCGCCAGGACGGGCGTATCCGTCAAGGAGATCTGGTGCTGATGGAGGCGCTTGGCGGCGGCCTGACGTGGGGATCCGCGCTGGTTCGGATGTAGCGAGGATGCTCGCAACACTCTGATCCTTCTCGATTTTTATAATGTTGGCGCTTGACGGCACCGCCTCGTCTGCCTAGCGTCTGTTGATGCAGACGGTCACGCGGGCGCATCTGGCCGAGACGATTTATACTCAAGTCGGCCTGTCACGGAATGAATCCGCTGATCTCCTCGAGACGGTCCTGGAGCGGATGTCTGCTGCACTTGAAGCCGGAGAATCTGTGAAAATCAGCGGGTTCGGAACCTTTTCGGTGCGACAGAAGGGGCGCCGGGTAGGCCGGAATCCGAAAACCGGCAAGGAAGTGCCGATAATGCCGCGCCGCGTATTGGTGTTCCGGCCCAGCCACGTACTGAAGGCGCGCGTCAACGGCCTGACGGCGGATGAGGACGACGCCGAATGAGCGGTGATTCGGATGAACTCACCGTTCCACCGGTCAGCCGCGCGCGCCCTAAGAAGGCGCCGAACGCATTCCGCACGATCAGTGAGGTAGCTGACGAACTGCATATACCGCAGCACGTGCTGCGGTTCTGGGAAACCAAGTTTCCGCAGGTCAAGCCGCTGAAGCGTGGCGGCGGGCGCCGCTACTACCGGCCGGACGACATCGCGCTGCTGCGGCGGATCTCGGATCTGTTGTATATTCAGGGATATACCATCAAAGGCGTGCAGCGCCTGCTGCGCGAGGGCGGTGGCAGACTTTCCGATGACATTCCTCCGGCTCCGGCCGAGGAACAGGAGGCCGCCGAAGCAGAGCGCGCCAGCGGGCAGCCGAATGAACCCGAATTGCCGATGCCCGGATTGGCGCCGGCGGTGCCGCAGGTTGCCCGCATCAACGTGCGCCCGAAATCCGACCCGGAGGCTGAACGCCTGCGAGCCGTGCTGACCGAGACACTGCGGGAATTGGAAGCGCTGCGGTCACTGCTAACGTAGCGGCTGGTCGAAGCGGCGGGATTTTTACCCAAGCCAACAGTCGCCCCGACTTGGGTAGTCTCGGGATGTATCTGGCGCCGATGGCGAATGGAAAACGCTTGGCCCGGATGTCGCTCGAATGTCGGCGCAGCGGCTGATCGGACTAATCCGCGACGGGAAATATCCCGCGCGCGAGCTCGACGTGGCGAAACAAGCGCCGACATCCAAATAACTCGCGGCACGAAAGAAGCCACGGACGCTGGCAGGAAGACGCCCGCGTTCTGCGATTGCACCTGCTGCCCGCGCTTGGTGCGCTAAAGGCTGGCGATATCGGCAAAATCGAGACCGCGAAGCTTCACGCTGAGATGCGGGAGACGACGGTCGCGGCAAATCGCTCTCTCGCTCATCTCCGCGACCCTTACTTGCGGAATCGCTGGGCGAACGACCAGACAACTCAAACCCTTGCCGGAGTGTCAGTCGCTATCCCGAGCAACCGCGAGAGCGAATGCTGACGGCCGAAGAGTTGGCGCATCTCGGAGCTGCGCTCCACCGGGCGGAACGTGGGCGGACGCCCGCGGAACTATCAGCGCTGGCCTGCCGCTGACTGGGGCGTCTGGCAAAGCGATTGGTGTGAGCCCGTCCAGGCTCGTGTGGGGCCTCATCGTGCTGTGGTAGATCCGCCAGGCTTCGATGATCCGTCGCGCGGCCGACAGGTTGGGGAGCAGATGCTCATTGACGCGTAACCTTCCGATGAAGCTCTCGGCAACGCCGTTTTGCATCGGCTTGCCTGGTGCGATGTAATGCCACTGCACGCCGTGCTCCTGCTGCCATTGCAGGACTGCGTACGAAGTCCGCTCAGTGCCATTGTCGCTGGCAATCATGTCGGGATAGCCGCGCTGTGCCGCAACGCGATCGAGCTCACGAACAACACATGCGCCAGACAGCGAAGTGTCACTGACCAAATCCATGCAGTCGCGGCGGAAGGCGTCGACCACAGCGAGGATGCGGACCGCCGGCTGTCCATCAGCGCATCCGAGACGAAGTCCAGCGACCACCGATGGCTCAATTGCTTCGGTAACACCAGCGGTGCTTGCGTGCCGAGGGCACGTTTGCGGCCACCACGCCGGCGCACCGTCAGCCGTTCCCCGCAATAGAGGCGGAACAGCCGCTTATGGTTCAGCCGGATCCCTTCCCACGCCATCAGGATGTGCAGGCGGCGATAGCCAAACCGACGCAGCTGCGCAGCCAGCAGCTTCTTCAGCGTCCAGTTCTCCTCTTCGAGTCCCTTCAGCTTGCGCGCGTCGGAGACCTCCATACCTCCAAACTTCGTCCGCCACTTGTAGAACGTCGCGTCGCTGATCTCGTGCTTGCGACACAGCTCCGACGCTGATTGTCCAGCTTCGTGCTCCTCCAGGACCTCAGCGAACTGACTCTGCCCAAATACAGGGACACTCCAGGGGGCAGGGTCAGTCGTCATATGCAGGATGAAGGCCACACCCGGTCGTCCATACCCAAAATAGACCAATCTATTTGTGCTTCTAAGAGGGGAGGGGTCTGGTCGCATGAAGGAAATGAGCGCAATGCTTGTGCAGACACCCAGGCCTCGAGATTTGTGGTGATCGCATCAAGCGCAGTGCGTGGGATAGACGATGAGACTGTACATTACACCGGGCTCGCCGTACGCGCGGATCGCCAGAATAGTCGTTCTCGAAAAGCAATTGGAAAACCAAGTCGAGATCGTGGTTGCCCAAACGCGGTCGCTGGACAGTCCTTACTACAGGATCGCTGTGTCGGGCCGGGTCCCCTATCTGGTGCGTGACGACGGTCCGGGTCTGGAAGAATCCTCGGTCATCTGCCGCTATCTGGATCACCTGAACGGCGAGCCTAAATTTGATCTGCCTACGGGCGAGGGAGTGTGGGAGGCGCTTCGCCTCGGCGCTTTGGCGAGCAGTTTGATGGATGGCCTGTCGGTCTGGCTCCGCGAAAGCCGACGCCCCGAGCATGAGCAATCGCCTGACATCATTCGCCACGAGATGGATCGCGCTAGGCGGCTAGTGGATCAGTGGGAGTCGGAAATCGATTGTCCTACGATGCAAGGCAACCTCAATTTAGCGCAGATCGTGTTGGTCTGCGCGCTTGGCCTCGAGGCGCGCAATCGCGATTTCCACTGGCGCGAGGGGCATCCGAGACTTCGCGCGTGGTTCGACCGCCTGGCTGCGCGCACATCGATCGCTGCGACAATTCCACCTGAAGCCGTTGAGCGCGGGCGGGCGCGACCGGATAGGTGATCTGCTTGCACGACGCCTGCCGAGCCCCGTCCACAGAATGCAGCCTTTTCATCTGACGAGGCTTGGCCTTCTGCGTCAGTTTTCCCGACGTAGCTTCAGTTCGACCACATTTTCGCTGTCCGCGCCATTCGGCGGTCTGGTCTCTAGTGTGCCCAACACTTCCGCCACCTTGCGGGCAAAGGCCTCGCGCCTCAGCGGTTTGGCAATTAACTGCACGCCGTCATCCAGACGGCCTTGGTGGACGATGGAATTCTCGGTGTAGCCGGACATAAACAGTATTCGAACGTCAGGTCGGATCGCTGTGATCCGTTCGGCGAGCTGACGCCCCCGTATTTTGCCGGGGAGAACCACATCGGTCAGCAGCAGATCGATGGTACCCATGTGATCGCCGAATACCCGGAGCCCTTCGTTTCCGTCCGCCGCCTCGAGAACCCGGTAACCCAGATCTCTCAGGATCGCCACAGCGATCTCCCGCACCGCGGCCTCATCTTCCACAACAAGTATCGTGGCCGAGCCGCGTGGCAACGCGATCGGCATCCTGGTGCGCTGCTCGGCCGCTGCTGCGTTGGCACGTGCCCGCGGCAGATAGAGGCGGACGGTCGTGCCCTCGCCGGGCTCCGAATAGATCTTCACGTGACCGCCGGACTGCTTGACGAAGCCGAAAACCATGGCAAGGCCAAGTCCTGTACCCTTGCCGTCAGCCTTGGTGGTGAAAAACGGATCAAAGGCGTGAGCCACCACCTCAGCCGTCATGCCATGACCCGTGTCCGAAACGGCCAACATGGTGTAGTCGCCAGGTGAGACCTCAGCGTGAGCGTGGGCGTAGTGATCATCCAGCACCCTGTTGCCCAGCTCAATGGTTAGCTGCCCTCCCTCGGGCATGGCATCGCGGGCATTCAGCGCAAGGTTCAAAACGGCACTTTCTAATTGCGCCGGGTCGGCCATCGTGGGCCAAAGGCCGGCGGTTTCCACGTAGCGGATTTCGATATGCTCACCGAGGGTTCTTTGCAGCAGCGGGATCAGGTTTGGCATTGTAGCAGCCAGGTTGATCGGCGCCGGCGCCAGAGGCTGTTTGCGTGCGAAGGCGAGCAACTGTGCGGTCAGTGTTGCACCACGGGAGGCAGCCCAGGTCGCGCGTTCGATGCGCACCAGCTGCGCGTCATCGCCACTCATCTTCGCCCGGACGACTTCCAGATTTCCGAGGATAACAGTGAGCAAGTTGTTGAAGTCGTGCGCGATGCCGCCGGTCAGCTGGCCAATTGCCTGCATCTTCTGCGCCTCGCGCAATACGCCCTCAGCCTGGGCGCGCCGGGTCATGTCGGAGATAGTCAGTGCAAACCCACCATCCGAGACCGGCGTCCGACGAAGCTCCAGCTGATGACCTTTTTCGGTCGTGTGTTCATACACGACAGGCTCATTGGCGATTGCGCGGCCATGACGGATTTGATCCTCGCTTTCGAGGAAAGCCTTGCCGCCTTCGGCGGTCTGCTCCACGAACGCAACATATGGCGTATTTTCTCGAAGCATGGCTTTTGGCAAGTTGAGCAAGACCTGAAAGCACTCATTCCAGTGACGCAGGTTGTGGTTTGGACCAAACACCGCGACCCCCTGGCTGAGGCTGTTGAGCGAGGCATTGAGCCGCTCCGCGATGGTTCGATGCTCGACTTCCGCCCTGGAAGAACGAGACCATGCCTGGTTGAGCAGCCGAACCGCCCAGAGGAGCGCGGCGACGGCTACAATCGCGCATGCCAGTATGAGCCAGCGGAACCAGGCACTGCGGCTGTCGGCCGCGGCGCGCCGCTCAGCGAGCAGATTTTGCTCGTCGTCCAGCATGGTCGAGAGTGTGGTCTCGATCTCTTTCATGTATCCGCGGCCACTGTCGGTCTGCACGATCTGGATGGCCGCATCGAAGCTGACGTCACGACGGACCTGTACTGTCTTGGACAGCTCGTCGAGCTTGCGCAGCAGGGCGGGTGCCAGAGTGCGCAATCGCTCTTGCTCGACCGGATTGTCGGCTGTCAGACGCTGCAATTCGCCCTGCAACAGACCCACGCGGCTGAGCGACGCCTGATAAGGAGCAAGATAGTCGTCGTTGCCCGTCAGCAGATACCCACGCTGACCCGTTTCGGCATCAAGGACTGCCAATTCGAGATCCTTGATTCCCGCGAGCACCTCATAGCTGTGCCGCGACCACTCTCGGGCCGATCGCGCTGCATTCATCCGATCCCACGTCACGCCGCCAATCAGTATCAGCAGACCAATCAGGGATCCGAGTGTCAGGAAATTCGCCCGTGCGACAATATATTTGCTCATATGGCAGCCAAGTCCATCCGTTGGTCTCAGTCTATCCCAAGCATCGGGGACGGAGCCAATGGGTCGCTATCTTGGCTGGCTGCGGTACCGGCGCGGCTGCGTTGATAGCGACGGCAAGCGAGCCGGCGTGCGTGGCAAAGTGCCACGGCTTTCCCTTGACCTCCCGGCTGACTATCCGTGATGCACACCTTTCCATCAAAGCCGATCCAGCGCGAATAGCGAGTTCGCTTTACGCCTCGTTCAAACCGACACCACGCTCGCCAAGAAACGCAAGAGCCTTGGCGGTGAGCTTGATGGCTGAGTCCGGAGGGCCCTCGGATGGCTCCGCGTAACCCTCGGCGATGACCCATTCCAGATCGCGCTTCTTGTCCTCAGTAAGTTTCAGGGGGTCAAATTCCCCAATCTCGCAGAGCAGCGCGATCTGAGCATCTGTCAGGTCTTCGGACATGTCATCGCCTTCCGCTCCTCAAATCCTTAGGGAAGTGGTGAACAAAGCTGGCAATCGACCGGTCTATCGCGGATATTTGTCTACCCTGGCGGATTGCGACTCAGGCAGCCTTCCAACCTCCCCACTGCGTCAGCTCGCGACTGCCGCACCGCAACGCACCGGTTTGCTATCGAGGCCCCGGAGAATGCAGCGTGGAATATTGGGTGCAGCGGGTATGTTGTCCGGAGAGCGACCATTCAGTCTCACCAAGGTGCAGGACGCAAAGCTTCATGGTTGTACCATTCGCCCTGCACCTCCAGGTTCAAGCAAAGTCTGCTCGCGTTCGACCGCGCACCTGTTTGCAGGGGTAGCATCAGGAACTTAAGCGGCCCCAGTTCGTTCTCCGTCATGGGATAGCACACGAGGCTCCGCATGGCTCGAAGACGCCGCGCTTGGGTCTGGCTGCTGACACTCTTCAGCGCGGTGTGCGCGGCAGTTGCGGCTGTACTCATATGGGGAAGCGATCTGCTGATCCCGCTGGTCGCGTCACGGGCCAGCGCAGCTTTAGGGCGGCCGGTCACGATCTCCCACCTGCACATCGCGCCCGGGCGCACATTTCAAGTCAGCGCCGATGACGTGACCATAGGTAATCCGCCGAACTGGACCGGTGAGCCTCTTGCCCACCTCGCGCATATCACCGTTCAGGCCGATACCTGGGAATATCTTCGCCACGGGCAGTTGGTCATTCCCCTCATACTGGTCGATCACCCACAGGTTCTAGCGACACAATTTCCCGACGGTGCGGCCAACTACAAGCTGCAACTCGCCGGCCATTCCGATAACAGCACAAGGATCGGCGAGCTTCGCATCGATAGCGGACAGGCGCGCTTCAAGCTTGCGAAGCTCAAGGCCGATATGACGATCGGCGTGGCCACGCGCAATCAGGGTGATGCGGCGCAGCTGGTGGCTGATGTGCACGGGACTTACAACGCGCAACCGATCTCTGGCCAATTCGTCGGCGGAGCGCTGCTAGCCCTGCAGGATACATCTCACCCTTGGCCAGTCGATCTCCGACTGCAGAATGGCATGACCAAGGTGACGTTGCTTGGGTCGGTGCTGAACCCCGTGGGGCTACAAGGTGTGGACCTCAAGCTCAATTTTTCTGGCCCGGATATGTCGCAGCTAAGCGAATTGATCGGCCTCCCTATCCCGCGCACGCCGAACTATCAGCTTACTGGTCAACTCGACTTCGCCAATCAGCGTGTTCAACTCCGAAATATCGTAGCCCGTGTGGGAAGTAGTGACCTATCTGGCACAATCGATGTCGACCCGAAGAATGAACCACCTGAGATGGTTGCGGAGCTGTCGTCACGGCGGGTCGATCTAGCGGATCTGGGAGGCTTTATCGGCGCAGAACCTGGACGTACGACGACGCCTGGCCAAAGTGCCGTGCAGCGCGAGGAGGTGGCACGAGCGGAGGCGCAGCCTCGGCTGATTCCTGACACGCGGATCAATATCCCAAAGTTGCGGTGGGCCAATGTTCACCTGCATTATCGTGGCCAGTCCATTGAGGGCCGGTCAGTCCCGCTCGATAACCTCGATGTCCGTCTGGACATCAAGGATGGGCAGGTCAGCTTGCACCCGCTCAGCTTTGGCGTGGGCAAGGGTCATATCGCCACATCAGTTGAGCTCACTCCAATGGATAGCGGAACACACGCCAAGGCCGACTTCGAATTCCAGCGTGTCGATGTATCGCGGCTGATGGCTGCGACGCACGCTTTTCAAGGTGCTGGGGCGATTAGCGGAGCCGGCACCCTCGATGCGGTAGGAGGCTCATTGGCGCAGATGCTGGACAACGGGCGTGGTGGTCTGAAGCTCGCGATGGTCGGAGGCGACTTGAGCGCTGTGCTTGTTGATCTATCTGGACTGGAGTTTGGCAACGCGCTCTTGTCAGCGCTGGGGGTGCCGCAGCGAGCCCAGGTCGAATGCTTCATCACCGAAGCGGCGCTTAATCGAGGCACATTTCGGCTCCAGGCGCTGGTACTCGACACCAGTGAGGCGATCATCACGGGTACCGGTGGCGTGAACCTGGGCGACGAGCAGATTGATATGCAGTTGCGAACTGAATCGAGGCATTTCAGCATTGGATCGCTGCCCGCGCCGATCAACATCGGCGGTACGTTGAAGCATCCCGACATCATGCCCGGCGTGGAGTTGGTGGCACGTGGGGGTGCCGCGGTGGGGCTTGGTATCGCGTTTCCTCCATTGGCCCTGCTGCCCACAATTCAGTTCGGTAACGATGATCACCGGTGCGACCAGATCCTAACGCGTGCTAAGCACCAAACAGGTGGTCAGCGCCTCCCGCAACAAGATGTTGTAAGGCAATAACCCGCAGGCAAAGTTTGTGACGAGCCTATGGTCACCCAAGGATCTGCACTCTCGTTGCCGCGGTTCAATCCATGACCGCGCCGCAATTGGGATCGAGCGTCTGGCCGGTGTAACTGTCGGCATCCTCGGAAGCCAGAAACAGCACGGTCTTGGCAACGTCCTCCGGTGTCCCCCAACGGCGACGCGGCAGGCGCTTGTCAGCGCCCGAGCGAAACTCCTCGCCCAGCTTGAACTTGTCGGTCGCAGTCGGACCCGGGCACACGCAGTTCACCGTGACGGCCGGGGCAAGTGCCAGCGCGAGCGACTTAGTCAGCGTTCGCAGGCCGCCTTTCGCAGCGGTGTAATGGCAGAGTTGCGCCTCGCCGATATAGGCCTGCTCCGAGGAGATGTTGATCACAGTCGGCCGAGATGAGGCGCGCAATGCCGGAAGCGCTGCCTGCGTGAGAAAGAACGGCGCCTTCAGATGCAAGGCGAGGGCTGCGTCCCAGTCCTCTTCGCTGATCTCCTCGACGGCTTTGTGCTGCGCAAACCCCGCATTGTTTACCAGCGTGTCGATCCCTCCCAGCGCGGCGATGCATGCGGCTACCGTGCGCCTGCACGCGTCGAACGTGCGTAGGTCGCACTGGATCGAATCCGCTCGCCGTCCGAGCGTGCGAATGGCGTCGACGACCTCGGCGGTTTCGGCCGGGCGCTCGAAATCGGCCACGAAGACATCTGCGCCGGCGCCCGCGAGCGCGAGCGCTGTCGCCCGGCCAATCCCGCCGCGTCGCCCCGCGCCCGTCACCAACGCGCGCCGTCCTGTCAGCCGATCATTTTCCATGGTGGCTCCTTTGCCAAAAAACGACATCCTTGCGATGGCGGCACACTCGGGGATGCAAACATCGCCTGCATTCTCCCCGCAGCGCCGGGACCAAGGGGTACAAGGCCAGACTCGGAGCGCCTTCTCGTGGGATGATGGCACAGAGGCGGCAAGGGGAGGGTCGAAGAATGAATGTGCGCCAGATCGAGGTGTTTCATGCGGTGATGAAGACTGGGAGCGTCAGCGGCGCAGCGAGTCTGCTGCGCGTCTCCCAGCCTGCTGTCAGCCAGGTGCTCCTCCACACCGAGGACCAGTTGCACTTTCCGCTGTTCCATCGCGTGAAGGGACGCCTGCAGGAGACCGCGCAGGCACGCGCACTCTATCGCGAGGTAGAAAGCGTCTATCACGGGCTGCAGCGCGTGCGCTCGCTGGCCGACAGCCTGCGTCACCAGGCTGGGGGAGCGATCCAGGTGCTGGCGAGCCCAGGTCCCGGCCATTGCATCTTGCCGGAGGCGCTGCGGCTGTTCCGAGATTGCAGCCCGCAGGTGCGCGTGACGCTCGACCTTCTTTCCTACGGCCCGATGGTTGAGAAAATGAAGACGCAGCAGGCCGACCTCGCTGTCGCCATGTGCCCATCGGCGGAAACGACCTTGACGACGAGCCATTTGTGCGTGTCGCGGTTGTTCTGCCTCTTGCCGCCCGACCACCCGTTGCGCGAGGCAAGCGTGGTGACGCCGCACGCCTTGCGCGACCAGCCGCTCATCGCGTTCTCGGGCCCCAGCGCCGTCGGCAAGCTTGTCATGAAGGCATTTCGCGTCGCGGGTCTCGAGCCTAACGTGGCCGTGGCCGTGCCGTTTGGCACCAACAGCTATAACCTGGTCGGAGCCGGCATCGGCATCGCGATCGTTGACGGCTTCACAGCAGCCGGCGCGAAGTCCTTCGGCTTGCAGATGCGGCCCTTCGATTGCGCCGACCAGCTCGAAGTGGTGATCATGCAGAACAGCGAGCGTCCGCCAACCAGGGATGTCGAGAGCTTCGTCGCGCTGTTGCGTCAGACCGCTGCGATGGTCTCGGATCAGGCTCACTCGATGAACTGAAGCGGCTCGGCGAGGTCAATGAACTCCTCGTCGTCCGACGAGCCGTCCTTCCACATCACCACAACGAACTTGGCAAGCTGATCGAGCACGATCAGCGGGCAATGCCAAACGCCGGCGCGGTAGTTGATTGCCTGGCTGCCAGCGGCGACGAAAACCTGAAGCTTTCCGAGGTCCGGTCGGCCCGTACCAGACGTCGGTGCGGCAGCCACAACATAACGCGAGACCTGGCAAGGCATGAACGCCTGCGAGGAGAAAACATGCCGCTCCATCACGGAGACCGAACACGGCAGCGCCGTCGGCTCGCGATGGTTGATGTAGCAGTCGAGCTGCGCATGGTCGCGTAGGTTCTGGAATGACGAGGCGAGATGCCGGCGCCCGCCGACGGGCGGGGGCTCGAACACCTCGCCGAAGGGTGCGAAATCTGCCCCGGTCAGGGCTCGAAGCTTGCGTCGCATCTCTACCGATGTCCGTATAAAGCTCAGCGTGCGTTGAAGACGCTGTGGGGCGTCATGACGGATGTATTGACATACGAGGTATAGAAGTCCCGTACGTGCCCAAATATCTCGTTGGCGATGAGAGCCCTCTCGACCTCGTCAGCAGTCGGCTCGCCGCGCATGTCCTCGGCGATGCGCGTCTCGATTGTGTCGCGGTCGATAAAGATAAAGCGCCCTTCCTTGTAGATTTCACGCCCCTCGACCATCACGCCGCGGATATTTGCAGGCTTGGCGCGCTGCACGAGCGCATCGATCAGCGAGGTGCGCGTGTCGAGGAAGGGCGCAGCTATGGCCGGCCAGTCGAAAACGACGCAATCCATGGCGTAGCCTGGCCGCAGCGCGCCGATCGTCCCCTTGAAAGGGGTGGTCGCCGCGCCTCCTTCGGTGGCGATGCGGAATACTTCCGCCGGAGTGAAAGGTGCCTCGTCCATACCGGGCGTCCGCGACAGCCGCAGCAGCATGCGCATCTCCAACAGCATGTCACGGTCATCGTTGACGCCTGCCTCATCGAGACCCATGCCAAGCGTAATGCCATGCCGCTTGAACGCCGCATGCGGGGCGATGCCGCTGCGAAGCCGTAGATTGGAGCTGGCGTTGCAACACACACAGGTGCCGGTCCCGGCAAGAATCTCGAAGTCTTCCTCTGCACACCACACGCCATGACCGAGCGTCAGATCCGGCCCGAGCATGCCAAGGCCGTGCAGGAACCGGATCGGTGAGCCCCCAGTGCGCCGCTGTGCATATTCGCGCTGATACATGGTCTCGAGGAGATGCATGTGCATCGGCACATCATTCTTTCGGGCCGCAGCGGTGATGTCGGCCAGAGCGCGATCGGAGCACCAGTGCAGATTCTGCGGAGCGAGCTGGACACGCACCCGCCCCCCGCGAGGGTTTTCCGCGTCGAGCGCGGCGAACAGAGCGAGCGCATCCGAGACCGGCACACCCTGGGCACGCAGGATCTTGGAGAGGCTTTCACCGAGTGGCTTCGGCAGCCTGGCGCAGAACGCCTCGTCATCCTCGTAGACGAGGCGGTTCTGGTCGCGGATGCCGTAGGAATAGGACGCCCGCATGCCGATGTCGCGATAGGCTTTTATTGTCGCGCGCGCGCCGCGCAGCAAGTTGTCGAGCGGACCGAAGATACGCCCGTGCAAGTGCTGCACGGTGGTGACGCCCGAAGCTATCATCTCGAATCCGGAATGTAGAGCATCGAGATATGGATCGACCGCGCGCGCGCCAAATCGACTAGCGAACCACAGCTCAAGCGGATAATCGGGCGAGCCAAGCTGCAACGGTGTCAGCCCTACGTGGTGGTGGCTGTTCACGAGGCCTGGTGTGACGACAGCGTCGCGGTCCCCGAACACTGGCAGGTCGGGATGCTGCTTCGTCAGCTCGGCGAAGCTGCCGACTGTGGTGACGATGCCATCGCGGAACGCGACAGCGCCGTCCTCGACAATAAGCGGTACGCCGTCATCGTCGATCTCTTGAACGATGGAGCGCCCACGGACGAGCCCGGCGGCGGAGGATAAGGGTGCCATGGCCGGCACTATTCGGCGGCCGGCTTCCCCTGTCGATGAAGAAAACGTGCGGACCACATAAGGCCCGCTTGAGGCGCAGCACCAGCTAAGGCGGTCTTATGGGCGCCTGGCAAAAACATCTATGACAAAGTGCGCGAAAAGCGGAATGCTGTTACGCACGTTGAGGATGCTCAATGTGGGGAAACCCGCCGTCTGGCAAAAGGGAGCCGCAGTGACACACGCTGAGGATGCGGTCACGCTCCATCCGGCCTTGCAGGCGGCACAGCGTGCCTTCGCGCAGGTAGCGATCATCTTAGGCTACTTGCTTGTCGGCGCGGCGTCGATCCTGTTGGTCGGGATGAGCGCCGTCCTGTTCCTGCAGGTGCTCTATCGCTATGTGCTGCAGCTTCCCCTGCCGTGGAGCGAGGAAGCGGCTCGCTTCTGCCTCGTCTGGTTCGCAATGCTGGCATCCTGTGTGGCAGGCCAGCAAGGCGTCCATTTCTCGCTCCGATGGGCTGTCAACTGGTTGGCGCCAGGCCCGCGCGAAATCGTCCGGATGATGATGCTGAGCTTTGGCATTCTCGTGCTCAGCTTCGTCGGCTGGAAGGCGCTCCTCTATTTGTCAGTGGTAAACGACCTCGTCGCCACGGCGACGCTGGTCAACATGTTCTGGGTCTATCTCGCCATCCCTGTCGGTTGCGGCTCGCTCGCCCTCATCCAGTTCCTCGAACTTCTCGACGCAGTCGCCGGCCTCGTCACGCATAGGCATTTTGGACGCTGGCGCCTGATCGAGGACGACGTCTTTCTCCAGCTTCTCGAGAGGGACAGGTAAATGTTGATCGGGGCGGCTTTCTTCGTCCTGCTCTTCCTCGGCTGTCCGGTGGGCATCGCGCTCTGTGCGGCTGGCCTCGCCGGCCTGCTGTCCATCCCCGACGGCGCCGTGCTGACTTCGGCCGTGCCAGAGCAGATCTTGCATTCGCTCAACTCCTTCCCCTTCCTGACCATCCCGCTGTTCATCTTCGCAGGCGTCACAATGGCGGAAGGCGGCGTCGCCAAGCGGCTGATGGCGCTGGCCGAGATCACTGTGGGGCGCGGACGCGGCGGCCTCGGCAGCGCGGTTGTACTGTCGACGCTGTTCTTCCACGGTATCTCCGGCTCCTCGACGGCGGACACTGCCGCAATCGCCAAGGTCACGCTGCGCAATTTGCAGGCCCAGCGCTACCCACTCCCCTTCTCCACCGCGCTGCTCGCCTCGGCCGGTGCGACGGCGACGCTCATACCACCCACCATCGACCTAATCCTGATCGGCGTCGTCGCCAACATCTCGATCGCCGGCCTGTTCGCGGCCGGCATCGTGCCGGCCCTCATCAACGGCCTCGGCCTCATCACCTATGTTCTCTACATCTCGCGCAAGCGCGACTATGGCACCGGGGGGCGGCATCTAGACGGGAGGGCGATGGGCATCGCCTTTGTAAAGGCAATCCCTGCCCTCTTCATGGTGGTGATTATCCTGGGCGGCATATTGGGCGGAGTATTTACGCCGACCGAGGCCTCGGCCGTGGCGGTGGTCTACGGGCTATTCGTGTCAATGGTGATCTATCGTGACCTCACCATCGCCATGTTGCCCAAGGTGTTGATGGAGACCGTCACGATCAGCGGGATCGTGCTGTTCGTCATCGCCATGAGCGCCGTCGTGGGTTACGCGATGACCATTTCGCAGGCCCCGCAGGCAGTGGCACAGTGGCTCTCGAGCTTCGCAGGTAACAAGATCCTCTTCCTGCTAATGGTGCAGCTCGTCTTCTTCGCCATCGGGATGTTCATGGACGCGGTGCCGGCGCTCATCATCCTGATGCCGATTCTGGTGCCGGTGGCGGTGGCCGAAGGCATCAATCCGATACATTTCGGCATACTGGTCGAGGTCAACGTAGCACTCGGCATGGCTCATCCGCCGGTCGGCGTGTGCCTTTACGCCGCATGCGCCGTCGCCCGAATCCCCATGGAGCGCGTCGTGAAACCAATGCTGCCGATGATCGCGGTGCTGATCTTCACAATGTTGATCATCACGTACGTCGAGGATCTGTCGATGTGGATGCCGCGTTTGCTGGGGCTCGACCAGTGAGCGTTGTGATCATAACCGGCGCCGCCGGTGGCATCGGCAAGGCTGTTGCGCGAGCACTCGCCCAGCGCGGTGACACAGTATTCGCATGCGACATCGATCGCGACGCCGCCGAGGCCGAGGCGGCGCTGATGCGCCAGGACGGCTTTGACGCTGCTGCGAGTTGGGTGGATGTCGCCTCGCCACAGTCCTGCCGCGACATGGCCGAGACAACCCTGTCGCGGTACGGGCGCATCGATGCGCTGGTGCACGCCGCCGGCATCGACGCGCCGCCGGGACGCGCGTGGGAGGAGGACGACAGTCATTGGCGCGAGATCATCGATGTGGATCTGAATGGTGCCTGGTGGGCGGCGAAGGCCGTGCTACCAGCCATGCTGGCACAACGATCCGGCCGCATCGTCTTCCTGGGCTCGGTCGCCGCGCGCGTTCAGAGCCTTGCGACCTCGGCCGCCTATAACGCCGCCAAGGCCGGCATCAATGGTCTCGCCATCGGCCTCAGCGCTCAGGTCGAGGCGCAAGGCGTGCGAGTCAACGTCGTCGCGCCGGGCCCAACCGGTACCGGCGCAGCCATGACAGAAGCTGCGCGGCGCGCCTATGAGGCGATCTATCCCCTGGGCGAAGGTGGAACCACGCCGGTCGTCGCGGCGTGCCTCTATCTCCTCGGCCCTGGCGGGGATTGGCTGAGCGGCAGCGTCCTCAATGTCAGCGGTGGACGCCTGCGTGGTTGAGCTGGGCGTATAAGGCTCGCTAATGAACGACGCAATTCATCCTCATCGACGAAAGGGTGCGCATCACTTACCGGTTATGCGAATGAATTGCCTGGATCGGCTGCAAGAAGGTCCCCGGTGGGGTCCGATTTTTGGGAGAAACTCATGACCAAATCTGGCGCTGCCACTTCGCTGTCCCGCCGAGGCCTCTTGAAATTCGGGGCTGCCGCTTCCGCCTTAGGAACCTTCGCGATTGGCGATAGAGTACGTGCCGCCGATACGATCACGATGCGGGTGGGCAGCGACAGTCCCCCCGGCGATCAGCACACCACCGCGCTCGACAAGTTCAAGGAGATCGTCGAAGCCAAGGCCAGCGGCCGTATCTCAGTCACGCTTTTCCCCAGCGCGCAGCTCGGTGACAACGTCGCCATGAACAATGCCATCAAGGCTGGAACGCTCGACGCCAACTTCACCGACATCGGTGTCCTGAGCGTGGGCGCGCCCAAGGTCGACGTGGTGAGCCTTCCCTTCCTCTTCGAGAGCCGCGAGCAGGCGCTCCGCGCACTCTACGGCAAGCTCGGCGACGCCTTGAAACCAGATATCGAGAAAGCCTTTCAAGCGCAGATCTTTGGCTGGGGCTGTGACGGTCTCCGCAACATGTGGAACGCGCGCCACCCCATCCATTCGGTGGGCGACGTCAAGGGCCTGAAGATGCGAGTCCAGGCGAGCCAGGTGCAGAAGGAGACCTACAGCGCGCTCGGCGCACTGCCGACGCCGATTGCTTTCCCCGAGCTCTACACCGCGCTGCAGACCAAGGTCGTGGACGGCGCCGACCTTCCAGTAGCGGACATGATCTCGATGAAATTCTATCAGGTCACCAAATATCTCTCACTAACCCGACACGTACCGATCCTCGACGCCTTTATGGTCTCATCAAAGTTCATGGCGAAGCTGTCACAAGCCGACGCTGATCTCGTGCGCGACGCCGCGCGTCAGGCCTCCGATCATCAGGCAAAGGTCGACGCCGACGAGGAGGCCCAGACGATGACAGATCTCAAGTCCAAGGGCATCGAGATCATCGAGAACATCGACCGCGGTCCCTTCATCGAGGCGGTCGCACCAGTCTACGAGACGGCCATCAAGCGCTTCGGCAATTCTAAACTTATCGACCTCGCGAAGCAGACGAACTGACTGCTCGCAGCACTCGCGTGCGATAGGGGGTCTGTCACACCCTCATGCCATCTCAGCGCGAGATAGGTGACATTGAATTGATGAATTGCATGCGGAGTAGCTCGGCGGCAGAGCCGGGACGGCGGGCAGCTCAACGAGCGCAGCCACAGTAGCCTCAAACGCGCATCGCTGCCGAATGCTCGGGGTCTTCTTTCGGCTGCGTTACCCGCCGACATTGGCGAGATCTGGGCGAGATCAAGCTTTTGCATGGTTTCACCGTCAGCCACGAATGCATCGGACCGTGCAAGGCGAAGCTGTTGCCCGCGATAGGCAACGCGTCTGCAAGCAGCGCCATCGTAGGGGACGCAGCTCTAGTCAGATTGTTGGCGGGACTCCGCACGCCGGTCACTGGCAAAGCGGTGCTTGTCGTGTCTATCCTGCGCCAGGACAGTAGCGGTTCACATGATGCGTCGCTCCAACAAAGTCTCAACAACCAATTGGCTCGCCTCCGAGCAAATCACCTAACTTGGCCACGTTCCGGCCTCGGAGCTTCGAGCATAATGATCAACCAATTTGCGGAGACTATCAGTGGCCCGGACCGTGGGGCGACACGCGGGGTGCTGGCGACGCTGGTGCGACGAAAGCTGGCATTATTCGGCATAGCGGTGATCGCGCTGACCATTTTGCTCGCTGTAGCGGCGCCGCTGATCGCGCCGTATCCGTACGAGGAACAGCTCGTCGATGGCATCGGTGACGACGGTGCGCCGCTGCCGCCGAGCCTGAAATTCCCGCTTGGCACCGATCTGCTCGGGCGGGACCTTATGTCGCGGCTGATCTATGGCGCACGTACCTCTTTGGTGATCGGTGTGGCGGCGAACGGCGCATCGGTAATAATCGGTTCGTTCATAGGCATCGTCGCAGGATTCTTTGGCGGCTGGCTCGGCGCCCTGTTGATGCGCTTCACCGACCTGATGATGGCGTTTCCGGCGCAACTGCTTGCTATCCTGCTGGCCGCCCTGTTCAATCCGAGCCTCTGGATCGTTGCGCTGGTCATTGCCATGGTGAACTGGGTGCAGGTGGCCAGAATAGTTTACACCGAGACCCGTTCACTGGCGCGCCGCGACTTCGTCGAGGCGGAGTGGGGACTGGGGGCCGGAATGCCGCGCATCCTGGTGCGCCACATCTTACCGCACTTGATGCCGACCTTGCTGGTATTTGGCACGCTCGGTATCTCCACCTCGGTGCTGTTGGAGGCGACCCTCAGCTTCCTCGGCATCGGCGTGCAGCCGCCGATCCCAAGCTGGGGAAATATCGTCGCGGAGAACCAGAGCTACTTCGGCAGCGCCCCTTGGCTCGTCTTCCTGCCGGGCGTCGCCATCATCCTGTTGGCATTGTCATTTAATCTGGTCGGCGATGCGCTGCGCGACATCCTGGACCCTACCCAGAAGGGCCGCCACTGATGACGGCCTATCTCGGTCGCCGACTGCTGCAGACGCTGTTAATCCTGCTCGGAATCAGTTTGGTCACTTTCGCGCTGCTTTATCTGCTGCCAGCAGATCCGGCCGCCCAGGTCGCTGGCCGCAACGCCAGTGCTGAAACAATCTCTAACGTACGTCATGAACTCGGCCTCGACCGGCCCATCTACACCCAGTATTTGCAGTACCTCGACGCGCTGTTGCATGGTGATCTCGGCCGTTCCTACCTGCAACGGACTGCAGTCACCACACTGATCGTTTCGCGCTTTCCGGCAACCTTGCAGCTGATGCTCGGTGGTGTGGTCTGCGAACTTGCGTTCGGCCTGACCATCGGGATATTCGCGGCCTTGCGGCGTAACTCCGCCGTCGATCAGATCTTAATGGTGACTATGTTCGTCACCGTCTCCTCGCCCCAGTTCGTGCTCGGCATTACTCTGATATATGTGTTCGCGTTCCGGCTGGGCTGGTTCCCGATAGGCGGTTATGGTGGGCTGCTGCATCTGGTATTGCCCTCGCTCACGCTCGGCATTCTCGGGGCCGGTTGGTATGGGCGGATGATGCGCTCGAGCATGCTTGACGTGCTGCAGCAGGACTACATCCGCACTGCCCGCGCCAAGGGATTGGCGCGTCTTTCGATCGTGCTTCGCCATGCGTTGCCGAATGCCATACTGCCGATCATCGCGATGATCGGCATCGACATCGGAAATTTCATGGGTGGCTTCGTGGTGGTGGAAAGCGTGTTCGGCTGGCCTGGCATCGGTAACTTGACCTGGATGGCGATCCAAAGGATCGACATTCCGATCATCATGGGGGTGACGCTGGTCTCGGCTTGCGCAATCGTGATCGGCAACCTGCTGGCCGACATCATAGCGCCCGCAATCGATCCACGCATCAAGCTTCGATGAATAGCACTACAAGGGGGAACGACATGTTAACCGGTAAGCGAAGCCAAATAATGGGCGCGTTGTCGTTGGCGATCAGTGTCACCGTTGCAGCAGGAGCAGCGCGGGCCGAGACAGTCAAGCAGGGCGGCTCGCTCACCATCGCGTGGAAGGATGACGTTGTCACTCTCGACCCCGCGATCGGTTACGACAACGAGAACTGGGCGATGATCAAGGCTATGTTCAGCCGGCTGATGGACTACGAGCCCGGTACTCCGAACCTGACCAACGATCTCGCCGAGGATGTGCAGATCTCGGCGGACGGGAAGGTCTATACATTCAAGTTGCATCACGGTGTGCACTTCACCAACGGCCGCGAGGTAACCGCCGATGACGTCAAATACTCTCTGGAACGCACCGTCAATCCGAAGACCCAAAGCCCCGGTGCCAGTTTCTACAAACCCATCGTCGGGTACGAGGAAGTCACTGCCGGCACGAGCGATAATCTTGCAGGGGTGAAGGTCCTCGATCCGTACACCGTATCGATTGAGCTGAAGCAGCCTGATGCGACGGTGTTCCACATCCTGGCTCTGAACTTCGCCAGCATCGTACCCAAAGAGGAAGTCGCCAAGTGGGGCGCGGATTTCGGCAAGCACCCGGTAGGGTCGGGTCCGTTCAAGCTCGCGGAGTGGACCATCGGCCAACGTCTGGTGTTCGAGCGCAACAAGGATTTCTTCCGCAAAGGCCACCCCTATCTTGACAAGATCGTCATGGAGGTCGGCCAGGAGCCCGCCGTGGCGCTGCTGCGGCTGGAACGCGGCGAGGTGGACATCCTTGGCAACGGCATTCCGCCGGGGCCGTTCCTGGAAGTGACGCGAAATCCTGCCTTCGCGAACCTTATCGTTCATGGGCCCCAGCTCCGCACGAGCTATGTGACGATGAATGTCGGTATGAAACCGTTCGATGACGTTCGGGTTCGCCGTGCGATCAACATGGCGGCCAACAAGGAGCGCATCAACCGCATCCTCAACGGTCGCGCTACACCGGCCAATCAACCACTACCGCCAAACATGCCCGGCTTCGACAAACGGTACAAGGGCTATCCATATGATCCAGCCCAGGCCAAGGAACTGTTGAAACAGGCTGGGCTCGGCGACGGATTCTCAACTGTGCTCTATAGCGGCAATACCGATCCGGACCCTCGTGTAGCCCAGGCAATCCAGCAGGATCTTGCCGGTATTGGCATCACTGTAGCGGTCAAGTCGCTCGACCAGGCAAATGTTATCGCCGCAGGTGGTGAACCGAATCAGGCGCCGATGATCTTTTCGGGCTCATTGGCGTGGGGCGCCGATTTCCCCGATGCCTCTAATTTCTACGGGCCGATCCTCAGCTGCGCCAGCCTTAGCAAGGGCACCTGGAATTGGTCGTGGTACTGCAACAAGGAGATCGAGCAGGAAGCCAACGCGGCCAACGCAATCGTCGATCCGGCAAAGTCCGACGAACGCTTCGCCCGCTGGGATGCAATCTACATGAAGGTGATGGAAGACGCACCTTGGGTGCCGATCTACAACAATGCTCGATACCAGATGCATTCGCCGCGCGTCGGCGCGGCGGACGCACTCTACCTTGATCCAACGCACACGCCCCTGAATTACGAGGTCGTCTATGATAAGACAGTCCAGTAGTCTGCCAGTCGCTCGTGCGTCATACAGCTGATCGCACCCCGTGACGCGCGACCGCGACACCGTGCTGGCGGTGCGCGATCTCAGTGTGGACGTGGCAACGCCGCACGGCGCAAGGCGAGTGGTGGACTCGCTGAGCTTCGACGTGGGCGCTGGAGAAACACTGTGCATCGCTGGCGAATCGGGCTCCGGTAAGTCGCTAACCGCGCTGTCCATCATGCGGTTATTGCCAGGTATGGCGCGCATCGCCGGCGGCTCAATCGATCTAAGCGGCCGGAACCTGTTGACACTTCCAGAGACTGCGATGCGTGCGGTGCGTGGAGGCGAGATCGGCATGGTGTTCCAGGAACCCATGACCTCGCTCAACCCCGTGCTCAGTATTGGGCAGCAGCTTACAGAGGCGATACTGGCGCATCGCGGTACCACCGCAAGTGCTGCGCGGCGGACCGCGATCGACATGCTGGAGCGCACGCATATTGCCGAGGCTTCGCGGCGGATGCTGCAATATCCGCACGAGCTGTCGGGCGGGATGCGCCAACGAGTGATGATCGCCATGGCGATCGCGTGCGATCCCAAACTGCTGATTGCCGACGAACCGACGACGGCGCTCGACGTCACCATCCAGGCACAGATACTGTCGTTGATCGGCGACCTGCAACGCGACCGCGGCTCAGCTGTCATCCTGATCACCCACGACATGGGCGTGGTCGCCGAGATGGCCGACCGCGTCATTGTCATGAACGACGGCCGGCTGGTCGAGCAGGGTGGCTGCCAGGCGATCTTCACTAGCCCCGTCCACGACTATACCCGCCATTTGTTGGCGGCCGTCCCACGGCTCGGCGCGATGGTTGGCACCAAACGGCCGCGACGCGCGCGGAACGATGCCCAGGCACCGGTCGAACCACCGATTGCCGAGCCGCCGATTGTCGAGGTCGAGAATTTGACAGTCCGCTTCGACATCAGGGGCGGGGTGCTGCAACGAGTGGTGCAGCACATTCATGCGGTAGAAAGCATCAGCTTCCAACTCCGTCGTGGCGAGACCCTGGCACTGGTGGGCGAGTCCGGCTGTGGCAAGACCACCACCGGCAAGGCATTGATGAATCTGGTCGGCTGGCAAGGCCGCGTCTGTGTCGCCGGTCAGGAGACCGCTGGCATCTCGCACGTGGCGATGAAGGCGGTGCGACGCAACATTCAGTTGGTCTTCCAGGACCCCTACGCCTCGCTCGATCCACGTATGACCGTCGGCGATCTGGTTGCGGAGCCACTGACGATCCACGGCCTGGCGCGCGGTAGTGAACTCACCGATCGTGTGGCCATGCTGTTTCGGCGAGTCGGTTTGATACCGGAGCATATGCGGCGCCACCCGCACGAGTTTTCAGGCGGCCAGCGCCAGCGCATCTGCATAGCCCGTGCCTTGTCGCTGTCGCCCAAAGTGATCGTCGCCGATGAAAGCGTCTCCTCGCTCGACGTGTCCGTGCAGTCGCAAGTACTGGACTTGCTGCAGGAGCTACAAGACGAGCTGGGCGTCTCGTATCTTTTCATCACTCACGACATGGCGGTGGTCGAACAGATCAGTCACCGCGTGGCCGTGATGTATCTCGGTCAGATCGTCGAAATTGGGGGCCGGGCACAAATATTCGAGGATGCAAGGCACCCCTACACGCGCCGCCTGCTTGATGCCGTGCCGATCGCGGACCCCGCGCACCGGCGGCCGGCGTTCCGCCGCATAAAGGGGGAACTGCCGAGCCCCGTACATCCCATTGGCTATGCTCCAGCGTTGGTTTCGCTGGATGAGGTCGCGCCCGGACATCTGGTCGCACGATAGGTGGTTGGAGAGGTTGGCGCGCGGACGGTGCCTTGTTCGGTCCGCCAAGTCTGGTTGCGAATTGGTAGCCAGCGACCTTCGGCGTCGGAATAGGTGATCATAGTGCATTGAAATGATTGGTCGGAGCGGCGGGATTTGAACCCACGACCCCCAGTCCCCCAGACTGATGCGCTACCAGGCTGCGCTACGCTCCGACCGCGGCAAAAGCCAGGATAAACTGTCGCAGGTTTGGCTGCTACCCTCTTGCCTCCCGGTACAGCCTGGCACGCCGCCTGCTCGCCCTCACCCCACCGGTTCTTTCTGCACCATGGCCTGCACCCGCGCGGCCAACGTCTCCCGCCGGAAGGGCTTCTCGATGAGTTCGACATCGGGGTCGAGGCGGCCCTGGTGGATGATCGCGTCCTGAAGAGTACCCGGTCATGAACAGCACCCGGATACTCGGCGACAGTGATCGGGCCTGATTGGCCAGCTCACGGCCGTTCATTTCCGGCATCACCACGTCAGTCAGCAGCAGATCGATGTGCCTGTTTTCCGTGGCAATGATTGCCAATGCGGCGGGGCCATCGCTCGCTTCCAGCACGCGATAGTTCAGGTCCGCGAGAACCGCCACGACATACCCACGCACGGCGTCATCGTCTTCGGTGACCAGGATGGTCTGGCCGGCGCCCATCAACTCCGGCCGCGCGGGGGCGGGTTCCATATCGCGTGCGCTGAGCGATGCCCCCGCGACAAGCGCCGGCAAGAACAGACGCAGCGTGGTCCCCGCCCCCAGTTTGCTCTCAAGCTCGATATGACCGTTCGACTGCTTGGCAAATCCGTAGGCCATGCTAAGGCCGAGGCCAGTGCCCTTGCCCACATCCTTCGTCGTATAGAATGGCTCGAAGGCTCGCTCGACGGTTTCACGTGACATGCCGACGCCGGTATCGCTGACCGCGAGCATCAGATATGGCCCGATAGCGATGCCGCGGACCCGCGCGGCATCTGAATCGAAGTGCACCTGCGCGGTCTCGATCTTCAGGCGCCCGCCATCCGGCATCGCATCGCGTGCATTGATCACCAAATTGAGCAGAGCTGTTTCGAGCTGATTGGCATCACAGAAACAGGGCGGCAGGTCCGGCGATAGTGCAAAGTCGAAATCGATCAACTCGCCCTGGGTGCGGCGGATCAGGTCACCCATCCCGGTCACTAGCTCGTTCAGGTCCACTGCGCCCGGCCGCAGCGGTTGTCGCTGCGCGTACGCCAACAGACGTTGCGTCAATGTCGCGGCACGCGTTGCACCGCTCATCGCCGCACGGACGTACTTAAGCGCGCGTGCCGAGGCTGAATCCAGCAGGTTCTCGAGAATCTCCAGGTTGCCGATAATAACAGTCAGAAGATTGTTGAAGTCGTGCGCGATGCCGCCGGTCAATTGGCCGACGGAATCCATCTTCTGAAGCTGGCGCAATTGCTCCTCGGTCTGCCGATGCATTTGGGCGGCTTCACGATCTGCCGTGACGTCGCGGCCAATCAGGTAGATCAGGCCTTGTTCGGCGGTCATCGTCCAATAGATCCAGCGGTACGAGCCATCCTTGTGGCGAAACCGGTTCTCCATCCGCACCGTCCCGGCGCCTTCGGCCAACCGGCGCCGGCTCTCTATGCCGACCGCGAAGTCATCGGGATGGCGCAGGTCATTGACGTGAATGGTGGAGATTTCATTCTCACTCCAACCGAGCGTGGCGCTCCAGGCCGGGTTCACGCTGATGAAGTAGCCATCGAAGTTGCTGACGCCAAGCAGGTCCTCGGAGACCTGCCAGATGCGGTCGCGTTCTCGCGTACGCTCCTTCAGCAGACGTTCGAACCGTTGGTGCTCACCAGTGGTGACGAGCAGAAATGCGCCGAGGAGACTGGTACTGAGTACGCCGACCACCAGTGCCATCCAGCTCTGCCAGCCTTGATGCTGCGCCAGATAGGCGGGCGTGGGTCCGGTATCGATACCGTAATTGCGGCCGCCGAAAGTCAGCGAATGATCCTGAAACCTGACAGGAATTTGCTTCAGGCTGTCGAACAACGGCCGGCCGGTCTCACGATCGACAAACCGCACGCCGATGAATTGACTTTCGTGGCCAATAAGACCGCTGATCAGACGATCCATGCGCAACACGACAAGCAGTACACCCGCGCTATTGGCGCCGTTGGGGACCGCCTGGATCAGCAGGATGCCGGTCTGGTCTTGCGGTGCCTGCACAAGTGCCACTGGCGCAGTCGCCGCGACCATGCCGTCGGTTATGGTGCGATCGATCGCGGCACGACGCGTGGCATCGGACGCCAGGTCGAATCCGATCGCGGCTTGATTGCCCTGTTGCGGCTCGACGTAGGTTACCGGATAGAATTCCGAGCGATCGGCTGCCTGCGCAAGAACGCTGGGTGAAGCACGCTCTCGGATGGTGAAATCCGGTATCGCCCGCTGCTGTGACGCGACAAAGACGTCGCGATCGGCGCGAGCGATACGCGGCGCCCATTCGATCGCCTGGATCGCCGTGTCGCGTAACAGCAGATTCCGCGTGAGGAAAGCAAAGTCCTCGCGCGACAACCGTGCAGGCCCTTCCCATGACGCGCTTAACTGCGTCAGGAAATTCTCCTGTGCATTGAACTGCGCCCGCAGCTTATCGATCAGCCCCTGCGACTGCAGCTGGAATGGGGCCAACGCCTGATCGCGCTCCCACGCGGTGGTACGCACGAAGATCGCTACGAACACCAAGAAAAACAGCAGCATTGGCAGCGCGACAGGTACTGGCGCGACGCCACCAGAAGGGCTGCGGCTCACCGGCGATCACCATCACCAGCGGCAGGAACAGCAGGACACCAAGCGTGTCGCCGATCCACCAGGCGAACCAGTTGGACGCAAGCTCGTCCATCTGCACAACGCCGAGCAGTGCCATTATACTTAGTGATATCGTCGGACCGGTGATGCAAACGATGGGAGCTACGAGCAATGAACGCCCGACATCGCGGGCGTTGTCCAGCTCAACCGGGTAGCCGACAAGGTATCGCAGCAGGCGGGCGCCAAGGCTGGCCTGCCAAGCGGACGCGAACGCGATGACCGCTGCCACAACAGGAGCCAGTGCCGCCGCATGGTCATACCCCTGCCAGAGGTCGAGCACGAAGGAACCAAGGATTATCCAAGGCAGGGCTGAACGGCCGGCAATGAAGGCAGCAGCAACAGCAATCCCCGCAGGCGGGAAAATGGCTGTGGCATAACCAGGGGGAACGGCCAGCAAAAGGCCCAACCGGCCGATTATCACATAGGCGAGAGCAACTCCGGCGAGTGCCGCATGGCGCCGCCAGCCAGGTGTTGCAGCCGGTGCGTTTGATGATCGCGGCATAGAATGCCGGGCTTCAACTCCCTTCTTTGGCGCCGCGACGCAGCTATCCATGGTCGAGAGCGTAAGTAAATGATCGTGAACCAACAATAGGGGAATTACGTGGCCAGTGGTTCGGCCGTGCGCAGCATGGACCAGATCGACGAGAGTTTGACCTCCAGTGCGCGCGACACCGAGTTCAGGAGCAGCAAGGCCGTCCTGTATGGCTTCCTTCTCCGCCGGCTCAGGATCCGGAAGCTGCGGCAGCATGTTCAGCAACATCCGCAGCTGCGCGATTCTGTTCGCCTTTGACCCGCGCAGCGCGTCGTGCGTCAACTTCATCAGTGGCGGCCACTCGTCCAAGGTCTGCGACAGACGGTCGATGGTGAGGCGGAGCACAGGGAGTTCCGTTGTCCAACGGCGCATCGTGCCGCGGATGTCCAGCACTGCGTAATCGATCATCGCCAGCACGGTGCCGGACAAACGCGCAGTGCCATTGGCAAGATTCGGCGATCGCAACCAGGTATCCACCGCAATCAGGACTGCCGCGCTCTGGCGCGAAGAGAAGGTTGTGACCGAATCCCTTGATTTCATCGTGCAGCACGCGAAGCCAGCCTGGTCGGATCGGTGCGTCAGTCAGCGTCAAACCGATCGGCTGGAGCAGCTTGCCGAACTCTGCGACGCGCTGATGGATTTCCTGGCGCCGCACCCCGATAGCTGTGGCGGCGGCGGTTACGACGGACCTGGCATATTTGTCGCGCCAGCGATCTTCGCTGGCGAGCAAGCGCGGCACATCAGCGCCGCAACTGTCCAACAAGTGTAAAATCAGGATCAGCTCCAGATCGGCGAGCCCGGACTGGTCCGACTGAGTAAGCGCCAACTCGCGCGTCCTGGCGTCCGGCCCCAGCGCACCGGTCAACGCCAGACTGGTCACGACCGCACGCACTTCGGCGGGGGTGGACGGCTTCAACTCCTCAACTGCCTTATGCAGAGCCTTGTCGCGTTCAGTCATGGACATCATCAGCGGCAGGCTGGTCCACGGCACGATGTAGGCTGACCCATTGTTGGCGAAATCGCGCAGGATGGCGATCAGGCCATCGCGTTCATCGTCGCAGACGCGCGCCATATTCAATGCCGGCGCTTCAAACGGCACTACCGCACCGCGCGGACGACGCAGCCCAAAGAAACTGCGGATGATTCCAGTGCCTGCTGCTGTGCCCCACATGTCGTTTGCGACTGCGTTACTTCGTGTCTTCTTGTAGTTGGAAATGGTGAATAACACGTGACGTCGCACAGTACGGCGCGTGCAACACATCATTGCAACCCGGTGCGTCTGATTACGAATGTCAGCTTTGCATCGTACGCGCAGAAATCGAACATATAGACAACACGCATTCAAGCGTTTGTTAACCGGACCGCGTGTAGAACAGTCGTGAGAGCAGAAACCCCTGTCAGCAAGAGGCTGACGTTCATGACAGAGGACAACAGACAATGCTCGACTATGCACGCACCTGGGTAGCACTTCGCTTGGGTAAGCGCGGTGTGACGCAATGGAATACGGTCTGATCGCTGCACTGATTGCCGTTGTGATCATCGGCACAGTCACCACCATCGGCACCAGCCTGAATACCAAGTTCACGAGCATCTCGACTGCGCTCGGCGGATAATGAGTGATGCGCGGACGAGCACATCGAGCAGGAAGACCGCTTAACAAAGCGGGAATTTGGACGACGTTGATGTGCGGGTGCTGAGAAGATGTGCGGGTGCTGAAACGTCGCACAGGCCGGTCACTGACACGGCGCTCTCAGCACCCAGCATCGAAATCATCCTCGCAAAATGCCAGGTGACCCATGCATTTCCTGAACAAGCCAGCACGGCGACATGATCGCGCACCGCGATCTGTCGGCGCTCCATCGGATCGCTGAGCGAGATGTTAGCGCGCATTGTCCTGTTCGTGCTGATGGGCATCGGGCTGGCCGGCTTCGGCACCGTGGCCTGGATCAGCCTGCATCCGGCCAGTTTACCCAGTGACATTTCAACGGCCAAACCCGACGACAAGGTGTCGATCCTGGTGGCCGCCCGGGCGTTACGTGCGGGCACGCTGCTGAAACCGGAAGATCTGTCGGTAGATCAGCGTATCGCCAACGCCGTTCCATCGGGTGCACGGCCTGACACGCCGGCGGCGCGAAACGAACTGCTTGGATCGATGATCCGGCGCGGCCTTGCAGCGGGTGAACCCGTGCTGACCGCGGATGCGTTGAATCCCGGTGAGCGCGGCTTTCTCGCCGCGGTGCTCGGACCGGATATGCGAGCAGTCACCGTTGGCGTCGATGCGATATCCGGACTTGCCGGTCTGGTGTGGCCTGGTGATCGCGTCGATCTGATACTCACCCAATCGCAAGAAGGCGCCGATGTGCCGCCGGCACGGCGAATATCCGGCGAAACAGTGCTGCACGACGTGCGCGTCATCGCGATCGATCGGCAACTGGTGCAGGGCGCCACATCGGAAAGTCCCGAAACCCAGGCGGTGCGTACCGTAACACTCGAAGTGTCCCCAGCCGACGCGGAACGCGTCGTGGTGGCGGGGCGGCTCGGCCATCTGTCGCTGACGGTGGTCGCCGTAGCGCAGCGTGGGGGCACGTCGCCACATGCTGAAGGTGTGACCTGGGGCGGCGACGTTTCGTCTGCGCTCCACGGTGGGTCCGGCGGCGACAACAGCACCGTACGTCTTTTCGACGGACCATCCGACACCAAAGAGGTGCGCTTCTGATGAAACACCTGCTTGCTGCCTTGCCGTTGTGCATCGGTCTGCTGTTGCCGGCGATGGCTGCCGCGCCCAATCCGCCGCAAGGCGGAGACGCAACGACCATCACCGTCGAGGCAGGAAGCGGGCGGGTGCTGCAGCTCGGCGGCAGCGCGGCCAGCATATTCGCCGCCGATCCAAAAGTAGCGGAGGCACGGCCGGCCAGCCCGACCAGCCTGTTCATCTTCGGCGTTGCACCAGGACGCACGACAGTTGCCGCGCTAAGCGCCAGCGGCTCACCGATTGCGCAATACCAGGTGGTAGTACGGCCATCGGGTTACGGCGCGGGCGAAGCCGCGGCAACGGTGGCACGGGTGGTGCCGGGCAGCACCATACACATTGAAACAATGCAGAACGGTCTCAGTGTCAGCGGTCAGGTGAAGAACGCCGCTGACGCAGATCGTGTGATGCAGATCGTGCGCGGCTACTTGCCAAACGGTCAGACAGTGGACAATCGCCTGTCAGTCGCAGCGGGCGTGCAGGTTAATCTGCGAGTGCGCATTGCCGAAATGAGCCGCAACCTGATCCGCCAGTTGGGAGTCAATTGGGCGAATCTCGCCGACCTCGGGAAATACGCACAGATCGCAATGCTTACCACCAACCCCCTCAGCAATCTGACGCGCACACCAAACCGGCTGGCCGCCGGATATAACTTCAACACGCCCGGGCACGTGCTCGACATCAACACATTCATCGACACACTGGCGCAGGATGAACTGATCCACGTTCTGGCGCAGCCGAACCTGACGGCAATCAGCGGAGAAGCGGCAAGCTTCCTGGTCGGCGGCGAATTCCCAATTCCCGTGGCGCAACAAAACAACCAGGTCACTATCGAGTTCAAACAGTTTGGAGTGAGCCTGGCCTTCGTACCGACAGTCGCCTCGGATGGCCAGATCACATTGAAAGTCCGGCCGGAGGTCAGCCAGCTCAGCAATCAGGGCGCGGTGCAACTCTCTGCAGGGAACTCAACCATACAGGTGCCCGCGCTAACCGTGCGGCGCGCCGAAACCACTGTGCAGCTCGGCAGCGGCGAAAGCTTCGCGATCGCCGGTCTGCTGCAGGACGCAGCCAATGTGACCGGCAATGGTGTGCCGATACTTGGCGATACACCGATCCTCGGCGCGCTGTTCCGCTCGGACAACTTCCAGCGCAACGAAACCGAGCTGGTGATCGTGGTGACACCGTACATCGTGCGCCCAGTGGTGAACCCCGCGGTGCTGCGCCTGCCGACAGATGGCTGGCAACCGCCGAACGACCTGGAACGCATCCTGTTGCTGCGTCAGAACGCGCGGCCCGGCAACGGCGCGGCGCCGCACATCCCAGGTTCTGCCGGCTTTATCGCGGAATGACGGAGCTGCCGACATGCCGATCCGTTTGGCGTTAAGTGTTGTCCTCCTGACCCTCGCCGCATGTGCCGCCACAGATCCTTATATGCGCGAGGGCGTATGGCGTCCCAATAACGCCAATGAAGCCAATCTGCGCGCCATGGTCGCTGTGCCATCTCATCTTGTTGCTGGCGTTGCAGGTCCAGGCGATGGCCAACAGGCAGCAGCCGCGCTCGAGCGCCATCGCAATGACAAGATGCGCCTGCTGCCGGACAGTGGCATAGCCAAGATCGTGCCGGTTGCGGGCAGCGGATCGCAGCAGGGCAGCCAGTAATGGCATCCGATGTCCCCCTCGCGGAAATTCCGCAGGATCAGGCCCCTGCCCGCCCGGATCGGCCGGATGTCGTGGCCTTCGTCACGGACGCAGAGACTGAAAGCATTCTGCGCGACGGACTTAGCGATGTCGTCCCGCGCGGCGTGACGTTCCATCGAAGCAGCATACGTGGCGCCATCGACATACTGCGCGAGACACCAACGCCACGTATCCTGGTCGTTGACGTGTCGGGCGAGCCGAGGCCGCTGAGCGCTCTTGAAATGCTCTCTGATGTGGTCGAACCCGATGTGCACGTGCTGCTGATCGGCGAGTTCAACGACGTCAACTTCTACCGGCATGCGACGCGCATCCTCGGGGTGATGGAATACCTGTTCAAGCCGATCACACGTGACATGGTGGCACGGCACTTTGGTCCGGTAATCCTGAACCGCTCGCGCCGGCCCGAAGCTCTACAGGGTGGCCGCGTGGTAACCATTACCGGCGTCCGCGGCGGTGTCGGTGCCAGCACGATCGCAGTCAACCTGGCCTGGTATCTGGGGCGGCGGGCCAACCGCCATACCGTTCTCGTCGACTCAGATCTGTACCGCGGCAATTGCGCGTTGCTGCTGAATGCCAAGTCGGGCGCTGGACTGCGGACAGCGTTGGAAACGCCGCAGCGCATCGACGAATTGTTCATTGAACGCTCGGCACAGCCGGTCAGCGACCGGCTCCATGTGCTGTCGAGCGAAGAGGGCCTGGGCGAGCAAATCAACTATCAGGAAGGAGCCGCCGCACGGCTGATCGAAACCCTGCGGCGCCGCTATAACTTCGTCGTGGTCGACGCTCCGTTCACGGGGCTGCCGCTGCATCGCGATCTGCTGATGCTGGGCCATCAGCGCATTCTGATCCTGGAGCCAACGCTGGCGGCCGTGCGCGATACGCTGCGTCTGCTGGCGCTGCCGAATGGCCCATTGCAGGTACATCGCGGGCTGATCGTGCTCAACCGCGTCAACCGGCCGGGTGCCCTCACCCGGCTGCAGGTAGAGAACGCACTGAAGATGCCGGTGGATATCGCGATTGCCGACATGCCGAAGGTGGTGGGCGAGGCCGCCAGTCTCGGTGAACCGGCGGATCAGCATGACCGCTTTCACAAGGGTATCCTGGCGCTGGCGGCACAGGCTGCGGCGGCATTCCCATCTGACAGCACGCCGGAAGGCGCCGGCGCGAAAGCGCGGCTCGGCTGGCGGCAGTACTGGCGGCACCGTCAATGATCGAACCGCCCCCCATGAAGTTCGGTCGGCGTCAGGCCGCTGCGCCGATTGCGATAGCCATGGAGGCCGAACCGGCCGCCCCGCCGAAACTGCCTCCCACCGCGGCGACGGTGGAACTGCGCTCGCTTTGCCTGGGCGAGATGGATCCAACGCTCCTGGCGAAGCTGACGCCGGAAGAACTGACCCAGGAAGTCGAGCGCACACTCGCGGAGATCGCCACCCAGCGGCGCATCCAGCTGAATGGCCGCGAACAGAAGGCGCTGGCACGCGAGCTGGTCAACGACATGTTGGGACTCGGGCCGCTCGAGCCGCTGCTCGAGGACGATTCGATCACCGACATCATGGTGAACGGTCCTGAAAAGGTATTCGTCGAGCGGCGCGGCAAGCTGGAACTGTCGGGCGTGCGGTTTCGCGACGCCGGACATGTCGCGCATGTCTGCCAGCGCATAGCGGTACGCGTCGGGCGGCGGATCGATGAAAGCAGTCCGATGGTGGACGCCCGGCTGAAGGACGGCTCGCGCGTCAACATCGTGTTCCCGCCGCTGGCGCTGGACGGACCTTACCTCTCGATCCGCAAATTTTCCCGCCGCCGGATTGATTTCGGCAGGCTGGTTGATTTTGGCACGATGACGCCGCCGGTGGCGCGATTGCTCGAAATGGCAGCGTGCTCGCGGTTGAATGTGATCATCTCTGGCGGCACCGGCTCGGGCAAGACAACGCTGCTGAACGCGCTGTCCCGGCTGATCGATATCGGCGAGCGTATCGTCACCATCGAGGACGCGGCGGAATTGCAGTTGCAGCAACCGCATGTGGTGCGGCTGGAGACGCGCGTCGCCAGTCTGGAGGGGCGCGGCGAAGTCACCCAGCGCGACCTGGTGCGCAATGCGCTGCGAATGCGGCCAGACCGGATCATCGTGGGCGAGGTCCGCGGTTCCGAGGCTTTCGACATGCTGCAGGCGATGAACACCGGCCACGACGGCAGCATGTCCACCATCCACGCCAACAGCGCGCGTGATGCTCTGACACGCATCGAGAACATGGTGCAGATGGGTAACATGGGGCTGCCAGCCCGCTCCATCCTTACGCAAATTGTCGGCGCGGTGGACCTGATCGTGCAGATCGAGCGGCAACGCGACGGCGTGCGGCGCGTGGTGCAGATCACCGATGTCTGCGGCATGGAAGGCGATGTCGCGACGCTGACCGACATCTTCCATTTCGATGTCGAAGGCGAGACAGCGAACGGCAGGATTGCGGGGCGCTACCGCTGCACGCGCGCACGGCCGAGCTTCCACGAGCGGCTGACCTATGCCGGCGTGGACCGTGCGTGGAGCGCCACGTTGGATGAGGCAGCGCGATGATGCATGCACTGCCGATGCAGCTAGGCGCGGCTTGCCTGTTGCTGATCGCGCTGTGCGCCGTTGCATTGCCCTTCATGCGGGCCGAACAGCGGCAGCGGCGTTTGCGTGAGCGGATGGCGCAGTTTGCCGAGCCGTATGCCCGGGCGACCGTGGTGGACGTGACGTACGACAACGAGCTCCACCGGCGGAGACAACGGCAAGCGCGTGCTGCTCGGGCTGTTCACGCGCATTACTGCGTTCGATCCGACGCGGCAGGAGCAATACCCACTGCGATGGTGGCTCGTGCTGCCGATCGCGCTGCTCGGTGCCAGGCTTATTGTCGCGTTGGGCCAGACCCTGCTGGGATCGTCGGCATTGGTTGCGGTCCCGCTTGTTTGGCTCGGACTGGTCCGCTCCTTCTATCGCTGGTGCGAGCGCCGCCGGCTGAACACGCTGTTCGTGCAGTTTCCCGATGCACTGGCGATGCTGGTGCGAGCGGTGCGCGTCGGCATCCCGATCAGCGAGGGCATTCGCAACGTGGCTGCCGAAAGCGCGGATCCGACCGGCCGCGAGTTCGCCCTGGTGGTTGACCAGATTGCGCTCGGAGTTACGCTGGAGGAAGCCCTGCATGGCCTGGCCGGAAGGAACAAGCTTCCGGAATACGGCTTCTTTGCCACCGCGCTGGCATTGCAGAGCGAAACCGGCGGCACGGTCAGCGACACACTGGAACGGCTGGCCGAGGTGATCCGCAAGCGTGTCGCGCTGCGCGGCCATGCGCGCGCGTTGGCATCGGAGGCGCGCACCAGTATCGGCATCCTCGCGGCCCTGCCGGTGTTCACTGGCGGCGCGCTGGCTGTGCTCAATCCGGACTACATATCGACGCTGGTGCTGGAGCCGCAGGGACGCAAGGTATTCACCGCCGCGATCCTGTCGCTGACAACAGGGATAGTTGCGATGCGCACCATCGTGAACCGCAGTCTGTCGTGAACCGCGCGGTGCTCGTGCTGCTCGTGCTGATGGCAATGACCTTCGTCATTGCCGGTGTGGTGCTGAACCGGCGGCTTCGGCGCGATGCGATCCTGGCGGCGCGCATGCATGGCGTGCAGCGGTCAGTGGGCATTGAAACAGTGGTCGCGCCGGCCGCTGAGGCGCAGCCTATCCTGCTGCGGCCGATTGCCGCGTTCGGTGAACTGATCACCAAGGCCGGCCTGTTGTCGGCGAATTCGCTGGAAGACCTGCAGACGCGGTTAAGCACGGCAGGCTTTCGGGGTCGCAACGTCCTGGCGCTGTTCGTTGGTGCGAAATTGCTGCTGCTCGTGGTCCTGCCGCTGCTCGGGTGGCTGGTGGTGCAGCATGCATCGTTGCCGACGACGATGCGGCTGTCGGTGATCGCCATCTGTGGCGTCGCCGGTCTGCTGGGGCCCGATCTGATCGTGCGTCAAATGCACGGCCGGCATCTGGTCGAAGTGGAACGCGGCCTTCCCGACGCGCTCGACATGCTGGTGATCTGCAGTGAGGCCGGATTGGGGCTCGAGCCGGCGATCGATCGGGTGGGTCGCGAGATTGTACACGCGCATCGGGCAGTCGCCGATGAATTGCTCAACACGGCGCGCGAACTGCGGGTGAATGCCGATCGGCGGGCGGCGTTGATGAACATGGGCGCGCGTACCGGACTTGCGTCATTGCGCAGGCTTGGCGTCACACTGGTGCAGACGCTGCAATACGGCACGCCACTGAGCCAGGCCTTGCGCACTCTGTCGCAGGAGATGCGGCAGGAAGCACTGACCCGCTTCGAGGCACGGGCGGGACGTTTGCCGGCACTGCTCACGGTGCCGATGATCGTGTTCATCCTGCCATGCGTATTCCTGATCGTGGGTGGCCCCGCGGTCGTGCATGTCCTCCAAGTACTGATGCAATAGGGAGCGAAGCCATGAATTGGCTTGCGATATCGCTATCGCTGGTGCTTCTGGCCGGATGTTCGGCTCAGAACCAGCAAAAGGGTTTGGCCGGATCGGCGGATATCCGGATTGCGGATGCCGCCATGGCAAATGGTATTCCACAGAGCGCACTGGCGGTCACGCGAGACATTCTGCAGTCGGATCCGAACAACGTGCCAGCGCTGCTGCGCCAGGGTGAAGCGCTGCTCAGTCTGGGCCAGCCGGATGCGGCGGAAGAAGCGTACCGGCGAGCCTTGGCGGCCGAACCGCGTTCGCTCGATGGCCTGCGCGGCTTCGGTCGCATAAGCCTTGCGAATGGCGACGCGAAGCAGGCAGAGACCCAGTTCCGCAAAGTGCTGGAGATCGCGTCAAACGACGTTGCGGCGTTGAACGATCTGGGAATTGCACTGGACCTGCAAGAGCGGCACGAGGAGGCGCAAGCAGCTTACCAATCGGCGTTGGCGCAGCGGCCAGGCATGCGCGCGGCACGGGTGAACCTTGGGTTATCGTTGGCACTTGGTGGTGCCGCAGATCGTGCGCTGACGATATTGCGTCCCCTGGCGGACGATCCGGCAGCGGAAGGCAAGGTGCGTGAAGACCTTGCGGTGGCGCTGGCACTGGCTGGCGACAGGGGTGCGGCCGACAAGGTGCTGCAGGCCGACATGTCCAGCGATAATGCCGCCGCGGCGTTGGCTGGGTATACCGCCCTGGGCTTGCCGGCCAAATGACCAGCCGTGGCCGGTTGTGTGCGCGATCGCAGGCGCGCCGGCTGTCATCCGGCGCGGCCGCCCTTGAATTCGCCATTATCGGCCTCGTGTTCATCACACTGGTGATGCTGTGCATGGAGACCGGCTATCAGATGGCGATCGATGCCGCACTGGACGCGGGGGCGCGAGCAGCAAGCCGGTTCGGCACGACCGGTGCCACGGTCGCGCCTAACCTCGCACCGGCACCAACCAACCGCGGCGAATCGATCCAGCAGATTGTGCTGCAATATTCGGGCGGCCTGCTGCAAATCAGCCGTCTGCAGATCACCGAGCAGGCCTATGCGGATTTTCCCTCGCTCGCGGCCGGCCGAGCCGGCACGCCGGGACCCGGCACAGGCGGAGAGGTGGTGCAATATACATTCACCTATACACAGCCGTATATAACGCCATTTGCTGCAGCGATCGCCGGCCAATCTCAGGTGATCCACAGCGTGCGATTGACGGTGGTCAATGAACCGTTCCCATCCAGCTGAGGTAGACTCGCGTTGGCGCCGCGGTGTAGCCGCGGTTGAATTCGCGCTGGTCGCACCATTCCTGTTGCTGGCGTTGCTGGCCGGCGCCGATCTGTCGGTGTTCATCCGGATCCAGATGAATCTGGACCAGACCTCCACCGAGATGGCGCAGAACGTGACGCAATACTCGCAGCTTTACAGCAGCGATTTCACGACGTTGTTCAATGCATCGCAGACACTCGCGGGAAGCACGCCAGTGACCGGCCTGCTCGGTACCACGATCATCACGGGTATCATCAACAGCAACGGAAGACAGACGATTGCCTGGCAACAGCGCAGTCCCTCGGCGACGTTCAGCAGTCTGTTCGGGACAGCGGCGGGCGCCACTCCGACACTGCCCAACAACTACGTGGTGCCGGCAGGCAATACGCTGATCGCGGTGGAGGTATTCACCACGGCATCACCATGGGTATTCAGCGCGGGGCTGATGGGCCATTCCAGCATAACGTCATTGCGATCCTTCGCCTTGTTCCAGTCACGCCTGAGTTCGCTGGCGACGATAACTTCGGGAACACGGCCATGAAGCGGCGACGCTTGCGCGGACGCGGCTCCGTTTCGATCATGACGGGGCTGATCGCCATCCCACTGATCGCGATAATCGGCCTGTCGATCGATGTTGCGCGCGTCTGGCTCGTCACATCGCGGTTGCAGATGTCGTTGGACGCCGCGGTTCTGGTGGCGGCGCGCGATCTTGCGATCGGCGGAAACTCGACCGACGCAATCAACCTGTTCTGGGCGGACTTCGACCGCGCATCGAATGTTTCCACGACAGGTTATCTCGGCGCTACCGCCACCACACCCGTGGTGCATAATCCGGCACCCGGCGGGCCGACTGGTAGCGTGCAGATGACAGGTACGGCGACCATCACGCCTGCCATTCTTGGAGTGATGGGGATTGGTACCGTCACGGTAAGTGCCGCGTCCACTGCCCAGAGCGCGGCGACAGGGCTCGAGCTGGCGATGGTGCTCGACAATACTGGTTCGATGGCGGGCTCGTCGATCAGTTCGCTGATCACGGCATCCAATCAGTTGTTGAACATCCTTTATGGCGGCGCCAATACGCAACCGAATCTCTGGGTATCGGTGGTGCCATTCGCCGCGGCGGTGAACATCGGGAACACGCGGACGAATTGGCTGGTAGGAGGAAACGTCAATCAAGCGCTGTACGCACCCTCGCACTGGATGGGATGCGTGATGGCTCGAACCGCGAAGACCGGCGCTCAGGATGGCGACGACTTCAATGACAAGACGCCAACGCAGGCGCCGATGCAGCCGTTCCTCTACCCTTCGACCTATCATGTTTATCCGACCGGCGGACCGATCGTTTACTACACGGGCACCAGCCCGAACCGGGTCGCGCACAATTATTGGTACCCCGGCGACAACGACTGGACGGTGTCACCCAATAACATCGTGGAACCCGACTCCAGTAACAATGCAGTCGGGCCGAACCTGGACTGTCCCTCCTTGCCAATATTGCCGGAGACCGCGAGCAAAGCCTCCGTCACGGCGAGCATCAACAAGATGGTGCCGGTATACCGCGGGGGCACCTTCATCGGTCTTGGCCTTCAGGCAGGCTGGTGGACGCTAAGCCCCAACTGGCAGGGACTGTGGGGAACCCCGACGCTGCCGCTGGCCTACAACACGCCCTACATGAAGAAGGCTATCGTGCTGATGACCGACGGCAACAACGCCTGGTACGACTGGCCAGACGGCGTTCCCGGACAGACACCACCGACCGCACCGCCGACCGGCGTGCCGGCCTGGCATGCGGATGGCGACGCCGATTACACGGCGTATGGCCGCCTGCTGACCAACACACGCAACGTGGCACCAGCCAACATCACCACGACGATGAACACCTGGATGTCGCAGATGTGCACCACGATCAAGGGGAACGGCATCATCATCTATACGATCCTGTTCAACAACACCGACCCCGCGACACAGACATTGTTCCGAAACTGTGCGTCGACCACCACGGACTATTTCTACAGTCCGACCACTGCCAATCTGCAAAGCGCGTTCAAGCAAATCGGTCAGGAGCTTGCCAATTTGCGGTTATCGCAATAGCCGGAATTTGGCGCCTAACTGCCGCCATGTCATGCTGACGGGCTATTGGCACGGCGGAGGAAGTCATGTCCAAGGGACTGTTGTTCGCGTCATTTGATTTCTCCACCACGCAGGCTGACGAATTCCACGATTGGTATGACCTGGAGCACATACCCGAGCGCTTGCGTGTCCCGGGCTTCATCAATGCGGAGCGCTGGATCAGCGACGAAAACCCACAGATCGCGGTCGCCACCTATGACCTCGACTCGCCAGGCGTGCTGCACAGCCCGCCCTACCAGGCGATCGGCTATGACAACGCCTCGGTCTGGACGAAGCGCGTGACCAGGATAGCGCGGCGCATCCTGCGCTTCACCGGCGAACAGCTGGTGCCGGGCGACCGCGTGGCGCCGGACAATGCGGGCGGATTGCTGGTGGCCTCGATGAATGTCGATCCTGCAGCGGAACACGAGTTCAACGAGTGGTACAACACCGAGCATCTGCCGCAGCTCGCGGCAGTGCCGGGGGTGATGTGCGCGCGACGCTACATGTCGCCGGATCCCGACCGCGAGCGGCAATACCTCGCGCTGTATCACCTCGCCGATTCATCGGTGTCGCGCTCGGATGCCTGGAACAAGGCCGCCAACACGCCGTGGTCGGCACGAATGCGCGTGCACTTCCGTGACCTGCTGGTGATCCGTTGCAAACGGTACGTGCGGCAGTAAACGCCGCGCCAACCGCTCAGTACATGCTGGTCAGCACGTTGCTGAGCCGCTTGCGCTCCTCCAGTGCCCGCCCGGTGCCAAGCGCCACGCATTGCAGCGGGTTTTCCGCCACCACGACGGCAAGGCCGGTCGCGTCGCGCAACACCTGATCAAGCCGGTTCAGCAGCGCGCCACCGCCGGTCAGCACGATGCCTTTGTCGACGATATCCGCCGCCAGTTCGGGCGGCGTATTCTCCAGCGCCACCTTCACCGATTCCACGATGGCGCTGACCGGCTCCGTCAGGCTTTCGGCGATCTGATTCTGGCTCACCAGCACCTCGCGCGGCACACCGTTCATCAGATCGCGGCCGCGCACCTCGCGCAGCGGGCCGTGGTCGCCGGTTTCGGATTGGCTGGCCGCACCGATGTCCATCTTGATCCGTTCGGCGGACGATTCACCGATGAGCAGGTTATGGCTGCGCCGGATGTAGCTGATGATGGCTTCATCCATCTTGTCGCCGCCGACGCGAATGCTTCGCGAATAGACGATACCGCCCAGCGAGATGACCGCAACCTCGGTGGTGCCGCCGCCGATATCGACCACCATGGAGCCAGAGGGTTCGGTAACCGGCAGTCCGGCGCCGATAGCGGCGGCCATCGGTTCCTCGATCAGCGCCACCTTGCGCGCACCCGCGCTTTCCGCGCTTTCCTGGATGGCACGGCGCTCGACGGCGGTGGAGCCTGACGGCACGCAGACGATGATCAACGGCGAGGCGAAACCGCGGCGGTTATGCACCTTGCGGATGAAGTGTTTGATCATCTCCTCGGCGACCTCGAAGTCAGCGATCACGCCGTCGCGCAGCGGGCGGCTGGCGGTGATATAGCCGGGGGTGCGGCCGAGCATCTGCTTGGCTTCCTCGCCGACCGCGACCACCTGCTTCTTGCCACGCACATCGGCGATGGCGACCACGGATGGTTCCGCCAGCACGATGCCGCGGCCTTTGACGTACACCAGCGTATTGGCGGTGCCGAGATCGATCGCCATGTCGGCCGACATGAAGCCGAGTACGCGGGAGAACATCACGGCGTGCCTCTGGGGAAATGGCCTGGAAGGCGGTGGGCTTAGCCCTGCTGCCGGCTGTTAACAAGAGGTTGAGCGGCTGCCCCGGGATCGCCGCATTCAGGCCACTGGAATTCCTTCCCCTGCGCCGACATCAGGCTGATTCCACGGCCTTGGAGGATTGGTAATGACACGCAAGATCGCGTTGGGCTTGGCTTTCGGGACCATGTTGAGCCTGCTGGCCGGCTGCGGCGGGGATCCGGGCACCCGAGCGGTGACCGGTGGTCTGTTGGGTGCCGGCGCTGGCGCCGGTGTGGCAGCGGTGACCGGCGGCCGGCCGGCGACTGGTGCGCTGATTGGTGGCGGCGTCGGCGCCGTCGGCGGCGCGGTGACCAGTCCGTAACCCGATTCGGCGACAGGCGAGAAAGGAGACTTATATCATGCGGCGCGGCATCGCGACGGTTCTGGTTCTTGTTCCCGTGGCCATCGGACTGACCGGTTGCGGCTATAATCGTGGGGACCGGGCAGTGTCCGGCGGTTTGATCGGCGCCGGCGGCGGCGCCGCGATCGCCGCGGTGACAGGCGGCAGTCCGCTGGTCGGTGCCGCCATCGGCGGCGGCGCCGGCGCGCTGACCGGCGCGGTGACCAGCGGGCACGACTTAAACCTGGGACGGCCTGTCTGGCGCTGATCCTGGGCTGACCGGCGCGGCGGTCATTGCGACCCTCGCGTCGGTCCGCAGGTCCACAGCACGCGGCCGACGACCCGCACATCGCCCGCGCGCTCGGGGGCGATGTGCTCCGACTCATACGCCGCATTGTCGCTGATCAATGTCAGGCTGCCGTCGAGCTTCCGCTGCACCCGCTTGACCAGGCGCTCACCGGCGACTTCCAGCACATAGACCCCGAAGCTGTGGAATTGGCTGTCGGTCGAATCGATCAGCAGCATATCGCCATTGCGGATGCTTGGTTGCATCGATTCGCCGATGGCGATTTCGACCAGAAGATTGTCGGGTTCGATGCCGAGAACGGACCGCACCCAATCGTGACGCAATGCAATGTACTCGGTGCCGCGCGGCGGGGTCGGGGATTCCGGCCCCGCCGCCGCGGCTTCGGGTCGCTTCGGCAGCACCACGAACTGGCGGCTATCCAGCCCAGCCTCCTGCGTGACGCCTCCATTATCGCGTCCTGGTCCAGTGACCTCACGAAGCCGAGGTTCCGGGCCCTCACCACTCACCAGCCAGCCAGCCGTCACGCCAGCGGCGTGCGCCAGGGCAACCAGCCGTTCCCGGCTGGGCTCCGCCTCACCACGAAGCCATTTGCGGAAGGCTGAAGGAGACACGCCGGTCGCGCGCGCAAGCCGGTCTGCACTCGGCCAGTGCCGCAGGATCATTTGCAGACGCTCAATGAAAGCCGAGCGATCTAAGTTGCCAGAATTCTCTCTGCTACGTGACATTCGTCGTCCACCGCCCATAGTCTCGACACTTTTCGGCCAGGGTCTCGACCATCTCGGCCAGTTCAGGTGAGTAACCTGCAACTTTGGTAAGGGATTTTCTCGAAAGAGAACAGCCATGAACGTGATGAATGATCCAAGAGTTGAACATGTTGAACATGCGGACTGGCATCCTGCCGATGTGCTCGCGGGACTGAAAAAGCGCGGACACAGCCTGGCCGGACTTTCCGTGGCGAATGGTTATCACCCCACGGCGGCGGGGAAAGCGCTGAAGCAGCAGTGGCCGGCGATGGAGCGCTTGCTGGCCGAGGCGCTCGGATTGGCGCCGCAGGCAATCTGGCCAAGCCGCTACGACCGAGAGGGCAGGCCGATCGCCCGCACGCGAACGTGACGGGTGTGAGACCACTGCTGGCTGCACGACAACCACCAAACACGCCGGTTTGGCGCCGTTGTGGTCTGGCACTGGCAGCGTGGCGGGCCCATTGCTGACATCGATCCGCCACTTTGCGAGGCCAGGTTCTTTATCAGGCATCGCAAACTGTTTCCTGGATTTCGAGACGCTCGGCTGAAACGCTTGTGCCGTTCGATTGGTTCGATACTCATTGCGACAGCCGATGAAGGGTGATCACATGGTGCCCCGTGCCGCGAGCGAACATGGCAGTCCCCATCCGGTTGGGATGGTGATCGATGACGACGTGCAGATCCGTGAATCGGTCGCGGCGATCCTGGAAGACGTGTGCGATTACGTCTATCAGGCGTCGGATGGTCAGGAAGGCTTGGAGGTGCTCGACCAGCACCCGGACATCACCTTGATCGTGACCGACATAGCCATGCCACGACTGGACGGATTGTCGTTCGCCGCGCGAGCGCGCCGCGACCGCCCCGAACTCAAGGTGCTGTTCGTAAGCGGCATGCATAGCCCGCCCGAGGGTGAACCATTCCTGGCCAAGCCATTCCGCACGCGCGCTCTGATGTGCGCGCTGGACGGGTTGCTGGAAGGATAGCGCGACAGCCTTCTCCCGGGATCTGCTCCCGGGCAGGGCTCACGCCGCGGTGCGCGGCGCGGCGACGACGCTGGCGACAGTGGCGAGCAGCGCGGTCAGGCTGAACGGCTTCTGGATGCAGGGCCGGCTTCGTCCGGGGATGCGCTCCATCATGTCCGGGTGGCCTGACATCAATATGACGGGCACGCCAGATTCATCGGCCAACGGCACCAATTGTGGATCGAGACCCCCCGGCAAAGTGCAGTCGAGCAACATGGCATCGATGCCGCCGCCGCGAAGGCATTCTATTGCGGCGGCCGCGGTTTCCGCCCGGCTCGTGTCGTAGACATCATCGAGGGCGTCAACAACCACCTCTGATACGAGGGGATCGTCTTCGACTATGAGGATATGCGAACGATCGGACATCGATGGCCCCGGTCCTTGTTAAGTCGGGTCAACCCGACCTTCCACGCACATTTAGCATACATGTGGGCGAAAAGTTGCCAATCATCGAAACCGCACAATCGCGTAAGATTTATGTCAACGCGCCTGCTGTTCTCAATGGAGAAAACCTCAGGTTTTCGTGGACGGCCGCACCTCCCGCCCAAGCGCCTGCTCATACACCCTGATCACCGAGCTGCTGTCATCGCCACCCATACCGCGGGCACGCGCTATCCGCATGAGGTTCATCACCTGTGGCGCGATCATGCCAGGGACACCGAGCTCGTCCGCAAGTTCCAGCGCGAGACGCAGATCCTTATGGGCAAGGTCCAGCGCAAATGTTGCATCAAACTGGCGGTTGAAGGCCTTCTCGGAAAGGTTGCGGAACGCTGACGAGTTCCCGCTGGCATTGCTGATCACCTGCTGAAGCTTATGCAGATCGATGCCAGCCATGGTGCCGATCATCAGCGCCTCGGCGGCCGCGGCCGCGTTGCAGAACGCCAGCATGTTGTTCACGAGTTTGGCAACCGATCCCATGCCGATCTCGCCAACATGCACAACCTCGCCGCTGAACGACTTCAGCAATGGAAGTTGCGCATCAAACGCCGCGCCATCACCCCCCACCATGATGACGATAGTGCCGTCGGTCGCCCGCGGCACGCCGCCGGAGACCGGCGCTTCCAGCATGTGAATGCCTTTCGCCTTCATCACATCGTTGACGCGGCGTGCGGTCGCGGGAGAGTTGGTGGAAAGATCGATGTAGACCGTGCCGGGCTTGGCGCTCGCGGCCACTTCGGCGGAGACTTCCTCCACAATGCGCGGAATCGGCAACGAGGTGAACACCACGTCGCACGCAGCGGCCACCTGCGCGACCGAGGTGCCTGCGGTGGCACCGAGTTCGGTGCAGGCGGCGACGGCGGATGGATTGAGGTCGAATACGACCACGTCGTGGTTGGTGTTGCGAATGATGTTGCGGCACATGGGTCCGCCCATGTTGCCCACACCAATGAAGCCGACTTTCATGGCGCTGCTTCCCCTTTGTTCTGTTCCGAGCATGGCGTACCGAGACGGGCCGATAAAGCCAGCGCGGCCAATCAGTTTCCCGTGCGGTCCGGATTGCGCCCGCATTGCGCCATTATGCTGCCGCGAGAACTGATACGCTGTCGGCATGCAAACAAATAGGTTGACCGTCGCGGTATTACTCACATTGGGCGGTTGCGCCACGCAGCAGCCACCGCCGCAAGCGTCGGCACCCGCGCCGCAGCCGTGCACGCAGACCGGTGTAGCGTCCTGGTATCAGGGCGCGGAGCGCGGCAAGACATCGCCAAACGAACTGGTGGCCGCTCATCAAACACTGCCATTCGACACCATGGTCCAGGTGACCGCGCTGGAAAGCGGACGCACGGTAAAGGTGCGCATCAATGACCGCGGACCGTTCAGCAAGGGGCGCATCATCGACCTGTCGGAGAAGGCGGCACAGCAACTTGGTATCAAGCACGACGGTGTCAGCCAGGTGAAACTGGACATCGACGGTGTCGCGGATCAAGGCTGCCCGTTGCAGATTGCCAGCCTCAGGACAGGCTGACCTCCCTGCTGCGCTTGCACAAAGCGCCGGTGTGGGAGACGCTGTGCCCGGGCTGGAGGAATGCAGTATGGCAAACATCCGCGCGCGGCTCGCCCACATGGGCATTTACGTGCATGACCGGGACAGGATGGAGCAGTTCTATACCGAGGTGCTCGGCCTGATGGTCACCGATCAGGGTCAAGGCCGTGCCGGCATGCATCTGACATTCATGAGCGGCAATTCCGATAATCATCACCAGATGGTGCTGGTCACCGGGCGGCCGGACACATCGGGCTTCAATCCGATCCAGCAGATTTCTTTCATGGTTGATTCACTGGCCGACCTGCGCGAAGTGCATCGGCGCGCCCTGGCGCTTGGCGCGACCGAGATGCGGCCGGTCAGTCACGGCAACGCCTGGTCGATCTACTTCAAGGATCCGGAAGGCAACACGGTCGAGGCCTATCTCGACACCCCGTTCCATGTGCCGCAGCCACATGGCAAAGCGCTCGACCTGGCCAAGTCGGACGAGCAGATCCTGCGCGAAACGGAAGAGGCTTGCAGGGCTGACCCGGGCTTCATGCCGATAGAGCAGTTCAAGCAGGAGATGGCCGCGCGGCTGGGTGCGGGGGCATAGCGACGTTTTGCCGGCGCTCACGCCCCTCCCCTCGCCCGCCGCGAGGGAGCCGGCGTATTGAGGCTGCTTCCGCGCGAAACTGGACAGTCGAGTTGGCAGGTGACGTTGTGGGCCATGGTGGGCATCCAGCTCATCATGACATTGTCGTTCAGCATGCTGACGCCGATCATGCCATTGTTCCTGCCGGAGCTTGGCGTGAATACGCCGGCCGGGATCGACCTGTGGTCCGGCATCCTCAGCGGCTCGACATCGTTCGTCGCCGCCTTCGCCTCGCCGCTTTGGGGACGCCTGGCCGATCGGCGAGGCCGCAAGCTGATGCTGCTGCGGTCGAGCTGCGCGATCGCGATCTTCACCGCGGTGATGGGCATGTCACAGAACGTGTGGCAATTCTTCGCCGCGCGCGCGCTGATGGGCGCGTTCGCAGGTTTCTCCGCATCGGCCATCGCGCTTGTAGCAAGTCAGGTGCCGGAAGGCCGGCTCGGGTTCGCGCTGGGCTGGCTTAGCACGGGTCAACTGATCGGCTCGCTGATCGGACCGGTCATCGGCGGTGGACTTGCGGATCTGACGGACAGCTATCGCATCCCATTCTATTGCACCTCGGCGATGACCTTCCTGGCGTTGTTCCTGGTGTGGCGCGGCCTGCATGAACAGTTCGAACCGCTGCAAGGACCACGCCGCGAGCGTTCGGCGCTTGGCGGGTTGAAGCTGCTGATTGGATCGGCCGGGCTGTTGCCGTTGTTCTTCGTGTTGCTGATGGCGCAGTTTGGCGTGCGCACCGTGCAGCCGATCGTGACTCTGTTCGTGCAGGACATGGTGGGACAGCAACCGAATCTGGCGACGCTGAGCGGCATCGCGTTCTCGGTGACAGGCGTGTCGGATTTGATCGCCTCGCCGTTCCTCGGCAAACGCAGTGACGTCATCGGCTATCGGCGCGTGCTGCTGATTTGTCTGCTGGGCGCGACTCTGACAACGCTGCCGCAGGCATTCGTTGGCAGCTATTGGGCGTTCGTCGCGGAACGCTTCGGCGTGGGGATGTTCATCGGCGGCATCTTGCCGACGGCAAATGCACTGGTCGGGCGATTGGTGGCGCGCGCGGATCGCGGCACGGTCTATGGCATGACGGCATCGGCGACGTTTCTTGGCAACTCACTGGGGCCGCTGACCGGCGGCGCTCTGGCGGCGACGATTGGGCTACGCTGGGTGTTTTTGGTTACCGCGCTGTTGTTCCTGCTGAACCTGGTGTGGGTGTACTTCACCGTGCCTGAGTACAAGGCCGCTGCGACAGCGAGCTAGGCGGGGCCGGCCCACCACTAACGATTGCTGGTGGTCATATAGGCTCTGATCGCCTGTGCCTGCCTGTTGGCATCGCCCGTTGTCTCAAAGGCACCTGTGGCGTCGGGATCCAGTAACAGCAGTGCCATCGCCAAAGATCCGCCTGGCGCGGCGTAATTGCCGGGTGAGAAAGCACTGCCTGTCGCGGACGCATAGAACTGCGACATGTCGAGCGCGGACGAGGACGCTGCGTCGCCAGTGGAACGGTAGGCACCGACGCCGCTTTGCAGATCGGCGACCTGTAACGACGGATCAGATTGCAATGCCGTCTGCAAGGTTGGGCGGGGTGCGCCGGTCCAGCCAACCAATATGCCGGCTTGTTTGGCAACATTCACGGTGGCGGCGTCGTGGTCGGTGCCGGACAGTTTGGTGCTCAAGGCATTCACGGCATTGATCGAGCGGCTGCCGGTAACGCTGGCGGTGATCTGCATTGCCGCACTATCGATCTCATGACTCAGTGAACCGTCCTTCTGCAGTGTGCCAAGCTGCGCGATCGCGGTTAGGCTTTGCGTTTCGCCAATGTTGCCGGCGAGCCAGGTCAGTTGGGCGAACTCGGCTTCGGTGAAGTTGATCTGCGTACTGACGTCATTGCCGCCAAGCATCAGCTTGCCGCCGGATCCGTCCAGCGCAATGCGGTAGCCGGCGATTGTCTGTCCGGCCGGTGCATTGCCGTAAAACAGATCGCTGACACGATAAGAATCCCCGGCATCGGCAGTGAAATTGCCATCGGTCTGCATGGTGGGCCGTGCCGCGCCAGTCCACCCAACCAGTATGCCGGCCTGCTTCGCCACGCTGATCGTGTTGGCGTCGGCGCCGGTGAGCGAGGTGCTCAACGCGTTCATGGCGTTGATCGAGCGTATGCCAGTGACATTCGCGGTGATCTGCACTGCCGGACTGTCGATCTCGAGCGTCAAAGTATTGTCTGACTGGCGTGTGCCAAGCTGAGCGACTGCTGTGAGGCTTTGCGCGTCACCAATGGCGCCCGCCACATAGGAGAGCCGAGCAAACTCATCGGCGGTGAAGTTGACCTGGCTGGTGACATCGGTGGTGCCGAGCATCAACCTACCGCCGGTTCCGTCCACGGCGACGCGATAGCCCGCGATTGTTTGCCCGGTTGGCGCGCTGGCTTGGAACAGATCACTCACGCGGTAGCTATCCGCGGCATCGGCGGTGAAATTGCCGTCGGTTCGCAAAGTTGGACGCGACGCGCCGGTCCAGCCGGCCAGTATTCCGGCCTGCTTCGCGATACTGACGGTCAAGGCATCAGGGTCGGTGTCTGACAGCGGCGTGCTGAGTGCGTTCATCGCATTGATCGAGCGGCGGCCGGTGACACTCGCGTTGATCTGTACGGCCTGGCTGTCGATTACCCGGGTCAACGAGCCGTCCGTCTGCCGTGTGCCGAGTTGCGCCACAACGGTAAGTCTTTGCGCGTCGCCGAGGCTGCCGGCGACGTAGGTCAGCTGGGCAAACTGATCGGAGGTGAAGTCGATCTGATCGGTGACGTCCTGCGATCCAAGCATGAGCTTGCCGCCACTGCCGCTCAGAGCAATGCGGTAGCCCGCAATGGTCTGCCCAGTCGGTGCGCTGGCCTGGAACAGATCGGTCATGCGGTAGGTGTCGGCAGCGCCGGACGTGAAATTCCCGTCTGTCTGCAAGGTCGGTCGCGGCGCGCCTGCCCATCCGCCTAGGATCCCAGCCTGTTTGGCAACATCCACGGCGGCAAACTCCGGGTCGCTGTCGGACAGTGCCGTGCTCAATGCATTCATCGCGTTGATCGAGCGGCTGCCGGTAACGCTCGCGGTGATCTGCACGGCCTGGCTGTCGATCTCTTGGGTCAACGAACCGTCGCTCTGTGGCGTGCCGACTTGCGCAACGACGGTAAGGCTTTGCGCGTCCCCGATGCCGCCGGCGACGTAGCTCAATTTGGTGAACTGAGTAGCGGTGAAGTTGATCTGGCCGGTGACATCCTGATCGCCGAGCATGAGTTTGCCGCCGCCCGCACCTATCGCGACGCGATAGCCTGCTATTGTCTGTCCCGTTGCGGCGCTGGCGGTAAACAGGCCGCTCACCCTGTAGCTGTCGGCGGCATTGGTGGTGAAGTTTCCATCGCTTTGCAAAGTGGGCCGCGCCGCGCCGGTCCAGCCGGCCAATATGCCGGCCTGCTTGACGACACTCACGGTGGCTGCGTCGGGATCGGTGCCGGATAATGGCGTGCTCAGCGCATTCATGGCATTGATCGAGCGGGTGCCGCTGACATTCGCGGTGATCTGCACCGCGGGACTGTCGATCTCCCCACTCAATGAGCCGTCTTTCTGCGGCGTGCCGAGTTGCGCGACGACGGTGAGGCCTTGGATGTCGCCGATGCTGCCGGTCAGATAGGTCAGCTTGGCGAACTGGTCGGCGGTGAAATTGACCTGGCTGGTGACATCCTGGTCGCCGAGCATGAGTTTGCCTGCCCCGGAACCCAGCGCCACGCGATAACCCGCGATTGCCTGTCCAACCCCCGCGGCACTGTGGAACAGGCCGCTCACCCGGTAGGTGTCCCCGGCGTCGGCGGTGAAACTGCCTCCGTCATAGGTACTACTGACGCTGACTACGTCCGCGGCCGGCGCGCTGGCGCTCGTGCCAGCACTTTGCGTGCCGCCATTGGCAGTGGAAAGACCGTACCCGACCGGTAGTTGCAGCGAGAACGGCTGGATGGTCGGTACTCATGTCAGGATCCGTGGGCCGGTAATTGTGGCGCGGCTTCCTTTCGCACTGATGAATGTCCGGCCTATCGTCCGGCAGTTGAGGGAGACGAATGATGGGGTCACGGGCCAGTGCCATCACCAAGGCATTGCAGTTCTTCGACGATGGCAGCTTTCGGCGCAGGCTGGCGGACCTGGTGGCGATTCCCAGCACCTCGCAGGACCCCGGACACGAAGCCGATGTGCAGCGTTACCTGGGCGATGCGATCCGGCCATGGCTCGAGCAACTCGGCTTCGCCGTGGCGATCCACGCCAATCCGCGCGCCGGCTATGGGCCGATATTGACGGCCGAACGGCTGGAGGATGCGGCGCGGCCGACCATCATCACGTACGGCCATGGCGATACGGTGCGAGGCCTGGAGGATCAGTGGCATGACGGACTGGATCCGTGGCGGCTCACCGAGAAAGGCGATCGCTGGTATGGCCGTGGCAGCGCCGACAACAAGGGTCAGCACGCGCTGAACCTTTGCGCGCTCGAGGCAGTGCTGGCGGAGCGCGGCGGCAAGCTCGGCTTCAATCTCAAGCTGGTGCTGGAGACGTGCGAGGAACGCGGCTCGATCGGGCTGCGCGAATTCGTTGACGCGCATAAGCAAGAGCTTGCGGCGGACGTGCTGATCGGCAGCGACGGCCCGCGTGTGATGCCGGAGGTGCCGACGATTGCCACCGGCACGCGCGGCACGTGGCACTTCGACCTGGTGTGCGATCTGCGGCCCGGTGGCGTGCATTCAGGCCATTGGGGCGGCTTGACGACAGACCCAGCCGTGCTGTTGACGCACGCACTGGGCACAATCATCGATCGTCATGGCAAGATCCTGGTACGCGACTGGCTGCCACGGAACGGCCTGCCGGCGAGCGTGCGGTCGGTACTCGCTGGCTGCGAGGTTGGCGGCGGTGGCGAGGCGGCATCGATCGATGCGGACTGGGGTGAACCAGGGCTCAGCGCGGCTGAGAAGATCTATGGCTGGAACAGCTTCATCGTGCTGTCGATGATCTCGGGACGGCCGGAGAATCCGGTCAACGCGGTGGCGCCGAATGCGCGCGCTCACTGTCAGATCCGCTACACCGTGGACACCGATCCGGCGACCTTCGAGGCCGCATTGCGCCAGCATCTGGATGCGGCCGGATTTGGCAATGTGCGCATTGAGAATCCCGGCATCCGGATGCCGGCAAGCCGAACCGATCCGTCGCATCCCTGGGTCCGGTGGACGGTTGCGTCGATGGAGCAGACGCTCGGGCGGCGCGTGCAGGTGATTCCAAATTCGTCAGGCGGTTTGCCGGGCGACGTGTTCGTGGATCACCTGGGGACGGCGCTGATCTGGGTGCCGCACAGCTACAACGGCTGCAAGCAGCACGGACCGGACGAGCATTTCCTGATCGCCCCGGCGCGTGAAGGCATCGCGGCCTTTGCCGGCATCTGGTGGGACCTGGGCGAGAGCGGCACGCCTGCCCGATTCTGAACGTGAGGCGGCGGGTCAGCCCTTGCGCCGGCGCAGGATCGCGTCGCGGATCAGTGGCATACGATCGTTACCGAAATACATATCATCCCTGCCCACGAACATGGTCGGCGACCCGAAGCCGCCACGGTCGATCAGTTCCTGCGTGATCGCGCGCAGCTTGTCCTTTATCGGCTGCTGTTCGATCCCGGCGAGGAAAACTTCGGCATCGACCCCAACCTTGGCGCAAATCTCACGCAGCACCGCGGGCTGCGAAATGTCTTTGTCGTCGCGCCAGTAAGCCTCGAACGTCGCCAGCGCGAACGGCACCAATTTGCCTTCGGGTTCCAGCAGGATGCAGCCGCGCATGGCACGCACGCTGTTCACCGGGAACACCGTGGGGCGATAGTGCATGCGCAGGCCGAAATGCCGCGCCCAATCCTCCTGATCCTTCTTGCCGTAGGCTATCTTCGCCGGCACCGGATTGTGCAATTCGTGCACACTCGGGTTCACCGCGTTGAATACGCCGCCAACGAGAATCGGGCGCCAGGCGACCTCGATGCCGAGTTCCTTCTGCATAAGCAGCAGACTGTGGAACGCGAAATAGGTCCACGGGCTTGAGCAGTCGAAGAAGCATTCGACATCTGGCATGAGCGTTCTTCCTCCGTGCCCCCTCCCGTCAAGGGAGGGGGAGTTGCGCGGTCGCTAGGCTGGCACCGGCCGGGCGCGCTGGTTGTACAGGATTTTGGCCCGCCGATCGCGTTCCTCTTGCGGCAGCTTCGACTGGTCCTCGGACATATCGGCACCGACGGCCATGCCACGCTGCACGCCGGGCCGCGCACCGAGTTCCTCGAACCAGCGCTTGAAGTGTTTGAACTCCTCGATGTCCTGGCCCTGAGCTTTCCAGTTCACCGTCCACGGGTAGCTGATCATGTCGGCGATGGTGTACTCATTGCCGGCGAGGTAGCGGCTTTCGTGAAGCCGGTTGTTCAGCACCCCGTACAGCCGGTTCACCTCGTCGGTGAATCGGGTCACCGCATAGGTCTGATCGCCCTTGCTGTCACCGAGTCGGCGGAAGTGCCCGCACTCGCCACTCTTCGGGCCCTGATTGGCCATCTGCCAGATCAGCCACTCGTTCACCCGATATTTTGCCCGCGATTCTTGCGGAAAGAATTTTCCTTCCTTCTCCGCAATGTACAGCATAATCGCACCGGACTCGAAGACAGCGAACGGCTCGCCACCGTCGGCTGGATTGTGATCGACCAGAACAGGCATCCGATGGTTCGGATTCATCTTGAGGAACTCGGGGGTGAACTGGTCGCCGCGGCCGATATTACAGGGCACGATCTTGTAGGCGACCCCCAACTCTTCCAGCAATATTGTCACCTTCTTGCCGTTGGGCGTCGGCCAATAGTGCAGGTCATACATGGTTACGCCTCTCCTTGCCTGATGACGCGGCAACCATGCCACAGACAGCAGCGCGCGAAACTCCCCCGCCGTGATGCACCGAGTGCAAGAAATGCTTGTGATTTGCGGAAAACCGTGATTCCGTCGCTGTGCAACTTAACCTTAACAAGCGAGTTCGTGCAGCCATGGCACTCAAGAAGGCAGCCGCACCGGCCAAGTCCGCGGCGAAGACCCCGAAGGCAGCAGCGCCGGCCAAGGCAGGCGCCACCGTCACTCTGAAACACATTGCGGCAGCGCTCTCCGAGAGCCACGAGATGCCGAAGAAGCAGGCAGACGCGATGCTTGGCGACATGGTCGGCCTGGTCACCAAACACCTGAAGAAGGGTGACAAGATCCGGCTCACCGGGCTTGGTGTTCTGCAGGTCCGCAAGCGCGCAGCACGTATGGGCCGCAACCCCGCAACCGGCGAGGCGATCAAGATCAAGGCGAGCAAGAAGGTCGCGTTCCGGGTTGCCAAGGAATTGAAGGAAGCGGTCTGAGCGTCCAGCACGGGAGAGTGTCGGGGCGCGATGGTGGGCGCGACTGGGATTGAACCAGTGACCCCCGCCGTGTGAAGACGGTGCTCTCCCGCTGAGCTACGCGCCCATCGCCGCCCCAGATAGGCGGCGCTACTTCGCAGTGTCAAGTTGGCTTGCCAAGCGCGTCTGCCACCCCAAGATTGGCAGTCATGCGCCGCATCGCCGTCTTGCTACTGGGCTTGTTACCGTGCCAACCCGCGGCAGCGCAGGTCGCACGTGTGCATCTCGACTACGACACTTACGCCATCGGCGTCGAAGTAATGCAGATGCATGCATTCTTCGGCCTCGGGCCGTGGAACTACCAGATCCGCGTCAACTACCACACCACCGGTCTGGTCGGCGTTTTCTACCGTGGCACACAGGAGAACTCGGTGCGCGGCGCGTGGGATGCCGAGAGCGCGTTGCCAATCGAATTCTCCGGCGACGGAACGTGGCGAGGCGAGAAACGGATCACCGTGGTGGATTACCTGAACGGCGAGCCTCTCGTGAAACAGTTGGTGCCGCCGCAGGAGACCGAGCGTGAGCCGGTGCCACCGGCGATGCTCGACCACACGATCGATACGCTGAGCGCGCTGGCGCAGCTCATGCGCCAGGTGCAGGACACAGGGAACTGCACCACGCATGTCCGAACCTATGACGGACGGCGGGTGTTGGACGTGAGCGCCGTCAACGCCGGCGAAGAGACGCTGGATGCAACGCATGGCTCGGTGTTCCATGGCAAGGCGCTGCGGTGCGACTTCGAGGGACGCGAGCTTGCTGGTTTCCTGCTCGGTCAGGACGATCCGGAGCATCGGCGCCCACTGCATGGGTCGGCGTGGCTGGCCACGATGGTACCGGGCACCGCACCGTTGCCGGTCCGCATCGCGTTCCAGACCCGCTGGTTCGGCGAAACCTCGATGTACCTCACGGGCATCACCAAGGATCCGGTGAACGAGATGCCTAACTGACGGCGAGAAGCCGTTCGGCCGTTCTCACCAATTCGGCGAAGTTCTGAGCGATCGCGGCCGCTCCCTCTGCCATTGCCGGTGGCCCATAGCCCCAGGCTGCAAAGATGCAGGGTAGGCCGGCAGCGCGGGCCGCCGCGACGTCGTTGGCATGATCGCCGGCCATCAGCGCATAAGCCGGATCGCCGCCGGCCTGACGCAGCGTCATCAGCAAGTGAGCAGGGTCCGGCTTGCGCACCGGGAAGCTGTCGCCGCCGCCGACAGCCGCGAACGCCTCGGCAAGGCCCAGCGCCGCCAGCAATGACCGCGCCGCCGCCTCTGGTTTGTTGGTGCATACCGCAAGCCGCCAGCCATCGGCCGACAGCGCGCGCAGACCCTCGGTCACGCCGGGGTACGGCCGGCTCGCATCCGCGGCGTGCGCAGCGTAGTCGGCGGAGAACTCCCGGTACCGCCTCCGCATCCGGCGTACCGCCACGGGCAAGCAAGGCGCGTTCGACCAGCTTCGCCACGCCATCGCCCACCATGAGAGCGGTCTCCTGCTCGGTGAACGCGGCCAGCCTGCGGACGCGCATCAGGCGATTCAACGCCGCCGCAAGGTCCGGCACCGAATGGACCAGCGTGCCATCAAGATCGAATAGCAGCGTGCGGGCCACGATGTTGCACTCCGACACGTGATTTGAACAACAGGATAGCGACAGGCTTTGACACGGCGTAGCCTGCCCCGCCAGAAGAACATCAGTACATTAAGGGATCGACATGCCTCGGACTGCCGTGATCCTGGCTGCCGGGTTCGGCACGCGAATGAAGTCGGCGCAGCCAAAGACGCTGCACAAGATCGCCGGCCGATCCATTCTGCGCCACCTGCTGTCCAGCTGCGAACAGGTGTTCGACCGGATCGTGGTTGTGATCGGTCCGGAGATGGAGGCGGTACGCCGGGAAGCCGCGCCGTATGCTTGTGTCGTGCAGCAGGATCGGCTCGGCACCGCTCATGCCGCCCTGATGGCGGCGCCGGATTTCGGTTCCGGCGAGGTCGCCCTTCTCTATGCAGACAACCCGCTGATCCGCCCCGAGACGCTGCGCCGGCTGCTGGAGGCGGATGCCAAGCTGACACTGCTGGCGTTCCGCCCGGCCGAGCCGGGACGTTATGGCCGCGTGCTGCTGCGCGACGGCGCGGTCGAGCGCATCGTCGAGTGGCTGGACGCCGACCAAACCGAGCGCGCCCAGACCCTGTGCAACGCCGGCGTATTGCGGGCATCCGCCGCCGACATGGCGCGATGGCTGCGCGAGGTACGCGCCGACAACGCCAAGGGCGAATACTACCTGACCGACGTCGTGGCATTGGCGCGCAATGAAGGTGTCCGCGTGGCCGCGGTCGAGGCCCCGGCCGACGAGCTGGCCGGGATCAATTCCCGCGCCGAACTGGCAGCGGCAGAAGCCGTCGTGCAGTCCTGGCTGCGCGCGGCAGCGATGGAGGCCGGGGTCACCATGATCGACCCGTCCTCGGTTTTCCTGTCCGCCGACACCGAGCTTTCACCCGATGTGCTGATCGAGCCGAACGTGGTGTTTGGCCCTGGGGTCAAGGTCGGGACAGGTGCGCAGATAAATGCCTTCACACATCTTGTCGGCTGCACCATCGGACCGCATTGCAGCGTGGGGCCGCACGCCAGGCTGCGCCCAGGCGCGGAACTCGGCGAACACGTTCATATCGGCAACTTCGTCGAAGTGAAGGCGGCGAAGCTTGGAGCACGTACCAAGGCCAACCACCTGACATATCTCGGCGATGCGGACGTCGGTGAGGCAACCAACATTGGCGCAGGGACCATCACCTGCAATTACGATGGCTACAACAAGCACAGGACCCAGATCGGTTCGCGAGCGTTCATCGGTTCCGACACCGCGCTCGTAGCGCCGGTGACAATCGGCGATGGCGCAATCACCGGGGCTGGCAGCGTGATCACTGAAGACATACCGGCGGACGCATTCGCGGTGGCGCGTGGCAAGCAGGTGAACAAACCTGGCCGCGCCGTGACGATGCGAGAAAAGTTGCAAAGGAAACCACGCTAAATGTGCGGCATTGTTGGCGTCATCGGCTCGCGGGAGGCGGCTCCGCTGATCCTGGATTCGCTTCGTCGTCTGGAATACCGCGGCTATGACAGCGCCGGGATCGCGACACTGGTGAACGGCCATGTCGAGCGGCGGCGCGCCGAAGGCAAGCTTGGCAATCTCGCTGGCGTGCTGGACCGTTCGCCTCTCACCGGCACTACCGGCATCGGCCACACCCGCTGGGCGACGCATGGCGCGCCAACCGAAAGCAACGCACATCCGCACGGCACGTCGCGGGTCTCCGTCGTGCATAACGGCATCATCGAGAACCACGCTGAACTGCGCGCCGAGCTCGAGGCGGCGGGGCAGGAATTCACCACCGAAACAGATACCGAGACGGTGGCACAGCTGGTCGACCTGCACCTGCAGCGCGGCATGGCGCCGATAGAGGCCGCCGGCGCGGCATTCCGGCGGCTGGAAGGCGCGTATGCGCTGGCGATGATCTTCTCCGGCCATCCGGAACTCATCGTCGGCGCACAGCACGGTGCGCCGCTGGCGGTGGGCTTCGGCGATGATGAAATGTTCGTTGGCTCCGATGGGCTGGCACTGGCGCCACTGACGCAGCGCATCGCCTACCTGCACGATGGCGATTGGACTGTGGTCGATCGCAAAAGCGCGCGGTTCTTCACGCTCGATGGCGCTGAAGTACAGCGCGAGGTGAAACTGACGCGATTGACCGGTGCCGCTATTGGCAAGGGCAATTTCCGCCACTTCATGGAGAAGGAGCTGCACGAGCATCCGGCGGTCATCGGCGATACGTTGCATCGTATGGTGAACCCGACAACGCGTGCTGTGGCCTTGCCGGCATTGCCGTTCGATTTCGCCACTCTGCAACGCATCACCATCAGCGCCTGCGGCAGTGCCTACTACGCCGGACTGGTCGGCCGCTGGTGGTTCGAGGCGATCGCGCGCATCCAGACCGATATCGATGTCGCCAGCGAGTTCCGCTATCGCACGCCGCCGTTGGCGAAGGGTGGCCTCGGCATTCTGGTCAGCCAGTCAGGCGAGACCGCCGATACCATGGCCGCGCTGAATTATATGCGTGAGCAGGGACAGCACGTTCTGTCGGTGGTCAATGTGCCGGAAAGCAGCATGGCTCGCGCGTCCGATGCGGTGCTCGAAACGGTCGCGGGTCCGGAGGTGAGCGTTGCCAGCACGAAGGCGTTCACGGTGCAGCTTTCTGTCCTGGCATGTTTGGCGATTGCCGCCGGCCGGGCACGGGGCGCCATCGACGCGGCGCAGGAAGCAGCCCTGACGACTGCATTGCTGGAAGTGCCGGGCCGCGCCGCGGAAGTGTTGGACAAGCACGATGAGATCAAGGCGTTGGCGCGGCGCATCGCCCAGGCGCGCGATGTGCTCTATCTGGGGCGCGGCAACTGCTTCCCGATTGCGCTGGAAGGCGCATTGAAGCTGAAGGAGATCAGCTACATCCATGCTGAAGGCTACGCCGCTGGCGAGATGAAGCATGGACCGATCGCGCTGATCGACAAGGACGTGCCCGTGATCGCGATCGTGCCATCCGGGCCGCTGTTCGAGAAGACGGCGTCGAATTTGCAGGAGGCCGCTGCACGATCCGGGCAGGTGGTGGTGTTCAGCGATGCCGCTGGTGCCGCGAAGTTGCGCGGGATTGCCACCGAGACAATTGTGCTGCCCGACGTCGATCCGTTCGTCGCCCCGATACTGTACGCGATCCCGGTGCAGTTGCTGGCGTATCACGTGGCGATTCTGAAAGGCACCGATGTCGATCAGCCACGCAATCTGGCGAAGTCCGTGACTGTGGAGTGATCGACGCTACACGTCGACGGTTCCCCGAAAGACCGGGACGCAATTGCCTTCTACAGTGGCGAGCACGGGCCCTTCGGCGGTCTTGCGCGCTGAGGCGATGATCTGGCTGGGGCGTCCCATTTCAACGCCCTGAATGATCTCGTACGACAGATCGGCATTCTCGCCCGGCGCCAGCGACGTCAGCAACGCGGCCAAAGCGGCATTCGCACTGCCGGTGGCTGGATCCTCCAGAATGCCGCCAAGTGGGGCGAACATGCGGGCGGCAAGCCGCGTCGCGTCGCCGTCACGCCGTGCATAGAGATGCAGCGAAAAACGCGTGGCGACCTCGGGGAATTGCGCGGCGGCAGAACGGAACGCGCCGATGTCAGGACTGGCCCGCGAAAGCGCTTCCACGCTGGCCACTTCGGCGATGACGAACGGTGTGCCGACGGAGGCAACCAGCGGATCATGCGCCATCGTCGCGATTTCGTTCTCGGCAAGCCCCGCACAGGCAGCGATCACCTCGGCTGGAATGCCGATGTCGATTGAAAGCGCACGCGGCGCGGAGATGCGCGCGCCATCCGGTAGCAGATGCACCCGCACCAGACCGGCGAGTTCCTCGAACACGTAGTGCTCAGGCGGTTTGGTGTCGCGCTTCGCCAGCACGTAGCCGGTGCCGACATTCGGATGACCGGCGAATGGCAACTCCGCGCGCGGGGTGAAGATGCGCACCTTCGCATGATGCTGCGGATTGTCCGGCGGCAGCACGAACGTCGTTTCGGAGAGATTGAACTCCATGGCGAGCGCCTGCATCTGCTCGCTCGTGAGTCCGCTTGCGTTGGGAAATACCGCGAGTGGGTTGCCGCCAAAGCGGTGATCGGTAAATACATCGACAGTGACAAACTCATAGGCGGCCATGGTGAACCTCACTCGTCATCGTCATCTTCATCAACGCGGCGCGGATCGAGGCCGCGCCAGTCGCGATCCTCGGAGCCGGCAGGATTATCGACGAAATCGCCAAGCTCCGTGGCACTGCGCCATCCGGCCTCGCCGCCATCGATGACCTCGGCGTCCTCGCCAAAGGCGAACCAGGATTCCAGCACCTCCTTCGGTGTTGCACCGGGCGCGCGGCAACGTTCAACCGAATCCCGCACATAGCGGCGGGCGAAGGCGTTAGCCTGCATCAGGGTTTCGAAACCCGCGATCTCCTCGACAATGTTGTCCTGCGCGCCCCCGGACAGATCAAGGATGCGCACGCGCCAACCGCCGTCCGGGGCGAAGAGATCGCTCATGCGGGCAAGCTAGGCACGCTGCCCGCTGGAATCAATGCGGCTAGGCCTTCACCGATCCGGATGTCAGGCCAGCGACATAATGTTCCACGAAGAAAGAGTAGATGATGGCGACAGGAATAGAGCCCAGCAGCGCCGCTGCCATGAGCTGCCCCCAGTAGAACACGTCACCCTTCACCAGTTCGGCAATCGCCCCGACTGGAACCGTGCGTACATCGGTCTGGGTGAGGAAGATCAGCGCATAGAGGAACTCGTTCTGCGCCAGGGTAAAGGCGAAGATACCGGCGGAGATGAAGCCCGGTATGCATAGCGGCAGGAAGATGCGGAACATGGTCTGCAGGCGCGTGGCGCCGTCGATGCGCGCGGCGTCCTCCAGCTCATGCGGCACGGAGCGGAAGTAGCCCATCAGCAACCAGGCGCAGAACGGGATCAGCAGCGTCGGATAGGTGAGGATTACCGAGGTGAGCGTGTCACCGAGATGCAGATGATTGATGATGTCGGCAAGCGGAATAAACAGCAGCGGCTGCGGCACTAGATACGTGGCCGCGACGGCGATCGAGATGACAGCTGCGCCGGGAAAGCGCATGCGCGCCAGCGGATAGGCAAGCATGACGCCAAACACCAGCGAGATCGCGGTGGAAATGACCGCAACCAGCATCGTGTTGTAGGTCCAGGTGAGGAAGTTGGTCTCGGTAAGCAGATCGACGTAGTGCTTCAGCGTCGGGTGATAGACGATGAGCGGCATGATCTTGCGGTTGTAGAGCTCTTGGTTCGGCTTCAGCGATGTCACCGCCATCCAATAGAACGGGAACAGGGTGAACAGCAGGAAGAAGCCAAGCGGCAGCCAGAGCTTGACCGCCCGCACCGCAAGGCCGCGACGTTCCACCATCATGATTTGGCCGGCCGCATATACACCGCCATGGCAATGATGATCAGCGCCAGCGGCGGCACCATGGAGAGCGCGATCGACGCGCCCATGCCTAATTGGCCGGCGCTCATCGCCACGTCGAAGGCGTAGGTGGCGAACAGGTGCGTGGCATTGGCTGGGCCACCTCGCGTCAGCACATAAACCAGCTGGAAATCGGCAAAGGTGAAAATCACCGAGAACATCGTCACGATGAATATCACCGGCTGCAGCAGCGGCAGCGTGACATAGCGGAACCGGGAAAGTGCGCTGGCGCCATCAATCGTCGCCGCCTCGTACAGTTCCGGCGAAATGGTTTGTAGGCCGGCCAGCAGCGTAATGGCGTAGAACGGCAAGCCGCGCCACGTGTTGACCACGATCAGCGAGCCCATCGCCAGCGTAGGATTTCCAAGCCAGGACGGTCCGGGATTGGCGATACCGGTGTGCACCAGGAACCAGTTGATGACACTGAAGGCTGGATCGAGGATCCACATCCAGGAGATCGTGCTGAGCACTGTCGGCACGATGAACGGCAGCAGCAGCAGGGCTCGCGTGAGATTCTTGAAGCGGAAATCCTGGTTCATCACCAGCGCCAGGCCGAGTCCACCGGCCATCTTCAGCAGCGTCGCCGCGATCGTATAGACAAAAGTATTCTGGGCGACCTGCCAGAAGACCGGGTCGTGCCAGTCGGCGACGAAGTTGGCCAGACCGACGAACTGGCCTTGGTGCGCCACCGGACGGTCTTCCAGCGACAGCCAGATGCCGTAGAAGAACGGGTAGCCAACTAGAGCCGCCAGGAACAGCGTTGGCGGCGTCACCATCAGCCAACTGAAGACTGCCTCACGTTCGGTCCAGCGTCGCAGCGACGACGCCGGTAGAGCACGGACCGTCGGTGGCCCGAGCGACTGGATGTTGACGGACATCGGTTGACCAGATCGCGTCGTCAGGTGGACTTGTAAATCTGCTTGAGCTGAGCGTTGGCGTCGGCGATGACATCCTTCGTCGATTTGCCGGCGCACGCCTTGGCGAACATGTCCACGACCACGTATTTCGCAACGCTTTCCGATTGCGGCCGGCTGATCGGCGCGGGCCAGCCAGGCAAGTGCGACGTGGCGAGCGAATCACGATACGGCAGGTTGCGCGGTTCGGCGCTCCACAACGGCGCGTTGTCGAACATGTGCAAATACGGCCCGTAGTAGCTCACCGCCGCCTCGTACCAACCGCCCGCCTGCTTCGGATCCATCAGCCAGACAAGAAAGTCCTTCGCCGCCTTTACGTCGGGCGTATGCGTGAACACTGCATGACTCCAGGGCGCCAGGATGTGGAAGCGTCCCTTCGGGCCCTGCGGGTTCATCGCCTGGCCGGTGACCTTGCCGATGTCGGGAAAGTCCTTCTTGGCAACGTACAGAATGCTTTCCGCATTGTTGGTGCAGGAGATCTGTTCGGCGAGGTAAGCCTTATTGTTGTTGACGTCGGTCCAGCCGAGCACGTCCTCGAACATGGTGTCCTGGTAGAACTTCCGGCAGAAATCGATGGCGCGGGCGGTTTCATCAGAATCGATGACAACAGTCTTGCCGTCGGGCTCCACTTCGCGTGCGCCATAGGACCAAAGAAGTGGATACAGCCAGCCGTGGTTGTCACCGAAGCCGTGGCCGAGTTCGTAGCCGAACGGATGGCCCGCCTTTTTCAGTTTGGTGCCTGCCTCGAGCAACGCATCCCAGGTGTCGGGAAATTCCTTGAAGCCGGCTTCGGCGAACCAGTCCATGCGGTAGTTCATGAGCTGGCCGACGTTGCCGAACGGGATCGCCTTCCACTTGCCGTTGACGATGACCGCTTCCTTGGCGGCATCGTGCCAGCCGCCGGCCTTTGTGCCGATTTCGTCGGCGATGTCAGTGAGATCGACAAATTTCTCGTCGTAGAGGAACGGCCAGTTGAAGAACGTGAGCGTCATGTCCGGGCCGGTGCCCGTCTCAGCGGCGGTGGTAACCCGCGTTTGCAACGAACCGACGCTGATCGTCTCGTAGTTGATCTTGATGCCCGTCGCCTTCTCATAGGCTGTGGCAAGCGTGTTCTTGAAATAGGCGTCGTAAGCCGGGATGAACGAGTTCTCGTGCATCATCGTCATCGCCTTGGGTGCCGCACGCCCCTGCGCAGGGCCGAACATCGACCCGGCTCCAGTCAAGGCAGTGATCTTCAAAACGTCGCGGCGCGACGCTGCCCGAATAATGTTGGCCATCCCGTTTCCTTTTTGACCTTTGCAAACCGATCAGTGCGCCTGCAATCACGAACGTTATGGTGCTGAAACCGCCGAAGTCAACGCGCTATCAACCGCCCAACTTCTTGCGTGCGCCATTCTTGCGCAGCAGGAACTCGCGTCCCAGCTTCACCAGCGGCGTACTGTCGTATTCGATGATGTCCGCTGTCGCATAGGTTTCGTGCCACGCATCGGGGATGAAACTGCCGGTCCCAACCACATCGATCGGCGCCTTGGCGTCGGCCATCACACGGCACTTGTCCACGCCGAACCCGGATGACGCGACGATACGCACTTTCGAATAACCCGCGGTATCGAGCACTTCGCGCATGCGCCAGATCGCCGCGGCGGAGACGCCGGTGCCGACCAGGTAGCGCAGTTCGGTCTCGCTGCGATAGCGGCGGATCGCACCGGGCGCGTGACGCTCCAGCACCGCGTAACTCTCGGCGGGGTCGAGCCCTTCCATGAAGCGCCCGCCATGAGTGTCCAGCCGGAAGGACAGCCGCCCGGATTTGGCCAGATCGCTGAAGCGCTCGCACACCGTCAGCGCATCGGAGATCTCCCGCCCGAAATAATCCACCAGCACCGTCATCGGTTCGTCGGAAAAGGTGGCGTGGAACATCTCGGCGGCGCGCAGTGTCGAACCGGCATAGCCGATGAGCGAATGGGGCATGGTGCCATAGCCACGCGCCGCGCCATACCAATGCGCCGTCGCGTCGTTTGCATTGCCGATGAAACCCTTCGCACCTTCCCGTTTTGCCGCTTCGCTGCCGACGGACGCAGCGTAGCCCATCATGTCCTGCATTTCGGCGCCGGCGCAGTGGCGCGCCTCCATCGCCAGGAATGCGACGTCAGGCAATGCCAGGCACATCTGATAGGTGTTGTGTGCGGCAACGGATGCCGGACCGATCTTCTGCAGCAGGATGGTCTCGAGATCCGAGAGCTGCATCAGGCTACCGCTGATATAGGCAAGCGGCTCCCCTGCCCCCGCCCACACGCCTTCATCGAACATCACGTCGATGTCGAACCTCGCGCCGCGCGCGGTGGCGGTGGCCTGCAGCCAGTCCACCATCAGGCGCGGCGCCGATATCACCGGGCGCCGCATGAACACCGCATAGGTGACATGCTTGTCGCCGAACCGCTCGACGATGGCGCGCGTCCGGTTGAAGTAGCTATCGGTCCACGCCGTTATGTCGGCGTCGCGTGACATGCCGAGTGCCTATTGGGCGGCGAGCGGAACCGTTGCTGGCGTGCGCCGCTGCTTCAATTCCTCGGCGACCAGGAATGCCAGTTCCAGCGACTGCTCGGCGTTCAGCCGCGGATCGCAGAACGTCTCGTAGCGTTCGGTCAGATCGGCTTCGCTCAGGCGATGCGCCCCGCCGGTGCATTCAGTGACGTTCTGGCCTGTCATCTCGACATGCACACCGCCGGCCCAGGTGCCTTCCGCAGCATGAACGTCGAAGAAGCCGCGCACCTCCGACAGGATCTGATCGAAGTTGCGCGTCTTCAGCTTTGCGCCAGTCGATATCGTGTTGCCGTGCATCGGATCGCACAGCCACACGACTTTGGCGCCTTCGCGCTCAACCGCACGCAGCAGCGGCGGCAGGCGCGCGCCCACCTTGTCGTGGCCCATGCGGCTGATCAGTGTGATGCGGCCGGGTTCATTGTTCGGATTCAGTCGTTCCAGGATGCGCACCAGATCATCCGGCTCCTGGGTCGGACCGACTTTCATGCCCAGTGGATTCTTCAGGCCACGCAGGAACTCGACATGGCCGCCATCCACCTGGCGCGTCCGGTCGCCGATCCACAGGAAATGCGCGGAACAGCCGTACCAGTCGCCGGTCGTGGAATCGATGCGCGTCAGCGCCTGCTCATACGGCAGCAGCAACGCTTCATGGCTGATGTAGAAATCCGTCTCCCGCATGTCGCGGGTTGTCGTGCTGGTCATGCCGCAGGCGGCCATGAACGACAGTGTCTCGTCGATGCGCTGCGCGAGGTCCTGATAACGCGCGGCCAGCGGCGACCGCGCCGCGAAGTCAAGGTTCCAGCGATGCACCTCGTGCAGGTCGGCGTAGCCGCCAGAGGCAAACGCGCGCAGCAGATTGAGCGTGCTGGCCGACTGGAAGTAGCCGAACTCCATGCGCGACGGATCGGGTATGCGCGCCTCGGCGGTGAATTCCGGACCGTTGACGATGTCACCGCGATAGGACGGCAGCGTGACGTCGCCCTGAGTTTCCGAATCCGAAGAGCGCGGCTTGGCGAACTGGCCGGCCATGCGGCCCATTTTCACCACTGGCAGCGACGCACCGAAGGTCAGCACCACCGCCATCTGCAGCAGCACGCGGAAAGTGTCGCGGATGACGTTGGCGGTGAAGTCCGAGAAACTCTCGGCACAATCGCCACCCTGCAGCACGAAGGCTTTGCCCTCCGCGGCCAGCGCGAGATGCGCCTTCAGCCGGCGCGCCTCTCCGGCGAACACCAGCGGCGGATACTTGCCAATGCGCGCCTCCATCGCCGCGAGCTTGGCCGGCTCCGGATAGGTCGGGACCTGGCGGATCGGGCACTCACGCCAGGAATCGGGCGTCCAGGCGCGGTGGGGCATCGTATCGGGCATGGCAAAGCCTCCTCCGGCGACGTTATGTCGCGATTTGCAGAGGATGGCTATAAGGGGGGGCGGGGCGTTAGAAACCGAACATATGGTCGAGCGAGAAGCCGCCCGCCGCATCCATCAATCCGTGATAGCCGAACAGGCGGCAGGTCGTGTCGCGCACCAGCACATAACCTTCGGGGCCGGCGCGTTGCAGCGCGGCATCGCCGAACACTTCGTGCGGCCACACCGTGGCGGACCCCGAGCAGGCAATCCTGATGGGCTCCTCCGCAACGATCTGCCCGCGGCCATCGTATAACACCAGCGAGGTTGCGGACCGCGCATGCCACGGCGCCGAGGCGGGATAGATCAGGACGGCGAAACTCTGCCGGCGCGCGTCGCCGAGTTTAAGGAACAACGTGGTGCGCAAGCCGGGCGGCGGGCCGGTGTACGCCTGCGGCTCGTCGCGAAAGGTCATGACGGTGTTGAAGATGTGCGCGCCAAAACTGGATTCCGCGACATGACCCGACTGGCGATTCTCGTATCTGAACAGCGCGTGCATCCAGCCGTCGGCCTCGCCGCCATCGCGGAAATCGTAGACCAACTCGGCGTGTCCCGTTGCCACGTCGTCGATTTCCCACGCCAGGCCGTGGTCGCGGGGCAGGCAACCGAGGAAGCGCTCCGCCACCTTGCTCCCCGCCTCATCGAACACGTCGAGCCGCAGCGGCAGCGTGGTCTGCGAAACCGCCATCGGCGTCGGTTGCACGATGCTGCGGAAGGTGTCGCGCGGCAGGATCGGGAACGGCAGCAGATAGGCGCGGCCAAGCTGCGGCGGCAGATGCGGTATGCGCGCGTCCGGCTGAAGATCGGCGCGCTCGACATTCACGTGCGCGATGCGCGTGCGGTCGCCGCGGATCACTTCGTAGCGTGGCCGCACGACGTGGCGGCCGGCGCGGAATTCGATCTGCGCGGGCCAGCGAACGTCCGGCAATAGATCAGCGACATCGACAGCGACGGTGGCGAACGGGCCGACTGCCTGCGGCAATGCGGCCGGCCGTTCGGCACCCATGCGATCGAGGGATACGCCGCCCGCGGGTATCGGTGTCGCATGGCTGTTCTGCAGCCACAGGATCACCCGCTCATCATCGCGCGGTGCAGGCAGACCGCCATAGCGGTCGGACGGCCAGGCGTTCGCGTCATGCGTGCACGACAGGCTGGCGCCATTGTCGCTGGCATAGGTGTCGAGCGCGTATTTCACCACGTCATGCCCGGCGGCGCCGATGGCGTGGATGAACAACTGGCCGGTGAATGGCGGCAGGTTGAAGCGTTCGCGCACCGTGCGGCTGTCGATCGAGAAACCGCACAGCCCGGCGGCGACATCCTGCTGCCAGCTCGCCAGCGTGGCACCGTCGGCATCAAACAGACGTAGCCACAGGCGTATTGCGCCGCCCCCATAGCGCGACCAGTAGTTGGCAGAGACCAGACGCGTCGACAGGCCATCCGCCTCACGGAAGAAGACGAAGTTGGTGGCGAAGTTCTGCTTGTCGAGATAGCGCGCACTGTTGGTCAGCAGATCGTCCGGCAGTCGCAGGGCATCCAGCGTGACGACGTCGGCGCCGCGCGGCAGCAGGTGGGCGATCCGCTCGGTGACGCGCGCCGCATCAAACGACGCGATCAGCAGCGTGCGCGCCTTGCTGGCCGGAAGCTCGGTCAACGCGCGCGCGTGCTCACCAACGAGCGTCACGTCATGCACGTATAATTCGATTGGCGCGGGCGCCGGATACAACGCGAACAGCACCGCGGCGATGCCTTCCGGATCGTACACCGCGATCGGCCCGGCGAGCTTCGCATACAGCGTTGCGGCAGCCTCGGCGGCGAGCGGGTGTGCGAGCGCCTTGTAGATGACGTTGCCGCCGACGCGGTTATCGAAAGTCTGGATGTTCAGCATGGCAATCCAAGTCTGCGGCACATTTCGGCTGCCGCGACAGCGGTATCGTCCAGCGGCTTCACCGGCCAGAGTTCCAGCCGGCCGGCGAACTCACGGACGCGGCCTTCCTTCAGCAAGGTCTCGGTGAAGATGGCATTGCGTCGCGAGCGGCCCGGCAGGCTCGCCAGCATCACCGGTGCCTCGGTGGCAACCGCCTCGGATACCATCGACACGCTGTCCATCGTGACGACGATGGCATCCGCCAAAGCGAGCATGCCGAAATACGGGTTGTCGCCGTTGCCGTCCCAAACGTAGCCGCCGAGCGGCACGAGTGTCTCGGTCAGCACGCGCACCACCGCGGTATCGGTGCGGCGGGATGGGGTCACGGCCAGTCCAACGCCGTCCTGGCGGATCATCGCGGCGAGCTGTGTGGCAAGCTCGCCGGCGACTGACGCATCCAGGCGAAACCGGCCGTTGCTGCCGCCGATGAGCACGGCGACAAAAGGGCGCTTGAGATGCTCGAAGCGCTGACGCCACTCGGCGGCAGCCTCGGCGAGCCGCGCCGGCGTGACACGGTGCAGCGCGGTGCGCGTCACCACCACGTTGGGTCCGGTCAGCTCGTCGTGCCGGTTCACCACCACTAGGTCGAACCGGCGAGGGTCCATGCGGGGATGCTGGATCTGAACAACGGCGCGGCCACGCCGATGCAGCGCAGCGCCGACAGCGGCGCCGACCCCGCCGCAGGCGATGACCAGATCGGGGAACGGTGCGCGCACTGCCTCCGGCACCGCTTTCAGAGGGGATGGCCAGACCGACGCCGCCACCCAGCGCCAGGGTGCGCGCGGGGCCAGAATGCGGGTCTCCGGTCGAAGTCCAGCCGCCTCCGCGAGTCCCAGCGCCTGCGCCTGCAACCCGGCATAGCCCTCGCTGAGAATCCAGGAGGTCGTGGCGGCCATGCCGCGGCTTTTCGCCGCCTATCAGTGGCCAGTCAACCAGTGGCCAGCCCGCGCCGAACGGTGGCATTGTGCAGTGCATGGAAAGAGACCTCATCGGCTACGGCGCACATCCTCCGGACCCGAAGTGGCCGGGCGGCGCGCGCCTCGCGGTCAATTTCGTACTGAACTACGAGGAGGGCTCGGAACCGTCGGTGCCGGACGGCGATCCGGCGTCCGAGTGGGGGCTGACCGAGAACGGCATGCTGAACCCCGGCGTGAAAGGCCGCGACCTGGCCGCGGAGGGCATGTTCGCCTACGGCAGCCGCGTTGCATTCTGGCGCATCATGCGGATGTTCGCCGAGCGGAGGATGCCGCTGACCGTATTTGGCTGCGCTCTGGCGCTGGAGCGGCACCCGCCCGCAGTCGAGGCGATCCGGGCCGCCGGGCACGATGTGTGTTGCCACGGCTGGCGCTGGGAGAAGCACTTCGAACTGTCCGAACCCGAGGAGCGCGACCGCATCGACCGTGCGGTGGCGTCGCTGCAGAAGACAATGGGGGAACGCCCGCTGGGCTGGTACTGCCGCTACGGGCCGAGCATCAATACCCGTAAGCTGTTGGTGGAAGAAGGCGGCTTTCTTTATGACTTAGATGCCTATGACGATGAGCTGCCGTATTGGGTGACTGTGGAAGGTAAGCAACACCTGGTGGTGCCGTACAGCCTCTCCACCAATGATTTCGAAGTTCGGCCGCGGGACTTTCGCGACCGGCGACGACTTCTTCACCTACTGCCGGGACGCATTCGATTTCCTGCATCGCGAAGGCGGACGGATGCTGTCCATCGGACTGCACATGCGGATTATCGGGCATCCGGCGCGCGCCGGCGGGCTGCAGCGGCTGCTGGATCACGTGAGCAAAACCGCGGATGTTTGGGTGACGCGGCGCATCGACATCGCGCGCCACTGGGCTGCCACTCATCCCGCGGCATGAACCGCATCCTGGTGGTGAAGTTCGGCGCCCTGGGCAATGTCGTTCTGTCTTTTGGCCCGTTCGCGGCGATCCGCAGCCACCATCCCGATGCACACATCACCCTGCTGACAACGGCGCCTTACGCCGACTGGCTGTCGCATGCGCCATGGTTCGACGAGATCTGGATCGACGATCGGCCGGGGTGGTGGGATCTGTCCGGATGGCGGCGGCTGCGGCGGCGGCTGACCGAGGGCCGGTTTGACCGCGCCTACGACCTGCAGACCTCTGGGCGCTCCAGCCAGTATTTCCAGATGCTGCCGCATGGCGGCCGCCCGGAGTGGTCTGGCATTGCACATGGCTGTGCCCTGCCCGATCGCGACCCAAACCGGAACCGGATGCACGACATCGACCGGCAGTTCGGCCAGCTTCGCCAGGCGGGAATCAGCGCCCAGCCGATGGTCGATGTATCGTGGAGCCTTGGCGACATCAGCAGCTTCGACCTGCCGGTTGCATATGCGCTGCTTGCGCCAGGCAGTTCGCCACATCGGCTGGCCAAGCGCTGGCCGGCCGCGCGCTTCGCGGAACTGGCGGCGATGCTGGCGGAGCGGGGTCTGACGCCGGTTGTGATCGGTACTGCACCTGAACAGCCGCTTGCTTTGGCCATCCGCGATGTTGTGCCCTGCACGATCGACCTCACCGGGCGGACCGATTTCATGCAGCTCACCAGCCTGGGCGCCGGTGCGCAGGTGGCCATCGGCAACGACACCGGTCCGATGCATCTGATCGCCGCCACCAAATGCCCATGCGTGGTGCTGTTCTCGCGTGATTCGGATCCGAAGTTGACCGCCCCACGTGGTCGGAGCGTGGAAGTGATCCAGCGGCCGGACCTGAACGAATTGGCGGCGGCGCCGGTGCAGAGCATCGCGATCGGCATGATGGCGCACGCCGCCGGCGCATTGCTCGCCTGATGGCGGACCAGCCCGCCATTCAACCGCATCTCGCCGTCCCGGATGGCGTTCCCCTTCCACAACGCTACTGGGCGGTCCTGACAATAGCGCTCGGGCTAACACTCGCGGTGCTGGATGGCGCGATCGCCAACGTGGCACTGCCGACTATCGCGCGCGATCTGGACGCCAGCCCGGCTTCGTCGATCTGGGTGGTGAACGCGTATCAGCTCGCGGTGACAATATCGCTGCTGCCACTGGCGTCGCTGGGCGACATCTACGGCTATCGGCGCGTCTATCAGTATGGGCTCATCGTGTTCACCATCGCTTCGCTGGGCTGCGCGATGTCCGATTCGCTGCTGACGCTCACGATAGCGCGCATCATCCAGGGCTTCGGCGCGGCCGGCATCATGAGCGTCAACGGCGCGCTGGTGCGCTTCATCTATCCGCGCCGCTGGGTGGGCCGCGGCTTTGGTTTAAACGCCACGATAGGCTCGATCGCCTCGGCGGTCGGGCCGACAGTGGCGTCCGCAATCCTATCGGTCGCCGCGTGGCCGTGGCTGTTCGCGGTGAATGTGCCGCTCGGCATAATCGCCATCCCGATCGCCTTCCGCGCGCTGCCCGCGACGGGCCACGCCGGCGGAAACTTCGATGCGCAAAGCGCGCTGTGGAGCGCGCTGACCTTTGGCATTCTGATCAGCGCTATCAGTGGGCTCGGTCACGGTGAGAGCACCAGCCTCGCCGGCGCGGAATTGTGCTTCGCCATGGTTTTTGCCTTCGTGCTGGCGACGCGGCAATTGTCGCTGAGTTCGCCAATGCTTCCGATTGATCTGCTGAAGATCAGGCTGTTCGCATTGTCGGTGGCGACATCGATCTGCTCGTTCCTGGCGCAGGCAATGGCGTTGGTATCTCTGCCATTCCTGTTCGAGAACACGCTGGGACGAAGCCAGGTGGCGACCGGGCTATTGCTGACGCCATGGCCGCTGGCGGTGGCGGTAATCGCGCCGTTCACCGGGCGTTTGTCGGATCGCTACCCGGCGGGACTGTTGGGCGGCTGCGGGCTGACGGTCATGGCTGTGGGCCTTGGACTGGTCGCGGCGTTGCCATCGCATCCGGCGACGTTCGATATCGTCTGGCGGCTGCTGATCTGCGGCATCGGGTTCGGCTTCTTCAACACACCGAACAATCGGGCGATCCTGACATCAGCGCCGGCGAACCGCGCGGGCGCGGCGAGCGGCATGCAAGCGACGTCGCGTCTGCTGGGACAGAGCATGGGTGCCGCGATGGTGGCGCTGATGTTCGGGCTGTTTCCCGAGAGCGGTACGCGCGAGTCGTTGGTGTTTGCCACAATAGCTGCCGGCGGCGCGGCGATTGTCAGTTTCTCGCGGTTGACGGAAACCGCAAGCCGGACTCCAGGGCGCTCGGGATAGCGCTATCGCCGCGTTGCATTCGTCATGGCCGGCTGGCGGCAGGCGCATGTTCCACCCGCGCCAGGAACTCGCGCGTCCGCGGCATCCGCGCCTCACTGAAGATGCGCCGCGGCGTGCCCTCCTCCAGCACCCGGCCGTTCTCCATCACCACCACCCAATCGGCGACACTCCGCGCGAACCCCATCTCGTGCGTCACCACCAGCATCGTCATGCCTTCCTCCGCGAGCTGCTGCATCACGCTCAGCACTTCGCCCACTGTCTCCGGATCGAGCGCGGATGTCGCCTCATCGAACAGCATCGCGCGCGGCTGCATCGCCAGCGCGCGGGCAATGGCCACGCGTTGTTGCTGGCCGCCGGACAGTTGCGCCGGCAGCGCATCGGCCTTGTCAGACAACCCAACCTTGGCGAGGAATTCACGGGCACGCGCGGCGACCTCGGCACGCGGCAGACGCAGCACGGTGCGAGGTCCTTCGCCGACATTGGACAGCGCGTTCATGTGCGGGAACAGCTCGAAGCTCTGGAACACCATGCCGATATGGCGCCGCAGCTCACGCGCCCCGCGGCCTTTAACGCGAACCTCCTGGCCCTCGAACAGGATGCGCCCGCGATCAATCGGCTCCAGGCCATTCACACAACGCAGCAGCGTCGATTTACCGGAACCGCTCGGACCAATCACGCAGACTACTTCGCCTTCGTGCGCCACCAGCGACACGCCACGCAGCGCCTCAACACCATTCGGGTAACGGCGATAAACGTCGTCGATCTGGATCAGCGTCTCGGTATGGCGGCGCTGATCCGCTTCGTCGCTCATTCCCGAACCCTCTGCCGCCGGTACAGCCAGTCGCAGAACTTTGCCTGCGGATAGGCCAGCACCAGATAGGACAACGCCAGCGCCGTCAGCACCTCCAACGTGCGGTAGTTCGCGGTGCGAATAGCCAGCGCCTGATACGTGAGATCGGTCACCGCGAGCGTCGATACCAGCGAGGTCTCCTTGAACAGCTCGACCCACATGCTGGCGGTCTCCGGCAGCACGCGCGACCAGGCCTGCGGCGCGATGACGCGGAAGAAAGCTTGGGTTTCCGACATGCCGAGTGCACGGCCGGCATGCCATTGGCCGGCGCGGATCGAGGCTATGCCGGCGCGGAAATTCTCCGACAGGAAGGCAGAAACGTTGCAAACCAGCCCGAACGCAACCGTGGCAAACGCTGGCAGTTGAATATTCGTCTCGGCGGGCAGCACGTAGTACAGCCAGTAGAGTTGCAGCAGCAGCGGCGTCGCGCGCCAGAATTCCACCCAGCCGGTGGCGGTCTTTGCAACTGACGCAGGCGCATAGAGACGCGCCAACGCCAACGCCAGCGCGAACAGCACCGCGCACGGCATCACCAGCACGGTCAACTCCACGGTCACCAGCAGGCCCGGCAGCAGACCGGGAAACGCGTCGAAGAAGGCGGGCCAATAGAACATTCAGGCAGCGCCGCGCGGGGCGATACGCACGTAGATACGGTCGAGCCCGCGTGCGATCGACACGATGGCCAGGAAGTAGAAGATCATCAGCGTGGTGTAGATCGGGAACGGCTTCGCGGTCTCACCCTCCAGCAGGTTGGCAGCCCAGAACAGCTCCTGCACCGCGATGGTGCTGGCCAGCACGGAGTCCTTGATGTTGCGCACGACGCGCGTGCTGAGCGGCGGCATCATGCGGATCGCGGCCTGCGGCAGGATGATGCGGCCGATCGCCTGCGGCCAACTCATGCCAAGCGCCAGTGCCGCGTTCATCTGCCCGCCGCGAACCGAGCCGAGGCCGCCGCGCACGATCTCGGCGATATAGGCGCCGGAATGGATGCCCAGCGCGAGCATACCGGCGAGAAACGCCGGAAAGTTCTGCGCGCCGACGAGCAGTGGCAGGCCGAAGAACACCCAGACCATGATCACCAGGATCGGGATGGAGCGCACCACGTCGATGACGAAGCCGAATGCGTAGTCGAGCCAGCGGCCACCATAGACACGGCCGAGGCCCATCACGGTTCCCAGTAGCAACGCCAGTGCGATCGACGCGAGGTTCAGCTCAATGGTGACGATGAGCGCTTTGGCGAGGAACAGCAGATTCGTGCTGACGATGTGGAAGGCGTCCTGCATGGCCCGCTGTCACGGCCCGGATCAGATCTGGTCAGGGTGCTCGAAGGCGAACTTGATGCTGTCGAGTTCTTCCTGCCGGATCTTCGCTTCGTTCTTCTTTTCCACGTCCTTGAGGAATTCCAGGAACACCGGCTGGTTCTTGGCAATCGCCTGGCCATCCGGCACCGGATTGAGGTCGGATTTCGTGCAGTCAGCAGGGATCGAGAACATGTCCTTGTAGGCGTTCTTGAAAATCGGCTCGAGCGGTGAGTCACCCACGACAAAGTCGGCGCGGCCGGCGAGCAGTTCATCCACCGGCGCCTGCCCGCTGCCGGTGACGGCGCGCATCTTCGCCTTCGGGAACGTCTGCGGGATCCATGCAGCCTGGTTGGTGCCGACATAGGCAGCAAAGGTCAGGGCCGGATCATTCAGCTTGTCCACGCTGCTGAACACGGCGGCTTTCGGGTTGGTCTTCAGGCCGAAGATGCAGAATGTGCCGGTCGAATAGGTGACGAAATCGACCACCTGCTTGCGCGCATCTGTCTCGGCCAGCGCGGCGATGGTGATATCGACGCCACCGGAGATCACGATCGGCACCTTGGTTTCGTTTGAAACCGGCACGACCTCCAGCTTGACGCCGAGCGCCTCCGCGGTCGCCTTGGCAAACGTCCAGGACGAACCGCGCCATTCATCGCCAGTGCCGCTCTTGTTGCGGTATACCCAGGGGAATGCCGGCGTGATGCCAACCTTCAATGTGCCGCGCTTGATGATCGCGTCGATGCGCTCACTCTTGCCGGGCTCTGGAACGCCAGGCGGGCGGTTCTGCGCAGCGGCAAGGTTGGTCAGCGCGAACGTCAGAATCGCCGCAGCGATCCAACGATTTGCTTGCATAAGTTTCCCCCAACGTCTCGTTGAAGGAACCATCCGCCGAAGCGGTTCAGCGTGTCAATTTGGCCGGATCAGCCGTCCCATACCTGGCTGGGCATCGGCAGATCGGCAAAGTCGGCTGGCGACGGCGGGTGGTCAGGCTCGATGCCAGCCATGCCCAGCAGCATGACCCATTGCCGCGTGTGCTGGCCAACATGCCACGTGGTGCGCTCGAGATATTCGTGCAGCACCTGCGGGCCATAATACGTCTGCACCGTGGCCCGCGCGGCCCGGTCGGGCGTGGCCGCCCACCATGCCGCCAGACGCTGCCGCACGTCCTTGCCGTAGGTCACGATGCCGGCAGTGGTGCGCATGTCATCGGGTGGTGACGCGGTAAGGCCGCCATGCTCCAGCGTCGCGCCGTTGGCGACTTCGAGGAAGGTCTCGGCAATACGGAACATGTGGTGCGCCAGCACGCGATAGCTGCGCGGACGGTTCGGCACCTCGGTCGCCAGCCTGTCGTCCGGCATCTGCGGAACCATGCGGACCGCCGCACCGAGGAAAGTGTCCAGCCGCTGCATCAACTGCGCCGGCGACAGCACAGGGCCGGTCGCCTCGTTCAGCCCGAGGAACTTCACCACATGGCCGATGTTCTGCGCGAACACGAAGTCGTCGCCGCGCGACAGCACGGGGATCGACCGGGCACCCAGCCGCCTCAGCTCGTCGAGCCCGGCAGGGTCTTCCAGCACATTGATGGATTCGAACTCGATCGCACGGACCGAGAGAAACTCCTTGAGTTTCAGGCAGCTGGTTCACCCAGGCTGCCAGAACACCTTGAGCGGGATTGCCGCTTCCATGTTTGCCTCGGTTGTTGTCGTGGGCAGCCTTCCACGGCATCGACACGCCCGTCAACCACGGTTGCCTTGGCGGCATTGTGATGCCGGCTCAGGAAATCGAAACCTCTTGCACGAGATGTAGCCTGTGCTACATCTACGGTATGAAGGGTATGGGAGCATGAGCGACGTACTGGCCGGACGCTCCATGACCGACCAGACGACGGCAGCGATCCGTGAGGTGCTGGCCGGACGGCGCAGCGGGCCGCGCTCCGCGCTATTGTTCGCCGGCCCCGCGGTGATCGCCTCGATCGCCTACATGGACCCGGGCAACTTCGCGACCAACATCCAGGCGGGTGCCAAGTTCGGCTACGCGCTGCTGTGGGTCGTGGTGATGGCGAACCTGATCGCCATGCTGTTCCAGGCACTGTCGGCAAAGCTGGGCATTGTCACTGGGCGCAACCTGGCCGAACTGTGCCGCGAACAGTTCCCACGCCCAGCGGTTTACCTCATGTGGGCGGTGAGCGAGGTGGCGGCGATGGCGACCGACCTGGCGGAATTGCTCGGCGGCGCCATTGGTCTTGCCCTGCTGTTTCATTTGCCGTTGTTCGTCGGCATGGTCATCACCTTCGCGGTCTCTTACGGCATCCTGACGTTCGAGCGCCTCGGCTTCCGCCCGCTTGAACTGATCATCGGTGCGCTGGTCGGCGTGATCGGCATCAGCTACCTGATCGAGTTGTTCATCGCGCCGGTTGCCTGGGGCGAAGCCGGCCTGCACGCGGTGCTTCCGACATTGCCGAATGCCGAAGCACTGACCATTGCCGTCGGCATCATCGGTGCGACCGTGATGCCGCATGCGGTGTATTTGCATTCCAGTCTTACGCAGGGCAGAGCGCCGGCACGCAATACACATGAGCGACGCACGCTGCTGCGGTTCTCCAACCGCGAGGTCATCCTTGCCCTGTCGGTCGCCGGGCTGGTCAACATGGCGATGCTGATGATGGCCTCCGCCGCGTTCCATGCCGGACATCCAGACGTTGCGGAAATCGAGACCGCGTATCACTCGCTGACGCCGTTGCTCGGCGCCGGTGCGGCGGTGGTGTTCCTGATTTCGTTGATGGCGTCGGGATTGTCGAGTTCCACCGTCGGGACCATGGCGGGCCAGGTGATCATGCAGGGCTTCGTCGGTTTCCGCATTCCGCTCTGGCTGCGGCGGCTGGCGACCATGGTGCCCGCGCTCGTCATCGTCGCGCTGGGCGCAAACACCACTCAGGCGCTGGTGATCAGCCAGGTTGTGCTGTCCTTCGCGCTGCCGATACCGATGATCGCGCTGGTGCTGTTCACACGGCGCCGCGACATCATGGGCGAGTTTGTCAACAGCCGGTTGACAAGCACCGCGGCCATCACCGGCACGATCGTGATCCTCGCGCTGAACATCGTTCTGCTGCTGCAGACCGCCGGCGTCGATTTCACTTTCTGACCGGCGTATACCATTGGCCTTCCGGCGTTCACGTTCCGAACAGGAGGCTGCATGTTCGAACTTCCGGCCGCGACGAAGGATCTGCAATCCGTAGCGCAGCGCGTCGCCGAGCAGGCGGTCGCGCCGCGTGCCGCCGAGGTGGATCGCGCCGAAGCCTATCCGTGGGACAATGTCACGGCGCTGCGCGATGCGGGACTCCTGGGCTACACGATCCCCAGAATGTACGGCGGCGCCGGTGGCAACTTCCTCGATGCGGTGGTGATCATCGAGGAGATGGCGCGGGTCTGCGGCGTGACCGGACGCATCGCGGTCGAGACCAACATGGGTGCGATCTCCGCTGTGATGCAGTACGGCACTGAAGCGCAGAAGAGACTTGCCGCGCGGCTGGTGCTGGATGGCGACAAGCCGGCGATCTGCATCACCGAGCCGGATGCCGGATCAGCGGCCACCGACATGACCACGCGCGCCGATCGGCGGAATGGCTACTGGCTGCTCAATGGGCGCAAGCACTGGATCACCGGCGGCGGCGTTTCGAAGTTGCATCTGATTTTCGCGCGCGTGTTCGATGAAACCGGTCGCGCGCGCGGCATCGGCGGCTTCCTCGCGGTACGCGACGACGCGAAGGGCCTGGTCATCGGCAAGCGCGAACCAACGATGGGGCTGCGCGGCATTCCCGAAACGGAGATCCGGTTCGATAACCTGGAAGTGCCGGACGAGATGGTGTTGGGACATAACGGCAAACTGCACGGCTTTGCCGATCTGATGAACGCCTATAACAGTCAGCGCGTCGGTGCTGCGACGGTGGCGCTGGGATTGGCACAGGGCGCATTCGAAGCGGCCGTCGCTTTCGCCAAGGAGCGGCACCAGTTCGGCCGCCCGATCGGTGAGTTCCAGGGACTGCAGTGGATGCTCGCCGACATGGCGATCCAGCTCAATGCGGCGCGGCTCGCGGTGTATCGTGCCGCCGCGAGCGCCGATCCGTTTCCCGATCCGTTGCTGGCGGCGCAGGCGAAGGTGTTTGCCTCGGAAATGGCGATCAAGGTGACCAACGACGCGCTGCAGATGTTCGGTGCGCGCGGCTATTCGCGAGATTATCCGATGGAGCGCATGGCGCGCGATGCGCGGATGTTCACGATTGGCGGGGGCACCGCGCAGGTGTTGCGCAACTTCGTCGCCGGACGCGTATTGGGATGGAAGCTGCCACAAACGCGGGATGGATACGTGGAGCGCGCTTAACGGAAGCGAACGCTACCTCAAAGCTGATCGCGTCTTGAATTGGCGAAGACCAGCCCTGTCGCGGCCATGTATTTGGCTCCGTCTCTATCGGCAAGTGCGCGGATCCGCCTGGTGTCCTCTTCCAGATGTACGCACCCGCGGCGCGTCAGGTGGTTGATCCAATATTCCGACGGCTGAAGATTGACGTGGTAGTGGCCACCCTGACCGGGCAGGGCGTGCGTCATCAGGATAATGCGTCCGGTGAGCAGGCTGTCCATCACATGATCGATATAACGCTCCTCAATGTGCTCCACGACTTCCTGGCAATGCACGAGATCGACCCGCGTGCGGATTGGACCGGTTGTCAGATCATGCTGCACGCTTGGATAGAATGATCGTTCGACACTGGCCCAGAGCCCATCGACGGCGACGACATGCAGGCCCTTCCGGTGAAAGTAGAGGCTGGCATTGCCACAGCCGCTGCCAAGGTCAAGCACCGACGACAGCGCGAACCGCGCAATCACGTAGTCCCAGACCGACGGGCAGAACGTATACGGATCGCCTTGCTTGATGGCGCCACCCAAGTGCGGCGTCGCCGCATCGGTTTGCAATTCCAGCCCAGCATATGACATGCGTGATTCCCGCCGACGCGCGGCAGGCTCCTGCTTCAGGTCATTGTTCGCCGGCACGGCGGTGGGGCGCGATGCGGGTACACCGTCGGCCGGTTGTGGCCGGAGCTTACGCTTTTCGCTGTAGCCATTGCGGCAGAAATGCACAGTCGGGTCCACCCCGGGGCGCGCCACATCCGGGTTCGCCGCCAGATACAGGCTTTCGTCGAATTTGGCGGCGGCAAATTCCGAGCCTGCCGGCCCCGGCAAGAGCACTGTGACAGTTCCCCCATCCGCGGCGGCCACTGGATCCAGTGACACATCGGTCTGAACCAGCAACTCCGGCTCCACAGTCTCGGTCGGCATTTCCAAAGGAGCGCCAAGTGACTGCAGCATCAGCCGGAACTCGGGCAGCACGAAGTGCACCGCATCGCGAAGCTTGAGATAGAATTGCCGGGCATCCATCTGCAAGAAGGGTGCGACATGCACTGAAGGACCTCGATAGTTCCGCAGCTTTTCAACATCGTTGAGATCGACGGTGCCAATCCAACTTCGTTCCATCTGCCGGCGCATGAGATCAAATCGTTTATTGTGAACGTGGATCTGAATCAGGCGGGTATTGATGAATTCCGCGCCACGGCGCGATCTGCCGAGGTGATGACCATGATCCATATCGGCATACGAGTTGGCGCTGAAAAACGATTTGAAGAAATCAAAGTAATGGTAGATGTCCGGTTGCAGCGGATGGTTGGCCAACTGGTAGGGAAATCGCAGCACCCGGGACTCGCCTATCAGCTGCGAGAGATAACTGCCGATGTCGTCACGCCGAAAACTGCAGTTCCGCTCGGTCCTCAGCGCGACGAACTCGTCGCAGTCGATCGGGATGAGAAAATCGTAGCGCCCCAGCGCGTCCAGTTCGTTGATCAGGTCGCCGAAGATACGGTCTTTTGTCTCGTAGTCCTGGCGTGATGAGCGGCGCCAATCCACGTTGACACCGCGTTGCTGAAAGCTGGTCAGCGTGCCGCGGACGGCCTGCGACTCAGAGCCATTGTCGAAGACGAATAGATTCTCCGGGCCGAACAGATAGCTGTGATACGCCAGCCACGGCTTGAGCACATAGTCCTCGTCCTTCTGCATCATGATGCAGGCGACCCGAGGCAGCTCGCTCATATGGCGCTCCGCAACTCGGTTTCCCGGTCACCTGCCGAACGCGCGCATCACAGCCAGCCCCTGCTCCAGATCTGCAATCAGGTCGGCAACATCCTCCAGCCCGATATGCAGCCGCACCAGAGGGCCGGCGAACTTCGCGGACGCAGTTCGCGTGATGAAGCCAGTCGTCGGCAACGCAAGGCTTTCGAAGCCACCCCAGGACGCACCGATACCGAACAGGTCCAGCGCCTCGACGAAGGCATGCGTGCTCTCCGGCGAATACTCCGGCTTGAACTCGACGCCGAACAGGCTGCAGGCGCCGGAGAAATCGCGCTTCCAGATCGCGTGACCCGGTGCGCCCGGCAGCGCCGGATGCATCACCTGCTTCACCTCAGGGCGCCGGCTCAGCCAATGCGCCACCTCGATGGCGGCATCCATCTGATGCGCCAGCCGCACGCCCATCGTGCGCAGGCCGCGCAGCGTCAGCCAGCAATCATCGGGGCTGGCATACTGGCCCAGCCCGCGTACCGTGGCCTGCAGCGTTCGCCAGTCCTCATCGGAATTGACCGTGACGCTGCCAATCAGGATGTCGGAATGGCCGGCGGGATATTTCGTCGCCGCCTGGATCGATACATCGACACCGTGCTTGAACGGCTGGAAGTGATGAATGCCCCAGGTATTGTCCATCAGCAACTTGGCACCATGCGCATGCGCCGCGCGGGCAAGCGCTGGAATATCCTGCACCTCGAAGGTGTGGCTGCCAGGACTCTCCGTATACACAACTGTGGTGTTCGGCCGCAGCACCGCGGTGATGCCGGATTCGTCGATCAGTGGGTCGTAGAAGGTGGTTTCGACACCGAAGCGCTTCAGCATTCCCTCGGCGAAACTACGCGAAGGGCCATAGACGCTGTCCGGCATCAGGCAATGATCGCCGCACTTGAGGAAGGCGAGCAGTGGCGTCGTCACAGCGGCGAGGCCCGAGCAAACGATCGCGCAGTGCGTGCCGCCCTCCACTTCGGCGATCACATCCTCCAGTGCCCAGTGCGTTTCCGAGCCGCCTAGTCCATAGCTCAGCACGCGTTCTCCACGTTTCGCCTGCAATGCCCGCCGATCGGCGACCGTGGGCGTCAGCACCGTGGAACCGCGCAGCAGCGGCGGATTGACGAAACCGTGGATGCGCTTGCCGGCACGGCCGGTATGCGAAAGTCTGGTGCGGAAGCCCCGCTTCGTGGTGTCGGCCATGCTTATTTCGTCTCCACCGGGGTATCGGGCCGGCCGCCCCACTCGGTCCACGAACCATCGTAGACAGCGCCGCCGGGCAGGCCGGTGAGCTGCAGCCCGAGTGTGAGGATGCACGCGGTGACACCTGATCCACAGCTTGTCACCACGGGACGCGCCGCATCGACGCCGGCCTGCGCCAGGCGCGCACGAATGTCGCTTACGGGCCGGAAGGTGCCGTCGGCATTCAGCAGATCCGTATAGGGCAGGCTGGCAGAGCCGGGGATGTGCCCGCTGCGCATGCCGGCGCGCGGCTCAGGCACTTCACCGGTGAAGCGGCCTGCGGCACGCGCGTCGAGAACCAGTTCGGCCTGCGTCTGCACGTTCCGCAGCATATCACCGACACCGCGCAGACGCGCCGCACGGTAGTCCGGACGGAAAGCAGCGGGTGACGGTGCTGTGGGCTCGCCAGTCTCGATGGCGCGTCCTTCGCGACGCCACTTTGGCAAACCACCATCCAACACTGCCGCCGCGTCGTGGCCGAATAACCCCATCAGCCACCACCCGCGGGCCGCGGATGCCAAGCCCTTCTGGTCATAGAACACCACGCGCGAGGCGTTGGATACCCCTAGCGCGCCGAGCAGTTTGGCGAACCGGCCCGGCGTCGGCACCATGTGCGGCAGGTCGGTATCGCAATCCGCGATCTGGTCGATGTCGAAATAGCGGGCGCCGGGGATATGGGCGTTGAGGAACTCCGCACGCCCATCCTTGGGTTCATTCGGCAGGTACTTGGTAGCGTCAAACACCACCAGGTCAGGTTTGCCGAGTTCGTCGGCGAGCCACTCTGTCGTCACCAGCGGTCCCATCGAGGTTCTCCCTATGGTGTCAGGGCCGCGCATGTGTCGGCACCGGCACCAGGGAGTCAATCGGATGGACGCATCCCGCCCTTGAACCGCGAGGGAGTGCGTTCAGCGGCGGCGGCGCGTCAGACCAACACCGGCCAGGCCAACGCCAAGCATGGCGAATGTCGCAGGCTCGGGGGCGGCAACCGCCGTCACGCTGACACCACCGATCACCGGGCCGTACGGTGTCGCAATGTCACCGCTGGCAAAGGCAATCGTGGTGCTCGAGCCGATCGCGGTGAAAATGAAGCTCTCCGCCTCATAGGCCATGTTGCCGTGCGAATTCGCGCCGTTGGTGTAGGTGAAGACGGGCGATGCACTGGCTGCCGAAACGTCGAGCGTCTTGGTAGCGGGCGATCCATCGGGGTTGCCGGACAACCAGAAGCTGACCTCATACTTGTGGCCCGCAATGGTCGAGATCGACTGGCTCACGCCACCGGGCGCGTTGCCGTCCAGGTCAACGCTGCCGCCGCCAGCGGTCGGAGCCTGCCAATAACCGCCGATGAGGTCGACGCTGCCCCCGGTGACGGTCCACGGCCCGATGCTTGAACCACCGGAGTAGGTAACGAAGCTGCCCCCGCCACTTGGGCTGTTGAAATCGCCATCGGCGACCAGATTGGGGCCGGCGTGAGCCACCAGCGGTGCTAGCAGGGCGATCGCGGTTACAACTGCAGAAAACGTGCGCATCTAAATTTTTCGCCACTCATTACTAATTGACACGCCAATAATGCCTGAGTGGTAGCAATTTTTCAACCAACTTCGCGCGTTGTATCGCGCTCACGCGCTCAATCACGTGCCTGGCCGTTCCCGGAACCGCGTCAGGCGGCCGGCGCAATAATGATGCGGCGGTTCTGCTTGCCCTTGTTCTCAATCTTCACCACGGTCAGCCGGCCAATCTCGCCGGTGCGGGCAACGTGGGTGCCACCGCACGGCTGTAGGTCCACCTGCCCGCCGCCTTCGCCGATGCGCATCAGCCGGAGCCGGCCGGCGCCGCGCGGGGGCGCGACCGACATGGTTCGGACGAGATCGGGATTGCTGTCCAGCACGCTTTCATCCACCCACTCGATGCGCACCGGATGATCCGCCTCGACGATTGCATTCAGACCGGCCTCGATCTGCTCCTTCGGTGGCGGATTGGGCAGGTCGAAGTCCAATCGCGAGCGGTCGGGGCCCACCGAACCGCCGGTCACCGCGGCGCCCTTGATAAGGCTGCACAGCAGATGCATGGCGGTGTGCATGCGCATCAGCTTGTAGCGGCGGTCCCAGTCGATCTCGCCCTCGACCACGGCACCCACGGGAGGGACAGGTGCGCCCGGCGCAGGCAGATGCAGCACCGTTTCGCCTTCACCTTTCAGCGTGTCGGCAATCGGCGTCTCACCACCGTCCCAGCGTATCACACCAATATCGCCGGGCTGGCCGCCGGAGCGGGCGTAAAACACGGTGCGGTCGAGCACGATACCGTCTGGCCCGCTGGCCAGAACAGTGCCGGTAGCGGCACGCAACCGCGGATCGTCGAGGAACAGTTTCGTGGTCATGTCCACTCCTTACGCAGCGCCGGCCGCTGTGCGGCGAGCCACAGCAGACCGATCGAGGTCACCGAATTGGGCATCTCGCCGGCCACCGCCAAAGCGATCGCGCGATCAGCCGGCCAAACCCGGACACGAATATCCTCGTGCTCGTCGGCCACGCCGGCATGACCGATAATACCATCGTCGGCGACCACAGGCGTTTGCACGCGGCCGACGAACAGTTCGCAGCATTCGTCGGCACCACCCGGCGTCAGCAGAAAGCTGCCGATACGCTTCAGGCTCCCAACATCCAATCCCATTTCCTCGGCTGCCTCGCGCCGAGCCGTCGCCTCGGCGGTTTCGTCCGCATCACACAACCCGGCTGGAAGCTCCACCGTGACCGGTTCCATGCCAGCGGCCAAAGCCGGCAGGCGGAACTGTTCGATCAGAATCACCGCGTCAGCGATTGGGTCATACGGCAGGACGGCCGCGGCACGGCCTCGGCGCCATACCTCCCAGGTCTTCAGGCCAGACCAATCGCCATCGAAACGCCGATGGCGAAAACGGATCACATCCAGCGGGAAGCGGCCATTCCAAACCCTGTCGTTGGATAGCTGTTCCACGCCGATGTGCGGCGGAACCAGCGGCGGCTTTCGATTGGGCATGAGTGCATCATAAGGCGGCCGGTGTGGCGATGGCAGCCCTCGGGGCGGTCAGGCCGGAACTGCCGTGGTCACAAGTTGCCGCAGGCGCGCCGCTCCTGCAGGACCCTTCAACGCATCGCGCCAGGTTGCCTCGGCCACGCGCTGATGCGCGGCGATTGCCTCGTCGGCGCCGGTGACCATGGCGACGCCGGTATGTGTGGACGGGTGCGTATCAGGGCGGAATGGATTGATTGCCAGGCTGACGCGATCGCGCGCGCGCATGATCTTGAACGCGGACGTCGGCTCGGCTGATGTCAACAAGCCGAACTGCAGTCCCATCGGTTCGGCTTCCATCAACGCAGCCATATTCTCGACCTCGGTCGCAGCCACGTCGCGGCAGATGCGCCGGACCCGGTCGGATGCCTCGATGCCACCGGCAACGCCAATTTCCAAAAAGCGTTGCACCGAGGACAGCGACACCATGGCGATGATCCCGGGGCGACGGGTCACATACATACGCTTGCGCGCTTTGAGGATGCCCGTCACCTGCTCAGCCATCGAGCGCATGGCCGCGCGTTCAGTGGTCGTCTGGTCAGCGGCTTCGTCGAACGCCTCGGCAAGAACGCTGTCGTACGCGTCGGAAGTTGTCAGATAGCAAATCGGACCGAACAATTGCAGGACCTGGTCTGCTGTCTCTTCGATCTGTCGGATGCGCTCGAAATAACCGACCGCCCTGTTGTAGTACTCAACACCAATCCCCAGTAGCGACAGCGGTGAAATCTTCAACAGTTCGGCGAGACGCTTGATGGTGTCGAGTTTGATCACCTCGCCTTTCTCGTAGCGATAGAGCGCGGCCCGCGAGACGCCGAGTCGCGCGGCAATCTCCTCGGCGCGAAGGCCTGACTCCAGACGATAGGCCCGTAATTGCTGGCCGATCTCGGTAAAACGCATCGACATCTGGCTTCCCCTTCACCGGGCTCTCGCCAATCGCCGCTTGGCCGCGAGTCTCAAAATCGGCGCGAACAACCAAGCTTATGACTGTCTCGATCGTAAATTCAACCCTGTTCAGCGGGTGCGACTCGTTGCGGGTACTTGTGCGCCAATCATTTCTTGTCACGAACGGAGAAGTCAGCCAAGCCCTCGATGGCGAGGATAAGTGCCGAATGGTCGAGATCGGCTCCTCCATGTGCTGCGCAGGAGGAGAACATCTGCTGCGCCACCGCCGTGTTCGGCAGCGACAGGTTGAGTTCCTTGGCAGCCGAAAGCGCGAGGTTAAGGTCCTTCTGGTGCAGCCGAATCCGGAACCCAGGATTGAACTGGCCATTCAGCATGCGTTCGGCGTGCACTTCCAGGATGCGGGATGCCGCGAAACCGCCCATCAGCGCCTGCCGGACCTTTGCCGGATCCGCGCCGGCCTTCGCGGCGAAGACCAACGCCTCGGCACAGGCCTGGATGTTCAACGCCACAATGATCTGGTTCGCCACCTTGCAGGTCTGGCCATCGCCGTTCGACTCGCCGACATGGGTGATGTTCTTGCCCATCTTGTCGAACAGCGGCTTGGCGCGCTCGAACGCGCGCGAGGGCCCGCCCACCATGATGGTCAGACTGGCCTGCTTGGCGCCGACTTCACCACCGGACACCGGCGCGTCCAGGTAATCGCAGCCAAGCGCGTTGATCTTCTTGGCAAACTCCTTGGTGCCGATCGGGCTGATCGATGACATGTCGATAACCAGCTTGCCCGGCGACAGGCCCGCGGCGACGCCGTTCGGCGAGAACAGCACGTCCTCGACATCCGGAGTGTCCGGCACCATGACGATGATCACGTCGGATTTTTGCGTGACGGTCTTGCCATCGGTTGCGACGTCGGCGATTGCCTTGATCTCGTCGGTGATCGGCGTGCGGTCATACACGATCAGCGAGTGCTGCGCGGCGTGCAGGTTTTGCGCCATGGGGCGGCCCATGATGCCGAGGCCGATGAATCCTACCTTCATGTGGTTCTCCTTTTCGTCTTGATCGTTCGCCTAGACGCCGAATTCGTCACGCCATTTAAGGCCTGCAACGGTATCTCCAGCCGGGCGGTACTCGCAGCCAACCCAACCGCGGTAGCCAAGTTCGTCCATGCGGCGGAACACGAACTTCCAGCCGATTTCGCCGGTGCCGGGTTCGTTGCGCGCCGGGACGTCGGCAATCTGCATGTGGGCGATCACCGGCAGGAACTGCTCCATGCGTTTGGTAATGTCGCCCTCGGTTGTCTGGCAATGATAGACGTCGAACTGCAGGCCAAGACGATCACGTCCAATCGCATCGACCACCGCCGCGCCCTGCGCTTCGGTATTGAGGAAGTAGCCTGGCATGTCGCGGTGGTTGATCGGTTCGATCACCACCTTGATGCCACGCGGGTGTGCCTGCTCTGTAGCCCAGGCCAGGTTGGCAGCATAGACGCCGGCGGCGGTGACCTGCGATACGCCAGTGGGCACTAAGCCTGCCATCGCATGTACCAACTTGCAGCCCAACGCTTCGGCGTAGTCCAGAGCCAGCTTCACGCCGTCCCGGAATTCGCCCTGGCGGCCTGGCAGGCTGGCAAGGCCACGCTCGCCCTTGGCCCAATCGCCCGGCGGCATGTTAAAGAGTGCCTGGGTCAGGCCCTCGCCATCCAGCCGCTTGCGTAAATCGCCTGGCGGGTACTCATACGGGAATAGGAATTCCACGCCGTCGAACGCAGCTTTGCGCGCGGCGGCGAAGCGATCGAGGAATGGCACCTCGTTGAACATCATGGACAGATTGGCAGCCAGACGTGGCATCGCGGACCCTCCCCGAACATGCGGCGGCAAGCTACAAGCGAGTGGGGAGAATGACCAGCGCATGACCACGGAACGCCTGCTGCTGGGCTTGTTGCTGGGCGGCGTCGGTATTGGCTGTGTGCTGGTGTTGTACCCATTCTTTTCGTCGCTGCTGTGGGCCGCGATCCTAGTGTTCACGACCTGGCCGGCGTGCGACTGGCTGCACACCTCACTCCGGCTGCGCCGGGGCGCGGCTGCTGGCGTCATGGTGGCACTGACTGCAGTGGTCCTGGTGCTGCCGCTGGCACTCGCCGCGCCCGGGGGCGCGAACGACGTCAATCACCTGCGCGGCACTATAGAGGATGCACTGCGCGCCGGACTCCCAGGCGCACCAGGATGGGTGTTCGAGATCCCGCTTGTCGGCCAGATGCTGGGCGATCTGTGGAACCGTTGGGCAGCCGACATCAGCGAGATGGTCGAAGCACTGCGTCCCTATTTCGGTATCGTGCTCGAAGGCGGCCTGGGTGTGCTGGTCGGATTGGCAAACGGCGTGTTGCTGTTCGTGCTGGCACTGTTCATCGCGTTCTTCTTCTATCTGTACGGCGAACCGATATCGGCGCGGCTGACAGAGATCCTGCAGCGCATCGCGGGCGCGCGCGCCGAGCGGTTGATCGCTGTCACCGGCGCCACGGTGCGCGGTGTGGTCTACGGCATCCTGCTGACGGCTGTCGTGCAGGGCTTTCTGACCGCGTTCGGGCTCTGGTTGTCAGGTGTTCCCCGGCCGGTCCTGCTGGGTGCGGTGGCGGGCTTTCTGGCCGTGTTGCCAGTTGGCGCGCCTTTGGTGTGGATCCCCGCCGCGCTTTGGCTGATGAGCAGCGGACATCTTGGTTGGGGGATTTTTCTTGGCGTCTACGGCGTGGTGGCCGTCTCCGGTGCCGACTCGGTCATACGCCCCTGGTTCATCGCGCGCGGCGCGCAACTGCCGTTCCTGCTGACGGTGCTCGGGGTACTTGGCGGTGCATTGACCTTCGGGTTGCTGGGTATTTTCCTTGGACCTGTACTGCTGGGTATTGGTTATATGCTGATGAATGAGTGGGCAGACACCGAGCACAACGGGCAACTGACGATAGACCCCTGATGGCGGACGAAGATCCCTCTCCTTCGCCGCGGCGCACCCTGGTCGGGTTGCTGGCCATTGTGGCCCTGGTGATCGTGGTGGTGTTCATCATGGACCGGCTGCATGGGTCGGCGCAGTTGCAGGACTGCCTCGCGTCGGGACGCACGAACTGCATGCCGATTGACACCACGAAGCGGTAACGCCGGTCAGGTTGGCCTGCGTGCGCCGCGAATTTCCAGCACGCTGAGGAAGAACGCGCCGTAGGCGATCTGGAATGCCAACAGGATCGCCGTGGCGGACGGAATAACCAGACGCATGGCGCGTTCGGGCGACAGTACGCCGAACTCGACGCTGCCCCATGAACCGAGGGCGTACAATCCGAGCGCCAGACCGAACAGCAACAGCAGCGCACCGGCGATCAAGCCGACTTCCAGGGTGACCAGTCGCATCATCGCACTGAATCGGGGATCGGGCGGTACGATGCCCTCGCGTATCCCGTATACCTTGGCGAACATCCAAAACAGCATGGAGTGAAATCCGACCACCACGCCAAGTGCCGCGTACAGCAATGTATGGATGTCGAGCGTCACACGGCCGATATGACGTGGTGCCGGCTCCAGCCAAACCATCATGCCAAGGCCGGCCACGAACAGCGCCGCACCCGGCAGCAGAAACAGCCAGCGCGGGCTGAACAGCAGCAGGAACCGCAGGTGCCGCCAGCCATCGCGCCAACTGCGCAAGTGCGGCGGACGCGAGCGCCCGTCGGGCGACAATGTCGTCGGCACCTCGGCAATGCGCAGCCGGTGTATCGTCGCCTTCACCACCATTTCGCTGGCGAATTCCATGCCCGGCGCCTGAAGGCCGAGTGTCAGGATCGAGCTACGATCGAAGCCGCGCAGGCCGCAATGGAAGTCGCCGCATTGGCTGCGGAAGAACACGCGTCCAACCTTGCTGAGCACTGGATTGCCGAGATAGCGATGCAGCAGCGGCATCGCACCTGGCTTGATGCCACCTTGAAATCGATTGCCCATCACAAGCTGATAGCCTTCGCGCAGCCGTGCGATGAAGCCATCCAGGGCGGCGAAGTCATAGCTGTCGTCGGCGTCGCCCATGATCACGTAGCGTCCGCGAGCCGCCAGAATGCCGCCCATCAGCGCACTGCCGTAGCCCTTCTCGGTAATCGGCACGACGCGCGCCCCTTGCAGCTCCGCGATCTGCTGCGAGCCATCGGTGCTGCCGTTATCGGCGACCACGACTTCGCCGATTATGCCGCTGCGGATCAGGAAGCTGCGCGCCTTGGTGATGCAGCGGGCAAGCGTTTCCGCTTCGTTGAGACAGGGCATCAGGATGGTCAGTTCACAAGCCGCGGCAGGCTGGCGCGATTCGTCCGGCCGAATACGCTGCGAGGTTTCAACTGCCGCCGACATGGTCCGGCAGTGTGCACCAACCGGCGGCTACTGGGAATCGAATTCGCGCCAGGGTTGTGGACGTGGATCAGGCCAACCGGCGGACTCCGACGTCTTCGCCCTCCAGCTGTTCACCGCTTATCGGCTTATCGATCAGCAGCAGGAAGGCGGCGGCGCCGAGCAACGCCATTGCCGCGCCGATCAGCAGGGCGAACAGGAAGGAACCTGTTGTATCCACGATGTATCCAGTGACGATGGGTGAGACGGTGGCGCCGAGGAAGCCGCCCAGTAACAGCAGGCTGCCGAACGAGCCGACGTAATCCGGCGGCGCGGCCGCGGTGGCGAGCGCCCAGATCGCCGCCGACGACAGCCCCGCCAGGAAATACGAGAACGAGATGAAGGTGATCACCAGCGTATTGTCGCTGGCATAGGCGGTGGCGACGGCCAGTATCGCCATGCCGACGACACCGAACACCAGCGGGATCTTGCGGCAGGCCAATGGTGAATAGCCGAAGCGGGCAAACCAGTCAGTGGAATAGCCGCCGAGCACGGAGCCGATGGTGCCGACGATTGGCGGGATGGCGGCGAATATGCCGGTGCGCGCGATGGTCATGTGCTGCTGGATTTCAAGGAAACCTGGCAGCCAGGTGTAATACATCCATGTCAGGGTACTGCGCCCCCAGCGTGCCGAGGATAGCGCCCCACATGGTCCTGAACCGGAACAACATCCCCCAGTGCCGGTAGTTCACCGGTGACGACGTGCGCGCCATGTCGCCCGATCGTATATACGCCAGTTCGGCGGGCGAGCAGACTGTGTCCGGGTCGCGATACAGCATCACCCAAATGAACGCGGCGACGAAGCCGAGCACGCCCATGGCGATGAACATCGTCCGCCAGCCATAGGCGAGCATGATGACGGTCAGCAGCGGCGGCGCCAAGGCAGTGCCGAGGAACGACGCCGAATTGAAGATACCTGTCGGCAGGCCGCGGCGGCTGACATGGAACCAGTTGTTGACGACGCGGATACCGGTGGGGAATTGCGCGGCTTCGCCGACGCCCAACAGAATGCGGGCGAAGTAGAACTGGGTGAAGCTGCCGACGAAGCCGCACAGCGCCTGGGCGACCGACCACACGGTAATGGCGATGCCGAGCAGGCGGCGCGGTCCGAGACGATCGATCAGAAAGCCGGTGGGGATCTGCGACAGCGCATAGGCGAACAGAAAGGCCGATAGCAGCACGCCCATGGCCGTGGCGTCCAGCCCAAGCTCTTGCCTGATCAGCACATTGGCCACCGCCAGCGCGGAACGGTCGAGGTAGTTGATGACGCCGCACAGTACCAGCAGCACCAGTGCGGTGACCTGCATCTTCCGGACATGCGGTGTCGGGGCCTGTAGCCCCGTTGTATCACCTGGCATTCGTTTCCCCCGATTTTTTGTTTCAGCCGAAGTGTCGCATGAAGACGTCGAATACGGCGTCCGGTGCTTCCTCCTGCACGTAATGCCCGCAGTCGATCGATCCACCGGTCGCATCGGTGGCATAATCGCGCCAGACCGCGAGCACATCGCCGTGCACCGTGCCGGTATGGCTGCGGGCACCCCAGGCTACCAGCAGCGGAATTTCGATCTTGCGGCCCGCCTTGTGATCGGCCTCGTCCATGTCGAAGTCGCAGCTGGCGCAGGCGCGGTAGTCCTCGCAGGAGCCGCGTATGGTTTTCCAGTTGAAGCAGCGGACGTATTCGGCGAATGCCTCCGGATGGAAGAAGCCAAGTCCGATGCCGGGCTTCGACAGCTTCTTCTCCATAAAGTATTGCGCCGGCACGCCGGCCATCATCCGCTCGGGCAGATCGTAAGGCTGGATCATGAACAGCCAGTGCCAGGACTTGGTCGCCCAATGCTTCGAGGCATGCGTCCATACGTGGTAGTTCGGCAGGATATCGACCACGGCGGCGCGCTTGATACGGCCGGGATGATCGAGGCACATGCGCGCGACGGTGCGCGCGCCCCGATCATGACCGGCAACCATGAACTCGCGATAACCCAGCCGTTCCATGACCTCTACCTGGTCGAGCGCCATGGCGCGGAACGAGTAGTTGACGTGGTTCTCGCCGCCGTCCTGGGGACCGACGCTGTCGCCGTAGCCACGCAGGTCGGGACAGACGACGTGGAAGCGTTCGGCGAGACGATTGGCGATGCAGTGCCAGGACACGTGCGTCATTGGATTGCCGTGCAGCAACAGGAGCGGCGGTCCGTCACCACCGTGACGCAGGTGGATGCGCGCGCCAGTGGTTGCGATCTCGGTGCGGACAAATCCTTCGAACATGCTCCGTCCCCTTGTGCTTTTCTGAACGATTGACCGGAAGCGCTTGCGTGTCGATAGCGGTTCCTTAATGCCTGCCTGCCATTGTGCGCTCAGCAGGCGAAGGAGTGCGCTGTGGCCAAGCCCGCCCCAGCGGTGGAAGCGGCCAAGCCCGACGAAACGGCAGAAGCGACTCCGCCGGCACCGAAGGGCGGCGGGCGGCGAAAGTTGATCCTGCTAGCCGCACCCGTAATCGTGCTCCTCGGCGCGGGAGGTGGGCTTTGGTTCACCGGTATCCTGCCTCACCTGCTTGGCATGCAGAGCGCCAAGACCGCGGACAATGAACCGAAGCCGCCGGCGCAGCCGATTTATGTTGATCTGCCGGAACTGATCGCCAATCTGAACAGCAATCCGCAACGGCCAAACTACGTGAAGCTGACAGCCCGGCTGGAAGTGACCAAGGCGGAAGATGTTGAACGAGTGAAGACGGCGATGCCGCGGCTGCAGGATCTGTTCCTGACATATATTCGCGAGATGCGGCCACAGGAGCTGCGCGGTTCGGCAGGAACCTATCGATTGCGGGAGGAATTGATCGCCCGCGCCAATCTTGCTGCCGCACCAGCACACGTGACTGACGTGCTGTTCACCCAAATGCTGATCCAATGAGCGACGAACCGGCAAAACCGCAGACTGACGAGGAGCTTGCCGCCGCGTGGGGTGCCGAAACCGAGTCTGGCGCGGAGGAAACACCGCAAGCACAGCCGGCACGGGTTCTCAACCAGGCAGAAATCGACAGCCTGCTGGGCTTCGATGAGGGACCGGCTGGCGGCGAAAACCGCACCGGTATGCAGAAGATCATCAGCTCGGGCCTCGTATCATACGAGCGTCTGCCGATGCTGGAGATCGTGTTCGACCGGCTGGTACGCATCATGTCCACCAGCCTGCGCAACTTCACATCCGACAATGTTGAAGTCGGCATCGACAACATCCTCTCGTTGCGGTTCGGCGATTACCTGAACTCCATCCCGCTGCCGGCGATGCTGGCGGTGTTCAAGGCGGAGGAGTGGGACAACTACGGCCTCATGGTGGTCGATTCCGCCATGATCTACTCGATTGTCGATGTGCTGCTGGGTGGCAGACGCGGCACCGCGGCGATGCGCATCGAAGGCCGCCCTTATACGACGATAGAACGCACACTGGTGGAACGGCTGATCCAGGTGGTGCTGACGGATCTCACCGCCAGTTTCGATCCGCTGTGTCCCGTGACGTTCCGCTTCGAGCGGCTGGAGGTAAATCCGCGATTTGCCACGATCAGCCGGCTTTCGAACGCCGCCGTGCTGGCGCGGCTACGAATCGATATGGAGGATCGCGGCGGCCGGATGGAGCTGCTGTTGCCTTACGCCACCCTGGAGCCGGTCCGCGAGCTGCTGCTGCAGCAGTTCATGGGCGAGAAATTCGGCCGCGACTCGATTTGGGAAACCCATCTTGCCGAGGAGCTCTGGAATACCGCGGTCGAGCTCGACGTGGTGCTCGATGAGCAGATGATGCGGCTGTCTGACGTGATGAGCCTGGTGCCCGGCAGCAGGATCATTCTGAACACCAACATCGGTGCGCCGGTCTTGGTGCGCTGCGGATCCGTGCCGTTATTCGAAGGCCGCGTCGGCCGGCGCAAAAGCCGCGTCGCGGTCCGGATCGAGCGCGACATGCCGCGCATTCTGTCCGAGCGGTGATCGCTCGGACGGACCACAAGGCATTGGCAGTTTCCTAACACTCCTGGACCAAAATAAGTGCCATGGAATGGCTGCTTGAAATCGCCCTGGTGATCCTGCTTGCGGCAACATTGTTCCATGCAGTGCGGCTGGAACGTGCGCTCGGCGTGCTGAAACGCGATCGCGTGGAGCTGCAGGAGCTGGTGACGAGTTTCAACGCCAGCACGCGCCAGGCAGAAATCGGCATCGAGCGATTGCGCGGCGCGGCGGAAGGAGCCGGCCAGCAGATCGCGCAGCAGGTCGATGCCGCGCTGGAGCTGAAGGCGGATTTGACGCTGCTCATCGAACGCGGCAACCGGCTGGCGGACAAGATGGGCACGCTTGTGCATGCAGCACGGCCGATCGCCAACGCGGCTCCCCGGCTTACCGTTGTATCGGAGTCCGAGGAAGCGGTGCCTCATCTGCATAGCCAGGCAGAACGCGACTTGCTGAAGGCGCTGAGGATCGCGCGATGATGCGCCCCAGCCCGCTGCGTCTGCTGCCGCTGACGATATTCGCGCTTGCCTCCTTGCTGGCGGTGAAGTCGGCCCAGCTGGTAAGCGCCGCTACCGCGACCGGCAGCGCCGAGACAGCGGCAACGGCGGCGCCGGCGATTCCGCCGGTTCCGCAGCAGCCGCAACCCTCGGCAATGGTGAAGCCACCGGAAGACAACGCGCCACCGTCGATCAGCGAGGCCGAACGCTCGGTGTTGCTGGAACTGCGCCAACACCGAGAGGAACTCGATGCGCGTGAGGCGACACTCGCGGCGCGCGAGTCGGTGATGACTGCCGCGGAACAGAAGCTAACCGCTCGGGTCACCGAACTGCAGACGCTGCAGAAGAAGCTCGAAGTCGCTCGACGCGGCACGCAAGGAGCGTGAGGACGCCAGCTGGCAAGGACTCGTAAAGCTCTACGCGGCGATGAAGCCGCGCGATGCGGCAGCCATATTCAATGACCTGGACCAGCCCGTGCTCTTGCAGGTGATCGATCGCATGAAGGAGGCGAAGGCGGCGCCGATCCTGGCTGCGATGCAGCCGGACAAGGCCCGCGACCTTACGGCGAAACTGGCCGACATGCGCACGCGGCGCGACAACCCGGGCGGCGGTTGAAAGGACAGAACGACGATGTCGATCGACAAATCGATGAACGTCCTCATTGTGGATGATTACAAAACGATGTTGCGCATCATCCGCAACCTTCTGAAGCAGATTGACTTCAACAATGTCGAGGAAGCGACCGACGGTGCCGAGGCCTTGACCAAGCTGCGCACCGGCAATTTCGGCCTGGTGATCAGTGATTGGAATATGGTGCCGATGACCGGCTTGCAGCTGCTGCAGGAGGTACGCGCTGACGCGCGGCTTAAATCGACGCCATTCATCATGGTCACCGCCGAGAGCAAGGCCGAGAACGTCGTGGCGGCCAAGCAGGCCGGCGTATCGAACTACATCGTGAAGCCGTTCAACGCCGAAACGCTGCGCGAAAAGATTGAAAAGGTGCTCGGACATGGTTGAGCACGACCATGACAGATTAGCCGATCGGCTCGCAGCGATCCGACGGCATTATCAGGGCGCAGACCCCGTGATGGTCGCAGAGGTGGTGCACGCCGTGCTGAGCACGCTGAGTGGCGATCTGTCCGCGCAGGAGACCTCTTTGCTGGCGGAGGTCGAGGAACTGGGGCGGACCATCGCCAACGCGAAAGCCGAAATCGCCGCGTTGCGCGTCGACGACATCACCCACGACCACATCCCGTTCGCCACCGATGAGCTCGATGCCATCGTGCAACACACCGCGACGGCGACCAACGCGATCCTCAACAGTTGCGAGACGCTGGATGCGGTGGCCGGTGAAGTGACCGGTGAACCGGCAGCGCGGCTGCAAGACGCAACGACGCGCATTTACGAGGCGTGCAGCTTCCAAGACATCACCGGTCAGCGCATCACCAAGGTGGTTGGAACGCTCAAGACGATTGAAACAAAGGTGGCGCAAATCGTCCGGACATTTGGCGGCGATGGCCCGTTGGAGACAGAGGCCGCCGAAGCAACGGCTGAAGCCTCTCTGCTGAATGGCCCGCAGCATCCGACCGTCGCAATGGATCAATCCGACATCGACCGGCTCTTGGCCAGCTTCGAATGAGCCTACGGACCTGGGTGGCCGGTATCGTGCTGGCGGGGTGCCTGCTCGCGCCAACGGCATTCGCCGATAATACCGCCCCGATCCAGGTGCGCGTTGGTACGCACAGCGGCTTCGGCAGGATCGTGTTCGATCTGCCGGCGCACACCGATTACAGCAAGACGCGCGACGGCCAGCACCTCGTATTCGAGTTCACCGGAAACGTCGTCGTTGGCGCCGCACCACGACCGCCGCGGAATGTCGTTTCGATCGATGGTGGGGCTAACCGCGCCGAGCTTGTGCTGGCGCGCGGCGCCGGCGTGCGCGAGTCGCGGTATGGCAACCACGTGGTGGTCGATGTGCTCGACCCGACCGGACCCGTGGAGGCGTCCGCCGCATCGGATGCCAAGCCGGCTGCCGCGCCAGCACCGCCGGCGCAACCGCCACCGCGGCCGCAGCAGCCTCAGCCTCAGCTTCAGCCTCAGCCTCAGCCTCAGGCGCCGGTACAGCCTCAGCCGCCGGTGCAGCCGCAGACCAAAGCCGATATCACCCCGCCGATCCAAGCGGCCGAGCCGCCGCAGCCGCAACCCGCCGCCCCGCCGCCGCCTCCGCCACCTAGGGCGACCGATGCAGCGCAGCCAGCGGCCGACAAACCGCCGCCCTCCGAACTCGCTGTGGCATCCGAAACGCCCTTTGGCGCCGCCGCATTCCGTCGCGGCAGTGCAGCCCTCATCGTCTTCGATCGGCCACTCACGATCGACCTAGGTGCCCTGCACGACGACAAGGTATTTGGCGCGGCTACGGTGCAGAGCCTGCCGGCAGCGACGATCGTCCGCATTCCTCTCGCGCCCGAATCGGCCTTGTCCGTTGCCGGCGGCGGAAATTCCTGGCGCATCACACCGTCGTCTGGGAGCAGCGCCCAAGGTGCGATCAAGGCGACTGTCGCGAACAGCAACCTGCTGCTCACGGCGACGCAACCAAGCGCGTCGATAACAGTCACCGATCCAGATACCGGAGCGACGCTGCTGGTGGGAACGCAGCGCCAAGCCGGCCAGAACATCCCCATGCGGCATGCTTCGGTGGATTTTGTGCTGCTGCCAACGTGGCAGGGCGTCGTCGTGCAACCAAATGCCGACAGTATACAATTGCGGATTACACACGATGGGTTTGCGATCACTGACAACGGCACGGGCCTGGCGCTCTCACCACCATCAGAGTCGGCAAACCAATTTGCGAACGCCGCGGGACTGACCAGACAGTTCGATTTTCCGGTTGATTCGACGACTGCACGGCTGCAACGCCTCGGGCGGGAAGTAACCAACGATGCGGCGACTCCCGCGCTGGCTCGAGGCGCGACGCGCGAGGCGGTAGCCCGCACGATGATATCGCTAGGCATGGGTGCGGAAGCGCAAGCCATGATGCAAATGGCATCACTGGATGATCCGCATCTGGCGGCCGCACCGGACGCTGCCGCATTGGCGTCGATCGCGGCACTGCTGGCGGGCCGGCCGGACGAGTCAGGCGGCCTCAATGATTCGAAGCTGCCGCAGACGGACGAAATCTCACTGTGGCGCGCCATTCGCGGTGCCAGCCTACGTCAGTCACCGGTTGCGATCGCGGCGCGGTTTGCGGTGACGCTTCCGTTGCTGCTCGCGTATCCCGCCGAGATGCGTGACAAGATCCTGCCAATAGCCGCCGAGGCCATGGTGCTGGGCGGAGAAACCGGACCGGCGGCTGCGCTGCTCGACGCAAGAAAGGACGACACCAGCCTCGATTTCGCGCGTGGCCTGCTGCAGCAGATGAAAGGCGACAGTGCCGGCGCCTTGGCCATCTTCGATCGGCTCGCACAGTCGTCCGACCAATCCCTGCATGCGCGTGCCGCGGTTCAGGCAGTGGAAATGCGTCTCGCCACCGGCGCGATCAATGCCAAACAGGCAGCCGACAAACTTGACAAGCTGCTTTATGCTTGGCGCGGCGATCAGCACGAATTGCAGTTGCGTGAGCGTCTTGCTGACCTGCGCGCGCGCACTGGCGCATGGCGGGAGGCGTTGGCGCTGCTGCGCGAGAATGAGTTGCTGTTCCCGGATGAAAAGACCGCCCTGCACGGAAAGTTGACGGACATGTTCGCCGCGTTCCTGCGCGGCGAGGCGGCGGATGGCTTGCCACCTTTGGAACTCGTGGCGCTGGTGGAAGAGAACACCGATCTGCTGCCTGACGGAACGGACAGCGAAGCGCTCGAAGCTCGGTTAGCCGATAGCCTGGTGAAACTGGATCTGCCGAGGCGGGCCGGACCGGTGCTGGAGAAGCTGATGCAGGCCGCACCCACCAGCATCGGCCGCGCCGGATTTGGGGCTCGCCTGGCAATGGTTCGATTACGGACGGGCGACGCTGACGGCGCTCTGGCAGCCTTGGCAGCCTCGGATGCGGATGGCCTTTCGAGCGAAGTGATGGAGCGGCGTTCGCTGCTGATGTCCGCGGCTGAATCGCGCCGCGGCGACAACGGGAAGGCGCTGTCGGTGCTCGGCGATCTGCATACCGCCGCCGCGGACGATGCGCGCGCGGGCATTTTGGAACGAGCGAATGACTGGCCTGCGGCTCAACGGGCACTTGGAGAGTTGGTGGACAAGGTGGTGCCGCACGATGGCGTATTGGACGATACGCAGAAGCGGGCGCTGCTGCGGCTGGCAACCGCCACGGCGCGGGCCGGGGATGCGGCCGCGCTGGGCTCGCTGCGCCAGCAAGAGACCCCGCGGATGGGCGCGGGACCGCTGGCGGACATGTTCCGCTTGCTGACAGCAGATCAGGTGCGAGGGCCGGCGGATCTGAAACGATCTGGCCAGGAGGCGGCATTGGCTCACGCCCTGCCAGACCAGCTGAAAGCGCTGCGGCAACCCGCGTCCACGCCATAACTGCTCTGCGGGCAAAAAAGCCTCTTGCATCGCTGTCCCGTTTTAACCATGTTCCGCGGCCTTGGCCCGAGGGAACGGACGCGGGGGCGCGCCCGTTCAACAGGCTGTCTACTGGTAGGAACGGGGTAGCGATGGACGCACTCAGCCCACTGGGGATGGTCTCGGACTTTCCGAGCGACATCGATCAGAAGGACTATTTCGTCGAGAAGGACGGCGTGAAGTTCGCCGGCACGCATCTGCTGTTGGATTTGTGGGGTTCCAGCAACCTCACCGATCCGGAGCTGATCGACCGTGCGCTGCGCGACGCCGCGGAAGCGGCCAACGCAACGATACTGCACAGCCACTTCCATCATTTCGGGCCGGATGGCGGCGTGAGCGGCGTGCTGGTGCTGGCGGAGAGTCACATCTCGATCCACACCTGGCCCGAGCGCGAGTTCGCGGCGATCGACATCTTCATGTGCGGCGCATGCAACCCGTATCACTCGCTGCCAATCCTGAAGGACGTGTTCACGCCGAAATCGATTCTGCTGTCCGAACAGCGGCGCGGGCTGATTCCCGTAAGTGGCCACCGATAACTGGCTGAACGAGACGCTGTATCCCGACTGGGGTCAGCGCTTCCTGGTGAAGCGCGAGCTGGCGCGCGTGCAGAGCGCGTTCCAGGACATCGCGATCTTCGAGAGTTCGTCGCACGGCCGGGTGATGGTGCTGGATGGCGTCATCCAGATCACCGAGCGTGACGAATTCGTCTATCAGGAGATGCTGACGCACGTGCCGCTGCTGGCGCATGGAGCGGCGGCGAGCGTGCTGATCATCGGCGCGGGCGATGGCGGCGTGCTGCGCCGCGTGTTGCAGCACGGCTCGGTCAAGCGCGCGGTGATGGTGGAGATCGATGGCGAGGTCATCCGTCTCGCCAAGGAATTCATGCCCGCCATCGGCGGCGATGCCTGGGCCGATCGGCGCGCCGAGGTGATCGTAGGCGACGGCATCGACTACGTGAAGCGTGCGCCTGATGCATCGTTCGACGCGATCATCGTCGACTCGACGGATCCCATCGGCGTTGGCGAGGTGCTGTTCACCGACGACTTCTATGCCAACTGCGCACGCATCCTGACCGGGCGCGGGCTGGTGGTGAACCAGTGTGGCGTTCCGTTCATGCAAGCGGACGAGCTGCGCGAGACCAGTGCGCGGCGCGCGAAGTTCTTCCCGCATGTCACGGCTTATGTCGCGGCGGTGCCGACCTATGTCGGCGGCTTCATGACACTTGGCTGGGCGGCCAAGGATGCGTCGCTGACCAAGCACGATGTCGCCACGATCCGCGAACGAGCCGATGCGTCCGGGCTGCTTGGCAGCACGCGCTATTGGACACCGGAGATTCACGTCGGTGCCTTCAATCTGCCGCCGTATATCGCCAGTAATCTCTGACTGGCGCCGTTCAACGCTCTCGCTCTGTTGATTGGCGCAATGCGCCAGCCTCGGTTTCCGTTCTGCCTTCTCGACAATATGCGAACAATCGAGGACAGGAGGAAGCGATGCCGCGGACGAGCGATCCATCCGGCGTGGCGCGCCGCACGGTTCTGCACGGTGCCAGCATAGGAAGTGCCCTGGGTTTGCTGACGGGGATGCGCGCTGCACATGCCGCCACCGGCGAGCCGTTCCCCTCGCATCCAAACTGGAAACTCGTCTTCGTCAACCACGTGACGACGAATCCCTTCTTTGTGCCAACGCAATACGGCATCCAGGATGCCTGCGGGTTGCTGGGCTGCGACTATCAATGGTCCGGTTCGGCCAACGCCGATGTGGCAGAGATGGTGAACGCGATGAACGCCGCGATTGCCAGCAAGGCCGCCGCCATCGCCGTGCCGATTGTCGATCCGCACGCATTCGACGCACCGGTGCAGCGCGCCTTGGACGCCGGTATTCCGGTGTTTGCCTATAACGCTGACGCACCGCGTGGCAGCGCCAATAAGCGGCTGGCCTATATCGGTCAGGATCTCTACGAATCCGGCTACAAGATGGGCGAACGCATCGCCTCGATGGTCGAATCCGGGCTGGTCGCACTGTTCATTGCGACGCCTGGCCAGCTCAACATCCAGCCGCGTCTCGACGGCGCGCTTGCTGCGATCAAGAAGTCCGGCAAGAAGATCGATGCACAGCAGATCGCCACCGGCGCGACGGTGAACGAGGAGCTGTCCAAGATCAAAGCATTCTACCTCGGGCATCAGGACCTGAAAGGCATGTTCGCGGTCGACGCCGGCAGCACGCAGGGCGTCGGCGAGGTCATGGAGCAGTTCAAGCTGCAATCGAAAGGCGTGCATGCGGGCGGCTACGACCTGCTGCCGAAGACGGTGCAACTGATCCACGACGGACACCTGGACTTCACCATCGATCAGCAGGCCTATCTGCAAGGCTTCTACACGGCGATGGAGATGTTCACATACCTGGCGTCGGGTGGACTGACCGGACCCGCCGACATCAACACCGGGCTGAAGTTCGTCACCAAGGACAGTGTCGGGCCGTATCTCGATACGTCGACCCGCTATGAGGGCAAGTCCGACAAGTCGCAGATCGTGCCGCGCACCGGCCCGATCAAGGTCTGAACCCATGCGCCGGCGCACGCTCGATTTGTTCGTGCGCTGGCCGGAAGCCAGTATCCTGTTGGTCGCCGTGCTGCTGATCGCGTGGTTCGAAACACAGAACCCCGACTTTCTGCTGACCGACGCAAGCCTGCAGAACCTGTCGCAGTTCATCGCACCGGCGGCAATCATTGCGTGCGGCGAGATCATGCTGATGATCTGCGGCGAGATCGACCTGTCGGCCGGCATGGTGTTTGCGTTCGCGCCGTTCATCATGCACTTCGCTGCCGAGGCCGGGCTGCCGGTGGTCGCGGCGTTACTGCTGGGACTGGCGGTGACCGCCGGCATCGGCCTGATCAATGGCGTCGTCACGGTGATGCTGCGGGTGCCCTCGTTCGTCACCACGCTGGGCACGCTGTTCCTGGTCAACGGCGTAACGCTGACAATCTCGCGCGGCATCCCGGTAACGCCACCCGGCGGCGAGCTATTCATGCAAGTGATGGGAGCGTGGGGCTACAGCGAGATCCTCTGGACCTTGCTTGTTGTCGTCCTGCTGCACATCGTGCTGCGCCATACGCGCTGGGGCCTGCACACCATCGCTGCCGGTGCCAACGAGACCGGTGCGCGCGAGGCCGGCATCCATGTCACGCGTCTGAAGATCGGCAATTTCGTCGTGACATCGGTGCTGGCGGGTTTCACCGGATGCCTGGAGGCATTCCGTATCGGCTCGATCGATCCGCAGGCCGGCGGGAACCAGATCATGTTCCTTGCCGTGGCGGCCGGGGTCATCGGCGGCACGCCATTGGCCGGCGGGTCCGGCACGATCATCGGCGGCCTGATCGGCGCGATCGTGCTGGGGGCGTTGAACGATGGCTTCACATTGATCGGGATCAACGCGTTCACCTTCAATATCATCCTCGGCGCGGCGATCCTGGGGGCGATGCTGTTCAACATCCACGTCACGCGGCTGGCGCGCGGATGAGCCAGGCATCGGCGTCGCTGGAAGCTGACGCTATCAGCAAGCGTTTTGGAGCCGTGGTTGCGCTGGAAGGCGTGTCGCTGACGCTGCGGCCGGGTGAAATCCTTGGCATCCTTGGCGACAATGGCGCCGGGAAATCGACGCTGATGAAAATACTCACCGGCTACGAGACACCGACGAGCGGCAGGCTGTTGGTGTCTGGCCGCGAGGTTTCGCTGCATTCGGTGGATCAGGCGCGCGCGCTGGGGATCGAGTGCGTCTATCAGGATCTGGCGCTGGCGAATTCGCTCAGCGTGTATCACAACATGTTCCTCAACCGGGAGATCGTGCACCGGTGGCCAATTCCGCTGCTGAATCATCGCGCGATGCGGCAACAGGCGCACGAACGGCTGGAAAGCATCGGCGTGCACATTCCTTCGGTCGATATGGCGGTGGAGCGGTTGTCGGGCGGGCAGCGCCAGGCCATCGCGGTAGCGCGTGCGGTGAGTTCCGATGCGCGCATCCTGCTGCTGGACGAACCGCTGGCGGCGATGGGCGCGCGCGAGGCCGCGCTGATCATCGATCTGCTGATGCGGCTGAAGCGCGAGGGCAACCTGGCGATCGCGATGATCATGCACAACTACGCGCAGACGCTGGATGTAGCCGATCGGGTCGTGCTGATGCAGCACGGGCGTATCACGTATGAGAAGGACAGTGCCGCGACATCGGTCGCCGAGCTGATGGACGTGGTGCGGCGCGAATATCGCGCGATGCGGGCGGAGGGGTAGAGCCCACCCCCTCCCTGCCCTATTTCACTGCGCGGGAGAGGGAAATCAAAGCGGTGGGCCGGTGGCGGTGGCCGCATCGGGCGCGAGCGGATTGATTGGCGGCTCGCCGATGAAAAAGCCGAGGACCTGGCGGACGGCATCTCGTTTCAAACGCAACCAGTCCCAATTGGTATTGGGAACGTGGTCTTGCTGTTTGGCGAACGCCTGCTCGCGTCGGGATTTTTGCTGCATCAGTGTGGCGACGCTGCCGCCGAAGTGGTGCATTGCGTCGAACAACTCGTTCCAGAATTCGCCGGTGCAGAAGCCGGGGACGACGGCAAGATCGAGACAGATGTCGAGAATGGTGCGGCCGAGCGGGCGACGGCGCACCTGGCGCTCGATGTCGCGGATGCTGGGCATGAAGAGTTCGGGATCGTTCCAGCCCACGGGGCGTGGTGCGCGCGTGTGCGGGGCCGGGGGTGAAGCGAGCTGTAGTGTTGCGGCTGGCTGGGCCGGTGGTGTGGGGGTGCGGCGGGCGACGACGTCGATGTCGCGGCCGGTGGCGGCGCGGATAACCAGCAGACGCTCCAGCGCGGCGGCGCGTTGGATGCCGCGGTTCAGGTGAGCGAGGATGGTGGAGAGATTGGCGGTGCCGAAACACGCGGCAATGGTGTTGAAGTTCGGTGCGGTGGAACGCTGGCGGACGGTGTTCAGCAGATGAATGCCGTAGGTGAGCAAGGTGCCGACGGCGCGCAGGAGCAGGGCGATGTTGTTGGGGAGAGTGGCAGCCGGCTCCATGAGAGTAATTCTAACGTAATGTTAGAGAGATGGGCAAGGAAATTATTGGCGTTGCCGGATGGAGCGTAGCGGGCGCATTCGGGATGGCCGTCGTATATATCAGGGTATATGCGTGAGCTCCAGCCAGTCCTGGCTGCGCATTTCGTCCAGGCGTGATGCCGTGCGTTCGAACATCCTGGCGTTCTCGCCATAGCGATAAAGCTGGTCCGGCATCGCGTCAGCCGATGCGATCAGCTTCACCCGGTGATCGTACAGCGTGTCGATCAGCATGATGAAGCGGCGGGCCTTGTCGTAGTTGTCGGGCGACAGGCGTGGAACGCCGTCCAGCACCAGGGTGTGAAAGCTTGTGGCCAGTGCGAGGTAGTCGCCGGGGCCAAGTGCGGCGCCGCACAGCGTATCGAAATCGAAGCGCGCCACGCCTTCCGCCGCCAGCGGCACGACGAAGGCGCGGCCCATGACCCACAGCGTTGCCGATTCCGCCTTGACGCCGCCGGTCAGCTCGGCGAACGCGCGATCGAGCTCGCGATCCGCCATCGCGTCGGCCGGTACCAGCCAGGTGCGCATGCCCCGCAGGCGCTCGCGCCGGAAGTCGCGGCCGGCGTCCATCAGGACAAGATCGAGCTTTCGCTTGAGCAGCGCGATGAACGGCAGGAATGCGTCGCGTCCTGGCCGATCCTTGAACAGGTCATCGGGCGGAATGTTGGAGGTGGCGACGACCACGACGCCACGCTCGAACAACGCCTGGAACAGCCGCCCGAGAATCATCGCGTCGGCGATGTCGTTGACCTGGAATTCGTCGAAGCAGAGCAGCGCCGCTTCCATAGCGATGGAATCGGCGAGCGGCGGGATCGGATCGTCCACCTCGGGATGCGCGCGTTTGAACGCATGGAAGCGCAGATGGACGTTCTGCATGAAGCGGTGGAAGTGGAGGCGCTGCTTGCGGCGCACTTCGGCGCCGGCGAAGAAAAGGTCCATCAGCATGGATTTGCCACGGCCGACTTCGCCCACGATGTAGAGCCCGTTGGGCGGCTCGGGCGGGGGGCGCAACAGGCGGGCGAACAGGCCATTGCCGCGCGGCGCGGGGTCGTAGCCGCGCAGCTTCTGCCACAGCGATTGAAGCTGCTCGGCCACGTGCTGCTGGGATGCATCGGGCGCCAGTTCGCCAGCCGCCACCATCGCCCGAAAGGCTGGCAGCGGCCCGCGCTGCGCAGCAGTGTCGGTGCCCGGGTGGTCCATGTCGCCGGGGCAGATAGCGTGTCCGCGGCCCTGGTTCAACGCCGCGCCGTCCGTGCTAAGCACTGCCGCATGATCCAACTCGATTACGCCAAGCTGCGTGCCACGCCGGTTGCAACCGAGCCGTTTCCGCACGTGGTGGTGCCGGACTTCGTGCCGCCGGCCGATCTGCGGGCGGTGGTCGCCGACCTGCCGCCGCTGGGCAAGCGCGGATCATTCCCGCTGGACGCGCTGCCGCTGGGGCCGAATGCGCGTGCCCTGGCGGAACAACTGCAAGGCGCGCAGCTGCGCCAGGCCATTGGCGCGCTGTTCGGGCTGCAGTTGAACGACGCGCCCACGATGGTGACGCTGCGCGGCTGGACCAACGAGCGCGACGGCTCCATCCATTGCGATTCGACGGCCAAGCGCGTGACGGTGCTGCTGTATCTGAACCCGGCGACAGAGGCCTGGTCGGAGCACGACGGCTGCCTGCGTCTGCTGCGCGGCCCGGGCAATCTGGATGATTTCGCCGTCGAAGTGCCGCCGGTGAACGGCACGCTGCTGGTGTTCCCCAACGCGCCGAATGCCTGGCACGGCCACAAGCGGTTCACCGGGCAACGCTACTCGGTGCAGCTCAATTACATGACCACCGATGCCAAGGCGCGAAGCGAGCTGCGGCGGCACCGGATCTCCGCGTTCATGAAGCGGCTGACCCGGGCGGCCTGAGCGCTGCCGCGGAGCTGAGCCCGGCCAACAGGGTCTCGATCGCGCCGGCGTCCTGCCAGTCGAGGCTGACGCCGACGACGCGGACACGCCGGCGCACGGCTTCCGGTAGCCGCACGTGGTCCTTGGGGGTGGTGACCAGCGGCACGTTGAGCCTGCGTGCCTGATCCATCAGGCGGGTCAGTTCTGGCTCCGAATAGCGATGATGGTCCGGGAACGGCACTTCGGCGGCGAGAATCACGCTGGCGCCACGCAGCGTCGCGAAGAACTTGTCGGGCGAGGCGATACCGGCGAATGCCAGCACCTGCCGCCCGGCCAGCGTGGCGGCTTCCCTTCCCGGGACGAGGCGGGCGCGCAGCAGCGGCAATGTCGCCGGCAGGGCTGCGGCGACGCCGCTTGCGTCATTGCCGATGAGCACGGCGGCCTGACAGCGGCTGGCGCCGGCGGCGACAGGTTCGCGCAACGGACCGGCGGGCAGGACGCGGCGGTTGCCGAAGCCGGTTGCGCCGTCGATCACCAGCAGCGACAGGTCCTTGTGCAGTGTCGGGTTCTGCAGCCCATCGTCCATCACCAGGACCTTCGCACCGGCCGCGACGGCAGCGCGGGCGCTGGCGGCCCGGTCAGCGCCGACCCAGGTAGGCGCTAGCTGTGCCAGCAACAGGGCTTCATCGCCGACCTGAGCGACGGTGTCGGTGGTGACGACTTGGTGCGGGCCGCGAACAGAGCCGCCATAGCCACGCAGCAGAAAGTGCACTGCCTGGCCGAGCGTCAGCAGACGTTGTCCGAGATCCAGCGCCAGTGTCGTCTTGCCTGCGCCGCCAACGGTGACGTTGCCGCAGCAGATGACGGGTACCGGCGCATGCCAGCCTGGCCGAGACACGCGGTGCGCAGTGATCGCGGCAGTGATCAGCGACGCCGGGGACAGCAGCCGGGCCGGCCATCCATCATGACGCCAGAAGCTGGGCGCATAGGGCATTCAGGGCATCAGATCGAGCAATGCGGCAGCGGTCCGCCGCGGCAGATCGGCGTTGCGCTGCACCGCCGCCTGCCCCGCCTTGCCGATTGCCGCGCAGCGGCCCGGATCGCTGAGCAAGCCGCCGGCCCAGTGCGTCAATTCCTCGGCGCTTGCCACAACGGTCAGTGCGCCAGCATCGCGCAGCAGGGCGACGTGGTCGGTGAAGTTCGCGGTGAACGGACCGACGGCGATAGCGCAGGCCAGACGGGCAGGTTCCAGCGGATTCTGCCCTCCACCCGGCGCGATGAGGCTGCGACCGACGAGAGCCAGCGGCGCCAGCCGATACCATAGGCCCATTTCCCCCAGCGTATCGGCGATCCAAACGCCTTCATCGGGTGGTTCTTCGCCGCGCGAGCGACACGCTGCCGAGGCAATCTCCCGCCCGCGCTCCGGGTGACGCGGCACGATGATGGTGAGGAGGCCCGGGTGATCGTTTGCGAGCGCCTGGTGCGCGGCGATGACCACGTCTTCTTCGCCCGGATGCGTGCTGGCGGCGAGCCACACCGGTCTGCCTGCGAGCACCGCGTGCAACCGCTGTAATTCCTGGGCATCCACCGGCAGCGGATCCGCGGCGAGCTTGAGATCGCCGGGCTCGGCCAAACCGGCGCAACCAAGCGACCGCAGGCGCGCTGCGTCGGTTTCGCTGCGCGGCTGGATGGCGGCAAATCCGCCGAGAAGCTGCCGTGCCAGACCGGGCGCGCGGCGCCAGCGCGACAGGCTGCGCTCGGACAGCCGCGCATTGACCAGCATCATCGGGATGCGGCGGCTTCGACATCCCGCCAGCAGGTTCGGCCACAGCTCGCTTTCAACGAAGCCGGCGGCATCGGGGCGCCAGTGATCGAGGAAGCGCGCGACCCAGGCCGGCACATCCAGCGGCACGAAGCGATGCAGCACCCGGCTGAGCAATGTGGCATCCAACCGCTGGGCCAGCAGCTTCGCCGAGGTCGCCGTGCCGGTGGTCAACAGCACGGTCGCTCGCTCGGCCAGGAGCGGCAGGACCGGAAGGATCGACATCGTTTCGCCGACGCTGGCGGCATGCAGCCAGATCAGCCGCCCCGGCGGGCGCGGCGTGGCGTCAATGCCGCGCCGTTCGGCGAGGCGGCCGGCGATTTCCTTGCCGCGTGCCTGCCGCGCCCGCAGCATCAGCCTGAGCGCCGGCGCAGCCACAGTCGTGGCAGCAGCCCAGCCGAGCGACATCACGTCAGACACAAAGCGTCTGCCTTCTCTGCTGCCTCGGTCAGTGCAGCGGTAATTGCCGGCACCGCGTCCTGCCAGGTATCGCGCGGCACAGCGATCGTGGGCAGACATACCACGACGCCGCGGCCGAACGGCTTCGGTACCACCATGCGGTCCCAGGTGCGCAGCACCCAGTGCCGGGTGGTCTGTGCAGCACAAGGCAGAATTGGCGCACCCGACAGCGCGGACAATTGCGCGACACCGGCGGCGGCGACCCGGCGCGGGCCGCGCGGGCCATCCGGCGTGATGGCAATGTGGTCGCCGCTGGCGAGCAGATCGAGCATCAGCCGAAGTCCCCGAGCGCCGCCGCGCGAGGACGAGCCCAGCACCACGTCGAGTGCGAAGCGGCTGACGACGTTACCGATGAAACGCCCGTCGCGGTGCTGGCTGACCAGCACATGCACACGGTTGCGAACGCCCTGCGCTTCTGGCGATTGCCGCGCCTTTACCCAAAGCATCGGCATCATCGGCAGCCGTTCATGCCAGAACGCCACCACGACCGGCGCGCCGGCGGCGTGCCGTGCCATGTGTTCGTGGCCCTCCAGTGACCAGCGCGTGGTACGCAATGCGAACGCGAGATAGAGGCCGAGCAACTTGGCCAGCGCCACCTGCGTCACGGGATGCCGCAACAACGTCTTCATTGCCGCGCCGGTAGCATGCGGCATGACAGCGAGGAAGGGTGGCCGAACGCCGATGATCTTGCCGGCGTGCGGAATCACGAGCACTGTCTGCTGCAAGAAGTAAAATGCTCAGGGAGAGAGACGATGCCGTCATTGCTGCTGCGGCGCTGTGCTGCCGCGTGCCTGTTTTCACTCGCCGCCAGCACAGCCTATGCCGCACCATTCATGATCGTCGGCAATGACGAGAAACTCGGCACGGACGCGCAAGGCAAATCGATAGTGAATCCGACCGGCAATGACACGGTCCTGATTGTGGATCTGGCGAAGCCGGAGGAGCCGAAAATCGTCGCGACGCTGAAGCTGGAAAATTCCATCGTCGGGCCGCCGGTGAATCTGGCGATCTCACCCAACGGCAGCATCGCACTGGTCGCCGATTCGATGACTGTTGCCGATGACAATGGCACCCGCAAACTGGCACCAGTCGACAAGCTGTTTGTGATCGACCTGAAGGCTGATCCGCCGAAGCTCGCCGACACCGTCACGGTGGGGAAGCAGCCGTCAGGTCTGTCGTTCAGCCCGAACGGCGATTTGGCCCTGGTGTGCAACCGCGCCGACGGCACGATCAGCGTTTTGAAGATCGACGGCACCAAGGTGACGCAGACAGGCACCGTGCAGGTCAGCCCGGGCGTCTCGCATGTGGTGTTCACGCCGGACGGCAAGCACGCGCTGGCGATAAAATCGCCGGACAACAAGGTGGCGATCCTTAACGTGGACGGCGACAAGGTGAGCTACGACAAGCAGGATGTTCCGACCTACGCGTTTCCCTACAACGTGGTGGTATCGCCGGACGGCAAGCTGGCGATCACCGCCGACAACGGCAACGGCGGTTCGTCGGACGGGAGTCTGGATGCGGTAACGGTGATCGACCTGGAAGGCCAGCATCCGCACGCGATCGCGCACGTCACCGTTGGCGACGCGCCGGAGGGGTTGGCGATCAGTCCGAAGGGCAATCTCGCCGCGGCGCTGAACGTGGATGGCTCCAACCTGAAGCAGGCGTGGTTCTATCATCCGACCGGCAGCGTCACGATCCTGCACATCCAGGACAAGACGGTGACGCCGATAAAGACGATCGAGGTCGGAGCTTTCCCCGAGGCGATCGGCTTCACGCCGGATGGTCAATATATCTACGTTGGTAACTACACCGATCAGGATTTTTCCATCCTGAAGGTCGATGGCACCAGCGTGGTCAATACCGGCAAGCGCTTCACGGTGCCGGGCCACCCCGCGTCGATGCGGATGGGGCCGTAATCAATTCGACTGGTTGGCCACCGACTGCACCTTGGAGAAGTCAACCGACAACGCGCCGAGTTGCAGTTGAACGCCTGACGACTGGCTCAGCACGCCGGTTGCCGTTCCGACAATACTTGTCGATAAGGTCGTGGTCGTGCCGCTGCTGTTTGCCGCGGTCACCACCACCTGATAGCTGCCGTCCGGCACCGAGGCACCGGAACTGGTCTTGCCGTTCCAGTTCCAGGTATTGGTGCCGCTCGCCGACATCAGCATGGCTTCGTTCAGCTTGGCACCGTTGGTGTTGTAGATCGCGATGTCCACCGGTTCGGCCGTCGGCGTGCTGAACTGTATGGTCCCCTGCCCGTTCTGCAGCGGCACGTGATCGGAACTGACGGTCACCTTCTTGCCGGTCATGGCCGAGGCCTGCATCACCTCACCGCCCTGGGTGAGCTGGATCAACTGGGTCAGGCTCGCGTTGGTGTTGATCTGCTGTTCGACGCTGGAGAACTGCACCAGTTCGCTGGTGAATTGGTTGGTATCCATCGGGCTGGTGGGATCCTGGTTCTGCAACTGCGTCATCAGCATTTTGAGGAAGTTGTTGAAGTTCGACGACAAGGACGTGAGCGCCACGCTGCTGGACGGAGACGAGGCGGTTGAACCAGTGGCAGACGTTGCCGCCGCGGCGGTGCTCTGCTGCGCGGTGACCGATGCGAGGCTCATGATCGTTGGCCTTTCAATTCAGGCAGTGATGTCGAGGCCGCCGCGCAACCAGGTTGCCGGCGCGATGGAAGACACTTCGGACGCGTCAGTATCGCCGCCTGGCGCGACCGTGCCGTTCGGCTGATCCGTCCTGCCACCCTGGCGAGACGCGCCATGGGATAGGTCGCCACCCATGCTTGCGCTGCCACCGGTGGGCGGAGCAGGCGACGCGGTGTCGGCGCGTGCTGCGGGCTCCGGCGTGGCGACATGAAAGGTGACGCTGCGTCCGGTCGCGGGCACTCCCGCCTGGTCGAGCGCATGTTGCAGCTGCGGCTGGTCACGCAGCAGCAGTGTCAGGGTTTCGGGCCGCTCGACGGTGATCGCAACGTGTGCCTGCGCGTCGGGCGACCGATCAATGCGGATCTGCACGCGACCGAGGTCCGGTGGATCGAGCCGAACCGTCAGATGCTGCGTGCCATCCGATGAGCGGCCAAGCGAAACCAAGGCGGGCGCGATCTGGGCGGCCGGCGCAGTGTGCTGAGGCGTGCTGGCAGCTTGTGCCGCCGGGGGAGTTGCGACGGTGGGAAGCGATGGCGTCGAAGCCGCGGCAATTGCCTGCGGCGACACCACGGCTGGTGCGGAAGTTGGCGAGTCGCTGCTGTCCGCGGTGACCGGCGGCGGCGTGACAGGCTTCTGTGTGGCCGGCTGCACAGTTGCTGTCTCGGCGGCGCCGGATGGCTCCGAGGGCTGTGCCGCTGCAGCCCGTTGCGCCTTTAGCGGCGTGGTGATCGGTGCTGCCGCAGCAGGCTTCGGCTCATCTCGTGCAGCATCGTGCGACGTTGTCTCGGGCGGCAAAGCACTAGCCGGCACCGAAACGGCAGGCACGTTGGCGACGAGCAACGGCTGCGCGACCGTCGAAGCGCAATCGGTGACCGCCGCCTCGGCAGACTTCTGCGTGCCGCGAGTGGCTGGTTCGCGACGCGCCGCCCCGGTGCTCGGCACGGACACAGTTGGCCCGCTATCGGTCGTGGTGACGCCGGCGGCCTCCACGATGGTTGCGGCTGCTACGATCGTGGCGGTCTGAGCCGTCGAAGCGTTGGAAGCTGCGTCGTCTGCTGCAATCGTGACGGCCTGAGCGATCGGAGCGTTTGGCGCTGCATCGGCCGGCGATGCTTCCACCGCCGGCGGGGTTGTTTGCAGTGGTGCCGTCAACGTCGCAGTTGGCGCAACCGGCATGGTCGATATGGATACCGGCGCAGGAGCTTCCTGCGGCGCCGCAATCGCATCAAACAGCTTCGCCAGTGCCCCAGCAAAACCGGCCTGACTGCACTGCACCTTGCCGACAGCAGCCGAGACCGGCACCGATGTCTGGGGTGAAACTGGCAAGCTTGGCTGCATCACAATCGCTCCTACCCGCAGTCAGCAAGCCGCATGCCAATCAGATAACGGGGGTGCACGGCGAAAAGCGCAGGGCACAGCGCCATTGCCGGCAAGAATTGCCGGGTCGCTCGTGCCGGGAGCCTGCCGCTGGCCGCGTGATATGGCCGAAAACCGTTGGCACGTTTCATGCGTATCGGTTCTCGAGCGAATCAGCGGAGCGTACCATGTCCTTGTTCGGCGCAATGAACACCGCCATCAGCGGACTGACCGCACAATCCAACGCGTTCAGCAACATCAGCGACAACGTCGCGAACAGCCAGACCATTGGCTACAAGCGGGTCGATACCAGCTTTATCGACTATCTCACCACAAGCACCGCGTCCCAGAACACGTCCGGTGCCGTGGCCACCAAGCCCGATTACATCAATAATGTCGAAGGCACCGTCACGCAGACCGACAACCCGCTGGGGCTCGCGATCGCTGGCCAGGGCTTTTTCGCCGTATCGCAGCAGAATGGCGAGGTGAACGACCTGCCCACCTTCAGCACGCAACAGTATTATACCCGCGCCGGCGACTTCCAGATGGACAAGAATGGCTACCTGGTGAACAGCGCGGGGTATTTCCTGAACGGCTGGCCGATCAATCCCAACACGGGTGTCGTCAACCAGAACACCTTGCAGCCGATCCAGGTGACGCAGACGTTGTACAATCCTGTGGCGACCAGCAACGTGACGCTGTCCGCCAATCTGCCGGCGACGCCGGCCATGGGTACCCTGCCAATCTCGTCACAAATCGACATCTACGATTCACTCGGAACCCTGCAGACTCTCACGCTGAGTTGGAATCAGACGACGGCAGGGACCCCGAACGACTGGACGGTCTCGATCTATGATTCGTCAAACACCTTGATCGGGACAGCGGAGGCGCGATTCGGTGCAGTATCGGGAATGGGTGTGCAGGAAGGGACGATAGGCCAGCTATCGAATGGCACTGGAGGAGTCACGGTCAACCCGAATACGGCCGGCGGCAGCCCGAGCGCCACGCTCAGTTTCGCTTACCCAGGGATCGGAGCGCCCGTCACGGTCAATCTTGGAACCTACGGGCAGACCAACGGTGTCACGCAGTATGCCGGCAGCCAGTACAGCCTGCGCGGCATCACGCAAAACGGTGTGCCGCCGGGTGCCTTCTCTTCGGTCAGCACCAAGGGCACCGGCGACATCGTGGTCAATTACGACAACGGCCAGTCGCGCACCATCGCGCAGGTGCCGGTGATCACCTTCAACGATCCGAACGAGCTGCAGCGTCAGAACGGCCAGGCGTTCACGGTGACCGCGAACTCCGGCACGCCGCTTGCCGAATCGGCTGGCTCGAATGGAGCCGGCACGCTTGTCACGCAGTCGACTGAGAGTTCCAACGTCGATATCGCCACGGAATTCTCCAATTTGATCGTGGCGCAGCAAGCCTATTCGGCCAACGCGAAGCTGGTGACCACGGCCGATCAGATGTTGCAGCAAACGATAAACATGAAGCAGTAAGAGGGCTGGCGTGACCATCGCAGCGGCACTGTCGATCGCTACCGGGGGATTGGCCAACATCAACAGCCAGCTTGCGCTGGTATCGCAGAACGTGGCGAACGCGAGTACCCCCGGTTACTCTGCCGAGATCGCCACGCAGCAGGATCTGGTGGCCGACGGGATCGGGCTGGGCGTGCGCAGCGGGCCTGCCGTCCGCAATGTCGATACGGCCCTGCAATCGGAAGTGTTCAGTCAGAACGCGACGGTCGCAGGCTTGCAGACGCGGCAGACCGCGTTGCAGGCGCTCGATTCCATACAGGGAACACCTGGCCAGAACACCGACATCGCCAGCCTTATCGGCAACCTGCAGGACCAGTTCTCCGACCTGCTGAACGACCCGAGCAACCAGACACAGCAAGCACAGGTGGTCAGTGCGGCGTCGACACTGGCACAGAGCATCAACACGCTGAGCAATGCCTATACGGCGCAGCGGCAGACCGCCCAGGACGGCATCGTTGCGGCAGTTGCCACGGCCAACAGCACCCTTGCCAGCATCGGCAATCTCAGCACGCAGATCATCCGGTTGAAGTCAATCGGCCAGAGCACCGCGGATCTGGAGAACCAACGTGATGCGGCGGTCGCGACACTGTCACAGCTGGTCAGCGTTAAGGTGCTGGAACAGCCGAACGGCGACGTGATGGTGACGACGTCCAGCGGGCTGACTTTGCCAATCCATGCCAATCCCAATCCGCTCAGCACCAGCGACGTGAATGTGCAATCGGGCACTTACTATCCGGGAGGCGGCATTCCCGCGATCATGCTTGGCGGCGCGGACGTCACCAGGCAACTGCAGGGCGGCCAGATCGGCGCCAACATCACGCTGCGCGACACGACGCTGCCGACGGACCAAGCGGAGCTCGACGAACTGTCGCAGAACATGGCGACGCGGTTTGCCAACAACGGGCTGACCTTGTTCACCGATCCGGCTGGCAACGTGCCGGTCGCGACGCCGCCGCCGGCGCAAAACGGCTACGTCGGCTTCTCGAGTGCAATTCAGGTCAATCCCGCCGTGCAGTCCAACCCCTCGGCCGTACGGGACGGGACGCCGTCGGTTTCCGGTGGCCTGGCCGGCTTCACCGGGATCATTGAAAGCGTGCTGAACAACACGCTGGGCGGTAATCCGCCGCTCAATGCCAACTCCAGCGGATTGGGACCGGCAGGCAACCTGAATGCGCCCTATGTCTCACCCCCCACGCTCGGCCAGCTTGCGTCCAGCATGGTGTCGGCGCAGGCGCAGGATAGCGGGAGCACCACCAACCAGCTCGCGACCGAGCAGACGGTGCAGAGCACGCTGAGCAACAAGCTGACGACGCAGAGCGGTGTCGATATGGACACCGAAATGTCGACCATGATCGAGCTACAGAACGCCTATGGCGCCAACGCCAAGATCATCGCGGCGGTGCAGGCGATGTGGGCGCAGTTGCTGAATTCCGTGACGTGAGCTGACAACAATGAATAGCACGATAGGCGCAACCGGACCATCGGACTATGGCATGCTGGGCAGCCTGGTCAGCAATGCGGTTTCGGTGAAGCAGAAGCTGGATACTCTGACCAATCAGGCCAGCACAGGGCTGGTCAGCAACACATACGCGGGATTGGGCAGCGGCGCGCCGGTATCGCTCGATCTGCGTCCGCAGATAGCGAATTTGCAGACCTGGCAGAACAACGTGAATGCCGCGACTGGTCCGATGGGTGTGGCGCAAGCGACGCTGACGCAGATCGAGTCGATCGCGTCGGACTTTTATGCGCAGTTGAACAATGTGCAGAGCGTCAGCACCAGTGAGGTGGACAGTATCGCCGCCAATGCGCGCGACGCGCTGAGCCAGGTCGCCAACCTTCTGGACAGCCAATACGGCGGTACCTACGTGTTCGCCGGGCAGGATACCGGCAATGCCCCGGTGCCCGATCCGGACCACATCCTGACCTCTGGGTTCTATCAGCAGATCAACACCGCTGTTGGCAATCTGTCGGTGAACGGTGCGGCCGTGACGGCCAACGCGACATATGCGACCGCGGTGTCGAATGCTGCCGGCACGTCACCGTTCTCCACCTGGCTCTCGCAACCCTACGCGAACGTACGGGCTGCACTGCCAACAGTGCAGATCGGCCAGAGCCAGACGGAAACAGTGGGTATTCCCGCCAGCGCCAATGGGCTGATCCCGACCTCATCGACCGCATCCATCACCATTGCTGGTGGACCACCATCATCAACCGGCTCGTATATGCGCGATGTGCTGCGCGCGCTGGCGACCATCGGCTCGCTGAGCAGCTCGCAGGCGAACGACACCGGCTTCGCGGATCTGGTGCAGGACACACGCGCTAGTCTGTCGGGAGCGGTCACCGCGATGACACAGGACGCCGGCGTTCTGGGCGATACGCAGTCATCGATCAATACGACACAGACGCAACTATCGCAGACTCAGACGGCGCTGACCGCGCAGGTCAGCAATGCCGAGAATGTGGATATGGCATCGACGCTCTCGCAGCTTTCGTTGGTGCAGACGCAGATGCAAGCCTCGTATCAGCTGATTACGTCGATGAGCAATCTGACACTGGTAAAATTCCTGCCTGTTTAGGCATGAAAGCGATACTGGCTTCATGGGGCATTAACCCGGGAAGACCAGTATGGCGCCAAGCCCGCAAAAGCGTGGACATGTCGTAACTGCTATGGACGAAGGGTAAGATACCATGTCCCTCGTGAATTCTGTGAATACAAATGTCGGCGCAATGATTGCGCTCGAATCGTTGAACCAGACCAACACCCAGTTGGCCGCGTCACAAAAGCAGGTCTCCACAGGTTACCGTGTAGCGGACAGCACCGATGACGGCGCCGCGTATGCTATCGCGCAGTCTGTTCGTTCGACTACTGGTGCGCTGACCAGCGCCAACCAGCAGCTTGGCAATGCGCAGGGATTGCTGTCGACGACCCAGACAAGCTTGAACACCATCTCCAACACGATGGGCAGCATGCGTGATGTGCTGGTCAAGCTTGCCGACAACAGCGTCACCGGCAATGATCGAAAAAACTACATCCAGCAGTATCAGTCGCTGCTGAAGAACGTGAAGTCGTTCATCCAGGACTCCAACTACAATGGCAAGACGCTGATCGGCAACATCACCGGCAGCGGCGGGAAGATGGGGGGTGTTGCGGTCATCCGCAATGAAATGGGTGCGACGTATGGCATCGCCTCGTATAGTGGTTCGGGCCTCTATGGTTCGATTAACTTCACCTCCACCATACTCGGCGGCGCTGCCTCGGTGCAGGGCGTAATCAGCGCCACGGGAACGTTCATCAACCAGATGAACAATGTCGGTAAGGAGCTGAACACCATCGGTGCCGCGGTGACCTACGTCACCAACCAGGTCACCTTCAACAGCAACAAGGTCGATGCGTTGAACACCGGTCTTGGGTCGCTGGTGGATGCGGATCTGGCACAGGAATCAGCAAAGTTGCAGGCGCTGCAGATTCGCCAGCAATTGGGCACGCAAGCCCTATCGCTGGCCAACCAGGCGCCGCAGACCCTGCTGAGCCTGTTCAAGTAACAAGGGGCCTCCTGCCCGGGTAGAACGCCCGGGCAGGGTGGCTTTCCTTGCACGCTTCCGCCCTGAGCAGGACGGGAGCCAACCAGGAATAGGCGCATGTCTAACCTCGTATTGGAGCTGCGCCAGGGCGAAGTGATGATCGTCAACGGCGCACCGATCCGGTTCCGGACCAAGTCGCGCATCGAGCTCACGGCCAAGGCGCGCTTTCTATTCGGCAAACAGATTATGCCACCCGATCAGGCGGACAGCCCGGCTCGCCGCATCTATTTCGCGTTACAGACCGCCTACATTGGCTCTGAAGAAGAGCGCGCTGGGGGGTTAAACGCGGCGCGTGAATTCATCGCCGCCTTCAAAGAGGCAACCACATCGGCTCTGGCATGCGAGATCCTCGATCGGGCGCTGACGTTTGCCGAAGCTGATGACTGCTATCAGGCACTGAAGCTGGTTCGGCGGATCATCCGTCACGAGGATTCGGTGCTTGGGCGCGACGGCCCACCCGTCGGCGCGATCGCACACCTCGAGTCTTCATCGCCCAGGGATACTGCACAGCCATGCCGAACCTGACCAATGCGGCGCACGCGTATGAAGCCGCTGCCAATCATCGGAGCATACGCGAACAGGAAGCCGACGTGTTCCGTCGAACAGTGGGCTTCCTGAAGGCCGCGCGGAATGCGGATCTGTTGTCGAAGACGCGCGCATTGGCGGACAATCGGCTGCTCTGGGTTACAGTGAACGACCTGATGCGCGATCCGCGCAACGGGCTGCCGAACCAGTTGCGGGCTTCCATTGTGTCTGTCGGCCTAGCAGTGCAGCGCGAAATGGAGCGCGAGCAACCGAACTTCGAGTTCCTGATTACCATCAATGAGAATATGGCAGCCGGCCTGTCTTCGGCCCCCTAGGTAAGCACATAACCGCATTTTGGCTCAAAAGGAGCCTGCCGTGCACATACTGAAGGTTTCACCTGATTCTGCGGCTCTGCTGGAGCGCGCGGACAGTTTGCTGAATAGCGGTCACATTGGCGCCGCCAAGGCGTTATTGGCCGCAGTGCAACGTCTGGCCCCGGCCTCGGCACAGTATGCGCAACTTTCCGCGCAACTCGCGCTGCGCGAACGGCGTTTCGACGATGCGCGGCACCAGCTGGACACGGCTATCGCCGCGGAGCCGGAACACACTGGGCTGCGCAAACAGCGCGCCGAACTTCGCAGACTATGTGACGATGTTCCTGGAGCCGCGTTGGACGCCGCGGAAGCCGTGGTGCTCGATCCGCATGATGCGGTCGCCAAGGCGTTGCTCGGTGTATTGATGCTGGCCTTGCGTGAGACGGCCAAGGCAGTGTTGTGTCTGCGAGAAGCCGCCGCCATGGAACCCTGCAACGCCGCCTTTCATGAGGCGCTGGCGGTCGCGCTTGAGGCAGCAGATGAACCAGATGCAGCGCTTGCCGAGCTGCTCGCAGGGATTGCCACTGTCCCGCAGCATCTTGGCTTGCGCAATGCCGCAGTGCTGCATTGCGTACGCCGGCGGGATTTTGTCACCGCCGTCCGGCTAGCCGAGGAAGCTCGCCAGGCGGGGGTCGTGGATGCCTGCCTGTTCGGACTGAAGGGGCACGCACTTTCCAGCCTTGGGCGCCACGATGAGGCCGCCGAAGCGTATGTCGAGGCACTAAAGCTCGGACCTGAAGACCCCTACGTCCGGCATCTTGCAGCCACCACCGGCTCGATACCGGCCGCGGATCGCGCTCCCGCTGAATACCTCCGCGTCCTGTTCGACGGTTACGCAGACCAATTCGAGGCACACCTTGTTTCGTTGGGATACCGTGTACCGGGACTGATCCGTGCCGCCGTGCAGGCGTGTGGCGCAAACGGCCCGATGCTCGATCTGGGTTGTGGTACCGGGCTGATGGGCTTGGTGCTGGAAGGTCTCGAATTGGCGCCGATTGTCGGAGTGGATGTCTCACCGCAGATGCTGGCGCGCGCGGAAGCCAAGCAACTCTACGCGGAACTATGCGAGTCCGACGTTATTGCCTTCCTGCGCGATGATGAACGGACGTGGCCGCTGATCGTCGCCGCGGACGTGCTCTGCTATTTTGGTTCGCTCGACGAGCTGTTCGCCGCGTTGCGCGCGCGAATGGCACCAGACGGCCGCTTCATCTTCTCGTGCGAACTGCGGGTGGCCGACGGGCAGGGTAACTTCAGTGGCGACGGCCGGTGGTGCCTTGGCCGCCAGGGCCGCTATGCGCATGCAGAAGCATACGTGGTCGCGGCTGCCACGGCTGCCGGCCTTACCGTCAGCAAGGTCGAGCATCAAACGTTGCGGTTCGAAGCGGATGCGCCAGTAGCCGGGCTTATAGTCACCTGTGCCCCGCAAAGGCGATGACGCTTGACGGTGACAGCGATTTGGACTCGCGCGCGGCGCCTGGTGTTGCATTGCTGGCAGACAACCGGCTTGGCGAGGCGCTGATCGAGCTGCATCAGGCCGTCGCGGCCGGCGATGTGTCGGCGGTCACGCTGCTGAACCTGGCTATTGCCGAAGACCGCGCCGGCACGGTTGATCGCGCCCGCCATTTGATGCGTGGCCTGGCGGAGCGCATCCCGCAATGGGACGAACCGCCATTGCGTCTTGCCGAGAGCCTGCGAACGGCAGGCGAGATGCACGCGGCGGAACAAGCCTACGAGCGGGTGCTGAAGATCAACCCCAACCGAGCCGAAGCACTTATCGCGCTGTCCGGCCTGCTGTTGCTTCGCGGCGAAGCGAAGGCGGCACAACCACTGCTACTGCGCTGCTGCGGCATTGCACCAGAGCGGGCGGAGGCGTGGAGCACGCTGGGGATCGCCTTGTCGCAGATCGGCGAAGCTGCCTTGGCGCATACCGCATTCGTCAAAGCGCACAACCTTGCTCCCACGACGCTGGACTACGCGCTGCATCGCGTCGAGGCGGCCATCCAGGCCGAACGCGCGGAAGCCGAACTGGCGACCCTTGAACTCCAGGCAGAGAGCGATCCGCTGAACCCGGCTCCGTATATCGCGGTTGGCGTTCTGTTGAGTAAGCTGGCGCGCCACACGGAGGCAGTGGAAAAACTGGAGACCGCCGTCGCTCTGCTGCCGGATGATCCGGTACCAGCCGCACTACTCGCCTCTACCCTGACACGCACTACCCGCCTTCGCGAAACCGAAGCTGCAATACGCCGGGCGGTTGAGCTTGATCCACAGAATGTCCGGTTGCTGAATGATCATGGAGCTGCGCTCCTTCGAACACAGCGTCACGCCGAAGCGCGAGCGGTATTGCAATCAGCGATCAATGCGCAAGGCGAGGACGCTCAGGTGCTATCAAACCTGGCGAATGCGACGTGTTGTCTCGGCTTGCAAGAGGAAGCTCTCTCACTTGCACGCCGTGCCGTGCAACTTGCCCCGAAAGCACTGACGGCGCACCGCTCGTTGCTGGGCGCATTGGCATACTGCGCTGGAATTACCGGTAGGGACATCCTTTCCGAGGCCAAAGCATGTTCAGACTGCTTGCCGCGTGGCGAGCTACCGGAGTTTGCCAATGATGCCGCGCCGGATCGGCCGCTCACTATCGGTCTGCTGTCGGGAACATTGAAGACGCATCCCGTCGGCTGGTTGACGATAGCTGGCTTCGAGTCCCTGGACCCTGCCAAGTTCAGCATCGTGGCGCTGGCGCATCAGACATGGAGCGATCCGATTGGACGGCGCTTCCGTGCCGTAGCGCGAGAGTGGCATCAGATCGAAACGCTGAGCGACGAAGCAGTGGCGCGCAAGGCACGCGAGCTCGGGATCGATATCTTGATCGACCTCGGCGGCTATGGCGAGGGTTCGCGCATGCCGGCCTGCGCGTATCGGCTGGCACCTGTGCAGATCAAATGGGTCGGCATGCAGAGCCACACCACCGGCATGCCGGAAATGGACTGGATGCTGACCGACCGGTGGGAAACACCGCCGGAACTCTCGTATTTGTACACCGAACGGCTGCTGCACATGCCCAACGGCTACGTGTGTTACAGCCCGCCACCGTACGCGCCGGACGTGGCAGCGCTGCCGGCGCTCGCCAACGGCCACGTCACCTTTGGCTGCTTCAATAACCTGGCGAAGGTGACCCCACGGGTGATCGACACCTGGTGCCGCATCCTGCGTCGCGTGCCTGGCGCGCGCCTGGTGCTGAAGACGCACCAGGTCGCCGATCCGGCGACGGCGCAGCGGGTGCGCGACGCGTTCGCGGTACATGGCGTCGCGCCGGAGCGGCTGGAGCTGCGCGGGCCATCGGGCCATCGCGCATTTGTCGGTGAGTACAACGGCATCGACATCGTGCTGGATCCCTTCCCGTATTCCGGCGGCCTGACCACGTGCGAGGCATTGTGGATGGGCGTGCCGACGGTGACGATGCCGGGTGAGATCTTTGCCTCGCGCCATTCGGTGAGTCATCTGAGCAACGCCGGTCTTGCCGACTGGGTGGCGCCGGACGTTGCGGCCTATGTCGAACTCGCCGTGCAGAAGGCAACGAATATTGCCGCGTTGGCTCGGCTGCGCGAGGGTCTGCGGGCGCAGGTCAAGGCGAGTCCACTATGCGATGCCTTACGTTTCGGTCGCAATCTGGGTGCTGCACTTCGCTTCGCCTGGCAGGACTGGTGCGATCGCGTCGCCTAGCATAAGACTTTGGCATGATTGAAACTGTCGTGCTCACGCGCGCCGATGGCGTGCTGGAAATCCGGCTGAACCGGCCCGAGAAGAAGAATGCCCTCACGCGGGCGATGTACGACGCGATGGCGGACGCGTTCGCCCAGGTGGATGCGGATCCGACGCTGCGCGTGGCGTTACTGACGGGTACTGGCGACAGCTTCACCTCGGGGAACGACATCGCGGATTTCCAGGCGCGCGCCAGCGGCGACCGGGAAAGCTCGGCATCGCAATTCCTGCCGGCATTGTCCACGATGCAGAAGCCGCTGATTGCGGCAGTGAACGGCGCCGCCATCGGCGTCGGCACCACGATGCTGATGCACTGCGACCTTATCGTCGCGGCTCGTTCGGCGCGCTTTGTCATGCCGTTCACCGCGCTTGGACTGGTGCCGGAGGCCGCCAGTTCTCTGTTGTTCCCGCGCCTGCTTGGCGTTCAGCGGGCCAGCGCGCTGTTGCTGCTTGGCGAACCACTGGATGCGGCGACCGCGCTCGAATGGGGCTTCGTCAACCGGCTGGTGGACGATGGCGCGTTGATGCAGACGGCTCGCGAGATGGCACAGCGGATTGCCGCGCTGCCGCCTCAGGCTATGCGGTTGACCAAGCGGCTGATCCGCCACGGCAATGCGGACCTTGCGGGCCGCATCGAGGAAGAACTGGCGCTGTTCCGCGAGCAGCTTGGTTCGCCCGAGGCGGCCGAGGCGTTCCGCGCATTCATGGAGAAGCGGAAGCCGGACTTTTCCGGTTTCGCGTAGAGCGGTGTTGGCTTGACGGAAGCAATCTGGACCTGGATTGCTTCCTCGCCACGCTCCTCGCAATGACGCCAGCGTCCCGCCGCAGGTTACTCCAGCGTCAGTCCCTGCGGCCGGATCAGTCCGTCGGGCACCGGCGTGAAGCCTTTCAACTTATCGCTGTACGCATACAGCCACTGCATGTGGAACAGAAAAAGCAGCGGCCGATCGGCCAGATAGATCGCCGCCGCGTCGTGATACGCTGAGGCACGCTGCGCCAACTCAGTCGCGCCGCGTCCGCGATTCAGTGCATCGTCGAACTTCGGATTGCAGTATTTCCCCCAGTTCTGGAAGCCGTCGCAGGCGAGGAATTGCACGATGTTGAAGTCGGGGTCGGAGCGGCCGCTCCAGATCACCAGATTCGACTGATAGTCGCCGGCGTTCATCGCCTGGATGTTGGCGTTGGTTTCGCCCGCAACCAGTTTGATGTCGATGCCGGCTTCGGCGGCCATAGATTGCAGCACCTCGCCGATCTGCGTGTCAGTTGGCGTGTTCAGCGTGCGGAGGGAAAATGAGACGCGATCGTAGCCGGCCTCCTTCAACAGTGCCTTGGCCTTGGCGACATCGCGCGGCGGCACCGGAAAGTCCTTATTGAAATACGGGCTGGCGGGCAGTTCGGCCTGATTGTCCGGTACGAAGCGTCCGTCCATCACCACCTTGTTCAAGGCATCACGGTCGATCGCTGCTTCCAGCGCCGCACGCACGCGTGCATCCTTGGCGAGCGGATTATCCGCGGCCGGACCGTGCGTCATGTTGATGTCGATCGCTTCATAAGCGAGTGCCGTGACGCCTTGCAGCTTCAGATGCGGATCGTGCTCCACCTTCGCTGCATCCGGCGGCGCCAATTCCTCCAGCATGTCGAGCTGGCCGGTCTGCACGTTCACCAGGCGCACGGTCGAATCAGCGATCGGGCGGAACACGATGCGATCGAGATGGATCGCATCGGCATTCCAGTAGCCGGGGAAACGCTCCAGCACGATGCGGTCCTGCGCGACGCGTTCGACAAAGCTGAACGGGCCGGCGCAAACCGGATGCGTGGCGAAATCCTTGCCAAGCTTCGCCAGCACGTCAGGCGCCGCCATCATGCCGGCGCGATCGGACAGCACCGCGATCAGCGGCGCATAAGGCTGCGACAGCGTCAGACGCACCGTTTTCGGATCTACCACCTCGACGCCGGTGACCGGCTTCAACTCGCCCTTGCGGTTGCTTTCCGGCGCGGTGCGGTAGCGTTCGATGTTCACCTTCACCGCATCGGCGTTAAACGGCTCGCCGTCCTGGAACTTCACGCCCTCACGCAATGTCAGCGTCAGCGCCTTGCCATCCGGCGACCACGACCACGCGGTGGCAAGCTGCGGCGCGAAGGTCAGATCGGGCTTAAGATCGACCAGCTTGTCGCACAGGCTGGAAAACACGATGCGGCCGGCGAAGGTGCCGCCGCGCGCCGGATCCAGCGCATCCGGATCGTCCTGCATGCCGATACGCAGCGTGCCGGACGCGTGCGCCGCGCCCGCGGTGGCGAGCAGCGCCGCGCCGATGAACGCAAACCTCAATGTCCGCATGGATTCCCCCTCGTGGCGGGAATGTTCAGCGGTTGGCGTGCATCGGGTCAAGCGCGGTTGACGGTTCAAGCAGCAAGCCGCGCAACTGATTGACGTGCGTGTCGCGCACAGCGCCCGGCCGCGAACGGATGACGAAGTCCCACGAGCCCGGCATCGACCGCTCGCCGAACGGACGGATCAGCCGGCCGCTGGTCAGGTCGTAGTCGATCAGCGGGCTGCGTCCCAAAGCGATGCCGGCGCCCGCCACCGCCGCCGCGACCGCGGCGCTGAAGGTGTAGAAGCGGACGATCGTGGCGCTTGCACGCTCCGGGCAGCCGAGCAGTTGCAGCCAGGTGTTCCAGTCTTTTTCCGGACTATCCGAATGCTCGCCCAGATCTTCCTGCAGCAACGTCTGCCGCAGCAGCGCATCGGCGTTGCCCTCGAATTGCAGCGAGGGGCTGCATACCGGGAACACGGTCTCGCTGAACAACAGTGTGTCGCTCTCGGCCATCGGGCCGCGATGCACACGCAGCACGGACAGGTCGAGGCCTTCGCGCAGCATATCGGGTTCATTGTCCTCGATGGATTTCACGCGCCACTGCACGGACGGATGCTGTGCCGCGAACGCCGCCAGCCGAGGCGCCAGCCACAGCGAGGCCACCGAGCCGCTGGCGGAAATCGTCAGTGCCGGCCGCTTACGCCGGTCGCGCACGGCCTCGCAGGCGGCGCCGAGCTGGCTGAACGCCAACTCCACCTCGCGCTGCAGGCTGGCGCCCTCTTCCGTCACCACGGTGCGGCCGGAGCCGTTTCGCGCGCGGGTCAGCAGGGTCGCGCCCAGCGTATCCTCCAGCCCGCGGATCTGATGGCTGACCGCGCTGGTGCTGACGTGCAACGTGGCGGCGGCACGGGCAAAGCTGCCGTGCCGGGCCACGGCGGCAAACGCCCGCAAGGCGGCCAAAGGAGGAATCCGGTCGCTCATCGCCGTTCAATCTAGCTCAACAGCGATTGAATAACACGCGTTTGCGCTGACCTGCCGAGGCGAACAGGATGCGTGGGAACAGGAGTCCCTTGATGCATTTCGACATCCGGCTGTGGCGCATGACAGCGGGCCTGCGCGGGCGCATTGCCTTGGGCATGGGGATCGGTGTGCTCGCGCTGGCCATCGGCATCGCCCGCTTTGCCTTCCTTGGCCAGTTCATGGCGCGGCTGTTCCAGGGCGCGCCGGGGGTGGCACTGATCCTGCCGCTGGTGGGAACGCTGGCGGCGATCCTGCTGCGTCCGTGGCTCGACCACCTGCGCACGATGATCGCGCACCGCACGGCGATGCGGGTGCAGGAGATGCTGCGCGGCCGGCTGTACGACAAAATCGTCGCCCTTGGTCCCGCGTGGTTCGGCGCCGAACGCACCGGCGGCGTGATGCTGTCCATCGTCGATGGCGTCGAGCAATTGCAGTCGTTCTTCGGCCAGTACATCCCGCAAGTCGGCATCGCCGCGTTCGCGCCATTCGCGATCTTCGCATTCATGGCGTTCTGGGACGTGCCGGTGGCCGCGGTCATGCTTGCCGCCGCGCTGTTCACGATGATTGCCCCCTCGGCCGTGCATGAACGCACCGGCCGCGCATCGCGCGAACGCCAGCGCGCGTTCAAGGCGTTCGGCGAGGAGTTCCTGGACGCAGTGCAAGGCCTGCCGACGTTGAAGGCGTTTGGCCAAAGCGGCGCGTTCGGCAACATGCTGGCGGAACGGGCACGCCAACTGTCCGAGAGCACCTTCATGGTGCTCGGCACCAGCATTGTCACGCGCGGCATCACCGATCTCGGCTGCGCGCTGGGTGCCGCGGCCGGCCTGGCACTGGGCGCCTATCGCGTGCGGCACGGCGAGATGAGCCTGGAGGCGCTGCTGATTGTGCTGATGGCCGGCACCGAGATCTTCCGTCCGCTGCGCGACCTGCGCACGGTGCTGCACCAGGGCCTCGTCGGTCAGTCCGCGGCGAACGGCATCAACGCGCTGCTGGATGAACCGATAACAGCGCCGGCGGCCGGCGGCGCGCACGAATCGCAGGCCATCGCGACCGGTGCCACCAGTATTGCGTTCGAGGACGTCAGCTTCGCCTATCCTGGCGGGCGCCGTGCGGCCCACCGCGGCCTTTCGTTTGCAATCGACGCCGGCCAGCGCGTCGGCATCGTCGGGCCGAGCGGCTGCGGCAAATCGACCATCGTGCGTTTGCTGCTGCGCCTGCACGATCCGCAATCGGGCACGATCCGGATTGGCGGCCACGACCTGCACACGCTCGATCCGAATGACATCCGCCGGATGATCGCTGTGGTGGCGCAGGATACCTATCTGTTTCACGGCACGGTGGAGGACAATCTGCGGCTCGGCCGTCCCGATGCCAGTGCCGACGCGCTGGCCGCCGCCGCACGCGCCGCGAATGCGCATGACTTCATCGAAGCCCTGCCAAACGGCTATCAGACGGTCATTGGCGAGCGCGGCACGCGGCTTTCCGGCGGGCAGCGCCAGCGCATCGCCATTGCACGTGCGCTGCTGCGCGATGCGCCGATACTGGTGCTGGACGAGGCGCTGTCGTCGGTCGATGCCGAGAACGAGGCGGTGATCCAGCAGGCGCTGGATCGCCTGATGACCGGCCGCACGACGCTGATCCTGGCGCATCGCCTGTCCAGCGTGATCAACGCAGACCGCATCCTGGTGCTGGAGGATGGCGCTGTGGCGGAAAGCGGCAGCCACGCCGAACTGATCGCACGCGACGGTCCGTATCGCCGGCTGATGGGACCGCAGCTTGCCGAACGCAGCGACGCGATCGCGCCCGAGGCATTGCCCGACATGCCCGCCGCGGAATCAGCGCCCGACGAAGCGAGCCGGGCGGTGGAGCGTGACCTGGCGCAGGATGCCGCCGAGGTTGGGTGGCCGGCAACGATACGCGCGCTGCTGACCTTCATCCGCCCGTGGCGGCGCAAGCTCGCCATCACCGTATCCTGCGGCATCGGCCGCGTGGTGGCATTCATCGGCGTCAGTGTGCTCGGCGCACTGATCATCGCGACGGTGCGCAGCAATCAGCCGTCGCTGCTGCTGGTGGTGTTGCTGCTGGCGGCGGCGCCCACGGCGGGGCTGCTGCACTGGCTCGAGTCATTCCTGGCACACGACATGGCGTACCGGCTGCTCGCGGTGATGCGGGTGGACCTCTATCGTAAGCTGGACGCGCTGGCCCCGGCCTATCTGTTGAAACGCCGATCCGGCGACCTGGTGGCGCTGGCGACCCAGGATGTAGAGACAATCGAATATTTTTATGCCCATACAGTGGCGCCAGCATTCGTCGCCGCGCTAATCCCCGGCGCCGTGCTGGTGACCCTTGCGGTGATCGCCTGGCCGCTCGCCCTGGCACTGCTGCCGTTCCTGGCCTACGCGGGTGGTTCGCCGATCTTCAACCGCAAACGGATCGACAGCCTGGCATCCACCGCGCGCAGCTCGCTGGGTGATATCGCCGCGCACGCGACCGAGACGATACAAGGGCTTGCCGAGCTGCTGGCATTCGATGCCACGCTGCGACGCCGCGACGACTTCATGGCGGCGGTGCGGCGCTATCAGGCGATGCGGCTTGTTTTGCTGCACGATCTGACGCAGCAGACGGCTGGCTTGGAAATCGCCACCGGCCTTGGCGGATTGGCGGTTGCGGCTGTCGGGGCGCCGCTGGTGCTGCATGGCTGGATCGAGCCAGCGATGCTGCCGCTGCTGGTGCTGATTTCGATCGCCGCGTTCCTGCCGGTTTCCGAAATCGCCCAGGTAAGCCGGCAGCTTGCCGATACGATCGCATCCACGCGCCGCCTGCATGTGGTGCATTCCGAGCCAGTCGTCATCACCGATGGTCAGCGCACACCGGAGGCACCGGTTGGCGGTTCCGCCGTGCACTTCCAGCACGTGCGCTTCACCTATCCGGCACGGCAGCGGCCCGCGCTATCGGACATCGATTTCACCGTGCCGGCCGGCGCGACTGTTGCGCTGGTCGGACCATCCGGCGCGGGCAAGACGACGATAGCCAATCTGCTGTTGCGGTTCTGGGATCCGGAGCAAGGAGCGATCCGGCTGGATGGGGTCGATCTACGCGACCTCACACTCGACGGCCTTCGCTCCCGCATCGCATTGGTCGCGCAGGACACCTATCTGTTCAACAATACGCTGGAGGCGAATGTTCGCCTCGCCCGGCCGGAGGCAACGCACGAGGAAATCGAAACCGCGTTGCAGCGGGCCGCGTTGGCGGATTTCGTGGCCGGCTTGCCGGAGGGCTTGCAGACCCGCGTTGGCGAACGCGGCGTGCAACTATCGGGTGGTCAGCGGCAGCGCATCGCCATCGCCCGCGCGTTCCTGAAGGATGCGCCGATACTCATGCTGGATGAAGCGACGTCGCATCTCGACACCATCAGCGAGGCATTGGTGCGCGAGGCGCTCAACGCGCTGATGGTGAACCGCACCACCATCGTGGTGGCGCATCGGCTATCGACCATCCAGGCGGCGGACGTCATCCTGGTGCTGAATGCCGGCCGGGTGATCGAAGCCGGCACGCACAGCGAATTGTCGGCGCGGCGTGGGTTCTATGCGCGTCTGGTCGACCACCAGATGGCAGGCGTCGCCGAGCGACAGGCTACGGCGCAGTAGTTGGTTGTTGCGAGCCGGCGAAGCAATCCAAGGGAACCGGACGGGATTGCTTCGTCACTGTGTTCCTCGCAATGAAACGTCAGTCGGTCGGAATACCTTCCGCGGCGGAGATCAGGTTGACGCTGTCCGGGCCGGCAACGTAACGCAGGAATGCGACCTCGGCGACGGCCATCAGGCCGAGCAGGGCGGCGGCAATCAGCAAGCCCGGGATCTGCCGGTTCGCAGCCCTGCTGCGGCGGACGGACATCTCGTGCCACACGGTGCGTGCTTCGCTCATGCCGTGAGTTCCTCTGTTGCATGACCGGCGCATCATGTGCCGTGGCTGCGGCGCTACGCTATGAGCTGTTTCACACGAGACCGGCGAGCTCCCGCCATTCGATCTCGGTGATGGTGCGCACGCCAAGCTCGGTGGCCTTGCGCGCCTTGGAACCGGCATCCGCGCCGACCACCACCAGATCAGTCTTCTTGGAGACGCTGTCGGTTACTTTGGCGCCCAATGCCTCGGCGCGTGCCTTCGCTTCGGGACGCGTCATGGTCTCAAGCGTTCCAGTGAAGACAAGAACCTTGCCGGCGACCTCGCTGTCGACGGCCTGCGCCCGTGCCGCATCCTCGATGGTGAGTTCGGCCGCCAGCTCATCGAGCAGTTCCACATTGCGCTGCTCGCCGAGGAAATCGGCCAGCTCCTCGGCGATCGCCGGGCCGATACCGATGATATTATCGAGCTCGGCGCGGGCTTCCGATCCTTCCTCGACCGCAGCCAGCATGTCGGCGCGCCAATTGGCGAAGCTGCCATAGTGCCGCGCCAGCAGCCGCGCATTCGATTCACCGATGCGGCGAATGCCGAGCGCGTAGATGAAGCGATCGAGCGGAATGTGCCGCCGTGCCTCGATGGCGCGTGCCAGGTTCCGCGCCGACACCTTGCCCCAGCCATCGCGTCCCGCGATGTCCGCCTCGCGCGCCGGCAAGCTGAACAAGTCGGCCGGCGAGTGCAGCCAGCCTTCCTCATAGAATTCGCGAATGGTCTTTTCGCCGAGCCCGTCGATGTCGAAGGCAGAACGGGAGACGAAATGGATCAGCCGCTCGACACGCTGCGCGGCGCAGATCAACCCGCCGGTGCAACGCCGCACCGCCTCGCCGGGTGCACGCACCGCGTGGCTGCCGCACACCGGACAGGTTTCCGGGAAGCGATAGGGCTTCGTGCCCTTCGACCGCTTGTCGGTTACAACTGAAACGATCTGTGGGATCACGTCGCCGGCGCGCTGCAAGACAACGGTGTCGCCGATACGGATGTCCTTGCGGGCGATCTCGTCTTCATTGTGCAGCGTCGCGTTCTGCACAAGCACGCCGCCGACGTTCACCGGTTCCAGACGTGCGACCGGCGTAAGGGCGCCGGTGCGCCCCACCTGGATGTGGATGTCGCGCAGTACCGTGATCGCCTGTTCGGCGGGGAACTTCCAGGCGATCGCCCACCGCGGCGCACGCCCGACGAAGCCCAGGCGCCGCTGCAGCGCCAAGTCGTCGATCTTGTAAACGACACCGTCGATGTCGTAGCCGAGGCCTGACCGCTCGGTGGCCATCTCCGCCTGAAACGCCGCGGCTTCGTCTTCGCCGCGCAAGTGGCGTGACAGCGGATTGACGCGAAAACCCCAGTCAAGCAGCCGTTTCAGGTAATGCCAGTGGCTGTCCGCGACCGGCTCGTTCGACTCACCTTGGGCGTAAGCAAACAGCGACAGCGGCCGGCTGGCGGTGATCTTCGGATCGAGTTGGCGCAAACTTCCGGCGGCGGCGTTACGCGGATTGGCGAACACCTTCTGACCGGCCTGGGCCTGGGCCTCATTCATCTTCAGGAAGTCGGCCTTAGTCATGAATACTTCGCCACGGATCTCGATGAACTCCGGCGCCTTGCCACGCAGCCGATCGGGCACCGATTCCATGGTCCGCAGATTGGCAGTGACGTCCTCGCCCTCGGCACCATCACCGCGCGTCGCGCCACGGACGAAGTGACCATGTTCGTAGGTCAGGTTGATCGACAACCCATCGATCTTCGGTTCAGCGACGAAGGCCAATGGTGTGTCGCTGGCGCGGCCAAGAAAACGCCGCGCGCGCGTGCAGAATTCGGCAAAGTCCTCGGCGTTCATGGCGTTGTCGAGTGACAGCATCGGCACCCGGTGTCGCACTTTGGCGAAGCCGCTTTCGGGCGCCGCACCGACGCGATGCGATGGCGAGTCATCGCGGATCAGATGCGGATAGCGCGCTTCTATCCCGGCATTGCGCCGGCGCAGCGCGTCGTAGTCGGCATCGCTGATCTCCGGTGAGTCCTGCTGATGATACAGCCTGTCGTGATGCGCGATCTCGCGCGCGAGATGCTCGAGTTCGGATGCCGCGTCCTGCTCGCTCAGGTCTTCGGCCGACGCAGCGACGCTGACGGCCTTGCGCGGCGCGCGCGTCATGCCGCCGCACCCAGCAAATCGTCGGCCGCGGCACGCGCGGCTTCGGTCACTGTTTCGCCGGCCAGCATGCGGGCGATTTCCTCGCGGCGTTCGGTTGCTTCGAGATGTTCAACGCGCGTCGCCGCACGCCCGCGCGCCGCCTGCTTCGACACGCGGAGATGAGCACCGCCGCGCGCTGCGACCTGTGGACTGTGCGTAACCACGAGCACCTGCACGCGCTCCGCCACCTTAGAGAGGCGGTCGCCAACGGCCGCCGCGGTGGCGCCGCCGACATCAGCATCGACCTCATCGAACACCAACGTCTGAACCGGCGAGCCGGATGACAGCACCACCTTCAGTGCCAGCATCAGCCGCGACAATTCGCCGCCGGACGCGATGCGGCCAAGCGGTCCCAGTTCCTGCCCCGGATTGGTGGCGATCAGAAAGCGCACGGCATCGGTGCCCGAAGCACTCCAATCTGCCTCATCCAATGCGACGATGTCGGCGTGGAAGCGCGCCTTGTCGAGACGCAGGGGCGGCAGTTCCTTTGCCACGGCGCGATCCAGCCGGGTTGCCGCGGTTCGCCGCGCCGCACCCAAGGCAGTCGCGCGCTCGATGTAGCCGTCGCGCGACTGGCGCACCGCCTGTTCGAGCGCGGTCACTTCCGCCTCGCCGGTCTCCAACGCCGCCAGCCGCGCGCTCAACGTGTCGAGCAGCGAGGGCAACTCCGGCACCGTCACCGTGTGTTTGCGCGCCGCACCACGCAGCGAGAACAGCCGCTCCTCGGCCTGCTCCAGCAAACGTGGATCCGCGTCGGCTTCGTGCGCCAGGCGCGTGAGGAAGCTCTCGGCTTCCGCCAGTGCTTCCTCGGCACGTTCCAGTGCAGCGAGCGCGGGACCGGCCGGATTTTGTGCCTCTGGTTGCGCGGGCGGCACCAGGCGCTGCAATGCCCGGCAGGCGGCGCGCAACGATGCAGCCGGCGCAGCGCTGCGACGATCGCGCGGAGTCAATTCGGCGAGTGCTGCAGCGATCGCCTCCGCGTGTCGCTCGCCCTGTTGCAAACGCTGCCGTTCCTGCGCGAGACGCTCTTCCTCATCTTCGCGTGGTCCCAGGGTGGCGAGTTCGTCCACGGCGTGCCGCAGCCATTCCTCATCGCGTTGCGCCGTGGCGATCGCCACGCGCGCAGCCTCGAGTTTTGCCATTGCATCGCGCCAGGCACGCCACGCGGCGGCGGTCTGCTCGCGCAACGGCCGTGGCACACCGAAGGCGTCGAGCAGTCCGGCATGGCTCGCCGCATCGGCCAGGCCGATTTGTTCGTGCTGGCCCTGCACTTCCACCAATAGCGCGCCCACCCGGCGCAAGAGCGCGATGCCAACCGGCTGATCGTTGATGAATGCACGCGACCGGCCGTCCCGTGTGATCACGCGGCGCAGCACGACCTCATCATCCGATTCAATTCCCTGTTCGGCCAGCATGGCGGCGACCGGATGCCCCCTCGGTGGCGCAAAGCCGGCCGACACACTCGCCTGCTCGGCGCCGGCGCGCAGCAGGCCTGCATCGGCGCGCGCACCGAGCGCCAGGCCAAAGCTATCCAGCAGGATGGATTTGCCGGCTCCGGTTTCGCCAGTCAGCACAGTCAGCCCACTGCCGAACGACAGGTCCAGCCGCTCGATCAACACAACATCGCGGATCGAAAGGGCCGTTAGCATGCGGCTGCCCTGTTGCCGCGACGGCTCAGAAGATCGAGTGCCAGGCGCGCGAGAAGAAGCCGCGGTCGGGGGCTGGCGCCTGCGGCCCGGGCTGGTTCACCAAATGCGCGTCGAACAGATCGTTGTAGCTGTCCTCGTACCAGGAGCTGCCGGGGTAGTTGTAGCCCAGCACTGAAGCGCTCTGGCGAGCTTGATTGCGCAGGCCGAGCAACAGGTAAATCTCGGTCAGCCGATGCAGCGCCTCGGGCACATGGTTGGTGGTCTGGTAATCGTCCACCACGCGCTGGAAGCGGCCGATCGCGGCGGTGTACAAATGCTGGCCTTCATACCAGCGGCCGATCTCCATTTCCTTGCCTGCCAGGTGGTCACGGCAGAGGTCGATCTTCAGCCGGGCATCGCGCGCATAGGCGCTGTCCGGGAAGCGGTTCACCACTTCCTGCAAAGAGTTCATCGCTTCTTCGGTGCCACGCTGATCGCGCTGGATATCGGCGATCTGCTCATAATAGCAAAGCGCGCGCAGGTAGTAGGCATAGGCCACATCGCGATGCGCCGGATGCAGCTGGATGAACCTGTTCAGCGTGCCGATAGCGTCGGTGTATTTGTTCTGCAGGTAGTCGGTGTAGCCTTGCATCAGCTGGGCGTTCACTGCCCAGCTTGAATACGGATAGTTCTGCTCAACCGCATTGAACTGATCGGTAGCAGTGGCGAAACGTCTGTCGTTCAGAGCATCGACGCCGTTGTTGTACAGGTCCTCGACCGGAGCGACTGATGCGCTGGTCGTTGTGCTGCCGCCGCTGTCATCCTTCGAACCGCCGCCGCAGCCTGCCAGCAGCGGCAACACTGTAACCAGCCCAAGGACCAAACCGCGGATCGAGGGAATCTGTGTCATCCGGCGGATTATACCATGCGACGCCGCGCTGCGAAGCGGCCGCCGGACCAGATCAGGCAGCCGCTGCCGAAAGAAGTGCGGGCGAAGCCTGCCGCCATGACGACTTCTCGGCGAACAGCGCCCGCAGCAGCCGGTTGTTCAGCGCATGGCCAGAGCGGTGCGCCACGAACCGGCCGACCAGGGGCGCGCCGGCCAGCGCCAGATCGCCCACCGCATCCAGCAGCTTGTGCCGCGCGAACTCATCCGGCATGCGCAGTCCGGCGGAATTCAATACCCGGGCCTGGTCCACCACCACGGCATTCTCCAGGCTGCCGCCACGCGCGAGGCCGGCGGCGCGTAGCTGCTCAATCTCCTCAGCCAGGGCGAACGTGCGGGCACGCGCCAGTTCCTGGCGGAAGCTTGCCGGCGTCAGCCGCAGCGACAGTGCCTGCCGCCCGATGGCGGCGGCGGCGAAATCGATCGAAAGCGCCATGTCCAATCCGGTCGATCCGGGGGATGCAGGACGCAGTTCAGCAAACGCCTCACCTTCGCTCACCCGGATCGGGCGACCAATGACGATTGGCTGCCGCGGCGCGTCCTGGGCAACCCGGCCGGCACAATCAAGCAAGAAAACGTACGGCGCGGCCGACCCGTCCAATATCGGCGGCTCCGGTCCGTCGAGCTCGACCAGCACATTGTCGATAGAACAGCCGGCCAGCGCGGCCATCACATGTTCGACGGTGCTGATGCGTACCTCGCCGGAACCAAGAACGGTAGCCAGCCTGGTATCCACAACGCTGTTGAAGCGCGCCGCAATATCGATGCCCAGATCGGCGCGCCGGAAGACGATACCGTGGCCGGCGGGAGCTGGGTGAAAGGTCAGGCTGACGCGGCATCCCGAATGCAGGCCGACGCCGACGCAGCCGATCGGCGCCTTCAGCGTGTGCTGAAAGTGCGATGCCTCATCTACGGCGAGATCTCGGGGGAAGCCGTCCATCGTCCTCGTCTCTCTCGGGCGACTCGAAGGCTAGTTGTGCTGCGCTGCAATGACCAGTCAAGGATTGTTTCTGAGTATTTCTTCACAACTCAATGATATTATTGATTTTCTCGCGCATTTGTTGCCGCATCAACAGGGCGTGTATCGCTGCCCCGATGGCAACCGCGCGCTAAGCGGATTCGGTCCAAAGGCGTCGAACAGGCCTGATGGATCCGTTGACCCCGCATACGGGCCCGGCCGCGCCGCGCAATACAGGCGACAGCCGGTGTACCAGACGTGGGCGGGACCTACGAAGACTGGCGGCGCAGGAATGCGGGGATATCCAGCCCGACTTCCTCACCTGCGGTCTGCCGCACCGATGCCCGCGGCTGCTCCAGCCGAGGCTCCTGGACGACTGGCTCGGCGCGAGGCTGCCCAGACGCTTCGGCCGGCACAACGGCGACCGATACGCGGCGGCGTATCGCGCCGGTCACCGTACTGAACAAGCTGGGCCGCGCGGGTTCCGTTGCCGGCGATGGAGCGGGCGCTGCCTGTGCCGGTTCGGCGGCGAACAGGTTGGACCGGGACGTTGCCGGCGCTGCCGGGCGTTGCCCGGTCAGGCCAACATTCTGCACCGTCGCGGTCACGCTTTGCACCGAGGTGACGACAGTTGCCACCGGCTGCGCATCCGCCATTTGCTCGATGACCGGTGACGTATCGATAACGTGTGCCGCGACCGCCGTCAGTTGCGGCGCGGGATGGCGCAACGGATGAGCGCCCATAACCGGCGCTGGTGCCAGACCCGCGCCGGCGGGCATCGCGACTGATGCATGCATGGGCAGCGGTATCGGCAGCGGCAACGCTCCACCGTTCACGGCGACGAGGCGTGGCCGCTCGGCCTGGCTCTGCGCCGGAGAATCGATGCCGGTCGCGACGACTGATACGCGGATGCGCCCTGACAATGATTTATCGATCGCTGAACCGAAGATGATGTTGGCTTCCTCATCCACTTCCTCACGGATGCGGTTCGCCGCCTGATCGACCTCGAACAACGTCAAGTCGTCGCCGCCGGTGATGTTGATGAGCAGGCCGTGCGCACCTGCCATCGAGGTGTCTTCCAGCAACGGATTGCTGATCGCGGCTTCCGCGGCGCGAATGGCGCGGTTTTCGCCGTCCGCTTCGCCGGTGCCCATCATCGCCTTGCCCATCTCCGCCATCACCGTGCGGATATCGGCGAAGTCCAGGTTCACAAGGCCAGGCGCCATCATCAGATCGGTGACGCCACGGACGCCCATGTAGAGCACCTGGTCGGCCATCTTGAACGCTTCTTTCCAGGTCGTGCGCTCATTGGCCATGCGGAAGAGGTTCTGGTTGGGAATCACGATCAATGTATCGACGTGCTGCTGCAGTTCCTCGATGCCTTGATCAGCGCAGCGGGAGCGGCGCACGCCTTCGAAACCGAACGGCTTGGTCACCACGCCGACGGTGAGGATGTTGCGCTCTCGCGCCATGCGCGCGATCACCGGTGCCGCGCCGGTTCCTGTGCCGCCACCCATGCCGGCGGTGATGAACACCATGTGCGCGCCGTCGAGATGCCGCGACAATTCATCCGCCGCTTCCTCGGCCGCTGCCTTGCCGATTTCCGGCTTGGCACCCGCGCCGAGCCCCTGCGTGATATGCGGTCCCAACTGAATCCGCCGATCGGCGCGGCTGTGCATGAGTTGCTGCGCGTCGGTGTTGGCAACAACGAACTCCACGCCCTGGAGATTCGCCGCGATCATGTTATCGACCGCATTGGTGCCGCCACCACCGACACCGATCACAGTAATCCGCGGGCTGAAGTCGGTATGCGGCGTCTGAGGGATGGTGAGATTCAGAGTCATGGCAGCTTCTCCCCCGATAGGGTCGATTCGTTGATTGGATAACTACGCCAGTAGATTCGATTCGTATCGCCCATCAGACACGATCCTTCAAAAAATTGACGATGCGCCTGATGAAACCTGTCGGACGCTCAACTTCGAGGTCCACGTCGTGCATCGTGCGTCCTTCGCCGGACGCCCATGCAAGCAGTCCGGCGGCGGTGGCGAAGGCGGGACCGGATGCGGAGTCAGGCAGGCCACGCAATGCAGTCGGACGGCCGAGCCGAACCTGCTTATTGAGGATGCGTCCGGCCATTTCGCGCGCGCCGGCGAGTTGACACGCACCGCCGGTCAGCACAACGCGCGTGCCGGCGGCGCGCGTGAGTCCGGAGCTGTCCAGACGCTCCTTCACCATCTCGAAGGTTTCTTCCAACCGCGGGCGGATGATGTTCACCACCATGCTGCGCGGCACCTTGGCAATCTGATGCTCTTCCTCACCGACCAGCGGCACCGGCAGCATCTCGCGCTCATCATCCGGCGACGACTGCACGTTGCCGTACAATGTTTTCAGCCGCTCGGCGTGCGCGACCGGCGTGGACAGCAGGCGTGCCAGATCATTGGTCACGTGCACGCCGCCGACCGGAAGCTGCGCGGTGTGCAGCAACTGACTTTCGGCGAACACCGCCATGCCGGTGGTGCCGCCGCCCATGTCGATCACCGTGGCGCCAAGCTCGCGTTCGTCATCGACCAGCGTCGCAAGGCCTGCCGCCATCGGCGCCGATACCAGTTCGCTGATATCCAGATCGCAACGCGCGATACAGGCCCCCAGCGAACGCAACGCGGTGGACGCGGCATCGACGATATGCAGACGCGCCGTCAGTTCCTCGCAGAACAGGCCACGCGGATCGGCGACGTGATCCGTCTGATCCACGGAGAAGGTCAGTGGCATGGCGTGGATTGTCTCGCGGCCATCGGCGACGGCGCGCAGACGGCCTTCGTTCACCACGCGGCGGATGTCATGTTCCTCCACCGCGCGTCCGCCGACCGGCCATTGCACATTGAACAGCCGTGATTCCGGCTGACCGCAGGTCAGGTTCACGATCACTGAGCGGAGACGCGTATCGGCCATGTCCTCGGCCTGGCCAACGGAGGCGCGGATTGCCTGTTCGGCGGCCTCGATATCGACGATACCGCCGCCGCGCACGCCGCGGCCTTTCTGCCAGCCGAAGCCGAGCGCGCGCAGCGTGCCATCGCTTTCGGTGCGGCCAATCAGGCAGGCGATCTTGGTGGTGCCGATATCCAGCACGCCGAACGGTCCGGCGCGGCCGTGGCGCGGACGGACCGGCTCGTCCATGCCGATCGGCGGCAGTACGCGGCGCGACATGTCGTTCATGTCGGCTTCTTCTCCTCTGGCCGCGGACGCAGCACGAGCCGGTCGCCGAGCCGCATGTCGATCGCCACCAACGGCCGATCGAGCAACGCATGTTGCTGCTGGAGATCCATCAGCCGATCGAGTGCCTCGACTTCGTGCCCTTCGGGCAGCATCACGTCCGCGCCGTTGTTGAGCCGCAGGTTCCAACGCCGCTCACCGACACGTACCGCGGCTACCACGCGCTTCTGCAGTTCGGGGCGATCGGTCAACGCATCGATCAGCGTCGCGGCGGCAACAGGCGCGCCGGCGCCAACCACCAGCGGAAGCTGATGGAATTCAGCGAGGTTCTGGTTGGCCACCAACTGGCCATTGCGATCGATCAGCGCGAACTTGCCCTGGTTCTGCCAGATCGCAAACGGCCGCCGCTCTTTCAGAAAGACGACGACGGTTCCGGGCAAACGCCGCTCGACAGTGGCCTGATCGACCCATGACAGGGATTCGATCCGCTGCCTCGCCATCTCGACCGAGAAACCGAGGATCGGATCGCCCTTGTTGACACCGATTGCCGCGCGAAGAAGCGGTTCCGGCGTATTGGCGCGGCCTTGAATCACGACATCGGTGATGCGCAGGCCCGCGATCGCGGTCGCGCCGCCGAGACGCTCGCGCAGCGTGGCGAGCGTGCCGCCCGGTGCCGCCGAATGCACCACGAGCACGACAAGCGTCACAATGATAGCGGCGAATGCAACCCATCCGGCAGGCCGCAACAATCGCTTCTGCCGCCGCAGCAGCAGGGTCAACCGCGCGGGACGATCCTGCACCGAATTGCGTGGGCTGCGGGTCATGCGCGGCATGTCGCGTTCTCCACCATCCACGCGCAGAGCTGCGAGAAGTCCATGCCGTGATGCGCGGCCTGCTCCGGCAGCAGAGATGTCGGCGTCAGCCCGGGCTGAGTATTGATCTCCAGCAGCACGAGCCGGCCCGGCTCGCCTGAGGTGTCGTCGTAGCGGAAGTCGGCGCGCGTGGCGCCGCGGCAACCGAGCGCGCGGTGCGCGCTGAGCGCGACATTAAGGGCTCGGTCGTACATGTCGGGATGCACGTGCGCGGGAATGATGTGACGCGAACCGCCGTCAGCGTATTTCGATTCGTAGTCGTAGAAGGCACCGGCGTCGGCGAGGATCTCGGTCACCGCCAACGCGCGGTCTCCCATCACCGCGACCGTCAGTTCGCGGCCGGGGATGTACTCTTCCACCAGCGCCGCCCGGCCGTAGCGCCATGCGCGCGCGACTTCGGCACGGCGATTGTCGCCATGCTTGATGATTTCTACGCCGACGGAGGAGCCTTCGCTGACCGGCTTCACCACGTACGGCAACGGCAACGGGTCGGCATTTTCCAATTCGTCGGTCGGCACGACGTGGCCGCGTGCGATTGGCAAACCGACAGACGCGAAGATCGCTTTCGCCGCGACCTTGTCCATCGCCAAGGCCGATGCGCGAACGCCGGAGTGCGTATAGGGAATTGCCAGCCAATCGAGCACGCCCTGGATCGCCCCGTCCTCGCCGAAGCGTCCATGCAGCGCGTTGAACACTGCATCGGGTCGAGGATCCAAAGCGGCGATCACCGCGCCGATATCCTCCCCGACCTCAATCGGCGTAACGTCGTAACCGGCCGCACGCAGAGCAGGGATCACCTGCATGCCGGTGGACAGGCTAACTTCGCGCTCCGCCGAGATGCCGCCATACAAAACCGCGACGCGAGTCATTGGTACTGCCTCCGGTTTGCCGACCGGCACGCCGATGCGGTGAATTTCCCATTCCAACGTGACACCGGTGGCCGCGCGAACGCGGCGGCGCACTTCCTCGCCGAGACCTTCCAGATCGGCAGCGGTCGCCCCGCCGTTATTGATCAGAAAATTGCAGTGCTTCTCGGATACCTGCGCGCCGCCGCGCTGCAGGCCGCGGCATTCGGCTGCCTCGATGAGTTCCCAAGCCTTCATATTCGGCGGATTGCGAAAGGTGGAGCCACCGGTGCGCGCACGTATCGGCTGCGATGCCTCGCGTGCCGCACGAATCTCCGCCATGCGCGCGGCGATCATCGCAGGCGTCCCTCGCTCGGCCCGCAACCGTGCGCGCACCACCACCGCACCGTGCGGCAGACGCGAATGGCGATAGGCGAACACGAGATCAGCAGCGGCGAGACGGCGTGCTTCACCGGTGCGCGTGACGATGTCCGCCCAGTCGAGGCAAGAAGCGGTGTCGCCGCCGTAGGCGCCGCCATTCATCACCACGGCGCCACCGATGCTGCCAGGAATGCCGGAAAGAAATTCGAGCCCGGTCAGTCCGGCGGCAGCAGCATGCTCGGCGACCGTGACATCAAGCGCTGCGGCGCCAGCCACCACGCCATCGGCCTCAATTTCGATGGCGCCGAAGCCGCGCGCAAGACGAATCACCACGCCCGGCAATCCGCCATCACGAATGATCAGGTTCGAGCACGCGCCAATGACGTGCACCGGCATATCGGGCGGCAATGCGCGAAGGAATTGCGCGAGGTCTGCCTCATCCGCGGGGCGCACCAACACCTCGGCCGGACCGCCGACGCGGAACCAGGCAGATGGCGCCAATGGCGCGTTTGTCTGCACGCGGCCACGCAACGGCGGCAGGCTCTCGATCAGGTCAGGAATGCGCGCCGCGGCCATCATGTCATGCGGCGCTCCCCGACACGCGGCGCTGCTGCAATTCAGCCAACTCGCCGGGCAGTGCTGCTGCCCAGTTGGTGATGTTGCCGGCACCAAGACAGACGACGAAATCGCCGGGCTTGGCGATCGCAAACACCATTTCGGCGAGGCGCGCGGGTGACGGCAACGGAACGACGCTGCGGTGGCCGCGCGCGCGCATGCCGTCCACCAGCGCATCACGTGTCACGCCGGGGATCGGAGCTTCGCCGGCCGGATAGACATCGGCGACGATAACGGTTCCGGCGTCGTTCATGCAGGTGCAGAAGTCGTCGAACAGTGACGCCAGCCGGCTGTAGCGATGCGGCTGTACCACGGCGATCACGTTGCGCGCACCGGCTTGCCGTGCCGCCTTCAGCGTGACGGCGATCTCGACCGGATGATGGCCATAGTCATCGATGATGGTGATGCCGCCCGTTTCGCCGGTCTTGGTGAACCGACGCTTGACGCCGCCGAAGCCAGCAAAAGCGCTGCGCAGCGTGTTATCGTCGATTTCCATTTCAACGCCGACCGCCACTGCCGCCAGGGCGTTCTGCACGTTGTGCGATCCCAGCATGGGAAGGCGATATGGCCCCAGCTTGCGGGTCCGGTTGCGCGCGCGATTGGTGACGACAACCTCGAACGTGGAGCCGAGTTTGTCCGGCACCACCCGGTCGGCGCGTACATCGGCCTGCGGCGAGAACCCGTAGGTGATGATGCGCCGATCGGAGAGGCGTGGGATCATCTGCTGCACGCCGGGATGATCGATGCACAGCACAGCGAAGCCATAGAACGGCACATTGGCGACGAACTGGTCGTAGGCAGCGACCATCGCCTCCGGTGTGCCCCAGTGATCGAGGTGCTCGGGGTCCATATTGGTGACGACAGCGATGACGGCCGGAAGGCGCAAGAAACTGCCGTCGCTTTCGTCCGCCTCGACCACCATCCAGTCGCCGGCGCCCAACCGCGTGTTGGTCCCATAGGCATTGATGATGCCGCCGTTGATCACGGTTGGATCAAGATGCGCGGCTTCCAGCACCGCCGCGATCATGCTGGTTGTGGTGGTCTTGCCATGCGTGCCGCCGATTGCGACCGACCATTTCAGCCGCATCAATTCGGCCAGCATCTCGGCCCGGCGCACCACCGGGATCAGCCGCGCGCGTGCTGTCGCGACTTCGGGGTTATCGGGTTTCACCGCGGTGGAAACCACGACCACCTGCGCTGAACCGAGATTGGCAGCGTCATGCCCGACCGCGACCGGTATTCCCGCGTCGCGCAGTCTGCGTACATTCGGCGAGTCAGCGATGTCGCTGCCTTGCACTGAATAGCCGAGGTTATGCAGCACCTCGGCGATGCCCGACATGCCGATGCCGCCGATGCCGACAAAGTGGATGGTGCCGATTGAGAGCGGCAGTGCTCTCATGTGCGTGCCTCCTGGCGCATGAGATCCTCCACGACATCGGCCAGCCGAGCGGCGGCATCCGGGCGCGCGATGCTTTGCGCTGCCGCGGCTGCATGGGCAAGCATCTCCGGCGCTGAGAACAGCGCGGTCAGTTGCGAGCACAACGCCTCGGGCGTGAAATCGCGTTGCGCGATGACCGAAGCGCCGCGCGCTTCAGCAAGCGCGCGCGCGTTGGCGGACTGATGGTCGTCGATCGCGCCGGGCAGTGGCACAAGGATCGCGGGCCGCCCGACAATGGCCAGTTCAGCCACGGTAGAGGCGCCGGCGCGCGCAAGCACCAAGTGCGCGGCGGCCAGCTTCTCGGCGACATCGGCAAAGAACGGCGACAGGTCGGCGTCGATGCCGACGGCATCGTACGCCGTGCGCACGCGAAGCAGATCTTCCGCGCGACACTGCTGTGTCACCAACAGCTTTGCTCGCAACTCTGCTGGCAAATGGGCCAACGCCGGCGGGACCACATCGCTGAACACGCGCGCGCCGAGCGAGCCACCGAGTACCAACAGACGCAGCGTGTCGCCGGGCGGCACATAGGTCGTGGCCGTTATGGCCGGCCGCACCGGATTGCCGGTGACCAGCGTCGCCGCATTCTCCGGCACGCGAGCTGTGCCGGCGAAGCTGAGCGCCAACAGATCGGCGCGCCGCGCCAGAAAGCGGTTGGCGCGTCCAAGCACGGCATTCTGTTCGTGCAGGATGACTGCCGGCCGGTGCCGCATGAGACGCGCGGCAAGCACCGGCGCGACACAAGGATAGCCGCCGAAGCCGACAACGGCGGCGGCATTCAGCCGTGTCAGGATCGAGCGTGCCTGCACGACGCCGGCCGCCAGCCCCACGACGGCCTTGCCGGCACGCGCGACGCCGCGCCCCGCGATACCCGCACCGCTAATGACGAAACGCTCCAGCCCGGCGAATGTCGGGCTCTTCAGGCCGCCGGAGCGCGCATCCGTCATCAGCGCCACGGGCCGCCCGCGCGCCAGGAGTTCGTTCGCCAGTGCCTCGGCCGGGAAGAAGTGCCCGCCGGTTCCGCCCGCCGCGATCACCACGGGAAACACTGCTGGCCCTCTCATGGCACGTCGCCATGATGCCGCCGGCGGGTCAGCGCCAGCAGCATCCCCATACCGAGCGCGATCGCCATGGCCGATGAACCGCCATAGGAAATCAGCGGCAGTGTCATCCCCTTGGTCGGGATGAGCTGCAGTGACGATGCCATGTTGACGAACGCCTGCAGGCCAAAGCCGGTGATCAGCCCAGTGCATGACAGCACGATGAACAGATCCTGCTCCTTGAGCAGGCGCAACAGGCCGCGCAGCACGATGAAGGCAAACACGCCGATGATGATCAGGCAGACGAGCATGCCGAACTCTTCGCCGGCGACGGCGAACACGAAGTCGGCGTGCGCGTCGGGCAGAATGTCCTTCACCCGGCCTTCGCCCGGACCACGTCCAAGCAGGCCGCCATTGCCGAATGCCTCCAGCGCCGTGTGCGGCTGATAATCGCTGCCCAGTACGTTGGTGTCGGGATGCAGGAAGGTCTGCACGCGCTTCTGCACGTGGCTGAAGAACATGTAGGCACCCACGCCGCCCGCACCGAATCCCATGAGTGCGATACCGACGAGGATCAGATTGAGCCCATCGACATAGAGCTGCGCAAAGAACACGGCGGTGATCACCGCAAGCATGCCGATATCCGGTTGCGACTTCAGCAGCAGCGCGATCATACCGAAGACGCCAATTGCCAGCAGCTTGCCCGGAAAGCGCGGCGTGCGGTGGCCCTCGCTGATCAGCCAGGCAGCCACGATCGCAAAGCAAGGTTTGAGGAATTCGGACGGCTGCACTGACATGCCGGGCAGCGCGATCCATCGGCGCGCGCCTTTGATCTCGACACCCATAACCATCGTCGCTGCCGTCAGCGCCAGCGCCATGATGCAGCCGACGATCGCCACCCGGCGAACGCTGCGCGGCGACAGCAGTGATACCGCGACCACGATCACACCGGCGGCGGCGAGAAAAAGGATCTGCTTGAGGATGAAGACGTCGCGCGATGAGCCAATGCGTTCGGCGACCGCGGGGCTGGCCGCGAGCATCATGATGTAGCCGAAACCAATCAGCGTGCCGACGGCGCCGAGCGTCCAGCGGTCCACCGTCCACCACCAGCGGCCCAGCACGGAGTTATCGGCGCGCGACAGGGTAGGCATCAAGGCGACTCCGCCGACGGCGAATACGCAGGGAAGCGGAGCCGCACAATTCGCGGCAATGGACGGTGCCGCATCATCGGATCTTCAAGGTCGCCAGACCGACCAGCGCGAGGATCATCGAGATGATCCAGAAGCGAATGACGATGGTGGGCTCCGACCAACCCTTTTTTTCGAAGTGGTGATGCAGCGGCGCCATCAGGAAAATGCGCCGTCCGGTGCGCTTGTACCAAAACACCTGGGCGATGACGGAGACGGTCTCGACGACGAACAGGCCGCCGACGATCAACAGCACGATTTCATGCTTGGTCGCCACGGCGACTGTTCCCAGCGCGCCACCCAACGCAAGCGAGCCGGTATCACCCATGAACACTGCTGCCGGCGGCGCGTTGAACCACAGGAAGCCAAGCCCTGCGCCAATCAGCGCCGAACAGAACACCGCAAGCTCACTGGTGCCGGGGATCGGGTTGAGCTGAAGGTAGTCGGCGAAGATGCGATTGCCGACCAGATAGGCGATCAGCGCGAACACGCCGGCGCAGATAATTGTCGGCACGATCGCCAGGCCATCCAACCCATCCGTCAGGTTCACCGCGTTGGACGCACCCAGCATCACCAGCATGGCGAAAATCGGGAAAGTGTAGCCAAGCGGGACCAGCACTTCCTTGAACACCGGTATGGTGAGCGCGGTTGCCAGCGGTCCGCGCGTCAACAGCACGAGCCAGATGGCAGCGGCCAATCCGACCAGCATCTGCGCGATCAGCTTGGCGCGTGCCGAGACGCCCTTGTGATTGCGCCGGGACAGCTTGCGATAGTCGTCGGCAAAGCCAAGCGCGCCGTATGCCAGGGTTACGAACAGTGCCGCCCAGACATAGAGGTTGCGGAGATCGACCCAGAGCAGCGTCGATATGGTCAGCGCGAACAGGATCAGCACGCCACCCATGGTAGGCGTGCCCTTCTTCTCGATCAGATGCCGCTCGGGACCGTCCTCGCGGATCGGCTGACCGTGGCGCTGTACTGATTTGAGCCAGCGGATCACCGGCGGCCCGAGGACAAAGCTGACGAGAAGCGCCGTGAGACAGGCCGCACCCGAACGGAAGGTGATGTAGCGAAACAGATTGAACAGGATGAACTGGTTGGCCAGCGGGCGCGCTAGATCGTACAGCATCAGGCGACCTCGACCGGCGGTTCCAACGCATTGACCACCAGCTTCATGCGGCTACCGAGGCTGCCCTTCACCAAAATCGCATCGCCCGGTTCGATCATGCCGGGGATCACTGCCGCGAGGGCCGCTGAATTTTCGACGTGCTCGCCGCGAGCCGCTTCGGGCAGCGCCGCGAACAACTCTTTCATAAGCGGACCGCAAGCGAACAGCCGATCGGCCGCCGAGGCAACGTCCGTTGCCAGGGCACGATGTTCCGCTTGCCCGACGTCGCCGAGTTCGAGCATGTCGCCCAGCACCGCGATCCTGCGGCGCGCCGGCTGCAAGCGGAGCACAGCGAGTGCAGCGCGCATCGATGCGGGATTGCCGTTGTAGCTTTCGTCGAGCAGCAACGCGGTGCCGCCCGGCACCGTGATGCGGCGGCGCGCGCCTCGGCCGGTGACAGGGGCGAAATCTTCGAGCGCCCGGGCGATACGGCCGTACAGTTCTGGCGAGCAATCGGTGATCTCAATCGCACCGGCGATTGCGGCGAGCGCGTTGATCGCCATGTGCCGCCCCGGCGCATTCAGACGAAAGCGCACAGTGTGGCCGCGAATATCCGCCACCACCTCACTGCCGTCAGCATCCGGTCGCAGATTGGTCAGGCGCACATCGGCCTCGGGCAGCGCGCCGAAGGTCACAACGCGAGCAATGCCCGCGGCAGCGCGCAGGCGCGGCAACAGCGGGGAATCGGCGGGGAGCACCGCGACACCGTGAGGCTCCAGGGCGCGCAGAACCTCGGCCTTCTCGTCGGCAATCGCCTCGATCGAACCAAGGTAGCCGATATGCGCCGGCTCTATTGCGGTGATCACCGAGACATGCGGGCTTGCCAGGCGTGCCAACGGCGCGATTTCGCCAGCATGGTTCATGCCGATTTCGGCCACGCAGAACGCAGCATCCGGCGACAGCCGCGCCAAGGTGAGCGGCAAACCCCAGTGGTTGTTATATGACGCCACCGCCGCATGCGTGCTGCCGAAGGTCGCCAGTATCGTCCGCAACATTTCCTTGGTCGTGGTCTTGCCGACACTGCCGGTCACCGCGATCAACCGGCCATGGAAGCGGTGACGCGCATAGCCGCCGAGGCGATGCAACCCGGCCAATGTGTCGTCGACCAGCAGCAACCGGCCGGCATCCGGCACGTCGCGATGCACCATCGCGCCCGCAGCGCCTTTGGCGATAGCCGCGGTGACGAATGCGTGGCCGTCGCCGGTTTCGCCGAGCAACCCGACGAACAGATCGTTCGGCTGCAGGCTGCGCGTATCGATCGACACACCGCTTGCTGAGAACGGCAAGCTCATGCTGCCGCCGGTGGCCTCCAATAGATCGCTCGCGGTCCACAGCGCGGTCATGCTGTACCCGCCAGACGGCGAACCACGCTGACATCATCGAACGGAAGCACTGTGTCGCCGATGGTCTGGCCCTGCTCGTGGCCTTTTCCGGCGACAGCGAGCACATCGCCGGCCGCCAATCCGCGCAGCGCCTCGGTGATGGCGCTTTCGCGATCACCGCCATCGCGGCCGCCCGGGCAGCCAGCAAGCACTGCCGCGCGTATTGCCGCGGGATCCTCGCTGCGCGGGTTGTCATCGGTGACGATGGCAATGTCCGCGTAACGCGCGGCGGCGGCGCCCATCAGCGGACGCTTGCCACGATCGCGATCGCCGCCGGCGCCGAACACCACATGCAGGCGGCCATGCGTGTGTGGACGCAATGCGATGAGCAGGCGTTCCAATGCGTCAGGCGTGTGTGCGTAATCCACATATACTGCCGCGCCATTTGACAGGCGCGCGGCCAATTCCAGACGGCCGCGCACGCCATGCAATTCGGCCAGGCGATCGAGGGCGTCGCGTTCGCCGAGTGTCATCGCCAATGCGGCGGCGATCAGTGCATTGTCGGCCTGAAAGCGGCCGGGCAACGGCAACTCGATCGCCCGTTCGTGTGGCCCGGCGGCAACCAGCAGCGTCTGGCCGTCCGGCCTCGGCCGCGTAGCCAACAGCCGCAGCAAAGTGCCGCGCTCGCCAACGGTATGCAGCGTGAGATGCCGCCGGCCGGCGATCTCCTGCAAGGCCTTCAGCGACACAGCGTCCATGTCGCTGCTGGCGACCGCGGGTGCGCCCGCGGGCAGCAATTCGGCGAACAGCCGCAGCTTCGCCAACCGGTAAGCCTGCTCGGATCCGTGATAATCGAGGTGATCGCGGGTCAGGTTGGTGAAGGCGGCAGCGGCAAGACGCACACCATCCAGGCGGAACTGATCCAGCCCGTGCGATGAGGCCTCCATTGCCGCATGCTGGATGCCGGCGCGCGACAGCTTCGCCAGGATTTCGGACAGGCTGACCGGATCGGGCGTGGTCAGGCCGGGACCCGGGTCGAAACCTGGCGCTGCAAGCCCGAGCGTTCCCAGGCTCGCCGCCGCCTTGCCCGACGCGGCCCAGATCTGCCGCAGGAATTCGACCGTACTGGTCTTGCCGTTGGTGCCGGTGACCGCCACCACAACACGCGGCTGCGCTCCTGCAAGTGTTGCGGCAAGTTGTGCCAGGCGACGGCGCGGTTCGCTGTCCAGCAGCAATGGCCGCGGCGGCACGCCGGGCGGCCACACCGTTCCCTCGGGCGCCAGTACCCGCAGCAGCGCCGCGTGACACAGCGTCTGCGATAAATGTGCGGCCGTCGGTATGTGCGCCTTGCAAGGCAGCGAACAGATAGCCAGGCGCCACGCGCCGGCTGTCGGCCGTTACGCCGGCAATATTCAGCCCGCCGGCGCCACGCCAAGACGTTGGAAGCTGAGGCATGAGATCAGCGAGCCGCAACGGGAGCGGCAACAGCAGCCACGGGCTGCAACACAGCCGCCTCGCGTTTCGGATCGCGCAATACCGGACGTGCCGGCGGAAGTGCCGTGGCCGGCAGCGTCAGTGCCGGCTTGGTGCTGCGTGCTGCGGCCTCCTCGGCCGCGGCGCTCGCCGGTCCACGCGCAACGGCGCCGGCCGGACGGCTGGGTTCAAGCGGGATGGACAGAGCGGCATTGATCTGCGGCGCGCCCTGCGTATCGGGCAGCATGCCCAGCATCGGCGCGGCACGGGCAATCACACGACCGGCTTCGGGGGCCGCCACCCAACCAGCAGTCGAGTAGCCATAGGTGGCTTTGGTGCCGTGCGGTTCGTCCAGCATCATGTAAACCGCATAACGTGGAGCGTTCATCGGGAAAACGCTGGTGAACGCAGCGACGTTGAAGTTCTCCTTGAAGCCGCGCTTGTAGCCGTGCTTGCCGACCTTCTCGGCGGTGCCGGTTTTGCCGCCAGGATAATAACCGGCGACCTCCGCCTGTTTGCCGAACCCGTCGGTGACCACCAGGCGCATCAGCTTGTGCATAAGCTCCGTCGTTGCAGGCTGCTCGACCTGAACGCCGTCCGCCTGCTCGCCAGGGTCCAGTGCGAGGATTGTCGGGCGCCGCAGCACACCGGTCGCTACCGCCGCCGTACCGCGCACAACGTGCAATGGCGAGACGGAAATGCCGTGACCGAACGCCACGGTCATCGTCACGATCTCTTTCCATGCCGCTGCCGACTGGACAATCGGCAAGCCCGCTTCAGGCAGCTCGATACCGACGCGACTGAACATCCCCATCGATTTCAGCCAGGCGCGCTGACGTTCCGCGCCGACAGCCAGTCCGATATGAGCGGCACCGAGATTTGATGAATAGGCCAACACTTCCGGCAGATAGAGCCAACGGTGTTTGCCCTCGAAATCCGAGATGGTGAATCGGCCGATATGGATGTCGTGCGCCGCGTCGAACTGGTCCCAGATATGCGCGACGCCATTGTCCAGTGCCATCGACGCGGTTTGCAGCTTGAACGTGCTACCCGGCTCATACATGCCGGTGACCGCGCGGTTGAACCTGTCGTCGGCCGGCGTGGTGCGGAATACATTGGCGTCGTAATCGGGCAGGCTGACCATCGCGATCACCTCGCCCGTATTCACGTCCATCACGATGCCGCATCCGCCGATCGCCTGGAATTCCTCCATCGAGTGTGACAGTTCGTCGCGCACCACCGCTTGCACGCGCACATCGATCGACAGCTTCAGCGGGGAGCGGTCGCTGAACAGCCGCTTATCGAGATACTTCTCGACACCGGCAACGCCATGCTCATCGACATCCACGCCACCCAGCACCTGGGCGGCCATGCGGCCCATCGGATAGTGCCGCTCCTCAGTCGGCCGGAAATCGATACCGGGGATGCCGAGCGCGTTGATCTTCAGCTGCTCACGCGGTGTGATCTGCCGCTCCAGCCAGACGAACTGCCGGTTCGGCTGCGACAGCCGTTCGCGTGCCTCTGTTTCGTCGATGCGCGGCAGCACCTGCTTCAATCTGTGCGCCGCATCGGCAGGATCGACGACTTGCCGCGGGTCCGCGAACACCGCGACGGTCGGCAAGGAGATCGCGAGGATCTGCCCGTTGCGGTCGGTGATCATGGCGCGTTGCGCCAGCGTGGTGACGTCGACTTCCTTGGGTGCCGCCAGCAGCGCGGCGATCGGTCGATCCGGACGATGCGGCGTGAGCGGCTGAACGATGGTTGCGTCGGCGAGTTTCGCCACGACGGCAACGAACAGGATACCGAAGCCGAGGGCGGCATAGGCGAGCCGGTTGCGTGTCGTATCCAGCGCACGGCGACGCTGCAGGTCAGGCTGGGTGACGCGCACCATTTCCATGCGCGGAACCGCATCGTCGCGCGCCGCGCCACGCCGCTGCGCGGGTGTGCCGCGCGGCGCGGAATCGGGCGGTGGAGCGTCGTTCATGGCCTAGCCACCGCCGTGGTCGGACGCGACGATTGGCATCGGCCGCGGCAATGCGATCGATCCCGCGCGCGCCATGCCAAGCGCCGAACCGACATACGGCGCCGGCGGTGCGGGCGCAGGCGCTGCTATCGGACGTGCCAGCGCGACTGTCTCGATTGGCCGCGAGGCCACCGGTATCGGACGAGGCTGCGGTGTCTCAGCAATCACCGGCGCCGGCCGCGGCTTACGTTCGACCGGGCGCACATCGACCGGCCGCGCCGGCGCAACCGCGACAGCGACTGGCTTGGCCGACGGCACCTCCGGCGGCTCGATCGCCTCCGCAACCGGCATCGATGGCGCGGCAGGCTGCGGTTCAGCGTCCGGCTGCACGACTGGCGGCGGCGGCACCGACGGCAACCGGCTGTCCAAATCCGCCATGCTGGTGAACTGCCCAGGCGTCACGGTCTTCAGCGTCAGGAACTGATCCGCCAGAGCCTGCAAGCGCTGCGGGTCGTTGAGCAACGTCCACTCGGCGTGCAGCACGCGTATCTGTTCCCGCGTCTGTTCGGTCACACGCACCGTGTCCTCGATCTTGCGATCGAGCACCTGCACGCGATGCTTCGACTGATAGAGGTAAAGGCCCGCGCCACAGGCGAGCAGGAAGCAGATGCAGGTGAACGGGCGGATCACGACGTCACCCCGATGCGCGCGAGTGCCCGCAACCGCGCACTGCGCGCACGCGGATTGGCAGCGGTCTCTGTTTCGCGCGGCCGCAGCGCACGTGGCGTCAGCAACTCGAAGCGCGGCGGCATGCGCATCGTCAGCCCGCGCGGATCATGACGCGACGGTGCCGGCGAACGGCCGGCCGCGTCGCTCATGAAGCGCTTCACGATGCGGTCTTCCAGCGAATGGAATGCCACCACGATCAGCCGGCCATCAGGCGCCAGCAATTCGGACGCCTGCTGCAACGCCCGCTCGATCTCAGCCAGTTCATCGTTCACGCGGATACGCAGCGCCTGGAAACTACGCGTCGCCGGATCGATGCCGGAGCGGTCCGGCGGCAGCACACCGCGGATGATCGCGGCGAGCCGGGCAGTCGTGCCGATCGGCGCCTCGGCGCGCGCCGCGACAATCGCGCGAGCGATGCGGCGTGAGGCGCGTTCTTCGCCGAACGTGAACAGCACATCGGCCAATTCACGCTCCGCCAGCGTGTTCACCAGATCGGCTGCCGTCAGACCACTGCGGTCCATGCGCATGTCCAAGGGCCCGTCGGACCGGAACGAGAATCCGCGCGCCGGATCATCGAGCTGATAGGACGAGACGCCGAGATCCAGCACAACGCCGTCCAAGGCTGTGACGCCACGCTCGGCCAACAGCGCCAACATGCCGCCGAACTGCCCGTGTATGAGATGCAACCGTCCGGGGAATTGCGCCGCCAGCGTGGCGCCACGTGCGATTGCATCAGCATCGCGATCAATCGCCCAGACCGTGCATGGCGCGGTTTGCAGAATTGCGTCCGCGTAGCCGCCGCCGCCGAACGTCGCATCGAGATAACCGCCACCCGCGCGCGGTGCGAGCAGTTGCATGACTTCTGTCAGCATGACCGGCACGTGCGTCATTTCGCTGCTCCCGCCGGTAGCGTGAAGCCATGCACACGCGCCCGCTCGCGCGCTTCGTTGCGCCGCCGTTCCGCGGCCGCAGGTTCCCATATTTGGAAGATGCGTCCGAGACCCATGAACACGACGGTCTCGGTCAGACCAGCATAAGTGACAAGTGGTTCCGGCAGAACGATACGACCTTCCTTGTCCGCTTCCACTGCGAATGCATCCGAATAAAGCGATGCAGCTAAATCATCATGAGCCTGACTGAAGATATCGAGTTGGTTCAACGGCCCGGCCAGCTCTTCAAAGGCCGAATTGGGCCACGCTTCGATACATTGATGCTGATGCGACGGACGCAACACGAGATGCGTACCATTGGTTTCGTCAGAAGATCGAAGCTGGGCACGGAATGGCGCGGGTACGGATACGCGGCCTTTGGCGTCCAGTCTGTTCTGATGCGTGCCGAGGAACTGAGCCATCCCCCGCCGGTCGCCTTTCCCGTTTAACGCCTCACCCTGCCATCTGAATGGGACAGCATGGGATACCATGGGGAAATATGGCCGTCAAAGGCAATCGCATGGGTCGCGCGGAAATTTTCCGGCTGGCTCAAGGGGTTAGTTCATCGTCGTTGATTCCGCTTTCGTTCCTGTGGGCAACTCTGGGGATAGTCTAGGACAATGCCAGACGGCCTGTAAGCCGGGTTCTGTCCACACTTGCGTGCGGGACGACCATTCCTCTTGGACGTGCCTTGCGGCACGCCTCACGCGACCAACCCGGACGACGAGGCGGGAATGCCTGTGCGCCTTGCGGCGCTGCCGTCCCTATTCGGTCTTGCTCCCGGTGGGGTTTACCCTGCCGCCCCTGTTGCCAGGGGCGCGGTGCGCTCTTGCCGCCCCGTTTCGCCCTTACCCGCGGGCTGCCTTGCGGCGCTTGCGCGGGCGGTGTGTTTTCTGTGGCACTTTCCCTGAGGTCACCCTCGCCGGCCGTTAACCGGCACCGTATTCCCGTGGAGCCCGGACTTTCCTCTACCGCCTTGCGACGGCAGCGGCCGTCCGGCCGTCTGGCATCACCGCAAATGCGCAGGATAAGCCGCAGCGTCAAGCCGGTAAGAAGCTAAACGCCGCACACTGTGCGGTACACCGCGTGCAGTCTCGCGCGCGTCGAGGCGTCAGCTTCGCCGGTGACAGCTTCTGGATGCCAATGCCGCTGGAATGCGCGCAGCACGACCGCGACATCCAGATCGACCCGATAGCCGATAGCCGCCAGTATCGGCCGGACATCGCCCTCAGCCGGATCGAGCCCGCGGTCAGGCCACAGACCGACGCCATTCTCCGCCAGGCTGTGCCAGTCGAACTTCTCGCCTGGGTCCTGCTTGCGGTCAGGTGCCACATCGCTGTGCGCTATCACATTCCGCTGCGGGATTGGGTGACGCGACAGGATCGACAGGCAGAGATCGCACACCGCAGCGAGCTGCAGCACGGGAAAATCCCGATAGCCCCACTCGTGCCCCGGATTGACGATTTCGATGCCGATGGACCGATTGTTCAGCACGGTATGCCCGCGCCAATGCGACTCGCCGGCATGGAAGGCGCGCTTCTCCTCAGGAACCAGACGCAGGATCGCACCATCCTCATCAACAACGTAATGCGAGGACACTCGCGCGGCGGGATCGCACAGCCGATCGATCGCCTCCTGAGCACTGCGCATACCGGTGTAGTGCAGGATCAGCATGTCGAGTGGCGTATCCGCTGGCCTGTCATCGCAATTTGCACTCGGCAGGTCGCGTATGCGCAGGCTCACAGGCCCCGCTCGCGCTTGATCCGATCCCAGGCGGCATTGATCCGCGCCACCTTCTCGTTGGCGCGGGCAATGAATTCCGCAGGTACGCCCCGTGAGGCGAGGCTGTCGGGATGGTTCTCGCGCATCAGGCTACGCCAGGTCGCGCGGATTTCCTCGGCACTCGCCGACTGCGACACACCGAGCACGCTGTAGGCATCCGGCTCGTCCGGCGCGGCGTGACGTGGCGAACCGCCGCGCGCGCGATCCCATGCCGCCTGGTCGAGGCGAAAAGCGCGATGGGTGCGCAGCAGGAAATCCTGCTCCCGTTTGTTCAGCGCGCCGTCGGACCGCGCGATGACGAACAACGCGACAAGCACGTCCTCCAGCATGCCGCGATTGTCGCTGAACGCGTCACCAAGCTGCACGGCATAAGACTCGAAACCGTCCGAACTGTCCCGCGCCTGGTCGAACAGCCGCCCGATGTCGCGCACGGCTTCCTGCGGGATGCGGAACTGACGCTTGAACGCGTCGATTTCCTCACGCCTTACCGTGCCGTCGCACTTGGCAAGTTTGGCCGAGAGCACGACGACGCAGATCGCGAAAAGTTGGTCGCGGCGGCTGAACATCGCCGCGATGCGGGCCGGGTTGGCGCGAAACTGCGAGCCGAACTGAGCGCGTAAGTCCGGCATCGCGCCGGAATCCGCGGCGTGACCCAGCGCGGCGCCGAACACCGCGCCCACCGGTCCACCCATGGCGAAGCCGGCAACGCCGCCAATGATCTTGCCCCAATAACCCATCACCTGCCCTTACCACGCGCAGGTTGACGCGGACAAAACACGCTGCAGTTGGTTACGAATGCAGCAGCGAGCGGTCCTGCACCGTGGTGTCCTGACCGACGACCGGGTCAGCAATTGCTGCTTCCAGGCTTTTCGCGCCCTTCCACTGCTCGGGCGGCCGGACTTGCCCATCGCTGCCCACCTGGTCGATGCCCCAGTAGATCTCCAGATTGTGGCCATCGGGGTCGGTGAACTCGATGGCGATCTGCACGCCGGCGCGGCGGCGGCCCTCGAAGTGAATCGGCACGCCGTGCTTGCGCAGATGATCACGCGCTCGCAGCACCTCATCCAGGCTCGAGACCTCGAATGCCATGTGATGCAGTCCGCCGGCCTGTTTCTCACCTTCCGGCAGCTTGAACAGCGCGACGCCGTGATGGTCGGCACTGCAACGCAGGAAGACCGCGCCGCCGGGCATCATGTCACCTTGGTAGATGTCGGAGATCGAGAAGCCCATCACCTCGGTGTAGAATTTGGCCGAGTGCTCGATGTCTTTCACATACAGTGCGACGTGGCCGATCTTGTTGCAGCGGAATGGCATGCCCTGCGGGCGATGCAGTTTGCCGACGGTCTGGACGTCCATGATGCACCTTTTGGCCGGTGATTGATCGGGATCAAGACTAGCCACCGGACGGATTATCCTCAATGTCGCGCGGTGGCTCGCGGCACCGCGACGGCCTTCGCCAACCGCCGGAATCCCGCCCACTGCTGCTGAACATAGGAGCCGGTCGCCAGCGCCTCCTCGCCACCGGGATCGCCGGTCGCCACATAGCCCCGGGAGAAATCCGCCGTGCCGAACAGCATGTCCCACCACGGCAGCACCGCACCGTAATTGCAGCTTCGCTCGCCCGCCGCGAGCAATCCGTGATGCGCGCGATGGAAGCGCGGCGAGATCAGCAGCCGTTCGCCCAGCCGGCCGAACGACACCCGCGCGTTGGCATGCGACAGGCTTTCGAGGAATCGCAGCACCAGCACCAGGATTGGGAATTGCAGCGGCGGCACGCCGATCGACAGCGCGATCACACCGAACCAGACCGCGGCGATCAGATCATCCAGGATATGATTGCGGTCGTCCGACCAGAACGTCATCTGCCGCTGCGCGTGATGCAGCGAATGCAGTGCCCACCACCAGCGGAACATGTGCGACAGCCGATGGCGCCAGTAATCGGCACAATCGAGGATGATCGCATACATCACGAAGGTCAGTACCGGCTGCCCGAGCAGGAACGGGAAGAGGCGTTCCAGCATCGGCGGCACATAGCCATGATCGGTGAGGAAACCGTTCAGCGCCACCTGAGCGCGATAGAACAGCACGAAGGTGAACAGCGGCAGGATGCCGACGCGCGAGATTACGGTGTAGAGCACGTCGACCCACACTGCCTGGGCATTCGGCCAGCGCTCGACCGGGCGCCAGCGTTCCAGCGGCACACACACCGCGAAGGTTATCGCCACCTGGCATGCGCCGTACACGGCGAACAGCGCCCAGCCGTAAGACACGTCCTCCCATTGCATCATGCCCAACGCATAGAGCAGCGGGATCAGCAGATGCCCCTGCAACCAGCCGGCAGCGAGATCGAACGGGTCAGGCATGGGCGACAAGAGATATGGAGCCGCGGATGCACGCAAATGCACGCAAATGCAACCTGAATGCCCGTGCTTTCTTATCCGCGTTCATCAGCGTGCATCTGCGGTTACATCATCTTGCTAGCGAGCAGCCACGCTCGCGGTCGCGTTCCCGTTCGGATTGAGGAAGAGGCCATGCGGCGACCGGCCCACGTCAATGGTCTGGAACTCGCCGCTCTTCGGATCCAGCACCGCCACCTTTTCCGCCCAGCGCCGCGTGATCCACAAGCGTCCGTCCGGTGCGAAGGCGATATCGTCCGGGCCGCCGGGAATCTTGTATGTGCGGATCAGACCAAGCGTCGCGGCATCCACCGACGTTGTCGTACCGCCGACACGGTTGTTCACCCAGATGATCTTGCCGTCGGGTGACAGGAACAGATTATGCGCGCCCTTCCCGGTGTGAATGCGGTCGGTGATATGTCCGTCCGCCGGATCGACCACGGCGACATAATCAGTCCCCATGTCGGCGACCAGCACTTTGCCATTGTGCCACAACACACCCGCCGGCGTGCTGCCGACTTTCACTGTCCACAGCGGCGCCATCTTGGTCAGATCGATCGCCGCCAGGCTGTCGGTGCCTTGCAGGCTGATGAACACGCGCGAGGAATCCGGCGAATAGGCCAGGTGGCTCGGCATCGACGCGGCCGGAAACCGCTTCAGCAACTGCATGCTCGCTGCGTCGTAGACATCGACCTGGTTGCGGGCGAGGCCGTTCACCACCAGGAACTTTCCATTCGGGCTGAAGCCGAGCTGGTAGGGATCCGCCACCGGCAACCGCTTCTGCAACGCCGCGGTGTTCGGGTCGAAGAAGAACATCTCGTTGCCGACGGTATCGCCGACCAGCAGGCTCTTGCCATCCGGGCTGAGCACCAGGTGATGCGGTTCACGCAACAATGGGATGCGGCGAATTTCCTTTTCGCTCGACATATCGATCAGGCTGATCGATGCAGCATTTGAATTCACGACGAAGGCGAGCCCTGAAGCGTGCGCCAGCTGGGCGCACAGCAGCAGCGGCAGCAGCAACAGGGTGACGCGCGTCAATCGCATCGGCACAGCTCCAGCGGCGATGCGCCAGTGCCTACGCCACCTCTGGTTCGCGCCGCAAGCGTCCCCGCGCGAACACCGCTGTTGCGAACGTGAAGAACACACAGGCGCTGGTCGAAATCAGCACGTTGTCGGTATAGGCGTGAGCGGCGAAGGCCAGGAAGACCAGCCGCATGATTGCCTTGTCGGTGCGGCACAGATGACGGGTATGCTGCACGACCCAAAGCACGAACAGCACGATCAGCAGCCCGCGGCCGACCTGACCGCCCTCCACCAGCATCCGGAGGTATTCGTTGTGCGCCGCCCAACTTTGGATCTGCAGCGCCAGTGGGCTGTCGGGCGGTATGATCGCGTTACCGGCGCCGACGCCCCAGCCGAACCAGGGAGATCCGGCTGCCGCATGCTCGAACGGCGGCCACAGCAGCTCACGGCCACTCAGATTGCTGGCCTCGCTGGTCAGCACGTTGAACAGCCGCACCGCGGAGAGCGAATTCGCCAATACCACAAGCAATGGCAACAGGCAGGCGGCCAGCAGCATCGGCAGAATGCGGCAGCGCCGGGCAAACACGTCAGAATCCACGAAGGTGAAGGTCAGTCCGGTGACCGCGATGCCGTAAGCCATTGGCGCGCGCGCACCGGTCAGCACCAGGATCACGAAATTCACCGTCAGCAGCATGAGCCAGCGGGACCGGCCTTCGCGGTAGAGCTCGATGAGGCAGGCATAGATGGCCGCGAGACAGAAGCTGGCGAGGAATGCCGGATGCCCGAGCCCGGCCAGCCGTTCGCCGCCGCTGTCAACGAAGACGTCGCGGATGCCTGCCACGTCGAGGACGGCGCCGCCGGTCACTGACATCAGGGGGATAAAAATGGTGGTCCGGATGATAGCGGTGCCCCATTCGGGAGAAAGCCTGCTGAAGGCGAACGCGAACGGCGCCACTGACCCCAACAGTGAGCGGAAGCTGTCCGCCGGCGTCAGAGCTGGATAGAGCCCGTGCGCGAAGCCGGCGACGAAGATCGCCAAGAATGCGAAAGACGGGTTGAACACATCGGCGCTCGGCCCGAAGCGCACGACGCACAACAGCGCCAGGGCAAATTGCATCGCCTTCACTGCGGCGATGGCCGGCTGAAATGCCTTGAGGCCGATGACGTCTGCCAACGTCATTTCGAGCGTTGCGCCGGCCACCAGCAACCAGATGACGCAGAACAGAATGGCGTGTCTGTAAGCGAGGATCGCGACCGCCACGATGGCCGCCGCGGCCAGCGGCATCCAGAACCAGCTTGGCTGGACGATCGCGATGGCAGCCGCGGCGCCGAACGCGCCGGCCGCGACCATCAGCACGAGCCGGCTCCAATCGACCTGGTTGGCCCAGGGTATCGGCAGAGGGGGCGGCATGCCGGTATCGGAACACCAAATCCCTAGCAAAGCGTTTGTCCCTGCCGGCCATTCGGTTACGCTCAATGCCAATTCGGGGGAGACGGAGATATGAGCGGGATGCGCGTCATAGCCACGGGACTTTGTTTCCCCGAAGGGCCCGTGGCCATGCAGGACGGCTCTATCGTGCTGGTGGAGATCGAACGGCAGACCATCAGCCGGGTCCTGCCAAATGGCGCCGTGCAGGTGATCGCCCGCACCGGCGGGGGGCCGAACGGCCTCGCGATCGGCCCGGACGGCGCTTACTATGTCTGCAACAACGGCGGCTTCGCCTGGCGGCTGGAGGAAAATCTATTCCGCCCCGCCATGGCGTCATCCGATTACGTCTCGGGCAGGATCGAGCGCGTCGACCGCAACACCGGCGCGGTCACGGTGCTGTATGACCGTTGCGGCGGCAATAAGCTGAACGGCCCGAACGACATCGTATTCGACACGCATGGCGGCTTCTACTTCACCGATCTCGGCAAGACGCGAGCACGTGACCGCGATAATGGCGTGATCTACTACGCGCGGGCCGATGGCTCGCACATCGTCGAGGTCGCATATCCCGCCGTGACGCCGAACGGCGTTGGCCTGTCACCCGACGGCAGCGTGCTTTACGTGGCGGAGACGGAGCCCGTCCGACTTTGGGCGTTCGATATCACCGCGCCGGGACTGGTCAAGAAACAGGGCTGGCCGTCGCCGCATGGCGGGCGCATCGTTGCCGGTCTAGGCGGCTTCCAACGGTTCGACAGCCTGGCGGTCGACGCGGCGGGCAACATCTGCGTCGCCACGCTGATCAGCGGTTGCATCAGTGTCATCGCACCGGATGGCCGTCTGCTTCGTCAGATCCCGATGCACGATCCGGTCACGACCAACATCTGCTTCGGCGGCCCTGACCTGCGCACCGCTTACATCACTCTCTCGGGGACCGGTCAGTTGGTGGCGATGGACTGGCCGGACGCCGGCCTGGCGCTCGCTTACGAGGCGTGAAAGCAGACGGTAACCGCGCATTGGATACTTATGGCCCCAGTGGAGAGGTTGGGGAGATGTCGGCCGTGAGTCTCGCGCTGTTCGTTGAGAAGAGGAACCAAAAGCAAGAATTCTTTCAGCCCGGCGACACCGTACCCTATTCCGGTATCTATCGCGCCGCGCATCGCAGGAACCACACGCCCGATCACAACCTGACCTGCGTGTCCGACCGGCAATTCCCACTATGCAGCGAGTGCGGTGGCGACGTGGAATTCAAGTTGCTGCAGGCCGTGCGCCTGATCGACAAGCATGAGCTGTTCCGCGGCCCGCGCCCGAAGCCACGGCGGGAACCTGCGGAGTCCTCGTTGTCCTGGAAATGCGAGGGGGTCGGCGCAGAGATCGAGGTGATCTAGGCGGCGCGCACCAGCCGATGCTGCTTGCGGCCGGCTGAAAGCTTAATCGTCTCGTCATGCAGGTCGGCCACCGTGACCGTGTGGCCCTCGTCCTTTATCGGCGTGTCGTTGATGCGCGCGCCGCCACCGCGGATCAGCCGCCTCGCCTCGCCATTGCTGCCGGCCAGACCGGCCAGCGCGAACAGCCGGAAGGCCGGAATACCGGCGGCTAGATCGCTGCGCGGCACGGCAATACTGGGAAGCTTGTCGGCTGCCTCGCCTTCCTCGAAGGCGCGGCGTGCCGTCTCGGCCGCCTCTGACGCCGCTTCCGCTCCATGCGCGAGACGCGTCGCCTCGGTCGCCAGCAGCTTCTTCGCCTCGTTGATCTCGGCGCCGGCAAGTGCCTCCAGCCGCGCGATTTCGCTCAGCGGCAGATCGGTGAACAGCCGCATGAAGCGGCCGACATCCTCATCTTCGGTGTTGCGCCAGAACTGCCAGTAATCGTACGGCGACAACCTGTCGCGCGTCAGCCAGACGGCGCCCTGCGCTGTCTTGCCCATCTTGGCGCCCGACGCCGTGGCGATCAGCGGCGTTGTCAGCCCGAAGACCGCCTTGTTGTCGGTGCGCCGGGTCAGCTCCATCCCGCTGACGATATTGCCCCACTGGTCGGAGCCGCCGATCTGCACGGTGCAGCCATAGCGCCGGTTGAGTTCTCGGAAATCGTAGCTCTGCAGGATCATGTAGTTGAATTCGAGAAACGTCATCGGATGCTCGCGCTCCAGCCGCATCCGCACGCTGTCGAAGGTCAGCATGCGATTGATGGTGAAGTGCGTGCCGACGTCGCGCAGCAGCGGGATATAGCCAAGCGAGCTGAGCCACTCGTCGTTGTTGGCGACGATCGCATCTGAAGGTCCGTCACCGAAGCGCAGGAACGGATCGAAGCAGCGGCGAATGCCGGCCATGTTGGCGGCAATCTGCGCGTCCGACAGTAGTTGTCGCGATTCGTCCTTGCCGGAAGGATCGCCGATACGCGTGGTACCGCCGCCCATCAGCACGAGCGGCTTGTGGCCGTGCCGCTGCAACAGGCGCAAGATCATGATCTGCACCAGGCTGCCGATGTGCAGGCTGTCGGCGGTACAATCGAAGCCGATATACGCCGTGACCACGCCGGCGCGCATCGATGCGTCCAATGCCTCGATGTCGGTACACTGGAAGACAAAGCCGCGCTCGGTGGCTTCCTGCAGGAATTCGCTTTTGACCATGGCGCTGGTGGGCTAGCACAGACGCGAACGAGGGAAAATGCTGCGAACGATCGGACTGATGAGCGGCACGTCGCTCGATGGCGTCGACGCCGCCTGGCTGGAAACGGACGGCGAGCGGGTCGCGGCGTTCGGGCCCACCCTGACGCTGCCCTATGATGATCGGCTGCGAACCGATCTACGCCGGATCCTCGATCACGCGCCGACGCTCGAAGCGGATGACAGGCGCCTGAAGAGCGCGGAGGCTCGGCTGACCGAATATCATGTCCGCGCGGCGAAAGCGTTGGACCGGGAGGCTGACGTCATAGGCTTCCACGGCCAAACGATTCTGCATCAGCCGGATCGCCGCCGGACCTGGCAGATTGGCGATGCCGCCGAGCTGGCGTGGCGGACCGGCATCCCCGTCGTGCACGACTTCCGCTCTGCCGACGTCGCAGCGGGCGGCCAAGGCGCCCCGTTGGCACCGATTTATCACGCGGCCCTGGCGCGCGATGAGCCGAAGCCATTGGCGGTCTTGAACATCGGTGGCGTCGCCAACGTCACCTGGATCGGCCCGGATGATGCTCTGGTCGCGTTCGACACGGGCCCCGGCAACGCGCTGCTGGATGACTGGATCTTGCAGCGCACCGGCGGCGCATTCGATCGCGACGGGGCGTTGGCGCGGGCCGGACGCGCGGACCCCGGCGTGCTGCAACAATTGCTGGCAGATCCGTATTTTGGCCGGCCGCCGCCGAAATCGCTCGATCGGTTGGATTTTGCCGCGTCGGTCCAGGCCAGCGGGGTTGCAGCGCTCGCTCCGGCCGACGGGGCCGCGACGCTGGCGGCGTTCACCGCGGCGGCGGCCGCAGCGGCACCCCTGCCCGCCCCCGCCAGACGCTGGGTGGTCTGCGGTGGCGGACGGCACAATCCAGCCATCATGGCGGCTTTGCGCGATGCCCTTGGCGTGCCCGTCGACCCGGTTGAGGCGCTAGGTTGGGACGGCGACGCGCTGGAGGCGCAGTGCTTCGGCTTTATGGCTGCGCGAACGCTCGCCAATATGCCGATCAGCTTTCCTGGCACGACCGGAGCGCCCCGGCCGATGGCCGGAGGGACTGTGACCCGGCCCTAGGCGCGCGGCTTCAGTCTGCGGCGAGCGCCATGGCGCGGCGCGCGATCGACTTGCCGCAATAATCCTCGATTGCCTCGGCCACCCGGTCGGCGTGCTCGGCGAACACGTGGTCTGCCCCGGTATAGGTGCGATAATCGACGCTCACGCCCTTTTGCGTATTGAGCTTGTCGACCAGCTTCCGCACCGAGATCTCGGGCACCAGTTCGTCGGCGTCGCCATGCAGCATCAGGCCGCCGCATGGGCATGGGGCCAGGAAGCCGAAGTCATAGTGGTTCGCTGGTGGTGCGACGCTGACCCAGCCGGAGATCTCTGGCCGGCGCATCAGCAACTGCATGCCGATGAAGGCGCCGAACGAATAGCCGGCGATCCACAAACCACCGTGGTTTGGATTGACCGCCTGCATCCAGTCGAGCGCCGCCGCGGCGTCGCCGATCTCGCCAATACCGCCGTCATAGCGGCCCTGGCTGCGACCGACACCGCGGAAATTGAACCGCATCACTGAACAGCCCAGCCGCTGGAAGGACTGATACATCGAATACGTGATCCGATTGTTCATCGTCCCGCCGTGCAGCGGGTGTGGATGAAGGATCAACGCGACCGGCGCACCGGTCTCCTTCGAGTGGTGGTACCGTCCCTCGAGCCGGCCATCAGGCCCGGCAAACATCACCTCTGGCATGGCGTCCCGAAACCGCTTTCCTATCATTTCCGGGCAGCATCGGACCGAGAGCCGTTATGGTCTCAGTCGTTGGCCGCCCAAATACGTTCTAAACTCCCCACCTCGCGCCCGGTCGGGTGAAACACTAAGCTGGCAACGCAATCCCTGCATTTCAGTTCCGCGCAAATTCTTGACCTGACAAGTCGGAAAATCTAGCCTTCCGCGGAGCGGCACTGACGCCGCAGGGTCTGCTTCCTCCTTCTATTCGTGCGGTCCCCCGACCGACCGTGCCCCGGGATGTGGGCTCCAGGTCCCAAGGCCCGCATACTATAGGGTAGGAGGTCGAGGTTTCATAACGGAATTGTCGCATGGCTTTCATGTTCTTGCGTGAGACGATCCGCACATACCGTGAACGCGACCCGGCCGCGCGATCGTGGCTGGAGGTGCTGTTGTGCTATCCCGGCCTTCACGCCGCGATGTGGCACATGCTGTCGCACTGGCTTTGGACGCGCGAACTCCGCCTGCTGGGCCGGTTTTCCTCGCACATTGCCCGCTGGCTGACCGGCATCGAGATTCACCCGGCCGCCAAGATCGGCCGCCGCCTGGTGATCGATCACGGCATGGGCGTGGTCATCGGCGAAACCGCCGAGGTGGGCGACGATTGTTACTTTTACCACCAGGTGACCCTGGGCGTGGCCCGCACGAGCAGCGGAAAGCGGCATCCAACGGTAGGCAACAACGTCATCATCGGCGCCGGAGCCAAGGTCCTGGGACCAATCACCGTCGGGGACAATGCCCGGGTCGGCTCCAATGCCGTGGTGCTGGACAACGTCCCAGACGACACCACCGTGGTGGGTATACCGGCGAGACCGGTGCAGCGCCTGCCAACCCGGGAGCATCGGGTGCCGGGCTTCGATCCCTACGGCATCCCTTGCGACGACAGCCTGGACCCGCTGCTGCGCGATCTCGACCAGATGCATTGCGAACTCGCCGAGCTGGAGGCGCGCGTTGCACGGATTGCCGAAGAACAGATGCGGCAGCGGCAGGCAGCGGCGGAGTAGCGAATGCAGCTCTCCACCCGAAGCCGCTATGCGGTGACGGCGATGCTGGATATCGCGTCTCGGCAGACCTTGGGCTGCGAATGCGGCCCGGTCTGCCTGGCCGAGATCGCTGCCCGCCAAAAGCTCAGCCAGGCCTATCTGGAGCAGCTATTCGCCAAGTTGCGTCGCGCCGGACTTGTCGCGTCGGCACGGGGACCGGGCGGCGGGTATCGTCTGGCGCGGGGTTCGGAGGCGATTGCCATCGCCGACATCATTGCCGCGGTCGATGAACCGATGCCATGCGCCGGCAGGAGCGGCTGCCAGGCCGACGACTTGTGGCAGGCGCTGGGACAGCACATCACGGCGTTCCTGCGTGCCGTGACACTGGCAGATGTGGCCGCGGGCCGTGTGCCCGGTGGTGGCATCGCGCTGGCGGCGGACTAGGCATGCATTATCTGGACGCCAACGCCAGCGAACCGCTGCGGCCCGCGGCGCGCGCCGCGATGCAGGCGGCGATGGAAGTCACCGGCAATCCCTCGTCGATACACGCGGCGGGGCGCGCCGCCCGCCGAATGCTTGAGGACGCCCGCGAGTCGCTGGCAGTGAGATTTGGCGCGCACCCAAGCCACGTGGTCTTCACCTCGGGCGGCACGGAAGCCGACGCGCTCGCGGTCCACGCGCTGCGCGCCGGGCGGCGGCTGATCATCAGTGCCGTCGAACATGACGCCATCCGCGCGGCGGCGCCGGGCGCCATAGTACTGCCGGTTGACCGTCGCGGGATCGCGGACCTGGACGTTCTGGCGGACTTGCTGGCCGTGGGGCCGCCGGCCCTGGTTTGCCTGATGCTGGCGAACAATGAGACCGGCGTTTTCCAGCCGGTGGTGGAGGCGGCCGGTATATGCCGCCGGCACGGCGCGCTGGTGCATGTCGATGCGGTGCAGGGCGCCGGCCGTACCAACCTACGGCTGGCGGCGCTGGGTGCTCACAGCATGGCCATCTCCTCGCATAAGCTGGGGGGACCAGCAGGCGCTGGAGCGCTGTTGCTGGCGCCTGAATGCTCCGCGATCACAGCGTTGATTGCCGGCGGCGGCCAGGAACGCGGCCGGCGTGGCGGCAGCCCTGCCCTGATCCCCATCGCCGGATTCGCGGCGGCAGCGACAACCGCCGTCCCTGACGCTGATCTGTCAGGCTTGCGGGACGCCATCGAGGCCGACGCACGCGCCTCCGGTGCCGTCGTGTGCGGCGATGACGCGCCGCGTCTTTCCAATACCACTTGCCTTGCGCTGCCCGGTGTCCGCGCCGACGCGCAGGTCATGGCGCTCGACCTGGAGGGATTTGCCGTGAGCGCCGGTGCAGCATGCAGTTCCGGCAAGGTGACCGAGAGCCACGTGCTGGCGGCGATGGGCCTGGGCGGGCTGGCGGGTCAGGCGATCCGGGTCTCGCTGCCATGGAACGCGACGGAAGAAAGTGTCGCGGCCTTCATTCCCGCCTATCAGCGCATGGCGGTCCGCCTGCGCGAAGCGCTGGTGCCGCACGCGGCGTGAACCCACATTCCGCGCCATGACCGCCGCGCCACCACGCCCTATTCGCCCTGTGTACCTGGACAACCAGGCGACCACACGCTGCGACCCGCGCGTGCTGGAGGTGATGTTGCCATGGTTCAAGGAGCATTACGGCAATCCGCATAGTGCCGAGCACGTCATGGGGACAGAAGCGGAAGCCGCGGTGGAAGATGCACGCACGGAGGTCGCGAAGCTTGTTGGCGCGGATGCCAAGGAAGTCGTGTTCACGTCGGGTGCGACCGAGAGCAACAACATCGCGATCAAAGGCGCCGCCCGCTTCGCCCTGCAGTCGGGAAACCTGCGGCGCCGCGTCATTACCGCCGCGACCGAGCACAAATGCGTGCTGGAATCGGTGGCAGACCTGGCGGCGGAGGGGTTTGAACCGGTGTTCCTGCCGGTGCGGCCGGATGGGCTGCTGGATCTCGATGTGCTGCGCGCGGCGCTCGAGGTGCCGACACTGCTGGTCAGTCTCATGGCGGTCAACAATGAGACAGGCGTGATCCAGGATATTCCCGCCGCGGCAGCCATCGCCAAGCAGGCCGGCGCGCTGTTGCATACCGATATCGCCCAGGCGGCCGGTAAGATCCCGCTGGATCTGGATGGCTGGAAGGTCGATCTGGCGTCGATCAGTGGCCACAAGCTGTACGGTCCGAAGGGCGTTGGCGCGCTTTACGTCCGCCGCCGCCCGAGGGTGCGGCTGGCGGCGCTGTTTTCAGGCGGCGGGCAGGAACGCGGACTGCGGTCCGGAACCCTTCCGACGCCGCTCATCATTGGGCTGGGAGAGGCCTGCAGGCTGGCCGGCGCTGAGTTCGCTGACGACAGCAGGCGTATCGGCCAGATGCGCGATCGGCTGTGGCAGCGGCTGAGCGCAGCGATTCCAGGTATTGTCATCAATGGCAGCCTGGACGCGCGCATCGCCGGCAATCTGAATGTGACGTTCCCCGCCGCGACTGCCGCAGACCTGATGGATCGCGTGCCTGACCTGTGTGTCTCGACAGGTTCGGCCTGCTCGTCGGCCTCGATCGAGCCGTCCTATGTGCTGCGGGCGCTGGGCCTGGACGATGGAACGGCGGCCCGCACGCTGCGGTTCGGGATGGGCCGCTTTACCACGCAGGCCGATATCGACTATGCCGCAGCCGCGCTGGCAGCGGCGCATGCCGGTGCACGAGCGCCCGGCATCGAACATTTCGCCAAGGCCTGACCATGCCGAAGATGACGTTCATCGAGCGCGACGGAACGCGCCGCGAAGTTGACGCGCCGCTCGGCCTGTCAGTGCTGGAGATCGCCCATCAGCATGGTGTCGATATCGAAGGCGCCTGCGAGGGCTCGCTGGCCTGTTCGACCTGCCACGTGATCGTGGACAACGCGTGGTTCGGTAAACTCGCCGATCCCACCGAGGACGAGGAGGACATGCTGGACCTGGCGTTCGGATTGACCAAGACCTCACGCCTCGGCTGCCAGATTGTCATGACCGAGGCACTGGACGGTTTGGTGGTCACGCTGCCTGCCGGCACCCGCAACATGATGAGCGATTAGCGCCATGCGCGTCCTCGTCGCGATGTCCGGCGGGGTGGACAGCAGCACCGTGGCGGGACTGCTGCATGAAGCCGGCCACGACGTCGTCGGCGTCACGCTGCAGCTCTACGACCATGGCGCCGCGACCGGCCGCAAGGGCGCATGCTGCGCCGGTCAGGATATCCATGACGCGAAGCGCGTCGCCGACCACTTGGGGATCCCGCACTATGTCATCGACGCCGAGAAGCGTTTTGCCGAAGCGGTGATCGGCGACTTTGCCGATAGTTATGCGGCAGGCGAAACGCCGGTACCGTGCGTGCGCTGCAATCAGACGGTGAAGTTCGCCGATCTGACGGCGCTGGCGCGAGGGCTCGGTTGCGAGCGACTGGCGACCGGGCATTACGTGCAGCGGATCGACGGGCGCGATGGACCGGAACTGCACCGCGCGGCCGACGATGCGCGCGACCAGAGTTGGTTCCTGTTCGCAACCACGCGCGAGCAACTGGCGATGTCGTTGTTCCCTTTGGGTGCAATGCCGAACAAACGGTCGGTGCGCGCGGAAGCCGGCAGGCTGGGGCTGCCGGTCGCCGATAAGGCGGACAGCCAGGACATCTGCTTCGTTCCGTCCGGGCATTACGCCGACATCGTCACGCGGCTGCGTCCCGAGTTGGCGGAGGCCGGTGATATTGTCGATCGAGACGGAGAGGTCGTGGGACGCCACAGCGGCATCGCGCGCTACACCGTGGGACAGGGCAAGCGCCTGGGTATGGCGGCAATGCGCGATGGCGAACGGCAGGCCGTGATTGCGCTGCAGCCGGGGATGCGCCGCGTCGTGGTTGGTCCGCGCTGTTCCGGAACGCGGACGGTGCACCTGCGTGAGATGAACTGGCTGGTGCCGGAGCCGGTCTCTGCGTTGGCCTGCCAGGTAAAGCTGCGTGCGCGCGAGATGCCGCAGCGGGCTTCGGTTTGCGGCACCACGGTGCTGCTGGATGAGCCGGCGCTGCCCGCGCCAGGGCAAGCCTGTGTCTTCTATGCCGGGTCTCGGGTGCTGGGGGGCGGCTTCATCTGCCGGCCGATGGTTGACGCCGTGGGGGAGGCAGGACTATCTCCGGCGCCTTCCGGACTGGATGGCGGCGTAGCTCAGCGGTAGAGCAGGGGAATCATAATCCCTTGGTCGGTGGTTCAAATCCGCCCGCCGCTACCATCCCTTTATCCGTCTCCTGCCACGACCAAGGTCGAACCTGTAAGCCAGCAATGCGCCGGTGCCGCCGAAAGCTGCGGGCGGCCGGCGATCTTGCCGGTTGTGCGCGGCTGCTTGCCGCTGGGTCCCCAGGCCCTGACCGCAGCGCGTGGCTGTTCAACGGTTCCTTAGGATTTGTCCGCCAGTTTCCGCAAAGAGGTCTCCGATGGCGGATGGAAGAGCGGAACAGGGAAGCGCTATGTCTGCGACGGAGCGCACGCATTTGCCCACTGCCGGAGAGATCGCCCTCCAGATCTTTGTGCAGGACACCCCCGAGACAGTTGGGAGCCGCAAGGTAAGCGTTGGGTCAGGTGGCAGCGCAACTTATTCGTTTCTGCGGCAAGTTTTTGCGGGCGGACTGCCATCAGGGTTTGGGATTGCCGAAGTGGGGGTCTGGCATGGCGATACCAGCGTACTGTTAGCCGAGCTGCACCTGACGATGGGTTTCTGCATATTTTCGATTACGATCCCATTGTCCAGTCAACCAAGCGACGTCTGGCGGATGCGGGATATACGAATGTGTCTGCGTTTGGCTGTTCGATGAAGTCGCGCGAACTCGGTACAATTGGTCGCTGATGAAGCTGATTGCCAGTAATCCTTTGCCAATCTACGACTATATCTTCCTCGATGGTTCCCATACCTGGGACATCGATGGCTTGGCTTTCCTGCTTCTTGACCGGTTGCTGAAGCCAGGTGGCTTTATGGATTTCGACGACTATGGATGGACGATGGCAGACTCGCCAACGCTAAATCCAACTGTGAGCCCGCATATTCTGGATTGGTTTACGGAAGAACAAATCCAGACGCCGCATGTCGCGCTGATAGTCGAACTTCTGGCCAAGCGCGACAATCGCTACAAGGAAATCATCAGCAACAAAATCTTCCGAAAGATCACCGCCTGAACCGCCATTGCGGCGGTAGTTCAAATCCACCCGCCGCCATCACCCGCCTGAGTGGGTCGCGAGTTCCGTCGAAGGGTCAACACGCGCCCTCACCCTTGGAACATCAGCAGGATATACGCGGCGAACAGGATGAGATGCACGCAGCCTTGCATGACGTTCGCGCGGCCGCTGGCGAAGGTGACGATAGAGACGCTGAGCGTCACGATCAGCAACCACTCGTCAGTGTGTTCGACGCCCAGAAGCAGCGGATGGTCAGTGAGGTAGCTGATCGCGATCATCGCCGGTATCGTCAGCCCAATCGTTGACAGCACCGAGCCAAGGAAGATGTTGATGGACCGCTGCACGCGGTTCGCAAGTGCCGCGCGCACCGCGCCGATGGCTTCGGGCGTCGCGACGAGTACGGCGATGGCGACGCCGCCCACAGTGGCCGGCGCACCCAACGTCTCGATCACGTAGTCCGCCGGCGGCGCGAGTTGCTCAGCGAGATAGACGACTGGGACCATATAGGCGATCAGCAGCAAGACGTGCGGCAGGATGCCTGCGGACGCCGCGTCCTCGGGTTCCTCCAGCAGATCGCCTTCGCTCGTGAAGTAATTCCGGTGCCGCCCTGACTGCAGCGCGAGGAAAGTCGCGTAGAGGCCGACAGACACGATTGCGATGAAAGCACTCTGTCCAATCGACAGCGTCGGCCCCGGCGTCGTCTGCGTGAAGTCGGGCAGCAGCAGGCTGAGGGCGATCAGCGGCAGGATCATGCCGAGATACGCGTTGGCGCCCTGTAGATTGTAGTGCTGCTCGCGGTGCCTGAGACCACCCACCAATAGCGACAGCCCGACCATGCCATTGAGGATGATCATCACGACCGCGAACAGCGTGTCGCGCGTGAGCGTCGGATTGTTCTCGCCATGCAGCATGATTGCCGTGATGCTCGCGACCTCGATGACGGTGACCGAGAGCGTCAGGATCAGCGTGCCGTAGGGTTCGCCGAGCCGAATGGCTAGTCGCTCGGCATGGCGCACCACTGACAGCGCCGAGCCAAGTATGGTCACGAACAACCAGGCGAATATCGCCACCAGGTACACCGGCTGCGACAAGCGCGCTGTGAAAGCGTCGCCGTAGACGACGAATGCGGCGGATGTGAGCAGCACCGCGAAGAGCCAATATTCGCGCCTTACAAAGCCTGACAGGCGAACCGACACGTGGAACTCTCCCAACTCTCGCAGCCCCGATTGTGCTGGCACGCCGGAAGCCTCGGCAAGCGGGTCCCAAGCGTGGGAAAGAAGGAACTACCGGGTGCGGTGCTCAGCGCACCATGCTCGGCTTGCGCGGATCGTAACTCCAGCCCGGGATGAGATACTGCATTGCCGCCCCATCGTCGCGCGCGCCGCTGGGCAGCCTTTTGTACAGCTCGTGCGCTTTGAGCACCTGGTCCATATCGACGTCTATACCGAGACCTGGGCGTTGCGGTAGCTCCACCGCCCCGTTGACGATTTGCAGCGGCTCCTTTGTCAGCCGTTCGCGGCCTTCCTGCCAGATCCAATGCGTGTCAATCGCCGTGATGTTTCCGGGTGCGGCCGCGGCACAGTGGGTGAACATCGCCAGCGACACGTCGAAATGGTTGTTGGAATGCGAGCCCCAGGTCAGGCCCCACTCGTCGCACATCTGCGCCACCCGCACCGAACCCTGCATGGTCCAGAAGTGCGGATCAGCGAGCGGAATATCGACCGCCTGCAACAGCACGGTATGTCCCATCTGGCGCCAGTCGGTGGCGACCATGTTGGTCGCCGTCGGCACTCCGGTGGCGCGACGGAACTCGGCCATGATCTCGCGGCCGGAATAGCCGTTCTCGGGGCCGCATGGATCTTCGGCGTAGGCGAGCACGTCCGTGCGGCCCTTGCAGAACGAGATCGCGTCCGCCAGCGGCCAGCCGCCATTCGGATCGAGTGTCACACGGCCCTCAGGGAAACGCCGTTTGATCGCGCTGACCGCGGCGATTTCGTCCTCGCCACGCATCACGCCGCCCTTCAGCTTGAAGTCACTGAAGCCATAGCGATCGACCGCGGCCTCCGCTTCGCGCACCACCGCCTCGGGCGTCAGCGCGGGTTCGTCACGCAGACGCAGCCAACCATCCTTTGCCTGTGGATCGCTGTGATACGGCAAATCAGTGCGCCGCCGATCGGCGATGTAGAAGAGATAGGCAAGCATGGTCACACGATCGCGCTGCTTGCCATTGCCAAGCAGCGCCGCAACAGGAACGCCCAGGAATTGTCCAAGCAGATCGAGCAGCGCTGCTTCGACTCCCGTGATCACGTTGTCGATCCGCAGGTTGATCTCGTGCGGCTGTCGCAGGATCGCCGCCTCCGCTTCCGAGGTAACCTGATGCACGGTCGACTGTCGTGCCGCCGGTCCCACGCCGCCTAACGCGTGGCGGACGCGGTTGAGCGTGGCGTTGTAGTCGCCAAGCCGGCTGCCGATGACCATCGGGCCGATGCGTTCGAGCGTCAGACGGATTGCCTCGCTGCCCGGCACTTCAGCAATGCCGATGCGATCCCGGGAATCCTTCAGGATCACGATGATCCGGATGAAGAATGGGCCATGCGCACCGGCGAGGTTCAGCAGCATGCTGTCATGACCGGCCACCGGGATGACCTGCATGTCCACAATGGATGGCGTATCGGCTGGCGTATGCATTGTCATTCCCTCCCCTGCCTGTGACGTCGCCACTTGCAGCGCTGCACCTGCAGCAAGGCGTTCTTGTCAGCCGCCCACCGGCCGCCAGGCGCGGCCATCGTGCTGCAGCAACGTGTCGGCCGCGCGTGGTCCATCGGTGCCGGCCGCATAATTGGGGAAATGCGCGGGGGGTTTGGCAGCCCAGAGATCGAGCACCGGCTGGACCACGCGCCAGGTCTCTTCCACCATGTCGGCACGCTGATACAGGGTCTGGTCGCCGATCATGCAGTCGTAGATCAAGGTCTCGTAGCCGACATTGGGCTCACGCGGGAACCAATCACGGTAGCTGAACTGCATCTGCACCGCGGCGAGATCCACGACTGGTCCGGGGCGCTTCACCTCGAACTGCAGCGAGATGCCTTCATCAGGCTGGATGCGCAGCACGAGCCAGTTGGGCGGGAGCGTTTCGACGTGCGTATCCTCGAATGGCGCGTAGGGCGCGTGCTTGAACCGTATGGCGATCTCGGTATAGCGACGAGACATGCGCTTGCCAGTCCGCAGATAGAACGGCACGCCGGCCCACCGCCAGTTATCGATCGAAAGACGCAGCGCAACGAACGTCTCTATATTCGAGCCGGGCGCCACATCGGGTTCAGTGCGATAGCCCGGCATGTTGTCGCCTGGACCGTACTGGCCGCGCACCGCATCATCTTCGCGCAAGGTATGCAGTGCGGCGAACACGTCGGCCTTGCGGTTGCGCACTGAGTTGGCATCGAACCCGGAGGGCGGCTCCATGGCCACCATCGCCAGCAACTGAAAGACATGGTTCGGCACCATGTCGCGCAGTGCGCCGGTCACTTCATAGAACTTGCCACGATGCTCGACGCCGACGGTTTCCGCCACGGTGATCTGCACGTGGTCGATGCGGTCGCGATTCCAGATCGGCTCGAATATCCCATTGGCAAAGCGCAGCGCCATGATGTTCTGCACCGTTTCCTTGCCTAGGAAATGGTCGATCCGATAAATCTGCTCCTCGCGCAACGCGCGCCGAATGCGCGTGTTGAGCTCGCGTGCCGATGGCAGGCTGTGACCAAACGGTTTCTCGATCACCACGCGCCGCCAGCGCTGCGGCTTGCCGTCGCGCAATTCCTCGTCGAGCAGACCGGCGTGGCCAAGTTGCTCGATCACTGGACCGAAGAATTGATCGGATACCGCCAGATAGAACAGGCAATTGCCGGCGGTCTGGTGCTGACGTGCGACGTCTTGCAGATGCAGGCGGAGATTGTCGTAGAGCGATTGCTGACTGAAGTCGCCCTGTACGTAGGACATGCAACCAGACAAGCGCTGCCAGGTCGCTTCATCGATCGCGTCGATGCGGCTTTCGCTGTTCGGGTTGCCGACGAAGCTTTGCAGTTTCTCGCGCAGGCTGTTGCGCCAGTCGTCTTCACTCCGCGCGGCGATATCGACACCGATGATGGCGAAGTGCTGAGGCAGCAGATTGGTATGCGCGAGGTTGTACAGGGCAGGCACCAGCAGGCGATGCGTCAAATCGCCGCCGGCGCCGAAGATCACCATCGCGCACGGACCAGGAAGCTGCGGCTGTCGCCTTGGCGGGGCGTCGATGAGTTGCGTCGAGCGCGGACTTGGATCTGTCATAAACTGTGCACCCGCGTGATTGATCAGCAATGCTAGCTGATCGCGCGGGTTCGCGACATCCGGCGGCGCGGTGATCTGAAGCTGGATTGCCTAGCCGCCACCGCCGTAGCTGGGCGGCGCGGGGAGCGTATAATAATAGGGCGGGTAGTAGGCTGGCGGTGGCTGGTAAGAAGGCGGCGGCGCATACACCGGTGGGACTGTCAGATACACCCCTGGGCCAGACCAGCCCCATGCCCTGTTTCCGCCGCGCCAGGCCCATCCCCATCTATTGCCGTGCGAGCCCCAGCCATCGCCGCCGCGCCAACCCCCCGAGCCGCCATCGCGCCGGGCGTCGCCTTCGCTGTGCCGGGTCCCGCTACCGCCGTGTGTGGTTCCGTTGTTGCCATGCCAGGTCCTCTGCGCATCCACCGGGGTCGAGGCGACCAATGCAACGGCGACGACGCTGACGATTGTTGCCAATTTCGCAAGACAACGACGCGGGCGAATGATTGTGACCATGGTGGCGGCCTCCAGGGCCGCTGGTTCGGTCAGTCTGATGCGATCATCGCGTGTTGTCCTTGACCTGGATCAAGGGGCTGAAAAATAGCCGCGGCTGCCAGGAGCGCGGCCTCGATCCCTCCAACATAGAAGTCTGGTTTGCCGACGAGGGCAGAGTTCGCCAGAAGAACAGGATCGCCCGCCGCTGGGCCAGGCGTGCCAGCCGTCCGTCCGCGCCATCCGACCAGCGCACCGCAGTGTCCTACATTTTCGGCGCCATCTGGCCCAAGCGAGGCAAGGCCGTCGCTCTGATCCTGCCCTGGTGCAACACCGCGATGATGAACATGCACCTCGCTGCAATCTTCGCCGACGTGCGCGACGGCGCAGCTATAGCGGGCATCAAACCAATAGGACAACCAGTCGCCAAATGCAGCACGGAGAGCTGCCGCGCACCGGATCGGCCAGAAAGCGATGTCAGCGGCTTCGACAGCCCTCCGACGACCAGTAGGATCGCTGTCGCAGGCAATAGCAGCAAGACGAAGACGAACGACTTTCCAAATGCGAGAGCAAAACGATCGCAGGAGCCCACGCTTGTTGATGCCTTACAAAGTTCAACACAGCATCCGAAATATCTTCCTCCACCAGCTCCTTGCGGACGAGCGCGGTCACGCAACCAGATGTGCGCGCCAAAATCGCTTGAGGACTTCCAGCGTAGCAAAGACGGTGAGGACGACGATAGCGATAAGCGTCAGGTCGTCTGCATGCAGCGGTCCAAAGCGGAACAGTTCGCGGCCAAAAGGAGACATCACCACGAGCGCAAGCAGTGCAAGGGTGAGTGCGGCGACCCAGACGAGCGCGCGGTTCGCTTTGCCTACGAGTTCCGCAATCGAGGTCGCAAAGGAACGGTTGACCAGCACAAGACCGAGATTGACCAACACAAGGGAAACGAAAGTGAGCGAGCGCGCATCCGTTTCCGGTAGGCCGCGTTCGAGAGCAAGCACATAGAGAGCCGCGAGCAGAACCAAGGCGATCGTCCCCTGCAGAAGGCTCCAGGCGACAAGAGCCGGCGAAAAGAGCAGGTTGATCGCCGCACGCGGCGGGCGTTGCATGATGTCGCCTTCTGCCGCCTCTGCCTCGAATACCATCGAGCAGACGGGATCAATCACCATTTCCAAGAAGGCGATGTGAACCGGACCGAAGATGAGCGGCATGCCAGTCAGCAGAGGCAACAGTGCAAGCCCTGCAATCGGCACATGCACGGCAATGATGTATGCCATTGCCTTGCGCAGATTGTCGTAGATGCGCCGTCCAAGACGAATAGTGCGCACGATTGATCGGAAATCGTCGTCGAGCAGCACCAGCGACGACGCCTCGCGTGCCACGTCGGTGCCACGCCCGCCCATCGCGATGCCGATATCTGCTGCCTTGAGTGATGGTGCGTCATTCACCCCGTCCCCAGTCATTGCGACCACAGCACCGTCCGCCTTGAATGCTGAGACGATCCTCAACTTCTGCGCTGGCACGATGCGGGCGAAGACGCTGACCCGTGCGACAGCGCCCACCAGCTCGTCCTTGCTCATGAGCTCAATCGAAGGACCGTCCAATACTGCGTCGCTCCGAATGCCTGCCTGGCCCGCAATGGCACGGGCAGTCACCGGATAGTCGCCGGTGATCATGACGACGCGGATGCCTGCCGCCTGGCATTCACGGATGGCATCGGGAACCGAGGAGCGCAGCGGATCGGCTAACCCCGCCAAGCCAAGCAGCGAAAAGGAAAAACCGCGCGGTGTTTCTGGCAGGGAATCTTCTGTCGTCGCCTCGGCAACCGCGAAAAACGCGCATGCCAGAGGCCGCCAGGCGATTGGCATCTGCAGAAAGAGCTTGCCGCGCAGCGTCATCGAGGCAGCAGAGATCGGCAATTGCTTCTGGTGCTCCCTTGGCGGCGACCCGATACGGCCCACCACCCGCAGGCTGCCACACCTGGGTGACAGCCAATAGATCGGGCTGCAGCCCATAGACGCGTGCGAGCGCCCAGCTGGCCGTCGTGCCATCCGCACGGTCCGCCAGATCATGAAATGCACGATCCATGGGATCATAGGCATTGGGCGCACTGGCCAGCGCAGCCGTGGCCGCCACATGCTGAAACGCCGGCGCCAAGATTTTCGTGCCGCTTGGATCCACTGTTTCTCCAGTCGCACGCAAGGCGACGACCGTCATGCGATTTTCGGTGAGGGTACCCGTCTTATCGGTGCATAGCACTGTCGCCTCGCCAAGCGTCTCGATGGCTGCTGCTCGGCGCGTTAGCACGCGCGCCTGCGACATACGTCAAGCTCCCATCACCATGAAGACGGTCAGCACGAGCGGAAATTCTTCCGGCAGCATCGACATGCCTAGGGCAATGCCGGCGAGTAGCGCATTGAGCCAGGAGCCACGCAGCAAGCCGTAAAGAACGACCACAAGCAGGCAGCAAATCAGACCGCCGATCGCCGCGACCCGCACAATGCGTGCCGTCTGGCGGGTCAGATGCGGGGGCGTGGTTTCGATTTCGCCAAGAGTTTGGCCGATGCGGCCGATCTCGGTTTGTGGGCCAGTTGCGCGTACTTCTGCGAGGCCTTGCCCGCGAACGATCAGTGTGCCCGAGAACACATGGGGCAAGTCATCGCCACCCGGCTGTGCGGACACTTCGCTCACGTTTTTGGTCGCACGTTTGCGGACTGGCACTGATTCACCTGTCAAGAGCGACTTATCGGTGAGCATTTCATGCGCTTCAAGTAGCGTGCCATCGGCTGGCACGCGGTCGCCTTCTGACAGCACCACGATGTCGCCGCGCACGACCTCGCGGCCAGCAATACGCCGGCGCTCACCATCGCGGATCACCAGCGCTCGCGGGCTGGTCAGATCGCGCAATGCCTCGAGCGTTCGCTCACTCCGCGCTTCCTGGATGACAGCGATACCTACCGAAAGCGAAGCGAAAACCAGCAGGAGCGCTGCCTCCAATGTATCGCCCAACACCAGATAGATCATGCCCGAGCCGAGCAGCAGGGCGAACATCGGCTCGGTCAAGACATCACGCAGGATCCTCGGCAGGCGACGACGCCCTGCGCGTGGTAGTTCATTCGGACCATCAGTCGCAAACTGTGCAGCAGCCTCGTCGGTCGTCAGTCCATGGAGGTCTATTTGCATGGAACGAGCCCCTTCACCCGGCACCCAACGTGGACGTCAGGTACCTGACGCTGCTGCCAGAGGATCAGCAGCCCGCCGAACAACATGACGAGCACGGCGAGCTGACGAAAACGGAATGACGAGAGATGCCGCAGCCAAGGGTTGACCAGCCAGATTGCGGTGATCGCACCGGCTCCGGCCACCAATCCGTGCCGCGCAAGCGGCCAGTGCAACGTGCCGAACATCACATAGGCACCGATCTTCACGAGTTGGATAGCGAAGGAGTTTGCTGCGCGCGTGGCCAGCATCGCCTCCTTCATCAGCCCATAGTTGAGATAGAACGGGTTCACCAGCAGTCCGCTCGCTCCGACGATCGCCGAGGTCAGGCCAGAGACGAACGAGACCGGCATAAACCACGGCAGCCGCATGCTGAAAGAGCGCGACCGCACACCCATGCGGTACTGCCAGGCCGTGCTTATCAGAAATAGCGCCAGCACGATCTGCAGCCACTGGGTACTGATATGAGCGAATGTCCAGCCGCCGAGCAGCGCGCCGGTGGTTGCACCCGGCAGGTACCAGCGAACAACGCGCCAGTCGATAAATTGCCACAGCAGGATCATGCGTACCGGACTGGCAAGCATGCTCGCCATTGTTATCACCGGTGCGATTGCCTGGCCGCGCAGAATCACTGCAACCGCAGCGACGATGAGCACGCTGCCGCCGCCGGCAGCCAGCGTGCTGACCGCCCAGCTTACGAAGCCGGCAACGAACAACGCGACATCAATGAGACCGGGAGGCCCGCTCATCGTGGCCGCGCGCGCATGCCTTCAGCAATCGCGTCAATCGAAAGACGATCCGCAATGACCTGCAAAGGTGCACCTGCTTGGGCGGGAACCTGCCCCTTGTCATCAGCATTGGAATACGATGATCCAAACACGACCTGTCGGAAGGATCTTGGATCGGCCCGTGGGCACCATCGCCCGCAGCGGCCGCAGTCGCCTTGATCCAGATCAATAGCTGAACATGAGCTTCCGGAGCGTGCGCTCATTGCTGTTGTCCCGCCCGTGGGCCTTCCAGCAGTCTGCTCCCAGGCACCACGACAGGTGATCTAGATCAATGTGGCCAGCTGGCGTCCTCGCTACGAATCAGCCTGTTGCGACACCAAGGGATCCCAACCAATGCAGCGGCGGGTCGGGCGGGTTTTATTCTGGTGGGTAATCGGGCTGGTGGCTGGCGCGTTCATGCTGGCGGTAGCTGGTGAAGAAACTGCGTCGACAGCCGCGAAGCAAAGGCTGTTGAATTGGCATGAATGGATTGGACTGAGTTCGCTGGTCGTGCTGATTCTTTCTTTTGCGGTCCATTACTTGGACTTGCATCCCCGAAAGCGCCTCATGCCTCGATGGCTGCCCGGGCTTCGAGTGACTCTGGAACTGTTGCTATACGTACTATTGGTGCTGCAACCGATCTCCGGTTGGTTGCTCGCAAGCCATGAAGGGAATCTGGCGACCTTCTTTAGCTGGGTGCTGCCGCCTTTAGCAGATCCCAGCGATGTACTCGCAAACCTTGGCTATATTTATCACGGCGTAGGTGGTGTTCTAATCTTCTTAATTGCAATATTGAGCTTGCGGCTCAACCTCACTGCGTGGGTCTTTAGCTTGCTGGGGGCTTCGAAGGGAGGGCCAAATGTGCCGCGTCAGAGCCGGAGGTCCAAGCGTCATGATGGGCGATGATCGGCATATGTCGTTCTGAGTAACGAATTGAATTGCCACGTCGATCGCCGTCAGGGATAGCGCGCTCGCCCAGTCGAATGACCGCTTTGACTTCAGCCGCACGGCGTCGCTTGGCGTCCGCAAACGACAGTAATCCATACCTCTCTTCCGGATTTCCCGTTTGCCAATAATCAGGCCGAGTTCGTTGGGACCACCGCGACGCAAACCGTAGTTGCGGTCTTTGTCGCGCGTCAGGTATGTCGGCATCTTCTCCACAGCTCCGTGTGTAGCACTCAGGTGGAGCAAGCGGAACGAAAAGCCGCTGATTTTCCTGGTCTTCCAGGTTCCTCAAGCACCTAGCGTGGTGCTGCTGGTCAGGATTGAACTGACGACCTCCCCCTTACCAAGGGGAAGTCCATGGTTTTCTGGCATTTGATCGTGTTTGACAGGATTTGGGAAAACGCCTGTAGTTCAGTAGTTTTCGCTTGATCGCATTTGCTCCTGGTTGCTACGGTCTGCGTCGATCTGGTAGCTATGTGGTTGCTAGCTACCACGTAGCAACCAAACGAAGAGCGCAACGCGATGGGCGAGCGGGAACGAATCGGACTGCGCAAGGTGCGGGCGCTAAAGGCAGGCGGAATCGCGTGGGATGCCGCGGTGCCCGGTTTCGGCGCGCGCCGGCAAAGGGACACCATCGCCTACTTCCTCAAGTACCGGACCACTGACGGGCGGCAGCGGTGGCACACAATCGGGCGGCATGGCGCACCGTGGACTCCCGACACAGCCCGTGAAGAAGCCAAGCGGTTACTTGGCGAGGTGGTCAGGGGCACCGATCCAGCCGCCGACAAGCATGCCGCGCGCCACGCCCTAACGGTCGGCGAACTGTGCGACCGTTACGTTGCCGATGTCGAAGTCGGCCGACTTCTGATCCGCGGCGGCCGGACCAAGAAGCCCCGCACGCAGGCTGGCGACCGCGGCATGATCGAAGGCCACATCAAGCCGCTAATCGGCCGCATGAAGGCGGCAGCGGTGTCGCAGGAGGACGTGGATCGGTTCATGCACGCGGTCGCTGAGGGCAAGACCGCGGCCCGGGCCAAGACCAGCAAGAAGCGCGGCATGTCCAATGTTCGCGGTGGCATCGGTACCGCAAGCCGCACAGTGGGGTTGCTCGGCGCGATTTTCAGCTATGCGGTGCGGCATCGCGTGCGTGCCGACAATCCCGTGCGGGGTGTGCAGCGTCCCGCTGATGGAAGACGCGAGCGTCGCCTGTCGGATGGCGAATACGCGGCGCTGGGCGAAGCCCTGCTGGAGGCCGAGGCGCAGCGCGTGTGGCCTGCGGCTGTAGCAGCGGTTCGGTTTCTCGCGCTGACCGGATGGCGCAGCGGCGAGGCGCTGGCGCTACGCTGGAGGGACGTTAACCTGGCACGCCACACGGCGATCCTGCCGGAGACTAAGACCGGCCGAAGCATGCGCCCGCTGTCCCACGCCGCATGCGACGTGCTGCGCAACCTCGGTCGCGGTGCGAACGATGCTCTGGTATTCCCGCCAACGCGCGGCGATGGGCACATGGCCGGTTTCCGCAAGCTATGGCTGCGCGTAGCGAAATTGGGCAGCGTGCCGGCGGACGTGACGCCCCACGTGCTGCGGCACAGCTTCGCATCGTTGGCCGGCGACCTCGGCTATTCCGAACCGACGATCGGGACATTGATCGGGCACAAGGGCCATTCCGTAACCAGCCGATATGTTCACGCTGCGGATGCTGTGCTGCTGGCAGCGGCGGATACGGTGGCGCTGCGAACGGCAGAACTGATGGGCGAGGCGCGTTCGGCGGAAGTGGTGCCGCTCCGGCAAGCGAGCACATGAGGAAAGGTTCATGCGAACCGGAAGCAATCCGGAACGCTGCAGCCCTGCTGTCAAAGCAGCCGGAAGAGCGCGACAAATTAGTTATGGCGCTATCGCTGGTTGCGGACGAAATCCGCAAGGCGTGGGTCGAGGCGGAATCATCTCCCAAACGCGGAGTTGTCCGAACCAAGCTTGCTGAGCTGTGCAACGCTGCAACGCAGGTGTCGTGTCTCTTGCAAGACCCCGACATAGATTGGCTGCCAAGTTATGTGGCGATTTTCAGGCCAGATATAGGGACACCCGACTATGAGGCGAAAATGGGATACGAACACGGACGCATGTCCGCTCTTGCTGCAGATGCGGCGTGGATGCGGGACCGCATCCCTGCTGGCGCTGGCACCAACACGCTCGGCGACATACTCGGCGCAGTGCGTGGCAGACACCTATGCGCGGTGGCAGCGGTGCAATTCTTCAAGCTCATAGGGCGAACGCCGCTCGGAAAGAGTAACCCGACAGCCCAAGAGTTCTGCGCCCTAATGTGGGAGGCGGCAGGGGGAAAGGTGTCTGACGCTGTGAAGTGTGGCGACATGGTCGATACAGCAGCATGGGAGCGGCATCTTCAGGAAGCACGCAACCCAAGGAACCCCGCGGCGACTATCAGCGCTCGGTTACTAGTATGCGACATCATCAATGAAACTGGATTGAGGGACGCTTTCCCCCCCAAAAAGCGCAAATAGCGTCCGAGACCAGCACCCTCGGTGCGCGAAATAATGCCATCAGTCACAAGCAAAGGATGATGACTGATGGCAATACCTCATAATCCCGATACTCTTCTTCGGCGCGATGCCCTTGCTGCTGCGCTGACGGAAGCGGGTTTTCCGGTCGCGAAGGCATCGCTTGCCACCAGGGCCACGAGGGGCGGTGGTCCAGCGTTTCGTAGCTTCGGACGTACGCCTCTGTATCGTTGGGGTGACGCCCTGGCATGGGCGCACTCCCGTCTATCGGCACCACACGGCAGCACATCTGAGGCCGACGCAGAACGGGGTGCGGCATGATTGCGCAGTACGTGGCACTTGCCGAGCCGTTATGGCTGTTGGTCCTGATCGTATTGCTTTCCTCTCCAACCTGAACCGCCGGTCCGCCTGGCAGGATCGACGGCTCGCTTGTAGAGATGAAAGTTGACACTCACATCCTACTACAGAGACGGCGCGGGAATTGCCAGAGCGGACGGTGGGGAGATATCCCTGCATGTCTACGTTCAAGGTAAATCGACGGACGACCGCTGCCCTCCGGACGGGAGGCTGCGTGACAGCTATCTGCATACTGCCTGCGTTAATGCATATCGGGGAAGCCGCCTAGCACAACTCATTCACCAGATTGCGGCTGGTTGGGGTCGTGCCGGCGGTGTCAACATTATACCCGTGAGCTACAGACATATTGACACCTGCCACCGCCCAGACAAGCCGCGTCCAACCGTTGAGGACGCAATGCCTACCGTTTTAACCACCCCCACTGCCTTGCAGCGCGCTGTCCAATTTGCGGCCGCTGCACAGCTTCCACATCTGCCTGCATTTGCTTGGAGCGCCGCCGGGCGTGGCGCGCTGGTCATGATACCGTCGGCCCCAGCGCGTTGGCCGAAGAAGGAAATCGCCCAATTCGGCAACCGGCCGATCCTGATCGTGGTTGGCGCCGATGTCGGCGAAGACCGTGATCCTGACCCCGACCAGTGGCGGTGCGCGCCGGAACTGCGGCGGTGGACACGCGCCGCGATGATCCACGCCTCCGGAGGAGAGGCCGATCACTACCGCATGGCGTGTTCGGTGGCCGAGCGCGTTGGCAGATGCGTCATCGTCGAATGCACGCCACGCACCGCAGAGCGCTGGGTCGAATTGCTGGCCTGCCCGCGGTCTTTGCTTATCTGGCCACGCGAGGGAATGCATCCCTCGGCACCGGCCCGCGAGGCAATGCAATGACCGCGTCGCTCGCCAGCGAGCTAGCTCGCGCTGTCGCGCTCGGGTTACACCCCGTCCTATTGGCGCTGGTATTGCGCAAGGCAAGAAAGGTGGACCAGTGACCGCCGGCGATACGATGCTGACGATCTGCTGGTTCCCCACCGGCATGCCGGACGGACCTGCAATCGGCGATCCGGAGCGAACGAACTGGAGCAATTTCGTTGACGTGTTCTGGTGGCGCAGGGAAGGCGACAAGGACGGCCCAAACTTCATCCCGGCCAGGTTCGCACTGGAGCCCGACGGTCGGCATGTGCGGCGCCTCAAGTGCAACCTACTGGCCCGCACCGCCGTCGCGCTCGACTGCGAGACGAACAAAAAGACAGGCGAGATTCCACCTACGGTTAATGAGGTTGCGGCGCGCATCCGTAACACCCGTTGGGCCGCTATTGTCTACACGTCACACAATCATCGCTCGGAAGCGCCGCGCTACCGCATCGTGCTGCCGTTGTCGGAGGAGACCAATCACAGCTTACCTGCGCCAGAGATAATTGGCACGTCCCTGGGACTCGCTGGCGTACTGGATACCAGCAAATTCGGGGCAGCGAGCCTCTTCTACCTTCCCAGCGGCGAAGTTGATCAGCTCGACCAGCATCATACCGAAATCATAGCGGGCAACGCCATCGACGCTGCATGGATGCGCGAGCAAGCAGGTGCGCTTCTTGCTGAGCGTCAAGCGGAGCAAGTCGGCATTGCCGCTGCAGCGCATGCCGCGGCCGCTGCGCGCCGGGAAACCAAAGTCTCAGCAGGGTTCGATCCGGACGACTCGCTAATCGAGAAGCTTCGACCGCACTTCGACCTAGAGGACGTGCTGCTGTCGCACGGATACGACAAGAGCGGCGCAAAATTCAGACATCCCAATTCAGACTCAGGCTCTGTACGGCGCCGACATCAAGAGGTACGGCCACATCGACCGAGTTCTACTCGCATAATGCCAACGATCCGCTGCATAGCGACAATCTGCCGGCCTGGTGCGACGGTGTGACCGCAGTAGATGCAATTGATGCGATCATCATTCTCGATTTTGGTGGCAATCGGGACCGTGGCTTGCGAGAGTTGGCCGACAAGCACGGCTTTAGCAAACGCAAGGAACGTCACGACCTGGCGGACATGATCTTCCGTCTGCGGCGAGCAAAGATCCCGCAGAAAGCTATCGAACAGGCGGCGCTTACCATGGGTGCAGCCCAGGGCCTGTCACGAGATGAGATCATAGGCGTGGTCAACTGGTGCGCGGCTGAGCTTAGGAAGGCCGCGTGATATGTCGGGGAGTTCCTTCCAGAGCCTCTATACCGCTGAAGACGGCATCTCATTTGACGACTTCTATGCATACATGCCGCTGCATAGCTACATTCACGTGCCCACCGGATCCCATTGGCCGGGGTCGAGTGTCAACTCGCGGCTCCCAGATGTGCCGCTGCTAGACGCGAACGGTCAGCCGGTCCTAGACGAGAGGACGGGAAAGCCCAAAGTCATTCGTCCGACCTGCTGGCTCGATAGGCACAAACCCATCGAGCAAATGACTTGGGCTCCGGGACAGCCCACGATCATCTCGGATCGTCTAATTCGCGAAGGCGGCTGGATAGAACACCAGGGAATCAGGGTGTTCAATCTTTACCGGCCGCCTGAACAGCGAAGCGATGGCGACCCGAGACAGGCGGGGAAATGGCTGGATCATCTCAGGTACATATACCCCGCCGACGCCGATCACATCGTGAAGTGGTTCGCTCAACGGGTCCAGCGACCGCAGGACAAAATCAACCACGCTCTCGTCCTTGGTGGTGACCAAGGAATCGGCAAGGACACCGCGCTTGAACCCGTCAGATACGCGGTCGGTCCATGGAACTGCCACGAGGTATCGCCTCAACAGGTGCTCGGACGCTTTAACGGATTCCTGAAGTCGGTGATACTGCGCGTCAGCGAAGCCCGCGACCTTGGTGACTTCGACCGCTTCGCGTTCTACGACCACCTGAAAACGTACACCGCGGCGCCGCCCGACACTCTGCGGGTGGACGAGAAGCATCTGCGTGAATACGCCATACCAAACTGCTGCGGCGTCATCCTAACGACCAACCACAAAAACGATGGCATCTACCTATCGTCCGACGATCGTCGCCACTTCGTGGCTTGGTCCCCGCGCCAGAAGGGGGACCCTCATTTTCTAGGCGACTATTGGCAGGACATGTGGAGATACTACCAAACTGGCGGCCTGCAACACGTCGCCGCGTTTCTGCACCAATTCGATATCAGTGGGTTCGACCCCAAAGCACCTCCCCCGAAGACACCTGCCTTCTGGTCAATCGTCGATGCAAATCGGCCGGCGGAAGAAGCTGAACTCTCTGACGCGATCGAAAAGCTGGGTAATACCAAGGCTCACTGATTAGAACCGATGTGCCCAATTGCGCATGCCGATGGACATGATGGTCCACGGCTGAGCTTCCAGTTTGTTCCAAGCGTCGCAACAGTGATCGAGCAGAGCATTGCCGCTGTCGAACACGCGGTTGGACAGCCAGTTGTCGCGCATGAACTGCCAGACGTTCTCCTGAGGGTTCAGCTCGGGACACTTCGGCGGCAGCGGCACGATGGTGATGTTGTGCGGCACCACGAGCTTGTGGGAGAGGTGCCAACCGGCCTGGTCGAGCAACAGCACGGCGTGTCGCCCTGGAGCCACATCGGCGGAGATCGCCGCGAGATGCAGGTTCATCGTCGCGGTGTTGCACCAGGGCAGGATCAATCCGACAGCCTTGCCTTCCTTGGGGCAGATGGCGCCAAAGATGTAGGTGGATACAGTCCGCTGGTCAGACGGGGCTGATGGACGGCTGCCACGCCTCGCCCAGCGACGGGTGATCTTGTTCTTCTGGCCGATCCTGGCTTCGTCGCCGAACCAGATCTCTATGTCGCCTGCATCGAGGCCACGCCGGCGCGCGATCGTCGCCACTGTCGCTGGCCAGTTTTTTTGAAAGCCTCGACGGCGCCGACGCCTGGGCGTGATGACGTGGGCGAGCCGACAACTTGCGATAGCCCATCGCTCGCAGCTCGCGGCTCAGCGTCTGCTTCGACACTGTGATCTCGTGTTCCTCCCAGAGCCACTGGCAGAGGTCGATGATCCGCCAGCGAACCACCTCATGCACCGCAGGGATCGGACCGTTCTCCACCATGGCCACCAGGGCAGCACGATGTTCGTCGTTCAGTCGTGATGGCTGACCAGGGGCTTTGCGGTCGATCAGACCCTCAGGGCCATGCTGGTTGAACCGGAGCACCCAATCGCGCACCACTTGCAGGGTGACCCCGCCAGCTTCGGCCGCCTTTGTGCGGCTGCCTCCTTCATAGATCATCGCCAGCGCCAATAGACGTCGAACCTGGCCCGCATCGTCGCTCTCGCGGGAAATCCGACGCAGCCGCGTCGCACTGTAATCCTGCCTCAACGCGATCGGCTGACCCATGGCGAACCTCCTCGGTGCGCCACTTATGAATCACATCAACACCGCGTCGGGGAATCCCCTCCCTGAGTCAACATCAGCAGGATGGTATAATCCCGATGTACTAACCCTTATCCAGCTGAGAGCCAACACAGCCGACAGTGACCTTGTGCTCTGGCTGGATGATCGAAGGAACCGCCGCGCGTTTCCTTATCGCCTTGAACAGTGCGGTTACGTGCCTGTCCGCAACCCAAGCGCTCCTGGCGATGGCCTTTGGAAAATTTCTGGAAAACGACAGGCAATCTATGCCAAGGCCGCGCTTGGGGTGCGGGAACAGATCAAGGCGGCACAGGCCATCGGATGATAGTCAAGCAGGCGCATAACTGCCCCAACCGGTTGGTGCAGTCAGTGAAGTCAGTGAAAAATCATTATCTCTGATTCAGCCCTCTCCTTCCCTCGCGCGTGTGCTTTGTGCGAGATTACCTAGGAAGGGTCATAGAGAGAGATTTAAGGATAATGGCAGATCACTGACTTCACTGATTAGACTGATTGGAGGCCCCCTCAATGACCCGCCATGACCGCCGCTAATCGGTATTGATACTTAATCAGCAAAATCTTAATATAGCGTATATGCGTGGTGGTAGACGCGAAGGTGCTGGCAGGCCATTGGGTGCGAAGAACAAGCGCACCGCGGCAGTGGAACAGGCGATGCAAGTCGTGGCCGAGAAGTTGAAAGAAGCCGTGCCCAACGCGTTTGAAGGCGACGGCGTGTGCTTCATGCAATCCGTTTACAAAGATCCGTCGTTTCCGGTGGAACTGCGCCTGGATGCGGCGGCCAAGGCGGCGCGCTTTGAGCGCCCGGCGCTGGCAGCGACGCTGACACGGGACATGACGCCTGCTGCAACACCAGAGGTGCAAGACGCCCGCATCCGCGAGCTACTGCTGAAGGGTTTGGGGAATGTTGCGGCTATCGACGGCTGACATCGAAGCCGTACTCGCGGGACTTTCGCCCGATGAGCGCGCTGAGCTGCTGGGGCTACTTGAGACACGCGAGAAGCTAAGGCCCGAACCGCCCCCCGAACCGCGCCCGTCCATCGAGGAAATGGTTGAGCAGGTTCGGCAAGAGGCAGCGGCGCGGTCTGCTGATCGAGAGGTTTGGCTTGCCGCCGACGAGGCTCATCGCCGATCACACGACGCGCACTAGCGAGATTGTCGCAAGCCCGAACCGCGCATCCTTGCGATGACATTGAAGCTTTTTTGCGGGGAGTGTCGGAGACAATGAGCGAGGCTGACGCCCTCGCGCGGGCTGATGGATTTCCGCCGCCATCCGAAGTAGTGCCGCCTGCGCCGAGTAAGTCTGTAGCTCCTCGTGATGGCGTTGACGCTGAAAGATTGCCAACCGCCACGCGGCGCGATGTCGAGCACACCCGAGCCATGAGATCTTGGTCGCCGGGCGCAGTCTCTTGCGACGCCGAGGACGTGGTGGTGCCGAGGCGCAACGTGCGCGTTGTTCACGAGTGGGACCGCTATCTGAATCCGCCGTCTGCGGAGGACCGCTGAAGCGGGTTTATGCAATTCGGCGGAAGATGTTTCCGCCACACCGTTGGTCAACTCAATGGCTTACGCGACGATCGGCTGTCAGCCTACACCACAGCATACATTTTGTGCAGCGATTGAAGCCTTCGGCCATCCGGTTGGATCGGTTGGGCACCCGCTACTTCTTCGGATTGGTTGGCGAAGGGGCCGCGGACGATGGCAGGCGCTACTTGCCCAGCCTCGTCACAATCAGGCAGGCGCCAAGGATCAGCACCGCGCCCGTCCAAACCGCCGGCGTCGGCACTTCGCCGAAAAAGAAGAAACCGAGGACTGCGGCATAGGGCAGAGCGAGGTAGTCGGCCGACGCCAGAATGCCAGCCTGCGCACGTCGGTACGCCCATGTCAGCAGGAAATGTCCGCCCACATTCACACCGCCCACGAGCGCGAAGGCAAACCATACTGGTATCGTCGGCGTCGCCCAGGTCGCGGCCGCCATCGGCAGTGTCACGAGCGCCGGAACTATTTGCTGGACCAGCACAATCGAGGTAGCACTGTCGCGTTGCGCCTGGCTGCGCAGCATCACGTTGTTCACCGCATACATCACCGCCGAGCCCAACGCCGCGGCGATGCCGATCAGGTCGCCGCTGACGGCCTGCTGATCCCTGAGTGAACTCCAGGCGATCACGCCCACGCCGCAAAGCCCTAGCGACACTGCGCCCAGCACGCCAGCGCTCAGCCGCTCGCCTAGAACCAACGTGGCCATCAGTGCCACGATGAGCGGCGAGAGATAGCTGAGCGTGAGCACCTCGGCGAAGGGCAGCCGGCGCAGCGCGACGAAGAACAGCACCGTGGAGCCGACCCTCAGCACGCCTCGCGGGATGTTCGCCTTCCATGAGGCAAGCGTCGGCCAGCCGGCACCCACGCGCCAGACGGCCGCCAGCGCGACCGGGATGGCGAAGATGAAACACATCGCCACGACCTCAATGACGGGCACGCCACGCGGCAGCGACTTCACGATCGCGTCCACGGTGGTGAACAGCAGGATGCCTCCGGTTGCGATAGCAAACGGCACGGCCGGCCGCGCGTGGTCAGTGGTGGTTACGGGCTGCATCGCCGCCAACTCCGCCGGATTTTGCCGGTCGTCAACCCGTCGAGCGCCAGCCTGCAATGGGCGTGGAGCGGACAGCTAAAACGAAACAGAGGCCCACGATTGCGCTAATGCAATCATAAAAGCAGCGAAGGCACGGCAGAGTAGAAGGGCGCAAGTAGGGTGAACCAGGCCAATCGCAATTCCCAATGATGGTTCCGGGGCGATTAGTTGTAAAGAGCGAAACGAGAGCGCAACATCTCACGATGTATCGAGTGAGCGGGCACTTGATCTTCTTCCCTTTCGGGTCGCCCGTCGGATGCCGTCCTGGGGTCGAGCCGGTGCTACCGCCCAGGACGGCGATCCTCATCTCGTGGTTGTGCGCAAAGGGATCAAGTGTAACCGCTTGTGGGGCGGCGCAGCCCCGATCCATTCTGAGCGTGCCGGGCGGCCTTGGGTGTTGGGACGTTCAAAGGTTGCCTGTTTCGCCGAAACGCCATCTTGGGTTTGCTGAAGCCCCAGACGACGCCCTCAGCGCCGATCTGCTTCGCGGCTCTAAAGATCTCGCGCTCGCGCTTGGCGACGGGACGGAAGGGTTTACTGGCGGTGATCCTGGCGTGACAACCGCACCTGCAGCAGGTGTTCGGGCTTCCGCCGTACACAGGCATACGCCGCGCCATGACTGCAGCGACGCCAGCGGTCACTGAGCGATGACTCGATCGGCCACCGCCGCCCCGCGCGCTCCGCTCCTTCGCCGGTTTGGTGGTCACTCTTGCGATAGAAAATCAATAGCAAAGAACATTGTACGCACGCGCCGCGTTGCTTGCCTCAGGTAGATCCGGAGTACAATCCATGAAAGCACTCACCTGGCATGGCAAAGGTGATATGCGGTGCGAGTCGGTGCCGGATCCAACGATCCAGGATGCTCGTGACGCCAGCATCCGCGTCACCGGTTGCGCAATTTGCGGCTCCGACCTGCATATTTACGATGGCGTCATTCCCAGCATGGAGCACGGTGACGTGCTGGGGCACGAGACAATGGGTGAGGTGGTCGAGGTTGGCCGCGGCGTCAGCAAGCTCAAGGCAGGTGATCGCGTCGTTGTTCCATTCACCATCGCCTGTGGCGAATGCTTCTTCTGCCAGCGTGGCTACTACTCGGGATGCGAGCGTTCCAACCCGAATGCGGCCAAAGCAGCCAAACTTTGGGGGCATTCACCCGCCGGCCTGTTCGGCTATTCGCACCTCTTAGGCGGATTTCCCGGCGGCCAGGCAGAATATTTGCGCGTCCCTTACGCCGATGTGGGTCCGATCAAGGTTCCCGATGGGCTGAGCGATGAACAAGTGCTGTTCCTGTCGGACATCTTCCCCACTGGCTACATGGGCGCCGAGTTCTGCGACATCAAAGGTGGCGAGACGATTGCGGTGTTCGGCTGCGGACCGGTGGCTCAATTCTCCATTCGCAGTGCGTTCCTGCTTGGTGCAGAACGGGTTATCGCGATCGACACTGTACCTGAGCGTCTGCAGATGGCATCGGCTGCGGGCGCCATAACCATCGATTTCATGCATGACGATGTTTACGAACGCATCCAAGAGCTGACGTCAGGCCGCGGCGCGGATGCATGTATCGATGCTGTTGGTACGTTCCCGCATCACGTGCGTTTCCAAGCCAACGAGGTGCCCCATGCGCATAATCTGGCTGTGCACGGTCGCATTGACATCGTCGTTCGCCGCCATTGGCTGGCAGGTGTTGCAACTGGCAATGCTCGATCGGTAGCTCGGACGGCAAAAGAAACCGGCCCTTGGGGCCGGTGAGTTATCCTAGGGTATCACCCGTCACGCCCGGGATACTGATAAGCGTGACCCGCTGACTTTAGCCGCCAGGACGGCGTAATGCCAAACCAAGCCAGCGGTGCCGATGCACTAACCCCTTGTTCTGCGGTTCTCGTGATATGGCAGGCAGCAATGTAGCTCCTCCTGCACTGCGGCACGTGATCCTAGTAGCCCGCGCGAGTTGACCGGCTGTGCTGTGGCCACCGACTGGTGAACGTCGGCGCGGAGGCGAACGTGCCTTTGCAATAGCGACTTTCAGGGCCGTCTACGGCAGTGATATGGCGGTGCGCCGCTGCCACAGATCCGGTGCACCGGGGGCTGTAGCCGGCCCGTGGGGGCCGCCCGGCTGGTCACCGGGGCCTGAAATCAATCAGCGCATCCGGCCGCGTTGTGTGCCCCTGCTGGGACCGGAGGCGCGGGGTAGATTTCAGACCTCGGACGGCCGGTAAAAAGCCGCCGCTATGGGAAACCGCCCGGCGCGCCGGGCTGCCGGCTGCCAAATCCGCCGCCGGACCACTTTTCGGACGGAACGGCCGAGCGGAGCCGCCAGGACGGCAAGGTTTCTGCACTGTCCGCCCCGTCGCAGTTACCTCTTGGCCTGCTCCTTCCACTGTGTGGCATGCTGCGAGCAGAGAAGCAGTGTCCGCGTTTTCTCGGGTTACGAAGCTCCCTGCTCACGGCAAAATGTGGATAGCGTAACAACCGCCCCTGCGCTCCGCGGAACCTTATTGCGTTCGCGGAGTTTCCAGCGGACCGTGAGACGCTTGCTGAAGATCGCTGCCTGGGCGCTAGGCACTCTGATCGTACTCGTCGCACTGCTCGGGGCGGCGGCCTATGCCTTCGTTACCTCCGACTACGTGCGTGCCCAAATCGAAAACCGCGCGAGCGTATATTCCGGACGTAAGACAAAGATCGCCAAGCTTTCGATCGACTGGGGTCGGACCTCCCGCGTGCACATCACCGATGTGGCGATCTCCAACACGGATTGGGGCAAGGCCGACCATATGTTCAAGGCCGACCAGATAGAGTTCGACATCCGGCTCTGGCCTCTGCTGCACGGCGACATCGTCATGCCGCGCCTCATCCTGCACAAGCCAGAGCTTTCGTTGGAACGCAACGCTCAGGACCAATCGAACTGGAGCCCCGCCGAAAGCCCGGTGGCCGCGACCGCAGTCAAGCAGGTGAAGCCTGACACCCGCTTCCAGACACCGCTGATCGGCCGTTTGGAGATCGTCGATGGTCGCGTCGATTATGTCGATCTCAAGCGGAAGTTGGACCTTAGCGGCACAGTGCAGACGGCCAGCGGCGAGGCGGGAGGCCAACCGGAAGCACGGCTTTCGCTGAACGGAAAGCTGGAAGGCGAGCCGCTGACGCTGCAGTTTGTTGGTGGCTCCGCTTTGATGCTGCGGGAGACCGACCGGCCGTACCCAGTTGATCTGGAGGTGGCGTATGGTGAGACCAAGCTCGCCCTAAAGGGCACAGTTCAGGACCCTTTCCAATACGCCGGGTCCGATTTGGAGCTCTCCCTGTCCGGTCCGGATCTTTCCGACATCTTCCCGCTGCTCGGAATACCCGGCCCGCCCACGCCGCCATATCGGATCAGTGGCAAGCTGCACAATGAGCCGGGGGTCTGGCGCGTCACCGACATGACCTGGCACACAGGTAACAGCGATCTCGCGGGAGAAGTCGCGATTGACCAGAACGAGAAGCCGTCCCGCCTGAGAGCGCGTCTCATCTCACAGCATCTCTATTTCGCCGATCTCGCGCCGCTGGTCGGCGCGACACCGGGCAGAACCGTGAACGTCTCCAGGCAGCAGGCGCAGACGGAGGCGAAACTGGAAACGCGTGGCGAACTCTTCCCGGATGTGCCCCTGCAAGTCGAACGGCTACGCGCGATGAACATGGATGTGACGCTGGATGCAAGACGCGTGGTAGCGCCGTCGTATCTTCCGGTGCAGTCGATTGCGGGGCGCGTTCAGGTAGAGAACGGCCGCGCGCAGGTCCGCCCCTTCGACATGGGATTCGGCGGCGGCAGGGTGAGCGGCACGCTGATGGTTGACGCCTCAGGCCAAAATCCAACGACCCGAGCGAACCTGCAATACGAGGATGTGGGTCTGGCGGCGTTCTTCCGGGGCTCGCGGTTTTTCGACACGACCAATGGCGAGCTCAAGGGTCGCATTGCATTGGTGGGTAGCGGGCGCTCGCTGGCACAGGTAATGGGGACGGCCAACGGGGATATCGTCGTGACGATGGGCGGCGGATCGATCAGTGGTCTCATTGTCAGCCTTGCCGGGCTGCAGATCGGCAACGCACTTGTGCTCTTCATTACCGGCGACAATCGTATCCCGATCAGTTGTGCGATCGGTCGGCTAGTTTTTCGGAACGGCGTCGTGGTGTTCGATAAAACACTGATGGATACCCGCAAATCGGTGCTGCATTTCGATGGGGAGATGGTGCTAAAGACGCAGGAGTTGCGAGCGAAGATCACTGCCGATACTAAGGACTTCGATCCACTGGACCTACACTCGCCCGTGGTGATCGAAGGCAAGATCCGCTCCCCGAAGATTTCGCTGGAACGTAAGATCCCGATCCCGCTGCCGGATTTCGGCGGCGCCGACGACGCGGATTGCGTCGGGCTAACGCGGGCGTTGTGGGCCACAAAGCCTTGACGCATCGACCACAGCCGCCGTTCCACTGCCAACGGGCGTGAGCCCCGATGCTCAGCCATTCATTCATCCGCGCACGTTCAGCGGACAAAACGAGCATTTTACTATCTTCGCAAAAACTAGCGCAGCTCCGGCGACCAATGGCCCGGCAACATCTCAAAATTCGCATCGGCAGAAGGGCGACCAGCAAACTCGATGGCCTAGTGCCGCCGGTCGGCATGTACTTTGTCAGCCCCTCGTGCTTCCGGACCCCTGCCGGGGCTCTTCTTAGGTCGCCATCACACGCGCGTCGCCGGCGTCTGCAATTACAAAATCGGCTTGCCTCCCGTCACGGCAATCGTGGCGCCGGACACATAACTCGACATTGGGTCAGCCAACATGACGAATGCCGTAGCAAGTTCAGCGGGCTGCCCCGGACGTTCCATCGGAACTTGTTTGCCAAAATTGGTAACTGCATCTTCCGCCATCGTCGAGGGTATCAAGGGTGTCCAGATCGGGCCCGGTGCGACGGCATTCGCACGGATGCCTTCGGAGGCCAAAAGCTGCGCTAAACCGGCGGTGAAATTCTGAATGGCGCCCTTGGTCGTCGCGTATGCCAGGAGCGTCGGGTTGGGAGAATCGGAATTGATCGACGCCGTATTAATGATCGAACTGCCAGGCTTCATATGTGGCAAAGCTGCCTTAACCAGATAAAACATCGCATGAATGTTCACGCGGAAGGTTAACTCCCATTCCTCGTCCGTGATGTCCTGAATATCTTTGAATGTTGCCTGATGGGCCGCGTTGTTAACGAGAATATCGATAGCGCCCAACACCGAGACCGCCTGATCGACAATGGCGCGGCAGTGCGCGGCCCCTTGTATGTCTCCGGCGACGAGGATCGCTTTGCGTCCCTCCGCTTCGACTAAGCGCTTTGTTTCGTCGGCATCAGAATGTTCGTTCAAATAGGAAATGAGGATATCCGCACCCTCGCGCGCGTAGGCTATGGCGACGGCGCGTCCAATACCGCTGTCCCCGCCAGTGATGACCGCCCTCTTGCCGGCAAGCCGTCCCGAACCCTTATAGGACCGCTCTCCATGGTCCGGAATTGGATCCATCTTCTCGGTGCAGCCCGGCATTGGCTGTTGCTGCTTTGCGAATGGCGGTTTGGGATAATCGCTCATGTCCAGTTCCTGGATCCAGATGTGAATGATGCACAAGGGCCCTCGATACATCAGCTCATGTTGAGGGCAGCCGGAGCGAGCTGAATAGTCGCTCAACGAGCGGTGATTAACGACATCGCCTCCCTCGCGGCACAGGCACTTGGTAACGCGTTGCGCTGGCTTTGGTTGCGGCGCATTGAGCGGATGCGGCCGGCGCGTGTGGCAAGCAACATTGCTGCTGGATGGAAGGGCTTGTGAGGGAGGCGAAGTCCCACGTGGTGGACAACGATTCTGGTGACGACGGTCCCAACGACCCTCATCATTTCACAGCACCAGCGCATGTCGCACGACGGTCTTTCCGGGTTTTGGAACGGCGGCAGCCTACGCGAAGGCATTCGCAAGGTCTGACGAGGAACAGACCTTGGAGAACATTGTCGCCGACATCTACCGGGGTGACGAAATCGCTTCGCGTCTGGCGGAGCATCTGGGAACGGCATCTGGTTGAGTTCGACTGGGAGGCCGTCGCCGAGCAACCGCAGCGTTCGTGGCCGCGGAAGGTCGCCCGCGGCCTACTATGCGCTGGCAGCGAAGCGCGCAACCCGGAACTGAACCGTGCGTTGAGAACCTACCCCATGATCCATCCGGCGGAGCGGGGATTTTAAGGAGAATGCTATGGCTGAACTTGATCCCTCCCAAACTGGTGGCAGTCTGATTGCCGCCAGCAAGGTCAATGGCACCACCGTCTATAATACCGCTGGCGAGAAACTCGGCAGTGTCTATGACGTAATGATCGACAAGCGCTCCGGAAAGGCGGCGTACGCCATCATGAGCTTTGGCGGATTTCTCGGTATCGGCGATAGCTATCATCCGCTTCCGTGGCAATCGCTGACCTATGACGAGAGCCAAGGCGGTTATGTGGTCAATATCGATCGCTCGCGCCTAGAAGGCGCACCGTCATACACATCGGCCGATCCTGATCGATGGACCGATCCCACGTATGGCCGCAAAGTCAACGACTATTATGGAGTGACCGGTCCATACTGACCTCAGTGGCCGACCCGCTCACGGAGCGAGCGGGTCCTCATTCAGATTGCCCTACGATGCGCGGCAAGCGCGTCGGCAACGCTTTTCAGCCAAGCGCGCGAGCTGCCGCCGGATTCCCTCGCCGTCCCGCGTGGATTTTGGTGAATTCGGCCCCCAACAAGAATATCTGGGCGGAGTAGTAGATCCACATCAGCACCACGATAAGCGTGCCAGCCGCGCCGTAGCTTGATGCCAGGGTGCTGTAGGCTAGGTATAGGCCGATCAGATATTTCCCGAAGTTGAATAGCAGCGCAGTGACAACTGCGCCGAACAGCACGTCATGCCAAGATAGATCGGCATCCGGTAACACCTTGTAAATCGCTGCAAACAAAAGCGAGATGAGAACAAGGGACATAACGAAATGCACCGACTGCAACGCCGCGGCCCCAGCTGGAAGGTATGCATCGATATAGTCGGCGAACACAGAAATGAGCGTATCTGACCACGAGAGAGACTAATCGGAGAAAGCCGAGCGCGGCGACCAGGCCGAGGCTGACGATGCGGGCCCGGACCAGGCGCGATAATGTGCTACAGCGTGCTTCCGCCTTCCATATTGCATTGAGGGCGGACTGCATCTCGCCAAAAAACGCCGGACGCGGCGATGATCAACGTGACTATGCCGGTGAAGGAGGCGACAATGCTGGTGGACTTGCCCGCTGCTCCTTCCACGGCCTTCTGAACCAATTCCGCCGTTTCTTTGCCCATGAGGCCATTAAGCTGCTCTGCTACCGCGCCACGCGCTTACTACGGTTTGATAATGTCCTCTAGGTAGCCGCAGTCGCAGCAGCGCTCATCGCCCCCTTGTTTATGGTTTTTTTGACGGAGGCATGACAGCTGGGCCACTCTTGCTCCCCGGCATTCCTTGAATGCCCTTCGTATCCTGCTGGGCAGTCGTCGGATTCGTTTGCTGATCGCTGGAAGTGCCAGCGGCGGATAACGCCGGACCATTTTTGCCGCCGGGCTGCCCGTGAATGCCGGCCCCAGAGCCTTGCGAGTTGGTGGCGTTTGATTGCGGCGTGGGGTTGTCGGCAAGAACCGGAACCGCGATTAACACCGATGCGAAGATAGCGTTCAAAAGGCGGGGAACCATATCGTTGCCCTCTTGCTGATCGCCGTAAACGGCCGATTTATCCGGGGGTTCCATAGCGTCCCGCGTAGAGCTCACTCGGGTTGACTCACGCGGCTGGGGGCGTGGCTCATTCATTGCAACCCCATCCCTTGAGAGAACCTCGATGCAGTGCAGGATGTCGCCCTGTGCTAACGCCCGTCGCATCTGCATTGCATTCGCCGCGAACGCCTCGCGGAGTTAGGCAGGACCAAACGTCAGGCGGGCTGGCGCAAAGAAGGGGGCGCGCCACTCGTTGCTAATCTCATCTGGCGTGCTGAGGATGTCACACTGACAGGCGAGACCGCAAGTTGAAGGATAGAGATGTCGAAGCGGCGCTTTCGGTACGCCGCATGGAGACGAGCCAGCGATTTCATGGTCACCGCGGAAGGCCGCGTCCCTCTGACCCCTCTGACATTTCCTGCTCGACTGAAACGGCAGGGTCATAATCCTTGGTTCCCGCGCGCGCCAAATCTGTGGCACTTCGGGTATCACCCTTCTCCGCCGCTTTCGACTTTTGCCTTGCATCTCGGACGGCGCTCTTATCAGATTGCTGTGGTGGCATTTATTGCCTCTATTCGTTCGTATAGGGCGAACGTTGATCGCACAGCTTGGTTGCGGCCTGGATAGCAGACACGCAAATCCTGGCGCCCGCTCTGGTGCGAGTTCGGCATTAATAGGCCGACATGATCTCAAGTAGATCGCCTACTTTCCGGATTGTTTTCCATAATCGCCACAGTTGCCGTCATCATGCGCGCACGGGCAGGCTGAGACAGGCGCCCAGCATGGTCCCATAGCAAAACTCGACCATCGCATGCCAGCGCTGACGTGGACTGAAGCCACCGCTTGCGATGAGTGCTCCGGACTAGTCTCGATCGCGTAACCGTGCTCGATGAAGGTCCTCAGGCTACGTGAAAGAAGTTGCAGAGGGAAAATTCCAGAACGAGATCCGTTAGCGGAGCACACGATCATGCCCGCCATTGCCAACATCACACTGTTGACGTTCCCAGCCCGCGAACTTTCACCAGATGAGCATCTGTTAGTCAACGACTGGCTCAAACGCGCAATAGATATCGCGTCGGCCTATATAGTTAACCGCCGCTCAGATGACCCAGCGCTATATCGGCGCATCGTGGTGGTTGAGAAGCCTAATGCCGACCCGACCTACCTGATTCATCAGCCCGCCGGACTTACGGTGTGGGTCAAAACCGTGATCGGACAAGAAGGACAATTGGAAACGTTTGACACACTGCGCGCTGCGCTCAATTCCATTCGGCGCGTATCCGATGAAGTGGCGAATTCACTGTGACTTGAGGTCCTTCTGAAGACTTCAATATATTAAACCGCAATATATTAAACCGCTAGTCGCGCCCTTCGTTTTGACGGGGTGGGGCGCGGCCCCGCGGTATCGCCGTGCCCCGATGATAATGAGCGGTAGAACGGGAGGTAGCGGCGCTTCCAGGCGCGCTGCCGGAGCGGATCTGGCAACTACTAAGCCAGCAACTGCACGGCCTCGTGCAATCCTCGTTATGTTACGGCGTCTGTATGACAGTGGCGCTGGGGGCTGCCGGCGTGACCACGGTCGCTCTAGGGGGTGCGCTTTCCTTGACGGTTTCGGTGTGAACGCAAGCCGCGAGGCCCAGGAGGATCGGGAGTAAGAGAAAAGTTCGCATAGATCTGTCCCCGGTTGAAATTGCTGTCCGGTAACAGGAAAACGTTGATGCAGTTCCTCCCGTCAACTCAACGGTCGCGTGAGCCGCCTTCTCGCTCGCGCAGAATGCCGATGATCTGCTCTTCCGTGGACCGATTTCCCTTCATCCATCGTCCCCTTCAGCTTCGCCTCGTCGCCGTGCCGGCGCGGCCTTCGCGGGACGCTACTCCAGATTGGGGGAGTTTTCCCGGCTCAGATCAGTTCCCGACCCCGCATCAAAGCATGGCCAGGACTGCACGCGTAGCTCCGACCGTTACAGACAGCGGGATGGAACTGGGAGGGCCTCTGTCAACGCGTTGCGATAGTAGCCGCGGCTCCCGCCAAAACTGCAGCACTCCCCCGGTTCATCCGACGGACGGCGCGCGGTGAGCTAAATAAGCGCCGCGCACGCCCGGCAGCCATCGCGTAAGCCGTGAGCACAGACGAAGCAATGGCGACAATTACGACAGCCAGTTTGGTGAAGCCAAGCAGAGTTAGAGTGTCGAGATCCACGACAGTCGGAAGGAGCGCGAGAAAGAACATGACATTTTTGGGATTGCCGAGGTTGACCGCCAAGCCGGCGAGGAAGAGGCGCGCGCCATCATCTGGCGAGGCCTCAATGATAGTTTCGACGGGCCGTACTGGAGCTATCCAAAGCTTCCACGCGAGGTAAAGAAGGTAGGCCGCGCCTGCGTACCTGATGGCGAGGAAAATGCCGGCGAAAGTCGAGGCCAGCACAGCTAGGCCGGCAGCTGCGATGGCAAACCACAGGAGGCCCCCGGCGACGGTGCCGGCAATGAAAGCGGGCGAGCCGCGCGTGCCATAGGCCAATACGCGCGCGATAAGCGCCATAACGCCAGGGCCAGGCATCGCCAAAGCTATAAGGTAGGCGATGCCAAAGGTGAGTAGGGCCGCGGAACTCATTGGACAAAACTTTCATAGGATGGCGGAACCAACTTTCGGCATGGTGCGCTGTGTTCGGTTGCCATGGACAACGCACCCGTGGACTTTTTCAATTACCAAGATCCTGTAAGACCGTTCAAGGGCAGGCTTATTTTGCTACACCCGGCGTCGCGGCCGGCGACGGCAAGCTTGCTCGCGCGCTTGTGGACGGTCCACTATTTATGACATGCTGCTTTGCAAAGCGACAGGGGGGACGTTAGATATGAGTCACCGGCGCAGCTTCATCGCAGCCGGCCTCGCCGCTGGTGCGGCGGCCGCTACACTTGTGAGCACAGTCACGGAAGCCCGCGCGCAGCAGGCTAGCAAAATCCTCGGCGACGTTCAGAGCCGTGGGGCCTTGCGCATGGCGACAGTTGCCGGCAATCCGCCCTACAGTTCGTTCAAGCCGGACGGCACGCCGGAGGGTTACGACATTGACATCGGCAACGAGTTTGCCGCTGCGCTGAAGGTGAAGCCGAACTGGTTCGTGGTGGACACGCCGGGCCGCATCGCCTCACTGCAGACTGGCAAGGCCGACATTACCGTTGCCAACTTCACCAACACCATCGAGCGTTCCACCGCTATTGCGTTCACCAGGCCCTATGTGATTGTCGGCAGCAATTATGTGGTGAAAAACGCGAGTCCATTGCAGACGGTCGCTACGCTGAACAACCCGCAGCACAAGGTGGGCGTGCCTCGCGGCGGCACCGGCGAAATCATCTGCCAGGCCAACACGCCGAACGCTGAGATGGTCCGGTTCAACACGGTGAATGACATCTTCCTTGCACTGAACTCTGGCCAGATTGATGCGCAGATCATGGACAGCTTGCAGGATTCCGCGTTCATGGCGAAGGAAGGAGCGCATTTTCGCAACTTGCCGGGCAACTACTCCTACGAAGAGATTGCCATCGGCCTGCCAGCCGGCGATTGGGACTGGTACCGAATCGTGGACGCGTTCGTGCGCCAGGTGGTCGGCTCCGGGGAGGATGCGAAGCTGTTCAAGAAGTGGTTCGGCTACGATTTGCCGCCAATCTAGGTTAAATAAGCCGCGCAGACGAGGATCACGTGTATCAGTTTAATCTGAAGGCGATCTTCGTCTATTTCCCATTGCTACCGCACGCGATCGCTATGACGCTCCTACTAACAGCAATCGCGGTTACAGCTAGTACCATTCTCGCTTATCCGATCGCAAAGGCCAGGATGTCGGGCATCCTGCCGGTCGTCTGGCTGGCGCGCGGGTATGTGGAGCTGTTTCGCAATATCCCCATTCTAGTGCTGCTCTACGTCTTCTATTTTGGGCTGGCCCAGTTGGGATTGCACCTCTCGCCATGGTGGGCGTCGCTGCTCGCGCTGGTGACTAATGCCGCGGCCTATTGTTCGGAAATCATCCGCTCCGGCTACTCAACGATCGCACGCGGGCAGCGGGAGGCTGGCCTGTCGCTCGGCCTGCACGCTTGGCACATCGAGGCGTTCATCGTCATCCCGAGAGTATGGCGTGTCATCATTCCGCCGTTTGCAAACCACTGCATCGGCGTGCTGCTGGGTTCCTCAATCGCCGCCATTATTGGTGCAACCGATCTGGCGGACTGGATGATGGCGAGCGGGGACAACTCATTCCGATACATGGAATCGTTTCTCGTGGCGGCGATCGTCTACATCGTACTGTGCCAGGTCGTAGCGGCCGGCATGTCCGCGCTCGACCGGCGCATGCGATTGCATGAGCGTTGAGACATGTTCTCGTCCGGAGGCTCGGTCTGGGATTACTGGCGTGTCTTCCTAAGCGGACTACTGCTGACGGTGGAGCTGAGTTTCATCGCACTCATCGCTGGCTTTATCTTTGGTATGCTGGTTGGCCTCGCCCGGACGTATGGGCCGGCGCCGGTGCGTCTCGTCTGCATATGCTTTACGGAAGCGTTCCGGTCCATTCCGCCGCTGTTATTGTTCTTTGGGGCTTATTACGGGTTGTCCTACTCCATCGGGATCCAGTTCTCGCCCTTCCAGGCAGCGGTGATTGCCATGATCCTGGAAGCCTCGGCCTTCATTTCCGAAATCGTTCGGGCAGCCTTCCGTAGCGTCGAGCGAGGTCAGTGGGACGCGGCGAATGCCGTTGGCTTGAGGTTTTGGCCGGCGCTATGGACGGTAATTGGCCCGCAGGCAATTCGCGTGCTGATCCCGCCGACGATCGGTGTTTATGTAGCGGTTCTTAAGGACTCATCCTTCGCATCGGTCGTAGGTTTGGTGGAACTGACGCGGGCGGGGCTGCTGGTACGTGAAACGGTAGGCGATAGCCTGACGGTTTTCCTGCTGCTCTCCGCGATCTACTTCGTCCTCAATTTCTCTATCTCAAGCGGCGCGCTCGCGCTGGAAAAACGATTCCAATTCGCGCACTAGATGTAGCTTCTATCAAGGTTGGCCCTCGGACGACAAGGGAACCCAACTTGCCTTCAAGCCCAGTGGAGGCATCGGTGGCGAACTGGATCGGGCAGGTCGGCGGGAGGATCGGTTCAATGGACATAAACATTCAGCGCCGGACTTCGGTCATACACCACTTGCGGCCTCACCTTAAGTAAGGGTTAACTTAGCCGGATGTTCGTCTCTCTGCTTGCGCAGCTAACTCTTTTGTGCAACCGAGAATCAAACCGCTGATGAAGCTGGAGGGAGAACGACTTGGCCGACGATTGGCATCCCTCACATATCAGAACCGCATTGAAGAGGTGCGGCCATTCGCAGGCGAGCCTGTGCATCAAGCATGGTTATGACACGACGGCGGTGAGAAAAGCGCTGCAGCAACCCGAGCGATCGACGCTTTTTAAGCGATAGTTCAGCTCTGGACTATAGCGCCGTATAACGAGATCTGCTGCTGGAGAAGCTGGCGTGAAAACGGGGGGACCGAGCGCGTTGACTGCGGTCCTGATGCGACCCGGCACCCTCGGTCTCCCGCTTGCAGTCGCCTGTTAGCGCGGACGCCGGCATGAGCCGCCAATCCGCCACCCGCGAATGTGAAATGGATCATCTGCGCGCGTTGGATCATCGCGGTCGCCGCGGTTGAGCTCGGCGACCGGCGAGACAATCGACTGTTGCGGCGGATAGCGGAGAGCTCGGCCGCTTCACGGTGACCGCTCGTCTGCTCTGCGACGGCCTACTTCGCACGCAACCACCTGTTGGAAGCGGCATTGAATGCGGCGGAGCGGTTGGATCTCGCACCCTTCGTTCAATTGCTGACAGTGGTGACGCACCCGTTCGCCGAGCGCCTGGTCCTGGCGCTACCCGTTATGGTTGAACAATGGTCCCAAGATTCCCACGCGCAAAAAATCTCCGCCAAAGGAGCTGCGTCGTGCACGCCGGCTTGATGGAGTATGCGCTCAAGCGAGTGATGACATACCTCCTGTAAACGCGCTCCAGCATGTCCCATTTGCTATCATGGCTAAAAATTCAGGAGATGATCTGATGAGAAAGTCATTGCTCTCAATCGTCACGGCAGCTTCGCTGGTGGCCGCGACCGGAGTTGCGTCAGCGCAAACCACGACGACGACCACTACCACGGAGTGGACACCAGACCAGCGGACGGCCATCACCCAGTATTCGACCACCCAGCACTATCAGTCTTACAGCGACCCGAACTTTACACCGAGCGTCGGCGCGCCGTTGCCGAGTAGTGTCACCGTGTATCCGCTGCCCAACACCGTAAAGATCGAGCGACCCGAGCGTTATAGCTACGGCATCGTCAACAACCAACCTATCATCATCGAGCGCAGCAACCGGCAGGTTGTACACGCTTGGTAGTTGCCAAACGGGGTTGAGAAGAGTGCCAGCCCGAGGGTCTGCATCCGCACTCGCAACTGTGGTGTTTTACCCTCGGGATCTGTCAATTTGCCTGAATTGTTGCCACTGCTCTGCCGTAGGTCCCGAGCAATGGCCAGCATGCGCTCCAATCCCAATGCCTCTGCCTTCGTTAGCTTGGATCGCTCGCTTCTTCGCCCGGTGCTGGTGCCGCTGGCCATCCTGGAGCCGGTCAAGCCGATGGCCTTCTACCTGACGGCGAAGAGCCACGTGCTCAGTGCCGGCGCGGTCCTCGTCTTGGGTGAGGTCATCAAGGTGACCCTGGTCGGGCAAGTAATTGAGATCACCAAGCCGAAACTGGAGAGCTTTCGCTGTTTTGCCCGGGCGTACAGCCACTGGGAAGCGGTGATGGACCGGCTACGTTCAATCGAGGTATGGCAGGCTGTCCGACGGCAGTTTCAAGTTATTGTCGCTCGGGTGCGGCGGATAAAAGCGCAGATGGATGCCCGCTAGTTAGTGCCTTCGCGACCGGCATCGTCGCGATCACGTTGTTCGATCGCGCCAGCCATCATCCTCATTAGGCACGCGCAATATCGTTCAGATCGGCCTGTAGCGCTGCTGATCATTGAGAGCATCTTGATAGGCAACGTATGCGTCCGGTCTGACACGCCTGTTGGTTGGGACGCTGTTGTGTCAGGGGTGAGACCTTAAGGTCGGCGTTAAGGTGCGCTGTAAGGTCGATGTCAAACGGACATGTTGAGATCCTGACTGGTCGGGAACGGCGTCGTCGCTGGAGCGTCGAGGACAAGCTGCGGATTGTCGCGGAGACGGAGGAGCCTGGCGCGTGCGTGAAGCAGGTTGCTGCTCTGCATGGCGTATATCCTGGTCTTCTATTCACATGGCGCCCTCAGGTTCGCGAGGGCGGGCTGACGCGACCGCGGGTGCCGATGTTCATTCCGGTAGAGACAGAGCGGCCGGTGTTGCCGGCGATATCGGCGCCACCTGCATCGCCGACGCGAGCGGTTGCTGTTGCTATGGGTCGCATCGAGATCGAACTTGGCGACGGCAGCCGTGTGCGAGTGGATGACGGCGTGAGTCTGGTGACGTTGCGCCGGGTGATCTCGGCTCTGCGGGGATGATCACACCGTCGCCTGGTGTCCGCATCTGGCTGGCAGCCGGGGTGACGGATATGCGACGCGGGTTCGATGGTCTTGCTGCGATGGTGCAGCAGAACCTGGCACTGGATCCGTTCAGCGGACAGCTGTTCGTTTTTCGCGGTCGCCGCGGTCATTTGATGAAGAGTTTGTTCTGGGATGGCCAAGGCCTGGTGCTGTACGCCAAGCGGCTGGAGCGCGGCAAATTCGTGTGGCCGCAGGCGAAGGAAGGCGCGGTATCGTTGACACCGGCGCAGCTGTCGATGCTGACGGAAGGGATCGATTGGCGGATGCCTGTGCGCACCTGGCAGCCAGAGATGGTTGGCTGAAGGACGACGGACGGCACAGGTTTTTGCTTGAGGCGACGCGGACGCGTCAGTGATCCTGCGGCCATGCCGGATAGTGATGCTGGGTCCGCACTGCCTGACGATATTGCCGGCCTGAAGGCGATGTTGCTGGCGCAGACTGCGGAGCTGGCGGAGATCAGGGCACAACGCCACGCACAGGAAGCGGAACTCGCAGCAGCCAGAGCCGGGCTCATCGAGCAGCGCTTCGAGATCGAGGCACTGAAGTCGCGGCTGGCTCGGTTGCAGCGCATGACGTTCGGTCGATCATCAGAGAAGCTGCGTGATCAGGTCGAGCAGCTGGAGCTGACGCTGGCTGATATCGACGAGATGCTGGGCGAGATCACGCCGGCCAACGATCCCGCTGATGAGCCGGCCGAGATACCGGCGCGCAAACCAGCCCGCCGGCCGCTGCCAGAGGCTCTGCCACGCGACATCGTCGAGCATCCCGCCCCCTGTGCCTGTCCGGGCTGTGGCGGCGCGCTGCGCCCCTTCGGCGAGGACATCACCGAGATCCTGGACTATGTGCCCGGCTCGTTCCGCGTCATCCGCCATGTCCGTCCGAAGCTGTCGTGTCGGGTGTGCGAGAGGATTGTCCAGGCGCCGGCTCCCAGCCTGCCGATCCGCCGCGGGCGCGCCGGCGCGGGTCTGCTGGCACATGTGCTGGTGGCGAAGTATTGCGACCA
>CAVRDF010000006.1:0-44305 GCA_963719805.1 uncultured Alphaproteobacteria bacterium
ACATCGGTCCCCACCCTGCCTGATTGTCCATTTCGCTGTCGCGGTGATCCGCATGCCTGTCGCGGTAATCGGCAAAACCTCACAATCCGACCCGTAGACAGATGCCTTTAAGCGGTCGAGCAGTGCCGGGCGTAAGTGGCTACTCTCAAAGCCATTAAAGCAACCGAACAGATCGCAGCAATACTTGCTAGTTCCGTAACCCTTGTGACCTGACGGAAATCTCCCTGGGCAGTGGCAATGGCGGGAATGGCAGCGCGATCCCAATATCGGGAGAGTTGCCGTGGCGTTCGCCTGTATTATTGTTGTAGGGTCTGCGGAAAAGTAACCATCGGAACGTCTGCAATTCCGCGTAGCGGCGGGCATGGCCCGCGCAAGTGCTCAACAAGACATTGCAAGAACGAAAGGGAGCACGGTATGTCAGACGGTCTTGCGCCGTTGAAAATTCGCCTCGCTTGTCTCCGTGACGCTGCCGCGCTGTCCAGCTTGGTCGAGCAGGCCTACACCCCCTGGATCCAGACCGTGGGACGGCGGCCCAGGCCCATGGATGATGACTATCACGCACGTTGCAAAAAGGGCCACGCTCGGGTGGCGGAGCTCGATGCCGAGCTCGTCGGTGTTGTCATTATCGAGGACATGCCGGGCTATCTGTTCCTGCACAATATTGCGGTTCCGCCTATCCACCAGCACCTCGGCTTGGGCCGTGAATTGATGCGGTTCGTCGAAGATCAAGGGCGCCGGCGGGGCTATACGAGCTCAGGCTGACCACAACTGAGGTGATGGCCCGCAACGTGGAGCTCTATACGCGGCTTGGCTACGTCGTGACCGAACGAGAACCGACCAAGACCGTCGATGGCCTGGATGACGAAGTCTCTTGGCTGCCCAGACGTTGCTGATTGAGGTGCGGCGAATGTCGGAATTCGATTTCATCGTGGTTGGTGCTGGAACTGCCGGCGCGGTTCTTGCCGCGCGGTTAGTCAAAATCGATCCGTCGATGTGCTGCTGCTGGAGGCCGGCTAGATTATCCAGACGACCGAGCGATGCCGCCAGATCTGCTGAACAGCCGGGACAACGCCTCAATGGTGCATGACTGGGGGTATACGGCGACGTTCACGCCGAACCGCGTTGCAGCCTATCGCCGTGGCCGCGTCGTGGGGGGCACCTCGGCCATCAACGCCGCGGCAGCGATGTGGCCGCGCCCGGCCGACTTTGCGGTTTGGTCTGACATCACCGCCAGTGCCCTGTGGAGCTGGGAGGCCACGGCACCATGGCTGAGGCGGGTCGAAACCGATATCGACGCGCCCGATCCGTCGATACATGGCGCATGTGGTCCTACACCGGTGCGCCGCTACCGGCCAGCCTAGCGCATCGCGCTTCAGCGTGCATTCGGCGAGGGATGCCTCGCCGCCTTGGACATCGGTGAGATAGCCGACCACAATGACGCGCGCGTCGGCGCCGGGGTCGGTCCGTGGCCCATGAACCGACGCGCCGACAGGACGCGGGTATCGGCAGCGCTTGCCTATCTCACGCCGTCTGTCAGGGCGCGACCAAATTTGCACATCAGCGGCGAGACGCTGGTCGACCGCGTTCTGTTACGACAGGGACGCGCCGAGCAAGTTGCGTTGGCCAACGGCGACCGATTGCGTGCGCGCAGGGCGGTTGTGCTTTGTGCCGGGGCCATCGGCACCGCGGCCATCCTCCTGCGCTCCGGTATCGGCCCCGCGTCAGAGCTTTCGGCCCTTGGCATCGCGACGTGCTGCGACCTTCCGGGTGTGGGCGCACGCCTCTGGGACCATCCAAGCGTTCCGGTGCGGCTGATCCCGAAGCCGGGGCGTTGCGACCCCGCTAACAATCCACGCTTTCAGATGGTCTCGCGCCTGCCTGCCGCCGGCTCCGAGGTCAATGGCGATACCCTGCTCGCCATGATCAGCCACCTCGACCTTGGTGGGTTTCCGGCGCTGCGGGAGCAAGTTGGCGTGCCGGTCGTGGCGACGATAAATGCTGCGCTGCTGCAGCCGTTCGGGCATGGCACGTTGCGGTTGACGGACTCAAAAGTAGAGATGATTTGGCTTTTTGCTCGCACCCAGACGATCTGCGCCGCCTTGTCGAGGGGATTAGGCTGGCCTGGCAGGTTGCCAGTTCGTCTCCGATGCAGGCCGAAATCGAAGCGATCGCCGGCCTAGACGATGCAACAGTTGCCTCCGACACCTTGCTCGAGAACTATGTAATGGCAAACGTAGGCACATTCTGCCACGCCTGTGGAACGGCCCCGATGGGGCGTGATGACGACAAGCTGGCGGTCACGGACCTGCATGGTCGCGTGCGTGGTGTCCAGGCGTTACAAATCGCAGACGCGTCCATCATGCCGGCAAGTGTGAGCGCGCCCCCCAACTTCAGCGTGCTGGCAATGGCCGAGCGCGTGGCCGACTGCATCAATGCCGACGGGTCGGGCCAATGACGTAATATAATTTGGCGTTCCCGCGAGAAGGTCGTCAGTCCTGACGCGCCGAGGTATTGCGGTTCTCCGCCATAGCGCACTGCATTGCGCCTTCCTTATCCAGACGCGACAGCCCGGAAGTCCACCACACCCTTCAGCCGCTCTTCCGCATCAAACAAACCAAGTTGCGCCACATCGCCTGGTCTCCTCGTCGAGACGGTCAGTAAGAGACGCCGACAGATGAAAGATGTCAGGGTCGACAAGAAAATGGACAGGAGAAAACCCGGCCTCAGGACGGCAGGGAAGGTTTCGCATTGCTACCAAATCATCAACACAAGGAACACGGGCGACTAGGTCAGTCACAAGGACGGAATGCGACGTAATCCTGGCAGGAGGCAAATGTGATGAAGCGCAACGATATCGAGATAGTCATCCGCCGTGCTTACGCTGCACGCAGGGTCAACGATCCGAAAGGAATAGGAGCAATATTTGCGCCCGATGCGACATTCACGGATGCAGGCCATCCCACTCATTGCAGCGCCGCGGCCACATATGTCGGTCCTCAAATACTTGAGGCTCTGAAGGCACTGTGCGACAATTTTCATGCTTTGAACTACGAAATGCGCTCCCTGATAATCGAAGGCGACCGGGCAGCTTCGATCTGTCGCGCAGATTTCCGATATATGCCGACCGATGAAACGCTATCACTCGATCTCGTCCATTTCTGGACCTTCAAGGATGGCAAGGTAACGGATCTCGTAGAGTACTTTGACACGGCGCATGTTGCCCAACTCATGGCGAAGATGCCACCGCGCAAGCCAAGCTCGTAGCAGTTGTGAAAGATAGAATTCGGCCGCATCAGACGCAGATCCTCAACGAGTTCACACAGCGCTTTGCAGCCTGCCGCGAGGAGGATGCACGCCACCATCAGCGTTCGGCGCTTCTCCATTGTGCATGTCGATTTCCGACTGTCGCTCGTCGGTCGCTTCACCGTCCGCGCGAGAGTCACGATCACGAACCGCAGTGCGAGCGCCGACGCACCGTCTTCCTGCGCCACAGCCGCCGCAAACCCACCCCATCCGCCGCTGGGGCAACGCCGGAACGGTGCTCTACCCAGCCAGCTTTTTGACCGCGCCGGTAGAAGCAGATTGTCGGATGGCGCGCCAGCTGGGCGGGTGATCGGCGCGGCCGCCAGCCCGTGGACACTCAGCCTTGGTTGTTCTTAATTCGTTCCCTCCTATCGCCTACCGTCCCGGGATGTTCGGTGCCAGCCCGTTTGAGCCTGCCAGTCGGGAAGAAATCGAAGCTGCCCTGTCCGAGGCGATCAGGTCCTCCGCGGCAGGCTGGATGACACGCAGCGCCGAAGTGTTTCTGGCCGGGGTCTGCGCCAAGCACCTGAGCGAGCAATTGGCACTCGCCGGTTTCGTGGTCATGCGGCGCGTCGAGTGAGCCGCTGCCGTCTGTCCCAGGTCACCGGAATCGCTGCTACCAGGTCAGCCGATACAGGTAATACAGACCTAATCCGATCAGTCCCCACACCGGGATCGAAATGGCTATCGCCACGCAAAAGCCGATCACGGTCCTGAATTCGTTGCGCGGACGCTCAGCCTCGTGGTCCGCGCCCGAGCGGGCTTCCGTCGACAAGGACCGAGCATCGTCCGGCATTCAGTCCGGATACCCGCCAAAGTTCTCCATGCGGAATCTATTTCCCGTGATAATGGAGGGCGACTGATCACATGCTATGCAGCAAGCGACCTCGGAGCGCTAGTCGCTTGTTGGCGTGGTGCCGGCCATGGCTCGCTCGGCTGAGATTAGATAGGCACCCGTCGCGCTGGCCGCCGCCCTCTGGCCAATCGCAGAGCAGCACGCCGGCTCGACGATGCGATCAGATGATCTGCAACGACATTGAAAACAACTCCGTGCTTTCAGGAGCGTAAGGGGGCCAAAAACGCGTGACCGAAGTTCTCAAGAGTTGGCTAGCACGGGCGACCGAACATCGTGCCACGTCTGAGCACGGCCACATCGCCGACGCCATCATCGCGACCATCCCGATCGGCTATATTACACTCGCGCGTGACGCGGCCTCAGTTCACGCGGCGGACCCGCCAAACACCGCCTCAGAAAGCCGTGGCGGCCAGGTTGGCTGGGTCTCTAGCCGCGTAGTGCGGTAGTCCTACCCGGATCGATCTGCCCGCGCTGTGACCTGGATCACAGGACAGGAGCTTCAGTGGTGACTTCCTGAGCGCACCACATCCGGCCGCGAGCGCAATCCGCGGCGGGAAAGTCGACAGCCTGGGCCGCCCTAGCGATACGCCAATACGTCCGGTGCCAACCCCATCGCGGTTGCGGTAGCAGAGCCAAGCTGCCCATCGGGCGGCAGACCGCGCGCCCGTTGAAAGCCCGCGATCGCCGCTTGGGTCCCTTGGCCCCATACGCCGTCCACCGGACCGCTATAGAATCCGAGCGTGCCCAATCGCGCCTGCACGGCGCGCACAGATGCTGGAAGCAGGTGGTCGGCGGGCGGCGGCGCAGGCGCCGGCATGCTGGCGGCGAGCAACGAACCGGGGTTTACGCCCAAAGTCGCGGCGGTTGCCTGATTCATTTGTCCTGTCACTTGTAGCTGATGCTGCTGCTGGAAGCGCTCTAACGCGGCCTCGCTGTCAGCGCCCCAGATACCGTCGATGCGCCCGCTGTAGACGCCAGCCTGCTGCAGTTTTGCCTGCACGTTTTGCACCGCAGCAGGAGGCAGCGGCTCGATGTAGGCCAGCGGCGGCGGATTTGTTTGCCCGGCTGCTGGCAAGGCCGCAAAGGCAATCACGCTGCCGAGGATCGTGGCGTACCGCATGGACGTGCTCCTCTGGACGTTCGCAGAGAAGAACGTCGATCAAGCCCAGCGGTTCTCACGACTGCAGCGGCGGACAACCAGATCGGGTTCGATCGACCTGTGGCGCGTGGCGCTGCGAAACGAAAGGTCTATCATCCGGCTGGACATATCGGGAGACGCGTCAGTCCATGAAGCATATCGCATCGCGGCTGTCGGCCGTACGTCCCTCGGCCTCGATGGCTGCGTCGCTGGCCGCCAAGGCCCTGATGGCCAAGGGCGTCGATGTCATTGACCTCAGCCTGGGCGAGCCAGACTTTCCCACCCCGCCGCACATTGTCGATGCCGCTTACGAGGCAGCGAAACGTGGCGATACGCTCTATACAGCGCCGGCTGGCACTCCTGCCCTGCGCGAGGCCATTGCTCACAAATTCGAGCGCGACAACGCCCTGACCTTCGGCCTCGACCAGATCGCCGTCGCCAACGGCGGCAAGCAGGTCATCTTCAATGCGCTGATGGCGACAATCGACGAGGGCGACGAGGTGATCCTGTCCGCCCCCTACTTTGTCTCGTATCCTGAGATGGTGCGGCTCGTCGGCGGCGTCCCGGTCTCCGTCCCGTGCCCCGCAGAGTCGGGCTTCCTGCTGACGCCCGAAGCACTCCAAGCTGCCATCACGCCGCGCACTAAATGGCTAATTCTCAATTCGCCCAATAATCCTTCGGGCGCGGTCTATTCCGCCGCTGAACTTGCCGCGCTCGGCGCGGTCCTGGAGCGCCATCCACAGGTGCTGATCCTGTCGGATGAAATCTACGAGCACATCCTGTTCGACGGCCGCCGCTTCACCTCGTTCGGCCAGGCTTGCCCGCGGCTGAGCGATCGCAGCCTGATTATGAATGGCATGTCCAAGACCTATTCGATGACCGGCTGGCGCGTCGGCTACGCGGCGGGCCCGGCTTGGCTGATCGCCGCGATGTGCACGATCCAAAGCCAATCCTGCACGTCGGTCTGCTCCATCGCCCAGGCCGCCTCCGTCGCCGCGTTGAACGGTTCCCAGGACCATGTGCGCGACTTCAGAGCGGCGTTCGAGCGCCGGCGCGATCTGGTCGTGCAACGCATCGGGGATATCCCCGCACTGACGTTGTCGCCGCCCAGTGGCGCTTTTTACGGCTTCATCGGCTGCGCCCGGCTGATCGGCGCTCGCACTGCGTCTGGCACCACGCTTACAGACGATTCGGCTATCGCTCACTACCTGCTGGAGGAAGGCCATGTTTCCGCCGTCCCCGGAGCCGCCTACGGCCTCTCGCCATTCGTGCAAATCTCGACCGCCACGTCGGAAACTGTGTTGACCGAGGCGGTCAGCCAAATCGCAACGGCTGTGGGGCGGCTGCAGCTCCGTAATGCCGCATGAGCGACTGCACCGGGGACCGCGGCTGATGCATCGCAGCCTGCACGCTTAAGCGCAGTCAGGTAATGCGGCTGAACGCGCTAATCTGAGTGTCGGCATGCGCCGAACTTCAGTGCGGTACGGGCACTCCATCGCGAATTCTCGCCGAGAAGTTGGGATCGGCATCGGCCTGCACCGCCTTGTCGTAAATCCTCGCACGTTCACGCAGTTTCTCGAACGGAATGCTAGTGTCCGTGGCACCGAGGTCGTAGGCGTAATTCGGCAAATACCCGGTCAGCAGCACTCGGTAATCTGGACGCAGACCGGGATGGACAACGCGAACCATGCCAAACACCAGCGTCGTGCAATTGGCAGTCAAAGTGTTGTACCAGCGCGGCATCTGCGCCAGATCATTGGCGTCCGCCACGTATTCCCGTAGCAGATTCTGCGCGTCGGCGGGCTTCATTCGCAGCCGGTAGATACGGACGTCCTCACCTCGGACATTACTCCGCACCCTCACCACGTCGCGCTCGTCAGCCGCGATGATCGACAGGGCGTATTCCTTGAAGAATCCCGCGATTGTCGAATAATCCTGGCCACGCGCCTTGCGCGTCTCAATCGAAAAATCCAGCCTGCTGCCATCGTCGAAACCGAAGCTGACGATCAGATGAGCGATGGCCTCCCCGGACCAGTACGACAAGATCAGATCCACATTGGCAACCTGCGACAGGTTATAGGTCCGCTGCTCCCAGCGTTCATCGAAGTCGGTGTCGCTGCGCCAGTTGAAATCGCGTACGTTGTTCAGGATCAGGCGATCGCCGTCTATGGTGCCGGTCACGCTACGGGCGACATCGGGTGTCCAGTCCCGTTCATTCGACGGCCTTATGGTTGACCACCACACCAGAACGATGGCGAACACACCGGCGTATACCGCGAGCGCAAGCCATCGCCTCGATGTCGCGAGAAATCCCACGGTCACCAAAGCCAGGGCCGCGACTGCCCCGGTCAACACGGCTTGAACCGGCTCGGATGCGGTGCATCGAAACCAGATGGCCAGCGAACTCCAGACGCCCACCAAGAGGACGCCGATCGCCAGCAACACAAGGCTCAACCAGCGAGCAAATCGCCTGACGATCATGCCGGATCCTCGGGAAATGCTAGAAAACGAAGTTCATAGCGATCATCGGGCCACCAAGAGACCGATACCTACAGGTCGCTGAGATGCCAGCCGAACCCGTTTGATAGCTTGATCCTCCGGCCGCTTGCCAACGTGACAGAACCAATCTTAGCAGCAACGGACCGGCGTGTTGCTATGGCGGCGCCATTACCCGCAGGAGGCACGGCCTCAATGATTGGCGATGTCCGATCTCAGGGCTGCCCAACCTCGGAACCGTTGCCGATAGCATCGCGCGCAGGTCGGACCTGCGCGCGGGAAGCGCGCTGTCAGGCCGGCGGTTGCCGGGTCATGCGAAGCAGTGATGTATCGTAGCCGAGGCTGCGAACTCTCGCGACAAGATCCGCCACAGCTGCCGGTGACGGCACCGGATCACGGTGCAGAATCCATAGATATTTTCCGCTGGGTTCGCCGACGATCGACCACGTGTAATCGTCGGCACGGTCGAGAACCCAATAGTTGCCGAAAAACGGACCGAAAAACGAAACGCGAAGTTTCGCATTGCCTGAACCGGGAACAAGTCGCGCCCTGCCGGTCGCCGAACGCGTTGGCCCGTCCGGTGCGCCGAGCCGGCAGGTATTCAGAACGCTGACCAGCCCATCAGGACGCCGTGCATACTCCGCCGTCACGCCTTCGCAGCCTCGCTCGAAACGCGCATCGTATCGCGCCAGTTCGTACCAACGGCCGAGATAGCGCTCGAGATCGACATTCCTGGCTGGCTCCGGAACACGCGGATTGCCAATCGGCCTTGACCATGCCCGGCCGGCAACAAACGACGCGAAGCCAAGCACAAGCAGTGCCGGAAGCACGAAATCTCGGGTCCTTGGCGATCGAACGGGCATGCTTTCTCCGGCAACAGTCCAGGCGCGTTACGCTAACGCGATAACCTGTTTCAGGTTTCCCATGCCGACGAGTATGCAAGCCAGCCTTACTCCGCGGCCGACGTCTCCCGCACGCTCATCGGCGCCCGACGATGCTCGACATCGAACAGCAGGCCGCCGCGTCGCGTGTAGAACCACCACGTTGCCCCAATGCAGCTTACGTAGAAGCCCAGGAAGGCATACAGCGCCGCTTCTGGCCCACCTGTCGCGGCAATCGACGAACCGAAGCTCTTGGGGATGAAGAACGCTCCGAATGCGGCGACCGCCGAGGTGAAGCCGATAATGGCGGCTGCCTCCTTGTCGGATTGTCGCACCAGGTCGGCCGCGGCAAGACCTGGTTCCAGCCGTCCGACCTCCTTGCGCATGATCGCTGGGATCATCTGGAAGGTCGACGCATTGCCAACCCCGCTTGCAGCGAACAGGAAGAGGAAGCAGGCGAAGAACAGCGGGAACCCAAGCGCGCTGTCCTTGAGGCCGATGGCATACAGCACCCCGACCGTGCCAAGCGCCATCGCGACGAACACACCCAGCGTGATGCGCCCGCCGCCGATGCGGTCGCACGGCTTGCCAGAGAACGCCCGCGCTGCCGCACCGACCAGCGGACCAAGAAAAGCGTAGGACAGCGCATTCACCGACGGGAACAGGATCTTCGACAGCAGCGGAAATGCCGCCGAGAAACCGATGAACGAACCGAAGGTCCCGGTATACAGCCAGCACATGATCCAATTGTGCAGCCGGCGGAAGATCACCGACTGGTCGGCGAAAGAGGCCTTCATGCTGGCGATGTCATCCATGCCGAACCAGGCCGCGAAGGCGCTCGCGATAATGAACGGCACGAAGACGAAGCCGGCGTTCTGCAGCCACAAAGTGGTACGCACGCTGCCCTGCACGGCCGCCTGCGGCGATCCGCCCAGCCAGCCGAACACACCAGCGGTGATCGCCAGCGGTACGACGAACTGCACCACGCTCACCCCGAGATTGCCCAGTCCGGCGTTGATCGCCAGCGCGTTGCCCTTCTCGGCCTTCGGAAAGAAGAACGAGATGTTGGCCATCGAGGACGCGAAGTTGCCGCCGCCCAGCCCGCACAGTAGCGCCAGGCCCAGGAAGATCCAGTAGGGCGTAGCCGGGTTCTGCACCGCGAGGCCCATGCCGATGGCAGGCAGCAGCAGCGACCAGGTGGTGAGTGTCGTCCACAACCGGCCGCCGAATATCGCCGGCATGAAGCCATAGAAGATGCGCAGCGTGGCGCCCGACAGGCCGGGCAACGCGGCGAGCCAGAACAGCTGCTCTGTCGAGAACGCGAAACCCACAGACGGCAGCTTGGCGACCACGACGGACCACACCATCCACACAGCGAATGACAGCAGCAGGCACGGTACCCGAGACCCACAGATTGCGACGGGCGATGGCGCGACCGGTGTCTTGCCAGAATGTCGCATCCTCGGGCCGCCAGTCCTGGATCGCACCGGTTGCGGCCAGCGCGCCTACCTGCGCCGGGCCATGTATCGGCTGCATCTCCGGAAGTTCCGGCAGCGCGTGCGCAGGGATACCCTGCGCCAACGCCGCCCGCTCCATCTGCCCGACCGCGAAGTGCATCCAGACCAGCGCGGTTGAGACCACGGCGAACAGCAGCCAGAAGCAGCTCTGCCAGACACCGGTCAGGTCGTTGAGCAGTCCGAACGCGATCGGCAGCACGAAGCCACCCAGGCCGCCGACAAGCCCCACCATGCCGCCCACCGCGCCGACGCGGTCCGGATAGTAGATCGGGATGTGCTTGTACACGGCGGCCTTGCCGAGGCTCATGAAGAACCCCAGCACAAAGGCGACAACCATGAAGCCAAAGACGCCCAGCCGCGTGGAGAACATCACCGGCCCGCGGATGCCCTCGACCACGTATTGGGTGGGCGGATAGGACAACACAAAAGTACAGACGACCGCCGTCAGGAACGACCAGTACATGATGCGGCGCGCGCCGAATTTGTCGGACAGATGTCCGCCATAGGCGCGGAACACCGAGGCGGGAATCGAGTAGGCCGCACCGATCATGCCCGCAGTGCGGATATCGAGGCCGTAAACGCCAATCAGATAGCGCGGCAGCCACAGCGCCAGCGCCACGAAGCCGCCGAACACGAAGAAGTAGTAAATCGAGAACCGCCAGACCTGGACGTTCTTCAGCGGCTCCAGCATCGCGGCAAGCGTTTCCGGCTTGGTGCCGGTCGCGCGCCGGTGCGCGAGATCGGGATCATCGCTGGTCACCAGGAAGAACACCACGGCGGTGACCGCCAGTGCTGCCGCCCAGACCAACGCAACCGTTTGCCAGCCATACGCAACCAGCACAACGGGGGCGGCGAACTTGGTCAGCGCCGCACCGACGTTTCCCGCGCCGAAGATGCCAAGGGCGATACCCTGACGCTCCCTTGGGAACCACTTCGACACATAGGCAATACCAACGGAAAACGAACCGCCGGCAATGCCGACTCCGAGTGCCGCGAGCAGGAACGTCGGGTAGTCATAGGCGAAGATCAGCAGCGCCGTCATGACAGCGGCAGACAGCATGACGAGAGTGAACACCACGCGTCCGCCGTACTGATCGGACCAAACGCCCAGCAGCAGCCGGATCAGCGATCCCGTCAGGATCGGTGTCCCGACCAGCAGACCAAACTGCGTGTCCGACAGTCCCAGGTCCTTCTGGATCTGGATGCCGATGATGGCGAATATCGTCCACACGGCGAAGCACATCGTGAAGGCAAACGTCGACAGCCACAGGGCGCGGCTTTGGTCGGACGGATTGACCGACTGCGTGGTCATCCCTCGGTTCCTTTTGTTGCAAGCGGTTGGATGGTTTCGGCGCCGTCAATCAGCGGATCGAGGCTGAAGCGGGCGCGGGCTGCGGCCTCGTCGTCAATGACGAGTATGTCGCCGTCGAGTCGCAGCCCATGGCGGGCGACGGCGCCAAGGGTGCGTGAGAAGGTCTCGCGCGTCATGCCGAGCTCAGCGGCAATCTGCCGTTTGTTGAGCGGCAGTCGCGTGGGCAGTTGCTGCGGCGTTGTGCCGTGCAGGCGCAGCAGGTAGCAGCCGACGCGCTCTTCCGCGGAACGCAGACGCACGTTCTTGGCCTGCTTCACCTGGCGGCGGAACTGCGCCGCCTGGCCAGCGAGCACCGCGAGGCACAGCGCCAGGTCTTCGGTCACGGCGCGGCGGAACGTCGCGGCCTGAATCATCAGCAGATGTGCTTCATCCAGCACACGGCCGCGCAGCAGATAGGGCTGCCGCGTCAGCACCGCCGCTGGAAGCAGCAGGTCGACCGGATGAACGAGTTCAATGCGCGTTTCGTCCTTGCCGCGCACACCCAGCAGTTCGACCGACCCGGCCAGAAGGAGCTGAGCAAAGGAAGCAGTTTCCGCCTGCTCGAACAGCATGCTGCCGGCAGGAACCCGATGCAGCACAGCATGGCCCGCCAGCCGGCCGAGCGTGCTGTCCGGCACGCCGAACAGCCAAGCCGTCGCGCGCAATGCCGACAGACAATCGTCTGCTGGAACGGCCGGGACAGGTGAATGCAAATCAATATGTGACATAAGTCACGCCATTAAGCGCGTCTCGTCACCGCTTGGCTTTGATCTGGATCAATGCAGGGCGTCCTTAACATCACGAAAATTCCGCCAAACACCAGGGAATTCGTGATGAGCCACTTCCTCGACCGGCTGACCTTCTTCCGGAAGCAGGTTGACACCTTCTCGGATGGCCACGGTGTGGTCACCGACGAGGACCGAAGCTGGGAAGAGGCGTACCGCGCACGTTGGCAGCACGACAAGATCGTGCGTTCCACGCATGGGGTGAACTGCACCGGTTCGTGCTCGTGGAAGATCTACGTCAAGGGCGGTATCGTCACCTGGGAGACGCAGCAGACCGACTATCCACGCACACGTCCCGACATGCCGAACCACGAGCCGCGCGGTTGCGCGCGTGGGGCGAGTTATTCCTGGTATCTGTATTCGGCCAACCGGGTGAAGCATCCGCTGGTGCGCGGGCGCCTGTTGAAGTTGTGGCGCGAGGCACGCGCGCTGCGCACGCCGGTCGCTGCCTGGGCATCCATCGTGGAAGATCCGGCGAAACGCGCGAGCTACACCAGCAGGCGCGGGCTTGGCGGCTTCGTGCGAGCGACCTGGGACGAGGTGAACGAAATCATCGCCGCGGCCAATGCCTATACAGTGAAGACATATGGGCCGGACCGCGTCATCGGCTTCTCGCCGATACCGGCGATGTCGATGGTGAGCTACGCCGCGGGCTCGCGCTACCTGTCGCTGCTGGGCGGCGTGTGCATGAGCTTTTACGACTGGTACTGCGACCTGCCGCCGGCCAGTCCGATGACCTGGGGCGAGCAGACCGACGTGCCGGAAAGCGCCGACTGGTACAACGCCGGCTTCCTGATGCTGTGGGGCTCCAACGTGCCACAGACGCGCACGCCGGATGCGCATTTCTATACCGAGGTGCGCTACAAGGGCACCAAGAGCGTCGTGGTGTCGCCGGACTACGCCGAGGCGACGAAATTCGCCGATCTGTGGCTGCATCCGAAGCAGGGAACCGATGCGGCGCTGGCGCTGGCGATGGGCCACGTGATCCTGCGCGAGTTCCACCTGAACCGCAGCGTGCCGTATTTCGCCGACTACGTGCGGCGCTACTCCGATCTGCCAATGCTGGTGCGGCTGGTGAAGCAAGGCGAGCACTACGTGCCGGAACGCCTGCTGCGCGCCGCCGATTTCGCTGATGCGCTCGGCGAGACCAACAATCCTGACTGGAAGACGGTGGCGCTGGATGCCGACGGGCGCGCGGTTGCACCGCATGGCTCCATCGGATTCCGCTGGGGCGAACAGGGCAAGTGGAATCTTGCGGATACCGAGTACCTGACCCTGTCTATGTCCGGGGACACTGCGCGTCTGCCGGTGGCATTTCCGTATTTCGGTGGCACCGCGCCTCACGACTTCATCGCGACCGAGCATCCCGATATCACCATGCACGACGTACCGGTGCGGCATCTGGCACTGAAGGATGGCGAGGCGCCGGTCGCGACGGTGTTCGATCTGCTGTGCGCGAATTATGGGTTGGATGCGCCCAACTACGATGCGGACGCGCCGTTCACCCCGGCCTGGGCGGAACGTGTTACAGGCGTGCCGCGCGCGCAGATCATCCATGTCGCGCGGATGTTCGCGTCGAACGCCGAGAAGACCAACGGTCGTTCGATGGTGATCCTCGGTGCCGGGCTGAACCACTGGTACCACATGGATATGGCCTACCGTGGGATCATCAATCTCCTGGTGCTGTGCGGTTGCATCGGGCAATCCGGCGGTGGCTGGTCACATTACGTCGGGCAGGAAAAGCTGCGGCCGCAGACCGGCTGGCTGCCGGTAGCGTTCGCGCTCGACTGGAATCGGCCGCCACGGCAGATGAACTCCACGTCATTCTTTTATGCGCACACCAATCAGTGGCGGTACGAGACGCTGAACGTGGCCGAGATCCTGTCACCGACGGCACCGAACGGCGATTGGGGCGGTTCGCTGATTGACTACAACGTGCGGGCCGAACGAATGGGCTGGTTGCCATCGGCGCCACAGCTGAAGCAGAACCCGCTGACGATAGCAGCTCGGGCAAAGGCGGCTGGGCTGGAGTTGAAGGACTATGTTGCCAGCGCGCTGAACGGCGCGGCGCCATCGCTGCAACTTTCCTGCGAAGATCCAGACGATCCGGCGAACTGGCCGCGCAATATGTTTGTGTGGCGGTCGAACCTGCTGGGGTCTTCCGGCAAAGGACACGAGTATTTCCTGAAGCATCTGCTCGGCACGAAAAACGGTGTGCTCGGCAAGGACCTTGGCGTTGAAGGCCGCGAGAAACCGCACGAGGTGGCGTGGCACGACAGGGCCCCAGAAGGAAAACTAGATCTCCTGGTGACGCTGGATTTCCGCATGTCCACGACGTGCGTCTATTCCGATATCGTCCTTCCCACGGCGACATGGTACGAGAAGAACGACCTCAACACGTCGGACATGCATCCGTTCATTCATCCGCTGTCTTCGGCGGTGGATCCGGCGTGGGAAGCACGCTCCGACTGGGACATATACAAAGGTATCGCCAAGGCGTTTTCTGGCATCGCGCCGGAGGTGTTGGGCGTGGAGACCGACGTTGTGCTGACGCCGATACAGCACGACACGGCGGGCGAGCTGGCGCAGCCGTTCGACGTGCAGGACTGGAAGCGCGGCGAGATCGATCCGATTCCTGGCCGCACCATGCCAGCTGTCGCCGTGGTGGAGCGCGACTACCCGAACCTCTATGCGCGCTTCTCCTCGATCGGACCGTTGTTGGAGAAGCTCGGCAACGGCGGCAAAGGCATCGGCTGGAACACGCAGCACGAAATTGATTTCCTGCGCGAGCTGAATGGCGCGGCAGCGAACGGTCAGCCGAAGCTGGACAGCGACATCGACGCGATCGAGGCGATCCTGAGCCTGGCGCCGGAAACCAATGGCGAGGTTGCGGTGAAGGCGTGGGAGGCTCTGGCCAAGGCAACCGGCCGCGAGCACGCGCATCTCGCTGTGCCGAAGGCAGACGAGAAAATCCGCTTTCGCGATATCGTGGCTCAACCGCGCAAGATCATCTCCTCACCGACCTGGTCGGGTATCGAGAGCGAGAAGGTCTGCTACAACGCCGGCTACATCAACGTGCACGAGTTTATACCGTGGCGCACGCTGACCGGCCGGCAGCAGCTCTATCAGGATCATCTGTGGATGCGTGCGTTCGGTGAGGCATTCGTCACCTGGCGTCCGCCAATCGACACCAAGGCGCTGGCGCCGGTGCAGGGCCGGCATGGCAACGGCAATCCGGAAATCGCGCTGAATTTCATCACGCCGCATCAGAAGTGGGGCATCCACAGCACGTATTCCGACAACCTGCTGATGCTGACGTTGAATCGTGGCGGCCCGGTGATCTGGATCAGCGAAGACGATGCGCGGCGCGCCGGCATCGCGGATAACGACTGGGTGGAAGCCTATAACGCCAACGGCGCACTGGCGGCACGCGCGGTGGTGTCGCAGCGCGTCAATCCCGGCATGGCGCTGATGTACCATGCGCAGGAGAAGATCGTGAACGTTCCGGGCAGCGAGATCACCGGCCAGCGCGGCGGCATCCACAACTCGGTGACGCGCGCCGTATTGAAGCCGACGCACATGATCGGTGGCTATGCGCAGCAGTCCTATGGCTTCAACTACTACGGCACCGTTGGCTCCAACCGCGACGAATTCATCGTGATCCGGCGGATGAACAAGATCGACTGGCTCGATGCACCCGCGGCCGTGAAGGAGACCGTGTGATGAAGATCCGTGCCCAGGTCGCGATGGTGCTGAACCTCGACAAGTGCATTGGCTGCCATACCTGTTCGGTGACGTGCAAAAACGTGTGGACCAGCCGCGAGGGTGTGGAATACGCCTGGTTCAACAACGTCGAGACCAAGCCAGGGATCGGTTATCCAAAGCAATGGGAGAACCAGAAGCGCTGGAATGGCGGCTGGGTGCGCAAGCAGGACGGCAGCATCGAACCGCGTATCGGCGCCAAGTGGCGCGTGCTGGCGAAGATCTTCGCCAATCCCGATCTGCCGGAGATCGACGACTACTACGAGCCGTTCACCTTCGATTACGAGCACCTGCAGAATGCCCCTGAGTCGAAGGCGATGCCGACGGCACGGCCGCGCTCGCTGGTCAGCGGGCAGCGGATGGAGAAGATCGAGTGGGGTCCGAACTGGGAGGAAATCCTGGGCGGCGAGTTCGCCAAGCGATCGAAGGACAGCAACTTCGAGGGTGTGCAGAAGGAAATCTACGGCGCGTTCGAAAACACCTTCATGATGTATCTGCCACGGCTGTGCGAGCATTGTCTGAATCCGACCTGCTCGGCATCCTGCCCGTCCGGCGCGATCTACAAGCGCGAGGAAGACGGCATCGTGCTGATCGACCAGGACAAGTGCCGCGGCTGGCGCATGTGTATATCCGGCTGTCCCTACAAGAAGATCTACTACAACTGGTCATCCGGCAAATCCGAGAAATGCACCTTTTGCTTCCCGCGGATCGAGGCCGGATTGCCGACGGTGTGCTCGGAGACCTGTGTCGGACGCATCCGCTATCTGGGCGTGGTGCTTTATGATGCCGACCGGATCAAGGAAGCGGCCTCGGCCCCGGATGAGGGCGACCTGTACGAGGAGCAGCTGAAGGTGTTCCTCGATCCGTTCGATCCGAACGTGCAGGCGCAGGCACGCGCCGACGGCGTGACTGACGCGTGGCTGGAGGCGGCGAAGCGCTCGCCGGTATGGCGCATGGCGATGGACTGGAAGATCGCCTTCCCGCTGCATCCGGAATTCCGCACCTTGCCGATGGTTTGGTACGTGCCGCCGTTGTCGCCGATCCAATCGGCCGCTGCGAAGGGCGATCTGGGCGAAGTGGACGGAATGCCGGACGTGAAATCGCTGCGCATTCCGGTGCAATACCTCGCCAATCTGCTGACCGCCGGGCGCACCGAGCCGATCGAGCAGGCGCTACGCCGCATGCTGGCAATGCGGGCCTATATGCGTGCCAAGACGGTGGATGGCGTGATCGTCGACAGCATCGCCGAGCAGGTCGGGCTTTCCGGCAATGACATCGAGGAAATGTACCGGTTGATGGCGATCGCGAATTACGAGGACCGCTTCGTGATTCCCACGGCACATCGCGAAACCGGCGAGGACGCCTACCAGCTGCGCGGTTCCTGCGGGTTCTCGTTCGGCAACGGTTGCTCGGGCAAGACCGGGTTCGACCTGTTCGGGGCCAAGCATCCGAAAGCGAAGACGCCGATGGAGGTGAAGTGATGGCCTACACCTGGCGGGCGTTGGGTGCGCTGCTGGCGTACCCGACTGAGGAGTTGCAGTCAGCCACTGACGAGATCGCTGATGTGCTGGCGCGGGAGGGCATCGTGCCCGCACCTGCGCGCGCGGGCATCGACGCGCTGCTGGACGAGTTGGCGAGGACTGACATCTATGAGCTGCAGGAGCGCTACTTCGCATTGTTCGACCGCAGCCGGACATTGTCGCTGCACCTGTTCGAGCATGTGCATGGCGAGAGCCGCGACCGTGGCCAGGCGATGGCCGATCTGCTGGGGCTGTACGGCGGCCATGGGCTGGAAGTGACGGCCGGTGAGCTGCCGGATTACCTGCCGCTGTTCCTGGAATTCCTGTCGCTGCTGCCGATTCCAGAGGCGCGGGCGATGCTCTCCGAACCGGCCAGCATCCTGCGCGTGCTGGCCGATCGGCTGACGGGACGCGACACACGATATGCCTCGGTGATGGAAGCGCTCGCGCAGCTTGCCGAGGCACCGGCCACGGCGGCCGCTGACGATGTGGAAGAGGATCCAGACGACTTGGCGGCACTCGATGCAGCCTGGGAAGAGGCGGCCGTGCAGTTCGGACCCGGGGAAATGCTCGATGGCTGCAGCACTGACCGGTTGCGCACGCGGCTTCGTGCCGCGGCGCGTGCTGTTTGAGGAGAAGCGACGATGTGGCTGAACAACGCGCTTTTCGGTTGGTATCCCTACGTTGCGCTGACGGTGTTCCTGCTAGGCAGCGTGCTGCGCTTCGATCACTCGCAGTACACCTGGCGCAGCGGATCGAGCCAGTTGCTGCGGCGGAAGCAACTGATGTGGGGATCGAACCTGTTTCACGTCGGCATACTGGCGATCTTCGCCGGACATTTTGTCGGGCTGTTGACACCGGTGGCGGTGTTCGACTTCCTCGGCATCAGCCACACGTTCAAACAGCTCCTGGCGATGTCGTTCGGCGGCGTTGCCGGCATCGCCTGCTGGATCGGCATAGCATTGTTGGCGCATCGGCGGCTGTTCGACGCGCGCGTCCGCGCCACATCTAGCTTCGGCGATACCGCGATCCTGTTGCTGCTGTGGATACAGTTGACGCTCGGCCTGGCGACGATACCAGTGTCGGCGGAGCATTTGGATGGCACCGAGATGCTGAAGTTCATGGGATGGGCACAGGGCATCCTGACACTGCATCCGGGTGCCGCCGCGCTGATCGCCGATGTCAGCCTGGTGTTCAAGGCGCACATGACGCTGGGCATGACGATATTCCTGGTGTTTCCGTTCAGCCGGCTGGTGCATGTGTGGAGCGCGCCGGTCTGGTATCTCGGACGGACCGGCTATCAGGTGGTGCGTACGCGCCGAGTGATCGAGGCGGGAGACGACTAATGACGATGGTCGCGGTGAATGATGTGGTGATCGCGCACGCCGACATCGCGCGCGAAGTGCAGAACCAGGACGAGCCGTCGCCAAAAGCGGCGTGGGACGCGGCGACGCAGGCGCTCGTGGTGCGCGAACTGCTGTTGCAGCGGGCACGATCGCTCGATCTGGTGGCGGAGCCGTGTGTGCAGGACGGCGCGCGGGAGACCGCCGATGATGCGCTGATCCGCGCTCTGCTGGAACACGAAGTAAGGACGCCACGGGCGGACGAGGCAACGTGCCGCCGCTATTATGAAACACATCGCACCCTGTTTCGCTCGCCGGACCTGTTCGAGCCGGCGCACATCCTGTTCAAGGCAGCACGCGATGACGCTGCGGCGTATCAACAGGCGGTTGAAAGTGCCGAGGCTGTGCTGGCGGAAGTGACGGCAGCTCCACGGATGTTCGAGGCTTTGGCGCGCGTGCTGTCCCAGTGCCCGTCGGCAACGGAAGGCGGACGTCTTGGCCAGGTTGCGCGGGGCGAGACCACGCTGGAATTCGAGGCTGTATTGCTGTCGCTGGAGCCCGGAACGATCAGCGCCGAGCCGGTGCAGACGCGCTACGGCGTTCATGTTGTACGACTGGATCGCAAGGTGGACGGCGAGGAAATGCCGTTCGAGGCCGTGCGCGAGCGCATTGCCGCGTATCTGGAGCAGAGTTCCTGGCAGCGCGCTGTGCATCAGTACGTCACGCTGCTGGCCGGTCAGTCACGGATCAGCGGCTGCGCGATGACAGAGGCGGTGACGCCACTGGTGCAGTGAACGCGGCTCACTTTCCCCGCAGCGGAAATGCTACGGCCGCAGCGTGCTCGCGAGATCGCGCGCCGTTGCGATTTCCCGCAATGGCGGCAGACGGTTGGGATCGCGCAGATCGCTCGCGGCGATCGTTCCCACCTCCCCGCCCAATTCATCGACTACGCGTAGATTGCGCTCGGGTTCGTCGAGTGTGATCAAGGCCTGCAGCACTTCGGGGTATCCCGCGGCCGCGGAAATCGTCGCCGCATCGTCTTTCGCCGCCTCGCGGCCGAGATGGATGCGGCCCGAATAGATCGAACGGGCTTCCACGGCTCGCGCCGTCACCACGGCGCCAGAAATTGCCAGCAGCAGCGGCAACACCAGCAAATTGAGCTGATGCGTCAGCTCCACCATCATCACCAACGCGGATACAGGGCCTTGCGTCGCGGCGGCGAGCAACGCACCGGCGCCGATGATCGCATAGGAGCCATCGAACGCGCTTGCTGTCAGGCCGGTCCACGCGTGCCCAAGCAGACTGCCAAGCAGCGCGCCGACGCAGAGCGTTGGCGTGAACAAGCCACCGGGTGCTCCGCTGCCAAGGCAGGCGCAGGTCGCCAGCGGCTTCAGCAACAGCAGAGCAAACAGCAGGAAAATTCCGGGATTCTCAGTGAAAGTTTGCTGCACGATGCCGCGGCCATTGCCGAGCACTTGCGGAAGCGGCACCGCCAATAACCCAAGCAACGTAAATATTATAAGCGGTGCCAACAGCAGCCAGCGGTCGCGCGGCCTCCGCCGATCGGCCCAACTGATCGCGCGGACATAGGCAACGGCCGCGAGACCAGCGATCGGGCCGGCGATTGCCGCCCACACCACCTGCGATGCGGTCAATTGATACGCAGGCACTGTGTATGTCGGCTGGTTGGGCAGCAGCAGCCACGAGGTGCACGTCGCCAGTGCAGAGGCCACAACCATCGGTGCCACCAACGGCAACTTCAGCGTTCCCAGCAGCACCTCCAATCCAAACAAGGCGCCACCGAACGGCACATTATAGACGGCGCCAATTCCGGCCCCCGCGCCGCATGCCACGAGCAGCCGGCACAACGTCGGCGGCAGCGCGCGCCATCGTGCCAGCAGGCTGGCTATCGCCGCACCAGCCTGCTTCGGCGCTGCCTCGCGTCCCAGCGAAGCACCCATACCGACCAGCACGATCGACAGAAGCGCCCGGAACAATGTTCTGCTGAACGGCAGGTCGCCATTGCGGAACCACAATGCCTGCGTCAGTTCACCGGCATGGCCGCCGGGCCTATGGTTCAACAGCCAGGCGGCAACACCGGCGATCAAGCCCGCCGCTGCCAGCACGATGACGCGATACAGACTGCCTGAATGCTGCACGGCCGTGAGGAATTCGCCGCTCTGGTAATGCCAGGCGAGGTGCTGCACCACACGCAGGAACAGCATCAGCAATCCGCCAGCCAGTCCCGCCGCGGCGCCGACAACGATGACCAACAGCCAGAACTCTAACGAGAATCGGCCGGTGCTGCCGGCAGCAACAACGTTCGGCTGGAACGGCTCATTCGTCACAAGCCGCGGCTCAGCCCAACCTGGACAGACAATGTCACGAGTGCCACCACCGATAATGCGGCAACAGCAGCAGAGCCTTATGGGGGCGGTCAAGCCACATGCGGGACCGCCTCACGCGCCCGGCTACTGCGCGGGCAATACGATGCCGAACGTGTCGCTGAAGCCTGCCTGCCCGGCACTGGTAATCGTCACCGCGCGCGTATCGCGCTGCCGCTTGATCCAGCCGAGTTCGAAGCAGCGGCATGCGAGCGCTGCCCCTACCCTTCCGGCCAAATGCGATCGGCGTTCACTCCAGTCCAGGCACGGGCGACAGAACACCCGGCGCCCAGGCGTTGGCGATGCACCAAAATCATCGAGGAACCGCGCGCCCTGTTCCGTCACCTCGCCGCCATCCGTGCCCAACGCGACATGGCCGCGTTCCGACAATGCGTCGGCCAGTGCGACGCCAAGGCGGCCAGCGAGGTGGTCGTAGCACGTCCGCGCCGTCCGCAGAGCCTCGCCGCCACGCCAAGCGGGCGTTGGAGATGGCCCTGCAACCGCCATCACACCTTCGAGCATCTGTCCGACGAGGGGCGAGGCGAGACGATAATAGCGATGGCGGCCCTGCTTCTCGCCAGCCAGCAGTCCGCCATCAGACAACTTTGCCAGATGTCCGCTCGCGGTCTGCGGGGTCACGTGTGCAACGAACGCCAGTTCCTTGGCAGTCAGCGCTCGCCCGTCCAACAAAGCGGCCAGCATGTTGGCACGCGCGGGATCACCCAGCAGGGCAGCGGTGGCGGCAATCCGGTTGGTATCGCTCATGGCTTCCTCCTCCCACGCAACATAAGGCGCGCGGGCGGCGCTCGCATGCAGATACGGTTCGGCCGTCACCGAAGTATGGAGCCTGCGGCGATGGAAAAGATATATCCTACATATTGCTTTGCGCCCCGCACGAGCTAAGATGCGGCGATTGCGCCGGCTGGTCTTTCCCGCGGTGCGGCGCATAGGTGAGGCATGGCAATGACCGAGAATATCGTAGCGCCTCTATCCTCCGTGACTGAGGACGGCATCGCACTGCTGATCGACCGCTTCTATGCCAAGATACGCAGCGATGCAGTGTTGGCCGACGTCTTTAACCGCACCATCGCTGCTGACGAATGGCCGGAACACCTTGCCACCATGCGGAACTTCTGGACCTCGGTTATGTTGATGTCGCGGCGCTACTCCGGAAATCCAGTCGCTGTGCACAAGGCGGTGGCCGGGCTGGAACGCTCGATGTTTCCGCGATGGCTAGAACTTTTCGGGCAGACGGCCAGTCAGTTGTTCGAGCCGGCGATTGCCGCGTTATTCAAGGAAAAGGCACAGCGGATCGCTTTGAGCCTGGAACTGGCGGTATTCCACCGGGTGGGCGGACCGCCTGACGGGCTGCAGGCTCGGCTAATCAGCCCAACAGTGTCATGCGACTGACGGCATACACCGACTATACGCTGCGGACGTTGATGTATTTGGCGGTGACGACACGCCGGTTTGCGACCATCTCAGAGATTGCCAGCGCCTATGCAATCTCCGAGGCGCATTTGATGAAAGTCGTGCACCAGTTGGGAACCTCGGGCGATATCGAGACCGTGCGCGGAAGAAATGGCGGCATCCGGCTTCGCAAGCCGGCGAACGAGATCAACGTTGGAGCCGTCGTGCGCCGAACCGAATCCGATCTGTCACTGGTGCCGTGCTTCGAGGCCGGCAAGTCATGCCCGATCGAGGGCGATTGCGCCCTGAGCACCGCCTTGTCCGAGGCGCTCGCCGCCTTCCTTGCAGTGCTCGATCGCTACACTTTGGCCGACCTGGTGGCGCCGCGCCGGAAGCTAGCTCTGTTGCTCGGATCGCCAGTGGAACCAGTGGCGTGATGGACGCCTCGGTCAACACCTGGCGCAAGCAGCAGCGCGCGCGGCTGAAGGCGATCCGCGACACGGTCTCACCTGAACAACGTGCCGCGGCTGCTCGCCACATCGCTGCGGGGCTCGACCACGCGGTGGCGAGGTTGGCGGTGCGGACGATCGGCGTGTTCTGGCCGATCGAGGGCGAGATCAGCCTGCTGTCGTGGGGCCGCGCTGTTGCCGGGCAGCGCGGCGTCACGTTGTGTCTGCCGGTGGTGGTCACGCCAAAGACACCGCTCGAATACTGGCGCTGGACGCCGGGCGAAACGATGCAGCCTGGCTTCTGGAACATCCCGCAGCCATCGCGGCGCGAGGTGGTGCTGCCTGACCTGATGCTCGCGCCGGTGCTCGGCTTCGACACGGCCAATTACCGGCTCGGCTATGGCGGCGGCTATTTTGACCGCACGCTCGCGACGCGCCAGCCACGCCCGTTCGTCATTGGTGTCGGCTACGACTTCGGGGCGCTGGAAACGATCTTCCCGCAACCGCACGACATTCCCCTCGATGGCGTGCTGACCGAGCGCCGCAATACCCTGCCGCGCGAATGGACCAGCGATGCCAACTGAACCGGAGCATTTCGCCGAACGCCTGGTCGCGGCAATGGCCGACGCCGTCGTGTACGCGGATGCCGAAGGCACGATCGAAGTCTGGAACCGTGGCGCCGAGCGCATCTTCGGCTTCAGCGCCGGCGAAGCCATCGGCCGCTCGCTCGACATCATCATTCCCGCCAACCTGCGCGAGCGTCATTGGCACGGCTTCCGCGCCACCCTACAGACCGGCCGGTCACGCTATGGCGCGGGAGAGTTGTTGTCTGTCCCCGCCACCCGCAAGGACGGCACGCGCATCTCGGTCGAGTTCACCATCGCACCATTCACCGATGACGCGGGACGCATGATCGGCATCGCCGCGATCATGCGGGATGCGACCGCTCGCTTCGAGGAGATGCGTGCCTTGCGCAAGCAGCTTGCGTCGCAATCAGGCAGCGGCTGACGGTGTGAAATTCAAGAGTGCGCGTGCCGTAGTCCCCCGCCAGGACCTGGCACAGGACCGTGCGTTCTGGCGTGACCTTCTGGCATTGCGCAAGGGCCGGCGCGGACTACCGGCGCATAGTGCGGGCGGCTACCGGAACCGCCGATTCAACATTGTTCGCGGCGCGGCATGGATCACCTTGTACCGGGCGAAGCTGCCGTTTCCACAGATTGGCGTATTCCTCCGCTGCACCGGTCTGGCCGGCGAGTCATTCTTCATGCTCGCCGATCGCGCTCGCGCGGAAATCGAGCCGCGGCTTTGCGCTGATATCGGTGCGCAGGCAGCGATGGAGTGGGGCACCTCGCACCATCCCGGGATGACCGATATTGCGGCAGTTCTGTCTGCTCCGCTGCCGTGGAGCGACGAAGCAGCGGAACAGCATATCGCGTGGATGCTGCGCGTCGGTGATACCTGGTGGACGTGTTTCACATCCCTCGCCGGCAATACCGATCAAAACCACTGAATTGCGATATCCAGGGCCATCACCTCACGCCGCCGCTTCCGCCACCACCTTCGGCAGCTCTTCCGTCGTGAGCGACTCATGCGCCAGCAGGTTTGCCGCGCCTTCATCCAGCGCCGCGCGGTTGGCTCGCAATATCGCCACCGCCCGGGCCAACGCGCCCTCCAAATGGCTGCGCACGGCCACGTCGATGTCGTGCGCCGTCTGATCGGAAAACCGCCGCTGCTGCCAGAACGCGCCCGGCTGGTTCAGGAAATGTCCCTGCTCGGTGTCCCACGCCACCGGTCCCAGCCTGTCGTCCATGCCGAAGCGCAGCACCATGCCGCGCGCAATATCCGTCGCCTTCGCCAAATCGTCGGCCGCCCCCGTGGAAACATCGTCGCCCAATTGCATTTCCGCCGCGCGCCCGCCCATCAGCACCGTCATCTTGTCCTCAAGCTCCTGCCGGCCCATCAGGAACCGGTCCTCCGTCGGGTGCTGCAGCGTGTAGCCCAACGCGCCGATGCCACGTGGGATGATCGAGACCTTCTGCACCGGATCGCTTCCCGGGATTGCCAGCGCCACCAACGCGTGTCCCATTTCGTGATAGGCGACGATACGCCGCTCGCGCGGGATCAGGATGCGCGACTTCTTCTCCAGCCCGGCAATGATGCGCTCCACCGCGCCGGTGAAATCGCTTTCCGCGATGGCCGCGGCACCGCGTCGTGTTGCCAGTACCGCCGCCTCGTTGGCCAGGTTAGCCAGATCGGCCCCGGTGAAACCTGGAGTGAGTGCAGCGATCTCCTCCAGCTTTACATCTGGCGCCAACTTCAGGCTCGCCAGATGGATGCGCAGTATGTCGATACGTCCCTTCCGGTCCGGACGATCGACCAGCACCTGCCGATCGAAACGTCCGGCGCGCAGCAACGCCGGATCCAGGATCTCAGGCCGGTTGGTCGCGGCCAGGATTACCACCGCAACCGATCGGTCGAACCCATCCATCTCCGCCAGCAACTGATTGAGCGTCTGCTCCTTCTCATCCTGACCGGCGACCGGATTGACACCGCGCGCGCGTCCAAGCGCATCCAGTTCGTCGATGAAGATGATACAAGGCGAGGTCTTCCTCGCCTGTTCGAACAGGTCGCGCACCCGAGCTGCGCCGACGCCCACGAACATTTCGACGAACTCGGCACCATTGGTGGAGTAGAAGGGCACTCCTGCCTCGCCCGCTACCGCGCGTGCCAGCAGCGTTTTGCCTGTTCCCGGTGGGCCGACCAGCAGAATGCCGCGCGGGATATGGGCGCCAAGCCGGGTGAACTCGTCCGGCCGCTTCAGAAAATCAATGATCTCGTGCAATTCCTCTTTTGCCTCGTCGACGCCAGCGACATCGGCAAAGCTGGTCTTGACCGCAGTCTCCGCCACCAGCTTGGCCTTCGATCGTCCAACCGAAAGCAGGCCACCGCCGAAGCCGCCGCCACGTCCACCCATCATCGCGCGCGATGCGAACATCCAGATGCCGACGAATAATATCGGTGGCAGGATCCAGGACAGCAGCGTTCCCAGCGCGCCGCTGTCATTGTTCGTCCCGCTGAATTCCACATTATGCTTGGAAAGGTCGCCCGCGAGCGCGGGTGGCACCTGCACGGTCGAGAAATTGGTCCGGCCGTCGGCCATCTTCTCGGTCAGTTCACCGCGGATCACGTTGCCCGACACCGTGACCTGCTTGATCTTGTTCTGATCGAGATACTGCTGAAACTGGCTATACGGGATCACATCGGTCCCGCCGCTGTTCGTCCCGGCATTGGAAAACAGGCCGAGTGAAGTAATCACCACAAGGCCGGCAACGATCAGCCAGATTGACGATGAAAAGTTCGGTTTCGGCGCCGGCACGCGTTGGCCTCCTGACAACCCAGGTCCCAAGATGGCCCGCACCTGTTCCATCAGCAACCGCCAGCCGAATCCTGCAGGCGGGCGTCGGTCCGGCGTTGGATCCTAAAATCCGTCTATGCCAACGAGGTCTGCCACCGCTCCGCGCCGGCAATGACGCGGTGAATACCCGGGCAGCTGCATCTGCATGGTGAGCAATATTAAATTTACCATATGAAGTTAAGAGCAATCCGGACGCAGCGGTTTGGATCGCACGACGTGTCGGCTGAAAACGAGGCATTTACCGTTCTCGGCGCGGGCGGCTTCATTGGGGCCGCTCTCGTCGCCTGGCTGGAAAGCAACGATCGAACGGTTCATGCCGTCACACGTGCTGCCTTGCCGGCACTATTGCATTCATGCCGTCCGGCTGGACACGTGATCGATTGCATAGGCCTGACTGATGATTTTCTCGGCCGGCCGTTCGACACAGCCGATGCGCATGTCGGTGTTGTTGCCAAATGCCTGCGCGAGCTGGCGTTCGAACTCATTCCTGCTTCTGTCATCTACACATGTATATGCGCGCGCTTCCAGCACGCATGAGGAGGCGGCGCTGCCAATGCGGCCAGGCGAGCCGTCGGACCTCTACGGCCTGACGAAGCTCGCCGGCGAGACACTTTGCCTGGCATCACCGAACCGGACTGTGCGTGTCGCACGGCTATCCAATGTCTACGGCATCGGAATGCCGGAAGAAACGTTCCTTGGTCGGATCATTCGCCAGGGACAGAGTACCTGGCAGGGTGATTTTCCGTGAGAGTCCGGCCTCCACCAAAGATTACGTCAACATCGCGTCGGTGGTTCGCATCCTTCCATTGCTCACCACGATGGGCCGCGAACGCATCTACAATGTCGCAGCAGGCCGCAACACAAGTCATGCCGCTCTCGCCCACGCTTTGCGCGACATAGCAGCCTGGCACACAAGTTTTGCCGGCGGCAGTGGGACGGCACGGTTCCCAGCGATCGACACCACGCGGATCGATGCCGAGTTTGGCCGGACTGACAGCGACCTGGCCGCCGACTTGCCGACACTGCTGGCGCTTGAACAGGAATTCCAATGCTCACAATCGATGAAGCACATGGCCGCGTAATTGTGGGTCACGAAGACGGCACATCGGAAGAACACCGTCTGGATACTGCCGAGGCATTCGAGGCGGTCTCGGCTGCGTGGCTACGCTGCGGCTGGGATGTGAAATACATCTATGGCTTCACCTGGATGGGGCGGCCGATCATCCAGTTGCCTGACGACATGATCCGCATCCAGGAGGTGCTCTGGCGGGTACGGCCGGACGTCCTCGTGGAGACCGGAATCGCGCACGGCGGCTCGCTGGTGTTTTACGCGAGCCTGTTCGAGGCGATGGGACATGGACGAGTCATCGGCATTGACATCGATATCTGCCAGCACAATCGCACCTCAATCGAGGCACACCCGTTGGCAAAGCGCATCACCCTGATCCCGGGCAGCTCCGCCGCATGGGGCACGCTCGCGGCTGTGCGACATTGCCTGACGCCCGACGAGCGGACACTCGTTGTGCTGGATTCCAACCACAGCCAGGCACATGTGGAGGCAGAGCTCGAGGCCTACGCGCCACTGGTCGCACCGGGTTCCTATATCGTGGCATGCGACGGGATCATGGCGCAGATCGCTGGGGCGCCACGCACCGCTCCGGACTGGAATTGGAATAACCCGATCGCAGCCGTGGAAGCTTTCCTCGCGCGCCATCCGGAGTTCGTGCTCGAGGAACCGGAATTCCCATTCAATGAAGGCGCCGTGCGCAAGCGCGTCACTTATTGGCCGAAGTGCTTCCTGAAGCGCCTACCAAGATAACGACCCGCTCGAACCGAGCTTCCCATCCACGTGAACGAGGAACGTTGCACTGTTTCCAGCGTTTCCGACATATGAAACATCGTCTCGTGCTTGGCATGGTGATCGGCCTCGCGCTGCCGTGTGCGGCCAGCGCGCAGAACCCGCAACCAGCTCCGCCGCAGGTGGTGCATCCGCCCGTGGCGCCACCCGGTTCGTCATCATCGGTGCCTGAAAAAGTGGCTCCGGCCGACAGTATGACGCTGAGCGACAAACTGGCGCAGCAGCAAGGCACGCTGAAGCCCCCGTCGGTCGATCCGGGGATAACAACACAACCGCCGCATGTATCGGGCAACATGCCGGTGATTCCCCCACCCGGCACCCCAGGCGGCAACCAGGACGTGCAGCCGAAGTAGCTCAGAAAGCGCGCAGCGCCTCGCACACGTGTGCCACCTGTTCATCGGTTAATTCGGGATACATCGGCAGGCTGAGCACTTCCTCAGCCGCGCGCTCCGTCACCTCGCATTGCGCGGGGCCAAGAGCGACACGGTCGCGATAGGCCGGCTGCAGATGCACCGGCGCCGGATAGTGGATTCCAGTGCCGATACCTGCAGCACGCAACCGCAGTTGGGCGCCGGCGCGGTCTGCTGCGCGCAGGACGTAGAGATGGAAGACGTGCTCGGTCCCATTGCGTCTGGCAGGCGCGGTAAGCGAGGTGCCTCGCAGGGCAGCGTCGTAGTGCGCGGCAATCTCACGGCGGCGCGCGTTCTGTGAGTCCAGGTGCTGCAACTTCACCCGCAGTATCGCCGCCTGCAGCTCATCCAGTCTGCTGTTGATGCCGATCAATTCGCTGATGTAGTGCGTGCGCCAGCCGTACTGTCGAAGTGAAGCAACGCTATCCGCGCGGTGCCGGTCACCGGTCACCACCATGCCGCCGTCACCCAGCGCACCGAGGTTCTTGGTGGGATAGAAGCTGAATGTCGCGGCTTCGGTGAACGTGCCGACCTTGCGGCCTCCGATGGCCGCACCGTGCGCCTGTGCGCAATCCTCAATCACCGGAACCGCGTGGTGCCGGCAAGCTTCCACGATGGGTTCGAGCGCCGCCGGTTGTCCATAAAGATGCACCGGGATCACAGCGCGTATTGGCGGCAGATCGGCTGGCGGATGCGCCAACACGCGCAACAATTCGCCTGGATCCATCGTGTAGAAATTGGGTTCGATATCGACCAGTAGAGGCGTGGCACCGACAGCCTCGATCGCCGCCACGGTTGCGACAGCCGTATGAGAGACTGTCACAACGCTCATCCCCGGGCCGACGCCGAGCGCGCGCAGTGCGAGTTCCAGCGCGTCGGTGCCATTGCCACAGCCAATAGCCCCGGTAGTACCGAGCCAGCCGGCGAATGCTGCCTCGAATGCCTTCAGTTCCTGACCCAGGATGTACCAGCCGGATTGAAGGACACGCGCGACGGCCGCATCGATTTCGTCCTGGAGTGCGCGGTAGGCAGCGCCCGGGTTGGCTTGCGGCACGGTGACAGGTGGCGGATTCATGGCATCGCTGCCTCTTCGGAACGACGGGGCAGCACCTGTGCGCCCGTGAATTGACAGCAATAAGGCGCTTACGCCGCCGCTACACCAGCTTGCGCGGGCTCGACGTGCAGGTCCCGCAGGCGGGGTGCGACCTCTCGGCCAAATAACCGGATGTTTTCCACAGTGTCGTCGTGGCTGAGAAAGCCGCCTTGGCCGAAGAACAACAGATGCCCGACGCCACCCATGCGAGCGGAGAAATCCCTGATCTGATTGAACACATCATCCGGTGTGCCGGCGAACACGGTGTCGGTGTCCATGAACTGCTGCACCGTCGCCTTGCGATGATCGATCGGATTGCCCTGCCGGTCCTTCACGATGCGATGCGCCCGCGGGCCGGCCTGCATGATTGCGACATTGGCGCCGATGGAATTGTAGCCCGGCGGATTCGTGAACGGCTCGGCCACCACGGGTGATGTCCGCACGTAATCGGCGATCTGATCGGCGCGCCGCAGACCTTCGTCGCGCGTGCTGCCAACACCGACGACGGCGGCATAGGCCATGCGATCCGAACCAGCCTCCCAGCCCAGCTCGCGCGCCCGGGCGCGATACGCGTCAAACATCGGCTTGGCAGTGCCGCCAGAGAGCAGCGTCCCAACCACATGGCCTCGCTCAGCGGCGAGTTTGCCCGTATCGACGCTCATGCCGGTCATCCAGACCGGCGGCGTCGGCTGCTGCACCGGCTTCGGCCAGATGTTGACGCTGCGGTAGTGGAAGAACTCCCCCTCCCAGTTGAACGGGCCGTCGTGCGTGGACAGCGCCTTCAGGATCAGGTCGTGCGCTTCCCAGTAGCGCCGCATCAGCGTGGCGGGATTGGAATTGGCCGGTTGAATTTCGTACGGTGCGCCTTTGACCAGGCCCATCTCGAGCCGCCCACCAGACAGCACGTCCAGCCAGGCCATTTCCTCGGCCACGCGCACCGGATCGGGACGGTTGGCAATCGGCGTCCCCAGCGACAGCAGACGTGCCCGTTTGGTTTCACGCGCAATGATCGCCAGCGCCATCGGCACAGACACGGTCATGCAGGTCGCCGTGCTGTGGTGCTCGTTCACCATGATGTCGAGACCGACCTCATCGCACAGCGCGAACTCATCGAGGTAGCGGTTCAGCAGGCCATGGGCGGCAGGCGGATCGAAGTTGCTCGACGGCAGCACCACTCGGAGCGTGCCGCGCGACAGACCCGCTTCCCATGCCGGGTGATATGCCATCTCGGAGAAGTACCAGCAGCGCATGACGTCCTCTTCTCAACCGATAAATCGGGACACGTGTTCAACGAATGCCTGCGGCTGCTCCCAGTGCGGGAAATGCCCGGCATTGCCAATCGTTTCAAGCCGCGCGTCCGGCAATTCGTCGCACCACGCCTGGCAGTAGCCGTGACTGACGATATGGTCCTGCTCGCCCCACAGCAGCAAAGTCGGCCGATCAATGCGGCGCAGCCAGCGCTTGAGGCGCGGATTGTGCATGTAGGGTTTCCAACCGAACATCGCGAATGCTTCGCGGCCGCGCGCGATGGCGGCGAGTTCGATCTCCGCCAGCTGCGTGTAGTCAACCGCGGCCTTCGCTGGATCCGCCCACACCGCGCCCATATATTCGTCGCGGGTCATCGCATGCATGTCGGCGATGTCACGCTGCGTCACGCCGCCGACCTTGATGCCAAGCGGATCGGCCAGCACGAGGCGGCGAAAGCGGCTGCAATCGCGGATGGCGATCTCCGCCGCGATCCAGCCACCAAAATCCGCTCCCACCAGCGCCGCATCCGACAGATCGAGTGCCACGGCGAGATCGAGATAGAGATAAGCAAGATCATCGACGCTGCTCAGCCATGCCGGCAGCGCGGACTTGCCCCAGCCCGGATGATGCGGCGCGATGACGCGATAATGCTTCGCCAGCAGATCGAGCCACGGCCGGTGCGGCTGCAGCCCCTCGCCGGCATGCAGGAACAGCAATGGCGCGCCACTGCCACGTTCTTCCAGTTCCAGCGAAACGCCGGCTACGCTTATCGATCGGGCCATGCGGAGAGTGTGCGCGGGGGAACGATATGGCTCAAGCCTGCGGCGTGGCTCAGAGCAGGCGGGCAAAGAAGGCGACCGTGACAGCCGCAGTCAATATGGTAACGAACCAGCGCACCGCTTCGCCCGGCAGAAAGCGCGTCAGCCGCGCGCCCAGATAGCCGCCGATGATACTCGTGGTCAGCATCGCCAGAGTCTCCGGCCAGCGTATTGCGCCTGCGATGACGAACCAAAGGACAGCCGCACCGTTGGTGGCACTGACCATGAGAACACGTATCGGTGCCATCGCCTTGAGGTCGGCGCTGGCATTCAACAGGCTCCAGGCGGCCATCATCATCAGGCCGACGGCACCACCGAAATAGCCGCCGTAGATCGCCAGCATGAACTGCAGCGCCAGTTGCGCTGGCCGGTCGATGCGCACGAATCGCCGCAGCAGGAGCCCGGCTTTCGCCCCAATGGCAAAGGTCACGGTGGCCAGCAACAGTAGGAACGGTATCACCGCGTCGAACAGCCGCGCCGGCGTGGCGAGCAGCAACACCGCACCGAGCAAGCCGCCGAGCAGACTTATCGGCAGCATCGCACGGACGCTCAGACCCACATGCGCGCCAAAATCGCGGCGGAACGCGAAGGTGCTCGCGATCGTGCCGGGAAACAGCGCGACAGTAGAAGACGCGTTGGCGATGACCGGCGACAGGCCGGCGGCCACCATCGCGGGAAAGCTGACGAACGATCCGCCCCCAGCGATCGCGTTCATCGCCCCCGCCAGCAAGCCGGCCGCGGCTAGCAGAAGAAGATGCGCCATGCCTACAGGCTGGTGAGGTCACCCGCCATGGGCAACCTCGTATGGTTCGGGCGTGGCCGAAGCATCGGTGACCGGGCGATCAGTGCAGGGGGTCCACCGCGATGTAGCGCGCCGGCCGCGGTCCGTCACCACCACACTGGAACACGCCGGCCCGCGCCAGCGCGGCACGATCATCGTCGGACAGTCGCGTGACCTCGCGGAGATGATCGGTCCAGCTTTCCATCGACCAGACTTCCATCCAGCCCTCCGGGTGCGCCACGTCCTCATACAATTGCCAGAACATGGCACCTGCCCGGCCGCGGACCGCGCGTACCTCCGCCATGGCGGCGAGGAAGGCCTGTCGCTGTGGTTGCTGCACACGGTAGTGCACGGTTTCCATCACGCGGCCGCGGGCGCGGCGGAGCAGCGGCACTAGTTCCGCCGCCGGCGCCTCCGGCATCCGGAGCGGCTCCGGTACTGCCTGCGACGGCCGCGCCATTTCCAGGTCGATCGAACAGTTGCGCACAACGATGATGAGCAGTGTGCCGATGGAGGCAGCAACCAGCAGCGTACGCGGCAATCCAATGTGGTCGCCAAGGATACCCCAAGCGAACGAGCCGGCGGTGAGCGCGCCGTTCTGTGCCAACTGGTAAATCGATAGTGCGCGGGCGCGTACCCAGGGCGGGCAGACCAGTTGCGCGGCCGCCTGGATCGTTGCGTAGGCCGAGGTCCAGCCGACGCCGAACAGCAGCATACCGAAAGCCGCAGGTAGCCAGTGGTGCGACAGCCCGAGCAGTGTGATGCCGGAGCAAGAGAACAGGGTGCATCCGACCACCGTGGCGTTGCGGGTTATCCGGCCCCTGACGAACGGCAGCAGCATCCCCGACGTGACGCCGCCGATGCCCATCATGCCGAGGATCACGCCGTACATCCCGGGACCCAGGCCCAAATGCTCGCGCACCAGCAGCGGCAGTAACGCCCACGGGGCGGCCGCCGGCACCGAGAAGGCGATGGTCCGGGCCATGGCAAACTTGATCGCCGGTGTGTTGCGCACGAAGCGGACACCGGCGCGCATTGCCGACAGCAGATGCTCGCGCGGCAGACCGGTGAAGCGGCGGCCTCGGCGCCAGGTGAACAGAGCCCCGAGAACGGCGACGATGGAGACAGCATAGAGCGAGAATGCCAGGCTTGAGCCGCCCAGCAGGATCAGGAACCCGGCGATCGCCGGCCCCACCGCGCGGGTAAGATTATAGCCGATACCGTTGAGAGCGATGGCCTGAACGAGGTCCTCACGCGGAACAAGTTCCGGCACGATCGCGCTCCATGCCGGACCAGTGAGCGCCGAGCCGATGCCGATGGCGAAGGTCAGCAGCAGCAGCCAGACCGCCGTCATCGCGTGCGCTATCGTCAGCATCGCCAGGGCGCAGGCGGCGAGGATGGTCCAGAACTGGCTGCCGATGAGGAAGGCCCGGCGATCGACGATGTCCGCCAGCGCTCCGCCTGGCAGTGCCAGCAGGAACACCGGCATGATCGTTGCGGCCTGGACCATGGCAACGATCAACGGTTGCGGCGCGAGTGAAGTCATCAGCCAGCCCGCGCCGGTGTTCTGCAACCACGTGCCGAGCCAGGCCACGACATTGGCCAGCCATAGGGTGCGGAACATCGAATTGCGAAGCGGGACCAGGGCGGCGGGCAGACGCATGAGCGCATCATAGCCCGGCGGCGGAAGATTGCGCGCCTTCTGTTGACGCTCAGCGATGCTCGGCGGGAAGCGTCACAATGACCCGGATGCGGATCGAGCGTCCCGCCAGGCCTGGCAGCGCAGTCATGCCCCACTCCGCGCGCTGCAGTCTGCCCTCGGCTTCCACCTTGCCGTCGTGCCACTCCAGCGACAGCGGGAACGGATGCGTCACGCCACGCATATCAAGGTTTCCCTGCAGACCCGTTTGGCCGCAGCTCCCTGTGTAAGAGAGCGAGGGAAACTGTGTGACATTGAGGAAGTCCGGCCCGGTCACCGTGTCCTGCATCAACCGTTCCTCGGTCGCCAGGCTGGTGGCATCGACACGAAGCTCCACCTGGCACGAGGCGTGATCATCCGGATCGTATGTGAGCGAGCCGGTGAAGCGGGTGAACGTGCCGTCGAGCGGGACGATGCCGAGCTGATAGGCGCGGAATTGCACCTCACTGCCGGGGGGCGAGAACTGGATGTGGCGCGATCCGCCCCAGGCGGCGCCCGGCAGCAGGCAGACGAGCAGGACGAGCAGGTGGCGCATCCAGTCCAGGTAGGGCGGCCTGGGGATCTGGCAATGATCCATTCATTCTCATTCGGTAGACCTGTGGCGTGCCGACAAAAGCTGCCCCGATCGCCCGTGTCCGCACCTTCGCCTTCTCTGGCATCGAGACTGTGCCAGTGGAGGTGCAGGTGCAGATCACCAGCGGGTCGCCTGCTCTTCTGCTTGTCGGGCTGCCGGACAAGGCGGTGGGCGAGGCGCGAGAGCGGATGCGCGCGGCGCTCAACGCCATGGGCTTGGCGCTGCCGCCGCGGCGGGTGCTGATCAACCTGGCACCAGCGGATCTGCTGAAGGAAGGCAGCCATTTCGATCTGCCGATAGCGCTGGGCGTGCTGGCCGCGATGGATGTGCTGCCGCGCGAAGACCTGCACGCATATGCCGCGCTGGGCGAACTGTCGCTCGACGGCACGCTCAATCCGGTGGCCGGCGTGCTTCCCGCCGCGATTGGGGCATCGACGCACGATCTCGGGCTGATCTGCCCGGCGAGCCAGGGGGGCGAGGCTGCCTGGGCGGGACGCATCGAGGTGCTCGCGGCGGCCGATCTACTGACGCTGATCAACCATTTCCGGGGCACTCAGGTGCTGACACCGCCAGAGACGTCAGGGGTTGCCGAGGCCGCCCGCGGGCCTGATCTGGCCGAGGTGAAAGGCATGGAGACCGCCAAGCGGGCGATCGAGATTGCCGCCGCGGGTGGCCACAATCTGCTGATGATCGGACCGCCGGGCTCCGGCAAGTCGATGCTCGCGGCGCGTCTGCCCGGCCTGCTGCCTGATCTCAAACCACGCGACGCGCTGGAAGTCAGTATGATCCACAGCGTGGCGGGGATGCTGGATGGCGGAAGGCTGGTGATGCGCCCGCCGTTCCGCGAGCCGCATCATTCAGCCTCGCAGGCCGCGCTGACCGGTGGCGGTCAGCGCGCCAAGCCCGGCGAGATCAGTCTGGCGCATCGCGGCGTACTGTTCCTCGACGAGTTGCCTGAGTTCCCGAAGCAGACGCTCGAATCCCTGCGGCAGCCGATGGAGACCGGCCGCACCACCGTGGCACGTGCCGCCGCACACATCACCTATCCGGCGCGCTTTCAGTTGGTGGCAGCGATGAACCCATGCCGCTGCGGGTATCTCGGCGATGGGTCGCGCGAATGCGGCCGGGCGCCTCGCTGTGCCGAGGACTATCAGAACCGGATCAGCGGGCCGATGCTCGACAGGATCGATCTGACCATTGAGGTGCAGCCGGCCACAGCCGCGGAACTGGCGCGGGCACCGGCGGGCGAGCAAAGCGCTGTGATAGCAGCTCGGGTGGCACGTGCGCGCGAGGCACAACGGGCGCGTTATGGCGAAACGGGGCCAGTCAGCAATGCGGAAGCTGACAGCGCCACAGTCGAGCTGGCGCCGGATGCTCACGCTTTGGCGGAACAGGCGATGGACAGGCTGCGGCTATCGCCACGGGGCTATACACGCATCCTGCGTGTCGGCCGCACGATTGCCGATCTCGCGGGTGCCAACGTTGTGCAGCGGGTGCATATGGCCGAGGCACTGGCGTTCCGTCACCGGGTGCCAGGACGGCGCTCCTGAAGCGTAAAAGTCAGTTTTCGTGCCTGAACGCATCGGCAATTCGCCGGACTGTGCCGGCGGCATCGACCACCATCAGGTCAAACCGCATGTCGGGCCGCACCCAATCGGGATGTTCGGCGAGGGCAATCTCAGCCGCAGCCAGCAATCGCTCCCGCTGGCGGACGCCAAGCGCCATCGCCGCATCGGCAAGACGTGGTCTTGCCTTCACTTCAATGATCGCCAGCATATCCCTCTTCGCGGCGATGATGTCGATTTCACCGGCCTCGGTGCGCAAACGCCGGTCGAGTACGCGCCATCCATCCAACAACAGTGCCCGGCACGCGGCCGCCTCGGCGGCGAGACCACGAGCATGCGCGAGCTTTCCTCTTCGGCAGCGTATCGGCATCGCGCGATTATGGTTTGTTGAGTCTAACCAGTGGTGAACCGGCCACAATCGCGAATTTGCCGGGGGCAGAATCGACGCTTAGGTTCCCTGCTGGGATATCGCCACGCGAGGCGACATTCCTGTATCTGCGTAGCGAACAAGAGGGAGCCACGGTGCGGATGCCATGACGCAAACGCAGGAATTCAAACGTACTAAGATCAGCACCGTCCTCGACAAGGAGAAGCAACCCGACGGCGATGATCCGCTGCTGCTGACATCCGTGCAGTGCAGCGAGGCATTCTCCACGCCCTACTACATGGACGTGATGATGTTTGCGCCGCGCACGCTGGAGATCGATCCGCAAAGGATGATCAACACGCCAGCAACGGTAAGTGTGCGGGTGGAGGATCGCTCGGGGCGCCGCCAGCCTGGCGATTTCAACTTCACCTATCAGAAGCGCAAGGGGGTATTCCAGAGCTTCATCCGCCAGGATCGCTTCCACCGGCGCATCGGCCGCGACTTCAATGTATATGCAGGACGTATCGTTCCATCGTTCCTGATCATGGATCAGGAGGTGCGCTACCGCATCTTCGAAAAGCCCGACATGACGTTCCTGACGATTTTGGATCGCTGCATGCAGAGCTTCCAAGGTCTCAATATGGCGAACTACGCCAAGACAGACGCCGTGAAGAACGCCGCGGACCCGCCACCGAAGATGGAGCACTGCGTCCAGTACGGCGAAAGCACATACAATTTCCTGTCGCGGCTGATGGCGCGGTTTTCTATCTGGTATTACTTCGACCACGACACGGCGGGCGAACACGAGCAGATGATCCTCGGTACCGGCGCGGTCGGTGCGCCGCAGACGGCGGGATTCAATGCGTGTAGCGTCTTCCGCAATTTCCCGGATCCGCGCGATCTCGAACGGCAGGGTTCGATCGAGGACTGGCAGATCATCACCGGCCTGTCGCGCGTCTATACACCCGCACCACGCCTGACCCGCACCAGCGATTTCAACACGGTGATCTCGACGCGGCCGCTTCAATCAAGCGATGCCGACGCCAAGGTGGGCGGCAATTTCGATATCATCAGCAACCACGAGGGCAGCGAGGGCCACGGAGCGCCACCGCAGACAACGTTCGTGCAGGAGCAGTTCCCCAATTCCACCATTTACGCCGACAAGGATGCGACCGGCGATGCGAAGCAGACGATGCGCGTCGCAGAGGGACAGGTGTACACCGTAACCGCGGTAAGCAAGAACCCTTCGTTCTACGCGGGCAAGTTCTATCTGTATGAGAAGGGTGACGACAATCTCAGGTCGACGCATCATCTGATCACGCGAATGTCGTTCTTCGCGTACGATCGGGACTATCTGTTTCTTGTCAGCCGCAAGGACGCGGCCGGGCTGGCCGCACTGGTGGACGATCTGCTGGTGCAGCCGGGTGCCTCATTCGTGCAGCAGTTTGGCAGCAGCAAGGCACCGGACCTCGCCACGGCGATGTCGGCAGCCGGACTGCAGGAATACACGCAGAACTGGGTGGAGAATGCCACGGCGACGAGGCAGGCCGGCCTTGGCTCTTTCTTCGCGGCCGGCGTGGTCGGATATTTCACCGCGTTCCTGCCTAACATCACCACGGTGTTGCAAGACCTGATGCCGATAGTACAGATATTCCTCAAGGCATTGATCTCGGTGGTTGAGGGTATCTGGGACCTCATCATGTTCATCCCGATCATCATAGCGACGATTGCCGGCAAGAACTTGATGACGACAATCAACAGGCCCTTCGAGGATCTGAAGCAGTGGATCGATAAGTTCATCGAGCATCTGCTGAAGCCTGCGGATATCGATGGCTACAGCACCAGCTATCAGGCAATTCCACTGGATCATACGGGCTTCACGTTGCCTTTCCCGGTGGCTCGCAACGCTCAGGTTTTCGGTCCGCATCTGGCGACAGTGATCGGGCCTAACGGCGTCGAGATCTCGGACGGCGAGGTGTGGGCTGACAAGATCGGCCGGGTTCGCGTGCGGTTCCCTTGGGATCGCATGCCAGGCGCAGTTCCGCTGATCCTGGCCGGAGATCCGCTCAACCAGCCGCTGTCCAATCCGAAAAATAACTTCACCGACCCGTCGGCGCAGCTACAGTACCTGGTCGGTGAGGACACCGCGTGGGTGCGTGTATCGGACGCCTGGGCGGGCATCAACTTCGGCACGCAGTTCCTGCCGCGCATCGGCGACGAGGTCATTGTCAGCTTCATCGACGGCGACCCGGACCGGCCGATCATCACCGGCCGAGTCTACAATGCACGCAATTCCGATTCGACACTGCCATTCCCCAACAAGAGTGACACCGCGCAAATCACCAACATGGAGAGCCTGCGCGACCTGAAGGGCAGCTCGAACTTCACGCGCAGCGGCATCCGCACCCGCATCTTCAAGCAGGACAAGGCGGACTTTTCCAAATACCACCTGCTGCGCTTCGATGATAATCCATCACATATGCAGACCTTGATCCGCTCGCAGGACCGGCTCGATATCACTGCGCTCGGCACACGCTACGAAACCATCGGCGGCGATCGCAACCTGACGGTCGGATGGATCGATACGAAACATCAGGCGGTAGGCGGCAACTACGTGGCAAAAATCTACCAGGACTATCACCTGCATGTCGGCGATCCCGGGGGTCCGTTCAGTGGCGGACACCGCTACGAGCTGGTCGAGCAGGATTATGATCTCGAAGTGAAAAAGGAAACCAATTTCAAGCTTGATGGCGACTGGTCCGTTTCGGTCGGTGGTAAGGCAAGCATCAGTGCCGACACCATCGTGCTGAATGCGATCAAGTCGATCACGCTCATGGTCGGCAGCAGCATCATCGTCATCCAATCGGATGGCATCTATAACGAGGCGGCAATCCACTACGAACAGTGCGGGGCCGACGGTGAGCAACCCGCCAGCGCGGTCGTGCAGCCACCGAATGATCCAAAGCAGGCAGATGCCGGTTGAACGGCCGACCTACACCGCCAGACGCCGCGAAGCGCTGGTGGTGGTGCGCAACCCTGATGGCTCGCTGGAGATCGGCAAGGGGCGGGTGAAGATTGCTCCGGGCACCGTTCCATACTTCCGGCGGGTGGTTGCCGCGCTCAACTACGCTATCGATCTGCCCGGCGGCCAGGAGGCACTGGACCACGGCGATGCGCTTGGCCATGCGGTAACCATCACTCAGCCGAAGTTAGCGACGATACCGGCAAACGCCTGGACGCTACCTGATGGGCATGTCGTCTTCGATGCGGATGACTGGCCGCGACCCGGAGATCCACAATCGCGGACGAGGCACGAGATCCTGCTGAACCTGCTCGAGCAAGCCAATCGCTATGCGGCTGGTCAGCCCGCGCCACCGGCACCGGCCGGCATCATCAGCGCAGCACAAGGGCCGCTGCGGCTGACCTGTCATCCGTTGAAGGCGGGTGACGCGCTGAGCTTCCCGTACGTCGTGGAGAACACTGGGGCCGCCGATGTCTTCGTGATGACAGCGATGGCCAGTGCGACGCCTGATACGCGAGAAGCCTGCGTCAAGCAGCGGCTTGCCGTGCAGATCGGCCCCGACGGTGATGCCATCGCGGGCCTGTTCCTTCCGCCGCTGCCGGCGGACCGCACAATGGCCGCGCCGATCGTCGCGTTGGCTCGCCGGCTTGCACCTGGCAAGTCCCTGGAGCAACGGCTCGAGATTCCCGCCCCTTACGCCGAGACCAGTTGCTGGCTGCCTGACCTGCCGCCGGACCCGAAGACGACAACACCAGTGAAAGGCGTCGTGCTGGCAATCAGCTACTGGACAACAGACAACGTTGCCCAGGAAGCGGCTTATGCGCCCGGCCTCTACCCAATAGCCGCGGCCACAGGTGGATCAGTCGTTTCGCTGCGCTTCCCGACCACCGGGCTGCAGTTCTGCCGGCGTTCGGCCGGCTAGGGGATTTCAGCAGAGGTCTGCCCAGCGGTGACGATAGTGACCACGCCCGCCCAGTTGCACATGCAGGTCGACGTATTGTTGAGAGCCGGCTGGTTCGCCAACAGGTCGGTGGGTGAACCTGGCGCCCAAGGCGACAGGGTGGCTGGTATGCATGGCTGTGGCGTCAGCACGCCCAACGCCGCCGACGTCGCCGCGGCAACTTGCGGATTGGCGATGCTCATGCACATGCCGAATGGCATGATGTTCACCATCGGCTGGTGGTCCATGATGTTCGCGGCTGGCTGATTGTTGGTCAGCCGCCGGTTGACCGGCAGCACCACCAAATTCGAAGGTGCCGCGCCGAATGAGCACATCAGTTGCGCGCCGTTGACCACTTGCAAGGGCATGCCCGGTCTCCGATGACTTGCGTCGAGCATAGCTTGGCTGGCGACGCAGCGGCCATACCGGCAGGCCGTTTGTCCGCTGCCGACCCCATGCTACAGACCAGCAACCCGTTATCATTGGTTTCGCATGAACGAACAGCGTCCCGCCGCCAGCCTCCAGCGGTTCTTCAGCGCTCCGCTCGCTGAAACGGACCCGGAGATTGCTGCCGCCCTGAGTGCTGAACTGGTCCGCCAGCAGGACGGCATCGAACTGATCGCCAGCGAGAATGCGGTTTCAGCTGCCGTGCTTGAAGCGCAGGGCTCGGTGCTGACGAACAAGTATGCCGAAGGCTACCCAGGGCGGCGCTATTACGGCGGCTGCGTGCACGTCGACACCGCCGAAACGCTGGCAATCGACCGGGCAAAAGCGCTGTTCGGCTGCGGGTTTGCCAATGTCCAGCCGCACTCGGGGGCGCAAGCCAATCAGGCGGTGATGCTCGCTCTGCTGCAGCCGGGCGATACGATCCTTGGCATGAGCCTCGCGGCCGGCGGTCACCTGACGCACGGCGCAGCACCCAACCTGTCAGGCAAGTGGTTCCGCCCCGTGCAGTACGGCGTGCGGCGCGACGATGGGTTGCTGGACTACGACGAACTTGAACGGCTGGCGCGCAGCGAAAAGCCGCGATTGATCATAGCGGGCGGTTCCGCCTATCCGCAATTCATCGACTTCGCCCGCATCCGCCGCGTGGCCGACGAGATCGGCGCGTATTTCATGGTCGATATGGCGCACTTCGCCGGCCTGGTAGCCGCGGAGCTGTTCCCCAGCCCATTGCCGCATGCCCACGTGGTCACAACCACAACACACAAGACGCTGCGTGGCCCACGCGGCGGCATGATCCTGACGAACGATCCGGACATCGGCCGCAAGATCAATTCCGCCGTGTTTCCGGGACTGCAAGGCGGCCCGCTGATGCACGTGATCGCCGCCAAGGCGGTGGCGTTCGGCGAGGCGCTGCGGCCCGAGTTCCGCGGCTATCAGAAAGCGGTTGTCGAGAATGCCCGCGTGCTGGCCGAAACACTGATGCAGCAGGGGCTCGACATTGTCACCGGGGGCACAGATTGCCACCTGATGCTGGTCGATCTCCGGCCGAAGCACGTCACCGGCAAGGCCGCTGAGGCCAGCCTGGAGAGGGCCCGCATCACTGCCAACAAGAACGCCATCCCGTTCGATCCGGAGAAGCCCACCGTGACATCCGGGGTCCGGCTCGGCTCTCCGGCGGCCACGACTCGCGGCTTCGGTGCCGCGGAATTTCGCCAGATCGGGCTGTTGATCGACGAAGTGCTGGATGGGCTGTCGGGCTCCAATGACGGCTCGAACGACGCCGCAGAGGCCGCGGTGGGTGCCCGGGTTCAGGCGCTGTGCGCCCGCTTCCCCCAGTACCGGTCGAGGTAGCCGGCGATGCGCTGTCCGTTCTGCGGCCACGAAGACACCCAGGTGAAGGACTCGCGTCCGTCGGAGGACGGCAGTGCGATACGCCGCCGCCGCTTTTGTGCGCATTGCAGTCAGCGCTTCACCACCGTCGAACGGACCCAGCTGCGCGAACTCACGGTGGTGAAGTCGGATAACCGGCGGGTGCCGTTCGACCGTGACAAACTCGCCCGCTCAATACGTGTGGCGCTGAACAAGCGGCCGATCCAGGACGAGCGGATCGAGCGTGTCGTCAACGGGATCGTTCGGCAGCTTGAGGCATCCGGTGAGAGCGACATTCCGTCCAAGCACATCGGCGAACTGGTGATGGACACCCTGAAGGAGGTAGATCCGGTCGCTTATGTCAGGTTTGCCAGTGTTTATCGGAACTTCCGTGAAGCCAAGGACTTCGAGGACTTTATTGGCTCACTGGGTGAGAACGCGTAGGACCAGCGATGGCATCCGCTGACGACGTCGCCCACATGCGCTCGGCCCTGGCACTGGCACGGCCGCGGTCTCGGCAATACCTGGCCCAATCCGTCCGTCGGCTGCGTCGTGGTCAAGGATGGCCGCGTCGTCGGCCGCGCCGTGACCGCCCCGGGCGGGCGGCCGCACGCTGAACCAGCCGCGCTGGATGCCGCTGGTAACGCGGCGCGCGGTGCCACCGTGTATGTGACCCTCGAGCCATGCTGCCATTTCGGTCGCACCCCGCCCTGCACTGACGCGCTCGCCCAGGCCGGCGTGGCCCGCGTTGTTATCGCCACGCGCGATCCCGATCCACGGGTGGACGGCGCCGGTATCGCCCGGCTGCGTTCTGCGGGAATCGAGGTCGAGGAGGGGGTGCTTCGGCCGCAGGCCGACGAAGTGGTGGCGGGTTTCCGGTCGCGAGTGCGGCTTGGCCGGCCACTGGTGACGTTGAAGCTGGCTTCCACCCTGGACGGCCGGATCGCCACACGATCGGGCGAAAGCCGCTGGATCACCGGCGAGGCGGCGCGACGCGCGGCGCATGCGCTACGCGGGACGGCATGATGCGGTGATGGTCGGCGTTGGCACGGTGCTCGCTGACAATCCGGAGCTGACGTGCCGCCTGCCCGGCTTCCGGCCCAATCCCGTGGTGCGCGTGGTGGCGGACAGCCATCTGCGCACCCCGCTGACGGCCACATTGGCCGCGACGGCGGCAAAGGCACCAACCTGGATGCTGATCCGGCACGGCACCGATCGGGACCGGCGGCATGCATATGCCGATCTCGGTGCCCGGCTGATCGAGGTTGCCGGCGCGGAAGTCGGCATCGATCCGGCAGCAGCCCTGGCCGCGCTTGGTTCGGCGGGGCTCACCAGGGTGCTGGTCGAGGGCGGCGCCCAGGTTGCTGCGTCGTTCCTGCGCGCCGATCTGGTCGATCGCATAACCTGGTTCCACGCACCGGCGGTCATGGGCGCCGACGCTTGGCCGGCGATCCAGGCATTCGGCATCGACCGTCTCGGCGCGATGCCTCGCTTCACCCGCATTG
>CAVRDF010000007.1:0-315000 GCA_963719805.1 uncultured Alphaproteobacteria bacterium
GCGGTATTCGCGCGTATCCGCCATGCCGGCGCCGTGTTTCTGGGCGCGTTTTGCCCGGAAGCGGTGGGCGACTACGTGGCGGGGCCGAACCACGTGCTGCCGACGGGTCGCACCGCCCGGTTTGCCTCCGGCCTCTCGGTATTCGACTTCCTGAAGCGCACCACCTGGATGACGGCGGATGCGGCGGCGCTGGCGCAAGTCGGGCCGGCCGCGGTGGCCTTGGCCGAGGCCGAAGGGCTTGGCGCGGGCGCCCGCAGCGTGGCACTGCGGCTGCCTTGACCTCGCTCCGCCTCGCGCCCATGTTCCGCCGCGAATTAAGGCAATTGATGAGGTCGGATGTCGAAAGAGGATATGATCGAATTCAGCGGAACGGTGATGGAGCTGCTGCCCAACGCCATGTTCCGCGTCAAGCTCGACAATGAGCACTCCATCCTGGCGCACACGTCGGCAAGATGCGCAAGAACCGCATCCGTCTATGGCGGGCGACCGGGTGAACGTCGAGATGACACCCTACGACCTGAGCAAGGGACGGATCACCTTCCGCTTCAAGTGACGCCGCGCGCGCTGGTCCTGGCCTCGGCCAGTCCACGCCGGCTGGCGCTTCTCGCTCAAATCGGCATCCTGCCGGACCGCGTTATTTCTTCCGATATCGACGAAACTCCGCTGCGCGACGAAACGCCGCGACAGTATGCGCTGCGGCTGGCCTACGCGAAGGCCGATCAGTGGCAGCGGACGGTGCTTTCGTGCTGGCGGCGGATACCGTCGTTGCCGCCGGCCGGCGTATCCTCCCCAAAGCAGAGACCGAGGCCGATGCCCGGCTGTGCCTGGCGCTGCTTTCGGGCCACCGCCATCGCGTGTTCACCGGCGTGGTCGTGCGTGCACCGGATGGGCGGCGCGTCGAACGGCTGGTGCAGAGTGTCGTCGGCTTCAGCCGCCTAAACGAACGGCAGGTTGCGGACTATCTGGCCAGTGAGGAGTGGGGCGGCAAGGCCGGCGGCTATGCCATCCAGGGCAAGGCAGCAACATTCGTCCGTTTTTTCTGGCAGTTACTCCAATGTGGTGGGGCTGCCGCTATTCGAGACGGCGCAATTGCTCCGTGGCCTCGGCTGGCGACTGCCATGAGTGTGCGCATCGCGGCGAGTGCCAGTCCGGGCGAGGTCCGGATCGCGGTGGTGCAGGATGGCACGCTGCTGGACTACGCGATCTGGCGGCCGGGTGCGCCGGACGGTGTTGGCGACACGCTCTACGGGCGCGTCACCGCGCGGGTGCCGGCGATGGCGGGTGCGTTTGTCGCGCTGGACGGCGCGACTGGGTTTCTACCTGATAGTGAAGGTGGCGCCGGGTTAAGCGAGGGAGCCCGCATGCCCGTCCACGTTCGCGGTCGGCACAGGGCGGCAAGGGGCCGCGCTTAAGCGCTCGGCTGGACGCGGATGCGGTGATCCCATCGCGCGGACAGGGTCCGTTGCTGGAGCTGACGATGCGCTATCCCGATGTGCAGGTCGCGATTGACGATGCGGCGTTGGCGGCGCGCATGCGGGGGCCACTCGGAGACCGGGTCAGGATGTGCCCCGTTGCGTTCGACCCGGCGACCGAGGATGCGGTCGCGGCGCTGGCGGAACAGGAGGTGGATCTGCCCGGTGGCGGGCGGCTGCGGATCCAGCCGACATCCGCGCTGGTGGCTATCGACATCGACGCAGGCGGTGCAGTCGATGCGCGGCAGGGCAAGGTTTGGCGCATCTGGCGGCCAATCGTGCGGCATTTCCGGAGCTCGCCCGGCAGATCCGGTTGCGCAACCTGTCAGGCGCCATCCTGGTCGATTTTGCCGGCTTGCCGGCGCGCCGGCGCGCGGCACTCGGGCCAGAATTGCAGTCGGCATTATCGGATGACCCGCTGCACCCGCGGCTGCTTGGCTTCACCATGCTTGGCCTGGCCGAGATCGTCGATCGCGCGTGCATTCTCCGTTGCACGAGCTATTGGCAGGTTCTCACGCCGCTGGACTAGCCGCGCTGCGGCGCGTCGCCGCGGAACCGTTGCGGCGGCTGGCATTGCGGGCCGCACCGGCGGTTGCCGCCGCACTCGAGGCGGACGCCGAGGCGCTGGCGGATCTTGCACGTCGCGTCGGACGTTCCTTGATTTTGCGCGCGGACCCCGGCTTGGGCGCGACGGAATGGCGGATCGAGACTGATGGCTGAACAGCGGCGAAAGGCAAAGGGTTGCCCGGTGTGCGGCAAGGCTGTGATGGCAGAGTTGCGGCCGTTCTGTAGCCGGCGGTGCGCCGATGTCGATCTCGGCCGGTGGCTGATCGGGCATTACCGCATCGAAGGCGCCGAGGATGAAGCGGACGAGGCGAATTTCGGGCGACTCGGCTTGATCGCCCGAGGGGCATGGGCTATGGCCTGCCGCCCGGTTTCGCCGGATGCCCAGGTAGCTCAGTTGGTAGAGCATGCGACTGAAAATCGCAGTGTCGGTGGTTCGATTTCGCCCCTGGGCACCATAATTTCAAAGACTTAGGCCTTGCAAGAGCGTCGGCGTCGAGGCTCTCGAAAATTGCGGACTCGCCGCGGACTCAATTGGACAAAGCCTGTCGGACCTGCAGATTGCTGTGGCGGGCTGCGCAATCGGTCGCTCAGACAGTGCCAAAAGTTGATCAGGACGTTCAAGGAGGAGGCGACTCTCACCATGGTATTGCGGGGCCTGAGCCGTTACCTCGGAACGCGAGCGCCGCGAGGGCTTTGGGCCTGACGCGAGGCCCGGCGGGCCTTTCTTTGTAACTCCAGAACGGGTTGGCCGGTGTGGTCGCGCGAAGACATCATTATGTTCCTCAATGTTATCTTAAAAGGTTTGCTCGGGAGCCAAGGAAGCCCAAGCTGTTCGTGGTTGACCGTGAGGAACGCGACCCGTTCTTTGCTGCTACCTCCAAAGTGGCTGTTGAACGCGATTTTCATACGGTCGAGGTCGACGGGCTCGCACCAGACGCGTTCGAGAATGCCTTTGCTTGCTTTGAAGGTGAGCTGAGTGCCTCACTGGACAGGATAACTGCGCGCCGATCGATAGCCGATGAAGATGACCGCGCGCTCCTGTTCAATCTTATTGGCATCTTAGCGGTGAAAAACCCCCGGTTCAGAGAGTCGTTTCGCGACTTCAGAGAGCGCACCTTAAGCCTGATGATGCAGGCAATGACCGCGACGCCAGACCGGTGGAAACACAGATAGCGAAAGCAAGAAAAGCCGGTTATCTCGATGATGTCGAGAGCATCAGCTATAAAGAAGTGCGGGACTTCGTGCGGAAGGGCCAATACAGCATTGACATGTCCCCAATGTCTCACCTGCGGCTGGAGCTTCCTGCCCTCGACAATTTGCTTCCCTTTATTTTCAACCGAAGGTGGCTGTTGCTGAAAACTTCGCGGCGATCGACAACTGGGTTCATCACATCAGATCATCCAGTTTGCCTGATGTGGTCTGACCCGGAGAGCGAGGGAGATTTAATAGGCCAGGGTTCGGCGTCGCTGGCACTGAAGTGTACTTCCCGGTGTCAAACGACCTAGCCGTGATCGGGAGCTTTGAAGGTCAGGAAGGAGAAGTCCAGGTGAATGACCTGCAAATAGCATTCATCAATGGCGCAGTGATCGCTTACGCGGACCGACAAGTATATGCCCGAGGAAGCGATTTCACATACTCAATGAGCGAGACGGACACGGTTCGGTGTGGACTGGAATTGGCCCATGATTCTCGGTTCAAAAGGCCACGTGCGCTATCCGACCCGTAATGGCATTGAGGGTGTGACGATGGGTATTAAACATGCGAAACCAGCCACGCCACCGCCACGTAGGTGAATCCCGGCACAGCCAAGCCGAGGTGCAATCCCGGCTGATGCAGAGCTTCGGCGTATCACCGAGGACCAAAAACTCGTCGCAGACCTTCGGCGGCTCCGCAACGATGCGATCCACATGGCCCAGCCGAACGTTACGGCGACCGACGCACTACGACCTCGTTGAGGGCTTAGTGCGTCGAGGGCAGTCCGCCCGTGCCTAAACCCGCCTGAACGGCGCGAATATACGCGAGCCGGACGCGCTCCGCCGCAGGGAACGCCCATTCGCACCGGCGGCCAGAATCTCGGGGCAGCGTTGCACCAGGGAATGCTCCAACTTAGTCGCCTCCTCGCCTCGGGTCCCAGGAGCGGCACACGGCGCGGGCGGATACGCTCGTTCAGTTCCGGCCCGGTGACCAGCCACGCCGCCGCTACGGGCCGGCTACAGCCCCGCCCACACCGCATGTGGCGTATCACTTGACCGACCGTCCGATCGCCGCCGTAGCAGGCTGCTAGGGCGGTGACGGCATAGGCGCGTTCGCCGCCGCACCCTGGGTCACCGCAGTCGACGGCCAGGGCGAAGCCGGTCAGTTCCCGCAGCTGGCTCGCCAGGATCGCGTTACGCTGGCCACGGGCGGAGGCGTTTGCGGCTGCCATGCCGTGAGAACATCACGAGAACATTCTGGCGGACAAGTGGGTTAATGCCGAGGCGCTGCGCCCGGCGCTTCGCCGTCCGTCAGCGCGGCTCTTTCGGTGCCATCAAGTGAGTGCGGCCACCATCAAGGCGACGCATCAGGACCGCGAAGCCGTCCGCTGCCGCCAACGAGGCGAAGTCGGCAACCAAGCCCTCCAAACCTTCACCGACTGCGCTCACCTGGAAGCCGTGAGGGCCGGCGCGCGTGATGACGTATTGCATACGGCCAGTATGACGCGGGATGTCCGGAATTGCCATTACGAATAGGGCGACGCCGCCGGCACCGTGACGTGATTGGCGTTGTCCGATCCCCCAGGATACCGTCTGCGGGTCACGCCTCCCCGGTGTGACAGGTCATGATACCAAAGCTCAACTCACCGGCCCCAACGGGCCGGTTTTTCGTCCGGTTGGAGGCGCAAGCATGCCTGCACGAAGCTCGGAGCGCTGGACGCGGCTGGCGCGGGAAGCCCGAGCCGCCGCTGACAAGCAGCGCACGACGCATTCGAGGCGGACGATGCTGGAACTCGCGGAGCACTTTGAGAATTTGGCCAGACGGGCGGTGGAAAAGAAGGCGCGGCAGGTCGACGCGCAGCCCGTTATCTCCTAGGTTCGGCATCGGTGACGTGATTTGGCATTGCCCATCCTCGGCCATATGGTTGGGTGGTCAGCACCGCCGTCGCTGGCATCTTCTCACGCATGGCCAAACTCACCGGCCTCTCGGGGCCGGTTTCTTTGTCGGGTCACCCTCGCTACCCGGCGGCCGCATCATTCGTTCGATGAACCGCTTCGCCTTCGCGTCGGCTTCCTCATCCGTAACGTGCTCGACCGGTTCATACCGCCAACGCCTCGGATGCTTGGCGGTCACGATCGCGGCGACGGGCTCGGGCTTTGCCGGCTTGGACGATTTGGCTGGTGGACGTTTGGGTCGATGGGCACGGACGATCGGCATGGGGGCCATGTAGTTCCGGGTCCGGACGGGCGGCTAGCGCGAGGTGCCGATGCTTGGCGGCTGACGGCTAGTGACCTGGTATGACCTCAACCAGTCGCCACGTAAAGCCGCGTGGCGCAGCTGGCATCCGGTCCCCCTTCACGAGCGTCGTGCGCCTGCCGGTAGGAGTGCCGAACACATTCAATTCTTCATAATGCCCCGCCACGAGGACTAGTTCGCCTGGATCGTGCTCCGTGCTCGCCATTCGGCCATCCTAGCACCGGAGCGGCGGCGAGGAACCGGCCCGTCGTGCGGCGTCGGCTAGGACCCTGGGGGCGGCACCGCGCAAGCGGGCGGGCAGGCAGCCGCAGGAACCCGTGCGGCCGCCTCTGAGATGGCTGCCGAGGGCCGCAGTCGCAGCGGCACTCCCACCAAGCGCCGCTGGGACCGGTGCCGGCGGGGGTCAGAACGGTCAGGCGGCCGTGCCGCTGGTGACCCATCCGGTTGAGGTGAGCGCGCATTTCGCGGGGGCCTTGGCGCCGCCAGCCGCCTTACTGGCTGACATTATGGGACGGCGGCTCCGCCCATCCAGACCCGATTACCGACCTGGAGGGACCGAACAGGGCGTCACTTTTTGGTCCCAGCTTCGAACAGGCTCAGGTCGGAGCTAACTTGCGGTACACGCATCACTTGTAGGCGACCCACGTGTCGCCTTCATCCCAGTCGAACACAAGCCCTCAGCGTTTGACGCCTGATAGAGGCCTTGGCACAAGCGGGAGGTTTCCCTTTCTAGAATGCGGGTGAAGGTCGGGAAGCCACCCTCCAAGGTTAGGGTGTAGAAAGAGAGCTTACCTCCGCAGAAGCCGAACCCGGGCCCGAATGGGCCCGTTCCCCCTGATACATATCGCTGGTTTGCCCAATAGTCGGGGCGAGGCGAGTGAGAGTGCCTATGCGCTGCTCAACCTCGGCGAATGACATGCCGGATCTAAAGCCATCAACCTCAAAGCCGAAGGCGTGTGCAGCCGAGACGAGCAACAACGCGAGGAGGATGGGGAACAACAACACCGCATACGCGCCATTATGCACCGGAAAGTTCGCGCTCCGCCGGTGTGCCTACGCCACAGCAACTGCAACAGCAACCCGGGCGACCATGAATGACGACCTCAGGGGCACGCATCATCCAGTCGAGGAACATCCGGCGCATATTCAGGCGGCTCATAGCGCCAGCGCCGCGGGCGCTTGGCGGTCACAATGGCTGCGGCCAGGGGCTTTGATCACCAAATTCAACTTTTCTTTTGGAATCGTGGCAACATCAGCAAAGTCGCCGGATCTCGAGCTATCCATTCAGCAGCATCAGACGGAATTTCTTTCACATTTCTAACGGCAAACCCCGTAATAAAAAGTCCTTGCCTAATTTTCGCGATACAGGCCAGCAATCCTTCCTCTTGATTTATCTCGTATCGGTATCCGAATGTCTCCCTCGCATTCCACTGCCCCTGCGTGAGCGTGGCATAGCGCGGCATAATCTGAAGTAGCAGGGGCGGGAGCCCATGCGCCAAATAATCCTCTTTGCAAGTGACCACGCGCACTCTCGATCCCGTATTGTTGGGCGCTTTTCCATTCGGCCAGCAATTCCGGGGCCTGAATGCGAATCTGACCTATGAGCTTCCTGTGATCAGCGAGCAACTGCCCATACGTATTGTAATTCCAACGGCTAATAATTGAAGCAGCTAGATCAGCGGTGCTCGTCTCTCGATTACAAACGGTGCAGGCAGGCATGATCAATTTATCAGGTCGATGAGCGTTGTCGAACAGAGCTTTTGGCGGCATGTGCTCGCGCGTCGTGGACGGTCGTCTGCCCCCGCAGAAATAGCAGTGCGGGAATTCGGCAATCAGCTTAGCAGTCGCGGATTGCCTACGCTTCGCTTCGCCCATCAGCTCCAAGCCGTAAAATCGTTGCCCTGCCGACGTTGTAGCTTTTCGCCAGTTCCTTAAGCGTAGCCCCTTCCACGCGCCGCCGCCGTGCTTCCTTCTGCTGCTGCGGCGTGAGCTTCGGCGGTCGGCCCATATGCTCCTCTCGCGCCTTGGCTCGCTCACGCGCTTCCGCCGTGCGTGTGCCGATCAAGTCGCGTTCCACGTCCGCCCGTGGGCTACATCAGCAGCCCATCGCGGGCGACGGTATTCCGCAGCCGCCAGAGCGCAGCTTGTGCGCCCAGCACCGATGCTGGGGCCAACTTGCTGGCTATGTCTACGAGCGCAGCAGAGACCTCGGTAGAAAGCTCTACTGCACGCATAGCCTGCGCGTTGAGGACCAAGTCAGCAAGGTCGGCCCGACGCGCGGCATGTTCGCCATCGTCCAGAAGAACCAAAACCAGGAGCGAGCATAATTCACCGAGATGCGCAAACGTGCGCCTATACAGTGCGCCGATTAGAACCATCAGGACAAAGAACACAGCGGCTAATATCCACAGCATCGCGTCTCCTCACGGCTATCACCTTGCTGTCGAGGTCGATGGGCAAAGCCCAGCATTAACCTGACTTTCGTCAATCGCGCTTCAGCAGTAAACTGGCCCCGGTTGTGGCGCGCACCAACGACCACTCCTCCCAAACCCGCCCATCTCTTAGCCGGCCGGCAGTCCCGGATGCGATTTGAATTATCTCCGCCGGCGAATACGGTCCGCGGGTCGCGCTGCTATCCCCAGCGTTGGCGGTGAGACCTGGTGCCGGCCCTTTGGGGCCGGTCTCGTTGGCCGGGCGGAGGCACAAGCATGGCCCAACGAAATCGCTCGGAACGCTGGACCGGTTGGCACGGGAAGCCCGAGCCGCCGCTGACATGCAGCGCACTACGCGGACGATGCTCGAGTTGGCGCAACACTATGAGGGCATGGCCAAACGGACGGGCGTAGTGACGCCGCGGCCGTTCGACGCGCGGCTCTGATCACAGCTGCCGGGCCGACCTCTCATGATCATCCCAGTTGGAACGCCGCCCAAAACATTGCGACAGCGACCGCGGTCAGCACGATAATCATCATCCAGAGAAAACGCACAGACATCCGCCCCGACAGCCCCCTCAATTCTGACTTTCGTCAATCCCGCCTTCGCCGTAAACTGCCGACGGTTGTGGGCGATTCAGACCACTTCCTCCCAAACTCGGGGCGCACCGTGGGGCACATGGTGCGCCCTATCCTTGCCGGCCTGCCGGCAGTCTGGGGATGTGATTGGAATTATCTCGCGCTGGCGAATACGGTCGGAAGGTCGCGCCAGCAGGCCAAGGCGCGACTATTGATTCCAATTGTAAACTCACCGCCCCGTTGCGGCCGGCCGGTTCTTTCGTGCGGGCCCACTGAGCGTCAAATCGCGCTGCGTTCCATCAGACGATCCCGCAGTAGACACACCGCGCTGATCGCGATGTCGGCCCGTTCGACCGGCGGGACACGCTCTGCGACCGTGGTCACGATACCCTCGATCAAGCTGCCCACGACAACGCAAGGGTCCGCCCCGCTCGCGTTTACCAGCTGTGTGACCGCGACCAGCAGTTCGACGTGGGCAGACCGCGCCCGCGTGTTGCTCACGATGTCGCGGATCATCGCATCCAAGGCGGAGAAGCGTTTGGTCATCTGCTGGCACCTTGGGCAGCCGCAACTATCGCGTCCATCAAATGATCCTGGCTGCCTCGCCCGTGGAAGTCCAGCCCACCTCCATCGCCCGGCAGCGAGGCGCCAACCCCATCAAATTCTAACTTTTCTTCGATCCCTTCGTCGCAGTAAGCTGAGATAGTGGGGACCAAGCATGAGGTGTTTGAAGTGATCCGGGAAGGCCAGATGTTCGCCGTCAAGGTCACCTATGAGAGCGGCAACACCGAGCTTAAACGCAGATGCGCGACGCAGGCGGAGGCGGAGGCATGGATCGCGAACCACTGGGCCGCGAGAGCCGCCCGCATCAGCCGCAAGAACCGGTCCCGTGACCAGGGCGGGCGGATCACGGCACCAACTTCCTAGTTACCGGTGAAGCGCCCTTCGCCATCGCGGACACGGTAGCGGCTTCGGTATTCCACTTCACTGGCCGGACAACCGCACGATCCGGTTCGTCCCGGCCGGAGGAGCGAGCCGAGAGCGTCAATCTTGAGGCCGCAGTCATACTGGCATCGCCTCAGGTTGCCCTTTCAGGCGGCGCCGGCGCACGGGTTCACCGCAATCGACCGCAGGGCGAAGCCGGTCACTTCCCGCAACGGGCTGCCGAGGATCGCGAGACGCTGCCCGCGGGTCACGCTGTAGTTTCCTTGGCGTTGACGGTTATAGCTGGACAACTCACCGGCCCAAGAGGCAGGCGCAAGGTTTCGTGATAGGGTTCCCAATATATCACCTCGGCCCAGTGGCGGCCTGATATCCGCGATGCTCAAACCGCTGGTGCTGGCCCATAGCACGCGCGCTGGCCTTCGGCAGGCCCGCAGGTGATCGTCATTGCCCTTCCATCGGCCGTGAGCCACGCTCCACCAATGGAGGACGACAAACCCACCGCGGGTGGACCGACGAGTATCGATAGTCTCCGGAAAGAGAATGCCGCTTTACGTGCTGCCGTCCGAGCGCGCGATGACTTTATCGCTTTGGCCGCGCATGAGCTGCGCAATCCCATGACGCCCTTGCTTGGCCAGATCAATTCGCTTCGGAAAGCGGCGCGGCTTGCGGGAGATGCTGTGCCAGATCGGATCGTCAGGGGCATTGAACGGCTGGATCTAATCGTCCGGCGCTACATCCGACGCACCACGACACTCCTCGATATTTCACGGCTCACATCGGGAAAATTTCGCCTCGACTTTACCCCCATCGACGCTTCGAGCGTGATCTCCGACGTTGCGGCTGACTTCGCGTTCCATGCCGAGGCTGCTGGGTCGGCTCTCACGATTTCGATCGAGAAGGGTATTGTCAGCCTACTTGACCGCACTGCCATCGAGGAAATCGCCGAGAACCTGATATCCAATGCCATTAAATACGGCGACGGCAAACCAATCGAGGTGACGCTGGCACACGACGCCGACGAGATTTGCCTTCAGGTCAGAGACCATGGCCTCGGCATCTCTGCCGACGACCAGGGACGTATCTTCGGACAATTCGAACGCTTGGTCACCGGCCGTCCTACCAGCGGCTTCGGACTTGGGCTTTGGGTGGTAGGGCAGCTTATCGAGGCAATGGGCGGCACCATAACAGTCGAGAGTCATCCCGGCACAGGGCTCAACGTTTATCGTGCGGCTACCTCTTCAGACCACGAAAGGAAACGAATGAGCCAGACGCCAAACCAGCCGGGTGATGGTCCGCGGTTAGAAAAGATGCCGAGTGGGATCGAAGGTCTCGATGTCATTCTCAGGGGCGGGTTTCTTCAGGGTGGCATTACCATCGTCCAGGGGAAGCCAGGTGCGGGTAAGACGATTCTCGGCAATCAACTGTGCTTCAGCCACGCGGAAGCCGGAGGCCGCGCACTTTATGTGACGCTGCTTGCCGAAAGCCACGCGCGAATGCTGTTGCACATCGGCAATCTCGCCTTTTTCCGTAGCAGTGTGATCCCGGATCAACTTTCATATGTCAGTGCTTTTCCGGTTCTGGAGGCCGAGGGTGTGCGCGGGCTGCTTGCACTGCTTCGGCGGGAAGTGAGCGCCTTCAAGGCTACGCTGCTGGTGCTCGATGGTTTGGTTGCGGCTGAGAATGCCGCCGCGTCGGACCTAGAATTCAAAAAATTTATTCATGAACTTCAGACGCACGCCACTGCCGCCAATTGCCAGATGTTCCTGCTGACCAGCGGCGGCGACAATCCGGATGTCGTAACCGCCGAGCACACCATGGTGGACTGCGTCATTGAGCTGCGGAGCCGGTTACATGGGTGGCGAGCCGAGCGCGACCTTGAGATCTTGAAACGCCGCGGCGATGGCTTCCTGCGCGGGCGACATGCCTTTCGCATCAGCAACACTGGAATCACCCTTTTCCCTCGCTTCGAGGCCCTGCTCGCCACTCCCACGAACGCTGGACCCGTTGAGCATACAAGGGCATCCACCGGCCTGGCGGAGCTGGATGATATGATCGACGGCGGCCTGCCTCGGGCATCCACCACGTTGCTTCTGGGACCTTCGGGAATCGGAAAGACAACACTCGGCCTGCATTTTCTCAGCCAGTGCACATCGGAGGATCGAGGGCTTTTTTTCGGCTTCTACGAGGCTCCTGCTAGCATCCGGGCTAAGGCCTCGGCCCTCGGGCTTCCACTCGTGAATCACCTCGACCAGGGCGTTGTCGAATGTCTTTGGCAGCCGACGACAGAGGCTTCGCTCGACGAAATCTGTGCGCAATTGCTGATATCGATCCGCGCTCGCGGCGTGCGGCGTCTGTTACTGGATGGGCTGGGCGGAATTGCAAAGCTTGCCAATGACCCGGAACGGGTGGGCCATATTCTGTCCGCGCTGGTGCATGAGCTGCGCGCGCTCCATGTGACGAGCCTCGTCACGAAGGAAAGCGATCTGCTCAGCGGTCTAGGGGCGCCGCCGGCAAGTCGCCTGGCATCTGGAAGCGTGTCAGACATTCCCGATAATATTCTGTTGCTTCAATTCATCAGGCTGCGTTCGAGGCTCTATCGGACGGTATCAGCCTTCAAAGTGAGGGACAGCCGGATCGACGACCAGGCACACCTGTTCGAGATCACCCGGCACGGTATTGTGGTGGACGCCAGCCCGGACCGGGCGGAAGCGATCTTCGTTGAAACTACAGCGCAGCCGGGAACGCCAAAATCCCCCGCAAGCACGCTGACCCAAGTTCAGCGCTCCCAAGGGGAATAACAGTGGCGAAAATCCTGGTGGTGGATGACGAGTTCGGAATTGGCGAGTTGCTTCGCGAAGTTCTGAGCGATGACGATCATCAGGTCGCGCTTGCCATCAATGGCCGGCAGGGGCTTCAGGTGGTTGCAAATGAGCAGCCCGACCTGGTGTTCCTGGATTTTATGATGCCGGTTCTCGATGGGGCTGGAATGCTGAAGGCTATGATGGAAGATCCGCACATGGCGCAGATACCTGTGATCATCATGAGTTCCCTCCCTGAAGCCTCAGTAGCCGAACGGGCGCACGGGCATGTCGGCTTCGTGCGCAAGCCTTTCCAGATAAACACGATCCTGGACGTCGCCGCAGCTGCTCTGGCCGGCAGCAGAAAAACATCCGGTTAGTGATTCTACGGTTCTGTCGCATAAGTCGTCGCGCTAATACTCCAATGGGCGGCACTCGCACCTGAGCGCGATCTCGGCGAGGCTGCCGAAGCACCTGTCCTCGGGCATGGTCATAGTTCAGGTCGCCATCGCGCGACCGAAGTCCAGCGTGTCGGCTGTGGCCGCTTCTCCGCAGCCCACACCGCCAATGCTGCAGCAAGCACCAAGTCGTCGTGATCCTCTTCGCGCAAACTGCTGAACTGCTCGCTGCCCGCCGCGGTGATCCTGACGGTGAAGGCCTGCAGCTCGGAAGTGAGTGTTGTCGCCAGTGGGTCGCTGCTCGGTCGGTCCGTCACGGCCCCTGCGAATGTTCTGCGGAGCGGATCACGCGCAGCGAGATTGGACGGCCGAACCGTTGTATTCCATCCTGGAGCAGCCAACGCGAGACCCCGAACAGAAGCGCGATCCAGATATGCTTGCGAAGCACGGGGGCGCAGGGGATGCCTTCGGTCGAGCATTGCCGGCGGCGATTTTCCAAAGCGAACGACGCAAAAAGCCGAACATTCTCTCGCCTGGGAGGCGGCGCCGTGAGATCTTAGTTACTGCCGAGGAGAGCGGTGGCACGATGAGCATGATTGAAACGCTTTCGCCGGGCTCAGGTGGCGAATTCATTCACGTGCAGATCGCGCTATGATGGCGCTCTTTTGCGCGGCCGCACCCACATTTGCAGATACGCGTAAGTTCCGCATGCAGAAGCCCAATAATTTGATGCATCCGAAACGCCTTTTGCCGGTTGGGTAATAATGGATGTGCTCATTGTGGAACGCGACGAACTGCTCGGATCGACCTTTACCGATGCGCTGGACGATGAGGGGATTTCGGCCGCGGTTCTGGCGGACGACGAGGCGCTCAAGCTGACGCCGGACCATTCCCCGCGGGTTGTGATCACCAGCATGAACCGCGGACACAGCGAAGACCTCTCCGGGCTCGATGTGGTCTCGGCCATGCGCCGCAATTGCCCGGGGCTCTGTGCGATCTATCTCGCCGCTTTGTGGCCGGCGCGCCTGCCTCGCCGGGCGTTGTCGACAGGGGAGCGGTTCCTCTCGAAACCGGTTGGCCTGGCCGCGATGATCCGCACAGTGCGGGAGCTGCTTAATTCCGGCCTTTGCCGTCAGCCAGGATAGCGGCATGAGCGATCATCGCTTTCAAATCGGTGAACGGGTGGTGGCCTTGGCTTTCGGCGTTCCGTCACTTCCCTACGAGATCACCCGCACGCTGCCGCTCGCGGACGGGGTTCCGTAATACCGGGCGAAAAATCTGGGCGACGGCCACGAGCGCGCGATATAGGAGCCATCCCTGCGCCCAGTGCCGGTTGCAGCCAACCGGAAATCGCCACCGCGCCGGTCGAAGCCGAAGGCGCGCTAGGCATCTTTCGCCAGCGTGCGCTTAACCGTGGCCACGATCTCGGGGCCGGTCACCGGCAAGACCAAAAATTCTCGACCCTTTCTGTATGCCTCCGGTTTCATCGCGGGCGATGAAAAGGATGGGGACGCCGGGCTTTTTCCGGCGCGAATTGCGCGTGAGTGCAACGCTGTTCAGCGTGCCAGCCGGAAACATGACGTGCGTAATGAGCAACTCGAGACGTGCGTAATGAGCAACTCGGTACGTCTCGGCAGCCTCCAGAGCGGCGATAGCATTCATGCTGCCTGCAATGCCAGTTTGTCGTAGCCGGCTGCCTGGAGGGCAGCCACAGTGCATTCTCGGAAGTCCGGTCGTCGTCGTGGGCGATGACGATACGAGCTGGCATCGGTCTGCCCCTCCGATTGGCAAAAGGTAAAGCCCCCAAGCTCGAATGTTGAAGGGGAAGAATTAGGCTCGCTGCTGCAGCAATGCCGGGCAAAAGATGGCAATAGTTCGTTGCGCATATATAACGATATCCGTCTGTCGTCCTAGGAGCGCGATTCACCGTCTTTTCGCATGAGCGATTGGCGTGCCGCGAGGTATCACAAAATTGATAAATGTCGCCACATCGCTGCCACGGCGTGCCGCGAGGAGCGACTCTGCGGAGAATGTAATATTTCGACCTCCGCAACGGCGGGTGAGGTTGATATGTCCGAGGCTGTTGAGCGCGACCCTGAATTCCCGGAGGCCACGACCTCCAGCCCGGCCGTCGGCCCTTCGAAACCGCGTCTCCTTGGCATCTTAGGGCCCGGTCTGATCACTGGCGCTTCGGACGATGATCCAAGCGGTATCGCGACCTATTCCCAGGCCGGCGCGCAGACCGGCTTCGCTCTGCTCTGGCTCATGCCTTTCACCTACCCGCTGATGTCCGTGACGCAGGAGATCAGCGCGCGGCTTGGCCGTACGACCGGGCACGGCCTTGCCGGCAATATCCGCCGGCATTATCCGAACTGGGTCGCCCACAGCTGCATCGCATTGCTGCTCATCGCCAACATCATCAACCTGGGCGCCGATCTCGGTTCAATGGGCGATGTGGTGAAGATGCTGATCGGTGGCCCATCTTGGCTCTACGTCGTCGGGTTCGGGACGCTCTGTGTCGCAGCACAAATCATGCTGAGCTATACGCGCTATGTGTCGGTGCTGAAGTGGCTGACGCTGGCGCTCTTCGCCTATTTCGGCACGGTCATGACGGTGTCTATTCCCTGGCGTGAGGCGCTGCACGGGCTTGTCGTGCCGACTTGGCGGAATTCATCGGATTTCATCTCACTGGTTGTGGCGGTGCTGGGCACGACGATCTCGCCCTACCTGTTCTTCTGGCAATCGTCGCAGGAGGCGGAAGACCAGCGCGAACAGCCGCGACGAGAAAAGCTGACCGAGGCGCCGGAACAGGCGCCTGCAGCCTTCGAGCGTATCCGGCTGGACACCTGGATTGGCATGGCCCTCAGCAATGTGGTGGCGCTGGCGATCATCGTGACTGCGGGGGCGACCTTACACGCCGCCGGCAAAACCGACGTCGACAGTGCGCAAACGGCCGCCGAAGCCTTGCGCCCGATCGCGGGAGAATTCGCCGCACTGATTTTTGCTCTCGGCATCGTGGGCACCGGTCTGATGGCGGTGCCGGTGCTTGCCGGATCGGCTGCCTATGCCATCGGCGAATCACTACGCTGGCCGGTCGGTCTTGCGCGCCGACCGAAACAGGCCCGAGCCTTCTATGTGACGCTCGCGGTGGCGACAGCCGGCGGCACCGTGCTCAACTTTCTGCCGTTCGATCCGATGCGGGCGCTCTATTGGAGCGCGGTCATCAACGGCATCATGGTGGCGCCGATTATCGTAGTCATGATGAACCTCGCGACCAACCGACGGGTCATGCGACAGTTCACCCTGGAGCCTTGGTTGCGCATCATCGGGTGGTTGACGGGGGTCGTGATGGCGTTATGCGTGGCGGGCCTGTTCGTGACCTGGATTATCTAGCGGGTTCAGGTTCCCGATTGACGGCAGCGGTTGCAAAGGGTCGTGGCCGGATAACTCCCGGATGATCGCGCTGCCAAAGCTGGGCTCGCGTCAAGCTTTTGCCATCGTTCGCGCTCATATGCTACTCCATTGAAAAAACAGGTGCTGCATATGCGCAGGAGAGACTGGATTTATCTCACCGCCTATGCTTCCGCTCTTTTGGTTTCGGTCTCAATACTGGCGGCGCGCCTTTTTTAATCATCGCAGAGAGGGTTCTGGTTGGAACCCGCTTCTATCGTGCCAAGCGATCCTAGGGTGGTGCTGCTACTCATCCTTCCGCCGCGGGCCATGGGGGGATAGCAGACCTTAGTTCACATGGAACGCTTCACTGGCCATAAGAAAGTGGTGCCTGCTGACAACTTGAAGCAACCGACCCCACGCCGTGATGTTCGTTTGTCGCGCCATAATTTGACAGGGGACACGCATGGCCGAGCATATCGTTGCAATATTTACGACCGATGCCGCTGCCGATGCAGCGGCGCGAGACCTGGAAACGGCAGGTATTCCGTCATCGGCGATCCGCCGCTATCGCCCTCATGCTGAGGGATCAGCGCCAGGCACAACTAGCAGTTCAGAAACTACATCAACTGGCGGCGGCTTTTGGGCCTGGCTTCTGGGTGAAGAATCCAACACCGAAACCTCCGGCTCTTACTACCCGCGCGACGAAGAACAATATGTGCGAGGCGCCCGCGCCGGAAACGCCGTTGTCAACGTCGTGCTGGAGGACGCGTCGCGCATCCACCAGGTCGTGACGATGTTGGAAGCGCATCATCCGCTTGAGATGCAGGAGGAGACGGACGAGACGGACGTCGATATTTCCGCCGCGGAGCTTTCGTCGATGTCCGCCCAACACTCATCCGGATCGTCAGCAGCCCCGCCGGTTTCGACTCCCACTCCGATGCAGCAGGGCGTCCGATCCGGTGAGGAAGAGGTCATTCCACTGGCGGCGGAGCAGATCGAAGTCGGCAAGCGCTCGGTTGATCGCGGCTTAACGCGGGTGCGTTGCTATGTGGTGGAGCGGCCGGTCGAGCAGGACATCACGCTGCGCGGCCAACGGGTTACGATCGAGCGCCGGCGTCCGATCCAGACCACAAACGTTGGCGGGGAAGCTTTTCAGGAGCGCGTGGTCGAAGTCCGCGAGACCGAAGAGGTGCCCGTCGTGACAAAGACCACGCATGTAGCGGAGGAAGTGACGATCCGAAAGGAGGAGACCGAGCGCACCGAAACAGTGCGGGATACCGTCCGGCTTGAGGAGGTCGAGGTGACCGATGAACATGGGCGGCCAGTTTCTCGCCCATAATCGACGCAGGAACTGGCGCGGGCTTCCGCGTCAGTTCCTACTGCGGGCCTTCGAGCGGAATAACTGCCGGATCCGACCCAAGGGGCCTTCGCTTCGTCCACCAGTTTGATTGCGGCTACGACTAAGAAGGCGGGGCACGACCGGCAGAAGCGCAGTCAAAGTTAAGGCGGCCCGGGCGCCATCAAGCGCCTGCTGCCGAACCCGCAGGGCTTCCAGCTCTTCCGCCGTGGGGTTGGACTGTAGTGCGGGAAAACTCAAACCGGCGGCAATAACAAGATTGACCCCAAGAAGGAGAAGAGTGGCTGCTAATGGCGGGATATAAAGGCGCAGTCCCTGCCAGGCGGCGATCTCCCCGGTAATCAGTACGCCAAGCGCGAAAATAAACGCGAGGAAACCGAATACGGCGCGGCGAAGCTGGCGGGCCAGCATCGCCCGCTGCCGCAGAAATTCCGCCTCGGCGGCGATCCTAAGAAGATTAACGCTCCGCATTATGGTCGACGCTGTTCAGCGGCGGTGGAAATTTCGATCAGATGATTTTCCCCAGGATGTAGCCGAGGACGAGCGCTGCCAGTGCCGTCCCCACGGGATGTTCCCTGACGTAGCGAACCAGCTCTTCCGTGGTCTCCTGTGATGGGCCGGACTGAATCGGTCGGCCCGCTTCATCGTAAAGCGCGCCGCCGGGGGAAGACGTTTCCATGCCGGTTTCGCTCATGCCCGTGCCTTCTTTCTGGGGGCGGCTTCTTTCCGGCGCGATTCAGCTTCTCCCTCTTCCTCCTCTTCCCCCTCCATTGCGGCCGGCATGATGTGTTGCGCGGTCACCTCGGTTAGCTTGACATCGGTCTGCTTCTCTTCTTCGAGCGTCGCGGTCAGCAGCTCGACGATTTCCGTTTCGCCAAGAGCCTTGGCGAGCGCGATGTCGGTGCCGTAGGCGGCGATCTCATAGTGCTCGATGCGCTGCATGCCGGCGACCACCACCAAGTCCATAATCGGGCCTTTTTTCTGCTCCCCGATCTCGTGCTGTGCTTCCTCGACGAGCCCACGCATCGCCTCGCAGACTTTACGTCCCGGCCGGATTTGCAGTTTTTCCATCGCCTGCTCGACCCGCTCGATCTGCGTTTGGGTCTGTTCGATATGAAGCTGGATGCCCTGCTTGAGGGCGGCCGCACTCACCACGCGCAAAGCCTTTTGCATGCACCGCAACGCCTGCTTCTCAGCGCTGTATGCGTCTTTCAGCTCTTCTCCGAGCAACTCGCGAACTTCGGATTCCATCGTTGATGATACCTCCGTTGCAATAGCGTTGATATGGCAGACCCCGTCGCCAGAGCCTGGGACGTTTAGAGATAGGCGGTTGTTCGGCTTACGTCGCGATAAACAGAGCAGGCGCGCCACCGCCTGCTCGTGTCCTGAGAGGGAGCTACTGTTTAGCGCCGCCGGTCCCGCCGCTGCCGCTGCCCGAACCATCACTCTTCGGTGCATTCGCCTGGCCCATCGGTGTCGCGAACTGTCCGCTTGGGGCAACTGCGGTGGTTTGCGGCGTCACGGCGGTCGAATTCGGCGGAGTCATCGTGGTCTGCACGGAACCCGGAATGGCGGTCGATACAGCCGGATTAGCTGTTGTCGCATCGGTCGTGCCGCTGGCAGCGAAGCCAGCACCCGCGGCCGCAACCCCGAGTATCGCTGCAAAGCTCAAAATACGCGTCGTTTTCATGGGAGGGTCTCCTATCGCGCATACCGCAACGCCGGAACTAGGAAGGCGATGCCCGGCACACGCGAAAGAGAAGAAATTCCGCATCGATACTAATCGAATTGGCGGAAGCGGGACGCGGCCGGTGAATTGCGTGCATTCTACATCACGAAAATTGCCGACCTCGACTACAACGACGTTATCTTCGCTTTCTTCAAGACGGCGCCTGCGAGCGCCGTTCGTGCGAAACGACCGCAGCATCCTTTTTCTATCGCGATCGGATCCTGCTGTGCCGCTTGGTCGTCATGGGGACTAGCTCCTTCAGGGCAGCCGCGCCCGCAGCATACGCCTCATACATCGTCTTGTAGGTATCAGTCGAAGCAGCCTCGATCGCCCTGCCGTGAGTGGTGCTGTGGACGATCTGCCAAATGAAGACATTTGGCCCAGACTGGGGTTGAGCCTTCACCAAGACACGGAAGGGTTCGCTGAGACTGACGCCCGTCCGGGTCGAGGAGTCGCCGCGGTGGTTTCTGTCAGCGCAAGCTCGCGACCGGTCACGCGACCGCTGCGAGCTCCCGGATATGGCGAACGACGTGCGAATGCTGGTATGGCTTTGTCAAGAACCGACTTTTTCCAGGAAGCGTCGCTCGGTCCGGGAGCGGACGCGCCGAGGTGATGAGCAGCGCGATCTTAGGCCAGTTTTTCGAGGTGTGATGGGCAAGCGCCAGACCGTCCATCGTGCCGGGCATCTGAATATCGGTGAATAATACGTGGATGCGAGCAGCATGCTGTTCGAGCACACTTAAGGCGGCCTCGGCGTGCTCCGCTTCCATCACCTCGAGGCCAGCATCGCGGAGCGCCTCGACAACGACAAGGCGGACCAACTCCTCGTCCTCGGCGACCAGGACGAGAATCAGATCCAACATCTCTTTTCCTCCGAACAGAGAACTGAAACTGATTACACACGCCTTCGGTTGCCCCTTCTGGCTTTTGTGACCGTTGGGTTTTCGTGGGAAGCAGGTGTGGGCATGCCTGGAACCTTCTGATCAGGAAAAGCATCTCGCCCAGGATTGACCTGAAGGAATGGTCCTCTCCGCGAAACTGACTTACCCTCCGGTAGCGGACGTCATTATCTTGGTGCGGCTCTGCCGGCGCTTTTTCCGCGGGCTGTGCATCGCACGAATGCCGGAGATAATCTCGCCTCTGATTCGGCTTGGTGACTCCCTGGAGGGACCAAGCGTCATGTGCACGAGGTCAGCCAATGAGCGATACCGGCGATACGCCCCTCTTGACCAAGGGCAATGAGGAACTCCTGCACCTGCGGGAAATGTTCGCGCAATCGCCGAGCTTTTCGGCGCTGCTCGATGGCCCGGAGTATCGCTTCGTTCTGACCAATGCCGCGTATCAGCGGCTGGTCGAACACCGTCCCGTTATCGGCCTGACCGTTCGCGAAGCATTTCCCGAGGTCGAGCGGCAGGGTTTCCTGGCTCTCCTCGACGAGGTTTTCGCCACCGGAAAGCCCTTCGTGGGCAGGGATGTGGAGATCGTTCTCCAGTCACCGCACGATGACACGGTCAAGACCCACTTCCTGGATTTCGTCTACCAGCCGGTTAAGCACAAGTCGGGCCGCGTGACTGGGATCTTCGTCGAAGGCTCGGACCAAACTGAGCGGCACGTAACGGAGGTCGCTCTGCGTGCTTCAGAAGCCAGTCTGCGCGAGCTGAACCGTGAGCTGGAACGGCGGGTCATCGAGCGCGCGCAGGCGCGAGGGCTGACCTGGCAGCTCAGCCCCGATCTACTAGGTGCGCTCAACTCGCAAGGCTACTTCGAGACATCCAATCCCGCGTGGCAGACCGTGCTCGGCTGGTCAGAAGAAGAAGTTGCCAGCATGTCGATCTTCGAACTGCTGCATCCGGATGACGTCGAGCATACCCGGGCCGGCTTCGAACTCGTCTTAGTTGGTCAGCCGGCGCTCCGCTTCGCCAATCGTTATCGCTGCAAGGATGGCGGCCATCGCTGGATTTCGTGGGTCGGCATCCTGGAAGATGGCTTCATCTATTGCACCGGCCGTGACATCACTGTCGAGAAGCTGGCGGAAATCGAGCTCGCAGAAGCGCAGGAGGCACTTCGCCAGTCGCAGAAGATGGAGGCCATCGGCCAGCTCACCGGCGGCATCGCGCACGATTTCAATAACCTGCTGACAGGCCCCCGCTTCATGGACGCGGCGACGAGCATCCGCGCAGCGGGCAGCGGCGCTGACGCACCGGCTGCTTGCTTTCGCCCGGCGCCAATCGCTGGACATTCGGCCCAACAACGCCAACCGGTTGATCGTGAGCATCGAGGACCTGCTACGCCGCACTTTGGGCGAGCTGATCGAGCTACGGATAGACCGTGCCGCCGATCTCTGGCCGGCTTTCACCGACACCAACCAGCTCGAGAACGCGTTGCTGAATCTCGCCATCAATTCGCGGGACGCCATGCTCGAAGGCGGCACGTTGACGATTTCGACCGCGAACTGCCGGCTCACCAAAGCGCAAATTGCCCACCAGGAAGGCGTCGAGCCAGGTGATTACGTCGTCATTCGCGTCGCGGATACAGGGTCGGGTATGTCACCTGACGTGATCGCAAAGGCGACCGATCCGTTCTTCACCACCAAAGCGGTAGGAGAAGGAACCGGACTAGGGCTTTCAATGATCTACGGCTTCCTGAGGCAGAGCCGGGGATATCTCCACATCAGCAGCCAATTAGGGCAGGGCACAACCGTCGAACTTTATCTACCAAGGTCACAGCAGGAGGCCATCATCCTCGATGTGCCTGCAACCATCGCGGCGCGGGGCCAGGGCGAAACCATTCTCGTCGTGGAGGACGATCCCAACGTCCGGACGATCATCAGCGATGTGCTGGAGGAACTTAGCTACTTGGTGCTGAAAGTGCCGGACGCCCGCGCGGCGATCCCTATTCTGCAATCGAACCAGCCAATCGATCTGATGGTGTCCGATGTCGTGCTGCCGCATGTGAACGGCCGCAAGCTTGCCGAAGTCGCGCGGGCGGTGCGCCCGAACCTCAAGGTGCTGTTCGTCAGCGGCTACGCCGAGAACGCCATGCTGCGTGGCAGTTTCCTCGACCATGGCATGGACATGCTGATGAAACCGTTCGACCTGGACGCGCTTGGCGCGAAGGTGCGGCTTCTAATCGAGAAAGGAGATTTCCCGGCATCCGCCTCATGACGCGAACTTGGGGTTGCGCTCCTCGAGTGCGTCAACAGGGGTGGGGCCGCAGTTCGATGTCGTAGTGTAGTTGCGCCGTAGTGAGTCCGCGCCGCGCCGCTCGGCGCATCTGCCGAGTCAGCGGCGCAGGTGGTAAAAGCTGCTCCAGGATCGGATCGACCGGTGCAGTGCAGACCCGTCACCGGCGAATAAAAAAGGAGACGGTCCGGCCTGGCCTGCCGGTGCAGTCGCGCACGATTACATGCCCAGCGATCAACATGTTGATTGCGTCCTCGCTGCAGCGGTAGGCGGTCGCGACGATGAGCAACTCCGCCTGTCCTGTGCGTTTGGCGAGGGACTGGGGCCCCGTCGAAGAACTCCCGAAAGTGTCTCGCCGTCGCGTCGCTGGACGTGTTGCATACAGGCCTCGACAATCATCGTCACCGCCATGACATTCTCGGCGTAGCAATGCATGTGCATAAGCTGATAATTAGTTGCACTACTGTCCGCACTGTCCCACGGCGTTTCGATCTGATAGGCGCAGTCGTGCGTCGTGACGGCAAACCGCGTCATGACTTGACCGGCGTTGAAAAGCGATTGCTCTGCAAGCCCTATGTGCGCCGCCATACGTTGCACGGCGCGTGGTTTCACTCATGGTTTTGCGATGGTGGCTGATATATTTAGGTTGTTGCGCTACCGTTCAGTAAAATCAAGCGGTAATCATAAGTAGTGTGAAGCCGCTGCCCTTCAAGGGTTTCGTCTGCGGCCCATAATGCCGTTTATGGAAAGTCGACCATCGCGCATCCTCACCCGCTTCCATGTAAACGCGCTCGATCTCTTCCTCCGTCGAAGCGAGCAGCTTGCATAATGCCTCCGCGTCATCGCCGTCTACGGTATGTCGGACAAACGCCTTCATGGCGTCCAGCACCATCAGCGGCACAAACATAAACTGGTTGATGTGAGTGACGCACGGGTTGCTCCTTGGGCGAAATGCGAACGCTCCTTCTCCGTCGCGCTTTTCGAGATAGTGAAACAGCAGAGCGGGCCAGGTGCCGTGCACATGATGGGAGCCAATTTTCTGCGCGACGATATGCAGTAGGCGGTCGAAGCCCAGCCCGTCCATCATCGCCGCAAGGTCCCGTTGCTTTTTAGCGGACACAATTCCCTCCACCGTCAGCCCCGAAGCGTCGATCTGCTTGGCGATCGACTTCAACATCCGCGCCTCGATGGGTAGGACGGTGCCGCCGTTCGCTGCGATATTGGCTTCGATGCGGGCTCTAAATTCGAGTTCCGTTTTCAGGCCATCCGCCAGATATCGGGTAAATTCCTCGTCCGAAGCGCTGTGACAAAGCCAGATTATTTTGACCGCGCTCTCGAATATGCAGCGATCCAATATCGCAGTTGTCTCTCCAAATTTTCGTTCGCAAGAAAGCGCGACGTTCGACAGCATTAACCGGGCACAGCGATTTAATAGCCCCGCCAAGACATAGTAATGCTGCGGCGAAATCGCCCGATATGCGGGCGATTTCGGCATTATATGAGCGGCGACAAGGCACAGCGAACCTACGAATTTATACCACTCGAACAGGACCGGCTTATAATCGCCGGTGTCTCGGCAACGCTGCATATCCTCGTCTGAAAACGTGGGGGCGTCAGGAATTATGTTTTCATAGTGTGAGGGGGAGCCGTGCATTATGCCAACCTCGAAATCGTCGCCCGTCCGACGTTGTAGCTTTTCGCCAGTTCCTTGAGCGTGGCACCTTCGGCCCGCCGCCGCCGTGCTTCTTTCTGCTGCTGCGGGGTGAGCTTCGGCGGTCGGCCCATGTGCTGGCCGCGCGCCTTCGCCCGCTCGCGTCCTTCGGCGGTGCGTGTGCGGATTAGATCGCGCTCCACGTCCGCCAGTCCGCCGAGAACCGAAATCATCAATCGCCCGGTGCTGGTGCCAGTGTCGGCCCACGGCTCCGCCAGTGACTGGAATTGCGCCTTGGCGTCCACGATCTGCTTGACGATGGCGAACAGGTCAAAGGTGGATCGCGCCAGCCGGTCAATGCGCGTCACCGTCACCACATGGCCGGGATCTATTGCTTTCAGCATCTTCAACAGTTCGCGCCGATCAGCCCGCGCGCCCGTCACCTTCTCCCGGTAAATCTTCGCGCATCCCGCCTTACGCAACTGCTCAAGCTGCGCATCGAGCGTCTGGCCGTAGGTGCTGACGCGGGCATAGCCAATAGGGCGTTTTTGCGGTTTCTTTTCGGGCATATCTTATGAGGCAGCATAACCCGCTGATATTATGGGGTCAATGGAAGTGCTCGCGCCCAGCCCGGGCGCTCGGTATGATAGCGGGATGACGCAAGGCAATGATCGCCATGACCCTCACATCAGATAATCTCGTCGGCTATGTCAGAGCAGAGTTTGCAAAGGCCTCTCGGCTCCGCGTCTGCATGTTTTTTGTTCAACTCGCCGTAGCGGTTCCGGGTGCCGTTTCGGTTATCGTAGATAGTAGGATCGTTCTCTACGTCTTGGCGATCGTCGGCGCGGCGTTGCTTCTCAGCTGGTGGATGCTAAATGTCTGGTGTCTTTCGGCCCGGGAGGCATCTCGGGCCGCTCGGCGGGCAGCACTCCTGCTAGGCGGACTGAATCAGCCCTTCTCCCCGAGTGAAATTCAAAGCCTCAAAGAGAAGTTCACTGTAAATGCCGTAGAGGCCCAAGCCCGTGAGACGAAGGACTACTATGCAACCAAGCTCCAGCCTGGACAAGCTCGCCTGGGAGAAATGCTAGAGCAGTCAGCGTTCTATAGCGCAAAACTTACAACGGCTCAGCGCCACGGTTATGGCAACTATAATCCTCCTTTTTGCCACTATATTTGCTGTCATAGCCCTTGCAGCGATCCCTTTTGTTAAGCAGGACACCACCGTAACTGGTGTGCGGGTTCTTCGTCGATTTTGGTGTTCGTGATGTCGTCGGATGTGCTGGGCGCACTACGAGCTCATAGGGCCGCGGCTGCTATGATCGAGGACGTGCGTCGTCGGCTCGTTACTGCCGATCGGAGTGGCTACCCCCTGCCAGATGTTTTGCTTGCAATGACAGATTACACCGCGGCGGTTGAGAGCGCTCCGGAAAGCGTTCCTTTCGCTTTCAAGTTCCGACAGAAGCGTCTTAATCAGAGATGGAGCGAGTATCAGGCCGACCGTGAGGCGGTGCGGCGAGGAGAGCTCCCGCTAAAGAACGAGCAGGAGACCATAGGTGGCTGATACGCTGTTGAGCTTGCACCTCAGCAAAGCTCTTAAGTCCAAGGCATTTGTATATCATCACTGCGCCGCGTGCTGCGAAGTTCTGGATGGGGTGGACGGCCCCCGCTCCCGGCATCGATGTGCCACAACGTGGTCGTGTGTGAACGCTACAATGAGAGGAGCCGTCCGCCATGCAGGTTACCGCCATCGGTTTTGACCTCGCCAAGCACTGGTTCCAGGTGCACGGCGTCGATGCATCCGCAGGAAGCTGCGACGCGGCGAAGTGCTGAACTTCTTTCAATCTATCCCGCCCTGTCTAGTCGGCATCGAGGCCTGTGCGACGGCGCATTACAGGGCACGCAAGCTGATTGAGTTCGGCCACGAGGTGAAGCTGATGCCGCCGGCCTATGTGAAGGCCTACGTCAAGCGCAACAAGAATGACCCGGCAGATGCTGAAGCGATCTGCGAGGCGGTAACACGGCTGTCGATGCCGTGCCGGTGAAGGACGAAGACCAGCAATCAGTGCTGCTGCTGGATCGCGCCCGCAACCTGCTGGTCCGGCAACGCACCCTCTGGTCAATGCACTGCGTGCCCGCATGGCTGAGTTCGGCATTATAGCGTCGCAAGGTCTCAGGAATGTCGAGCCGTTGACGAAGATAGTTGCTCAAGAACAGGGGCAACTCCCGGATCTTGCCCGATCAATCCTGCAGCTGATCGTGGATCAGTTGCATGACACAATGGCCAGGGGTCGGGAGATCGAGCTGCGCCTGAGCGATGGCATCGCCAAAGCCAGGTTAGCAAGTCAGTGGCGACAGTTCCTGGTGTCGGCATTGCTACGAAGTGCAACCAAAGCTATGATGATTTCATAAGAAAAATGGGGAGAGCGGGCCGATGGCGCAGGGCATCACATGGCCGGTTAAGACGCGCGAGATCCACAACGTGGTCTTCGATTCTTCAGTCTGGAACGACTTCAAGTTCCGTGCTGATGACATTGTCATAGCGACGTGGGCCAAATCCGGGACGACCTGGACGCAACAGATTATCGCCCAACTGCTGTTCGCCGGCGAGGAAGGCCTTCCTGTCGCTGATATGTCGCCCTGGCTCGACCTTCGCGTGCCGCCTAAGGAGGAAAAGTTACCGGCGATCGAGACGCAAACCCATCGGCGTTTCATCAAGACGCATCTGCCTGTTGACGCGTTGGTCTATTCCCCGGAAGCGAAATACATCTTCGTAGGGCGCGACGGACGCGATGTCGCTTGGAGCTTCTATAACCACTGGGAGAAAGCCAACGCGACCTTTTATGACGCATTGAACAATACCCCCGGACTGGTCGGGCTTCCCATCGGTAAGCCTTCTGCAACGGCCCATCAGTATTTCGTCGAAGAGTGGCTGGACGACATTCAGCGTGATGACTCGTTGAGCATCGGCCAGGTGATGACGTCGTTCTGGCATACCACGAAATCATGGTGGGACATCCGAGAGTTGCCCAATCTCCTCTTCCTGCACTACGCGAACCTGAAGGCAGACTTGCCGGGTAGTATTCGGCAAATCGCATCGTTCCTCGACATTCCCATCGAGGAAGATCGCTGGCAGGCGATCCTGGACCATTGTAGCTTCGCATATATGAAGGCGAACGCCACCGACAGCGTGCCGCTTGGCGGAGCCTTCTGGGATGGTGGGGCTCAGACCTTCATACACCAAGGTGTCAACGGGCGTTGGCGCGACAGGCTGTCCGATGCAGAGTCACTGCGATACGAGCAGATCGCTGAGCGTGAGCTCGGTAAGGAATGTGCCTACTGGCTTAAGACTGGCCGGTATCTTGCCGAAGCATGACCCTCCAAAGGAAGCTAGGGAGAAGGGTTTTCTAATCGATTGCCGCGACGGCGTTGATCTCGACCAGGCAACGTGGATCGGTGGCGAGCTGCACCACTTGCACCGTCGTCGTTGCCGGCCTGGTGCAGCCGAAGAGCTCGGCCCAAACGTGGTTGAGGGCATCCTGATCTCATAGATCGGTGACGAAGCGGTCGAAGGTCACCACCTCAGCGAAGCTCGCCCCGAGCGCCTTCAGTCCGCGCTGTAGGTTGGTGAGCGCATCACGCGACTGGTCCTCCATGTCGTTCGACATAGAGGCGATAGACGGCGCCGCAGTGCTGCCGGCGATTTAGACCGCTGTGCCGCCGCGCGCGTTGATTGCCGGCGCAAAGGGCATTCACATGTCTGGCGCATCCGGCCAGTGGCAGTGCCCCTGGGACCTCGGCACGACAGCTACCTGGTCCTAGAAGAACGAGGGAGAAGTCTACGCTATTATCGTAGATCGTAAAAGGCGCCGGCTTCGGCCTTGTGGGTGGTTGATATCATCGTCGGTATAGTGGGCGGCTTGATCGGTGGATTTCTTGCCGGAGCGCTTGGGTTCTCTACCGGCGACAGCCCTGCGCATCATTAAACGAGCAAAGTCTTGGTTTCGACATTCACTTCACATGCCTGGTATTGAGATTACCCCCGAGTTCCAGCTGAGGCAAAGACCCAATGCGCCGTGCTGTTCGGCGATCGGTTCGCGTGATATCTGAGGATTCCGATGGTCTCCCCGCCCACCGTTGCCTGCCAATTAGCCGATCTTCGAATCGCGGGGCGCTCCAGCGTCACCGTGCTGGCATGGCGGAGCTTCGCAATCCCAATGGAGTCGTTCTGCGATCGGGGCGAACATGAAAGCGTGCCGACCAAACGCACCAATCCCGATTGCACATCGTCAACGCTCATCTGACAAAGTGCCTAATCATGCTGATCGGACTTCAATTTGACCGGAGGCGAGAAAGCTCAAGATTGCTACCACGACTACGATCACGCCGATCAGCCAGGAGAACTCATTGTCTCGCGCTCTGCCTGTCGATCTTCAGAAAGTCTGAATTCGGTCCCGCAGCCTCGGCAGAAGGGCCCCGATGCTGCGGCGAAAGTCGTGTCAGACACCGCCGGTGCCGGTCCGATCGCGCTCGGTGTCAGAGCTATCCGGAACGTATGGGGGCGCATCCGAATTGAAGCCCTTCCACCCTTCATCGCGATAAACGCGTTCCCGCTCCGTCCAATCCGTCGGTCTGCTCGAATTCATGATCGTATCAACTTCAGCCACCCGCGAGTTATCCGTGCGGACGGTGACCAGGGCGCCCCCGCGACGCACACCCTCGGCATAGACGTGTGCCTCCCGCTCGGGAACACCTGCGTTGGTGAGTGACCCGATGAGGCCCCCCGCGGCGGCGCCGGCAGCCGCACCAGTGGCTGCACCGACGAGTGTCGCAACAAGCCACCCGGCAGCGACGACGGGACCAACGCCCGGTATTGCAAGCGCACCGATGCCTGCCAGTAACCCCGCCCCACCGCCCACAACCGCGCCCACGCCGGCGCCCTTACCAGCATCATCGGCCGCATTTGTGCGGTGCCGGGTAACATTTCGATCATCTGGATCCCTGGAGACGATGCTGATGTCACCATGGGGCACGCCGGCGGCCTCAAGGTTGTCCACGACCTTCACGGCGGTTGCATAGCTGTCATAAAGCCGCGCGATTGTTCGTTGCGCCATTGTCGATCTCCTTCTGCTTAGTCGCTGGGCTCACTGCTGACCCAGGTTGCCTTTGTAGTCGAGCCACACCTGGGCTTGCTGGCTGCCCTTCTGTGCGGATGACGGCCCGCTGACCGCGGGGCCGCGACTTCAGGCGTGAGCGGTTTGGCGATGAAGGCTACGCCACGGAGGAGTTCGTCGCCGACCTGAACGCCGCCTGCTATGATCAAGGTGGTCCGATAGATCGAACAGCCCGGCGAGCGGAAGATGGTCAAATATCCCAAATATACGACGACCGTGATCGGCGCCTACAGCGTTCCCGACTGGTACGAAGCGCTCGATCGGCTTGTCGCGGTCGGCCAGTTGTCGATGGGCGCCATGGCCGATGCCCAGTATCGCGCGGGCGAGGCCGCGATTCACGACCAGGAGCTGGCCGGGATAGACGTCATCACCGGCGGTGAAATGCACCGCCGCACGCACAACAGGCACTCTCCCCCGAACGCGATGCTGAACTACTTCTGGCAGAAGATCCCGGCCTTTCAGGGCGGCACGCGGCCCAAACCGATCACGCCGCATGATCCGGACGTGTTCCATCCTGCCGCGACCTGCCGGGACCGCATCACCGAGACTCTTGACCTTGGTCTTGTCGAGGAGTTCAGGATGGTCTCGGCGCTATCCAGCAGGCCGGTCAAGATCACCATGACCGGACCCCATATGCTCGCCAAGGTGGCTTTCGACGAGCATTATAACGACCTGCCGCGCATGATGGCGGACATTGGCAAACTCCTGCGATACAATTTCAGGCTCCTTGCCGCAGCCGGATGCCAGAACATCCAGATCGACGAGCCGCTATTTACCATGTCGGATGAACACGAGGTCGATGCCGCGGTCGACGCCGTCAATCTCGCGATCCAGGGATTGTCGCCCGACATCCACATCTCGATGCATATCTGCCAGGGCAACTATGCCGTCGGCAAAGAGTATGACGCCCAGATTGGACACCGCTATTTCGACACCGGGCGCTACAAGGCTGACAAGATCTGCAAGATCGCCTGCTCATCCTATCTGATCGAATACGATATGGCCCATCATTACGAGGGCCTGCTGGGAAACCGGCAACTGGGTGTCGGCGCTGTCGATGTCCAGGACCCGAGGGTCGAAACCGGTGAGCAGGTGGCCGACCGCATCCGGGCCTGCGCCTGGTTAACGCCTGAGCAAACGATCGTTACCTGTTCCTGCGGCTTCAACCATCTCCCGCGGAAGACGGCGATGGGCAAGTTGCATGCCCTCACCGAGGCCAAGCGGATCCTTGGCGGCTGATGGCGGACTGGCGGTCCATCATGCACGGTGAGCCGGCAAAAAGGGCTGTCGGAGACGACGATACGTCAGGGTCGAACGGGGATGAAACCGCGGCGCGGGAAAGCGCGGAACTCCTTGCGCTGGCGCAGGAGGCTGGCGGCTTCGGTATCTTTGAGTGGCATGTGCAGAGCGGCTCCGTTGTCCTGTCGCCAAAGCTGCGGTCGCTCTATGGCGCACCTGATTTCGATGGCCGTTATGAGACGTGGCTGGGATATGTGTTCCGCGAGGACGTGCTGCGGGTGAAGCACGAAACCGAAGAGGCCTTTGCGGCACAGGCGAAGGAGCTCCGACAAGAGTTCCGCATTGTCCGGAGGGACGACGGGATGATGCGGTGGATTGAGCGGCGCAGCGTTCTTTTCTACGACAACCAGGGGCGGGCTGAACGTCTGATCGGCATCAGCGTCGACGCGACCGAGCGCAAGCGTGCGATCCTGCAGCTGCGGACATTCGCCGACACTTTGGAGGAGAGCGTAAGAGCCCGCACGCGGGAACTCGAAGCGGAGAACGAAGCGCGCCGCAAGGTCGAAGAATCACTGCGCCACGCCCAGAAGATGGAGGCTGTCGGACAACTCACGGGCGGGGTGGCCCATGATTTCAACAACCTTCTGACCATCGTCCTGGGCGGACTGCAAATGATCGAGCGGCATACCGCAGGCCTGGGAGAGTCACTGGCGATTCGCAAGATCATTCGCGCCCGCGAGATGGCGATGAAAGGCGTCGAGCGCGCCGCGCTGCTGACCCAGCGGCTACTGGCGTTTTCGCGCCAACAGCCGCTTTCGCCGCAGCCGGTGGACGCCAACAGGCTGCTCTCAGGGATTTCCGACCTGCTGCAGCGGACGATTGGCGAAGCGACGTCATTGGAGAGCGTTATGGCCGCCGGCCTGTGGGCCTCCCATGCCGACCCGAACCAGCTCGAAAACGCACTGCTGAACCTGGCGATCAACGCCCGCGACGCGATGCCAGATGGCGGCAAGCTGACCATTGAGACCCAGAATTGTTATCTCGACGAAGCCTATGTCGAGGCGCTGCCCGAGCCGGTCAGGCCCGGTCAATACGTAATGATCGCCGTAGCCGATACTGGGCATGGGATGGACGCGGCGACGATCAACCGCGCGTTCGAGCCATTTTTCACGACGAAGGATGTGGGAAAAGGGACAGGGCTCGGCCTCAGCCAGGTCTACGGCTTCGTGCGACAGTCATCGGGCCATGTCCGTATCTACAGCGAGCCCGGGCAGGGCACCACCGTCAAGGTTTACCTGCCCCGATATTTCGGGAGCGACAAGACCTGGACTTCAAAACAAAGGCGCGTAACCCCGCGCGCCATCGGCACGGAGCGCATCCTTGTCGTTGAAGACGACGACACATTGCGGAGCTATACGGGGGAACTCCTTACCGAGCTGGGATATCAAGTGCTGCAAGCAGCCAGTGGCCCGGACGCGTTGCAGTTGCTAGACGCTGGCGAAGAGGTCGACCTGCTCTTCACCGACATTGTGATGCCGGGCGGAATGAATGGCCGCCAACTTGCGGACGAGGCGCGCCAGCGTAGCCCGAATCTGAAGGTCCTCTATACGACCGGGTATACCCGTAATGCCATCGTTCATCACGGACAGCTCGACCCCGGTGTCCAAATGATCGGGAAACCCTTTTCCATGGACGCACTGTCGGCAAAGATTCGTGACGTCCTGGATGACGATCGGAATGCTTAATGCTGCCGGCGGCCAAGGCCATCGGTAGCGCGCGATAACATAACTGACGAGCAGGGCGAACGAAGGCGTACCGTCTGCGGCCCACAAATGGCAGCCACTCCTATTCGGTCACTGGAAAAACAAAAGGAAAGTGGCTGGTATCCCAGCAGGAAGTCGCCATGTAGAATGCTCCCAATCCTGTCGTTCGATCCGATCCAGCTTCTCCAGAGGAACCGGCGGGCATTATTTGGAAGGATTTAATCATGACGGAGCGGTTGGTTGATGTATCTACAAGCAACGAGACTGTCCTACATACATTTCCGATTTCTCTTCAAGACCTGGGCGTTCCGCCGACAGATGCTGATTATAAATCGAAGGCATTGAGGGCTGCCGGCCATGCTCAACTGGTGCCGGATGAGGAACTTAAGGGTCTGACTACCAAAATGCACGTGGACCGGAGTGGCCCGCTTGAACCTTATGGGGACGACCGGGATGTCCTGTCGCAGACAAGGCGAGGGTTGGATCAGGTGGTTCGAGAACGTGCCTACTTGCTTTGGCAGCTAAACGGTTGTCCGGATGGGCTCGCCGAGGAATTCTGGCACCGTGCGCATGAGGATCACCTTCGCGAGCGGGCCTACGTTCTTTGGCAACAAGAGGGCTGCCCCGTAGGTCGAGCCGATGAATACTGGCATCGAACCCAGGAATTCGAGTCGCACTGACGCGACGCAGCCGGCAGGCTCTCTGCTGTGGACGGGCCTTCGCACAGGCCCTCGGCGACGCCACTAGCGAAGGGAACGGCCGCGCCCCTATTCGTCGTGCGGGTTCTCTGACGAGCCGTGCCGATCTGGGACTAGCGCCGGCCGCCCAGCGAACTGAAGCGACCAGGTGACGAATCAAACTCAACCAGCGGATCCGGCCCCCCGCGCGGCCTGGGCTGCGGCATGTCTTCGACGCGAAGACTGCTGAAGAGTCCCTGATAAGCCTGTCCATCATCGTCAGCGCTGCAGCGACCTTGAACGCAACGGCATCACCGACATCCAGACCTCCGCGCAGGCCGCTGAGGCGCTGCGGCCGATCGCGGGGGTGTTCACCTACGCCCTGTTCGCCGCCGGCATCATCGGCATCGGCCTGCTTGCGATCCCAGTGCTTGCCGGCTCTGGTGCCTACGCGCTCGGCGAGGAGCTCGGCTGGACCACCGGCCTCGATCCGCAAGCCGCTCGACGCTAAGGCGTTCTACGTCACGATGGCGTTGTCTACCCTGATCGGTGTCTTCATCAATTTCGTCGGCCTCGAGCCGATCAAGGCGCTGTTCCGGTCGGCGGTGATCAACGGCGTGGTGGGGTGCCGCTGATGGTGATTATCATGCTCATGGCGATGCGCCGCGATGTGATGCGTCGCTTCGTGCTGCCGCGGACGCCCTTCTATTTGTCAAGCGGCGATACGCGTGGCGTTGATTTCTTTCTGACGCTCCCATGAGGGTGAACACCTCCCGAGCCAGATAGCGTTTGAGGGCGCGGATGGCGTCGAGCTTGGAATGACCCTCTGCGATACGTCGGGCGACGTAATCCTTCGTCCTTGGGTTGGTGCGCAGCCTGCCAATGGCGATGATATGCAAGGCGCTGTTGGCGGCCCGATCGCCGCCGCGGTTGAGACGATGTCGAATAATCTTGCCTGACGAGGCCGGCACGGGGCTGACGCCATAAAGGGCGGCGAAGCCGGCCTCTGATCGCATGCGGTCTGGATTGCCACCAGCCGTCAGCAAGAGCTGTGCTGCCCCCGTGTGGCCGATGGAGTTGCGTATGACAAGAGCAGGCGCCAGCTCGTCGACGATGGCAGCAATCATGACGTCGAGGTCGGCGATTTCGTCGTGTAGCTCGAGGTAGCGGCGGGCCAGAGACTTCAGGCTGATCCGATATGCGGCCTCGACCTCCCGATAGCCGGTCAGGTCGGGTCGCCAGGCCGCGAGCGTGCGAACGAGCTTCATTCGGGTCATGACGCGTAGCTGGTCACGTAGGGCATCCGGTGCTGAGATGATCGTGTTCTGGATCATCTGCAGGGCGACGCGTCGAGCGGTGACCGCTGTCTTGCGACAGGCGACCAAAACCCGGAGCGCCTCGATCATGCCATCGCGGCTGCGTGGCAACCAGAAACCGCGGGCGGCTACTTCTGGCCATGCTCCTGAGCGTGGGCCTTCGTCGCCTCCTCGGCCGCAGCCCGGGCGTGGTGCCCGTGGGCATTGGCTGTGTGGGCATGATGTGCCGCCTTCTCGTGATTGCCGGCCTCGTGATGTTTGGCCGCCTCATCGTGGTGCCGGGCCGCATGTGTGGCGTGTTCGGATGCCCTCTTATGGTGTTCTGCAGCTTGCTTTGACATGATATCCTCCGAAATTGCGATTGCCGGTCGACGGCTTTGCCGTCCGGAGTTAGGTGGAGCGTTGCGCAGACCAATTCAACGCACATTGCGTTCTCGAGGTTGGCATACCGGTTACGGAACTTGCCGTTGGGCAACGGCGCACTTGCGCGGGGTAGCGCAATGCCAATGCACGGCGCGGAATGTAGAGAAAGCGATCGCTGTGCATGTATCTATCACGCGGGTGAGGCGGCTTCGTCTACGCCATTGGTCAGTTCGACGGACTTCGTCAAATTCTGAGCGCGCAGGTTTGAGTCGCTGATCGGAGCCGCGGAAGACGGAGCTCGTAGCGCCGCCAAGAGCTCGGGTCCTCTGCTTGCAAGTTTCCGTCAAGTGCGGCGCGGGCGTGTCCGATTTCTTCCATTTTGATCTCATGAATTTGCTTCGCTTCGCGGCTTCGGCTTTCGAGATTGGCAGTTCGCGCTGCTTGCGTCGTCTTTCCTGCTTGCCACTTCCTTTTGAGCTTTGGTTCGCAGCGCATTCTAGGTGCAGTAGCGACGGGAGGGCCGATGGAGGAGGCAACCGCACGGCTACCACGGATCGTGATCCTGGGCGCGGGTTTCGCCGGTCTGACGGCAGCCAAACAACTGGCCAAACTGGCGGTCGACCTCACCATTGTCGACCAACGTAACCACCATCTATTCCAGCCGCTGCTGTATCAGGTGGCGACTGCCGGACTGTCGCCGGCGGACATCGCGACGCCGATCCGCAGCCTATTCCGCGGTCGCGGAAACGTGCAGGTAATCTTGGGAAGCGTCGCAGCCATCGATCTGATCGCTCAGACGGTGTCGCTCGGTGATCGCGCGATCGCTTACGACACGCTGATCGTCGCCACCGGCGCGCGGCATGCGTATTTCGGCCACGACGAATGGGAGCCCGTCGCTCCGGGGCTGAAGCAGGTCGAGGATGCAACGGAGATCCGCCGGCGTATTCTGCTGGCATTCGAGCGGGCCGAAACTGAACCAGAAGCCGCCGAACGACGGCGCTTGCTCACGTTCGCCGTTGTCGGCGCCGGCCCTACCGGGGTCGAATTGGCCGGCGCCATCGCAGAGTTGGCCCGCGTCGCACTGGTGCGCGACTTCCGCAACATCGACACCGCGGATACGCGCATCATCCTGATCGAAGCAGGTGAGCGCGTCCTGCCGACCTTCCCGCAGACCTTGTCCGCCAAGGCGCTGGCGGCGCTCCAGGCATTAGGTGTCGAGGTCCGACTTGGATCGCCGGTAACCGATTGCTCGGCTGCTGGCGTGGTCGTGGCCCAACAAGCCATCCCGGCGGCCACAATCATGTGGGCGGCTGGGGTGACGGCTTCGCCAGCGGCAGCCTGGCTGGGTGCGGAGCATGATCCTGCCGGGCGCGTTCTGGTGAAACCTAATTTGACGTTATTGCATCACCCCGAGGTTTTCGTAATTGGCGACACAGCTGTCGTGCGGGATGCATTGGGGCAGTCTCTACCGGGTCTGGCGCCGGTGGCGAAGCAGCAAGGTGCCTTCGTCGCTGAATGCATTGCGGCACGATTGGCAGGCCGCACGACCAGTAACTTCCGCTACCGCAATCTGGGTAGCTTGGCGACAATCGGCCGCGGCCACGCTGTAGCTGACTTCGGCTGGCTCCGCTTATCCGGCCGCGTCGCATGGCTGCTGTGGGGCCTCGTCCACATCGCTTTCCTCATAGGCTTCCGAAACCGAATTGTAGTGCTGCTCGATTGGCTGTGGGCGTATGTGACTTTCAAGCGCGGTGCACGCCTGATCATCCATGCCCCGCTGACGGATCAGCCGACCACCCGAATAAGGTGATCGAGTCTGAGTGGTTCGTTGTGATGGTCCCGACCCGTGATCGCCGGCGCGACGGCGATAGGCTGGGCGGCGCTATCCTTCGGTTGGTTTCATATCATCGGATGAGTTAGCCACTCCGTCGCCGGTCGGAGGGGGGATCGAGACGAGATGCAACTGTTAATCCCGTGCCCGAGCCAAAATCGCTTCAAGTTTTGCTCGTTGTCTTTGCCAGCTGGCATCTTCAGCTTGTAACTTTTTGTCGAGCTCGGAGCGGGCGCGTTCAATCTCTTCAATCCTGGCCTGATGAATGTTCTTGGCTTCTTCAAGCGCTTTTTCAGCCTCCGCGATTGCCAGTTCGCGCTGCTTACGTTGTTTTTCCTGCTTGACCGCTTCCTTCTGACGCTCTCGCTCGCGCCGCTTTTCTTCTCTCTCGAACGCAAGTGCTGCAGCGATGGTGGCTTTATCATCGAGTTTGCGAGCTTGTGATCCTTTTGCCGTTGACCTCACCCTGGTCGTTGTCTGCTTAACGGCGCCGATGCCGAGGTCTCGCGGTAAGGTGGCATTCTGATTGAAGGTATCATTCGATCCGACCGCGCGCCTCAGAACGACCCCCGGCTTGGCCATCGTTGCGGCAATGATTGCAGGATCCTCAGCTTCCTTGGCGAGGCCTTGATGGAAAAGGTTGCTGTTCGAACCCCAGGCCTCCAAAGCCGCCTTCATCGACGGTGCCGCAACCGCCAGCTCAAAGAAGCCAAGCGAAGTTGTAAAGGTCTTGAGCTTCCTCGGCATTAGCCGGCTGCTTTCTTCCGAGAGCGTTTCCGCGAACCTTCGTTCAGTTCGATCCACACCGGTGCGTGGTCGCTCGTTTTTTCCCAGCCGCGCACCTCGCGCGCGACGCCGCCGGAAAAGAGCCGTGTCTTGAGCACTGGGCTTAGCAGCAGATGATCAATGCGCAGGCCGGCATCGCGCGCGAAAGCGTTGCGAAAATACTTCCAGAATGTATAGACGCGTTTGCCCGGATAGAGATCGCGCAATGCATCGCTCCATCCCAACTTAACGAAGTCCGCATATGCTTTGCGCACTTCCGGCCGGAACAGAGCGTCGTCCAGCCAGCGCTCCGGCGCATAGACATCCAAATCCGTCGGCATGACGTTGAAGTCGCCCGCCATGATGAATGGCGCACCCATGCCAATGACAGTCTTTCCATATTTGTGGAGCCGCTCGAACCAGGCAAGTTTATAGTCGAATTTGGGGCCAGGCGCGGGGTTGCCATTGGGAAGATACAGGCACCCAACAGTGATGCCGGCGACGGCGGCTTCGATATAGCGGCTATGGGCATCCTCAGGGTCGCCGGGCAGGCCACGTCGGGTTTCGACGGGATCGGTGCCGCGCGCAAGTATCGCAACGCCATTCCATGCCTTCTGTCCGTGCCAGACCGCTCCGTATCCGGCTTTGCGGATATCGCTGAGGGGGAACTTCTCTTGCGGGGTCTTCAATTCCTGGAGGCATACGACGTCGGGCTGCGCTTCCGCGAGCCAACGCAGCAGAACCGGCAGTCGGCCATTCACCCCGTTTACATTATAGGTCGCGATTTTCATCGTATGGGCGGGCTCGTGGGGTTCCGACTACGATTGCAGGCATTACACATCGTGGTCGAATTGCTCTCGTCAGTTTACCCAGCCGCGTCATCTCCCCACCACCCACTTCGATGCTCGGGCAATGGAGGTGGAGCAGCAACGCGCAGCATGCGGGTGCCGTTCGACTGGCTTGCCAGGATCAAGTGATGCCAACTAATCCGGCTGTAGCGGTGCGCCGCTGATATACGTCAGGGATTGGTAAGGCATCGCTGGTTCACCACGGAGTGCCGCAACGCCGGCACCGATCGGGACGCGGTCGACGAGCTGACTGGCCACGTCGCCGAGGGGATCACGGATCGCGTCTACAATGCCGGGCCGAACGAGGCGATGCTGCGCGCGGCGGGGGAGGCGGTGCGGCTACCGGCAGTTCAGCAATAGCGGTGCCAGCAATGCGTTCACCGGCGCCTGCGGAAGCTGATCGACACAGCCCCCAACCAAGAGTGCATTCACCCGCGTGCGTGGACGATCATCCACGCGGAAGTGCGCCACGAGATCGTTCAGAGGTGCGGGCGGAAAGGGCGAGTGCCATTCGCCTAGATGAGGCATCTTGTCATCCTAAGAGTTGTTGACAACACATGGTAGACTGGCTGACGGAATGTAAGGGCCGGCTACCCTCGCGCCTCGGGTCCCAGGAGCGGCACACGGCGCGGCCGGATGCGTTGGTTAGTTCCGCGGCAGATTATTCTTGCACGAGAATTTGATCTTTGGCATTGTCGCGTATGCCATACGCCGTCACGGTTGCGGACCCGCAGGGGTTTCAGGTGGTAACCAACTTCCCGACTGAAGGGATGCGCTATCCGATCGCGAACTTTGGTCACCGCGCGGAAGCCGAGGCGTTTGTCGCGTCAATGCGTCGGATCGATAGTGCAGCGGCTTGCCCACCTGCGCCAGGTGGAGCTGGGCTACAGTAGCCCTGACACTTTTCCGCGGTGACGCCGTGGCCCGGGTCACCGCAGTCGACGGCCAGAGCGAAGCCGGTCAGTTCGCGCAGCGGGCTCGCCAGGATCGCGGGACGTTGGCCACGGGCGGAGGCGTTTGCGGCTACTGGCCGGGGGAAATTTCTGACCAGAGGTGCCCGAAATGTCCCCCACTTTGCGCTCACGAGTTGTGTAATCGCCACACCTCGCGGCCAATGGCGATTGCCAGGGCTGCCACCGCCAAGATGCACAGCCAGATCACGCGCACGAGCTACCTGCGGATCTCTCATCATCCATAGTGCGCGGCAGTCTCGGCGATCTTGCGATATGCCTCGGCCACCAGGCGCCACTGTTGCGAAAGCTCAGGCGTCGGCGCTCGGAGGGCTTCCTCCTCGGCGCGTTTGGCTCGGGCGAGGTAGCGGTCAATACGGTAGTCCGGCACGGCTGCAGGACCTCAACGCAGCGCCATTCTTTAGCCCGCTATCAATAGTCGTCGGACAATCGAATGGCCACTATTTGGCATAGCGCAAACGCTGGGCGTATGGTGTCGCGGTCACACTGACTACTTCCCCGGCGTGACACGATGACCCAGACAGCCAACCTTGCCGGCCCTACGGGGCCGGTTTTCTTTTGGGCGGGACCTTAGCCGCCCGGCGGCCGCATCATCCGGTCGACGAACCGCTTCGCCTTCGCGTCGCCTTCCTCATCCGGAACCTGCTCGGCCGGTTCATAGCGCCATCGCCGCGGATGCTTGGCCGTGATGATCGCGGCGGCGGGCTGTGGCTTCGCTGGCTTGGACGACTTCGCTGGTGAACGCTTGGGTCGGTTGGCTCTGACGATCGGCATGCGGAACATGTAGCGCGGGGCTAGCGCGAGGTGCCGATGCTTGGCGGCTGATGGCTAGTGATCTGGTATGACCTCGACTAGTCGCCACGTAAAACCGCGTGGCGCAGCTGGCATCCGGTCCCCCTTCACGAGCGTCGTGCGCCTGCCGGTGGGACTGCCGAACACATTCAGTTCTTCATAATGTCCCATTACGAGGACTAGTTCGCCGGGATTGTGCTCAGACATTCGGCCATCCTAGCACCGGAGCGGGAGCGACGAACCGAACCACCGGCACCGGCTGCCATCACCTGGGGACGGCAAGGTGCAAGCTGGCGGGCGAGGCACCCGACGATCGCGTTCTGCCGCCTCTGAGGTGGCTGCCGAGCTTGATCGTGGTCCGGCCGCAGTCGCAGCGGCACCCCAACTATGCGCCGCTGGCACCAGGTGCCGGCGTGGCTCAAACGGTCAGGCGACCATTCCGCTGGTGAGGCATCCGAATGAGATGATTGGCCACATCAGAACGGTGACTTAGAAAAGTCACGCTGCATTGCGCTGTTCTCCGCCTCGGATCTTTGCGTCCGGGTCTTCGGGTGTTGGGCGGAAGCCCCGCGGTTAATAGCGCGGGGCTTTCGTTCGTTGGCATCCATCGAAGGATTGATTATTGGGGGTTCCGATCAAAGCCCAATCAAAGGAAAAAGTCGGCCTCTGAGGCCGGCCTTTGTCGTTGAATTGTCGTAATAAACGTTCTCGGCTTCATGTTTTTTGAAATATTGTTGCGCGAATTCGGCTACGATTTTGATTGAAGTTGCGCGAGGCGGGCCACCTGGCAGACCGGAGTTGGCCGAGGGTATACCCCCCTCCACCCCCCGGGGTGGGTGGGCCCGAGGGTCACTCCCTAGGCACTGGATCTGTAGGCTGGAGTGTAGACTGGCGTTCTGACTTCAGCCTAAGTATCTATCATCACTTGGATTTATTGGCCAGTTAGGCGGAGATCGTGTTCGCCAAACCTATGGGACCGGGAGAGGCCTATACGGAAGCCCTAGTCGAGAATTGAGCCAGAAAGTCGGCCTAAACCGCGGCGTTCCGCTATCCGCTTAGGCCATACGGCAATCGAACGTTTTTTTCCGAATGCGCCACGCAGTGTTCGGTGGGAATCGTGACACCGCGCGCGGCGCTGGGACCGCGACGGCAGTTCGACCAGCGATCGCCGCCACATAAACCCAGAATATGCGGCGCCGTGTGCCGGCTTCTAGCGGGCGTTTCTTCCCCTGAAATGTGAAATAACTGCGTTATTGCTGGCATTTTGGCGACAGTCGCCGAAGGTCTACCCATGAAAATACCCGCATTGCGGTAAGCGTTCATACCCCCTCCTACCTGGGTAGGGCCGGACCAGGGGATATGCCAGCCGGCCGTCACGGCCCATGGGCCGTCCACCCGGTCCAACTCCTTCAAAAACATTCGGCTTTTTGAGTGCACTGCCGAATGCCGCTCGATATTGAAGGATTAGACCGACGGTAGCTTTAGGAGTTCCAGCTATGCGCAAAGCTGCATCCCACAGCGAAAAGCCGAATGTTCGGCAGAAGTATCTAACTCCGCAGCAAGCGCGGCGCGTAATCGACGCCGCGAGCCACGTGGGGCGACAGAGTGAGCGCGACAAGTTGCTTCTCACGCTGATCTATCGCCACGGGCTTCGCGTGTCCGAGGCCGTCGATTTACGCTGGTCTGACTTCGATCTTGAAGCACGGCAAAAGACGTTGCTGGTCCGCAGGATCAAGGGCAGCAAAGATAGCCGCCATACACTGGAACCTGACACCGCTCGGCTGCTCAAGCGGCATCTGGCGTACGCTGACGGGCATTACGTCTTCCGCAGCGAGCGTGGCGGGCCGATGAGCGTGGATTCGGTGCAGGTCATCTGCAAGCGCGCTGGGGAGCAAGCTGGCCTGGGTTTCCAGGTTCACCCGCACATGCTGCGTCACGCCTGTGGCTTTGCCCTGGCGGAGGCTGCGACCGACACACGGCTCATCCAGGATTACCTGGGGCACCGCGATATCCGCAACACCGTGATCTACACCGAAACCAGCGCGCGTCGGCTCGCCGCGGTGCGGGTCCGATAGACGAACGGCCGGCCGTTTGAATTCGGTATCTTTCCTATGATCGCCGGCCGAGCTTAATCAGGCCGCGACGGCGGCTCGGCGGGCAACAGCCGGCGACATCACAACCCTAACGTGCAACGGACACAGATATGTCAGTTGCGACTGCAGGTAGAGCGAGGAGGTCGTTTTGTTCAACCGGCCGGCAGGCCGTCCAGGACGCAGCCCGAAAACCAGAGGACCGCTCAGATGGCCGCCGCTATGACGGCGAGCTACTGCGCACAGTCGTGCCTCATTGCCCCTTCCTCCTGGCGTCCAACCATGCCCCGACCGCAATAACGATGACGATCACGATCGCCAACCCGAAGAGGTGCGCGTTTTCGATAACCCAATGCACGCCACAATATACGTGCCGAGAGTTGGCGAAGTCACACACCAACCTGACAAGATTACAAACTGAAACATGTCGTTGTTCATTGTGTCGGTGTTCAGTCCGCGGTCGCGGCCAGCGCTGGCACATCACGCTAAAGAGGCCCCGGCAGCCAGCGGCAAGGGCGAGGCGGTTTGGCCGCAACCGAAACGTCAACGCAACTCCGCACCGCGTAGTAGCACGGCCGGGAATGCCAAGCCTCTTGGGGCGGCCACGGCATCCCCTCCCCGATAGAGCCGCCCGCCGCCGAAAGCCGTCCTGGGACCCGCTGACCCCCCAGGACGGCCGCGGCTTGCTCGCTGCGGACCAACCGAGAATGTCGCGCATCGGCGGTGACAGCGACGTCTGCAGAAAATGCGGCCGATCGCCGCCGGCGGCGTTAGAGAAAATCGGCAGGCGGTCGCGTAGGGACGTGAGCGTGAGCGTGAGGGCGCTATAGAGCGCGCCCGCCCCTCACGGTCTTACCAGTGTGAGCACTCACGGTTGCTCACGATCCCTCACGATCATTCCGCTCGCGTTAGTTAATCAACTCCGTTAGTCACAGTGGCGGCTCATTGTGCCAGATGTGCTCGGCGTCCTCACCCAACTGGCCGCCGCTCACCAGCGCCGAGATGTAGTCCGCAATTGTGCGGCGCCGGTCGTTGGGTCGCGTTGCGTTCGTCACCAGCCGATCGTCAGCGCACCGTGAGATCACCGCAGCCTTGGTCAGTCTTTCGCCCTGCGGGAGATCGGTCACCATTGCACGGACGTTCCGCATGACCGCGTCGTGTCGCGGGTTGGTAGCCTTCGCTTTGACCGGGGCCATGGCTCGGAGCGTAAGCGCCAGTGAGCCACGGCCCCCGTCATGGTCGCTCACCTTCACCAGGTCGAAGTAGAGCGGTGAGAACTCCTCCCCTTCCTTCTGGTAGACATTTTCGATTGTGACCACGTCGGTCGGCAGCTTCTCCCGTGTCACTTGGATTGCGCAATCAACAGCGCCGTCGAGCGAGCTACTCCCTCGCATCCCTCGGGCAACATCTTTGCCCGTGTGGTGAACCGGCATCACGAGACACTGGAACGTCTCGCGCAGTCGGTCGCATTGCTCGATCACCAAGCCCATGTCCTTCGAAGCGTTCTCGTCGCTGCCGGGCATCGCGCGGGCGAGCGTGTCGATTACGATCAGCCGGACAGGAACGCCGCTCAGCTCATGCGTCGCACGAATGGACGCAATCAGTGCGCTGATCTCACCCGCGTCTGTGAACTTGGCTGCGCGGGTGAGCGCGTGGAACTGAATGCCTCTGGGGATGCTGTAATGCTGCCGCGCTGCCCTGATGCGGAGCTTGAGGCCGCCGGCGCCTTCGCCGGCGATATAGTACACCGCGCCCTGATCTACCTTGTGCCCGAACCATGGATGCCCGGCGGCGATGCACAGTGCCTGCGACAGCACCGTGAACGTCTTGCCCTGCTTCGGCGGACCGAAGGTGACCGCGACGCCCTGGCTCGGCAGCACGTCACCGATGAGCCATGTCGGATCCGGCATGGCCTCGACTTCATCGATTCCCAGCCATTGGAATTTGGCCCCCGCCTTCTGCTTTTCAGGCGCGTCTCCACTTGGTGAATCCCCGACGCCCTCGATCGGTGGGAAGCCAGTGAACGGCGGCGGCTTCTCTCGATCCCGCTGCAAGCCCTTGTCCATGGCAAGCTTCAGCGCCGCCGGCACCTCGTCGCCTTCCGCGTAACGCCGACGGTCACTATCGCGGCCGGCGAGTGGGTGCAGGGCGGCGGACTTGATGGCGTCGACAGCATCATCAAACGCCAGCCAGCCAACCTTTACGTCATTCGCAACATGCCGTGTCGCATCCAGCACAATTTGATGGACGCCCTCGGGCGGTGCATCCTTGAATTTCGCCACGGCTTCCGAGAGACGGTTTAGAGCTTTCGCCATGATCGCCAGCCGGACTTCTGGCTCGATGTCGGGCTCCGTCGTTGGAGATGGGCGTCAATGTCACAGGACATAGTTGTCGCCGATGATGTTACGCGCGCAACGTCATCCGCAGGATGCTTCGGTGCCTTCTTGCGCTTCGACTCCGATCGCTCCCGCGTCGAGATCCTCGCACGCATCGATCGGGCGTCCGTCCACCAGGAAAGTCTGGACCGGTGACCCGCCATCAAAGCTCCCGATGTAGTAACTCTGCGAGTTGGTGAAGCTCTCGCTGGCAAGACGCCCCCCAACACACCGTTTACTCGGGCCGTCAGCTTCGCACGCTGCTTCACGTCAACAGCCTCAGCTGGTAGGGCACAACACGCGCCAACGATTACCTTATCCGGATGTCCGTGCGATGGCTTGTGTAGATCAGTGAGGCGATGCCGGCGGCCTTCAGCTTCTCCGCAGCCGTCTCCGGTGTCATCGCGCCAAGATCGTAGTCACCCTCGACGCCGGTGATCGACAGCATGTTGCGATCGTAGCGGAGGGAGCCGTTGTTGGACGGCTCATCGCCAAACGTAGCCAGCTTGATCCATTCGAGATCGGCCTTATTCGCCTTGCGATGTTGCTTGGCATAGCGAGCGATGTCACGAAATGACCAGACGTCCTCGCGCTTCTTCTTGGCCTTCTGATCGAGAAAGCGGGTTACCGTGATGGGCCTGTCGAGAATGCTCAGTAGCCGTTTTGCGTGGTGTGCTGACATCACGCCACCCCCTCAGCGATAGTGCGTGCCAGGCGTGCATGCGCCCGCGCTTGCTAGGCCAGTCGCTCGGCGCGATATGCCTGATGGTTCTCGTAAGGATGATAGTGCACGGGTCCGGCGGCGGCGGCCGCGTTGCGTGCTACTTCCGCTGCCCGGTCCGCTACATTGGCGGCAGCTTCAGCGGCTTGTATGTCACCGCGGCCGAAGGCGCGACGTGCCCGCCTCTCTTGGTCTGTGCAAACGCGAACTGCGCTTTCGCACGTTGCTATCTGGTCTGCCATTGCTGGCTCCTGTTTGAGATGCGCCTTTCGGCGCGATGAATTGCCGTCGCGCGATATGCGCGCCGGTTCAGCCTCGGGTTCTCGGGTTCACGTGCGCAGGGGACGGAGGGACTTGGTTCGTAGGGACTGTTTCCGGGATCAGTTCAACAAGTCGCCGGGCTCATGGTACGCGCCCGTGGCATTTACCAGGAGCATGGCGACGGCTCTGACTGCGCCCCAACTCGCAGGGCGACGGTGATCATCAAGCATCTCGGCGAAATAGGCTCGCGCCCAGGCGGGCAAAGTCACCAGCGCGACGTATGGGAAGCCGGCAGCCGATGCGCCGTGCATGACCGTCTCAGCGGCACGGGCGCGCGGCCGCATCGGCATTGAACAGAGCGCGCTCGCCCACGATCAGTATGCGAAGTTCGTCGCGGCATTGCCGGACGCCAAACTGGTGGAAGGGTTTGGCGTGGTCGAGCGCGTACGGCTGGTGAAGTCGGACGCCGAAGTCGCGCTGATGCGCGAAGCTGCCGCGATCACTGACAAGGCATTCGCTCTGGGATTCGCCGCCGTCACCGATGGACGTCCGGATTACGAGGTCGCCGCGGCGGTTACGGACGGCCTGTACCGCAATGGGAGCGATCTCGTCTGCTGGGGACCCATCGTCGCAGGCGGTTATCGCGGCGGTCTCGCGCACAGCTCACACAACGGCTACCGCATCCAGCGGGGCGATACGGTCTTCATCGAAGTAACCGGCCAACGCAAACGCTACACGGCGCCGCTCATGCGCACAGCCGTCCTCGGCAAGGCCAGCGCCAGACAGCGGCGCATCGCCGATGCCGCAGCAGGCGCCGTTGCTGCCATCCTGGACGCCGCCAGACCTGGCGTGCCTGCATGCGATATCGCTGCCGCCGGGTTGAAGCCGTTGGCACCGGTCCTGGATGGCGTAATCTTCCATCACAATTTCGGCTACCCCGTCGGCATTGGCTATCCAGTGTCCTGGATCGAAACACTTGGATTCTTCCTGCGCTCGAACAATCCGGAACCGGTCCAATCCGGCATGGTGTTTCATCTGCCGATGTCGCTGCGTGTGCTGGGAGAGTTTGGAATTTGTCTTAGCCACACCATGCTGGTCACGCCAGACGGCGGCGTTTCGCTGACGCAGTCGCCGGCAGTAATGAAGGAGTTGTAGGATGCCACGACAGATTGAACTGTCCCTGAAGCTGAAGGCCGTGCGCGCGGTTGCCACCTTGCTCGAGGACGAGGCGCCCCGCACCTGCAAAGCGGTGTGGGACGCGCTACCGATAGAAGGCGAAACCTATCACGCCAAATGGGCCGGCCGGGAACTCTACACACTGGCCCCGGCATTCCCTGTCGGTCCCGGCGACGAGAACGCGACGATTACTCCCATCCCCGGCGATGTTCTTTATTTCGACGTGTCGCCAGATACGATCGATCTGCCAGTGCCGCTGCGCCGGCAGCATCCGAAGGGGCTGGTCGATCTCGCCGTGTTCTACGGCCGTAACAACCTGCTGCTCGGACCAGCCGGCTTCATGCCGGGCAACCTGTTCGCAACCATCACCGAGGGACTGGCAGAGTACGCGAAGGCTTGCAACGAGCTGTTTCGCGAGGGCATGGCCAACGAACGCTTCATCATCCGCCGGATCGGCTAGGGCGGCTCAGTCGGCCCAATACTGTCTTGGTTTCAGCCCTAGGCGCGCCATCCGTTCGCGCACCGATCGTTGCGAGTTCACGAAGACCTCGCGTTCATCGACGGTGACGCAGCGACCGCCATGCACGATCTCGCGTCCGTTCACCAGAACCGTGTCGACGCTCCCAGTGCGCATTGTCAGGGCAAGCTGGTGTGCTGGGTTGATGCCCGGCATGCATTCCGGGATATCGGCGCGACGGACCACGATATCCGCACGCTTGCCGGCTTCGAGGCTGCCGACCAGATTGGCCATTCCCGCCACCTCCGCGGCCTTGATCGTTTGCATCTCCAGGATTTGGCCAGGCGAAAGCGGCGAGCCCACGTTGGCCGCGACGAGGTAACCGGCAATTCCTCCATCCCCTATCAAACCGTTCTGGCTGCCATCCGTGCCGATCGCAACAGTGACGCCCTGACGCACAAGGTCGGGCGTCCGATTCGGTGCACCGGCATTGATCCCCAACTGCATATACGCCGCGGGACACCAGATCACCGAGGTGCCGCTCTCGCGAATTTCGGCGATGTCCTGATCGCGCAGCACGTACATGTGCACGAGCGTCGAGCGCGGGCCGAGGGCGCCGACACGTGCAAGCCGTGAGATGCGCGACTCGCCTATGCGCGCTTCATCGCCCGCCGTCGCCTCCGGCGTATAACCCTCGTGCTGATGGAACGCGACGCCGCCTTCATCCGATACCGCCCGCGCGGCACGCAGCAGTTCGTCCGATGCGGTGCCAAGGCCGTAGATTGCGACGTAGCCCCGCACAAGTGCGTCCGGATCCTTGTTGCGGTGCAACTGTCCGCCGAGTTCTGCAGCGTTTCAGCGAAGCGGGTGCGCGGCGGTACAGCGCCTCGCTGTCGAGCCCGCCGAGGAAGCGCATCGTCTCGATCTGGTCCCAGAGGTAGCAGCCGGCCAGCAGGGCGCGGACGCCCACGCCTTCGGTCGCGGCTGCTACGGCGTCGCAGTCAAAGGCCGTGCCCGGTTCAACATACATCGTGAAGCCGTTGCGCAGCATTTCCAGGGCGGCGGACTGCGTTGCCGCGAATTCGTCCTCTGATGTGGCATCGCATTTCCAGGTGGCAAACGGGATCTCGGGCTCCGGACCGATTCCCGCGCCGTAAATGCCGCGGCAGACGTTGTGCACGATATGATTGTGCGCGTCGATGAAACCAGGATGAACGATGCCGCCGTCCGCATCGATACTGCGCGCCGCGCGGTAGTGGACATCAGCGTCAGCATCGGCTCCGACCCAGAGTATCGCATTGCCCCTTATCGCTATCGCTCCACGATCGAGCACGCGTCGCGCACCGTCCAGCGTCACCACGATGCCGTTTCGAACCAGAACGTCACACGCGACGGGTTCTCGCTTTTCGATCATCTTCTGGACCGCCATGCGCTGTTTCTGGACCAGCGATAGTTTGGCCGGACGGACGGCGATTGGGAAGGGGGGTGGTGATGAGCAGCCGTCACCTGACGATGGGCTTGTGCTGGCCACGGCGGCCTTGCTTCGGCCTGATCTGGCGGCGCTGCATGCCTATCACTCGATCGACCGACTAAGCTGTGCAGAATGCGGACATAGGGGACCCAGCCACAAGCTGCCGAAGCCGCTTATCGTCAGCGCGGATGCGGACAAGGAGGGGCTGGCCGAAGACGCACTCCCGCTCCACGACAACGTCCTGTCGCCGGTGCAACGCTATTTTGCAGACAAACAGAGTGAAGTCATCCAGATACTATCGGGCACGAGCCGTTGCATGTGATCGAACAGCGGATGTGGACCCTGACGCGGCAAGTCGCGTGGTGCTTCTGCAGGGATCCGACCCTCAGTGCTTCGTGCTTGACTATTAATTTAATTGGAGCTTGCGCATTTGCCGAACGACCGAAAAGCGGATTTTCGCAGGCCGACAGCCCACTGAGACAGAACTGCATGCGGGCGTCATCTCAACGGCGGTGTAAGGATCTGGTTGCCCTGCCTTGCTTAGTCGAGCGGGAAGCCGGGCCAACGCCGTTCTGCGTAGCGCCTCTGGATGTCGCAACAGTCTTGGATGATCGCAAGAAGACGTTGATAGGTCCGCCGCCGCATCCACTTCGGCCGCAAACAAAACGGCATCTCAAGCATATCCCTGTCGCTTATGCCGAGTCCGCGGCGCGCCCTTATGGATCGCTCGATCGCCCGCTGCTCCGGCGAGGCCCTCTGCGAGCGATATGGCAACCCCAGAGCCTCACGACACGCAAAGAGGGGACCACAACTGGAGACCAGGTAGAGTATGCGTGCACGTCGGCCGGAGACAGGACAGACAAACCACCACCGCAGGCCGCCGTACTGGGGCCGAGTGGCTGCGAGATGGATGCAATAGTCGTTGTTGATCGTTTCAAGGGTGCCATGATGCGTGACGGCGTAGCGCAGCCGTAGCCAGGAACCCGACATTTCGAGCATGTTGGCTTCATACTCGATAACATTCGCCTCAGCGGTGCTCGTCATGCTCCATGACACCGTGCCAATGGTGCGCTGCCCTGGCTGAAGCATCCCTTGTCCCAGGTGTCTGGCGGATCCCAGCGCTCGACGGTCTGCACCTCGTCGCCCTTTGGATAGATGCCGGCACCATTCGCGAGCGGCACCCCGATAAGTCGAAACCAAGAAGCTTTGTGTGCTGGCGGCGCTATGTTCACCTTGCCACTGTCCAGTCTGACGAGGGTGCGTCGTTCGGCCTCGGGGACGCCGAACTGATCGGCTTCCTCCGGCGTCATGGGGGTGAGGGTATACACAAGGCGCGCGGCGTCCTTCATGGAGCTTGCGCCGCGGCTTCGATCTGCATCGCCTGCTCCCGCGCCGCTGCCCTTCTTCGTATGGTGCGGAAGGTCGATGGCGCAGTTCTTTTCGATGGCGATCTTCGCGAGCAACGTGCAAACGAAATCGATCGCGTTGTTATCGTTCTCGCCCAGGCCGTGTGATTTGATGAAAGGATCCAGCGAAACCACATCGACCTTTAGGTTTTCGATCGCGTCGCTGATATGCCCTTCAAGTTGCCCCCTGACAGGAGCGCCATCCTTCATCTCAGCGAGGCGCAGCCCCTTTGGGGCCGCGAGAAACAGCCAACCCTTCAAGGCTGAAGGATCGAGGCCATGGTGCTTGAGCACTGCGTAGACGCGGCGACGTAGCTCGTCCTTGTCGTCCTCCAGCGAGACGATGAGCACCCGGCAGCGCTGGAACACATGCTCGCCCGTTAGGCTGCGGCCGGTTGCGAGCGAGATCAGTTGCGCGACCCGCAGAGCTGTCTTTCCAACGCCGCCGTCGGCAATAAGCGACGACAGGAAGCGGCGACAAAATATGGTGCCCAACAGCCAACCGCGGGGCGGGATGACGTAGTCGTCTTCGCCTGCATCCCAAATGCCCAGCGGTTCATGTCCGTCAGATTGATCGCCTGGGACATCCTCAGTCGCACTATCTTCAGTCGGCGTTTCCCAATCAGGGTGTTCGTGCTGGTATTCTTCTCCTGGCGGGGGCAGCCACGACGCGCGGTCGGCGGCATCCGTCATGCTGCTCTCCAAGCTGAGGCGATCGTACGTCTCGCCTCAGTGTCGGGCAGTCCGCATACTCTCGCCGCCGCTAACAAATAATGCTCGGCATCGTCGCACCCTATCTGACCTGCAGCGATCCTTTCGTGCATCCGGTGGGCAGCCCAGTGGAGTTTCCCATTGCGTTCACCCTCAGTGGCCTCGCGTAGAGTGCGGAGTATTCCTTCAATTGCCGTGTCACCCAACCGGTCGCGAGTCGGCCGATCCGGCTGTACGCCCGATCGAGGAGGCGGCCAAATTCTATCGCGAAGCCAGTCGGGAAATGGCCGTGGCTGTTCGCCATCGAGGCACTCCCGGCCAGCAGGAAGTGAATTGGTTGAAAAAACAAATCAAAAATATTATGAAATCAACATGCATGGCGGATCACGACGAGGTGCCGGGCGCCCGCGAGGTTCCAGAAACAGGCGGACCCGAGTACTTGAGGAACAGATGAAGGCTCTCGCGGTCAAGCTCGTCACAGAACTTCCCGATGCGTTCCCCGGCGATGCGCTCGCTCTCATGCAATTTATATACAAAGATACAAGTCTACCTTTGGCACTGCGGCTCGATGCAGCGGCTAAGGCTGCCAGGTTTGAGCGGCCAACACTGGGAGCGACTGCAGTAGAGGCGAGCGTCAGCGTTTCGACCGTGGGCAGCGAAGAGCGCCATCTAGCCCGCGCGAGGCTTTTTGCCGAGTTGGCGGATTTCGCGAAGGCAGAACCTCTGGAGAGTCCGCCTGTTAAAGTGGCAAATTCCGAACAACCGGGCCGCCGGCACAATTCGCAACGGCACACCGGGCTCAATTACCCACCTCCCCCCGATGAGTGGCCCTGAAAGCGGGTGGGGATATCTGCTACTAAATTGGGTCCCGGCAGACCAGTCGGCACGCAGCAGATGTCCGGGTATGGCCTTGGGGCCGAGTGGTATCCAGCCGGTATCCGTGAAATGATGCGGGGTGGCCAGGGGGTCACCAACACTTTGAAATGACTGGTCGGGGCGGCGGGATTCGAACCCACGACCTCCTGTACCCAAAACAGGCGCGCTGACCAGGCTGCGCCACGCCCCGAAGTTGGCGGAACCTAGGTGTGAGGCGCAGCGGAAGCAACCCTCATCCGGTGCTGCCGAAAATCCGCTGCTCCACCTTGTCGCCAACTCGGATGTTCAGCTTCGCCGTGATCCCGGCTTGCAGTTCCAGCGTCGCCCGCACCGGCCCCCGGCTGTCGATGACCGCCAGAACTCTCCGGCACCGTATTCTCCGCGATCGAGCGGATCGTCCCATCGGCGTTGATGAACACCATGTCGAGCGGCGAGATCGTGTTGCGCATCCACATTTGCAAATCGTGCGGTATGCCCCAGTCGAACAGCATGCCGCTTTCGGGCGGCACAGCCGGACGGAACATCAGGCCAACCGTCTGCTGCTGCGGCGTGATAGCCATTTCCACCATGAAATCGTGCCGCACACCGTCGCGCGTGATGATGGTCAGCTTCTCCTTCGGCAGTTCCGGCTGCGGACCGGTGATGTTCGGTTCCTGCGCCAGCGCGGCTAGCGGCGCCAGCGTCAACATCATCAGCAGCGAGCGGCGGTTCATGCGGTGGTTCCTTCACTGATGCTGTGGCATGCCTTGCGGGATCACCGTCTTGACGATGCTCGCGTCCAGTGCCTCGTAGTCGTGATAGCCAATGGTCGCGTAAAGCTCCGCGCAAGTCTGCATGCGTTCCACCATCGTCTGCGTTCCGCCGTCGCGGCGGATCGCATCGTAAAGCTCCGCCTGCGCCTTGTTCGCCACACGCAGCGAACTGACCGGCCAGATCACCATTTTGTATCCCATCGACTGGAACTCTGCGGCGGTGAAAAACGGCGTGCGACCGAACTCCGTCATATTGGCCAGCAGCGGTGCATCGACACGTGAGGCGAAGGTGCGGAACATCTCCGCGGTGTTCAGCGCTTCGGGAAAGATCGCGTCTGCGCCGGCCTCCAGATACAGCTTGGCGCGCGCCACCGCACCGTCCATGCCCTCGCTCGCCGCCGCATCGGTGCGCGCAACGATGAACAGGTGCCGCCGTGCCTGGCGCGCCGCAGCTACCTTCGCAGCCATGTCATGTGCATCAGCCAGCTTCTTGTCGTTCAGGTGGCCGCACTTCTTTGGCAGCAATTGGTCCTCAATATGCACTGCTGCGGCACCGGCGTCCTCGAAGCTGCGCACCATGTGCATGACGTTCAGCGCTTCGCCATAGCCGGTATCGCCGTCTACCAGCAGCGGCAGGCCCGTGGCGCGTGTAATCTGGCGAATGAAAAAGCAGACCTCGTCGACCGTGATCATGCCGAGGTCCGGGATACCCATCGAGGCGGTCATCGCCGCGCCGGACAGATACAGCGCCTCGAACCCGGCGGCTTTGGCCTGCAACGCCGCCATGCCGTTGTGCGCGCCCGGCATCTGCAAAATGCCTGCTCGTTTCAGTGCCGCACGAAATCGCTCGCCGGCAGACGCGGTCGGCAGATTGGCGGCAACCAGATAGGTCATGGGCGCGGCTCCCGAAATCAGAGCCGCGACATAGCGGATAGCGTGCTCAAGCGACAGATGGGGCGGTCAAAGTCCCAGTTTGGCCAGCACGGCGTCAGTTTCGGCCGAGGCCGCGCGCGCCCGCTCGATCGCTTCGGCCGGACTGCGCGCGCCAAGCACCGAATAGGCTTGCGCCAACTGCGTTTTCACCGCCGCTACGCCGACCCCGAGCACACGGCCGATCTCCTTTGCCGAGCGCCCCTGCCCCAGCAACAACAGGACCTGCTGCTGGCGTGTGGAAAGCTCCGCGGGCTCGCGAGGCGTAACGTCGCACTGGCCGCCGATCCAGCTCTCGAACCAGGGCGCCACAAGCTCCACCGGCATGGGCCGCGCGATCAGATAACCCTGCAACCCGCGAATGCCGAGCGCCTCCAGCATCACTGCCACGTCCTCGGTCTCGACCCCTTCGGCGATCAATTCCATGTCCATGTTGGTGGCAAGCTCAATGATCGATTTCGTGATCGCCTGCGAATCCCGCGACACCGCCAGATCGGTGATAAACGCCCGGTCGATCTTGATCGCGGAAAACGGCATCTGCCGAAGCAGCTTGAACGATGAGAAGCCGGTTCCGAAATCATCGATAGCAAGCTGCATGCCCTTCAGCCGCACGCGCGTGAGGATATCCATCGTGTTCGGCGCGTCGGCGAATGCAGCGCTCTCGGTCACTTCCAGACAAAGATGCTGCGGTGGCATACCAGCTTCCCGCAGTTGCTTTTCCAACCGGTCGGGCAGCGACAGGTCGTGCAGATTTCGTGGTGAGACATTGACCGCTATCGGCACCCGGATTTCGCAGTCCGCCAGCACACGATACGATTCTACCGCGGCACGGATCACCCAGTCGGTCAGTGCGTCGATCACCGCGACATCCGATTCAGCGAGCGGCACGAAACGATCCGGCGACAGACGTCCCAGCGACGGATGTTCCCAACGGATCAGCGCCTCTAACTTGCGCAATGCCCGGGGTGAGCGCGCCACAATTGGCTGGAAATCCAGCGACAGCTCATCGTTGCTGATCGCCTCCAGCAGGCGGTCAAGCGACAGCGTCCGCTGCGCCGCCTTCAGCCGCTCCAGCAATTCCTCGAGTTGCGCGACCCGTATCGGCTTCTCAAGCGATGTCTCCACGCTAAGCCCGAGATCACGCGCCAGCGCAGCTGCCGTCGCCAGAACACGCGTATCGAAGCCGCTCATCAGCACGATCGTGCCACGGTACTGTTGCTCGGCCAGATACCGAAGCTGTTCAATGCCGTCGGTGCAGCCGAGTTGCAGATCCAGTGCAATCAGATCGGGTGGCGCACGATGCAGGCTGGCGCGAAATGCCTCCGGCTCCGCCACTGCTGACGCCTCGATACCCTGCAGAATGGCGACCCTGCTGACCAGGCGTCCCGTCGCTTCATCGTCATCAAATACCAGTAGCCGCATGCTCACCGATCAGACTTCATTCAGTTCGACATCGCGCACATCCAGTGCCTCGCGCACTGCCTGGGCGAGTTCGTCGTGACGGTATGGCTTGTTCAGCAGGCGGTAACCCAGATCCATGGCGCTCTGGCCCTTACCTGTGCTGCGCATGTCGGGGAAACCCGATGTAAGCAACAGCTTCAACCCAGGCCGCAGCACCGCCGCACGCGCGGCCAGCTCAAGGCCGTCGATGTCACCCGGCATCACCACGTCGGTAAACAAAAGCTGCACATCGTCATGCTTGGCAAGCACATCAAGTGCGGCCGCAGCATTCTCCGCCTCCTGAACCTGATAGCCGAGTATGGATAGTCCCTGCACAGTCACCCGCCGCAGCGGCTCGTTGTCTTCGACCACGAGTACGGTTTCATTTCCGCCTTCGACCAGAGTGACTTCCTCATGTTCGTCTGGCGCATCACCCTGATTGGAACCCCGCGGCAGATACAGCCGGAACGTCGTGCCCAGGCCCACCTCGCTGTAGACGGCAACATGGCCGCCAGACTGCTTGATGAAGCCGAACACCATGGAAAGGCCCAGACCAGATCCCTTCCCAGGCTCCTTTGTCGTGAAGAACGGCTCGAAGATCTGTGTCAGGACATCCTGCGGCATACCGGTCCCGGTATCGCTGACCTCGATCATGACATAAGGCCCCGGCACGACCTCCGGATGCTGTGCGACATAGCTCGCATCGAGCTGGATGTTGCGCGTGATGATGTCGAGCCGGCCACCTTTCGGCATCGCGTCGCGTGCATTCGCCGACAGATTGGTCAACGCGGCTTCAAGCTGAGTCGAATCCACCACGACCGGCCACACGTTCTCCGCAAGGTGCAGGTTCAGCGTGACGTTCTCGCCCAACATGCGCGTCAACAGCTTCGCCAGGCCGTCGACCAGCGTATTCACCTGAGTCTTTTGCGGCCGCAGCGGCTGACGGCGCGCGAACGCCAGCAATCGTCGCGTCAGGTCGGCCCCACGCAGTGCTGCCTGGGACGCTTCGCCGCGAAGCTCTTCCGCCAACGGGTCAGCTTTGATGCGCCGGCCCAGCAGGTCGAGGTTGCCGATGATGACACCAAGCACGTTGTTGAAGTCATGCGCCATGCCACCACTCAGGTGACCAATGGTCTCCATTTTTTGCGAATGGACCAACTTCTGTTCGGTCAGCCGACGCTCGGTCACATCCTGCATAGTGCCAATCAATCGGGTGACACGGCCTTCCGCATTCAGCGCTGCCCGGCCTTCGGCATTGCAGATGCGCACCATTCCATCGGATCGCACGATCCGCAGATCGATCGACGCGCGTTGCACGCCACCCTCTAGGTCAGCGAACCACTGCCTGGCCAGCGGCAGGTCTTCTTCGTGCATGAACCGGCCAATGTTGTCCCTGGCCGGCTGGAACTCGTCCGGCCGCAAGCCGCGAATGCGGTACATCTCATGCGACCACAGGCACTCGCCGCTCACGAGATCATATTCCCAGCTGCCGATACCGGCGATCTCCTGCGCGCGGTCCAGACGCAATTCGCTATCGCGCAAGGCAAGCTGGGCTCGCTTCAATGCCGTGATATTCATGCGAAGACCGGCTATACCGCCATTGCGCATCCGTCGTTCCGAAACCAGAATCCACGAACCGTCCTGCAGCTGCTGCTCGTACTCGCCGTCCGCATCCTGGTGGGCACGGATGAACTGCGCCGCCCACTGGTCCTCGTTGCCTGCCGCCGCCGGATAGTGGCCGGCCGCAACACTGTTGTGCACCAGATCGGCAAACTTGATTCCGGGTGTGATCAGGTGAGCGCTGGCCGGATAGATGCGACGATACGCCTCGTTGCAAAGCACCAGCCGATCGTCTTGATCGTAGATGACAAATCCTTCAGAGATGCTGTCCACAGCATCACGCACCAATGCCTCGGCATGTTCGGCGCGTTCCTTGGCAGCACGCAGCTCTGCCTCCGCGGCGACTTCATGCGTCGTGTCGCGGCCAGTACCTCGGTAGCCGATGAACGTGCCATCCTCGGCGAACATCGGCTTGCCGCTGATCGACACATGCCACAGCGAACCGTCCTCGCGATAAAGCGTATAGCGAAAATCACGGAATGGCTGCCGTGCCGCGAGCATTTGCCGGTGCTCGTCCCACCGCTCCTCACTGGTCGCACGCGCGGACTTGGATTCCCAGCGGCGTTTTCCCACGAACGACCTTATGCCGCCCATCGCCTGCTCCGCCGCCGCACTCAACCACGTGAAGCGCAGATCGGCATCCTGCTCCCAGAACCAGTCGGAAGACGTATCGGCGAAATCGCGCAGGCGGTGTTCGCTCTCACTCAATGCGATCTGCGCCTGCTTGAGACGCGTGATGTCGACGCGCAGCCCGGCAATGCCGCCGTTGCGCATCCGGCGCTCGGTAACCAGTATCCAGCGCCCGTCCGGCCGCTCGGTTTCGACGTCCTCACCGGCATTGGCGTGTTGCTGGAGGCGCCTCGCGACCGAGGCCTCCTCCTTACCCATCGCCATCGGGTCGTTGCGCACACCGCGGCGCACGATGTCCTCGAACTTCGTGCCGGGATGCATCAGCTTCGCGGCACCATGATAGATGTCGCGATACGCGTCATTGCACAGCACAAATCGGTCGTCGCGATCAAAGATCACAAAACCTTCTGATATGCTGTCGACAGCGTCGCGCAGCAGCAATTCAGCCTGCTCCGCGCGTTCCTTTGCGGTACGCAATTCGACCGCCGACTGCACCTCGGCCGTGATGTCACGGCCGGTTCCGCGATAGCCCAGGAACACGCCGTTCTCGTCGAAAATCGGCACGCCGCTGACGCTGACGTGCGCGATGCGGCCTTCCGGCGTCGCGCGCGTGTAGCGAAAATCACGAAACGGCTGATGCGCCAGGCAAACCTGTCGATGTTGTTCCCAGTATTCGGACGCATTGATAGCGTCGTTCAATTCCCAGCGCCGCTTGCCGATGAGCATCCGGCTGCCTGCTGTCGTCAGCGGCGCGCCGGCCCCAACATTGGTGAATCTCAGATCAGCGTCCTGTTCCCAGAACCAGTCTGACGACAAATTGGCGTAGTCACGCAGCCGGAGTTCACTGGCGCGCAGGTCCGCCTCCGTGCGCTCGCGCCGGCGTAGCTCCGCCGCCAGTTCGAACTCACGCATGCTGCGGCGATAGGTTTCCACCGACAGCACGATTGTCAGCGCACCGATAAGCAGTGTCACCAACACGCCGATAAGCTCGATCTGCCTGGCATGCGCCTCGGCAGACTTCAACGACTCGTCCAGCCCGAGCCCGACGCCGGCGATCAGGTCGTAACCGGGAAGCCGTCGCCTGCTGTAAATGCGGATCACATGATCGACGGAGCTTTCGCCGACATAGGCGTCGGATTGTTCATCCCGCAGTGCATTCCGTGACACGACGGAGCCGACACCCACGATACCATTCGGGCTTTCGGCCCCGAAGCGCGCGCGGATGATGCCGTCGCTGGCTCCGATCACCGCCATCAGCCCCTGCTGACCCAGGTCGATCAAGCGATGCAGGTCAGTCAGCCGCCCCGGATCGAGCGTGAAGACGACCACGCCTAGAAAGCGGCCATCAGCCGAATCCACTCGCTGCGACAGCTTCAGTGTGGTGAGGCCCGTGCTGCAACTCACCACAGGCTTGCTGACAAACACACCTTTGAACAGCCCGGAGACATGAACCCGATACTGTTCGCGGTCGCTTAGATCCGTCGGCGCCGGATGCGCGTCTTTTGTGGAGGAAACCAGCTGACCGTCGGGACCGATAATCGTGGCATGGTCCACCACGGCGGACATTTGCGGGATGTCCCGTGCCCAGCCGTGAATGTCGAAGTGGCCGTCCGCCGAACGCATCCGTTCGGCGATGACCCTCATGGCGCCGGCAACCCCATTCAAGGTGCTGTAAATCTGCTCCTCAAAGCCGGCGCTCAGGTTTGAGGCATTTGTTTCCGCTGCTTTCATCGCTGTCTCGCGTTCGGTCGAGACAACGCCGTGGATCGCGAACCAGACGGCAGCCAGCAGCACCACACCGGTCGCGATGATCGCGCCCACAAGCAGCAAGGGCCGTCGCAGGTTGGACCCCGCGGCCGGCGCGTCGTTCCCGCGCCCGGCCCCGATCGCCCGTGACGGCGTCTCACGCGGCATGAAAAAACCCGGCTCGCATCGCTTCTGCTTTGCAGTTAGGAAGTCAACGAAAAGGCCATAGGACTGCTTGCACCTTGGTTTCGCGGCCGTGATACCCACAGCCGGTTGGTTGCGTGCCTCAGACCCTGCCAGTAACGTCCGCCGCGCAAATGCGGGGTTTGGGCGGATGGACATGACAGGCGAGCGGCGCATCGAGGCGCCCCGCGAGGCCGTATGGCAGGCGCTCAATGACACAGCCGTTTTGAAGGCCAGCATTCCAGGTTGCGAGACCCTCGAACGCGTCTCCGAAACTGACATGAAGGCGACCGCTCAGGTGAAGATCGGACCGATTGCAGCCCGCTTCAGTGGCGCGGTACACCTGTCCGACATCGATCCGCCGAACGGTTACACAATCGGTGGCGAGGGACAGGGCGGCGTCGCCGGCTTCGCCAAGGGCGGTGCCACGGTCAAGCTGCACGACGCCGACGCCGCAACGCTGCTGCGCTACGAAGTGCACGCGCAAGTGGGCGGACGCATCGCGCAGCTCGGCGCCAGGCTCATCGACGCGACGGCTAAACAAATGGCCGATGCCTTCTTCGACCGTTTCAGTGCGCAGGTAACTGGACCAGTCCCCTCACCTGCAACGGCAGGCGAGCAGCTTTATCCGGCGGCAACGAGCGCCGCGCCGGCACGGCCGGCCGTCCCCGTGCCGCCAGCGCCATCACCGGTAAGCATGATGGCGCTCGTCCCCCGCGAGCCAATGGGCTTGCCGATGGCCGCCTGGATCGGCGGCGCCATATACGTGGTCATGCTGCTATTGATCATCGGAAGCCTGCTTTAGTGGCTGCACTGCCTGCGACCGTCGCCGATACCGCCAGACTGTTATCCGATCAGGGCTACATCGCGGACCAGGAACTGGCGACGACAGTGCACCTCGCCCTCGCGATGCGCCGCCCGTTGTTCCTCGAGGGTGAGCCGGGAACCGGCAAGACCGAGATAGCGAAGGTCCTCGCCGCCGGGCTGACGCGGCGGCTGGTCCGGCTGCAATGCTATGATGGCATGGACATCTCTGCCGCTGCCTATGAATGGGACCACGCACGCCAGCTCATGGCGATCCGTTTGGCCGAGGCGGCGGGGCACACCGATCCCGGCGAACTGGCCAGCGACATTTACGCCCGCAAGTATCTGCTGGCACGCCCGCTGCTGTCGGCGATCGATCCCGACCTGCCGCCGGCGGTGTTGCTGATCGACGAACTCGACCGGGCGGACGAACCATTCGAGGCGTTCCTGTTGGAACTGCTCGCCGACTTTCAGGTGACCGTGCCTGAGTTCGGCACGATACGGGCCGCGACCCTGCCAGCTGTTGTGATCACCTCGAACCGCACCCGCGAGGTGCATGACGCGATCCGCCGCCGCTGCCTCTATCACTGGGTCGGCTATCCCGACGCCGTCCGCGAGCGAGCGATCTTGGCGGCAAAAGCACCCGCCGTGCCGGCGCATCTCTCGGCACAGGTCGTCGAATTCGTCCAGCGCCTGCGTGGGGAGGATCTGTTCAAGCTGCCCGGCGTCGCCGAGACGATCGACTGGGCGCAGGCGCTCACCTACCTGAACCAAAGGGAGCTGGCGCCAGCCGCGGTGGATGAGACGCTCGGCGTGCTTCTCAAATACCAGGACGACATCGCCAAAGTCCGCGGCGCCGAAGCCGCCCGACTGGTGGCAGAGGTGCGGCAGGCGGCGGAATAGGGCCAGGATGCCGGAGGAAACTCTGCCGGACGATCCGGTTATCATCACGCGGGAGTCGTTGCGCGACGGCACACTGCTAATGGCGGCACGCGAGCGCATGCCACCCGGCACGGTGATCCTGTCCGATGCAGTGATTGCAGCCGATCTCGAGGCCGCGCTGGCCAGCCACCCGCCTGGCGAGGATGTCTGGCTGTTCGGCTACGGCTCGTTGATGTGGAACCCGGCGATGGAATTCGCCGAGTTCCCGGCCTGCCGTCGTGCGTGGCTGGCACCGTCAATTCTGTCTGTGGCTGCATGGCGGGCGCGGGACGCCGGAGAAGCCAGGCCTGATGCTGGCGCTGGAGCGCGGCGGAAGTTGCGCCGGCCTGCTGTTTCGCATTCCGGCCGCCGAAGCACGCGCGGAACTGCTGTTGCCGTGGCGGCGCGAGCTGTTCACCGGCGCTTACCGCTCCCGCTGGGTCACCGCCATGACCGACGCTGGGCCAGTACGCGCGGCCACCTTCGTCGTGAACCGCGATCATAATCGTTATGCCGGACGCCTCGAAGAGACGCTGGTCGCACGATATCTGGCAACCGCCACAGGGTCGCTCGGCACCTGCATGGCGTACCTCACTGAGACCTTGCAGGCCCTGCACGCCGTCGGTCTGCGCGACCGTTCGCTCGAACGGCTGCAACGGCTGGCGGCGGCACTCGAGCAATGAGCGAACAGTCCGCCTGCCTCGCCGCCAACGTCATGCACTTCGCGCGGTTGCTTCGTCGTACCGGCCTTCCCGTTGGACCAGCCGAAGCCCTCGCGGCCCAACAGGCCTTGTCGTTGATCGATCTCGGCAACCGCACCCAGGCGCGCACCGCGCTGCGTTCCGCTATGATCCATCGCCACGAACACCACGATGTGTTCGACCAGGCGTTCAACCTGTTCTGGCGCGATCCCACCGCGGCCGAGCAGGCTGTGGCAATGGCGCTGCTCGACGCACAGAAGGAGAAGCGCAGCGATCGCGCGCCACCTGGCAGCCGCCGCCTCGCCGAGGCGATGGCCCAGCCGCGCGACAACCGGCCACGCAGCGACGATGAACCGCCGGTGATGGATGCGGTGCTCACCGTATCCGACCGTGAACGGCTGCAGCGCATGGACTTCGAGGCGATGAGCGCCGACGAAATCGCCAATGCGAAACGCGAAATCCGCCGCCTTGTCCTGCCGCTCGACCTGCGGCGCACGCGCCGATTGCGCGCCGACCCGCTCGGGCCGGTGACAGACCTGCGCCGCACCATCCGGCAAAGCCTGCGTCAGGGCGGTGAGATCCTCACCATCGCGCGCGACCGGCAGGTGACGCGGCCGCCGCCGCTCGTCGTGCTGTGCGACATCTCCGGGTCCATGTCGCGCTACGCGCAGATCCTGATGCACTTCATCCACGCGGTGACCAACGACCGCGATCGCGTGCAGGCCTTCCTGTTCGGCACACGGCTGACCAACATCACGCGCCAGCTGCGCCATCGCGACCCCGAAGTCGCCTTCCAGATGATCTCGCACGTTGTGCCCGACTGGTCAGGCGGCACACGGATCGGCGAGGCATTGGAAACCTTCAACCGTCTCTGGGCACGCCGCGTGCTGGCGCAGGGCGCCATCGTTCTGCTGATCACCGACGGTCTCGATCGCGACGGCGCCCGAGGCCTCGCGGACAACATGGATCGGCTGCATCGGTCCTGCCGGAGGCTGATCTGGCTCAACCCACTGTTGCGCTGGGAGGGTTTCGAGCCAAAATCACAAGGCATACGCGCCATGCTGCCGCACGTGGACGATTTCCGCCCGGTGCACAATCTGGCCAGCCTGCGCGCGTTGATTGATCTTCTGTCGCGACCCCTGCCGCATCGGCCTTACTTGGCGACGGCGGGCAAGCCTGAAAGGATGGCATCATGAGCATCGCAGAAACCGAAGACGTGCTGAGCACCGCCGCTCTGTGGCGAGCATCCGGTGAGCAGGTCGCAGTGGCAACGGTAACCGAGACCTGGGGCAGTTCCCCCCGTCCGGCGGGCAGCCAGATGGCGGTGACCAAGTCCGGCAAGATGGCCGGCTCGGTATCCGGCGGCTGCATCGAAGGCGCTGTCGCCGATGCCGCGATGAAGACGATTGATACCGGCACGCCGCAACTGCTGGACTTCGGCGTCACCCACGAACGCGCCTGGGAAGTCGGCCTCGCCTGCGGTGGCAAGGTGAAGGTGTTCGTGGAGAAGCTTTCGTGACACCGGAAATCCTCGCGGCACTCGAAGCAGCGAAGCGCGAAAAGCGCCCTGTCGTGCTGGCAACACGCCTGCCCGGCGGTGACCAGCGCCTGCTGCCCGATCCGTCCGCACCGGCGGCGCTGAACGCCGAAGCCGAGAAGGTGTTGCAGTCCGACGAAAGCGGCACCGTCAAGCACGACGGGACCGACTGGTTCCTGCACGCCCACAATCCACCGCTGCGTCTGATTGTCGTCGGTGCGGTGCATATAGCGCAGGCGCTGGTACCGTTCGCTACGCAATGCGGTTTCGCCATCACCGTGGTGGATCCGCGCCGATCGTTCGCGTCGGATGAACGCTTCCCGGATGTTACCGTGTCGACCGCGTGGCCCGACGAGGCGATGGACGAACTGAAACCGGATACTCGCACCGCGGTGGTCACACTGACGCACGATCCGAAGCTCGACGACCCGGCGCTGGATCGCGCTTTGAAATCGCAGGCGTTCTATATCGGCGCGCTCGGCTCGCGGCGCACGCACGCGGCGCGGCTCAAGCGATTGCGCGAGCTCGGCCACAACGACAATTCGATGTCGCGCATCCGCGGACCCGTCGGCCTCAACCTCGAGGCCGTGACCGCGCCGGAAATCGCACTGTCGATCATGGCCGAACTCGTCGCCGTGCGACGCGGCGCGCCATTGCCTGAAAGGCAATCGCTCGCCGCATGAAATTCGGCCCAGTCCCGCTGGACGAGGCGCGCGGCGCCATCATGGCGCATTCGCAACGCGTCGGCGAACGCATGATCCGCAAGGGCTCGCTGCTCGATGAAGGGGCCGTCGTGGCACTGCGCGAGGCCGGCCGCAGCGAAATCATCGTCGCCCGGCTGGAACCGGGCGATGTGCCCGAGGATATCGCCGCCGATAGACTGGCTCAGCCGCTTGTCTCGCCGCTGCTCGCCCGCACGCGGGCGGCCACCGGCCGCGTGAACCTCGCCGCCGAGGTGCCTGGCCTGCTCCGCGTCGATGTCGCGATGGTCAACCGGCTCAACACGATCGACGAATCCCTCACTATCGGCACCTTGCCCGACTATGCCGTTGTGGCGCCGAAGGATCTTGTCGCGACGGTGAAGATCATTCCGTTTTCGGTGCCCGGCAATGTGCTCGCTGTCGCCGAGGCGCTGGTGAGGCAGACCGGTTCGCCCCTCACGCTGCACCCATTCCATCATCTCAAGGTCGGCCTTGTCGTCACCGAACTGCCTGGCCTGAAGGGCAGCGTCACCGAGAAGACCATTGCCGCGACCGAGCAACGCGTAACGCAGCTTACCGGCACATTGCTGCCGCCACTGCGCACGCCGCACGAGGAAGCACCAGTCGCCGAGGCCCTGAAGACCCTGATTGCTCAGGATGCCGAACTGCTGCTCGTCGTCGGTGCCTCGGCGGTGGTCGATCGGCGGGACGTTGGCCCTGCCGGCATTGTTCGCGCCGGCGGCGAGATCCTGCAGTTCGGCATGCCGGTCGATCCCGGCAACCTCATCTGCCTTGGCCGTATCGGAAACCGAACGGCTCTGGTGTTGCCGGGCTGCGCGCGCAGTCCGAAGCTGAACGGCATCGACTTCGTATTGACTCGCCTGTTCGCCGGCCTGCCGGTCACCCCGACCGACGTCATGCGCATGGGCGTTGGCGGCCTGCTGAAGGAGATCGACGACAGCCGCCCGTTGCCGCGCGAGAAGGCGCCTGCCACGCCGCGCACCGGCATCGCACCGCGTAGCGCGCCAACAATCGCCGCTTTGGTACTCGGCGCCGGACGGTCGCGCCGGATGGCGCCCCATAACAAGCTGCTGGTGGCCGATCGCACCGGCAAGTCGATGATCGCGCGCGTGGTCGACAACGTGCTGTCGTCCAACGCACGGCCGGTGCTCGTCGTTACCGGACACCAGGCCGAACAGGTGCAGCACGCGCTTGGCGGCCGACCTGTGCGATACGTACACGCACCGGATTATGCGGAAGGCCTGTCCGCCAGCCTGAAGGCCGGCATCGCCGCGGTCCCCGGGGAGTGCGCCGCAGCGTTGGTGTGCCTGGGCGACATGCCGCTGGTGACCGGACGCATGATCGACAAGTTGCTGGGTGCCTATGATCCCGGGGAAGGCCGACTGATCGTGCTTCCTACCTTTCGCGGCAAGCAAGGCAATCCGATGCTGTGGGATCGCCAGTTCTTTCAGGAAATCCTGCAGATCAGTGGCGACTCGGGAGCACGCTATTTGCTGGGCAAGCACCTTGAAGCAGTGACTGAAGTAGAAATGGCGGACGATGCGGTGCTGCGTGACTTCGACACCACTGATTCGCTGAACAGCCTGCCGCAGCGCCTGCGGCCCGAAGCCATCGGCTAGGCACCCATGCCAATCTGCGAGGCCGATCCCTGGCGCTTCCAATATTTCGACGATGTCGATTGCCCAGAGCATATCCGGATTTCCACAGAGGACCCGGATTCTCTGGGAGTGGTTCCCGCAACAGCGTTGGATTTACGACAAACTGGCGGTGGCCTTGTCGCAGGGATTGCAGGCTGCGCCGCATGGCGTGATGCCTCCAGCCTTCCCGGTGTTCTCCAAGCCGATCATGAACCTGCGCGGCATGGGCACCGGCAGCCAGGTCATCGCGTCAGCCGAGGAATACCGCACGTCACTGACTGCGGGCCACTTCTGGTGCACGTTGCTGACCGGACCGCATGTCAGCACCGATGTTGCCTTGGTCGATGGCGAGCCCCGCTGGTGGCGTCATACCACGGGCGCCACGGCACCGGGCGGAACCTTCGATCACTGGCTGATCCACGCGGAGGCAATGCCCGAGATCGAGAACTGGTGCGGCGCCTGGTCGCGTAAGCATCTGCGGGGCTACACCGGGATGGCAAACTTCGAGACCATTGGTGGCCGCATCATTGAAGCCCACCTGCGCTTCGCCGACCAATGGCCTGATCTTTATGGTAAAGGCTGGGTCGAGGCGGTGGTCCACCTGCACGTCAGCGGCAACTGGTCCTATCCCGATACCGATCGCGCCAACGGCTATAGCGTGGTGCTGTTTGGCCCGCACGGCCCGCACTACCGCCATCCAGCGCCTGAACTGGTTGAGCAGGTCCGCGCGATGCCCGGTGTGTCCAGCGTGCAGATCACGTTCCACGAGGACAAGGCGCCCGAGCATCACGCGATGCCCCCCGGCGGCTTCCGCCTCGCCATCGTCAACAGCCATTCGCTGGAAGCCGGTCAGCGCGGTCGAGAACTGCTCGCCAACGCGTTGATCCCCTGACGCTACCCGATCGCCGCCGCCACCCACTGCGCCCAGGCCAGCGCCTGCTTATCCTGACCAATCGGGTGACGACTTGGATACCCAGCGGCAAGCCGTTCGGACCGGTCCCGGCAGGGACCGTGACGCACGGCACGTGCAGGCTTGTCCATATCAGGTTGAACACTGGATCGCCGGTCCAGCCCAGCCCCGCCGGGGCCTCGCCCGGCGCCGAGGGCGTCACCAGGGCGTCCAGCCCCTCCACGCATACCGAGAACTCCTGTTGCGCACGCCGGAACTCGGCCTTGGCCTCGAATACCGCGCCTTCGGTCTGCGACAGGCCGAAATCCAGCCGCTCGCGCAGGCCTTCGCTGATCTGCTCGCGCGCGTGGGCCAATTCCCAGCCCAACGCCCGGGCGCTTTCGCTGTTCATGACGATGGGATGTGCCGCCGCGACGCGAGCCACCGCCGGCGATAGTTCCCGGTCGATCACGGTCGCACCAGCGCACGCCAAGGCCGACGCCACGCGTGGCAGCAGCGCCTCGGTTTCAGGCAGCGCCTGATCCCAGGCGGGCGAGCGGCAGATGCCGATACGTGGCGGGCGGTCCGGACGGGCATCCGGGTTGCCGAGATCCCGGCCTGACACCGCTCCCGCGAATAGCGCGCAATCGGCGACGCGGCGAGCCATGACTCCAACAGTATCAAGACTTCTCGGCCATCAGCTTCATGCCGAACCGGTTGATCATGCCAAAGCTCGGCTTGTAGCCGACAACGCCGCAGTAAGCGGCGGGGCGAATCACGCTGCCGGCGGTCTGCGTGCCGTAGGCCAGCGGAAAGAAGCAGTCAGCGACGCCAGCGGCCGAACCGCTGCTGGAGCCGCCGGGCGTATGCTGCAGGTTGTGCGGGTTACCGGTAGGCCCGGGCTTGCGGGTGGCAAATTCGGTGGTCACTGTCTTGCCCATGGCAACGCCGCCCGCAGCGCGCGCCCAGGCCACCGCGGCGGCATCCGCCTTCGGCCGCCAGCCCCGCCAAATGGGTGAACCGTATTCGCTGGGCATATCAGCGGTATCCAGCACATCCTTCACGCCGATCGGCAGACCGTGCAGCGGTCCTGGCCGGGCACTAGCGGCACATCGGCGCGCCGCCTCTGCGTCATGCCAGGCAAATGCCCTCACCTCGGGCTCGCGTGCGGCGATACGAGCCAGGCACGCTTCCATCAGGTCGGTCGCGCTCAGCTTGCCCTCCCTGATCAGCCGGGCGGCTTCTGTCGCGGTCAGCCTCGCGGGATCCTGCATGGCAGATTTCTCCTCCCCAACCGTTCGCGCAGGCTGGCGCAAGCAGCCTCCCGGGTCCATCCTTTCACACGATGGAACCGCGCGAACATCCAGCTTCTGTCACCGTGGGCGCCGGCCCGGACGGGTCACTGACCTACCTGGTGGATCTACCCCCGGAAGAGCTGCCGCCGGTGCATCGCCGCGATCTCGAACGCGCCTGGGATGCCGCTCGGAATGCGGCTATCGCCAAACGCTGGGGTGTGGTCCGCGGCTTCCGGTTTCGCCGCTGTGATGGATCGTTTGCCGATCTGGCGCTGGCTGATCGTGATGCCTGCTGCTGGGCTGGCGCAGTGGAGGCGATCGTCGGGCTGCGCAACAGCTACGGCCTCTCGGTGTGCTTCCGCCTGCTGGCGCTGGTGGAATTACTGGCCCGCGTCCGCTGGGCCGACTCACTTTGCCTCGTGCAGCGCGACGGCGCGGAACTGCACCCGTCGCTGTTGCGCGCTGCCGCGAGCACACCTTTGACCGCCGAGGCGCGGTTCGACGAGATCAGGTTTCCGCAGCCGGCTCGCCCGTTTTGCCTTCGGCATTGCCGTGGAAGGACACGCGGCCCAGCGTCTGTCAGGAGCCACGCAATGAGCCGCCTGCCCGTCATTCTGCTGCCGCCGGCATTGCTGGCGCTGGCGTGCTGTTCTCCTCCCCCTAGTAGTGCCACGAGCCAGACCCGCGCCGACGCCGCGACGATGACCGCCTGCCGCGAGCGCGCCGATGCCGTGTACAACCGGCTGAATCGCGACCAGATCTACTCGATGACCAATCGCAACGTGCCCTACTCGGCCAGCTACGCGCCCGGCGTGACCGACCAGGGACTGGCTGATCGCTTCGCCCACCAGAACATGATCCGAGACTGCGTGCGCAACACCGGCACCGAGACCGATCGAGCCAGCGACAAGAACCCACCGGAACCGACACAGACTCCCTGACGTGGCAAGCCTGTCAGCCGTCGGCGGCGTGCTCGCGCAGCGCAATGCGCGAATCTTCTATTCCGGCAGCGTCACGTGCTGGACCGGCTCCTGGATGCAGCGTGTCGCGACCGACTGGCTGGCCTGGGAACTGACCCATTCCGCCCTTTGGGTCAGTGTCATCGCATTCTGCAACCTCGCTCCATCTGTGGTGATCTCGCCGCTTGCCGGTGCGGTGGCGGACCGGATCGACCGGGTGCGATTGACCATGGCCTCGCAGTTCATCGCGGCTGGCCAGGCCGCCATCCTGGTGCTGCTGATCCTGACCGGCCTGATCCGGGTCGAGTTCATCGCCGCACTCGCGGCGATCAACGGGATGGCGGAGACTTTCGCCCAGCCGGCGCGGCAGTGCCTGATCCCGGGACTGGTGCCGCGCGCCTATCTGCCGGGCGCCGTGGCGCTTAACTCGCTGACCTATAATGTCGCGCGGTTCATCGGTCCCGCGCTGTCCGGACCGATGATCGCCAGCTGGGGTGTGGTTCCGCCGATTGTCTGCAATTGCGCGGCGTTCCTGTTCGCCAGCGTGACCATGCACCTGCTGCGGCTCGATCCGGCAATCCGCATCGGCCACCGTTCGAGCCACGGCATTTTCCACGATGCGGTCGAAGGCGTCCGTTATGTCGCACGCCACCGTGGCATCGGTCCGCTGCTGCTGTTCGCCGCGGCAGTCGGCGTGTCGCTGCGCTCGGTGCCGGAAATGCTGCCGCCTTACGTCGCAGACCTGTTCGGCCGCGACGCGCGCGGCCTTGCCATGCTGGCGAGCACCATGGGCCTCGCCGCGCTGGTCGGCGGCTCACTGGTCGCGATCCGCGGACATTTGGCGGGCCTGACCCGAATCGCCGTGGCCGCCGGGCTCGTCCTGGTGTTCGCCACGGCGAGCTTTGTCGCAACGCACCACTTTGCAGTCGGCGTCGTTTGCATTGGCGTCATGGGTGCGGCCACCACAATGCACGGCATCTCGATCCAGACGCTGCTGCAGAACTCCGCCTCAGCCGCCATGGTGGGACGCGTGCTCAGCCTGTGGGGCATGATCACGCGCGCTGCCCCGGCGATGGGCGCACTGGCCTATGGCGCGGCATCCGAGTTCGTCGGTCTGCAACTGCCGGTGCTGTGCGGCTGCGTGCTGTGCGGCTTGGCCTGGATGCGAGCGCGGTCCGGTCTGTCGCGCATGGCCCCGGTGCTGGAGGGCAGCGAGACGCTGGCATGAGCGGCCAGCCACTGTTTCCGCTGCTGCCGAAATGCCCTAGAACGCCGGAGGCAATCGCAACCAAGGGGAGAATGTCGATGGCGAGCATTAAGCGCACCGATCCGGGCAGCATCCTGTCGAAAGGCGTAGAATACCATAATTTTGTTTATCTTCAGGGCGTTACCGCAAAAGACACAAGTAAGGATATCAAGGGGCAGACAGCCGAGGTGCTGGCTCAGATCGACCAGTTGCTGGAGATCCATGGCACCGACAAGACCCGTATGCTGCAAGCGCAGATCTGGGTGCGGAACATCAAGGACCGCGACGCCATGAACGAGGTTTGGACCCCCTGGCTGCCGAAGGATGGTGCGCCGGCCCGCGCCTGCGTGCAGGCGGAGCTCGCCAATCCGTCGATTCTGGTCGAGATCATGGTGACCGCCTGCAAGTGACCGTTGAGCTGGCGGGCGGCATCTATTGCATGTGAAGCACGTGGCGCGGATCGCCTCCCTCGAGGCGATCCCGCGCCGCGGGGCTTACCTTCCAGTAAGGGGTTTTTGATAATCCGGGCGCGCAATAGCCAGAAGGCTGCGCGCAATGAGTGTCCTGGGATCAGATTCGCATGTCCCCGATTGGCCCGCACTTTCGGCCTCCGCCCGAGAAAATGCGGAACAAATCGTAAAACTAGGACAAATTTCCCCCTTTCCTAACTCATCCACAGGGGTAAGCCGGCGATCTGCCGCACATCTTGCGGAACGTTCGAGTTGTCGGGTTGTCACCATTGCAACCCTGTTGCTACCAATTCACAGAGCTTGAGGGCAGCGGGGAGCGGGGGGCAATGCGGGGTTGGGCGACCAACGCGAGCACTTGGTTATTTGGTTCATTTCTCATTGTTAGCGGTCAATTCATGCTGCATCCCGCTAGCGCTGCTTACGCCGACCACCAGCGAAGATCCCAGCAAACAGAGCATGCCACCAGCTACGCAGCGCGGCACACTGTCCACACTGCGTTCTCGCGCCGCCGCGGAGGCGCGCGTCGCCAGTTCGCTTTCGCGCATGGCGGCATCTCCTGCGTGCCGTTCGCACGCGAAGATTTCGGGTATCGCGGTCAGCGGCAACGCCTGGCAATGGTGGGAGAACGCTGCCGGCGTCTATGCACGCGGCAAACTCCCCGAGCCTGGCAGCGTCCTGGCGTTCCGCGCCAATGGCCGCATGCATCTCGGCCACGTCGCGGTGGTTGCCCGCGTCGTCAATCCACGAGAGGTGGAGATCGATCACGCGAACTGGTGGGGACCCGGAATGCGCGGTGGCGTGGCCCGCAGCGTCCCTGTCGTCGACGTATCCGAGGCTAATGACTGGAGCGCGGTGCGCGTCGGCCTGGGTGGCAGCGGCGAGTTTGGCAGCGTCTATCCGACCTATGGCTTCATCTATAACCGACCAGACACCGGGGTGATGGAAGCGTCGGCTGCGGCGCCCGCGCCAAAGCCGGAGTTGAACCCGGCTCCTTCCGATCTGCGTCCGAAGGCTGAGCGGGGTTGGCAGACCTATGAGGAAGTGGCTGAGGCGCCGGTCAAGTCACGCTATCACCAGATCCACAACGGCCGGATAAGGGTCCTGGCCACCGTGGCCACTCCTTCGCGCTGACGGCCATCCCCGGCTACCGCTAAGAGTCAGGTCAGCAGGCCGATGGCTCCCAGGGCGGCGGCCGCGGCCAGTACCAGCAGCGGATGCAGCCGGGTGAAGAGGAACAGTAGCGTAGCTACGACCGTGACTACGGCTGTTGCCAGATCGGTGGATGTCGAGCGTATCAGAAGTGCTGCCGAGGCCATGAGCAGACCGGCGGTGACCGGCATCAGGCCGCGCTGCACCAGCCGCCGCCATCGTGCATCGCGGAACCGGTACCAGAGGTTCGCGCAAAGAAGGTCAGCACCGAGGACGGCCCCGCCACTGCAAGCGTGGTGACGAGTGCGCCAGGCAGCGCCGCGACGCGCCAGCCGATAAGCGTTACCACCAGCATGTTCGGACCAGGAGCGGCCTGCGCCAGCGCGAACAGCGCGGCAAACTCGCTTGCGGTCAGCCAGCCGTGTACCTGCACGACCTGGCGCTGCATCTCGGGCAGCACCGAGTTTGCGCCGCCGAATGCCAGCAACGAGATCTGCATGAACACCGCCGCCAAGCTGGTCAGCGTCGCGCCGTAACTCATGCTTCGAAGCGCCAGATGAGCAGTGTCGAGATCGCCACCATCGCCGGCAACACGGGCGGCAACGGCAGGCGCAGGACCGCTATCGCGACGAACGTTGCCAGCGCGACCGCAATGCCAATCGGCCGGCTGCGCAGCGGCGCGGCAATCTTCAGTGCGTTCGCCAGCACCAGCGCGGAGGCCGCCGCGGCGAGACCGGCAAATGCATGCCGCACAGTCGGCGCACTCGCGTAGCGGTCATAAATGACGCCGAGTGCGATGACGCTTGCGACTGGTGCCGCCATCAGGCCGATGAACGCCACCACAGAGCCAATCGCCCCGTGGAAACGCGCACCAAGCGCGATCGTGACGTTCATGATGTTGCCGCCCGGCAGGAACTGGCAGAGACCGAGCATGTCAGTGAACTCGCTCGCGCTGAGCCAGCGCTTCTGCTCGACGATCATGCGGCGTGCCCAGGGGAGCACACCGCCAAAGCCATACAGGCCGACCGAGAGAAACCCGAGAAACAGACGGAACAGCGTTGGAGGCTCTGGCGCATCCGGCATGCCGGCTGGATACTGTTTACCAGGCCATGAAACAAATCCGCATCTGCGTCATGCTGGCGATGCTGTTCAGCCCGGTTATCGGCGCTCACGCCGCGTGTCAGGTCACACCGCTGACCACCGTGCCGCTGGACCTGGTCGAAGGCCATCTGCTGGTGACAGTCGCGGTGAACGACACGCCGGTAACATTCATCCTCGACACCGGCGCGGAACGGACCTTGATGGGCGAGGGCGTCGTCCGCCAGCTTGGCGTGGAGCGTGATGGCTGGGTCGCATCTCTGGTACTTGGCATAGGCGGCTATGAGGAACGGCCGAACGCCCTGCCCCGGTCACTTCGCCTTGGCGACGTGACGCTGCGGCGGCACACGTTGCTCAGCGACAACAGCGTCACTGTCGGACCATTGCCGATAACCGCGATTGCCGGCCAGCCAATCGCCGGCCTGCTGGGCCGCGATTTCATGTCGCCCTTCGACCTCGATATCGACCTGCCGGACCATCGGCTGGGTTTGTACGATGTACGCGACTGCGCCGCGGCGTTCCTGCCATGGCGCATGCGCTATGCGGCGATACCCGCGACCACACCGATTGGCGCGGCCCTGGTGGTTCAGGCAACGATTGACGATCGGCCACTACGCGCACTGATCGATACCGGTGCCAGCGCCAGCCTGATCACGGCGCCCGGCATCGTCCGGCTCGGCCTTACCCCCGAAATGCTGGCGCACGACCCAAGCGGCAACGGCAGCGGCGTTGGACCCGCTCCGATATTGATGCACCGGCACCGCTTCGCGGCGCTGAGCGTCGGGCCGATTGTGACCCGCGACACCACGCTATGGGTCGCATCGGTGCACGTAGTGCCGATAGTGGACATGCTGCTGGGCGCGGACTGGCTGCGCAGCCGCCGCGTCTGGCTGTCATTTTCCACCAAGCAGGTATTCGTGGCAGCGGCTCAGAGCGGCTGAGGGCCCGTAACCACGGACGTATCTATTTTCAAATATACATCAAGCCACTATGGCGGAGGCTTCACATCGGCAGGGCGTGATTGAGCGGACCATGTCCTCTGCCAAGCCCCGGTGCCGTGGCGATCGCTGCCCGCACATAGGCACGCGCATGCGACACGGCATCGCGCAGCGACATGTCCTGCGCCAGACAAGCGGCGATACCGCTTGCCAACGTACAACCGGTGCCATGCGTGTTGCGTGACACGATGCGCGGCGCGGTGAACGTCTCGACACCATCCTCGGTCGCCAGCAGATCCACCACCTGCTCGCCCGGCAAATGGCCGCCTTTCAGCAATACCGCCGGCACGCCGAGCGACAGCAGGATCTGCGCGGCGCGATGCATTGAAGCGACATCCGGTATCTGCATGCCGGCAAGCGCTTCCGCCTCCGGCACGTTCGGCGTGATCAGCCGCGCCATCGGCAGCAGCCGGTGAGCCAGCATGCTCAGCGCGTCATCTGCGAGCAATCGCGCGCCGCTGGTTGCCACCATCACCGGATCGACCACCAGCGGTACACCGTCGGCGTAACGTTGCAACGCGTCGCACACCACCTCGATGGTGGGGGCGTCGGCAAGCATGCCGGTCTTCACCACATCAGCGCCGATATCATCCATCACCACGGCGATCTGCCGCGTGATGAAGTCCAACGGCAGCGTGTGCACCGCCTCGACCCCGAGCGTGTTCTGCGCGGTCAACGCGGTGATCGCCGTCGCGGCATAGGCCCCGAAGGCGGTGATGCTCTTGATGTCTGCTTGAATACCGGCGCCGCCGCCGGAATCCGATCCGGCCACTACCAGCACTCGGCCACGCATCAATCGGCGCTTTCGCTCACCCGCGTCGCAGCGGAGATCGTCTCGCAAAGTTCGTTGACAACGCGGCCGACCAAAATCTCGTCATCCGCCTCGGCCATCACTCGGATCAGTGGCTCCGTCCCGCTCTCGCGGATCACCAGCCGGCCGACACCGCTCAGCGATGTCTCCGCTCGCGCGATATCCTGCTGTATGCGTTCGCTTCGCAATGGCGAAGGACCTTTGAAGCGGACGTTCTTCAGCAACTGCGGCACGCGCGTGAAAACCCGGCAGACCTCGCGCGCCGTGCGGCCCTGCTCGACGATGACCGCGAGCACCTGCAAGGCGGCCAACAAGCCATCCCCAGTGGTGGCGAAGTCGGACAGGATGACATGACCGGACTGCTCGCCGCCAAGATTCATGCCGACTTCGCGCATGTGTGCCGCGACGTAGCGATCCCCGACACGCGTGCGGTGCAGCGCCAGTCCATGTCCGGACAGGAATCGCTCAAGACCAAGGTTGGACATGACGGTGGCGGCAATACCATCGCCGCGTAGCCGGCCGCTGGCGGCCCAGAACTGCGCGATCAACGCCAGGATCTGGTCGCCGTCGATCAATTCGCCCGTCTCGTCCGCCATCAGCAGCCGATCGGCGTCGCCATCGAGCGCGATGCCGAGCTGCGCGCCATGCTCGACCACCTGCGCGCATAGGTATTCCGGCATGGTGGAACCACAACCGCGATTGATGTTGAAGCCGTCCGGCGACACGCCGATCGGCACCACCGTGGCGCCGAGTTCCCACAGAACCGTGGGCGCCACGCGATAGGCAGCGCCGTGGGCGCAGTCGACAACGATCTTCAGATCATCGAGCCTGAGGCCGCGCGGAAAGCTGGCCTTGGCCGCCTCGATATACCGTCCGGCGGCATCCTCCAGGCGAGCCGCCCGGCCGAGCGAGCCCGGTGCAGCCATACGCGAACGCATGTCGCTCGCCATCAGCGCTTCGATCTCGCTTTCGGTCGCATCGTCGAGCTTGAAGCCGTCCGGGCCGAACAGCTTGATGCCGTTATCCTCGAATGGATTATGCGAGGCCGAGATCATCACACCCAGATCGGCACGCAGGCTGCGCGTCAGCATCGCGATCGCAGGCGTCGGCAATGGGCCAACCAGCGTTACATCCATGCCTGCGCCAATGAAGCCGGCGGTCAGCGCCGGCTCGATCATGTAGCCGGAAAGCCTGGTGTCCTTGCCGATGACCACGCGATGGCGATGGCTGCCCCTGGTGAACATCAATCCGGCCGCCTGGCCCAGCCGCAGTGCCATCTCGGCGGTCATCGGATCGGTGTTGGCGGTGCCGCGTATGCCGTCGGTTCCGAACAAGTGTCTCACGCGTGTCATTGATTCTCCGTCAGGGTACGCCCGTCTATCTATGTAGCGCCTTGGGTCATCAATTTGGAAGCATTCCCGTCACCCAGCGGTTAAAGCTTGCCATACTTTGATTGCCTGAATGGTTGCAGTGACGTCGTGCACACGCAGAATGGCCGCGCCGCGCGAAAGCGCGAACAACGCACTGGCCAGCGAACCCGGCAGTCGCCGGCCGGGGTCCGCTTCGCCGGCAACCTCACCGATGAATGACTTGCGTGATACGCCGACGACGATCGGGCGATACAGCACGGCGAGTTCTGAAAGCCGGCGCAGCAGTTCCACCGATTGTTCAGCGGTCTTGGCGAAGCCGATACCGGGATCGATGGCAATGGCATCCCGGGCTATCCCGGCACGCTCGGCGACGGCGATACGGTCCGCCAGTTCGCACAGAACGTCCGCAGCGATGTCCATGTAGTGCGCCTGGGCATACATGTCGGCCGGCGTGCCGCGCATATGCATCAGCACCACCGGGCAGCGGCGTTCCGCCACCAGCTTCGCGGCAGCGGGGTCATGGGACAAAGCGTAGACGTCGTTGACGATGGTGGCGCCGGCATCAAGCGCCTCCGCCATCGTCGAAGCGTGGCGGGTATCGACGGAGACGCGCAGCCCAGCTTCGGCAAGCGCTTGGATCACCGGGATGATGCGCGTGCGTTCGGTTTCCGGCGAAGTGGGCGCGGCGGAAGGTCGGGTGCTCTCGCCACCCACATCGACGATATCGGCGCCTGCGGCGGCCATGGCTATGCCAGCCGCAATCGCCTTCTCTGTATCGAGGAACTTGCCGCCGTCGCTGAAGCTATCGGGCGTGACGTTCAGCACGCCCATGACACGCGGACGATCCAGCGTGAGCCCCGCCCAGAGCCTCACGCTGCAACCACCACCAGCAGAACAACAGCGCCAAGATCAGCCCGGCTGTGGTGCCGGCCCTAGTCCACCCGCCGGTGGCGTGGGACTGGCCGGACGCCCGGCCGTCGGCACCGAGGCACGGCGGTTTTCCGGTGCCGGCTCATCGACCACCTTGCGGATCACCGGCTCACCCCGCAGCACCGTCCGGATATCGTCGCCGCTCAGCGTCTCATGCTCCAGCAGGCCGCGTGCCAGCCGATGCAGTTCCTCGACGTTCTCGGTCAGGATGCGGCGGGCCTTGGCATAGGCGCGATCGATGATGTCCTTGATCTCGGCGTCGATCTCGCGTGCGGTCGCCTCGGAGACGTTCTTGTTCTGCGTCACCGAGTGGCCGAGGAACACTTCCTGGCTGTTGTCGCCATAGGCGATCATGCCGAGCTTGTCGCTCATGCCCCACTCGGTGATCATCCGGCGCGCCTGATCGGTCGCCATCTTGATGTCGCCGGCGGCGCCGTTCGACACCTTGTCCGGTCCGAAGATGATCTCCTCCGCCGCGCGGCCGCCCATCGCCATGGTCAGTTCGGCGAGCAGCTTGGACTTGCTCTTCGAATAGCGGTCACCCTCGGGCAGGCTCATCACCAGGCCAAGTGCGCGGCCGCGCGGGATGATGGTGGCCTTGTGCACCGGATCGCATTCCGGCTCGTGCATCGCGCACAGCGCGTGGCCGCCCTTCATGATAGGCGGTCATCCGCTTCTCGGCCTCGGACATGACCAGCGAGCGCCGCTCGGTGCCCATCATCACCTTGTCCTTGGCCGCCTCGAACTCGGCCATCGCCACCACGCGCTTGCCGATACGCGCCGCCAGCAATGCAGCCTCGTTCACGAGATTCGCCAGGTCGGCACCCGAGAAACCGGGCGTGCCGCGCGCGATCACCTTCGGATCGACGTCGGACGCCAGCGGCACCTTGCGCATATGCACGCGCAGGATCTTCTCGCGCCCGTTCACGTCGGGGTTCGGCACCACCACCTGACGGTCGAAGCGGCCGGGCCGCAACAGCGCAGGGTCCAGCACGTCCGGACGGTTGGTCGCCGCGATCAGGATGACGCCTTCGTTGCTCTCGAAGCCGTCCATCTCGACCAGCATCTGGTTCAGCGTCTGCTCGCGTTCGTCGTTGCCGCCGCCCAGACCGGCGCCGCGATGGCGGCCGACGGCGTCGATTTCGTCGATGAAGATGATGCAGGGCGCATTCTTCTTGCCCTGCTCGAACATATCGCGCACCCGGGACGCACCTACGCCCACGAACATCTCGACGAAGTCGGAACCGGAGATGGTGAAGAACGGCACATTCGCCTCGCCGGCGATCGCGCGTGCCAGCAGCGTCTTGCCGGTGCCCGGAGGACCAACCAGCAGCACGCCCTTCGGGATCTTGCCGCCCAGGCGCTGGAATTTCTGCGGGTCCTTCAGGAACTCGACGATTTCCTGCAGCTCGCCCTTCGCCTCATCGATGCCGGCGACGTCGTCGAATGTCACCCTGCCCTGCTTCTCGGTCAGCATTCGGGCGCGCGATTTGCCGAAGCCCATGGCGCGGCCGCCGCCGGCCTGCATCTGGCGCATGAAGAACACCCAGACGCCGATCAGCAGCAGCATCGGGAACCAGGACAGCAGATAGTGCAGCAGCGGATTGACGTCGGAATCCTCAGGCTTCGCGATAACCCGCACGCCCTTGTCGGTCAGGCGCTGTACCAGGGTGGAATCTTCCGGCGTGTAGGTCTGGAACGTGCGCCCGTCGGTCAACTGGCCGGAAACGGTGCGGCCCTGGATCACCACGTCGCGCACGCGACCGCCGTTCACCTCGTTGATGAAGTCGGAATACGCGACCTGCGTCGCGGCCGTATGGTTGGCGCCGGGCTGGAACAGGTTGAACAGCACCACCAGCAGGAGTGCGATGATGACCCAAAGCGCCAGGTTGCGGCCGAAATTGCTCATTTCACTTCGCTCATGTCCACGCGGTACGGCCGGGATCGGACGCCGCCATCAGACCATGTCCGCCGCACACATAGGTAACAAGAGCGGCGAGCATGACGTTCGCTCAACATAGGGTGTCTCGATCCGTCATGCATCCCCAATCGTGCAGTGGGCGGGTGCGGCCGGCCGTCTAGGGCAGAATAGCATCGAAATCCCTGCGCAGGTCTTGCGATCAGGATAGGCGAGATGCGGCACTGCGAGAAGCGACCCCTCCAGCCGGATCGCCGGCAGGGTGCGCAGGATGGCGGAAGGCAGCTTGGACACTCGCCGTAGTAACGGCGCGTCGTCGCCGACAGCCCCGAGCGTCGATGCCGGGAGGCAGCGCGGTCGCGGCGGCGAGCCGGAACCGCCCGTCCCATACCGCACCCGGCAAGGCCGGGACCGCGGCTGTCATGGCAGCGGCTTCGCGCATCAGCAGCCAGCCGCGCCCCATCCGACCCGCCGGCATCAGCCGCGCGCCAGCCAGCGTGCCAGCCGAGGAGGGCGCCGGAAAGTTTCGCAATGCCGGCCGCAGCAGGCGGAAACGGCGTGCCTGCTACTGTCTGCACCAGGGCTGCCAGGGCGCCCGCGGACAACGGCCAAGCATCGACATGGGCGAAACCCTCCGGCCGCAGCGAAACATGTTCCGCGAGTTCGGCGGCGACCGACGCCTCATGCGAGGCACGGCCTCGCCCGAGTGCGGCAGCCGATTGGGCCAGCGCCGAGGTGGCCGGCCCGGCGCCGCCAGGGTCCCGGCGCAGCCATCGCAATCTCGGCCTTAGCGCTGACCGGTCAGCATTGGACGGATCCTCCACCCACCGCATCCCGGCTTCCACCAGCGATTGCCTCAGTTCGCCCGGTGGCATCGCCAGCAACGGCCGGAGGATGCGCACTGTGGGCGTCTCGACCAGCGGCGCCATGCCCGCGAGACCGATCGGACCGCTGCCGCCCAATTCGCGGATCAATACCGTCTCGGCCTGATCGGCGGCATGGTGTCCGAGCAGCAGATGCAGGATGCCGGCCTCGGCGCAGGCGGCTGTCAGCATCTGCATGCGGGCGGCGCGGGCGCGCTCTGCCAGCGCGGAACCACGGGTCAAGCCGGAGATCCGCAACAGGCGGGCAGCGATACCGCGCGACGCCAGCCGCTGCACGGTTGCACTTGCCTCCACAGCCGAACTCCTGGCGCAAACCGTGGTCCACAACGAGCGCCAGGAGCGAGCCACCGCACTGCCGCACCCAGTCATCCGCCAGCAACGCCAATGCCATGCTGTCGGCACCGCCGGAAACGCCGACGGCCAGCCGCGGCTCAGGTTCGAACGGGCCAAGCGCCGAGAGCGCGCCAGCGAAGGCTACCTGCATCCCGCCCGTTGCGCGGCCGAGGCAATCGGTTCGCGCAGATCCGGCCGCGGCGACGGGTATTCGGTGCGCAACTTGCCGATCGTGTCGCAGGCGGCTTTTTTCTCGTTGATCGCGACCAGCGCGTTGGCCAGGCCAACCAGCGCGTCCGGCGCATGATTGCCCTTGCGTGACCGATTGTAGGTGTCGTCGTAAGCGATCGCGGCCTGGGAATACTGCCGTTGCCCCATCAGCGATTGCGCGAGCAGGAACTGTGCGTCGTAAGCGCGGGGCGAGGTCCGGCTTCCAGTCAGCACTTCGCGCGCCGCGGCCTCTGCGGCGGGATAGTCACGCCGCGCCAATGCGGCGTCGCCTTCCTGCAAAGCCAATTCTGGCGTACGGCGAACGGGCGCGAGCGGCGGCGGCGGCTGCCCCGGAACCCCCGGCGGGGTTGGCGGTGGCGCCATCGTCAGGTTGCCGGGAGGTGATGGCGCGCGCGGCGGGGGCGCCCCGGCCTGCGGGTTCTGCGTCTGAAACGCCATATCATCGATGCGCTTGCCGAGCATCGCATTCTGCTGCTGTACCTGATTTTGCGTCTCGTCGATGCGGCCGCGGAGTTGACGCACCTGCTCCTCCAACGCATCGACGCGCGACAGCAATTGGGCAACGAGGTCGCTGCTGCTGGTGCTGGTTGGCGCGGGCGGGTAGCCGCCGCCGAGATAGGTGGGGCTGCCGCCTCGGGGTTGCTGATTGCGCAGCCCCTGTACCTGCCGTTGGAGTTCCAGAATCTGGTTCTGCAAGGCGATGCCTTCGCGGCTTTCCACCTGCGCCTCGGCGGATTGCGCCAACACGATGGGCAGGACCAAGGCAAGCACCGCGATCAGCCTTGCCAGCACGCTTGTCATGCAATCACTCCATAGAGCAGGGCCTGGATAAACGAAACCGGCGGCCACGCGGCCGCCGGTTGGGAAATATGCGCGGCGAGATAGCCGATTGCGATCAGCGAACCGAGGTAATGGTGTTCCGGTTTTGCGCCCAGGCCTGCTCGTTATCGCCAGGAGCGGTCGGACGATCCTTGCCATAGCTGATGGTGCTCATGCGCGCGGACGTGACGCCACGGGCAGCAAGATAATCCCGGCTCGTGTTGGCACGGCGCTGGCCGAGGGCGAGATTGTACTCCTCGGTGCCCCTGTCGTCGCAATTGCCCGCCACCTGCACATTGACCTGGGGATATTTGGCGAGCCACGCAGCCTGCTTATCGAGCGTTGCACTCGCGTCAGCACGCAAACCCGAGCGGTTGAAGTCGAAGAACACGCGATCGCCGACATTGGCGACGAGGTCTTCCTCGCTGCCTGGCACCGGACCCGAGGTGGTGGCGGCACCCGCGCCCGTCGAGGCGGTGGTGTCGTGATTGGAGCAGGCCGCCAACAAGGCGACGACGGCGACCGTGCCGAGAATCTTGATGTTCATTGCTTTGCGTCCCTGATTGCGGTGACATCGGGTGGGAAACAGGCGGAACGGCGGCGACGGTAATCCGTTCCGCCAGCGAAGGCGATTAGCTTGTTGCACTGAACCCGGTCAAGTTCGCGAGAACCGGGAACATCGTCATGGCAACCATGCAATCGGCACGTGGGCATCAGGCGGCCAGTGGCGACCACGCAGGATCCGATGCGTCGGTTGGCGTCTCCACAACACGCTCGTTGAAGCCAGTGATGTCGATCGATACGAGGCGTGAAGAGAATCCCGAACCGCGATTGTCACGCGCCGCGCTCTGCCGCCAGAACATCAGGACGCGGCCATTCGGCGCGAACGTGGGTCCCTCGACCGAGAAGCTTTCCGACAAAATGCGCTCGCCGGAACCGTCGGGATGCATCACCCCGATCGAGAAGTTCCCGGCTTCGCCGCCGAAACGGGTGTACGCGATCAGATCGCCACGCGGCGACCACACCGGCGTCGCATAGCGGCCCGAGCCGAAACTGATGCGCTTCACCCCGCCCCCGCTTGCGTCCATCACGTACAGCTGCTGGTCGCCGCCGCGGTCAGAGTTGAACGCGATCTGGCTGCCATCGGGACTGTAGCACGGGCTCACGTCGATCGAACCGGAGTTGGTCAGGCGGCGCGGTGAATGACTGCCAAGATCGACGGTGACGATATCGGACCCGCCCCCGGTCGCCACTGCCATGATGACGCTGTTGCCATCGGGCGAGAAGCGTGGCGCGAAGGTCATGCCCGGGAAGTCGCCAAGCGCACGTTGCTGGCCGGAGCCCAGATTGAACAGGTAAACCCGCGGCCGGTTATTGGCGTAGCTCATGAACGCGATTTCGTCGCGCGTCGGATGGAAGCGTGGCGTCAGCACCAGCCAGGAACCATCAGTCAGGTAGCGATTATTCTCACTGTCCTGATCCATGATCGCCAGGCGCTTGGTCTGCCGGCCGCGCGGACCGGTGGCGGCGATGTAAACGACACGGGTGTCGAAATAGCCCTTCTCGCCAAGCAGGCGTTCGTAGATCACGTCGGCCATGATGTGGGCGATGCGCCGCCAGTTCGCCTGGCTGGTAGTATAGGCGGTGCCCTGAAGCTGTGCACCGGGCAGCACGTCCCACAGGCGGAACTCGACGCGGATCTGCCCACCGCCCTGCGCTTCGGCGCGGCCAGTGACCAATGCCTGAGCGCCTATCGCCTTCCAGTTCTGGAAGTTGGGCACATCGGCCGGTGCACCGGTCGATGCCTGGATGTATGCGGACGGACTGATCGGGCGAAACAAGCCTGAACGCGCCAGGTCAGCGCTGATGACGCCGGCGATCTCCTGCCCGAGCTGCGCCGTACCACCGTCGCCACCGGCCAGCGGCGGTATGGCGATCGGGATCGGATCGGTGCGAGCGCGGTTGACGTCGATGACAGCGGTCTGTCCGCCGGGCGCTGCACGCTGCGGCGCGGCAACCGCCTGAGCGTGCACCGCCAACGGTGCTGCCAGCGATACGGCGGAGCCGGCTGCGCCAGACAGCAGCAAACGACGGCTGAGCGGCAATGTGGTCGGTAATGACATGGCAAAGCCCCTTATCAAAAGTGTCGGGTCACGGCCGGAATCGGAAGGTGAATTCGCGCGTCTGCCCAAGCATGTTCGGCGGCAGCGGCAGGTTGGCGCACATCGGGTCGAGCACGGCGCGGACGGCGCGCTCGGAGAACACCCTCAGACGGGGATCCCCGCCGACACGGCCGGCGTCGTCCTGCGCCACAACGGCCCGGCGCACGACGCCGCCGGCGTCGGTGGTGACGGTCAGCAGCACCTGCATCTTGTCGAGGTCCAGCATGCCGGGATCCGTACTCCAGCAACGCCGTACCGCGTCACCGATGGCTCCGCGCTGCGCCAGGGTCAGCGATGAGGTGTCATCGCTCTGCGGATTGCCACCGCTGTTCGGCGTGCCGCCAGCCTGCGGGTTGTAGCGCGCCTTGGGCGGCTGGGCCTGGTGCTGCAGGCTGCGCAGCTTTTCCAGGGTGTTCTCCAGTGCGCTGCTCTGCGGCGCCGGGTTCTTGGTCGGATTCGGCTGCGACGTGGCGCTCTGCTGGGTCGGCGACGGTGCGGGTGGCGGTGGAACCGGTAGCGGCGGTGTCGGCAGCGGCGGCTGTGCCTGGGGTGGCGTCGGCGGTGCCGATGGCGGCGGCGGCGCCGTCTCGGCAGCCGGAGCCGGATTTGGCGGCGGCACAGGCGTGGGCGGCGTCGGCAATGGCGGAGCTGCCGCCTGCGGTGCCGGTGGCGGAGGTGTCGGCGGCGGAGGCGGTGGCGGCGGCGCCTCTATTGGCTGCGGTTTCGGCGGTTGGGTGGTTTGTGGCGCCGGCGTGGGCGCAGGCGAGGGTGACGGAGCGGGAACCGGCGCGGGTGCGGGCGCCTGCACCGACGTGGCAGCGGTGCCGTCGAATACCATCGACACCGCGGTTTCCGGCGGCTCTTCCGGCGGCCTGGTCAACGGAATGCCGATGAGCAGCAGCGCCAGAACGAGCAGATGGATCGCGACCGAGACGATGGCGCCGCGCCGCAGCGCCGGAGGCATCCCGGCCGGCCGGTTGCCTGGCCGGCTATCTCCTTGCAGTACGCGCTGGAGCACGCGCCGCCCTCACCCGGCCTTCGGTTTGGCCGCGCTGGGGGCCGGCGCCGCGGGGGGTGCCGGGACAGACGGCGCCCTCGCCGGCTGACCCGTGGGCTGCTCGGCCAGCAACGCCACCTTGGTGAAGCCGCCTTGGGTGATGGTGCCCATCACCTCCATGATCCGGCCGTAGGCGATGTCCTTATCGCCGCGCACGAAGATGCGCCGGTCCTGATTGTTCTGCGCGATCGCCTGCAGCTTCGCCACCAGTTCGGGAAGCTGCACTTCCTGATCCTGCAGGAAGATCTTGCCCTGAGCGTCGATCGATACGGTCAGCGGTTGGCTGTCGGTATTCAGCGGCTTGGCGTCGGTCTTCGGCAGATCGACCGAGACGCCCGATGTCATCAGCGGCGCGGTGACCATGAAGATGATCAGCAGCACGAGCATCACGTCGACCAGCGGCGTGACGTTGATTTCCGACAGTGGACGATAGCGGCCGCGCGAGCCGTTCCTCCCGTTCAGCGCAACTGCCATGGCTCAGGCGCGCTCCTCGCTTTGGCGGGACAGGATAGCGCTGAACTCCGCCCCGAAGCCTTCCAGCCGAGAGGCGAAGCGCGCCAGGTCGTTGCTGATCTTGTTGTAGGCAAGCACGGCCGGGATCGCGGCGACCAGACCGATGGCGGTCGCGAACAGCGCCTCGGCGATGCCGGGGGCGACTACCGCGAGATTGGTGTTGTGCATGGCCGCGATGGCGGAGAACGAGTGCATGATGCCCCATACCGTGCCGAACAGGCCGATGAAGGGAGCGGTCGCGCCGACCGAGGCGAGGAAGATCATCCAGCGCTCCAGCCGGTCCATCTCGCGCTGCACGGTCACGGTGATGGCGCGGTCGATCCGCTCGCGCACCGAGCTGCGGCTGATGTCGGCGCCGGCTACGCGAACCGAGCGGCGCCATTCGCCCATCGCCGCGCCGAACACCGCGGCCATCGGATGCGCCGGCGTGGTGGCCTCGCGTTCGAACAGGTCCTCGAGGCTGCCACCCGACCAAAAGCGGTCCTCGAACCCATCGGCCTCGCGGTTGGCCTTGCGCAGGCTGGACCATTTTTCGAACACCACGGCCCATACCCAGACGCTGGCGGCCAGCAGGCCGAGCATCACCAGCTTCACGACGATATCGGCCTCGACGAACAGTCCCCACAGCGAGAGATCCGCGCCCGGCACCGCGAGGTTTGCCGCATCCACAGCCCGATCCACCCAGCTACTCCCTGTTTTGCGCGGCGCTGGCCGCAGAACACATACCCGTGAGAACGCTCCGCCAGCGTTGTGGCAGACGCCCCGGCTTGCCATCCGGCCTCACACAAGCAAGCCGCACCGCCAGCACGGCACACGAGCCAAATGGCCCTTGCACGTCCTGGCGCAGCAGCGCGGATGCGCCTCCCACCGCACGCGGCTCGGTGACAATCGTCAGCGAATTGTCGAGATGGGCGGGACGGAGATAGTCCACTTCGATGCGCCGCACCATGAACATCACGGAAAACTGCCGCAGCAGGTCCGCATGCGCGATGCCGGCATCACGCAGCGCCTCGGTGCGGGCGCGTTCGGCGAACCGCAGATAGCTGGCGTGATAGGCGACGCCGCCCGCATCGGTGTCCTCGTAGTAGACACGCACCGCATAGCGGTGGCGGCCATCCGCCGGGATGGAGGCCAGATTTCCATTCATTCAGACAACAGGTCGTATTGGTCAGGCTGGCTGGCCGGCGGAACCAAGCCAAGATGCCGCCATCCAATCTGGCCCAACATCCGGCCGCGGCTGGTGCGCAGCACAAGGCCCTCCTGGATCAGGAAGGGCTCGATAACATCTTCGAGCGTATCGCGCGCCTCGGCGAGCGCCGCTGCCAGCGTCTCCACCCCCACCGGGCCGCCGGCGTGGTGTTCGGCGATTCGCCGCAGGTAGCGGCGGTCCATGGCGTCGAGACCCAGCGCGTCCACCTCGAGACGGTTCAACGCATCGTCCGCTGCCCGGCGGTCGATTTTGGTCTTGCCGGCGACGGCTCCAAAGTCGCGCACCCGGCGCAGCAGGCGGCCGGCAATTCGCGGCGTACCGCGGGAGCGGCGGGCAATTTCGGCCGCACCGTCCTGCGTCAGATTCATCCCAAGCTTTGTGGCAGCGCGACGGACAATGAGTTCCAGTTCGGCAGGTGTGTAGAATACGAGGCGCAGCGGAATGCCGAACCGGTCGCGCAGCGGCGTCGCCAGCAGCCCGGCTCGCGTGGTGGCGCCGATCAAGGTGAACTGGCTCAGGTCGATGCGCACGGAGCGCGCCGCCGGCCCCTCGCCGATGATCAGATCGAGCTGGAAGTCTTCCATCGCTGGGTAAAGCACTTCCTCGATGGCAGGCTGCAGACGATGGATTTCGTCAATGAACAGGACATCCCTGGGTTGGAGGTTTGTCAGGATTGCGGCGAGATCGCCGGCGCGTTGAATCACCGGCCCGGATGTGGCGCGGAAGCCGACACCGAGCTCGCGCGCGACGATCTGCGCCAGCGTGGTCTTACCCAGACCGGGTGGGCCGTGCAGCAGCACATGATCGAGTGCATCGCCGCGGGCTCGCGTGGCGGCGATGAACACAGCGAGATTCTCACGGCTTGCCTGTTGGCCAACAAATTCGTCCAGCGTCCGCGGACGCAGCGATACTTCGGCGACGTCTTCCTCGCGGCGTTCCGGCGAGACAGTGCGGCTGTCGTCGCTCACGGCAAAGCCATAAGAACTTGCAACCGGTGATGCATACTGATGCACACGGATACACGTGTCCACAACGGACACCTGCGTGCATATGCGTGCATCTGCTGCTTCATTTCTGCGCCAGTTCCTTCAGCGCGTCGCGGATCACCGCATCGATACTTGCGCCTTCACCGAGTCGCTCGATCGTCTGTGCGATAATGGGCTGCGCCTCGGCGCGGCGATAGCCGAGATTGAGCAGTGCCGATAGCGCATCCTCGGCGGCGCCGCGCGGCAGCTTCTGCGGTGTCGCGATACCGGGAGGCGCAGGCATGGCGCCGACCTTGTCGCGCAATTCAGTGAGCAGGCGCACCGCGAGACGCGCGCCGACGCCGGGCGCGCGTGTCAGGCTGGCGCGGTCGCCGGAGGCAATGGCCGAGACCAGGTCACGCGGCGACAATGCCGATAGTATCGACAACGCCACGCGGCCGCCGACGCCTTGTACGGTGGTCAGCAATCGGAACCAGTCACGCTCGGCGGAATCGATGAAACCGTAGAGCACGATCGCGTCCTCGCGCACCTGGGTTTCCACCAGCAGACGAGCGATCTCGGGCGGCGCCGGTAACACGGCGAGCGTGCGTGTGGAGGCGTGCACCAGGTAGCCGACGCCATTCACGTCGATGACGCAGCGGCCGTCTTCCAGTGCGTCCACGCGACCGGTGAGCTGGGCGATCACAAGCTATTCCTGCAATTGGAAACCCAGGTTAGTGCCTGTGCGGCGAGTCGGTCATCGTGACAACGACGCCAGCCGGATGCTCGGCCGCTCAGTGAACCGCATCACCGCAAATTTGCGTCCGCCGCATGATCCGTCGAAACGGCCCGGCATCGTGCACGGCCAAATGCTTGGTGCAGCGGTTGTCCCAGAACGCGATGGACCCGTTCGCCCATCGAAAGCGGCAGGTGAACTCCGGCCGGTGCCCGTGTTCCAGCAGATACTCGAGCAGTGGCTTGCTCTCCGCCTCTGTCCAGCCCTCGAACCCCACGGTGTAGGAGCGGTTGACGAACAGCAGCTTGCGCCCGGTCTCCGGGTGCGTGCGCACCACCGGATGCACGCTGATCGTCTCCCGCCAGTTCGCGTCCTCACGCACCTTGGTCGAGCGCTGCGCGTTCATGCCAGCCTGCGGACCGGCGACCATGCGGTCGGAGTGTACAGCCCGCAAACCATCGACAGTGCGCTTCAATCCGTCCGACAGGCTGTCGTACGCCAGGTACTGGTTGGCGAACAAAGTATCCCCGCCATACGGCGGCACTTCGATCGCGTAGAGGATTGCGCCCATCGGCGGTTCCGTCACCATCGTGGTGTCAGTATGCCAATCCTCGCCGACGATTTTCTTGTCGCCCGGTTCACGCCTGATATCGACGATTTCCGGATCCACGCTTACTCCGTTGTAGTTCGGATGGATGAAGATCTCACCGAAGCGCCGGGCGAAAGCCTTGTGCTGATCGCGATCGATCGCCTGATCACGGAAGAAGATCACACCGTAGTCGAGGAGTGCCTGACGGATTTCGCCGATCACGCCGTCGTCGAGATCCTGTGCGACATCGACGCCGCCAATCTCGGCACCCAATGCGCCGGCGATCGGCGAGATTTCGATACTGCTGTTCCGCATCAACGGCTCCTCCGTCGTCAAACGTTGAGCGTTGCCGAGTCGTGGGTCAAGTTGATTGGCGGTGACGGAAATGGGCGGGGAGCCATGTTGGATCGCATCGTCTACAAGATCCTGTCGGCTGCGGAGTTCCAGACGATGGAGCGTGACGGCGTGTTCCGCGGATCGCCCGCGGATATCGCCGACGGCTTCATCCACCTCTCGCGTGGTTCCCAGGTCGCCGAAACGCTGGACAAACACTTCAACGGTGTCGCCGGCCTCATGCTGGCCGCGGTGGATCTGTCGGGGCTCGGTGACACGGTTCGCTGGGAGCCTTCACGTGGCGGCCAGCTGTTCCCGCACATCTACGGCCCCTTGCCCGTCGAAGCCGTGGTCTCCTTCGCTGCGGTGGAGCGCAACGCGGACGGCACGGTCAGATTACCCGGATAGAAGCGGGCGCGACTCTAACCAGCTCGCGCCACGACGCCCCAGGCGATCCGGCTTGCCCGGTGGTGCGCGTGGCAGATTGCCACGGCGAGCGCGTCGGCCGCATCCGCGCGGCGGATCATGGCACCCGGCAGCAGCCGGCGCACCATCATCTGCACCTGCTCCTTCTCCGCGCCGCCGGTACCGACAACGGCAAGCTTCACCGACTTGGCGGCATATTCGATCACCGGCACACCGGCCAGCGCGGGCGCCAGCAGCGCGATGCCACGCGCATAGCCAAGCTTCAGCGTCGCCGCGCCATTGCGGTTCACATAGGTTTCCTCGACCGCGGCTTCGTCCGGCCGATGCCGCGCCATCAGATCGGCCAGCGCGTCATGCAGCACTTTCAGCCGCTCCGGCACGCTCGTGGCACTATCGGTGGCGACCACGCCGTCGGCGACGTGACGCAGACGATTGCCATCCACGTCGATAACGCCCCAACCTGTGAAGCGCAGCCCCGGATCGATACCGAGCAGGCGGGGCATGGCGAATCGCATCCCTGTCCACGAGATGCGCCTGTATAGGGCAGCGCGAACGTGCCATCTACGGGCTGGGAACCGGGGATGGCTATCGCGGTTCTCAACAGCAGACTGCAGGAGAGACAGCATGAGCGACGAACTGGTCTTTTATACCAACCCCATGTCGCGCGGACGTGTGGTCCGCTGGATGCTGGAGGAGGTCGGCCAGCCGTATCGCACGGAAGTCCTCGACTACGCGTCCACGATGAAGGCGCAGCCGTATCTGGCGATCAATCCGATGGGCAAAGTGCCGGCCCTGAAGCACGGTGAAGCTGTCGTCACCGAGACAGCGGCGATCTGTGCCTATTTGGCGGACGCGTTTCCCGCGGCGAAACTGGCGCCCCCGTCCGGGGACGAGCGGCGCGCACCCTACTATCGTTGGTTGTTCTTCGGCGCAGGACCGCTGGAGGCCGCATGGACCAACCAGGCGATGGGCTTCGTCGTCCCGCCCGACAAGGAACGCATGGCGGGCTACGGCAACTTCCCCGCAGTGCTGAATGCGTTGGAGGGCGTGCTGTCAAAATCGGAGGACCTTGCGGGAGACAGCTTCACCGCAGCGGACCTTTATGTCGGATCGCAACTTGGCTTCGGCATGCAATTTGGCATGATCGAGAAGCGACCCGCGTTCGAACGATATGTTGGCAAGATTTCCGCCCGGCCAGCAGCAGTTCGGGCGAAGCAGATTGATGATGACGCAACCCCTAAACAGTAAGTGTCGCCGGACGTATCTGTGAACGTGCCATCGCGAGGAGCACCGCGACGAAGCAATCCAGTTGTGAGTGGACGCTATCCACCGGATTGCTTCGCCTCGCTCGCGATGACAAAGACGACTTCAACCCACTACGCCGAAAGCTTCTGCATAACCGCTTCGGGAATGTCGAAGTTGGCATAGACGTTCTGCACATCCTCGCTTTCGTCCAGCACATCGACAAGCTTCAGCACCGATGCCGCACGCTCCTCATCAAGTGTGACGCTGGTGGTTGGTCGCCAGTCGAGCCGCGCGGTTTCCGGCGCGCCGAAACGTGCCTCCAGCGCGTCGCGCACCGCGAAGAAGTCATCCGGCGCGGCGGTGATCTCGTGACCTTCGGCGTCACTTTCCACGTTGTCCGCGCCGGCCTCGATCGCCGCCTCCAGCATGTCATCGTCGCTGGCCGCATTGGCCGGATAGCGGATCACGCCAAGCCGGCTGAACAGAAAACTGACTGAATTTGTTTCTCCCAGCGCACCACCATGCTTGGCAAAGGCCGAGCGGACGTCGGAAGCAGTGCGGTTACGGTTATCGGTCAACGCCTCGACGATGATCGCGACGCCAGCGGGGCCGTAGCCTTCGTAGCGGACCTCGACGTAGTCATCGCCGCCGCCGGCCCCTGTCGCCTTCTTGATGGCGCGATCCACCGTGTCCTTCGACATGTTCGCCTGCCGCGCCGCGACCATCGCCGCGCGCAATCGGGGGTTCGATGCGGGATCAGGCAGGCCCTGCCGTACCGCCACCGTTATTTCACGGATCAGTTTGGCAAATTGACGCCCGCGGCGCGCATCCTGAGCGCCCTTGCGGTACATGATGTTCTTGAATTGGGAATGTCCGGCCATTGCTCACGAGTGGGTGATAAAGATGAATCCGTCTGTTCCGACAGCCTACACTGGGGCGGCATAAGGAGGCGAGAGTGACCGACGCACCAGGCTGGCCAGGCATCCCGCCACGCTGGACTTCCAGCGCCAAGAGCGGCATCGGCACGGCGATTTCGGCCGTGAGCCGGGTATGGTTCACGCTGAGCCATGGCATCCTCGACGAAATCTACTACCCGCGGGTCGATCAGGCCTGCACCCGGGACTTCGGCCTCATCGTGACCGGCCTCGACGGCTTCTTCGCCGAGGAAAAGCGTGACTGCACGTTCGAGATCGCCGGCCTGGAAGACGGCGTGCCGGCGCTCCACCTGGTCAACACGCATGTCGGCGGGCGCTTCCGCATCCATAAGGACGTCCTGACCGACCAACGCGCCGACGTGGTGGTGCAGCGCATCAGGCTGGAAGTGCTGGACGGATCGAAGCTGCGGTTGTTCGCGTTGCTGGCGCCGCATCTGGTCAATGGCGGCGCGCACAACACCGCCTGGATGGGCGACTACAAAGGGCATCACCTGTTGTTCGCCGAAGGCGACGGTACATGCCTGTCGCTGGGTTGTTCCCGGCCTTTCGCTGCAAGCTCGGTGGGGTTTGTCGGCGCCTCGGACGGTTGGCAGATGCTGCACCGTAGCGGAATGCTGACCGACGAATACGATCGAGCCGCCGATGGCAACGTCGCGCTGACCGCGGAGATCGAGGCGCCGGAGACCGAGTTCCGCCTGGCACTCGGCTTCGGACGCAGCGCACCGGAAGCAGCGTTCCGGGTCCGCGCCAGCCTGCAGACACCATTCGAACGGCAGACCGAGGAGTATGCGACGCATTGGCGTGCCTGGCAGGCGCAGCTGCGGTCACTGGATCGCAAGGTGGACGGTCACAACGTCTATCGCGTCAGCACCGCTGTGCTGCGCTGCCACGAGAGCCCGACCTTTCCCGGCGGGCTGATCGCCAGTCTGTCGATCCCCTGGGGTGGCAGCAAAGGCGACGACGACTTGGGTGGTTATCATCTGGTCTGGCCGCGCGACCTGGCACAGACCGCAGGCGCTTTCCTGGCCTGCGGTGCGTACGACGAAGTTGTGCGCGTATTGCGTTACCTGCGCGCGGTGCAGGAGGAAGACGGCTGCTGGCCGCAGAACTGTTGGCTCGACGGTTCGCCGTACTGGCACGGCGTCCAGCTCGACGAATGCGCGTTCCCGGTTCTGCTGCTGGAAATGGCATGGCGCGACGGCGCGGTGGCTCGGCCGGTGCTGCCGGCGTACTGGCCGATGGTGGCGCGGGCGATGGGCTTCGTCATTCGCAATGGACCCCAGACCAACCAGGACCGCTGGGAAGAGAACTCCGGCTACACGCCATTCACCCTCGCCGTGCAGATCGCCGGGCTGCTCGCCGCAGCCGATCTGGCAGAGGCTTGCGAGCTCGAGGACGTGGCCGGCTATCTGCGCGACACAGCGGATGCATGGAACGAGCAGATCGAGGACTGGATCTATGTCAGCAACACCCGGCTGGCGCGCGAGGTCGGGGTGGCGGGCTATTACATCCGCATCGCACCGGAAGTTCCCGGCGAGGGACGCGCCGAACCGCTCGGCACGGTGGAGGTACGCAATCGGTTCGCCGGAACCTGCAACGTCGCGGCGGATGATCTGATCAGCACCGATGCGCTGGCGCTGGTGCGGTTCGGGCTACGTGCGGCCGATGATCCACGCATCGTCGATACGGTGAAGGTGATCGACCACGTGCTGCGGGTCGATCTGCCGTATGGGCCAGGCTGGCGGCGCTATAACGGTGACGGCTATGGCGAGCACGAGGACGGCCGTGCATATGATGGCACCGGTATCGGGCGGGTCTGGCCACTGCTCGCCGGTGAGCGCGCGCACTACGAACTGGCAGCCGGGCGGCGCGATATGGCAGAGAAATTGCTGTCGGTGCTCGAGGCGAGCGCCAGCCCAGGCAAACTGCTGCCCGAGCAGGTGTGGGACACGGCACCGATACCGGCGCTGGAGCTTGAACCTGGCCGGCCGAGCGGTTCGGCGATGCCGCTGGTCTGGGCGCATGCCGAGCACATCAAGCTGATACGCTCGCTGTCCGATGGCGCGGTATTCGATCGGCCGCCGCAGCCGGCGCGGCGCTATCTGCGGGAGAAACGCACGGCCCGCTGCCGGCCATGGCGGATGGACTGGCGCACGCCGCGCGTGCCGGCCGGGAAAGTGCTGCGCCTGGATCTGGCGGCGCCGGCGCTGGTGCATTGGAGCACCGACGACTGGAAGACGCGCACCGATGTTTCCACGCGCGACACCGGCCTGGGGCTGCATACCGTGGACCTGCCGACGGAGGGACTGTCGCACGGCTCTACAATCGTATTTACGTGGCTCGATTTGTCGACGAACCACTGGGTCGACCAGGATTACCGTGTCGTGGTGGCGTAGCGGCTGAGGAAGCGGGCCACGCGATCGGGTGCGCTGCCGTGAAAGAAGTCATCGACCGGCGCCCTATGGGCGACCTCGCCAGCGTCCATGAACATCACCTCGTCAGCGGCACGGCGAGCGAAGGCAAGTTCATGCGTCACCACGATGCTGGTCATGCCTTCGTCGGCGAGTTCCTGCATGACGTTCAGCACCTCGCCGACCGTTTCGGGATCCAGCGCGCTGGTTGGTTCGTCGTAGAGCATCAGCGCCGGCTCCATCGCCAGTGCACGCGCGATCGCCACGCGCTGCTGCTGGCCACCGGATAGTTCATCGGGAAACGCCGCGAATTTGTCGGGCAGGTGCACCTTGCGCAGCAGATGCTGCGCAAGTTCGCGGGCCTGCTTCACTGGTGTCTTCTTCACCCGGACCGGACCGAAGGCGACATTGTCGGTGGCGGAGAGATGCGGGAACAGCTCGAAGTTCTGGAACACCATGCCCATGTGCCGGCGCAACGCAGCGGCCTGTTTGCGCGGCAGGCCGGCGATCTCCTGGCCCTCGAACACAATGCTGCCGGAGGCGATGGGTTCCAGCAGATTGAGACACCGCAGCATGGTGGATTTGCCGGAACCGGACGGCCCGAGCACGACAAGGCACTCGCCGCGCGTCACCATCAGATCAACGCCTTTCAGCACGTCGAGCGCGCCGAAGCGTTTCCAGACCGCCGCGGCGCTGAGCAATGCGGTCATCGGATCGATTGGGTCGTGAGCGCCGCGCGGCGTGCGCCGGTGCGGCGGCGCAGGCGGCGCTCGATCAGCGATTGCACGCCCATGAAGACGGTGGTGAGCAGCAGGTACCAGATGCCGGCGGCGGTCAGCGTTTCAATGTAGCGGAAGTTGCTGGAGGCGGTTTCGTCGGCGGTCAGCAGCAGCTCCTTCACGCCGATGACCGAGACAAGCGCCGACAGTTTCAGCATGCCGATGAACTGGTTGCCGATGGGCGGAATGATGATGCGCATTGCCTGCGGCAGCACGACCCAGCGCATGACCTGGCCTTCCTCCAGGCCCAGTGCGCGCGCGGCGAGACGCTGGCCTGGTCCGACGGCGCGAATGCCGGCGCGCATGATCTCGGCCATGTAGGCCGCCTCGTTCATGCCGAGCGCCAGCACCGCGCAGGCAAAGCCCGGCAGCAGGATGTTGAACGCTGGCAGCACGTTGAAGGCGAACACCAGTTGCAGGAGCACCGGCGTGCCGCGGAACAGCCAGATATAGAACCAGACCAGCGAGCGCACCGGGCGGAACGGTGCCTCCTGGCCGACGGCGAGCAACAGACCAATGACCATGCCAAGCGCCAAGGAGGCGATGCTGAGCCAGAAGGTCATCAGCGCGCCGTGCAGGAACTCCGTGCTGGTGAGGTATTGGACGAATAGTTGCGGCTGAAACAGCTTCACGCGGTCAGAAGGCCGAGCTGGCCGCCGGCAGGTTCCACTTCTTGATCAGCGATGCGTAGGTGCCGTCGGCGACCACGGCTTTCAGTGCCTTCTCCAGCGCGGCCTTCAGCGCTGGATTGTCCTTGCGCAGGGCGACACCGACCTTGGTGTCGGCGTCGAATGGCGCGCCGCCGGTGGCGTAGGTGCCAGGCGTCTCGGTGATCAGCGCGGCAACCGTCGGGGTTGAAACGATGATTGCGTCGGCGCGTCCCTGGGTCAGCGCCAGCGCGCACTGCACGGTGCCGGCCAGCGACAGCAGGTTGATCTCGGGCTTGCCGGCTGACTTGCAGGCCGCACTGGTCTGCTTGGCGGAATTCTCGAACACCGTGCCGATGGGCGCGGCGACGTTGAGGCCGCATAGCGATGTGGTGCCATCGATTTGCTTCGGGTTGCCTTGCGGCACGACGATCTGGTTGCCGACGAGCAGGTAGGGGATCATGTCGGCGACTTCGAGACGCTGCGGATTGATGTACATCCCACTGACGATGATGTCGATGCGCTTGCCTTGCAGCGCGGGGATCAGGCCCTTGAACTCGATCGAGACGATGTTGGATTGCAGGTTGATCTGCTTGGCCAGTGCGGCGACCAGGTCGACGTCGAAGCCGGCGGGCTGGTTGTTCTGCTGGAACTCGAACGGCGGGAAGGTGACGGAAGCGCCCCAGGTAAGCTTGCCAGCCTCGACGAGTTCAGGCGACTGGGCGAACCCCAGAACAGGAAACAGGCTGAAGGCGGCGGCCAAGGCCCAGCGCAGCATGAAGCGATCTCCCGATGGTTTTGTTGCCAGCGTGCGGCCGGATGGTGTGCCATGAAGGCGGCTGAATCGAAAGGGGTGGACAATGCTGTTCATGGTGATCGAACGGTTTCACGACAACGACATGGTGCCGGCGTATCGGCGGCTGCGCGACGCGGGCCGGGTGCTGCCGGATGGGCTGGAATATGTCGATAGTTGGATCGAGCCGAGCTTCGCACGCTGCTTTCAGTTGATGCGGTGCGACGATGCACGGCTGTTGCAGGAATGGTGCCTGCACTGGCGCGGGACCGGCGTGACGATGGAGATTGTCCCGGTCATTCCGAGCCGGGAGACCCGCGAGATTGTGGCGCCCTATCTCGATGCGCCTGGGTGATATGACCTCCTGCTGACCGCGGCAGGCGCCACCACAACAAACGGCGTTGCGCGCGGTAGAGCACGGGGATCTCTATTTGCAATAAATCCGGTGCCGCGTGTCGGGCGGGCAAAGCCTCGCCCGTCCTTAGGGCATGGATCGGCGGCTGGTGGGAGCAAGGGTCATGTCGCAACGGACTGGAACCGCGGAAACCGAGATCGAGGCACTCATCGAGGCTTGGACAGACGCCGTTCGGCGGCATGACCTGCCGGCGATCCTGGCCCATCACGCCGACGACATCGTCATGTTCGACGTGCCGCCGCCGCTGCAGTCGCGCGGAATGGCGGAATACAAGAAGACCTGGGATCTTTTCTTCGCCTATCACCAACCCGGGCAAGCCTTCGACGTTGAAGACCTACAAATACACGCGGGCGACACCGTCGCCTTTGCCGTTGCCATCATGCGTTGCGGATCGGCCACGGGCGGTGGTCCTTCTGAGCCAGGAGGCTTCCAGTTCCGGCTGACGATTGGCCTCTGCAAGACCGACGGCGGATGGCGCATCCAGCACGAGCACCATTCGGTGCCCGCGACGGACTAGAGGAACGAAACACGCTGCGTTGCCTCGATCGCATTCGACGGGGCGAAAGCATCGATCGACGCTCAACCGCAATCCCGAGAGAAAAGGAATCCGCATGACACCGAACGATAGCTATCTTGCCGTGTTCCTCGGCAGCAAAACCAGCCCGCGCATGAAGGCGTGGATGGCGTTACCCGAAGCCGAAAGACGCGCCAAGGAACAACAGGGCATGGCCGCCTGGAAAGCCTGGGTCGAAAAACACCATGCGGCCGTGTCCACGATGGGTGGCCCGGTCGGCAAAACGAAGAAGGTCACCGAACGTGGCATCGATGATGTGAGCAACGAGATGGGTGCCTTTATGGTCGTGCGGGCGGAATCGCACGAAGCGGCCGCCAGGATGTTTGAAAACCATCCGCATTTCACGATCTTTCCCGGCGAGTCCGTGGAGGTCATGCCAGTCCTGCCGATACCAGGCGCGTGATCGACGGCAATCCGGTTCTATCAATTGATAAGGATCAACCAACATGCCCAACACCGTGCGCCTGCATCGCGTTCTGACCACCAATCCAGAGAAGGTGTATCGCGCGTTCGTCGAGGCCGACGCGCTGGCGAAATGGTTGCCGCCCAACGGCTTTGCCTGCACCGTGCATCACCTGGAGCCAAAGGTTGGCGGGACGTTCAAGATGTCCTTCCGGAACTTCACGAACGGCAAGAGCCACGCGTTTGGCGGCGAGTATGTCGAACTCGTTCCCAACGAGCGGCTACGCTACACGGACAAGTTCGACGACCCCAATCTGCCCGGCCTGATTGAGGTAACCGTGGAATTGAGGAAGGTGCTGGTGGGCACGGAGCTGAATATCGTGCAGTCCGGCGTTCCCGACGTCATTCCACTCGAGGCTTGCTATCTCGGCTGGCAGGAGTCGCTGCGCAATCTGGCAAGACTCGTCGAGCCCGAGATCAATCAATAGCGCATAATGATCGAGCCAGCGCCGCTGCCAGTGACGCCAGAGGTGCAACCGGCGGTATTGGCGCTGAACAACGCTCATGCGATCGAGTTATCGTGGCTGGAGGCGCCGCGGCTGACACATCTGCTGCGCCAGGCTTTCCTGGCGCAGCGCGTGGGCACGGTAGACGCGTTCCTGCTCGCATTCGATGAAGGTGCCGACTACGACAGCCCGAACTTTCTGTGGTTCCGCGAGCGCTATTCGCGGTTCGTGTATATCGACCGCGTTGTTGTTGCCACGGTGGCACGCGGGCGAGGCTATGCGCGGATGCTGTATCGCGAGCTGTTCGCGCGCGCGGCGGAGGCGAGGCACGATCGGGTGGTGTGCGAGGTGAATGTCGCACCGCCCAACCCAGCATCGGATGCGTTCCACGCGGCACTGGGTTTCACCGAAGTCGGCGCGGCGACGATACATGGCGGCAGCAAGACGGTGCGGTATCTGCTGCGGCCGGTGTGAGAGTCGCGGCTCGGGCTGTCGCAGGCTGGACAGATCATGCATGTTCAGCGTTCGCTGTCTCGGTGTTGGGGGGAAACAACAATGATAGTGCGGACTATCGGGCGCCGCAGTGCCCTGGGACTTCTTGTCACGCCGGCAATCGCCGCGTTGCATGGCGCACGGGCAGCGGACAGCGAGCCAATCGTCCTCGGCATCAGCGGCGCTTACACCGGCGCCGACGCAGCAAACTCCATCGCGACGCGCAATGGAGCGATGCTTGCAATCGAGGACGTGAATGCGCAGGGCGGCATCGCCGGCCGCAAGATCGAGACGATCGCCCTGAATGAAGCGACGGCAACGGCCGGCCAGTACGATCCGGCGCAGGCGGCAGAAAACGCGCGCAAGTTCGTCGCCAACCCGCGGGTGGTCGCGGTGATCGGACCGGATCACAGCGGCGCGGGCAAGGCGATGGCGCCGATACTCAGCCAGGGTGACCTGGCGACGGTGACGCCGGATACCACGAGCCCGGATATCACGTCGCCAAAGTTCGCCGCGGAGTTTCGGCCCGCCGGTAAGGCAATCTATTTCCGCACGCTGACCACAGACGACAATCGCGGGCCGGGCATGGCACGCTTCATGGTGAAGACACTCGGCGCGAAGACAGGTTACGTGTTGGATGATTCCGGAGGCTATGGCGTCGGGCTGGCGGATGCATTCATGGCCGGTGCAAAAGCGTCAGGCATGACGATATTGGGACGCGATTCACTCGATCCCAAGCAATCCGACTACACGACGGCACTGACCAAGGTCAAAGCGCTGGGTGCGCAAGCGCTGTTCTATGGCGGCGATCTGCAGGCTGGCGTGAAAGTCGCGAAGCAGGCGTATGACATCGTGCCGCAGATGATCAAAGGCGGTGGCGGCGGTCTATATGGCGGCGGATTCACCGAGCAGGTCGGATTTCCGGCAGCCGAGGGCTGGTATGTCGCGCTGACTTCGCCGCATCTGGAGGGCGAGAAGATCGCGGCGTGGCAGGCGCGTTATCAGCAACGCTGGGGCATGGCACCGAGTGACTACTCGGTGACGGCGTATGACGCGGCGCTGGTGATCCTGGATGCACTGCGGCGTGTCGCCGCCTCCGGCAAGCCGATCGATCGGCACGCGGTGCGCGATGCGATCCAGGCGACGAATTTGGCGACGCCGCAGGGCAACATCCAGTTCGACGCAAACGGCGATATCATGGACCACACGATCAGCATTTTTCAGGTGAAGCGCGACCCGGCGTTTCCACTGAACGATGCGGTGCATCAGTTCAAGTATATCGGCAGCGCCCCCACGGCCTGACCTTCAGCCTGCCGGCATCGCCTCGGCCAGCCGACCGCCCACTCGCACCGGTTCGATGCGGCGAGCACGCCCGGTGCTGTCGTCGGTCTCGATGAATGCGCCGCAAATCGTCGCTTCGCCTTCCGCCGGCGCGAGGCGCTCCCCGGGAAGCTTGCGCCAGAACCTCATAGTGGCGCCGTCCTTTGCCATGCCGATGACGCTGTCGTAGTCGCCCGACATGCCGGCGTCGGATTGGAACGCTGTGCCGCCGGGCAGCACCTGCGCGTCGGCAGAGGGGCAATGCGTGTGAGTGCCGATAACGGCGGACACCTGACCGTCGAGGAAATGCGCGAAGGCCATTTTCTCGCTGGTCGCCTCGGCGTGGATGTCGGCAACGATAGCAGCAACGGTACCGCCGAGGCGGTGCTTCGCCAGCAATTCCGAGGTCGTGCGGAACGGGCAGTCTAGCGGGTCCATGTAGAGCCGGCCCATCGCCTGGAATACCAGCGCGCGGCGGCCGCCCGGAACCTCCACCACCACCGACCCGCCACCCGGCGTGCCTTCCGGAAAATTCAGCGCGCGGATCAGGCGCGGGGTTTCGGCGATGTAGGGAATGATCTCCTTGCGGTCCCAGGCATGGTTGCCCAGCGTGATCACATCCGTGCCCGCGGCGAACAGGGCCGTTGCCATGTCGGGTGCGAGGCCGAAGCCGTGCGAGGCGTTCTCGGCGTTCACAACCGCGAGGTCGATCCGCAATGCTTGGCGCAGCTTGGGCAGCGAAGCCACGACAGCGTCGCGGCCGGTGCGGCCGACGATGTCGCCGATGAACAGGATGCGCATTCAGGCCCCCCTTTACCGACCAAGAGCAGATGCGCGGTTCAGGGGAGAAGTGCGGAGCCGCCATGGCCGTTGGCGTCTCATCCTCCCAGAGCCTGCGAGTGCAGGTGGGCGCCAGATACCGAGACCAGGATCCCGGCAGAGCCAGCTCCCTGGAAGATGCTTACTGGCCCCGGGGATAAATTGCCTGACGCACCCAGCAGCTCCGCACCCCCTATCTAGGGACGCTCGAGGTCGAGGGCAATCTCTTCCGCGCGCTGCGCCAGCTTGCTGAGACGACGCCCGAGCTTCGGCTCGGCCGGCAACGGGGCGCTGGAGCGCTGTGCGCGCGACATTTCATACAGATCGTCGGCCATCAGCAGCGACGCCATTACCAGCATCCGGGCCTCTCCCGACTGGCCTGCGGCCGCCTTGACGCTGTCGATACGCCGCTCGACCTCGTTGGCCATAGACTGCAGATGTGCCTCCTCGCCGTCCTTGCAGCCGACGGTGTATGCGTAGCCGTTGATGCGAAGCGTGACCTGGGCCATCGAAGTCTTCCCCGTAATCCGTTCAGTCGGCCTTGCTGGCAAGCGCCGTCCGCAGACGATTGATCAATCCGTCGAGTCGCGCAGCAACTTCTTCGGAAGCTCCCATAGGAGATTGATGTGCCGGGCGGGAAGCGGCCTGCGCGATGCGTTCGAGTGCGACTTCCAGCCGGTCCGCCGTCGCTTCAGTGTCGTCGGTATCGCTGGGCATTCCCCCTGTCCCACCTCATGTTTCATCTGAACTCAATAAAGGCGAGGCGTTGAACGTCAAGCAGATATCCGTGGCCGGCGCGCATTATCCCGCGGTGCTGATCCACGGATTGGCCGATGCGCGTGCCGTGCTGGCGTTGCGCAGGCCGGTCACGCTGCTGTCCGCGCCGGGCGCGGCGCTGTTTGCCGGCAGCGGCTGGTGGCGAGCCTTGATCCAACGGGCACGCGGCGAATTTCCACAAGGGCTATGGGATGACATCCTCGATTGCGCCGATGCGTCTGGCCTGGCGCTTGGCGCGCTACGGATCGGACAGCGACGGATCGTGCTGGACGTAACAGCGCCGGGACGCGACGCGGTCACGGCAATCGCCGCATCACTTGGCGGCGAGGTCTTAACCGTTCCGCCAGATGCGCTCGATATGTCTGAGCGTGGTGCGGCGCGGAGGTTGCCCGAGTGGCTTGGTGACAGCCGCCGCGCCGTGAGCTAGTACCGATCCAATCGCTCCTCAGCAAGAAGGACCGTCCACATGCGCGTCACCCAGAAGGTAAAGAAGATCCTGGACTGGTATGAGGGCGATCCGCCCGGCGTGAAGGCCAATCTGGCCCGCATCCTGTCCACGGGCAAACTCGGCGGCACCGGCAAGGTGGTGATCCTGCCGGTCGATCAGGGCTTCGAGCATGGCCCCGCGCGCAGCTTCGCGCCAAATCCACCGGCGTACGATCCGCACTACCACTACCAGCTTGCGATCGAGGCTGGGCTGAACGCGTACGCCGCGCCGCTCGGCATGATCGCGCAGGGCGCCGACACGTTCGCCGGACAGATCCCGACGATATTGAAATGCAACAACTCGAATTCGCTGGCCACCAACAAGGACCAGGCAGTGACCGCGGGCGTGAAGGATGCACTCCGGCTGGGTTGTGCCGCCATCGGCTTCACCATCTATCCGGGCAGCGAGTACGCCTTCGCCCAGATGGAGGAACTACGCGAGCTGACGGCCGAAGCGAAGGCTTCCGGGCTCGCCGTCGTGGTGTGGAGCTATCCGCGTGGTCCGAACCTCGACAAGGCCGCCGAGACCGCGCTCGATATCTGCGCCTATGCCGCTCAGATGGCGGCTCTGATGGGCGCCAACATCATCAAGGTGAAGCCGCCGACAGCGGTTATCAGCCTCGATGCAGCCAAGAAGGCTTATGAGAAGATCGATGGCTCGACGATGGCAAAGCGGGTCGAACACGTGATGCAGAGTTCGTTCAGCGGCAAGCGCATCGTGGTGTTCTCCGGCGGCGAAGCGAAGGACCTCGACGGCGTCTACGAGGAAGTGCGCGGCATCCGTGACGGCGGCGCCAACGGCAGCATCATCGGCCGCAACACCTTCCAGCGGCCGAAGGAACTGGCGGTGGAGATGTTGAACAAGATCATCGACATCTATCTCGGCAAGGCCTAGCGACTACGTCCACGCCGTCATGGCCGGCCATCGTGCCGGCCGAGTGCCGCTCATGATGGCAGGGACATTCTTCGCTTGGACAGATGGATCGCATGAAGTCGGATGGCTGCCGGGTCTATCTGATTACGCCTCCTAAGCTGGATCCTGTGCCGTTCGCCGATCTGCTGGCGGCGGCGCTGGATGCCGGTGATGTGGCAGCAGTACAGCTTCGGCTTAAGGACGTTGACGACGCCGCGTGGCGCCGCGCGATCGATGTGCTGCGGCCGGTGACGCAGTCGCGCGGCGTTGCTTTCCTGCTGAATGACCGCGCCGATCTGGTACGCGCGACCGGGAGCGATGGCGCGCATGTCGGTCAGGAGGACATGCCGGCGCGACAGGCGCGCGCGTTGATGGGGCCGGACGCCATGATGGGCGTCACCTGCAAGGGCAGTCGCGACCTGGCGATGCACGCCGGCGAGGATGGCGCCGACTACGTGGCATTCGGCGCGTTCTTCCCCTCCGGCACCAAAGACGTCACCCGCTTCATCGATCCGGAAATCCTCACCTGGTGGTCTGAACTGATGGAAGTGCCATGCTGCGCAATCGGCGGCATCACGGCTGAGAACTGCGCGCCGCTGGTCCGCGCGGGCGCGGATTTCCTTGCGGTGGTTGGTTGCATCTGGAACCATCCCGAAGGACCGTCGGGGGGCGTCAGGGCACTGAACACGGCCATCGCCGCCGCTTGACAGCGCGCCGCCCAGGGTTCCCAATTGGCGCAACAAATGTTCGGTATCCGAGCACGGAACCAAGGTGGCAGTCCAAGAGCCAACAGAAGTCAGCGCGAAGAGCGTCGTGCAGTCCGCCGCCAAGGTGTTCGCCGTGTTGCGCGCCTTCGCTCCGGCAACGCCCGAGCTGACCATCAGCCAGGTCGCTGAACGAGCCGGGCTCGATCGCGGCACCTCGTTCCGGCTGATCCACACGCTGTGCCGGCTGGGCTATCTGGCCTCGGTGCCGGACAGCTCGCGGTTTCGCCTGACATTGCAGTGCCTGGAGCTTGGTTACGCGGCGCTATCGCAAACGCATCTGACCCACCATGCACGGCCGCTGCTGCGCGCACTCGTGCCGGAGGTCGCTGATGCCGCCTCGCTCGGTGTGCTGGATGGCGCCGATGTTGTCTATGTCGAGCGCGTGCAGATCGACCCGGCGCGCGATGGCCTCGATCGGCGGATTGGCCGGCGGTTCAGCGCCTACGCGTCCGCGCTCGGCCACGTGATCCTCGCATGGATGCCGCGCGAGCAGCAGACCGAAGTGCTCACCGCGCGCGAGCGGGTGAAAATGTCCGAAACTACCTTGATCGACCTCGATGCGCTGCTGGAGCGTCTGGCGCAGGTGCGGCGCCAGGGCTACGCGGTATCGGACGGTGAGAATTCCTATGGCCTGCGGACTGTCGCCGCGCCGCTGTTCAGCAGTGACGGCAGCCCGTGTGCGGGGGTCAGCCTGACCATTGCGGCAGAGCGGATGTCAATCGACGCGTTCGTCGAGCGTGCGCTGCCTGACACGCTGCGTGTGGCGCGCGAATTGACGCGGGCGATCGAGCTGACGCGCGATGCGGTCTGGCACAGCGCGCCCGCGTTGGTAGCCCGGCAGGGTACTCGGTGATGGATCTGAAGCTACGCAACAAGGCAGTGCTGGTGACCGGCGGCTCTCGCGGTATCGGCTACGAGATCGCACGGCAGTTCGCTGCCGAGGGCGCGCGGGTGGCGATCTGTGGCCGCGATCAGGCGCGTCTGCAAACCGCACAGGCGGAGATGCGCGCGTCCGGCGGCGACTGCGTTGGCATCCCAATCGATCTGTTCGAGCCGCGGGCGGCCGATATCCTGGTGGAGCAAACAGTCGCCGCGCTCGGCGGCGTCGATGTGCTGGTGAACAACGCTTCAACCAATGTCGATCGCGTGCCAGCCCGGCTGGAGGACGCATCGGACGGCCAATTACTCGAACGCATCAACGGCAAATTGATGGGAGCGATCCGCTGTTGCCGCGCGGCGATACCGCACATGCGACGCGCCGGCGGAGGTCGTATCATCTGTATCGGCGGCACATCGGCAAGAGCTGTCTCGCGCAGCAGTTCAGGAGCACCGGGCCGGTCGGAACTGCCACAGGGATTGGGCAATTCGGCACTCGCAAGTTTCGTGCGGCACCTCGCCGAGGAAGTCGCGCGCGACCGCATTCTAGTGAATGTCGTGCATCCCTATCAGACCAACACCGACCGCACGCCCGCACGGATTGCCAAGCTCGCCGCTGAACAGGCTATCAGCCTGGAAGCCGCCGCAGCCTCCATGGCAGCCAGCATTCCGATCGGCCGCATGATCGAGCCGGACGATATCGCACCACTGGTCCTGTTCCTGGCCTCGCCACTGGCGAGCGCGATCACCGGACAGGCGGTGGCGATCGATGGAGGTGCCGTTCCAACGGTGAACTACTGATCCAACACAAGAGGGAGTTCGACAATGAGCGCAACAACCACTGACACGACGATACGCCAATGCGCGCAGAGCATTATCGATGCCGTGCGCCGGCTCGGCCCCGACAGCCCGCAACTCGCGGAAACCATTCGTACCCCGATGCTGGAATTGCTGAAGCGGCCCGACCTGAAGGAACTTGGGGTGAAGCGCGACGGCAATCACATCGACTGGTCGCGCTATCTCTATTACGACGGCGAGCTGTCGATCACGTTCGACAATTTCCCCAAGGGCAAGAAGATCCCACCGCACGATCACGGCGTGTGGGAAGCCCTGGCGATCTACAGCGGCCGCGTCAGCCACACCGTATACCGACGCAATGATGACGGCTCCAAGGAAGGCTATGCGGACTTGACGGTGGTGGACGACAGGGTGCTGGGCAGATCCGACTTCGCTCTGGTGGCAATGCCGGCGGAGATCCATGGCTTCACCGCGCTGGATGACGATACGTTCTCGCTCACCGTGGTCGGCGGCCACTACAAGCCGGATCGGCATTACTTCAATCCCGAGGAGAAAACCTGCGTCACCCGTCGTCCGCGCGCGACAACCTGATCGCAGGGGAGGAGCAGCGGATGCCGGAAACCGCGCGCGTGGTTGGCTTCATTGGCCTCGGATCGATCGGCGCGCCGATGGCCGAGCGCATCGTGCAGGCAGGCCATCGGGTCCACGTGTATGATATCCGCGCGGACGCGATGGCTGCGTTCCGCGGGCGCGCGGAACTGGCGGCGTCGCCGCGCGCGGTGGCAGACCAGGCGGACATCGTGCTGGGCTGTCTGGCGTCTTCCAACTCGTTCCGCGATGCGGTGCTCGGCGGCGATGGTATCGTCGCCGGGCGTCGCGCCAGGCAGTACGTGCATCTCGGCACCAATGGGGCGGAGGTTGTGCAGGAACTGGCCGCCGGACTGAAGAAGGCGGGCATCGATACGCTCGATGCGCCGATGACCGGCGGACGCGTGCGCGCGCAGCAAGGCAAGCTCACGGTGATGGCGTCGGGGGCGAAGCCGCTGTTCGATGCGGCAGAACCAATCCTGCGCTGCTATTCGGATAAGGTCGTGTATCTCGGTGCCTCAGTGGGCGCGGCACAGGTGATGAAGTCGGTGAACAACATGCTGTCGCTCACCAATCTGGTCGCGGCATGCGAAGCACTGGTGGTCGGCGCGAAGGCCGGGCTCGATCCGGAGGCGATGCTGGACGTGATCAACCATGGCAGCGGCCAGAACACCGCGACATCCAACAAGGTGCCGCGGCATGTCCTGACGCGCAGCTTCGATTTCGGCGGCTCGCTGTCGGTGGTGATGAAGGACATCGGAGTGTTCATCGAACACGCCAAAAGCCATGGCATTCCGACCCCGGTCGGCGATCTTGTCCAGCAGGCCTATCGGTACAGCCTTGCAGGATGGCTCGGGGTCAGAGGACATCACCACTGTGGTTCGTCCAATGGAAAAGCAGGCCGGGGTGACACTGCAATCGCGCCGATAATACAAGAAGACGGAGGAAACCAATGAACTATATCAGGTCGCGCCGGGAAGTCCTGCTCGGCATGGCGGCGGTGGCTGGAGCATCCGGACTGTCGCCTGCGTTCGCCGCGGGCACACCGGTCAACAACTCTGTTGCCGGTGAGGCCGTGTACTATCTCACCAACTACATCGCGCTGGATGGCGGCTTCTTCGAGAAGCAGGGCCTCGACATGAACCTGGTGAACGTCCAGTCAGGCCCGCAGCAGATGGCCGCTGTCATGGGCGGCAGTGCACAGATCTCGACGATTGGGCTCGAGCAGAACATGCACGCCGACGCGCGCGGCGGCAGCTTCGTCGCGATCTGCGCGAATTTCAACGCCTTCCCGATGTCTCTGGTGATCACCCGCAAGGCAATCGCACAGAACAAGATCGACATGAAGGCACCGCTTGCGGACAACCTTCACCGGCTGAACGGCTTGCGCATCGGCATCACCGGGCCGGGATCGAGCACGGATCAGTTCATCCGCACGCTGCTGATCCTGCAAAAGCTCAATCCGGACAACGAGGTGCAGATCATGCCGGTTGGTCCCGGTGCGAACATGCTGGCGGCGATGCAGGCCGGCAGTGTCGATGGGTTCGTATGGTCCGCACCATTCTCGACCGAGGCAGTCTCAAAGGGTCTGGCCGAGATCCTGGTTGATCCGATGAAGGGCACAGTGCCCGAGTTCAGCGACTACGCTTATCTCTCCATCTCAACCAGCCGCCAGACGCTGGCGTCACAGCGTCCGCTGTTGGTTTCCATTGTGCGCGCCTATGCCGAGACAATGAAGTTCGCGCATGCTCAGCCGGACAAGGCACGCGAACTGATCCGGCATCGCTTCCCGAATATGAGTGATGCCGAATATGCTGCGGGATATGCTGAATACGCAGTCGGTATCCCGAAATCGCCACTGATCTCCAAGCCACAGTTCGAACGGACGTTGACCACAGCGAACCTGACCTCCAAACCGCCGCTCACGGTAACGTATGATCAGATCGTTTCCACGGAGATCGCGCGGGAGGTCATGGGCAGCTAGGCACGATGCAGATTCTCCGGAGCGCAGCGTTCTGGCGAGTTGGCGTCGCCGTTGCGCTGCTGTTGGCCTGGCAGATAGCAGCGTTGGCAACCGGCTCCATCTGGCTCAGCAGTCCCAATCTCGTGGCGGCACGGCTGGCTGATTGGCTGCGCGGCAGTCTCTACGTTCATCTCGGAATTACCCTGGAGGAGATTGTCGTTGGTGTCAGCGCCGGCACTGCGGTCGGCGCCGTGCTTGGTCTGCTGCTTGGACGCTCGCCAGGGCTGGCCAAGTTGCTGCGGCCGCTGATTGTCGCGTTGTACAATCTTCCGCTGCTCGCGCTCGCGCCCTTGTTCATCATGCTGTTCGGGCTTGGGTTTGTGCCAGCGGTCGTGCTGGTCAGTGTCATCGTGTTCTTCCTGGTGTTCTTCAACACGTTTTCCGGCGCCCAAGCAGTGGACGAAGACGTGATCCGGTCGCTGCAGATCATGGGGGCGAATCGTGCCGAGGTGTTTCACAAGGTCATCGGCCCCGCCAGCGTCGCGTGGATCAGCAGCGGCCTGAAGGTCGCCCTGCCCTACTCGCTGGCGGCGGCGACCACCGGAGAAATGCTGGCAGGCGGCAACGGACTTGGCGGCGTGCTGACCACCGCGGCGCAGCAGTTCGACATGACCGCGATGTATGCGACGTTGGTCATCCTGATGATCGTCGGCGTGCTATTGAACGTGGCTGCGACACGGCTCGAAGTCCTGGCTTCTTAGGTGGCGTCATGCAGTTGGTTGACAATCCGCGATCGATGGAAGCGGCTGCGCCGGCGCCGATCGATGCCCGCAACAAGGTGCAGATCACTGATCTGCACCACAGCTTCATCACGCGCGGCAAGATGACCGAGGCCGTGCACGCTGTCGATCTCACCGTACGCGAGCGCGAGTTCGTGGCGCTGGTTGGCCCGAGCGGCTGTGGCAAGACGACGGTCCTGAATTGCGTGGCGGGCCTGCTGCAGCCAACGCGAGGTACTGTCACTTACGACGGCCAACCGGTGACGGCACTGAACCGCCGTATCGGCTACCTGTCGCAGAAGGACACGCTGCTGCCCTGGCGCAATGTCGCCGACAATGTGCGTGTCGCGCTGGAGCTGAAATGCCGCCCCACGTCGCGGCGCGAAGCCGACGCGAAAGTTGCGGCAATGATTGAGCTGGTCGGGCTCAAGGGCTTCGAGCGGCACTATCCGGCGGAGCTTTCGGGCGGCATGCGCAAACGCGCGGCACTGGCACGCACGCTGATCTACGAGCCGGAAGCGCTGCTGCTCGATGAACCGTTCGGCGCATTGGATGCGCAGTTGCGGCTCGTCATGCTCGATCAGCTACAAAGGCTGACGCTGCTCCGGCGGATCACCGTGCTGTTCGTCACGCACGATCTGGGTGAGGCGATCACGCTGGCCGATCGTGTTGTGGTGTTCAGTGCCCGGCCGGGCCGGATCCGGTTGATCCGCGATGTGCCGTTTCCGCGTCCGCGGGATGTTTTCAAGGTGCGGTTCGATCCGTTGTTCGCGCGGCTTAACGAGGAGCTGTGGGACGAGTTGAAGGACGATGTCGCCAAGGGAACGGATATCTGATGGCGGTCACCACGACGCTGGATGGTGTCGGCGGCTTTGCCGACCGCTGGAGCCGTCTGACATCGAGTGGCGTGGCGCTGACGCTGGGACGGCTGGCTTTATTCGCCGCCGTGCTGGCCATCTGGCAATACCTGCCAGGGCCGGGTGCGCGCTTCTGGATCAGCGATCCGGTATCGATTGGCGCGGTGCTGCTGGATTGGATTTGGGACGGCACATTGTTGCGCAATGTGCTCGCCACGCTGAAGGTGATGGCGGCCGGTTACGCTGCAGGTTGTGTGTGCGGGATCGCCTTCGGGTTGCTTTTTGGCTTGGTGCGTCCGCTTGATCGCGCTCTGTCACCGTTCGTATTCGCGGCTTATTCGCTGCCGAAGATCGCTTTGATCCCGCTGCTGATCATCCTGTATGGGGTGGGATTCGAGTCGAAGTTCGTGCTGGTCACGCTGGTGGTGTTCTTCATGCTGTTCAGCAGCACCATCGACGGCGTGCGCAACGTCGACCCTGACATTGTCCAGATGCTGCGGCTGATGGGTGCCACGCATGGCGAGGTCGTGCGCAAGGTACTGGTGCCGGCGATCAGGCCGTGGATCTTCACCGCCATGCGGATCGCCGTGAACACCGCGTTTTCCAATACGCTGCTCGCGGAACTGCTGGCGGCGAACAGCGGTATCGGTTACCTGATCATCAATTATGCCAATCAGTATGACGCCGCCGGAACCTATGCGGCGGTGCTGGTTTTGGTTGCGGCCAGCGTGATCTTGACCGAGTTGCTGTCGCTGATCGAGAAGCGGATGGCGACGTAGCGATCCGGGTTAGGACAAGCCGGAAATCCCGGCGCGGCGCGCCCAATACTCCCAGGCGCGAGCGTGGCCGGCACTGGTCTTCTGCATCGCGGCGACCTCGCCGTCGCTGAGATAGGCGATATCGCCGGACAGGCGCATGGCCTCGGCCTGCAATCGCGCATTCACCTTGAGATAGACGGAAGTATGGACGGCATCCTGGATTGTCAGACCGGCGACCGCGGTACCGTGACCCCGCATCAACACCACGCGGTTGGCGCCGAGGCCCTCGGCAAGATCGCTTCCCTGCGCCAGGTTGGTGACCAGCATGTTGGTATCGCCGAACCGGTCGCGAATGTCCCAGACTGGGATGTCGGCTCCGATGCCGGCCGCGACGTGCAGCAGCGGCCGCAGCTTCACGCCGCGCACGACAGTGAACGGGATGATCTCGTTGGCATGGTTGTGGACCACCGACATGACATCGGGCCGCTTGCCAAAGATCGCACCATGGATCGGACGCTCGGTGTATTGCGCGCGGCCACGCAGATCGATCGGGTTGCAGTCGAGGTCATATTCGATGATGTCGTCCGGCGCGACCAGTTCCGGACTGCGCGAACATGACAGGAAAAACCGGTCCGCCCGATCGGGATGACGCACACTGATATGGCCGTAGGCATCGACCACGCCCTCGTTGGCGAGGATGCGGTTGGCGGTCACCAGATCGCGCAGAAGATCGGCGAGAGCCATCAGTGGAATGTCCTTCCGGAATCGATCACCACTGTCTGTCCTGTCATCGTCTCGGTCCGGCACATCGTCACGACCATGTCGGCGCAGTCGTCCTTGTCGGCGGCCTTCTTCAGCAGTGAAGACGACGCCGACTTCTCGATCATGTCCGGCCGCAGATTGGCGGTCGCGCGCGTGCCTTCCAACAGGCCAGGTGCGACGCAGTTCACCAGTGTCTCGGGTGCCAGCGCCACTGCCATGCAACGCGTGAGATGGATCAGCCCGGCCTTCGACACCGCATAGGCGATCGACGAACCCTGCGGGCCAAGCCCTGCCACCGACGAGATATTGACGATACGCCCCCTGCCCTGCGCCTTCATGATCGGCGCAACGGCCTTGCTGAGTCGCATCGGCCCGGTGAGGTTCACCGCCATGATCTTGTCCCAGACATCGTCGGTCATGTTGTCGAGGTCGGTGAACGGAACTGCCTTGTTGAAGGCAGCGTCATTGACCAGGATATCGATGCGTCCCAGCCGCTTTGCCACGTCGCTCACCAGCCGCTGGATGGCAGCGCCATCGGTGATGTCACAGGCGAAGGCCGCAGCGTTGATCTGATAGCTGGTGGCGAGTTCGCGCGCGACGCCTTCCGCCTGGTCGCGGCTTTGCGCGTACATGACGGCGATATGGGCGCCTTCCTTTGCCAGTGCATGGCAGATGCGCTGACCGAGCCCGCCATTGCCGCCGGTCACCAACGCGACTGTGCCTCTAAGATCCATTTGGTATCCTCCTCTTTCTAAGAAGAACGCGCGATCAGCTTGGTGGCGGCCACCGTCGTTGATATGCGCAGGATGGCGGCGCGGCTGGAAAAAGGAAAGCCGGTGATATTGACGCGATAGCTGTGTTTGGGCACGCGTGCAGTCGCAGCAAGGATCGCGACCGATGGCGGATGAAGCGCCGCACTGGCGCCGCAACATGTACGTGTGCCTGTTCGGCTCGTTCACCAACGTCATGGCGATGACGCTGCTGCTGCCGTTCCTGCCGATCTATGTCGAGCACCTCGGTGTGACGGGACATGCGGCGATCGTGGAATGGTCGGGCATCGCCTACGGCGTCAGCTTCCTGGGTGCCGGGCTGGTAGCGCCGTTGTGGGGCAAAGTGGCAGATCTCTATGGCCGCAAGCCGATCCTGATGCGCGCGTCGCTGGCCATGGCGATCTGCATGTCGCTGATCGGCATTGCACAGAACATCTGGCAGCTCGTGCTGCTGCGGCTGATGGCGGGGCTGCTGGGCGGCTATGCATCGGGGGCCGTGGTGCTCGTGGCAACTCAAACTCCGAAGCATCGTTCGGGCTGGGCACTGGGAACGCTGTCCACCGGAACGATGGCGGGGACTCTATTGGGACCGCTGATCGGTGGCGTTCTGCCGGGATTGATCGGACTGCGCGAGACGTTCTTCCTAGCCGGTGGTGTGATTTTCATCGCCTTCCTGGCGACGTGTTTTTTCATTCATGAGGAGCGCGTGCGGGCCGGAACGCGGCGCGTGGTGCGCGGCGCGTGGTCGATGATCCCCGACCGGCGCCCGGTGTTCGCCATGCTGTGCACCGCGATGCTGCTGATGCTGGCAAACATGTCGGTCGAGCCGATCATCACGGTGTACGTGGCGCAACTGATGCCGAGAGGTGGCGACGTTGTGTTCACAGCGGGGCTGGTGATGGCGGCTTCGGCGATCGGCGCCGTCTTGGCAGCGCCACGGCTCGGCCGGCTGGCCGATCGCATCGGGCACTGGAACCTGATCATCGGCTGCCTGATTGCGTGCGGCGTGCTGCTGATTCCGCAGGCGCTGATCTCCGAAAGTTGGCAGCTTATCGGTTTGCGCTTCCTGATGGGGATATCGCTGGCGGGCCTGCTGCCGGCGATCAGCGCGACGCTGCGCCATAGCGTGCCGCAGAACGCTGCCGGAACAATTCTGGGCTACAACACATCGGCGCTGTACACTGGACAGGTACTGGGGCCGCTCGCCGGCGGATTTGTCGGCGGCCATATCGGCATGCGGTCGGTGTTCGTGGCAACCGCGGTCATCATGTTCGCCGGTGCTGCGTTCAACTGGGTGATCAGCCGGCGCATTGCGCCAACAGATGCGGCGCTATCCTGATACGGCGCGGTCGAAGCGTTCCACTTCAGCTTCGTCGTTCTCGGTGATGGCATGGACGGCAGATGCTGGTGCGGTCAAAGTGAGGCATGAGCAATTTGTTTGATCTGAGCGGGCGCACTGCAGTCGTCACGGGCAGCGCGCAGGGCATGGGGCGCGCGATGGCGCTGGCGTTCGCCGAGGCCGGCGCGGACATTGTGTTGCTGGACCGCAACGCTGCGGGGATCGAGGCGACGGCACAGAGTATCCGGAAACTCGATCGAAAGGCATTGCCGATTGCCGGCGATGTTACTGACATCGACCACATCAATCGCGTGTTCTCGGCGGTGGATCGCGACTTCGGCCGCGTCGATATCTTGGGCAATGTGGCGGGCGAGGCACGCATGGGCGCGGCCGAAGACATGGCGCTCGCCGACATCCGTGCGACGTTCCACAACATGGTGATCAGCCGCTACTACACCTGCCAATGTGCGGGGCGGCGCATGTTGGCGCGCGGCAAAGGCAGCATCATCAGTATTGGTTCGATTGCCGGCGTGTCATCGCTCGGAAGGGCACAATCGGTATACGGCATGGCGATGGCAGCGGTGATTCAGATGACGCGCGAGTTGAGCACCGAGTGGGCCGCGCGCGGCGTGCGGGTGAACTGCATCCTGCCGGCACAAGTGCTGGGCGCGAACGGACTGGGGCCGCGCATGGAAGCTGATCCGTGGCTGCGCGAGACGTTCCTGCGCGGGATACCGAGCGGCCGCTTCGGTCAACCCGACGACATCAAGGGCCTGTCGCTATTGCTGGCATCGGATGCAGGCGACTGGATCACCGGCGCGGCAATTCCGATGGATGGCGGCAACCTGGCGATGAATGCCGGCGGCGGCCTGCTCGCGCCGATCATGGAGACGTATGGGGCGAAACGGTCCTGAGGAGGTTGCAATGGCGGAAATCGAACGACTGGAGCGACAGCGCGCCGCGCTGATTGCCTACGACGTTTGCCGGCGGGCGCTGACGCCGGGCGATCCGGCACGGCGAGCCGCGATGAGGCCGGTGCTCGATGCGTGGGTGCGGATCATTGCGGCGGCGCGCTCAGCGGGCGTGCCGGTGATCTACACCACGCCGGTCAGCCGTGCCGATGGCGCCGATGTGGCGATGCTGCCGACAGATCTCTCCGCCGAAACCGGCGTGCCACCACTGACCAATGCCGTCGAGGGCACGGACGATGCGGGTTTCCCCGATGAGATCGCGCCGCGGTCCGAGGACTACGTGTTCCTGAAGCGCCGGCCAAGTGCGTTCTACGGCACCGGCGTCGCCGAGCTGCTGCACATGCTGCGGCGGAACGTGGTGATCATCGGCGGTGGTGCGACCAATCGCGGTGTTGAGACCAGCGTGCGCGAGGCCTTCAACATGGACATCGCGTGCGTGGTGGCGCGCGAGTGCTGCTGGGGCAGCGATGCGGCGGCGCACGCGTACAGCCTCGACAAGGCGATGAAGATGTACGCGCGGATCCGGTCGCTGGATCAAGTCGTTGCGATGCTGTGAGCTACGCCGCAGCGGCCCGCAGTGGAACGTTGGCGCGGAGGAAGTTGCGAACGCGCTTGATGGTGCGGGCCTTCAGTTCCGGCGGGTCCTTCCACGGAAACACGGTGATCTCGGCGTTGGGACATAGCGACGCGACCTCGATGGAGGATCGCAGCGGATGCGCCGGGGTCTCGTCCGGCAGCACCAGCATCGGTGTCTGACAAGAGCGGGCGAAGTCCTGCGATACGCTATAAACGAAATCGGCTTGCACGCGATACAAAGCGTGCAGATAGGCATCCACCATCGGCTGCGTGATATCAGGGCGTCGCGGCATCAGCTCGGGTGCCCAGGTGTCGCGGCCCGAGCGGTACATCACGTCCGGGTCGTCATCGCGATGGCCGACGGTCTGCACCAGCACGCCGGCCACAACACGATCGGGCGCACGCTGCATCAGCTTCAATGCGAAGCAGCCGCCGATGCAGTAGCCCATGAACAGGAACTGCCGGATGCCGAGATGGTCCATCAGGCCCAGCTGATCGTCGGCGAAGGCTCCCCACGGATCATCGACGGCTATCGGACCAGTCAATTCGCCGCCATTGGCGTTGCGCTGATCCATCGTGATGCAGCGGAACTCGTCCTTGAACTCCTCCATCGCGTTGAACACCGCGGTGGGCCAATTGCTGACGCGCGAGTTCAAGCCGCCGCCCGGCGTGACCAGCAGCGGAAAGCCGCGGCCATTTTCTTCGTAACGTATGCGAACGTCGCCCTTCTGGTAGAACGGCATGGTCTCTCCTTGTCAGGTTTTTGCTACGTAGCCGTCCTTCGGATCGAAGGTGGCGCCGTCGGCGAAAACGCCGGCGCCCGGCACAAAGTTCACTTCCAGGCGAATGCCATCCGGATCCTCGAACAGCACCGAATAGTAGCCGGGTGCCCACGAACTTTCAGTCGGCGCCCGCACAACCGTCGCGCCCATCTCACGCAACAATGCGGCGCAGCGATCCACATCGTCACGCGAGCGGGCGCGCAGACACAGATGATGCAAGCCGACGCGCTGCTGCACGAAACGCTCACCCTGATACGCCGGGTCGCATGGCTCGATGCCGATAGCGGTCCGCGCACCGACGAAATACGCGAACTTCGGGCCATCGAATACGGGCTGCATGCCGCACGCCGGCAACAGCCTCGCATAGAACGCGCGGGAGCGAGGGAAGTCGCTGACCGTCAGCACGACATGCGCCATGCCGTTGATGGCGATCAGCGGCTCCTTGCCCTGCAGGGGCATGCGCGGCGGACTACTGTGCGGCCGCCGGCAGCTTGTCCTGCGTCTTGGTGGCGAAGTCGCTTGCGTCGTGGCGCTCATGCAGCTGCTCGGACGGCTCGCCCTGAACGCGGTTCACCATGCGGCCACGCTTTACCGCGGGGCGCGCCCAAATCTGATCGGCCCAGCGGATGACGTTCTTGTATTCGTGTGCAGCGAGGAACTCGGATGCACCGTACTGGTTGAACTTCACCAGTCCGCCGTACCACGGCCACGCCGCCATATCGGCAATCGTATATACCTTGCCGGCAAGGTACTCGTTGTCGGCCAGCCGCCTGTCGAGCACGTCGAGCAGACGCTTGGTTTCCATGGTGAAGCGGTCGATCGGGTATTCCATCTTGGTCGGCGCATAGGCGTAGAAGTGGCCGAAGCCGCCACCGACATACGGCGTGCTGCCCATCTGCCAGAACAGCCAGGACAGGCATTCGGCGCGGGTGTCGTCGGTGGGCAGGAAGGCGCCAAACTTCTCCGCGAGATACAGCAGGATGGCGCCCGACTCGAAAACGCGTATCGGCTTGGCACCGCTGTGATCGACCAGCGCGGGAATCTTGGAATTGGGGTTGATGCCGACGAAGCCGCTGCCGAACTGCTCGGCCTCGCCGATACGGATCAGCCAGGCATCGTATTCGGCGCCCTTGTGGCCGAGTGCCAGCAGTTCCTCCAGCAGCACGGTGACCTTCACGCCGTTCGGCGTCGCCAGGGAATAAAGTTGCAGCGGATGCTTGCCGACGGGCAGTTCCTTCTCCTTCGTGGGGCCGGCGATAGGACGATTGATGTTGGCGAAGTGCCCGCCGCTGGGCTTGTTCCAGGCCCAGACCTGCGGCGGCACGTATTCGGTTGTTGCTGACATGTGGCTCACTCTCCCGTTGTTTGCGGGCAACGTGGCGCCGCGCCTCGAACAGTGCAAGTCGCCGCGGGTGGTGCTAGCCTGCGCGCATGGCCCGTCTCAGCGTCAACGTCAATAAGATCGCGCTCCTGCGCAACTCGCGCCGCACCGGGGTGCCGGACCTGCGTGCCTTCGCGCGCCTTGCCATCGAGGCGGGCGCTCGCGGCATCACCGTGCATCCACGGCCGGACGAACGGCACATCCGCCGCTCCGACGTCCCGATGCTGGCAGAGACGATTGCGGCGCGGCGGCCGCAGATCGAACTGAACATCGAGGGCTATCCAGACGATCGGCTGCTGGAGATCTGCGCCGAAGTGAAGCCGGAGCAGTGCACGCTGGTGCCGGATGCGCCGGATGCGTTCACCTCGGAGGAAGGGTTCAAGCTGGGCGTCGCGCAGATGGCGCTGGTGCGGCCGGCGATCGCCAAGCTGAAGGCAGGCGGCGCGCGTGTCATCCTGTTCATCGATCCCGATCCGGCCGTGCTGGACCGCGTACGGGACAGCGGCGCCGATGGCGTGGAAATCTATACAGGCTCCTATGCAGCTGCATTCCGCGATGGTACACATGCGACTCTGCTCGAGGCCTGCGCGCGCACCACGCGTGAGGCGGCGGATCGCGGACTGGTGGTGAATGCGGGGCATGATCTGAACCTGCACAACCTGCCGCCGCTGATGGCGAAGATGCCGCAGTTGTCCGAGGCCTCGATCGGGCATGAATTGACGGCGGACGCTTTGGCCATGGGGTTTGCCGCGGCGGTCAGCGCGTATGTGAAGGCGCTGGCACCGGGGTGATAGACGCGATCCTCGCAGCGCAGGCAGAGCCGGAGCAACCCGGTGCGACGTTCCGTGCCATCGATGCGGAACTAGCCGATGATCCAGGGCACATCCTGTTCACTGTGCTGGTGCATCACCCGGTGCTGCGCCAGTCCGAACGCTATTACAGCAACCAGCCCGAGGCGTATCCGGTGGGCGGACGCAAGCCGGTCACCGGTTCAGCCTGGATGCAGCAGGTTATTCATGGCGGACGGCCTTATGTCGGCCGCACGCGTGAGGAGATCGCCGCCAATTTCACCGACCACGAACTGATCCATTCGCTTGGCTGCGACAGCATTCTGAATATGCCGGTGCGCTGGCGCGGGCAGACGATTGGTACGCTGAACCTTTGCCACCTGGGCGGCTTCTACGGCGAACAGCACCTGCCGCGCGTGCGGCTGGTCGCGCAGCTTGCGCTGCCGGCACTGCTGATGGTCAGCCGCATGCATTTCCCCGCAGCGTGAACGCACGCACCGAGCCGTCGGCGATCTCGAACGTGGTCTCGCACTTGCGCTCGACAACCTGGGGCGGGAAGCCCCCGCCGTACCAACCGTTGAACCACGGACCGTAGCCGGGCATTCCTGGCACCACATCGACCCGGCGTTCGTCATAGGCGAGGAACCGGATGCCGCCGGTTTCGATGGTACGATTGGGCACCCCCATGGCCTGGACCACCGCCGTTTCTGGTTGGCCGACGAATTTGCTCAGATAGGCCTGCCGCGCGGCGAGTGTGTCGGCGCAGGCGGCAAGCAGCCCAAGCAGCACGAACAGAACAGCGCGGCGCATCTGGCGGTCTCCGGATCAAGGCATTGGACATTTAGGCGCGTTGGCACGATCCGCTACTCATCGGGCAACCATAGCACCTGATCGATACGGCTGGCCCCGGCGGCGATCATGGCCAACCGATCGAAGCCAAGCGCAATGCCGGCGCACTGCGGCAGGCCAAATTCCAGCGCGGCAAGGAAGTCTTCGTCCAGCGGCCAGTCGGGACCGGACACCGCGTGGCGGCGAGCGCGATCTGCGGTGAAGCGCATGCGCTGCTCGGCGGCGTCGGTCAGCTCGACGAAGGCGTTGGCCAGTTCGATGCCGCAAACGAATAGCTCGAAGCGTTCTGCCACGCGCGGATCAGCCGGATCGTGCCGCGCCAGGGCGGCCTGAGCCGCCGGCCAATGCGTTAGGAAGGTGGGGTGCGCACGTCCGATGCGCGGTTCGATGCGCTCCAGCAGCAGACGGAAGAACAGATCCTCCCAGGTTTCCCCATCGCGCAACCGGACCTCAGCAGCCGCGGCGAGCGCCGGTGCATCGTCCGCGGTTGCCAGAACGTCGGCGCCAACGTAGCGCGCGAACGCATCCGCCACGCGCAGGCACTCGATCTGAGCCAGATCGGTGACGATGCCGCGGCATGACACGATAGGCGGCAATACAGCGCGCAACAGCGCCGCCGTCTCATTGATCAACGAGGCCATGTCAGCGCCGGGCCGATACCATTCGAGCATGGTGAACTCGGGTGCGTGCAAGTCGCTGCCCTCGGCGTTCCGCCAGACGCGGGCGAACTGGAAGATCGGACCCGAACCGCCGGCCAGCAGCTTCTTCATGGCAAACTCCGGACTGGTGTGCAGCCAGAGCGGCTCCGTGGTGCCGTCGGTGTGCTCGCGCTCGGTGCGGAAGGTACGAAGATGCACCTCCTCGCCGGGCACGCGCACCGCGTAGGGAGTTTCCACTTCCGTGTAGCCGCGGGCGCCGAAGAAGGCGCGGACGGTCGAAGCCAACAATGCGCGGCGCCGCAGGAAGGGCAGACGCGCCGCAAGCCTGTCCGGGTGCCAGGGTGAACTCGGCATGTATCAACGCTTCGTCAGTGCGCGTATTGCCGCGGCTTTGCCATGATCGCGCCACGACGTGACCTCGGTTGATGCCGATTTGCAGACGATCACGAAATAAAGGTGCATGGTCATGGGCCTGTTACTGCTTATTTTGGTCATCTTCGTACTGTTCGGCGGTGGCGGCTACTACGGTTACCGGTCCGGCTACTATGGCGGCGCCCACTATGGCGGCGGACTCGGCCTGGTGGTTTTGATCCTGGTCCTGTTCCTGTTGTTCGGCGGTGGCGGCTACTACCACTACTGACGAGAGGCCAGACGCCGCGGGGTCGCCGGATTGCCTTGAAGCAAAGGGCGCGCGCAGAGATGCCGCGCCCTTTTCGCGAAGTCAGGACCATTGATTGTCTGGGCGGCTGGGGAAGCTAACTTGCTCAGTCCCTGCCCCCGGTCTAGAAGCCGCCATCCCAAAAGCGAACCATACAGGCGATTGCCATGAAGCAGCAGGCGAACCTGATCCGCGCCGGTCAGGTCATCGAGCACGAAGGCCGCCGCTGGACGGTGCTCAAACAGCAGATCATCACCCCCGGGAAAGGCGGCGCCTTCATCCAGGTGGAAATGCGCGACCTCAAGTCGGGCAACAAGACGAATGAGCGCTGGCGCACCGCCGATACCGTCGAACGGCTGATGACTGAGGAAAAGGAGTATACCTACTCCTATATGGACGGCAGCAATCTCGTGCTGATGGACCCGGAAAGCTACGAGGAAGCCCATATCCCGGCCGACTTGCTGGGCGATCTCGCGCCGTTTCTGCAAGACAACATGCATGTGACGGTTGATCTGGTGGAAGGCGATCCGGTGGGCATACACCTGCCGCAGACGGTCACGCTTGAGGTGGTCGAGGCCGACCCGGTGGTGAAGGGGCAAACTGCTTCCTCGTCCTACAAGCCGGCGAAATTGTCGAACGGCGTGAAAACCCAGGTGCCTCCGTTCATCGAGGCAGGCGAGCGCATTGTGGTGAAGACCGAAGACGGCAGTTACGTGGAGCGCTCCAAGGGGTGAAGCCAGGGCTCCCCACCGCACCTGTCCTCTACCGGCACCGATGGCACTGAGGCTTTCCGCCCACCTGACCGTGATGGCGAACGCGGCGCAGCGTGCCTCGAAGCGGCTGTTGCGCGACTTCAACGAGGTCGAGCACTTGCAGGTCTCGGTCAAGGGGCCGTCGGACTTCGTCTCGCAGGCCGACCTGCGTGCGGAACAGACGCTGCGCGAGGATCTGAACAAGGCGCGACCGGGATACGCTTTCCTGATGGAAGAGTCGGGCGCGTCCGGGTCGGACAACTGGGCGTGGCGTTGGGTTGTGGATCCACTCGATGGGACGACGAATTTTCTCCACGGCATTCCGCACTGGGCGATCAGCATCGCGCTGGAGCGCCGCTTGCCCGATGGCGGCAGCGAGTTGGCCGCCGGACTGGTGTATGCACCGGCGGTCGATGAGCTGTTCTGGGCGGAAAAGGGCGTCGGCGCTTTCGTCAACGAGCGCCGGCTGCGGGTTTCGGCCCGGCGCGAACTGAAGGAAGCGGTTTTCGCCACCGGCATTCCATTCGCCGCCGTGGCTGCGCACCGACGGCTGGCGTTTGCCCGCACGTTGGGGCTGCTGATGCCACAGGTGGCCGGCATCCGGCGGTTCGGCGCAGCCGCGCTCGACCTGGCCTGGGTGGCAGCCGGACGATATGACGGCTTCTGGGAACTCGGGCTCAAGCGGTGGGACATGGCTGCGGGGGCATTGCTGGTGCGCGAGGCCGGCGGCTTTGTCACTGATCCCGCCGGCAAGGACCCGCGCGATACCGGCGATGTGGTGGCGGCCAATGCGCATTTGCACGCAACGCTGAACGAAGCGGTTATTGAGGGCGTCACGCGCGGCCAGCAAAGTGAATGACACATTGCGGAGTCATTCACTGTCTTCCTGGCCGCGTCCCCGGTAATCTCGCGCACATGCGACGCGCCTGGGTTTTGCTTATCGCGCTGTTGGAGGCAAGTCCTCCAGCGTTTGCGCAGGTCACCGTGGATCTGCATGCGCTGGACGCTCTGCCGGGCGGCCACACCGCGACCCACGCACCGCCCAAACACACAGCCCCGGCGCGGCGGCCGGCACGCAAGCAAAGAGCGGCCAAATCGGGCACATCGTCGCCACAACAGGCGACCACGGCGCCGCCAGGGGGGACCGCAGCCGGGCCGTCCGCCGCCGCCCCACCAGGCGCTGCCCCGGTCACCGGCCAATCACCGCCCACGGTGACGCTGCCGCAGGCGCCGCCACCGACCGTGGCATTGGCGCCAATACCCCTTCCGTCGGGCCCCGAGCCGGCGCCACCGCCGACGCCTCCGGTTTCCGCTACATCCACCAGCGCGGCGGTGCCGAGCACGGGCGGCTTGCAGGTCACGTTCGGATCCGGACAGACCGACCTGAGCCCGGCCAGCGCGGCGGCGATCCAAGGCTTGGTGAAATCCGCGCCGGCCAGCGGCGGCGCGAGCTTCAACGTGGTCGCGTACGCCGCGGGCACGCCAGAGGATCCTTCCACCGCACGGCGATTGTCGCTGTCGCGGGCACTCGCGGTGCGCAGCGCATTGATGGCCAACGGTGTCAGCTCGTCGCGGATTTTCGTCCGCGCACTGGGTGCCAAGGAGGGTGACACGACGCCGGACCGGGTCGATCTCGCCGTGCTGGGCGCCAACGCGCCGGCTGATGCAACGAGCGCGAAGCCATGACGCGCCCCAATCTCTACCTGATCCGCATGGCGGTGTTTCTTATTGCCGTGTTCGTCGTGGCGGCGCTGCTGTCGCACGTGCTGCTGGCCGCTTATGGCAATAACCCGATCATCAACAGCCTGATCCTCGGGGTCTTGCTGATCGGCATCGGATGGAATCTGCGTCAGGTGCTGCGCCTGTCGCCTGAGGTCACCTGGCTGGAAACCTTCCAGACCCAGCGTTCGCGGCTGTCCACCTTGCCGGCGCCGCGCCTGCTGGCGCCGATGGCGAGCATGCTCGCGGCGCGCGAGGCGCAGAGCCGGACCGATCAGGCGCGCTTCACGCTGTCTGCCTCGGCGATGCGCAGTCTGCTGGATGGTATCGCCTCGCGGCTCGATGAAAGCCGCGAACTGTCGCGCTACATGACCGGCCTGCTGATCTTCCTGGGATTGCTTGGCACGTTCTGGGGATTGCTGAAGACAGTTGGCGCGGTGTCCGACGTGATTGGCTCGATGTCGGTCGGATCCGGCGACCTGAATGCGCTGTTCGAGCAGTTGAAATCGGGGCTGTCGAAACCACTGGCGGGAATGGGGACTGCGTTTTCCGCCTCGATGTTCGGTTTGTCGGGCGCGCTGGTGCTGGGCTTCCTGGATCTCACCGCCGGCCAGGCGCAGAATCGCTTCTTCAACGAACTGGAGGAATGGCTGGCCGGCCTGACGCGGCTGTCGTCCGGCGCATTGGCAGAAGGCGACGGCTCGGTGCCGGTCTATGTGCAGGCGCTGCTGGAGCAGACCGCGGAGAACATGGAGAACCTGCAGCGCATCCTGCAACGCGGCGAGGACAGCCGCGCGCAGACCAACCAGGCGGTTATGACGCTGACCGAGCATATCGCGTCGCTGGCGGATTCGATGCGCACCAGCCAGCATCTGATGCTGCGGATTGCCGAGGCGCAGGCGACCATGGGACCGGCGATGCAGCGGCTGGGCGAGCAGAAGCGAGACCAGGGCTTCGATGATGCGGCGCGGGCGCATCTGCGGAATATCGAATTGTATCTACAGCGGCTGCTGGCGGACGCCGAGCAGGGGCGCGCGCAGGCCACCGCGGAACTGCGCAATGACCTGCGGATCCTGACCCGCACCGTGGCTGCTTTGGCGGACGAGCAAAGGTGATGCACGCATGCCGCTGACGACGCGGCGCCGCGTCGACAACGGGCTGTCGGCCTGGCCCGGCTATGTGGACGCGTTGTCCACATTGCTGATGGTCATCATCTTCGTGCTGCTGGTGTTTGTGCTGGCACAGGCATTTCTTTCCGTCTCGCTGTCGGGGCGCGACAAGCAGCTTGCGCGGGTGAACCAGCAACTTGCCGAGGTCAGCGACATGCTGTCGCTGGAGCGTAGCCACGACAATGACCTGCAGCAGTCGATTGGCCAGCTCAATACCCAACTGACATCGGCGAATTCCGCGCGCGACAGCCTGTCGCAGCAGCTCGCAGGCCTGAAAGACGCAGCCGCACAGGCAGGCGCAGATCGCGACGCCCTGCGCGCGGAGCGTGACCGGCTGGCACAGCAGCTTGCGGACGCGGCGTTGCAGGCGAAGACGAGCACCGCGCGGGTGACGCAGTTGCAGGGCGACCTCACGGCAGCGACCGGACGGACCGATACGGCGCAGCAGGAGACCGCGCAGGTCGCCACGCAGCTCGGCCAGACGCGACAGCAGCTTGCCGCGATGACGCAACAAAGCCAGACGATGGCGGCGCAGGCGGCGCAGCTGCAGAGCCGGCTGAACGATACCTCGGGCAGGTTGGACGCGGCCGACAAGACGAATGCGCAGTTGAGCGCGCAGCTCGCCGACATGCAGAAGCAGATCGCCGACCTCGACAAGACGGTGCAGGTTGGCAAGGACACGCTGGCAGCGAAGCTCTCCGATCTGGCGAAGCTGGCGGAGCAGAACCGCGCGCTGCTGGCGCTGCGCGACGAATTGGAGAGGCAGACGCAAGACGCGGCGGCGAAGGCGTCGACGGACGCGCAACGCCGCGCGGCGGTGGAATCGCAACTCGCGCAGGAGAAGCAGCTTGGCGATTCGGCGCGTGCACAGATCGCGCTGCTCAATCAGCAGGTGGATCAGCTCAAGGCACAGCTTACCACGGTGGCGCAGGCGCTCGATCTGACGCAGACCCAGGGGCGCGAGAAGGACACGCAGATCGCCAATCTCGGGCAGAAGCTGAACGTCGCGTTGGCGACCAAAGTGGAGGAGTTGGAGCGTTATCGCAGCGAGTTCTTCGGCAAGCTGCGTGATGTACTGTCGAACCGGCCAGGCATTCGCATCGTCGGCGACCGATTCGTGTTCCAGAGCGAGGTGCTGTTTCCGGTGAACAGCGCCGAACTGACGCAGGCCGGACAGAACGAGATGACCGCGTTGGCGGTGACGATAAAGGACATCGCGGCGGAGATACCGCAGAACATCAGTTGGATCATGCGGGTCGATGGGCACACCGATCGGCAACCGATCAAGGGCGGCGGCCAGTTTGCATCCAACTGGGAATTGTCCGCGGCGCGCGCGATCACCGTGGTGAAGCTGCTGATCGCCGATGGTGTGCCGGCCGAGCATTTGGCGGCGACGGCATTCGGCGACAACCAGCCGCTGGATGCGGCTGATACATCGGATGCTTACGCGAAGAATCGCCGGATCGAACTGCGGCTGACGGACCGGTAGGCGCTCCGCCGGAGGGCGACATTTACTGATCCTTTGGCATTCACGGCGGGCCGGTGGGAAAGGCCGCGTCGGGTGCGAGCGGGTTGACCGGTGGCTCGCCGATGAAAAAACCGAGCGTCCGCCGGACAGCATCTCGTTTGAAATGCAACCAATCCCAATCGCTGTGGGGATTGCGGTCCTGCTGTTTGGCGAAGGCCTGTGCACGGCGGGTTTTCTGCACCATCAGCGCGGCAACACTGCCGCCGAAGTGGTGCATGATTTCGAACAGCTCGTTCCAAAATTCGCCGGTACAGAAACCCGGCACGACGGCGAGATCGAGGCAGATATCGAAGATCGTGCGGCCGAGCGGGCGGCGACGGATCTGGCGCTCGAGGTCGCGGATACTGGGCATGAAGAGTTCGGGATTGTTCCAGCCCTTGGGACGGCATGAGCGCGGCGCCTTTTGCGTGGCTGGCGCCGTTGCCGGCGGCGGTGTTGCGAGCGGTGCTTGTGGCGCGCTGATGCGGCGATGGACGACGTCGATGTCGTGGCCGGTGGCGGCGCGGATGACCAGCAGGCGCTCCAGCGCGGCGGCACGTTGAATGCCGCGATTGAGATGGGCGAGGATGGTGGAGAGATTGGCGGTGCCGAAGCAGGCGGCGATGGCGTTGAAGTTGGACGCGGTGGAACGTTGACGGACAGTGTCGAGCAGGTGAAGGCCGTAGCCGAGCAGTGTGCGAACGGCGTGCAGCAGAAGGGCGATGTTGTTGGGAAGAGCGTTCGCGGGCTCCATGGAAGTATTTCTAACACGACGTTAGAACGATGGGCAAGGAATATTTTCAGCGATGTGTGGTGAACGGGGTCTGGCAGCGTGGCTTATCACCGGTAACCAAATGAGCGGCGAGGCGCAGGCTGCTCTGCCTCGCTAGAGTTTGCCGCGGTCTTTGTTCCATTTCAGCCACTCGCGAAACCCATCCTGCCATTGCGGTGTCAAAGTTGTGAGTTTGCCTGCCATGGCACTGATATTTGTCGCGCTCGGCGAGTTACCGGCGGGCAGCGCCTTGGCGAAGCCATCGCCGCTGTGCATTTCATCGCCCATGCCCAACTGGTTATGCATGCTCTCGTGAAACGCTGCACGCGCCAGATTCAGTGACAGCGCGGCGGCGTTGTGCGGGTCCTGCAGCCTGTGGACGTATACTTCACTGATGCCGAGCGTGGGTGTTCGCGCACTGCCACGCGTCGTACCGTCTGTTACCGTGGTACCCATCCTTGAGGTATCGGTGACTGCGTCGAGCGTGAAGCCGCTGCTGTAGTTCGGATGCAACAGGATCACGCTGTCCCGAGGGTATGGGACGAAGAAGATGATCAGGTTGATTGCGTGCGAATCTCCGGCATCGCCGCCGGCTGGAGTGGACGTTGGCTGATCGAGCCATTGGACGTCGGCGCTCCAGGTGGTGTTCGCCGAGGAAGCCTTCTGACAGACCAGACCATACCAGGTCTTCAATTGGGAACACACGCTGGCGGCGTCGGTGCCGACGCTCGCAGCGTCCGGCGCGGTCTGCTCCCTGGCTTTGCCACAATCGATCAGTCGAACCACATATGATTTGGTATCGGCCATGGCTGTCACCTGTGCCAGATGTGTACCGCATGCTAGGCATCCGATGATCCTTCGTGGCAATTGCCAAAGCTGCTGGCCATTATTCTCGAATCATCATTGACATTGTTCGGCTCGATGACGCGACGGGATGAGTTGAACCCGACTGGCTATTGGGTAGACCCCAACAGACGATCCCCTGCACTGGCCAATGTGCGAGTGTTCACCGCTTGATTTGGCGGGGAACAGGCAGCGGAAGCATGTCTGGTGGCGGTGGCTGACCTCGCGCTGGCGAACAGCACCGTTCATTGCCATGTTCTTGGGGGTTACGATGCAGGACGATACGGCCAGTGGTGCTGCCCTTCTTGCAACTGCGCGCGACTTCCAGGCGCGTATTGTCGCGCAGCGCGATGCTATCGAAACATCCCGGCGGCTGCCGGCAGAACTCGCGCGCGACCGATTGGGCGCGTCCTATTCGGTCTCGAACCAGACAATCCGATGCGCTGACACTAAAGGAAGAGAAGAATTGAAGTCCGGCTTGGGCCGGGCGAGCGGGAGCCGCAGCTGATCGTCGATGACTACGCGAGGACTCAACCGTTACAGTCGAGCGACCGGCTCGGGCGCAATTCAGCCGGCGCCTGCCGAACCGGAATGGTCCATTGGAGAGCCAAACGCCAGCGGTAGTTCTTGGGGACCGGGAATGGGGATTACGCCAAAGCCTCTGCTCGTCGTCCGCGTAGGACAGCTTTGACGCCGCTTCATACATCAACCACAAAGCGTGCTATCGTCGAACCAGCAAGATGGGCGCGGCGCGATGACGAGGGGCGCCACGCCGGATCGCCTATGCGGGGTAGGAGGAAAGTGATGTCGGGCATAGCTGTTTCAACCACGATCAATGGCGATGATGTCGAATACCTGTGCCACTATGAGGAGACTCTGCTCGACGTGCTGCGTGACCACCTGGGCCTCATGGGAGCCAAGGAAGGCTGCAGCACCGGTGACTGCGGTGCGTGCAGCGTCATCCTCGACGGCCGTTTGGTGTGCTCATGCCTGGTACTGGGGGCGGAGGCTGGCGGCCACCACATCGAGACCATCGAGGGCATGGCGGCCGGCGACAAGCTGCACCCGTTGCAGGCGAAGTTCCTCGAGCACGCCGCCCTGCAATGCGGTTTCTGTACACCAGGTTTCCTCATGGCGGCGAAGTATCTGCTGGCCGGCAATCCGGACCCGACAGAGGAACAAATTCGCTTCGGCTTGGCTGGAAACCTCTGCCGCTGCACTGGGTACGACAAGATCGTGCGTGCCGTTCAAGACGCTGCTCGCGTGATGAGGGGAGACTGACCATGGGATTCGATCCGAGTTACTCGGCCCGGAAATTTGCATCCGTTGGCACCCGCCCGGTTCGTCCCGACGGGGTCGACAAGGTAACGGGTCGTGCGCGCTACGGCGCGGATTTCAACATGCCCGGGCAGTTGGTGGGGCGCATTCTCAGAAGCCCCCACGCCCACGCCAGGATCAGGCATATCGACACGTCCAAGGCGGCGAAGCTGCAAGGCGTCAAGGCGGTCATCACTGCGGCCGATCTGCCCGATCTCACCGACGGCAATTCCGACCTGCACGATATCCTCGACAACTGCATGGCGCGGAAGAAGGCGCTGTATGACGGCCATGCGGTGGCCGCGGTGGCCGCGATTGATGCCCGCACGGCCAGGCGTGCCTTGGACCTGATCGAGGTCGATTACGAGGTACTGCCGCACGTCACGGATGTGGACGAGGCGATGAAGCTCTCGGCGCCGTTGCTGCACGACACGGTGTTCACCGGGGGGGTGGAGCCCAAGCCCGCCACAGCCTCCAACGTCACCAATCGCACGCAGTACGGCCACGGCGACGTCGAAGCGGGCTTCGAGCAAGCCGACCTTGTCATCGAACGGTCCTTCAAGACCGAGCAAACACACCAGGGCTACATCGAGCCCCACGCCTGCGTTGCCAGCGTCAATCCTGACGGGACCTCCGAGATGTGGGTCTGCACCCAGGGCCATTTCGTCTATCGCCAGCAATGTGCCCAACTGCTTGGCCTCGATGTCTCGAAGCTGCGCGTTACCTCATCGGAGATTGGCGGTGGCTTCGGCGGCAAGACGCACATCTGGTCGGAGCCAATCGCGCTGGCGCTGTCACGCAAGGCGGGCCGGCCAGTCAAGCTTGTGATGTCGCGTGAGGAAGTCTTCCGCGCCTCGGGCCCGACCAGTGCCACCTCGATCGATGTCAAGATCGGCGCCAGGAAGGACGGAACCATCACGGCGGCTTCCGCAACGCTCCGCTATTCCTGCGGCCCCTATACGGGCCCGTGGGCAATGCTCGGCGCGATGACCTCGTTCGCCTGCTACGATCTTAAGAACGTCAAGACCGTCGGCTACGAGGTGCTGGTCAATCGGCCCAAGACCGCGGCCTATCGCGCGCCATCGGCACCGATGGCCGCCTTCGCGGTGGAAAGCGTCATCGATGAGCTGGCGCAGAAGATCGGCATGAACCCGGTTGATTTCCGCATCAGGAACGCTGCCAAGGAAGGCACCAAATCGTCCTACGGTCCTGTGTTTGGCCCGATCGGCATCGGACCTACGTTGGAAGCGGCGCAGAAGCATCCGCACATGAACGCGCCACTCGGCAAGAACCAGGGCCGCGGCATGGCCTGCGGCTTCTGGTTCAACTTCGGCGGTCAGACCTGCACCGACCTCAATGTGGGTGCCGACGGCACGGTGACGTTGACCGTCGGCACGGTCGACGTGGGTGGATCGCGCGCCTCGCTGTCGCTGGTGGCGGCCGAAGAGCTCGGCATCCCCTATTCCCAGGTGCAGACGGTGGTCGCCGATACCGGATCCCTTGGCTACAACGACATGACCGACGGCAGCCGCGGCACTTTCTCCTCGTCGATGGCGACAATTTCGGCCGCCCGCAACGCAATCGTGGTCTTGCGGGAACGCGCGGCCAGGATGTGGGACATTCCTGTCGACGATGTCGTCTGGCAGGATGGTCACGCCATGGCCGTGGGTGACAAGCACGGCAATCGCGCCCCGTTGTCGATCAAGGACATCGCGGCGAAGGCCGCTAATACGGGCGGACCGGTCGCCGGCCACAGCGAGCTGGTCGCCGACGGTGCCGGCGTGTCGTTTGCCACCCACATCTGCGACGTCGAAGTGGATCCGGATACCGGCGCCACGAAGATACTGCGCTATACGGTCGTGCAGGACGCGGGAAAGGCGGTGCATCCCGCCTATGTGGAAGGGCAGTACCAAGGCGGAGCCGCGCAGGGCATAGGGTGGGCGCTCAACGAGGAGTACGTCTACGGTGAGGACGGACGTCTCCAGAATCCCGGCTTCCTCGACTACCGCGTCCCGGTTTGCTCGGACCTGCCGATGATCGGTACGCAGATTCTCGAGATCCCCAACCCGAATCATCCCTATGGGGTGCGCGGCGTCGGCGAAACATCGATCGTGCCGCCGCTGGCAGCAACTGCGAACGCCGTGTCGAATGCGGTGGGCGTTCGCATGACGCATATTCCCATGTCGCCACCGCGCATCCTGGCGGCGCTGGAGGCTGACCGGGCCCGCTGATGGTCGAGGTGACACTATGGGGAGCGCTCGGCGCGGCCGTCGGAGGCAAGGAGAAGCTCGACATCGAAGCTAAAGACATCGGGGAGCTGTTCCGCAATCTGGCGGAGCAGTATCCCGCGCTCGGGCCCTTCATCGAGCGTGGCATCGCGGTCTCCATCGATGGGGTGATTTATCGCGACACCTGGTCCAAGGAACTTCCGAAGGACGCCGCGATCTTCCTGCTCCCGCGCCTCGCCGGCGGATAGGAATCGCGGCAGCGTTGTCAGAAGTGCCTCCTGACGCTGCGATAGATTACGGCTTCCGTCGCCGCAAACCTCCGTCCGATGTCATGGTGGCGCACCTACGCGCAACGGCCTGGAGCTAGCGTGGTCTGCGAAAGCTCTCGGGGCGACGCATTCGACCGAGATTTCTCAGCCCCGGCTCTGCGCCACTCGGTCCGATAATGATCTAGCACCGGTGAACAGCACTAGGTTTCTTCACCCAAAGCGCGGCGGCGCAGGTCCTTCAGGCGTTCTTCGCCACCGGGCGTCTTGGGGTCGATCTCCATGACCTTCTGCCAGGCCTCGTAGGCGCCTTTCCAGTTCTTCTGCGCCGCGGCGATTTTGCTGAGCGTCTGGAATGCGGCGAAGTTGCGCGGTTCGTGCTGCAGCGTCTCCTGGATGTCGGCAACCGCACCAAGAGTGTCGCCATCGGCGAAGCGTGCGATGGCGCGCTGATGATACGCCTCGGCCATATTCGGATCGAGCGTGACCGCGTCGCTGAAATCCTCGATGGCGTCCTTGTTGGCCGAGGCCTTCAATTCACGCAGGCCGCGGGTCATGAGCAAGGTCACCGCGGGCGTGCCGGCGTTGGCCCAGAGTTCCCTGATCTGCATCTCGAGCGGCGCGGCGACCTGCTCGTTCGGTGCGGCTTTCAACGCGGCGAGCAGCCGGTCCAGCGCGGCGTGCTTTTCCGCCGCCGTGCCGCCGGCGTTCTGCGCCAGAGCCGGCGAAGCCGTCAGTAGCAGTATCGGCAGAAGCATCGCTCGCATCATTCGGTCACTCCCAACGCAGCGGGACGCGGGCCGCCGGCCATCCAATCCAGCAACTCGACGGTATGCACGACAGGCACGGTGTCGCCGCTGAGTTGCGTGATGCAGCCGATGTTTCCGGCCGCGATGATATCAGCATTGGTGGCCCGCAGATTGGTCAGCTTGCGTTCACGTAGCTGTGCGGCGAGGTCCGGTTGCAGCATGTTGTAGGTGCCGGCGGAGCCGCAGCAGATATGCGCTTCCGCCGGCTCGACCACGGTAAAGCCAGCCCGCTGCAACAGCTGCTTGGGCTGCGCGGTGATCTGCTGCCCATGCTGCAGGCTGCAGGCGGAATGGTAGGCAATCGTCATGGGTGGCGCGTCGCGCACCGGCGCGTAGCCGAGCCTTGCCAGCAGTTCGCTGATGTCGCAGGCGAGCGAAGCGATCTTCGCGGCCTGACTGCGCCAGGGTTCCCGCTCGGTACGGAACAGAAAGCCGTAATCCTTCACCATGGTGCCGCAACCGGATGCGTTGACCACGATGGCGTCGAGGCCCTGGTCTTCGATTTCGCGCGACCACGCATCGATGTTGGCGCGCGCGCTGGCAAGCGCGGTCGCATGCTGCCCCATGTGGTGCGTCAGCGCGCCGCAGCAGCCGGCATCGGGCGGCACCAGCACCTCGACGCCCATGCGCTGCAACAGGCGGATGGTTGCCTCGTTGATCGACGGTGCCAGCACCTGCTGGGCACAGCCCGCCAGCAGCGCCACGCGTGCGCGGCGTTTGCCCTGCGCCGGATGCACACCGGTTGTCGCGGTCGGACTGGGCGGTGGGACGGCAGCGGGTGCGAGGTCCAGCATCGCGCGCAGGCGTTGGGTCAAGCGCCCGGAAGCGGGCAGCAATCGCGCAAACGGCCGCGCCAATTGCGCGCCCAGCAGTGCGATCCGAAATCGCAGCGGATGCGGCAGCACCTTGCCGAGCAGCGCGCGAAGCAGCCGTTCGTCCCAGGGCCGGCGGTAGGTGCGCTCGATGTAGGTGCGCGCATGATCGACCAGGTGCATGTAGTGCACACCGGAGGGACATGTCGTCATGCAGGCCAGACACGACAGACAGCGGTCGATGTGACGCACCACATTCACGGTGGCCGGACGGTTGGTCTCCAGCATGTCCTTGATCAGGTAGATACGGCCGCGCGGGCTATCCAGTTCGTCGCCGAGCAGCAGGAAGGTGGGACAGGTCGCCGTGCATATGCCGCAATGCACGCAGGTCCGCAGCACCTGATTGGAGGATGAGGTTTCCGGATCGCGCAATTGCTCGGCGGTGAAATTGGTCTGCATCGGTCAATGTCTCGGCGGCGGCAGGGTGCGCATCAATGCGAGCGTCGCCCCGAACCAGAGCAAACCGAGCGGCAGGAAGAACAGCGACCATTGCGGATAGCCGACGAGCGCCAGCAGCAGAACAAGCGAGCCGAGCATCATGCCGAACTGGAGGTTGAGGATGCGCCGATCGGGGCTGATGCGGTAATATTGGAACGCCAGCAGGATGAAGCTGAGAACGAAGAACGGCAGGATGACGCTGATGGGTATGTGCATTTATGCCTACAAGCCGGCGTAGATCCGACCGGGGTTGAGAATGGCCAGCGGATCGAGCGCCGCCTTGACTCGCCGGGTAATACGGGCGAGCGGCTCGGGTTCGGGCGGCACGACGTTGACCGCGGCACGCAGCGGTTCCGGCGCCTGCATCAGCATCCAGACGCCACCAGCGGCCCGCGTGGCCGCCTCGACCGCGGTGTGCGCGATGGTGCTCGCCGGTGCGGCGATCCAGACCAGACCACCGCCCCAATCGAGATAGCCGCGCGCGCCGCAGCGATGCGCAAGTGTTTGCAGCACGGCTGGGCCAGCGGATGGACGCACCGAGACACGCCATAACGCTTCGCCATCCATCAGCGGCAGCGGTACCCGCTCGTTGATCGCTCGCCACACACCGCGCGACGTTGCGTCGTCGAGAATGGCAGAGTTGGTATGTGCCAGGCCGTCCTGCAGCCGCGCGGTGCGATACACCACCGACTTCTCGAAGTCCTCGATACGGGCCAATGCGATGGAACTGCCGAAGCGCGCAAGTTCGGGGATTCGAGCTGCTGCTTCGGCCGGCAACCAACAGGCGGCGGAGACGCTGAACGGCGAGCCGAGTGCCGCCGACAACGCCGCGATGCCGTTGACCACGTCGAGTCCTGGCAACACCACACTGCCGGTGGCTTCCGGCGCGGGCAGCACCTTCAGGGTAATTTCGGTGATCACGCCGAGCGTGCCATGGCTGCCGGCGAGCAGCTTGCAGAGATCGAGCCCGGTGACGTTCTTCAACACGCGGCCGCCGGAGTGGATCACCTCGCCGCGTCCGTTGACCGCCCGCATTCCCAGGACATGATCGCGCATCGCACCCCAGGCGATGCGGCGTGGACCGGAGACATTGGCAGCGACCGCGCCGCCGAGCGTTTGCCCCGCGCAATTGTGTGGTTCGGCGATGATGTGCTGACTGTTCTCCGCGAGCGCTGCCTCGATCTCGGTGAGCGGCGTGCCGGCTCGGGCGGAAATGACCAGTTCGTTCGGTGAATAGAGCGTGATGCCGGTGAGCCCGGCTGTGGACAAAGAGCGCGCCGCCTGCATCGGACGCAGCATGCCCAACTTGGTGCCGTTGCCGCGCACCAGCAATGGTTCGCGCGCAGCGGCCGCTGCGACAACCGCAGCAGCGACGGCATTTTCATCAGCGGGAACCAGCAGCTCAGCCATGCGCCGCTCGAATTGTCAGTGCGCTTCCGCGGCGCCGAGCGGAAACACCTTGTTCGCGTTCAGCAGCCAGCCCGGATCGAATGCCTGCTTGATCCGCCGCTGCTGCTCAAGCTCGATCGCATTGAACTGCACGGACATGAGTTCGCGCTTTTCCACGCCCACACCGTGCTCGCCCGTCAAGCAGCCGCCGACTTCGACGCACAGCTTCAGGATGTCCGCGCCAAACTCTTCCGCCTTGTGGAAGCTCACCGGATCGTTGGCGTCGAACATGATCAACGGATGCAGGTTGCCGTCGCCGGCGTGGAAGATGTTGGCGACCTTTAATCCATATTGTTCGGACATCTCGCCGATGCGGCGCAGCACGTCGGGCAGACGCGATGTCGGTATGACGCCGTCCATGCAGATATAGTCGGGACTGATGCGTCCGACCGCGCCGAACGCGCCTTTGCGGCCTTTCCAGATCGCCAGCGATTCTTCCGGCGATTGCGAGACCTTCAGGCTCATCGGCTCATGCTGCTCGCAGATGGCACGGAGGCGAGCGAGCAAATCGTCCTGTTCCTCGGTGCTGCCTTCCACCTCGATGATCAGCAACGCCTCGGCGTCGAGCGGATAGCCGGCGTGCGCGAACGCCTCGCAGGCGTGGATCGCCGGCCGATCCATGAATTCCAGTGCGACGGGTATGATGCCGGAGGAGATGATCGCATCGACACAGGCACCAGCGATCTCATTCGAGCGGAAGGCAGCGAGCATCGCTCGCGCACCTTCCGGCGAGCGCAGAATACGCACGGTCACTTCGGTGACCAGCGCCAACTGCCCCTCGCTGCCGGTCAACAACCCCAGCCAGTCATAGCCCGCGGCATCGAGATGCGCGCCACCGATGTCGAGGATCTCGCCTTCGACGGTGACGATTTTCAACCCGAGCAGATTGTTCGCGGTGACGCCGTATTTCAGGCAATGCGCACCACCGGAATTCATGCTGACGTTGCCGCCGATCATGCAGGCGAGCTGGCTGGATGGATCAGGGGCATAGAAGAAGCCCCTGCCCTGCACCGCATTGGTGATGCCGATATTGGTGACGCCGGCCTGCACCGTGGCGCAGCGATCGGCGTAGTCGATGTCGAGGATGCGGTTCATCCGCATCAACCCAATCACCACGGCATCCTGCATCGGCAGTGCACCACCGGACAGCGACGTGCCAGCGCCGCGCGGCACCACGCGAATGCCTTCGGCATGGCAATAGCGCATCACCGCGGCGACCTGCTCGGTGGTGCCGGGCAGCACGACGGCGAGCGGAAGCTGGCGATAGGCCGGCAGGCCGTCGGTTTCATACGGTCTCAGCCGCAGCTCATCGGCGATCACCGCTTCGGCAGGCAGCAATGCACTGAGAGCCGCAACGATGGCATCGCGGCGAGCCAGAATGCCGGCCTTGGGCTCCGGTTGACGGATCATGGGAGAAAAATGGTCCGGCGTCCGCGGCATGGCAAGCCGCTATGCGATCTGGTCCATCGTGCAGTCACGTGGTGCCTTGTCATCGCGCCACCGGATCAACCGCGATCCATGCCTGAACCGCCCGTTTTCGATGTAATCGGCGCTGACCTCCGCGACGAGGCGAGGCTCCAGCGGTATGGCCTTGCGCTCACTGCCGCCCCATCGGCTCTTGCCGCCCGGCAGTTTTCCGGTGAAACCGCTGCCGCCGATGAGCGGCTGAACCAGCGCGGCGATTTCGCTGCCGCTTTCACCGAACCCGCATCGGCCAACGTAATTCAGCCGTCCCGCATCGTCATACAGGCCCATCAGCAGATATTCGACCGACTGCGTGCCGCGCTTGAAGTAGATACCACCCACGACACAATCGACTGTCTTCCAAAGCTTGAATTTCTGCATTGCGCGCTCACCAGGCTGGTAAGCCAGGCCAAGCTGCTTTGCGACGACGCCGTCCAGTCCATGGCGCAAACGCTTCAACCAGCCTCGTGCTGTCGCAATCGACGTTGTTGCCTTCGACATCACGAAAGTGGGCGATTTGCCAAACCTCTCGAAAGCTTTCTCGAGCGCCTGCCGTCGATCGCCGAATGGGCGCTCCAGCAATGAATGCCCACGGGCATCCGCCAGCAGATCGAAGACAATGATCTGTGCCGGATGCTCACGAGACAAGCGCTGAACGCGCGATGCGGCCGGATGAAGCCGAAGTTGCAGGGTGTCGAACGGTTGGCCGGGAATGATCAGCTCGCCATCGATCACGAAACGCGACAGCGGCAGCGTTCCCGCGGCTTCGATGATTTCCGGGAAATAGCGTCCCATGGGGCGTTGCCGGCGCGATTGCAGATGCACCGCATCGCCATCGCGGAACAGCAGGCAACGGAAGCCATCGTACTTCGGCTCGAACAGCCAGCCACTGCCACTCGGCAATTGGCCGACCGGCATGGCCTCCATTGGCTGAAGGTCGAGGGGCACTTCCAGCATCGACGCGGCCTTGCTCTGATCTCGTTCCGGGTAACTCCCGGTAAGGCAGAGGGTTCGCGGGATGCGCGGGAACGTGCGGGTGTTTGCCTAGACCACCTGATTGCGGAGCGTGGTTTCGCCACGCCACAGGCGGCCAAGATTCTCCTCGAGTATCTCGATCACGTTGGCTTCGTATTTGCGCGTCTCGCCACCGGTGTGCGGGGTGATGAACACGTTGTCCATCGTCCACAGAGGCGAATCCTGCTCGGATGGCTCTGGATCGGTGCAGTCGAGCGCGGCACCGGCGATGCGCCCGCTCTTCAGCGCTTCGACCAGCGCGGTTTCGACAACGCAAGGTCCGCGGCCGACATTCACCAGGTACGACAGCGGCGGCATCAGGCCGAGTTCGCGTGCGCCGATGACGCCGCGGGTTTCCGGCACCAGCGGGCAGGTGAGCACGACGAAGTCGGCCTTCGGCAGATGCGCATGCAGCTCGATCAACGTGTGCACGGAGTTCGGCAGCACCGCGGCCGCCGGCCGGATCACGGCGGAAGCCGATGACGTTCATGTCGAACGCCTTGCAGATTTGCGCCAGCCGCCCGCCGATACGGCCAAGCCCGATGATCAGCACGGTCTTGCCGGCGAGTTCATCCTCGCGTTGTGTCAGATCGCCGATCATGCCGCGCCAGAAGCGTCGCGCCTGGTTGTCGCGCGCTTCGGGCAGACGACGGGCCAGAGCGAGAATGAGCGAAATCGCATGTTCCGCCACGGCACGCGCGTTCACGCCGGCGGCGCTCGCCAGACGGATGTTCTTCGCCGCCAATGCCGCCTTGTCGAACTGATCGGTGCCGGAGCCGACGGACTGGATGAAGCGCAGCTTGCTGCCAAGCTCAATCAGGCCGTTGTGCCACATGCCGGAGAGCACCAGAACATCGGCCTCTTTGACACGCCGATCCATCGTCTCGCGGCCGCGCACTTCGAAGTTGGCGATGTCGGTATTCAGCGCATCGAACGTCGCCTTCAGCTGATACGCCGGATGGGCGAAGCAGATGTTGAGCTTGTCCTTCGGTGGGATCATGGCGACGAACCTTGCTGCGGTTGTTGCGAGCCACGATAATCCCCGGGGCTGCGATACGACAACCGAGGTGACATGGCCGAAAAGAAGAAGGTTGCGGTTATCGGCGCGGGCATGGTGGGCATGGCCACCGCAAGCTGGCTGCAACGCGATGGCCACGACGTTGTGGTGATTGATCCGCAAGCGCCCGGACAAGGTGCCTCATTCGGCAATGCGGGCTGCTTCAATCCATCGTCGGTGGTACCGGTCGCGACACCCGACACGTGGAAGCAGGTGCCGAAATACCTGACTGATCCGTTGGGTCCATTGCGCATCCGCTGGAGCTACCTGCCGACGCTGATGCCATGGCTGATCCGGCTGATCCGTGCCGGTTCACCGGCGCGTATCGAAGCGCAGGCGCGCGCGCTGAAGACGATACTGGGCCCGTGCCTGGAATCGGTATTGACGCTGGCGCGCAACGCCGGTGCCGAGGATCTGGTGGCGCGCAACGGGATCCTGATCGCATATCGCTCAAAGGCGTCGTGGGACGGCGACGTCTCTGCCTGGGAGATCAGGCGGCGCAACGGCACGCGGTGGGAAGAGCTGAATACCGACGAGTTGCGGCAGTTCGATCCCAATCTGTCGCGCGACTACACACGCGGCAAGCTGGTGCCGGACAATGGCCACTGTCTGGATCCGGGAGGGCTGGTGGCGGCGCTGGCCGAGGCAGTGCAGCGCGATGGTGGTGCGCTGCTGCGCCGCCGGGCGATCGGATTTTCCATCGATGGCGGCAAGCTGCGCGCGGTGCGCACGCCGGAGGGCGATATTCCAGCCGATGCGGCGGTGCTTGCGGCCGGAGCGCATTCCAAGGTGTTGGCGGCCGAACTTGGCGATACGGTCCCATTGGAGACCGAGCGTGGTTACCATGCCATGCTGCGCGCACCGGAGGTGATGCCGCGGGTCCCGACTTCGGACGCGGATGGCAAATTCGTCGCCACGCCGATGGCGGGCGGGCTGCGCCTGGCCGGTACGGTGGAACTTGCAGGACTGGAAGCGGCACCCGACTGGCGCCGGGCGCGCATTCTGCTGCAGCAGTCAGCGAAGCTGTATCCGGGCCTGGCGAGTGAGTACCCAGAAGAGCGCTACACGGTGTGGATGGGGCATCGTCCCAGCCTGCCCGAACTCATTGCCGGTGCTGGGCCCCTCGAAGCGATCGCGCGACGTGTTCTATGCGTTCGGGCACGGCCATGTCGGCATGACCGGCGGCCCATACACAGGGAAGGTGATTGCGGATCTGGTGGCGGGACGGCCGGCGCCGATCGACCTGGAACCGTTCCGGGCTGGCCGGTTCTAGCCGGCGGCCGTGCGGATCAGCCCTGGCGGGCCTTCATCCGTGGGTTCTTTTTGTTGATCACATAGACGCGGCCGCGACGGCGAACCACGCGACAGTTCTTGTCGCGTGCCTTTGCGGCCTTCAGGCTGTTGCGGACTTCTCATCTATGCGCCTCATTAAGAGGCGCGCTGGATAAGCGCCGCCCTGTGCCATGTCAAGTTATGTGCGGCTGATCGCGTGCCAGCGGACCAGGCGCAGGCGGCCCGCGCGCATCATGCGGATGCGGGCCAGCCAGAACTCGGCTTCCTGCACCAGCAGGGCGACCTGGCGCAGGGTTGGATGAGCGTTCTGCATGGCACCTACAGCCGAGCGCCAGCCTTTGATCACGTAATGAATGTGCCGGCGCGACATATCCTCGACCACCGGCACGTCGAAGCCGAGTTGCTTGAGCTTGCCGGTTATCGTCAGTTCGGCCGGGGTGCCCGCGGGCCCGCGCTGCAGACGGAGCCAATGGGCGACCATTGGTTCCGCAGGATCGAGGAGACGATCGGCCACCATCTCTTCCAGGGCAAATTGACCGCCACTCTTGAGCGCCCCCGCAACCGCGGCAAGGACAGACGCGGGCTCACCGCCGCCTATCGCCTCGATTGCGACGGCATGGTGGAAGTAGTGTGCCGCGAAATCTGGCGCGGTTGGGTTCCAGGTCTCGACCTGGGCGCGGCGTCCCAGTCCCCCGCGCTGGTTCTGTTCGCCGGCCAGCGCGACCAGCCTTGCGTTGGCTTCGTATCCGGTGACCCAGCCACCAAGCTCAGCCGCGATGGTGCGGGCCGGACCACCACTGCCGGCGCCGAGCAAGAGCAGGCTGGAGGCAGCCGATAATCCAAGCGGTGCCGCCAATCGCAATGTCTCTTCGCGGCCGCCGGGGAAGACAAATCCTTGGCCCCAGAGCGCCTCGGCCAATGCTATCCGCGCGCTCGGCCAAGTCGGATCATCGTCTTCCTGCAGCTCGGTCTCCGGGACGAGCAGTGACAGAGCGGCGGTCGCGTTCGGGGTATCCGCCGGCGGCGCGCGGCGGCGCAGCAGGGCGCGCAACCTGTCCAGCAGCATCCGGGCCACACCTCCGTGCGCCAGACTGCGGCAAAACGATTGACGATAGGTTGAGCGGTCAGCCGAACTCGGTGAGGACGTAGCGCACGACCTCATCGCCGATGACGCTGGGCTTGTGCCGATGCGCGGGGCCGGCGGGAATGTGCAGCATGTCGCCCGGGCCGGCTTCAACCGTGTGGTCGTCGAAGCTGTAGCGGATACGGCCCGACAGGATGAAGATCGAGTGCCCGGTTTCGCACCAGGCCGGCGGCGGCGCGCCGGGCGGATCAGGCGCTCGCTCCTGATAGCGTAATGCGATGCCGAAGCCGGACATTGCCTCACGCACCTTCAGGCGCTCGCTGGCGGCATGCAGCGGATGGTCGGCGGCACGGAACAGGTAAGGGCTGTCTGTCATGCGGTCACTTTGCACCCACTGGCCGATCGGGTGAAGCCAGCGCTTCGCGGCAGGTCTCCGACAGCAGCGACACCAGGGCACGGTATTCCGATGCGCGCGGCGCATTGGGACGCCAGGCGAGGCCGAGCGTGCGCCAGGCGTCCGGGGTCGCGAGCGGGCGCAGTTCGATGCCGGTCCCATCGGTGACGCCGGCGGCGACCGCCAGGCGCGGCAGCAAGGTCACACCCAGGCCACCGGCGACCATCTGCACCAACGTGTGCAGGCTGGTGGCAGCGAAACCATCCTGGCCCTCGCGGTCGCTGGCAAGCAGGCCGCAGACCGAGAGCGCCTGCTCGCGCAGACAGTGGCCATCCTCCAGCAGCAGCAAGCGCTCGCTACCGAGGGCTGCGACCGGGATGCGTTCCTGCGCGGCAAGGCGGTGGCCGTTCGGCAGCGCCACCAGGAACTCGTCGTGCGCCACCGGCTGGAGGTCGGCGCCACCGCAATCGCAGGGCAGTGCCAGGAGCAGCACGTCCAGCCGGCTGGCGGCGAGGCGTTCGACCAGGCGCGCGGTGGTGTCCTCGCGCAGGTAGAGACGCAAGCGAGGAAAGCTCGCGCGCAGCACGGGCATGAGCCTGGGCAGCAGAAACGGGCCAATCGTCGGAATGACACCGAGCCGCAGCGGTCCGCTCATCGGTGCGCGGGCAGCGGCGGCGGCTTCGGTGACGGCCTGCAGAGAGGCGAGCGCTGAGCCGGCACGCGAGACCAGCTCGAGGCCCAGCGGCGTGAACACCACATGCTTGCCCGCGCTACGGTCGAGGATGGCAGCGTCGAGTTGGCGTTCCAAGGTCAGGATGCCGGCGGACAGGGTGGATTGGGTGACCGCGCAGATGGCCGCGGCGCGCCCGAAATGGCGGGTCTCCGCCAGCGCGGTGAGATAGCGAAGCTGCTGTGGGCTTGGCAGCGGTATCATCGACCCTGCCGATCAAATCACCTGATTTGAGCATTGGCACAGAAGAGGGTGCCGGGCAACCTGGGCAATCAGGACGGCGCTTCAGGTCCTTCGGGGACGGAAGGATCGATGCATCCGGCGGTTGCGCGTCGATAGACGACAAGGCCATCGAACGCGGCAATCCGGCGGTAGCGCGACCAGGCGCGGGCGAACGCGCGGTCGGAGGTGCCCAGGATGCCGATGTAGTTGGGCACGCCCTCGCGGGTATCGACCACAGCAAGGTCGGGACAGCCGACGATGAAGTCGTGCGCGACCCAATGGGTGATCGGCCATTCCTTCTCGGCATTCGGGTCGAAGCGGGCGCGCCAGATCTCCCCACGCAATGCCCACATCGAATCGAACCGCGAGGCCCAGGCAACGCCAGTGGTGTTCACCACCGGGAAGCCGAGCGCGATCCATTCCGAGAAAGCGATGTAGGTGTGCGCCTTCTGTTGCCGGATCAGCTCTTCAAGCTTGATGACGGTTGACTGCTCGGGCTCGACCGCGAGCGCTGCCTGCGGCTGCAGGCGCTGAAACGCGGCAATCATGAAGGCAACCAAGGCAAGCCCGGCGAGGATGCTGGGCAAATGGCGCATGCGGCCGAAGGACCGATGATGCGTGACCGCGGAGGCGCCCCAGAGCAGCAGGGCGAGGATGGTCGCGATGGTGGCCGGCAGACGATGGTAGAACCAGTCCTTGCCGTCAGCGAAGCAGATCAGCGTGCTGACGAACGAGAAGACAACCAGCGTTAGCATGAGGTTGGCTTCCGGCATCCGGCGGCGGCGATACCACCACAGGACAAGGGCGACGGCCTGGCCGAACAGCAGGCGGACACTGTCGCCGATGAGATGCCAGAGCGTGACGTCTGTGCTGCCGTACAGAGCGAGGGCAAGAGGCACGGCGCGGCGCATATAGGCCGGGCAGAAAATCGCGATGACAGCCGCATACACGAGCATAGAGGCGACGGCGGCAATCGACTTGGTGCGGAACGGGCGCAACCCATAGAACAGCGCCACGCCTTCGAACACGACGAACACCGCTGCGTAGCGCGGCTTCAGCGCACAACCGAGGCCGGCCAAGACGCCGGCGATCAGGGCGTCGCGCTGTGCGGTGTGACGCCCGTCGAGCGCACGCGCAAACAACACGAGATACGGCAGTATGGCGGCGGCAAGCAGATGTTCGCGCTGGCCCAGATCCGAACCCGGCACCACCAGCAGCACAATGGCAATCGTGGCGAATACCGGCAGCCGATCCTCGAACAGCTTACCGCTGCCTTGCAGAAGGCAGGTGGTCCACCAGGCAAACCCGAGCACCGTTGCGACGAAGAACGGAATGGCGGTGTACTGTGAATCGACGTTCAGTAGATTGGCGAGCTGAATCGGTATGGCTGAAATCCACACGATGAGCGGTGGATTGACCTCGATGACATCGACATAGAGCTCGCGCCCGGCCAGCCAGCGGCGGGCGACATACAGCAACCAGGCAATGTCGTCCTTCAATGGCGAGCGCAGCGTGGTGTACAGCACGAAGGCGGTTACGCCGAGCAACAGTAACAGACTGATAACGGCGGCGACGGAGCGTGTGGCAGGCGCTGCCGGGACAATGACCCGCGCTTCAGTGTGACTCATGGATACCCGGACAAAGATAGTCTGTTTGTTGCCCTGTTCGGCGCGGGAGGCGTTAACAGGCCAGCTATATGGCTTTTATATGACTACAGAGATGATTACCGTCGAGTTATTTTTCCGCAACGAGCGTCAATGCACCATTTCAGCATGCTTGGTGGTGATCTCTGCCAGGTAGCGCGACGGGACTTCCATGTAGGGCGTACGTTGGCGCCGCCACAGCGGGTGATCCTCCGCGGTATGCATCGCCTGATCGGCGGGCCATGCGGGCCAGCCAGGCACTTTGAGCCATAGCCGCAATAGATGCCGCCGGCGCGCCATGTCCGGAAAGTCTTCGTAGCCGGTGCGGCCGTGCAGCAACAGCCGGTTGTTGAGGAACTGGATGTCCCCTTCGCCGATGCTCATGTCGAGATAGACCTCGGAGGCAATCCGCTGCACTTCGTCCAGTGCCTCGCGCTGCAGCGGCGTCATCACCGCATCGCCCGCGGCGACCGCGCGGTTCGGATAATCGCCGGACAGATACACGGTTATCTCGTCGCCGTTGCGGGTGAAGATCGAGACGCGACGCACCAGAACACCACTGCCATGTTCGGCATCGACCTCGCGGCGGCGGAAGGTATAGCCATCATACAGCAACTTCAGCAGGTCGGGCCGCTCGCGCTCCAGCCGGCGATGAATCGCGATGGAGCTGCAGATGCGGCTGGCACCGCCTGACTTCGCCGCCTGCAGGCACATCAATGCCACCACGTCGCAGGAGTCCGTATGGAACCGCTGTGCGCCGCCGGCGTGGTAGCCGCGCGCACCCGGCTCGATGTCGCTCACGTCAATGACGTGGCCGAGCAGTTCGCCCTGCCAGGACTGCGGCAGCGGCGCACCGACATGCGCGCCGAGGCCGAAGTAGATTCGGGCCATGTCGTCGGTGGAGTACCGCGCGCGCGGGATGCCTCGCAGCAACAAGAAGCCGCGCCCGAAGCGCAGCTCGTCGCGCAGTCCGCGGAAGAAGCCGCCCAGCGTCGGCAGGGGAAACCGCTCGGCGGTGATCGCAGGAAAGTCGAGATCACCCAGGCTGTGCAGATGGCGCAGCGCGGCGTCGATCTCCTCGACCTCGGGCGCGGACAGGGTGTGCAGACCGTCGGTACGATAGTCGATGGTTGCCCCGGTCCAGGCGGCGCGATCCTGCATTCGGCTTTCTCCTCAGTCCTTCACCCACACATTATACATGCGGGGATTATAGAATGGCACATAGTGCTCGACGTTGGCGCGCACTGCCTGCACCTTCGGCATCACGCCCATCGGTATCACCATCACGTCCTCGAACGCGATTTTTTGCGCTAGCGCAAATGCTGCCTGGCGGCCCTCCAGCGACGGGCCGTTGGCCACAATCTCGAACTGTTTCATGAATTCCGGATCGGTCTTGCCGCCGGGTGGCGTATAGGCCGGGTTGGGTTCGGCCATCGGCCGCAGGGTTTGCACGCCGCCGACAGCGACGTAGGTGATCCAGCCGGTGAAGAAGAAGTTCCAGTCCGGCGTGCCGTTCATCGCCTTCTGCAACGCCGTGGGCCAGTCCAGCACCAGCAGTTCGGCGTTGATCCCCACCGACTTCAATTGCTGCGACATGACCAGCGCCGAGTTGTACAGGCTCGGGTAGTCCTTGTTGGTCAGCAGCGTGATCTTCTCGCCGTTATAACCGGCCTCCTTCAGCAGCGCCTTGGCTTTATCGGCGTTGTGCTGGTTCAGCAGCTCCTTGCCGTTCTCGGAGTAATAGCTGGTACCTGGATACTGGTATGACGGGTTGGGCTTGTAGTCGCCGTCACTCGCCGCCTCCATGATCTCGTCGAAATCGAGCGCCGCGAGGCAGGCCTGGCGGAACTTGATGTTATTGGTCCACGGCGCCGACCAGTTGGGATGGAAAACATTGAGCCAGAAATGGTCGAGCTTGAGCAGCTTGATGTCCTTGTTCGCGGCGATCCGCTTCTGCGCTATCGTCGGCACGTCCTGCACTCCCTGCAGTTCGCCGGTTTCGAGGCCCGCGACACGTGCGCCGGGCTCGGGCACCATGCGGAACGTGACGGTATTCAGGCAGGCAACCTTGTAGCCACCGAAACCGGATACGTCGTCATAACGCGCGTCGGGGGTATAGCCTTCGAAGCGCTTCAGCTTCACGAAGCTGCCTGCGACGAACTGATCGAGCTGCCAGGGGCCGGTGCCAACTGATGGCAACTGCTGCGGCGGCACGTCCTTGTTCTCTTCCGGGATGATGACGATAGGGACGGTGATCGACGACACCGCCTCGAGGAAGACGGGGCGCGGATCCTTCATCGCGATGACAAAGGTGCTGGGATCCGGCGTCTCGTAGTGGTCCACCGGCGTCAGTATCGACCGATCGATGCCGACGCGCGCATAGCGTTCGAACGAGGCGCGGGCATCGGCCGAGGTGAACAGCTTGCCGTTATGGAAATGCACGCCCTCGCGCAGCTTGAAGGTATAGACCTTGCTGTCGGGGCTGACCTGCACAGCTTCCGCAAGCTGCAGCATCGGCTTCATATTGTCGTCGCGCGTCACCAGGGTTTCGTAGGTGTTCATCGCGATGTCACGCACCGACGCGGCGCCGCTCGAGTGCTGGTCCAGCCCGGCAACGTTCGCCTCCAGCCCGTAGGTAAAGTCACCGCCGACCTTGCCGCACTTGAACTTCTCGGCCTGGGCAAGGCCGGGAGCGGCTATGACGGCAGCCGTCGCCAGTAGCACTACATACTTGAAATTGTTCGACATACCCCACCCCCGACGGCCCGTTGCGGCATGCTAGAGCAAAGCCTGTGGTGCCGGAACCCGACGCGGCTGCTTGAGCGAGCCGGGGGTGCGGTTTATGGGGGCGCCATGGCAGACATGGTCCCGATCCGCAGCGCGCTGATCTCGGTTTCCGACAAATCAGGCTTGGTCCCGTTCGCGCAGGCGCTGGCGGCGCAGGGCGCGCGCATCCTGTCCACCGGCGGTTCGGCGCGGACGCTGCGCGAGGCCGGCGTGCCGGTGACCGAGGTGTCGGACTACAGCGGCTTTCCGGAAATCCTGGACGGGCGGGTGAAGACGCTGGTGCCGCAAATCCATGGCGGCATCCTGGGCCGCCGCGATGTCGCCGAGCACATCGCGCAGATGCAGCAGCATGGCATCGAGCCGATCGATCTGGTGGCGGTCAATCTGTATCCGTTCGAGGCGACAGTGGCGCGCGGCGCTGTGGCTGACGAGTGCGTCGAGAACATCGATATCGGCGGACCGGCACTGATCCGCGCGGCGGCGAAGAATCATGACTTCGTCGCCGTGCTGACCGAGCCCGAGCAGTACGCTGAAGTGCTGGATGAGATCGCGCGGCATGGCGGCACCACGCTGGTGCTGCGGCGGCGCCTCGCGGGAGCGGCGTATGCGCGCACCGCGGCATACGATGCGGCAATCGCGGCGTGGTTCGCGCGCGACGGCGGCTTTCCGCAGCGGATGACGCTGGCGGGCACCCTGCGGCAGACGCTGCGCTATGGCGAAAATCCGCACCAGTCGGCGGCATTCTATGTCAATGGCCCGCGCCCCGGGGTGGCAAGCGCGGTGCAGCTGCAGGGCAAGGAACTGTCCTACAACAACCTGAACGACACCGACGCGGCGTTCGAATGCGTCGCGGAATTCGACGTGCCGACGGTGGCGATCATCAAACACGCGAACCCATGCGGCGTGGCGAGTGCGGCGACGCTGGCGGACGCCTGGGAGCTTGCATTGCGTTGCGATCCGGTCTCGGCGTTCGGCGGCATTGTGGCGGTGAACCGCGCACTGGATGGGGCGTCGGCGGAGAAGATCGCCTCGATCATGACCGAGGTGATCATCGCACCGGATGCAGATGATGCGGCAAAAGCGGTGCTGGCGCGGAAGAAGAATCTGCGGCTGCTGCTGACCGGCGGCGTGCCGGATGCGGCTGACAGCGGCCTGACGTTCCGCAGCGTCGCCGGCGGCTTCCTGGTGCAGACGCGAGACAACGGCATGGTGACGCGGCAGCAGTTGAAAGTGGTGACGCAGCGCGCGCCAAGTGACGCGGAAATCGCCGATCTGCTGTTCGCGTTCAAGGTGTGCAAGCACGTGAAGTCGAACGCGATCGTTTATGCGAAGGATCGCGCGACGGTGGGGATAGGTGCGGGCCAACCGAGCCGCGTCGATAGCGCGCGGATTGGTGCTGCGAAGAACCCAACATTGATGGCTGGCAGCGTGGTGGCGTCGGACGCGTTCTTTCCGTTCGCCGACGGGCTGGAAGCGGCGGTCGCCGCTGGTGCGACGGCCGTTATCCAGCCGGGTGGGTCAGTGCGCGACAAAGAGGTGATTGCCGCGGCCGATGCCGCCGGCATGGCGATGGTATTCACCGGGATGCGGCACTTCCGGCATTAGGGAATAGGAACCGCAAAGCACGCGAAAAACGCAAACAGTTCTTCGTGTGCTTCGCGGCTGTTGATCGCTATTGCTTGGCGTAGGGGTACTCCAGGTCGCCGGTCTTGAGTTGCGGCGGCCAGAGGATCACCTCGGTGGTTGGGTCCTTGAACTGCGCTGGGTCATTGTTCTTCAGGTTCTGGAACTGCACTTCCATGACGCGCGCTTCGGCCCACTCGCCGTCGGGTCCGAACTTCACGTCGCCGACCACGGTCTTGAAGGTGTGCGAGCGCAGATAGTCGGCCAGCTTGTTCTGATCGAGGCTCTTGGTGCCTTCGACCGCCTGCTGCAGCACCTGCATGTAGCCGTAAGCGAAAGGCGGCAGGTAATAGCCGAGTGCATCGACCCCGGCGGATCCGGCCTTTGCCTGGTACTGGCTGAGAAATGCCTTGGCCTCGTCCGAGGCAAGCGCCGACCAGGGCAGCCAGAAATCGTAATCGACGATACCATTCAGCAGTGGACCGAGCTGCGCCTTGATGGCGGTGCTTTGCAGACCGACCATGCCGCCGCCGAACAGCTTGGCCTTCAGCCCGACCTCGCTCGCGGCACGGATGATGCCAACGGTATCGGGCGGATAGGAGCATACCAGCACCAGATCGGGATTGGTTGCCTGGATCGCGCGCACGATCGGCGTGTAGTCGGTGGTGGATGGCGGGTAGGTCTTGTCGTAGACGATTTTCAGCCCGTCCTGCTTGGCAAGTTCACGCGCCCCGTCCATCGCGTTGTGCGGAAACTCGGCGTCGGCACCGACGATGGCCAGCGTCTGCGGCTTGGGATTCTGCGCCATGGCGATGGCGAAGAAGCCCGCGGCAAAACTTTGCTTGGGATGTGGCCCGCCCGTGGGAGTGAACGAGAAATATTTCGGATAGTGGAACTCGGTATTCGCCGCGAGGCCGAGCAGGCTCAGGAAGGTGCGGTCGTGCTGCATGATGACCGGCATCGCCGGGGCGATCATGTTGGTCGCATAGCCGCTGACCACGAGATCGACCTTATCGACGTCGAGCAGCTTGGTGTAGAGGCCGGGGATGGTCGCGGGGTTTGATTGGTCGTCGTAATAAACCAGCTTCACGGGGCGCCCAAGCAAACCGCCCTTGGCATTGATGTCTGACTCCCAGATCTGCATGGCGAGCAGCGCCGCCTTGCCGTTCGGCGCCAGGCCGCCGGTGAGCGCCATGCCGAAACCGATGGTGATCGGGTTCTGCGCGTAAGCGACGGTAACACACGTCATCGCTGTGACAACAGCCAATAGCAGACGCTTGAGCAGCACCAGCCGTTCCTCCTGATTGTTTACTTGTCTGGATGCTAGGTTGCCCGGCGGGACCGCGCCAGGGGGCCGGTTACAGTTGCCCGCCCCTTCCCGCTGTCCCACACTGATCATAGCCGCGAGGGATGCTCAAGAATGGATTTCGACCTCTTCGTCATTGGTGGCGGTTCGGCCGGCGTTCGCTGCGCGCGCATCGCGGCGGGGCATGGCGCGCGCGTCGGGGTTGCCGAGGAACGCTTTTGGGGCGGCACCTGCGTCAATGTTGGCTGTGTGCCGAAGAAGCTGCTGGTGCAGGCAGGCGAATACGGTGCCTGGGCCGAGGATTCCGCCGGCTTCGGCTGGACCATCAAGAAGGGCCCGCATGACTGGAACAAGCTGATCGCCGCCAAGGACCGGGAGATCGGCCGGCTCAACGGTATATACAAGCGCCTGCTCGACAACGCCGGCGCCAAGATCTTTGAGAGCCACGCCAGCTTCATTGATCCGCACACGCTGGATGTCGGCGGCAAGCGCATCACCGCCAAGAACATCGTAATCGCCACCGGCGGTCATCCGCTGCGCCTGCCGATACCCGGCGCCGAACTCGGCATTATTTCCGATGATGCGTTTTATCTGCCGCACATGCCGAAGCGCGTGGCGATCATCGGCTCCGGCTATATCGCGGTCGAGTTCGCCGGCATTTTTGCCGCGCTCGGCTCGCATGTCGATCTGGTGTACCGTCAGCCCTTGCCGCTGCGCGGCTTCGACATGGACCTGCGCGAGTCACTGGCCGAAGCACTCACCACGCAGGGGATCGCGCTGCATCACTCCAGCCATCCGCAAAAAATCGAAGCGCATGGCAATGAACGCACACTGACCATTGAAGGCAAGACGCTGCACACAGATCTGGTGTTCTTTGCCACTGGCCGCGCACCGGCCACCAGCTCGCTCGGTCTCGATAACGCCGGTGTGCGAAGCAATGACGCAGGAGCTGTGCTGGTGGACCAGCATCTGCGCACCAACCAGCCGCACGTCTATGCCATGGGCGACGTCACCGATCGGCTGAACCTGACACCGGTTGCCACCGCCGAGGGTCACGCACTTGCTAACTCGTTGTTCGGCAAGAACCCGCGCAGCATCTCGCTGCATAATGTGCCGACAGCGGTGTTCTCCACACCGCCCATCGGGACCTGCGGCCTCAGCGAGGAACAGGCAGCCGAGCATGGTCCGGTCGACGTCTATGTCAGCAAGTTCACGCCGATGCGACACACGCTCACCGGTCGCTCGCGCAAGAGCATGCTGAAACTGGTGGTGGACCAGGCGAGCCAGAAAGTTGTCGGCGCGCACATGCTCGGCGAGGACGCACCGGAGATCTTGCAGGGGCTCGCGATCGCGATCGTGATGGGTGCGACGAAGGCGGACTTCGATCGCACCATCGGCATCCATCCGACCGCGGCGGAGGAATTTGTCACGTTGCGGACACGCACGCGGGTGACCGGGGCGGCCAAGGCGGCGGAGTAGCCCATCCGCTTTAGGGAGGAAATCAAAACATGAAAAGACGCAGCTTCATGGCTGCCGCGGCAGCAGCCGCATTACCATTGGCACGCCCGGCCATCGGCGCCGGCACGAAGACACTGATCTTTGTGCCGCAAGCCAATCTGACGAGCCTTGATCCGGTGTGGACCACGGCCACTGTCACGCGCAATTTCGCGCTGATGGTGTACGAGACGCTGTACGGGCGGGACCAGGCATTCAATCCAAAACCGCTGATGGTCGAAGGCCACACCATCGACGACGACGGCAAGCGATGGACGATGAAGCTGCGCGAGGGTCTGCTGTTCCACGATGGCACACCGGTACTGGCGCGCGATTGCATTGCCTCGCTGCAACGCTGGCTGAAACGCGACGCGGTCAGCGAGACGATCAATGCACGCGTCGATGCGATCGAGTCACCGGATGATCGCACGCTGGTCTGGCGGTTGAAGAAGCCGTTTCCGCTGCTGGCGCATTTTCTCTCGAAGGTGCAGCCGCAGCCGGTGATCGTGCCCGCGCGGCTCGCTGCCACCGATCCGTTCAAGCAGCTGACCGACATCGTCGGCTGCGGGCCGTTCCGCTATCTGCCGGACGAAACCGTCTCGGGCAGCCGCGCCGCGTTCGCGCGGTTCGACAAATATGTGCCGCGGCAGGAACCCGCGTCGTACAATTCCGGCGGCCACAAGGTACTGCTCGATCGCGTGGAGTGGCGCATTGTCCCCGATCCCGCGACCGCGGCGAACGCGATGATGTCGGGCGAAGTCGATTGGCTCGAGCTGCCGTCGCCGGACCTGATCCCCTCGCTGAAACGCGCATCCGGCGTGACAACGGGATTGCTCGACATCTACGGAACGGTGGCGATCCTGCGGCCAAACAGCCTGGATGCACCGACCAGCAATGTCGGGGTGCGCAAGGCGATGATGGCAGCGGTTGATCCACGTGAAGCGATGATCGCCGCAATGGGCGAGGATCCATCCGGTTGGCGCGCGCCGATGGGGTATTTCCTGCCGGATGCCCCAGCCGCCAACGACGCCGGCATGGAGTTCCGCAAGAAGCGCTGGAGCACGGCAGAGGTGAAGGCGATGCTCGACAAAGCCGGCTATGGCGGCGAGCGCATCGTCCTGCTGCATCCGACCGATCAGCTTATCTACAATGCTTTCATCACAGTAGTGGCCGACTCGTTCCGCAAGGTCGGGTTGAACATCGACGAGCAGATGGTCGATTGGGGCACGGTCGTGCAACGCCGCACCAGCAAGGAGACGGTGGACAAGGGCGGGTGGTCGATCTTTCCCGCCGGTGCGCCGGGTCCGGAGTATGTCGATCCAATGCTGGCGAACACATTGCGCAGCAATGGGCCGAAGGCGTGGTTTGGTTGGCCCGACGACCCGAAACTCGAAACGGCGTACGAGTTTTGGATCGATGCGCCAGACGATGCCGAACGTCACAAGCAGGAGGCCGCGTTCCAGGCGGCGGCGTTCGATTACGTCCCAACGATCCCGCTCGGACAGTACCTGCCGCAGGCGGCGTGGCGATCGAATGTGACCGGCATGCTGAAGGGTTCCGCGCCGGTGTTCTGGGGCGTGGACAAAGGCTGATCTCCCGTCCCCTGCCCCTCCCGCAAGGGAGAGGGAGAGACGAAAGGCGCTTATGCGCGCCGAAGGAAGCAGCGATCCTCGACCTGGATGCACTGTGTCTGCATCGCGTGCTCGAAATTCGCGCGTGCCTCGGGATCAGCCCGCAGCGCCTCGCGATAACGCTCGTAGGCCGCGAGGCTTTCGAACTCAATCAGAGCCAAAGCGAAGTTGTTCGGTCCTTCCTTTGGCAGAAAGTACCCAACCAACGCACCACCGCAGCGCGCGATGATCGGCGGCCACGTCTTCGCATACCGCTCGAACTCCGCGACCTTGTGCGGATCCAACGTATAGCGAATGCAGCAGGTGATCACGCGAGTACCTGATACTGGGTGCGCTCGCGCCGCTTCAGACGAGGCACGCCCTCGCCCACGATCAACGTCTTGAAGTGCTGCGTCTGCTGATGCGCCTCGAACGCCGCCGCGTCATCGAACAGTTCGTAGAACAGGAACTGCGCCGGGTTCTCCATCGCGCGATGCACCAGGAACAGCTTCACGCCGGCTTCCTGCTGCGCCTGCGGCACGAAGCGTGCCAGGATGCCGGCAACGGTATCCGCCTCACCATCGCGCGCTTCCCACAACGCGGTCACCGCAAGGCCGCTGGTGATTTTCTGTGTCTGCATCTCGTCCTCCTGTTGAACACAGGCAAGACGTAAGCGATCCCGCTCCTTCAATCAGCAGACAACACTTCGGTCGGGAACGAACCGTCAGGCTTTCGTCACGCCATAGAAGAGCACGATCCAATCGGCGCGTGCATAGCGATAGCCTTGCTTCGCCGATCGATAGGCCACCGTCTGCACCTGATTGTGCACCGGGAACCACAGCGCGCTGTCCATGATGATCTTCTGCGCCTCGGCATAGACCCCATCGCGCTTAGCCTGATCGGTCACCGAGCGGCCTTCGGCGAACAGGGCGTCCAGCTTCGCATCCTTCAACTGCATCCAGTTATACTTGTAGCGGCCGGCACTTGGGATGTTGACGCTGGCGAACAGATTCTCGAGGCACATCGGATCCGCCTGGATCCAGCGCACCGGCAGCGCATCGAAGGCGTTGTCGAATACAAGCTGCTGATTGCGCGCGAAGGTAATCGTCTCGACCTTCAGGTCGAAGCCGACGCGCTTGGCGACACCCTGGATCTCCACCGCCGTATCCGGTTCCAGCGGCGGTGGCGCACCATAAAAGCCGCTGAGCGGCTGCCCGTCCTTCATTCGCACGCCGTTCGGCCCCATCTTCCAGCCGGCTTCCTCGAGCAACGCGGCGGCGGCTTTCACATCCGGCTTGTACATGTCCTCGCAGCCGGCCCAGTATCCCGGCGTGCCTTTGGACAGCGCGCCATACGCCGGATCGATCAGGCCGAAGAACAGGTTCTCCGACAGCGCCTTGCGGTCCACCGCCATCGCCAATGCGCGGCGCACGCGGACATCGGAGAAGATCCCCTTGCTGCCATTCAGCTCCAGCCCGAACGGAATACCGGAGGCGTTGCCGATCATGGTGCCGTAGCCCTTGGTCTCGCCAAGCCGCTTCATGTCGAGTATCGGCGTCGCATCAGAAATATCGATCTCGCCCGATCCCAGCGCGGCGACGCGCGTCGAGGCATCGCCGATGAGCCGATGCACGATGCGCTGCACGGCGGAAGGCCCGGTGTGCTTGTTGTACGCGGGCGCCCAGTTGTACTTGTCGAAGCGCTCCATGATCACCTGGCGCCCTTCTTCCCAGGAGACGAAACGGAACGGCCCCGCTCCCACCGGCGCGCGCGCAAAACCCTGGTTGCCCAGCTTCTTCACCGCTGCGGGTGAGACGGGCGCCAAAGTACCCTCGGCATAGCTCGCCACCGCCGCGCCGAACGGTTGCGAATAGTTGACCCGCACGGTTTGCGGATCGATCACATCGCAGCCGGCATATGGACCAAGCTGCGTCACCGCGCCTTCACTGGCAGTCTTCGGGTCGGCGATCGTATCGAAGGTGAACTTCACCGCATCGGCATCGAACGGCGTGCCGTCGTGGAAGCCGACGTCGCTGCGCAGCTTCAGCGTCACGCTCTTGCCATCCGGCGCGACATCCCACGCTGTCGCCAGTCCCGGCCACAACTTGTTCGAGCCATCGCTGGCGATAAGCGTGTCGAACACCTGCGCGATCACCTGATACTCGTGGCGGGAACTGGTCACGCGGGGGTCATAGGTTCGCGGCGCCACATCGTCCTCGCCCCATGTCACCGTCAGCGCATCCGATTGAGCCGAAGCGCCGCGCGCGATCATAGGTGCGGCGAGCATGCCGGCAACCACCGCCCGACGTGACACACGTGCGCTCATTCCGCTCTCCCCTTGACCCTCGGTAGCGTCACTGTGGCATGGCGTGGGAACATCGGTCCATGCAGCGATTCCTCTCACGTTTGCTCGGCGCCATTCTGACGCTGTTCATCACCTGGACGGTGGTGTTCGGCGCGATACGGCTGGCGCCGGGCGATCCAGTGCTGCTGATGCTGCAGGGCACGCCGATAAGCGACGCGGCGATCGACGCCGCACGCATCAAGCTTGGGGTCGACCGGCCGCTGACGGTGCAATACGTGAGCTTCCTCGGGAATGCCTTGCGCGGCGATTTCGGCGACAGCTTCCGCAGCCGCCAGCCGGTGACATCGCTGATCGCCGCAGAATTCCCCTTCACATTGCAACTTGCCGTCGGTGGCTTCGTGGTCGGCGTGCTGATGGGTGGCATCCTGGGCATCATCGCCGGCATCAAGCCCAATGGCTGGACCGACACCATCTGCATGACGCTCGCGTTGGCCGGCCTGTCGCTGCCCAGCTTCTGGATCGGCATGATCCTGATCCAGGTGTTCGCCACCGAACTCGGCTGGCTGCCGGTACTCGGCACCGGCTTCGATGCCCTGATCCTGCCCAGCATCACGCTCGGCCTGTTCATCGCCGGCGGCCTCGCGCGGCTGATCCGCAACAGCATCATCGAGGTGATGGCGCAGGACTATATCCGTACCGCCTACGCCAAGGGTCTGACCGTCACGCGCGTCATCGCCAAACACGCGATGCGCAACGCGCTCATACCGCCGCTGACGCTGCTCGGTATCCAGTTCGCGTTGCTGATTGGCGGCGCGGTGGTGACGGAGACCGTGTTCGCACGGCCCGGCATCGGCCGCCTGCTGGTGCAGGCTGTGCTCGAAAAGGATTTCCCAGTCGTGCAAGGCGTCGTGGTGCTGACCACCGCTGCTTATGTCCTGATCAACCTGGCGATCGACATCGCCTACTCGATCATCGACCCGCGGGTGGAGGCATGAGAAGCGTCGCACGTCTGCTCGGTGCGCCTGGTGCGGCTGTTGGTGCTGTGGTGCTGGTCGCGGTGCTGGCGCTTGCAGCGCTAGCGCCGCTGTTCGCGCCCTATGATTGGAACGCGACCAGCATATGCCGCCGGCTCGCGCCGATGTCGCCGGAGCACTGGTTCGGCTGCGATCTGTTTGGCCGCGATATCCTGAGCCGCGTGATGTACGGGGCGCGCTTCTCGCTGGCCATGGGAATTTCCACAGTGGCGATCAGCCTGATATTCGGCGCGTTGCTCGGTGTTGTCATCGCCTATGCCGGCGGCAAGACCGACGCGATCGGCGCACGCCTGATCGACGCCTTGCTGTGTTTCCCGCCGATCATCCTGGCGATCCTTATCGTCGCCGTGCTTGGCGTCGGATTGTGGAATGCGGCGCTTGCCGTCGGCATCTCCGGTATCCCCCGCTTCGCGCGTATCACCCGCAGCGCCACTCTTTCACTTGCGGCCCGGGACTTCGTCGAAGCAGCACGCGCGGTTGGCTCGGGTCATGCGCGCATCGTGCTGCGGCATCTGCTGCCCAATCTCGCGCCGATACTGATCGTGCTGACCACGCTCGATCTGGGCAGCGCGGTGCTGTTCACCGCGACACTGTCATTTCTCGGGCTCGGCGCGCAGCCGCCAACACCGGAATGGGGAGCGATGCTGAATGCCGGTCGCGAATATGTGCGGTACGCGCCGTGGACGATGATATTTCCGGGGTTGGCGCTGTTCGTGACAGTGATGGCGGTGAACCTGGTGGGGGATCGGCTTAGCCTGGTGCTGGATCCACGGCAGCGCGGTCGTTAGTCAGCAGGTATCGAAGCTCTCAAGGACCTGGATTGCTTCGTCGCTCTGCTCCTCGCAATGACACTTTATACCATTCGGCCTGCTAATGGCCCGCGTGGCTGCCGGAGAAATCGGGCGCTGGCAGTCCCGACTGTTCCAACTGCTGCACCAGCGCCTGCTTCAGCCGCTCCAGTCCAGCCTCAGTCGTAGCCTCGGCGCGCGCCACGAGAACGGCCTGCGTGTTCGAGGCGCGCAGCAGCCACCATCCCTCGTCGGTCTGTACCCGCACGCCATCGATCTCCGACACCTTCGCGCCGGCGTCACGCAGCCGCGCCGCCACTTCCTCGATCACCTTGAACTTGCGGGTGTCGTCGCAGTCGAAACGCACCTCGGGCGTATTGATCACCTGCGGCAACGCATCGCGTGCGGCTGAAAGCCTGGTATCCATCCGTGCCAGTACGCCGAGCATGCGTACACCGGCATACAGCGCATCGTCGAACCCGTACCAGCGATCGGCAAAGAACGTGTGCCCGGACATCTCGCCGGCCAGAGGCGCACCGGTCTCCGCCATCTTCGCCTTGATCAGCGAATGCCCGGTACGCCACATCAGCGGAGAGCCGCCGGCGCGCGAGATTTCGTCGAACAACACCTGGCTCGCCTTCACGTCGGCGATGATCGTGGCGCCCGGATGTTCGCGCAGCACGTCGCGCGCCAGCAGGATCAGCAGCTGATCGCCAAACAGGATACGACCCTTGTCATCCACCAGCCCGATGCGGTCGGCGTCGCCATCCAGCGCGATGCCGATATCCGCCTTGCGTGCACCGACTTCCGCGATCAACTGCTGTAGATTGGCCGGCACCGTCGGATCTGGATGATGCGCCGGGAAGCGGCCATCGATCTCGCCGTTCAGCACGGTGTGCTCGCCCGGCAGGCCGGCGACCAGCCGTTCCAACACCTCGCCCGCAGCGCCATTGCCGTTGTCCCACACCACCTTCAGCATGCGATCGCCGCCATCCCAGTCGGCGAGCACCCGCGCGACATAGTCCCCGGCGATATCGACCGAGCGCTCTGAACCAGACGATTCGTCCACCACGTCGCCTGCTGCAGACTGCGCGCCCAATGCAAGGATGTCCTTGCCGAAGAACGGCTTGCCGAACAGCACCATCTTGAAGCCGTTGTAGTCGGGTGGATTGTGGCTGCCCGTCACCATGATGGCGCCGTCAGTCTTCAGCTTGGTCGCGGTGTAGTACAGCATCGGCGTGGGGCCACGCCCCATGCACACTGCCTCGATCCCGCTGGCGCTGAGTCCCTTGACCAGCGCGCGCTCCAATTCCGGGCTGGACAGCCGGCCATCGTAGCCCACCGACACTGTGCGTCCGCCCTTCCGCGCGACGGTTGAGCCGAAGCAGCGGCCGATGGCGAAGGCGTCGGCATCCGACAGCGTACGGCCTACCGTGCCGCGGATGTCGTACTCGCGCAGCGTGGTCGGATGAAACGTGTGCGTCCAGCTCATGATCACACCGTCTCGCGCGCGACGGCGCGGACCGCGAAGTCCCCGGTATCGACATAGCGCCGCAGGAAGCGTTGCACCGCGTCCGCCATGTCCGGCCGCTTCAGCGCATAAGCGATCTGCGCTTCAAGGAAGCCGATCTTGTCGCCGCAGTCGAAACGCTGGCCTTCGTAACGCAAGCCGTGGAACGGTTGCGTGCCGATGAGTTTCGCCATGCCATCGGTCAACTGCACCTCGCCGCCGGCACCGCGCTCCATGCGCGCCAGGTGTTCGATCACCTCGGGCATCAGCACATAGCGCCCGATGATCGAGAGATTGGATGGCGCATCCTTGGGCGCCGGCTTCTCCACCAGTCCCGTCACTTCCACCAGGCGCCCGTCATCCTTGCCGACACGCAGGATGCCATACCGGTTGGTCTGTTCGCGCGGCACCTCTGTCACCGCGACGACATTGCCGCCGGTGTCACGATACGCGTCCGCCAACTGACGCAGGCACGGCGTGTCCGCCAGCACCAAGTCGTCCGGCAGCATGACAGCGAACGGATCGTCACCGATGAATGCGCGCGCGCACCAAATCGCATGGCCAAGTCCGTGCGGCACCTGCTGGCGCACCGTCACCAGCGATCCCGGCTCTACCTGTGCACCATGCAACTGTTCCAACGCATCGGTCTTGCCACGTTCGCGCAGCGTGGCCTCGAGTTCAAACGCGATGTCGAAATGTTCCACCAAGGCGGTCTTGCCGCGGCCGGTGACCATGCAGAACTGCTCGATGCCGGCGGCCCGCGCCTCCTCGATCGCGTACTGGATCAGCGGCTTGTCCACTACCGGCAACATCTCCTTGGCGGTCGCCTTGGTGGCGGGCAAGAATCGCGTGCCGAGGCCCGCGACCGGTAGAACGGCCTTGCGCAATGGCTTGATCACGAATGATCTCCCTGGTGGTCCCGGTAAGTCAGCGGCAGCGACCATGGCCGGTAGGCGGAAATGTGGCGTCAACCCCACGAGGCTCTTATCACGTTGCCGAGCGGCGCGTCATCCAGTTCGCTTGCCTTGCCGGAGCAGCACGTCGCGCGCCTGATTGACGCGGGTTGCGAGCCAATCCGAGCCCCCGCTGTCGGGGTGTGCCGTGCGCATCAATCGATGGTGTGCGGCGCGGATCTCTGCCTCGCTCGCGCCGGGGTGCAGTCCCAGCACCTGATACGCCTCGTCCGGCGTCATGCCGGAGCCACGCCGCGGCGGCGGCTGGTTGTTCGCACTGCCGGATTGCTGCCGCTGGTTCGGCCGGCTCCCCTGCCCCATCCGATACGCCTGCCACCGCTGCCAGATCAGCGGCCCGAACATCGCCAGCGCGCCGAGCGCGATGCCCTCGCGGCCAGTCAGGATCAGCAGCAGCGCCAGGCTGATGCCACCCAGCGCCGCCATCCAGGCAAACAACGACTTGATGGTGGTAACCGACGCCCGCTCGAACGCGCGCAGCCCGCCGAGGAACAGGAACAGCGTCAGCCCGCCGAGGACCAGCCACAACATGCTGTCAGCCTACAGCGTGCGATCGCGCCAACGCGAGAGGATCATGCCGGCAGGCTCAACCCGATCAACCGGTTCAGGCTGGCCTGATCGGCCATCAGCGCCTGCGACGAGGCCCGCAGCGCAATTGTACCACGCTCGATCACCACCGCCTCGCGCGTCAATGACAGAGCGACATCGATGTGCTGCTCCACCAGGATGACGGCTGTCCCCTGCTCGGAGGTCATGCGGCCGATCGCCGCGGCGAGTTCCTCGACGATGATGGGCGCCAACCCTTCCAACGGTTCGTCCAGCAGCAACAGTGCCGGATTGGTTGCCAGCGCCCGCGCGATCGCCAGCATCTGCTGCTCGCCGCCTGACAGGTGGTTGCCCATGTGGCGGCGCCGCTCGGCCAGCCGCGGAAACAGCCGATACACTGCCGGCAGGTCCCATCGTCCGGTGCGGGCAGCGACCGTCAGATTCTCCTCCACCGTCAACGACGGGAAGGTCTCACGCTCCTGCGCGCACCAGCCAATGCCCAATCGCGCCCGTCGAAACGGCGAGACGCGAGCGATGTCGCGGCCGCGCCAGCGCAGGCTGCCCGCGGCCAGCCGGGTAAATCCCATTATCGTCAGCAGCAAGGTCGATTTGCCGACACCGTTGCGCCCGAGCACGGCAAGGCTGCCGCCGTCCGCAACCGCCATCGACACGCCATCGAGCACGATGGATTCACCATAGCCGGCGCGCACTTCGTCCAGTGCCAACAGCGGCTCAGCCATGCCGGCTGCGTCCCAGGTACACTTCACGCACTTGCGCGTCGGCGGCGATCTCCGCCGGCGTTCCCTCCAGCAGCAAGCGGCCACCAACCATGACGATGACGCGGCTGGCAAAGCGAAACACCAGTTCCATGTCGTGCTCGATGAACAGCACGCTGATATCGCCCGGCAGATCGGCGATCGCGTCGAACAACTCCCTGCTATCCTGCCGCGGTACGCCGGCCGCGGGTTCATCGAGCAGCAACACCTTCGGCTTGGTTGCCAGCGCCAGAGCGATCTCAAGCAATCGCTGCTGGCCATAGGCCAGCTCGCGCGTGCGCCGTTGGCACACCACGCCAAGCCGCAGCGACTCGAGGATGGCGTAAGCCTCGTCGATCTCCGCGCGGAAGGCGCCGAGCCCTCGCCACCAGTTGGCGGCCAAGCTTTTGCGCTCGCATACCGCCAGCGTCACCGCTTCCAGCGGCTCGAGATCGGGAAACAGTGTGTTGATCTGGAAGGTGCGGACCAGTCCGCGCTTGACGCGGCGATCGGGTGCCAATGCGGTGATGTTCTCGTCACCCAGCAATACATGCCCGGAGTCAGGGTCCAATACGCCGGTGATCAAATTGATCAGCGTCGTCTTGCCCGCGCCATTCGGTCCGATCAGGGCATAGCGCGCGCCTTGCGGTAGTTCGATAGAGACATCCTGCGCGACGACAAGAGAGCCAAAGCTTTTATGCAGGCCGATGGTACGCAGCGCAGACGAAGTCATAAGAAATATGGAACCGCTGATGCACGCAAATGCACGCAGTTGTCTCCGATTGGAAACCTATGATCAGCGTGCATCAGCGTGCATCAGCGGTTTCAAATACCTTTCTTGTACCCAGGCCAACCCGCCCAGCACGCCACTTGGCAGGAACAGCACGACGCCGATCAGCATCAGTCCGATCCAGAAATACCAGTACTGCGGATTCATCCCTGACAGCCTGTCGCGCGCCACCATGTAGATGACGGCGCCGATTATGCCGCCATACAGGCGCCCGGTGCCACCGATGACCAGAATGGTGACAAGCTCGGCCGATCGCTCGAAGCTCAGCGAGCCCAGCGAGACGAACTGTGTGGTCTGTGCCAGCAATCCGCCGGCGATCCCCGCGATCGTAGCTGCGATTGTATAGATCGCCCGCAACCGCGCACGGCTCGGGGCGCCGATTGCCGGCATGCGACGTTCGTTCTCGCGGATTGCCCGCAGCGACAGGCCGAACGGCGAATGCACCAGGCGCCGCGCCGCCAGCACCACCAGCAGCAGCACCGCGAGCGCATAGGCATAGGCGGTGTAGCCATACAGGTCGAACTCGAACCGCCCGACCAGCGGCCACATATCGACGCCTTGCAGGCCATCGTTGCCGCCGGTCAACCAGTCCTCGCGGTTCGCCAGCTCATACAACAACAGGCCGATGCCGAGGGTGATCATGATCAGGGCAAGATGGCGCACACGCGTGACGACGAACGCCGTCAACCAGCCGAACACACCGGCCGCCGCGCCGGCGATCAGCAATCCGGACAATGGTTCGCCCCATCCAGCCTTGGCAATCAACCCCGCAGCGTAGGCACCGAAGCCGAAATAGGCTGCGTGCCCGAGCGAGACCAGGCCGGCATAACCCATGATCAGATCGAGCGAGACCGCGAAGATCGCAGTGATGGCGATCTGGCTCGCCAGCGTCAGGTATGTCGGCACCAGCACGAACGGCAGCAGCGTCGCCAGCCAGAAGGCGAACTCGATCAGGTGCCAGCGCTGTTTGCCGGCGAGATGCCGATGTGGATCCGGCACTGTCACCGGCCAAGTCCGTTCCTTGCCCTCGGCCTGGACCGTACTCCCGGCGCTGCTCCGATACTAGGTGCAGGCGCAGGTAGGCCGCGCGCGCTAGGTAACCGTGATCACGCTGCCGACCAGCGCGCCGATGGTGCCGCCCGCGCCCTGCGCAAGTGACCAAAGATAGTAAGTTCCAGCTGTCGCCGGCGCATTGAACCAATTCCCCCAACCGTTGGTCTGGCCGTCCGATGGGGCCGAGATAAGCCCCGAAGTTGGGACCACCGTATTGCTGCTCGACCAGGCGAACGACGCGCTGGTCACCGATGTCGGCGCGGGTACTGCGAACATCTGCACGCCGCCATTCGGTGCCACGCTGGTGCCGTGCACCTGGGTAGCGGCGGGCTGCCACCCACCAGGCGTCACAGTGGCACCCCAGGTCGTGGCGGCGATGGTGGCGGACCACGCGCTCGGGCTCGCGGCGGCGTTGGTCGCCTGCACCTGCACATCGATCGACGCGCCGCCTGACTGTCCGGTCACTGTGTAAGGACTGCTGACCGCCGAAACTGTTGTCCAGGTGTTGGCACCGTGCGGACTGGTGCGCAGGTTGTAGCCTGTTGCCGCACCATGCGTGCCATCGACGGCCGGCGCGCTCCAGACGACAACGAGCTTGCTGTTACTGCCATCCGGCGGTGCGGCAACGCTGCTGATCGATGGCGCATTCGGCGCGTATGGACCGGTGCTGGCCGTGGTCAGTGTCCTGCTGCCCGACCACGGGCTGACGCCGGCGCTGTTCGACGCCTGTATCTGCACGTCGATCGCTGTTCCAGCCGGCAGTCCGGACAGGTTGTATGGGCTGCTGACGCCGGCGATCGTGGTCCACGTATTGGCGGCCGACGGGCTCCATCGCACGCCGAACGCCGTGGCCGCGCTGTGGGTACCATCGACCCCAGGAGCGACCCAGGTCACGAGCAGGTTGCTGCCGGTGCCTTGGGCCAGTCCCGGCGCTGCCGGTGCATTGGGCGGGGAGGTCGTTGGCGGTGGCAGGACCGTGGCACGGGCACCGCCGATCGCGGCCACGCCGGGCTTGCCCCAGCCGGTTTGCGGCGGCGCCGAGTCCGGATGACCCAGCGCGTGCACCTCGTCCATATGCTGACTGCGTGGACTGCGTGTGTTGGAATTCGCCATCGCCTACGCGGCTCCAGTACTCCCGCGGCGATATGGTGTGTTATTATATGCATCTCAATAGGTGAATTTAACTAACTGCGGCCGAACAAACCCTGCGGCCGCCACAGCAACAGGCTGACCATCACCAGGTAGATCAGGAACGCCCCCAGGGTGGGGACATAGTACTTGCCAGCGGCATCGGTCACACCCAGCACAATGGCCGCCAGCAGCGAGCCGCGGATCGATCCGAGCCCACCAACCGCCACCACGATCAGCACGTAGATCAGGTAGCTGAGCGCGAAATTCGGATCGAGCCCGACAATATCGATGGCCAATGCCCCGCCGAGCCCGGCCAGTCCGCTGCCCAGAGCGAACGTCACGGCAAACACGCCATCAACGTTGATACCGAGCCCCTGCGCCATCCGCTGGTTATCGACAGCCGCCCGCACCTGCGCACCGAAGCGCGTGTGCTCCAGCGCGCCAACCAGCAGCACGGTAACCGCAATTGCGAGCGCGATCAGGAACAGCCGATAATAGCTGAAATGTATCCCGGCCAGCATCGCGTAGCCGCGCAACCAGGGCGGCAGCCGTATCGGCTGCTGCATCGTGCCATAGAACCACGCCGCCGCCGCGATCGAGATAAATACAACGCCAAGCGTGAGCAGCACCTGCTGCAGATCGCTCGCACGATACAGCCGCCGGAACAATGACCGCTCGAACGCAACGCTGACCACCGCCGCAATCAGGAATGCACAGGGCAGCGTCGCGAGGAAAGGCCAACCGAAACCCATCAATGTCACGGTGACATAGGCGCCGAGCATGGCGAAACTGCCATGCGCCAGGTTGACGAAGTTCATCATCCCCAGCGTCACCGACAGGCCCACCGACAGCAGGAACAGCAGCATGCCGTAGGCGAACCCGTCGAACAGCACCCCGACGGCCGGCGCCAGCATCAATCTTGCTGCTGAGGAGGCACCGCCGACCTCACTTCGGCATGCGCGCCTTTACCGGATCCTTGACCGCGGCGACCTTGTCGAACTCGACATTGACCAGCCGCCCGTCCACCTTCTCGACCTTACGTATATATACATTCTGCACGATGTCGCGCGTATCGGGATCGATCGAAATCTGTCCGCGCGGGCTTTCCCATGCCATTCCTTTGGCGGCCTTGATCAGGTCCTCGGCATCGGCCTTGCCGCCGGTCTTCTCCAACGCGGCATAGATCAGGTGCATGCCGTCATAGCCGCCGATGGAGTAGATATCGGGATTGCGACCGAACGCCTTGTTGTACGCCGCGACGAACTCCTTGTTCATCGCCGAATCATGATTGTAGTCGAAATGGGCGACCGTGATGACGCCGAGCGCATCGTCGCCCATGCTCTTCAACGCATCCTCGAAGGTGATCTCGCCCTGCCCCAGGATCTTGGTGTTCTGCGGCGTGATGCCGCGGCTCGCCAAAGCCTTACCCAATGCTGCCGGCTGAGTGCCGCCTGGTACGAAGATGAAGATCGCGTCGGGGTTGGCATCCTTCGCGCGCTGCACGAATGCCGAGAAATCCGGGTTCGCCACCGGTGTACGCACCGAACCCACGATCTTGCCGCCGGCCTCGGTGAAGCCGCGCTGGAACGCCGCCTCGGCGTCCAGACCCGGACCATAATCCGACACCAGCGTATAGGCGGTCTTCACCCCGTTCCTTGCCGCCCAGGCACCGAACGGCTCGTCGAGCTGCGGCACCGTGACCGCGGTGCGTACCAGGTACGGCGACTTCGTCGTGATGATCGAGGTGGCGGCATTCATCACCACCATGAACTTCTTGGCCTGCGCTGACACCTCGGCTGCTGCCAGCGCGTTCGGCGTCAGCGCGAAACCGGCGAGGATATCGACGTTGTCGCGGACCACGAGTTCCTGCGCCAGCCGCTTGGCGACTTCCGGTGCGATGCCGCCGACATCCTTGCGGATCACCTCGATCTTCTTGCCGGCGACCATGTCGCCATGCTGCTGCATATACAACTTGATGCCGTCATCGAGTTGCACGCCGGTATCGGCGAACTGCCCGGAGAACGGAAGTATGATGCCGATCTTTATCGTCTCCTGCGCACGCGCGCCGGCCAGCAGCGCGAACAGGCCGAAGCAGAGCGTGATGGCCCGCAACATGGACGCCTCCCGTTTTACTTGCCGGCGAGGATACGGATGTGCCGCTGGCAGGGTCAATCGCGCGGTGTGACGCGGCGATCGGTCAGACGGTTGTGACCGCATCGATGAAGCCCGCCGAGGTGGCGGTGGTACCGGTACACGCCGCTGTGCTTGCGCATCAGCGTCAGCGCGGCCTCGTGATGCACAGGACTGGACGAACCAACGCAGTCGGTGAGTACCAGGCAATCATAGCCGCGATCCAACGCCTCCCTGAGGCAGGAGGTGACGCAGCAATCGGTGGTGACGCCGGTCAGCACAAGGTTGCGGACGCCCTTGCCGCGCAGGATCGCATCGATGTCCGTGGTAGCAAACGCACCATAGCTGGCCTTGTCCATGATTGGCTCGCCGGGCGCGGGCGCAAGCTCGGGGATGATGTCCCAGCACGGCTCGCCGCGGACGAGCGCGCGGCCCATCGGACCGGCGTCGCCGATGGCGATGGCGTCGTGCGGGCCGCCACCTTGCTTCCAGGGTTGCAGGTCCGCGAGATCCGCGCGGTAGCTTTCGCGCGTGTGGATCACGTGATAGCCGGCGGTGCGTGCCGCCATGAGCACCCGGCGTATCGGCTGTATCGGCGCGCGCAGGCCCGCCAACGGCGCGCCGAGCCGGTGCATGTAACCGCCCTCGCTGCAGAAGTCGTGCTGCATGTCGATGACCAGCAGTGCGGTCGTTGCGGGCTGGAGTTCACCGTGGAGCGGAAAGTCATGCGGCTCGCCGGCTACCCGATGTTTCATCGCGCTACTCCTGGATGGCCGGAGACGAAGCGCCCGCGCACAACGCGGCGAATGCGCTGAGATTGACGATGCCACGCGCGGTAACGCTCGGCACCAGCACGTGTATCGGCTTGCTCATTCCCAGCAGCATCGGACCCACCGGCAAGCCATCCGATGCCGCCTTCAGCAGCGTGAACGAGATGTTCGCCGCATCCAGTGTAGGCATCACCAACAGATTGGCGGTGCCGGAGAGCCGGCTGTCCGGTACCGCCTTGTCGCGGATCGCCGCGACCAGCGCGGCGTCGGCGTGCATCTCGCCATCGACTTCCAGTGACGGCGCGCGCTCGCGCAGCAGCGCCAACGCGCGACGCATCTTGCGAGCGCTTTCAGAATCGCTCGCGCCGAAATTGGAGTGCGACAGCAGCGCGGCCTTCGGCGTGATGCCGAACTCGCTCACCGCTTCGGCGGCCAGCACTGTCATTTCGGCGATCTGCTCGGCGGTGGGATCCACCACCATCTGCGTATCGCAAATGAACAGCGTGCCGTGCGTCAGGATCAGGCAGCCGAGGCCGTAGATACGCGACACGCCCTCGCGGCGCGGAATGATCGGCAACACATACTGCACCTGCCGCCACCAGTTGGCGGATCCGCCACAGACTGCCGCGTCTGCCAGCCCCGCGTGCAGCAACATCGCCGCGGCGACGGTTTTGCGCCGCGGCAGGCTCTGTGCGGCATCATCCGGCGGAATGCCACGGCGTCCCACCAGCCGCCGATAGTCCGCCACCAACGGGCCAAACACATCGTCATCCTGCGACGGGTCCAGCACGCGCACGCCATCGGTCAGGTCAAGCCGCAATCCCAACTCGTGGATCTTGCGATCGATCACGGCGCGCCGACCCAGCAGTATTGGCTTGGCGATGCCTTCGTCCACCAGCGTCTGTGCGGCGCGCAGTACGCGTTCGTCCTCACCCTCGCCGTACACGATACGTTGCGGCGATTGCTTCACCGCCGCGAACACGGGCGCCATCAACTGGCCGGAGCGGAACACGAAGCGCTGCAGGCCGCGCTGATAGGCTCCGAAGTCGGTTATTGGCTTGCGTGCCACGCCGCTGTCCATTGCGGCGCGCGCCACCGCCGGCGCGATCTCGAGGATCAGCCGAGGATCGAACGGCTTCGGGATGATGTATTCGGGTCCGAACACCGGCGCGGCACCGCCATATGCCGCGGCCACCACTTCCGATGCCTCCATCCGCGCCAGCGCTGCAATCGCTTCCGCCGCCGCGATCTTCATCTCCTCGTTGATCGTGGTCGCCGACACATCCAGCGCACCGCGGAAGATGAACGGAAAGCACAGCACGTTGTTGACCTGGTTCGGATAGTCGCTGCGTCCGGTGGCGACGATGGCATCAGGCCGCGCGGCGTTCACCAGTTCAGGCACGATCTCCGGATCGGGATTGGCCAGCGCCAGGATCAGCGGCCTGTCGGCGAGCAGCGACAGCCATTCCGGCTTCAGCACGCCTGGCGCGGACAGACCGAGGAACACGTCCGCACCGCCCAGCACCTCGCGCAACGAGTGCGCATCGGTGTGGCGCGCGTAGCGTGCCATGTTCGGCAGCATGCCGGAGCGATCGCGCCGCACCACGCCGGCGATGTCGGTCAGCGTCACGTTCTCGGGCCGCAGTCCCATCGACACCAGCAGATCGACGCAGGCCAGTGCGGCGGCGCCGGCGCCCGAGGTGACCAGCCGCACATCGGTCAGCGCCTTGCCTTGCAGCACCAATCCATTGCGCACCGCCGCCGCCACGGTGATAGCGGTGCCATGCTGGTCGTCGTGAAACACCGGGATGCGCATTCGCTTGCGCAGTGCCGCCTCGATGGCGAAGCATTCCGGCGCCTTGATGTCCTCGAGATTGATCGCGCCGAATGTCGGCTCCAGCGCCGCCACGACGTCGCAGAAGCGGTCCGGCTCTGCCGCGTCGACCTCGATATCGAACACGTCGATGCCGGCGAACTTCTTGAACAGGACGGCCTTGCCCTCCATCACCGGCTTGCCGGCCAGCGCGCCGATATTGCCCAGGCCCAGCACCGCGGTGCCGTTCGAGATCACCGCCACCAGGTTGCCGCGCGCGGTCAGTTCGCGCGCGCTGTCGGGGTCGGCGACGATGGCCTCGCAGGCCGCGGCAACGCCAGGCGAATAGGCCAGCGACAGGTCGCGCTGGGTTGCCATGCGTTTTGTCGGCTCGATCGCCAGCTTCCCCGGGTGCGGCAGCCGGTGATATTCCAGCGCGGCCTTGCGAAAGTCCTCGTCCATTCGCACAGCATGATCGGGAGGCGATGGCGTGGCAACGATCGATCCAGTTGAAGTTCTGCGCCACGCGGAATCGCTGCACGCAGCGCGCCAGTTCGCTGACGCGGCTGATGCCTATCGGCAGACGCTGGCGCTGGACGCCAATTCGCTCGGCGCTTGGTACGGCCTTGGCTGCTGTCTGCTTACCGCGCGCGCTTATGGCGCCGCCGCCGAGGCGCTGACGCGTGCCATAACGCTGCGCCCCGACGCCGATGGCGCGCGCTGCAACCTCGCCGAGGCACTGTTCCAACTCGGCAAGGTCGAGGCCGCCACGCGCCACTATCTTCAGGCCGCCGACAGCGCGGATGCGGAGATCAGTGCCACGGCACTTGACGCGCTTGCTGTCCTCGCGCCAGGCAGTCCGGCGCTGGACAATGCAGCGGTGCTCGCGCTGCGCCGGCGTTGGGTGGCGCGTGTCAGTCGCGACGTAAAGCCGCTCGAGCTGCCGCCGCGCGATACGTCGCGCAAGATGCGTGTCGGCTACGTCTCTGCCTTCTTCGGCGCGCGCAACTGGATGAAGCCGGTGTTTGGCGTGATCAATCAGCACGACCGCGACCGTTTCGAGATCCATCTGCTGTCCGACGGTGACGACCCCAGTGAGGCATCGGGGTACCGGGACCATGACGAGGACCGTGTCTGGCGCATCGGCAATCAATCCAACGAACAACTGGCGCAGCGCATTGCCCAGGCCGGCCTCGACGTGCTGGTGGATCTGAACGGCTACACGGTGCAGCGCCGTCTGCCGCTGTTCCTGTATCGCCCGGCCCGCCGTCAGATTGGCTGGTTCAACATGTACGCGACCACCGGGTTGGCGGCGTTCGACACGCTGGTGGGCGACGCATCGGTGCTGCCGCCGGAGGAGGAGCCGTTCTATTGCGAGCGCATCCATCGCGTATCTGGCAGCTATCTGGCGTTCGACGTGCGTTATCCGGTGCCCGATGTGGCGCCGCCGCCTTTTCTGGCGAATGGGCGTATCACGTTTGGCTGCCTCGGTTCGGCGTACAAGCTGGCCGATACGACGATTGATGCCTGGGCGCGCATTCTCGCTGCGTCAGCCAAGGCGCAGCTGCTGGTGAAGCACTCATCGTTCGCCGATGCATCGACCAGCGACGTGCTGCGGGCGCGGCTTGGCGGCGACCGCGTGCTGATCGAGGGTGGCGATGAGCACTATGCGTATCTGCAAGCCTACGCGCGGATCGATGTCGCGCTGGACACGTTCCCGTACAACGGTGGCACTACGACGACGGAGGCGCTTTGGCAGGGCGTCCCGGTGCTGACGTTCAACGGCGACCGCTGGGCCAGCCGCACCAGCCGATCATTGCTGCTTGCCGCCGGATTGCCGGAGTGGGTGTGCAACGATCGCGAGGGCTATATCAACGCGGCGATCCGCCTGGCGCACGCTGCTGACACGCCGGCGCGCCTGGCGCGGCTGCGCGGTGGGTTGCGCGAACAAGTGCGACGCAGCGCCGCATGCGACACGGCGGGGCTGTGCCGTGAACTGGAGAGGCTGTACTGCGCGGGTTAAACGTAGGTCAGGTTGAGGTTTGCGCTGATCGTTCCGGGCAATGCGGTCGAGAAGACTCGAACTTCCACGGGGTTACCCCCACAAGCACCTCAAGCTTGCGCGTCTACCATTCCGCCACGACCGCCCGGGCAGGCGGCGGGGTATAGCGGATGCCCCGCCACGCTTCAATCAGCGTGCATCCGCGTGCATCTGCGGTTCCAACACCCTACCTTCCCCACATGGACGCCCAACTGCTCACGTCCCCCCTCGAGTGGAAGACGACTTCCGGCCTCACGCCCTATGACGATGCGGTCACCGGCATGCAGCAGCGCGTCGAGGCGATCCGTGCCGGCACCGCCGCCGAACTGGTCTGGCTGGTCGAACACCCGCCGCTCTATACGGCTGGAACCTCGGCGCGTCCGGACCAGCTGACCGATCCCAGCCGCTTCCCGACCCACACGACCGGCCGTGGCGGCCAGTGGACCTATCATGGTCCGGGCCAACGCGTGGCCTACGTCATGCTGGACCTGACCGAGCCGCACGGCCGCGTGCCGGCGCGCGACGTGCGCTGCTTCGTGCACGGGCTGGAGGAATGGCTGATCCGCGCGCTGGACCGCTTCGGCGTGCGTGGCGAGCGGCGCGCCGGCCGCGTCGGCATCTGGGTCGCCGACACGCCCGCGACCGAGGCGAAGATCGCCGCTATCGGCGTTCGCGTCTCGCGCTGGGTTTCCTGGCACGGGGTCGCGCTCAACGTCGCGCCCGATCTCAGCCATTATGGCGGTATCGTCCCCTGCGGCATCAGCGAACACGGCGTCACCAGCCTGCACGCGCTGGGCATTCCCGCCACCCTGGAACAGGCCGACGCCGCGCTGCTCGCTGCCTGGAACGAGGTGTTCAGGCCGATGGATACTGCCGGAAGCCAAAATGCTCCGGCGGATCTGCCAGATCTTCCTCGATGCTCGTGACGGTCGCCATCCGGGGTCCGCGCCGGCAGAGCCGCAGCAATTCTTCCACCGCCGCGGTATCGCCCGCTACCAGAGCCTCCACCGAGCCGTCGAGCCGGTTGCGCACCCAGCCGGAAATTCCGAGGTCGCGCGCTTTCTGCACCATCCAGTCGCGGTAACCCACGCCCTGCACCAACCCGCTGATCACCAGGCGCTTTGAGTTCATGCAGTGACCAGAGGACGGGTCAGGCGGAGGAAGCGCTCGGCCAGCGCGATATCCTCGGCGATGCCGCGGCGCCTGGCGGCGGCTTCCGCGTCCTCGCCCCAAGCCTCGGCCTGGAACAGTTCATCGAGACAACCCACCGCGTGGGCGGTGGCGGCATCCAGCTGGCCCTCGGCCAGCGCAAGGCCCAATACCAGACTGCCGAGCGCCGGAACCGCCACGCCCATCGCAGCCACTGCCAGGACATCCAGCGCAGCCACCACCGCACGCAGGGTCGCTATGCTGCCGCGGTGCTGCTTCACGTAGGCGACGCCGGTGCTCACCCGAAGAGGCGCGTCATACGTCGCCGCAACCCAGTCCAGCCACGGCTGCCAAAGGCGGGTTTGCCGATCGACCAGTTCCGGCGGCGCCTCGGCGCGGTAGCACAGCAGGTCGTTCTCGGCGTAGCGCGCGATCGCGTCCACCGTCGGCGCCGGATCGGGCGCGATCCGTTGCTGCGCGGTGCCCGCGAGCCGGGTCAACGGCGTGTCGGCGAACGACATCTCGCCACCTTTGCCGCCGCCGGCCGCGCGCCACTCCTCGGCGATCGCTCGCGCCAACGGCTCCGCCTGGACCTGCAGGACGGCACCGCCCGGGAGGTGCATCGGCTTGCCGTCGAGCATGATCGTGTAGCCATCGCCCGACGCCGCGACAGCCGCAGTATCCCAGAACCGTTTCACGGGAAGAGCTTCTTCAACAGGTTGCCCGGGTTGGGCAGTTTCTGTTGCTGCTGTGCCGGCTGGCCTGGCGGTGCGGACTGTGCCGGCGCCGCCGCAGGGGCTGCCGCCGCCGGTGCTGCCTCGCCGCGCGCCATTGCGATCGCCGCGCCGCAGTTCACACCCTCCTGCCCGCCCAACAGCTTCTGCCCGCCGAGCAGACCGGCGACGGCACCAAGCGGGGTCGCAGTCCCGAGCACTGTGCCGGCCACGGTGCCGGCATTCGCCGCCACAGCGGCCGCGGCATCCGGTTCGGCATTCGGCGCCCGCATCGGCCCGGTCACGCGTACCGGCACCACCACCGCGGTTCCCGCGACCCTGCCCTCGGGCCGCAAGCGCAGATCCAGCGTTTCCGGTCCCAGATTGAGCGTGCCGGTTCCATCCATCGTCAGCAGCGATGAAGACAGCACCAGGGTCCGAACTGTTGCCGTGCCGCTCCTGGCATCCAGCCGGGCCGCGAAGCATTGTAGCTGACTGGTCCCTCCGCGCCCGACGAGGTCGAGCGCGTTCACGCCGCGCAGCAACGAGCCGAGCGTGCTGCCCAGCAGCCTGTTGTCCACCGTACCGTTCGCGATCGCCACGCCGAGCGTTCCGTTCAGGCCGCTGACGATGGCCTGTGGCGTCGCCCCGGCGCCGCTGAGATCGGCATGAACTTCCATATTGCCCGACAGATAGACCGGCTCGCCGATTGCCTGCAGCAATGGGCCGAGCGCAAGCGCGGGCGCATTCAGCTTCAGCGTCACCGGCGGTGCCGGAGCATTGGCATCTGCGGTGACCGCGCCGCTGAGCTTACCCTCAGGCAAGCTTGCTGACAGCGGATCTATCCGCAGCTTGCCGCCGTTCAGCGCAAGCGTCCCGGTGATCGCCTTGTAGGCCGTACCGCCAAACTTCAAAGACGCCACGTCGAGCTTCACGTTGGCGTCCGCCATGCGCAGCAGATCGAACGGCAAAGGCGTATCCGGCACCATGCGGCCATTGGCCGGCCTCGCGGCGGGCCGCGGCACGGCGGGAGCAGGGGCGGCGGGAGCAGGGGCGGCGCCTGCGCTCGCGGGCTGCACCGCCGGCTTGCTGTGCAACGCTGCCATCAGCGCGTCGGCATCGATTTGCGGGGATCGGATGTCGCCCTGCACCATCGGCCGGCCATCCTTGGTTTGGCCGGCATTGCCTTTGACCGTGACATTCGACCCCAGCGCAACCAAGGTCAGATCGATAGGCACACTGCCGCTCAGCTTGCCGCCAGACAGCAGCGAAGGCGGGATGCCGAGGGAGCCATTCAGGCTCGCCGGCGCCTGGCCAAAGCTGCCCTGGCCCGCTACCTGCACCGGGGCATCCGGCTTCGGCGCCGTCACATCCAGCTTGTCGATCTTCAGGCCGCCGATCGTGCCACTCAGATCGGAGGCGCCGACATGCAGGGCCATGTTCGAAATCGCCGGGAGGGCCTTGCCGCTGTCGGCCAGCTGCATGGCCAGGGTCACATCGTGTAGCGGCGGCAGAGCCATCTCCGGCACGAACCGACCCAGCGCCGCCAGGTTCGGCACATTCGCGTCCAGCTTCAGCGTGTAGCCGCGCATCTGCTCCAGTTGGCTGATGCTGCCATCAACGGCGATCTTCGCCCCCGCCGCCTGCAGCGTCATCCGCACCGGCATGGGCGCCTTGGCGGCGGCCCCTTGCAGCGCGGCGAGTGAGCCTACTTCGCCCTCCATGCTGAACGGATTGCCATTGAAGCTGGCCGTCATCGCCAGGTTCACGTTCGAGTCCGGCGATGGCGCACGGACGGTGAGGCTCTGCACGGCCAGCACGGCTTGCTGCATGGTCGTATCGTCACGCCAGGTGACCGTGCCGTCGGTTACATCCAGAGCCCTGACATCGATCCGCGTCGACTTGCCATCTGACGTGCCGGCTGGTCCCGGCGTGCCGGTTGTGTTCGTGCGCGGGGTGAACTGCCAGTTCGTCCAGCCCTGCCGGTTGATTTCGAGCAGGATGTCCGGCTTCACCAGTTCAAGGCGGTAGATTTCCACCGTGTGGCTCAGCAATGGCCACAGCGCCAGCTTCAGGTCGAGTTCCTGCAGCGTCGCCATGCGGGGCCGGGAAAAGCCGGCCGGATTGGCGATGCTGGCGTTTTGAATGGTCAATGTCGGCTGCAGCGACAGGCCCAGGCGGATGCGCCCATCGATCGTGAAGTCGCGTCCGGTGGCCTTCTGCACGGCCGCGACGATTTGCGGCTTGTAGCTGTTCGGATCGAATGTCAGCGCGAAAACGCCGGCGCCCGCCACAACCAGCACGACCAGCGCGACGACGCACCACAGCCCAATACGCAGTGCTCGCGGCATATTTCTCCCCTATTGTCGTTCCGCCGATCTCGCCGGCGGCGCATGAAATCCCAGTGTGTGGAATGTCTCGGTCATGTGGGGTGGCAGGTCTGCTTCCACCATCAATGTTCCACCAGCGGGATGGGGTAGCCGAAGCGCCCTGGCATGCAAGTGAAGTTCGCTTGAGAGCCCGGACACCGTCGCCGCGAAGGCATTGTTCTGGTCGGGCCGGGCATATTTCAGGTCGCCCAGGATCGGCGCCCCGATGGCGACGCAATGCACCCGAAGCTGATGCGTCCGGCCAGTCAGCGGACGCAACTCCAGCCACGCCAATTTCTGCCCGGCGTGATCCAGCGTCCGATAGTCGGTGATCGCGCGCGCGGCCTCTTTATCGTCGCGCTCGGCCACTTCGGTGCGTTCGCCACGCGCGCCGCCGATACGCCGGAGCGGCAGGTCGATGCGGCCCTCGCGCGAGATCGGCGGCCGTGCCACGACCGCCCAGTAGGTCTTCTCCACGGCCCGGGTGCGAAAGGCGGCTGCGAGCTTGGCGGCGGTGCCCGGCGTGCGTGCCAGCAGCAGCACGCCCGAGGTGTCGCGATCCAGCCGGTGCACCAGGCGCGGCCGGTCCGGCGCACCGAAGCGCAGCGCATCGAGCCACGCATCGAGATGCCGGGTGATCCCAGGCCCGCCCTGTACCGCCAGCCCCGAAGGCTTGTTCAGCACCAGCACACTGTCATCGTGATAGATCACCATGCGCTGCACGTCGCGCGCGATATTCGGCTCGATCGGCGGCGTATCCGGTTTCGCCGGCGGTGTCTCGGGCAACGGCGGAATACGCACCGATTGGCCCGCCGCGAGCCGAGTCGCCGCGTCCGCCCGATGTCCGTCCACCCTGACCTGTCCGGTGCGGCACAGCTTCTGGATCGCACTTTGCGCCAGTCCGGGAAAATGCCGCCGGAACCAGCGATCCAGCCGGATATCAGCTTCGTCGGCAGACACGATGCGCGCGGCGACGGGCACAGGCAGCTTCTTTCACAGGAAACGGCTGGTGCTTACCGCCTCAACCCTGGCTTGGACAGTTCTACTCCGCCGCCAGATCCCGCGCGCCCGTGTAGCGGCTTGCCGGCCGTGGCAATCCGAGATGCTCGCGCAGCGTTCGCCCAGCATATTCCGTGCGGAACAGCCCTCGCCGCTGCAATTCGGGCACCACCAGTTGGGCAAAATCGTCCAACGACGCCGGCACCAGCGGAAAGCTCAGCATGAACCCATCCGCTGCATTGCCCAGAAACCATTGCTCCATGTGGTCGGCGATCTGCGCCGCGGTGCCGCGCACCACCTCGCCGCCGCGCGCCGCGCCATAGCGCAGATAGAGCTGGCGCAGTGTCAGGTGCTCCTCGTCGATCAACTTCAGTATCTGATCGAAGAACTGTTTGTGACGATTGGCCGTCGCCGGAATCCGCTCGCGCGGGATCGGTTCGTCCAGCGGCAGGTCATCAAGCTGAATGCCTTCCAGGTCCTCCGACAGCACTTCCAGTCCGACCACCGGATGGATCATGGATTGTAGTTCCTGGAATTTTTCCTCGGCCTCTTCCGTGGTGCGGCCGACTATCATGCTCAGCCCGTGCAGGATCTTCAGATGCTCCATCGGCCGGCCGAATCGCGCCATGCGTCCCTTCACATCCGCATAGAACTGCTGCGCCGGTGCCAGCGATCCATGCCGCGTGAAGATCACTTCGGCAGTCTCGGCCGCCAGCTCCTTCCCCGCCTCCGAACCGCCCGCCTGGATGATCACCGGGCGGCCCTGCGGCGAGCGCGCGATATTCAGCGGTCCGCGCACTTTGAAGAACGCTCCGCTGTGATGCAGGTAATGCATCTTCGCGGGATCGAAGTTGATGCCGCTCGCACGATCCAGCACGAACGCATCATCGTCCCAACTGTCCCACAGCCCGAAGCAGATCTCGACGAACTCGCGCGCGCGTTCATAGCGCAGCGCATGCGGCTCGAAGTCCGTCACGGCCGAAATTGTAGCCGCCCGCCGGATGCGCTGATGTCACCACGTTCCAACCGGCGCGCCCGCCGCTGAGATGATCCAGTGAGGCGAATTGACGCGCCAGGTTGTATGGCTCGAAATAGCTGGTGGACATGGTTGCACAGAGGCCGATGCGTTCGGTCACGGGCGCCAGCGCCGACAGCAGGCTCAGCGGCTCCCAGTTGTTCATGAACCTCGGCGCACGGCTGAGCGCCTGCATGTTGCCGTCGCGTGCGCCCGCGGCGTCTGCCTGGAACACGAAGTCCAGCTTCGCTGCCTCGGCCTTTTGCACCAGCTTCACGTAGTGGGCGAAATTGTTGGCACCATGCAGTTCCGTGCTCGGGTGCAACCATGCCGCAGGATGGTTGCCGACCGGAACTCATCAGCCAGCCCAAATTCATGTGTCCTTTGGGGTTGGCCGGCATCCGCGCTTGCTCCATGAGGCCCTGAGAGTGGACCATGCAAGCACCGTCATTCTACAGCCGACAAGGGCCGTCCGACATGCATGCACTGACCGGCTACGCCGACCGCTGGAGCGCCAGGCCCGGCGAGACTGTCCGGTTCATGATCTCGAGCGCCGCCGACCGCGACTTTGCGTTACGCTTTGTGCGGCACATCTGCGCCGATCCCAATCCCAAGGGTCCGGGCTATCAGGAAGTTGCCATGCCGACGCCGGCCGATGGCACGCGTGCGGGCAAACAACAGCCTGCCTGGCTTGGCAGCTTCGGCCGTGCCGCCTCGCTGCCGGTGGATCTGCAACGCGGCATTCGTCTTTCCGCGACAATTTGGCCCACCACGCCGCGCAAGGGCCGCCAGGGACTGATCGCGCTGCGCATTGGCGATGCCACCATCTCGCTCGGCATCGGATCGCACGGCGGTGCGCAGGGCGAACTTGTGACCGCGGACGGCACGGCGATACAGGCCGAAGTGCCGCAGCCGCTGCTCGAACGACGCTGGTACAACGTCAGTGCATCGCTGCACGCGGATGGCTCGCTGACTGTGAAGCAGACGCCGCACGCGCCGCTTGGCGACGCAGGCGAAGCGGAAATACAGGCGATGCTGCCGCGGTCCGGCAAGGCGGACGTGTTTCTCGCCGCGTTGCCGCCCGAAGGCACCGAGCCCGCGTGCTGTCACTACAATGGCAAGCTCGAGCACCCCGCCATACATCGGCCGGATGGGCCACTCGCCACCTGGAACTTTTCGCTCAACATTCCGACGCAGATCGCCACCGACACCGGCCCGCACGCCGCGCATGCGCGCCTGCATAATCTGCCGACGCGGGCGATGACCGGATCGAACTGGACCGGTGCCGTGCATGACTGGAAGGCTGCGCCCGATCAGTACGGTGCGATCCATTTCCACGACGATGACCAGGGACCGCTGGGCTGGAGCGAAGCTGCCAGCCTGCGGATTCCTGATGACTGGCCGAGCGGGTTTTACGCGGCGCACATCAAGAACGAAGCGGGCGACGACTTCATCCCGTTCATCGTCCGCCCGCGCCAGCCGCGCGCCGATGTCGCCTTGTTGGTTCCTACATTCACTTATCAGGTCTATGGCTGCTTCGTTCGCCCCGGCCGCGGCGAGGAAATCGCATCGCGCGCTGCCGCCTGGGGTTCGCTGCGCGAAACGCCCGATATGAATCCGCAATTCGGGCTATCGTGCTACAACCATCACAGCGATGGGTCCGGTGTATCATTGATGACCCAGCATCGTCCGATGCTGGATACACGCCCGCGCCAGTTCTCGCTGATGGATCCGATCGACGGCGGCTCCGGCACCGCGCGCTGGGTCGCCGATAACTATTTCGACCAATTCCTCAGCACGATTGGCATGGCGCATGACGTCATAACCGATCACGACCTGCATGCCGAGGGCGTCGCCGCGCTGGCGCCCTATCGTGTCGTCATCGCCGCACAGCATCCGGAGTATCACTCCGAGCGCATGATGCAGGCGTTCGAGGATTTCCTCGCGGGCGGCGGGCGGCTGATGTATCTCGGCGGCAACGGCTTCTACTGGCGCGCGGAACCTTCCGAGCATCAGCCCGACACGCTGGAAGTACGCCGCGCCGAAGGTGGCATTCGTGTCTGGGAAACCATGCCGGGCGAAAGCTATCACGCATTCGGTGGTGGCTACGGCGGACTGTGGCGGCGCATCGGACGCTCCAGTCACAAGCTTGTCGGCATCAGCTTTTCCACCCAGGGCCGCCATCTCGGCTTTCCCTATCGCTTCATTGCAGGCATTCGCGATCCGCGCGTTGCGTTCATGACGCAGGGCATCGACGCGCAGGAAGGCGTGGTGTTCGGCGACAGCGGCTACATGGGTGGAGGCGCGGCAGGTTTCGAACTCGACAGCGTCAATCCGAAATACGGTACGCCGCCGCATGCGCTTGTGGTTGCCAAGGGTATCGTCATTCATCCGGACTACGGCTGGGTGAACGAGGACATGCTGACGCATCGCCATCCGTTGCCGCAGGAGGACTGGTCCTGCGCCGACATGACCTTCTTCGAAACGCCAGCGGGTGGCGCGGTGTTTTCCGCCGGCTCGATGACCTATGCTGGCAGCCTGATGGTCGATAAGGGCGACAGCCTGCTGGGCCGGCTTACGGCGAATGTGGTGCGGCGCTTCGCCGATCCGGCACCGTTCGCGCTGCCACGATTGGAGCGTGGGGGAGCTTAAGTCAGTTCAACACAGATTACACGGAGTGCGCAGATCAAGGCACAGATTATTGGTTATAACGTCTGTGCCGCAATCTGTGGCTGCTGTGATTCAAACCTTATAAAGCCTCGGAGGAGAACTGCCATGACCACATTCGCAACCGGCGTTGGCGGTATCGCTATCGCGGCTACCTTGGCCACAGCCTCCGCCGCGACGCTCGAGCACGAGCCGTACCGGTACCACGCAGGATGGCCGCTCCGTCGACATCTACACCCTGACCAACACGCACGGCCTGAGGGTGCGTTTCCTCAGCTATGGCGGTGTCATCTCCGAGATCCACACGCCTGACCGCACCGGCCGGCTCGACAACATCGTGCTGGGCCTAGGCAACCTGCACGACTACGAGACGATCAGTGCGCATTATGGCGCGATCACCGGCCGCTACGCCAACCGCATCGCCGGCGCACAGTTCGCGCTGAACGGGCAGACTTATCACCTGATCGCCAACAACGGCGCCAATTCGATTCACGGCGGCCCGAATGCGCTCGACAAGCAGGTGTGGGATGTCGCGCAGACGCAGATAGCGAACGGCGTGGCAGCAACGCTCAGCTATGTCAGCAAGGATGGCGACCAGGGCTTTCCCGGTACGCTGACCATGCACGTCACCTACACGCTGAGCGACGACAATGCGCTGCGCATCGACTATGTGGTCAGCACCGACAAGGACACGGTGATCAATTTCACCAACCATTCATATTTCAATCTTGCCGGAAATGGTTCGGGCTCGGTCGAGGAGCAGATGCTGCTGGTGAATGCCGACAAGTACACGCCGTTCCGCGGTCCCGATGCAATCCCCACCGGGGAGATCGCATCCGTCGAAGGCACGCCGCTTGATTTTCGCCAGATGACGCCGATCGGCGCGCGTTTGCGCAGCTCGTTCCAGCAGATGATCTATGCGCGGGGTTACGACCATAATTTCGTGGTGAACAGACGCCCCGGCGACGAGCTAAGTTTTGCCGCACGCGGCTATGATCCGCGCAGCGGCCGGGTGATCGACTGCCTGACCACCGAGCCCGGCGTGCAGGTCTATACCAGCAATGGCCTCAACGGGTCTGTCGTCGGGTCATCCGGCACCGCGTATCGCCAGACCGAAGCATTCACGCTGGAGACGCAGCACTTCGCCGACAGTCCGAACCAGCCGAACTTCCCCAGCACGGTGCTGAAGCCGGGGCAGGATTATCGCTCCAGCACGATCTATCGTTTTGCCACCGATAACCCGCTGCCGCCGGTGCCGCGTTAGACATGAACCAGACGCGCCGCCGGCTGGTATGAAAGGTTTCATAGCCGCAGCAGCAGAGTGCAATGCAGATCGGTGATCGAGTAATGGGAAATGTTCCATGCAATCGATCGCCGCATTCGAGACTCAGAATAGCTGCACCAGGCTGACAGCACGCCAGGCTGGGGCCGAACTGAGCGAGCGAATCCTGCGCGCCGCCTCGGCGACGCGGGAACTCGAGCATTGGTGCGCACAGCATGGCCTCGGTGATGGTCGCATTATCGCACTTTGCGATAGGGGTGCTCAGCCACAACGCCTCGATGACAATAGTCTGGACGCACTTGCGTGGCCGGCGGCGGCAAAAAACGCGCTGTTCCGCCGCGTGCAACTGGCAACCGCCGGTCTTGTCGTTGCGGAGGCGCTCAACTGGTATTTCCCGGCAAGTCTTACCGAGGAAATGCGCGAGCAACTGCTGACGACGGACACACCATTCGGCCGCGTGGTGGCACCACTGAACCCATCGCGGCGGACATTTTTCGTGACGCGTTGCCTACCGCCACATGCCGGTAAGCCGCAAGTGGCATTCGAGCATCATGCGGTTGTGCTCGCCGCGAATGGGACGCCGCTTGCAGTGGTCCACGAGCAATTCCTGGACACCCTGCTTTAAGCATTGCTGAACTCGATCCAGCGCAGCACGGTTTCTATCAGCTTGAAACGCGGCGATCAGGCGAGCCGGCCGCGGCAGACTGCCCGCATCCCCGGCCAGAATTTGCTATTGGCGTGGCTTCATGGTGTTTGTTCCATCTCTGGCGTGTGAACACGCCCTGTTCGTTGACTGATCCCCGCCACGGCATTACCCATCTGGCCCCACGCGGGCAGCGCTGGCGTGGGCATACGATGGAGTCCCCACTGTAACATGCTGCGCCGCGCCGAAGCCCTGCTCGATCCGACTGCTCGAGAGCCTGAACCACCACCAGTGCATGGACTGTGGGCGTTCTACTGGCATCACCTGCGTCAGGAACCCTGGCTGCTTGGCTGCCTGTTCCTGTTCGGCGGCATGATCGCGGTGATGGACGTCTCGATCCCCGCCTTCATCGGCCGTATCGTCGGCTTCGTCTCCAATCATGCGCCGGCAACGCTGCTGCACGATGCCTGGCCGCAGCTTCTGCTGATGGGCGGCATCCTGCTTTTGGTGCGCCCCCTGCTGTTCCTCTGCCAGGTCGTGACGATTAATCAGATCGTGAATCCTGGCCTGTCGAATATGATCCGCTGGCAGAATCATTGGCACGTGGTTCGGCAGAGCTGGACATTCTTCCAGAACGACTTTGCTGGCCGCATCGCCAATCGCGTCATCCAGACCGGACCGGCAATGCGCGAAAGCGTCGTCATGTCGTTCGATGCCGGCTGGTACATCGTGGTCTATGGCAGCAGCGCGTTGATCCTCCTCGCCTCGACCGATATCCGGCTGACACCGCCGATATTGATCTGGTTCGCCTGCTATGGTGGTTTGCTCGCGTATTTCGTGCCGCGCCTGCGCGAGCGCTCGCGCGTTGTGTCGGAAATGCGCTCCAACCTCACTGGCCGCGTGGTGGACAGCTACACCAACATCCTGACGGTGAAGCTGTTCTCGCGCGCCCGCGACGAGGACGCTTTCGTGCGCGATTCTGTCGATGCACACACTGTGGCCTTCCGCGACCAGACACGCATGATCACCGGCTACATCACGCTGCTCGCGGTGATGAACTCCTGCCTTATCGTTGGCACCGCCGGACTGGCGATCTGGCAGTGGAGCGCCGGACGCATCAATGTGGGCGAGGTCGCCATGGTGCTGCCGCTGTCCTGGCAGATCACCAATATGGCCGGCTGGGTCGCACGCAGCGTTACTTCGATCTTCGAGAATATCGGCACAGTGCAGGACGGCATGCGGTCGATCGCGGTGGAACGCCTGATGCCCGATCCGCCGGACGCACGCGAGCTTGTGGTGTCGCACGGCGAGATCCGCTTCGAGGATCTTCATTTCGACTACGGCCGCCAGACCCGCCCAGATAGAGGCGGCGTGCTGCATGGTATCGATCTGGTCATCAAGGCTGGCGAGCGTGTCGGGCTGGTCGGCCACTCCGGCGCTGGCAAATCCACCTTGGTGAACCTGCTGCTGCACTTCTATGACCCCGAACGCGGCCGCATCGTGATTGACGAACAGGATATCGGCACGGTGACGCAGGAAAGCCTGCGCACCCAGATCGCCATGGTGACGCAGGATACCTCGCTGCTGCATCGCTCGATCAGCGACAACATCCGCTATGGCCGGCCGAATGCGACGCAGGCGATGATCGAGCAAGCAGCGCGCCGTGCCGAGGCGCATGACTTCATCCTCGGGCTCGAAGACTGGCACGGCCGCCGCGGCTACGACGCGCATGTCGGGGAGCGCGGCGTGAAACTGTCCGGCGGCCAGCGTCAACGTGTCGCCCTGGCGCGCGTCATCCTGAAGGACGCCCCAATCCTGGTGCTCGACGAAGCAACATCGGCACTGGACTCCGAGGTCGAGGCTGCGATCCAGGGGCAACTCGACGGCCTGATGGAAGGCCGCACGGTGATCGCCATCGCCCACCGCCTGTCCACCATCGCCCGCATGGATCGGCTGGTCGTGCTGGACCACGGCCGCATCGCCGAAGCAGGTTCGCATGCGCAGCTGCTGGCGCGCGACGGCACTTACGCGCGTCTCTGGCGCCGTCAGTCGGGCGGCTTCACGCCGGAGCTGCTGGATACGGCGGCCAAGTAAGGAGGCTCGCCTTATTCCCGCCTGATTTCGCCACTCCGCGCATAAATCTAATGCGCGACCAGTCAGTTATGCCGCAGCGCACAATCACCATCTCCTCGCCCGTCGCCAGTGGAACCGCAAGCCCACTGTAACGACTGAGAAGCCTCACCAATCCGTGAGGTAATACTCTGAGGAGAGAGACCATGAAGACCATGCTACGTGTTGCCATTGCGGCGCTGAGTGTCGCGAGTATCACCCCGGCCTTCGCCGATGGCGAAGGTGGCCCGGCCGCCAATTTCTCGACCTTCCCGACTGAAGTAATGCAGGCGCAGTTGCAAGACCCGCCACGTGCTCCGGTCGCTACGGCGCAGAATGGCCAGGGCGTCACCACTTATGTGACGTCATCCAGCGGCACGACCTCGATCTATCCGCCCGCACAGAACGGCAATGGCTGATCGCTTTCGGCACGAGGACAAAGAGGGCCGGTTCACCCGGCCCTTTTTGTCTGTGCGCCAGGATCAGGCGAGCTCGCGAAGCGCGTCCGTTAGAGGCGAAGGCTGATCGCCGTCACTTCGACAGAATAGTGGCAACCATCTTATCGAAGTCTCCGTCCTTGTGCATGGCGGCCAATGCCTCATTGATCGTGCCCAACAACGCGACCTTGTTGGCGGTCTTGTTGAAGGCCAGGAAGGACGCACTGCTGGAGAGCGGCGGGTCAAGCGCGCGAACCTTGTCCTCAAGCTTCTGCTTGGCAACGATGGCGGATGCTGATTCCTTGATGGACAAGACCACATCGACGCGCCCGATTTCGAGTTTGAGAAAGTTCTGAGCGTCGCTCGCGGTTTCTTCTGTCTTGATGGAACCGGATTTTACCGCTGCATCGAAATCGTCGCCATAGCTCCAGCCGCGAATGACCCCGACGGTCTTGCCTTTCAGGCTATCCACGCCGCTGAAGGCAAAGGCTTTATCCTTGGCGGTATAGGCGACGATGACCTCGTCGAACAGCTTGTCGGAATAATCGTATTTCTTCAGGCGCTCGGTGTTCTTGTAGATACCGGCAACGCCATTCTCCGCGTTATCGATGCCGGTGATGGCTCGCTTCCAAGGAGCGGCGTTGATATCGACCGCAACGCCGGCCCGCTTGAATGCTTCGGCAACAACGACTGTGTAGACACCGGCCGCCTTGCCGTTTTCACTGAACATGAATGGGGGGTTGGCATCGTCAACCAACACGAGTTCCTTTGCCATGGCGGCGGATGCCGTCGCAATCGTCAAGCCGAATATCACTCCGGCGACTGCTCTTAGCATGCTCTGTGTCCTACCTCGTCGAGCCCGCACCGCAAGGCGGGGACCGACTTGTCCGTATCGACGGCCCATCCGCCGACATTCCATGTCAGAGTGAGGAACTGCGCTGCCAGACGCGGGCCTTGGCGCTTGTCTCGACATTGCAATCCCGATGTTGTCAGCAAAGTCAGGCGGCCTTGCTGACCGCGGCAGTCTCAAGCACCCGCGCGAGTGCAGCAGATGTTGCTTCGTCGAGGTCGAACCGCAGTCGCGTTGCGTCTTGGTTGGATTCAAGCACGGTGCCCGGAAGCGGCTTGCCGACCATGTCGAGCATCAGGCTGACGCCTGACCCGGGAGATAACGAGGCTCCCGGCACCAGGCGAACCCCGCCCATCGAGATGTTTGCGACGCGGACCGACTGAGGCGCCTGCCCAGGCACGGCCAGACGCCCCTGGAGCGGCACTTCATAACGCCGATCGGTGCGGCGATTGACCTCGGACGTTGAGGTGCGCACTGCCCGGATCACCGCTTGGCGCAACTCGTTCATCGACGTTGCCAGGCCGGCCGCGTTGACCTGCAGTTGGGTCGCATTCTGGTCGGTATGGCCGGCCTCAACGGAGACTTCGGACGCGCGGTCAGACATCGCGTGCGCGGCGTCCGCGGCCTCGGCGACGTTACGTGCGATCTCCGCCGTTGCCGCTCCTTGTTGTTCCATGGCAACCGCGATCGACGAGGTAATCGTCTCGACCTCGCGGATGGTCCTTTCGATGCTGCGGACGGCTTCGACGGATGTTGCCGTTGCCGTGCAAACCTCGCTGAGCTGCTGGCCGATTTCTCCAGTGGCGGTGGCGGTCTGCAGCGCAAGACCCTTCACCTCGCTGGCCACGACCGCGAAGCCGCGACCCGCCTCGCCGGCGCGTGCCGCCTCGATCGTTGCATTCAGGGCCAGCAGGTTGGTTTTCGCGGCGATGTCGGTGATCAAGCCGGCAACCGCACCAATGCGTTCAGTCTTGGTAGTCAGGATGTCGATCGCGGCGCGGGCATTGTCACCCGCTGCGACCGCCTGTTTGACCACCGACGTCGAGTGGTTCACCTGCTGGCTGATCTCGTGGATAGAAGCCGAGAGCTCTTCAGCGGCGCTTGCAACCGTCTGTGTGGTGGTAAGGGTCTGACTGGCCGAGGTTGCGGCACTCTCGGCCGAAGCGCCGGTACGGGCGGCCGATGCCTGCATCGTGTGGGCCGTGTCATTGATTGCAGCAACACAGCCGTTAATCGTCGTCATGGCCGTGGTGGTCTCGGTCTCGATCGTGTTCGCCATATGGGTCATGGCGTCGGCCTTGTCCGCTGCGGCCTGGTGACGCTGCTGTTCCTGTGCCTCGGTGAGACGCGTCCGTTCCACCGCGTTCTCCTTGAACACCGCGACGGCAGCGGCCATTTGGCCCACCTCGTCGCTGCGTCCCAGCGAAGGAACCGCCACGCTGGTGTCCCCCTCAGCCAACCGGCCCATGGTTGCCGTCAGGCGCACGATCGGTCGCGTGACGCCACGGACGATCAGGGAGAGCGCGAAACTGAGCAGCAGGATCAGCCCGAACCCGGTTGCCGCCAGGATGATGGCGCGAGCATTTGTCTGGGCCTCGGCGCGCTGCGTGGACAAACGAATTTCGACAGTGCCAAGACGTTCGGTGCTGGCGTCGGTGCGGCGAACGACGTCCGCTTTGCGGGTCAGTGCATGAGCAGCGTCCGCAGCGTCGCCGTGGCTGGCAAACGGGTTGCCCTTGGCGTCCATGACTTGACTGCTCAGGTAGTCTGGATCGTTCGCCAGCCCAGCGAGCTGGGTGATCGCCGCGGCTTTATCGACATCCCAGAGCGGCGCTGCCAGGCCGCCCGCGATGATCTGCGTCGTCACCTGTGCGCGCTGCTCGATAGCGGTGCGGCCGTCGACCGAATTGATCCTGGCCAGGCCAACAACTCCGGCGATCACCAGGACAATGAGCAGCATCGCAATCGGCGTCACGATCCGGATCGTCAGGCTGCGCCCAAGGATACGTATCACGCTTTGCCTCATAGGTTTTCGGTGGTGGCTTTGTCGCCGGCGCCCCGAACAGGGATAAACGGCAGATGTTACCAGACGGTTGATGGCCCCGGTTGCAATGTGCCCCGACCGAGCATGACGTTCGAAGCAAGCAGCCGCGCCAGCGATCGGTTTGACGGTCCGCCGCGGGTCTTCCAATAGTGCCGGCATGAAAGTCTTCGTCTTCGACCTGCTCGCCTACGGTGCGCACCTCGATCATCTGAAAGTGGGCAACGAACTGCCCTATCCACTCTCGTCGCGTCACTTCGAGTCCGGCGTGGCGGTGCGCACCTATGCCGAACATCTCGACGCCTGGGAGGAAATCGACCGCCTCGGTTACGATGGTATCGGCTTCAATGAGCACCATTGCTCGCCGTACGGCCTGATGAACTCACCCAACCTGATGGCCGCATCTGCCGCGCAACGCACCAAACGCGTGCGGTTGCTGATCTATGGCAATCTGCTGCCGCTGCACGAACCGCTGCGTCTCGCCGAGGAATTGGCGATGCTCGACTGTCTGTCGAACGGCCGCCTGATCTCCGGTTTCGCCCGCGGCATTCCGCGCGAATACCAGGTGCACAATGTGCCGCTTGCGGAATCGCGCGCGCGTTTCGAGGAAGCCTATGACATCGTCACGCGCGCATGGACCGACGAAGTGTTTTCCTACCAGGGCCGCTTCTGGTCGTATCACGACGTCGCACTATGGCCGCGTCCGGTGCAGCAACCGCATCCCGAGATCTGGATGCCCATCGTCGGCAGCAAGGAATCAATCGAGTTCGCCGCCAGACACAACATCCGCATCACCCCCGGTCTCGCACCGGGCGGATTGCAGGACGACATCATCCGCCACTACGCCAAGTGCCTGGCAGAGAGTGGCCACGCCATTACGTCCGATCACCTGTCGATTGGCGTTTCGGCTTATGTTGCCGACAGCAAGGCGCGCGCGGTGCAGGAATGCGGCCCTTATCTGCGGTACTTCAACCGCACACTGTTCAGCCATGGCAACTTCACCGAGACCAGCGTCCAACGGCAGCACGGCTATTCATCCGATGCATCGCTCGACTATGTGCGGCCGGAAAATCGCGACGCCGGGGAGCATGCGCGCGCGGAATTCCGCAACACCACGTTGGACGACATTGCGCGGATGGCAGAGCGCATGCCGTGGGGCACGCCGCAGGAAGTCGCCGACCGCATCATCGCGCTGGCCGATCACACCGGCGCCAACTGCGTGCAGATCAACTTCAACCGGGGCGCCATGCCGCAGGAGATGTTCCTTGAACAAATCCGCCGCTTCGCGCGCGACGTGCTGCCGATCGTGCAGGCGCATCAGGTGACAGAGGTGCCCGCAGCGCAGTAAAAAATCGCAACGGGAGGAATTCAACAATGGCAGGCGCATACGCCTCCTCGACTGAAAGCGCCCTGGCAAGCCAGAGGATCGGGGCCTTGCAGCTACGCGTTGCTGTGCTGTGCGGGCTGGCGCAGATGTTCGACGGCTACGACATCAGCGCCGTCGGTATGGCCGCGCCGTCGCTGTCGCACGCATGGAACGTCGTTCCCGCCGCCTTCGCCATCGCGTTCGTCATGTCCAATGTCGGTGTCATGGTTGGCGCCCTTGCTTCTGGGCCAGCCGGCGACCGGATCGGCCGCAAACCCGTCATCCTCACCAGTGTCCTGCTGCTCGGCGTATTCTCCTTCGCCACAGCCTATGCGACCTCGATCGAGATGCTGGCGGTGCTGCGCTTCATGACAGGAATCGGCATTGGCGCATTGATGCCATCGACCGTCTCACTCGCCTCGGACTATGCACCGGATCGCTTGCGCGCCTCGGTCACCATGTGGGTATTCGCCGGCAATCCGCTGGGCGGCTTCATCGGCGGGCAGCTTATCGCGCAGGTGCTGCCGCTGTTCGGCTGGCCGGTGATCTTCCATATCGGTGGCGCGCTGCCGCTGCTGCTGTTCCCTTTCCTGCTGTTCCTGCTGCCGGAGTCACCACGCTTCCTGCTGACACGCGGTGTCCGCACGCCTGCCGCACTGCGCGTCTTCGCCGCCACCGGCATCGATCCGGCCACGAGCCATGACCAGCCCGTCGATGTGGCACGCGGCAACACCGTCGCCGCGCTGTTCCGCGATGGTTATGCGCTGCGCACCATCCTGTTCTGGATCATGTTCTTTGCCAGCCTGCTGAGCCTGTATCTGATCACCTTCTGGCTGCCGACGGTGCTGCATCTCGAGGGTCTGGCGCCGGCCGATGCGGTCTTTGCCTCCAGCCTGTATGGCGCGGGTGGCGGTCTGAGTGTGCTGTTGCTCGGTCCGCTGACCAATGGCTTCGGCCTCGAGCGCGTGCTGACGATTACTCTCGCCGGCGGCATCGTCGTTGTGGCCGCGGTCGCGCTTGGCCATCTGCCGTATCTGCTGTTGCTGGCGGCGATTTTTGTCATGGGCGTGTGTGTCGTGGGCGGTCAGCTAGGCGCCAACGGCCTGTCAGCCGCTAAATATCCGGCACGCATGCGCACCACCGGCGTTGGCTGGGCGCTCGGCGTCGGCCGGCTGGGCGGGATCGTTGGACCAGGGCTCGGCGGGTTCCTGCTCGGGCAAGGCTGGCAGGCGCCACACATTCTGCTTTGCGCCTGCCTGACCGCCGCCGTGGCCGCCTTCTGCGTCCTACTGACACAGCTGCCCCTGGCACAGGTCGCCGAGCAACCTGTGCCAGAACGCGCCTGAGGTCACGCGGCGGGTTATGTCGCCGCTTTCACCTCGATCTTTTTCTGCTGCTCCACTGCCTTCGCCGTTTTCGGCATGGTGATGGTCAGCACGCCTTTCGAGAAGTCAGCCGCGATCTTCTCCCGATCGACCGCTTCAGGCACATAGAAGCTGCGCTGGAACGAACCGTAGTTGCGCTCGGACGTGTAGAAGTTCTTGTCTTTCTCTTCCTTCTCCAGCCGCTTCTCGCCCTTGAGCGTCAGCGTGTCGCCGGACACCGCAACATCGATATCCTTCTCGCTCATGCCGGGAAGCTCGGCGGTAACCTTGTAACCAGCCTCATCCTCACTGATGTCGACCGCAGGCGACGGGACGCTGAACGTCTCGTCGGTGTCGAACATCCGACGCAGCGACGGCATGCCCCAGCCGCCGGCGAACCGATCGAACAGCCGATCCATCTCGGTCCGGAATGTACGCCAGGCATCGGGTGGGTTGACTGCAACAGGGGGCGTCTTCTTCACGTCCACAGGTGTGTTTGCCATGGTCAAACTCCCTTCAACGGCCGGCATTAACCTTCGGTTAACCGGGAGATTGCCGCATTGATCCAGATCAATCTCCGGTGGCTCGATGGGCTGGGCTGACCCATTCCTTGAGGTGCGGCCAGAGCTCGTGATCCGGTGTCTTCACCAGATCCTTCTCCAGGGCGCCAACGAGCTTCTGTTCGGTTGCACTGTTCAACGCCTCGCGCAGGTCCCGCATGCCGCGTGGCGGCGCGACGATGAGCAGCTCGTCGAATTCGCCGCGCGCCACGGCGGCGTTCAGCTCCTGCGCCACCAGCCACAGGAAATTCTCTTTCGCCATCACGTGCAGATCGTGCTTCTGGCCAAGGCCATGGTGCATCGGTGTGCCGCTTTCCATTGAACGGCCCGGCCGATCGGTACCGAGATCGCGCGATCGCTGATGCGCTGCCGCTGAATCGAGTGCCCCGACCGTGCGCAGCACGTTGTCCGCATCAGGCTGAACGAAGCGCGCGTGCTCGCCATCGGCGATCGCAATGCGCAAGGTGAGGGGTCTGGCCATCTCTATGTCTCCTTACCGCGATTACATGTGGCCACCGAATTGATCGCCGTGCCTTGATCTATGTCATCCGGTAGTATCGTCCGATGCCGCGGCTCCATCTGGACACCACGCAGCGCAAGATGGCGACGATCGCCGGACTTTGCCTGGCCCTCGCCATGATGTTCACGCTGGTTTCGTATTCGGTGACGCTGTATCGGCTGTTCTGTCAGGTGACCGGCGCCGGCGGTTACACGGCGCGCGCCGCTACGGATACGGCCGCGCAATCCGCACGCGTTGTGACCGTGGCCTTCGACACCAATGTTGCTCCCGGCATGCCCTGGCGCTTCGAGCCGGTGCAGTCGCGCGCGCGGGTGCATCTTGGCCAGGATGCTCTGGTATTCTTTCGCGCCGAAAATCTGTCAGACGCTTCCGTCGTTGGGCACGCGACCTTCAACGTCACGCCGGACCGCGCCGGTCCGTATTTCAAGAAGATCGAATGCTTCTGCTTCACCGAGGAGCGCCTTGGACCGCACAGCTCGGTGGAAATGCCGGTGGATTTCTTCGTCGATCCCCGCATGGCGCAAGACCCGGACATGGCTGACGTCGATCACATCGAGCTGTCCTACACCTTCTTCCCGTCGCGCCAGCCGGACAGCGCAAGCGACCTCGCGCGGTTTGCTGGCGCGAAGCCCGATGCCGGCGATGGCCAGAAGCTGTTTGCCACGATTTGCAGCACCTGCCATGCGCTCGACCGCACCAAGGTCGGGCCGCCGCTGGACGATGTGGTCGGGCGCATGGCCGGCAGCGTCAGCGGCTACCCATATTCGGCGGCACTGGCCCACGCCCATATCATCTGGGACGCCGCCACGCTCGACCGCTGGCTTGCCGGACCCGGCGCGTTCATTACCGGCGTCAACATGCCGCTGGCGGTTCCGGACAAGGTCCGGCGCCAGGACATCATCGCCTACCTGGAAAGCCTGAAGCCGCGCGGGTGACCCGCGCCGGCTACTTAACCGGCATCATCTGGCCGCGGATCTCGCCACCCTTGTTGGCCTCGGTATGCACGTTCGCATACCACTTGCCCGAACTCTAGGTCCTTCATCTGCGCATCCGTCAGGGTGACGGTTCCCGATGTCGGACTGGCCGGGTTGGTGCCGATGGGAACCGCGACGCCGGCATTGGCGCCGGCTGCGCCCGGCCCGTGGAAATGCGCCGCTGTCGCCGGACCGGTGAGACCCCCATAGGTCATCGTGTAGCTCAACTTCTTCGTGCCGGTGTCCAGCGTGGCCAGCACATCGCCGCTGCCGGTCGAGGTTGTCGGAGGCACCTCGGCCTTGCCGTTCATCGTCGCTTTGTACTGCATCGTTGCCGCCGAAGCGGCGGTCAGACAGCCAACAGTCAGCACCGTGGCCAGCAGTGACGCTCGATACATCGGGTTCCCCTCTCGTTTTGCGCGGGCACTCTCAAGCGGCGCCAGCTTGGTGACAGACGCCGCCGAAGTCACGGTATTCCCCTATGGTCGCCTGTGTCACACCGTCGCCGGCCGCCTGAGCTCCGGTTCGACCAGGCGCTCGAACGCGGCGTCGCCCGCCGCACCGATCCGCTCGGGACCGACCGACGCGCGCGGGTCCTCGGCATTGCGCCACTGCTTGTACTCGTCGCTGTACGGCAGGCCCATCGCCTCGGCCAGCAGATGGATCCAGTTCGCCACGCGGATCGGGCCGGCGCGTTCCAACCCGACTGCCTCGCGATGACACGAGTGGAAAATGGTCACCAGCGTGTCCGCACCCGCCGCATCCATCGCCGTCAGTGTCTCGCGATGCGCCTGTGCCAATTCGCCAGTCTTCGGCGCGATCGCCGAGCACATGTGACCCGGGACGCGCAGCGGATGGTCACATACGGTCAGCCCCGGGATCATGGCCAGCAGCGTCGGCACGTCGCTGTTCACCGGCACGCGGCCATTGAAGCCGTGATGCGCATGCAGCAGGACCCGAGCCGGTACCGCATGTGTCAGCAAGGGCCGCAGCCGTTCGGTACGCGCGCGCAGCAGTTGTGTGATGTGCTGTGTCTCGAACACTGTCGGCGCAACGGGCGCCATCAAGTCATCCATGTTCATATGACAGGACGGGCACCAGGTGACGACAGTGTCGCGGCCGGCGGCGTTGAACTTCTCCACCGTGCGCGCCGCCATGCCGGCGGCGATGCGCGCATTCGCCTCCTGTGGCGAGCCGCAGCAATAGCCGGGGCCGCCGGCCGGCGCCGCTTCGACCCCGACAGCTTCCAGGATCTGCGTCACCAGGCGGACGATTTCGCCGTGCCGCGTCATGTTGCAGCCGTACCAGAAGGTCACGCTGGCATCCGCTACAGCCATTTGGCCTGCTCCTCCTGGCTCATGGTCAACCTGGCAAAGGCTTTCACGCGCGCCGACCAGTTCGCATCGTGTTTCGCCGAGACGCGTGGCGGATCGCCCAAAGCGCCACGCACCCGCAGCGATGCCAGCCGCATCAGGAATGCGGCATCGAGCTGTTCCGGGCAGGCTTCGGTGCACACGCCGCTGCGCACACAGGCGCCTGCGAAAGCGATCGCCTCGGGTGCGCCGGCGCCATCGCGCAGGATGTCGCGAATGCCGGACATCACCGCATCTGGTGCGGCACCCTCCAGCGCCGGAGTGCGTGCCACCATCGGGCAGGCGCGATAGCACTCGCCGCATGCGGTACATGCCGCGGCAAGCCGCGCTGAGTTGTCGCGGATATGCGCCGTCAGGCCGGATTCGGCAGTGCGCGTCACGTCGTCCTGGCTCCAATCGCTCGGACGTCCCTCTGGACCGCCCTTACGATGGTATCATACCGCGCAATCCGTCGCCTGACGAACGCGCGAAACGCGTGCTGCCTCAGGCCAGAATATTCACGCCGCCACTTCGGCTGGAGCCGCCGCTGCCGTCATTGTCGCCGTCACTGTCGCGGGCTGGCGCTGACTGCACCGGCGATGACTGTGGGGGAGCCGGCTGCCAATTCGGTTGCACCATTTGCGCCATCGTCGAGGACACTGAACTAATCGGACTCACGCAATATTCCCTTCGGATCGTCGCGAGCTTCTCCCGCAAGGTTACATCACCTCGTGCAAAATATGCTGCACGCGGACGGGATCTAACAGACAATAGTTGCTGGCGCCCTACGATCGGGCCGCCACACAATGTCTCACCGTCGCGCGCCGGATTCAGACGCAGCCTGCAGCGCGCGCACGCCAATCGCCGCTATGAGACCGGTCTCCAGGATTCCGATGAGCCCGATCGCCAGTGTGATCAACCGGGAAACGAAGTACCGATGGGACCAGGTCACCATAGCCTATCGTCATCCCGGTGACGAAGGTGAAGTAGGTCGCATCACCCATTGGCCATTGCTCGAGCCGTCCAACGAGGATGCCAAGCCCCCATTGCGCAACGATGAGCCCCGACATTATCGGCCATATCACGCGGGCCTCCCGCCACAGAGCAAACAGGAAACGCCGGCGCAGTTCGGATGACTGGGACACGACCCTCCGATGTGGCTTCCGCCTGTTGAGCGTCAGCGCCGGCGCCAGTGTGATCTCGACACGGAGGTTCTGCGCACAGCCGATCGGCGCGTTGCCTGGAAGGCACCGTATCGGCCTCGCTAATCCAGATCAACAACTCGATGACGATTGAGGCGATGCTCTGGGCCTCACTATACCGCGCATGCATCGAGGGCTTGTCTCCATGAGACAAAGAAGTCGCCGCTCGGATCGACCTGACCGGCCTGCTGCAAATCCTGAACCGTGCTGAAGAGGCTGAGGCCGGAAGCGGTCTGAGTCGATGGAAAGCCAGATCTGACCAGCGTGTCCGTCATGCTGCGCATTGACCAGTACAGGTTTTCGTCAAACGCACCGATCGCTGGAATGACGAGCTGATTTTGCAGCTTGTTGACCACTGCCCGGAGATCGGCCAGCCCAATGCCGACATAGACGGCCTTCCACTGTTTCTGCGTGCTGAGGCGAATGCGTGTATAGACATTCGCCAGGTAGTCAGGCAGCGGCGGCGGATTGGTATCGGGGACCGGCAAGGGAAGCGGTGGAAAATTATGCACCGAGCTGAATCCGGAATAGACGTCAACCGCCCCGTATAACTGGAAGAACTCGTAGTCAAAGAGCCCCTGGTTCATGGCCCAGGCGGAGAAGGTCAAGCCTCCGAATGCACTGGAATAGCCATCGCCCGAGACATGATAAAGTTCCTCGGACTGCGGCTCACGAATGGTGACGATGCCTTGGACCGAGGTGTTGTATGCCCACAACATTCGAGCAACAAAGCGTTGCAGCGGGCCAGCGTAGTTCTGCTGGAAATTCGCTTCCAATGCCGTGCCCGTCACACCCAATATATAATAGGTCTGCAGGAACTGCGGCAGGATGTAACGCTTGCTGAATGCCAGTCCATCGGCAGAGGTTGGCGGCGCAATCGTGCCGGTCCAGGGGTCGTTGTAGTAGATCTCATCCAGCGAGTTGGTCTGCCATTTGTCGTCCCGGTCAAGCTGGTTTGCCGCGAACAGGCACTCACCGATCATTCTCAGCCGGACTTCTTCGCTCACCGGCGGCTGCTGTGCCAACACGTCGGGCAATTGGTCCAGGTCCGTCTGCGCCTGCGCTATCGCCGGGTCGAGGCTGTTCAGGCGATCCAGGATGTGCTGGGCGCGCTGCTCCGCGCCAAGTTGAGCGAAGCCGGCCGCGATGGATTGTTGGATCGCAGCGAGTTGGGCAGCAGTCTGGTCGCCGCCTCCGACGAACAGGCCGATCACGCCTGAGATCGCACCCACGCCGCCGGATAGGTCAGCAAGGAGCCCAAGCCCGGCACCGATTGCTTGCACCGCCGCGCCGTCCGATACACCGATGGCATTCAGTGCATCGCTGAGGTTGCTCATCTGCGCTGGACCTATTGCATGGATACAAGAACCGGGATCAGGCCGCAGCCTTCGGCGAGCGAGCCAAGCGCCTTGCCAATGACCGCTCCGAAACTCCTGTCGCGGTCTGTCGCCTTCATGGCATGGCCGATTGTAGCCGAGGGCGTCAGCAAGTCTCCGCTGTGAATGGCAGCCCGGCTTGCGTCCACCTTGCAGAATGCTGTGCCGACCATGGCGATCGGCGCGCTTTGCGTGCCGGACGCGCCTTCATAGCCGAGCAGGAGCGCATGCCTGAGGGTACCGGCGCCGGAGATGATGCCTATCGCACGAGAGTCGTAATCGACGGTGCAAGGGCGAAGCAGCCCGTCGTCGCCCATCACCATCACGCTGCCGGCCTCGAACTCTCCTGCGGCGGCGAAATTCTCGGCCACATCCCGATTGCGCAGAAAAACATCCCCATCGACGTTCACGGACCCCAGTACTTCGATCGTTCCGGAGACGCTGATGCTTGCTGCCGTGAACGCGCCGGTGACCTTGACCGATCCCATGAACACGCCGGCCTGGCCCGACGGATCGAATGCCCGGCCCAGCACGCCCACGCCTGTTCCGGTCTCGCCGCGAACGCCGATCGTGCCGGTACCCAGAACACCAGTCGGGCCGTTGACCTTGTTCGTGCTGGCCACACCGCTGTAACCCATGACGCCCACCGAGCGGTCGCCGTTCGTGGCTTCGCCATAGGCGCCGACCGGCTGCTGAAAGACGAAGTCGGTTCCAGCCAGGAAGCCACGCATCGGCGGATCGCCGAACATGTTCGCGCCCGGACTGTCGCCCAATCCGCGGCACTCGCCATAAACGGCCATACCCTGATCTGGGAGAGTATTGCGGCCGCCAACGGCAGCGCGCTGAGGCTGACCCGGGTCAAAGCCGGTGGCGAACTCAATAACGCCCGGAATATCGCCGTCAGTGGCGAGCAGGCCCCAAACGCCATAGCTGTTCAGTGTCGATTGATTGCCACTCTGGTCGGTGAGCGTCCGAGGCCGGGCGGTGCCCAGCACGCCATATCCACCTCAGATTCCAGTCGTCGCTTCCAGTTAGCGAAGCCATCGGTCCATTTCCCCTGCGGAGTTTCTTGTGTGGACCGGAACCTGGGTGGCGATTGAATTATTCCCGCACTCACGCAACCGTGTTCGCCCGACGGCGAGGCAGCATGCCGGAAATTACAGGCTGACGGAGCCGCGCGCGGCATGGCGCGCGCTGCTACATATCCACCACGCTGCCATCTACGTGCGGGCGCATCTTTATCGGCCGCGGCCGATACGGGAACTTCTTTTCCACTCCTTCGACCAGTTCCATCCCGATCCCTGGCGCATTCGGAATGGCGATGAAGCCATCCATTTGCTCCTCGAGGCCGCGCGCCAGATCGTTGCCCAACAGCTCCTTGCCGCCATCCAAATCGGGCGTGCGCGAGGGATACTCCTGGATCGCGAAATTAGGAATGCAGGCGGCAATCTGCAGGCACGCCGCAGTGGAAATCGGCGACAACGGATTGTGCGGCACGATCCACGCATCGTGCGCCTCGGCAATCGCCGCCACCTTCTTCGTCCCGGTGATGCCCCCGACCAGACACACGTCGGGCCGTAGATACTGAACCGCGTTGCGCGTCAGCAGCGTCTGGAATTGATATAGACTGGTGAACCGTTCGCCGGTGGCGATCGGAATATCGATATGCCGCGCCACGTCGGCCATTGCGTCAAAGCTATTCGGCCGCAGCGGATCCTCGAAGAACATCGGCGTGTATTTCTCGATCCCACGGCCGAGCGCGATCGCCTCGGGCGGCGTCAGACGCCGGTGGATCTCGATGCACAGATCGACCTTCGGCCCCACCGCCTCGCGCAGCCGCCGCACATTGTCGATCGCTTCCTCGATCTTCGCCGCGTGCGGCTTGTAATACGGATCGTCCTCGCTCTCGTCGAGCAGCGGATTGAGGTGCCCGAGCGCGGTGAAACCGGCTTCCTTCAGCCGCACCGCCTCTTCCACCAGCTTGTCGATCGTGCGTCCTTTCACGTGTCCATACAGCCGGGCCTTGTGGCGCATCTTGCCGCCAAGCAGCTCGTACACCGGCACATTGAAGAACTTGCCCTTGATATCCCACAGCGCGATGTCGATCGCCGACACGGCTCCGCTGATCGCACCGCCGGTGAAGTGATTGGCGCGCAGCATCACGTTCCAATGATGCTCGATCGGAAACGGATCCTTGCCGACAAGGTAGTCGCCATACTTCGCTATCGACGAAGCCGACGCCTCGAGCTGGCCCCAAGTGCCCAACTCACCGATGCCGGTAATGCCCTTGTCCGTGCTGATGCGCACGTAGAGGAACCGGTCGAGCAGCAGCGGTTCAACCTTGGTGATCTTCATGGCGGTCCTCCTGGAGACCGCCAGCTTCAGCGATCGGCAGCCGCGCGGTCAACTTGCCGCGCTGACACTACCGCGGAAAGCGATCAGCGCTGTTTCACCCTGAGCGCCTGCCATTTCGGGCCATCGTTCTGGCCACCGGTCGATTGCACCAAGAGCAACACGAATGAATTGTGCGCCGTGCGTGCAGCATCGATCGCCGCCTGTACTTCGTCGGGCGTACTCACCTCGGCATGCTGCGTCCGTAGGATCACATCTCCCGGGGCAAGACCACGTTCAAACGCGTCGGTGCCAGACGTTACGCCGCTGATCACCACGCCGGACTGGTGCATATGCAGCCCATACTTCGCGCGCTGATCCGGTGTCACCGCCGCCAGGCTCAACCCGAGATTCGACGGCACCTGCGGTGTGGCCCCTGCCGCGTGCGGATCGATCATCGCGGCCATCGCCGATTTCAGGCCAGGTGTCTGGCGTAATAGTCAGCGAGACCTCCTTGCCGTCGCGCAATACTGTCATCGCGACTGGCTTCCCCACGACGGAGCGGCCAACATCGCGCAGCAGCGCACGCGAATCCGCCGGGGTTTCGTCGCCCCAACGAGTCACCACGTCGCCGACTTCCAACCCGCCAAGCGAGGCCGGGCACTGCTTCGTCCTGATCTGCGTCACGATGGAACCGCCCGGCTTGCTCAGGCTCAAGGCAGTGGCGATCTCCGGCGTCACTTCCTCGAAGCTGGCTCCAATGTATGCCGATTCCACTTTGCCGTACTTCATCAGCCGTCCGGCGACGAAGATTGCGTCGTTGGCAGGTATGGCAAACCCCAAGCCAACAGAGCCCGTGGTCGGCGAGACGATGGCGGTATCGACGCCGATGACGTCGCCATTGCGGTTGAACAATGGCCCGCCGGAATTGCCGTGGTTGATTGCCGCGTCAGTCTGGATGAAATCGTCGAATGGCGTGTCCATCAGGTTGCGGTTCAACGCGCTGACGATTCCCGAACTGACGGAAAGCCCGATGCCCAGCGGGTTACCGATGGCGAAGACCGTATCGCCCACCTGGATCTTGTCGCTGTCCGCCCAGTGTATCACCGGGAGCTGACGACCGATGTCGATCTTGACCAACGCCAGGTCGATTTCCGGCGCCGCAGCCTGCAACCTTCCGTCAACCCGCGTACCGTCGGAAAGTGTGACCTGGATGTCGTACGCGCTGTCGATGACATGGTAGTTGGTCAGGATGACGCCGCTCTGGTCGATGAAAAATCCGGAACCTTGCAGCGTCTTCGGCTTGGTTATCGCCGCCGCTGACATCGCTGACGTGTCGGGCGTGCTGCGGACGTACGACGTGATGTTGACGACGGTCGGCAACAACGAGTGGATCAACGCGGCCTGCTCTGGCGGCATCATCGACATTTGCTGCGCGTTCGCACTTAGCGGAAGCAGCAGAAACGGCAGCAGGGCGAACAGCGCCCTCCACGCCGAACGACGGACGTTCGCGTAGCGTTTCATCGATGCTCTACCTCGGATTTGATTTTTGTATGTAAGAGCAGTCTGACGTTTCCCGATCCCCGATTGGAGGAGGTTGGCACCTCCTCCAATCATCGATCGGCTAGCAGGGAGCCTGTCTGCTCACGACTTGCAGGGCGGCAGTGCTGACGCGATTGTCGGCCCGCCACCACCTTCCGCTGCCTTCTGCAGGTTCGGACCGTTGCCGCCTTCGGCGGCCTTCTGGAGGTTGGTGCCGTTGCCGCCCTCGGCTGCCTTCTGCAGGTTGGTGCCGTTGCCGCCCTCGGCTGCCTTCTGCAGGTTGGTGCCGTTGCCGCCCTCGGCTGCCTTCTGGAGATTGGTGCCGTTGCCGCCCTCGGCCGCCTTCTGCAGGTTGGTGCCGTTGCCGCCCTCGGCCGCCTTCTGCAGGTTGGTGCCGTTGCCGCCCTCGGCCGCCTTCTGGAGATTGGTGCCGTTGCCGCCCTCGGCCGCCTTCTGCAGGTTGGTGCCGTTGCCGCCCTCAGCTGCCTTCTGCATCGAGCAATCGACGCCCGGATGGTTCTGCGCGTAGCCGGCTGCGGTGCTCAGCACGAGCGTCAACGCCGTTGCCGCGGAAAGCATCCAACTGTTACTGATCCGCCTCGATCCGGCGGCGATGCGATACTGGGTATTCATTACTCATCCCCTTTTCGTTCCAAGGAACAACTTGGCGAAACCAGTCCGTTTTCAAGCTCTGTCACTAGATTACGCCTCTGCACCGCGCTGGACGCATACATCACGAAAGTGTGTGTCCAGTGCAACAGCGGCGCTTCCACTGTGATCATTGTCCCGTCCGCCCCGCTTCCGTTACACCCAAAACCACCGGTTCAGGACAAAAGGAATAAACCGGCGCATGACTGCGTCCCTCGTCGCTGGGCGCCCCAGGCCAACCCACGACGCGACAGTGATTGACTTCAGGATAGAGACAGGGGAGCCAATCCAACCTGTGGCCGTCTCAGGCGTGTTGACCCGCATCGAGGACTGCATTCCCGCGCTGCGTCGCTATGCGACGGCGCTGCTGCGCAACCGCGAGGACGCCGACGATCTGGTGCATGATTGTCTGGTCCGCGCCCTCGATAAGCTGCACACCAGGCGTGACGACGCCGACATACGCGCATGGCTGTTCGCCATCATGCACAACCTGTTCGTCAGCCAGTTGCGCCGCGGCCGCACCCGCCCGTCCGGTGACCCACTGGACGAAACACACGAGGCAACGCTCGGCGTTCGGCCCGACCAGGAAAACAACCTGCATTTCCGCGACCTTGTCACGGCACTGAGCAAGCTGCCGGTCGAGCAGCGCAGCGTGGTCCTGCTGGTCTCGGTCGAAGACCTGTCCTACGCCGAGGCAGCCAGTGTTCTGGGCATTCCCATCGGCACGGTGATGTCGCGCCTGGCGCGCGGGCGTGAGCGGTTGCGCCAGTTGACGGATGAGAACGCCGTCCGGCCGGCGCTGCGGAGGGTCAAGTGAGCGACCCGCCGCGCCCGATCGCGGAAGAAGAACTGCACGCCTACGTTGACGACTGCCTGGAGCCCAGCCGCCTGCCGGCAGTGCTTCGCTACATCCAGGACCACCCCGAGGCGGCAGGGCAGGTCGCCGCCTTCCGCGACCAGCGCATGGCGCTGCGATCCGCGCTCGGTGCGATCGCCAGCGAGCCGATACCCACCCGGCTAGGCCTCGAGCAGCTCGTGCAGCAGCGGCTGCACCGGCGCTGGACGCCCTGGCGGGTGGCAGCATCCGTCCTGCTCGCCTTCGTCCTGGGAGGCACTGGCGGCTGGTTCGTGCATGCCGGGCTGACGCCGCAGACCGGCGCGATCACGCTGCTGACGCAGGAAGCCGTCGCCAACCATGTGGTTTATACCGCAGACAAGCGGCGCCCCACGGAACTCGGCGCGCAGCAGCGCGACGACCTGGCGCGCTGGGTTTCCAACCGGCTGAACCACCAGGTGGCCCCACCCGACCTCTCGGACGACGGCTACAGCTACATGGGTGGGCGCCTGGCTGCCACGTCGGACGGGCCGGCCGGCCAGTTCATGTATGACAACAAGCAGGGCGTGCGGCTGACGGTGTTTGTGCTCCCGCTGCACGCTGCCGCCGGCGCGCCGATCCAGCACGTTGACTTCTCGAATGTCGACGGCTGCGCCTGGATCGACAACGGTGTCGGCTACACTGTCGTGGGCAAGCTGCCGCCGCCGGAATTGCGCCACATCGCGGAGCAGGTGCGGCGCCAGTTCGGGGGCGCGACGTAGGCCGCGGTGGTCACGCCGCGGCGCCGCGCGCCTGCAGCCGGCGGAGCGCCCGATCGACCCACTGCGCGGTCAGCTTCTCCTGCACGCCGTTCTGCGCCAGGCGTTCGTGCAGTGCAGGGAAATCCACACGATCCAAGGCCTGATCCTGGTTGAAGCACGAGAACACCACGGTCCGCTCGCCGCTTGCCGGATCGATCTGCGGCTGCAGACACTGCGCGCAGACCTCTTTCATCATGCATTGCATGGGTGAGTTGATCGATCCGATCGCGCTGTGGCCCGATTTCAGCAGCGGCGCCAGTACATCGTGCCGCGCCGTGCCGACCGCCTGCATCATCCGATCGGAGCCGATGACGATCAGATGGTCGGCGTCCGGCAATCCGACCTCGGCGCCGAATACTGCCATCGCCTGCACGATGTTGCCGACGAATGCGCGGTCCTGCGGACGTGCCGGCGCGAACCCTGGTGGCTCATCGCAGCACCAGACAATGACATCGGCGGCGCGTTCGATCTCGGCGATCTTGTAGCGGTCGCGCATCTGTTTGTAGCCGGCGAAATAGATCACGCGCGAACCAGCCGCGCGCAATGCCGCACCGATCGAGAACAGCACCGCGTTGCCCAATCCGCCACCGATGAGCGCCACCGTCTTGTTCGCGAGAATCTCGGTGGGCGTTCCAGTCGGTCCCATCAGCACGACCGGTTCGCCGGGTTTCAGCAGCGCACAGATGTCCGAACTGCCGCCCATCTCCAGCACGATCACCGAGACCAGCCCGCGCGCCGGATCGGTCCAGGCGCCGGTCATCGCCAGACCTTCCATCGACAACACAGTGCCGCCCACACCGGTCTCGCTGACCCGCGGCGCGTGCATCTCGTAGTTCTGCAGCCGATAGAACTGTCCCGGCCGAAATGCGCGGGCCTGGGCCGGCGCATGCACGACGACTTCGACAATGGTCGGCGTCAGCCGGTTGACCGCATGCACGGTCGGCACCAGTTCGCGACGGCATTGTCCGATCAGCGCGGCGCCGCTGACCGAAGTCGGCTCCTGCGCTGCCAGTGCGCGCGACACGATCGGATAGCCGCGCTTCGCGCCACCCATCGCCTTCACCACGTTGCCGAAGAAGCTCGGATGCAGATCGCCGAAGAAGCTGATGAAGCGGCCATTGTCGGCGCGATGCATCAGCACGTGCGTCTCATCCGGCTTGGCGAGCCCGCGCACCACGGTGACCGGTGCGCCCGTCGCATCGACCGCCTGGAAATACCTGCCATCCAGCTTGATGCGGCCATCCTCGCGTGCCAGCACGGTGTTCGGTTGCGTCCCCGCGGCGACCAGGATCGCACGCGCCGGCAATGTCGCTTCGGACCCATCCGCCCGCCTCACGCGTATCGCCGATGCATGGCCAAATGTATCGACGTCCACCGCCTGTGGCGTGAGACCTTCGGCGAAGTGCACGGCTTCCTCCAGCGCCTTCGCCACTTCCTCATGGTTCAGCGTGTAGGACGGGCTGTCGATCAGGCGTCGGCGGTACGCGATGGTGACGCCGCCCCACTCGTTCAGCAGCCGCGCGAGCCGAGGCTCCCTGCCCTCGCGCGACGCGGCCTCGCGTTCCGCCGCTATCGCCGCTGCGTGCGCCAGGAACTCATCGGCAATGCCGGCCTCTTCCGCATTCCATGCCGCACGCACCGGCGCTTCGCCGCGCTCGGCCACCAAGGTCCAATAGCGCGCGGCGAACTTCTCCACCTGCCGCACATAGTAAGCCAGGCTCTCGGTCGCGGTATCGATCGCCGTAAGCCCACCACCGATAACCACCACCGGCAGGCGCAGTTGCAGATTGGCGGTCGATGACAATTTCGCCGCGCCGGTCAGCTGCAGCGCCATCAGGAAATCGGATGCCGCGCGCACACCGCGCGCCAGGCCGTTTGGAATATCCAGCACCGTCGGCTTGCCGGCGCCCATGCACAGCGCGATGTGGTCGAAGCCCATCGCCCACGCGTCATCCATGCCGAGCGTCGCGCCGCCGCCGAAGCGGATGCCGCCGAAATGCGCAAATTGCGTGCGGCGTTCCAGCAGCAGCCGCACCAGCTTCAGGTAGTTCTTGTTCCACCGGACGGTGATGCCGTACTCGGCCACGCCGCCGAACCCTGCCATCACCCGATCATCAAGATTTTCGTATATACGCTCGACCTCGCGCACCGGCACGGTGGCGTCGAAGCCCAAGGGCTCGATCTTCAGCCCGTCGATCGCCACCACCGTGTGGCCGTCGTTCATCAGGTGATGCGCCAGCGTGAATCCCGCCGGCCCGAGACCGACGATGAGTACTTTGCGTCCGCTGTCCGGCCGCGGCAGCGGGCGGCGAATGTCCAGCGGGTTCCAGCGAGTCAGCAGCGCGTAGATCTCGAAGCCCCACGGCAGCCCCAGCACGTCCTTCAGGATCGCCGTCTCGGCCTGCGGAATATCCACCGGGTCCTGACGTTGGTAGATACACGCCTTCATGCAGTCGTTGCAGATACGATGGCCGGTCGCCGCCATCATCGGATTGTCGATCGCGATCGTGGCGAACGCACCCAACACGCTGCCCTGCGCGCGCAGCGTGTGCATCTCGCTGATCTTCTCATCCAGCGGACATCCGGCCAGCGTCACGCCGAACGGCGACTTCTGGAACTGTCCGGTCTTGCGATCCTTCAACCCGTGCCGGCAGGAATCCTTGGCCTGCGTATGGCACCAGATGCAGTAGTTGATCTGATCCAGCGCCTGTTGCGTGTTCATCCCCGCATCGGTCAGCGCAAAGCCCTCGCGCGGCCGCCAATGCTCTTCCGGCAGCCGGAGCATTGTCACGCCGTCTCGCTCGATGGTTTCAACCGGAACCAGATGGTTGTAGTCCAGCCGATGCGGCACCTTGAACAGCGTATTGCCGGGATGCGCGGCGGCCCCGGCCGGGGTCAGCGTCGCCCAGGCGGCATAGCGCATCGCCACGTCCAGCGCTTCCGCATCGCCTGCCTTCTCCCACGCCTCCACCCGCTGCGCGAACGCCAGTTCGCTCAACGGCTCGCCGAACAGCGCCTCCAGCGCCGCGCGCAGCGCCAAACCGTCGAAGTCCGACGGGTCGGCATACTTCTTCACCGCCTGACGCTGCACGAACAGCCGCTTGCACGCATGGATCGGATCGAGTGCGTGCGTCTCGCGCGCCAGCGCCAGGGTTTCCGCCTCGATGCCGAACAGCGCGGCGACGAGCGCATCGAGGTGCGGCCCCAGCGCCACCACCAGGTCGCTTTCGTCCTTGCCGGACATCGCTTCCGGTTCGGCGCGCGCCGCCATCAGCCGCGCGTGCAGCGGCGCGTCCGCGGCCGCCAGCCGCTCCAAGAAGGCGCGGTCCGCCCGCACCAGCCCCTCGCGGGTCGCCAGTTCGGGGAAAGTGAAGTCGAAGCCCAATCGTTCCATGCACCCAGCCCATTTTGCCGGCAGCGCCATCAGCGCCCGGCGCGCGGATGCCCCACATTTGGGATCAGTGCAACGCCGGGGGCGGGCGGTCCAGCGGATCGGGGCGGCGGTGGACTGGCCTCCGACGGCGGCACTGGCTAGGCCCCCAGTCTCCCGCAGAGACGGGGTGGCCTCAGTCCAGTTCGTTCGTGCGTAAATGAAAAGCGAGCCGGATTCGTCAACCGGGCGATCCGCGGGCCAGTGGCCCAGTGAACGCATTATGCTCCGGGCAGCTACGACAAAGCTCAGGTTTGCCAACAAGAAGCGGCATTTTCCTGAAACCCCTTTGCAGGTATCAGGACTGAACGCCCCACCATAGTCGGGCGCCACGCTGCGCAGAGTTCAGACTCCGGGGCCTAAATGTCAGATACAATTGTCAAAATCGGCCGGATCACTTTCAGAAACTTCAAGGCGCTGGCAGATTACTCGTTATACCTTCGTGATGTTAACCTCCTCGTGGGACCCAATAACTCCGGAAAGTCAACAATAATTTCGGCTTTGCGGGTGCTGGACAACGGAATTAGGTTTGCGCGAACGCGTGCTCCCACACAGGTGTTTATTGGCGGAGAATCAGAGATCGGCTATAGGCTCCCGGAAGATACCGTCTCAATCTCACTCGAAAATATTCATACTAACTATCGAGCGACCGAATCCTGTGTTACTTTCCACTTAAGCAATAATAACAAGATACACCTTAAATTTCCCACCGATGGTGGATGCGTCCTTCTGCCGGAGGTTCCTAACTATCCAGTGCTGACCGCCGCTCTTTTCAAACGGCACTTCCCCCTCTCGCTCACAGTAGTCCCAGTTCTCGGACCTCTGGAACACCGGGAGACACGCCGCGAGAAGAGCACTGTGATCGCAGCACTTTCCAGCCATAGAGCCTCCAGGCATTTTCGAAGCTATTGGCATTATTTTACAGACGGGTTCGATCAGTTTGCGCATTTAGTCGAACAGACGTGGCCGGGAATGCAAATCCATCGCCCGGAATTGTCGCCCCAAACAAGTGAATTGTCGATGTTCTGCTTGGAGGGGCGGCTAACTCGGGAGCTATTTTGGGTTGGGTTCGGTTTCCAGATATGGTGTCAGCTACTCACCCACCTATCCAGGGCGAGAGGTAGTTCGCTGGTGGTGGTGGATGAACCCGAAATATATCTGCATCCTGATGTGCAGAGGCAGCTACTAGCGATAATCCGTGACATTGGTGCTCCAGCCGTAATGGCAACGCATTCAAGCGAGATAATGGCCGAAGCCGAGCCAAGTGACATTGTCCTGATTGACAAGTCCAAACGCAGCGGTGACCGCCTAAAGGACGTCCCATCTGTCCAACGAAGTCTCGACTTAGTGGGATCAGCGCAAAATATCACCCTCACGGCTCTGGCACGTAGCAGGCGCGTGCTCTTCGTCGAAGGGGATTATGATTTTAAATTGCTCAGACGCTTTGCCCGAAAGCTTGGCCTATCTGAACTGGCGGCAGGGCTAGGCATCACAGCACTCGAATTGGGGGGATTTGGTTCTTGGCAGCGGGTCACCACTCTAGCAGCTGGTATCGCCGAGGTTCTCGGAGCACCGCTAATGATAGCCGCTATCTACGATAGAGATTATTTCCCATCGGAACAGGTGGAGCACGTGGTGAATACCCTGAGCAAAGCCCTGAACTTTGCTCACATTCATTCAAGAAAAGAGATTGAGAATTACCTTCTAATTCCATCCGCGCTTAACAGAGCCATCAATCGCTCGATTAGCAGCGCGAAATCACGGACTGAGCGGGCACTCGCAGATGTAGACCTGGAAGAAGTCCTGAGCGAGATCACCGAGCCAATGCAAAGTGAGGTACAGGCACAGATTTTGGCGAGACGAGCAGACTACCTCAAACCAACGGGGCGAGACTCTGCGAGCGTGAATGCCGAGACCATAAGGGCCTTTAATGACCGATGGCGGAATTTGAACGGCCGTCTGGAGTTAGTTTCCGGAAAGGAGGTCCTGGCGAAGCTACGGACATTTCTGCATGAAAAACATGGCATATCACTGAATGATACAGTTATTATAGATAACATCAGAAGAGATGAATTCCCTGACGACTTGGTTGTTCTTCTACGCAAACTTGAGGCATACAGGACACTGTCTAAGTAGGGGTTGTCGCGTTGCGCCAAAGGGGGCGACAAGTTCAGGAATTAGGCGGTCCGCCGTCGAGCCGGCCTCACCCGAATGTCCAGTTGCACGACGCATCCCAATCCCTGGGACCCAGGCCGGTTCCCGCACATGCTATCCCGATAGCGCCTTCAGACAAACCATCAGCTTTGACTTTAGCTCTCGCATGTTACGAAAGAAAATGATCGGGTAGTCCTTAATGTCAAATTCGGGCATTGTCCCCTCCTTCGCGATATAGACTGGCGTCTTGTTCAGGCCATGAGCGAAGCCGGCCTTGAAACAAACATTCGGCCGCGCCGACGATAGATCCACGATCACGAATTCCGCCCTACGAATCGCATCAATAATCCGGTCTGTTATTCGCTCGTTCGACTGATCCTCATCGACCCTCTTGGCCTGGACCGCGCATTCCTGGCAGGCCGCCTTGATCGTATCGAGGACGTCCTCAAGATAATGATCTGTCGGATCAATCGCCATCGCGACAGAAGCCTTGCCTTTGTCGACCGCCGTGCCAATGAGTGGCTTCAACTCTTGTCCGTGCTGGCCAAGCTTGTTTTCGGCCAAGTCCGGCGTTGCCCTTCACACGCTTCTCGCTCGCAGAATTGGAAGCGCCCGCGACATTGCCCAAAACAAAACCAGCATGCGACTGAGTGCGGTTGAGTAGCTCGCTTGGCAGCAGATGGTTTGGAACTCACGCCGCAGATGCACTCAGCTTTCCAGCCGTTCACACGCATCGCCGATGGACCCACAGTTGTGCTTTGTACTGCCGATGATGAGAATCAGCGCGCGAGGAAGCCGACGGCGCGTGTTTTTGCCCTGGCATGGCTCCCACAGAAAAACAGTCCTGGACAGTACCTAACATCAAGCGTTATATCCCCTACCAAATGCCGCCACCCGAAACCACTCCACCAGCCGCCTCCCCACCCGATCCGCCCCAGGACTAGCCCGCTCCAACTCTGCCCCATAACATCACCGTCCTGCTGCACGCCGCCCGCACCCTGCTCGCCTACGGCCGCCATCTCGTCGCCACCCTGCACCAGCGCGCCGCCGCACCCAGCTTCAGCGCCATCGCGTCGTGCTTCGGCACCGCCAACCTCGCCACCATCCTCGCCCACCTGAACCGAGGCATCCTGCGCGCCGCCGCCCTCGAGCGCGTCCTGCTCGCCGGCGCCGCCACCGGCCGGGACATCGACTTCGTCGAGCCCCGCAACCGCGCCGCGGACCCGACCTCAGCCCGCCAGCCAGCGAACCCGCACCGGCGCCCCACCGCTCGCCATCCGCGCGCACGCACCACGCCGACCCCGCCTCGCCGGCTGGAACGATCCCGAATTCCGCATACCCTGCCTGCAGGCGTAGGCCTTCTCCAAGGAACAGGACCGCAATACCAACGCCACCTGGAACTGGGTGCGCATGCCGCGCGACACGCTCCGCCGGACCCTCGGCTTCTTCATCGGCAAGCCGCCCGTCAACCCGTGCGAGCCCGCCCCGTGCCTCGCCACCGGCCCTCCCTGACTCGCCGCTGGTGTCAACGGCTTGGCAAGCTTGTGCCGGCAGTAAGAAGGGATGGAACCGCAGAACACGCAGAATACGCAGACAGATCGCGGAAACGGCGGGATTAACCTACTGACCGAACGCATCATTGGCTGCGCCCTGACCGTGCTCCACACGCTGGGGACTGGCTTCCTTGAAAAACTGTACGAAAACGCCTTGGTGCACGAGCTGCGCAAGTCCGGCCTCGCCGTCTCGCAACAGCATCCTATAGTCGTCCGCTACGATGGGATCGTAATCGGCGAGTATACCGCTGATCTGCTCGTCGAACGCACCGTCCTCGTCGAACTGAAGGCAGCGAAAGCGCTCGACGAAATCCACCGCGCGCAATGCCTAAATTATTTGAAAGCCACTGGCTTGCATCTTTGCATGCTACTGAACTTCGGCAGGCCACGCCTCGAGATCAAACGCATCGTCCTGGCCCTGTAGCTCCCCGCCATCCTCTGCGTATTCAGCGTGTTCTGCGGTTCCATTTTTCTTCCAGCCCGCAGCCCTCAGCCGATCTTGCGCAACAGGCCCAGCAACTGCACCCGCTCGCCCGCCGACAACGGCGCCAGCGCCGCCTCGTGCGCCGCCCGTGCGCCCGCCAATGCGCTATCGATAAGCGCCACACCCGCCGCGGTCGCCTCCAGCACCACCGTCCGCCGATCCATCCTGTCGCGGCCCTGGCTGATCAGCCCGCGCGCCATCAGCCGCTTCACCACGCCCTGTATCGTCGCCGGATCCATCGCCGCGTGGCGACCCAGCAGATTCTGCGTCACCTTGCCGAGCTGCACCGCTTTCAGCAGCGCAGTGAACTGCGTCGGCGTGAGCTCGGACTGCGCCATCGCGGCGGTGAAGATCGACACGTGCCGCTGATGCGCCCGGCGCAGCAGGTAGCCGACGTGGTCCTCCACGACGAAGCCGTCCAGAGTGCGCTCCAGGTTAGTCATTCGCATACAAATGATTGCACCGGCCCTGAAAGGTCAAGTGGGGGCAGGGAGATGGCACCATCGAAGCCAATCCGTCCAACGTTGCCAGGCCGGCAGATGTGCCAGATGGGTTATGTTCGGACTGAGAATCGGAAACGGATAGTGGACCGCATCAGGCAGTGGGTTTCGAGTTGGGACTGGCGCCTTCGCTGGCTGCTGACCACGCTGGTCATCGCGGCCCTGTTGTTATGGGTCGTCAGGGCCGCGGGCTTGTGGCCCGAGCCTACCGCGGTTGCTTCGGTCGCGATCGTGTCCATCGTCGCTTCGTCCCTGCTGTTCCGGGGCATCCGGCGGTGGTTCGAGCGGGTGGACTGGCGGATAGCAGCGATATTCCTCGCCATGCTGTTGGCGATCGCCGCAACTCTCATCGTCATCGCGCTCGGACTGTGGCGAGACCCCGCGACCTTCATGGGTGCGACGTTCGCGAGTTGGGTCGGCGGCGTTGCGCTGTTTGCCATCGTCGGCCTTGTCGTGGCTGTCGTGTCGCTCGCCCGCCCCGAAGGAGAATCAGTCGAATCGCGCGCCCGCATCCTATTTCGTGGCCAGAAAGGACGGCATATCGACTATATTGTCGCCCGGATCCGGCAGGTCTTCGAGCAGTACGCCGAGGATACCACACAGGTGCTCACGGTAAACGAATACCACCCCGGTGAGCGTAAGTTCTTGGTGGTATCCGAAGGCGAAACCCGCATTCGCAGCTACATCGATGACACCGCCACGACCTATCGCTCGCATATCAGCCTCGATGGCGTAACGCGGCCGCCTAATGGACGCGACGCAAACCGGCTGCTGTATTTACGCGTCGGCCAGCAGACATATGGCAGCCAGGACATCACCGGCGGCACAATCAGCTTGCCGTTCGACGCCATCATCGCGGCGCACGCCGATTGCCTGATAGCCGATGGGATGGAGTTCTGGGTGGACGCAGGAAGCGATGTTCCAGCCATGATCTGCCAGACGATACATTCCATGCGGTTCAACAAGAAGCGCGGCCCCTGATCCCGCCGCGCGACGAACGGTGTCGCCGGTAGCGGGCCACTGAACCACGCGCGGCATGTGCCGGGCGTCCCGCCCTTCAGATAACTCGATGCAGCAACGCCTCGTCCGCAGCCAGCCGGCGGCAGTTCTCTGCTGCCAACGTGAAACTGCGATCGAACGTGCCGGTGGTCAGCCAGCCGATATGCGGCGTCAGCACCACTGTCGGGAGCTGGAACAGCGCTTCCGAGGCGTCGTGCGGCTCGTGCGTGAACACATCCAGCCCGGCGCCGCCTAGGCGCCCGCTCGCCAGCGCTTCGGTCAGCGCCGCCTGATCTACCAGCCCGCCGCGAGCCGTGTTGATCAGCACCGCACCCGGTTTCATCCGTGCCAATGCCGCCGCATCGAGCAGCCGCTCGGTTTCCACGACGAGTGGCAGATGCAGGCTGACAATGTCGGCCTCCGCCAGCAGCGTATCGAGAGTGCGCCATTCGCCCAGCGCATCGGCGTGCGCGGTGCGCGACGTGTGGATCAGCTTGCAGCCCATCGCCGCCAGCACCGGCGCCAGTAGACGCGGGATCGCGCCATAGCCCACCAGCCCAACTGTGCGGCCGCCGAGTTCGCCGATGCCGTCCTGCAAGTCCGCATCCAGCCATTCGCCACGCCGCATAGCCACGTCGAAACGCGGCAGGCGCCGCAGCACCGCGAGCATCAGCGCCAATGTCAGTTCCGCGACGGCGCGCGCATTCGTCCCCGGCAGATTGCATACCGCGATGCCGCGCGCCTTCGCCGCATCGAGATCGATCGTATTGACGCCAACGCCGATCTTTTGAATGAGCCGAAGCCGTGGCGCCGCTTCGATCATCTGTGCCGTGCAGCGCTTCAGCACGTGCCAGATCACCTCGGTCTCCGGCAGCAGCCGCGCCAGCAACGGTTCGTCGCTTTCGGGACAGATGCCGATGTCAACACCGGGAATCGCGACGAGCCGAGCCGCCAGATCGCGCCCCGCGGTGTAGTGGAACAGCACCTTCACTTGGCGGAACGTCCCAGCACAGCCCCGCCGGCGAACCGGGCGCGCGCGCCCAACGCCTCCTCGATGCGCAGCATCTCGTTCCACTTCGCCATCCGCTCGCTGCGCGCGAAGCTGCCGACTTTGAGCTGCCCCGCACCCCAGCCCACGGCGAGATGAACGATGGTCACATCCTCGGTCTCGCCCGACCGCGCCGATACGATGCCAGCGAACCCGGCTTCCTTCGCGGCCTGCCACGCGTCGTACGTCTCGGTCAGCGTGCCGCGCTGATTCGGCTTCAACAGCACGGCGTTCGCCGCGCCACGCAGCTTCGCTTCGCGCACGCGGGACGCCTGCGAGACCAGGAAATCGTCGCCCACCACCTGCACGCGCCCCCCCAGTTCGCGCGTGAACGCAGCAAACCCCTCGCCATCGTCCTCGGCAAGCGGATCCTCGACCGAGACGATCGGATAGCGCCTGATCCAACCGCTCAGCAGCTTGATCATGCCGTCGCTGTCCAGTTCCTTGTCGTCGAGCGCCAGTTTGTACTTACCGCCGCGGCCGAACTCCGACGCGGCGACATCCAACGCGATCGCCACCTGACTGCCCGGCGTGTAACCCGCTCGCTCGATCGCCTTCACCAGCGTCTCCAGCGCCTGCTCGTTGCTATCAAACGCCGGCCACCAACCACCTTCGTCCGCCACCCCCTGCAACGTTCCGGCCTCGCGCATCAGTTCGCCGGCGCTGCGGTAAACCTCGGCTGTCCAGTCGAGTGCCTGGGCAAAGCTCTCCGCACCCGGGCATGTCACCATGAAGTCCTGGATATCGACGCGCCGCCCGGCGTGGGCGCCACCACCAAAGATCTGGATCTGCGGCAGCGGCAGCATGAACACGTCGGGTCCGCCAAGATGGCGGTACAGCGGCTCTCCCGCCGCGGCCGCAGCGGCGTGCGCAGACGCCATCGACACCGCCAACACCGCGTTGGCACCCAGCCGCGACTTGCTCGGCGTGCCGTCCAATTCGATCAGCTTGCGGTCCACCGCCGGTTGATCGGCCGCATCAACGCCAGTGACAGCGCGCCCGATCTCGCCGTTCACGTTGGCCACCGCGCGCGTCACGTCATAGCCGCCGAACGCATCGCCACCGTCGCGCAGGTCCAGCGCCTCGCCGGTGCCGGTGGAGGCACCCGCCGGGGCGATGGCGCGCCCGACGCCGCCGTCTTCCAGCAGCACCTCGGCTTCCACCGTCGGACGCCCGCGGCTGTCCCACACGCGGCGCCCGTGCACGAAGGCGATCGTGGTATCGGTCATACGGCTAGCTCCTTCGCCCAGGCCTCTCGGATCGCGCCAAGACTGTCGACCGGCGCCGCGAGCAGTGCACGCGCAACACGGCGGACCCGGTTCCGGTCGTGCTCGCCGGTGATGTACTCGACCGGCGACTTGCCATCTACCCTGGCCAGGAACAGCCCAGGCAGCAGATGCGCCGCCCTCGCCTCCAACCCTTCGGGCACTTCCCAATCGATGCCCGCCACATAGGCCGCGGCCAGCGCATCGAAACAGGCCAGGAAGCCCTGCGTCGCGGCTGGCGTCCACAGGCATTTCAACAGCAGGTGATTGAGACAGAACGCGACATCGAACGCCGGGTCACCCCACCAGGCACACTCCGCGTCGAGCAACACCGGCCCATCGGGCCCGTGCAGGATGTTCTTCGGGCTGACGTCGCCGTGCACCAACGCCCGCTTGTTCGCGCGCGTCGCGGTGACCAGCGCGTCGAACACCGGAGCGAGGTCCGCATGCGCCCGCCCCGTCGCGACCAGATACGGTTCGAGCCGGATGTCGTAAAAAATCCGATCCGTCGGAAACTCTTGCGCCACTGCAGGATCTGCTGCCGTCGCGGCGTGGATGCGCACGAGGCTCTGGGCGACCTGTGCGGCGAATCCTGGTTCGGCGTCGCCATCGCGCAGTTGCGTCTTCCAGAGCGGATAGCGCTCCGGCGCCAGGAACTGCATGGCGAGCGCGCCTGTCGCCTCGTCGCTGCCCAGCAGGCGCGGCGCCACGCCGGGCACCGCCGCATTGGCCCGCCGCATCCAGCGTGCCTCGTAGCGATTGCGCTCCACCGGTGCCTGCCAGTCCGCCGCGACACGCAGCTTCGCCAGGGCGCGTTTCACGCACACCGCGCCACCGCGGAGGTCGATGCGCCATATGTCGGATGAAACGCCGCCAGTCAGGCGTTCGCCCGTGGCGATGGCCCCTGGCTCCAGCAGGCCCATGCGATGCAGCGCGTTCAGGATGTCCGGTGGCGGCATGATGCGCAGTTGCAGCACACCCGCCGCATCCGCCTCAAGCGACGGGCCGCGAAGCGACTGCGGCGAATGCGCTCCCACCCATCTATGATGCGACATGCGCTCGATGCTGCTTCGCGGTGGCGCGGCAATGGCCGCGCTTCTCCTTCTTGGCCTGCTGTGGCTGGCGGTGGCACGCCAGCTGTCGGAGCTGATCGATCGCGTGGGGACGGTGAGTGTGGCGAGCCTGTCGCCGTCGCCGTTCGGGTGGAACGGTACCTGGCTGCAGTTCGGCCCTCCTGTTGGGAAGGTCCACGAGGATTTCGTCGGGCGAGCGCCAACGATTGACCCGCAGTTTCGCGGCCTCGACCTCACCGGATCCAGCCCGCTCTATGGCCAGGCCGCGACGCTTGCCGTGGATGCCGCGGGCAGACTGGTGCTGTCCGCCGGCGGCAAGGATTTTGTGCTCGGCATCCGAACAGGCAAGCAGCTTGCCACCGATGCCGGCGAGCGCGATCTGCCGGAATACGAGGCAGAACCCGGCGATCGTGCTTCGCTGGTCATCGAGCGCAGTCTGTTGGCATGGCCCACACCGTTCGAGCTCAACGTTGTCGGCATGGGCGGCACTGCGACGACATGGAAGCGCCACGTGTATTACCGCCTGTCATGGGTCAAGGCATCGGGCGCCAGACTGTCGATGCTGTGGGCCGGCGAGCAACCTTATGACGGGGTCAATTTGTGGCGCGCGCCGGACGCGTCGCTTGCAAGTGTGGACATCGAATAGGGGCGCGGCCCCGTCGGTACTCCACTATACGCTGCCATCGACCATGACTTCGATCAGCATCGGCGTGCGGCTTGCGAGCGCTTCGGCATAGACGGCCTTGAACGCAGCCGGGTTATCCACTCGATGTCCCGGCACGCCGAGCGCCGTCGCGAGGGCCGCGAAGTCGATCGGCGGATCGACGAAATCCATGCCGATGAAGCGATCCGTACTGTGGAACAACTTGAGCCGCTGCTTGATGATCCGGTAGCCGCCGTTGTTGAACAAGACAAACGTCATCGGCAGCTTGTTGTGCGCCGCGGTCCATAGCGCCTGGATCGAATACATGGCGCTGCCGTCGCCGAGCAACGCCACAACCTTGCGCTCCGGCTGCGCGAGCTGCACGCCGACGGCGGCGGCGATGCCCCAACCAATACCGCCGCTGACATTGCCGAAATACGCATAACGATCGCGGATCGGCAGGAATGCCGGCAGACTGGCGGCGGTGGTCAGGCCCTCGTCAACCACGATGGCATCGCGCGGCAGCATGTCGGTGATCGTGAGCATCAGCCACTCGGCATCTATCGGCTGCGCCTCCGCCTTGGCCAACGCAGTCTCGGCACGTGCCTTGCGATTGGCAGTCCAATTGCGCCGCGCGAATTCCGAGATCCGCTCCGCTGCCAGATTGCTATGCACCGCGCCGCCCAGCTCGGCGATCAGCGGCGTCAGGGCGCGCAATGTCTCCTTGATATCGGCGCGCAGCGCGATCTCCGCCGGGTAGTTCTTGCCCATCTCCCAATCGCGCAAGCCGATCTGGATGATGGAAACATGCGGCGGCAGCGGCTCGGCCTCGCTATAGACCGACATGCGGAGGAAATCGGAGCCGAGGCTGATCACGGTGTCGAAGGGCTCCAGCCGGGCCCGAACCGTTTTCTGGTCGCGCGAGAGCGGCCCGAGATAGGCTGGATGCCCGGTCGGAAAGTGCGCGCCTTGCAGCACTGTCTGGTCAAAGACCGGGCAGCCCAGCGTTTCCGCAAACTGCGCTGCCTCGGCAAATGCGTCGCTCGCCACGATTTCCTGGCCGGCGATCATCACCGGCCGCTTCGCATCCAGTAACCGCAGGGCGAGCGCATGCAGGCTTTCATCCGTTGGACGCACCCGCGTATCGACCCGCGTCGCCCGAGTCAGATCGATCGCACCGAACGCGTTCAGGATGTCACCCGGCAAGGAGATGAACACCGGTCCCGTCGGCGGTGTCGTGGCGACCTTGGCGGCGCGGTGAACGATACGTGGCAGGTCTTCGAGCCGCGTGACCTCGGTGGCCCATTTCACCACCGGCGTGGCGATCGGCACCAACGGGGCGTACAGCAGCGGCTCGGTCAGCCCGTGTCCCTGTTCCTGCTGTCCGGCGGTGACGATGAGCGGGGTGCCGGAATTGAACGCCGTGAACAACGAGCCCATGGCGTTGCCGAGTCCCGGCGCTACATGCACGTTGCAGGCAACCAGCTCCCCAGAGGCGCGCGCATAGCCGTCGGCCATCGCGATAACGATCGCCTCCTGCAGCCCCAGCACGTAGCGCATCTCCGGATAGTCGGCGAGCGCATGCATGATCGGCAGCTCGGTGGTCCCCGGATTGCCGAACAGGTGGGTGATACCCTGCAATTTGAGCAGCTCGATGAAGGCGCTGCGGCCGCTGATCGTGTTGGTCGTTGTGGCGGATGTCATAGGAAGATGTTTGCCCGTCGATTGAAATCCGCTCAACGATATCCACGATATCGGCTTCGCGCCATCCGCTGCCGCCGGGCGCCGTGCCTGAATTGACTCCGCTCATTGGCCCGCATCGGCTAAAATCCGCGAAGAATTATTCTGGTATCCTGTCGGATCGCTCAGCCGCCATGCGTCCTCAGGCCAGCAAAACCACACGCAGCCAGGAGACCAACATGCGCAAAATCATCGTTGCTTCATTCATCAGTCTCGATGGCGTGATGCAGGCGCCAGGCGGCCCGCAGGAAGACCCGAGCGGCGGCTTCACATTCGGTGGCTGGACCGCTCCACATTTCGATGAAGCGCTCGGCGCGTCGATGGGCGAGATCCTTGGGCGCCCGTTCGACCTGCTGCTCGGCCGCAAGACCTACGACATCTTCGCGGCGCACTTCCCCTATAACACCGATCCGAACGACCCGATCGCCGGCCTGTTCAACAACGTGACCAAATACGTCGCCACGCGTTCCCATCCGACACTGGCCTGGCAGAACAGCCAGGACCTGGGCAATGACGTGGTTGCATCGCTGAGCAAGCTGAAAACCGCCGATGGCCCCGACTTGCTGGTGCAGGGTTCGAGCAACTTCCTGCAAACACTTTGGCAACACGGTCTGATCGATGAGTTCAGCGTGCTGGTGTTCCCGGTGATCCTTGGCAAGGGCAAGCGCCTGTTCGGTGACGGCGCAATTCCGGCAGGCCTGAAGCTGGTGAAATCGCAGGCCTATCCAACCGGCGTCATCGTGGCGAACTATCGGCCGGACGGCGCGGTGAAGACTGGCGACTTCCAGCATGCCGAACCGAGCGAGGCTGAACTGGTTCGCCGCCGCCACCTCACCTGAGCGCCGCGTTCCTCTCCCGGCCGATATTGGTTTGGCCGGGAGCACCGGTTCGCCGAACCGAAACAAGCTTCAGCCAAGGAGCTGCGTGAAACACGCTCATCAACGCGTACATCGTCACCATTCCATTCAACGGCAGCGAGCCATGCGCGGCTGAGCACAGCATCTCCGAGCCAGCGCCGCCGAATGCCGTGAGGATTGCCATGGCAGCAAACACCGGCGTCGGCGCCAGGCACAACCCATCAGTCACGCGGCCGATTTGTCCGGTACGCATCACCGGCCTCATTCCCAACTGTCGAGCTTGATCTCGCTGGGCCATGGTGTGCCTTTGCCGGTTTCCAGCAACGACTTCAGGCTCAGCAGGAACACCGCCCACTTGGTGCTGCAATGGTGCATGAACTCCACCGGCTCCTTCCAACCGGCATGTCTGAACAGCACGATGGTCCAGTCGCTTTGCTGTTTGAGCTCGAAGCTGATCGTTGTGCCGAACCATTCCTGCGGCCCGTCGGCCACTTCCCATAGCACACGGTGGGAGGGATGCAGTTCGAGCACCTTCATTTCGAAGCCACCCGCACCGAAGCGGAACCGTATCATGCCACCGACGTCGCTTTGACCTGCGTATTCTTGGTCACCAGCCAGCTAGGCCCTCTATCGTGGCCAACGCCTTGTAGACATCGTTCACAGACGACGATTTGATTCCTACCTTGTGCAGAATGTCAGGCATGGCCGATTTCTCCTTCTCTCCGGCGAGGGAAATGCTCGCCGGTGATCGACAGATAAGGTCCCGGCATCTCACGGTGGGAGTGACAAGTGTGGCGGGATTCCAATGGATTCGCTGATCGCAGCCGCTGCCCACGCCCTTGCCACCGGCGATCCGCTTGGCGCGCTGAATCGCGTCGCTCTGCGCGAGGACGCAGCCGCGCTGGCGCTGCGCGGCATCGCCATGGCGCAGCTCGGGGAGATCGATCGCGCCAGAACCCTGCTGCGGCGCGCCGCGCGAGCATTCGGCCCACGAGAATTTGTGGCGCGTGCGCGGTGCATTGTCGCCGAGGCCGAAATCGCGCTTGTCTCACGCGATCTGGGCTTCGATCCCAGGACGCTCGATGCCGCACGCGCCACGCTGGAACTGCACGCTGACTGGGCTAACGCGGCGCACGCCAGGCTGCTCGAAGTCCGCCGGCTTCTCCTGCTTGGCCGTCTCGATGTGGCTGAAAGTAGACTTGGTGCACTTGGGCCGGTGCCTTTGCCGCATGCAATGCAAACGATCCTCGAGCTCATCATCGCGGGAATTGCGATGCGGCGCCTGCGAACAGGAGTGGCACGCGATGCGCTCAGCCGTGCAGAGGAGGCTGCACGTAAGGCATCCATTCCGGCGCTGTCGGCGGAAGTCGAAAGCGCGGCCCGCGCGCTGAAAACACCGGCCGCGCGTTTGATCGCGCACGGCGAACAGCGCCCGCTCCTGCTCGAGGATGTCGAGGCATTGCATGCATCGGACGCGCTTGTGGTGGACGCGTGCCGTCATCTCGTGCGTCGCGCGGGCGTCGCGGTCTCGTTGGCCACTCGGCCAGTGTTGTTCGCGATTGCTCGCGCACTGGGCGAAGCATGGCCTGCCGACGTGACGCGCGACACGCTCGTCGCACGCGCCTTTCGTGCCAGACAAGCCGATGAATCGCACCGTGCACGGCTGCGCGTCGAGGTCGGCCGGCTGCGCGGAATGCTGCGCGCACTGGCTGACGTGAGCGCGACAAAACAAGGGTTCAAACTGGTTCCTCGCGGTGCGCATGACGTCATCGTTCTGGCGCGGCCAATCGAGGAGCAACATGCGGAAGTGCTCTCCTTCCTGGCAGATGGCGAGTCCTGGTCGAGCTCGGCCCTTGCACTCGCGCTTGGCGACAGTCAGCGCACTGTGCAGCGGGCGCTCGACTCGCTCGCCGGATCGGACAAGGTGCAATCGTTTGGACGCGGCCGGGCGCGCCGCTGGATGATGCCTCCCGTCCCGGGTTTCACGACAACGTTGTTACTCCCGGCGCCACTTCCCGCCGATTAGGATCCCAGCATGAAACAAACAGCCGAGATCATTCGCGAGTACGGACCCTTTCCAGGGATCGAGCGCGTCAATGGCATCGCCTTCGATGGTCAGCAGATCTGGTTTGCATCGGGAGACAAGCTGAACACGCTCGATCCGGTAACCGGCAACACAACACGATCCATTGAGGTTGCCGCGCATGCGGGCACTGCCTTCGATGGCGAGCACCTGTATCAGCTTGCGGACGAAAGCATCCAGAAGATCGATCCAAAGACCGGCCGTGTGCTTGCGACGATCCCGGCGCCATCCGGCGGTGGTTCGGGACTTGCCTGGGCCGAGGGAACGTTGTGGGTCGGGCAGTATCGCAACCGCAAGATCCATCAGGTTGACCCGCTAACCGGCGCGGTCCTGCGGACGATCGAGTCCAATCGCTTCGTCACCGGCGTCACCTGGGTCGATGGCGAGCTATGGCACGGCACCTGGGAAGGCGACGAAAGCGATGTGCGCCAGATCGATCCGCTGACCGGAAAGGTAATGCAACGGCTCGAAATGCCGGTTGGATCTGCCGTGTCAGGACTTGAATCCGACGGTGGCGATCAGTTTTTCTGCGGCGGCGGCAGCAGCGGGAAGGTACGCGTGGTCCGCCGGCCACGGCGCGATCACGGATGAATCCGCAGCGTCCGGCGAGGACGCCGGTCATGCGACCAACGTCTCGACCCGCCCCGCGCTGGACACCATCAGAATTCTGGCGAAATCGGCCGCGATGGACAGCTGCTCATACACCTGTCGATACGCCGCCATTTGCTCTGCGCCCCCTTCGACCAGAATAGCGAGCCATCGTCCGCTTACTGATCGTGCGCGGGGCCGTCGCGGCGCCGCTGGTTCAACGAGTTGCAACAACCGCTGAGCGATATCCAGCAACCTCCCGGCATCCGTGCCGGGATTATGCACAAATCCAATGACATTCGAACGCAGCTTCGTTCGGCTCTGAACCAGGCGGACGCGCACCTGATTGCCATGGATCGAGAGGTTGCAGCCCGCTTGCATGGTTTCGCGTGCAAGCTGGTCCCGGACAGCGGCTTCCAGCGCCGACGCCGTCCTGGAGGCAAGGTGTATCGGCGCCGTGACCGTCACCAGCACCACCTTGCCCTTGGGTACGGACGCGCGCAGGGCCTCCTGCACATGGCCGATCAACCGGCGCGCTACCTTGTCGAAGCGCAAATGCGGCTTGGTAAGATCGGTCCGCTCAGCGATGGCAAATTCGAGCGCGATCCGTTTGCCCTCAAGCAAAAACCAGGCGTTATCCCCACGCTCCCCCCAAGCCACTTGCAGGTGCCTTGCCAGCGCCTCGATCGCCACCCGCTTCTTTGATTGTGCTTCGCCCATAACCTTTTCGCGACTTGCCTGTCACAGCAGGACCTGCGTGCCCGTCTATGCTGCGGATGGGTATCTGAGGGCACGGGTCGTGAATCCCTTACAGGATCGTTTGAGCGAGTTCGAGCGCTATCGCCCGCGGCTGTTCGGCATCGCCTACCGCATGCTCAGCTCGCGCGCCGATGCCGAGGACGTGTTACAGGATGCCTACCTGCGCTGGCATCGTAGGGCCTCAGGCGATCTGCGTTCACCCGAAGCGTGGCTCGTGACGATTGTCACGCGCCTGTGTATCGACCGGCTACGCGCCGCTCGTGTCGAGAGAGAGCACTACATAGGGCCCTGGCTTCCCGAACCGCTGATCGGCGAAGCTGCACCGGCCGCCGATGCGGCGGTCGAGCTGGCTTCCAGTCTCTCGATCGCATTCCTAGTTGTGCTCGAGCAGCTCGCGCCGGATGAGCGTGCCGCTTTCCTGCTGCGCGAAGTCTTCGACAGCGAGTACGCGGAAATCGCTCAGATACTTGGCAAGAGCGAGACGGCCTGCCGTCAAATCGTCAGCCGGGCCCGTAAGCGAGTGCACGGACAGCGCCCGCGGACGCGGGTCAGCGAAGCGGCTTGCCGCTCGGTGCTGGAGCGCTTCGGCCGGGCGATTCAGATGCAGGACAAAGCAGCGCTCCTGCAACTGGTCGCCGAGGATGCAAGCTGGACCTCGGACGGCGGCGGCAAGGCGCGAGCTGCCCTCAAGGTGCTGCATGGCAGAGAGCGCGTGGTCCTTTTCGTGCTGAACGTGTTGGGACGCAACGCATTCCGCTTTGAACTGGAGATGACCTCCGCCAACGGCGAGCCCGCGCTTGCCCTGCGCGCCGAAGGCAAGCTGCTTTCGGTCATGACTGTGCGCACGGATGGCGCGCGCATTCTCGATGTCTATGCGGTCCTTAACCCGGAGAAGCTGGCAGCATCAAATTGCTGACCGGCCTGTCACACCCATGCGGGTCTTCCCGTCTGTCCGGCGGTCACTCAATCAGGAAAGGACAGTGACATGGAAGCACGCATCGACCTTCGGCATGCGGATAGCAGGATCATGCAGCTCTTGTTATCCATCGAACGCTATCTGCACGGCTCCAGCTTGGGAACCCGCCTGCAGCACCTGGTCAAGACACGAGCGTCGCAGATCAACGGCTGCGCTTACTGCCTCGACATGCACACCAAAGACGCGCGCGCCGAGGGCGAATCCGAGCAACGCCTATTCGCGCTCGACGCCTGGCGGGAGACGCCATTCTTCGACGAACGGGAGCGCGCGGCACTCGAGTGGACCGAAACTGTGACGCGCGTCGCGGAAACGCGCGTCCCAGACGACGTGTATGAGCGGGTGAGGCAACAGTTCACTGAGACCGAGCTGATCGATCTCACCCTCGCGATCACGAACATCAACGCGTGGAACCGCCTGAACATCGCATTCCGTACGGTGCCGGGAGATTATCGGCCGGGTATGTACAAATCCATGATCGCGGGAGCCGAAACAACACGATAGCGATGAACGACTGGAGCGATGGCAGGCGCGATTTCAGCGCCTGCCGATCCCCAGGTCATCGGAGTGCCCGGCCGTCACGCGAGGCCATTGCACGATGGGGCGACCATTGATGCGGTAGGGATGCTCACCCGCTGGCCTCCGGAGCCAATCCTTGGGCGAGTCCTCCCATTTCTCCTGCCGCCCATAGGCGGTCAGGTCGAGCAGCCGATAGCTGTTGTCCATCGCCTCAACGCCGCGCTGCGTCGTCCAGTAGGTTTCGAAGACGCGCGATCCTTCTCGGAGGTAGCAAACGATGTGCATCATGCCCACCCGGCGTCCAACCAAAAGAACGTCGAGCGCGTCCTTGTCGGCCGAGTACCAAGGCATCTGCCAGCCCATGAACTCGCGATACCGCGCGCCCTCTTCGTAGGGACCCTGGCAGATCGTCGCGTAGGTCACATCGCGTGAATGAATAAACGACAGCTCGCGGACCTGCGACGTATAGAAGCTACATCCCTCGCATTGCTCCGGCGCGGGCTGACCGGCGTGCCACATGAAGTAATAAGCAATGAGCATCCGGCGCTGCTCAAACGCATCCAACAACGTCACCTGGCCGGGTTCGCCGATCAGTGGTGTTGAAGCATCCACTTCGACCATGGGTAACCGACGGCGCGACGCCGCAATCGCATCGCCCTGCCTCGTGTGCGCCTTTTCACGAGCACGCAATGCGTCCAGCTCTGCCTGAAATGTGTTCCGATCGACCACCGCGGGTGCTGCATATTCACTCATGGTTCCCTCCATCCATCGGGAGATTTCAACGCGCCTCGTATTCGTCGTGGCGGCGCCACCAGACACCGGTTTCGTTACGTCCCTTGGGAGCTCGATCGAGCCAGTGATACACTCCAAAGAAGGGGTCCACGCCGCGCGCGTAAGTGGAATACACGTGGTAGACGACGCCATCGTCCAACACGAACGCGCTCATGCCAGGCCGGTCGCGCGAGTAAGCGGATGCATCGGTTCCACAATTTGCCGCGAGCCGGGCGACAGGTTCCGGAACCTCTGTCGCATCCATCGCATGGCCACCGCGACGGTAGTTATACTCAACGCCGCCGCTGCGCTGCTGTTCCTCGGTGAAGGCGACGGCGAAGTCGTAGTTGAAGTCACCGTTGCCTGAGGATGCCCAGGGAAACGTCCAGCCCATCCGCTGCTTATAGGCCTGCAACTTCATGAGCGGCGCGCGTGATACCGCCCAGAACATCACGTCGTGATTGGCGAGGTGAATCGTGGAGCCGTTGAAAGCATCCGCGATCATCGAGCAGGACGGACAGCCCGCCTGCCAGTCCGGTCCGAACATGAAGTGGTAGACGAGAAGCTGGGAGCGCCCTTGGAAGAGATCCTTGAATGAGACGCTGCCTGCATCGGTGTCGAACCGATAGGCCTTGTCGATGCGAACCCACGGCAGCTCGCGCCGACGCCGAGCAAGTTCATCGCCGTGGCGCGAATATTCTTTTTCGGCTTTCAGCAATTCAAGCCGCGCCGCAAGCCATTGTTCGCGCGTTCCGATCTCATGGCTGGTCACTGTTTCTCTCCGTTCGTTACCCACGACGGAGTTAGTGACCGTGATGCAGCGGCGGGAGTGACAAATGTGTCGGGATTAGGCGGCTTGATCGTCCGGTCCGCGCCGAACCGTTAAGTCCTTTCCTGCTCGGAACGCTTCGCCACCACGCGCGTCCGTTCAGTGGCACGGGCATTACGAATCCTCTGAGTGTCCCGTTGCGTGTCGGCCACCGACCGCTGGGCTGAGAAATGCGATGCGGCCTTCGCGAGTTGCATCTCGTTGACCGCGCGCTCCTGACCGTCGCCAACTCGTTTCACCCGGTACTGCCAAAGATTGGCCGTCGCAGGCAGCGCGCGCGAGATGGTATAAATGTCGGCGGGGCTGTCGTTCGTATAGCTATCCAGTCGTAGGTGAACCTGATCACCGATAGCGAACTTACGCGCTTCCATCACATGCCTCCGAAACCAAAGCCTTCATCCGGCAAGACGCCGCGGAGACATTGCCTGCCGGAAGCTGGGTAGCTTGCGTCATGCTCAGCTTTGCCCGCCGCTATCCGTCCCGCGCCTCATGCTCAGTCAGGCAAGCCTCACCAAGTGGGGTAAGCGTAAACGTGGTACCCGGTGGTTTACGACGGCTGGCCGCGACGCTCGTATCGTCATCCCAGCGCACCAGATTGGCGCGTATCAACGGACCTATGACGCTGGCGTTCTGTGCGGCGGTTGCGCGGAGAGTTCCCGCTCGCAGATCAGCCATAAAGGTTAACTGTTCCTGCGTCAGTTCCACAGCGTCAGGCGTTGCCCAACCTGAGCGCAGCACCGGGTTGCTCACGGCGCTTTCGTTTTCCAGATCATATCATCCCGGTTGCCGCCGATGGTTGCCGCCGCGCATTTCATGCCTGTTGCCTTTGCCCAGGTCGGACAATCACCACGTCGGTTCATAAGGTCTCCTGGATATTCAGCGGCTAGGACGGAGCGTCCGGCACTGCCTCCACCTTGCGGCAAGGAGGCTCCCTTGTGTCATATTGGGAGCCACAGCGCCATTGCAGGTGGCCGGCCCGGCCAAAAGTCATGGTCAGGCTTGCTTCGGCCGTGGCAGATACGATATAAGTGCCGAATTCCGTGATTGCGTGATTGGCATTTCGTCCGGTTCCGGACGGCGAGCCCTCCCGGAAAACCCGTTCCAACACGTTCGCCCCATTGTCGCGCGGGCAGGCGAACACCATGGCTTCCGTCTTAACCGCAGTAGCGCCGACGGGTGCCGGAGCATTGACTTAGTGCCATTGAATACATTTTCGGCCCTCGGTTTGACCGAGCCGCTGTTGCGTGCTCTCGACCGAGAGCGTCACGTCGAACCAACACCCATCCAGGCAACTAGTATCCCCCAGCTTCTCGCCGGCCGCGATCTGCTGGGTATCGCCCAGACCGGAACCGGTAAAACCGCTGCCTTCGCCCTGCCGATGCTGCAGCACCTGCTCAGCCGGCCAATGCGTGCCTCCCATTTCGCCACACGCGCGCTGATCCTGGCACCGACGCGGGAACTTGCGCTGCAGATCGAGGACAGCCTGCGCCGTTATGCCGACCAGCAGCCCTTGCGGATCGTCGCCATCCTGGGCGGCGTCAGCCGATTCATGCAGGTCCAACGGATGCGTGGCGGCGCCGATATCGTTGTCGGCACGCCGGGCCGCGTTTGCGACCTGATGGCCACGAAGGAACTGAAGCTGCACCAGGTCAGCCACTTCGTGCTGGATGAGGCCGATCGGATGCTCGACCTGGGTTTCATTCGCGACATCCGCCGAATCGTCGCTGCCCTGCCCACCGAACGGCAATCGGCATTGTTTTCTGCGACGATGCCGTCCGAGGTCGCGACGCTGGCGGAAACCTTGCTGCGCGATCCATTGCGCGTCGATGTCGCGCGAACCGCGCCGGCGGCGTTGCCGATCGAGCAGCACGTGCACTTCGTCGAGGCGTCCGGCAAGCGGGCGCTGCTGGGCCGCCTGCTGGCGGATCCCGATCTGTCACGAGTCATCGTTTTCACGCGTACCAAGCGCGGCGCCAATCAGGTGGCCGACGCGCTCGACACCGGCGGCGTGCGGGTGGCCGCACTTCATGGCAACAAGAGCCAGCCGGCGCGTCAAAAGGCACTCGAGCAGTTCCGTACAGGCCGGGCGCGCGTGTTGGTTGCGACCGACATCGCCGCACGAGGGATCGACGTGACGGGCATCTCCCATGTCATCAACTTCGATCTGCCGGCACAGCCGGAGGACTACGTTCACCGAATCGGCCGCACGGCGCGTGCCGGCGCGAGCGGCGTGGCGATTTCGTTCTGCGACTCGACACAGCAGGGAGCATTGCGCACCATCGAGCGCATGACCGGCGCGAGATTGCAGATTGTCGGGGGCTCACCGCCGCCGGTCCCGTCGCAGCGGACGCCGGCACAGACCGAGAAGCGTCCGTCCAATCGGCGTTGGCGAGGGCGTTCCTCGGCCAGGCCTCGATCTGCCGCCTGAATGATCCGAATGCGGGGGAACTAGAACCATGCACGCCGGCACGCAGGAACACAGCGACGACATCGCCTATCCCTCGAGCATCGGTTTCCTGCTGATTCATGTCGCATGTTTTGCCGCCATCTGGACCGGCGTGACGTGGCAGGCGGTGGCACTCGGCGTGGTGCTTTACGGGCTGCGCATCTTTGCCATCGGCGCCGGCTATCATCGCTATTTCTCGCATCGCGCCTTCAGCACCGGCCGGATCTTCCAGTTCGTGCTGGCGTTCCTCGCGCAGACTTCGGCGCAACGCGGCATCCTGTGGTGGGCAGCCAAGCACCGCCGGCATCACCGTTACTCGGACACGGAGGACGATGTTCACTCGCCGGTGCAGAGCGGATTCTTCTACGCGCATCTCGGCTGGATCTTTGTGCCGCGGAACTTCACCACCGACTATTCGGCAGTGCGAGACCTGGCGCGATACAAGGAACTGGTTTGGCTGGATCGGCAGCCCTATCTGCCGGCCGCAGTGCTCGCTCTTGTCGCATGGCTGATCGCCGGCTGGCCCGGGCTTGCGGTTGGCTTCTGCTGGAGCACCGTCGTGCTGTGGCACGCGACGTTCTGCATCAACTCGCTGGCTCATGTCGTCGGCCGCCGGCGCTATGTCACCGGCGATCAGTCGAGGAACAACTGGCTGCTGGCACTGATGACGATGGGCGAAGGCTGGCACAACAACCACCATGCCTATCAGGCTTCGGTGCGACAGGGTTTCCGCTGGTGGGAGTATGACCCGACCTACTACATCCTGCGCGTGCTGTCGTGGCTTCGCATTGTTTGGGACCTGCACCTTCCGCCACCTGCGGTTGTCAAGGGTGAGCACCGGCTCGGACGCAGCGTGATCGACAAGGTGGCAGTCCAATTGGCGGCGTCATTTCCGGTCAACCAGATCGCGCACCAGGTGCATGAGGCGCTGGCACGTGCACCCGGCTGGACGGAAGTGAAGGCTCGCCTCGCAGCAGCCCGCAGCCACGCCGAAACCTCGTGGAGCGAGCTCGATCTGCCTGAAATACCAAGTTTGGAAGAGGTGCGCCGCTATGCCAGCGAGCGGCTGGCGCAAACCCCTTCATTGGAGGACATCGCCATTCGCGCACGGCAACGGTTGCTGGAACTGGTCTTCGCTCGGCTCAGCGAGGCTGCATCCTCGCCACAGGGACTGTCTGCCGCGTGACGCTTCGCGCCGCTGCCGGTATCAGTGAGCCTTCCGTGTGGACACCAGGTCGTCTCTGCTGAGTTCGAAGATCACCTCGCCGGCGCGAACCGTACCGACAACATCCTCAAACACATACGTGACCGCATCGCAGGTCACCTCGAATGTGAATAACCGGCCCTGAGGATGTCCGTAATCCTTGCAGAATTCATCAAGGTCATAGGCTATCTGACCGTCATAATCAGACAGACGCATCTTTGCTCCTACGCGCTTTGACTGCCCCGATCACAGCCGTAATCTTCCATGACGGCGAGTTACATGATGGTAACTCTCAGAAAGTGAACATCAGAAGCCGTCGTCGAGAATATGCACGATCACAGCTGCAACTCTTAACAGCTGGAACCACGGCAGTAGGAATGATCTATCGGTGAACGGGCGCTCTCCAGCTCTTAGAGGGGGCAGCGCAGTAATCTCCAGCCATCAGCGCGCAAGGGATCGCTGCTGGCGATTTGGCGAACTTAGGCGCATAAGAGCGCAGTGTCCATGACAAAGACGCCACAAGCTGCGCAGACCCACCGGCAACGCAGCCAATGGAGGAAGACAGATCTTGATTGAAGCTCCCATGGGCGATGCTCGCTTCTTTGCTCGAAGCGGTCCACACGCTCTGGCGGACATTGCGACCGCCGCGGTGGGCACGGCACCTGCGATCAAGAGGATGTTTGTCGGAGTTGCGCCCTTGCAGTCAGCCGGGCAGGACGAAGTCAGCTTTCTGGACAACCGTCGCTATGCGCGGGCGCTCGAACATACGACGGCTGGCGCGGTTATTGTGCATCCGCAAATGCAGGCACGCGTCCCTAATGGCTCGATCGCTATCGTCACTGCCTCTACGTACGAGGGATGGGCGCGCGTTGCGGCGCTGTTTCATCCCATGCCGCCACCTCATCCGGGCATTCATCCCACGGCGCTGGTCGACTCCGATGCGCGGGTCGACGCTTCCGCCGAGATCGGTCCCTACGCGGTAATCGAGGCCCGCGCCGAGATCGGGCCTGGCTGCCGTATCGGGTCGTTTGTATCCATCGGCGCCGGCGTCATCCTCGGGCGCGATTGCCGTATCGGCGCCCATGCCAGCGTCAGTCACGCCTTGCTCGGGTCGCGGATCTACATCTACCCGGGCGCCAGGATCGGTCAGGAGGGGTTCAGCTTCGCCACAACGAAGTCCGGCTTCCTCAGCATCCCGCAACTTGGCCGTGTGGTCATAGAAGACGACGTGGAAGTCGGCGCCAACTCGACAATCGATCGCGGATCGACACGTGATACTGTCGTCGGTGCGGGCACGCGCATCGATAACCTGGTGCAGATTGGTCACAATGTTCGGCTTGGCCGCTGCTGCGTGATCGTGGCGCAGGTCGGCATCGCCGGCTCGACGGTGCTTGAGGATTTCGTTCAGGTCGGCGGCCAAGCCGCCATGGCAGGTCATCTGCGCATCGGTGAGGCCAGCCAGATCGGCGCGCAGGCCGGCGTCATTTCCGATGTTCCCGCTGGTTCGGTATTGCTGGGCAGTCCCGCGCAGCCACGCAAAGAGTTCTTCCGGCAAGTGGCAACACTGAAACGGATGACGCGCCGGCCCGGCTAGCGGGATGTGGTAAATGAATGCGGTTCAGCGGACAAAAATCGCCTTCGGACCCTATGCACCGATGGCGAAGCACAGCATATCAGGTCATCAACCAATTATTCGAGGTGAACAGGGTGGCGGCTACACCGATAACAGAAGCGATGGTAACGGCCGCCTTGGAGGCAACAGCCGCCAAAATCAAGCCGAACGATCCAAGCCCGTTCCGTAAGGGCGATGCGGTGGTTTATCCCACGCATGGGGTTGGACGTGTGGAACGCGTGGGGTTCGAGGAAATTGCCGGGCTCCGGCTGAACCTCATTCATATCTCGTTCCAGGACAATCAGATGACGCTGCGCGTTCCGGTTGCCCAGGCGCGCGCCGCGGGGCTGCGAAAGCTTGTCAGCCAGGAGACCCTGGCCGCGGTTCTGGCGACATTGAAGGGCCGCCCGCGCGTAAGCCGGCTGATGTGGGCCAAGCGCTCGCAGGAGTATCTGGCCAAGATCAACACCGGCAATCCCGAGGCGCTGGCCGAAGTGGTTCGTGACCTGCAGTCGGCCGACGACGGCTCGGGCAGCAGCTTCAGCCAGCGCAATCTGTTCGAGCTCGCGCTCGATCGGCTGGCGGGGGAATTCGCTGCCGTCCGCGGGATCGCCAAACCAGACGCAATCGATATGATTAACCAGACATTGGCCTATGCCAGGGCAGACAGTTCGGCCTCGCAATCGAGACCAATTGCCGAGGCGTGATCCGAGAGAATTGTGCTGGCAAAACCGCCAAACCCGGCCTATGTATTGCCGACGGCGCTTTTCAGCGTGGGTCTATCGTACCTTGCCTATGCGACCTCGTCGCTCTTCGGTGCTCCCAACATGAAAAGCATTCCGGTCCGCACAGTGCGGATCGCCGGATTGCAAGGAGAATGACGCGATGTCAGAAGGCACGGTCAAGTGGTTCAATGCCCAGAAGGGGTATGGTTTCATCCAGCCGACCGATGGGTCAAAGGATGTCTTCGTCCATATCACGGCCGTTGAACGCGCTGGCCTCACCGGTCTGAATGAGGGGCAAAAGGTCAGTTTCGACCTGGAGCGCGGTCAACAGGGCAAGATGTCGGCGACAAACCTGAAAGCGGTTTGACGCCTGCTCGCGGCACTGCCCTAGGGCAGTCCGCCCGTCCATCTCGGTAGACTACCCGGTTCGCAACGTATCGCGGCGCTCGACGTTTACCGAGCATTGCCATTCCGGCAATGCGAGGGAAGGAGTGCGTCATGGCCGCTTCGATCACCGAAATCTACCGGAGTTCCAACGGCGATCGTTGGCAACTGGTCCGTAATGGGAAACCAGCGCTGGCGGTCGTGCGGCATACGGCCAATCCGTCGTCTGGTGGTCAGATAACGGAAACAACCGTGGCCGACTTCCTCAGCACAAACGGTCCCGGGCCGGAATACGCGGCGCTGCGCCAGTTGCTGGAGAGTGCCCCAGACAATCGGCGGAACGCTTAAACAGTTTCTGGTTCCTGCTTCTTATCCTTGGCAATCGCCCTGGGCCGATGGCGTGATCCATCGCCGAACAGCGTCTGCGGTATCCGCAGGCGTGGTGTTGAAGGCGATGCTCGCCTGAGGCGCGAACCGATGCACGAGATTGATAATCCTCTCGAATAGCAGAAGCTGCTCAGGCGTTACCCGCAACCCGGCCCCGATCACCACGCATTCGAAGTTCCTGGCCTGCAACGCCGCTGCAATCTCCGCTTCTGCCGCGCTTCCGGGAGCGATCAGGCAGGTGTCCACCTCGAAACCCAACTCGCGCACGCGGGCGACCTGCGCGTTGATGTAACCGCGAACAAGCTCCGGGGGGAGATGCGGCGTCGCGCTGAAGTCAGCGAAGGCCGGATCGAGACCAATGGCAAGCACCGCCGGTGCAGTCACTATTACCTCCCCAAGAAAGAGCCGTGCGCGGCATATTCGAGCTGCATGGTGACCACTTCCCCAGTACGCATCCCATATCGCGTCGCAATTGATCGAAGCGCGTCGTCCAGCGCCTTTGCCGGCTTTCGATCGCCGATTGCCGGAAGCGTTCGCTCCGCCGGCCATTCAGCAGCGACCAGATCGGGCACGATGCGGATGCCATTGCGGCTGCTGACCGCATCGGCGGTGCGGGCGAAGGTCAACGCCCGCGACCTGTAGGTGCGCGACCAGGCATCGGCGACAAGCGCGAGAGACACTTCGTCAAAACCCGGCGTGAGATCTATTCCGAAGCGCTCTCGTTGCCAGAACCTAAGGATGTTGCCCAACACCGTCAGAGCAAATCGGCGATTGAACTTGAAGGCGCTGCTGTCGTGACGCGCATCCCATTCCGCGAGGCCGAGATCGCGGCCGATGACTTCAGCCTTGGCGCGACCGGCGATCGCCTCGATCAGGATGAGCGACATTGGCATGGAGGCGCTGATGCCAGTCGTCGTCGCGATGCCGTCATCAACGACAATCCTCCGGTTCGCGATATAGCGGATCGTAGGATGGCTTCTGATCAGCTCCTTCAACGAATACCAGTGGGTCGTCGCGTGCCGGCCATCCAGCAATCCGGCATTGCCGACCACCTTGGCACCGGAGCAGACGCCGATGATGAAAGCGCCCAATGCAGCCTGCTGCCTGATCCATTGCAGGACTGTAAAATCGTCGCCCCGGCTCATGGCCGTACAACCACATAGTCGGCGCCTTCGGGATATTGCCCATCGAATTCGGCAACTGTTGCATGCGGGTGCACAGCTAGCGCGGGAAACAGCTGGATTGGCCCGGCCTTCGTTGCAAGCGCCATGACATCTGCCACGTCCGCGCGCCGAAGGATGCCATAGGGCATCAGATAGTCCGTGGTTTCGGTAGCGTCGTTGAGCCCGACGACGGCGATCAGTGGACGCCGGCGCTTCGGCGGTCTTAGCGCCGCAATCATGGCACTGGCCTCTTCCGGCGCGATCAGCGAGACGCTGCTCTGGTGGGCCATCAGATCGTTCTCACCTGCGGTCGTTGTACTATGCGGGGCAATACCTGGTGAGCCATGGTGTCGTCCCCGATGATCGCTCACAGATAAGTGGCTGACGATGTTCATTGCATAAATCCGGATACCGGCTTGACCGATGCATAACTACCTGGTTATACGTATATCCATAGCCAGAGGGTTATCGGTCCGATGCCGAACGCTCACGATGTACTCTTTAGAACGCTCGCGGACCCGACGCGGCGAGCTATCTTCGAGCGGCTGTGCCGCGAAGGGGAGCAGACCGTCGGCGCCCTGACCTTGCGGGCGAAGGTCTCGCAACCGGCAGTCTCAAAACACCTTGGGATCCTGAAGCAAGCCGGGTTGGTGCGCGATCGGCATGAAGGCCGGCAGACGCACTACAGTGCGAAGCTGCGGGCATTGGCCCCGCTGATCGACTGGACCAGCCGAATGACCGGGTTCTGGCAAAGCCGGTTCGACCAACTCGAAGACCTGCTCAAAAGGATGGACCAATGAGCAAACCCGACACCGAAACGCGCTCGGTTATCATCGAACGTGAGATTGCGCACCCACCGGAAAAGATCTGGCGGGCGCTCACTCAGCCGCACCTGATAGCGGAGTGGCTCATGCAGAATGACTTCAAGTTAGCCGTGGGCCATCGCTTCAATCTTCGTGGAGACTGGGGTGGCGTGTTGGACTGCGAAGTCGTTTCCATCGAACCGAACAAATCGCTGTCCTACACTTGGAACTTTGCGCACGACGACGACGCATTCGCTCTGCAAAGCGTGGTGACTTTCACTCTGACGCCAACGCGCACAGGCACGCGCCTGCGCATGGAGCAGTCGGGCTTCAATCCCAACCAGAAGCAGGCTTTTGGCGGCGCGAAGGCTGGGTGGCAGAAGTTCCTCGCGAAGCTGGAGCAGGTGGTGCAGCGGGCGCCCTAGGTCCATCAAGCGCAATCAAAGGAGGTAAGCGTTGAATTGGAATATGTGGGTTCGTCAAACTCATCGCTGGCTGTCCATTATCTTTACGCTAACCGTTATCGCCAACTTCATCACCATGGCATTGGGAACGCCTCCTGCCTGGGTTGTTTACGCGCCGTTGCTGCCGCTCTTCCTGCTGTTGTTCACTGGTCTCTACATGTTCGTGTTGCCGTATGCCGCCAAGCGGCGTGGTGGACGGCACGCTGGAGCCTGAAGGAGGCATCAGTTCATCGGCCCCGATCAATAGCAGCTTTCACCAAAGGCCCGGCACCAGCCGGTAGCGTGTTCGGCGAACATACTCCGCATAGCCGGACAGTTCGGATCGGAGCAGGCGATCCTCCAAGCCCGTGCGGAGAACCAACACCGCGATCGCCAACGCCGCCGGCAACAAGGCCCACCAGGAACCAAGCGCGAGCGGGATTCCGGCGAACATCACAATCGCCGCACTGTAGCCGGGGTGGCGGACAAATCGGTATGGACCGGATGTGATAACCCGCTGCGAGCGTTCCGTCTGGATACGCACGCCAGGTTCGAAGAACGGATTGACGGCCTGAGCCCAGGCCGTGACCGCGATGCCGCCAACCAGCAGGACGTAGCCAATAAGGACGACAAAGAGTGGTATATCGGACCACCGCATCCGGCCGGCATCCAACGACGCGAGCGGGATCTCACTGAGGATGGCCGGAAACAACACGGTGAGCAGTACTAGGTCCCATGTCTTGGTGCCTGGCTGGAAGCGGCTGCGGGCGCGATAGATCATCGGGTTCACGCGTGCCAGCAGCAGCGCTGAAACACCGAAGGCAGCTACAAGGACCGCGATGAAGATCCAGCCTGGTGTCCAATCGATCCTGCCCACCGGCAGGAAGACCAAGGCCACAAGGATGAGTGGCGAGCCGATCCCGTAGGCAATCGCCTTGGCGCGCGACATCGGCATCGGATCGACAGCGGTAGTCATCGGACCTCCATTGGAATTCCCCAACACGCCACGGAGCATACAGCCACTTTGCCGATGCTCGTCCGGATGTGCGGACGCCGATGAGTGCAATGAACAAGAGCCAGCCTCACCCGATCGAGATCTAGGAATGTTATCCTTGACATTTTGGGTTATCTTCGATAACTAGCCGGTGCACTGACGCCGGCAGGTAAGCCGTTCACCGAAGGATCATTCGGCCAATGAACACTCACCGGGTCCATGCATCGCATGTTAGTATTATTAACTGAAACCCAATGAGGACAAGGCATCATCATGGCTGGTCAGACAACGGTCTCTCCACCATCGCCGGCCAGGCTTGTGAAATGTCCCACGGGCATCGCTGGCCTCGATCTCATCACCAGCGGCGGACTGCCACGTGGCCGCCCCACGTTGCTCTGCGGCGGTGCCGGTTCAGGCAAGACCCTGATCAGCATGGAGTTCCTGATCCGCGGCATCCAGCAATTCGACGAGAATGGCGTCTTCGTCAGCTTCGAGGAACGCCCCAGCGATCTCGCCGAGAATGTCGCCTCGCTCGGCTACGACCTTACTCTCCTGATCTCCGAGCAAAAGCTCATGATCGACCAGGTGCTGATCGATCGTGCGGAGATCCTGGAAACCGGCGAATACAATCTCGATGGACTGTTCGTGCGTCTTGCCAGCGCGATCGACGCTGTCGGTGCGAAGCGCGTGGTGTTGGATACGATCGAGACGCTGTTTGCCGCGTTGACCAACACGCAGGTCATTCGTTCTGAACTGCGCCGCCTGTTCGGCTGGCTGAAGGAACGGGGCGTCACAGCCATCATCACCGGCGAGCGTGGTGATGGCACCCTCACCCGGCACGGGCTTGAGGAATATGTCTCTGACTGCGTGATCACGCTGGACCAGCGGATCACGGAACAAATCGCCACACGCCGCCTGCGTATCGTCAAGTATCGTGGCTCGGCGCACGGCACCAACGAATACCCATTCCTGATCGACGCACAGGGCATCACCATCCTGCCGATCACCGGCGTCAACCTGAATTACTCGGCATCCGCGAACGTCGTCTCCACCGGCATCCCCAAGCTCGATGCCATGCTTGGCGGCAAGGGCTATTTCCGCGGCGGCAGCCTGCTGGTGTCAGGCACGGCGGGAACCGGCAAGTCCAGCGTCGCGGCGCATTTCGCCGCCGCGGCCTGTCAACGCAAGGAACACTGCATCTACTTCGCGTTCGAGGAATCGCCGGATCAGATCGTGCGCAACATGCGTTCCATCGGCATCGACCTCGCGCCATGGGTCGCGGATGGACTGCTGCACTTTGCCGCGTTCCGGCCGGCCAGCTTCGGCCTGGAAGTCCATCTCAGCACGATGCAGAGGCTGATCGACGAGATCGATCCGCAGGTCATTGTCGTCGATCCGGTGTCCAGCTTCATCGCGGCGGGCACGGAGCTCGATGCCAAGTCGATGCTGATGCGGCTGATCGACCTGCTGAAGACGCGCAAGATCACCGCCCTGCTGACCAGTCTCACCGAGGGCGGACATCCGGTCGAACAAAGCGAAATCGGCATCTCCTCGTTGATCGATACCTGGCTGATGATGCGCAACATCGAACAGGCGGGTGAGCGCACGCGCACGTTATCGGTGATCAAGTCACGCGGCATGAAGCACTCCAACCAGACGCGTGAGCTTCGGCTGACCGACAATGGCGTCGAACTGGCCGAGGTGTTTGTCGGACCGGATGGCGGCATACTGACGGGGTCGGCGCGAATATCCCAGGAAGCCGCCGATCGTGCCGCCAGCGCTGCTCTACTGGACGAGATCACCTGCAAGCGGGCCGCTCTGCAGCGCAGGCGCGGGATAGTCGAAGCCAGGATCGCGGAGCTGCAGGCGGATCTCGCGGCAGAAGAGGCAGAGGTTGGCGCGGCGATCAGTCTGCAGACCACGGCGGCGTCCGAACTGGCACATTCCCGAACGGTGCAGGCACGCGAACGAGAGACAGGCAGCGAACCGCAAGGCGGCAGCGATGAAAGGGCACGGCAATGAGCGTGCCCCCCTCGGATTTTCCCGGCGAGGCACCGAACGCCGCATCGCCGGAGGCGTGGGTGCTGCGGCTCTATGTGGCGGGTCACAGTCCCCGGTCGCTCACCGCCTTCGCAAATCTCAAATCGCTCTGTGAGACGCATCTGGCCGGCAAGTACCGGATCGAGGTCATCGACCTTCTGGAGAACCCGCAACTCTCCCGTGACGACCAGATCGTCGCCATACCAACCCTGGTGCGTAAGCTGCCGGCGCCGATGCGCAAGATCATCGGTGACCTGAGCAACACCGACCGCGCGCTCGTGGGGTTGCAATTGAAGCCCGAAGGTCCCGGAAAGGCGACGCCAGCATGAGCAACCCCGAAGACACCTGGGTGGACAAAGCCGAGGCAGAGTCGAAGCAGCCACAATACCGTTTGCGCCTGTATGTCAGTGGCGCGACACCTCGTTCCGCACAGGCTATCTCCAACATCAAGGCGATCGGCGACAAGCGCCTGGCTGGCCGCTACGAGCTGGAAGTGATCGACGCGTATCAGCAGGCCGAACTGGTGCGCAAAGAGCAGATCGTCGTGCTGCCCACGTTGATCAAGTCGCTGCCGGGACCGTTGCGGCGGATCATCGGTGATCTGTCGGATGAGGAGCAGGTGCTGCTGGGGCTCGGCGTCGGCCCCGATGATACGGACACCGGATCCGGTACCGGCAATGACTGATACGCCAATGCCGGAACAACACGCGCCTGATCTGCGCGCGGAGCTTGCGGAGTTGCACGCCCGCCTGGACGAAACCCAACAGGCATTGCACGCAATCCGTCAAGGCAACGTTGACGCGATAACAGTGACGTCCGCGGCCGGCGAGCAGGTGTATTCGCTGCACGGCGCCGAGCTGCCGTACCGCGAAATGATCGAGGCGATGAGCGAGGGCGCGCTCAATCTGAGCCCGGATGGCCTGGTGCTTTACTGCAACCAGCGCCTGGCCGACATGGCAAGGGCCGATCTGCGCACCATCATCGGCTGCCGCCTGGAGGCGCTCTTCGCCGAACAGGATGGCCTGTCGATCACCCAGGCGTTGCGCGACAGCCGATCAGGCATAACGCGTGTCCGCGCGCAGTTGCGCACCTCGGACGGCGGTATGGTTCCAGTGAACGTGACCATGCATGTCCAGGCGGATGGCGGCATCCGCAGCATCGTTACGATCATCACCGATCTGACCGACGTGATGGCGTCACAAGAGGTGTTGGCCAACAGCCACAAACAGCTGGCGCAAGCGAACCGGGCGCTGCACATGCTGAATGTCTGCGACGCGGCCATCATCCGCGCGACCGATGAGAAGCGCTTGCTGTCCGACACATGCCAGACCCTGGTCGATGTCGGCGGCTACAAGCTCGCCTGGGTCGGTTATGTGGAGCACGACGAGGCGAAGTCGGTCCGTCCGGTGGCGCAGGCCGATGGCGGCGGTAACTACGTGGACTCCGTCCATGTTTCCTGGGGCAGCGATGAGCTTGGCGGCGGCCCGAGTGGCACAGCGATACGCAGTGGCAAGATAACAGTCGTTCGCGACACCAGCTCAGACGTCACGTTCAGGCCGTGGCGTGAACGCGCTCAGCGCGAGGGGCTCAATTCAGCCGCTGCCGTGCCGTTGCGGTCCGGGGACGAGGTCTTCGGTGTACTGGTGGTCTATTCCGGCCGGCAGGCCGCCTTCGACGTGAAGGAGTGCGAACTTCTTACCGAATTGGCCGATGACATCGCCTATTGCGTCACCAACCTTCGACGCGAGGAGAAGCTGGCGGAGACCAGGGCGTTTCTCGACAATCTGCTGCAGAGTCCGACGAAGTATTCGATCATCAGCGAGGACCCTGATCGCAAAATCCTCTATTGGAACGAGGGCGCACGGCGCAACTACGGCTACACGGCCGATGAAGTCATCGGCAAAAGTATAGACATGCTGAATACGCCGGAGTCTCATACCTCCGGTGAGATCGACCGCCTGCTGGAGACTGCCCGCACCAAGGGAACTGCCGAGATCGAGATTGAACGCGTGCGCAAGGATGGCACGCGGTTTCCCGCCAACGTCGTTGTCACCCGTCGTGACGATGCCTTGGGGCAATTGATCGGCTATCTGATCATCAGCATCGATATCACGGAAAAGCGGCAGGCAGAGGCGGAGCTGCAGGCCCGCGGGCATGCGCTGGAGGCGGAAACCAACAAGCTGCGCTCGATCCTGGATAGCATGGGCGAGGCCGTCGTCGTTGCCGACAGGGACGGCAACATCATCGAGGCCAATCCCGCCGCGCGCAGTATGCAACTGGTCGGTGCTTCGGACACCAGCGTCGCAAGCTGGGCCGGCCATTCAGGCCTTCTCCTGCCGGATTGTGTTACGACCCTGCCCGAAGAACAAAACCCTCTGGTTCGTGCCCTGATGGGCGAAAACACCGATGCGCTCGAGATTTGTCTCGACCGCACCGACCGACCGGCAGCGCACGTTGACGCGACGGCAAGGCCCATCCGCGGCGCCGATGGAACGCTCTCCGGTGGTCTTGTCGTTCTTTCGGACGTCACCGAGCGCAAGCGGACAGCCGCAGCGTTGCAGGAAAGTGCGGACATATTCCGCACATTGACGGACGCGATGCCGCAGTTGGTCTGGATGTGCACGCCGGATGGCCTTGCCATCTACTTCAATCAGCAATGGGTGGACTACACCGGCCTGACGCTTGAGGAGAGCTATGGACAAGGCTGGGACACGCCGTTCCATCCGGATGACAAATCGGCGACGTGGGATGCCTGGATCCATGCGACACGGACCGGCGCGACCTACCGCATCGAGAGCCGGCTACGGGCGGCCGACGGCAGTTTCAAATGGTTCCTGATGAAAGGCGAACCGCTGCATGACGCTGACGGGCACATCACCAAGTGGATCGGCACCTGTACCGATATCGATGAGCTGAAGCGTGCCGAAGCGAAACTCTCCGCCGCCTCGCAATACTCACGGAGCCTGCTCGAGGCGAGCCTCGATCCGCTGGTGACGATAAGCCCGGTCGGCAAGATCACCGATGTCAACCATGGCACCGAGCTGATCACCGGAGAGCGGCGTGAGCGTCTGATCGGCACCGATTTCGCGACCTACTTCACCGAGCCGGAAAGAGCGCGCGCCGGGTACCGGCAGGTCTTCACCAAAGGTTTCGTCATCGACTATTCGCTGGCCATTCGTCACGTATCCGGCACAGTGACTGAGGTGCTCTTCAATGCCAGCCTGTATCGCAATCCTGACGGCGAAGTGGCAGGGGTGTTCGCAGCCGCGCGGGATATATCGCGGTTACCGGCCTCTAACGCGATCACGGCGTCAAGCAGCCGTACACCGCTCTGGCGCTACGCGCTCTATGCGATCGCCGCCGCCGGGATCTTTGTCTCGGCGTCCGCGGCATCCCTCAAATTGCATGACTGGCTGCAAGGGCAGCAAGACAATTCCGAATTGCTACGCGCCGTCGCGACCAACTCCCGCATGCGGAATTTGCTGTCCGAGGTGTTTCCGACTCCGGCGCGCGTGCGGCTCGGCCTGATCCAGACGCGGCCGGGCACCAATGTGATGTCCGGCTACACTATCTCGTACGCCGTCGCCACGCCGAACCATCCTGTCGGGGTCATCGGCAAGGAGCTGCCGCTGTCGCTACTGTCGAATCAGCTCGCCATGCTGACAAGCGGCAATTGTGTGCATGGAGCGCGTGCGACCAACGATGAGACTTTGAATCTGGCCGACGAAGTGATCTGTCCCATCACCAACGCCGCGCGCCATATGCAAGGCATCCTGTCGGTCAGTTGGGATCATGATGACCCGGTTCCGGCAAACTTCGATGCCGCCGCCGCTTCCACAAAGAAGGCCGCGGCAGATATCGCCGTGATATGGGCGGACAATGTGCGATGAGGATCAAGTATATCCTGCGCTGGTTGTTCATTGGCATAACGGCCACGGCCGCCTTCAGTTATGTGGGTGGATTGCTCAACGACTGGCGCAGGTGGTTGGTGATCAGCCCCGTCACGTTGCTGGCGCCGCCCTATCTGCACAACGGGGACCACATTGCCGAGACCGTGCTGCATGCCGGCGAACCGGTGTTCGTACACGTCACGACGCGGCGGTTCGTGCCATGCTTTGCTTCCTTCTCTCAGCGCATCATTTCGTTCCGCAACGGCGATCGGCAGCAACCAGTCGTGTGGCATGACGACCCGCAAACGCGCGGCTGGACGGGTGCCGGAACGTTTGAGAGCGACTACCATTCCGTCACCCCTGGCGACCTTCCGCCAGGACATTATTTCTATGAGCGCACGGCAATCTTTGACTGCGAAGATGTCGGCAGCTTGCGGCAGGCTCTGCCGCTCATCCCGTTTGAAATGACGAACAAGTAACGTGGAGCAATTCCTACCCCAGCTCGTCACCACCTTGCTTGGCGGCGGCGCCCAGGCAGTCGTCGCGGTGCTGGTCGTGACCATTATCGGCCTGCTGAGCGACCGCAAGCGCACGCTTGCCGACCTGAAGGCCAAGGAAGCCCGCATCGATCGAATGATCGACGACTACTACAAGGCGAATATCCAGGTCACAGAGGCACTGGGCAGCATCAAGCAACTTCTGGAGCTTCGGCTGAAGTGAGGGGCCTCTTCAGATGGTTGGGACTCGAGGCTCAAATCAACGATGTTGTCGCTTCCTCATTTTCGTCGGTGGAACAGCGGCTGGACAGGCTCGCTGAATCGCAGAATGCGTTGCAGACCGAGGTGGTGGAACTGAAGACATTGATCAACCAGGCTATCCGGAGGAATGAGATGTGACGCGGCTGTCGCGGGCGCCCCGGCGAATAATTTTTTGAACCGACCCGATCCGTTTTCCGGCTTCCATTCGTCTTGGCAGCAGCGCGCACAGGTTGTGCCGCTTCCACTTAAGCCGGAGCACGAACGATGACGACACCCTCCAACGAGCCAATCACGCTTATCAACGTCTTATCGGTTGAGCCGCAGAAACAACAGGAGCTTGTCGAGTTGCTGCGCCAAAACACCGAAACGGTCATCAGGACGTTGAAAGGCTGGATCGCAACCAGCCTTATCGCCAGCAGCGACGGCAAACGTGTCGTCATCCATTCGCAATGGCAAACCGTGGCGGACGTCGAGGCGATGCGATCCGATCGGCGTATGGTGGCCTACTTTCCAAAGATCGCCGCGCTTGCCTCGCTCGAGTCGATAGTGGGCACCGTCGTTGGATCCGCGTCATGAGCCTGGGTCGGGGGCTTGCCGGTTGATCCAACGCCGGTAAGTTCCGGTTGATGATCGACGACGAAGGTTTCGAACACCTGCTGGCCGGCATGCGCCCAAAACTTCATCGCTATTGCGCGCGCATGACCGGTTCGTCGGTCGATGGCGACGATGTCGTCCAGGAAGTGCTCATCAAGGCGGTAGGTGCCCGGTCGGCCGGCGCCGAGATCGACAATCTCCCCGCCTGGCTATTTCGGATCGCGCATAACGCAAGTCTCGACTTCCTGCGTGCACGGGCGCGAACCAACACGATCCAATTAACCGATGAAGCGGAATTGGTCTCCGATGCACCCGATCCGGATGTGACATCCGTGAGCTTTCGGACATTCCTGGAACTGCCCGTCTTGCAGCGCTGCGCGGTGATCCTGAAGGACGTGCTCGGTCATTCGGTCGAGGAGATTGCCCGCATCGCCGACTGCAATGTGCCTGCCGCCAAATCGGCACTGCAACGCGGCAGGAAGCGGCTCAAGGAATTGGTTGCCGATGGTGCGGATTCGGCCCACTTGCCGCTGCTCTCAGATCAAGACCGCCAGCGATTGCAAGGCTACATCGCGCACTTCAAGTCCGGCGACTTCGATGCGTTACGGCAGATGCTGGCGGACGATGTCCGCCTCGACCTCGTCAACCGTCTCAAGCTGACGGGCCGAACCGCGGTCGGCCCTTACTTCACGCGCTATGCCGAGGCCAGGCACTGGCGCTTCGCATTGGGATCGGTCGATGGGCAAGCGGCAATGCTGGTTTATGACGTGGGCGGTCCCGCCGATCGGCCGGCCCACTTCGCGGTGTTGCAGTGGCGGGCGGACAAGGTCGTAGGGATCAAGGACTTCCTGTTTGCGCCCTACGCCATGGAAGCATGTGATTGGGTTCGGTTGGATTGAGAGCAATTGCTTGCCAGATCACGTTGTCACAGTCCCATGACCTGGCGGTAAAACTTGTAGAATGCGCGAATGCCCAGTTCCGTCAGCATGGTTTCCTGCGGCTCGGTCTCGCGGCCACCCATCTCGAAGACACCGACAGCCTCGGTGTAGCTTGAAACGGTGTCCTGAAGCTGGGCCAGGACCTCGCTGTCGTCCATCGAAACATAGCCGGCCGGGCCGGTGAGGTTGCTGTGCTTCAGGCGCAGACGGCGCATCGCCTCATCGTCATCCTCATAGCCGTAGAATGTCCAGGAGAGCTCAACCGATGTCGGGTCACGCGGGATGATATGGCGCAGACCCAAGGCGTTGGCGTGCTGTTGCAGAAACACGCCGGGGAATAGCTGAAGTCCGCAGGTGCCGTAATCCGCGAATTCGACACGCGGTGTGACCGACTCGAGATCGGAGAGATTGAAGTCATTCTGGAACCGCGTCATCTGCGCCGCCGTCTCGGTGCGTTGTGTTCCAGCATTGGCCGAATAGTTGATCATGTGCCGGCCGCCCTCGGTCGATGCAGTGCGAATCCCCGGGGAGTCGGCACGATAGATGCCGAACCTGATAAAGAAGGTGTGCAGAAGTGTCGCGTGGTAAGGATCGCGGCTGTTCTCGAAGTAGAGCTTCCAATTGCATGGAATGAGCTGCCTGCTATAGCCGATCAACCGTAATGGTTTGGCAGCAAGCAGCCGATCGATGTGGCTGAGGAACTCAGGGCCACAGTACGAGGCGAAGTCCGGCGGGTTCTCGGCGAAGCTCGCCCAGATCGAACCACCGCGCACTGTCGTTCTCAATCGCCGCAGGCCATGATCTTCAAGAGCAAAATCCGACGGCATGCCGCCTTGACCTCGGACGCCGCGCCGGAACGGAACACTCGTCAGGTTGCCGCGAAGATCGTAGGTCCATTGGTGGTAGGGACAGACAATCGATTCCATGTCTCCCTTGTTCTTCCAGCACACCGGCGCAGCGCGATGGGCGCAGCGATTTTCCAGAACGTGGATTTCTCCTGCATCATCGCGCACCACGACGACTGATTTCTTACCGATCCAGCTCCGCTTGAAAGCGCCGCTGTGTGGGATTTCGCAGGTCAGGCCGACGTAATTCCATGTTGGCCCGTAGAAGAAGGCTGCCATCTCGTCTTCGAACAGCGCCGGGTCGGAGTAGATCCATGCGGGAACGTGTGTGCCGGTTTCGGATGGCCAATGGCGGACGCTGTCGATTGGGCTGGTGACATTCATGACATGTGTCCTTTGGCGTCTCAGACAGGGATGATGAGCGACGTCATAATGCGGTAGTTGTCAAAAACGCAGGCCCGCTCTTTGAAAAGGAAGCTGTCAGCGTTGCGAACCAAACGGTCGAAATACCGCCCGACCATGAGGATCCGAGGCTCTTTGTCGGAAAGGCATTCGAATATCACGAAAGACGCTTTGGCTTCGATGACATCACCGGGGGTTTGAACCCGGACCCCACTGATGATGTGTCGAAGCGAGCGTGGTTCGAATACGGTTGACTTTCGGATGGCAAGAACCCGGTCACGGATCATCGCGATCCCGTCACAGTACAATGTCGCGTGCTCCAGCCCTTGATCGTAGTTCTCTCGTCCGGTCACACGATAGACGGCATCTTCGGTGAAGAAGGACGGCCAGTTTTCAAGATCGTCTTCGTCGAGACACTCCGCGTAGTCATCGTAGAAATCCCGAAGCTCCGAACGTAGTGTCTGCATGAAGCAACGTCCCTCTATCGCACTGTTTGCCTGGTGGCCGTTTCAGTCTTTGATAAGCGGGCACCCGCCGTCCTTGAGGGGCCGGAATGCTTCATCACCTGGCGTGGTCTGCACGAGCTTGTAGATATCCCGAGGATCGTCTGATGCCGGTGGGACCTGGACCTGAAACAGGTACATGTTGTGGATCTTCCGTCCGTCGGCCCGGATATAACCCGGACCGAACAACGGATCGTCGGTGCGGAGCTCTTTCATCTTCGCGACCACGGTTGGACCATCCGTCGTGTTGGCTGCCTTGACCGCCTTGAGATAGTGCAATGTCTCCGCATACACACCCGCCTGGATCGAAGTCGGACGCGATCCGTTGCCGAGACGCTCTGCCCATCGCTTGGAAAAGGCACGGGTTCCATCGTTGGCGTTCCAGTAGAACGACTCGGTGACGTAAAGACCCTGCGCCGTCGCGGCGCCAACGCCTTTTAGATCCGTGATGAAAAGGCCAAGCGTGGCGAGAAAATGATCCTTCATCAGACCAAACTCCGCGGCCTGCTTGATCGAGTTGGAGGCATCACTCGCTGAATTGGCCAGGCCGATGACCTTGGCTCCGCTCGCCTGTGCGCGAAGAAGGTATGAGGACAGGTCGGCGGTGAGAAAAGGATGGCGCACCTCACCCACGACCGTTCCACCCAGCGCGGTGACCGCGAGTGAGCTTTGCCGTTCGAGAGCCTGGCCGAACGCATAGTCGGCGGTCACGAAGAACCAGCTTGTTCCGCCGCTCTTGTACACCGCCCGAACGGTACTGTTGGCGACCGCCCAGGTGTCGTAGGTCCATTGGATCGTATTCGGGGAACATGATGGCCCGGTCAGCGCATCGGTCCCGCCGCCGGACACCAGAAAGACCGCCTTCGAACCGCGGACGACGTCGTTCACCGCAAGGGCGGCCGACGAACTGACAACGTCAGCGATCGCATTGACATGCTCGGTGTCGATCCATTGCCGCGCGATCGCCGATGCGACGTCTGCCTTCAACTGATGGTCTGCCTGGACGATCTCAATTTTCACGCCTGGCAGTTCCCTGGCGAAGTCCTCGGCGGCTAACTGGGCGGCGACCACTGAGCCCATTCCGCTGAGCGCCGAGGCAGCGCCATTCATGTCGGTCAGCACCCCGATCTTGACCTGGTCGCCGGCAATCGCCGCGACCGCCGTTCCTTGCATTGGCAACATCGGCGCGAGGGCCAGCAGGATCACTGCGACGCTCCAGTTCAATCGCATGACGTTTCCACTTCCATGGCGGTTCCCCTAGGTCTTGTGGCAATTGTCCATATTGTGGACATTTCGCCGTATTGTGGACATATTGAGGATGACCTCCACGCCTTGTCAAGGCGGAGCAGGCACCCTGATATTGCGGGCGGGCAGCCCTTTACGGAGAATTACGTTGCCGTGGTGAAGGCAGCCGACGACGGGGAATTCGTGCAGTCATTGGCCCGCGGTCTGCGCGTGCTGCAAAGTTTCGGCGCCGCGAAGTCGTCGATGACACTCACGGAAGTTGCCGAGCGGACCGACCTCACCCGCGGAACGGCGAGGCGCCTTTTGCTGACGCTCGACCGTCTTGGGTTTGTCGGGAGCGATGGAAAGCAGTTCTGGTTGAAGCCTCAGGTCATGGACCTTGGCTACCGCTATCTTGCATCGCTTCCGTGGTGGCAACTTGCGAAGCCGATCATCGAGGAGGCGACGTCGGCGGTGAATGAGGCCTGCAATGTCGGCATTCTTGATGGTGTCGATATCATCTATACGGCCGGGGTCGAGGTGAACCGGATTGTCTCGACGAATATCAGGATCGGTTCGCGTCTGCCGGCCCACGCCACGGCAACCGGGCGTGTTCTGTTGTCGCTTCTGTCCGACCAGCAGCTCGACAATTTCTTCAATACTGCCGAGCTGAAACAGCTGACGCCGAAGACGGTGGTCGACGAGGCGACTCTTCGATCCATCCTGCGGAAAGTCCGAGTAGACCAGTACTCTCTGGTCGACCAGGAGCTTGAGTTGGGGTTGCGATCCATAGCCGTTGCGGTCACTGACCGGACCGGGAAAACGTTGGGAGCGATGAGCCTCAGCAGCAACGCGCAGCGCTTGGAGATTCCGGAGATCATCAGCCGGCATCTCCCTGCACTGCGGGAAGCGTGCGAGAAAATCGCACGCGCCGTGCCGACGTGACCGGCAACAGATGACCGCCAAACCGCGTATGATCGCGTCCTGTTCATGCGGCAGTGTCGAACTCAACGCGTTCGGCGCGCCCATAGTCAGCAGTGTCTGCCACTGCGATGATTGCCAGACGGGCTCGCGCCAGATCGAGGCATTGCCCGGCGCGGGTCCGGTACTCGATGCCTATGGTGGGACGGCCTACATTCTCTACCGAAAAGACCGCATCGAATGCTCAAAGGCGAGCGCACTCTTGAAGAACTACAAGATCAGGGAGACGTCTGCCACGAATCGAGTGGTTGCAACCTGCTGCAATTCGGCAATGTTCATCCGATTCGACCGAGGTCCGTTCTGGGTCTCGGCATACCGAGCCCGGTTCCGGGGGGACCTGCCACCCTTGGAGATGCGAATCTGCACGAGGTTCAAGCCTGAGGACGTCGTGCTTCCGAACGATCTGCCCAGCTACCGGGGTTACCCCTTACGGCTCATGGTAAGGTTGCTGACGGCAGGAGCCGCGATGCTTTTGCGCCGATGAGAACTACAACTTCTAGCGCGTAGACGCGTACTCAGGGAGTGCCAACGCAAGATGGCGTCGTGTCGCGAGGCTTATCAACACGGCTGAATCCATCCACGTGCCGGCCGCTATTTCGCGCGAACGCGATTATTCTTCGCGTTGTGCTCAAGCTCTGCGTGGCCCAGCAGTTCAAGTATCGGCGTGACGTAATTGGCGAAGCGCCCCCGATAGCCTTTGCGTAAACCGTAATAGCCGCCGACTGGATTGCTGGAATCGCGTGCCCAGGCTTCAACCGTACCAGGCTGCACGGGTTTGCCCTCGTCCGCGTTGCCAAGCGCGATCCAATCTCCATGTGCACTCAACATCGCCCGCAAGTCGTCGATGGCGCGGAGCTGATAGGAAAGCCTGGTCGTGCCCACCTGCACGATGAGCGCCGGCGGCTTCAGGCTCGTGTCGCGCCAGGCCTTATACTCGGACGAAAGTGACGGCGTCTTCAAAAGCCATGGATCGTCCTCGACGCCATCGCCAAAGGTCACCGAATTCTTGATCATGATCTCTTCAACCTCCGTTGACACCGGCCGCCCGGTTCGACTGTCAAAGTAACATGGCTAATATGACGTCTTATGTCATGTTCAGGGCCGGACCATGCGTGCTTCGCGGTTGCTGCGCATTTTGCTTCTGCTGCAGAACCGAGGTCGCATGACGAGCGGCCAACTCGCGACAGAACTTGAGGTTGCGCGCCGGACCATTCTCCGCGATGTGGACGCGCTGACCGAGGCGGGACTGCCGATTATCGTGCATCAAGGCAATCAAGGCGGCATCGAACTCGGCTTCAATTACCGCACGCGCCTGACGGGCCTCGCCGCGGACGAGGCTGAAGCCATGGCTATCATCCTGTCACAACCAACGTCTGCGCTGGCCGCCCTGGGGTTGGCCTCGGCCGGCGCACGTGCCCGGAGCAAGATGCTCGAATCGTTCCCCGACAGCGTGCGCGACAGGATCACAGCGACGCGGCACCGGTTCCAGTTCGAGGCGCCGCAAGGCGAAGACCATGACCCAAGGATTGCAGCACTCGCCGATGCCATTCGCCGCCAGGTCATTGTGCGGATCAAAGCTCGCTCCGGCGCACCACGCACAATCCATCCGGTAGCGCTCGTTCTGCGCAACAGCGGCTGGTTCATCATCGATGATCGTGCGCCCGCGCGGCCTGTGCCACTGCAATCATGCGACGACATCAACGTCTCCGCACGCACGTTCTCGACTGCGAGGCTGCCGGTCGTGCGCGACGAACTGGGGTCGCCTCGGAGCATCGCGACTGGTTCCCGGCCAGCCGGAGCAAGAAGTGGTGCCGGAACACTTCCGGGCCTTGCTGTCGACCAGGACTGCAAACTCTGCTAATTTGTATTAGCAAAACCGTGCAGCCATGCCGACTTTCGAAGCATTCTCACGCCTGACGGCAACAATCCATGAGTCTGCGTTGACTCCCACAGGCTGGGGAACGATCGTCAACGCGATCACGAGCGAGATCGGAGGAACCATCGGCGGGTTCGTGATGGCCGATCAGAGTCGTGGCGTGACCATTGCCATCTCTAGCGGCGATCCTGAGGCTGCAAGAACCTATCGCCAGTACCTACGGGCAGATCGACCCGATCGTGCCCGCTCTGGCAGCGTTCCCCCGCGGAACGGTGGTCCACAATTCTATGATCATGCCGCTCGCCGAAATCCATCGTACGGAATTCTACAACGACTGGGTGAAACCACAGCGTGTCCACGAATGTGTAGGCACTCCAATATCCACTGGCCGGACTTTCAGTGCGCTGCTCCTGGGAAATGCCGCAGGACAAAGGATGGAGAACAATGTAGCCGATGTTTCCAGTCTTCTGTCGCACTTGGTGCCACACCTCCAGGTCGCGGTGCGCGTCACGCAGCTCGTTGGCGCAGCCGCGGACGAGCGGAACCTCTGGCACACCCTGTTGGACGGGCTTGAACGACCGGTCTGCCTGCTCGCCATTGATGGCCGGGTTGTTCACGCCAACGCGGCGGCCCAGCGGCTACTGCGCGAGCAGGACGGGCTTACGGTCGTGCGCGGATTCCTTGAGGCTTCACTGCCACGGGAGACACTGGCTATCCGTCGGGTTGTCGGCGAAGCTGCCGCGCCCGATCTACCAAACGGGGGATCGTGCGCCGTTACGCGGCCTTCAGGACGTGGCCGGCTGGTGCTGACAGCAACGCCCGTCCCAGGTGAGCAACGCCGCGAATCTGACGGACGATTTGCCGTCGCGGTATTGATCGCGGCACCCAACCCCACGTCCTCTGCGAAGCAGAAGTTGCTTGCTGACATCTATGAACTGACGCCAACCGAGGCACGGCTGGCGCAAATCATCGCCACTGGCATCGGCGTGGAGAAAGCCGCGCGGGCGCTCAATATAAACCCCTCGACAGCGCGGACTCATCTGCTGCGCGTATTCCAGAAAACCGGGGTCAGCCGTCAGGCGGAACTCGCGCACGTCGTCACGGAGCTGTCGACGCTTTAGCTGGTGTAGTTTGATTATAGTCAAATCAATCATCCACCATTTGGCTGACGCCACACTGACCACCCGCCGCTAACCCCTGCAGCGACATTGCACCCATCGGCGCGGGGGAGTGGTTGTCGTTGTCGTTCTCCATCGAGAGGTTGCGCTCATCCGATAGACTGATAGTCGTCAGCGTAAACGCGGCTGTGCTGCTGGTCGGGACCGCGGTCAGTCTGCCGGTGCCGATATACGCTGAGTATGCCCGGGTCAGCGGACTGGGCAGCAAGGCTCTCGGAATGGCCTTTGCCTGCTACGCGTTCGGCGTGCTGCCGACGCTGCTGTTCCTGGGCGGCGTCTCCGACAGGATTGGCCGCCGTGCTCCGCTGGTGATCGCATTGTGCCTCAGCATCATCGCCATTGCGGCGATGTCCGCCGTGCCGGGCCTGCCCGCGCTTGCCACAGCGAGAATCATCCAGGGCCTTGCAGTCGGCCTGACGGGAGCCTCAGCAACGGCGTTGCTGGTTGAGAGCTTTGCCGGCGCATCGGCATCCGAGTGGGCCGCGGCCTGCGTGACCTCGATGCTGGCTGTTGGCTATGCATTAGGAGGCCTGGCCACCGGTGCCTGCCTGCTTGCCGGCCCGACCCTGTTCCCTCTGAGCTACCCGCTGACATCGATCGCGTGCGCTGTCGTCACGGTGCTGCTGCTGCGGCAGCCATACGCCGCCGTTCGCCGCCACACCAAACTTCTGCGGCTTCCCTATCTTCCGGCTGGCGGCGGCTGGATCTGTCTGGTGATCGGGGCTGCCTGGTCCTTGGCGGGAGTGATCCAGTCTATCGTTCCCTATGAGCTGTCCCACATCGGGCATCCGGGATGGAGCGGCCTCATCGCATTCCTGATGCCGCTTGCAGGATTGGCCGCGCAGCCGGCGCGAACACGTCTCAGTCCGAATGCCGCGATCAATCTCGGACTTGTCCTGGCACCGCTTGGATGTCTGCTGTTGCTGGCAGGTGTCGCCGGCGGACAGCTCGTAGCGATCTTGCTCGGTGCGGCGCTCTCTGGCGCGGCCGCGGTGGGCTTCAGCTTCTATGGTGGCCTGGCCTTGATCGCAGCGTTGAGCGGGCAGGAAAAAGCGCGCGGATCGGCGGCATTCTTTCTCTCGTGCTACGCCGGCATGTGCGGCGCGCCTGTCGTATTGGGCTGGATCGCGGAACGCACCACGACAGCGATGGCTCTGGCAGTTCTGAGCGCGGCGCTCGCAGCTGTATCTCTCGGTGTATGGGCACTGAAGCAAGTGCGCAGCGGCCCCAGTCTTGGCACTCGGCTGACGGCTCGCAGTGGAGCGATGCACGCGCCGCCAACTGTTCGCAACGATTGCTAAAAACCGGGGGAAATTTATGGTTACTGGTAGTCTGCTGGAAAATCGCGCCGGTGTCGCGGGCGACCGACGAAAGGTAGCGCCGTCGCCATCATCCCTGTTCGATTACGCATCCGCGTTGGGTCCTTCGGATCAGCGTTTCGCAGTGGAGAGTCTGGAAGCCTCCCCAAGCAGACCGCCTGAGGAACCGGAAAGTCCCGGTCATCTGAGGGAGCGCGCGGCAGGCATCCGATGGGCGCTTGGCTTTGTTAAAGATGACTGGCGCATTCGGGCTCTTGCACAGTTGGCGGATCAGCTCGACGAGGCGGCAAAACTGCTCGAGCGCAAGGGTAGCCAGAGGAATACGAAGGCATCCTGATGCGACATCTCCCGGCCTGGGAAATGCAGCAGCAATTCATCGCTGCCTGTCAGCGCGTCAGCACAAGGTGAGTCGCCAACTCCATTGGCACCGCCTCCGTCACCCGATAGCCGAGGCCTGGCAGGTCGATACCTGCGAACAGGGATTCACCACGGCCCAGTAACACGGGCGACACCGCCAGGTGCAACTCATCGATCGCTCCTGCCAGCAGATACTGGCGAACCGTCGATACGCCGCCGCCGATCTTCACATCCAAATCGCCCGCGGCGGATTTCGCCTGGGCGAGTGCCGCCTCAATCCCGTCAGTGACGAAATGGAAAGTCGTCCCTCCCTGCATTTCGATTGGCGCCCGGGCGTGGTGGGTAAGGATGAACGTCGGCGCGTGATATGGGGGATTGTCGCCCCACCAGCCCTTCCAGTCGGGCCCGCCCCAATCGTCGCCGGCCGGTCCGAACATATTGCGCCCGAGGATGAAGGCACCAAAGCCTTCCGCCGCGGCGCGGGCGAAGCGATCGTCTGTCCCGCCGTCCTGCCCGATCATCGATCGAAAGGTCCGCGTCGGGTAGAACCAATTGTGCAGCTCCCTGCCGCCTTTGCCGAGCGGATGCTCAAGGCCCTGATCCGCGCCAGCGCCGTAGCCGTCGATGGACACTGCAAAACCCGCGACGCGCACCTTGCCCATGAGACCTCCCTCTGATTGTGAACCGCAAGCCCAATGCCGATCAGACCTTCGCGCCCAAGGCGACGAGAAGTTCATCCAACTGCTCAAATTGCACGGGCATCGCGTCTTCCATGCCAACGAAAGCTGCGTCGAGCGCTATCTTCGACGGATAGAGTTCTTGCAGCACCAGCAGCGTCTTGCCATCGTTTTCCTCGAAGGTCACCGTGGTCACCGCGGCATCACCGCTTTCGTCATTGGTCCAGACAAGGCGCGAGGGCGGCGTCACGTCGAGATACTTGCCAAAGAACGCCGTGGAGTTTGCGGCGTCATTCCCGAACGCAATGCGGTAGCCGCCTCCGGTGCGAACGTCCATCTCGCAGGAAAGCAGCGGCATCGGGCTCGACTTCGGCGCCCACCACAGCTTGAACAGCTCGGGCTTGGTCCACGCGTCAAACACGAGGCGGGCTGGAGCGTCGAAGGTTCGCGTCACGACGAGTTCGCGTTCGGACCTCCGTTCGACAATCGTCCGGCCGTCACTTGCTCTTTGTCCCATCGACTTCCTCCTGCCGTTTCAACGTCTCGACAACTCTCTCCAGCGCGTCGAAGCGTGCACTCCAGATCTGCCGGCGCCGTTCGATCCAGGCCGCCTCTTGCTCGAGCCCGCGCAAGCCTAGCCTGCAGGTCCGCACGCGCCCCACCTTCGCCGTCTCAACCAGCCCCGCCTGCTCCAGGACGCTGACGTGCTTCTTCATGCCCGTGAGCGTCATGCGGAACTTCTCGGCAAGCTCCGTGATTGAAGCGTCGGTGCGTCCGAGCTGCTCCAGAACGCCGCGCCGGGTGGGGTCCGAAAGCGCGGCGAAGGAGGCATCCAGACGAGCTTCTGAAAACTGAACCATTTTGTTCAGTATTTAGTCGGCGAACGGGGGCCGGCGCAATAGGGCCGAACGCTCCCCGTACGACGTGCGCGGCCAGGGGAGCGCTGGTCCCCTACGCCCCCTCGCCAAAGGCGGAGCCTTTGGAATCGAACTCGCTTTTTAGTGGTGAGGAGGGACGGAGCACTGCCCTCGTTGGTTCACCGGATCAGCGGCAGAAGCGCCCGGATACGGGGATCGCGCGCGTAGAGGCCGCCCCATGTCATCGCGCCGAGAAGCAGGGAAATGAGCTCGGGCGGCGACCCCAACTCGCCGATGCGGACATGGGCACAGATGGCACCTCCCAAAAAGCCCGTCACCAGGATCGCGCCGAGGACGGCGGTAGCCGGGATGGCGTACAGGATGGCGCAGACAAGTATGATCGGACCCACGACACGGGTCAGGTCCATCGCGAACCCGGTTTCCTGCAACACGCCCGCGATCTGTGCCGGCGCGAAAAGCTGGATAACGCCGTCTGCCACCAGAGTGATAACGACAAACGCGCTCATTATCCGGCCGACCCACTGGGCGCGATGCAAGGTCATGGCTTCAGGCATCTGATGCAGGTTCATGGCTCCGGACATTTGTGATTCTCCGATAGGGGCATCCATACACAAAGCTTACTGTGCCTCACAGGCGTGATAAACAACGATAAAATGAACTCACTGTTCTCTATTTGGTAAACAATACCGAGGCGCGTCCATGCAAAATCTGGAACCTATTCGCATTTTCGTAGCAGTCGCGGGAATGGGCAGCTTCACCCGCGCGGCCGGTAGCTTGGGCATCCAAAAGGGAAGAGCCTCTATGGCGGTCCGGAAGCTGGAAGAAGATATTGGTGTCAGGCTCCTACACCGGACAACGCGCAGCGTGCAGTTGACCGAGGACGGACGCGCATTTCATGCACGTGCTCGAGACCTACTTGCTGAAGTCGATGATCTGCACTCGATGTTCGCAAGCGATCACATGGCACTTCGCGGGCGTTTACGCGTCGACCTCCCGGCCGAGGTGGCACGCACGACGATCGTGCCGGCCTTGCCGGATTTCATGGCGGCTCATCCCGACTTGGAGTTGGAGGTGTCGAGCACGGATCGGCAGGTCGATCTGGTTCAAGAGGGGTTCGACTGCGTATTGCGGCTTGGACCCATACGGGACGAGGCGCTGATTGCCCGCCCGCTGGGGCTGTTGCGCACGGTCAACGCTGCCAGTCCCGCCTATCTGGCGCGCTATGGCGTCCCGCGCTCGTTGGAAGATCTCCGGCGACAGAAACATCGATCAGTTCATTTTTCGACGATGCTCGGCGCAAGGCCCATTGGATGGGAGTATCCGGACGGCGACAGCTACGCGACGCTGCAGTTGCCAGGTGCGCTGCACGTCAACAGCGCGCAGACCTACGAAGCCGCCGCCCTTGCCGGCCTTGGCCTGATTCAGGCGCCACTCCTGGGGATTGGTCGATACCTGGAGAGTGGAGCGCTGGTGGAGATCATGCCCGATTTTCGTCGCCGGCCGCTCGCCGTCGCCCTCGTCGTAGCGCATCGGAGCAATCTGTCGCGCCGGGTCCGCGCATTCATGAAATGGATCGAAGATGTGCTGGCGCCGCATCTGGAATAATCAGACGAACATCTGCGTCCGCCCCTCGATGTCAACGGCAGCGTGATTGTGCAGCGTGATGATGTTACGCCCGCTGCGCGAGAGTCGACGGGCGTGCCGGCGTCGGCGGTCCGATGACGACATCCTCGACAGTTTGCCCCTGCTCGTCGACTGATCGCCGTGTGCGACGAATCTTGGTCGGCGGCCTGCCATAGACTTCGGCAAAGACGGCGTTGAACCGTCGCAGGCTCCCAAATCCTGCCCGCACCGCGACCTCGGTCATTGGCAGGCTGGTCTCGTCGATGAGGCGTTTGGCGCGCTGCACGCGTGCGGTCCTTGCCACTTGTGAAGGACTGGCCTGGAGATAACGCGCGAATAGCCGCGTCAGCTGCCTCGACCCCAGGCCGAGGCGCTCCGCCAAGTGCTCCACAGTGGCACCATCCCGATCCAGCGCTTCCTCCTCGAGGATGAGCCGCAATGCCCGCCCGACCGTCGCCCGGCTGCCGATCCAGGCGCTGGAAGAAGGAGCGGTTTCCGGCCGGCACCGCAGGCAAGGGCGGAAGCCGCCCGCCTCCGCCGCTGCAGCCGACGGGAAGAACGAAACGTTTGCCGACCGGGCCGGGCGCACTGGACAGACCGGACGGCAATAAATGCCCGTCGTATGGACGCCCGTATAGAACCGCCCGTCATAGGCTACGTCTCGCGCCAAGCGCGCGCGGTCACATTCGGCAAAGTCGAGCGACATGCGCACGATCATAGTCGCTGCTGCTTCTCGACCAGACTCCCTTTTGGGGATGGAGTCCGATTTTGGCCAGCAACAGCGGCTCGGTTCCCCTACATCTGATCGCGAACGCTCAGGACGGTTACAACCGGATAAGCATGAATAGGCGCGCCAAACATCGGTCGCGAACAAGTACGTAAAAGGGGAATGTCAGATGCGAGTACTCGTCGTAGGTGCGGGCGCTATCGGCGGTTATTTTGGTGGCCGATTGTTGCAGGCAGGACGTGACGTAACCTTCCTGGTACGTCCGCGACGCGCCGAACAAATCAGAATGAATGGGTTTGCCGTTCGCGCTGCGGCTGGAGGCGCCGAGGAACTTAACGCTCGAGCCATCGTCAGCGAACAGATCGAGGCGCCCTATGATTTGGTGCTGGTATGCTGCAAAGCCTATGATCTGGCGAGCGCGATGGACGGATTTGCTCCGGCGGTCGGGCCGGAGACGACAATCCTGCCGCTGCTCAACGGTTTACGTCACCTTGACCTGTTGTCCGAACGGTTTGGTGCTGCGCGACTGGTGGGCGGTCAGTGCATTGTTACTGCGACGCTGGACGAGCGCGGTCACGCGGTGCTTCTCGGGCCCACGGCAACGCTTACGTTCGGCGAGCTGAACGGTAGCCTCTCGCGACGCACAGAAGCCATCGCGACGACGATGCAGGGCGCGGGCTTTGCCGTGCAGGTGAGCAACGCGGTCCTGCTTGAGATGTGGGAAAAATGGGTGCTGCTGGCGACCTTCGCCGGCATGACCTGCCTGATGCGCGGTGCCATAGGTGACATCGTGGCGGCGGGAGCAGCAGGTTTGACGGAAGCCTTGCTGGAGGAATGTCGCCATATCGCCGCATCGCAGGATCAGGTGATCAGACCCGAGGTATTGCAGCGCATCCGCACGCTGCTGACACAGGCCGGTTCGACGATTATGGCGTCAATGCTGCGCGATGTTGAGCGGGGCGCGAGGACTGAGGCTGATCATGTCCTCGGCGACCTGCTGCATCGCCAGTCTGGGTCGGCTGTGAACCCCCCGTCGCTGTTGCGGATCGCGTATCTCCATTTGAAGACTTACGAAGCCAGGCGAGCGAGAGAAGGAATCCCGTCGGCAGGCGCCTGATGGATCGGGCGCATGGCGACATCCCTATGAGATCGCCAAGGGCATCGTCATGTGTCGGTCGTGGATCGGCGCGACGTCTGGATCCGGCTTAGCCGTTAGCAGCGTGACCAGAGGACGCATCATCTCAAAAGGAGGCCGTCTCGATGAGCGATATCATCCTGCACCACTACGATACCTCGCCCTATGCGGAGAAAGTCCGACTTGGCCTTGGCCTCAAAGGCCTCGCCTGGGCATCGGTCGAGATTCCCGTCATCATGCCGAAACCCGATCTGACAGCGCTGACCGGGGGCTATCGCAAGACGCCCGTCCTGCAAATCGGCGCCGACATCTATTGCGACAGTCAACTGATCATGCGCGAACTGGAGCGCCGACATCCCAGCCCGAGTTTTTATCCGGCCGGTCGCGGCGCGGCGGATGCGCTGGCATGGTGGGCCGAGAAGACCATGTTCAGCCCGGCTGTCAGCATCGCTTTCGCCAAGCGGCCCGAGGTGTTGCCAGACGGGTTTCTGCAAGACCGGGCGAAGTTTTCCGGACGAAATATCGATCCCGCCTTTATGATGGCGGCGGTGCCCTATCTGCTCGATCAGCTGCGAGCGCATCTGCACTGGCTCGATCAGATGATGGCCGACGGGCGCCCGTGCATGCAGGGTACGGCTGTCGGGCTCGCCGACCTCGCGGCTTACCACCCCATCTGGTACCTGCAGCGGAATTTCGGTTCGGCGGCAGCACCGCTCGGCGGATTCCCAAGGCTGCTGAGCTGGGCCGAGCGTGTCGCCGCCATTGGTCACGGCGACCGGCGCCCCATGACGCCACAGGCGGCGCTCGCGGTCGCAAGCGCTGCCACGCCGTCCACCGACAGCGTCGCCGACCGCGACGACCCGGTCGGTCGCCAGCCGGGGCAGCGCGTCACCGTCACACCGGACGATACCGGCCGCGATCCTGTCATCGGCGAGTTGGTGGCCTCAGGCGTCGATGAGATCACCATCAAGCGTCACGACCCCGCTGTCGGCGAGGTCTGTGTGCATTATCCGCGTGCCGGCTTTGCCGTGACGCCGGCGTAGTCTAACGGTAAGCCCAGCGGTCGCAGGCCGGTTATTGACGGATACGCGTCGAAGCCATCGCAACTCAATGACCCAAACGCAGCGCAAAGTGGATTCCCTATTGATCTCTGCCTAATGTCCCATCGGAATTTTTTCCGCGCAGAAAAAGAAGCGTCTCGCCGACCTGTCAGGAATTGCGCGGCTGCAGAAGCCGCTAGGTTTCAGATGATTGTCCATGCGCTTTCAAACAACCAATAATGAAGACGCAGCACACAAAAAACCCGGCGATTTGCCGCGTCTGCATTCGATCATCGTTCGAGTACTCCGGCCCACGCCGCAGCCGCAACCTCACGAGCGTCGCGATCGATTAGATCGCCGTGCGCCAACACGGTCCGCTGAAAGTCCCACTCCAGAATGCGCCGAAGCGATTTCGCCGCTTTCCGACGGTTGCTCCAACCCATCCGATATTCCGGCGCGGGACGGGGTTTGTTCCACATGTGGAGCACATACTTGAATAAGAACTTCAGTAACCATCCGATATGGGGCGTCGCGTCGGTGAAGTTCTCGATGAGGTCAACCAAGATCAGCGTGCGACTAGCGCGGTGAAACATCGCGACCTCGCGCATATATCGAGTGCCCTGTACGAGCACCTGGTCGATCTCCCCAGCCCAGTCCGCAGGAGCCGCATCACCGAGGACCCCGTCGTATTTCAGACCAGGGCGCCTACGCTCGATGCCGGGGCAAATCCATGTCTTCGCCCTTGGAAACGCAGCCTGTGCGGTAGCTGCGTACAAGGCGTGGTAATTTCCCGGGGCGACGATATGGGCGACCGGACCGAGCGCGGAAATCTTTTCGGCCATCGCCACCGTGATGTCGCAGGGCGAGTGCAGCATTAGTTCTCCAGACGAGAGGCGGATCACCGTCATTCTTGCGTCGAACCTAGAGCCCGCCATTCGAATGGGATATGAACAAAGCCATATCTGATCTGCGACATAGGGCGTAAGGGTCATCGCGGTCCTCTCGCGAGACGATTTGCGGCACTCAAATTAGATCGAACGCTATCGTTTTTACTGCGACCATGTTCTTGCCATTTGTGAGGCCGTGCCGAATGCGATCGAAGGCATTGTGTGTGACTTCAGCATGCCCCGAACCGCCGGTCCGGCAACTATCAGCATCTATCGCGTTCGAGCATTACTCTTGAGCACTCCAATGAGGCCGATAGCCGCCGCTTCTACTCCACCTCACTCCCACTCGATCGTCCCAGGCGGCTTGCTGGTGACGTCGTAGGTCACCCGGTTGATCCCGCGCACTTCGTTAACGATGCGCCCCGCCACGCGGGTGAGAAAACCCGCATCGAACGGATACACATCCGCTGTCATCCCGTCGGTGCTGGTGACCGCGCGCAAGGCGCACGCATGATCATACGTCCGCCCGTCACCCATCACGCCCACCGTGCGTACCGGGAGCAACACAGCGAATGCCTGCCAGATCGCATCGTACAGACCGGCCGCACGGATCTCCTCCAGGAAGATCGCATCCGCCTTGCGCAGCAGTGCCAACTTCTCGCGCGTGATCGCACCCGGCATGCGTATCGCAAGCCCCGGTCCGGGAAATGGATGCCGCCCGACAATCGCTTCGGGAATTCCCAACTCGCGTCCAAGCGCGCGCACTTCGTCCTTGAACAATTCGCGCAACGGCTCCACCAGCTTCATGCGCATCCGCTCGGGCAGTCCGCCGACATTGTGGTGCGACTTGATGGTCACCGACGGGCCGCCGGTGAAGCTGACGCTCTCGATCACGTCAGGATACAGCGTGCCCTGCGCCAAATAATCGGCGCCGCCCAGCTTGCGCGCCTCTTCCTCGAACACCTCGACGAACAGCCGCCCGATTGTCTTCCGCTTCGTTTCGGGATCGACCACCTTCTCCAATGCATCGAGGAACAACGCCGATGCATCGCAATGCACCAGCCGGATGTTGAACCGGTCACGGAACGTGGACACCACCTCGTCTGCCTCGCCCTGCCGCAGCAGGCCGTGATCGACGAATATGCAGGTGAGCTGATCGCCGATAGCCTCGTGGATCAGCACCGCGGCGACAGATGAATCGACACCGCCGGACAGACCACAGATCACCCTGCCCTGCCCTACCTGAGCGCGGATCCGCGCGATCTCGGTGGCGCGGAAGCCGGCCATTGTCCACTTGCCGGACAAGCCCAACACGCCATGAGTGAAATTGCGCAGCACCGCGGCGCCATGCGGCGTGTGCACGACCTCCAGGTGGAACTGCACGCCATAGAACTGCCGTTCGTCGTCGGCGATAGCGGCGAACGGCGCACCCTCGCTCACCGCCACTACACGGAAGCCTGGCGGCAGGCGCGTCACACGGTCGCCGTGGCTCATCCAGACCTGCTCGTGCGCGCCTTTCGGCCAGACGCCGTCGAACAGCGCGCAATCGTCCGTCACGTCGACATAGGCGCGGCCGAATTCGCGATGGTCGGAGCCAAGCACCTCGCCGCCCAACTGCTGGCAGAGCAACTGTTCGCCATAGCAGATGCCAAGTATCGGCACGCCCATCGAAAACACCGCCTGCGGCGCCAGCGGGGCGGCTGCCTCATGGACCGACGCGGGCCCGCCCGACAGGATGATCCCGCGCGGCCGCCATGCCGCGATCCGCGCCGCATCGGCATTGAATGGCCAGATCTCGCAATACACCCCGGACTCACGCAGCCTGCGCGCGATGAGCTGCGTCACCTGGCTGCCGAAATCGAGGATCAGCACGCGTTCGGCGGCGAGTGTGTCGGTGGTGGCTGGATCAGGCAAGGAATCGGGCATCGTTTCTGTCTCCGTGCTTGATCCAGCGCGTTGGATCATGCAGCCGCGGCACTGGCAAGCGGGTCGTACGATGGCCGCTCCACCGTGCGGCTACGTCATGACCTCCGCGCCTTGCGACAGCAGCAGCGAAATCCGCTGCGTCTGCTCGATCAGGAAATCCATCACCACCCGGGTCCGTGGTGCCAGGTTCCGCCGCGACGGATACACGATGTGCACCGGCACGCGTTGCGACGGATACTCTTCCAGCAAGCGGAACAGCCGTCCGGCCCGCAAGTCGTCGATCAACTGGATCTCCGGCAGCAGCGCGACACCGTGGCCGGCCCGCGCAGCTCGCCGCACCGCCTCGCTGTCGTTCGCCAGCAGCGCCCCGCTCACCCGCACCGACATCGGTCCGTCCGGCCCGGTGAACCGCCAGACATCCGATTCCGGCGCGGTGTCGTGGACCAGGCATGCATGCGACGCCAGATCCTCGGGCGTCGCCGGCGCGCCATTGCGTTCCAGGTACATCGGCGCGGCCACCACCGCCCGGCCAAGCTGTGCGACACGACGCGCCACCAGCGACGCGTCGCGGATCTCCCCGGTTCGGAATGCGAGGTCGAGCCGTTCCTCGATCATGTCACTGTGCTGGTCGCCCATGACGAGTTCCACGGACAGGCCAGGATGCTGCTCCAGCAATGTCGGCAATCGCGTCGCCAGAAACAGCCCGCCCGCCACCGACGTCCCGAGCCGCACCAGCCCGCGCGGCGCCGCGCTCTGCCGCCCCAATGCCAATTCCATCTCGTCGGTCGCCTCGATCAGGTGCCGCGCGTGGGTCAGCAGCACCTCTCCATCGTCAGTCAGGCTCAACCGCCGGGTCGTCCGATGGAACAGCCGCACGGCGAAGTGCTGTTCCAGCTGGGCGATTTGGCGCGTCACCGCCGACTGGCTCGCATTGCTCTCCCGCGCTACCGCCGAGAACGAGCCGGTTTCGGTGATCCGGACGAAGGCGCGCAACGCCCCAAGCAGGTCCATCGCCTTGCTCCAACTCAGCGAACTGCGGCAGATCGCGCCCGCTTGCTCGCTATTCCCGCGATCCACGCATAAGTCAATGGCGATTAAGCCGGATTATTTTTACGCGTAGCGAGGTCTATCTCTCAGCCATCGCAGACGGGCAGCACCACTGACCTAACCCGCCCACGATGGAGTTCAAGACCCGCCATGTTGACGGGCCTCTCAAAGAGGAGAAGACCAATGAAGAGCATGATGCTTGCCGCCGCCGCGATCGTTGCCTTGAGCTTTGGCTCTGCCAACGCCGGTGAGGGCGGACCCAACTACGTCGAAGCGCAGGCCCCGAGCAGTGTTGTTGCCCAGCAAGCTACTGTCCAGCACGCCTCGGTGAATTGGACACAGCACAATAGCGACGGCGGCTTCGGCAACGGCTAACCACGGCCGAACCAGTCAATTCGAACGAGGGGCCGGCCTAGCCGGCCCCTTTTTCGTTCATGCCGTTCGTGAAGTCGTGTCAGCGCCTCGGCAGGACCGCGGCAGACATCACTCCGCCATCGCCGCCGGGCGTGCCTTTGGGCCGATACCCACCGCCGCATAAGCCTTGCGCCGCATCGACCCGGCTACGTTCTTGAACGTCGGCACTGGCTTGAAATGCGAAACGTACCGTACGGGCCTGAACGATGTGTGCTCCACCAGGCGCGTCGTGTATGGCAGCAGGAAGCTGGGATCGACATCGCTGTCGGCCTTGCGGCCGTAGATCTGCCACTGATACGCCACGTCGCGCAGCACCACGTTGGAGCTCGACGCTTTCAGCCCCCACCTGCGCAATGCTGGGCCGCCAACATTCGCCAAACGCCGTGTCAGATCGGTATCCAGCACGATCATGTGGCGATACTCGGCTGGCAGCACCGACCGGGCCGCTTCCAGCTGCTCCTCGTCCACCACGCCCGACCAGGCGGTCACCGTACGGCTGCTGCGGCTGCACAGGTTGTAGAACAGCCGCCGCGTCCACTTGCTACTGGTGTTCTCGGCACGCGCATGCCAGGTCTCGTTCGAGAACAACACCAGATCGCCGGCGTCGCCGATCATATCAACTTCGCGCGGGTCGCCCTTCTGGATGTTGTCCATGCAGAATGAAGGCGGCGGCGTGTTCAGATGGGTTCCGGGCACGATGCAGGTGCTGCCCATTTTCGGCCCGATATCGTCCAACAGGATGTTCAGCGTGATGCTTCCGCGCGCATCTTTGTGATACGCCAACCGCCCAGTGCCGGGCGGCACCATCTGGAACCAGGTATTGTTCAGGCAGAAGCCCTTGCCGATGACACTTTCGATGAGATGGTAGAGCTGAGGATTGGCCAGCGGCTTCATCAGTTCCGGCGCGACGAAACCGAAGTTCGGGATGATGACCGTCGGTGCCTTGTCCGTCGGCTTCGGCATCTGCTCGCGCGGTGTCGGCTTCTGGCCGGTATAGAGTGCCGGCACACTGAAGCCGTTCGGCCAGCGCTCCAGCAATCCGCTTACGACACTGTCGAGCTTGGCCAGCGCCTCGCCGGCAAATGCGCCGGGCACCCGCACATAACCATTGGCTGCCAGTTCCGACCACTGTTGCTCAGAAAGCGGCGATTGCATTGCATGGCTCTCCGGAAGTGTGGCGACCTTTTCTCCCGCCCAATCTAGTGTCCCCGCATCGGCGCAAGCAAGGCCCCGCTGGCGTCCCGCTGCCGCTACAATTCCTGCGGCGACGCCGCCAGCAGCCGCTCTATCGGGTCCCAGACAAACGCCGTCTGCGGCACACGCTGACCGGCAAATTGGATCACCGCCTCGGCAACCGGCTTGCCGCCCAACCGCTGATAGAACCACCGGCTCGGGTTGTCGCGCAGCACCCACAGGAAGCACGACCTGCAGCCAATCTCCGCCAGATGCGAGGCCGCGGCCCGCATCAGCCGGCGGCCGACGCCACGATCGCGCCAGTCATCCAGCACGTACAGCGTTTCCACTTCGCCCTCGCCGAGCCGCCGGACGAAATCGCCGCCACGTGCCCGCCCAGCCGTGGCGAAGCCAATGACGCGGGAACCGCTGCCTGGCGGCACATCGTTGCCAGATGCTGACGCCACGAAGACGCCTGTCGTCGACGATCGGATCGCCGCGTCGTAGTGCGCCGCCTGCCGGGGCACTGACAGCCGCGCCAGAAAATCGTCCGGCAGGATCCCCGGATATGTGCTGCGCCAGGCGGCCACGTGCACCGAGCCGATCGAGATCGCGTCCGACGGCCGCGCACGCCGGACCGATATCATCGCCGGATCCAGGCCACAGCGCGTCCCTTGCCCGTCACGAGCCGCGCTCCAGCACGGCAGCAAAGAAGCCATCAGTGCCATGCCGAGCCGGCGTCAGCGACAGCGTATCCACCTGCACGAACCCCGGATGCCGGGAAACAAAGGCACTCACCTGATCCTCATTCTCGCCGATGAGCAGCGAGCAGGTAGCGTAAACCAAACGCCCGCCAATGCGAACCAGCGAAGCCGCCTGGTCCAGGATCGCTGCCTGCTTCGGCAACAATTCGGCCAGATCCTCTTCCGTCAGCCGCAGGCGCGCATCGGGATTGCGCCGCCAGGTTCCGGTGCCCGTGCAGGGCGCATCGACCAGCACGCGATCGAACGTTCCCGCCCGCCGTTTCACCCATTTGTCGCCCGGCGCCAGCAGATGACGCTCGACGTTGTGCACGCCAGCGCGCCGCAGCCGCCGTACCGCGCCTTCCAGCCGTGCCGCCGACACGTCGCACGCCACGACCTGCCCGCGGTTCTGCATCGTCATGGCCAGCGCCAGCGTCTTCCCACCGGCGCCGGCGCACATGTCGGCCACCCGCATCCCGGGGCGCGCACCAACCAGAGCCGCCACCATCTGGCTGCCCTCATCCTGTATCTCGACCAGCCCAGCGCGGAACGCAGCCCCGCCGGTGATCTGCCGGCGTGACGCGACGCGCAGTCCCCAAGGCGAGTGCGGTGTCGGCATCGCCTCGATGCCCTCTGCCGCCAGCGCCGCGCGCGCGCCGTCGCGGGTGCCCTTCAGCAGATTGACCCGCAAATCCAGCGGTGCCGGCTGCAGCAACGCCTGAAGCTCCGCCGCATCGATCTGTTGCGACAGCCAGTCCGGCACTTCTAGTCGAACTGCCGCCGGCATCGACGGATGTTCCAGCGACCGCCCCTTCAGCCGGCCCAGTGCCGCTCGCTCCGACAGCAGCAACGGCTCGGGCGCGAACCTGCCTGCGCCGAATTCCTCCAGCGAGCCGCCGTCCAGCGCCATCGACGCGGCCACCAAGAGCCGCGGCGTTGCCTCGCCGCCGAGCCACCAGGCCAACCGCCGCCGTGTGCGCAATATCTGCCATACCCGCTCCGAGACCGCTCGCCGATCGCCCGAGCCGATAAACCGCCGCCCGCGGAAATAGTCATTGGCGACCGCATCCGCTGGCCGCGCCTGGGCAGCGCCAATTGCCGCCAGCAGTTCGATCGCCGCGGCGGCTTGTCCTGCCGGTGTCACGGGCAGCCGATCGGCCAGGCGTTTGCTCGCCGAACCCGGTGAGGCGTGCCGTCATTGCAGCCGGTTTCGCGGCCGCATGGGGGGAGCTTGGTTGCGAGGATGCGCAACCACTTTTGTCGAACTCGGCTCATAACAGCAGGTAAGCCACTGCGGCACGTTGCCCACAAGGACCGAAACAGGGCGAGGCTGATATGCATCGGATGCGTACTCCCAACCGCCCCCAGCAATTCGGTCGCGAGCGCGCCAGTAATCTGCCAGGATGCCGGACCTGGGGGCTGATCAGGGGGCGGGAAAGCGTCAATGCCAAATCTTGCAAAGCTTCAGTTGCTGCTCGACGAGCGCCAATCGCGTCATTCGTTGCCGCAGGGCTTTTACGTCGATCCCGACGTATTCGAATTCGATCTGCTGGCGATCTACGGCCGCAATTGGCTTCTCGTGGGCTTCGAGCCAGAGCTGCCGGAGCCCGGCTCGCATCTCGCCCTCACAATTGGCCGTTCGCCAATCGTCATCGTCCGTGGCCAGGACCGCGAGTTGCGCGGCTTTTATAACTCCTGCCGGCATCGGGGTTCGCAGATCTGCCAGACAGGACGCGGGCAGAGCTCGTGGTTGATCTGCCCTTATCACCAGTGGACGTATGGCCTCGACGGGCACCTGGCGAACGCCCCGCGCATGCAGGACGACCTGGATCACGCCCAGCACGGCCTGCGGCCGATCCATGTGCGGACAGTCGCGGGGTCCATTTACGTTTGCCTCGCCGAGGATCCACCGGCCTTCAATGCATTCAGCGAGCATGTCGGCGCTTTGCTGGCACCGCACAATCTCGCCAATGCCAAACTCGCCTTCGAGAGTACTTTGGTGGAACGCGCCAACTGGAAGCTGGTCATGGAAAACGCGCGCGAGTGCTATCACTGCGCCGCCCGGCATCCCGAACTTGCAATCACCTTTCCGGTCCGAGGCCGGCGTCCGGTCAATCCTGCCGATATGCAGCGGTTCGAGAGCTTCCGCGCCAGGATGGTCGAAGCGGGGTTGGAGACAGGGCCCTTCGAAGGTGACTGGTGGAACGCCATGCGCTTCCCGCTGAACGACGGCGCGGTTACGGTGTCGATGGATGGCAAGCCGGCTTGTGCCAAACCGCTGTGCGAGACGGCAGGCGGCAATATCGGCTCGATGCGGTGGGCATTGGAACCACACTGCTTCGCGCATGCCACCAGCGATGTCGTGTTCATGTTCAGCGCCATGCCAACCGGTCCGGAAGAAACTGTCGTTACCTCCAAGTGGATGGTTCACAAGGATGCGGTTGAAGGCGTGGACTACGACCTGGAACAGCTGACGGAATTGTGGACCAAGACCAATCTGCAGGACCGCGACCTGTGCGAGACCAATCAACGCGGGGTCAATTCGCTGGGATACATGCCCGGCCCCTATAGCGACGAGGCGGAGGTGTTGGCCCTGCGCTTCGTCGATTGGTATTGCGGCGAAGTGGATCGCTATCTGGATCTGCATGGTGCATCCGGCCGCCGTGCTTCACCGCGGCTCGCCGCCGAGTGAGCCGGGAGTTCCGCGACCCCAAGTCGATCGCCGGCAAGCGACTGCCGGTTGAGGAGACAACCCAGCTGCTGGTGATCGGTGCCGGTCCGGCTGGTGTCGCGGCGGCTGCCGAGGCAGCCCGACTGGGCATCCGCGTTGTCCTGGCCGACGAGAACCCGGTGCCTGCGCCGATCATGGGCGACGACATTCCGCTGCACTTCGGCCAACAATTCAGTGCTGTGGCGCGCAATCGCACTGCGATGCTGGAGGCGTTCATCGCCCGCAATCCGGCGATCACTGAACTGTTCGACGCTGGTGTCGACGTGCGGCTGGGGACGTCGGTCTGGGGCCTCTACGCAAACGGCCCGAGCGTCGGCTGGCTGCCGGGCACGGTCGCCGGTCTGCAGGACGGCGATCGCAGTTTCATGCTAGGCTGTGATCGCGTCATCGTCGCGTCCGGCCGGCGCGATATGGGCCTTGCGTTCCCGGGGTGGGAATTGCCGGGCGTGCTTGGCGTCACGGCCGCACAGTCGCTGTTGGAACGCTTCGATGCGCTCGGCGTCCGGCGCGCCGTGATCCTTGGTACATCGGCTGAAGCGCTGTCGGCGGCCCGATCGTTGCGCCAGGCCGGCGTCGAGATCGCCGCTTTGGTCGAGGCCGCCAGCACGCCGATCGGCCCGGCCTCGCTGATTGGCGAATTGCAAAGTATCCCGTTGTTGTGCCGTCACACAGTGCTTCGCGCCGAGGCCGGGCGCGACGGGGTCGAAGCCGTCGTTGTGGCGCCGATTGGTGTGGCCGGTGCTCCGGTGCGCAGCGGAGAGCGGCGTATCGACTGCGATTCCGTTCTGCTCGGTGTCGGGACGGTTCCAGTTATCGAACTGCTGGATGCGGTTGGCTGCCGCACAGCGTATCAGGCGGAACGAGGCGGCCACGTGCCGCTGCTCGACGCGGCGCAGCGGACGTCTGTGCTGACGATTTATGCCGCGGGAGATTGCGCGGGCATTTGGCCGGCCAAGACGCTCGACCCCGAGATCGCGCGTGCGGAAGGCAGGCGCGCGGCCGCTGGCGTCGCCGTTTCGCTGGAGCTTGCGGCGGAGGCCGGGCCTGTTCCCGTGCCACCTGAAACGCCCAGCCACGACGCCGATGCGTATCGACTGGAGTGGATACGTGCGTCAGTGATCGAGGCCTCCGGCGAACCTTATGTCTGCCAATGCGAGGAAGTAACGGCGCGCGAGATTCTTGAACTCCGGCCGCCGCGCTATCTGAATTGGCCTGAGGACAAGCGGAACACGCGCTCGCTGCGGCAATTGTTGGGCGAAACACCTCCGAGTCCGGACCACGTGAAGCGTTTGACGCGTGCCGGGATGGGCATCTGCCAGGGGCGGCGCTGCCGCGAGCAGGTTGCCGCCCTGCTGGCACTTGGCGCGGGAGCCATGCTGCGCGACATCCCGCTGGCGTCGCATCGCGCGCCGGTGCGGCCTGTGCCGCTTTCCGTCGTAGCCGAAACGCACGAGCCGCCGGCGATGACCGAACATTGGGACACCTGGTTCGGCATGCCGCCGCAATACGTGCCGCACTGGGATGCGCCGCGCTTCTATACCGTTGCCAGCCGAGCGACGAACGACAAGCCGCCTGAAGGCAAGTGAATGAGCCAACCGGCTGGTGCATCGGTTGTCATTGTCGGCGGCGGCGCCACCGGCCTTTCCGCCGGGTGGTGGCTGGCGCGCGAGGGCATTGATGTCCTGGTGATCGACAAGGGTATCGTCGGCTGGGAGGCGTCCGGACGCAACGGCGGTGGCTGCACGCATCCCTTCAGCCCGTTGTTCAAGGAAGAACAACGGCTGTGGCCGATGATGGACGAGCTGCTCGGCTACCCGACCGAGTTCCGCCCTCGGCGCATCCGCATCGCGATGGATGAGGAGCAGATGCGGCGCTATGGGCAGGCGCGGCAACATGCGGTGCGTCAGGGCTTCGTCTCCGAAGCTCTGGATGCTCAAGCGTTGCGTGAGTTGGTTCCGTTGGCCGGCGACGATATTGCCGGGGGCTATCTGCACAGCTTTGGTGGACACGCAAATCCGCAACGGACCGTGCAGGGCTATGCCTGGGCGATGCAGGATCACGGTGGCCGCGTCCTGCAACACACCACGGTGCAGGGTTTCACCACCGCCGGCGGCAAGGTGACAGCGGTGCGGACCGATCGCGGGGTTATCGGCTGCGACACGCTGGTTCTCGCGGCGGGGCCGCAGATCAACCACCTGGCGGGTTCACTTGGCGTGAGCGTGCCAATGGTCGCGGCACGTGCCGAAATGATCGTGACCGAACCTTTGCCGCTGATGCCGATGGGCGGCGTCGACGGCAACGGCTTGTATGGACGCCAGACATTGCGCGGCAATCTCGCCTATGGCGGCGGACCGCATGAATGGTTGGATGTGCACGACAACCACGTGCCGCATCGCTCGAGTACACCGCTGATGCGCAACATCGCCTTACGCCTCGCCGAATTGTTCCCGCGTGCCGCCCATGCGCGCGTGATCAGAAGCTGGGCCGGCATCATCGAGAACACGCCGGACGGCCGCCCGGTGATCGAGCGCATGGCGTCGCCGGACAATGTGGTGATCGCCACGCTCTCGAGTATCGGCTTCGGTTTGTCGCCGGCGACCGGCCACGCGGTCCGCGATCTTGTCGTGGACGGTGCGTGCGGCTTTGCCGATCTGAGCAGCCTCGGGCTGTCACGCTTTGAACAGCTCGAACCTGATTGGATCGCGCTGCAGGGGTGGCGTCCGCTGTAGGTGATGTTTCATCTTGTGACAGCGCGGATTTAACGCAACGGAACAGTTGCGTTTAATTGTGGCGGGCCGTACAAGGAGCACGCACTGCTGACTGTGGGAGCTGCTCATGATGAGCCTGAGACATGCGGCAATCCTTGGCACCGCCTCGATCGCTCTGGCCGCGGCGCCGGTCCATTCGGCCTTTGCCTGGCGTCACGGCGGTCCGGTATTCTGGCCGTTCGCACTCGGTGCCGCCGTGGTGACCGGGGCGGCAATCGTCGCCACGGCGCCGTTCCGGGCACTGGCCGCACCGGTCTATGCGCCGCCGCCAGCGTACTATCCGCAGGGCCCAGCCTATTACCCGCCGGCACCCGCCTATTACGCGCCGCCGCCGGCGTACTATCCACCGCCTGGCTATTACGCGCCGCCGAGCTACTACGCGCCGTCGCCGGCCGGTTAGTATAATCCCCGGCCTGCACCCGCATTCCGCGGGTCTGGATCTGGGTTGATGGGTTGAGCACTCGTGGTGTCCTGGACGGAACTGTCGCCGGCGCTGAGCCGCTGTCCGCCCGGCGCGGCGGCCGGCCTTCGCGCGAGCAGGCGGCCCAACTCGCGGACCGCATCCTTGATGTCGCAACCGAGCTGTTCCTGGCCGAAGGCTACGGTGCCACCAGCATCGAGTCAGTCGCGCAGCGCGCAAGGATTTCCAAGCGCACATTCTATCATCGTTTTCCCGACAAGGCCGCGCTGTTCAGCGCCGTACTTCACCGGATCATCCAAGGGATCAAACCGCCGCCCGACGTATCGCTGTTTGACGGCAGCGATCTCGATGAGGTTCTGCGTCGCCTAGCACGGCTTGCTGTGCACGCCTCGGTTGCCCCGATGGCGTTGGCGATCAGCCGGTTGATGCTCGCCGAGGCGCATCGCTTTCCGGAACTCGCCGCAATCGTCGCAGGTGAGGGCAGCCGCGCCGAAGCCGTCAAGCAGATCACCGCGATACTCGAGCGCGCGGCTCGCGCCGGCCGGCTTGCCATCGATCGGCCGGGATTCGCCGCCGAGCAATTCCTTGCTCTGCTGATGACAGTTCCACAGCGCCGCGCCCACGGCCTTGGGGCGCCAATGACCCGCGCGGAACTCGATCGCTGGGCCGATGATTGCGTCAACCTGTTTCTCAACGGCTGCCGGCATTGGCAGGTTGGTGGATAGCCAGGCGAAGCTTCAGCCGGATTGCGCGATCGCCGACGCCGCGGCATCGCGTTGCATGCGAACGAGATCGGCCGGCGGAATGTGACAGGCAATGCGGTGTCCATCGTCTGACACACGCTCGGGCGGCCGTTCCGTCGCGCAGATCGCCCCCAGATTGCGTGGACACCGTGTATGAAACGGGCACCCGGACGGCGGCGAAAGCGCACTCGGCAACTCTCCGGACAGCACGATGCGTTGCCGGCGATGGCGCGCATCGATCCTCGGCGCTGCCGAGAGCAGCGCCTCGGTATAGGGATGATAGGGCGGTTCGAAGACGCGTTCGGTTGCGCCAACCTCCATCACCATCCCCAGGTACATCACCACGACATTGTCGGCGATGTAGCGAACGAAACCAAGATCGTGACTGATGACAATCAGCGTGGTTTGCTGCGTGCGCTGCATGTCGAGCAGCAGTTCGGTGATCGCCGCCTGCACCGACACATCGAGCGCGGATACCGGTTCGTCAGCCACCACAAGCTTCGGCGTACCAGCAAACGCGCGGGCAATGCCGACGCGCTGCTTCTGTCCTCCGGACAACTGGCTTGGCCGGCGCTCGGCGGAGGAAGCAGGCAGGCGCGTCAAATTCAGCAGAGAGCACACACGCGCTTGCACGCTGGCCTTGCCGCGTGTGACGCCAAGCTTGCGCACCGCGCGGGCGATCTGCCGGCCAACAGTATAACTCGGATTCAGCGTCTCATCCGGATTCTGGAACACCATCTGCAAGTCACGCAGCAACGCCGCGGGACGCCGATGCACCGGAAGCCGCGCGAGATCCAGCGTTTCGAATTGCAGCGTGCCGGCGGTAGCCGATGTCAGCCCCATCAGGATGTTGGCGAACGTGGATTTGCCACAGCCAGAACTCACCGACAATTGCCAGTGTTTGGCCGTGCCTGGCGTCAAAGGTCAGATCCTGGTTGGCGCGCACCGCGTGACCGCGTCCGTGTCCGCGCAGCGGATATACCTTGCTCAGGCCGTCAGCCATCACCAGCGTTCGTCCGCTCTCTTGCGCCGCGCCCTCAACGCGTTCCGACAGAGGCAGCGATGTCATCTCCGACGCGCGCGCGCATCGAACAGATGTCATCGGATCGGTTGCAAGTGTCGCGAGTGAAATCTCACCCCGGTCGCATACTCCCGGACGCGCATGATCGCACCGCGGCGCAAAACGGCAGCCGCCTTGGAGTTCGCGCAATGAAGGCACCTGGCCGCGAATGGGTGTCAGCGATTGCGCATTGCGGGGGACATCGGGCCGTGGAACACAGCGCATCAGACCGGCCGTATAGGGATGACGCGGCGCCGCGAACATCTGGCCGACGTCACCGGTCTCGACGATTTCGCCGGCATACATCACGGCGGCGCGGTCGCAGATCTGCCCGACGAGACCCAGATTGTGCGAAATGAACAGCATTGCCGTGTTGTGGCTGCGCCGCAGCTTCATCAGCAGTTCGACGATGCCGGCCTCGATCGTCACGTCGAGAGCGGTGGTCGGTTCGTCCAGCAGCAACAGGCGTGGTTGCGCCAGCAGCGCCATCGCGATCACCACGCGCTGCTGCTGTCCGCCCGACAGTTGATGCGGATAGGCGGACATGATGCGCACCGGGTCCGGCAGATCCATCTCCGCAAGCATGGCGCAGGCGCTTTGCTCCGCTTGTCGCGGCGTGACGGCGCGATGGATGATGCCGACTTCAGCAAGCTGCTTACCGATACGCATGCTGGGATTTAGCGCCGACATTGCCTCCTGGTAGACGATGGCGATGCCGGGCCCGCGGAGGCGGCGCAGTTCCTCGGTTGTCAGGCTGGCGAGATCCTGCCCGGCGAACCGGATACTGCCACCGGTCAGCCGACCATTGCGCCCGAAATAGCCGAGACTTGCCAGGGCGAGGGTGGACTTCCCGCAGCCGGACTCGCCGACCAGGCCAACGGCTTCGCCCTCATGAATGGACAGCGACACGCCAGTGGCCGCCGGGACCAGTCCCGCGCGCGTGCGATACGCGATCGAGACATCGTTCATTTCGAGCAGAGGTGTGCGCGTCAGCATCATTCCTGCGTCACGAGTTCGCGCAGTCCATCGGCGAGCAGGTTCAATCCCAGCACGAGCGAAGAAATCGCGATGCAGGGAAACAGCACCATGTGAGGAAACACCAAGGCGAACTGTCGCGTCTGGTTGACCATGCTGCCCCAATCCGGGTCGGGTGGCGGCAGGCCCAGACCGAGAAAGCCAAGCGTTCCGATTGTGACGACGACATAACCCAGGCGCAGGCAGGCATCGACAATGAGCGGTCCGGCAGCATTTGGCAGTATTTCCACGAACATGATGCGCCATGTCGGTTCGCCGCGCAGCTCTGCCGCTGCCACGAAGGCACGATTGCGCAACGCGAGTGTCAAGCCACGCGTAAGGCGCATGATCGCGGGACTTGAGGCGAGCGTCACCGCCAGGACGATGTTCAACCCTGATGCGCCAAACTTGGAGACGATGATGATGTAGAGCACGAGCGCGGGGAATGCGAGAACGAGGTCGGAGATCCGGGACAGCAGGTCATCCACCCAACCGCGCCGATACCCTGCGAGCAGGCCGCCCGTCATGCCGACGAAGAAGGAAAGTGCTGTGGCCAATGGCGCGTAGACGAGAACTGTTCGCGTGCCCCAGATGACACGCGACAGGATATCGCGGCCAAGATGATCGGTACCGAACCAGAACACCACGCCGCCGGGACCAACAGTACCTGGTGATGCCATCGGACGTATCGGCATGTTTGGCGGAAATGGTGCAATCCATGGTGCGGCAATCGCGACCAGAAGCCAGAACCCGACTATAGCGCAGCCGAACATCGCTGCTTTGCTACGGCCGATCGGCTGCAGCCATGCAAAGCGTTCCACCGGTCGGGTGACGTCAATCATCTCGCTCATGCGGTGCGCATCCGCGGATTGAGCGCGAGATAGCCAAGATCCGAAACAGTCTGGGTGATGGCGGCGATCGCCACCGCGATCATTGTACAGGCTTCCAGCAGATAAAGGTCCTTGCCGAGGGAAGCCTCCAGTATGAGCGAACCGAACCCCTTGAACGCAAAAAAGTATTCCACAACGATGACGCCCGCGATGAGCCAGTTGACATGCAGCATGAGCAGCGTGAACGGCGCAATCAGTGCGTTGCGCAAGGCATGTCGCAGGATAACGCGTCGATACGGCAGGCCGCGCAGAATAGCCGCACGGATATAGGCCATGTTCATGACCTCGGCCATTGCGGCTCGGGTGATGCGCGCGATGTAGCCGAAGTCATACAGGACCAGTACCAGCACCGGCATGACCAGTTGCCGGTAGGAAAAGCCGTCCAACATCGAGCTGGTGCCGGGCAGCCAATGCAGGCTGAAGACGAATATCGCAGAGACCAGGACCGTGCTGGCGAATGGCGGGATCGAGGTGGTCAGAATGCAGACCGCTGATACGGCGCGGTCGAGCCATGATCCCTCCTTCATGCCGGCGAGCACACCCATCCCAAGTGACAGCGGGATGAGCACGACAAAGAACCAGAACCCCAGGATCGCGGTATTTTCCAGCCGCTGCATGACAATGTGTGACACCGGGGTCAGGAACAGGCGCGATTGACCCCACTCACCGACGACAAAATGCCCAAGCCAGATGAGGTAACGCAGAACGATCGGCTGGTCATAGCCATTGGCCGCAAGCCAAAGCTGCCGCTGCTCCGGCGTGGAATACGGTCCAAGCTCGGCGAGCGCCACGTCACCCGGCAGCAGCTCGAACAACAGAAACAACAACAGCGAGGCCGCGACCATGGTCGCGAGCGTCCATCCGATCCGGCGGCAAATCTGCTGCGCCACAGTCAGCGGCGCGGCTCAGGTTTTTTCGACCGCCAATTCGTCCAGGAAGAGATAGCTCGTCGGATGCATGCGGAATCCCTTCACCTTGCGGTCGTACCCGGCCTGCACGATGCGCCACAGCGGTTGCACGATCGGCCCATCCTGCTGAAGGATCTGTTCGAGTTGGGCCATGACGACGCGCCGCTTGTCGGCTTCGAGAATGCCTTCGGCCTGGGTCAGCAACCGATCGAACTCGGGGTTGGAATAGCTCAATTCATTCCACGGCGTGCCTGTGCGATAGGCGAGTCCAAGTACCATCACGCCCAGTGGCCGGTGGGTCCAGGTGGTATAACCGAACGGCACCTTGTCCCAGACCGCCCAGAAACTCGCCGACGGCATGAGATTGATCTTCACATCGATGCCAGCCGCCTTCCACATCTCAACCATGACCTGCACCGACGCCAGTTCCCAGGCAGGATCGCCTTTGCAGGCGATTTCGAGTGGCAGCCCATTGGGATAACCGGCCTCCGCCAATAGCTGTTTCGCCTTGGCGATGTCCTGTTTTATCATCGGCAGCTTCGCATACTCCGGATGCACCGGCGCAACCTGGTGGTGTTCGCCCACGGACGCCTGGCCACGGAACACGATGTCGATGACCTTCTGCTGATCGATCGCCAACTTCAGAGCCTGGCGGACCCGCACGTCGTTGAATGGCTTCTGATCGTATTTGCCTCGCACAACGGCTGTCTGCGCGGTGGTGGCAGGATAGAGCACGACATCCGGCAGCGCCTTGACAGCGTCGAGTTGTGAGAAATCCACTTCGTTGAGGCCATCGACCTGCTTGGAAGCCAGCGCCGCGATCTTGGCGCCAACATCATCGCCCAGGTCGATGAATTCGACTTCGTCAAGATGCACCGGCTTGCCCCAGTAGCTCTTGCTGGCGCGCAGCACGGCATTCTGACCGACATTGTAGGTGACGAGTTCGAATGGCCCGGTGCCGTTCATGCCCACCTTGAACGCGGCATTCTCCATCGGGTCGAGCATGAAGAACGGGTAGTGGAACAGGTGTTCCGGCACCGCGAGTTGCGCCTCCTTGCAGTTCAGCCGGAAGCTCTTGTCGTTGATCTTCTCGATCGCATTCGCGCTCCACAGCCGCACTGATTTGACCGGCTTGCCATCTTTCATTTCACCGGTGTCGTACGGCTCAAGCAGATAACCCTTCATCAGGCCAAGCACGGATGAACCAGTCTTCGGATCAAGTACCCGCTTGATGTTCCAGATCGCATCGTCGGCGGTGAATGGGCGCCCGGTCCGCCACTTGGCGTCTGGATGGATGGTCAGCGTCCAGCTCTTCAGGTCCTCGCTCGCCTCCCACTTCTCCAGCAACTCGGGGTGCGTAATATTGTTCTGATCGGTGCGGGTCAGATACTGCACCGTGTTCCGCAGCACATTACTCGGCTCGACCCAGGAGATGGTCTGCGGGTCCTTCACCTCCTGCACCCGCATACCGATGCGGATCTTGCCGCCCTTCGGCAAATCGGCTTGCGCCCGCGCGGGTGCTGGCAGACCAGCCATTGCATAGGCAGTGCCCGCGGCTACCCCAAGCAGGGTGGCGGTGCGCAGGAATTCTCGCCGGCCGATCTTCCCGTGCTGCAATTCATTCTGCAGTCTCGGCAGATAGGCGTGTTCACGAGCCTTGGCCATTATCCGAAGCCTCCTTCTTCTTATTGAATGCCGGATAGTCATCCAGCGATCCCGCGCAACCGTTTACGGCCTGTAAGCCCGCAGTGCACCGCCGGGGTCTCCCGGCGCCATCATAGGATGATCTGGATCAGAACGAAAAGCGTTGCTGGCGCCGCCCTCGGTCCCACTAACATCTCGTGGCCAGCGCATGATACGTTGGTCCTACCCGTTCGGAGATTGTCGAGATGAGAGACGATCGCTCTATCCCGATTCGGCCGGATCATCCGAAGCCAGCGCAATTCGAGCCGCAGATGGAGACGAAGCCGCTGCCGCACGACGTGGCGATGGCTATCGCGTTCATGCGCAAGAACATGGGACAGCTGATCAGACCGGTTGACCTGACGCAGGCGGCGGCCACTCCCGAACGAACCTTGCACAAGCATTTCCTGCGCTTTGTCGGCATTGCGCCATTCGCGTTCCTGCGGCGGCTCCGGCTGGCGGCCGCAAGAGAGGCATTGCTCAGCACAACTGACAGCGTAACTGAAATAGCCACCAAATACGGCGTCGGCCATTTCGGCCGCTTCTCCGCCGACTACCGACGCTATTTCGGCGAGCTACCTTCGGCCACACGTCGCCGGCGCACACGACCAGGTCCACCGCCCTTGATGGATACCGGGGCTCCCAACATCTCGGTTGCAGCCCAAACTGTCGTCATTGCGCCATTCCGCACACTCGGCGATCGCGAGAGCAACCATCTTGCCGATGCACTCAGAGAGCAGATTGCGGCCGAGCTGGCGCGAGTTCCCGGCATCTCTGTGCGGCTCGCTCGCTTGGAGGCGCGACGGCATGAAGCGGCCTACAGTCTCGCCGGTTCAGTGACGCGCGCATCCGGACGTGTACGAGTAGTCGTAAAGCTGGTGGACGCGTCGGAGGAATGCCATCTGTGGGGCGACAGCTTCGACGCTTATTCCGGCGAGGAATTGGCTCTGCTTGATGGCGCTGTCAGCTGCATTGCGCGCGAGGTTCCATCCCGCATCTTCGGCCAACAGATCGAGCAGGCACAACGCGCTGAACCGAGCGCGTTGGGCGCAACCGCAATCGCGTTGCGCGCACTGCCTCTCGCTCTGACCCCGCAATTCGAACAAGCGTTTCAGCTGACGCTGCAGGCGATGGCGATTGCACCTGATTGCGCCCTCGCGGCGGCGCTCGCTGGCTGGTGCCACGCCAGAAGAGTCAAGGATTGGAGCGTTACGGCCTGCGAGGAACGCGTAGCAGCGACGCGGCTGGCCAACCAGGCCGCAATGCTCGCGCCCGCGGATCCGATGGTGTTGGCGATACGCGCCTCGGTCGCGCACCTGGCACGTGAATTTGCGGACGCGGAGGCATTGGCCAGGCGAGCGGTAGCTTTGGATCCGAGCTGTGCTTGGGGCTGGGATCGCCTGGGCTGGCTTTATGAGGCGACGAACCGGCCAGGTGAAGCCATGCGGTTCTTCGCGCGCGCCGAACGCATCAATGCCCCTTATCTCGATGCGGCGGCGCCACTGGATGGCCTGGGCACAGCGCATTTCTCGACCGGCCACTATGCGGAGGCCGCGCTCGTTCTGCGCGCTGCAACTCTGTTGAGGCCTGGGAGCACCGGGCTCCATGGAAAGCTCGCTGCGTGCTACCTCCAGATTGGCGAGAAAGCGATGGCTCGTTTGGAGTTGACGACACTACGGCGGATCGTGCCAGGCATGACCGCCACGCAATATGCCAACGGCTTTCCTTGCGGCTTCGATGAGTTCCGGAACAGGCTGGCAAACAGCCTCATTGAGATCGGCATGCCAGCCTGATCCATCGCGCTTTCGAAGCGCCAGCAGCAGAATTAGGCGGCAAGAGGATATTGGGGCCGAAACCGGATAGTCGGTCCGGCGCCGCAAACGATAGACACGGTGGCCCGATCCGATCGTGCGTGAAGCCGCGGCGAGCAGTCGTTTCAGGCAGTGCGCCGCCATCGCCGTCAGACCAGTCATCGCCCGAGCATCCATAGGGGAAGGAACAATGAAACGATTGTTCGCAGTATGCGTGGCCGCGCTGGTTCCGGTGGCATTTGCTCATGCCAATGTCGTCACGGATTGGGATGCGAAAGCCATGGATGCCATCCAGGGCAACGCGCCGGCGCCGCCGCCCGAAATCGGTCCGGTTGGAGGCGAACGCATCGCAACAATAATGCATGTCGCGATGTTTGAGGCGGTCAACACGATCGATCCGCATTACCAGCCGTATGACGGCCAAACGCATGCGCGGATCGATGCGTCACAAGAAGCTGCGGCGACTTCGGCCGCTGCAACCGTGCTGATCAAGCTGTTGCCCGAGAAGGCGGCGAACATTTCCCAGCAACGCGATGTCTATCTCGCAGGAATACCAGACAGCGAGGCCAAGGATCGCGGGGTCAAGCTAGGTGAGGAGATGGCACTGAAGGCCATCGGATCGCGGTTGAATGATGGCTACGGTACGCCGAATGCGTTTCGGCCCATAACACAGCCAGGCGTGTATACAGAGACCATGCTGACGTACGGCTGGGACGTTTCGACCATGCGTCCGTTTGTCATGACCAGCCCGTCGCAGTTCCGGCCGCCGCCGCCGATCACACTGAGCAGCGAGGAATGGACAAAAAACTACAACGAGATGAAGGAGTATGGCGAGAAAGACAGCCCGAAGCGTTCGCCGCGGCAGACCGAGGATGCCAAATTCTGGCTGACTGTCTCGCCGGGGTCTAACCAACCGCTGGCTCGTCAGATCGCCATCAAGAAGAACATGTCCATCGTGGACACCGCCCGCTTCATGACACTGGTGACGATGGCACAGATGGACGCTGCAATCGCCGTGTTTGATGCCAAGTACCACTACACCTTCTGGCGGCCGATCACCGCTATGCGCAACGGTGACATTGACGGCAACCCAGGGACGGAACGTGTCGCCGCCTGGCAACCGATCGCGCTCACACCGCTGCATCCCGAATACCCGTGCGCCCATTGCATCATCACCGGGGCGATGGCGGGTGCGATCGCGGCGATCCTCGGCACAGACCAAATCCCGGAATCCGAACTGGTCTCCCCTACCGCTCCAGGGGCAATTCACCGCTACACCGACCTTCATGCTTTCAATAACGAGGTATCGGAAGCACGCATCCTGGCCGGCTTCCACTGGAGGTTTTCAACCGAGGTTGGCAAGGACATGGGCTGGAAGATCGGTGCATATACTGTGCAAACCTGCATGCAGCCGCTGAAGGTTGCCGGAAGGTGACGCAGGGCGCTGGCAGCAGGTGTGGTTCCGCGCGCAAGTCCTGAAGACGCGCTCGGTCCGTTTCGCGGCACGGTCTTGCGCGCGCGGGCAGCGCCAGGGCACTTTCCTCACCGGCAAGGAAAGCAATCATGCAAATCGAAGCCGTGGACTTCTTCTATATCGCGATGCCGGAAATCACGACCGAGGCCGACGGCAGCCAGGACGCGCTGCTCGTGCGCGTTGCGGCCAGCGGCCACGTGGGCTGGGGCGAATGCGAGGCCTCGCCATTGGTTTCGATCGCTGCATTCGTCTGCCCGATGTCGCACGGTGTTTGCCATCCAGTCGCCGACTCAGTGCTCGGCCAGCAAATCGATACGCCCGAGGATATCAGCCGCATCGCAGCGCGCGTCGGCTACGACAGCATGGACCTGCTGCAGGCACCGCACACGTGGTCCGGTATCGAGATGGCGTTGTGGGATCTGCTGGGGCGTGCACGGGGCGAACCGGTGTGGCGGCTGCTGGGGTATCCGGCCGCCTGCAAGAAGCAGCCTTATGCATCCCAACTGTTCGGCGACACGCCGGAACAGACATGGCAGGCAGGGGTCGTCGCGCGCGGCCGCGGATTCACGGCGGTCAAGTTCGGCTGGGGTCCGATCGGACGAGCGGGCGTCGAGCAGGACGCCGACCATCTGGTCGCGGCGCGCGAAGGCCTCGGGCCGGATGGCGTATTGCTCGTCGATGTCGGGCAGATTTGGGGCGATGACGTAGAGGCTGCCGCCGCGCGTCTGCCGGCGCTCGAGGCCGCACGTGCCACCTGGTTAGAGGAACCGTTCGGCGGACACGCATTGGAGGCGTATGGCGCGCTGTCCGCACGCAGCAAACAGGTGCGGCTGGCGGGCGGCGAGGCTGCGCACAACGTCCATATGGCGCGGCATCTGATCGACTACGGCGGCATCGGTTTCATCCAGATCGACACCGGCCGTATAGGCGGAATTGGGCCGGCGAAACAGGTCGCCGACTATGCTGTCGCGCACGGAGTAACGTTCGTGAACCACACGTTCACGTCGCATCTCGCGCTCAGTGCCTCGCTGCAACCGTTCGCGGGATTGCAACAACATCGGCTCGCGGAATTTCCGTTCGCTCCCAAGCCGCTCGCGCTGGAGTTCACGCGTAACCACATACTACGCGACGCGAACGCCGAGATTGCTGCTCCCGATGCACCTGGCCTGGGCATCGAGATCGATCCGGCCGGCGTGCAAAAATATCTGATCGACGTCGAGATAAAAGTGTCCGGCAAGTTGCTGTTCCGCTCGCTGCCAGGCGTGTAGCGGCGTCACGGAGGATCCGCCTAGCGGTCGAGGATCGTCCGCAGAAACTCACGTGTGCGGGGTTCTCGCGGGGCGCCGAAGATCGTCGAGGGATTGCCCTCTTCGACGATGCGGCCCTGGTCCATGAATATCACGCGCGAAGCGACCTGGCGTGCGAAATTCATTTCGTGCGTCACCACCACCATCGTCATGCCGCGCGCGGCAAGATCGCGCATCACTCCCAGCACCTCTGATACCAGTTCCGGGTCCAGCGCGCTGGTCGCCTCATCGAACAGCATGGCCTTCGGGTCCATCGCGAGCGCCCGCGCAATCGCGGCACGTTGCTGCTGGCCGCCCGACAGCTCCTCGGGGAAGGCGTCGGCCTTGTCGGCAAGCCCGACCTGCGCCAGCAGTTCCAGAGCACGCTGGCGCGCTGCGGTGCGCTTGCGGCGAAGCACATGGACCGGCGCCTCCATCACGTTCTGCACCGCGGTCAGATGCGGGAACAGGTTGAACTGCTGGAACACCATGCCGATCTGCGCCCGCACCGCCGCCACGACGCGGTTGGAATGCGGGCGGAACACACCGCCTTCCTCCTCGCGATAGGCAGTCTTGCCGTCGATGCGAATGCGGCCCTGCTGGGCCACTTCAAGATGATTCAGGCAGCGCAGCAGCGTCGACTTGCCGCTGCCCGACGGACCGATGATGCACACGACCTCGCCAACCGCCACCGACATGTCGATGCCACGCAGTACATGCAGCGGGCCGAAGTACTTGTGGAGCCCGTCTACCTCGATCATCGGCGGCGCACCGCTCATGCCGGAACCTGCATGGCCGTCATGCCGCCCTGCGCCGATAGCCGCTGCGCGTGCGCCGCTCCAGCCAGCTGACCAGCCGTGCCGCTGGGAAGCTCACCAGGAAATACATCGCCCCGACGACAGTGTACAACGTGAAATATTGAAAGTTGCGCGCGGCAACGATCTGCGCGGTGAACACCACTTCCTGGATACTCACCACCGAGCACAACGCGGTGTCCTTGAACAGCGAGATGAAGTAATTGCCAAGCGTCGGGATGACGATACGGATCGCCTGCGGCAGCACGATACGGCGCATCGCCAACGCCCCTGTCATGCCGAGCGCTGCGGCGGCGTCGTGCTGGCCTTTCGGGATCGCGAGTATGCCACCGCGATACACTTCGGAGATGTAGGCAGAGTAATTCAGCGTCAGGCCGATGACGCCGGCAGTGAACGCATCGAGCCGGATGCCGATCTCCGGCAGCACGTAGTAGATGTAGATCAGCTGCAGCAGCAGCGGCGTGCCACGCATGATCTCGATATACGCCTTGATTATCCAGCGCAGCAGCCGCCAGCGCGACATGCCACCGAGCGCCACGGCCAGTGCGAAGACGAGACTCAGCAGGATCACGACAAACGTCAGTTCGATCGTTATCAGCAGCCCGGCAAGCAACGGCCCGAAATTCTCGACCGCGACCTGGGTATTGAATAGTTCCATCGCGGTCCGGAAAGAACGTCCTCAGCGCTAGGGCGACTCAGGGCTCCAGTTTAAAGAGGACGAGGTTGCGGTCACTCAGCCCGTACTTCTTCAGAATGTAGCTGACCTGCCCATTGGCCCGCATCTCTGCCAGAGCCTGTGTGTAGGCCGAGCGTAGCGTGCAGTCCTCCTTGCGCATGGCGAAGCGCGCCATGCCGTAGCCGCCGCCGTTGATGATCGCGGCCGGCGCCGCGATGCTCCAGAGCGGCTCCAGATTGCTGCCCTGGTTGGACTTGGCGAATTCCAGGTAGACGAGATCGTCTTCCAGTACCGCTTCGAGGCGGCCCTGGTTGAGGCTCTGCAGCTCGTCGATCTCGGTCTTGAACGGCGTCGATTTGACGCCGATCTGGCCGAGATAGGAATCGGCGGCCGAACCTGAGATCGAGCCGACTTTCTTGCCCTTAAGGTCATCGTACGACTTGATGCCAAGCGGATTGCCTTTGGCGACGATAATCACCGGCCCATACCAATAAGCCGGTCCCGAGAAGCTGATGACCTTATCGCGCGCCGGCGTGTGATGGATGTTACCGGCGATCACGTCGGTCCGCTTCGACAGCAATGCCGGTACCTGCAATTCCCACGGCATCCACTCGAGCTTGATCTTTTCGACACCCATCCAATTCAATGCGGCCTTGTTGATGTCCCAGTCGATCCCACCAGGTTCCTTGGTTTTCTCGTCGAGGAAGGCTTCCGGCGGATTCTGCGAGAACCCCAGGGTGATCCCGTCCTTCTGTGCTTTCGCCAGCGAGCCATCGCCGCAGTTGTCGAACATCGGTTTGGATTCACTGAAGAACGTAGGCTCGTCGGCCCACGCGGGGCCTCCCATCGGCAGAATGGGTAGAGCGACAGCAATCCCGAACACGACGGCCGCAAGTCCAACGCGATTGGACATGGGTTTCAGTCTCCCCCGTTATTGTGACGGCATAACAGCGTTCAGCCGGCCACCTGAACTCACAGTATCACGCCCGCATGTCTTCGCAAGCGACCGCATGATCATCATCGGGACGCTCGAGCGATGGCGGGACCTCGCACACCCCCTCACCCGTCCGCGCCAGCGAATCGCGCAGGCAACAATGCAGTCAGGCGGCAGTCGGATTCTGTTCATCGCTTTCGCCGCAGGCGCATGATGTGCTGCTCGACCTTCGCCGGAAGCTCGGCGTCATCGGCGCGGAGAAGTATCTTAACGAAATCCCTGTGCTGCTGGACAATCTGGGATTGGCCTTTCTCGGTGAGGATCTCGCGCCCGAAGATCATCAGCACATGACGCGCCAGCGCCTGCCAAAGGGTGATGACGGTGTCGTTGTGCGAGGCGAGGCAGATTTGGTGGTGGAAAGCGAGGTCCGCCCGGTTGACTGCCGGCCAGTCGCGACGCCGGACTGCCTCTTCCATGTCGGCGATAGCGGCGTGGAGATGATTGAGCAGCGCGGGTTCCGATCGATAGGTTGCAACCGCGCCGCGCACCGCAATCGTCTCAAGCGCTGCCCTTACCTCGCAGATATGGTCGATCCGCACGGCGTCGAGTTCGACGATGCGAACGCCGCGATGCGGTTCGCGCTCAACTATGCCCTGTGCTTCCAGCGTTTTCAGTGCTTCGCGCAACGGGACACGGCTGACAACGAAGTGACGCGCAAGATCGAGTTCGATGAGTCGCTGGCCCGGGGTCAATGCCCCTGTCCCCAGCCCTTCGACGATAGCGTCGGCGATCTGATCAGGCAGGCTACGCGACTTGACGAACCGAAGGACCGGCGATTGCACCGGTCGACTTTTTGGTGGCGTCTTTCTAACCAACCCCATGATCGACCGCAGGTCTTAGCACATTTAGATTGTATACAATCAGACTTGCGCCACGCAACTCTGTCGGCAAGAATGCCGGCGCGCGCATGAGCGCCAAATTTGGGAGAGGGAAGCCATGTGGTGGAGGACAATAAAGCTTGCCGCCTGCGCGGCGCTTGCCGCGTCGGTGATCCATGTAGGAATGGCGCAGGCCGCCGACACGACCGTGCCGGCCCCTGGCCAGAGCAAGAAAATCGATGAGATCAAGAAGCGCGGCACGCTGCAGGCCGCTGCGATCGGCGAGTTCCCCTGGCTGCCCGAGAATACCAGCGGCAGCGGTCCGAAGTTCTCCGGTCCCGCCTGGGTCCTGGCGAACGAGATCGCAACACGCCTCGGCGTCACGCTCGTGATCGTGCCGGTGAGCCATGAAACCAAAGTGCCGATCCTGGCGACTGGTCAGGCCGACGTCACCATTGCACCGCTGACGATTACGCCGGCGCGGCAGAAGGTGGTCGAATTCGTGCCGTATTCCGGTTCGAGCCTGTGTTTCTTCGGCCTTGCCAGCAATCCGAAGCTGCAGAAGGCAAAGACGGTCGATGATCTCGATACGCCCGACATGACCATGGCCTATTTCACCGGGACGCCGCCGGAGACCTGGGCACCGACACGGTTCCACCAGCTGAAGTATCGCGCAGTCGCAGGCTCCGGCGCCAATGCGCCGGTTGAAGAGATCATGTCGAAGCGTGCGGACATCGCACCGATCGACAACGTCGCCTGGCCGAATCTCGACGCCGCGGTCAAGGGACTCATCGTATTTCCGCAGGGCGATGCATGCCTGAAGAGCCACGAGATGGAGGCGCAGACCGCGATGGCGATCGACAAGGGGGACCCGGTGTTCCTTGCGTGGCTCACTGCGGTCAAAAGCGAAGTGCAGCCGAAGCTCGACGCCGAGGAAATGCGCGTCCTGAAGAGCGTCAAACCGGCCGGCTAAGCTTTCAGGGACGGCGCCCGTAGACCAAGGCAGACAGCCCATTCGGCTGGCTTGCCTTGGGAGGTGCCGGCTCGGACCTCGCCGGAAGCGAGCGATCATGGATATCGACATCAGCCCGCTGATTGAGAATTGGCGATTCATATCGCAGGCGATTGGCATGACGCTGTTGCTCAGCGCGCTCTCGATATGCCTTGGACTCGCTATTGGTATTATCTGCGGGACGCTCCGGACCTATGGCGGCCGGTTCATTGGCGTGGTGCTCGGCCTCTACGTCGATCTAGTGCGTTCGATCCCGGTGCTGGCGATCCTGGTTTGGACCTATTTCGCCTTCCCGCTCTTCATAGGTCATTCGCTGACACCTGTGACCGGTGGTGTGCTCGCCCTCGGCTTTCATCTCGGCGCCTATGTGACGGAAGCTATAAGGGCCGGTCTTACCTCGATCCGAAGCGGACAGATGCGGGCTGCGCTCGCACTTGGCATGTCGCGATTCCAGGCGATCCGCAAGATCATCCTGCCGCAAGCGCTTATCCGCATGCTTCCGCCTCTCGGCTCGCTCATCGTTGTCGCCGTGAAGGACAGCGCGATCGCCTCGGTGATCGCCGTGCCGGAGCTTCTGCGTCAGTCGCAGGTTCTGGCGGGCAAGACCTATCGTCCCTTCGAGATCTATACCGCCGCAATGCTCATCTATTTCGTGATTTGCTACCCGATAGCGCGCGTCATCGATCGAGTTTACCGGCGTTTGGCGCCACTCGGCGCGTCGTGAGAGCGGCGTGACCTTCGACTGGTCGGTCGTCTGGGACAATCGCTGGCGCTTCATCGATGGCGCCGAGATCACCGTGATCCTGACGGTCACGACGATGGCGCTGGCGCTGCCGGGCGGTATGCTGCTCGCCCTGTTGCGCCTCTCTCCGATCCGTATCGTCAGCAGCGCTGCAACTGGCTTTGTCGAGTTCTTTCGCGCAACGCCACTCATTCTCCAGATTTATTGGGTCTTCTACGTCCTGCCGGCAGCCTTCGACATCACGTTGTCGGAATTCACCACAGCGCTGGTCGGACTGACCCTCAACGTCTCGTCCTTCAACTCGGAGACCTTCCGCGCAGGGATCCTGTCAATCCGGCGCGGACAGTGGAACGCAGCCCTCGCACTCGGCATGACCAAGTGGCAGGCACTGCACAAGATCGTCCTGCCGCAGGCCGTGCTGCGTGTCCTCCCGGCGCTTGCCAGCACCTGGGTATCCCTGTTCAAGGATACGTCCCTCGTCTCGATCATAGCCGTCGCCGATCTCAGCTACGTCTCGCTGAAGATCCGCTCCGAGACCTATCGGGTCCTCGAGGTCTTGACCGCAATGGCGGGGCTCTACTGCCTCATGGGCTATCCGCAAGCGAAGCTGGTGGACTGGGTCCATCGCCGTCTCAAGGTAGCCGAGTGATGACGGCTAGCGCTACCGGCAAACTGGCCGCACGTGTCGGAGCCGACGCACCGGCAATCCTCGCCTTCGACAGCGTCGCCAAGCGCTATGGCACGCTGCAAGCGCTTGCCGGGGTCAGCTTCCAGGTCAACCGAGGCGAGGTCGTTTGCCTCATCGGTCCCAGCGGCTCCGGTAAATCTACCTTGCTGCGCTGCGCCAATGCGCTCGAAGGCATCGACGCGGGACACATCGCCTTCGATGGCGTCGGTGTGAACGACAAGGCGACCGACGTTCGCAATCTGCGGCGCCGAATGGGGATGGTGTTCCAGAATTTCGAACTGTTCCCGCACCTGACCGTGCTCGGCAATGTCTCGGTTGGACCCGTGACCGTCCTCGGAATGCAGCGCAAGGCCGCAGCGGCGCGTGCCATGGATCTGCTGCGCAAGGTGGGACTCGCCGACAAGGCGCAGCAACACCCGGCAGCGCTTTCTGGGGGCCAACAACAGCGCGTCGCCATCGCCCGTGCACTGGCGATGCAGCCCGATGTCATGCTGTTCGACGAACCGACCTCGGCGCTCGATCCCGAGACGATCGGCGAGGTACTCAGCGTCATGAAGCGCCTGGCGGACGAAGGCATGACCATGGTCGTCGTGACCCACGAGATGGATTTCGCCAAGCGCGTCGGCAATTGGGTAGTGGTCTTCGACCAGGGTCAGGTCATCGAGCAAGGTCCGCCGCGGCAAATCTTCGAACGGCCGACGGTAACCCGTACTCGCGAATTCCTCAGCCATCTCGGGTGGCACGGCGAGAGCCTCGATTCGGAAACGCCGCTGGTCGAAAGGCCACTCATCCCCACCGGGTCCGGTGGGCATCCAGGAGCAGATGCACCATGAAGATCACCGGCATCGACTGCCATGTCCTGCTCGCACCGAACTACGATAAAACCCTGACATCGTCGGCGCAGGACAGCTTCATCGTCGTCATTCAAACCGATGCCGGCATCAGCGGCTACGGCGAAACCGACGTCAATCCTTGGATCGCCAAGGCCTGCATCGAGGCGCCCGGCACCCACACCATGAGCCTGTCGCTGCGTGATATCCTGATCGGCTCTGACCCGCTCGACATCGAGGCGCTGTGGCAGCGCATGTATATCGGGACGTGCATGCACGGCCGCCGCGGCGCCGGCATCCACACGATGGGTGCGATCGAGATGGCGCTGTGGGACATCAAAGGCAAGGCTGAAAGCAAGCCGGTTTACGAATTGCTGGGCGGCGCCAGGCAGACATCGATCGTGCCCTATGCATCGCTGCAACCTTCGGGAAACAGCTTCGAGGAATATCGCGATTCGCTGTGTGCCTGGGCCGAGCGGGCGAAGGGGCTGGGCTTCAAGGCAGTGAAGGCCGAGGTGACGATGAACGGACCCTATGCGCATAGCGGCCTTAACGAGAGCTTCGACCGTCACACTGAAGTTGTGGCCGCGGTGCGCAAGACACTAGGTCCAGAGATCGCCCTGATGGTCGATGTTCAATACATGTGGAACGATGCGGCAACGGCGCTGGAAACGGTCGGGCAATGGAAGGAGTTCGATCTGTTCTTCCTGGAGACGCCGATCTGGGTCGACAATCTCGACGAGTATGCGCTGCTGCACGATGCCGCACCGATGAAGATCGCCTCGGGTGAGTGGCTGGCGACGCACTGGGAATTCGAAGACCTGATCGAACGCGGCAAGATCGATGTCGCGCAGCCGGACGTGGGACGTGTTGGCGGCTTCATTGAGGCAAAGAAGGTCTGCGATCTCGCGGCCGCGCGCGGCCGCATCATCGTGCCGCATTGCTGGAAGACAGGACTCTCGGTCACCGCGACCGCCCACCTCGGGTTCAACACGCCGCATTGCGCCTTCATCGAATATCTGCCGCCGCACCTGTGCGTCGAAACGCTGCGCCGCGAACTCGTGCAGGAGGGCTTTGATTTCGTCGATGGGCGCATCCTTCCGCCGCAGAAGCCGGGCCTGGGGATCGAGATGAATGATGAGGTGCTACGCCGCTACAAAGTCGCATGAGATTGCGGCTGACACCGGAGAAAAGCCTATGAAGAATGCCGGATTGTTTTCACTGGACGGACAGGTCGCGCTGGTTCTCGGCGGTTCGAGCGGTATCGGACGCGCCATCGCGCTTGGCTTGCATGACGCCGGTGCCATCGTCGTGCCGGTCGGCAAGACGGAGGCAAAGGTCCGCGAGGTCGAGACTGCTCTCGCCACGCACGGCGCGACAGCACATGGTCATTGCGCCGACGTGACGCAATCCGAGGCGCTGACCGACGTTGTGACGCAAACGATCACCCGGCACGGCCGGATCGACATCCTTGTGAATTCGCAGGGAGTGACTGTTCTGAAGCCCGCTGAAGAGTTCAGCCGCGCCGACTATGAGCGGGTCATGGCGATCAACCTCACCAGTGTCTTCTTCGCCAGCACGGAGGTCGGACGCCATATGCTGGAGCGTGGGACCGGCAGCATCATCAACATCACCTCGCTTGCTGCCCATCGCGGCTTCCAACTCAGTGCGCTCTATACCATGAGCAAACACGGCGTACTTGCGCTGACAAGGACGCTTGCAGCGGAATGGGCGGCCCGAGGGGTGAGGGTGAATGCCATCGCGCCTGGCTTTTTCATGACGGCGCTCAATCGCGACAAGATGTCGCCGACACGCAAGGATATCGCGATGCGCCGCACACCGATGAAGCGGTTCGGCGAGGTTGAAGAACTGGTTGGCGCGGCGATCTATCTGGCCTCGCCCTCGGCGAGTTACGTCACAGGCGAAACCATTGCCGTCGATGGCGGATTTCTCGCTGCCGGCCTCGACTGAGATCCACGCCGTGACGCAATATCAATCTACCAGACCATGCTCAGGCCGGGCGGCTCTTGTGAGGTCGAGGGCGGCTCTACGCTCACGCATCGTCGGCGTATCAGCCAGCACAAGGTCAAACCGTCTCATCATTTCTGCCGAGAGATCTTTCGCGGCGTTCCATTGCGGCCCCTGCCCCGCCATGACCAGACGGTACAACTCGGGAATTTCCCGACGGTAGACTTGATCCCGTGCTTCCAAACGCTGCTGGCGAATATCCCCTCTGAACTGCTGCCGCAGAAACCCATAGGCCAGCAACTCACTGAGCAGAATGGTGACGATCTCCTCCGCCTGTGTCGGCTCGTATTCGATCAGGTCCCTGATTGCCTTCCGTGCGCTCTCCAGCCCGAGAAACTGCATGTAAATCACATTGCAGATCGCACGGTGCCAGTCGTTGCCGAGCGGGAAGCTGGACGACGGTGGAGTGACCGTGGCCAGTCTGCGCAGAGAGTCCCGCATCACCTTCATGTAGGTGTAGAAGGCCGTGACGTGCTTGACGACGTCTGCCTCAAGCGACTGCAGCTCCTTCACCGATGAATCGAAAATCGGAAAGTAGCTTTCTTGCGACGTGAACTTGGTTGTGTCGTCGGGGCTTTCTCCATCGATGTCGCGCCGCCGTCCCACCTCGGGTCCATCCTGGAACAGCTCGATGTAGCGCTTGACCATTTCGACCACGACGGCGACGCGACAAAGGGTGGTGATCTCGCAGGCAAACAAATCGATGACGCCAAGCCGCGCGCTGCCAGCCTGATACGTCCAGGCGAGCACGCCGCAACCAACCGCACCGACCGCACCGATGAACGCGCCACTATCAGCAATCGATGTGAACGCGAGCCGCACCCAGATCCAACCATTCGTGCTCTTGCGCACATCCGGCCAGTTGCTGATCACCTCATGCTCGAAGCAGAAGGCGATCGCCAGGACGGCGCAGACAAGCACGATGATGACGGTCACTGAGAAGATGAGCCGTAGGTCAGCGACATGGCGGGACCTGCCAAGCCGTTCGAAGGTCGAGGATTCTTTCCCAATTCGAAGCTGGCGCAGGATAGCGAGCGGCGACAGCATGGAGACGATACCCATCGGCCAGACCATGCGTTAAATTGCGATAGATTGTAGAGTAATTCTCAACGCAGCACTTGTGAACTGCGCCACATCCGCCGGCAATTCACTGCACCGCTGCCAGCAGTTGCTCAGCGGTTTCGGCCGCCAACCAAATATTCGGCGCCGTCTCGTCGCCCGCGAGGCTATTCCTCTCCCACCGTCGTCGCCAAATCGCATCTCATCAACACGCGCGTGGCGGCATGAGCCGATAGTTGGGACCACCTGGGAGCCCGATCAGGTCTATGCGTGTCCGCTGGCAAAGTATCGGTCTGCACGGTTGATCGCGTCAGAGCAGCGGAAGCATGAAATCTGCGAAGAAGGCAGAAATTTCGGCCGTCGCCTCGATCGGAAGAGCGTGCGCGACATATTGGTCAGGACGCACAACGATGACGCAGCCGCGTTCCCGATCGATACCGCGCATATCAAAAATGTCCTGGCCGCTCTTCGGATCGGCACAGAACATCTTCTCGTAGTCACAAAGCCCGAAACGACCCTTTTTGGGGAGAAGGAACGCGGGCAAGTCGTGCAGTGCCAGCGTACGATGGTCCTGCTGAAAGACTGCGCGCACATCTATGACAGAGTCGATGTCCTCTCCAGCCGGCGTGTGCTTCCGGATCGGTGACTCGGGAGACTCAGCGAGGAATTCGCAGAGCGTTCGCACGGCAGATTGCGGGGCAACCGGATCTTCGTCGCGGCCGAAAATGAAGAGACGCCAGCGACCGTCCGCCTTGACCGTGTGCCCCAGCTGCATGGGCTTGCCATCCGCCAGCCTGATAACCGGCGCCGAGTGGAACCGCATGCCTATGACCAAATCCTTGGCAAGATGCTTATGCGTCGTCGGGCCGGTGATGATCGAGGACTCGTAGCGGGTCGCGGTGCCGGCGGTGAAGCGTCCATGCATGGTAAAATATCGCTGGAACTCCGCAGGTTCGACGCCTTCCCCAGTTTCGTCGCCGGGCTTCTTGGGTGGCGCACTGAAAATTCGTGCGAACTCGCGATCGAAGTCGATCAACTCCTTGGCGATCGTCCTCCGTTCTGCCGAATAGGTCTGGAGGATCTTCGGCTCACATCGGCCCATCACCACTGATGCGAGCTTCCAGCCAAGATTGAAGCTGTCCTGCATGGAGACGTTCATGCCCTGCCCCGCCTTCGGGCTATGGGTGTGGCAGGCGTCTCCGGCGATGAATACACGTGGCGCACGCGTATCGGTCTGGTCAGCCGGCACATCGTCGAACTTTTCACAAAGCCGTTGGCCGATCTCGTAGATCGACCACCATGCAACCTCCATGACCTTCAACGTGTACGGCCGAAGGATGCGCTGTGCCCCCGCGATCAGGTGGTCGATGTTGATGTGCCGCTCTGCGACGCGCTCATTCTGATTGAGCTTGTCGAGTTCAACATAGAGCCGAACCAGGTAGCCACCCTCGCGAGGGATGACGAGCAGGCTGCCTTCGTTGGCCGACTGGACAACTGCCTTCAGGCGGATATCAGGAAAATCGGTCACGGCCAGGACGTCCATGACGCCCCATGCCTGGTTCGCCGCATCCCCATGCAGCGCGTGCCCGAGCGCCCTGCGCACATCGCTGCGGGCTCCATCGCACCCGACCACGTAGCGAGCACGGACAGTCTCCTTCTCTCCGGCGTGGCCGGGATCAAGCCGTTCCAGCGTAACTGCTACGGGAAAGGTTGAGTCCTGTTCGCCGGTCATGGAGAGGTCGAGCAGCTTGCGCGCGTACGTTGGCTCTAGCCGCGATGGCGAGTTGCGCATCACATCAAGCAAGAAGTCATGGACGCGCGCCTGGTTCAGGATGACGTGAGGAAATTCGGATAGCCCGTCCTCGGTGTCCTGGATCCTGCCTCCACGAACAATCGTCCCGCTCTGGCTGAGGTCAGGCTTCCAGAACGACGTCTCGTTGACCCAATATGCCTCCTTGAGCGCACGCCCGGAAAACTCAAATGCCTCAAACATCTCCATGGTACGGCAGGCGACGCCGTCGGCCTGGCCGAGGATCAACGGACCGGTTCTTTGCTCGACAACGCGCGTCCTGATACTTGGGAAGGAAGCAAGCTGCGCCGCCAGGACAAGGCCGGCCGGACCAGTACCGACGATTAAAACGTCGACCTCGTCGCTATTTGCGTCCTCAGAACCGTGGCCGCCGCGGGCTTCGGCGATTCCCGGATCGCCCGGCCTGAAGCCGTTCAGATGGAACTGCATTTTCCGCTATCCCTTCGCCTGCCATCTGCCGGTGGGGAATAGTCCTCATTCGCGCGGAACATTGCAAACGTGGAAAGCCGCTGGTCGCGAAGTCGAGGCCGGGAACTTCGGCGGCGGCAAGGCACCACGGGGAGACAAGCGCCCATGCACGGCATCGGTTCGTCTACCCGACGATCAGGCTGCGCGAAGATGGTATAGTCAGCGTGAGTGAGGGTCCTTCCAGATTCGACTTCGTCCGATAAAGCGCGGGCGAGCCGACTGGCGGGCTCGGATGGTGACGAACAAGGCCGCGTGGCGGCATCTGAGCGGGAGGTTTCGTGTTTCAGTCATTTTATCTGTCGCGCCGGTGGCTACCGTGGGCCTTTCCCGGCGCGGCGATGATCCTTCTTGTGACCTGGTACCAGGTCCAACTCGACGTCAGGATCAATGAATGGTTTGGCGACTTCTACAACCTTATCCAGAGGGCTCTGGGCCAGCCTAATGGAATAACGTTGGACGAATTTCTGGGGCACCTTGCGACTTTCGGCTACATTGCCGGCCTCTATGTGACCATTGCTGTTTTCACCGACTTCTTCATCAAGCACTACGTATTCCGCTGGCGTACCGCCATGAACGATTACTACGCGGCAAATTGGCACGCCATCCGTGGCATAGAGGGCGCATCGCAGCGCGTGCAGGAGGACACGATGCGCTTCGCCCGTCTGATGGAGGGGCTCGGCGTCAGCTTCATGCGCAGCGTCATGACCTTGTTCGCCTTTCTGCCAATCCTTTGGATGCTGTCAGAAAAGCTCACAGCAATGCCCTGGATTGGCGTCGTCAGCCACTCGCTGGTCTGGGTGGCGATCATCTTCGCATTGGCGGGCACCGTGCTGATGGCCACTGTCGGCATCAAGCTGCCGGGCCTGGAGTTTGAGAATCAGCGAGTCGAGGCGGCTTACCGCAAAGAGCTTGTCTACGGTGAGGACGACTGGGACCGGGCCACCCCGGAACGTTTCGGCGTGCTGTTCGCTGACGTGCGGCGGAATTACTTCCGATTGTTCTTTCACTATATGTATTTCGATGTGGCCAGATACGCGTATCTGCAGTTCGGTGTCCTGGTTCCCTATATCGCCCTCGGGCCTACCCTCGTCGCAGGCGCCATCACGCTCGGTGTCATGCAGCAGATCGTTCGCGCCTTCGGTAGGGTGGAAAGTTCGTTCCAATATCTTGTGAGCAGTTGGACCACCATCGTCGAACTGATCTCTGTCTACAAACGGCTTCGTGCCTTCGAGCGCCGCATCGATGACGCCGTGGGATTCGCACGCCCTCAGGAGTCGTCAGCGAACTGAGCACCTGTGCCGCAACGTAGCTTCTGGTTGCCGACAGCCCGACCACTCTGCTAGTATCCTTTTGGAACGTTCCAAGCATTAAGGAGCATCACGCCTCTGGACAGAGCACCGGACCTCTTGGTGGAGACCGGATGGGCAAATCGGGCGTCGCCACGACCGGTTGCCAGTGCTTCCGTGTCCGAAAAGCCGGGCGTCGAGCTGCGCTCGGTCGGTGTCCATTACAAAGGGGTCGCCGCGATCCATGGCATCGACCTCTCTATCCGCGATGGCGAATTCTTCTCGCTGCTGGGACCAAGCGGCTGCGGCAAGACGTCCACGCTGAATGTCATTGGCGGCTTTATCGAGCCATCCACCGGCGACATTCTGATCCAAGGACAGTCCGTGCGGCATCTGCCGCCATACCGGCGCGCGGTGAACACTGTCTTCCAAAGCTATGCACTGTTTCCGCACATGACTGTCGCGGAAAACGTCGCGTTCGGCCCGCGCATGGCGGGGCAGACCGGTGCCGACGTGAAACGCCGCGTGTCCGAATCGCTGGCATTGGTTTCGCTGGCTGGCATGGAGCAACGCCGGCCAGAACAATTGTCCGGCGGACAGCAACAGCGTGTCGCCCTGGCGCGGGCGCTGATCAATCACCCGGCTGTCCTGCTGCTGGATGAACCGCTCGGCGCACTCGACCTGAAGCTGCGCAAGCAGATGCAGGTAGAACTGAGCCGTATCCAACGCGAAGTCGGCATCACCTTCGTCTACGTGACGCACGACCAGGAAGAGGCGATGACGATGTCGGATCGCATCGCGGTGATGAATCATGGGCGGATCGAACAGATAGGCACCCCGCAGGATGTCTACGATCGACCGGCAAACCTGTTCGTCGCCGACTTTATCGGCTCATCGAACATCTTCTATGGCAAGCTGCTGGAGAGCGCCGGCGACGGCATCGCGACAGTCCAGTTGGACGCCGGAGGCATCGCACAGGCGCCGCACAGCCATCCATTGTCGATCGGTCAGCGTGTCGCCATCGCGGTCAGGCCGGACGACATGCGACTGCTGGCGGACAACGAGCACCAAGAGGATCGCAACAGCCTGCATGGGCGCGTAGCCAAGGTCTCGTTCCTGGGCACGCATCGCCAAATCGTTATCGTAACAGGCAACGGAGCAGAGGTGGTGCTTCATCAGCCTCCCAAGGCAGCCACCATTACCCTAGGACCGGATGCCCGTGTGGTAGTGAACTGGTCCATCGAACGGTCCACCTGTTTCCCAGTGGAACAGCCGTAATTGCGAAGGGAAGGCCAAGCGACAAACAGTCAATCACGGAGGGGAATTATGGCAAATAACAGTGGGTGGACTCGCCGGCGGATGCTGCAAGGTGTTGCCGGTGCTGGCATTGGCGGGGCGGCATCGCGCCTGATTGCGCCAGCGAAGGCGGCAAATCTGCAAGGTCCGGTGAATGCATTTACTTGGGGTGGGCGCATCATCCCGACCGAGGTCGCCGATTTCCAGAAGGAAACTGGCGTGAAGCTCAACTTCATCGGTGCATCAGGCAACTCAGAGAACCTGGCCAAAGTGAAGTTAGGCGGTGGCGCACAGTACGACATTGTCGGTGTCGATGCCCTGTGGGTGCCCAAGTTCTACCAGGAAGGCGTGATCGAAGTGTTCGATATGGCTTCCTGGCCACAGTACAAAGACATGTTCGATCAGTTCCAGGATTTGACGATCTGGAAAGTAGGCGACAAGTTCATGGCGCAGCCGTGGGCTTGGTCACCGCTGGTACTCTGGTACAACACCAACCACATCAAAACGCCACCAACCAGCATCAATTTCCTCTTTGATCCGGCATACAAGGGGCGCATCGCTCTAACGCGCCAGCAGGAAGACGTGATCGCCTGGATGGGCGTCGCGACCGGTGCCAAGAAGCCATACGACATGACCAAGGAAGAACTTGCCAAGGCCAAGGACGGGTTAAAACGTCTAATGCCCAACATCCTGAAGTTCCCGCCGCAGGAAGAGGAACTGGTGAAACTGATGGCGGACGAGAGCATCTGGATCACCGCGCTCAGCGCCGGTGGTGCGATGCGCATCAAGGATGCCGGCGGCCCGGTTTGCAAAGGCTTCCTGCCACCTGAAGGTTATATCGGCTACTTCGACGGCGATTGCATCGTGAAGGGCGCCGCCCATCGCGAAGCCGCGCTCGCCTGGATGCAGCACCGCGTACAGGCGAAATATGTGATGGAGAACTTCCTGAAGTATCGCCGTCCGCTGGCCTACCGTGGACCGTTGGACACGCTGAAGAGCGAGGGCAAGTCGGATCTTGCACACGAGCTATACTACGATCAGCCCGAGATCATCTCGAAGATGGTCGTAATCGGTCCGCCACCCAACATTGGCGACTACATCGACGCCTTCAACGAAGTTGCTGGAAGCTGATGACGATTGGCAGGAACGCATGAGTCTGGCCCAACACGTCGTAGCGCCGTTGCCACGCCGCGGCCTGCGACCGAATTGGCCGATGCTTGCGTTCCTGCCACTGACCCTATTGGACCTTGTATTGTTCGTGGTGCCCATGTTGGTCATGGGCATCGCGAGCGTCCTTGTGATCCGTGAGTTCCACGTCGAATACCGGCTGACGGCGAACAACTATCTGTTCTTCCTTAGCAATCCCCTCTATCTCTCTCTGCTCATCAGAAGCATCGTCATTGCCATCGCAGTCACGCTGATCTGCCTGATCCTGGCTTTTCCATTTGCCTACCTGCTGACCCTGATGCCTCGCCACGTTCAGCGTGTGATGACCGTGCTGGTGATCCTGCCGTTCTGGACCAGTTACCTGCTGCGCGTTTATGCGTGGATGACGATCTTGGGCGAGCGCGGCCTGATCAACCGTGCTTTGGTCGGCGTTGGCATTCTCGATGAGCCGGTACGATTCCTGTTGTACAACAACTATGCCGTCGTGATCGTATCAGTCTATCTCTATATCCCTTACTGCGTGCTGGCACTCTACACGGCGCTGGAGCGTCTCGATACGTCGCTGTTCAGTGCCGCGATGGATCTTGGCGCACGGCCACGCCAGGTCTTCTTGCACGTCATGCTGCCCTTGGCCCTCCCAGGCGTGTTTGCGTCCTTCATCTTCGTCTTCATTCCCATGGTCGGCGAATACGTCACGCCCACACTGGTCGGCGGCGCTCGCGGCATGATGATTGTGAATGTCGTCGTCTCGCAGTTTCAGGCGCTGCGATTCGGCATCGGCTCTGCCATGGTCTTTGTGATAACCGCGCTTGCCCTGGTCATGCTGCTGGCGTTGCGGCGCGTTGCACGGCTGGAGAAAGTCTTCGGTGTCTAGCACGGGAAAACGGATTCCGCTTCCGCTGCGCATCCATGGCGTTGCGATCTACGTTTTCCTCTATCTGCCGATTGCGTTGATGATCTTCTTCTCCTTCAACAAGTCGCCGCTCGGCACCTTCCCGGTGACGGGCTACACGCTGCATTGGTATAGCGATCTGGCGGATGAAGACTTCCTGATCACCGCCTTCTGGAACAGCCTCTTTGTCGCCGGCATCGCAACACCGATTGCAACGTTTATCGGAACGCTGTGTGCGTTTGGCCTTGTGCGCGCGCGCTTTCGCCTGAAGCCACTGTTCAGCAGCCTAATCCTCCTGCCGATGGTGGTGCCAGGCATGCTGCTCGGCGCCGCCCTACTCATCGTCATGGTTCCGCTGCTAGGGATGACATTGTCCATCTGGACCGCGGCAGCTGGCCACGTCGTTGTCACGACACCTTACGCGGTGCTGGCAGTGGCAACGCGCCTCTACGGCTATGACCGGCGCCTCGATTTGGCCGCCGCCGATCTCGGCGCCTCGCCGTGGCGCGTGCTGCGCCATGTCACTCTGCCGTTGATCATGCCTGGCATCATTGCCGCGGCGTTGATTGTTTTCACAGTATCCCTCGATACATTCGGCGTCACATTCTTCACCATCGGCACGCAAGGGACACTGCCGATGTATATCTGGGCGCAGGTGGAAAATGGCGTCACCCCCACCGTCAACGCGCTCGGCACACTGCTGATTGTCGTATCCGTGACGATATTGGGCTGCGCCAACCTGCTGCTGCGGCGGCGTTAATCCACCTGGATCGTGCGGCGCTCGGCCGCGCTGCGGATCGCCGCCTCCACCAGCCGTATTCCACGTGCACCATCGATGAAGCTGGGATAGCGGATGTCCTCGCCCCGCATCGCGGACCACGCACGGAACACCACGTTGCGGAATGCATCGATGTAGCCTTCCGCATGGCCTGGCGGCAGCATCGACATCCACGCATCTTCCGCCGGTAGCGCGCCTGCATCGCGCTGCACGATCGTAATGCCGTCCGCGCGACGAAGCTGATACGTGTTGGGATGCTGCTGGTGCCAATCGAACCCGCCCGCAGCGCCATCCGCTGACACCACGATGGTGTTGGGACACCCTGGCGCCACGCCGCTGACCGTAATCGAACCCGCGGCCCCATTGTCCAGTCTGATCAGCAGATCAGCCTGATCTTCCAATTCCATCCTGACACGCACGCAGCCATCGCCTGTTGCGGTCCCCGGCGGTCTTGCTCCTTCGCCACTTGCACCGCGCCAGATCCGTTCGCGTTGGTGTGTGGAGAATTGCGCCGTGATCTCTCGGATGCGGGATCCCGAGATGAATTCGACAAGATCGAGCCAATGCACCCCCAGGTCCATCAGCGCATAAGACGCGCCCGTCGTCCCGGGCGTGAACATCCATACGTACTTGTCCTCGGCCAGGACATCCTGTGACAGATAGCACCCACCAACGCGGCGAAGCGGACCAAACTGACCCTGCGCCACCCTGTGACGCAGCACTTCCACCAAGGGGTAGCCACGATACGTGTAGGCGATCGCGCCGATGCGTCCCGCCTTGGCCGCCGTCTCGATCATCTGCTTGCACGCGTCAGAGCTGATCGCCATTGGCTTTTCACACAACACATGTGCACCGGCACGCAACGCGACCATGCTGTGTTCGGCATGCAGATGATTGGGCGAACAGACATGCACGACATCAGGCGACTGTTCGCGCAGCAATCGTGCGACATCATCATAAGCGGGTGCCGCACTGAATGCCTGGGCCGCGCCCAGGGTTCTGCCGCAGACTCCTGCCAGCTCTCCTCCAATCTCGCGGATCAGGCGTGCATGGACATGGGCGATCCCACCCGTGCCGATGATTGCCGCGCGCATCAGCTAGATGCTTGAGTCGGATCGATGACCTGAAAGCCTGCCGCAATCGCCAAGGCGCGCAGGTTGGTGTGTCCCATCGTCGCAAATGTCAGAGGGTGCGCCTTACGTGGATCCTGCTCGGCCTCGACAACCAGCCATCCGCGATAGCCGTAATCCGACAGGCGACGCAGCAGCGGCGCATAGTCGATGCATCCGTCACCAGGCACGGTAAAGATGCCTTGCAGCACTGCGTCCATGAAGCTGGTGTCATTCGCCAAGGCACTCGTCAGTATCTCCTGGCGCGCGTCCTTGCAGTGCACGTGAACCACCCGCGCGACGTGGCGCTCCAACAGCGCCGCGGGATCGCCACCAGCGAACAGGCAATGCCCCGTATCGTACAACAGCCCTGCTGCCTCACCCGTCGTCGCCATGAGCCGATCGATTTCGTTATCCGTTTGCACGATCGTGCCCATGTGATGGTGGAACGCCATGCGGACGCCAAACGCCGCCATTCGCTCGGCCAACGCGTTGACTTTGCGTCCGTAGTCCCGCCATTCGCTATCAGCCAGCACGGGACGTTGTGACGCCGGCTGAAAGATGCCGTCATGCCGCCCGCGCGACGTATCGGCATAGACCACAACCTTGCAGCCCAGATCGCGCAGCAGAGTCAAATGCGGCTCGATTGCGGCAAATTCGGCCTCTACCTCGCGTTCGCAGATACGTCCGTCGTACCAGCCGGATATCAGCTTCAGCCCGTGTCGCTGCAGGATCGGTCCAAGCTGCGCACCAGTGCGCGGAAACTTTCCGCCAAGCTCGGTGCCGCTGTAACCGGCTTGCCGTGTCTCGGCCAGACAGGTCTCCAGCGGGATATCGCCACCGAGTTCTGGCATATCGTCATTCGTCCAGGTGATCGGATTGATGCCGATTTCCACTGCCATCTCTGCCTCCGATCAACGATGTAAGGCGACGGAACAGGTTTCCGCCGCCTCAAGCGCCGCAATTGCATCCGCGGCCGTGGCGCCGGCAGCGTCGCCGCCACGCACCCAGTCCGCAAAACCCTCCGCCTGATGCTTTAGCGCCTGCATAAACACCGTCTCGCCATCGGGCGGCCAAAGGAACCGGCATTCCTCGGCGTCGCGCGTGCCGAATGCTTCGACGCGGCACACATCGCCCAGCGGAAAGCGGCGCCCCAGGGAAACCAGCGCTGTGCTGCCGCCGGACAAAGCGCATAAAACCTGCGCGCTGTCAGCATCACCCGGGATCGGCGGCTGCGGACCCGCCGCGGCGACAGCAGGATCCAGCCGCGCAAATTCCTGTCCGCTTAGCCAACGGATCTGGTCGAATTCGTGCACGCCCATATCGATGAAGACGCCCCCGCTGTTCACGCGGAATGCCGGGGCTGGTGGTTCGCCATCCCATTGATGGCAGGCGACGAAGTACAGCTCTCCCAGATCCCCCGTCGCGATACGCCGCCGCAGGCCTTGCAGCGATGGCACGAAACGCCGCCAGTATGCGACCTGCAGCTTCACGCCATGCCGAGTCGCGATTGCTGCCGCTTCGCGCGCCTGCGCCGCCGAAATCCCACAAGGCTTCTCGCACAGGATCGGCACGTGCGCTGCGGCAAACTTTGACACCAACTGCAGATGCAATGTGCTGGGCGCCGCGATCAGCACACCATCGATGTTGCCTGCGCGCAACAGCGCCTCAGGGTCCGAATAGACTGCGACATCGGTATCCAGCGTGGACCGTGACGCTTCCACTGGCTCCACAACAGCCACCACACGAACTGCGTCGCTGCTGGACAGCGCGCGCAAATGGGTGCGTCCCATGCGCCCCGCGCCGACCAAAGCCAGTCGGAACATCTGACCCATCAGATCGCTGTCGGTTTGTCGCGTGGCATCCGGTCACGGTGCGCGCCGATGATCGACTGACACAGCGCAATATCGCGCAAGGCATCCGCCCCGGAGGTAAGCGGCTGCCGTCCATCGCTCACGCACGAATGGAAATGCAGCAGTTCTTCCTTGAAGCTCTCGGCATAGGATGCGGTCTCTGCCGTGCTCCAGGCTCGTGCACCTTCAGCATCACCGGCCTCTGTGGTCAGCAACGTTGGGGCACTGCGCAGGAATGGCGAGGGAAACGTCAGAGTCAGGCGTCGATCCAGTGCATAGAAAGCGAACTCCATCTGATAACGCGCCATGCCGGGAAGATCGACCCAGGCGATGACGCATTGCGCCTCACCAAATCGCAGTATCGCCGTCAGGCCATTCTCCCTGATGTCGGCGAATTCCAGACTATCAGGCTCGCCCAAAACACCACGCACGGCATTGAATTCGTGCACCATCGAGTCCAGCAGCACCAGATGATACGCACGTCGAGACAGGGGATCGGCCGCGCCAATGGCGGCAGTGATGCGAGCTTCGTTATCGGCACCGAAGCGCGCGGCAACGTCGGCCGGCAGCGGCGTACCCTTATGCAGCCGATAATGCGCCACATAAGGCTGTAGCGGTGACTCCAATGTCGTCACGCGCGCAAGACGCAAGTCTTGCACGCCCTTCGCATCGTGCTGCAAACGGCGATAAGCAGGGTCATAGCGCTTGTTGTACGCCACCATCAGCGCCACGCCGGCACGCTCCGCTGCCGCGATCATCTTTTTGCCTTCATCCACCGAGAAGCACATCGGCTTCTCGATCAGCATATGGCGCCCTGCCTCCGCCGCGGCGATCGCGATCGGCGCATGGCTGCCCGACGTCAGCACAAACACCGCGTCGATGTCGCTGGCCACCAATTCGCGCCAGTCACCAAACGTCTGGGTCACGCCATAATCGCGCGCACATGCCGCCCGCAGCTCCTCGGACACGTCGCACAATGCGGCGATCTCGAACTGCTCCGACAACTCACGCAGATAATGCAAGTGCATGACCTGCGCGATCAGGCCGCAGCCGATGACACCCACCTTCAGGCGCTTCGTCATGTCTATCCTGCCTTTCGGTGTACCACGCGAGGCGCAGCGGTCGATCCGCGCACGACCAATTCAAGCTCCACCGTGCGTGTCACCGGGCCGCCCGCCAGATCGCCCTCCACACGCGCCGCAAGTGTATCGACAGAGAGCCGCGCCAACTGCTCCTGTGGCTGCGCGATCGTCGTCAGATTGATACGCGCCAGTCCAGCCATGAGAACATTATCGAACCCCACGACTGACAGATCATCCGGCACCGCCACACCAAGCCGATCGGCAACGTCGAGTAATTCGATTGCACCAAGATCGTTGGATGAGAAAATCGCGGTCACAGATCGTGGGCCGCGCAGAACGTCCTGCACCGGCATTTCGCGCTTGTTGTGCACAACCGTATGGGGAGCATGCCGCCAGTAGTACACCGTCGGTAGCAGCGCAGCCTGCCGCATCGCCTTGCTGTAGCCGGCCTGGCGTGCGCGATCGGCCGCGTCCTCGACCGTTGGATCGGCGAAATACGCAATGCGCTGATGACCCAGACCGATCAGATGACGTGTCGCCGTTTCCGCACCACGCTGGTCGTCCCCCGAAACAACGTCGCCCCATTCGGCGCTGCAGGTGACAAAAACCGCCGGCACCACGCCATCCATGAGTTCCCGCGCGCGGGACGAATCACCCGTGTGCGCCAGGAAAAGGATACCGGCCACACGGTATTCCAGAAGGCTTTGAATGCCGGTCAGCTCAGCAGCCTCTTCCGCCTGCGCGTTGCAGAACATCGTGCGGTAGCCCCGCGCGGATGCATGGCGTTCCACCTGTTTGGCCATCTCCGCGTGGAACGGATTGCCGAGGTCGCCGACGACGACACCAAAGATCGTGGTCCGCCGCTGCACGAGCTGCCTCGCCAGGATGTTCGGCCGGTAGCCCAGTGTCTCGATCGCCTCCAGCACACGAGCGCGCTTGGCCGCGGCAACACCATGAACACCGCGGACCACGTTGGATACCGTCGATTTCGACACACCGGCATGGTGCGCGACATCGAGTATCGTCGGCGCGCGGGCGGCGGATCGGTTTGCCGTCATCAGTGCGGCCTCTGCTCAGGCATAGGCTGTACCGTTCGGCGCCATCACGACCTTCATCGCCGCATCCGTCTGCGCCAGCTCCACGCCTTCCTGCGCGCGCTCCAGCGGCATTCGATGAGACACAATGCGATCGAACGGCAAACGCGACAGATTGGCAGCCATCAATCGCATCGCCGGGAGATACGACGTGGCTGTTTCACCACCCACGCCGATAATGCTGACATTGCGCGTGCAGATATCGCTGTTCGGGTTGATGGCAATGGGGCCCATGTCCACGAACGTGCCGGCCTCCACCACCACACCGCCGGGCCGCACCATGCGCAGCGCCTCGACAAATGTCTGCGGAAAGCCACTGCAATCCAGCACGATGTCCGGCCCCAAGCCCTGGGTATACTCTTTGGCACGCGCTATGCGCTCTTCCGGCTCGGTCTGATCTGCCCGCATCGTCAAGGTCGCGCCGAATTCCTGCGCGAGTTCCAGGCGCGATGGAAACAGATCAGTTGCGATCAGCTTGGTGGCGCCAAGCAGCCGCGCTTTGATCAGGTGGCACAGACCTAGCGGGCCGATACCCAGCACAGCAACGGAATTGCCGAAACGATAACCGCCGGTCAGACCAAGCAAGGACTGCGCGGTTTCCACGCCGTGAGTTACCGCCATGATCTCCGTCAGCACCGCCACGCCATCCGGCAGGTCATCTGGCACGCGAAATATCGGGGTCTTTGGCAGCAGGTACATATACTCCGACCAGCCGCCAAACAGATGCGGTTTGATCCCGCAGTGCAGGCTGTTGCCGTAATCCTCCATGCGTTCGCACATGTAATACGGATAGCCATTGCGGCAGAAATGGCAGTCGCCACAGGCAACGTTGGCACCAGGAACAATGCGGTCGCCAACCTTCAGGGCGCGTCCTTCGCTGTCCAGTACATTGCCGCCGAGGGCCACCACCTCGCCAACATTTTCATGCCCGCAGATCAGCGGATAGGTCAGGTCGCGTTCGTGTGGTGTGCCGGCATACTGCTTGCTTTCACCGCGGAACGTGTGCTTGTCGGTGCCACACACGCCGGAATAGTGCACCTTCATCAGTATGGCGCCTGGTTCCGGTTCGGGCAGCGCAAATTGCTGTAAGGCGATACGCCCGGGCCGTTCGGTGACCGCGGCACGAACCTGTGTCATGCGTGCGCCTTTGCTGCTTGGGGGGCCTTCAATGCGGCGCTTAACAGATGCGCTGCTTCGCGAATGCCAACCTCCGGCGGAACGAAGGGATCTTCATGCTCGATGGAGATCGTACGAACCCGGCCGGCCTCGCTCAGGTCGCGCAACAGTCCGCCCCACCACGCAGCATCGTGGCCGTGACCCACTGTGGCGAAGTTCCACGGCATTTCTTCCGGCGGCATCGGCCAGCGACGATCGAGCAAGCCGTTCAGCGCGAGCTTTTCCGGCTGGAATACGACGTCCTTGCCGTGTGCGTGGCCAATCAGCGCACCAAGGCGGCGCACCACCTTGTTCGCATCCATGCCCATCCAGAAGAAATGGCTGGGGTCGATATTGGCCGCGATCGCCGGACTAAGCGCGGCGAGACGCTCGAAGGTTTCGACATTGAAGGCGACCGTGCCGGGATGCAGTTCAAGACAGATCAGCATTTCCGGATGCGTCTGCTGCGCGAACTCACCGATGTGCGACCAATAGTCGCGCACACGCGCTTGCCATTGCCGCTCGTGGACATTCTCGAGATACGGCAGCCACCCGCCGGCGGCAAAATGCGGCGAACGCTCACCTTCCGTCGCGGCCGGACAACCAGCCATGCCGACGATGCGATCAACACCCAGCTCGGCTGCCAAGCGAACAGTGTCACGCAATGCGCGGTCATGCGCGTCACCAATGGCGGGATCGGGATGCAAGGGATTACCCCACACGTTCAGTGCGGCTATGTGCAACCCGCGCGCACTGACCTCATCGCGGAATGCCCTGCGCGCACCGGCATCGGACAGCAGCCGCGGCATATCGCAATGATTGGTGGGTGCGTATGCCCCGGTGCCAATCTCCAGTCCGGTGATCTCCGGCACCTCGCGGGTGAGCCAGTCCATGACCTCGGTCAACGGCTGGCTGATCAGCGCTTCCGTGACGAGACCGATGGCCGGTGAAACATCTGCCATGCCTAGGACCGCGCCGATTGAGCATCCGAGGCAGGACCGATGTCGACCAGCACGCGCCCGTTCTCAACGCGCACTGGGAAGAGGCGCAGCCGATGCTGTGCATCATGCAGCGCATGGCCGGTGCGCAAATCGAATTCCCAGCCATGCCACGGGCAAGCCAGTATCGGTGTCGACGTATCCAGATCCATTCCCCCGGGCGAACTAGCCGTCAGCCAGCCGCTAAGGATGCCGGAACAGACCGGACCACTTTGATGCGTGCAGAGATTGTTGACGGCATACACCGCGCCATGCCAGCGGACGATGCCGATCTCGCGTCCCATCACACCAATTGTGCGGATCGCGCCATCGGCGAACTCCGTCAGGGCACCGACATCGGTGCTCATGCGATCGCCATGCGTGCGGTCGCCGGGACATCCGCTTCCGTCCAGCCATAGAAGGCCAAGGCATTTTCAAAGAACACGCGGCGGTGCCAACTTTCGGGGATACGGCTGGCGATATAGTAGATCTCGTCGGCATCCCAATGCGGATAGTCGGATGAGTAGACCAGCTTGCGGTCGCCATCTATCCAACCTAGCAACTGCGTCACCTGTTCGCGCTTCGGCGACATCTCAAGCGGCTGCGTGGTTAGCCACACATGGTCAGCGACATACTCACTGGGCGGCCGCTTCAGCCACGGCACTTCGCGTCGAAGCCCTTTGTATTCCGCGTCGAACCGCCACAACAGGCTGGGCAGCCAAGCCGACCCTGCCTCAATCAGCAGCAGCTTCAGGCGAGGGAACTTATCGAACACCCCATGGCTGATGAATGAAACGAGGTGTGTCATCACCACCTGCGGCCAAAGCGTGTGTGCCTCGAAGTAAAGGTTCACATTGCCGCCGCCGGTGCTTGCGGGATTCGCCCAGCCGCCGGCGCCACCATGGATCGCGATCGGACGTCCGATTTCTTCCGCTGCCTGATAGATCGGATGAAACACCGGATGGCCGAACGGATAGTTGTACGGATTGTCCACCATCATCACCTGCACCATGCGCGGGTTGTCCGCGTGGCGCCTGATTTCCTTGGCGGCCTCATCGGGCAGTTGCGAGGCGATCATGATGGATGATGCCAATCTGGTATCGGCACTCAACCAACGATCCACCGACCAGTCGTTCAGCGCGCGTGCCAGTTCGGTGGCGAAATAGGGATTGTGGTGACCGGCGACATGGCTGTCATCGCCGAATGTCAAAATGGCCCGGCGCACATCAGCCCGATCGAGCAACTGCCGGCGCATGGTCGCAAAATCTGATCCGGCCGGGCCGCCGGTCGGCGGATAGGTATCCGCTCGCATGAAGCCGTGCGGGTTCGGCAACCCGTCCTGCACGGTCAGCGGCATGATGCCTGCGGGGCCACGATCGGAAATGTATTCGCGCCAGCCGGCAGACAGGTATTCCAGCAACTCCTCGTCGGTGGCGCGCGCATGATGCACGTCGCAATCGATCACCGGCCCCTGATACATCCCGTGCCTCGCCGCGAATTTTGGAGCGTTCCAAACGCGCGGTTCAGTACCGTCACGGCGGCATGGTTGTCAAGCGAAACGCCCTATTCGCTGACATAGGTCGCAACGGTGTGCCGGCTGATACGATCTTCATCCAAAACGAATCCAAACCCCGGCCGCTGCGGCACCCGGACGGCGCCATCGGCGTCGATGGTCAGCGCCTCGGTCAGCATCTGGTCGCGCGACTGCAAGGTGAAACCGCTGGGCGGATCGTGCGGGAACTCCAACCATGGGCAGTTGGGCAGTGATGCGGCCAGGTGCAGGTTTGCCAGCAGACCCATGCCGTTGCCCCAGGTGTGCGGCACGAGCTCCAGGTTGGCCGCCTCGGCCATACCGCCGACTTTGCGCAACTGGAAAATGCCTTCAGACAGCAACACGTCTGGTTGCAGAACGTCGAAGCACCGCCGGTCGATCAGGTCCTTGAACTCATGGATGCCGTGATTGTCCTCGCCGCCGGCGATCTTCAACGTGTCCAGCTTGTCGTGCAGCCGAGCAAGACCGGTATAGTCATAACGATACAGCGGCTCTTCCAGCCACAGCGCGCCAAGCCGTTCGAGTTCGCGAGCGACCTCGACCGTGCGCTGGAATCCCCACAGTTTATGCCCGCCATGACCCGGTTCCACGCCCGCCTGGTTGGCATCGACCATGATCCCGATGGTGTCGCCCAGCTTCGAGCGGATCGCTTCGACAACGCGCAGGTCATCGCGCGGATCATCATTGTGGAAACGCAGTTTCAACGCCCGGTAGCCCTCGGCGACAATGCGTTCCGCATCGCGCACGCGTTCGTGCGGAGACCGTATTTCGGCGGTAGCGCAATACGCCGTCACCCGATCGCTGGCCGCGCCCCATAGTTGATAGACGGGCAGGTTCGCCTGCTTGCCAACGATGTCCCAGAGCGGGACCTCCATGAAATACATCGGCGGCCCCAGGATTTCCGCGTCACGCAGCACAGCCGCAAGCCGTTCGACGCGCATCGGGTCCTGTCCCAGGAAGTAAGGTGCGACGAAGCGCTCGATACAGATCGCCGCTTCAGGCCCTGCATGCGCCGCACCGTAGCCGGTGATGCCCGTATCGGTGTCCACTTCGACCAGGACCATCAGGATGTTGGTCTGGTTGCGCCCTCGCGCCCAGGCAGGATGGAATGGTGCCGGCAATGGCAGGTCAACCACACGGCTTCGGATGCGGACGATCTGCATGGATGTTTCTCCCTGCTATAATGCTGCACGCGCACCGCGCAGCGCGCCTCGCGGATCAGCCAGTCGCCCGAGGGTATCCGCTGCGGCGTTCAATGCCAGGACGATTACGATCAACAACACGCCCGGGCAGATACCGAACCATGCGTCACTGCGGATGTAGCCACGCGCTTCCTGCAGCATCAGCCCCAACGACGGATCCGGCGGCTGGATACCAAGTCCCAGAAAGCTCAGACCAGCCTCGAGCAACACTGCGTTCGCGATGGTGAAAGCCGTTTGAACGATCAGCGGCGCCTGGACGTTTGGCAGCACGGCACGGAAGATGACATAGCCAGGCGAGGCGCCGAAGGCGACCGCCGCATCGACATAGGTGCGATGCCGCTGTTCAAGCATCACCGCTTGTGCCAGCCGGGCAAATGTCGGCAGTGAGACAATTGCGATCGACAGAATGACGCCGCTTGTGCCCGCCTTCAGCACGGTGGCCACCAGCATCGCCAAAAGCACCGCTGGAAATGCGAGCAGGACATCAGAGACGCGCATGATCGTGGCGCTGAGCCATCCTGCCTGATAACCCGCGACCAGTCCGGCGACGGTACCGATCACCAGCGCGAGCGAAGCCGAACCAAATCCAACCGCCACCGAGACGCGTGTGCCGAGCATCAGCCGGCTCAGCAGATCACGACCCAGATCATCCGTTCCGAGCCAATGGGACAGGCTAGGCAATTGCAATGCATGATCGAGATCCTGCGCCAATGGATCGTATGGCGTGACCCAGGGCGCGATAACCGCAAGGACCAGCACGAACACCAGGAAGCCCGCACCCGCGGCACCTGCACCGCTGCGGAACATCATCGCGCTCCCGTGCGGATGCGCGGATCGATCACGCCGTACGCGATGTCAGTCGCAAGATTGACGATGACGAATAGCAAGACGGCCAGCAACGTGACGGCCTGGATCACGAAGTAATCGCGCTGCACCAGCGCACTCCACAGCAGCGTGCCGAGACCTGGGAGGTTGAACACGGCCTCGGTCAGCACCGCCCCACCAATAAGCCGGCCAATCTGGATGCCGAGCGCTGTCACGGCTGGGATCACCGCGTTGCGCAGCACATGGCGAAAGATGACGCGTCCGGGCGCCAGCCCCTTGGCGCGCGCCGTCACCACGAACTCGCGCGTCATGGTTTCCATGATGCCGGTCGCCAGGAAGCGGGCCAGCACCGCCGCGGTTCCCACACCCAGCGTGATGAACGGCAACACCATTGCGCGCAGGTTCTTCACGGGGTCAGTGGCAAATGCCACGTAGCCACCCGCGGGCAGCCATCCCAACTTGATCGCCACAATGATTTGTAGCAGCAACCCAAGCCAGAACACCGGCACCGCTATTGCCGTCGCGTTGAACATATCGATCAGGCGTGCCAGCCAGCCGCGCGGCCGCACGCCGATGGCAATGCCGGCCGGCACACCGATCAGCAACGCGACCAGCAGCGCCCCCACTGTCAACTCGATCGCCACGGGAAGCCGCTGCGCGATCAGCCGCGCGACGGGATAGCCGCTTACCAGTGACTCGCCCAGGTCACCATGCGACAGGCGGCCTAACCACATCAGGTATTGCAAGGGCACGGGCTGATCGAGATCAAGCCGATGCCGCAGGGCTGCCAGTTGCGCTGGTGTCGCGCTGTCGCCCAGCACGAACGACGCCGGATCACCCGGCAGCACATAGAGAAGCGCGAACAACGCCAGCGATGCACCAAACAAGACCGGCAGTGTGAGCAGAAAGCGCCGAAGGATGAAGCTGACCACGGACCGCCGGCTATGCCTTCACGATCCCCTGATAGACCAGATGCGTCTTGGCATCGTACACCACCCCGGATATCTGCTTGCTTTGTCCGCACAGCAGACCGCGCATGCATATCGGCACGGCCCATGCCGTCTCGTGCAGCACCTCGAACACCTGCTTGAACGCAGCGATGCGCTGTTGCGGGTCAACAATGGCGGCGGCGGCATAGTACGCCTGCTTGAATTCGGGGAGTGTCTTGGCGCCGGAGAATGGACCCTTGTTCGGCCGATAGACGCTGCAATCCTCGAAGTCCTGCACTTCCGGCACACCGACCGAGCAGGCATAGACGTTCGACTCGAAGTTGCCGGCGATTGCGTCGTTCACCAATGTGGTCGGGTCCTTCAGCGCGATCTTGGCAGTGACGCCGATCTTCGCGAGGTCGCCCTGGATGATCTCCGCCACCTTGCGCGCGTCTGGATCGTTGCTGCCGACGCGCAGCTCGAAACCCGGCTTCGTCAGGCCGGACTTCTTCACATATTCCGCCGCGGCTGTCAGATTGAAGTCCCACTCGGCGGCAATCTTCGGATCATACGTCGGATCGGATGGCGGCATCGGGATGGTGATCGGTTGCACCCGGCCAAAGTATACGTTCTTGACGATGGCCTTCCGATCGATGGCACGTGCCACAGCCTGCCGGATGTTGACGTTCGCCAGGGCTGAATCGGCCGCAGTATAATTCAGCACAAGCATGACATAATCCGCGATCGGCGCGGCATAGGCGGCCCAGCCGGATCCCTCCAGTGTCGCCGCATCCTTCAACTGTCCGAATTGCAGTATGTCCAGCTCGCCGGCCAGGGCGGCATTCAACATGGCCTCGGGATCGGTATAGAACTTGAACGTCAGCGTCTTCACGTTGGAGGCTATCGGCTTCCAGTAGCCATCAAATCGCTCCAACGTCAGGTGATCGTTCGGTACATACTCCGACAGCTTGAATGGGCCCGTGCCGACCGGCGTGTTCCCCGCCTTGCCGAAAAACTTCGGTGATTGCACGCGGAACAAAGTCAGCCGGTACAACGCATCGACGCTGGGCGCCGAGGTCTTCATCACAACCTCATTGCCATCGACCGCCACCGACGTGATGTCGGCCAGGCTGCCAGCCATCGTCCCGCCGGTTGCCGGGTCGATCGCATAACGCAGCGAGGCAGCGACATCGTCCGCCGTCATCGGGTTGCCGTCGTGGAAACGCACGCCGTCGCGCACACGCATACGGATTTCGGTGACTTCCTTGTTCACAGCGTGCGTGGTCGCGAGCTCGTTCTGGATCGAGCCAAGCTTGTAGCTGGGAATATCGGTCACCGGGATGGTGATCAGCGGATCGAAGACTGAGTTGCGGAACGGAAACACCGATGTATTGATTGTGTTCGGGTCCAGCGTGGTGAACGGTATGTTGGTCCCCACGGTGAGGGTTTGCGTTAGCTTCCCAGCCCCCTGTCCGAATGCGCCGCGCACATTGAACAGGGACGCGCCCAGCGCTGCCGAAGTCCCGCCAATGAAGCGGCGCCGCGTCACCTCAACCAGCCCCATGGATCGCTCCCTGTCGTTTCTCGCCAAGTTCTGGAACGTTCCAGAATGGCCGCCTAGTGCAGCGGAGCAAGGGGCCGATGTCAAGAAAGCAGCAGTTTACGACCTGTCGTCGCCTGAAGGTCGCCGCGCCAACGCAAGCAGCCGCGAAGCCGCCTTCTCCATACGGATCGCGCGCTCGCGTATCCATGGCACGCGAATGGAAAATATCAGCCAGTTGCGATCCACCGGATCATAGGCGGGATTCACCAGCGGGTTCGCCGGCTCGCCCGCCATCACCATCTCCCGCATGTTGATCAGCACGTCCAGCTTGATCGCTTCCTCCGTTGTCAGCGGCAGCATCGTGCAGGCGCCAAACCCAATCACCTCGGCACCACGCCAGAGCGTCACGCTGATTGCCACGAAGCCGGTTTCCTGCGGCATCTGTACCCGCAGTAAAGGTCCCGCGCCTTCCACGACGTGCGCACCGGCGGCCTGCCATTCGCATCGCAGCGTCGCCAGGTCGCCAAAACGGCCGGTATCGACGTGGAACGACACCGTCTCCCCGGCCGCTGCCAGCATCCGGCCGGCACGATGCGGCAGAGGTCCAATCACACGCGCGCTTGGCAGCCGCAGACGCTCGACCACGTTCCGCGTAATCGTCTCTACATGTGTATTGCGCGGCACCAGGATCGGCCAATCCGTCGTTGCCCCCTGAAACACCACGCCACCCTGCGGGCTGACGTACAGACCCATCGTCGCGGCCGCGCCCGCCTTGCCGGCGACCCAGCCGTCACCCAACTCAGCCACGCCAAGAATGACGAAATCGCGTGGCGTCCCCATCTCGCCGGTGACAACCGCGCGCCCATCCTTGCGACGGAATGCCGCGCCATCCACCTCGTAGCCAATCAGCGGAAAGTCGTCGTCGTTGCCGAACTCATCGCCGTCATGCAGGCCGGTGCCGGCATACACCCAGTGCGATGCGTGCTGCACCACATAGCCCTGCGTCCGGCGTTTGCCATCCCACCAACCGCCGCCAAACGCCGTGGCCACACCGGTCAGGCGGCATTCCGGATTCACCTCCTGCCAGGCATCGCGTATCCACGTGTCTGGATCACGGCTCGGAGGACCGATCTTGGCGCAGGTGATTGCGGTGTCATCATCGGTGAAGTGGATGCGATAGCCTGAGATGTTGCCGCTGAAAAATGCAATATTGCCGCCACGGGCGACATGCGCATCCAACGCAGCGCGCATCGCATCGCTCCAGTACTCGTCGTGCCCGACGCTCAACATCAGGCTGTATGGACGCAGAAAATCCGGGTCCTGGTGCAGGTCCCAATCGGTGCAGTAATGCGCGTCGTAGCCTTGCTGTTCCAGCCAGCGCACCAGTGGCGCATCCCAATGCTCGAATGTCTGCCGCCGCGACGACGTATCGTAATAGTCCTCGGAATCGCCTGGCATCACGTCACCGCCCGTGCCGCAGCCCGGCCGTCGCCATGTCACCTTGAAACCGGGATTGGGCTGTTCGCGCGACCACACTGCTTCGGTGTACAGGCTGCCGTACCCGGTGCCATTGTACGCGACGAACGTGGCCCAGGAGACTTTGTAAAGCACCGTTCCCGGCTGCACCGAACCGCGATGGCGAATCACGAACAGCGCCTTCGCGGAGGTGGCGAATGTCGTGCTGCAATCCGGCGCGACTTCGCTGCCGTCAGCGCCGATCTCGATCAGCGCCGCGACATAGACACCAGAAGGCCAGTCCGCAGGAATTGCGAACTCATACGCGGGCCAGCCCCAGTCGCGATCGGGCGGCCCGTCAGGCAGATCGACGCCGGCCAACACCGCGCCGCTCAAGGGTTTCATCTCTTGCAGATGCGCGCCTTGCCGGAAGAACGCGACACGGAACCGCGGACTGGTCGTGGCGACATGCAAGACCAGCGTCTCGCCGGCGTTCAGCGATGGAAAATGAGGATAGCCGCGGATCATGGCTGTTCAGTACATCTGTGGTTTCTATTTCTATCTGTCGTCACGTCTCAACGGATGTTCGCAGCGCCCCCGGAAAGTGGCATGCAACAAGGTGCCCGTCCGTTTGCTCGGCCAGCGCGGGCTCGTGTTCCGCGCAGATCGCCTGCGCCGCGACGCAGCGAGTCCGGAAACGGCAACCGGTTGGCCGCTGCATCGGACTGGGCGGTTCCCCTGCCAGATGATGCCGCGCCCGCCGTACCCGCGCCGATGCATCCGGCACCGACGACAACAACGAGACCGTATATGGATGCAACGGCGCGAGCTGGATCGTTTCGCTCGACGCCAGCTCGACGATGCGGCCCAGATACATCACCGCGACCCGATCGGCGATGTAGCCGACCACCGCCAAACTATGCGCGATGAAGATATAGGTCAGCCCAAGTTCCCGCTTCAGGTCCACCAGCAGGTTCAGCACCTGCGCCTGCACAGAGACGTCGAGGGCGGACACCGGCTCATCGGCGACGATTAGTCGCGCGCCAAGGATCAGCACACGCGCGATGCCGACGCGTTGCCGCTGCCCGCCTGACAATTCGTGCGGATAGCGTGTGGCGAGATCGCGCGGCAGACCAACTTTTGCCAGGATATCGTTGACCAACGCGTCATCAGTCGCGGCATGCGCCATACCTTGAATCCGCCGCCCCTCAAGGATCAGGTCGCGCACCCGCATGCGTGGGTTCAGTGATCCCAACGAATCCTGGAAAATAATCTGGATATCGCGCCGCGCCAGCTTGCGCTCCTTGCGATCCAGCGTCGCCAGATCGCGTCCCTCGAAAAACACTGCGCCCGAATCTGGTTGCCGCAACATCATCACGACACGGCTCAGTGTGGACTTTCCACATCCCGACTCGCCAACCAGACCGATGGTCTCGCCGTGGCGCACGGTGAGGTTCACCCCGTCCAGCGCGTGCACGTGACCCACTGTGCGTTGCAGCACACCGCTTTGCACAGGGAAGCGCGCGTGCACGTCGCGCAGTTCCAACAAAGCGGTGGGCATGATCAGGCGCTTTCCCACACGCCGCGGGTTGCGCGCGCACCGTCATGACAAAGCCAGCAAGCCGCGACATGTGCCGTCGCGCCAAATAGCGGGGGGAAAGGCGCCGTCCTACAACGATCGAAGGCGAGATCGCAGCGTGGCGCGAATCCGCAGCCAGCTGGCCGCTCGACCGGCGAAGGCACCGTGCCGCCAATCATTGCCAGTCGCTGGTCGCGTGGCATGCGCAGCCGCGGTACCGACCGCAGCAATTGTTCTGTGTAGGGATGCTGTGGCGAGGTCAGCACCTGCTCAACAGAACCGCGTTCGACGATTCGGCCAGCGTACATGACAGCGATATCGTCGGCCATCTCCGCCACGACACCAAGATCATGGGTGATCAATAGAATTCCCATGTCGCGCGTATCGCGCAGGCCACGAAGCAGATCGAGGATCTGTGCCTGGATTGTCGCATCAAGCGCTGTCGTGGGCTCATCGGCGATCAGGATCTTCGGATCGCATGCCAGTGCCATGGCAATCATCGCGCGCTGCTGCATCCCGCCGGAAAGTTCATGCGGAAATTGCCGCACGCGCCGTTCTGGCAGGGGAATACCCACCTGGCGGAACAGCGCGACAGCCCGGCGATGCGCGTCGCGTCTGGAAAGTCCGCGGTGCAGGATCAACGTCTCCGCAACCTGATCGCCCACCCGTTTGACCGGGTTCAGCGAGCTCATCGGTTCCTGGAAGATCATCGCAATCTCGCTGCCACGCAGCGCGCGCATTTCGCGTTCCGGCAGCGTACACAGATCTCGACCACCGAACCTGATGCTGGAGGTCGGTGCACTACGCAGCGGCCAGTCCAACAGCCGAAGGATCGCGCGGGCCGTCAGGCTCTTGCCACAGCCGGATTCGCCAACCAGGCAAAGTACTTTGCCGCGTTCGACGCTGAACGAGACGTCCTGGACGACAGGCCAGTCGCCGCCTGGGGTTGCAACGCACGCTGTCAGATTGTCCACGCGCAACAACGGGTCGTGCAATTCTCGTCTACTCCGATCAGCCCCATGCGCGGGTCCTGAACCAGCGTACCATAAGGCGATAGCCGCGCAAATCTGCCGATTCGCGTGTTACCGCAGTTGATGTGGAGCCGGGTTCGCGAAGCAGACCGCTGTGGATCTGTTCGTTGGTTCGGGGAAATTGGTTGCGGGGATAGGATTTGAACCTATGACCTTCAGGTTATGAGCCTGACGAGCTACCGGGCTGCTCCACCCCGCGCCAAACACGAACCCCCGGCACGAAGCCGGGGGAATGATGCGGATGGGCTGGAAGACCTGGCGGCGACCTACTCTCCCACGCCTTAAGACGCAGTACCATGGGCGCTGGGGGTTTTCACGGCCGAGTTCGGGATGGGATCGGGTGCGGGCCCCCCGCCAAAGCCACCAGGTCGTCCAGCCCATCCGCGTCGGGCTGAATGCAGGTTCTGGATTGTTATGTGCTGTGCGATCTGAGGATGATTTCCATGCATGGTGTTCCTCGGACGAGTCCGAAGACATGGGATCTTGAGCTCTATCGGGCGATTAGGACCGGTCAGCTTCGCGCGTTACCGCGCTTCCACACCCGGCCTATCAACGTGATGGTCTGTCACGGCCCTCAGGGAGACCTGGTTTCGAGGTGGGTTTCCCGCTTAGATGCTTTCAGCGGTTATCCCGTCCGCACATAGCTACCCGGCCGTGCCGCTGGCGCGACAACCGGTGCACCAGAGGTGCGTCCATCCCGGTCCTCTCGTACTAGGGACAGATCCTCTCAAGTCTCCTTCACCCACGGCAGATAGGGACCGAACTGTCTCACGACGTTCTAAACCCAGCTCACGTACCACTTTAATCGGCGAACAGCCGAACCCTTGGGACCTGCTCCAGCCCCAGGATGTGATGAGCCGACATCGAGGTGCCAAACCTCCCCGTCGATGTGGACTCTTGGGGGAGATCAGCCTGTTATCCCTAGAGTACCTTTTATCCGTTGAGCGATGGCCCTTCCACGCGGGACCACCGGATCACTATGGCCGACTTTCGTCTCTGCTCGAGCTGTCGCTCTCGCAGTCAGGCGGGCTTGTGCCATTGCACTCAACAGCCGATGTCCGACCGGCCTGAGCCCACCATCGCGCGCCTCCGTTACTTTTTGGGAGGCGACCGCCCCAGTCAAACTGCCCACCATGCAGGGTCCCGGACCGGGCTGACCGGTCTCGGTTAGACGCCAGGAAAACTCAGGGTGGTATTTCAAGGTTGGCTCCACCGAAGCTAGCGCCCCGGATTCAATGCCTCCCACCTATCCTACACAGAATGTTCCTGGCGCCACTGCAAAGTTGCAGTAAAGGTTCATAGGGTCTTTCCGTCTGACCGCGGGTACCCCGCATCTTCACGGGGAATTCAATTTCGCTGAGCCGATACCGGAGACAGTGGGGAAGTCGTTACGCCATTCGTGCAGGTCGGAACTTACCCGACAAGGAATTTCGCTACCTTAGGACCGTTATAGTTACGGCCGCCGTTTACCGGGGCTTCGGTTCGATGCTTGCACATCTCCCCTTAACCTTCCGGCACCGGGCAGGCGTCAGACCCTATACGTCGTCTCTCGACTTCGCAGAGCCCTGTGTTTTTACTAAACAGTCGCCACCCCCTGCTCTGTGCCACCCGCCACCGGTTGCCCGGTAACAGGTCTCGCTTATCCCGAAGTTACGCGAGCAATTTGCCTAGTTCCTTCGGTATCGTTCTCTCAAGCGCCTTGGTATTCTCTACCAGTCCACCTGTGTCGGTTTCGGGTACGGTCTCGTCGCCAGAGCTATTTCCCGGAACAATTCAGAAGCCCGAGCAATCCGATAAGCCCGGACAACACTTCACGTTCGTCACTTCTGGCAGGCCCAGGAATATTAACCTGGTTCCCATCGACTACGGCTTTCGCCCTCGCCTTAGGGGCCGGCTTACCCTGCGCGGATTAACCTTGCGCAGGAACCCTTGGACTTTCGGCGACAGAGTTTCTCGCTCTGTTTGTCGCTACTCATGTCAGCATTCGCACTTCCGATACCTCCACGGCCCCTCACAGGTACCGCTTCACAGGCTTACGGAACGCTCCGCTACCGCTCGATTGCTCGAGCCCACAGCTTCGGTACGTGGCTTTAGCCCCGGTACATCTTCGGCGCAGGATTTCTAATAGACCAGTGAGCTATTACGCTTTCTTTAAAGGATGGCTGCTTCTAAGCCAACCTCCTGGTTGTTTTGGAATTCCCACATCCTTTCCCACTTAGCCACGATTTGGGGACCTTAGCTGGTGGTCTGGGCTGTTTCCCTCTCGACGACGGACCTTAGCACCCGCCGTCTGTCTGCCGCACTGTACTCTTCGGTATTCGGAGTTTGGTTAGGTTTGGTAAGTCTTTGGGACCCCCTAGCCCATCCAGTGCTCTACCCCCGAAGGTAATCATGCGACGATCTACCTAAATAGATTTCGCGGAGAACCAGCTATTTCCGAGTTTGATTGGCCTTTCACCCCTAGCCACAGCTCATCCCCGACTTTTTCAACAGGCGTGGGTTCGGCCCTCCAGTGGGTGTTACCCCACCTTCAGCCT
>CAVRDF010000007.1:320000-711398 GCA_963719805.1 uncultured Alphaproteobacteria bacterium
CGCTCCGGTGATTGTCTTCGCCGCATCGGAGCACAGGAACACCGCCAGCCCGCCGATGCCTTCCGGCGTGGAGAACTGTGCCATCGGCTGCTTCTCGGCGAGGAAGCGCAGCTTCTGCGTCTCGACATCGGTGCCTTCGCGCCGTGCCCGCGCGTCGAGTTGCTGCTGGACCAGCGGCGTCAGCACCCAGCCCGGGCAGATCGCGTTGACCGTGATGCCGTGATTGGCGAGTTCGATCGCCGCCACCTTGGTCATGCCGACAACGCCATGCTTGGCCGCGACATAGGCGACCTTCTGGGCGCTGGCGACCAGTCCATGCGCCGAGGCGACATTGATGATGCGGCCCCAGCCGCGCTGCTTCATGGCCGGAATGGCGGCCTTCATGCCGTGGAACACCGCCGAGAGGTTGACCGCTATCACCGCGTCCCAGCGCTCGGCCGGAAGCTCATCGACGCTGGCGACGAACTGAATACCGGCATTGTTCACCAGGATGTCCAGTGAACCCAGTTTCGCCTGCGTATCCGCCACCATCGAGGCGATCTGCCCGGGCTGCGACATGTCGGCGCCGTTATGCAGAACGCGGACCCCACTGGCGGCGGCGACGCCGGCGCGCAGCGTTTCGATCTGCGCTGCTTCACCAAAGCCGTTCAGCATGACGTCCGCCCCGGCGGCGGCGAGGGCCTGGGCGATCCCAAGGCCGATACCGCTGGTCGAACCCGTCACCAGTGCGACTTTGCCCCGCAGGCTCATGGCGGCACTCCTTTGCGAGGCCATAAGCTATGCCAGAGATTTGCTGCGCCGCACAAACCGCTGTGCGGCGGCGGCCATCGGACGATCGGTTGTGGATCGATCAGGGACCCAACGGCGAGCCCGTGCGTAGCCGCCCGACACTAACGCCACGTTGATTGTCAACCATGCGACATGCTGCGTGAGTCTCCGGACGGCAGCGAGGTTCAACCGGCGAAATTGCCTATCTCACCAGAAACCTGGCTCGTCTCGATGCATCATTATTTGAGAACGGGTGAATGAAAACGTGTCGCAAGGCTCAGGTAACCAACGGGTCCGCGCCTTAGGGACGATGCTCGTTGATATCCTCAGGCTTGACGAGATAACGGGGGCGACCGCGTGTCTGGTCGTAGATCCTGCCGATATACTCACCGATGATGCCGAGGCTCACTAACTGTGCGGCGCCGAACAGCAGCATTACCGCCATCAGAGATGTCCATCCCTCGACCGTCCGGCCGGACAGAAGCTCCACGAATATGTAAGCAAGGTAGGCTAGCGACAGCACAACCGAAAGGCAGCCAACGTAGAACGCGACGCGCAGCGGTTTCACCGAGAAGCCGGTGATGGCATCCACCGCCAGCGTGCTCATCCGGTGCCAGTTGTAGCTGCTCGATCCACTTGCGCGTGGTGCCGCGACATACCGCAGAAAGGCTGTTGGAAACCCGAGCCAGCTGACCATTCCACGTAAGAAGGGCCGATAATCGCCGAGATGGATCAACGCATCGACAGCGGCGCGATCGAGCAACTGGAAGTCGGCGACCCCCGGCGTAATTGGCGTGTCCGACAGCAGGTTTATCAGCCGATAGAAATTTCGCGACGTAATGCGTTTGGCCAAGCCGGATTCCAGTGTCTCATCGCGCACCATCTGCACGACTTGGTGGCCGGCGCGCCAAGCAGCGACCATGTCCGGGATCAGTGCGGGTGGGTGCTGAAGGTCGCAATCCATAGTTATAACGGCTTCACCCAATGCCGCTCGCAAGCCAGCAAGCAAAGCGATCTGATGACCGAAATTGCGCCTCAGCGAGACCAGCCGCACACGGTCATCGCGCATGGCCAGTTCGGCGACACGTTCGGCAGTCGCGTCGCGCGATCCGTCATCCACAAAAATCAATTCGAGATCAACGCCGAGATCTGCCACCGCCGCGCTAACTGCTGCATGTAGCGCGGCGATGTTTGTCGCCTCGTTGTGCGCTGGCACTACCACGCTAAGTCGCCGCTCTGTCACGGCCGCGTTCACTTGGTGTCCAGAACAAGGACAATGCAGCCTCCGAGGATCGCCAGCATAGCCCCAAGCTTGAGTGGGCCCAGTCGCTCGCCGAGCAACAGTACGGCCGCTGTCGTTGAAAATGCCATTGTCAGACCAATGGCAACGGGATAGGCAGTCGATAACGGCAGACGGGCAAGAATACGTAACCAAACCGCGAAGCTGACAACATACAGAGCGGCTCCGGCCAGCAGTAGCAGCAACTCCGGCGAGAAACTGAGCAACGCAACATCGGCGTCGCGCATGCGGCTGAGCGACCGCTTGAGCAGCAGCAGCCCAAACGAACTTGTCGTGACGTAAACCACGAACAGCGCGATGTCGACGGCGAGTACCGACATTACCGCGATATCCGGGCGCACCGGTCGAGATGCGGCCGGCGCGCTTCGATATAGCCGTAGAAAGCTAGATGCCGGGTGGCCAAAGGGAACCAGCGGACGTGGACATCAGCAAAGAAAAACCGGACGATCGCAATGATCTCGGTGGCATTGTTAATATGCTCATGACGCATGACGGGGCCATAGGGCTGGCCGGTACGTAAGCGATAGGAAATGCCGGTGGTCGTACGCCAGGCGAGTCCCCATGCCAGCCCGCCTTCAGCGGGAATACCAGCCTGAAACACGCCGTGGTCCCCGAGCCGCTCTGCGCAGGCGGCGACGATGGCAGGAAGATCTTCCACATGCTCGAGCACGGCTATGGAGAATATGCGGTCGTAGCGCGACGTCGCGGGCACCTGCTGGATGGTCGTGTATATTTGATTGACACGTGCGAGATGCGGGCTTCCCTCGTAGAGTCGAGGCAGCGGTTCAACAATGTCGTAAACACTCGCTTTCTCTTCGTAGGGCCTATGGTTGAGCGTGCCAGCTCCAACCTCAAGTAGCGCCGGGCCAGCATTGCAAGCCGCCACCCGGCGGTGCATCCAGCTCTCCAGCGACGCGACGATACGATAAAGGCGGCTAGCGCCGATGCCGCGGTTGATCTTGTATTCCTCGATGTAGATACGCGCATTGCCGCATGGTAGACTTGGGCGAATGCGAGGGTAGCTAGCGAGCAGGGAAGCGATGTCGGTCATCATTCGTCTGTCCATGCCGATGTGGCTGCTATGAGCAAGAGCGCTCCTGCCACGGCGGCTGAGAGATCTCCTTGTCTGCTGATGCTGTCAACGATGTCACGGTTCGACGACGCCGAGCCGGTGCAAGCGAAAATCCAGACCGCTCCGTCGAGGCCATGGCCACGAATGCACATCGTGCCCTACCCGCCAACGTCCATAATCGTCAGGGCGTGCTTGTTAAAGCGAACCATGATACCCCAGGCGTACCATGGGGTGTCTTCGAAGGAGACGTCGGATGTGCGGCGATACTGGCCGATGGGAAGTGCATCACTATTGATGATCCTGCCGGTCGGAGCGAGCACCAGCGTCATCGTATCGCCGGCCCCCATCGCAGAGTCCCAAGTACGCTGCCGCGCCGAAAAGACTTGGTGACGCAATTGCCAATCGGAATGGAGTGCGCCAGCGCGTGAAATAAGCAGCACCAGCAGCGCTGCCGCGAGCAATGCGGAACGTTGAGGCATGAGCGCGCCGCCCAGTTGGCCAGCCACGGTGAACAACGCCAACAGGATCATGGCTTGCCGGAATGTGGTTTGACGCTCGCAGCACAACGTTCCGAATTGATGGTTGGCCGCCGCTGCCGAGGCAAAGGCTCCGAGGAGGAGCGCAAGTGTCCACATCATGGTTATGCCTAGGTCTTGCTGCTTTCGCGTATTGACCGCGGAAAAGGTAACCAAGAGAAGCGCCTTGATGGTCACCCCTGCCAACAACGGTAGGCCCGATATACCCCATACCTCGCTGGCGAAAGCCGGCACTGCGGCGCCGAACTCGCTGGCCAGTTGCCCGCGAGACCGCTCTTCGCGTCCATAACCTCGTTCAGGCGCATGCGGGTTTTCAACAGGATCAAGGCGACTGCCAACGCTCCCAACGCTGGCGCCGCCAAAAGGATTAGACATCTCAGCCGAGTACAGGTCGCCGAACGACGCCACCAACACTAGGATCGTATACACTAGAACTGTGGCCGCACCGATTTCTGAGGTCCAGACGACAACCAATAGGGCAAGTGTCAACGTAATGATCTGCGGGACATTGCGCGCATCGAGCAGAATGGACGCTGCGGCAAGCCCCGCCAGGCAGGGCAGATAAGCAGCCGCAGCATCAGGCCAGTAGAACATCTCGCCGGGTTTGGCGATCAGAAGGGTCAGCGCGAACACTATGATTGCGAGCCCCACAGGCCGGCGGACGCGGCCGACCCAAGCTGCGACGGCAATGCCGAGCAGGGATGTGAGCCAGACAACTCCCAAGAATGGCCCAACGAGAGGACGATTTAGCTCATTCGAAAGAGCGAAATAGGCAAAGCGAATCAACTCGGAAACAGGCAACGGCTTCGACGCCACAATGTCGCGAAGCAGGAAATCCCTGCCTCCCGTCGCGACTAGCCAGGAGCCGAGGTACTCGTCGCCCTGCCATCTGCCGGCGGGCAACAATCCACCATACACAATGAGGGTCGCTAGCCCGATCAGAGTTGGAAGTATCAGCGCTGCGCGTCGCAAAGCGGTCGGCGATGCCGGCCTGGTATCCCCGGATACCGAGGTTGCAGGATTTTCCCGAAATGCAGGATCTGCTTTCATACGTCACTCACAGGTGACGAAAGCAACACGGTTGCAGGTGCGGTGAAGGCCGCACTGCACCCGCTACACCTTCCGGAACTTGTGCAGCGAGCGCAGGTTGTCGGGGCGCGGCTTGTCCGGCCAGGTCTGCGGCCAGTTGGTCCACGACACCTCGCCAACATACAGGTCGCCACGCGAGTCCACCGTCAGCCCGTGCGGTGCGAGGAACTCGGCCGGCCCCATGCCCGGCCCCACACCGCCCAGGCGTGCGATCTTCCTGCCGGTGTTGTCCACGATGGTCACGCGTGGCCCAAGGTTGGGCAGGTTGCGGTTGACCGACGCGACCGAACCAAGCTCGCCGATGTAGCAGATCGGACATTTACCCGGCGGCATGAATAGACCGCAGGGCCGATGCAGATTGTTCCATTGCGTCTCGTAGCGGCCATTGCCGTCGAACACCTGCACGCGGTGGTTCTCGCGATCCGCGACATACACCCAGCCGTCGCCATCGCAGGTGATGTTGTGCGCGATGTTGAATTCACCTGGATCGGTGCCCGGCGCGCCCCACGACAGCAATAGCTTGCCGTTCGGCGAATACTTGTGCACGCGCGAATTGCCGTAGCCGTCCGACACGTAGATATCGCCCCGTGGCGACATCGCCGTGTGGGTGCAGCGATGGAACGGCTCGCCGCTCATGTATGGCGAAGGCTTGCCGGGAACCCCCAGCGTCAGCAGCACCTTACCTTCCAGCGTGCATTGCCGAACCGTGTGGTCGCCATCATCCGTCAGCCAGACCGTGTCGTCCGGCGCCATGAAAACGCCATGCGCGCGCGGATAGACGCCCTCACCCCAGGAACGCAGGAAATTGCCATCGCGGTCGAACACGATCATCGGATGTTCGCCGCGGTTGAACACATAGACGTTGTCGTTCTTATCGACGCCGACGGAACCGATCTCCTTGAACGACCAGCCTGGCGGGAGTTTCGCCCAGTCAACGACCGGTTCGTATGTATATTCGCCGCCACCTACCGTCGTCATTGTGGTTCCCTCCTGTTATTCGGCTGCGCGCCGCACATCATCCGCGCGGAAGCGCGTGCGCCGTGCGTCCCACTCCGTGGCGCCGACACGATCGAATGCCTGGCGCACCGTCATGTCCTTGCGCGGTACCGGATGCATGTGCTCGGCCTTCAGCGCCGCGAGCATTTCATCGCACGCGCCGATGACCGCCTTCATCAGCAGTCCCGGCACGATGGCGAGGCGATAGCCCATCTCCTGCGCGCGGCGCAGATCGATCTCCGGCGTCTTGCCGCCGCGGACCACGTTGAGCAGACATGGCCCCGCCACACGTTGCGGTACGGCGGCAAGTTCCTCCATCGTCTGCGGCGCTTCGACGAACACCATATCGGCGCCGGCTGTAAGCGCTGCATTGGCGCGCGCAATCGCTTCATCGAAGCCCGCGACGGCGCGCGCATCGGTGCGCGCGATGATGATGAAGTCCTGATGACGCTTGGCGGCCACCGCGGCGCGGATCTTCGCCAGATAATCCTCGCGCGCAACGATTTCCTTGTCATCGAGATGGCCGCACTTCTTCGGCGTCACCTGATCCTCGATATGGATCGCCGAGACGCCACGCAACTGGTACTCCTGAACCGTGCGGAATACATTCAATTCGTTGCCGTAACCGGTATCCGCATCCGCGATCACCGGGACCTCGACCGAGCGCACGATACGAGCCGCGTTCTCCACCATCTCGCTCATCGTCAGCAGGCCGAAGTCCGGATAGCCATACGACACCGAGGTCCCCGCCCCGGTCATGTAAACCGCCGGATACCCGGCTTGCGCCACCAGCTTAGCCGTCAGGCCGTCGTAGACGCCCGGCGCAATCACCATTGCGCCATCCCGCAACAGCGCGCGCAGCTTGGCTGGGTGGCTCATGACGGTTCCTTTCTTGGACCGCATCACGCTAGCGGCGTCACGCCACGGTCCGCAAGGATACCGCCCAGTTGCTCCCAGGCCCCTCCTGCGCTAGCAACCTCCCGCCTCCTGGGCAGCGCCGGCTTGGCGCATGACAACTCGCACCACAGGCTGTTCCAGGCCCGCTGTAAGGACCCCACACCCATGGCCCGCAACAAGATCGCCCTCATCGGTGCCGGCAATATCGGCGGAACCCTCGCCCACATGATCGGCCTCAAGGAACTCGGCGACGTCGTGCTGTTCGACGTGTTCGGCGGCGTCGCCGCCGGCAAGGCGCTCGACATCATGCAGTCCGGCCCGGTCGACGACTTCGACGCCCACATGACCGGCGGCTCCAGCTACCACGCGATCGAGGGCGCCGATGTCGTCATCGTCACCGCCGGCTTCCCGCGCATGCCCGGCATGTCGCGCGACGACCTCATCGGCAAGAACGCCGGCGTGATCGCCGAGGTCGCCGATGGCATCAAGACCCACTGCCCCAACGCGTTCGTCATCACCATCACCAACCCGCTCGATGCGATGGTCTACGTGATGCAGCAGAAGTCCGGGCTGCCCGCCAACAAGGTCGTTGGCATGGCCGGCGTGCTGGACAGCTCGCGCTTTCGCCTGTTCCTCGCACAGGAATTCGGCGTGTCAGTGGAAGATGTCACCGCCTTCGTGCTCGGCGGCCATGGCGACACCATGGTGCCACTGACCCGCTACTCGACCGTCGGGGGCATCCCGGTTCCCGACCTGATCAAGATGGGCTGGACCACACAGGCGAAGATCGACGCGATCGTGCAGCGCACCCGCGACGGCGGCGGTGAAATCGTCAAGCTGCTGGAACGCGGCAGTGCCTTCTATGCGCCCGCCGCGAGCGCGGTCGCGATGGCCGAGGCATACCTGAAGGACAAGAAGCGCGTGCTGCCGTGTGCCGCACTGCTGAACGGCGAATACGGCGTGAAGGACCTTTATGTCGGCGTCCCCGTCGTCCTCGGCGCCGGCGGCATCGAGCGCATCGTCGAGGTCTCGATGAATGCCGAGGAGAAGGCCGCTTTCGACAAGTCCTGCACCGCCGTCCGCGAACTGGTCGAGGCAGCGAAGAAGCTCATCGGATGAATATCCATGAGTACCAGGCCAAGGAGCTATTGAGGCGCCATGGCGTTGCGGTGCCTGAAGGCTTCGTCGCCTGGACGCCGGACGAGGCCGTCGCAGCCGCCAGCAAACTGCCAGGTCCGGTCTATGTGGTGAAATCGCAGATCCACGCCGGCGGACGTGGCGCCGGCCGTTTTGCCGAGGATCCCGGCGGCAAAGGCGGTGTCCGGGTGGCACATTCGGCAGACGAGGTGCGCACCGCTGCGGCAGCGATGCTCGGCCACACGCTGGTCACCAAGCAGACCGGCCCGGCCGGACGCACCGTGCACCGCGTCTATGTCGAAGCCGGCAGCGACATCGCCCGAGAACTGTATCTGTCGCTGCTGGTCGACCGGGCCTCTGGCCGCGTCACCGTGGTTGCCTCGACGGAAGGCGGCATGGAGATCGAACAGGTCGCCGCCAAGCACCAGGACAAGATCCAGAGCGTCGCAATCGATCCCGCCGCGGGCATCTCCGGCTTCCATGCGCGGCGCGTCGCCTATGCGCTCGGCCTCACCGGCGGTCAGATCGCTGCATTCAACCGGTTTCTTCCCGCGCTGTACCGCGCCTTCACCGAGCTCGACTGCTCGATCGTGGAGATCAATCCGCTCGTTGTCACCAAATCCGGCGAGGTGATCGCGCTCGATGCGAAGATCAGCTTCGACGACAATGCGCTGTATCGCCACCCTGAACTCGAGAAGTTGCGCGACGAGGCCGAAGAAGATCCGAAGGAACTCGAGGCCGCCAAGTACAACCTCAACTACGTTGCACTCGACGGCAACATCGGCTGCATGGTGAACGGCGCCGGACTGGCTATGGCGACCATGGACATCATCAAGCTGTTCGGCATGGCGCCAGCGAATTTTCTCGATGTCGGCGGTGGTGCAACCAAGGAGCGCGTGACCGCGGCATTCAAGATCATCCTGTCGGATCCCAATGTCGAAGGCATCCTGATCAACATCTTCGGTGGCATCATGCGCTGCGACGTCATCGCCGAAGGCGTCGTTGCGGCAGCGCGCGAGGTCAGCCTGTCTGTCCCGCTTGTGGTGCGGCTGGAAGGCACCAATGTGGATCTGGGCAAGCAGATCCTGGCGAAGTCGAACCTCCCCATTGTCGCCGCCGACAACCTGGCTGATGCCGCCGAGAAAATCGTCACCGCCGTGAAGGAGGCCGCCTGACATGGCCATCCTGGTGGATGCCAATACGCGCGTCATTACACAGGGCTTCACCGGCTCGCAGGGAACCTTCCATTCCGAGCAGGCAATCGCCTACGGCACCAAGGTCGTGGGCGGTGTCACGCCCGGCAAGGGCGGTACGACGCATCTGGACCTGCCGGTCTTCGACACCGTGTGGGAAGCGCGCGAGAAAACCGGTGCCACCGCGAGCGCCATCTATGTGCCACCGCCGTTCGCCGCCGACGCCATCCTGGAAGCAATCGATGCGGAAATTCCGCTCATCGTCTGCATCACCGAAGGCATTCCAGTGCTCGACATGGTGCGCGTGAAGCGCGCATTGAGCGGATCGCGTTCGCGCCTGATCGGCCCCAACTGCCCAGGCGTGATCACGCCTGACGCCTGCAAGATCGGCATCATGCCAGGCCATATCCATCGCCGCGGCAGCGTCGGCATCGTATCGCGCTCCGGCACGCTGACTTATGAGGCAGTGGCGCAGACCACGGCGGTCGGTCTCGGACAGAGCTCCTGCGTCGGCATCGGCGGCGATCCGGTGAAGGGCACCGATTTCATCGAGGTGCTGGAAATGTTCCTGGCCGACGATGAAACCAAACAGATCGTCATGATCGGCGAGATCGGCGGTCAAAGCGAGATCGATGCTGCCGAGTTCCTCGCTCGTCATCCGGTGAAGAAGCCCATTGTCGGCTTCATCGCCGGCGCAACGGCACCGCCCGGCCGGCGAATGGGCCACGCTGGCGCCGTGATATCGGGCGGCCGCGATACCGCGGCGGCAAAGATGGAAGCCATGCGCGCCGCTGGCATAAATGTCGCGCAAAGCCCCGCGGCTCTGGGCAGCACGATGGTCGACGTGCTGCGAGCCTGAGCGCTGTGTGAGCGGCTAGGTCGTGTCGTCTTCCTTGCGCACAATTTCTTGCCGTTTCGCTATCGGCTCGTAGCGGCGCTTGAACTTTTCATGCCAATAATCCAGCGCGCGATAGGTTTGCGCCAACTTTCGATATGAATCCGCAAGCAATGGATCAACGGCACGCTCGGCGAAGCTCTCAAATCGTTTCGATAAACTACGATAATCCGGATCGTCAGCCATGGCCGCCTTCCGTACTCTGCGTACGGGATTGGGCCGCGGCCGCGCCACCCATTCCCGGGTCAATTCTCTTTGATGAACCTCACGTTCGCGCTTACCTGCGAATACCAGAATGATAGGTGCCAGGTTCTCCATGACTGTTATCGACCGTTGAAAAACGCCCGAATTCAGACTGGCTCGCCGGGGATTTGGCACGTGGCGCCGCTCTTTGATGCACGTCTGCGCGAGGCGCGCATTTGCCGCTGATCTACCTCGTTGCTGGCGAGGCCAGCGGCGATGCTCTCGGCGCAAGGCTGATGCGCGCGATAGCGGCGCAGCGCCGCGACATCAGCTTCGCCGGTATTGGCGGTTCGCAGATGCAGGCCAACGGTTTGACCAGCCTGTTCCCAATGCAGGACCTGGCACTCATGGGATTGCTCGAAGTGTTACCGCACTTGCGCCATCTCCGGCATCGGCTGCGTCAGACAGCGGCCGATATCGCAACGCAGCCGCCAGACATCGTCGTCACGATCGACAGCCCCGGCTTCACCCTGCGTCTGCTGCGCGCGATTCGCCCGCTCGGCATCAAGCGTGTGCACTATGTCGCCCCGCAGGCATGGGCTTGGCGCGAAGGCCGCGTCAAGCACTATCCGGGCCTTTGGGACCAACTATTGTGCCTGCTGCCGTTTGAACCCGCGTTCTTTGCGAAATTCGGATTACCCGCGACATTCGTCGGTCATCCTGTGCTGGAAAGTGGCGCCGACAAAGGTGATGGCGAGCGTTTCCGCGCACGTCACGCGATCGCTGGCGACGCGCGCGTGCTCACCTTGATGCCCGGCAGCCGCCGCGGCGAAGTGACGCGGTTGCTGCCGACCTACAGCGCTGCGCTGGCGCAATTGCCGGACATGATTCCGGTGGTACCGGTCGCCGGTCCCGTCGCCGATGCCGTGCGCGACGGCACCCGGCAATGGCCGCGCCAACCGCTTCTTGTGAGCGACACCCAGGACAAGTACGACGCGTTCGCCGCATCGTCGCTTGCGCTCACCAAGTCCGGCACATCGACGCTCGAACTGGCGATCGCCGGGGTGCCGATGGTGGTGAGTTATCGCGTCAACCCGCTGACCGCCGCGATCGCGCACCGGCTGGTCAAAATCCGCTACGCCTCGATCATCAATCTGATTGCCGATCGCGAGGTGATCCCTGAATTGATTCAGGCCGACTGCACGCCGGAACGACTTGCGGCACTTGCCAATGCGCTGTTGCTTGATGCCCGCGTGGCGGAACTCCAGCGCGACGGTTGCCGCAGTGCATTGAACTCGCTGCGCCCCGCCGATGGCACGCCGTCCGAAGCAGCGGCAGCCGCGGTGCTGAAGCTGCTCAGCTCCGCCGCTTCGCGGTAACCTCGATCTCGATCTTCATCCGCTTATCGGCAAGTCCCGCCTCGATCATCGTGGCGGCCGGCCGCACGTCGCCAAATGTCTCTTTCAGCGCAGGCCAGCATTTCGGAAAGTCCGCCGCATTCGGCAGGATGTAGTGCACGCGCACGACGTCGGCGAATGAACTGCCGGCCGCAACCAGCGCCTCATTGATATTGCGCAGCGTCTGAGCCGCCTGCTCCGTGACATCATCCGCGATGGTCATGGCCTTGTAGTCGAAGCCGGTGGTGCCGGACACGAAGATCCAGGGTTCATCAACCACGGCACGCGAATAGCCGATATCCGCCTCGAAGCGTGAACCTGACGAGATCAAGCGGCGCATCCTGGCTCCTTCCTTGCTGTTCATTCCCCCAGCAGGCCGGACGCTGCCATGCGCGCACGCGACTCGGCCATGCTCTGGGTCACCATCAGCGCCGCCGCCAGCGCGCGTCGGCCAGCCGCGGCATCAACCAGCACCGGCGCACCGTCCAGCACCGAAGCAACAAACGCCGCATGTTCCGCGGCCAGAGAATCGCGGTCCTCCCAGGACACTTCCTCCATGCCGAAACCGGCGACATCAGGCACGGGCCTGCCGCGGCCCCGCGCGATAATCGTCAGCCTCCGATTGGCAAAATCAACCGCGAGGTAGCCATCGTGTGCGAACACCCGCATGCGCCGCTCGGTGCGCATGGCGACACGCGATGCAGTGATCGTTGCCACCGCGCCATTGACGAAGCGAATGCGCGCGTTGGCCATATCGGCGTGTTCGCTGGCCACGGCCGCACCGACCGCATCGACGCTGGCGATGTCACTTGCCACCAGCGACAGGATCAGGTCGAGGTCGTGAATCATCAAATCCAGGATCACCGACACGTCTGTGCCGCGTTGGCGGAACGGCGCAATACGCGTGGCCTCGATATACAGCGGCGCGCCCAGCCGGCCATCCAATGCGCCGAACGCTGCCGAGAAGCGTTCCAGGTGTCCAACCTGCAACACCAGCTTTCGCTCCGCCGCCAAGGCCGCGAGCTCATCCGCTTCCGCCAGCGACGCCGCGATCGGCTTCTCCACCAGAACGTGCTTGCCGGCCCGCAAGGCTTCGGCCGCCAGCGCGTGATGCCGGTCCGCCGGTGCCGCAACCACCATCGCGTCGCAGGCATTCAACAGTGCGGAAAAATCCATTTCCGGCGCGCCGGCTTCCCAGCCGATCGTCTTGGCGCGCTCGATGTCGGGATCGAATACGCCGGCCAATACCGCACGCTCGGATGCTGCCACCTTGAGCGCGTGGTAACGGCCGAAATGGCCGACACCGGCAATACCGACTCGCAATCGGGAGGCTGACATCAGGCACCGCGCCCTTGCATGTAACGCCGCTGCAAGCCTGCCACCGCCATGCTGTCCGGCATGAGCGGCGCGATCACCCGGCGGCGCCTGTTCGTCTATGCCGCATTGCTGCTGGCCCTGGAAGTGGTTGGGTTGGCCTGGTTCGTCGCCGGTACGCATGGCTGGATCGCGCCGCTCGACCGCCCGCTCAGCACCGACTTCGTCAGCTTCTATGCCGCGGGCCGGCTTGCCGATGCGGGCACGCCGGCGCTTGCCTACGATCAGGCGGCACACTTCGCCGCCGAACAGGCAGCGACCGTGCCGGGCATTGCCTATAACTTCTTCCTTTATCCACCGACCTACCTGCTGATCTGCGCCGCACTCGCCCGGCTGCCGTACTTGCTGGCGTTCGTGGTTTTCCAGATCGTCACGCTGCTCCCGGCGCTGCTTGTCGCGCGCCGCATCCTGGACGAGCACGGCCGGGCGGTGCTGCTGCCATTGCTGGCGTTTCCGCCGGTGTTCTTCGCTCTGGGCACTGGCCAGAACGCCTTCCTCACCGCCGCATTGTTCGGCGGCGCTATGCTTCTGCTGGATTGGCGCCCAATTTTCAGCGGCGTCCTGCTGGGCGCGCTCTGCTATAAGCCGCACTTAGGCCTGCTGGTGCCGATGGCACTGATCGCCGCCGGGCGATGGCGGACCTTCCTGGCAGCCGCGGCGACCATGCTGGCATACATCGCCGCGTCAGCGCTCGCGTTCGGCTGGCAGCCCTGGATTTCCTACCTCGGCGCCATGGCGGAGGCGAACGCGATCTATGCCTCGCGCGTTACAATGGCAGGCCTCGCCAGCCCGTTCGGGGCGGCATTGGTGCTGGGCGCGAGCCCTGGACTCGCGCTCATCGTCCAAACAGCCTCGACGCTCGCGATGTTGGTCACTGTCTTCGTTGTCTGGCGCCGGATCAACAACCTGCCGGTGCGAGCGGCCGTGCTGCTTGCCGCGACCCCGCTCGCGGTTCCGGTCTTCATGTTCTACGACCTGATGCTGTCCGGCATGGCGCTCGCGTGGCTGCTCCGCTGGGGACGTGAGCGCGATGCGCCTCCCTGGCTCGGACCCGGCGTCGCACTGCTGTTCATCGCCACGCTGATGACCGGCAATTTCGATCCGCAATCGCATCTGCTGATCGCGCCGCTGGTAGCGGCCGGAACCCTCGCGCTGGCGCTCCGCGCCGCGGTCGCTACGCGGCAAGCTCCCGCATTATCCGATACAGATCGCTCTTACCCTCAAAGCCGATACCCGGCAGCTCCGGCAACGTGACAATGCTGTTCTCCACTCGTGTGCCGTCCGGGAAACCGCCAAATGGCTGGAACACATCGGGATAGCTCTCGTTGCCGCCCAGCCCCAGTCCGGCGGCGATTGCCAGCGACATCTGATGCCCGCCGTGCGGAATGCAGCGGCGCCACGACCAGCCCGCGTCCTTCAGCATCGCCAGTGTCCGCTGGTATTCGCACAATCCATAGGACAGCGCGCAGTCGAACTGCAGCCAGTCGCGATCGGGGCGCATGCCGCCATAGCGGATCAGGTTGCGCGCGTCCTGGTGGCTGAACAGGTTCTCACCGGTCGCCATTGGGGCGGAATAGAATTCCGCCAGCGCCGCCTGCAACTGATAATCCAACGGGTCGCCGGCTTCCTCATACCAGAACAGCGGATAGCCACTCAGCATCTTCGCATACGCGATGGCAGTGGCGAGATCGAAGCGACCATTGGCGTCCACCGCCAACTGCGCGCCGTTGCCATTTTCCCGCAGGACTGCCTCGATCCGCCTGCGGTCCTCATCGATGCTCTCGCCACCGATCTTCATCTTCACCACGGTGTAGCCGCGATCGAGATAGCTGCGCATTTCGGCGCACAGAGCCGCATCATCCTTGCCCGGATAGTAGTAGCCACCCGCCGCATAAACGAAGACGCGCGGATCCGCCTCGATGCCGTGCCGCTCCGCCAGCAGGCGAAACAGCGGCTTGCCGGCAATCTTCGCCACCGCATCCCACACCGCCATGTCGATTGTGCCGACGGCGACCGAGCGATCGCCGTGGCCGCCCGGTTTCTCGTTCGTCATCATGCACGCCCAGATACGGTCGGGATCAAGGTTCTCGCCAGTCGCATCAAGCAGCGATCGTGGTTCAGCCTCCATGATGCGCGGTGCGAATCGCTCGCGGATCAGCCCCCCCTGCCCGTAGCGGCCGTTCGAATTGAAGCCGTAGCCGACGACGCGCCGCCCATCGCGTTCGATATTGGTCACCACAGCGACAAGGCTCGACGTCATCTTCGAGAAGTCGATGTAGGCATTGCGGATCGGCGAGCTGATCGGCTGGGTGATCTCGCGCACGTCGGTGATACGTAGCGTCATCGGGCTTGCCTCCATCGCGGCGAATCACGGCATATTCGGTCAGGAGATTCAACCGTGACCGTCGCCATCCTGCTTGCAACCTATAATGGGGAGAAATACCTCCAGGCGCAGCTCGACAGTTTTGTCGCCCAGATCCACTCCGGCTGGGTGCTGCTTTGGCGCGACGACGGGTCGAACGATGGCACCCGGGCCATCATGCATCGGTTCACCAAGGCCATCGGCGCGGATCGCTGCGTCGAGGTTGTCGGCACTGCAGGGCGCATCGGAGCGACGGCGAGTTTCATGACACTGCTGCGCGCCGCCGCGGATTATCCATTGCTGGCATTTGCCGATCAGGATGACGTGTGGTTGCCAGAGAAACTGGCGCGCGCGGTCGCCGGTCTGCACACAGCGCCGGATATCGAACCAGGCTTGTACCTGTGCGCGGCATTTCGTGGTGGATGCTGAACTACGTCCGCGTGGCGAGTCGTTCCATTTGCGGCGTCCACCGGGATTTCCTGATGCGCTGGTGCAGAATCTGGTGACCGGCTGCACAGTGATGCTGAATCATTCGGCCGCGAGCCTGATCGCCGGGACCGATCCGCCGCCGGGCTCGGTCCACGACTGGTGGAGCTACATTCTGGTATCCGCAGCCGGCGGCCGGATCATTGCGGATGACACACCAACGATCCTCTACCGCCAGCATGACAGCAACGCGATTGGCGTCACCCCTTCCACCCTGGTGCGTGCGTTCAGAGCGCTGCGGCGGGGACCAACGGCATTCTCGCGGCAATTGCGTGCTCATGTCGCGGCGCTGATGCAGCAACGCGATCTGCTATCGCCAGCTGCACGCACCCGATTGGACACGATAGCGACCGCGCTGAACGCCGGCCCGTTCCAACGTATCGGGCTGGTTAGCAGCGGGCAGTTAAGACGCCAGACCTGGATGGAGGACCTTTTGCTTATTTGGTGGCTCTGGCTCGGTCGGCGTTGACCTGAGCCATGCTGCAGGCCGGCGTGGCTCGGCTGGCAGGTAATTGGCGCTCTGCAATGAAAAGTTTGGATTGTAGAAGGGATCGGCCGCCAGACCGGTGCCCCAGCGACGCTGCATATAGCCGACCTCACACCGGAAGCGCTGCAATGCTTCCGCTGTCATGTCCGAGCCACGCGATGCGGATTCATGGTGATAAAGTTCCGCGAATGGTGTCCAGACGACACGATACCCTTGTTCACGCAACCGCAGACAGAAATCGACGTCGTTGAACGCCACTTGCAGGTTGACCTCGTCGAGTCCGCCAATTGCCTGGTACACGTTACGCCGCACCGCAAGGCAGGCACCGGTCACCGCCGAGACGTCGCGCGCCAGCGCCAGATGGCAGAAATACCCTGGATCATCACGTCTGGCATCAAGGCCGAGGTGCGACGCAACTCCGCCGACCCCCAACACATCGCCGCCATGTTGAACCCGGCCGTTCGGGAACAGCAGCTTGGCACCTACGGCACCCACATCGGGGCGCAGAGCGCGCGAGACCATTTCGCGCAACCAATCCGATCCGATGACGTCGATGTCGTTGTTGATCAGCACCAGGATGTCGCCACTCGCCTGGGCAGCGGCTTGATTATTCAATGCGGCATAGTTGAATGGACCGGGTGCAGAAAGAATTCGGACCCTCGGATCTTCGGTCAGGCGTGCAAATAGTGCAGTGGTGGCCTGCTGCACGCTGCCATTGTCCACAATCAGTAATTCAATCGGCTGATAAGCCGTGCGGTGCAGCAGACCTTCGGCGCAACGCGCCAGCAGCTCGGCTCTGTCACGAGTTGGCACGATCAGCGAAACCTTCGGAGCCGGATCAGGCAGCGGCCAGATGACCCTGGAATACGCCGGCAAGCTCGGATGCTCCACAACCTTGGCGCCGCCCGCGTCCATCCGATCAAGATGGTCGCCAATTGCCCGGCGCGCCGCGTCGGCACATTGCATCAGCCGCGCCTGCGAGAACGATCGTCCATCTGTTTGCTGGCGCCAATGATACAGAACGCGCGGGATGTGCCTGATGCGGTCGGGAGTAGTTGCATCCGAGACGCGAAGTGTCAGGTCGTAGTCCTGACTTCCCTCGTAACCGACGCGAAATCCACCCAGCTGTTCCACCACCGAGCGCCGGTAAACGCCCAAATGACTGACCATGTTATGGCCAAGTATCAGGTCCGGGCTCCAGTCAGTCTTGAAGTACGGCTGATAACGCCGGCCACGCCGATCAACTTTGTCCTCATCGGAATAAATCAGATCGGCCTCGGGATACCTGTCGAGTTCGGCTGCTATCTCATACAGCGCCTGTTCCGCCAGCAGGTCGTCATGGTCCATCAGTGCCACGAAGTCGCCCTGCGCCATGGACAGCGCGGAATTCGACGCCGCGCTGATGTTGCCGTTGATCGTGCGTCGGAGCACCTTGATGCGACCATCCGCCGCCGCTTCCGACGTCAACATCGGCATGACCCATGGCTTGGTCGAGGCATCATCGGCGATGCACAATTCCCAGTGCGGATAAATCTGCGCGCGCACTGATTGGATCGCCGCATGCAGTGCGGCTTCATCCGGCTCGAACACCGGCATGATCACAGAGATCAGTGGCCGCGATGGCATCCGTCTGATGTGCTGATCGATAGCCTCCCGGTCGGTATCGGTCAGCGTATCGAACTGATCGATCCAACTACTGTAAGGAGTTCCTGCAAGTCGCAGCACCAAATTCCCCAGCGAACGGGCCAAGGTGGGTGACACTCTATGAACCAGGCCGCGCAAGGCCGGATGCCGCCGGGCAAATCCCCGGAACGACCGCGCCATCAGATGTGGGATAGCCCCGGCAGGTAAATCAGAACGCATCGATCAATCGCCACCCAAGTGCTGCAACAGGCCCTGTTTTGCTGCTCTCGACCGTCCCGTATAAACTCGGCCAGATGAATGAACCGAGCACCTCCCCACGCCTCACCACCACAGAGATGCTGGCGCGCCTCGCATCGTACGATACCACCAGCCGCAACTCAAACCTTGCGTTGATAGGCTTCGTGCGGGGCTATCTTGACGATCACAGCGTTCCATATCGCGTCAGCACCGACAGGACGGGCGAAAAGGCCAATATTCACGCCGTTATCGGCCCGCAGACGTCCGGTGGCGTCGCCTTGTCGGGCCACGTCGATACCGTTCCCGTGGATGGCCAGGCGTGGAGCGCAGATCCGTTCACGTTGCGCCGCGCGGATGGCAGGCTTTATGCGCGCGGTTCGGCGGATATGAAGGGATTCGTGTCGGCCTGCCTCGCCGCGGTTCCTGACATCAAGGCACGCCGGCTGGCACGGCCACTGCACCTATTCATCAGCTATGATGAGGAAGTGGGCTGCCACGGAGCGAAGCAACTCATCGAGGATCTCGATGAATCCGGACTGAAGCCGGCCTTCTGCGTGGTCGGCGAGCCGTCCGGCATGCAGCCCATCGTCGCACACAAGGGCAAGCTGAATTTGCGGGTCAGCGTGCGCGGCACGCCGGGCCATTCCAGCGAACCGGGGAAGGGCGTGAACGCGATCCAGGCCGCGGGCGAGGCTTTGGCCTACGTCGCTGCGGAAGCGCGCCGGCTGCCCAAGGAAGGGCCCTTCGCCGATGGCTTCGATCCGCCGCACACCACCATCCATGTCGGCACCATCAAGGGCGGCACGATCCTCAACATCATTCCCGAGCGCTGCGAATTCATCATGGAATGGCGCACAATTCCCAACGACGACGCCACATGGCATCTCGAACGCATGCGTCAGTTCGTGGTGACGAACATCGAGCCCGCGATGCATGCCGTCAATCGAACCACCGGCTTCGAGTTCGACGTGCAGCTCACCATGCCCGGCCTATCGCTCAGCCCGGACCATGAACTGACCTCGACCGTGAAACAGCTCACCGGATCCAACAGCACGGGCAAGGTCAGCTACGGCACCGAGGGCGGCTACTATCAGGGTTCCGGCATACCGACGATTGTCTGTGGCCCGGGCCATATCGCACAGGCACATCAGCCCGACGAATGGATCGCGCAGGATCAGCTCGATGCCTGCGACGTGTTCATCCGCCGCCTGGCAGACCGTATGCTGGTCTGAGCACGGCACGGGTAGCACATGACACCGATGTCGCAGCCACCATTGCCGTCCTTCGAGGTGCGATTGGCCGCACCGGATATCGGGCCATGGCTGGGCGGCAACACCGGGGTCGCCGGCTTCACCACCCGGGCTTCGCAACAGCCAGGACCGCATGTCGCGTTGCTTGCGCTGACGCATGGCAACGAGATCGCCGGAGCGATTGTGCTGGATCAGTTGCTGCGGCAAGGCCTGGCGCCAACGCATGGCAGGCTGACGTTCGGTTTCGTCAATCTCGCCGCTTATGAACGCTTCGATCCGCGTCAACCGACTGCGTCGCGCTTTGTCGATGAGGACCTCAACCGCCTGTGGGACGAGGACGTGCTGAACGGATCACGCCATTCAGTCGAACTCGACCGCGCCCGCGAGATCCGCCCGCTGATCGACACGGTCGATATCCTGTTCGACCTGCATTCGATGCTGTGGCCCTCTGATCCGCTGATCCTGTGCGGCACATCGCCCAAGGGCAAGCATCTGGCGTTCGGTGCCGGCGTACCAGAGCTGGTGGTCGCGGATACCGGTCACGCCAGCGGCCGGCGCATGATCGATTATCCGCGCTTCTGCGACAGCGCAACGCCCTGTTCCGCCAGTCTTGTGGAAGCGGGACAGCATTGGGCGGAAGCGACCGTGACGACGACATTGGCCAGCGTTGCCGGGTTGCTGCGGCACCTCCAGTTCGTTGTGCGCCACGCGGCTCTGCCGGAAAGCGGCCAACCGGCGGCACAGCGCTTTGCCGAGGTCACCGCGGTGATCACCGCCATGACCGGCAATTTCACCTTCGTGCAATCCTATCGCGGCGGCGACGTGATCCCCCGACGCAACACGCTGATCGCATTGGACGGCGAGACCGAAATCCGCACCCCACACGACGACTGCCTGTTGATCATGCCCAGCCTGCGCCCCAGCCGCGGCCACACCGCGGTACGCCTGGCGCAATTCGCCGATGCCTGACGCTCAGGCTACGCTGCAGGCTCTCCTGCTATCGGTACGCGCCCCAGGCCGGCAATGATCCGCGTCACCTCGGCGATTGCCGCTTCGGCCGCGGAGATATCGGTGCCCTTCGCCACAATGGCGACACCGTTGCCGCCGGGCCGGTAGAACGGATAGCTGCCGATATCGAGACCGGGAAAATTCTTCTGCACCTCTCCCAGTGGCGCCGCGATGATACCCTCAGGCAGTCCGCTCACATGCACAGCGCGTGAGATGATCGGCGCGCCACCCTTCAGCCGCGGTGCCAGCCACTCGAACATCGACTGCATCACGCGCGGAACGCCCGCCATCACATAGACATTGCCGATCTGGAATCCCGGCGCCACCGACATCGCATTGTCGATCAGCGTGGCACCGCGTGGCATCGTCGCCATGCGCTGGCGCGCGGCGTTGAATTCGCCCGGCTTGTAGCTGCGCTCCATGCGCGCCCAGGCCTCGGGATGCGGCTCCCACGGCACACCGAACGCCGCGGCGACGCATTCGCTGGTGATGTCGTCGTGCGTGGGTCCAATGCCGCCGGTGGTGAAAACGTAATCGAACTTCGCGCGCACTTCGTTCACCGTGCTGACAATTGTCTCCGGCACGTCGGGTATCACCCGCACCTCGCGCAACGGAATGCCGATGGCGCCGAGCCCGGTCGCCAGAAAGCGGATATTGGCGTCCTGTGTCCGGCCGGACAGCACTTCGTTGCCGATCACCAGCAGACAGGCGGTTGGGTTCATGGACGGTTCCTCAGAGGAAGTCGCGCAGCAGCGGGATCAGCGGCTTGTCGGCCGGCGGCATCGGATAGTCAGCGAGTTTGTGCGGGCGTACCCAGGTCAGCGTCTGGTTTTCGCGCGGCGTCGGCGTGCCCTTCCAGCGCCGGCAAAGATACAGCGGCATCAGCAAATGGAAACGCTCATAATCATGCGAGGCAAACGCGAACGGCGCCAGACATGCCGCCGTCACGTCAATTCCCAGTTCCTCCTTCAGTTCGCGGATCAGCGCCATCTCAGGCGTTTCCCCAGAATGCAGCTTGCCGCCGGGAAATTCCCATAGCCCGGCCATCTTCTTTCCCTCCGGCCGGCGCGCCAGCAATATGCGGCCATCCGAGTCGATCAGCGCGCACGCGGCAACCAGCAGCAGCGGCTTGCTGCCATCCGAACGCTCCGCCTCCGCATGGCCGAATATATCGTCGCGCGTTGCTTCGAAGCGCCAGACCGCATACGCACCGCCGCGCGCGACGAATTGTTCGCTTCCTTCGCCGGTCTGCCGGAAGCCGATTCGGCGCAGCACCGCGGCCGATGCAGGATTGTCGGTGATCACTCCGGCCTCGAGCCGGTCGAGGTCCAGGTTGGCCAGCGCCCAGCGCGCAAGGCGCCCGGCAGCCTCGGTCGCGACGCCATGACCCCAGAAGCGACGGCCGACCCAGTAGCCAAGGCGTCCGACGCGTATGGTGGCATCGATGCGCACGCCGACGGCGCCGATCAGCATTTCCTCGTCGCCCTCGCGCCCGGTGATCGCGAGGTGATAGGCACTCCCATCGCGCAGCGATTGGCGCGTTGAGCAGATCCACTCATCGGCCAGCTCGCGTGAGTAGGGGAATGGAACGACGGACAGATTCCGCGTCACCTCAAAGTCGTTGACCAGGCTATGCAGCGCTTCGGCATCATCATCGGTCAGAGGCCGCAGCGTCAGCCGCTCAGTTGTCAGCGGCTCGAAGGTATCGGACGCCATCGGCGCCCCGAGCGGCGCAGCCTCTTCGTCTCGGCGTGGCGCTTGCTTGGACTGCCGCGTTCGTATCGCTCTCGCCTTGCCGGCATTGGTCATGGCGTCTCTGTCGCACCGATTCGCATGGATTTGGTCATGAGGCCGAGGCGCGGGAAGGTGGCCCACCCCGGTGGGTGCGCGCAAGCAGGTGGTTTTCGGCACCACCATTTCGATTGACGATATTGCCGCTGAAGTGGTGCATTCCTGACATCGTCATCACGGTGGTGAGCCAGATGAATTGGGATTCTGTTCAGTTGGAAGCAAAGGCGAAGGGCTATCTCGTCTTCGGCATCGACCAGGCCCAGACCGCCGTGTTGACGCAGCCCGGTCCATGGGGAAGCGCTTTCGACGGATACTGCATCGGTTTGTCGGCAAGCTGGGTATCGCTGGCATATCAGGGCAAGGATTTCCCCGTCAGCGGCGACGCATGCGATTATCCGCCGTGGCAGGCCACCGAGGCTCAGAACCTTTCGGACGCCCTAAAGAGGGTCGAATGGTTTGACTGGTGGAAGGTTGCGCTGGCGCCGTTCCAGTGCACTTTGTCGGATGGGTTGCGCGCCATCCGACACACAAAGCCGACGGCCGACTTCCTATGGTCGATCATGTCGCAAGCCTATGGCTGCTACGGTGTCTATCTGCAAGGCAGCGGCGGCGCTCATGCGATCGCGCTGCGGCATGGCCGGGACAATCGCTACCACTTGTTCGATCCGAACTACTTCCACATCGCGATCAAGGAGAAGGACACGTTCAAGGCGTACGTGGATCTCTATCTGAGAAAGTCGGGCTACGATAAGCAATTCGAGAAGAAGACTGGCGTCGTCGGGATCAGACCGCCAATCACTGCCTGATCCAGCCTTGCCGCAGCCACGCTAACGCGCGAGTCTTGCCCGCAAACGGGAGGAAGTCTCGCATGCAAATCGGCATCCACCTGCCGCATATCGGCCGCAAGGCCGGCCCCGACGCGATCCGCCGCGCCGCCATGCAGGCCGAGGAACTCGGGTTTGCCGATGTCTGGGTCAGCGAACACATCATCATCCCGAAAGGCGCGCCCTACCCGCCCTCGCCAAATTTCTGGGACCCGGTTCTGACACTGACCTGGGCCGCCGCATTCACCAAGCGGGTGAGACTTGGCACCAGTGTGTTGGTGCTGCCGATGCGACATCCGCTGCCGCTGGCGAAGGAACTCGCGACGCTGCAGAACTTGTCCCAAGGCAGGCTGATCCTGGGTGCGGGCGTCGGCTGGATGGAGGCTGAGTTCAACGCGCTCGGCGTGCCTTTCCGCGAGCGCGGCCGGCGCATGGACGAGGGCATCGCCATGATGAAGGCGGTGTGGTCGGACGATCCGGTGACGTTCCCGGCGCGCTGGATCGAAGCGAGGATCGACACCATGCGCATGCAGCCCAAACCGTGCGCGCCGATACCGATATGGATCGGGGGTTCGTCCGATGCGGCGATTGCGCGCGCTCTGCGGCTGGACGGTTGGCATGGCAGCCGGGTGACACCGGAACAGGCGCCGGCGATGGTGCAGCGATTGCGCGCCGAACGGCCCGGCGCTGACTTCACCGTGTCACTTCGCGCGCCGTACGAGCGCGACATGGGCGCGGTGCGCACTCGGCTCGCGGCGTACAAGGCCGCCGGCATCCAGCACGTGCTGATCGCACCCGAGGAGCGCGAGATCGACGAATATCTGACGGCCGTGGAACGCGTCGCGAAGTGCGCCGAGGGATTATGAACTTGCCGTACCCGGCAATGCTGGGCTTTGCTCAGCCGACGAAGAACAGGGGAGGCTTTTGACATGGCAAATGCAACCGGCGGCTGCCTGTGTGGGCGCGTCCGTTACACGGTGACCGGCGATCCGGTGTTCTCCGGCCTGTGCCACTGCCGCAACTGCCAACGTTATACGGGAACGACCTTCGAGGCGGTCGCTGCGTATCCGGCAAGCGCGGTCTCGGTGCAGGGTGAGCTGAAGGCGTATCAGGACACAGGCGATACCGGAAAGTCGGTGTTCCGCCGCTTCTGCCCGAACTGCGGGTCGGGCGTGTTGGCAGACGCCGAGGTGATGCCGGACGTGGTGATGGTGCTGGCCGGCACGTTGGACGATGCATCGGCGTACCAGCCGGCCATGGAAATATTCTGCAAGAGCGCTCAGCCCTGGTTTCATGGCAATGGCGAACGGCAACGCTTTGCCGCGATGCCTGGCTGACGTTTTGCCGCGGCGCTGAAGCAAGAACAGGGGGAATAATGCTCGGAACGATCAGGCTTCTCGCGGCAGCGGCGGCGCTGCTGCTGCTGACAACAGGTGCGCGCGCCGACACGTTGGGTTTTGCCGGCTCGGTCACCTGGTTCGGTCAGGTGCCGATAATGGTCGCGATCGACAAGGGCTACTTCAAGGAACAAGGCCTCGACATCGACTATCAGGTGATCCTCAACTCCAGCGATCGGCTTGCATCGGTCGATGCGGGATCATCGGCGTTCAGCAATCTGGGCCGCAGTTCGATCATCCCGGCGATGGCCCGCGGCGACACCAATTTCTATTACTTCGCCAACGTCGATGATTCGCCGGGCAACGAGGGCTGTTGGGCACGCCCCGGCATCGCCTCGATCAAGGACCTCAAGGGCAAGAAGGTCGCTGCCAACACCTCGGCGGAAATCACCCTGGGTGGGCTGCTGTCGACGCATGACATGACCGAGAAGGATCTCGATTATCTCAACCTCGGCCCTAACGAAATGGCGCCGGCTCTGGCCAAGGGTGACATCGCTGCCGCCTGCGTCTGGCAACCATTGCTCGACGGTCTGAAGAAGGCGGCGCCGGACGGAAAGCTGCTAGGCCTGGATACCGACACGACGACGTTCCAGAAGTTCGGCACGATGGCGTCACCGGACATCGTGATCATCTCGCGCAAGTTGGTCGATCAGCATCCCGATCAGGCCCGCGGCCTGGCGATCGCGCTGTTGAAGGGTGCCGACTATGCGCTGGCCAATCCTGATGATACGGCAAAGACGGTCGCGCACTACTTCAAAAAGTCGCCCGAGGACGTGCTCGAGGGGATGAAGGCGATGAAGTATTTCGGCACAAAAAACTGGCAGGAGCACATGAAGGCGCACACCGCGCAGATGCAGTACCTGGCGCAGTGGCTGTACGACGCCAAGAAGATCCCCAGCGTCCCTGACGTTGCGAAGTGGGAGAACATCAGCTTCATCCCCGCGCAGTGAAACGAGCCGCCGTCAGCCTCGCGTCCGTCGCCACGTTCCTGCTTGTCTGGCAACTCGCCACCACGGCCGGTGCGATCTCGCCGATCTTCCTGCCATCCCCCGGACAAATCGTCGCGCAGGCCCAAGAACTCATCAGCACCGGCGAACTCTGGCGGTCGATCCTGGTTTCGTCGGAGCGCGTGTTCGCCGGCTTCGTTCTCGCCGGCCTTGTCGCGGTGCCCCTTGGTGTGGTGATGGCCGTATGGTGGCCGGCAAAGGCCATCGTCGATCCGTTCATCTCGCTGCTGCGGCCGCTGCCGTCGATCACCTGGATTCCGCTAACGATACTCTGGCTCGGCATCGGCGAGCAGCAGAAGGTCGCGATCGTGTTCCTTGGCTCGTGGATCTACATCCTGTTCTACACACTGTCCGCGGTGCAGCGCGTCGATCCGCTGTTGATCCGCGCGGCACGCAATCTCGGCGCCGGCGATACCGCGGTGATGTGGCAGGTGATCCTTCCCGCTGCGCTGCCAGGCATCATCGCCGGCCTCAAGATCACCCTCGCCATCGCATGGTCCTGCGTGCTGTCGGCAGAGCTGGTTGCGGCGCAATCCGGACTCGGCGCGCTGATCTGGCAAGGCAAGGACTGGGGTAATCTGCCGTTGGTGCTCGTCGGCATGGTGGCGATTTCCATCACCGTATTGGTCGCCGACACAGCGGCCAACTATCTCGAACGCGTGCTGCTGCCCTGGGAGCGGCATCGCCGCACCTGATGCCGTCCATCCTTCGCGCCGAACACGTGACCCGCATGTTTTCCATTGGCCGCGGCCCGGCCGTGGTGGCGGTGCAGGATTTCTCGCTCGACGTCGCCGCCGGCGAGTTCGTCTGCCTGCTCGGTGCGTCCGGCTGCGGCAAGAGCACCATGCTCAACCTGTTCGCCGGCTTCATCCAGCCAACCGAAGGCCGCGTGCTGTTGCACGGCGAACCGATCACCCGCATCGAGCCGCGCTGCGGTGTGGTCTTCCAGTCGTACGCGCTGTTCCCGTGGAAAACCGTGCAGGGCAACGTCGAGTTCGGCCTCCGCATGCAGCGCGTGGCCGCCGCCGAGCGCCGCCGCCGCGCCGCGCGCTTCATCGAACTGGTGAAGCTGCAAGGTTTTGAGCGTCACTACCCCGCGGAACTCTCCGGCGGCATGCAGCAGCGTGTGACTCTGGCGCGCATCCTCGCCGCTAATCCGGAAGTGCTGCTGATGGACGAACCGTTTGCCGCGCTCGACGCGATGACACGGCAGGAAATGCAAGAGGAACTGCTGCGCATCCAGGAAGCCAGCCGCAAGACCGTGCTGTTCATCACCCACAGCATCGATGAGGCGCTGATCCTTGCCGACAGGATCGTGGTGATGTCGGCGCGGCCAGGCCGGGTGAAGGCGATCCTGCCCAACGCACTGCCTCGGCCACGTCATGTCTCGATCCAGCTTTCACCCGACTACGCAGCGCTGAAAGCCGAGGTCTGGGGTCTGGTCGAAGGCGAGGTGCACCGCCATACTGGCGGGTAGCAGAAAGGCCTCGTTTATGTCCGCCGCCTTGGCAAGATTTTGCTCCGGACGCGTCCACTACGCCTGGGTCGCGCTATTCGTTGCCTTCACCCTGACCTTGTGCGCCATCGGCGTCCGTTCCGGCCCCAGCGTCATGATCGTCCCGCTGGAGCAGGCGTTCGGCTGGAGCGCCGGGACGATTTCGGCGGCGATCTCGCTCAACATCCTGCTGCTCGGTCTGACCGGCCCGTTCATCACCGGCCTGATGGAAACACTGGGGCTGAAGCGCACGATCATGCTGTGCCTGTTCGTGCTGCTGGCCGGTACCGGCTTCTCCGCGTTCATCACGACTCCATGGCAGTTGTTCGTCACCTGGGGCCTTCTCGTCGGCATCGGCTCTAGCGCCGGTGCTGTGGGCATGTCCGCCGCGGTAGCCAATCGCTGGTTCGTCACCCACCGCGGCCTGGCGATGGGCCTGCTGACCTCGGCGAATGCAGCGGGGCAGTTGATCTTCCTGCCCTTCCTCGGAAAACTCTCGCAGGACTACGGCTGGCAGAGCGTGTCGATCGCGGTGACTGTGACAGTGGCGGTGCTGATCCCAGTGACCGCCCTGCTGCTGCCGGAGACGCCGGCTGCCATCGGACTGGAACCTTACGGCGCCAAAGGCGAGCCACCCGTACCGCCGCGCACCGGCAATCCGTTTTCGCTGGCAATCGAAGGCCTGCTCAGCGGCGTCCGGTCGATGGACTTTTGGCTGCTCGCGATCAGCTATGCGATCTGCGGCTTCTCCACCAATGGGCTCATCGGCACGCACCTGATCGCGTTCTGCGTCGATCATGGCTATTCGCAGTTTGCCGGCGCCGGCATCCTCGCCTCGCTCGGCGTGTTCAGCCTGATCGGTGCGACGATTTCCGGCTGGCTGACCGATCGCTACAACCCGCGCATCCTCTTGTTCTGGATTTTCGGACTGCGCGGCCTGTCGCTGATGCTGCTGCCGTACACCAACTTCGACACACTCAGCCTGACGATATTCGCGGTGTTCTACGGCCTCGACTGGATCGCCGTGATGCCGCCGATCTTCGCGCTGGTGAACGACGTGTTCGGCAGGAAGTCATCACCGGTGATCATGTCGTGGATTTTTGCCACGCATCAAATCGGCGGCGCGCTCGCCGCGGTCGGCGCCGGAGTGGTCCGCACCGCGACCGGCAGTTACCTGCTGGCATTCCTGGTCAGTGGCCTGGCGTGCCTGGCCGCATCGCTGTTGGTGCTGCGGATTGCACGCTCTCGTCCGGCAGTGCCGATCGCCGCCGAGTAGAACTTCCAGCAAAAGTATCCAAACAACAGCGCTTCCGGACTTGCGGCCAAGCCTTGCGGGCTGCCTAATCCATCATCGGCCGGCCGATGCGACACATCCGAATGGCCGGCTCGCGTTGGATCGAATTACAATAGTGAGGTTCGCATGACCCCGCCGCGCGGATCGTCCACGCGTTCCGCCTTCACATCGCTTGTGCTGATCGCTGTCGTCGTCGGCGGTTCTGCCGCGGCCTTCGCTTACACGGCAGGATGGTTCACGCCGCTGCGTCTCACCCCGGATCAAGTGGTGGATGCGTTCACGCCTCCCAGCGGTCCGCCGCTCGGCCATCGCCGGAACCATGCCAAGGGCATCTGCTTCACCGGTGTCTTCGAGGCGAATGGGGCCGGTTCGACGCTCTCGGATGCCGCGATGTTCAACGGCGGGCGGTATCCTGCCCTGGGGCGCTTCAATCTGGGCACGGCGGAGCCGAACGCGCAGGACGCCACGGTCCGCACTCGCGGCATGGGGCTGCGCATCTCCGCGCCGAATGGCCAGGAATGGCGCACCGCGATGGTCAACCTGCCTTCTTTCCGGTCTCTACGCCACAGGCGTTGTACGAGCTGCTGATCGCCTCTGCGAGCAAGGCTCCTGATGCGATGAAGTCGTTCGCTGCCGCGCATCCGGAGATCGCGGCGTTCGGCGCCTGGGACAAGAGCGCCCCTTGGACCGGCAGCTACGCCGAAGAGCGCTACAACAGTCTCAACAGCTTCGTCTTCACCGATAGCTCTGGCGCCGACCATACAGTACGATGGTCGCTGCTGCCGGCAGCGCAACCTGTATCGGTCCCAACGGACGATCTTGCGAAGCGCGGCCCGGATTTCCTCGAGCAGGAAATCGCCGAGCGGGTCCACCAAGGCCCGCTTCGCTGGACCCTGTCAGTCAGCGTCGCCAATCCCGGTGATCCCACGGCGGATCCGAGCAAGGCATGGCCGGACGACCGCCGTTCCGTCGCAGTCGGCACACTCATCGTGCAGCAGATCGAAGCCGAAGCGGACGGCCCCTGTCGCGACATCAATTTCGATCCGACCGTGCTGCCCGCCGGCATGCGGACATCGGACGACCCTTTCCCGGCGGCGCGGTCGTCCGCCTACGCGAAGTCGTATGACCTGCGCACGGCAGAGGCGAAGTACTATCCGCGAACCGCGACGGGTGCCAAGCCATGAACAGGGTTCGTCATCGCTTCACGCCGCTCCAGCGCCTGCTGCATTGGCTGATGGCAGTCTGCATCCTGGCGATGCTGTTCATCGGCGTGGGCATGGTGTCCACCATCATGCCCAAGTACCTGACGCTTGTTTCAATCCACAAACCGCTCGGCATCGCTATCCTGGTGCTCGCATTGCTCCGGCTGGTTGTGCGGTGGCGCTACGGCGCGCCGCCGCTGCCTGCCGACCTGCCAGAGCCGATGAAGCTCGCAGCCTATCTCTCGCATTATGCGCTCTACGCCCTGATGATCGGCATGCCGCTGATCGGCTGGGCGATGCTGTCGGCCGCCGCGTACCCAGTCGTGCTGTACGGAAGCGTGCATCTTCCGGCAATACTGCCGCAGAGCGACAACCTTCATGCGTTGCTCTGGGACGCGCACTTCTACCTTGCCTTCGCGTTCTTTGCGCTGATCCTGATGCACCTGGGGGCGGCACTTTTCCATGCGCTCGTCCGGCGCGACGGCGTGTTTGAGGCGATGGCGTCCGCGTCAGTCCACGACGAGGTCATCCCAGCCGAGTAACGCAACCCTCCCGGTCTGTCATTGCGAGGAGCGTGGCGACCGAAGCAAGCCAGGGCCGACGATTGCTAGCGCTGCGTGCGCGCTACAGCCGCAATGCCGTCTTTATCTTGTAGGCGTTCTGCAACGGCGAGCCGATGGCGTTGTCGACTTCAAGATCATACTTCATGCCACTGTGGACGCGCTCGAACTGCCATCTCGCCAGTCCTTCCAACCTGTTCCCACGCTCCCTCTCCCTGGTCTCCAGAACATCCAGCGGCGCGAAAAGTCCGACGAAGTTGATGTCGTGCTGCGACAGCACTTCCCGGTATTGCTGCGCTCTCTCCCCGCCAATCATTACTTCGTCAACAATGAGGTTGTTGCCTTGGTCGGCCATCGCACCAACGGCATACAGCATGCCGCGCATGGTGCGCTGCATGACCGGGCCAGACGTGATCATAACCGACGGATGACCTTGTTCCTGTGCCGTCGTAAATGTCAGTCCGTCGGGATGCCCGATCATTCCCTTGGGCAGCATGTCGATGAATGCGTCCATCGCGAGATGCAGGAATGCTTCGTCCGTTATTCCTTGCAATGCTCTGGCGACAGAGCTTTTGCCAACGCTGCCGACACCATTAAGAATGATAACTCGCATGTTCGCTATCGATCCATTTCCGGCGTTGCCTGCAGGGTCTAATCTAGCGCGTCGCCGCTGCGCTTCTCGGCGTGACAGTCAGACCTGCGCCGGCCATCCTCCCGATCGCACCAACTCGCGCGCGACGCCGCGTATGCTCTGATGGAACGCTTCAAAAATCTCCGGACGCTGCGGCGCATTCGTGCGCACGATCGCCAGCGGCCAGTACGCCCGAGGATGAAATCGCAGCGCCGACACCTCGCCGCGCGTTTGTTCGCCAACGAACGCGCCTTGTGTCAGCAGACTGCATCCGATGCCTGCGCGGATCAGCGCACGAATCATCAGATGGTCATCGACCTCCGCACGGATATCCAACGTGATGCCAGTGCGCGCCACCCAGTTGTCGAGCAGCCGGCGCGACGCATTCGGCCGGCTTGGCAGCAGCAATGGCACATCCGCCAGATCGGCGATCCGCACATGGTCACGTCCGGTTGGCATCGTGTCGGGCCGGCCAACCAGGAAGACCTCTTCCTTCACCAAGGGCGTTATCTCGAAACCCTTCTGCGGCAACGGATCGTGCAGGCAGGCAATGTCCACCTGCTCACGCACCAGCCATTCATGGATGTGGCCGGAAAATCCACCCGCAAGCTTCAGGAACACATTCGGATAGCGCGCATTGAATCGTTGCACCAATGCCGGCACCAGAAAATGCGCCGCGGCCGGCGGCACCGCGAAGGCGATGCTGCCCGACGGTCCGCGCGCGCCATTGCGGATTTCCGTGCGCGCCTGATCGAGTTCGCGCAGCACCGAATGGCACCGCTTCAGCAGCACCTGGCCGGCGTCGGTCAGGTTGACCCCGTGCGCATGGCGGCTGAACAACCGCGCGCCAATTTCCTCCTCCAGCTTGCCGATCTGCCGGCTGACCGCTGGCTGCGAGATGCGCAGCAGCTCGGCGCCACGGCTGTAGCTGCCGCTTTCGGCGACGGTCTGGAAATAGCGCAGCGCCCGCGTTTCCATAACTGATCCAACACTTCAGTTATAATGGCTATGAGTTTTATGCCTTGGACGCAAGGCTGCGCCACCCGTACCGTCGATCGGCGATCGGGAGCCAAGAGCGATGAAATTCGGCCTGCTAAGCCAGATCCAGGTGCCCAAGCCCTGGACCGAGACCACTGAGCGTAACGTCTATTGGCAGAACCTCGATCATGTAGCCGCCGCTGAGGATGCCGGGTTCAGCCACTTCTGGCTCACCGAACAGCACTTCTTCGCTGAAATCGGTCACTGCGCCTGCCCGGAGATGTTCCTCGCCGCCGCATCGCAGCGCACCAAGACCATCCGCCTCGGCTTCGCCGTTATCCTGATGCCCTGCCACAACCCGTTCATGATCGCCGAGCGTGTCGCGACGCTCGACATCCTGTCGAACGGCCGCTGCGAATTCGGCGCCGGACGCGGTACCGCACCGTACGTCGTCGAAGGTCTCGGCTTCAGCTCCGACGCCGAGTATGGCCGCGAGGTCGGGCGTGAGGCGCTGGAAGCCGTCGTGCAGATGCTCGATCAGGAGAGTTTCCCGGGCTTCAAGAGCAAGCACTTCGACCTGCCCGCGCGTCAGGTCGTGCCGCGCGCGATCCAGCAGCCGCATCCGCCGCTGTGGTTCGCCGCATCCAACCTGGAGACATTCGAGCGCGCCGGTGCACTTGGCGTCGGCGTGCTCGGCGTCACGCGGTACACGCATGCCGAGATCAAGCCGCATGTCGATGCCTATCGTGCGGCAATCCGCACCGCCACGCCGGTTGGCCGGTTCGTCAACAATCATGTCGGCGTGTTCGCGATTGGCTGCGTGCATGACGATGACCGGATCGGCCGGGAAGTCGGCTGCGCCGCGGCGCGCTTCTATTATGGCGACAATGATGCGGAACTGAATCGCGTGCGGTTCGGGTCATCCGAAGGTGTCGAGCGCATCAAGGCGCGCATGGCCAGCTATTCAGACGACGACATGCTGAACAGCGGCATGGCAATCGGCGGCAATGCCGACAGCGTCTGCCGTCAGGTGGAGCGCTGGGCCTCCACCGGCATCGACCAGATGATCTTCATGTTCCAGATCGGCCGCACCACGCACGACCAGATCATGCGTTCAATCGAAATCGTCGGCGAGAAGGTGATCCCGCGTTTCGCCGACTGACCGGGAGGGCCAAGGGGCTCCGCCCCTTGCAACCCCGCTAAGGGCAAGCCCTTAGAACCCCATTTTGTTTGCGGAGGAAGGGGCCATCAAGGCTCCCGCACGTTCAGCGATCGGCCCCCTCGCTCAGCAAACAGGACGGATTCCAAAGGCTCCGCCTTTGGTGGGGTTCAGGGGGCAAAGCCCCCTCACCTACCCATTCGCACCGCTCACCGCGCGCCATGCCGCGAAGATCGCCTCGCAGGTTCGATCGATATCCGCTTCGGTGGTCGGTGCCGAGATCACCGACATCCGCATCACCCACTTGTTGCGCCACCGCGCGCCCCCAGCAAACAGCGTTCCGTCTGCCTGGATGCGCCGTATCGTCTCGAGCGTCATGCGATCCGCCGGCTCATCCACGTCGCTCGCACCAAACCGCACGATCACCTGGTTTAGCCCAACGTCGTTCAGCACGAACACGCCCGCTTCGCGCGCCAGACGCCGCGCCAGGTGTTGTGCAAGCCGGCAATGCTCCGCCACCATCGAGGCGATGCCAGCGCGCCCGAGACGGCGGATCATTGCCCAGGTCGCGAAGCCGCGCGCGCGGCGCGACAGTTCCGGCACAAAGTGCGACGGATCGCGCTCGCCTTCGGCAACCGGCGGCAGGTAGCTGGCGGCTATGGTCATCGCGCTGCGATGCGCCTCCGCGTCGCGCACGATCGCGTATCCACAATCGTATGGCGTCTGTAGCCACTTGTGTCCGTCCGTCGCCCACGAATCAACGGCGTCGTAGCCGGCAGCCAGCGCGGCGGTTTGCGGACAGGCACGCGCCCACAGGCCGAATGCGCCATCGACATGCACCCATGCGTCATGCCGGCGCGCCGCGGCAACGATGTCAGTGATCGGGTCGAAGGCGCCGGTGTTAAGCTGCCCAGCCTGCGCGATCGCGATGGTGGGTCCTGAACAATCGGCTATCACGCGGGCAAAATCCGCCGCCAGCATGCGGCCTTGTTCGTCAGTCGCGACACGCCGCACCCGGCCATGCCCCAGGCCGAGGAACTGCAACGACGAAAAAACGCTGGTATGCGCATCGTCGCCGATCAGCACATTGATCGGTGGCGCGCCGAACAAGCCATCCGCTTCGACATTCCAGCCAACGCGGCGCAACACCGCGCCGCGTGCCGCCGCCAGGCAGACGAAACTCGCCACTGTCGCCCCGGTGACAAACCCCACGGACGCAGTGCGCGGCAGATCCAATAGATCGAGCAGCCATTTCGCTGCCACCGTTTCTGCCGCGGCTGCGGCGGGCGATGCCTCGTGGTTGCCGGCGTTCTGTCCCCACACAGCAGTCAACCAGTCCGCCACAACGCCAGCGGGATGCGATGCGCCGATGACCCAGCCATAGAAACGCGGACCGGTCATCGCGCGTAATCCCGGTTCGGCAAGCCTCACCAGTTCATCGAGCACTTCGGCATCCGGCGTGCCCTGCGCTGGCGTCGGCGCATCGAACGCATCGCGCATCTCGGAATAGGGCAGCGGTGCCGCGGCCTCGCCGACGGCATCCCGGTATTCGGCCGCAAGCCGCGCGGCCCGTGCGAACAAGGGTTCGGGCGACATGCATGCAGGCTAGGCAGACCGTACGCGCCGCGCAACACTCCCCGCATGACAGCACGACTCGTGACCAAGATCGGCGAATTCACTCTGCCCAACCCGGTGATCTGCGGCTCCGGTGAACCGGTGATGACTGAATCCGGCATCCGTGCCGCATTGCGCGCCGGTGCCGCCGGCGTGATTGCCAAATCAGTGAACGAGCAGCGCGCCGCGGCACGCCAGCTCGATCTCGCCGACTATGCGCAGCTCGACGCCGAAGGCGCGCCGATAGAGCATGGCGTTTCGATCTTCTGCCGCTCCGGATTATCGCAGCGCGCACCAGCCGAATGGTTCGAGGCCATCGCCCGCATCGACCGCGATGCGGCGCGCGACGGCCGCTTCGTTGCCGCCAGCATCGTGCTCGCAAGCGCCGACGGTGCGGAGCACCTGGCACGCGCCGCACGTCAGGCCGGATTGCGCGTGTTCGAACTCAATGTCGGCGCGCCACACGCATCGGAAGCCACGCCTGGCGCGATCACGCAGGAAACCGATCCGGTGCGGCTGCGCCAACTTGTGGCGCGCGTGCGCGCTGCCACTGAAGGCATGCAGCTTTGGGTGAAGCTGACGGGGCTCACGAGCAATCTGCCCGCACTGGCACTGGCTGCCGCGCAAGCCGGCGCCGATGCCGTCTGCATGATGGGTCGCTTCATGGCGATGGTGCCGGACCTTGAAACGCTTTCGCCGGCGCTCGGCACATCGGCTGCCTATGGCGGACCATGGGCCTTGCCGATCGTCTGCCGCTTTCTGGCCCTGAGCCGGCGTGCTGCCGGTCCGGAATTTCCATTGCTCGGAACCAATGGCGCGCGCACCGGTGCCGATGTGGCGCGCATGGCGCTGGCCGGTGCCTCGGCCTGTGAACTGTTATCGATAGTGATGCATGAAGGCTTCGATGGCCTGACGCGTGTCATCGCTGAACTCGACGAATTCCTTGCCGCACGCGATCTGACTTTCACCGATGTGATCGGCCGCGCCGCCGACACGCTGCAAGCGTACGGCGAGCAGACGGCAGCACCGGGACGATGGAAGTCGTTCGTGCCGCGCGAAACGTTGGCAGGAGACTGAGCTACTCAGCGGCCTTCGGCAGTTCATCCGCCAGGCGGCGCACCCGCAGGATCGGATCACGGCGCAACGTCTCTGGAATCAGCAGGCCCAGCGCTCCGGCCACCGACCAATACGCGTGATCCGCATGCCGCACGATCATGCACTCGGATGAAACGCCGAGATGCTGGCCCTCCAGCGAATGCGCGCAGGCGATATGCGCGATCTCCTCCGGCAGACCGACAGCCAGGCATATGTAGGTACCGAAGACTGTATGCCGCAGCGTCGGTTGGCCGGTTGCCGACGGATCCTCCGCCCAGCGCGCCTGATTGTCAGGATCGAATTCGTAGCACTTCCCCACGTCATGACAGAGCGCGCCGCACAGCACCACGTCACGGTTGATGCTCACCTCCGGCCGCTGTGTCGCGAAGGTGTCGGCGATCTGCAACGCCAGCCGCGCCACGCCACGCAGATGATCCGCCTGCGACCCGCGCTTCAGCACGTTCATCCCGGGATTGCCGCCGGGCGGAATGTCGCTGATGCGTCCAAAGCTGGAATGCGATAGCGCGAACGCCCACGCCTCGATCGCCTTGCGCCGCAGATGGTCATCGCCGATGTCGGCCAGCTCGGGCAGGTCTTCGGCCACGCTCCGGCGCAGTGCATCGGTCACCGGTCGTTGCTGTTTCAGATAGTGCAGGCTCATGCGCTCCCCCTTCCCGGCCGATCCATACTATCCTCGCGAGTGACATTCAGGGAAAGCGAGGCCGATGATCGACCGCGCGACAGACATTCTGGGGCTGGTGGACGTGCAGCCTACCTTCATGCCGGGCGGCGAATTGCCGGTGACTGATGGCCACGCCGTGGTGCCGGTGATCAACCGTCTGCTGCCTCGCTTCGATCACGCGTTCGCCACGCAGGACTGGCATACTCCCGTCCACAGCTCGTTCGCCAGCTCGCATCCAGGACGCAAACCGTTTGACACCATCGACATGGCATACGGTTCGCAGGTGCTATGGCCGGATCACGCCATCCAGGGCAGTGCGAACGCCGAATTGCATCGCGATCTTGATCTGACACGTGTCGAGGTGATCATCCGCAAAGGCTTCCATCGCGACATCGACAGCTACTCGACATTCTTCGAGAACGACCGCCGAACGTCCACCGGGCTCGATGGCTGGCTGCGTCAGCGCGGCTTCCGCCGTGTCTTCCTCGCCGGTCTCGCCACCGATTTCTGCGTTGCCTGGTCGGCCGAGGACGCCTTGCGCCTTGGCTATGACGTACTGGTGATCGAAGATGCCTGCCGAGGTATCGGCGTCCCCCTTGGCAACGGCCGCAGCACGATGGACGAATCACGCGCACGCCTGCACCAGCTCGGCGTGCGCTTCATTTCGAGCAAAGATATTACAGCATGACGACATGGCTGATTACCGGCGGCGCCGGCTTCATCGGTTCCCACCTCTCCGAGGCCTTGCTCAAGCAGGGTGACCGCGTGCGGGTGCTTGACGATTTCTCTACTGGCAAGCACGAAAACATCGCGTCGTCCGTCGAGGTGATCAAGGGTGACGTCGCCGACCCCGCGGCCGTGCGCGACGCGGTCCAGGGAGTTGCGGGATGCTTCCATCTCGCTGCGATCGCATCGGTGGAACGCGGCGTCAACGACTGGCTCGGTTCGCATCGCGCCAATCTGACCGGTGCCATCACTCTGTTCGACGCGCTGCGGTCAAGCCGGGTTCCAGTTGTCTATGCATCTTCAGCCGCGGTGTATGGCGACGTGCCCACGGTGCCGATCGCCGAAACAACGGAGCGCCGTCCGCTTTCTGCCTACGGCGCCGACAAATACGGTTGTGAATTGCACGCCCGCGTCGCCAGCCACGTGCACCGCATTCCCACCGTCGGATTGCGTTTCTTCAATGTCTATGGCCCCCGCCAGGATCCCCATTCGCCTTATTCAGGCGTCATCTCGATCTTCTGCGAACGCATCCGCCGCGGTGCATCGATCGATATCTTCGGCGACGGTGGCCAGACGCGCGACTTCGTCTATGTCGGCGATGTGGTGGCCGCGCTGCTGGCCGCGATGCGCCTGCGCCCGCTCGATGCGCCGGTGTTCAATGTCTGCTCCGGCATCGCCACATCGGTGCTCGATCTCGCGCACACCATCGCCGAACTCTCCGGCTCGCAGCTCGAAGTATGCAACAGACCGCCGCGTGCGGGCGAGATCCGCCACTCGATCGGCTCACGCCAGCACTCCGCGGCCACGTTTTCGCTGGCAGAACCCGTCGCACTGCGGGCCGGTCTTGCCACCGTGCTGGACTGGCTCGACCGGACAAGCTAACGCAGGCAGTGATCCCCAGGAGCAAATCGAGTGTCGCTGAAGGCCGTGGCGGAGGCTTTGCTGGTGCCGCCGGTATCACTGCTGCTGCTTGCCATAGTCGGATTACTGATCGAGCGCCGTTATCGCGTCTTCGGCCGCGTCGTGGCGTGGACCGGATTGCTGCTCTTGCTGCTGCTTGCCATGCCCGCGGTGAGCGGCGGATTGCTCATCGCACTGGAGCAGAACCTGCCGCTGACGCCTCCAGCCGATGCCCCGCCGCAGGCCATTGTGATCCTTGGCGGCGACGCCCTGCGTGGTGGCGGCTCGCTGGTGCAACCAGGACTGCTCTCGATGCAGCGCGATCTGGCCGGCGCTGCTCTCGCCCGGCGAACCAACCTGCCGATATTGGTCAGCGGAGGGCCGCTGCATCCCAGCGATCCCCCCATTGCCAGGCTGATGGCCGACAGCCTGGAGCGCGATCTGCGCATGCCTGTGAAATGGATCGAGGGACAATCGCGCGATACCTGGGAAAATGCCCATCTCAGCGCCCCCATTCTGCTCGGTCAGGGTATCCACTCGATCTACGTCGTCACCCAGGCCTGGCATATGCGACGCGCGCTGCTTGCCTTCGCCGGCACCGGCATCACCGTCACCGCGGCACCGACTCACTTCGACCACGCGCCGACACCGATTGCCGGAGATTTCCTGCCGGAGGTGGGCGCCTGGCGCGAAGCCTTCTACGCAATGCACGAGTGGATCGGCTGCGCCTGGTACGCGCTTCGCTGATGCAAGGGTGACGCATGCGCATTCTGTACAGCCATCGCATCCAGTCGCGCGACGGACAGAGCGTGCATGTCGAGGAACTGGTCGCAGCACTGCGCGCGCTCGGCCACGAAGTGCTTGTGGTTGGCCCAGGCTTTTACGAGAACGCGCAATTCGGCGGCGAAAGCGGCTTGGTGGCGGCGATCCGATCGCGCCTGCCGCGTGCAGTCGGTGAGCTCGCGGAGCTGTTCTACAACATAGCGGCGTGGTGGCGCTTGCGTCTGGCCTATCGCCGTCTGCGCCCAGACCTGATCTATGAGCGCTACAACCTATACCATCTGGCCGGTACTTTGGTGTCTCGCCGCAAAGGCGTGCCGCTGTTCATGGAAGTCAACGCACCGCTCGTCGACGAACGCGCCCGTCACGGAGGACTGGGCCTGCCGGGCTTGGCGCGCTGGGCAGAACGTTTCGTCTGGCGTTCATCCGACCGGGTACTGGCTGTTACCGGCGTGTTGCGCGACATGGTGGTGGACGCTGGTGTGCCAAACGAGCGCACCGAAGTCGTGCCGAACGGCATCGATCCTACGCGCTTCGTTGCATTGCCGCCCCGGCCCAATGCGCCGGATCCTGTCGTGCTGGGCTTCGTAGGCTTCGTGCGCGACTGGCACGGCCTGGATACCGTGATCGCCGCGATGGCAGCCGATACGGCAACCAAGCTTGAGCTTGTTGTCGTTGGTGATGGTCCCGCCCTTCCCGCATTGCGCGAGCAGGCAAAGTCACTCGGCATCGAGCATCGTGTACGCTTCACCGGTCTCGCCGCGCATGATGCAATACCGGGTATCGTCGCCGGCTTCGACATCGCATTGCAGCCGCGCGTCGTTGCCTACGCCTCGCCATTGAAGCTGTTCGAGTACATGGCCGCTGGCAAGGCGATCGCGGCGCCTGATCAACCGAACATCCGCGAGGTGCTGACCGACGGAACAACAGCACTGTTGTTCGATCCTGCCGCGCCTGACGCGATGTGGCGCGCTATCGTCACGCTCGCGGCAGATCCGGCGTTGCGCGCGCGATTGGGTGCGGCCGCGCGTACCGAGATCGAGCAGCGCGACTACACCTGGCGCGGCAATGCCGAACGCGTCGTAAGCCTCGCCCACGCAGTGCGAGAGGTAGGCGCGCGAAGCCGCGAGAGGCTGCCGCCAGCGTAGGCGATCAGTTCGCTGTGCCCTCGAACAACGCCCGATAGGTCGCAACCATGCGGTCCTGATCGAACGCGGATTCCGCCTTTGCCCGATTCGCCGCGCCAACCTGGACGCGTTTTGCCGGATCGCGCGCCAACGCCAGCATGGCATCCGCCAATGCAACGTCATCCCTCAGCGTGACAAACGGACGATTGTCCTCGGCCAGCACGGCGGCGACATCGCCCACGTCTGTCGCCGCGACGGGCAGGCCCGATGCCATCGCTTCGACGATCGATAGCGGCATCTGCTCGGTGTCGGATGACAGAGCGAAAATGTCGAAGTCGCGATACAATGGAGCCGGATCATCGACGTGACCGGGAAATGCAACGCGATCCGCGATCCCGAGCTCGGCCGCCAACTGTTCCAGCCCCTCGCGCTCGGCCCCGCTGCCGGCAATCACCAGACGCGCCGGCATCGCTGCAACGACGCGATGGAACGCCCGCAGCAGGCGCGGCAAGTTCTTCTCCCGCCGCAACGCCGCCACTGTGCCAAAGACAGGTTCGCGTTCCGGCGCATGATCGATCGGCGCGAAGCGATGCAGATCAACGCCGTTCGGTACATAGGACACCCTGCGCGGCGACAGCTTCCATGTCTCGGTGGCGATGTGCCAAAGCGTGCGCGATGGCAGCACCACCGTGCTGCGCGCCAACACCAAGCGCCTTGTCAGCACGCGGCGCCTGATCTGCGCGTCGCGTTCCTCGGGTCCGAACCCATCCTCGATGTGGATGTGACGAACCAGGCGAGGCAGATTGGCCATCGCCCACTCGATCGATCCCCAGTTGTAGGTCACCAGCAGGTCCGGCGAGAATTGACGGATCAACCCGCGAAAGCGCCGGATGTTGCCGAAGGTTGCCTGCTTCGGTGCGTCGATCGCCTCGCAGCGCAGGTCCAGTCCCCGGTCGAGACGACCCGCGCAGGCATAGTTCCCATCCATCGCCACTACGGTGTGGCGGAAACCATCGCCGCAGCTGTTGGCGATCGTGGCAAAGCGGATCTGCGGCCCACCAACGGCGAACGTGGCGAATACGTGCAGCAGCGATGGCCGGCCGACCGGCATCGGTCAGCCCGCGTGGACCAGAATTGCACGCTCGCGGAATTTCACCGGATCAGCGACCGGTGACCATCCAAGGTCGCGTTTCGCATCACCGCAATCGAAAGTCGCGCCAAGCCCACGCGACAGAAAGTCGCGCCGGCTCGGCGGCGGTCCGGCGCGGCCGGTTGCCCGCTTGATCAGGTATTTGCCGTATTCCTGCAACCACAGCGCATCGACCCGTTGCGGATGAAAATGCAGCGGCCGTTGCATCGCATTCCCTAGATCCGCGATGTATTCGCGAGCCGTCAGGCGCACATCGCCGACCAGGTTATAGCAGCGGCCCTCGACCCCTTCGGCATGGCATGCCAGAACGATCGCGTCTGCAACATCCTCCACCAGTACGAACGGCAACGGATTGCGGCCGGTATTCCAACCGATGCAGTACCTGCTCGTTGTTGAAAAACCCGAGCCCGGAGTGGAACGGCAAGCCGCCCTCGCCAACCACAAGTCCTGGCCGCAGGATGCAGACTGGCAGCCCATCGGCGGCGTACATCGCGAGCAATCTGAAATCGGTCATCGCCTTGGCTCGCGCATAGTCCGCACGTTGTTCCGCCTGCGGATCGGGCGGCGTGGTCCCGGTGACCGGTTGACTCTGCGGACCGAGATAGAGTGCTGCGATTGAACCAATGTAAATCAGCCGCCGCACACCGCGCGCCAGACAAACACCGGCGACCGTTTCAGCGCCACCGAGCATGGCGTCGCGCACCTCCACCCACGAAGCGCCGCCACCCCCATGCGCCAGATTGACGACAATCGGTGCGTCGCCGATTGCGGATTCGACAGCCTCTTTGTTACGCAGATCGCCGGCATGCAGTGCCACTCTGTCATCGCCGAACGGCGCCGGCAGGTTGCGGACCGAACGCGCCATCACCGAGACGCGCATATCATTTTCCAACAGGCGCTTCACCACGTGCGTGCCGATGAAGCCGGTGCCTCCGAGCACAGCGACGTCAGGTGCTGCACCCACAGAGCTCCGGACCGCCGGTGCGGTAAGAACGGACGGAGTGCCGAATGCAGCGCGTGCGATGCGCTCGCACGACCCCACCAGCATCGCACCGAACGGACCGTCGATCGGCGGAGGCCGCCCCGCAGTCAATGCATTATGAAACCCCGCGATGCTGTTTCGCATGCTCTGGAAGAACGCATCGTTTCGCTTCGCCAGTTTCAACGTGGCAGCGGCATAGGCCGCGGTGTTGCGAAAGCCCTCGGTGAACACCGCGCCTGCGGTACGTCCGGCTGACACCAGCCCATCCACCGCCTCCAGCCAACGCGTACGGCGGAAACTGAACAACCGGTTCGCCAGGATGTCGGCTACAACAACGCCATCGTCACAGACAACAGTGACCTGCCAGAACGGGAATGACTGCCCGACAGCAAACCGCAGTTGCGCCGGCAGCCTCTCGCAGGCCATCGATGCGTCGAGCGTTGCATGGAACGGCACGCCAGGGGCGAGCTCGACCGCCGCCCCTGACTGCACGCTCACATCTCCGATTGGACCCGCGATCGCGGCGATCTGCGACAGTGGATGCACCGCCTGCTCGAGCAGGATGTTGACCGGCGCCTGAAACATCCAGTGGCCGAACTGCCGGGCAGCCAATTGACGCAGCGGCACGTTGTAGATGCAGCTGACATGACTGGGGCGTCCCAGTGTTCGCGGCTTCCACCATGCGCTGCAGGCGTGCGAATGCCGGGTGGCACAGAAAGTTCTGGTTGACACCGAGCGATGCGCCGCTCTGTTGCGCAGCGGCCAGCAACTCGGCGCAGTCCTCGCTGCGCTCGGCCATCGGCTTTTCCAGCAGAACCGGCTTGCCGGCCCGCAACACCGGCAGCGCCGCACGGGCGTGGATGTTCGGCGGCACTAGGATGTGAGCGCAATCGAATGCGTCGGCGGTGATGGCTTCGTCGATCGACCCGAAAGTGGTTGCACCACCACAAAACCGTGCCAGGCTGTCTGCAGCGCCGCGATTCGGATCGACCACCACAGCCACCCGCGCATCGGATATCGTTTGCAGCGCCTCGGCATGCACCCGGGCAATGTAGCCGGCACCGACAAGTGCAACACGCCGCATTAATTGGTCGCTCCAAGTTTTGCCGTCATGCCGCATCCAGTGTAAACGCGCGCGGCCTTCGATACGGCGTGGTGAGGTCCATGAACAGACAGTGGCTTGCGGCGTGTGGCCTCGCGGCGTTGCTGACCGGCTGTGCGAACGGCCCGAGCGACGCACGGGTGCTGAACGTGGGACCGGCGCAGCAGTACAATTTGCCGAGCCAGGCCGCAGCGGTTGCCAGGCAAGGCGATACGATCCGCATCGCGCCCGGTGAGTACACCGACTGCGCGGTCTGGCGCGCCAACCGGCTCACCATCGAGGGCATCGGCAACGGTGCGGTGATCGCCAACAAGAGTTGCGCGGGCAAAGCGATCTTTGTAATCGACGGCAACGACGTCACGGTGCGGAACCTGGCCTTCGAGCACGCCGAGGTCGCCGACCACAACGGCGCGGGTATCCGTGCCGAGGGTCGCAATCTGATCGTCGAGCACAGCCGCTTCATCGACAACGAGAACGGCATCCTTGGCAATACCGTGCCTGGCAGCACAGTCCGCATCAGTGACAGCGAATTCCGCGGCAACGGCAAATGTCAGCCACAGTGTGCCCACGGCATCTATATCAATGCTGTCGACAAACTCGAGGTCGAGCGGTCCCGGTTCATCGATCAGCATGTCGGGCATCACATCAAATCGCGCGCGCTGAACACCGTGCTTGTCGGCAATGACATTTCCGATGGGCCGAATGGCAATTCCAGTTACCTGGTCGACGTTCCCAACGGCGGCAACCTGCTCATCCGGGGCAACCGGTTCGAAAAGGGGCCGCATAGCGAGAACGATGACACAGCGATCGCCATCGGGTTCGAAAAAGTCACCCATCCCAGCACTTCGCTGGTTGTACGCGGCAACAGCTTCACCAACGACATGCAAAAGCCGACGGCCTTCGTTCACAATCGCACTCTGACGCCGGCCGTGTTGTCCGGGAACCACCTGCAAGGAGACGTCACACCACTGGTCGGACCAGGAACCGTCAACCCTTGACGGGTGCCGAATTGCTTAGCCGCGTGATCAGGTCCGCCAATGCCGGCTGTGATCCAAGAAACGCGGCGATACTGGCGCGGCCCTGAGCCAGCCAGGCTGGCCCGGGCTCGGCGTTGCCGCCGATTTCAGGACGCACCACGACCAGGATTGGTGAGAGGCGCGAACCTACTATGCTGCGCCAGGCCTGCTCGGCCCTGCCCGCAAGACCCAAGCGTGCCGTTTGCCCCTCAATCCACAGGCTCGTTGCCGCGATCCGCGCCGGAGAGGTTCGTTCCACCATACGCCATGCGCCTGCCGGAGCACCCGGCACGTTCAGCGACGTCGACTGCACGTCCTCTGCCCCCTCGATCTCCGTCAAACGGCGCTGCTCATTGAGCATGCGGTTGGCAGTGCTCCGGGGTGAAAATACCTCGATCATCAGAGTCAGGACGCCGTGGCCACAGTTGAAGTGCTGGACGATGACGCGACCAGGTGTATCGAGCCCGTCAGTCAGCTGCCCCGGCACGATCTGGCAGCCGGCGGCCGGCACCAGCGTCGGCATGTTGGACGTCATGTCGACCACGGCCGAGCTATCGAAGCGCGCCGCAACCGCGGGCCCAATCGCCGCAACCACGATGATGGCAGCAGTAGCAAGCATCGCAGGCCGCAGATAGTTGCCGCCGCGGGGTGGCTCGGTCGGACCTTGCACCGCCGGTTCTGCATGATCCTCGCGGAATGGCAGACCGAGCACGGTCAGGATCACGATCACGATCGAGAAGAAGACCCAGCCGTAGATGATGTGATCGGCTTCCACCGCCTGCGCGCTGCCGAGGTAATGGCCGCCTGCGACGATGCCCAAGGCACGAATGCCGTTGGCCGCGATCGGCACAGTGATGGACACCAGAATGAATATCGTCCGCTTCAATGCGGTGCGGTACATCACCAGTGAGTAAAGGCAGCCAAAGGCGATAGCGGCGATCAGGAAGCGCAATCCGGCGCAGGCTTCCGCGATCATGAACGTGCCTTCGGGAATCTCGATCGTGTAGCCGGTGATGTAGGCAGGGATGTGCAGGATCCGCAGTCCATGGTCCACGAAAACGGTCGTGATGTCCTGCAACTTGGGGGTCAGGAATGCGCCGAATGGCACCAGGAAATACAGGTAGAGCAGCGGACCGCAAAGCCGCCAGTCACAACAGCGGTCCAAGCACCACAAAGAACAGCAGTTCGACAAACGTCATCGCGACGAGCTGCCGCCCTTCCATGACGCCGAGGCGTTCCGCGACCAGCCACGCCAGCGCCAGCGGTATGCCGGCGAGCGCTGCAATCGGCATCGGCTTCGCGACAGCGTCGTTCAGAGTGCTTCGCCGATCCCACAGCAAGTACAGGACTATCGGGATCACCAGAAAGCAGTGGTTGTACGCGGTCGAGGTGGACCAAACATAATATGCGGCGGTAACCTCGCTGTGGAATAGCAGGCCCAGCACCAGCAGGCCAGCTCCGACCGCAATCGCCGCGCCATTTCTCCTGGCGTCGCTCAGCCCGACCGAGGTGAGGGTACGAACATTCATGCCGGGAGATCCGAACCAGCCGGCTCGCGCACCACCGCTTCAGCTTGCTGACCAAACAGTCGATCGAGCGGCCGCAGTGTCATTGACCATTGGTGCGAGGCTTCGACAGCCCGCCGGGCAGCTTCACCCATATTCGGATGTTGGCCGCGAATCACCTCAACGATCATCTGCGCCATTTCTTCCACGCCATTGGCCAACAGGACGTCGCGGCCCGGTACAGCCTGCACACCTTCAAAGGCCTCCATCGAGGCAATCACCGGCCGGGCCATCGCCATAGCTTCCAACATTTTGTTCTGGATGCCACGCGCTATCCGCAGCGGCGCCACAACAGCATCGGCGGCCGCGAGCCAGGGCCTGGTGTCCGGCACGCGCCCGGTCACCTGGACACCGGGCAGCGATCCAAGCGCGCTCACATCGCCGGTCGGCGCAGCACCAACGATCCACAGCCGCGCCGCAGGCACGACGCGACGCACGACCGGCAAGACCTCTCGCGCGAACCATTGCATGGCATCGATGTTCGGCCAGTAATCCATGCGTCCCGTGAACACGAGGTCCGCACCGTTGCCGGCGAACGGCGCTTCGAAACGGTGCGCCGGCGAAAAGTATTCGAAATCCACACCGTTCGACACCCAGCTCGTCTGCCGTACAGCTTCCGGAGCAAGCGTAACGAAACGTTGCCATTCATGTTCCGACACGAACAGGCTGTGATCGAAATGCGCGGCAGCGCGGCGCTCGAAGGCAAGCAACGTACGACCCTCGCGCGCCCAAATCGCACGCGACGGAAAACGTGCAGTGGCCGCATAGGCGGTCCACTTCTCCGAGTCGACATCGACCATGTCGAGCACGCGACGCACACCATGCGCATGCATCACATATTTCGCCATTCCGGAAGAGAACACATAGACATTCTCGATCCTGCCGTCGGACAGCTTGCCATCGACCCAGCGCTGCAGCCGCCGATCGTGAAAGTAACCGAGCGATAGTGGCTGCCCACTGCGCAGCCGCAGCAACGCCTTCAGACGCTGCGTCCGCTTGTCGATCGGCAGACACATGACATCCACGCAGTGCGAACGCAGCGCCGCGACATGCTGGTGGTCAGCCGGGTCGTCGATGAAGCAACCCAGATGAATGCGATGGGTGCGCGCAAGATGACGGAACACATTCCACGCACGGATCTTGTCGCCCTTGTCAGGCGGATACGGAATGCGATGCGCCAGGAACAGCAGATCGCGCATCTGCTCAGCCCAATCCCCGCACGATCGGAGGACCCAGCAGATTTGCCACCGGCAGCGGCAAACGCTTCCAGGCGGCAATGAAAAGGCGGTACTTCGGGTTCATCGGATTGTGGTCCGGTATCTCTGCTCCGGGCGCCAGACGATAACGATAGTGCAACCGCTCCGGCTCGAACCCCCAGTTATGCTTGAACGCAAACGCCCCGGTGCCCAGTTTGCTGCGCCCGAAGTCGAACAGACGATAACCGCGTGCCGCGGCCCGGCGCATCACTTCCCAATACATGAAGTCGTTTCCAGCCCTCTGCCGCGCCTGCGACGTGCCCCCACCATAATATGGCAGCACCTCATCACGGAAGTAGAAGTTCATGACCGAGGCTATCGGCCGGCCATCGTCCAGTACGGTAACAATATCACTGCAATCCGCGAATGTCTCGCTTAGAATTCGAAAATAACGACGGGAGAATACTGGCGTTCCCAGATTGCGCACGCTCTCGGCATAAATGCGGTGCAATACCGAAACATCGCGATCACAAACCGAAGTAAGCCCATTCTGGATGCCCTTGCGCACCATGGCGCGCTGCTTGCGCGGGATCGCCTTCAGGTTCTTGTCGTCGTCGCCGGTGATCGGCCGCCGGAATGTCACGTAAAGATCAGGACGCACCGACCAGTCACTGTCGCCCTCACAGCGCTCTCGCAGTTCGACCGCGGAAGCGTTGAGCTTGCCGCGCAATGTCTCGGCATGCGCTTCCAGCGCCGCTGCCGCCTCGCTGTCGACCGCCAGCGGCCCGCCGTAGACGCAGAACGGTGTCGATATCAGTGTGTTGCCGAACAGCCTGGTCCGCACCTGGGCCAGCGGCAATACGCCGACGATTGCGCCGTCGCGTTCGGCCAAAGTGTAGTGGCACGGATGGCTGAATGCCGCCGTTATCACCCGTGCCCAGCCCGCCAGGTGAAAGAAGCTGCCGCCGGCGTGCGCGGCAACGAACCGGTCCCAGGCCGTCGCGTTGGCCTCCGTCAGCGGGGTCAGACGAACGCTCATGATGCGGCGAGTGCCGTCCGATATTGCTTTGCCATGGACGCGCGCACCGGTCAGACGGTCAGCGCGGGATGTTTGGTGTCGGCGCTGGCCGTCGCGCCCGGGACTCCGGTCGCATATACGCGGTCCATCCTGTCCCAGGCGAAATCCCGCAGCAGCCGGTCAAGCTTGCCCGCCATGCGCGAGAGGTTTGTGTAGTGCCGGAAGCGCGATTTCCAGCCGCAATCGGCGACCCGTGGTTGCCCGGGATCGATTTCCCATGGGTGGAAGTAAAATATACCCGGCCGCTCATCGCCCCGGTTGACCATGTTGAGACCCAACCGGAACGCCGTGTACGGCAGCAATCGGAAAAACCCGCCACCCGAACACGGCCAGTTGCGGCCAAGCGCGCGCACGGTGGTCATCGGATACTCCCACAGTTCCCCACCGGCAGGTCGGAACGGTTCGCGTGGCGCATCCGGCATGCCGTACAGATCGTGACTGATGGGATTGATGCTCGAGCTATAGGTGTAGCCCGCCTCCTCAAGCTCACTGAACGCCCATTGATTGCGTGCGCCGATCGAAAACGTGGCCGCGCGATAGCCGCACACCGGCACGCCACCGATATCTTCCAGCACGTGCCGCGTGCGCGTGACGTCGGCGCGGAATTGCGCCGGCTCCTGGGTATCGGCACGCACGTGCTCGTATCCATGACTGGCCAGTTCGTGACCCGCCGCAACGATCCGGCGAACCATCGTCTTATGCCGCTCCGCGACCCAGCCAAGCGTGAAAAAAGTCGCATGCACCCCAGCACCGGCAAACTGCTCCAGGATGCGATCGACGTTGCTCTCAACCCGCGACGCAAGCGTGTCCCACGAACTCCGGTCGATGCAGCCAGCGAAAGCCTGCACCTGAAACCAATCCTCGACATCGACCGTCATTGCATTACGCAGCGGCGGCGTCATCGATCCGCCACCGCACTGAGTAGATCGAGCACCCGGCGAAATACGCGATCCTGCTTCGCCGTCATCGCCTCCAGCGCCTCGATGCGCCGCATCATCACGTCATTGCCGGGTGCGGCGGGCATCGCCGCAACTGACAGCGCGACGTCCACCGCATGCGGCGCCGCCAGGCCGCCTCCAAGATCGTGATCCAGCTCGTTTGCCGTATTCTCCACGATCGGCCCGGTGATCGCGTGCGTCTCCTCGATCGCGCCATACAGCAGGACACGCGAACATAGCGTGTTGATCCGCCGCGGGATGCCTTCGGTGAAGCGGTACACGTAGCTGAATGCTGCGTCTTCCCAGGCCGGATCGCCATTCCAGCCGACCCGTTTCAGCCGATGCTCGATATACGCGCGCGTCTCGGCATCGGTCATCGGGCCAAGATGATAGGACGCCAGAATGCGCTGGCGGAGCTGCTCGAGATCAGGATTTGCGAGGGTCGCACGGAACTGCGGCTGACCCAGCAATATCGTCTGCACCGAGGCGCGCCCGTCCACCGTGATGTTGGACAGCATCCGCAGCTCTTCCAATGCAGCCATTTGCAGGTTCTGCACTTCGTCCACGACCAGCAGGCATCGCCGACCGGCCGCCCGCTGCTCACGCGCCATCTTCTCGAAGCGCCGCAACAGGGTCGCCTTGTCCGCGCCGCCATCGTCGGGAACACCGAAATTCGCAACCGCCAGACGCAGCAGTTCATCGCCGGAGACCCGTGTCGTGACGATGCGCGCCATGACATAGCTATGCCGGTCAAGCTCTGACCAGAGATGCTCCACCAGTGTGGTTTTACCGGCACCGACTTCGCCGGTGATGACGATGAACCCTTCCTCCTGCGCCAGGCCATACACCAGATGCGAGATCGCCCGGCTGTGTCCGCTCGATCCGAAGAAGAAGCGATTGTCCGGCGTAAGCTGGAAGGGTATCCCAGTCAGATTGTAGAATTTCTCGTACACGTCTCTGCTTCAAAACTGTTTGTTGATGCCGACAAGGAACAGGTTTTGGTAGATGGACTGATCCGGCCGGTCGGACAACCGCGCGAAATATGTATACCGTACAAATGTTGTCAGAGTTCTAACTCAATAGATACTGCATTCCTACAGCGACACCGAACGATGTCAGCTTGCCGGTGCTGCCACCCGACACACCGCCCTCAACACTGTTCAGTCCATACGACCCGCTCGCATTGACGCTCAGTGAATCATTGATCTGATGGATCCAGGTGACGATGCCGGTCACCCCCTCGCTCGTGGAACCAACCGACGGCGTCACCGGGTTGAATATGACATTCGCCGTGGGCGTTGCGGCGGCAAGTGTCGTGTTCTGCGTCCACGACGCCGTCGCGGTGAATATGTCGCGGTCGAGCACGGAACTCGCCGATGCGCTCAGCGTCTTCGCGCGGAACAGCCCCGATTGCGAACCGAGCCCATTATTGCCGGGGAACAATGGCGCACCGGTCTGTGCATCCACCGCATTGCCGTTCTGGTCGAGTGCCGCGAGATCGAGCTGCCCCTGCAACTGCTGCAGATCGGTTTGCACACCCGTCGTATATCGGGCGCTGATGCGGGTGCGCGGGGTGATCGAGTAATAACCGGCGAACTGCACGCCCGTCGTGCCGCGATCATGCCCGTACCCTAACGTGATGCTGCTGTCCGCATTGGGCTGCCACTGGAACCCGACGCCCCAAATCGCATCATCGATCTTGGTGACAGGAACGCCACCGAACTGCAGGTTTTCGTACCCTACCTCACCATAGACTCTCAACTCGCGGTTGACGGCATAACCGAGCTGGTTCTTGGCAATATACTCGCGTGAATTGTTCGACACGCCGGTTCCCGAACCTGCCAGCGCGCTGCCACTGATCAGGTCACGGAACGGGGCGAACGATTCCCCCGTCTCGTATTGCGCCACCACCTGGTTGGTCAGGCTGTGCTGACTGCTGGCACCGACCGGAAACGGCAACGGGACGATACTGTCGTTCGGACTGATGCTGGTCGCGTTCAACTCGTAGCCGACCTTCACGGTGCCGGCGTCGCCGAATCGATGCAGATAGTACGGGGTCAGCGAGAAGCTGCTGTTCTGCGTCCGGTTCTGCTTCGACAGACCCTCCAGGCCCAGCGACTGCCCCGGCGTCCCGAACTGCGGCGTCAGGCTGGTCCCAAAGCCATTGAAGCCACCGAACGCCGGTGCCGCCCCGGCGAATGCCCGGGCGTCCACATAGAAGGCGTCCGGTACGATGGTGAACTGCCCCGTGCCGATCAGTTGCTGCGTGACGCTGTTTTCTTGCGGCGTCGTCGCATCCAGACGGAACTGCGGCGCATACGAGAGCCGCACCTGGGTGTTTGGCAGATCGCCGTAAATCGTAATGCCCGGCGTCACCAGCGTGACCATGTCCCAGCGCCGATCTGTCGGCGACTGCAGCACGTTGTCGGTATAGAACTCCTCGCCCATGATGCGGGGCGTGAAGGTCCAGCCGCCTCCCGAGGCGGCCGCACCGAACCCTGACTGCAGTTGCAGCTGATGCCGCAGATCCGACTCCGCCGGCTCGGGCGGATTGCTGAAAACCGAAGGGTTATCCGCGTCGGTGGCCGGGAAGGCCAAGGCCGCCGATGACAGCAGCTTGCAGCCAGCGGCAGCGGCGAGGATCAGACGAAGGGCAGTGCCAAGCGGGACAGTTGCGACACCCATCAACCCCTACCCCGCTCCGGCGGCCAAACTCACGACGAGTAGTAGTTTGAATACGCTCCAAATGTATAGCGGGTCGAGATCTGAACTTTGTTGAGCAACATCATAATCTGGGGACATGCCTGGACCAGGTCCAGCGAAGCCTCGATTTCATCGCGCTGGGTGCGCTCGGCTTCCACCACGAACAGGATCTGACCGACCACCGGCGCGAGAGCGGCCGGATCGCTGGTCGAAAGGCATGGCGCGGCATCGAGGATCAGCAGCCGGTCCGAATACCGCCGAGCCAGCCGTTGGATCAATTGCGTCATCTCGCGGCTGGCGAACAGCTCGGAGCTGCGTCCGCGCTCCTGCCCAACCGGCAGCACCGAGAAATTGTCGATCTCGGTTTGCAGGATGACGTCGGCCGGGTCGAGCTTCGGGTCTGCCACAAGATCGAGAATGCCGCGGGCGTCCCCCAGACCGAGCGCGTGACAGAGCGAGTCCCGCTTTGAATCACTGTCGACCAGCAGCACGCGATGATCACCCTGCAGCGCCACGCTGCAAGAGAGATTCAACGACGTGAAGCTCTTGCCCTCGCCCGGCCGCGCGCTGGTCACCATCACCAAATTCGACAGTCCTGGGTCAGCGGTCTGGGCGAAGGCGGTCCGCAGGATCTGCCGTTGCGCCAGACGGAATTCCTCGGAAATCCGGGTCCGCCCGTGCGTCCAGTCAAGCAGCCCGGCGCGTTCCAGGCTCGCCATATCCAGGACGACCCCGCTCCGCGATGCGGGCGCACGGCTCGGCACGCCGCTTCCTTGGTCCAGCATTGCCGGGGCCAGGGGCTCAGGCGCCAGCATGTTCGCCGGCAATGAGTCCAGGCCCGCGGGGGGCGGCACCGGATCGGGCTGGCGGGGCGGCAGAACCGTCGAGCCCCCGCCGTGGCCAGGCTCCAGCAGGTGCGCAGCGGAGTCCTCGAGCACGCCGGACTGGCGCAGCCGCTCAGCGGCCCGTTCGACGAGATGCGATGATCTTGGTGCGAGCATTCAGATCAGCGCCGCCGAACGCAATATATGCAACATCAAACCTCCGTAGACCACGACAAGCACAGCGACCGCGGCACCGAACCGCAGGCCCACCATCAGCCGGTGCATGAACGGTGCGACGCCGAGGATCGAAATCCCTCCCAGCACGGGCAACCCAAGGCTGCGTAGATCCTCGATGCTGGCAAACGAGCGATCCAGTTGACCCAGCAGGATTGGCACCATCAGTCCCACGCCAAGCCCAGCGGCAAGCACCGCGGACACCAGCAGGAGTCGATTGGGCGATGCCGGCAGACGGGGTATCTCGGGCGGGTCGACAACCTGCAGCTTGACCTTGTCAGCCTGCGTGTCCGCCGCCTGCGCCAGGTTGGCTGACTGCAGCCTGCCCAACAGTTCCTCGTAGTTCTTCCGCAACACGCCGTAGTCGCGGTCCATGTTCTGGTATTCGGCCATCAGACCCGGTTGCTCGCGCTGCACCTTCTCCAACCGCGCGGCCAATTCCACGGCCGCCATCTTCTGGCGCTGCAGCGAGCTTACCATGGTATCCGCATCGACCAGCGATACCTTCAGATGCTCGTAGACCGGGTTCGGAGTCGACCGGTTCACCGCCTCTGTCGCCGCCTGCGGCGCTGCATTCCCATTGGCCGGCGCCGAACCTTCCGGCGATGACCTGAGCGATTCGATGAGCTTCTTCTGCGAGATGACGTCGGGATGCTGCTCGGTGTCCTTCAGCATCAGCATCTTCAGCTGCTCCTGCGCCTCTTGCAATTTCGACTTGCCGCCGCGGCCGCCGCTCTTTGGTGCGGTCTCAGTCGTCAGCATCGCAGGCGTGTTCACCAGTTCCTTGCTCAGCATGTCCCGCTTGATGATGGCATCCTGCAATTTGCCATCGAGATCTCGCACCGAGGCTCGCGCGGTCTCCGCGGTGGAGGCATCGGTCTTATCGGCGCTGCCGCCACTCGGCAGCATATCTGAATACTTCGATCGGAAGTCGGCGCGGCGCTTTTCCGCGGCCCGCAGCTGCTGTTCGTACGACGATATCTGGTGCTCCAGGAACCGTCGCGCATTCTCCATGTCGGTCCGGTTCGTGCCGGTGGCGCTCTCGACAAAAATCGTCAACAGCGTCTGCACCACGTCGCGCGCGAGTTTCGGGTTCCGGTTGTCGTAGGTGATGGTGAACAGATTCTTGGTTTGCGGCTTGACCTGGATGGACGTCGCCAGGGTCTGGATCAGCCGCTCCCTGTCCGACGGTCCGTTGATGGACAGATCGAGTTCCGTCTTGGAGATCAGCTTTTCCAGGTTGGGCCGGCTCAGCAGCGTGCGCTGCAGGGTCTCGAGCTGACCGACTGGCGCTGAGTTCCGCCGCCAGCCCGTGCAGCAGTGGCGTCAGGATGGCATCCGCATCCACGTAAAGCCGGGCGCTGGACTCGAACTGGTTGGGCACCAGATACACGCCGATCCAGCCCAGGCCGCACACCAGCCAGGCCAGCGTCACACCGATCCAACGGCGGCGCCACGCCGCCCGCAGATATTGCCCAATCAGAAGTCGAATAGATTCCATCGAAGCCGACGCCCTCAGAACCAGGATTGCGGAATAATAAGCGTGTCGCCGGGCTGCATTTCCACGTTCTGGCCGATGTCGCCGTCCTTGATCAGGTTGTCCAACCTGACCTTGATCACCGTCTGCGTACCGTCCGGATCGCGCCGGACGATTTCAGCCCGGTTGCCCGCGGCGTACTTCGTCAACCCTTTGGTGGCGATCATGACGTCCAGCAACGTCATATGATCGCGGTACGGTATCGCGGCTGGCTCCGTCGCCTCGCCGATCACCTTGATCTGCCGGCTGAACGGACCGATGAAGGAGCGAACGATCACGGTCACGTTCGGATCCTGGACGTATTTCTTCAGCCGCGCCTCCAGATCGCGCGACAGCTGCGTCGGGGTCTTGCCCGCCGCCATGATGTCCTCGATCAACGGCACCGATATCCGGCCGTCAGGCCGCACCGACACCGACTGCTCGCTCAGATCGGGATTGTGGTAGACAAACACGCTGAGCTGATCGCCCGAACCGATCACATACTGATCGCTCGGGATGACCGCACCCTTCTCTGCCCCGGCTGCGGCCGGTGGCACCACGGTGTTTGGCGCACAAGAAGTGACGAAAAGTGCCGACAACAGCCCGCCGACAGCAAGGGTAGCCCGCATACGAAAAATCACGACGTCTCCCAATTGTCAGCCCTTAGGAACCGGCCGGCTTGGTAGGCGCGGAAGGATTCGAACCCCCTCCTCTGCCATGTGACGGCAGCGCTCTGCCACTGAGCTACGCGCCTCGCTCCGGTAACCGCAAGCTCCATTTTGAACCTGGCGGCCGCTCTCCAGCTTGTGATGCCACATTACCACCCCAGCCCCCCGTCAAGCAATCGAGCGAGCCACGAATCGGCACACGAAACTACACGCTATAGTTGCAGGGTGGGTACCAGAATACGCCATCTCGCTGCGCTGTATCATATTACTCACGATATCGCGAGAATAAACGGTATTGGTTTCAACTTTGAAGCCCAACGGATCAGATGCTGGAACGTTATGGTAAGCGCGGCGGTCATTTAAATTTGTGGACAACGCATTGCCATCTGATGCATGTCTGAGCGCCAGGATGGCGTATAGAACTGTCGTGTTTGCCTCGTGTCGCAACCCCCTACTGCCCTCGTGGCAGCAGAGCCGATCTACCCTTTAGCGGCACTTCCCGGGAGGAATTTAGTATGACTCGCGTCCTGGGACGCCTCGTATCGCTTGAGATGGCCCTTCTTGGCCTCTGCGAGCTGGCTCTGACGTTCGTCGTCATCTACGCCATGTTGACCTTCTCGGGAAAGCTGACAGAGCAGATAGTCGGCGTCGGCTTCTTCGCCGACAGCGCCAACCTCGCCGGTCTGCTGGCCGGCATCATCCTCATGACAGCCGCCGCCATCGGTCTTTACCGGCCGGAAATCTGCATCGAGCGCCGCCGCCTCCTGATCAATACCGCCGTCGCCGGCCTGCTCGCCTTTCCGATCGTGCTGCTGGTCACCGGCGGCCTCCACATCGGCGGCTTGTCCCGACATACCGTCATCGTCATCGCCAAGGCCCTGTGCGCCTGGCTCGTCTGCATGACCGCCAGCCGCTTCGTCTTCCTCCACCTCATGCGCGAACGCTGGTTCGTCCGCCGCATCCTCATCCTGGGCGACGTGACCCGCAGCGCGCGGATCCGGCAGTGGACTGGCGCCGGCCGTGGCCGGCTGTTCGAGCCTATCCTGCCTCTCGCCGCGGCCGCCGATCTGCCCACGGCGGATGTCCTGCGCCAACAGCGCATCTGGGGCATCGTCGTGGCCAACCCGGACACCGCCGCGCCGGACTCGCTGCCGGTCAGCCAGCTGCTCGACTACAAGCTGCTCGACTACAAGCTGCGCGGCGTGCCGGTGTTCAATGAAGCCAGCTTCTGCGAACAGCACCTGGGACGCATCGATCTCGAGAATCTCCAGGCCGACTGGCTGCTCTACGCCGACGGCTTCGCCAATGGCGCGTTCAGCAACCTGCTCAAGCGCGGCTTCGACATATTGGTCTCGCTCGCGCTCTTGTTCCTGACCCTGCCGCTGATGCTGCTGACCGCGCTGCTGGTCTACCTCGATTCGCCGGGACCGGTCCTCTATCGCCAGACCCGCGTCGGCCTGCATGGCAAGTCGTTCACCCTGTTCAAGTTCCGCAGCATGGCGATCGATGCTGAAGCCAGCGGCAGCGTCCAGTGGGCCGCAAAGCGGGATCCCCGCATCACCCGCGTCGGCAACTTCATCCGGCCCATGCGGATTGATGAACTGCCCCAGCTGATCAACGTGCTGTTCGGTGAAATGAGCCTGATCGGCCCGCGTCCGGAACGGCCGCAGTTCGTCGAGCAACTCGCCCGCATCATCCCGTTCTATCACGAGCGTAGCTACGTCAAGCCGGGCATCACCGGCTGGGCACAGGTGAACTTCCCATACGGCGCCTCGGTCGAGGATGCCCGCCAGAAACTGTCGTACGATCTGTATTACGTGAAAAATCGCAGTCTGGTGCTCGACGTGCTGATCCTGCTGGCCACCATCCGCGTCATCCTGTTTCGTGAAGGCGCGCGCTGAACAGTCTGGCGCACCGCACGGCCGCCGGACCCTGGCGCCCATCGGGTTAGCCGCGTGAGCCAGCCGCTTTCGGCCCTGGCATTGTTGCACGGCGGCTGCGCCATCCTGTACCTCGGGCTGACCGCGCTCCTGCTGTTGCGCCGCCCATGGAGCCGGACCGGCCTCTGGCTGGCTGGCGCTTGCCTGGTCACCGCCGCATGGGCCGGCGCGGTATCACTCACCGTGGCCGAGTTGCCCCTAGCAAGGCTGGCCAGCTGGCTCGAAATCGCCCGCGCCGCCGCGTGGTACGGTTTCATTCTCCACCTCTACCGCCGCTCCGTCACCATGCATCGCCAGCTCAGGCAGGCGTTCACCACGATGGGGCTGCTCGCACTTCTGCTGGTCGGCGGGCTGCCGTTGATCGACCTGCTGTCGAGCCAGTCGACGGTCACACCCTGGTCGTTCGCCATCGCCGTGCGGCTCGGCTTCGCCGTCTGCAACATACTTCTGCTGGAGAACCTGTATTTCAACACGCCAGCGGACGCGCGCTGGCACATCAACCTGCTCTGCGTCGCCCTCGCCGGCCTGTCGCTTTACGATCTCGTCCTCTACGCCGACGCCGCCCTGTTCCATCGCATTTCCGCGCCGCTGTTCGCCGGACGCGCCAGTGCCACCGCTCTCGCGGCACCCCTGATCGCGATCGCTGCCGCGCGGAACCGCCGTTGGGCCATCAATATCCACGTCTCTCGCAACGTCGTCTTTCACACCGCAACCCTGGTCGTCAGCGGCATCTTCCTGCTCGGCCTCGCGGCCACTGGCGAGATCTTCCGCCGCGGCGGTGCCGAGTGGGGCTACGTCGCGGAAGTTTCACTGCTGTTCGGTGGCATCCTCGTCATCGCTGTCCTGGTTACATCCGGCTCGGCGCGCTCGCGTCTGCGCTCCATTGTCATCGATAATTTCTTCTCCCGCCGATACGACTACCGGCGCGAGTGGATGCGCTGCATCGACACGCTCACCACGCCGGCCGAGCATACCAGCCTGCCGGTCCGCGCCATCCGCGCCGCCGCCGAAGTCGTCGACAGCCCCGCCGGCGTGCTGTTCGTGCGCGCCCCGGATGAAGTCGTCTTCCAATGGGCCGGCTCATGGAACATGCCGGCAGCCACTCTGCCCATTCCGCCCGGACATTCCATCGTCGCCGAGTTCCGCGACGGCGACTTCATCGTGGAACTCGAAAAAGCCCCTCCCGTGCCGGAATGGGCGGGCGAGCTCGCCCGCACCTGGCTCGCCGTGCCGCTCAATCACCGTGGCACGCTGATCGGTTTTGTCGTGCTCGCGCGCTCGCGCGCCCAGTTCAAGCTGGACCGCGAGGTATTCGATCTGCTACGGATTATCGGACGCGAGGTGGCCAGTAGGGTCGCCGAGCAACTGGCGGCGCAGGTTCTGTCACAAACGCAGCAATTGCGGGAGTACAGCCAACGCTTTGCTTTCGTCATCCACGACATAAAGAACGTGTCCGGTCAGCTTTCGATGCTGCTAGCCAACGCTGAAGTGCATGCCGACAATCCGGAATTCCAGCGTGACATGCTGGCAACCGTCCGCGCCTCCGTCGGCAAGATCTCCCGGCTGCTGACCCGGCTTCAGGTCGACCAGCATGAACGGACCCATGCGCTTGTCGCTCCGTTGCAACGTCTTCACGATATCATCGATGCGGTGCGCCGGATCAGCAATGTCGAGGTCTCTCTTTCCAGCGACGCCGATAATGCCGGTGTCGCAATTGATCCAGAAGCGTTCGATGCCGTCGTCCAGCACGTTCTGAACAACGCTGTGGACGCATCCGCCGGCCTCACCCCGGTTCACGTGGTGCTACGTCATGAGCCATTAAGCGTCGTGGTGGACATCGTCGACGAAGGGCCCGGCATGACGCCTGAGTTTATCCGTGACGAATTGTTCAGACCCTTCGCAACCACGAAAGGCGGTGGCCATGGCATCGGTGCCTATCAGGCGCGCGAACTGCTCCGTGCGGCGGGTGGCGATCTTCTCGCACTCAGTCGCAAACCTGGAGGCACGACCATGCGCCTGATGTTGCCCGCGGTGCGCCTTACCGTTCCCGATGCCCCCGCATTGACCGCGTAACCGGCATGGCGGCCAAACCAAAACTGCTTGTGGTCGAAGACGACGAAGGCCTGCGTTCGCAGTATCGCTGGGCCTTTCCGGCGTTCGAAGTCGTCATGGCAGCGGCGCGGCCGCCTGCCGTCGCAATCGTGCAGAAGGAAGGTCCTCCCGTCATCATCATGGATCTCGGTCTGCCACCGGATCCGGACGGCGTGTCGGAAGGCCTTGCCACACTCGAGGAAGTGCTGCAGATCGCGCCGGAAACCAAGGTCATCGTCGTCACCGGCAACGGCGAGCGCAAGAATGCGCTGAAAGCGATCAGCCTCGGCGCCTATGACTTCTGCGAGAAGCCTGTCGAACTCGACATACTGCGCACGATCATCGATCGCGCGCTCAATCTGCACCGGCTGGAAGACGAAAACCACCGCCTCTCCGCTATGCCAGCGCGTTCGCCGATCGAGCGTATCGTCACCGCCAATCAGGCGATGCTGAAGGTCTGCCGCGACGTCGAGAAGCTCGCGGCCACGCATGTCGCCGTGTTGCTGCTCGGCGAAAGCGGCACCGGCAAAGAAGCTCTTGCGCAGGCACTGCACGACCTGGGGCCACGCGCAAAACATCCCTTTGTCGCAATCAATTGCGGCGCGATCCCCGAGAACCTGCTGGAATCCGAACTTTTCGGCCACGAACGCGGCGCCTTCACCGGTGCGGTGAAACAGACCATCGGGAAAATCGAAAGCGCCAATCGCGGCACATTGTTCCTTGATGAAATCGGCGATCTGCCACATCCGCTGCAGGTCAAGCTGCTGCGATTTCTGCAGGACCAGATCGTTGAGCGCATCGGCGGCCGTCAGCGTATCCAGGTCGACGTCCGCATCGTCTCCGCGACCAATGCCAGCCTCGAGGACCGCGTCGCAGAAGGCTCGTTTCGCAGTGATCTGTTCTACCGCATGAATGCGGTCACGGTGCGCATCCCACCGCTGCGTGAGCGCAATGGTGACGCCCTGCTGCTCGCCAACTACTTCCTCAATCGCTTCAACCGCGAATTCGCCCGCAACATTCGTGGCTTCACCGAAGCAGCGACCGCGGCCCTCTCCGCCCACTCGTGGCCAGGCAATGTCCGCGAGCTGGAGAACCGCATGAAACGCGCCGTCGTCATGACCGAGAAACGGATGATCGACGCAGCCGATCTTGAACTGGCACCGTCGGCGCACGCGGCAGTGCCACTGGACCTGCGTGCCGCTCGCCTGCGCGCCGAGCACGAGGTGTTGCAGCTCGCCCTAGCACGCGCCAACGGCAGGTTGTCGGTTGCGGCCAAGCTGCTCGGCATCAGCCGGCCGACCCTCTACGGGCTGATGGAAGCTCACGGTATCGAAATAGACCCTGGAAAAACCGCTGAGGCAGGCGCCGATGCGGAGGACGCCAGGCTCGACATGGAGTGAGGTTACAAGCATGCGCTCTCGCGTCCCCGTCTGGCTTCTGCTGGCTACCCTGTCCGCCACGCCAACGCTCGCTCACGCCGACGCGCTCGCCGATGCACGCGCGGCCATCCAAAAGGGCGATCTGCGCACCGCACAGATCAATCTGCGCAATGCCGTGCGCTCCGATCCACAGAACGGTGAGGCGCATTACTGGCTCGGCCGGGTCAGCCTTGATCTAGGCGACGCGACTGCCGCCGAGCGCGAAGCCCGCGAGGCTCGCGACCGCGGCTATGATCCTCGCGCCTCCATTCCGTTGCTCGCGCAGTCAATGCTGTCACAGCGCAAGTTCAAGGATCTGCTCAACGAACTGCAGCCGACCGGAAAAGATCCGGTGCTCGACGCCTCGATCCTGGTGTCTCGCGGCTATGCGCAACAGGGGCTTGGCCAGACCGATGATGCAAAGGCCACCTTTGCCAAAGCCGAGGAAACCGCGCCGAACGCAGTCGAGCCGCTGCTCGCCAGCGCGCGCATGCTGGCGACCAACGGCGACCTCGCAGGCGCCTTGGGCAAGATCGATCGCGCGCTCAATGCTCAGCCGAAATCCAGCGAGGCACTGCTCGCCAAGGCAGATATCCAGCGCGCGAAGGGCGATCTGCCCGGTGCGCTCGCCACGCTCGACCAGGCGCTGAGCAACCAGCCAGGCAACCTGCAGGCTATGCTCGATCGTGCCGGCCTGCTGATCGCAACCAGGCAATTCGATAAGGCAAAGGCCGATATCGACGCTGTTCAAAAGGCCATGCCTGGCAATCTTCGGGCGAGCTATCTCCAGGCGGTGCTTCAGGTCGAGAGCAAGGATTTCAAAACCGCCGACGCGACTTTGGAGAAAATGAGCAACTTCCTCAGCCGCATTCCTCACGCCTATTACCTGCAGGCCTTCGTAAAGGAGCAACTTGGCCAGAACGCGCAGGCTGAACAGGCAGTCAATCGCGCCTTGGCACGCGATGATAAGGACTTTGCGGCTTACAAGCTGTTGGCGCGTCTGCAGTTCGCCAATCGGCGTCCCGATCTCGCTGCCGATACCCTGAACAAAATCGTCGCCATCGGTAACGCCGATGCGGAAACTTACGACCTGCTCGGACGCGCCTACGCCGCGACCGGGCGATCGGAAGATTCGGTCAAAGCTTTCCAGAAAGCCAAATCGCTCGCTCCCAATGACGTTGGGCTGCAGACCCGCCTGGCGAGTGCGCGCATGGGAGCTGGCCAGGCGAACGCGGCGATGGGCGATCTCGAGCATACCTTGCAGCTCGCCCCCACCGCGCCGCAGGTCGGCGAGGCATTGTTCTTCGCGGCTCTGGCAACCGGCGATCTCAGCAAGGCAGCCTCGGCTGTCGAACAGGTGCGTGCAGCGCAGGGTGACACACCTGTCGTCGGCAACCTGGAAGGCCTGCTCAAGCTTGCCCAGTTGGACCTGGCCGGCGCCGAGGCCAAGTTCCGCGAGGTCCTGGCGAAGCACCCCGACTTCACTCCGTCGCAAATCAATCTCGCCCGTATAGCGGCGATGCAAGGCAAGCCAGGCGACGCCGAGAACATCCTGACCAGCTTGCTCGAGAAGGACCCGGCGGCGCAGCCGGCACTCAATGTACTTGCCGCCCAGTATGTGCAGACCAACCGCACGGAACAGGCGATCGCGCTGCTCGAAAAAGCCCACAAGGCGCAGCCGGCGAATGTCCAGCTGATGATAACACTGGGCGACCTGTACGTGCGTGCCGGCCGGCCCGGCGACGCGCTCAGCATGCTTGGCCAGGACAAGACCACCGACACCAACATAAATTTGCTGAACCTGAAGGCCTCGGCGCTGCTGGCATCGGACCAAAAGGATCAGGCGCGCGACGCCTATGCAGCCATTCTCAAGATTGACCCCAGCGTGCTCGGTGCGCGCCGTGCACTGGAAGCCTTGCTGGTGCAAAACAAAGATTACGAGCGCGCGCGCAACCTGATCAAGGAAGGCATGGCCAACAATCCGCGCAACTATCAGCTCTATCAGGACTATGCCATGGTGGACCTGAAGGCGGGCGGCGTTGACGCCGCGCTGGCGACCACCAAGCAGCTTCAGGACCAGGATCGCGACTTCCCGGCAGCCCGCGCGCTCACCGGCGATGTCTACGCGGCGGCAAACCGGCCGGCCGACGCTGTAAAGGCCTATCAGGACGCGCTGACTGCCGCACCCTCGCAATTGCTGGTGACACGGCTTGTCGCGGCACTTCTGCGTGACAACCAAACCGACGCAGCAGTCAAGACATTGACCGACTGGACAACCCAACACCCCGACGACATGGCGATGTTGGAACAACTCGCCAATCTCGAAATCATGACGCGCAATTTCGACGATGCTTCGAAGCACCTGCAAGCCATCCTGGCAAAGCAGCCGCAGGACGCAACGGCGCTGAACAACCTTGCCTGGCTCTATCAACAGAAGGGCGACAAACGAGCCCCGGACCTCGCGCAAAAAGCCTACACGCTGGCGCCGGGAGGCCAGACCGCCGACACGCTCGGCTGGATCCTGGTGTCTAATGGAGACTTCGGCCGCGGCATGCCGCTGTTGCGGCAGGCAGCCGCACAAACGAACTCCGATCCGCGGATCCTTTACCACTACGCGGTAGGCTTGAAGGATTCCGGCAATAAGGCAGAAGCCATTAAGATCTTGAACACGGTCGTGGCAAACAAGGCGCAGTTCGACGAAAAGACCGCGGCACAGAAGCTGCTTGATGAACTGAACAAGAGCTGATGGACACAGCGCTGTCACAGACGGGACGCTAGGACGTGAGATCAGCCGCGCTGTTTCTCGAGATCGCGATGCTGCTTCCAGTATCCCTGGTGCAGCCATTCGTGGGCGTGCTGCTGTGGTGCTGGATTTCGTTCATGAATCCGCACCGGCTGGTCTGGGGCGGTATCGCACTGGTGACACCTTGGGCGGCGGCGATTGCCGTCGCCACCTTCATGGGTTGCCTGGTGGCACGGGAGCCGAAGCGCTTCCCGGTGAATGCACTGACGATACTGATCATCGTGTTCCTCATATTGATCACCATCACCCTGCCGTTCGCTTTGGCGCCTTGGCAGCTGGTCTGGCTGAAATACACCACAACGTTCAAATCCTTCCTGTTCCTGCTGATGATCGCCGCGCTGTTGACCAGCCATGAGCGCGTTCATGCCCTGGTTTGGATCATGGTCATGTCGCTGGCCTATTTCGGGATCAAGGGCGGCGCCTTCACCATCATCGGCGGCGGCGTAAACACGGTTCTCGGGCCGCCAAGTACGATGATCGCCGACAACAATCATCTCGCTCTGGGGTTGTTGGTCAGCGTACCGTTGATGAACTATCTTCGTACTGAATCGCCGCATCCGCTTATCAGGTTCGGTCTCGCTGCATCGATCGTTCTGACGCTGATCGCCGTACTCGGTTCGCACTCGCGCGGCGCGCTGCTCGCTATCGGAGCCGTGGCATTCTACTACTGGTGCAAGAGCTCTCGTAAACTCGTCACGGCTATGGTCGTTATCGTCGCTGTCGGCGGTGTGGTCACGTTCATGCCACAGAACTGGAAAGACCGCATGATGACGATTGAGCACTACGAGAAGGACAAGTCGGCCATGGGCCGCTTGGAGATCTGGCACACTGCCTGGGTCATGGCCAGAAGCCGGCCTCTCGTCGGTGGCGGCTTCGATGCCACTTACACCCAGGCAGTCGTCAACCGGTTTACCCCCGGAACCGGCTGGCGCGCCGTGCACAGCATCTGGTTTGAGACCCTCGGAGAGACAGGGTTTCCAACCTTCTCAGTCTGGCTTGGCATGCTGATCGCCGGTGCGGTCTACGCGCGGCGGATCGTAAAGATGGCATCCGGCGTCGCCGAACTTCGATGGTGCGTCAACTTGGCCAAGATGTCGCAGGTTTCCATGATCGCCTTCGTCACCGGCGGCACTTTCCTCTCGCTCGAATATTGGGACTTCTACTTCACCATACTCGTCGCTGTGGCGGCCGTGCATTCGATGGTGAAGGCAAAGGTCCAGCAGGAGCAGCAGCCGGCTTTGGCGATGGTACCGTGGCGAGCCCGGCTCGCACTCTCACAGTAACGCGCGTCAGCGTCTCCACATATTCAGTAAGCCTGCTGCCGCGCTGCCCAAGGATCATACACGTCAATGAATTCACTGCTTTTCGGTACAATTATGATAGGCGTCGCGTGGTTGGTCGTCTGGTCCTGCAGGGATTTCTCGAAGCCAAGCAGGAGCTGGTGGCCCTTCGACTTCCGCAGCGACTTAGACTCCCCTGCACCGTCAGCAAATTCTGGTAGTCCTGTCCGTTTCGGGCGGCATAGCAATGGTGTGCCATGGCGCCGCTCCGGCTCCTGACGTTCTCGACGCTTTTCCCCAACAATGCCCAGCCGAACCACGGCATCTTCGTGGAGAACCGGCTTCGGCAACTGGTCGCCAGTAAGCAGGCGCACAGCACCGTCGTCGCGCCCGTCCCTTGGTTTCCCAGCCGCTCGCCGCGATTTGGCGAATGGTCTGCATATGCGTCCGTGGCCGCACATGAATCGCGGCATGGGCTTGAAGTGCATCATCCGCGTTATCCGGTGCTGCCGAAAGTCGGCATGTCCGTCGCACCCTATCTGCTTTACCGAGCCAGCCTGCCCGCGATCCGCAAATTGCTTGCTGCCGGCTCGCAGTTCGATGCCATCGACGCGCACTATGTCTACCCGGACGGCGTCGCGGCCGTCTGGCTGGGCCGCAAGCTGCGGCTGCCGACAGTCATCACCGCACGCGGGACCGACGTGAACCTGATCCCGCGCTACGCAGTTCCACGCATGCTGATCCGCCGCACGATCGCCGGATCTGCCGCGTTGATCGCGGTAAGTGCCGCCTTGAAGGCCGAGCTCGTATCGCTGGGCGCACCGCCGGACAAGGTCACCGTGCTGCGCAATGGCGTAGATACAAACGTATTTTACCCGGTGGATCGGACGAGAGCGCGCGCGGCCCTCGGCCTAACACGCCCTACGCTGCTGTCGGTCGGTCTGCTGATCGACCGCAAGGGCCACCACCGCACCATCGAGGCAATGCAGCAGCTTGCGGATTTTGATCTGCTGATCGCCGGCGAAGGCCCGGAGCGCGGTCATCTCACGGCCCTGATCGACCGTCTTGGCCTGCAAGGCCGCGTGCGGCTTCTTGGCGCGCGGCCGCACGCCGAGCTTCCGTCGATCTACGCCGCCGCCGATGCCTTGGTTCTGGCTTCCAGCCGTGAGGGTTGGGCCAACGTCCTCCTGGAATTCGATGGCCTGCGGCACACCTGTGGTCGCCAGCAACATATGGGGCAACCCCGAGGTGGTTCGCGAACCAGCCGCCGGGCTGATCGCTCCCGAAAATACCCCCGATGGTTTGGCAGCCACGGTCCGCCAACTGTTCGCTCGCCTGCCGGACAGAGACGCCACCCGACGCTATGCCGAACAATTCAGTTGGGACGCCACGACACTCGGCCAACTTGCCATCTTCAGCAGTTTAGTACCCGCGCCAACCCGCGACGCAGCAATCGGCATCGTTCGCCGGCCGGGCCATGGCTCCGGCGGACGGCCAGTCAGGAGTGGCGACGTGAGCCGCGGAGCGTCGATAATTGGCGGTCAGCACGACTGGATCCGGAAAAGCTTCGCAATGAATCAGTCGCGCCTCAACCTGCAGTATGATGATCCAAACCGGTTGCCACTCGATAAGCCGGGCAAGCTTACCTATCCAACCTACACGCGCGGTGCCCTCGCCATGGCCGTTCGGCTCGGCGTAACCGAGGCCAAGCCATGCTTCGATTGGATCGACGGCCAGATCGCCAGCCGGCTGGGGGGACCTTATCGGTTGGACTACAAGTGGTCTGTTGCCTAGAAACCAACTAGCGATATCTAAGCCGGAAACTGCTAATGTCTTTTCCTCCCGACGCATTCATCATCGGCGCCCAACGCGCTGGTACCACCAGCCTTTCCGGACTGCTGGATCAACACCCGGACATAGTGCTTTCCAATCCAAAGGAGCCCGATTTCTTCTCGGTCAATTGGGAACAAGGCCTCGACTGGTACCGCTCCCGGTTTCGTCGGGACGCCGCGATATTGCTCGATGCATCGGTCAGTTACACCATGACGCGGCCCGATCAGAACTCAGGTCAGGTGCCGGATTACGTGCCTCGCCGGATCCACGAAGTCAGTCCACACGCAAAGTTTATCTACCTCGTCCGCGACCCCGCGGAGCGCTGCTATTCGGCATATTGGCATGAAGTTCGCGCCGGACGGGAGCGCCGCTCGCTCCGCGAAGCCGTCAAGGGTTCGGCCTATTATGTCATGGCGAGCTATTATCATCTGCAACTACATCCTTTCCTGCGCTGCTTCCCACAGGACCGTTTTCTGATCGTGCCATTCGAAGACTTCGCCCGGCGTCCGCTCCGCGTCGCCAGTACCTGTGCCACCTTCCTCGGCGCCGACGACAGCTTTGCCTTCCGGCCGGAGCAGCCGCGCAATCAGGCATTCGTCTACAGCAAGTTCGGCAAGGCGCTGCGCGACACAATGGGCGAAGAGCGGCTCAAAGCACTCAGCAGCATCGTATCGAACACCCTGCCCGACGGTATGCGCCGGCTTGCCAAGCGCCTGGTCTCCAACTCGATCCCGGAACTCAGCACAGGCGATCGCGACTGGCTCCGCCGGCAATTCGCCGATGATGCACAGGCATTCGCGAATCTGACCGGCGTTCAGGTCGCCGCATGAGCAATGCGCCCGGCATCGGGAACCTGCTCGAAAAGACCGCAGGCGGCACCGGGTGGACAGTCGGCTGGCGCGCCGTAACGCGCGGGTTGGGATTCGTCAGCACGCTGGTCCTGGCACGCATCCTGGTGCCCGCAGACTTCGGCCTCGTCGCCCTCGCCATGAGCTTTTCCCGAGGCATCGACATCCTGGCAGATCTCGGCGTGCAGGATGCACTGATCCGCCAGCCCAATCCAAATCGCAACGCGTATGATACCGCTTTCACCATCAACGCCATTCGCGGATTGATCACCGCCACCATCATCACTGCCTCGGCCTATCCGTTCGCCGTGTTCTTCGGCGAACCAAGGCTCACCAACGTCGTGCATGCTCTCGCTTTGGCGGTCGTGCTGGATGCTTTGGAGAATATCGGCGTCTCCGACTTCCGCCGCCACATGATGTTTCGCCGCGAATTCCAGCTTACCATTTACCCCCGCCTCGCACAGGTCATCGTCACAATCGCCTTCGCCCTCGTTTGGAAGAACTATTGGGCGCTGGTCGCCGGCATCCTGACCGCCCGCATCATGCAAACAACCGCCAGCTACATCATGCATCCCTACCGCCCGCGGCTGTCGCTGCGCGGATGGCATGACATTTTCGCCTTTTCGTTCTGGACCTGGCTGATCGGCATGGCGCGCATGATCCGGGGACGCGCCGTCACCATGATCGTCGGTGGCATACTCAATCCGACCATGCTCGGCATCTATACGGTCGGTGCGGAAATCGCCACGTTGCCGGAAACCGAGCTGATCGCGCCGCTGTGCCGCGTCTGCTTCGCAAGCTTCGCTGCCGCGAACCGCAGCAACGTGAACGTCGCCGAGACCTATCTGCGTATCGTCGCGTCAGCGCTCATCATTGCGCTGCCCGCCAGTATCGGCATTTCCAGCATCGCAGCCCCGTTGGTCACCTTGGCCTTCGGTGCCAAGTGGATCGAGGCGACACCGATCATTCAGATCCTTGCCGCAGCCGGTGTGTTCACCGTCATCGGCCGGATCAGCCTCACGCTGTTCAGCGCCTTCGCTTATCTGCGCTCACTGTTCTGGATCGCCGTTGTGATGTCGGCCGTTCAGTGCGCGCTTCTCGTCCCGTTCGTCTGGTACGATGGGATCATCGGCGCCGCCATCGCCGTTGCGCTGGCCACTTTGGTCGAGCAGGCGATCTACGCGGTCATCGCATTCCACCGATTTGCCATCCGTCCCTTCGGCCTCATTCGCCTCTGCTGGCGTTGCCTGTCGGCTTCTGCAGTGATGATTGCATATCTTCTAATCGCCGATCTGGGCTGGACTGACGGCGCCGGAAAGTTGGATTCAACCGCCCACCAGTTGCTGCTCACCGCTGGCACAGGCGCCATCGTCTATACGGTCGTGCTGCTGGGGCTTTGGCTCGCCAGTGGCCGGCCAGCGGGCCCGGAAACCGATATGCTGGCAATTGTCAGGCGTTCTACCGCCCGGCTGGTCGCGCAGTTGAGCCGCAGGGCAGCACCGACCTAAGCCCGCGCCCTTACGTCACAGGCACGGCCGTGCTGCCCCTTACAACAAGTTCTGCTTCCAGCGGCGCCGGCGCATCGGACACGCCGGTTTCCAGCAGCCTGATGACATAAGCCGCGATCTCCTCACCCATCCGCCGGCTTGGCACCCGTATCGTCGTCAGCGGTGGATCCAGATGCGCCGACATGTCGGTATCGTCGAATCCCACGATGCTGAGGTCGCGCGGGATCGCCAGGTTCAGCACCTTCGCCTCGATCATTGCGCCGGTCGCGATGTAGTCATTGGTACAGATCAGCGCGGTCGGGCGCAGGTCGCCTTCCGCAAGTATCTTCCGCATCCCCTCGCGGCCGCTGGCAATATGCCGGCTGTCCACCTGCACGAGATGCTGTGGCCGGATCGCAATCCCGGCCTGCGCCAAGGTGTCGCGAATCCCCTCGATGCGTTGCTGGATGCGATCATTGTCCTGGCGGTCGTGCACCACCATGCCAAAGTTGCGATGCCCAAGGTCCAGCAGATGCCGGGTGATCCGCACCGCCGCCGCGTAGTTGTCAAACCCAATGCAGGTATGCGCACCGCTGCGCCCCGCGGTGTAGGTGATCACATAGGGCACCTTGCGCGACTGCAGCAGCTCGAACAGTCCGGGCGGTTGTGCCTCGCCCACCAGCACCAGGCATTCGACGCCCTGCTCCACCAGCTTGCGGGCCTGTCGCAGCCGCAGTTCCGCCGATGTCTCCACGCAGCAGAGCAACAGCGTGTACTGCGCGGCGCCGAGGCCCTGCTGCAACGCCTCGATCAGCATCGCGAAGTTCTGGTGACTGAGCGTCGGTATCATCACGCCGACAGTGCGCGTGCGCAGCGACGCCAGCGCCTTGGCGACGCCATTCGGCACCCACTGCAGTTCCTGCACCGCCCGCGCGATACGCTCGCGCAGTTCAGGCGAAACCAGATCAGGTGCATTCAGCGCGCGTGAAACCGATGCGGTCGAAACCCCAGCCAACCGCGCGACGTCCTCCAGCCTGACCGCCGCGCTGCTGGAGCGCCGTGGCCGCCGGCGAACCGATAGCGCAGTTCCCGCGCGCTCAGACCTGATCATCGCGACCTGTACTCAGACCGTCACCACCACATAATTCTGTTCGACGGCAATCGGCACTGTCTCCGCCGCGAACGGACCCTTGGCGAGCGCGGCGCCCGGTTCGACCTCAACCGCATAGGTCCTCGCGTGCACGCTGTCGGGATCGCACCAGGACTGGCCGGTGCGGATGTCGAATTCCCAGCAATGCCACGGACAGCGCAGCATCTCGCCATGCCGTGTCAGCCGGTAGTCGCCGGGCGATGGCGCTTCCAGACGGCTGACAACGGCACCGCGGCACAACGGTGCCCCCTGATGCGGGCACCGGTTGATCAACGCGAAGAATTCCTGGTTGACATTGAAGATGCCGATCTCGCGGCCCTTCACCGTCACGATCTTGCATTCGCCAGGCGCGATCTCACCAACCGTCGCCACGACATGCTTGCTCATCGCTCAGTCGAGGCCGTACAGCGCCGCCGCATTGTCGTGATAGATCTTGCGCTTCCACTCTTCCGGCAGCGCGACCTTGAAGGCAAAGCGCGGATCGTCCTGATCCCAGTGCGGATAGTCGGTCGAGAACATCACACGGTCGACGCCGATCCACTCGAGCGTAGACAGCATGTCCTTCGGCCGCTCCGGCTCCTCAATCGGCTGCGTCGTGACCCAAATACTCTCATGCACGTACTCGGACGGCTTCCGCCGCAGGAACGGCACTTCCGAGCGCAGCCGTTTCCAGTGCTTGTCGAGCCGCCAGCACAGTGCCGGCAGCCAGGCAAAGCCGCCTTCCACCAGCACGATCTTCAAGTTCGGTATGTGCTCGAAGACGCCTTCGCAGACCAGGCTCGTCACCAGCGTCTGCATCGTCTGCACGTAGGACGGATGTTCCTCGTGATAGAACGACGCATGCCCGCCGCCGGTGGAAGGGTGGCCGCTGGTGCCACCGAGATGCAGCGAGACCGGGAAGCCATTCGCAGCGCAGGCTTCCAGTATCGGCCAGTACCGCCGGCGCCCGAGCGGCTCCAGCCCGCGTGGCGGTATCTGCACCTGCGCGAAACGCCTGTCGCCGGCTCGCTTCTCGATCTCGGCGATCGCCGCCTTCTCGTGCTCCACATTCACCTGCACCGCGGCCTTCAGCCTCGGGTCGGGATCGCACCAGCGCGCCAGCTGCCATTCGTTGACCGCCGTGGCCATCGCCGCGCCGAACTCGACGTTGCGTTCGCCGCCAGCGCCGCCAACCAATGGCGCCAGCAACCCATAAGCGACGTTGAACAGGTCCAGCAGCTGCTCTTGCATGAACGGCAGATCGGAACCCGGATGGCTGCCGTCGGGCGGCCATGCATCCATGCGTTGTCCGTTCCCCGGCGACATCCGCGGATAGTTCGACGCCTTGCCGAGCCCCTGGCGCGTACGTCCGCCAATCGTGCGCCGATGCTCCCGCCAGTTCTTCGGCAGGAATTCGTCGAACTCATCTGGCGACTTGAAGAACGGATGCACATCGCAATCGATGAAACCGGTAAAGCTTTGAGCAACGCTTTCCGGCCGGCGATCGAGCACTGTCACGTTCATGGCACTTCCTCCACACGCGTCACGACAGGCGTGAATACGTCTCCAACGGGTTATCCACGAGAATCTTCTTCACCAGTCCACTCGGCAATCCGTCGGGCATCGCGTCGGTGCCTTCGAAATGCCAATGCGGATAGTCGGTGGAGAACAGCAGCATATTCTCGGAGCCAATCTCCTCGACAATCGTCTCCAGTTGCTGCTGCTCGTCCGGCTCATCGAACGGCTGGATGGTCATCCGCACATGTTCGCGGATGATCTCCGACGGCGGACGATCGAGCCACGGCGTTTCGGCACGCACGCCACGCCACGTCTTGTTGATGCGCCAGAAATACGCCGGCAGCCAGGTCACGCCAGATTCGATCAGCACGACCTTTAGTTTCGGGAACTTCACGAACACGCCTTCTGTCACCAGGCTGTTCAGCACCGCGGCAAAGCCAGGCGCCTGCGACACATAGTCCTCAAGATAATAGGAAGGCCAACCCAGCGCACTTGGCGGATGGCGGAAGCTGCTGCCGGCGTGAATCCCTACAGGCAGACCGTGCTTCTCCGCGGCGCGATAGATCGGCCAGTTCTGCCGCCGCCCAAGCGGCAGTTCCGTCAGCGCCAGCATCAGCACCTGCACAAACCGCTTGTCCTCGGCGCAGCGTTCGATCTCTTCCGCCGCCAGCTCGGCACTGTGCACCGGCACCACGATCGACGCGCGCAGCCGCGGATCGCGATCCAGCCATTCGGCAACCAGCCAGCGATTGATCGCGCGGCACAGTGCCGCGGACAAATCCTCGCTGTGCATGATCTGCGCGCCGTTCAGCACATTGCAGATGGCAAACCGCGATTGGAATGCATCCAGCGCCTGGGTGCGCACCGCTTGGAAGTCAGCGCCCGGTATGCCGCGCGCCGGGCGCCAGTCCGGGCGTCCGTTCAACGGTACCGCCGATGGATAGGCGCTGAGTTCCAGGTTATCCGTTTCGAGGCCGCGACGGATGATGTGCTCGCGCCAATAATCATCCAGATACGGCAGCAGAGTCCGTGTGCTGGGGATCGCCGGATGAATGTCGCAGTCGATCGCTTGCGTCGCTTGCATTGGATCTAACTCGTAAGCGATTACCAACTGACTGTCCAGCATTGCTGCCCCTTCCCGGCTTGACCCGCCCGCGATCCTCCAGCAGCATAATTGTAAGCGCTAACAGACAATTCGGGGGAATGATGGTCCGGATGCGGTGGCTGCCCGCCATGTTGCTTGGTCTCGTCGTGGCGGCACCCGCTGTCGCGCAACGCGCCGACGTGATCCACTTCTACACCAGCAGCGGCAAATCACTCGCCATCGGCGTCTTCGCCAAGGAATACGCCAAGCGCGGCGGCACCTGGGTGGACGATCCGGCGGTTGGACCGCAGGCGGAATCAGCACTGGCGATGAATCGCATCGCCGGCGGCAATCCACCCGCCGCCATGCAGTGGCCGGTCGGCGCTGCAACACACGAACTCGCCCAGCAGGGACTGCTCACCAATCTGGACGATCTGGCCGCAGCCGGTAACTGGGTGAAGAACCTACCGCCGATCATCCTGAAGAACGTCACCGTCGATGGTCACATCGTCAGCGCCCCCGTCGATATGCACGGCGCCAACTGGATGTTCTTCAGTGTGAGGGTCTTTAAGGCGCTGAACCTCGATCCGCCGAAGACCTGGGACGAGTTCTTCGCCCAGGCACCGAAGATCAAGGCCGCAGGCTACATTCCGATCGCCTTCGGCGCCAATGCGCAGCAGGAAGACTGGTTGTTCATGGCGCTGCTGGCAGCCAGCGCCGGCAACGATGGCTATATGGCGATCGTGACGCAGCACGATGCGAAGGCCGCCGCCCGCCCAGGTGTGCAGACCGCATTCGAGGTGATGGGCAAGCTGCGGCAATATGTTGACGCCGGCAGTCCAAACCGCAAATGGAATGACACCCTCGCACTGGTCGAAACCAACAAGGCAGCGATGATGATCGTCGGCGACTGGGCGAAAGGCGACCTTGCCGCGGCCAACCTGAAGCTCGACGAGGATTGGGGCTGCGAACTGGCTCCCGGTTCACAGGATGGCTACGTGATCACCACCAATTCCTTCGCCTTCCCGAAGACTGACAAGCCCGATCAGATTGCCGCGCAGCACAAGCTCGCGGAAGTCTTCATGGATCCGGCGGTGCAGACAGACTACACCTTCTACAAAGGTTCGATCCCGTCGCGGCTCGATGCCAACATCAAGTCGCTCGATCGCTGTGCCAGGCAGGGCCAGAAGGTGATGGCTGAAGGTCCCTCTCACCAGCTGCCGCACTTCTTGTTGTCGTTCACGCCGGATGTACTTGGGCAGATCAATGACGTGCTGGCGCAATACTGGAGCCATCCCGACATGACCGCCGCCGATGCGACAAAGCAGTTCGCGGCGATCATCGCCGGCATCGCCCCCTAGCCGAGGGCAACCGGTATCATCGCGACACCACGTGACCTGAGCCGGCTCTCCAGACCTTACGAACGCCGCCGGCCTTTCGCAGCTGGCGGATGTGCTTCAGCGCGTACGTCCGGCGGGTGAAGCGCCCGACGGTCGAGCGCGAGCCATCAGATCCGATCGCAATGACCAGGTAACCGCGGGGCTGCTCGAACTCCAGAATATATTCGCGCAATGCTTGCAGTGGACCACACATCTCGCCCGGCATGATGGGGGTGTTGGCGGGCCGCTGATGCAAGATCGAGGCAAAGCGATCTAGCCCTTCTGGGGTTGCTTCGGCAGCGCCACGCGCGCCGCCATTAGATACGTCATCGGAATCATCGTCCACGCTTCCAGCGTGGGCGCGGGCAATGTAGTTGCGCAAGTTACCAATTGTTGCAGTGCCGGGACTGCGCATTGCTGCTGCCAACAAAAAAGCCGTCCGCAAACCGGGGCGGCTTCATGTCATGGGCTAGCTACCCGCCGCTGCAGCACGGGCAATGCTACATGCCGTTGACGACGCGCCAGGCATCCCAGGCAACCACGATCGTTGCCGATATGAGAACCAAAACGACTATCCAATGCCCGCACCATCCAGAGTGTCGTAGCATACAAATACTCTGCGCAATAACTCTCACCGTCGAGCAATCGCCCATCAAAGCGGCAGCCACCTCTCAAACAGGGCGAGGATCGCGAGGCAAAGCAGCGCAAGGACAGCGAGAATCAGCAGTAGTTCGAGTCGTTCCACGTTTGGCTCACGAGTTCGCGAGCGGTGCTATACCGGAACGGTCAAGTTGAGCAAGTGATCTCAGTCACAGCTGAAACGATCCATCGATCAAGCTATGGCAGCCACAAGTTGAATAGAATTCTTGAAAAGGAAAGGCCGTCCACCGGTCCTGTAGTGCGATAGAGCCCGTCCCGCACGCATCAATCGCGAGGACGTAATCGGGCGCTTGGATCCCGGCACCGCTCAAGCCGTTCAGGAGGTAACATTCGGAGGCATGTGACATGACAGAACTCGTGGTTGCAGTCTATGCGTCGACATCCGCTGCCAATATGGCAATCGATGACCTCGAGGTCGCGCGCGTGCCAACTGCCAGGATCCGTCACGAAGCCCGGCAACGCGTTGCTGCTCCTGGTGAGAAGGTGGTCGCCGTTACGGTTGAAGACAGGCATGCGAGCGCGGTGACGGACATCCTGAACCTGCAGGTTCCGATCAAGCTGGCCGAGACGCCTTTCAACTAATCGCCACTAGTTACACATCATGAAATGTGAGCCGGGGACGGCTGCCAAGTCCGCAGCTCGCCCCAGGCTGCCGATCGAATGACCGACAGCGACCAGGAGTTGAACAATTCTCTACTGGTCGAGTTATAGGCGCAGCACTGGTCGCGTTATAGGCGCAGCATTCGAGGACACCCAACCATGAGACCTTCATTTTTTGCTGCAGCGGGAATATTCGCTGTACTCGCCGGGGGAGCCTTTGCTCAATCCTCCCCCCTGACGAACGTCCCGGCGCCGCCACCAACCGTAACGGCGCCCGCCGTTGTGCCAGGAGCCCCCGTCGCGGCGCTGACCGATAGGGATGCAGCATTCATCGCCATGCAACTGGAAAACAACATGGTGGAGATCGCCGCTGCCCGGCAGGCCTTGGAGCACAGTCAGAACCCCAATGTGCGTGGCTTGGCGGAAAAGATGATCACCGACCACAATTACGCGCAGGGGAATCTGCAGTCGATCGCAACACTGCACCACGTTCAGGTGGCTCCAATGCCAAGCGACCTGCACCGGGCGACGCTCGATCGGTTGGGCCAGCTTTCTGGTCCGGCATTCGACCGGGAGTATGTGACGTTCGTGATGAACGACCACGCTCAGGAGATATCCGAGTTCAACACTGAACTGCCAATCGTGGTCGACGCGCATGTGAGCGCCTGGACACAGAACACGCGGCCGATGCTGTTGCAGCACCAGCAAATCGTCCAGCAGCTCCTTACCAGCTTGCCACCCGCAGGGTGACCTTAGAGCCGTGCCTCGCTTGCCGGATCGAATAGTGACACGTGCTCCAGCGCGAAAGACAGCCGCACGCGCCCATTGAGTCGCCGCGCGGCCTGCGGTGAAAGCCGCGCGGCGATCCGTTGTTCACCGAATTGGAACCAGCCCAGCGTGTCGGCGCCCATCGGCTCCATGAACAGCGTCTCGGCGTCTATGCTGTGCGGATGCGGTTCATCTCCGGCCAGCACAACATGTTCTGGCCGCACGCCCACCACGATATCACGTGCCTCGCCAAGCGGACCGCGGGGGCCGTAAGCACCCAGCGGCATCACCGCGGAACCAAATCGCGCCGCCGGCACGCCGCCGCCGATCAGCTGCGCGGACAGGAAATTCATCGCCGGGGAGCCTACAAACCCGGCAACAAACAACGTTTCCGGCTCCTCGTACAGCGCATCCGGCGCAGCGTATTGTTCGATCCGTCCGCCACGCATCACCGCGATGCGCGTCGCCAGCGTCATCGCCTCGATCTGATCGTGCGTGACATAGATAATTGTCGCCCCAAGCTCCTTGTGCAGCCGCTTCAGCTCCACGCGCATCTCGGTTCGCAGCTTCGCATCCAGATTGGATAACGGTTCGTCGAACAGATACACCTTCGCCTGTTGCACCAGGGCGCGGCCGATGGCCACACGCTGGCGCTGTCCACCCGACAGCTGCGACGGTTTGCGGTCCAGCAGTTCGTCGATCTGCAGCAGCTTCGACGCCCATTCGACGCGCTGCCTTACCTCCTGCTTCGGCACCGACCGCACGCGCAACCCGAACGACAGGTTCCCTCGCACCGACATCGTCGGATATAGCGCATAAGACTGAAACACCATGGCGATGCCGCGCTTGCTTGGTTCCTGCTGAGTCACATCGACCCCGCCGATCTCCACGCCGCCGCTGTCGATGTCTTCCAGCCCCGCGATGGCATTGAGCAGCGTGGACTTGCCGCAGCCCGATGGCCCCAGCAACACAGTGAATTCGCCGGCCTCCACCGCCAGGTCGATATCCTGCAACACGCGCAGCGGCCCGAACGATTTCGCCAGTCCCCGCACCGACACTGCTGACATCGCTAACCCTTCACCGCGCCGGCGGTGATGCCGCGCACGAAATAGCGCCCCGACGTAAAGTAGATCAGCAGCGGCGGCAGTGCGGTCAGCAACGCCGCCGCTGTGTTCACATTGTACTCGATCACCCCGGTGGACGTGGTCGATATGGCGTTCAACTGCACCGTCATCGGCATGTTGTCACGACCGGCGAATATCAGCCCTAATAGGTAATCGTTCCAGATGCCGGTGGTCTGCAAAATCGTCGCCACGATCAGGATGTTCACCGACAGCGGCAGCATGACCCAGGCAAAAATGCGCCAGAATCCGGCCCCATCGATCCGCGCGGCCTTCACCAGTTCCTCCGGCAGACCGGCGTAGAAATTGCGGAACAGCAGTGACATGACCGGCAGGCCGAACAGGATATGCACCATCACGATGCACGGTAGCGAGCTGTAGATGCCCATGGTGCTGAACATCTTCACCAGCGGATACAAGATCACCTGATACGGAATGAACGCGCCCAGCAACAGGAACAACATGATGATGTTGGCACCGCGAACCCGCCAGTGCGATAGCGCATAACCGGTCACTGCCCCCGCGAACACCGAGATCGCCACGCTGGGGATCAGGATGCGCACTGAATTCCAGAAACCGACGTGCACCCCGCCGCAGTTGAGCCCGGTGCAGGCGGAAAACCACGCCTTCACCCATGCCGAAAGACTGGGCGCCGCTGGCAGACTGAAGATGGAAAAGGCGCGCACCTCGTCCGACGTCTTCAGCGACGTCGCGATCACCACCAGCAATGGGATCGAGAAGAACAAGCACGTCCACAGCAGGAAGGCATAAAGCCCGAAGCGGCCAATGCGCGCCTGCGCGGTCATCGGTTCTTCCGCGCCAGCTCGAAATACAGATACGGCGCCACGATGGCCAGCACCGAACCGAGCATCACCGTCGCAGCCGCCGAGGCCTGGCCGATATTCGCTCGCTCGAACTCGAAGTCCACTACGAACTTCCCCGGCAGATCCGACGAAAACCCCGGGCCGCCGTTGGTCATCGCCACCACAAGATCGTAACTCTTCACCACGGCGATCGCGATCAGCACGATGCAGGTCACCAGCAACGGCCGCAGCATCGGCAGGATGATGCTGATATAGGCGCGCCAGGCCGGAATGCCCTCAACCCGGATGGCGCGCCAGATCTCCCGGTCGATGCCGCGCAGGCCGGCCAGCATGATCGCCATGATCAGCCCCGACTGGTGCCAGATGCCCGCAAATACCAGCGTATAGATCGAGCGATCTGGCCGGGTGATCCAGTCGAACACGAAGTCGCCCCAGCCCAGTTCGCGCACGAAATGCTGAAACCCTATCGTCGGGCTCAGTACCCATTGCCAGGTCAACCCGGTGACGATGAAGGAGATCGACAGTGGATACAGCATGATGGTGCGGAACACGCCCTCGAACCGCACTCCCCGATCGAGCAGGTACTGCCAGCAATGTGCCAAGGAACAGCGTGCCGGCGATATCCAGCGCGCCAAACAGGAACATGTTGCCATACGCCACCTGCCAGCGCGTCGTGGCGAACAGCCTTACATACTGCATCCCCCCGGCGAACTGATAGGTGGGCAGCAGGAACGACCGCGTCATCGAAATGTACACGGTCCACACCGCGCTGCCATAGAAGCAGGTGAGCATCACCAACACCGTTGGTGCCAGCACCAGCTTCGCCGTCAGGCTGCGCAACCGGTATCCGCGATGCGACACCGCCGGACGCGCGGCGTAACCCGTGGCAACCGTTCGCGGTGTTGCGGTCAAGCCCTCTGCCGGCATCGCCGCTGCCTAGCAGCCGTCATCACACATCACGGAAATACCGTCCATTACTGGCCGGCGTTACCGATGATCGTAGCCAGCTGCTTCGCGGCATCGGCGGGCTTCGCTGCCGGGTTGGCCCAGTAGTTCACCAGCAGGTCCTCGATCTGACCCTGCGTGTCCGGGCTGAACGCCAGCGCGAAGTTCGGCAACTGGTTCGCCGCACCACCCGCCATCACCTTCTGTCCCATCTTCGCGCAGTCATCCAGTTCAGCGATGTTCGCATCAAGCCTTGCCGGCAATGCGCCCTTGTTGGCATTGAATTCGGTCTGCACCTTGGGATCCATCATCAGCGACGCCAGCTTCGCCTGCGCCGCCTGCTGGTCCGGCTTGTCCGTCTTCGGGAACACGAACACATCGACCGTCATCACGTATGAATCCTGATTGCCCGGCGCCATCTGGCAGCCATAGTCGGTGCCAAGCTTCTTGTTGGCCGCAAGGAAGTCGCCCTTCGCCCAGTCGCCAAGAATCATCAGCGCAGCCTTGTTGTTTTCCACCAGCGCCAGTGAGTCGTTCCACTTCCTGTTGGGGCTGCCCGCGTCAACATACTGCCGCAGCTGACCCATCAGATCGAACACGTGCACCATCCCGTCGCTGCCGGCCGCTTTGGCGTCATGATCGACCCACACCTTGCGATACAGATCCTTGCCGCCGGCGCCCGCCAGGATCGCCTCGAACAGCCAATCCACCTGCTGCGCGTTGGCGCCATAGGCCAGTGGAATATAGCCGGCCGCCTTGATCTTCGGCGCCATCGCCAGGAATTCGTCCCAGTTCTTCGGCGGCTGCATCTTCAGTTCGTCGAACACCTTCACGCTGTAGAACTGATAGTTCGCGCCATGGATGTCGACCGGCACGGCGATGACATGACCCTGGTAGCTCATGTTCTTCACCAGCAGCGGCGGCAGGTTCTGCAGCCAGTTGCCTTTCTTCGCCAGGTCATCCAGCGATCTCAGCACGCCCTGCTCGGCTAGTTGTTGAACCGCCACGCCGATATTCCACTGCAAACCGGCAGGCGGATTGCCACCGGCGATCCGGTTCAGCGCCGCGGCATGTTCCGCCTGCGGCCCGACCGATGCATCGTCGATCCACGTCCCGCCTTGCGCGTTGTATTCCTTGGCGAACACCGCAACCGCGCGCGATTCACCGCCGCTGGTCCACCAGTGCATCACGTCCGCCTTTTGCGCCCACGCTGGCGCCGCCAGCAGCAGGGCACCAAGCGCACCGGCAGCCATTCCGGTCAGTCGCATCACAAATTCCTCCCTAGTCCCACGCTGTTAGCGTTTACACGAGCTTCGACGCGTCGGGTTGTTTGTCAAGCAGTCATGCCTGTCAGCCCCGGCCGCTCAGCACATCGTCGGCGATCTTCTCCGCCACCATCATGGTCGGGAAGTTGGTGTTCGCGCATGGCACCGCTGGGAACAGCGAAGCGTCCACCACGCGCAGCCCATGCACACCGCGCACCAGGCCCGATGCCGACGTCACCGCCATCGGATCGTCGTCCGCCCCCATCCGGCAAGAGCATGAACAATGCCAGACACCCACCGTCCCACGGCGGATGTAAGCCTCCAGCAGCTCATCGTCCCGCAGCGCGCGCTGCACGTCGGGTGACTCCATGATGAAGTTCTGGATCATGAAGCGCCGCAACGGCGCCGGGCCATCCAGCATCCACGCGCCCAATGTCGTCAGCACCCGGTTCTTGAAATTGACATCGCCGATCTTGCGGATCTTGTCGGTAAAGCTTGCGGGGAACGTGTCGGATGTCACCGCCCGCAGCGGCGCCATGTCGTGCAGCGATGCGATGCGGCGAAAGCCATTCATCAGCCGCACCAGATCGCGCTGATCCGCCAGCAGCTTGAAATCAACCGTCGGTTCGTCGCGCCAGTCAGCAGAGGCCAACTGCACCTGCCCCGCTTCCGAATAGGTCTTGTTCACCCACAGCGTGATGACCGCGATCCGGTCGCCGATAGAGTGCCAGGCCGACTTGTTCGAAGCGGTCAGCGCCATGTCGCCATCCGGCGCGCCATCCAGGCCGGACGAAAACCGCATACCCAGATGCAGCGAGCGCTTGCTGTACGGATTGGATCGCGCCGTTGGCTTGAGGAACGACGCCACCGAAATCGAAGGATGATCCATCAGCCGCTGACCCACGCCAGGAACGTGCGCCCGCACCTCGATTCCAAGTTCACGCAATGCCACGGAAGGGCCGACGCCGGCGCGCAGCAGCACCGCCGGCGAATGGATCGCACCGCAACACACGATTACTTCGCGACCGCGGAACTCGGTCTCCCTCCCTGCTACCATGGCACGGATACCGACGCACTGCGTGTCCTCGAACAGCAGATTGCAAAGCTGCGTCTGGGTGGAAACCGTCAGGTTGTCGCGTTGCCGGACGGCGGAACCAAGATAGCCGATGGCCGCGGAAACCCGGCGATCGTACAGGTTCGACATCGCCAGGGGGTAATACCCATCCTGGAATTCGCCGTTCTGGTCCGCCACGTATTTGTAGCCGGCCAGCTTGAACGCCTCGCCAACTGCCTTGGCATAATCCGACCAGTTGTCCGGAAACACACGGCGCACCGGAATGCGGCCATCAGCGCCATGCAGCGGCCCATCAAAATCGATGTCGCGCTCGATCTTGCGGAAATACGGCAGCACGGTTTCCCAGCGCCATCCCGCCGCACCTCGCGCTTCCCACTCATCGTAGTCACGCGGCGAGCCTCGGTTGGCGAGCTGACCATTGATCGAGGAACCACCGCCCAATACGCGCGCCTGCTCGTACCGCAACTCGCGCGGCCGCGGCGCATCCGGATCATTGTGCGGCATGGCCTCGGTGGTGACGCGCAGCTTGTGCCACAGGAAGCGCACATCGCGCGATGCGACGCCCGAGCGGCTGTCCAATATCGCCTCGGGCACTCGGCCATCCGGCGTATCCTCACCGGCCTCGCACAGCAGGACCCGGTTGCTGCTGCGCGCCGAAAGCCGGTTGGCCAGCACGGATCCCGCAGAGCCACCGCCGACGATGATGTAATCAAACACCGGCTGTTCGGCCGCGGACATTCCTCAGGCTTTCGTACGTTATTTTAGCGCGTAAGCGATTACATGACCTACAAATCATGTCAATCGACCAGCCACCTCGCCCGGCCAGGTCCGCTGCGCGCGATGCCGCGCGCAACGAACCTGGCCGGGCGTATCAGGCGGCGCGCACGAGGCTCACAACGGCTCCTTTGCCGCGTACCTCCGCCTCTTCGAACTCGGCCGCGGCAATCGCCCGGTCGAGCGCGGCGCGCAACTCCTTGGCAGACTCCAGCGTCAACTCAACCGCCGCACGTGCACCGGCGTCGAGCTCCGTATTGTAGAAGTCGAGCGTGATGACATCACCCAGAGGCGCATGGCGTGCGTGATCATAGGCGACCACCGACCGCGTGAGCGGGAACCATGCGTCCCCGCGCTTTGCCATGCCCTCCGCTCGGGCGATCTCAATGATCGACGTGCACATGCCGCGGCCTCCTAGTTCTTCGCCAGATGCTTGCCGAAGAAGGCCCATATCTTCTCCCATCCATCCATTGCCTGCTCGGCGCGGTAAAGCGGACGGTGCCAGTAGAAGAAGCCGTGGCCAGCGCCATCATAGCGATGGAACTCGTAGTTCTTGCCGTGCTTCTTCAGTTCTGCCTCATGCTGGTTCACCTGCTCCGGGCTCGGCGCGCGATCGTCGTTGCCGAAAATGCCGAGCAACGGACAGCTCAGATCCTTCGTCATGTCGATCGGTGCAACCGGCGTCTTGGCGTTCAGCTCCTCCTTGGCCATCACCACGCGGCCACCCCATTGCTCGACGCAGGCATCGATGTCCTTCTTCTGGCAGGCATAGATGAACGCATGCCGGCCACCCGAGCATGAGCCGATGAGACCGACCTTGCCGTTGCATTCGGGCTGTGCGCGCATCCACTTCACCGCGGCTTCGGTGTCGCCAACCATCTGCGAGTTCGCGATGCCGCCTTCGGCACGCACCTTGGCCGCGACATCGTCGGGATTGGCATCGTGGCCGCCCTCGCGCTCGTACAGATTGGCGCAGATCGCCATGTAACCGTGATGCGCGAAGCGGCGCGTCGTCTCGATATAAAGCTCGCTCCAGCCCGGCAGATGGTGAATCAGCACCACGCCCGGAAACGGTCCGGCACCGGACGGCTTGGCCACATACGCTGTGATCGGTGTTCCCTTGTCGCCCTTGATCGTTACGTTCTCGCAGGTCATGCCGCGGTAGAATGCCATTGATCTTCCTCCATGAGCGCAGGCCTTGGTCTCCATCGAGCCCTCGAGGCGCCGTGCTGTCCTCGACAACCGGCGCAAACTGACATGCCGGCCGATGGCGTCGCCCAGCCAGTATTCGACGATAGCCCCATCCGCGCAACACGAGGCTGGACGGTATCGCTGGCATTCCCGTCCCGCACGATTTACCCTTGTGCCGTATATATCGAGTTGTCGCCCGCAGATTGGATCGTTGCCATGACCGTGCGTCGTTTCCTGTTGTGCTATCTTGGTGCCATCGCCTTCATCGGCGTCGCGGGCGCCACCGGTTATCAGGCGTTGCTTCGCCAGCACACCGAGACGACAGCCGCGAGGCCGGTGATGGTCGCTGACGCATCGCCCGACGCGGCGGCACGTGACGCCCCGCCCGCTGCTGTGACACCAACCGTTCCGCCGGCAGCCATCGCAATCCCGAAACTGCGTCCGCATGTCGCGACAGCGATGCGGCTGCCGCGTCTCCGGCCGCCCGCGACCACATCGCACGCAACAAGCCATGCGGCGACTGCGCCCGCGCGCGACAAATGGGCGGCAGCAAGTCCGGCCCAGCCGTACAATGATCCGCCGCCACCAAGCTACAATGCCTGGCCGGCTTACTATTCCTACCCTGGATATTACGGATACTACCCGCGCTACGGCTATTACCGGGCCTATTGATCGCCTCTGGTTGCGTGACCGTCAGCCGTCCACCCTGCTAGGCTGGGGTTCGAAGCAAACCCGCCCGGAGGAACTCATGGCCGCATACACCCCGCAGCCCGGCGACGTCACCGATCGCAACCTCGCGCTCGAACTGGTGCGCGTGACCGAAGCTGCAGCGCTCGCGGCATCGCGCTGGATCGGCCTCGGCAAGAAGAACGAGGCAGACGGCGCTGCGGTCGAGGCCATGCGGCACGCGTTCGACCATATGCCGATCGCCGGCACCGTGGTCATCGGCGAAGGTGAAATGGATGAAGCGCCGATGCTCTACATCGGCGAGAAAGTCGGCGCCGGCGGACCCGAGATGGACATCGCCGTAGATCCGCTCGAAGGCACCACACTCACGTCGAAGGGCGGCCCGAGCGCGCTCGCCGTGGTGGCGATGGCAGAGCATGGGAACTTTCTGCACGCGCCCGATATCTACATGGACAAGATCGCCGTCGGCGGCGGATTGCCAGACGGCGTGGTCGATCTCGACGCGCCTGTCGGGAAGAACCTTCGCGAATTGGCGAAGGCGAAGAATTGCGAGGTCGCCGACCTTGTGGCCTGCATCCTCGATCGCGATCGGCACAAGGATCTGATTGCCCAGGTGCGCGAGGCCGGCGCCCGCATCATGCTGATCAGTGACGGCGACGTGACCGGCGTGGTGGCTACGGCGACACCCGAATCGGAGATCGACATCTATCTTGGTTCCGGTGGCGCGCCGGAAGGCGTGCTGGCCGCGGCGGCGCTGCGTTGTATCGGCGGACAGATGCAGGGTCGCCTGATATTCGAAAATGACGAGCAGGTGCAGCGCGTGCGCGATATGGGGCACAACGATCCGAAGCGGAAGTTCACGCTCGAGGAAATGGCCAAGGGCGATGTGATGTTCGCCTGCACCGGCGTCACCTCCGGCACCATGCTGCGTGGCGTGAAGCGTTATGGCCACGGCGCGATGACGCACTCCATGGTGATGCGCAGCAAGTCCGGTACAGTGCGGTTCGTCGAGGCGCAGCACAACTTCAAGACCAAGACCTGGATGCGTAACTGAGGTGAGCGACTGCGTCCTCGGAGTCAGTCGCAGCGTCAGCGGGCGGCGCTGGGTCTGGCGCACCGGCGAGGACCGCATCGGGCTGGGTATCGCGCAACGGATGGGCGTGCCGGAAATCGTCGGCCGGTTGCTCGCGGCCCGCGGCATCGACATCGACGCCGCGTGCAACTTCCTCGACCCGACATTACGCGCTTTGCTGCCGGACCCGTCGGTGCTGGCCGACATGGATATTGCCGCCGGCCGTCTGGCGTTCGCTGCGCAGAACGCCGAAACGGTCGGCGTGTTTGGCGACTACGACGTGGATGGTGCGTGCGGTGCCGCCGTCATCGTCACACTGCTGCGGCAGCTGGGCTGCGAAGTGCTGCATCATGTGCCGGACCGGATGATGGAAGGCTACGGTCCGAACGGACCGGCGCTGCATTCACTCGTGCTGCGTGGCGCCAGTCTGATCGTATGCGTCGATTGCGGTACCTGCCGCCGCCGAAGCATTGAGCTTCGTTGCCGGTGAAGCCGACATCGTGGTGCTGGATCACCACAAGGCGGATGGCCCGCCTCCCCCCATCGTCGCGACGGTGAATCCCAATCGGCTCGATTGCACATCGGGGCTGACCACACTGTGCGCCGCCGGCGTGGCATTCCTCGCGGCGGTCGCGACCGTGCGCGCGTTGCGGCGCCAGGGCTTCTTCAACGCCCGCAAGGAACCCGACCTGATCGCGCTGCTGGATCTGGTGGCGCTGGCCACGGTCTGCGATGTGATGCCGCTGACCGGAGTGAATCGCGCGCTGGTGTGCCAGGGCCTGAAGGTGATGGCGCGGCGCGCGCGTCCCGGCATTGCCGCACTGCTTGATGTGACGCAGGCACGCGAATTCCCCACGGCGGGGACCTGTGGCTTCGCGCTGGGGCCGCGGATCAACGCGGCGGGCCGCATCTCCGAGGCAGATCTCGGGCTGCGGCTTTTGCTGTGCGAGGACCCGGTCGAGGCAGCGTCACTGGCCGCCACGCTCGACGCCATAAACCGTCAGCGGCAGGAGGTGGAGGCGGCGATCCTGGACGCCGCCATGCTGCTGGCCGAGGCGCAGGCCCAGGCGGGGCGGGCGGCGCTGGTGGTGCATGGCGCGGCCTGGCATCCGGGCGTCGTGGGTATCGTCGCCGGGCGCATCAAGCAGCGCTTCAACCGTCCTGCCTGTGTCGCCGGCGTGGCCGACAATATGGCGAAGGGCTCCGGACGATCGGTTGCCGGCATCGACCTGGGCGCCGCGGTGATCGCTGCCCGCCAGGCAGGCATCCTGAAGACCGGCGGCGGCCATCCCATGGCAGCAGGGTTCTCGTTGGAGGCCGCGCGGATGGACGATTTCGCCGCCTTTCTGAACGAACGGCTGGCCGACGCCGCCAGCTTGCCCTCCGCCGCCGATCTGACGGTGGAGGCAGCGCTGGCAGTGCCTGGCGCGACCTGCGAATTGGCCCAGCATCTGGCCCGGCTGGCGCCCTTCGGCGCCGGCAATGACGAACCGGTGTTGGTGCTGCAGCGCGCGCATGTGGTGCGGGCCGACCGGGTGGGACGCGAAGGCACGGTGGTCCGCGCCTTTATTGAGGGTGAAGGCGGCGGGCAGCGGCTGAAGGCCATGCTGTTCCGTGCGCGCGACGGCCTGCTGGCCGAGACGCTGCTGAACAGCCAGGGCCTGCCGTTGCACCTCGCCGGCAATCTGCGTGCCGAGGAATGGAACGGCGCGGTCTCGCCCGGTTTCTTTGTTGCCGATGCGGCTGTCGCCGCCTGAGTTCCCTCCGGCTTGACCGGACCAGGGGCCTCCGCTACCCACGCGCGCCCCGGCAAGGGGTCGCGTTGTCCCGTTCGTCTAGAGGCCTAGGACACCAGCCTTTCACGTTGGTAACACGGGTTCGAACCCCGTACGGGACGCCAATGTTTTCAATAACTTAGGTCGATGCCCCGTCCTCATGTCCAATATCTGGCCAATATACGGGGCTAGATGTTGTTGGACGCCCATTGAACATAGCGGCCGTATTCCCGACCTGTGCTCCGAGCGGCCAGCGGGGCGGTTTCTGCTCCGGCTCGTGGCGCCGACGACGATGGAGACTGCGGTGACCGGAGATTTCAAGGCCAGGCTCGCATCGCTGGCGAGCCGCCGCGCGGCTCATGAAGCGGACGCAGCCGTGCAGAATGACGCACGTGAGCAGCGTGTCCAAGTCGAACAGGCAGCGCGGAGGACCTCAATGCAGCAATTTGAGCAGCTCATACCGGCGACGATGGCTCCGGTAGTATCGGCCGCACGTGAGGCGCTTGCGACCCAGGGCTACCAGATCCGCCCAGAGCCATGTTCTCCACAGCAGCCCGATGAGCCAACACCTCTCGCCTACCGGCTCTTTTCGACGCAGGGGCAAAGCCTTCCTCAGACTGTCCTCAAGTTCCAGTTCGCTGATCCCACCAGCGTTCTGGTGACCGCCGGTGGAACGCCCGCAGTCGCTCTCCAATTTGGAGGTGCGAGCCGAGGTTCCATTAAGATCGATCTGAGAGATTTTGGCACTGAACACGCGGAAGCTCTATTTGAGGCGTATTGCGAGCACATGCTGGCTCCTACTGCTCCCGATAAAAGTCACTGATTGCGCGGGTCGGCCGATGAACTGGTGAGCGCACCCAGATCGCCCGCCATCGTCACCGCCAATCCGCTCCAGCGACATCGGCGGGTGAAGCCCGCAGTGGTCAGCACGGCGCCAGCTGCGCGGATCCGTTACCGCCCGGACGAAGTCCCGCGACCGCCGGCCCGGCTGGATGCCGCGGTGGCGCTATTCCAGGAGCTGATGCGTCAGGCGCGCGGCGGGTGATCCCCCGACGTCTGCAGATCCTCTAAAGTGCGCTCGAATTCCGCCTGAGCGTGAAGCATCTCAGCCAATAGATCGCGGGCCAGTCGCGCCAAGCGCGATGGCCGCCAAATTCAAGGTCCGCGAATAGTCGCTCTTGTCGCGCGATCCTCTCCCGTCCTTCCCGGACGTGCCGGCGCGCTACCGCCAGGTGATCCTCGACCATAGACCCGACTTTCCCGTCTGCGCATTTATGATCTGGCGGCCGCCCCGGAGCAGAGCGACACACGACGCCGGGAGCTTGTCCTTCCGTTGCTGCGCCAGATGCGGTGCGCGCGGGGCTGTAGCCGGCCAGTGATGGCGGGCCTGGGTTACCGGGCCCGAGCTCAACCAACGGCTCCAGCCACGGCGGGTGCCGCTGTTAGGGCGGGAAGCAAGGGAGTAGCAGGGCTGCTCCTTCATCGGTCCGGCCGGGTTCGGCTAATAGCCACCTTATCCACGGGGGCCAGTTCTTCAGGCTATCCTGATGTTCGTAGAGCAGGTAAAACGGACCATGGCCGCTTTCGCTGTGATTAGCGTATCTATCAATACTGCGCTGGATGACGCAATCGCGAGTGTTTATGAAGGGAAAGCTCTTCGTATCTCACCGACGGTGCAGTTGGTCGCGGACGTTGGCGTCACCACCGAGGAAGTTAGCACAAAGCTGGGCGTGAAGCCCGGTGGGATCGGCGGTACCCTGGTCTTCAAGATAGAAAGCTATTACGGCTTCGCGTCGAAAAGCATTTGGGAGTGGCTGAAGATAAAAGGCAGCGAAGCCTAGTGAGCATGTCCGACGCCAATCGAACACCGGACGAATTCGCACAAGGGACTCCGGCCGATATAAATTTGGCTAGCGGTCAAACGCAAATCGTCGTGGCAGAGGTGCGGCTGCTGGAAGCCAGGATCGGAGACATAAAAGAGGCACACACCAAACTCGCGGATAAGATGGATTGCGTTCCTGGTCTGGCAACCGCCGTTGCAACTATAAAAGACCGGATAGGTACAGTTGAAACCAATGCGAGGTCAGACCACCGATTTGTGCTGATCATATTCGGAGCCGGGTTTCTTGCTCTTGGTGGAATGATCATCTCCAGCTACCTCATGCTGTCGAGCCAAGTGCGTTCGATCGCAATATCGGGGCAGAGGATCGAGACAAGGTTGGATGATTTGCTGGCTCGCATACCGCCTGCGCAGACGCCGATCCCTACTAAGCGCTGACCCATCCTCGCCCGTTCGATGCTCCGGCCCTTCCCGCAGGAGCGCCACTCTCATTCGTCGGATTGACGCACGACCCGCCGCCACCTGAAGCCGCGCGGCCCGCGGGGCAGCAGTTCCCCTTCGGTTGCGTGATGAACCCGGCCTTATCGGACTGCCGAACACGATCCGCGGCCGCCCAGCCCCAACATATCCAGCGAGAAACTGGACCGCCGGTTCGATGCCGCCGAGGCGCTATTCCGCGACCTCTGCCACCGAGCCCGGAGGATCGGACTGTGATTCGGAAGCGACGGGCGCATCATCGCGCTGATTGGCTAAAGCTCCCATATTCCTCTGCCAGCCTCAGCATCGCATCGCGGCTGCCTTCAGTTGGGGCTTTGGTGGCCATTTGGCGAAAATATCGGGCTCGGGAGCGCAGCTCCTGAATTGATGCGGAATGCGGCGGTTGATTGTCCGGCATCGCGGCAGGTCATCCATCTTGGTTGAAGCCGCGGCATCGGTATCCCATGCCACTTATCAGCCGAGTTTCAGGAGGATCCGGGCTGAGGCTCTATTCAGCCGGCGCACGCCAACTCACTGAAATGCGGTTGTAACCAGTCGGGGGCTATCGTGGAGCCTCGTGCTTGCTACGGGCATTTAAACGCCGGGCGCTGCCGTTATTTCTGCGCCTTAAATTCTCAGACTAAGGGCGCGTTCCGACCTCCCGCGGGCGCGCCCCTTTTCATTCGCCCAACCGATGGACGAGCCGCCACGTAAAGCCGCGTGGTGCCGCCGGTAGTGGATGCCCTTCATTCGCGTGGTGCACCGCTCCGGTCGGCGTGCCGAACACGTTCAGCTCTTCGTAGTGCCCAGTTTGCTGGGGCGGGATCGCCTGGCCTATGCTCGTCAGCCTTAGCCATGCGGCCCCATAGCAACCGTCCGAGCCGGGTCAGTTGATCCAGATCAATGGCCGGCCGAAGTCAGCACCCGAATGATTGTGCCTGGCGGGACGCCCGCAAAGTCGTGTTCCTGGCGAAACTCGGCGGCCAGCTTGTCGCGATCGGGTCCGGCTGGGCCGCACGCAATGTCTCGCTGGTGCTGGCGGGCCGCGCGCTCCCCGACTAGCCAGGGTCGATCATCGGTTATCGGCCCTTCGACCGCGAACACTCCTCGATCGTAGTCGGCGACGATCAGGTAGAAGGATTGGGCCTCTGCCATAGCGCGCTTCCCGTCGGGAACGGTGCAGCCGCGCCCCACCGCCGGGCGGCCTCGTTATGTTGGAGCCAGCCTTATCAGCTCAGCCGCGCCGGCCGCGTAAGCTTCAGACATTGACTTGAATGTCACTGTCGACGCTGCCTTGACCGCCAGCGGTTCACCACCGGTACCGCGAACGATCTGCCATATGAAGTCCCTTGGCCGCGAGCCCGGACGCGCCGTAACCAGGACGCGGTATTCCTGATTAATGCGGACGCCAATCGGGAGGACGGGCTCTCGCGCCATGGTCAGCTACGCCCCGCGGTATCCCGCGCTTGCTGCTCATACACCCACTGACGGGCCGCCGCCTCGGTGGCGAGACCGCTAACTGACCCGAACTGTCTTGCCGCGTCATCGCGCAAGACGCCTTCAGCACGGAAGCTTCCGTCGGCGTCTTTCGTCACACTGTATTGCCATGGCATCCGCCCAAGTATGACAGGAACCGACGGGCGGAATAGCCCAGAATTTATAGGGCAATGTCGGACCTCAACGCGGCTCGTCTGGATCGTTCATGGAGTGGGTGCGGCCACCGTCAATCCGGCGCATCGAAGAGGCAAACACACCGGGCTTTACCCAGCCTCAGGTCGCTCCGATCTTCGCGACGGAGGCCACGGGCGCAGCGGGTGGCGTTGATGAGTATGGCGGAGCAAGCGGACCGCTCAGCTTTGGCCCTGAGGTCTTTACGAATGCGACTACGGGCACCGGCGACCTAGTCGGTGTTCAGATGCTTAGTGGCGAGCCCACCGGCTTTGTCTTTGTTCCAACGGGCTATCCTCGGGCGCGCCAGGCGGCATGGGTCTGCGGTGCGGTGAAGAAGGGCAGTGGCGGCAGTAGATGGCAAAGCGAGGTCATGCGCCGCTCCCCGCCGTCAGCACGAGGCGGTAGCGGCTGGCGCTCCTGCCATGCCCCGTCTCCTCCTTCACGATGATACCTGCCGCGAGAAGGGCGTGCAGTCCCCTCTGGATGGATTTGCTCGACAGGCCGGTGGCTTCCTCCAACGCTTGTAGGCTCAGCTGGCAGACGTCGTCGCCGGCGAACATGGCCTCGAGCAGGCGGACAGCAGAATTCGGCAGCCGCTTGTGGGAGCGGTTGTGCGCCGCGACGGCATCGACGAGGGCATCTCGACGCGCAGTCATGATGGTATCCTTGGCCGGGCCAAGACCGCGCCGGTCGGACGCAGGCTCGACGCCCTGCAATGGACACGCCGGCTCCGCTGTCTTCCCGAGCCTGCTCGCTATGCGCGACGTCCAGACCGAAATAAAGGGCCGCGCCGTGGACGGCGCGACGTTGATGACACTTCAGTCGATCGGATACGAGACCGCCTACCGCGCCGGGCATGCAACGTGCCCACACTACCACAATTCCGGCGCCTGGACTGCGGTAGGCGTGGCGGCAATGGTTGCGCGGATGCTCGGCGCCATGCCGAACGCTGCGTCACGCTGTTGGGATCGCCGAGCATCACGGTCCGCGTAGCCAGATGATGCGCTGCATCGACCATCCGACTATGTTGCGCGACGGCGTGGCATGGGGTGCGCCCACTGGCGTCGCCTCGGCGTACATGGCCAGTACGGGGTTCACCGGCGCGCCTGCGATCACCATCGAGAAGGAAGATACCGCCGAGTTCTGGGACGACCTCGGCGCCGGTGGGCGGATCGCCGATCACACGCACTATAAGCGCTACCGGTCTGCCGTGGGCGCATCCCGCCGTCGATGCAGTAAGAGAACTGATGGATGGGAACGGGCTGAGCGCCGCCGATATCGCCGGCAGTAAGATCCAGACGTTCCACTATGCGACGCGTCTCGATGGCCGCACACCCAACAGCTTGGACGAACTGGACTAAGCCATTATCTACCCCGTCGCCACCATGGCCGCTCGCGGCCGCATCGGCATGGACGAACTCCGCCAGTGCGCGCTGGAGGATTCCGAAATCCGCCGCATCGCCGCAGTGACCGACCTGGTGGAAGTCCGAACCAAAAACTCCGCGCGGCGATCCCGACGATCCACTTTCGGACGCGGAAATCTCGCAGAAATTGCATGCCTTCGCCGACCGCATTCTCGGCACCAAAATCGCCGACGAGATTGAGGCGGTTAGTAGCGAACTTGACAGCCTGTCAGCCACCGAGCTCGATCACATTTTGAAGCCAATCCTCGATCGGCCCGAAGGTAGCGCTTGATGGCCGCGAGGCAGCCGCTGAGACAATTCGGTCGACGCGGGCTTCGGCCCTCTAGCAGGCTAGGAGCGAGACATCGTCTGGCTCAACCGATGTTCACATGCTGGCCAAGTATTGGGACCGCCTTAACCACATCGGACTTGTCGTCCTGTAAGGTTTCCGTCCGCCTTATGCTCCGAAAGCTATGCCACAACACACCATGATCCCGGTTGGATTCTAAGATTGTAGCGGCTGGCGCCGTGACTTGAGACTCGACCAGAAGTCAAACGTCCTCCGGGCTGAGGTTGACGATCAGTTCGGCCGATCTCTTGTGGACTTCAGCCTCCCGCTCAAGGTTCTTGGGAAACCTGCTGCGTGTCGCCAAGACCCGGCTCCTCGACGCCTGAGCCTCATGCCACTGTCGCGCAGCGAGGAGCGCAGCCTCCCAGCCGCGCTGGAACTCTGGAGTGATTTCTGGGTCAGGCACCTGGTTGCTCCTGCGTGCTTACTATGAAGCTGCTTGGATGGTTGGCGAATTCACCCAGCCCGCTAGTCAGGAATTGCTGACATCAGATAAAGACTCTGTAGCATCGGGCTCAGCTGAAATTTGTCGCCGAACGTACGAGCCAAGATCGGCACGATCTCGCCCGATTGATAGATCCCACTGAGCGCCCGGTCGATTTCAAATCGAAAATCGTCATCGCCCCTGGGCAACCCAAGCGCATACGGTTCAATCGTTAGGTACCTGTCAGCTAACAGTAGTCGGTCTGGCGCCTTACTGCTTGCCTGCAACACCCAAAGTATCGATCGGTCAGCGAAGTAGGCTGAAAGTTCTCCAGAGTCCAGCTTCGTCAACCCATCGGCGTGCGTTGTGACGGGCGTAACGGTGGCAGCTATTCCCTCCTCGGCAAGAGCATTTTTCAAAGCCTGTTCGGTGGTCGTGCCAGCCAGCACCCCGATCGTCTTGCCGGCCATCAGTTTGATGCTTGTCGGGCCATCTGACGTTGTGATCAGGCTTGCGCCATCGACGAACGTATCAATCGAAAAGTCAATTATTTTGCGTCGGCTTAGTGTAGCAGTTGTAGCCTCGCAGAGAAGGTCGGCGCTATTTTGCTGAATTGCCTCAAACCGGTCAGATGCGGTGACGGGTACGTAGCTCACCTTCAACGGCGGCACACCTAGCTGCTGGGACAGTCGCTTTGCCACTGCTTGGCACAGGTCAATGATGAAGCCGCCTGGCGCGGCATCGGCATTCTGATAAGAAAATGGTGGAGCGTCACGTCTGTAGGCAATTCTGATCGTACCATCTTGCCGCAGGTGATCTAACGTCGCGCCATTACAGGCGCATGACAATGCCACTAGTCCTGGTACGAGTTGGCCAAGAAACCTCTTGCCATTCATGACCCTCTCCTGCGGTGCTGGCACAGTTTGGACGAATGCATTCGGTTTGGGCAAGAGAACGGATGTCACCATCGCGATGCGCCCCTCGATGCCGGTCAACAGCTCGACCCGCCCTGCTTGTCCGCCGCACCCGTCATGCCGCATCTTCGCGATGATGTCGCGGATCAGCATGTCGCGCTGTGGGGCGTGCGTCTCGTTCAACATACGGTCCTTGCCGCAGCGGTCGCAGGTGATCCGCATGAACCACGACGGGAACGCCGTCAGCGGCTGAGCGCCTCGCTGCCGGTCGGCAGGAGGCCGTTGCCGTAGCTGCGCCAGTGGCGCTTGGGGGCAGTGTTCGCTCGCTCGTGCCGGTCCTCGGGTTCCCGGACACCAAACCGGCAAACCGACGGCGGCTGGCAAGAGATGAGAGACCCTCTCCTTCTCCAAGCGGCCCAAGACTGCAACGTCCGCCACCCACCGCCGTTCAGGTCCTGATGGATGCTCTCCGTATGGCGGCCCTGCTCCGGCGTCTCGACGCATTGCTGGCGCGCGCCAGAAGGGCATGGGAAGAAATGGAAAGTGCCAAGGCCGCGAGCGGTGAACGACAACGCATCCTCACAGGCACAAGGGGAATCTGGCGCCGCAACTTGGACGCTTGGCTGCGGCAGTCCAGAGGAGGCGGCTCGGGGTAGGGCTCGCCGCCTAATGAGAGCAACCCGGCGACGAGTAACTCAGGCAGTTCGGCGGACAATCGCGTGATAAATTAGCAGCACAACAATCGCACCGACGATGGCCACGAGCATGCTGTAGAGATTGAACCCGGTTACCCCCGTGGCTCCAAAGAAGGAGAACAGAAAGCCTCCGACGACCGCACCGATTATGCCGAGCACAATGTCGAGGATGACGCCCTCGCCAGATTTATTGACGATCCGGCTCGCGATGAAGCCAGCGATGAGACCGAGGACCAGCCATCCTATGATCGACATGAAGTTTCCTTTCTGTTGTGACTGACTTGGTATCTCATCCCGCGCGGTTTGCCGGCGTCCTCAAACGCCTGCGTCAAGCTGAGACGTCAATCGCCATCTAGGTCAAGCCCCGCCTGTCGGAACAGCGGATCAGTCACACGGCGCAATTTGCCCACCAGTCGGCCGAGACGCCGCCTCTCGATGAGCCAGCGCCGGGTCCCTGGCTCCCAAAGACCACCCAATTGCCGCATCAGGGAGTTCGTCAGGGCAGCGGACCGCGATCTACTTCGCGCCGAAGGCTTTCAGGCGGCAGGGCCCGATCTGGGCTGGTAGATCGACCGTTGGCAGGCGCATCGTCATGCGGCCCGCCACGCCGCCCTGAGCCGCGCCCAGCGCCCTCTCGCCTGCAGGGCAGCCTTGGCTTGTCGAAGCTCCGCTGCGGCCTGCTGTGCCGCTATTGCATCGTGCCGTGCTATGGCGAGTTCGCGGGCGCCCATCTCCGCCATCGCGGCCAGCTCGGCCTTAAGCTCGTCGATCGAGGTGCGCAGTGCCTCGGCCCGGGCGCGCTCGGCCTCCCTGCCCGCCTCCGCCCGTTCGGCTCGGCCCAGGGCGGCCGCCGTCTGCTTCTCTGTCCGCAAGACCTCGGCCGACAGCGCTTCCACCTGCTTGCTCAGTTGGTCGGCCCGGTGGCGCTCATCCGCGAACGCCCGGTCGACCTCGGCGCGAGCCACCACCATCTTGGCGTTCAGGTCCTCGATCTGTGCCTGCAGCGCATTCGCCCGGGCCCGTTCCTCGGCGCGTTCCACACGGAGGTTCGTACCTTTCAGGGGCAAGGCCGCGTGCATGGTCGTCGTCGCGCGTAGAGTGCCCATTGGCGCCGAAGCCGAAGCGGTGGCTGGGTGTTCTTTGGGCGCCGACGTGGTGCGCAAAGCCGATGCTGAAGTCGGCCGTGTACTGGACGACGGAAGGTCAGCCGGCGCGGGCACCGGCTGCTGCTGCGCCAGGCGCTGCTGGAGGGAGACGAGGTCAACACGGGCCATGGCGTGTTCCCGGGCGTTGGTGGCTGCGGCTACTCATCTGGCTGGATTGCCAGCCGCAGGGATGCAGGCGGGCTGATCCTCATTCCATCCTCGCTCACCCGAACGCCCCACGCCAAGCGTCGGCCGCCTCCGCCGTGGAGGGGTAGAGGGTTATGCGCCGTTTCTCGTTGATGAACTCGTTGACAGCCCTTTACAGCTCGAGCGCCTCGTCTTCCCAGGCGCCGCGGACGAAGGTCGCCACCTCGATTGATCCATCATCGGCCCACAGGATGCTCAGCACCTTCCCCCCGTGGGAGACGTCGAGCCCGTATGGCAAATCCGGCTTCGTGTGCTGCCGCTCAAGTGCGTGACGATAACCGGGAGAAGATGCCTCGCCAGCGGTCAGCTCATTGAACGGCGTCCAATAACGAAAGGTCCAATTATCTATCTTGAGCTCAACCACCCGCACGGTATCGCGCTGAACTTCCAGCGCGCCGTATTCGCGAAGGAGCGGCAGTATATGATCACGGATCGCGAGCGCCCTGTCGTCGCCGGATGATACCAGTCTGAGAGTCATGTTTGCACTGGAGTTAACGGGACAAGCCGCTTATCGCATCAGCGCATTTGTCTGTCGACCGCACGGGTGCAGGTGTGACTCCGGCGGACAACTCAGCGATCCGATCGAGCAGCGCGGGCGAGATCGTCAACGTGATCTGCATCTTGTTCGGACGAAATGCTCCCGCTTGGGGTCCGGAGCTTCGGCCGAGAACTTCGAGCCGCCGCTCGACCAGGCCACAATGGCGGCATAGAACGCTTGCGCGCCCTGCAACGCAATACGTGCATTCGCGGGCTTGCTCTCACCCGAGCTTGCTCTCACCATGGACCCACAGGTCGGTAGCAAATGTGGCGAATTCGTGAGCACCAACGGTAAGCGACGCGGCGCTCATGGCGCGCTCAGACAAGTGATGAATGCTGATAAAAATCGGGGCGTGCCGTAAGCGAAACTAGGGCAAGTTTTTCTCGCATACATCACTGCTAGATTTCTTGCGAAATTTTGACGGTGTGTGCGGAAGGACGAACCAGTCACGAGCCCTCTCAACGGATTGTTTGGGCGAGGGAAAGCTAGGGCGGTCCTTTTACGTTAATCGGCATGAACTGCGGGAGCGGCGCTATGCCGAGGAAGCCCAGCAAACCTCGTCAAGAGCTGAGGCAGAAAGCGGAACAAGCACGTAGACTTGCGTCCGCGGTGGCAGGAGATGCAGCGGCCAAAAAGTTACTTGAATACGCCAAGGAGCTAGAGGATCGCGCTGCCGCTCCGAACGCTGACGAATGCGGCGAGATAAACTGCTGGACTAGAATACCGCCACCGTTGTCCCTATTTCGTACGCATCGTCGGTCCGACCAATCGAGCACAGGCGGCTGAGAGACGCGCTAGCGCTCCCGCTCAAACGAGGGAGCCGCATATCGTGCAGACATATCGATTGAACACTCCAGAATACTATCGGTACACAAGCCGTGGCGTGCACGCGCGCGGCCGATGCGGCGTTTGGAGCAGAGGATCATCGCAAGACCATGACGGCTCTCGCTACGCGTTGGCGCGCATTGGCCGATGAGGCCGAGATTGTGCGAGGTCGCGAAATCGTAGCCAACCTCGATCGGCTCCGACTGGAGGGTGACGATAGCGAGCAACTACGCCATGCCGTGGAATCGCTCCACTCCTGTAGCGCCACGCTGGTCGGGTCCGCCGCGGTGCGAGAGACGTTCAGGAAGACGGTGGTTTGGCAAGGCATCGTCCACATCTTCACCATTGAAGGGAATCCACAGGCGAAGCGCGCCTACGCCTGGTCCTCGCAAATAGAGGGCACACGGCGAATAGCGACCACGTTGCACACGGGTCTGATCCTGTCGCCGGTCGATGCGGTGCGAGCAGCGCTCGTAGCGGACTACAAACAGAGCAGAGCGATGCAGGGAATTGACATCGGCCGACGAAATTGAGGGAGCGCCTCGAAGCGCCGCCATTTTTAGCGCATGAATGAGAAGCTTGAAGTGATCCGGGACGGCCAGATGTTTGCCTTCAAGGTCACCTATGATAGCGGCAAGGCGTTCGAGCACTGCCACGTCGGTAATATACCGTTCGCTGTTAAACGGGTCGGTGATGACGCCGCCTCCCGCTGCAGCAAACGCGCGGCGACTTCTGCGGGGACGTGGCCGCGGTCGACCTCAGCCTCGACGCATCGGATTTTGCGGGAGAGTATGCATTCGATGCTTGGACGATGTCCGTGGCCGTCATCGCCTGACGCAATGCACGCTGGGCTCTCACCTTCAGATAGCGCACTCTCTACGTGACAAGCTCGTCGTGGCCTCTCCTTCCTCTAAGGATTTCGCCGCGAGGCGAGTATTTACGGCGCCAGCAAATCTAGGGAGCTTCCGTGCAGCCGCGAAACACGGCATTGCTGCCGATCACCAGGAACCCGATCCCGCGTTTGCACTCTGTTGTCAGAGATCGTATCTGTCGTCAGCGACGGCAGAAATTTGGCCCTGTTGTTCAGCAGTGCCCCGGGAGGGAGTTCAAGTCTACGCGCCGCAACGTTTTGGTTTGCCCCAATAGCTCGATCCCCAGAAAGATACGCGCGCGGAGCTCTCCCATCGGGCTGGAAGGTAGCTGACAACCGATAAGTCTTTCCGTTGTTCGGATCGAGGATCGCGCCGCCGGTCCATGCCGTCTGGCTTGATTGTATCAAGCCCCGCACAATTGTTTTGCCGCATTGCGTCGGACGTAGGGTCTTGTCATCCAGCCAAACGATCCGACCGCAAGCCAGATGTTGACAGTCGAAGATCTCCAGAACCAGATTGTCGATCCTCTAGGTTCCGTTCATCGACGACGCTTCCGCATGTCCCAGGCCAAAAGCAGATAATGTGAATAACGCACCTAGGAGCGCAGGCCACGGACGCCGGCTCATCACCGCCACCTCCATCGGCACGCTGAAAAGCGTATCATCAAGCCTTGACTGTACTATACCGATCGACAGCCGTCGCAACTGATGGGCGCGTAGGGCCGGGCGCATTAGCCTGAACTCATATTCCTGGGTCCGGTACCAATGGTCGTCGGCCTTCCCCGACGGGCAGCCCTCCTGCTGCCAAAGGACATAGGCCCGCTCTTGAAGATGCTGTCGGCGCGCGCGACGCCAGTATTCATCCGCGTCTGCGCGCGGACTGTTATCCATCTGCCAAAGCAGATATGCCCGCTCTCGAACCACCTGATCCAGGCCTTGCTTCGTCTGGGACAGGACGGTTCGAGCGGCCCGCTCCGACTGACATGCATTCTCGCAGTCAGGCTCGCGAGATCTGCATCAGCCACCAGTCCCGCATGGGCAGCAGCCGTTAGTACCTTCTTTTCGTATTCCGAATCGTGTGGACTAAGGCCATTGTCAGGGCCGCCGATTGTAATCGGAAACGTGTGTAGAACGGTCTTGTGGGGGCCCGACACGTCGACCAATCGCTCCGTCATCTTAAACCATCCCCTTCCTCACATACCCCAGCTACTACGACCCTGCCCGTGTCATGACACGGGCAGCCCACCATGTGCCGCGCTGATTTTTTGATTCGGTTCGGCTAGATTATGCAGTGGTCGTAGCCGCGTGCACGCGTGTCCTTAACTTGGCAAACTCCGACTCCGGCACCAAGTTGGCCGCCCTCGCAGCGTCGAGCGCCGCCTTCTCGTAGTCGGCATCCTTCGGTGACGCGACCGACGCGCCAAGAGTGATTGGGTAAGCACGTAGGACCCTTCCGGTCTTATCCATCACCTCAACCTTCCGGACCTGTCATGATCATTCCTCCAAATCAAAGATGAAATCGGCGCGCCGGCGCTGAAGAACACGTGGCGGTATCCAATTCAGAGAGGACTTATTCGTGGATTCTGCTGATGCTGGTCTGTAGATGATGGCCAGCAGCGAGGATTACAATGGGAGAACAACTTAGTGTCTCCGGGGACCAGCAGGCAAATATAATTGGAGCCACCGTGCCCAGACCTTTCAAGCCTGCTCCCACACGCTTCCGCCGGCACCAACCCGATCGATATTGACTGCCAGACGATGGCTTTGTCACGTTGATGACGGCAGATGTTGAACGTGTTGCAGACCGCCGAGTGACTGGAGAGAAAATGTTGAGCTGATGCAGCAGATCGAAAGCCCTGCAACTTCCGCTCTCGTCGTCGGATTGGCACATGCGAACCTTCAGCCCGGTTATTCCGCCGTTTACCTCGTCGGTGGAGGTGCGAAGTCCAAGGTCACACAGCGCGGCATCGTAAGCGCGATACCCGTCACGTCAGTGACGATTGACGTGGGCAACAGGCCCTGGCGTTTAGCAGCTTGCGCATCAGACAGCACGCCACAAATACATCTTCCGGTCGGCGGTCGGAACGAACACCGCGTCACGATCTGCCAAGTGAAGACCCTCGGGTGCGAGCCCTGACGGGTCGTCACCAAGACGCGGCGCTCCTGATTAAGTGCCATCGTGGGCCTTAGGCATGAGCGGGTGCCTGCTTAACCAGGGTGCGGATCAGGCGGAGCAATTCGTTATGCTGCGGACCATGATTCTGCATCAGGAACGCGCCGATTTCGATCAGGGAGGAGTTACCACCTGACGCGATGTTTGGCTCATGCTTGACGAAAATTCGCGCCGAACGAGGTTCATGGACGATAAGCCACCGATCTCCGTTCGAACTGCTGTAAAGCTCCATACTTTCCACCGGCATTGCGATCTCCCAACACTGCTTGCCGAGCAAAAGATATAGGGCGAGCCCCCAACGATTATTGAAGTTGGCTGCTTGATTGTAGTCGAGGGCGGCGATGGAGGCACTGTCGCCAGAGATTTCGGACGCCGACGTTGAGGACGTCCGTACGATAGGACGTAATGGTACAAGGCACGGCGTGAGGGGTCCTCGCACGCGAGCGCCTGCGTTATTTCCACGGATGATTCCCTCTGTGCATTTCCAAATTGGTCGCCAGTGTTTACTGCGTCAGTGTCGGAGGGATCGATATCATCAGCGGGAAGAGGACGTACGGGACTTGGCATATTGGCGGTCAGCCCGCAAACTAGGGCCACGGTGGTGGCCATTAAGACGTATATGAAAAGCGTGCACACTAGAAGGCCCTCGCTGTTCGGGGCCACTCATCATCAGACGCAATCTCGTCAACCAACCGAGGCCAGCAACGGACTGCAGCCTCGCTCATGCGTCCATTCTGCTGTCGGCGTGAGGGCACGTTCCAGCGCTGCAAGCAGCGCCTCTGGTCCGAACGGGTTGCACAGATGCGGGCGGTAAGAGCGTTCGAGGCCATCTATCAACTCAGGATACCCCAACATTTCGATGACCGCTGCGCCATGGGCATAAGCGACGCTAGCAACTTCGGCTCCCCGACCGTCCGGAAGAACGCTGTCCAGAAGGACGGCATCGACATGTGAGGTCCGCAAGAATGCGAGCGCCTCTCGCACCGTATGCGCTGAACTTACGCGATACTTCGACTCAAGCGTCCCCTGTAGAACTTCAACGATCAGCGGTTTGTCCTCAACGATGAGGATGTGGAAGCGGCCGCTCATTCACTTCCTCCCCGGATTTTCGTCGCTGTCGCTCTGCCCTCGGAGAGCAGAACCCTCCACTCTTGCCGCTATTCCTTCAGCAGCAACGATCGCAGCTAATTGGAGTGCGATTGCTTTCGTCACAATCTCTTCCTCATTCGAAGCTTTTCCATCAAGCATGCTTTCTTGATGTTCTCAGGGGGTGCATCGCCTGCTTGGAGACCCATTTTGAACCCGCGTGCGAACCATGGCGATTTGCCGCGTCTGTCAGCTGCAACTGGATGTCGACCGTTTATCGCCCTCAGCCCAAAAAGCCGTCAGTGCCCTCTCAGCCAGCTCCGGTCGCCCTTCTTGGCCGATCCGAAGGTTGCCGGTTCGCAGCCGACCTTGACGCAAGTTGTCTCGGCGGCCTGGGTCAGGGTGGTTGCCCTTGTCCAGCCGGGCCTATCGTGCCGTCGCGTGTCATAACTGCGGTACGTCGTCGGATTGATGCGAAACTCTGCCCACACGTAGGTATTGGAATCGTCGGCATCGGGAGCGTCGGTAAGTGCGTCCTGCTTCGGATGCCGCTGGAGCCGCATCTGAAGGATCAGTCCAGCAAGCTGATCGACCCGCCGCATTGCGGCCTCTATCGAATGCTCAGCCTGATAGCCGCCGGTGAATGGACTCCATACTTCAAAGGTAAAGCTGCGCACGCGACGTTGATCCTGCTGTCGGGTGATTTTCAGCGACGGTCGATGTAACTGTCGTCTAACCACTTCTGTTCCCGGAGAGCTTCAATCGGCAGTCTTGGCGAGATCCGGATCGATCTCGATGTCATCGTCGGCCTCGTCTTCGGCTTCGGGCACGTCATCCTCAGCCTGGATGTCGGCCGTACCGACCGGCTCCGCCTCATCATCGATGGTGACAGTTGCCGCAGGCTGCCGCGGTTGCAGTCCCGTGCCAAGAGCGCTGCGCGGTGGTCGGACACGCCCGGTCTCGCCGAGCTTGGTGCCGAGTTCGGTATGCCGATCATGCATCCCTAATCGAGCCAGAGTCCTCGGGTCCATGTCGGACAGCTTGCTCGTTGTCAGCAATCGCTCGCCGTGAGATCGATGGCTGATTGCCCTCGCTACCCGACGACCCTCGATTTCCTGTCAACTGGACTTCGCGCTGTTGAGTTTGTCAGAACAGGCACGTGCCAGGGCATCGTTGGGAGATTTATTATTGCCTATGGTCGCCCAACCCGCCTTCGTCACCATGTCGCTGCGCGAGTAAGATGATGTCTCGGCCTGGAACTTCGCGAACACGGTCTTATCCGGGTCGAGCTGGGACTTCGCCACGCAGAACGGAACGAGCGCGGCAACAACTGCCGTGTCGGCACGCTCCTGGGCAAGCTTCTCGGCTGTCGTCGACGTGGTCCATCCGAGCTGTGAGAAGCCGATAATCGCTATAGCAAACGCGCCGACCGCGGCTCCCCAGATGCCGGGCTTTATCCAAACAGGAATTTTCATTGGATGTTCTTTTTCGCTGTGCGGGAATTGATTTCCCCGCATCGGCACGGTGCGTCCCTGTAAAAATGGGGCGCTCCGCCGGCATTACATCGTGCGGCCGAAAATAACGCCGGTCCGCCTGCGACCCATGATATGATCCTTCGCGTTGCATGCACGAATGGATATTGCTGGTAGCCAAGGGTCAGAAAAGATCGAACCGCGAAATCAAGAGGCCGAAGAAGACAGCTGCGGCAGGGCTGAAGACCAGCCAGGACGCCGCCAATCGTCAGGTCGCCCCCATCGGCGACAAGAACGTCCCGAGGAAGGGATAGCTTTGCAGCGTGTTCGGATCAAAGTGTGTTGCTGAGATGAAGCGCCCGTGGCCACGGGTCTCGAGTTGTAGCCAGCACATACCGGCACCGAGCATATTGCATGGACCACATGCATGCACGATATCGTGGCTGACGAGCATAATCCATTGCAGGAATACACCATGCCCAGCTCCGATGCCTTCGCTTTGCGACGTTCTGGACTGGACGAATTCCTTTTCGCGCCTGTCGGCGTAGAAGCGAATGGCATGACCCTCAGTGTGGTTTCGGTCTTTGCGCGGATGGGGGATGATCCATGGCTGGAGGCGGGCAGGCTTGCCAGACTGCCGAAATCGGAAGCGACCGAGAGCCTGGCGCGGAGCATCGTCGGCATGCCGACGAGTATCTGGTCACTGCAAGTTGCAAGGGCGATCGCAGTCGGACTGATCGCGCTGCTGCCGATGAAATCGGAGAAGTCTTCGCAAGGTTCGGCCGCGTCTAAACTTGGGGCAAGAACCCGTAGCTCGTTCAGACTAGCGGTCGTGCTGGTATGCGTTGCGAGCGTGCTGGCCTTCGAAGCAGGCATCTTCACCGGAATCCACGTACCCACGCTCGATCGCAACGGCGTCGCCGGCAATGTGGTTTTGCCACCCTAGCCATCAGGTGTCCACGACTCATAGTCACCATCGGCAGCAGCTCGATGTCCACCGCGATAGTCATGACCGGGCGGCCGGTAACCCGACGGCGTGCCTGTGGCATTCGGACGATGCGGCTTCTGCCAGGGATGCTTGCCTGTCTCTGCAATCGGGGCGTCAGCCGTATAGTGCAGCCAGACGTGCCACTCAGCGGGAACTGCAGAAGCGTCCTTTTCCCCAGCGTAGATGACCCAGCGACGAGCGCGCAAGCTGCCGCGGCGCCTGGATTTCTCCAGGTAGTAGCGATTACCGATGGTATCCTTTCCTACCAACCGCCCCCGCAGAAAGATGGTAAGCCAGGTTCCGAGATCCATGGCTAGATTAGCCGATGACGATGGACGCCAAAGCGCTCTGCTGCGTTCCGATGAATTTGGGATTTGAGTTCGTGCACCCTTGGCGCCTCATCGAGCGACGGATTAATCTCTAACATGGGGCCGTGCCGTGGATGATATAAGAGCCGCGATGGAGTATTGTGTTCGCGCGAAGCGTTGAAATGCGAATTGTCGTATGCGTTGCAGTGGCGGTTCCAGAACGATGGAGACATTGATCCGGAGGAGGCAAGCACGACCGCGCGAGAGCCCCGGGAGGATTATGGGCTACGTTTACCGGCTGGCTCCCAAGTTGATAGCCATCTCCGCGGCGCGTTGCGAGGCGTTTGTCTTCGCCACATAACGTGCGTTTTGCCAAGTCGAAGAATTAGGACGCAGTCCTCTCGGCTCTTGGCCAGAGCTTCATTAAGTCGCAGGAGTTTCGGCCAATTCTGCCGATGACTTCCTGGAATCCGCCGACCCCTGCAGTATGAAGGTCAAATCCGATGAGTATTGAGCCCGATGCTGGGAAGGACGAAGAAAGCCTCGAGAGACAGGCTGCCTCCATGCAGAATCAGCTGCACAAGGAGGTTTCGTCCGGGTCCAGGACGCGAAGACAGCAGTCGAGCGAAACTGTTATCGCGTCAGCAGGGCGGATCACGAGACCACGTTTATCTCGACCGGCTGATGAAGCCAGGAAATCCAGCGCACTGCCTCCTGCCGACACGCCGGCCGGTGTGCGTTCGAAACCGTTTAGCATGTGTTACGGAGGCATGACGCAGGCAGAATATACTCAGTATCTACGCGATCATGGCTCACGATGAACTAAGTCACTTTCGAGGTCGCAGAAGGCGGTCTCATCACGGTGCAGCCACAACATCAGGAGGGCGTACGACGCTGACTGCTTCCCAGATGCGGGGGCCTTTGCTGAGAGTGCACATTTGATAGCAAGAAGCTTTCCGGCCGCGGCAGTCTGATGCGGAAGGCGGCGTGTCGGCAGGTGCACACCAGTGGCAACAGAAGTCGCCCCCAGCGGTTGGGCCGAAAATGAGGCCGCCCCAGCGAAGGGAGTAGGCAAATCGAGAAGCAGAAAGCATCCGGCTACGGCAGACGCCGCCTGGTGAACGGCAATCGGCCGGTACAAGTATCTAATCGGATCGACGCTCCGGGCTCGCGGCCTGACTGCTCAGTAAGGTGAGGCGCTATCCTGTCCGGGCACGGAATCGCCGATTCGTGCCGCCAAGCGCCAAGCCACTTTCGGTTCGCGTCACCCCGCTCAGAAGTCCATGTCGCCCATGCCACCCATGCCGCCACCGGGCGGCATCGCCGGTGCCTTCTTCTCTGGCTTCTCGGCCACCATCGCCTCGGTGGTCACCAGCAGGCCGGCGACCGAGGCTGCGTCCTGCAGCGCGGTGCGCACGACCTTGGTCGGGTCAACGATGCCAGCCTTCACCAAATCCTTGAACTCGCCAGTCTGGGCGTCAAAGCCCCAGTTGTACTCGTCCCTGTCGAGGATCTTTCCGGCGATTACCGCACCATCTTCGCCGGCGTTCTCGGCGATCTGACGCAGCGGCGCCTGCACCGCCTTGCGCACGATCTCGATGCCGAAACGCTGATCGTCGTTGTCCGCCTTGAGCCTCGCCAGGATGAGCGATGCCCGTGCCAGTGGAACACCGCCGCCCGCCACGACGCCTTCCTCTACCGCGGCGCGGGTCGCATGCATCGCGTCGTCAACACGGTCCTTGCGCTCCTTCACCTCGACCTCGGAAGCGCCCCCGACGCGGATCACCGCCACACCGCCCGCAAGCTTCGCCAGACGTTCCTGCAGCTTCTCGCGGTCGTAGTCCGAGGTGGTCTCCTCGACCTGCGCCCGGATCTGGTTGCAGCGACCAACGATGTCGGCCTTCTTGCCGGCGCCCTCCACGATGGTGGTGTTCTCCTTCTCGATGAGCACTTTCTTCGCCTTGCCGAGCATGTTCAGTGTGACGTTCTCCAGCTTGATGCCAAGGTCCTCGCTGATCACCTGGCCGCCTGTGAGGATTCCGATGTCTTCGAGCATCGCCTTGCGGCGATCGCCGAAGCCGGGCGCCTTCACCGCCGCGACCTTCAGCCCGCCGCGCAACTTGTTCACCACCAGGGTGGCGAGCGCCTCGCCCTCGACATCCTCGGCCACGATCAGCAACGGCTTTCCGGATTGTACGATGCTCTCGAGCAGCGGCAGCATCGGCTGCAAGTTGGACAGCTTCTTCTCGTGGATCAGGATGTAGGGATCAGCCAGCTCAGCAACCATCTTCTCGGCGTTAGTGATAAAGTACGGGCTGACATAGCCGCGGTCGAACTGCATGCCTTCGACGACTTCGAGCTCCGTCTGGATACCCTTGGCCTCTTCGACAGTTATCACACCCTCATTGCCAACCTTCTGCATCGCTTCGGAGATCATCTTGCCGATCTCGGTCTCGCCGTTCGCAGCGATCGCGCCGACCTGCGCGGTCTCGGCTGGCGTGGTGATCTTCTTGGTCCTCTTCTTCAGTTCCTCAACGACGGCGCTCACGGCCTTGTCGATACCGCGCTTCAGGTCCATCGGGTTCATGCCTGCGGCCACCGCCTTGGCACCCTCGCGCACGATTGCTTGAGCGAGAACCGTCGCGGTCGTGGTGCCGTCACCGGCAACATCGCTAGTCTTGGATGCGACCTCGCGCACCATCTGCGCGCCCATGTTCTCGAATTTGTCGGAGAGTTCGATCTCTTTGGCGACAGTCACACCATCCTTGGTGATCCGCGGCGCACCGTAGCTTTTGTCGAGCACCACGTTGCGACCTTTGGGACCGAGCGTGACCTTCACTGCGTCGGCCAGTATGTCAACGCCGCGTAACATGCGCTGGCGCGCATCATTGCCGAACCGTACGTCTTTGGCGGCCATGTGTCAGTCTCCCTTCGTCTCCGATGATGCTAGCAGGCCGGTCAGGCAGCCTTTCGCTTCGCGGCAGGCTGGCCCTCGATGATGCCCATGATGTCGGTCTCCTTCATGATCAGGAGTTCCTCGCCGTCGAGCTTCACCTCGGTGCCTGACCACTTGCCGAACAGAATACGATCGCCGGCCTTCACGTCGAGCGCGACGATCTGACCCTGTTCATTGCGGGCACCGGGACCAACGGCGACAACCTCGCCCTCCATCGGTTTTTCCTGGGCGGTGTCGGGGATGATGATTCCGCCCGAGGTCTTCTCCTTGGGACTGAGACGACGGATCACCACCCGATCATGCAGTGGACGGAATTTCATTGGAATTTTGCCTCACCTGGTGCCAGCCGCCGAGGGCTGGTCTGCCTGCCCCGAACCTGACCGGCACCGTTACGATGCAAATCATCTGGCACTCTGGTCCGGGGAGTGCTAAGCAGTTGGTATGCTGCGAGGTCGCATTCAAGGGTGCGGGATTCCCGCAACTGTTCGATCTTCAGTTCTGGGCGACGCTAGCGATCGGCGATGTGCGGCGAACAGAGGCCGGTCAGATCATCGCCGACCGGCAGGGGATTCAAAAATGACGCCTGGATGGCAGCGATTGTTCCTATCGGACCTTTCGCTATTTGGGTTGACTGTCGTGTGTACCCATCTCGTCATGTCGTGTGGCCAGACCCTGATGCACTACGGGCTTGGACATCACAGGTTGGGCGGACGGTTCTTTCATAACCACATAAATTTCCACCATGCTTATTATGCAAGGGGCCATCTGGCGTCTGTCGTCTATCGCGGAACGGATGGAAACAACACGCCGTTCTTTCTGATACCGACCGTCCTGGTGGGTGGCGTTCTGTATTTCGTCCTGCCGTTCAATCTATTTATCGTGATGATGCTTGCCAGTGCAGCGTCGTTCTACGCGCATGTCTATATCGACAAAGAATATCACGTCGAGGGATCGCGTCTGGAACGCTTCGCGTGGTTCAGGCGCAAGCGGCAGCTTCACTTTACCCACCATCTGCATGCGAACAGCAATTTCGCCGTGATCGACTTCTTCTGGGATAGAATACTCCGGACCTACCGCAAGCCTGACCACGATATTCGTTGAAGTGCGGACTTCATCGGTATCAGGAGCCCGATGTGGAAACCGCCGCTTTGCCTCACGGATTGGATGATCGGGATTTGTGCATCAGCTCGACGTTTGATCGTCAATCGACGTGGCATGCCTGTGCGCAGCGTCGGCGCGGTAGGCCCGGCTCGCGCTCACAGGTCGATGTCGTGTCCACGGCCTATGATGCGGGTGCCAATGCGTGGGACAGGCCGCTCGTCATCGCCTAAGAGGCGGCCTGCCTAGCTCGCCGCGCCGGTTGATGTTACGTGCGGACCGCGGCGATGCGTCCGACAGAGTCAAGTATCGACTGAAGCTGGCGCTGCTGGACGCTGATCATCTCCTCCAGCTGCCCGATGCGCATCTGATCCAGCTTCTCATGCAGGTTCATGATCTCGATTTCGGCTTTCAGGTTGACTTCGTAGTCCAGGCTTGCAGCCAGGCGATCCCGCTCGGCCTGGCGGTTCTGCGACATCAGGATGATCGGTGCCTGCAACGCGGCCACCATCGAGAGAATCAGATTGAGGAAGATGTAGGGATACGCATCGAAGGCCAACTCGTAGCGGCTCAACACCGCGGTGTTAAGGATGGTCCAGAGCGCCATGGTGGCAATAAAGATGGCGATGAAGGTCCAGGAACCGCCGAAACGTGCGACGCGATCGGCGAGCCAGTCGGAAAAGGTGGCATTCGCTTCGATTGCCCGATTGATATCACGCGTTACGTGCAACCTGCCAGCGATGCGGCTGATCACCCGCTTTTCCCGGTCGGAGAAGCGGTCGAAGCCGCTTTCCAGAAGCTGCCTGGCAAGCTCGCTGACTTTTGGGTCCATGATTTTCACCATCAGGTCGCAGGGTGCCGCGAAGAGCGCGCAGGATACCACGCATCCGGCGCCCCATGTGACCGAAGACCTCTTCGTTTGGACTATAAGTCGAGCGGGGGGTTGTCACATTGATTGCATTACGCCGAAGGCGGGAGCACAGCCCTTGCGTCCGGGGCCGGCGGCCCGCGGACATTCCAAGCGTCGAATGCATGTTCCCTCAGAATCCGATGCGTCGAGGCTGTGGTCAGATGGCGGCAGACGTTGAATGTGTTGTAGACCGCCGAGTGACTGGAGAGAAAACGTTGAGCTGATGCAGCAGATCGAAAGCCCGGCAACTTCCGCTCTCCTCGAATTGGCACATGCGACTGTCAGCCCGGTTATTCCGCCGTTTACCTCGTCGGTGGAGGTGCGACAGTCCAAGGTCACACAGCGCGGCATCGTAAGCGCGATACCCGTCAGTGACGATTGACGTGGGCAACAGGCCTTGGCGTTTTAGCAGCTTGCGCATCAAGCGCACCGCTGGATGCTTGTCGCGTCTGGCCTGAACCAGAATGTCGAGAACTTCGCCCTCGTCATCGACAGCACGCCTCATGCATCTGCCGGTCCGTGATCGGAACGAACACTTTGTCGAGATGCCACCGCCCAGTCGGCGCTGGGCGCATGGCCCGAAGGCGAGGCGCATAGGCCGGACCGATGCCCATAATGCCAACGTCCATCACGGAAGCTCGAGCCCGGTGTCCAAATGATCGGGAACCCTTTTCCAAAGACGCACTGTCGGCAAGGATTCGTGACGCCCTTGATTACGATCGGAATGCTTAATCTGCTGTCGGCGGCCAATGCCATCGGTAGCGCAATCACATACCCGGCGATCAGAGTGAACGAAGGAGAACCCGTCCGCATGGCCTTAAATGACAGCCACTCCTATTCGGTCACTAGAAAAACAAAAGGAAAGTGGCTGGTATCCCAGCAGGAAGTCCGCATGTAGAATGCTCCAATCCGGTCGTTCGATCAGATTTCAGCTTCGGCGGGGATTATTTGGAAGGACTTAATCATGGCGGAGCGGTTGGTTGATGTGTCTTCAAGCAACGAGACTGTCTTGCATACATTTCCGATTTCTCTCCAAGACCTGGGCGTTCCACTAACAGATGCTGATTATAAATCGAAGGCATTGAGGGCTGCCGGTCATGCTCAACTGGTGCCGGATAAGGAGCTTAAGGGTCTGACTACCAAAATGCACGTGGACCGGAGTGGCCCGCTTGAACCTTACGGGGACGACCGGGATGTCCTGTCGCAGACGCGGCGAGGGTTGGATCAGGTGGTTCGAGAACGTGCCTACTTGCTTTGGCAGTTAAACGGTTGTCCAGATGGGCTCGCCGAGGAATTCTGGCACCGCGCGCATGAGGATCACCTTCGCGAGCGGGCCTACGTTCTTTGGCAACAAGAGGGCTGCCCCGCAGGTCGAGCCGATGAGTACCTGGCATCGGACCCAGGAATTCGAGTCGCACTGACGCGACGTAGCCGGCAGGTTCCTTCGCCCTCGACAATCCTGGCCAGCAACTCTTGAAGCAGTCAAGGGTTTGTAGTGGCTGGCGGAGACCATGGCTCGCCGCGGCAGAACGTGATTTCAAGGCGTTGGCCGAACATGTCGAGATTACGGAGCCAGGTATCCTTGCGCATTCCGCCGCTTCCGGCTTCGGGAAAGCGGCCGAGGCGAGAGCCTGGATTGCCCATGATCGGTACTTAGAGAGCCATGGGCGCTCGTGGCCGAGGTTTGCCGCTCGCTATGGGGAGAGACACTGATGGCAACCAAGCGCCGCCCAGCCCCGGGTTGGCACCGCCGCCTTGATGCGTGACATAGTCCCGTTACCAGTGCGTCCTCGAAGCTCCCATGAGTAGATTCCGAGCCTTCCATTGCATCCGAGGCAGAGCCACTTCTTGTTCGACGCCGTGACCCACACGCCACTGACAACGTGGGCAACACTACTTGATGGCTGGGGCTTAAGGAGGCGAAAATGGCAAATAACCAGAGCCTTGGGAGACGCTGGGAGAGTTACCGACGATCCAAGGGTATTTGATTTTGGTCCTGTGTGGCTTGCGTCTCGGCTACGCTAGTGATCGGCTTCGGTTGGGGAGGTTGGGTCACCGGCGGAGCTTCAACACAGTTGACAACAGACGCAGCCTCTGGAGCCAGCGCACAAATGGCGGCGGCGGACTCCATTGTTCGCTTAGACAATGGCCCCGATGCAACCGCACAACTTGCCGCGCTGAAGAAGGCTGACAGCAGCTATGAACAGGCTGATCTAATCAAAAAGTATGGCTGGGCGATGACGCCTGGGAGCAAGGATCCGGTGGAAGGCGCTGCGGACATTTGCGCACGGAACCTCGTGACCAAAAAAACTGCCGGCGGCTAGCCACTTTGGACGGATATTAAGCCGTCCAAACTGGAGATTTCCGAATCGGATTTCGTTCGATCGATTGATGATCGGCATCAGACATGCCGGTCGAACTGACGGACATGGCGGAAGAGAATTAGGGGGATCGCGCTGGAGGCGTTCGACGCGTGTACAGTCGGGAACCAGGCTAACCTGAACACGACAGTCGAGGGCTCCCGGGAGCGCTAACCACTGTTGCGTCTGGATGCGAACAGTGATCTTCCAGCACCTGGACGACCCAAAAGGCGCGGCAATGACGGAAGACCACAGCATGATCCAAATGATCATCGCCCATTATGAAGCGTGCTGAGGCTCGACATGGACGTCCAAGAGCGAACCGTCATCGACAGATTGCTCACTGAATCGAGAAAGTCCGATGTTGGCGATTGGGAAATAGGTTAGATTGAAAGTGGATGAGGCCTGAGGGAGAGTGGTAGCATCGCTTAGTGGGTGCCGCCGTTGATGGCGCAACGGAGATCAGCGATGTCCGACACGATGGGCGCGGGAATGCTGCGCGGGTGGGTCACTATTTGGAGTATGGACCTTGCGGCCCTTTTTGCCACTGTCGCGTTGCTTCTTTGCGTAGTAGCTGTGCTGGAGGTGGTGGCGAATATACGAGGTAGTGATGATCGGTAGGCAATTGGGGGCATTGCCAAATTAACCGGGGCTAGCGTCAGGATGTCGGCACGCGAGGCTGCCGCACGACGGACGAGCTCAATCCGGAGGGCAACAGCGTGATCGTCGCTGCCAGACCTCATACAGGTGATCAATGATCCCTACCTACGAAGCGGCCATACTGTCGCAGTTGGCAAAAGACGCACGATTGATCGCGGACGGCATGCGCGAACCTGGGCAAAAGCTTTACATGCTTCAGATCGCCGCGAGATACGATGTCCTCGCCAAGCATGCTATAGCAGGCCAGACTGACGAGACTCCAAGGTAGTAGATCAGTTTCCTATACGGCCTCGCCAGCCGACCACTCACCATCGCATCACACAGACAGTTCTGACAAATTGCGCAAGGCACAGCTTGCCCCGCACTGACTCAACCATGTTTGGCAGGTAAAAGGTCAATCGGCCTAATAAGCGAGCAGCTAGTGCAGCATCATATATTGGGAGGACCACGCCATTCTCGATTTCAAGATAAAGACGGGTCAGGAGTGGAGCGTCCATTCCGACCGTGAGAATCGGTGGAGGCGGGTGCGTGTGGTCATTGTGCTGGCGGATCAGGTTGAGATTCAGGTACCTAGATGTGCCAGACCAACTAGATCACACGCGCACGCAGAATCTCAGTCGTGCCCGAATGCTTTCCGAACCGGGGAGTTACCGGCTGGATAAGGACGCAAGTTAGGTCGCTTCTGACCTTCTATCCGATCAACCTCGACAAACGCCGATGCGGTGGCTGCGGAGCGACCGTGATTGACTGAATCCGAAGTGTTCCGGGATACGTTGCCAGAGCGATACTGTTTGCGGTCGTCTTTCTGTATTTCTTGATCGACCTGATCTTCCTGTCTATCGAACGTCCGTTGCGACGGCGCTTAATGGCGCTGAAGCGGGTCAGTGGAGTTGATGGGGTGGATGGCCCCTGTTGAGCGGCATCGAATGCCTGACGTGGTCGTCGTTGGATGACGCCACAGAAGAGGAGCCGTCCGCCATGCAGGTTACCACTATCGGTCTCGATATCGGCAAACGGGTCCTTCAGGTGCACGGGGTAGATACTGCGGGCCACATTGTGGTGCGACGCAAGCTGCAACGGTCGGAGCTGGCCGACTTCTTCGCTCGTTTGCGCCACGCCTGGTAGGTATGGAGGCATGTGCCACAGCTCATCACTGGGCACGGCTCATCGCGGTGGCCGGGCACGACGTTCGGTTGATCCCGCCGTCCTACGCTAAGCCGTATGTTCGCCGCAGCAAGACTGATGCGGCCGACGCCGAGGCAATCTGCGAGGCAGTCGGACGACCGAATATGAGGTTCGTGCCGGTGAAGTCCGTCGCGCAGCAAGCAGCATTGTTGCACCATCGCGCTCGATCTATTGGTACGGCAGCGCGCCATGCTGATCAACGCGCAGCGCGAGGGCCACGAGGTCGATGCGAGCCACCACAATTGTTCCTCGCCAACGCGCCATCCTTTGCAGACATTCAACTGTGAGATCGAGCCCTTCGATCCTCACACCTGTCGCAACAGAAAATCAGCAGCGATATCGTTTAAGAGTGCCGTCTATCCCAAAAAACTCAAGACTTGCGCCGAAGCAGCTTCCCCGATGTATGCTGCATTACGGGGACCGGGAGGCAAAAAGCCATGTCATCTATCTATGCAGCCAACGATGCTGCTGTTTACGAAAAAAGCATGGGTCGATGGAGTCGTCGCCTAGCAGGGCCGTTCATTAAATTTTGTGGCATCCAAAGCGACCTCCGGACAGCACTCGATGTTGGATGCGGCACGGACGTTCGCATTAGGCGACGCCGCTTCGGTCGCAAAAATCACTGGCCTGGACTACTCTCCTCAGTTCATTGCTTTCGCGCAGTCTCGCGCCTCATCCCCTCGGTTCAGCTTTGAACAGGGAGATGCGGCGACACTTCGGCACCCTTCTGCGTCGTTTGATGCAGCATTATCGCTGCTCGTTCTGAATTTTCTCAATGAGCCAGAGCAAGCAATCAGAGAAATGGCGCGCGTCACTCGCTCAAACGGCATAGTTGCAGCGGCGGTATGGGATTCTTCGGAGGTCATACATTCTCGCGAAATCTTGTTAGATACGGCGGCTCCGCTCGATGCCGGCGCGGCCGAGCTTAGGGCAAGGCACTGTTCGCGGCTGACGCATCCAAACGCCCTGGCGGCAGCATGGAGTTCGGTCGGCTTGCGCGAGGATCCAGCAATCGGAAATTACGATTCGGATGGACTTTACTGATATCAGCGACTTGTGGGAGCCGTGGTTGGGCGGACAAGGCACAATCGGTGCATTTCTTCTCGCGTTGAGCGACGAAAAGCGCGCGGCCATATCTTGCCGGTGCCCCTGATGGGCCACGCTCAATGGCTGCGACTGCGTGGGTCGTTCGAGGTATCGTTTGAACATCGTTTTGCTCCAAAACTCAGCACGCTCCAACGAACATGGTCCGACAGCGACCGCGCTGACGGCATAATCAAGGCGGGCTAGGCCATAACGGCTGCAGACCGAAACGGCGGAGCAACTTATTGTTGTATATCAAGTCCCGGGCTTGTCGAGCCCTGTTGGGCGGTCTCCCTAAGCCTCTATCGGGAACCGCCGCCGAAGCCGCCCTGGAGCCCCGATCCAGGGCGGTGCCGGCCTAGTCAATCTTGCCGTTGTGCACGCAAGCATAGGAGCCACCGCTCCGCGAAACCACGGTGCAATTTCGAGCGCCGTAGTGACAACGGCGGGGCACGGTTTTGCGTGGCGGCTTCTGCTCCGCTCTCCGTCTAGGGCCGCCTCTTCGACGTCGAACCCGCCCCGGATCCCAGTCCAGGGCGGGTCCCGACCGCGACACCCCCCGCAGTCAGTTTGTGACCGTACGAGAAGTCAGTGAGTCAGAGGGGCGTAAGATGGTGGTTGAGGGATTCTACGTCGCCCTCAGTCATCAACCTCGATAACGCCCTCTATCGGCTAGCCAGTCCATGATTGCTCGCCACCTTTCGGACGGCGCAGGCTGGGCTGCCGGGGCGACCCGCCGGGACCCACTAACGACTTATGCTTCCCGTAAGTTATGACCGGAACACACCTCCCAAATCGCCTTATCGGCCATACCCGCGTCAGCACCTATGGGCAGACGCTTGACGCCCAGCTTGAGCAGTTGCGCAAGGCCGCATGCAGTAAGATTTTCCGCGAGAAGGCGACGGGTGCGCGGGCGGACCGGCGGGAATTGCTGCGGCTCCTGAAAGCCGTCAGCCCCGGTGATGTGGTGACAGTAACGCGCATTGACCGCCTCGCCCGCTCGACATGCGACCTATTCGCCATCGTCAAGCAGATCGTGGATGCTAAGGCACAATTTCGTTCACTGGCTGAACCATGGGCCGACACTGGCACCAACACTGGGCGGTTGATGCTCGCCATTCTCGGAGGACTGGCAGACGTGGAGCGTGATCTTATCCGCACCCGCACTGCCGAAGGCCGCAGCCGGGCAAAGGCGCGCGGGCAGCATATGGGCCGTCCAGCGAGACTTACATCGCAGCAGCAGAAGGAAGCACGGCAGCGGCGAGCGGAAGGGGCGACGCTCAAGGAGCTGGCAAAAAGCTACAACGTCGGAAAATCGACGATTTCCCGGCTAACGCCATGAACTCCCTGGCCGGTGTACTGCCAACGCAAAATCAGTGCTGTGCTTGCGGCACGCGGAGTGAAGCTCTTCTGCTCAGATCGGCAGCGGCCTCTATGTGTTTGTTAACGGTCAGCTTCCACCGGCAATGCAACCCAGCGTGGGCCTGCGCTCCCTCGTATCAATACGGCGATGAGCGATTTGTGCTGACCGGTGACGTCTTGCAGCGCCGCTTGCACGTCTGATGGCTGGTGCACCTGATGATCACCGATCTTTTCAATAACGTCGCCGACGCTAATTTGCCGCTGCTCCGCAGCGCTGGGCCGATCCACCGCGGTGATCATGACGCCCGCTTCATTGGGTTGAAGACCGTATTTGGCACGTGCCTCCAGGGTAATCGGCGCGAAGGTCATGCCCGGCTTCGACGGTGTGACGAACGGTATGCTTTCCGCCGGCGCGTGCCCAAGCACGCTCATCGCCTGCTTTTCGTTGACGATTTTCTGCGTCACAGTGACGGCAACCGACCTCTCCGTGTCGTCGCGCAACAGGTGGACGTCGATTGACGTGCCGTCGGGTGTCATGGCGACCAGCCGTGCAACTGCCGGCAGATCGGAGGCATCCTGATCGTTGACACGAAGTAGGATGTCGCCAACCAAGATTTTGCCGGCGGCCGTACTTTTCGGATCGACCTCGGTGACGAGAGCACCACGCGCGGCCTTCAGACCGAACGCCTCGGCGAGTTCATCGGTGATCCGTTGTCCGCGCACGCCGATGAAGCCGGCACTCACCTGACCTGACTTGAGAAACTGGTCCATGACGAACTTGGCATCGTTGATCGGCATTGAAAAGCCGAGACCGACCGAGCCGGTGTTGCCCGGCGAACTCATGAGACCGGTGTTAACGGCGATGACCTCGTCCTTCATGTTGAACATCGGGCCGCCGGAATTGCCGTGGTTCAGCGCGCCGTCTGTCTGGAAGTAGTGGTCATACATCGTGTCGCCAAGATCGCAGTTGACGGCGCTGATTACGCCGGAACTAAGCGCCGTGCGCTGCCCGAGCGCATTGCCGATCAGCAGCACGGGATCGCCAACCTTCACGGTGTCACTGTCGCCGAGTTTCACCGGCGTCAGCGGCCGGGCCGCCTCAACTTTCAGCAGCGCGAGATCAAGGCTTTCCGAGATAAACGCCGGCTCGGCAATCAGCCGAGGCAGACCCGGCAGGGTGACCATGATCTCGTAGGCGCCCTGAATGACATGGCGATTGGTGAGAATCAGGCCGGATGGGTCGATGACGAAGCCGGAGCCTTCGAGGAAGGTGGAGCCTTGTCCAGTGTCGGCCTTGGTTCTGATTTCGGCAATGCTCGGCAACAACGTCGCAACGCGGGCGGCGAGTTCCGCTGGCACATTGGCCACACTGTCAGCAAGCGCCGGAGATGTTTCCGCAGGCGCGATGAGTATGGCGACAACCAACGCACCGACGCTCACGTATTGAGTGAGTGTGCCGCTAAACCGTTCCGATGTTGTGGGTCGCATGGCGAGTGTCCGATCACAGCAAGCAGTTCGTGTCGAGTGCAGATCGCTTTCGCCACTTTGACCTGCCGCACGGACCGTGTCCAGCAATGGGGGCGCCGACGACGTTTCAGGCAAAGGCATCTCGCCTTGCTCAAATTGGCGCCTCCTTCGGCCACTGAGTTTGAAGCTGGCGCCGTTCTGGTCCTGATGTATGCAATGGCGGGGTGGTTGGGCGGGTTGGCATGACCGAGGCGCAGCGATGACTTCCGTCCGGAGGAAAGCAGATGCAAAGGTTCCAACTTAGCAAAGCTGACAGACAAAAGGTCATGGCGGCAATCAAACGCACTCAGAAGCCGGCCACCGCACTGATGGCGGCAGTAGCTACTTACAACGAAGCGCTTGGCCCACTTCGCGAGCTTATCCGAGCCATTGAGACAGAGTGGCAAGCCGCCTGGGACGCGCGGTCGGAACGTTGGCAGGAAGGCATGGTGGGACAATCAGTCGCCGAGATCATCACGGCGTGGGGCACATTGGCGGACGGTCTTGAGGATATTCAGCTCGAGCTTCCGGAAATCGAAATACCCGCGGCGGATGGATCGGTCGGAGCCACCTGATCCGCAGCAACATGCACCGCATCACCGATAGTCGCGGCCCGGCGCGGCTGAATTCGGCGAGCCACTCGGCCCTCTGCAGAGCGGTACGGGTTTGGCTCAGGACGTTCTTGTGTACGCCGTTCGGGCCCCTGCTTCCGCAACGCCCTCGATTATCTCGCCCAGATCAGCCGCACCTGGCGGCGCGTACCGACGCAACCAATCTTGCGTGTTCTCAACCGGCGGCGGCACGCGAACGACATAGGTCACGGGATTTTCTGCATCACCGCCGACCACGGGAACTGCGGAAAATCGAATTACGCCAGTCCTTGCGATGATGGGGTCACCTGCGATTAGTTCGGCTGCACGCTAAGCGGGTTCGGCGCGAGCTACTCCGAGTATGCCGACATCGTGTTCAGCAATGGGTTCCCGTGCTGGCGGTCAAAGCGCAGCGCCTTTCATTTCGCCGCACCATTATGCATCGCTCCGAAGTTATGGGTGCTCTGCGGCTGCCATGTGGGCAGCGATGATGCGTGAGACAGTCGGCGGCGAGATGCCGAAAATCCGCGCCATCTGCGCGGCGGTCTTCCTTCCTGAGATCACCGCTTCAGCGATCTCACGGCGCCTGGCGTCGCCCAGCTTTTTGGGGCGGCCGCCGATGCGACCCTCCGCCCTGGCAGCCGCGAGGCCAGCAGAGGTCCGCTCCCGTATCATGGCGCGTTCGAATTCGGCAAACGCACCAACCATCTGCATCATCATCCGCCCTGCCGGCGTGGCGGTGTCGATCTGCTCGGTGATCGAGCGAAAGCCGGCACCAGCCTCGCCGATCTTCTCCATGATGTGCAGCAGGTCCTTCAGCGACCGGGACAGCCGGTCGAGTTTCCACACTACGACGACGTCGCCTGCCCGGAGATGGTCCAGCAAACGCTGCAGCTGGGGGCGGTCCCAGCGTCCGCCCGACGCCTTCTCCTCGAACAGGCGACTGCACCCGGCGCTGCGCAAGGCAGCACGCTGCTGCGCCAGGTTCTGATCCTCGCGGGAGACGCGACAGTAGCCGAGCACAGAGCCCGCGGCCGGTTGCGTGGTGTCTTTCATAAACGACCGTTTGCGAGCGGCGGCTGCCATTGTGGTTTTCCCAGCAACTTCTGTTTCATAACCCTATTACAGAATGCCTCTGTAAGGCAATGTGTTTATGGACTATCCAGCAGCATCGCGCTTGTAGCCGCGCAATCGCATGTTCCTCGGAATAGCTCCCGGCCGGCGATCCTCATGAACTTGCGTAGTGATCCAGCTCCGCCGACGCCGTAGAAGGCGGCACGTACAGAAAACATTCGAGATGCCTCAGCTAGCGCTGCTTTGGGGTTGTTTAACATGTCGGTGGGGAGGCATGGCTCTGGCACTCTCTCGCCCCAACATGCTGCCATGTGAAGCCTCTGGGCGCAGCAGGCAGCCGCTCGCCTTCTTCAGCGCGCGTAACCCGTCCGGTTGGCGAGCCAAAGACGTTCAGCTCTTCGTATTGGCCAGAACGCGATGCCGGCTCGCCGGGCAGATGTGCGTTGAGTCGTGCCATTCGCTCGGTTACCGCTGTCGCACGGCAATCACATTGATCTAAGTCAATTGGAAACGACGGCTAGTCGCTGGCCGGCCGGTGGAGTGCCTTGTTCCCACAGCCTATCCCTCACTTTGTCCGGCAGATCGTCAAAGCAAACCCAAATATTGCTGCCCGGGCGGCGAGCAAAATATACACGACCAGTTTGATTAAGTTCCCCATCCAAGTCCGGATAGAGGCCGTACGGTCAAGGACCGCACCGTATTCCCAGTCTGCCTCGGCAGTCTCCGGATCGATCTCGAGAGCCTCACGTTTGCGGATTGCGAGCCACTCGGCGTCATTGTCACTCAGAGGGGACATGTAATCGTTTTCCAATGAATACATACAAGATGTATATACCAAAATGATTGCTGAAAGTCCAGTGATACGTCATGGGTGAGGTGTATCTGGCTGAGGACTTTTTCGTGGTCGCTAGGCTAGGTCGGCCCGAAGCCAACGCCGCCGGGAGCCGAACCGTGTTGGCTTTGCAGATGCCCACCACGTTAGGGCGGCGGTGGACGTAGGCCGCGGAGAGACAGGATCACCGATAGTCGCGACCGCCGCGGTTGAATGCGGTGAGCCATCTCGCTCTCGGCAGATCGGATGAATTCTGCGATACCGACGCTGCGGGCGGAGGCGGCGGTGCAAGCACTGGCTCGGGTGGTTTCTGTGCTGGCCACTCGGGTGCCGCGTCTTCCGCCTCTCCCTCGATTATCTCGCCCAACTCAGCCGCACCTTCTGGCGCGTATCGGCGCAGCCATTCCTGCGTATTCGCGACGGGAGGTGGCGCATATACGACGTAAACCGGCTTGTCCGGGTCGCCGGCAACAGTCTGCTTCGCTTTGCCCCAGCCGCGATCCAGCAAAGCACTGGCAGCGGCAATCCGAGTGCGTGGGTCTGGGTCGCTCATAGCGGCCACGAGCACGGCGAGCGCCTCCTCTGTATACTCGCGGGCGCGCGCCTCGATGCCCTTGGGTCGCCCACCAGGATTGCCGCTCTGACCCTTGACCCACGGTCGCAGGTTGCGGTTGCTCGGTCTCTGCTCTGACTGACGGTCGCTCATTTGCGTCCCACCATGGAAAACCTCTGTGGCAGCATTGGCAGGAGCTGGGGCAGCTCACAAGCGAATTTGGTAGGTTGGCTCGGCCAGCATGGATGCGCGCGGCAAGGACGCTCCGCACTGTTGCCAATCAGCAGTCGTAGGGGCCGCGGCGCGGCAAGCCGGTCTGAACATCTCGCCCGACTTGGCCTGGCCCGGCCAGCGGCATGACCACCGGCTTCGCGCCGTAGGATCGTCAGCGCCCATCGCGTTGCTCGACAGCCGCACATCCCAGATGGTGGGACGAGCCGCACACGCCGGTTCCGGTCCTGCTGGTATTGCTTCGCCGTGGTAAGAAGATTCTGAGATAGGTAGTGCTGTTTAGCACCCCCTGTTGTGAGTGCTGTTTGACACTCACTACGGGCCTTGTGAGTGCTGTTTAGCACCCCTTGGACTGCCGAAAGAGCACTCATTAAAACAACTACGGGCATCGCAACGATCTAGTGCGTTTGCCTGGTTTGCCGGATGATTGCCTGGGTCGGTAGGCGCGGAGTTGGGCTAAAGGTGAAACCGACCGGCTGGCGATGGCGGTTCACCGCAATCTTGAGAAAGCCTGCATTCAGCAGTTCGAATACGGCGTCGAGTGCTTCGTCGGTGGTCATGCTGGCGCGCATCTCGCGCCCACGATCGGTAGTATCGAGCCACGTCAGGGCAAGCGCCTCGATTAGCTTGGTGAGATTCTCGCTCATGCGGCTTCTGCCGGCTGCTGTTGGCGCCAGCGATTGGTTGGTTCGATGCCGCCCTTCATGGGCAGCCAGGTCAGAGCATAACGGTTGGGGGCTCGGCCTTTGCCGCGGATGACATCGATAAGGCCGAGATCATCGGCTTCGGCGATGGCGGTGCTGATGTAGTGCTCACCGATGCCGAAGACGGCGAGCTGCTTTCGGGGCGCGACCAGTTCGCCGTTGCATCTGCCGCCATGGGCGAGGTGTTCGAGGATCAGGAACCACAGGAGGCGGTGCGTATTGATTCCGGCCGACCGCCAGGCCCTGCTGGCCAATAGCGTGCGTGGGAGCATGATGAACGGCTCCGTGCGCCCGTTCTTCCTCATGCGGCGGCTGCTTGCTCGTCCAGCACGTCGAGCCAGTCTGTATCGGGCGAGGGCGGGATGTGGACCCTTACCTCCAGACCCGTGCGACTGAGCCGGCGCGCGAGCGAGTAGGCCGCCGCTTGGCCGACATGATTGGCGTCGTTGTCGGCGAAGACGTGAAGCAGACCGACCTCAGGCGGGGGCTGGAAGGCCTCTATGCCGCCTGCGGAGAGCGCGGCCCATGTTGGCAGCCCGAACATCTGATAGGCCGCCAGCGCGGTCTCTACGCCCTCTGCAACGCCCAATTCCTCTGCCGCCTCGTAGAGCCTGACAGCAGCACCGCTGATCGTGTCTACCGGTGTCAGCGTTTTCTTCCGCGGATTGACGGCGGCATCGTAGATCCGTTGTGCGCTTTGTAGGCTGCCGTCAGGTCCGACGATGGGTGCCACGACGGCTGGATAACGCCCGAGCAGCTTGCGGCTCTCGTCGAAGTAGGGACAGGCTGGATGACCCTGCAGGATGGGCGACGAAACGGACAATCCACGGCGGGCCAGATAATGATCAACAACGGTCTGCGACGTCGCACTGGCCAGCAGGCGATTGATCGCTGCAAGTCGGTCACCGGAAGACTTGCCCTCCGTCTTCGTCGCTGGAGGGCGGGTGCGATCATCAGTGCCGATGATCTTGTCGACCTCTCGGCACGCCGTGGCGTGATCCCACTTGTGAAGCCTGCGCAGCAGGATGATGCCCGTACCGGGCCCGCATTGATTGCAGTAGTAAGTTCCGGCACCTTCCTTGTCGTCGAACCGAAAGCGGTCTTTGCCGCCACAGATGGGACACGGGCCGTGTTTGTTGGTCAGAAACCCGTGCGCGACGCCCAAGGCCAGCAAAATGTCTCGCCACCGTCCGCGGGCCCGTTCAATCGTGCTGCCACTCATGCGACGAGACGCTGCGATCTGGCATAGGCGATCTGCCGACTCCGGACCCATGCGCGCACGGCAGGCGTTGGCTCGAGAGGTTCAGGCTGTTCCCATCGCTTCGTCGGTGGCCATTCACCGAATTTCTCGCGGAACATTGCTGCCGGCCAGCCTGACTTGTAGTGCCGCTCGCGGCCGATCCAGATTAGCCGCCGGTAGAAGTCGAGTTTCTGGACAATGCTGATCGCGTTGGTTTGCACGCTACGATCGCGCTCCACGCGCCCAAGTTCACCATCGGCGAAAGCGATTGGTTCGGCTTTTCGCTGTGACCGCCAGCCGCATGCCGGGCATGGTTTTCCTTCAAAGCGAACCGCGCTGCACTCCGGACAGGTGGTAAGCGATGGAGCGGAAGGCGTTCCGCGGGCAGCATGCGCCTTGTTGGCGGCCCGCCGATCCTTGCTCAGCGTCCACTCAATGGGATCTTCGGCAAATCCGTGCGTGAACGTCGCCCCAGCATGGTCAAGGATGAGTGCATCAGGTTTGCCCGGTGCCGGTCGCAACACGCGCCCCACCATTTGGCGGTAAAGGCCCAAACTCTTCGTTGGCCTTGCTAAAACAAGACAAGAAACTGACGGTTGGTCCCAACCTTCTGTCAGGACCATCGCGTTGCAAATGACCTCGGCATCGCCAGCAGCGAGCCGTGCTAAGATCGCATCGCGTTCCTCGGTTGGAGTTCCGCCATCTATGTGCTCCGCCATTACGCCGGCGCGTCGGAATTCGTCGCGTACGTGTTTGGAATGGGCAACGCCGGTGGCGAACACAACGGTTCGTCGTCCCTCAGCAAGGCGATGCCAGTGCTCGACGATGTCGCCGACCAGCTTGCTGTCGTCCATGCGCTGAGCGAGTTGCGATTCGACGTAGTCGCCTCGCTCGACTTTCACACCCCGGAGGTCTGGCGTCGTTGGCGCGTAGACCCGGGTCGAGACAAGGAAGCCATCTTCGATAAGCTCAGCGACCGATGGACACTCGACCAGCGTCTCAAACGCATTGCCGAGACCCCGCCCGTCACCTCTGCATGGCGTCGCGGTTAGGCCAAGAACAATGGCATCAGGGTATGCGTCCAGGATGCGCATGTACGAGCGGGCCAGTACGTGGTGGGCCTCGTCCACGATCACCAAATCCGCCTCCGGCATCGCAATGAGATTGCTGCGCACCGCGCGGGCGTGAAGCGTGGCGATAGAAGCAATCTGCACCGGCTCGTAGAGACGGAGTGGATAGCCTGGTAGGAGAACCCCGTGACCGATGCGTAGCTCGTACAGCTTCCGCGAAGTCTGCAGGATCAGCTCGCGACGGTGCGCGAGAAACAGAATGCGCCTGATCACGGCTGCACCCCGTCGGTGGCAGGCTTTTGCAGGGCCGCCGCGATGATCGCCGCTGCAATAATTGTTTTGCCCGCACCGGTCGGTGCAACTAGAAGGATGCGGCGAACACCAGACGCGATTTTTGCGTCAACGCGAGCGATCACCTCGGCCTGGTATGGCCTGAGCCTTAACCTGTTTGCAGCAGGGATTGCTGCCTGTTCATCCGTCGAATTGTCGGTCATTTGGAGCGCCTCTGTCGAAGGCGCCGTCGGCTTGCGTCACATGGTGCGTCCGGACTACATCAGTGGTGCTAATCGTTGACGTAGTCTTTGCCCCCTGAGCGCGTGCCGGCGCGCCAGGGGGTCTCTACGCAGCCACTTTGGGTTGTTGCTCCACTGATCGGCGCCAATTGGCAGCAGCCTCGCGCGAAACCATCCTCCGAGCGCCCACCTGCATGAAGTTTGGCCCTTCGCCACGCTTCCACAGCAGATACAAGTACGCGCGGCTGATGCCGTGCCGTGCCGCGAACTCATCAACGCTGTAAGTGTCTTTCTCGCTGTCCATAATTGTCGCCTCTCGTCATCGGTGGACGAGGCAAAAATGGGCTAGAGGAATTCATTCCGGAATCAGGGAAACTAACTGAGCCGTAAATCCCGCAGGGAATTGGCATTACGCTTAATTCCCTTATTGACCGCGTGGTTTGCGTATGCGGTCGCGGATTTGCTCGGGGCTCAGGTCCTTGCCCGTAATCGTTTGGACGACACGGGCAATGAAACGATGACGTTCGCCCACGCCGCAGCCTGGCAGGCAAGATTTGACCGCCTCATCAAGCCGCAGGATCAGTTCCGTATCGCCTTTGAGCCGCGGCTCGTTAAAATATAAGCCGCCGATCGGCAGATCGCACGCGTTTGCTTCCTCGATTGCTGCACTCAATGAATTGATCGCAGCGAGGTGCCGGCGCATTTCATTAACGGTGAAAGCCCCCAAACCTGAGGAAGTAATTTCGGGATATGTTTCCGCTATCACCTCCATGGAACGCAAATTGACCTCATAGAGCGCCCGCGTCACTGGTAGAAGATTACGCAAAGTCTCAATCGCTTGATAAATACTGTGGAAACGACCTTCTTCAGGGTCCACATCTGTATTCCTAAAGTATGCCAAGCGATTAAGGATGTCAGCCAGAGTATCATAGATCGCGTCGGTCTTGATTGGTAACGGCTTGCTGCCGATTAGCCGAACAAACTGCAGTGACTTTATCGACTTCTCTCACGAGTGAACAGTATCGGTATTGCCTCATCAGGCGGACTCATGCGCTTCGTCCGATCGGCGTCGCGCTCCCTTCCGCGGTGATCCCGAACGTGGGCGCGTGCCGTCGAACAGTACGCGCGACATAGTCGGGTGCAAGGTGGCCATAGTGCTGCTCAACCATGCGGGTATCGGAATGGCCCAAATTGCGAGCCACCACCATCAAAGGCATGCCTCCCATCACACTCAGCGATGCCCAGGTGTGACGTAGCGTATGGAAGTTGGCCGGCGGCTCGATCTTGGCCCGCTGGCAGGCATCCCGCATCGGTCGGTGCTGGTGTGACTTCAACCAGCGACCGCCGCCCTCCTTCAGCAGCAACCGATCTTGCGATCCTCGGCCTGCGGAGAGCACGCGGAAGAACTGTTCGCCCTCATCCGTCAATACAACGTGTCGGGGCTTGCCGCTTTTGCTTGTACGAATATGAAGCCGGCCCGCATCTGCATTGAAGTCGGCTGCGACCAGGGCCGCCAGCTCGGCATATCTGCAACCTGTGAGCAGCCCGGCCTGAATCATCCGGCGCAGGTCCGGGTCTGCGGCGTTGATTAGCCAAGTGCACTCGTAGGCCGACAGATACCGGGTGCGCGCGCTGTCAGCACCCTCATACGGCTTGACAGTGCGCCAAGCGGAATCTGACCCAATTTTTCCGTCGCGCCAGGCCTTATTGAGTGCAGCTTTCAAGATCACCAGTTTGCGGTTCGCCGTCGCGCGCCGCCGGCGTTTATCCTCATCAGCCTCCTCCGGCGCGGTTTGACGATATTTCTGCTCTGCACCCTGGTCGTGTCCCGGGTAGTGGTGTAGGAGCGGTGGGTAAGTGGCCTGCCGGAGCGACCGCCAAGAGTTTGGCGTAGGCAGGCCACTTATCCGCAGCGGTAGCCACCGTGGTGCTCCTGGGTAGGGTTGGGTTGCGAGCGCAACTCTGACCTGGAGGCCACCACGATGACCGACGACAAGATCGCCCTTCGCGAACTGCTGGAGAAGGGTTCCGATGCGACGCTGCTGCGCGAGATGATCGGCTTCGCCGCGCAGCGTCTGATGGAGCTGGAGACCGAGACGCTGTGCGGCGCCGGCCACGGCGAGCGCAGCGAGAACCGGACCAACCTACGCAACGGCTACCGCGATCGCGACTGGCAAACACGTGCCGGGACAGTCGAGTTGCGCATACCGAAGCTGCGCAAGGGCAGCTACTTCCCTGGTTTTCTGGAACCGCGCCGGATGGCGGAGAAAGCGCTGACCGCGGTGATCCAGGAGTCCTACGTTCAGGGCATCTCGACCCGGTCGGTGGACGAGTTGGTCAAGGCGATGGGGCTGGAAGGCATCAGCAAAAGCCAGGTGTCGCGGCTCTGTGCCGAGATCGACGAGCGGGTGCACACCTTCCTGCATCGTCCGATCGAAGGCGAGTGGCCGTATCTGTGGCTGGATGCCACCTACGTCAAAGCCCGGCGTGATCATCATATCGTCTCAGTCGCCGTGATCGTTGCCATGGCGTCAACACGGACGGCCGCCGCGAAGTGCTGGGCATGACCATCGGCAACAGCGAGGCCGAACCGTTCTGGACAGAGTTCCTGCGCTCGCTGACGCGTCGAGGCCTGCGTGGCGTCAAGCTGGTCATCTCCGACGCGCATGAAGGACTGAAGGCAGCGATTACCAAGGTGCTCGGCGCGACCTGGCAACGCTGCCGCGTGGGGCTGTTGAATAAATTCGATTCGCCGGAACTGCATAGCGAGGCGACCGAAGGTCAGTCGTGGTCGAGCGATGAGACTTGCGACGAGGGCGGCGTCTTTGGGGGCGATGTTCTACTGGACATAGGCAGTGAGACGCAGAACGGCACGTGGAGCATTAGGGCGAGTGCTGCGGCGAGCCGCTTGAGGTTGACGGCCATGCCGCGATCAGGAATGCCTGGACGCGCATGTTCTGCAGGCCTCGCCGGATCGCTCTGGCCAGCCCGTGCCAGCACTTCGCCTCGCCGTGGAACCCCTCCGAACGCCAGCGGTGGCGCTGGTAGAGCCGCGCGTCCTGCTTCGGACCACCGCTCCTTGCGTCTGCGCGCCCGCAGCAGGGCAGGATAATCGTCGCTGACCACCACGGCCTTGTTCGACGCGACCCGGCTGACAAGCATGTTGCGCCCCGCATCGGGCAGCCGCGGCACACTCGCTTGGACTTGGAGTAGAAGAAGCGGCCGTGTTCGATGCGGCTGGCCTGGGCGCAGGATCCGCCCCTTGCGGGCATTTCAGGATGTCGTGCCGGGCGTCGTAGCGGAACCGACGCAAGCGGCACCTGGCTGCGGATCGGCTCCTTCTTCGCCGGGATCACTGGGTCGATCCCACGCCGCTCCAGCGCACCATAGACCTTGCCATAAGCGTAGCCTTGGTCGGCGGTGATCGTCTTGACCGTGCTGCCCGTGGTCGCAGCCACGGCGTCCGACTTGCGCCCTCGATCTCGCCGCCTTCGTTGGCTTCCCCGGTCGTCACCTCCACGTCGAGAATGATGCCCGCGTACGTCATCGACCGCGGTGTGCTGTTTGTAGGCGGGCTCGAGACGGCGATTGCGGGCACTCGTCGCCATCGTCGCGTCCGGATCCGTCAGGCAGATCTTCTTGTGGCGCCCGCTCTGCTTGCCATTCCGCTCGACCCGTCGCCTGGCGCTCGTCTAGCTTCATCGTCAGTCCTGGCGGATCTCGTACTGTCGCCATTCTCGGTCGAGTACTGCATGCGGCGTGCCTGCTCGCCCGAGGCTCTCCCAAGCACACGTCGGCGCGGATCAGCGTGGCGTCGATATGCACAACCTCGCCCTTGCGCGATGCCAGCGGCCACGCACGCGCGCACGGTGCGGACGAAGATGGCGCGGAACCGATCGGCTCCCCACCGCTGGCGGATGCGCGTCAGCGCTAGAATGATCCGGCAGCACGTCAGGCAGGCCGAAACCCGCAAACCAGCGGATCGCGATGTTGACCTGGGCCTCGCGCATGAGCTCGCGATCGTGGACGATGCCGAGCAGAAAGCCGGCCAGCATGAGCCGCACTGCGACCTCGGGATCGATGCCGGGCCGCCCGGCGCCGTCGGCGGCGTAGCACTCCCGCACCTCGCTACGCAGCCAGCTGACAGATCCGAGCACGCGATGTCCACACGGGCGAGCACATGCTCGTCGGGAACGAAGTCGCGAAGCGAGCCCGCGAATAGCAGCTCAGATTGGTCACGGGGTTTGCTGCCCAGCATCGCGAATCGTTCCGCATTGTTGCACAGCCGAGCGAATCAAAATCGCCGAACTTTTTCAACAGCCCCCGCGTGCACTTCATGCGCAATGCCCTGGCGCTATGCCGGAAAGGCACAGCGGCGGATTGTCTCGGCCTGGATCGGCACCGCGTTCGCCCAGGACGATGCCGAGGCCGCTCGCAAGCAGTGGCGACGAGGTTGCCGATCAGGCCAGGCCACGCATCAGCAAGCTCGCCACACTGATGGACGATGCTGAAGCCGACGTGCTGGCCTACATGGGCTTCCCGGCACAGCATCGCACCAAGATACACAGCACCAATCCGCTGGAACGGCTCAATGGCGAGATCAAACGGCGCAGCGAGGTTGTTGGGATCTTCCCGAACGAAGCCGCCGTCATCCGGCTGGTCGGGGCGCTGCTACTCGAACAGAACGACGAATGGGCCGTCCAGCGTGCCCGCTACATGACCCTGGAAACCATCGCTCCCCTGGGCCATGATCTCAGCGTCAGCCTGCCCCTCATAGCAGCCTGATACGGCGGTCCAACCCGCCAAGGAGTTCAGCTCCTACACCACGTGTTGGGACACGATCTGCACCCTTTTTTGTGCGTAGCCGCCCGGGCTCCGCCGCGACCTTGCTCTGCCAAGCTTTGATCCGATCCTGAGTCAACTTCGCGCACGGCACATCGCCCAACTCCGGTAAGATCGACGCCTCTGCGGTCCACCGGAGCACCCGAGCGGACTTCTTGTACTCGTCAGCCCAGGTTAGGTACTCGTCGACCGCATCGCGCACCGTGTAAGGGCCGGTGGCCAGTGCCGGCAGACCGGCCGCCGCACGCTTCGCCTCGGTAAAACGTCTCCGCGCTACAGCCTGCGCCTGCGCAAAAGAAAGGATGACCGCGCCATCGGGATCCAAAGTGTCGTCGGCAAGGCCGATAGTCTCGACCTCGTACTTCCGGTTCCCGGTGTATGAACGCATCACCCATTTGCCAGCGGCTTTGCCCTTACGGTAACCCAGATGCAGCCCCTCCTCGATCGACCGATAATAGGGCTTGCCTGAAGCCCTCAGCGCCGCCCTGGCTGTCCTCGTCTCTAGCTTTGCATCCCGAACCGTGCGCGCCATCGCCGCCCCACAAGGTTACCGTCTTGAGCAGTCCGGCAACCAATTCAGCGTTTTCAGAGGCTTACGCCGACTCGGCACTGTCGAACATCTGTCCAATATACACCGTTAGACAGCGTTGTACAGCAATAAACGGGAATGCTACAGAGCCCCCGATCTCAATAGGTTACAATGCCGCGGTTGGACACCGTTGGACGATCTAGCTGCTCTTTCACGTTGGTAACACGGGTTCGAATCCCGTACGGGACGCCAGTGTTTTCAATAACTTAGGCTTGTCTCCAGACAATCTGTCCATATCTGGCTGATATACGCTGCTAGATATTGTTAGACAGCTATTGAAATGTGTCGGTCGCGTTCTTGATGTGTGCTGCGTAGCGGCACCGCGCTGCGCTAATGCCGACGCCGCACGCGAACGGCCGCGAGGGGGCGTTTTGTAGGACCATGCGCCTCATTCCCGCCCGGCCGCGCCGTCCGGATTTTCACCCGGAGCTTGTTGCAGAGCTTGAACTCGTCGGCCTGGAGCAACTGCGCCGGCTGCGTTACGAGCGCGGCCCCCCTGGCCCCGAGGTTCCCGAGATCAGACTGCTGCGTCGTTCCATTAAACGCGTCCAACTGGAAGAATGGATAGCCTGGAAGGAAGCCGACGGTATATGGCGGGACGCCCGTCTCTACTGGGTCACCATGATCGGTGCGATCGCCGCCGTCATTGCCGCCCTCGCTGGTATTCTGGCCGCGTTTGAAGGCTGGCATTAAGAGCGTGCAGCGCACGCGCCGGCGATCCGCGGCCGTCCGTCCCTGTCGAGCGAAAAGTTGGAACACCCAAGCCGAAGCCTGCCATGGCCAGTGCGGCGACAGCCGGCCGGATTGTAACCGCCCGGACTCCCGGGATGGCCGGCGTTTCACGTTGGCAACACGGGTTCGAACCCCGTACGGGACGCCAATGTTTTCAGTGGCTAGTCTGCCCCTTATTCTGGTTACCCAATATTCGGCCAATATACGGGGCTAACCTTGCTGGGGGTGATCAGGCTCGAGCTCAATCCCAGGATCCGGCCACGGTGGGTACCGTTGCTCGCGCCGAGGGCGCGGTCGTAGCGTGCGGTGCGCTTTAGGCAAGGCAGATTGCGGCTACCGAGGCGGGCGGACCATTAACAGTCCAGCGTCTCGACAAGCCTGTTTTGACCGCAGAGACGCAGGGCCTGCCTAAGAACGTGAGGAGGGACAGGATGCCTTACGCCAACAACAACGGCACTCGCATTCATTACGAAGTGGACGGCCTGGGTCCACCGTTGGTCCTGCAACACGGCTTCGGAAATGCCTTAGAGAATTGGTACGAGCTGGGATACGTGGATGCCCTTCGAAACAAGTACCAGTCGATTCTCATCGATGCCAGGGGGCACGGAGCGAGTGACCGGCCAGCCGATAGAGCGGCCTATGCCAGCGACTTGCAAGCAGCGGATGTCGTCGCGGTGCTGAACGACATCGGTATTCGGACCGTCAATTATTGGGGTTTCTCGATGGGCGGCCGGACAGGATTCTCCATGGCGCAATACGCGCCGGACCGGGTTCGCAGCTTGATCCTTGGAGGTGCGTCGGCCAGTGGTCGATCACGCATAGGCGATCCAATTCGCGCTGCGATCAAACGTGGTGGCGTCGAGGCCCTGGTGGCTATGTACGCCGACGCCTCGGCGCAATACAAAGCCAGGCTTTTTGCGAGCGATGCTAAGGTGCTCGATGCAATGCGGATTGACAGTTTGGGGTTCTCGGACATCTTGCCGTCTATGACGATGCCCTGTCTCGTCTACGCCGGCTCCGCAGATCCTGAATACCCGCTGATCGAGGAGACTGTCGCAGAAATGCCAAATGTGAATTTCGTCACCTTGCCGGGCCTGGGCCATTCCGCGACGCATGTGCAAATCGACTTGGTCATCCCGCACGTCTTGGAATTTCTCGGTCGCGTAAATACAGCACTCGGCTAACCAGCCCGGAGGCAGCGGCGTTGCCGTGGGCCGGTGTCAACTTGCAGCAGTAGCAAGCGCTCGGCCCGCCTCGTATGCACCAATATGAACGTGTGCAAGCTTCAGCATTGGGGCCGCAACCCCAAGGGCATTGGCTCGAGCCACCAGTCCGCCAATCAGGTGTTCTCCTTCTGTGGCTGAGCCACGCTCAATGTCGCGGAGCATCGACCACTTCAGCGACGAACCCTCCTTGGTGAACATGGTCCTGCGACTTTCAACGAAAGCAGGCGTTGGCGGATATCCTGCCGCGGTGGCGATTGCACAGCATTCGCCGAAGAACTGCAGAATTGTCTCGCGTCCGCCGGGCGCAGCGACGATGTCGCCGATCGAGCCGCGCATCAGGCAGGTCATGCCTGCACCAGTACCAACTTGTACCCATTTCGCCCACATCTCCCGTAGAATTTCGTCACTGGCTCTCGCTGCGAACCCGCTTCCTTCGAACAGTGCGGCCAATCTGCTAGTTCGATCGCTGAGGCCTCCCGCGGTTTCACCGAACACAATTTCGGTGCCGCCGAAATGAATTATCCGTCCTTCGGAATCCTGTGCCGCGCTGATCTGAGCCAAGCCGCCTAGCACCCGTCCCGCACCGAACCGACCCGTTAGGGCTCGAGGTGACTCATCCCATTGAGAATTGGCAAAATCATAGTTGATGGGCCGACAGCAGGAGCAAACTGATCCATGGCTTCGTCCAGCGAGTACGACTTCACGACAACTAGAACGAGATCAAACGGCCCATGAAGTTCACCTGCTTGAACAACCGCCGCAGGGACCGCGAAATCACCCTGCTCGCTCACGACCCGGAGGCCTTCACGGACCAGTTGCTCCGCTCGCCGTGGCCGCACGAAGAATGTGATGTCGCGTCCTGCTCGCGTGAGGCAAGCGCCGTAGAAACCACCCAGTGCACCCGCCCCGACAACAAGTGTGCGCATAACAGTGACCCCTAACTCACAGGCTTCGGCTTCCCAACGCGATATAGTTGAGACGCAGGTTCAGGACCAGAATGGTGTTCAATTCATTACTTCGCCGCCCCGATGCTCCAGCGGGTGAGATGGCACCCCATTGGATACTGTCAAGAAACTCGAAGCGGACAGGCAGGCTGATCGCGGACGCGAGAAACGTCGTCAGACACTCCGAGCCCGCCTCGCAATCGCCGCCTGACTGGCGTTATAGCTGCGCGGTACGGCGCGCAACGGCTCACCCGCACCTATGCTGTGCGCTGAAGGACGCGGCCGGGCGCAAGCCGTCGCGGCAGCACTCGCTTGCCGAGCAGGAGACCCATGCCTGTCAGCCCCGAGAGCATAAGCAGCAGTGAGGATGGTTCGGGCACAGCCGCCTGCGAAGCCAGTGAACCCGAGATCAGAGTCCACCGCGACGGCGGAAGACCTGCAGTCATGACGAGTGTGCTCGCATCCAATGAGCCCCCGGTGTAGCCGGCCAGCGAGCCAGCTGTGGGAGTCGAGAAGACCAACTCAACGAAGTCGCCGGACGCGTCATCAATGGTGAGGTGTGTGAGACCCGCGACCGCCGTGATCCCGGCAAACCCTGTGAAGGGACCCGTGCCAGGCGAAAACCCGGTCAGCGTTATATCTGCCGAGATCCCCATATGAGGCGCGCCGGCGCTGTTGTCGAACACGATGTTGCCGCCGAGCGTGCAAGTCGGCGAGCATGCGGCATTCAACGCAGGTGTCATGCTACCGGATACGTCGAAGGTGATCACGCCGGCACGGGCAGGTGCCGCACCTAGCCCCAGGCCAGCCGCGGCAAGAGCGATCATGCCGGCCCGTAGGTATTGCACCGCTCTCATGGTCGCCCCCCAGGTCATTTGATAGTATTACAGACACATCACTTGCTCAGGATGTCAACGCTAACCGGCGCCATCCATGCGGAAGAACGATCCGAAGTCAGTTTTGGCCCGACGGCTGCTCCGCCGGATGCGCCGGCTGCTCTCCGCATCCACGCCGATGCCCGATTGATTTAGATCAGTGCGAACCTCTTCGTGGATCACCACAGTGGCCAGTGCAGCATCAATCGATACTGGCGCGCTTCACAGGTCACCAGGGGGCTCGATATCGTCATGGCGAGAGCAAGCCGGGAAACGCGCGAAGACGCTCATCGAGACACATCAAGACGGCATGAGCGGGAACCCGTGATATTGCGAGCACTTGTCGGACCCTACAGGCTAACGCCCAGCCACGCGGACGCTGATCATGGAGCGGAATCTGCTGATGATGACTTGGATTCCGCGATAGGTGTCTGCGCCGCTGTGATCATATCGATCCCGGTGTGGGCATTGATCATTCCGATCATGCATATACTCTTGCAATAGCACAGCGTTCACGGGCCGAACCCTGCTCGCACCAAATGACCGGCTCGATGAACCCGGATCAACGAACCGTTGACTGCCGGCAAGTCGCTGCCGGGAGCTCGCGTATGGACTATCGCGTGCATCGAAAAGGCCGCTGGTTCTGGGTACTCCGTTATCATAGCGACACCACGTACGACGTGATCGAATATTTCCCCTCTGAAGACGATGCACTTGGTCATATCGAGCTTCTCCGGACCAGGGCAGAGGCACGCGCAGCGAAGAATGATCGATCCGCATGATAATTCTTGATCTAGATCAAGGACACCAGTCGCAGCTTTGCCTTTAACGGCACCAACTAACCTGACGTTGAAACTTGGGCGCCCGTGTTCCCTTCGGTGCGCCCGTCTTTTTTCGTCCCAACCCAATATGCTCTAACGCGCGGGAAAGCAGAGCGCTCCAGCGCTCGCGTGACGATCGTATCGGCGTCCGCCTCAACGCGACGATGCTATAAGTCGCGCATCCACCGAATACCTGCCTGCCCCGCTGACATAGAGCAGGAGGAAGCCGCCAATGATGCTGATATTCTTGTAGAAATTGATCGCATTCTCGTAGCGCTCGGCGCCCTCCATCGTCCAGAAGTGGTGCGCGATGAGCGCAGTCACCAATGTGTAGAGCGCAAGCAGCAAGGCCAGCGGACGCGTCCAGACACCGATAGCGACCGCGAGTGCGACGAAGAACTCGACCACAATCGCCACCGGAGTGGCAATCGAGGGAACCGGAACACCGGTCTGCGTCATGTAGTCCAGGGTTACCGAGTAGCCGGTGAGCTTGCTCCAACCGAAAACGACGAACAGCGCGACCAACAGAATACGGGCGACGAGTACGACCTCGTCGCGATTCTGCCCGGTTCTCCTCTGCATAACCAGTTACTCCCCGCGCGGCTGGCCCGATGGACGCTCAGCGCACGCGCAGCGCCACATGTTTCCGATTCGAGTCACATCACTATGTCGCCAGTATCGGCTTCGGGCTGGCAGCGACCTGCGTCACCCCAGCATCCTTCGCGTGCGCGGAGATCGTGCTTCGGTGATTCCGTGGTTCACGCAGCCTGCGCGCGGCGGCCGGCCCGCCTTGGACTTCGGGAAGCACGCTGATAGCTTGCCGCCCGCATGCGTCACGGTAACTGACGCGCGCCCCAGGGAGGAATTTGACAGGATGAGACAGAGTTTCCGCGCCGCCGCTTGCATGCTGGCCGTAGGCTTCGCGACCGCGCTGAGCATGACACCCGCTGCGGCGGCATCCTGCCCCAATCCGCGCCAGATGGATGGCTTCAAGACGTGCGCCGACGTCACCAAGGCGGAACAGGAAGGCGAGGTGGTGTTCTACACGACCGACCCGCCGCAGGCGACGACGGAAGTGATGAACGACTTCATGCAGGCCTTCCCCAAGATCAAGGCGACCTTCCTGCGGTTGCAGGCCGGCAACCTGTTCCAGCGGCTGATGAGCGAGCGTCAGGCGAAGACCAACGTCGCCGATGTGATGTCGATCTCCGAGATGACCTTCGCGACCGACCTGCAGAAGCGGGGCGGATATATGCAGTATGACTTGCCCGAGTACGCAGCCTACCGGCAAGGAATATAAGAGCCAGCCCGAGGGTTATTTCGGCTGGGGCACCCTGATCGTGGCGGGGCTGGCCTACAATCCTAAGCTGGTGCCAGCCAATGAAGCGCCGAAGAATTGGCCGGATGCGCTGAACCCGACCTTCAAGGACGCGGTGAACACCAAGCTGTCCACCTCCGGTCTGCAGGACGCCGTCTGGTACAAGCTGCGCCAGCTCTACGGCGAGGACTACTGGACCAAGTTCGCCACGCAGCAGCCGCGCGGCTTCGACAGCTATGTGCAGCAGTTCGACCGCATGGTGAACGGCCAGGACAAGCTGGTGCACACCGCGCAATACTCCGCTTACCTGCAGCTGAAGGCGAAGGGCGCGGATCTGGAATTCGTCTTCCCCACGGACGGCGTCGTGGTGGGCCAGTCCATGTACGGCGCGATCGAGGGTGCCCCGCATCCAGAGGCGGCGAAGCTGATGCTGGACTGGTTCCTGGGAAAGCCGGGCCAGGCGTCACTGCAGAACCACCATTACCTATCGTCTCCCCGCACCGACATGGCACCGCCCCCCGGCGGTATTCGCCACCGGCCAGATGAAGGTGCTGCTGATCGACGATTGGGACGCCTATCCTGAAATCCCGCCCGCAATTCGTGCGCGAATGGGACAAGATGACGGGTATGCGCTGATCCGCATCGGCTGGCAGCGATGAACACGGCTGCGGAGGCGCGCGGGCCCGACCGCCGGTTGGGCCGGTTCCTGGTCGTGCCGGGAATTCTGGCGACCATCGGCCTGCTGGTGATCTACCCGGTGTTCTTCCTGGTCACCGAGTCGTTCAACGTGGGTGACGCCGGCACGTTTCCGCCGGAGGAGTTCGGCGTCGGCAACTACCAGGACATGGTGTCCGACACGCAGGTGCTGTGGAACACCGCCTTCGTTGCCGGACTGGCCACCGTCATGGCGGTTGGGTTCGGGCTGCTGCTGGCCTGGATCCTGACGCGCACGGCGATCCCGGGCCGGGCGCGGCTCGAGCGGCTGATGGAGCTGCCTTACTACATGACACCGCTGGTGGGCGCGCTGGCGTGGGGCGTGATCGCCGCGCCGAAAACCGGCCTCGCCAACCAGCTCGCCCGGCTGCTGGGCACCAATGGGGATGTGCTGAACATCTATTCGCCCTGGGGCATCGCCTGGGTGATGGCGCTGTTCGAGGGCACCGTCGCGTTCGTGATGATTTCCGCGGCGATGAAATCCATGGACCCTTCCATGGAAGAGAGCGCGCGTGTGCTGGGCGCGGGAAAGTTCCGCGTCGCGCTGACCGTGACCCTGCCGATGATCCTGCCGGGCATCGTCAGTGCCACGATCTTCGTGTTCGCGGAGATGCTCAGCGCCTTCGCCGCGGCCTTCGTGCTGGGTATCCCGTCCCGCTTCATCGTGATCACCACGGTGATCTGGCAGTCCACCTCGGCCTACCCGCCCGAGTACGGCCGTGCGGCGGCGATGGGGCTGTGCCTGTTCGTTGTCCTGGCGGTGGCGATCGGCCTGGCGCGGCTGGTGCTGCGCAAGGGCAGCTACGCGACCATCACCGGCAAGGCGTTCCGGCCGCGCCCGCTGCGCCTCGGTGCCAGGGCCTGGCCGATGGTGACGGTGTGCTGGGCTTACCTGACCTTCGCGGTGTTCCTGCCGATGGCGGCGCTGCTGATGACGTCATTCCAGAAGTTCGCCACCGTGATCGTGGGCGACATGCGCTTCACCCTGGACAATTACGCATCCGTGTTCCGCCAGGGGGCGGTGGCCTCCGCCCTGACCAACAGCATCGTGCTGGGCCTTGGCGTCGCAACGGTGGGATCGTTGCTGGTGGGGGTGCTGGTCTGGGTCATTTTCCGCGCCCGCGTGCCGGGGCGGTCGCTGGTCGAATACGTGGTGATGTTTCCGCAGGCGGTGCCGCGGCTGGTGTTCGGACTGGGCCTGCTGTGGGCGTGGCTGTGGATCGGGCAGGTATTGCCGTTCACGCTGTACGGCACGCTTTGGATTCTGGGTCTGGCCTACCTGACGGTGCTGCTGCCGCTGGGCGTGCGCACGCTGGCCGGCGTGGTGCTGCAGATCGACAAGAGCCTGGAGGAATGCGCGCGCGTATGCGGCGCGTCCTGGAGCCATCAAATGCGCACCGTGACCTTGCCGCTGATGCGGCCCGGGATCGTCGCGGCCTGGCTGCTGATCTTCATTTCCTCGGTGCGCGAGCTGGGCGCCTCGCTGTTCCTGATGGGGCCGCATTCCAAGGTGATCGGGCCGGCCATCGTGGACGCGTGGCTGACCGCGTCGTCCGAGCTTTCGGCGGCGATGGCGCTGGTGCAGACCGGCGTGGTGTTCATCGCCGTGATTTTCCTGCTGCGCGTCACGCGGCGCTATTCGGGAGAGCCGGCGTGAGCGAGACCGATGTCCGCATCGATATCCGCAATCTCGTCGTCGATTACGGCGATGTCCGCGCGGTGGACGATGTCTCCCTCAGCGTCGGGCGCGGCGAACTGGTGACGTTGCTGGGCCCATCGGGCTGCGGCAAGACCACGACGCTGCGAGCCGTCGCCGGGCTGGAGGATCCGACCGGCGGATCGATCGCGCTGAACGGCAGCGCTGGTCTATTCGGCGTCCGAGCGGCGCAACACGCCGGCGGAGAAGCGCGGCGTCTCCATGGTGTTCCAGTCCTACGCGATCTGGCCGCACATGACCGTGTTCGACAATGTCGCCTACGGATTACGGGTGCGCAAAATGTCCGCCGCGGACATCCGCTCCAACGTGATGCGCGTGCTGGATCTGGTGCAGATGCGCGATTTTGCCGATCGTCCGTCATCCAGACTTTCGGGCGGCCAGCAGCAGCGGGTGGCGGTGGCGCGCGCGATCGCGTTTTCCCCGGAGGTGCTGCTGTTCGATGAGCCGCTGTCCAATCTGGACGCCAAGCTTCGGGTGTCCATGCGGGTGGAGTTGCGCGAGTTGCAGAAGGAGCTCGGCATCACCGCGCTTTATGTGACGCACGATCAGGAGGAGGCGCTGGCCATTTCCGACCGGGTGATCGTGATGAATGCCGGACGGATCGAGCAGATCGGCACGCCGGAGGACATCTACCGCCATCCGCGCACCTTGTTCGTGGCGGACTTCGTGGGCAATGCCAACGTGATCCGAGGCCAGGCGCGTGGCGCGGCGGGGGCCGGCGAGGTGGATTTCGTGACCGTGGGCGGGCCGGTGCTGCGCGCGGTCGTCCGGGCATGCCCAGGCCAAGGGGGACGCGGCCGCATTGCAGGCGGCCTATGTCGATATCTTCGCAGCCGGGCGCACGGACGTGCCGAACGCCACGCCTGGCACGATCCATCGGCGCATGTTCCACGGCGACTTCATTCAATACGTGGTGGACTGGCCGTGCGGACAGCTTCTGGTGCGCCGCCCGCCGACCGACCTGTTCGCGGAGGGCAGCGCAGTGACGGTTTCCTTCGCGCCCGAGCATTGCGTGGTGCTGTGACGCTGCTCAGTGCACGAGTTCGCCGGATGGATTGATTGCGGATATTGATCTTGGTTCGAAACCTAATGCCATCGAATGCCGCGTCGTCAGCTTCGCGGAACTCAGGGACAGCAACACATGGGTCGATGGGCGCGCTCTTTCACCCCCGCATCGGTTGCCATTACAGCATTGTTCGCTCTCGGCGCCGCAGCGCTGACGTTTCGGCAGTCCGCTTATCCATCGGCCGGCGACAGCTGGTATTATATGTTCTACGCGTTCCGGTTCCGGAATCAGGGCGTGCTGCACGACTTTGGTACCGTCCGGACGTACGGTTACCCTTTGCTTCTGACGCCGCTGACCTATTTGGCCGGATACAGCCATCACCGCCTGCACGTGATCGCGTCGGTCACCCAATCCGCATTTTATTGCGCGTCCGTTTGGTGGTTGGCGTCACGGCTGCGTTCCGACGGGGGCGGATGGAGCCTGGCGGTGATGGCGGCGCTGTTGCTCAATCCCGCGGCGCTGGTGCTGGTAACCGACACGTTGACCGATGGCGCGTCATTGACGCTGGTTGTTATCCTCGCGGCGCTCGCTCTTGAACCAAAGCAAGGATTTGAACCGCGGTCGATTACGCTGCGGATTTTCGCCGGTGCGATAATCGCCGCTTTCGCTTTGATGGTTCGGCCGGCTAATTTGCCGATCCTCATTGCCTGGCATCTCGCACTCGTAGCGGCGATCGCCTTGGTGCCTCAATGGCGTGGACACCGCTTGCGTCTTCTGCTGACCGCGGTCATCGCGTTCGTTGTCGCGGCGGCCGTGGTGTGGACACCGCAGGCGATCTACGCCGACCGCCTCTACGGCGAATTCAGCATTCTACCAACCTGCCGGCTTGCAGAATACCAAGCCGCGATGGGGGTTCTCGACTGGAAATACGACACAGTGATGACCCCAACGGGCGCGGTGGGATGGCATTACCTGAACCCGTTGTTCTCCGGCACGCTTCCGTTGGGCAACCCATTGCTGTGGTACGGCTTGCATCCGATCGCAGGGCTGGCCACTCTTGTCGCGCATTTGTTCATGGGCTTCGCCGCTAGCAGTCCATTTGTCTATATTTACGACTTGCAGCCCGGCTACGGGCCGTTATTTCGCGCCATCAACTGGGGACTGATCATCGCCGGATGCATTCGTTCGAGCCATTATCTGAGGATGATCTCGCGGTCGGGCGCGTTGCGCCGGGCGTTGGCGCCGAGGGTTCATATTCTCGGGTTTGTTGTCCTTGGATGCCTGGGCACCTTGGCGGTTAATAGCATTTCCGCGATGGAGACCCGGTTCAACATCTTCCCGCTGAGTCTGCTGTATGTCTTGGCTGCCGAGTATCTGATTGCGCTAGGACGACGGCTAGTGCTGGTTTCCATGTCAGCCATGGCCGGTTTCGCGATTCTGGCAGTGTCACTCACTGCGGCCAGCTTCGCGGCGGACCGGCTCGGACAAAGCACCCGTCCCTCCGGCCTGCGATCCGGGCCGGAAAACTGTTACATGGTCATCGAACAAACGCACGGCGTTTCGCTCGACGACGTCACCGCGAAGTATGAGGCGGATCTGGCCGCAAGGCGCGGCGGCAGTCCATAGCGATTGACATAAAGGCACGTAAGACTAGCGATTGGTTCAGATACAGACCGCTCGACATAAAGGAGGCAGGAAACTGGATGCGCGATGGCTTTAAAGAAGCGAGCGAATCCCGTCAGTGTCCAAGGGACGACGTGGCAGAGACCCGACCCCGGAGGGACATACGCCATTTCTTATCGGGCGGAATCTTCCCGGTCGAAGCATTCGGGATAGAACCAGTGCAATGATTGAGTGTTCGCTTATCGTCCCGATTTATCGGAATGAAGAAAACCTTCCCGACCTGCTACAGGCGCTGTCCCTCCTTGCCGCCAGCATTTCTGGATTTGAGGCAGTGCTGGTCGTCGATGCCTCGCCCGACAATGCCGAGGCACTGCTGCGCGCGGCGTTGCCCCAACTTGGGTTTCCGGCTCAGCTGTTGGCCCTGTCGCGGAACTTCGGCGCCTTCGCGGCGATCCGCGAAGGCTTGTTGCGCGCCAGGGGACGGTTTTTCGCCGTCATGGCGGCCGATCTGCAAGAGCCGCCGGAGCTGGTTCAACAGTTCTTCCGGGCGTTACAAGCTGATGAGGCGGATCTTTGCCTCGGCGTCCGCCGTTCTCGCCAGGATCCGGGATTTTCACGGTTCCTGTCGCGGATCTATTGGCACGCGTACCGGCGCTTCGTCATCCACGAGGTGCCAGCCGGCGGGGTCGATATCTTCGGTTGCAACACCGCGGTCCGAACTGCTGTTCTCTCGCTGGACGAGCGCTCCGGATCGTTGATTGGGCAATTGTTCTGGGTTGGATTCCGGCGGCTGGAAGTCCCCTACGATCGGCGTGCTCGGACCAAGGGAACGTCAGCCTGGAGCGTAGCCAAGCGGCTGCGCTACTTCGTTGATAGCGTGTTCGCCTTTTCTGATCTGCCGATCCACATGCTGATCGCGCTTGGCGGCATCGGCGCCGGTTTGTCCGGTGTGGGTGCAGCGGTGGTGCTGATGGCCTGGCTGCTTGAGGATATTCCAGTGGCGGGCTATGTGCCGATCATGCTGGCCGTCCTGTTCTTCGGCTTCGTCACTCTGCTGGCGCTTGGTATCATCGGCATTTATGTCTGGCGTATATCGGAGAACGTTCGTGGCCGGCCGAATGCCATCGTGGCGCGTCACGAAGTCACTGGAACATGACCCCCGCTTACATCCATCCGAACGCGCTGTGCGAAAGCAGTCGCGTCGGTGACGGCACCCGGGTCTGGGCCTTCGCGCATATCCTGCCCGGCGCGGTCATCGGGTCCGACAACAATATCTGCGACGGCGTGTTCATCGAAAACGACGTCATCACCGGCGACCGCGTGACGGTAAAGTGCGGCGTCCAGCTTTGGGACGGCGTGCGCCTCGATGATGATGTGTTCATTGGGCCCAACGCCACCTTCACCAACGACTTGTTTCCCCGCAGCCGGGTGCCGCGCGCGCCTCTGCCGCCCACCACGATCTGCCGCGGCGCCTCGATTGGCGCCAATGCGACGATCCTGCCGGGCATCACCGTAGGGCCGGGCGCCATGGTGGGCGCGGGCACCGTCATCATTGCCGACGTGCCGGCAAACGCTGTCGTCGCCGGCAATCCTTCACGGATCATCGGTTACGCCGATGCCGAAGCCCTCGCAAATCCGACTGACCTTCCCGCCGGTGCGCCGTGCGCCGCGGTAAGCGCGGAAGTGCATCGCGACGCGCGTGGCCGTCTCTCGTATTGGCCGCTGGAAACCGCGGTACCCTTCGTGCCGCGACGGCTTTACGTCGTGGACGGCGCGCCGGATGGCTGGGCCCGCGGCGGGGGCGCCTACCGGCAATCACACCAATTGCTGATTGCCTCCCAAGGCTCACTAACGGTCGGAATCGATGACGGGCGGCGGCGATTTGCAGTTCGCTTGTCCGCGCCGGAAGTCGGGCTGCATGTCCCTCCAGGGATTTGGACGTTGCAATACGGCCATACGCTTGATGCCTCGTTGCTCGTACTTGCAAGCGAGCCGTTCGATCCGGCGGAGCGGGTGGCAGATTATATGACCTTCCGCACCGAACACGACTGACCCATCTCATGCCTCGCCTGCTGGCCTTGATGGCGCGGCCCTACCTGGTGCTGCTGGCTATCACTGCTGTTGTATTGGGCGCGAACGCACCGCGCGGACTGACCGTGGCCGGACTGCTGTTCGGCGCGGCTTTGGCGTTTGGCCTGCTCGAGGTTGGCACCGCTGCTCTGCGGCTGATCCGTGTTCCACCCGACCCGGCGAGTGCCTGGTTGGCGGGATTGGCGCTCGCAGCATATGTGATCGCCGTACCGGTAATCATCTTGGGCTGGAAGGTAGCTGCCTCGGCGTCAGTGTTTCTGGTGCTGGCTCTGGCGTGCGCGGCGCTGCGGCGCCTCTGCGTGGACCCGCTTTCGCGCGACGATCCTGGTGCTGCGCTGGCGTTGATTGGCGCCGGCGGCTTTGCGTTGATCTGGTCGCTCGACACCACGCTTCGCTACGCCGGTTTCGCGGCGACCGGAATCTTCCCGCTTGCTCTGGACGCGATGATGCATGCGGGACTGATCGCGGAATTCGGCGATCCACTTACGGTAGGACATGGCAACAGCAGCCTCGCCGGTGTTCCGCGCGATCTCTATCATTTCGCCAGCTATGCGTTTCCGGGGCTGGCTGAGTGGCTTTTCAGCGAAGCCCCTATGGACACGCTGGTTTCGGTGTGGCTTCCGCTTGGAATTCTCGCAACGGCAATCGGTGTGTTCTGCCTTGGCGCGGCACTCGGCGGCATTGCGACCGGTGCTCTGGCGGTCGCGCTTCTGGCCGCCGTCCCTGATCCCGCAAGTTACGGGATAAAGCAGGGATTCTATTCGTTTCACTGGCTCATGGAAGTGACCCCCGGCTCGCTGTATGCGCTGCCGGTCGGTGCGCTCAGTCTGGCGTTGCTGTGTCGTTGGTCCCGTCGCATGGAGGCTGGCGCGCTGGTGGGGTCCCTTGTGTTCCTCGCCTCGATGTTCCTGTTGCGATTCCATTTGCTGCTGTGGCTCGCCGTGCCCTGGGGTGTCGCGGCGTGTCTTGTCGTGCCCTGGCTCCCGAAACGGTTGAAGATCGGGCTGATAGCGGCTGGGACCATTGCACTGCCGCTGCTGATGGTGGCTTACGCCCGGCAGGAAATCGAGCAGGTCAGCCTGATGGGTTTCCTGACCAACGGCTTGGTGGCGATCCACCGGGACATGGTGCCGAACAACGCACATTCGCTAGTACCTGTGGATGATCGCGCACCTGCCGGGGTTTGCCCTGGTACCCGCGCTGGTGACGCTGAGCTTCGCGGCGATCGGCGGGCTTCCATTGGTCCTCTTCCTGGTGCTTGTGGTTCTTCATCGGCGATCGTTGGAACCGATTGATGCCGTGCCACTGGCGCTGCTGGTATGGGCGGCGATGTTGATGCTGTTGGCACCTAGTCCAGCGCCGTCGTACGGTGATCCATCCGAATTCCGCCATCGCGGAATGGTCCTGATTCACGCCCTGCTGTGCTGTTGGAATTCGCGGCTGCTGCTGCTTGGCTGGGCGCGCCATCGTCAGCCGTTTGCATTGGCTTTGCTGCCCCTGGCGGTATTGCCGATTTCTCTGGTGAGCGTCGCTGCGTGGAAAGCGCCGCGGGCGGACTGGACGGTGACATTCCGTCAGACGCCCATCGATCCAGCTCTGATCTCCGTGGCTGGCTGGCTGCGGGGTCACGCGCAACCCGGCGATACGTTCGCGATGACAAAGTTGAAATCGCGCGCACCCAACGTGGATGACCCAACGATTTTGACGGCGCTAAGCGGCGTGCCAGCGTTCATTGCCCGACCAGGCGTGCAGGGCGGGGCAACAAGCGAGCGAGAAAGTATCGTGCAGGATCGCTTGGCGCTGCTGGATAAAATCGAGTTGGTACCGGAGGCGGCGGCGGCTTACGAGCTTGCGCGCGAGGCGGGGATCACCTTTCTGGTCGTGCGAGGGGACGGACCGGCGTGGGACGCAGGCAAGGATACCGCTGCCGTGCGGGCCGGCACCCTGGCACTTTGGCGCATGGTGCCGACTGGCAACTGATCGTGGGGATTTTTTCGTCAGCGCCGTCGGCCACGGAAGGCGGTGGCCAAAGTTGGCGGTGACTACGTTGCACCCACGCGTGAGGCGATAGGACGCGTTCCCCGGCTCGCCGCCAGACTTGCCGATATTCACGGCCGCGCGAGGGCGCGCCTTGGGAACCTCCCGTGCCGGCAGACGTTCCAAGCCCAGCGGAAAAGCCCCGCCTTAATTCCGTCCGAACCGGGCGGGTATTCAGGCGAAACAGCCAGACGACCTCTCCAGTATCGAAGGTCCGTCAGCGGAGTTATTTAGATCACCGCATTGAGGCTTTAGCGCCGGTTTTGTCACTGACAACCCGAGCGTGCGCTACAGAAGGAGGCAAGCCTTGGACAGCGAAGCAAAAACATTCTTTTGTGCATCCAGTGGCCTCAGAAGCGATGTCCCATCGGCACGGCTGCCCGCGATAGAGCAGCTGATGATCCTCGCGCGGAACGCCTCGCCGCCGATCCGCGCCCGGGCCGTAGCGATCCTCGTCAAGGAGTTCGGCCCCTATGCTGTGACGCATGGGCTGTCCGGCTGCGCCGGGCCAATCGCCGAGGTCGAGTGCTGCAGCCTCGAGACGCGCGATTGCCGCGACTGTCCCTGGGCCTGGGCATGGCTGCCGCAGCAGGACGAGACCCTCCCGGGCGCGGTCCGCGGTTGAAGCATTCAGATAGGCATCGAAGCGACGTACGAACTCACGTTTTGATGAACTAGCTCACAGCACCCTGCCCTCGGCCCGGTTATCCCCCCGCTTACCGCAAGTCGACGGTATGGACGGAGGCGAGCCTTGGACAGCGAAGTTAAAGCGTTCTTTTGTGCATCCCAAGGCTTCCGCAGCGATGCGCCCTCGGCGAGGCGGCCGGCGGTTGCGGAGCTGATTTCCCTCGCGCGCACCGCCTCCGCACCGATCCGCTCCCGAGCCGCGGACGTGCTCGTCAAGGAATTCGGGCCATATGCGGTGACGCATGGGTTATCCGGCTGCGCCGCGCCAATTTCCGAAGTCGAGAGCTGTGCCATCGAGGCACGGGCATGCCGCGACTGCCCCTGGATCTGGTTGCCGCTGGACGACGAAATGCTGCCAGGTGCGATCTCAGCGATTGAGCCGCATATTCCGGCTGTTCAGCAGAGCCCCGCGTCGTACGCATAAACGGAGCGCGCCAGTTGTAATCTAACGCCTGGTCAGCCTGATCCCGCAAGCGACCGCTCCCTGGCCGGATTGCCGCGCGTCTTATTTCCGCCTGTTTGATCTAGATCAACGCATCCAACCCTCCCGCCGGGTATGCATCCGCATACCCGAGTGTGCGTTACGCGGAGAATCCGCGTCGAGCGGCCTTGCATCACGAGGCAAGAACGTACTTTTGTGCTGCCCAAGATTTAGCAAGCGAAGCCGCATCCGTGAGGCTTCCGGCAATCCGGAAGCTGATTACCCTGGCGAGGAATGCCGCCGCGCCGATCCGCTCCCGATCGGCAGCCCTGCTCATCAAGGAATTTGGCCCAGACGCCGTGACGCATGGCCTGCCAAGCTGCGCTGCTCCGATTTCCGAGGTCCGGCGTTGCAGCGTCGAGACGCGCGACTGCCCCCGGATCTGGTTGCCGCAGGAGGACGAGGCGGCGCCGGAGCAGATTTCAAGCGTCCGGCGCGATCCAAAGCACGCATATACCGCCCGTTGCCCAGGCCCCAAACCTTCAGCCACTGGCGAAGCCGCTTTCCGGTCTCAACATCAACCGTTGCCAAACGGCCACCGCATTGCCTCGGCCATCTCCCGGAACTCGGCCATGTAGCGCTTGATCCGGTCAATCTCCACTGCCGCCGCGGACAGCGCTTCGCTCAGCAGCGGCCGGTCCGATTGCAGCGAGCGACGTGTTGCATTGACGTAGTTCGATATCGCGGTCACTGGCTGACTGAACTCGTACGCGAGGATCGCCATGACATCGGCAAGCTGGTTGGACACGCTGTCTCCAACCGGCACGATGTCGGAGTGCAACTCAACCACCACCGGTTCGCCGCCGGTGACATCAAGATGCAAATGCCAGTAAGCCGCTGTCACCACCGGGCGGCCGTCCAAACGATGATGGATCAGCCCGCCGCTCCAGGCCTTCTGCTCCAACAGTGCGCCTTCCACCTCATGCAGTGGCTTCCAGAAAATCGTCCTCAGCAGTTGATGCGCGATCTGCGCCCGTGCCTGGTCACTCGTGAAGCCGTAACGCTGTTTCATCGCCGGCGACCACAGGGTGATGCGTCCATCCATCGAACGGATCAGCATGGCGAGCGCATTGGTCCGAGCGCAGACTGGCGGTGAAAGGCCAGTTCGCATTGGTGCTAAATCGCTCATTGCTCCACCCCCGACAACAAGTGCCCGGACGACAGCCGCGCTATTGTTCTGCTGTCGCTTGGTCCGCCCCTGCCTTCTGATGGAGCAATTGGGCTCCGCCAGACGAACATTTCTTGGCCGCAACGTCTCCATCAGGATAACCCGCCCCATGTAGCGGAACAAGTTGCGTCAAATGCTTCCTACTTGCCGGTGGCAACCTGGTCTTTCCGCTTTGGCCCGGCTTCGCCTTGCTCGCGCGCGGAGCCTGTAAATCCTCCTCGACCAATCGGATCGCCGCTTCCAGCAGCACTGCGCGCGGGTAATCGTTGTGCGTCATCAGCGTCGCGCTCAACAGCGGCGCGTTTGCCCCGAACGGCATGGCGATCGCCAGATGGTCCGCATGCGCATAGCCCAGCAACGTTGAGCCAGGAACGATGGCGTCGGACGCGACGACTAGACCGTCGTTCGCCGGCTCGGTCCGCGTGAGGATGTCGGCGAACGGTCGCAGCACCGCTGCCAAATCGTCAGGTCCCGCCATCGCCACCAGCGAGTAGGTCCGCACACTTGCCGGCCAGGTATGCGTCGCAAGCCACGTCAGGCGCTCCGAGCGGCGCAGGCTGTCGGCGGCCTCGACGCCGTGGCCCCGCGGGCACTCGGGCAGCGCTGTGGATTCCGCCATCTGCGCAACCCAGTCGGGCACGATGTCAGCGAGCGGCGAGCCGTTGACGGCGCCAGCCACGCTCACCAGGGCGACAACTTCGCCGGCAAGCTCCGGATAGGTCGCCAGTGCCAGCAAGGAATCGACGGTGCCCTTGGAGTGGGTGACGAGGATAATGCGCGCGTCCGCCGGCATGGCGCGGATCGCGTCGCGGATGATGCCGGCGTTGACCTCGCTCGCCTGACGGCCGCGGGTCTGGATATAGCCGGTCCGGTAGCCCTGGGCCTCGAGGTTGGCAAGGGCGTCGCCGAACATGGTGGATACCGAGGCAAGGCACTCGGCCAACAGACCCGGCACCATGACCACCGTCAGGCCAGCGCTGGTAGGCGCCAGGTCAACCGACTGGCCCGAAGGCGGCGGCTCGCCGGGAAGCTGCCAGAGCGCCGCGCTGGTGTCGCACGGACGGTCGAACGGCAGCTTCGCGCCATGATCGGCGCGGACGGAGCAATAGATCTCGCGGAACCGCCCGCGCTCATCGGTAATGGGGGCGCGGGCGGTAGGCAGAAGGATCGCAGGCGCCGAAGCAGCGACGCGGACCTCGGGCGGACGCGGCGCGCAGGCGCCCAGCAAGGCAACAAGGCACAGGACGGCTGTTGGCGCACGGCACATCGTTGGGCACCTCCGGCAGGCTTACCCTCAATGACCGTGCAGGCGAATAGTCACCGAACAGCTAACATCCGGTCTCACCGCAGTCAGGAGCCGCGCGCATTCGGATCACTCCCCGCCGATCCGCGCGCCCTTCTCAGCGACCGATCGCTTCATCAGCAGCACGACCAGCACCAGTGCGACCATGACAGCAGCCAGCACCCAGAACACATCGAAATAGGCGAGCGCCGATGCCTGTTGTCCGCGCATGTTCGCCAGCGTCCGCAAGGCCAGTTGCTGCGCGGCGGCCGGATCGCCGGTCTGCTGCAGGAACGGAGCCGTTGCCCGGCCGAGGAACGAATGCACAGCCGGGTTGAAAGGATCGAGCGATTCACCAAGGCGCAGACTGTGGAACTGGTCGCGGCGCTCCTGCACTGTCTGAGCCAGCGACGTCCCCACGCTGCCGCCCTCGTTGCGCAACAGGCTCAGCAGGCCGACCGCCGCCCCGCGTAATGCAATCGGTGTATACAGATAGGCCGCCACGTTCGCCGGCGCGAAGCACATCGCCAGGCCGATGATCAGCACCACCCTTGGCCAGACCGCTTGTCCCGGACTGATGTCGAGGTTCATCTGCGACATCCAGTAATTCCCCGCCGCCATGGTCAAAAGACCCGCGGCAATCACCCATCGCGCATCGAGCCCACGACCGAGTGCTCGCCCCACGAACGGCATCGTGGCGACCGCGAAGAAGCCGGCCGGCGACATCACCAGCCCGGCGCTCAGCGCGTCGTAGCCGAACAGCGACTGCAGCAAGGCAGGCAACGATGTGCTTGCGGCGTACAGCACGGCGAAGGCGCAGAAGATGATGACGCAGCACGCGGCGAAATTCCGTTCTCGGAGTGGCCGGAAATTCACCACTGGACTCGGATGACGCAATTCCCAGACAACAAGCGCGATCAGGCCCACGGCGAACAGGATCACCAGAGTCTGCACACGCCCGAACGGATCGCCCAGCCAATCCCATTCCTGGCCCTTGCTGAGCACCACCTCCCAGCAGACGATGACGATAACCAGCAGTGACAGGCCGATGCCGTCGAAGCTGAACGGCCGCTTCCGCAATTCCGCGCGTTCTGCAATGAGGTAGTCCGGATCCTTCAGCGTGATGGCACACGCACTCAGCGCCAGAAGACCGACAGGGATGTTGATCCAGAACACCCACCGCCAGGTGTAGTCATCAGTGATCCAGCCACCCAGCGTCGGACCGACCACGGGCGCGATCAACGCCGCCAGGCCGAACAGCGTCATCGCCATGCCTTGCCGCTCGACCGGGAAGGCATCCAGCAGCACGCCCTGGCTGCTCGGCTGCAAACCGCCGCCGGCAAGACCCTGCAGCACGCGGAACAGGATCAGTTGTCCCAGGCTGGTGGACATGCCGCACAGTCCCGATGCCAGCGTAAATACAGCGATGGACAGCAGGAAATAGTTGCGCCGCCCGATATGCGCGATCAGCCAGCCGGTGATCGGCAGGATGATCGCGTTCGCGGCAAGGTAGCTGGTGATGACCCACTCACCGTCATCGACCGTCGCCGACAATCCGCCCGCGATGTAGCGCAGCGCCACCACGGCGATGGTCGTGTCCAGCACCTCCATGAATGTCGGCACCACGACAACAGCGGCGACCACCCAAGGGTTCATCGCCGCGCGGGACCGGGACCCCAGCGGTGGCGACGACAGTGTCGCGCCGCTCATTGCCGGCTGCTCGACGCACTGGCCGTCTGACCAGGCCTCGAGGACGGCGGCACGTAGGTTTGCAGAAACTTCCCGGCATCCGGTCCCGTTGGCTGCTCGTTGATGTGGACCGAGGGAACCACCGAGGTGCCGATGAACAGGGGTGCCTGATCGGCGTTGTAATCGATCAGATCGATGCGGACCGGCAGCCGCTGCACGACCTTGATGAAATTGCCCGTCGCGTTCTCCGGCGGCAGCAATGCCAGTGTCGATCCGGTCCCCTGAGTGAAGCCGGAGATCCGGCCTTTGTAGATGTGCGTTCCACCGTACATGTCGATGCGCAGATCGACCGGCTGCCCGATGCGCAGGTCGCGCAATTGGGTTTCCTTGAAGTTGGCGTCGACCCAGATTTCGTTGAGCGAACGGACCGCCATCAGGTTCTGGCCGACCTGAACATAGTTGCCCGGATTGACATTGCGCCGCGTGACGACGCCGTCGATCTCCGCGACGATGTCGGTGTAGCGAAGATCGAGTTCGGCCTGTGCAAGATCGCGCCTGGCGGTTTCAAGCTTCGCCTCCGCCTGCTTGACCGCCGGAGCATCGGCCGCGAGCCGGGCAAACGTGGTGTTGATGTCGCCCAGTTTTTCGAACTGGTCGAGCATCGCTTTCGGACTCTGCACGAACGAGTGCACCACGCCGAGCTGGGCCGCGCTCTGCATCAGCGCCGCCTGCGCCTGCAGCACGGCCGAAAAAGTCTCGTCGAGATCAGGCGGCACCTGACCCAGATCGCCGCCGCCATCAGGTTGTGCCGGCAACCCCAATGAGACGCGGGTCTGGTACACTTCCGCCAGCGCCTGAACGAGCTCCGCCCCGGCCGTCGTCAACGCCGCTTGCCGCTGGTCGTACACCTCCTGCGGCGTATCCCCCCGCGGAACCAGCTGCTTCGCCCGATCGAATTCAAGCCGTGCCAGCACCAGCGCCGCCTTGCTCTTGTTGATCGCGGCAACCCGCGAGTGCAGCAACGCCACCTGACTGTCGACACCCTCCACCGCCCGTTGCAGGTTCCAGCGCTGGCTCCATGCCTCCGCTTCGATCGCACGCGCCGCCGCGATCGCGGCTTGCAGGTCTGCTTGCGCCGTGTCGACCGCTGCCTGCTTCTCGGAAACCGCAACCCTGTACGGCTCCTTGTCCAACTGGGCGAGGACGTCGCCTTTGTGCACGCGGTTGTTGTCATCCACCAGCACACGCGAAATCTGTCCTCCCACACGCGGCGCGACAAACGTCACGTGCCCGTTCACATATGCATCGTCGGTCGAGGCGGTGTTGAGCATCCGCTCCACCCACGGGATGCCGAACACCAAGAGAACTGCCAGCACAACAACGCCAATCACGCCGCCAATAAGCAACTTTCGCTTCCGCGCCGGGGGTTTGGGCTGCACAGGACCGGTCTCAGGCGGTGTCGCTTGCGCATCGATCGGCTTGTCGCTTGGCTCGGTCATGTCGGACACCTGTTCTGGTCCAGCCTATCAGCCACCAGGACTGCCTGATCGCCGCCGCAGAGGTCGAGAACCAATATGCGCGATTTTGTGTCAAAGCGCCTCAATCGATCACGCCCTCTGCGCTCCAGCGAGACAACTCCGATTCCAGCGGTGCCTCAACCTATACCTAAGGATATCTGACGCTGGACGGCGAATGAGCGACTTGTTATGCCCGTGCAGCAGCCGCCTGGCGTTTCAATGGAAACCCTCTCTCGACTGAAGCGCAGTCCCCCAGAACGATCGGCGCGGGTTCGCATCGGCTCCTACGAGTTCAAGAAGAAGGGCATTTCGCGCTTCGACATGCGCGATCCCTACCATCTCGCGGTCGCGCTCACCTGGTGGCAGTTTCTAGCAGGCCTGATCGCGATCTACTTGCTCGTGCATGTCGTATTCGCCAGCCTTTTTTGGCTGGTTCCAGGTTCCGTGGCCAATGCCAGGCCGCACGACTTCCTCGACGCCTACTTCTTCAGCATCGAGACGCTGGCGACCGTCGGCTACGGCGAGATGTACCCGACGACGCTGTACGGCCATGTGATCGCGGCAATCGAAATCGCCGGCGGCCTCGGCTTCACAGCCATCGTAACCGGCTTGACCTTCGTCCGCTTCTCACGCCCGCGGGCCAAACTGCTGTTCGCTGCCAATCCGGTTGTGGCGATGCATGGCAGCCAGCCGACACTGATGCTGCGTGTTGCGAACGGGCGCCTGGGCGTCCTGCTTGATGCAGCAGCACGGCTGAACGTGCTTATCACCACGCGCTCCCCCGATGGCAAACTGATCCGCCGCGCCCAGGAGTTGCGGCTCGAGCGGGCACACCTTCCGGTTTTTCCTCTGACCTGGACGCTCATGCACGTGCTGGACGAGCGCAGCCCCTTGAACGGTTATGATTCGGCCCGCGCGATGGCCGAAAGCGTGCAACTGTTTGTCATACTGGAAGCGCGCGATCCGACACTCGCCGCCTCGGTGCATGAGATACGCAACTACGCGTCCGACGATATACGATTCGGGATGCGCTACGCCGAGGCGCTTTTCATTGCAGACGACGGCTTCCTTGTCGCCGACCTGACCAAGATCGGCGATCTGGAGCCGGACGAGGGTGACCGTCCGGAGACAGGTTGGACCGACAGGGAAGAGGCACCCGAGTAGACGCTGCGCGCCGAATGCACCCTCGCTCTAGCCCGCCGGCAACGGAGCAAGATCGTCCAGCATCGTGGGAATGAACTCCGCGACCGTTGGATGAATATGCATCGCGCGCTTCAGCACTGTGTACGGTGCCTTTGCATACATTGTGTCGAGCACGCAGTGGATCACCTCGTCGCCACTCAAGCCCAGGAACGATGCGCCCAGGATTACCTTGGTCTCGGCATCCACCAGCATCTTCATGAAGCCTTCGGTCTCGCCTTTTTCGAACGCGCGGGACACATCCTCCATGGCGAGTTTGGCGAACAGCGCGCGGCGCCCGCTCTTGCGAACATCCGCCTCGGTCATGCCAGCACGCCCCAACGGTGGATCGGTGTAGAGCGCATAGGCCGAAATGCGGTCGCTCAACCGCCTGCTCTCTCCGTCGAACAGATTGGCCGCGACGATTTCATAATCGTTCCACGAAGTATGGGTGAACGCGCCTTTGCCATTGCAGTCACCTAGCGCCCAGATGCCAGGGACCGACGTGCGCAGCTGATCGTCCACGACGATATAGCCGCGTTCGTCTTGCTTCACCCCCGCGCGGTCAAGACCAAGATCGTCCGTGTTGGGCCGGCGCCCCGTCGCGACAAGCAAGTGCGAGCCGCGCAGCTCTGAGGTGCCGCCGCACTCGATTGTCATGACAATGTCATCGCCCTGTTTGTCGATGCGCAGGCATTTCGCGTCGGCACGAACAGTGATGCCCTCTCGTGTCAGGAAACCGGTGATTGCTGCCGATACGTCTTCGTCTTCACGCGCGACCAGGCGCGGCCCATGCTCGACAATGCTGACCTCGCTGCCAAACCGGCGATACATCTGACCGAATTCAAGGCCGATATAGCTGCCGCCCAGCACCAGCAGGTGGCGCGGCAGGAAATCGACGTCCATCATCGAACTGTTGTTGAGATAATCGACCTGATCGAGGCCCGGAATCTCAGGCACCGCCGCGCGGCCACCGACATTGATGAAAATGCGTTCGGACGTCAGGATCTCAGTGCCAACCTGCACTTCATGTGGCGACACGAACCGGGCATGCGCTTCATAGACCTGGCAATTCTCCAGACTTTTGAGCGACCGCTCGACCCCGTGATTGGAAAGGCCGACCACATCATCCTTGCGCGCCTTGACCCGCTTCATATCGACCATGACGTCGCCCGCACTGAAACCGAAGTCCGCACCGCGGCGCGCCATATGCGCCGCGTACGCACTGGCGACCAGCGTTTTCGTCGGCGTGCAGCCGGTGTTGATGCAGGTGCCGCCGAAGCGGCCACGCTCGACGATGGCAACACGCATGCCTGACCCCGCCATGCGTCGCGCCAACGGTGGGCCAGCTTGTCCGGTTCCAATGATGATCGCGTCGAAGGCTGCCATTTTTTTCACCCCTTCTCGGTGAGTTTTCTAACCCGAAGCGTGCGTTTGTCCATGTAGCACACGTCGCACCCGTGTCATTGCGAGGAACGCAGTGGCGAAGCATGCTGTAGACGACTGCGAATAACGGTGGGTACGCGCAACCTCCGGTCTACAGGTCAAGCGCCACGGCAGTTCTTGGCGCCGAACAGCAGATCAGCGCATTACCCTCGGCTGGAGCATCCAGCGGCTCCGGCGCATAGGCGAGTTCGCCTTCGATCAAGCCACTCTCGCAGTTGTGGCACACGCCCGTTCGGCACGACCAGCGCACCGGAACGGCACACGCTTCGGCCAACTCCAGCAGGTTGCCGAAGCGCACGTCCCATGGCACGGCCAGACCGCTACGCAAGAACGTCACCAGGGGTCCGCCGCCTGGAGGACCGTCGGGACGATGCGGCAAGGCTGCGGCGGCACCGGATATGCCTGGCGTGAGAATGGCCGGCGGCCCGAACACTTCGACATGGACCCTTGGCCAGGGAACGCCCCATGCCGCCAGGCCCTTCTGGAAATCCTCAAGGAAGCGCGGCGGCCCGCACAGGTAGAAATCGGCCTGCTGCGGAACCCCCAACTCGTGCAGCAGCTCGAGCGAGAGATGGCCCGGTCGATCGAAGTCGTGACCAACGATGTCTCCCGGCGCGGGCCGGCTGTACATCACGCAGCGATGCGACGCCCCAAGTGCGCCAAGCAGATCGTCTGCCTCCCTAGCAAACGAGTGGTGCGCCCGATCGCGGGCTGAATGCAGCCACCAGACCGGACGCGGCGTAGTGGCATTTGTAGCCACCGCGCCATGCAGCATCGCCAATAGCGGCGTGACTCCCACTCCGGCACTGATAAGGACGACAGGAGTCTCCCCCGAGCCGAGCGTGAACGAGCCGCGGGGAGCACTGATCTCCAGGCGGCTGCCTGCCCGCACGCTTTGATGGAGAAAGCCGCTGGCGGGTCCATGCTCGTTCTTGACGGCTATCCGATACCGCGGTGTTTCGGGCGAACCGCACAGTGAATAGCTCCGCGTGACAACGGCAGCATCGGCGCCCGGTCTCATTCGAACCATGATGTATTGACCCGGGAGTGCCGGCGGCAACGCCGGCCCGTCCTCGGCCGCGAACTCGAAAGATCGAACGTCGGCGCTTTCCGAGCGCGAAGCGGCAATCACGACCGGACGAAAGCCACGCCACGCAACCGGCGCCGACGCGCCCAGCCCAAGGCCGGCGTTGCCCGTCAGGCCGCCCGCCTCGGCAGCGGAAAGCAGCGCCTGCATGGAGCCCTGCCAGTCAATACTCAGAGCCGGGATTCGCAATGCACGGCGTAAGGCCTCAGGCGGGTGCTCCGCCGAGTAGAGCAAAGCATCGACCTCCGCGACGGTCATGCGCTCCGGGCCGTCAGCGATTTTTTCGATGCGGTCGCCGGCGCCGACGTCACCCTCCTGAATGACCCGAAAATAAAAGCCGGGCCGATGGTGCGCCGCCAATAGCGCGGCAATCTCCGGCTGGTTCAGCCTGATGCCGACCCGGTAGCAGGTGTCGCGCGGCTGGCTGACCTCGACAACGGCGCTGCCGATACTGAAGCGGTCGCCGATGCAGACCTCGTTGTCGGCAAGGCCCTCCACGGTAAGATTCTCACCGAAGTTCCCAGCCACAAGATCGGATCGCCCAAAATACTTCGACCAGTGGCGGTATGATTCGAGCTGATACACCATGATCGCGCGTTGCTCGCCGCCATGGCCACGCAGGTCGCCTTGCCCATCGCCATCGAGATTCAGCCGGCGCGCGAAAATCCGTCCCGTCACCGGCGTCTTCCACACCGCCGTTCGAACGGTCCTGCCCTGCCACGCCACGTCCTTCGGAAGTCCGACATTAACCGAAGCGACCACGCCCATCATGGAATCTCCGGTGCCGCGCGTTTGCGCGACTCTCGTAGTCACTTTCGGCAGCCAAGGAAATCTCCACGAACCGGCGGACACCCTTCCGCCGCGCGATTGATTGCCGGCCAAGGCCAGGATCTATCGAGCTTCTCTCATCTATTGAGCGCCGCCGGACCACTGACAAACCGATTGTCCCGAACATAGAACCGCAAAAGACTATCGGCCGCGCGCGTGATGCCGATACGTTTGCTCAGCCTGATTTCACCAGGCGCCCGGTCGTCGGATCCGAGCCACAGTTCGCCAGCTTGGCAAAGATCGATCCCGTCCAGCCGGCGATCGATCCCCAGCGCTTCGCACAGCCGTCCCGGTCCGCGCGCAAGGTCGCGCATCCGCTCGGTGCCGCGGTTCCGCTGCATGATCGCAATGCCATCGGTCGGCTCGATCGCTCTGATCAGGACGCCCGCGCCGACACCCGGCACCTCGCTCGACACGTTCAGCATGAACGAGACACCGTACGCTAGATAGACGTACGCGTGGCCCCGATCGAGAAACAATACCCGATTACGCGGGGTCATGCCGCGATACGCGTGACCCGCTTCATCGTCGATGACATACGCCTCGGTCTCGACAATGCGGCCGCCCGCCATGCCTTCGGGCAGTGAACGCAGCAGGATTTTTCCGATCAGAAAGCGCGCGAGATGGGCGGTGTCGACGGGCAGCTCCGCCCGGTCCAGATGACGGCGATGATCCCCTGTCACCGCGCGGCTGGATAAGCGCAGGCACGCGACAAGTCGACTGCGCAGGTCTGGCCTTCACCCGGCGTCCAGACACCTTCCGGCGTCAACACCTCGAATGCCTGATCAGCCACAGTCAAAAATGTTCGGCATAGTGGACCAACAAAATGCCTGGTCCGCACAACGCCGGGCCCCCGCCCAGGCCGCAGCGCGATTTCGTGCGGCCGGATCAACGCAATCGCCGGCCCTGCGGCGCACGATGCTGGAAACGACAACTCCGGCACCCCAACGACATGCGCGCGGCCATTCGCAACGTGGCAATCGAACCGGACCAATTCACCGAGAAACTCATGCACGAACGCGCTCGCCGGCTGCGCGTACAGCTTCGCCGGTACATCTACCTGCTCAACGCGGCCCCCGTGCAGCACCGCGACGCGATCCGCCATCTCCATCGCCTCGGCCTGATCATGCGTCACAAAGATACTAGTAAGACCCATCCGTTCATGCAGATCGCGCAGCCAGACACGCAGGCTCTTGCGCACCTTGGCGTCCAAGGCCCCGAACGGCTCATCCAGCAACAGCAAGCTGGGCTCGATTGCCAGTGCGCGCGCCAGTGCGACACGCTGCCTCTGTCCGCCCGACATCTGATCCGGATACCGTTGGCCGAGTCCGCCGATCTGCATCAGTTCCAATAGCGATTGCACGCGAGCACGAATCTCCGATGTGGATGGGCGGCGATGACGCGGCATCACCTCCAGGCCAAACGCCACATTGCGGGCAATTGTCATGTGCCGGAACAACGCATAATTCTGGAACACAAATCCCACACCGCGTTCGCGCGCCGGAACCCCGTGCATCGATCGTCCGTCGATGATCACGTCACCGGAATCAACGAACTCCAGGCCAGCGAGAACCCGCAACAAGGTGGTCTTGCCCGAGCCGGACGGACCGAGCAGCGCAAGGAACTCACCGGGTTCGATGCGCAAACAGACATCGGACAGCGCAGGCGCACTGCCGAACGACTTGCGCAGCCCGCGAAGCTCCACAGTCACAGCAGCGGCCCCGTGCGCTCGCCGATACGCCACTCGAGCAGCGCCTTCACGGCCAGCGTCAACAACGCCAGCGTCGACAACAGCCCGGCAATGCTAAAGGCGCCGACCCAATCGTAATCATTGAAAAGTGCCTCTATCTGTAATGGCATGGTCATCGTCTGGCCGCGGACATGCCCCGAGACTACCGAAACAGCACCGAACTCTCCCATCGCACGCGCATTGCACAACAATACACCATACAGCAGGCCCCAGCGAATGTTCGGCAGCGTCACACGCCAGAATGTCTGCAATCCTGAGGCTCCAAGCGTCACCGCCGCTTCTTCCTCAGTAACTCCCTGATGCTCCATCAAAGGGATCAGGATACGTGCGACAAACGGAAAAGTGACAAAGGTAGTGGCCAAAATCAGTGCAGGCGCTGCAAACATGATACGGATCCCGGCGCGGTCGAGCAGCGGACCGAACCAGCCATTGGCACCGAACAGCAGCACCCATACCAGGCCAGAAATGACCGGCGACACCGACAGCGGCAGCTCGATCAACGTGATCAACACGCCGCGTCCGCGAAACTGGAAACGCCCGATGCACCATGCCGCCGCAAGGCCGCAAGCAGCGTTCAACGGCACACTCACCGCGGCGACCAGCAATGTCATCCTGATCGCAGCAAGGGAATCCGGATCGGTGAACGTCACGATGACCCCGCCCAGGCCGTGCCGCAACGCCTCGGTATACACCATCACCAGTGGCAGCAGCAGAAGCAGCACCAGCAGCACGATGGTCAGCACTGTCAGCGCCGCGCGGGTCGCGGGCGCTTCCTGATTCGCCGCCTGATTCATGCGTGGCGCCTGGCTGTGCGGCGTTGCAACAGGTTCAACAGCATCAGAATGGCAAACGAGACCGCCAGCATGACCAGACCCACCGCCGCGGCGCCAGCATAATCGAGCTGTTCCAGTCGGATGACGATGAGCAATGGTGCGATCTCGCTGATCATCGGCATATTGCCGGCAATGAAGATGACCGAGCCATATTCTCCAACGCCACGCGCCAACGCCGCGCCGAAGCCCGCAAGCAATGCGGGCAGCAATGCTGGCAAAACCACGCGTCGGACAACCTGCTCCCGCGTTGCGCCAAGCGTGGCCGCCGCTTCCTCGGCTTCCGCCGGCAATTCCATGATCACCGGCTCGAGCGTGCGCACCACGAACGGCAAGCCGACAAATAGCAGCGCGACCAGGATGCCAAGCGGCGTATAGGCCACCTTGATGCCAAACACTGCCAGCAACGCACCGAACCAACCGGTCGGCGCGAACAGTGCAGTAAGCGAAATGCCGGCAACCGCTGTCGGCAATGCTAACGGCATGTCGATCAATGAATCCACCAGATTGCGGCCTGGGAATCGATAGCGCACCATCACCCACGCGACGAGCAGGCCAAACGGCACATTCAATGCGGCTGCCAGCATCGCGGTACCAAAACTCAGGCGCATCGCCGCAACAACCCGAGGGGAACTGATCGACTGCCACACGCCGGCGATGCCGAGCTCCCACGGCCGCAGTATGAGCGCGGCGAGCGGCAACAGCACGATCAGCGATAACCACAGCAGCGTGACGCCGAGCGTGGGCACGAAGCCGGGAAGCGCCGATCGCTGCGCAGTCTTTCCGCCACCGAGGACACGACCGGACATATCGCCACGCAATATAGAGTTGGACCGTATTATTCGGCCGCAACCGACTGGCTGGCTTCGCGCGCCTCGATCAGGGCACGGACGCGCGGCAATAGTTCCCGGCCGTATTGGATTGCATCAACCAGAGGATCGAAGCCACGCACCAGGAATGTCGTGATGCCGAGATCGTAGTAATCGAGCATCGCATCCGCGACCTGATCCGGAGTGCCGACGAGGCCAGTGGAATTGCCCTGCGCGCCCGTCAGTGCGGCGATACCGGTCCAGAGCCGCTTGTCCAGCCGGCGTCCCTTCGCTGCCGCGTCAAGCAAGCGGCGCGATCCCTCGTTCGCTGGGGCTGCCCCACCGGCACGGTCCTGTCGCGCGTTGTGCGGCGACCGCCCGCTGCCGCCGCGCTCTCGCAGCGCAACCGCCTGTGCCACGATGCGATCCGCCTTTGCCCAGGCTTCATCCTCGGTGTCCGCCAGAACAGGCCGCAGCGACAAACTGAACTTGGGCGAGCGACCGAACGGAGCTGCTGCCCCTCGAACGCGGCGGACCAATTCGCGCACCTGTTCGTACGTTTCGCCCCATAGCGCGTAGATATCGGCATGCTTGCCCGCGACCTCGATGGCCGCGTCGGACGCGCCGCCGAAATAGACCGGAATACCGGACGCGCCGTACGGCTTGATGTCACCAAACCCGCGGTCAACGCGATAATGCTTTCCCACGTAATCGAAAGGCATGACCGACGTCCATTCCTGCCGCACTATGTCCAGATACTCGCTGGTGCGCGCGTAGCGTTCGTCCTTGGTCAGATGGTCGCCGTCCTGTGCCAGCTCGATGTCATTGCCGCCAGTGATGATATGAACCCCGACGCGGCCACGCGAAATATGGTCCAGCGTCGCGAGTTGGCGCGCCGCCAGCGTGGGCGCCGTAAAGCCCGGCCGGTGCGCGATCATCACCTTCAACCGCTGCGTGACGTTGGCAATGTGCTGAGCAACCAGAATGCTCTCGGCCGAGGTGGAGTTGAAGGCGATCAGGACGCGGTCGAAGCCAACGTATTCCTGCGCTTTTGCCATCGCCTCGATATGCTCCAGGTCAATGGCAGGACCTTCCCGCTTCATGGTTTCGGACGAATTGAAGTGTCCGACATAGCCGATGAATTCTACGCTCATGTTCCGGTTCCCTGGATGTCGCGATCAAAATGGCGATTGCCAAAACTGCTAATTTCCCGGCTTGTATATGCGGTCGAACAAACCCCCATCGGCAAAATACGCCGCCTGAGCCACGTCCCATCCGCCGAAGTCCTGAATCGTGGCCAGCTTCAGCGTCGGATAGCGCTCGGCATATTTCGCCGCGACCTCAGGATCGCGGACACGGTAGTAGTTCTTCGCTGCAATCTCCTGGCCTTCCTTTGAGTACAGGAAGTTCAGGTAGCCTTCGGCGGCAGCACGCGTGCCACGCTTGTCCACGATACTGTCCACCACCGCGACCGGCGGTTCCGCAAGCACACTGATCGACGGATAGACGATGGAGAAAGTGTCCGCACCGAACGCCTTGCGCGCCAGCCAGGCCTCGTTTTCCCAGGCAATCAGCACGTCGCCCAGACCACGCTGCACGAAGCTATTGGTGGCGCCGCGCGCGCCGGTATCCAGCACTGGAACATGATGCAACAGGGTGCGCATGAAATTCTCGGCCGAGGCGGCACTGGCGTTCGGCTGCGCCTTGGCCCATGCCAGCGCGGCCAGGAAGTTCCATCGCGCACCGCCAGACGTTTTCGGATTCGGCGTGATCACCGCAACATCGTCGCGTGCCAGATCCGGCCAGTCGTGGATGCCCTTCGGATTGCCCTTGCGAACCAACAGCACAATGGTGCTGGTGGTGGGTGAGGCATTGTCGGGCAATCGCCTCTGCCAATCCGCCGCGAGCAAACCGCGCTTGGCCAGCGCGTCAATATCGGCAGCAAGCGCCAGCGTAACCACGTCGGCCTGCAATCCGTCCAGCACCGCGCGCGCCTGCGCACCCGACCCACCGTGCGATTGGTTCACCGTGACCTTCTGTCCTGTCTTCTTCTCCCACGCCTCGGAAAATGCGCGATTGAGGTCCCGGTACAGCTCACGCGTCGGATCGTAAGAAACGTTCAGCAGCGTGACCTCGGCCGCACTGACGCGGCCGATCGTCAACATTGACAATGCCGCGGCCGTGGCAGCCCTTCGCGTAATGCAGCGAGCCAGCATGCAATGACTCCGTTCAGAAATGTGAGGCAGTGATCAGGGCGACCTGGAGCGCCCAGGCTTCGTCCTCGGCGTGGTCGCCATCGCCAAGCGCTCGCCAATCGTCCCCGATCGGTGCGAGCAGCAGCCAGAGCCATCTAGTCATTTCATGCCTCCGTCTGGCCGCGGCGGATCGCGGCGTTGAAGCTGGGGTCGAAGGCAGCCGCTGCCGCGAACCTGCTGCGCAGCAGCCCAGCATCGGCATAAACATCGATGACGCTCTGTTCGTCGCGGATCGCACGATCATCGATCAGCGCCACTTCCTCCGACGTGCGCGCGAACCAGTGCTGCGGCACGCTCACCGGAAAGCCCATCAGCTTCGCCCAGATCTCGGCATAATGATCGGCGTGCGCATTGGCCCACCGCCGTGCAACCGTCAGACGTGTCACGAAGTCCGCAAGTTGATCACGCTTGGCCGCGATCGCGGCCAATGAAGCGATCTGAAACCCCTGCCCCGGCGCGATCCCGACACCATTCACGATCTGCCGGCCGCCTTCCATCACTTCGACCTGCGATGTGTACGGCTCCCAGGTGGACCATGCGTCGATGGCACCTGATGTGAGCGCTGCCTTGGCATCGGCCGGCAACAGGAATGTCAGCTTTACCGCGTCAACCGGCATGCCGGCATGGCGCAGCGCCGCAAGCACCAGGAAATGACCAACGGAGCCGCGGCCCGTCGCGATGCGTTTGCCCGCCAGATCGGCCAGCGTGTGCGCCGGCGAATCGCCAGGCACCACAATCGCCAGCCCTTGCTGCGTCGATCGCCGTGCGGCGATCACCCGCATCGGCACCCCAGCGGCGAAGCCAAAGGTGAATGGCGCATCGCCGACAACACCAAGCTCGATGGCCTCGGCGTTCAGCGCCTCGATCAGCGGTGCTGCAGCCGGAAACTCGACCCAGGAAATATCATACGGAACGCCACGCAAGGCATCGGCCGCTTCCAGCACCGCACGCATGTTGCCCCGCTGATCGCCGATGCGCAGCGTTGTCGCGGCGTGGCCAGCTCGAGCAACGCCTAGTGCCGAAGCACCCAGCAACAGCGAGCGTCGTGTGGCGCGCATCATGCCGCAACCTGCGCGGTAGCCCGCTCGGCAATCAGCCGCTTGGTCAGCGGCAACAGATCACGGCCATAACCGATCGCATCATTCAGCGGATCGAAGCCGCGAATCAGGAACGTGGTGACTCCCAGCTCGTGGTAGTCCAGCAGCGCCTCCGCCACCTGAAGCGGCGTGCCGACAAGACTGGTGGTGTTGCCGCGCGCGCCGGTCAGCAGCGCGGCCCCGGTCCACAGCCGCTTGTCCAGACGCTCGCCTTGCGCGGCGGCGGCAAGCAGGCGGCGCGATCCTTCGTTGGCTGGATCGCGCGCACCAAGCCCAGCCTTCGCACGCAACTCGATGATGCGTTGCTTGATGCTCTCGGCACGCGCCCAGGCTTCATCTTCCATCGGAGCCAGGATTGGCCGGAACGACAGGCTGAATCGCACGCTGCGTCCGTGCACGGCGGCGGCGGCACGCACCCGCGCCGTGAGTTCGCGCACCTGCTCATAGGTTTCGCCCCACAGCGCATAGACGTCCGCGTGCTTGCCCGCGACAGTGATCGCCGCGTCGGATGCGCCGCCGAAATAGATCGGAATACACGGCTGCTGGACGCAGCGAACCGCGGTGGAAGCGTTCTCGAACCGATAATACTTGCCGTTGTGCGAGATCGGACCCGACCCGGTCCAGATACGCTTCAGGATGTCCACATATTCGTCGGTGCGAGCATATCGCTCGTCCTTGTCGAGCCAGTCGCCGTCACGCTGCTGATCCACGTCGTCACCGCCGCTGATCACATGCACCGCCGCGCGTCCATCGGTGATCTGATCGAGCGTCGCGAATTTACGTGCCGCGACCGTCGGTGCGACAAAGCCCGGCCGATGCGCCAACAGGAAACTGATGCGGTCGGTGTGCGCGGCCGCGCTGGCGGCAACCAGGAAGCCATCCGGCGCATCGGAAAAATAACCGACAAGCAGCCGATCGAAGCCACCGGCTTCCGCCGCCTGGGCGAAGTCGCGGATATAGCCGCGATCCAGCACAACATTTGCAGGCGGATGAATCTCCGAGGCATGCCGATGATGGATCATGCCGATGAATTCAACGCTCATGGCCAGCGCTCCTGGTTATGATTGCAACAGTTGCTCGAGGATACGGCCTTCGATCGCCGCGGCCTCGCGGTCACCGTGCCGCCGCGGACGTGGCAGGTCCACCGCGACATCCAGCGCGACCGCACCGTCCTCCAGCAGCAGTATCCTGTCGGCAAGCCTCACTGCCTCCGACACGTCATGCGTCACGACGATTGCAGTAAAGCCCTTCTCCTGCCAGACCCTCGCGATCAGATCCTGCATCTCGATCCGCGTCAGCGCGTCCAAAGCGCCAAGCGGTTCGTCGAGCAGAAGCAAACGCGGATGACTGACGAGCGCGCGCGCCAATGCGACACGCTGCCTCTGTCCGCCGGACAGCACGGACGGCCACGCATTCTCACGCCCGGCCAGACCCACCTCGCGCAATGCCGTCGCCGCCTGCCCACGGCGCGCTGGCCGATCGGCTGTGCGCGCCAGGCCCACCGCGACGTTCGCATCGACGCGCTGCCACGGCAGCAGACGCGGCTCCTGGAACATCAGCCTTACCGTGTCACGCCACCCACCCGGTCCGTCGTCCACCGCGACACTGCCGCTGCTCGGCGTGTCCAGTCCTGCGATCAACCGCAGCAGCGTCGACTTGCCGCACCCGCTGCGCCCAACCACCGCAACGAATTGCCCCGGCCGAATCGCAAGATCGATGCCGCGCAGCACGAGGTGATCGCCGAACTGCCTGGTCACGCCTTGCAGCTTGACGAAAGCGCCAGTCATGCTGCTGCGCGGTTCGTGCCGGGCGACGCGATCGAGGACATCTATCGTCATGGCTCAGGCCTTTGCGTAAGCGGGATTCCAGGCGAGGCAGGTGCGTTCCAGCAATCGCGCGCTGCTGTCCGCCAGCTTGCCCAGCGCGGCGTAGATCAGGATCGACAGCACGACGACATCCACCATCATGAACTCGCGTGCGTTCATCGCCATGAAGCCGATACCCGACGAGGCGGAGATCGTTTCCGCGACAATGAGCGTCAGCCACATGATGCCAAGCCCGTAGCGCAGTCCGACAAAGATCGACGGCAGCGCGCCGGGCAGAACAACGCGCAGGAACAGCGCCGAACGCGACATGCCATAGGCCCGGCCCATCTCCAGCAATTGCGGGTCGACCGAGCGCACGCCGTGCTGCGTGTTGACGTAGATCGGAAAAAACACCCCCAGCGCAACCAGGAAGATCTTCGCTTCCTCGTCGATGCCGAACCACAGGATCACCAGCGGGATCAGCGCGAGATGCGGGATGTTGCGGATCATCTGCAACGTGCTGTCGGTCAGCGTCTCACTGAGCGACGACAAGCCGTTCATCATGCCGAGCACGAAGCCGATACCGCCGCCAATCGCAAAGCCCACCAGCGCGCGCCAGGCACTGACCTCGATGTTGGCCCACAGCTCACCCGATCGGGCGATACGCCAGAACGCTTCCGCGACCGCGAACGGTGCCGGCAACACATTGCTCTGAATGAAGCCGAGCTGGGATCCCGCCTGCCAGGTCAGCAGGATCGCTGCCGGAACCAGCCAGGGAAGTATGCGCCGCGTGATCATGTGGCTGCGCGTGCCCTGTGCGCGAGCAATGCGGGCGATATCGGTCCGGCAGAGGTTGCGAGGTGCAGTTGCCGGCGCGCCAGACGCTGCACGTCCTCCAGCGTCGGCCACACCGATGTATCCAGATCCTCCAGCCGGAAGTCGGTCGCGACGAAGCGGTAGCCGCGGTCAATACGGACGGCGACGCCCACGAACGCGCCGTCCACTTCGATGATGTGCGATTGCAGCATCGATTGGTCTCTTTCGTAACGATGAGAATTGTCCGGCCCGTCGATGGGCCGCGGCGAAGCAGCCGGCGCGCTTACCTACATCGCAGTGCGTAGTCGGACTGGCACGTCAGGCAGGCGATCGGTGCAGCCATGGCTTTCCTCTTACCACCGGCGAGCCCGCACACAGCGGAGCAGGCCAGCATCGCTATTTGCTGATAAGAGATCATCCTTTTCCTCCAGCGCAAGATGGCAAGGCAAGAAAGATTAATTTACTCCGAACGGCTGGTTATCCCCCGCCTTCATTCTCAACCTGGCGAAGCCACGAGAGACGCCTCACCCGTTTTCCTCTATTTCCTATAAAGCCGATGTGATTAGGGTATATTAGCCTCGCCGCTGTCAATCAAGAAAATCGCCCCTCTCCAGGGCTTGACCCGATGTCATGCATGCGTCACCAGCCTCGCCATGCTCTCGAGCAAGGCGAAATATGCACTGCGCGCGATTCTCCGCCTGGCCGAGAGCGCGGCAGACAGCACGTGGCTGCAGACCGGCGACATCGCCGAACAGGAACAGGTTCCGCGCAAGTTCCTCGAAGCGATCCTGGTGCAGTTGCGCGATCACGGCATCATCGAAAGCCGCCGCGGCGCGCACGGCGGTCATCGCTTCCTGCGCGATCCCGCAGCGGTATCGGTTGCCGACATCATCCGCATCCTCGATGGGCCGCTCGCATTGACGCCGTGCGCCAGCCGCACGCGGTTCCGTCAGTGTCCTGATTGCGTCGATGTCAACGAATGCCGCCTGCAACCGTTGATGCAGCAGGCACGCGATGCCGTGGCCGGCGTGCTCGAGACATGCTCGCTGGCTCAGCTCGCAACCACGCATCGGCCGGCCAAACGCCAGCCTGCACGGCGAACCATCATGGCGCCGGCAGCGTCACGGCCAGCCAAGGCGCGAGCCCGAGGAGCCGGCACCGCTCCCAGACTCTGACCGCCAGCTATTCCATCTTCAGGACAACACGGAAGCGCGCCTGGCCGCTCTTCATCCGGTCATACGCAGCCTGCGCTTGCTCCAGCGGATAGATCTCGTTCATCGAGGTGATGCCATTCAGTTGGCTGAAACGCAGCGTGTCCTCGGAATCCGCCGATGTTCCCGAATACCAGCCTTTGACCGAGGCGCGCTTGAACAGCAGCGCCAAGGAATCAACAGTCATCTCGCCGACCGCACCGATGACCATCATGGTTCCGTTGACCCCGAGGCCGCCTGAAATCGCCTGCATCGCACCGGCGCTTGTGACTGTCGCGATGATCGCCTTGGCGCCGCCCATCGCCTGCAACGCCTGCGCGGGGTCCTGTGCCTCGCTGTCGATATAGGCATGCGCACCCAGCGATCGCGCCAGCGCCTCCTTGTCGCGCCCGCGATTGACCGCGACGGTGCGGAACCCCTGATGCGCCGCGAATTGAATGCCAAGGTGGCCAAGTCCGCCCACGCCATGCACCGCCACCAGGTCGCCAGGCCCAGCCCCGCAATTGCGCAATGCGTTGAACGTCGTGATGTCGGCGCAGAGCAGCGGCGCGGACTCGATCGGATCAAGCCCGTCCGGCACACGCGCCAGCGCCGAGGCCAGCGCCAGCATGTGCGTGGCATAGCCGCCATCGCGACTCACACCGGTGGCACCGTGCACGTTCTCACATGCGAAGCTGTTGCCCCTGCGGCAGTTGCCGCAGTACAGACAAGCGCCGCTGGACCAACCCACCCCCACGCGAGTGCCGGCCTCCCAGCCGTCCACATCCGGACCCAGCGCGTCGATAACGCCGATGACTTCATGCCCGGGAACGCGCGGATACGTGATGCCCGGCACAAGACCATCCATCGTCACAGTGTCGCTGTGGCAAACGCCGCACGCCTGAACGCGGATGCGCACCTCATGACGGCCCGGCGCAGGCATCTCGCGCTCTTCCTTGCGAAAGCGCTCGCCGCGGTTCGGAATGGTCATTGCCAGCATCTTTGCCATCGTCAGGCTCCTCGTCGGCAAGTGTCCGCTAGAAATAGCACTGATCGGAACAGGCGAAACCCTGGTCCGGTTGCGCAGCTAGGGCACAACGGCCAATCTCGCGCCAGCACGCGGATGGAAGGAGTTCGCATGGACACCAAGGTTTATCCGGTCACCCGCAGCGACGCCGACTGGCGGCGCATCCTCACGCCGGAACAGTACGACGTGATGCGAGGCCATGGCACCGAGGCGCCTGGCAGTTGCGCCCTGCTGTATGAGAAGCGTCCCGGCCGGTTCGCCTGCGCCGGATGCGGACAGCCGCTGTTTGCATCGAAGTTGAAATTCGAAAGCGGCACGGGATGGCCAAGCTTCAACGACCCGATCGAAGGCGCGGTCGAGACCACCGTCGATCGCAGCCTTGGCATGGTACGCGCCGAGGTGCACTGTGCGAATTGCGGCAGTCATTTGGGCCACGTCTTTCCCGACGGGCCGCCGCCAACGCATCAACGCTACTGCATCAACGGCGTCGCGATGACCTTCGCACCCGACTGATCGGCGCGGCTTTCCTCAGCCGGGTTTGGTTGTCGCGTGCCGCGCCACCAACAGCCATTCGCCGCCGATATTCCCCCACACGTCGGTGAACCGGCAGTCGATGAGGAATTTCGTCCCCTTGTGCGTGGCGTCGATCCGCGATGACCCGGTGAGGACGACGAACGTGCCATGATCCCGCGCCGTCACGTCGTACGGTTCGATCGAGGTGTAGAAGCCGTCGCCCTTATTCCATGACTCGAATATACTCGCCTTGTTGTCGTCCACTCTCGCATTGACGTGCGTCCAAACGACATCGTCGGCTATCAATACCCTGGCCGCAGCCTCGTCCATCCGCTGCAGCGCTGCCGCGAGGCGCATATCGAGTTCCATCACCAGCTTGACGCTGTCGGTGCTCATGATCTCCTCCCTTGTTGGTCCTCCTTGCGGCCAAGATCGACGCCGATTGTCAGAATGTATGGATAGGGCAACGGACAATCGCACTGATCGCCGATCAGGTCGAGACAGCGGCAGAGGTGGCGCCTGTCTCGACCGCGATGGTAAACTCGCCAGTATCTCGTCCACCTATAGCCATTGGTGACCTCAATGCCTCGTCCCGCCAAGAAAGCAAAGAAGCCGCCGCATAAGAAGGCATCCCCCTTGAGCGAGGCTGCCAGGCAGGTTGCCATCGATGCCGGTCAGGTCACGCAGGATCTGAATAAACTGCTGCTGTCTCTTGAAGGCTTGAGCGTCGAAGCTCTGCGAGAGGTGTCGAACCGTTCGCTCGCGCTTATCGCCGAGAGAACCGGCGGCGAGAAACGATCGGTTGCCGACGCTGTGCTTGGCGGCGCATTGAGCATTGGCCAGTCGGTGTCCCGCTTGTTCTCCAAATCCGAGCCTGCCGCAAAGAAGCGTGGCACTAGAAAAGCTGCTGCCAAAAGGGGTTGATCCTCAGAACCCTCACTCGCCGCTTAGGATTGGCAAGCGGTCAGACCGCCTCCGCCTCGTTGACATAGACCGGCGATTGGGTGGACGTGACGCCTGCTATGGTGAACCCGCAGCGTGTCAAGAGAGATGCATATGCCCCTGCGTACGCTCCGTTCCAACAAGCACCATCATCTGTATATCACTCAGATACTCCATCGCGGGACCGCGTTTCGGATCAGGATCAAGCAAGCGCTCTGCGACGATCAGTCTCGAACCCTGCGTCATGGCGGCACGCGTGTTGGCTAGAATCGTCAGGCACTCGGCGTCTGACCAATCGTGAAGGATCCAGGATAGGACATACATGTCTGCGCCGGATGGCACACCAGCGAAGAAGTCACCGGCCGAGACCGTAATTCGATCTGACATCAGATCGTCGGCCACGATCCTGGAGACGATATACTCCCTGTCGTAGACGATGCCGCGACAATTCGAATAGCGCCGCAGAATGGCCCGTAGCAGCGCTCCGTTACCACCGCCGACATCGCAAATCACCGACGCACGCGAGAAATCATACGCGCGCGCGATCGCTTCTTGTCGATCCCCGGATGCACCTCCCATGCGCGCGTTGTAGACTCTGGCTTCGTCTGGATGCTGGTTCATGTAGTCGAACCGCGTCATGCGCCACGCTACGTCGTGCGGCGACTGCGGGCTTGCAAGCGCCACGCTCAACTTGCCCCACGCAGCCCAGCGACCGTGGACAGCTTCCTTTGCCAAGATCAGGGCGTCAAAAGGCTTGATGCATTGGGGCTTCTGCGACAGAGACATGAGGCGATGAGAATCTCAGGCTTCGCGCAATGAAGCGAGAGCCGCCAACACAGCTTGCGAGGTCGTAACCCAGCCGAAGTGCCGCGCGATGATCAACAGCGACGCGTCATGCGTACTGCTTTGAGGATCACCGACGGCCGGTTGGGCCAACGGCGGCGCGGATCGAAGTCAGATCCAGTCCAGCCATGTCGAACATGCCGCCCTTTGCGTCGAAATCATTCTGCATATCGATGACCAGAACCACAGTCTTCGCCGGGTCGATAACGAGGGGCGACGGCCTTGCTTCAACTGATACCGCTCGGCTCGCTGCAGTCACTGCCAAACACTCCCGCTCAGGACGTTATCGTACCATCAGGCAACCCCACCGGTCGAAATCCACACGCCGCCAACACCGCCTGTCCGATCGGCGATAAAATCGTCAGCGCCAACGTCAACGCCTCGGGCGGTGCATCCTTCATCACCGCCAGCCCATATTCCGGCCCCACCTGAAGCTCGACCGGAAACGCCACCAGCCTGGCATCCGGCAGCATCCGCGCATAGCGGTCTCGTCCCGAGCAATAGACGATGGCGGCAGCGACGCGGCCATCCAGTATCGCATCCACATCGGTGTCGCCCGATACCGGCGGCGGCATTCCTGGCGGCGTGTCTAGCACAACGGCACGCCGCCCTAAGCTCGCGCCGCTCCCAGGCCGCAGCCGATCGGCGGCCTCGAACAAGCGCACCGTATAGTCACCGAGTGGATCTATGCCGGGAGGTGACACGCCAACCCGCACATCGGGTGCGAGCAACCGGTCCAGCACGGTGTCCGTTGTCGCGCCGAACGCAGCCGGCGAGAGCAGGCATATCGTGTTGCGTGCGAACACCACCATCACGCTTGCCCGCCCATCCTCGACCAGCTTGCGCGCGTGCCCCACATCGGCGGAGGCGAAGACATCGACATGCTCGCCGTTTTCGATTCGCTCGCGCATGCGGCCCGATGCGCCGAACTGCGTCGCAACGGATATCCCGTGCGCCTGGCAGAATGCGCTGGCGATCCGGCTCATCGCCTCGCGCAGACTGCCGGCGCCATAGAGCACAAGCCCCTGTGCGGTGCCGCCCCCTGCCGCACACCGCTCGATCATTGGCGGCGCAGGAACTCCGCGAACGCCTCGCTGTAGTCGGGATGCCATCGCGACAGTGCTGGACGGTTCTCTGTGATGTCCTGTGCCGCCCAAAGAATGCGGCGATTATCGGTATCGCGCGTCACTTCGTTGTCCGGGCAGAGGATGTAGAAGTCACCGCGGTTCATGCCATCGATCAGCATGTCCACCACCTGATCGGGAGTCCACGCACCGGGCGGTTTCTCGCTACGGCCACGGCTCGTCATGCCGGTGAACGTCGAGCCAGGGATCAGCAGATGCGCGGTGATCCGGGCGCCTTCCGCATTGCGCAGACTGTGCGCCAGTGCTTCGGTCATCACCTTCACGCCGGCCTTGCTGACGTTATAGGCGGTGTCGCCTGGCGGACAGGTGATCCCTTGCTTCGATCCGGTGTTGATGATCGCACCTGGGGTTCCCTGTTCCAGCATGCGCGGCGCGAAGCTTTGCACGCCGTTGATCACGCCCCACAGATTGACCTCCAGCACGCGCCGCCAGCGGTCGATATGCTCCCACGGTCCGCCACCCGGCGACGTGCCCGCATTGTTCATCAGCACGCCCACTTCGCCGAAGGCGTCATACACCGCGTCGCGAAGCTTGCTGACATCGTCCAGCTTGCTGACATCCGTCGGCACTGCCATCACGGCGTTCTTGCCGATCGGCGAAGCCCTGGCCACTTCCGCAACGGCAGCATCCAGTGCCTGTTGCGACAGATCGGCCAAACAGACCTTGAGGCCCATGGCAGCGAAGCGCTTCGCCGCCGCCAGGCCGATACCGCTGGCCGCGCCGGTCACCACGGCGGTACGTCCTGTGGTCAATGCGGGATGAGTGGCCATTGGATTACGCTCCACGCCGAGGGGTATTGAGGTTAATTGTCACATTCTTCCGCTGCGTGAAACTGTCGAGCATGCCCTCCAGCGAGAATTCGCGTCCGATGCCGCTCTGCTTGTAGCCGCCATAGGAGGGATAGCGAACCGGATGTTCTGATGGCTCGGTCCATAATGTGTCTTGGAACCGCTCCCTGCGGCGTTCTTCTCACGCATGGTCAGCGGGTCGATGTCCAGCATGCGCGCGAGATCATCAAGCAGAACTCCCCACCGCGAATGATGTGATCGGTGCACCCGGCGCACGATACGCCGCGACCTTCGGCCAATTGCTGACCACGTCGTAGCCGACGACATCCACGTTCGGCAGATCGTAATGCGCAAAGCCGCACATGCAGCCCGGTTGCACCGGCGATCCCGGGAAGGCCTCGGCCTGAAATTTCAGCACCTGTTGCGCGGCAACGGTGGAACCGTCGCGCTTCGCGCCGATCTTCGCCTCGACAATGGCACCAGACGTCGGACCGGTGCCGCGGAAGACTTCCTCGCGCGTCATCTGGATATTGACCGGCCGTCCGGACATCTTCGACAGCAAGACCGCGACAGGCTCCAGATAGATCAGCGTCTTGCCGCCGAAGCCACCGCCGGTTTCGGCGGGGTTGACCTTGAGGTTGGCGATGTCGATGCCAAGCAATTTCGACGTGTAGGCCCGGATCATGCAATGGCCCTGGCTGGACGCATGTATGGACACCTGTCTACCCGGTGCATAGGTCGCCAGGCATGCATGCGGTTCGATGTAGGCCTGGTGCACGGGTTGTGTTGTGTAGCGCCCTTCCACGATCACATCGGCTTCGGCGAAGCCAACCTCGACATCGCCTTTGCTGAACTTCACGACCTTCGCGATGTTCGAAGGCTTGCTCGGTTTCGGATCGATGCCGGCGGCGAACAGATCTTCGTGCAGCACGGGTGCGTCTGGCGCCATGGCGTCCTCCGCGTCCTCCGCGTCCTCCGCGTCGATGACGAACGGCAGGACATCGTATTCCACCTCGATCAAATCCAGCGCCTGGCTCGCAATCGCCGGCGTTGTGGCGGCAACGGCGGCGACCGCGTGCCCCTCATACAGCGCCTTGCCGCGCGCCATGACGTTGCGCGACAGGCGCGGAAGTTCATCGGGCCTTCGCCGACGAATGCTTCCTCGGATGGGATGTTGGGCAGGTCGGCCGCCGTCAGCACCGCCATGACACCGGTCAATGCCTGCGCGTTGCTGGTGTCGATTGAAAGGATACGGGCGTGCGCGTGCGGGCTCCGCTTGATCCTGCCCCAAATCATCCCAGCCGCGCGCGTATCGGCGGCAAACAGTGCGCGTCCGGTCACACCTTGTCCACACCATCGGGACGGATTGGGCGGGTACCAACGACCTTCAGTTCGGATTCGAGATAGTTCACAGATTGTCCCCCTGATGCGCCGTATCGAACGGATATCGCGGACTGATCGCTTCGCAATATCCATATGGGAATGACGAAGCTGGGACGCCTATCCGCCGCGTGCAAGGTTGTCGGCTGCCGGACCGCATCCTACGCTGCCTGGCAGGCCTTCCGCTTCATGGCAGGGGATTGAATGATGCAATATCGCCGCCTCGGCCGCAGCGGTCTCAAGGTTTCCGAAATCTGCCTGGGCACCATGACCTTCGGACATGGCACCGACGCCGCCGAAGCGGACCGCATGGTGAAAGCCGCGCTGGATGCCGGAGTGATCTTCTTCGACACAGCGGATGGCTACAGCAACGGCGAATCCGAGACGATGCTTGGACGAGCGCTCGGTGCGCGCCGGCGTGAGGCGGTGATCGCGACCAAGGTCTTCAATCCGATGGGGCCGGGACCGAACGATTCAGGCATGTCGCGAGTCCACATCATGCACGCGGTCGAGGACAGCCTGCGCCGGCTCAACACCGATCACATCGACCTCTACTACATCCATCATGTCGATGCGCAGACGCCGCTCGAGGAAATGCTGCGTGCCTTCGATGATCTGCTGCGGCAGGGCAAGATCCGCTACACCGGGTGCAGCAATTACGAGGCCTGGCGGCTGATGGAGGCGCTGTGGATCAGCGACAGCAAAGACCTCGCGCGATTCGAGGCCTATCAGCCGCAATACAGCCTCGTGGTGCGTGACATCGAGGAAGAACTGGTGCCGGTCTGCGCTCTCAAAGGGCTCGGCATGGTGGTTTGGTCACCGCTTGCCGGCGGCTATCTGTCCGGCAAATACCGCCCCGGCGAACGCACCGTCGCCGGATCGCGTTCAGCCGAGAACTGGGCGTTCCCCACCCGCTTCTTCCATCCGCGCCACGAAGCGATAGTGGCCGAATTGCTCGCAGTCGCGCGCGAGCTTGGGCGTCATCCCGCGCAGGTTGCGGTGCGTTGGGTAATCGAACAACCGCAGGTGTCCAGCGCTATCGTCGGTGCAAGGACTGCAGCGCAATTCAGTGAAACTCTCGCCGCGGCCGGCTGGCAGTTGCCTGAGGAGATGCATCAGCGGTTGAGCAGCATTTCCATGCAGCCGTGGCGCTACCCTCGCGCGATGGAGGAAGTCATGGCAGAGCGGCGTGACCAGGCAGTGAGAATCCCCCGCCGGCAATGACGGCAGCTACTGGCCCGGATCGGCGCATTCGCCGCGCGCGGCGGCAATCGTCTGGTTGATTTCCGGTCGCAGATACGTCCGCGGGTCGACCAGCTTTCCGGCGCGATAGAGCTGAAAATGCAATACGCCGCCGTTCCTGATGTCGTAAAGCTCGCCGCCGTCCTCGACCAGTGTTCCTTGCATGTTGATCGGTTGGGACTCGTCGGCGCGCAATTGCGGGTTCTGATCGACAATACTGTAGCTGCTCTCAAAATCATCGTCGTGCCGCACGATGATCTCGTATTGCTGCGCGATCCGCTTCGTCGGCACATTGCGGACCTTGATGATCCGCCCCTTGCCGATCGTCCGCACGATGCCCCGATCGGCGAAGGCGAACTTGATATTGCAGCCACCGCCTGGCAGCGATTGCACCTCGAGCGATCCGGCAGCCGGCCATGCGAATGATGTATCGTCAGGCACGTGTCACTCCCAGTATCCACCCCACGAGACAGCACGGCGGATTGATTGCTGAGCGCCACGGAAATACCACTCCTAACCGAGAGGGGCTAGAGGCGGACTGGCTGTCGGCCGGGGACCTCTGGCAGCGCTGTTAGCCCTTGCTGCATATCGAAAGAGAAACCGTCCCGAATCCCGCCATCGGGCTCACCTCGACAGCCAGATGCAGCAGCAGGTTGTTGACAACGATGTCCTGGCGGGCCGGCAAGCCGGTGAATTTCAGCGGCTCGCTGGTCCAGGCCTGCTCAATAACGATTGCCGCGGTTCGCGCGGGATCGGCCGCCGCGTTGGGGATGGTCGCCGATACCTGAATCAGGCCGTCAAGCAGCGCCACCGCGTCATCCGGCGTCGACTTGCCAACCTGGAAGGCAAACCTGCGGCGAGCTGCGCGCGTATCGCACACACGGGTGACAGCCGCTTCGCGCAGCGCCTGCCCCAGGCGCTGTGCCGGCACGCCCTGCGAACGCCGCTCCCGGGCAATGCCAAGCAGATCCGCCATCTCGGATGTCGGTACGTCTTTGTCATAGCGGCTCTGCAAGGCCAGACCAGAGCGCTTCGCCTCGTCCAGGCCGGCTTGCAGGTGTGCGTTCTCGGTGCGGCTGGCATCCAGTTGATTGGTGAGATCGGCAACCTTACTGCTCAATCCGGAAACCCTGGATTGCGCCAATAAAGATCCGGTCTGATAGGCGGAGTAGCCCAGGCCAACCAACCCTCCTGCAACCAGCAGGGATATCCCGGCGCGCCAGGCGAACTGCCTGCGCCGGCGGTTGCGCTCCCGGCTGAATCGTTTTCCGTAAGCCACTCTAAGGTTTGCCTCGTGCCGATCCTGAAACCAAGACCAAGCATGGCGGCGCAATGCAAGCTTCGCAAGCAAGTGAACACCCGAACCCTGCCGGTCAGAATGCAATCTCGTATTCAAGCTTCCAGCGGATTGCCCCCCGGGGCGAGGCCTGTGACATGCCGAACATGTAGCCGACTTCGTATTTCAGCTTACCGTATGGCGAGAAGCTGATGGCTCCCAGCGCAACCGGCCCGATGAAATGCTGCTGCTGCGAGAACTTTCCCGCGTTGCCAAGGTCATCGACGAACCCATAGTACTCGATGGCCGGATCAATATAGGGGTTGAGCAGCAGCCTCGATTGCCACGCGACCTGAAAGCCGGTCGCATGCGTTGAATTGTGCCCGACATCCTTCCCAAGGAAAACGTTCAACGTGTGCAGGCTGTCGACGCCCAGGACGTTGTAGAGCTCCTTCTGCACGATCGGACCAAACGTGAAGCTGTTCGGCTCACCATTGAGCGCGGATTGCGAGTACCTCAGCAAAGAACCCAAGATTCAGCGGATACTGTCCTGGCGGAGTAATCTGGAACGTGTTCTCCATCGTCGTCGCCGTGTAGTGCACGCTGCTATCAGGGACCGAACCCGTCTCGCCTTCCAACTCGATCTTCCACCAGGGCGTGACACCGTAGCCAATCGAGTTCGTATAGCTTTGCTGGCCTCCCAGGGTGCGGTCCTTATCGAACGTGAAGAGACCGTTGTGCTCGAACTCCAGTTCGCGGAATTCGACTGTCGGCAAGCGGACCTGGAGTTCCGCGCGGGCGGGGTACGAGATAGCTATGCCGATAGCGGCGAACGCCGCCACGCAGGACAGGAGCCGGACGCCATGGCGCGGCCCCCCGTGTTTGCCCAGCCTCTGAAGCAGTTCTTCTACCAGCACGTCGCGCCCTCTCGGAATGATAATCATTCGCATTCGCATATTCCGATCCGCCGCCCGCTGCCAAGCCCTAAAATGCGAAGAAAAAAATCTTCCGCCCGCTGGGAATAAACTCACCACCGGCGCGTCCCACTGCTTTTCTTGTCCCGGACGCGCGACGCGAAATGGTACTGGCGATATTCTTGTCGTGATTATGCCGGCACGGCCATGACGCGACTCGGCAACACCGCTTCGCGCCGCGAAGTCGCACGCTCCGATAGCGCCGAACTTGAACCATCCGCTGCGGCCGGACTAACATTCGCCAAGCGCAAGGAGGAGCCAATGCGGCGTCTGCTTCTATACGTGCCCATTGCCGCACTCTTGCAGCCGTCGCTCGTGGCGCACGCGCAGTACTATTACCCGTACGGATACGGCCGGCCGTACTATCCGCCGACCTATTACGCGCCGCCGCCGCCGCCTCCCCCGCCGGCCTATGCCTATCCGGGAGTGCCAGCGCCGAACTACTATTATGGCCCGAACAATCCGTACAATTGCGGCACGCCGGATGTCCCGAAGCCTTGCACCCGGTGATGCTCTAAATCGCGATGCCGGACCGCCTAGCGCGCGGTCTGCTGCCCGCTCGAATTCACGCGCATCGGCGTCAAGCGGAACGTTGCGGATCACGCCATTCTTGGCACTGCTCAGCGAAACCTTCACGCCGTCCACCTGCACGTCCAGGGCGCCGGCATTGCCGGTGTCCAGCATCAGCACGGAATCGCTGGGAACCGACCAGATCTCGCCCTTCCTGAGGGTCCGGCTGAACACCACCCGGCCATCGCTCGCATGCACGCGGACCCACGCGTCCTCGGTGGCCCGCAGCGCGAGCTGGTGCGTCGCTTTCAGCTTCGGCGATACCTCCGCCGACACGGGCGGCGTGGCGTCGCGCGCCGTTACCTCGCTTGCTGCCGGCGCTTTGGCCAGTGGCGCCTCGCTCGGCCTCTCTGCCCCGGCCGGCCGAGGCCCGGGTGGAGCGGTCGCCAGGTCCACCACTGCCTCCTGGGTCTGCGGCGATTTTGCGGCGTCTTTGGCCGGCGCCTCAGCCGGGTTCGCAGCATCCGCTGCGGCCACCTGCGCTGTCGCGATCGCTGGCGGCGCGTCGTGCGGCGCCTCTGCCTCAGCAGACGGGGACTGCAGCGCAGCAGCCGGCTGCTCAGCGGCCGGCGCCTCGGGCTGCGGAGGTATGGCGGCCTCGGTGGCCGGTGCCCCGCTCGGTCCCGCAGCATCCGCTGACGCTGTCGGTTCCGCCGGCGGAGCAACGTCTTTCGCCGGTCCCGCCGTCGCGGGATCAGACGCGGCGGCGCGCGCGTCGGGAACAAGCGGCTGAGCTGCCTGCTTTGCGCCAGGCGTCGCATTGGCCGTCGTTGCAGCGTATCCCGCCGCGCCGCCGGATCGCGTCGGGCCGCCGCCTTCCAGCGCGGAGAACCAGCCGGTGATTCGGTCTTTTATCGCATCAAGTCCGATGTCGTGCCCGGACACCACGAGGGCCGCAATCCCAACACCCGCCAGCAGCACCACGATCGCCAACCCGGCACGCAACGCACCGAGCCGCGATCGCCGGGGAGCCGACAGCCTGTCCAGCATTTCGCCCTGTTGGCGCACCTGGACCGACAACGCCTCGAAGGTCTGACGCTGCGCTTCCGCGTCCGCCTCTACCTTCTTGGCAACGGCCTCAACTCGGGTTGCAACCGCCTGCTGCTGCTCGGCGCGTCCTGCAACTGCCTGCTGCTGTTGCTCGATGCGCAGCGACAATGCCTGTAGGCTGGTCGCAAGCTCGCGCAGGTCGGCCTGGGTCCGCTCCAGGCCAGCAGAGATGTGGTCAACGCCACCGGATCGCACCAGCTCCGCGTCCTGACGGATTGCCTTCAGGCGCTCGGCCAACTGATCGAGCAGCTCGTCTTCGTTGTCCCCACTCGCCATAGGAAGATCCTATAACGCCAACCTCGATCCCGCCGCTACGCCGCCGCCGCAACAGCTCGGGGCGACATACAGCAACTCATCAGTAAACCGGCGTCAGCCAGCTCGCGTACTCCTGATGCCGCCCCTTGGCCACGTCGAAATAGGTGTCACGGATCGCCGCGGTGAGCGGCCCGATCCCGCCGTCACCCACCGGCCGGTGATCGATCGAACCAATCGGCGTTACTTCCTTGCCACTGCCGCAGAAGAACACCTCGTCACTGACATACAGCTCCGTGCGATCGATTTCGCGCTCCACCACGGGCGTCCGATGCTTTTCCGCAAACAAACGGATCAATGTATCGCGCGTGACACCTTCGAGAATTCCATGTGTCACCGGTGGCGTCAGCACCTGACCGGCGCGCACGACGAATATGTTGTAGCCGGGGCCCTCCGTCACTTTACCACGCGAATCAAGCAGGATGGCATCCTGAAATCCGGCGGCCTTGGCATCGAGCAGTGCCAGACGGCTGTTCTGGTAATTGGCGATCGACTTGACGCGTGGCGGCATCGTGTCGTCGCCAAGCCGGCGCCACGGACTGACCGCGACACGCAACCCTTCGCTCATACCCAACGGGTCATAGCGCCCCATCGGGATCGCCGCCATCGACAACCCCACCGGACCCGTCGAATCGAGACGCCCGTCATCCTCGGCGATATAGGCCGAAATGCGGATGTGCAGATCCTGGCGCAATTCATTGCGGCGAATCAGCGCGAGCAGATTCTCCCGCAGATCGTCCGGCGTGTAGGGGATCGGTATGCGTGCGATCTTCGCGGAATCGAACAGCCGGTCGATGTGCTCCTTGAGACGAAACACAAACAGCTTGTCCGTCGTCTCGTTATGGTAGGCGCGAATTCCCTCGAACACCGCCGCCGCATACTTGAACACCGTGGTCAGCACATGGACCTTGGCATCCGCATACGGGACGATCTTGCCATCGAAAAACAAAAAGCGTGGACGCTCACCGGCCATCGGTATTTCCAGTCACCTGCGGTCGCGCTTGAGGTTGTAAAGCTCTCCCGCACACCGTCAATGCGGCTGGATCGGTGATCGCCTCGCCGGGCAGCACATCCCAGCGCTGCCAAAGCTTCCAGGTCTTGTTCGATTCAAGCGGCGAGGCGCGATTCGAGCAGGTAGGTCATCGCGCCGCCGAAGTGTATCTCCAGCATCGCCACGTCGCGCAGCGGCGGCAATGGCAACACCGCGTCGCCGTCGGTCCAGCGGCACCAGCCAGTGCCATCGCGCTCGATGCCCCACCAGCCCTGCACCAGACCCGGATGATCGATCGGTACCTCACGCGTCTCGTCGGCAGACTTCAGCGCGATCCGTGCGATCCGCACGCCAAGCCTGCGGCGATCCTCCAACCATGCGCGCGCGTCCGTCGGCGATTGCGCGCGCGACAGCAGACGCACCTCGGAAACATTCGCCGGCAGCATGAAGATCGCCCGCGCGCTGTCGCTGTACAGCGGCTTTGCCCGGCGGCCATCGGCAAGCAGACGAAGCTCCGGCTCGGCCGTGGTATCGCGCCGTGGCACCGGCTGGCCAATCGCCGTGGCACGCTCGGCCAGACGCTGCCAGATTGGCAGCACGCTCGCGGCATCCCACACAAACGGCGCGCAGGAGCCGGCTTCGCGGGTCGGGAAATCGCTCTCGTCGGTCAGGTCCGGATGCAGCACCAACGCCGCGCCAGCGTTGGCGAAGAAGCCGCGGTTGCCGGTGTCCAGGTAACTCTCCGTCGGCAGCCCCTCGCTCAGCAGAATGGCGTGCCGCTCCAGTTCGATGTGGTGGTAGTCGACACTGCGGCAGTGCAGTTCCTGGCAGATCGTCGTGCCGTTGATCAGTTGCCGCGCGCAGATCAGCTTGCCATCGACGAACACGGCATGGTCCGGCGATAGCAACAAATCGGCGTGCGGCACATTGTCGGCGAACGCGTCGCGCCGGATACGTACCGGTGCCACGCGTTCCGGCCGCGACTGCGCCGCGACGTCGATGTGGCGGCGGCCAACCCAGTTCACCAGCTGCGGCGCCGGTTCGCCGTTGACCAGGGCCAGCACAATGTCGCCGCGTGTGATGCTCTCGACCGCCCGCTCGCCCGCTATGGTGAGGATCCGCGTGCCGGCGGCAAAGCAAACGCTGGAAAGAAAGATGTCCGTGCCGCCATGACTGTCAGCCTGGGTGCGCACGAACCACGTGCCCGAGTTGTTGCCGGTGGTGTTGGCCAGCACCACACTGGAAACGCCAGAGATGCCGGTGCTGGTAAAGGTGATCTTGGCGTCGCTAGTGCCGTGATGGGTCTGGCCGCTGAGGATGCTGATCGCGCTCGCCTGCCCGATGCGGATGAAATCGGTCGGCGTGCCACCGGTGACGACATTGAGGCCGCTTATCCTCGTGGCGAGCGTGCCGTTGGCAGCGATCGAACTCTTCCCATTGTAGAACAGCTCGCCGCTGCTCGATGCGCCGTTGAGGAATGAGAACCTGTGCCCTCCTGTTGTCGCTGTGCCGATGTTGCCATCCACCTCAAGCACCGAACCGATGGCACTGTCGACCTCGAATGCAATATCGTTGCTGGACGGTCCGAGCGCGACAGTAAGCGCGAGGGTACCGCCGCTGGCCTCGACGGTGCCAAAGCCAGAAAGTGTGCCTCCAACCCTGCCGGTGCCAACAACAGTCGCATTCGACGAAACGTCGACCTCGGCGGCGCCGACCGTTCCGGCATTCAGGGCAAATGTGATCGCCGAGCCCGCACCGATGTCGAGTTCCGTGCCTCCCGAGATAGAGGCGTTCGAGATCAGGTCCGCGGCGTTGCTGAAGCTCGCCGTGCTGCCGCCGCTCAGTGCGACGGCGCCGCCGATCATCTGGAAAGCACCACCCGACACCGCGAACGCGGTGCCAAACGTGTTGGTGATCTTGAGGCTGCCGGCACTTTCATTGAATGCGCCGCCGGATTGCAGGAACGCCGCGGTCTTCAGTGTCGCCGCCGCGGTGATGTCGATCGTGCCAGCCTGCAATACCGTCGTGCCGGTATTGGCCAGATTGGCCGAATTGGTGTTCAGCGCCAGCGTCGCTTTGCTGTCGTTGACCGTGAGGTTGGCAATGCTGCGCGCGACATTGGCCGTAAGCCGCACGGTATAAGGACTTGTCAGCCCGGCGCTCGACAGCAACGCTACGGAATCATTGGTGGCTGCCGAACCTGGCGACGCTCCGGATGATCCGCCCGTCCAGTTGGACGATGCATTCCAGTTCCCGCCAGCAGCCTGTGTCCAGGTGAAATTCGACACCGTGGGTGACTCCTCCGCGCTGACCCAACAGCCTCAGTTGCCTGAGTGGGGAGCGTGGACTTATCGACGTTCGATTAACGAAGAACTAATGGTTCTCTACGGTTCGCAGGGCGAACGGCGACGCATGAAGCATGCGCCGGGTGCAACGACGCACTTATCGAAAACTGGAAACTATGGACTTTGGCCGTCGGCGATCCGACGACTGCCAGCCGGCACGTCAGCCGTGGTTGCAGCGGCTAGGTCGACCGATACCGCTCTATACCGTCGGCACCAACACTCAGCGCAAGCCGTCGCTGGGTCAGCATGTGATTCACGTGCGCCAGGACCTCGCCGAACGCGAAGCCGGTCTGATGCTCATCCAGTACTCGATGGAAAACCTGCGGCACCAGCCCGGCAACAGACAGCGGCTGCTGCTCGCATGCCGCCGCGATGACATCGCAGCGCTGCGCGTGATGCTCGATCAATTCGCCGATCCGTTGGTGCAGCCCATGAAACGGCAACCCGTGTCCCGGCAACACAAGTACCTCGTCGGCAACCCTGTCGCGCAAGTCGCCCAGCGACTGCAGGAAAATGCCCAGCGCGTCGAGGTCAGGCTCCATCGCGTGCACGCTCACATTCGGCGTGATGCGCGCGATCACCTGGTCGGCGGCAAAGAACAGCTTCTCCTCGGGACGATACAGCATCGCCTGTTCCAGCGAATGTCCGCCGCCGGTGAGGATCTGGAACGCGCGCGAACCAGCGCCGATCGTATCGCCGTGTCTGATGCGATGATACGTCGCCGGAACACCGGATGTTCGCTTCAGGTATTCGTGGCCGCGGCTCAGCACCAGCCGCGTGACATCGGCCGCGAGCCCGTGCCGCCGATAGAATGGTTCATGCATCGCGCGGCCAAGGTCGCCCGGTGCGTATTGCAACGCCAGGCTGTACAGATACTCCGGACGCGGCATCGACAACGGCAGCTGGAACCGCTCGCCGAGCCATCCCGCCAAGCCGACATGATCTGGGTGAAAGTGAGTCACCACCATCTGCGTCAGGCGCTGGCCGCGCATCGCACCACGCAGCAGTGTCTCCCACGCATTGCGACAGTCATCGGTACCCAGTCCGGTATCCAACACCGTCCAGCCTTCGCCGTTCTCGATCAGGTAGATGTTCACGTGATCGAGCCGATACGGCAGCGGCAGCCGCGCCCATTGGATTCCTGGCGCGACCTCGATGACCTGTCCTGGCCCCGGTGGCTCCGTGTAGGGAAAGTGCAACGTCTCTGACATGATGGCTCGTATGACTGTTGGTCTGGTTGCGCTATTGCGGCCGCGATGTCCGCACCAGCAGCAGCAATGGCACAACAATGATGGCGAGGATAAGCATCAGCTTGAAGTCATCGATATAGGCGATGATACGCGCCTGATGGGTCACCTCCTCGTTCAACATCGCGATGCCGTGCATTGATCTGGTATTCCAGAAATGCGCGGCTGGCGTCATCTGCAAGGCACGGTTGAATGGACTGACGTCAGCGGCAATGGTCGCGTGGTTGACCTGCGTTTTGGTCTGCAGCAGCGCGCCAGTAATCGAAATGCCAACCGCGCTGCCCAGATTGCGCATCAGGCTATAGATGCTGGTCGCCTCGGTACGGATCGACGCAGGCAGCGTCGCAAACGCTATGATATTGATGGGAATAGCCAGGAACCCGATGCTGAGCCCCTGGACAAAACCGACGAACACCACGGTCGATTCGGCGATATCCGGCGTCCACAGCGTCATCTCGTACAGTGCGTAGGCACCGATCAGGAAGCCCATGCCGACCAGTATCCGGGCATTCACACGGCCCATGACCCGGCCGCAGATCAGCGCGGCGATCATCAGGCCTGCACCGCGCGGCGCCAGCGTGATGCCGGCCGTCACCACCGGATAATCCATCAGCGTCTGCAGATAGGGCGCCAGCAGCGCGAGCGACGCGTACATGATCAAACCCATGATCGCGTACAGGATCCCGCCGACAGTGAAGTTCCTGTCAGCAAACAGCTTCGGCGACAGGAACGGCCGAGGTGCCAGGCAGAACTGCACCAGAAACACATAGAACGCCACGCCGGCAATGCACGCCTCGAGCACGATCTCCCGCGAGTTGAACCAGTCGAGCGTCTCGCCCCGATCGAGCATCATCTGGAAGGAGCCGATGGCCAGGCTCAGCGCTCCGAATCCGATCCAGTCCAGCTTCGCCGGACGCCGCTCGGCGCCTTCACGCAGGAATACCAGCAGACCGATCGCGGTCAGGATGCCGAACGGCACATTGATGTAGAAAACCCAGCGCCAGCTGTAATTTTCCGTCAGCCAGCCGCCCAGGATAGGACCGCAGATCGGCCCCATCATCACACCCATGGTCCACAGACCCATCGCCTTCGCGCGCTGCTCGGGTGGATACAGTTCGTACATCACCGATTGCGACAATGGCACCAGCGCCGCGCCGAAAACGCCCTGCACAATACGGAACACCACGATCTGTCCAAGAGTTTCCGCCAGGCCGCACAAGGCCGACGCCACGGTAAAGCCGGCAACCGCCGTCACGAACAGCCGCGTGCGGCCAAAGCGCGCCGACAGGAACCCGGTCGGCGCGGTCATGATCGCCGCCGCGACGATATAGCTCGTCAGCACCCAGTTGATCTCTTCCTGGCTCGCCGACATCGTGCCCTGCATATACGGCAGCGCGACGTTGGCGATCGTGCTGTCCAGCGACTGCATCAGCGTCGCCAGGATCGTGCAGATCGTTATCAACAGACGATTGGCACTGGCCGGCGCGATTGGCTGGACGATCGCGGCCGTGGAAGACATCAGTCTTCCTGTTCCTGCTGCCGCGTCAGGTTCTGGCAGACCAGCTCGAGCACCCGTGTCGCCTGCGCCAGTTCTTCGTCTGTCATGCCTAGCAGAGTGGCGTTGCGAACCTCGCGCGACACCGCTTCGACCTGCTCGATGATCGACCATCCCCGGTCGGTCAGGCCGATGGTCTTCGCTCTGCGGTCCGCTCCTTCCTCGCGCCGTTCGATATGCCCCGATGTCTCCAGCGCATCGAGCAGCCGCACCACCGACGAACCATCCAGTGCCAGCGCCGCCGCCAGATCCTTCTGCCGCATCGGCTCGGTCGCCCGCGCGACATAGATCAGCGGCAGCCACGTCGCCTCGGTCAGTCCGAACGGCTGCAGGCGGCGATCCACCGCCCGGCGCCACTGCCGGGCCGCCCGTGCGACAAGGCCGCCAAAACCATCGCGAAGCCGCCGGTCCCGCTTCATCATCCACCCGATTGCATGGCTTACCAATATATGGCATGCCATCTAATTGGCAAGCTCGTATGGCTGAAAGGGACGATTGGCATGGCGGATCAGACAACCGAACTCGACGCGCTGGTGATTGGCGCGGGGTTCGCCGGCCTCTACCAGTTGCTATGCCTGCGTGATCGGCTCGGCCTTTCCGTCAAGGCGTTGGAAGCCGCCCAAGGCGTCGGTGGCACCTGGTATTGGAATCGCTATCCCGGTGCCCGCTGCGATTCGGAAAGCCACGTCTACTGGTACACCTTCTCTCCCGAGCTGATGCGCGAGTGGGAATGGTCTGAGCGCTATCCCGGCCAGGCCGAGATCCTGCGCTACCTGGACCACGTTGCCGACAGGTTCGACCTCAAGCGCGACATCCATTTCAACACCCGCGTGACGTCCGCGCGATACGACGATGCGGCCAACCGCTGGCACGTCCGCACCGAACAGGGCGAGACGTTCGTGGCGAAGTTTCTTGTCACCGCCGTCGGCTGCCTGTCCACCGCGAACGTGCCGCAGCTCGCCGGCCTGCAGGATTTCAAGGGCGACTGGTATCACACCGGACAGTGGCCGCACGCAGGCGTCGACTTCACCGGCAAGCGCGTCGGCATGATCGGCACCGGATCCACCGGCATCCAGGCCGCACCGGTGATCGCGGCACAGGCCAAACACCTGACAGTGTTTCAACGCACCGCGAACTACTCGGTGCCGGCACGCAATGTCCCGTTGACGCCGGACTTCAAGCAGTACGTCAAACAGAACGCGCACGAAATCCGCGCGACGACGCATCAGACCTACAACGGCATGGGCTTCAAGGTGGAGGATCGCAAGGCCGTCGAAACCTCGCCGCAGGAACGCGAAGAGCTCTACGAAGCCGCGTGGGAGCGCGGCGGCCTGCAGTTCCGCGCGACTTTCCAGGACATGCTGGTCAGCAAGCAGGCGAACGACACCGCGGCCGATTTCATCAAGCGCAAGATCCGCTCCATCGTGAAGGATCCAAGAACCGCGGCAATCCTGTCGGACATCGATCATCCCTATGCCGCCAAGCGCCCGCCGATCGATACCGATTACTTCGAGACCTACAATCGCCCCAACGTCTCTTTGGTTGGCGTAAGGGCAACACCCATCGAACGGATTTCCGCCAACGGCATCTGCACCAACGAGGGCGAGTATCCGCTCGACATCATCGTCTTCGCCACCGGCTTCGACGCCATGACCGGTCCGCTTCTGCGCATGAACATAACCGGACGAGATGGCCTCGCCCTCAAGGATGTCTGGCAGGCAGGCCCGCGCAATTACCTGGGACTGCAGGTCGCCGGCTTCCCCAACCTGTTCACCATCACCGGTCCCGGCAGCCCGTCCGTGCTGTGCAACATGCCAGTGGCCATCGAGCAGCACGTCGACTGGATCACCGAGTGCGTCGACTACATGCGAAAGCACGAACTGCAGCGCATTGAAGCGACGACCGACGCGGCCGAGAACTGGATCGCCGAAGTGAATGAGGTCGCCAGCAAGACGCTGCTGCCCTTGGCGACACACTCCTGGTACCTCGGCGCCAACATTCCCGGCAAGCCACGCGTGTTCATGCCCTATGCCGGCGGCATGATCCGCTATCGCGAGATCTGCCAGGATGTGGCCGCGCGCGGCTACGCCGGCTTCGCGCTTTCTTAGCTTCGCAGCAGCGCGGTCAGAGCCCCGATGCGCCCTGCCCGCGCCGCTGCGAGACATGCCACGGCACCAGCAGCCGCTCCGCTCGCTCCACCAGCCAGAACAGCAATAGACCAAGCGCGGCGAGCATCACAATGATGGCGAACGCCAGATCCATGCGCAGTTGCCCCGCCGCCATCTGGATGAAATAGCCGAGCCCAGCATCACCGCCGATCCACTCGGCGATCGTGGCACCCACCGTGGCATTCACCGCCGCACCCTTCAGTCCGACGAAGAGTTGCGGCAGCGCCGCCGGCAGCCGCATCCGCCAGAACGTCCGAAGCCCGCCCGCGCCGGTCGAACGGCAGAAGCGTTCCAGATCCACCGGCAATGAAATGAAACCAAGGATGCCGTTGAGCAGGATCGGAAAGAAGCAGACCAGAAACACGATGATGATCTTCGGCAGGAACCCAAAGCCGAACCACGTGACGAAAATCGGTGCGAACACGATCTTCGGCACCATCTCCAGCGTCACCGCCAGCGGATAGAACGTGCGCCGCAGCAGCTTGGAGAAAGCCACCAGCACGGCAAGCGGAATGCCGAGCACGATCGCCACGGCAAAGCCGCACACCGTCTCCATTCCGGTGACCAGCGTGTATTGCAGGATGCGGGTGACGTTGCGGGCATACTGTTGGGCGATATCCGACGGCGGCGGCACGATGTAGAGCGGCACATGGAAGGCGCGCACCGCAAATTCCCACAGTGCCACCAACGCAATACCGAACACGATCGGCGTGCCGACAGCGGCGATGCGATCCCACATCGGATGCATCGTCTCCGTCGTCACAGCACGCCGTATCCCAGGAAGATCTCCTTGATCTCCGCCACGATCTCCTGAAACGCCGCGCCCTGCCGCACATGCAGATCGCGCGGCCGGTCAAGTGCCACACTCACCTGCCTCACGACACGCCCCGGCCGCGGCGAGATCACGTAGATCTCGTCGGATAGTTGCACGGCTTCCTCGATCGAATGGGTCACCAGCACCATCGTGCGCTGCTCGCGCATCGACAGCCGCTCGAGATCGCCCCGCAACTGCTCGCGTGTCATCGCGTCGAGCGCGCCGAGCGGCTCGTCCAGCAAAATCAACGGCGGGTCATGGATCAACGCGCGGCAGAAGGCAGCCCGCTGCTGCATCCCGCCGGACAGCTCCCACGGATGCCGATCCAGGAACTCGCCGAGCCCGACAGACGACAGCAATTCACGTGCCTTCGCCTCATAAGCATGCCGCTTCAGCCCGCGCATCTCCACTTGCAGCAACACGTTGTCGAGCGCGCTGCGCCACTCCACCAGCGCGTGGCCCTGAAACACGATACCGAGATTGACATATGGCTCGCGCACCGCCGCGCCGTCGATCGCAATGCCGCCGCGCGTCGGCGCCAGCAGCCCGGCAATCATCAGCAGCAGCGTGCTCTTGCCGCAGCCCGACGGGCCGACGAACGATACGAATCGCCCTGGCGCGATGTTCAGATCGATCGGACCGATCGCGTGCACCGGGCGCAGACCGGTGCCGAACACCTTCTCCACGCCCTGCACAGCGATCGAGACACTCATCGGCCGGGATGTTGATCAGCCAGGCACAAACTCGTTGGTGTAGAAGTAGCTCGCCGGCTTGTCGGTCTGCAGGCTCTGATAATTCTTCAGCAGATCAAGCGCGCTCTGCCAGTCAGCCGGCACATTCAGCCCGACACGTTTCTCGCTGTTCTTCGGCGAGATCAGGATCGACAGCGTCACATCCAGCACCTTGCGATTCTGCACCTTCGCCTTTTCGTCCGGCGCGCCGCCCTGCGTCTTCAATACGGCCGCAACAGCGGCATCAGGATTTGCCTGGGCCGCCTTCACCGAGGCCAACGTTGCGCCGACGAAGCGCTTCACCAGATCAGGATTGCTGTTGACCATGTCGCGATGCGCCACGATCGAATAACCAGGCTGCGCCACGCCATACTGCGTATAGGTCAGGGCGACGGGTGTCTTGCCGCCATTCGCTTCGATCTCCGCCGGCTTGTCGTCGATGCCGCCGAGGATCGCCGGCGCCAGTCCCTGCAGATAGCTCGGCACCAGCGCGCTCTCGGCCACGTTCACGATCTTGATCTTGTCGATATCGACACCGGCATTCTTGCACGCAACCTGGAACAGCGTGTTCACCCCCGAGCCCGCAGTTGTCATCACCTGCTTGCCTTCCAGATCCTTCAGCGTCTTGATCCCGGAATCCGGATTGGCCAGCACCGCATCCGTGCCCTCCGCATCGATCGTGCACACCGAAATCACCGGCGCGCCTTTCGCCGCCTGGGTCATCATTGTCACCGAGGACGCATAGGCAAACGTGCTGTCCTTGTTGGCGACAAGCTGCACCGCATTGCCGGACCCGTTGCCCTGCTTCACCTCGGCATCGATGCCGGCCTTGCCATAAATACCGTCGGCCTCGCCCAACAGGAAGATGCCGTGCGAGCCATAGAAGATCCAGTTGGTGCGCAATACGACCTTGTCGGCTGCATGCGCGCGACGGCTGGAAAACGCCGCACCAAGCGCGGCAGCGCCGGTGATGGTCAGCAGGTCACGGCGACGCGGCACGAAGCCTTTCGTAAAGCCGATGGTCATCTGTTCCCCCATATTTGCGCTTTGCCAAGCCCGGCATCATAGGCACCAACGCGATCTGCAATCCATCCCGCCGCCGGCTGCTCATGAATTCGTAAGCCGCGGTGAACAGCTTCACAGCAACGACCCGGAAACCGGCGTAGCAAGCTGTCTCCAGCCTACTCTTCCCGACTACCCTTCCCAGCCTGGCCGTCCCGGTTTCGCCGGGGCGGCCTTTTGTTTCTCCGTATCATTTTGACATTCGGCCGCAATGTAAGGCTGCCAGATTCCCCGCATGTCGATGGACCGCCTGCTGCTTATCATCGGGCTGTGTCTTGCAGCCTTGACCGTCGTTCTGGTGATCGTCGCGGACTAGAGGGTCAAACCCCCGCCAGCAGCCCATGCACCGCCGAGGCATCAGCCGCCTGCCGCAGCCGCCGCACAAACGCCGCGTCACGCAACGGCCGCGACAATGTCGCCAGAGTCGTCAAATGCAGATTCGCCGCATCATCCGCCGGCGTCAGCAGCAGGATCACCAGATCCACCGGCTGCTCATCGATGGCGGCGAAATCGATCGGGCGTGCCAGCCGCACGAACAGCACGAAGCTCCGGCCTATCGTCGCCAGCCGCGCGTGCGGCAGCGCGAACCCCTTGCCCAAACCGGTGGAACCCAGGTTCTCGCGCGCCTGCAACGCCTCGAACACCGCGCGCCGCTCCAGCCCCAGCGCCATCGCCGCGCGCGCCGCGAGGTCTTGCAGCAACTGCGCCTTGTCCGGCACGCGCAGCCCAACGATGACCTGATCCGGCCCGATCAACTCGCCAATTGTCATCAATCCGGCGCCCTGAGGCGATAACCCACACCGGTCTCCGTCTGGATCAGTTCAGGCTTCTCGGTATCGCGCTCGATCTTCTGGCGCAACGCCCGGATATAGATCCGCAAATACTGCACGTCCGTATTCGGCCCCCACACCTCGCGCAGGATCAGGTTGTGGGTAACCACCTTGCCGGCATGCGTCACCAGCAGCCGCAGCAGATCATATTCGCGCGGTGAGAACTTCACCTCCTTGCCGCGCACTGTGACGATACGGCGCACCAGATCGACCGTCAGGTCGCCGCTGCGGAACAGCGGTTTCTCGCCTTGCTGTTGCAGACGGTGCCGCTGCGCCGCACGCAAACGCGCCAACAGTTCGTCCACGCCGAATGGCTTGGTCACATAATCGTCCGCGCCGAGATCCAGCGCCATGACCTTCGCTTTCTCATCCTCACGGCTCGACAGCACGATAATCGGCAGCATCGCACCGCTGTCGCGAATGCGCCGGATCACCTCCAACCCATCGACATCCGGCAAACCAAGATCCAGCACCACAAGATCGGCGCGCTTCTGCCGCACCGCGTCCAGCGCCGCGCCGCCGGTTTCCGCCTCGATCACCACATAGCCCTGGCTGCCCAGTCCGGCGCGCAGGAATCGCAGAATTGCCGGTTCGTCATCCACCACCAGCACGCGCGCCGGTGCCGAACCCATGCTCATCGCTGCATGTTCTCAATGCTCTCGGCCGGCTGTGCGGCGTTGACGAATACCGGCAGCCGCACGGTGAACACCGCGCCCGAGCGATCGGTGCGATTGGACGCCGTGATCGTGCCGCGCATCGCTTCGATGAAACCGCGGCAAATCGCCAAGCCCAATCCCGTACCGGCGCGCCGCCGATCGGCGCCGCCACTGCGATAGAACTTGTCGAAGATACGCTCCAGATCGACCGGCGGAATGCCAGGCCCTTCATCCATCACCTGCACTGTCATGTTGCCGTCGTCGCGCCACGCACGGACCGAGATCTGTGTGCCAGCAGGCGCATACTTGCTGGCATTGTCCAGCAGGTTGAACAGCACCTGCTCGAACAGTACCGCATCCGCATCCAGCATCGGCAAATCAGCCTCCAGCGACACATGCGTGCGATGGCCAGACAGGATCTTGCTTGCGCGGCGCAGTGCGCTGCCAATCGCGTCCGACAGCTCGATCGGACCCGTCTCCAGCCGCAGTGGACCAGATTCAAGCCGCGTCATGTCCAACAGGTTGCCGATGAAACGATTGAGCCGCTCGGCCTCGTCCTGGATGTTGCGCACCAGATCGGCTCGCGTCGCCTCGTCCTGTGTCCCAAGGCTGGTCGCCGACCCAAGGATCGACGCCAGCGGGGTACGCAGATCATGCGAAATCGATGTGAGCAGTGCAGCGCGCAACTTGTCCGTCTCGGCCACCAGTCGCGCGCGATCGACATCCTCCACCAGATTGACCCGCTCGATCGCCAGCGCCGCCTGGTCCGACAGCGCGTTGAGCAGCCGCATCTGGTCCGGCGTCAAGATCGCCCCCGGTTCGTCTCGATCGATGCCAATCACGCCCACCGCGCCGCGCCCGGTGTTCATCGGCAGGAACAGGCGTTTGGCACCAGGCAGCGTGTCCGAACCACGCCCCGCGACATGATTGCGCTCCCAGCACCAGCGCGCCGCCGCGACATCGGCGGCATCCAGCGTATCCTCCGGCGGGAAGCCGGCGCGCACCGCGACCGTGCCGTTCTCCGGCAACAGGATCACCACGCGCACCTTCAGCATCAGCGCGATCTGATGCACCGTCGCCCACAGCAAGTCGTCCAGGTTCGCCGCGCCCGCCAGCTTGCGGCTGAACTGATACAGCTCCTCCGTCGTGCGCGCGCGCTGCCGCGCCACGATCGCCTGCGACCGCACCCGCGCTGTCAGGTTGGATGCGATCACCGCGGTTATCGCAAAGAAGAACAGTGCCGCGACATTCTCGGGATCCTCGATCGTGAAGGTGTACAGCGGTGGCAGGAAGAAGAAGTTGTACGCCATCATGCTGAGGAAGCTGGCGAACAGCGCCGGCCACAACCCGTACACCACCGCGGTCACCAGCACCGCGGTGATGAACGCCATCGCCACGCTGGCCAGGCTCAGCATCTGGTGCAGCAGCAACGCGACGCCAAGCGATATCGCGACGAACGCCGCCCCGCCGAGCCAGGCCTTCGGTTCACCGGCGCGCCGCGCGACCTCCCGCAGCGATGGCTGCTCCCGCGCCTCCCGCGCTTCGCGTGTGCGCCCCACCACATGCACGCTGGCGCCACCTGCCTTGCGGATCAGGTCCTGCGCCAGCGTCTCGCGGAACAGCTCGCGCCACCTCGAGCGCGGCGGCTGCACGATGATGATGTGAGTGAAATTATTGGCGCGTGCGTAATCCGCGATAGTGTCCGCCACATCCTGTCCCGGCAGCGTCACTGTCTCGGCGCCCAGCTTCTCCGCCAATCGCATCGTCTCGGCGATGCGGTCGCGCTCCGCATCGCTCAGGTTCAGGCTGCGTCCGGTCTCCACACGGATCGCGGTCAGCGGCGCCTTCAGGCTGTCCGCCATGCGCCGCGCCAGACGCACCACATCGGTGCTGCTGGGGTCGCTGCCTATACAGGCCAATACACGCTCGCCCGCCGCCCACGGCCCCTGGATCGCGTGCGCCTGCATATAGCGCACCATCTGCTCGTCCACCCGTTGCGCGGTGCGGCGCAATGCCAGCTCGCGCAGCGCGGTAAGATTACCAGGCGAGAAGTAGTGTTGGATCGCCCGATCCGCCTGGTGCGGCACATAGACCTTGCCGTCCTTCAGGCGCTGGATCAGGTCGTTCGGCGTCAGATCGATCAGCTCGATGTCGTCCGCCTTGTCGATGATCGAATCCGGCACCGTCTCGCGCACCCTGATACGCGTGATGCGTGCCACCACATCGTTCAGGCTTTCCACATGCTGGACATTCAATGTCGTATAGACATCGATGCCGGCGGCAATCAGCTCCTCGACATCCATATAACGCTTCGGATGCCGGCTGCCCGCGGCATTGCTGTGCGCCAGCTCATCGACCAGCGCCAGCTGCGGCCGCCGCGCAAGCAGCGCATCTAGGTCCATCTCCTGCAGCACGCGCCCGCGATAATCCGCCGCGCGCCGAGGCAGCACTTCCAGCCCGTCCAGCAGCGCCTCGGTCTCGGTGCGGCCGTGCGTCTCGACCACGCCGACAACCACATCGACACCTTCGCGCTTGCGGGCCTGCGCCGCCGACAGCATTTCGAATGTCTTGCCGACGCCTGGCGCGGCTCCGACGAAGATCTTCAACCGCCCGCGCGAGCCCTGCTGCGCGTCCTGCAACAACGCGTCAGGTGAAGGCCTGCCCTCGCGAGAACTCCGATCGTCCAATCACTACTCCTCCCCTCTCCTTGAGGGAGGGGGTCAGGGGAGAGGAAAACCTCTACCCCTTCATCGCATCCAGCGCGAGGTTCAGCTGCAGCACATTCACATGCGGCTCGCCGATGATGCCGAGCAGCCGCCCGGTGATATGCGCCTCGACCAGTTGCTTCACCTGATCCTCCGGCAGTCCGCGCGCCTTGGCGACACGCGGCACCTGGAACAGCGCGCCCGCCGGCGTGATATCGGGATCGAGCCCGCTCGCCGAAGTCGTCACCAGATCGGACGGTATCGGTGTGTCGGGGTTCTGCTTCGCCATGCTCTCCGCATCTGCCTTCACCCGATCCACCAGCGTCTTCGATGTCGGCCCCAGATTGGAACCGGCCGAATTATCCGCGGCATACGGCGTCGGCACGGTCTTGGTTGGATCCTTCGGATCAGGCTCCGTCGTCGCCGATGGGCGCCCATGGAAGTACTTGTCGGACGTGAAGCTCTGCCCGATCAGCGCGGACCCGATCACCTTGCCGCCCTTCTGGATCAGGCTGCCGTTCGCCTGATACGGGAACACGGCCTGCGCGATGCCGGTCATCGCCAGCGGATAGACTAGGCCGGTCAGCACGGTCATCGCCAGTATCATCACAATGGCAGGTCGAATGTGTTTCATCTCAGGCAAGTCCTATGGAGGTGACCAACAGGTCGATCAGTTTGATCCCAACGAACGGCACGATGATGCCGCCAACACCGTAGAGCAGCAGGTTGCGGCGCAGGATCGCCGCCGCGCCAATCGGCTTGTACGCCACGCCTTTCAGCGCCAGTGGAATCAGCGCCACGATGATCAGCGCATTGAAGATGATCGCCGACAGGATCGCGCTCTGTGGATTTCCCAGCCGCATCACGTTCAGCGCCTGCAGTTGCGGATAGAACGCGAGGAACATTGCCGGGATCATGGCGAAGTACTTCGCCACATCGTTGGCGATGCTGAACGTGGTCAGTGCGCCGCGCGTCATCAACAGCTGTTTGCCGATCTCGACGATTTCGATCAGCTTGGTTGGATCGCTGTCGAGATCGACCATGTTGCCGGCCTCGCGCGCCGCCATCGTACCGGTGTTCATCGCCACGCCAACATCAGCTTGTGCCAGGGCCGGTGCGTCGTTGGTGCCGTCGCCGCACATCGCCACCAGCTTGCCCTGCGCCTGCTCGTCGCGGATCAGCTTGAGCTTGGTCTCCGGCGTCGCCTGCGCCAGAAAATCATCGACGCCCGATTCGGCCGCGATCGCCGCGGCGGTCAACGGATTGTCGCCGGTGATCATCACCGTGCGGATGCCCATCCGCCGCAATTCCAGAAAGCGCTCCTTTATGCCGCCTTTGACGATGTCCTTCAGATGGATCACGCCAAGCAGGCGGCCATCCTTGCAGACCCCCAACGGCGTGCCGCCGGATTTGGCGATCTCGTCCGACTTCGCGGTGAGTTCGCGAACGGCTGCTTCCGACACGCCGGATCTCACCGCGGTCATCACACCGCCCGTCTCACCGTTGGCGTTGAACTGGCGCGCGAATGCCAACACCGCATCGACCGCACCTTTGCGAATGCTCGCGCCATCCAGATCGACGCCAGACAGTCGTGTCTGCGCGGTGAACGGGATGAAGTGAGCGCCCATCGGCGCCATCTCCCGCCCGCGGATATTGTACGTCTCCTTCGCCAGCACCACGATCGAGCGACCTTCCGGCGTCTCGTCCGACAACGACGCAAGCTGCGCCGCGTCCGCCAGTTCCTGCGGCGTGACTCCGGTCAGCGGCATGAACTCGGTGGCCTGCCGATTGCCCAGCGTGATCGTGCCGGTCTTGTCCAGCAACAGCGTATCCACGTCGCCCGCCGCTTCCACCGCGCGCCCGGACATCGCCAATACGTTGAAGCGCACCAGCCGATCCATCCCGGCGATGCCGATCGCCGACAGCAATGCGCCAATCGTCGTCGGGATCAACGCGACAAACAGCGCTACCAGGATCACCACCGGCACCGAGCCGCCGGCATAAGTGGCGAAGCTCGGAATTGTCGCCACGGCGATTACAAAGATGATGGTAAGGCCCGCGAGCAGGATGTTCAGCGCGATTTCGTTCGGTGTCTTCTGCCGCTCCGCCCCTTCCACCAGCGAGATCATGCGATCCAGGAAGGTGGAACCCTGCGCCGCGGTGATGCGTACCTTGATCCAGTCCGACAACACGCGCGTGCCGCCGGTCACTGCCGAACGGTCGCCGCCGCTCTCGCGAATCACCGGGGCCGATTCACCGGTGATCGCCAACTCATCGACCGACGCGATGCCTTCAATCACGTCGCCGTCGCTCGGGATCAAATCGCCGGCTTCCACCAGCACGAGGTCGCCTTGCTTCAGCTCCGGCGCCGGCACTGTCTGATAGTTGGACGCGTTCTGCGACGTCAGCCGTTTGGCCGGCGTCTCGGTGCGCGCCCGCCGCAAGGTTGCCGCCTGCGCCTTGCCGCGGCCCTCGGCCACCGCCTCGGCAAAGTTGGCGAACAACACTGTCAGCCACAACCAGAACACGATCTGCACGGTGAAGCCCAGCGGGCCGCCGCTCGCCAGCTCGCGCACCAGGATGATCGTCGTCAGCGCCGCGACGATTTCGACGACAAACATCACCGGGTTCCTGATCAGCTTGCGCGGATCAAGCTTGACGAGCGATTGCCAGATCGCCGGCACAAGGATTGCGGGATCCAGCACAGAGGACTGCGAGCCGCGCATCTTGTTCCTGATTTCCATCGCCATGGATTTAGCTGCCTGTGTCGTAAAGGGTGCCGGCATGCATCGCGAAATGCTCGACAATGGGTCCGAGTGAGACGGCGGGGAAGAAGATCAGCCCGCCGGTGATCGCGATCACGCCCACCACCAGGCCGACGAACAGCGGACTGTCGGTGGGGAAGGTCCCGGCCGAAACCGGCACGATCTTCTTGCGCACCAGCGATCCCGCGATAGCAAGCATCGGGACGATCATCAGGAAGCGCCCGACGAACATCGCCAGGCCCAGCGTGTCGTTCCAGAACGGCACGTTGGCGGAGAGACCACCGAACGCGCTGCCGTTGTTGCCTGTGGCCGAGGTGTAGGCATACAGCGCCTCGGAGAAGCCATGCGGCCCCGCGTTGGCCATCGCGCCTGTGCCAACCGGCAACACCACCGCCAGCGCGGTGAAGCCAAGCATCGAAAGCGGCAGGATCAGGATGGCCAGCATCGCCATCTTGACCTCCTTCGCCTCCAGCTTCTTGCCAAGGTATTCCGGTGTGCGGCCAACCATCAGTCCGGCGACGAACATCGCCACGATGACGAACAGCAGCATGCCGTACAGCCCCGAGCCGACGCCGCCGAAGATGATCTCGCCCAGCATGATGTTGACCATCGGCACCATGCCTGCGAGCGGCAGCAGGCTGTCGTGCGTGTTGTTCACCGCGCCGCACGAAGCGTCGGTGGTGATCGTGGTGAACAAAGCCGAGTTGGCAAGGCCGAAGCGTACCTCCTTGCCTTCCATGTTGCCGCCGGCCTGCAATGCACTGGCCGTCTGATCGACATGGAATGGCGTGAATGCGGGATTGCCCTGCAACTCGGCCGAGTAGCAGACGGTGACTCCGATCAAGAACAGAACGCCCATCACGGCGAAGATCGCCCAGCCTTGGCGCTGGTTGCCGACCATGCGGCCGAACACGTTGGTCAGGCCGGCGCCGATAGAGAAGATCAGCACCATCTGGATCAGGTTGGTCAGCGCCGACGGATTCTCGAACGGATGCGCCGAGTTGGCGTTGAAGAAGCCGCCACCATTGGTGCCCAGCATCTTGATGACTTCCTGCGAGGCCACCGGTCCCTGCGCGATGACCTGCCTGCCGCCCTCCAGCGTGGCTACGTCCGTGTAGGCGGCCAGGTTCTGCGGCGTCCCGCCGGCGATCAGCACCAGGCCGACGACAACCGATATCGGCAACAAGATGTACAGCACGCAGCGGGTCAGATCGACCCAGAAGTTGCCCAGCGTCTGCGTCGACCGCCGCGCGAAGCCCCGGATCAGCACGATCGCCAGCACGATGCCGGTCGCCGCCGAGACGAAGTTGTGCACCGTCAACGCCAACATCTGCGTCAGGTAGCTCATCGTCGTCTCTGGCACGTACGACTGCCAGTTGGTGTTGGTCAGGAAGCTGACCGAGGTGTTGAATGCCAGGTCAGGCGACACTGCGGACTGGCCGGCCGGATTCAGCGGCAGCACGCTCTGCAGACGCTGGATAGCATACATGACGACGAAACCAGCGAAGCTGAATGCCAGCATCGCGGCGGCATAGCCGATCCAATGCTGCTCTTCGTTCTCGCGCACGCCGCAAAGCTTGTAGATCCCGGCTTCCAGCGGGCGCAGCACGGGCCGCATGACGGTGCGCTCACCGTTGAACACCTGCGTCATGTAGCCGCCGAATGGCTTGGCGATCAGGATAACCAGCACGCAGTAGATCGCGATCTGCAGCCAGCCGTTGATGCTCATCAGAATTTCTCCGGCCGCACCAGCGCATAGACCAGGTAAACGAACAGCCCGATCGTGACGATGCCGCCGAGCGTGTAATCGATGATCATGGTGTTGCTCTCACAGATGGTCGCAGGCGATGGCGTACAGCACACAGCCGCCCAGGAAGACGGCGCCGATAACGATGTAAAGGATGTCGAGCATAGTAAGTCCCCAGGTCAGCGGCAGCGGCGCGTCATGCCTCCAGCATGCTGCGTTGCGCCAAAGCTAAGCGGTCTCGCATATAGTTTCGATGCGGCGGAACGCGTCCCGCCATATAAATCCCATATAGACGTGCGGCGTCTTACAATCCGGGCGGTGCCACGATCAGCAGTTGCGCCAACAGCCCCAGGCCCAGGCAGATCGCGATGACCGCGCCGATCTGGGTCAGCACTTCGCCCGGTGTAGGCGGCAGATCGAACTTGTGGGTCTTCCTGTGTTTCACAGCCGTGGCCTTTGCCCCGATGCAATGCCCCGCAATAGGCGGCACCCGCGTATAAAATCGATGTGGCTTCGACACCTGTCGAACAGTCGCTGCGACCGTTGCATTTCGTCATGGCACGGCTTGGCCCTCAATCTCCTCTTCGGCAGGGAATGCGGAGGGGTCAGCGTGCAATGGAGACCCGCTCTCCATTAACCCTTTAGCCATTGATCCAGATCAATACATGGCGCCGCATTGGCTGGTAATCCGTAACGGCAAGCGGCCGCCTCGTCGCACCTTGGCCGCGCCCAGACGAACCGGTCGCAACCAGGAGACTACACAATGATCCGGCGCCGCGCCCTGCTCACCAGTACCGCAACCCTGCTCGCAACACCCGCGATCCTGCGTCATGCGAGCGCGCAGTCCAGCTTCGACTGGAAGCGCTTCAGCGGTCAGACCATCACTGTCAGCCTCACCAAGAATCCGCGCGCCGACAACCTGCAGGCACATCAAAAGGAATTCGAGGCACTCACCGGCATCAAGGTGCTCTCCGAGCAGATGCCCGAACAGCAGCAGCGTCCGAAGATGGTGATGGAACTCGCCTCCGGCCGCCCCAGCTTCGACGTCACCCACTATTCGCTGCACGTCTCCAAGCGTGTCGTCGGCACCGGCCACTGGCTGGAGGATATGCGGCCCTACATCGCCAACGCGGCACTCACCGCGCCCGACTACGACTGGGCCGACATGAGCCCCGGCGCATTGCGCGCTGCCACGCAGCCGGATGGCCGCATCGACAGCCTGCCGCTCGAGACCGATGTCTGGCTGATCTATTACAACAAACAGCTCCTCGCCGAACGCAACCTCAAGCTGCCGACGACATTCGATGAGCTGGTGAAGACAGCGCGCGCGGCGACAGATGCGTCAAAAGGCATCTACGGCTTTGTCGGCCGCGGCGTGAAGAATGCCAATGTGCCGGTGTGGACCTCCATCCTGCTCGGCCAGGGCCAGGAGACTGTCACGCCGGACGGCAAGACGCTGCTCACCGATACACCGGAAGCGATCTGGGCGGGCCAGCTCTACAAGGATGCCCTGCGCGACACAGCGCCGCCCGGCGTCGTCGGTTTCAACTGGAACGAATGCCAGACCAGCTTCATGCAAGGCAAGGTCGCGATGTGGATGGATGGCGTCGGCTTCACCCCGCCGCTGCTCGATCCGAAGACTTCGAAAATCGTCGATCACGTCGGCTTCGGCCTGATGCCGGCCGGCCCCAAGGGACATTTCTGCCCGGTATTCACCGATGCGCTCGGCATCCCGGTGCAGAGCAAGGCGAAGGAAGCCGCATATCTCTACTGCCAATGGGCCACCAGCAAACCAATGCTGCTGAACCTGGTGAACAGCGGTGGCGGCGCATCGCCTCGGCTGTCCACCTATCTGGATCCCACGCTGATGCAACACAGCCCGTTCGGCAAGGAGTGGCTGGCGACGCTGATGGAAAGCATGAAGATCGCCCGCCCCGGCTTGCCGGAAATCATCCCGGTCACCGAGTTCCGTGACGTGTTCGGCATCGCGCTCACCAACATGATTGGCGGCGCAGATCCGGCCACCGAACTGAAGAAGGCGACCGAGACCTTCAAGCCGGTGCTCGAGCAATCCCTGAAGACCTGAAATGTGCACGGCGGTCATTGGAGCAACGGCCCGGTCATCGATGCCGGGCCGCCGCCGCAACTACGTGCGGCGCTACTGGATGTTCGCCGTCCCCGCGGCACTCATCGTCGCGACAGTGATCCTGTTCCCATGGCTGTTCACCCTGTTCATGTCGGTGCACGACTGGAAAGTCTCCGGCAACGTCTATTGGGTCGGCTTCCGCAACTACGTACACCTGATGAACGACGGACGCTTCCTCTGGGCAGTGGCGCGCACGCTTTACTTCACCATCGCCGCCGTCGCGTTCCCGGTGCTCATCGGACTGTGGGCGGCGGTGTGCTTCGCTCGGAAGTTCCCCTTGCGCGGCGCCGCGCGCACCTTGTTCATCATGCCGATGATGGCCACACCGGTGGCAATCGCCCTGGTGTGGACCATGATGTTCCACCCGCAGCTTGGCGTGCTGAACTATCTGCTCACATCGGTTGGCCTGCCGCCGTCGAGCTGGGTGTACAACGCCAATACCGTCATCCCGACGCTGGTGATGGTGGAAACCTGGCAGTGGACACCCCTGGTGATGCTGATTGTGTTGGGCGGCATCAGCAGCCTTCCCATCGATCCATATGAGGCCGCGGAAATCGACGGCGCAAACGGCTGGCAGATGTTCCGCTACATCACCCTGCCGCTGATCCAGCCCTTCATCATCGTCGCCACCGTGATGCGCATCATCGATGCGCTGAAGGCGTTCGACACGATCTTCGTCATCACCAACGGCGGCCCCGGCACCGCCAGCGAAACCATCAACATGCTGCTCTACCAGACCGCGTTCGGCTACTATGATCTCGGCTACGCCTCCGCGATGGTCGTGGTATTCTTCGTGCTGATCATGCTGCTAAGCTTGGTGTTATTGCGTACCCGTCAGCAGGAACTGACGCTATGATCTCTTTGCCGCCCCGCCGCCCCCGGCCATCATGGCCAGGCTTGGCCCGGCCATCCACGTCTTACCTTCAGGCACGCAGATTATGCCGATAAGAGGCGAAAGCGCCATCAAAGCCGCCACAACACTGGAGCACGCTCGCTCGCGTCCGGTCGGCGGCTACCGCACGCGTCGCTGGATCAACGATATCGGCCTCTACGTCTCGGTGCTGGTGCTGATCTCGCCGTCCATTCTGTTCTTCCTCTGGATGCTCTCGCTGTCGCTGAAGAACGAGGTGGACAACACGACCTACCCGCCGGTGTTCATTCCGCAGCCGCCAACCCTCGGCAACTTCTTCGACGTGTTCGAGAAGAACGACTTCCTCACCTACACCATCAACTCGATCATCGTGTCGTTCTCCGCCACCGGCCTCGCATTGTTGTTCGGGGTGCCGGCCGGCTACGGCATCGCCAAAACCAAGGCGGTGAAAGCCGCCGTGCTGATCCTCGTCGCCCGAGTCACGCCAGGCCTGTCCTACCTGATCCCGCTGTTCCTCCTGTTCCAGTGGCTCGGCATGCTCGGCACGCTCGGACCACTGATCATCACCCACCTCGTCATCACCGTTCCCATCGTGGTGTGGATCATGATCGGCTACTTCGAGGGCCTGCCCGTCGCACTGGAAGAATCCGCCTTGGTCGACGGCGCCACCATTTGGCAGGCATTCCGCTATGTCGCGGTGCCGCTTGCGCGCCCAGGCATCATGGTTGCCACCATCCTGTCGTTCATCTTCAGTTGGAACAACTTCATCTTTGGCGTCGTGCTCGCCGGCCGCACCACACGCACGCTGCCGGTCGCCGTCTACAACGTGCTGACCTTCGAGCAGATTTCCTGGGGCCCGCTCGCCGCTGCGGCGCTCGTCGTCACCGCACCGGTGCTGATCCTCACCCTGGTGATGCAAAAGGAAATCGTCGCCGGCCTCACCGCGGGCGGCGTCAAGGCATGACCGCGTTCGTCGGCGTCGATGTCGGCTCCGCCAGCGTGCGCGCCGTGGTGTTCGATCGCGATGGCAACCGCCTCGCCGAGGTGGTCCGGCCAATCCAGCAGTTCAATCCGCGCGCCGGCGTGTTCGAGCAATCCTCCACCGACATTTGGCAACAGACCTGCGAAGCGGTGCGCGAGGCCGCCGCCGGCAGCAAGGCCGCAATCGCCGGTATCGGCTTCGACGCCACATGTTCGCTGGTCGCCCCCGGCACCTCCGTCGCGGAAGATGGCGATCCGCAACGCGACATCATCATGTGGATGGATCATCGCGCGGTGGACGAAGCCGCGGCGATCAACGCCACGCACGATCCGGCGCTCGCTTATGTCGGCGGCGAAGTCAGCCTCGAGATGGAACTACCGAAAGTGCTGTGGCTGCAACGGCACTTCCCCGAACGCTATGCTCTCACACGGCGCTTTTTCGATTTGGCGGACTACATGGTCTGGCGCGCCACCGGCGCCGACGTCGCCAGTGTCTGCACCCTCACCTGCAAGTGGAACTACCTGGCGCACGAACAACGCTTCAGCGCATCGCTGCTGTCATCCGTCGGCCTGGCAAATCTGCTGGTAAAGGTGCCACTAGAAGTGCGCCCGCTCGGCAGCGCCGCCGGTAAACTTACACCCGCGGCAGCCGATGCGCTCGGCCTGCCCGCCGGCATCGCCGTCGCCACCGGTATCATCGACGCCCACGCCGGCGGCGTCGCGCTCATCGGCGCGCAACCACAGGGCGGCCTCGCCATCATCAGCGGCACCTCGTGCTGCCATCTGGTGAACAGCCGCGAACCGATCATGGTGCCCGGCGTCTGGGGGCCGTATTACGGCGCCATGCTGCCCGGCTGGTGGCTGAACGAAGCCGGCCAAAGCGCAGCCGGCTCGCTGATCGACTGGACACTGCACCAGGCAGACTCATGGCCGTCGCTGGTGATCGCCGCCCGCCAGGCGGATCGCGACGTCTATACAATCGCCAATCAGTGGGTCTCCGACCTGCAATCCCGCGAAGCCGAACCGGCGCGCGGTCTGCATGTATTGCCTGACCATCACGGCAACCGCTCGCCGCGTGCCGACGCGGCCGCGCGCGGTATCGTCGCCGGCCTCACACTGGAGCAAGGCCACGATGCACTGGCAAGACGCTATCTCGCGACCATTCAAGGCCTCGCCTACGGCACGCGCGAGATCATCGACGCGTTGAACGCGGCCGGCCATCGCATCGAGCGTGTCGTGCTGTGCGGTGGCGGCGCCAAGAACGCGCTGTCGCTGCGCGAGCACGCCGACGCGACCGGCTGCGATCTGCATCTGATGGCGGAGAACGAGGCCGTCGCGCTTGGTTCGGCAATTCTCGCCGCCACCGCAGCCGGCGCTTTCCCCGATCTCCCATCAGCCGCCACGGCGATGGCACGCCCAGGTGACGTGATCCGCGCCAACCCTCCCCGACGCGCGTTCCACGACAAGAAGTACATGGTGTATCGCGCGCTCGCCCAGGACTGGCCGCGCTACCGCGGGATGATGAAAGGGCCCTTCGGATGTTGACACTGCATCTGCCGCACGAACTTCCGCTGCTGCACGCCGCGCACAACGAGGTCCTGCTGGTCACCAACGCAGATCTGCGCGAGTCCGCCAACGTGCAGTGCTGGCCGGTGCAGGAAAAGTTCGAGGACAAGCTGCGCCGCACCCTGTCCGAACATTGCAACATCACGTTGCGCCGCGCGCATCCGGTCAGCGACGAACGCGGCCACGGCTTCATCAGCAGCCAGCGCGAAGGTTGCGACCTGTTCGCGCATATTGATCCCGACGCGCCGGTGATCGTGCTGCTCACCGCCTGGCAGTATTCGCATCATCTCGCCGCCAGCCTGCTGCATCATCGCGGCCCGATCCTTCTGCTGGCGAATTTCGACGGCACGTGGCCCGGCCTCGTCGGCATGCTGTGCATGGCAGGCACGCTGAACAGCCTTGGCCGCTACGCCGCGCGCCTGTGGTCCGAGAACTTCGACGATACATTCTTCCTGCGCGGTTTGCAGGAATGGCTGGACACCGGCCGCATCGACCACGACACCAGCTATCTGCGCCACATCGACGCGTCGCATCCGCTGCTCGGAACACCTGCCGGCCGCCTCGGCCGCCAGGTCGGCAAATACGTGCTGCACCACAAGGAGATCATCGGCCTGTTCGACACCTTCTGCATGGGCATGATCAACGGCGTGTTCCCCCAGAAGGCGCTATGCGACATCGGCATGCCGCTCGAGGCGTTGTCGCAATCCGCATTGCTGGTGGAGATGGCGAAGGTACCGGTATCGCTGCGCCAGAAATGCCTGGACTGGTACCGCGGAGCCGGCATGGCGTTCAAATTCGGCACCGATCACGCGACCGAACTGGTTGAGGCGCAGGTGCTGGAACAGTGTGCGATGCTGATCGCGCTCGCCCGCATCGCCGATCGCTTCGGCTTATCCGCGATCGGCGTGCAGTATCAGCAAGGCCTCGCCAATTCCTGTGCAGCGTCGGATTTTGCCGAAGGCGCCATCGGTTCGGCGCAACGCTTCCCGATCCCCAACGAAGCCGGCGCGATCATCCGTCCTGGCAAGCCGATACCCTGCATCAATGAAGTCGATATGGGCAGTGCCATTCCGCAGACCATGTTGTGGCGCCTGCTCGATTCACTTGACCTCCCATCCGAGACCACATTGCACGACGTGCGATGGGGCAGCGAGTTCGAAGGGAAGTTCTATTGGGACCTGGAGATTTCCGGTTCCGTGCCGTTCGGCCATCTGAAAGGCGGCATTGCCGGCGCCATCGGCTATCGCCAGCCGCCGATGTATTTCCCGCGCGGTGGCGCGACGATTGCCGGCCAGTGCAAGGCCGGCCGCTTCATCTGGGCACGCGCGCATTATGTCGGCACCGAGGCGTTGATGCATGTCGGCACCGGGCACGCAGTGGAACTGCCTGCAGCCGAATTCGAACGCCGCCGCCGCGCCACGACGTATGAGTGGCCGCTGATGAATGTGGTATTCGACGGTGTCGGCCGCGATGACCTGATGGCGGGCCACCAGAGCAACCACGTCACCGTCGCCTACGTTGACGATGCCAACCTGTTGGATGTCGCCCGTGCCTTCGTGGCCCAGGCACTCACCCAGAACATCACCACCTTCGCCGCCGGCGACCTGGCCGGCCAACTCTGAATTGCACCTCCCCCTCCGGGAGAGAATGCCTCACGCCGCAACAAACGCCTTGTATACCTCGATCATATCGGCGACCGACGCCTTGTAGATCTGCGCCCCGTGCTCCGGCGACGACATCGAGGGATCGGATCCAATGCGCCCATCCGGAAACCGCCGGCGGTAATCGGCACAGTCGAAGAAGCCGCTGCTCTTCGGCGCAACCTTCGGCGACATCTGCGCATGCTTGATCGATTCCGGATGATAGTGCTGCGACAGCGATACTTCAGACGCCGTGGCATGGCTGCCGTTGGCATCGCCGTAGTACTCCTTGGCCAGCGCCGACGAACGCGGCCCCTGCGACCAGAACACCATCTTGCAGCGCACCGGCGATGATTCGCCCGGCCCGCGCATCGACGCAGTGGCATAAATCTCGTCGAACGCCGCGGTGACGGTCGCGACATTGCCGCCATGGCCGTTGATGAACAGGAAGCGCTCGAACCCGTGCTTCATCAGCGACGTCACCACGTCGCCCACCAGCGCGATCAATGTCGAAGGCCGCAACGTGATCGATCCGGCAAAGCCCAGGTGATGCTGCGACATACCGATGGTCAGTGTCGGCGCCACAAGGCAGCCGATCTCGTCGCCCACGCCCTTCGCGACGAACTCCGCATCCAGGTGATCGGTGCCGATGAGGCCATTGGGCCCATGCTGTTCGGTCGATCCGATCGGAATGATGATGCCGCGCGAGGTGCGCAGGTATTCCTCGACCTCGTGCCAGGTTGCGAGCGCGAGTTGCATGGACGCTTCTCCCCACAGAATGGCACGAGGGAAGGAAGGATTGGCGCCGCTGTCAACCGACGGGAGCGCCCACTCTGCAGCGCGATTTATCCGTGCGTGAAGCCGAGGCCCTGCAACACGTCACGAAGCGCCGCCTCTTGCGCGGTCAGAAAAGCGCTTGTTGCACGGCTATCGAGGTATCGGTTGCTCAGGTTCGTCCGGCGCAGTTCCTCCTGCCAGACGTCAAGCTGCACGGTCTTGCCGAACAGCGCGTCCCAGTAGCTCACCTGCGGCGCCGGCATGTCGGCTGGCCCAGCCACGCCACGCCAATTGGTGAACACCACATCGTAGCCCTGCTCGCGCCACGTCTGCACTTCGGCATAGACACCGCCCAATCGCTGTTCGTTGGCAACGCCGATGGCACGCAGACGGCCACTTGCCAGGACCGGTCCAAACGACGATGCGGGCCCGACAACTGCATCGACATGACCGCCGATGACGGCCGTCACCGCCTCGCCCGATCCTTCGAAGCTCACCACCTTCAGCTTGCTGATATCGGCGCCGGCCGCCTTGCCGATAAGCCCGAGCGTGACATGGTTCTGCGCGCCAATGCCGGACAGACCGACCGAAACCGCCGCAGGATCGCGCTTCAGCGCCTCGGCGAAGTCGCGCCCGGTGCGGATCTCCGAGTTGCTGCCGACGCCTACCATGATGTCTTCGCCCAGCAGCACGCAAAGAGGCGTCAACTGGTGCCAGGTGAACGGACTGCGCCCGGTCAGGTTGTTGGTCAACAAACCTGGCGCGATGATCGCCAGTGCGCTGAAACTATGATTCTTCTGATCGATATACAGCCAGGCGAGCGCACCCGAGCCGCCCGGCTTGTTGATCACGGTCACCGGCACGTCGAACAGGTTCTGCTGCTGCCAGACCGCCTGTAACACCCGCGCGGTACGGTCGAACCCGGTGCCGGGGTTGGTGCCAACGACGATCTCGACGCCCCGGAGGGGCTTCCAAGTGGCTTGTGCCCTTGCCGATGCACCGAAGGCAAACGCCGACGCCACCAGCGGCGCCAGATGGCGCCGCGTCAACGTCATCGGTGATGTCACCACGTCTGTGCCTACGACTTGAATGCCCCACGCACCACGATTTCGGCAATCGTGCCATCAGGAGCACGGAACTTCAGCGCATTGGCGTCCGGCTTGCTCAGAATCTCGCCGCCCGCCGCGCGAATCTTCTCGGCAAACGCCTGACGATCGTCGACCTCGATGCCAAAATGATGGATGCGAGGGCCCTCACCGGCCAGTGTCGCTTCCGGTGTCTGCTCGCTTTCGTATTTCATGATGGCGAAGTCGACATATCCGTCCGTCATATGCCGTGAGATATGGCCGTCGCGGCTGCCGGTGTTGCGTTGCCGGAAGCCGAACACCTCCTCATAGAACTTGGTCGCCGCCTCCAGATCGTCCACCTTGATGGCGATATGCTTGATGATGCTGCTCATCGGATAGCTCCTTCTTCGTGACAAATCGTATCAACTGCCGGTCAACAACACGCGCGTCGCCGGACGCCGCTTGGCCCACAGCGACGCTCCCACCGAAACCGCGGAACAAAGCAGCAGGAAAACGGCGATCGGGCTGCTGAGGAAGATCAGCGGTGAGCCGCTGGATATGGTCATCGCCTGGCGGAACGACTGCTCGAGCAGGCCACCCAGGATCAGGCCGAAAACCAGTGGTGCGCGCGGAATGTCCAGCTTGCGGAATGCAACGCCCGCGACACCGAACGCCAGCGCCAGATAAAGATCGAACACCTGTGTGTTGAACGAATAGACGCCGGCGGCGGCAATCCCCAGGATCAGCGCCAACAGAATACCCGGCGGCACGTACAGGATGCGCGCGAACAGTCCGACCAGCGGCAAGTTCAGCACCAGCAACAGCACGTTGCCGACATACATGCTGGCGATCAGTCCCCACACCAGATCCGGATGGCTTTGGAACAGCATCGGGCCTGGCTGAATGCCATACATGATGAAGGCGCCCATGATGACCGCGGTGGAACCCGATCCTGGAATCCCCAGCGCCAGCAGGTGCACAAACGCACCGCAGGTATCTGCATTGGTCGCCGCCTCGGGCGCCGCGACACCTTCGATCGCACCGTGGCCGAACTCCTCAGGCCGGCGCGAGACTTTCTTCTCCAGTATATACGACAGCATAGCCGAGATCGTGCCGCCCAACCCAGGCGCGGCGCCACAGAAGAAGCCGACGGAGCCGCCGCGCAAAATCGCCGGCCACGCACGCCGCCACTCCTGCCGGGTGAACCATAGCTTTCCTTGCACGCGCACCGCATGCATCGTGCCTTCGCGCGTACCCTCGACCATGCGGCTGACCTCGGACAGCGCGAACATCCCGACGGCGACAACAAGGAAATTCACCCGGTCCTGCAATTCGGTCAGGCCGAAGGTGAAGCGCGCCGTGCCGCTTTGCAGATCCAGGCCGATAGTGGATATCGCGAGGCCGAGACAGGTCGCCATCATGCCCTTGGCAATCAAATCGCCGGTCAGCGCGCTGACGGTGGTGAGCGCGAACAGGATCAGCGTGAAATACTCGGCCGGCCCGAACTTGAGCGCCAGCTGCGACAGCGGCACCGCCACGAAGGCCAGCGCCGTGATGCCCAGCGTGCCGGCGACGAAGGAACTGACGGCGGCGATCGCCAATGCGGCACCGGCGCGTCCCTTGCGCGCCATGGGATAGCCGTCGAGCACGGTCATCACCGCAGCCGCATCGCCAGGCGTGTTCAACAGGATGGCCGTGACAGCACCGCCATACATGCATCCATAGTAGATGCCGGCCAGCATCATCAGCGCCGACGATGGATCCATGCCGAATGTCGCCGGGATCAGCAGCGCAATTCCGGCGGACGGACCGATGCCGGGCAGATGGCTGATCATCGTGCCGGTGAACACGCCAATCAGCGTGTACAGCAGGTGCACCGGCATCGCGGCGATGACAAGCCCGTGCGCTATGCCGTGGAAACTGTCCATGCCGCTACAGGTTCAACGGGCCAAGCGGCAATTGCACGTTCAGCAACTGCGAGAAGACCGTATAAGCCACCGCGGTGAAGCCGACAGAGATCAGCGCATTCGTCTTATGCTGCCGCTTGTTGAACACGCAGAGCAACCCGAAGATATAGACGATTGTAGCTATGATATATCCAGCCGGCTCAAACGCCGTATAGTAACAGATCGTCCATAGCAGGACGCACAGCAGTATCGGCCAGTGCGATGCGCCGGACCGGGCGAAAGCCACCGCGGCTTCGCGATGCCGCGTCTCCAGCATCAGCAGCACGGCGGAAACCAGCAGCAGGATGCCAACCAGCGCCGGAAACGCCCGAGGTCCAAGCGGATCACCCAATTCCACGCGAGGGATGTGCCAATCGGAGTACAGGTATAAGAGCGCCCCGATTGCGGCGGCCACCGCGAGAATTCGATCCTTCATTGGCTCCTCCCACCGCCGTGCCTGTCAGTGCAGGCACGGCATCCGTCAGTCAGAGCACTCAGGCGACCCCGTGATGCTTGCGGAAGTTCACATAACGATCCTTCTGGCACAGCTCGGCGATCGTTCCATCGGGTGCGCGGAACTTCACCACGCCCGCGTCCAGCGGTGACATGATCTCGCCGCCGAATGCCTTGATCTTCTCGGCGGCGACTTTGATGTCATCGACCTCAGCGCCCCAGTGATGGATGCACGGGCCGGTACCGGACAGCTGCGCTTCAGGTGAATCCTCGCTGTCATAGACCATCAGCGCGAGATCGATGACGCCATCGGTCATGTGACGCGAGACGTGACCACCATTGCCGCTGCGATGCGTCGCGACTTCGCGGAAACCGAACACGTCCTGGTAGAACTTGGTCGAGGACTCCATGTCCTTAACCTTCAGCGCGATATGGACGATTTTGCTGGCCATGGTGTGCTCTCCTTCAGCGATGTGAGTGTTCGATGCGGACCCGCTCAGGCTTTCAGCAGATCGAGCGTCCTGAGTACGTCGGCGTAGCGCTGGGATTCTTCGGCGAAGAACTGCGCTGTCGCCGCGCTGTTGCGATAGTCACTGGTCCACTCGTTCTGTTCGACGTACTTTTGCCACGCCTGCGCCGCGGTCACCTTGGCAAGCACGCCGTCCCACCAGGCCAACTGCGCGGCCGGGACACCGAGCGGTCCAGCCAATGCACGCCAGGCGGCGAATACCGCATCCACGCCTTGCTCTTTCCATGTCGGTGCGCCGGCAAGCGCGCCGGTCAGACGCTGCGCCGACGCGATTCCGATCACCCGCAACTTGCCGGCCGCCAGCGGCCCAAGGATGCTGGATGCAGGCGTCACGGTTACCATCACGTGCCCACCCATCAGCGCCGTGACAGCCTCACCTCCGCCATTGAATGCGACGACTTTCAACTTGCGTGGATCGCCGCCCGCCGCACGCGTCACCAGCGCCAGCGCGATGTGGCTGTGCCCGCCGATCGAACCGGACATCGCGAAAGCGACCGAGTCGAGTGTCCTGCTTCAGCTTTTCAGCCAGATCGCGTCCGGTCTTGAATGGCGAATCGGCGGCGACGGTGAAGATGATCTGTTCGTCCACCAGCGTGGCAACAGGAGTCACCTGCTTTAGCCCGATGGCGCCGACGCCTTCGAGTGGACTGATCAAGAGCGCCGGCGACTGCACGGTGATGTAGTGTCCGTCACCCTTGTGCTGATTGGCATACAGAGTGCCGATAGCGCCGTTGCCGCCAGGCTTGTTGATCACCGTGACCGGCTGACCGGTGACATCAAGGTCGTGCATCATGCGTTGCAGTACACGTGCTGTTACATCCAGGCCGCCACCTGCAGCGCTGGGCACGACAATCTCGATAGACCGTGTCGGTTTCCAGGTATCCGCCAAGGATCGTCGGGCCGAACCAGCTACGGCAAGCGCTGAAGCACCAAAGATCAGGCTACGTCGGAAGAGCGGTACCGCTGAGATTGGTTGTACCGCAGGAACGAATTCATGCATTGGATCGCTTCTTTCAATAACAGGCTATGGGGAGGGCTATAGGCCGTCAACCGCGTTGAACCTCATAGCCGTCGTACGAAACGCTCATAGATGCGTGACGAACTGCGGAGGCTCGTTCCCCTCATCCTCCTTATTTGTGATGACAGGCTGACCGCACGTCACTGCCGCGCCATTGCGTCGCGCGGATAGAATTAGACAATTGGCAAAAACACCAACGCGACTGCGGATATCTGTCGCCGCGACCTTCATGCACTTGGAATCCGATGCCGCTGATCGGCAAGACACTGAAGTTCAGCGGTGACGCGGCAGCCAACACGATACTTTACCACTCCGCCTCAGTGACGGTTACGCCCGCTCAGCAGACCCTCTCTGATTTCTTGCCACCGTCTGCACCAACCGCGATCGCGCCGAACCAGATCACCACCGACGCGCTGGACATCCATCTCACCAATGCTCACGTGTTCGGCAAGACGATATCCGGCGATATCCTGCTCGGCCAAAGCTCCGCCAGCCTGTTCCCTCCGTTGCACGCTTAAAGTCCGGCCGCACGCTGCCGTCGCAGCAAGAACCAGAAGTCCGCGTGCATCTGCGTTAAATTCTTCCTTCGCCGCTCGCTCCTGCATTCTTGGCAAGCAAAAGCGCAGCGCGCCGTCACACGACGTAACAGTGTCGCGCTTGCTCAACCAGAAATTGTTCGAAAGGATACGGACAACATCAAGGAGGTATCGATGTTCTCTGCTTTCCGCATGAGGATGGCATCCGCGCGTGCGACCGCGCTTGGTGTGTCGATACTGATTGGTGCTGGCGTGTCCGTCCCGTCCGCGCAGGCAGCCTACACGGTGACGCTCCTGCAACAGGGGCCTGACGTGCTCGCGACCGGAAGTGGCTCGATCAACCTGACCGGCCTGTTCTTCGTCGGCAGCGGCATAGGAGATAAAGCCGGAGTAAGCGGGGGCCTCGGCATAATCGTTGTCGGACCGGTGCCTTTCCAGCCCGCCGATGGCTATGCGGGGTATAATGGACCGGTGGCATTCGGCAGCCTCGGCCTTCTTACTGCCAGCAGCGGCAGCGGAAATCGCGTCGGCATTGACCAGGATAGCGGCGAACTTTTCGTGCCGGCGGGCTATGTCTCCGGCAGCACCCTGTCGAGCAGCGCGACCTGGGACAACAAGACCTTCGCCAGTCTCGGCGTGACGCCCGGCACCTATGCGTGGTCGTGGGGTAGCGGTGCGAACGCGGACAACTTCACACTCCACATCGGAGCCGCCGCGGTGCCGGAGCCGGCCTCGCTGACCGTGCTGGCCATGGGGCTCGTTGGCCTTGGCATGGCGTTGCCCAAACGTCGCAACTGAGCTCGCTAGCAAAGCGGCCTGACACCACGCCGGATCGGTTGCATTTGCAACGACGAAGGGTGCCATCAGGATCGGATACGCGCTCGATATAAGATATCTCGCCTGGTCTGTGGCCTTATGGGCATTCCTTTGTTCAGGCGATCCCTTCTGAAGTGCTAACGTCCGCTCACGCGCTCTGCTTGGCGAGCGGATCGCCGCGCTGCCATAATCCGGCTCGAGCGCATCAAAACCATCGGAACCGTCCCATGATCAAACGCTTCCATGTCCTCTATGTCGGTCAGATCGACCTCGACAACGTCGGCCTCAACGGCACGCCTGCCAACGATCGCCGCTACCCCAACGAGCGCCTCGGCGAGGTGTTCTTCACCACCCGCCACATCGCCCAGGTGATGGACGATTGCGGCTACTACGCGCTGTGGACCGCCGAGCACCACTTCCAGCATGAGGGCTACGAGTGCCTGCCCAACCTCATCCAGCTCGGACTCTGGCTCGCCACCCAGACCAAGCGCCTGAAGTTCGGCTGTGCCTTCAACGTGCTGCCGATGTGGCATCCGCTGCGCATCGCCGAGGACTACGCGATGGCCGATATCGTCACCGACGGCCGCGTCATCATGGGCGTCGGCCGCGGCTATCACACCCGCGAGGTGGAAACCTTCGGCGCGCCGCTGATCGATGCCGAAAAGAACCGCGAATATTTCGAGGAACAGCTTCAGCTCATGCTCACCGCGTTCAACCAGGAGCGGTTCAGTTTCAAGGGAAAGTATTTCACCTGCCCACCCGAGGTGGACTATCGCGGTTACCAGCTCAAGGACATCACGCTGGTGCCACGGCCGAAGCATCTGCCGGTGGAGGTCTGGATGCCGGTCGCCTCCGGCAAGACCATCGATATGATCGCGAAATATGGCCTCAAGGCGATGGTCACCCTCAACGGCGAGAAGATCCTCGACGACGTGATCCGCGCCTATCAGGACGCCTGCGCCCGCCTCGGCCAGCAGAAGCAGCTCGGCCAGGACATGATCTGGGGCACCGGCCTCTATCTTGCGCGCGACCAGGAAACCGCGATCCGCGCCGTCGAACCCGCGCATGACGAACGCTACAAGTGGTTCGCGCCGTTCGGCTTCGTGCGCTACGCCGATGAGCAGGGCCGCACCTGGGGCACGCCCGGCGCGCCGGCGAAGATCCCGTCACTGCGCGATGGGGTGGCGCAGAAAGCGTGGTTCTGCGGCACGCCGGGCCAGGTGATCGACGGCATCAAGTCGATCGAGGCGAAGTATCCCGGCCTCGAGGACTACATGATCCACTGGGCCGAAGGCCTGTCGCCCAGCGAGTTCGAGGAACAGCTCCGCTGGTTCGCCCGTGACGTGATGCCGGCGTTCAGCCCGTAGCGCCGTTGCTCGCCTGAGACGCTGCCGCGGCTATCCGGGCGACAACCTCCAGAATGTCAGCGTCGGGGTCCAGCAATTCATCCAGCCCGATGGGACATGGCATGGTGACCAGCCGCGCCTGCTCAGGTGGCATGGGCTGCTTGCCCCATGGCTGCGATTTGCGATGGGCAACACCAACGGACTCCCGCCAGAGCGAATCCAGATCGAGCTTCCGGCGCATCGAGGGCGTGATGCGGCGGCCTATCGCCGCCCGCCATGTCGCGATCCCACCGCCCCAGCCATGCGCGGCCGGAGCGCCACGATCGAACAAGATCAACGTGAGGATATTGCCAATCAGACTCTCGACCGAATGGAATTCGCTTTTTCCCACGTCTTCGATCTCCTCGATGACGTTGGGAAGGTCGAGGTCATTCGGCAGGTCGCGCCGGGACGCCAGACGGCGTAGCGCTGCCGCCTGCTGCTCCGACCAAATCAGAATGTCCTCGTCATAAAGGCTGTGGTCGCCCATTGTCGCCTCCACGGCGCCAATCTGGTGCCCGTGGCCAGCCGGCGCAAGCCGATCGGCTCGCCTGGCCGTAGCATCGCGCGGGAAAGCCGCGCGTTAGCCGCTCTGACCCGGCTCAGTCGTCCCGGTGCACCCGCTCCATGCGCTCGTGGCGCTCCTGCGCCTCGATCGACAGCGTGGCGATCGGCCGCGCCTCCAGCCGGCGCAGGCCGATCGGCTCGTCGGTTTCTTCGCAGAAACCGTAGGTGCCGTTCTCGATCCGGATCAGCGCCTGGTCGATCTTGGAGATCAGCTTGCGTGCCCGGTCGCGGGTGCGCAGTTCCAGTGCGCGATCAGTCTCCACGCTGGCGCGGTCAGTGATGTCGGCCTCATGGATGCCGCCTTCTGACAGGCTGGCCAGGGTTCCGTCCGCCTCCTTCAACAGGTCGGTCCGCCAGCGCAGCAGCTTTTGGCGAAAATATTCGACCTGGATGGGGTTCATGAACTCCTCATCCTCGGCCGGGCGATAATCGGGGGGTAGCGTGACCATCATGACGTATCGAACCTGCCTTCCTCGCGCTGCGCTCCCGCTTTGGCAGCCGCGGAAGACCCCGGCTCGTCTGGATCGCATTTGCGCGGGCTTATAGCGACGGCCAATAGTTCCGCCAAGGGTCGATGAGGAAGCTTCAATAAGCTGACACGGAAGGATTTTGCCAACCCTCGTCATGACCGGGTCTGGCCCGGTCATTCACGGGGTCATACCTGCCGCCGCGCCAGCTCCACCCGCACCCGCACGACGATTGCCGACATCAGAGCGGCCAGCCGCCGGTCGGTGGCGCGCGGCACCGAGGCCACCAGGTCCGCCAGGCGTTGCAGTGTTTCCGGGCTGTCATCGCCGCCCAGCAGGTCTCGCTGCAGGGCCGTCAGCATCGCCAGCATGTCGTAGCCGTGCCGCTTCGCCTCGCGGTCCTGCACCGTCTCGCCGCCCAGTTCCTGCAGCGTCAGCATCGAGGCCAGCCCGACCGAATCGGTCGGCGCCACGCCTGACGGCGGGTTCTCCACCACGTTTGCCGGAACGCTGAAGCTGCTGGTGGGCGACGCCGCCACCCGGTTCCCTACGCGGGGTGCTACCGGCCAGCCTACCCCTTCGACCGTCATGACCCAGGCTCCTTGTTCCGCCCGGCACTAAATGCCGGGCCGCGGCATCATGCCTCTGGCTCAAAGCGCCGCTTTCCGCCTGGCACGGCGCTTGCCAATACCCAGCAAGATAGACGCGAAACCCTTACGATGCTGCTACCAGCACGACTTGCGATTCTCGCCCTGACGCTGCTCCTGCCGCTCGCAGCGAATGCGCAGATCCGTATCAAGGACATCGCCAACGTCGAGGGCGTGCGGGAGAACCAGCTCATCGGCTACGGCCTTGTCGTCGGCCTGAACAACACCGGCGACAAGCTCGACAACGCCGTGTTCACCCGTGAATTGCTCATCGGCATGCTGGAGCGCCTCGGCGTCAACACCCGCGACCAGCAATCCAAATTGCAGACCAAGAACATCGCCGCCGTGATGGTGACCGCCGATCTTCCGGCATTCGCGCGCAGCGGCAGCCGGATCGACGTCGCGGTGTCGGCGCTTGGCGATGCCACCAACCTGACCGGCGGCACGCTGCTGGTCACGCCGCTGCTCGCCGCCGATGGCGAAGTGTACGCCGTGGCGCAGGGCGCCCTCGCCACCGGGGCCATCGCCGCGCGCGGTGCCGCGAGCTCGGTCACCCGCGGCGTACCCTACATCCGCACGCATCGCCAACGGCGCCACGGTGGAACGCGAGACGGCGTTCCGCCTCGACAAGAGCAACTCCTTCCGCCTCGCGCTGCGCAATCCGGACCTCACCACCGCGCGCCGCATAGAAACGGCGATCAACAAGGCGATCGGTCCAGTGGCCAAGGCCACCGATCCACGCACCGTCGCGCTGGAACTGGGCAGCCGCGATCCGATCGATGCGCTGGCGGAGCTCGAGGATCTGCGGGTGGAACCAGACAATCCGGCGATCGTGGTGATCGAGGAATCCAGCGGCACCATCGTGATGGGCGCCAATGTGCGGATCAGCACGGTGGCGATCGCGCAGGGCAACCTGACCATCCGTGTCACCGAAACGCCCGAGGTCAGCCAGCCGGCGCCGTTCTCCAACGGCGTCACCACAACAGTTCCGCGCACCCAGGTACAGGTGGACGACCAGCACGATCGCAAGCTCGGCATCCTGCAAGGCAGCGTGACCTTGCGCGATCTGGTGGCGAGCCTGAACGCACTCGGCGTCGGCCCGCGCGACCTGATCAGCATCCTGCAGTCGATCAAGGCGGCCGGCGCATTGCAGGCGGATCTGATGGTGCGATGATTGGACCGGTTGACACCGCCAAGCTTTGGCAAGCCGCGCGCAACTTCGAAGCGATGGCAATCGGCCAGATGCTGCAGCCGATGTTCGGCACCGTCGATCTCGCGCATTCCTCGTTCGGTGGCGGTGCGGCCGAGGCCGCGTGGCAGCCGATGCTGGTCGATGCCATCGGCAAGCAGATGGCGGCGCGTGGCGGCATCGGTCTCGCCGCACCAGTGTTCGAGGCAATGCTGCGCGCACAGGAGGCACGGCAATGAGCAACGATCTGATCACCGCGGCAGAGTGTCTGGCCGGCACGCTGGAAGCAGAGAATGCCGCGCTCGCCGCACTCGATCTGCCGCGCGCCGCGGCGATGCTTGAACAGAAGGAGCAGGCACTCGCCGCCTTCACCGGCGCGCTCGGCGTGCCAGTGCTCGCAGGCGAGCCGATCGCCGAACGGCTGCGCACGCTGGCGCAGGACAACAAGACACTGCTGGAACGCGCCATCGCCGCCCAGGGCCGGATCATCGCGCTGATCGCGCGCGCCGCCGCACCGGCGGCCGGCTATGGCACGCCCTGCAATGCACGTGGCTTCACACGGCCCGCCGCCTACGCTCTCGTCGCCCGCACCTAAGGCCCCGCTCCTCAGTCATCGTGAATTTGGGGCGGCTGTGCCGTCATGCTATTGCGCCCCATGCACACGCTGGCCCCGGAGACCTGGCGCCGTTTGCTGCGCCGGCAACCAGCCGACGCTGATCTGTCGCCGCTCTACGGCCCGTTGCTGGATCCGCCCAATGGCAGCTTCGTGCTCGGCCGCATCGCCCAATCGCTCGACGGCCGCATCGCCACCGCCAGCGGCGCCTCGCAGTGGATCAGCGGCCGGCAGGACATCGTGCACACTCATCGCCTGCGTGCGCTGAGCGACGCGCTGGTTATCGGCGCCGGCACGGTGCGCGCCGATGATCCGCAGCTAACCACGCGCGAGGTCGAGGGACCGTCGCCGGTGCGCGTGGTACTCGACACCAATCGCCGCCTCGATGCGCGCTACCGCGTCTTCCGCGAAGGCCCCGAGACGCTGCTGCTGTGCGCGCATGACGCACCGGGCGAGGACCATATCGGCATGGCGCCGGTGCTGCGCCTGCCGCGTTCCGGCGAAGGCCTGAACATTGCCGCGGTGCTTGCCGCGCTTGCGGCGCGCGGCCTGCGGCGCATCTTCGTCGAGGGCGGCGGCATCACCGTCTCACGCTTCCTCGCCGCCGGCGTGCTCGATCGCTTGCACGTGACGATAGCGCCGCTGCTCATCGGCTCGGGCATTCCGGCCTTCACCTTGCCGCCGACCAACACGCTGACCGACGTGCTGCGCTTCGACTGGTCGGTGCATCGCCTCGGTGACGACGTGCTGGTCGATATTCCGCTCACCCGCCGATGACCGAGGCGCGGGCATTCTGGATCACCGCGCCCAACCACGGCGAACTACGCCGCGAGACATTGCCAGCACCGCCCCCCTCGTCATGGCCGGGGCCATCCACGTCGTCTCCACCCGACGACATCCTCTTGGTCCAGACCCTTGCCACCGGCGTCTCGCGCGGCACGGAATCATTGGTGTTCGCCGGCCGCATTCCGCCCAGCCAGTACCAGGCGATGCGCGCGCCGTTGATGGCAGGCGAATTCACCTTCCCGGTGAAATACGGCTACAGCGCCGTCGGCCGCACCGACGACAACCGGCGCGTCTTCGTGCTGCATCCGCACCAGGACGTCTTCCACGCACCTGCGGCGATGTGCATCACGATACCGGACGCCGTGCCAACGCACCGCGCCGTGCTCGCCGCCAACATGGAAACCGCGCTGAACATCCTGTGGGATGGCGCGCCGCTCGCCGGCGAACGCATGCTGGTCGTTGGCGCCGGTGTCGTCGGCTTGCTCACCGCCTCGCTGCTCGCACGCAGTCCCGCCGCGCGCGTCACCGTGGTGGATATCGACCCATCGCGCGCCGCGCTCGCGCAGCATTTCGGCTGCCATTTCACCGCGCCCGGCAATGCGCCGCGCGAGCAGGACCTGATCGTGCACGCCTCGGCCAGCGAAGCCGGTCTGCGTCTCGCCTTGCATTGCGCCGCGTTCGAAGCCCGCATCATCGAGGCAAGCTGGTTCGGCGACGCCATGCCCACAGTGCCGCTCGGCGAAGCCTTCCATGCACGCCGCCTTCGCCTGATCGCCTCGCAGGTCGGCGCCGTGGCGCCCGCGTTACGTGGCCGCCGCACGCATGCCGAACGGCTGGCGCTGGCACTCGATCTGTTAGCCGATGAACGCTACGACGCATTGCTCGACGGACCGACGCGGTTCGAGGACATGCCGGACGCCATGCCGTGCATCCTCGCACCCGGCGGTCTGTGTCACGTCATTACCTATGGGGCAGAGTGAATGTTCAGCCTGACCGTCTGCGACCACATCATGATCGCGCACAGCTTCCACGGCGCGGAGTTCGGCCCGGCGCAAAAACTGCACGGCGCCACCTTCGCGGTGGAGGCAGAGTTCCGCGCGCCGAAGCTCGACCATCTGCAGTTGCTGGTCGATATCGGCCTGGCGAAGACCGAACTGCGCCGCGTGCTGGACACGCTCGACTACAGCAACCTCGACGACAATCCGCTGTTCAAGGGCATCAACACCACCACCGAGCAGATGGCCCTGCACATCCACACCCTGCTCGCCGCTGCCTGCCGCGATGGCCGCCTCGGCGAAGGCGGACGCGCCGTCACAGCGCTGAAAATACTGCTGCGCGAAAGCCCGAATGCCTGGGCCGCGTATGAGGAGGCTGTCGGCTGATGCATGCCTCGCTTATCGTGCCAGCGCCGTTCGATGCGGTGTCGGGCGGCTACGCATACGATCGCCGCATCGTCGCGGGGCTGCGCGATGCCGGCCACACGATGCGCGTGGTCGAACTGCTCGGCGCGCATCCGGTCACCGACGAGTTCGCCCGCGACGCTGCCTGCGCCGCGTGGGACGGCATCGCGTCCGACTCGCGCCCGATCATCGACGGATTGGCGCTGCCGGCATTCGCCGGACTCGACGATGCTCTGTCGGCGCGCAACGCGGTCGGGTTGATCCATCATCCGACGGCGCTGGAGACCGGTTTCGATGCGGATCAGCGCGCCGCGCTGATGACCATCGAGAAACGCCTGATGCCGCGTCTGTCGCGCATCGTCGCCACCAGCGAGACCACCGCGGAAAATCTGGTCAGCACCTTCGGCGTCAGCCGCGAGCGCATCCGCATCGTGGTGCCCGGCACCGATCCGGCGCCGCGCAGTCCCGGTTCCGCCGCACAGACATGCCACATCCTGTCGATCGGCACGCTGATCCCGCGCAAGGGTCACGATGTGCTGCTGCGCGCACTGGCGCGGCTGTTCGATCTCGACTGGCAACTCACCATCGTCGGCTCGCCCGAGCGCGATCCGGCATATGCACAGTCGCTCGCCGCACTCGTCGAGGAACTCGGCATTGGCAAACAGGTGCGCTTCGCCGGTGAAGTCGTCGGCGACGCATTGGAAGCGCTGTGGCGGCAGGCCGACATCTTCGCGCTGGCGACTCGTTGGGAAGGCTTCGGCATGGTGATCGCCGAGGCGCTGAAGCGCGGCGTGCCGGTCGCCGTCACCGATGGCGGCGCGGCCGGCAAGCTGGTGTCGGGGGAAGCCGGCGTGGTGTGCCCTCTCGATGACCGGATCAATCTGTCGAAGGCGTTGCGCCGGATCATCTTCAGCAAGGAACTGCGCCACGGCATGGCGGAAGCCGCATGGCAAACCGGCGCGGCGCTGCCCGACTGGCCGGTACAGGTACAGGCATTCACTCAGGCCCTCGCCGATTGAGCGAACGCTTCGACGCCGATTGGCTGGCGCTGCGCGAACCGTTCGACCACGCCGCACGCAGCGCAGCACTCGCACAACGTCTGGCATCGATGTTGCCCGCGCGCCCCAGCATCATCGACCTCGGCGCCGGCACCGGTAGCCTGTTCCGCTATCTCGCACCGATCATCGCGCGCCGGCAGGACTGGCTGCTGCTCGATGCCGACACCGCGTTGCTGGATGAGGCATTCGGCCGCACCGCCGCCTGGGCACGGCGCCGCGGCTATGCCGCCACGGCGTCGGGCGATGCGCTCCAACTGTCCACGCCGCATGGTCTGTGGCGCATGCAGACGCGTGCGCACGCGCTGCACGAAACGGTGAGCGCGGGCGCTGCCGATGCCGTGGTGTGCAGCGCGCTGCTCGATCTGGTTTCCGCGTCATGGCTCGATCGTCTGATCACGCAACTCGCGGTGCCGTTCCTCGCCTGCCTCACCGTCGATGGCCGCGACACCTGGCGTCCACGCCATCCACACGACGCACGCGCGCACACCGCTTTCCGCCGCGACCAGTGGCAGGACAAAGGGCTAGGCCCCGCACTCGGCGCCAATGCGTGTGGCTTCGCGCTCCGCGCTCTCGCAGCACGCGGCTTCATCACTGCCTCCGCGCCGAGCGATTGGCACATCCCGCGCACCGCGCTCGCCATGCAGCGCGCCTTGATCGAGGGCCGCGGCGGCGGCGACGCAATCTGGCAGCAGGCCCGGTTGCGCCAGGCATTGCGCGGCAGGCTTGCCATAACCATTGGCCATCGCGACATTCTTGCCCTCCCACCGGGAGGATGACGCCATGCTGCTCGGCGCGATCGCAGATGACTTCACCGGCGCAACCGATCTCTGCTCGATGCTTGTGCGCGGCGGCATGCGCACCGTGCAGCTCATCGGCGTGCCACGTGTTAACGAACCCGCACCCGAGGCCGACGCCGTTGTCGTCGCGCTGAAGTCGCGCACCGCACCGGTGAAGCAGGCGGTCGAGGAAAGCCTTGCCGCGCTGCAATGGCTGCGCGCTCTCGGCTGCCGGCAGTTCTTCTTCAAATACTGCTCGACCTTCGACAGCACCGACCAGGGCAACATCGGCCCGGTCGCCGATGCGTTGATCAAGGCACTCGATGGCGGCTTCGCCCTCGCCTGCCCGGCATTCCCCGCCAACGCGCGCAGCGTCTATCAGGGCTATCTGTTCGTCGGCAACGTGCTGCTGAACGAGAGCGGCATGCAGCACCATCCGCTGACGCCGATGACCGACGCCAACCTAGTGCGCGTGCTGGCACGCCAGACCGACGGCAAGGTCGGACTGGTTCCCTTCGCCACAGTCGACCAAGGCGCGCAGGCGATCCGCGACGCGATGCAGGCGCTCCATCAGCAAGGTCATCGCTACGCCATCGTTGATGCGGTGAGCGACGCTCACCTGATCGCCATCGGCGAGGCCGCGGCGCAGCACTCACTGATCACCGGCGGTTCAGGTGTCGCGATGGGCCTGCCGGGAAACTTCCGCCGCGCCGGCGCATTGCCGGAACGCGACGCCGCTGCGCTGCCCGCTGTATCGGGTCATGCCGCCGTCATCGCCGGATCCTGTTCGCGCGCCACGCTCGGACAGCTCGAGCATGCGCGCGAGCGCGTGCCGGTGCTGCAACTCGATCCGCTGAGCACGCCGGATGCGCGGCAGATGGCAGCACAGGCGCGCGACTGGATCAGCGGCAAGCTCGGCGCCGCGCCGATTGTGATTGCTGCCTCGGCGCCGCCCGAGAAGGTGACAGAACTTCAGCAGCGTCTCGGCCGCGACGCCGCCGGTGCATTGATCGAGCAAACGCTGGCGCAGATCGCCGAGGATCTGGTCGCGCGCGGTGTGCGCCGCATGATCGTCGCCGGCGGAGAAACCGCTGGTGCGGCGGTATCGCGCCTCAACGTGCACAGCCTGCGTATCGGCGCCGAGATCGATCCGGGCGTGCCGTGGACCTATGCCGAAGGCGGCACCACGCCGCTGATGATGGCATTGAAGTCGGGCAACTTCGGCGGCCGCGATTTCTTCACCCGGGCCTTCGAGGTGCTGGCATGACCGAATCGAGATACCCGCCGCCTGCTCGTCGATCTCGCCGCCAGCCTGTTCGCGCGCGGCTTTTCCGTCGGCAGCGCCGGCAATATCAGCGTGCGGCTGGAGAGCGGCTATCTGATCACGCCGACCAATTCGAGCCTCGGCAGATTGGATTCTGCGCGGCTGTCGCGCCTCGATGCCGACTTCCGCCACGTCGATGGCGACAAGCCATCGAAGGAGGTGTTCATGCATCGCGCGTTCTATCGCGCGCGCTCCGATGCCGGTGCGGTGGTGCATCTTCACTCCACCATGGCGACCGCGGTCGCCTGTCTGCCCGATGTCGATCATGCCAATCCGATCCCACCGCTGACGCCCTACTTCGTCATGCGTGTCGGCCGCAGCATGCCAATCGTCGAGTATTATCGCCCCGGGGACGCCGCGATGGAGCCGGCAATCCACGCCGCGGCACATGATGCGCGTGCCGTGCTGCTGGCCAATCATGGCCCGGTGGTATCCGGCAAGACGCTGATCGATGCGGTCTATGCGGCGGAAGAACTCGAGGAAGCAGCGAAGCTGTATCTGCTGCTGCGCGGCACCACACCGCGTCTGCTGACCGCGCCGCAGGTCAACGATCTGCTGACGACGTTCGCCTAGGTCGCAAAGAAAAAGGGCGCCAGATGGCGCCCTTGATTTATCCCCCCGGCAACAGAAGCCGGGTTAATCGCGGTGTCAGGACATCGAATCCGAGCCGTTGGACGGCATGGATTGCATTGCCGGAGCCGCTGCTGCAGCCGCTTTCTTGCGGCCGCCGCCCTTCTTCCGGCCAGCGCCCTTCTTGCGTCCGCCGCCCTTCTTCGCAGCTGCCTTCTTCTTCGGTGCTGCCTTCCGGCCAGCCTTCTTCGCCGCAGTCTTCTTGCGACCAGCTGCCTTCTTGCGACCGCCGACCTTCTTCGCCGCAGCCTTCTTCTTCGGCGCAGCCTTGCGGCCAGCCTTCTTCTTCGCCGCCTTCTTCTTTCCGGCAGCGCGCATCGCCAGCGCCTGCGCGCGTGGCTGCTCGAGTGTAGGGGTCTCTTCGTTGCTCACTAGGTAGAACTCCTTCTGGTGGCGCTGGTTGCTGTCATGCACAGGGCGCTGACAGGACCAGCTTCATCGGGGCGGCGCTCCAGCGTGACCGCGCCACGCGCGCCAGTGCCGCACATGTCCGATAGCGTGATGAGGCGACCTGGCGCTGCGTGGCACCATTCTCTGCGTCGGCTCTGCGATCCCGCGTCAGACGAGGCTGCGGTCAATGGACCGTCCTTCTGTTTTCGTGCGTGCTGCAGGCGAGTCTTTCGAATCGAATGCATACGCACCGATTGCGCTTAACAGTTCCACACCGTGGCCTGTCAACAAAAAGCAACGGAATTGCCACGCGCAAAGCAAAAAAACTGCGCGTGAGTCAATATGCGATGCAATGATGTCACACAAAACCGCCGCGACATCGCTATTGCGGCGGTTGATTGAGTGAATGCGACTCGCTCAGATGCGCTTGTCGATCGGTACGAACGGCACGTTTTCAGGTCCAACGTAGTTCGCTGTCGGTCGGATCAGCTTGTTGTCGATGCGCTGCTCGATGACATGCGCGCCCCATCCCGATGTGCGTGCGATCACGAACAGCGGCGTGAACATCGCCGTCGGAACGCCAAGCATGTGGTAGGAAATCGCGCTGAACCAATCGAGATTGGCGAACATCTTCTTGGCGTCCGACATCGTCGCCTCGATCCTGTCGGCGATGTTGAACAGCTTCATCGACCCCGCCGCCTGCGACAGCCGCTGCGCGACCTCCTTGATCACCTTGTTGCGCGGATCGGCGATCGTATAGACGGCGTGGCCGAAGCCGATGATCACCTCGCGGTTGCCCACCCGCTTGCGGATATCCGCCTCCGCCTCATCCGGCGTCGCATAGCGGCTCTGGATCTCGAACGAGACCTCGTTCGCCCCGCCATGCTTGGGTCCGCGCAGCGCGCCGATGCCCGCCGTGATAGCCGAATACATGTCGGCACCGGTGCCCGCCACCACGCGGCAGGTGAATGTCGAGGCGTTGAACTCGTGCTCGGCGTAGAGAATGAGCGAGGTATGCATGGCGCGCACGAACATCTCGGACGGCGGCTTGCCATGCAGCAGGTGCAGGAAATGCCCGCCGATACTGTCGTCGTCGGTCTCAACGTCGATCCGCTTGCCGTTGTGCGCAAAGTGGAACCAGTAGAGCAGCGCAGAACCCAGGCACGCCATCAGCCGATCGACGATGTCGCGCGCACCAGGCTGGTTCTGGTCATCTTTTTCCGGCAGTGCGCAGCCCAGCGCGGAGACCGCGGTGCGCATCACATCCATCGGATGCGAGGCCGCCGGCAACGCTTCCAGCGTCTGCTTCACCGCCTGCGGCAGTCCGCGCAGCGAGCGCAGCTTCGCCTTGTAGCCGGCCAGCTCGGCGCGTGTCGGCAACGCGCCATGCACGATCAGGTAGGCGATCTCCTCGAACTCGCAGGCCTCGGCGACATCGAGGATGTCGTAGCCGCGATAGTGCAGGTCATTGCCGGTGCGCCCGACGGTACACAGCGCGGTGTTGCCCGCGGTGACGCCGGACAGGCCGACGCCCTTCTTCGCCCGGTTGGGAAGTGCGGCTGTGTCGCTCATGGTGTTGCTCCTTGCGTGATTCACCCTCTCCCGCGAAGCGGGAGGGTAGAGAGGGGGTGCAGGGTGTGTCGCAATACCCCCTCCTTCCCTCCCCCGCTTCACGGGAGAGGACGTGTTGATTCAGAATATCCCCGGCTTGCCCACCGCCAATGCTCCGGCAGGCAGCGCCACATTCAGCGTGTGCAGCTCGCCCGCCTTCAATTGCGGCAGTGACTGCGCGGCTTCCAGGAAGCGGTTCGACTCGCGCGCCGAGATCACCCCTTCGCTCATCTGTTGGAACTTGCGGATGTAATCCTCGCGCCCGAACGGCTTCGCACCCAGCGGATGCGCGTTCGCTACCGCCATCTCATCGACCACACGGCTGCCATCGCGCAGCAGGATCTCGACGCGTCCGCCAAATGCCTGCTCGGCCGGATCGGTCGAGAGATAACGCCGCTCCCACTCAGGATCCTCGCGCGTCACGATCTTGTGCCACAGCTTCACCGTGTCGGCGCGGCCCGCCCGGCGCGGCGCATAGCTGTTCACGTGGTGCCAGCGCCCGTCCTGCAGCGCCACCGCGAAGATGTACATGATCGAATGATCGAGCGTCTCGCGGCTCGCCTTCGGGTCCATCTTCTGCGGATCGTTGGCACCCGTGCCGATGACCGCGTGCGTGTGATGGCTGGTGTGGATGATGATCTTCTCCACCTGCTCCACATCGCGAATTTGCGAACGCATGCGGAACGCCAGGTCGATCAGCGCCTGCGATTGGTACTCCGCGCTGTGCTGCTTGGTGAAGCTGTCGAGGATCGCGCGCTTCGCTTCGCCCGCTGCCGGCAACGGCACCTCATAATGCGCCTCCGGTCCATCGAGCACCCACGCGATCACCGAGTCCTCGCCTTCGTAGATCGGTGACGGCGCACCTTCGCCGCGCATCACGCGATCCACCGCCTCCACCGCGAGCTTGCCGGAATGCGCCGGCGCATACGCCTTCCACGAGCTGATCTCGCCTTTGCGTGATTGCCGCGTGGTCACGCTGACATGCACCGCTTGCTGCACCGCCTGGTAGATGATTTCCGGCTTCAGGTTCAGCAGCGTGCCGATGCCTGCCGCCTGAGCGGGGCAGAGATGATTGATGTGGTCGATCTTGTGCTTGTGCAGGCTGATCGCGCGCACCAGGTCGATATGGATCTCGTATCCCGTCGCAACGCCGCGGATCAGGTCGCGCCCCGACTTCCCCATCGTCTGCGCCACCGCGAGTATCGGCGGGATGTTGTCGCCAGGATGCGAATAATCCTGCGCCAGGAAGGTGTCGTGCATGTCCAGCTCGCGCACCGCGGTGCCGTTCGCCCACGCGGCCCATTCCGGACTGACGCGCTTGCCCGCCGCCACACCGAACACCGTCGCCGCATTCTTGTGCGGATGCCCCAGCGCCATGTCGCGCGCGGTGACCACCGGACGGCGGTTGATCGCACCGATCGCAACCGCGGCGTTGTCGATGACGCGGTTGACGATCATCGCCGCGACATCTTTCTCCACCGGCACCTTGTCGGCGGCGACCATGGCGATCTTCCAGGCAAACTGGTCCTCGCGCTTCAGGTTGGCCTTCGATGGGTGCACCCTCACGTCATGCAGGATCATGCGTTTCCTCCGCTGGGTCCGGACCGCTGGCGTCCGGCTGCGATCCTTCGTAAGGTCTGGCGCATTGCACCGCAACTCAGTGCCAGGGACACTTATATATAGTGTCAGCTCCATTCGATCGGGTGATCATCGGCGACGTGGTCACCAGCGACAGCATCATCCCGCACGGCTATGTCGGCGTGCGCGGCGAGATCATTGCTGCTATCGGCGAAGGCGCCACGCCGCCGGCACATGAGGTCATCGACTACAGCGGCAAGCTGCTGCTGCCGGGACTGGTCGATGGCCACATGCACACCTCTTCGTCCACTGGCTGGCCCGGCATCGAGAGCGCGACAAAGAGCGCGGCGGCCGGTGGCGTGACCACCTGTGTCGATATGCCATACGACGTGCCGCATCCGGTAACCGACGCCGCGATCCTCGCCGACAAGATCGGCTGGGTGGAACGCACGGCACATGTCGACATGGCGTTGTACGGCACCATCACCAAGACCGGCGGCGTCGATGCCATTCCGGCATTGGCCGCTGCCGGCATCTCGGCATTCAAGCTCTCCACCTATGAATACGACGCCGTACGCTTCCCGCGCATCGACCATCCGACCATGCTTGCCGCGTTCCGCGAGATCGCCAAGACCGGCCTACCCTGTGCCATCCACAATGAGGACCAGGAGCTGGTCGAGATGCTCACCGCGCAGGCACGCGCGGCGGGACGCACCGATGCGATCATGCATTGCCGCACCCGTCCGCCGCTCGCCGAGACGATGGCGGATCTGGAAATATTCGAAATGGCGCTGGAGACCGGCGCGCACGTGCACATCGCGCATTCATCGTTGGCGCGCGGCTTCGAGCTGGCGGAAACATTCCGCAACAGTGGCGCGACCACCACGGGTGAGGCCTGCATCCAGTATCTCTGCATGACCGAGGACGACATCGTCCGACTCGGCGGCAGAGGCAAATGCAATCCGCCGTTCCGCACCGCCGCCGAGGTCGAGCGAATGTGGCAGGCTCTGGTCGCCGGCAAGATCGCCTATGTCTCCACCGACCACGCACCCTGGCCGCTCGAACGTAAAACTCACGCCGACATCTTCGCCAACAGCGCCGGCCTACCCGGGCTGCAGAGCTTCGCGCCGCTGATGTACTCGCTGCTGATCGAACGCGGTCTCTCCCCCACGCTCATGGCGACCTATTGCGCCGAACGCAGCGCACAGATGCACGGGCTGTGGCCGAAGAAGGGCGCGATCCGTATCGGCTCGGATGCCGATATCTGCGTGCTGGAGCGCGGCGACTTCACATTCGACGAAGCGATCATCCAGGATCGGCCGGAGATGTGCTGGTCGCCGTATCACGGCCGCAAGATGCACGCGCGAGTCGCCGCCACATGGCTGAGGGGCCAGCAGATCTGGGATGGCACCGCCGTGCTGGCGAAACCGGGAAGCGGACAATGCGTTCGCCGTCCATCGCGATAAGTCCCTACCATCGGCCGCGCACACGGCCGATGCTGCGGCTCGCGCTGGCTCTCATCACGCTGGCGATCCTGGCCTTCGGCGCCGGTGTCGTCGCCTGGATGCGCTACAACATCGTGCCACCAGATTGCACCGATCAGCGCACGCTCGCGCTGGTGCACCAGAGCCTCACCGAGCATTTCCATCTGCCGGCGGACACCGCCATCCAGAACATCCAGACCCACGCCGGTGGTTATGCGGCGTTTCGCTTCGTCTGCGAGGCGATGCTCGACGTCAAGCGCAATGAGCTGCCGCCCGACACCACCGTTCCCGGATCAGTCCACTATTCCAGCCAGCTCTCGGATGATCGCCAGCGGCAGGAAGTCCGCGTGAGCATCGAGCCGCTGCTGATCTGGGTCCCCGCCGAATAGCAGCTTCTCACTTCGGCAAACCGCGCGGCCAGTGATCCTGCGGACAAGGCACTTCGCGCTCCGTCGGCGCCAGGATGACCCATGTCGGCCGGAACCGCACCACGTCGGCATAGTCGAAATCGCAGTATGCGTGATGCAACCAGCCGATCCGCGCGGCACCGGTGTGCAGCAGGAACTCGCGCCAATACAAATAGGTGAAACTGTCGCCCAGTACCAGCAGGCGCTCGCCGTCCTGCCGGCGCCCGGATGCGTAGGGGACAAAGGCGCCGATATAGGGCGGTGACCGCAACGCATCGATCGAGGCCCAGCCGGTACTCGCGGCAAGCGACGGCCCGTAGTCCTGATCGGTCAGATAGTCCTGCAAGCCGATGAGCCGCGCGAGATCGCCGGCCGCCGCCGGCCGCAGCGGCGTCAATGCGCTGGCCGCATCCAGCGACCAGTCCGCGTGCCCGATTGCATGCATCGTGAGATCGAACGCGAGCAAAGCGGCATTCCAACGCCAATGCGCGTCTGTGCGGCGATACAGGCCACCGGCATCCGGCCTGGCGTTGAACGCCGCCTTCAGGTCGATCGTGGCGATGCCACGTTCATGCAGCTCGCGCAGCGCGAGGTCGTATTCGAGTGGGCCACTGATGTGCCACCACGCCGGCAGATTGTCGGTCGTGATCGACTGAGCGCTTGGCGGCAGCAGCACCAGCAGACGCGCGCCACCCGGCGCGAGCGCACGGCGCAGGGCATCCGCTGCGTCGACGAAATGCCGCACCTGGTCCGCGCGATAGATCGTGCCGGCGGATTGCCCGACCATATCCTCGGCGTTGTAGTAAAGCTGCTGGTGCCGGCCGATGAACACGCGCGGATCGCTCGACGTGCCGAGTGCGTAGAGCATAAAGCCATGCAGGAACGGCATGCTGCGCGCGTAGGCGAACCGGTCGAAGAAGATCTTCCGCCAGTTCATGCGTGCGGCGCTTTCGGGACTTCGGCTGCCCATCGGATCGGGCATCAGCGCCCCGGCCAGCAACAGCACCAGCACCGCCATGATGATGGCACCGAGCCGGCGGCGATGCGCGCGTAGCAGTGGCATCGTTCAGAACCGGTAGTAAAGGAAGGGGCTGTAGTCGCTCGATCCGGCCACCACGATGCTGAGAGCGAGCAGCGTCAGAACGAACGCGTTGTCGGCGAAGGCCAGCGCCATGCTGTCCTCGCGCCACAGCCGCGGCAGCCGCCATTTCCAAAGCCCCAGCAGCCCCGCGATGACCAGCGCGGTCATCGCGACAGGCGTAAGCGACACATCGGTGTGCGTTGTCAGCGTGCCCCAGCCGCGCAATCCGGCCAGTCCCTCGAACATCGCACCGGCTCGGGAGAAATCCTTGGCGCGGAACCACACCCAGCCGAGGAACACCACGATCAGCGTGTAGAGATGCGCGGCCGGCGTCGGCAGCCGGCGCAGCCATCGGCCGAGACCGGCGCGTTCGAGCACCAGGAACAGGCCGTGATGCGCGCCCCAGATGACATAGGTCCAGCTCGCGCCGTGCCACAGGCCGCAGAGCAGGAACACGGTCCACAGATTGGCATAGGTACGTGCCGGCGATCCGCGATTGCCGCCGAGCGGAATGTAGACGTAATCGCGCAACCAGGCCGACAGGCTCATGTGCCAGCGCCGCCAGAATGCGGTGATGCTGGTCGATGCATAGGGAATGCGGAAGTTGCGCGGCAGCGTGAAGCCAACCATCACGCCGATGCCGACGGCCATGGCGGAATAGCCGCCGAAGTCGAAATAGATCTGCATCGCGTAGGCGTAGACGCCGAGCCAGGCCTCGATGAGCCCGGGCGTGCCGACCTGGTCGAATGCCGCGTCGGCGATTGGCGCGATCTGGTCCGCCAGCAACACCTTCCATGCCAGGCCGATGACGAAGATGCGCATGCCGGCGGAGAACCGGCCCATCGTCGTGTGCCGCGCATGCAACTGCCGCGCGACAGTGGAATAGCGGACGATCGGACCCGCCACGAGCTGCGGGAACATCGACATATACAGCATGAACTCGTCGAAGCGGCGATTGGCCGCGACACGGCGCTTGGCGACGTCGGCGATGTAGGAGATCGCGTGGAACGTAAAGAAGGAGATGCCGAGCGGCAGCGGGATGCGTGGCGGCGTCAGCGCGAGCCCCAGCAACGCGTCGACGTTCTCCACCAGGAAGCCGGTGTATTTGAAGATTGCCAGGATGAGCAGATTGCCCGTCACGCCGTAACCGAGCAGGCGTTTGCGGCGGTCGCCGTCCGCCGAGTCGATCGCGATCGCCAGACGGAAATTGCCACCGATCGAGGCCAGCAGCACCACAAGGTCGATCGGCTTTGAGGCGGAATAGAAGATCAGCGAAAAGACGATGAAGACGATGTTCTTGGTGCGGATGTCGCGGAGCCACAAATAGCAGAGCAGGAAGAGCGGAAAGAATAAGAAAACGAAGTTCTTAGAGGCGAACGTCATGCGTCCGGGGTAGCGGATGCGGCATGCCGCGGCAATATCGGCAGCGTCGGAACAGCGGCTTGCTTGCTACCGGCTCCCACCCTCGCCGAACATCCGCCGCATGTCCGCGACCGGCATCATATCGCGCATGAACGCGAACGAGCCGTCCTGCAGCATCGCGCGCGCTGCTTCGACAAATCGCGCCATTGCCAGCCGCGACAACGCGCCACCGACACTGATCCGCTTGGCGCCGGCCTCGGCGAGCTGCGCGGCGGTGATGTTGGGATCGAGCCAGCCGGTCACCACATTGAATGGCCGGCGCACCGCGCTCACCACCTGACGCACCTCGTCCAGATTGCGCAACCCCGGCGCGTACAGCACATCCGCACCGGCCGCCTCGTACGCCTGCAAACGCCGGATCAATTCGGCCAGATCATGCGGCCCATGCAGCAGGTTCTCCGCGCGCGCGGTCAGCATGAACGGCGTCGGCAGACCGTGCGCGACCTCGGCCGCGGCACGCACCCGTGCCACTGCGAGATCGAAATCGTAAATCGGCTTGCCGGCATCGCCGGAATAATCCTCGATCGATCCGCCAACCATGCCGGCCTCGCTCGCCAGACGTATTGTCTCGGCCGCTTCCGCCGGCGGATGCGCGAAGCAGTTCTCCAGATCGGCGTTCACCGGCAGATCGGTCGCCGCCGCGATGATGCGGCAATTCTCGATCACCTCGGCGCGCGTCACCACGCTGTCGGCGCGGCCGAGCATGTTGGCGACGCCAAGGCTCGTGGTGGCCAGCGCCTCGAAGCCCGCCGCGGCAAGCAGCTTAGCCGTGCCGGCATCCCATGGATTGGGGATGATGAACGCGCCCGGCCGTTCATGCAGCGCGCGGAATGCGATGGCTCTCTCGGTCTGGCTGCGCATGGCTGATGTCCTCACAGGTTGACGCCGCTCGCGCCGCACCATGAACTGGCCCGCGCGAACCCGGGAGATCACGATGAGCCGCAGCATCACGGTTGCCGCCGCCCAATTGGGACCGATCCAGATGGCCGAACCACGCTCGGTCTCGATCGATCGCATGGTGCGCCTGATGGAGCGCGCGCACAAACGCGGCGTCGAACTCGTGGTGTTCCCCGAGCTGGCACTGACCACGTTCTTTCCACGCCACTACCACGAGGACATTGCCGCGGCGGACCACTGGTTCGAAACCGCGATGCCCTCGAACGAGACCGCGCCGCTGTTCGCCGCCGCGCGCAAATACGGTATCGGCTTCCATCTCGGCTACGCCGAACTCACCGCCGACAAGCACCGCTACAACACCGCGATCCTGGTCAACCCGGACGGCGACATCCTGCTCAAGTATCGCAAGGTGCATTTGCCCGGCCACGCCGAGTTCAATCCGAAGCGCAAGGTGCAGCACCTGGAGAAGCGCTACTTCGAAGTCGGCAATCTCGGATTTCCTGTCATCCGCGCGCCGATGGGCGGGCTCGATGGGATCAACATGGGCATGATGATCTGCAACGACAGGCGATGGCCCGAGGCATGGCGCGTGCTGGGCCTGCAAAGCGTCGAGCTGGTGCTATTGGGCTACAACACGCCGAGCCTCAACATGGAGGCCGGCGGTTTCGAGGCACATCATCTGCGCGTCTTCCACTCGCATCTGTCGATACAGGCCGGTTGCTATCAGAACGCCTGCTTCGCCGTCGCCACCGCGAAAGCCGGCACCGAGGACGGCTGCGAGCTGTTCGGCCATTCGATCATCGTCAACCCGCAAGGCGAAATCATCGCCATGGCGGCAAGCTGGGACGACGAGCTGATCGCCGCCGACTGCAATCTGGACATGTGCACACTGGGCCGCACCACGATCTTTGCCTTCGACAAGCACCGCCGCCCCGAAGCGTACCAGCGGATCACCCAGCAGGTCGGCGCCGTCGAACCCGAGCAGTGGCGCGCCGGCCAGTGAACTGACCCCTCTTCCGCGCAGCGGGAGAGGTTGCGAAGGGGCGTCGCATTTACCTTCTGGAAACCCTGCCGCGTCAGTTTGTATGCGCACGCGTGCAAGGAGAACCCGATGAAAGACATCGGTGCCATCGCGCCTGCCGAGGCGCACCCGCCTGTCGAGCCGCACGATCGGCTCGACAAGGACAACCGCCCGCCGCGTCGCCCGCGCAAACCACCATCAGACGACGATATGGTGGAAACGCAACCGCACAAGCTTGACCTGGAAGCCTAGGTCCTACCTTGCCCGCTGGATTTCGCTATGATGTCCGTCATGGACACCGTGCTTGACCGGCCTTGGACCACTGAAAGCTTTCTCGCCTGGGACGAACAGCAGGAAGCCAAATACGAATTCGACGGACAGCGCGTCATCCCGATGACCGGTGGCCGCTTCGCGCACCAGGATGTCGTATTCAATCTCCGTCGCCATCTCGGCCAACTGTTGGCAGACCGGCCCTTTCGCATCGGCCAGGAAATGCGCCTCCGCGCCGGCACGCGCATCCGCTATCCGGACGTTGTTGTCTGTGCCGGCCCGCTCGATCAGACGATCCGAACGCTGGCCGACGCCATCGCGATCTTTGAGGTGTTGTCCGACGACACCGCAAACACGGACCGCGTGGAGAAGCTGATCGACTACACAGAGGTGCCGTCGCTGCGCGCCTACGTGCTGCTGGAGCAGACAGCGGTGGCCGCAACATTGTTCCAACGCGAGCCTGGCGCGCCTTGGACCGCGTCCGCTCACACCGCGGGTGAACTGGTCCTTCCAGGCATCGACATTCGCCTGCCGCTCTCCGAGCTGTACCAAGGCCTCACATTCTAGCTCACTTGCTGCAGCTCAGGCCCCTGCCTGTGCGAGCAGCCGATGCAATGCAGCGGGGCTACCCCATCGACCCCAGCACGACGCCGGCCGCGGCCTGGCACGGCTCGATCACCGGCACACCGGCGGCGTCCTCCACCGCGGCACGATGATGCGCCATGCCGGTGCATCCCAGGATCACCGTCCCAGCCCCGGCCGCAACACACGCGCGCGCCGCGTCGATCAGCCGCACCCGCGCCGCCTGCGGATCAAGCAGCGTATCCATCGACACATTCAGCGCCACCTCGGCCGCCAGCCGCGCCTCCAGCCCCATCGCCCGCAGCCCCGCCAGGTGCCGCGCCTTCGATGCATCCACGATCGCCACCACGCCGAACCGTTCGGCACGCACCACCGCCGCGGCAACCGCACAGCGGAACACACCGAACACCGGACGCGGCGTCGCCGCGCGCACCGCCTCGATGCCCGGATCAGACGCGCAGGCAATGACATATGCGTCCGCCGCATCGCGCTCCACCAACCGGCACAGCGGTTCCACCACGGAATGCCAGTCGCGCCAGTCGTAGATCGCCGGCGGGCCTTCGCGTAACGTCACCACCTCGAACACCGGCGCACCCGGAAGACGGAACGGCGCCAGCGCCGCCGCGATGCCGTCCGAGCAGGCCGTCGAACAGTTGGGGTTGACCACCAGAATACGTGCCATGCAGATACTTTCCGCTCTCTGGTCTGGGCGATCAAGCAGACCGATATGAGACACGACCTGTAAGGACCCGATGATGGAACCCGTCCGCTGGCAGCCCGACCGCTCGACGCCGAAGCCGCCCTGGCCGGTGCCGTCGCTCGCGACATGCATGGCGCGCGGCTTTGCCGGACGTTGCCCCGCCTGCGGCGTCGGCCGCATCTTCGATGGCTTCCTGCGCGTCGCGGCGGAATGCGAGCACTGCCATGCCCCGCTGGGCCTGGCGCGCGCCGACGATGCCCCGCCCTATTTCACCATCCTCATCGTCGGCCACATCGTGATCCCCGCGATGCTGCTGATGCAGAAATACGATGATCCACCAACTTGGCTGCTGTCGGTGATCTTTCTGCCGTTGACGGTGATCCTCTCGGTCGGTCTCATCCGCCCGATCAAGGGCGCCATCGTCGGCGTCATGCTGTGCTTCAACATGCTGAAGCCCGACGCCGAGATCGGATGAACCGGCTGACCCGGGTCGTGCTGGAGGGCGACATCCCCTCTTCGCTGCCAGCGTCAGTCGAAGCGGATCGTGCCCAGGCAGTGAAGGACCTGGTCGCCGTCGGCAACCAGTTCACCCCGCTGGCGGTGAAGGCCGCATCGCCGTCGCACGGTCCGTTCGTCCTGCATCTTTCGGTGCAAGGCGGCCGCCTGGTGTTCGACGTGCGTGCCCACAGCGACGCGCCGGTCACCATCATCGGCCTGGCTTTGGGTCCGTTCCGCCGTCTGGTGAAGGACTATCAGCTTCTGGTGGACAGCCACATCAAGGCAGTGGAAGAAGGCCGCTCGGATCGCATCCAGGCGATCGACATGGGCCGCAAGGGCCTGCACGACGAAGGTGCCACGCTGATGCGCGAACGTCTCGACGGCAAGATCGCAATCGATTTCGCCACCGCGCGCCGGCTGTTCACCCTGGTCTGCACGCTCAATCAGAGGATCTGACTCCGTGCGTATCGACGGCGTTCCCTATCGCACCATCTGGGTCGATCGCGACGATGGATGGTCGGTGCACATCATCGACCAGACAAAGCTGCCCTGGTCGCTTGACATCCTGCGCCTCACCACCGTGGCGCAGGCGGCGCACGCCATCCGCTCGATGCAGGTGCGCGGCGCACCGCTGATCGGTGCCGCCGCCGCATACGGTTTGTGTCTCGCGTTGCGCGAGGATCCGTCCTCGGCGGCGATGGAACGCGATGCCGCGTTGCTGGCCGCGACGCGTCCAACCGCGATCAACTTGCGCTGGGCGCTGGACCGCATGCTGACGCGCCTGCGCAACACCACCGCCGCCGAACGCGCCCAGGCCGCCTACGCGGAAGCCGCTGCGATCGCCGACGAGGACGTGGCGCAGAACGAAGCCATCGGCCGCCATGGCCTGCCGCTGATCGAACAGGCCGTGCAACCGGGCAAGCCGGTGAACATCCTGACGCATTGCAACGCCGGCTGGCTGGCCACCGTCGATTGGGGCACCGCGCTGGCACCGATCTATCAGGCGCATGATGCGGGCATCCATCTGCATGTGTGGGTGGACGAGACGCGCCCGCGCAATCAGGGCGCCGCGCTCACCGCGTGGGAACTCGGGCGTCACGGCGTCGCGCACACAGTCGTGGCGGACAATGCCGGCGGTCATCTGATGCAGCATGGCGATGTCGATCTGGTCATCGTCGGTACCGACCGTACCACGCGGCGCGGCGATGTCGCCAACAAGATCGGCACCTACCTGAAGGCGCTCGCGGCACGCGACAATGGTGTGCCGTTCTGGGTCGCACTGCCGTCCTCCACCATCGACTGGACGGTATGCGACGGCGTCGCGGAAATCCCGATCGAGCAGCGCGGCGAGGCGGAAGTCACCGACATCACCGGCCGCACCGCGGATGGCAGCATCGCCACGGTGCGCGTCACGCCGCTGGAAAGCGCGGCGGCCAATCCGGCGTTCGACGTCACGCCGGCGCGCCTGGTCACCGGATTGATCACCGAGCGCGGCCGCTGCGACGCCTCCACCGAGGGCCTGGTCCGACTGTTCCCCGAACGCAGCGCGGCATGAAGCTGCACGACCGGCTTCCGGCACCGTCTGTCATGCCTGTTTGTAAATATACAATCGTATATACATACCTTCGTCCGCATCTGCTGGCATCGGCCGCACTGCTCGCCCTGTCGGCGTGTGCCGTGCAGACCCCGCCCGATGCCCATGTGCCGCCGTTCGCCCGCGTGCCGTACCGAGCCGTTCTCGCGTGGCGCCGTGGTGGCGATCGCGCTGCGCGAATGGCGCCTGTTCGGCGCGCCGGTGGATGACAATCCGCCCGGCAGCTACCGGCCCGCCACGCCGCAGGACAAGCCCGAGCGTCAGGCCGGCCTGTGGCAGCGTGTCGGCGAATACTGGTGGCTGGCGATGAACGCCGGCGCGCCGGAGTCAGCGTGGACCGGCAAGCACGACGCGCACGGCGCCGAGTTCCCCGCCAGCGAGGACGGCACTTACGCGTGGTCCGCTGCCTTCGTGTCATACGTGATGCGCATTGCCGGCGCCGGCGCGCACTTCCCGTATTCCGCCAGCCATTCCGACTACATCGACCTCGCCAAGCAGATGACGCTGCACCAGACGTCGGGCTGGCTGATCGCTGCAGCAGCGCCCGAAGCATACGCGCCGCAACCAGGCGACCTGATCTGCCTCGGCCGCGCCAGCGCGCACGACCTCACCTACGACGATTTGCCGGCCGGGCACTTTCCCGGCCATTGCGACATCGTGGTGGACACGTCGGTGCCACAGCAGATCAGCGTCGTCGGCGGCAATGTCGATGATGCGGTGACACTGAAGCACGTCCCGGTCACGCCGGACGGCAAGCTGGCAAGCCCGGACGGCACGGTGCTCGACACCCGCTATCCGTGGATGGTGGTGCTGCACCTGCTCACTGCCTCTCCGGTAGCGTAGTGGCAGACGGCTGCGGCCGATGATTGGTGGCATCGCCGTCATGAATGATTCTGCTGCGGCTTGTCGGAGAATTTTACATCGGCCGCTGCCAAACGGCGGCAAGGACCATAAAGCTGTGCAGATTCAATGGCCGCCGATTTGGCACGCTTGTTGCTTAATTCTCTCACGTCGAAACGCTACAGCGACGATCATGAGGGAGAAACCCATGCGCTACTCAAAGTATTTATTGGCGGGGACAATGGTAGCGGGCCTGGCGTTCGCCGCTGCGCCAGAGGCACACGCTGTGCCGACCGGTCTCTGCCCCGCGGTTGGCTCTTCAAGCGATTGCGGCGTGGTTATTGTCATCAACCCAGGCGGCGGACTGACGATCACCGCCACCGGCCAGCCGCCCTATGATGGCTCCGAGGATACCTCCATAGGCATACTCAATAGTTCGGGCGCGACCGTCACCTCCATTCACCTTGCTCAAACCGGCAGCGGCACTCCAATCTTCGGCTTCGACGGCGACGGCATATGCACCTTCTCCGCGGCTGGATGCCCCTCCGCTAACGGTTATGGTGGACCACTTCCGGTGGGCTTCGCCAACATCGCCGCAGACGAGCGATCGGGCGACGTGACCTTCGGCGCCGGTCTTGCCGACGGTGCCAGCACTTTCTTCTCGCTTGAAGGTCCGCCGTCGGGTGTCGCCGGGCCAGTCCCCGAGCCGGCAACCTTGGCGGTACTCGGCTTCGGCCTCGTCGGCTTGGCAGCAGCTCGCCGCCGGCGCTGATCGAACCGAGGCTCTTTCACTCGGCTTGTGTTTGGGCGGCATCCCCTGGGTGCCGCCCTTCGCTTTTCAGGGCGCCAGCTCCCGCAGTGCGCCAAGCCAGGGCTCATACCGCCGCCACCGCTCGAGCGAGGTCGCGTACACCGGCTGGCGCGCCTGCCATACCGTCGCGGTTCGCACAGCACGCTGGTTCCTCTCCGGCTGCATACAGGCGTCGTCCCACGGCAGGCCGGCGGCACTCAGCAGCCCCTGCGTGGATCGCAGCCGATCGGCAATCAGCGCGTGGTAATCGATCTCGAACAAGCGCTCGGACGGCAACACCGCGCGCCAGTGCGCCATCAGCCGTTCATATTGGCGGAAATAGAACACCAGATCCTCGCGGCGTGTCGCGAACTCCGCCCGCTGCGAGAAGTTGGTGAAGTAGATCGACAGACAGGTGTCGATCGGGTGGCGTCGGCAATGCACGAACGTCGCATGCGGCAACGCCATGTGGATCAGCCCAGCCCAGAAGAAGTTGAACGGCATCTTGTCCACAACACACGCCTTGCCCGGCGCCGCACGCGAAAGCACTGCGCGATACTGGCCGGCCAGTCCTGCGACGTGCTCGGCCGGCAACGGGCCACCGCCCGATGCCAACCACGCATCGCCATGCCTGCCCCAGAAGTCCAGCTCGCCACCAGCGCCAACGTCCGGGTGGCTGGACAGGATCTGCTCGACCAATGTCGTCCCCGAGCGCGGCATGCCGATGACCAACACCGGTTGCGGCTCCGCCGGGCCAGGACGCGTGTGGCTTGCCACGAAGCCGGCGGTGAATGTGCCTATGATGGCGTCGATCCTTGACTGCAACGCGCTGCGATCGAAGCGCACCAGACGCTGCCTGATCGCATTCGCCGCGTCGAAATGCTGCATGGCGGCCGCGTAATCGCGCCGATCGTCGAAGCACTTGCCGAGAGCGAAGTTCAGCCTGAGCCGCTGCACCTCGCTCAGCGGCGCGTTCAACCGGGCGCGCATGCGTGCGACCAGCGTGTCATCGGCATCCGTTATCGTCTTGCAGTGAACCAGATCGTGGTAGATCGCGACCTGCGTTTGGTCGATCGCAAGCGAGGCTTCGAACATCGCCACTGCCTCATCGAAGCGGCCACCTTCAGCCAGCAACGTTCCAAGCAGACGCCGAAGCTCGGCAGCTGCCGGATCCAGCGCGGCGGCCTGGCGCAGCGCCACCTCGGCCTCTGCCGGGCGCTGCGCCAGCATCAGTGCCTTGGCGTGGTTGGTGCGCCCGAGCGTCGTACCGCGCGCCGACGCGGCGGCCTGCTCGAAAGCGTGCTGCGCGCCGGCAAGATCACCAACCGCGTGCAGCAGATTGCCCAGCCGGCTGTGTGCATCGGCCAGCCGCGGCGACAGCCCGACAGCGCCGCGGTAGGCGGCGATCGCCTGGTCTGTCTGACCCATCGCGTGATGCGCGACACCAAGCGCATGATGCGCGGCGGCTGCATTCGGGTTCAGCATGGTGGCAATCCGCAAGGCTTCGGCTGCTTCGCCGGCCCGGCCGGCCTGCAGCAGCAGTTCGCCCAAGCGGCGATGCAACTGGGCATCCTGTGGCTGAAGGCCGGCGGCTCGACGCAGCACGGCAACTGCCTGGCCAACGTCGCCGGAGCGCGCCAGTCGCTCGGATTGCGCGGCTAATCCGGCAGCCTGGGCCGAGCCGCCGGCACTCGCGGCGGCGGCGCTGCTATCTGCCTTGACGGTGCCGCCGCAGCATTGCTTGTACTTGCGCCCGCTGCCGCAGGTGCAAGGGTCGTTGCGGCCCGGACGCGCGGCAGAAACGATTGGCACTCATCGCATTTACCACGATGGCAATCGCAGCCAAAAGGCGCCCGACAGAAAGTGACGACAGTTCCCACCAACCGGTGGCTGATGCATCGCACAACCCGCACGTGCGGTTTGCCTTTCGCCAAATAGCCCGGGACCCAGCAACCCGGTATAAACTCGACACAAGTGCAATTGGCGCGTGTAATAGCTGACCCTATACTGTGCGCCGTCCTTGCAGCGGAGGAACGGTTCATGCCTGAAACGGGTGACAGAAAGCTCCCCTCGCTGATTGCAAGAACGCTCCGTGATACCGGCGAATTCATCCAGTGGGCCGGGGCGCCGGTGCCGTACGCAAGCACCGTCGGAACGGCGATGGCCAAGATCCCGTGGGAGGATATCTTCGACTGGGCGGGGCTCATGTATAAGCGCTACCATGGCAGCAAGCTTGCAGAAGCTGTCGAACCCACGGCCAACCATGCGATCAATCCCGAGGTACCTCCCCCAGAGGCACCGGTGCTCGCGCGGGCAATGGCCGATCTCGTTGTCTCCGAACCGTTCGCGCTTGCCGTCGATGAAGCGGTGGCAGGGTTCCCGAAATTGTTGATCGACTTCATCAGCCGTACGGACTCGGACGGGGCAGGAATCTGGCCGACATTCGTGTTCGAACAACTGGCGCGATTGTATTTCCGGCGGGAACTCGGCGGAGCGGCTGCCACCTCGGATTCCGAGGTCGCGCAACTCGTCGAAAAGGGGCTGGCGGCCGAGCTGGTGCGGCAGTTGCAGACCGACGTGCTGAACGCACAGAAGCAGAGGCCGCCCAACCTGCAATTCAAGATGAGCACTGGGGTTTTTTACTTTTGGACGGTCAACGAGTCGCTCGCGTGGCCAGATGTTGGTGATCTCAGCCCAGGGTATTTCCCTGGCTATTACACCATCCTGGACTTCACACCGCAAAAGGCCGAAGACGCGAAGAAGCAAGTGAACCACTTGCTCGCCAGATTGGGCAGGATGAGTCAGCGCGAAAAGGAACATCTCTGCAAGATGTGGTTGTCGCAATGCGATGCGATGATGGCATCGCGACTGTGGGAGCCGCTCGACACAAATCTACCTCTTATGAAGATGCCGTTGTTCTCGGCGCTTCTCGCGCTGGAGCGGCGGGGCGCCGCTTTCGACGAAGTTCAACCCAGGTTCGAGAAAATGCAGGCGGCGGTTAAGGCTCTCGGTATTGATCCATCCGATACCTACCGTGCGCGTTCGGCGACAAATTCGATGCTGGAGGCTGTGGCGGAAGACGATTCATACAAATTTCGCAGAAGCGCTGCCCTGCTGCGCAAAGAGGCGAACGATCGCTTCCGTCTGCGCGCCAAGGAAAACGTACCCATCATCGAAGAAGGCATTGCCGTGATCAGCGAGCTGACGGGGTGGCAACCGCTTGGCCCATGGGAGGTATAGCAGCGCCGCGGCGCTGGCGGCGAACGGCTACGCGGTCGGCTTATCCGCGTGCCAAACGGCCAGGCTAGGTGTTCATGTCCTGGTGCACCTCGATGACGTTGCCCTCGGGATCATGGAAGAAGATCTGATACCAGCCGTTCATCGCCCACGCACCGTAGTCAGAATACGGAATGTTCTTCGCCTCAAGCCGCTGCCTGAAGGCGGCGATGTCGTCGGTGCGGAAGGCGATGTGGCCGCGCTCCAGCGGATTGATCACATGATTGGTGCGGAACCCGACGCCCAGGTCCTGTGTGGCAAGGTGCACCTGGGTCTGGCCGTCGGTGACGAAGGCCACCGGAGCCGAGTAGCCCTGCGTGGTGTCGCGCGAACTGTTCAGCGACGGCTCGGGCTCCAGGTCCAGCACCGAGCGGTAGAAATCCTCCATGCCGGCAACATTCTTCGAGCACAGATTCAGGTGGTGGAGCTTGATGCGCATGCGGTTCCTCCTGGAAGCGTGTGCATCACTATGGCGCGTGATCGTTCAATGCGCCTAGCACGGCGACGCTCATATCACTGCACAAAGCCTACCCGGCGGCCTCCACCGCATCCATCTCGGCATCGCTGAACACGCGCGACCGGGTGATGAACCGCACGCCATCCGCGGCTTCCAGCGAAAAGCTGTCGCCGCCATCGTGCACCACGTCGATGGTAAGCTGGCTACCCGCCCAATACGGATACTGCGCCGCACCGACATAGAACGGACAGCCCTCGATCTCGCCCAGCAGCACGTCGCGCAAGCCGACACGGAAACCGCTGCGGCGCAGGCACATCGGCGCGCTGCCCTCGCAACAGCCGCCCGACTGGTGAAACAGCAACGGGCCATATTGCTCCCGCAACTGCCGCACCAGCCGGGCGGCCGCCTCGGTGATCAACACCCGAGGCGGCGCTGCCCCAACATCAGAAGAAGCCAAGCGCGTTCGGGCTGTAGCTGACCAGCAGGTTCTTGGTCTGCTGGTAGTGGTCCATGATCATCTTGTGGGTCTCACGGCCGTAGCCCGATTGCTTGTAGCCACCGAACGCCGCATGCGCCGGATACATGTGGTAGCAGTTGGTCCACACGCGCCCGGCCTGGATCTCGCGCCCGACACGGTACGCCACGCTGCCATTGCGCGACCACACGCCGGCCCCCAGTCCATAGATCGTGTCGTTTCCGATACGGATCGCGTCCTCCACATCCTTGAACGTGGTGACCGACAGCACCGGCCCGAAGATCTCTTCCTGGAAGATGCGCATCTTGTTGTGGCCGACGAACACTGTCGGCCTCACATAGAAGCCGTTCTCCAGTTCGCCGCCGAGATGCGCGCGTTCGCCACCCGTCGCGAGTTTGGCACCTTCCTGCTTGCCGACATCGATATAGCCCAGGATCTTCTCCAACTGCCCGCGCGACGCCTGCGCCCCCATCATCGTCGCGGCATCCAGCGGATCGCCCATGCGGATCTTCTCCACCCGCGCCACCGCTTTCTCCATGAACCTGTCGAACATGGATTCCTGCACCAGCGCGCGCGAAGGACAGGTGCACACTTCGCCCTTGTTGAAGGCGAACAGCGCAAACCCTTCCAGCGCCTTGTCGAGGAAGGCGTCATCCTCGGCCATCACGTCGGCCATGAAGATGTTCGGCGACTTGCCGCCGAGTTCCATCGTGCTGGGGATCAGGTTCTCCGCCGCGTACTGCATGATCTGCCGCCCGGTGGTGGTTTCACCGGTGAAGCTGACCTTGGCGATACGCGGGCTGGACGCCAGCGGCGCGCCGACCTCCGAGCCGTGCCCGTTCAACACGTTCAGCACGCCCGGCGGCAGAATGTCGCCGATGAGGTCCATCAGCACCGCGAGGCTCAGCGGCGTGTCCGATGCCGGTTTGATCACCACGCAGTTGCCGGTGGCCAATGCCGGCGCCAGCTTCCACGCCGCCATCAGCAGCGGGAAGTTCCACGGGATGATCTGCGCGACCACGCCCATCGGTTCCTTGAAGTGATAGGCGATGGTGTCGTTGTCGAGTTCGCCCAGCGTGCCTTCCTCGGCACGAATACAGCCGGCGAAGTAGCGGAAGTGATCCGCCGCCAGCGGCACATCCGCCGCGCGTGTCTCGCGTATCGGCTTGCCGTTGTCCACCGTCTCGGCATAGGCCAGCAGCTCGAGATTGTCCTCGATCCGATCAGCGATCTTGTTGAGCAGGCGTGCCCGCTGCGCCGGCGCCGTGCGGCCCCAGCCATCGCGCGCTGCATGCGCCGCATCCAGCGCGCGCTCGACGTCCTCGGCATCGGAACGTGCGACGTCGCACAGCTTCATGTTGTTGACCGGGCTGACATCGGCAAAATACCGGCCCTTCACCGGCGCCTGCCACTTGCCCCCGATGAAATTGTCATAGCGTGCGCGCAGCTGGCTCCGCTGCGAGGTCATCACCTGCGGTTGGTCCAACATTTCCATCTCCCGCGTTGCATCCGCGCCGGCAGTGCGCACCACGCACCGCGCGACGACGGCGGGAGTTGAGGCTCATGTGGCGCAACGCGCATTGACATGGATCAAGCGTTGCCAAGGCCCATCGGCCCTGGCCGCCCGTAACACCGGCAAGGCCGGTTGTGGTTGCTGAAACGGAGTCCGTCAGACCCCCGTGGGGTCAGCCGCGGTCTTCGGTTGACCCGACGAGGCGTGCGCCCTCGTTGACTGCCTTGTTGGCCTGCCGCCCGTATTCCTCGGCCAGCCTCAGCAGCTCATCCCTGGCGCGGATCGACACTGGCGCGGTGTTCGCCATCTGCCGGTAGTACAGAGCGCGCGAACGCAGGTCCGCGAGTGACAGCGCGAATGGCGAGCGGTTGTCCAGCATTTCTAGTCGCACCTTCTGGTTGCAACGGCTCACTATGCTGGGTGAGGTGACAATTCAGTTTCAGCAGCTTCGCGCCGGTGCGGGCCAGTCCTGCTCGCCATGCATTCGCGGTCCAGAAGGGCTTCGCCCGCCATTCCCTCCCCCGCGCGCTGCGCGAAGGAGGGTAGGTAGACGGCTTCAGTAAGCGAGCGCCTGCTGCTCCACCGGCACCCAGCGGCCCTCGTGCACGACCGTGAGGAACGACTTGGTCGAGCCATGGTGCTGCTCGGGGCCGAAGCTCAACTGCGAGCCGAAGATATCGGTGTACTCGTGGATGCTCTCCATCGCCTTGATGAAGCTGTCCACCGTCAGGTCCTTGCCTGCTTTGTCCAGCGCCAGCAGGACCAGATTGGCGGCGGTGTAGCCGACCTCGCCGTGGAAGTTGGGATCACGCCCGTAGCGCTGCTTGTATTCCTTGGCGAACGCCTGCACCTCGGGACGCGGATCGTCGGGATAGACGTAAAGCGCCGGGGTCATGCAGAAATAGCCTTCGGTGGCACCGCCAGGCAGCGTGGCCACCGCGGTGTCATAGGCCGCGAACTGTCCCACCAGATCGACGTTCCAGTTCTGCTTGCGCGCGGTCTGGATGATGATGTTGGTGTCGCGCACGATGGTGCCCATCATGATGGCGTCGCAGCCGGCATCCTTCAGCTTGTCGATCGCCGCATTGAAGTCGGTATCGGTGGGCTTGTGCGCCGTGGTGGCGATGACCTTCATGCCCATGGCCTCGGTCTGCGCGACCACGCCCGCCAGCACATCCTTACCGAAATCGGTCTCCTGATACATCACGCAGAACTTCGAGCGATGGCGCTGCTCGGCGAAATACTTCACCGCGGAGCGCATCTGGTCATAGTACGACGCGAACTGCGCGAATTTCAGCTTGTTGTAGGGCTCGTACATCGAGCGGGCCGAGGTCAGCGGAAACACGTTGGGCACGTTCTTGGCGAACTGCGACGGCATGTTGGCGTCGTTCATCGGCGTGCCGCCGTCATCGAGCGCCAGGAAGATGTTGTCGCTGTTGAGCAGCTTGTTCATCGCCTGAACGGCGCGCGGCACGGTGTACTGGCTGTCCTCGACGATGTACTTGATCTTGCGCCCATGCACGCCGCCCTTGGCGTTGGCCTGGTCGAACGCCATGCGGATGGCATCCGAATTGTTGACGCCCTGCACAGCGGTTACACCGGACAGGTCGGTGACCGTGCCGATGACGATTTCAGTATCGGTCACACCGCGCACGGTCTGCGCCGATGCCGCAGTGAAATAGCCAAGCGTGCCGGCGATCGCGATCGCGGATGTCAGAAGACGCAGACGGCCGAAGCCGGCACCACGGTGTGGTGTTGCCATAGGGCACTCCTCCCAAATTGTCGGCCGAACGGCTAGCACGGCCTTTACGTTGCCAACGAAACGGGCCGTGCCCGCGGGATCAGCGTAGCGCGGCGGGCGGGCGTGTCAAAACGCCGGGTGCAGCAGGCGCGGGAAAGGCCCTCGGCCCTAGGGCCCCGTCTCCAGCGGCGGCGCCAGTGGCGTCGCGGCGACCGGAGCAGGCGGCGGTGCGGTCGCCGCGGCCTGCTTCGACGGGTCGGGCTTGTCCTTCTCACCCACCTCGGCCGGCACGGTATAATCCGGCACCACGCGCGCCTGCTTGCCGGCGATCACCAGCACCTTCTGGCCAAGCGCCAGGGGCGTGGTGTCCTTCTGCGTCACGCTCTCCAGCTCGCCGTTCGGCTTGCGGATGATGTACTCGAACGCCGAGGTGTCGTTCATGGCATGCTCGGCGGCGCTGCCGGCAATGCCGCCCACCAGAGTGCTGCCCAGCGTGGTGAACGCCTTCTCGGCACCGCTGCCCACCTGCGCGCCGGCAATGCCGCCGGCCGCGCCGCCAACCACCGCGCCGGTGGTGCCGGTGGCGCTGATATCGACCTGGCGCACGCCCACGATGACGCCCTGATCCACCTTGCTCGCCTGCTGCACCGCATCGGTGCTGTAGGTGTTGGGCGAATAATTAGGACCGCAGCCAGTCAGCAGTGCGCCCAGTGCGGCAGTCAGCAGAAGTCGGCCAAACATGGGGGCGCTTGCTAGCCGAGTTCGCCGCGCAGTGCCACCGTCAGATCTTGCTGGCGCTCAGCGTATAGGTGCATCCCGCTCCGCTGATGGCGCCATCGAGCCGTGCGCCGGCGATATGGCCGGTGAGCGAACCGCTGATCACGTCGCCGGAGAACGTGCCGTCCGCCGCCATCGTCGCCTGGAAAACCGGCGTCGGGTTGCCCGGCACATTCGGGTGCGGCACCGCGTAGGTGAACCTGCCCTGGTCCACCGTGATCACCGCCTGGCCCTGCGAATCGCACCACGTGAACACCTGCCCCTCGGCCGCCGGCGTCGTGGTGCGCAGCACGCTGCGATACGAGCCGTCGAACGCGGTCACCGGCGGCGGTGGCGGTGGCACCGCATGTATTGTCCCCATCGGGCCCGCACAGCCCGTGATCGCCAGCGCCAGAGCGAGACAGCGCCGCCGGCTGGAATGGTGTCTTGCTCGCATGGACCGGCTTCCATTGTTGGGACGGCGCAATTTGCCGAGCCCGCTGCCAATCAGCAACTCGGCAAGCGTAACACCGGTCAGGCGGCGCGTGCGCCGACCTCAGGATGCATCAGCGGCCTGATGGCCGCTGGTGAGCTGGCGGCCGCTACGCCACCGCCGCTTCCGCCCGCCGCTCGAACCGCTTGCGCTCATGCGGGTCGAGATAGCGCTTGCGCAGCCGCACCGCGCCCGGCGTCACCTCCACCAGCTCATCGTCCTCGATGTACGCGATCGCCTGCTCCAGGCTCATGCGCCGCGGCGGGATCAGCAGCATCGCGTCATCCTTGCCGGCGGCGCGGATGTTGGTGAGCTTCTTTTCCTTGATCGGGTTCACTTCGAGGTCGGTGCCGCGGGCGTTCTCGCCCAGGATCATGCCGACATAGACCTTGTCGCCCGGGTTCACGAACAGCGTGCCGCGCTCCTGGATGTAGAACAGCGCGTAGTGCACCGCCTCGCCGTTCTCGGTGGAGATCAAGGAGCCGTTGCGCCGCCCCTCGATGGTGCCCTTCCACGGCCCGTAGCCGGCGAACAGCCGGTTCATCACGCCGGTCCCGCGCGTATCGGTCAGGAACTCGCCGTGATAGCCGATGAGCCCGCGGCTCGGGATGCTGAAGGTCAGCCGCAGCTTGCCGCCGCCGGATGGCCGCATGTCGCGCAGCTCGCCCTTGCGGCGGGACAGCTGCTCCACCACCACGCCGGAATACGGTTCGTCGACATCGACCAGCACCTCCTCCATCGGCTCCTCGCGGGCGCCGGTTTCGGGGTTGCTGCGGGTCAGCACGCGCGGCCGGCCGATGGCGAGTTCGAAACCCTCGCGGCGCATCTGCTCGATCAGCACGCCGAGCTGTAGTTCGCCGCGGCCGGCCACCTCGAATGCCTCGGTCTCGTTGCTGTCGGTGACCTTGATGGCGACATTGCCCTCGGCCTCACGGAACAACCGCTCGCGGATCTGCCGCGAGGTCACCTTCTTGCCCTCGCGCCCGGCCAGCGGGCCGTCGTTGATGCGGAAGGTCATCGCCAGGGTGGGCGGATCGACCGGGATGGCCGGCAGCGGCGCCGCCAGTTCCGGCGAGCCGATGGTGTCCGGCACCGTGGCCTCGGCCAGGCCCGCGATGGCGATGATGTCGCCCGCCTCGGCTTCCTCGACCGGCACACGCTCCAGGCCACGGAACGACAGCAGCTTGGTCATCCGCCCGGTCTCGCCCGTCGTGCCATCGGCGTGCAGCACCTTCACCGGCATGTTGAGCCGCGCCCGCCCCTGCTCCACCCGCCCGGTCAGCACGCGGCCGAGGTAAGGGTCGTATTCCATGATGGTGGCGACCATGCCGAACGGCGCGTCTGGATCGACCGCCGGGGCCGGCACATGCCGCACCACCAGGTCGAACAGCGCCGACAGGTCCTTGCGCGGCCCGTCCAGCGTGGTATCCGCCCAGCCCTGCCGGCCTGAGGCGTACAGCATCGGGAAATCGAGCTGCGCATCGTCGGCGCCCAGCGCGGCGAACAGGTCAAATACCTCGGTATGCACTTCGTCGGGGCGGGCGTCGCCGCGGTCTACCTTGTTCACCACCACGATGGGGTGCAGGCCGCGCGCCAGCGCCTTGCCGACCACGAACTTGGTCTGCGGCAGCACGCCCTCGGCGGCGTCCACCAGCACGATGGCGCCGTCCACCATGTTCAGGATGCGCTCTACCTCGCCGCCGAAATCGGCATGGCCTGGGGTGTCGACGATGTTGATGCGGGTGCCGTGCCAGACCACCGAGGTGCACTTGGCCAGGATGGTTATGCCGCGCTCACGCTCCAGGTCGTTGCGGTCCAGCGCCCGCTCGGCCACCACCTGGTGGTCGCGGAACGAGCCGGACTGGCCGAGGAGCTTGTCGACCAGCGTGGTCTTGCCGTGATCGACGTGGGCGATGATCGCGACGTTGCGAATCTGCATGGGTGCCTGGATTGTAGGATGTTGCGGCGCACACATAGTGGGATTGGCGCCGGGATGCGAGGGGGAATCGCGCGGGCGAGGGCAACGGAGCCGCAAAAGAGGCGGATCACGCGGGTTGGGATCGGGCCGATCTGACGGGGGTCCTCACCATGGGGCGGAAATACTGTAAATCGCCAGGGGAGACGCGAGGTCGCCCCGTTTGGTAATGTAGGCTAGGCGAAGCCCGTATCATTCAGTGATCCGTCGTCCCGGGTTCGAATTTGATGCGGGGCTTATCAGTCATCGAGTGGCTGAAAGCCGCATGCCCGCAGAAAGCAGTAAATACCGTCATACGCAACAGACGGGCGAGTTACATCATCCATGTCGCCTTCCGGCACAAACACAACCAGGCCCTGACGGGCTCTGGTCAGGAGCACGCGATACGAATTTGCCACGTATACCCGCCGTTTCGCCTCATTCACCGCTTGCCATCGCGTTCCTTTAAATCGTAGCGCCTTCCATACGCTACCCGCACGCCGAAAGTTGGCGTCCCAGCATAAGCAGGCCCAATCGAGTTCAAGTCCTTGAATGTCGAACTCAGTGGCGGCGTCTTCTAAGGCGTCGGCAGATCGCACGTCGTCGGAGGGTGCCAAGAACCATTTTTCTGGCTCAATCTTGGCTTTGACGAAAATCCCGTGGGGCTTCAAACGCGCAGCATTTGACGATGCCAGTAGGCCTGCACGTTCATGCCCGCGCCTGCGTTCGCGTAACCACTTACGTGCGTTCCCAAGATTTCTGGTTATAAGCAAAGGATAGCTGGGCAAATCCCCGCACACATGGGCAGCTGCGTCAGCGTCTCCGTCGATCAGGTGTCCGACGAAGTCCGAGAGCTTTTCGGCTCGGAATGAACGGATCGACGTCGACAGGTGAAGGTCGAGACTGGTCTTAAAGTCTCGCAATCCACAGTCACTCGCGAGCAACTCGGGTAAGTACACCTGCCAATGGGGAAAAGCGCGCGCGAGCGCACGCAGCCATTCCTCAACGCCGGCCTCGCCCGTATTGATTTCTTGACCAGCACCCACCAAGCAAATAATCGCGCACCAATCCATGTGGCGATCCATGACGCTGAGCAAGAATTCGGGCTCCGACATTGAGAAGCCTATCTGCCCACGCTTCTTCTGCATGAACTTTGAAGTCTGCTCGGCATCCCAAGCTCGCTGGGCTTCATCGAAGATAGTGACTTTCTCATTTGGCGCAGCGTCGGATGCAAGCGCATCGTCGCGGAAGTGATGGATATTCTGGATGAAGGCCGACGCGTGACGATCCTCCTGGACTTTAGACGCCGCCCTGCCGGCCTCACGTGCCCTTGCGAGCGCATCCAGCGCCAGAGCTTCACGCAGGACTAGTACCAATGGCCCATTTCCCGAAAGAAAGACGGCATGTTCATCGCTATGCGCACGCTGACGCGCGGTGGCCAGATTGAGACCGGCCAGTGTCTTCCCAGATCCGGGGACGCCAGTGACGAAACAGATGATCTTTCTTCTCTGGCACTTTGCCATTTCGATTGACCTGGCAACATAGTCGGAGGTCCGGGTGAGGTTCACCGCGCCCGCCTCGAAACGGGAGATCTCCTCTACACTATGGCCACGATAAAGAGCTTGAGCCGCCTCAACAATTGTAGGTGTCGGACGGTAACGGCCGGCAAGCCACTGTGCCGGATCTATCGGGTGTGTTTTCCAGGTCCGGCAGGCCCCCTTGATCACTGACCCGAGCTCGTGAGCGTTGACACGCAAGGGACGCGCAAGACGATCGTCATCCCACGAAATTGCGAGCTCAAGGCCGCGCGTTGCCTCAGCAGCGACTAAGATGGGTATGATTTGACAGTGGTGGCTGGTTTCATGGAAGTGCTTCAGATCAAGTCCATAGCCGTAGACCTGATTGAGGCCCGCACGATCGAACTTCTGGTCGCCCGACTTGTATTCGACTACGAAGATTATACCGTCCTGGACGACGATCAAGTCAGCTCGTCGGCCCATCCTTGGTATTAGGAACTCCATGAAGAAATATGCCGACGGCAGATCGGTAGCCAGGGTTCGCAGATGGCTAATCTGGTATTCCCAGGCGGCCCGCTGCCTTAGATCAATTGCAAATGGGAGTTTTTGAGTGAGCCGACCTAGGAGCTCTGCACTGCTCGTCGTTATGACCTCATTAGCCGCAATGGAAACATAAGCACGATCCATTTGCTCTGCTTGCCCGGTTTATATTAAAGGAATCACTACAGGTCCGTTCCGCTCGCGCGGCCGACTCTGCGCATGAGGCGCCAAGAACGACGACGGGCCATACGGACTCCGCGCAATCCACGCCTGCTTAGTGGCTCTCCGAGGTGCAGGGCGCTCGGCGATGAAGCCGGACATCGATTGCTATCCACTGTCGGCCGGCGGCGCGGCGTTGATCGAACGCGTCCTCCAGAGCTCACCATAGGCCCGGAGACCTGACCAATTGGCTAAAACCGCCTAGCTCGCTTGGCTGACAGTCGAGCCGACGCGATGTTCAATCTGCCGCTGCTGGCATTTTGCTGCGCCGGCCGCCGCCCACCGAAAGGCCCGCCAGCACGCAAAGTCCAACCGAGAGCAGAGCGGCGCCGCCCGGTTCGTCGACGCGCGCGGCATGGAATTCGACGACGGGCTCCGCGCCTGCCCCATCGGTATAGGGCGGGGTGGAAATGTAATCCTGATAGTTATCGAAAAAGAACGGGTTGTGATATTCGCCGTTCGCTGCGGCGAAGCCAAACCCCTGCCCGGTCAACTGTACCCCGGTCGAGCGCACCAGATTGTCGACGGGAAATCCTGCATTGCCCGGGATCGCTGTGCCGGTTGCTTGCAGTGCAGTGATTGCCGATCCATTCACCGCGCCGGTTATGCCAGTGATCTGGTAGAAGCCATTCGCATCGGGCGTTGCGTCGGTGACGAAGCCACCGGAGGCAGTCACACCCGCCCCGCTGTAATTCCAGTTCCACTGCAGCGACGCCATGGCGGATCGGGCCGCGCTGCCACACAGCAACGCCGCCGCTAACGCCGCAACGACAATTGGCTTCAAGGATCGATGCTTCATCGTCATGTGTTTCCGCCCTGACATGGCATGGATACTCCCGCAGACCTTCCGGTTCGACCTCGCAATGCGCATCCTTGCCTATGCGCGCGAGCAAGCCAAACGCGCTGCGGCAGCAGCTGAATTGTTCGCCTGGTCCGCCCGGGCTGCTCCGCCAGGCTGCCGCCGCGGTCTCGTCGGCAGCAGCCAGTGGAATTGCGAAACCGGCAAATCATGCAGAGTAATTGCAGTCGCGTTCTGACCGAAGCTGCCGGTAATCCATATCCGCTTGCTTCGCGTGTTTTGCGATTGTCATCATCCCGCCCGGTCTTCATTTAAGTTTTTACATGTTCCCGGTGAGCGGGTAAGCTTCCCGGCGCGACGGTTCGGTCCGGCAGTTAACGACAAACAATAAGCCGCTTTGCGTCCGCGCTCGATCCGCTCCCAGAGCGAGACTCACCGCTGACGCCCGACAGGGAGGTTGCGATGGCCAATCCAGCAAGGCGCGGTGGTTCCCGTGGCAGAGACGAAGGCGACAAGGACCGCGGCGACGACGAACGTCAGCATGAGCAATACGGCGGGCACCAGCACGGAGGCGAAGAGTGGGATAATCCCCGCGAGCACCTCGAGATCGAAAGGCGCCGGTTCGCCGGTGGCCTGCCACCAACACCGGAACTCTACGCCCTCGCCCGCGAGCAATGGTACCGGTTACCCGGCGTGTTTATCAGGCCGTCGATGGATACCGAAGTCCGCGACCCGGCGGGCGGAACAGCGCCGCCCGCCGGGCAGCCCAATCCACCCGGGAAAGAACCCGGACAATGAGCCTGAACGGCACAGTATGGGCACCGATCGGGCCAAGCCCGATCGACCAGGGCGCGATCAGCGCCAATGGCCAGGTCACCGCGATCGCGGTCCACCCGAACAACAACAACATCATCTATATCGGCACCGCCTGGGGCGGCGTGTGGCTGACCAAGGACGGCGGCACGACCTGGACACCGATCTTCGACCGCGCGCCCTCGCTTGGCGTCGGCGAGCCGGCCGGAATCGCCATCGATCCGGTGGACGCCAGCATCATCTACGTGGGCACCAGCAACCGCGACGGCTCGCAGTTCTCGGGCGAGTCCACACAGCCGCCGGCCGGACTGTTCAAGTCAACCGACAGCGGCGCTAGCTGGGTGCGCCTCGGTTCGGGATATCCCTCGAGCGCGCCGAGCAACGCCAACCAATTCTTCAGCCAGGTCATCAACATCGTCATCGTCGATCCGGCGAACCACCTGGTCGTCTATCTTTCCTCCAACCGCGGCGTGTTCCGCTCCACTGATGGCGGCCTGAACTGGACGCAGGCGGCTGCGCCGACCGGCGATGTGCGCTCACTGGTCCTCGACCTGACCTCGCCGCCGACGGCACGCATCCTGTATGCCGGCGTCACCGGCGGAGGCGTGTTCCGCTCCAACGATGGCGGGCAGACCTGGACAGCGATCCTTACCGCCGCCACCACGGTTGTCGCGACCGAACTGAATACGGCCGGCACAACGGGCGGTCCCGCGCGCAGCGCCGGGAAGTTCATTGTCGCGCTGGCGCCGCCAACGTCTCCGCCCGCCTTGTCGGGCATCCAGGTGCTTTACGTGACGATCGAGGGACGCCCGCTCAACCGGCCGCGTCAGGCAACCGACGCGCCTGATCCCATCGGCGTCTTCAGGACCACCGATCAGGGTCTCACGTGGACACTGCAGACGCCGCACAACGCCGGTATTCCGCCAGGCGTCGGCATGCCGCTCAACACCCAGGGGGGCTACAGCTTCCACATGGCCGTCGATCCCGCCTCGCCCGGCGATGGGGTCAACGACATCATCTACCTCGGCGCCGTCGGTCAGGCGCGGTCCACTGATTCAGGTGCGACCTTCACGGGATTGACCGGGCTGCATGCCGACACGCACGCATGGACGTTTGCGCCGCAGCCCGGCCCATTCTCCATCGTCTATTGTGGTAATGACGGCGGTATATACAGGGCTACCGGCGGCACAGCCTTTACGTCGCTCAACGGCGGCGGTTTGCAGACCGCATTGTTCTATAACCTCGACGTCAAGAAGGACGCGGCGGCGAGCGTGACCCTCGGCGCTCTGCAGGACAACGGTATCGTCACCAACGCGGCTCCCGCCGCCTTCCCGACATGGACCATGGGCTTCGGCGGCGACGGATTCGATGTCGCGCATGACGGGCAGAACGCCACGAAAGCGTACGGCAGGAGCAACGCCAACATCGTCGGCTCGACCAACGACGGAAACTCCTATGGCGTCATCTCGCCGCCTTGGCCGGCGACGGAAATAGGCGTCTATCTGGCGGCCGTCGCGACCGATCCAAGTACCGACGGCAGCGTTTACGCCAGCAGCAATCAGAACCTGTGGCACAGCACGGATAGCGGCGCGACCTGGCCGAAGAAGGTGCCGATACCCGGCGGCGCCAGCGAAGTGAACGTCGCGCCAACCAACAACAACAATGTTGTCGTCGCCGTCGGCGGACGCGTTCTGCTGTCGACCAACGCGCTCGGCGCCTACACGCTGACAGATATCACGCGCAACCTGCCTGGCCGATTTGTCGGACGCGCCGCGTTCGATCCCAACGACCCGGCGACCATCTACGCTGTGCTCGGCGGGCTCAGTGGCTTCCCCGGCGGGCACGTGTTCCGCACCACGATTGCCTCAACCACGTGGATCGACATCTCGCCGCCGCTCGACCTGCCGTTCAATGCCATCGCGCTCGATGGCAGCGAGACGCCGACGACGATATATGCCGGGACGGATTTCGGCGTGTTGCGTTCTGTCGATGGCGGCGCGAATTGGAATGTGCTCGACGATATCCACTTTCCGCGCGCACCGGTTTTCGACCTGGCGTTCCACAATGGCGAGTTGCGGGCCGCGACGTTCGGCCGCGGCGTCTTCGCATTCGTCAAGCCGGCGGGCCCGGCGATCTCCGTCGGCCTGCAGGACAACCTTGCCTTCGGCACCGTCTGCCAGGGCTCGACTCATTTCCTGACGATTGAGATCTCCAACGTCGGCGCCACGGATCTGGTCATCACCAGCGTGCAGCGCCTCATGGGATCCGCCGGTTTCAAGGTGCTGCCGAACCCGGCGACGCCCCTCAGCCTCGCTGCGGGCGAGGAGATCGAGTTCACTGTTGTCTATACGCCGACCGGTGCTGCCGGGCTTGAGGCAGCGACGATACGCATCATCACCAACGATCCGAACGCTCCGGTCGTTGACCTACTGGCGACAGGTATCCTGGGCAATGCCAAGGTCGCGACCGTCGTCGCCAATTCCGGCAGCTTCGGCAACGTCTGCCTCGGTTCAATTGCCGACGAACTGCTCACCATCAATAATCCCGGCACCTGCCCACTGTCGATCTTCAACATCACCGGATCAGGCGACTTCCTGGCACCGAGCGCGCTTGTCTATCCACTGCTCGTCGGATCCGGTGAGTTCGATCGAGGTGGCCATCCGCTTCCAGCCGTCTGCCCCGTTCGGTGCGAAGGCCGGTGCGATCACCATCTTCAGCAACGACCCGGCTGGCCCCCATGCGGTGCCTGTCTCCGGTATCGTTCCTGCACCCAAAGCCAACCTGATTTTCGCGAACACAGGAAGCTTCGGCGACGTTTGCGTTGGCTCATTCGCTGACGAACCACTGATCGTAACCAACAGCGGCCGGTGCACGCTTTCAATCACCGGTATCGCATCGACATCCGGCGAGTTCCTGGTGCCGGAAGTGCAGTCCTACCCGATCACCATTGGTCCAGGCGATGCGCTGCCGGTGCCGATACGGTTCAAGCCGCTCAGCTTCGGCGCAAAGGCGGCAACGATCACTGTCAGCAGCGACGATCCCGCAAGCCCAATCAGCGTCAAAGTCTCCGGCGAAGCGCCGGCCGGCAAGCTCACAGTGGCCGGCTCGACGACGTTTGGCGGCGTGAACGCGGGATGCTGCGCGGATCGCACAGTATCGATCTGCAACACCGGCGAGTGCACTCTCGCTGTGACCAGCGTGCACTTCAAACGCAAGAGCCGCCGCTGGAGGCTGCTCAACAATCCCTTCCCAGCGAACCTGCGGCCAGGTTCTTGCCTGCCTGTCGTCATTCAATATCGTGCCGGTGAGAAGTGTCCTCGCCCTTGCGAGTTGGTGATCGAAAGCGACGATCCCGTGACGCCGGTCAAATGCATCGAGGTACTGGCGTACACGATGTGGGAAAGCTGCTGCCGGCACGGTTGCGACGGCTGCAAGAAAGAAGATTGCGAGGACTGCCGCAAGGGTTGTTGCGAGCGACACCCTCCCTGCCAGCAGGGTTACCCGTGCTGCGACGACGACGATGATGATGACGACGATCGCTGACTGACGACTTGGTCGGCACCCCGATAGGAGTTTCACATGCGACGCAATCTTCGGCGCCTGTTCTGGATTGAAGCCGGCCTGGCGGCGATCACCGGGTTCCTGGCCTTGATCACCCCAATATTTCCGGACTGGATCGAGGTGGTGTCGGGTTGGGACCCCGACCAACACGATGGATCGGTCGAGCGGTTGATCGTCATCGGATTGTTCGTTGTCGCTGTCGCAATGGCCGCCGCAGCCACAATTGAATGGCGGCGCAGCCCAGCCGCGGCAGCGACATAGCGCAATGCAAGACCTGGCAACTGAGGCATGCAAGGGTCACGCTGCAACCTCCAATGCTCAGGTTCGTTCACGCCGCATAAGTATCAGGGACGCTGCAACCCGCTGATCTGCATCGAACCGAACCAAGACTGCGCGATGCCGCACGTGGCTATCGCGGCGAATAGCCATGCCGGGGGATCAGGTCGCCAATGACCTTGCCTCATTCCTTATCCAGCCAGATCGTCGCCAGGTCCTGATTGACATAGTGGCTCGGGCCGATCTTCCAGCCATGCATATACGACCGCTCGGGCAGCAGGCGGTTCCACCACAGCATCGGCCACTCATAGGCCATGGTATCGACCACTCGCGTCTCATACTGCCGCATATACATCCGCTGCTGCGCCGGATCGGTCGTGTGCAGCATCTTCTCATACGTGTCGATCAGCTCCTGGTCGTCATAGCCGCCGTAATTCTCCACGAACGCCTTCTTTGGTAGATACTTCTGTGTATCCATCACCGGATTGACCACGCCGTTGCAGTTCGCCTCCACCACAACGTCAAAGTTGCCGGTCCGCATCGCCTCGAACCACGGTCCCGTCGGCACCACCTTCTGCGTCACGTGCACGCCAATCTTGCTCCACTCGTCCACCACCCAGGTGCCGACATATTTGTACGGCTGGTCGACGTTGCGGTTCAGCATCTCGAAGCTCAGGTTCGTCTGCCCGGCCTCCTGCAGCAGCCGCTTGGCTTCAGCGCGCGACTTGTCGATGTCGGGCCAGAAGCCGGCCATCTTCTGGAGCTCCTCCTTGGTCACCGCCAACGGCGAACCGGGAAACACAATGCCGCCCACCGTCTTCACGTCGGCGATCTTCGAAAGCGCCGGCGCGCCATGCCACTGGTCGATCGCCAGCAGCAGCGCCTTGCGCACCCGCACATCGTCGAACGGCTTCTTCTTCGAGTTCGGCGTGATCAGGTTGCCGCAGTTCCAGTCGCTCTCCTGCACGGTGACCTTGTCACCGAGCTGCTGCTTGAGCTGATCGATCGCCGCGGGCGGCAGTCCACGGAATTCCGTCGTCGCCCGATCGGCACGGATCGCATCGGTGCGCACCACTTGCTTGTCGGCAAAAATACCGATGAAGCCATCGAGATACGGCAACGGCTGGTGGTAGTAGTCAGGATTGCGCTCGCCCTTGATCGATTGGCCCAGGTCATAACCCGCGAACTTGAAGGGCCCGCTGCCGAAAATGTTCTTCTCGTAATAGTGCGGGTCTTTCGCCAGGATGTCCTTCTTGTATACATAGGCGTATGGATCAGCCAGCGCCGGCAGGAAGGTCAGCGTGGCAAACTTCAGCTTGAACACCACGGTGTGGGGATCCGGCACCGAGATGCTGTCGATCATCTGATACCAGTTGGCACGCGCGCTGTTGTAGCCGGGCGGCGGGTGGATGATGTGCTCCCAGCTCGCCGCCACGTCCTCCGCGGTCAGCGGCGAACCGTCATGCCACTTAACGCCATCGCGGATCTTGAATGTATAGGTCAGCCCATTGTCCGTCGGCGCCGGCATCTCGGTGCACAGATCGCAGACGAACTTGGTGACATTCGACGGATCGTTCGGATCAAGCCGGATCAGCACACTGTAGAACGGCGCCGTTGCATGCACTGTCGCATAGGTTGTCTCGCGATGACCATCAAAACTAGGAGGTGCATCGGCTGGGATCATATACGTCAGGATACCGCCGCGCTTCGGTGTCTCGCCGGCGGCTGCCGGCGCGACAGCGCCGGCCAAGGCGATGAAGCCAAGCGCCACCATTCGCAAGTCTGCTTTCATTATAAGCCTCCCATCCGCGCTTTTTTGATATTTGCCAGCTCGCCGCGGAGCGAATGCTTTTCTTGTACGCGGAGCACCGGTGGAAATCCAGCCGCCAGCGTGGCGCGTGTAACGCTTTGTTGAGCGTCCTAGGTAACCGCAAGCTAAATGAACGATTACATTTCCTTCACCTGCTCTGCTAAACGGCGCGCAACCCGGTCGAGGAGGAAACGGATGAAACTATCAATAGCGGCCGCTTCGCTAACCGCGGCGTTGCTCGGTCTCGCCAGCGCGGTACCGGCGTCAGCGGCACCAGCGCCGTTCTTCTTCAGCACCGGCAGTCCGGATGGCAGGATCGCCACCGCGAGCAGGCCAGGCTCCGGAAGTTTCGAAATAGAGTCAGCCGACGACTTCTTCCTCAGCACTGCGACCACGCTTACCAGTGCGACATTCACCGGACTGATCCCGGCCACCAGCTCGGTCACCAATGTGGTGCTCGAGATCTATCGCGTCTTCCCGAAGGATTCGGATACCAGCCGCACGAGCGGCCCGCCGACGTTCAGCACGCCGAAGGTCCCCACTCGGGTGAATTCGCCGTCCGACGTAGCACTTGCATCGCGCAACTCACTCTCCGCCGGTGACCTGACGTTCGCCACGGCAGTGCTGTCTCCCGTCTTTACCGCCAACAACAGTGTGTCGCCTGGCGGTATTCATCCGCAGCCCGGGCAGACCACCGGCGGCGATGGCCCTGTGACCAATGAGGAGGTGCAGTTCACCGTCACGCTCACCAAGCCGATCACTCTGCCTTCCGACCACTATTTCTTCGTGCCGCAGGTGGAGCTGGACAACGGAGACTTCCTGTGGCTGTCCGCTCCCAGGCCCATCGTCCCCCCCGGCACTTCGTTCCCGCCGGGCGTTACGGACCTGCAGAGCTGGACGCGTGATCAAGGCCTTGACCCGGATTGGCTGCGTATCGGTACGGACATCGTCGGTGGGACGACGCCCCCGACTTTCAACGCAGCCTTTTCGCTGACCGGCACAGTCTTTACCCCCGAGCCTGACACCCTGGCGTTGTTGGGCTGCGGCCTGCTCGGCTTGGTCTTCCTGCGCCGTTCAAAGACAGAACGCTAACGCGAACCAAACCGGCGATCGTTATCTGGCGTCTGCGGCACCTCCCGCTGGTGCGCGCAGACGCCGGTGCGCCGCACTGCACTCGCAGGCCACCTCCCCTGTTCCGCTATTTGCTGTCGGTCACGCGCCGAAGGCAGTATGCGCCCTGCTAACGGGCCCGTAGTGACCGCCTGCACCGGGGAGCAAAATGATCGATCGACGCCATCTGCTGACGGGCCTCGCCGGCGCCGGCTTGGCCCTCAGCGCCGCACCGCTCAGCGCACAGGAACACGACGCGCTGGTGGAAGGTGCCAGGAAGGAAGGCGCGTTCGGCTTCGCCACATCGGTCTCCGCCGCCGGCTTCCCGAAATTCATGGATGCGTTCAAGGCGAAATACCCGTTCCTTGATATCGCCAGCGGCTACTATTCCGCCCCCACCGGCCGTGTATTGGCACGCGTCTATGCCGAGATGGATGCCGGCAACCTCAGCTTCGATGCACTGCACGTTGCCAACCTTGCGCCCTATCTGACCATGACGCGCAAGGGGCAGTTGCTAGACTATCATTCTCCACAACTCACGGTATATCCGCCCGCGGCGCACGGTGGTGACCTGTGGACCTATGCACGCGTGATCGGCGTGATCATGGCCTACAACAAGAATGTGCTGGCGCCCGACAAGGCGCCGAAGTCCTGGATGGATTTACTGAAGCCCGAGTTCAAGGGCCGCAAGCTGATCATCCAGGACGCTGCCGCTGGAACTGCGTTTAACCAGATGTACGTGCTGGAGAAACTGTTCGGCATCGACTTCATGCACAAATGGGCGGCGCAGCAGCCGATCGTCGTCGCCACGACACCACAACTGATCGACCTGCTGGTGCGTGGCGAGGCGCTGGTCGGCGCCACAGTCGATCACTTCCGCGCCTTCGAGCCGAACGCCGTGAAGGCCGGTATCGTCGGCGTCTATCCCACCGAAGGCATGCCGGTCGCCGCCGCGCCGATCGCCATCCTGAAGAACGCGCCGCATCCCAACGCGGCCAAGCTGTTCATTGACTTTACCCTCTCGCGCGAAGGCAACACGCTGCTGGCGCACGAGATCTTCAGCGTCTATTCCAGCCGTCCGGACGTTCCCACGCCCGAAGGCCAACTGCCATTCGACCAGACCAAGCCGCTGTTCCCACAGGACCTCGACGCCTACGAAAAGGCCGCCGACAACTTCCCGGAACACTTCGACTCAATCTTCAAGAGCTGAATTGACACAGCGCGCCGGCACAATGGCGGGACGCGCACCACTCGTCTCCGCCGAGACAACCGTGACCGCATCGCTCGGTGCGCTGGTGTCGATCCTCGTGCTGGTGCCGCTGGTCATGGTGGTGTTCGGTGCCGCGCGCAACGCCGGCACATTCAGCTTCGCACCACTGCTCACCGGTACTGGGCTCCACCACGGTGATCGCCAACACGCTGCTGGTCGGTATCGGCGCCACGGTGATCGCGGTGACAATCGGCGCGGCGCTCGCGCTGATGTTGGCGCGCATCCGCACGCCGGGCCGCGCACTGCTGTCGCGGCTGGTCACGCTGCCGCTCTACATCACGCCACTGCTCACCGCGATCGCCTGGTCGTGGCTCGGGTCACCGCGCGGCGGACTGATCAACCTGGCGGCGCGCGCGCTATTCGGTATCGACAGCCTGATCAACCTGCACACCGCCGGCGGCGTGGTATTCGTCGCCGCGCTGTCCTATGTGCCGCTGCCGTTCCTGCTCATCGGCGCCGCATTGCGCAACATGGATCCCTCGCTCGAGGAAAGCGCACGCGTGCATGGCGCGTCCGTGCTCGCATCGTTGCGACGCGTCACCCTGCCGCTGGTGCTGCCGGCGATGCTGGGCAGCGGGCTGCTGGTGTTCGTGCAGGCGATGGGATTGTTCAGCGTACCGGCGGTGCTCGGCATGCCAGGCGGCTTCCAGGTCGCCGGCACCGAAATCTATCGCCTGCTCAACAACTACCCGCCGCGCGTCAGCCAGGCGGCGGCGTGGGGCTTGTTGCTGCTGGTCGTCACCGCCGCGCTGGTCTGGCTGCAATCCATGGTGCTGCGCCGGAGGTCCTACGTCACGGTCACCGGTAAGGCGTTCCGCCCGCGCCTGCTGGAGGTCGGCCACACGCGCTGGCTGCTCGCCGTGCTGGCGTGGGCCTATGTCGGCGCCGCGGTAGTGCTGCCTGTCGCGACGCTCGTATGGGCGGCACTGGTGCAGTTCATCACCATCGACCCGCACCTGATGCGCTTCGACCTCAGCCATTTCCGCTACGTGCTGTTCGAGTATCCCAAGACCTGGCTGGCGCTGGGCAACAGCGTGCTGCTCGGGGCGCTGGCTGCCACCTGCGTTTGCGCGCTGGGCCTGGCGGTGAGCTGGGTCGTGGTGCGCACCCGCGGCGCGATGCGTCCGGTGCTCGATCAGCTCAGCATGTTCCCCCTGGCGATGCCGTCGATGGTGCTGGCACTCGGCCTGCTGTGGGCCTATGTCGGGCTGAAATGGCTGCCGATATACGGCACGATCTGGATCCTGCTGATCGCCTACGTGACGCACTATCTGCCGTTCGGTGTGCGCTCCGGCACCGCGGCTTTGCGCCAGCTGCACGCGGAACTCGAGGACGCGGCGCGCATGACCGGCGCCGAACTGGTCGAAGACCGTGCGTTACATTGTCTTCCCGTTGACGCGGCCGACACTGATCGCCACCTGGACGCTGTTATTCATCCTGGCGATGCAGGAGGTGAGTTCGTCGATCTTGCTCTACACCAGCCGCACCACTGTGCTGTCGGTCGCGGTGTTCGATTTGTGGGAAGCCGGCAACGTCAACGCGCTCGCGGCACTCAGCGTGATCCAGTTGGCCATCACCTTCGCCGCATTGCTGCTGCTGTTCCGCACCGGCGACCCCGAGGTCGTGGCATGACGCTGTCCTTCCTCTCCGTTGAATTGCTGGCGGTGAGCTACGGTCCGGTCAGCGCGGTGGATGGCGTGGACTTCCGCATCGATCGAGGCGAGCACGTCACGCTGCTCGGCCCGTCAGGCTGCGGCAAGACAACCACATTACGTGCCATCGCCGGTTTGGAAATGCCAACCGGCGGACGCATCGTGATCGACGGCACCGTCGTCGCCGACGCTGCCGGCAATCGTCACCTTCCGCCGGAACGCCGCGGCCTGTCGATGGTGTTCCAGTCCTATGCGATCTGGCCGCACATGACGGTGTTCGACAATGTCGCGTTCGGCTTCCGCGTGCGCGGCATGGGCCGTACCGCCGCGCGTCCCGCGGTGGAACGGGCGCTGGCATTGGTCGATCTTGCCGACCTCGCCGATCGTCCGGCGACACGATTGTCCGGCGGCCAGCAGCAGCGCGTCGCATTGGCGCGTGCACTGGCATACGATTCCAAGATCGTGCTGCTGGACGAACCGTTATCGAACCTCGACGCGCAACTGCGCATAGCGATGCGCGCCGAGCTCGCCGACTTGCGCCGCCGTCTCGGTTTCACCGCGATCTATGTGACGCACGACCAGGAAGAGGCCTTCGCGTTGTCTGACCGGATCATCGTGATGCGTGGCGGCCGGATCGAGCAGCAAGGCACGCCCGCCGAGATCCACGCCGCGCCGCGAACGCGGTTCGTCGCTGGTTTCCTCGGCATGCGCAACATCATTCCTGCCGAGATCGCCAACATTGGCGCGGGCCAGGTGGAAGCCCGCCTTGCCCCCGGCATCGTATTGCGCGCCCGCGATCCGTGGCCGGACGGGACGCTGCCAAACGCTGCCGGCATCGGCTTCCGCCCGGTCGATGTACAAATGGAACGTGACGGCGACGGATGCGCTGGGGTCATCACCCGTTCGCTGTACCTCGGTGACGTTGCGCACTACACCATCCGCTCCGGCCCGATCGAGATCACCGCGCACGACCGTCCCCGCGCCGAGCTTGCCGAAGGCAGTGAAGTACATTGGTCCGTGCCGCCCGAGCATTGCCTTTTGCTGAGAGAGTAGAAAATGAATGGACCGCGGATGCACACAGATCCACGCCGATGAATTCCATCAGCGTAAATCTTTGCGCATCCGCGTTTTCAATAAAAGGATGTCTCATATGACTGCTACGCAGCCCACCGATCGTCGCCGCTCCAACCGCGGGCTACGCATCCTTTGCCCCAACGGCCATCTGGGCTTCGCCCCCACCAAGCTCGGCAGCTTCAACATCGGCGTCGCAGCCGAACCCGACATGATCGCCTGTGATTCCGGCAGTTGCGATTGTGGCCCGGTGCCGCTGGGTTCCGATACCTCCGTTAGCCCGATGGCCTGGCAGAAGCACGACATCGAGGCGATGCTGGTTGCCGCGCGCAAGAGCAAAGTACCGATGATGATCGGCTCGGCCGGCGATACCGGCACCAACAGCCGCGTCGATCGCTATATCGACCTGATCCACGATCTCGCCAAGGAACACGACATTCCAAAGTTCAAGCTCGGCTATTTCTATTCGGAACTCGATCGCGACACGGTGCGCCAAGCACATGAAGACCGATCCGGTGCGCGGCCTCGACAATCGCCACGATCTCACCGAAGCCGAACTCGATGCCACCGACCGTATCGTCGCAGTCGCCGGTGTGCATCCCTACATCAAGCTGCTCGACATGGGCGCCGACGTGATCATCGGCGGCCGCAGCAGCGACTGCGCGATCTTCGCGGCACCGGCGATCCGCAACGGCTATCCGCCAGCGTTCGCCTATTTCTACGGTAAGATCCTGGAATGCGCTTCGTTTGCCGCCGAACCCTACGGCGCCAAGGAATCGATCATCGGCGAAATCACCATGGAGGACGTGAAGGTCACCGCGATGCTGCCGGAGCAGCGCTGCACCATCGCCTCGGTCGCCGGTCACTCGATGTATGAACGCAGCAACCCGTACTACGAGTACTTCCTTGGTGGCCACATCGACATGAGCGATTGCGTGTATGAGCAGTTCGACGAACGCACCACACGCGTTACCGGCCCTCGCTTCATCCCGGCGGAAGAGCTCCGCGTCAAGCTGGAAGGCTCCGGCAAGGTCGGTGAGCGCTATGTCGGCATGGTCGGCATACGCGACCCCTACACCATCGCGCGCATCGATGACGTCATCGGCTGGGCGAAGGCGCAGGTGCGCGAGCGCTTCGGTGACTCTGGATATACGTTAACATATACAGTATATGGCCGCGACGGCATCCTGGGCGAGATGGAGCCGTTACGTCACAAGCCGGGCCATGAGCTGTGCATCGTGGTGCAGGGTGTGGCGCCCACCAGGGCGATGGCCGAGGAACTGTGCATCATCGGCACGCGGCAGATGTTCTATGCGCGGCTGCCGGACGTGAAGGGCACCGCCGGCGGCGTGGCCTTCATGCTGGACGAGATGATGCCGGCAAGTGCCGCGTATCGCTGGACGATGAACCATACGATGCGGGTGAACGATCCGATGGAGCTGTTCCCGTGTCACATGATCGAGGCAGGAGGCTAGGCGATGGGCACGCCGCTGGTCGATCTGGCAAAGACCATACGCAGCAAGAATGCCGGCGTCGACAAAGTTACCTTCGATGTCATCTTCGTGGATAGGTCGGCGTATGACCGTGTCCGCCGCAGTGGCGTGCTGAGCCGCGCGGCCGTCTGCAAGCTGTTCAATATCCCCAAGTCACGCATCAGCGACCACGTCGAATTCGATCCCGGCATGGCGATCAAGTTCACGCTGTATCGGCAACAACCAAGCGGCAGCGTCGGCGATCCCGACGTGTTCGGCAGCCAGCAATACGGTCCGCTGCTCGGCGTCGAGGTGCCCGCCGTCTGAGCGTCAAGCAGCGGATTGTTCACTCCGTCATTGCGAGGAACGCAGTGACGAAGCAATCCAGCCGCGACCCCTGGGTTGCTTCGTCACTGCGTTCCTCGCAATGACAAAATTAAAGCAGATCTTCGTATAGATCGCGCCACTGTGGGTTTTTTACTTCGATCAGTGCCAGTTTGTCCTTGCGCGAACGGCCCTTGATCTGCTTCTCGCGCGCGATGGCACCAGCCATGTCGTGATACTGCTCGTACCAGACGAGCAGCTTGCAGCCGTACCGAGATGTGAACCCTGGCACCGCTCCAGAGCGATGCTCCCAAACTCGGCGCACCAGATCTGACGTAACCCCAGTGTAGAGCGTGCCATTCCGCTGACTGGCGATGATGTAGACCGCCGGTCCATTCACACCAGCTTCTTGAGATCCGCCTGTGGCCGCGCGCCGACATGGCTGATCACTTCGGCGGCCGCGATGGACGCGATACGGCCGCATTCGGGCAGTGGCTTGCCGGCGGTGAGCCCCGCCAGGAATCCCGCCGCATAGGCGTCACCCGCACCAGTGGTATCGACCACGCGCGTCGGCTGCGCGGCGATGTTCACCGTCTCACCGCCACGCAGAATGATGCTGCCGGCCTCGCTGCGGGTCAGGGCGGCGAGCGCCACATCGGCACGCGCGCGCTCCGCCGCGGCTTCGAAGGTGTTCTCCTCGTACAGGCTGGTCATTTCGGCTTCGTTGGCAAACAGGATGTCCACGTCCTGCTTCACCAGTTCGCGGAACGCGGCGCGATGGCGGTCGACGCAGAACGCATCGGACAGCGACAATGCGACTTGCCGACCGGCCGCGTGCGCCGCCGCGGCGGCGCGACGGAACGCGCGTTGCGCGCCTGGCGGATCGAACAGATAGCCTTCCAGATACGTCACCGCTGCATCGGCGACCAGGGCCTCGGCAACGTCGGGTTCGTCGAAGCTGACACAGGCGCCCAGGAAGGTGTGCATGGTGCGCTGACCGTCCGGCGTCACCACGATCAGGCAACGTGCCGTCGGCGCGCCACCGAACAGCGGCAGCGAGGGGAAGTGCACACCAATGGCGGTCATGTCATGGCGGAACACGCCGCCCAACTGATCGTCCGCCACCTTGCCGAGATAGGCGACGCGCGCGCCGAGTGCAGCCGCCACCGCGCAGGTATTTGCCGCTGACCCGCCGCTGCTTTCCTGCCCAGGCGGCATCGCTGTGTACAGCATCTCCGCCGCATCGGCGTCGATCAACGTCATCGAGCCCTTGCGCATGTCGTGGCGCGACAGGAACGTGTCATCCACCGGCGCCACCACATCGACGATGGCATTGCCGATGCCCAAAATGTCGAATCTGCGTTTATCTGCGTGCATCTGCGGTTCCATTTACTTTGGTGGATGTGCCCGGACCGCGGCTTCGTTGACCTCGACGCCCCAGCCCGGACCGGTCGGCAGGATCAACTCACCATCCTCGATCGCCGGCGCATTGAGGAACAGTTCGTCGCGCCAGGACACACTGTCGATATCGATCTCCATCACCCGGAAGTTCGGCACCACGGCGCAGAAATGCGCGCTGATCGAACTGCACAGGTGGCCATAGTAGTTGTGCGGCGCGCAGTTCACTTCGTACGCCTCGGCCATCGACGCGACCTTGATCGATTCCAGGAAGCCGTTCCAGATCACGTCGATGATCGCCACGTCGCAGGCATAGGCATCGAGAAACGGACGGAACGCGCGCCGCCCGCACACCAATTCCAGCGATGCGATCGGACACGGCGCGGAGCGGCGGATCAGTGCCAATGCCTGTGGGTCCCAGGTGTCGATCTCCAGCCAGGTCATGTCGAACGGCGCCACCGCCTTGGCGATCTGCAAATAGCCTTCGGTCTTGAAGTGATAATTGACGTCGAGATGCAGTCCCATCTCCGGACCGCCGCCGGCGCGGAACGCGGTCAGCAGATGATGCACAGACTGAAGCGTCTTGCGGTCGCAATTGAGTTCCGGCCAGCCCGGCGAACGGCCGAACCCGGGACCGAAGCCCACCAGCTTCTCGCCGTCGAAGGGGAGGATGTTGGTCTTCAGCGCCTTGAAGCCACGCCGCTTCACCTCGGCGCCGAGGGCGGCGATGTCGTCATAGGTACGCACCGGCTTGCAGCCGACCAGTTCGTGGTTGCGCACACGGTATGAGCCGCAATGCGACCAGTAGACCGGAATGCGCGTGCGCACCGGGCCGCCGAACAGTTCGTACACCGGCACGCCGAGCGCCTTGCCCTTGATGTCGAGCAGCGCGTTCTCGATCGCGGCGATGGCGCGCGAATTGACACCCCCGGGCGCCTGCACCTGGCGCACCCACAGCATCGAGGCGATCTGCTGCACCGGCCGCGGATCCATGCCGATGAGCGGTTCGGCGAGCCCGCGGATCACGCCGGTCAAACCACGGCTGCCATCCGCCTCGGTGTACTCCGACCAGCCGACAATCCCATCGTCTGTCGTCAGCTTGAGGAAGGAGAACGTGCGCCAGCCGGCGTCGCAGTGCAGGTCCTCGATCTTCGCGAGTTTCATGGCGTTGCCCTTCTGGCATGCGGTGGTGCGACCAGGCCGACACCGCGCAAATGGCCGAACAGTTGCTTCATGCGGTCGCGATCCGCCCGCGGCAATGCCGGACGCAGGATCGATTCGATGTTGGAGCGCAGATGCGCCTGATCGCCGGTGCCGAACAACATAACATCGACGCCCGGTTCGTGCCGCACATAGCGATACGCCGCATCGGTCAGACTGACCGCGCCGCCGGCATGCAGCAGGAAGCCGAGCGGATCCGGATCATCCGCCAACGACTGCGGCACTTTGCCCTCCGCGGCCAGCTCCTCCATTGCCTCCGCCACGCGTTCGCGGCGGGCGAAGATGCTGCGCACCGCGAACATCAGCAGCGTGCCGACACGATGCTTCAGCGTCGCGGGGAACACGGTCTCGCGGGTGTTCTGGTTCATCATGTGGAACGCCACCATGGCGACGTCCCAGATGCCGTCGGGCACCGCGCGCAGCAGCATCTCGTGTTCCAGATCGTTCGGCGCGGTCTCGGTGATACCGAGGAAGCGGAACTTGCCGCGCTCCTTCTGTTTCAACAGCGGCGGCGCGATCACGTCGCGCACGTAGTCGTAGCCGCTCGGCGGCACGGCATGGAGCTGGAACACGTCGATGCAGTCGATGCCGAGTTCGCGCAGCGAGTTGTCGAGGCTGGCAATAACTTCTTCCGGTGTCAGGCGGCCGCCGCCGCGGAACACCGATGACTTGGTGGCGATCACCACCTGCTCGCGTGCCACGCCCTTGATGGCTTTGCCGACGACAGCCTCGGTATCATAGGCCGAAGCGGTGTCGAGGATGTTCACGCCGAGATCGAGGGCGGCGCGGATGATCGCGATGGCGCTGGCCTCGGTGCCGCCGGTGGCGAGGCCGAGCCGGCTGAACCCGCCGCAGCCAAGGCCGGCGACGCTGACGTTCAGTCCGGTGCGGCCAAGCGTCGTATAATCCATGCGCGTGCCCCTGTGCGGCGAAGCCGTACAGGGTAACGGTCTGGCGGTCGCAGGCAACTTTAGCGACAGTGATGGCCGCGCAACCGCCGGAGACTGGGTATGATCCTCATCGGCCAGTACAACTCACCGTTCGTGCGGCGCGTCGGCATCGCGCTGCGCCTGTATCAGATCGAGTATCAGCATCGGCCGTGGTCCACCTTCGGCGACGCCGATCGCATCGCGCCGTTCAATCCATTGCGGCGGGTTCCGACACTGGTGCTGGACAGTGGCGAGTCGCTGGTCGAGAGCGGCGCGATCCTGGACTACCTCGATGAACGGGCGGGTCCGGCGCGCGCGATGATCGCCGGCAGCGGCGAGACGCGGCGCCGCGCACTGAAGGTCTGCGCACTGGGAAGCGGCCTCGCCGACAAGGCGGTCAGCCTGATCTACGAGCGCGTGCTGCACGAGACCACGTCGCCGCAGTGGACCGAGCGCTGCCGCACGCAGATCGCCGACGTGCTCACCGCGCTGGATGCCGAGCGGGCGGACCGCCGCACGCCGTACTGGTTCGGCGAAACCATCGGCCACGCCGACATCATGGTGGCATGCGCGCTGCGCTTCACCCGCGAGGCGCATCCAGGGCTGTTCGACGAGGAGCGCTGGCGCGCGCTGGCGGCGCACGCGATGCGCTGCGAGGCGCTGCCGGTGTTCCAACGCATCGCGCAGACATTCAACCCGCCGGCGTAGCACCCGGCGGCGCGCCGGCCGCCTGCTGTTCGGCGATCATCGCCGCTTCCTCCTCGGCGCGGGCCGCATCCCACAGCGCTCGATCGGGCGGATTGGCAAACGCCGCACGCCGCTGCGTGACGGTCATCTGGTCCCACAGATGCAGCGGGATCGGCGCGCCGTGCCGGTCGCGCGGCTGGAACCGTTCTATCTGTGGGATCTCGGGGCGCGGTTCGTCTGCCGGCGCTGGCGCTTCACGCGGCTCGCGCTTCGCTTCGGCCCGCACGGCACGCTGCGGTGGCGGGGTGCGCCGCCTTTGCAGCGCGCGTTCGGTGACATCGAAGATGCGGCCCTCGGTGCGGGCGTTGGACATGTCGCGGTTCGTTTGATCGGGCGACGCCTCGGACCGGCCGGACCGCGCGAGCAGCGTTCGCCAGTTGAAGTAAGCCGCTACGGCACGCATAGCCATTGCTGCTTCAGCCACATCGCGCGGTTGCAGCGAGGCGAACAACCGGCGCACGTCCTGTTCGCAAGCGGCACGCGCCTCCTCCGTGCCCGCAGCGGCAACCAATGTGGGAAGCAGCGCGATGAGCTGGTTTTCGGCGAAGGCGGCAGTTGCGGGGTCCATGCGATCGGTCCTTCTGGCTGACGAATGGCCGCCGCCATAATAGCCGATAGACGTGAACAAGTAGTGAACATACCAGCGCCGCGACGAACCGGCGCGCTGCTGGTATATACGACGCGCAGCTTGCCACGGAGACACGGTGCATGCGGGCGGACAGCGACATGGTGACAGAGGCTCTCGCCACCCTGGCCGTCTTCCTGCTGCTCATCGCCAGCGCGATGATCGGCCGTTTCATCCGTCCGCGGATCCCCGAGGATCACCGCAAGCGCGAGACGATCGAGGCGATGCAGATCATCATCGGCATCCTGGTGACGTTCACCGCATTGGTGCTGGGCCTGCTGACGGCCTCGGTGAAAACAGCCTACGACCGGGCCGGGCACGATTTGCAGGAATACGCGCTGGATCTGACGCAGCTTGATCGCTGCCTGCGCGACTACGGCCCAGAGACAGCGCCGATACGCGACCTTATCAAAGGCTATACGGCAGCGGTGATCGCCGGCACCTGGCGGTCGGAGCCGCCGCCGACCGGCGTGCAATACCCAAGCGTATCAGGGACGCCGCAAATCGGTCCCAGCCGCGAATTGGGCGATACGCTGAACCGTGCCTATCTGGCGATCCGCCATCTCACGCCCACCGATGCGTTCCAAGCTGGCGTTCGCGAGGACTGCGCGGCCGCCTACCGGTCGGTCCTCGCTGGCCGCAAGGCGGCGATCGAGGATGACAGATTGCAGATCTCCACACCGTTCGACATCATCCTGGTCGCCTGGCTGATGATCATCTTCGCGGTCTTCGGGCTGGTCTCACCGCGGAACATCGTCTCGCTCATCGGCATCGGACTGTGCGGTGTCTCGCTCAGCCTGGCGCTGTTCGTGATCTCCAGTCTGAATCATCCCTACTTTGTCGACTTCCCCAGCGACGCCATGCGGACGGCGCTCGCCAACATGATGGCGCCCGCGCCGTGACGCCTGAGCGGCGCCACAATATCGCGTGATTCGATCCGTTGTGAGGCGACGCCCGCGCCGTTACCCTGGCATCCAACACCACCCTTGCAAGGATGCCGGTCATGCGATTCGTGCCGTTGCTGCTAGCCCTGTTGCTTGGAGGCTGCGTCAGCTTCAGCAGCAGCGATCCGCCGCCGCCGTCACACACCACCGTGGTGCTGCCGCCCGGCACGACCGTGGTCTGTCCGAACGGCACCGCCCCGCCCTGCTGATCAGGGCATGCCTGCCTGCAGCGTCGCGATGCGTTGCACCTGCTGCATGACCTGATCGACCAGCAGGACGTGGGTGTCCACCGGCAGGCCGGCGTCGCGCAGCACCAGCGCGGTCCAGGTGTTGCAGGTGTGGAACGCGTCGTAGGTCTCGGCGCCGGCGAAGAACACGCTGCCCGGGTAAGGTCCGTCGGCCAGCCGCCGTGCTGTGCCGTCCGGTGCCTTCTCCAGCCCATTCCAGATCCGCGCCGCGATGCGGTCGATGCCGCTCTGCGGCAGGCGCAGTTCGACCACCTGGTAGTCGGCGAATGCCACGGTGGGCGCTGCGGAGAGCGCGGTCATCAGCACCGCGCTGTCGCTGGGGAACAGCGCGCCGAGCATCGCCGACGAGGCACCGTGGCGGGCCATGTAGAACTGCCGCTCGCCAAAGCCGAACACCATGTAGCGCACGCCGGGAAAGCCCTTTTCCAGGCTGGCCAGCGGGCCGTGGATCTCATCGACCGGCAGGCCGATATCGGTGTGCCAGCCGCGCCCCACGACATAGAGCCGCGCCTCACCGTCCGGCACCGGCGGCAGCGCAGCGCAACCGCCGAGCAGCGCCAGGCACGCCAGGGCGATGAACCTCACTGCGCGCGGATCAGGATGTAGTGCATGGTGAAGCGGAAGGTGATGCCGTCTTCCTGATGCAGCGGCGGCAGGTTGGCGTCTCGGAACAGCGACAGCAACGCCAGGTCGAGCCAGCGTGACAGCGACCGGTGCTCCAGTTCGACCGAGGTCACGTGGCCATCGGACCGGGCAACGACCTTCACCGTCACGTCGCCGTCCTCGTCGTTCATCGCAGCCTGTTCGGGGTAGTAGGCATGCGCCCGCACCCAGGCACTGAGCTGGTTGCGCCAGTCGGGACCGAGATTGGCACCGGCGATGAGGGAGAACGGCGTATTGTCGGTGGCGCCGGCCTTGGGCGCCAATGAGAAGTCGAGGGTGCCCGGCACACTGGGTGCTCGCGGGGCTGCTCGGCTTGTCGGCGCCGCCTGGGTCGTCGGGCGATTGAAGGAGAAGTTCATCGGCGTCGGGAAGCCGGAGGATGAGTTCCGGGGCGGTGCCGCCGGAGGCTGGCGCGGCGCCGGCTCAACCGGGCGGGCGGGCGACGGCGGCCGCGGCACGACCATTGCCATCGGCGGCAGCGGCGGCGGCACCGGAAGCTCGGCCGCCGGTGCCGTCGGCGGCGCGGGTGCCGGCGCCGGAGGAACCGGTGTCGGCGGCGCCGGGGTAGCAGGCGCGGTCTGCGCCTGCGCCTGCGCAGGCGGTGGCGGCGGCGGTGGCGGTGCGGCTGTCGGTTGCCGCGGCGGCACGGGCAACGGCGGTGCCACCGGCGCAGGCGGCGACGGCACGTTGACCTCCGGCGTGATCTGCTTCGGGTTGGGCAGCGCCGGGCCGTTCGGCGAGCCGCCCTCGAACACCACCGCCACGGTGGAGGGTGGCGGCAGCATTTCGTCCGGATGGTCGTAGCGGACGCTGAATATCAGGAACGCCAGCAGCGTCAGGTGCAGCCAGAGCGAGACCAGGGCGACGCGGTTGAAGCGGCGGCCTGGGCGGTGGGAAACCCGCCAGGGCCGCTGGGCTTCCACAAAGGCGGCGGCGAGGTGGTTCAAGCCCGATCCCGGCGATTGCGCGCGCCCTTAGGTCTGCGCGCGCCGCTGCCAGGATTCAACCAGCAGGCAGAGAATTTCGAACAGGATCGAGGCGCCATTGAACGCGGTAATCGTGCCGACATCGAATGGCGGGGCGACCTCCACCAGATCGCCGCCGACGAAGTTGACGCCGCGCAGCGCGCGCAACAGGCGCAGCGCCTCCAGCGCGGTCATGCCGCCGGCCTCGGGCGTGCCGGTGCCGGGCGCCTGCGACGGATCGAGGCTGTCGATGTCGAAGGTCAGGTAGGTCGGGCCGCTGCCGACAACGCGCAGCGCTTCCTCGGCGGCATAGCGCCAGCCCTTGTCATGGAACTCCTCCATCGGCAGCACGCGCATGCCGGAGCGCTGGCTGAAGCCCCACATGTCGGGATCGTTCGTGGTGCCGCGGATGCCGATCTGGATGACGCGCTTCGGGTCGAGCAGGCCCTCCTCGGTGGCGCGGCGGAATGGCGCGCCGTGATGGAAGCGCGAACCGAGGTAGTCGTCACCGGTATCGCAGTGCGCGTCGATGTGGACCATTCCGACCGGCCCGCGCGCCGCCACCGCGCGCAGGATGGGCCAACTGATCGAATGGTCGCCGCCGACCGAGAGCGGCACCACACCGGCCGCCACCACGGTCTGATAGAATGCGGCAATCTCGGACAGCGAACCTTCCAGCGTGAACGGCTGCTCGATCCAGCAATCGCCCAGATCGCGGACCCGGGCGATGTCGAACGGCGCCACGCCGTTCGGATGCTGGCGGCGCAACAGCGAGGACTGGTCACGCACCGCGCGCGGGCCGTGCCGTGTCCCGGTGCGGTTGGTGACCCCGCCGTCATACGGCACGCCGATGATGCCGATATCGGTCTCGGCGAGCGACTCGGTGTGCGGCGCGCGGAAGAAGCTGGCGATACCGGTATAGCGCGGACGCGCCTGCGGGCTAGCCATCTCCGGGTATCTGGCGGGGCGCTTGAGTGGGTCCATCGGCGCGATCCTCCATAACTGGTCGTGCGCATGGAGGTTGTGGATTGGGGAGGCGCGTGAAGGCAAGAGGATGCCGGGCCAGGAAGCCCCGGGGGCTTTGCCCCCTGAGGCCGCCACCAAAGGCGGAGCCTTTGGAATCAGTCCGCCCGACAGCGATCGAGACCGGTCCGCCTCCCAATACATTGCTTCCCGGCGGTGCCTCGATAGCGGAACGGTTCAGCCTAGAAGGATCGCTTCCTCGGCGGCCCGCTCATCGGCCAGGGCATCGAAACGCTCGGCCAGCTCGTAGAGCCCCGCCATTACGCTGTGCGTACGCGCCGTTGCCGCCTGCCCACGCAGCTCAGATGCCTGTTCATGCAGTTCAGCGCTGGACCTTCGCGGCATAGGGAGCCACCCTTCCATGGTCAAATTATTCGAGCGAGGAACACGTATTAATCGCGATAGGTATGCCGAATGGAGGGAGCGGAACATTGATCTGGATCAAAGTTCCTGCGCCGCTAAAGCAGCACGTCCTCGCAAGCGGTCAGGTCTTTCCCCGCTCTCGCCGATCAGACGGTGGCCCGTCTGACCCGGGCAGCAGAGACCTGCCGCCCGGCCCTATGCATGCTGGGCAAGCTGACCGTCACGGGCCTCTTGCGGCACGCCCGGCGCCGCCACGCTGTGCCTATTGGCTGTGCTCGATCGTCGGCCCGTTCATCGATCCCGGGGAACCGCCCTGCCAGCGCTGCTGCGGATACCCCTGCTGCGGATACGACCGATTGCTGTACCGGTTACCGTATTGGCCATGGCCGCGGTCGCTGTGCCTGTCGTCCCACGGATTACCGCCGTAGCGGTGGTCGTAGTTGCCGAACAGGCTGTCCAGCCAGCCCTGCGCATGGGCCGTCCGGGGCGCCGAACCTGTCAGAGCCAAGCCGATTAGCGCCGACGCGATGATCAGCCGCATGCCGCACCCTCCACGCAAACCGTGATACCGTACCGGCAACGTGGCGGCGCGCCACAAGTTCGCCGGCACGGTTCCCGTCTGCGTGCGTCAGGCGGCCGATTCGCTGATCGGGCGAGCCGGTTCGGCGCGGCTCTGGTCGGTGAGCATTTCCATGTGGCCGGTGATCTGACCACCGTCCTCGACCTGCAGGCGGCGGCAGCGCGCGGTGCCGAGCACCCGGCCGGTGGCGCGGATCACCAGGTTGCCACGCGCGGTCAGCGTGCCGTCGATCGTGCCGGCAATCTCGGCATCTTCCACCTCGATCTCGCCCTTGAAGACGCCGCCGGGTGAGATGGCGAGCTCGGTGGCGTGGATCATGCTGGCCTCGACGGTGCCCTCGACCACCAGGCGTTCGGCGTCCTGCACCGTGCCCTGCACGCTGATGCCGCGGCCGACAACCAGTGTGCGGCGTTCAGAGGGATCGCGGTTGGGCTGACGCACCGGGCCGATGACCGGGCGCGGGGCGGTGGCGGGCGGAACGGGCTGGGGCGTCGGAGACGTGGTAAAGGGTGGCCGGGACATAAGTTTCACCTCCTGCGGCGGAGCGGGACGAAATGGCGGGACGCCCAGGCCGTTGTCGGCCGGACCAACCGGGGTGGACAGCCGGGGCTCGCCACGATCCGGCTCGGGCACTGGCAGGCCGGCAGGCAACGTCGCGCCCGCTTCGGCATCCTGCGGTTCATCGGGCTTGCGACGTTTGAACACGGGCCCCTCGTATCTGTCTGACGACAATTGCCGTCGTGGCAACAGTTCCGGGTATCATAGGCTGGCGCGCCGGAACAACGGGGCGCCGGCGGTTTATCCACATCGATCCGCTTGCTTTACGAGCGCCAGCGTGGCGCGGTCAGCGCCTGGTCGAGGTACATGCACCATGGCGGCAGTGCCGACAATGGGGATCAGCAGGTTGAGCAACGGCACACTTCCGGCGAGTGCCAGAATGCAGCCTTGCACCAGCACGTTGAGCCGCACGCTGCGGTACAATGTTCGCGCCAGGGGGCGCGGCATCCGGCGCATCGCCACGGCACCGAACAGTCCGCGGCCGATGGCGTAGCCGCCGATGAGCCAGGCGAGCACCAGGCCAACGCCGGGCAGCACCAGCGCGGCGAACAGCGCCAGCACATTCAGCAGCAGGATGCGCAGGCCGATACTGATGGCATCCCACAATTGCACGGCGAGCGGTGCGCCGCGCGGCGGCGGCAGCGATGGATAGTAGCGGCGCTCCACCGCGGCAGCGATGCGGTCGAAATACAGCGTGCCGATGACCACGGCGACCGGCAGGAACAGCCACAACGCGAGCAGCGATGCACCGACGGTGCCTAGCACATCGGCCGCCCAGCCAAGCCAGCCGTGCAGATCAAGCAGGCGATGCAGCAGCCACAGCGCGGCCACATGCAGCGCGGCGAAGCAGGCGGCGGACCACAACAGGCAACGCACCAGCACGCCGAGCATCACCGGATCGCCCAACTGGCCGATCGCGAGCGCGAATGGGGCGAACATCGATGGCGCGTTCAGACGCGGCGCCGCGCGTGTACCGACGACAGCAGCGCGGGTATGAACACCAGGCTCGCCAGCAGTGTGCACGCCAGGCTGATCAGCAGCAGCTTGCCCATGCTCGAGGTGCCAGGATGCTCGGACAGTGCGAGCGAGCCGAAGGCCGTGCCGGTGGTCAGCGCCGAGAATACGATGGCACGCGCAGTGGCCGAACCGAGGATGGCGTGCCGGCCAGCCCGCCAGTTCATCACGAAGTAAATGTTGAACGACACGCCGACACCGAGCAGCAGCGGCAGCGCGATGATGTTGGCGAAGTTGAGCGGCAATGGCAGCGCGACCGCGACCAGCAGCGTCAGCAGTGCCGACAGCAACAGCGGCGCCAGCACCAGCGACACATCGAGCACGCGGCGCAGCGCGATCAGCAGGATGATCGTGATCGCCACCAACGCGATCACCGCGGCGTCACGGAACGAGTTCACGATGGTCTGGCTGGTCGCCACGATGGTGACGGCGGAACCGCCGGCATCGGGTGCCACCGACGTCACCTGCGCGACAAAGCGCTGCAGGCCCGTGCTGCTGCGCGCTTCCGGTGTGGACACCACCTGGGTGCGTGCGCGGCCGTCGGGCAACAGCCAGTCCCGCGATACATCGGCCGGAATCGAGGCAAGCGTCACCGGCTGTGCGTTGAGCACCGAGCGCAGGTTGTCGAGCTGTTGCGGCAGGAAGCGGGTCAGGGCCGCGTTGGCCGACAGCAGGACCGGATCGGGGGCGCTCTGCAACTGGCGCAGGTCAGCGGCGATCGCCGCAAGCGGATGCTCTTTCGGCAGCTTCGCCAGCGCCGGGTCGATCTGCGCCAGCGCGGTCTTGGCGGCGAGCCTGATCGCGTCCGGCGTGATCGGCGTTACGGTTTCGTTGGCCAGCAATGTCGGCGACAGGATCGAATTGGCATCGGCGATGATCGCCAGCTTTTGCTGCTGTTCGCCCGGCACGAAGCTGTCGATGTCGATCACCTTGGAGACCGTGGGCAGCTTCGCCAATTGCGGTTTCAGCGCCTGAGCCGCGGCGGCATTCGGCGACAGGATGCTGATGGTGTACGGGTTGGTGAGCGGATCGTTCATCAAGTCGTACAGCGTGCGCATCGCCTCGGTGTTGGGATTCTTGGTGTGCAGCGGATCGGAATCGAATGCGAGGTACGGCGACACCCCGAGCGCCAACGCGGCGAGTGCGGCGAACAACACCAGGATCGGCCGCCGGTGACGCGCCACAACGGGATCCATCGGCGCCAGCCAGGAGAAGCCGACGACGGCACGCTCGCCGCGCGGGCGGCACAGTGTGATGACTGCCGGCAGGAAACCCAGGGTGCAGGCAAACGCGATCAGCATGCCGACACCGGCGATCAGGCCGAGTTCGGCGACGCCGGAAAAGTCGGTGGGCACGAAGCCGAGAAAGCCGGCCGAGGTTGCCGCGGCGGCGACCAGGATCTGCAGGCCTGTCCGGTGTGCGTTCTGCCGCATCGCTTCCGCCGGGTCGGGATACTCGAAGCGGCGTTCGCGATAGCGCACCGAGAACTGGATGGCGAAATCGACCGCGATGCCGACGAACAGGATGCCGAAGCCGACGGAGACGAGGTCGAGCGTGCCGACGGCGACCGCGGCGAACAGCAGCGTGAATGTGAGGCCGAGTCCGAGCGTGGCAAGTATTGGCACGATAAGCCGCCAGGTCTGCACCGCGAGGAACAGCCACAGCGTGATCAGCGTGACGCTGCCGATGAGACCCACGACCATGCCTTGCACGACGGTGGCGAATTCCTCGTCGGCCAGCGCGATCTGACCGGTGATGCGCACGTGCGCATCGCCTGACTTCACGAACTCCAGGTTGGCGATGATGCGGCGCATCGCATCGGTGGCATCACCGCCTGGTTGCAGTGCGCCGTAGTCGAGCTTCGGCTGCACCAACACGAACTTGTATTTGCCGGCGAGATCGTTGAGGCCGCCGCCCAACAGCAATTGCCAGGACAGCGGCTGCGGATGGCCGGCGAGCGCTTGCGCCATCGACTGATGAAACGCCGTGAGCGAAGGCAAGTACGGCTCGAGATCGACATCGCCCTTCTGCACGCCCATGCCGATGAGCGACAGCGCCGAGAACAGGCCGCGTGCGGTCGGATCCGCGACCAGCTGGCCAAGGAAGGGCTGGGCGTCGATCGTCCGGTTCATCAGGTCGGTGAGCTGCTTGACGTCGAGGTACAGCAATCCTTCCTGCTTCAGGAACGGCGACGCATCGGGGCGGCGCACGGTGTTGAAATGCGCGTGATCCGCCGTCGCGGCAGCGGCCAGTGATGCGGCGGTGGCTTCCGCCTCCTCGGGCTCCTTGGCGTCGATCACAGCGACCAGCAGGTTGTTGAACTGCGGGAAGTCCTTGTTCAATTCGTCGGCGTGCTGCCGCCATGGCAGTGAGCTGGCGAACATGCGGTCGGTGTCGGTGCTGACGTCGAGATGCGAGACGGAATAGAAGGCGGCCAGGACGGCGAGCAGAAACCCGCCGAGGGTGACGGCGAGTGCATGGCGTTGGCTGAAATCGGCCAATCCGACGATGAGGCGGTTCAGCATCCGGGTCGCATCAATGTGGCGGCCCGGCGAATGCGGGCGGCGTGTGATAGTCGGTTGAGCGCCCTCGGTCCATGCCGCGTCCAGGTGGTTTTCACCCGCGCGCGGCGGCGGTAGGACAGACGGTGCGTGATCTGGAGGAAGATCCAATGTCCACGTCCACTGCTACGAAAGACCGGGTCGGGCCGCGCGATCTGCCGCCGTTCCGGGCAGACCATGTGGGCAGCCTGTTGCGTCCGCGCGAGTTGGCGAGGGCACGCGCCGAGCGCAAGGCTGGCACGCTGACCGCCGAGGCTTTGCGCGCGATTGAGGATCGTTGCATCCAAACCGCGATCCGCCGGCAGGAGGAGACCGGCCTGCGGGCCGCGACCGACGGCGAGTATCGCCGCGCGTTCTGGCACTTCGATTTTGTCTCGGGGCTGGACGGGGTGGAGCTCTACGAGCCCGAGCAGAAGATCCAGTTCAAAGGCGGGTTACCGCTGCCGCTGGCGTTGCGCGTGAACGGCAGGATCGGCTGGGGCAAGCCGGTGATGGTCGATGACTTCCGCTTCGTCGCCGGCCACGCGAAGACGGCGATGCCGAAGATGACGATACCGTCGCCGTCGGTGGTGCATTTCCGCGGCGGACGGCGGGCGATCGATGCGAAGACCTATCCGGACATGGACGGCTTCTTCGGCGACCTGGGCGAGGCGTACAACAAGGCGGTGGCGGCGTTCGGCGCGGCGGGCTGCCGCTACCTGCAACTCGATGAGGTGAACATTGCGTATCTGTGCGATCCCGAGCAGATCGCCGGGTTGAAGGCGCGCGGCGAGCATGTGGACAATCTGCTGTCGGTCTATGCCGGCATGCTGAACCGCGCGATCGAGGGCAAGCCGGACGGCATGGTGATCAGCATGCATCTGTGCCGCGGCAACTTCCGCTCGCACTGGGTCGCTTCAGGCGGCTACGAGCCGGTGGCCGAGGTGCTGTTCAACCAGATCAACTCGGACGCGTATTTCATGGAGTACGACAGCGACCGGGCGGGGGGGTTCGAACCGTTGCGCTTCGTGCCTCGGGGGAAGAAGGTCGTTGTGCTCGGGCTGGTGACCAGCAAGACCGGCGTGTTGGAAACCAAGGACGAGTTGAAGCGGCGGATCGATGAGGCGGCGAAGTATCTGCCGCTGGAGCAGTTGGCCCTGTCGCCGCAATGCGGCTTCGCCAGCACGGAGGAAGGCAACGTGCTGAGCGAGGAGGAGCAGTGGGCGAAGCTGCGGCTGTGCGTCGAAGTGGCGCGCGAGGTGTGGGGCGGGATTTAGCGCAAGCGTATTTAGCCGCAGATGCACGCAGATGGACGCGGATAAGGGCTTATCTGCGTGAATCAGCGTGCATCTGCGGCTTCATTTTATTGCCTTTGGCTGATTGTCGGGGCGACGGCGCTGCGCATCGGGTTTGGCTGGGCGCTCGGGCTGGGCGTTGACGAGAGCTACATGGTGGCTGCGGGGCGGACGCTCAGCCTCGGGTATTTCGACCATCCGCCGGCATCTTGGTGGCTGAGCTGGGGTGCGGCACATCTGTTCGGCAGCGAGGCACCCATCGTGGTGCGGCTGCCGTTCATCGCACTGTTCGCGGTTTCCACCTGGCTGATGTGGCGGCTAGGCGGGTTGCCGCCCGCGGTGCTGCTGAACCTGTCGCCGGTGTTCGGCGTCACCACCGGGACGTGGGTGCTGCCGGATGGACCGCTGGTCTGCGCCTTGTTGGGCGCGGCGCTGTGTCTGATGCGCGCGCTGGACACCGAGGCGCTGGGCTGGTGGCTGGCATGCGGACTGTGCGCGGGACTGGCGCTGTTTTCCAAATATTCTGCGGTGCTGACGCTGCTGGGTGCCGGGCTGTATCTGGTAAGCAGCCCGCGGCATCGGCGCTGCCTCGCGACAGTGAAGCCCTGGCTGGCGCTGGTGGTGGCGCTGCTGGTGTTCTCGCCGGTGATGGTCTGGAACGCGTCGCATGGCTGGACATCGTTCGCGTTCCAGGGTGAGCGCGCGATTGGGTGGACGTTCCGGCCGTTCGCGCCGTTCGTCACGCTCGGCGGCGAGGCGTTGTTCGTGCTGCCGTGGATCTGGGTGCCGATGATGTTGGCGTTCATCGCGGCTGTGCGGAGCGGGCCGGGCGAGTGGCGATCGTGGCTGCTGTGTTGCCTCGCCGCACCGCCGATCATGGTGTTTGCAGTGATATCGGCCTGGTCAAGCCAGCGCGTGCTGTTCCATTGGGCAGCGCCCGGTTACCTGATGCTGTTTCCGCTGATCGGCGGGATGCTGCCGCGGCGCGTCGTGCTGGGCACCGCGGCGTTCGTGGTGCTGGCGGTGGTGGTTGTGGCGACGCAGGTTTGGCTCGACTGGCTGCCGCTGCGCGCGTTCGTGCGCACCGATCCGGTTATCGAAGGCGTTGACTGGACGTCGCTGCGCAACGAGTTGGCGTTGCCGCCGGGCGCTGTCGTCGGCGTGCCGAACTGGCGTGATGCCGGGAAGATCGCCTACGCGCTCGGGCCGGAGGTGACGACGATTTGCCTGAACCGCGACGCGCGGCAGTTCGGGATCGCCGAACCCGCGCGGCGATTCATCGGCGATGACATGCTGATCCTGGCACCGGAACATGCGGATCGCGTGCCGGCGGAGCTGGGCGGCGTCTTCGAGTTGCTTGAACCGCTGCCCTCGGTGCCGGTGCTGCAGGCGGGACGGACACTGCTGAGCGTGTCGGTGTTCCGTGCGCGGCGTCTGCGCCAATGGCCGCCGCCCGGTGGTTGATGGTCCGGAACTCGCGTATTCTCGCCCGATGTCCGATCGCGTTTTGAGCCCGGTGGATTTGCGCGCGCTGTCGCGCCGCAGCGATACGGCGGGCGCTTTGCGCACGGGCATCCATGGCGCGCTGCTGTTCGGCACCGGATGGCTGCTGGCGCTATCCGGACCGTGGACCGTCCTGCCCGCGATGCTGGCGTTCGGACTGGTGCAGGTCGCGCTGTTCGCCCCAGCGCACGAGGCAACGCACCAGACCGCGTTCGCGTCACGCCGCGCCAATGCGGTGTTGGGGTGGCTGGCAGCGTGCCCGTCGCTGCTGAACCTGCACTTCTATACCGCGTTCCACTTCGCGCATCACCGGCACACGCAGATACCGGGACGCGATCCGGAACTCGACATCACTGTGCCGAATGATCTGCCGGGCTATGTGCGGCGCGTGCTTGGAATGCCGTACTGGCGGCTGCGCCTGCTGGTGGTGGCGGATGCGTGGCGCGGCGACATGCACCGCTATCCCTATGTGTCGAAGGCAGCGGCGCCCGGCGTGATCCGCAGTGTGCGGACGATGAGCGTGACGCTGGTCGGCGGATCGATCGTGTCAGCCCTGCTGTTCGGCTGGTGGACGCCGTTTGAGTTCTGGATCCTGCCGCAGGTGCTGTGCCAGCCGTTCCTGCGCGCCTACGTGTTTGCCGAGCACACCGGCTGCTCGATGGATCGCAACGGGCTGACCAATACACGCACCACGCTGACCAATGCGGCGGTGCGGCTGCTGATGTGGAACATGCCGTTCCACGCGGAGCACCACCTGTATCCGTCGATCCCGTTCCATCGTCTGGCTGATGCGCATGCGGTGCTGCGGACGCGGCTGGGGTTCGTCGAACCGCGCGGCTATGTGCGGTGGAACTGGGCGATGGCGCGGCGGCTGCGGGTTCAGATGCGATAGGGACTGCTGGTGTCGCCTCGCAATGATACGAGTTGGCTGGGATCGCGCCGGGAGCCGGGATTACATCGTGGCGCCGAGCACCCAGGGGGCGAATTCGGCGGCGCCGAAGTCGAATTGCTCGCTCTTGGTGCGCTCGCCGCTGGCGACGCGCAGCATCAATTCGAAAATGCGCTGGCCGCATTGCTGCACGGTTTCCTCACCGTCGAGGATGGTGCCGCAGTTGACGTCCATGTCGTCTTCCATGCGTGTATACATGGGTGTATTCGTGGCGAGCTTGATGGATGGCGCCGGCTTGCAGCCGAACACGCTGCCGCGGCCGGTGGTGAAGCACACGAGATTGGCGCCGCCGGCGACCTGGCCGGTGGCCGACACCGGATCGTAGCCGGGCGTGTCCATGAACACGAAGCCCTTGGCGGTGACCGGTTCGGCATAGCCCACGACATCGACCAGATTGGTGCTGCCGGCCTTGGCCATCGCGCCGAGCGACTTCTCCAAAATCGTGGTCAGGCCGCCGGCCTTGTTGCCGGGTGAGGGATTGGCATTCATCTCGGCACCCTCGCGCCTGGTGTAGTCCTCCCACCAGCGCATCAGCGACACCAGCTTTTCGCCGACCTCGCGCGATACCGCGCGGCGGGTCAGCAGGTGTTCGGCGCCGTAGGTCTCGGGCGTTTCCGACAGGATGACGCTGCCGCCGTGCCTCACCAGCAGATCGCTCGCCGCGCCGAGCGCCGGATTGGCCGAGACGCCGGAATAGCCGTCGGAGCCGCCGCATTGCAGCGCGACGGTGAGTTCGCTCGCCGGGACCGGTTCGCGATGCACGTGGTTGGCTTCCGCCAGCACCTCGCGCACGAAGGCGACGCCGGCCTCTACCGTCTTGCGCGTGCCGCCCATCGACTGGATGTCCATGTTGCGGATGCGGTCGGACAGACGCTGCTCTTCCATCAGGCCGCGGACCTGGTTCACCTCGCAGCCCAGCCCAAGCACGATGATGTGCGAGAAGTTCACGTGACGGGCGTAGCCGGCGAGCGTGCGGCGCAGCACGCGCAGCGGCTCGCTGTCGGTCATGCCGCAGCCGGTCTTGTGCGTCAGCGCCACCACGCCATCGACATTGGGAAAGTCCGCCAGCGGATCGTCGCCGGTGAACGGGTTGCGGCGGAACACATCGGCGATCAGACCGGCGACATGGGCCGAGCAGTTCACACTGGTGAGTATACCAATGTAGTTACGTGTGGCTATACGCCCGTCGGGACGGCGGATGCCCTCGAAGGTCATCGGCGTGTTGGCATAGTCGGTGGGACGCGCGTCAATGCCGTAGCCATAGTCCTTGGCGAAGTCGCCCATCTCGCAGTTCTGCACGTGGATGTGCTGGCCCGGGGCGATGGCGTGCGCGGCAAAGCCGATGATCTGGCCGTAGCGCCGCACCGGCTCGCCCGGGGCGATGGCGCGCACCGCCACCTTGTGGCCGGCCGGAATGCGTTCCGATGCCACAACGCCTTGGGCGAGCGCGGTGCCGGGCAACAGCGTCGTGCGTGCGATCACCACGCTGTCTTCGGGATGCAGACGGATCACAGGCGGTGCGGCCATGTCGGTCTCCTTGCGGAGCGAGGGGTAGGCGGGTTGGCCACGGATGGTCAACACGCGAGCGCTCCACAACTTGACAGGCTGTGGTTTCATTAGTATTCAAATCATATGGATTCTAATGAACTTCCTATCCTGCCGCGGCACCGTGTCCCGGCGCACCTCGCGCGCCGCTTCCACCAGATCTGCCTGCGCGCGAGTGCCGAAATCCTCGAGCCGGAGGACCTGAACCCGATTGAATACGCGCTTCTCGCCGCGGTGGACGACAATTCGGGCATCGACCAGAGCAGCCTGAGCGGCCGGCTCGGGATCGATCCCGCCAGCACCAGCCAGATGGTGGAGCGCCTCGCCAGGCGCGGACTGCTCGAGCAGGCCATTCACCCAGCCGATCGGCGCGCGCGTCTGCTCCGGCCGACGGCTGTCGGAGCAGAGCTGCGAGCCCGGCTGCGGCCGGGGCTGCTCGCCGCGCAGGACAAGGTTCTCGGTGTGCTTTCGTCCGAGGAGCAGGCATTGCTGCTGGGCCTGCTCGCCAGGGTGGTCGAGGGCAACGACAGTTATGCACGCCCGGGCAATGGGCGCCGCAAACCCAGGAGGCCGGACAGATCGTGACCTACGTCTCGACCCTTGCCGCCGCCCCGGCGCGCGCCGTGGATATCGCACGCCTGATCGCCACGGCGCGCATCGGGCGCGTCCAGGCCGGCGTCACCGCGCTCTGCGCCCTGGTGGTATTGCTCGACGGCCTGGATCTGCAAATCGTCGGGTACCTGGGGCCGGCCTTGGCGAAGGAATGGCAGCTCACGGCGGCGGAGCTTGGCCGCGTCTTTGCCACGGGCTTGCTTGGCATGCTGGCCGGACTGCTGGCATCGGGCCCCCTCGCCGACCGGTTCGGCCGCCGCCCGATCATCGCCTTGTCAGCCGCTGTGCTCGGCATCGCCACCATCCTCACCGCTGGCGCGCATGACCCGGCGGAACTGCTGACCTGCCGCCTGGTGGCCGGGCTGGGGCTTGGCGGAACCTTGCCGAACGCGCTCGCGCTGACCGGCGACTATTGTCCGCGACGCTGGCGCGCCAGCCTGCTGACCCTGATGTTCACCGGCTTCTCGCTGGGCGCCATCCTGGGCGGCGGTCTGACCGCGGCGATCCTGGCGCGGTGTGGCTGGCGGGCGGTCTTCGTGGCCGCCGGCGCGCTGCCGCTCTGCTTCGCTCCGTTGCTGGCCTGGTGGCTGCCGGAGTCTCCTCACGTCATGCTGCGCGACCGGCGCAGCCGGCCGCGGTTGATTGCCCTGCTGCGCCGGATCAACCCGGCCGCTGACCTGCCGGTCCGGGCAGAACTCGTGTTCCCGGGGGATGCAGTCCGGACGGCCTTGCCGGTGCGGATCTTTCAGCACGGCCGGGCGGCCGGCACCGTTCTGATCTGGGCCGCCTGCTTCCTGAGTTTCATGGAGATCTATCTGCTGCCTCCCTGGCTGCCGAGCCTGCTGACCGGTGCCGGACTGAGCCTTGGCCAGGCGGTGCTGGCGACCACCGGTTTTTTCGCCGGCGGGATCGTGGGCGGCCTGCTGTGCGGCGCACTGATGGACCGGTTCGGACACACCACCGTGCTGGCGGTCGTGTTCGCCTGGGCGGCACTCGCTGTGCCGACGATTGGCCTTGCGCCTGGATGGCTGCCGGCGGCAATGGCGGCCTGCTTCCTGGCCGGTGCCTGCACCGGAGGAGGCCAGAAGGGCCTGAACGCGCTCGTGGTGGCTTTCTACCCGGCGCAGATCCGGGCCACCGGTGTGGCCTGGGCCTTCGGCGCCGGACGAATCGGCGCGATCCTTGGCCCGCTCGCGGCGGGTTGGCTGCTGGTGCGCGGCTGGCCGGCCGCAGAGGTCCTGCTCGCCGCGGCCCTGCCGATGATCGGTGCCGCCGCCGTCATGCTCGCATTGAGGGAGGGCCGGCTGTGAGCCCGAGTGAGAGCCCGTCAGCCGCGCTGACGCGCCTGGTCAACGGATACCAGGTCACACTCGCGCTGCACGCCGCCGCCGTGCTGGGCATCGCCGACCTGCTGGCCGGGGGCGTCAATAGTGTGGGCGAAGTGGCTGCCGCGACCGGAACCCAACCGGACCCGCTCTACCGCCTGCTGCGCGCTCTGGCCGCGGCGGGCGTGTTTCACGAAGAGCCGGTCCGGCGCTTCACCCTGACAGCGATGGGCGAGTGCATGCGGTCGGACGCAGCAGATCCGGTCGCACCCTGGGCGATGCTGGCCGGTCAGGCCTATGTGCATCGGGCGTGGGAGGCGTTGCCGCACAGCCTGCGCACCGGCGAGAGCGCATTCCGCCACCTGCATGGTGTCGATGTGTGGGAACACCGCGCACGCCACCCAGCGCAAGCCGCCATTTTCGACCGGGCGATGTCCGGCATCTCTCGCCGGGTCGCCGAAGCTGTCGCCGTTACGTGCGACTTCGGACGCTTTTGCCGTGTTGTCGATGTGGGCGGCGGCGAGGGCGTGCTGCTGGCGCGTATCCTCGCCGCGCATCCCGGTGTTTGCGGCACTCTGTTCGACCTGCCGCACGTGGCCGCGCGGGCCGCACCGGTGCTTGATGCGGCCGGCGTCGCCGGGCGGTGCGATGTGGTTGCCGGCGACTTCTTCTCCGGCGTGCCCGCGGATGGCGACGCCTATTTGCTGAAGGGCATCCTGCATGACTGGGACGATGCGGCGGCGGCGGCGATCCTGCACGCGTGCCGCCGCGCGATCGCGCCGGGTGGCATGCTGCTGGTGATCGAGCGTCTCATCGCAGCGGCGAATGAAGGGGCCGATGCGAAGTTCAGCGACCTGAATATGCTGGTGCTGCCGGGTGGCCGCGAACGTACGCGCGAAGAGTTCGAGGTGCTGTTCACCGCTTCCGGCTTCCGCCTGAGCAAGGTGATAGCGACCGGCACGCGGATGAGCGTGCTTGAGGCGCAACCGGCCGAACACACAAATGAGGAGGCTTAGGTGGAGACACTGCCGACATCGGGAGCGGCGCCTGCCGCGACCGCGGACATTGATTCGCCCAATGTCCTGTTATTCCCGCCGCTGATCCCGTTGACCATGCTGGCGGCGGGCGTTGTGCTGCAACGGCTGGTGCCGTTGGATTGGCCGATTGATCTTGTGCCGTGGCACATCGGTGCCGGGTCGATTCTGGCATTCACAGGACTGGCCATAGCGCTGCTGGGCGTGCATGCGCTGCGGCGGCACGGCACGAATGTGCGTCCAACACTGCCGACGCTTTTCATCGCGACCGATGGCATCTTCGCGTGGACGCGCAACCCGATCTATGTCGGTGGTATCGCGATGACGGTTGGTATCGCGCTGGCGCTCGGGCTCGACTGGGCATTGCTGCTGCACCCATTCGGCATCGTGCTGCTGCATCGCGGCGTGGTGTTGCGCGAGGAGCGCTACCTCACCCGAAAATTCGGCGATGCGTATCGGTCCTATCGGGACACGGTGCGGCGGTATCTGTGATGCCGATGTGCCTGCCTGCGGCTACCGGGCGCTGGTGACCGCAGGCTCAACACCGATGAAAGACGTGGCTGGCCGGGCGAGGCCCGGCCATGACGGTGATGGTTTGGCTTATCGGATCAGGATGCGACGTCGCCGGCGGCTTTGCGTGTTGCCGCAACTTCGGAGCGGGCCATGCGCGCCATCAGGCCGCTGTCGTTGGCGATGGTGACGAGCCGGAAGCCCATGCCGATCATGCGCGCGGCGTAGGCGGAGGTGCCGTTGTGCAGGCCGGCGAACTTGCCGTGCTTCTTGCAGCTTGCCAGCAGCTTTTCGTAGATGCCGAGGATCAGTGGTTCCTCGCGATCGAGCGTAGGGATCAGGCCGAGCGACAGGCCCATGTCGGATGGACCGATGTATATACCGCTGATGCCAGGAACCGAGAGGATCTCATCGATGTTGTCGATGCCTTCCTGGGTTTCGATCATCGGGATGATCAGCACTTCGTCGTTGGCGGTCTTCTGATAGTTGGATGCCTCGCCGTACATCGCGGCACGGATCGGACCATTGCTGCGCTTGCCCATTGGTGGATACAGGCTGTAGCTCGCGAGCGCCGCGGCCTCGGCCTTGTTGTTGACCATCGGGCAGATGATGCCCATCGCGCCGCCGTCGAGGCACTTGCCGATGATGCCGGGTTCATTCCAGGGAACGCGCACCAGCGGCGTGACCGGATGCGCAGTCATCGCCTGGAAGCATTGCACCATCGATTGATAATCCTGCACGCCGTGCTGGATATCGACGGTGACGCTGTCCCAGCCGCACTGTGCCATGACTTCGGCGGAGAAGCCGGACGGAATGGCGAGCCAAGCGTTGACGCAGGCCTTGCCTGCCGCAATACGTGCTTTGAGTTTATTTGCCATGTGCGCGCTTCCCTTTACGAAATCGGCGGCACGCTAGGCGCGCGGCAAACACCCGTCAACGCAGGCGAATCGTTTAATTGGTTAACGACGCGGCGTGCCGGCTGTTACGGATCGGCAGCGAGCGGTAGAGCGATCCAGCGCGGCCCCTGCGTGCCGCGTATCAACACCGGCACAGCCACTTTGTGCTGGCCGATGACGGTCTGCAGCGCCACCGGGACTTCCGATGGCTGGTGCACGGAATGATCACCGATCTTTTCGATAATGTCGCCGACAACGATCTGCCGGCGCTCGGCGGCGCTGGGGTGATCCACCGCGGTGACCAGGACGCCGGCTTCATCGGGCTGCAGACCGTACCTGGAACGTGCCTCAGCGGTTATCGGCGCGAAGCTCATGCCCGGCTTTGATGGCGTGACGAACGGTATACTGTCCGCCGGTGCGTGGCCAAGCACGCTCATCGCCTGTTTTTCGTTGACGACTTTCTGCGTCACGGTGACGGTCACCGCCTTTTCGATGTCGTCGTGCAGCAGGTGGACGTCGAGCGATGTATCGTTGGGCGTCTTGGCGATCAGCCGTGCAACAGCCGGCATATCGGAAGCGTCCTGATCACCGACGCGGAGCACGATGTCGCCGACGGAGATCTTACCGGCCGCCGGGCCTTTCGGATCGACCTCGGTGACGAGAGCACCGCGCGTGGATTTCAGACCGAACGCCTCGGCCAGTTCATCGGTGATCCGTTGTGCGCGCACGCCGACAAATCCGGCACTCACCTCGCCGGTTTTGAGGAACTGGTCCATGATGAACCTGGCGTCGTTGATCGGCATGGCAAAGCCGATACCGATCGATCCGGTGTTGCCCGGCGAACTCATCAGCCCGGTGTTAACGGCGATGACCTCGCCTTTGACGTTGTACATCGGGCCGCCGGAGTTGCCGTGGTTCAGCGCACCGTCGGTCTGGAAGTAATGGTCGTACATGGTGTCGCCGAGATCGCAATTGACGGCGCTGATCACACCGGAACTGAGCGCCGTGTGCAGCCCGAGCGCATTGCCGATCAGGAAGACGGGATCGCCGACCTTCACGGTGTCGCTGTTGCCGAGCTTCGCTGGGGTTAGCGGCCGGCCGGCGTCAACCTTCAGGATCGCCAGGTCGAGGAGTGATGATACGTAGGCCGGCTTGGCAATCAGTCGAGGCAGGCCCGGCAACGTGACCATGATCTCGTAGGCGCCCTGGATCACGTGGCGATTGGTGAGGATCAGGCCGGACGGTTCGATGACGAAGCCGGAACCTTCAAAGAAGGTCGAGCCTTGGCCGGCGTCGGCCTTGGTTCTGATCTCGGCGATGCTCGGCAGCAGCGTGGCAACCTCAGCGGCGAGACGCGGCGGCACGTTGGCCACATCGTCAGCAAGCGCCGGAGACGTTTTCGCCGGCGCGATGAGCGTCGCAGCTGCCAGCACCCCGAGGCTCACGCATCGCACGAATGTCGTGGCGAGCCGTTTTGTTTTTGTCGACCGCATGGCCAACGCCCGATTGTGTTAGGTAGTCAGTAAGGCATCCGGGTGAGGGATGCTATCCCCCACCCTGGACTTGGCTAGTTCGTTCGTAGCGAGATTACTGCGCGCAGGGCGGCATCGCGTTCGCGGCCAGTACCCGGTCCGCTCGTGCCCGACGCCGCAGCCTTCTGCAGGTTGAAGCCGTTACCGCCTTCGGCCGCCTTCTGCAGGTTCGGACCATTGCCGCCTTCGGCTGCCTTCTGCAGGTTCGGACCGTTTCCGCCCTCGGCCGCCTTCTGGAGGTTGGTGCCGTTGCCGCCCTCGGCCGCCTTCTGGAGGTTCGGGCCGTTGCCGCCTTCGGCCGCCTTCTGGAGGTTGGTGCCGTTGCCGCCCTCGGCCGCCTTCTGGAGGTTGGTGCCGTTGCCGCCCTCGGCTGCCTTCTGCAGGTTGGTGCCGTTGCCGCCCTCGGCCGCCTTCTGCAGGTTGGTGCCGTTGCCGCCCTCGGCTGCCTTCTGCAGGTTGGTGCCGTTGCCGCCCTCGGCTGCCTTCTGCAGGTTGGTGCCGTTGCCGCCTTCGGCCGCCTTCTGGAGGTTGGTGCCGTTGCCGCCCTCGGCCGCCTTCTGCAGGTTGGTGCCGTTGCCGCCCTCGGCCGCCTTCTGCAGGTTGGTGCCGTTGCCGCCCTCGGCCGCCTTCTGAAGATTGGTGCCGTTGCCGCCCTCGGCCGCCTTCTGCAGGTTGGTGCCGTTGCCGCCCTCGGCTGCCTTCTGGAGGTTGGTGCCGTTGCCGCCTTCGGCCGCCTTCTGCAGGTTCGTGCCGTTGCCGCCTTCGGCTGCCTTCTGGAGGTTGGTGCCGTTGCCGCCTTCGGCCGCCTTCTGGAGGTTGGTGCCGTTGCCGCCCTCGGCCGCCTTCTGGAGATTGGTGCCGTTGCCGCCTTCGGCTGCCTTCTGCAGATTGGTGCCGTTGCCGCCCTCGGCCGCCTTCTGCAGGTTGGTGCCGTTGCCGCCCTCGGCTGCCTTCTGCATCGTGCAATCGATGCCTGGCCGGTTTTGCGCAAAGCCAGTCGCTGCGATCAGCGACAGACTGGTCGTGACCATAAGCACCTTAACAAAGCCACCCATGAGGTTTCCCCATTCATTACAAAGCCGACAGGATTAATGCTCAGCCAAAAACCGTGGCGATGTGCATCGATCCGGTTGGACAGTTAACACCTGCCGCTTGAAATTACCAAGGGCGTGTAGCGCCGGCTACATGGTCAACACGGCCGCACCTTGCAAGCGGCCGGCGCGTAAATCGTTAAGCGCCTGGTTGACGTTATCCATTTTGTAAGGAAACGGGCGTGTCTTGACTGGAACCATCGGCGCGAGTGCGAGGAACTCCTCGCCGTCCCGACGGGTCAGGTTGGCGACCGAACGCAATACCCGTTCTCCCCAGAGAATGTCGTAGTTGAAGCCGGGGATCGAACTCATGTGGATGCCGGCGCAGACCACGGTGCTACCCGGTCGCGTGGCGCACAGGGCAGCGGGGACCAACGGGCCGACAGGGGCGAAGATGATGGCCGCGTCGAGTGGTTCGGGCGGCGGCTGATCGGAACCGCCCGCCCACTGTGCTCCTAATCCGCGTGCGAACGATTGGGCTTCGGCGTCGCCTGGGCTGGTGAAGGCGAAAACCTCCCTGCCCTGCCAGCGCGCCACCTGGGCGATGATATGCGCGGCGGCGCCGAAGCCGTACAGGCCGAGACGGCGGGCGTCGCCGGTCATGCGCAGCGAGCGGTAGCCGATAAGACCGGCACAGAGCAGCGGCGCTGCCTCGAGGTCGCTGAAGGTCTGCGGAATGGCGAAGCAGAAGCGCTGATCGGCGACGGTGTATTCGGCGTAGCCACCGTCGATCTGATAGCCGGTGAAGCGCGCCCGCGGGCACAGGTTCTCACGGCCGGAGCGGCAGAATTCGCAGACGCCGCAGGTCCAGCCGAGCCAGGGCACGCCGAGACGATCGCCGACGGCGAAGCGATCGACGCCGGGGCCAAGTGCGGCGACGGTGCCGACGATTTCGTGGCCGGGGATCAGCGGGAGTTTTGGTTGCTGCAGGTCGGCGTCGACAACGTGGAGGTCGGTGCGGCAGACCGCACAGGTGTGGACGCGGATGAGGAGCTGCCCTGGTCCGGGCACCGGCACCGGGATCGACGCGAGCCGCAACGGCGTGCGCGCCGCGTCGAGTACCATGCAACGCATCATGTGTTCAGCAGCAGCCCCGAAAGCGGCCTTTGCCGATAGCGTAACGCGCATCCTGGCGTTCGCGGAAGAATTCTTCGTAGTTCATGATCGGCTGGTCGGGATGCTGCGTCTGGCGATGCGCCACGTAGGTCGGGTAGTCGGGGACGCCGACCATCAGGCGCGCGGTCTGCGTCACCATGTCGCAGACCAGCCGCGCACGGGACTTCAGCTCAGTCATCGCCGGCCGCCGGCAGCGCGCCGATCTCGAATGTGGTGCTCTTTGGATTGCCCATCGCACGGCGGCAATGGATCACGCCGAACACCACCATCGTCACCACCAGGGCCGCGAAGATGCCGGCGAGAGTCGCGTCGATGTAATCGTTCATCACGATGCGGCCCATTTCCGCGGCGGTCTTCGCTGGCGCCAACACCTTGCCCTCGGCCAGCGCGCCGCCGAAGCGGCGGGCGTGCGCGAGGAAGCCGATGGCGGGATTGCTGCTGAAGACTTTTTCCACGCCCGCGGTGACGGTGCATGCGACGAGCCACACGGTCGGGATGATGGTGACCCAGGCGTAGCGCTCACGCTTCATCTTGAACAACACGACCGTGCACAGGATCAGCGCGATGGCCGCGAGCATCTGATTGGCGGTGCCGAACAGCGGCCACAACGTCCAGATGCCGCCGAGCGGATCGATCACGCCCTGATACAGGAAGTAGCCCCACAGCAGGCAGGACAGCGCGGAACCGATCAGGTTGTTGGTCCATGATTCGGTGGCCTTGAACGCGGGGATCACGTTGCCGACGAGGTCCTGGATCATGAAGCGGCAGACGCGTGTGCCGGCATCGACGGTGGTGAGGATGAACAGCGCCTCGAACAGGATGGCGAAGTGGTACCAGATGCCGGCGAGCAGCTTGCCGCCGAGGAAGCCGGACAGGATGCTGGCCATGCCGACGGCGAGCGTCGGCGCGCCGCCGGTGCGCGACATGATGGTGCTTTCGCCGACATCCTTCGCGACCTGGGTCAGCATGTCGGGCGTGACGGTGAAGCCCCATGGGCTGATCACCTGCGCTGCGTGCCCCGGATCGGTGCCGATGAGCGCGGCGGAGGAGTTCATCGCGAAGTAGACGCCAGGATGGATCACCGTCGCGGCGATCATCGCCATGATCGCGACGAAGGATTCCATCAGCATGCCGGCATAGCCGATGAACGGCACCTGGGTTTCGTTCTCAATCATTTTGGGCGTGGTGCCGGACGAGATCAGCGCGTGCCAGCCGGATACCGCGCCACAGGCGATGGTGATGAACAGGAAGGGAAATATGCTGCCTGCCCAGGCAGGACCGGTGCCGTCGATGAAGCGGGTGACCGCGCTCATCTGCAATTCGGGCCGCACGATCATGATGCCGATGGCGAGCAACAGGATGGTGCCGACCTTGAGGAAGGTGGAGAGGTAGTCGCGCGGTGCCAGCAGCAGCCATACCGGCAAGACAGAGGCTACGAAGCCATAACCGATGATGATCAGCGCGAGCTGTCCGCCGGTGAAGGTGAACCAGGGCGCGAGGTCCGGTGATTCCGATACGGTCTTGCCGTAGAGCAACGCGACGAGCAGCAAAGCCGCGCCGATGGCGGACATCTCGGCGATGCGGCCGGGCCGCAGGAAGCGGCTGTAGACGCCCATGATCAGCGCGATCGGGATGGTGCAGAACACGGTGAAGGTGCCCCAGGGGCTGCCCTTCAGCGCCATCACCACGACCAGCGCCAGCACGGCGAGCACGATGACGCAGATCATCAGGATGCCGATACCGGCGATGGCGCCGGGGACGCGGCCGAGCTCGGAGCGGAACATGTCGCCGAGCGAGCGGCCGTCGCGGCGGGTGGACAGGAACAGCACGGTCATGTCCTGCACCGCGCCGGCGAACACGACGCCGGCGAGGATCCACAGCGTGCCGGGCAGATAGCCCATCTGCGCGGCGAGCACCGGACCCACGAGCGGTCCGGCGCCGGCGATGGCGGCGAAGTGGTGGCCGAACAGCACGTAGCGGTTGGTGGGGACATAATCGAGGCCGTCGTTGTGACGGAAGGCGGGCGTGGGCCGCTTGATGTCTACGCCGAAGACTTTGCGAGCGATGAACAGCGCGTAGAAGCGGTATGCGATAAAGTAGATACACACGGCCGCGATGACGAGCCAGGCGGCGTTGACGGGTTCGCCTCGGGTGAGGGCGACGATACCAAAAGAGATTGCGCCGAGCAGAGCAACGCCTGCCCAGAGCAGCCGATCGCGCAAAGCCATGGCACCCCTGTGGATACTGGTTTGCCGCGAAGTGTATGCAGGCGGGATTAAGGATGCATTGATGTGGATCAAGGGAGAGCACGTGCGCGAGCGAGCCGCACTGCCGGTCGGGAAGCGCTGTGTGCGCTGTCGCTGAGGGAAAAGAGTTTAGCCGCAAAGCACGCAAAGCGCATCTGCGTGCTTCGCGGCCAAGGAGACTACTCTGAGGGCTTGGCAATCAGTGGCGCGGCCGATGCATGTTGTGCCGTTGTGGCGAGCGGCAAAGACGTGGATGGCCGGGCCAAGCCCGGCCATGACGGGAGTGACGGGAGTGACGGGAGTGACGGGTGTGACGGGTGTGACGGGAGTGACGGGAGTGACGGGAGTGACGGGAGTGACGAGGGCGTGGATGACGGCCCGCGCCGGCCGTGACAATTGGGAGACATCCGTCGCGGTTGACAATCTCCCGGTATAACCGCCGGCACGGCTTGGTCATTGCCGATTGGTCAGTGGCGGGATTGATATTCCGCCCTTGAAGCCCTGAAGCGTCCATTCATAGGCGGCGGTGGTTGCCCGCAAGGCACCGAGGCGGGGAGACGCCAGGTCGAGTATGTCGATGATGATCACGGTCCACGTCGCGGTCAGCAGCAGCACCAGGGTTCGCACCGGTTTTCCGCGGAAACCGAGCTGATAGCCGAGCGCGCTCATGCCGAGCAGCGTCATGCCGATCAATAGCCAAAAGATCTGCGGAGGAAGCTGCAGGCTGAAGGCAAACCGCTCCGTGGTGCTCATGTCGAACGTGTCGTTCAGCGCTGCCATCAATGCGGCAGAGATCGGGCCCGGCTGCTCGCGCACCAAAGCCGAGAGATGTCCCCAGATTTCTGACTGCATGGCGTTGGTGCGCTGATTGAGCGTTGCCAGCAGCTCCTGGTCACGTCCCGCCTGCACGAATTCCATCCGTACTTTGGTATAATCCTCCAGCAGGCGGGCGATCTCTGTCGCACGGGGATGACCGATCGCTTCCGCGCGCAGCCACGCGGTACCAATCGCGTTGGCTTCGGCAAGCGTGCCGGCACGGCGTTCGCTGAATTGACTGTTCGCGAATGAAAGCGTGAGAGCCAACACGAATCCCAAGAGGCCGAGCAGGCCGCCGACCACGATGCCGATACTTTCGCCCTGGCCTTCCAGGCGTCCCCGGTGACGACGGCCGAGCCAATGACCGCACTCCTGGACGACGACCTGAACAGCGAAAAGCAGCAGACCGAAAGCAAGGACACTCCACTCGGCAATGGCCGCGAGCATGGTCATATGGATTCCTCCCCGCACAGGCTGCAGCGGCGCCTGTTGTTGATACAGAATGCAGTCCGCCGGCGCTTCACCGAAGCGCTGTGAGCACACACCGTGCGTTGTTTCACGCAAAGTTCCAACTCGGGCGCATGAAGGGGTTTATGCTTGCTGCGATCTTGACTCACGCACCAGGATGTTCGCCCATGTTCATGCCGTGCATCTTGGAGGGCCGAGGTAAAGCGTCGAATGAACGCGCCGCTATCCGTCTCGAACAAGACTGCCGTGCCTGCTGCGATGATCCGGGTCGCCGGTGGCACGTTCCGCATGGGATCCGATCGCCACTATCCCGAAGAGGCGCCAGCCCATCTTGCGACGGTCGATAGTTTCCGGATCGACGCAACACCGGTGACAAACCGGCAATTCGCGAACTTCGTCGATGCCACCGGCCATGTGACCTTTGCCGAGAAAGTTCCGGACCCGAAGGATTATCCGGGTTCGCTGCCGCATTTGATCTTTGCCGGATCGCTGGTTTTCACACCGCCGAGGCACCGGGTGGACCTGCGCGACTGGAGCCAATGGTGGACGCTGCTCGAGGGCGCGAACTGGCGGCAGCCATACGGTCCTGGCAGCAGCATCAGGGGGCTCGATCATCATCCGGTTGTCCATGTGAGCTTCGGCGATGCATCGGCGTACGCCGATTGGGCGGGCAAGGAGCTCCCGACGGAGGCCGAGTGGGAACTCGCGGCGCGCGGCGGCCTTGACGGCGCGGAGTTCGCGTGGGGCGACGAGTTCATGCCAAAGCGGCGCGCCATGGCCAATACGTGGCATGGCGAATTCCCACACCAACGGCAACGCGGCTTCAAGCGCACGTCACCGGTTCGCGCGTTTCCACCAAACGGCTTCGGCATCTACGACATGATCGGCAATGTGTGGGAGTGGACCACCGATTGGTGGTCGGAGCGGCACATGGCCGATGCTGCCAAGGCGTGTTGCATTCCGGTCAATCCGCGCGGTGGTCCGGAGAAAGCGAGCTACGATCCGCAGCTTCCCGACATCAGGATTCCGCGCAGGGTCATCAAGGGCGGATCGCATCTTTGCGCGCCAAACTATTGCCGCCGCTATCGGCCCGCAGCCCGCCACGCTGAGCCAATCGATACATCGACCAGCCATCTAGGATTTCGCTGCATCGTACGAGAGAAGGGGAGCGAGCATGAGCGACAAACAGAGCAAAGCTAGCGCAGGCGGTCTCAGCCGCCGCGGCGTATTGCTGGGCACCACTACGGCCGCCGCCGCGACCATCCTCGCGGCATCGACAGATGCGCAGACCACGGCCGCCCAGCCGGTGACAGCGGCGAGTGGCAAGAAGCCCAACGTCATCATGATCGTGTCGGACGACTTCGGTTATGGCGATGCCGGTTGCTATCTGGGCGGCGAAGCCCGAGGCATGCCGACACCGAATATCGACCGGCTGGCGGCGGAAGGCATGATGTTCACGTCGTTCTATGCGCAGCCAAGTTGCACGCCGGGCCGCGCGGCGATGCAGACCGGCCGCATCCCCAACCGCAGCGGCATGACGACGGTGGCGTTTCAGGGGCAGGGCGGCGGCTTGCCGGCAGCCGAATGGACGCTTGCGTCCGTCCTGAAGACGGCGGGCTACAAGACATTCTTCACCGGCAAATGGCATCTCGGCGAGGCCGACTACGCGCTGCCGAACGCGCAGGGCTATGACGAGATGAAGTATTGCGGGCTCTACCATCTCAATGCCTACACATACGCAGACCCTGCGTGGTTTCCGGACATGGACCCGAAGCTGCGGGAGATGTTCGCACGGGTGACAAAAGGCGCTCTGTCGGGCAACGCCGGCGAGACGGCGCACGAGGACTTCAAGATCAACGGCGAGTACGTCGACACGCCGGATCAAGGTGTCGTCGGCATCCCGTTCTTCGACGCGTATGTCGAGAAGGCAGCGCTCGATTATCTCGATCGCAACGGCAGCGCGGGCCAGCCGTTCTTCATGAGCGTCAATTTCATGAAGGTGCACCAGCCGAATCTGCCGGCACCGGAATTCGTCCACAAGTCGCCGTCGAAGTCCAAGTACGCTGACTCCGTTGTCGAGAACGACACACGTATCGGGCGCATCATGGACAAGGTGCGCGCGCTTGGCCTCGACAAGAACACCTATATTTTCTGGACCACCGACAACGGTGCCTGGCAGGACGTTTATCCGGATGCCGGCTATACGCCGTTCCGCGGCACGAAAGGCACGGACCGCGAGGGCGGTTCGCGGGTGCCGTCGATCGCCTGGGGGCCAGGCATCAAGGCCGGGAGCAAGAACGCGGAAATCGTCGGCGGCCTCGACTACATGGCGACGTTCGCCGCACTCGGCGGTGCGACGCTGCCGCCGAACGACCGCGAAGGCAAACCGATCATCTTCGACAGCTACGATCTCACGCCGGTGCTGTTCGGCACGGCAAAATCGCCGCGAAGCTCATGGTTCTACTTCACCGAGAACGAGCTATCGCCGGGCGCGGCGAGGGTCGGCAACTACAAGGCCGTGTTCAACCTGCGCGGCGGGGACGGTGAGAAGACCGGCGGTCTTGCGGTCAATTCAAACCTCGGCTGGAAGGGGCCCGATGCATATGTCGCGACGGTGCCGCAGGTGTTCGATCTATGGCAGGACCCGCAGGAACGCTACGACGTGTTCATGAACAACTACACCGAGCGTACGTGGACGATGGTGACGATAAATGCAGCGGTCAAGGAACTGATGCAGACGTACATCAAGTATCCGCCGCGGAAACTGCAAAGCGAAACCTACGCCGGGCCGCTCACGATATCGGATTACGAGCGCTTCCAGTTTGTACGCGACCAACTGGCCAAGGGCGGCGTGGAACTGCCGCTGCCGACCGGGAACTGATCGCCGGCCGGGTCGATTTGCCGGCATAGGGGCGGTGGCACGCCCAGTGGGTGTGCCACTGTTGCCAGGGGGGAGAGATGTCGAGACCCGTTCCACGCATGGCAGCAGGCCGCCGATCGTTCCTGCTGGATGTGACCGCCGCCTTCGCAACAGCCTTATTGCTGCCGAATGCCAGGGCCTATGGCGAAACGACGACACCGCTCGCCTCATGGAGCGATGGGCCGGCGAAGCAGGCGATCATCGATTTCGTCCGTGTCACGACAAGTCAGGTTTCTCCGCAAGACCGCATTGCCACATTCGACCAGGATGGCACGCTATGGGTCGAGCATCCTGTCTACACCCAGGCGGTGTTCGCGCTCGATCGACTGCACGCATTGGCGCCGCAGCATCCAGAGTGGAAGGACCGCGAACCGTTCAAGACGGTGCTCGGCAACGGCCCGGCTGCCATAGCGAAGCTGTCGGAGCGGGATTGGGCGGAGATCCTGTTCGTGACCCACGCCGGCATGAGTCAGACGGAGTTTCTGGAGATAGCCAGACAGTGGCTGGCGACGGCGAGGCATCCTCGGTTCAAGCGGCTGTACACGGAACTGGTGTTCCAGCCGATGCGCGAGGTGATGGAGTACCTGCGGGCCAACGGATTCAAGACCTACATCGTGACCGGGGGCGGACAGGACTTTGTGCGGTCGTACGCGCAGACGGTGTACGATGTGCCGCCGGAGCAGGTTGTCGGATCGAGTATCGCGACCAGGTACGAAATCAGGAATGGCAAGCCGGAGTTGATGCGGCTGCCCAAGCTGTTCTTTGACGACGATCACGCGGGCAAGGCGATCGGGATCGATCTGTTCATCGGCAAGCGTCCCTATGCGGCGTTCGGCAATTCCACTGGCGACCGCGAAATGCTGGAATGGACCGGAGCGGGCGATGGCACCCGGCTGAAGATACTGGTCCTGCACGACGATGCGCAACGCGAATATGCGTATGGCCCGGCGGGTGGACTGCCGGCCACCAAGGTCGGCACCTTCGACCAGTCATTGATGGATGAGGCGAAGGCGAAGGGATGGACGGTGATCAGCATGAAGAACGACTGGAAGCGCGTCTTTGCTTTTGAATGACGCGCCTCCAGGACAGGCTCAATCCAAGAGCATGGGAAAACCGGCATGATCGAAGCAACAGCAAGCCAAAGAGAGTTTGGCTCATCCGCAGCCGGCGCGTTACCGCGTGCGGAGCCGGAAGCCGTCGGCATGTCGTCCGCGCGACTTGGACGGATCACCACCGCGCTGAACAAAGAGATTGAGGCAGGCAAGTTTCCCGGCGCGGTCGTCGCAATTGCCAGACGCGGGCACCTTGTCTTTCACGAAGCCGTTGGCCACCTCGGCCCGGACCGAAGCACCTCGATGCCGCGCGATGCTGTGTTTGCGATTGCTTCGATGACCAAGCCCATCACCGGCGTCGCAGCACTGTTGCTTTGGGAAGAGGGGCGCCTCGGTCTGGCCGATCCGATCGAACGTGTTCTGCCGCAACTCGGCAACCGGCGCGTCGCCGTGCTGAATGAGCGTTGCCTCGCCGGACAGGGACCAGTCGAAACAGTGCCTGCCGAGCGATCCATCACAATGCTCGACCTGATGCGGCACACATCCGGCCTTCCCTACGGCGGACTTGGCACGACCGCGGTGCACTCGCTTTACCCGCTATCGTCCAACGTTGCGGGGGCCACACTCGATCGCGCGGCGTTCCTGGAAGGGCTTGCTGCCGCACCTCTGCTGCATCAGCCGGGGACGGTCTGGCAATACGGTCTATCGATTGACGTCATTGGCCTTATCGTCGAGGCAATCTCCGGCCAAGGCCTGGGTGCGTTCCTGGAACAGCGGCTGTTCCGTCCGCTTGGCATGGTGGACACGAGTTTTCAGGTGCCTCCCGCGAAGGTGCCACGGCTCGCCCGTGCTCTGACACATGACCCTGCTACCGGTGAGCCGCAATCAATGCCGGATCGCGCAGTGGCGTTGCGTTTCGAATGCGGGGGCGGAGGACTGGCGGCGACCACGCTTGATTACCTGCGCTTCGCGCAAATGCTGCTCGGGGGCGGCGTCCTCGGTGAAACTCGCATTTTGGGTTGCAAGACCGTGGAGGCGATGCGGACCAACCGAATGACACCGACGATCGCGAACCGAATCGCCGAACTCGATCCGAGTTCCGACGGTTATGGTTTCGGCCTCACCGTCGCGGTCCGCGAGGAGGCTAACGCACTCATGGGCAGTGTGGGGGATTTCCATTGGAACGGCGCCTGGGGAACGCTGTGGTGGGCAGATCCAACAGAAGACCTGGCGGCGGTCTTCATGGTCCAGGTGCCCGGATCGGAGCAGGCCAAAATCTATCGGCCGCTGATCAATTCCTTGGTCTACCAGGCGTTGACCGAATAATAGGATGCAGCTGATTTCCAGTCACCGCAGCAAACGACGTGGATGGCCGGCCCAAGCCCGCGCATGACGAGGGGGGAGTAGCTGGCCGCGGTTGACAGCGTTCATGACGCCGCGGCGGGCTGCTGCATGGTGCCGGCGAGGATGGTGTAGCACTCGATCCAGGCCTGTCGGGTTTGCGGAGTAAAGTCGTCGCCGAGTCCTTGCTCCAGCGTCCACAACAGCGCGGCCGCAACCGTGTCGTAGTGCGCGGCGGTCACGCCGTAACCGGCATGGCGTTGGCCAAGGTCGCGGACGGCAGGAACGATGTTGTCCAGCCGATGCAGGTTGGCGACGGCGGTGCCGATCATGGTCATCAGCTTGCGCCCTTGCTCCTGCATGTCGCTTTTGAACAGCGGGCGCAGCGTGGGGTCCAGGGTGAACAGCCGATCATAGAACAGGGAGGCGGCGGTGGATGAGATCGGCGCGACCTTGGAAAAGCTCTCACGTACGAGACGTTGGGATTCCGGCGTCATCGGTTGCTCCAGGTTTTCCGGCGGCTGCTAACATGCAGCGAACAACCCGCCTGTGTTCTGGCTCACAAGATGACGATTGGGGCACCTCAGATGCGATTGGCGGGGCCGGTTGTCACGATCCGGTTTCACCGTCCGGACTGGCGATCACCACGACATAACCGTCCGCATCGCGCTGCCAGATCTCCCGATGACGAGGGGCGGGGTTGAAATGCGGCTGCTGGACAATCTCGGCGCGCAGTGCGCGCGCGCGCTGGACGGCCGCGTCGAAATCATCCACCTGGAACCACAGCAGAACGCCATGCCCTGGTGGGGCCGCGTCCGCGTTGACGAGATTTGGATGGTCTTCCTTTTCCCAGGCGTGCAGCTGAAGCACCAGCCGGCCGGAACACACGATCCGATCGTAGAGGTCGCGGTGGCTGTGGTCAGGAAGCAAGTCCGCCGCAAGCAGTTCCGTGTACCAACGGCTGCTGGTCCTGACATCGCCGATCATCGAGGGCAGGTTCTCGGCCTGCCAGTAAATCGTTGACCCACAGTGTGGACAAAAGTAGCTGCGGACCTTGCCGCCGCTTGCTGAAATCGCGAATGAATTCCTTGGGCGTTCCGGCGATGCCGACGGCGTCGATCGGATAAAACGCGCCCACGCCAAATGGCGCACCGGTTCTCCTTTGGCAGTCAAGACAATGGCAGGCGGCAACCAGTTTTGCCGGTCCTGTCAGCGTGAGTGTCAATGCGCCGCAACCGCATCGGGCATCAGCCATCGGAACGTCCCACTGCCGGCCTGGCATGAAGCGTCTCGCGGCCCTTGGCGTCGGGGTAGAACTGCGGCGCCTCGCGGCGGTCGAAGCGGCCATAGTCGCGCACGACGCGGACCTTGCGGTGGCGCAACTGGCCGATGCCGTCCGCTTGCTTTGGCGACCACGCTGACGCCGCGCTGGCATCGGCCCAGGACAGCAACAGCGCCATCTTGCCGGGGTTATAAATGCTTGCCCACACATCGTGCTCGACGACAGCGTGCTTTGTCAGATCGAGACCGAGAAGCACCGGCAGCTGCGCTGGTTGGTTGGCGAAGTCCGCGCCCTGTCGCGGTATGATTTCGGTGAAGGTGACGAGCTTGGCCTTGCCGACCTCTGTCTCGTCGAAGCGCAGCTCTTTGATGGGAGCGGCCTTCGGCGGGTCGGTATCGGCGGTGACATCGCCGATCCGCAGATGATAGTCCTGGAAGATCTCGAAGCGGCCCTTCTCCTGCACCTTGTGATGCTCGCCTTCGGTGCGCCAGCGCACGAGCGACTTTTCGTCGCGCCAGGTCGAATGCGACAGCACCCAGCCGGGCCGGAGCTGGCTTTCAAAACGCTCGTTGTCGACGAACCCGTCGATAGTTTGCAGTATCGGCCTGAGGTGTTTGGCCAGATCGAGATAGGCGTCCTTCTTTCCTTCGGCTGGAAGCACTTCAAAGATCACAGAGAACATCTTGGTTGCCTTTCCCGCTGATTTCAGATCAGAGCGACATCGCCGGCGCTGAGGAAGCCGATGCTCTCCTGCCAGAGCGCGGGCCGCATCGCTTCCAGATGCATCAGATGCGTCGCACGACTGATCTTGATGTCGCGCTTCACCGGTGCGTTGGTGAACGCGTCGAACAGCCAGCGTGCGTCCTCATCCGGGAGCAGGCCATCCCATTCGCCTCGGATGATCGCGACCGGCGAACGCACCTGTGACGGCTCATACGCGAGCTGTCCATGCCAGGCCTTGATGATCTCGCTGAAAGGGCCAAGCGGCGTCTTGACGCTTGCCGGTTCGCGGGAGCGGCTGTTCGGATCGCTTTCCAGATAGCGCTCGCTCCACTCATTGAAATGCCGGGCCGAGAGCACCGGCTGTTCGTGTGGCGGCACGTCTTCGACGAACCGGTTGCGCTGATCCTCGGCGGAGATGACACGCCAGGCCGGAAACGTCGCCGGCGTTTCGTAGCGCCGCGGTGCGCGCCGCGCGATCGGGCCGAACAGCACAAGCCGATCCACCAAGGCCGCATGGCGGCCGGCGAACAGCGCGGCTGGCATCGAGCCCCAGGAATGCGAGATCAGCGAAAGCTTTCCGATGTCCTGATGCGCCAGGATGAATTGGGCGGCCGCTTCGAGCTGTTGGGCGGCATCCTGTGCCACACAGAGAGGCGGATGGTTCTGCGCCGGCTGGTCCATCTCGGGATAGCGATCCGAATGGCCGAAACCATAGAAATCGAGACCCCAGACGTCAAAGCCTGCTTCATTGAGGGCATCGCGCCAGGATTTTCCATCGAACCGATGGGCGATGGAAAGCGCCGACGGAAAGGTTGCGCCATGCACATACAATACCGCGCGCCGCGGATGAAATGCACTATGCGACGCTGGCAGGAAACGCTGGAACAGCGACATCGCGTCGCGCGGTCCCGGGATGCGGAAATGCTCTTCGCGCGGATCGAGCTTCATTGCGACACTCCGTTGGTTCAGCGGCATTGCGTCCAGCCGGGGAAGCGACTGACGCGTTGTCCAATCTAACCACGGGCTCGGTGCATGGGTTGCAGGCCAAGAGTTCGGCCACGGCCGAAGTGCCGGCGACTGGCCAGCATCAGTGTCGGATGCAAAGACGTGGATTGCCGGGCCAGGCCCGGCCATGACGGGTGAGCGGGAGGCTGGCGTCAGTTCCGATTGGCCAATTCCACCACGGCGTCCAGCATCACCTGCGCGCCGCGTGCCACCTGTTCCTTGGTGGAATATTCGCGCGGGTTGTGGGTGATGCCGTCGACACTCGGGATGAACAGCATCGCACTGGGACACAAGGGCGCAATCAGCACTGAAATCGTGGCCGGCAGCGGCGATCATGTCGCGTGTGGTGAGCTGGCGTGCGGCGGCCTTGTCGCGCAGCAGATCGCAGAGCGCACGGTCGAAGCCGATGGGGCCGAACGTGGTGTAAGGATCGATCGCAACACTGATGCGGCGGCGCGCGGCGATGGCGTCGATCGCGGCGCGCAGTTCCTGCTCCATTGCTATCGCATTATCGGCCACGTCGTGACGCACGTCGCAGTGCAGACGGGTGATGTTGGCCACGTTGCCGCGCGCATTGGGATAGTTGGCGATCCAGGTGGCCGACGCACGGCCGCCGGGCTCCGCCGCCAGCGCGATGCGCTCGACCGCGAGGATGATCTCCGCCGTGGCGGCAAGGCTGTCACGGCGGCGATCCATCGTGGTGGGGCCGACATGGCTCGGCTCGCCGGTGATGGTGAGTTGGAAATACCGCGCGTGCATCGTGCCGGTGACGACACCGATGTCGGTGTTGTGGGCTTCCATGACCGGGCCTTGCTCGATATGCGCCTCCAGCCAAAACGACCAGCCGCGCGGCGACGGGGTCAGCGCGCCGGCCTGGCCGCTGGTGCGCAACGCATCGCGCACGCTGGTGCCGCTGTCGTCGGTGATGGCAAGCGCGTCCTCCAGCGTCATGTCGCCGGCGTGCACGCGGCTGCCCATCATGGCGGGGCGGAAGCGGCTGCCTTCTTCATTGGTCCAGTTCACCAGTTCAAGCGGAACGCGGGTGCGCACACCGGCGTCGTCGAGCGCGCGCATGATCTCAAGGCCGGCGAGGACACCGAACACACCATCGAAGCGGCCGCCGGTGGGGACAGTGTCGAGATGGCTGCCGAAGGCGACGGGCGATGCGGTGTCGTGGGTGCCGGCGCGGCGGAGGAACATGTTGCCGATGGCGTCCTGCTCGAAACGCAGGTTGAGCGGGGTGGTCCATTGCAGGAACAGCGAGCGCGCTTCGGTGTCTTCGGGCGAGAGCGCGAGGCGGCAACTGCCGCCTTCGGGCGTGGGGCCGATACGGGCGATGTCCATGATGGACTGCCAGAGGCGTTCGGCATTCACGGTGGGGGTCATGGGTCGGGGTCAACCTTTGGAAAAGGAAAAATTGGAACCGCAGATGCACGCAGATACACGCGGGATTATTCAATTCAGGCAAGGGCCCGAGCCGTCGTTGGCGATCGGCGTTAATCGGAATGCGCCGGCGCTTGAGCCCAGCAGCGCCGGCCTGGTTGTGGCGCAGCAGCAGAGTATAGTTGTACTCTGTAAGGGTGTGACAGTTGGCGAATACGCTGTTGATCTTCTGGTGGAAGACACGGTGCTGGTGGAACTGGAAGCCATGAACCAATTGGACGATATTCATCACGCCGAATGCTTGAACTATCTGAAGGTCACGGGCCTTAAGGTCTGCCTTCTGCGCAACTTCGGCAGACCCCGGATTGAGATCAAGCGCATTGTGCCTGGGCTCTGAGCATCCGCGCACTTCGCCGTTCCACCTTCCCTTTTTCTGGCATTTTCCCGTGAAAAGCCCCATATGGAGGCCGCATCGTCGAGGGGGCGGGGGCACCTCGGGCGGTGGGCGAAAAAGGGGATTATCGTGTCGCATCACAGATTTAAGGTCGGCGAAACCGTGCATCTTGTGCCTAACCGGTTGGAAAGACATGTACCGGGAGGCGCCTATACAATCCAACGCCTGCTCCCGGTCGAAGGCCGGGACCTGATGTATCGGGTGAAGCACGCAACCGACGGACATGAACGCGTGGTGAACGAGGCGCAATTACGCCCCCGTGAGGCCGTCGCGGCGGCGCACGACTGACCGGATGAAGATCACCGCCGTCCGCCTGGTGCGGCTGTCCGGCACGCTGGCGACGGATGGTCCGCTCTGGGAAGAGCGGCTGGTCCGGCCGATCGATATCTATCCGGATTACCGGGACCGCAATGATTTCGAGGGCGGTACGCAGGCCGACGACCGGCATCTCCGGCTGGAACAATTCTTCTTGCGGATCGAGACCGACGGCGGACCGATCGGCATCGCCGACCGTTGCCGGACACGGTGGCGGCGTTCGCGGCGAAACGGCTGCGACCGATCGTGCTCGGGCAGGACCCGATCGCGCACGAAAAGCTGTGGGACCAGATGCACCGGATCATGGTGCACGGCCGGCAGGGCGACGCCATGCTGGCGATCAGCGCGATGGACTGCGCGTTGTGGGACCTGAAGGGACGCTGGCTGGGACAGCCGGTGTTCCGGCTGCTCGGTGGCCCTACGCGCGACAGCGTGCCGGCATATGCATCGATGCTCGGCTTCGCGGTGCTGGACATGGGGGCGGGTGCGCGCTCGGGCGGCGGAATACCAGGCACTCGGCTATCCGGCGCAGAAATGGTTCTTCCGGCATGGACCGATGAGCGGCGCCGAGGGTCTGCACAAGAACGTCGAACTGGTGCGCACGCTACGCGAAACGCTGGGCGACGATTACGATATCATGCTGGACTGCTGGCAGTCGTTCGATCCGCTGTATGCGGTGGAACTGGCGGAACGCATCGCCGAATACCGGCCGCGCTGGCTCGAGGAATGCGTGATGCCGGATCGCATCGACAGCTACCGCCGGGTGAAGGAGCGCACGCAGATTCCGCTGTCCGGCGCCGAGCACGAATATACGCGCTGGGGCTTCAAGCGGTTCATCGATGCCGAGGCGCTGGATGTGCTGCAGCCGGACATATACTGGGCGGGCGGATTGTCCGAGACACTGAAGATCGCGGCGTATGCGTCGGTGCACGATCTGGTGGTGATACCGCACGGACACTCATCACCGGCAGGGTTGCATTTCTCGCTCGCGCAATCGCCGATGCTGACGCCGCTGCAGGAATACCTGGTGAAGTGGAACGCCATCAACCAACATTTCCTGGCACATCCGGTGGTGCCGGAGCGCGGTCATTTCACGGTGCCGAGCGAGCCCGGTCTGGGAATGGATCTCGATCCCAAGAAGATCGAGGCGCAAGAGGAAGTTTGGGCGGCGTAGCGGGTCGTATCACCGCGCCCGCCACTCATCACGGAAGGGAATATTAACCGCGGTCGCGGCATGATGCGCTCGGAGATGCGCTTCAGTGGTTGCGACATTCGGCATCATCGCGAACAGCGGCCGCGCTTGTTGTTCAAGCTGGCGGCTCTGGTTCGTCGGCTTCGTGCTCATCGTTATCACTGGGCTGGGCTGCACGCTGGCGATCTGGGACCTGCATCAGCAGACCATCGAGCAACAACGCGTCGTGGTGCGCAACCTGAGCATGGTGCTCGCCGAACAGATGCTGCGCTACATGCAGTTGGTCGATCTGCCGTTGCGCGAAGTGCAGTCGCGTGTGGCAGCGCGCGGCGTGCGCACACCGGACGAATTCATCCATGATTTTGGCACGCTGGAAACACGTGGGTTCTTGCTCGATCGGCTGAGCAACCTGCCGCAGGCGAACGCCTTCGGTACTGCTGAGACCGGACGGCCATGCGTTCCTCAGCACACGGACGAATGCAACCAATGCGATCGATTACTCCGACCGCGACTATTACCGCCATCTCACGACACAGCAGGACGACGGGGCCTATGTCAGCGCGCCGGTGGTCAGCCGGGTGACCGGCACGCCGGCAATCTATCTCGCGCGCAGCATCAAGGCGGTGGACGGCACTCTACTTGGTCTCACCGTGGCGGCGATCGATCTGCGATACCTGGCTGACTTCTACCGGGCGATCGATCTGCCGGAAGGCGAAACCGTAACGCTGCTGCGGCGCGACGGGCTGGTGCTGGCGCGCTATCCGGATCCGACTCATGAGGTGGGCCAGCGGATGGCGGCTGCGTCACCGTGGTACAGCCTCGCGGCTGGAGAAGGCGGGACGTACCGCTCGCCGGGGTATCTGGGCAGCGTGCGCGGCATCGTCGCGGTGCAGCCACTGGCGGGATGGCCGCTGGCGATCGATGTCTCGGTGCAGGAGCCATTGGCACTGGCGAAGTGGCGCGGCCAGGCGATGGTGATCGCTCTGATCGGTGCGGGCGCCGCTGCCGGCTTCGCGGTACTGTTCGGCATCATCGGCTGGCAGTTCCGCCGCCAGGCAGAGGACAATGCACGGCTGGCAGAAAATGCCGTGGCGCTGCGCGCCAGCGAGGCGCGCGTGAGCGACTTCGCGCAGATGTCGTCGGATTGGCTGTGGGAAACGGACACCGCCATGCGGTTCACCTTCGTGTCCGACTGCACAATGACCCGAACGATGGACGTGACGAGGCAGTTGGGGCGGACACCTTGGCAACTGTTCGGCGGCGATCCAGCCGGGGCTCGCTGGGAGCCGGTGCGCAGCGCGGTGCAGGCACGCCGGCCGTTCCGCGATTTCCGCGATGGCGAAACCGACCCGACCGGTGCGCACCACTTCGTCAGCATCAACGGCATGCCAGTGTTCGACGCCTCGGGCGCGTTCGCGGGTTATCGCGGCACCGGACGCGAGATCACCGCCGATGTCGCCGCGGCGCGCGAACTGGAATTGGCAAAGGAACGCGCCGAGGCAGCGAGCCGCGCCAAGTCGGAATTCCTCGCCAACATGAGCCACGAGTTGCGCACACCGCTGAATGCGGTCATCGGATTTTCCGAATTGATCCGCGACCAGGCAGCCAATAGCGGTAATGCGACTCACGCCGAGTTTGCCAGCGAGATCAACTACGCCGGACATCATCTGCTGGATATGATCAACGACGTGCTCGACCTGTCGAAGATCGAGGCCGGGCGCTATGTGCTGGCCGACGAACCGGTGGATGTCGGCATGGTGGTGCGAGCCTGTATCGGCATGCTGCGGCTGCGCGCGAAATCGGGCGGTGTGCGCATCGATAACCGGTTGGACTGCATGCTGTATGCGCTGCGTGGGGATGCGCGCGCGTTGCAGCAGGTATTGCTGAACCTGTTGGGCAACGCGGTGAAGTTCACCCCGAGCGGTGGTGTCGTATCGTTATGGATGGAGGACGACGACAACGGCGCGACGCTGGTGGTGCGTGATACCGGTATCGGCATCGACGCGGCGGTGCTGCGCAGCCTGGGTCAGCCGTTCCATCAGGCGGACGCCTCGATCAGCCGGAAATACGGCGGCAGCGGGCTCGGGCTGGCGATCAGCCGCAAATTGCTGGCGCTGCATGGCGCGACGCTGTCGATGGAGAGTGAGCAAGGCGTTGGAACCACGGTCCGCGTCGGGTTCCCGAGCGAGCGGGTCTTGCTGGTCACACCTGCCGAGCGAGCGAGCGTCGCACCCACCTGATGTGTGCGGCCAGAGCGCTCCGCGCCTTCGCCGCGTCGATCGCGAGCGCGATCATGTTTGGCAGTTGGCGGGGCCGGATGACGAGGGAGTGGCAGACGCGCCAGCCATTGATGGAGCCCCTGGCGTCGGGTGCGATCAGGGCAGCGGGCGGCAACACGCGCTCGACGGGGTCGCAGATCGCACGCAGCACGGCGAACGGCAGTCCGCTCGCGGCGGCGACGCGGGCCACGGCACCACTTTCCATGTCGATCGCCACGGCACCGGTCTGTTCGCGCAGCCTGACCTTCTGTTCGGGTGTCGGCACGACGGCATCGGCGCCGACGATGACGTGCCAGGTGCTGCCGCCAAGCCGTTCGGCGAGTATGCGGTTCGCTGAGTGGCGCTGGGCGCGGCTGACCACGGTGGCCGGGATCAGGATGGCGCCCGGCCGCAGCGACGGATCGAGCGCGCCGGCGATGCCGAGGCTGAGCAGCGCGGTGGCACCGGCATCGACGAGACGTTGGGCGGCGGCGGTGGCGCCTTCGCTGGTGCCACCTCCGATAGCGACCGGCCAGCCGAGGGGGCGGGCGATGCGCGCCTCGAAGGCCAGGCCAACGACGACGCCAACCGGCATGCGGGTCAGCCGACCATGGTGCGGGCCTGTTGCCACATCAACGCCTTGACCTTGGCGAGACGCTCGCCCTCGAAGTCGGGCCAGCGCAGAGCGCGCAGCGAGGTCTGCCTGGCGCGCTGGAATACCATCAGCGGGCCGAGCACGGCGAGGGTGCGCAGCATGGTGTCCTCGTCGCCAGCCGGCCGGCCGGTGAGGCGGCCAATGACCGAGGCGCAGGCTTCCAGCAATGGGCGCATGACCCTTTCGTGCAGGATGTCATAGGCCTCGGTGGGGGCGATCTGTTCGCGCAGGAAGAAGGCGATCATCGCAGGCGGGTCACGCGGACCGACCAATCGTTCGGCGAAGGCGTCGAGCAAGCGATGCAGCAGGTCGAGCAGCGTGGCGCGCGGTGTGGCGTGGTGGCTGAGCGCCTCATCCACCATGGCGAGGAACGGCGCGACGCGCGCTTCGCCCTGTTCGGCAAGATGTTCGGCGCAGGCACGATAAAGTCCCTGCTTGCCGTCGAAGTAGTAGTGCAGCGCGGCAAGGTTGACGTCGGCGCGGCGGGCGATGAGGCGGGTGGAAGCTTCCTCGAAGCCGTAGGTGCCGAACACCTCGAGGGCGGCTTCGACGACGCGGTTCCGGGTGGCCCAGCCGCGGGCGTAGCCTTGCGAGAGGCGCTTTGCGGGTTCGTTCATGCGCACTTGAATATGATCGCTTGACTGATATTGGTCGGACGACTGATATCTTGCAAGCCATGAACGCGAGGAACAGATGGGCGGAATGCGAGCCTTGCTGCTCGGGGCCCTGCCGCTCACGGCACTCCTCTCCGGCTGCACCGTTGGGCCGGACTATCATCCGCCCGATACCGGTGTGCCCGCGGCTTTTGCCGGCAGTGCCGGTCCGGCCACTGCAGCCGGCGACCTGCCGATGTGGTGGCAGACGTTCGATGACCCGGGCCTCGATCGGCTGATCGAGCAGGCGATGCGCGACAACCTCGACGTGGCGACTGCGGCGTCGCGCATCCGGGAAGCGCGGCTGCAGGAAATCGTGGCCGGCGCCGACGCCTGGCCGACGCTGGGCGTCAACGCGCAGGCAACGCACACGCACCTGAGCAAGAATGCCATTCCCCTCGGCGGGCTTGGGGCGCTGACCGGAGGCGCGGTGTCGCTGGGCGGCGCGTCCAACGCGGCCTCGCTCGGCCTGCCCGGGGAGAACTTCAACACCTATCAGCTTGGGTTCGATGCGTCCTGGGAGCTGGACCTGTGGGGCAAGACCCGGCGCTCGGTCGAGGTGGCCAAGGATTCCACCGGTGCCGCGATCTGGGATCGGCGCGACACCCAGGTGTCGCTCGCCGCCGAGGTGGCCAAGACGTATTTCGCACTGCGGGCGGCAGAACGCCGGCTGGCCGTGGCGCGCGGTGACCTGGAACGGCAACAGGCGCTGCTCGGCGTGGTGCGGACGCGGGCGGCCACCGGTTTCGCCACCGGGTTGGACGTGGCGCAGCAGAACACCGAGACGACTGCGGCGGCCGCGGCGGTGGCGCCGTTCCAGGCGGACGTCCAGGTACAACAGCACGCGCTGGCCGTGCTGCTTGGCGAGGCGCCGGAGAGCCTGGCCCTGGCGGTGACGGCGCGGGACCAACCGTCCCCGCCGGCGATCCCGGCAGGGCTGCCGTCGGAGCTGTTGCGGCGGCGGCCAGACATCCGTTCGGCTGAGCGTCAGTTGGCTGCGGCCACCGCGAATATCGGCGTCGCGGTGGCGGACTATTATCCGCAGATCACGTTGACCGCGTCGCCGGCACTGATCAGCACCGCGCTGTCCACTCTGTTGAGCGCGGGAAGCGGCAACCTGAGCCTGGCCGCGGGATTGATGTGGCCACTGTTCAACGCCGGGAAGACCAAGGCCAATGTCGGCATCGCCGATGAGCGGCAGCAACAGGCGCTGCTGGCCTACCGCAAGACGGTGCTCACCGCGCTGAAGGATGTCGAGGACGCGCTGAGCAACTACCAGTCGGATCGCGATCGGCTGGTGGCGCTGCGGCAGTCGCTAAATGCAGCGCGGGGAGCGGCGGACCTGGCGCGCCAGCAATATCGCGCGGGACTGATCCCGTTTTCCACCGTGCTGACCACCGAGGCGGCTCGGTACACCGCCGAGGACCAGACGGTGCAGGGCGGCGCCGCAGGGCGGCAGGATCTCGTGGCACTGTACAAAGCGCTGGGCGGCGGCTGGAGTGAAACCACCGACGAGGCGTCGCGGTGATCCTGGCACGGCGCATCGTCCTGACACTGGTGGCGCTCGGCGTGGCGGGCTGGTTGGCGTGGCGCGCCTGGGGGCCGCAGAACCAGACCGAGGCAGTACCTGCTTGGCTACATCGAGGGCGAGAACCTGTACCTGGCTGCGCCGGTATCGGGCTTCGTCGCCAGGCTGAGCGTGGCCCGCGGCGATCGGGTCGCCGCGGGCGCACCGCTGTTCACCATGGACGAGGCTTCGCTGCGAGCGCAGCGCGACCAGGCCGCGGCGTCGGAGGCGCAGGCAAAAGCGCAGATCGCCACGGCCGAGGCGAAGCTGGCGCAATCGCGCGCCACCGCCGCGGCGGCGCAGGCGCAGGCGCAGAACGCGGCACAGGACCTGGAGCGCTATCGCGCGGCGATGCGCGCCAACGCGGCGAGCGTGTCGCGCCAGCAGGTGGATACCGCTGTAGCTACAGCGGCGAATGCCGCGGGCCAGGCGGACGCGGCGCGCAGCGACGTGGCGGCGCAGGAGACACAGATCGAAGCAGCCAAGGCAGCCGCGCAGGCGCAGGCAGCGGCGCTGGCCGATGTGGCGTCTCGGCTGGCGCAACTGGCGCCGTGCGCGCCTGCGGCCGGGCGTGTGCAGGACGTGTTCTTCCAGACCGGCGAGTGGGCGGCGGCGAACCAGCCGGTGATCAGCCTGCTGCCGGACGACAAGGTGAAGGTTCGCTTCTTCGTGCCGGAGGGCGACGTGGCGCGCTATCGGCCGGGCGAGACGGTGCAATTCGATTGCGACGGTTGCGCCAAGGGCCTGAGCGCGCGGATCAACTATGTCAGTACGCAGCCGGAGTATACGCCACCGATCATCTACAGCCGCAGCACGCGCGACAAGCTGGTGTTCCTGGTGGAGGCGGTGCCGGGCAATGGCGGCAAGCTGATGCCGGGTCTGCCGGTGGATGTGATGCCGCTGCCATGAGCCTGGCAATCGATGTGCATGATCTGAACAAGAGCTTTGGAACGCATCGCGTGGTGCGCGACGTGGCGATCCAGGTAGAGGAAGGCCACATCTGCGGCTTCCTCGGGCCGAACGGCTCCGGCAAGACCACGACATTGCGCATGCTGTGCGGATTGCTGACGCCGGATTCCGGCGCCGGAACCTGCCTCGGCTTCGACATCGTGAAGCAGACCGACGCGATCAAGCGCAACACCGGCTACATGACGCAGCGCTTTTCTCTGTACGAGGACCTGACGGTCGAGGAGAATCTCGACTTCATCGCGCGGATGTACGGCATCGAGCGGCGGCGCGATCGTTTGCAGCAATCGCTGACACGGCTTGGGCTTGCGGAACGGCGCGACCAACGCGCGGGCACACTGTCGGGCGGCTGGAAACAACGGCTGGCGTTGGCGGCGTGTGTGCTGCACCAGCCGCGCCTGCTGCTGTTGGATGAACCGACCGCTGGCGTCGATCCGAAGGCGCGGCGTGACTTCTGGGACGAGATCCATCGACTGGCCGGCGAAGGCATCACCGTGCTGGTGTCAACGCATTACATGGACGAGGCCGAGCGCTGTCATGACGTGGCGTATATCGTCGGCGGCCGACTGATCGCTCGCGGCACCGCGGAACAACTGGTCGAGCGCGCCGGCCTGATCACCTTCCTGGCCGAAGGGCCTCGCGCCGATCGGCTGGCCGAGGAAATATCGAAGCGGCCTGGTGTGCTGATGGCGACCCCGTTCGGCCAGGACCTGCATGTCAGCGGCACCGATCGTGCGGCGCTTGAAGCGGCGATCGCGCCGCATCGCCATGAGCCGTATCGCTGGACCGAGACACGGCCAACGCTGGAAGAGGTGTTCATCCACATGATGGGCAGCGGGAACGGCGAAGCATGATGCGGTTCTCGTTCGGCCGCGTCATCGCGGTGCTGGTGAAGGAATTTCGCCAGATCATGCGCGGGCAACCGGCCGTCATCCTGTCGATTCCGGTGATCCAGTTGCTGCTGTTCGGCTATGCGATCAACGACAACCCGCATCACCTGCCGACCGGCGTTTATGTGCAGGACCAAGGCACGTTCGCGCGGTCGGTTTTGGCGGCGATACGCAACACCGGCTATTTCGATATCGTCGCCGTTGTACAGAGCCCGTCGGAACTCGACCGGCTGATGGCGCTGGGCAAGATCAGCTTCAGCGTGACGATACCGGGCGATTTTTCGCAACGTGTCGTGCGGCACGACAATGCGCAGATCCTGGTGGAGGCTGATGCATCCGATCCATCGGCGACCGGCAGCGCGATCGCCGCGCTGGCCGGGTTGCCTGCGTCGGCGCTGTCGCATGATCTGCTTGGGCCATTGGCGTCTGAGGCCAGCAGTGCACCGTTCACCGCAGTGGTGCATAGCCGCTACAATCCGGAAGCCATCACGTCATACAACATCGTGCCGGGACTGCTGGGGACTGTGCTTTCCATGACGCTGGTGTTCATGACCGCGCAGAGCCTGGCGCGCGAACGCGAGGTGGGCACGCTGGAGGGATTGCTGGCGACGCCGGTGCGTCCTGTGGAAGTGCTGCTCGGCAAGCTGGCGCCATATGTCGGGATCGGTCTGCTGCAAACCGGGCTGATCCTGCTGCTGGCGCGCGCGCTGTTCGATGTGCCGGAGGCGGGCGGCTGGGATGCGCTGGCAGTCGGCGTGATCCTGTTCATCGTTGGCAGCCTGGCGCTGGGATTCCTGATCTCGACGCTGGCGCGCACGCAGCAGGAAGCGCAACTGATCGCGCAGTTCTATTTCATGCCGTCGTTCCTGTTGTCGGGCTTCTTCTTTCCGTTCGCGGGCATGCCGGGCTGGGCGCAGGTCATCGGCTCTTTGGTGCCGGTGACGCATTTCCTACGCATCGTGCGTGGGTCGCTGCTGAAGGGTCAGGGGCTGGTTGATGCGTGGCCGAGCGAAGTGGCGCTGATTCTGTTCGTGCTGGGCGTGAGTGTGCTGGCGATGTTGCGGTATCGGACGACGCTGGACTGAACTTCGGCGGAGGGCGAGGCACACCCTTACCAATCGGTTGGCTTGAGCGCCTCTTCCTGCTTGCCGGCGACTTCCCAGGCTTCTCGACCGCCGCGATACCAGTAGACGTTTGTATATCCTGCGTGATGCAGACGCAGGGCGATATTGTAGCCATCGATCTGCGCCGCATTGAAGCTCATTACAATGATTGGCCGCGCCGGATCGCCGCCAGTGAGATCGCGCAGCTTGGCCTGGAGGCGCTGCTGCACCGCATCTGAGAAGGTGCCGGATGAATTGCCGCCGACTATGAGGCCGACCGAACCGGGGATCGAGCGATACCACGAGTCATTCATGGTATCGATGAGCAGCGGATGAGCATCTTGCAGCAACTGGGCCAGTTGTTCGGTGTTCAGCGTTGTCACGCCAGGAACGGTCCGCGGTGTCCCACCGTCCCAATCGCTGAGCAGGACATTCCTGGAGGGCAGCCCTGAATCGATATCCGGATCGAGATGGTCGCGATTACCGGCGGCCTTCAATGCGTCCTGCACGCTTCGATATAGCGCAATATCCATCTGCAATTCTGGGTCTTCGGGGTAGTGCTCACGCCAGGTGTCGTACGGGAAACGGTCGTTGAGTTCCCTGGCGAGGCGCTTTGCCGTTGTCGTATCGCCGAGCCGATAGAAGGCGACAGTTCTAAATGCGAGCAGATAGTGTTCGCGCGCGATGGGCAGCGAGCCTCCCGCGGCCAGAGCGCGATCGGCCCATCGCAGTCCTTCCTGATCATGCCCGAGCACGATGTGGCAGAACGCCAAATTCCAATAGACGTTGTTGATCTGCGGGTTGCGTGGATTGAGACGTTCGGCGGTCGTGAAGCCGTTGATCGCTTCGGCAAAATGTCCAGTGTTTCGCCGCAGCACGCCCAGTTCGAAATAGCCCGTGGGATTGTTGGGATAATACTCGATGAGCTGACGCGAAACGGCTTCCATCTCCGACCGAATCCGCTGGTAATCCAGGCCATCCTGCTGCCAGTCCAACAGAGCAAGGCGTGCCATCATCACCGCTTCGGCGTTCGGCCGCAATGTCCGCGCGCGCGCGAAGTAATGGCTTGCCTGATCCACCGCGACGTCAAAGCGCAGCATGTCATAGAATTGCGCATTCAGCAGTGTCACTGTCATCCCGGTGAGCGCGAGCACGGCATTCGGGTCGCGATCCAAGGCCTGTTGATACAACGTGAGGACTTGTGAAATCGTCTCCTTTGATCGTGGTCGCAGGTCTATGGCACGTGCACGCAGGATCAGGTCGAATGCATCCGGGTTGGCCGGACGCTCGCGGAGACTGCGTGCCGCCTCGATATCGGCGAGCGAGATATTGAGCGCCGAACGCATGCGGACGACGATTTGCTGCTGCCCGGCCGCAAGGTCGTCGATCGGTTGATCGAAACTGTCGGACCAAAGTTGCGCGCCGTTCTCGGTGGATGCGAGTTCAGCCACGACCCGCATGACCTGCCCGATCCGCTGGACACTTCCGTGCACCACGTAGCGCACCGCGAGGTCATGGCCGATCTGTCTGATGTCCTGGGACTTGCCTCGATAGGTGTAGGCGGTGGCGCGCGCGATGACGAAGCTGCCTGGGATATGCGAGAGGTCGGCGGTCAAGTCGTCGGTGACAGCGGCGGCCAGATAATCGTCATTGCTGTTGCCAGCCAAATTATCGAACGGCAGCACGACAAGTGACAGGCGCGGACGCGGCTGGCCGGCGAACCAGCCGCCGGTCGCGGTCACCGCAACCACCACCGCGATGACCGCGAGGCTTGCCGATGCCGCCAGCCAAAGCCAAGGCCGGCGCGTCCGCCGCATTGTCTCCGCCAGTTGAACCGGGGGCGCAAGCGGCGTTTGAGCGTCGATGGCCGGCGTGATGGGAAGAAGGAAGCGATAGCCTCGGCCGGAAACCGTCTGGATAGAGCCCTGCCCGCTTCTCCCCTGGTCCAGAATGCGGCGGAGCGCCGAAATCTGCACCGTGAGATTCGAACTCCTCCACCACGGTGTTGGGCCAGACCGTGGCCATGATCTCGTCCTTGGAGACGAGTTCGCCGGCGCGATCGACCAGTACGCAGAGCACCGAAGCCGCACGCGAGCCAATGCTGACCGGTTCAAACTCACCGTCTGATGCCGCTCGCAGCAGTGTGCCGGCTCGCCGGTCCAGGCGAAATTGCTCGAACTGAACAATCTCCGGCGCTGCACGAACGTCCATCGTCTCGCTCATCGCCCAGGCAACGAGCGAAGCCTAGCGCGCCGCCGGGGAACGGTCACGCAGAGAAATGATTTACCGCAAAACGCTGGAAACGCTCTGATTTGGAATTTTTCGGATCAATTTGCCGGCTGCCTGATCGCGCCATTGCCTGGCTGCGTGCTCGCCTGCGGCAATTGTAACAGGGATGAGGAGACGACGGCCATGCGTTGGAAAATAGCGTTGCTTGGAATGGCTTTGGTGGCAATGGCGACGCCGCGGGCCGACGCCTATGTGATCTACAAGGTGGACAATCCGGCCGCCAACTTCACGCTGTTCATCTATCATTCGCCTGGCTTCATCACGAGCGACACGGTGGTTCCCGTGGCAGGGCTGACGTTTGCCGCGCCGCAGAACACCATCACCAGCGTCGAGTTCGATCCTTCGTCAACCGATCCCGCGCATCTCGGATTGCCGGAGGTTGCAGTCTTTCAGTCGGGCGGGGGCGCCGACCAGACATTCACCGGCAACCAGTTCCGCTGGTATCCGGATGGAACATTCACGCACTACGGAACGACGCCCGGCCTCGCTGGAAGCTTCGGCGTTCCGAACTCGCAGCTGGTGATTGCGGCGCCCGAACCCCCGACGCTGCTATTATTCGGGGGCGGCCTGCTTGGTGTGCTCGCACTGCGGCGCTCTGGCAGGGCGCGCCAACGTCCGAGCGGATCGCTTACCACCGTCGCCTGTTAGCGGCCTGCGCGATCTCGCGGCTCGTTGTGTCCCGGGTCGTCTGCTGTTCCGCCTGCGCGTTGATGACCGCACCGATCAGCACGACGAGCGACGAGATGTAGAGCCATGTGAGCAGGACGACGACGCCGCCGAGCGCGCCATATGTCTTGTTGTAGCTGCCGAAGTTGGTGACGTAGATGGTGAAGCCGATCGAGGCTGCGAGCCACATGATGGTGGCCGCCAGCGCACCGGGCGACGCCCATTGCCATTGCGGCTTTTCGCGATCCGGGCCGTAGCGGTACAGCACGGCAAGACCAAAGGTCAGCAGAAGCAGCAGGATTGGCCATTGGACGATCAGAAACAACCACTTCAGCGTGCCTGACAGGCCCATCGCTTCAGCGAATGCCGGCAATCCGGCAATCAAACTCAAAGTCACGATGCCGCCGGCAACGGCGCCAATCGTCAGCGCATGAGCGATGAGGTTGAAGGTCAGGAAACCACGGCGCTCCTTTTGCTGATAGGCGATGTCCAGCGCGCTCATCATCCCGCTCATGCCGCGCGAGGCGCTCCACAGCGCGAACAGGAATCCGAGGGCGGCACTGAGTTCCAGCGAGCCGTGGGACGCGGAGACGAGTTCATGCAGTTCATCCTGGACCAGTTGCCGTGTCTGTTCCGGCAGCACAGGAGCCAGCGTGTCCACCTGCGCCTGGATCTGACTGGGATCCAATACCAGCGCGTAGACCGCGACGAGCGCGGCCAGCGCGGGAAACAGCGCGAGAAGCACGGCATAGGTCACGCCGCCTGCCGCCAGAAAGATATTGCTGTCGGAAATCTCCTGCCAGGATCGCCACAGGATATCGGTCCAGCCGGTCACTGGAATCTGTTGCGGCGCCGTGGCTTCGTGCCCGCGCCCCGATAGCTGCCACGCAGGGCGCACATCGTCAGGCATGGCCGGTCTCCCTGGATCGATCCAGCAGAAACACGCGGCTGCGCTGTTGGTTGCGCGCGAGTGCAGCGTGGCATTGCACGCGAGACGGAATGCAGCGCTTTCGAGTATGAGCACAGTTTGGTGAAGACACACCGCGTCACGGCATGGCCTGCATTGCAGCCGCAACAGAAGCATCGGAAATGTCTGCAAATATTCCAATCGGATTGGCAACCCTCGCTGCTACGTGCTTTGACACCTGTTTGTATACACCGCACCGTTGCTGGCGGTACTGACGGAGAGTTTTTGATGAGGTCGCGGTATCTTGTATATTTAAGCGTATTGGCATTCCCGGGATATGCAGCAGCTCAGATGCCATTGCCGGCCTTGCAACCAGCGCCACCACTCGAGGGGCTTTACATCGGCGCCGGCGTTGGAGCGAATTGGTTACAAAACGAACATATCATCAATTCCGCCGGCACTGCCGCGAATGGGAGCATCGGATCGCGCGTCGGAATGGTTGGGATCGGGTCCATCGGCTATGCTTTGCCGAACGGATTGCGCTTCGAACTCGAGGGCGATCTGCGCAACAACTCGATCAGCTCGGCGCATGATCTTGGTTTTCCTGCCACCGCGGGCGGGCGCGAGCGCAAGTTCGGACCGATGTTCAATGTGCTGTATGACTTTTCCCACGTGCTGCCGGTGCCATGGTTCTCGCCGTACGTCGGCGTTGGCGTCGGCTATCAATGGGCGCGCATGTCCGGATTTCATCTGAACGGCGAACCCACCGGATTCCCAAGCTTCAATGCCGGCGGCACGACGGGAGCGGTTGCCTATCAGTTCATCCTGGGCGGTGCGATGCCAATCGCCGGCGTGCCGAATCTTGCACTGACCGCCGAGTATCGCTTCATGGGCGAAGGCTCGCGCAGTTACGATGTCGGCGTGCAGGGCGTTCCGGGCGGCGCGGTCGTGCCAAGCCGGGTGAAGCTTGGCAACGATTTCAATCATGCTGTGCTCATCGGGCTGCGCTACAATTTTGCCCCGCCGCCACCGCCTCCGGCGCCGACACCTGTTGCGGCTCCGGCGCCAGCGCCGTCACGGTCCTACCTGGTGTTCTTCGATTGGGACAAAGCGACTCTGACGGATCGCGCCCGGCAGATCATCAGGGAAGCCGCGGATAACTCAGCGCGCGTGCAGTACACGCGCATCGAGGTCAACGGCTACACCGATACATCCGGCACACCGCAGTACAATCAGGGCCTGTCGCTACGCCGTGCCCGGGCCGTGCAGGCAGAATTGGTCAGCGATGGCGTGCCGCAGAATGCGATCGCGATACAGGGCTTTGGCGATACCCATCTGTTGGTTCCCACCGGGGCCGGTGTGCGCGAGCCGCAGAACCGGCGCGTGGAGATCATCATTCGTTAGTGGGTGAAGTGTGGCGGGAGGGGGCTGTCCCACCCTCGCCCGCCGCTACCTACCAGCGGGCGGCGGCGGCTTCATCGGCTTCGCGTGCCTCCACCCAGGTGGAGGCACCGCCGGTGAATTCTTCCTTCTTCCAGAATGGCGCCTTGGTCTTGAGCCAGTCGATCAGGAAGGCCGTGGCATCGAGCGCGGGCTGGCGATGCCCGGCGGCGGCGAGCACGAGCACGATGTTCTCGCCGGCGGTGAGGCGGCCGACGCGGTGGACCACAGTGCAGCCGAGCAGCGACCAGCGGCGTTCGGCTTCCTCGACGATGCGGGCAATCGCGCGCTCGGTCATCGCCGGATAGTGTTCCAGTGTCATGGCGGTGACGCGGTCATTGGCATCGGCGCGCACGGTGCCGACGAAGCAGCCGATGCCGCCGATGTCGGTGCGGCCGGCGGTCAGCGCGGCGAATTCGGCGCCGATATCGAAATCCGCCTGCTGCACGCTGATGCGGGACATTCAGCCTCCGGTCACCGGCGGGAAGAACGCGACCTCGTCACCCGGGCCGACCGGCGTCGCCGGCGCGGCGAAATCCTGGTTGACCGCGCAGCGCACGGTGCGGGGATTGGCGAAGGCCGCCGCGTGACCCGGACTGCGTTGCATCAGCCAGGCGATCAGGTCCGCCACCGTTGATACGCCCGGCGGCGGGCTGACATGCTCCTGCGCCGTGCCGGTGCGCTCACGCAGCCAGGCGAAGTAAAGGATGGTCAAAGGGGCGTCGGCATCGGCCATGGCAACTCAACGTGGCGTGGGAACCGTCTCGATCGAACCATCCGAATGTATGATCGTGCTGGTGCCATTGCCATTGGGTACCACGATGGCGGAACCGCCGCCCGGCGTGGTGAGGGTTTGATAGCCGGTGGTGCCGCCTGAGCTGACGCCTGGGCCCTTTTGGGTCTGGTAGACCTGACCGGCGGGGTTCTGGGTGGGCGGCGGCACGGTGGCAATCGGCGGCGCGGGCCGCACCTGAGGCGGAGCGCCGGGCAACTGGACGGGACCGGGCGGTGTGGAACTGCCGCGAATTCGGCGGCGGTGGCGGCGTATAGGGCGCGGGACCCTTGCCTTCGCTTTCCGGCGAACCCGGCACCGGCTGTTCCGGCCCGCTTTGCAGGCCCTGCTGTTCCAGATCCTGCAACGTGGGCGTCGCCTGAACCGGACCCGGCCAGATATCGCCGGGTTCGGGGTTGAGCGGCGGCGTATCCACCTCCTCACCCGCGACCCGGCGCATATTCTCGCTGGTGCCGGCGGGCATGTTGGGATTGCTGCCGGAGGTAAACGGCGCATTCCACCACGTGTTGTAACCGCAGCCGGACAGTACCAGGCAGAGGCACGCGAAGGCGAAGCGCCGCATCGTTTAGGGCTCCCACCGGGACTGACGGGCCGGACGGGGCCAGCCGGCGCGAAATGTGCCCCGGACGTCGGCCATGCTCAAGCGCTGTGACGAAAGTCTACAATCCAGCCGGCGATCGAGGCCGGGTCATTGAGCGGCAGGACGGTGCGCGGCGCCTCGATTGGCACATCGGCCGCGATCGCGACGATATCCGGCTGGTCGGGCCAGATCGGCGGCTTGCCGAGCGCCGGACGATGCACCTCGAGCTTGGGGAACGGGTGGGTCTTGTAGCCCTCGACCAGCACCAGATCGACCGGCTGCATGCGGGCGAGCAGTTCCGGCAGGTCGGGCTCGGGCCCGATCACTTCGTGCAGGAGAGCCCAGCGCGTGCCGGAGGCGACCAGCACCTCTTGCGCGCCGGCCTCGCGATGGCGGTAGGTGTCCTTACCGGGACGATCCATGTCGAAGCCGTGATGCGTGTGCTTCACGGTGGAGACGGTGAGGCCATGTGCCTTCAGCAACGGGATCAGCGCGGTGAGCAGCGTCGTCTTGCCGCTGCCCGACCAGCCGACGAAGCCGATGACCTTTTGCGTCAGGGGAGCTGCCGCTTGGTCAGCACGCCGGCCGGCGGCGCGGATGCATGGCGGACGCCGGCGGTAAGGTAGTCCCAGCCGGTCCACAGCGTCAGCACGGCGGCGACCCACAGCATGATCTCGCCAATCTCGCTGACGGGTATGAATGAAAGATGAAGCCAGTTGGCGGATGAGTCGCCGGCCAGCAAGGTGCCGAGGGCGCCCATCTGGAAGCCGGTCTTCCACTTGGCCAGCGGCGTGACCGGCAGTCCGATACGGATCGCGGCGAGATACTCGCGCAGACCGCTGACCAGGATCTCGCGCAGCATGATGACGATGGCGGGGTACAGGCCGAGGGCTGAGAGACGCCCCTGCCCTACCAGCATCATGAGTGCGGCACCGACCAGCAGCTTGTCGGCGATCGGGTCGAGCATGCGGCCGAGGTCGGATTGCTGCCGGCGCCTGCGGGCGACGCGGCCGTCGAAGTAGTCGGTCAGGGCGGCGACGCTGAACAGCACGCAGGCGCCCATGTCGGCGGCGGGTTGGCGCAATGCGACCAAAACCACCAGCGCCGGGATCGCGGCGATGCGCGATAGGGTCAGCAGATTCGGCAGGTCGGTCAGCATTGCGACGAAACTAGCAGTTTTGGCCGGTGTTGCGGGAGGGGGTTCAGCGCAACTGTCACACAACCGAGATAGTCGGTCGCCACGGCATGTCTAGGCTGCGCGGGAAACCGTCGACAGAATCCAGGGGAATCGCATGTCTGACGCCATTGCCGCAACGCTACCCGCGCGGCCGAATCTCACCACGCGGCCGCGCAGCGGCACTGCAATCATCTTTGTCATCCTGCTGGCCGTCGGGATTGGCTACACGCTGAACGGCCTGTTGGGCGACATCGACGCGGCGCATGCGCCACCGGTCGCCATCGGCGCCTTCGTGCTGCTGGGGATCGCGCTGCTGATCGCGCTGGGCTTCGAGTTCGTCAACGGCTTCCACGACACGGCGAACGCGGTGGCGACGGTGATCTATACCCACAGCCTGCCGCCGCATGTGGCCGTCATCTGGTCGGGCATGTTCAATTTCCTGGGGGTGATGGTTTCGTCCGGCGCGGTCGCCTTCAGCGTGCTGTCGCTGCTGCCGGTGGAACTGATCCTGCAGGTGGGCGGCAGCGCCGGCTTCGCGATGATCTTCGCGCTATTGATCGCGGCGATCGTCTGGAACCTGGGCACCTGGTGGCTGGGCCTGCCGGCAAGTTCGTCGCACACACTGATCGGCTCCATCATCGGCGTGGGCCTGGCGAACCAGTTGATGGCGCCGAGCGGGTCGGCGACCTCGGGCGTTGACTGGTCGCAGGCGATGGGCGTGTTTCGCGCACTGCTGTTCAGCCCGATCGTCGGCTTCGTCTTCTCGGCACTGATGCTGCTGGTGATGAAAATGATGATCCGCAACAAGACGCTGTATTCGGCGCCGGCATCGGACAAGCCGCCGCCGACCTGGATCCGCGGGCTGCTGATCCTGACATGCACCGGGGTTTCGTTCGCGCACGGCTCGAACGACGGGCAAAAAGGCATGGGGCTGATCATGCTGATCCTGATCGGCTCGGTGCCCACCGCGTTCGCGCTGAACCACGCAATGCCGAGCAGTGCGACGCCGGCGTTCTATCAGGCGACGCAGCGAGCGCAGGCGGTGTTCCATGCGCGGGCGGCGAGCGCCACGATGCCAGCGGTTGGCGCGGCCCGCGCGGCGATAACGACGGCGGTGCAGGAGCGGCAGATCAATGGGCCGCAGACCTGGGCGGCGTTGGATGTGCTGTCAGGCGATATCGCGCGGCAGGTGGAGGCGAACGGGACGATGACTTCGATTCCCGCTGCCGCGGTGCCGAACGTGCGCAACGACATGTATCTGGTGAGCGAGGCGATCAAGGTTGCGCTGAAGACGGACCTGCCGACGGCTGACAGCGCGGCGCTGACCGCGTATCGCAGCGGGGTGGACAACGCGACCAAGTTCATTCCGGTCTGGGTGAAGGTGGCGGTGGCGATCGCATTGGGTCTCGGCACGATGATCGGCTGGAAGCGCATCGTGGTGACGGTGGGGGAGAAGATCGGCAAGAGCCACCTGACCTATGGGCAGGGCGCGTCGGCTGAACTGGTCGCGGCGGCGACGATTGGCGCAGCCGATATGTTCGGCTTGCCGGTTTCCACCACGCACGTACTGTCGAGCGGTATCGCCGGAACCATGTTGGCGAACGGATCCGGGCTGCAATGGAGCACGGTGCGCAGCATCGCACTGGCCTGGGTGCTGACGTTGCCGGCGGCGATGCTGCTGGCGGGGTCGCTGTACTGGCTGCTGCGAACAGTGACCTAGCTTCCTGGCACGAACCGGGCGGAGAACCGCGCAGGGCAACACATGGCGCATCTCGCGCCTGCGGCGATCCGTCGGGCAATTTTCGAGGAGCTGCCTGCGCTTCAGTCAAGACGTTCAAAGAATCCCGAAGAGAATGCCGGGCAGGTTCCGCTGGAAAATACCCAGGGCCAATTCCGATAGCCGGCGGCGGGGCGCGCGACGCAGTATGCCTCCGCACGAAGCCACCAGAATGGAGGTTAAAATGGAAACCACAGCCAATCACGAGCTCCGCCAGAACCGGCTGCTCATCGTGGTGTTGACCGTGAGTGCGCTACTGACCGCCGGACATTTCGTCACTGAGCATCACGCGTCCGGCGTGGCGGCCAACACGACCACGGCTGTGGTCCATGCCTGATCTCGCCGTCGCCCAGAACCTGGCGACGAACGCGCCGATGATTGTCCCGGTGGGCAAGCTGCTCACCGGCGGCGCTGCGATGGACTGGCGCGGTTGCGTCGGATGCAGCCACCGCGCCACGACGCGACTGCGGCCGATGGTGAAGAGCCGTCGGTAGCCTTTGAAGTAAAGCGTTCCTCGGCTGCCAGAATGGCGGCAAAGTGACGCGGCCGATGATGGCGTTGGCTCCGCCGATTGAAGACCGTGCGACACCTTAACGGGTCAAGAGTTGGCCAAATCCGGTGATCTCGTCGCGCACGCCACCGGTGCGCAGTGCATGCCAGATCATCGCCTGGTTGCTGGTGACGACCGGTTTGCCGAGGTCGCGTTCAAGCATCGCAATCACCGGTGTGGCGCGGATGGTCGTGCAGCTCAGGAAGTAGGCGTCGGCATCGTCGCGCTGGTTTGCCATGGCCAGTTTGTACCAGGCCGCAGGCTCAACGTCGGCGTAAGCGGCCCCGCCCTGAAAATCGAGGCCGACCTCGTGCAACACCGAAATCTGGTGATGCCGGAAGAAAACGACTTCCCGCTCGTTGACGTCTCTTGGATACGGCGAAAGCAGAACGATGCGCTTGGCGTCGAGCGCGCGGAAGGCTGCGACCAGTGCCTCGGACGTTGTGATGGCGGGTTTGCCTGTTGCCTTGGTGATGCGTGCCTTGAGTCTGGCCTCCATCCCGACATCGAACGTCGAAACCGCAGTGCAGTGGAAGACAATCAGATCGACACCCGCATGCGAGACCAACTCGGCGGCCTCTTCCAGCTTCTCGGTCATCGCCAACAGTTCGTCGGGCCCACCGCCGACCAACCTGAGCCGTGTGGTATGAACGGCGACACCCTCCGGCAGCATGGAGGGAAGTTCGGGCTCCACAACGCGATTGACCGACGGCACCAGCATGCCAAGCCGCAGCCGCCATCCATAACGCGTGGGACTGGTCCCCTGGGCCACCATCAGCGATCAACCCGGCGTCAGCAGAAATGCATGGGGCACGCCATCCTCCAATCCTATACCTGCGATCTGGCCGCGATCGTTGACACTGAGTGCCTGGACCAGATCCCAATGCATGCGGGCGATCGGCGGAAGGAAGTCATTCAGGTCCATCATCCTTGTTCCAGGAAATTCCACGAAGGCATCAGGCAGGCCGGTGATCGCAGTGGCACCGGTATCGGCCTGGCCGACGATGACGCCATGGTCGTTGATACTGCCGGCGATGCTGTTCATGCCGCCTAACGTGCCCAGATCGCGCATCCCGGCCCCTGGATGGTGGCTGTCGTAAATGAAGGCGTGCTCGGCGCCATTGGCCAAGCCGGAAAATCCAACCACAACCGAGGAGTCATTGATGTCGGTTGCCGCGCTGGTGCTGCCGCTCAGTGTGCCGAGGGAATACGCGTTGCCATGCAGGAAAAGTGCCGCGCGCGCGTCGCCCGGCGATGGGCCCGATCGACCTGCGGCGACGCCGGCATCATTCACGGAAAACGCTTCGCTGTACTGGTCTCCTGGCGATGCGACACCGAGGTTCCGCAACGTCCCGTGAAAGGATATGGCGTCAATTGTGCCATCCGTGGTTTCGGATGCGCCCACCACCAAGCCCGCATTGCTGATCGCATTGGCGACTGCCGTCGGACCGCCGAGCGTTCCAATATCGATCGCCTTGCCATGGCGGAGCAGGAAGCCATGCGGTTGACCGTCTTCCGTGGCGTAGACACCGACGATTTCGCCTCTCGCATTGACGCCAGTCGGGTTCACAAAGGGCGAATCGAACACGTTCAGTGGCCGCGCATGTCCGACGGTTCCGCTTTCGCCTCGGGGAATCCACTCGAATGCGGGCGTCGCGTCCGACGCACCGACCACGATGCCGCTATCGCTCAGCGCAACGGTGGCTGTCGCGATATCGCCCATCGCGCCGATGTCAGTGATTTTGTAGAAAAGCCCGTGCACGGCCGCATCAGGAAAGATACCTGACAGATCATCGGTAGCCTGCTGGAATTTCTGCACCGACGCCTCCCCCTGGCTTACAGTCGCTCAGCGGAGATTGCGGCATAAATCCGGAACTGGGCAAGCAGCCGGCGCGAGCGATCAAGCAATAACCGGGCCGTGCGAGAAACGGCCGTCGCAATAGTGACGCGATTGCTATTACCTATTCGGCAGCATTATCCAAATTGCGGCAAAGGTCAGCTCCCTGCCCGCTCCGGCTCCTCGGGTGGCGACGACGTGGCGCCCATGATGGCGGCAAGGCGCGGAACGCTGGCGTTACGGCGAGGCGCCAGCCAGTGCTGCAGACGATCGAGATAGAGGTAGATCACCGGCGTTGTGTAAAGGGTGAGAACCTGGCTGACCGCCAGGCCGCCCACCATGGCAAAGCCGAGCGGCTTGCGAAGTTCGGAGCCCGCGCCGCCCTCCAGCATCAACGGCACGCCGCTGAGCAATGCGGACATCGTCGTCATCAGGATCGGGCGGAAACGCAGCAGGCAGGCCTGGCGGATCGCGTCGACCGGTGCCAGTCCGTCGCGGCGTTCGGCGTGGATGGCGAAGTCCACCATCATGATGCCGTTCTTCTTCACGATGCCGATGAGCAGGATGATGCCGATGAGCGCGATGACGGTGAGCTGATAGCCGAAAGCGAGCAAGATCAGCAGCGCGCCGACGCCGGCCGAGGGCAGCGTCGACAGGATGGTCAACGGCAGGATGTAGCTTTCGTACAGAATGCCGAGGATGATGTACACAGTGACCAACGCGGCGGCGATCAGATAGGGCTCGCTGCTCAGCGAACTCTGGAACGCCTGCGCGGTGCCCTGAAACGAGCCCTGCACCGTTATCGGCACGCCCATCCCCGCTTCGGTCTGCTGGATCGCGTTCACCGCGTCGCCGAGCGAGGCATTGCCCTTCAGGTTGAAGGAGATGGTCACGGCGGGGAACTGGCTTTGGTGGTTCATCGCCACCGGCTGCACCGGGACGGTGGATTGTTGCACCAGAGTGGAGAGCGGCACGGCCTGACCGGTGGACGAAGTGACATAGAGCTTTTGCAGCGTGCTCAACTGGCCCTGCTGATCCGGCAACGCTTCGAGGATCACGTAATACGCCTTGTTGCCGGTGAAGTATTGCGCGACCTCGCGTTGGCCAAAGGCATCGTACAACACGGCGTCGATTTCGGCCGGCTGCACGCCGAAGCGGGCGGCCTGATCGCGGTCGTAGGTCAGGGTGTCGGTGGTGCCGGAGTTCTCCTGATCCGAAGTGACGTCGGCAAGCTGCGGCAGGGATTGCAGTTTGGCGAGGATCTTCGGTGCCCAGGCGTTAAGTTCGTCAGCTTTCTCATCCTGAAGTGTATACTGATACTGCGTGCGCGAGATGCGGCCGCCGACGCGCACGTCCTGCACGGATTGCAGAAACAGCCGGATGCCCTGCACCGACTGCATATTGCGGTCGAGGCGCTCGATCACCTGGTTGGCGGTGTCCTTGCGTTGATCCCATGGTTTCAGCGTGATGTACATGCGGCCGTTGTTGGCGGTCTGGCCGCCGACGCCGGCACCGACGGCGGCGACCACGGATTCGACCGCGGGATCCTGCCGCACAATGCTGTTCACCTGCTGCTGCAACGCGGACATGCCCAGGAAGGAGATGTCCTGTGCCGCGTCGGTGGTGCCGATGAGAATGCCGGTGTCCTGGTCGGGAAAGAAGCCCTTCGGGATGATGACGAAGAGCACGGCGCTGAGCGAGACGGTGGCGATGAACACCAGCAGCGTGACGAAACGGAAGCGCAGCGCGATGTCCAGCGTGCGCTCGTAAAACCGCAGGATCGCGGTGAACCCGGACTCGATGGCGTTGTAGACGCGGCCGTGCTCGTGCGCCTCACTGCTGAGGAAGCGCGAGGCCATCATCGGCGTCAGCGTCAGCGATACCATGGCGGAGATCACGATGGTCATCGAGACGCAGATGGCGAACTCGCGGAACAGGCGCCCGACGATGCCGCCCATCATCAGCAGGGGGATGAACACGGCAATCAGCGAGAAGCTGATCGACACGATGGTGAAGCCGATTTCACCGGCGCCCTTGATGGCGGCGTCGAGCGGCTTCATGCCGCCCTCGATGTAGCGGAAAATGTTCTCCAGCATCACGATGGCGTCGTCCACAACGAAACCCACGGCGATGGTCAGGCCCATCAGCGACAGGTTGTCGAGGCTGAAGCCGAACAGGTACATCGTGCCCAGTGTGCCGGCGAGCGCCACGGGGATGGTCACGCTGGGGATGATGGTCGCCCACAGATTGCGCAGGAACAGGAAGATCACCAGCACAACGAGGCCGACGGCGAGCATCAGGGTGAACTCGACGTCGTTGACCGAGGCGCGGATGGTCAGCGTACGGTCCGAGACGACGGAGACATGCACGTTGGGCGGGATGTTGTTCTCCAGCTCCGGCAGCTTGGCCTTTACGCTGTTGACGGTGGTGATGACGTTGGCATTGGCCTGCTTGAACACCAGCAGCAGAACGGCACGCTTGCCGTTGGTCCAGGCGGCGAGCTCGCGATTCTGCGGTCCATCGATGGCGCGGCCGATGTCGCCGATACGGATCGGTGCACCGTTGCGGTAGGCGATGATGAGGTTGTTGTAGGGCGCGGCCTTGGTGAGCTGATCGTTGGCGTAGATCGTATACGATTGCTTCGGGCCGTCGATGCTACCTTTCGGATTGTCCACCGTGGCGTTGGTCAGCACATTGCGGACGTCTTCCATGGTGAGGCCCATGGAAGCGAGCTTGCCCGGATCGACCTGAACGCGAATGGCCGGGGTCTGCTGACCGCCGACGAGGACCTGACCAACACCCTCGAGCTGCGATAGCTGTTGGGCGAACAGGTTCTCGGCGTAGTCGTCAACTTCGGTTATCGGCGCCTGATCCGACTGCATCGACAAGATCAGTATCGGCGCATCGGACGGATTGGTTTCGCGGAACGTCGGCGGGTTGGGCATCGCCTTGGGCAGCGAGCCTTCCGCGGCGTTGATCGCCTCGAGCACCATGGTGGCTTCGGTCTTGATGTCGGTGCTGAGGTCGAACTGCAAGGTGATCTGGCTACTGCCGAGAACACTGGTGGAGGTCATCTGCGCGAGACCGGGAAGCATCTCGCCGAATTCGGTTTCCAGCGGAGTGGCGACGGTAGAGGCCATGGTCTCCGGACTGGCGCCGGGATAATTGGCACTGACCACCAGCGTGGGGAATTCGACGTTGGGCAGCGGCGCGACAGGCAGCAGCGGGAATGCGACGAGGCCAGCGAGCACGACCGCGGCAGTAAGCAGCGACGTGGCGATCGGCCGCCGGATGAACGGGGTGGAGATGCTCATACCGGTGACGGACTAACGCTGGATTGGATTGCAAAACAGCAGGTGACGAAGCAACACGGCTACAGCGTGACCGAACTGGATTGCTTCACTTCGCCCGCAACGACAACAATGCATCAGCTGTTGTCCGCGGTGGTGGGGTTGCTGCCGACCTTGACGCGGGTGCCCGGGGCGAGGCGCGACTGACCGGTGAGCACGACGTTGTCACCGGCGGCCACACCGTTGCCGATGACAGCGATGTCATCCGACTGGTAGACGAGTTGCACGTTGTGCTGCTGCACCGTGCTGTCCGGCTTGACGGTATAAACGTAGAGGCCGTTGGGGCCATGCTGGATCGCGGCGATCGGGACGGTGACCGCCTGATGCAGCGTATCGACGTGCAGGCGCGCATTGACGAACTCGCCGGGCCACAGGGTGTCGTTGTCGTTGGCGAAGGTTGCCTTGAGCTGGATGGTGCCGGTGGTGGTGTCGATCTCGTTGTTCGGTGTAAGGAGCTCGCCGTCGGCAAGCTTGGTCTTGTCGTTGCCGTCGTAGGCCGCGACCGACAGCTTGCGTTGTGCCATGGCCTGCTGAATGCGGATCAGATCAGCTTCGGCCAGTGTGAAGATCACCGATATCGGCTTGTCCTGCGTAATCGTCATGATGCTCGTCTGGCTGGCGACCTCGATCAGGTTGCCGACGTCGATCTGATGGAAGCTGACGCGGCCGTTGATCGGCGAACGAATGGTGCAGTAGCCAAGATTGATCTGCGCGGTCTCGATCGCGGCGTTATCAGCCTCGATTGAGGCGGCCAACTTGTTGACCGTGGCCTGCTGGTCATCGACCTGCTGGACCGGTGCGAATTGGCTCTTCGCCAGATTCTGGAAGCGCTGGAGATCGAGCTGAGCAGACTGAAGCTGGGCGGCGTCCTCGGCGCGCTGGGCGACCGACTGGTCGAGGGCGGCCTGATACGGGCGTGGATCGATCTGCGCGACGATATCGCCCTGCTTCACCTCCTGGCCTTCCTGCACCGGAAGCGCCATGAGCACACCGTTTGCCTCAGCCTTCACCTGGACAATGTTGAACGCCTGGACTGTACCGAGGCCGCGCAGCTCCACCGGAACGTCCTGAGCTTTTGCCTGAGTGGCGGTAACCGGGACAGCCTGCTGAGCCGGCGCATTCTGCGCGTCCACGTCGCTATGGGTGTGCAGGAACCAAACGGCGGCAATGCCGATCAGGACCGCAGCAAATAGCGACAGACGGAGATGTTTCATTACGAGGGAGTCATCCAGCGAGAAGCGGAGCCGATACGCCGCAGGCGGGTATGTGGCGCAATGAATGTAACACACAATGCGCCGGCTGTTGCATCGCGGGTTTGTGAGCAGTGCTACTGCGTTTTCAGCGACTGCGACAATGCGATCAGGTTCTGCGGCACCACGCGAATGATGCCGCCTCGCGGGCTGTCGATGTCGGCGATGAGGAAGAACGCCATCGTCACGATGACCGGGAAAACCAGCAAAGTCGCCTGTGTGGTGCGGCGTTCGCTGAAGCCGAGCAGGAAGTTACAGACGACGGCCACCATTATCATCAGCACCCACGCGCCGAACGGTACGCGGTTCAACCACGCGGCCTGCGTGTAGCCTTGCGAATTAAGCACATCATTCATGCCAGAAGCGACGAGAGCTCCAACCGGTGTGGGTTGGGCGAGAGTTGGTCCTGCCACTGTCTTCCAAAGTGCGGATTGCAGGTTGGCCGTCTGAGCGTCGTTTTGCTGTAGCTGTGCCAGATCACGCGATACATAATACTGGATACGCTGATCCGTGTATTGCGCGAGCAGATCCTTCACGCGAGCTTTCTCAGCCGCGGGCAACAGGTCGGCACGGACGTATTCGGTGCCGATGGCATTGGCCTCGGCTTCTTCGTAGTTCTTCCGCAGATCATAGCGGCTGACCGACATGGAAAAGCTGAAGCCGATGATGAGGGCGAGCAGGGTCAATGCAGCGGGCAGGATGGTGCCGAGATCGCCATGTTCCACCGTCTCAGGCAGGCGGCTTTTCCGCCGCACCAGGTGACCGATCCATGCGGCGAGCAGTTGCGAGATGAAGGCGACGGCGAGGAGTGAGAGCGGGTTGGCGAAGACGCTGTTCATGGCTGTGGTTGCCTCCGGGCGACCGAATCGCTCTGCGCGGAGGCTAATTGCAGATGCGCGGCTCGGCCAGAATGTAATTGCGCCGGCGGCATCCGCGAGGTGCGTTGACCGGGCTATAGACGGTGCGTACGCTGAACAGCCGTGATTGCATCCGCCGACATCGAGATGGTCCATGTGCCTGGCGGCAGTTTCCGCATGGGGTCGGACCGCCACTATCCGGAGGAAGCGCCGGTGCGGCTTGCGACGGTCGCGCCGTTCCGGATCGATCGGACACCGGTGACAAATCGGCAGTTCCGCAACTTCGTCGAGGCCACCGGTTACGTCACAGTCGCGGAAGTGGCGCCTGATCCGAAGGATTATCCGGGTGCATTGCCGAACATGCTCAAGCCTGGATCAATGGTATTCACTCCGCCGCATCGTCAGGTCGATCTGAAGGACTGGTCGCAATGGTGGCGGTTCGAATTTGGCGCGAACTGGCGCCGGCCGCTGGGGCGCGGCCGATCGAATTCGGGTCTGGACGACCACCCGGTGGTGCATGTGGCGTATCGCGACGTGGAGGCGTATGCGGCGTGGGCCGGCAAGGCGCTGCCGACGGAAGCGGAATGGGAATACGCGGCGCGCGGCGGGCTCGACGGCGCGGAGTTTGCCTGGGGCGATGAATTCACACCGGATGGCCGCCATTTGGCGAACACTTGGCAGGGTGCTTTTCCGAACGAGAATCTGCCGACCGATGGTTATGCGCGAACGTCACCGGCCGGGGCGTTTCCGCCGAACGGCTACGGACTGTTCGATATGATCGGCAACGTATGGGAATGGACGACTGATTGGTTCGCTTCCGAGGATGCCGCGCAGGCGGCACAAAGCTGCTGCATCCCGGGCAACGCGGCGATTCCGCGCAAAGTCGTCAAAGGCGGGTCGCATCTGTGCGCGCCGAACTATTGCCGGCGTTACCGGCCGGCGGCCCGGCATGCTCAGCCGGTCGATACCGGGATGAGCCATGTCGGGTTTCGTTGTGTGATCAGGGAGCCGGGAGCCTGACGCGACGCTACTGCTGGCAGATGCCGAGCTGTTGCAGGCGCGAGGCAAGTTTTGCCGACCAGGCCTGAAATGCATGCTCGATGTCGAGCTTGTTGTTGAAGGTGTCTTCGGCAACCGAGGTGGTGCCGGCACGCTTATCGACGGCTTCCCAGATCAACGCGCCGGTCGCGGCATCGGTGGCATAGCCTTCCATCGTCGCCGAGCCGGCGAAATAACCGACACCGTTGTTCAGCAGGAAGGACGCGGCATCGTACGCGCTGCTGGCGTACGGCGTGTAGGTGGCGACGGTGTCGAGGACCGCATTTGGCGCAGTTGCGTCAACCAGGGCAAAGCGCAGCCGAATGGTGCCGAGGGCGGCGACGTTGGTCAGCACACAGTGCTTCGCCAGCGTCTGACGCAAATCCCAGTGGAACTTGTTTGCCATGGTCTGGCGCTGTGCGGGCGGCAGGTTGTTGAAGCTGGAATTGGGACCGGCCCAGACAGTCACCGGCTCCAGCATGACGCGATGATAGTTTGAGATAGTCGCCGTGGGGCTGCGGTAGACCAGATCAGGACCACCGGCGTCGCCGGGCTGAAGCAGTGCGGGATTTGGCAAGAAGCCACCGACCGGCTGCGCGTTGGCAACCTCCTTGGTCGCACCACCGACGATTTGTCCTTGTTGGATGTTGCCGAGCGGGCTGGCTTGCTGTCCTGCGCATGAGGCAAGCAGCAATGTTGCGAACAGTATCGGCGGGCAGATGCAATGCGCAGTAACTTGCCGAACGATTTTTTCAAAGACCGTATGGAGAGGACGTGTGTGTAGATCCCATACCCGGTGCAGCATGACGTTCCGGCCCCAATGTCCTTACGTTGACGGTATATGCTCGACACCCGGTTATTGTGCAATAGCACCAAGACTTTCGCGATTGACCGAAGTGCGATAGATAACTGCTGGCGGGACTGAGGGGACCACATGCCCGACGTGACCGGGGAGCACGCTCGGCGATGATGATGTTGTCATTGCCATGAGTGGCGCGGAGCCACAGCGATTGCGCGTGCTGCCCAGGCTGGTACTGGTATGCCTGTTCGCATTGGTGGTCGCCGGCGTGGTACGGCATGGCGTTGCGCTGACAACGATTGAACGGGTCTGGCGGCAATTGCTCCAGCGACCCGGCGGTCCGATGACCTTTCGCTTTATCCTGCAGCCGATGATGGCGGCGGTTGCGGCGTTCAAGGATGGCCGCAGGGACGCCGAGCTTGGCCGGTTACCATATCTGCAAAGCCTGCTGCGCGAACCAGGCGAGCGCATGGCTCGGGTGAACGAGGGGCTGAACGCCACCGCCAGGATCATCCTGCTCGGACTGATCATGGATGCGGTCTATCAGCTGTACGTGCTGGAGCGCTTCTACCCGGTGGAAGCGGTGGTCATCGCCCTGGTGCTCGCATTCCTGCCGTACATTGTGCTGCGGGGGATCGTGCATCGTGTTGCGCGAAAGCTGATTCGCCGGCCTTATCGGCGACCCGGTTGAGGTCGCGGACAATGTTGGAGCCACAGGCAACGAATGCCGGCAGGTTTGAAGTCCGGGTAACGGCTGACACGCATTTCGGCTGGCTGCGCACGCGACTCAGCGTTGAGCGCACCATGATGTCGTGGGTGCGAACGGCGGTCTCGTTGATCGGGTTCGGCTTCGCAATCGTGCAATTCTTCGAGCGGCTTCGGCAGATGTCGCCCTCTGGCGCTTTTTTTCCCGAGGCACCGAAGTATCTTGGACTTTCGCTGATCGGCTGCGGCATCCTGGCGCTGCTGGTTTCGATCTGGCAATACCAGTGGACGGTCAACTACCTGCGCAGCGGATCGTTCGCGCCGGTGGCCGGACTGAAGGAGGGCATGCATTCGCCGCTGCTTGCCGTGGCTATACTGCTGATCTGCATCGGGCTGTTCGCGTTCGGCGCAGTGTTGTTGCATCTGGTGTGAGTGTTCCGCCTTGAGGCGATGAATTATATGGGGAGAAAACAATGGCAAAGTCAGCTAAGCCCAAGCCAAAGTCAGGCAAGCCCAACATCCTTATCCTGTGGGGCGACGACATCGGCTGGTGGAACATCAGCTACAACAATCGCGGACAGATGGGCTACCGCACGCCGAACATCGATCGGATCGGCCACGAGGGCGCGACATTCACTGACTATTATGGACAACAAAGCTGCACGGCGGGACGCGCCGCCTTCATCACCGGGCAAAATCCGATCCGCACCGGCATGACAAAGGTGGGCATGCCTGGCGCGGACGTCGGGCTCCGCGCGGAAGATCCGACGATTGCCGTGTTGCTGAAGCCCATGGGCTACGCCACGGGTCAGTTCGGCAAGAACCATCTGGGCGACAAAGACGAATTCCTGCCGACCATGCATGGCTTCGATGAGTTCTTCGGCAACCTGTATCACCTGAATGCGGAGGAGGAACCGGAAGATCCGGATTATCCGAAGGACCCGGCATTCAAGCAGCATTTCGGTCCGCGTGGCGTGCTGCACACATGGTCCGATGGCAAGGGCGGGCAGAAGGTGGAGGACACCGGGCCGCTGACCAAGAAGCGGATGGAGACGATCGACGATGAGGTGACACAACACGCGCTTGGGTTCATCGACAAGTGTCACAAGGCGGATCAGCCATTCTTCCTTTGGTACAACACCACGGCGATGCACTTCCGCACCCACTGCGCGGAGAAGCACAAGGGCAAGAGCGGCGGCCAGGGTGACTATGCCGATGTGATGTGCGCGCACGACGAAAACATCGGGCGGATGCTGGCAAAGCTGGACGAGCTTGGCATCGCGGACGATACCATCGTGATGTATTCGACGGACAACGGGCCGCATTTCAACAGTTGGCCGGACGCCGGGATCACACCGTACCGGAGCGAGAAGAACACCAACTGGGAAGGCGGCTGGCGGGTGCCGATTTTCGTGCGCTGGCCCGGCAAGATCAAGGCAGGGTTGGTGCTGAACGACATTGCCTCGCACCAGGACTGGCTGCCGACATTGCTGGCCGCGGCAGGCGACGCGGAGATCTCGGCCAAGCTGCTGAAAGGCTTCAAGGCGGGCGAGCGGACCTACAAGGTGCATATCGACGGCTACAACCTGCTGCCGTACCTGACCGAGCAGGCAAAGGAGAGTCCGCGCAAGTTCTTCTTCTACATCAGTGACGATGGCGACATCCTGGCGATCCGGATGGGCGACTGGAAGTTGGTGCTGGCGGAACAACGGGCCAAGCAACTGCTGTGCTGGTTCGAGCCGTTCGTAAAGCTGCGGGCACCGAAGATGTTCAACCTGCGGCGTGATCCGTTCGAGCGCGCGGACGAGAGCTCGAATACGTACTGGGACTGGCTGCTCTCGCACGTTTACCTGCTGTACGGGATGCAGGGATTGGTAGCGCAACAGATCCAGGCGTTCATGCAGTTCCCGCCGCGGCAGAAACCGGCCGCGTTCAATCTCGATGGCGTGCTGCGGCAGATCCAGGACGCGGCAGGAGGCGGCCACCATTAGGTGGCCGCGGTGGCATGAGGACACTGCGCAAGATTGCCGGGGTGCTGGTTGCGTTGGCCCTGCTGCCATCGATGGCGATGGCGCAGGCGCCAACCGGTGACGGCGGAGCCACCGCCTCACCGTCCGGCTGGATCTTCAACTTCGCACCGTATGGATGGGTGCCGACGGTGCATGCCGACCTGAGCTACAATCTGCCGCCTGCGTTGGGCGGCAGATTGCCGACCGACGTATCGACCGGACCTGGCGATTATCTGTCGAAGCTGCATTTTGCCACGATGTTCGCGGCCGATGCACGCTACGACCGGTTCTCGGCCTTGACCGACTTCATGTATTTCGACGGCGGGTCAGGCAGCACCAATATCCGGTCGCTTGATTTCTTCGGCCGGCCGTCGATGCCGATTTCCCGCTCGCTCGAGACCAGCACAAGCAGCAATATGCAGGGCGCGATCTGGACTCTGGCGGGCGGATACACCCTGCTGCGCGGCGACTGGGGCAATTTCGACGTGCTCGCGGGGTTCCGGTTCTTCAACATGAAGGCCAGCACCGACTTCGACCTTGCGTTGACGGTGGTTGGTCCGCGCGGCAATGGCGCGACGTTCGGCGGGACCGGCAATATTTCAGGGGCCACCAGCATCTGGAATGGGATCGCCGGAGTTCGCGGACGCATCCGCCTGCCGGTAGAGGGGCTGTTCATCCCGTACTACTTCGACATCGGTGGCGGCGGCTCGAAGCTGACCTGGCAGATCGCTTCGGGCGTCGGCTACCAGACCGGCTGGGCCGGCGTGTCGCTGATGTATCGCTACATGTCGTTCGAGCAGGACGGCAGTTCGCTCGTGCGACACCTGGGGATGGGTGGCCCGATGATCATGGGCAATTTCACGTTCTGAACCGCGCATGCGGTGAAGCGGTTTGCGGCCTGCTTCTCCGGGTTGTAGATCGCGCTGACGATTCGTAAGGAGGCGGTGTGCCACCCACATTGCAGCAGCCTGTCGTGGCGCGACTTACCCGCGCCGCCATATTTCTGGTCGCGACGATCAGCCCCGGAACCGAACACAATGCGGCGGTGCGGAGCCTGTGCGGTGATTTGGCCGGGCTGGTGCGTGCGGTCGGTTTCCGCGACCTTGAAGGCGAACTGTCATGCATCCTTGGGTTTGGCTCCGACGCCTGGGATCGGCTGTTCGACACGCCAAAGCCGAAAGACCTGCATCCGTTCCGCGAAATCCATGGCAGGCACCACGCGGTGGCAACTCCCGGTGATATTCTCCTGCATATTCGCGCGGCCCGGATGGATCTGTGCTTCGAGTTGGCGACCCAGGTCATGTCGCGGCTCGGTGGCGCCGTTGATGTTGTGGATGAAGTACACGGCTTCAGCTACTTCGATGATCGCGACCTGATCGGATTTGTCGACGGCACGGAAAATCCTGTGGGGCAGCCGGCGATCAGTGCCACCATCATTGGCGAGGAGGACGCCGCCTTCGCTGGTGGAAGTTATGTGATCGTACAGAAATACCTGCACGACCTGGACCGATGGAACACACTGCCGATCGAGGAACAGGAGAAGATAATCGGGCGAAAGAAGCTGTCCGATATCGAGCTGGATGACACCGTCAAACCGACCTCGGCACACAACGCGCTGACGACAATAGAAGAAGACGGGCAGCAGCTGGAGATCTTGCGCGACAACATGCCGTTCGGGAATGTGGGCACGGGAGAGTTCGGAACCTATTTTATCGGCTACGCGCGCTCTCCTGCGAGGATCGAGCAGATGCTGACGAACATGTTCGTCGGCAAACCGCCCGGAAACTATGACCGGCTGCTGGACTATAGCCGTGCTGTCACGGGAACGCTGTTCTTCGTGCCGTCGGCAACTTTCCTGGATGGTGTCACACCGGCGATGGCGGCATCACCGAACGCCGCCCACAACGACGAGGACAAGTCTGCATCGACAGCAAGTCCGTCTGCTGGCTCACTTGGCATCGGTTCACTGAAAGATGGAAGCGATTCTGAATAATCTTTCGATGCCGGTGATGGTTGTGATTGGGCATGGGATAACCGCGGACCATATCCTGGCTGCCACGTTCAAAGCGGGGCCTTCCTGAGCAATCTTCCACCGCCATCCGCCGCGATGGCGGATCTGATAATCAGAATACGTCACACGCTGCCGGCCAGTCTGCCGCCACCACGCCTCTCGACACATGTTGCGACCTTGCGCACGCCGCCGTTGGCCGTTGCGTCCAAGGCGGCAACGCGGCCTTGCCAGCAATGCAGAAGCAGGAGAAAGACATTGAGCACGATCACGACGAAGGATGGCACCTCGATTTTCTATAAGGACTGGGGCCGTGGGCAGCCAATCGTCTTCCATCATGGCTGGCCGCTCTGCGCGGATGACTGGGATACCCAGATGCTGTTTTTTGTCGCACACGGTTATCGGGTGATTGCCATCGATCGCCGCGGCCACGGGCGTTCAAGCCAGGTGTCGGATGGCCACGACATGGATCACTACGCGGCCGATGCGGCTGCAGTCGTCGAGCATCTTGATCTTCACGACGCGGTCCATATCGGTCATTCCACCGGCGGCGGCGAAGTGACGCGCTATGTTGCGCGACACGGCAAGGGCCGGGTGTCAAAGGCCGTATTGATGTCGGCCGTGCCGCCAATCATGGTGAAGACCGCGGGCAATCCGGGTGGTCTGCCGATCGAGGTGTTCGACGGGCTGCGCAAGAGTCTCGCGGCCAATCGGGCACAGTTTTATCGCGACGTTGCGTCTGGCCCGTTTTATGGATTCAACCGGCCGGGTGTCGAACCGGTGGAGGGTGTCATCGGGAATTGGTGGCGCCAAGGCATGATCGGCGGAGCCAAGGCGCATTACGACGGCATCAAGGCGTTTTCCGAAACCGACTTCACCGAGGATCTGAAAGGCATCGACGTGCCGACATTGGTGATGCACGGAGATGACGATCAGATCGTGCCGTACAAGGACGCCGCCTTGCTCTCGGCCAAACTCCTCAAGCATGCGACGCTGAAGATCTATCCCGGCTTCCCGCACGGGATGCTCACGACACATGCTGACGTGATCAACCAGGATCTCCTGGCCTTTATCCAAGCGTGAATGATCCGGGTGCGCTGACGGCATGAGACGGGTTGCATTGGTTCTCGCGGCAGTAGCAGTGCTGGGCGGTGCGACCGCTGTCATGGTTGGCGCATCCGAAGAGACCGGCGGAGAGGCCTCGCCGGTCTACGGGATCAAAATCCCGCCGGGATACCGCGACTGGCAGTTGATCTCGGTGGCGCGCGAAGACGGAAGCTTCAACCAGTTGCGTGCGCAACTGGGGAATGACATCGCAATCAAGGCGTACCGGGAAGGGAAGCTGCCGTTCCCAGACGGTTCGATCATCGTGGCGCTGCATTGGGACAACGTCGCGTCCGAGGAGAACAACAAGGTTTTCGGCGGCGTCCAGTCTTATGTTGCCGGGCCGCCCGGAAACATTCAGTTCATGGTCAAGGACTCGCAAAAATACGCCGCGACAGGCGGCTGGGGGTTTGCCGACTTCACCGACGGCAAACCCGCCGGCGAGGCGATGCACAAGGCCTGCTTTCCCTGCCACGAGCCTGCCAGGGCTCGCGACTTCGTTTTCACCCGTTACGCGCCGTGATTACCCTCGCCATCCCGCCTTGTGCAGACCATCCAGCATATGTTCATGATCCTCTCGACGCTGCCACGGATAGAACCCTCGCAGGTAATCTTCGAGGCGCAGAGGTGAAATCATAATAGCGACGCGTTTCAGCACCTCGGATGCCTCCTGTTTCCTGCCGAGCTGACCGAGGGCGGCAGCAAGCCAGCGATGGCTCAAGCGCTGATTGGAATTGGCCCGAATGGCGCGGTTGGCTGCGTCGACGGCTCCGAGGTAGTCCGCATCCAGGTAGTATGCCAGGGCAATGACGTGGAGTGCTTCCCAATTCCTGGGGTCGTGAGGATTCAAGCGGAAGTAGCTCTGCAACATCTCGTAGCCTGCACGATGCGCGCCCGAAAACACCATGCATTGTCCCTTGATGCGATGAGCACCAACATGGTTCGGGCTCAGAGCGAGTGCCCGTTCCGACTCTTCCAAGGCAGCGTTCAGATCGCCGCGAGTCAACGATACCCAGCCAGCCGCAGCATGAGCGCCCGCATCATTGGCATCGAATGCGAGCGATTGACGAGCTAGGGGTTCCGCCACCCTGGCCGTCTCCTCCACACCATGTGTCGAGAAAAGACGGCACTCATCCACGTAGGTTTGCACCAATCCCTGATAGGCCGGCGAGAAGGTCGGATCGAGCGCCGTTGCACGTTGAAAGTATTCACGCGCGACCAAATTCTCCGCGACATCGAACCTTGCCTGGTGCCAGAGGCCTCGCTGGTAGGCTTCCCAAGCAGAAAATTGTCCAGGCGGCCGGCGTATCGCACGTTGCTGCTCGGCATTTGCGATCACTGGCTCGATCGCGAGCGCTACGGCAGTGGTGATTTCGTCCTGGACGGCAAAGACCTCGGTAACGTCACGGTCATAACGCTCTGCCCAGATATGGCTGCCGGTCTCCGCCTCGATCAGCTCGGCAGTGACGCGAACCCGATTGCCGCTGCGGCGCACGCTCCCTTCAAGCACGTATCGCACGCCTAAGTCGCGGGCGATTTCCTTTACGTCCACCTTGCGGTTTTTGTACCAGAAGCTGGAATTGCGAGCAATTACCAACAGCCAGCGGATTCGCGACAGTTCGGTGATGATGTCGCTGGCGATGCCGTCCGAGAAAAACTCCTGATCAGGCTCACTGCTCATGTTGGCGAATGCCAACACCGCGATGGAAGGTTTATCGGCCAGAGGCGGCGACGGAGCAGTCGGATGTGGCACCGCCGGCTCGCCACCGACGCTCACCTGGGCGGCGAAAATATAGCCGCGCCGCGGCACCGTCCTGACAACGCGCTGCCCGTCGTCGCCGAGGGCTCGCCGCACGTCGCGGACGCACTGGGTAATGGCGTCATCGGTGACAACGACATTCCACCAGATCGCCTGATTGATCGTGTCGCGGTCCAGCAGCTTGCCCGCATTGGTGACGAACAGTCGCAGCAGTTCGAACGACTTCGCCCGCAACGGGACCTCGGCACCGTTTGCATCCAACAGCGCGCCTCTCGACAGATCGAGAGCGAAGGTGTCGAACCGATAGACCGCCTCTGAGGCAGCCATGTCGTACCGCCCCCCAATAAGCCACGAGCGATGATCTAAGCAGATCTGCTGTCCCTGGGCATCCTATCCGAGCGTAGCGCTCTCTTTATCGAGCGGCAGCCTTTGTTTTGCAGATAAGGGTCACATTATCACTTCGAAGTGAATTGCCGGGTCGTACCGTTTCGGGCTCACTCGGGAAAATTACAATTAATCAAAAGGAGGGTGGTTCAACTCTAAAACTCTGTGACGAGTGGCGCCGCCTCGGCATTCTCCGCAGGCGACGAAGGTCACGGTCTATCCACAATTCAGTGATGATACGAAACAAACAGGTAAAGACCGCGGGGAGAAGACATATGAGTCTGCGCATCTACATGCGATCGCTCTTGCTAGCTGGGTCTGTTCTTACTGCTGCAGCGCCGATCGCGATGGCGGGCCCGGACTATACGTTGCTGACAACGATCGCGGTGCCAACGACGCCAGCCAACATGCAGCCGGGCGGCGCATTGACGGCGTTCGACATCAGCTTTGCCGATACGACGGGCTACTATTACTTCGCCGATCGCTCGAATGCGAGCATCGACGTCATCAATGGCAGCAATCTCGCGGCAGGCGTCATCAACCAGATCGGCGGGTTCGCCGGTCAGCAATCGACCACAAGCACATCGGGACCCGACGGAGTCCTGGTCGCCCATATCGGCGGCAACGCGATCCTGTTCGGCGGCGACGCGGGCAGCACGCTGCGCTCGTTCAACGTCAACAATCCCACGGCAGCGGTCGCTCTAACCACGTTGAACACCGGTGGAATGTTCCGTGTGGACGAGATGGCCTATTCGCCAAGCGCCAATCTGCTGATGGTTGCCAACAACGCTGACTTACCCGCGTTCGCCACGCTGGTCAATGGGAACCAGCCGCTCACAACCCATGTTGGCAACATCATGATACCCGGCCAGACGGCAAGCGGCGGGATGGAGCAATCGGTTTGGAACCCACATAGCGGTACGTTCTTCGTATCCATTCCCACCTTCAATGGGACCGATGCCGGTGGCCTGGCCGAGATCGATACCAATGGCAACGTCATCAGGACGATCAACTTCAGCTCACTAGGGATCGGCGCCTGCTCGCCCACGGGGCTTGCCCTGGGCGGCAGCGGCAACCTGATGGTCGGCTGCGGCACCGCGCACACGCAGACGGTTGTGATCAATCCAACGACGGGAGCATTGGTGACGACGATTGTCGGCGTCTCCGGTACCGACGAGCTTTGGTACGATCCCGTCACCCGAAAGTATTATGTGACCGGCCTCGATGCGGCGGGGCATCGGGTCATCTCTGTGATCAGCGACGCGACGGACGCGATCCTGCAGGACATCGACCTGACAGCGCTTGGAGCGGGTACGGTCAACGCCCATTCGGTCGCGGTAGACCCGCTCAATGGCGACATCTTCGTGCCGCTTGAAGGGACAACGGCCGCGTCGGTCAACACACTTTGCCCGCTTGGCTGCGTCGCCGTGTTCGCCGCTCCAGAGCCCGGCAGCATGCCAGTGATGGTTATCGGGCTGGCTGGCCTTATCGGGCTGGGGGTGCGCCGCCGCATAAGATAACGGCGGCGAGACGCCGGCATCAGTTCATGTCGAACGGCGGGTATTCGCGGAAGACGTTGGCTGCAGTGACCAGGACATGGTGCGTCATCGTGCGTGGCGGCAGCGATTCGACCGGCCAGCAGGCGCAAGGCGAGCGGCAGCACTTCGTAGCCATAGCGGTCCATGTAATAGGCGACCGATCCCAGCACCACGCTGCCGCGGTTGTTGGGATCGATCTCCTTCTTCTCGCTGGCGCCGCCATGGATGTTGCGATCGAGGCCCTGGCTGACGATGATGCAGTCGCTTTGCCGCCGGTTCATCTCGATGGCGTTCTTGGCGTAAATCGCCGCCAGATCGTCCAGCGTCGCGATCAGCAGCCGGCCGTGCTGCGTCTGCAGGAATTTGCTCAGCAGCGCGTCGGCGCGTACCGATTGTCCGCCGGTGTCGAGCGACGCGAAGCTCAGCGCGGGCAGTGATTCATGCACGCCTTCGCTGATGCCCTGCATGCGGTCGATCGACCGCCGGCGCCGGATCGGCAAGATCGCCGATCAGCACACCGAGCACCGGTTCGCCGGGCCAGTTTTCGTGCGCGAACGTGCCGAGCGCGCGCCCGGCGATACGGCCGGCCGCGCTGGTTGTCGGGTCCATAGAGCGGCGCGCCAGGCAGCGGATCGAACCAGCGCGATGGCAGGGATATGCGCCGCGGCGAGACGGCGTGCGATCTCGGCGTTGGCTTCGGCGTCGGCATTGTATTCGATCAGCAGATCGACGTGCGCGGCGATCGCCGCGTCGGCATTGGCAATGGCGCGGGCCGGATCGCCGGCATTGTCGATAGATACACCATGTCGATCGGCAAGGCGCGCGCAGCAAGCTCGAAGCTGCGCCGCACCTCGGCGCCGGTGAAGCCGAGGCCCTCCAGCGTCATGCCCGGCGTCTCGTCGAGGTTGGCGAGGCGCAATCCGAAACCGCCGCTGCCTCGGCCCTTGCGGTGCCGAGAGCGGCAGTGCGAGCGAGTCCGGCCAGGAATGGCCGGCGCCGCAGCACCAGCCGCGTCAATGGGCTACTGGATCGCCTCGATGTTGACGAAGGTGCCGGTCAGTCCGACCGCCTTGGGCACCGTCATCGACAGGAAGAACGTCGCACGCCCGGTCTGCTGCGGCCATTGCCGCGATCAGGTCGGTGCGCACATTCTCGATGATGTGGATGCCGTTATCGGTGAGCAGGATCTTGTGCACCGGGAAAGCGACGTCTGGTGTCCTCGCTGGGGATCACCTCAACCGCCCAGGTGTCGGCGCCGACGACGACGACCTTCTGCGATGCGAGCCATTGCGCCGCCGACATTGCTGATGCCGGGTTCGCCGCCGTTGTAGGGCGCGTTCTGCGCGGGGAACTGCTGGAACAGGTCGCCCCAGCCGGTGTTGATGAACACCGCGTCGCCTTCGCGCAGCGTCACATTGTACATCTTCAGCCCGGCCTGCAGATCGGCCTCGGTGATCACCGTGCCCGCGTCCAGGCAAGGGCTCTTGCAGGCGGAGTTGGCTTTCAGCTTGCCTGCCTGCCTGGAACACCTTGACCAGCGTCGATGATGACGCCGCGCGTCGCGAACGTCTTGATGTTCTCGATGCCAAGCCGCTTGAGATAGTTCTGGGTGACGTATTTCCCCATCGGCGTCTGGTTGTAGTAGCAATCCTGGATGCCGATGTGGCCCATGCCGTCGATATGCGTGCCGACATGGCTTTGGCTGAGGTAGGTATCTTCCATATAGCTCAGCTTGTTCTTGCCGTATTCGGCGCCCGGCACCAGCGGCGAAGCTGCTCAGGATGGTCTTGCTGAAGCGGGTGCCGAACAGCGGCACGCCGTCGACGAGCTTGTTGGCCATGGCGTGACCACCCCGGTCTGGATTTCGGCGGCGGCGGCCTTGGTGACGGCGGGGGTCACGCGGTTGGTCGCGCCGGTCTGATCGTCCGGACCGAATGGTGACGGCGCGACGACGGCCTTGCAGTCGGCCTGTGCGAAGGCGGGTGTCGCCGGTATCAGACAGCGACAGGACGGACAATACCCAGGAGCGCGGCTAGTCTCATGGCTGTTTCTCCCGATGGCTTGATTTGCACGCTCGGTATCTACGAACGCTTGGATGCACGATGGACGGGGATGGTTCGGCAGGCAAGAGGCGACTGTCGTGACAGGCGCATCAATGAACCGATCTGTGCCCTGGCTGCACCTCCAACGCATCGCGATTGTCGCGCGGGCCGGCTTATTTGCCATCTTGCGGCGGCCAGGAAATTTCGATCAATTCCGCGCAGCATTCGCCGGAATCAGATGCCTGATCGCCTTGTTGGAAGATCGCAGGACGCACCGGGCCAGGCGATCCGTCTGCATGACGTCAGCGTGCGCTATGCCGGCGCATCGCGCTGGAGGCCGTCGAGCGGTGAGTTTGCCGCGGGCAGCCTGACGGCTGTCGTTGGCGCAAACGGCGCCGGCAAGAGCACGTTGCTGGCAGCGATCGCCGGGATGGTGCGGCTGGCCGGCGGCGCCATCGAGCGTCCGCCGCGTGCGAGCAGCTTGGCCTATCTGCCGCAACGCTCCGCGATCGACCGCGACTATCCTGTCAGCACAGTATCGAACTGATCACGCTCGGCGGCATGGCGGGAGTTCGGTGCATTCCGTGCCGCGTCATCCGAACTGCGCGCACGGGTCGCGCACGGCGGCCGAGACGTCGGGCTCGGCGGTCGGCTCGGCCGACCGATCGGCGAGCTTTCGGTTGGCGAATTCCAGCGGGCACTGTTCGCCCGGCTGATCGTGCAGGACGCCGACGATCATCCTGCTCGACGAGCCGTTCGCCGCGGTCGATGCACCGACCGTCGCCGCGCTGCTCGCTCAGATCGCGCGCTGGCACCAGGAGGGCCGGACAGTCATCGCCGTGCTGCATGATCTGGAGCTGGTGCGCGCGCAGTTTCCCGAAACTGTGGTGCTGGCGCGGCGCTGCCTCGCATGGGGCGTCGACGAGGCGGCGCTGCCCGCGCTTGGCGGCGTGATGTCGGCTGCACGCATTGCTCGTGGCGCCGTTCGAGACACTCGCGTTCATGCGCGCGGCACTGGTGGCCTGTGCCGCGCTGGCGCTGGCCAACGGCGCTGTCGGCACGCTGCTGGTGTTGCGGCGTATGAGCCTCGATGGCGACGTGCTTGGCCATGCGGTGATGCCCGGCGCGGCGGTCGGATTTCTCTATGCCGGGCCGTCGCCGACATGGCTGTCGCTCGGCGGGCTGGCGAGCGGGCTTGCGGTGGCGGCGCTTGCCGGGTGTCGTGGCGCGCGACCGCGCGCGGCATGACGCCGGACTGGTGGCGTTCTACCTGGTCGCCCTGTCGCTCGGTGTGCTTCTGGTGGCGTGGCGCGGCAGCAATGTCGATGTCATGCGCGTGCTGTTCGGCACGGTGCTGGCGATCGATCAGCGCGCGTTGCTGCAGATCGCGGCGGTCGAGCAGCGTGATCGTTCTGGTGATCGCGGCACTGTATCGGCCGTTGGCGGTCGGCGCGTTCGATCCGGCGTTTCTGCGCGCCGTGGGCGGGCGCGCGCCGTACGGCGCGGTCTTCCTGGCATGCTCGTCGTGCTGGCGCTGGTCGCGAGCTTCCAGGCGTTCGGCACCTTGCTCGCCGTCGGACCGATGCTGCTGCCGGCGGCGGCGGCGCGCTGCTGGGATTGGGGGTCGGCGGCATCGATGGCGCTGGCGACCGGCTTCGGCCTGGCCGCGTCGACCGCGGGACTGCTGGTCTCCTATCATGGCAATCTGCCGTCCGGTCCGGCGATCGTGCTGGCGGCGGGGTTGCTGTTCTGGGCTCTCGCTTGGTGTCACCGGCGCGTGGCGCCGCCTGATGCCATCGCTCGGGAGACGCCGCATGAGTTGCGCGCCTGCTCGCCGCTGCTGCTGCTGGCGCGTCCCGCGCACGCCGCGATCCGGACCACGGTGGTCGCGACGTTCAGCGTCATCGGCGACATGCTGGCGGCAATGTCGGCGGCGACCATATCGATATCAGGACCATCGTCGGTGCCGGCGGGGACTGCGAACTTTACCAGCCGACGGCGGCCGATGTCGCGACAGTCGCATCGGCGCGCGCGGTGTTCCTCAACGACCTCAACGAGGAATTCGAGCCGTGGCTGCGAACCGCTGCTCAAGCAGGCAGGATTTCAACGGCGACGAAGGTGGTGGTCACACGCGGCGTGCGGACGCTGACCGCGGAGGAGGAGCATCCGGTTTCCGGCAGGCAGCTTCCCAGCGGCGATCGATCAGCATGCCTGGCTCGATCCGCGCAACGGCGTCATCTATGTGCGCAACATCGCCGCCGCGCTGGCGCGCCTCGACCCGGCGAACGCCGCGGACTATCGCGCGCGTGCCGCGGCGTATGACGAAGCAGATCCAGGCGGTGGATGACTGGGCGCGTGGGGAGATTCGCCAGCGGTGCCGGCGGGCAAGCGGCGCGCGCTGGCGTCGCACGATTCGCTGCAATATCTCGCCAACGCCTACGGCATCACGCTGCTCGCGGTGAACGGCTGGACCAATCAGAGCGAACCCTCGGCGGCGGAGCTGGCGAAACTGGCGCAGCAGATTCGCGGCGACGCAGGTGAAGGCGCTGTTTCTCGACAGCATCACCGATCCGCGCGCGATCGCAGCGCATCGCCGGCGAAACCGGTGCGGTGATCGGCGGCACGCTGTATGGCGACTCGCTGTCACCGCGCCGGCGGCGAGGCCGACAGCTACGTCAGATGCTGCGCCACGATGTGGCCACGCTGAAGGCCGGCATGCTGAGGAACTGAGCGATGCTGCTGGCTGCGGCCTGGCAGCGCCTGCTGCTGGCTTGCGTGGCGGTGGCCGTGCTGTGGGCCGCTGTGCTTTGGGTTGCGCCATCGACGCCGTCGACACAGGTGGCAAAGCCCGCGGTGCGGGTCGCCGCCACAGCGGTCACCGCCGTGCCGGACACGGGCGACGATACCACACTGCGTGCGGTGGTCCGCTCCGGCCTGGCGGCGCCCGGCGGCGGCCGTGTTCGACCGGTTCGATGTCGCCGTCGCAGCCGGTGATCGCGCCGGTCAATGCGACGCGGGCAGGTCGCCTTCTACGCGACCGTGCTGCACGCGCCGGCACGCGAAGGCATTTTCCTGAGCCGATGGCCGGCCACGTCACGAAGGTGGCGGCGTTCGGCGATCCGGTGCCGGGCGGCGGCACACTCGGGGACTTCGACGCACATCCGGTGCCTGCGCTGAACGACGCGCGGGCATGTCGCGTTCGCCGCGCAGATCGCCGGCGGCCGGGCGACCGAGGGTGTTTTCCTTGCCGGCGACGACGGGCTGCACGTCATCGCGCTGGCCGGCGACGACGCGCCGGGCGATCCCGCGTGGTGTGCTGGTCGGTTTCGATGCGCCGGCACTGAACGACAACGACGAGCTGGCCTTCGTCGCGTCAGTGCGGCGCGGTCGCGACGTGCTGGACGTGCTGTACTTCTGGAACGGACGCCGGCTGCAGCGGCTGATCGCCGAAGGTGACCTGCTGCTGCGCATCGGCGGCACGATGGACAAGATCGGCGTGCCGGCACTGAACAATGGCGGCGTCATCGCCTTTCCGGCAGCGATCTTCAAAGGGCCGGCGTTGGCTGGCATTTTCGTCGCCGGTGCTCGCGAGCTGCGGCTGATGGTGGCCGCGGGCGAGACCGCGCCGGACGGCGGCATGATGGTCCGCTTTTCGGAGCACGTGGCGATCGATGACGACGACGGTATCGTGTTCAGCGCCTATCTCGGCACCGCGTCAGGTACGCGCGAAGCGGTGCTCCGGCGAGGGCCTGATGGGCTTACCAATGTGGCGCTTGAAGGTCAGCCAGCACCGGACGGCGGCCGCTATGAGGGCTTCGGACCTTGGCCGGCGCTGGCGCCTGGCGGTGAGACTGCGTTCGTCGCTGCGCTGGACGGCGGATCCGCGCCGCTTGGCGTGTTTGCCGGACCGGCCGGCGATATCCGGCGGATTGCCGGAATGGGAGATAAGCTGTCACAGGGCGGGAGTATCGGACGCTTCGCGCGGAACGCGATTGCCGCAGTGGGACCGGGCGGCCGGGTGACCTTCACCACGGCGGCCGAGCAGGAAGGCGAGCGCAGCGCGGTGTATTGCAGTTGCACCGTGAAATAGTCGGCCATCATGCCTCGGCGAGCTGCACACCGGGATGGAAGTGCGCGTATACACGACGGGCGGTTTCGCGGCTGATGCCTGGGGCGGCTTCCAGATCAGCGAGACCGGCCATCTTCACACCACGCGCTGAACCAAAGTGATTGAGCAACGCGCGCTTGCGCGCGGCACCAATGCCGGGGACTTCGTCGAGCTCGCTCTGACGGATGTTCTTCGAACGGCCGGCACGATGCGTGGTGATGGCGAAGCGGTGTGCCTCATCGCGCAGGCGCTGCATGAAATACAGCACGGGATCGCGTGGCGGCAGCTGAAACGGCTCCACGCCGTCGGTGTAGAACCACTCACGCCCGGCATCGCGATCGGGGCCCTTGGCGATCGCCACCAGCTTCACGTCCTGCACGCCCAGATCGGCCATGATGTCGCGCGCGGCGGATAGCTGACCGGCGCCACCGTCGATCAGCAGCAGATCGGGCCATTCGGATTGCGGCGCACCTTCCTGCTGTTCCTTCAACGCGCGGGTGAAGCGGCGCTGCAGTACCTCGCGCATCATCGCGAAGTCGTCGCCGGGGGCGATGGCACCGCGGATGCCGAACTTGCGATAGGCTGATTTGCGGAAGCCTTCGGCGCCGGCAACGACCATCACGCCGTATGGGTTGGTGCCCATGATGTGCGAGTTGTCGTAGACCTCGATGCGTTCGGGCGGCGCGGGCAGCGAGAACAACTGCGCCACGCCATCGAGCAGCTTTGCCTGGCCGGCGCTTTCCGCCAGCTTGCGCTCCAACGCCTCACGCGCATTGATCTCGGCGTGCAATATCACGTCGTGCTTTTCACCACGGCGCGGTACGACGATATCCACCTTGCGTTCTGCCTTGAGACTGAGCGCCTCGGCGACGAGGTCCTGCTCGGGCAGCGCATGGTTGGTCAGGATGCATTGGGGCGGCGGCTTGTCGTCATAGAACTGCGCGATGAAGGCCGCGAGCACTGTACTCGCATCGTCGGCTTTCGCGTGCGTCGGGAAGAAAGCACGATTGCCGTTGTTGCGGCCGCCACGCACGAAGAACACCTGCACGCAGGTCTGGCCGGCGATCTGCCAGGCGGCGATCACGTCGGCGTCCTGCAGGCTGGCGGGGTTCACCACGTCGCTGCCCTGCACGAAGGTCAGAGCTCGGATGCGATCGCGCACCGCGGCGGCGTGCTCGAATTCCAGCGAGCCGGCGGCCTGTTCCATTTCGGAGGCGAGTTCGCGCTGCACGGTGGCGGATTTGCCGGCGAGGAATGCCTTCGCCTGGCCGACCAGCCGGGCGTAGTCCTCGTCGCTGATGCGGCCGACGCAGGGGGCGGAACAGCGGCGGATCTGGAACAGCAGGCAGGGCCGGGTGCGGTTGGCAAATACCGTATCGGCGCAGGAGCGCAGCAGGAACACGCGCTGCATGGCGGTGACGGTCTGGTTCACCGCCCAGGCCGACGCGAACGGACCCCAGTAGCTGCCTTTGCGCAGGCGCGCGCCGCGATGCTTGGCGATCTGCGGGAACGGATGGTCCTCGGTGAGCATCAGCCAGGGGTAGGATTTGTCGTCGCGCAGGACGATGTTGAAGCGCGGCTTGAGCCGCTTGATCAGGTTGGCCTCGAGCAGGAGGGCTTCGGCCTCGGTGTGGGTGGTGATCACCTCCATCGAGACGGTCTCGTTGACCATCCGCCGCAGCCGTTCGTCCAGCCGGCCGAGCTGCGTGTACGACGTTACTCGCTTCTTCAGGCTGCGCGCCTTGCCGACATAGAGCGCGTCGCCCTTCGCATCGAGCATGCGATACACGCCGGGGCCCAGCGGCATGGTGATCAGCGCCCGCTCGATGGCGGCGGCGCCGACGATGGGCGGAGCGTCACTCATGGCGGGATATTTGGCTGCTTCCGGCGAGTTCGGCCAGAGGCTGTAACAACGCCTGTCAATACTGTGGATAAGTTTGTGGGCGAAGCCGCCCGCCGATGCGGGAAAGTGGCTGTAATCCTGGGTTTCGTAAAGGTTGCAGATTAACGGGGAAAAATTAGAGCGTTGATTTCAGTGAATTTTTCAAATCGACCCGGTCACAAAATTAACAAAGATCGCGATGGCTTTGATCTCACTGGCGGAGGCTCAGGGCGTGGACAAGTCGCGGCGCCGGCGTTCGACCTCGACACCGGCAGATATCGCATCGGCGAAAATATCGAGCTTCTCCACCCGCACGCGGGCGAGGTGGACGCGGCTGTCGGCCAGGCAGGCCTCGGCGATGCGCTCGGCGAGGGTTTCGACCAGCCGGACATGACCGGAGAGGACGATGGCGCGGACAGTATCGGCGAGCTTTTCGTAGTCCACCACGCGGGCGAGGTCGTCACGGCCGACCGGCGAACGCGATAGCGCACGCGCGCCATCGTCCTCGACGCCGAGATCGACGTTGATGCGCACGCGCTGCGGGGTGGTGTGTTCGTGCGGATGCACGCCGATGCTGGCGGCGAGGACGAGGTCGCGGATGAAGGTGTGGCGGAGGGCCCTGACGCTGCTGGCAATTGGCTGGGTTTCCATCTGCGTCACTCCTCGGGAGGCGGGCCGTGTCGGCCGGATTGCCATTGCAGGTGCTGGCCACCATCGAGCGCCAGCATCTGGCCTGTCATCGACGGCAGCGACAGGATCGCGATGGCGGCGGCGGCGATCTCGTCCGGGCTGGTGCCGCGGTGCAGCGGGGTGGACGCGCATTGCCGGGCGAACTGCTCGGCGCTCTGGCGCGGGCTGGGCAGCGCCGGGCCAGGACCGATGCCGTTGACCCGGATGCGTGGCGCCAGTGCCAGCGCCATCGATTGCGTCAGCGTCCACAGGCCGGTCTTGGCCATGGTGTAGGAGACGAAGTGCGGGGTGAGCGACCAGACCCGCTCGTCCAGCATGTTGATCACCACGCCTTCGGCTTCGGGCGGCAGGGCGCGGGCGAAGTGCTGCATGAGCACGAACGGCGCGCGCAGCCCAGGCTCGATATGCCTGTCCCAGGAGGCACGGGTGGCGTCGTGCCATTCGTCACGCTCGAACGGGCTGGCGTTGTTCACCAGCATGCCGATGGGACCGAGCGCTTCGCTGGCGCGATCCAGCAGTATGCCGGTTTGCGATTCATCGGCGAGGTCGGCTGGCAGCACGACGGCGCGGCGGCCGCGCTGGCGGATCTCGGCGGCGGCCGCCTCGGCAAGGTTGGTGCTGGTGTGGCAATGCAGCGCGATGTCGAAGCCGGCGCCAGCCAGGGCGAGCGCGATGGCACGGCCGATACGCTGGGCGGCACCGGTGACCAGCGCGGCGCGCGGGATGTTCAGGGGTATCGGCAGCATCGGGTCGCATGGTGATGCTGGCGGCGTCTGCGTTCAAGCCGACGCTGTCGTGAGGCGCTCGCGATGGCAGCGCGGTTATCGATGCGGCAGCCGATTTACCTGCTGTTAAGCCGCTCCCCCTATCCCGGTCGATCCAAAGCGAAAGCTGTTTGGCGAGAGGCGTCGATGACGCCCGGGGACGCGGGGGAAAAAGTCCATGGCGCGCACCATTTCGGGTTCGATCACCACGCAAGTTTCGCTCGCCAGCGGCGACAGTCCGGTCCTGGTGACCGGGACCATCAACGTTGGCTCGGGCGATGCGATCTATGGCCCTGGCGGCGAAAGCTGGACCATCACCAATGCCCGGATCATCACCAGTGCAAACACAGCGCAGGCTGCGGGCATTTTCCTGGGAGCGGAACTACCCGTCACCGACGCGCGCGTCACCAACCAGGCTGGCGGCACGATCGCCGGCGGCGAGTTCGGCGTTAATATCTACGGACCCGGCTACGTCATCAATCAGGCCAGTGGCGGCAGCCCCGCGCCGATCATCGCTGGGGCCATTTCCACGCAAGCCAGCGTCGCCGGAATGGGGACCATCACGGGGACCACCCTGGCTGGCGTTTCGATCTACGGTGGCGCCGGCACTGTCATCAATTACGGCCTGCTGCGCGGCGGGCAATACGGCGTGCAGGAAGCCGACGGCGGTTCAGTCGTCAACGGACCCGGCGCAACAATCGTCGGTGGGGGCAACGGCGGCGTCGAAGGAAACAGTGCAGCCGGTGCGGGCGTCGATCTGTCCGGTTCCGCCGGCCTTATTGACAATCGCGGGACCATCGCCGGCGGCAGCGGCCCCGGCACCAGCGGCGATGGTTTCGGTGGCGGCGATGGCGTCGATCTGGCGACGGGAACGCTGACCAACAATGGCAGCGGCATCATCACGGGCGGCCAGGGTGGCACCACGACGGGCGTCTCCCGCAGTGGCGGCAATGGCGGTACCGGCATCCTGCTGGGCGAGAGCGGAACCCTGGTCAACAACGCCACCATCACCGGTGGCGGCGGCGGCAGTGTCAACGCCCTAGGTTCGAATGGGGCAGCCGGCAACGGCGGGTACGGCGTCGAACTGATCCAGGGTGGGACGCTGATCAATCACTCCACAATCATCGGCGGGCAGGCCGGCACCATCGGCACGGGTGGCACCGGCGCGTTCGGCACCGCCGGTGACGGAGTTCTACATCCCGGCAGCCGGGTCGCTGATCAATACCGGCACCATCACGGGCGGCAGCGGCGGCAGCGGTGGTACCGGAGGCGCTGGTGCCCTGCTGTTGAGCAGCGGCACGCTGAACAACACCGGCACGATCATCGGCGGATCCGGCAACTTGGGCGGCGCCGGTATCCTGATGGCCGGCACAGGGTCGCTGGACAACCCGAGCACCAGCAAGGTGATTGGCGGTGCCGGGTTTGGCGGCGGCAAAGGCGGCGCCGGCATCGAGCGCGAGAGGCCTGGTCTGCTGACCAATGAGGGCACGATCATCGGCCCCAGCGACGCCCCCGCCGTGTTCCAGGCCGGTGGCACGCTGATCAACAGCGGCTCCATTATTGGCGGAGCCTTCCTGTTGACCGGAACTGTCACCAACCAGGCCAATGGCACGATCACCGCGAGCGGCGCCTACGATGCTGTCCAGGTTCAAAGCCCAGGCAGCAACAATACCGTTGTCAACTCGGGCACGCTGACGAGTGCGGAATACGACGGTGTCCGTTTAGGCGGTGGCGCAGTCACCAACAACGCCTCTGGCGTCGTCACGGGTTACCAGGATGCTGTCTACATTTATGCAGCGGGCGCCGCGGTCATCAATTCCGGCAGTCTGCTGGGTGGGAACTACGGCGTCGCCGAAGGGAACGGCGGATCGGTCACCAACAACGCGTCCGCGGTCATAACCGGTGGGACGTATGCCGGCGTCTATATCGGCTATTACCCGGGTCAGGTCACCAACGCCGGAAGCATCTCGGGCGCGACATACGGTGTTGAAGAAACGGCGGGCGGTTCGGTCACCAACCTGACCGGCGGCACCATTACCGGCGGCGGCGGCACAGCCACCAGCATCGTCGGCGCGGGAGTAACTATCTCAGGCGGCATTGGCACCGTTAACAACAGCGGCCAGATCGCTGGCGACGACGGCAATTTGCCCGGCGACTACGGCACAGGCGGCAGCGGTGGCGATGGCGTCGTGCAGACGGCAGGCACACTGACCAACAATGTCAGCGGAACGATCGCAGGCGGCCAGGGAGGTGGTTCCGAGGGCGCCATTGGCAGTAACGCCGGTAACGGCGGCACCGGCGTCGAGCTGACGACCGGCACTCTGGCCAATGCTGGCACGATCATGGGCGGTGATGGGGGCCACGGTGGCTATGCCCCCGGCCCCGGTGGCAACGGCGGGAGCGGCGGTGGCGGCATCGTCCTGCTGCAGGCAGGGCTGCTGACCAACAGCGGCGTAATCATGGGTGGCGCAGGTGGCCATGGCGGCACACCGAACTCAGGCCCCTCCTACGGCACCGGCGGCAACGGGGGCGACGGCGTCAACCTGGTGCTGGGTGGAACGCTGGTCAATCATGGTGTGGTAACGGGTGGAGCGGACGGCGGCTCCGTCTACTTCAACCCAGGCGCTGCTGGCGCCGGCGTCTATATTGGCAGCGGCGCCTCGCTGGCCAATTACGGGACAATTACTGGCGGCGGCAACGTCATCGCAGCTGCCGGTGCAATGGTGACGCCCAATGGCAGCCTGACCAACCATGGCACCATTATTGGCGGGTCGGGCGCCAACGCGGGTGACGGAATCTTCCTTGCCGGTACTGCTGCGTTCGACAACCCCAGCGACGCCACTGCAATTGGCGGTGACGGCGGCGGCCCGGGTGGCGCCGGCATCTACCGCGCGACGTACGGCGCGCTCAGCAATGAGGGCAGCATCCTCGGCGGCAACGGCAGCGCTGGCGGCGCCATCCTGAAACAAGGCGGCAGTGTCATCAACAGCGGCTATATTGGCGGCCGGCAGGGCGTCTATATCAAGAATGGCGGATCCGTCACCAATCAAGCAAGCGGCGTGATCGCCGGCAGCGTCATGGCCGCCGTCTTGATCACTGGCGGCAGCGGCGGCGTCGTCAATGCAGGCAGCGTGTTCGGCAGTGCGAACGGCATCGCCGAACAGGACGGCGGCTCGGTCACCAACAGCGCCTTTGCATTCATCACGGCAAGCTACGGTACCGGCATCAATATCAAGGGCAGCTCCGCCGCCACCGTCGTCAACCTCGGCACCATCAGCGGCGCAGTCAGGGCTATCTACGAACGCAGTGGTGGCTTGGTTACCAATGCCTCAGGCGCATCGATCAGCGCAACCAGCAACAGCGCCATTGAGCTCGGCGGCGATGGCGCCGTCATCAACGACGGGAGCATCACCACAGGGGCACTCAACCGTCCCGCGATCAATGGTGACGCAGGCGGCTCCGTCCTCAACAATGCCAGCATCGGCGGTGGCGTCGCGTTCTCGTACGGCACCATCTCGGTGACCAACTCGGCCGGCGCCACCATCACCGCCAACTATCAGGTGGGCGTGGCCGTGGGCGCCGGAAAAAGAAGGGCAGTTCCTGCTACCATCAGCGGTGGTCCGGCCAGCACCGCCACCATCGTCAATGACAGTCTTATTCAGTCAACCAACAATTACGGAATCCGTGTCGGCAGCGCGGAGGCGCACATCACCAACAGCTCCAGCGCCATCATTTCCGGGAGCGGCGGTGTCTATCTTCACTCCGGCACGTTGCTCAATGCGGGCACGATCTCAGGCGATCAGCGCAACGGTGTGTACGCCTATGGCGGAGCGGCCACGATACTCAATTCCGGGCTAATCCTCGCCACTGACAATTACCGCTACGGCATCTCGGCGAACGCTACTGCCTACATAAGCAACAGTTCCACCGCCACCATTGCAGGCGGCAACGGCATCTATCTGCACTATGGCACGCTGGTGAACGCCGGGCTGATCTCGGCCAGCCACTACTATGGGATCAGCGACTTCAACGGAAACCTCACTGTCGTCAATACCGGTGTCATTCTCGCGCCGAACGGCGAAGCAATGGACATCAGTGATGGACCCACTTACATCACCAACGCCGCATCCGGCACGATCTCCAGTGCGGATGGCATCTATCTCTCGTACGGAACTGTCTTCAACGCTGGCACGATCACCGCCGACCCCGGCTCCGATGCGGTCTACTTCGAATCCAGCGCCAGCACGCCCAATCGTGTCATCGCCGCTCCTGGAGCAGTGTTCAACGGCGACGTCAATGGCGACGTCTTCGAACTCACTTCGGGCGCGAGCGCGGGCTCACTGTCCGGGTTCGGCACCAGCATCACCAATTTTGATTCACTGGTGTTCGACAAGGGCTCGCAGTGGACGGTTGCCGGCAACAACTCCGCGACGGGCCTCGGCACGCTTGGCATCAAAGGCTTCGCGCCGGGCGACACCATCGACCTAGTCGGCTTCTTTGCGGTCAGCAAGTCGTTCGCCAACAACGTGCTGACACTGACCGACGCCAGCAGCAACACTACCACACTGAACATACAAGGCGACTTCCGGACCAGCGATTTCGTCATCTCGGGCGACGACGGCACTGACATCTTCCTTGGTCCAGCGGGCAACTACACCTGGACCACGACAGGGACGGCCGACTGGAATACGGCGATGGACTGGGACACGGGCAACGTTCCCAGCCAGAAGGACAACGCCGTCATCGGCAGTGCCGGCAACGCGCTGGTGACCATCGCCAGCAACGAGTATGTCGGCATCAACAGCCTAACCCTGCTGCCCACCGAAACGCTTCTGGTCAGCGGCACGCTGGCCGCCAATACAATCGTCGATAACGGTGTGCTGGCATTTGCCGGCACTCAGCTGCTGGATGATACGCCGGTCAGTCTGGGCGGAACGATCGCCGAGCAGGGCACCAATACGCTGACCTTCGGTGTCAACGAGGTGATCACGCAGACCGGCACATCCGCCGTCATCAGCGGACCGCCAGGCGGCCACATCATCAATCAAGGGGTGATCGACGCCGCGGTTTCGGGCGGTGACTTCCAGATCGGGCCGGGCGAGGAGTTCGACAACGACGGCACAATCCTGGTCAGCAACGGCGACATCCTAATCGTCGACAGCGACGTCGGCGGCACGGGAGGCACCATAGATATTGGCGCCAATGGCGTCGCCGACTTCGCGGGCACGGTTGCCGCGTCGCAGACGATCGATTTCGCTGCCGCACCCGGTGAGCTGATCCTGCAAGAGCCGGGCAGCGTGGCCGCTGACATCCTGGATTTTGGCCAAGGCGATACAATCGATCTTGCCAGTATCGCTGCCGATAGCGCGACCTGGTTCAACGGTCTGCTCACCATCAGCAGCAATGGCACGACGATCGCTGTGCTGTCGCTGCTGGGTGATTACTCAGGCAAGGTGTTTTCCGTCGACAGCGACGGAGCGGGTGGCTCTGCCATAACGTTGGCAATCTCGCCACCGAGCATCTCTGGGACGGTCGCCAATCAGGCGGTGGCCAATCAGGACGCCAGCGCGCCGTTGGCGAGCGTGACGATCAGCGATACGAATGCCGGGGCGACCGACACGGTGACGGTGACGCTGTCGAATCCGGCGAACGGCACGCTGTCGAACCTGGGCGGCGGCAGCTTCAACAATGGCACCTACAACATCACCGGCACGCCAGCAGTGGTGAATGCGGCGATCGATGGATTGCTGTTCACGCCTACCGTGTTGGTCAACGGCTTCGTCAGCACCACCACGCTGGCGATAACGGCGATCGGTATCGGCGGCACGGTGAGTGACAGCACCACCAGCGTTACCTCGGTCGAGCAGGTGCTGGGGTTGGCGACGGTGCCGGCGGGCCAACGCAACATCGTGGCCGAACCAAGCGGAATGTTCGGCGCCCCGCGGAGCGGCTTCACCAACGAGGCTGTGGTGACAGCTCCGACCGCGCTGGCCAACTTCACGTTACCAACCGGCTATCAGGCCGAGTATCTGGGCGGCGCGGCGGATGACGGGCTGTTCGACAACAGCGTTGGTAAGGCGGTGCTGGTCGGCAACACCGGCAACGACACAATTATCGCTGCGGCGGCAAACGACACCATCCTGGGCGGGACAGCGACCAACCTGCTGGGTGGCGGCAATGGTGGAACGATCCTGTCGAACGGCGCGCAAGATACGGTGTTGGCAGCAGTCGCGGGTTCGCTTTCCGCATTTGTTGCCGGCGATGACGCCAGCGTCTTCGGCAACTTTGCCACGACCGGCGACAGTCTGAATGTTTCGGTGGGCGGAGCCAACGCGACAATCGTCGCTGGCAACAGCAATACTACCGCGACTCTGAGCGGAACGGACGGTGTTGTCATCGGCACCTTTGGACAGCCGGCAGCGACTTTGAACGTACTGATCAACGGCAGCGCGGGTACGGTCATTGCCGGCGACAGCGCGACGACCGTGACTGCGAGCGGCATGGACGCGGTAATCTACGGCGGCTTTGATTCCACGCCTGGGGCGCTGACAGTTGTCGACGGCGGCACCGCTGACACCGTCGTTGCGGGGCACAGCGCGACGATGGTGACGATGAGCGGCATCGGTGCCGTGATCTATGGCGGCTTTGATTCGGCGGCGGGAGCGCTGAATATCGTCGACAGCGGCACTGCCAACACCGTTACCGCCGGCAACAGCAATGCGGCGATCACGCTGCAAGGCAGCAACGGCTTCGTGTATGGCGGGTTCACTCCGTCGGCCGGCACATTGAACATCCTGGATCGCGGGCAAGGCGACATCATTGTCACGGGCAATGACAACGCGACCGTCACCGCGAGCGGGCACGGTGGCTTCGTGGTGGGGGGCAGCGGCGCGCTGCGGTTCATCAATAACGCGGGCGATGCCACGGTGTTTGGCGGCAGCGGGCCAACGTCGATCACCGGCGGAACCGGAACCACGGCGGTGCTAGGCAGCGCCGGTGGCGTTGTCACGTATGCCGGCAGCAGCGGCAGCCTCAATTTCTTTGCGGGAAGCGGCAACGAGACACTGAATGGCGGCGGATCATCCTCGAACGATCAAATGAGTGGTGGCACCGACGGAACGGGTAGCGCCGTACTGATCGCAGGCAGCGGCAATGATAACCTGCTCGCCGGCGCCGGAACAGACACGTTGACCGGCGGCGCGGGATCCAATGCGTTCATTTTTGTAAAGACGTTCATCAATGGCGCCGCGCCACAGGACGTCGTGACCGACTTCTCCACGCACGACGCTGTTCTGCTGTCGGGGTACGGTGCCGGTGAGGCAGCGGCGGATCTTGCGAGTGCGTCTTCGTCCGCCGGCAATACGACGCTGACGCTGTCTGATGGGACGCGCGTCACCTTCCTTGGCGTTGCGTCCGCCAGCGTGCTGCAGGGGCACGTAATCTCGGGCTAGGCGAAGCGGCGGCGTCCGGTGAGGCGGCATGCGTGATCCATTGACGGCGTTTGCATGGAGCTAGATATCTAGACAAATCTGATCATCCTCCGTCTTCCCTTTCAGCCAGGAAACTCCCACTGAGTCAGACGCTTCAGTGGCGGAGACCGGCAGTGGGCGCGGCGACGACAGTCGATGCAAGGGAAGGTGCGGCACGGCAGCGACGAGGGGCGCCGCGTGCTGTCTGTCACCTGTGTGACGCATGCGCTGCACGACGGCTGCACCGACCTGATCTATGTGCTGCTGCCGGTATGGCAGGCGGAGTTCGGGCTCAGCTACGCGGCGCTTGGGGTGCTGCGCCTGCTGTTCGCTGGGGCGATGGCGGGGCCGCAGGTGCCGGCGTCGTGGCTGGCGGCGCGGTTTGGCGGGAAGCTGCTGCTGACGGCGGGCACGGCGCTGCTGGGCGCGGCGTACTTGTCGATCAGTCTCAGCGGCGCCGGGCTCGGCTGGCTGGTAGTGGCGCTGCTGATCGGCGGCGCCGGCGCGGCGACGCAGCACCCGATCGGATCTTCGCTGGTGGCGACGGCGTTCGAGCGGCGCGGTTCGCGGGGGCCGCTGGGCACCTACAATTTTGCTGGCGACCTGGGGAAGATGGCGATCCCGGCGGCGGCGGCGTGGCTGATGGCGCTGCTGCCATGGCGCGGCGCGGTGGGGATGGTTGGCACGCTTGGTCTTTGCGGTGCGGCCGGCATCCTGCTGCTGCTGCCGCGTGGCGCGGCGACGTCGCTGCGCGAGGCGGAACCGGCAAAGGCGACGGCGCGGAGGCATGCGACGCCGCGGCGGGGGCCGTTCCTGCTGCTGCTGACGATCGGCGTGCTGGATAGCGGGACGCGCATGGGGTTCCTCGCATTCCTGCCGTTCGTGCTGCGCGCCAAGGATGCCGGCACGCCGACCATCGGCCTGGCGCTGAGCCTGATTTTTGCCGGCGGCGCGATTGGCAAGCTGGCGTGCGGTTGGCTAGGCGCCCGGCTTGGCGTGCTGCGCACTGTGCTTCTGACGGAGCTGGCGACCGCGCTGGGGATCATCGCGATCGGGCCGTTGCCGCTGGTGGGCGCCCTCGCCTGCCTGCCGATCATCGGCGTGGCGCTGAACGGCACGTCGTCGGTGTTGTATGGCACGGTGCCGGAATTGGTGGCGCCGGAGCGGCGCGAGCACGCGTTCGGGCTGTTCTATACCGGCACCATTGGCGGTGGTGCGATCGCGCCGGTGCTGTATGGCTTCGGTGGTGATGCGTTCGGGCCGACGCATGCGATCTTCATTGTCGCGGCGGTGTGTCTGCTGACGCTGCCGCTGGCGTGGACGCTGCGTCCGGCTCTGCCGCGGCGGGGATGACGCGCCTCGCGCGGGACGCGGAAGGGCGTCAGCGGCGAGCTGATCCGCGATCAGACGGTGGCCCGAACCAGTTGCTCCATGAACGCCGCGTTCAGGCCATCGCTCCTCCCGGCGAAGTAGCGGATGTTGGCTTGCTCCGGCGTGAGGTGGACAACGCGCGAGAAGCCTTGCTCGATCAACAGACCTATCAGGTGATCCGGTTCAAAGCGTGTCAGCCAGGGCTCACCGATTGCCGCGAACCGTCTGGCGAGCACAGCGGTGAGGGCTGCATCGTCGGCCGATAAGGCTGTTTCGGGCAATACAAAGCTCAGAACAATTTCACTCGACTTCGGCATCGCAAGAACGCAGTCGAGTGTGCGTTTCAGTGCTTCCATCGTGAGATACTGGGCAACACCGAGCAGCGTAAAGAATGTCGGGACACTGCTATCGAACAAACCATTCGAAAGCCCTTCGGGCAGCGAGATCCGATCGAAATCGACTGCCACAAATGAAAGGTTGTCCGGCGTGGCGATGCCTGCCTTGGTGAGGCGCACACGCTTCCATGCCTGCGTGGCGGGGTGGTCTACCTCGAAGATCGTCAGCGCGCGTGCCCAATCCGGTTGCCGATAGGCGAATGTATCCAGGCCGGCACCCAAGATCACGCATTGACCGATGCCATGGCGGACTGCGTCAGCAAGACAATCCTCGGCGTAGCGGCCTCGCATCACGAAATTGGTGAGCCGCGAGCGGACTGGTGCGGCGAGAGTAGCCAGAAATGTAAGCCTGGCTCGATAGGCTTCTCCATCCGGATCGACCAAACGGCTCACAATTGGATCATCGAGCACGCGTTCATCGCGAGGAAGCGCCTGATGCAGTGCCCGCATAATGGCGGCGCCCTCCGCGGTCGAACTCGGCCGATCCGCCTCCATCACCTAGCCTTTCGATGAAGTCCGCGATCGTAGCTGAACATTTCACGGGGAGGCAACGAGATGCGCTGATGTCATCCGGAGGATGGATCCGATGCATCAACACTGGATGACCGGCACGTCGTGCCGAACATCGGCAACGTGCGTTAAGCAGACGAGCTGCAACGCTCCCACACCAGTTCCAGGCCGCCGCCTCGACCAAAAAGTCGTGACACGGGAACGACGACCATCCGGGTGGGCCCGTCGAAGCGGATTTGGCGAACCCGGTCCTCCATCATTTCAGGACCTGACGCTCCGTCGACGCGGGTGACGGCCTGTGTCCCATCAAAGGTATAGGCGCCGCAGTAGGCCGCAAAGATGCGCTTTGTCTCGGCAGGAAGCGCTGTGCGGCCATCACCTGCCATCGCCATCATGCGTTCAGCGCCGAACACCGCGACACCCATGGGGTGCGGACCGAGCGGCGATGGAACCTCTTGACCGGCATCGTCGAATGCGCGGGCCTCGACCAACTTCCAGACACCGACAAGGGTTTGCATGCATCCTCCGACGATACGGAATTATGGTTGCGCGCGGCGCAAGGGTCAGGCTGGGACAACAATATCAGAGAGGGCGAAGAACTTCCAACCGGATGGTGCGCGGGTCAGCGCGTAGAACGCTGAGACAACCTCGATAGGTGAACCGTCTACCCTGACCCGGGTGGCGTGACGCACGATCACATGCGCCTTTTCGGATGGAGAAACACCACCTCCGGATTGAGGTCGTTGGTGTCGCGCCATTGTTTGGCGGCCATCAAATCGGCTGGCTTGATCGGGAAACTTTCAACCAGCGCAACGCGGCCATTGCCGATGAACGCGAACGGATACTGCATCAGCCTGTCGAGGGCCGCGACATCGTTGGCACGAAACGCATCGATGTAGGCCGCGTAGGTGGCGAGCACTTCCTCCTTCAATCCTTGCATAGTGCTTCTCCCTACTGGTTTCCCATACCACTCTGCGCGCGAAGCGATGCGAGTGCCATAGAGGAGGATTGCCATATGACATCGTGCAGGCAATCGCTTCTGACGATCTGTCGATGCAATGGGACGTCGGGCAGGAGGTTCTGGTTCTTGAAGGGTATTTCAAAGATCGTCAGCAACTTAACGGAGGTACCAAGTTCGGAGCTGACGAGGCTAAGGGACACCATACCGCGACCGTCGATTTAGGCCGCCAATTTTGGTATGGTTCGCCCACGGATGAGTATCGCGTGCCCCCAAGAAATATGGGTGTGCTATGTGGAGTCACGGTGGGGATTGGGCCGCGCCCGGCAGCAGCACACAAGTCAGTGCTGCTGCCGGCCAATGAAATTAGGCGCATTCTAGCTGTGGTATGTCATGGCGCACATGTCACCGCTGAAACCGTCTTACGTTGTATTAACAACAAGGTACTGATCATGGACGGCTCCAACCAGAAATCCCACGGCCTCTTCGGCACATGGAAATTGATCTCGAATCGGATCAGGATGGAGGACACTGGAGAAGAGCTCGATCTGTTGGGTACAAATCCGCGAGGGGTAATTACCTTTGCGCCTACCGGGCGGATGATCGCGCTCCTGACGACTGCGGAACGTCCCACCCCGACAGCGACGCAGACTGCAGGGCAATTGTTATGGGGATGAGCGCCTATTCTGGCCGTTTTGCGATCGAGGATGACCACGTGGTCATAGATCCCGATATATCTTGGGTGCCATTCCCGAAGCAGATCCGATACTTTGAATTGAGTGGCGACCATCTGACATTACGAACGCCGCTTCAGGAGATACCACTTTATCCGGGCCGCCTGATTCGTAATACGATCGTCTGGGAACGTGATACTTAAGGCCTGTCAAGGACCGTTATCATGGTTCTCATGCTCTGCAATCGCTGAGATTCCTCGGATCTCAGGCGCTCGGAAGGTGGCCGAGCGAACGGAGAATTTTCATGTTGTCCCAGGTCACCCACCACTCGGCGATCTTTCCGTTGTCGATGCGGAAGATTGCCCCGAAGTCAAACTGTGCCTTGCGGCCTGAGGGTGGCAACGGACCGATCGGCCCATGCTGCGTCCCTTCATAGGTAACCCAGGCGGCGACGTGATCGCCCTCGGCGACCAGAAGCTTGATGGTTTGCACGGAGTCAGGGAAAACCGCGGTATCCTGGGCGAGAAACTGCTTGATCTGATCGAGGCTGCGAGCCTCGACCGCTGGCGTCGCGTCGCAGTGGCGGACAACATCCGGCGTCATGAGATCGGCGAAGGCCTCGGGCCGACGGGCGTTCCATGCGTCGAAGAATTGCCGGATAACTGTTTTGTTCTGCTCGGCGGTCATGGTGAAGCTTCCCTCCGGTTGCTGTGTGCTGTGGGCATCCAGACGGCGACAACCCGCAGAAGGGTTGGCAAGACTACAGGATTTACTTGTGTGCGGCCAGCACTACCCACCCTCGGGTAAAATCAGCACACCGCTCCTCACCAATTCCCGGCAGCAAAATCCCGAGGCGCTACCCGCCGTCAGACGCGACGTACAGCTCGAACACTCTCGAGAGAAGAAAGAGTGCAACGCCGAGGGGCAACAGCGCCTTCGATACCTTCTCGCCAATCAACAGGGGGGATACAACACTCGCGTCATGCCGCCAGTTTTGGATAAATCCATTGAAGGACGCGGCAAACAAGAACCCCCACAAGCCGGCGTGCCAGTAATAGCCGGCAATTAACCACGCAATGGCTCTGTACAAACAGATAAGCGGGAAGAGTGTGATGAATATCATGATGTAGTTCTGGAAGACCATTTTCCGTGAAGGAATCAGCCGTCTTGCAAGCTCGGGCGTAACCATCAAAAAGCTGATCAGATCCAGGGAATTCGCGATAATATCCTTGTTCCGAGCTGCATAGGCGGTGAGAGTGGTGATTTGCGGAATTGCGGGCGGTGACTCCACGAAAAACTGAAAATAAGACCGAATTGCTTCGAGGATCGTCGGCCAAATGTCGGAAAGCATTGTTGTCCCTTGTGGCCTTGCATACCTGGAAATTACGAAAGCCGCTTGGCGAAGTAGGTGCAGGTATGACCGGGCGGATAGGCCTCGATACTGCCGAAGGATTGGTAGCCACGGCGGCGATAGAAGTCGGGCGCCTGGAAACTGAATGACAACAGCCAGATGCCGATGCAATCGCGTTCGCGCGCCTTTGCCTCCGCCTGCTGCAGCAGTGATGTCCCAAGCCCTTGGCCGCGGTGCGTTTCAGGCACGAACAACTGTTCCACAAACAGCCAACGCCAATAGCTGACACCCCATAGCCCGCCAAGGATCAACTCGCTGCCGGGCTCACGCAGCAAGAGCGCCAAGGGCGAGATCGGATCAGGAATGCCAGTCCGCTCATCGTTGTACACATCGAGGAGGCGCGTGATCAGTTCTCGATGTTCCGGCAGCGGGTGATGAGGTGCGACGATCTCAAGCGTCATAAGGTGCCCTACACTGTGATGCGTTAAACCTCGCGGAGGTAGACGTCCTCGGGGCCGTCCACCTCATCTATCTGTTGTCCGATGCGAGCGAAGCCAAAGCGGGCGATCAGCGCGAGCGACGGTGTGTTGCCTGGCGATACCGAGACGATGAATTTGCGGAGCCCGAAGTTGACTTGCGCCCAATCCATGGCCGCGCGGGACGCCTCGGCCGCGTAACCGCGCTGCCGATATTTGGGGAAAACGCGATAGCCGAATTCAACCGCGCCGGGTGCGAAGGTATGAAGGTAATCGGGACTGGGCCGACTATGGAACCGGATGTGGCCGATCATCGTCCGGTTGGCGGGAAGGATCATCGCTCGCATGGACCAGGGCTGATAGTAGGGGTCGGCATCAAGCTGAGCCTTGGCGAATGCAAAGCTGCTGGGATGGTCCAGGACATCGCAGGGAATTTCCGCACCTATTGAAATCCCGGCACGCTGCAGGTCGCCAGCGAGAACAGCTTCCACGTCTGCACGCTGCATGAGGCGGAGAACCAAGCGCGGTGCGACGATATCGTCTGAGGGATCAAACATGGAGCGTGCATAACAAAGTTCCGCTCCGCGGCAGAGCAGGACAGGAGGAACGTTGTGGTTGGAGCATTCAAGAATCCTGCGGCGTGGCCGGCGTGGCCGGATTTTCGGGGAAATGCGCCAAGCTCTCGGGTAACGGCACCCACTCATACTTCATCGTTTCCCACGCTGAATACGAGGGCGGGTGCGAAAACGGCTCCTCAAACAGACCGGCCGCAATTCCATAGCGCTCAGGCCTCAGGTCAGACTCCCAGAACACCGTAGTGCCACACTCAGGGCAAAAGTGATGGCGAATCTTGCGCCCTTCCTGGCCGTCACGCTCATAGGAATTGCTTGAGCCGTCAAACCGAACGTGCGCACGGTGGAAATAGGCATTGTAGCTGAACGCCGCACCCGTCCGGCGGCGGCAATCGACGCAGTGACAGATGTTCACCACAAGCGGGTCGCCATCGGCGGTCATGCGCAGCGACCCACACAGGCATCTCGTGACCCGGGTCATGTGGAAAATCTCCTTTGTGGTGCATCAAGCAGAACATAGCTGTACGGCTTTTCGCGACCAGAAGCGCGCAATTCCAGAAACCATTGTAGCCGCCGGGACGGCCCACGTGCTTACACAGGAACGTACGTCAACCTGATCACGTCCTCGCCAATTCGCTCGCTGGCCACGAGGCGGAGCGGCGGCCTTGGACCCGCGAAGAATGGCCTGCCGCCACCGAGCACGACGGGGTGGAGGTAGATCCGATACTCATCGATAAGACCAAGGCCCCCCAGACTTCGCGCCAGGTCCGGTCCGCCAACGCCAATCTCCCCAACGTGCTTTGCCTTCAGCTCGCGCATTGACGCCTCAAGGGCGCCTTCGACAAGCGTTGCGTTGGGACCGACCGAGGTCAGCGAGCGCGATACGACCCACTTCGGCTGGCCGCGCCACGCCGTTGCGAATTCGCGTTCCGCCACGTCCCACTCGGCATGATCATCGTCCCAATAGCGCATCACCTGGTACAGTCCGCGACCGTACACGCTGCCCGCCTGCTCGCGCACCTGCTCGATGAAATGACGGAAGAGCACCGGGCTTGGCGCAAACGCCGGGTGGTCGTGGTCAACGTAGCCGTCCAAAGACTGGTTCATGCCGAACACGAACTTCGCCATGGTACAGATCTCCATCGTAAGTTCTACAGGATAGGTTGTGCCGGACTTACGCGGAAATGAGGTTGGACATGGGACCGTCTCGGGTCATACTGGGATATTGGCTACGGGCACGAAAAGGTTGATCACCTCGGTCAGTGCGCGCGTAATGTGTCCGCTACCCGATGTGTCATCTGCCAGCAGCATATCACCCCGACCGAAGCGTCGCTTTTCGCCGTCGCTGGTTTCGACCTCCATCTCTCCTGACAGCACGACCACGAGTTGTCGCGCGGCGCCGGGCCCGGTGGCCTGACCTGCGGCGAAGCCGAGAAGAAACGGCATTGCTCGGCATCGAATGGAGTAGATGCGAGGCGGCTTGTAAGGGAGTCGATCGCACGCATTTCGATGTCAATTTCGGTAAACCGCGACTGCCCGTTGTCGTCGTAGATTCGCGCAATCTTCATGGAGTAGTCTCCTCTTCGCGGGGTGTTACCATGGAAAGAACAAACGGCATTCTATCAAGATCACAAAATGCAGAAAACGATCTGCCATCCGGCGGTCTGCTCCCTAGAAAATCCCCAAAGCGGGCAGTACCAGATCGCGAAGCACGACCATGGGCGGATCCGCCTGGTTCATTGATACCCGTACTGCTGTCCATCCGGCATCGATACGGCCGGCGTGAACGAAGCCGCAAGTCATTCCGCCGGAACCACTTGCCTTCAGTTCCATTGCCCGCGGCTCAGGATCATTTGGCCGATACGCACAAGGTCACGCGGCGTCAGGCGCAGTCGGGAGGCTGCGATCGGCTCACCGTCGGTGCCACGCCTCCGCTCGGTGTTTTCGATCTTGAGCAGTTCGAACAAGGCCTCGCGCGCGAACTCATGCAACTGCCGCACAGTTCCCTTCTCTATCAATCGCGCGAGCAGGGCTGTCGCGCCGCCGTTATAGATCCACCGCCTGCCCGGCGGTCGACGATCGGCCGCTCCAACACGTAGCGGTAGCGATCCGGGCATCATCCATCGAGGTCTCGCCATTTCGCGGATCGGTATAGGGGATCGTGAGTTCGTCCCAATCCGTGCCGAGCGTCATGGTCAATGCATGCCTGACCGTAAGCGCCTGCCTCGCTGGAGCGACCGAACGGTCGGAATATTCCGGAAACTGCGAGAGCAATATCGCGTCGGGGACTGGCACACGGCCGGCCGCAAGGGGAATGCCATACAACAACCCAACAATGCTCTTCGACACGGATCGCATGTCATGCAGTGTGGCGGGCCCGAATCCTACAATGCCCAACGGGCTTCGTGTCGGGACCTGCGAGGTACCGCTCGAAAAAAAGCTGGCCGCCACGCGCCGCTATCACGCCGCGCAGGTTCGGCAAGGTCCCCGCTTGCCGGGCGATCTCGAAGCTTTCGTCCAGATCGGACGCGAAGCCAGCTTCGGCTGGCGTTGTTGTGTTCCACTCGGTGTTAACCATAACCCCCTCCGGCAAGACGATAGACCCACGGAACCCTCGCTGGAAGCTGACGCTCGTCGGGGATCGCCGCGTAATCCCGCGTCGAGCATGAATTGCGTGGTTGCAGAGGATGAAGATTAAGTCTTGGAGGTTCTCAATGGCAGGAACAAAGCAAGTTTTGGCGTGGACAGTCCTCGCAAGGAAATCTGTAGGCGGTCGTTCAGCGGCAGGATAGGTTGAGCGGGCAGTACCCCGCGAGAAATGCCACGCTACGGCTACGCAATGACCACGCCTTCGATGTAGTTTAGAATGGGCGTAGACAATGATGAAGGACGCGCACTCGGTAGGCGTAGACCTGGCGAGGGAAGCCGATGCCCGGCGTTCCGAGTTCGAACGGGAGCGGCAGGTGCCAGCGGACCTGTTCCGCCGTGCGGGTGAGGCAGGCCTTTTCCGGCAACTCATTTGTGCCGAACTCGGCGGCCTTGGCCGAAGCGCCGTCGAATGGTTCCGCACAGGCGTCGAGATGGCACGCTGGGAGCCGTCGTTCTCCTGGGTAGTGACCCAAGGGGCGGGCAATTCCGCAAGTTTCGCCGCAGCCGGTGATCCAGCGTTCGTGTCGGCTTACCTGGCCGACGGCCATGCCTATCCGTCGTCATCCGCGAACGGGTCCGGCACGCTGATGCCCGATGGCGACGGATATGTCGTCGAGGGTCGGTGGGGCTTTTGCAGTGGTTGCCAGGGTGCGACCTGGGTTGGCGGCGAGGCGCAGCTTCCCCTGGTGCAAGGTCAGGATGCACCCGAGGAGCGCTACGTTCTTGTCCCCGTCGGACGCGCCAGGATCGAGAAGACCTGGGACGTCATTGGGATGATTGGCACAGGAAGCCATACCGTAGTTATTGAGCCGCAACATGTTCCGACAGCCTGGACCTTTCAGTTGGCGGAACCGGGGCCGCGGGACTACGGGCCGATGTCCGTGGCGACCGGCAACAGTGTCTGGCCGATCGCGACATCGGTAGCAGCGGTCCAACTTGGAATATCGCGCAGGGCGCTCGACGCCGCAGGCGAGCTGGCAAAGGCCAAACCATGGCGCGGACGCAAGGCGAAGCTGATCGAGAATGCGCATGTGCAGCGTCAGCTCATGCGCGCAGAGGGCGCTTGGTCAGCGGCGTGCGCCGGTGCCGAACAGGCGTTGGTCCGCATGTGGAGGGATGCGGAACAGCATCGCCTGTTGCCGGTTGAAACCCGGATCGCATCATTCGTGGCCCTTATCCACGCCTCGGCTACTGCAACCGGCATCGTCAAATCGGTCTGCGACATCGTTGGCACGTCGGTCGCGCCGGCAACGGGAATCATCGGCGCGTGCCTCAGAGACGCACGCACGATGGGCAGTCATCTCGCTGTTAGTGGTCACAGGCTTGAAGTGGCGGCGCAGTTGCGATTTGGCCTGCTCAAAGACAGTGCTGCAGTGTAACCGATCGCCTACGATGCCGGCACGGTGACAATAACCACACAGGCTACCCGGCTGGCGGTCGCCGGCTCGCCGCGATCCAGTGGCGTAGGCGCAGAGCTGACCTTTCAGCGCAAAAGCCAAGATTCGCTCATGGACGGATGTACAAACCAAGCCTGCGGAGAGCGTCGCGCATCGCGCCGCCTAACCAGTGACCTCGTTTGCGCAACAGCGCATTTCGCGTCAGGATTTTACCTTACGGACGTGTGACAATGCTCCCCAGGAGGCGGTCGTGGCGCCAGAACTTCTGAGAGTTCCCAGCCGGACGGTCAGATCACGGTTCATGGATAGCACACGTTGGCAGGGATACAGGCCAAGGCCTGACGACATCATCATTGGTACATACGGCAAGTGCGGGACCACTTGGGTCCAGCGAATAGTAAGTATGCTGGTTTTCAAGTCGGCGGCGCCCAGGCCGATCCTGGACGATTCGCCTTGGCTTGATCTCCGGACAGGAGACCTCACAGCCAGTATTGAAAGGATAGAAGCCCAGACGCATCGGCGCTATCTCAAGACGCACCTCCCGTTCGATGCGCTGCCGGTCTATGAAGGCACTAAGTTCATTCACGTCGGGCGAGATGGGCGCGACGCCGCGATGTCGCTCCACAATCACTTTGCCAACTTCCGCGACGACGCCATTCGAAGCTTCAATGAATTGAGCCGGGCTGATGAGAAATTCGGTGATGACTGGCTTCCTGTCTCATCCAGTGCTGCGGAGTTCTTCTCGGACTGGGTTGCTGACGGCGGCGGGGCGTTTGGAGACGAAGGCGCATCGTTCTTCAGCGTCGAAAACTCTTATTGGGCCGCCCGTCATGAACCCCGCTTGCTGCTTGTCCATTACAACGATCTCAAGGCGGACCGTGACAGCGAAATGCGCCGGATCGCCGAATTTCTGGACATAGATGTTCCAGCTGCTCTCTGGCCTGAGATTGTTGCCGCCGCAGGCTTCGAGGCTATGAAAGCGCAGGGCGAGGCGCTGCTACCGCACCAGAAAAGAATATTCGACGACGGCGCAGCGCGCTTTCTTCACAAAGGCACCAATGGACGATGGCAGGGCACGGTCTTAAGCGCGGACCTTGCGCGCTATGACGCCGAGGTAGAAACGCTTTTCACGCCTGCTCTTGCCTATTGGGTGTCGAACGGCCGGCGCAACGGATAATCAGGCGTGGCCTAGCGCAAGCCGTCACATTTCCCTTCGGATTGGCGATGACCCGTAGCGACACGCAATAAACGGCAGCTCAATTGACTCCGTTTGCGGCAAGCGTGGCCTTGGCCTTTGAGGATGTCAGGAACCTGACGAAGCTTGCAGCAGCCTCGCGTCGCTGCGTTCCCGTCAGTGGCGCGGCGGTATAAGTGAGGTAATCTTGTAGGTCGCCGGGTAACGGGCCGAGATATTTGATGCCCGGCGTGGTAGCGATGAGCGGTATGGTCCCAGCGGCAATGTCATTGCCATGGCCTTTCAACACGGGCTCAAAAATCGCAAGGGGCGCTGTCCGCACGATCTTCGTTTTCAGGGATCCGGCGATGCCCAGGCGTTCGAGCACCGTTGCAAAGTAATTTCCCGATTGGACCTTGTTGAAGGATATAGTGTCGGCACCAAGCAAGGTTTGCTTGAGCTTCCCGGGTGTTGAAATGTCCCGATCAGGGCTGTCACTGCGCGCCGCGAGACCGATACCAACACGGCCGATCGTCGGTCGATCTTCAGTGCTGACTTTGCCCGACTTCGCCAATTCACCGGCAAATTCCGGTTGCACGAGAACCACGTCGGCTGATTCTCCAGCTTCGATTTTCTGCTTCACGACCGGCGACGGCGCCAAGGTCAGTTCGACCTGCGTTCTTGTCTCCTGCCGATAGAGATCGGCAACCTTGGTCAGAGCCGGCCCGAGAGGACTGTCAGCCATGACCTTGAGCATTGCAGGCGCAGCCGTTCCGGTAGAGGCGGGCAGAACAGCGGGTGAAGAGAATGGCTTGGTCGCATCGCTCACAAACATAACCAGGGCGCTGAGGTCGCTGGTGCCGGTGCTGGATACCTGCATCGGCGTATTAGGCGGATGTCCGAGCATGGATTGACCAGCCGAGACACGGTTGACGCCCCTTGGAGTCCTTTGGGTGAGTTCACCGCTCAGCACGTAAAAGGTCTCCGATCCCGGATGCATATGCACCGGTGTCTTGGCGCCGGACGGCCCGCCGGACCGGACGACGCGCAAGAGGTATTCAGAGGCGGTGATCGGGGGCACAGGCCCGATCTCCGCGACTTTGCTGCCGCCAGGCGACGACTGGCCGGGCGGTCCGAGCGTGAAGAGCCACGCCTTGCCGTCGACTTCAGCGGCAAGCGCCGTCGGGCTGGCAACAGATTGTGCCATGGCGAGAGTTGGGAAAGTGTCGACGCGCCAGAACAGGGGGCCGGGCGGCAGCTGCGAGACTGCCTTTTCCGCCACCGGTGTGATGTCGAACTTCTGCGCCTGCGCTGCCACCGAGAGCAGCATCGCCATGATCGCAGTCACCCACAAGGCAAGTGAGCATCGCAAAGCCAGCGGATGACGCCTCATTTTCCCCGTCCTTCTTGTTTCAGGAACGTGCAGCAAAATCTGACATCGGTGCCCACCTCCGACGAGTTAAGATTATTTCATCAGCGCCAGAGGCGATTGAAGCTGCTGGGATAGCTCCGAATGGCCATGCGGCAGCAATCGAGACTCGCTGCTCATGTGGATCGGTTTTAGCGCTTCTCTAAACATATTTCGCCAAGCTGGGCGCTCCCGAAGTGGTGGGGCCGATGCGACGCATCCTGTTCGGCGCGACGCCGGCTATGTTGTGGCTGGTTGTCACGCAGGCGCTGGCACAGCAGGCGCTTACGACACCCATCCTGCTGACAGACGAGAATTTCCGCGACCTGGCCGGCATCGCCGCGCGCTACGGCGGCAGCGGCTTGGCCGCCACGACGGCACACAATGGCGTCGTGCGCGCTGGCGTATTCTTCCGTTCCGAAGTGCTCAACGTCAGCGACAGCGACCTTGCCACACTGTCCGCATTGCGCATCACGCGTGACATCGATTTGCGCACGCCGTCAGAGATCGCGCAGACACCGGATCGCGTGCCTGTCGGCGCCAGCTACATCAACGTCAACATCTACGGCCTGTCATCGCCGCCATCGCCAGGAACGCTGACCAGCGCGGCGCAGGCGGTGGCGGAATTCGAGGGTCAGTACCGCGCATTCGTCACCGATCCGGTGCAACGGGCGGGCTTTGCCACGGCGCTGATCGAACTGGCGCACAGTGAAAACCCGGCGCTGTATCACTGCTCGGCGGGCAAGGACCGGACCGGGTGGACCTCGGTGCTGTTGCAGACCATCGCGGGCGTCGATCCGGCGACGACTATGAGCGGCTATCTGGCGACCAACCTCTACGAGGCCGGACAGATCGCGGCCGAGCTGGCGGTGGTACGGGCGATGCACGGCGATGCGGCGGCGGCGATCCTGGCCCCCACGCTCGGTGTGCAGCCGAGCTTCCTGCAAGCGGCGCTCGATCAGGTCATTGCCTCTTACGGATCGATGGACGCCTATCTGACCCAGGGACTTGGGCTCAGCCGGGCAGACATCTACGTGCTGCGCGCGAAGCTGGTCGATTTCCAGATGCTGCCAGGGCAGAGCGGATTGACCGGCAACGCTGCTGCCGGTGCGGCGCTGCTGAACGCGTTGCAGAACTCGCCGCTGTCCGGCGCCTATACCGCTTTCAATTACTATCTGCAGTCGTCGATCGACGCTGGCACGCTGGGTGGCGTGCCGTCGCAGGTGGGCGGCCAGGTGCGCGCCGATGCCGCAACGTATCTGTTGCGGCAGCCGGTGTGGCTCGATGCCGCACTGGCACCGTATGCCGATGGCCGCGATCTTGCTGTCGGTGAGACGCGCATCTGGCTGACGGGGCTGGGCGGGTATTTCAACACCAATGCACATGGCGGTGCCGCGAGCAGTTCGGCGCAGAGCGGCGGTCCGGTCATCGGTGCGACCTACCGCGTCGGTACTCAGGCCAGTGTTTTCGCCGGCCTTGGCTATGCTTGGGGCGTCGTCGGCAGCGCCGATGCCAATGCGACTGTCGATACACTGCTGGGGACGATTGGCGGGCGCTACGCGTTCGGTTCGCTGGAGGAAGGGCCGTTCGTGGCGATGCGCGCCGATATCGGCGGGGTCGATTACACAAGCAAGCGGCAACTGGGTGGCGGCCTGGGGACAGCGCGAGGCAGCGCTCCTGGCGCGATCTACGGCGGACAAGCGGTGGCGGGCGATGTGATTCGCCTGGCGGCGGTCACCGTCACACCGCGCGCGGGCGTGCGTGTTGCGCATGTCTCGATGGGCGGCTTTCAAGAAGTCTGGCAGCGAGCTGGCGCTGGACGCCAAGCGCCTCAGCCACACGAGTTCCAGTGTGCTGGCCGGCGTGGAAGTAGGGATAGATCCATGGCTTGTGGGTGGGTGGACCGTGACACCGACCGTGACGCTGGGAACCGAAGTGGCGCTGGGCAATCCGCTCGTCGCCAGCGCCGGCAGCCTGTACGGTTTCGCGGTGAACCAGTATGCCGCCTATGACAGCCGCTACCTGTTGGAGGGCGGGTTGGGCGTCACCCTGCAGCAGGGAGCATTCGGCGTGAAGGCCGGCGTGACTGCGCTGCACGGCGAACACAGCACTGGAGTCAACGGGCAGCTATCGGTGGCGTACCGGTTCTGAGAACCTGTGCACGGAGATCTGGCGCATATCGATGCACACACACCCGGTGCTTCGCGCCGACCTCTCCGACTTCGTGGGCAAGGCTTACTTGATGCGGGTCAGCTGTGTGCGAGGAATCGCTGGACCTGAGGGAGAATGAGATCGCTCCGGCACATCGCGGCGCTGTGGTTCAATCCTGGCAACGATATGAATTGCGCTCCGGGGATATGCGCGGCGCTCTCGCGTGCGGCATCATGGATGGCGTCGGCATCACCGGCATACAGCAGCGCCGGCACGGTGATGGTCCTGACGACATCGGGGTAGGCTTGCGTGACGAGCCTTTGTTGCCGGCAGGCGATCAGCGCGGCTGGATCGTTTGCACGCAGACGCCGTTCGAGCGCGGGAGTGGCCCACTCGCCGTAGATGCTCAGCACTGCGTCGGGACCCTGCCGAAGTGCCGCGATCAGCGGGTCCTGCTTCCCGGGCTCAGTTGGGAACGCAGAAGCCGCACTGGCCGATGCGCCGCCAATCACGAAGGCTGAAATCCTGTCGGCGGCGTATCGAGCGAGGGCGAAGCCGATCCAGCCTCCTTGCGAGTAACCCCAGTAGCAGGCCTTCCGAATGCCGATGTCGTCGAGCACCGCCACCAGATCAGATGCGAATTGAGCTGGCGTATAGGCACGTGGATCGTGCGGTTTGCCGCTCTGGCCGTGGCCGCGCGTATCGGGCAGGATGAGACGGAATTTCGACTTCAGCGCCGCAACATAACCGAGTTCGTACCAGCTTTCGCTGCTATCGGTGAAGCCGTGCTGAAGGATGAGCGGGCTTCCCTCGCCTTCGACCCGATAGTGGATCGCGACAGCGTTGTTGGTCAGGTATGGCATGCGGCTGTCCACCTGATTGCCCGGCGGCCACTGTAGACATCAATATCGGGACGCTGCAACGACACAAGCTGCAACGACAACCGGAGGAAACCAGTGCGACGAGGGGTTTGGCTCCTGCTGCTGCTCATGCCGCTGCACGGTGCGCTGGGACAGGCGCTGTGGCAGACGCTGCCGCCTGCGCCGGTTGCCGGCGCACGCACCGGACATGCGCAGGTCAACGGCATCAGCCTGTATTACGCGGTGATCGGGCACGGTACGCCGGTGGTGCTGCTGCATGGCGGGCTGGCGAATTCGGATTACTGGGGCTTGCAGGTGGCGGCGCTGGCGCCGCATCACATGGTGATCCTGATGGACAGCCGCGGGCATGGGCGCAGCACGCGCGACGCCCGGCCGTACGGCTACGACCTGATGGCCGACGATGTGATCGGGTTGCTGGATACGCTGCATGTGGCGAAGGCGGATGTGGTTGGCTGGAGCGACGGTGCGATCCTCGGCCTGGACCTGGCGATGCGGCATGCGGACCGTGTTGGCCGCATCTTCGCGTTCGCTGCCAATACGCAGACATCGGGCGTGCAGAACGGGGTGGAGAAGAACCCGACGTTCGCTCGATTTATCGAGCGTGCCGGCCAGGAATACGCGCGGCTGTCGGCGACGCCGAAGCAGTACGACGCGTTCGTCGCGCAGATCAGCAAGATGTGGGCGAGCGAGCCGAACTGGACGGATGCCCAGCTGCAAGCGATACGCTCACCCGTGCTGGTGGTGGATGGCGATCACGACGAGGCGATCAAGCGTGCGCACACTGAGTACATCGCGGCGACCATCCATGGTGCGGGGCTGTTGATCCTGCCGAACGTCAGCCACTTCGCGTTCCTGCAGGACCCGGCACTGTTCAATGCGGCAATGCTGCACTTCCTGGACGAGAGCACCAAGGCAAAGGACCGCTAGCATGCGACAGGACGCGTTGTTCGAGCGGCTGTGGGATGGCTCGGCCGCGATGGAGGAATGGACGCAGTCGGTTGCCAAGGGTGCGATCACCCACGTCGCGGACGACGTCATCACGGTCCACACGACGTATTTCTGCGGCGCCGTCAGTGTCATCCGTACCGCGGCGGGCCTGGTGTTCATCGACACCGCCAAGCCTGATACGGCGGCGCAGACGCTTGCCGCCGTGCGCCGTTGGGATGACAGCCCTGTTCATACAGTTATCTACACGCACGGCCACATCGACCACACCAGCGGGATAAAGCTGATCGATGAGGAGGCCGATGCGCGCGGCGTTGCCAGGCCGCGCATCATCGCACACCGCAACGTGCTGCAGCGGATGACGCGTTATGAGACGTCGCATGGCTTCAACAGCATCGTGCAGGGCCAACAGTTCGGCTTCCCGGACTACGTCTATCCGATCGGCCAGCGGCGGCCCGACGAAGTGTTTGACGACACGCTGTCGCTGACCATTGGCGGCGAACGCATCGAGCTGGAGCATGGACGGGGCGAGACGGATGACGCGACGTTCGTCTGGCTGCCCGCGCGCGGGGTATTGGCCAGCGGTGACTTCGTGATCTGGATGTTCCCGAATGCGGGCAATCCGCGCAAGGTGCAGCGCTATGCGCCGGACTGGGCAATGGCCTTGCGACGGATGCAAAGCCTGCGGCCCGAGGTGCTTATTCCGGGACATGGCCCGGTGATTTTCGGTGCCGCCAGGGCGGCACAGGTGCTGAATGACGGCGCCGAGGTGCTGGAGAGCCTGACACGGCAGACGCTGACACTGATGAACCGCGGCTGCACGCTGGACGAGATCCTGCATGCGGTGTCGGCACCGGCAGAATTGATGGCGAAGCCGTATCTGCTGCCGAAATACGACGAACCGGAGTTCGTGGTGCGCGGCATCTGGCATCTCTTCGCGGGATGGTTCGATGGCAACCCGGCGCACCTGAAGCCCGCGCCGGCGGCCGAACTGGCGGTGGAGCTGGCGGCGCTGGCCGGCGGGGCGGACAAGCTATCGGACCGCGCGGCCATTCTGGCGGAAGCCGGGCGGACGCGGCTGGCCGCATTTTTGATCGAGCTTGCCGCTGATGCCGCGCCGGATGACAAAGCCGTGCAGGCGACGCGCGCCAAGGTGTATCAACAGTGCATGGCCGGTGAGACGTCGCTTATCGGCAAGGCGATCTACGCGGTGTATCAACGCGATGCGCAGGCGCGCTCGGGGTTGTGATGCGGCGAGGCCACGTTCTGTCCACCGATCGGGGGTAAGCAGGTCGCCGTGTCTTCGACGTCAAACATCTACGAGTTGCTTGTCCAAAATGTGGTCGATTACGCGATCTACATGCTTGACCCTGTGGGTGACATTGTCAGCTGGAATCCTGGTGCCGAGCGGATCAAGGGCTACAGCGCATCTGAAGTCATAGGTAAGAATTTCGCCCAATTCTATACGGCGGAGGACCGGGCGGCGGGCGTCCCCCAAAAGGCGCTGAAGACGGCGGCGACGGCGGGCCGCTTCACGGCCGAGGGTTGGCGCATGCGCAAGGATGGCAGCCGGTTCTGGGCCGCCGTCATGATCGATCCGGTATGGCAGAATGGTGAGCTTGTCGGCTTCGCCAAAGTAACGCGCGACATGACCGAGCAACGCGCGGTGCAAATCGCGACTTTGGAGAGCGAGCGGCGGTTTCGCCTGCTGGTCCAAGGGGTGACCGATTATGCGATCTACATGCTCGACCCGGACGGCAACGTGACCAACTGGAATGCCGGCGCAGCGCGGATCAAGGGCTACGCGGAGAGCGAGATCCTCGGACAGCACTTCTCGCGATTCTATACGCCGGAAGATATCGACGTCCGCCTGCCGTGGAACGCGTTGGAGCGAGCCCGCGAGGAGGGACGCTATGAGGCGGAAGGCTGGCGCATGCGCAAGGATGGCAGCCGGTTCTGGGCCAGCGCGGTGATCGATGCGATCCATGACGATGACGGGAAACTGATTGGGTTCGCCAAGATCACGCGCGATCTGACCGAGCGGCGCGAGACGCAGCTGCAATTGGAACAATCGCGCGAACAGCTTGCGCAGGCGCAGAAGATGGAGGCGGTCGGGCAGCTCACCGGCGGCATCGCGCACGACTTCAACAATTTGCTGACGGGAATTTCCGGCAGCCTGGAATTGATGCGGTCGCGCATGGCGCAGGGGCGCGTGGGCGACCTGGAGCGATACATTGTCGGTGCACAGGTTGCGACGGCGCGCGCTGCCGCGTTGACACATCGGCTGCTGGCATTCGCGCGACGACAGACGCTCGATCCGAAACCGACCGACGCAAATCGGTTGGTCACCAGCATGGAGGATTTGCTGCAACGGACGATGGGGCCGGAGATCAAACTGGAAGCCGTGCTTTCCGCCAGTCTGTGGCCGACGTTGTGCGATCCGAATCAGCTTGAGGCGGCAATCCTGAACCTGTGCATCAACGCTCGGGATGCGATGCCGGAAGGTGGCAGGCTGACGATAGAGACGGCCAACGGCTGGATCGACGACTTGACTGCGCGCAGGCAGGACCTTCCGGCCGGCCAATACACCACGATATCCATCAGCGACACCGGGACAGGAATGTCGCCGGAGGTGCTGGCGCGGGCGTTCGATCCTTTCTACACGACCAAGCCGTTGGGCCAAGGGACCGGTCTCGGCCTGTCGATGGTCTATGGCTTCGCATTGCAGTCGGGCGGGCAGGTCCGGCTGTATTCCGAGGTAGGTGTCGGCACGACAGTGCGGCTTTATCTGCCTCGGTATTACGGCGAAGCGATCGCCGCGGAAGAAGCGAAACCCACCATGCCGGTGCCACGCGCTGGTGCGGGCGAGACAGTGCTGATCGTCGATGACGAACCAACCATACGGATGCTGATCACCGAGATCCTGGAGGAACTCGGTTATGCGGCGATCGAGGCAGCGGACAGTGTCTCGGGGCTAAAGGTGCTGAAATCGGATGTGCGCATCGACCTGCTGATCACCGATGTTGGTCTTCCAGGCGGCATGAACGGACGGCAGATGGTGGATGCGGTCCGCGCGATCCGGCCGAATCTAAAAGTGCTGTTCATCACCGGCTATGCCGAGAACGCAGCGATCGGCAACGGCCATCTGCTGCCTGGCATGCACGTGATGACCAAGCCGTTCGCGATGGAGAGGCTGGCGTTCCGCATCAAGGCGATCATTGAGCAGAAGTGAGCGGCCGGCACGCTCTCACGGCAACCGCTTCCAGGTACTGGCTGACGAAGCCACGCTGATCGACCCTGAGCGCCTGGCGATCGATCCGCGGCGTGTCGCCCTGACAACGCCAGGCGAAGATGGTGTCATGCCCGGTTGCAACGGCGGGAATGACCGCGGCGTCCGGATGATCGCGACACCAGGCGACGACGCCTGGGCCGGGTGTGCGGCCGATGTTGGCATGTCCGCACGGCAGGTTGGCACCGCTTGTGCAAACCAGCACGTGTCCGTCGGCGCAGCGAAACACCGTGGTGTCCATGGCGGCCTGCGTTGGCATCGATGTGCCGAACACTGCATTGACCGCAGGCACCAGGCTCGCCGGGATCGGCTGCAGGCTGTCACTTGTGCCGGCTCGTGTGCACATCGCGGACGGCGTTTCGGCGTGCGCCGGTGGTGGCTTGCCGACAGAAATCGGGGCGAGGACAGCGAACAACAGCAGTTTCGGCAATTTCATTTTCAACCCCGATGCAGCGCAAACCATTGTCGATAGTATCAGTCATACATCCCACGCCGTCACAGGCTGTGACAAAGCAGGCACAGCCATTGCTCCGCCGCGCGCATGCCCTTAGCTGATCATTCCCAGAGGCCAATCACTGCCACCGGAATGTCCATGCGCTCGCGCCCGCTGTGTCACCGATCCGGAATGCTGGTACTGATCGCTGCAATGTTGGTGTTATCCGGCTGCGCCGCGCCGGCTGGGTTGGCGATATTCAGCGCGAGCGCCGGCGTCGCGATGGGCACCAGCGTTGACTACACGCTGAACGGGATCGCGTACAAGACGTTCGTCGCGCCGATGCCCACCGTGCGGCAGGCAACGCTGACCGGGCTCAATGAGATGGGCATGAAGGTGGTCGAGGACAAAAAGTCCGACAACGGTTGGACGATCGTGGCCAATGCCGAAGGCCGCGAGATCGACGTCGATCTGGAGAAGCTGACCAATCGCACGACCCGGATGCGTGTGGTTGCCAACAGTGGTCCGTTCTTCAAGGACCGCGCAACCGAAGCGGCCATCATCGACGAAGCTGCCGATGCACTTGATCGCCGCCGGACCGCACGGAGCTAGGCAGCGCATGAGGAAATGCGAGACCAGGAGATAGCGATGCGCAGCGCACTCGTCTGTGGAACCTTGAGTAGCCTGTTGCTGATGTCCACGGCGTGGGCGCAGAGCGAATCCGTCGGTAGCCAAAGCAGCAGCAGTATTTCCCGAACAAAGGCGAGCAGCGCGTTCGCCGGTTGGCAAACGCACGCCCACGCGGCGACCGCCTCTAGTGTCAGGTGGGAAGCCGGTGTGCCGATGGGGCGCGGCGAGCCTCCGCCTTCCATGGGGTCCGGCATGGGAATCGGATCGGTGCTGCACCAGATGCACGGAGCGACCGATATCGATGCACGAAATGCCGGCGAGCTTCGCAACGATGTTCGCGCGGACCGCAACGATGTGCGGGGGGATTGGCGGGACATTCGTGGCGACCGCGCCGACATCATGAGCGATCGTGCCGACCTGCGTGCGGACCGCCGCGAGCTGCAGGCCGATCTCCGTGACCTGCGGTTCGATGAGCGCGGCTTTCGCACGGACCGCGCCGAACTGATGCGCGATCGTGTCGACATCCGAAGCGACCTACGCGATCTGCAGCGCGACCTCCGTGACCTGCGGTTCGATGAGCGCGATCTACGCGCTGATCGGGCAGACCTGCGCGCGGACCGTCTCGATCTGCGCGCCGATCGCACGGATTTGCGAACCGACCTGCGCGACATCCGCGCGGATGCGCGCGATGTGCGTGTGGACCGTGCCGACGTGCGAGCCGTCATCCACGATGTCCGTGCCGACGTGCGGAGCACCAGCATGGCCGGAGGTGCCGGGAACACGCCCAGCACTGTGCATGGCTCGGCTGCGGCGAGCAGCACGCCGACGAATGCCGGGCGGACGAGTGTGCCCGTTGGCGGGCAGCAGACCGGCAGCTCCACCACCACGGCGCTCGGCAATGCCGCGGGGGAGCGAACACCGCTGCCCCCACCAGCGACAGCATCACGGGGGGCGGCCACCACGCCGGCGGACCCGGCAACGCAGCGCACCCAGCCAGCACCGCACCAGGCAGTGTCCAGGCCGGCTCGCACGTCCTGATCACCGCCGGGAACAGCACCGCTGCCAGCGGCAGCCACACCAGCGCCACCAGCAATGCGGCCCATGCCACAATGAGCACCGCACTTGGCAGCGCCCCAGCCGGCCCGCACAGCCTGGTCACCGCCGGCAACAGCGCCGCGACGGGAGGCAGCCACGCCAGCTACAGCGGCGGTGCGCAGCACGCGACGATGACCACGGCGCTTGGCAGGGTGTCGGGCGGCTCGCATTCCCTGGTCACGGCTGGCAACAGCGTCGCGTCGGGTGGCAGCCACGCCAGCAGCGGCGCGCAGCACACGACGCTGACCACAGGCAGCGGAACCGCCGGTGGAGCAGCCGGCGGACGCGGCGGCAGCATCTCGACGACAGGCAGCGGAACCCACGTGAGCACAGCCAGTCGAGGCTGACGACGTCGACATGATCGCGGCATCAGGGCCGCGATCGCCCGCAGAGCCGCGCTAAAGGCTCACGCGCGGCCAATCTGCGCAGAGCGGCGCAGCTCGCTGCATTTGCGGGTGACGCGATCCGCACATACAGTCTCCGCAGTATCACGGCCATGTGACATGACGGCTTCCCGGCCGCTGGAAGATCATTCGCCCATGCCAATGGCCTTGGGGCGGTGACTGGCCTTTGGCGACGTGGCGCGTGCAGACCAGTCACAGGCAGTGACGCGATGGGAGGGGCCAGGTGGGTTGGGCGATCTCACCTGCGGCGAGCGATACGAGGTACCGAACCGGTGCGCACACGACTGGCGCACGTTGTCCTCGTTGCGGCAGTCCTCGGGCTTGGGAGTTGTTCGGCAGTCGGCAGGGCCTACGATTCTGTCACCAACGCCGTGCACTCGGCACTATACGAATCCGGGCATTCCAGCTCGACACGCACCGCCCACGGCACTGCCACAACGACCCGCGGTGACTACAACGAGGCACCGTCACAGCACGCGTCCGCATCGCCGGTATCGGCGCCTGTGGTGGTGGACGGTCTGTCCGCCATTTAGTAATGCAACATGTTGAAAACTAAGGAGTTATATTCTCCACTCGCCCCGGCCCACATTTTGACCCACATCGCCATGTCGGACCCTGATCTACCGACAGCATTCAGCACGCCAAATGTGCGGCTGCGGCTGAACCGTCTGCCGACATTGCCTGCGCGGCCTGTGCCGGAAATCTGGAGCGCCTCAGGACGAGAGGCGCCGTGGGGTAGTTCGCCCATCGATGCCACGGTCGCATGCGATTCGCTCATAGTAGGGCACCCGCCCTCATCCAGTAGCCTTCTTCGATGAGCTGAGAAGGTCTCGCACCTTCCGTTCAATTATCTCGCCCGCTTCACCTGGAGACACTTGATCAAGTTCAGCACCCAGCTTTGCGAGGGTGGAGCGGAGCCGTTCATCCTTGAACGGGGGCGCAACTCTCCGCAGCCGCAGTTCAGCGGATAAATCATCCATCTCCCGTTGCCGCTCTGCGGTGCGCTGTGTTGCGTACCAGGTTTCTGTAGCCTCGATCCACTTCTGCCGAACTTCATCGTCTGGCATCTGGCGGAATACGCGGCCGCGAGCGACGTAGTCAGCAGCTTCCTCCATCATGTCGCTGTGCATCAGATCTTCCAAGGAGGGCTCATCGCTCGGCATCAAGTCTCCTCATAATTGCCGTACCAACATCCAGACCGTAGAACACAAAGAATTGCTTGGCTAATGCACTCTGCGACGCGGACCTCGACCATCTCAGGGCCTGACTCCGTCTCTTACATGCTATCTCGTGGCTCTGCCATCGCTGCGCCCCCTGCGTCTGGCCGCCGCTGGGCCAACGGACCGGCAGTCTCATCCCGTTTGCCTAATAGAGCTGTGTCGGCGCGCTTGTTCGCCTGAGTTGCCGAGCTAATGGTAAAAAAGCGCGGATATGGCCTCGCCGGGTCAGCCCTCGCCAAAGGCTACCATGCTACTGCTACTAGCAAGGCGCGGCCAGCGATGGAGCAAATCATTGCCAGGGCACTTGGTGTGGCGCCCGAGTATTTGGCCTAGTCGATACGCCGCTGGTTACCGACCGGTTGAGCGGCATCCGAGACCGCCCGCGCCGTGGCACTGGTAGCCACCGACCCGGCGACCCGATTGGCCAAGTTCTCATAGTGGCCCGCAAGCTTAAGCATCGTCCGCCGGCCATGGATGGTTCGCTGCTATCAGCGGCGGCTCGGGCCTGTCTTGCCAACCGCGTCAAGCGTTCTGAGCGAATTCGTTGCGCCATGACGGAAATACTCCACCAGCCCGGACGAAGAACCGGCCCCGAAGGGCCGGTGAGTTGACAATTGGGTTAGAGAAAGAGGTCGCGCCGTCGCAGACGTGACGAACAGAGTGTATTGCCTATGTCGGGGCAGAGCCAATCACTTCCCTGCGGGAGAAAGAGAGGGGCGCGCCGGTAGCCCCCTGACGCGCCCCAGGTTCGGAGGAGTGGCCGCGTTAATGCGCTGCCACCTCACCGGCAAATCTAATGTGCCCGAACGGTTGACGAAAGTCAGAATTTACTGGCACTGGCCGGGCCGGGTGAACGGTGCCCGCCCCCACAAAAAACCGGCCCGAGGGCCGATGAGTTTGTCCTAGATATCACCGTCACTCCCGGGATTGCGAGCAACCCTCGATGCGGAGGCGAGCGCGCCTTCGCCATCACTGCCCTTGCAGCGTGCTATGGTGGCGACAGGACTGTTGCCGCAATGCTTGCGCCAGATGCGGTGTGCGCGGGCTGTAGCGGCTGCTTGTCTGGTCACTGAACCAACGCAAACGGCCGCGCCGCGTGCCGCTCCTCGGGGCGGAGACGAGGGAATAGTTAAGCTCTTCACTCATCCGATCGACGCACAAGCCGCCGCCACGGGGGATGTCCAACCCCGCCTAGCAACATGCCCCGGCTCGTTTTCTTATCCAATCACCGATAGCTGCCAGCGCATCGCGGGCCTTCTGCACTGTTCCGCAAGCCCGGAGAAACCCGTGTGCCATTCCCTGGACCACCTCAGTTTGGACCTGAACTCCAGCAGCAATCAGCTTTGCCCCCATAGCGTCACCTTCCGAACGCAGAACATCCATTTCGGGCAACACGAGGAGCACTGGCGGTAGGCCCTTTAGATCCGCGCGTAACGGCACCGCCAGCGGATGCAATCGATCGATCTCATGAGGAACGTAATGTTCCCAGACAAACTTCATCTGTTGCAACGTGAGGCCGTACCCGCCCGCGCCGAATGATCGGTAGCTGGCTGTATCAAGCCGTGAAGTCACACACTGGATAGCTGGACACGATTCCTTTGACGCTTGGGCCGTCCGTATCGCGCAGGAGCAGTGCCACAGTCAGGGCGAGATTGCCACCAACCGAGTGCCCCCTAGCAGGATGCGACTTCCGTCCACATTCCATTCAGACCCATGCTGTGCGAGATGACGGACGACAGCCGCACATTCTTCTAAGGCCCTTGGAAACTTCGCTTCAGGCGAGAGCGAATAATCCACGCTCACCACGGCCACGTCGCCACCATCAGCGTACTCGCGGGCCAGTCGGTCATGTGTGTCTATCGAGGACTGAAGCCATCCGCCGCCGTGGAAGTGGACCATTACCGGCAGGGGTTCATCTATGCGGGGTAGATAGACCCGGCACATAATGCGCCGACCACGCGCAGGCACCCAGCGATCGACCGTCTCCGCCATCACCGGGCCACCAGTGGCGGCCCTAAGAGCTATGGTATCAACGGTCTGACGGTGCGGTTGGTACGGGACCTCCATTCTGACGGGCGGATACTTCGCCATCTCTTCTCCAACATCTCTGAAGAACGTGGTGAGTTCAGGATCAAGCCGCGACGGGTTACTCATGGCGCTTCTCCCAATTGCGAAGGAGCATAGGATGAACTCTCCCTATAAGCGCAAACTGGAATTGCACTCGCTACCAGACCGGACACAAGGCACTTTCGGAGCGCCGTAATCCTCAATTCTCGCAATGAGCCAGTGCGCAACATCCGGCGTCTGGGCCATCGGCAATCAAGAATTTGTAAATAGAGAAAACGTAGATACAGACGGTAGCCTTCAACCAAATGGCCCTCGATATGGCGGGGCTACTACCCCTGTCCTGCAAGCCAGGAGCCCCCGAGCCACCAAACACTCAGAGCACCCATCGCACAGCAGTTTCGGCCGCTGTGCATGGGGACGAACCTGGAGGGTCATGCTTCGCCAAGATACCGGCCGGTCCGAAGCCAATAGGCACATTGCTTACCCAGTTCACGCTCAGCAATCTGCTCGTATCGCCTTGACTCCGAACCGGACAGCGTGTCGCGCCAACGACCGTTAATGCCGCGGTGTATGAAGGTCTGAGCCCCACCATCCCAAAAGGCACCACCTAGCGGCACACTGTCGGTAGCATTCGCTTTCATATAGGCAAAACTGCAATGGTCCAGAATGGACTGCCAACGATCTTCATCGATGGGAATGTCCAGGAACGAGGCGATTTTCCGAATGCTACTTGGCAAATCTGCCTGCAGATTTGCGTAATGCAGGAATAGCAGATTCGGCAACTCTCGGATGTCCCACCACGATTTTGTATATGCCAGAACGACGTCATCACCTGGCCGATGCTCAACGAGTCATCACGCTGAATGTCATTCAGCCATTCTTCCACAAAATACTGATGGGCAGTTGCAGGAGGCTTGCCGATAGGAAGCCCAATCAATCCGGGGGCATTGTTCAATGCGTCATAAAAGGTCGCGTTGGCTTTCTCCCAATGGTTATAGAAACTCCAAGCGACATCGCGTCCATCACGCCCCACGAAGATGTATTTTGCGCCGGGTGAATAGACCAACGCGTCAACAGGCAGATGCGTCTTGATGAAGCGCCGATGGGTTTGTGCCTCGACAGCCGGTAACTTTTCCTCCTTGGGTGGCACGCGGAGGTCGAGCCAGGGCGACATCTCCGCCACAGGAAGACCTTCCTCGGCGGAGAACAGCAGCTGAGCGATAATCTGCTGCGTCCACGTCGTCCCGGATTTGGCCCACGTGGCTATGACAATGTCATCGGCGCGGAACTTGAAGTCATTCCAGACGGAAGAGTCAAAGACCACGTTGTGGATCTCGCGCGTCTTTACCGGCCATGTGATGCCCTGCTCCATCGGCCTAGCCTCCCCTGTTCTTCTTCTGAGTTTCATCATAGGTTGGTTGCACGTGATAGCAAGAGCTTCGCATCGTGTGCAGGCGGCTGCATCTTTCCGAGCAAAATGTGGTGTGCGCCCCAGCTTCGCACGCATCGGGGCGTGCTGTTCGTTTAAATTTTCTGTCGTTCACTACCGCCATCACCTTAAATCCGAACAACCGTGCAAGCGGGAGAAAGTCTCGGATGGACTGCATTGTGGACTATCATGTCCGGTCGCTCCCGTTGACCGACGTCATCCTTGATCTGCATGGCAAGACGGTCTTGCGACGGCTGAGAGTTTGGCTTCGCCACCACAGTGGTGGCCTAGGCCCGAACTCATATCGGCAACAGTTACCTCGGGAACGTCATACTTGCTTAGGGCTCCACATCCAGCTCCGGCGCCATCGCCGCCGTTGGTCCGTCGGGCTGCTGATCTTCTTGGTCGCCTTCGTACTTAAAAGGTTTGCTTGGCGCACGCGAGGCTGACCACAGCGGGTCTGGTGGGCCGCCTGACTGCCCGCCGGCCGATTTCGGGTCGGCAACATCGATACGACTTGTGGCCGCTGTCTCGCACCCACACATTCTCTGTATCCCATTGTCATCCTCGGTTTCGGCAAGGACCTCTTGATGCCGTTACGGGATGGCCTGAACCGGAGATACAGCGATGGACCCGAAGTTCCTTCGTGAAGAGGCGGCACGCTTCCGCGTTATGGCGGCGGCGCAGGACCGCGAAGCCTCTAAGCAAAGACTTTTGGCGATGGCGGCCGATTACGAGTTTAAGGCCCAGACTGCCGAGGAGTGGGCCAAGGCGAATTCAGCTGAGGCGGCCAGCCCCAAGGCCATCAAGAAGATCTCCATAGGAGATGGTGGGACCATCTGACGGCAGTAAACTGCCATTCGCGACAGTTCCTTGGCGGAACTGTCGGGGTTCCAGGTCGCAGTTGATTGCCGGTCAGCCGATTGCGGCGGCGAGCGCACCTTCGCGATTTCCGACAACTTCTACAAGGGCCGCAGGGTTGCCGAGACTTTGCGCCGCATGCAGTGCTACGGCGGCTGTGGCGGGCGCGTGGGTACCGCATGGCTGATTAGTGAGCCGTCGCTCAACCGGCGCATGCCGCCGCGCCGTGCGCCACTGTTTGGGCTGTAGGCGCGGGGTAACGTCATCCCAGATACAGACTTAACACTCCGTGCAATACTCAGGATGGTCAATATGCGCTACCTCACTTACCTCGCCCTGCTAACTTCACTCGCCAACCCAGCGGTGGCACAAACTCGCATCGATTCGATCAACACCAACTTCCGATGGCTTGGGCCAGACGACAAGATTGTGATCGAACGCTACGATGATCCCAAAGTGGCAAACGTGTCGTGCTACATGTCGCGTGCCGAGACCGGTGGGATTAAGGGAGCCGTCGGCGTCGCCGAAGATCCTAGCCGATTTTCGATTGCATGCCGAGCGGTTGGTTCGATCGACATTCCTCTGAAGTTGCCGAAGTCAGAGGTGATCGGATTTGCTTCAGCATCCCTGTTCTTCAAAACCTTCCAGATTCATCGGTCAGTGGACACGGAGAAGGGCGTGCTGATCTATACGGTTGTCAGTACAAGACTTATCAGCGGGTCCCCATATAATAGCATCAGCGTGGTTCCAGGGTGACGCGCTAATAAGGCGTCATCGCAATGACCCGGAATATGAGTGACCAGATGGCTTGGCAGGTATCCGAGTTTCAGATATTTGCTATGCGCTCCGCATGCCGAGCCATCTTTTCATAGCCGGCAGCTATTAGCATCATCGTCTGCCTTGCGCTGGTATGGGCATGATCTTGATCCATGACAGAATTTGCTCCCCCGCGAATCGCAACAGTCATCAACGCACGGCTGCGTATAATCAAGCGCCTTCCTCGTGATGAGGTTCAGCGCCCCCCGGTGCTTCGCGTCCTGTTGCAGCGTAGCGATGGGGTGGCCCGCCACGGCAAGCAAGAGACAGAGGGAATGTGCCATGCGTCCATTCCGACGCTCCTTCGCGCAAATTGCACGCTAGCGTGGAACCGTCGCTGGATTCTCTATGTGATGTTCAAGTCCGGGTGCCGTCGCCCAGCTATGTTTGCGCTTCTCCCACATTGACATGATCGGAGCCGGCAGATCGTCATCGACGAAAGCTCCGTATGCGATTCCGATTCGATCGGGTCTCCTAGGACTATGCCAATAGACGGTGGATCCACAATTGGGGCAAAAATACAGGCTGATCTTACGGCCCTCTTGCCCGTCGCGAACAAAACACTTGGTCTCCCCGGACAGCCTGACACTGTCCTTATTCCAATAGGTACTGACGCCGAATGCCGATCCCGTCCGACGCTGGCATTGCTCGCAAGAGCACATCAGGACAGTCACAGGCTCGCCGATTGCCTCGGCCGTTAAACTGCCACAGCAGCAGATTGCGGTTCTGACTTTCTGCGCCATTGCATTTTCCCTCCACTATTGTCGGGCCGCAATTAGTGTCCGACCATGTTCGGCTGTCTCGTCTTCCATCGTTCTTTGTTCTCTAGGTGATTCGGTTCGCGCTGTCGCATTCCCGCGCTCAACTTCGGAATCAACCCGTGATCCTGGCGGCGGACCTGATCCCCACCGACAACCTGCGCGCTTTCTATCACAGACCGCCAGACGGCG
>CAVRDF010000008.1:0-1691070 GCA_963719805.1 uncultured Alphaproteobacteria bacterium
TGCATGCACCGCAGCGCCTGCTTTTCGGCGCTGTAGGCATCCTTTAGTTCTTCGGTGAGCAGCTCACGGACTTCCGATTTCATGCATGTTCTCCTGTATGTGCGCCGATCAGGCGAGGCTCCCCTTATTGTCCGGATCGACGGCGCCCCCACAAACCGACAAAGGAACGGCAGGTTTCGGCAGAGTTCCATCACAAGCCTGTCGGCACGACTTTATCAGCAACGGGGTGCGGAGAAGGCCGATCCGCTTGAGGCCGTCCGGCTATGCTGGGTCTCTTCTGTTCGCTGGGTCGCGTCGCTGTCGAGGCGGTGGGACTGGCCAGCGTACCAAAGCCAAGAAGCACAAGCAGCACCAAAACAGCGGCGATAGCCGCACCCATTACCGCCCCTGTGATCCGTGCCCACACGACAAACGCGTCAGCCGCCATCCCACAAGCCAGAGGCAGAAGGGCCCCAATGGTAATGCGGCTGCCGATGCTCAGGAACTCCTCACTTTCTTCGCCGGCCCAGACGATGCGATGCAGCGCAGCCGGCGTAATGAGGAGCACGACCGTCAATGCAATCGCCAACAAAGCCAGACCATGGATGAGCTGCGAACTCTCCGGCAGCTCTTTGAAACTGTCGCTCAGCACGATCACTAACTGGAAGCCCAGCAGCGCTTGCGCGCCGGGCAGTATCACCCGTCCTTCGGTGAGCATTTGCTCAATGCGCGCGTGCAGCGGCGCCCCTTCACGCCGGCGCCGATCCGCCGCGGCTTTGCTACGTTCTGCGGCTCCCCGCGTCCTTCGCATGAGAAATCCTACGCCGTACCATCCGGCGCTCGCCATGACGGCGAAGAGGATGCCTGCTGCCATCCCGGCGGGGTGACTGCGCCAGGCGCGCTCCAGCGCCAGTGTAAGATCGAGGCCGAGAGCGATAGCCAAGGGCATGAGCGCAGCGGCTGCAAGATAGCCTGTTACGCTGTGCATGCGACCGGTGCTTCGACCGTGCTCGGAAATGCGGTGGAACGCCGACGGCGCGACCGGTAGACAGATTGCGAGCAGCATTAACGCCAGCGCAGCGGCACTCATATTACGGCTGGTTACTGACAGCTCGTCGAAGCCCTCGCGGAACGGGCCATGACATTGGAAGCCGAGGAGGATCTGAGAGCCGAGGATGAGAGTCCGCGTTTCATCCAGCGCCGTCTTGACTTTATCTGATAGAGACATTCGATTTGGTCGGAATGATCACCTGACGCGATTACGGCGCCCCGTGCTTCTCGGGAACAGCTATCGGGGCTACGAGGAGTGATTGACGCCGGATGATGTCTGTCGCCGGCTCCGATGTGACTGCTATGGCCGAAGTCCTTTGTCCACTCCATCCTCAACATTGCTTAGAAACCAAACCGATGTGGACTCCTCTGCTCGTGCTCACCCTCTGCTCTAGGGGTAACGGGCTTTAACCCTTCACGGCACTTGTCTCCGCCATCTGCAAGTGCTGCTGAATGATCGGCAAATATTTTTGGGCGAATGATTTTAGAGCGGGGTCGCTGCCACTCTGCGCCTGCTTCTGAAATTCCGACACGGTTTGCTTATGATCCTGCACCATATGCTGCATATACGCGGCGTCGAAAGCATTCCCGCTCATCGCACTAAGCCGGTCCATCTCAGTCTTGTGCTTCGCGTCGAGCTGGCTCGGTAGGCTCAGATTCTCCGTCTTGCCGAGCTGCATGAGCTCTTCATTGGCCTGCGTATGATCCGTGACCATGCGCTTCGCGAATTCCTTGATCTGCGGCGACGTAGCCTTCTGCTCAGCAAGTTGGCCCAGCTGCACTTCGGCCAAGCCACCGTGGGCCGCCTCGGTGGCGAAGGTTTTGTCAGCTGCTGATAATGCAGCCATTGCTGGAGCAGCACTCAGCAGACTGACAACGGCGACCGAGTACGCAAGCTTTCGCATGTTCATGCTCTTTCAGTAAATCTTTCCAAGCACGTATCCGATGGCGAGGGCTACCAATGCGGTGCAGACAGGATGCTTCTGCACATACTGGACGAGCGGCTCGACGGCATCGTCGGGGGCTCTGCGGGTGGCCGGGCTGGATTCGCTCATGAGTGAGGCTTCCCCAACTCTCTGGCGACAGCTTCGGCTGATACACCCGCTTTCTGAACCGCCTGGACCAGCTGCTCCTTGCTGACATCCCACTTCTGTGTCCAGTCCCGGACCTCATGATCTTCATGCACATTGACGCGGCTGCGATCGCGCGCGCCTCGATCCTGTAGGTCGTCTGCCATGGCGAGGAACTCCTACGGTCGCGCATGAACGGCCATCATTCGGCCGGGTTCGCGCAAATCATCGGCATAGTGCGCGGGCGAACAGGTCCAGAACACCGGTCTCCTCGTCAAAACGTGAGGTGACTGGCGATTCGCGAAGTCCGCCGGCGATCTTAAGGGATTACCCGACAGCTTTACGACCGAGGCGGAGCGAACCGGAAACATTGTTTCCTTTCAGCCCTTTGTCCTCGGATCGTCACCGAATCCTCCGTCTTATGGGAATGGAAGACAGCGTCGCCTTAGCCGGCAATTTGGATGAACGCGTGGTCCAACTGCTGAGATTAGCGCGGCACTACGCGCGCGTAACCCAGTCGGGAGCTAGGCCGCGCAAGCAGGACGCGCTGACCGAGCTGGAAGACATGCTGACGGATCAACTCGCGGCACTTGAGAATGCTGATGCGGACGACAAGGCCGACGCCGAGGAAGCTGGTGAGGCCGAACGCGAGAGGCAGACCTGGCGCCCTCTGAGGGCCGCCTGATGGCTAGACCGATCTGGCGGGGCCATATCTGCGGCTCGCGCTCGTGTCCTGCCCCGTAGCGCTGTTCAACGCCCGGCATGACCGGGCCGGTATTCGGTTCAATCTGATCAATCCGGAGACCGGCAATAGGATCCGAATGGTCACGCAGGATGGCGAGACCGGGAAAGAACTGGAGCGGCGCGACCTGGTCAAAGGTTATGAGTTTCGCAAGAACGAATACGTTCTCCTCGACGACGCAGACTTCGACAGCGTCAAAGTCGAAAGTTCGGCGGTGATGGCGGTCGAGAAGTTCGTCGATGCCAACTCAATCGACCCGGTCTACTATGATGCTGCCTACTACCTGGCACCCGATGGTGATGCTGGCCGCGACGTGTATGCGGTGCTTCGCGAGGCGATAGCCAAAACGGGCAAGACAGCACTCGCACGGGCCGTCATCTCTCAGCGCGAGCGAACGGTTTCGCTTCGGCCCACGGGCGAAGGTCTGATGGCGCACACCCTTTACGAGAATCGCGACCTAAATTCTTCGACTGAACTGTTCGATGGGTTGAACGCCATCAAGGTAGATCCGGAGATGGTGCAACTCGCAACGCAGCTGATCGAACGCCAGTCTGGCAAATATGACTCGTCAGACTTGGAAGACCGGTATGAGACTAGGCTGCGCGGGATGATCGACGCGAAGCTAAAAGGCGAAGGCGTGGATCTATCGGCCGACGCCGCGCCAGAGCCGAGCAATGTAATTGACCTGATGACCGCGCTCAAGAAGAGCCTGGGGCAGGCGCCTGGTAAGGAAGCTGAACAGTCGAAGCGCAAGAAAGCAGTTCCGGACCCGCGTCAGACCGGGCTTAAGCTCCCCATCAAGGGTGGAAAGGCGGCTACGTCTGCCGAAGCTTAAGAAGCAAAACCGAGGCGGAAGCGCGCCTGAGGATCGTCTTCCCAGCGTTCCACGCGGATTAACCTACCCAACTCCTCAAGGCAGAGGACACAATGGACATCGTCCCCGTTCGTCGGGTGGCCGACTTCGGTATCCCCCATGCCGCAATTGGGGCACTGAAAGCGCATCATCGACAGCAGCTCCGGCAACAAGGGTGCTGCGAGTCGCGAAAATTTTTCGGACCGGTCGCCATCGATGGCAGCCGTGGCGCAGTGGCGGCATTCGCAGGATGACGGTATCCTCGTTGCTCTCGCTGAATCGGCAATCAGAGAGAATCCCGTCAAAGGCAGTCTATAGCCTCTAGCTCACTCGCCCCGCCCCGCCTCGGCAGCATCGGCGCGGTTGATCGCACGGTTGATCGCCTGCATGGCTTGGCCCTCGGCGCCAATGTCGAGCCAGCGAATGGCAGCCCCGATATCGGTGGCTGATGGATTGCCGCCTTCAGCCAACGGATGATCCGGCGTCACCGGCCGCAGTACCATCTGCGTCTGGGCCATTGCCAATATCTGTCGTGCTTCGTCGGGTCTTCCTGCTGCCAACGAGCGTTGCGCGTTTACCAGTTGCTGGGCCGCGGACGGTCCGGCTGCCGCTGGCGCCGGTTGTGGCGAAGCAGCCCTGGGTGCGGGCAGTCGTCGCGGTGCAGTGGCTGTGGTACTCGGTTTGTCCTGCGCCTTGGCATGCGACAGCGCGTCCTCTTCGGCTTGGCGCTGCCGGCGCAGTGTCTCGGTTTCCGCGCGCATCGCCTCCAGCCCTTGGTGCAGCACATCCGCCTCGGCACGTCTGGCATCGATATCGTGCGACTTTTGCTCGATCTGGTTCCGTAGATCGGCGGCTTGTCGCTGCAGATCAGTGATCTGTCGCTGCAAGGCAGCGCGTGCAGCCTGCTGTTCGGGAAGCGGGGCTGGTGCCACCTGAGCCGCTTGCGCAGCCGGCGGAGGACCATGCCTCGGTTGTGTGCCATCGATAATCGCGGTCGCCCAGTCGGACAGGCCAGACAATGACTTTAGATCACCGAACGCTCCGGCAAACAATACCAGCAGTGCTGCCATCGAGCCCATTGCTGGAAGCAGAAAGCGCCACATGCAGCCCTCCTCGACAATGGCGTGTTCCGCGCTGATGCTGCCTGTCTTAGTTCACCACCTCGACTATTCTTTTGGGCCGGGAGCCAGACAAAATCTCGTGTTTGCTGAACTTAGAACCCCTGCTCAGCGATGATACCACGACCGCTCCGTCACTGGCGGCGGTCTGGCGGTTCGGAGATTGGCGACCCTCTGCGGATCCAGGCAACGGCTGCTCGGTCGCTCATTAAGCCAAGGAGTTTTGCAGCGTGCAGGCAGACCGATTGAAAACCGCCTGATACGATCCCAGGCCGAGATGCGGATGATGGCTGGCGTGATCGAACAACGCGATCGCGACGATGCCGGTCGTCCCGGAGGCACTAACTAGCGGTCCTCCATCTGCGCTTTTATCCGCCGCACACGAGCGACAATAATTTGAAACTGCCGTCGGACAGCCTGCCATACTTCGATTGAACGTAGCCGGTCCATCACCGCTTCCCAGTGGCTGTACGCCCAGGCAAACCAGCGAAAGCTCTCCAGTTTCGGCTTGGTGATCTCAATTACTTGCCCGACCAGGGTCACCTTGATGACCTCACCCAAGACGAGGACCGCGCCGGCACTGAGCACGTGGCCCTTCGCCGTCAGGTAGAAAGCCACCGGCTTGACCGGCTCCAGGATGGCCAGCGGCACCAGCACCAGGGAAAGCGCCACGTACCGGTTGAGGCCCTCTATCCTAGTGTGCAGCCGTCCACTGCCCAACAGTCGGTGCCGCAGCGGCCGGATGAACGACAGGAAGGCTAAATCGACGACGAAGTACACCGCCGCAAGGCCGTAGAGGACGGCGCGGCTAATTCGCCACAGCGTGTGCCGCACCGTGGCTCTCAGATGGCTCACCGAAGGCTCCCATTGCTGGCATGGACAAACATGGCAGACGGCCTATTGGTGCCGCGTGCGTCGGCAAGAAGATCGAACACGCAATTTGGACAGGTGCCTCGGCGCAAAAGACAACGTCTAGCGAGTTCGGCGAAGCCAAGAAACACCTGCGCACAGTGGTAGAGATTCGATTCGCAAGCTAAGCCGGCATCCGGCGGTGCCAGTTACTCTCAGCCGCGGCAGTTCCTCATGCTGCGGACCGCTGTTCTGTGCGACGCCACGTCCCCACTCTTCGACCTGTCCACCGGCATCGCGACGTGCCTCGGGGGCGACCGGCGCAGCCGAGCTGAGGTCGGGACGCCTTATTTGTGGATGCGCACCAGAATTCAGTTGGTCCCCCACGGGCTCCGATAATCGGGATCGTCCTGGCGCCGACGCATCTCGTACGCGCGCTGATCTCGCAGATCTTGCTCGCGCATCTGACGATTGTGCCACGCACGACCGGCGATGCACCCGCCAAGAGCGCCGAGCACGCCATGACCGGCCATGTGGCCAGCCAACGCGCCGGCCGCGCCGCCAGACAAACATCCAATCGCATGAGCCGGAAGATTCCAGCACGCGAAACTTAGGGTTGCAGCAGTAGTGATTACTAAGGTTCTCATTAACTTGCCCTCATCTGCCGTACGGCTGCTTCTCGAACACCATCAGGTCATTGTTGGCGGCGGTGAGGCGGAGGACGTTCCCGCCATTTTCAAGGCGATACCTGTCGGTCTCGACACGGGCTTCGCCATGTTCTGGCTTGGTCTCCGATTTCACCGGCGTGAAGACAATAACACCAGCATCCGCGTTCTCCTTCTTCTGGTCATAATTACCAGCAAGTTCGGCAACAACCTGGTTGTCCTGCACTGTCTGACTGGTCCAATGGCCGTCCGCCAGCACATCCATCGCGATTATCACGTCATGTCCAAGCTGGGCACGCCATTGGCCCGAGATGCTCTCGTCCGCGACGGCCGCGAGCGGCATGCAGGCTATAGCAGCAACTAAGACCAAATTTCGCATTATGGCGGTCCCTGGTGATACGTTGATGGTGGGATCACCAGGTCTGGTAATCTAGCGATCACTAGAACACTCCGCAGTGAGGATGGTGCGATTCAATGCCAGCGCGACCTGCACCACCGATAGGTGACGCGACAGCACCACAGGCGCGACCAATTGCCGCGGCGGTGATGCACGGCCAGCGACATTGGTTTGCGCCTGTCTCAGCCTGCCCATGCGCGCATGACGGCTCGTCTTATGGTGTCGTGCCAGCTCGGACACGCTGACCCCTTCAACAGTGCCGCACGCACCGCCTCGCGTTCTGATGCGTTCAATGTGGAAGGCCGGCCAAGCATGGCCCCTTCGGCTGTGGCGCGCTCCAATCCAGCCGGTGTCCGCTCGACCAGGAGGTCGCGCTCAAACTGTGCCATGGCGTCGATAAAGGCCATTACCATGTGGCCAGGGGCGCTGGTTAGACCAGTTCCGCCAAGTTGCAGGCAATGAACGCACGCGAGACGCGGCCAAGCGGCCGCGCCACCCGCCACGAGCGCCAAAGCAGCGCCTTGAACGTCCTCCCAACGCGTTTTGGCCCGCTGAAACAGAACTGCATGCGAGCATCATCTCAACGGCGGTAAAAAAACCCGCTTGCCCCTACCGCTGTCGGCAGAACATCCGCAATCGGGTAGGCTCTTCGCATGTGCAATTTATACAGCATGACCAGGAGCCAGGCTGCGATCCGCGCGCTCACGAGGGCAATGAACGACCGCACGGGTAACATGCCCCCACTGCCGGGAATCTTCCCCGATTACGGCGCTCCGATCGTTCGGGAGGCCGCAAATGAGCGTGAATTGGTGCTGGCGAGGTGGGGCATGCCATCACCGATCTTCACGCTGAAGGGGAGGAAGACAGATCCCGGTGTCACTAACATTCGCAACGTCAAATCTCCTCATTGGCGGCGATGGCTGGGACCGGAGAACCGCTGCCTCGTTCCCTTCACCAGCTTCTCGTAGAACGAGCTAAGTCCTGGCGGGTCGAAGCAGCCCATCTGGTTTGCATTTGACGAGGAGCGCCCACTAGCCTGTTTCGCTGGCATCTGGGCGCGCTGGACCTCGATCCGGAAGATGAAAGAGGGAGAGATCACGACGGACCTGTTCGGCTTCCTGACCACTGAGCCAAACGCAGAGATCGCGACCGTCCACCCCCAGGCCATGCCGGTGATCCTGACAACTGAGGAAGAACGCGACAGTTGGCTGCGGGCGCCGTGGTCGGAGGCGAGTGCGCTACAGAGGCCGCTACCAGACGGCTCGCTGCAGATGGTGCTGCGGGGCGAGAAGCAAGACGGCACGACGGAATTGGTGAATCTGGCCGACCGCGCCAGCACACCGCATGCGGAATTACCGCTACCGCTGCTCGATGGGACACTGGATAGGTCGAACGACGCGGCAACTGTGGCGATTATGGAAAACAAACCGGAAGGTAGGCGATTTACTTAAGATTATGTCGGCCTATTAAACGTTCGCCCTAATAATACGACGAATAGAGGCAATAAATGCCACCACAGCCATCCGATAAGAGCGCCGTCCGAGATGCAAGGCAAAAGGCGAAAGCGGCGGAGAAGGGTGATACCCGAAGTGCCACAGATTTGGCGCGAGCGGGAACCAAGGATGATGACCCTGCCCTTTCAGACGAGCAGGAAATGTCAGAGGGGCCAGAGGGACGCGGCCTTCCGCGGAGACCATGAAATCGCTGGCTCGTCTCCATGCGGCGTACCGAAAGCGCCGCTTCGACATCTCTATCCTTCAACTTGCGGTCTCGCCTGTCAGTGTGACATCCTCAGCACGCCAGATGAGATTAGCAACGAGTGGCGCGCCCCCTTCTTTGCGCCAGCCCGCCTGACGTTTGGTCCTGCCTAACTCCGCGAGGCGTTCGCGGCGAATGCAATGCAGATGCGACGGGCGTTAGCACTGGGCGACATCCTGCACTGCATCGAGGTTCTCTCAAGGGATGGGGTTGCAATGAATGAGCCACGCCCCCAGCCGCGTGAGTCAACCCGAGTGAGCTCTACGCGGGACGCTATGGAACCCCCGGATGAATTGGCCGTTTACGGCGATCAGCAAGAGGGCAACGATATGGTTCCCCGCCTTTTAAACGCTATCTTCGCATCGGTGTTAATCGCGGTTCCGGTTCTTGCCGACAACCCCACGCCGCAATCAAACGCCACCAACTCGCAAGGCTCTGGGGCCGGCATTCACGGGCAGCCCGGCGGCAAAAATGGTCCGGTGTTATCCGCCGCTGGCACTTCCAGCGATCAGCAAACGAATCCGACAACTGCCCAGCAGGATACGAAGGGCATTCAAGGAATGCCGGGGAGCAAGAGTGGCCCAGCTGTCATGCCTCCGTCAAAAAAACCATAAACAAGGGGACGATGAGCGCTGCTGCGACTGCGGCTACCTAGAGGACATTATCAAACCGTAGTAACTGTCTGACGGCGCGGATACCGCGCGATCGCCGCCACCATTGCCGCACGAAATTCATACCGCAGCATCGGCACCGGGCGTGTCCATCTGCTGTCCAGCGTAAATCTCGGACATCTGATCTTGTCGGCTGCTCACCTGCCTCTGCTAGCCTGATTCCCCAATTCAAATGTAGGAGGAACCGAGTGGAATAACCTGGCGTTAGACGGCCTTCTTTGTGGTGAAATCCATGTTCGGCCGAGTTTGGGCATATCTACTGGCGGTAGTGGAAGCTTTCATCGAAGACGATGCTCTGAGCCGGGGAGCATCAATCTCGTTTTATCGGCCCGGTGCTATTCATCGTTGTGGCCATCGCTGGACTGGCCTTCGGCGATGAGGCAGCGCGTGGCGCGGTAGCAGAGCAGCTTAATGGCCTCATGGGCAAAGAAACGGCGGAATTGGTTCAGAAGGCCGTGGAAGGAGCAGCGGGCAAGTCCACCAGCATTGTCGCCTCCTTCACCGGCATAGTCACGTTGATCATCGCCGCCTCCGGCGTTTTTGGCGAGATGCAGTCCGCCCTCAATGCAATATGGAAGGCGGAAGCACGCGGTAGCACATTATCGCGCCTGGTCCGGGCCCGCATCGTCAGCCTTCGGCCTGGTCGCCGCGCTCGGCTTTCTCCTATTAGTCTCTCTCGTGGTCAGTACGCTCATTTCTGTGTTCGCCGACTATATCGATGCATTCCCTTCCAGCTGGGGCCGCGGCGTTGCAGTCGGTGCATTTCGTGATGTCCTTTGCGCTCATCTCGATTTTGTTTGCAGCGATTTACAAGGTGTTACCGGATGCTGACCTATCTTGGCATGACGTGCTGCTCGGCGCAGTTGTCACGGCGCTGCTGTTCAACTTCGGGAAATACCTGATTGGCTTATACCTAGCCTACAGCACCCTAGTATCGAGCTATGGCTCGGCTGGTACACTTATCGTGGTGCTGATGTGGATCTACTACTCCGCCCAGATCTTCTTGTTCGGGGCCGAACTCACCAAAATCCATGCGGGACGGCGAGGGACTCCGGCGGCAACTCGCGCGCTAAGTTGAAAAGGATTGCCGACGCGCTTGCCGCGCATCGGGGATCCAGAACACTTTCACCCCCGCAAGCCGAGGAGGGCAATCTGAATGAGGACCCGCTCTCCGACCTGAGCGGGTCGCCATTGAGGTCAGTATGGACCGGTCACTCCATAATAGTCGTTGACCTTGCGGCCATAGGTGTGATCGCTCCAACGGTCAGTATCAGACGACGAATATGACGGTGCGCCTTCTAGGCGCGAGCGATCGATTTTGACCACATAACCGCCTTGGCGCTCGTCATAGGTCAGCGATTGCCACGGGAGCGGATGATAGCTATCGCCGATACCGAGAAATCCGCCAAAGCTCATGATGGCGTACGCCGCCTTTCCGGAGCGCTTGTCGATCATTACGTCATAGACACTGCTGAGTTTCTCGCCAGCGGTATTATAGACGGTGGTGCCATTGACCTTGCTGGCCGCAATCAGACTGCCACGAGTTTGGGAGGGATCAAGTTCAGCCATAGCATTCTCCTTAAAATCCCCGCTCCGCCGGATGGATCATGGGTAGGTTCTCAACGCACGGTTCAGTTCCGGGTTGCGCGCTTCGCTGCCAGCGCATTGTAGGCCGCGTGCGACCTTCCGCGGCGACCAACGCCGCGGCTGCTCGGCGACGGCCCCCAGTCGAACTCAAGCTGTTGCCGTTCCCAATGCTCCGCCACTCCACCCCGGTAGCGGACAGATCTGCAGCTGCGGGTGGGTGGTGAACGAGCCTCCGCGCTCTAGGATGGCGTTTCAGTCTCAGCCGCCTCTCACGTGGCAACGCTGCCGGTTCAAGAGTAGGAAGTGCCGCTTGCCACGGGTGAGCGCGAGATCTTTGAAGCCGCGAAGCAGTCAAACGGACGCGTTGGCTCCCCGGCGATCCTGTGGATGGTGGCGGAAGAGAGTGGCTCGGACTGCAACGTGTCATTATGGTGTCAGGGATGGAGACGCGGCGGGATACAACCAAGCGAGACAATTTTTTCTACCTGCCGATGTCGATGGAACGTGCGGTTGCAGCGGGTGGCATAATCTGGTCGAAAGCCGACATTGAGCTGGCTGCTAAGCGGCTTCGGAACCTCATTCTACAGATCGACAAGGTTGCCGGCCCTCGGCAAGGAACCACCTGACGGCAGCCGCGGTGCGCGACAGGTTCCACGAACTGAAGCCCTCCGCTCTGAAATTTCGGTGCATCGGTGACACGTTATTGACCCTGCACTGCGATGAGGATCATCCGACCGCCCCGGAGGTCACCGGCGACTCTCCTCTGCTGAGCGGCAGCAAGTTCTGGCCGCGTTAGTTTGCATTAAACCGGAGGATGTTTCCGTGAACCCAACCGATGAAGACCAAAGCAGACCCGAGGCCCATGCGCTGAGCGCGGCCTCAGCGATGTCGGATGTATCCGCGCCCGAGCGGGAGATCATCGAAGCGCACAGTCGCCCGAACGCGGCCCTCATTCACGAGACGATACGGGCAGAGGGCGAAAACGAACTCGGCCGATCGGCGTCGGCGCTGATGCTTTCCGGACTGGCGGCTGGGCTCGCAATGGGTCTGTCCCTGATCACCGAAGGCCTGCTTCGTGCTCATTTGCCCGATGCTTCCTGGCGCGATCTGGTGAGCAAGGCCGGCTACGCTGTCGGCTTCCTCGTCGTCGTGCTTGGGCGGCAACAGCTCTTCACCGAGAATACGCTGACCTCGATCTTGCCGCTGCTTTACAATCGCGACCTCCAAACCCTCGGCCGCGTCATACGGCTCTGGTTCCTGGTTCTCATCGCCAACATCGCTGGCACCTGGGCGGTGGCGAGCGTCCTCGCCGGAACCGGGCTTTTCCCCCCAGAAATCAGGACAGCCTTCGCTGCCATCAGCCAGCATGCCATCGAGGCTTCCTTCGGAAGCACCGTCCTGAAAGGGATTTTCGCCGGTTGGCTGATCGCATTGCTGGTTTGGCTGATGCCGGGTTCCGGCGGTTCAGGTTTCGCTGTGATCGTGCTATTGTCCTGGCTGATCTCGGTCGCGGGCTTTGCTCACATCGTCGCCGGCTCGGTGGACGCGAGTTTCCTCGTCGTGACCAACCAGGCCAGCGTCGCTGAGTATCTATGGCGCTTCTTCACGCCGACCTTCCTTGGAAACGTGATTGGCGGTGTGACGCTGGTCGCTGTGTTGAACTACGGACAGGTGGCGAATGAAGTGCATACGTGACCCGTTATGGTGTCACGGAGCAAATGCTCCGGGACCCCGCCCACGCACTGCTGCCAGGCAGGGCAGAACGCAACCCTCAGCGATCGAGCTTGTTAAGGACGGGAGTGCAAAGGAGCTGGATCGTGAGTTCGCAGAAGTACTGTCAAATCAAAGCGGAGAGTTGCGGCCAAGAAGGCACGGCCATCTGTCAAAAGGAGGGCTATGCCCGAGCGCACACAGCCCCAGCGCCTTTCACATGATACAGCTTCGGACACGCGGACGCCTGAGACCTCACCACCCGAACACGCACATCCGCCGGCGCATAGCGAGTCACTGGCTGGAGCAATGCAGCTATATCCGCAAGCAGCAGCGGCACTTTTTGCGGCAATGCAGGCGGTGTTGCTGCTACCGCTGCGTAGCATGCAGAGCTGGCAGGAAGCGTGGCTCCGGGTTGTGCCGCGCTGAGCCGTTTGCGCCGCTTTCGCCCAATCGCAAGGCTCAGCGTACCCTAGGTTGAAAATGGAACACCGATGGGAGCCGGCTTAGCAAAGCTGCTGATCGGCCTGCAGGGTGCCAACAGCGAAGCGGAGCAGCGGAAGCTAAGCGTCCTCACCGGCGTGCCGACAATGGGACTGGATGGAGACTGGATGGGCGGATCTGCCGCATATGGAACCGAGGCGGCGCTGACCATGCTCGCCGCGACTGGGCCGCGGGCTTATCGGACAGTGCCAGCGGTGACTAGCTGACCACCATGCCGCCCGAGCGAACCAACGACATGGTCACTGTGCATCCCGCCCGCAGGAACGCGCTCCAGGGGGATTTTCCAGAAGGACTGCCACATGTCGTTGTCATTGGCGCTGGTTTCGGTGGGTTGAGCGTCGTGGAGGCGCTACGCAAAGCGCCGGTTCGGATTACCGTCATCGATCAGCGAAACCACCACCTGTTCCAGCCGCTGCTTTACCAGGTGGCGACCGCCGGCCTATCGCCTGCCGAGATCGCAGCGCCGATACGTTCCATCGTCCGGCGTATGCCGCGGGTAACGATCATGCTGGGCGAGGCATATGAAATCGATACTACGCGGCGGCTGGTGCGATTCAAGGACGCCGCCCAGCGCGAACTCGCCTACGATCTGCTGGTGGTCGCCACCGGTGCACGCCACTCCTACTTCGGCCATGACGAATGGGCCGCGCTCGCACCTGGCCTGAAGACTATCGAGGACGCGACTTTAATCCGCCGGCGAATTCTGCTGGCCTTTGAACGTGCCGAAACCGAGATGGATCGTGCGGAACAAAATCGTCTGCTGACCTTCGTTATCGTCGGGGGCGGCCCGACCGGCGTGGAAATGGCTGGCGCGGTCAGCGAGTTGGCTCGCCGCCTTCTGGCGCGCGATTTCCGCCGCATCCATCCGCCTTCGGCGCGCATCGTCCTTATTGAAGCAGGGCGTCGCCTGCTGCCTGCCTTCGCGGAGGATCTGTCGGCCTATGCGCTACGGGCGCTACAGCGACTTGGCGTCGAGGTCCGGCTCGGCGCCCCAGTGACTTCGATCGAGCCGGGCTGCGTGCGCGTGGGCGAAGAACGGCTAGAAACCCACACTGTGATCTGGGCTGCCGGAGTGCAGGCGTCAGACGCGGGACTCTGGCTCGCGGCGGAGACGGATAGCCATGGCCGCGTCGAGGTGACTGGGCACCTGACGTTGCCGGGCCACCCTGAAATCTTCATCATCGGCGATACGGCCAACGTGCAGATTGCCCCGGGTCGTTTGGCTCCCGGGCTGGCTCCGGTCGCCAAGGCGCAGGGTCGGTACGTGGCAGAATCCATCGCCGCGCGCGTGCAGGGCCGCGAACCTGAGCCTTTCCGTTATAGCGACTTCGGCAATCTAGCGGCCATTGGGCGCCGCAGCGCGGTGATCGAATTCGGCCGTCTGCGACTGACCGGATTCATCGCCTGGCTGTTGTGGGGCGCCGCGCACATCTTCTTCCTGATCGGCTTCCGCAACCGCATCGTCGTGATGATCGACTGGCTCTGGTCATATCTGCGATTTGGCGGCGGCGCCCGCTTGATCACCGGAAGCAAATCGCGTCAACGTGCTGTGGCGCCGGCAGATCACGATTGAATCCGGGCTCTACCCTGTGTTCGATCGAGGCGACTTCGATCTGCTGGCTGGAGCGCGACGAAAAATGCCGCAGCATCGCATCGTGCGATTCGTCAGAGACGCTTCACAGCGCATCCTGGACAACGATGATGCGAGAGCCGGTGATCAAAATCCGGCCGCTGCCAGCCCGGCGCATGTCACGCCCAACCTTCTGCACAAGCAACAGTGTACCGGTGATGTTGGTGTTCACCACGTGAATCCACTCAACCGGATCCTGCTCAAGGAAACCACGGCTTAATCCACGCCCGGCATTGGCCAGCAGTGCGTCGATCGGGCGCCCGCCGGCCGCAGCATAAAGCGTCTCGACGCCAGCCTCGCCGGTGAGGTCTGCCTGCACTGCGCTGACCTCCGTACCGTTGTCCCAAGCGTGTTGCCGCTTGATTGATATCCGGTTCGTCGGCAGCGATCAGTAGGTCGTAGCCGTTTTCGGCCGCATTCTCGGGCCAAGTCGAATCCGATGCCTGTCGAGGCGCCGGTGATGACGGCAAATTGTCTGGCAGCTTTCGCCATTTCTCCTCGTCGGCTCAGGGGGTCATCATCACCTTGATGCAGCCGTCCTGCTTGTCGCGGAACGTCTTGTACATCTCCGGCCCTTTCTCCAGAGGGACCTTGTGAGTAATGACGAAAGAGGGATCGATCTTTCCGTCCTCAATCAACTTCAGCAGCTTCGGCAGGTAGTGCTGCACCGGGGTCTGAGCCATTCTGAAGGTCAGGCCGCGATTGATCGCGCTCCCCATCGGAACCTTGTCAACGAACCCGCCATAGACCCCGATGATTGAGACCACACCAAAGTTGCGCGTGCTATGAATCGCCTGGCGCAGCACATGCGGACGATCAGTGCCCAGGAACATCGCCACCTTGGCGCGGTCGAGCATCGAATCGAAACTCGCTGCGGTGTGCGGTTCCGTACCCACAGCATCGATACATGCATCCGCCCCGCGGCCTGAGGTCAGCTCTTGGATGCGTTCGTAAACATCGTCATGCATGAAATCGATGGTTATGGCGCCCGCAGCCGATGCCATCTGCAGACGCTCAGGTACAGTGTCGATCGCGATAACCCGTTCTGCACCAAGCAGGAATGCACTGCGAATCGAGAATTGAGCCACCGGTCCGCAGCCGAACACCGCAATAGTCTCGCCACCTTTGATGTCGCAGAACTCGGCGCCCATGTAGCCAGTGGGGAAGATGTCCGACAGGAACAGCACTTGTTCATCGCTCAGCCCATCGGGAACCTTGATCGGACCCACATCGGCGTAAGGGACGCGCAAATATTCTGCCTGGCCGCCGGGAAATCCGCCTAAGAGGTGCGAATAGCCGAACAGGCCGGCGGGTGAATGCCCCCAAAGTTTGGCTGCTTTGGCCGCATTCGGGTTGGAACGCTCACATCCCGAGTAGTAGCCACGCTGGCAGAAGAAGCATTCGCCACAGGCGATGGCGAATGGAACAACGACGCGATCACCTGCCTTGAGCTTGCTGACGCCGCGGCCAACCTCGACCACCTCACCCATCGTCTCGTGCCCCAGCACGTCACCGTGCTCCATGCTGGGAATGACGCCATCGTAAATATGCAGGTCGGAGCCGCAAATGGCGCAACCGGTGACGCGGATGATGGCGTCACGAGCATCCTGGATCGTTGGATCCGGCACCAACTCGCACCGCATATCACCTTTGCCATGCCAGGTGAGTGCTCTCATGGATTGTACTCCGGATCTACCTGAGGCAAGCAACGCGGCGCGTGCGTACAATGTTCTTTGTTATTGATTTTCTATCGCAAGAGTGACCACCGAACCGGCGAAGGAGCGGAGCGCGCGGGGCGGCGGTGGCCGATCGCATCATCAGTCAGTAACCGCTGGCGTCGCTGCGGTCATGGCGTGGTGTATGCCTGTGTACGGCGGAAGCCCGAACTCAGCTTCCGGACATCAGCTCCACCGGGAGGCTCCGCACGCCGGAAGCCGCACCTGGAAAACCACGGAGCCCAGGTGCGGCACGGCTTTCGGCTTAGACGGTCACCGCCTCCGGCATCTGAGCGAGGACCTCCGCTTCGAGTCCCCGGCACCTTGTGCGCTTTGCTCCCAGCCAACTCACCCCGGTGCGTTGTTCAGCGCGCTGCGCGCCGTATCGAGATCGAGTCCAGCAGCGTGCGCCAACCGGTTGGCGGCGATGTCGCGCTGCGGGTCCGTCGCGCGCAACGACCTGCCGTGTGCAGCCGGGAGCGGCGCACCAGTTGCATCGAGTTCGGGCGACTTTGGTCCCACCAGACGAGCGCCGACCATAAAGGCGAAGCGCTCGATGCGCATGATCGCTTGATTCAGAAACCCTTCTAGGGAAAGCGGTAATTGGGAGAAATCGAGCAGTTGGCAATCCAAGCTGATAACGGCACCCAGCGCCGATGATTCGCTGGCGAGCAAATTGTCCAAATACTCTGTTTAAATTCATTTGGCTGCAGCGACCGACGCGGCAGCGGCGAGCGCGCCTACCCAATCACCGCCTTGGCAGCGTGCTACGGCGGTGCCAGGACTGTTGCGGCCGTGCTGCGGCAGATGCGACATGCGCGAGGCTGTGGGCGGGCTGTAGCGGCTGCTTGCTTGGGCACCGGCCGGAACAGGCGGTCGAGGCAGGGCCAATCCCGGATCTCGGCATCATCTCGACCCGCCAGGTGACTTGACGCCAGGCGCTTTCAGGCCCGACGCCTGCGCAGCACCACCATGCCCGTTCCGACGGCAGCGCTCAGAAGAGCATGGCTTGGGAACTCGGGAACTGTAGTAGCGCCAGCGACGGTGACCGCGAACAAGTCGCATCCGCGCCCGAGCCGAAGGTGAAGACGTAGGCGCCGGGACTGAGACCTAGCGCAGCGATGGTCTTGCCTGCGGATGTGGCTTAGTCGGACAGAGACGCGCCTGAGGCGTAGGCCATTGCACGGGGCGCGATGGTTGGGATCGCCGACAGGAGCCTCAAGCGATTCTGCGATCGGCCATGAGGCGATGCGCCTCATAGCGCCGCGTCCGGGCCAGCATCCAACCGGGTGAGCGCGTCGCTGAGCCACATTGGATAGGACACGTCCATTAGAGCCATGGCGGTGATGACCGCGATCAGCGGCGGGAAGGCCACAACCTTGGTCACCGCACCGCGGACGCTGGCGAGCCGCGCAAATAGATACGCGCGATGGTCGCGCCGAGTGATCGTCAGAACGTGTAGCGAGGGATAAGGCGGTGGGGTTCATACGCTCTCTCGGCTGGTTGCAGCGCCTCAGGCGCCATGCCAAGACTGGGCATCTCTGAGCGTAGGCAAGGTTGGTGAGGGCAGTGGAGGGCAATCCGCCGGATCAGGCCACGGCCCCTACGACGGTCGAGGAACTCCGCCAGCAAAATGCGGAGTTGACGGCGGCTGTAGCAGCTCGCGACACATTTATCGCAGTTGCCGCTCACGAGTTGCGCAATCCGATGACACCAATGATCGGGCAGATCGATCTGCTGATGAATGGACTGCGAGATGGTCGCTACTCGCGGGAGCAAATCGAGGAGCGTCTGGAGCGTGTCCGGAACGTGATGAACCATTATCTCAAGCGGTCTGCGACGCTCCTAGATATATCCCGCATTACAACTGGCAAACTTAGACTAGAGCCAACCTCCTTCGATTTGTCCGAGTTGGTGCAAGAGATCATTGGGACGTTCAGTGCTGCGGCCCGTCATGCTGACACTCCGCTTAGGCTCGATGCCCCTGCAAGCATTCCGGGCACCTGGGATCAACTAGCCATGGAGCAAATCATCGACAATCTTGTTTCCAACGCTATCAAATATGGTGCCCGACGACCTGTCGAGATTTGTGCCGAGGATCGCGGAGACGAGGTTGGGATTTCTGTCCGAGATCACGGTCCCGGCATTTCGGCCGATGACCAAGCCCGCATCTTCGGGCGCTTTGAGCGTGCGGTGGGATCGGATGAACGGCGCAGCGGCTTCGGCGTTGGTTTGTGGGTAGTGGGCCAGCTCGTGGAGGTCATGGGAGGCACGATCAGGGTGGAGGATGCAAAAGGAGGTGGCTCGATGTTTACTGTGACCCTACCGCGGCAGATAGACCCCGGCCGTTCATGAGCGACGCGCACGCTGCAGGGCTGGAACGGGTCTCCAGCGGAATACCCGGTGTCGATATCATTCTGAGCGGCGGCTTCCTTAAAGGCGGCCTTTACATAATCCAGGGGCCGCCAGGCACCGGTAAAACAACGTTTGGCAATCAGGTCTGTTTTCATCACGTCGCGTCGGGTGGCCGAGCGCTCTATGTTACCCTGCTCGCAGAATATCATGCCCGCATGATGCAACATCTGAGCGTCATGGGGTTCTTCGATCAGTCGAAGATCCCGGATCAGCTGAGCTATCTAAATGGTTTGAGCATTCTGGAAGCCGACGGGCTCAAGGGGCTTGTAGCGCAGCTTCGCCGGGAGATTACTAGGCAGAACATCTCTATCCTGGTGCTCGATGGCATTGTCTCCGCCAAACGGATGTCGAAAGACGAGCAGGCCTTCAATCAGTTTGTGCATGAACTGCAAGCAGTCGCCATCGCGACCGGATGCACGATGTTCATGCTCGCCAGTGCCCACGGTGAGAGGGTCACCCCCGAGCACACCATGGTGGACGGCATTATCGAGCTGACTGATCAGTTGATCGGATGGTCGGCCGAAAGCTTTCTTCAGGTCATTAAGTTGCGCGGCAGCGCTTTCCTGCGCGGTCGTCACGCATTCAAGATCACCAGCGACGGCATCAGCGTCCATCCTCGGATTGAGGCCCTCTTGGCGCGACCATCGCGTCCCGATCAGGGGGGGACAGGTCGGGTCTTGAGCGGGGTAGAGCAGCTCGATGTCATGCTCGGTGGCGGGTTGCCGGAAGCCTCCACGTCAATGGTTATGGGGCCGTCCGGCACCGGCAAGACAACGCTGGGCTTACAATTCCTGTCCCGATGTACCGAGACAGAGCCCGGCCTGCTGTTCGGCTTCTATGAGACGCCGGCGAGGCTTGATGCCAAAGTTGCGCAGGTCTGCCCATCACTGAGCGGCCTGCTTGATAAGGGCATTGTACAAGTCCGGTGGCAGCCTCCTACGGACGACCTTCTCGATGCCCATGGCGAGCGCTTGTTGCGGACGGTGCAGTCGCGCGGGGTCCGACGTCTGTTCATTGATGGGGCTGGGGCCATGTTGATGGCGGCGGGTGCCGAACCTGGCCGACTTGGAAACTTTCTTACCGCGCTGATGAACGAAATGCGCGTGCGCGGCGTCACAACTCTCTACACTTTGGAAGTCCCCGACCTTATGGGACCAGTTATCCGCTCCCCGATAGGGGATCTGTCGAGCTTGGCCGAAAACCTGATCCTTCTACGCTTCGTCGAGGTCGGTTCCCGGCTGTATCGCCTACTGTCCCTGCTCAAGGTGCGGGACAGCGATTTTGACCTGACGTTGCATGAATACACTACAAGTAGCCAGGGATTGCTCATTGAGCCCAGCTCAGATAGCGCGGAACAGATCATGACGGCCTACTCTCACCAAGGGGAGGGTGAGCCATCGGCAGATAAGCGGCCGCGGTCGAGGCGGAGCCGATAGCAAATGGCAACCGTGCTCGTGGTGGAGGACGAATTCGGCGTCGCAGATCTGATCGACGCGGTCCTTGAGGACGAGGGGCACCGAATCCTGATCGCCGTGAATGGCGAGCAGGGACTGGAGATGATCGTCCGGGAGCGACCCGATTTGGTCTTCCTCGACTACATGATGCCGGTAATGAACGGGGCTGAACTGCTAAGTCGTATGAACGGTGACGCGTCGTTGCGGGGCATTCCTGTCGTGCTCATGAGCTCTCTGTCAGAGGAAATGGTTGCCGAACGTTGCAGCGGCTACACGGCTTTTATGCGCAAACCGTTCGGGATCACCGAGGTGATAAGACTGGCTGAGCGGCTGATCGTTACTCGTTAGAAGGTCCCGCCTGTTAAGGCGATTTCTTGCCGGATATTGATGAGGGTCTGCCCAAAATGTCGAAGCAAGTTCCGTAATTCCCGCAGAAGATCGAGCACGCCGAGCGACGAGGTTATATAAGCCGCCATGACCGATGTCGCGGTTGCATCGGCAGGGACGCGCCATTGCGGAACTGAAAAACCTTGCCGGTCGGGCGGCACGAAAGGTCCAGCTCCTCACACGATCCAGGCACAGGCACTGGGCCACCTAGTTCAAGCACAATGTCGCTCATTATCGCCTCCCCACGGCTTGCAGCCCAATGCGAAGTTCTGGCAATCGCGCCTATGAGGTATGCGTCCGGTCTGACACGCCTGTTGGTTGGGACGCTGTTGTGTCAGGGGTGTGACCTTAAGGTCGGCGTTAAGGTGCGCTGTAAGGTCGATGTCAAACGGACATGTTGAGATCCTGACTGGTCGGGAACGGCGTCGTCGCTGGAGCGTCGAGGACAAGCTGCGGATTGTTTCGGAGACGGAGGAGCCTGGCGCGTGCGTGAAGCAGGTTGCTGCTCTGCATGACGTATATCCTGGTCTTCTATTCACATGGCGCCGTCAGGTTCGCGAGGGCGGGCTGACGCGACCGCGGGTGCCGATGTTCATGCCGGTAGACAGAGCGGCCGGTGTTGCCGGCGATATCGGCGCCACCTGCATCGCCGACGCGAGCGGTTGCTGTTGCTATGGGTCGCATCGAGATCGAACTTGGCGACGGCAGCCGAGTGCGTGTGGATGACGGCGTGAGTTCTGGTGACGTTGCGCCGGGTGATCTCGGCTCTGCGGGGATGATCACACCGCCGCCCGGGGTCCGCATCTGGCTGGCAGCCGGGGTGACGGATATGCGACGCGGGTTCGATGGTCTTGCTGCCATGGTGCAGCAGAACTTGGCACTGGATCCGTTCAGCGGACAGCTGTTCGTTTTTCGCGGTCGCCGCGGTCATTTGATGAAGATTTTGTTCTGGGATGGCCAAGGCCTGGTGCTGTACGCCAAGCGGCTGGAGCGCGGCAAATTCGTGTGGCCGCAGGCGAAGGAAGGCGCGGTATCGTTGACACCGGCGCAGCTGTCGATGCTGACGGAAGGGATCGATTGGCGGATGCCTGTGCGCACCTGGCAGCCAGAGATGGTTGGCTGAAGGACGACGGACGGCACAGGTTTTTGCTTGAGGCGACGCGGACGCGTCAGTGATCCTGCGGCCATGCCGGATAGTGATGCTGGGTCCGCACTGCCTGACGATATTGCCGGCCTGAAGGCGATGTTGCTGGCGCAGACTGCGGAGCTGGCGGAGATCAGGGCACAACGCCACGCACAGGAAGCGGAACTCGCAGCAGCCAGAGCCGGGCTCATCGAGCAGCGCTTCGAGATCGAGGCACTGAAGTCGCGGCTGGCTCGGTTGCAGCGCATGACGTTCGGTCGATCATCAGAGAAGCTGCGTGATCAGGTCGAGCAGCTGGAGCTGACGCTGGCTGATATCGACGAGATGCTGGGAGAGATCACGCCGGCCAACGATCCCGCTGATGAGCCGGCCGAGATACCGGCGCGCAAACCAGCCCGCCGGCCGCTGCCAGAGGCTCTGCCACGCGACATCGTCGAGCATCCCGCCCCCTGTGCCTGTCCGGGCTGTGGCGGCGCGCTGCGCCCCTTCGGCGAGGACATCACCGAGATCCTGGACTATGTGCCCGGCTCGTTCCGCGTCATCCGCCATGTCCGTCCAAAGCTGTCGTGCCGGGTGTGTGAGACGATTGTCCAGGCGCCGGCTCCCAGTCTGCCGATCCGCCGCGGCCGCGCCGGCGCGGGTCTGCTGGCGCATGTGCTGGTGGCGAAGTATTGCGACCACTTGCCGCTCCATCGCCAGGCGGAGATCTACGCCCGCGAAGACATCGACCTCAGTCGTTCGACGCTGGCCGATATGGTCGGCCAGGTTGCGGGACTGGTGCGGCCACTGATCGATGCGTTGTCGCGCTACGTCATGGCCGGAGAGCGGGTTCACGGCGACGATACCGAGGTGCCGGTGCTGGAACCGGGTCTTGGTCGCACACGCAAAGCCCGATTGTGGACCTACGTCCGCGCTGGAAGTCCATACGGCTGCGCTGACCCGCCGGCGATCCTCTACCGCTACTCGCCGGATCGGAAGGGAGTGCATCCACAGGAACATCTGCGCGGCTTCAAGGGTATTCTGCAGGCCGATGGCTATGAGATCTATCGGGGCGGTGAGGTCGTCGAGGCCGCCTGCATGGCGCATGCACGGCGCAAGTTCTGGGATGCCCATGAGAAGACCAAGTCTGCGTTGAGCCGCGAGGCACTGGAGCGGATCGCCGCCTTTTACAAGATCGAGGAGATCATTCGAGGGCAGGCACCCGAGCAGCGCCTGCGGGTGCGCACGCAACACCTCGCACCGCTGATGGCGGACATGCATGCATGGCTTGAGGCGAGCCTCACGCGTATCTCCGGCCGCAGTGATATGGCGAAGGCGATCCGCTACAGCCTGAAGCGCTGGAACGCACTGACGCTCGTCTTGCGTGATGGACGCGCCTGCATCGACAATTCAGCCGCAGAACGCGCCATGCGTCCGATTGCCCTCGGGCGTCGCAACTGGACCTTCGCTGGTTCGGATGCAGGTGGGCTGCGCGCAGCGGCGATCTACAGCCTGATCGAAACTGCCAAGGCCAACAGTCTCGATCCTGAGGCTTATCTGCGGCATTTGATTGAGCAGATCGCCGATCATCCCGTCAACCGCATCGCTGAGCTTCTGCCCTGGAACCTCGAGGGCGTCCGCCTCAGAACTCGATCAAAGGCTCGCCGCATAGCATCGCGATGCCGTGGGCGGACGCTTACGGACGACGCGCACGTTGCCCCTCGGCACCACCACGTCCTCGGACTCGCAAGAGACTGCGCCCGGCGACCAAGATCTCATGGCTCGGGCGTGCTCGACATCGCGCCGCGTGGCGGTTGGCAATCTTTCAGCGTCAACGCCATCACGAGGAGCTACAGACTTACTCGGCGCAGGCGGCACTACTTCCGATGCCGGCGGAAATCCATCAGCCCGCGCGAGGGCGTCAGCCTCGCTCATTGTCTCCGACACTCTCCGCAAAAAAGCTTCAATGTCATCGCAAGGATGCGCGGTTCGGGCTTGCGACAATCTCGCGTAGTGCGCGTCGTGTGATCGGCGATGAGCCTCGTCGGCGGCAAGCCAAACCTCTCGATCAGCAGACCGCGCCGCTGCCTCTTGCCGAACCTGCTCAACCATTTCCTCGATGGACGGGCGCGGTTCGGGAGGAGGCTCGGTTTTTAGCTTTTCGCGGGTCTCAAGTAGCCCCAACAACACAGCCCGTTCGTCCGGTGAAAGTCCCGCGAGTGCGTTTTCGATGTCAGCCACCGATAGCCGCAACATTCCCCAAACCCTTCAGCAGTAGCTCGCGGATGCGGGCGTCTCGCACCTCTGGTGTTGCAGCAGGTGTCATGTCCCGTGTCAGCGTCGCAGCCAGCGCCGGGCGCTCAAAGCGCGCGGCCTTGGCCGCCGCATCAAGGCGCAGCTCCACTGGAAATGCTGGGTCTCTGGACACGGACTGCATAAAGCAGACACCATCACCTCCAAACGCGTCGGGTACGGCTTCTTTCAACTTCTCGGCCACGACCTGCATCGCCTGCTCAACCGCCGCTGTCCGTTTATTCTTTGCGCCGATCGGTCGGCCCGCGCCTTCTCGTTTACCGCCTCGCATGAGCTGTATCTACGATTTTCCTGATTAACTATCAATTGCAACGTTTGGAGCTTGGGGTCCGGGCGCTGGAAGGCACCGCAATAGAACGAACAGTTGTCACGCGATGTCACGCGTGATTTTATATTGTACGCGTAGGAAGGTAATAGGTTTAGTAAACAATGGGCTGGTTCGCGTGACATCGCGTGACAACACGCCACGCTCATTGATCCAATAATGTGATTCCGTGGTAGTATCGGGTGCGATCTATACCATCCCGCTCTTGCTTGGTGGTCACATCCGGTAGCGCAGCAGCCAGATCCCGACCAAACATCTGTGTGGTCCCAGGATGATCCCGATTAGTGCCACGACACCAGACAACCCAGCCAGTGAACAGATCGTCGCACTTCACCTGAAACTGTGTTCCGATCTTACACCGTTCCCGGATGAAGGCGCCGACGGGACTGGCAAGATCCTCCAGATCCTGAACGGCGGACAACGCAGATTCTGGTTGTACGAAGTATCCTCGCTGAACGAGGCGTTCACGGCCGGCGATCGCCCAACGTAGGATGCCTGGCAATTCTGATAACAGCTTACCGGTCAATCCTGTATCTTCTTTCCCATAGAACGAAGTGACGAGCTTGAGCACGATGAAACGGGACGCCAGCGCTCCGCTGACATCGGTAAGGCGCGGCAGTTCGTTGCTGAGTATTACGAACCGCGTTGGCAAGCGCCCCGTCCATGCAGCCTTGAACTTACGGTCGATCGTCAGTGAGTCCTCCCCTGTAATCGAAAGCAGCCTCTCAGCGATGATATGAGCATCCGCACGGCCGCTCAGTCGGGCATCAGAGATAATCGCTAGTTGTTTGCCTATTAACGCGCTCAATCCAAAATTTGTGGACAGACTATTGAGTGTGGGTCCTGCGACATTCTCCTGCCCAAGCACGGCCGTAAGGATGCGCGCGATAGTGCCTTTGCCGCAGCGTTTCGGCCCGACGACAAGAATTGCCTTTTGGTGCGTCGTATCCGAGGTGAGCAGGAGCCCGAAAACTTCCTGCAGAGTGTCGATCGACTGCTGGTCATCTGGCCAGATTGACTTGAGGAAGACCAACCACCCGCGAGGTTCCGATGCGTCTGGATCGTAAGGGTATCCGACCGCATTGGCGTTAAAGAATGCTGCTGTATGCTGCAGCAGCTTGCGAGTCGGGAGGTGAAGAAGACCATTTGAGCATGCTAGTATGTCCACGGCAGCAGCAAAATGCTGATTGGCACCGAGCCACGCTGGAGCGCGAACTACGCCAGGCAGCTGGACCTCCGCGGCCAGGGCCTCCAGCACATCGGCGACCTTTGCTCGTGTAGGGCAAAACGGAACCGGCTGATCATTATTAAGCTTCAGCGCGTCGTCGAGGAACTGCCATATGGCGCTGCGAATCTCCTCACGGTCGGTCTCACGGTAATGACTTCCTGACCACGTGTAGAACGTGCTCTGCTGATGGTGCAGCGTTCTTCCTGTCTCGGTCCTGTATCTCCTGGCGAGCATTTGCTTTGCGCTGTCCAACGGGGCAGCGGGCGCGAGAATAAGGCGCTTGCTGGCCCCGGCGGCACGCGCTTTCGCCGCGTACATGTCCGGAAAAGTTCCGTCCATCATGCGGCGTCCTGCGTCGCGACCCAGTTGGCGACATGGCACACTTCTGCGTTGGACAGCCCAAGACGCGCACCCTCGGCAAACGCCGCGGTCTCGATCTCCTCTTGCGTGGCTTGCCGCCGGATCATGCGGAAGAGGAGTGCCGCCATGGCTCTGCGCTCTGCCGGCTTATTCAGGCCGAATCGCTCAGCTAGTTCCCGAAGTGCCCGGATGCGGTCTCCGCCGAAATCGAGAACGATGGTTGCATCAATTGCGTCCACCGCGGTGACGCCGCACCAGTCGGGGAGCTTATCACAGTGCAGCGGATCGTTGGCGTTGTGCGAATAAATGCGATCGATGTCACCGTAGCTTTTGATGTCGGCGCCATGGGAGCCTGACTCCGAATTGCGTGTCGAAACCTGGGGGACCCATAGCGGTATTCAGCTTGTCATATCCGTGCGACAGCAGCACGTGCTCTAGATCGAAGTGCGGTCGAAGCTTCTCGATCAGCGAGTCGCTCGGGTCGAACCCTGCTGCGATTTTCGTTTCCCTGCGCGCAGCGGCCTCAGCGTGCGCAGCAGCGGCCTTGCGATCCTGCTCCGTTTGACGCTCAGCTAGAAGCGCACCTGCCTTCTCGCGCATCCATGCAGCGTCGATGGCGTTGCCCTCAATGATTTCGGTATGATGCCGGTCGAGCTGATTAACTTCGCAGCTGGGGAGGTAGAAAAGGCTTGCTGCGCCCATCTTAATCCAGCACGCCTACGAGCCCGAGAGACGCGCCAACAATCTCTGGCGCAGGCAAGCTGTGATTAATCTCCTCCGACAACGGCAGCACGATGCGGTAGCGCGGCGCTTCCGAGCGATGATTGTGCGACGTATAAATAATGGCCGCCCAATCGCGGTCCTGAACTCGCGCCGCTGCCTCTTTAAGCGGCGGTGGAATCTCACCTGTCGTCTTGTTTGTCTCGCAGTCGAGTGCCACCGCCGTACGTGCCAATAGGTTACGTTTCAGGCGCCGCACATGCCGACCGTCGGGCTCCAGTACGAACCTGGCCGGTATGAAGTTTGGGCCGTCCTTGTCGCCTTCCCTGCGCCACCAGAACACGTCAACGAAATTGCTCCAGTTCGTTCGCTCCGGATCGCCGATTGAAGGTCCGTCCGGCATGCCGGTTGGGAACCAGCAGATCGTCAGAATCGTATCGCCGGCGGTCACTGGTCCACCTTTCTTGCCTTGCGCAACACCAGCGCCAATAGGACGGGGTGTAACCCGAGCGCGACAGCCCGCGCGAGTTGCTCAGCAAGCGCCGCGCTCATTGCATTGCCTCGCGTGGCGGTGGCACGGGGTGCTGCCCGTCGCGTGGCCAGATCAGGAGTGAGCCGCGTTTGCATGGCGATCGTGAGTACAAAGTAGGGTATCAAGCTCGCGACGCGTAGACTCAGGCGGACCATCGGCGGGGGAGACAGTAGCCGAGGACCGAGTGACGTTCTGATCGTGATGACTGACAGTGTGAGGCTCCAAGCCCACGCAGCGCTTGAACCTGAGTGCCGATCGTGCAATATCGCTCGTGCCAACTTGCGAATACACGAACCGCCGCTCCGGGTGCTCTGTGCTCGGGGCGGTTTCGGGTTATGCGGCTCTTTGGATACGAATTTGTGCCGAGGGGCTGCTCGCTAAGTAGGCGCGTACAGTCTCAAGCTCGACTAAGGTCGTGCTACCGACCTTGACGAAGCGGATCAAACCCTCTCCGGCAAGTAGATAGAGCCTTGTGCGCGACAAGCCGTAGCGGCGACAAGCTTCGGGGATCCGGCTGTATTCGGGTGGTGTGCTCGAAGGGATTTGGCCTATGAGACGAAGCCGTAATAGCCGTCACAATTAAATTGCCGCTGTGATTTCTGGCGTTGCGATTAAATTTAAGGCCAGAACTACACATTTCCGGGAATCACTGCGCCTCCTGGCGAGAGGTATCCGAGCCAAACGATCGTCGGCGCCCTGGCTTCAGCCGTAGCGACGGCCGCGCCGCCACGGCTGCCGCCCCCCATGCTGCTGCAAATCCTCGATCACTCACGTAGGGAAGCCCCGCTGCTGAGCCTTCCTTTCGCGTCATCGCCTTGGATCGCGGCTGCGTCGGATTGTCACGCATTTGCTGTTCAAGCCACTTCTGCCAGCGAGTTTGGGCAGCGATCGTCGCAGCGACTTTGGTAGTGGCTTGATTGATTGCCGATTTGCTATCGATAATTGGCCATAGCGACGAGTCCATGCGGTATGTCGAAAGCCATACCTTCACCGCAGCGGCCGGCAACCAAAGTACTTTTACGAGCTCGCGTAGTGCATCTACGTTTCCCTCGCCGCTGAACCAAGTTCCATCCACTATGTTCGGTCCCGCCGGCAGTACTCGCTCCACCGATCCCTGCCTCACAAAGTGGGGACGTCCACCGTTCCCCATGAATTCGCCGGCGAGCACTCCACGGAAGATGCTGCGGCAGGCTTCGTCGTAAAATTGTTTTCGTTCGTCGCCCGTCGCGGCTCCTCTTTGACGCGCCCACCAATCCGCCAGTTTATCGCCATTCACCCATCGAGGAGATTGCGTCAGCCGCTTGTTGAGACGGCTTAAACACTCCAGGCGGGAGAAAGAGCATTCGCATTCTGTCGCGCGATGCGGTGTGCGGGTGACATCCGTGGCGTCGTCCGCCGATTGGAGTAAGTCGTCATGCACACCCGCTGCATCGCTAAGCAAGCTTTGCTGCGGTACCAATGGTTCCATTGGGGTGTTCGCGCTGTGTACGGATGTGTATGATTTTAGCCAATGCTTTAGCTCCTCCACGGGTATCGTGATCCCGTGCGGATGTAAGCTCTGGCGCCCAATTCGAAGGCTGCCCATAGGCCCGCCCGTCCGCACATCGCTTTGATAGCGCCTAAAATCGAAGTCGAGATTATCTCGTTCCCGCTTTTCCAGCTTTGGCCCTTGATCGGGCGCCCACAACTTCCCCTTACGAAGGGTCAGAGCGTTCGCGCAAACGGCCCATCAGGCGGATACGCGAGGCGTACCATGATCCTGTAGACGAGCTGATGTTGCTGGCGATACGAGGCGAATAGCTTTTTGGCGGTCCGGCCCCTCTCAGCAGCATACGGCTTCCCGATCACGGCGGCACATTTGCGCGAGCCCTCCAGAACGAACCGACCGGCACCGGACCTCCAACCAATAAACCGCCGCGGTCCTAACAGATTTTTACATTTGGCAACTTTGTGGAACAACTCGTTACCTCGCGCCTCCGGCGATCCATGGGAATTGTTCGCTTGAGTAAATCGGCCTCGGGTTCCCATGTCACCGACGTTTTCTCTCGCCCACCTGCGCCGTCAGCGCCAAGCACACTCCCAGTCAGACGGCTACGGGCAGCATCGCCACCTATATCTGCACGGTGCAATGCATCGGCTAGCCACCCAGGTCGGCGTGGAGAGTTGGCTGGACTATGGCTGTGGTAAAGGCGGCTTTATTGAACAGGTTCGGCCAATGGGACTTTTTGCCGTCATATCTGGATACGACCCTGCGGTCGGGAAATTTCAAGCTAGGCCAACAAAACGCCACGACCTGGTAACGTGCCTTGATGTTCTGGACGTTGTCGAGCCGAGATTTAGAGGAGCGGTGCTCGATGACATCAATTCGCTGACTGGGAAGATTGCAGTAATTGACGTGATGACGCTTCCAAAAGTCACCCGCAGCCTCCCTCCTCATCCTCCCTTCTATTGGGTTAATCTGATCCGGCCCTATATGGAGGTCGTGGACACGCTCGTTGAGTACGCCGGCGTGCAGGATTTCGAGCGGGTGATTATCACCGCCAAACCATCTGATCGTCCGCGCCCGGCTCCCTAGAGAGCGTCCGCCGTTGTCGCCGTGGCCGAGACGACGCCACACGCCTACGGCGTCACTGGCTCGGCACCTGATGCCAGGCCAGCTGCCCCAGGCGCCACTCACCGCCAGGGCTCATCAGATACTTTTAGGGACGGTCAACGGGTCGCTCACATGATCATTCAGTATCGGGGACACCATTCAAGATCGCCGGTCTTCCTCAACCTCACTTGCGCCGTTTCGACGGACGCGGCTGGCTTGCGGCCGCGCCACGCCGTATCAATACCGCATACTGCGCGTTAGCCCGCGTAAGGTGCTCGGTCATCGCCCGCGCGGCGTCGTCCGGCTTGCCGGCGGCGATCGCCTGGACGATGCGTTGATGCTCCGAAATTGTCAGCCGGTCGGCGCCCCGCACGGATACCATGTCGCGCCGGAAGCGGGTCAGCCAGGTGAGCATCCCGCTCATGAAGGCTGCGATCAGCGCATTGCCCGACATCGCGGCGATGGCCCCGTGAAAGGCCATATCGGCGGCGATGAAGAGGTCCCGGTTGCCTACCGCCGCTTCGCTCGCTGCCACCGCCGCTTCCAGCTGTTTGAGCCCCGCGCGGTCCGGTCGTGAAGCGGCAATCCGGGCCAGCCCCACCTCGCACATGAGCCGCGCCTGTTTGAGGTCCTCCAGCCCGCGCGGATTGATGGCCAGCAGTTGCAACATTGCCGCCGAGATCTGGTCGATGATGCCGTTGGGCGTCGGTAGGATGATGCGCGACCGTTCGCCATGGGCGATGCGCACCAGGCCCATCTGGTTCAGTGCCTGCAACGCCTCGCGGATGGCGGGGCGGCCGACGCCATAGCGCGTCATCAGCTCGCGTTCCGAGGGAAGCTTCGCGCCAGGCGGGAGATCGTTGCGCTGGATCGCGGCGACCAACCGGTCGAGCACCTCGTGGGACAGCTTGCGCCGGATGATCGTTTCCGTTTCGCCAGTCACGGTCGTGCCTGCGTCATCCACTGCATTGTCCCAAGCTGCCGACTGAAACATGCGCCGGCTCTATCGTCAAGATATCATACCAGTTGACGTCGCGTGACCCTGATGTAGTGATCACACGTTGCGCAACGGGAAACGCCGCCCATGAAGATCACCGCCATCGAAGATTTGCACGCCGCCTCTGGCACCGGGCAATTCTCGTTCCTTAAGATCAGCACCGATGAGGGACTGGTTGGTTGGGCCGAGTTCAACGAAGGGAGCGGCAGCAAGGCGCTGCGTGCTGTCATCCATGCCAACGCAGCCCAGCTCGTCGGCAAGGATCCGCTGCCGGTGCAGAAGATCGCGACGCAGCTCTACCAGCAGACCGTGCAGGCGCCCGGCGGGATGAACCAGCGCGCCAACGCGGCGATCGAGATGGCGCTGTGGGACATCCGGGCGAAGGCACTCGGTGTTCCCGTCTATGCGCTGTTCGGCGGCCCGGTGCGCACGAGCGTGCCGGTCTATTGGTCGCACTGCGGCTCCTACCGGATGACGATGGGCGGCCGGTTCGGCACGCCTGAAATCCACACGCCTGACGACATCAGCGCGCTCGGCGCCGAGGTGAGGGCAAAGGGGTTCAAAGGGCTCAAGACCAACTGCTTTCATTTGATCGACGGCCGACTGACGCGCCAGATGCAGGGCTATGGCGGCCAGCCCGGCCATGCGGCGCTGAACCTGGAGCGCCAGACGCTTGCAGGTATCGTCGCCACGCTCGGCGCGTTCCGCGCGGGCGCGGGACCCGGCATGAACCTGCATCTCGACTGCAACTATCACTTCAAGTCCGAGGGCTATATCCGCATCGCGCGCGCCATCGAGCAGTTCGACATGACCTGGCTGGAGATGGACATGTGGGACGCGCCGTCGCTCGCCGACATCAGGCAGAAGTCACCGGTGCCGATAGCATCGCTGGAGTTCGATCACGGGGCGGCGCAACTTCCGCCCGTTCCTGGAACAGAAGGCCGCCGATTTCGCCATCATCGATCTCTTGTGGAACGGCTGGTCGGAGTCGCTGAAGATCGCGTCGATGGTAGAAAGCTTCGAGCTGAGCTGCGCGCCGCACAATTATCACGGCCACCTCTCCACCGCGATCTCGGCGCATTTCTGCGCCGTGGTGCCGAACATCAAGGTGATGGAGATCGACATCGACAGCGCCCCTTGGCGTGACGAACTGTTCACCACCGCGGTGACATTCGAGGACGGCGAGATGATCATCCCCACCGGACCCGGCTGGGGCATGGATGTCAATGAGGACGCGGTGCGCAGGCATGCCGCGCAATGATCGGGCCTCGTGCAACTGGTATGATCACTTGACAACCTGACGGCGAGGTGATCGGTTCGCGCCAAAGGGCGACCAAACAGAAACGCAGGAGACGCCAAATGCACAGCCGGAACGCGGACGCCGCGCGTATGCTCCGCAAATCCCTGACGCGGCGCGCGCTTCTCAAATCCTCTGCGGTCGCGGCCGCTTCGGGGCTCGCCATGCCGGCGATCGCGCAAGGCATCTCCGGCGAGATCGCCTTCGCGACGTTCGAGTGGACGCTGCCGCACACCGGCAGCGTGCTCCGCAAGATCACGCAGTCATTCGTGAAGAAATATCCGAACGTCACGGTCCGCGAGATCCCGATCCCGGCGAGCGGCTACGCCGACCAGATCTTCACCCAGCTCACCGCCGGCACGCCGCCCGATATTTTTCGCATCGAGGACGCACAAGTTGCGCTCTACATGGAGCGCGGATTCCTTATCCCGCTCGACGATGCACTTGCCCAGGCGCAGGTCGACACCGCGAAATTCGTTCCCGCTGCCAAGGACGCGAGCCGCGACGGCAAGACGTATGGCGTTGTCTACCAGTGCAACCCGCGCGCCCTGATCTACAACAAGGCGCTGCTTGCCGGTGCCGGCATCGACGGCCCGCCGAAAAACGCCGAGCAGCTCGAGGAATTCGCTAAGCGCACCACCAGCCGCGAGAAAGGCGTCTTCGGCTACACCATGGCCAGCAAGTCCGGCGACGTCAGCGGCATGATGGTGTCTATCGTCCCCTTCGTGCTTGGGTTCGGGAGCCACTTCACCACGCCGCAGGGCAAGGCCAATGCCAACAGTCCCCAGGTGATCGAAGGCGTGAAGATGGTGAAGCGGCTGTGGGACGCCAACTGCGTGCCGCGCGGTCTCGATGGCGTGGCGGCGAACAAGCTGGTGTTCGACGGCAAGGTGGCGCTTACCATCAACGGCTCGTTCGCGATCGGCGCCGCGGCCCCCGAAACCAAGCCCAACTTGAATGCAGTGCCCAGCCCGCTGCCGAGCGGCGTTGTGATGCGCGGCACCACTTGGTACGGCGTCACCGCCAAGGGCAAGAACAACGCTGCCACCACGGCCTGGCTGATGCACATGCTGACGCCCGAGAGCCAGGCGACGGTCGCGGAGATCGAGCGCGTGGTGCCGGCGCTGCCATCCATGGTGCCTGACGCGCTCTACCAGGAGACGCCGTGGTATCGCGCATTCGTTGACGCTGCCGCGTCGTCCGTCTCCTTCCTGCCGCCGGGCCTAGGCTCCAAGGCGTTCAGCCAGATGAAGGTGATCGCGGACGAGCTTGAACTGGTGCTCTATCGCGACAAACCGGTGCCGCCCGCCATGGATGACCTGCAACGAACGCTGGAAGCGAACTTGGGTAAGTGAGAGCAGGCGCCTCCGCCTTTCACCCTCCGCTGCGGCCTGCAGCGGCGCGCGCGAGCAACGGCACCCGACGCCACGTGCGCGTACCAGCGACCGCAGTCCTGCTGCCGATCATCGTCTGCCTCGTTGGTTTTTACCTGGCGCCGATCGGCTTCAGCATTTGGGGAAGCTTCCAGGCTGAAGGCACGCTGATGACCGGCGGCCACTTCGTCGGCGCCGAACATTATGCCTCACTGCTGCGGGACAGCCGGTTTCACGACTCACTCTGGGTCACCGTCGTCTTCACCGTGTCGAGTGTGTTCGCCACCTACGTCTGCGGGCTCGCCGCGGCACTGCTGCTCAATCGCCGCTTTCCCGGCTCAGCGCTCATTGGCAGCATGCTCTTGATCCCCTGGACGATGCCGCTGGTGGTTGTCGCCGTCGTCTGGGGCTGGCTGCTCGACTACCAGTTCGGTGCGGTGAACTACGTGCTGGAGCGCTCCGGCCTGGCCAGTCACCAGATCGGCTTCCTGACTGATCCCGACGTGGCCATCTGGAGCGTTGGGATCGCGCAGGTGTGGCGGCTGTTCCCGCTCGCCATGGTCACGCTGCTCGCCGCGCTGAAGGCAATCCCACCCGACCTGTATGAGGCGTCTGTGATCGACGGCGCCGGCTCGCTGCAGGCATTCCGGTTCATCACCTTCCCGGCGATCCGCGCGACCACTGTAGCGTTGGTCCTGTTGCTCGGCATCTGGGCCTTCGGCCGCGCTTTCACGATCATCTTCGTACTAACCGGCGGCGGTCCCGCCGGTGCCACCGAGACGCTCGTCGTGCAAACCTTCCTCGAAGGTTTCCGCAACTTCCGCCTGGAACGTGCCTCCGCCATCGGCACCGTCATCCTTGGCCTGTCGATCGTCTTCACTGCGCTCTATCTGCGAGTGAACCGGGACCGCAATGATTAGCGCCGCGCGTTCCTGGCGCTGGAGCGTCGTGGCCTTCGTTGTCGCGGCCGTCGTCCTGTTCCCGTTCTACTGGATGGTGACGACAGCGCTGCGCGAGGAAGGCTCGGTCTTCGCCTATCCGCCCCACCTGCTGCCCACGGACCTCGCGCCGGGCCTTCTGTTCGCGGTGCTGTGGAAGACCGATGTGGTGCGCTGGCTGTTGAACACTGCGTTCATCGCCAGCGCCGCAACGCTGATCGTGCTGCCGATCGCCGCTGTGACCGCCTATGCGCTCGCCCGCCAGACTGGCCGCGTGGTGTCTCTCACGGCGCTGCTGATCGTGGTTACGCAGATGATGCCGCCGGCGCTGCTGCTGGTGCCCTACTTCGTTATGTTCCGCGAACTTGGCTTGCTGGACACCTATACCGCCCTCATCGTCGCCAATGTCGCCTGGGCCGCGCCGGTGTCGGCGTGGCTGATGAAATCCGCCTTCCAGAGCGTTCCCGTCGATCTCGAAAGCGCCGCGCTGGTCGACGGCTGCTCGCGCATCGGTGCATTCGTCCGCATCGCCGTGCCGCTCGCGCTGCCGGGCATCGCGGCCACCACGGTGTTCGCCTTCATCTCCGCGTGGGATGAGTATCTCTTTGCCCGCACCTTCATTTCCAACAGCATCTACTGGGTTGCTTCAGTCGGGCTGGGTTCCTTCACCGGCGATTATTCCACCTCGTGGCAGCAGATCATGGCGGTGGCGACGCTTTCGACCCTGCCGCCCGCCATCCTGTTCCTGTTCGTCCAGCGCGCCTTCGTTGATGGCATCGCGAGCGGGGGATTGAAGGGATGAGCATGACGCAGGGGGTGTCCACATGACTGACACGGTCGATGTCCTGATCATCGGCTCCGGCGCATCAGGGGCGGCAGTTGCCTGGAGTTTGGCCGAGACAAAGATGCACATCGTCTGCATGGAGCAAGGCGACTGGGTGGATCCGCGCAGTTTCCCGAGCAATGGGCGCGATTGGGAAGCGCGGCAGTTTGGAGACGCAAGCCAAAGTCCAAACCGCCGGCAGCGGCCGGCCGACTATCCGATCAACGACGACAACTCGCCGATCAAGATCATGAACTTCAACGCGGTCGGTGGCAGCACGATTCTCTACCACGGGCACTACCCGCGCTTTCATCCCTCCGACTTCCGGGTGCGCAGCCTTGACGGCGTGGCCGATGACTGGCCGATCGACTACTGGACCCTCGAACCATTCTACAAAGAGAACGACAGGATGATGGGTGTGTCCGGCCTAGCGGGCGATCCAGCCTACCCGCCGAAGACGGCGCAGATGCCGCCATTACCCCTTGGCCGCGGAGGAGCGGCGCTGGCTCGCGCGATGAACAAACTCGGCTGGCACTGGTGGCCCTCCGACACGACACTCGCGACCGAGGAGTACGATGGACGCGCGCGCTGCATCAACCTGCAGCACTGCCCGTTCGGCTGCGCCCAAGGCGCCAAGGCGAGCACCGATATCACCTACTGGCCGAAGGCGATCCGGGCGGGTGTGGAGCTTTGGCCTAACTGTCGCGTGCAGGAAATCCTCACTCGCGAGGACGGGATGGCGTCGGGCGTGGTCTATATCGACCCGCACGGCGCGCGCAGGTTCCAGGCAGCCGAGGTTGTTATCGTCGCCTGTAATGGCATCGGCACGCCGCGACTGCTGCTCAACTCGAAGTCGGCCAAGTTCCCCGACGGCCTGGCAAATTCCAGTGGCCTGGTCGGCAAGAACCTCATGCTGCACCCCTATGCCAGCGCGCACGGCTACCTCGCCGAACCTTCCGACGGACATCGCGGTCCGGCGATGTGCATCTGGAGCCAGGAATTCTATGAAACCGAGCGCGCGCGGGGTTTCGTTCGCGGCTTCACGTGGCAGTTCGGGCGCGGGATGGGCATGATCTCCGAACTGCTCGCCGCGATGGATACCGGCCGGGTGCCATGGGGCGCCGGGCACCACGCCGCGCATCGCGAAATCCTCGGCCACCGCGTCGGCATGGGTGCAATCTGCGAGGACCTGCCGGAAGAGCACAACCGCATCACGCTCGACGACACGCGCGCCGACAGCAGCGGCATGCCGGCGGCGAAAGTGGACTACACGCTTGGCGCCAACACAAAGGCGATGATGGCGTTCTCCTTGGACCGGGCGAAGGAGATACTAGGCGCGGCTGGTGCGCGGGACGTCGGCACGCAGGCGCCGATCCGTGCGGGCGGCTGGCACTGGATGGGAACCGCGCGCATGGGGCGCGACGCGGAACGATCAGTCGTCAACGAATGGGGGCGCAGCCACGACGTGAAGAACCTGTTCATCGTGGATGGCAGCCTGTTTGTCACCGGTGCCGGCGTGAATCCGACTTCGACAATCCAGGCGCTGGCACTGTATGTCGCAGACCAGATGAAGCAGCGCCTGGATCGGTTGTTCGACTGATGGTGGCATGTCAGGTCGCATTTGATCTTCTGCCACCCGGTCTCTTATACGACGCGCACTCGAACGGCGGTTGATCAACTTTAAGATGCACGCCGCGTCAGCAGAACTTCCTATCAGTTCCGGACAGCGCATCAAGCGCGGTAGTGATTGAAGTACCCCGGTTGATTCCTTGGACGTTGCCATCGAGCCCCTCGGCTCGCATGATGTCACGTGCACGTCCATGCGCACTCGTGACGATCAGTCGAATGCCCTGAACTCCTCAGAGTCTCAGAGAGTTTAGCAAGCATCCGCGCTCCCGCCAGATCCATCCCGGGGGACGCGGAAAGATCCACCAGAACATTCTGAATCTCGGTAGCGCGACTTGCCTGTAGTTGAGCGAGGATTCGCGCCAGCACAAACTCTGCGTTCAGGTAAAGCAGAGATGTTTCCGGACGGACTGCCAGGACGCCAGTCAACGGTTCGTTTTCTGGGTGGCGAGCCAAATCTGAGTATTGCCTGGTCCCAGGAATGCGGCCGAGCACTGCCACATGTGGGGTCGATGACAACGCCAGCAATGCAAGTACGGAAACCAAAGCCGCCAGAAGGATGCCATTCAGGATGCCGAGCAGCAGTGTGCCGACGAGTGCCACAAGAGCATTGAGGAAATCGATGCGACTGACCTGCCACATACGAACGATCGCGCGGACGTCGATGAGGCCTGACACTGCTACCAGCACAACAGCCGCTAGGACTGCCCTTGGCAAATTCGCAACCAATGACGTGAATGACAAAAGACATAGAGCGAGCGTCAGTGAAGCAAACACCAACGACATGCGGGAACGAGCGCCAGCTCCTTCATTCACTGCGGTTTGTGATAGACCCCCTGCTACCGGATAGCCACCAACCGCAGCAGTCGCGAGATTTGCGGCCATCAGACCCAGGAGTTCACGCCGCGGATCGATGGGCTGGCGATGTTTGGCTGCGAAGGTGCGTGCGGCGGCGACACCCTCGATATAACCAAGCATCGCGCAGCCCAGAGCAAGCGCGACTATTCCATCCTGATCACCCAATTGGACAGAGGGCCATTGGGGTAACGGTAGACCGGGTGGAATAGCGCCAGTCACGGCAACACCCAACTGTGTCGCATCGAATAGTGGCACCAAGGCAATCGATAATGCCACTACGCCAAGCGCGGTCGGTCGGCCTGGCAGCAGGCGATCCCCAGTTAGCAACAGTGTCAGAGCTGCGAGGCCCAGCGTCAACGTGATCAGATTGGTTTGTCCGGCTTGCTCTGCCAGATACACCAACCGTTCGGGGAAGTTGTGGCCGCCCCCCGCAATGCCAAGCAGGCCAGGGAGCTGAGTGACCACAATGGTGATCCCTGCTCCCGCCTTAAATCCTGTCAGTACGCTATCACTGATCAGGTTGACCAAGACGCTGAGACGGAATGCCCACGCCAACAGGCAAAGCAGGCCGACCCCAAGCGCAGCAGCGGTCGCGAGATGGGCATAGTGTATCGTATCACCGCCAGCCATATCGCTGACCGTGCTTGCGATCATTAGTGAAATTGCCGAAGTAGGGCCGATCGCAAGGAAACGAGACGAACCGGCCAACGCATAGCCAAGGCCACCCATCAAGTAACCGTAAAGACCAACTTGCGGTGGCAATCCGGCCAGTGTCGCATAGGCAAGAGACACTGGAATTGCATACGCAGCGAGCGTTATGCCCGCCAGGAGATCGGAAGCCAGCTCGTTCAGTGTGAACCGGGATGTCAATCCAGGCCTCCGTACGGCGCGACAGGCGCGGTATCGAGATCAGACAGTAGCGGTGCTTGAGTTCTTGGTCATCCGTAAATCTGTAACGCTGGGAGGAGTGCTCGACATTTCGGGTCAGCCAATAAACCCAAACAGCTATGACAAGCCCACACTACTGGCCTCGATACATTTGCCGGATTCGGATAGCCCCATGAGGGCACTGGAGTACCAAGTCCTTGTAAATCCATTTGGTCCGTGCACTGAATGAGCACGGGGAACGAGGGGCAGGCGACACTCGCAGGCAGAGAAGTGCAAAGATTGCACATCGGTTGAAGTCAGAGGTTTCGGTGGCGGCACGCTCGGCCTTGACATATCGGATAATCAACCTGCTCGCTCTGGCCGCAGGGCTTATCGCAATGGAGCCGATGCAGAGGCCCTGGGCCGGTGAACTGTGTCCTGGCAAATACCACGTGTTACCGCTGCGTACCTGGCCATCACATGTTGCGTTGAATGTGCCGTTGGTCACAAGAAATGCTGCTGGCCAAAGTCGTGCAAAAGCGCTCCGTGCGGGACTTCAACAGTCCGGCCTACACATAGACGCCGCCTCTCCCCTCGTGTTGCAGTTGGTTTTTTCCGTCGCCTCATCCGGCGATGACGAGGATGTCTACACAGGTCTTGACTGGCACCGCGTTGATGCGGAGTTCAGCTCTAGCCTAAAAGATCCCACGTTACCCAATTCTTCGCTGTCGCTAACGGCAATCGTCAATGACAGCAGCAGCCGTCGCAACATCTTGGTTGCCACGATGCATTGCACGATGAAAACCGATGACAGCGAGGCGCTGGCCCGTGAGATTGGCATTGACCTCGGGCGAGCCATAACTTCCACTATCCGTCCTGGCCGATAAGGTCATCTGGATTGGCCGCCTTGAACAGAAACGGAGGCGGGTTCTCACATGATAAGGGGATGGGACATGCGCTCTGGCCTTTATGCGGCGGTCCTTGTCTGCTTTGCCCTGATATCAGGAACCGGATCAGCGCAGCAACCAACGGCGAGTGCCGTTGGGGTCGTGAGCGCAGAGCTGCGCCCAATCACAAAATCCACGGAATTCGTCGGGCGCGTAGAAGCTCCGGAGAAAGTGCAGGTCCGTGCCAGGATTACCGGCTTCTTGCAGGAGATATTGTTCAAGGAGGGAGACGTCGTCAAAGCAGGTGATGTACTCTACAGGATCGAGCCGGAGACATTCCAGGCGGCGGTCCAGCAGGCTCAGGGCGCTCTGCTGCAGGCCCAGGGCGTGCTTGCAAACGCTACGGCGCAGCTTGGCCGCACCCAGGAACTGGTGAAAACCGATGCTGAATCGCGCGCGCAGCTGGACCAGCGGACGGCCGCGCAGAAGAGCGCCCAAGGCAATGTCATCATCGCAGATGCCAACCTGAAAACCGCGAATGTAAATCTCGGATACACCGAGATCACCGCACCGATCAGCGGCGAAATAGGCCGTTCAAAACTGACCAAGGGAAACGTCGTCAGCCCCGACAGTGGCGCATTAACCGAAATCGTCAGCCGAGACCCGATGTACGTCACTTTTCCGGTAAGCCAGCGCATCTTTATGCAGGTGCGGCGGGACGCGGAGGGTCACGATCGCGGACAGGGACTGAATGTCCGTATTCGCTTTTCCGACGGGTCGCTGTATGACCAGGTTGGTAAAATCGACTTTGTCGATGTCACCGTGGATCAGGCGACCGATACCATTCTAGTTCGTGCGACCCTGCCGAACCCCAAAGGCGTTCTGATAGATGGCCAGCTTGTCAGGGTCGCGGTTGAATCGGAAAAACCCACCGAGAAGGTGCTGATCCCGCAATCGGCTTTGATCGCGGATCAACAAGGCATTTATGTTTTTCTCGTTATTGACGGAAAAGCAGAACTTCGGCGCGTGCGGACCAGTGGCTTGAGCGGCCCGGACGCGATTATCGACGAAGGGCTCAAAGGCGGCGAGCAGGTGATCGTGCAGGGTATGGAGGCCTTGCGTGCTGGCACGCCAGTCCTTGCCACCCCTGTCCAGCAGACCTCAACCGGGGGCTGATCGGGTGTTCTCTGCCATTTTCATTGAACGGCCAAGGCTGGCGACGGTCATTGCTATCGTCACCACCATCGCCGGCTTGTTGTCCCTGATGGTAATCCCCATCGCCCAGTATCCTGACATCGTACCGCCGCAGGTCTCGGTTACCGCGACATACCCTGGCGCATCCGCGGCGGTCGTCGAGGCCACAGTCGCGCAGCCGATCGAAAGCCAAGTCGTTGGCGTCGATAAAATGATCTACATGAAAAGTGTGAGCGGCAATGATGGCAGCTACGCACTGAAGGTGTCATTCGAACTCGGGACGGACCCCGACATCAATACAGTCAACGTCAACAACCGCGTGCAGGTTGCCTTGGCGAAATTGCCACAAGACGTGCAGCGCCAAGGCGTGACGGTGAAAAAACAGTCTTCCGCGCTGCTGGGGGTCATTTCTCTCTACTCGCCGAAGCAGACGCACGATGAGCTGTTCATTTCCAACTATGCGACGATCAATCTGCTTGACCAGATCAAGAGCTCGCCCGGCGTAGGCGACGTTACCCTGTTCGGCCCGCAGGACTATTCGATGCGAGCCTGGATTCGCACGGATCGACTGACGGGTCTGGGATTGACCACCGCCGACGTGATCAACGCGATCAAGTCGCAGAATGTGCAGGCGGCGGTGGGCCGCATCGGCGCACGGCCAACGGCCAGTGACCAGCAATTGCAGCTGAACATCCAGACCAAGGGGCGCCTCTCATCCACCGCAGACTTCGAAAAGATCATCATCCGCACCAACCCGGATGGTTCTGTCCTGCGGCTGGGTGACGTTGCCCGGCTGGAACTGGGCGCGGCCAACCTGGATCGTTCGACGAGGCTGAACGGCGCACCGGCGACACTGATCGCGATCTATCAGGCGCCTGGAGCCAACGCGCTGTCAGCGCTTGGTGGCGTCAAGCAAATCATGGCTAACGCCGCAAATGACTTTCCCGATGATCTGGCGTGGAAGGTGACCTATGACCCGACGACATTCGTCACGGCCACAATCCACGAAGTCCAGAAAACGCTCGTCGAAGCCTTCGTGCTTGTTGTGCTCGTCGTCTATCTCTTCCTGGGCAATCTGCGTGCCACGCTGATTCCAACCATAGCCGTTCCGGTGAGCCTGATCGGCACATTCATCGTGCTGAATGCGATTGGCTATTCCGCCAATACCGTCTCCCTGCTTGCGATTGTGCTGGCCATCGGGATTGTGGTCGACGATGCCATCGTCGTGGTCGAGGCGGTCGAGCAAGTCATGGAGCATCGACCCGAACTGTCGCCTGGCGAGGCTACCAAGATTGCGATGGGTCAGATTTTTGCGCCGATCGTCGCGATCACTCTGGTGTTGCTGTCGGTGTTTGTGCCGGTGGCATTCATTCCCGGCATCTCCGGGGAGTTGTTCAGGCAATTCGCGGTGACGGTTGCTGTGTCGATGTTCCTGTCGGCAATCAACGCGCTGACATTGTCCCCGGCCCTTTGTGCTGTGCTGCTGCGATCGCACCATGGGCCCAAGCGCGGCCCGATCGGGGCGCTGATGCGTGGCATTGACTGGGTGCGCGATGGTTACGGCGCCATCGTTGCCAGGCTGGTTCGCATTTCGATCATCGGTCTGGCGTTCGTGGCAGTTGCTGTCGTTGGGATTGCCGGCCTTGGAAAGATAACTCCTACGGGATTCTTGCCGGAAGACGATCAGGGAGCGTTCTTCGTTGTCGTCCAATTGCCGGATGGGGCTTCGATCGGCCGCACCACGGATTTCGTTCAACAGATCGAGGATGTCCTGAAGCAGGAAAGCGCGATCGCCGACTATTCGGCCACCATCGGGCTCAACTTTATCGACAACTATTCGCAGTCCAATGCCGCCTTCCTCATTGTTTCGCTCAAGCCATTCGAGGATCGCGTCGAGCCAGCCCAGTCAGCGCAGGCCATGATAGCGCGGCTGGGAGCAAAGTTCCGTCAGCTACGCGGCGGTAATGCTGTCCCAATCGCGCCACCGCCGATCATCGGACTCGGCACCGGTGGCGGCTTCAGCTATGTGCTGCAGAGTACTGGTGGTGGTACACCAGAGGCGATGTCGCAGGTGCTTCGCGGCCTGCTCGTGGCGGCGAATCAGAACCCGCTGTTGAACCGCGTATTCAGCACATTTTCCTCGAGCACGCCCTCCATCTTTCTCGATATCGACCGTGACAAGGTGCAGATCCTCCAGGTGAATCTGTCAGATGTGTTCCAGGCGCTACAGGCTTCGTTAGGCAGTTACTATGTCAACGACATGAACCTGTTCGGCCGCACATGGCAGGTCCAGGTGCAGGCGGAAGCGGCAGATCGATCGTCGGTTGACGACATCTACCGGATCAATGTCCGCAGCACTGATGGCAAGATGATCCCATTGCGGAGCCTGTTGGAAATCCGAACGATCGTCGGGCCACAGGCGCTGATCCGCTACAACAATCAGATAGCGGTGACAGTGCAAGGCAGTCCCGCGCCGGGTGTATCGTCGGGGCAGGCTCTTGCGGCGATGGAACAGGTTGCGGCGAAAACATTGCCGCGAGGATACCGCGGTCTGTGGACCGACGTCTCCTTCCAGGAAAAGCGGGCTGAGGGCAAGACCGAGATCATTCTCGCGTTTGCCGTGCTGTTTGCCTATCTGTTCCTGGTCGCTTTGTACGAGAGCTGGACGATTCCAATTCCTGTGCTGCTGTCGGTCAGTGTCGGCGTTGTCGGCTCCTATGCTGCAATCGTCATGGCGGGACTGACTCTCGATCTGTATGCGCAGATCGGCATGATCGTGCTGATCGGTCTGGCCGCCAAAAACGGCATTCTCATCGTAGAGTTCGCGAAGGAGCGCCGTTCCGAGGGCATACCCTTGCTCGAGGCCGCGACCGAAGGCGCACGGCTGCGCTTCCGTCCGGTGATGATGACATCCTTTGCATTCATTTTGGGACTGTTGCCACTGGTCATTGCCATAGGTCCATCTCAGCTTGCACGGCGCGACGTCGGCACTCCGGTCTTCGGTGGTATGCTATCGGCATCGTTCATCGGCATATTCGCAATTCCACCGCTATACGTGACATTCCAGTGGCTCCGGGAAAGGCTGCGGAAGTCTGCTCGGCCCGTGGCCACAGGTCACGGTCGCTCCGACACGCCGGTCGACGCAGATCATCCGGCCATAGGCGAGTGATCGATCGAGAGCTGTGGCAATCACCACGGCTGTACTTGCCCTAGATCAACTGCATCGTCTGTTGCGTTCAGTTGAAGTTCAGGCTTCGTCGGCCTGCCACGCTTGTAAAAGGTGGAACATAACCGCAATCAATGTCGGCCCGATGAAGAGCCCCAAGAATCCGAACGCTACAAAACCTCCGAAGACGCCGAGGATTGTCAGCGACAACGGCATTTCAATGCCAAATCCGATCAGCCAGGGCTTGATGAAGTTATCGACGGTACTCACCAGAATCCCCCAGGCAATCATCATGATTGCCCATGCTTGCTGATCCTGTTGGAGCAGCCACCAAGCCGCTCCACCCCATATCAGTATCAGCAACGGGGCGCCGATTTGGCTGATCGCGAACAGCAGACCGACGAAGCCCAGCATTGCTGCACCGGGAACACCGGCAATCTTCAACCCAATGGCAAGCAGCGCCGCCTGAATACCGGCCGTCCCGACGACGCCGTAAGCCACGCCGCGTATGGCCCCCGCGGCAATGCCGATCACCCTATCGGCAACATCGCCACCCAGCCGCCTCAGTACCGGTGTGCAAGATGCCCACGAGCGCTGGACCATTGATCCAGAAAGTGGTTGCGACAGCGAGCGACAGGATAACCTGAACGACGCTGTCCGCCAACGCCTGGGCAATCGCGACGAGGAGCTTCTCGAGACTGGCGGCGTAGGCATCCCAAAGAGCAAGCAAATCGCCCTTGGCTTCGACCAGTTGCTGCCAGGCTGATGCGAAGTGCTTGCCTACGATGGGTAGGCCAACCAGCCAAACGGGAGCATCAGGCGCCGCGGCAAAGTAGCTTTGCGCCTGTTGCATGGTGTTATCAAGCTGCTGCGCCAAATGCGGGGCGATCAGCAGCAGCGGTACGGCAACGAGGGCGATCGACAGAGCCAGCAGGATCATCGCCGCGGTGCCGCGGCTAAGCCGCATTTGCTGCACCAGAACCTGGCGCAGTGGCCATGCCGCGATCGCCAGTGCTCCACCGAACAAGATCGCGGTGATGAACGGCCGGAGCACCAGAAATACACCGATCAGAAGCCCGGCGAGCATCAGGATGATGACCGAGCGCTCGATCCAGACGATCCTTTCCGCGTCGCCCTCGATCGCGCGAGCGACTGTGCGGTCGGAGTCTCGGCCTGTGCTATCGGGTGTTATCCCCTCCGATGGCACCACGTGCACTCATCCCCCAGGAGCATCCAATGACAATTCCACCCGTCGGTTCTGTGCCCGGCCGCTTGCTGTATTGTTCGAGGCGATCGGATCCCGCTCACCGAATCCGTGTGCCGAGATCAGGTCCGGCTTTACGCCCTGTGAGATGAGGAATTGCATTACCGCATCCGCGCGCCGTTGCGACAATTCCTGGTTGGAGTTAACGCCTTGCTGCCGTAGGGCCGCACCAATCGGCGCATTATCGGTGTAGCCACTTACGACGAGATGGTTTGCCTGGGAGGGGGCAAGTTTCTTGGCAAAGTCCGCGATGATCCCCTTACCTTGCGCGCTCATCTGCCAGCTTCCTGATGCGAATACCAGGTCGCTGTTGGCTACATATTTGACTGCGCTCCGCAGCCTGGCGACCTGCTCCTGCGAAGTGTTGAGTTGCGTCTGAAGCTGCTGGTTTTGCGCCTTGAGCGCATCGTAGTCACTTTTCCAAACGACACAGCCGGAGAGCATCGTGCTCGATAGGATGACCAAAGATAGACGCAGGTTTTGGGCTCTGTTCAACATTATGTTTCCCCCACATTGACGCGCCTCCCGCAAATGGAAAGCGCAGATCATCAGTCCTTTGTCATCTCAACGCGTACCCACGAAAGATCAGGATCGAATGTCACCGTCGCTGCGGCGATACGCGCGGTCTGCGGTCCCAGGTCTTTTTGGTAGACATCTCCGTTGGGGCCAACGATGAACGTCATGATGCCGCTCGATCCGAAGATTGCCGGCCAGGCGATCAATGCAAATCCTTCGGTCATCCGTCCGGAACGCAGATAACTCTTGTCGCCACCATTGCTATTCGGCCCCTGGGCCTTGAGCAGGCGGAAATTATAGCCTTCGTAGGGGATTGGCTTGCCACCTACCAGTTCACCTGGATAGCCCGCATCCTGTGCAGCGTCGACCAGTGGGCCGAGCGGACTCTCTGGTTCGCCTTCCGCGGTCGGCCAATACAAGCCATCCTGATGCCCAGGAGTGCTGAGCAGGCGCGTTGCATACACGCCACTACCGGTCGCCTGCTTGGCACGATCGAAATAGTCGTGCTGCGCATCGACGCAGGCAAGCAGCGTGCGGATCGCCGACAGTTCGTTGCGGCCAATTCGGCGGTCAACGATTGCCTGAGCACCCGCCTTCGTGTCGAACGTCCATCGCCCACCGTTCTGGACTATTGGGATGGGCAATGGCCAGTCGTCTGTGCCAACGTCAAGTTCGGCGTGTTCCGGGGTCACCGGATTTATCGTGTGCTTCTCGTCATAGAGAGCAACGAAGCGGTTTTGCAGTTCTTGATCGGCGTATTTATCACCGGAGTCCAGCACGCGCCCGCCGCCCGGCCCCAGAATCGCGCGAAGATCCGCGGCCTTGTGGTCGCGCAGTGCCGAGATGAATGCAGACACCGCGTCCTCGGCAGACGCGAAGTTGCGCTGGGGTTCGGGCGCGTTTGCGGGTCGGGACTGAGCGACGCCGAACGAGAGAGCCGTCGCCAGGAAAGCGTATCGCCAGCTTCTTGTCAGTTGCATTGCAAAGCTCCTAACGCCGGCCGCCGCGGCCGCCACCACCACGACCGCCGCCACCACCGCGACCGCCGCCGCCACCGCGCGCCCCGCCACCACCGCGTGCTGCGCCAGCGGATCGCTGTTGGTTGAACGATCGGCTCTGCGCGCCGCGTTGACCGTACTGCCCTGCCTGGCGACCGTTGTTCATACCGCCAAAGGCACCGCCCGGACGCTGCGCTGGGCGATTGGCTGCGCCAGCACCACCACCGGGACGGCCTGCGCCGCCAATTCCCCCTGCGCCGCCAATTCCCCCTGCGCCGCCAATTCCCCCTGCGCCGCCAGGTCCGCCGGGACGACCGGCACCGCCAACTCCGCCGGCACCGCCTGGACGGCCGACCCCACCAGCGCCACCGACACCACCAGGTCCGCCTGGGCGGCCAACACCGCCGACGCCGCCAGCACCACCCACACCACCCGGACGTCCTACGCCGCCGGCGCCGCCAACTCCTCCAGCACCCCCCGGACGACCGATCCCACCAGCGCCACCGGCACCGCCTATTCCACCGGGTCGTCCGGCGCCTCCTATGCCGCCAACACCGCCGGGGCCGCCTGGCCGCCCAATTCCACCCGCGGTCGGTGGCCGCACTGCGCTGCCAGGCACCCGAACATTGCCTCGGCCAGGCAATCCAACCGGGCCGCCCTGTGCCCGCATGGGTTGTCGTGTTCCCGCAGCGCCCGCGTTCCAGCGCGACGACGAGATCTGCGAGCGATTCACGTTGATATTGTTGAAGCGATTGACGTTTACGTTAGCGTATCCGCCGCCCCAGGAGGGGCTCGCCCATCCCCATAGGCCACCGGCGATCGCGGCGCCCGCGGTGAATGCGAGGCCCGTGGCGAGCGCAGCGCCGAAATAATACCCTGCCGGGGGAGCCGCGTAGTATGGCGGGTAGGACGGGTATGGCCACGATCCGTACACAGCTGCCGGATTGTACGTCGGCACGTATACCGTGTTGCTTTGTGCCGGTTGGATGACGATGACTTCCTGCTGTGCCGGAGCCTGACCACTTCCGGCCGCAGGCTCGGTCGTCACCGTCTGCGTGGTCACAACCTGCTCGTTGGACGACTGCAATTTGCCGTTCGTCTGCGCCTGGCGACGAAGTCGCTGCACGGAAGCAAAGACATCGGCCTGCTGCGTCGAGAACGCATACCCAAGCTGCTGCAACCAAGGCAGATTGCTGTTCATGGTCGCAAGCACCACGGGGAATGGCACCAGCGACTTCACGCTCGGGTCCCACGACTGGGACGCCAAAGCCTTTTCCAGGGCATCTCCGGTCAGCTGCTTGTTCTTCGAATCTTCCACCCATCGTGCCGCAGCTACGACCTCAAGAGGGAACGTCGAAGCCATCAGAAGTTGGGTCAGCAGGTCATCCGGATAGAGTGCGATTGAAGCCAGAAGTGCATCCAATTGTTCCGCACTGAAGGTTTGCGCGGCTTCGGCCTGGGTTGCCGCGGGCGCCGGTGCCTGGGCGGTCGCATCAAGCGGGAACGTCCCATAGAGGATCAGGCTGCTGGCGAACGCCCGCACAAACCTTCCGGTCATGTTGGCAGCGGGTTTTGTGGTCACGGTTTTTCTGTGACCAATCATTCGCCATGCCTGCCAACACAACAGCATCTTTCGCCTGTAGGTCATCCCGAGAGGCTCCACCCAAATCGTACCTGGCCCACTTCAAGCCGGAACCACCGGCATTCCCGCAGATCCTAGCGCAGCGCAGTGTCCCATCAGCCCTTTGCTCGCTTCGCTGCCTCAAATTCGCGCACGTATCCGGTTGCGACGGACCGCACCGCGCGTCCGATATTGGCATACGCTTCATCATTGAGGTTAGCGAAGGAAACGCGTGCTGACCAGTTAGGTGCGGCGAAGCCGCCACCGTTCAGCAGCACGATGCCATGTTCCTCGGCAAGCCGGAACACGATATCGAGCGGATGGACATTCGCCTTCACATATTCCAACACCTCGGCCGAGACGTTGTTCTTCAACCAGTACTCCAGGTCGAACAGTCCGTAATAAGCATCAAAGGTAGCTGGAGTTGTCAGCGTAAGACCCAGGCTGTCAATGGCCAGCTTGAAACGATGATGCACGATCTCCATGCACGCCTTCTGATATTCCTTGCCACTGTCCATCAATTCGAACAGCGAGAACATCGTCATCATGACTTGCTGTGGCAGAGACAGGCCCGCAGTATGATTGAGAGCGACGTCACGGCTGTCGGCGACGATGCGATCGATGAACCGCACGTCGCGCGGTGTTAGTGTCAACGTACCATACCGCCGGTCGAGTGCCTGCTTGATCGGCTCTGGATGCGCGGCGATCATTTCATCGAGGATATTGTCCCGGTGCAGCGCTATGACTCCAAGGCGCCAGCCGGTGCAGCCGAAGTACTTCGAGTAAGAATACACACCTATCGTATTGCGCGGCAGGGCAGCCATCAATGAACGGAAGCCGTGCACGAATGTGCCATAAACATCGTCTGTCAGCAGGATCAGGTCCGGACGCTTTGTCTTCACGAAGTCCACCAGCAGCGCGATGGCATTAGCGTCGAGCGCTACGCCGGTGGGATTTCCTGGGTTGACGATGAAGAACGCTTTGACCTTCGGATCTTCCAGGGCCGCGAAGTCCGATGCCGTGAATTGATAGGTGTCTTCGCGCTCGGTCCGAATGTTGACGATGTTCAAGCCGTAATCCTCGAGATGGGGCATCTCCAGGTACGGGTGAAGATCGGCACGCCCAAGGCAATGGTATCACCGTGGTTCAACAGCCGAGCAGCCTTCAGTGACTTGAAGATGTAGCACATCGCGGCCGTGCCACCTTCCACAGCGTAGAGGTCGTACTTGCCGGAGGGACGTGGCTCGCCACACATAGCCCACATCAGATATTCGTGGACGATCTGCTCGTTATGAACGAGCATGCGATCAGGAACCGGATAGTTGTCACCAATGATGCTATCCACCAGTTCGTGGACGAACGCGTCCGGCTTGAAGCCAAACTTCCTGACGGCGAAATGCACCATTTTGCCGAGGAATTCGGCACCCGGCCGGTCGGTGTGATGCGAAAGCCAGTCATCGAGCCGAGCTGCGATCCCGGGGGCCTGCGGCATACCGCCGACGCCCGCGGGCAGGTCCATCACCCGGGTGCTTTCGGTGACGGCGAACTGGCCAAGCAGGAAAAATGCCTCGCGCGGTTTCGTCGCGATCCAGTTCGGATTGCCACGGCCTGCATTGAGAAATGCAAGATTGGAGCCTGTGCTCGATCGGCGCGCGATTTTGATCAGCTCGTCCTTTATCTCGAACGGCCCGAGCATCTCGTATTTGCGGAGGCTTATGGGTTCCATGGGAATCTCCTCGATCGCTAGTTCGCGTCGTTGGCGTGCGGATGGTGTGGCAATCAGCTCAGCAGCATCACGACGATCATCCCCCATATCGTCAGAAGCGTGTTGCCCACGGCGTAGGTCACCGTGTAGCCAAGCGCCGGCACCTGGCTCTTGGCGCTTTCACAGATCATGCCCAAAGCCGCCGTGGTGGTGCGTGCTCCGGCACAGCAGCCCAGCAGGATAGCGGGATCAAAGCGGAAAATGAATTTGCCTGCATACATGGCCAGGATCAATGGCAGCGAAGTGGCGACGACGCCCCAGATGAACAGGCTTATGCCCTGGGTCTGCAGTCCAGCGACAAAGCCTGGGCCCGCCGATATGCCGACAACGGCTATGAAGATGTTGAGACCGACCGAGTTCATGAACCAGACAGTTGGTGACGGGATACGCCCGAATGTGGGCTTTACCGAGCGCAGCCAGCCAAACACAAGGCCCGCGATCAATGCCCCTCCGGCGGTCGAAATCGTCAGCGGCACACCGCCGATCTTCAGGACATAGGCGCCAATAAGCGCGCCCAGCGTGATCGCTCCGCCGATGAATGCAACGTCGGCAACATCGCCGGCACGGTCCGGAACACCCAGCAACTTCACTGCTGCCGAGGTATCCTGTTGCCGGCCAACGATCGTCAGTATGTCACCGCGCTGGATCTTGGTGTTGGGCAGTATCGGGATTTCGGTCGCGATGGCACCACGCGCGATCCGCCTTAGATAGACACCGCGTGCGCCTGGCAACGTGGCGAGTTCCGCCAGAGTCTTGCCATTGACCTCCTTGCTGGTGACGTAGACATCGACGCCTTCGACCGGGACATTCAGCAACTCAGGATCATCGACCTCGCGCGCCGCTTGGCCGAGCACCTGGACCAGCACGTCGCGAGGCCCCACCACCGCGACCACATCTCCTTCCTGCAGAACGGTATCCGCGGTGGCGTCTTCGATCTTGCCGTTTCGGCGAATGCGCTGGATGAATACGCGTTGGCCTGCCACCAGCCCTTCGGCTTCGACGGCCGTCAGGCCTACCGCGCGACCACCGATCGCGACCTGGAAAGCCCGCAATTCCCAGCGGTGCCAGGCGGAGCTGGCACCCCCCATGACAGATGCACCGCCTTGCCGTGCCTCATAGGCCTTGCATGCTCCGACGAGATCGATGCCCAGCATCTTCGGCCCGAGCAGGGCGAGCAACACAGCCGAGCCGACCGTGCCAAAGATGTAAGTGACGGCGTAGGCAACAGGCATCGCATTCAGCAGAGCTTTCGAACTCGTCGGGCGAAAGTCCCAGGCGATTGATCGCGTCCGTCGCGAGGCCCATCGATGCCGAAATTGTCTGCGAGCCGGCGTACAACCCTGCTGCATAACCGAGATCATAGCCGGCCAGTTTTGCGACGGCGACAGGAACGGCCAGGCAGAATACACACACCACCACGGCGAAAATGGCTTGCGGCAAACCGTCCGAGGCAATGCCGCGCACGAATTGCGGCCCAACGCCATAGCCAACGGCAAACAGGAACATCAGGAAGAATACCGATTTCACCTGCGGCGAGATCGTAATACCGATCTGACCGATGATGACCGCGGCGATCAGCGTCGATGTGACAGCTCCAAGACCGATGCCACGGTAATTGAAGCGCCCGGCATAGTAGCCGATACCCAGCGAGAGGAAGATAGCAATCTCGGGATACTGCTTAAGCGTCGCGGCAAACCAGTCGAACATCGGCGTTTCCCCCTGACTTCATTGGGCCAGCTTTATCAGTGCCTCCGGCGAGACCAGTTTCAACCCTTCGGTGGCGTTGTAGCCGTGGATCTCCTTCACATCGAGCTTGCGCATGAAGCCGATGGTTTCATCTGTCAGTACCTGGCCTGGCACCATGATGGGAAAGCCAGGCGGGTAAGGGATGACAAAATTTGCAGATACCAGAGGCGGCCCGTCCCGTAGCCGTCTGTCGATCTCGCTATCATTCAGCCTGATATGCTCGCAACCCGCGGCATTATAGGCGGCATAGAAGCCGCCACGGATGTCGCCTTCCGGCGTGGCCGCGCCAGCGTTATGGCGGAAAGCGTCATGGAAGCAACTGAAATTCGGCAGATCGGGGACGTCAGTCATGAGGCTTTTCACGCGCGCAGCGAAAGCCTGGCGTTCGCTCTCGCCGGCATGTTCCTGCCGGCGGTCGATCGCCCGGCTGATCTCCACCAGAACGCGGATCAAATGAGCGACGTCGCTGCGGGTGTTGTTGATGTTGGACTGCAGCAGGACGCTATTTCGTGACGTCTTGTTGAGCTGGATGTTGTACTCGTTGGCCAGCAGGTTCTTGAACTGCGTGCCATCATAGCCAGCGGTGCCGCAGACGAGTGTCATACGGGTCGGATCGAGGCAAAACTCATCGTCGCGGACGCTGCGGAGCACGTCCGACCAGTTTGTGCCAGGTGCCAGATAATCCACAAAGCCGGTTTGTCGATACTCCATTGGGATCATGCCATCAGCACCCAATACGCTGAAGTACTTGGAGATCAGCGGGTGATGATTGACCTCTCGCCGGATCACCAAGGCAACCTCGATCGCGTTCATCACCAGCCCGTAGCCTTCCAGCTCCATCTGGCGGCGCGCGACATCGAGGCTGGCAATCAGTTGCTGGTTCGGACTGGTAGAAGCATGAGTGAAGACAGCCTCGTGAAACTGCTCTTCGACTTGGTAATAATCGACGTCCTTGACCAGGACCATCGATCCCTGCCGTAGAGCCGACATGGACTTGTGCGTTGAATTTGTCTGGTAGACCCGCAGCCGAACCTTGCTTGGGTCGGGCAAGAGGCGCGCGTCCAGCAGAGCGGCATCCGATGGATTATCGCCCAGCTCGGCCCTCTGGCATTGATAGGCCTCAACGCTGTTTGGATCACGCAGCCATGTCTCGATCTCGGCGGCGGCACCCATCGCTGTACGTGGCCGTAGGAAAGGGGACCACCTGGCGAAGCCGAACCAGGCTTCGTCCCACAAGAAAATGAGGTCGGGCTTGATAGCGAGACACTCTTCCATCACCCGGCGGGTGTTGTAGATGTGGCCATCGAATGTGCAGTTGGTCAGGTCCAGCAGTTTCACCCGATCCAGCCGCCCTTCGGACTTCGCAGCCAAGAGCGCCTGTTTGATCGTCCGCAGCGGGACCGCGCCATACATCGAGTATTCCGTCATCGGAAACGCCTCGACGTAGAGCGGCTGGCCACCCGCCATCACCATCCCGTAGTGGTGCGATTTGTGACAATTGCGGTCAATGATCGCGATGTCACCGGGTGACAACAATGCCTGCACCACCATCTTGTTGCTGGTGGACGTGCCATTGGTAACGAAGAAAACGCGGTCAGCACCGAACGCTCGCGCTGCCAGTTCCTGTGCGCGCTTTATATTGCCAGTGGGTTCCAGCAGGCTGTCCAGGCCACCGGTCGTCGCGCTGCTTTCCGCCAGGAATAGCGTCGGGCCATAGAATTCGCCCATGTCGCGGATCCAGTCGGATTTGAAGACTGACTTACCTCGAGCGATTGGCAAGGCGTGGAATGTGCCGATCGGTCGCTGGGCGTACTTCTTGAGATTATCGAAGAATGGTGTCTCGTAGCGCGCCTGGACGCCTTCCAGGATGGCCAGGTGCAGCTCAAGCATTTCCTCGACCGCGTAGAATACGCGGCGTACGGCGTCCGCGGCCGGATTGCCGGCGATCTCCTCAACCCGGCGATCAGACAGCAAATACAGATCCAGTTCCGGCCGTGCCGATTTCAGGACGCGCGACAACCGTAATGCCGATGCATCGGATGCCTCCAGTCGCGCGATTGGGTCAATAATGCTGCGCAAGACAGGTGCGTCATGGCGCGACTGAAAGCCGAACCCCTCGTTGATGACGACAGCGGCGAGTTCGGTGTTCAGCATTGTAGCGCACAGGGCATCCTCGGCACTGCCGACGATGACCGGCTCGTATACGAAGGTGTCCTGCGGACGGCGTAGCCGTCGCAGTTCAGCGCAAATCGCCGGCCAGCGTTCGACCGGCGCACCTGTCACGATCAGCACCTCAAAATACGGCGGTGCTCGTTCGATCCTCCCCATCGACGGTGGAAGCACATCCGGCACGGAGCCGGATATCTCGCCGTGCGGGTCCCAGTCGGCAGCATCCTGTCGGAACGAGCGGGTCAGCAATGCCCTGGAGATTCGCCATACGAGGGCCACTGTCCCCGCGGGGTCGTTGGTCTCTGCGCGGTTGCGCAGCGCAGCCATGAGTGACGCCCCCGGATAGCCGTGGAACTCTTCGAGCGTGGCTGCCGCATCGAGCGCCACCAGAAGGTCTGCGCGCGTGCCAGTGCCGGCAGCCCACGCCCTGGCGGTATCGACCAGGTCACGCCAACGATCCTCGCGTGCCGAGGGCGGTGCAAAGAAAGAGTCGATGCGTTGCAGCCTATGCTCTGCTGTGTCCGGCATTGTCGCTTCCCCCGTCGATTGCCTGCACCCGACTCCCGGCCGTTCGGAGCGAACGAGACGGCCTGCAATTTTGTCGAATTTGGTAGAGCAAGGCCCTCGCAAGCGACTATCCAATAACGGCAAGCCGCGCTTTGTTTAATTGCCGGAACTGGATAGCCGGACCGGCCTCGCGATCCCACGCTGGACGTACCATGGGGCCCGACGTCACATCGGTATTGAGCGACGCGCAGGATTTTCAGGCCGCGCTCAGCATGATCGACGATGTAAGCTTGCTGTTTACCGGGCGAGCATCCTTTCGCGCCCGTGTAACTCATGTTGCTCTGCAAAACCTGGGCTTGTTTGCCGTCGAGGAGAGCCTTGCGCGGATCGCCTGCATAAAGGTTCCTGACGACAGGATGCTGACATCCTTCCTCGTCAGTCGCCAAGCGTCGCAGACATGGGGCGGTCTACCGGTCAACGTCGGCGACGTTGTCGCAGCCGGTCCCGGCACCAAGCTGTTTGTCCGGACGCAAGGGCCATGTCACTGGAGCATCATCTCCTGTCCGGTCGGACTATTTACTCGGTTTCATGGCGCCATCATCGGACGGTCGGCACTGCCAGCGACCGGCCTGGGTGTCTGGCGGCCATCGCGATCGAGAATAGGCCGACTGCGCCACTTCCACACCGCGGCCATCCGAATGGCGCATGGAAAATGGGAAATTCTGGCTGAGGCTGATGCCGCGCGCGGCCTGGAGCAGGAACTGATTCATGCCTTGGTGGAATGTATGACCGAGGCTCCGTCGTGCGCGCAGACGGCGAATGTCAGCCGGCATCAGAGCCTCGTCACCCGCTTCCACCAATACCTGCAGAGAGGCAACGAGAGCATATCGGGCCTGGCCGAGTGCTGCGCGGCATTGGGTGTTTCCCGGCATCGTCTGCAGATCGCGTGTCAACAGCAGCTAGGGATGCAACCTGACGATTATCTCCATTTGCGGCTGAACCACACTCGCCCCAACCGCGAGGGAGCCATGGCAGTCGAACTTGCGGAATGCTAATGTATGTCGAGGGTCTTAAAATGCACACGTCCGCAGGGGGGGATCGGTGTCACTGGGGTACGTCCGTGACTATACGGATCCTGAGCAGCTCGAGGCGGCCTACAAGGCTGCCGATGTTGAGCTGACGCCCATCGGGCGTACGCCTCTCAACACGCGTGTGGTTCGTCTGGAACTGAACGACCTGTGGATAGTACAGGTTGACGAAGCATCACCTCGCCTGAAGTGGGCCGCGCAATCGCCTGACCGAACGTTCATCCAATTCATGACAAAGCCGGCCGGGGATTATCTTATCAATGGCGCTCCGCTCCGGCACAGCGAGATTGTTCATTTGGGGCGCGAGAAGAGCTATTTCGAATATACTAATGGACCGGTTCATTGGGCCGGCATGTCGCTGCCGGCGGAGACGGCAAAGCAGGCTGGCATTGCCCTCAATGGCTTTGACGTATTGGGGCGCCCGGAGGCATGGCGGCGAACGCCTGAGCCGCGTGATATGACACAACTGCGGCAGCTCCATGCAGACGCCGCTGCTGTGGCAACGTCTGCCCCCGGTATCCTGCAACAGCCGGAAGTCGCCCGGTCAATTGAGCAGTTGCTTATTTCGGCGGTATTCAATTGCCTTAGCGATCCACAACTCCACAAATCGTCACGGGCGCAGCGTTCGCACGAGGCAGTCATGCGTGGACTGCACGCCATGCTGGAGAACAGCCCCGATCGCGCACTGTACGTGCCGGAGATTTGCGCCGCACTCGGCGTGCCTGAGCGCACGCTCCGAGCCTGCTGCCAGGAGCAGATGGGCATGAGTCCAAAGCACTACCTGCTGTTGCGGCGTATGCATCTTGCCAATCGCGCACTGCGCTCAATAGAGCCGGAAGAAAAGACCGTGACCGAGGTCGCCACGCGGTTCGGTTTCTGGCATTTTAGCCGCTTCGCTGGCAGTTATCGGCAGATCTTCGGTGAGGCGCCCTCTGCCACCTTGCGGCGGATGCGTCGTTGATGCTGCCCGTCTGGGCTTTTGCAGGCGCAATGCGCCCACTTACGCAAAATCGTTTGTGCTCGGCTCTCTTCGTTGCCTTCCTGATATTTGGAGGAGGCAGCGCCTTCCCCAACTCTGGCCGCAACGAGGCCGAGTGGCACGAGTTCGAAGGAACGCTGACGGCAGCTGGCAGCCGACAACTCATCAGCCTCGGTGGTGCGCGCCAAGCGTCGATAGCGGATTACAACGGGACGCTGATGCTCTACGGCTCTTCACGCCCTGCGCTGGGATTTGGGGTCAAAGCTATCGTGCTTTACGATAGCGCTACAGGATTGCTCGGCCGCGCGGTCTGGACAGACGATACAGGCAATCAAGTCTATAGCGAGCTTCGCGGCGACGCCGGCTCCAGCGACCACATTTTGGGGACATTTGTTGGCGGCAGCGGCCGTTACCAGGGCGCGACCGGCACTTACGAATTCTCTTGGCAATTCCTTCTGGAAACTGAAGATGGAACCGTGCAAGCCCAGTCAATGGGCTTGCACGGCAAAGTCCGATACACACTCGCTGCAGGCGGGGCTCAACCGTGACGCGACCCCGCACAATCCTCAAACAGGCGTTGCCGTTCGCGCTCGCAGTCGCGATCTGGCTGGCGCCGGTTCCCGCTGAACTCACGGCAGCTGCCTGGCATCTGTTCGCCGTATTCGCTTCGGCAATCGCGTCCGTCCTGATAGGTGCGTACCCCCTCCTCACGTCCACACTGCTGGCTGTTGCGACTGTCGTCCTGACCGGGACGATCTCGCCCGCGAAAGCATTCGCTGGGTTTGCCAACGCAAGTGTACTGTTAGTCGTGATTGCCTTCCTGGTTGCGATCGCAGTGGTGAAATCGGGTCTGGGACGGCGTATTAGCCTGATCATGGTCAGTCTGTTCGGTCGATCATCGCTTGGACTGGCCTACAGCATAATCATAACGGATGCACTCATTGCGCCGGGGTTTCCGAGCAACACGGCGCGAGGCGGCGTTCTGTTTCCGATAGTGCTGTCAGTTGCTGAGGGATCAGGTTCACGACCTGAAGACCCCGATGGTCGCAGACTGGGCGGATATCTCATGTTCTGCGGGATGGCCAGCCTGGCGGTCTCGTCGGCGCTTTGGATGACGGCCACCTCGAGCAATCCCCTCGGAGTGCAGGTGGTCCGAGACTTCGGAGTGACCATCGGCTTCGGAAGGTGGCTGCTCGTGGCCGCGGTGCCTGCACTGATCGCCCTCTTGCTGCTTCCACGGATAGTGGCGCGCATTTTCCCCCCCGGGATCGGCGCAACACCAGGGGCACCTGTAGCGGCGCGGAAAGAACTGGCGGCGCTCGGTCCGCTCAAACGCGACGAATGGATCACGGCGAGTATCTTCATATTCATGATCTTCGGCTGGGTTTTTGCGGACTTTTTGCAGCTGAATGTGACCAGCGTCGCATTTGCTGGTCTTGCGATGCTGCTCATGTCTAACGTCCTGACGGTGACCGACATCACGGCGCACGGCGAAGCCCTCGAGACGTTTCTCTGGCTCGCCGTTCTGTTTGCTTTGAGCGGACAACTCAATGAACTTGGGTTCATGAGTTACGCGGGCCAGCGGCTGGCGTCCCACCTTGCTGGCCTTTCATGGCCCATAACCTACGTCGTGCTGCTCGTACTATACGTGCTAATTCACTACATGTTTGTCAGCCAAACTTCACAGGTGCTTGCCCTGCTTGGCGTTTTTCTTGACGTGGGCATCCGAGGCGGCGTGCCAGCGCCGCTGATGGCGTTTGCACTACTATTCGCGAGCAGCTATTTTTCGGTCATTACCCCGCAAGGTGGGAGCCAGAACATCATTTTTGTCAGCAGCAACTATTTAACGCAACCCGAATTATACCGACTTGGCTTGCTCGTTACGGTCTTTTTCCTGGTCGTATTCTTGCTGATCGGCACTCCGTGGATTCTCTTGGTAACTTGACTAAGCAGAGCAACCCTACGCGCACCTGCCTCCTCCAACAGAATGGCGCAAGCCCTATCGCTTAGCCGTTATTGCGCACACGCGTTTGCTCGAACTCGCCAAGCAACGTACATGCTCGTACCACGATGGGGCTATCGGATTCCTCAGAGAACGATGCACAGATAGGGTTGAGCAGGCCACGAGCTTCATCGGTTCGCCGCCGCTCGCGCAGTAAACCCGCGAGTGAGGTCGCCGCGCGCAATTCCAACCCCCTTGCGGATTGCCGCTGGGCCACTTCCAATGCCCTTCGGAAACATCGTTCGGCGCGATCGAGATCGCTGATGCCATGCAATATCTCACCCTTGGCGCGGTGCAATTCCAATTCGCTGTGTAATTCGCCGGTTCTCTCAATCAGACTTAGCGCCTTGCCGACATCATCCAATGCTTCTTCAGGCATTCCCATGGCGTTGGCAGCGTGAGCGGACAGTATGAGCAGGTGTGGTACTCCGACGTGGATTTGCCCGAATATCCCAGTCGTCAGCATGTCCCGCCCGCGCCTCCAGGCTTCGCGTATTGAGGAGTCAGCAGCACCGATCCGCAAACCTGCCCATGCACGGGCCAGCAAGGCCGCCGGCTGGTACCATGCCACGCCATACCGGAAGCTCAATTCTTCGAGCCGCAACGCACGTTCGCTGATCGCACCCGCATCATCGCAATAAAAGCAAAACACATTATGCGCATTGAGTGCCAACATTAGATGCGATAATTCGCCAACCCGCTCGGACTCCTCGATACACTGCGTTGCCAGCTCCCTGCCCTTGTCCAAAAAACCCAATTGGGCGTTGCTGAAGGCGAGCCACGTTTTGGCCAGGAGATGCTGATGCCATCCGACGTACGTCGGATCGTCTAACCCGGCACACTCGACCGCTCGCTTGAGGATCTGGTCGAGATTGGCAAAATGTCCGCGCCAAAACAATTCAAGACCGATGAATTGCCAGATTGTACCTGATCGGGCGGACGAGGACTTGCCGTTTTCGTCACTGCGTCTCAAAGCGTCTGCAGCAAGCTGTGTCAACGCAGCGTCGTCAGCCATCGTGACCTGATCGACCGCCCTGAGATGTTGCCGAGTTCGAACTCATCGATGGATTGGGCCGGCGACATGGCCTCCTGGGGACTTGCGACCATGAAGCGCGTGTGGAGGCCCTGAGATATGCACAGCTCCAGCTTCAGGAAATTCCTGTTGGTGTCGCGGAACATTGCAAAGTCCGGCCTTACCGCTGCGACTTCGGCAATTGCCGTGAGCGCGTATCCAACGATGGTTGCATCGTTCAGGGAAACGCCAATGGAAAAAGCAGACCTGGCTGCGTCCTCCATCCGGCGGCTGCCCCAGTGGGTCTGGCGTAGCGCGGCGACGCATTCGAGCCAGAGATCAGCTATGAGCCGGTCGCGGTCTTCATCGGGGCTAAGCGCAGGCGCAAGCGCCAACGCCTGATCGAAATGGGTGATCGCCTCCTGAAATGCCAGGCGCGAGAGGGCCCGTTGGCCAGACTTGCGCCACCAGGTCACTGCAAGCCGAACGCGCCCCGCTTCAGTCCAGTGACGCGCGAGAAGTTCCGGCTGGGCCTCGACCATCGCCGGGAATTGCGCCTCGATCGTGGCGGCGATCCGATTGTGGAGTGTTGCGCGCTGTCTTCTTAGCAGCCCGCCATATGCCGCATCCCGGATCAATGCGTGCTTGAATGTATAGACTCTCTCGGCACCTTCGCCGCGTTGAAACAACAGTCCCGACGTCCGCAACTGAGCGAGCGCGTCGGCGAGCGTTGTTCCGTCGATGTCGGAAACCGCTTCGATCAACGCGTGGCTGAATTCCCGGCCCAATGCCGCACCGGCCTGGGCCACCGGCCTGGCGGAAGGCAACCGATCGAGACGCGCCGTCAGGCTGTCTTGCAAGGTGGCCGGCACGGGCAGCGCCGGTAGAGCTCCAGCCAAAACAAACCGGTGATCCTCTGTCCGGACGACACCTGACTCAAGCACCGCACTTGTCAGCTCCTCAATGAACAGCGGCACTCCGTCAGTCTTGGCGACAATCTGGGCCGTCAGTTCATGAGGGAGTGCGCTCCCAGAGACATTCTCGACAAGCTTTTCGACCTCGCGGCTGCTTAATCGAGTGAGGTGGTGATGGGTGAAGCAATCGAGCCGCGTCCATGTCTTTGATGGCGGGTATTCTGGTCGCGCCGTCACCACTACCATTATCGGCAACGTAGAAATCGTTTCGATCACTCGATCGAGCAGCTCTGCCGTCGTGGGATCGATCCAGTGCGCATCCTCGACAATGAGCAGCGTGGGATCCGACCTGGCCAGTGAGCGCAGCCGGTCAACAAGTCCACCGAACAGCCGAACCTTTTTCTCTTCCGGCGGCAGGCCCACCACGGTAATCCCAGTGACGGACAGCAGCTCGGCAAGCAGACGGACGAATATTTCAATGTCGTCCACGTGCTGAACTGAGTGCAGCTGCCGCAGCTTGGTCCGCCGTGCATCGGTACTGTCATCGTTGGCAAATCCAGCAGCCGCGGCAAGTTCGCCAACCACCGGATGGAGCGCCGAACTCACATGGAAGGACGAACACTGCCAAAGCAATGACTTGTATTGTGTCGAGCGCAAGGATTCCTGAAAGCTATAGATCGTTCTGGATTTGCCGATCCCAGGTTCGCCTGTGACCAGCACCACTTGCCCCTCGCCGGCATGGACCCTGCGCCAGCGATCGAAAAGAATTCCAAGGTCTGCATCGCGTCCGACTAGCTCGGTCAGCCCCCGCTCCGCCCTGGCGTCGAAGCGAGGCGTCGCACGAACCGACGATACCAACCACGCACGCTGGTCGGTGGTGAAGCCTTTCAGTGCCTGACCACCAAGATCGACCAGTTCAAAAGCGTTGCCTAAAAGGCGCGCCGTCTGGTTCGAAACCACGACCGAGCCTGGACGCGCGATACCTTGAAGCCGTGCAGCGAGATTGGGCGCCTCACCCACGACCTCGTGCTGCGCGGTGCCCGCGAGATCGCCCAAAACCACCCAGCCCGTAGCGATACCGATGCGAGCTGTGAGGCCAACGTTGTCTGGTCCCGTCAAGGCTTCCACGGCCTTGATTGTAAGCAACGCACTCCGTGCGGCGCGCTCCGCATCGTCCTCGTGCGTTTGCGGATAGCCAAAGTAAGCCAGGATGCCGTCGCCGAACGAACGTGCGGTAAAACCCCCGAACGCGGTGACCTGCGCGCTGACCGAAGCGTAGAATCGGCTGATCACAGTCCCCAAGTCTTCGGGGTCCAGTTGGACCGACAATGGTGTCGATCCCACCATGTCCACAAACATAACAGTCAGGTGGCGCCGCGCGACGGGCAAATGCGCTTGACGAAGAACGGCCGGCCGCGGACTAACGTCCTGCGCCCCGAGTGGCAGATCCGCGATCGCCCTGAGCAATCTCTTGCGCGCTCCAAGCGTCGTTATACCGATTACCTTCAGATCATCATCCGAGAGGTCGACAAGCACATCCGCCGTGATCTGGTGTTCGCGGAATGCCGGCTCATATTCCGCCAGGCCCAGCCCCTCAAGCCATGCCCCGATCTCCAACTGCATCCCCCCAGAGAAGCCGGGACGTTTAGTTGACGGTTCGAACCTGTCAACGGCGAGCCTTAAGGCAGACCGGTTTGGCGGTCCGCCCATAGCGGAGACACGCAGCGGCAAATGAGCCCGTTTAGTGACGGACCGGGCTCGACGGCCGGCTCACAACAGAACGTCACAATGCTGGCGGGGAACTCGATGCCCGCACGACAGTTCCTATCGCGCTTCAGTGGAAACCTCAGAGTGAGCAAACAGTCCCCTCCGAGTGCGACACCGGATCTCACAAACCTGCAGGCCGCGGCAAAGGTCGCTGGATTGCGCTATGTCAACGACAGGCGAGCGGGCATCACACGCGTTCGCGGCAACACCCAGTTCACCTATCGCCACCCCGACGGCAGGCGGGTCACTGATGACGAAACGCTGAGTCGAATTCGAAAGCTGGCAATTCCGCCCGCATACGAAAACGTGTGGATCTGCCCGATCGCGAATGGTCATCTGCAGGCGGTCGGCCGGGATGCGCGCGGCCGGAAGCAGTATCGCTACCACTCACGCTGGCGCGAAGTTCGCGATGAAGGCAAATACGGCAAGATGCTCCTCTTCGGCAAAACGCTACCGAAGATACGGGCGCAAGTGCAAAAGGACTTGGCGCGAACTGGCTTACCGCGCGAGAAAGTGCTGGCGGCGATCGTATCCCTGCTCGAGACGACACTTATGCGGGTAGGCAACGAGGAATATGCCAAGACCAACAAGAGCTATGGCCTCACCACGCTGCGCAATCGGCATGTGAAGGTACAAGGCAGTAGTCATATCCATTTCGACTTTCGCGGCAAGCACGGCACCGAGCACCACATCGATCTGCGCGACAAGCGCCTTGCATCCGTCGTTCGGCGCTGCCAGGAACTGCCGGGACAGGAGCTGTTTCAGTATCTTGACGAGTGCGGCATGCCTAGGGCGATCAACTCGGAGGATGTCAACGACTATCTGCGCGGCATTACTGGCGCCGAGATCACCGCCAAGGATTTCCGCACCTGGGCCGCAACCAACCTCGCGGCGCTGGCGCTCCGCGAACTGGAGAGCTTCGACAGTGAGGCAAAGGCCAAACGCAACGTGGTGCAAGCGGTTGAAGCGGTTTCCAAAATGCTGGGCAACACGCCGGCGATATGCCGAAAATGCTATATCCATCCAGCGGTGTTCGACGGCTATCTCGACGGTTCACTGCTGCAGGCGCTGAAGCAGCGTGCCGACGAAACGCTGGCCAATCCGAAGGGTGGCCTGAAGGCCGAGGAAGCCGCGGTGATGGGATTTCTGAGCCGGCAATTGGCGAATACCGATCGGTTATCCTTGCGTCAACGACGTGGCCGCCGCACCGCGAGCGTGCAACGACGGCGCCAGATGAAGCCGATGGTTGTTGAAGTCGTAGCCAAAGGTGATCAGGGATCAAGAGCTGCCCGATGATAGAGCCGCCTGATCGTTCCGCGGTCGCGAGCGATGTTGCTCAGCCGCAATGTGTCGACCGCCAAAGGACCGTGTTCCATAGGAAAGCCGAAGGCGATCGGGTTGGTGCCGAGCGCCGGCCGCGTGCCGCCAATGGAGCCCCCTCAAGTGGCACCGACACCGTGTGGATCACCACCAGACCGGCACGGGCGATCAGCTCGTAGTAGGCGCTGCGCCCGGTCATCCAGGTATTGCCAAGGGTGACGATGGCGAGACCATTTGCCGATGCACGATTGATCGTCGCCTCGGACGCGCGGTAGGCCGCAACCCTCCCTGTGTCGTTGCCGCCATCGAGCGTTGCGGACGCGCCGGTTTCGCGGAGCACGGAGACAGGACGCCGCGGCAGCTCGAAGTCGGGGTAGTCAACGACGTTCAGCAGTTTCGGCAAGCCGGAATATTCGTAACCGCATAAGGCCGCGTCCAGCACCTGGTCAGCCAGGATGCCCGCTTCCTCCGTGTCACAACCGGCGCCTTGCATGGCAGCCTCACCGAGCGAGCGCGCTTGCTCGACTGTCAGCCGAATACGGTCGCCCCCGCCCTCGATTGGTGTGGCGGCCACATGGTGGCACTATACGGGGCAGCATCAAGCGAGAGACGAGGGGAACGCGATGGCGATGCGCATACTCTGGCCGAATATTGTGCCGGACATGGTGCCGGTAGTCCGAGATGCGGTCGGCGCCGGCTTCGAGACTGACTTCTGTGCCAACGCCGCGGAGGTAACTGACGAACAGTGGGCCAATGCCGATGCCATCGTGGGCCAGTGTCTGCCGCAATACATCGACAAACTTCGTCAATGCCGCATTTTCGTGAAGTATGGCGTCGGCTACGACGACGTGGATATCCAGCGCTTCGGTAAGTTGGGCATACCGGTCTGCAACACGCCGGACTACGGCACCCGGGAGGTGGCTGATCACGCGATCGCACTGATGATGACGCTGGCCAAGAGCACTGCGTATCACGACCAGGAATTGCGCAGCGATCTGCGAGGCAACTGGCGCCCAGCGCATAATCCGTTTGGCCGCCGGCTCTCGCTCTGCACTTTTGGTGTTGTCGGCGCTGGCCGCATTGGCACGGCCGCCGCCCGCCGCGCCAAGGCGTTCGACATGGATGTGGTGTTTTATGATCCGTACCAGCCGAACGGTTACCAGTTCGCCATCGGGGTTCGACGCGCGGATTCCCTCGCCGAGCTGATGGGACAGTGCGACTTCGTCAGCATCCACACGCCACTGACCGCTGAGACGCGCAAAATGATTGGCGCCGACGCTTTCGCCGCGGCAAAGCGCGGGATGATCCTGATCAACACGGCGCGTGGACCCATCGTCGATATCGACGCGCTCTATGATGCAATGAAGGATGGTATCGTCCTGGCGGCTGGGCTCGATGTGCTGCCGGAGGAACCCGCCAATCCGCAGTCGCGCCTCATCGCTGCCTGGCAGCAGAACGAGGATTGGATCCGTCATCGCCTGCTACTCACGCCGCACTCAGCGTTCTTTACACCCGAAAGCATGCGCGACAATCGCGCCTTCGCGTCGCGGACGGCGGCGCGATATCTGCGCGATGGACGTCTGGAAAATTGCGTCAACAAGCACTTCCTGACCGAACGCAAATGATGCAGCGGGGTTCGCAAAATCTGACCAAGATTGCTTCGTCGCTTTGCTTCTCGCAATGATAGGATCTTAAGAGGGTACATGAAGGACAAGGTTGACGTTCTGATCATTGGTTCTGGCGCATCCGGCGCTGCGGCCGCCTGGAGCCTTGCAGAAACCCGAATGCGTATTCTGTGCCTGGAACAGGGCGAGTGGATGAAGCAGTCAGATTATCCATCCAACGGACGTGACTATGAGGCACGGCTGTTCAGCGACTACGCCACCAGTCCGAACATCCGCAAGCGCCCGAGCGACTATCCGATCAACGACGACAACTCACCGATCAAGGTGGTGAACTTCAACGCTGTCGGCGGATCGACGGTGATGTATACGGCGCATTATCCGCGCATGCATCCTTCCGACTTCCGGGTCCGCTCGCTGGATGGTGTGGCAGATGATTGGCCGATCGACTATGCGACGCTGGAGCCATTCTTTGCAGAAAACGACCGTATGACCGGCGTTTCTGGGCTTGCCGGCGATCCTGCCTATCCTGCGCATGAGCCGCCGATGCCGCCGCTGCCGCTAGGACAGTCGGGCGCCAAGATCGCCGAGACAATAAATCGGTTGGGCTGGCACTGGTGGCCATCCGACAGCGCCGTCGCGACCATCGAGTACCGATGGCCGCGCGCCCTGCATCAATTTGGGCCATTGCACACCGGCCTGCGCGCAAGGGGCAAAGGCCAGCACCGACATCACGTATTGGCCGCACGCAATACGTGCGGGTGTTGAACTGCGTATTAATTGCCGCGTGCGCGAAATAGTCACCGGCGACGATGACATGGCAACCGGTGTGGTTTACTATGACGGCGATGGCGTCGAACAATTCCAGCCAGCAGAAGTCGTGATCCTTGCTTGCAACGGCGTTGGCACTCCACGGCTGCTGCTGAATTCCGCCTCCAGCCGTTTCCCCAATGGCCTGGCGAACTCGAGTGGGCTGGTCGGGAAAAACCTGATGTTCCATCCCTGGGCGCAGGTCATCGGCTATGTGGACGAACCGATGGACGGGCATCGCGGTCCGCCACTGTGTCTGTGGAGCCAGGAGTTCTACGAGACCGACCGTTCGCGAGGTTTCTTGCGCGGATTCAATTTCCAATTTGTCCGCACCATCGGTATCGGCACCGAAGCCGTCAATGCCGAGGCAATTGGCCTGCTCCCCTGGGGCGAGGAGCATCACGATGTCTTCCGCGGCATGGTCGGACATCGCATGCAAATCGGCATTTGCACCGAAGATCTGCCCGAAGCACACAATCGGGTGACGCTTGATCCGGTGCTGAAGGATAGCCATGGCATTCCAGCTCCGAAAATCGACTACACGATCGGTGAGAATACCAGCCGCATGCTCGATTTTGCGATCGAACGCGGCAAGCAGATCCTGGATACCGCCGGTGCGCGGTTGCTCCACGTTACCCGTCCCGTGGTCTTTGCCGGCTGGCACCTGCTCGGAACCGCCCGCATGGGAGACGATCCAGAACGTTCGGTGGTGAACGCATGGGGACGCAGCCATGACGTGAAGAACCTGTTCATTATCGATGGCAGTATCTTCGTTACGTCGGGCGGTGTGAATCCGACTTCCACCATTCAGGCGCTGGCGCTGTATATCGCCGACAGCATCAAGCAGCGGCTGGCAACGCTGTTCGACTGAGGAATTGCATGAGCGAGCAAACTCTCACCGAAGCCGAACTTGCCGACTTCCGCTGCCTCGCAGGCATAATCGTCCCGGCCAGTGCAAAATATGGCGTGCCAGGTGCTGATGACGATGCGATCTTCGCCGATATCGTCGGTAGCTCCGGCCGTGACCTCGCCGAGGTGCGCGCAGCGCTGGCCAAGCTGCGCACGTTGGCTGGCGGTGCTTTCGCTGGATTGGATCCCTCGTATCGAGTCCAAATTGCGACAGAGCTGCGGGCGGAACGTGCGCGCCCTGTCGCAGGTACTCACGCGGATCGTACTGCTGTGCTACTACCGCGATGACAGGGTGATGATCTCACTTGGGTTGGAACCGCGAGCGCCTTTTCCCAAGGGTCATGTGTTGGAACAGGGGGACTGGTCATTGCTCGACCCGGTCCGGGCACGCAAGCCGTTCTGGCGGCCCGTCTCGTAACAGCGCAGGCCTCGTGCTTGTTCGTCGTTACATCAGTGCCTGAGGTAGCGCTGTACCGCAGCGTTGCGCTCGGCCGTTGTCGAAGAGGAGGGAGAGGCGAGCCTTAGGGCGGCCGGACAGGCAAAGTCAGTCAGCCTTCGCCGGATTGACGCCAAACGCCACCTGGTCGGCCGTCGCAGCATGAACTCAGCTCGCCACACTGCGAACGGCGCCGCCTTGCCGCGGGCCTTGTCTCCGCCTGGTCATATTCGCAGCTTGTTCACGGTATCGGGCGAGGTGCGCATTCGCTACACATGTGGTCGGCGATCCAATGGCGGCGCTCATCACTTTGGTGATGCTCTGTCCACCCACAGAGACGGCACTGACGAACACCGATCGCGCCTAAAAGCGGATACGGAAGCGGCTTGTCGTCCTCCAGCACATATTCGCCGACAAGGTCGAGCAACACGGCCTCCGCCTCATGCTCGGCGGCTTCAAACCAGGCAGAATCGACGAGTGGAGATCTGATGTTGGCTCCGGCCAATCCGAGGGCGAACGCGATCGCGGTTGCACCAATCCGCTCTTGGACTTCGGGCGAGAGATCCCGCCATGCGCTGACTGGATCAAGCGGAGGATCGTTCACGCCAGGCGGAACTCCATGGTAAGGTGAAACGATTGGTGTCCGAAACACCTAGCCGTGCAAGCCGTGACCACAGTGTGAACTATGCCATAACCGAGCGTTGGTAACCCAGCCTATCAAACGGATGCCCGCTTTATTCCCATGCTGGATGATGGCGCGCGCTGAGTGTCGTCAAAATTTGCGGTATGTCCTGCCAGTTCAGGAAAAGCCACATTTCCGTGAGGCTCGAGGCCTACGCACGCCTATTTCGCTGGATGAATTTCATCCGCGGGCACAGAATCATGATCCCGACCATGGCGAGTCGGCGCGGGCAGTAGGTTGCCCGCCAATCAATATCCTCGCGATCTACAGTCTCGCGCCACGCCGCCCCGCTCAAGCGGCAGCGTCCCGCCGGTTGGATCCGAAATACCGCGCCGTTCAGTCTACTCGCTGGATGGGGCTGACGCTCGGTGGTGCGCATCCTCCGCGAACTTTGCGTGCTTGATATGATATGCCGTTTCGAGGTCCAGGATCGTGCCGTCTCTCAACCACTTGCCGACGACGGCGGAAAGATAATGGCTCCAGTCAGGCTGGCCCTTTCGCACAGCCAAGCCCCAGGGCTGCACCTCCTGTGACTCGAGCGGCATGTCGTAACCGCTCCATCCCGGCTCCAGCAAGTCACCCTTGATCCAGGCGTCATCGTACAGCAGCCCTACACAGTGCGCTTGTTGCAACCCTGTTATAGCGTCGGTGACGTCGGCGAAAGTGGTGACGTGAAGCTCGAAGTTCTTTTCCACCTCATAGTTGTAGTAAGCGTCCTGGATGCCGCATACCGTTTTGCCTTTCAAGTCTGCCCATGACTTCAGATCCATCGACTTCGGAACCATGACGTTGTAGCCGGCGGCGTAGTAATAAGGCTTCACGATTTCAACTTCAGACCGGCGGCCCATTGTGTCATTCATCGTGGCGATGATGAGGTCGATCTTACCCCGTTGCAGAAGGTCGATGCGATTCAAAGGGAGCACCGGAACGAGTTGCAACCCCACCCCCAGACTCTTGGCCACGTCGGCCGCCAGCGCAGGTTCAATTCCCACAATTTCGCCAGAAGGCGAACGGTACCCAAACGGGTGATAGTCCACCTTTACACCGACGATAAGCGTGCCGCGATGCCTGATCGTGGACAGGTCATCCGCCTGCGACTGCGGCCCATCGAGGACGAACAAACCCATGGACAGAAGAGTGCCGGCGAACGTGCTGGCTAACCGGCTGGGCGCTCGCATGCTTTGCTCCTGGCGTAGTCTGGATGGACGAACGGCACCGATGAGGCTCGACAATATTCGGCGTTATCGGCCAGCGATGCCAGTCCCATCGCTATCAGCACATTGTGGCGCCCGCGTACGCATCCCGTTGGTCAACGGGAAAGGCGAGCAGCGCTCCTAGAGGATTCAGTCTGAGCGCTGTCGGGACAATGCTTCGTTACCGGATAAGCGGAAATGATCACGTAGATTGACTGCCGGTGATGGGAGGGAGCAATGACCTATGCTCATATCGTTATTGCCGTCGGAAATTCGGGAGTCGAGTTGTAATGGTCCAAGCAGGCAACAGTCCTGCCGGGAAAAAGCCGGCGATTCTGGCCTATGGGCTGGAAGAGACACCACCGGCCGGTGTTATATGGATCAGCGCCGCGCAGCATGTTGGTGTCTGCGCGATCTTTACGGTCTATCCTCTGATCATTGCGCGTGAGGCCGGACTGCCGGCAGATCAGACAAGCAATCTTTTGCAGCTAGGTTTTTTCGTCCTGGCAATCGGTACATTGCTGCAAGCGATGCCACGCGGCCCTATCGGCAGTCGCTTCCTCGCTCCATCGATCTTTACGGGCGTATATCTGGCGCCTTCCCTACTAGCGGTGAAGATCGGCGGACTTGCACTGATGTGGGGCATGACGATGTTCGCCGGCCTCGTTGAAATCGTACTATCACGGGTATGGTCGAGGCTGCGTCCGTTCATTCCATCAGAAACAGCTGGCTTGGTGATTTTCCTGGTCGGCACCATCATTGGGCTCGCTGCACTACGTGTACTGCTCGAGGACAGCGCCTCAGGCGTGCTCGACGCCAGAGACGCGATCGTCACAGGATGCACACTTGCCGTCATGGCTGCCTTGAACGTCTGGAACAAGGGACGGCTGAAGTTATTCTGTATCCTCATCGGCATGGTCGCTGGCTATTTCGCATCTGGCGCCGCCGGTCTGTTGACGCTGCACGACCTACGGGCTCTGACGCTACGTCCATTGGTCGCCATTCCCCGGTTTCGAGAGATCTCATGGACCTTCAATTCATCGCTGCTGATACCGTTCGCGGTAACCGGGCTCGCCGCGGCGATGAATTCGACGGCCGTGGTGACGACTTACCAGCGAATCACTAATGCGGAGTGGGTGCGACCGGACATGTCATCGATCGCACGAGGCGTACTCGGTGACGGAATCGCAGCAACGATATCGGGCCTGTTGGGGACCTACGGCCTTACCATTTCGAGTGCAAATGTTGGGCTGGTCGCAGCGACGGGTGTTGCCAGCCGCGTGATCAGCTTCGCGATTGCGGCAATTCTGGCAATTGTTGCTTTGCAGCCCGCGCTCATTGGATTGCTGACCATCATGCCACGCCCGGTGATGGCAGCGGCAATGCTTTTCACCTCAGTCTTTATCATGATCAGCGGCGTGCAGATCATCTCGACCCGCGTTTTGGACAGCAGACGCACTCTGGTTATCGGCATGGGAATGCTCTCGTTCTCCGTTGTCTCGGTCTATCCGAACGTGTTCCGCGGCGTGCCGGGTTGGGCGCAGCCTCTGGTCAACTCACCTCTGGTGCTGGCCACATTGGTCGCGTTGGCGCTTAATTTGCTGTTTCGTATCGGAATTCGCCGGACGGTGCAGATGACGATTGACCGTGACGCCATGAGTATAGCGGAGGTCCCTGGTTTCATTGAGCATCATGCCGGCACCTGGGGTGCACGGCGGGACGTGACCAGCCGCGTCGAATTCGCTGTGCAAGAGACCATAGATGCTGTGTTTGAATCGAGCGCCGCCGCCAGTCCGATCGAGCTGAGGATCAGCTACGACGAGTTTGTCATCGACGTGATCATGGCCTACCAGGGATTGTCGCTGGAATTCCCGCTTCAGCCGCCCAGCCACGACGACATAATCGGTACGCACGACGGCCAACGGCGGCTCGCTGGCTTCCTGATCAGGCGCTACGCCGATAGGATTGCGACCAATGATCGCGATGGCCAGATCGAATTAAGGCTTCACTTCGATCACTGACGGGACGAAGGTGTCCGCCGCCCAAAGACCTTGTCATGAGCAAAGGCCTAGCGTGCGGCTGACGGCATTCCCGTCGTGGCAAGCACCTTGTAGTCAGGCGATGCCGTAGAGTGTTCTGCCGCCGCAAGCTCACGCGCGATACGGTCAGCAATGCCGATGCGATAATGAAGTGGGTCCCAGTAGTTGTCGTCCATCTCGGTGATCGGGCTCGGCTGCATGAAATCCAGCACGATCGTGTTCGGTAACTCGACTGCCAGTCGCGCGGCTCGCCGTTTGCATTCGTTCCACGCCATGTCAGCCGGCGAACCTGGCGATGCGAGCAAGACATGATTATAGGGCACGAAGAAGAGAATGCGCCGTGTTGCCTTCGGCAGCTCGGTCAAATCGGCTCGTAACTGCTCAAGCGCCGGAAACCGCCAGGTCGAGGGATCACCGATATGCTCGCCAGGGGGAATGGTGGGCAGACCCGGCAAATGCAGATGTTTGATGAACACTGCTGGATCGTACTGGCTGTCCGGGGGCACGAAACTCGTGTAGCCGTCACGGCCCTGGGTCGGTTGCTTGATGCCGATAAGAATGCCGAACAATTGGCCGGCCTCTTGCACCGCATAGAGGTTGAACATCTCGGCATAGCCGTGCCAGAGACTGCTGCCGTACATCCATTCAGGGAACGGTCGCGGTGTCAGTTTTTCGAACGTGTCGCCGGTACCGCAATTGCGTACGTCGAGACCGAAGATGACGGCACGCGGCGTGGGGTGCGCGCGCGCGAATATCGAGAACAACCGTGACTGCTCATACACAGTTAAGTCGTTCATGGCGAGGTTTGCAAATCGTGCGCCGAACTCGGGATTGAGTATGGCGGGCCGCAACAAGCGCGCAGTCGAAGTGCCGAACACCGCGCTGTCAAAGCTATTGGAACGCGCCAGCGCCGGGAATGCAAAGCGGCCATTGTTGGCAACCGGGACGCGATTGGCTGGCGGTGAAAGCGGCAACGTATCGAACGGGTCTACCAACACGACGAAGGCATAAAGCGCCATCGCCAGCAATGCTGCCGTGCCGACAGCGAGCCGGAAGAACCGGCTCCAATCAGAATTGGAAGTAGATAAAGACATTTGGCAAACGGCCACCGACGAGGAGCAGCAGAAATGCGAGACCGGCTCCGGCTGGCACCGCGAGCCAAGGCCTGGGCGTAAGCTTTTCCAGCGCAAACTCCTGGCTGGTCGGCCCGAGAAGAGCGACTGCCGCACCAATGATCATCGTCAGCACGAATTCGCGGTCCAGTGTTATCGCAGCCGCACCATTATGGCCGAGGAGTGACAGCAGCACGTCACCTGCCGTGTCAAAATCGGGCGAGCGGAATAGTACCCAACCGACCATCACGAATAGGAGTGTCAACAGCCAGCCGAGATGACGAGGCAAACGGAATCCGGCGCTCTCCCAGAGGTGGTTTACGGCGAGTGCGGCGCCGTGCATGCCGCCCCAGACGACAAATGTCCAATTTGCACCATGCCACAGTCCGCCGAGCAGCATGGTCACGATGACATTCAGCGCCTGCCGCGTATGACCGCAGCGGTTGCCGCCGAGAGGAATGTAGAGATAGTCGCGCAGGAAACGCGACAACGTCATGTGCCAGCGTCGCCAGAAGTCACGGATGGATACCGCGCGATATGGCGCATTGAAGTTGAAGGGCAGGCGAAGGCCGAACATCAGTGCCAGCCCTATCGCCATATCGGAGTAGCCCGAAAAGTCAAAGTAGATCTGCAGAGTGTAGGCAGCCGTCGCGACCCAAGCTTCAGTGGCTGAGAGCGAGATGCCCACCGCCTTATTGAACAGTGGATCGGCGAGCATTGCCATGGTGTCGGCCAGAGCGACCTTCTTGGCGACACCGATGATGAACAGAACAAAGCCGCGCGATAGATTTTCCCATATCGCGGGGCGACGAGGATCGAGGCTGAACTGGTGAATAATCTCGTTGTGGCGAACGATTGGTCCTGCGATCAGCTGTGGAAAAAAGGCAACGAACATGCAGAAGTCGAGGAAACTGTAAATATGCCGATCACCCCGGCGCAGATCGATCAGGTATGAGATCTTCTGAAAGACGAAAAAGCTGATCCCAAGCGGCAGGATCAGGTGCCATGGCTGGAACCTATCGCCGAGCAGTGCTGCGACACTTCCGCCGAAGAAGTCTGCATATTTGAAAACTCCGAGTGCCGTAAGGTTGAGCGCCACACCGGCCAGCGGAATCCAGCGCGCGCGTGTCATGCCGAACCATCCGGCGATGAGCCAGTTGGCAAGCGTGAGTAGGACCAGAAGTGGGACGAAGCGCACATCCCACCAACCGTAAAAGATGAGCGATGCCAGTACCACCACGACCTGCCGCGCCGTTCGATGCGCGGCGAAAAGGTAGTAGAGCGACACCACAATCGGCAAAAATCCGACGATGAAGACTTGAGAGTTGAAGAGCATGGCGAGCGATCAGCACTCCCGCCGATGCAACTCTAATCGACGGGCAGGTCGCTTACGAGGAACCAGAGGAGCGCGCTGGCATAAGCTCGGCAACTCCAGCACCTCCAACAATCTGCCCATCAGCCTGGCATAAGGGCGACCCCAATTCGCGACGAAATAGTCTCGGTCCCGACAGCGCGTCAACCATGGGAGCAGGTCGCGAACCGTCCGCTCTCATAAGTAGTATCCGATCAGGTCCGCCATTCGTCTGATCACCCCGGGTAGGGGCTGCCTTGGGGTTGCATGCCGTGGCGATCTTCACGCGGAACGGATTCCTGTGTAGGTTGCCCGCGATGACCGACGCTCCAATTGATCAGTGGCTCGCAGAAGCGGAGGAGGCCCGCGCGCTCGCCGAAGCGTTACGGGAGCACGGTGCGCGCTTGATGATGTTCCGTATCGCAGCTGCCTACGAAAACATGGCCCGGACGGCCATGGCGCGCGATGCCGCTGACCTACAACGTCGATCTGCAGGCGCTGACGCACCGGCAATTCAACCTACCGGTAGCTAGTTCCGGATCAACGGGCTACTTCCGGTTGCGGATGGCAGGCTACTTACGCTCGCCGCGCGCTGGTTTGACCTGCACTACGTTCCGTTGCAATTCCTCGATGGCCCTGTCGATCTGTGCTGACCAATCCCGCTCCTGATCGACCGCGGCCGGACTGGCTCGGAACCGGAACAGCCAGAACCAGCCAAACAGCAGCGCGCAGGCGACCAACGACACTGCTATCAGAAAAACGTTTGACACTGCCGCGTTCCAAGCCGAGGGCTACCGGAAGAGCGCGCGAAATCCGCCATGCCTCCGACTACTAGGTCAGAGTAGAAGCGTGTCGTTGCCGCCAAGGGCGCCGAAATTCCGCGTCGCATTGCTGAAACCGTCATTGCACCAGAGGTCGCGACCTTAGAATCGATAATGACAAAGCCGCGCCATTACAGGCGGGCGCACGAAACGGGCGCTACCATGCACGTCGTTGCATAGAGCCTTGTCCGCTGAAATCCCACGACTTTTTAATCACAGTTTTGCGAAGACGCCCCTATGCATCGATGGTGCCTGGGTGCCCTGGAGATTGGTTACCACAAGCAGTGAAATGCTTCATGGCAAAATCTGCATGGTGTCAATACGCACACTCAGCGCCTCAACTCATGGTTGGTGGAGCAGAACAGTGCGACAGCAAGCCAGTCTGGTGATTACCGTAGCGAGCATTGTTGTTGCTGCCACAATCATGCTGTTGACTGGTCACGTCCTGGGATACGCAAGACTGGATGCTGATCATCAACGCGACGAGCCTTGCTGGTACGATAACGATCTGCCGCGATGCCAGTGAGACTTTGCTGCCGGGCGCCCGAGAACGCGGCTGGCGAGCGTGTCATTGGCCATGCCATGCTTTGCGCATTAATGTCATCCGGCCGAGCTTGCGGCGCGCCGCCTCCGTCTCCCGCAGCGCCGTGGCGTCAGCTTCAGCCTTCTCCCTGGCGGCCTGCTCAACCCCCAATGCGAGATCGAGATCTGCGTTCAGAGCTTCCTGCGCCGTCAGGGCACGTTCCAGCGATTCACGCCTCATCGATGCAAATTGGACCGCTGACTTGAGATCGGCGTTTTGGGCTTCCGCCTCGGCCAACCGTGTGGCCGCTTGCGCGGTGGCATCTATTGCTTGATCAGCCCTGTCGCGCTCGCGCTCCAATTGCTCGCGGAGCGCGGACACCGCTGTTTCGAGCGTCTCGATTATACGAGCTGCATCCGTGGCGACAAAATTCTTGCTGGTCTTTGCCCGAGGTGTGAGCTCGGAGTTTGGGACGGCAACCCTGGCGGTACCATCGTTGCCTGCCTGGCGGCGCCATTTACGCCGCAGAGTCAGACGCTTTGCTGACGCGACGCTTATTCCGCGAGCGTCGCTAATCTCGAGGTAGGACATCCATTTGATGTCAGATCCTTCGTCGTGGATCAGGCGCAAGCCTCCACCGTCATATATATCATTCATTGCAAATCAAACTCCGACGATCGAAACACTGGCCTCCTGGTTCCTTTTTGTGCAAGCCGGGCTGCATGCCCCCTAATGGCACGTCAGAATCGACCGGAAATCAAGGTTGCGCCCGGACGCGGTGCGCCTGCTCATTTGCCAAGACGACGGATCAGCAGTGGCATCGAAGAACCCTGGACGAAGATGGAGAACGCCACGACTGCGAAGGCAGCCCAAACGATCTCGTTCCGCTCAGGAATACTGTCGGGAAGCGTAAGCGCCAGTACGAGGCCGAGCGCCCCGCGCAGCCCACCCCAGAACAGCACATGCTGATACTGAAAGCTCAGCGCGAGGCGGGACCCCACAAATAGTGCCGAAATCGGATAAACTGCCGCCACTCTCCCAAGCAGAGCCAAGGCAATGGCAATCAAAGTTGTCTTTGTCAGCAAACCTGGCGCCTGGGCTGCCTCGTGCAGACCAATCAGGATGAAGACGATCGAGTTGGCCAGGAAGGCGGCATATTCCCAGAACGCGAGAACATGGCCGCGTCCACGTTGTGAAATATAGCCACGCCAGCCGATGTTACCGACGACCATGCCGGCAGTCAGCGACGCCAGGACGCCCGACGTTCCAACACGTTCCGCAATCAGGAACGCACCGTAGGCAGCAATCGTCGTCAGAGTGATTTCAACCAGGTGATCGTCGGCACGTCCGGCGAGTAGCAGCAGTGCACCGGCAACACCGCCGCCGATAACGAGGCCACCGATGGCCTTCCACAACAAAAGCGTACTCAATGATACGACATCCGCATGCCCACTCCGAGCAACTACCAGAAGCACTGCAAATCCAACGGCGGCCGCGCCATCATTGAGTAAACTCTCCGCCTCCACCAGAAGACTGAGGCGGTCAGCGACTTTGGTCTCTTTGAAGGTCGCGATGACCGACACGGGATCAGTCGCGGCGATAAGCACGCCGAACAGTAATGCGCTGATCCAGCTCCAGCCGATAAGCCAATGCATACCAGCGGCGACGATAAGCGCGCCGATTGCTACGCCGACGAAAGCAAGCACCAGAACAACCGGCAAATCCTTACGGAATGGCGCCCAGCGGATTTGCAGGGCGGCTTCAAAGATCAATGGCGGCAACAAGATGGTGAAGATGACTTCAGGGGAGAGGATGCGGTCGGAGATGATTGGTGCCCGGGCCAACAAGATGCCCGCAGCGACCAGGCCCACAGTGTAAGGTAGCCTGATGCGGCGCGAGATGATCGCGACGACTGAGGCGACGAGCAGGATCAACCCGAGGTTGATCGTGATGTTGTCGCCCATGCTTCGATGCTCCCCCCGGCCCCAGCAGGTTTCCAACTCGCCCTAGCGGATTATCTTCCCATCGAACCCGTAGGTGTCCCGGTCGCACCGACCTACGCTCGCGATGCAATCTGGAAGGCTTAGCCGCAGCAAGCAAACGCACGGGGTTCAACTTGCTTGAGCACATCTGGCACCCAACGGTCGGGGCGTCGCCAGGACCAAATGCAGAATGAAGTGGGTCTTGCGCACGCTGCTGCGGCCAAGGTCGAGGCAGGACGCCACGATCGCTCTGGGGCACGGATCGAAGTGGCCCGCGCGTCCCGGATGCGACTGCAGGTGAAAGGTGGTGCGCGGAACGGTGGTGGAGCTGAGGGGATTCGAACCCCTGGCCTCCTCATTGCGAACGAGGCGCTCTCCCAACTGAGCTACAGCCCCGTCCCGCAGGGCGCGGACAATGCTCAGAGCCCCCGGCGAAAGTCAAGCGAGGCTCGGCTCGTGCAGTTGCGGACCGAATCCCCGCCCGCTAGCTTCCGCCAGCCTCTTGGAGTCCCTCTGAATGATGGCCTTGTTCTGGCTCGTGGACCGATTGCTCAGCCTGTACATGTGGGCAGTGATCCTGGCCGCGGTGTTCAGCCTTCTCACGGCCTTTGGCGTGCTGGACACGCGCAACCGCATGGTCTGGACGATTGGCGACTTTCTGTACCGGATCACCGAACCGGCGCTCCGGCCGATCCGCAATCTGCTGCCGAATTTCGGCGGAGTCGACATCAGTCCGATCATCTTGATTCTGCTGCTGCAGGCAGCGCGCATGTTGCTGAATGAGGTCGAAGTCAGCCTGGTGCGGAGCATTTATTGACCGCCCGTCTCATCGACGGGAAGGCGGTTGCCGCCGCCCTCCGCAGCACGATTGCCGAACGTGTCGCGGCCTTGCCATTCCGCCCGGGCCTCGCCGTTGTCCTGGTAGGCGAGGACCCGGCCAGCGCGGTATATGTTCGCAGCAAGGACCGGGCGGCAAACGCCGCCGGTGTCGCCGCTCACACGATCCGGCTGCCGGCCGACACGTCCGAGGAAGCGCTGCTCACTCGTATCGCCCGGTTGAACGCCGATCCGGCTATCGACGGGATCCTGGTGCAGCTGCCTCTGCCGCCACACATCGATACGCAGATGGTGGTCGAGGCGGTGGATCCGGCGAAGGACGTGGACGGCTTCCACCCGGTGAATGTCGGCGGCCTCGCATCGGGCCATCCGAGCCTGGTACCCTGCACGCCGCTTGGGGTGATGAAGCTCCTTACGGGAACCGGTGTCACACTGGAGGGCGCCCGCGCTCTGGTGCTGGGACGATCGGCCATCGTGGGCCGGCCGATGGCCGCCCTGCTCATCGGGGCGAATGCCACGGTCACTGTCGCGCATTCGCGTACTCGCGATCTCGCCGCCGAATGCCGTCGGGCAGACATCTTGATTGCTGCTGTGGGGCGGCCGGAGATGGTACGTGGTGATTGGATCGCGCCCGGTGCCACAGTGATCGATGTTGGGGTGAACCGGCTGTCAGACGGCCGGCTGGTGGGTGATGTCGCATTCGGCGAAGCGGCGGCCATCGCGGGTGCCATCACGCCGGTGCCGGGGGGCGTCGGGCCGATGACGATAGCCTGCCTGATCGAAAACACGCTGACAGCGGCACTGCGGCGCCGCGGCCACGCCGATTGATCAGGCAACGATGGACAGACGAAGCCGATTCATATCGTTGGCACGTTGGTAGTCGACGTGATCGGCATAGCTGCGCAGCAACTTGATGCCGAGGCCGCCGATCTCGGCGGACCTCAAATCGGCAGCCTGCTCCGGCGGTGGCTGGGCCAGTGGATCGAACGGGCGGCCGTCGTCGGTGATTTCCGCCTGCACCGTCGGACCATCGCGCCATAGCGCGATATGCACGGCATGCTGCGTGCCGGGCTCGAACGCATAGGAGACGATGTTGACCACTGCCTCCTCGAGGCAAAGTTGCAGTGCGTAGCTGGCACGCGGCGACAGGTCGAGCCGCACCACTATGTCGTCGATCCACGTCATCATGCGGTCGAGCTCCGCATGATCGTTGCGCAGCGTGAGGGATTGTACGTCGGCCACCAGACCAGTTACACCGCTCAGGCGTGCCCCGTTACCGCTGCCACTGCCTCAGCGTTGTCGCGATAAATCGGCATCAGGTCAGTGACCCCGGTTACTTCGAGCACCTTCTCAACCTCGCCGACCGGGTTCAGGAGAACGAAGCTGCCACCACGGCGTTGCACCGCCTTGGCTCCCAATAACAGTGTCCTGATGCCAAGAGACGCCAGGAAGCTCACGCTGCCCATATCGACCACGACACCCCGGTGTGACCCTGCAATCGCGTTGAACTGCAGATCGATAGCCCCGGCACCGATAATGTCGAGCCGCCCCGTCAGGATGACCTTGACCACGCCCTGGCCGAGAGGCTGCACGTCCATCTTCATGCGAGTCACCCGTTGCCGCCGATTGTTCATGGCTAAATGCCGGGTTATTCCAGGCTTTGCAACAATGAGACCATGGTGTCACTTCAGCGAAACAATTCAGCGAAAGCCGGAGCGGCGCGATTACGAACAGCCGCCGCGGTCCATCAACCGCGCCGCGGACGCAGTCGTCCGACAGCCAGGTAGATCACTGGTGTGGTGAAGAGTGTCAGCAATTGCGACGCCAATAGACCGCCAATAATGGAAACACCAAGCGGCTGGCGTAATTCAAATCCCGGTCCCGTGCCGATGGCGAGCGGAACAACACTCATGGCCGCCACCATGGTGGTCATGATGATCGGACGCACACGGCGGCGCGCCGCCAGCAAGATGGCATCGACAGGGGCAAGACCATCCCGGCGTTCCGCCTGCAAGGCGAAGTCCACCAGCATAATTGCATTCTTCATCACCATACCGATCAGCAAGATGCACCCGATTGTGGTAATCAGGGTGAATTCGATATTGGCGATACGCAGCGCGAGCAATGCGCCGAACATAGCCGGCGGCAAAGTCGTCAGTATGGTTAGCGGGTGTACGTAGCTCTCGTACAGCACGCCAAGCACAATATAGACGGCAAATACTGCGGCGGCGAAAAGAAACTCCTGCTGCGCACCAGTCTTGCTCGCCTCGCCTGCCTCGCCTCGGAATTCGGCATGGATATCATCGGGCAAATGAATAGTGCGTTCCAGTTGACGGATCGCAGCAATTGCCTGGCCGATGGAAACACCGGGCACGGTGTCGAACGATATTGTCACAGCCGGAAACTGGCCACTGTGTGCCATCCACATCGCACCATGACTGCGTCCGAGCCGCGTGAGCGCGGCAAGGGGCACCTGCCCGCCGGACGTTCCCGGGACGAATATCGAGTTCAACGTAGTGGGATCAGCCTGGCGGGCTGGCCCAGCTTCCAGCACGACACGCGAATAGTTGCTGGGCAGATAAATCGTCTTGATCTGCCTTTGGCCGAACGCGTCGTAAAGCGTGTTGTCCACCGCCAGCGGTGTGACGCCCATTGCCGCCGCGCGAATTCGGTCGATCTCCAAACCGGCCTGCAGTCCTGCGAGCTCGTTGCTTGCGATCACGTCGGTCAACATGGTCTTCATGTCAGCCATCGCGCGACGAATCTGATCCGACCAATGGACAAGGTGGTCAGGATCGCTCGCTGTCAACGTATATTGATAACGCGACGCGCTACTTTGCACGCCGAGCGCCAGGTCCTGCACTGGCGTAAAGAGTGTGCGCACACCCTCCACCTTGCTCAGACGCTCGCGTAGACGATCGATCACCCGCTGGATGGAGAGCTTACGGACTTCTGGCGACTTCAATGCGACCAGCATCTCACCATTGCTGAGCACGTCGCCGTTGTCGGTGCCGATATACGAGTTGAGACCCTCCACCGCCGGATCCTGTAAGATGGCGTCCGACACCGATCGCTGCAACGTGGACATCGCGGTAAAGGAAATATTGGACATCGTGATTGTCCGAACATAGATCACACCAGTGTCTTGCGTGGGCATGAAGCCCTTTGGCATGTCGAAGTACAAGAATACGCTGGCCGCCGTGACGGTCAGCGTCGCTGCGATAGTCAGCGCGCGGTGACGCAGCACCCAGCCAAGCCCGCGCATATAGCAGCGCAACAGCCATGAGTTGCGGGCAGCCGGTCGTCGGGTCGTAGTGTGCAAAAAGCGGCTGCAAAGCATCGGCGTCAGGCTGAGCGACACCAGCGCGGAGGCAACGATCGCCGCCACCAAGGTGACACCGAATTCCTGGAAATAGCGGCCGACGACATCCGGCATGAACAGCACAGGGATCAGCGCCGCGACCAGTGCGGCAGTGATGGAAAGCACGGTGAAGCCGATTTGCCGGGCGCCAAGCAGCGCGGCACGTAGCGGTCTCGTGCCGCCTTCCATCAGGCGCATTATATTCTCGATCATGATCACCGCATCATCGACGACAAAGCCGATGGCAACGGTGAGCGCCATGAGCGTCAGGTTGTCGAGGCTGTAGCCGAGCCGTTCCATCACCGCGAGCGTTGCCGCCAGCGCGACTGGAATGGCAAGTGCCGGGATGACAGTGGCGCTCAGCCTTTTGAGAAAAAGCGCAACGACAATGACCACGAGCCCGATCGCGACCAGTATGGTCAGCTGCACTTCGGCGATCGCAGCACGGATCAGCTTGGTGCGATCAAAGATCGTATGCACCTTGATGGCCGGAGGCATCCAGTGCTCTAGCCTCGGCAGCAAGGCCTTCACCGCATCGACGGTGCCGACCACATTTGCATCAGGTTGCTTGTAGACGCGGATCACGACACCAGGCTGACGGTTGTACCAGCCGGCGAGCCTTGTATTGATCACACTGTCGCTCACTTCGGCCACGTCGCGCAGCAGCACGGGAGCGCCATTGCGCCAGATCACTACAACGCTGCGGTAATCGGAGGCTTTGTACAGTTGGTCGTTGTCCGTAATGCTCCACGAGGTGCCGCCAAGATTCAGCGAACCTTTAGGCAAATTCAACGATGCATCAACTACCGCCGAACGAATCTGCTCGAGTGAGACATGCATTGCCGCAATACGAGCCGGATCGGCTCGGATGCGCACGGCGCCGCGTTCAGCACCGCTGACGACGACTTTGGCGACTCCGGGAACCTGAGAGATTTGCTCGGCCACGACAGTATCGGCGATGTCATAGACGTCACTGGGATCGAGTACCTCCGAGGTCAACGACAGCACGATCACCGCCCAGCCAGAGGGGTTGACCTTCCAATATACCGGTGGCTGCGGCAGGTCCTTTGGCAGACTTGGACCGGCGGCGTTGATGGCTGCCTGCACCGCGCCCGCCGCGGAGTCGATGCTCTTGTCCAACTGAAACTGCACTGCCAGTTCGGTACCGCCAGTTGCGCTGAAGGAGCGCATCTCCACGACGCCGGGAATGGTTCCGATCTGCCGTTCCAATGGTTGAGCCAGCGCCGACGCGATGGTGTCCGGGCTCGCCCCCGGCAATGGTGCCCATACGCCAATGGTTGGCCGATCAACTGATGGCATTGCGGCGATCGGTAAACGGACATAGGCCACGACGCCGACAAGCAGCACACCTATGGCGATCAGCGCCGTGGCGATTGGGCGCCGTATCCAAAGGCGCGCAATATTCATGGCTGCTCGCGGATACCGGCGGCGGTCAGCCGTGACATACGCGGCCGCAAGCTGCCACTCATGCGCGCAAAGCCAAGATAGATCACCGGCGTGGTGTAGAGCGTAAGGAACTGGCTCAGCAGAAGGCCGCCCACGATAGCGATGCCTAACGGACGGCGGAGTTCCGATCCAGTACCGGTACCCAATGCCAGCGGTAACGCACCCAGCAACGCCGCCATCGTGGTCATCATGATTGGCCGGTAGCGTAGCCGGCACGCCTGGCGGATCGACTGTTCCGGGGTTTGGCCTTCGCGACGTTCCGCATAAAGCGCGAAGTCCACCATCATGATGGCGTTTTTTTTCACGATCCCGATGAGCAGGATGATGCCGATGAGCGAGATCAGGTCCAGCGTCTCGCCGCACAACATCAGCGCCAACAATGCGCCGACACCGGCGGATGGCAGTGTAGACAAAATGGTAATCGGGTGAATGAAACTCTCGTACAGCACGCCAAGCACGATGTAGACGGTAACGATGGCGGCGAGGATCAACAATTTCTCACTCGAAAGCGATATTGCGAACTCGGCGGCGGAACCGGCGAGGCTGGTGGTGATCGCCTCGGGCAGGCCAATGGCGCGTTCAGCGCCATGCAATGCATCGACCGCTTGGCCCAACGCGACACCAGGCGGCAGGTTGAACGAAATGGTAGCAGCCGGAAACAGGCCCTGGTGAGTGATCGCCAACGGGCCAAGCCGCTTCTCGACATGCGCGAAGGTGGACAACGGTATAGGCGATGATGCCGCATGAAATCCCGCGGTGACACCACTTGCTGCGTCCGCGCTGCTCGCCGCCAGCGCGTTCGCCGCCGTGACATAGATCCGGTCGAGCACCGACGCATCGGTGCGAAATGACGGATCGGCACTCAGCACAACGTGGTATTGCGTCACCGGCGAGTATACCATCGCGATCTGCCGCTGGCCGAAGGCGTCATACAGCGTGTTGTCGATCACGCTCATGGTAACGCCGTAACGCGCGGCAGCGGCCCGATCGATCTGGATAGCCATCTGCAGGCCCTGGTCCTGCTGGTCACTGGTGACATCGGCGAAATTGTGATCGCGCCGCAGCACGTCCAGCAGCCGCTGTGTCCACAGGCGCAGTTCCGCAGGATCCAAATCCTGCAGAACATATTGATATTGCGTCGGCGACGCTCGCGTCTCAATCGTCACGTCCTGCACCGGCTGCAAATGCAGCGCGATACCGGGGACCGCGCGAACCGCATTCTGTAGCCGGCGCATTATGCCCGCGGCGGAGATGTGCCGCTGATCCGGCGAACCGATGTCAATATACAGCCGCCCGGTGTTGAGTGTCGGATTGATCGTGCCAGCCCCGACGAAACTGTCGATCCGGCGTACGTCGGGATCGCGCGCGATCACATCGGCCAGTGCACGCTGACGCTCGGCCATGGTCTCGAACGAGATGTCCTGCGCTGCATCGGTCACGCCGACCAGAAGTCCGGTGTCCTGCTGTGGCAGGAACCCTTTGGGGATGACCACATACAGCCAGAGGGTCGCCACCAGGGTGAGGGCCGTGCAGACCAATGTGCCGAACCGATGGCGTAACACCCAGTCCAAGCTGCGCATATACGCCTCGCAGGTCGCGTCGAACTCGCGTTCGCTCCAGCGGAACAGCGCGTTTGGCCGATGGCCGGGCGGGTCCCGGTGCAGAAACTGCGCGCACATCATCGGGGTGAGCGTAAGCGACAGGATGCCGGAGAAGATCACCGCCATCGACAGCGTGATGGCAAACTCGCGGAACAGCCGCCCGACAACACCGCCCATCAAGAGCAGCGGAATGAAGACCGCGATAAGCGACACCGTCAGCGAGATCACGGTAAAGCCGATCTGACGGGCGCCTTTCAAAGCGGCGGCGAGTGGCGCCTCACCACTTTCAACATGGCGGGCGATGTTCTCAATCATCACGATCGCATCATCCACTACGAAGCCGGATGCGATGGTCAACGCCATGAGCGACAGGTTGTTGAGGCTGTAGCCTGCCAGAGCCATGCCGCCGAAGGTCGCGATCAGTGACACTGGCAAAGCGACCGAGGGAATAATCGTCGCCCACAGCTTACGCAGGAAGACGAAGATCACCATCACCACCAGCGCTACGGTCAGTAGCAGTGTAAATTGAACGTCGGCGATAGCGGCTCGAATGGTCGTGGTGCGGTCGGTCACCACGGAGATCTTCAGCGAAGGTGGCAGACTGGCGGAGAGTTTCGGTAGCAGCGCTCGCACCGCTTCCACCACGCGGATCGTGTTGGCGCCAGGCTGGCGTTGGATATCCAGGATCACAGCAGGCGTGCCGTTATACCATGCCGCCAGTTCGGCGTTCTCCACGCTGTCGACCGCACGGCCGACATCACGCAACAGCACCGGCGCGCCGTTGCGGTAGGCCACGACGGTTGCATCGTAAGTCTCGGCGGTCAGCAACTGATCGTTGGCGCCGATTTGGAACGACTGGTGCGCGCCGTCAAGTTGCCCTTTCGGATTGTCAATGGTGCTGGATGCGATCGCGCGGCGCACGTCCTCAAGCGAGAGTCCGAGACCGGCAAGTTTGCCGATATCCGCTTGCAGGCGCACCGCGCGTGTCTGACCGCCTTCCACAGTCACCGCGCCGACGCCGCTGATTTGCGACAGCTTCTGCACGAGGGTGGTCGCGGCATAGTCGTTCACGTCATGCAGCGGCAGCGTGTCCGATGTCAGCGCCAGAATCAGGACCGGCACATCTGCGGGGTTCACTTCATGGTAGACTGGCGGACCGGGCAACAGCGCGAGCGGAATCCAGCCAAGCGCTGCGCTGATCGATGCCTGCACATCCTGCGCCGCAGCATCGATTTTGCGCGACAGATTGAAGGTCAGAATGACCTGGCTTGTGCCATATGCGCTGGTCGAGGTCATGTTGGTCAGGCCGGAAATCTGCCCGAAATTGTGCTCGAGCGGCGCGGTGACCGACGTTTCCACCACTTCTGGCGACGCGCCGGGATACGACGTGACGACTTGTATCGTTGGGAAATCGATATCGGGCAGGGCAGCGACGGGAAGCAGCAGATAACCGAGCCAACCAAGCACAACGACAGCGACTGCCAAAAGTGTGGTGGCGATCGGCCGAAGGATGAACGGGGAAGACATGGATGACGCCGGCTTCAGCCGCTGCGCGGCGCCGGCACGTCCTGTTCGTGGTGAATAATATCTACCACGGTGCCGGCTTCCAGACGGAAGTGCCCGTCAGTGACCACTTGCTCGCCGGGTCTCAGTCCCTTCTCGACCAGCACACGGCCATCTATAGCCTGTCCCGCAGTCACTAAACGCAGTTCTGCCTTCTGCCCATTCGTCACTATCCAAACGAAATCACCGTACGGACCATGGCGCAACGCGGCAGACGGCACGGTTACGCCGTCCTTCAGTTCGCCGATGACGATACGGCCGTTGACAAAGTCGCCGGGCCACAGACGCAAAGCTTGGTTCGGGAAGCTCGCCTTCAGTTTGATCGTGCCGGTCGACTGGTCCACCTGATTGTCCACCAGATCCAACGTGCCTTCATCGAGCTTTGTTCTGTCGTCAGCTGCCATCGCGACCACCGGTATGTGCGTCTGGCCAATGGTCAGCTTGCCTTGGGCGACCGAACTGGCCGCCAGGGTGAAGATCACTGAAATTGGCTGCAGCTGGGTGATCACGACGATCGGCGAGTTGTCTGCAGCGTGCACGAAGTTGCCCTGGTCGATCTGGCGTATCCCCGCGCGGCCCTCGATTGGTGAGCGTATCGTCGTGAAGCTGAGCTGGGTCTGCGCGTAGTCGATCTGCGCCTGGTCGCTGTCGATTTGCGCACGAAATTGATCGACCAGCGCGCGCTGCTGATCGACCTGTTGGCGCGAGGCGAAGTCGCGTTTCGCCAAGTCGTCGTAGCGCTTCTGGTCGAGCAGTGCTCCCTCCAGCAGCGCCTGGTCCTTGGCACGTGTCGCGCGCTGTTGCGCCAACTGGGCCTGAAGCGGGCGCGGGTCGATGATCGCCAGCAAATCGCCAGCCTTTACGTCCTGGCCTTCCTTGAACAGCACCTGGATGATCTCGCCATCTACGCGGCTTTTGATCGCTACGGTGTTATAAGCCTGCACGGTGCCGATGCCGGTGAGGTAGACTTTCACTACTTCCGACCGGGACACGCCAACCGAGATCGGCACTGGTGGAACCGTCGGGGGCAGCGGCGCTGGGGTGGCGAAACCCACACGATCGCGCAATCCAGAGATGTCGAGAGGCGCCCCGGCTACGTACAGCACAGCACCGCCCGCGACAACCGACAGTGCGCAGACGAGACCGGCCCGAAAGACGAACTGCCGGGACAGGAGCATAAGGTACACACCCTAGGTCCGCGACCGTATCGTGCGCAATCGGCCGCGTGTAACAATCGTTGCAAGGGCCCGACAGGAGACGACGCATGGTGAAAGTTGTGGGGATCGACCATCTGGTCGTCCGGGTCAGTGACTATGCAAAGTCCAAGACATTCTACGGGCGATTGTTCGAGTTCCTGGGCTTCGAGGTTTCCGACGATTACGAGGACGCCATCGGTTGGACGAATGGCAATACGCGGTTCTGGATCGGCCCGGCCGACGAACGCGGCCGGAAGCACAAATATCGCATCGGCGACGTGGGCTTTCACCACTACGCGTTCCAGTTGCGCAGCCGCAAGGATGTGGACGAATTGCAAGTCTTTCTGCAGGAGCTTGGCGCAAAAATCGTGGATCCGGCCGGCGAGTACTATGATGACTACTACGCCGTGTTCTTCCTCGACCCCGACGGGATGAAGCTGGAGGGGATGAAATACGGTGAGCGGCAGGCACGCGCAGAGCGCGCGGCGGCCAAGGCATAAAATGATGCGATCGCTATCCGTTCGCCTACCCTTCTATTATGGCTGGATCATTGTCGCGGTCGTGTTCGTCACCATGGGCGTTGCGGTCAACGCACGCACTGCCTTTTCCCTGCTGTTTCCGCCGATCCTCCAGGAATTCGGTTGGGAACGCGGCGTCACTGCGGGTGCCTTCTCTTTTGGCTTCCTGGTGTCGGCGATCATGAGCCCGGCGCTGGGCAAGCTGATGGACCGGCGTGGGCCGCTGGTGGTGAATGAACTCGGCGTGGTGATGATCGGTACGGGACTGCTGCTGGCCACATTCGTGCACGAGCCCTGGCAACTCTACGCGACACTGGGTCTGCTGGTGGGTGGCGGCAGCGTGTGCCTGGGCTATACCGGCCAGGGATTGTTCCTGCCACACTGGTTCGTACGGCGGCGCGGCCTGGCAATGAGCCTGGCGTTCTCCGGCGTCGGCATTGGTTCAGTGATTCTGTTGCCGTGGTTGCAGGGCCTGATCGAGCGCGCCGGATGGCGTGCTGCATGCACGGCGCTTGGCGCACTGGTTCTGGTGTTGTTGTTGCCGCTGAATCTGTTGGTGCGGCGCAGCCCCGCGGATATCGGACTGGAACCAGACGGCGATCGCACGCCGCATGCCGCTATGGCGGCACGTGCAGCCAACATCGTGGACCACGCTTGGGTGGCAGTGGACTGGACGCTGGCGCGCGCGCTGCGAACATCGCGTTTCTGGCTGATCGCGCTCGGCAATTTCTGCGCCCTATTCGACTGGTACGCGGTGCAGGTGCATCAGACAAAATACCTGACAGAAATTGGCTTCAGCCCGTCGCTGGCCGCTTGGGCGCTGGGCGGCGTAAGCTTGGCCGGGATTCCGGGACAGATCATGCTCGGCCATCTGTCGGATCGTATCGGCCGCGAGCATGTGTGGATCGTGGCCAGCCTGGGGTTCACTGCGACATTCGCTCTGCTGTTATTGCTACGCGATTCACCGACGCCTTTGCTCCTGTATCTGATGATCGGCGCGCAAGGCGTGCTTGGCTACGGCGTGACTTCCGTCATCGGCGCCATCCCGGCGGAGATATTCTCTGGCCGCCATTACGGCACGATCGTGGGCACGCTGATGCTGGCCTCGATCGCGGGCGGCGCAGCAGGGCCTTGGCTGACCGGCGCGCTACACGATGCCACTGGCAGCTACATCATTGCCTTCTGGATCGGCATATTCGCCAGCCTCCTATCAGCCGCAGCAATCTGGATCGCTGCTCCGCGCAAGGTTCGGCTGGTGGCAGGACGCGTCTGATCAGAAGCCGACGCGGTCACCGCCCTTCAGCTTGAGTATCTCGCGCGCTTCCTTGGGCGTGGCGATCTCCAGACTTAGCTCCTCCAGGATTCGGCGGATCTTCGACACCTGTTCGGCATTGGACTTCGCTAGCGCCCCTCGGCCAATATAGAGACTGTCCTCCAGGCCGACGCGCACATTGCCTCCCATGATGCCGGCCATCGTGGTGAACGCCATCTGGTGGCGGCCGGCAGCGAGCACCGACCAGACGTAGGCATCGCCGAACAGCTTGTCGGCAGTCTCCTTCATGAACAGCAGATTGCGTGGCTCGGGACCGATGCCACCGAGGATGCCAAATATCGTCTGGACGAACAGCGGCGGCTCGACAATTTTTTGATCGAGACAATAAGCCAGATTGTAGAGATGGCCGACGTCGTAGCATTCGAATTCGAAGCGCGTGCCGTGTCCCTTGCCGAGACGCTCGACGATACCGGCAATGTCGCGGAAGGTGTTGCGGAAGATGTGGTCGTCCGTCCGCTCGAGATACGGCTTTTCCCAGGCATGCTTCCAGGTCTTCACCCGGTCAGCGGCGCGGGCGATATTGAAGTTCATGCTGCCCATGTTCAGGCTGCACATCTCAGGTTTCGCCTGCAGTGGCGCCGCGAGCCGGTCGTCCAGCGTCATGTTGAGGCCGCCGCCTGTGGTGATGTTCACCACAGCGTCGACGTTCTGCTTGATCACCGGCAGGAACCGCATGAACACAGCAGGATCGGGGGTAGGCTCGCCGGTTTCGGGGTCGCGGGCGTGCAGGTGGATGATCGCAGCGCCGGCTTCGGCGGCCTCGATCGAGGAATGGGCGATCTCTTCCGGCGTTATCGGCAAATAGTCCGACATGCTCGGGGTATGGATCGCGCCGGTGACAGCGCAACTGATAATGACCTTTGCCATAAGCTCTCTCCGCGATCGCGTGGGCGCGATTGTGCCCCGAGTTCTCACATTGGGCCAGTAGGCCGTGGTGCCCAGGCGACGGCGGCAAGGTCTGCGGATTTCGCGTTGCCGCCAGTGCTGCTATGATGCCCTGGAATTCCGCGATAGTTCAGTGTGTCCTGGGACGCAGATGCGCCAAGGATGCCTCGGGCCGGCAGCGGATTCGCGAGTCAATCGTCGGAAGCGTCCAATGAATTGAAGGTTATGGCTAAGTCCCCGTAGCTCAGCTGGATAGAGCACAGGATTCCTAATCCTGGGGCCGTGAGTTCGAATCTCGCCGGGGACGCCATTGCCAGGCAACACCAGCAGCCGGCAAAGTGATTGTTCCTGATATTGGACGAAGTCGCTGCAACTCGGCGCATCAAATGCAGCTACGTTCGTCTCTACGGTGACGAGGATCAGGGGCTTCTGATCTGCTTGAACGTTGCGTGACACGAAATTTGGCCTACTTATTGTCCGAACGCCAAGGAACGCGCCATTGCACAGAGCGCATTTTTGTTTCTAGAAGTGCCACCATTCGCTAGTGTGGCGGTGCTGCTCAGGGGGAAGCGATGGTGCCAACTCGTCGAACGATCAGGTCACTCGTGTACGTCTCCACGCTGCTGTTGGCCAGCCTCCACTGCATGGCCCAGACGCCTGGCCGTGTGCTCGATGAAGCGAAGCTTGCCGGCCGCAGTGCGGCGTCCCTTCCGATGGCCACGGAAGACTATTTCCATGATATGGACGGCGGCATCCTACAGCCCGGTGACAGCGCGGAAATCAAGGGCCGCGATATGTGGCTGGTCTGGACCGGGGGCAACGATCGCTTTTGGGACGGACTGACCACATCGAGTTTCGGCGCCTTTGACCTTCTGAAAATCGTCGCCTATGACCCATCGCGTCCGATCGATCGGACACGGCGATGGTCTTGGCTCGGCGTCATCAATGAGCCTTGTTTCGATGCGCCGAAGGGGCCGGACCCGAAGCGCTTTGGCCTGCAGCTAGACGTTCGGCGGACGGACTGCCCGGCCGACCCGTTCGAGAATGAGAGCAAGTACCCTGGAATTGCGATTGGGGCACGCGGCAAAACTGTACCCGTCGGTTCCTTGTATGGCTACGCGAGTGGTATACTCGGCCTGCGGCTCTTGCCGAACCCAGCCTTCGATGCAGCAGCGGCAGCCCGCTGGGATGCACAACGCTATTTCAACGATCCGAGCTACTACAATGATAAAAAGCTGGTGCGTCCCTATCGCATCGGCATGTCGTGCGGCTTCTGTCACGTCGGACCCAGCCCGATCCATCCCCCGGCTGATCCGGCCAATCCGGCATTCGCAGACCTCAGTTCGACGGTTGGCGCACAGTACATGTGGGTCGATCGGCTATTCATCTACCAGGCCAACGCCGACGGCATCATGTTCCAGATTGTCCACACCTGGCGGCCAGGCGCGATGGACACGTCGCTGATATCGACTGACAACATCAACAATCCCCGGACGATGAACGCGATCTACAACCTTGGTGCAAGGCTGGATATCGCGCGGCGCTGGGGACGCGAGACGCTGGCAGACGGAGAGCTGAACAACAAGCAATTCAATGACTTCATCAGCAGCGGTCCGCTGACGCAGTATTTCAGCAAGCCCAATACGGTGTGGACGCCGCATGTGTTGAAGGACGGATCGGATTCGGTTGGCGCACTGGGCGCGCTCAACCGCGTCTATCTCAACATTGGGATGTTCAGTGAAGAGTGGCTGCTCCACTTCAATGCCATCGTCGGCGGCAAGCCGATATCGCCGATCCCGATCGCAACGGCCGAAAGAAACTCCAGCTACTGGCAGGCCACCGAGGCCGGTACGCCTGCGACCGCGCTGTTCTTTCTGAAAGCCGCGCGGCCCGACCTGCTCAAGGACGCGCCCGGCGGCCAGAAATATCTCACCACTGATCAGGCGGTGCTGAACCGCGGCAAGGTCGTGTTTGCTGAGAATTGCGCGCGCTGCCATTCCAGCAAGGCGCCCAAGCCGGCAGCCGGACTTGATCCCGCGGGCTGTGCTGGTCCGGACTACCTGCAATGCTGGAATAAGTATTGGGCGTGGACCAAGACAGACGACTACAAGCGGCAGATGCGCGACATCGTCAATGCACCTGATTTCCGCGACAACAATTTCCTGTCGGCGGAATTCCGCGTGCCAGTGACATTGCTGCAAACCAATGCATGCAGCCCGTTAGCCACTAACGCACTCGCCGACAACATCTGGGACAACTTTTCGTCGCACTCATACAAGAGCCTGCCATCCGTCGGCACCATCAAGGTGAACGACCCCTTCACGGGCGCTCCAGTGGACTACAAAATGCCAGCAGGTGGACGTGGCTATACTCGTCCACCATCCCTGGTCAGCCTGTGGTCTACGGCGCCCTTCCTGTTGAACAACACGGTGGGACCGTTCGAGCAGGATCCTTCGGTCGATGCCAGAATGCGCGTCTTCCAGGCATCGATTGAGCAGATGCTATGGCCGGAAAAGCGGACCAAGGACCCGATGCTTGCTGACAAGGTGCCGGGCCTGATCGATCGCACGACGGCGCGCAACTTCGTCCGCATTCCTGCCGGTTTCCTGCCTGAGATTGTGAAATCGGCGAAGGGACCATTGCACCTCATCATGCCAAGGCTGTTCGATGCCGATGGCGGAATCACCATCGGCCCTATCCCGGCCGGCATTCCGATTAATCTGCTTGCCAACCTCCAATTGCTGCCGGAGAGCAACAGTCCTGCTGCACAACTCGAGCATCTCGCGAGCATCGCCAAGCTGTTGTTGCAACTCAAGCTGGATCTCGCAACTTTACCTGCGACGGCAACGGACGAACAGTTAAGACAAAAATTCACCAATCTTGCTCCAACAATGCTGAAGCTGAGCAAATGTCCGGACTTCGTCGTCAATCGTGGACATTACTTCGGTACGAGCCTATCGCCCGATGGCTCCGGTACTGAATGATGACGACAGGCGTGCCCTGATAGAATTGCTGAAGACGTTCTGATCAGATCGGATGCCAGACGCCGGTTGCGACTATGTAATCGTCGGCTCTGGCGCGGGGGGTGGGACCGTGGCCGCCCGTCTCGCGGAAGCCGGTAAGCGCGTCGTGGTCCTCGAAGCAGGCGGCGACGCGCTTTCATCACCGGCCCCCGGTCTGCCCGCCGATTATCAGGTGCCGGCATTCCACACCCTCGCGTCGGAAAATCCGGCGATGAGCTGGAGCTTCTTCGTCCGCCATTATGCCGATGAGGCCCAACAACGGCGCGACCGCAAATACATACCGGACAAGGGCGGCGTGTTGTATCCGCGCGCTGGCACGCTCGGCGGCTGCACAGCACACAACGCAATGATCCTGATGCGCCCTCAGGATGTGGACTGGGACAACATCGCCACCATCACCGACGACCCTTCATGGCGGGCTGCATCGATGCAGCAATACTTTCGGCGCATCGAGGATTGCCGCTATCGGCCAATATGGCGCAAAACGCAGAATGTTGGACTTGATGCGACCGGTCACGGTTGGGGCGGTTGGCTGCCGACAGAACACCCCACGCCGATGGCAATACTTCATGACAGGGCGCTGTTGCGCACACTGCTTGAATCCGCCCTGGCCTACGGCGGCCGGCCAAGACATATTGCCAAGATACTGAATATTCCCCGCTGGATTGTCGCGTCGCTCAAGCTTGGCATCGAGCTGTCCCTGCCCGGTTTCGCCGTCGCGATAGTCAATTTCCTTGCGGACAGTGGTCTGCTGTCGAAGTTGCGGAACAAGGCCGAGGATGTTCAATCGCTGCTGGACGATCGGCTCGATCCGAATGACCTGCGGTGGCCAGGCGAAAGTGGAAGTCTCTGCTACACACCGCTTACCACCGATAAGCACACCAGGTTTGGCACGCGTGAACGCCTGCTTGCGGTGCAGGCTCGATATCCCGATCGGCTGAGGATCGAGACGCACGCCCTCGCGACACGCATCATCTTCGACGGCAGCAATCGCGCATGTGGGGTCGAATACCTCAAGGGTGAATACCTCTATCGAGCACATGCCGAGCCGAACCGGAGCGAGGGCGAGCGACGAGAGATAAGCGCGTCGCATGAAGTGATTTTAGCAGGCGGTGCCTTCAATACGCCACAGCTTCTGATGCTTTCCGGTATCGGGCCGGGCGACGCGCTGTTGCCGCATGGCATACCGGTTCGGCGTGAGCTGAACGGCGTGGGGAGGAACCTGCAGGACCGTTACGAAGTGAGTGTGGTGAACCGCACGGCCAAGCCATGGTCCGCCCTGGCGGGAAGCAGGTTCGATATTAGCGACCCGCTCTATCAAGAGTGGGCGCGAACAAAAGACAGTATGTACTCATCCAATGGCGCCGCACTGGCGCTGACAAAGGCCTCTACAGCAGACCAAGCGCCAGCTGATCTGTTCTGCATGGCACTACTGGCGAAGTTCTGGGGCTATTGGCCCGGCTACTCGAGGGAGGTCGCGACGCTGCACAATTATCTCAGTTGGGCGGTGCTGAAAGCTCACACAGCCAACCGTAGCGGCGAGGTCCGGCTGGCGTCCGGCGACCCGCGCGATCCGCCGGCGATAAACTTTCACTATTTCAACGAGAGCAAGGAGACGATGGAGACAGACCTCACGGCTGTCGTCGAGGGGATACGGACGGTACGGGGTCTCACAAAGAAATTGAAGCGCGATGGCATCTTGGCGCAGGAGGAACTGCCCGGTGAACACGTGCAATCGGACGAAGAATTAGCTCAATTCGTCCGCGACAATGCGTGGGGCCATCACGCTTCATGCAGCTGCGCCATTGGACCTGTCGAGCAGAATGGCGTTTTGGACAGCGATTTTCGGGTGCATGGCACCCACGGCCTCCGTGTGGTCGATGCGTCGGTGTTCCCACGAATCCCAGGGTTTTTTATCGTTTGCGCGATCTACATGGCAGCGGAAAAAGCGGCTGACGTGATCCTCCGCGACGCGGTGACATAAGTCTTGCTCACGGCGCGGTCGCCATGAACCGTAGTGCGCGCAGACCAGGAAGGAAGAAGTAAGCGCCGCCTGCCACAGTGACGAACTGAGGCAGACCACAGACCCGGCGCGTCACACCATTGGGCTGTGGCATCCCAAAGCTGTTGGTTGGGGCACCGGCAGGATGTGGTTCGCGGTTGCCGAGCACCGGGTCGCTTTCGTTGCCCAGGCCGCCAAACTTGGCGCTCATTAGCCAGGCATTCTGCACGAACTCGAATTGCCGCGCGATGTTGGCATTAAGGCAGATGAAATGCAGTCCGCTAGCAGGATCCGGTGCGGCAGGATCCATCGCCTGATCGGGCGACAGCATGGCGCCAAACTCGCGACCGCGCCGAAGGACGCGATGGAAGCGGCTTGCCGCTATCAAGTCCTCCTGCAGGTCCGTATGAAACAGTCCGAGCATGCGGTTCAGGCGTGCGATGAGCCCTTGTTTCCCACCGGGCATGTCGCCGGTGCGTGGGTTTGCACGGCGTATGTGCGCCCCGAACGGACACCGCAGTCCATCTTTGTCGTCGTCAAATGTGAAGCCATTCTGCGCAACGTCTGCGGGATCGATACCGCTGAGAGCGCGTGTACCCTGCACCAACGGCTGCCCTGTGATGCGCCGACCAACCATTGCCTCGGCGAGCCGCATTGCCGTTGTGTTGCCGTTGGCCTGCGCTGCCATGAATTGCCAGAACCCACGAACGTCCTGCCGCAGTTCACGCATCACCAGATAGCTGCCGTTGCGTCCGAGATCACGCTTCGGCGTGGCGTGCTCTGCTTCAGGCAGCACCGCTGCGCCAGGCACGCCGGGATCGAGCAACGGTCGGTCGGTATAGAGTCCATATTCGTTTTTGTAGCCAAGCAGGAACTCGCCAACGCTGATCAGGTTGGTGTAATCGAGGTCGAGCACGCGTCGTGACGGCCAATCGATGGCCGGCTGACTTATGCCATCGACGAAGCCGAACGGTTCGCGGTCGCCCATATCCGATGTTGGCAAGTCCCGGAGAATTTCGAAGCCCTGGCGGAAAGCATCGGTCACGAGGTGATCGCGCCACGCCGAAAGACGTGACGGCCTCGCATATAACATTGCCAGCACGTCCGGCGTTCGCTGTGAACCCCAGCTCCAATACAACGGTGCGTTGGCAGCGACGTCACCGAGACGGCGTGAGCGGCCCTCATCGCCTGCCATTCCCGATAGAAACTCCGCGGAGAAGCCGGCCACAGCAGACTCAGCCGTTCCGAGTGCACGCATACCATTCGCGCTGAGCGCAACCTGCAACACGGTAGTTGCATCGCGCTCGGCTGCCGTGGTGATTGGTGCACCGGCAAGCCAAGCGCGGGCTGCCGCACGGTCGGCAATGCGTAGCAACAGGAAGCTGGCCTCGGTCAGGCCACCGTATCCGGAACGGAGCAGACCCTGAATATCGGCAATATCGGCCGCGGTCACTGACATCGTGGCATCAGATCAGGGCCAGCCATGCGCGTGCTTGCGCGTCGGTCATGTGCCGCTTGCCCAAGCCTTCGCGGATTAGGGTGTTGCATGCCAGATCCGCGGTGGTGAGACCAGGATATGCCTTGTACCAGACCTGCGTCGGCACTTCATGGCGGCGCAAGTAATGCTTGAATTCCATCTCGCGGCTTGCTCCTCCGCCCAGCAAGAAGGACGTGCGCGGGTAGCCGATGCCGTTGCTGAACACCAGGTTAAGGCCATAGGCGACCTTGTTGATGAAGTCGTCCATATAGCTGTCCAGACTGCCGTCGTAGTTGCTGGCAAAAAACAGCCTGCGACGATTGTCCGTAAAGACCCAGCGAGCAAAATGTATTGTGCCGACGCGGGCCAGACGTCCGCGCGTGTAGATATGCCGCGTGCTGTAGTCGAGCAGCCGGAACACGAACAACAGCGTCCAAAGGCGGAAGTGTCCAGGCTTCACATCGCCAAATGCACTGAATTGATTGGTCACATCGTGATCTTCGATACGCGACAGCGTCTGCACATGCAGCGCGTCAGGTCGTGGCGCGATCACCGGGTCGGTCTGTTCCAACCGCCGCAATTGCAATAGGAACAGCGGCGCGTAAATCAGCATGAACGGCGACAATATCAGGATTGCCAGGGGGAACAGGATAAGGTCCGTGGCATTTCTAAACCACCAACCGACTGCTGTCGGGGCAGCAGGGCTCAGCGCCGGCCCGTTATTCCGATGAAACTCAACGAGCCGATCATGGATGGCTCGCGGAGGCAGATCTGCCAGCGAAGCTGCTTCGCGGTGGAGAAACGTCTGCAACGCATGATGCAGTGCCTGCTCTTCGTGAATTTGTCGGACCGTTCGTCCGACCCAGTTCACATACTGCGCCGCCGGCTTGACGGAATTGGCCCGCATCCACTCCAGCAAATCGACATCCGGCAAAAAGTCAGCGCAACAGGCAAATATCAAACGAAGCCCGTCGCCAGCGATGCTTGCGAATTCGGCGAGCAGTTCATCCGTCGGGCCATCGCAGTCGCCGAGAAACGCCAAATTCACCGGCGCCCGACGCAATGGATCGTTCGGCGCCAGATCGCCGCGTGTCATATCGTTCAGGATGACAAACCTCGCCACATGCAGATGCGGAAACCTGCCGAATGGAAACAGCGCATTCGCCGGTTCGGCCATGCCAGGCGGCCCATTCATTGTCTCGAGCATAGCCCGCAGGTCAGCGTCGCGCTCGGGACGTATTGGCGCCAACACCATGAAGGTGGACTGTGGCGTCATTCGGAAGCAAGCGATCAGAACTGAAGCGCGAAGTCTATCAGTCGGCTCTTGTCCCAAAACACCTTGCCAAGATATAGCCCTGGAGGCTGGATCAGGCGGATCTCATCGCGGATCCAGTGCGCGACCAGCGATGTCTCGGAATAGTCGAGCACGATGCATTCCTTGCCGTCGAGCCAACTCGGTGCCTTATACACACGGGCGATGATCCCGTTCAACCCGAACGGGCCAATCCGATTCTTGAGCGTGCCCGACTTCGGGTCGAAAACTTTGCCCTGCCAGGCGAAATGGTTGACGAAGTTGGCGATTTCCGGGCTGAATACCGTGCCGGGTGCGATTATCGCCGTGCCGTCAGCCTGGCCCTCGGGGATAGGGCCTGTCGTGCTGGCGGTGAACAGCGCATCCAGCTCAGGCTGCGACATCTTCAATAGCTGCGTTACTTGATACGCCATCGCGCTCTCCCTTGGATCAATTTCGGCTCGCCGCCTCAGCGGTATCAAACAACGACTTAAGAGTCCCTCCCTGAGCCGTCATCAGACTGATCAGCCGCTGCATCTCGTGGTCGCCAAGATGGCGATAACTCTCGAACTGGCTCTCGGTAAACCATTGTTCCATGGTGCTTTCGTGCGGGAATGCATTGTGCTCGGCGCCGTAAGCTCGGATGTCGGCGGGAACGTCCGTCAAGAAGCACGGTTTGAGATAGATTATCCGCCCGTGCGAACCACCTTCAGGATATACAATCGTGCCGACGGCGAAATCGACCGCGTCTGTAGTCAATCCGTCCCGGCCATGAATTCTGGTCAGCCCTGAGAATGCGACCTCGACCTGCTGATCGATCGCTGCTTTTCGCAGCGAATCGCCAAGATCAAAAAAGGCGCACGCGGGATCCTCTCCAGCATCGACTACCAGGATCATGCGGCAACGGCGGCGCAGCATTTCGTAGAGGCCGAGGTTGTCGAAGTGGCCGCCGTCGGACAGGTAGATCGCACGCATGGCGTCCGTGGTGGTCCCGAGCAGATCGTTCAGCATCGCCGCTAAGGCCATTCATCGGGATAGCCACGTTGCAACTCGCGCTCACTGGTCACCACGGCGGGATTGGGCAACCAGGCACCGAGCCGGACATTGAACAGTGTCATCAGAAACGCGGCAATCGGCGAGGAGTGGTAACCCCAGTTAGGGCTGAGCGCAGCGCCGGAAATCGTCATGGCAGTGGCCAGCGAGATGCCGCCGGGCTCATCACGGCGGCCAGTCTCACGTTCATCGCCACCAAAAGAGCCTGACGGCACATAGCAGCCGATCGGTGACGGCACATCGCTGCCAGGCGGGGAAAGCACCGGCGAACCGCACGCCAGCGGCGTTATGGTGAAGGCCGCTGCCTTACGTTGATTCCATGCCGTACGGCTGGATGATGTGAGGTTCAGCGCGACGTTGATCACATGGAAAAGCTTGCGCGGACGCTCGCCAGAGATCAGTGCTGACATGCGCGGATTGTCGTCCGGATCGAAGCCTGTGAACGGGTCGGGCGCGCGCGCGTTGCGCGCGGCGCCAAGGAACGCGCGGGTTAGACGGTTCCGATAGACCCCGTGCATGGAAAACCGATTGACGTTGATGCGTCCCGACTCATGCAAAGCCAACCAGATGAGCACAATCGACAGGATTGCCTGTATCAACAGGAACACGCCGCCTTTCGGCGGAAACGGCGTCTGCAGGATGCCCAAGACCTGGCTCAGCAGGTAACCCAACAGCATGATCAGACCGGCGGCAAACAGTGTTCCCAGCACCGGCATAGCCCAGGCAACCAGCTTCGCTTTTCCGGCAGCCGAACCTGCCACTGCGTCGAGCCGCGTGAATACCTGCTTGCCGAGCCACGCCGCGGTCGGTCCCGATACGAAAGTCACTATCGGCACGGCCCAGAATGGCCAGACAACGTGTCCGGCGGCGAACGCCAGGCGCTCCAGCGAAAGGCAGAAGAAGGCAAAGACCGCCCAGGTCGCCGCAACCTTCAATTTGGTAGCGCTCAGCCTTGCGAGCCATTCGCGATCAAGGTCCGCGAGGCGCGCTTCCTTGCGCAGCGCAACATGCACGGTGGACTGCAGAACATTCACCAGGATAAGCCAGAGCGGACCAGCGACAGCAAGGATTTCAGCCTGATCGGCGATCTTCTCGTGAGGATCGAGTTGCAGGAGCCCCAGGAGGTAAAGACCAACAGTGAGGAGCAACGCTGACGCGACGGTCGCGATCGACCACGCTCCGAGATTGCGCAAATACAGCATCACGGCGCGGTGCGACACCGCTGCGCACCAGTAGCCGGCGAGCATCGCTGCGACATAGATCACCGGCAGCCAAATCGGGTGGACGAAGGCAGTGCCACCGGCTGTTGCGTCAAGCCACCTGGCCAGAACGAGGGGAACAACAAACGCCCACACCAGCATCGGCAATGTTATCCAGTTCCACACTGAACGTGCTGGAAGATAGTCCACGGCACTGCTCGCCACGGACGAGCGGCCGATGGCTCGGCACATCCCGGCAAACGCGCCACGTGGACAGCACTAACGCGACAGCCCCGAGACTGAGGGCTACTTTCGCGACTGAGCTGTTCGCACTGACGGTCCACAGCAGCGTGCGATAGAAGACCGCGGCCAATACAGCGAGCACAAACACCGGAAGGAACGCGAACCAGTTGATGATCACGTTGCGCAGGTACAGAACGATACCTGCCCAGGTGTCGTCAGAGAGCAGGCCGGCATGCGGTGTCAGATACTCAGTATAGTCACGCAGCGCGGCTATGGCAGGCGCCCCGGCGCTATCGCGCAACTCCCGCTCCGCCGCCGCTACGCTGCCCTTCTGTGCAATCAGCATCGACAACCAGGAGCCAATGAAGCCACCACCCGAAACGGTCGAGAGATAGTCGAATTGCCTGAGCAGGCCCGCACGCGCTAGTGCCTGGATCACACCCAAGGAGAACGAAGCGCTGCGGATGCCGCCACCCGACAGGCATAAAGCGGATTGATCGACCGCCGCTGCATTCCTGCGGAACGAATCGAGGTCGGTTACTGGCGGCTGCGCACCGTGGACTGCTGCGAACTCAGCGGCCAAGGCAAGAGCGAGGTTGTGGGCACGCGCCGCCATGCACGCGACATCAGCATAGATTTTGCGGATGATGCAACAGATTTTGCTGCATTCGGGCAATAGCGGCATATACAAAGGCGAAAGTCACCTCTGGGAGCGTCCATACGATGTTCTGGCAGAAACTGCATGACGCCGTGGTCGGAATGCTTCACATCGAGCGTCGATTTGAGCCGTTCTTCCGTCCAGCAGTGGACGCAGTGCTGCGCGAACCTGGCGCCGCGCTGATCCAGTATCTGATAAACCGGCAGCGACGCGACGAAGGGCTTGCACTTGCTGAAGAGCGCGAACAGCCCGGCGAGGAGCAGCATCTGCAGTCAATCATCGACACGATGGCCGAATACATGCGGCGTCATTGGCAGCCAGGAAACTACCAACGTGCAGGGAACACCAAGACGCATGGCGTAGTACGTGGTGAGGTGACGATACGCGACGACTTGCCAGCCCGCTTCCGGCGCGGTGTGTTCGCGGAACCGAAGACCTATCGTGCCTGGGTACGCTTCTCCGGACCGGGCCCCGATTGGCCTCGCGACATTGACGATGTGGGCTTCGTGAGTTGCGCCATCAAGCTGATGGGCGTGGCGGGTCCCAAACTGCTTGACGACGAGAAGTTCACTCAGGACTTCCTTTCGATATGCACGCCCACTTTCGTCACGCCCGATACCCGCGCCAATGCCAAATTACAGTCATGGATTCTGAAGGGCCAGCCACTCTACTACTTCGCGGATCCGCACGATTCGCATCTGCTCGATGGCATGATGCAGTCCTGGTGGAACAAGACCCAGAGCAATCCCTTGGGTGAACGCTACTGGAGTTGCGTGCCCTATTTGTTGGGTGATGGCCAGGCAATAATGTATTCAGTGTATCCCAGGTCAAAGGTATATCGTCACATTCCAAGGCTACCGCTGACGCCGCCGGACAACTACCTGCGCGACAACATGGTGAAGACGCTGGCGCAGCAGGATGTGGACTTCGACATCATGCTGCAAATGCAAACCGACCCTTTCCGCATGCCCATCGAGAATGCCGCGGTTCGCTGGCCGGAGCGCCTGTCGCCCTTCGTGCCGGCGGCACGGCTACACATTCCGAGACAAGAGTTCGATTCCCCAGCGCAGCGGGCGTTCGCCAACAATCTGTCCTACAATCCCTGGCACTGTCTCCCGGAACATCGGCCTCTCGGCAACCAAAGCCGTGCTCGACGGCGGATGTATTGGGAATTGTCTCAGTTCCGGCAGCGGGTGAACGCAACCCCTCATATCGAACCAACCGGCGACGAAGTTTTCCCATAGATACCCATCATGCGTGGCAGACGCTGGGCGGCGACGGTCGCTGCCGCTGACCCGGTCCCCAGCCGAGATAGGCGACGGGCCCAAGTTCGGCCCCAACGCTACTCTGCCTGGACGAAAGGCCCGCTCTTGGCCAACTCTAAGGCCAAGCAGCGTGGCAATGCGCCAGCGGGCGCGAGGTAACGTCAGTCCAGCGTCAGTCGTCTATACAGATGCCACGTGGCGTGGCCGAGTACCTGGAAGGACGACCACAAGTCCGACGAAGAACGGCAAGGAGCCGATCACCAGCGCTGCGGCGACGATCAGCCCCCAAAGTGCCATCGGACCCGGGTTCAATGTCACAGCCCGCATCGAGGTGGTCACTGCGGCACCGATGCTGGCATTCCGGTCAAGCAGCAGCGGGAACGATACCACGCTGATCGACAGGACCAAGACGGCAAACAGAAAGCCGACACCCACACCAATGCCGATCATCGCCCAGCCGGCCGGTGTGGTGAACACGTCCTGCACAAAGTTGGCCACCGATGTGGGCGGTCGCGGGCCCAGGGTGATCACGTAGGTCGCCTCCGCCACGACGAGCCACAACAAGAAGAGCGCGATCAGCAGGAATCCGAGCAACATGATCGCGCCGATGGATGGCGCGCGCAGTGCGCCGAAGGCATCGATCCAGCGGACCTGACGCCCCAGTTCACGCTGGCGGCTCATTTCGTTCAGCCCGACCGCAGCAAACGGCCCGACCAGCGCGAATCCGGATGCCAGTGGAAACAGCAGAGGCAGCATTCCACCCGACGCCAGCCGGGCGAGCAGTAACCCCATCATCGGGTAGATCACGCACAGGAAGATCACGTCGGTGCGGCTTGCTTGGAAATCGGCAAGGCCGCTCGCCAAGGCTTCGCCAAGGTCGTGGACGCCAATGCGCCGAACGGCAGGCATTTCAGCCCTCGTCGCCGGGCCATCCCAATATTCCTCGGGCTTTGCGGAGCCGATTTCGTGTGCTGCGTGCTGGAGTTGGTCCCAGCCCCAGGCCGGTGGACTTTGTATGACCATATCCGTACCTCCCAAAGGAGAGAGGCAGAGGACGATACGCCTGCCACCTCGCGCTGGATGATCACAAAATGACGATTGGCACTACTCGGACCGGGCCCCACGAAGTCGCCGGTTTCGCGCGGATTGAAAGATGGCTGGCATTGCGGCACTGCCGGCAATCGTGTCGGATGCCCTTAGCAACGCATCGACCGAAAGGGCTGCAGGCATGCGATTTGACGGAAAGGTGGGACTGATCACCGGCGCCGGTTCGGGCATCGGCCGCGCCACGGCGCTTGGATTTGCGCAGCGTGGCGGCGCCGTGGCGGTGGCAGATCTGAATGAGGCTTCAGCAACTGCTGTTGTCGCCGAGATTACGGCAGCCGGCGGAAGTGCGACGGCAATCGTCGCCGATCTGACGACACAAGCGGCAATTGACAGCATGATCAAGGAGACTCTCAAGGCGTTTGGCCGGATCGACGTGCTGCACAATAATGCGTTTGGCGTGCCACAGAACATCTACAAGGGTCGCATCGCGCGCGTTGCCGAAATCGACCAGGCCGTCTGGGACTATACGTTGCAGATTGGCCTTACCGCCGTGATGCAGGCGACGCGCAGCGTGCTCCCGATGATGCAGAAGCAGGGTGGCGGAGTCATCGTCAACACCGCGTCGATTTCCGGGCTGTTCGGCGACTACGGTCTGGCAGCCTATAACGCGATGAAGGCGGCGGTGGTGAACTTCACACGGGTCACGGCAATGGAATACGGGGGCGACAATATCCGCTGCAATTGCATTTGCCCTGGTGCGATCGATACCCCGCTTCTGCAACGTTCCCTGACCACAATTCAGGGTTTTGCTGACGCGACGCTGGCGGCGATCCCCATGGGTCGTCTTGGCACACCGGAGGAGATGGCTAACGTCGCACTGTTCCTTGCGTCAGATCTCGCGTCATATGTGACCGGCGCTGCATTCGTCGCAGACGGCGGCCTTACGGCGAAGACTGGCCTGCCGACACGCTTCCGGAACTGAGTGGGTCGGGCGGCAAGCTCCCCCTAGGCCGCATCTCGACGCGGAACCGCACGAGCGGCGCCCAGGCCTCCGAATGGCAGATCTGCCCTCCCGGGGTTGGGCCAACCGTCGAGCCATCCATGAAACCCGCGGTATAGCTGCATTGGAATCGCTGACGTGCAGCGTTGCGGAGTTCAATGCTCAGCCCGCGAAGCGGCAGTCGTACCCCGCGGCTTCCACAAAAACCGCCGCCCCGCACCCAGGGTGCTGGGCTCTGATCGCCGTAGACCCCCTGATAGGCGATATCGTCTGGCGCCAGAGACTGACGGGGGGTTATGCTGAAGCCTTCAATCCATGCGTCGCCGCCAGGAGCGCCGATCCAACGCTCGGACCCAGCCGTCACGTCGCCTCTGTTTTGTATATGCGCGAGGATATCCAGGTGCACGTCGGGCACCGGTTCAACGAATATCTCCAACGGCTCATTTGCGACAGGATCGGGCGGCAAAGCCTCGCGCAGAAAGCGTTCCCGCCATGACTGATTGACGCTGCCCGCCTGGCGGCGGGTGCCGACTTTATCAGCGGCCAGCGTCAGCTTCGGAATTTGCAGTCGCCGGGCAATCCGATCCAGCTCCTGTTGCGGCTCAGATACCAGCCGCTCGGTACTCGAGGTTGATCGAAGTGATGCCATTCAAGGAAAAGAAATGATCGAACGCTTGGTTGCACGCGAGGACGTAGTCGATCCCCGCGGTGATCTGCTCGGATGAGTAATTCAGTTCCTCGTTCGGTATGGTTGGAGCCATGTGCCAAGCCCATTGTCGGTTCTGCTCGACGATTGCGCGCGAGATTGCCTGGTCCAGTTTGTCGCGGCGCTGCAGGAAAATAAAATCCGTTCGATCGATGATTTGATCGAGAACATTCGCCTCAACCAAAAGGCGCAGGTGATCGATTGCCGCCTTCAGGATGTAGATTCCATTCCTGGCACTGCGCTGCGCGATAAAGCAGAAATATTCTCCGACCGATTTGATGCCATAGGCGGTGCAGATCGGTTGCACTTCGTCGAAATTGAATGGCTCCTCGACGGGATTGAAAATTCCTGTCGAGCTCAGGATTTCACCTAAATAGCTGGAGCCGCAGCGGTTTGTGAAACAGAGAAACACGAACCGCAAGGACGGCGGCAGTAGCCGTGCCTCAGCCTGGGTCAAGCTCACTATGCCCGAAATCTCGTCGCGGTTTGGAGACGGCATCCGCAGCATCGAGCCAGGAATGACAAGCGGGCGTCTGATCATGTTCCAGGGCTCATGAGTGACAACGCCTACAACCACCCTACTTTACGGGTTGAGCACGCCCCAAATGCTTAGGTGTCCCGGGAGTCAGGGTCAATCCCGGCGGTGCGGCGCTGCAGCATGTGGATCCTCTGAGGAAGGCCTCTTCAGGGCACAAGTCTTGTCGGGTCAGGCAGCACGTGCATCAGTGAGGATCATGTCGGCCGCTTTTTCCCCGATCATAATCGCCGGGGCGTTGGTATTGCCGGCCGGTACAGTTGGCATGATTGCCGCGTCCACCACGCGAAGGCTGCCAACTCCGTGCACGCGAAGCCGTGGGTCTACCACGCTGTCGCCCTCGGGCCCCATGCGGCAAGTGCCGACAGGATGAAGGTTCGAGTTGGCATTTTGCCTTATGTTGATTTCGAACTGCGTGTCGGTGCTCACCGTGGGACCGGGGATAATTTCTTCCGCTACATATGGTGCAAGTGCCGGCTGCTGGGTGAACTTGCGCGCAAGCCGCATACCAGCCGTGAGCGCTTGAAGATCGGCTTTCGTATCCAGAAAATTAAAGCGGATGGCAGGTGGAGCGAGCGGATCCGGGCTGTTGATCAGCACGCTCCCGCGGCTGTCTGGACGGAGATGCACGGCGCTGAGGCTGAAGCCCGGAAACGGATGTGCTTTCGCACCGCGGCGATCGCGCGAGGCATAGCTCCAAGGCGTAAAGTTGAATTGTAGATCGGGCCGTTCCAGACGCGGATCGCTACGCGCGAATGCGCCGGCAATCACGCCGTTGGCGGCAAGTGGGCCGGCACGGAATAGGGCATACTGTGCCAACGCGACCACCTTGCGAGGCAGGCTGTTTGCGAGTTCGTTCATGGTGATCGCGCGCGTGCAGCGGAACGCCAGGCGGACAAAGAAGTGATCCTGCAGGTGCCGGCCGACTGCGGGCATATCACGCAGGATTGGGATACCCAAATCCTGCAATAGTCCCGCCGGTCCGACGCCAGACAGCTGAAGGATTTGCGGTGAATTGAAGACGCCGCCACAGACGATGACCTCGGCGCGCGCACGCACTGTGTGCGGTGTGCGGCCGGTGACATAGGTGACGCCAATCGCACGGCCCTGCTCGAAAAGAATGCGCGTCGCGTGCGTATTGGTGCGGACGTCGAGGTTCTGGCGACTGCGCGCGGGACGTAAATAGGCCGTCGCCGTGCTCCAACGGCGACGCTTGCCAGTCGTGCTCTGGAAATATCCGGCACCCTCTTGGCAGCCATCATTGAAGTCGTCCACGCGCGGCAACCCCGCCTGCACCGCCGCATCGACCAGCCGATCGGCGAGTTCCCAGCGCCGCGGCTGATCGGACACATGCAGCGGGCCGTTGACACCGTGGTGCTCGTTGGCGCCGCGTTCCTGGTGCTCGGCCTTCTTGAAATATGGCAGCACACTGTCCCAGTCCCAGCCAGTGCAACCGCGCTGGCGCCACTCGTCATAGTCAGCCGAGTTGCCGCGCATGTATACCATGCCATTGATCGAACTGGTTCCGCCAAGCACCTTGCCCCGCGGCTGATATAGCGTGCGGCCGCCAAGCTGGGCTTCCGGCTCGCTCTCGTACATCCAGTTGACACGCGGGTTGGCATAGACCTGAGAGAAGCCCATGGGGATGTGGATCCAGGGATTGGTATCCCTGCCACCGGCTTCGAGCAGCAGCACTCGATAGCGGCCGGATTCACTGAGACGTGCAGCGACAACGCAGCCGGCCGAACCGGCACCCGTCACGATGTAGTCGAACGTCTCCATCGTTTCCCCCGGTGTTTGCGTCCGTGATACGACTTACCGGGTTGACAGACCAGAGGCGCGGCTGGCGACGGAATTGCCGGCTGGGCAACGGTCGTCGGCAAGGGGATGTCGGCGTATGGGTCGGCAGTGCGATAGAGTGTCGCGAGCGAGCTTGCCTTGAGCCGCTCGAAAGCATCGAGGCAAAGCACGGGCGCATCCGGAAAGGATTTGTGGCTGAAGCTGCCGAGGATGCGTTCATACTGAGCGCGATTGAGGCCATAGCATTGCGCAACGACTGCATCGATTGCGGCGCGCAACTGCCAGCGATCTCGCTCCAGGGAGACGATCGGCCAAGTCGGTCCGGGCGATGCTTCACGCCAGGTAACACCCACCTGTTCGCGCCACAGGGATGCGAAGCCTGCATGATTGCAGCACAAATGCAGTGCCGCGCGGGCTAGCAAACGTTGGCCATCTGCCGGCAAGTGCGGTATCGGCAATTCCGCCAGGATGTACAGACTGACGTGCGAGGCAGCCTTCAGGCGGAGCAGCCAGTCGAAGGGAAAACTGTTCAGCAGTGCGACCAGCAGGAGTGCCTGAGCATTGGCCCGTAGGCCGGGACCGCGCTCAACACTGATGGTGTGACCGCACACCACCCCAGGTGGCAGCATAGCGGCAATAGCGGTCCGCTCATTGGTAGCGCTCGCAACGTCGCGGCAAGCGGCACGATAGTAACGCAAGGCTTCAAGTGTGCGCGGCTTATCTCTCAACGCGTCAGCCGTGATGGCGTAGCGCGGCACGGTGTTCCACCGGTCGGTAAACTGATGGATGGTCTTGCCTTCATGCAGCGGCAGTCGATCCGTCGCCGCACCCTCCACTGCGGGAAGGAATCGTGGGGCATCATCGGTCATGTGCAGTTCGCGGCTGAGCAATATTCCATGTTGCTCAAGCCACGTTCCGACGGATTGACTGCCCTGATACATAAGTTGCGCGAGCGGAAATTCATCGCGATGACGCAATTCCAACAAAGAGTGATAAGCGCCACCCGCCCTCTCTATGAACGCCCGTGGATAGTGTAGTAATTTCGCTGGACTCGCGATATCGGACGGATCAGTCAGATAGAAGCCGCAAGCTACCGACTGCGTGGGACCAGGTCGCCGCGCAACGACAAGTGCGAACTTGTATCGGCTATCTATCCCGAACATCTTCTTGCGGTTCTCGAACGACAGACATTGCTCCAAGCAAGTGTCCTGCAAATAAAGTCCACGCACCCCAGTCGCGCCTTCGCTTGCGTGGAACGCCGATGGTACAACCATACCGATGGCGCCCTTGGGCCCCGCCAGTTCCAGCATCCGCTCGGCGAACACTCGATACAAATCGAGCTTTCCGCCGACAACGGCGCCTCGCGCGCCGAACCGCTGATGGCGATAGATACGGCGCATGAGCGGCGCGATCGCTTGGAACTGACAAATTGCGCGCATTCGATCCGCTGTTGGCATGCGAAACGCTCACGATAATCATGCCAACGGGCGGCCAGGGATGGCTCCGCAAGCTGCCTGTGTTGTCAAGAACTCCTTGCTGTTCGGCTGCAGGATGTCCCATGGTGGATTACTCAGCACTGCATCGAAGCCGCCGCGCGCGAATACCTCCGGAAAAACCAAATCCCACGGCAAGGCTGCGCATCCCGCCGCGAGCGCACCAGACTGTCGCGAGCTAAGAGTGTCGGGCCAAAGACCCGTCTCGGCGACTGCGCAAGCCAAAGACTGCCATTCGTCATCCATCGCGCGGTCGCCGACCATCGCGGCTCCACTCCACGCCCGGGCCAACAGCCGCAGAGGCAGCAGCGCGGCGTCCCCTCGCTCCTTGGCGGCCGCCTTCAACGATGTATCGGCTGCATCGGTACCGATCGTTGCCTGCAATGCCACGACTTCACGGATGGCTATGGTGCGAGCCTGTTGCAGCCGCTGGGATACATCGCGCGCCAGCAGAGGATCGAGCTCCGTTCCGCTCACCGGCAGTGTCATCAGGGCGCCGAAGCGACAGCCGGTCAGTGCATCGCCATGCACCAGACGATGGTCGAGGAAGGTCAACGGCAGGCCTTCGGCATACAATTCCAGCCAGAGCGACAACTTCGCCAGTTCTACCGCGAGGTGATTACTGTCCACGCCATAGAGGCAATTCACCGCAACCAGACGACGGCAAATCGAGAGCGCACGCGCCTGCGATATGCCGCTCTTGCCTCGCTCGCTCGAACGGCTCGGCAGATAGGTCAGCAGTAGTCCATCGGGATCTGGCAATGCGGCGATGCGCCCCCGCAGCGTGTCCGCGCGTCCGAGATCTGTGGCGGCCAACTCATCACACGTACGGCAAGCAGCGTACAAGGCCTCGGCTAAGAAGCGGCACGCCTCCACCAGGAAGTGCCCACTGCCCATCGCGGGGTCGACAACCTTCAAAAGCAGGATCGCAGAAGGATCAGGGTCATCGTCTGGGCTGCGTTGGGCGACTTGAGGTCCCAGAGTTTCGCGCACCAGAAACCGGACGAATGGATGCGGCGTGTAGAAAGAACCACTGGCCTTGCGACCATTGCCGGCGCGCAGAACGAAGAGTGCCTGGGGTATCGGCTGATTCTCGATCCCGGGTTCGAGTTCGAGCAGTGCTTCATAGACGCGGCCAAGCTCCTCAACGTCGAGTGATCCGTAGTGCACTCGTTCGCGCGCGCCCGCTCTCGGTGCAGTCCACAGTAGGCGGTCAAGCAGTAGCGCCACGGCGCGTTCACCCCAGCCCAGTCGATTTAGCAGCGGCATTGCTTCTGCCCCGAACAGGGCTCCGCCGAGTGCTGCAATGGACAACTCGCTGCACGACAGTCCGTCGAGGAACACGCGGAACACTAACCGCAATCCGTCCTCAAGCAGTCGGCCGGTGTCGTGTCCATAATCCAGCAGTCGTCGTGCCAAAGGCGCAAGCGCCCGATTAGGCGACAGCGCTTCGTGCCACAGGCGCGTAGAGGCAAAGCTGAATGCCCGCGCCGTATCAGCTGTGCTTTCCAGCTTCAGGATGAAGAGCAGACGATAGACCAGGATCAGGCCTTCCCGCCATAATGTATCGGCGCATGACGACAGTTCGGGTTCGGCACGGTTGTCTGGGTGATCCAGCACGGCTTGCAGGAAACCCTCGATCGCGTGACGCGCCTGCAAACGCAGATCCTTGGTCACCCTGGCCTGGCTCAGGCGCGCGACCTCCAGGATGTTCGGTAGTGCCGCAATACCTTTCGGTGACGCCAATGCCCGCAGCAAATGGAACAAATCCGGGGCCGCAGGGCGATTGCGCCAGCCTGTGCTGCCACCGAGCAGCATCGCAATGTGGCTGTCTTGGCAAATTGGGTCACATAGCAGAAGGCGCAGCTCTTCGCCGTCGGTTAACAATCCAATCCGCTCTCCGCTGGCGATCAGCACGCGCGACGCGCTGCGCAGCGGGCTCAATCGATAGGCCCGGCCACTGCGAGGCGGGGTATCGAGATCCGTGCCACTATCATAGGTCCAAGTGCGCAACTGTGATCCGCAATTAGCACGCAGCAACCAGCCGCCGTCCTCGGGACCTTCGCGGGTCGCAATGGGCTCCTGCCGCTCCGGACGCTTGAACCCAAGACAATGCGACAGCGGTGTGATGAAGCGATTGCAAATACTCTGTGCGCCACCGAGCGCGCGGAGCTGTCGACGCAGGACATTCCAGTCCCGGTTCGGGAACCCCGTCAGCAAACCATGCCTCTGCAATTGCGCTGACAACTCGAATCGGACGAATGGTTCCGGCAGCGCCGAACCGGCAAAGCGGCATTCGCTCAGGTCAAGCGTCACGCGATCGCCGCCGGCAACAACATGAGCATTCCGAGCGGGCGCAGCTCTGGCGGCGGCAAGGCCGCACGCGTGGAGCTGCGCTCCTCGAACACTCGTACCACGTCGCTGGCTTCTCGTCGGCGAGGCAATGGATTGCTGCGTCGGCTGCATAGCTTTCTAGCCGCTGTAGTGGAGCCGACAACGATCGCCAGCCCAAATCGCTGGCATTGTTGTCAAACAGATCGCCGGTGCGCGGCACCAACGAACCACAGATGTCCTCGGATCGGATGCGCAGCCACCGTTGCCATTGCAGTTGCTCACGTTCAGCAGCGCACTGGTAGACGCTAGTGAAGCGCTCGACCTCGCGGCGCGTCACCGCGACGGCAAGTGTTTCGGCCTCCCTTCGCCGGGCAGGCACCCAGCTGGAGAACAGTTCTCGCCAAACTTTTCCCAGTGATGGATCGGGGCGCGCGCCAAGCCGCAACCATTGCTGCGGTTCAGATATCACGGCGGCAGGTCCATCGCGAGGCAGCAGAATGGCGATGACTCGGCGATACTCGGTTTGCGATGTCGTGCGGATCTCGGCCTGGAACGTGAGTAACACCGCCATCTGCCTGTCGGCCGAAGCCGCGACGCTTACCCGGTGGTCGCATCGTTCGCCGTTGCTGCGGTGCGCGGTTGCGCAGGCGCGACGAACCACTGGATGGGCTCGGCCAAGAAAGGCGAGTGTCCGGCCACGTGCGTCGCGCGCGACTGCGCGATTGCGGGTTACGCGCAGGACGCTACGTGCGCGGTCAAATCCAGGTAAATCATCCAGGCCGATGCACCAATCCGCCGGAAGGGGTAGCTCACTGCCTTTCGTCGCGCGTCCGGTTTCCATTTCAACCGCGGCAGCCACAAAATCCACCAGATCGATCTGCCCGAACGGGGCTTCGTTGTGGTAACCTGTCTGCACCGCGTCGGCCAGGAGCGCAGGGCCTGCGTTGAGCCCCTGCGCTGCCAGCCAACCGTAGCGGACGGCCGAACGGTCAAAGCTATCGAACGCCCGATCGATCTCGCGCAGCAGACCGCGATAGCCATCCGCGTTCACCTGCTCCGCGGCACGATCCAGCGTGCGCAGCGACGAGGGGGCATCGTCGAACAGTTTTGCCTGTCGTTCCGCAAAGCCTGCGACCAATCTGGCGGAGCACTCCGCTTGATCCGCGGTTACGCCCAAAGTGTCAGGCATGAAATCCAGCTGTGCGCGAGCCTTCTCGTATTTTGCGATCAGCCGTAACAAGACCCGTTCTTCGAAGGTACCCCCGAGATAGAAGTAGCGGATCTCTGCCTCGCGCTCCTGTCCATAACGATCGATGCGCCCGTTGCGCTGCTCCAATCGGTTAGGATTGTACGGCAGGTCCAAATGCATCAGATGGCAGCAACGGCGTTGGAGATTAAGTCCTTCGGCGAGGGAGTCCGTGCTGATCAGGACCATAGTGTCCTGTTCACTAAAGCGTTCGGCTATGCGCGAACGCGTCTGCTCATCGTCAAGGCCATTGATCGCGAGCACCTCGCCGTCGACGGCACCACACAACGCTCCTAACGCAGCCAACTGGCTGTCGGCATATTCGGTATAGATCAGCACATTGGCGCCAGGAGACTGGCGTCTGATCGCGCGAACTTCTTGCACGATCGCTATAAGCTTCGGATCATACTGTTCAGCGGCCTCGCCCAACCAAATCAACGCCTGTAGCGCGGCGGATGTGGCGACGGTTCCCGTCGCCGACGCCAGCTCCTCCGGTGCATGACCTTGTAGATCGGCGGCCATCCCTTCGACTTCCATTGCAGCCAAATCGCTCTCGTCCGCTGCTTCCAACACCCCAAACCGCAGCAGCCGTTTCCGCCAGACGCGCAGCGCCCGCGCGCGTTCACGCCGCAGCACGTCTGCGTCTGGTTCCAGCACTGCGGCATAACGTTCCGCCACGACCCGCAGCGTATTGACACATGCACTAATCGTCGACACGGAGCGCTTCAGTAAGCCGACAAATGCCAGCGCATCCGCATCGCCCCGATTGACTGACGCTCGCCGCAGTCGCGGCGCGATCAACGCCGCCAACGCTTGATGAAACCGTCGTGCTTCGGCTGCCATCACCTCGACGCGTGCCGGAATGACCCGGCGTTGGCGGAACAGTGGCGCACCGGTGGCTGAATCGCGGATATGCGACTTCAGCCGACGTACGACGTGGCGGCGGTAAGCCGAACCGGCGATACCGCCACGCCCGTCCACCAGGCTAGGATCGAGCAGTTCGATCAGCGAGGCAAAATGGGAATCGTGGCCGTCATGCGGGGTCGCAGTGAGCAACAGCAGGCCGTCGCTGCGGCGAGCAATCACTTCAGCCAGCCGCCGCCGTTGGGTCTCTTCGTGACCCACACAACTGATGCAGTGGTGTGCTTCGTCGATCACCGCGAGATCCCACGCTGAACGTTCCAGCTCCTCCAGCACTCGCTCCTGCTTGGCGAAGTCCAGCGACACAAGACACAGCGCGATGGCATCGAACGGGTTACCGCCGAGTTCCAGCTTGCGTCTTTGCAATTGCAATGCGGCGGCATCGGTGATTGCGGCGAAGCGCAGGCCGAACCGGTAGCGCATCTCCTGCTGCCACTGCACAAGCAACGGTCCGGCCGGTGAGATCACCAGCACACGATGCGCACGCCGCCGGGCGATAAGTTCGCAGATGATCAGGCCGGCTTCGATAGTCTTGCCGAGGCCAACACCATCGGCGAGCAACAAGCGAGCGCGCGGCAGCTCCAGTGCGCGCATCAACGGCACGAGCTGGTACGGCTCGATGTGCACGCGTCCTGGTTCGGCGATCAGCAGATCACTGGGGCCCAGCACCTGCTGCAAAAGACAGGCCTGATGATGCAGAAGCCAAGCCGTGAATGGTCCTGGCCGATCGGGGCACAGATCGGCGCGGAGCGGTTGGACCAACTCAGCGGGATGCAGGATGTTCCAGCGTAAACCGTCGAGATCGCCGCCGACACAGCGAAGGCGCAGCAATGTCTGTGCCCCCAGCAGTTCGACCTCGAGCACGTCCCATTCCAGGCCACGCGCGCGGACGCGGCTGCCCGCCGCAAATTCCACATCCATTCTGCCACCGTCGATCCACGACGGCGGCGAACATTCAAGACAGAGGGTTAATCAAACCGAAACGGAATCCTCGGCTTCCAAACGCAGGTTGCCGAAAGTATCGAGCGAGACGCGCCAATCGCCCGGCACCAGGCACGTCGCATCGTATTCCTGGATGATGAGCGGTCCCCGCCGCATAGTGCCGGCAAGACCGGCGCGGTCGCTGACCGCGATGTCAGTCCAGCCAATTTCTGGGAACCAAGCGCGCCGGTTTGCCTGCGCTACAGGCGCGCGCGGCGGTATCTCGTCAGGCAGCCGCGGCCGATTTGGAATGCCACGGGCGATTACCGAAAGACCCATCATTTCCACCGGCTCTTCAGGCGGCGCGCGGAAGCCGTAATTGCGTTCATGCACGGTGCCGAACAGTTCGGCAAAGCCTGACGGGAAGGCCCCGTCCGGGAGTGGCACCTCGATCTCACTCGACTGGCCGACATAGCGTGCCAACGCGGCCCGGCGAAACCGCTGCTGCGCAGGCGCAAATCCGTCTAGCGCGAGACGTTCGGCACCCGCGCTGACCAGACGGTCCAGCACTGCGTCGACGCGTGCAAAGTCCGCGTCGTCGAGACGCATGCGCAGGCTCTGGCTGGTATGATGCTCGGTGTCCGCCACCAGCAATCCGAAGGCGCTGAACACCCCCGGCATCGGCGGCACGATGACCCTCCCGATGCCGAGCTCGCTGGCGATTGCCGCGGCGAACAATGGGCCGTTACCGCCGAACGCAAGCAGTGCGAATTGTCGCGGATCTCGACCTCGTTCCACCGACACCGCGCGGATCGCACGCATCATCGAGGCGGAAGCGAGGCGCAGCATGCCGAAGGCCGCTTCCTCCACCGAACTGCCAAGCGGTTCGGCGAGAGCTTGCGCAACAGCCGCACGCGATGCATCGACATCGAGCTTCAGCTTCCCGCTTAGCAGGCCCGCCGGGTCGAGGTAACCAAGCACGAGGTTGCAGTCAGTGATGGTAGGCGCGGTGCCGCCGCGGCCATAGCAAACCGGTCCAGGTTCGGCACCGGCACTGTCAGGCCCGACCTTCGGCGCGCCGCCGGCATCCAGCCGGCAAATGGAACCGCCGCCGGCACCCACTTCAGCGAGATCGATCGCTGGCAGCTTCAGCAGATAGCCCGCACCCACCAGTAGACGCGATCCGGCCATTACGCCGGCGCCGACTTCCAACGCCTCACTCCGCAACACGTCGCCATTCTCGACCAGGCCGGCCTTTGCTGTCGTGCCGCCCATGTCGAAGGTGATGACGCGCGGCTCGTTGAGTCTCGTCGCCAGCGCGGCACCGCCGACCACACCCGCCGCTGGGCCGCTTTCGATCAGGTGTGCCGGCGCCGCAGCCGCGAACTCCACGGAAGCCAAGCCGCCATTGGACTGCATGAGCTGCAATGGCGCCTGGATGCCAAGCGTGCGCAGACGGGCGGCAAGTGAGGTTACGTAGGCACGGACCACCGGCTGCACATAGGCGTTGATCACCGTGGTGCTGGTACGCGGATATTCCTTGATCTCGGGCAGAATCTCGTGGCTGACGGAAATCGCCACATGCTGCAATGCCTCGCGTACCGCGCGCGCCACCACACGCTCGTGCTCAGGATTGGCGTAGGAATGCAAAAGGCAGATCGCCACGCTCTGCACGTCCTCGCGGCGGAGCATATCGATGGCCGTGGCGACACTTGCGGCATCCAGTGGCACTGCCACTGAGCCATCCGGCCGCAGCTTTTCGGTTACTTCGAGCCGGAGACGCCGCTCGACCAGTGCGCGCGGCTTGGTCCAGTGCAGATCGTACAGCACCGGCATGCGCAGGTCGCGGATTTCCAGAATGTCGCGGAAGCCCCTGGTAGTGATGAGCGCGGTGCGAGCACCCTTCCCTTCCAGGATCGTGTTTGAACCGACGGTGGTGGCATGCAAGACCTCGGTCACTCCATCGGGAGTGGCTTCGTCCGAAGCCAGAAGCGCCCGCAGTCCGTCGATAATTCCGTCGCCATAGTCATGTGGCGTTGAGGCGATCTTATGGGTGACGACACGCCCGTCAGCGGTAATCGCCACCAAATCGGTGAAAGTGCCACCGATGTCCACCCCGATACGTTGAATCATGCCATGACCGCGTCGTTGCCGTTACGGCCAGTTGACACCGCCGGGAAGCACCCGCCAAGAGCCTTGCTTAAATGCGATCCAGCGCCATGCGGATGCACTGGGCCAGATCGCCGCGGCGATACGGCTTCAGCAGTAATGGGACATCTGGCCGATCGGCACCGGGTCGCTGAATGTTGGCATAGCCCGAAGTGACAAGCGCCTTCAGCTCGCTGCGGATCGCACGCGCCCGCTTGATCAACTCGAAGCCATCGATGCCGCCCGGCATTACAACATCGCTGAACAACAAATCTATCGGCTGCTCGCTGCGCACCAAATCAAGGGCCGAGGGCCCGTCGGCGGCCGTCACCACGTTGTAGCCAAGATCACTGATCGTGTTGACCGCGAGTTCGAGCACTTCCGCGTTGTCTTCCACCACAAGCACGGTTTCATGTCCTGTCGGCGGCAGTCGCGGCGTACCGGACTGCGCACTGGATACCTGCAACGCGTCCAGGCAACGCGGCAGATACAAATGGAACGTGGTGCCGAAGCCTGGCTTGGTGACAATGGAGACATGACCACCGGACTGCTTGATGAAGCCATACACTTGGCTGAGACCAAGGCCGGTACCTTTTCCCACCTCTTTGGTAGTGAAGAATGGTTCAAACGCGTGCGCCGCCACGTCGGCATCCATCCCGACACCACTGTCCGTGACGCTGACCAAGACGTAGTCACCCGCACTCAGCTCCGAGATGCGCCGTGCTTCCTGGCTATCAACCGTCACATTGCGCGTGCCAATCTCCAACCGGCCGCCGGAAGGCATGGCGTCGCGGGCGTTGACAACGAGATTGAGGATTGCTGCCTCGAATTGTGCGGCATCGATGTGGCAGGACCATAAGTTTGGCTCGAATGACAATACAAGCTGGCTCGCATCGCCCAACGCCCGGCGCAGAAATGGTTCGCATGCCACGATGACCTCATCGAGGGTGACGATATCCAGTTTCAACGCACTGCGCCGCGCAAATGCCAGAAGCTGCTGGGTCAGCTTGGTAGCACGCGTGGTTGCGCTCTCGGAGGCTTGCAAAAGACGCATGATGCGCGGCCGTGGGAGCTCACCCTCGCTTTCGAACGCGGCGCGGATTATTTCCATGCTGCCCACGATCACCGCAAGCAGGTTATTGAAGTCGTGCGCGATGCCGCCGGTGAGCTGGCCGACGGCTTCCAGTTTCTGAGCATGCCACAGCACTTCTTCGGTCTTGCGATGTTCGAGTACTTCGACTTCCAGCCGCCGGTTGGCATCGCTTAGCTCGCGGGTGCGTTCCGCCACCAGCAGTTCCAGGTCTTCGTTCATCCGGCGCACTTGCTGTTCGGCGCCGCGCAGACGCAGCAAGGAACGGGCGGTTGCCTGCAGCACCTCCGGCTCGATCGGTTCGATCAGGAAGCCGTCAGCACCGCCATCCAGGGCCTGCGCGCGATCCTGCGCCGTGGTGATCGCCGCCGAGGTCTGCAGGACCGCGACACCAGGATAGGTAGCCTTGATGCGCCGGCAGACTTCCGCGCCATGAATGTCCGGCAGGCGGACGTCCAGCAGCACAAGATCCGGGGCATCGACACAACACTGTTCGATGGCAGCCTGTCCGCTTGCTGCCTCGATAACCTGGTAGCCGCATTTGCGCAGGATGTGCGACTTCAGATAGCGCCCGCCCGGGTCATCATCGACAACAAGGACTTTGGCGCTATCTGTCATGGAGCGTCGATCGCTTCTTGTGTGCGTTGCGTCGCAGCAATCGAGTTAATGAGGATGGTCGACGAAAGCTCGGACTTGGATAATACGCAGGCGGCCCGATCCAGTCGCTCGCGGTCGGCCGCGCCAAGCACACTGGACGTCACCACGATCACCGGCACATCGGCCACGGGGGGATGTGCCAGCATGCGATCGAGGAATGTAAATCCGTCGAGGCCGGGCATTCTGAGGTCGAGCAGAACCACATCCGGCTTTTGCGCGAGAAGCATCTCAAATCCGGCTCTACCATCCGACGCCATGGTTAAGCGATAGCGGCCACGAGGCAAAAGCTGTCGGACAAGGTAATGAGTCACTTCCTCGTCATCTACCAGCAAAACCTTTGTGAGCGAGCTGCGGCCGGTCACGCGATCCAAGGTGTCGATCAAGCGATCGCCATCGACCGGCTTGGCGAGATATTCGTCGGCACCCAGATGAATGGCCTTCCGTTCTTCGCCGGATGACGAAATCGCGATCAGCGGTATATCCGCACTCTGCTCATCGTGCCGAAGCTGCATCATCAGACGCCACGTCTCATCACCCCGCAACAGGATGTCGAGCAGAATTGCTGCAGGCTTCAGTTTCTCCATGATCAGCATGGCATCGCTCACCGATTGAGCTACCAATGGCTGATACACCGAAGTGGCAAGCAGGCGCTCGATGCCATGGGCATCAGCGGCATCATCCTCCACCAGCAGCAGGGGAATTTTTCCGGGTATCAACGACCAGTCGCGAGCGGTCTCAATCGACTTCGCAGTGTCATGAACACGCGGGACCACAACGGAAAATGTCGAGCCTTTGCCTGGCTCGCTGTCGACCGTGATCCGGCCACCGAGCAGTTCGGCCAGCTTCTTAGCCAGGGGCAGCCCAAGCCCAGTACCCTTGACGCGGCCTTGCAGGCGATTGGCGACCTGACCGAACTCCTGGAAGATCAATTCCACATCGTCCCGCGCAACGCCGATTCCGGTGTCGCGTACATGGAAGCTGACGGTGTCGTCGGCTTGCTCATGGCTCGCCCATATCCGCACTTCGCCGTGCTCAGTGAACTTGATCGCGTTGGAGATGAAGTTGCGCAGGATCTGCGAGACTTTCGCCTCGTCGGTCTCGAGTTGCGGCACGCCCACTGGTTCGTCGAATATCAGTGAAACGGCGTCGCCAACCAGCAACGGTCGCAACATGCCACGCAGCGCACCGAACAACGACGCTGCCGTGAATGGCGTGGGCACGACAACCGTCTTGCCGGCTTCCACTTTCGCAAGGTCCAGCAAATCGTCGACCAATTCGGTCAGGTTTTCTGCTGCTTTACGGACGAAGCGGACCTGCGTTTCCTGCTCGGACGTAAGGTCACCATCGGTACGCGCCAACAGCAGGTTCGACAGCGCCAGGATCGAATTTAGCGGTGTGCGGAATTCGTGACTCATATGCGACAGGAATTTTGACTTCAACTCATCGGCACGACGCAGGTGATCGGCGCGTTCGTCCAGTTCCGCATACAGTGCGACAACGCCGCGATTGGTGTCCTGCAACTCCTGGTTCAATCGCTCCATGTCTTCCTGGCGCGAGCGCAATTCATCCATCTGCAGTAGAATCTCTTGATTCTGCCTGCTGATTTCCTCGATCGCATCGGCCGGACCATCGGCCGCGAGTTCGTCCATGATGCGCTTGAAGCCGGCCGGCCGGCCCACCGGAAGCAGCCGTGGCAGACGCTTGCCCATGCTGACTATGGTGCCGCTCGCCTTCGAGGTGATGTCGAAGCTGTCCATCAGCCGTTGCGCGCCGAGCAGGCCGACGCCCATGCCCGTCGCGGATTTGTGCGCGCCGGTCAGCACGGCAGACAAATCGGCGATGCCAGGCCCCCGATCGCGGACAACGATTTGCAGACTTTGTTCGGCCGGTTGGACGTCAAGCCGGTATTCGATCTGTCCGCCGCCCGCGTATTCATACGCGTTGCGGACAATTTCCGACACAGCGGTGGTGATCCGTGTCTGGTCCTGTGTATCGAAGCCGATAAGCTCGGCCAGACGGCGCGTGCGTTTGCGCACCACCACGATGTCCGTCTCGGCAGCTATGATCACCTGGAGCAGACGGGTGTTCATATTGCAAGCCTAGGGCACGCTCCGCATTACGACAACCGAACTGTCGTCGCGGCCGCGCCGGTAATCGCGGAGCAATACCCCCGCTATCAGGGCCGGATGTTGACTGACCAGACCGGGATGGGTCGAGAGATCCCACCGGGTCGCCAGCCCATCGGAATGCAGGATCACCATCGGGGCGGCGCTGAACTCATAGGTGAACGCGCGGATGCGGGGGGCTAAATGACCTGCGGTGCCATTATGCGAAACCATATGCCGCGAGCCGCCGCCATGGACCAGCAAACCCGAGATGTTGCCGACGCCGGCGAAATGCACAACACGCGACGCCGCGTCGATGCGCGCCACCGCCACCGCGGCGCCGCGCGTCGGTCCCAGCGATGCGTGCAGCACACTCACGATTTCTTCGCACGAGGCTTCAGCGCCGCGGACAAAGGCGTTCACCGCGACCATGGCGGCGCGCGCTGCCTCCACGCCGTGACCCGCACCGTCAGCCAGCATCAGCGTCGGGCCGGATGCTGCCTGATGGAAGGCCCAGTTGTCGCCGCAGACCTTTTCTCCGGGATACGGCGCCAGCACGGCGCCAAGCTGCGAGCCCCGCCGGTCGCCAGCACGCTGCTCAAAGCGCGCCATGATCGCCGTGCCCTGCCCTGGCCTCGAATATACGCGAACGTCACCCGCAAGCCGTTCGACGGCGCCCAATCCGTTACCAGGACTGCCGGCCGTGGAATAGCCGTCCTGCATGCATCGGCGAACGTCGCTAATGCCGGATCCACGATCGAGCGCGAGCAGTTCCAGCCCGGCACCGTCGGCATCGTCGTACGCGCGGGCATGGATGCAGCCGCCGCCGCCATGCTTCAGCAGATTGGTCGCGAGTTCGGTTACCACTATCGCAACCTGATCGATGCGCTCAGTCGCAAGTCCGATGCCGCGCGCGTGATCACTGACCAAGCGGCGCGCTTCTGAAATCTGACTGCGGTCGGCTACAGTGGTGAACACGCTACTTCCAACGTGCGAGTGTCACGGTTGTGCCTTGGCCCGGTGTCGATTTTATGTCGAACTCATTCGACAGGCGCTTGGCGCCGCTCAGCCCCAGACCGAGGCCGGTGCCAGAGGAGTAGCCATCCCGTAACGCGAGCTCGAGATTCGGGATGCCAGGACCCTGATCGGCAAAGGCTAGCCGCAGGCCGCGCCGCTGACCGTCGCGCAATACCTCAATCCGCATGGTGCCGCCGCCGCCATAGTCGATTGTGTTGCGACCGATTTCACTGGCGGCAGTGATGATCTTGGTCTGATCAACCAGGCTGAATCCAACAGCGACGGCGTGCGTCCGGACCGCCTGCCGCACCCGGACCACGTCGTCCGACGTGCGCAGCGGCAAGGTTTCATCTTTTTCGATCTGCATCTGTATCTTCGCTGTCGATAATCGTGCGGATCAGGGCAAGGCCTTTGTCCACGTTCAGCGCGGTGCGAACGCCGGTCAGCCCGAGACCGAGCTCGACCAGAGTGATCGCCACGGCTGGCCGCATACCAACAACCACGGTCACGGCGTCCAACACACGCGACATCGCCGCGATGTTGTTCAGCATGCGGCCAATAAAGGAATCAACGATTTCCAACGCTGAAATGTCGATCATAACGCCGCGCGCCCGGTCCGCCACGATGCGCTCCGTTAAGTCATCCTGCAGCGCCATGGCCAGCCGGTCGTGCATATCAACCTGGATCGAGACCAGAAGGCAGTCGCCGATTTTCAGGATAGGTATTTCAGCCATTCGGCTTATCCGCTGCCTGAGCCGAAGTAGGCGCCAGGTTCGTCCGGTTAACCACGGCCCTGCCCGATCGGCGCAGCGCGAGGCCTAGTGCGTCCGCCATGGTGGCCTTCGACACCACATTGAGTTCCAAGCCAAGGTGTACGATCGTCTGTGCAATCTGCGGGCGGATGCCGCTCAGGATGCAGTCGGCGCCCATCAGACGCGCGGCGGAAATCGTCTTGATCAGGTGCTGCGCGACCAGCGTATCGACCGTGGGCACACCGGTAATGTCGATAATGGCGATCTCGGCACCCGACGACACGATCCGCTCCAGCAGACTCTCCATGACGATTTGGGTGCGCGCACTGTCGAGCGTCCCGATAAGGGGCAGAGCGAGGATGCCATCCCAAAGTTCGACGACCGGCGTCGATAGCTCCAGCAACTCCTGCTGCTGGCGCGCGATGACCTCCTCGCGGGTCTTCGCAAAGCCTTCGATGGTGTAGAGGCCCAACTTGTCGAGCAGCCGGTTGGTGGCCCAGGTTTCGCGCGCCAGATCGTCCGCATTGTTGCCGATTTCGCGGCGCAACAGCTCGAACAGCGGCTCTTTCAGGGAAAATACGAAAGTTGCGGTTTCGCCGGCGCTGAAGCCCTGCACCACACGGTTGCGAGCAATTTCGTCCAACAGATCCCGCATCGGTGCCCATTGATCCGAAACGACATCCTCAAACTGGGCGTATTGGGCGCCGCGGCGGAGTTCTTCGAGAAATCGCCGGGCCAGGTCGGCTGTCTCGGCTTCCCGGTGCCGATCCCCAACGACGCCGTCACGCTTCTGATAGGCAAGCCAGTCAGTCAGTATGCGCTGGTAATGTCGATCGATGAGTGAAAGGATGACGTTGTGGCGATCACTCATGCCTTCTTGCCTTTGCGGGTGGGGTTGAGGGGCTGCGAAGTTGCCGGACCGTGCGGTCCACTGAGCGAAAAGTAAATGGCCGTCCGCGCAATTGTGCTGCTTCCCCCACCCTTGCGAGGCGCCGCCCGCCGCCATAAGAACGATCGCGCGAATTTGTGAGATATCAAGGCTTCAATAGATGACTGCAAACGAGGGCCCGTCCGGTAAGCCTGCCATCCTTGTCGTCGAGGACGATGCCCCCTACCGAGAGGCCCTGGGCCGGTTCTTGACGCGCGAAGGATATGAAGTCTCACTTACCGCTGATTTCCGCGATGCGCTGGAGATCTTGGAATCCGACAGGCCTATCGACCTGCTGCTGGCCGATATCGTCATGCCTGATCGCGTCAACGGTATCGCGCTGTCACGCATGGCGAGGCTTCGGCGGCGCGATATCAAGGTGATCTATATGACTGGCTATGATATCCCCGGCATCGATCGCGAGGCCCTCGGCCCGATACTGCGCAAACCGGTGGACGACAGCCAGCTGCTCGAAGAAATCAAGCGGACCCTGGCGGAGTAGCCGGACGCCCGCGGCGGCGCAGCGCCTCAGTCGCTGCGGTATCGATCTCCGGCGGATCACCGCGCGCCACTACACCATAATCGCACTCTGCGCCGGCTATGGAGACCAGCCCGTCACGCAGATCTTTCGCCACGAGCGACAGATCGCGCATAAACGGGTCACCCCAACCACCCGCGCCCGGCAATTCATGACGGAACACCTGTTCCCTGCGCAGCGTCATGGTCAGTTTGCCATGCAATGTCTGCTCGGTTGGCCTTTCGGGATCAAGTATGTTGCGTCCAGCCGCGCCAGGACCGCCCCCTTGCAGACCGTATGGTCGGTGCGTTTGCCGATCGGCACGCACCTGCAGGATGCCCTCATCCGCCAGCATCCGCCAGGTTTTGCGTTGCGACATGCCGCCGCGGAACTTCCCGGCTCCGCCAGTATCGGGCACGAATTCGTATTCGAGAACCTCCAAGGGATTCTCCGCCTCAATCACCTCGACCGAGAAGCTCGCCATGTTGGCGAACAGCGACGTGTTGCCGTCGAGACCATCCGCCCAAGGGCGGCCACCCCAGCAACCAGACAGGAAGTCGACATAAATGAACGGCCGAAGCTCCTTGTCGTAACCGCCGATGGTGATGCCGGTGTTGCCACCCTCGCTCGCCGCGATCACCCGGTCAGGATACAGTTGTGCCAAGGCACCGAAGCAGCAATCGACGCCGCGGAAACCGGTGAGACCGCGCGCTGCACAGGCTGCCGGCAGCTTGCCGTTGGTGATGGTGCCTTCCGGCGCGATCACCTTGATCGGGCGGAACACACCATCATTGTTCGGCATGTTGATCGACAGCACCGACTTAACAGCGGTGAAGCTCATCGCCGCCGTGTAGCTCCAGGTGTTGTTGATAGCGCCCTTCACCTGCGGGGCGCTGCCAGTCCAATCCACCTCCATCTCGCTACCGCGTTTGCGTACGGTGCAGACCAACGGGATCGGCTTACCTTCGTCAATCTGGTCGTCATCGATCCAGTCGGTGAATGTCGCCTCGCCGTCCGGCAGTTCTTGCAGACAGTGCCGTGTCAATCGCTCCGAATAATCCATCGTGGCGTTCATCAATTCCAAGACGACATCGGCGCCGTACCGCGCGACCAGGTCCGCCATGCCGCGGGCGGCAATCTCGCATGCCGCCAACTGGCTTCGGATGTCGCCCATCACTCGGCCAGGCAGCCGGACATTGCGGTCGATCATGCGCAATAGCGTGGTGTTTGGCTGGCCACGTTCGTAAAGCTTGAGCGGCGGGATGCGCAGGCCCTCGGCGTAGATCTCGGTGCTGTCGGACGCGTTCGAGCCAGGCACGCGTCCGCCGACGTCGGTGTGGTGGCAGATCGTGGCGGCGTAGGCGATCACCCGGCCATCGGCGAACAGCGGCTTGAAGATAAAAATGTCCGGCAGATGCATGCCGCCATCGTAAGGATCATTGTTGATCAGGATATCGCCCTCGGCGATGTCGCTGCCAAAGTGCCGCAGCACCGCCTGCAACGCGACCGGAATCGAACAGAGATGCCCCGGCAGTGACAGCCCCTGCGCTGCGAGACGCCCGTCCGCGTCGCAAAGGGCAGCACTGTAGTCCATGATGTTCTTCAAGACGCCGGAATACGCGGTGCGATAGATCGTCAGCACCATCTCGTCGCCGAGCGCGGCAATGGCATTGCGGAACAGTTCTTCGGTGATCGGATCGGACTTCGGCATGACCGTTATCGGACCACCGATGGCAAAGACTGGCAACCGCGCCCGGCTTGGCGCCCCGGGGAACCGCCAAGAGCAGCTTAACGCAGTCAAAAGAAGCACCCCTCAACGACGGAATTAACGGCGGTTTGACGAGAAACGATCTTAGAGCCGCCCCCTGGAGGAGAATGCGCTGCCACAGCCTCCATTGAAAAGCTCCTGAAAGAATCGGGGTTTTATTCCTTTGCGCCGACAATGGAGAGCGAGCATATTGCCGCTGGAGCCGTGGTTACTCGACTTTGGGGACCTGGTCGGGGCGTTTCGTCGGGCTGAGAGGCATCGCCAATGAGTGGCAATGCGGAGACCCTGGCCGTGCGCGCTCTGCTTCGTCGTCCCAACCTGACGGCCGAGCGGGAACGGCAGCTTCTGATCGCCCGTCGCACCAGCGATGACGAGGGTGAGCGGCAACAAGCGCTCGCCGAGTTATGGGAAAGCCACAGCAAGCTCGTTGTGGCGATCGCGCGGCAGTATCAGCGGCCCGGCCTTGCAATGACCGACCTGCTGGGTGCGGGCCATCTTGGCATGCACGCCGCCATTGAGGCGTTCGATCCAGACCGCTTCGAGTCGCAACTCGCCACATATGCTGTCTCCTGGATCCGGCACTACGTTCAGGACCATATCGCGCACCATGCATTCCCGGTACGCCCGCCGGGTTCTGCTGCGCATCGCCAGCTTTTCCGGGCGACCGGCCGGCTTTTTGCGGACGCGCGCAGCGCCTGTCAGCGCGAGGGCATCATGCCTAGCGATGGCGAGCTTAACGCCCGTGTCGGCGCCCGCGTTGGCCTCTCAGGCGACGAGGTGGCGCAATGCCTGCAACTTGCACGCGGCGACGCTCTCAGCCTGGACGAGCCTGAAGGCACCGCAGATGAGCAGCCGCTGCAAAGCCGGCTCGCAACACAGGACGCGTCGCCCGAAGAGGCTGTTATCCTACGGCTTGACCACGCCAAGCTGCGGCGGCGGATTTTGGCGCTGACCCACGAAATCCTGGGCGAACGCGAACGGAAGGTATTCGTTGCTCGCTGCCTGGCAGAGGAAGACAGCGTGCGGCACCATACCAGCCTTGCCGCCGAACTCGGCGTGACGCGCGAGCGTGTCTGCCAGATCGAGCTCAGCGCCAAGCGCAAGATCGCCACCGCGCTATCCCGTGAGGGGCTGCTGAGCACCAATGGTACGATCATCGACTTGCCGAGGGTCCGGGCCCCACGCCGCGCCAACCGGCGCAGTCGGGTCATCGCCCCGGCCTGAGCGATAGACTTCAAGCCATCGTCACGCTAGCTCAACGCCCGCAACAGACGGGAGACGGGCCGTGGCCGAGTCGCTCGATCCACCGCCACTCCGGCGCGCTGGCTACATCGAGTTCCCCGTCCTGCACGTGCGTGGCGGCACCTCGACCGGGCTAGTCATTTCCGAACATTGGGCGCCACGCGACCGCGCGCTACGTGAGGAACTGCTGCGCCATCTGATGGGCCTGCCGTTGGAGGGCACGCGCGCCGGGAACAAGCAGATCACCGGACTGGGCCGCATCGTGCCGACGGGCAACAAGGCATTCTTCGCGCAACTCGAGGCAGGCCGTATCATCAGCACATTTGCGCAACTCGCGGCCGACAAGGCCGCGGTCGACTGGAGCGTGAACTGCGGCAACATGACGGCTGCGCTGCCGCTATGGGCGCTGGATACTGGCCAGGTGGAGCCGCCAGAAACTGGCGACTCGTTAGCAATCGACATCTTCAATACGAACACACGAGTGACCGCCGGTTCACGGATGCGCCGTGGCAGTGATGGCGTTTTCGCCACGGCGGAGATTCCCGGCGTGGACGGCGCCTTTCCGGCGGTTGATCTGTTCCTCGCCAATCCAGTCGGCGCCAAGACCGGTAGCTTGTTGCCGACGGGTCGCGCTGTCGACGACATCGCCGGTTATGCGGTGTCGTGCGTCGATGTCGCGGTGCCGATGGTGATCGCGCGCGCGGCTGATTTCGGTAAGACCGCGCACGAGCCGATCGAGCAATTGGAAGCAGATCGCGGATTTATGGAGACGTTGCGTGGCATCTGGGTGGAAGCCGGTCTGCGCATGGGATTGAAGACGGCCGCCGGCGAGCCGATGACAGCTGCGCAACTGGCGCAGAGCGAGACGATCCCGAAAGTCTGTATCGTGGCGCCGCCGCAGGGTTCGGGGAATATCGCGGCGCGTTACTTCACCCCACAGAACGGACATCGTTCGATGGCGGTGTCAGGTGCCTGTTGCCTTGCTGCGGCAGCACTGATTCCGGGATCGGTGGCACACGGGATCGCTCGTGGTGTACCGGCGATGACGGCGACCTTCGGCGAAGCGGATATCGGTATCGAAAATCCCGCGGGTGTGCTGGAAGCGACCATTGAAGCGCGCATCGGCAACGCTGGCCTTGAAGTCCGTAAGGCGGCATATCGCCGCAGCACACAGATCCTGTTGCGCGGACATATGCCGCTGTACCGCGCCTCCGCCGAGCTATGTGCAGCCCTGGATGAGCTCTGCGTTTCGTAGCCGCTGCTAAGCCATGCCCGCGAGTGCGAGCAACGTCGCCAGGCCGGCTGCCATGCCGCGAAGCGACTGTTCCGGTGCCACGTCGATCCACTCCTCCAGCGAATGTCCGCGACCGCCGGTGCCGCCCGAGCCGATTTTGATCGCCGGAATGCCCAGGCTCATCGGAATGTTCGCATCTGTCGACGAATGTTCGAACGACGGTTGAAAGCCGTGTGCACTGATTGCGGCACGGGCTAGCTGCACCAGTTCCTGATCGGGGTCGGTGCGGCCGGCCGGCCGATCGCCGATTTTCAGCAACTCCGCTTCGATGGCGCCATTGCGCGTTGAACGCGCCGCATTCTCCGCGGTGACCGCCTGGTCTATCAGGGCAAGGAATGCCGCTTCCAGCCGCGCCAGTTCCGCTGGCGCCTCCGACCGCAGGTCGAACTCAGTCCACACGGCGTTGGGGATCGAGTTGATGGACGTGCCGCCACCGGTGACGCTCGCGCTGTAAGTGGTCTTCGGCCGCGACGGCACCTGGATGCGGCCGAGCCGGGTGATGGCATCCGCCATGGCAAACATCGGATTGACCAAACCGAACGCGCCATAACTGTGTCCGCCCGGGCCTTTGAAAGTGACGCGATAGCGCTTCGAGCCGACACCGCCGACGGCGATATGATCCATATCCGGGCTGTCCACCGTGATGAACGCGCTGATGCGATCCTTGTAGGGCCCTTTCTGGAACAGGTGCCGCATGCCGCGCAGGTCGCCCTGCCCTTCCTCGCCGACATCCGCGACGACCAGCACATCGGCGCGCGTCTTTACACCGGCCGAGTCGAGCGCACGCAGCCAAGCCAGCAGGACCGCCAACGATCGCGTGTCGTCACCCACCCCAGGCGCAAACAGCTTGGTGCCTTCGCGGCGCACCGTCACGTCGGTGCCGGCTGGGAACACGGTATCCAAGTGGGCGGCTATACAGATGAGTGGGCCGTTGCCCACGCCCGGGCGCATGCCGGTCACATTGCCTTCGCTATCGATCTCCAGCTTCTGCAAACCATGCGCCCTGGCCATCTCCAGGAACGCCTGCGCCCGCTTCTGCTCCTGGAATGGCGGCGAGGCGACCTGGGTCAGCGCGATGATGTCCTCCACCGTGCGATCGTGCTCCGCTGTCAGCGTGGCGACCGCGCGGCGATAGGCCTCGCTCGCCATGACCTCGCGGATAATCAACTCGGCGTGACTGCTCATGGCATTCGCTTCCTTGCTGCGCTCGGCGGGTATTGGCTGAGCCCTGCGGCATGGGCAAGTGTGAGGGGAAAATCGCCATGGACGTCGCTGCCCGCCTGCAACAGGAACTGCCACCCCTGCCGCGCTGGCTTGGGCTGACCGTGACGCTGGCGACGCCCGAGCGTGTCGTGGCGGAACTGACTGTGCGTGAGGACCTGTGCACCAGCGGCAGCATCATGCATGGAGGTGCCATCATGGCGTTTGCCGATACGGTCGGCGCGCTTGGCACGGTGGTAAATCTACGGGACGGTCAGGGCACCACAACAATTGAGAGCAAGACCAACTTCTTCGCCGGCTCTCCGGTCGGAACGCGCCTGATTGCCGAAGCGGTGCCGCTGCATCGCGGCCGGCGCACGCAGGTTTGGGAAACCAGGATCACTAACGCCGACGGGCGGCTCGTAGCCAAGGTGACGCAGACGCAGATGGTCTTGTGACAGCGCCTACCCAGCGGTAGCGTCCGAGCACAAAGTATTCGGAGGAAACCATGAAGGCCGCCGTACTGCATGAAGCGCACCAGCCGCTGACCATCGAGGACGTCGAGCACGCGCCGCTGAAGCGGCGTGAGGTGCTGGTACGCACCGCGTTCGCGGGACTTTGCCATTCGGACCTACACTTCATGGAAGGGCTGTATCCGTTCCCGACACCGTGCGTGCTCGGCCACGAGGCCGCCGGTGTCATCGAAGCAGTCGGCGACGACGTAACCTATGTGAAGCCGGGCGATCACGTCATCACCTGCCTTTCGGTGTTCTGCGGCGAGTGCGCGCAATGCATGACCGGGCATCCCAATCTCTGCGAAAACACCGAAGTGAAGCTGCTGCCGGGTGCCGCGCGCCGGCTCACCTGGAAGGGCGCAGGTACTGAACCAGGCGATGAACCTGTCCGCGTTCGCGGAAAAGATGCTTGTACACGAACATGCAGTGGTGAAAGTGCGCGACGACGTGCCGCTGGACCGTTGCGCGCTGGTAGGTTGCGGCGTGATGACGGGTGTTGGCGCGGTGTTCCATGCGGCGAAGGTCGAGCCCGGATCTACCGTCGCAGTCATCGGCTGCGGCGGCATCGGCCTGTCAGCGGTAAATGGTGCGGCAATGGCCGGCGCGTCGCGCATCATTGCCATCGACACCGTCGCGACGAAGCTTGATGTCGCCAAGCAGATGGGCGCCACCGACACGATCAATGCATCGAATGTCGATCCGGTGGAGATGGTGAAGGAAATGACCGGCGGCGGTGTGCCATATTCTTTCGAGGCCATTGGCCTGAAGACCACCGCGGAACAGTCGTTCCAGATGCTTCGGCCGGGCGGTATGGCGACAATTATCGGGATGATCCCGTTCGGTACCAAGATCGAGCTGCACGGTGCCGACTTCCTGCGCGACCGCAAGATCCAAGGCACCTCGATGGGCGGCAACCGCTTCCGCGTCGATATGCCGCGGCTGCTCGAGATGTACGTGCAGGGCAAGCTGAAGCTGGATCACATGGTCTCTGGCCATATCAAGCTGAACGAGATCAACGAAGGCTTCGCGCAGATGAAACAGGGGACGATGGTGCGCCAGCTTATCGACTTCTCCGCCAGTTGAGGGCGCTGATCGGCCGCTGGCGCACCGCCTTCGGCTTTCTGCTGTTGCTGCTGCTGTGGGAAGTGGGCGTGCATCTGTTCCGTGTGCGCGCCTACATCCTGCCCCCACCAAGCGAGGTGTTGGTCGCACTGGCGAAAAATTGGAAGCCGGTGGCGACCGGGGCGGGCACGACATCGCTCGAGATCATCGCCGGTTACGCATTGGCCGTGATAGTGAGCATTCCGCTCGCCGTCGCCATCGTCTTCTCGCGAGCGATGGAAGAGGCTGTCTATCCGGTCGTGGTGTTCTTGCAGATCGTACCGAAGATCGCAGTGGCGCCACTGTTCATCATCTGGTTCGGCTTCGGGTTCACGCCGAAGCTCCTGCTGGTGTTCCTGCTGTCATTCTTCCCGATCGTGATTGCGTCAATCGCCGGGTTCCGCTCGATCGATCCGGAAATCATGGACTTCGTGCACACCACAGGCGCTGGCCGGCTGCGTGCTTTCGCCAAGGTGCGGCTGCCTTACGCCCTGCCGGAGATCTTCACCGGGCTGAAAGTCGGCGCGGCCATTTCCGCCACAGCCGCAGTGGTTGCCGAGTTCGTCGCGTCAGATCGCGGTCTCGGCTACTTGCTGCTGCAATACAACGGCGATCTTAACACGCAGATGGTGTTCGCCACCGTCATGGTGCTCGGCGCCATTGGCCTCGTCGTGTATTTTGCCGTGGAACTGCTGGAACGTCTGGTCATCCCCTGGCACGCCTCGCAGAGTGACCGGCGGGAGCAACCGGGGCTGACCTAATTAAGGGGGAAACATTATGCATCGGATCTTCGCAGCGTTCGTCGCGCTGTTGCTGGCTGCGCCGGCTTATGCAGATGATGCGGTATCGCTGCGGCTGAACTGGTACATGGGCGGCGTGCACGCACCGTTCTTTCTGGGCAAGGAGCGCGGCTATTATCATGAGGCAGGCCTCGACCTGACCATCAACGAAGGACGCGGTTCCGCCAACACGGCGCAAGTCGTCGCTGCCGGCACCGATACATTCGGCCTGGCTGACTCATCGTCGGTGATGCGGCTGGCATCGAAGGATGCGCCGATACGCACCGTTATGTCGCTGCTCAACACGTCGAGCTTCGGCGTGATCTCGCTGGCCGAGACCGGCATCAAGACTCCGAAAGACCTGGAGGGCAAGAAACTCGCGATCACCGCGGGTGATGCACTGACGCAGCTGTTCCCGGCATTCGCTGGCTTCAACAAGCTGGATACCAGCAAGATTGCGCTGGTACAGATCGATCCTGCCGGCAAGGTCGTGGCACTGCTGGAAAAGCGCGTTGATGCGATCCTTGGTGGCCTGGACGATCAGTACTTCCTGGTAAAACAAAAGGGTTTCACGCCCGCCGGACTGTCGTTCGCGCAGAACGGCGCGAACACCGTTGGCCTGACGATTTTGACGCAGGACGCGACGATTACTGGCAAGGCGGATCTGGTGCGCCGCTTTATCGCAGCGACGCAGAAATCCTGGGCCGCCGCCAAGGCCGATCCGGATGCGGCGATCAAGGCGCTGATGAATGCCAAACAGGGCCTCGACTTCGACTCGCAGAAGAACCAGCTTGTCGCTGATTTGCCGAACCTCGCCTCGCCAGCGACCGAAGGCAAACCGATTGGCTGGGGCGCGCTATCGGATTGGGAGGCGACCGAAAAGCTGCTGAAGCAATACGGCAATCTGGAAACCGACAAACAGGCCAGCGCCTTTTTCACCAACGACTTTCTGCCGAAGTGAGCCAACCGCCGGCGGCGATCATCGCGCGCGGCCTGTCGAAGACATTTCAGCGCCGCGAGATCACCACGATGGCGCTCGCTTCGGTCGATCTCACCGTCGCGGCGGGCGAATTCGTCGCCATCGTGGGACCATCTGGCTGTGGTAAGAGCACGTTGCTGCGGCTGATCGCCGGATTGCTGCGGCCGAGCAGTGGCGAGGTGATCACCAATGGCCATCCGGTGACACGGCCGGCCACCGATATTGGCATTGTCTTCCAGAATCCTGTGCTGCTCGACTGGCGTAGCGTGCTGGACAATGTGCTGATCCAGGTGGAATTACGCGGACTGCGAACAGCAGAGTTTCGCGATCGCGCTATCGGTTTGCTGCGCGCCGTCGGTCTCGGCGACTTTCTCGCCAGCCGCCCGCGAGAACTGTCGGGGGGCATGCGGCAGCGCACCTCAATCGTGCGCGCGCTGATCCATGATCCGCCGCTGCTGATGATGGACGAACCGTTCGGTGCGCTCGACGCGCTGACGCGCGAGCAGATGCGCATCGATCTTGAGGCGCTGTGGCTGCGCACGCGCAAGACCGTGCTGTTCGTGACGCATAGCATCGACGAGGCGGTGCTGCTGGCCGACCGCGTTGTCGTGATGTCGCCGCGCCCGGGGCGCATCGAACAGATCATTAGTGTTGATCTGCCACGGCCACGTGGCATCGAGGCGCGCCAGGCTCCAGAGTTCGTGGCGACCACCCAGCAGATCACTCAGATCTTCCTGTCGCGCGGCATCCTGCATGGTGCGAGCGGTTTATAGGAGAGGCTCATGCGCGTTGGCATCATCGGCATCGGTCACTGGCATTCGGGTATGCATGCCAAAGGCGTGCTGGAAGCCGGCGCACAGATCGGTGGTGTCTGGGACGCGGACGCGCAGGCGGTCACGCGGTTCATCGCCGAGTACGGTGGCACGACCCGACCAGATGCGATGTCGGTGCTGGACGATCGGCCGGATCTGGTGATCGCGCTTGGCCGCGGACCTGAAGCCGCAACTCGGCTTGCGTGGCTGATCGAGCAGGACATTCCAATCCTGGCGGACAAGCCGATCGGCCTGTCGCACGCCGATGTCGCGCCTCTTGCGGTGGCCGCGCGCGCAGGCAAGCGCTTTGTGGCCGTGGCACTCGTGAACCGCATTGCGGGTGTGCTAGAGGCGCGCGGTGACAGTGGCCGGGTGGCACACGTGCACTTCCGTGTCATCAATGGGCATCCGCGTCGTTATCGGGACTGGGGTGTAGGGTGGATGCTCGATCCGCGACAAGGCGGGGGTGGCGCGCTGCGCAATCTGGGCGTGCACGGCATCGATGCATTCCTGTCGCTGGTCGGCGATCAGGCGGTGCGGGTGGACCATGCCGCGTGCCGAAGTCTGTTCGGCGAAGCGGTGGAGGATTACGCCGCGGTCATATTGCGCGCGGCGGATGGGACGATCGGCGTGATCGAGGCTGGCTACACGCATCCGGATGCCGGCGGTAGCTACGAGTTCCGTATCAATGCGGAGCGGGGTGCGTTGGTGGACAGTGGCTCGACGCTGGTTGCAGTGCCGGCAAGGACGCTTCATCCGGCCGGCTATGTCCCGTCAAACCAACGCTACAGCGCGTTCGTTACCGACACGCTGAGGCGGCTGTGGGATGGGCGCGTGCCAGCGGCTTCGCTGACCGACTTCGCACGCGCCACGGAACTGGTCGATCAAGCCTACAGCAAGGTAGGCTAAGTTGTCCCACTCGGACTGCCCACTTTCGACGTGGGCAGGATTGTGGTTGACCCAATCGGCCGGCCGTCGCTCACTTACCGGCCAACATTCCTGGAGGTCGTCGCCGTGAGCGAAGCGCTGCTCCGCGACATCGCCGAGTTCTGCCGTCGCGCGCGCATGGCCGAATCTACCTTTGGCCGTCTCGCGGTGAACGACGGCAAGCTGGTCAGCCGGCTGCGGCTCGGCGGTCGCGTCACCACCGATACAGTGGACCGGGTCCACGCTTACATAGCTCGCGCGCCGGAGCCTCCGCTGAATGGAACGCCGGGTCCGATCCGGCCGCCGGCTGCCGCAACCAGCGAAGGTATCGGACACAACTTCCGATTCTACGACAACCGCCAAAAATACCTGCTGTTCGTCACCACCTGCGGCGAGAAGTGGGTGATCGCTCAGCGCGTCGGGATGGAACTGGCCAACATCCATCCGCGCCCGCCGGCACTGCGCCTGTTCGACGCCGGCATGGGCGACGGCACAGTGCTGTCGCGAACCATGCGCGCCATGCACAATCGTTTCCCGACGATGCCGTTCTATATCGTTGGCAAGGAAATCAGCCTCGAGGATGTCCGACTTGTCCTCGAGAAGATGCCCGACCGTTTGTTCGAGCATCCCGCCACCGTGCTGGTGATGACCAACATGTACTATTCCGAGGCGCCGTGGTTGAAGCCGAACTCGGTAAACGCCGCCACCAGCCTTGTCTGGCAGGAACTTTCGCTGACGGGCAACACCGCGCACGACTTCGAGACCCAAATTACCGAACTGGGTCCCTTCTTGGCGGAAAACTGGCGCGCCAAAATGAGCCGCGCGAGCGGCAATCCGATATACGAAAAGCCGGTCGTGCTGGTGATCTATCGTGAAGATCACAAGTTCCTTCTCGACCAGGTACGGCCGCGCCGCGGTTTTACCGATGCGGAATACGACCTGGTCATCGCCTCGCAGCCCTATCGCGCCCGCGCACCGCTGGAGTTCAAGGCGCGCCGCGTGGTGGCGCCGCTGGCCCGAGCGCTGGCCCCCGGCGGACGTCTGATTGCCATCCATTCGCACGGCAACGACCCGGGACTGGAAATCATCCAGCGCATCTGGCCTGGCGAGAGCCCTTTCATCACCGACCGCCATGCACTGTTGCGCGCGACCAAGGCGGAACTTGGTAGCGCGGGACGCGACCTGAACTTCGGTGCCTACGCCGATGCGCGTTCGCTGTTTCGCTACGACATGCACACCCTGCCAAGCGAGATCAGCGAAACCATCGGCACCTCCACGCTGTTCGCCGCCTGGAATGCCGCCGTGTATGTCGCGCAGATCGAGGACCAGCGACTGTCCGAGGCCATCAGCAGCGGCGCCTATCTCGACGCCACCAAGCAGGTGCTGCACGAGCATGGCGGCCTGTGGTTCTGGGACGAGTCCTATGTGATCTCCCGCAAGCGGGACTCTGGTTGATGCAACCCCGCGCCATGGCGTTGATCAGCGGTTGTTCTATAGAATTGTCGCCGCGTGACGAATACGCCGGCGAACCGCTGCGCCGGCTGCTCGATCCGGGAACTGTGGTATTCGTCAGCCACCCCCCGTCTGTCACCTACCATGACATTGTCGGTGCCTGCGCACGCTTGCGACGGGCCGGATTTGATCCGGTGCCGCACGTGGCGGCGCGCAAACTGGCGAGCTTTACACAAGCCAACGATTTCCTGATGCGAGCCCGGGTCGAGGCCAGTGTCGATCGCATCCTGCTGATTGGTGGTGATGACAGCCCGGTGGGACCATTCCGCGCCTGCCTTGATTTGCTGGCGACCGGCGTGGTGGAGCGCAATGACATCGCGCACGTGTCATTCGGTGGCTATCCCGAAGGCCACCCCGCGATCGACACGAAAACGCTGGACGCGGCGATGTTGGCCAAGGTCGCTCTGGCACGAAAGGCCGGGCTCGACGTAACGCTAATAACCCAGTTCGCCCTCGAAGCACGACCGATCCTGCGATGGATTGCGGCGCAACGCGACCAAGGCGTCGACTGTCCCGTGCACGCCGGCGTTGCAGGTCCCACTAGTATTGCAACTTTGGCGAAGTTCGCGATCCGCTGCGGCGTTGGCGCGTCGCTCCGCGCGCTGGCACGCGGGCATGCGGCTTTCGCCCGCATCCTGGTGGAAGCCGAACCCGATCAGCTGATCAACGAAATCGTTATCGAAGACGCCGAGAATGCTGCAATCGCGGGCCTGCACCTATTTACCTTCGGGGGTGTGCGCCGCACAGCGAACTGGATCACGGCGCGAACAAAACAGCAAACTGGCTGAAGCAGCTTAGGCCATGATTCTCGTTCCCTCACGGCACCGAAATAGGTTAAACGACATGCGCCATGCGTCCAGAAATAGCTGTCGTGACCAAGATTGTGCTAACCGTGCTGGTAACGGTCGGTTTTAGCGACAAAGTTTTTGCCCAGCACCACGCGACCCGCAACCTGGACCTGGTGAATAACGCACATGCCGCGGTGGCCGGGTTCTTTGCTTCGACGCCTGGAGCAAATCATTGGGATGCGAACCTGCTGGAAGGCCACGCACTACGAACCAACTTCTTCGTCCAGCTTGATTTAGACAATCCGAATAGCGGCTGCCATTACGACTTCAAGACGGTGTTTGCGGACGGCAACAGCGTGATCCATCGCAACGTCGACGTCTGCACGTCGCAGACCTACAAGCTCACGGATCCATAGCACTTACAGCGCAGCCTGCGTTCCCAGGATCACGGTGGCCTGCGCCGACAAAACGCCGCCATTGCCGTGCACAAGCGCGGTTTCCGCCTGCTTCACCTGCCGCTCGCTGCATTCGCCACGCAGCTGGCGCACCGCCTCGATCAACAGAAACAGCCCGTACATGCCGGGATGGCAATAGGACAGGCCGCCGCCATTGGTATTCACCGGCAGGCTGCCCTTGGGACCGATGCGGCCATCGCTGACGAAGCGGCCACCCTCGCCCTTTGGGCAGAAGCCCAGATCTTCCAAAAACAGAATGGTGTTGATCGTGAATGCGTCGTACAGCGCGAGCACATCGATGTCGGTCTCGCGTATTCCCGCCATCCGGTATGCGGCCGCGCCGGAGTCGCGTGCGCCGGTGATCGTCAAGTCGGGCATCGACGAAATCGAGGCGTGCGTGATGGACTGGCCATATCCCAACACGTAAATCGGCGGCTTTGCCTGATTACGTGCTTCATCCGCGCGCATCATCACGATGGCACCGCCACCGTCGGTGATAAGGCAGCAGTCGCGCACTGTGAACGGGTGCGCGATCGGCCGTGCCGACAGCACATCCTCTACCGTCAGCGGCTTCTTCTCCCACGCCATTGGGTTCAGCAGTGCCCACGCCCGTGCCGCCACGGCGACTTCGGCGAGCTGTTCGCGGGTGGTGCCGAATTCGTGCATGTGCCGTGATGCCGCCAATGCATAGGCAGTGGACGGCAAGAACGGCCGGAACGGCGTTTCATACGGATTATACTCGCGTGCTGATGCGGCTCGCCGACCAACCGTGCGCTGCGTGCTGCCATAAGTGATCACGGCGATATTGCACAGTCCCGCCGCCAATGCTGCTTGGGCGTGCGCCGCGTGCACCTCAAACGAGGAGCCACCTACAATGGTGGAATCAGTGTAGGCGTGCGGCTTGTGCAGATATTCGCACAGCGACATCGCCGACGTGCGCGCCTGCGTCGTCGCGCAGAAGATGCCATCGACATCGCGTAGCCTAAGCCCGCAATCCATCAGCGCGCGCTGAATGCCCTGCGCCATCAGATCGAGCGGGCTCATATTCGCCGCAACGGCACCGATATCGGATTCTGCCACACCCACGATGGCGGCGCTCCCGCGCGTAAGGCCGTTCACGGCGTGCCACCGGCGGGCGTGAAAACCGGGTACGGCGGTTCATCGCCTTCTGCCGGATGCGCGCGGAACTTCACCCGCATGCCGATCCTCACGCCGAGTGGCGGGATATCTTCCACTCGGCTCATCATGCGGAAGCCCTCGTCGACATCGATCAACGCCACGTTGTACGGATCTCCCTTCTGTGGGAACACCACCGTGGTGGCATGCACCGTGCCTACGCCCTTGCTGATCCGCCATTGCAGATTGTCGCTGCCGGTGTAGGGGCAGATCACGCGTGGATAGAACACCGCGGCGTTGGCATCTGGGCTGAACTGGTAGGCCAGCTCACCGTTCTCCAAATGCTCCAGATAGACGCCCAACGGCGAGATCGGTGCGTTCGCCATCACACCGGCCTGTCACCGGCGACAGTCACACGATGGCCCGAGCGGGTGTGCGGCCAATAGTCCCACATCGCCCGGTGCTGGACGCAGCGATTATCCCAGAAGGCAATCGAGTTTTCCCGCCAGCGAAAGCGGCACTGAAACAACTCATTCTCCGCATGATCCCAGAGATAATGCAGGATCGCGGCGCTTTCGTCGCGCGGCACGCCGGCAATGCGCTTCGTGAAGCCACGGTTCACGTACAAAGCCTTCTTGCCCGTGACCGGATGGGTCCTCACCACCGGATGCTCGGCGCGCGGATACGCGGTCTTGTCGGCAACACCATAGTTCGCATAGGTGCCACGATACGCGTCCTCGCCATCATGGATCGCGGTCAGCCCGTCAAGATACTGCTTCATCCGATCCGACAGCGCTTCATAGGCTGCATACATCGAGGCAAATAGCGTATCGCCGCCGCGTGGCGGGCTCTTGCGGATATACAGTATGCTGCCCATCGGCGGTTCGACGTCACACGAAACGTCACTATGCCAGCCCTCGCCGTTGGCACGCGGCGAGTCCTTGTCGGCATGGATGATCATCAACTCGGGAAGACCGGGCGCATGCGGAGCCGCCGGATGCAAATGCAGCTTGCCGAAGCGACGGCCAAAATCCAGATGCTGCTCCTCGGTGATATGCTGGTCGCGGAAGAAGATCACCTGGTTCTCGGCCAGCGCGCGGTGGATCTCCTCGAACGTCTGATTGCCGAGCGGCTTTGACAGGTCCACGCCACCGATTTCCGCGCCGATGATCGGCGTCAGCTTATCGACAGTGATTGTGTCGTACGGCGATGACTGGTCAGGCAGATGCTTGTAGCGCGGGCCGTTATTGCCACGCAGGACGCTCATGGACAGTCTCCCTCGGCAGGCATAGGCATTCTACTCGGCGGCTTGCGGCCGCGCCACTTCCGGATGGAAGCTCAGGCACACGTGCCGAAGCGTTACACCACAGCGATCGCGCTCATCTCGATGAGATAGTCGGGATGGGTGAACTTGCTCACTTCCACCAAGGTCGAGGCCGGCGGTGGCGACGGAAAGTACTCACGCCGCACCTTATGAATGGGCGCCAGGTTCTCCATGTTGCGCACATAAACATCGACGCGGCAGACATCGGCCAGCGTGCCGCCAGCCGCTTCCACGGCCGCTTTGACGTTTTCACACACCTGGCGGGTCTGCGCCTCGATGTCGCCGACGCCAGCAATGCTGCCATCCGGCCGCGACGCCACCATGCCGGAAATAAACACCAGCCTCCCCTTCGCTTCGACAGCGATCGCCTGCACGAAATGTCCCGCAGGCTTCGGTGCTTTGTCAGTAGTAACAGCCTGTCTCGGCATGAAAGCCTCCCTCAATGACACTTGAATGCATCGAATGGCTCGCGGCACGCACGACAACGATGCAATGATTTGCACGCGGTTGAGCCGAATTCGCTGATCAGTTCGGTATCGGCGCTGCCGCACCGTGGACACGCAGGCCTGGTCTCACCAAACAGGGCCCGGCGCGACGTGCTGTGCGCGGGCGGTGCGATGCCGTAAGCGGCAAGCTTTCGACGTCCTGCCTCGCTCAGCCAATCCGTCGTCCAGGCCGGTGAGAGGCTGGTACGTATGCGCGCCTTGATACCCACGCGAGCAAGCACCGCTTCGATATCCAGTGCAATCACATTCATTGCCGGACAGCCGGAATACGTCGGCGTTATGGTAACCTCAACTCCGCCATCTTGCTCTACAATGTCGCGCAGAATGCCAAGATCCGCGATGGTCAGCACGGGGATTTCCGGATCGGTCACACCCTCCAACGCGGCCAGCGCGCGTTCGCGCAGAGCTGCATCTACCATATCGCGCCGGGATATGTTCGCTGGAGGTACTGCATTTCCGCCAGCAGAAAACCGAGATGCTCGGTGTGCCGCCCATTTCGGCCACCCGATTGCATCCAGCCGTCCGCCGGACGCGTCAGCGTCGCGCGCCGCAGCGTAGCTTCAACCACGCCGTTCCAGCCGTCGCGCAATTGCCGCGGATCAGGGATTGTACCTGCGGCGATCAGCGTCGTGTCAGCCGCATCGACAGCAAACAGTTCGCCGGTGTAGGGCCACAGTTCGTCGATTGCCGTTTGCGCACGTTGATGGCTTTCGACTGTGCCATCACCCAGGCGAACCAGCCATTCCGCGGCATGACGCAGATGATAAGCAGTTTCTTTTTCCGCCTTCGCCGCGATCGCCGCGATGGTGCTGTCTGCCGAGCTCATGGCGGCGCGCCAGAACAAGTCGCTGAATGCGGAGAGCAGCAGCAGCCGTGCAATGCTGAAGGCAAAATCGCCATTTGGCAGTTCTACCATGAGGCAATTGCGCCAACCTGGTGTGTCACGCAGGTACGCAAGCTGGTCCTCGGTGTGCCCCGCCATCGATCCGGCATACTCGTACAATGCGCGCGCCTGGCCGATCAGATCGAGTGCGAGGTTGGCGAGGGCCAGCTCTTCCTCGAGAGTCGGCGCATGACCGGTCCATTCCGACAGTCTGTGACCCAGCACCAGCGCGTCGTCGGCACGCCGAAGCGCTTGCAGGACGAGTGGCGTTTCCTCGACGATGATGGAGGTGCTCGCCACGTCCTCAATGCACAGGAAGCCGCACCGGCATCGACGAGATGCTGCGCAGGATGTTGGAATAGGCGCGCGTCGGCGGCTCCAACACTTCAATCAGTGCAAAGCGTTGGAGGATTTCTTCCCACAATATGGTCAGTTGCAGCTCGGCAAGCCGGTTACCGACGCAGCGGTGGATTCCAAAACCGAAGGAAAGGTGCTGGCGCGGCCGCTCACGGTCGATGATGAAGTCATTGGCGCGCTCGATGGCATCCTCGTCGCGGTTGCCGGAGAGGTACCACATCGCAACCTTGTCACCCCTGCGGATGTGTTTGCCGCCAAGCTCGGTATCCTCCAGCGCAGTGCGCCGCATATGCATCACCGGCGTGTGGTAGCGGATGATCTCCGGTACCAGGCTGCCAACGAGATTCGGGTTGTCGATCAATTTGCGATACTGGCCGGGATTGTTGTGCAGTGCCCACAGACCACCCGACATCGAATTGCGCGTGGTGTCGTTCCCGCCCACGAGCAGTAGCAGAATGTTGCCCATGAATTCGGTCGGCCTTGACGGCAGATCACGCGTCGCTTCGCCATGTGCGAGCATGGAAATCAAGTCGGCACGTGGCTCTTGCTTTGCGCGCTCATTCCACAGCGCAACGAAGTATTCCATCGCCTGCTGCAGCACGGCGTCACGTTTTTCGTCTGAGTCGATCTCGGTGCCGGCGCGGGTGTTCACCGTCGCGACATTCGACCAGTAGGTCAGCTTACGCCGGTCCTCAAAGGGAAAGTCGAACAGCGTTGCCAGCATCTGCGTGGTGAGCTCGATCGAAACGCGATCAACCCAGTCGAACGCTTCGCCGCGCGGAAGTCCATCCAACACGCGCTGGGTGCGCTCACGAATTGTGTCGGCCAGCCGGGCCAGATTGCCGGGAGCCACAACGGGCGAGACAACTCTCCTTTGTTCGTCGTGCTTCGGCTGATCCATCGAGATGAAGCTGGGGCGCCGGTAGTCCATCGGCGCGTCACGCAGCACGATGCCACCCATCAACGCGTCCGACGAATAGACTTTCTGATTGGTGTCGACCTGCATGATGTCCCGGTACTTGGTCACTGACCAATACGAGCCGTACATGCCGTTCTCACACCAATGCACTGGGTCTTCCTGGCGGAGCCTCTCGAAATACGGATACCAGATGTCGTCCTGGTACAGCCGTGGCTGACTGACATCGATCTTGTCCAGTGGGATCGACCAAGCTTCGTCTTGTGCTGCGGCGTTGACGGGTGCGTTCATTGCGTTTCATCCCATTGGGGTCATGGGCACGCCATGACCCTACATGTTGTCAACTTCGTCCGGCACTTCGTAGAACGTCGGATGACGGTAGATCTTTGAGGCGGTCGGCTCAAACAGCATATCCCTGTCAGCGGGATCCGAGGCGGTAATCAAGGCCGACGGCACCACCCAGATCGACAGGCCCTCGCCACGCCGCGTATAGACATCGCGCGCTGCCTGCAGCGCCAGCGTTGCGTCAGCGGCGTGCACCGATCCGACGTGCCGATGAGCCAGCCCGGTGCGGGCGCGAATAAACACTTCCCATAGCGGTGTGGCAGGCTCTGCCATCAGGCAGCGTCACGTTGCTCGGCCGCACGATGCTTCGCCGCATAGGCCAAGGCCGCCTCGCGCACCCAGGCACCATGCTCGTGTGCTCGTCGACGCGCAGCCAGTCGTTCGCGATTGCACGGACCATCACCCGCCAGCACGCGGCGAAATTCGTCCCAGTCGATCGCGCCAAACTCCCAATGGCCGCTCGCTTCGTTCAAGTGGAGTTCAGCATCGGGAAACGTCAGGCCCAGGTAGTGACCTTGCGGCACCGTTGCATCGACAAACTTCTGGCGCAGCGAGTCATTGGTGAAGCGCTTGATCTTCCACTGCATAGACGTATCCGAATGCTGCGACTGCGTATCCGGCGGGCCAAACATCATCAGGCTCGGCCACCACCAGCGGTTCAGTGCATCCTGCGCCATCGCCTTCTGCTCGTCCGATCCACGCGCCAGCGTGGTCATGATCTCAAAGCCCTGGCGCTGGTGAAATGACTCCTCCTTGCAGATGCGGATCATCGCGCGGGCATAGGGGCCATACGAGCAGCGGCATAGCGGAATCTGATTCATGATCGCTGCGCCGTCCACCAGCCAGCCGATGGCCCCAACGTCGGCCCATGTCAGGGTCGGATAATTGAAGATCGAGGAGTATTTGGCGCGCCCGGTCAGCAACTGCTCGACCAATTCCTCGCGCGTGACACCCAGCGTTTCGGCCGCGGCATACAAGTAGAGGCCGTGGCCACCCTCGTCCTGCACTTTCGCCAACAATGCTGCCTTACGACGCAGCGAAGGAGCGCGGGTGATCCAATTGCCTTCAGGCAGCATACCAACGATTTCCGAATGGGCGTGCTGGCTGATCTGGCGAACCAGCGTGCGGCGGTACGCGTCCGGCATCCAGTCGTTGGGTTCTATCCGCTCCTCGGCGTCAACCCGCGCCTTGAAGTGCGTGGCCGCCGCGCTGGTGTCCGCCGCGCCGGTCGGGGTGTTAAGGGCCTGGCTGTACATCGCGCTGCTCCGGCCAGAAAATTGGGCGCCTCGCCTGTTTGGACGCGTTGGGGCAAATATGGCTCAGCCAGCCAGCGTCTGAAAGGCCCGGATATGGACTTCGCCCTAGCCGACGAACAACAGCAGATCCGCGACGAGGTATTGAAGCTCTGCGCCCGCTTCGACGATTCGTATTGGCTGGAGCGAGACCGCACCGCCACATTTCCGGAAGCGTTCTTCACTGCGATGGCCGAGGCGAACTGGCTGGGCATCGCCATGCCGGAAAATTATGGCGGCGCCGCCCTCGGCATTACCGAAGCGGCGATCCTGATGCAGGCCGTGGCGGAGTTGGGTGCCTGCATGTCGGGGGCTTCGGCCGTCCATCTGAACATCTTTGGCCTCAATCCCGTCGTGGTGTTCGGTACCTGAAGCCCAGAAGCAGCGGATGCTGCCGCCCGTGATCGCCGGACGCGACAAGGCCTGTTTCGGCGTCACCGAACCCAATGCCGGTCTCAACACCACCCAGATCAGCACCCGAGCCGATCGGCGAGGTGACCGCTACATGATAAACGGCACCAAGATCTGGACCTCGACCGCGCAGGTCGCCAACAAGATCCTGCTGCTGGCACGCACCACCCCCCTCGACCAGGTGCAGCGGCACAGCCATGGCCTGACGCTGTTCTACACCACGCTCGACCGTGCGCACGCCGAAGTGCGCGTCATCCACAAGATGGGCCGGCACGCGGTGGATTTCGAACATGGTGTTCTTCGAAGACATGGAGGTGCCGGCCGAAGACCGCATTGGCGAGGAAGGTGAGGGCTTCCGCACTCTGCTGCATGGACTTAATCCCGAGCGTATCCTGGTTGCCGCCGAGGCCATCGGCATCGGCCGCGCAGCACTTGCGCGTGCCTCACGCTATGCGCGCGAACGCGTCGTTTTTGGCCGGCCGATCGGCCAGAACCAGGCAATCCAGCATCCGCTGGCAAAGTGCTGGGCGGAGCTGGAAGCCGCCAATCTCATGGTAATGAAAGCTGCGTGGCTGTACGACCAAGGTCAGCCGTGTGGCGCGGAAGCGAATGCCGCAAAATACCTGGCTGGCGAAGCCGGCTTCCATGCCTGCGAGCAAGCGGTCATGACACACGGTGGCATGGGATACGCGCAGGAATACCACGTCGAACGTTACTTACGCGAAATCTTGGATCCCGCGCATCGCGCCGGTCAGTCCGCAGCTTATTCTCAGCTACCTGGCAGAGCGGGTGCTGGATCTGCCGAAGTCGTATTGAATCTACTTGAGCTGATCGCGGATCTTATCGAGGCCTGCATGTGCGCAGGCATCGTCAAGGTTGCCACCGGGTGCCCCTGCCGCGCCTATTGCGCCCACCACTTCATCGCCGACTTTGATAACGATGCCGCCACCAACCAGGATAAGATGCGGCAATTGGGTGAATAGATTTGCGAAATTCGGCACCGTCTTCGCCCGCTCGACCAGTGCGAGCGTGTCCGACTTGAACGTGGCCGCGGTGTAGGCCTTGTCGAAGGCGCTATCGAGCGAATGGCTACCTGTGCGATCGCCGCGCAACACGGCCTGCCGTACACCGTCAGCGTCCACCACAACCGCTGTTTCGGGATAGCCTTGCTTGGCGCAACTAGCGACCACTTCGGCCGCAGCCTGGCTGGCAAGGTCGGCGGCAATACGATGCGTCTGGATCAGACCTTGCGAATGGCCGGCAACAGGCACGCCAGCAGCAGCGATACCCAGCGACAAAGCCATCGACCTAGCTCTCATCATCGCACGCACCCCCTGTGTGAATCACAAAGATAGCGCAAAGTGGTCCTGCTGTCGCCGGAAGGACGCGAAGGACGGGATGCTACTATCCGGAGCTGCCGCTGCTCGCGTTTATTCGTGCGAGGCGAAGGGCCGATCGTGCTGCCGCATGAACAGAAGGCCCTTCGCGCGGCCGCCATCGACGAGGAGCCCGGTAACCGCGCCAGTCGCATCGCGCAACACACGGCAGTCGAACCAGCCGCGGAACAGCACGCTCGGTGATATTACCCGGATGAAGTCGCCTTCGATCGGCTCGATCTCCCAGTGAACCTGTCGCAGCAGTGGGCCACAGACCTCAAGTGTCACGCCTTGCTTGGCGTTGCTGATAGTCCACGTCGCTGCTGTATCGGCATTCTCATAGCTACCCGGCAGATCCAGTGGCAGTTGTGCATTCGGCGCAATCCGATGCAGCGTTTCCTGTACGCCAGCGTCCCGCTCCACATCGAGCCGATCGTCTGCCCGCAGCCACATGGTGAAGTCACCCGAGCCACGGCTGGTGGCGAAGCCACGATCCTCGGTCGGTACCGTGATGAACGCCACGCCGTACATGCAGGCAATTACTTGGCCAGCTGCGTTGATTGATACCTCCAAGGTCGCGCCACTGTCGCGGTTGAGCCAGCGCCCAGGCAGCCGATCCGCCGGCGGCATCGGCGGGACCGCCAGAAGGTCTCGCTTTCCTTCGACCAATGCCTCGATAACTTCGAATGCTAAGCCATGAGGATCAGATGTGCCGTCGTTGCTGATGCAGATTACCGCGGCATCGTGATCGGGTATGCGCACGAAACTGGTTTTGTAGCCTGGCCATAGGCCGTCATGGCCAATCGTCCGAACGCCACGATACGTCTGGATGCGCAACCCACGTGCGTAGCAGTTCCGGAATCCTCCGGTGAAGGGCGTCATCGTGGTCAGCGCCTCGGCAATTGCCGTTCCGCCCACCCGCGGCGACTCAAAGTTCGCGTGCCAGAGCGCCAGATCCATGACGCAGGAAACCAGCCCACCTTCGCCATGCAATGGAAAGCCATGTGGCGCACGCCGCCAGCCACCATCGCCTGTCGCGAGGTAACCGGTGGCAAGTCCAGGCACCACTTCAGCCGTACCTCTCGACGTGCCGTGTCGAATTCATCCCGAGTGGCTGAAAGATCCGGCGATCGAGGAAGGAACGCAGCGATTCGCCACTGACCTTCTCGACGATGCGGCCCAGCAGCATGAAGTTGGAATTGCTGTACAGATAGCGCGACCCGGGAGCAAAATTCAGCCCGCCCTGCCGGCAAACGCCCGCGAGCAAATCGCCGGGCGTGCACGGCTGCCCAAGATCGGCGCCGCCGGCTCGCATGATCTCCAGCATGTCCCGGATGCCGGAGGTGTTGTGCATCAGATGCGCCAACGTGATGCGGTGACCAAGGTCAGGCAATTCCGGCAGATAAAGCCGTACATCGCTGTCGATCGACAGCAGACCTTCGGCCTCCAGCAACAGGATCGCGGCGCAGGTGAACTGCTTGCTGACCGAGGCAATCCGGAACGTTGTCTCGGAGCCAACTGGCACACCAAACTCGAGGCTCGCCATGCCAGCACTTTCGTGCACGGCAAGTTCACGCCCGACTACCACACCGATGGTCACACCAGGTCCGCTGGTAGACTGCCACGGCGCGATCAGCCGCCAAATCCGGCGCCGCAGCAGCGTCTCGTCCAGGCCGTTCATGGCATCCATCCAAAACAAAAGGGCACAGCCAATTCTGTGCCCTTTTGTGTCGCGATATGGAGCTTCAGGGCAAGCCTATGCCTCGATCTCCTCGCGATCAACTCCGCCATCGCCGTCTTCATCCGGCTTCGGCAGCGACGGCAGCTGCGCTTCGATCAACTCGAAGTCCAGTTTGCCGTCCTTCAGGGTAACCTTGACCGCGCCACCCTTCACCAACTTGCCAAACAGCAGCTCCTCGGCCAGCGGCTTCTTGATGTGCTCCTGGATAACCCGCGCAAGCGGGCGGGCGCCGTATAGTCTGTCGTAGCCACGCTCGGCGAGCCACTCCTTGGCCGCCGACGACAACTCTATCGTCACATTGCGATCAGCCAATTGTGCTTCCAACTGCATGACGAATTTCTCGACCACGCGTCCGACGATTTCCGGCGTCAACCCTGCGAACGTTATCGTCGCGTCGAGCCGATTGCGGAACTCCGGCGTGAACAGCCGCTTGATCGCATCCTCGTCCTCACCGACGCGCGAATCACGGCCGAACCCGATCGCCTCCTTCGCCAGATCAGATGCGCCAGCATTAGTCGTCATGATCAGGACAACGTTACGGAAATCGACCGTCTTGCCGTTGTGATCCGTAAGTTTCCCGTGGTCCATCACCTGCAGAAGGATGTTGAAGAGGTCCTGATGCGCCTTCTCGATTTCATCGAGCAACAAGACAGCGTGTGGGTGCTGATCGATCGCATCGGTCAGCAATCCACCTTGATCAAACCCGACATAGCCGGGAGGTGCACCGATCAGACGCGAAACCGAGTGCCGCTCCATGTATTCGGACATGTCGAAGCGGATCAGTTCGATCCCCATGGTGGCGGCAAGCTGACGTGCAACTTCGGTCTTGCCGACACCGGTTGGGCCAGAGAACAGATAGTTGCCGATCGGCTTTTCGGGTTCGCGTAGCCCGGCACGCGCCAGCTTGATCGCCGCCGCAAGCGCCTCGATCGCCCGGTCCTGGCCGAACACCATCGACTTCAGGTCGCGCTCAAGATTACGCAACGTTTCCTTGTCGTCGGCCGATACGCTCTTCGGAGGAATGCGCGCGATCTTGGCGACGATCTCCTCGACGTCACGCAATGTAACCGTCTTGCGCCGCTTGTGCTCGGGCAGCAGCATGCGGCTCGCGCCAACCTCGTCGATCACGTCGATCGCCTTGTCTGGCAGCTTGCGGTCGTTGATGTATTTCGCCGACAACTCGACGGCGGCGCGGATTGCCTCGTCGGTGTAGCGAACCTTGTGGTGCTTCTCGTAGTTCGACTTCAGGCCGCGCAGAATCTTTACGCTATCCTCAACATTCGGCTCATTCACGTCGATCTTCTGGAAGCGACGGACCAGGGCCCGGTCCTTTTCGAAGTAGTTGCGGAATTCCTTGTAGGTGGTTGAACCGATGCAGCGCAGGTTGCCCGACGCCAGCGCCGGTTTCAGCAGGTTCGACGCGTCCATCGCGCCGCCGGATGTGGCGCCGGCGCCGATGACCGTATGGATTTCATCGATGAACAGGATGGCGCCCTGCTGGTTCTCCAGTTCGGAGACCACGGCCTTCAGCCGCTCCTCGAAATCGCCGCGATAGCGGGTGCCAGCAAGCAACGCGCCCATGTCCAGCGCGAAGATTGTGGATTTTGCCAACACCTCCGGCACGTCGCCTTCGACGATGCGCTTCGCCAGACCCTCGGCAATCGCCGTCTTGCCGACACCAGGATCGCCGACATACAGCGGATTGTTCTTGGTGCGCCGGCACAGGATTTGGATGGTGCGTTCGATTTCAGGTTCGCGGCCGATCAACGGGTCGATCTTCCCCGCCATCGCCTTCTTGTTGAGGTTGACGCAATAGTTGGACAGCGCGTCCTGGTTGCGACGATTTGGCTTTTCTTCGCGCTCCTGCTCCTGATGCGCCTCTGGTTGGCTACCAGTGCCCTGCACCGGCCGCTGTGCCGAACGGCCCGGCGCCTTGGCGATCCCGTGGCTGATGAAATTGACCGCGTCGAGTCGCGTCATGTCCTGCAGCTGCAGGAAATACACAGCGTGGCTCTCCCGCTCGGAGAACAGCGCAACGAGCACGTTCGCGCCGGTTACCTCGTCTCGGCCGGAAGATTGCACGTGGATTGCCGCGCGCTGCACCACGCGCTGGAACCCGGCCGTGGGCTTCGGATCGCCGGCACGGTCGGTGGCCAGACCGGCGAGATCCTTATCGAGAAACTCCGACAAATCCGTGCGCAGCTTATCGAGGTCCACCCCACAGGCGCGCAGCACGGTTGCTGCGTCGGTATCATCGGCGAGGCCAAGGAGCAGATGCTCAAGCGTGGCATATTCGTGACGGCGCTCGCTGGCTAGTGAAAGCGCGCGATGCAGCGTCTGTTCGAGATTACGTGAAAGCATTGTCGTCCGCGCTCCTACGCGCTGAGGCCTGTAAGGCAGACTGGATCATCTCCGGGGGTCCGGCCAGTCGTCAACTCGGGCGAATTGCGTACCCCAGACAGTTAACAATCTGGTGGCAAAGTGGCAGCAATTCGAGATCATTCCTTTTCGATCGTGCATTGCAGGGGATGCTGGTTTTGCCGCGCCAGGTCCATCACCTGCGTCACTTTGGTTTCGGCTACTTCATAGGTATAGACCCCGCATACGCCGACACCGCGACGGTGCACATGCAGCATGATGCGGGTGGCCTCTTCACGCGATTTCTGGAAGAAGCGTTCCAGGACATGAACGACAAACTCCATCGGCGTGTAGTCATCGTTCAGCATGAGAACCTTGTACATCGCGGGCTTTCTGGTCTTCGGGCGCGCCCGAACGACGACCCCGGTATTCGGGCCCTCGGTATTATTGTTGCCGCCACGCCTGTCGCCGTCGCTCATCGTTCTTCCACGCCTACCTGCTGCGACATTCCCGCCACCCAGACGATCCTCATACTTTTGGCCCACGGCAAGACCCCGCCGCCCGGTTCGCCGAAGCACGAACCATATCGGAAGGCGGCGGCCGGTTAAAAGACCATTGACGAGCAAAGATTAAGTTGAAGTGTCAGAGCACGAAAAAAAGGCCCCGGGAGTACCCGGAGCCTTTTTCGTCCTTCACGGCGGGATATTTGCATCCCGCCCGTCCAGTCTGTCGGCAGTTTAGGCTGACTTGGCGAACTTTTCCATCGCCAAGCTGACCCGCGCCGTCAGCGGCGCAAGCGTCTGCTCGGTCAGCTTCAGCGACGCATCGGTCAGCTTACCCAACTCGGCCAGTGTCTTCTCCATCGCCGAACGCGCCAGGCCGGACTGGAGCTCGAACGCGTCCTTCAGGGACTTCACCGAGGTAAGAGCCTTGAACATCGACATCGTTTCATCGAGCGATGCCTGAGCGTTCGCAGCGATCTGCTTGCCGATATCTTGCACGCCGGCCGCCCAGATCTGACCGGACTTCACCATTGCCTCGACATTGCCCTGACTGAACGCCACCAGCTCTTCGGCTGTCTTCATTGCCTTTTCCATGCCTTCCTTCACCTTTGCCTGTGTGTCGGCGAGCCCTGCGGCCGCCTTTGCCATTCCGTCCTTCAGGCCCGAGACCGTTTGCTCGAATCCCTTGCTCGCCGCGCCCACCGCCTGCTCCTCCGCCGCGATTGTCGCTTCGATCATCTTCGGCTTACTGGTCATCCACTGTTCTCCTGCACGGACAGCCCGCCTGTTCACGGGTTGTCGATCGACCGGGGGTTTGCCTGAACCGTTTTGCTGCAATGCAGCACAAACCCGATATACGCCCGCCTCCCGGCGCAATCAAGCAGTTTATTGTGCGGTGCACAAAAATACTCAGAGACGTCGCGGGCCCTCGAAACACAACCTCGGAAAGCACGCGGATGTGCAAGGATCCCCCTGTAACCCTTTCAGTTTTTGATCTTTTGTGAGGATTTCATCTGGACAGACGAAGCGGCGCACAACTAAAATTCGAGCCGACAGCCAGGCAGGAGCAAGGGATGGTCGGTTCGGCGGGCCGAGCACGCAAATATATAAGTCGTCTGGCGCTTATGGCAGGCGTCGGTGCGAGTCTCTCGGTCGCCCTCAGTCCGGCTGCGCAGGCACAAATTGGTTCGGACCGGTACAGCTCGATCGTGGTCGACGCAGCGACCGGCAACGTGCTCGAACAGGCAAATCCTGACGCGCCCCGCCATCCAGCCAGTCTCGCCAAGCTGATGACGCTTTACATGGTGTTCGAGGCATTGCGCGACCGCCGGATCAGCCTGAACGAGATGGTTCCTGTTTCCGCTCACGCTGCCTCGATGGAGCCATCAAAACTCGGTCTCCTCCCAAGCACACGCATCACGGTCGAGGAAGCGATCCTGGGCCTGGTGACCAAGTCAGCCAACGATGCGGCGGCGGCGCTAGGCGAGTTGCTTGGCGGCTCCGAGGATCGCTTCGCTCAAATGATGACGCTGCGGGCCCGGGCTCTCGGAATGGCGCACAGCACATTCACCAATGCTTCAGGTCTGCCAGACCCGGACGAATGGTCCACCGCCCGTGACCTTGCCATCCTGGCGCGGCACTTGCTGACCGATTTTCCCAATAACTACGCTTATTTCAGCACGCCGAGCTTCACGTTCCAGCGGCGGATCATCTTCAACCACGACGGTATGCTGCGTTCGTATCCGGGCGCGGATGGCATGAAGACCGGCTACACCGAGGCTTCCGGCCATAACCTGGTCACCAGCGCCGTGCATAGCGGCGTGCGGCTGATTGGCGTCGTGCTTGGTGCAGGCTCCAACCCCGAGCGCGACGTGCATATGGCCTTGCTGCTCAACGAGGGCTTCGAGCAGATGGGGGTGCCACCAGAGCAACGCACCTTGGTTGCCAACCGCATGCCGTCACTGGTGAGCACAGCACACGCTGCGACACTCACTGAACCGCCAATACGTATGGCTTCACGCACAAAGTCACTCAATGCCGCATGGAGCATTCAGGTTGGCAGCTACGGAAATGAGAAGGTCGCGCGGAATGCCGCCGTGGCGGCGCGGCAGGCCGCCGACGGCGGCGACGCGCATATAGAGGGGATCAGCCAGCACGGGCACAGGATCTGGCGCGCCCAGGTCACTGGCCTGACCGCTCCTGAGGCGCAGAGCGCCTGCTCGGCATTGCGTCGTCGCGCTCCCTGTATCGTTCTACGGCCGGACCAGCGGCAGCTAGCGAGTAGCAACTAGCTCGCAAACACCGTTTTCGTCGGCCACCAGCACGAGGCTGGCCATGCCGATGAATAGCCCCACGTCCACCACTCCAGTGACTTGACGCAGCGTCTGCTCGAGGCGAGCCGGTTCGTCGATTGCACCGAATGCACAATCCAGGATCAGGTTGCCGCCATCAGTGCGAAATGCCCGGTCGCCGTCCTGCCGTAGCACTGGCGCGGTGCCGAATTGCCGGAGCCGGGTTACCGTCGTCTCCCAGCCGAACGGAACGACCTCCACCGGCAGCGGTGCGGTCAGGCCTAGCCGCTCCACCAGCTTCTGGCCGTCCGCCACGATCACCAGCCGCTCGGAGGCAGCGGCGACGATTTTTTCCCGCAGCAAAGCACCGCCCAATCCCTTGATCAGGCTGAGCGTGTCCCGCTGGATTTCATCCGCTCCGTCAATCGTCAGATCCAGCCGGGGATGCTTGGTGAAGTCCGTGAGCGGGATGCCGCCGGCGCGCGCCTGAGCGCCGCTGCGTTCGGAAGTGGGGATCGCGACGATCTGCAACCCCTCGCGAACCCGGCGAATCAACGCCTCGATGGCGAAGTAAGCGGTGGAACCGGTGCCTAGGCCCACTGCCATGCCGTCCTTCACCAACTCCGCTGCTGCTTCCCCTGCCGCGCGCTTTTGCCCATCACGATCCATGCGAAGAGTAGATAGCCCCAGACGCTCCGGCGGGAAATACAGCGACATGAAGGCATGGCAGTCACGGGCCGGGACTTTTTGCCGCCAGGCAGTAGGGACGAAATCGACGAAATGCGGCGCCAGCGATCCCGGGCAATAGTGCGTCACCAATGACCGGCGCGGCCCACCGGCAGTGATAGCACTGCCGCCATGTGGCAGATCGGCGTGCCAGAGCAGCGCATCCCCTTTGCGCGCCAAGAATCGGCGTTCCGGCAGTCCGCGCGACTGAATCTGCCTCGTGAGTGACCGCAAGTGCTCTTTGTGCGGCGCATGACCGTCACGCTGCGGGTTCCAATGCTTCGATATGCCGCCGGCATACGGATGATCAGGGATGCGGTGTCCAGCCGGATAGTAGATCAGTTCGCCGCTTCCCGGCGTCACGTCCTGCAGGGCGATCCAGCAGGCGGCCAGCCTCAGAGGGGCGTCCTTGACCACCACGTAAGCGGTGTCCTGATGCACTGCTTGGCTAGAACCTACCTCGAAATGCAGACTCTGGAACGCCAGTGCTGGCTCGCCGAACAGCGCCATGAGGAACCGTGATACCAAAGGCGCGAAGCACAGATCCTGGCCGTGCGGCGTGAGCATCACCGTGTCGAGCACCTTGGCCCCGGGAATCAGGGCTTTCTGGAGAACAAACGGTTGTTGCCCGCTCCCGTCTCCCGCCTCGATCCGCAATGCCCCCGGCGTCGCCGCTGCCACCTCGTATTCGCGCAAATACGCGTCGATGACGGTATCATCCACCGCCTGTTCGATGATGACATATCCATCGCGAATGAACCGGGCCATCCGGTCCCGCAGCGAGCTGTCACCAATACAGGCCAGCTGGCCCGCGACAGCATCGGCATCAGTATCGTCGATCCATAACCCGCCGAACTTGCTGAAATACGCCATCGCGCGACATCAGCCGCGTTTGGCTAATGAAATGCTAACCGCGCGGTCCCCACACCTTGCCCGGCCCAGCCGAAGGCTAGCGGCGAGCACGCCGGCCGCCCTGCTGCGCCAAACGGTCTTGCACGCAGCCGCGCGGTTGCGCATGTTTCGTTCTACCGCGGCAGCGCCGCTGGAAGCCTGGAGCATAGTATCGATGGACGGCGGAACCGACGCGAGACGCATCACGATCCACGCCCCGGAGGACTTTGCCGGGATGCGCGCCGCCGGGCAGCTTGCCGCCGAAACGCTGGACATGATCACGCAGCATGTCCGTCCAGGGGTCACAACGACGGCACTCGACCGGATCTGCCATGACTTCATCACTGCGCACGGCGCGATTCCGGCACCGCTGAACTATCGTGGCTATCCGAAATCCATCTGCACGTCGATCAACCATGTCGTCTGTCACGGGATTCCGAGTGAGCGGAAGCTGGAGAACGGAGACATCCTCAATATCGACGTCACGGTGATCCTGAACGGCTGGCACGGCGATTCATCGCGGATGTATGCAGCGGGCACCGCCTCTACCCGGGCGCGCAATCTGATCACGGTCACCTACGAAGCGATGATGCGCGGGGTGAATGCGGTGAAGCCGGGCGTGACGCTGGGCGACATCGGCCATGTGATCCAGAACTATGTTGAAGCGCAACGCTTCAGCGTGGTGCGCGATTTCTGCGGCCACGGCATCGGCCGGCGCTTCCACGAACCACCGAACGTGCTGCATTTTGGCAAGCCTGGAGAAGGCCCGGTATTGCGTTCCGGTATGTTTTTCACGATCGAACCGATGGTCAACGCCGGACGCCCCGAGGTGAAGGTACTGGACGACGGCTGGACCGCCGTGACACGCGATCGCAGCCTGTCCGCACAGTTCGAGCACATGATCGGCGTGACCGAGAGCGGCTGCGAGATCTTCACCCTTTCGCCTGCCGGCATCGGCAAGCCCACCTGATCAGCCTTACCCGGGCAAAGATCGAACCCCAAGGAGGAACGCGATGAACGATCATGTCACTGCCGCACCAACAATGAAGCTCGCGGTGGCCACGACTGAGAATGCCAATTACGTCGCGGGCCGGCGCGCCTTCTTCAAGTATCGCGATCTTGGCGTGACGGACGGCACCAACGGCATGATGCGCGCCCAGGTGACCTCGGCTGAGCAAGGCATGTCGCAGCCGACTGGCTGGCACATCCACAAATGCGATGCGCAGTTCGTCTATGTGCTGAGTGGCTGGCTCGATCTTGAGTTCGCCGACAGAAAGGTGCGCATCAAGGCCGGCGATTCGATCATGATCCCCGGCCACACGCCACATAACGAGACCGGTACCTCCGAGACCTTCGAACTACTCGAATTGTCAGTGCCGGCGCAGATGGGAACCGAACCCTGCGATCCACCGCCGGGACATTAACCTCGGCTCAAGCCACCTTCGCCATTCTGGCGGAGTGACGACAGACCTATTCGAACTGGCTCCGCCGCAGGACGCGGACGATACGGCTGGCGCGGCCGGGCACCGGCAGCGGCTACGCGCCCGCTTTCTCGCCGCGGGTCCCGAGGCGCTCGCCGACCATGAAGTCCTCGAGCTCTTGCTGTTCGCGTTGCCGCGGCGTGACACCAAGCCCCTCGCGCGCATGCTTCTGGCGCGCTTCGGCAGTTTCGCCGGCGCGATCGCCGCCCCTGCGCAGGACCTGCGCGCCGTCGAGGGACTTGGCGAAGCCGGGGTCGCATCGTTGAAGCTGGTGCATGCTGCCGCTTTGCGACTGTTGCGCGCCGACATTCTCGACCAGCCAGTGCTCGGCCACTGGGACAGGTTAATGGAATACCTCCAGGCCGAACTTTCGCGCGAGCGCATCGAGCAGTTCCGTGTGCTGTTCCTCGACAACCGCAACCGCCTCATTGCCGACGAAGCACAGCAGCGTGGCACGGTGAACCACACGCCAGTCTACCCGCGCGAGGTTGCCAAGCGTGCGCTTGAGCTGCACGCGACCGCGCTCATTCTGGTGCACAATCATCCGAGCGGCGATCCAACGCCCTCTGGCGACGATCTCACCATGACACATCACATCCATGCGGCAGCCGCCGCGCTATCCATCGTGCTGCACGACCATATCGTCATCGGCAACGGCCGTCTGTTCAGCTTCCGGCGCGAAGGGCTGCTATAGCGGCAGGACTAGGTCACTGCTCCGCCCGCCAAAGTGATCCGCTGCATGACGCGGCGCTGACCGGCGTAGTCATTCACCGCGTAGTGTTGCACACAGCGATTGTCCCAGATCGCCAATGCGCCTGGGGTCCAGCGGAACCGGCAGGTGAATTCCGGCCGGATCTGATGACGGAACAGGAACTCCAGTAGTGGCGCGCTCTCGTCTTCCGTCATGCCGGCGAAACTCACCGTATGCGCACGATTCACGTACAGCACCTTGCGTCCCGTTTCCGGATGCGTTCGCACCGCCGGATGCTCGGCAACCAAAAGCTTGCGTGCCTCGGCGCTGCCGTCCGAACGGATACGATCCTCGCGGGTCCGGCTGGCGTCGGCCTTCGCCGAACTGGCGACACCGTGCATCTTGCTCAGCAGCCCACGCAGCTTTTCTGACAGCGTGTCGTAGGCAAGGTACTGATTGGCGAACAGTGTGTCACCGCCGGCCTCCGGCACTTCGCGCGCCACCAGCAGCGTCGCCATCGGTGGTTCCTGCAGGTAGGTGGTGTCCGAATGCCACACGCCGCCGAAGTTGATCTTTTCGTTTTCCAGCTTCGCCACATTGATGATCTCGGGGAAGCCTTCGATTCCCTTGACGAAGGGATATTCAATCGGCCTGCCGAACCGCCGTGCCGCTGCCAGAAAGCGCTCAGGCGGCAGGTCTTGATTGCGGAAAAAGATCACCAGATGGTCGAGCAGTGCTTGGCGGATCTCGGCAATTGCCCCCTCGGACAAATCTGCCGACAGGTCAACATCGTGCAATTCGGCACCCAGCGCTCCGCCAATCCGACTGATCCGCATTTCAACCGTCCTGTTCGTCGATGATCGCGACGGCGCGTGTCCATCCTGCAGACGCGCGATGCACTTTCACCGGAAAGCACACCACCTGAAATCCGTCCGCCGGCAGCTGTTCCAGATTATGCAGCTTCTCCAGATGCGAATAGCCGATTTCACGCCCCGCTCGATGACCCTCCCAGATTAAACCCGCGTCGCCGGTTTCGGCGACCTTCCGCCGTGTGTGCGAGAAGGGTGCATCCCAGCTCCAGCCATCAGTGCCGACAAGGCGCACACCGCGCTCCAGCAACCAGAGTGTCGCCGCCTTGCCCATGCCGCAGCCGGAATCGACGTAATCGTCGTCGCCGTACTCAGCGCCCGCGGACGTGTTGACCACCACGATCTCCAGCGGCTTAACGGCGTGGCCGATACGCTTGAGTTCCGCTTCAACGTCACCCGGTGTGGCGACGTAGCCATCCGGAAGATGACGGAAGTCCAGCTTCACCGCCGGCTGGAAACACCAGTCCAGCGGCACTTCGTCGATCCGCCACGACGGCTCGCCGCCTGGCTTCAGCCGATGATTCATCGAGGAGAAATAGTGATACGGTGCATCGAGATGGGTGCCGTTGTGCGTACTGATCGTGACGCGCTCGACCGCGGCATATTCGCCGTCGGGCAATTGATCCACACCGATGCCCATATACTGCGCCATCGCAGGCGCGGTCATGTGGTGATCGAGATATTCGATCTGTGGCAACATATGCGGCGGATCGCTCTTGATCCCAGCTTTCAACGGCGACGAGATATCGATCAGGCGACGCGGCATTACTCCGCGGCTTTCATCAGCTTCGATGGATCAGCACCGACGCGGCCGCTATCCCCGGCTTCGGCGTGCGCCAGTCGGAAGTCGTAGCGCACTGCGTTCAGCCCAGGGATCGGGCAGTCCGGATCTTCCTTCGCGCCGACCACCAGCGACCCCGACACACCGAACACCGTGTCGGAATCAATGTGCTCGTCATCGCCAAAATACAGCGCGGTGACCAGCTCGCGGTATCCGTCACCATCGATAAGGAAATGAATATGCGACGGACGGAAGCCGTGGCGGTTCTGCTGGCGCACCATCTCGCCCACCGGTCCATCCATCGGAATGGAATAGCCGAGCGGACGCACCGTGCGGAAATGGTAGTTGCCGGCCGCGTCGGCGCGGAAGTTCGCCCGCAGGTCCATCATCTCCGCGGCGTTTTCTGCCTGCAGATCGTAGAGCCCGTGTTCGCTGGTCTGCCAAACCTGCACGAGGGCATTCGGTACAGCCTTGCCGTCATTGTCGGTCACGCGGCCATACACCACGATCTCGGGGATCGACGGCTTGGCCACGATGCTGGCGCCGAGCGGCAATTCCGGCGCGCCCTCACGATAGAATGGCCCGAGCAGGCTGCTCTGCGTGCCAAGCTCCCGCGCCTTCGTGTCGTGCATCGCATTGACCAATGCGCTGATGCCCAGCACGTCGGCCAGCAAGATGAATTCCTGGCGGAATGGTGTGCACGCCTGGCCCACAGCGGTAAGGAACTGAATGCCGGTTAGCCATTCCTGCGGCGTCAGGCGAACGTCCCGCGCGAAAGCGTGCAGATGCCGCACCGCGGCATCCATGATCTCCTTCAGCCGCGGGTCCGGCGTGTTCGCCATCTGCGCCAGCGCTGCCTCGGTGACGCTGTTTTCATCCAGGTCCTGCATCGGACGCTCCTGTCCTTTGATCCGCTCAGCATACGGCAAGCCGGGATACCCTAGAAGGGTGCATCCCCCTTCAGCATGACGCGGTAGAGATACCGCACCTGCCTCATATCGTAGTCGCCGTTGGCCTTGTGCAGCAGGCAACGATTGCCCCACATAACCATGTCGCCTTCACGCACTGATGGCGATATTCATACTGCGGCTGCGTGGCATGGGTCAGCAACATGTCGAGCAACGCCTGCGCGTCGCGCTCGTCCATGCCCTCGATGCCCTCAGTGCGGATCGGGTTCAGGTAGATCGACTTGCGGCCGCTTTCTGGATGGGTTCGCACGAGTGGGTGCAACACGGCATCGGGCACACGCTGGCGGTTGGCATCGCTCAAGGCCATCAGTTTCCGCTCGCTGTGACGGCTCTGATACACGTGAATCGCGCGCAGAGCTTCGATTTGCTGCCGCAGCGCGTCCGGCAACTCGACATACGCACGATGCATGTTGACGAACTGCGTATCGCCGCCGCAATTCGGCAGCTTCACCGCGTGCAGCACCGTGGCCTTCGGCGGTTCCGCGGCATTCGAATGGTCGGTATGGTACCCTTCGCCCGGAATGTAGCGCTTGCCGTCGGGATAAAAATCCTGATTGGAGATGTAGTGAATCTCCGGGCATTCGGGCAGCGCGAACTTGGTGTTGTGCTGAGGGAAAACTTCGCCGAACAGTCGAACCGCGGCGAGCACCTGTTGCGGCTTCAGATGCTGGTTGCGGAAAACCAGCACAGAGTGCTCGACAAATGCGCGGTTCAGTTGATCACGCAGTGCCGGATCAAACGGCTGCGACAGATCGAGGCCATTCACCTCGGCGCCGGTATGTGATGAAAGCGGCGTGATCATAGCAACAGATTGCGCGAGGGGCGGGTGCGGTGCAACCTGCCAGCGTCCCAGCAGAGGAGCGCGCCATGGCAAAGTCGGGTGGCACGAAGTCCACGGCCGAAACGGACTTCACGAAATTCTTCGCTGACATGAAGCTGCCCGCGTTGCCCGACATGGAGACGTTCCTGGCAGCCAACCGCAAGAATATCGAGACGTTCTCGGCGGCCAATCGCGTCGCGCTTGAGGGTGCGCAGGCGGTGGCGCGTCGGAATATGGAAATGGTGCAGAGCAGCATGGCAGAACTGACCGACGCCATGAAGACGCTGGCGGCGACCGACGCGCCGCAAGCGAAAGCGGCGAAACAGGCGGAGCTGCTGAAGCAGGCGTATCAGCGTGCTGTCGCGCACATGAAAGAGTTGAGCGACCTGATCCAGCAGTCCAATGCCGAAGCATTGTCGCTGATCAACAAGCGCTTCGAGGAAGCGATGGACGAAGTGAAGGCACTCGCCGAGAAGAAGGGCTGACAACAGGCCGGGGGATTGCCTCGTTCCGCGCGCGATGACAGCGTGCGCGCCAGACAGAGGAGGGAAACCCAGCCATGGATCTCGGTATCAAAGGCAAAAAGGCCATCGTCTGCGCGGCCAGCAAGGGGCTCGGACGCGCCTGCGCCATGTCGCTTGCACGGGAAGGCGTGGAGTTGGTCATCACTGCGCGCACCGCGGCCGATCTGGAACGCACTGCCGAGGAAATCCGCAAGGAGACCGGCGCGAAGGTCACCGCGGTACCCGGTGACATTACCACCGACGCCGGCCGCGCCGCCGCGCTGGCTGCCTGCCCCGCGCCCGACATCCTGGTGAACAACGCTGGCGGTCCACCGCGCGGCGACTTCCGCGAGTGGGGCCGCGACGAATGGATCAAGGCGGTTGATGGCAACATGCTGACCCCGATCTTCCTGATCAAGGCCGTCGTAGATGGCATGATCGAGCGCAAGTTCGGCCGTATCGTCAACATAACCTCCGCTTCGGTGAAGTCGCCAATACCCGAACTCGGCATGAGCAACGGCGCGCGTGCTGGCCTGACAGGTTTCGTCGCCGGCCTCGCGCGACAGATCGCCAGGCACAACGTGATCATCAACAACATCCTGCCCGGACCGTTCCTCACCGACCGCCTGCGCAGCGGCTTCGTCGAGATGGCGCAGCGGACCAATCGTTCGGTCGATGAAGTGGTAGCCGATCGGCTGCAGACCAACCCGGCTGGACGTGCCGGCGATCCGGCGGAATTCGGCGATGCCTGCGCCTTCCTCTGTTCGGCGAAGATCAGCTACATCGTCGGACAGAACCTGCTGCTCGATGGCGGTGCGTTCAATTCATCGAGCACCTGATGGATCCGACTTTTCTTCCTGCGTGGCGTCTTGCGGAACTGATCCGCGGTGGCGCCATCGGCTGCCTCGAGCTGCTCGACCACTACATCGCCCGTGTCGAGCGGCTCGACAACCGGATCAATGCCGTGGTGGTGCGCGATTTCGATCGCGCCCGCGAGCATGCGCGCCTGCTCGACAAGCAACGCAAGGAGGGCCGCACTGCGCCGTTGTTCGGCGTGCCGATGACAGTGAAGGAAAGTTTCGGCATCGCCGGACTGCGCAGCACCTGGGGTTTCGAGGAGTTTCGCGACCACGTGATCCACGAGGACGCGCTGGCGGTGAAGCGTCTGAAGGGCGCCGGCGCGGTGATCTTCGGCAAGACCAATATACCGACTGGATTATCTGATTGGCAGAGCTACAATCCGATATACGGCACCACATCCAATCCGTGGCACGCCGATCATACGCCCGGCGGCTCGTCGGGCGGTGCCGCCGCGGCGGTCGCGGCGGGTCTGACCGGACTGGAAATCGGCAGCGATATCGGCGGCTCGATCCGCGTGCCGGCGCATTATTGCGGTGTGTTCGGCCACAAGCCGACATGGGGCCTGTGTCCGCCACGCGGCCACGCGCTGATGACAGTTGCGGCAATGACCGACATCTCCGTGATCGGTCCGCTGGCGCGTTCGGCCACCGATCTCTCGCTGCTGCTTGATGCAATCGCCGGACCGGACGAAGCCGAGACGGCACAGCACGCGCCGTTGCCGTCACCACGCGCGATGCGGATCGCCGATCTGCGTGTCGCGGTGTGGTCGAGCGAACCGGGGCAAAACACCGATTCCGAAGTCACCGCGAAGATCGACGCGGTGGCGGACTTCCTGGAACGCGAGGGCGCGCACGTCAGCCGCACGGCACGGCCGGCATTCGACGTGAACGAAGCATATCATGTCTATCTGAAGCTCCTTGCCACCGCACTCAGCGCGCGACAGAGCGAAGAACAAGTGGGGCGTCTGCGCGAGGCGAAGGCACGCCGCGCGCCTGATGACATGAGCGCCAGCGCCATCCAGGTGCGCACCGTCGATATGACGCATGCCGAATGGCTGCGGCTGAACGAGCGGCGCATGCACCTTCGCCGGATCTGGGGCGCCTTCTTCCATGACTGGGATGTACTCCTGTGTCCCGCCATCAACACAGCGGCGATCCCCCATATGCAGCAAGGCGAAGTGTGGGAGCGGCGCATTGCGATCGATGGCAAAGAGACCGGTTACGACGAGATGCTGTTCTGGCCGGGAATCACCTGTGCCTATCACTTGCCTGCCAGCACTGCTCCCATCGGCATGACGAATGGCGGTCTGCCGATCGGCGTGCAGATCGTGGGGCCTTTGTACGGCGACCGCACGACGATACAGGTGGCGGGTTTGCTGGAGCAGCACTGGCGACAGTTCGTCGCACCACCAGGATGGAACTGAAGCACGCACCACGGCTGCGCTCCACTGCCGCGGCATTGGTCGCGACGACATTATGGACGGTGCCAGCCGTGGCGCAGAAATCCGCAGACACGCTGCGGATTTCCTGGCGCGACGCGATTCCGGACGTGACGCCGTACTACACGCAGCTACGGGCCGGCGTGGTGCTGGGGCACCAGGTGTGGGATTCACTGGTGTATCGCGACCCGGAGACGTTCCAGATCAAGCCGGCCATTGCGGCGTCCTACAAATGGGTGGACGAGACGACACTGGAATTCACCCTGCGGCCGAATGTTACGTTCCACAATGGCGACAAGTTGACTGCTGACGATGTTGTATATACGATCAACACAATCCTCGGCGACCCGCAGGTCGCCAGCCCAAGCAACTACGCCTATATCGACCATGCGACCAAGGTCGACGATTTGCATGTCCGGCTCGAACTGAAGCGGGTGTTCCCCGCCGCGCTCGATTATCTGGCGATGACGCTGTACATCCTGCCGCAGGCGTATCGCGAAAAGGTCGGACCGCAGGAGTTCGCACAGCATCCCGTTGGGGCCGGCCCATACCGCATCACCCAGGTGGACGGCGTCCACGAGATAGATCTGGAGCGTTACGAGGGCTATTACCCTGACAGCCCTAAGGGCAAACCTGCAATCAGCCACATCGTAATTCACGAGGTGGCCGATGCAGCAGTAGAAATGGCCGACGTACTGAACGACAAAGCGGACTGGATCTGGAAATTCAGCCCGGATCAGTTCAACAAGATCGCCAATGCCCCGAGCCTGCTGGCGGTTCGCGGCGAATCCATGCGCATCGAATACCTCGGCATGGATGCCGCAGGACGCACCGGCGCGGATAACCCGATGACCAAGCAGCCGGTGCGCGAAGCCATCTTCCACGCGATCGATCGCTCTACGATGGCAAAGTCCCTCATCCAGGGCGGCTCACGCGCCATCGATGTGCCCTGCTATCCGACGCAGTTCGGCTGCGATGCAGCAGCCGCGGTGCACTATGCATACGATCCGGCCAAGGCCCGGCAGCTGTTGGCAGATGCTGGCTATCCGAACGGCTTCGACACCGAACTGGTGACCTACGAACTCCCGCAATGGTCAGCGACGGTGCAAGCGTATCTGAAGGTAGTGGGTATCGAGGCAAAGCTCAGCATCCTGCAGACTGACGCGCTGGTGCAGCGCTCGATGGCAGGCCAGAATCCGTTGGAACTCGGTTCGTGGGGCAGCTACTCGATCAACGACGTGTCCGCCATCCTGCCTAGCTTCTTCGCCTTCGGGCCCACCGACTATACGCGTGATCCAGAACTCAAGAAGCTGGTGGATGCGGGCAGCGCAACGGTGGATCCCGACCAGAGGCGCAAGGCATACAACGGGGCGATCAAGCTGATCACCGAAAAAGCCTATTGGCTGCCGATGTTCACGTATTCAGTAACCTATGGTTATTCACGGCAGCTCAACTTCAAGCCATTTCCGGACGAAATCCCTCGCTTCTTCTTGGCGACCTGGCGATGATCAGGGCAGCCTCAGCGCCATTTCGCCCTTGAATGCATGGATCAGCCGGCGGCGCTTAAATCGCCAGCCACCCGGCTGCTTCAAAAGCTCATCGTCGTATGTGCCGCAGACGGATGGTATCGGGCCGTTTGGTCCTGCCACCATCACCAGATAGTTGGACCTTGCTGTGGCGTAAGCGTCATCGCAGGTTATGATGCTGTTCATCACAAAATGCATGCGGCCAGGTTCGCGCGGCACCGATTGTTGAAGCCATGCAGCGATATCGGCCGGCCCTTTCGCGCTCCGGTACGGCGCAATCCATTCACCGTCGTCGGTGAACAAGGCAGAAAGCTCGACGAAGCGGCCTTCGTCCATGCAGAAGCAATAGCGATGCAGCAGTTCGCGAATGGCCTCCTTATCCTCGAGCACGCGCCAGCTCCGCGGCGAGGTGAATGGCGGCGATCAGGCTCGATGGATCCGCCATGCCTTTGCCGGCGATATCATACGCGGTGCCATGATCCGGCGAGGTGCGCACAATCGGCAAACCTAGCGTGACGTTGACGCCATGGTCCATGGCGAGCGTCTTCAGTGGGATCAGCGCCTGGTCATGATACATGCAGATCGCGGCGTCGTAACGCGAGCGGGCGACGCGGGTGAACATCGTATCCGGCGGCCACGGACCCGATACAGCAATTCCGGCAGCGCGCAGCGCATCAATTGCGGGGCCAATGATGGAGGTCTCCTCATCGCCGAGCGCCCCCTGTTCGCCGGCGTGCGGATTAAGGCCGGCAATCGCCAGGCGTGGCTCCGCGATGCCGAAGTCCCGCCGCAATGCGGCAGCAGTGGTCTTCGCGGCGGCAACGATCGCATCGGTCGTTAGCATCGCAATCGAGTTACGCAGCGAGGCGTGCACGGTGACCGGCACCACCCGCAGATCAGGACTGGCAAGCATCATGATCTGCTTGCCGATGGCTCCGGTCAGCGCCGCAAGGAACTCGGTGTGACCGGGATAACTAAAGCCCGCGTCATAAAGCGCGGCTTTGTTTATCGGGTTGGTCACCATGCCGCTCGCTTCACCACTTACGCACAGCGATGCGGCGCGTTCGATCGAGGCGATGACCGCACGCGCGTTGGCCCGGTCAGGCTGGCCAGGTCGTGGGGCCAAAGTGAGTTTGACAGGCAGAACTGGCAATGCAGTCGCGAATAAATCGCGCGCCGCTGCCAACGATGCGACCTCGACGATCGGCACATCCATGAAACGCTGCGGATCGTCCAGTGCGACAAAGCACGGGCCATCATGGCGCAAAGCCTGCCAGGCACGCACCGTGAGCTCGCCGCCGATCCCGGCGGGATCGCCCATCGTCAGTGCGAGCGGGGAAGAAAGCACGGCTGCCATTGCTCAGGTGTGCAAAGCGCGACCGGCAACAGCAAGAGCTGCTTCCTTGACAGCCTCGCTCAGAGTCGGATGCGCATGGCAGGTACGTGCCACGTCTTCGGCCGACGCACCGAATTCGATCGCCGTGGTCAGCTCCGCGATCAGCGTGCCGGCATCCGGACCGATAATGTGCGCGCCGAGCAGACGATCAGTGGTCTTTTCGGCAAGCAGCTTCACATAGCCATCGGTCTCGCCCATTGCGCGGGCCCGGCCATTGGCGGTGAACGGGAATTTGCCGACGTTGTATGCGGTGCCGGCAGCTTTCAGCTCCTCTTCGGTTTGCCCGACCGAGGCAACCTCCGGCCATGTATATACAACACCGGGGATCGCCTGGTAGTTCACGTGTCCAGCCTGGCCGGCGAGCAGTTCGGCCAGTGCGACGCCCTCCTCTTCCGCCTTGTGCGCCAGCATTGGCCCGGCGATGCAGTCCCCGATAGCGTAAACGCCAGGCACATTGGTGGCGTAATGTGCATCGGTCTTAACCCGGCCACGTTCGTCGAGCTGCACATCGGCACCGATGCCTTCGGTGTAGGCGCGGCGCCCGATCGACAATAGTACGATGTCGGCCGTCAATTCCTCAGCGGCACCACCTTTTGCCGGCTCGATGCTCAGCGTCACGCCAGCGTTGCCCTTGCGCGCGCCGGTGACCTTCATGCCAAGCCGGAACTTGAAGCCTTGGCGGGTCAGGATGCGCTCGAACGCCTTGGCGACCTCGCCGTCCATCGCCGGCACGATGCGGTCGAGGAACTCCACCACCGTTACCTGCGCCCCTAGACGGCGCCAGACGCTGCCAAGTTCCAGGCCGATATAGCCACCGCCAATCACCACGAGATGGACCGGCACCTTGTCCAGTTCGAGCCCCCCTGTGGAGGTCACAATTTGCTTCTCATCGACCTCCACTCCGGCAAGCGGCATCGACTCGGAGCCAGTCGCTATAACGATATGCTTGGTGTCGTAGGTGGCACCATCGACCTCGACCTTACCTGGTGCGGCAATGCGGCCGGCCCCTTTCAGCCAGGTCACCTTGTTCTTGCGGAACAGGAATTCGACACCCTTGACGTTGGCGGTGACGACTTCGCCTTTACGCGCCAGCATGCGCGCGAGATCTAGCTTCACGCTATCGACCAGCACACCATGATCCTTCAGGGCATGCGTGGCGTGATGATACTCTTCGGAAGACTGCAAGAGCGCCTTCGACGGAATGCAGCCGACATTGAGACAGGTGCCGCCTAACGTGGCGCGCTTTTCAACACAGGCGACCTTCATTCCCAGTTGCGCCGCACGGATGGCACACACATAGCCGCCAGGACCGGAGCCGATAACGATCACGTCGAAGGAGTCGGGCATGTTTTCGCCACCTCACCCTGCCCTCTCCACCGCCGAGGGGGAGAGGGTGTTGGTCAGAGCCCCAGCAACAGACGGCGGGGATCTTCCACGCCTTCCTTGACACGCACCAGAAAGCTCACTGCCTCCCGGCCATCGACGATACGATGATCGTAACTTAGCGCGAGATACATCATTGGGCGGACTTCGATTTTCCCACCTATGACAATCGGCCGCTCCTGGATCTTGTGCATCCCCAGGATGCCCGACTGCGGCGGGTTCAGAATGGGCGTTGACATCAGCGAGCCATACACACCGCCGTTGGTGATGCTGAAAGTGCCACCAGCGAGTTCATCGAGTTTCAGCGATCCATCGCGTGCACGCTTGCCGAAGTCGGCAACCGCCGCCTCGGTCTCGGCAAAGCTCATCTGGTCGACGTCGCGAATCACCGGTACCACCAGACCGGCCGAACCGCCCACGGCAATGCCCATGTGCACGAAATTCTTGTACACAATCTCCTCGCCGTCGATCTCGGCATTGACGGCCGGAAATTCCTTCAGCCCGACGACGCAGGCCTTTACGAAGAAGCTCATGAAGCCAAGGCGCACGCCGTTGTGCTTCTTTTCAAATGCATCGCGGTATTCGTTGCGCAATGCCATCACGGCGGTCATGTCCACCTCGTTGAAGGTGGTCAGCATGGCGGCGGTGTTCTGCGCTTCCTTCAGCCGCGCGGCAATCGTGCGGCGCAGGCGGGTCATCCGAACGCGCTCCTCGCGCGGTTCGGCTTCGCGCGGCGCCTTGGTAACCGGCGGCGGCGCGGCAGGCACGGGACGGTTCAGGAATTCCAGCACATCGCCCTTGGTGATTCGTCCGTCCTTGCCGGTTCCGCGGCCGATCTGCTCGGGCTGCAGGTGTTGTTCTTCGATGATCTTTGCCGCCGCCGGCAGCGGCGCGTGCGCGGCAACGTCGGCAGGAGGCGTGGCGGGACGGGCCACCGGACCGCGCGATGCGGGCGGCGCATTCACGCCAGGTTGTGGCATAGCCGCCGGGCGCGGCGCAGGTGTGGGCGGCGGCTTCGGCACTGCTGCCGGCTTCGCCGCTGCTGCCCGCGCAGCACCCGCGCCATCGAGCAATCCGAGTAATGCTCCCACAGGCACTTCGCTGCCTTCCGGCGCGCTGATCGCCGTCAAGACGCCGGCACTCGGGGCACTGACCTCAACTGTGACCTTGTCGGTCTCCAGTTCCACCAGCGGTTCATCCGCCGCCACCGCATCACCTTCTTGCTTCATCCAGCGCGCAACTGTGGCCGAGGTGACGCTTTCGCCGAGGGTGGGAACCTTGATCTCGGTCGCCATCTCAGGCTCCCAACGCTTCGGCGACCAACGCGGCCTGCTGCGCCGCATGGGCGCGTGCCGAACCAGTCGCTGGGCTGGCGGATGCCACGCGGCCGACATATCGCGGCCGCTTCGCCCCCTCCATCGCCTTCTCCAATCGCCGATCGACAAAGTTCCAGGCTCCGGCGTTTTCCAACTCTTCCTGGCACCAGACGAGTTCCGCATTGCGGTACGGCGCCAGTTCGCGGCCCAGCGTTTTCTCCGGGAACGGATAGACCTGTTCCAGACGCAACAATGCCACGTCCGCGATCCCTTTCTCTCGGCGTTCGGTCAGCAGATCGTAATACACCTTGCCGGAGCACAGCACGACCCGGCGCACGTCCTCGGGCGCGGCAATCGCGTCGATCTCCGGAATGACGAAGCGGAATGCGCTCCCCTCGCCCATCTCGCCCAGCGATGATACCGCCAGCTTGTGCCGCAGCAGCGATTTCGGCGTGAAGATCACCAACGGCTTGCGGAAGTTGCGCTTCAACTGCCGGCGCAGCGCATGGAAGTAGTTCGCCGGCGTGGTCAGATTGGCGACGCACATATTGCGTTCGGCACAAAGCTGCAGATACCGCTCGATGCGCGCCGAGGAGTGCTCAGGCCCCTGCCCTTCGTAGCCATGCGGCAACAACAAGGTCAGCCCCGACATCCGCAGCCACTTGCTTTCGCCGCTCGCCAGGAACTGATCAATGATCACCTGCGCGCCATTGGCGAAGTCGCCGAACTGCGCCTCCCACATCACCAGCGTGCGCGGATCAGCCAGCGTATAGCCATATTCGAAGCCCAGCACGCCAGCTTCCGAGAGCAGTGAATTGTAGATTTCTATCCGTGCCTGATCACGCGCGATGTTGTTCAGCGGCACATATTCGTTCTGGTTCTCCTGGTCGATCAGCACCGCATGGCGCTGACTGAACGTGCCGCGTTGGCTGTCCTCGCCGGACAGGCGGACGCGATGCCCTTCGAGCAACAACGAACCGAAAGCCAGCGACTCCCCCGTGGACCAGTCCAGGCCTTCACCGGACTCGATCATGGCGCGCTTGGCTTCCAACTGGCGCGCGATGCGCGGATGCACCTCGAAGCCGGCTGGAACGCGAGACAAGGCAGTGCCGATACGTTTCAACGTCGTCCCCGCAACGGCGGTGGCGTGCTCGATGCGTTCCGCCTCGGGATCGGCTTGCGACATGCCGGACCAGTGGCCTTCCAGCCAGTCTGCCTTGTTCGGCTTGTAAGACTTCCCGGCTGCATTCGCGCTTTCCAGTGTTTGCGCGAACTCATCCCACATCGCCTGTGCCTCGGACGCACTGAGGATGCCCTCCACGACCAGCCGTTCGGCATAAAGTGTGCGGGTGGTGCGCGTCGCGTTGATCGCGCGATACATCAGCGGCTGGGTGAACGCAGGCTCATCGGTTTCGTTATGGCCGTGCCGGCGATAGCAGACGATGTCCAGCACAATATCGCAGGCGAAGCGCATGCGGAACTCGGCGGCCATGCGCGCACAAAACACCACGGCTTCCGGATCGTCGCCGTTGACGTGCAGAATCGGCGCCTGGATCGACTTGGCCACGTCCGTGCAATAGAGGCCCGAGTAGGCATGTACCGGGACAGTCGTGAAGCCGATTTGGTTATTCACCACGACATGCACGGTGCCGCCGGTGCGGTAACCGATAAGCTAACTCATCGCCAGCGTCTCATACACCAGCCCTTGCCCGGCAAAGGCCGCGTCGCCGTGCATCAGGATCGCCATGACCGACGAACGCCGTTGCGTATCGCCGGCTTCGTCCTGGCGCGCACGCACCTTGCCGATGACAACCGGATCGACGGCTTCAAGATGCGACGGGTTCGGCTGCAGCGACAGATGCACGCTGTGACCGCCGACGTCGATGTCGGTCGAGGTGCCCAGGTGGTATTTCACGTCCCCGGAGCCCTGCACATCGTCGGGCTTGAAGCTCTCACCGCCGAATTCCGAGAACACCGCGGTCAGCGGCTTCTTCACGATGTTGACCAGCGTGTTGAGCCGGCCGCGATGCGGCATGCCGATGGCAATCTCAGAAACGCCCGCCGAGGCCACAGTCTCGATGATGGCGTGGATCGCCGGGATGGTGACCTCACCGCCTTCGAGCCCGAAGCGCTTGGTGGTGACGTACCGCTTCTGGCAAAACGCCTCGAAGCCTTCCGCCTCAGTGAGCTGTGCCAGCACAGTGCGCTTCGCACCGGCATCGAACGCCGTGCGCCAGGGCGCTCCTTCCACCTTGCGTTGGATCCACGCCTTCTGCTCGGGATCCTGGATATGCATGAACTCGACGCCGATCGGCCCGCAATAGGTCTCCCGCAGGATGGTGACGATTTCGCGCAGCGTCGCGGTTTCCCGGCCGAGCACGTTGTCGATGAAAATCGGCTTGTCGAGGTCATTGTCGGTGAAGCCGTACGAGCGCGGATCCAGCTCCGCGTGCGGCGGCGGGATCTGCAAGCCGAGCGGATCCAGTCGTGCCTCAAGATGGCCGCGCACACGATAGCTGCGGATCAGCATCAGCGCCCGCAGCGAAGCGATCGTGGCGGCGCGGATCTGTTCGCCAGAGAGCAAAACTGAGGATGCTCGAGTTGCCCCGGCAGTTGCCGGCGCTGGCGCAGGGGATTCCAGTTCATCCTCGGGATGACGCGGTGCCCAGGAGGCTCCGGTAGCATCTTCCAGCACGGCGCGGGCGTCGTCGTTCAGCGCTCCGAACAGCTCGGCGAAGGTGGGATCGACGGCGTGCGGATTGGTCGCCCAGCGAGCGTATTGCTCGCCCAGAAACGCGGCGTTCGCGCCGCTGAAAGCGGAGGCCAGGATGTCCACGCCAGCCATAGTGTTCGGTTCCTTGTCTTTGCGGGCGCGGCATAGACGCATGGGACGGATAACGGAACCCTTTCAGGGGCGCCGCGAGGCCAGTTCGCGCCGATGTCACCCGGGTGCCACGCGCACATGCGGTGGCGTGTACAGCTTTGCAAGTACAGCTTGGTAAGCCAGGGACCAGGTGATCGGCGGACTTTGAGCGCTTGCCAAAACGACAAAAGGCCCGGGCATTGCCCGGGCCTTCCCCCAGCCGCAACGGGATAGCGGGGTGCGTTAGCCTTGCGTCGGCGGTTCAGACGGCGGCGCAGGTGGACGATTGCGGCGCTCGTTCATGAACTGGTCAAACTCAGCCTTGTCCTTTGCGAAGCGCAGCCGCTCGAGGAATGCAGAGAATTCCTTCTGCTCGTCTTCCAGGCGGCGCAGCGTTTCGGCGCGGTATTCGTCGAAGGCATGATTTCCGCTGGTCGAATGCTGCGGATTTCCGCCACCCCAAAACCCCCGCCAATTGGCCCACGGGGGCGGACCGCCCTGAGGGTGCCAACCGCTGTCGCGGCCCTGCCAGCCCGTATTGCGGCCCTGCCAGCCGCAGCAGCCGAATGCCATGCGCTTCCCCCAGACACCGAGCAACAGCAAGGTCAGCCCTACCGGCCACCAGAAGATGAACCCGAGTACCATGGCCGCGATCCATACCGGCTTGGCCGCATGCCATGTTCGCCAGTGATCCCAGCCGGGCTGACCCCAGCCCGATCCTGGCCCCCACGGTTGGCCAGGGTTGCCATACGTATTGTTCGCAGAACCCGACATTGTGCGCCTCATGTGAATGTAAGACACATTTACATAGTGGGATCGCACCCCGCTGACGTCAAGCGGAATCGAAACCAGCGCTAAGGCCTGGATGCCAGCTTAGCCAGCCCGTCGGATTTTCGTCACGAATTGATCGACCTGTGCGCTGAGGGTCCGCGACTGCTGGGCCAGCGCATCCATCCCCGTCACCACGCGGTCCGCCGCTACACCAGTCGCGGCGACCGAATGCGTGACGGCCACCATGCTGCTGTTGGCAACGCCGCTGCTCTGGGTCGCTTGCTGAACCTGGTGAACGATATCTTGAGTTGCGCTGCGCTGACTATCAACCGCTTCCGCGATTGCCGTGGCAATCACGTTGATACGGCCAATGGTCGTGCCGATGCTTTGGATGGCTGCGACGGCATCACGTGTCGCGGTCTGTACCGCAACGATCTGTGCCGCGATCTCATCGGTCGCCTTCGCGGTCTGGCTGGCGAGGTTTTTCACTTCACCGGCTACGACGGCAAAACCCTTCCCGGCCTCACCCGCCCGAGCCGCCTCGATCGTTGCATTCAACGCGAGCAGGTTGGTCTGACTGGCGATATCCTTGATCAGTTTGACGACGTCGCCGATGCGGCTACCGGCCTCCACCAGCCCCCTCACCAGCCCGTCGGTACGCTGCGCCTGCTCGACCGCCGTGGCAGCGATCGAGGTCGACTCGGCCACGCGATGACCCACATCCAAGATAGAACTCTGCGAGTTGCTGGGTATTGGTGGCCACCGCGGCGGCATTGCCCGCAGTCTGCTCGCCGGCAGCCAGCGCCGCATGTGCCTGCTCCGCTGTCTGCCCCGCCGCGGCGGACATCGTCCCGGCGGTCTCTTGCAGTTTAGCGGTCGAGGCAACGACCGATTTCACCAACTCGGCGACTTCCCGCTCAAAGCTGTCGGCGTGTTGATTGAGCTGCATTGCAGCCATTCCCTCGGCTGCATGGGTATAGACCGCGTTGAATATCTCAATATCGAACATCACCGCCTTGCACACGGCGATAAGCATGCGCTCCTGCTTGCTCGGGTGCCGCCGGTAGGCCGCCGCCACTGCGCGCAGCAGGTGGATAAAGATCACCGTCCAGAAGGCGAAATACCAACGCACCGAAAGCCCGGCACGCTGACGCCGTTCGACCATCGCGACAGAATTCGCCAGTTCCGCCTCGGTGAAGTTCGCCGAAAAAATGTCACTCAGCCAATGTTCCCGCTGAGACCGTTTGGCCTCGTCCATGGAAACTCCGCGGAACACCTGCTGAACCGGAGGAAATTGCAGGATTTGCGCATATGCAGCCTCAACCGCCGCGTCGATTGTTTCGGTGATCAGCGGGAGTAGCTCCCGCAAATCGGCGCGCGTCACCGCATCGATGTCCATGGCGGCCAGCCGCTCCGATAAATTCAGTGTCACGGTCACGTGCCGCACTCCTTTCGGCCAACCGGTGGGACACGCGGCAAGTACAGGACATGGGGTTAACATCGGCTGAACCGCGTCGTACCGTTCCCGCGAACCCAAGGGGAGCACCAAGCATGGCTGGCCGGATCGAGATGAAACTGGCGGAACTGGGCGTCACGTTGCCGCGGCCCATGCCGCCGATCGCGAATTACGTGCCCTACGTGGTGACCGGCAACCTAGTCGTCGTGTCGGGCCAGGTCCCCGCCGTCGATGGCCGCGTCGCGATCACCGGCAAGGTCAGCAATGGCCTGTCGATCGACCAGGGACGCGAGGCTGCCCGTCTCTGCCTCATCAATGTTCTGGTCCATCTGAAAGCGGCCTGCGACGGCGATCTGGACCGGGTGAAGCGGGTCGTGCGACTCGGCGGGTTCATCGCGTCGCCGCCGGAGTTCAGCCAGCACGCCCAGGTGATGAACGGCGCCTCCGACCTCGCCGTCGCGGTCTTCGGCGACGCCGGCCGCCATGCTCGCACCACGATTGGCGTGCCCGCACTGCCAGCAGACGCGGCAGTTGAGGTAGAGGGGATGTTCGAGATCGACTAGACTCGCGCCATGCCGGACGGCTCCGCCACGCTGACCCTCACGCTGCACCAGAAGATCGCCGAGGTCACCGCAGCGGACTGGGACGCCTGCGCCGGCACCGGCAATCCCTTCGTCAGCCACGCGTTCCTGAGCGCCATGGAAGACAGTGGGTCAGCCAACGCCCGCACAGGTTGGCTGCCGCAGCATGCCGTATTGCGTGGCGAGGCCGGTCAGGTGGTCGCCGTCGCGCCGATGTATGCGAAGTCGCACAGCTACGGCGAATACGTGTTCGACCACGGCTGGGCACACGCGCTGGAACGCGCCGGCGGCGACTACTATCCCAAGCTCCAGGTCGCCGCACCATTCAGCCCGGCGCCAGGCCCCCGTCTCCTGCGCCATCCGGAATCGGGCGTGCCCGCCGCCGCCCTTGCCTCCGCGCTGGAACAGGCCTGCCGCTCGCTCGATCTGTCGTCGGTGCACGTCACGTTTTGCTCCGAGGATGAATGGCAGGCGCTCGGCGAGGCCGGCTGGCTACAGCGGCTCGGCATGCAGTTCCACTGGGAAAACGCCGGCTACTCCAGCTTCGACGATTTCCTGGGCACGCTGTCGTCGCGCAAGCGCAAGGTGCTGCGCCGCGAACGGCGTGACGCGAATGCCGCGGGCCTCACCTTCCACGCGTTGAACGGCGCCGACATCAAGGAACGGCACTGGGACGCGTTCTACCGGTTCTATCGCTCGACAGTAGATCGCAAATGGGGCTCCGCTTATCTGTCGCGCGACTTCTTCTCGCTGCTCGGCGACCGGCTCGGCGACCGCGTCGTGCTGATGATGGCGGAGAACAGCGGCAAGCCGGTGGCAGGCGCGCTCAACCTGGCAGGCAGCGAGGCCTTGTATGGCCGCAACTGGGGCTGTCGCGGCGACTGGCCATTCCTGCATTTCGAGCTGTGCTATTACCGCGCGATCGACTGGGCGATCGAGCACGGATTGCAGCGCGTGGAAGCTGGTGCGCAGGGCCGCCACAAGATCCAGCGTGGCTATCTGCCGAAGCCGACATATTCCGCACACTGGATCGCGCACACCGGTCTGCGCCGCGCCGTCAGTAATTTTCTCGATGACGAACGGCCCGGCATTCTCGCCGAGATGGCGCATCTCGCCGAGCAGTCGCCGTTCCGCAAGGATGGCGATACCGAGTGACCGTACTGTCGCCGGACGTCGTTGCCGTGGTGTTGCTTGCCGCGACATTGCACGCCGGATGGAACGTGCTCGTCCGCGCTGGCGCCGATCGTCGGCGCCAGTCCGCCCTGCTGCTCATCGGCGCCACGATAATCGCCGTTATCGTGCTGCCGTTCCTGCAGCAACCGGTCGCCGCGGCATGGCCCTACATCATCGCCTCGGCGATCCTGAACGGTGTGTTCTTCATCCTGATTGCCGAAGCCTATCAGTCAGGCGGCATCGCCCTCGCCTATCCGCTGATGCGCGGCGTCGCGCCGATGATGACCATGCTGGGCGCATGGCTGATACTCGGCGAGGCGCTTCCCACAGTGGCATGGCTTGGCATCGCCTCGATCTGCGGTGGCGTGGTGCTGCTCGCAAAATGGCGCGGCGATCCGGGCGAGACGCGTTCTGTCAAGTTCGCCCTGTCCACCGCCGTGGTGATCGCCATTTACACGCTGAACGACGCCGTCGGCGTGCGAATATCGCAGACGCCGCTCGCCTACACACTGTGGCTCTTTCCCTTGTCGTCGATCCCGGCGTTGTGGTGGCTGCATCGCACCACGCCGCTTACCATGCCAAGCGCCCGCGAACTGGTCCGCGGCATTTGCAGTGCGGGTGCCAGCATCAGCGCCTATACACTTGTATTGTGGGCGATGACCCGAGCGCCGGTCGCGCCGGTCGCCGCCTTGCGTGAGACCAGCATCCTCATCGGCGTCGTGCTCGCCCGCCTGCTGCTTGGCGAGCGTCCCACCCGCCGAGGCTGGGGGGGCGCCGTGGCCATCGCGCTAGGTGCAGCAATGTTGCGATTGGCACCAGGATAGCAGCCGTGCACGCTTGGTGGTCCGGCGATGTTGCGACGTTCCTTGCCTCAGTTGCAGAGGCAATCGTGGAGCGCCTCGCGGTGCGCCTCGTTGAGACGCACCACCTGAATCACGATACCCAACTGCGCGCTTGGCGAGCCCAAATCGCGATCCTTCAAAGTGCCCTCGCAGAAAGCCCGGGCACTTGGCGCGTCATGTTCGAGTATCCCTTGATCCGGCTGGGTCGTCGGATTGATGTCGTCGTGCTGAGCGAGCGGGCAATCTTCGTTCTTGAATTCAAGGTCGGATCAGCCTTGATTGCTTTGTCCGATTACCAGCAAACCGAGGACTACGCGCTGGATTTGATCGACTTCCATGCCGCGAGCAGCAACCATCCGATCATCCCTATCCTAGTGGCGACCGAAGCGCGTCCGAAACCTATTGACTGGCCACTCCTCTGGCATGGCGTGACACCAGTATTTACCGCTTCGGCCGGGTCACTTGCACCGCTCCTGAAAGAGATCGCCGATCGCATTCCTGCGACACCTCAGCCCTTGGATTTCAGAACCTGGGAAGCTGCACCATACAGGCCAGTGCCCACGATCATCGAAGCAGCGACCATGCTGTATAACCGGCATGGTGTCGTGGAGATCGCTGATGCACGGGCCGATGTAGGTAATCTCACTCACACCACCGACGCAATTCGCCGGGCCGTTGAGCGGGCACATCGTGAGCAGCGCCACGAGATAGTGTTTGTCACCGGCATTCCGGGCGCTGGTAAGACTTTATGCGGCTTGAACGCCGTGTTTGGGGCCACAGCAGGGGCCGCATTCCTGACCGGCAACCTGCCGCTGGTGCATGTCATGCGCGAGGCTCTCGCCCGTGACGCACATACTCAAGGTGGCAGCCTGCGGATGGCGCGGCAGAAGACAGAAAGTGCCATCCAGCCATTGATGGGATTCTTGAGAGACAACCTCGAACGAACCGCGCCGCCGCACGAGCACGTCATCATATTCGATGAGGCGCAGCGCGCCTGGGACGCCGAATTCGGTCGACGCAAATTCGGCCGCACCGCAAGCGAAGCAGCTTTGTTCCTGGACATCATGCGCCGCCATGCAGACTGGGCAGCGATCGTCGCATTGGTTGGCAGTGGGCAAGAGATCAATACCGGAGAGGCGGGCCTAGCCGCATGGGGCGAAGCTTTGACCGAACGCCCGGATTGGAATGTATCTGCCGCACCTGGCGTGCTCAGTAGCACCGATGTGCGGCAGAGCCTGTTCGTCGTTCAGCCACCTACAATGCGACTGGAAGCCGCACTCCATCTGGAGGTCGCGGTCCGCTCCATTCGGTCCGCCGCGGCGGCGCCGTGGGTTGATGCCGTGCTAACGGGCAACGCGACGCGCGCTTCGGCCATCGCCCACGCCGCCGGTGGCATCCCGTTTCTGCTGACCCGATCCTTGCCCACCATGCGCATCGCTTTGCGCAGGCTCGCACGCGGAACACGCCGTGCAGGACTGGTATGCAGCGCCGGCGCGCGTCGTCTTGTCGCCGAGGGACTTTCACCAAACTTCCCCCATCTCGACAGCGACGCGGTCGCCAACTGGTTTCTTCGCCGATGGCCCGACGTCCGCGCATCCGACGCTCTCGAAGTTCCCGCAACGCAATTCGCGTGCCAGGGCCTGGAACTCGATCACGTCGGTCTATGCTGGGGCAATGACCTTGTGCGACGAGACGGACAAACCGCATGGATCGCCCGATCCTTCGCCGGCACTCGCTGGCAGCGGGTCCGCAGCGAATCCGCCATCGCCTATCAGATCAACACCTATCGAGTCCTGCTGACCCGGGCGCGCTACGAAACGGTGATCTGGATTCCTGAAGGCGATCCAGCGGATGAAACTCGTAGCCCGACTGACTTCAACGCGGTCGCGCAATTCCTCACTGATTGTGGTGCCACTCAACTCACAGCATCAGAAGCAACCACCTGGCCAACCGCCGAGCGCACATTGATCTGATAAACTTTCTCCGCGGTGATCCGCCAAACTCCACTCACTTGATACGAATATCGGAACATCCACCGACGCTACCCGTTCCAGGGCAGCACGACTCACGCAACCAGAAACGCCACCCCGTCCTCCTCGAACACGGCGCAGGTCAGCCTGCCGCCACACCCCGCACCAGTGTCAATCCCAATCCGGTTGTCCCTGATTATCGGCGCCGGACTGGTCGAATGGCCATGGACCACAATAGTCCCAAAATCCTGCTCGCTCGCCAGAAAACTCTGGCGAATGCCCAGCAGATCGTCCTCTGCCTGATCCGCAAGCGCGATCCCCGGACGCAGTCCCGCATGCACGAACACATAACCGCCGTCGTGATGCTCGCGCGCCAACCCCTGCATGAAAGCGATGTGCTGCCCCGGTATGCGCTGCCGCCACTCGCCGCGCGGCACGTCAGTGCCAATCCCCCAGCTGCGCAACGCCGTGTCGCCGCCGGTGTGCAGCCAGTCAGTCGCCGCGGCATTGTCGCCAGACAACGCGTCCAGCGCTGTGCGCTCGTGATCGCCCATCAGGTTCAGCGTCGGCAACCCGGCAACCGGGTCCCCCGCCGCAAGTAGCGCCACAACGCCGGCACTGTCAGTGCCGTAATCGATGTAGTCTCCCAAATGGATCAGCAGCGCCGACGCCGGCTTCGTTCGCACCAAGTCATCACCAATTATCGCGTGCAGACGGCGAAGTTCGGCCAGCGAACCGTGGATATCGCCGATTGCATAGACGCGCCGCCCGCGCGGCAATCGTCCCGGCGACAGCACGAAACGCAGCGACGCCACATCGCTGGTGATGCGCGACGGCCTCCACGTCGGCACGGCTGTGGCATCGAGTTCGGCACGGACACGGGGCCGCGCGAGGCGGCGAACGGGACGACGCATGCACCTATTATGCCGTGCGCCGTTGTGCGCGAGCAACGCCGCGCGCTAGGCTTTCCCGCACAGAAAGCAACCGTCGGAGGAAACCGTTGGCGAAGATCACCTTCCCAGTCGAAGCGGGGCATATCATGCTGTTCGCCCGCGCTGTCGGCGACATCAACCCGGTCTATCAGGACGCCGAAGCCGCCAAGAGCACCGAGGTAGGCGGCATAATCGCGCCACCGACGTTTCCCCAGGCGGTGGCGCAGTTCGATCCGGAGTACCCGTTGCGCTGGCGGCCCAATCAGCCCTGGTTCGGCTCCGGCAAGACGGCCAGCGGCGTCACTGAACGCGCGTCCGGCGGCGGCGGTCTGCACGCGGAACAGCACTTCGAATATCACCGGCCGCTGCGTCCCGGCGATGTACTCACCGTCGAGATGAAGCCCGGCAATACCTGGGAACGCGAAAGCAAGCGTGCCGGCAAGCTGACGTTCCGCGAACGCATCGCCGAATATCGCGACCAGAAGGGTGAACTCGTCATCACCGCGCGCAGCGTCGGCGTGACAACAGAACGTCCCGTGGACAGCAAGGCCTGAGGAGGCATCGATGGCACTCAAGGCAAGCCAGCTAAAAGTCGGCGACACGCACAGCGAGCGTGTGGTGGAGAATCTGTCGCGCACTCAAATCGTGATGTATTGCGGCGCGTCGGGCGACTACAATCCGTTGCACGCGGACGAAGTTTACGTGACGCAGAAGGCCGGCTATCCTACTGTGTTCGCGCACGGCATGCTGACCATGGGTCTCACCGGAAAGATGCTGACGAATTACGTCGGCGATGGCCGTCTGACAAAGTTCGGCGTGCGCTTCACCAATCAGGTGTGGCCCGGCGATGACCTGGAAGCGAAGGCTACAGTGACGGCCCTGCGCGAGGACGGCGGCAAGCACTACGTCGATCTCGCGCTGACCACAACCAACCAGGACGGCAAGGAGGTGGCCAGCGGTTCGGCTACAGCGCGAATCGATCCGTGACGTTGGATGTGTTGGGCGGCGCGCTACGCCAGCGCGTCGCTACCGCGCTCGCGATGCCGCTCGATGCAGTGCGCTCGCCTGGCGATGCGCGCCACGTCGTGCTGCACAGCAGGGAACGCGATGTCAGCAGCCTCGTCGCGCAGCTTGATGCGGCAGCGCACACCCTCGGCTCTCAAGTTGCATTGGCCTTGCGATTGGATGCGCAACTCGACCCGGCATCCCTGGAACCGCTGCGCGAACGTGGCCGCGCACTGAAGTTGGCATACATTGCCGACCCATGCGGCGAATTGACGGCCGCATGTTCGGCCTTCGCGCACGGCGCGCCGCCACTGGCGATTTCCTCCCATCGTCACCCACCGGAAGTGCTTGCGCGGGCGATGCGCGACGGCCACGTCCAAGTGCTGCTGATCGATCCGGCGCAGCTCGCTGATGTGCAGGCCGCGCGAATGTGGTCCGTCGCGGCGGACCTTACCGGCGTCGAATTGGTCGTGCTCAATGACGCTCCCTTGGCTGCACGCCTATCGGCGGCAACCCAACCGGTGATCGCCGAGACCAGCGCCGTGTCGTTCCCAAACGGGTCGGCTCACAAGATCACCCGCGTGATGCTGCATCGGGTCAAAGTGCCAATGCGGCAGCTCTACGTCAGCGCGCTGTATATGCGCCGCACCACCGAACGCATTGTGGTCGAGCTGGAAACCGCCGATGGCCAGCGCGGCTTCGGCGAGACCAACGGCACCGACGAAGTCCTCCAAGCCACGCAACGCATGGCACAAAAACTGCTCGGGCAGGACCCGCTCGATCACCAGCGCCTGCGCCACGCGATGGGCGGTCCCACCGTCGGCTCGCGCAACGGGCTGGCCGATTGGCAGGCACTCGCCGGTCTCGATATGGCGCTGTTCGATTGGGCCGGACGCCATTTCAATATGCCGATATGGCAGATGCTCGGCGGCGAGGGTCAGCGCGACTTCGAAGCGGTCGCGCATATTCCCGCGCTGCTGCTCGACGAGCCTGTAGATCGCCGAGAACTGCCGCGCCTGTTTGCCGATCCGGCCTGCGTCCGGAAAATCGTCGATCACGCACTGCACCTGCATCGCGATCCAGGCTTCACCGCATTCAAGATGAAATGCACTGGCACCAGTCCGGTATGGGACGTGCGCATCCTCACCGCTCTGCGCGAGGCGCTTGGCCCCGATGTGAAACTGCGCTGGGATCCCAATGCCTCATATCCGCCGGCACAGGCAACCGTGCTTTGCCAGCAGCTCGAGCACCTCAACCTGGAGTACTACGAAGACCCGATCCACGGCATCCCCGGCATGGCGCAGCTTCGCTCGCGCATGCGAACGCCGCTCGCCACCAATATGTGTGTGATCAACTTCGATCACTTGGTCACCATGCTGCATCAGCCTTGCGTCGATGTCGTGCTGGCCGACCTGGTGATGTGGGGTGGCATCCAGAGCATGGTGGAGCTTGGCGATGTGGCGCCGCTGTTCGGCTTCGACCTCACCATTCACAGCGCATTCGAATGCGGCCTCGGAATGGCCGCGAACCTGCAAGTTGCCGCCGCACTGGCACCTGTGCGGCGCGCTATCGACTTCGGCCTCGAGAACATGGCGCACGAGCTGATCACACCACACATTCCGGTGCGGAACGGCCGAGTCGCGGTGCCCAATGGCCCCGGCCTCGGGGTGTCACCAAATTGGGACGAAATCGAGCGCCTGAAAATGGACGTGACGGAGGTCGCTTAGGCGCGATCGGGTCACAGCCACCGCTGGTGCGCCTGGCCGCCCAGCAGGTGTTGCCCGACCGTCTCGAAATGCGACCGTCGTCCCTGCACCTGCTGCGTGACCGTATTCACGTCGCGGAAGCGCCGCTCGAACGGATTGCTATCGAAGATCGCGGTCGCCCCGGCCTCATGGTACGCGGTATCCACCACTTCCTTCGACTGATGGATCGCATAGGTCGCCGCTTGGCGGATCTTGATGCGCTGATCCAGCGTTAATTCGCCGGTGAGTCGCACCGACTCCTGTGTCTCGGTCATCACTTTCAGCAGCCATTCCCGCGCGGCGTGCAGTTTGGCATCGGCAATGCCTATGGACGATTGCACCACGGCATTGTCGCGCAAGGCCGTTTGCGACAGCGCCGGCGTCTTGCCTCGCGCCAGATCGATAAATGCATCGAGCGCCGCTCGCGCGATGCCCAGCGCAACCGAAGCAAACCCCGACGCATAGATCTGCATCGCCGCGAACTTGTAGATCAGCCCAGGCTCGCGTCGCTCCTTCGCGCGGTCACGCGTCAGGGTATGTGCGTCGTCAACGAACATGTCCTGCACGGAATACGTGTCACTGCCGGTGCCACGCAGGCCGACAACCTGCCAGACATCTTTGATAGCCGCAGTCTCGCGCCGCAGCAGCATGGTGCGTTCCCACGGCCGGCCATCTGGATGGCGCTGCGGCGTGCCGTCCGCGTCGAAACACGGACAATGCGCGCCCAGCCAGGTCGCATGCCGGCTGCCAGAGGCGAAGAACCAGCTACCGGTGATCCGCCAGCCGCCATCGACGCGGATCGCCTTTGCGCCTGGTCCCTGTCCCCACGCCAGCACGTCACGCTTACCGCCGAACACCTCCCGTGCGGCCCCCGGCTCCAGGTAGCCCGCCGACATCGAACAACCGGAGCCTTGGTTCATGCACCAGGCAACGGACGCATCGCCGCCGGCGATCGCCTCGACGCATTGTATATACGTCGCGGGGTCCAGCTCGGCGCCGCCAACTGAACGCGGCACCAGCAGGCGGAACATGCCGGCCGCATGCATTGCGTCGAGAACATCGGGCGGCAGTTCGTTTGCTGCATCGATGCGCGGCGCCGCGGCGGCCAGCAATGGCGCGAGCGCGCGGGCGCGGGCAATATGATCCATGCGTTGGTTCCTCAACTGGCTGGGCTCGACGCTATACCGTCCGCGGGCGGCCAGGCAAAGCAACAGGGATGCGATGGATGCACAGGCTGCATTGATGGCGGAGATCGCGGCAGAAATGCGCGACACCACGCGCTGGACCGGCCGCGAAGCACTGTCATCACGCGTGGCGACGGCGATCGCCAAGGTCCGGCGCGAGGCCTTCGTGCCTGTAGAATCGCAGTCCGCTGCCTACGATAATCGTCCGCTGCCGATCGGCCACGCCCAGACTATTTCGCAACCGTTCGTCGTGGCGCTGATGACCGAGCTGCTCGACCTGCAACAGGACGACAAGGTGCTGGAGATCGGCACCGGCTCCGGCTATCAGGCCGCAGTGCTCGCGCAACTCGTCGGCACTGTCTGTTCGATCGAAGTGATCCCCGAGCTGGCCCGGCGCGCCTCGGAGGTACTGTCCGCCGAGGGTTGTCATAACGTTTCACTTCGCACCGGTAACGGTGTGCTTGGCTGGCCCGAAGAAGCCCCGTTTGACGCCATCATTGTCACCGCCGCTGCACCCAGAATTCCACCCACGTTGATCGAGCAGCTTGGCCCGAACGGCAGAATGGTTATCCCGGTCGGTGCGCCGCACGGCGATCAGGAACTGCAGCTGCTCAAAAGGAATTCCGCCGGCGAAGTGACGCAACGCCGCGTGCTGCCGGTGGCATTCGTGCCGCTGACCGGCGGTTGACGTACCAAACGCCCGATTCACATACTGATGGGTAGGTTGCGGGAAATGAAGCTGAGGGGGTTCGTCTGTCTGGGTCGACATCCGCCACACGCTGTTCGATCTGACAAGCGCATTTCAAATGATGGCTGGGTCCGAAGCCATCGCCGAATGAAGACAGGAGCCTGACGTGAGCGATCATGAGACGTTGACGATTGACGTCAACGGATTTGCCACCCGCATCTGGCGCAAGGGCAACGGACCGAAGCTCGGTTTCCTTGCCGGTTTCGGAGGTCTGCCGCGTTGGGTGCCGTTTCTTGACGAGTTGGCGAAAACCCGCACGGTGATCGTGCCGTCGCTACCGGGCTTCCCTGGCGGTGACCGCGGCCATTCCGTACTCGATACCCATCTCGACTGGCTGTTGGCGGTGCGCGAAATTTTGACCAAGGCTGGACTCGAAGGCGCTGATCTCGCCGGCAGTTCTGTCGGCGCTTCGATGGCAGCAGAAATCGCAGCGCTATGGCCGGCCAGTGTGAGGCGTCTAGCGCTGGTCGCCCCCTTTGGCCTCTTCGATGATGCCGAACCGCCGACTGATCCGTGGGCACAACGCGCCGATGCAGTGCCGGAATTGATGTGCGCCGACGGAGAAATCTGGAAAGCGCTGAAGGCCGTCCCGGAAGGCGCCAACTCCATCGAATGGCCCATCGAGCAAACCCGCGCCAACGAAGCCGCCGCCCGGGTCTTTTGGCCGCTCGGCAACACGAAGCTGGAAAAGCGGCTGCGTCTGATCAATGCACCGACCCTTCTGCTGTGGGGCGAAAAAGACGCGATCATGCCGCGCAGCTATGCTGCGAAGATCGCCAAACAGATCAGCGGACGCACCGAGACGCAGGTGATCACCGGCGCCGGACATCTTGCTGAACTGGATAAACCTGTCGAGGTTGCCGCGGCAGTCGTCGGCTGGACCAACTAAGGAGCGCGCACATGTCACTCGATCCGGACGCCGAAACGCTGCTGGCGATGATACGCGCCGCGGGACGCGCGCCGATGGAAACGCTGTCCCCTGATGAGGCGCGCCAGCAATTCAGCGCGGGACGCACCGTGACTCAACCTGACCCACAGGACGTCGCGGAAGTGCGCGATCTGTCGTGCCCCGGTCCGCATGGCGCGATCCCGCTGCGGGCCTATCGCCCGATCGGAACAACCGCCACCGATGTGCTGCCTGTATTGGTGTACTATCACGGTGGCGGCTGGCTGCTTGGGGATCTCGATTCACACGACGTGGCCTGCCGGCACTACGCCAACGCTGCGAAATGCCGTGTCGTGTCGGTCGATTACCGGATGGCGCCGGAATACAAGTTCCCAGCCGCAGTGGATGATTGCGCGGCAGCGACCGGGTGGGTCATCGCACAATCCGATGCGCTCGGCATCGATCGCAAGCGCGTCGCAGTCGGCGGCGATTCGGCCGGCGGCAATCTGGCGGCAGTGATCGCGCTGATGGCGCGCGACGGCGACTTGCCACCGATGGTATTCCAGTTGCTGGTCTACCCGGTGACTGACCTCGGCATGACCCATGAATCGTACAAGCGCATCACCGACGGCGTGCCGCTGACCGCAAAGACCATGGACTGGTTCATCGATCATTACTTGCACGGCCCAAAGGATCGCGCCGACTGGCGCGCTTCGCCGCTGCGCGCCGCCGATCTTTCCGGCGTCGCTCCCGCATTGGTGCTGACTGCCAGCTATGATCCGCTATGCGACGAGGGAGTCGCCTACGCCGAACGGCTGGAGCGCGAAGGCGTCCGCGTCATCCACCTGCACTTCTCCGACCAGATGCACGGGTTCGTCGGACAAGGCCGGATTATCCGCGCCGGCACCATGGCGCTGGACATGATGGCGGCATCCCTGAAAAAAGCCCTGTGGCCATAAGTGTCATTGCGAGAGGCCGCAGGCGACGAAGCATTTTCGCTCACACCGCGGGCGCCAAGCTACGCTACGACCTTGCTCCGCGCGCCCACCATCTGCAGCGCCAGATCGGCCATCCGTTCGCACATCTCCGACAATGCCAGACGGCCTTCCGGACGATGCCAGGTATACGCCCAGGAAATCATGCCACCGATGGCAAGCGCCGCCAGGTTAGCATCCTTGATGTCGAATTCGCCGGCAGCAACACCCTCGCTCAGCAGGTTGGACAAGACCCGGTCGAACTTCTTGCGCAGCGCGTTGATCTCGGCCAGCGCCTCCGGCTCCAGGCTCTTCTCCTCACGGAAGTAGATGGCGATATTGGCTTGGCGCGACAGCACTACCTGGGTGAAATCTACGATCGCTCGGCGCAGCCGGTCCGTCGGCGACCCGTCGCTCTTAGCGGCGCGCGAAACGGCTTCCAACGACAACTCAATCGTCGGGCTGCACAGTGCCGCCAGCAATTCGGTCTTGCTGCGGAAATGCGTGTAGATGAACGGCTTGGTAACACCGAGTTCCGCCGCGATATCGTCAAGCGTCGTACCGGTAAAGCCGCGCTCATAGAACAGCTTCACGGCTTCTTCGAGAATACGTTCGCGCTTGTAGGCCAGTATTTCCTCGCGCATCGCCGGATGGTCCATGGTGCAGCGAGTCATGCTAGCCTTGTTGCCACGCAATGGGAAGAAACGCTGCCACGGAGGGAAAAATGGCGGGATTGCTCGACGGCAAATCAGTATTGATCACCGGGGGCGGCGGCGGTATCGGCCGCGCAACAGCGCTGACATGCTCGCGCGAAGGCGCGCGCGTAGCGGTAGCCGACGCATCAGAACAGACCGCTAAAGAAACGGTGTCGCTGATCAATGCGGCCGGCGGTCAGGCAATGTCGCTCACCGGCGACGTCACCGACGCGAAGCTGGTCGAGGCGACAGTAAAGTCAGTGGTCGCCGCCTATGGCCGGCTTGACTGTGCGTTCAACAACGCCGGCATCGCCGGCTTCCAGGTTGATGCCTCAGGCAAGAAAACCGCCGACTGGTCCGAGGCCTCGTTCGACCGCATGATCGGCGTCAACCTGAAAGGCGTCTGGCTCTGCATGAAATACGAGCTGCTCCAGATGGCCGCACAGGGCGGTGGCTCCATCGTCAACACCGCATCGATTGCTGGCCTGATCGGGCTGCCAACATCGTCCGCTTATGTTGCGGCCAAGCATGGCGTCGTCGGCCTAACCAAGACTGCCGCAATTGAATACGCCGACGACAAGATCCGTGTGAACGCAGTGTGCCCAGGTTATATCGAGACAAATATGACCGTGGACGTCATGCAGCGCCGCGGCGCGGATATCATGTCAAAGGTGCCGATCCGCCGCATGGGAACGCCAGAGGAAATCGCCGAAATGGTGGTATGGCTGTGCTCGGACCGCGCCTCGTTCGTCACCGGCGCGGCCTACAATGTCGACGGCGGCTATATGGCGATTTAACGCCGCACGGCCATCATGCTTGGCAACGATCGGCATCCACGTCTTCAGGATGAGTCAGGCGTTGGTGATCCCGCCATCCACCGTGATGGTCTGCCCATTCACGTAGGATGAATCGTGCGAACACAGGAAGCGGATCACCGACGCCACCTCAGCCGGATGGCCGAATCGCTTCACCGGGATTTCGTTCTTGTACGCTTCGCCGCGTTCCGCGATGGTGTCCACCGCCATGCGCGTGTCGATCAGCCCCGGCGCCACGGCGTTGACCAGCACGTCAGGTGCTAACCGACGCGCCAACGAACGTGTTAGCCCGATCAGCCCCGCCTTCGCGGCAGCATAGGGTGGATAGCCCGCGCTGCCGCGGCGATATGCGACTGAACTGGTCAGCACGATGCGCGCCGGACCGTCCCGCTTGTCGTAGCGTGTGGCAAATGCCACCGCGAGATCATACGCGTTGGTCAGGTTGGCTGCGATTGCGCGGTTCCAAACGCCGTGGTCATTTGGATCGAACGGATCGCGCTCAAACAGTCCTGCGAGATGGATCAGCGCCCCGACCGGCCCACCAGCCGCATCCAGCGCAACGGCACACGCCTCCGGCGTGTCAATCGACGACTGGAGGGTGGCAATGCGAGCCGTGCCCAGCGTCGCCTTCGCCTGTTCCAGCCGTTGCTCGTCGATATCCACCAGCACGCAATGTGCGCCGTGTGCCAACATGGTGCGCGCTGTCTCTACACCGATGCCGCCTGCCCCGCCGGTGATGACGACACGCTTGCCGGCGAATTCCGCCATGTCATTGCACCAGACGTGGGTAGTCCAGCGTCGCCATGACCTGCACACGCCGCATGTAGCGCGGTTCGTCGGCGGTGTAGTCACCAACCGCGTTGTGCACCGTGCCGATATTGTCCCACATCAGCACGTCACCCACGCTCCAATGGTGTGCATATAGATACTCGGCCCGCTCCTGGTGGCGGAACAGGAAATCCAGGATCTGACCACTCTCCAGCGGATCCATGCCATCGATGAACATCGCGTAACCGACATTCGCGTACAGCACGAGCTTCCCGGTAATCGGATGGCGGCGGAATAGCGGCTGCGATACCGGCGGCTTCTTTGCCCGCTGCTCCGGCGTCAACGGCTTCCGCGTGGAACCCGGCTTCGCGACCATCATGTCCCAGAACTTCGCGAAATCGTGCGTCGCCGTGCGTCCCTCAAGCTTGTGCTTCATCGCATCCGGCAAGTCCTCGTAAGCCGCATGCATGTTGCGGAACTGCGTCTCACCAAGCGGCTTGCCATTGCGCAATGGCACGTGCTGTGCGTGCAGGATATTGGCCAGCGCTATATCGCGGCTGTACGACATGTCGGTGTGCCATCCCTGGCCGGCGTCGTTCGCCCCGATCTGCTTCCCATCCTTCTTCATGTTGGACAGGATCATCATCTCGGGATGATTGGGCTCGTGGTAAGCGTTGGCGACATTGATCTCGAGCTCGCCAAACCGGCTGCCAAATGCCGAGAGCTGATCCGTGCTCATCGTCTGCCGCGGGAAACACAGCACGCCGTGCTCGCCCAATGCGCGCAGAACGCTGCGGAAATCCCCATCCGACAAAGGCTGTGCGAGATCGACACCGGTGATGCTTGCACCGAGTGACTGGCCGCTTGGGGTGATTTCCATCGCGGATCTCCTGCGAATTCGACTGGCTACACGCGCCGCACGATGTACGATTTCTCCAGCGACTCCAATATCACATCGGCATGCGCCGGGTCGCGCGCCTCCACCATCACCTCCAGTTCCGCCGCCTGCACCGAGGATGCGGCGAACAACCGTTGGTGCGACACTTCGATGATATTGCCGCCGGTACCGCCGATCTTGCCGGCAATGTCAGCCAGCACGCCGGGCCGATCCGGGATTTGCAGATGCAGACGCAGCAGCCGGCCATCACGCAGCAGGTTGCGCAGCAGCACGTTCGACAGGATGCGTGCGTCGATGTTGCCGCCAGTGATAGCGACCCCTACACGCTTGTCGCGGAAATGCTCGGTATAGGCGAGCAGCGCCGCAACGCCCGCGGCGCCCGCGCCTTCGGCAACTACCTTAGCGCCCTCTACCAGCAGACCGATGGCCTCCTCGATCGTGTGCTCCGGCACTACCAGCACTTCGACACCCAGCTCGCGGATGATCGCCAGCGGCTGTTCGCCGATATCGCGCACGGCGATCCCTTCGGCGATGGTTGGTCCGCCCACTGAAACCGTCTCGCCCGCCAGACGCTGCGCCATGGCGGAATAGGCGGCAACCTCGACACCATACACCTTGATGTCAGGCTTCATCGCAGTTGCCGCAACCGCACATCCGGCCAGCAGGCCGCCGCCGCCGACCGGTATCACCAGGACGTCCAAATCAGGCACGTCCTGCAGCAGTTCCAAGGCCAACGTCCCCTGTCCGGCGATCACCCCGAGATCATTGTAGGGGTGCACGAATACGAAGCCCCGCTCGGCTGCGAGCGCCTCGGCATGCTCCGCCGCTTCAGCCAGCGTCTCGCCACGCAGCACGATGTCGGCACCCCATGAGGCGGTGCGCGTTACCTTGGTGGCCGGCGTGAATTTCGGCATCACGATGGTGGCGCTTACATTGCTCAGGCGCGCGTGCCGCGCCACTGCCTGGGCGTGGTTGCCCGCCGACATCGCGATCACGCCGCGTTCGCGCTCGCGGTCACTCAGCAACGCCAGGCGATTGGCCGCGCCGCGTTCCTTGAACGCACCCACAACCTGCAGATTGTCGAGTTTCAACACCACCTCGGCGCCGGACGCCCGCGATACCGCATCGCTTGGCATCGCCGGGGTGCGCAGCACGCGCCCGGCGATCCGCTCCGCCGCCGCCTCTACATCCGAGAGGCGCAGCACGTCAGATGAACTTGATGCCGAGGATCTCGTACGAACGATCGCCGCCAGGTGCCGGCACCGACACGGTGTCGCCGACCTTCTTGCCGATGAGCGCCTTGGCCAGCGGCGATGAAATCGACAGCTTGCCGCCCTTGATGTCGGCCTCATGCACCCCGACGATTTGATAGGCTGATTCCTTCTCGGTCTCCTCTTCGACCAGCCACACATGCGCGCCGAACATGATGTGTTCGCCGGACAGCGACGAGGGGTCGATCACTTCCACCGCGGAGACGATTTCCTCCAGTTCGGCGATCCGGCCTTCGATGAAGGACTGGCGTTCTCGTGCGGCGTGATATTCGGCGTTCTCGGACAGATCGCCATGCGAACGCGCTTCCGCGATCTGGCGAATGATCGACGGACGCTCTTCCGCCTTGAGTTGGCGAAGCTCGTCAGTCAACCGCTGTAGCCCAGGGGCGGTCATCGGGAACTTCTGCACGTCACTCCGTCCTTAGGAAATCAGCCAAGCGCAAGCGCCGCGGCAGGCCCTCGCCTGGCCGCGACGATGGTTTCAGAACGAACCGCGAAAATAGGACTGGAGCGGCGCAACTTCAAGCGCTCCCGATTTCAGGGCGGCAATGGCATGGACGGCAGCCCTGGCGCCCGCCATCGTGGTATAGTGGGGGACGCCGTGCGTCAGTGCGCTGCGGCGGATCGCGAAGCTGTCAGCGACGGACTGCGGTGTTGATGCGGTGTTGATCACCAACTGCACGTCGCCGGACCGGATCGCGTCGACGCAATGCGGCCGGCCCTCCAGCACCTTGTTGACGACCGTGACAGTCAACCCGGCGTCACGGATGCGTGCGGCGGTGCCACGCGTGGCCAGCAACGCGAAGCCCATCTCGGTCAGGCGGCGTGCCAGCGCCGGCAGCGCGCGCTTGTCGGCGTCCTTCACGGAGACGAACACCGTGCCGGATTCCGGCAGAATAACGCTGGCGCCAAGCTGGGACTTTGCGAAGGCGCGCTCGAAGCTGACATCGATGCCCATCGCCTCGCCGGTCGACTTCATTTCCGGCCCGAGAATGGTGTCCACATTGGGAAAGCGTGCGAACGGGAACACCGCCTCCTTCACCGCGACATGCGGCGCGACCCCCATGTCGTCGAGCTGGAAATCCGCCAGGCGAGCGCCCGCCATGACCCGCGCACCGACCTTGGCCACCGCAACCCCGGTCGCCTTGGCGACGAACGGCACGGTGCGCGATGCACGGGGGTTAACCTCAAGCACGTATATGACATCGTCCTTGATTGCGTACTGCACATTCATCAGGCCGACGACGCCAAGCGCCTTCGCCATTGCCTCGGTCTCGGCCTTGAGTTCAGTGACCGTAGCGGGCGCCAGCGTGTACGGCGGCAGCGAGCATGCACTGTCGCCGGAATGGATGCCGGCTTCCTCGATGTGCTCCATGACACCAGCGACATAGACTGTCTCGTTGTCGGCGATGCAATCGACATCCACTTCGATCGCGTCGTTCAGATAACGGTCGATCAGCACCGGATTGTCGCCGGAAACCCGCACCGCCTCCCGCATGTAGCGATGCAGCCCGGCCCGGTCATAGACGATTTCCATCGCGCGTCCGCCCAGCACATAGCTCGGCCGGATCACCACCGGATAGCCGATACGATCGGCGATCGCTTCGGCCTCCTCAGCCGAACGCGCGATACCGTTCTCCGGCTGCCGCAGCCCGAGGCGCCGCAGCAGACCTTGAAAACGCTCGCGGTCCTCAGCGATGTCGATCGCGTCGGCGCTGGTGCCCAGAATCGGAATCCGCTCGTGCGCCAGCGCCTGCGACAGTTTCAGCGGTGTCTGGCCGCCGTATTGCACGATGCAGCCCAGCAGCGTGCCGCGACTCTCCTCGCGCCGCACGAGTGCGATCACATCCTCGGCCGTCAGGGGTTCGAAGTACAGCCGATCGGACGTGTCGTAGTCGGTGCTGACTGTCTCCGGATTGCAGTTGACCATGATGGTCTCGAACCCGGCATCCTTCAGCGCGTACGCGGCGTGCACGCAGCAATAGTCGAACTCGATCCCCTGGCCGATGCGGTTCGGACCGCCACCCAGGATGATGACCTTGCACCGGTCGCTCGGGTCCGCTTCGCATACCGGTGTCCCGTAGCCGCCTTCATAGGTCGAATACATATACGGCGTGGCCGAGGCGAACTCCGCGGCGCAGGTGTCGATACGTTTGTAGACCGGGTGGACATCGAGCCGCGCCCGCAAAGCTACCACCGCATCGTCCTTCATACCCGCCAACTGCGCCAGCCGGTGATCGGAAAAACCCAGCGCCTTGATCCTGCGCAGCGCTCCTGATTCATATGGCAGACCGGACGCCGCGATCGAGCGCTCGGCGTCGACGATGCGCTCCAGTTCGCGCAGGAACCACGGATCGAACTTGCATGCATCGTGGATGTCCTCAACAGACAGCCCGACGCGCAACGCCTGCGCGGCCACCAGCAGGCGGTCGGGCCGCGGTGTCGACAGCGCGGCACGGAACGCATCCGGTCCGCCATCGCCGGGCGGCTCGATTTCGTCGAGCCCCGACAAGCCGGTCTCCGTGCTGCGCAGGCCCTTCTGCAACGCCTCGGCGAAACTGCGGCCGATCGCCATCGCCTCGCCGACTGACTTCATCGAGGTGGTGAGCAGAGCCGGCGTGCCCGGAAACTTCTCGAACGTGAACCGTGGAATCTTCACCACGACATAGTCAATCGTCGGCTCGAAACTCGCCGGCGTGACACGCGTGATGTCGTTCGCCAGCTCATCGAGCGTATAGCCGACAGCAAGCTTCGCGGCGACCTTGGCGATCGGGAACCCCGTGGCCTTCGATGCCAGTGCGGATGACCGCGACACCCGCGGGTTCATCTCGATGATGACCATGCGGCCGTCCGCCGGGTTCACCGCGAACTGCACGTTTGAGCCGCCGGTATCAACACCGATCGCACGCAGGCAGGTGATCGAGGCATCACGCATCCGCTGATATTCTTTGTCGGTCAGCGTCAGCGCCGGCGCGACCGTCACGGAATCTCCCGTATGCACGCCCATCGGATCGACGTTCTCAATCGAGCAAATGATGATGCAGTTGTCCGCGCGGTCGCGGACCACTTCCATTTCGAACTCCTTCCACCCGAGCACCAATTCCTCGATCAGCACTTCGGTCGTCGGCGAGGCTTCCAGTCCGCCTGTGACGATCTGTTCGAATTCCTCGCGGTTGTACGCGATGCCGCCACCGGTGCCGCCCAGTGTGAAGCTGGGACGGATCACCGCCGGCAACCCGATGATCGCCAATGCGGCACGCGCTTCGTCGATCGAATGCGCGATGGCGCTGTTCGGCGATTCGATGCCGACGGCTGCCATCGCGTCGCGGAACTTCAGCCGATCTTCCGCGCGGTCGATGACCTCGGCACGCGCGCCGATGAGTTCGACATTGTGCCTCTCCAACGCACCGTTGCGCGCAAGCTGCATCGCCGTGTTGAGCGCGGTCTGTCCGCCCATCGTCGGCAGCAGTGCATCCGGCTTCTCGCGCGCAATGATCCGTTCGACGATGTCCGGCGTGATTGGCTCAACATACGTTGCATCGGCCAGGCCCGGATCGGTCATGATGGTGGCCGGGTTGGAATTCACCAACACCACGCGATAGCCCTCGGCGCGCAACGCCTTGCATGCCTGCGCACCCGAATAGTCGAACTCACATGCCTGTCCGATGACGATAGGCCCAGCGCCGATGATCATGATGGACTTGATGTCAGTGCGCTTGGGCATGGCTTAACTTTCCCCTCTCCCGCTGCGCGGGTACGGTTGGGAGGGGGTTTCGCCCACGTCCCATGCCGCCTCGTTCCCCTCCACTGCGGGAGAGTGGAGACATAGCGCGCGCGCCGCTTCGACGCCCTTCGGTGTCAGCTCCAGATGCCAATGGCATTGCAGCGCGCCCTCCGGCAGTCGCACCGGTTCACGAACCAGCCCATCGCGCACGCAAGCGGCAACCGTATCGCGGAACCCATCGTAATCGCCACAGCAGGTGATTGCGCGGAAGCGCTCGAACCCGGCCTCGATATTCGGCTCGCGGATGACATGACCGAACGCGGTGCTCAGCAACAGAGATCTCATGCGGCGTGCTGCTCGATCATCTCGACGAAGCGTCCGAACAGATGATGGCTGTCACTCGGACCAGGGCTCGCCTCCGGATGGTATTGCACGGAAAAAGCCGGCCGATCGGCGCAGGCCAGGCCCTCATTGGACCCGTCGAACAGCGATATATGCGTCACCTTCACTGCGGGTGGCAGCGTCTCCGCATCCACCGCGAAACCATGGTTCTGACTGGTGATCTCCACCCGCCCCGTGGTCAGGTCCTTTACCGGCTGGTTGGCTCCGCGATGCCCGCGCTCCAGCTTGTAGGTCTTCGCCCCCAGGGCCAGCGCCAGCAGCTGATGGCCCAGGCAGATGCCAAACACCGGGACGCCAGCATCGAGCACGCCGCGGATCGCCGGCACCGCATACTCGCCCGTCGCGGCGGGATCACCAGGCCCATTTGACAGGAACACACCGTCCGGCTCGCGTTGCAGGATCTCCTCCGCGGTGGCAGTCGCCGGCACCACCGTCACCCGGCAACCAGCGGATGCCAGACAGCGCAGGATGTTGCGCTTCGCCCCATAATCAACCGCCACCACGTGATGCTTCGGAGCCGCCTGCCGGCCCACTCCATCAGGCCACGCCCACTGCGTTTCGCTCCACTCATAGGATTGCCGGCACGACACTTCCTTCGCGAGGTCCATGCCTTCCAGGCCTGGCCAGGCTTTCGCCTGCGCCCGCAGCGCCGCCAGGTCGAACCGGCCATCTGCCGGGAAAGCCAGCACGCCAGTTGGAGCGCCGCCGTCGCGGATCCGAACCGTCAGTGCCCGTGTATCCACGCCTGCCATGCCCGCGATCCCGCGTGCATGCAGCCAGGCGTCCAGATGCTGCACCGCCCGCCAGCTGGACGGCTCGGTGACGTCCTGCTTCACCACCAGTCCGCGCGCCGCAATCGTGGCTGCCTCGATGTCCTCACCATTGGTGCCGACATTGCCGATATGCGGGAAGGTGAAGGTAATGATCTGTCCGGCATAGGATGGGTCGGTCAGCGTTTCCTGGTAGCCGCTCATGCCGGTATTGAAGCAGACCTCGCCAACTGAGGCAGATTCCATGGTATGGGCACCGAAGCCGCGCCCCCAGAACAGCGAGCCGTCCGCCAGCGCCAAGACCGCAGTCGCGCCAGCGGGTGGTGCATCTGGTTCGGACGCCAGCGCGGCCCCGGGCAGATCCTCGAGCGCCAGTCCGGTGGCAGAGATCACCGCGGTCCAGTGCCGTGATGGGATCGCGCCGGACTGTCGCCACTTGCGAACAGCTTCGGTGCCGACGCCGGTGAGCCGTGCCGCAGCCTCGGCGCCGCCTAGCCGGTCGATGATGAAATCCACACTCTGGGGCATGCTGACAATTTATGGGAAATCATTTCCCAACACAACCTGCGCCCTTCAGCCGAAGGAAATTTTGTCCACCGTCACGGCAGCGCACTGCGCATATAGTAGAGGGTGTTTTTTCGAAGCGGAGCGATGCCATGGGGTTGCGCGAGCAATTCACTGACCAGCTGAAGATATCGATGAAGGCCGGCGACACGGCTCGCACCTCGACCTTGCGGATGATACTGGCTCGGTTGAAGGACGTGGACATCGCCGCGCGCCCGAAGGGCATCGATCGCGTGCCGGACGAGGAAGTCGTCGGCGCGCTGCGCGGCATGGTGAAGTCCCGGAGGGAGTCGGTGGAGCTCTACCGGCAAGGGCACCGGCAGGACCTCGTGGACAAGGAGGAGGCCGAGATCAAGGTGATCGAGACATTCCTGCCACAGCAGATGGACGATGCGGCGATGCAGGCAGCCGTCGTGGCAGCGATTACCGACACGGGCGCCGCCAACATCAAGGACATGGGCAAGGTGATGGCGGCGTTACGCGCGAAGCACCCGGCGACATTGGACATGGGCAAGGCAGGCCCGATGGTGAAGGCGCGGTTGGGTAGCTGATGGCCCTCCCCGTCGCCTTCATGGACGAGCTTCGCGCCCGCGTTCCGCTGGCCTCCGTCGTCGGGCGGAAAATCCGCCTCGCCCGCTCCGGTCGGCAGATGAAGGGTTGCTGCCCCTTCCACGGCGAGAAAACCCCCAGCTTCTATGTCTATGATGACGGCCACTATCACTGCTTCGGCTGCGGCGCGCACGGCGATGCCATTGGCTTCGTCATGCAGAGCGAGGGCGCAGGCTTCATGGAAGCGGTGGAACGGCTCGCCGCCGAGGCCGGCCTCGACGTGCCAAAGCCCTCTCCTGAGGCGGCCGAAGCGGAACGCAGGCGGCTTGACCTCGGCGGGGTCCTGGAGGCGGCCCAGGCCAGCTATCAGCGGCGGCTGTTCCTGCCTGAAGGGCGGCACGCCCTTGGCTATCTGTTCGGACGCGGCCTGTCAGAGGAGACTATACGCCGCTTCGGCCTTGGCTGGACCGGCGACGGCCGTGGCGCGTTGCTGGCGGACCTTGGACGCGAGGGCATAACGGCGGAGCAGCTGCTCGAATGCGGGCTGATGCGGCTCGATGATGAAACCGGCCGGACGTTCGACCTGTTCTTCAATCGCGTGATGTTTCCGATCCGTGATCGCCGCGGCAGGGCCATCAGCTTCGGCGGGCGCATCCTTGGCGACGGCCAGCCGAAATATGTCAACGGACCGGAAACCGCATTGTTCTCGAAGCGCCGCACACTTTACGGCCTGGACGTCGCACGCGAGGCCGTGCGCGGCGGCGCATCGCTGGTGGTTGTTGAAGGCTATATGGACGTGATCGCCCTGGCGCAGGCCGGAATTGGCGGCGCTGTTGCTCCGCTTGGCACGGCGCTCACCGAGGAGCAGCTCGAAGAGCTGTGGCGGCTCGCGCCGGCACCGATCCTGTGTTTCGACGGCGACGCCGCAGGCGGCCGGGCAGCCGCGCGGGCCGCTGAAATGGCCCTGCCTCTCCTGGCGCCTGACCGCAGCCTGCGTCTGGCGCGGCTGCCGGCGGGTGAGGATCCCGACACGCTGGTGCGCCGGCAGGGCAGCGATGGGATCCGCGGCGTTTTGGACGCCGCAACGCCGTTGGCCAGCGCCCTGTTCGATCTCATACGGGATGCCGGTGGTGAAGCGACGCCGGAACAGCGAGCGGCTTTCCGTACCCGGCTGGAAGCCGCCGCACGGCGGATACCCGACAAAACGCTCGCCTCGGAATACAGGCGGACGCTATTGGATCGGTTCTTCGCCGGCCGCACCAGCGGAAAGCGGGCTCCAGTAACGCGCTCCGTGCCGCGATCCGCACTGGCGGCAACCTCGGTCGCCAACGAACGCGCCCGCATCCTCACCGCCATCCTGCTGCGCCACCCCATGCTGCTGCGCGACGTCGAGCATGCCTATGTAGGCCTTGACCTGCCTGCACCGCTCGCAGTGTTGCGCAGCGAACTCATCGAATGGGCGGAAATGGCCGAAATCCTTAACTCATCGGCATTGATGTCCCACCTCACGCAATCTGGATTGCAAGCTGAGGCTGACCAGGTTCTGGCGACGGTGCCCGTACCGCTTCCAGCCTGCGCGTCACCGGCGGCAATGCCGGCGGAGGCCGAGGCGGGATGGTGGCATATCTTCGGATTCCTGAACGTGCAGCGATTGGTCGAGGAAATTGCTTTAGCCAAGGCCGCCTACGCGCAGGAACTGACACTACAGAACCAGAGCCGCCTGATCGCGCTGACGGCCGCATTGAACAAGGTGAACAGCGGCGAGCCCGATGGGGTGGACCTCGCGGCTTGAACCGGAACGATTGAGTTAGGAGTTTGCTGAACGATGGCCACGAAGCCTGCTGTCGCCGCTGATACCGTGACCGCCGAACAGGACGTCGAGACCACCCTGCTCGATGTGCAGACCGCCGCTGTCAAGCGGCTGATCGCGCGGGGCAAGGAGCGCGGCTACATCACCTTCGACGAACTCAACGCGATCCTGCCTCCGGACCAGAACAGCTCCGAGCAGATCGAAGACGTGATGGCCAATTTCTCCGAAATGGGCATCCAGGTCGTCGAGAGTGAAGAGACCGAGGACGGCGAAGCGCCTGTCGTCAAGGTCGAAAAGTCGGACGAGGCCGAGGAAGAGGAGCAGACGGGCAACGTCGATGAGGCGAGCCTCGGCCGCACCGACGATCCGGTCCGGATGTATCTGCGCGAGATGGGCAGCGTGGAGCTGCTGTCCCGCGAGGGCGAGATTGCCATCGCCAAGCGCATCGAGGCTGGCCGCGACATGATGATCGGCGGCCTCTGCGAGAGCCCGCTGACCTTCAAGGCGATCATCTCCTGGCACGACCAGCTCAAGGCCGGGCGGATGCTGCTGCGCGACATCATTGACCTCGAAGCGACCCAGGGCGCCGGCGCGCCGGGCGTCGAAGGCGGCGTGCCGGCCGAAGCCACAAATGGCAGCGGCAATGGCGCCGCTGAGCCGATGGACGGCGGCGACGACTTGGACGGCGATGAGGAGGGTGAAGGCCCGGGCATCTCGCTGTCCGCGTTGGAAGAAAAACTGAAGCCCGAGGTGCTGGCGACGTTCGAGGAGATCGAGGCGCTCTACAAGAAGCTCAACAAGGTGCAGAACCGCCGGCTCGAAACGATGACGAGCGGCGAGGAAGTCACCGTCCGCTCGGAAAAGAATTACGAGCGCCAACGCGAGGAGCTGGTCGGCAAAGTTGAACAGGTCCGGCTGCACAACAACCGGATCGAAGAGCTGGTCACCCAGCTCAAGCAGCTCAATCAGCGGCTGACGGCGCTGGAAGGCCAGCTGCTGCGCACCGCCGAATCCTGCAAGGTGCCGCGCGAGGAATTCCTGAAGAACTATCGTGGCCAGGAGTTGGATCCCAATTGGGTGGAGAAGGTCTCCAAGCTTCCGGCCAAAGGCTGGAGGCCCTTTGTCGCGAAGCACACCAACGATATTAACAATGTGCGCGGGCAGATCGCCGCGGTTGCCAACGATGCCAGCCTGCCGATCAGCGAATTCCGCCGCGTGTATGCGACCGTCAGCCGCGGCGAGCGCGACAGTGCCCGGGCGAAGAAAGAGATGATTGAGGCGAACCTGCGCCTCGTGATCTCGATCGCGAAGAAATACACCAACCGGGGGCTGCAATTCCTGGACCTGATCCAGGAAGGCAATATCGGCCTGATGAAGGCGGTCGATAAGTTCGAATATCGCCGCGGCTACAAGTTCAGCACCTATGCGACGTGGTGGATCCGCCAGGCGATCACCCGCAGCATTGCCGATCAGGCGCGCACCATCCGCATTCCGGTGCACATGATCGAGACGATCAACAAGCTGGTGCGCACGTCGCGACAGATGCTGCACGAGATCGGCCGCGAGCCGGCACCCGAGGAGCTTGCCGAGAAGCTCGGCATGCCGCTGGAGAAGGTGCGCAAAGTACCTGAAGATCGCCAAGGAGCCGATCAGCCTGGAAACGCCGATCGGTGATGAGGAAGACAGCCATCTCGGCGACTTCATCGAGGACAAGGCAGCGGTCATCCCGCTCGACGCGGCGATCCAGGCCAACCTGCGCGAGGCCACCACGCGCGTGCTGTCGTCGCTCACACCGCGCGAGGAGCGTGTGCTGCGCATGCGGTTCGGTATCGGCATGAACACCGACCACACGCTCGAGGAAGTCGGCCAGCAGTTCAACGTAACGCGCGAGCGCATCCGGCAGATCGAGGCGAAGGCGCTGCGCAAGCTGAAGCATCCGAGCCGTAGCCGGAAACTGCGGAGCTTCCTGGACGACTAATGCGCGCCGCTGCGGGTGCGCTGCTGTCCGCGTGACCTGGCCGCCAGGATTCCAATGGTCGAGCGCGCAACAATTTCCCTCGGCGTAGTTGCTCGCTTCGGTTGACGTGCGCTGGGTCCAGCGCACTCAATTATCTGCATTATTCCAATCAATTAACCAATCAACCGAGTTGAAGCCCTTTTGAGCGCTCTGATGAGGGATTGTTTGGCGGTCTTCAACAACCTGAAGTTGCTCAAATCGCCGATGTGGCACGCATTTCTTGGGGAGGGGCCTCTCGGCGTTTGGCAACTTCCGGCATTAGCGGATCAAGGGTGGAACGCCCGCGGGGCCGCTCTCAAAGCCAGCAAAATCTGAGCTTTTTCAGCGGCCCGTTGTGGCGCAAGGGTGGCATTGCGCCGCCCTCCTCTTGCGCCCGCCCGGGTCAGGCGAACGAAAAGTCGGTCGCGCTTATCGCCGCCAACTGCGTGTTGTGCAGCACGATCGTTCCAGCTCCGGCAGCCTTCGCACCCAGATCGATTTGAACATTTGCACCGACTTGAGTGATCTGGCCTGCCAGATCGCCGAAACTGGCAAGCGCCGCGCCGTAGCCACTGATATCGATTGTGTCCACGCCAGCCTGGAAGTCGGCGATCGTGTCCGTGCCATTGCTCCCGGAGAAAGCGAAACGATCGGCACCGCTCCCACCGGTCAGCATGTCATCGCTCTGCCCACCGTGCAGCACGTCGTTGCCGTCGCCGCCATTGAGGATGAACCGCATAGCGGGTGGCGCCGATGCAGCGGATGCGTCGATTACATCGTCACCGGCGAGCCCGTTGAGTGTGATCGTGTCACCCGAAGCGGCGGGGTCGACGCTGACCGGCGACGCCAGGCCAGAAATCTGCAGCCTGCCGTTCGACATCGTGGCACTGATCTGATCATTGCCGCCGGTGCCGTCGTACTGGCCCGGTGTCGTTGCAGACGCCGCCGCAATTGCTGATCCGCTGTGCGGGGGCACGGGCGCGCTGCCCGGGATGATGACGTTAAGGCCGGGTCCGCCGTCGAGCACATCAAGGCCGCCGTTACCAATCAGTATGTCGTCGCCGGCACCGCCGGTTAATACGTCGTTGCCCGCGGTGCCGACCAGAACATCGGCACCGTCGCCGCCGTTGGCGGTGAGCTGCATCGCCGTCCCCAGACCCGAGGCGTTGATGACGTCATCCCCGCCCAGCCCATTGATGACAAGACGGTCCGTAGAACTCGAAGTTGGTGATCGTCACCGTGCTGGCCAGCCCGGTTACCGTGACGACACCGTTGCTCTCCGCAACAGTGATTGTGTCGTTGCCTGCCGTCCCGTTGATGATGATGGTATCCACCTGACCATCGCCGACCGAGCCGCCCGGCACACCGCCAAGATCAACACCCACCTGATTGACATCGGTCCCTGTTAGGTCGTTCACCGTGATGGTATCGGCGCCACCCAGCGCATTGAACTGCACGTGCTCGATACCATGCAGATCCATCGTGATGTTGGCCACGTCACGGAAAAACTGCACATGCGATCCGACGGCCGAAATGTTGATGTTCTCGCTGACGTTGGCGCCGTTGAACAGCAGCGTGTCGGTGCCGGTCTGGCCATCCACCGTGTCGCTGCCATCGCCGGGATTCCACACGAACGTGTCGTCGCCTTTGCCCAGCAGCGCCACATCGTTGCCACGACCGCCGATAACCGTGTCGTTGCCGGCACTGCCGGTGATCGTGTCATCACCGTCACCACCGTTCAGGATGAGGTTGATAGCGTTGGCGGGCAGAGCGGACGCGTCGATGTGGTCGTTGCCGCCAAGTCCGTTGATGGTGAGCGTATCACCGGCGGCATCGGCATGGGCGATGGTCACCTTCGCGGCCAATCCGCTTACGGTAAACACGCCGCCGCTGCTGCTTAGTTTGATCGTGTCGTCACTCTGCGTGCCGTTGACGACGACCTGATCGGCGCTACCGTCGCCGGTCGTTGTACCCGCCGCGGCGAGATCGATCGCAACCAGGTTGGTGTCAGTGCCGGTCAGGTCGTTGACCGTGATGGTATCCGCGCCACCCTCGGCTGCAAGCTGGATATGCTCGACGCCGTTGAGGTCCATGGTGATGTTGCCAACATCGCGGAACAAGCGCACGCGCGTGCCGTTGGCGGCGATGTCCATGTTCTCGCCGACGTTGGAACCATTGAACACCAACGTGTCGGTGCCGGCTTGGCCTTCCACAATGTCGCTGCCGTCGCCCGGGTTCCAGGTGAATTTGTCAGTGCCATCTCCCAGGAACGCGACGTCGTTGCCGCGGCCGCCTGTAATGGCATCGTTGCCGGCGCCACCGATCAGCAAGTCGTCCCCGGCGCTGCCGATGATGGTGTCGTTGCCGTCGCCACCGTCGACCGTCAGTTTCACCACGCCAGCAGTGAGCGCCGAGGCATCGACTGTGTCGTTGCCGCCCAGTCCATCGATGACGAGTGAGTCGTTGGCTCCTTCGGTACCATTGATTGTCACCTGTGCGGGGAGGCCGTTGACCGATACCTGTGCGCCGCTGCCCGTGACGGTGATATGATCCGTGTCCGCCCTGCCCTCGAGGATCACGGTATCGGCGGAGCCGTCACCGACACCGCTGCCAGGTGGCGAAGCCAGGTCCAGAACGACCTGCTGCACCGTCGTGCTCGCCAGGTTGTGGACAGTGATGGTGTCAGCACCACCCAGCGCATTGAACGCGATGCGTTCCATGTTGCTGAGATCCATGTTTATATTGGCGACATCGCGGGTGAACTGCGCGTGCGTGCCGATCGCCGCGATATCTATCTTCTCAGCTATATTGGCGCCATTGAACAGCAGCGTATCAAAACCTGCCTGACCATTGACGGTGTCGCTGCCGTCGCCGGGGTTCCACACGAACGTATCGTCGCCGTTGCCAAGCTGTGCCGCGTCGTTGCCACGGCCGCCGTTGACGACATCGTTGCCATCACCGCCGATCAGCGTGTCGTTGCCATCACCGCCAGTGATCGTGTCATTGCCGTCGCCGCCGTCGAGCGTGAGGTTGATCAGAGCGGCAAGGCCGTTACCGGCAGTGATAACGTCGTCTCCGCCGCCGGCGTGCAGGACCAGATTTTCAGTGGTACCGATGTCCAGCGTGAACGGCGAAGGGGCTAGCCCGTCGAACCGGACGCGCGTGCCATTGGCGCTAATATTAAACCCGTCGGAACCACTGCTGCCATTCACGAGAGCCGTATCGTTGCCATCGCCGCCTTCGAACAGGTCGCTGCCGTCGCCCGGGTTCCAGATCATGGTGTCGTCGCCGGCTTCGCCGAACACCTGATCGCTGCCCGTGCCACCGGTCAGGGTGTCGTTGCCGTCACCGCCAAACAGCAGGTCGTTGCCACCCAAGCCGAACAGGGTGTCATTGCCGGTGCCACCGAAAAGCTCGTCATTGCCTGAGCCGCCGGTGAGTTTGTCGTTGCCATCGCCGCCGAACAGGTCCGCCGCGGGCATCGCGCCGTTGATTTCATTGACTGTAATCGTGTCATTGCCGCCCTGCCCAAATCCTTCGATCAGGTTGGTGTTGGCGACGGTGGGTTTGCCGCCGGCAATATGGGCGGCGCCGCCATTGACCAGCAGATTACCCGCCGCGTCGCGGCTGAAGGTGACCGACTCATTGCCGACGGTTCCGATTGCCGACAGCACGCCGGTGATCGGGTCGAAATTGCTGGTAATCGCCATTGGTGTAGTCCTGTTCCATTGAAACAGGCGTCCCGCGCGACTGAACCGGGTTTGACCCCCCGTCTTCAGCCGTAGGAACGCCGTGTGCAACGGATAGAATGGTCGGAACATCTCCGGCCACAAAGGATGATTCCTCATCCGAATGATGAGCCGCGTTCATGGCATCGCGCAATAAACCGTGGGCTTTGCGGAAACCGCGTCGACCCAGGCGGGATGTATCGAGCATCCGCAATCCCACAGACTTCCGCTGAGGACCGGCCAGGTCTTTGTGATGCGCCTCACAGTCAGACGCGTGGTGAGAGATTAGTGTCCTTTGCGTGCCGCCTTTCGACGGCATCGGGTTTCGGGTAATTGGACTGATGGCTAAGGGGCTGCCGCACATCTTGCGCTCAAGCCAATTTCATGCATTAAGCCGCCGGCCTCCCCAACGATCCGCGTCACTTCGGTATGCGTGAGCAAAATGACTCGTACACCATCGCTGGATGCACTGCGCATCTTTGTTGTCGCCGCTCGGCACCTGAGCTTCACCAGGGCTGCGTCCGAATTGAACCTTACCCAGAGCGCGGTAAGCCACCGCATTCGCGGCCTTGAGGAAGAACTCGGCCTGCCGCTTTTCAACCGCCTGACGAGGCGGCTTGAGCTGACGCAGCAAGGGTGCGTGCTGGCGCACCGCGTAGACCGCGCAATTGGCAAAATCGATCGAGGCTTTCTCGACGTTTCCAAGGCGGCTGATGCCGCGCCGCTCAGAGTGACGATGTTGCCCTCCGTCGCGTCGCATTGGCTGATCCCGCGCCTTGCACGCATTCGCCAACGCAATCCAGAAGTCGAGGTGCAGGTCATCGCCGATCCGCGGGTGCTGAACCTGCGTGCTGAGGGAATCGACCTTGCGATTCGATTCGGCCCCAACCCGGAAGCCGCCTACCACGCGACGCAACTGATGAGCGACCGCGTGATCCCAGTGTGCACCCCAGATCTGCTCGAACGCCATGGGCCTCTGGAAAGTCTCGATGCTCTGCTCACCAAGCCGCTGCTGCACAATTCGACAACCGTCGGCGACGGCAGCGGCAGCGATTGGCAGTCCTGGCTGAGTTATTGTGGCAGGCCCGATCTGGTCTGCGATGCCGGCCTGCACTTCAGCGATGCCGGCATGCTGATAAATGCTGCGATGCTTGGGCTAGGCATTGCCCTCGCGCGCGTCAGCCTTGTCGGCGGTTATATCGTCGACGGCTCTCTGGTATGTCCTTGGCCAATCGCGGCTCCGACTGTCTACAACTACTATCTGCTCGGTCATCCGGAGCAAAAGGACTTGGCGAAGATCTCTGCCTTCCGCAATCTGATAGTTGCTAAGTCAGTTCGCACAGAAACTTTCATGCTCTCCGTCGGTATGCCTCTGCATAGAGCCGCCTAGGAGTCTGTTTCATGTTCCTGGCCTGAACCATGCCCCGCACTCCTTCACTCGACGCATTGCGAATTTTTGCCCTCGCGGCGAGGCATCAGAGCTTCACTGAGGCGGCGTCCGAGCTGAACCTCACGCAAAGTGCCATCAGCCACCGCATCCGTGCCCTCGAGGAAGAACTTGGGTTCGCACTGTTCAACCGGCTTACGCGCCGGCTTGAACTGACACAACAAGGGCGCGCGCTGGCAGCAAGGATCGAGGAAGCAATTGGCGAGATCGATAGCAGCATCAATGAACTTACGTTCACCGGTGACAAGAGACCGCTGAAGGTCACGATGCTGCCGTCCGTCGCCACGCGCTGGCTCATCCCTCGCCTGCCGCGCATCCGCAGGCACCATCCGGACATTGACGTGCAGGTTATTGCTGACCCGCGCCCGCTTGATTTACGGTCGGAGGGGATTGACTTGGCGATCCGCTTCGGTCGCAGGCCTACTCTCAGCTACGCGGTGACGCAGTTGATGAGCGATTGCGTATTGCCCGTATGCGCACCAAAGCTGCTCGAACGGCACGGGGCGATCGACAGTATCAATTCGCTGTTCACGTTGCCCTTGCTGCACGACAGCTCGACGGACAATCATTGGCGCGCCTGGCTCGATCATTTTGGCAGGCCCGACATTCCCTGCCATACCGGCCAGCGTTTCAGCGACGCCAGCATGATGATCGATGCTGCGCTGCTTGGTCTCGGCGTGGCGCTGGCACGCGCCAGCCTGGTAGCGGACCTCGTAGCGACCGGCGCCTTGGTATGCCCGCTGGCGATGGCGGCACCGACAACATTCTCCTATTACCTGCTCGAGCTGCCCGAGGCAGTCGATCGGCCGCGCATCGCCACATTCCGCCGGCTGCTGATGGCGGAAGCGGCGGCAACCCAAAGGTCGATGTCTTTCGTGCAGGAGCCGGCGGCGGCCCAGACATAAAGCATCCTCTCCGAGGCCTAGCTCGAGCGCTACGCCTTCCCCGTCACGAATTGGCTGACCAGCGCTGACGTACTTGAACGTACGCCTGACTGCTTTGAGCCAAGCAGTCACTGCTCTTATTCAGCGAAGCACCGAGCATCCAGCAGCGACGGCATACGAAACGCTTCCGGCGTGGCTCAAAGCGTCGGAACCTCGGTGGTCCGACACATGAACTGGTGTCGTGCACAAGATGAGGATTAATCGTTTGCGGCAAGCTCGAAGCCGGATTAATGCGACACCCGCCAACTGATACCGCCGCTCCCCAATGCAACAGTAAGCGAGCGCCAGGGCTAATCGCGTTTCGTACTCCAGATTGAAATCATAGTGCCGCTCGCCGGTAGCGAACGTCCCATAGGACTGCTGATATACAAGACTGATGAACAAACTCATGTCACACGCACCTCACAAGGCACGCAATCCCCTGACCTTAGATTGGAGAGGTTGGTCGAACGGTCCCGCCAGCATCGCTCGGACAGCATCAAGGCATTGCTGGTCCGCCTCGGAGCCTTGGCGCTGTCTTCGGCCGTCAGGTTCAGCATGCCTACGGTCAAGCGTCTGTCCGATGGACGTTAGATCAGCGGTTAGAACTTCGGTTGCCGGTGACCGCCGCTAATAGCTCGGCGAGCTCCCAGCACGTGAATGGAACCGGAAGATGGTTACAGCACGAGAATTGCGCATCTGGTCGCTGACGCTGCAACAGTGGGCAGCCAGGCTGGGTGACGTACAGATGGTGGAACGTGCTGAACGGCTCGCCGACGACCTCTATCGTCTGGCCCTGTGCACGGAGATTAGGAACAGCAGCTCATCCGAGCTGCAGGCACCCCGATGAACCAAAGCCGTGACAACATGAATAAGGTAACGGGCGTAACTATCACGTCATGAAGCAAGCAGGAAAATGGACATGTGGTTGAAGGTGCTAGGTGAATGGTTGGCGCGGCAGAGGCAGGCCTCGGCTGAGCGACGAGTGGAACAATGGCGTGCGCGACAGGACTTCCACAGGCAGGAGCAGCGGCGAGCTGAATTCGTCCCGTGGCATTTCCCGCCATTCTCGTGAAAACGGGGTTGGCCGCGAGCGGTGCAAACGCGGCTTGCGCCAGTACCCCCGGATCATCGATTAATTTCGCTGGTGCCGACGCACGGATTTGAACCGTGGACCTACTGATTACGAATCAGTTGCTCTACCGCTGAGCTACGTCGGCAGCCGGAAGCGGCTCGTCCTATAGCCCCCCACGCCCGCCAGAGGCAACTGTCCCCTCTGCCCCTGCGCCAGCTGATCGCCCGCATTGCCGGCGGTACACTCGTCCAATTAATTGGCCATCCGGTGATCACGTCGCTTGCGGGATGCGTCGCCGCGCTTGATCGCCGCCTCGGCGTGTTGAACAATAAATGCCGCCGCGACACTGATCGAGGACGCTACCGCGTGGCTATCTCCGCGACCTCCGCCGACGCAAACGGCCCATCTGGCCAAGCTTCGTATCAGGATGAGCGCAAGAGCGCCACGATCCTGTTCGCCGATATTGTCGGCTCGACCTCGATGATCGCCAGGCAGGATCCCGAGGCGGCGCTCGACCTTCTGCGTCCCGCACTTGCTGTCTTGTCAGACGCGGCGCAGCGCTACGGCGGGACAGTGAACCGCGTCACCGGTGATGGTCTGATGGTGATGTTCGGCGCGCCTCTAACAGAAGAGGAACATGCTCTCGGCGCGTGTTGCGCAGCGCTGGAAATGCACGCCGCACTGGCCCGTTCCGGAAGCGGCATCCAACTCCGTATCGGCATGCACTCCGGCGAAATCGTCATGCACCAGATCAGCATGGGTTTGGTGCATGCACTGGATGCCGCCGGAGAAGCCGTTCATTTGGCCGCCCGATTGCAACAGGACGCCCCAGCCGGAAGCATCTGGATCAGCGAGGCGACCTTCGCACTGGCGCGTGGCCGGTTGCAGACCCGTATCGTCGGATCGCTGAACTTCCGCGGCTTCGAAACTCCTACCATCGTCCATTTGCTCCAGGCTGCCGACGCGTCGCTGTCGCGCCTGGACGTGGCGGGGCGGCGCGGCCTCTCGCCGTTCGTTAACCGGCACGACGAGATGGCTGCCCTGGAAGCGGCGTTTCAACGCGCAGCGGAGGGACGCGGCTGTGCCGTGGCGCTCATCGGCGATGCGGGCGCCGGCAAGTCCCGGATAATCCGCGAATTCGTTGCGGCACGTGCCGGGGTGCGAGTCTTGGAGGCTCGCTGCACTCGTTGGCGCGATGATTCCGGCTTCCACCCTATGCGGGTGCTGACCGGGCGGCTGCTCGGACTCGATGCAACTGAGGACGCAAGTGCCACTCATGCCAGGTTCGGAATGGCTTCGGCCGCGCCGGGTGCTCCATCGGCCGAGGTGCTCGAGGCAGTTGCTGTATTGCAAGGACTCGGCGTGCCGCGCGGCATCGACTTCAGTCCGGTCGGCCGGCCGTATCAACTCGGGCTCGGCTCGCTCAGTGCCTGGAAGGAGCTGGCGCCGAATGCGCGCCGGCGCCGCATCATCGAGGGGTGTCTGACCCTTCTGTTGCAGGCCGCTTCGGACAAGCCACTCCTGGTCGTGCTGGATGACATTCACTGGACGGATCCGGATACGGAAGAAGTCGTCGAGCGCCTGCTGGGTGCGCTCGACGGTTCGCGGCTACTGCTGCTGTTGGGCTGGCGCTCGGGCTATCAAACGGCCTTGGCGCGGCATCCGGCACTGGTCCAGGTGCCGCTGGCGCCACTGTCGACTGCCAACGCCCGCGATTTGGCACGCATCGTGTTGGGCAACCGGGCGGCAGATGAGGCCGCGGTCGCCGCACTTGCCGATCGCGCCGGCGGCAATCCGTTCTTCATCGAGGAAGCGGCAGCGATGCCGGACCACGGCGAGTTGCCGCCTTCGGTTCGCTCGCTGCTCGGTGCTCGATTGGACCGGCTCCAGCCTGAGCAGAAGCAGCTCATTGAAGTGCTGGCGACCGTGGGCGAGCCAGCGTCGGCGCAGCTTCTTGCCATGGTCCTGGAGTTCGGCCGCACGGGATCGGAAGCAATTGCCGCCGAGCTTGAGCAGACGGGTCTCGTCCGCATCGATGGCATCGGCGAATCTGCCCGCTTTGCGTGCCGGCACTCGCTGGTGCAGGAGGTGGCCTATCGGGGCCTGCTTCATGCGCGCCGGCGCGGCCTGCATGCGCGGATCGCGTCGGTCATGGAACAGCTGGCTGGCGAGCGGGCTGCGGAGGAAGCCGAAGTGCTGGCGCGTCATGCTCGCCTCGGCGAGGACTGGGACGCGGCACTGCGCCATGCTCGCGCCGCAGGCGCGCGCGCTGTATCGCACTTCGCGAACCGCGAAGCCGTCCGCTTTTTCGACGAAGCGATTGAGGCACTTGGTCACCTCCCGGACGGCGCCGAAACACTGTCGATCGGATTGGATATACGACTCGCACTACGCGATCCGTTGTTCCGCCTTGGCCGCATGAACGTTCTGCGTGGCCACTTGGATGAAGCCGCCACTCTGGCAGAACAATCGGGCGACCTTACGCGGCTTGGCCAACTGCATCGGGTGCAAAGCCACCACGCCTGGCTCGCTGGCGATTACAAGGCGGCGATAGACGCTGCCCAACGCATGACTTCCTTGGCAGAAGCGCAGAAAGATTCCGCGTTGCGCCTCCGTGCGGTTTTCGAGCGATCTCTTGCTCAACTTGGCCAGGGCGACTATGCGGCCGCGGCGGCAGGCATGCGAGAGGTGGCGGAGCACACCGAGGACGCTGAGTTGGGGGGGCGTTTCGGTCTGGACGCTGAGCTCGCGGTCATAGCTCTTGGATATCGGACCAGGGCGTTGGCCGATCTCGGCGACATGGAAGAGGCCGAACGCGCAGCAGATGCCTGCGCGGAACGCGCCTCGAAACTAGGACTTCCGTTCGCCTCGATCTTTGCAGATCTGGCTGCGGGCTATCTGCTGCTTACCCGCGGCGCGGCACCTGAAGCAGTGAAGCATCTCGCCGCCGCCTTGGCGTTATGCGAGCGCGCAGAAGCAGAGCTGATGCGTCCGGTCGCGCTGAGTTTCCTCGGAGCCGCTGAGGTCGCCGCTGGTCAGCTGCCGTCTGGCGTCGAACATCTGGAGCAGGCGGTGGCTTTCTCAGCGGGTATGGGCTTGCTGTTCCAACAGCCGCTACGACTGGCACTGCTCTCTGAAGCTCTCGCCGCGGCCGGGCGCCACCAGGAGGCCGAGCGGCGGGCCGCGGAGGCCAGGGCGCTGGCGGCAGCCCAGGGCGAAGCGATCTCACCCTTGGCGCGACATTTCGCCGCCCTGTAGCTACGACCGCAGCGTCGCAGGATTGATCAGATCCTTTCCCCCAAGGATCAGTGACGGTCCAACATTCTTGACTTTGTGATGCGTCCCCGCCTGCCGGTGCGAAGGTTCGTCATGCTGCTTCACCGGATGGCTCGTCTTGCCGCCAGCCGGTAGATGCGTTGTTTCAATAGAACCTTCGTTCTGGAATGTGACCCAGTGTTCGTGCTCGTATTTGACCTCAGGCGTTTCTGTCCCGGGATCTATTTTGAATCTGAAGGGGAAGCCCGGAGCGGCGCGCACCAGATGGCCGGTCTTGCCATCGACGAAACCACGAAGGTTTGGCACGTCATCCTTGCCTTCGTGAGCAGGCTTGCCGACGCATCTGATCTTCGGCTGGCCTTTCTTGTCCAGCCAGATCATCTGCCAGATTTCTGAATTCGTCGGGCTGACCCACGTGATGTATCCACCGGGCAGGATGCGTCGAGGATTTGTGACCCCGCCGGTAAAACTCAAACGCGTGCCGCGCCACGGCTCGTAAAAATCAGGCGTGACAAAGTCCGCAACCTTCACGTCGCCGATCATGTAGTGAATGGCTTCGCAAGGATCGCAAACCTCGATCAAGTACTGGCAGTCGACCGTGTCGTCATCCTCGATTTGCCCATTGTTCAGCTTTATGCCGGGAGCGAGGTGAAGCCAATTGCCGCTTGGGTCGATCAGCATTTCCAGTACTTCGTGGCTGGCAGAGATACTCCAGTCGTTGCTGCCCGGCGTTAGAAGTACCTTGGCCGCTGGCTGATTGTGCCAAAGATAATGAAATCCGCCTTCCTGGTGTTTCAGCTGATCCACCAGCATGACAGGCCAGACACCGCGCGGAATGCGCTGCGGTTCCGTGACCAGGCGCACGATCGCATCAGGCGCTTTGGTCCAATAGCGCGGCAGGTGTTGCGTAACCTGGACATTGAGTGCCGCCACCACATCGGCCATCGTATGTGGGCCCACCAGGCCAGTGGTATCGACCAAACCGATTTCTATCGGTCGCATCAGCATTCCCCCGCATCGCAATGCTTTTTGTGCCCACCAGCTATGCCAACGCGCGGCCGGTGGATGTGAAATAGCTCACACCTTCGGCTTATCAGCGCTGGTTCGCACAGACTAAGCTGTTACTTCCCCACCCACTTCGGCGCCCGCTTCTCCATGAACGCGGTGCGCCCTTCCTTGTAGTCCGCGCTGTTGAAGCAGGTCTCCGCAACCCGCTTCATCGCGGCCATGTCCCGCTGACTTTCGTCCTTCAGCATCTCATTTATCGTCAGCTTGCTCGCCGCGACCGACAACGGGGCGTTATCGGCAATGGTGCGCGCCAGATCGAGCACCTCTTCATTCAGCTCTTCATCCGCAACCATCTTGTTGATCAGGCCGATGCGTTGCGCCTCCGCGGCATCGATCCGCCGCGCGGTGTAAAGAATCATGCGGGCGTTCGCTGGCCCCACTAGATCGATCAGCCGCTTCACTGCCTCCGGCGCGTAAGCGATCGAAAGCTTGGCTGCCGGGATGCCGAATTGACTGTCCGCCGCAGCAATGCGCAGGTCGGCTTGCATGGCGATCGCCAACCCGCCGCCCAGGCAGAAGCCGCGAATGCGCGCGATGACCGGCTTGGGGAACGCGGCATATTTCGCGCGTCCCACGCCTGACTGCCGATCATATTCCTGCTGCGCGTCGGCGTTGGAACGCACCTTCTCGAACTGGCTGATGTCGGCGCCGGATACGAACGCCTTGTTGCCGGCTCCGGTCAGGATCACCACGCGTACCGAAGTGTCCTCGGCGAACTCGTCGAGTATCTCCCCCAGACCGGTCCACATTTCCAGCGACATAGCGTTGCGCTTTTCGGGCTGGTTGAAGGTTACCAGTCCCACCCCGTCATCCTTCGCCGCCAGCATCTTGCCGCCGGCGTATTCCCCCGTGACGCCGCCGCCCGGCATGTCGTTCATATCAGATGGCTCCCTTCTTGCGCATCTCGGCAATGTCTTCCGGGGAATAACCAACCGAGGCAAGCACTTCGTCGGTGCTCGATCCCATCTCCGGCGTCGCCACCCGAATGTCCTTGGAGAATCCAGTGATACTGATCGCCGATGCCACGACATCGGCATCGCCAATCACTGGCGAATGCATCTTCGTCGCCATACCCAGATGCTTCACCTGAGGATCGGCGAACACCTGATCTATCGAGTAGATCGGCCCGCACGGCACGCCAGCGCCTTCCAGCAGTTCGATCCAGGTACTCAGCGGGCTTGTGCTTCGTCACCTCGCCGATCGCCGCGTTGATCTCCTTGCGATGCGCGCTGCGCGACTTCTGGTCCTTCCAATCCGGTTTGTCCTTCCACTCCGGCTTGCCGATCGCCTCGCAGAAGCGGGCGAACACACGGCCCGAACTGGCGGCGATGTTGATATGCCCGTCGCTGGTCGGGAACACGCCCGTTGGAATACCAGTCGGATGGTCATTGCCCGCCTGCGGCGCAACCTCATTGGCAATCAGCCAGCGGCTCGCCTGGAAGTCGAGCATGAAGATCTGCGCTTCCAGGAGACTGGTGGTCACCCACCGCCCAACACCGGTGCGCTCGCGGTCGAAGATCGCCATCATGATGCCCAGCGCCAGCAGGTTCCCGGCAGTCAGGTCATCGATCGGAATGCCGACGCGCACCGGCCCCTGCCCCGGCATTCCGGTGATCGACATCAGGCCGCCCATTCCCTGTGCGATCTGATCGACCCCCGCGCGATGCCCGTATGGTCCGGTTTGTCCGAACCCGCTGATGCTGCCGTACACGATGCGCGGATTGACCTCCTTCACATCGTCGTAGCTGACCTTCAGTCGGTGCTTCACCTGGGCGCGCATATTCTCGACGATGATGTCGGCGGTTTTCACCAGGCGCATGAACGCCGCATGACCTTCCGGCGATTTCAGGTTCAGCGTCATCGCCCGCTTATTGCGATGCAGATTTTGAAAGTCGAAGCCGTGCCGGTTGCCCGCGACGTCCTCGCCGTCGGTCGCCGGTGGCTCGATCTTGATCACGTCAGCACCCCAGTCGGCGAGATGTCGCACACAGGTCGGCCCTGCCCGCGCCAGTGTCAGGTCCAGAACTTTCAGCCCATTCAGCGGCAGACGTGTCTGCGCCTGGGCAAGCATGGTCTTATCGGCGGGGCTCTCCGGCATCCCTCATCTCCTCTTGGTCGCGGCACGATACTCTGCCGCAATTCGCGCGGGCTCAAGCGGGCGGGCCCTCACTGATAGAAACAATAACACACTAGCCCGTCAGTCAGCGACGCTCCAACCGACTGTCCTCGCGCCCCTGGCGGGCCTCCTACTCATCAGTATAATCCCGCGCGAGAAGGCACGAGGGAGTGGAATCCATGAGTTTGAAGGGTGCGGGCTATATCGTCGGGGCGTATGAGCACCCGACCCGCAAGGCCACCGACAAATCGGTCGCTTTGCTGCATGCCGAGTGCGCCAAGGGTGCGCTGGAAGATGCCGGCCTGAGCAAGGACGACATCGACGGCTATTTCTGCGCCGGTGATGCGCCAGGCATGGGCCCGATCTCGATGGTCGATTACATGAACCTGAATTGCCGGCACGTGGATTCCACCGACGTGGGCGGTTCGTCGTATCAGGTCGCTGTCGGCCATGCGCTGGAAGCGATCTCCGCCGGACGCTGCAATATCGCACTGATCACACTGGCCGGTCGGCCGCGCAGCGAAGGCATGGCGACCGGCACCCAGGCGCGTATCGGCAACCTGGCGCAGCCCGATCTGCAGTTCGAATTTCCCTACAATCCGACCGTGGTGAACATGTACGCGATGTGCGCTGCGCGGCACATGCATGAATACGGTACCACCAGCGAGCAGCTTGCCTGGATCAAGGTCGCCGCATCGCATCACGCGCAGCACAATCCGCACGCCATGCTGCGCGACGTGGTCACTGTGGAAGACGTCGTGAAGTCACCGATGGTGTCGACGCCGCTGCACCGGCTGGACTGTTGCGTGATCAGTGACGGCGGCGGTGCGCTGATCGTCGCGAAGCCGGAAATCGCCAAGAGCCTGAAGCGGCCGAAGGTGAAAGTCATCGGCGTGGGTGAGGCGCCGAAACATCAGATGGGCGGTGACGTCGATCTGACCTATTCCGGCGCTCGCTGGTCGGGACCGGCGGCATGGGAGATGGCCGGCATCAAGCCTTCCGACATTAAATACGCCTCGATCTACGACAGCTTCACCATTACCGTGCTCATGCAGCTCGAAGACCTCGGCTTTTGCGAAAAGGGTCAGGGTGGCAAGTTCGTCTCCGACGGCAACCTGATCTCCGGCGTGGGCAAGCTGCCGTTCAACACCGATGGCGGCGGACTGTGCAGCAACCATCCGGCGAATCGCGGCGGCATCACCAAGATCATCGAAGCGGTACGGCAGTTGCGCGGTGAGGCGCATCCGGCGGTGCAGGTGAAGAATTGTAACCTTGCGCTGGCGCACGGCACGGGCGGTTCGCTCGGTACGCGCCACTGCGGCAGCACAGTGATTATGGAGCGGGAGTGATCGACATGGCCTATGTTCAGCGCAAGATTTCGTTTGCCGGCACACCCGACAGCAATCCGGAGACCAAGCCGTTCTGGGACGGCTGTGCAGCAGAAAAATTCCTGATCCGCCGCTGCGCCAAGTGCAAGAAGGCGCACTGGTATCCGCGCTCGCTCTGTCCGTTCTGCTTTGGCGATTGCGAATGGGAGCAAGCGTCAGGCAAGGGCAAGATCTACTCGCTCAGCGTGATGACGCGCGCCGAGGTGCCATTCGCCATCGCCTATGTCGAGTTGGCAGAAGGTCCGAAGATGATGACCAACATCGTCGATTGCGACCTCAACGCATTGAAGATCGGTCAGGCGGTGACGTTGAAGTTCGTCCCGACCGACAGCGGCCCGCCGATGCCGATGTTCACACCGGCGTAACGCCGCACCCGATCAGACCAGACTGACCCGGCCGGTGGCGATGTCGTAAACGCCACCGGCCACCTTGACCTTGCCACCAGCTATCATCTCTGTCAGCAGCGGCTGAGCCGTGGTGACATTGTGCACGGTGCGCCGCACGTTCGCGGTGATCGATGCCATCAACAGGTCGGCAGAATTGGCCTTCTGCGCCTCCAGCACCGCAGGTTTCAGCTGATCGATCAGTCCCGGCAGATGCCCCGGCAGTGCTGCGTTGTCCTTCACCGACTTGATCGCGGCATCGATCGCGCCGCAGCCGCTGTGGCCAAGCACGAAGATCAACGGCGACCCGAGGAACTGCGCGGCGTATTCCAGGCTCGCGAGGCCTTCATCCTGCAGGATGTTGCCGGCAACGCGCACGACAAACAGACTTCCTGGCCCCTGATCGAATACAAACTCAGGTCCGACGCGCGCATCCGCGCAGCTCAGGATCGAGGCGGTAGGGCGATGGGTCGTCACCCGCGCAGCGCGGCCAGACGCGTAATCGCGAACGTCCAGCCGGTTGCTGCGATAGCGCGCGTTGCCATCCATCAGCGTTTTCAGGGCCGCATCGCCGCTGAGCGGGTCCAGCGTGGGCGCGCTGACCGCGGCCATGGTCAGCAGCGCAGATGTCGCCGCGAACAGACCGCGGCGCGACAGACCTGGTCGAGACAACTGGGGGCACTGCTCACACATCGTCGGTTCCTCCCTGCATAACAGCATGCACCGCCGCGGCATGCGGAATCGGCGCAACGGCACCATAGCCGGTACATTTCAGCGCCGCAGCAATGTTCGCATAACGCGCGGCAGCTTCCGCCGAATCGCTAGCAAGAATGCGGGCCAGGAAACTGCCGCAGAACGCATCGCCGGCGCCGGTGGCATCGACCACGCGCACGCTGCGCGGTTTGATATGCACACGATGCTCCGGGGTGGCGAGCCACGCGCCCTGCTCGCCCATCTTCAGCACGACCACTTTCGGACCGAGGCGCAGATAGTAGTCCAGCATCGCCTCGGGTTCGCGCAGTCCCGTGAGCGTGGTCACATCGTCGATGCCCGGCAGCGCATAGTCGCTCTCCGCCATCGCGGCGTGCATCACCGCAGCGGCGCGTGCCGGCGGCCACAGGCGCGGACGGTAATTGGTATCATACGCAACTTTTGTGTTGTTGCGTCTGGCGATGTCGATCGCCGCGAACACCGCGTCGCAAGCAGTGTTGGAGATGCCCTGGCTGATGCCGGACACATAGAACAAACGCGCCGCGGCGATCGCGGATTGCGGCAGATCGTCGCGTGTATACATCGCCGACGCCGAGTTGGCGCGATAGTGCAGGAAGTGGTGGCCCTGTTCATCGTGCGTGACGAAATAAACACCGGTGAGCCAGCGATCGGTCCGGATGACAGTAGAGGCATCGACCCCTTCGCGCTCCCACAGCGCCATGAAGCTGTCGCCTGGCATGTCGTTGCCGAGCGCCGTGATGTAGCCGACGCTCGCGCCCTGCCGTGCGGCGGCGATCGCCGCATTCGACGTATCGCCGCCGTGGCCCTCCAGATAATGCCGGCTGCCATCGGCTCGCGGCGGGAGCTGATTGAACTCCAGCATCGGCTCGCCCATGCACAGCAGATCGACCATCAGTTCAGTTCCATAACGCGGCGTGCCGCGGCTTCGATCGCTCCGCGGTCACCGGCGCCGATGCGCTTCTCATCGACCAGCGCGCCGCCCATGCCGACAAACGCCGCGCCGGCTGCGAGATAGTCGGCAACATTGCCAGGTTCGACCCCACCGGTCGGGCAGAAGGCAACCGCCGGCAGCACGCTGCGCAAAGCGCGGATATGCCCGGGACCGCCGGCCGAGGACGCGGGAAATATCTTCACCGCGTCAGCACCGGCGGCGAGCGCGGCACGCACTTCAGTGGGCGTCAGCGCGCCTAGCATCAGAACGGCATTCGCGGCGCGGGAGGGTGCGGCCAGCGTGGCATCGATCCATGGCGCCACGATGAAACGCGCGCCCGCCGCAAGGCAGGCATCGGCAGAGGCACGATCCGGCACCGTGCCCGCGCCGATGAGCAACGCTGGATCGGTCGCGAGCTCGCGGATCAGTGCCGGCGCATCGGGTATCGTCATGGTGATCTCGAAAACGCGCAGCCCGGCGTCGCGCAGCCATTGCACCGCAGTCGCGGCATGGCGCGCCTGCTGCGTGCGTACCACCGGCACGACACGTGCCACGCGAAGCTGGGCGAGCAAATCGGGGGCGGTCATGGCTGACTCTTTCTCTCCAGGAGTTGTCCGGCCGACGCCGTGTCAGCCCTGCCATCCAGCTTTGTGAAGTCCGTCAAGCAAATGGTCGTGCTGCTCCGGCCGGAACCAAGGGGGCCGGTCACGGACATAGGAATCGAACGCCAATGGGAAAATAGCGATCGCTTGCTTCAGCGCATCGCGCGCTTCGTCGGTGTTGCCCAGCTGGCCGAGTGCCGCCGCCAGCCAGCAATACGAGGGAGGATAATGCGGAAAGCGCCTAACCACCCGCTTGGCCGCCACGGCGGCATTCCGGTAGTCCCCCTCGTAATGGTACGAAATCGCGATATTGCTATCGATACGCGCATTTCGTGCATCGTGGGGATTCAACCGCAACGCCACAAGCATTTCCTGTCGACCTTCGACAGTCTGTCCATTCCACGCCAGCAGGATGCCCTTGATGCCGTGTGCCAAGGGAGAATTCACGTTACTATCGAGCGCCAGGCACGCGCGTTCCAACGCTTCTTCCGGTTTCCTGTCGGCATGCGCAATGAATGCGAGGACGGCATGTGCGTCTGCATCGTCCGGATCATGCATCACAGCTTTGAGCGCCATGGTGGTCGCCGCTCGGAGCGCGTCAGTCAGTGGCCGCGCAGCATAGAGCGTCCCTTCAGTAAGACATACAAGCGCCAGATGCGAATAGGCTGCAGCCAAGGTTGGATCGAGGCTGATAGCTCGCTGAAGGAACTCCTTCGCCTGCTCGTTATCGGTTCCATTGGCCTCCGGCGGCTTGCGAAGGATGCGTCCAAGTTCCGCGTCGGTTATCGCCGGCAACACAGCCGTAACCACCGCTACGGTGATGTCATCCTGCACGGAATATATCTTGCCCACCTGCCGATCGTAACGCTCGGCCCAGATGTGCATACCTGTTTCGGCATCGATAAGCTGTGCGTTGACGCGAAGTCTCCCGGCGTTTCGCCGCACGCTGCCTTCCACGATATAACGCACACCGAGTTCTCGTGCGACTTGCTTCACGTCAAGAGTTTTACATTGGTAGGCAAAGCTGGAATTGCGGGCGATCACGACCAACGACCGGCTACGCGATAGTGCCGTGATGATGTCGTCGCCCAAACCGTCCGAAAAATACTCCTGCTCAGGATCGCCACTAAGGTTGGCGAAGCGAAGGACCGCGATAGCTGGCTTGTTGGGAAACGCGGTTGCGTCGGGTGCCGCGGCGCGTTGCCGATCCAACTCTGAACAGGCGACCTCCGCGGAAAATATGTAGCCTCGGCGAGGCACGGTCTTGATGATCCGCTGCCGGCCGATGTCCCCAATCGCCTGGCGGATGTCGCGGACGCACTGGGTGATGGCGTCATCGGTGACAACGACATTCCACCAGATCGCCTGATTGATCGTATCGCGGTCCAGCAGCTTGCCCGCATTGGTGACGAACAGTCGCAGGAGTTCGAACGACTTCGCCCGCAACGGGACCTCGGCACCGTTTGCATCCAACAGCGCGCCTCTCGTTAGATCGAGAGTGAACGTCTCGAACTGATAGACCGCCTCCGAGGCAGCCATGTCGGTACCGTCCCCCGGTAAGCCGCGAGAGGCGATCAAAGCAGATTTTCCGTCCCCGGGCATCCCATCCGCGTGCGCTGGGCGATCGCAGGCGCCGAGCAATTTCACCGGGATTGCAGGCAACTTGCAGATGGATCTCAGGCGCAAGGCGACCGGCCGGCCTTAACTGGTGGCGACAGGATCGGTGCGGAAGGCGGAGCAGATGCCGCGCCGGACGGAGGCCACAGGAGGACAAGCATGGCACAACGTTCGTCTGAACCGTCGGATGTGACACAGAAGGCGCTGTTCGGGATCGACGGCGGCTGGTACCAGGATTACTGGTACACCAACAACCACGATACCAGGCCACGCATCCTGACGCGGTTGGCACGGTCAATCGGCAAGGTCATCACCACAGCAAGCGTCTGGCGTCCGGCAACGCTCCGGCAAGATGCGCCCGCACTTGTTCACACCCAAGCAGACCGGCTGGTGGCTGGCGAGCGCTGACAGGGTTCCTTGAGACATCGGGCGACAATGCGCCGCTTGACAGTGTTGGGGCGGATCAGGCGACCATGCTGAGGTCAACCACGAGGTAGCAGCGTCATGCCCGAAGGAATGATGAAGACCCGCAAGCGTCTGCTGGCGGACGAACCGTCACCGCCCTCGCACTACGTCGATGTGGTCGGCGCGCCATGGGAGACCTCGAAGTTCCCCGGCATCGAGCACAAAGTGCTGTACAGCGACCCCAACACCGGGATGGCGACGCTGCTGTTCCGGCTGGCGCCCGGGGCTGTGGTGCCACTTCACGAGCACACGGGGGTCGAGCTGACCTATGTGCTGGAAGGCAGCCTGGAGGACGAGGAAGGTGAATGCACCGCCGGCAATTTTGTCTGGCGTCCCTCTGGCAACACGCATGAAGCGCGGGCGCCGCGCGGCGCACTGTTGCTGGGCGTCTTCATGAGCCCCAACCACTTCGCGGCTGGGCAGAAGTTCTTTACCGAGGAGAACCCTGGCTAGATTGTAGGGCTGCGTCGGCGATACCTTCGAGTTGCACCGCCTGGCCGTGCAACGCGGAGACCCGAGTGTCGAGCGTGTCGAGGCTGCCGCGATAGCGTTGCAGGCTGTTGTTAAGGCCCGACACCACCGTCCCCAGTTCGGCCAGTGAACTGCGCCAGGCGGCAATCGCGGCACTTTGCTCGGCGACCGCGCTTTCCAACCCAGCGAGGGCACGACGCAGGCGCTCCTGCCCCTCTTGGCTGGCGGCCGGCGAGCGCTGCGGAAACGGAATGATCTGGGCGGTGGGAAATGTATCACTCATAACGCTCGGCCTGCTTCTCGACGGAGGTTAACAAAACATGAACCCCGCCAAAAATCCATACAATTCTCAGATATTGACGCTCTGCCCCAGCAAACGAAGCGCCAGAACGGTCACCAGCATGCCCAGCGCGACAACGACAAATCCCCAGCGCAGCCAGAGATAGCGTCCCGGCAGCAGGCCGCGTCGCGCCGCCCGCTGCTCGACGATCATCGCCCCAACATAGGCCACGATGAGCAGAACCAGCGCAACCCAGGCTGCCGCCACCAGCGGCAAAAGCAAAGCCATCCAGCCCGCCAGCAGCGCGATCACCGGAATGCCGAGGCGTGCACGCTGGATGAACCTGTCCTCCTGCGGGGCCTGCAGTTCGAAACCCCAATGGACGCCGGCGGCGAACGCCAAGGTAAGCGCGGCGTAGCCGATAAGCGCGCTCAGCATTCGCGCGGCGGTGCCGGCGTCAGGGGCGAGCGCGCCAAGCCCGCAGACGATGAACGGTACAATGCCGAGTACGGTCAGCAGGATCGCAAGCATGGGCATGCGCCATTAGCACCGGATCGATGGAGGCTGACAACATCGGTTCCGCCGTTATGCTGTCGGCATGGGCCTCGGCCTCGAAGTCGTCATCGTCCTGCTGCTGATCTTGTTGAACGGGCTTTTCGCGATGAGCGAACTGGCCCTGGTTTCCGTACGCCGGGCGCGTCTGGCAGTGCTGGAGCGCAAGGGGCTGCCGGGCGCGGCCAAGGCACGCGAACTGGCACAGGAGCCGCAGCGCTTCCTGCCCACGGTCCAGGTTGGGGTGACGCTGATCAGCATGCTCACCGGCGTGTTCGGCGGTGCGCGGATAACCGCCGACGTGCAGACCTTGCTCGCCATGTCTCCCGTCCTGGAACCTTGGTCCGGGACGCTGTCGCTGGTTCTGGTCGTGGTGGTCACGACATACCTGACCATGGTGCTGGGCGAACTGGTGCCGAAGCACATTGCCCTGCGCCGCCCCGAATACCTGGCCGCCCGGCTTGCTCCGTCTCTGGCCTTGCTGACCCGTATCACCAGCCCCGTCGTGTGGTTGCTCGATCGTTCGTCGGCTGCGGTGCTGCGTGTGTTCGGCCTGCAAAGCATCGCCCGCCCGACCATTACCGAGGAAGAATTGAAGGCCCTGCTCATCGAAGGGACGCAGGCCGGGGTGCTGGAGACGGAGGAGCGCGACATGATCGAGCGGCTGCTCCGGCTGGCAGACAAGCCGGTGCGCGCGATCATGACGCCACGCACCGAGATCGCCTGGATCGACCGGACCGACCCGCCGAAGGACATCGCCGGGGCGCTCAAATCAGCGCCGCACTCACGCTTCGTGGTGTGCGACGGGTCGGTTGATAACGTGGTGGGCGTCGTGCAGGCGAAGGACCTGCTCGACCGGATCCTCGACGGCGGCGACCTGTCGCTGGCCGCGGCACTGCGCCAGCCGATGGTGGTGCCCGACACCGTGACCGCACTGGATACCTTGGAGCGGCTGAAATCGGATCCGTTGGGGCTCGCTCTGGTTATGGACGAATACGGCAGCTTCGAGGGGGTGGTGACCGCGGCCGACGTGCTCGAGGCTATCGTCGGCGATCCGACCGACGCCGAGACGCAGCCGGCCGACGCGGCGGGCGATGGCGAGGCGGCGCTGGTGATGGACGGCATGATGCCGGTCGACGAACTGAAAGCGCGGCTGTCGCTGCCCGACCTGCCGGCGGAAGGGAGCTACCACACCCTGGCCGGACTGTTGCTGGCGCTGTTGCGGCGGGTGCCGCGCGTGGGGGACCGCATCGTGTTTTCCGGCTGGCGCTTCGAGGTGTTGGAGATGGACGGCCGGCGCGTCGATAAGGTGCGTGCGGGGCGGGAACCGGCGGCGGAAACGTAGGCGCGACAGAAAGCTTGCTCTCGGCGCAGCAAAAACGGCATTAAGCCGCGTGAAGGCGGCGCCTGGTCAGAACGACCGGTAGCAGCATGGCCGCCCGATCATCTGGAGGCACTATTAGTGCGGTTGTTCCGCCGATTCTGGTCAGGCTTGCGGTCGCCCATCGGTATGATGCCCGTACTGGCGGATGGACCGGTCATCGGCAACATCCCGGCGGCGAAACGCGACCGCCTGCCGCATACCAGGCAGGCAACGATCGGCTTCGACGTGGCGTTGGATGTGCCGCTGTGCGTCGATCTCGACGGAACGCTGCTGCGCATCGACACGCTGCATGAAGCTGCGTTCGCTGCCGTCCTGGCGGACTGGCGTGTGTTATTCCGCATACCGAAATGGTTCGCCGCTGGGAAGGCACGGCTGAAGCAGGAACTGGCCGCGCGCTGGCGGTTCGCACCGGAAAACCTGCCTTACAGCACTGAACTGCTGCACCTGCTGGAACGCGAACACGCCGCAGGACGCCGCATCGTTCTATGCACCGCTGCCGATCGGCGCATTGCCGATGCGATTGCCGAGCATCTCGGCGTGTTCGACGACGTGATCGCATCGGACGGCACCGAAAATTTGCGTGGCGAACGCAAGGCGGAAGAGCTGTGCCGCCGCTACGGAGAGCGTGGCTTCGTCTATGCCGGCAACGATTCGACCGACCACGCGGTGTGGCGGCACGCGGCAGCGGCGGTGGTGGTGAATGCCTCAGCATCGGTTGCCCGCGCGGCCAGTGCCGATTGCCGCGTGCTGGCAACGATAAAGGACGAGGGCTCGCTCCTGCGCGGAGCGGTACGCGCGCTCCGTCCCTACCAGTGGGTGAAGAACGTCTTCACCCTTGTGCCACTTGTGGCGGCGGGCGACATAGCAAACATCGCCGGCTGGCGGCATTCACTGGCGATCATGGCGGCGTTCTGCGCCACCGCCTCGGCGATCTATGTGATCAACGACCTGTCCGATCTGGCTGCCGACAGGGCGCATCCGCGCAAACGCAAGCGTCCCTTCGCGAGTGGCGTGGTGCCACTGGCCAGCGGGCTCGCCATGGTGCCCGTACTGTTCGCCGTTGGCGCCTGGTTCGGCGTGGCGAGCGGGGCCGTGGAAGCGCTGGCGCTCTATCTGGCGATGTCACTCGGTTACACGCTGCGGCTGAAGGAAATGCCGCTGATCGATGTGTTCGTCCTTGCAGCGCTGTATACCATCCGATTGTTCGGCGGCGGTGAGGCAAGTGGACATCCGGTCTCGATCTGGCTGCTCGGCTTCTCTTCGTTCCTGTTCCTCAGTCTGGCTCTGGTGAAGCGGGTATCCGAACTGCACCGCCTGCAATCGGCCTCGCTGCGCCGGATCGAGCGACGCGACTACACGGTGGAAGACCTACCGATGCTGCAGATGTTCGGCGCGGCGTCCAGTTTCGCCTCGGCTGTCGTGTTGTCGCTGTATGTGCAGAGCGACATGGCGCTGCACATGTATGCCCGCCCGTCGATGCTGTGGGCGGTGATACCGCTATTGCTGTTTTGGCAGTGCCGGCTTTGGCTCTCCACCAGCCGTGGCTACATGAATGACGACCCGATCGTGTACGCGGCGCGCGACTGGGTTTCATGGCTGGTGTTTGCGGGCGTGCTCGGTGTGGCGCTGATGGCCCGGATACCGGTGTGAGCGGGGCACGTGTGCATATGATCACCTGGCAGCTCTTTGCTCTGGTCCTGTTCAGCGTTTGCTGCTCGGCACTGGCGCAGATTTCCTTGAAATATGGCATGGCGCACGAAACTGTTCAGTTAGCCATTGCCCAGGGAGCCGGCTGGCGCATCGCTGTGCCAATCCTGAGCAACGTGTTCGTGCTCGGTGGTCTGTTTCTGTACGGGTTCAGCGCCGTTGTCTGGTTGTTCGTGCTGGCTCGCATCGACGTATCCGTGGCCTATCCATTTGTGTCGCTAGGGTTCCTGCTGACCATGACCCTGGGCTGTACCTTGTTCGGTGAAGTATTCACCATCCGCAAGATGATGGGGACGCTTGTTGTCATGCTGGGCGTCTACCTGGTGGCTGCCGGCCGGTGAACCGCCGTATCGAGCTGGCGACAGCAGCCGTAATCCTCCTGGCCGCTACAGTCGCACTGTTTGTCTCGTCGCCGCATGACGGACAATTTTGGTGGAGCGATGCTCCGCGTCACGCGCTCAACGGCGCGTTCGTCAAGGATTTCATCGCCGCGCATCCATGGCATGACCCGGCTGCCTGGGCGATGCAGTACTACGTGAAGTATCCTGCACTCACGATACTGTTCTATCCGCCGCTGTTCTATTTCATCCTGGCGCCGTTCTACGCCGTGTTCGGTGTTAGCAATGGCACCGCGATCGCCGTGGTGCTGGTGCATTATTTCGCATTGGCATTTGGGCTTTATGTACTGGCGCGGCGCTGGGTCTCAGCACCACTCGCCGTGCTGGCCGGCCTGTCGGCCTTTGCCGCACCTGCCATGGCTGAGTGGGGACGCCAGGTCATGCTGGAAATCCCCACGCTCGCCTATGCGATCTGGGGCGTCGTGCTGTTGCGCGACTATGCCGACAGCGGACGCCGGCTGCCGTTGTATTTCGGCACGTTCCTGCTGCTTTGCGCGCTCTATACCAAGCTCAATACGGTGTTCCTGCTGCCGGTTGTCGCAGTGATGCTGTTTGCCGGACGCGGCAATCGGCTCTGGCGTGACAAGCATGTCTGGATCGCCGCCGGCCTAGCCGCTATCGGCATCCTCCCACTGATCTGGCTCACGCTGCGGTTTGGCAGTGCCAATGTGCAGTCGGTTGCCGGCATCTCCGACGCCGTCGTCCCGCGCGACAGCATCGCGGGGTGGACCTGGTATGGACGGCAACTGCCCTGGCGAATGGGCTGGCCACTGTTGTTTGGCGCGGTGCTATGGCCGATCGCCGTTATGGTCCGCCGCGACGCACCGCCGCGTCTGGCCAAGCCGGATGCGGTGCTGCTGCTTGGCTGGATCGCCGTCGGCTACGTGTTCTTCTCCGGCATCGCGCTGAAGGATTCTCGCTACGCGACCCAGTTCATTCCGCCGTTGCTGGTGCTGGCGATGCTGGCTCTGGCCAAGTTGTTGCCGCAGCGGGCCGCGATCGTCGCGGGTGTCGTGCTGGTGGCAGGCACCGCCTGGCAGACAGCACAATTCGCGCCGGTGCCGATGGTTGAAGGCTATCGCGAGGCGGCGGAATACATCGCTCGCGAGGCGCCCAAGGACGCAGTGGTCGTTTTTTCCGGCAAACGCGACGGCTCGTTCATCTTCAACATGCGGACGGGAGCGCGACACGACATTTCGATCCTGCGGTCCGACAAGCTGTTGCTTGACATATCGGTCCGCCGGACCCTGGGTGTGCAGGAAAAGTCGCTGACCGAACAGCAGATCAGTGATCTGCTCGACCGTGACGGCGTGAGCTATGTGGTGGCGCAGGACGATTTTTGGACCGATCTGCCAGAGATGGCGCGATTCCAGTCGATCCTTCGATCGGACCATTTCAAGCAGGTCGCCGAGATCCCGGTCGTGGCGAATGTCCCCGTTGAGGACGGGAAGCTGCTGATCTATCGCAATACGCACGACATATCGTCGGGGCCGCACATGGTCGACCTGCATTTGCCCATTATCGGCCAGACGGTGAAAGGCTCAGTCGGGCGTTGAGTGGGTCGATACGCCAGTGCGCCGTGCTGGTTGGTGGACTGGGTACGCGGCTTGGCGCACTGACCGCGGTAACGCCAAAGCCTCTGCTGAGTGTCGGCGGCCGTCCCTTCCTGGCCTGGCTGATGCGCGAATTCATCCGCTTCGGCACTGAGGAGTTTGTACTGCTGGCCGGTCATGGCGCAGCGGCGATCGATGCTTCGCTCGACGCGCTGATCGCATCGCTGCCGCGCAAGACACGCGTCATGGTGTCGCAGGAGCCGTCACGCTCCGGAACTGGCGGCGCGGTATGGCATGCGCGCCACCGGCTGGACGAAGGTTTCCTGCTATGCAACGGCAATTCAATGTTCGCCACCAATCTGGCGCGACTGTTCGCCTGCGAAGCGCCGTGTGTGATGCTGCGGCACATGGACGATGGCTCGCGCTACGGATCGATTGAGATGACCGACGATATGATCACCGGATTCCGCGAACGCCCCGCAAGCAGCGGGGCCAGCCTCATCAACGCCGGTATCTACCGGTTCGATCGTCGGCTGTTCGACGACCTAGGGCCGCATTGCTCGCTGGAAGCGGAAGTGTTGCCGCGGCTTGCCGCGCGCGGTGCGCTGCGCGGTTGTGTCGCCGAGGGTTACTTCCGCGACATCGGCGTGCCTGAGGATCTGGCGCGAGCGCAAAGGGAAGTCCCGCGCCGGCTTAAGCGCCCGGCTCTGTTCCTGGACCGGGACGGCGTCATCAATATCGACCATGGCTACGTCGGTTCGCGCGAGCGCTTCGAATGGACGCCGGGCGCGCTGGAGGCGATCCGGGCCGCGACCGATGCCGGATGGCAGGTCTTCGTCGTCACCAACCAGTCCGGTGTGGCGCGCGGGCACTACGATGAGGCGGCGGTAGTGACGCTGCACGAGTGGATGTGCGACGAGGTGCGGCAACACGGCGGCACCATCGACGACATACGCTACTGTCCGTATCATGAGGCCGCAGCGATCCCGGCGTATCGCCGCGCCAGCGATTGGCGCAAACCGGCTCCCGGGATGTTGCTTGACCTGATGCAGGCGTGGGAACTGGATGCTGCACGCTGCGTGTTCGTCGGTAATCAGGACAGCGACATGGTGGCCGCGCGCGCCGCTGGGATCGAGGGCCGCCTGTTCACCGGCGGCAATCTGATGGAGTTCGTCCGGCCGCTACTGGAAATCACTGCATGTCGTTGCTGAACGGATTCCGCGTTGTGCAGCTTGGCCCTGGGCTGGCCGCCGCGGTGTGTTGCCGGCTGTTGGCCGATGTCGGCGCCGAGGTGATCTGCGTCGATGCGGACAATGCAACGCCGCTCGCGGCCTATCTCAACCATGGCAAGTCCGCTGGCACGCGTGGCGCGATCGCGAGCGCCAACCTTGTCGTGTGCGAGGGCCTGGACTGCGAGCCGGCGGGGAACGCGGCGCTTGTGTACATCTCACCGTTCGGCCGCAGTGGCCCGAAGGCGAACGCACCAGCCAGCGATCTCACCTTGATGTACTCCAGCGGCATCGCACGCCTGCTGACCGGACAAGTGGACGATATCGACGAAGCGCCGATACGCCCCGTCGGCAACCAATCGGCGTTCATCGGCGGACTGGCCGCCGCCTGTGCGGGAATGCATGCGGCGCAGCCGCACATGACCGGCGCGGTAATCGATGTGTCGATCGAGGAAGCCCTCGCCACCATGGCAATGGCGGAACTCACGTCCGCCGGCATGCACGGACGCAGCCGTTCGCGCAAACGCCTGACCGACGGCAATGGTGCCACCGTATGCATCCTGCCGGCGCGCGACGGCTACACGGCGATCTCACCGCGCGAGGATCGCCAATGGGCGGCATGGCTGGAAGCCATGGGCTCGCCGAGTTGGGGCAGCGAACAGCGGTTCGCCACCAAAGCGGATCGCGTCGCCAACTGGGACGCGCTGCACGCGCTGATGTCGGACTGGAGCCGGCAGCACGACAAGCAATGGATCGCCGACACGGCGCAGGCCGCACGCGTACCAAGCTTTCCTCTGCGGGAGCTGCCGGAACATTTCAACTCGCCGCAGCTTGTCCATCGCGGCTTCTGGCGAAACTGGAACGGCAGGCAGGTGCCAGGTTCGCCGTTCGGCCTCGCCATCGCACCGGCAGAGAAATTGGCGTCACACGGGCCATTGCCGCTGTCGGGCATTCGCGTGCTGGACTTCAGCTGGGTCATCGCGGGGCCAACAACGACGCGCTACCTCGCCGCGATGGGCGCGGAAGTGATCAAGGTCGAGGCGCCCGGACGCGGCGATCCGGGCCGCGCATCCGAACTGCACACTGTGTTGGGCCAGGCAAAGCGCGGCATAGTGCTGGACCTGAAGCAGCATGAAGCGGTTGAGATCGCTCGTGCATTGGCCGAACGCAGCGACGTGCTGGTCGAGAATTTCGCCACCGGCGTGATGGATCGGCTCGGCCTCGGTGCGGACGCGCTGCGCCAACGCAATCCAGGGCTGATCTATCTGTCGGCATCGGGCCTTGGCCGCACAGGTCCGGAAGCACAAGCCGTCGCCTATGGCACGTTGCTGCAATGCTATGCCGGGTTCGCCGGCCTCAACCGGCATCCCGGTATTGCGCCGCGCGTGGGGTTCGCCTGGCTAGATCCGATGTGTGGGCTGATGCTGGCGTTCATCGCCGCCGCCGCGATCTGGCGGCGCCGCAGGACCGGCGATACGGCGCGGATCGACTTCTCGATGATCGAGGCGATGCTGTGGACCCTGGCCGAGCCTTTGCTGGCGGCACAAAGTGGCTCACCGCCGAAGCCGCGCGGCAACGAATCTGATCACTATGCGTCACACAGTGCCTGGCGCTGCGCTGGCGACGATGCATGGGTCGCGATTGCCAGTGATACGCCGGTGCAGCAGACCGGCTGGCTGGGCGACTCCGCCGCACAAGACGCGGAAACACGCTTGCTGTCGCGCGGCGTGGCGGCTGCGGCGTTGGCCAGTTCCGTCGATCTGGCCGCCAGCGAACATCTTCGCGCGCGGGGCTTCTGGGAACCGAATGGCGACGGCGTGCTGCCTGGCCTGCCATGGCGCCCCAGCTTCGGCCGCATCAGTGGTTCAGCGCCCGGCCTCGGCGCCGATACTGATGCGGTGCTCACAGATGTGCTCGGGTTGCCGCCAGCCGAGATCGCGCGGCTCCGTGGCGTGGGCGCGCTGGCATAGCGTCAGGCGCGTAGCCGATCGGGGATGCGCATCCCCAGGCGCAGCGGCACGTTCCACACTTCGCGAACCTGCCGCACCGTACGGAACCCAGCGCGCAGGTATGTCGGCAAAGCGCGAGGATGGTCGGCAGTGCAGGTGTTCACCGTCATGCCGCGCGGCCCCTGCCGCCAAACCGCATCGACCGCACTGCGCAGGAACGGATAACCGACGCCACTGCCGACGGCATGCGGCATCAGGCCGAAATAGCTGAGGTTCACGTCGGGCCAGGTACGGCCATCGAGCTCGAAGAAACCGGCCGGCTCGCCGCCGCAATACAGCACGTGGATCGATACCGTCGGATCGCGCAGCAGAACAGCAAGCTCCCCGTCGGGCATGGTGCGCCGAAGCCACCACACGTAGTCCTCGCCCACCGTATTGTACAGGTATCGATAGAAGCCAACGGTCGGGGTCGCGACACGCACCACCTGATAGTCAGGCGACAGACCAGGAGACTGAGCGGGCGGCGCCCGGTCCATCCGCAGGAACGTCACCATCACGGCGACGCGCGCCACCGGTTCCATCGCTGCGTCTCCCGTTCACACCCGTTCGTATATTGCCGCGATGCCCTGCCCGCCGCCAATGCACATGGTAACCAACGCATAGCGCCCGCCGATACGCTCCAGTTCGTACAGTGCTTTCACCGTGAGAATGCAGCCGGTCGCGCCGACAGGATGACCAAGCGAAATGCCGGAACCATTGGGATTGGTCTTGGCCGGATCAAACCCCAGGTCTTTCGCCACCGCGCAGGCTTGGGCCGCGAACGCCTCGTTGCTTTCAATCACGTCGATGTCGGATAGCGCGAGACCGGCACGCTGCAACGCCAGGCGTGTGGCCGGCACCGGTCCTATGCCCATGATCTTCGGATCAACACCAGAATGACCATATGCGACCAGTCGGCCCATCGGCTTGGCGCCACGCTTCGCCGCTGTCTCTCGTTCCATCAGCACCACAGCAGCCGCACCGTCATTGATGCCGGAGGCATTGCCGGCGGTGACGGTGCCATCCTTGCGGAACACCGCCCGCAGTTTCCCCAGGTCTTCGGCCGTGGCATCGGGGCGCGGATGCTCGTCGGTGTCGAACACTGTCTCGCCGCGCCGCGTCTTCAGCTTCACCGGCATGATCTGCTGCTTGAAGCGTCCTTCCGTGATCGCGCGCGACGCGCGGCGATGCGATTCCAGCGCGAGGGCATCCTGTTCGTCGCGTGTGATCTGATGGCTTTCCGCCAGGTTCTCGGCGGTCTCCCCCATATGGATTTTATCGAATGGGTCGTGCAGCGCCGCCAACATCATATCGATCATCGTTGCGTCGCCCATGCGAGCGCCCCACCGCATGCCCTGCGTGAGGTACGGCGCGCGGCTCATGCTCTCGGCTCCGCCAGCCACGGCGATGTCACTGTCGCCCAGCATGATGGTCTGCGCTGCCGATACGATCGCCTGCAGGCCGGAGCCGCATAGACGATTCAATGTCAGTGCCGGCGCTTCCTTGGCGATACCGGCATTCATCGCGGCGACGCGCGCGAGGTACATATCCTTGGGCTCAGTGTGAATCACGTTGCCGAACACCACCTGCCCCACTTCGTCGCCGGCCACGTCCGCGCGCGACAGCGCCTCGCGCGCCACCTGTGCGCCGAGGTCGGTCGGCGCCACATCCTTGAGTCCGCCACCGAAATCGCCGATCGCGGTGCGTACCCCGGAAACCACAACAACTTCTCGCATCTCAGTTCTCCCGCACCACCGGATTGCGCAACGTGCCGACACCGGTAATCTCGATCTCGCAGGTGTCGCCGTGCTTCATATTGGCTGTGGCACCTTCGGTGCCCATCCACAACACATCGCCCGGATACAACGTCAGGTAGCGCGTCATCGAGACCAGAAAATCGACGACACCGAAAATCATGCTGTTGGTGGGAAACGCGATCAGTTCCTTGCCGTTCAGCCGCACCTTGGTCACCAGATCGTCAAGCTTCACATTGGTTTCGATCCACGGCCCCATTGGCTTGAACGTGTCGGTATTCTTCGCGCGCCACAGCGTACGGTCGCTTTTCTGCCAGGTGCGCTCGCTCACGTCGTTGCCGACAGTATAGCCGAGCACGGCGGACAGCGCATTGTCGCGCGTCAGATTTTTGCATTTGCGGCCGATGACGGCGACCAGTTCGCCTTCATATTGCACCTGATCGGTCGCATCCTTAGGGATGACGATTGGCTCGTTATGTGCGATCAGCGCGTTATTGGCGCGATAGCCGGCATCGGCCTGTTCAGGCAAATTGGGCTTCTGGCCAACTTTCTCGGCAACCTCGCGCACGTGCTCCGCGTAGTTCATGCCGGCAGCATAAAAGGTCGCCGGTATCACCGGCACCAGCAGCTTGACGCTGGCTAACGGCAGCATGGTCGAGGTCCGTTCCCACGTATCGAATGGCGAACCGCGGACGGGTATGATCTGGTCGCCTTCCACCACGCCGTAAGCCGGTGTGCCATTCTGATCGAAACGTGCCCAACGCATTCATCTAATCCCTGTTCAATTCCGCCAACCCCGTCATTGCGAGGAGCAATGACACGCGATCTACGCAGTGACGGTCTCCTTCACACCGAGTTCTGTCGTCATCCGTTCGCGCATGATGAATTTCTGGATCTTGCCGGTCACAGTCATCGGGAACTCATCGACGAAGCGGATGTGCCGCGGAACCTTGTAGTGGGCGATCTGATCGCGGCAGAACTCACGAACCTCCTCGGCGTTGAGCGTCTCGCCGGCACGTACCTTGATCCAGGCGCAAATCTCTTCGCCATAGCGTTCGTCCGGGATCCCGAACACCTGCACGTCCTGGATCTTCGGATGCCGGTACAGGAATTCCTCGATTTCGCGCGGGTACACATTCTCGCCGCCGCGGATCACCATGTCCTTGATACGGCCGACAATATTGCAATAGCCATCGGCATCCATGGTCGCGAGGTCGCCGGTGTGCATCCAGCCGGCGGCATCCACCGCCTGCCTCGTGCGCTCCTCATCGTCCCAATAGCCGAGCATCACCGAATAGCCACGGGTGCAGAATTCGCCCGTCACGCCGCGTGGCACGATGCGGCCCTCACTGTCGACGATCTTGATCTCAACATGCGGATGCACGCGCCCGACAGTCGAAACGCGCCGCTCCAGTGGATCATCCAGCGCGGTCTGCGTGCTGACCGGGCTGGTTTCCGTCATGCCGTAGCCGATCGTCATTTCGCGCAGGTTCATCTTGCTGATGCACTGGCGCATGACCTCGATTGGACACGGCGAGCCCGCCATCATGCCGGTGCGCAAGCTCGTCAGATCGAACTTGCTGAATTCAGCATGGTCGAGTTCCGCAATGAACATCGTCGGCACACCGTACAGCGACGTGCAGCGCTCGCTGGCGACCGCCTGCAAGGTGGCCAGCGGATCGAAGCCCTCGCCCGGCAGCACCATGGCAGAGCCGTGTGTGATGCAGGCCAGATTGCCGATGACCATGCCGAAGCAATGATACAGCGGCACCGGAATACACACCTTGTCCTGCTCGGTGTAGGCCATCGCCTCACCGAGGAAGAAGCCGTTGTTGAGGATGTTATGGTGGGTGAGAGTCGCCCCTTTCGGCAGTCCGGTGGTCCCCGACGTGAACTGGATGTTGATCGGTTCGTCGAACTGCAGGGTGTTGGCAAGTTCGGCGAGCCGTGTGCGTTCAGCGGCCCCGCCTTTGGTATATACGCTGTCGAACGGGATGAAGCCCGGTGCGGCTACGCCGCCAATCTGGATGGCAACACGCAGCGATGGCAGTCTGGCAGCGTCCAGATGGCCCGGCTGTGCGTGGCGCAACTCGGGCGCCAACGTGTTGAGCATGCCGACATAGTCGCTGGTTTTGAACGCGGTCGCGGTGACCAGCGCACGGCAGCCCACCTTGTTCAGCGCATATTCCAGTTCGGCAAGGCGATAGGCCGGGTTGATATTGACCAGGATCAGGCCGGCTTTCGCTGTCGCGATTTGCGTGACCACCCACTCGGCGTTGTTCGGCGACCAGATGCCGATACGCTCGCCCGGCTTCAGCCCCAGCGCGAGCAGTCCCGCCGCAAACGCATCGGCCTTTTCAGCCAGCTGCCGGTAGGTCCAGCGAACACCCTGCTGGCATGATATCAACGCCGGCCGATCGGCCCAGCGCGCAACGGTACGGTCGAAGAAGCAGCCGATCGTTTCACCGATCAGGGCGACGGTACTGGTGCCATGCGCATAGCTCGGCGCGGCCTCGGGCATCGACGTAGCTCCCATGCGTTTCGTTGGGCTGATCTTGGTCCGTTTCGCGCCTACATGGCCAGAGGCAGGCGGCAGCGCTAGGCTGCCGCTCGATCCACAGGAGAGCCAGACATGGACGACATCGTCATCGTCTCCGCCGTCCGCACCCCGGTTGGCAGTTTTTCCGGCGCCTTGGGCACGCTGCAGGCGCATGAACTCGGCACCGTCGCCCTCAAGGCGGCGTTCGAGCAAGCGGGTGTGACATCGGCGGACGTCGATGAGGTGATCCTGGGCCACGTTCTTGCGGCCGGCGAAGGGCAGAATCCGGCCCGCCAGGCAGCGCGCGCCGCTGGACTGCCGGATGCCAAGACCGCATTCGGCATCAACCAGGTTTGCGGCTCCGGCTTGCGCGCTGTCGCATTGGCGGCGCAGCAGATCCGCACCGGCGAAAGCGCGATCGTCGCCGCCGGCGGCATGGAGAGCATGAGCCAGTCGCAGCATTCTGCGTATCTACGCGCCGGGCAGAAGATGGGCAGCGTCGAGTTCATCGACACGATGCTCAAAGACGGGCTGTGGGACGCGTTCCACGGCTATCACATGGGTAGCACCGCCGAGAACGTCGCCTCCAAATACCAGATCACGCGCGAGCAACAGGACCAATTCGCGCTGGGCTCACAGCAGAAGGCGAGCACGGCGCAAAAGGCCGGGCGATTCAAGGACGAGATCGCACCAGTCACCGTGAAGACGCGTAAAGGCGATGTGGTGGTGAGCGACGATGAGTATATTCGCCACGACGCCAGCATCGAGACGATGGCACGGCTGCGTCCGGCGTTCAGCAAGGATGGCACGGTGACGGCGGGCAATGCGTCCGGCATCAACGATGGCGCGGCAGCGCTGGTGCTGATGAGTGCGGCCGAGGCAGCGAAGCGCGGTTTGAAACCGCTGGCACGCATCGCCGCATTCGCGACTGCCGGTGTCGATCCCGCGGTGATGGGTACCGGCCCTATCCCGGCAACCCGCAAAGCACTGGCGCGCGCCGGATGGAAGGTCGATGACCTCGACCTGATCGAAGCGAACGAGGCGTTCGCGGCGCAGGCATTGGCCGTGAACAAGGACCTAGGCTGGGACACCGGCAAGGTCAACGTGAATGGTGGCGCGATTGCCATTGGGCATCCGATCGGTGCGTCCGGTGCGCGCGTGCTGACCACGCTGCTGCACGAGATGCAGAAGCGCGACGCGCACAAGGGACTTGCCACGCTGTGTATCGGCGGTGGCATGGGCGTCGCCATGTGCGTCGAGAGGTAGGGCCTGGCGCGATTGCGCGTCGCGATCCGGGTCCCGGTTGGACGCACGCTGCCCGAGGTGGCAGCGTTCGCCGCGCGCTGTGAGGACGCGGGGTTCGACGGCGTCGGCATCCACGACCATCCATCGAGCGGCCGCGATACTTATCTGGCATTGGCACTGGCCGCGCAGGCGACGCACCGGCTGACACTGTTCCCGGCAACGTCGAGCCCGCTGGTACGGCATCCCCTGGTGCTGGCGTCGCTGGCACATAGCCTGGACGAGATTGCGCCAGGACGGACTTATCTGACTGTCGGCCCTGGGTTCATCTCAACCCGCAGCATCGGGCAGCCACGTGCGAACCTCGCGTTCATGCGCGATGCGGTACGCGATCTGCGCCGGCTATTGGCTGGCCAGGAAGTTGCCTTTGGAACTACAGCGACACGGCTGCGCAACCGCAGTGCGACGGCGACGCCGGTCTATCTGCTCGCAGCAGGCCCGCGGATGATCGAACTCGCCGGTGAGGTTGCGGACGGCGCATTGCTATTTGTCGGCCTGGATCCTGCGGCGGTCCGCGCAGCGCGGCGTCACCTGGCGATCGGCGCGCAGCGTGCCGGACGTTCGTTGGATGGTTTTCCGGTGATGTTCGTCGTTACCTTCGGCCTCGGGCCGGACAATGCCGCGGGCGCCCAATGGGTGCAAAGCTGGTTCGCGCCGGGACAGCCGTTCCTGTGCTATCCGAGCGCATCCAACTTGCGGTGGCTCAAGCAAGCGGGGTTCGATCTCCCAGCCCATCACGATCCTGCGGCGATCGGCGAAGCCGAGGCGCAGCGCATTGCCGATGCATTCGGACTCTTCGGCTCGCCGGAGCGTTGTGCGGAGCACCTGTTGCGCGCTCGCGAAGAAGCGGGCGTCGAGGAGGTCTTCCTGTTCCCGGCGCATGATCTGCCTGGCGGGTACAACATGCCCGAGGCGGAAGTCGCGGCGTTCGAGCGCATCATCCGGCCGCGGCTCGGTTAAGGACACGCACGCATGAGATTCAGCCGCATGGTCACTGTCGTCGGCGCACACGCTGCCGGAGAACTGAACGAGGTTATCACCGGTGGCGTGCTCGACGTGCCGGGCCGCACAATGTTCGAAAAGATGCAGTATCTGGAAATCAAGGCCGACGAACTGCGCCAGTTCCTGCTGAACGAGCCGCGCGGACGGGTGAACCAGTGCGTCAACCTGATCTTGCCGCCAACGCATCCGGAGGCCGACGCGGGCTTCGTCATCATTGAGTTGGACTATTATGTGCCGATGTCGGGCACCAATACGATCTGCACTGTCACCGCGTTGCTCGAAACCGGGATGCTGCCGATGCGCGAGCCGGTCACCGAACTGACATTGGAGGCGCCAGCAGGACTGGTGAAGGTGCGCGCGGCATGCCGCGACGGCAAATGCGAGAGCGTGACCTTCGACAATCTTCCGGCGTTCGTGTTCGCACTCGATGCGCCGGTCGACGTACCGGGACTTGGCCGCATCAGCATGGACGTCGCGTACGGCGGGATGATCTACGGGCTGGTCGATGCGGCGAGCGTCGGATTGCGGCTGGACAAGTCGGAAGCGGCGCACATGGTGGAACTCGGTGAGCGCATCAAGCGCGCGGCAGCCGAGCAGGTGCCCGCCGTGCATCCCGATAACCCGGCAATTCACACCATCAATCAGACGCTGTTTGCCGGCCCCTTGCAGGACACGCCACATGGCAAGCGCGCGCGCAACACAGTCATCGTCTCGCCCGGGCGGCATGACCGGTCGCCATGCGGCACCGGCACCTGCGCTCGGCTGGCTGTCATGCATGCACGCGGTCAGATCGAAGTCGGCGAGACGTTCGTGCACGAGAGCCTTATCGGCACAGAATTCATCGGCCGCATACGCGGCACTGCGACGGTGGGCGGCAAGCCCGCGGTGCTGCCGACGATAACCGGTAGCGCGTGGATCACCGCCTTCCACCAGTATGTGCTGGATCCGAGCGATCCGTTCCCCACCGGCTTCCGGCTTGGCGATCTGTGGCCCGGAGCAACCTGACAGCCACTCTTCCTGCCGCTCCCGCCTGCGCTCAATCCTTCCTGTGCCTCAGGTAGTGGCGATGCGCCTTGGCGCGATTGCCGCACGCGTTCATCGAACACCAGCGCCGGTTGCCGCTTTTGCTGCTGTCAAAGAACAGCCAGCCGCAGGCGGGATTGGCGCATTGTCGCACGCGCACAAGCTGGTGGCCGACGAGCATGTCGGCTGCCGACCACAGGACCGGCGCGAGCAACGTACTCAATGAGGCGGCGGGATGGCCGACGTCCCATCCGTCTTGCCGAACATGCTGCCGTGCCGGCGCGGCCGCGAGCGCCGCATTCAGTATCGCAAGATCGTTGTCAGGTGGCGCGCTGCCGGACGCCGTGGCTGAAAAGCAGCGAAAGATCGCCTCACGCAAGGAGATCGCGTCAGCGAACGTCGCCGGATCGCAGCGCTGCCCGAGGACCGCCGGCAGTCGTCCGGCCTTCGCCATCCAACGCAGCAGATCATCCGGCGCGCTGAGTTCCTCCGTCGGCGTCTCGCTGCCGCGAAAATACCGGGTGTTCGCGAAGTTCAGGCACAGATCCGCTTCGGGTGCGGGGATGACCTCGCCGGGTCGGTTCGCCATGACCGCCGATATCTAACCATTAAGGTGGTTGACAGCAAGGCTCAGGCCTGCTTGGTTATAACCATCATGATGGTTATAGGGAGAAAAGCAGTGATCGCACACGTTTCAATCGGCGCCCGCGACGTCGCCCGCTCGCGCGCCTTCTACGACGCAGCACTCCAGCCGCTCGGCTATACGTGTCTGAGCGCTGGTGAGGATTCGCTGGGCTACGGCGCCAAGGAGCCTGAATTCTGGGTCAGCGGCACAGAGCACCCGGTGCCTGCCGATACCCGATCGGGCCTGCACTTCTGCTTCACCGCGCCGACGCGCGCGGCGGTCGATGCGTTTCATAAGGCAGCGCTGAAGTCGGGCGGCAAGGACAACGGCAAGCCCGGACTGCGCGCGGACTACGGGCCGAACTATTACGCGGCGTTCGCTGTCGATCCGGATGGCTATCGCATCGAAGCCTGGTGCGGCGCCAAGGCCTGATTCTCTCCGTGCTGTCGGTTTCTCCCACGGGTGTTAGGATCGTCCGGTCAAACACCTGCACAGGGAGGAACCGATGGCACGAGTTGCCTTGGTTACAGGCGGAACGCGGGGTATCGGCGCAGCGATCAGCGTGGCGCTGAAGCAGCAAGGCCGCACCGTGGTGGCGATTTACGCCGGCAACGAGCAAGCCGCGGCCGCTTTCCACGAACAGACCGGCATCCATACCGTCAAATTCGACGTCGGCCACTTCGACGAATGCCAGGCGGCGGTCACGCGCATCACCGATGAAGTGGGCCCGATCGAGGTGCTGGTGAACAACGCCGGCATCACCCGTGACGGCACCTTGCAGCGCATGTCGCGCGACATGTGGGATGCGGTGATCGATACCAACCTCGGATCCTGCTTCAACCTGTGCAAGCTGACCTTCCCGGCAATGCGCGAACGGCGTTTCGGCCGTATCGTCAATGTCGGCAGCATCAACGGCCAGGCCGGGCAGTACGGCCAGGTCAATTACGCCGCGGCTAAATCCGGTATCCACGGGTTCACCAAGGCGCTGGCGCAGGAAGGCGCGCGCTTCGGCATCACCTGCAACGCTATCGCACCGGGCTATGTCGATACCGACATGGTGCGCGCGGTGCCGCCTGACGTGCTGGAGAAAATCGTCGCGCGGATCCCAATTGGGCGCCTCGGACATGCCGAGGATATCGCGCGCGGTGTGGCATTCCTGACCGCGGACGAGGCCGAGTTCATCACCGGCTCCACGCTCTCGATCAACGGCGGCCAGCACATGTATTGAGGGTCAGCCGGAACGGGGGCATCATTTGCCCAAAGGAGGGCTTGTTCATGAACGCTCCGCGCAATTCGCAATACCGCACCATCGAGACCCAGCGCATCGCGGGATCCTGCGGCGCCATCATCTCGGGCGTCGATCTCTCCGAGGACCTGCCGGACGACGTGCTGGCGGAAGTCCGGTCAGCGCTGCTCGACAACTGTGTGATCTTCTTCCGCGACCAGAAATTGGACCCCGAACAGCAGCTTCGCTTCGCTCGCCGCTGGGGCGAGATCCATCTGCACCCGTTCATGCAGGGCATGAAGGACCATCCCGAAATCCTCGAGATCATCAAGGTGCCCGAGGACAAGAAGAACTTCGGCGGCTCCTGGCACACCGACCAGATGTTCTCGCCGCAGCCGGCGATGGGCACGATGCTCTACGCGGTGCAGGTACCGTCAGCCGGCGGCGATACCATGTTCACCAACCAGTATCTGGCGTACGAAAGCCTGTCCGATGGCATGAAGGCGATCTGCAATCAGCTGAAGACCGTGTGCGTCGGCGATAATGGCAAGCAGTATGGTGGCCTGTCGCGCGCGCAACGCTACGAGCGCACGATGACGCACATGAAGGTGAAGGACCCGGGCGACGTGCAGACCACGTCTGTGCACCCGTTGGTCCGCACCCATCCAGAAAGCGGCCGCAAGGCGCTCTACATCGGCGGTCACGTGCAACACTTCGAAGGGATGACCGACGAAGAGAGCGCGCCGCTGATCACCTACCTGAAGCAGCACTCGATCCGCCCTGAATTCATCTGCCGCTTCCGCTGGGAAAACGGCTCGCTGGCGTTCTGGGACAATCGCTGCACGCAGCACTTCGCGGTCAACGACTATCCGGCGGAAACGCGCATCATGCGCCGCATCACCGTGCGTGGCGACACGCCGTTCTGAAGACCAGGGGACGCTGTCCCCTGGACCCCCTAGCCAAAGGCGCAGCCTTTGGAATTCAAGTCTGGTCTGGCGATGAGAGTAGGGCCCAATTGCGCTCTTGTAGGCGGCACAGGTGCGGATCCCCTCTCATCACCAGACAAAATGGGTTCTAAGGGCTACGCCCTTAGTGGGGTTCCAAGGGGCAAAGCCCCTTGGCCTTCACACGCGCGGCGTAGCGCGGCGCGTGCCAGCAGCCGCGTGGAATCCAGCGTTGGCAACGCCGAGTTGCTGTCGTTGATGATCAGCGGAATCTCGGTGCAGCCGAGCACGACCGCATCGCACCCGGCCCCCTTCATGCGCTCGATGACGCCCTGGTGGTATGCAATGCCTTCCGGCTTGAATACGCCACACACCAGTTCTTCCATGATGATGCGGCTGATTTCCGCGCGGTCCGCCGCGTTCGGGCGGACATATTCGCGGGGATAGACATCGCCATCCACCAGCCACCGGGTGCCAAGCAGGCCGAGGCGGCGGAGCCCTTTCGCCTCTGCCTGTTCGGCAACTGCGTCGGCGATATGCAGCCAGGGCAACGGCGAGCGCGACCGGAACAGCGGCAGCGCCTGATGGATTGTGTTGTCAGGGCAGATCAGGAAATCGGCCCCAATGGCGGCAAGCTTGCGCGCGGAAGCAAGCATGAGTTCACCAACACCAGGCCAGTCGTCGCGTTCCAGGCAGACGACGTAGTCCGCAAGCGATGGCGTGTGCATCGACACTTCCGGATGCGCGTGCGGTCCGAGGAATTGCGCACCTTCCACGCAAATGGTGCGATAGCAGAGCGCCGCGCCTTCAGCGGAGCAGGCGACGATACCGATATGCTGTGGCATGGGATCTCCACCGCAGACACCCGAGGCACCTGTGTTAATCTGGGTCCCGTCAAAAGCACAATGGGGAGGACGCGATGACCAATTCGGCGAAGTTGCAGGCGCTGAAGGACAAATACACCGCGCCTTCCGGCACCCCCACGGCTCCCGGCAAGCGCATCGTCCACAATCCGGAATTCAAGCGGGTGATGGACGCCATGAGTGGCAGCCTGCCATATGCGAGCCCGGCGACCCTGCTCGACCAGCCCTATCGGCCTGGGGACTTCGCCGGACTGGATGTGGCGCTCATCGGCGTGCCGCTCGATCTTGGTACTGCAAACCGCACCGGCGCGCGGCTCGGTCCACGGGCTGTGCGCGAGATCGAACGCGTCGGTCCCTTCGAACCGGTGCTACGCTTGGCGCCCGTCGTCGATCACAAGCTGGCCGATGTGGGCGATGTCCCCTTCAGCAGCCGCTACAGCCTGGAGCAGTCGCACGCCGACATCGAGGCCTATTTCGCCAAGGTGGTGGATGCCGGCGTCGTGCCGCTTGCGGTGGGCGGCGATCATTCCATCACCTATCCGATTATGCGCGCGATCGGCCGAAGCAAACCGGTGGGCATGATCCATATCGATGCGCACTGCGACACCAGCGGCGCGCTGGAAGGCTCGCGCTTCCATCACGGCGCTCCGTTCCGCATGGCCGTGCTGGATGGCGTCCTCGATCCGGAACGTTCGATCCAGATCGGCATTCGCGGGTCCAGCGAGATCAACGCCGAATTCTCCTACGATTCCGGAATGACGGTGATCCACGCGGAGGAACTGGCGCAAATGGGCGTGGCCGCGGTGATCGAGAAAGCGCGCTCCGTCGTTGGCGATGGCCCGACTTATGTAACGTTCGACATCGACAGCCTTGATCCAGCGTTCGCGCCCGGCACCGGGACGCCGGAAGTCGGTGGGCTGACGACGCGTGAGGCATTGGAACTGCTGCGAGGGTTTGCCGGCCTCGATGTGATTGGTGGCGACGTAGTCGAGGTCGCGCCGCAATACGACAACACCAGCATCACAGCGCACGCGGCGTGTCAGATGCTGTTCGAATTGCTGTGCCTGTCGGTGATCGCGCTGGATCGCCGTCGCGGCAGATGACGCCGGAGCGTGCCGGCCATTCGTAGGATCGCCTGACCCAGCCCTTGCCTCGCCTGGCCGTTCCGTGCTTAACCCCGCGCCTTCCCTGCCGGGGCGACGGCATCGCGCCCGGCTATGCCCGCACTTCCGCGGGCCTCCAGCCATAGGGAGCCGCACAATGCCGCTTTATGAATGCGTGCTGATCGCACGCAACGACGTGACACAGCAGCAGGTCGAAGGCATCGCCGACGGCATCGCCACGCAGCTCGAAACCGAGGGCGGGGAGATGAAAAAGCGCGAGTATTGGGGTCTGCGCGGTTTGGCCTACCGGATCAAGAAGAACCGCAAGGGCCACTACATGCTGCTCGGCCTCGACGCCAAGCCGGCTTTCGTCACCGAGATGGAGCGTCAGCTCGGCCTGAACGAGGATGTGCTGCGCTTCATGACCATCCGTGTGGGCGAGATCGAGGAGGCCCCCTCCGCGATCCTGTCGCGCAAGTCGGACGACCGCGAGCGTGCATTCCGCGGCCCGAAGCCTGCCGGACGTTTCGACAGCGGCCGCCGCCGCAGCTTCGACGACCGCGAGGAATTCCGCGCGCGCGACGAGTTCCGCGCCGAAGACCTGCGCGTCGACGCCGAGGAGGAATAGCCCCATGTCCGATACAACCGAGGTCAACCCAGCCGCACGGCGCGCCGCCGTTGGCGCCCGCCGGCCGTTCTATCGCCGCCGCAAGTCCTGCCCGTTCTCCGGGCCGAATGCACCGAAGATCGACTACAAAGATGTGCGTCTGCTGTCCCGCTTCCTGTCGGAACGGGGCAAGATCGTCCCGAGCCGCATCACCGCGGTTTCGGCCAAGAAGCAGCGTGAGTTGGCGGTGGCGATCAAGCGCGCCCGCTTCCTCGCCCTGCTGCCCTACATCGTAAGCTGACGGAGCCGGACCATGGCTGATGTGGAACTGATCCTGCTCCAGCGTGTCGAGAAGCTCGGGCAGATGGGCGACATGGTGAAGGTTCGCCCCGGCTTCGCCCGCAACTACCTGCTGCCGCAGAAGAAAGCGCTGCGCGCCAGCAAGGAGAACATGGCGCGCTTCGAGCAGGAACGTGCGCAGCTCGAGGCGCAGAACCTGAAGCGCCGCGAGGAAGCTGAGCGGGTTGCCGAGCGTGTCAGCGGATTGTCGGTGGTGATTATCCGCCAGGCGGGCGAGTCAGGCAGCCTTTACGGCTCCGTTTCGGCCCGCGATGTCGCGGATGCGACCACCGAGGCAGGACTGACGATTACCCGTGCGCAGGTCCTGCTGGAGCATCCGATCAAGACTCTCGGCCTCGCCCGCGTGCGGGTTGCATTGCATCCCGAGGTGTCGATCCCGGTCATCGTCAACGTCGCACGCAGCCAGGAAGAGGCCGAGCGTCAGGCGCGTGGCGAGCGTGTGGGCGTCGAGGCAGAGGAAGAAGAAGAGGTATTGGACGCCGCCGCGATCTTCGACCCGGGCGCGGAGCCGGAACAGCCACAGCCCTAGCGTCGACGCTGGCTGATCGAACGTCAGTCGTGATGTGTCAACGCCGCCCGTAAGCGCGGCGGACTAACCTGGCGAGCGCCGGTGATCAGGACTGTGCGCACATCCGTCGGCACGGATATAACACGCCGCATGACCTCCCTTCTCGCGTCAATGACCGGGTTCGCCCGCGCCGAGGGCGCCGCCGATGGCCTTACCTGGGTGTGGGAACTGCGCAGCGTGAACGGCCGCGGGTTGGACTTGCGGTTTCGCCTGCCGCCGGGGTGGGACGCGCTGGAGCCGCCGCTGCGCGAGGCCGCGGGCAAGGCCCTGAAACGCGGCAATGTCACCGCCAACCTGTCGGTGAAGCGAGAAAAGGAGTCACGCCTGGTGGCCGATACCGCCGCGCTTGAGCAGGCGGTGGCACTCGCGATGGAGTTGCACAGACGCATTCCAGGCAGCCCGGTGCCGCGCGCCGAGGCGTTGCTCGGGTTGCCGGGCGTTATGCGGCCGGCACAGGCCGACGAAGCGGCCGATACCAGCGGTGCCGCGGCAGGCTTTACGCAAGCCTTGGCGGCGCTCGCGGCGGCACGGCATTCCGAAGGCACTCGTTTGGCTGCGACACTCACGCGTTTGCTCGACGAGATCGCTGCCTTGCATCGTCAGGCCGCACTGGAAGCAGCGGATCAGCCCGCGGCCCAGCGCGCCCGGGTGATGGAAAATCTGGCGTCGTTACTGCGCGAAGCCCCGTCCCTGCCGGAGGAACGGATCGCGCAGGAAGTCGCGCTGCTGGCAACGCGTTCCGACGTGCGCGAGGAACTCGATAGGCTCGCGAGCCATATCGAAGCGGCGCATGCCTTGCTTCGCGAGGCAGCCAACATCGGCCGGCGGTTCGACTTTCTGGTGCAGGAATTCAACCGCGAAGCCAACACACTGTGCAGCAAATCGGCATCGGTTGCGCTGACTGCGACAGGCTTGAAGCTGAAGGCCACGATAGAGCAGTTGCGCGAGCAGGTACAGAATATCGAATGACTGCTATTGCCCGCCGAGGCGTATGCCTGGTGCTGTCGGCTCCCTCCGGCGCCGGCAAGACGGCGATTGCCCACGCTCTGCTCGCCGGCGAACCGAACCTGCGCAGTTCCGTTAGTGTCACCACACGGCCGCCACGCAGCGGCGAAGTCGATGGCGTGCACTACCACTTTCGAGATCAAACCGAATTCGATCGGATGATCGCCGCTGGCGAGTTGCTGGAGTGGGCACGCGTGCTGGGCAAGCATTGCTACGGCACGCCGCGCGCGCCGGTGGAGCAGGCGTTGCGCGACGGCAGGGACCTGGTGTTCGACATAGACTGGCAGGGACACGCTCAGTTGCGCTCAGCGCTTCCTGGCGACGTGCTCGGCGTATTTGTTCTGCCACCGTCGCTCGCCGCACTGGACAGCCGGCTGAAGCACCGAGCCGGCGACGCGCCAGCCGAGATTGCGCGGCGCATGGCGATGGCGCGCGAAGAGCTCAGCCACTGGACCGAATTCGACTATGTCGTGCTGAACGACGATTTGGACAGGGCGATCGGCGCAGTCCGCGCCATCCTGCATGCTGCAAGCCTAGCCACGACCCGGCAGTCCGGTTTGCAGCAATTCATCGACTCACTCTGACAGCAGCCTTACGAGCCGATCGAACTCGGCCACGTTCAGAGTTTCCGCTCGCCGGTCCGGCGCAATGTCGGCAGCGCGCAGCAATGTCTCGCCACCCAATGGTTTCAATGCCGCGCGTAACATTTTGCGCCGCTGGCCAAAGGCCGCTCCGGTCAGCCGCTCCATTGCCGCGAACCGCGCTGGTTCCGGCTGCACCGCATATGGCTTGAAGCCCACAACCGCGGAAAACACCTTGGGCGGTGGCACAAAAGCCGCAGGCGGCAAACGCAGCAGCAGACCCACCTCGCAGGTCCACTGCGCCAGTATAGACAGCCGCCCATACGCTGAAGTGCCTGGATCGGCACAGATTCGCTCGGCGACCTCCTGCTGGAACATCAATGTCAGTCGCTCCAACGCCGCGGCCTGCCGCAGCCAGCCAATCAGCAGCGGGGTAGCGATGTTGTACGGCAGATTGGCGACGACTTGGCGCGGTGGTGGCACCAGCGCCGCGACATCGGCCGTCAAGGCATCCGCCTCGATGACATTCAGCCGGCCATCTGCTTGGATGGCGAGTTCATGCATGGCGGAAACCGAACGGCGATCGATTTCAATTGCCGTGACGCTCGCCGCATCGGACGCCAGCAATGCTCGAGTGAGCCCACCGGGACCGGGGCCGACTTCGACCACATGACGGCCGGTCAATGGTCCGGCGGCATTGACGATTCGCCGCGTCAGGTTGGCATCGAGAAGAAAGTGCTGTCCAAGTGATCGGCGCGCTGCCAATCCGTGCCGCGCGATAACATCGCGCAGCCTCGGCAGTCCGTCAGGTACCACGTGGGCGCATGTCGATCGCGGCATGGCGGCGCAGATTCGCCAGCAACTGGCGCGACGCCAATTCGATACGATCGTTTAGCAAACGAGCGCGCACATCTTGCGCAGACTGCTGCGCAACATTCTTCTGATCGCGCGAACACACGATCATCACCGCTATACCATCGCCAGTAACCAAGGGTTGTGTCGCCCGATCGGTCGGTAGCGTCAGCAAGATCTGTCGCAGGCTTGGCGGATTGACGCCGTCGGCGCGGATGTCTCCCGGATCTGCCGGACGAGGCGAGTTGTTCGCCTTGGCAACCTGCTCCATCTGGTCACAGCTGTGGACACTGGCGCTGATGCCTCGCGCCTTCTCCAGCATTTGCTTCTGCTGATCTGTCGGCGCCTGAGGGTTGAGGGCGGTGCTAAACGGCAGGAAGACCTGGCGCAGCGACAGAACCGTTGAAACTTCGTTGCCGATCTCGCGCTTGCCCTGCACCGTGACGATGGACACGCCGCCCGGCACTGATATGGGATTGCTGATAGCGCCCTGTGGCATCTCGGTGACCAGCTTGGCTACCTCCGAATCAAGCTGGTTGGGTTGCACCCAGCCCAACGCACCGCCCTGTAGCGCGCTCTGATTCTGGCTGAACTGAGCCGCGACGACCGGGAACGGCGCGCCAGCGCGCAGTTCGGTAATCACCGTTTCAGCAAAGCGTTGGGCATCGGCGGTATTCACCGGATCTTCAACCGGAATGAAGATCTCACCGATGCGATATTCAGGCTTGCCGACTTGCTGAGCCTGCACTCGTTGTTGCTCTGCCACTTCGGCATCGGATACCTGCACCTTGTCGCCAAGCTGGTCGCGCAGCACTTGTGTCCAACCAAGCTGGGTGCGGATCTGATCGATCAGCGTTCGCAGGCTGACGCCATCAGCAGCCAGTTTTTGCCGCAACGCCCCAGCGGGCATGTTGTTGCGCTGCTCGATTTCGCGGATTGAATCCGCAATCAGTTTATCGGGTATCACGATATGGCGGCGCTGCACTTCCTGCATGCGCAGGCGTTCGTCGACCAGCTGGCGCAGGATCTGCTGCTTCAGCCGATCGATGACGTCCGCGTTCAACGGCAGCCCGGTTGAAAGCGCAAACAGCTTGGCCCGATTGTCCACATCAGCGTTGCTGATCACTTCGCCATTCACGATGGCGACGATCCGCATCGAGCCAGTCGATAATGGCGGCGGGTTCGGTGCGGCGACGGACACGGCCAGCGGCACGGCCAACAGACCGGCCAGCAATGCCGCCATCTGGATGTGCTTCATGACGCAAACTCCAAACCAACTCAAAGCGCCTTGAATCCGAATTGCCCAATCGTCTTGAAGGTCAACTGGAGCAGCAACGTCGTGGACCCATGATCGCCGTTGTAGGTGGTATAACGGCGGTAGAACCTGAAATCCATAATGTAACACTCGTCTTCGTAGACCGCGTCGGTTCCCACGCCGACCATCTGGCTGGTCTGCAGGTCGCGTCGCATCCATCCACTGAAGCGCCACCGGCCCCAGTTTGACGAGGCGCCTAGGCTGATCTCATTGCGCGGCACATAAAACGCGGTGCTCGTTGGCGGTGGCAACGGCTGATCAAACAACGTGTATGGGTTGTAGGTCGTGTAGATATAGCCACCGTTCACCGAGAATTTTGGCCCGCCGACGGTCGCCAATGCATCCGCCATCCTGGTCGCAAGGTTATGATGATCGAGCCGGGTCCGATACGTCAGATTGAGCCAGCTGGCGGGCGAGTAACTGACCCGGGCCACAACGTCGGAAACCTGATCGTGCAGACCGGACGCTTCAGGGAACAGGTTGTCCTTGTTTGTGCGATATGACTGACCTAGCAGGCCATCGAAGGTCGTGCCGTTTAGGTACCACGCTCCGTGCAGCGCGACGTTCGCGCGCTCGCCCCCATCCAGGCGGTCGATGCCGGGGAAGCGATTGAAACCGAACAGATTGGCGTCGGTGAATTCCAGATCGAGGCTGTCTTCATTCGGATACTTGTTGAGCTGGCTATCGCCAGTCTGTGGCGCAGCCAGCAGCTGCACTCTTGGCTCGATCAATTGGGTGCCCCAAGCGCCGGAGTCGCGCATGAAAGGCCAGCGGAAATCCAGCGCCACCTGGGGAAGAGCGCGCGCGTCGTTGATCTGCGATTGTGATGCGAAATTCGGCTGCTCGTTGAAGCTGTTGGCGCTATAGGCAATCGCATCGGTGTGGAACGTGACCTTCCACAGATCGCCAAGCGCACCGACAAATGGCCGCTCCCAGTTGACCGTCAGATTGGCGCGGCGCGTATCGGTGCCGACGGTGCGGACGACGTTGAAGGCGCCGGCATCGACGCTTAGCCGGCCGCCCCATCCGTCAGGCTGACCGAAATAACTGTACTGATAGCGTGGCAGCACCAACGGCAACTTGTCGCTTATTATGACGTCGTTCAACGACTGGTAGAACTTGGCGTCGAGGCGCGAATACGCCCCTTCACCAAATCCTTCGCCATAGATCTGGCTGGCCAGCAAATTGCTGTCGTTGCCGATCACGCTGCCCAGGTGAAACGCATTGTCATAGTTCGCCGACGACGTGCGCGCGATATTGAAACCCCACCGCCACGTGTCGTTCAGATTGAACTCACCTTTGGCGTAAATCGTGGCTTGTGGCGCATCCTGGTAGTAGCCAAGCGAACCGTTCAACAGCAGCGAACCGCTGTTGAACCGATACCGATACTCCGCGTCGATTTGCGGCCCCGCGTGCGTGGTTATCATCGGCGTAATCGTCGCATCCGACTGATCGTCGATAACCTGGTACCACGGCTGGGCGAAGAAGCCGCCGAGATGCGATGTATAGCCGATTGACGGAATCAGCAGACCGCTAGCGCGCTTCACCGACGGATCTGCCTGCCAGAAGTACGGCATGTAAGCGACCGGTACGCCATACATCTCCATGACGGCGTCGGTGTATTCGATCTTTTTGTGTTCAAGGTCCTGCACGGCGGACAGTGCGCGGATCTGCCAAAGCGGCGGTTTCGTCGGATCTTTCGCGCATAAGTTGCAGGTCGAATACACGATGCGGGAGAATTCGTTCAATTCGCCTTCAGTACGGCGCGCGCCGTTCGCGGCAAGGCGTCCATTCTCGGCAAGAATGGCGCGCATGTCGCGCAGCACGCCGTTTTTCATGTCCTGCGTCATTTCAGCATAGTCGGCGAACATTATCTGTCCGTCGGGCTGCATCAGAATGACGTTGCCCTTGGCTGCGGCGATCCCGGTATTTCGATCGAAGGTCACCCGATCGGCTCGCAGAATCTCATCGCCCTGCCATGCCTCAACGTGGCCAGTGGCCATAACCAGCGAATTGTTCCGGTCATACTCCACCGAATCGGCGGTGAACGTCACCGGTTGGCTGCGCTGAGCCAGCGGATGTTCCGCGCCATTCAATACAGATCCAAGTTGGGCAAACGCGTCCGTCGTGGATGCCGCCAGCAGCAGCAACAACAGTAGACTGCGCAGCATTGCGCGCGAGACCGGCAGGGCTCGCGCCATATTCAGCCGTCTTCCGTGTGCAACAGCAACGCGACCGCCAACATGAGTCCCGATGCTGTGGGGGCCCAGGCGGCCAGCTCAACTGGAAGCGCGCCAGACTGGCCGAATTCCTCCGCCATCTTGGAAACCATGAACAAGACGAATCCCGCAGCGATGCCGCTACCGATCATTTTCGCAACCCCACCTCGACGCGCCGGCCGCATGGAGAACCCCGCGGAAACCAATGCCATTGTGCCGGTCAGCAGCGGCAACGCCAGCAACGTCTGGTAGTGCAGTCGATGGCGGATCGACGAGAAACCCGAACGATCCAGCAGATCGATAAATCCAGGCAGCGCCCAGAACGACAATGTGTCAGGCGAGGCAAAGCTTTCCTCAACGCGCTGCACTGTCAGGTCCGTCGGCAGCTTCATGGCGATCGGTGCCTCGGGCATATGCTCCGGCTGGATGACCCGCGCATTCTGCAAGTGCCACGCACCTGACTCGAGTGTAGCCTGGGTAGCTTCCACCCGATTCAGCAACCGGTCACGCTCGTCCAGACGGAACACGCTTACTTCGTTCGCGACAAGCCGCTTCCCGTGTAGCTGCACCGCGTGAGCATGAATGATGTCGACACCTTGTGGCGTCAGCACGCGGTCCGACTGGCGCAGCCAAAGCTGACCACCGGTCAGCGCCAAGGGACCGCCGCCAACCTGAAGATACGTGTTCTCCAGCGTCTCGGCTCGCGCGAACATCACCGACGATACCGGACTGACCCCGGCCGTCCCGATTATACCGAGCAGCATGGCGCAGAACGTCGGTGCGGTCAGGAATTCCCAGGCGGATACGCCCGAAGCACGTGCCACGATCAGTTCGGACGAGCGCGTGAGACGCCAAAAACAAAGAATGCCACCCAGCAACACGGCGAACGGCACTATCTGCATGGCGATATACGGCAGCCGCAGCGCAGCGATCTCGCTGACCAGACCGAATGTGGCGTCCGGCTTGGTGACCGCGCGTCGCAGCAGCTCGATATAGTCGAACATTGCGACCAGGCCCGACAGCGCGAGCAGCATGGCGATCACCGCGCCGGCAAACTGCTTCGAGATGTAAACCGATAGAGTGAGCGGGGGGGCCATGCGTTCAGGCAGCGCGCGGTTGGAAACGTGCCAAAGTCAGCTGCGGACCCAGCAGGAGCCATCCGCAGATCAGGCCAGGCAATATCGCGTGCAGCCAGACCAGGGGCAGCATCGCGCTGTTGCTTGCGGCCAGATTGCCAAATGCGAGCCCGCCGGCGAGCAATACGACCATGGCCATCACCGCAACAAACGGACGCAGGAAACTGCCGTGACGGCGGAATGTGCCGCTCAGCACGGATAATAAGCCGACAAACGCATAGGACAGTGCTGTCAGCGGCTGCGACAGCCGTTTGTGTCCCTCGGCGCGCCACTTTGGAACGTCGCGTGGAAAGATCGGATGCGGGTCGAGCAATTCCCCAAGCGACATCTCGGTCATATCGCGCAGACGCTCGTCGTTCTTGGGCCCCTTGTCGGTCAGGTCGATCAGGTTCTGCCCGAACGTCAGGTACATTCAGCCGGCCGGTCTGCCGATCGATCTCCTCCCGGCTGCCGTTGTTCAGCAGCACACGCGGGCCGTCCGGCCCCTCCACCAGGCGGCCTCGCTCCGCCAGGATCGTCGCATGCGCGTTCTTGTCGCGCGCGTCGTCAACCAGAATGCCGCGCAGCGTACCGTCCGGATCGCGGGAGCGCACATAGACAGTCAGATTTTCGGAAACCGCAGTGAACACCCCTTCCTGCAACAGGAAGGCGGCGACCCGATTGCGAATCTCCCACTGGAATTGCCGGAACGATGCAAGGCTGGCCGGTACCAGCCACAGGTTCAGTGCATAGCAAGCGGCGACGACGACCAAGGCGAGAGTGATCGCTGGACGGGACAGAGCGAATGGCGACAATCCTGCCGCTCGCATCACCGTGATCTCGCGGTCGCCCGACAGGCGCTGATAAATGAACTGTACGACAACGAAGGTCGTGATCGGCAGAATGATCACGACAAAGCTGGGAATCAGTAGCCCGGTCAGTTGCAGGAACGACCCAAGCGACAGTCCGTGGTTCACCACAAGTTCGATAAAGCGCAACGATTGCACTAGCCACACAAGCGCGGTGAGCCCACCAGTGACGGCAATCAGCGCGAATGCGAGCTGCTTGAAGATATAGCGGTCGAGCCGCGAAATCAGCATGCCTAAGCGCATTCGACGAGTTCGATCCCCTGCGTGGCGACAGCAGGCTTTGTGCTTCAGTCAGGAGGGCGATGCAAGCTCACGCAGGCACCTGAAATGCCACGCATTTCCGCGAAACCGGCAGAACTGCGCCCCCGGCCGCCGAGGCAACTGGCGGGACAGCGTAACTTGGCACAAATCGTCACCTGGTTGGCGGAGCGACAGAGATACCAATGCGGTCCAGAACGATTATCGGCTTGACGCGGCCGATGTGATCCGCGCATCGCAACGGGTGGCTGCGGCCGCCCACCGCAGGATCCAGGGACAGGCGCGGCCGACCGCCACCAGCCAGCGCTGGAAACCAGGCCGCAGGGCCATCCTCTGGATCGGCATCGCCAATCGCATCTGCCGCCACATCAGGGCGCTGTTACGCCGATGGTACAATGCGGCGTCTGCGCCGTGGCGCAGCCAGCAGTGCGCGGCGTGCATCCCGCTTGCCAGCGCGAGCGCGACACCGTCGCCGGTGAACGACGGGATCACAGCCGCCTGGTCACCCAACCGGAACAATCCGGGCGGATCGTAGCGAAGCGGCGTGTGCACGAAGCCGTATGGCAGATTGGCGACCGCGAGCGGTCGCGGCAACAATGCCCGCGCGCCCGCCAGTCGTCCGGCAAGGTGTGGCGATTCGCTGGTCAGCGAAGCGAGCAATCCGTCCCAGCCTCCCACCGCCGCGAGACGCACGCGTGGCACCAGCGCGCACAGCACGGCCGCATCAGCTTCGACCAGTTGCAGCCCGGCATAGCCACCGGCGATCAACACCAACTCCACATGGTCGCGCAATGCAGCGATCTGGATGGCGTCGAGCGCGAAATACATCTTCAGTCCGACGAGACCGGTATCGGCCGCATCGCGCGTTGCCCCGCGCAAATCGTGTTTGCCGGTGGCAAGGAATACGGCATCCGTCTCGATCGTATCCAGGCCGGTGCAACGCACCCTCAATGTGCCGGCATGACGCTCGATGCCGCGCACGCTGTGACCGTGCATCACAACAGCGCCGATCGATGCGGCGTGCCGCAGCAGCGCCGCATCCAATGCGCGCCGCGTGACGCCGAATGCCGCAAACGGCAGCCGCGTCGTTGCCTGGTTTAGGCCATGCACAAGGCGCAACGAACCAATCGGGGCCGCATCCGGCATGGCGACGCCCAAGGTACGCAGCGTCCCCATCGCTTCGCCGCTGAGGAAGTCGCCGCACACCTTGTCGGCCGGTCCCGCAGTCCGCTCGATCAGCGTCACGCGGCGGCCTGCTTGCGCAAGCACAATGGCAGCCGCGGCGCCGGCCGGCCCTCCGCCGATGATCAGCGGGGCATGCAATGTCGGGCTACGCAGATGCGGAACGGCATATGCCAGTCGATCGACACATCGTTTTCACGAAGTCCCGCCGTCTGTATCAGTTGTCGCCAATCGGCGGTGACGAAGCTGCGCGCAATCGAAATTCGTCCGTCGCTGAGCACGAAGTGATGCCAGCGCATGGCCCAGGCGAGCAGGCCAAAACCGTAATAGGGGAACCAATGCCGGTGCAGATCGCCGATGAACCAGCCACGCCGTGCGTGTGCCTCCATCCAGCGGATGAACTGCACGATCTGCTGGTTGGTGAGGTGATGGGTGAACTGCGAGCTGATGATGAAATCGAACGATTCCCCCGCATCGATGGCAAACACGTCGCCCGTGCGGAATTCGATTGCAGACTGTGTCGCGGCGCGCGCGGCACGAGTGGCCCAGGGATTGAGGTCGATACCCTGCAACGTTGCCGCAATGCCGCGGCGCTCCGCCCAGCGATCGATGCGCCGTAACGCATCACCCTGGCCGCAGGCAACGTCGAGCAGCGAAAAGGCGCGCATCTGGCCGGCCTCATGCTCGAGCCAGCGCAGCATCGGACGATGGGTCAATGTCGCGCTATTGACCCGCGCGAGATCGCCCAGGCAGCGGCTGTAGTCGTCGAAGTCCACGCAGTCGGTATCCATCCGCTCGTCCGCAGTACTGCGTGCAGCGAGAACTCATGGCCGGTTGAAGGCAAAGGTTTCCACTGTCAGTCCCGGACCGAATGCCATTGCCATTCCGTCGCCGGTCGCCTGGGCCGAACGCAGGATGCGATCCAGCACGAATATCAGTGTGGCCGACGACATATTGCCGAAACCCCGCAACACCTCACGCGACTGACGCAGTGAATCCGGTGGCAGGCTCAATCCGTGCTGTACGGCATCCAGGATAGACCGGCCTCCGGCATGCACCGCCCAGAGCGCGATGTCCTGCACCGTTCGGTTGCCGAGCAGTGCAGCACCGTTCTCCCGCAGCCAGCGGCGGATGCGGCCGGGAACCTGACCGGACAGATGCATGGTGAAGCCCTGATCGCCTATGTCCCATGTGATCAGCTCGGCGCTGCGCGGAATCACCGTGGCATGAAACCGGTCGAGCGACAGTCCGTATGGTTCGGCAGACACCAGGCATGCACCACAGCCGTCGCCGAACAACAGGAAGCTCAGCATCTTCTCAAGTTCCCACTGCTCCTGCAAATGCAGGCTGGACAGTTCCAGGTTCACCACCAGGACTTTCGCCTCGGCTTCCGATCGCACGATGTGGCGAGCCAGTTTCAACGCATTGACGGCTGCGAAGCAGCCCATGAAGCCCACCACAGTGCGCTCCACGGACGGTGCAAGGCCAATGTCCTGCATGATGTGGAAATCGAGCCCTGGCGCGGTGAAGCCGGTGCAGCTTGCCACGACCAGATGGGTGATCGTGCTGCGTTCCCGCTCGATATCGAGTGTCGCGATTGCCTGGTGCACCAGCGCCATCGCGGCATCCTGATAAAGTGCCATGCGCGCGCCAGTCGTCGGGAAGCTGCCGCGCCGCCAAAAGCCGCCGCTGTCGAGAACGTGATCGCGTGGCTTTGGTCCCGGGGCAAAGAAGGAAAATCTGTGCTCGATATCGGCAAGATCCGCCATCCGCTCGAACAACGCCCGGCTGCGCGAGTCGGCGAGCGCGCCACGCGCGAAATCGACGAACTCGCTATGGATATCGTGCGGCGGCACCGCGGTTCCAATCCGGTTTAGCCAAGCCAGTGTCACTTGGGTTCCTCGCATCCGCCTCGTCAAAGACAAAGACGCCGGTAGCCTCAGATCAATTCCCGCCGGACCGCAATTCGCCTTGCGGTCCGTTGGTGACGGGGACAAGCGCGGGGCTATGCCGTTCGGCGAATTTCGCAGCTATACGCGCGGTGCGACGCTGTGCCGCTGATCGGATCCAGCGCGGCGGCACCGATCAACAAGTTGTAGTTGGCTCCATCAGGTCCGAATGGATTGTAACCGGGCGCGTCAAGTTCAGTGCACGCCTGCCACCAACCATGCTCACCAACCACCACCCTCGGGTCCAGCCGAGCGTTGAAGCGGGCACGCGCTCGGACGCTGCCGTCGGACGTTTCGATCGAGACCCAGTCGCCATCCGCAATGCCACGCTCGGTTGCAACCTGCGGATGCAGATCGATTTCCGGATATGGCGCATGTTTCCGCAGGCTGGGCAACGCCCGGTGCTGCGTCTGGCAGAACACCGCGGGCTTCGCGCATGTCAGCACCAGCGGGAAGCGATCGGTGGGCTCCATCGGTAGCGCATCGAAGTCAGGCAGCGGCGCCTGTCCATGATCCAGAAAGGTCTGCGAATAAAGTTCGATCTTGCGCGATGGCGTGGCAAAGCCGGTCTGCTGATACTTGCGATAGCGCGTGTGCAACGGCACGCGCAGCCCCTGTGGCGATCCGCTCAAGTCGTCCAGGGTGACCCCTGACGGTGCCAGTTGCTGGCGATAGGCCGCGGCGATGTCACCCTCCCAGAACTGCTTACCCAACCCCAGCCGGTCCGCCAGATCGAATACGATGCGGGTATCCGGCCGCGTTTCACCCAGCGGCTGCACAACGGGTTGGCGGTACTGGATAAGCGATTGCGCTTCGGCGGAAATCTCGAAGCCGAATTTCAGAGCGTCGCGCTCGAAGCAAGAGGCGACCGGCAACACCACGTCGGCGAGTTCCGCTGTCGGCGTCATGAACATGTCGCAGTGCGCATAGAAGTCCAGCTTCGCGAGCGCTTCACGCCCATGCGCGCTGTCCGCATGCGCCAGCAGCATGTTCGAGCCGAAACCGAGCAGCCCACGTACCGGATAAGGCTTGCCCTCGAGGATCGCCTGATAGAGTTCACGCGTGGTGACATTGCCCGATAATGCCGGCCCCAGCGGACGCTCTGCCAGCCCCAATACTGGAGCCATCCGCTTCACGGCCGGCAGATCCTCCCCGGTGATCGAGGCAGAAGCAGGCACCGGCAACAGCACGTTGCCGCCTTGCGCATCGAAACAGCCGGTGAGCGCGTACAACAGCGACATGGCGCGCGCGGTCTGCGTGACATTGGCCTGTTGTTCGTGACCGCTCCACGCGTAATAGGAAACCGGACGCGCCTGCCAGATCAGCCGCGCCGTCTCGTGCAGTTGCGCACGCGGCACCCAGCAAGTCGCCTCGACATGTTCCGGCGAATAGCGACTGCACAGCCGTGTATAAAGTTCGAACACCGGATGGCACACCACGCCGTCCACGACGTATTCGCCTTCCAGCGCGAAGTTGCGGGGATCGCCATCGCTGCCGACTGCGCAGTTGGCGATACTGTCCCAGGCAAGCTCCAGCACGCGCCCGGTGTCGGAGCGCACCAGCATTGGACCATTGCTCCAGGTCCGGATGAAATCGCGGTCGTACCAGCCGTGCTCGATCATGAGGTTGGCAAGGCCGAGCGCGAGAGCACCGTCTGTGCCGGGCCGCACACGCAGCCAGACATCGGCTTTGTTGGCGAGGCCAACATGGCGCGGATCGATGACGATCAGCTTCATGCCACGCTTCAGGGCGGCCATCGTCGCGGTCGCATGGGTCAGGCGCGAATAGCTTGGATTATAGCCCCACAGGATCAGGCAGCCACTGTTGCCGATATCGGCCATCGCACCGCCGCCGCCGCCGGTTGCCACGCCGGCAACGCCATAGGTGTACCGCGTCGCTCCGGCACGGCCCCAGCCGCAAAGATCCAGGTTGGATACCGAATTTGGCGTGCCGAACGCGTTCATCAATCGGCGAATAAATGGCGCCGCATCGCCGATGGCCGTGGTGGACGGCGACGACATGCTGAAGCAGACAGCTTCCGGCCCGCTGTCTTCGGCGATCCGGCGCATGGCCGCGGCTGTCAGGTCCAGTGCTTCGTCCCAGCCAATCCGCTGCCAGCCAGGATCATCGTCGCCTTTCGGCCGGGTCCGCCGCATCGGATACATCAGCCGTTCATGGCTATAGACCAACTCGGGCGCCGCCCGGCCCTTCGCGCAAAGCGCCTGGCCGGTCGGATGCGATGGATCAGGTTCCAGACGAACGAACCGCTCATCCTCGACCACGGCGATCGTGCCGCAGCGGGCGATGCAAAGGCCGCAATAGCCGTGAATGCGCTTGTCCCGGTCGGTCATGGCAGAGCCGTCGCAAATTCACTGAACGATGATCGCCCGCTGCTCGCGGCGCAACCGTCAGTGCAACAGCAGTTCCCAGTCCTCGGAAACAATACTCGGTCCGTAGTCGCTTTGCGGCGTGCTGGCGACCAGGCGAAAGCCGCAGGCGCGATAGATGTTGCGAGCGGCGACCAGCACGTCGTTGGTCCACAGGATAATGCGCCGGTAGCCGCATTCGCGCGCGAACGCGATGCACTCAGCCACGAGGCGCTGGCCGATGCCCAGGCCGCGCGCCGCCGGTTCCACGATCAGCATCCGCAGCCGCGCGAGTTCGTCGGATTCTTTCACCAGGAAAACCGAGCCCACGTTCACGCCGTCGCGTTCAGCAATCCAGCAACGCTCGCGCGCCGGATCGTGGCTCGCGAGGAAACCGCCGGCGACGCTCGCCACCAGCGCCTCGAACCGCGCATCGAAGCCATATTCCTTGGCGTAGAGCGCACCGTGGCGCGAGATCACCCAACCGATATCGCCAGGACGATGCTGCCGCAGCAGCCACGGCGCGGCGTGGCCGGGATCCAACAGCGCCTCGATCCGACCCATCGCGCCGACCAGGGCGGTCTGCGCCGGTTCCGACAAAGCGCTCAGCCGCGCCGCGACCTGCTCGCAGGATCGCGCGTCGAGCGGCGCGAAAGCAGCGCGGCCTTGCGCGGTGATGGAGACCATATTCTGGCGGCGATCGGTCACCGATGCCGCCCGGGCGATCAGGCCGTCACGCTCGAACCCTTGCAGGATACGGCTGAGGTAGCCGGCATCGATGCCGAGTTCGCGCGTCAGGTCGCTCGCGGTGGTATTACTGCGCTGGGCGAGCTCGTAGAGCACGCGCGCCTCGGCCAGCGAGAACGGGCTCTCCAGCAGGCTTTCGTCCAGTGCCCCGATCGAGCGCGTGTAGAAGCGGCTGAACCGCCGGACGGCGGCGACACGCTGGTTAGTAGCTTCGGATGTAGTTGGCATAACGATGACAAAGTCAGATAATTATTTGACGATGTCAAGCAATCGGCTAACCCACCGTTGGCTCTCGGTCACGCAGCATCGCTTCAATGCAATGTGAGCGAACGCTGTGTAACCAGCCCTATTAGAGCCGCATTTGGTTTCAATCTAATGCACATCCGAAGTCCCCTCGGGGCATCGGTCCTGCCTGTTGCAAATTTTATTTTGCCCGATCGACGGAGGTTCACCAATGTTGGTTCGAAAACTTTCCCTGGGTGTATCTGCTCTTTCCCTGATGACCGGCTTGACGCTGGCAACCGGCCCGGCACGCGCCCAGGTCCAGGTGGTGGTGCCGTCCCAGCCGGTGCAGGCCAATTCGGTCATCATTGCACCGAACGCGCCGCCGCCGCCGCGGGTCGAAACGATTCCCGCCCCGCCTGTTGTCCAATCTCAGACCATGACCTGGGTGCCAGGCCACTGGTCGTGGAGTGGTGCCAACTGGGCCTGGGCCGAGGGCCACTACCTCCAGCGCCCCGCTCCGCAGGCGGTGTGGCAGCCAGGCCAGTGGATGCAGCAGCCGACAGGCGGCTACGTCTGGGTCGATGGCCACTGGCAGAGCTGACGGGGCATCGCGATGCCCCGCTATCTCGCCTATGCACTGATCCCCGCGACGCTCGGTCTGGCGTCGTGCGCCAGCGACCCGCCGCGCACGACGCAGATCATCGTGCAGCAACCGGCGCCGGCGGCGACCGTGGCGGTGGCCCCATCGCCACCGCCCCCACCGCATTCCGAGCTCGTGCCGCCCCCGCCACAAGGCGCCGGTCCGGTCGTCTGGCAGCCCGGCCACTGGCAATATACCGGCATGGCGGGCAACCCGTGGTCATGGCAGTCGGGCCAGTACATGCCATCGCCGCCAGGTCAGACAACCTGGATTGCCGGCCGCTGGACGCAGCAACCCGGCGGCAGTTGGGCCTGGGCTGAGGGTCACTGGGCCTGACGATCGGCGGCCCGTCACTACGCGTCAGTTGTCAGAGCATCAGTGCGGTGATCTGATAATCGCCATGGCTCTGGCAACCGACGTGTGGGGACTGACATGAAGCTGCTGTGGTTCCATCTGATGCCGTATACCGAACTGCCGGATGACTTCCGCCAAAAGCATCCGTCGGTCTGGGTCGATATTCACTCGTCGCTGTTCGACCCGAAGCGCGCGCACCTGATGTACAACGACTTCATGGACGAGATGGAGTTCGCGGCCGACTGCGGCTTCGATGCGGTGTGCTGCAATGAGCATCACTCCAACGGCTATGGCTTGATGCCGTCCCCGAACCTTATCGCCTCGGCGATATCGCGCCGCACGCGTGATACCGCGATCTGCGTCATGGGCAATTCCCTCGCGCTGTACAGTCCGCCAACGCGCGTCGCGGAAGAGTTCGCGATGATCGACTGCATTTCCGGCGGCCGCCTGATCGCCGGATTTCCCGTCGGTACTCCGATGGACACCTGCTACGCTTATGGGCAGAACCCAAGCCTGCTGCGCGAACGCTATCTCGAGGCGCATGACCTGGTGATGAAGGCGTGGCAGGAAGCCGACACCTTCGCATTCAACGGCCGCTTCAATCAGCAGCGCTATGTCAACGTCTGGCCGCGCCCGGTGCAGCGTCCGCATCCGCCGGTGTGGATTCCAGGCGGAGGATCGATCGAGACCTGGCAGTGGTGCGCACGGATGGACTACGTGTACGCTTACCTGTCGTATTTCGGCTACAAGGACGGCAAGGCAACGATGGACGGGTTCTGGGCGGAGATGTCGCGCCTGGGCAAGGACCGCAATCCGTATCGTGCCGGCTTCCTGCAATTCGTCGGTGTCGCGGAATCGCGCGAGAAGGCGATGGAACTCTATCGTCCGGCGGCTGAGTACTTTTATGGCCGCTGCCTCTACACCGATGCGAAATGGGCGACGCCGCCCGGCTATGTCACCGAGGCGACGCAGCGCGCCGGGATGCAGAGCCAGGTGGGCCGTGCGGCATCCCTCGCTGCGCGCGCGCAGGCGCGTGATGCCACACGCATGGAGGACATCGTCGAGCGCGGCTATGTCATCATCGGTTCGCCGGATGAGGTGGTCGAACAGCTCACCGAAGTCGCCACGTCGCTCAACGTCGGCCACCTGATGCTGCTGCTGCAATACGGCAACATGGACAAGGCTCTGACCAAGTACAACACGAAGCTGTTCTCGGAAGCGGTGATGCCGAAGCTGAAGCCGCTGTTCGACGAATGGGAAGACCGCTGGTGGCCGCAGCCGATGGATGCCGCGCAGCGCGCCGAGGTGCCGGCGTTTGTTCCAGGAGTGGCAGCGGAATAGCCACCGCCCGGTTTGCATCGTCCTGTCCGCGCGTCGCATGATCGCTGCGCGCGCGGGCAGCAGGATCCGCATGCTCGGGGAACGGAACGCGATGTGCAATTTGTTCATATCCCAGGATCCGGCGTCGTACGCCGCGGAAACCAGGCCGCTGCGCCTGCATGGCCACGCCACCTCGATCCGCCTGGAAGCGGCGTTCTGGGATATTCTCGAGCAGATAGCCGCGCGGGAGGGCATGGCCGTGGCCCGCTTCGTCTCGGTACTGCACGACGAGATCTTGGCACAGCGAGGCGAAGTGCCGAACTTCGCTTCGTTCCTGCGCGTCGCCTGCCTGCATTGGCTCCGCAACCAGGACCTGCATGCCGCGCAGGTCGCCGCCCGCCACGCCGCGCAGGAAAATGGCGCTGTCGTAGCCTGATACTACCCGCCACACGCGCCGGTTCCCTACCGTCGACCTTACGGAGGGACATGCAATGCCGTGGTGGGCAATGTTCGGCCTACTGCTATTGACCGGGGCGATGTCCGCGGCGCGGGCGCAACTGCCGTTCGATGTGCCGAAGCCCGCACCGCCCACCGGACAGAGTTTGTTCGCCAGCCAGTGCGGCACCTGCCACACGGTGGAGCGCGGCGCGCCACCGCGGCAGGGTCCCAATCTCGCCGGCGTGGTACCGCCGCATGGCCGGCAGCCTGCCGGATTTCCACTATTCGTCCGGTTTCGCGAAGACCGGTTTTGTCTGGGACGATGCGCATCTCGATGCCTGGCTCACCAATCCGCAGAAGCTGATCCCCGGCGCGGTCATGCTCTATCGCCAGGCCGACACCGCAACGCGCACCAGCATCATCGCATGGCTGAAGGAGCAGCACTGATGGCCAAGCCAATCCACAGCATGATCCGCGTGTTGGACGAGGTCCGTTCGGTGGACTTCTACCGACGCGCCTTCGCGCTCGACGTGGCGGACCGCTACGGCTTCGATGGCTTCACACTCGTCTATCTGAAGGGCGAGGAAAGTCCTTTCGAGTTGGAGCTGACGATCAATCACGGCCGCACGGAGCCCTACGTACTGGGCGATGCGTATGGGCACATCGCCGTCGCGGTTGATGACCTCGCGGCCGAGCACGCGCGGTTCGAGAAGGAAGGACTGGCGCCGAATCCAATTCGCGAGTTCCATCGCGACGGTGCGCTGATGGCTAAGTTCTTTTTCGTGCAGGACCCCGACGGCTATCGCATCGAAGTTCTGCAACGCCACGGCCGCTATCGCTGAGCAACAACAAACAGCAAGGGAAACGACCATGAGGCAAGTGGACGGACGCACCAAGGTCAGCCGCCGCGTATTCCTGCGCAATAGCGCGACCGCGGTTCCCGCCGCCGCGGCGGCTGCGGCAGGAATGACCATCAGTTCCACGGCCGGCTGGGCGCAGGACGCCAAGACTCTGTCCCCGCACACCATGGCAACGCTGGCGCGCATGGCGCGCGACATCTATCCGCACGACCAGCTCGCCGATGTGTATTACATAAAGGCTGTCGGCGGTTACGATGCGAAGGCCGACAAGGACGCGGCATTCCGTAAGATGGTGGAGACCGGCGTGGCGCAGCTCGACGCCGCCGCGGACCAGCACCACAAGACGCCTTATCTGTTGGTTGCCTGGGAGAACGATCGCGTCGTGCTGCTGCAAGGCGCATCGCAAGGCGCGCTGTTCAAGAAGCTGCAGGGCGATCTGTTGGTGACGCTCTACAACAACAAGGAGGTGTGGCCGAAGTTCGGCTACGAGGGCGCATCCGCCGACAAGGGCGGCTACATCAATCGCGGCTTCAACGACATCGACTGGCTGGCGCAGGCATAAGGGAGGCGACGATGGCAACATTCGATCTGGACGACGACAGCGTCGTCTGCATCATCGGCTCCGGTGCCGGCGGGGGCACGCTGGGCAATGAGCTGGCGCAGAAGGGCATCAAGGTGGTGATCCTGGAAGCCGGCGGACGGCACGAGATTGCCGACTTCATCAACGATGAATGGGCAAGCTTCGGGCAGCTCGCCTGGAAGGACATGCGCACCACGTCTGGCACTTGGCGCGTCGCGCACGACTTCCCGAATCTGCCGGCGTGGATTGTCAAGTCGGTGGGCGGCTCGACGGTGCATTGGGCCGGTGCATCGCTGCGCTTCCAGGAATACGAATTCAAGGCGCGCAGCACCTACGGCAACCTTGCCGGCGCCAGTCTGATGGACTGGCCGATCACGCTCGCGGAAATGGAACCGTGGTATGCCAAGGCCGAGGACAAGATGGGCACCACGGGAACCAACAATATTCCGCGCCTGCCCGGCAACAACAACTACAAGGTGCTGGAAGCCGGTGCGCGTAAACTCGGCTATAAGGAAGTGCACACCGGCAACATGTCGATCAACAGCCAGCCTCGCGACGGCCGCGGTGCCTGCCAGCAGATCGGCTTCTGCTTCCAAGGCTGCAAGTCGGGCGGCAAGTGGTCCACGCTGTACACGGAAATCCCCAAGGGCGAGAGCACCGGCAAACTCGAAGTGCGGCCGAATGCGATGGCACTCCGCGTCGAGCACAATGCACAGGGCAAGGTCACCGGCGTGGTCTACGTCGATGCCGATGGTAAGCATCAACGGCAGAAAGCTAGGGTCGTCGCGGTCGCGGGCAACTCGCTGGAAAGCCCGCGCCTGCTGCTGAACAGCGAGTTGTCGAAGTATCCGCAGGGCCTGGCGAACAGTTCCGGACAGGTGGGCCGCAATTACATGCGCCACACCACAGGCAGCGTCTATGCCGTATTCGAGAAGCCCGTGCACATATACCGCGGCACGACGATGGCTGGGATCGTGCGCGACGAGGCACGCAACGACCCTTCGCGCGGCTTTGTTGGTGGCTATGAACTGGAAACTTTGTCGCTCGGACTGCCGTTCATGGCCGCATTCCTCAATCCGGGCGCCTGGGGACGCAGCTTCACCAGCGCGATGGACGACTATGCCAACATGGCAGGGATGTGGATCGTCGGTGAGGACATGCCGCGCGATATCAATCGCGTGACGCTCGATCCGAAAGTGAAGGACGCAAACGGCATGCCGGTTGCTAGCGTACACTTCGACGATCACGTGAACGACGAGAAGATGCGCGACCACGCCTATAAGCAGGGCGCTGCGATCTACGATGCGGTCGGTGCGGTGCGCACTTTCCCAACACCACCCTATCCGAGCACGCACAACCTCGGCACCAACCGGATGAGTGCGAATGCCCGCGACGGCGTGGTAAACAAGTGGGGCCAGGCGCACGACGTCAAGAACCTGTTCGTCTCCGACGGCAGTCAGTTCACCACTGGCGCGGCGTGCAATCCCACGCTGACCATCGTCGCACTGGCGATACGCCAGGCGGACGCAATGGCCGGCATGATGAGCCGCCGCGAGATCTGACGGCGGCGATTAGTGTCAGGAAATCAGCGCCTGTGTGTGACGGGCGATGACCAGCTCCTCATCCGTCGGTATCACGTAGGCTGGCAGTCTTGAATCCGGGCGGGTCAGTAATGGCCCGCCCGCCTGATTGGCGGCCTCATCGATTGAAAAGCCGAGCCAGTGCAGGCGATGCAGCACGCGCGCGCGGATCTCAGGACTGCGCTCGCCGATGCCCGCGGTGAACACCATCGCTTCGATGCCGCCCATCGCCGCACCCAGCGACCCAGCAGTGCGCACGACATGATAGACGAAATAGTCGACGGCGAGTTTGGCCAGCGATGCGTCGCTGGCGAGCAGCGCGCGCATGTCGTTGGAAATTCCGGACAAGCCCTTCAGGCCGCATTCCGCGTAGAGGAAGTGCTCCACCCGTGAAATGTCCCAATGCTTCTGCTGTTGCAGCCAAAGGATCACGCCCGCATCCAATGATCCGGATCGAGTGCCCATCGGCAAGCCGTCCAACGCGGTGAATCCCATCGATGAATCGACGCTGCGTCCGCCGGCCAATGCGCACATCGATGCACCGGATCCCAAATGCGCGATCACGACACGGCCAAGCGCGATCTCCGGTAGGCGTTCGGCGAGCGCGCCCGCAATGTACTCGTATGACAGTCCATGGAAGCCGTAGCGTCGCACCCCTTCCTGGTACAGCGCGTCCGGGATTGCAAAGCGATCGGCAACCGGAGGGTGGCTACGATGGAAGGCGGTGTCGAAACAGGCAACGTGCGGCAGACCGGGAAACAGCCTTTCCAACTCCTTGAGAACGGCAACAGCAGGAGGATTGTGCAGCGGCGCCAGTGGTTCCAATGCCTCGATGCGCGCGAGTGTCGGTGCGTCCACCAGCACAGGCGCATCCAGATCCGGACCGCCATGCACCACGCGATGGCCAAAGCCGACAAGGCCCTGCCGGTCCAGCGGTCCGTCCGGCAGTTGCGCCAGCATTGCCAGAGCCGCGGCGTGATCCTTCGTATTGGCCGTGCGGTCGTGCAGCACGTGGCCATCCGACGTTGTGATCTTCATTCGGCCCTCACCGCCGATACGCTCTACCTCCCCACTCTGATCCCGCTTCAGCGCACCATTCGCAACGCCGTACACTGCGAACTTCAGGCTGGAAGAACCGGCATTCAGAACGCACAGGCGATGATCTGACATCCGTCTCGGCCTTTCATGTCCGGAGCGTGCAAGCTTCGCCAGCCATTACAGACGAGCCCCGGAGACATCGTCCATGACCAAATTCCGCCGCGCCGAGCCTGCTGATCGGCGGCGGCCGCTATATGGACGATATCGTGCTTCCCGGCATGCTGCACGGCATCGTGCCGCGCAGTCCGCACGCCGCCGCGATGATCAACCGCATCGATACCGCAAAAGCAGCTTCAGTGCCGGGGGTTAAGGCAATCTATACGGCAGCCGACATGACCGGCTTGGCATCGACGACGAGAAGCTCCGCGTCCGCCAGGGCGACACCATCCCGGTTGGGTGGCGGCACCGGCGGGTCGCGCGGCCTGGTGTCGTTGCGAGCGGCGCAAAGCAATCTCGGTCATCACTGTGCGCGCACCGATCAGACGAGATTGCTCCGATCTGCATTCCCCGCAACTACGCTGCCGCCTTTCAGGTATCGCGCGCACCAATCGTGCGTGACCGGTACTCATCCGGCACCGCGTGGCCGAAATCGGTGAAGGCCCGCCTGACCGCTTCCGGCGTTGAGCCAAACACCTGCTTGCGGTTTTCGCGCGCCCAGGTCTGCGAACCGGCAATAGTCTGCAGCGAGCCCTGGAAATGCGGCATCACATGACGGGCGAACAATTCGTAGCTGCGCAGCGTCTGCTCGCGATTGGCCCATTCGTGCGCGCGGAAGAGGATGCCACCGAAGCCACCTTGGCTGTACTCCAACAGCCGGTTGATGCCCTTGATCACTGTCTCGGGTGACCCAACCAGTGTGGTGCCCATCTTCACGCCGTCGCGCAGCGGATCGTCGGCGCGGCCAGGCGGGCGGCCCAGCGTGTCTTCGAAGTAGGTCACGGTTTCGATACGCTCGCCCTTCTTCACCTCCAACAGCGCCTGCTCGTCGTCCTCGGCGAGATGCGCGTTGACCACGATACGCCAGTTCTTGCGGTCCATCGTCTTGCCGTTCTTCGCGGCAGCTTCCTCAGCGATCTTCCACTGGCTTGCCAGCGCCTCCGGCCCACCGGGCAGACCGGCGCCGATAGACAGCACGCCCACGCCATGTGTCCCAGCGGCGATCATGCCGAATGGCGTGATCGTGCTGGCCACTGCAATCTCGAAATGCGGATCGGTGTACGGCGCCAGATGCAGCCGCGCATCGTTCAGCTCGAACCAGTCGGTCTTCATCGTGACCGGTTCCTCGCACTTCAGCAAACGCATGATCGCGTCCATCGCTTCCAGCATGCGCGGACGCTGCGTGCTCGGTTCGATGCCGAGCATGTACGCATCAGACGTCAGCGCGCCGGGCCCGCAGCCCATCATCGCGCGGCCGCGCGTCATGTGATCGAGCTGGACGAAACGCTGCGCGACCATGAACGGATGGTGATACGGCAGGCTGGTCACGCCGGTACCAAGCCGGATGTGTTTGGTCCGCTCGGCAGCGGCCGCGATGATCAGTTCGGGCAGCGCGATCAGTTCCCAGCCCGCTGAATGATGCTCGCCAATCCACGCTTCGTCGTAGCCGAGCCAGTCAAGCCACTCCAGTAGTTCGACGTCGCGATTGAGCGCCAATGTCGGGTTTTCTCCGACGCGATGAAATGGTGCCAGGAATATCCCAAACTTCATGCCACGATGGGCCATTGCCTAATCTCCGGATATCGTCCCGCGTATCGTGCAACGTCCGGCGCCGGTAGCCAAGTCGCGCAGCGCGTGGCAGCCTGCTTGGCACGCTCAGGAGGAATGCAGCATGCGCCTGGAAGGGAAAGTGGCCATCGTCAGCGGTGCCGCCTCTGGCATGGGGGCCGCGACGGCACGGCGGTTTGCCAAGGAAGGCGCCAAGGTGGTGATCGCCGACATGCTGGAGGAGGAAGGCCGCAAGGTTGCGTCCGAAATCACCCGCGCCAACGGTGCGGCGGAATTCATCAAGCTGGACGTGACCAGCGAGGCCGACTGGAGATCGGTGGTCGATGCGACAGTGCAGAAATTCGGCAAGCTCGACATCCTGGTCAACAATGCCGGCATCAGCGGCAGCGCGGTATCCGACATGCTGGACACCGGCGCATGGGATCGGCTGATGGAGGTGAACGCCCGCGGCGTGTTCCTCGGCACCAAATACGCGGTGCTGGCGATGCAGCAGGCCGGCGGCGGATCGATCATCAATCTGTCGTCGATCTCCGGCAATGCCGGTCAGACGATGACCCATATGGGCTACAATGCGTCGAAGGGCGCGGTGCGCACGTTGACCAAATCCACCGCAGTGCAGTTTGGGCGCGACAGGATCCGCGCGAATTCGGTGCATCCGGGGCTGATGCCGCCGATGCGAACCTCGGGTAAGACAGCAGATCCGGAAGTGCGGGCGAAGATGCTGCAAACGGTGCCGTTGCGGCGCGCCGGCGAGGTGGACGAAGTCGCCAACGCGATCCTGTTCCTGGCGTCCGATGAAGCGTCTTACATCACCGGCGCGGAACTCTATGTCGATGGCGGCTATCTGGCGGCATAAGGATGCATACGATGCCACTCAGCAACCAGCAGCTTCAGCAGTTCGACCGGGAAGGCTATCTGTTCCTGCCGGACCTGTTCTCAGCCGAGGAAATAGCGGCGCTGCGTGTCGAGGCGAAAGCGATCTTCCGCACCGACCGCAAGGAGATCTGGCGCGAGAAGTCCGGCTCTCCCCGCACCGCTTTTGCAGCGCATACCTATAACGAGGCGTTTCGCCTGCTTGGTGCGCACCCGCGGCTGATCCGGCCCGTCGAGCAGGTGTTCGGCGAACAGCTGTATATGCATCAGTTCAAGATCAACGCAAAGTCTGCCTTCGACGGCGAGGTGTGGCAGTGGCACCAGGACTACGGCACCTGGGCACGCGATGACGGCATGCCGGAACCGCGCGCGATGAACATCTCGGTCTTTCTCGACGAAGTGCTGCCGATCAACGGGCCGCTGATGCTGGTGCCGCGCAGCCACACGGAGGGCGTGCTGTCGGCCGGCCATGATCTGTCCACCACGTCGTATCCGCTATGGACGCTGGACAACGCGGCGGTCGAGGCGCTGGTGCGCCGTGGCGGTATCGTCACGCCGACCGGAAAGCCAGGCGCGGTGCTGATGTTCCATGGCAATCTGGTGCATGGTTCGGCCGGCAACATCACGCCCTACCCGCGCAAAATCGTCTATCTGACGCTGAACGCGGTTTCCAACTACATCCGCACGCCGACGCGGCCGGACTGGATCGCACACCGCGATTTCCGTCCGATCGAACCGGTGGCGGACGATGCATTGCTGCGCTACGCCGCGGATCACAGAGAGGCAGCCTAGAACACCTCGCCCACGCGGTCGGCGAGGTTTACACCAGTCGCGTCGCGCAGTTGCTGCCGTCGCAATGCCAAACCGCGCCATCCCAGAATGGATCCGCGCCACCATCCAGCGTACCGTCCACATCGCGCGTAACGGCGTGCAGCAACCCGTAGTGCACGCCATAGCGCGGCTGCATCCACGCAGCGGGGAGTCCGGCAGCGGTGAGCTGATCGAACAATGCCTCCCCCATCGCCGGGTTCACCACCAATGTGCCGTCATACCAGTTCGCGCCCGGCGCCGCGGTGGCCGCTTCGGCTGACAACTCAAGATCGATCATGTTGACGATGCCGCGGATCACCGCACCGGGAATGCGCGTGCTGCCGGCGGCGCCCAGCGCGATGCAGCGCCCGTCGGGGTGGCGCAGGATGGTGGGCACCATCTCGGTGCGATCGCGGCGCAACGAGCGATTGCGTTCCGCCATGCGATAGCTGTGCGCGAACAGAAAACCGTCATCCGGCGCCGCCACGAGCGCGCCGAAATGCGGCCCGATTGAACTGGTCAGCGCGACCGCAAGACCCGTCTCATCGATTGCCGAGATATGCGTGGTGTCGGCGCGTCGCGCTTGCGGCGCAGCGCGGCGCCGGTGCAGCCATCCGCCAACCAACGCGGGATCAGCGCGCAATGCCCGCAGACGTTCAGCACCCGCGGTGTGCCAGCACGGATCCAGCAAGTGATCGGCCGCAGCGTGTTCATCGGTCTTGCGGCCGCGATGCGCGATGGCCTGAGCCAGCGCCAGCGTGACCCATCGCTCGGACGCATCCATGCGCGCAATGTCGAAGCATTCGAGAATGCTCAGCGTGGCCGCCAGCGCGTGGCCATGGCCCTGGCGGCCAATGGTGCAGACCTGCCAGCCTCGGTAGGAGCTGCGCACCACCTCACCTTCCAGCGGCTGATACGCCGCGAAGTCGTCGCGCGTCAGCGTGCTGCCCATGCTGCGCAGATGCGTGATCAGCCGCTCACTGCGGCGACCATCCATCACCGTGTCCGGCCCGTCGCGGCCTAAATCGTCCAGCACTGCGGCGAGCGCCGGTTGCACCCGATGTTCGCCGACAGCCCACGGTTTGCCGTGGTGAAGAAAATAACGCTGTGTCGCCGCATCGCGCCGCAATAGATGGGCCGCGGCATGCCAGGCAGCTGACAGGCGCGGCGGCACCGCATACCCCTCAGCGGCAAGCCTGACAGCCGGCGCAATCACTTGCGCGGGCGCAAGCCGGCCGAACTGCTCGACCGCCGCAACAAGCGTGCGGGGATTGCCGGGCACCGGCACCACGCGCGCACCCGCCGGGCGCGATTGATCGCTGCCATCCTCACCCGCGGCCGGCAATGCCGTACGCCCGTCCAGGGCGACAGCGCGTCCGTCCGGCCACGCGATCAGCACATGGCAACGCCCGGCCAGGCTGGTGTTCGCTGGATCGGCCACAGCAAGCGCGAACGCCGTTGCAACGGCGGCATCGACTGCGTTGCCGCCCTGCCGCAACACGCGCGAACCGGCCTCGGTCGCAACGGCTGATCCCGCGGAAATGACCCCTCGCATTGACGGCAGTTGCATGGCCGCTGCTATACCATGCAGCGAATGCCGCGCGGCGACCTCTTTCCCGAGATTGGACCATTCGAGACCGGCTATCTGCCGCTCTCGGCAAGTCAAGTCATGTACTGGGAACAGGTGGGCAACCCGCGCGGCCGGCCGGTGCTGTTCCTGCACGGTGGTCCGGGCGCGGGCGCGGGCGCCGTGCATCGGCGGTTCTTCGACCCGGAATTCTGGCGCGTCATCATCTTCGACCAGCGCGGCGCCGGCCGGTCACGGCCATTGGGCAGCCTGGAGAACAACACCACGCAGGATCTGGTATCCGACATCGAAACCCTTCGCCGGCATCTTGGCCTGGAACGCTTGCTGTTGTTCGGCGGCTCGTGGGGCTCGACCCTGGCGTTGGCCTATGCCCAGGCATATCCCGAGCGTGTCCTCGGCTGCGTGTTGCGCGGCGTGTTCCTCGGCCGGCCGCAGGAAGTGGAATGGTTCCTGCACGGGCTCGCCGCGGTTTTCCCCGATGCGCATGCCGCTTTCGCCGGCTTCCTGCCTGAAGAAGAGCGGCACGACATCCTCGGTGGCTATCTGCGGCGGCTTACCGATGCCGATCCTTCAGTGCATCTGCCGGCCGCGCGCTCGTGGTCGGTATACGAAGGCTCCTGCAGCACCCTGCTGCCCAGCCCGGAAACCGTCAGTTCGTTCGCGCAGGACCGTACCGCGCTCGGGCTGGCGCGTATCGAAGCCTACTACTTCGCGCACAACCTGTTCCTGCCGCCGGAGGGGTTGCTCGGTAGCATGCATACCATCGCGCGCATTCCGGCCGAGATCGTGCAAGGCCGCTACGACATGATCTGTCCGCCTCGCACCGCCTTCGAACTCGCCGCGGCGTGGCCCTCGGCGCGGCTTTCGATCGTGCCGGACGCAGGACATTCAGCATTGGAACCCGGTATCCGCCGCGCCCTGGTCGCGGCAGTCGAGCGCTTCCGGCAAGGGAGGTAGTCGCATGAAGGTCGCGGTGATCGGGCTCGGCAACATGGGCATGGGCGCCGCACTGAACCTGCTGCGCAAAGGTCATCACGTCACCGGCTGCGATGTGCGCGATGCGCTGTTGCAGGAATTGCAGGCGGCCGGCGGCACGGCGATATCGCGTGCGGCGGATCTGCCCGGCGATACCGACGCCGTGGTGGTGTTCGTGGTGAACGCGGCGCAGACCGAGGATGTGCTGTTCGCTGCCAATGGCTGCCTCGCGAAACTGTCGAAGGGCGCCGTCGTTCTGTGCTGCGCCACCATCGCACCGGAGGCAGCCCGAACACTGGAAGCAAAGATCTCCGCCGCCGGTTTCCTGATGCTGGATGCACCGGTGTCGGGTGGGCGTGTCGGCGCGGAGGCCGGTACGATGACGGTGATGGCCTCCGGCTCGGATGCCGCATTCGCCAAGGCACAGCCGGTGCTGGATGCGATCTCCGCCAAGGTTTGGCGCCTGGGCGACAAAGCAGGCATCGGCAGTACCGTGAAGATGGTGAACCAGTTGCTCGCCGGCGTGCACATCGCCACAGCCGCCGAAGCACTGGCACTGGGTATCCGTGCCGGTGCCGATGCGCGCACGCTGTTCGAGGTGATCTCCTCCTCGGCAGGAAGTTCGTGGATGTGGCAGAACCGCGTGCCGCACATTCTGGAAGGCGACGACACGCCGCTTTCGGCGGTGAACATCTTCGTCAAGGATCTTGGCATCGTTCTGGATCAGGCGCGTTCTCTGACCTTTCCGTTGCCGATGGCGTCCGCCGCGCATCAGTTGTTCCTCGCCGCGGCGGCGCATGGCGATGGCGGAAAGGACGATGCATTCGTGATCCGCGTGTGGCAGGCGCTGGCCGGGATCAAGCTGCCGAAGGACGCGTGAAGGATTGACCGCGACCAGACGGCTACGGCTGCATTCGACTCGGACCCAGCGCCAGCTCACCTTCCTCTTGGGCGGTATCGTGGTCGGCGGCGCAGCTGTCGCGCTCGCGTTGCTGGCCGACGAGGCGCAGGCGGCATTCAAAATCCTGATCCAGCACTGGCCGTATGCGTCGCTGCTGGTGACGCCAGCAGGATTGGCTATTTCCGCCTATCTGACGCTGCGGGTATTTCCCAACTCGCAAGGTAGCGGCATTCCGCAGGCGATCGCAGCGCGGCGTCTGGATGACCAACAGGCGCGTGGACGACTGGTGTCGATCCGCATTGCCGTCGGCAAGATCCTGCTGACGTTGTTCGGTTTGCTGTGCGGTGCATCGATCGGACGCGAAGGACCTACTGTGCAGGTCGGTTCCTCGATCATGTTCGCCGTCGGCCGGTTATCGCCACGGCGGCAAAGCGGCCTGATCCTCGCAGGCGCGTCGGCTGGCATAGCGGCGGCGTTCAACACACCCCTGGCCGGAATCATCTTCGGCATCGAGGAGATGAGCCGCGCGTACCGAAGTACAGTCAATCGGACTTGTCGTCGGCGGCATCGTCGTAGCAGGCCTGACATCGCTCGCGCTGATGGGCGACTACACCTACTTCGGCACCACGTCAGTCACGCTGCACGGTTTCCTGCCATGGCTCGCGTCGATCCTGTGCGCGGGCGTCGGCGGGCTGCTTGGCGGCGTGTTCAGCCGCATCCTGATCGAGTTTGGCCGCGGCCTGCCGGGTGCGATCGGCGGTGTCATCAAGCGTCATCCCGTGGTGTTCGCCGCATGTTGCGGCCTGGCTGCCGCAGTCTGCGGGATCGCCTCCGGCGGCACGGTGTACGGCACCGGTTATGACCAGGTGAAAACACTGATCGAGGCCGGCGCGCCACTGCCGCAGACGTTCGGCCTGTACAAAATCGCGGCCACAACGCTCGCGTCGATCAGCGGCATACCGGGCGGCATCTTTTCGCCGTCGCTGGCCGTCGGCGCTGGCATCGGATTCAACTTCGCCAGCCTGTTCCCCGGCGTGCCGGTGAACGCGCTGATCCTTATCGGCATGGTGTCGTATTTCACCGGCGTGGTGCAGGCACCGATCACGGCGGTGACCATCGTGGCAGAGATGACCAACGACCACGCGATGGTGCTGCCGCTCATGGTGGCAGCCGTGATCGCCTACTGGGCATCGCGCATCGTCTGCGCCGAGGGTGTCTATCACGCTCTGTCAAAGAACTTCCTGCCGGCCCAGGCGGCCGGTTGAATGGACCAACGCACCAATTGTTCCTCACCACAACGACGCGCAGCGAGGGCACGAAGCACGATGCGTTCGTCACCCGGAAGCAGCAGGCGCTGACCGGAAGCGAGTGCCGCAGAAGGCCTGAGCGAGGGTTGCCGGCGCTTTCGGAAGGCTGCCGAAACCTACTTGTGCTCGCCACACGCCGACGCCGCAGAGACAAAGCGCAAGGTCTGCTCGCGCACTGGTGCAAGAAATGACAACTGCTGCGAAAAGGCGGCGATGATCGCGCGGTGACTGATGCCCGGATCCAGTTCGGACTCTACGCTGGCGCCTGCCGCGCGAAGTCGTTCGGCGAGCCGAAGCGTATTGGCTGGGTCAACGGTGCCGTCAGCTTGCCCCGCCAGCAGCAGCATCGGGGGGGCGCGCGCCGTGACGTAGTTGATCGGTTGGGACCGCGGCCATTCATCCTCCGGACCGAACACAGCCTTCACCGCGGGGCTGGCAACCGGGAGGAAATCGTAGGGCCCTGCCAGTCCGATGACGCCGCAAATGTCACGGTCCGGCGCAAGGCCGGCCGAGCGCAGGTACACGGGGTCCAGCGCCAGCAGCGTCGCGATTTGCGCCCCCGCCGAGTGCCCCATCAAGAACAATCTGTGCGGATCGCCTCCGAATTTGGCTGCATTGGCGTGGGCCCAGGCCACGGCAGCGGCACCGTCATTGATGAACGCAGGAAACTGCACCGCCGGATGCAGCCGGTAATCCGGAATGATCACGACGACGCCGTGCTCGGCCAGCGATGCCCCGACAAAGCCATACATCGCCTTGTCGCCAGTTTCCCAGCCACCGCCATAGAAGAACACAACGACGGGCGCGGGCGCCGGGGTGACGCCCTGGACCGGTGAGTAGACATCGAGTGTGTGACGCAGGCCTTCCGCATACGCGAGGTCCTGCGTCACTTTGACGCCGGCACGCGGAGCCATCGCATTCAACGCCGCGTTCGGCGAGCAGAAATGCAATAGCAGCACTATTAGCAAAATGACGGGCTGCGCACCCATTTCCGCGCCCCCGTCGTTTCGGACGGACCATACATTGAGGTCAGTCAACGTAGCATTAAGACCGGGCGACGTTGGACTGGCTCAAAGTCAGACGGCCAAGATAGATGGTATTGGCCATGGGCTTGAACCCTCCGCAGATCATAATCACCATGCTTCCGTCATGAACCCGGATCCGCTGATACCCTCTGCCCGTCTGGATTATCAGGCCAGCATCGATCGGCCGCGGCTCAACTTGCCCGATGGCAAGCGGGTCGCCGTGTTCATCGTCGTTAACGTGGAGAACTGGGCGATCGAACGCGCCATGCCTCGGCAGGTGCTGAGCGCGCCACAGGGGGCGGCGGTACAGCCCGATCTGCCGAACTGGGCGTGGCATGAATACGGCATGCGCGTCGGCTTTTGGCGGTTGAAGGCGGCCCTGGATGCGCATGGCATCGCACCCTCGATGACCATCAATGGTACCGTTCCTGCTGCGTATCCGCGAGTCTCCCAGGCCGCGCGCGAGGCCGGCTGGGAGTTCATGGGGCACGGCTTCCAGCAGATCGCCACGCATCTGGTTGACGACCAGCGCACGATGATCCGCGACGCAATCACCGCACTGCGCGAGGCGGCCGGACACGAAATCGTCGGCTGGCTGGCGCCAGGCCTCACCGAGACCCTGGAAACACCCGATCTGCTGGCCGAGGCCGGCATACGCTATTGCGCCGACTGGGTGGTGGACGATTTGCCCTGCACGCTGCGCACGACGCACGGCCCACTGCTGACAATGCCATACAGCGTCGAACTGAACGACATCCCGATGATGATGATCCAGCACCACACGGCGCGCGAACTGTTCGACCGCACCATTGCACAGTTCGATCGGCTGTATGCCGAAGCGGAGACGCAAGGTGCCAGGATAATGGGCCTCGCCGTCCATCCCTACATCAGCGGTGTGCCGCATCGTATCGGCTGGTTCGAACAGGCACTGGGCTATATGGCCGCGAAGCCTGGAACCCTGTTCTGGCAAGGGCGGCAGATCATGGAATGGTATCTGAAGGCGGCAGCATGAACTGGGGCGCAATGAGCCGGGCCGAGCGCAGCGCGGCGTATGACAACAGCAACGCTGTCGCCAACAGTGTCGCGCTCAACGCGGCCCGTGCGGAGGCATCCGCGGAATTCCGCGCGGCGCATCCAGAGCATCTGGACCTGCGCTACGGTCCGCGTGAACGCAACACCTGGGACCTGTTTCCGGCAAAGGATCCCAGGGCACCGTGTATCGTCTTCATCCACGGCGGCTACTGGCAGCGCAACAGCAAGGATCAGTTCGCCAACCTCATCGCTGGTCCGTATGCGCACGGTTGGGCAGCAGCCCTGCCCGGGTACACGCTCGCGCCCGATGCGACCCTGACCGATATCACGGCTGAGATCACCACCGCACTCGACTGGCTGGCGCAACACGGGCCGGCGCACGGCATCAGCGGCCCGATCGTGTTGTCAGGCTGGTCGGCTGGAGGACATCTGACGGCAATGTGCCTGGCTCATCGCGCCGTTGTCGCGGGATTGGCGATTTCCGGCATCTTCGAACTGGGACCGCTGCGCGATACCAACCTCAACGACAAGCTTCGTCTCGACGACAAGGAAATCGTCGCGTTGTCGCCGTTGCGTCTGCCCCTCACGCACAAGCCGCTTGCCATCGCCTATGGGACGGACGAACTGCCGCCACTGGTGTCGGACAGCCGCGATCTGCATGCGAAGCGTGCCGCAGTGCACATGCCAGGCGCGCTGATCCCAATCGCAGGAGCCAACCACTTCACGATCGTGCACGAGTTGCGCGACGCCGACGGCGAACTGACGCGGCAGGCGCTATTGCTCGCTTAACGCTGCCTCGACCGCGGCGGCGATGCCGAACAGCCTGGCGTCGCCAAGCGTTTCGCCAACAAGCATCAGGCCGACCGGTGGTTCGCCTTGTCGATGGCAGGGCAGGCTGATCGAACAGCGGTCGAAGAAATTCCCGAAAGCGGTATTGCGCAGCACGTGCAGATTGATCCGGTTGTATTCGTGTTCGTCCTCCAGGTCGGCAATGCGCGGTGGCACAATCGGCACCGTCGGCATCACCAGCGCATCGAATTCACGCGTGCGAGCGTCGAACGCTTCGATCAAACGCAAGCGGGCGGCGAACAGTTCCAGATAGTCCACCGCGGTCATGCGTTCCCCGCGCTCGATGCGAAGGCGGACACGCGGATCATAGCCAGCCCCCTTCGCGGCCAGCAGCGTGCGATGCCACGCATAGGCTTCCGACGCCGCGAAGCCGCCCTTGGCGGTGACGGCAGCAACCTGGCTGAATTCCGGCACGGCGATGCGACTGATGCGGGCGCCGGCGCGCGCCAACAGGGAGAGCGCCCGATCGAATGCACTGCTTACCGTTGCGTCCATCCCATCGAGCACGATGGTGGTGGGAACGGCGAGACGCAGGTCCTGTAGCGACGCGAGAACCGGCGCCAGTGGCGGATCGCCCGCCAGCACCGCATCGATCACCGCGCAGCACGCAACGCTGGGGGCCAACGGTCCAACTGAATCGAGGCTGGGCGCCAGCGGCAGCACGCCGGTTACCGGCACGCGGCGCGCAGTCGGCTTGTAGCCGACGATACCGCAGAACGCCGCGGGGATACGGCACGAGCCACCGGTATCTGTGCCGAGCCCCGCGATCGCCATCCCGTCGGATACCGATACGGCGGTGCCGGATGAACTGCCGCCAGGAATGCGTTTCGACGCGCGGTCCCATGGCGACAGCGGTGTGCCATAGTGCGGGTTGATGCCCAGGCCAGTGAATGCGAATTCCGTCATGTTGGTGCGGCCGACCGGCACGAAGCCGGCGGCTAGCATGCGCTGCACCACAGGTGCATCTGCCTTTGCCGGCGGCGCATCGGCCAGCACACGCGATCCCGCGGGTGTAGGTTCGCCGGCGATGTCGAACAGGTCCTTCAGGCTGACTGGAATGCCCGCATAACGGCCTGGCATACGTCCGGCACGGCGCAGCATGTCCATCGCATCCGCCACAGCACGCGCCTGCTCAGCGTGGACCTTGGTGAATGCACGCGTCCCCTCGCCGCTTGGTTCCGCGATGCGTCCGAGACATTCCTCCGTCAGTGCCCGGCTGGTGGTCGTGCCATCGGCCAGAGCCTGCGCGCATTGTTCAAGCGTGTGCATCGATTATGCACCAACCGGCTGCGGGCGCTTTTCCGGCGGCGTGTAATCGAGCGTGACGAAGCCGCCCCCTTGGAAGCGCTGCGCCACCGGATCGAGCGGATTCGTCTGCTTCAGAATATCCGCCGCATAGTCCTCAGCGTTCTGCTTCGGATGGTAGCCAAGCGCCGATGCTCCCGCGTTGTCCCAGTAGCTGCGTGTGTTGGCCGACACACCCCACACCGCCATATAGCCAATGTTCGGCACGGTGATGCAGCGTTGCATCAGATGCACCAGATCGTCATTGCCCAGCCACGTACTGAGATGCCGGAACTCGGTCGGCCGCTCGATCGCGGTGCCGATACGCACCGAGACACCCTCGATGCCATGCTTGTCCCAATACATGCGCGCCATCCCCTCGCCCCACACCTTGCTCAAACCATACCAGCCATCCGGCCGCAGATCGCAATCGAGGGTCAGCTTGCAGTCCACACTGTGCATGCCGACGGCGTGATTCGAGCTGGCGAAGATGATGCGCCGCACGCGATGTCGCCGCGCGCCTTCATACACCGACTGGAGTCCGCGCAGGTTGTTATCGATGATCTCCGGCAAGGGCCGCTCAACGCTGGTGGCGGCCATGTGGATCAGCACATCGACGCCGGCAAGCAGCCGATCGATGAAGGCGGGATCGTTGAGGTCGCCGTTGCAAACGTCCTCTTGCGGGACGACAGGCGTCAGCGCACGCCTGCCGCCGGCAGAGCGCAACTCGAACCCGAGCTTCATCAGCGCCGGCCGCAGCACCTGGCCGATATTCCCACTCGCGCCGGACAATGCCACTTTGGTCATTTGCGCTCCTCCCCGGACGTGCGATGCATGCTCGATCCAACGCTTTGACCATACAAGAGATGATGGAGAGTTAACATGACCGAACGACCGGCGAAGCCAGTGCTGATCACCGGTGCTTCCGGCAATCTTGGCCGTACGCTCACCAAATGGCTGGCTGCACAGGGCTGGTCGCTGCGGCTGACTGACATCGTGCCGTTTCCAGACCCAGTGCCAGCGGGTGCGACGTTCAGCAAAGCCGACTTGAGCGACGGGATGACCATATCCCGGCTGGCCGAGGGCTGCGGCGCGATTGTGCATCTGGGCGGCGTGTCGGTCGAACGGCCGTTCGAAGAGGTGCTTGGGCCGAACATTCGCGGCCTGTATCATATCTATGAGGCGGCGCGGCGTGAGAAGGCACGCGTGGTGTTCGCGTCATCCAACCATTCAGTCGGATTCCATGAACGCAGCGAGACGATTGGTGCGGATACACAGCTGCAGCCGGATGGATATTACGGACTGTCAAAGGCGTACGGCGAGCTGATGGGCCGGATGTACTGGTACAAGCACGGCGTGGAGAGCGTCTTCCTGCGTATCGGCTCGTGCTATCCGGAACCGCAAAATGCACGCATGTTGGCCACGTGGTTGTCGTATCCGGATTTTTCCCGGCTTGTGGTGCGCTGTGTAGCGGCTGAGAAGGTTGGGTGCAGCGTGATCTGGGGTGCATCGAACAACCAGCAGATGACGTGGTGGAAAGACGATGCGCGTGAGAAGATCGGCTGGCAGCCGCAGGACAGCGCCGATACGTTCGCCGGACAGCTAGCCGGCAAGGTGAGCGGCAACCCGGTGGAAGAGCGCTACATGGGCGGCGAATATACAACGATTGAGTACCTCGCGCGGCGCGCCGGCGCCGCAGAAGCTGTTCGATTGAGGAGGCGCTGATGTCCGACGGTCGGCTGTATATCGGCAACCGCCGCTATTCGTCATGGTCGCTGCGTGGCTGGCTTGCGGTGAAGCTCGCGAAGCTCGACGTGGACGTGGTGCTGATCCACTTCACCCGTCCTGGTCGCACCGAGGGCATCAACAGCGTTTCACCGAACGGATTGGTGCCCTACCTCGAGCATCGCGGCGCGCGCGTTTGGGAGTCGCTCGCTGTCTGCGAATACTGCGCGGAAGTAACGCCGTCGCTGTGGCCGGCTGATCCGATAGCGCGCGCGCACGCGCGATCGATCAGCGCGGAGATTCATGTCGGCTTCACCGGATTGCGGCAGTCGATGTGGATGAATCTCTGTCGTGATTTCTCCGGGCTGGGGCGCACGCCCGCCGCACTGGCCGACATCGCACGCCTCGAGACAATGTGGACGGAAACTCAACAACGCTTCGGCGCTGGCGGACCATTCCTGTTCGGCACGACGATGACGTCAGCGGACGCGATGTATGCACCGGTGGTGACGCGCCTGCTGACCTGGCAGCCGGAGATCAGTGCAGCGACACGTGCGTATTGCGACGCCGTGCGGGCGCATCCGCTGATGGAAGAGTGGTATACGGGTGCTGCGGCCGAGCCTGACGAGTGGAAGCTGCCGGACTACGAATCTGTACCGTGAGCGCACCAGGTCTGGATCACGTTGGCGTTGTCTCCCACGATTTGCAGGTGCTGGCCGCGCAGTACGAACGCCTGGGCTTCACACTGACGCCGCTGGCGCGCCAGGCCGATGGGCGCATCGCCAATCGCTGCGCCATGCTGAAGCACTGCTATATCGAGTTGTTGGCGGTGGTCGGTCCGAACGCGCGCAGCACGACACTCGAACATTTCCTTGCGCGGTATGCAGGCGTGCACATCCTGGCCTTCGCGATCGCGGATGAAGCGATCGAACTGGCGCGGCTGCAGCGCGCCGGGATTGATGCGGCCACAGCCAGCCAGCTCGAGCGCCTCGTCGATGACGCGGATCCAGCGGGAGCGAAGGCGCGCTTCGGTTTGATCCAGCTGCCCGCCCAGCCGGAGGCACGCATAAACCTCGTCCGGCATCACACGCCGGATGCACTGTGGCGCGCCGAGTTCCTGCGGCACGCGAATCATGCGGCGACTCTGGTCGAGGTGGAAATCGCGGTTGCCGCGCCGATCGAAAGCGCGGCGCGGCTGTCCCGCCTGATCGGCTGCGTGGTAATACCTGATCGCCGGAGCGGATTTGACCTCGACCTGCCACATGGCCGCGTGCGCCTCGCGGAGGCAGCCGATGGTGGCATGGCACCGTACGTGCGCGAACTCACGATCGCCACCGGCGACAGCAACGCGGCGATCAATCGGCTGCTGGTGGATCGCAAGATCACGCATGCCCGGCATGACAATTCGGTCATCGTACCGCCAGGCGCGGCCGGTGGCATTTCGCTGCGGTTCGTGCCATCAGACTGAGCCATGGCGACGACGACACCTGAACGCGCGGGCCAGCGGCCGCCCACTTTCATCATTGGCATCATAGGTCTGCTGGTTGCGGTGTTGATCCTCGGCACCGGAGCATTCCTCTGGCTGAGCGGTGGCGGCGAGGCCTCGCTGGTCGGCGGCCCGTTCACACTGCAAGACGGCAACGGCAAACAGGTCACCGATCGCGATTTCCGCGGCAAATACATGCTGGTCTATTTCGGCTATACGTTCTGCCCGGATGTCTGCCCCACAACACTGAACGAGGTCGCTGACGCACTCGAACACCTCGGTGCCAAGGCAAACGAGCTGCAACCGATCTTCATCACCGTGGATCCGAAGCGCGATACGCCGGCGGTGGTGCAGCAATACGTCACGGCGTTCTCGCCCCGGCTGATCGGGCTGACCGGCACGCCGGAGCAGATCGCCGCTGTGGCACAGGCATATCGCGTCTATTACGCGGAACACCGTACCGGATCGGGGCCAAACGATTACACCATGGATCACAGCTCGATCCTGTATCTGATGGGACCAGACGGGAAGTTCATCGCGCCGATACGCACGGATGAAGATGGATCGCAGATCGCAGCGGACCTGGGCAAACTGATGTCCTGATGGACTATACGTTTCGTTTCACCCCGGTCCTCAACCGGATCGATCGGCTGTTCGACGGCCTTGTCGTCACCCTGTGGATCACCGTCATCGCAATTGCCGCCGGCTTCGTGCTGGGCGTTGCGGGCGCGCTGGCCGCACGCTCGCGCCACCGTTGGCTCCGAAGCGCCGTTCAGATCTATGTCGAGGCGATCCGCAACACGCCGCTGCTGGCGCAGCTGTTCTTCGTGTATTTCGGCCTGCCTGGCCTGGGCCTGCGGCTCGACGCATTCGTTGCGGCGCTGATCACGCTAGTGGTCAATCTCGGCGCCTACACCACGGAAATCGTCCGCGGCGGCATCGATGCCGTGCCGAGCGGGCAGGTCGATGCCGGCTTCGCCCTCGGCCTGACGCGGCTGCAGGTGTTCTTCCTGATCGTGCTGAAGCCGGCGCTGCAGACGATGTTTCCCGCGCTTGCCAGCCAGTTCACGCTGCTGATGCTGTCGACCAGCATTCTCAGCCAGATTGGCGTCACCGATCTGTTCCACATGGGCAGCCTGATAGACAGCGAGACCTATCGCAGCTTCGAAGTCTACGCCGTGGTCTGCGGCTTCTACCTGGCGGCGGCATTGGCGTTTCGCCTGCTGTTCGCGGTGATCTACCGCGTCGCATTCACCCGGCGCATGCCCGCCGAACCTGTCGTCGTTATCGCGCCCTGATGTTCCGGCATTTCGGCTTCAACGAATTGCTGATGCTGGCGAGCGGACTGGAGTGGACCGCCGGGCTGACCGTGCTGGCATTCGCCGGCAGCTTCGCGCTTGGGCTCCTGTTGCTGATGCTGCGCGTGGCGCGCGCCTCCCCACTGCGCTGGATCGCAATCGCATGGATCAATGCGGTGCAGGGAACGCCGCTGCTGGGCCTTCTGTTCATCGTGTTCTTCGGCCTGCCGCTGTTCGGCTGGGACGTACCGCGCTGTACTCGCCGCCACAGTCGCGCTGTCGGTCTACGGCAGTGCGTTCCTGGCAGATATCTGGCGCGGCGCGGTAGAAGCAATCCCGCAAGGCCAGTGGGAAGCATCCGCCGCGCTGGGGCTGTCGCGATGGCGGCAAATGCGTCTGGTGATCCTGCCGCAGGCATTCACCATCGCCATTCCGCCGACGGTCGGATTCCTGGTGCAACTCATCAAGAATACATCGCTCGCGTCAGTCATCGGCGTGATCGAACTCAGCCGCGAGGCACAGCTGGTGAATGGCGCAACCTTCGCGCCGTTCATCGTCTATGCCTGCGTGTGTGGGTTGTACTTCGTGCTATGCTATCCGCTTACTGCCTGGAGCCGCCTGCTGGAGGCGCGGTTTGCGCCCGCCCGTTGAGCGGCTGCTGGACAATTCGGGGGACCAAAATGAAGCGCCTGTTCACCGCATTGCTGCTGCTGGTATTGGCGATCGCGCCGGCACGCGCCGATCTGAAGGACATTCTCGACAAGGGCGTGATCCGTATCGGCACGCAGATGGACAACCCGCCGTTCGGCTATATCGGGCCGGATGGCAAAGCCGCCGGCTTCGACGTCGAGCTCGGCCAGATGATCGCCAAGGCACTCGGCATGAGAGTGCAGCTCGAGCAGATCATCGGTGCCAACCGCATCCCGTATTTGCTGACCAACAAGATCGACCTGGTGATCTCGGCGATGGGTGCCACGCCTGAGCGGGCCGTGCAGGTGATGTTCACCCAGCCCTATGCCGCGCTGTATATCGCGGTATATGGGCCAAAAAGCGCCGCGGTGAGCGGCCCGAACGAGCTCGGCTCGCTGCGCATCGCGGCAACCAAGGGCACCACGCAGGACATCACGCTGACGCAGCTTGCGCCAAAGGCGAACATCGTGCGCTTCGAGGACGATGCCACGTCGAACACCGCGTATCTGTCGGGTCAGACGGATCTGTGGGCGACGCTGAACACCATCGCGGTGGATCTCTCGAAGAAGAACCCCCAACGCGAGACCGAACTGAAGTTCAAGCTGCGTGATTCACCGGCTCACATGGCGGTGCGGCAGGGCGACTTCCAACTGCTGCAGTGGCTGAACACGTTCATCTTCTCGATCAAGGGCAACGGCGAACTTAACCGGCTGCATCAGACCTGGCTGGGTGAACCGATGGGCAACATCCCGCTGATGTAGCGGATCAATGGTGCCAGCCGCCGCCGCCACCATGCCAGCCACCACCGCCACCGCCCCAGCCGCCACCATGCCAGCCACCGCCCCAGCCGCCTCCGCGCCAGCCACCCCCGCCCCAGCCCCAACCGCCGCCTCCCCAACCCCAGCCGCTGCCGAAGCCGATGGCGACTGACGGGCCGTAATATCCATAAGAGCCGGGGTATCCGTAGGGATATCCATACGGATACCCCGGCGCCGGATACGGATAGCCGCCGGGCGGATAGGGATACGCGGCATACGCCGGTGACGGCTGCACGTTATTGCCATGCGCGATCATGCATTGCGCGTAACCGACATCGTAGGCGTTCTGCACGTTCCCGTATGATGCGGCGGCAGTGTCAGCACCGATGGCACTGCCGGCCAGCAGGCCGGTTGCCGCGCCAACGGCGGCGCCAGCCCCCACGGCGCCGCCGAGTGAGCCGATTGCCGCGCCGGCCGCCGCACCAAGAGCGGTTCCGACGACAGCACTGCCCACTGCGCTGTTGGTCGCCGCGACGCCTGGCGGTACGCCGCCCGTCTGCTGCGCCGCGGCCTGCCGGCACGCGAAATCGTCCTGCGCGAACACATCCGGCGCCTTCCCCTGACCGGGCGTTGCCAGCACGGTAGGACCCGGCGGCGGGGCCACGGCGCAGGCGCTCAGCGCAAACGCGGCGGCGGGAATGGTCCAGTTAATAATGCGGCGCATCTGAAAATTCCTGTTGGCGGTCACCATCGACCGCAACCACCTTACACCAATCTGGTGCCGAATTGCGGTTGATCCACGTCAATGCACCCACGCAAGTGATGCAACATAATCCAACCACCATGGACGGCCAGAATTCTCATCTGCCGCACGTGCGGCCGCGGGCGCACGACAAGTATCTGCGACTGATCGACGCGGCACAAAAGCTGCCACCGGTCATCACGGCAGTCGCGCATCCATGCGACGAAGTCTCGCTCGGCGGTGCGGTCCAGGCTCGCAACATGCGTCTGATCGAGCCGATCCTGGTTGGGCCGCCCGAACGTGTGAAAGACGCGGCAGCACGCTACCGGATCGATATCGACGGCATCCCATTGATCGCATCCGTGCATAGCCATGACTCAGCCGCCAAGGCCGTGGCGCTGGTCCGGGAAGGCAAGGCGCACGCCTTGATGAAGGGCAGCCTGCATACCGACGAACTGATGGCGGCAGTGGTCGCACGCGAGACCGGCATCCGCACCGACCGCCGGATCAGCCATTGCTTCGTCATGGATGTGCCCGGGCACGCGGATCCACTGATCATCACCGATGCCGCGGTGAACATCGCACCGACACTCGAAGACAAGATGTACATCGTGCAGAACGCGATCGACCTCGCGCACGCTGTCGGTTTCCCCGAGGTGCGGGTCGCGATCCTTTCGGCGATGGAGACAGTCAACCCAAAGGTGCTGTCCACCATCGAAGCCGCGGCGCTCTGCAAGATGGCGGATCGCGGCCAGATCACCGGGGCAATCCTCGATGGGCCGCTGGCGCTGGACAATGCGATCTCGCCCGAGGCCGCCGCGGTCAAGCATATCGTCTCGCCGGTGGCCGGCCGCGCCAACCTGCTGGTGGTGCCGAACATCGAGGCCGGCAATATGCTGGCCAAGAGCCTGTCGTTCCTGGCAGGCGCTGATACCGCCGGCATCGTGTTGGGCGCGCGAGTGCCGATCATGCTGACCAGCCGGGCGGATACATTATTGGCGCGGCAGGCCTCGTGCGCGATTGCCTCGATGGTGGCGGCCGCACTCAATTCATCGTCAAGCCACCGGACACGCTGATCGTCTGGCCGGTGATATAGCCGGAATCGTCCGACAGCAGGAACGCGATCATCCCGGCATAGTCGTCCGGCTGGCCTAGCCTGCGCAGCGGGATGGCGCGTGCCAGCGCATCGCCGATCGACGGCGACGCGGCGCGGAAGTTGTCGAACAGCGGCGTATCGGTCGGACCCGGGCAAACCGCGTTCAGGGTGACACCCTTGCGTGCCAGTTCGCGCGCCAGCGTCTTGGTGAATGCGATCATGCCACCCTTGCAGGCTGAATAGACCGCCTCGCCCGACGAACCCACCCGGCCGGCGTCCGACGCCACGTTCACCACGCGGCCGAAGCCACGTTCCGCCATGCCGCGAACCACGACGTGGTGCATGTTCAGCGGACCATACAGGTTGATCTGGATGATCTTGTCCCACAGCGCGCGGTCGCTTTGCAGGAACTCGACCGGCGTGTCCCAACCCGCAACATTCGCCAGCCCCTCTGCCGGACCGAACGTCGCCTCGAATGCCGCGGTGGCGGTGACTATTTGCTCGCGGTCTGTGATGTCGACGCGCCAGGCAGCGGCCTGCGCACACTGCCGCGCGGTCTGTTGCGCACCTGCTTCATCGATATCGAAGATGCCGAGCACACAGCCTTGCGCGGCGAGCCGGAGCGCGGCGGCACGGCCGATACCGCTCGCCCCACCGGTCATGATCACCCGCCTGCCGTCCAGTCCCCGCATTCAGCCTCCTACCGGTCCATCAGTGATCTTCTCTCGGGTCAGCGCATCGAGATGCTGGCGGATAAGCGCTGCCTCGGCCGGCGTGTTGGCCAATCCGATCGCCTGATCGAACGCCACACGTGCTTCCTGCTTGCGGCCTAGCTGCAACAGCAGCGCACCACGTGAGCCGTGGAAATAGAAATAGCCCGATAGCCGTGTCGCCAACGGCTCCAGCATCGCCAAGGCTTCCCCCGGACCTCGCGTCTTGCTCACCGCGGCGGCGTGATTGAGCGTCACCACCGGCGACGGCTGCAGACGTTCCAACGCTGCATACAGCGCCTCGATCTGCGTCCAGTCGGTTTCATCTGCCCGTTTCGCGCGTGCGTGCAGCGCCCCGACAGCGGCCTGGATCTGGTAGGGCCCTGGCCGCTGATGCCGCATTGCCTTGTCGATTAACGCCAGCCCCTCGGCGATCAGCTTGGTGTCCCAGCGGCTGCGGTCCTGTTCCTCCAGCAGCACCGGCGCACCCGCCGGGTCGAACCGGGCAGCGGCACGTGCATGCTGCAACAGCATCAGCGCGGTCAGCCCCATGATCTCCGGTTCGGTCTGGAACAAGCGCAGCAGCAGACGGGCGAGACGGATCGCCTCGTCGCTCAGTTCACTGCCGGTCGAGTAACCTTCGTTGAACACCAGGTAGATCATCGCCGCGACCGCCGCGAGCCGCTCGGACCGTTCCGCGGCACCCGGTGCCTCGAAGGGGATATCGGCCTTGGCAACGCGCGCCTTGGCTCGCGTGATGCGCTGCTCCATCGCCGCGTCGCTGACCAGGAAAGCGCGGGCGATGCGTTCCATCGGCAGACCCGAGACGATGCGCAGCGCGAGAGCGATCTGCTGTGTCGCCGGAAGGTCAGGATGGCAGCACACGAACAGCAGACGCAGGATGTCGTCGCGGTAGTGCGATTCGTCCAGCCGTTCGATCAGCGGCGCCTCGGCGTCATCGAGATTGGACAGCGTGTCCTCGGGCGGCAATTCGTCCAGCCTCGATTGCCGCCGCCGGCCATCCAGCCCCGCATTGCGCCCCACCAGGATCAGCCAGGCGGCAGGATCGCGTGGCGGACCGTTGCGCGGCCAGTTGCGGAGCGCGCGCAGACAAGCTTCCTGGAACGCCTCCTCGGCGGTGTCGAGATCGCGGAAATAGCGCAACAGCGCGCCAATGGCCTGCGGACGCGCGGCAGTCAGGGCGGCATCGATCCAGGCCAGTTCAGTCATCGGGCGCGGCGGTCGGGGAAATACACCGAGATCGGCCGCACCTCGTATGTGCTGCCGGTCCTGGCATCCATCAGTTCGCGCGCGATACCAAGCGCTTCCTCGAGGTTCTCGACGTCAACGATGTAAAAGCCGAGCAGCTGCTCCTTGGTCTCGGCGAACGGCCCGTCGATCACCATTGGCTCACCCTGGGTCTTGCGCAGCGTGGCGGCCGAAGTGGTCGGCAGCAGCCGCAGCGACGTCCCCATCTTGCCTGTCTTGACCAGCCGCTCCTGGATCGCAGACAGACGCGCCATCATTGCGTCGTCCTGCTCCTTGCTCATGGACCAGACGACGTCCTCTTCATTGTAACAGAGAATGGCGTATTGCATGCGTCTCACGGCTCCCGGTTTGCCCTAGGACGCACGAGAATGCGTCCAACCGACAAGCCCCGGCAAAAAAAGCCGCAGCAGCGGAACAGGCGCTACGCCCGCAATGACTTCCATCCGCCCCGGTTCAGCAGGACGGGATCAGCTTGAAGTCCACCCGGCGGTCGAGCGCATCCGACAGATCATCCGCTCCGGTGCCGACGAGATTGTTCTTTGCGCCGACGCCCGCGGCGATGACATGCCCGTGCAACGATGGCGCGTCGGTCTCCAGGCGTCCCTTCACGTATTCGGCACGCAGTTGCGACAGCTGATCGTTCAATGCGACCGAACCGGACGGACTGCTGTTGCCGGTCACCTGCATGCAGGCCTGGCGGTTTGCACTGTGGCTGGCAATCTCGTGCAGCCACATATCATATGGCCCGGTCGTCTGCTGCGCCGTGTCAAGCGAGGTCGATCCAGGGCGGAACAGGATCTTCACACCGAGCGAGTTGTTGTCCAGGCCATAATCGACCACACGGCCAAACGCCTCGGCGGCCTGGTCGCGATGACCCAGCTTCCAGTTTGTCAGGTATAGACCATTGTATACGCGGAGCTGATTGCCGGCCGGCGTCTTCTCAGCCGTCGTGTAGAGTTCGAGCGCGTCGCGATAGTGGCTGGCGTCATAGGCGTTGATCGCCTCGCTGACGATCGAGGCCGTGAGGATACCGTTGAGGTAGGTCTGGCTGATCGAATCGCCGACCTTGGTCGCCTGGCAGGTGTCGATGTAGCTCTTCACGCTGGCATCGTTGGTCCAGCCGGGACTGTCGTGGAAGAAGCTGGTGGGAGTGGCGTTGACACCGTCCAGTTTCGCGCGCGCCACGCCCTTGGCCACGGTCTTTCCAGCGTGCAGGTCGACCATGACCAGGCAGAACCGGTAGCCCTCACGCGTGCCCGCAGTCTGGCCTTGCGCGTTCACCGGTGTGAACGTGCCGACCATGACATACGGCCCCTTGCTGACGGTCTCTGCGGTGAATGGCACGATATCGAACTGTGGGTACTTCTCGCGCGCCAGGGCGACGATGCGATCCTGGATCTGCTGGGTTGCCGTGGATTGCTCGCCGGTGACGCCATTCACCAGCGGATCGATCACCACGATCTGCCGCTGACCGGATTTCGGCGTGGTCGAGAAGACAGTGTTGGCAGCATTCTCTACCGCCTGCGGGAAGGGCACCGGTTGAACCGGCGGTGGCGCAGCTGCGGTTGGCGCCGGCGGCGGCGCGGCCGGCGTGCAGCCGATAAGCAATCCTAGGCTGGCACCGGCCAGCCACCGGGAGAGTCGGTTCGTGTCAGGACCGGCACTCGGTCCGCAGCGCCGTGAGTTCTGCATCCGATAACGTTTCCCCCAATTGAGCCCGGCTGACGATATTGGCACATTTCGCCGAAGACGGCCCTGCCGGCCTTACCGGCGGTGGCTTAACAGCCGGCGGTTCGGCCGGGCGAACGATCACCATCGCGAGATCGGCAATGACACGACTGGATGTGTCAGCCAGACGCGAGCGCAATACATCCAGCCACACAGCTTCCCGCTCGACGGCGGGACGCGTACCAAGATCAAGCGGTGCCATGGCACCCATGGCGACGATGACCCGTGTGCCAGGCGGCGGTGCAGGGTACCAGTCCGCCGACGTGCGGCCGGGCGAGCCAGACTGCGATGGCTGCAGCAGATGCCGGACCATGCCGTCGGGTTGATATACATCGAGATATACCGCCGGCAGCCCGCCGGCGACATTGATCACCGTGCGCGAACCGGCTGTCACCGTAGGCTGCTCAAGCCGGATGGAAAGCTGTGGCGGTGCAGCATCCGCGGCACGGCGCAGCGCCGGGGCCAGCGCGGCGATTGCCGGGCATGCGGCCCGATCGACATACGTCGCGTCATCCACAACCCGATTGTCCGACCGCAGGTCGCTCAGCAGCCGATTGAGTTCCGGTCCCGCGCTGGCAAAGCCGGACAGGCGGATCGTGCCGCTGTCGTCCGCGAACCGGAGCGCCGAACACGGCAGCGAACCGACAGCTGACCGTGCGCGCTCCAGCGCCGAGACCGGTGGCGGGGCCGGAGGCATTGGCGCGACGGGCGGTACGATCACCGCCTCTTGCTGCGGCTCCTGGGCTGGGACCGGGGGCGCTATCGCTGGCGGCGCCGGCTCGGGCGTCGACGCGGCGACGGGCGGCGGGGGCGTCGCAATCTGCGGTGGCGTTTGAACCTCCGCGGGAGGCTGCGCCGCGACGACTGGCGCTGGCGGCGCGGATGGCCGCGTGGCGACATAGGCGATACCGGCCAATACCACGACGGCAGAGGCAGCCGTGCCCATCCAAACTGCCTTCCGCGAATTCCGCTCGGTGGGCGTCGCCGAAGGGATTTCCGCTCCGGCGGCCGGCTGGTCGAAGCCGAGCAAGGCCTGCATGGCCTCGATGCTTTGCGGACGCTGCGTTGCATCGACGGTCAGTGCCGCGGAGATCGCCGCCAGCAGACGCGGCGGATAGCGGCCGGCACCAACTTCGGTTACGGGCCTCAGCGGATCGTCGCGGCCAGCGGCCAGCGAATTCTGCCGTGCCAGCGCGTCCACCACGCTACCACCGATGGCGCGGTAGCAGACCCCGCCAATGGCATAGATGTCGGAGAACGGGCCCTGCGGCAGGCCGAGCATCTGCTCGGGCGGCCCGTATCCACCCGAGTATATCTGCGTGTAGGTCGTCGCATCTGTGGGGGTCGACTGGCGCGTCGCGCCAAAATCGATCAGCACCAGCCGATCGCCGCCACGCAGAATGATGTTGGCCGGCTTGATGTCGCGATGCAGCAGCCCCGCCTGATGAACGATGCGCATGCTGTCCAGCAGTTGTCTGACCAACGAACTGACACGGTCGGGCGGCAAGCCGTCTGGATGCCGGCGGAGCAGGTTCGCAAGGCTCTCGCCCTGAATGTAATCCATCACCAGGAAGCAGGTGCCGAAAGCCTCGAAATAGGTTTGCACGCGCACGATGCCGTCGCTGGTGCCGGACGCGCGGCCCAGCAGGACCAGCGCCTGCGCCTCGCGCAGGAAGCGCTCACGGCATTCGTCGAACAATGGAGCGTCCTCGATGGTAGTGGGACGCACCGTCATGTCACGCCGCGTGGCGAACTGGCGCGGATAATACTCCTTGATGGCGAAGCGCTGTTGCAGCAGGTCGTGGGCAAGATAGGTGATGCCGAAACCGCCACTGCCAAGAATGCGCTCGATGCGGTAGCCATTGATAACGGTACCCTGCGGCAGAGCATAGCTTGGCCAGGGCGGCTCCGGATCGGCGCGCGGTGCTATGGTGGTGTCGTCACTCATGCGCGCGAGATTGCGGCAACCGACGCAGGCGCGCCACTGTCATCGATAGATCGGGATGGCCATGAACCTGACGCCTCGGATGCTGCTTACCGCAATCGCCGGCACGGTTGTCTATCTGGGACTTGCGATAAACGGGATCGGCGGGTTGGCCGCATTTGTTCCGCACCCGCCGCTGATCGTGTTGGCGCTGGTAATGATTGTGGCGGCGATCGTGGCGCTGTTCAGCAGCGGCAATCTCAGTGCCGGCATCCGCGAGGATCGCGGCAATCGCTGGGTGCTCGGCGCGTTCGCCGTGATCGGGCTGCTGCTTGCGTGGTTGCCAACCTACACCGACCGCATCGGCTTTTGGACGCTGGACGGCGAGCCGCTGCGATGGGTTGGGGCCGCCATCTATATCGGCGGCGTCAGCGTGCGCATGTGGCCGGTGTTCATACTGGGGCGGCGCTTCAGTGGCCTGGTCGCCATCCAATCCGACCATGCGCTGGTGACGACAGGTCTCTACAGCGTGATCCGTCATCCCAGTTATATGGGCCTGCTGATCAGTTCGCTGGGCTGGGCGCTGGCGTTCCGTTCCATCGTTGGCGTGCTGCTGGCTGCGCTCACGGCGGTACCATTGATAGCACGCATCCGAGCCGAGGAAGCGCTGCTCGCATCACAGTTCGGCGCGGCGTACGCAGCCTACCGTGCCCGCACTTCGCGCCTGCTGCCGCACGTCTGGTAGGGCGGAGCAGCGACCGCCGCTCCGCCGCGCACGCTACGCCGCGTGCATCAGTTCCAGCGCATCCTCGTAGACGGTCATGTTCTTGCCGAACGAGATCGCCGCGGCCTGGCAGCCGCACACCAGATGCATCCACCGCCACGGCTCGCGCGTGTTGTGGAATTCCTCGACCACCGCCTGATGATGCTTGAACGCGTGCATCTCGGTGAAGTTGTCGTGGCAGACGATCTGCGCGAGGCGCGCGATCAGCACCTGCGGATCGTAGCGCAGGTCCACGTATTGCTGCGCCAGGTTCACCGTGTTCTTCACCTCCGGCACCGCACGCATCATGCCGAGATTGGTCACCTTCGACCAATCCGTCGGCGGTTGCGTGTAAATACTCTGGGTGATCGCCTCGAGCAGATCTTCCTGCGACCGGTGCGGCAGCGCCGCGACCGCAGCCGCATCCGGCTGCAACTCCGCTTCCATGCGGTACTGGGTGGACTTGATCTCCGGCCCGGTGTGCCACAGCAGCAGCGTCAGCAGCTTGTTCTTTGTGCTGAAGCCATCCAGCCGCAGCAGATAGCGCCGCAGGTTGGAAGAGGTGTGCAGGTGCACGTCCATCGGATTGCCGGTGAGCGAGCGCAGGAACAGTCCGGCCGCACCGATCGACAGCGCCTCGCCGGCGCCTTCCAGCGACAGGCCATCGGCCAGCGCCTGGGCGATCAGCTTGGGGATCTCCTCGTACCGCTTGCAGCCGCGGATGCCTTCGCCAAGCGTGCCGATGGCGACGGTCTCATCGTCGCCGGTGCGCTGGCGCAGCACGCGGCCGAGCAGGTTGTGCTGTTCGATCAGCGCATCCGCTTCCGGTACCAGACGCTGCGCCGGGAAGCGCGCGACATAACGCACCGCCGGGCGGAACAGCACCTTCAGGTGCTCGGTACCCAGTGTCTCCAGTGCGCGCCACAGATAGCCGGGGAAGAGGAAGTAGTGGTCGTCCAGCGCGTTCTTCGGCAGCGCGACGGTCATCAGCAGGTCGAACGCCTGCATCGGCGGAACGTGGTCCCACAGCCACAGGAAGATGTGGTCGGCCTTGAGCGCCTCGCCCCGTGAGCAGGCCTTGAGGAAGGCCTCCTTGGCCGCCTCGATGCCCTCGGCGGTGGTTTCTTCTCCCGAGCCATCATTGGCCAGATCGGCGGTGCGGCTGACCTGGGCGCCGGTCGGGTCGAGCGGCGCGAAGTCCAGCAGGCTGAACGGTGAGGTGACCGGGTCGTTGATGTGCTTGTTGGACAGCGCGACGTGCTGCAGCACCGGCAGCGCCTTGTCCTCGTCCGGCAGCCGATCGATCAGGTTGCAGATGGCGTGCAGGCCGGCGAGCGGGTGCAGGGGGCCGCCGTGATGGCCGGGCGGCAGGTCCGAGGAGCGCACCACCGCGAGCGCCGAGGCGGTCAGCATGGTCCTCGCGTCGGTGCCGGCGCGCAGCTTCTCCAGCGTGCGGTCGATGATTTCGTCGGGGGGCGTGGTCTCGATGAACTGGACCAGCGGCTCTATCGAATCGGGGTATCGGACACGGGCGTGCATGGCGGACCGGGCTCCTCGGCGATGCGCCTGCACGAGCGTCAGGCGGCGTTGTTGTGCTCGCCTTGCCATGCTCCATCAGCGGCTGCCGGGGAGCGGCAACACGAGGGACTTGGTGTCGGGGGGATGGTCGGCCCCCGGCGGCAGGGTGTCAATGCGGCGCTTCTTGCTTCGCCCCTGCCCCTCCGCTACACACCCGCCCCTTATCGCGCGCTCGGGCCTGTAGGGCATGCCCGGCCGCGATCGCCTGCGCCTATCTCGCGGGCCCCCAGACCAGAGGAGACCCAAATGCCCAAGATGAAGACCAAGTCGTCGGTCAAGAAGCGATTCAAGATCACGGCGACCGGCAAGGTGAAGGCAGGCCCCGGCATGAAGCGTCACGGCCTGATCAACCGCACCCAGAAGGCCAAGCGCAGCAATCGGCGCATGCAGACCCTCACGCCCATGGATGCCCGCACTGTGAAGCAGTGGGCACCCTACGGACTGGATTGAGGAGGCAGGCACATGGCAAGAGTTCAAACGGGGCACCACCACCCACGCACGGCACAAGAAGGTCCTCGAGCAGTCGAAGGGCTTTCGCGGCCGCACCTCCACCACCTATCGCGCGGCGAAGCAGCGGCTGGAGAAGTCGCTGCAGTACGCCTACCGCGATCGGCGCAACAAGAAGCGCGACTTCCGCGGGCTGTGGATCCAACGGATCAACGCCGCGGTGCGCGAGCACGGCCTGACCTACAGCCGGTTCATCGACGGGTTGAAGAAGGCCGGCATCGAGATCGATCGCAAGGTGCTGGCCGCGATCGCCTATGACGATGCCGCGTCGTTCGCGGAAATCGTCAAGAAGGTGCAAAGCGCGCTTTAGCCGCTGCACTGGCGGCAACGAGAACATGGAACCGCAGATGCACGCAGATGCCTGCAGACGGGGCCGCCGCCTCTTAGGCGCGTTAGTGCCAATACATTTGTATATGGCCGGCTGGCGCCGTCAGGCATCCTTATCGATGTGTATCGGCGTGCATCCGCGGGATCATATTCGTGGCTGACGATCTGCAAGCACTGCAGTCGGAAACGGAAGCCGCTCTGGCAGCTGCGGCCGATCTGCGTTCCTGGGATGCGGTGCGCGTTGCCACGCTGGGCCGCAACGGGCGGCTCACCGCACTGCTGCGCGACCTGGGCAAGACGCCGCCGGAGCAGCGCCGGGAACGCGGTGCCGCGCTGAACCAGCTCAAGGACGCGCTCAATGCGTTGATCGACGCGCGGCGGGCCGAACTGGAACGCGCGGAACTCGACGCGCGCCTGGCCGCCGAGCGGTTGGATGCCACGCTGCCGCCGCGTCCGCGCGAGCAGGGGCTGATCCATCCGATCAGCCGTACCATGGAAGAGATCGCGGCGATCTTCGGTGCCATGGGCTGCGAGATCGCCGAAGGGCCGGATGTCGAATCCGACTGGATGAATTTCTCCGCGCTCAACATCCCGGCGCACCATCCGTCGCGGGCAGACCAGGACACGTTCTACCTGCCGGCACAGGGCAATGCGCCGCCACCGGTGCTGCGCACACAGACCTCGCCGGTGCAGATCCGCACCATGCTGTCGCGCCAGCCGCCGATACGCGTCATCGCCATCGGCCGCACCTATCGTGCCGATCACGACGCCACGCACTCGCCGATGTTTCATCAGTGCGAGGGGCTCATCATCGACCGCGACCTGCATCTCGGCCACCTGAAGGGCGCGCTGATCGATTTCCTGCGCACGTTCTTCGGCATTGCCGATCTGCCGGTGCGTTTCCGCTCCAGCTACTTCCCGTTCACCGAGCCTTCGATGGAGGTGGATATCGGCTGGAACCGGCGTACCGGCGAGCTTGGCAAGGGCGGCGACTGGCTGGAGATCCTGGGCAGCGGAATGGTGCATCCGCGCGTGCTGGCGAATTGCGGCATTGATCCGCGCGAGTGGCAAGGCTTCGCCTGGGGCATGGGCGTCGAGCGCATTGCCATGCTGAAGCACGGCATTCCCGATCTGCGGCCGTTCTATGAGTCCGACATCCGCTGGCTGCGGCACTACGGCTTCTCCCCGCTGGCACCGACGATGCTGCACGAGGGTGTCTGATGAAGTTCACCCTGTCCTGGCTGAAGACGCATCTCGAGACTGACGCGACGCTCCAGCAGATCACCGACACGCTGACGCGTATCGGCTTGGAGCTTGAGGATGTGGAGGACCGTGGCGCGGCGCTGGCGGCGTTCCGCATCGCCCGCGTCATCGAGGCGGTGCAGCATCCGAACGCCGATCGGCTGCGCGTGTGCACGCTGGATCTCGGCGGCAGCACCGCGACCGTGGTGTGCGGTGCGCCCAACGCGCGCACCGGCATGAAGGGCGTGTTCGCTGCACCGGGCAGTTTCATTCCTGGCACCGGCATAACCCTGAAGATCGGTGAGATCCGCGGCGTGCGCAGCGCCGGAATGCTGCTGTCCGAGCGCGAGATGGGCCTCAGCGACGAACACGCCGGCATTGTCGATCTGCCGGACGATGCGCCGGTGGGCGTGCCTTATGTCGAGTGGGCCGGACTGAACGATCCGGTGATCGATGTCAGCGTCACGCCGAACCGCGGCGATTGCTTCTCGGTGCGCGGCATTGCGCGCGATCTGGCGGCCGGCGGTATCGGCACGCTGAAGCCGTGGCAGCCGGCGAAGATCGAGCCGGTGTTCTCCGGCGGGCCGCGTTGGCGGATAGAGTTTGCCGAGTATTGCCCGTGGATCATCGGCCGCACTGTCCGCAATGTTCGGAACGGGCCAAGCCCGCAATGGCTGCAGGATCGTCTGCTGTCGATCGGCTTGCGGCCGATCAACGCGCTGGTCGACATCACCAACTTCTTCACCATCGATCTCGGGCGCCCACTGCACGTGTTCGACGTGGCGAAGCTGAGCGGCGAGGTGCTGACGCTGCGTCCAGGTCAGGGCGAAAGCTTCCGCGCACTGAACGGGAAGGACTACACGGTCACCGGCGAGGACTGCGCGATCGCCGACGCTGACGGCGTGCGGTCGATGGCCGGCGTGATGGGCGGCGAAGCGACCGGCTGCGACGAGACCACCACCTCGGTGTTCATCGAGTGCGCGCTGTTCGATCCTGTGCGTGTCGCGCTGACCGGGCGGCGGCACCAGATCGTGTCGGATGCGCGCCAGCGGTTCGAGCGCGGCATCGATCCTGCGCTGATGCCGGCAGCGATCGAGGCGGCCACCGCAATGGTGCAGGAATTGTGCGGCGGCGAGCCTGGCGAGGTCACCGAGGCCGGTACGGCGCCGTATTGGGAGCGCACAGCCAGCCTGCGATTCAGCCGCATCGCCGAACTCGGCGGCTCCGATATCCCGGCGGACGATGCGGTCTCGTCGCTGCAACGCCTGGGCTTCGATGTGAAGCAGCGCGATGCGTCGCGGGTGGTCGTGGCGGTGCCACCGTGGCGCAACGACGTCGCGGCGAAGATCATGCTCGACCAGTCCGCGACGCTTGAACCGGCGGTCGCCGCCAAGGCGGCGGAAGGCTGTGCGGAGATCGAGCCGGAAGCGGACCTGGTCGAGGAAGTGTTGCGGCTGCGCGGCCTGGACGCGGTGCCGCCGGTGTCGGTGCCGCGCGCATCGCCAGTTCCGGCCAGCACGCTGACCGCGAAGCAGGCACGCAACGAACTGGCGCGCCGGACGCTCGCCGCACAGGGGCTCGCCGAGTGCGTCACCTTCAGCTTCATGGCGCAAGCCGAAGCAGCATTGTTCGGCGCCACGCCAGAGGCGCTGCGGCTGAGCAATCCGATCGCGGCCGATCTGGACCAGCTCCGGCCGACGCCGATTGCGACGCTGGCGTTGGCGGCGAAACGCAATGCGGCGCGCGGCTATGCCGACGTCGCGTTATTCGAGATCGGCCCGGAGTTCGCGGTCGAGGCTGAAGGGAACCAGCGCTGGATCGCTGCCGGCCTGCGAGCAGGAGCCACCGCGCGGAATTGGCTTGCCGCATCGCGCCCCGCCGACGCGATGGATGCCAAGGCTGACATGTGGGCGGCGATGGCCGCCGTTGGCGTGCCGCTCGAGGCGCTGACGTTGACCCAGGACGCACCAGCTTTCCTGCATCCAGGCCGATCGGCCACCGTGCGCAACGGGCCGAAGGTCACTCTGGGCAGCTTTGGCGAGTTGCATCCGAGCGTGCTGGCAGCGCTCGATCTCAGCGGACCGGTGGTCGCGTTCCAACTCGATCTCGACGCAGTGGCGGAACCGAAGCGGCGGCGCAGGGCGTTGCCGGAACTGCCAGCGTTCCAGCCAATCCGGCGCGATTTCGCCTTTCTGGTGGATACGGCGGTCAACGCGGATACGGTGGTGCGCGCGGCGCGCGGCGCGGATCGTGCGCTTGCCACCGGCGTGCCGGTGTTCGATGTGTACAAAGGCGATCGGCTGCCAGCCGGCAAGAAGTCGCTGGCGATCGAGGTCACCTTCCAGCCGCGCGAACGCACACTGACGGACGCCGAGATCGATGCGGCCTGTCAGAAGGTCGTTGCGGCCGTCAGCAAGGCAACCGGTGCCACGCTGCGCTGATGGCCGGCTCAAGCCCGGCCACCAGCGTGCAGCGTGGCGGGTTTACTCAGACACCCAGCGCCTTGGCGGTTGCTGCATCCATCTTGCCGGTGGGCTTCAGACTGTGCTCGTGCTGATAGGCCCTCAGCGCGGTTGACGTCTTGCCGCCCCACCTGCCGTCCACCGTTAGCTGGGCGCCGTTGGCATTCAGCGCCATCTGCACCTTGGCGATGCGCTGCTGTGCCGGGGTCAGATTGGCGGGCATCTGCGGCGGCGGCGGTGGCGCGGGAGTGGCGACGGGCGCAGGTGCCGGGGGCGGCGGCGGCGGCGCGGGCTGGCTCGAAGAGCAGCCGGCAAGGCCGGTCGCGGCCAGACAACAGACTGCAAAGGCAAACGTGCGAGCGTTCATTGGGGATCCTTTGGCGCAACATGGCGGGCTGCGAATCGCTTGCGTAGCGATCGCGCGCACAAGTTCTAGCCACGTGGCACGCCGAGGCAAGCACGGTTACGCTGTATTACAGAGCCATCATGGAGGAGCGGCCCATGCTGCGCGAGGAACTGGTCTTCGTCGGTACCTGCGACATCGCCGGCCATGTGCGCGGCAAGGGTTTTCCGGCGCGCGATATCGAGGCGCGGCGGCGCAAGGGTGTCGGCTGGACGCATTCCAACCTGATGCAGACCGCGTTCGGCCCGATCCTCGATACGCCGTTCGGCACGGCGGGCGATCTGATGATCGTGCCGGATGCCTCGGCCGAAGTGCGGGTGGATTTTGCTGACGGTTCGGCCCCGGAGCACTTTTTCCTGGGCGACCTCCGCAACACCGACGGCACGCCCTGGGAGTGCTGTCCGCGGGAGTTCCTGCGGCGGGCAATCGCGGCGCTGGACGCGGCGTCGGGTCTGCGGCTGATCGCGGCGTTCGAGCAGGAGTTTGTGTATACAGGCAACCAGCACCGCGACGGCGATGCGTACAGCCTGAACGCATTCCGCAGGCAGGGGACATTCGGCGAAAGCTTTGTGGCCGGGTTGCGCGCGGCAGGGGTGACGCCGGAACTCGTTTCTTGCCGAGTACGGCACGCGGCAGTTCGAGGTGACGGTGGCGCCGGCGGCGGCGCTCACCGCCGCGGATCATGCGGTGATCACGCGCGAGATGGCGCGCGCGGCAGCGCATCGGCACGGGTTCCGCGCGTCGTTCTCGCCGATGCCGGAAGCATCCGGCGTGGGCAACGGGGTGCACATCCACATGAGTCTGCAGGATGCATCGAGCACACCGGTCACCTATGCGGAAGCCCGACCGATGGGACTCAGCATGGTGGCGCAGCACTTCTGTGCCGGCGTGCTGCATCATCTGCCGGCGATCTGCGCGATCACCGCGCCCTCGCCGGTATCGTATCTGCGTCTGACGCCGAACCGTTGGGCGCCAACATTGATCGACATCGTACAGCAGGACCGTGGTGCCGCGTTGCGGGTGTGCCCGTTGTTCGCCGCGGCGGATGCGGCGGAGAAGGCGGGGCAGTTCAATGTGGAGTTCCGCGTGAGCGACGCGGCGGCGAGTCCATACCTGGCGCTCGGCGCGGTGATGTTCGCCGGTGCCGATGGGCTGAAACGGAAGCTGGGATTGCCCGCCTCGGCGGATCGGGCGGACGCGTTGCCGCACTCGCTGAGCCAGGCACTGGATACCATGGCGGCGAGCAAGGATGTCGCGGGCTGGTTCGGTCCGGTATTCCTGGAGGCGTATCTGCGGCACAAGCGGTCCGAAGTGCATCATGTCGCGGAGTGGGCGGTGAACGAGCTCTGCAACCGGTACGCCGAGGTGTACTGATCCAGCGAGACGGCGGCGGATCATCGGCGTCTCAAAGTATTTTTTCCAAGTCTGGAGTCTGGTTTGTCGAGACGACACCTGAGTCGAGAGCACGCAGGATAGGGCTGGTGCTGACGAGGATGGCGTACGTCGTGTCGTCGTCGGGCGGGCCCAGGTGATGCCGGGCGGCACGCCGCCATAGGCGCGGATAAGCCGGGCGCGGTCGGGATAGAGCGAGGCGTACTGCTCGGCTGTGTCCATTTGCTCAAGGCCGCGCGGGCGCTCGGGCTCTGGTGTCTGCGGCGGGACCGGCACGGACACGTCCTTGAACCAATAGCCGGCGCGTTCCATGGCGGGGGGAAACCGGGCAGCCTCGGCCTTGTCGCGGATCGCCTGCATCTTTTGCAGCGTGCGGATGCCAGCCTGCATGCAACGCATCATGGTTGCCGCCTGGGCGCGGCACTGACGGGTCTTGTCCGGATCGGCGCCGGCGTTGCCGGCGGACAGCATGGCGTCCTTGGCGTGGAAGTCGGCGGCGACAAGCTGCACCGCGAGCTCGGCCTCGGCAGCGTTCTCCGGAAGATAGTGGGCGACGGCAATCATGGCGCGGTGTTCGCGCCCGGCCCGGTTTTCGGGGGTGTCCGGACAGGGCTTCGGCAGGTAGCTGCAAAGATCGGCGTAGATGGCGCGGGCGAGATGATCAGGGATATTGGGGATCGGGTGCAAAGCCAGTTCGTCCTATCGCTGGCAGGCGAAAAGGCGGTAAGTGGTAGTTATCCATAATGACTTCAATAGTTATCAGGACTTATGGGACAAGGAGTCATGACCCACGATGGAGCTACTTGCCGCAATGTGACACCGGTAGGCACGGTGAGCGCAGTATCATTTTTTATGCGCCGTTGCGGCAGAGAAACCTCATCGCGGACTGGACAATTAACGTAAAATTGACGCACAATCACCGTGGCGCTCCTGAAATGAGAGCGCGCCGCTATAAGGCATCAAACTAGGGCGCGCCGGCGACCCCAAGCCGGGCGTCCCTTTTTGTGTCCGTCTATACACGCATAGATTGTGTCTGGCCGTGCTGAACAACCCTTCCTTAACAATCGGCCGCTAGCGTGCGGCGCAGCGTAGGAGACGATACCGGGGGAAGAAGAGCGTGTGAGCAGCCGTGCCGCGGTGAAGGATGCCTGCGGCCGCGCCTTGGCCGCGATGCGCAGCGGTGACACGCCGGCCGGTCTGCGGCTCTATGAGTATGCCCAACGCCTCGACCCGACAGACAACGAGGTCGCGCTGGCGATCGCCGGGGCGCACTTCAGTCTGCGTCACCGGCACTGCATTGAGCAGTTCGCGAAGATCGTGCGATGCGACGATGTGCCGGAGGCGTGGCTTGGCCTGATCGCCGCGCGCCACCGCTTCGGTGAGACCGCGGCGGCAGCCGACGATTTGCGGGGCTTCCTGTCGCGGCACGGCCACGTGCGGGGCACTCCCACGATTCGTCTGCACGACGCAATCACGGCGCGGGCCGGTGAAGCCGGCTGGTGCGCGCTTTCCGCCACGGGGCAGCTTCGCGTGATGCTGCTCGATGCCGCCATGAGCCTCGATCACGTGGTGATCCTGTTGGATGCGGCGCCGATCGGCGTGCGGCCGCGGCGGCGCAACCGGGACGGTGGTTCTCAACGGGCAATATACCAGCTGCCTGCGGGGTGGCGGCGGGCGGGTGAGATTGGTGTCTGCTGCGGTGCGCGCCATCTGCTGGGCAGTCCATTGCGGGTGCCTGCCATCAGTCAGGTGGAGGGCTTCGTCCGTACGCAGGGCGGCGCCATCGCCGGCTGGGCGTGGCATCCGAACGACCCGGACTGCGCGGTAACGTTGACGCTGTGCGATGCCAGCGGCGCGACGCTGCGCGTCGTTGCGATTGATCCGGCGCTGGACGTCGCGCACGGCCAGCCGCTTGCGCGGCCACGCAGCATCGGCGTATCCGCCGCGAACGTCCGCCTGCTGCGCCCGCCGCTTGCCGTGCTGGATGCATCCGGGCGTCCGCTGCTGGGCAGCCCGCTCGACCCACTGGCGGAGCAGCGCAGCGCTGCCGGTGCGGCGGAACTTGCACGGCGCCGGTTTCCTGCCTCGCGGCATGTGCCAGGCGGTACCGTCGAACTCGACAGGATAGCGGTCCCGGCCGATATCGCCGGCGTCCGCGCCGTCAGCAGCCGGACGCCGCGACCGCCTGGCGTCGATGTGGTCATTCCGGTTTACCGTGGCTACGACCAGACCATTGCGTGCATCGACAGTGTGCTCGCTTCCCTGCCGCCGGACGCGCGTTGCTGCGTGGTGGAAGACGCGTCGCCGGATACGCGTCTGGTTGATGCCTTGTGCGAGCTCGCCGCTCGCGGACGCATCGTGCTGCTACGCCAGCCTGCCAATCGGGGCTTCCCGGCGACCGCGAATGCGGGACTACGCGCCGTGGGCGAGCGCGATGCCATCCTGCTGAACAACGACACGCTGGTGCCGCCGGGATGGATCGAGCGCCTCGCGGAGGCCGCCTATGGCGCAGCGGACATCGGCACCGCGACGCCGCTCTCGAATGAGGCGACAATATTCAGCTATCCCCGGCAGGACGGTCCCAATCCGACACCCGATCAGGCGGCAACAACCCAGCTCGACCGGTTGGCCCGCCGCGCCAACGGCGGGCTTAGCATCGACGTGCCGAGTGCCAACGGCTTCTGTGTCTATATCCGGCATGATTGCCTCGCGTCCGTTGGCCTGCTGCGCGAGGACCTGTTTGCCCAGGGCTATTGCGAGGAGAACGACTTTTGCCTGCGCGCGCGGCATCTCGGCTGGCGGCATGTCGCGGCAGCAGGGGTGTTCGTGGGCCACGTTGGCGCAGCCTCTTTCGGCAGTGCGCGCGAGCAGTTGCTGGCGAGCAACCTCGCGACGCTGAACCGCCTGCATCCCGGCTATGACGCACTGGTGGAAGCATTTCGCGAAGCCGACACTCTTGCGCCTGCGCGCTTTGCCATCGACGCGCTGCGCTGGAGACGCGGCTGCTCGCGCAAGGGTGCGGCGATCATCGTCACGCACGGCCGCGCCGGCGGCGTCCAGCGGCATGTTGCCGAGCGCTGCCAGGCGATCACCGCAGCCGGCCTGCGTGCCATCGTGCTGACGCCGAAAGACGGCGCGTGCGTGCTGTCGGATGCGTCCGGTGAAGACTTTCCGAACCTGAGCTTCGACGACATGGCATCGCTCGCCGCGTTCTTGCGCGACGAAGATCCGGCGTGGCTCGAACTGCATCACTTCATTGGCCACGATCCCACAGTAATGAAGCTGGCTGGTTTGCTCGGTGTGCCGTACGACGTGGTTGTGCATGACTACGGATGGGTATGTCCGAGCATCACCTTCATCGGACCGGACAGGCGGTATTGCGGCGAACCTGGTGGTAGCGCGTGCGAGGCCTGCTACGCCGATATCGGCGGCGGTCTCGAGGAGGACATCGCTCCGGCACGGCTGCGCATCCGCTCACGTGGCGTGCTTGAAGCCGCGCGACATGTCGTGGTGCCATCGCAAGACGTGGCGCGGCGGCTGGCAAACTACTTCCCGCGCGTCACATGCACGGTGCGGCCGTGGGAAGACGATGCGCTGCCGGCACCTCGACCGGCTCAACGCGTCAAGCATCCGAATCTGCGCGTCGCTGTGGTGGGTGCCATCGGTATCGACAAGGGCTTTGAGTACCTGCTCGCCTGTGCGCGCCACGCCGCGGCGCGACGATTGGCGCTGGAATTCGTGCTCGTCGGCAGTTCCTGCGACGACAAGCGCCTGCTCGATACCGGCACGGTCAGCATCGTCGGCCCATACCAGGAGAGCGAGGCGGTGACATTGATCCGGGCGCAGGAGGCTGGACTCGGCTTTCTGCCAGCATTGTGGCCGGAGACCTGGAGCTACACGCTATCGCAGATGTGGCAGGCGGGACTGGAGGTGTTGGCGTTCGATATCGGCGCGCCGGCCGAGCGGATCCGCCAGACCGGCCGCGGCAGCCTGCTGCCACTCGGGTTGCCACCGGCCGCCGCTTGCAGCGCACTGCTGTCGTGGCGCGGCGAGGACGTCTCCCAGGGCACGCTGGCCAATCGTCGTAAGCCGGCGGCAGCGTGTCTGGCCGGGTGACGCCAGCGGGGACCTGCACCATATTGCTGGCGTGACATAACCGGGTACCCGCCTCGATGGGCGCCGCGACAGATTTCCGTTCGATCTACCGCCACGGTTTCGTCCGTGTCGCCGCCTGCACAACAGTCTGCACGCTGGCCGATCCGGCGGCGAACGCAGCGGCCGTGCTGGCTGCGGCGCGTGAGTGCGACCGGCGTGGTGTAGCGCTCGCGGTGTTCCCTGAACTCGGCATCTCCGGTTATGCGATCGGTGACCTGTTGCATCAGGCGACCCTGCTGGATGCTGTGGAAGCCGCTATCGGCAGCATCCTCGATACGTCGAAGCAGCTGCTGCCGATCCTGCTTGTCGGTGCGCCGCTGCGCCACGCCGGAGCGCTGTTCAACTGTGCGCTGGCGATTCACCGCGGCCGCCTGTTGGGCGTGGTGCCGAAGGTGCACCTGCCGAACTATCGAGAATTCTATGAGCAACGGCATTTCGTCGCGGGCGATGGCATGGTTGGCGGCGAGATCGCTGTCAGCGGCCTGACCGCACCATTCGGCAGTGATCTGCTGTTCGCCGCCGAGGACGTGCCCGGCTTCGTCATCCATGCCGAGATCTGCGAGGACGTCTGGATTCCGGTCCCGCCGAGTTCGACCGCCGCGCTGGCCGGCGCCAGCGTGTTGGCCAATCTCTCGGCCAGCAACATCACCATCGGCAAGGCGGAGACCCGCCGGCTGCTGTGCGCATCGCAGTCAGCGCGCTGCATTGCAGCCTATCTTTACGCGGCGGCGGGTGCGGGTGAGTCCACCACAGATCTCGCCTGGGACGGCCAGGCGTCGATTTTCGAGAATGGTGCGACGCTGGCCGAGACCGAACGCTTTCCGTCGGCCGGCCAGATCGCGGTGGCGGATATCGATCTTGAGCTGCTGCGCCGCGAGCGGATGCAGATGGGCAGCTTCGATACCAACCGGCGGCGCCATGCGGGCGAGTTTCGGCGTATCGGTTTTCAACTGGAACCGCCGGCCGGCGACATCGGCCTGGAGCGCCAGGTCGAGCGTTTTCCGTTCGTGCCTTCAGATCGGGCGCGGCTCGAACAGGATTGCTACGAGGCGTACAACATCCAGGTGTCGGGCCTGACTCAGCGGCTGCGTGCCACCGGCATCCAACGCGTGGTTATCGGCGTTTCGGGCGGGTTGGACTCGACCCATGCGCTGATCGTTTGCGCCCAGGCACTTGACCGCCTTGGCCTGCCGCGCGGCAACATCCTCGCCTACACCATGCCGGGCTTTGCCACATCGGCGCACACCAAGGACAACGCGATCCGGCTGATGCAGGCACTCGGTGTGACTTGGCAGGAGCTCGACATCCGCCCCGCCGCGGAACGCATGCTGGCCGATATCGGCCATCCTTACGCACGCGGTGAGGCGATCTACGATCTGACGTTCGAGAACGTGCAGGCCGGGCTGCGCACCGATTATCTGTTCCGGTTTGCCAATCATCAGAACGGTATCGTCATCGGCACCGGCGATCTGTCCGAACTGGCGCTCGGCTGGTGCACCTACGGCGTCGGGGACCAGATGGCGCACTACAACGTCAGCGCCGGCGTGCCGAAGACGCTGATCCAGCATCTGATCCGCTGGGTGATCAGCGCGCGGCAATTCGCGCCGGATGTGGACACGACGCTGGATGCGATCCTTGCCACCGAGATCAGTCCGGAACTGGTGCCGGCCAAGGATGGGGAGACGCCGCAGAGCACCGAGGCGTTCATCGGCCCCTATGCGCTGCAGGACTTCAACCTGTTCTACACGTTGCGGCATGGCTTCGTGCCGTCGCGAATTGCGTTCCTGGCGCTGCACGCCTGGGGCGACGTGTCGGACGGCGACTGGCCGCCCGGCTTTCCGCCGGATCGCCGCGGCGCATATGACCTGGCAACGATCCGCAAGTGGCTGGAGGTATTCCTGCGGCGCTTCTTCTCGTTCAGCCAGTTCAAGCGCTCCGCAATGCCGAACGGACCTAAGGTCAGCGCCGGCGGATCGCTATCGCCGCGCGGTGACTGGCGAGCGCCGTCCGACGGGAATGCGAATGCCTGGCTGGCGGAGCTGGAACGCAACGTGCCGAAGGGGTGATCCGCACTTCAGGATTTCCGATCGAAGCGCCGCACCACGACAGTGCCGAACCGCTGTTCGGCTGAGACCGGACCATAGGCGGCGAGCACGTCGTCCGGCACCGATGCAGTCTGACCGGTTTCGACGATGACCCAGTTCCTTGGATGGGCGTTGACCGCGTCGGCCGACGTGATGAGATGCGGGCCACCGATCAAGGGATCCAGTCCTGGCATCTGCCACCAATCACGCGGCAGATAGTAGGTGACGCTATATCGATATGCGCCGGTGGGGCTGAAGATGATCCCATCGTCCTTGCGCGCGTTGTGGACGATGAAGTCAGCTATCTTGTCGGGCCGGTTCGGCGACAGGTCGTGATAGTAGTTGCTGACCGCGCGCAGGTTGAACGCCGCCAGCACGAGGCAGACGCCAAGCTGGATGACGCGATAGCGCAGCGCGCCGATCGCGAAAGCAATGAGGATCACATAGAGCGCCGGAAGCCAGTGCAGCACGAAAATGACGTGGGCAAATATCGGATGGAAAAAATAGCCGACGACTGCCACGAAGAGCGGCGATGCCATCAGCAGATAGATCCAGAGAACTGATGAGCGTGTCCTGATCGCTGCGAACAGGCCGAATGCGACAAGAACCAGATAGATGACAAAGGCGACCAGCCGCATACCCCAAAGGTAAGGCACCCCCAACATGTCGACGAGAGTGGCTTGCAGGTTGGCCACCATGTAGTTGCCATGCCGCGCGGACATTTCATCTGGCGCAAGATGCTGGTGGACCTGCGCTATGAGCTGCGGCAGCCAGGCGAGCCAAATGGCAATCAGCAGGATCTGGGCGAGAGTCCAGTTGATCAGCAGGGTCTTGTACCTGACGATGCCGGACAGGATGATGACGCCGATGACGACATTGCAGCCAAACACGAACAGCGCAGCGGGGTGCTGGGCGAGCAATGCGCAGCCGCCAGCCACAATGTAAACGATCCACGGCGCGTCATGCGCTGCGCGGGAGACATCCCCGTTGCGGATCGCCGCGACGATGCCAGACCCGACGAGACGATCGCTGTTGCGTCGAAACAACAGGATCTGCACGAAGCCCCATAGCGCAATCGCCACCAGCATGGTCTGAAAACTGTAGGGACGAGCGTGCTGTGCCCAATCGATGTTTTCGGGCGCGATGATGAACAAGGCCGCGGCCACCAGGGCCAGAGTTCGGCCAATGATCATGCGGGCCGACAGGTAGACAAAAACCGTAGCAACCAGTGCAGAGAGTACCGACAGGATCCGCAGCGTGAAGATGCCCTGCCCCAGCTTCAGCATCAGTGCCAGGATGACATAGTAAAGCGGACCATGAACGTCGCGGGCGACCCGCGTCAGTGCCTCGTGCACGCCGTCCATGGCGATGAAGAAGCTCAGTCCTTCGTCGTTCCAAAGCACCGAGGTTCCGAGGTCGTGCAGGAGCAGAAGGGCTTGGATGACGAGCAAGGCGCCGAGGATTATGGCGTGAGCCCGGGGCGCGTTGCGGATGGGTGTGATCAAGTTGGCCGGACCCAGAACATTAAACGACCGATATGCCCTGTAGCGTGGTTCCGATCGCTCGAAGCATACAGTTCGGGCGATGGCGCAACCGATCGTTGTGCCATCGCCCGCTGGTTCCGAGCTTAGACGGGATCAGACGTTCGCCAGGATCAACTCGGCCTTGCTTACCTCGAAGCCGCCAGGGGCTTCGACCGCCAGATGCGTTACCTTGCCGTCCTGTGCGACCAGAGCATAGCGCTGGCTGCGTGTGCCCATGCCGCGGCCCATCAGATCGAGTTCGAGGCCGAGTGCCTTGGTGAACGCGGCCGAACCGTCCGCCAACATCACCACTTTCCCGTCGGTGCCCTGATCCTTGCCCCATGCGGCCATCACGAACGCGTCGTTCACCGCAATGCAAGCGATCGTGTCCACGCCCTTGGCCTTGAGAGCGGCGGCGTTCTGCACGAACCCAGGCAGATGCTTGGCGCTGCATGTCGGGGTGAACGCGCCCGGTACGGCGAACAGCACCACCTTCTTTCCCTTGAAGATTTCGTCGGTCGAGGTCTCTTTGGGACCCTCGGGTGTTCCCATCATCAACTTCATCGACGGAATCTGATCGCCAACCTTAATCGTCATCTGACCCTGGCTCCCCTTTGGCTTGCAGGTGGGCGAGTACTAGCCTCCTGGGCGGCGGGAGTCACGCCACCCGCCCGACGGCTTGCGAAGCCGCACCGGCGGGACCAGATTCGTTGCCATGGATCAGACGCCGACACCCGCAGGCGAGCCAACCGACGCGGATTTCCTGACTGGACACCTGCTCATCGCGATGCCCACGATGGAGGACTCGCGCTTCGCCCACAGCGTGATCTACCTGTGCGCGCATACGCCCGAAGGTGCGATGGGTCTGGTGCTGAACCGCCCGCTGCAGCGCCCCAAGTTCGACGACCTGCTGCGTCAATTGGAGGTTGCACCGGTGCCCCCGGCGCGCCGGATCCGCCTGTGCCAGGGCGGTCCGCTGGATAACGCGCGCGGCTTCGTGCTGCACACAGCCGACTGGACCGGCGAGGGCAGCATGCGGGTCAACGACGCCGTCGCGCTGACCGCGAGCCTTGATGTGCTGAAGGCGATCGCCGAGGGGAACGGTCCGCGCGAAGGCATTCTGGCACTCGGATATGCAGGCTGGGGGCCCGGGCAGCTTGACGCCGAGATCCAGAAGAACGCGTGGCTGTCGGTGCCAGCGGATGAAACGCTGGTATTCGATGGCGACCACGACACCAAGTGGCGCCGCGCACTGGCGAAGCTGAATATCGATCCGCTGCTGTTGTCGGGCGCCGCCGGACACGCCTGAGTATGCGTTAACGCCGCGGCAGGAACTCTGTCGTGTAATGCGGTCTCCCTCAGCGGAGGCTGTCGATGCCCCCCTCCACGCAGGCGATACTGGCCGCGATCACCGACATCGCGCGTCTGGTGTTCGATGACGACGCGCTGGAATTGACGCTTGAAAGCACCAGCGACGATGTCCCGTGCTGGGACTCGATGAACCACATCACGCTGGTGGTGGAAGCGGAGTGCCGCTTCAACATCCACTTCGGGACGGTTGAAGTTGAGGAACTGAAGAGCGTCGGTGAGCTTGTCGGGCTGATCCAGAAAAAGCTCGCGCTGGTCGATGCATAGGTGCTGTTCAACTCCTACGTCTTCATCCTTGGCTTTCTGCCGCTGACCCTTGCCGGCTTCTTTGCCGCCGCGCGCTTCGGCCGCCGCGTCGCCGGGATCTGGCTGATCGCCGCCTCGCTGGTGTTCTATGGCTGGTGGAACCCGCGCTTCGTGCCGCTGCTGCTGGTCTCGGTCGTTGCCAACTATGGTGCGGCACTGCTGCTACATCGTCTGAAACAGTGGCCGCGCTGGCAAACCGGCGTGCTTGTCGCGGCGATCACAGCGAACCTCGGCGCGCTGGTGTACTACAGGTACCTCGGCACGATCCTCGGCGTCCTGCATGTCGGCTTTGCCGATCCGATTTTGCCGCTCGGCATCAGCTTCTTCACCTTCACACAAATCGGCTACCTGCTCGATTGCCGCAACGACCTGACGCACGACCGGTCGGCGCTGAACTACGCGCTGTTCGTGAGTTTCTTTCCACACCTGATTGCCGGTCCCATCGTGCACAACCGGGAGATCATGCCGCAGTTTGCCGATGCGGCGACGTGGCGCTTCTCGCCGCAGAGCCTGGCAGTCGGCCTGACGATATTCCTGATCGGACTGCTGAAGAAATGCCTGTTGGCTGATCCGATCTCGGCCGCCGTGGCGCCGGGTTTTGCGGATCCCACGTCGTTGACGCTGTTCGCATCCTGGCACGTCGCGCTGTGCTATTCACTGCAACTGTATTTCGACTTTTCCGGCTATTCGGATATGGCGATCGGGCTGGCCCGCATGTTCAACGTGCGCTTCCCGCTGAATTTCAATTCACCGTACAAGGCGCAGTCGGTGATCGAATACTGGCAGCGCTGGCACATGACGCTGACGCGCTATCTCAATCTGTATCTGTACAACCCGATCGCGCTGGCGGTCACCCGGCACCGGCAGGCGCGCGGACTGCCGGTCAATCGCGCGGCTCATGCGACACCGCAGGGCTTTGCCGCCATGGTGCTGACGCCGACGTTCGTGACCATGATATTCGCCGGCATTTGGCATGGTAGTGGCCTGACCTTCCTGGTGTTTGGTCTGCTGCACGCGCTGTACATCTCCGTCAATCATGCCTGGCGCATTCTGCGGCCACGCGCGGCGATCGACACGTCGCTCCGCAGGGCGGGACGCATCCTGCTCACCTATCTCTGCGTATTGCTGGGCGCGATCATGTTCCGCGCGCCGAGTGTCACCGCGGCGTGTGAACTGGTTGGCGGGATGATCGGGCTGCGTGGCGGAACGCTGGCGGTTCCCGACATGCACGCAGCGGCTGAGACCGTCCGCCTGATAGTGCTTTACACCATCGTCTGGTTCGCGCCGAACACGCAACAGATCATGCGCGACTACGCGCCTGCGCTCGGGCGCATCCAGCCTGGCCCACTGGCATCGCTGCGCTGGCGTCCCAGCCTGCCATACGCCGCAGCGTTCGGCTGTGCCGCGACGCTTGGCCTGCTCGCCGTCGGCGGTACCGGCGAGTTCCTCTATTTCCAGTTCTGATGCGCATGTCGCGCTATCTCACGGCTCTGGGCGTTACCGCACTGGTCTCGTTCGCGCTGATCTGGGGATGGATCATCGCTGTGCCACTGGCGTTTCTCGATCCCGAGTACCCGGCGTGGCTGGCCAAGCAGCGGCTGCTGCAAGGCTGCGACCTCGGCGATCTCATTGTCGTGGGTGACTCCCGCGCGGCAGTCGACATCATGCCGGCACTGCTGAGCGTGCCATCCACCAATCTCGCCGTCGGCGGCGGTTCGCCGATCGAAGCCTATGCCGTGGTGCGCCAGGCGCTTGCCTGCGCGGAGCCGCCGCGCCGCGTGATCATATCGTTCGATGCGGCGCACTTCAGCGAACCGGATCTGTTCTGGGAACGCTCGGTGCGATTTGGTTTCATCGGCAATGACCTGCTGCGCGACCTGCGTCGCGTGTCACTGGAGCTGGGCGATACCAGCATCTGGGAACTGCGCCGCGACGGTGTGCCGCCGGCGTTGCGCGGTGGGCTCTACGCAATGCGCTTCCCGTCGCTCTATTTCAGCAGCCTGCTCAAGGGCGGCGTATTCCTGCGCTGGTGGCACAATCGGGAGTTCCTGGCACAGACAATCGCCGCACGTGGCCAGTATTTCTTTGGCACGGACCCGGGATCGAGCGGCATCGCGGTCGAAGGTCACCTGACGGCGTTCACCCCGCTTCCCGTGCTGGACCATTATTTCGCGGCAACGCTGGCGCTGCTGGCCGAGCGCGGCGTCGACGTGGAGTTCGTCGCCATGCCGATGAACGAAGCGACATGGCACGCCACGCGACCGGCCCTGCGCAGCGGCTTTGCCGCCTACCTCACGGCCTATGCCACGCGGTACGCGAATCTCCACATCGCCGGTGACGTCATGCCGCATTGGCCGGACCGCTGGTTCGGCGACGCCTTTTCGCATCTCAATCCCGAAGGCGCTCGGCGCTTCAGCACCGACTTCGCACTTTGGCTGTCAACGGCTGCACGCCGCTCCCCCGAGCACGCAGAACGAGGCGCAATAGGCATGATTCAGTGACACCGGCCGCGACGCCTCAGCCAAGGTCCGGCCCATCTCAAAGCGCGGATCATACGGCACCAGCGTGCACGCCAGCACCACCGGCGCTGCCGAGTCCTTCCGCTTCACCACCATGCGCGACGAAGCGCACATCACGTCGTCTGGCGACTTTTGCAGGATGCCCCAGCAGGCAGTGGTGATCTCCGGCACGTCGTGCTGCGCCTCCATTTCGGGGAACAGCATCAGCCGCACCGGATCGCCAGCGTCCACCGGCACACCGAGTTCCGCGAACAGCCGCGCGAATCCGGCGCGCAATGCGTCCTCCGGCTCGCCGGAGAAGCGGCGGCCAGCCACATCCAGCGCAAAGCCATTGCGCGCCAGCCACATCAGGCCATCAATCGTTGGCGCCCAGCTTCGCCGCCCACGTTCCGCCTCATGCACCGCCGGATCGTGGTGATCGAGCGACACGCGGATACGCAACCGCTCGCCATAGCTGTCACGCAGACCCAGCAATTGCGGCCGCAGCTTGCGCATCGGCTTCATCGCGTTGGTCAGCACCATCGCCTCGAAGCCGCGCGACAGCACGTCGTCCAGCATGCCGATGATGTCGGGGTTCATGAACGGCTCGCCGCCGGTGAAGCCGATGAGCTTTGCCGGCAATGCGTCGCGCGCGATCTCGTCGAGATAGGTGCGTACTTCGTCGCGAGTCAGATAGGCGAGGCGGTCGTTGCGCGGCGATGATTCGATGTAGCAGTTGCGGCAGGTCAGATTGCACAGCGTGCCGGTGTTGAACCACAGCGTGTCCAGCGCGCGCAGCGGCACGTGGGCACGCGCTTCGCCCTTCGCGGTCAGCAGCGGGTCGTGGAACTTGCGCGGATCGAGCGGATGGAATCCCGCGTCCATGGCTAGGGCACCATCACTGCGAGAGGCACCCTCTCCCGGTGCTTCGCCCCGACCGCTGCCGCAGGCGGGAGAGGTGTACCGATACGAATCCAGCATATCTTACCGTCCCTTGAACACTGGCGTGCGCTTCTCCAGGAATGCCTGGCGCGCGGCGCGATAGTCCTCGCTGTTCACGGCGGCTTCCTGCGCGGCGGCGATCTCGGTGGCGCGCTGGTCGACCTCGTTGCGCGCCAGTGCTTCCAGCACGATCTTGGCACCGCGCTGCGACAGTGGCGCGCGGGTCGCCAGCTCCTGCGCCAACTTGTGCGCGCCCTCCAGCGCGCCGGTTTCCGACACCACGTCGATCAGCCCCATGGCGCGGCAATCGGCGAGCGGAAAATAGCGGCCCGAGTAAAGCACCAGCTTGGCGTTCGCCAATCCGACCGCGCGCAGCAGCAGGCTGCAATCCAACGTGTCGTACACGATGGACAGTCGCGCGGCGGGAATGCCCATCTGTGTCGTCGCATCGCCGACACGGAGGTCGCAGGCCAGCGCCAGGCCGCAGCCGCCGCCCACGCCATAACCATGCACCGCGGCAATCGTCGGCTGCGGCGCATCGATGATCGCCTGCGTCGCCGCACGTCCCGCGGCGCTATAGGCATTGGTCGCCTCGACCGTGTCGCGCACCTTGGAGAATTCGGAGATGTCGGCGCCGCCGGAGAAATGCCCACCGGCGCCGGTCAGTATCACCACGCGGACATCACCGCGCTGCGCGAAATCGCGGTAGATCTCGCCCAACCCAAGCCACATCGCGAGCGACACGACGTTGCGCTTTTCTGGCCGGTTCAGCGTCACCACGGCGATGCCTGCAGCGTCGAGCTGAACCTGGATGTCCTGGGCCATCCGATCAAACTCCCGGGATCGCCCAGACATCCACCTCTGCGGCGTTATCGCGCAGCGGCTTCACCTTGGCGTATTCGGGCGACTGCCAGAACCGCTTGATCGCCTCGATCGAGGGGAATTCGAACAGCACCAGGCGGCGTCCATCATGGCTGCCTTCCAGCACCTCGACGGCGCCGCCGCGCGCGATGTAGCGCCCGCCGAACGCCTGCACAACGCTCGGCACGGCCTCGCGGTATGCGGCGTACTTGTCCGGATCGGTCACCTTGACCTGCACGACCATGTAGGCGGGCATCATTCTCGCTCCTTCGCGTCGCGCGCATTTTGCAGCAGCGCCAGCCATTCCGCCATCAGCCGCCCGTTGTCGGATGGATAGCGTTCGTCCAGCACCCTCAAATCGTTGATCCGGTCGGCGCGAAAGTGCCGGTAGTCCTGCCGCAGCTCGCACCAGGCGCCGATCAGCGTGGCCTGCACATAGTAGGCCACAGCTATCGGCCAGATGATGCGCTGCGATCGCGCGCCCCTCTCATCGACATAGCCGATGTCCAGTTTGCGCTCGTCGCGGATCGCCTGACGTACCACCGACAGGTCGATGCTCTCAGGCACCGGCGCGCCTGATTCAGAGACGAATATCGGCGCCGCGGTCAGTTGCGTGCGCAGCAATTCCGGCAGCACGACCGTCACTTTCGACAGCACGCTCTCCGCCGCCCCCTGCAATCCCGGATCGCCGGGTACGCGCCACCATGCGCGCGCCGACGGCGATTGCCTCGATCTCCTCGACGTTGAACATCAACGGGGGCAGATCGAAGCCGCGCCGCAGCACGTAGCCGATGCCCGCCGCGCCTTCAATCGGCACCCGGCGGGCCTGCAATGTCGCCACGTCGCGGTACACCGTGCGCACCGTTACCTCCAGCGTCTCCGCCAGGGCGGCCGCGGTCACCGGCCCGCGCGCGGTGCGCAGGTACTGGATGATGTCGAACAGCCGATCGGCGCGGCGCATACAGAGAGACTACCGGCAGGGCGCGGCCTGCGGTAAGACCGTCCCCGTTCCGCAAACGCGCATGTCGGCATGAAGCATCGCATTGGCATTGACCTGGGCGGCACCAAGATCGAGGTGGCTGTGCTGGCACCCGACGGCAGCGAACGTCTGCGCCACCGCATCGACACGCCACCCGGCTACGAGGGAACACTGCAAGGCATCGCCGGGCTGGTGCGTGACGTCGACGCACAGGTCGGCGCCAGCACGAGCGTCGGTATCGGCATCCCCGGCGTGATCAGCCCGGTCACCGGCCTGGTGAAGAACGCCAATTCGATCGCGCTGAACGGCCATCCGTTCGATCGTGACATCAGCGACCTGCTCGGCCGCGAGGTCCGCGTGGAGAACGACGCGAACTGCTTCGCGCTGTCGGAAGCCAGCGATGGCGCGGGCGCCGGCCACCCGACGGTGTTCGGCGTCATCCTGGGCACCGGCTGCGGCGGTGGCGTGGTGGTGGATGGCAAGGTGCTGCGCGGGCGCAATCACGTGACCGGCGAGTGGGGCCACAACCCCCTGCCCTGGCCGCGGCTCGACGAACTGCCTGGCGAACATTGCTGGTGCGGCCATTGGGGTTGTCTGGAGACGTGGGTCGCCGGGCCGTCATTGGCGCGCGATTGCGATGGGCCCGGATCGCATGACGCATCCGGCATCCCGGCCCGCGCGGCCGCCGGCGATCGCAAGGCGCAGGAAGCGCTCGACCGCCACGCGCACCGCCTGGCACGTGGACTGGCTCAAGTGGTCAATCTGCTCGATCCCGATGTGATCGTGCTGGGCGGCGGCCTTTCCAACATGGAGCACCTGTATACGGCGTTGCCGCCGCTGGTCCGCCGCTTCGTGTTCAGCGACTTCGTGCAGACGCCGATCGTGCGCAACAAGCATGGCGACTCCTCCGGCGTGCGGGGCGCTGCCTGGCTGTGGCCGGCCGAATAGCGAAGCGTGCCTGCTTTTTGTCGCGACTGTCTGGCCGTCATCGCTGATCAGACACCGGCCGCGGGCTGCGGCCAGTGCGGCGGGGCGCGCATCGTCCGTCACCCGGAACTGTTCAGCCTGACCATCGCGCACATCGACTGCGACGCTTTCTATGCCAGCGTCGAGAAGCGCGATCGTCCGGAACTTGCCGCTCGGCCGGTCATCGTTGGCGGGGGCGTGCGCGGCGTGGTCACTGCCGCCTGCTACGTGGCGCGCATCTATGGCGTGCGCAGCGCCATGCCGATGTTCAAGGCACTGAAGGCGTGCCCCGATGCCGTGGTCATCCGTCCTGATTTCAGCAAGTACGTGGCCGTCGGGCGGCAGATCCGCGCGATGATGGCCAATCTCACGCCGCTGCTGCAGCCGCTGTCGATCGACGAGGCCGTGCTCGACCTTTCTGGGACAGCAGCGCTGCATGGCGCGCCTCCGGCCGTCGTGCTGGCCCGCTTCGCACGCGAGGTCGAGGCGACTGTGGGCGTCACCGTTTCGATTGGCCTGGCGCCCAACCGGCTGCTGGCGAAGATCGCCGCGGGCCGCGACAAGCCGCGCGGCTTCGCCGTCATCGGCGCCGTGGAAGCCACGTCACTCCTGGCGCCCGAACCGGTGCGTCTGCTGCCGGGCATCGGGCCGGCGCTGGCGCGTAAGCTCGCGGGCCAGGGCATCACCCTGCTCGGCCATCTGCAGGTGCTGAATGAACGCGATGCGCGCCGCAAGCTGGGAGACGATGGGGCCTCTCTGGTTCGCCGCGCCCGCGGCGAGGACGCGCGCCTGGTGGACCCGGCGCGCGAGACCAAGTCGATCAGCGCCGAGACGACATTCGACACCGATCTGGTCCGCCCGACGGATCTGCAAGCCCATCTCTGGCGGCTGTCGGAGAAGCTCGCGCGGCGGCTGAAGGAGAACGAACTGTCGGCTGGCGGCGTGGTGCTGAAGTTGAAGACGACGGACTTCGCGACACGCACGCGCGCGGCACGGTTGCCCGGTGCCACAGTGCTGCCCGATCGGCTATTCGAGGCCGCGAGCACGCTGCTGTCGCGCGAGGCGAACGGCACGGCCTTCCGGCTGATCGGGATCGGCGCCAATCCGCTGCTGCCGCTGGCGGAGGCAGACCACGGCGACCTTGCCGACACCGAGACGCCGCGCCGTGCCGCCGCCCAGGCGGCGATCGACGCGTTGCGTCAGCGCTTCGGCGAGGCGGCGATCGGCCGCGGCAGGGCGTGGCGCCGGCCCTGATCAGGCCTCGGGCGGCGCCGCCGCGATTGGGATCTCGCGCGCTTCTGGCTGATCGCCGGTACCAATCGGGCGGGCCTCGGCTTCTTCGTCGCCTTCGCCGCCGGACTGCTGACCATCCTCACCATACTGCCGGCGCTGGCCACCCTGTGGCTGCTGGCCATTCTGCTGCTGGTTCTGCTGCGCCGCCTGATTCATCGCATTCAGAATGCGGAAATAGTGCTCGGCGTGCTGGAAATAGCCTTCCGCCATCACCCGGTCGCCACCGCTGGTCGCGTCGCGGCCAAGCTGCAGGTACTTCTCGAACAGCTGCTGCGCTGTGCCGCGGATCCGCAGGTCCGGGCCATTGCTGTCGAATACGTGGTTGCGGTTGAGGGGAATGCCGCCGCTGCCGCCGCCACCGCCGTGGTGCCGCAGTCCGCCACCGCCACCGCCGCCACCGGGTCGATGGCCACGTCCGCGCATACGTTTCATGTTCATTATGTTGCCGCTACGCCTTCTCTCTCTTCTGGCCGTGGGATGGGAGATGGTCGCGGCTCACTCCGCGAGCGTCTCGGGGATCACCCCCTCGGCCGGGCCTCAGTCGATCGGCATTGGTTCCAGCGGGCATCCAGTCCGGCGACCCTCGTCCATTCAAGTGGACGCCGGTCAATTCGGCCAGCACGCCTTGGACTAGCCGTACCCCGGCTGGTCCTCGCCGACCGCAAGCTAAACCCACCATCCCGGACTGCCAAACGGTTTTTTCATGGCAAAGCCAGCGAAAGCACCAATGCCCGCGCAATGCCCAACAAATCGTTGCGCGAACCTGACCTCAGGCCGGCTTCGGCTGCCATCCGGGTCACCGGCGCCAATTGTCCAACTCCCAACTCCAGCACAGCGATTCCGTCCGATGACAGTAGTCCCCGCAGGTTCGGCACAAGGCCCCGGTAGGCCGCGAGGCCGTCCGCGCCACCGTCCAGCGCGGTGCGCGGCTCGTAAAGCGCCACGTCGGGCATCAAACCGCTCAGCTCCGAGGTAGGAATGTAGGGCGGGTTGCACAAGACGAGATCGAACCGTGCATCCAGTGCCTCAGCCCAGTCGCCTGCGGCGAACACGGACCGATTTGCCAAGCCGAGCGCCGTGGCGTTGCCGGCAGCCAGCCGCACGGCTTCGGCGCTGCGATCCACGCCGACGCCGAAGGCGTGCGGAAATTCCGACAGCACCGCAAGCAGCAGGCAGCCGGTGCCGGTGCCGAGGTCGAGCACGCGGTGTGGCGGCTGCCGTCCGGCGAACGCCGCGAGCACCGCCTCGACCACGGTTTCCGACTCTGGCCGCGGAATCAGCGTGGCGTTTGAGACGGCAAACGGCAGGCTCCAGAACTCCCGCCTGCCCAGGATCAGCGCCAATGGTTCGCGCGCGAGGCGGCGGACCAGCAAGGGTTCGAGCGCGGCGGCGTCGACACTCGTCAGGCGGTCGCGCAACAGCGCCTCGGGTGTACTGCCCAGCGCGCGGGCGAGCAGCAGACGCGATTCCAGCCGGGGAGCGTCGATGCCGGCGGCGCGCAGCCGATCGGCTGCGCAGTCCAACATGTCCTGGATGGTGGGCGCGGCTAGGCCGCCTGGGTGGCCGCCCGCTTGGCCTGCACCCGCAACAGGCGGCGCTTCAGCGCCTTGCCGTCCTCGGTCAGCCGGCTGTCAGACCGGCCGAGCAGATAGGCGTCGATGCCGCCATTTTGCTCGATCGTGCGGATTGCCCGGGTGGACAGGCGCAGACGCACCGCCGTGCCGAGGATATCGGACAGCAGCGAGGCGTCCTGCAGGTTGGGCAGGAAGCGGCGGCGGGTCCGGTTATTGGCGTGGCTGACGTTATTGCCGCTCAGCACGCCCTTGCCGGTGATCTGGCAGCGGCGGGACATTGTCTGGGTACCTGATCCGATCGGAAGGCGCGGCTTATCGCGGATAGGGTTGCTAGCGTCAAGTATGGCGGACCTTCCGGGAGGCGACGGGGCGTCCGATCAGGCATTCGCGACGCAAGCACCTGTGAGCACAGACTCGCGGCGGGCGGCTTATCTTTACGCGCTATCAATCAGTTTCAGGGGCAAAACCGGTCATGTTGAGATTGGCACTATTCTTCCTAGTTGTGTCGCTGGTCGCGGCGCTCTTCGGGTTTGGCGGCATTTCCGCCGCCTCGGCGGACATCGCCCGCATCCTGTTCTTTATTGCGATCGTGGTGTTCCTGGTACTGCTGGTCGCCGGGCTGATGGCCGGGAGTACGTTATTCTAGCGAGGCCGCCTCCGGCGCGGAGCGCCGACCTCCCCCGCGTGAGCGGGGGAGGTTACGGAGGTCAGACCACCTTGCCGGCCAGGTGTTGCTTGTAGGCCGGGCGCTGCAGCAGCCGATTGTACCAGTCACGCAGGTGCGGAACGTCCGGCCGCTCGAAATCCATATTGAACCAGCGATGCAGGTGCGGTCCCCACGGGATGTCAGCCAGCGTCAGATCGTTGCCCGCGAGATAGGGGTGCTTTGCCAGTTCGGCTGAACACATGTGCCAGACGCGCGTGGCGTCCTCGATCCCCTGTTTGATCGCCGCCATGTCGCGCTTGTCGGGCGGCGTGCGTACCAGTCCCCAGAACACCGCGCCGATCGGCCGGTTCAGCAGCGTCTGCTGTGCGTCCATCCAGCGGTCGATGTTGCCGCGTGCGTGCGGATCCTGCGGCCACAATTTGGAATGTGGCGCGTGCGCATGGCACAGATAGCGGCAGATCGCGTTGCTTTCCCACAACGTGAAGTCGTCTTCCTGCAACGTCGGCACCAGACCGGTGGGATTCATCGCGCGATAGTCTTTGGTGTCGGTTTTGCCGAACGAGCCACCGACATCCAAGCGCTCGGTACGGCAACTGCAATTCCTCCAGCGTCCAGATCGCTTTCATCACATTGCTGGACGTGGCGCGGCCCCACAGGATGCGGCGCATCGACTGCCTCCATTTTGCTTGCGGCGCGGGAGACTAGACGCCTTGCATGCAGGGTGGAAGCAGGGCACATCGCGGCCATGCCCGTCACGTCAATCCGCAACGTAGCCATCCTTTCCGCGCTGGCAGCGGGCTTCGCGCTGGGATTGGCATTGGCGTCGGAACGCTGGGGCGGCCTGGTGCCGTGCGCGTTGTGCCTGCTTGAACGTTGGCCGTACCGGGCCGCCATCGTGATCAGCCTGATCGCTGTTGTCACGCCACGCGCGGTGGCGCGACCGCTGCTGGCTTTGGTAATCCTGACGATGCTGGCGGGCGTTGTGCTGGCGGCGATCCACGTTGGCGTCGAATGGAAATTGTGGCCGAGCCCGCTGCCGGAATGTGCCGCGCCGCATCTGACTGGCGGCTCGATTGCCGATCGGCTGGCGCAGATGCCGTCGCGGCCATCCAAGCCGTGCGATGAGCCGACATTCCTGATCCCGGGCCTGCCGTTGTCGATGGCAGCGATGAACCTGCTTTACGCGCTGATTTTCGCAGCCGTGCTAGGCTGGGTGTTGTGGAAGGACCGGAGGAGCGTGGCATGATCTTGCCTGGCGATCCGCGACCCGAGGAAACGGTTGCGCGCATGATCCGCGTCGATCATGCCGGCGAGTACGGTGCCGCGCGTATCTACGCCGGACAGCTCGCGGTGCTGCGGGCCAGTGACAAGGCGCCGCTGCTGCGCGAGATGCAGGCACAGGAGCAGGAGCATCTCGATCGCTTCTCGCAGTTGATCGCGCGCCGCCGCGTGCGGCCGACGGCACTGCTGCCGCTTTGGCACATCGCCGGCTTTGCGCTCGGCGCGGCGACCGCGGCGCTGGGCGAGCGTGCCGCGATGGCCTGCACGGTAGCGGTGGAAGAGGTAATCGACGCGCACTACGCCGGACAGATCACCGACCTGGAAGACAGCGAAGCCGAGCTGCGCGGCACGCTGGAAAAATTCCGCGACGACGAGCTGGCGCATCGGGAGATCGGGTTGCGGCATGGCGCGGAACAGGCGCCGGGTTACCGGCTGCTTTCGGCGGCGATCAAGCTGGGATGCAAGGTGGCCATCGGCATCAGCGAACGCGTGTGATGCGCGCGCGCGCCGCGTTGACTGCTTGCGTCATCGCGCTGCTGGTTTCGTTCAGCGCTGCCGCGACGGAACTCAAAATCGCCACCTGGAATCTGGAGTGGCTGAGCAACAGGCAGTCGGTATTGCCACATGATGTCCAGGTGAAACGGCCGGAGGATATCGATCTGCTGCGTCACTATGCCGACGCGCTGAAAGCCGATGTCATTGCCGTACAGGAAGTCGATGGCCGCGCCATCGCCGAGGAGGTGTTTCCACCTGACGGCTATTCGATCCATCTGAGCCGCGATCACGTGGTGCAGCGTGTCGGTATCGTGGTCCGCCGCGGCATTCACTACATCGCCAACCCGGACGTGACCGGGCTCGACGTCGATCCAGGGCTGCGCAGCGGGGTCGATATCACGCTCGATCTGCAACCGCCGTTGCGCATCCTGGCACTGCACCTGAAGACCGGCTGCTTCGATCAGCGGCTGGGCGGGCGTAAGCGCGGTTCGTGCGTGGAACTGCGCAAGCAACTGACGCCGTTGGTGGGGTGGATCAGCGCGCGGCGCGCCGAGGGCATCGCATTCGCGGTGCTCGGCGATTTCAATCGTCACATGGATGGCCCCGATCAGCTCTGGTCAGCGTTGCAGCAGGCCGCGCCACTGACACGCGCAACGGAAGGCCACGCCAGTCCGTGCTGGGGCGGCGAGTCATTCATCGATCATATCATGCTCGGTGGCGCGGCGCGCGACTGGCTGGAGCCGAACTCCTTGCGCGTGTTGACCTATCGCGAGAGCGGCGGCGACTGGAAGGAACGGCTGTCGGATCATTGTCCGGTATCGGTACGCCTGCGGCTGCCGGACTGACCGGCGCAGCCCGCATGGACAGCGGTATCGGTCCGCGCGAACATCCGGCGTTGCAGGAGGAAAAGGCCACATGAAGATCACCGGCATCTCCAGCAAGGAATTCCGCTGGCCGCGTCACAAGCCGATCACCAATGGCAAGCATACCTACCGGGACGTGACCTTCGCGGTGGTGGAGATCGAGACCAGCGAGGGCATCACCGGCATCGGCCTTGGCGGCGGCGGCGAAATCGAGCGCGCCACCATTGCGCGTCTGACACCGATGCTGATCGGCGAAGACCCGATCAACACCGAGCGCCTATGGCAGAAGATGTGGGAGCCAAAGCTGATTGGCCGCCGCGGCCTGACCACGCGCGCGATATCGGCGATCGATATCGGCTTGTGGGACATCCGCGCGAAGTTCGCCAACCTGCCGCTGTACCGAATGCTCGGTGGTTTCCGTGATCGGGTGCCGACATATATTGCCGGCGGCTATTATGAGGAGGGCAAAGGGCTGCGCGAACTGGCGCGCGAGATGGAAGACAATGTCCGCATGGGCGCCAAGGCGGTGAAGATGAAAATCGGCGCCGTGCCGATTGCCGAAGACTTGGCACGGGTGCGCGTGGCGCGCGAGGCTGTGGGTCCGGACGTTAAGCTGATGGTCGATGCCAACTGTGCCTACCGCTACTACGAGGCGATCCAGATCGCCAAGCGGATGGAGGAGCACGACATCTACTGGTTCGAGGAACCGGTCGCACCGGATGACTATGACGGTCATCGCAAGCTGGCGCAGGCCACCAGCATTCCGATCGCAACCGGCGAGAACGAATACACGCGTTACGGCTTTCGCGATCTCATTCGTGCCGAAGCGGCGGCAATCCTGAATGCCGACGCCAAGGTGCTGGGCGGTGTCACGGAATTCATGAAGGTCGCGGCGCTCGCGCAGGCCAACGACCTGGATATCGCGCCGCATGGTTCGCAGGACATCCACGTTCATCTGGTCGCGGCGATCTCAAACGGGCTGATCCTGGAATTCTATCGCGATACCGTCGATCCGATGTGGGGACGCGTGTATCGTCACACGCTGACGCTGAACGATGACGGCACGGTCAGTCCGCCGGACGTTCCTGGTATCGGGGCAGACCCGAAATATGAGACGCTGGCGCAGTATCGCGTTGCCTGAAAGGAACCAATGATGCCGAAGATCCTGATCATCCACGGCGCCGGCATGAATATGCGCGGCAAGGTGCAGACCGAAATATTCGGGCCGATGACCCTGCCGGAATACGACGAACGCATCCGTGGCTACGCCAATGAGCTTGGCGTGGAGATCGAGATCTTCCATTCGAACATCGAGGGCGAGGTCATCAACAAGCTGTACGAGGCCAATGATCGCGGCTTCGATGCGGCGCTGTTCAATCCGGCCGGATTCGCACGCGGCTATCCCGCGCTGGTGGCGGCGATCAGCCAGGTGAAGTTCCCGACGATCGAGCTGCACATCTCCAATCCGGTGCGGCGCGGGCCGGTGTCCGATACCGCGCCGGTGATGCAGGGCATGGTCACCGGGTTCGGCATCGCCGGCTACTATGTGGCGCTGCGCGGATTGCGCGACACCCTGAAGAAATAACGCACAGCATTACCCGCGGCGTAATCGATTGCCGCCGCGCAGATCGACAGGGTGGGCCCGTAAGCAACGGGAGTTCCCATCATGCAAACATCATCCCGGCGCCGCTGGTTCGCGCTGGCGAGCGTGGCCGCGGCGCAGTTCCTCGCGGTCATGGATGCGTTCATCGTCAATGTCGCGCTGCCGTCGATCCGCGCCGATCTGCACGCCGGCAGCGCGGAAATCCAGGCGGTGGTCGCGGTCTATCAACTTGCCTATGCCGCCCTGGTAATCACCGGCGGCCGGCTGGGCGATATCTTTGGCCGCAAGGGCGTATTCCTGCTCGGCGTGCTGGGCTTCACCCTGGCGTCATTGTGGTGCGGCCTGTCGGGTTCCGCGCTTAGCCTGATCATCGGCCGCGCTGCACAAGGCGCCGCTGCGGCTGTCATGGTGCCGCAGGTGCTCGCGAGCATCCACACGCTGTTCCCCGATGCGGCGCGCGCCAAGGCGTTCGCCGTGCTGGGCGTTGCCATCGGCCTGGGCGCGGCTATCGGGTTCATCCTGGGCGGTTGGCTGGTCGCGCTGGGCTGGCGCAGCATCTTCGGCGTCAACGTGCCGGTTGGCATCGCCATCATGCTGGCGGCAGGCAGGCTGATGCCGGCGATCCCACGCGCCGTGGGAACGCATCTCGATCTGCGCGGCGCGTTCATGTTGTTCACCGGACTGTTGGGATTGCTGGTCCCGCTGATGTTCGGCCGGGAGCTGGGCTGGCCGCTTTGGATGTGGCTGGCGATGGCGGCGGGTGCGCTGGTGCTTGCCGGCTTCATCAGGCTGCAGCGCGCGATCCAGCGTCGTGGCGGCATGCCACTGATCGATCTCGCGCTGCTCGAAGACAGGCTGTTCACTGCCGGCACGTGCGCCACGTTCTGCTTCTTTGCCGGCAACCTGTCGTTCTATTTCGTGCTGACGCTGTATCTACAGAACGGCCTGCATTTCGCTCCGTTCGACGCGGCGCTGATCGTGGTGCCAATGGCGATCGCATTCGTGGCCGGCTCGCGCCTGGTCACGGCGCGGGTGGCGAAGCGCGGGATGGCGGCGCTGGCCGAGGGCTGCATGGTGCAGGCTGCCGGATTGGCCGCCACCGCGCTGCTCGCCGGCATGATCGAGCATCCGACGATGACGATGCTGATGCTGCCATTCATCCTGTTCGGCTATGGCCAGGGCATGGTACTGACGCCGCTGTTCAGCGCGGTGCTGACCAACGTGCGTCACGCGCATGCCGGCGCCGGCTCCGGCATCCTTACGACGACGCAGCAGGTGGCGAACGGGCGTGGTGATCATCGGTGCGGTGTATTTTTCGGTGCGCGGCCTGCATGGCGATCGCTGGGCGCTGCTGGCATCGCTGGCGATGCTGGCGTGCACCATCCTCGGCACCATCGTGTTTCTGCAGCGCATGCGGCCACGGCCTGTGGCAGTGGCGGTCCCCGCCAACCTTGGGCCAGACTACGGCCGATGAACCGGTGAAGGATTCGGCAATGCGGCTCGACGGACAGGCGGCAATAGTGACCGGCGGCGCATCGGGGCTCGGCGCGGCAACCGCGCAGCGCCTCGCTGCAGCCGGTGCGCGCGTTGCCGTGCTGGACATCAACGAAGCAGCCGCCACAGCCAGCGCGCAAAGGTTCGGCGGTGTCGGCATCGCCTGCGATGTCGCCGATGCTGCCTCGGCCGAGGCAGCGGTGACGAAGGCACGCGATGCGCACGGTGCGGTGCGGATACTGGTGAACTGCGCCGGTGTCGGCACCGCCGGGCGCATCGTGGGACGCGATGGCCCAATGCCATTGGCCGCGTTCGAACGGGTGATCCGCATCAACCTCATCGGTAGCTTCAACCTGCTGCGCCTGGCCGCCGCCGAGATGACGGTGCTCGATCCGCTGGAGGGCGGCGAGCGCGGTGTAATTGTCAACACGGCGTCGATCGCCGCGTACGAAGGCCAGGTGGGGCAGCCGGCATATGCCGCATCGAAAGCCGGTGTCGTTGGCATGACATTGCCGGCGGCACGCGAGCTCGCGCGCTTCGGTGTTCGCGTGGTGACGATAGCACCAGGGCTGTTCCAGACGCCGATGGTCGAGGCGCTGCCGCCAGAGGTGCAACGCAGCCTTGGCGACGGCATCCCGTTTCCGCAGCGGCTTGGCCTGCCGGAGGAATATGCCGCGTTGGTGGAGCACATCGCGACCAACCGCTTCCTGAATGGCGAGACGATACGGCTGGATGGCGCGCTGCGGATGCAGCCGCGTTAGAGCCCTATCGCTGCGCGGTGCACGCACAGGCTGACCGGGATCGCTCCGCGCCGCGCTCCTCGCAATGACGCATTCGCCTGAGCGACAGTGGCCTAGGCAGGTGACCGCGAGATTTCGGCGCCGGGTTTTGGCAGGCGCAGGATCAGACAGACGACGAACAGCGTTGATACGCCGAGCAGGATGCCAACGAAGCGATTTATGCCCGGCATGATACTCGCCGGTGGGCCCTCGCCTTGCACCAGCGTCATCATGAACACCAGGGTCGCCTGGGTCCCGACATAGGCGAACCCACGGGTGTTGCCTTGCAGATAAGTAAACAACCAGGTGCCCGCGGCGAGGGCGAGCAGCCAGGGCAGGAACTCGCTCAACGGCAGGACCAACAGAGCCAGTGCGGGCAACCCGCCGATAAAGCAGCCGAGCAATCTCTGAAATGCCCGCTCGACGATGTGCCTGTCAGGGTCGAGCGGGTGATCGGCCAGGACAGGCACGGCGAGTACCGCGGCCATGGTGATCGCCATGGCGGTGATGTCGGGCAGATCGAACTGGCTCCATGCGATGGGTATCATCGCCACCGCCACGCCGCCGCGCAGCGCATGCAGCACAGCCGGCCAACTGTGTCCGAACAGATCGCGCCATCCGGGTGGCGGAGGGACATGCGTCTCCTGGCCAACGTCCTGAACCGCGATCGCGATCGTGACCGCGACCGCCGAACCAATCAGAACTTCCAAGGCACGGAAGAAGGCGATGCCGATCGCAAGTGTCGGATCGGCCAGGGACATCAGAACGACAAGCGAAAAGGTAATGCTTGCGAACAGCCACGCGTAGCCGTGCGGGCTGACGGTAAGGCCCAGAATACCCAGTGTCGCGGACGCGAACAGGACGAGCAGGCAAGCGAAATGGTCGTAGGCGATCCAACTGATGAGCACCAAGCCCAAGGTCGCGCCGGCCGCCGTCCCGACGACCCGCAATGCAGCCTTGTGGATCGATGCCGGCCGCGTCGGCTGCGTCGACATGAATCCGCTGATTGCCGCCCACCAGACATCCGGCAGATGCATCGCACAGGCGATGACGACCGAGAGCACGACGCTGAGGGTTGTGATCGAAGTCTGCCGTGCACGGTCCCCGGTGAACTCGATAGCCAGGAGGTCGCGATGCATCGCCGCCGTGGCGCCGCTGATCAACGACAGCGCCCGCCGCAGCCTGATGGCTATAAGCCGCCGCATTACGGAAAAATGATTGTCCGAGCATCAGCACCCATGAAAAGCGTGCCGTCGGGTGGAGGCTCGTCGAGCAGGAGTGTCACCGGGAAGCGTCGCTGCAATCTGATCCAGTCCGTGGTCGGGGCGACGTAGGGCAGAAGATCCGGCCGATCCGGATCGCGGCTTATGCCGCGCGCGATACCTTGAATGTGAGCACGGTAGAAGTGCCAGGGATGTGAATCGAGCCAGATCCAGACAGTGCTATCCGGACGAAAGCCTCGCAGATAGTACTGCTTGTAATTGGCCATGATGCGCCACGCGGCGGCATCGATGATGCCGATAGCCGCCGCATCCGTCCGTGCCATATCGCCCACACGGAGAGTGAGGTTGTTGATATTGCCGTCGACCGGCGCGACCACCTTGGTTTGTTGAAGCCGCCAGACAGCGCTGGCCAGGTCGGCCTGGGCCCGTGCGATCGCGGCTTCGCCTTCGGCGGTCGCTTGCTGTTCCTTGTCGAGCGTTGCCTTGGCGTTGTCCAGCTTAGCCTGCGCCTCGTGCAGAGTCTCGGTGCTGTTGTCGAGCTGTTGGCGCGAGGCGAAGCTGTCCGTTGTCAGTGCCGAAATCCGCTGTTGAGTTTCCTTGGCGAGCTGGAGTGCAGCAACGGCGGCAGCAATGTTGTCGCGCGCGGCATCGACGCCCGCGCGATCGGCCGCGGCTTGAGCGTTTGCCTCACGCAGAGCCGCCTGACGCTCATCCACGACGAGCTGGAACGGTACCGGATCAATGGTGAAGAGCAGATCGCCACGGTGGACTGTCTGGTTGTCGTGCACATCGACACTGGCGATCGTGCCGGTGACCTGCGGTGCTATGGCGACCAGATCTGAACGGACGTAGGCGTCATCGGTGTAGGCGACGAGGCTTGTGAGCAGCTCGTAGCCGAGGAAAATCACAAGCACGGTGGCGGCCACCAGCGCCGCCCGGACAAAGCGGCGCCGGCGCACCGGCAATCCAATCGTCGTGTGGTCCGGTTTGAGTTCGACCGTACCGGCCTGCATTTCGGAGCTCCCCGCATCCGCCGCGCCGCAACCGGAGGATGCCAGAGTGTCAGCAAGCTCGGCAACGAAATGTCAAGCGCTAACGGATTCCGCCGGCATGCTGCGGGTTGCTTCGGCCATGCGCTGGACGGTCGGATAATCGACCTTCCCGGTAGCGAGCAGGGGCACCGATGCAACCGGCAAAATCGTGCGCGGCACCATGATCTCGGGCACCATCCGCGCGCGCGCATGCGCCAGGATCTCCTTGACCTCCGCATCGGCGCGATTGGTGACCAGCAGCAACGATTCGCCCTTGCGCGGATCTGGCAGGCTGATCACCGCGTGCTGTGCATCGGGCCACAGTGACGCCACGAGCGATTCGGCGGCGGTCATCGACACCATCTCGCCACCGATCTTGGCGAATCGCTTGGCGCGGCCGGCGATGGTGACAAAACCAGCGGCATCGACCGAGACGATATCCCCGGTATCGTACCAGCCGCCCTCCGGCGGTTCGAGCACGCCGGGCGCGGTGTCGCGCAGATAGCCCAGCATCACGTTCGGACCATGCACATGCAGCTGGCCGCCGGCATCGACGCCGGGAACGGGATCCAGCCGCCAGCCGAGGCCAGGCAGGAAGCGTCCCACGCTGTTCGCCCGACAATGCATCGCGGTGTTGATCGCCAGCACCGGCGCGGTTTCGGTCGCGCCATAGCCTTCGAGAATGCGCACGCCGAAACGATCAGCGAACAGCCGCTTGGTTTCCTCGCGCACCTTCTCGGCGCCGGCGAAGATATAACGCATGGCATAGAAGTCGTATGGATGTGCGTAACGCGCCCAGCCATTGAGAAACGTGTCCGTGCCGAAGCATATCGTCGCATCGGTGTCGTAGATCAGTGCCGGCACGACGCGATAGTGCAGCGGACTTGGATAATGGAAGGTACGGACACCCGAGACCAATGGCAGGATCGTGCCACCGGTCAATCCGAACGCATGGAACATCGGCATCGCGTTGAACACGATGTCGCCGCCGTGGAAGTCGATCACCGAAGCAAGCTGCGCGCAATTCGCCAGCAGATTGCGATGGCTGAGCACCACGCCTTTCGGCATGCCTTCCGATCCGCTGGTGAACAGCACGACGGCGGGAGTGTTCGGATCAGCCGATGCGCCTGGCAGGCGGCGTGCACGCCGCGCATCCCACTTGCCACGCAGCTTCTGCGCGAGGCCAATCGATGCGCGCACATCTTCCAGCCAGATGAAGCGCAATTCGCTGGACAAACGCTCCACGACCTTTTGCAGCCGGCCCTTTTCGATGAATGTGTGGCTGGAGATCACGGTGCGCACACCGGCGGCGCGGCAGGCCGACAGCATCGCGGCGCCACCCGCCGAGACGTTGAGCAGGCACGGCACGCGCGCGAACGCCTGCAAGCCCATGAACGCCACCACCGAGGCGGCGGCATTCGGCATCAGCAGCGCCACATTGGTTTCCCGCGGCATCGCGCCGGCCAAAGCGCGGCCGAGTATCACCGATCCTACCAGCAACCGCTCGTAGCTCAGCGGCACACGCTGGATGTCTTCGATGATCGGCGTGCGATGCCCATGCGCGCGGCGCGCATCGAGCAATGCACTGAACAGGCTCTTGTCGAAGTCCTTCGACCGATACACCGCATCGACCATCACGTCCTGCAAGGCACGGCCGATCAGTTCCCGGCGCTGGCGCGGCGTAAGATCCTCGCGGCCTGGCGGTGCAAGGGTAACCGGTGGGCGAATATCCAGCCGCAGCGGCGGGAACCAACGCTGATGCAGCCGGCCGCCCATGCGGCCAAGCTTGCTGAATTGCAGGCCTTCGATGCTGATGGGCACGATCTTCGCGTGCGACTTGTCGGCGACCAGCGCGGCACCTTCGTACACCTTCATCAGTGCACCGGTGCGCGTCATGCGGCCCTCCGGGAAGATCATCAGCTTGCGGCCGTGATCGCGCACCGCCTCGACCATGCGCTTCACCGAATAGGGCGACTGCACATCGACCGGGAAAGTCCGCACCGCTGCCAGGAACGGCTTGAAGTACCACTTCGCCGCCTGTGACGTATGGATCGCGAAAGTCGGGCTGTCCGGCACATAGGCCGCGATCAGACAGGCGTCGAGATAGGACTGATGATTGGCGACGATGACGACGCGGTCGCCGGCCTGCCGGTAGTTCTCGAGCCCGTGCACCTGCACGCGGTGGAACGTATCGAAGTACCAGCGCAGGATCGCGCGATACACTTCGTGCGGCAGGATGCGCACGATCCAGATGGCGACAAGCAGGTTGGCTGCCGCGGCAACGTGCAACACGGCTGGCGAACTGAAGCCGACACCCGCAAGCATCGCCGCCGCCGCGGCGCCTGCCACCATGAACAACGCATTCATGATGTTGTTGGCGGCGATCATGCGCGACCGCTCGGACGGTGCCGCGTTGTCCTGGATGATCGCGTAGAGCGGCACCGAGAAGATGCCGCCGCAGGCGGCGAGCAGGAACAGATCGACGATCATGCGCCAGCCGGCGAATGTGCTGAGCGCGACGCCGGCATTGGCGATGTCGCCAGCCGACGCGGCGGCGCGGGCGAAATCCCAACAGAACAGCGAAATACCGAGCGCGGCGAACGGCACCAGCCGTGGCGAGACATCGCCATGCAGCAGCCTTGCGCACTGGATCGAACCCGCGCCGACGCCGACGGCGAACACGGTCAGCAGCAGGGTCAGCACCGTACCGTCAGCGTGCAGCGTGTCGCGCGCCACCACGGGGAACTCGGTCATCAGCGTGGCGCCCATGGTCCAGAACCACGACAGGCCGAGCACCGACAGCCAGATCGGCCGGATCGATGCGGCATGCCGCGCCACGCGCCAGGAACTCGGCGAAGACATTGGGCGAGATGCGCAGCGTGGGGTCCGCAGGCTGCGCTGGGGGAATGCACAGCGCGGCGCTGAGACCAATCAGTGACAGCGCAATACCGGTGAGGCCGACCCAGACGGCGCCGTGCGGCAACTGTTCCAGCGCGCCGCCGGCAACCGTGCCGATGACGATGGAGAGGAATGTCGAGGCCTCGATCATGCCATTGCCGGCGACCAGTTCGTCGTCGGCGAGGTGTTCCGGCAGCAGTCCGTATTTCACCGGACCGAACAACGTTGCCTGCACGCCAAGTCCGGCCAGCACAATCAGCAAACCGACGACGCTTTCGGTCAGGAAAGCCAATGCGGCGACAACCATCAGGGCGATTTCGGCGAACTTGTACCAGACGATGACGCGTGGCTTGGCGAAGCGGTCGGCCAATTTGCCGGCGGTGGCGGACAGCAGGATGTAAGGGGCGATGAACAGCGCGCCGGCGAGCGCCGACAGGCCGGTGCCGCCGATGCCGAGCTGGAACAGCGCCAGCACGACCATGGCATTCTTCACCAGGTTGTCGTTCAGCGCACCACATGACTGCGTCAGCGTCAGCGGCCACATCCGGCGGGTCTTCAGCAATCCGATCGGTGAAACGGCCATCGTCAGGTTCTTTCCGTTCAGGAGAGAGCGCGCCAGCACATCGCCACGATCTCGCCGGCACGCTCCATAAGGCCGCCTTGCAGGCGACCATAAAGCCGTGCGGTGGCGGGCTGCACGATCATGCCGATGAGTGCCATGGCCATCAGCTCCGGTTCGCGGCGGGGGATCTCGCCGCTGTCCATGGCGGCAGCGACGGCACGGCAAATCAACTCGACAGGGTTGCGTTCGTCGCGGGCCACGTCGCGCAGGAAACTGTGTTGGATCATGATGAGGAAACGGAAGCGGACGTTGTCCTGATCGTGCAGGCGGCAGATGACACGGATCACGCGATCCAGCCGATTGCGGAAAGGTCCGCTGCCCGACACTGCATCGGCGACGATTGCGCCGTACTCGGCGTAGCCTTCGTGGAACAGTCCGGTGACCAGCGCGTCCTTCGAGGGAAAATGTGCGTAGAGGTTGGAGGCCTGCATGGCGCAGGCGGTGGCGATATCGCGGACGGAGACGGCATCGACGCCGTGCTCGACGAACAGGCGCATGGCCTGCTCCCTGATCAGCTCCCGCTTGCCTCCGGGCTCCCGCATTGGCACTCACCGGATAAAACGAACGACCGTTCGTTAATTAGCCGAGGCCATGGTTTTTTGCAAGCGCTTTCCGCGCCAGACCAGGATGCGGCGGTAGGCTCGCTAGGCTTCCTGTTCCGGCGCGGACGCTGCGTTGAGCAGCACATAGCGTTCGATGCCGATTTGCTTGATCAGGTCGAACTGGCGCTCCAGGAAGTCGATGTGTTCTTCCTCGCTCTCGAGGATCTGGAGCAGGAGATCGCGGGAGACAAAGTCGCGCTGCCGCTCGCAATGGGCGATGCCTTCACGCAGATCCGTCAGCGCCTTTTCTTCCAGGGCCAAGTCGGCCCTCAGGATCTGCTCGACATCCTCGCCGACCTGAATTGGATCGAGCCGCTGCACATTGGGCAGGCCATCGAGGAAGAGGATGCGCTTTATCAGTGCGTCGGCATGCTTCATTTCACCAATCGATTCAGCATATTCGTGCTTGCCGAGCTTGGTGACGCCCCAGTGCTCAAGCATGCGCGCATGCAGGAAGTACTGGTTGACCGCTGTGAGTTCGTTGGTGAGCTGTGTGTTGAGGTGCTCGATCACCTTTGCGTCGCGCAGCATATTTGCCCCTCAGTGCCTGGCTGCCGCGAGGTTCCTCCCAGAGGGAAGCACGCGCAAGTTGCAGGGGATCACTCAGCCGGCAGCGGCTCCGGCACGGCAGGGCCATCGCCGCGCAGCAGGGCGACGAGTGCCCGCACGCACTGGCCGCACTGAGCACGGCAACCGCAGGCGGCATAGACGCTGCTTGGCTTTGTGCTGCCGAGAGTGGCGGCGGCCTGCTTCACCTGACGGTCGGTAAGCGCGTTGCAGAGACAGACGTACACAGGCGTTGCCTTCCGTGGCCGGGCCGAACGGCCATGAGATAGCAGACACAGACTGGCTGAAGATGCGAATTATTCGCAACTCTGCCATCCGCTTCCCCGGCAGATTGCGTGGCGGTGTCACCAGCCGACGGCGTAAGCGGTCCGCCTGGGGTCCGCACCGGCCGATTTGATGCCGGTCCGCATGTCGGACTGGATCGTGCACACCGAACCGGCCAGGTATTTCCGCTCCGGCCACCATTCCAGGCGATGGCCAAGCGCCGCCAGCGCCTCGCCGGCCGCACTGCCGACATCCGACTCGACGCAGAGGTGCCCAGGCCGGTAGGCGTGTGGCAGCGACGATTCCGGCCAGGAGTAGCTCGCGAAACGCGGCGCCTCGCAGGCGGATTGCGGGTCCATGCCGAACACCGCCTGATTGAGGAAAACCTGCACCATCGCCTGGCCGAGCACCTCGCTGCCGGGCGAGCCGAAGGGCATCACCATCTCGCCCGGCTTGATGGCGATCGCCGGATTGGCCGACATGCGGGGCCGCCGTCCGGCACCGACGCGGGCCGGATGGTCGGGCGCGGTATAGCCGCGCGAGCCCCACATCGAGGCGGTGATACCGGTACCCGGCACCACGGGTCCGCTGATTGTCGGATCGCTCGGCGTTGCGGCGAAGACGTTGCCATCGCTGTCGGCGACGCAGAAGAACGAGGTTTCCGGCTTGGTTTCGGCGATTTCCAGCGCGGCGCCGGAGGATGGATCGGGGCGCCAGGGCGGAATTGACACGCCGCCGACCTCGCCGGGGGGCGGCATGCCGGGCCACGCCTTTGCCGGATCGATCATCGCGCGGCGGCGCGCGGCATATTCGCGCGACAGCAGTGTGTCCAGCGGCACGTCGACGAAATCCGGATCGCCGAAATATACCTCGCGATCAGCCGCGGCGAGCTTGAGCGCCTCGGTCACCGCGTGGATGTAGGCGGCGGAATTGTGCCGCATGGCCTTCAGGTCCAGGCCATCGAGGATGTGCAGCGCCTCCAGCACCATGGGGCCCTGCGACCACGCGCCGCAGCCATATACGTCGAATTCGCCGAAGCGGATGCGGCAGGCGCGCTCGAAGCGGGCGCGGAATTCCGCGAGATCGACGGCTGTGAGCCAGCCGCCGTTGTCGCGCTGGTGACGCACGATCGCGTTGGCGATGTCGCCGCGGTAGAACGCATCGTGCGCGGCGCGCAGGCCGGCGATCCGATCGCCGTGGGCTTGTGCCTTCTCCTGGTCCGCCATGTATTGCAGCGTGCGGCCGAGATCGCTCTGCACGAACAGATCACCGACGGCGGGCGGCTTGCCGTTCGGCAAGAAGATCGCGGCTGTTGCCGGCCAGTGCCTGAAGTCGTTCTGCCGCGCGGTGAGCTGCTCGGCGAGGAACGGATAGGTGGGGAAGCCGTCGCGCGCGAAGCGGATCGCCGCGGCAGCGACCTCGGCGAACGACATCGTGCCGAAGCGTTCCAACGCGGCGATCCAGTTGGCCGGCGCCGCCGGCACCACGCTGTGCAGCAGGCCTTCGGGGATGCGGCCGTTGTGATGGCGGTGGAAGTAATCGATGTCGGCGGCTTTCGGCCAGACGCCGACACCGCTGACGACGTGGGTTTCGTCGCGGGCCGGAAGGTGGATCATGATCGGCGCGACACCGCCGAAGCCGACGAACTCGCTCTCCAGCACGTCGATCGCGAGGCCTGTGGCGACCCCGGCGTCGATCGCGTTGCCGCCCGCTTCGAGGATCTGCAGGCCGGCGAGCGAGGCGTAGTAGTGGCCGGATACCACGACGTGGTGGCGCGCCATGACAGTGGGGCGGCGGGCACGTGCAGGACCGGTGAGGTAGGCTGGGTCGATCATGGGCGATGGCCTGTCAGTTCATGGCGCGGGGTGCGCGGTTTCAATCCAGCGAGACGTCATGCCGCGGCCGTCCCCAATCGGCGGCAGCGGCGGCGCAGCGCGCAACGTCTTCCTCCAGGATCAGGCCCTGCGCCGCGAGTTCGCGCGCCGCTGCGGTGATCGCCGCGACATATGCCGCCTTATCGGGATATCGCTCCAGCACGGCGGGCCTCGGATCGCCGGTGATGTGCCGTTCCTCGGGCGACTCAGCAAACGGGATGTAGCTGCCCTCGAACCGCGCCTGCAGTCCGTGACCATGGCCGCGTGCACGCATGTTCCAGCCGGTATAGGTGCCGAGGGGCGCCGCGACCATCGGGGCGCGCATGCCGGGAATGTCGTTGCCGTCGCGATCCACCGACGGCACCAGCACGGTGTACTGCTTGCCCGGCGCATCGGGAGAATTTCCCCCGGGCACCGGCGCCGGCGGTTCGCGCAAAATGCCGCGCTCCGCCTCTGGCCCGAAGTCGAGCAGCGTCAGCACGTTCGGCGAGCGCGGTGGCGCCACACCGGGTATCGCGGGAAACTGCCGACGCCACTCGTCGAAGCTGATCAGCGTGCCATCTGCCCGCGTCGGGATACGGCTGGGAGGCGGCGGCGTGCCATCGGTTGCCCAGCGATCCATCGCATCGAGATGCGCGCGGAAGAACATCGACGTGGAGACGACGTTGGAAAAATTCTGCGCAATGCCGCGCGATGGCGGCTTCGACTGTGGATCAGCGAAATGCTGCGAACTGGACCAGCAATACACCCGTGCTGTGTCCGGTTGCTTCAGATCGTTGCCCTGGGTGTCGGTGTGCACCAGGGAACCGCGCCGCACCCAGTATTCCGTCGCGGTCTGCGTGTGCATCACCAGAGGATCGGTGTCGGGCCGCTTCAGGATCGCATCCTGCTTGCCGGTGAGATGATCGGTGGACCATGCGTAGGAGAACGGAAAACTGTCGGCGATATTGAAGTGGTCCTCGTATTGCTGGCCGCCTGACACGATGGGGCTGGCGAAACGATGGTTCAGCCATTTGCGGCCGGCACCGGCGACGTGCGGCAGCACGCCATCGAACACGCGGCGGCCCTGCGCATCAGCATTGAACCCACGGTAGACGAAGTCGCGCAGACAGCGGCCGGTCTGCGAGCGGCCCCAGGCATAGGCCTTCTCCGTGCCATGCAGCGGATTGGCGCCGGAGCGGTCGTGCTTCAGGAAGCTGATGAAGTCGCGCACCGCCACGTGGCCGAGGCCATGCACCAGCGGATCCTTCGCCGTATAGACAAGCTCATAGATCCATCCAGGCTGGAAACCCGCCGGCAGATAGATGTGACGATCGGATGGCACCAGCGCGCGTTCAGGTGTCTGCGTTTCGCCGCCGGCGCCGGACTCCAGGCTGGCGAAGCGCCACTGGTCGTTCGGGATCGTCTGTGGCGGATCGTATGGATAGCGCCGCCGGGTCAGCACCGCGTCGCGATTGTCGAGCGACATCGTGGCGTAGCTGTGCGCGGCGATGCGGCCGCTGAGAGGATAGCAGGTGGTGCCCGGTGCATCGGCAATGTACTCGACGCGGACGCGTCCGGTTATCGGCTTGCCGTTGCCGGCCGCCACCGGAACATCGAGCACCATGCGACCGTCACCTGGCAACATGTCGCCTTCCCACGCAAGCCAGGCCACCGCGTAGCCACGGCGCATGAAGAATCCGTTGCCCGCGTGCGCCAGCGAAACCGGCGTGTTGCTGTGCGCCGCGTCGTTGAAGAATTGCAGAGCGCGCTTGTGGCCGCGATTGCCGTAGTCATAGAACACGCGCCGATTGCCGCGTTCCAGTTCGAGCGGCTTCAGGATCATGAAGTCTGCGGCAAAATGCACCAGCCCCGCATCGTCGCGCGGCGCCTTGTCGAGATCGACCACATCGGCTTGCGCCGGGGCGCTCGGATCGACCGCGAAATGCGCGCGGCCGGTCAAACGTTCGTAGCTGCCGACGTCGCCGAAGGCGTGGCCGTCCGCGAATGCGATGCGCTCATGGATGCGCAATTCAATCCGGTTGGTCATGCCGGCACTGTGCAGGCGGGCGTGCCGAGCGGCAAGTGCGGTTCAGTTGCCGGCTTCCATCCAGGCCCAGGCGCGCACCGTGTCGGGCACACGCGTGATCCCGAGCTCGGTTGCTTCCGGCACCGGCGCGTCCGCAAGCCGCAGCGTGAACACCAGCACGACGTGTTCGGGTTCGATGCGGATCGCCTTGTCCGCCGCGCGCGGTATCGGCAGTCCAGCGCGGTTGCAATAGGCGATCATGATGGCGCCGAGTGCCTCGGCGCACAGCATGAACACGCGCGGCGCGTTGAGTTCGCCGTAGACGACCTCCAACAAGCCGTCTGCCGGCTTGCAATGCACCGCGCGCGGTTTGAGTGGCGGCAGGCCAAATGCCTGAGCGGCCTGCGGCGACCATTGCAGCGCCAGGTGCACCGCCGAAAGGTCGAATTCGATGTCGCGCCGTTCAACGATGGCCACAGCAGGATTCCCAGCCACACCTCAAGCATGGCAGGATCGAGTGAAGGCGGGGTAAACCGGTGCCAGGCTCAGGATGCGCCGGCCAGCGGCACCAGGTGCGACAGGAAGACTTCGGCACAGGCGCGCCACGAGTAGCGTTCGGCGTGCGTGCGGCAGGCGGCGCGGTCGGCGCTCAAGGCGGCCAGCGCCGCCTTGCGCAAGTCGATATCAACCGCGCCAAGTTTTCCACACGCGTCGGCCAGCACGTCGATCGGACCGGTCACCGGGAATGCGGCGACCGGCGTGCCGGATGCCAGAGCTTCCAGCAGCACCAGGCCGAACGTGTCGGTCAGGCTGGGGAATACGAACACATCGGCGCCGGCATAAGCACGCGCCAGCGCCTCGCCGTAACGCGGTCCGGTAAATCGCACGTTGGGATAGTCGCGGCGCAGGCGCGGCAGGATCGGTCCGTCGCCGACGACCACTTTCGAACCGGGCAGATCCAGGTCGAGAAACGCGCCAATGTTCTTCTCCACGGCCACGCGTCCGACATACAGGAAGACCGGGCGAGGCAGTCCCCAATCCTCGCGCGGTTCCGGCTTGAAAAGTTCCAGATCGACGCCGCGCGACCATGAACGGATGTTGCGGAAGCCGCGCGCCGCCAGTTCGTCGCGCAGCGATTGCGTGGCCACCATGGTGCCCTGTGCGGCGCCATGGAAGCGGCGCATCCATGCATAGACCGGGCGGACCGGAAGGCCGGTGCGCGCCTTGATGTATTCCGCGAAGCGCGTGTGGAATGCCGTGGTGAATCCGAAACCGGTTCGCTTTGCCCAACTGCGTGCCGCCATCCCCAGCGGCCCTTCCGTGGCGATATGCAAAGCGTCGGGGCGGAACTTTTCGATCATCCGCACCAGCCGCCGGCGCGGCAGCAAGGCCAGAGGGATGTCACTGTACGTCGGGCAAGGCACGGTGCGGAACTGGTCCGGCGAGATCACCTTGACCTGGTGACCCATCGCCCGCAGCTCATCCACCACCGTGGTCAGCGTGCGCACCACACCATTCACTTGCGGCAACCACGCATCCGTAACGATCAGCAGCCGATGGGATGGCGCGGGAGGCAGCATCGCGTCGCAGTCGGCCAGCTCGTCGAGGTTGACGGCGTCAGACAGCTTCGCGCAACGCGGTTCGGCGTGGCGCGAAGAAGGACAGGCGGTTTTCCGCCGCCCAGTCAATCAGTTCCAATCGTCCGTCATGATGCTCGACCAGCGCCGTGCAGCTTTCCACCCAGTCGCCGTCATTCAGATACAGCACGCCCTGCACTTCGCGCATTTCCGCGTGGTGGATGTGTCCGCACACCACGCCATCGAAGCCGCGCCGCCGTGCTTCGTTGGCCAGCGCACTTTCGAAGCGGTCAACGGCCTTCACCGCTTCCTTGACCTGCCGCTTCAGCCAGGCTGACAGCGACCAATACGGATAGCCCAGCCGGCGGCGCATGGCGTTGAAGTAGCGATTGAACGTCAGCGCGGCGGCATAGGCCCAGTCACCCAGCAGCGCCAGGAATTTGGCGTAGCGCACCACGCTGTCGAACTCGTCGCCATGCATCACCAACAGGCGCCTGCCGTCGACGGTGACGTGCTCGGCCTCCTGCCGCAGCTTGATGCCGGCGATCTCCAGGCCGATCGGCAGCCAGGCACGGAACATCTCGTCGTGGTTGCCTGGAATGTAGGTGACATCGGTACCGCCGCGCGCATGGCGCAGGATCTGCCGCAGCACCTCGTCGTGGTGTTCGTCCCAATACCACGATTTGCGCAGCCGCCAGCCGTCGATGATGTCGCCGACAAGGAACAGGTTTTGACAAGTCATCCGGCGTAGAAAATCCGCGAGGAAATCGCACCGCGCGCCACGTGTGCCGAGGTGAGTGTCCGAGACGAACACGCTGCGATACAGCGGCCGCGTGCCAGGGACGATGGGGGCGTTCATGCGAGGTGCAGCAGATACCCGCAAATCCCTGTGGATAAAGTTAAGTTTGCGTGACGAAACTGAATATTAACAGAAAATGTGAAAGTCATTCCTCAGCAACTTAAGTGTCATTAAACGGTAACCCGATCATGGCAAGTATTACAACTTGACGTTGGTCGAGGGTTCGATCCGCTACCCGATCCATTCAATGCGTGCCGAGACATGATCATTGTCTTCAATCCTGTCGCAGGAATGCGGCGCGCCAGCCTGCTGTGGCGCGTGCTGGATGTGCTGGTGGCCAATGGCGTCCGCATTGAATTGGCCGAAACGCATCGGCCCGGACACGCCGAGGCACTGGCGCGCGAAGCAGCCTGCCGCGGTGCTTCAATGGTGGTGGCGGCCGGCGGCGACGGCACGATCGCCGAGGTCGCCAACGGGTTGCTTGGAACACCGGTGCAGCTCGGCGTCATCCCGCTCGGCACGGCGAATGTGATGGCGCACGAAATGGCGCTGCCGTTCGAACCGCGCGCCGTGGCTGCCGCGCTGGCATTCGGGCGCACCCGCCTGTTATGGCCTGGCGTCGCACGCGGCGTCGACGGTTCGCGGCTGTTCGTGCAAATGCTCGGTGTCGGTTTCGATGCGCAGGTGGTGCACGGTTTGCCGATACCGCTGAAGCGCGCGCTTGGCCGCGGCGCCTACGCACTGCAAACGTTGCGCGAACTCGCGTTCTATCGGTTCACGCCAATACGCGTGCGACTGGACGACGAGGAGACACAGGCGGCAAGCGTCATCGTCAGCAAAGGGCGGCTATATGGCGGGCGTTTCCTGCTGGCGCCCGAGGCGTGTTCCGGCCAGCCGGGCTTTTCAGTGATGCTGTTCGATCACGCTGGCATCATTCCGGCGCTGTTGTATGGCGCCGCTTTGCCATTGGACCTGCTCGGCCGCGCGCCCGGCGTGCGGCACGTTCGCGCGCGGCGCATCGAGTTCATTGGCAACGCGCCGATGCCGGCGCAGGCCGATGGCGACGCGGCCGGATGGACGCCAATCAGCGTCACTGACGCACCGGCGGCGATCCCGGTGGTGGTGGGGTGACGCGGAGCGTCGCTCAGCAGGAACCCGCGCTCACCTCCAGCGCCTGATCCAGATCCGCGATCAGATCAGCCGCCGTCTCCAGCCCGATCGACAGCCGGATCACATCCGGACCGGCGCCCGCCGCTGACCGCTGCTCATCGGTCAACTGCCGATGCGTGGTCGATGCGGGGTGCAGGATCAGGCTGCGCGTGTCGCCGATATTCGCAAGGTGCGAGAACAGCCGCACATTCTCCACCAGCTTCACGCCGGCGTCGTAACCGCCGCGCACGCCGAAGGTGAATACCGCGCCGGCGCCGCGCGGCAGGTACTTGCGCGCCAGCGCGTGGTACTGGCTGGACTCCAATCCGGCATAGGACACCCACGCCACCTGCGGATGCGTCATGGAGGAACTCCGCCACCTTCTGCGCATTGGCGCAGTGCCGTTCCATGCGCACATGCAGCGTCTCGATGCCGGTGATGGTCAGGAACGCGTTCATCGGCGCCATCGTCGGACCGTAGTCTCGCAACGCCACCGCACGCGCCTTGGTGGTGAACGCGAAGTCACCGAAATTCTCGTAGAAGCGTAGCCCGTGATAGGCCGGTTCCGGTTCAGTCAGCGCAGGGAATTTCCCGCTCGCCGCCCAATCGAATTTGCCGGACTCAACCACAACGCCGCCCAGGGAATTGCCGTGGCCATCGAGGAACTTGGTGGTCGAATGGACTATCAGATCGGCGCCCCACTCGAACGGCCGGCACAGATACGGCGTGGCCAGCGTGTTATCGACGATCAGCGGTATGCCGGCTTCGTGCGCGATCTTCGCCACTGCTTCGATATCGACGATGATGCCGCCGGGATTGGCGAGACTTCCAGGAAGATCGCCTTGCAGCGCGGTGTGAGTGCGCGGCGGAAATTCTCCGGATCGACCGGATCGACGAAGTGGCAGTTCCAGCCAAGCTTCTTGAACGACAGTCCGAACTGGGTCAGCGATCCGCCGTACAGATTGCGTGAGGCCAGGAACTCATCGCCGGGCTCCATCATCGTGGCGAAAACCAGGAACTGCGCGGCATGTCCCGACGCGGCGGCACAGGCAGCGCGGCCGCCTTCCAGGCTGGCGATGCGCTCCTCGAGCACCGCGACGGTCGGGTTGGTCAGCCGCGAGTAAATGTAGCCGAAATTGTGCAGGTTGAAGAGCGACGCGGCGTGATCGACGTCGTCGAAAACATAAGCCGTGGTCTGGAAGATTGGCGTGATGCGCGCACCCGTCGTTGGATCGGGCGCGGCGCCGGCATGGATCGCGCGGGTCTCGAAGCCATAGCTGACATTGGCGCTCGGCAGCGGACGTTGTTTCGCCTTGCGTTCGGTCGGCGCGTCCGGCGCGCGGTTGCTGATGATGCCGGAGTTGACGCCGCTCCATGAAAGCTCGCCGCCGAGACGACCGAACTCGATTTTCGGGCAGCGGTTCATCACCACTTCGAGGCCGGCGGCTTCGGCGCGCGCGGCGGCTTCGTCGTTGCGCACGCCGAGCTGCATCCACACCACTTTCGCGCCGATGGCGATCGCATCATCGACGATGGGGCCGACCTGATCGGACGAACGGAACACATCCACCATGTCGACCTGGTCAGGGATGTCGCGCAGGCTGGCGTAGACATGCTCGCCCAGCAGATCCTGGCCGGCAGTCCGGGGTTCACCGGGATCACGCGATAGCCTTTGCCCTGCAGGTACTTCATCACGAAGTAGCTGGGCCGGTTCCAGTTGGAAGAGGCGCCGACCATCGCGATGGTGCGCACGGTCGACAGGATGCGACGGATCTTCGCGTCGGAGTACGGAATCGGATCAACGGCGGTCATTGGACTTACCTCGCCCGCTTAGGAATACGCCGCCGCTGCGGCGGTGCGCAGGATACTATCGCGTCTGCTGGATCGCGGACAGGATCCACCGCCCGCCCGGCGAACGCACGAAGGTCCATAGCTCGGTCGCCGTCACGTGTTCGTTCGGGCTGCCATCCACAATGCGGCCGGACGCGTCACGCGTGACGTCGATCATCGAGAAACGCATCGCAACCGTGGCGTATTCGCGGCCGCCTTCGCTCCACGCCTGCGCCAGGTCGCCTTGCAGCAGACGGACGTCGGTGACCTCGTTGCGCACGCCCTGGCTGGTCTGCTCGCGCAAGCTGCTCGCCGAAGTAGCTCAGCATCTCCGGCGTCACCAACGAGCGCAGTGCGTTGAGGTCGTGCGCGGCTCCAGGCGGCCTGGATCGCCTTCAGTTCCTGCTCGAACGCCTGATAGTCCTGCGGCCCGATCTGGATCGGTGGCGGACCGGCGGCAGGACTGCCGCCAAGGCCACCGCCCATTGGGCCGCGACCAGGAGGGCCACCACGGGCGAACATGCCTGGGCCGCCGGCGAACACCGGCGAAGGCCCGGCGAATCGCCGGAACAGGAAGCGCACGACCAGCACGATCAGGAAGATCTGCAGCAGGAAGCCGAGGAACCCGCCGAAGCCCAGCATGCCGCCGAAGAAGCCGTGGCCGAGCAGCAGTCCGCCGATACCGGCGCCGATCAGCCCGCCCATCAGGCCGGACATGAAGCCGGAACGCGGGCCGTAGCCATGCCGAAGCCGTAGCCGCCACCGCTGTATCCCGGCGAGGGGTTGTTCGGTGTCATGCTGCGCTGCATCGGTGCCGCGCCGTAAGGCGCCGTGCCGGTGGACGGCGGCGCCGACCAGGTCATGCTGCCGCGGCTGCCAAACGAGCCGCCGCCACCGGCGCGCGCCTCGGCCAGCCCTGGCGCGAACGCAACGGCCATCGCAACGACGGAAGCCAGCAGGATCGACGCACGCGGCATGGCGCTTCGCTTTTTTGTGAACATGTGCAGCAATATGGTGGCGCGCCGGTTCAGGCGCCAGCCATCGTCATTCCCTCGACCCGTATCGTCGGCGCGTCGGTGCCGCGGCGGAACCGCAGATCATTCGCCGGCGTCAGGTGCGCGAACATCTCCAGCAGATTGCTGGCAATGGTGATTTCAGCCACCGGTTCGGCCAATGCGCCGTCGCGGATCATGAAGCCCGAGGCGCCACGGCTATAGTCGCCGGTCACGCCGTTGACGCCCATGCCGATCATCTCGTTCACATAGAGGCCGAGCTTGATGTCGGCCATCAGTTCGGCCGGCGTCATGCTGCCGGGCGAGAGATACAGGTTGGTGGGGCTTGGCGACGGCGGGCCGTTGGTGCCGCGCGATGCATTGCCGGTCGAGCGCAGGCCAAGCTGGCGGGCCGAGCGGCTGTCCAGCAGCCACGTGGTCAGCACGCCGGCGGCGATGAGGTCGCGCGCGGCAGTGGGGGTTCCCTCGCCGTCGAACGCGCGCGACCGCAGGCCGCGCACTCGCCGCGGGTCGTCGTGGATCTCGATCGTGTCAGGGAAGATGCGTGCCCCGAGCTTGTCCTTCAGGAAGGTGGTGCCGCGCGCGACCGAGGCGCCGTTGATCGCTCCGGCCAGATGGCCGAGCAGGCTGCCCGCGACGCGAGGGTCATACACAACGGGCAGCTTGGCGGTCTTCGGGCGCGATGGATTGAGCCTGGCAATCGCGCGTTCGCCGGCGCTGCGGCCGATCGCCGCGGGGTCGTCCAGGTCCGCCAGATGCACCGTCGAATGGTAGTCGTAGTCACGCTGCATCGCGGTGCCGCTGCCGGCGAGTGCGCTGGCGGAGACCGAGTGACTGGTGCGGGCATTGCGACCGGCGAACCCGGCCGAGGTCACCACATAGGACTCGGAGCGGCTGAATCCGGCCTCGGCACCCTCTGAGTTGGTGATCCCCGGCACGGCTAGCGCCGCATCCTCGGCTGCCGCGGCCCGAATCAACAGCGCTTCGGTCGAGGGCTCCGTCGGATCCACCAGGTCGAGCGCGACCGGCTCCGGCGGCGCGGCAGTGTCCGCCAGGCCTGCGAACGGGTCCTCGGGCACCACCCGTGCCATCGCGACGGCGCGTTCGGCCAGCTCGGCGAAGCTGGACGGATCGATCGTGCTGGACGATATGGCCGCCGCGCGCTGGCCGAGGAACACACGCAGGCCCAGATCGCGGCCTTCCGAGCGCTCGACATGCTCGGTCTTGCCCAACCGCCGCTGCACACCGAGCGACGTGCCGGAGATCAGCACCGCATCGGCCGCATCGGCGCCCGCGGCTCGGGCGCGGGCGATCAGGTCGGCGAGAAGGTTCAATGGCTCGGCCATGCGCGGTTCCCTGGCAAATCGCCGGTCAGGTCAGCCTGACAAGCGGCGAGTAAGGAGCGAGTTTCCGGTCGACCGTATAGAGATGGACTGGCTCCGTCATGGCCTGTGCCACGATGATGCGATCAAATGGGTCGCGGCGGTGCAACGGCAAGTCGGCGACCACGTCTTCGGGGTGCCGATCGTCAAAGCCATCCGGAACGTACCCCTCACCTTTCAGACCAGCCTGTTTCAATATTCTGTTGAGTGTCCCTGGCGCGAAGTTATCGGACGGCTTTCCGGCGACTGTAACTCGTCCGAGCTTGGCCGCGTTTTTGGACTGGCGATGACTGCCACGCTGGGCGACCTGGTACCATCCGTCGCTCTCGATCCGCCGGATGATCCCGGCAACCTTCACCCAGCCTAGGCCGCCAGCTTCTCCGCGATCGTGGAGAGGCCCAGCACGCGCTCGGCCGGTCCCATCGTCGCCAGTGTCGGCGCGCCGCGGAACAGCCGTGCCGCGGCGCGGCTCACGTCGTCCGTCGTGACCGCGTTGATCTTCGCCACCGTCTCATCGGTCGGCACGACCCGGCCGAACACCTGCATCTGGCGCGCAAGCTGCTCGCAGCGGCTGCCGGTGCTCTCCAGCGACATCAGCAGCGAGGCCTTCACCTGCGCTCTCGCCCGCGCCAGTTCCGCCTCGGTCACCAACGTCTGTACCTTGCGCAGCTCTTCCAGCGTTATCGGCATCAGCTCCTCGGCCTCGCTCTCGCCGGTGCCGGCGTAGATGCCGAACAAGCCGCCATCCATGAACGGCGAACTGAACGAATAGATCGAATAGACCAGTCCGCGCTTCTCGCGCACTTCCTGGAACAACCGCGACGACATGCCACCGCCCAGCAGGGTGGAGAGCAGCAGCGTCGGGTAATAGTCGCGATCGCCGTAGCCAACCGAGGGAAAGCCCAGCACGATGTGCACCTGATCGAGATCGCGCGCTTCGCGGAACTCGCCACCACCATACTCTGCCGGCAGCATCGCCGGCGCGCGTTCGGACGGCAGGTCGGCGAAGTGCCTGTCGACCAGCCCGAGGATCTGTTGGTGCGTCAGCGCCCCGGCGGCTGCCACCACGACGTTGGACGCGGCATAGTGACGGCGCATGTAGCCGGTCAGCATCTGCCGCGGCATCTGCCGGATGCCGGCCTCGGACCCCAGCACCGGCCGGCCGATCGGCTGCTCCGGATAGGCCTGCTCCTGGAAGTGGTCGAAAATGATGTCGTCTGGTGTGTCGTTCGCCTGTCCGATCTCCTGCAGGATCACGCCGCGCTCGCGCTCCAGTTCCTCCGGTTCGAATGTCGAATGCGTCAGGATGTCGCCGATGATGTCGGCGCCCAGCGCGGTATCTTCCTTCAGCACCTTCACGTAATAGGCGGTCTGCTCGCGCGCCGTATATGCATTGATGTGGCCGCCGACGGCCTCGATCTCTTCGGCGATCTGTGCGGCGGAACGGCGTTCGGTACCCTTGAACGCCATATGTTCGAGGAAATGCGACACGCCGTTCTCGCTGGCGGTTTCATGCCGCGAGCCAGTGGCGACATAGGCGCCGAAGGAAACGGTCTCGACCCGCTCCATGCGTTCAGTCACGACGGTGATGCCAGACGGGTGGCGGGTAAGCTGGATGGTTTCGGTCACTGGCGGGTGTCCCGTAATTGAAACATCCAGTCTAGCTGGCATTTCATCAGTGGTCGAACACCTTGGCCGCGGTCTTGAGCAATTCGGGCGGCACCGCCACTCCGGCGGCAGTCGCGGCGGCCGTGTTCAACTGCAGGTCGTAGGCGTGATACGCCATCGGCACGATGCTGCCCGGGTCCTTGCCCAGCAACACAGGAGCCGCCAGTTCCTTCGCCCAATCAAAGCCGGTCTGGTACTGGTTCTGCCCGACCGAGGCGATGGCACCGCGCTGCACCGCCGTGGCGTCGAACGAGAATACCGGCAGCTTGTTGTCGCGCGCCGTCTTCACCACCGCATCGAACGCCGAGGCCACGGTATTGTCCTGCCCCAGCAGCAGCACGTCGGCGCGGCCCACCAGCGAGTCCGCCGCGGTCTTCACTTCGGCGCTGCCGCTGATCGCGACTTCGACCCAGGTCAGGCCGCGCTTTTCGGCCTCGGCCTTCGACAGCTTCTCGAAGGTCGCCGAGTTGCTTTCGCCAGCGTTGTAGATGGTGCCGTAGCGCTTGGCGTTCGGGCAAAGCTGCTGGATCACATCGAACAGGCGCGCCACCGGCGGGAAGCCGTAGGTGCCGGTGACATTGGTGCCGGACGGTTTGTCGATCGACGGCACGATGCCGGCCGCCACCGGATCGGTGACGCAGCCGAACACCACCGGCACCTTGCTGTCGCGCGCCGCCTTCGCCGCGGCTTGCGCGCTCGGCGTGGTGCACGGCGCCAGCAGATCGACCTTATCGGCGAGGAACTTGTCGACGATGTTGCGCGCGTTGCCGACGTCGCCCTGGGCGTTCTGGTATTCGAACGTCAGGTTCTTGCCTTCAACGAACCCGGCCGCCTTCAGCCCGTCGAGAAAGCCCTGGCGCGTGGCGTTCAGCGCCGGATGATCGACTATCTGCGTATAGCCGATGCGATAGACGCGGTCCGGCTGCTGGGCGGCGGCAGCGCCCGTGAGCAGCAACACGCCAGCCAGCATCATTGATAAGCGCATCGACCTTCCTCTACGTCCGGTATCATTACATATCACGAGCGCAGGAGCACCCTGTCGTCAACGAACTCCGCGCCGACCACCGCATGGAAGCGCTCGACCAGGGCATCCACCGTCAGCGCGGCCTTCTCGTTGCCGGCGACATCGAACACGATGCGGCCCGCGTGCATCATCACGAGGCGGTTCCCCCAGCGGATCGCCTCGGCCATGTTGTGGGTCACCATCAGCGTGGTCAGCTGCGCCTCGGCTACCAGCCGCCCGGTCAGTTCCATCACGATGCCGCCGGTGCGCGGGTCGAGGTTGGCCAAATGCTCGTCGAGCAGCAGCAGGCGTGGATTGGCACTGGTTGCCATCAGCAGCCCCACGGCCTGGCGCTGTCCGCCGGAAAGCGTGCCGATACGCACGTGCACCCGCTGCTCGAGGCCAAGCCCGACCATGGCGAGGCGCTCACGAAACGCCTGCGATCGTTCGGTGGTGACCGCGCGGCGCAACCCGCGCGTCTGTCCGCGCCGGGCCGCCATCGCCAGGTTCTCGGCGATCGACATCGAGCCGCAGGTGCTGTCCAGCGGGTTCTGCGCGATGCGTCCGATCAGCGCGCCGCGCCGATGCACCGGCGCGACGGTGATGTCGCTGCCTTGCAGTTCGATCGTACCGGAATCCGGCATCACCAGACCGGCGATGGTGTTCAGCAGCGTCGATTTGCCGGCACCATTGGAGCCAATGATGGTGACGAAATCGCCGGCATCCAGCGCCAGGCTAACGCGGTCCAGTGCGCGCACCGTTATGAACGTCTTGCTGATCTCGCGCAGGGTCAGTGTCATCGCAGGCGCGGCAGCACGAGTGCGAACAACAGCAGGACCGCGGTGATCAGCTTTAGGTCCACAGGTGCCAAGCCGACGCGCAACGCCACCGCGACGAGGAACTGGTAGATCAGCACGCCCACGACGGTTGCGAGCACCCAGCGTTCGATCGAACCGTCGCCGAACAGCGCTTCGCCGATCATCACGGCTGCGGCACCGGTGACCAGGATGCCGATACCCATGCCGATGTCGGCAAAACCGTGATCCTGCGCCACCAGCGCGCCCGACAGCGCGATCGCGCCATTCGACAGGCCAAGGCCGATCAGCTTGGTGCGATCGGTATCGACGCCGAGCGAGCGGATCATCGCCTCGTTCTCGCCGGTGGCGCGCACGGCCAGCCCGAGATCGGTGTGCATGAACCACGCCAACGCGATGCCGGCGACGACAAGCAGCAATGCGGCCAGCACGATGGTGACGGTGGTTTCCGATGCACCCAGCATGGTAGTCGCCTGATCGAACACGGTGCGCACCGACAGCAGCGACACGTTCGCCGCGCCCATCACCCGCAGGTTCACCGTGTAAAGCGCGGTCATCACGATGATGCCCGCGACGATGTTGTTGATGCGCAGCTTGGTGTGCACCAGGGCGGTGGTGATGCCGGCCAGCGCGCCGGCGGCGATTGCGGCCAGCGTCGCCAGCAGCGGTCCCGCACCCGCCACCAGCAGCGATGCCGCGACCGCGCCGCCCAGCGGATAGCTGCCTTCCGCGGTCAGGTCGGGAAACCGGAAGAAGCGGAACGAGATCAGCACGCCCAGGCCAAGGAAGCCCGCCAGCGCGCCCTGTTCGAGCGTGTTCAGCAGCAACGCGGTGAATTGCATGGTCAGCGCGACAAATAGCGGCTCAGATCGATGCCGGCGGCGCCGGGGATCTGCTTGCGCAGGAACTCATCCTTGCGGCCGAACGGCACTGTCGCATCGATGCCGAGCCGGCCGAAGAAATCCTTCTTCGGATCGCGATAGAAGCCCGGCACATCCGGGATCACCATCGCCCGCGTATCGGCGCGGCCTCGCGTCAGGTACGCCCACCATACATCGTCGAAGTCGTTGATATCGACGTCCTCATCCACCACCAGCACGCTCTTGCTGTAGTCGTGGTTGGCGCCCATCGCGGTCAGCATCACCTGGCGTGCATGACCCTCGTACAGCTGTTCGATCTGCACCACAGTGCTCAGCACGTTGGGCACACAGGCGACATCGATGATGCCGCGCTGCTTCGCCGACAGCAGCGCCTGATAGACCCGCGTCGCCACCGAGAGCTCGAGCAGCCGCAGGTCCTCCGGCGAGCCGCAAACCAGCGCGTGGTAGATTGCGTCGCGCCGCGCGATCACCGCGCTGATCTCGAACACATGATTGTCGCCGACGGGTACATACGATCCGAGGAATTCACCGAACGGACCTTCCGGGCGCCGCACGTTCGGCAGGATGCGGCCTTCGATGACGATCTCGGTTTCGGCCGGCACCGACAACGCGACGGTGCGGCATCGCCGCATCGGGATCGGCCGCCCGGCCAGCCGCCCGGCAACCTCCAGTTCGCTTTCGTCGTAGGCAATCGGCGCCGCCGCGGCGAGCACGAGTTCAGGCGGCGGCCCGAGCATGATCGCGACTTCGAGTGCCTCGTTTCGCGCCTCGGCCTTTGCCTGATAGCGGGTCAGGTCATGCGGACCGCCGAGCCGGATCCGCAACTCGCTGTCGCTGATGATCTGCGCGCGATGGAACGACAGGTTCGGCACGCCGCTATCCGGCTCGTTCGCCAAGTACACGCCCGCCGTGAGATACGGCCCGGCGTCCAACTCGAAATAGGTCACCGGCGGCAGGTCCGACAGGCGGATCTCTTCCAGATCGTTCGGCTCCGCCACATCGACCGGTGGTATCACCGGTGTTGCCATCAATTCGGTCCAGCGGCGGCAGAAACTCTTGTCGCCGCCGAGCATCTTCGTCAGCCGCGGGCGGCTGCCGAAAATGTTGGTCATCACCGGATAGCGCGAGCCCGACACTCGCCGAAACAGCAACGGCGCATCGCTCTCGCGTTGCGACGCCTGTGTCACGGCAGCCATCTCGAACTGGCCGGACACTTCGCGCTCCACAATGCGTACACGATTTTCTGCCAGCATCGTCTCCAGGTAACGGCGCATCAGTCTTCCTCTCGCCAGCGGCGCACCAGACCCGCTTCGATGCCGAACAGGTCGAGCACGCGTCCCACAGTCTGATCGACCATGTCATCGACGTTGCGTGGTTCGGCATAGAACGCGGGAACCGGCGGCGCGATGATCGCGCCCATCTCGGACAGCGAGAGCATGGTGCGCAGGTGGCCGGTGTGCAGCGGCGTCTCGCGCACCATCAACACCAGGCGCCGGCGCTCCTTAAGCACAACGTCTGCCGCGCGCGTCAGCAACGTGGAGGTGACGCCGGTGGCGATCTCCGACATCGAGCGGATCGAGCACGGCGCGATGATCATGCCCTCGGTGCGGTACGAACCGCTGGAGATGGCCGCGCCGATGTCGCTGGGCGTATAGTGTACGTCCGCCATCGCCTTCACTTCGGCGACCTTGCGCTCGGTTTCGTGCGCCAGCGCGATCTCGGCGGCACGCGACATCACCAGGTGTGTTTCCACCGCTGTGTTGCGCAGCACCTGCAACAGGCGAATGCCATAGACGATGCCGGACGCGCCGGAAATCCCGATGATCAGGCGGTTCGGCCTACCTTCCGGCACTGCTGCTACCCTTCAACCCAGGCGGGTCAATATCCGAGTTGGAGAGCTCCGTCCAACAACCTGCCGTGTCGTTGCGAGACCGGATCAGTGAGCGCGCCTGCGCGGATCGCGCGCCAGATCACCGGCGATGCGAGTAGCCGCGCGACATGACCCGCTCGATGCGCGCGACCAGGAGCGCCGACGGATATCCCACGGCTATGTACAGCAACGCGGTCAGCGTGTACATCGTGAAGTATTGGTAGGTCCGCGCCGAGATGATCTCGCCGGTGAACATCAGCTCCTGCACGCTCATCACCGACGTGAGCGCAGTGTCCTTGAAGATGGTGATGGTGTAACTGCCCAACACCGGAACGACGATACGCAACGCCTGCGGCAGTATGATGCGGCGGAACGCCAGGAGATGCGTCATACCCAGCGCCTCGGCGGCCTGATGCTGTCCGAGCGCCACGCCGTTGATGCCCGAGCGATAAACCTCGCCGATATACGCGCTGCAATGCAGCGTCAGGCCAATCACGCCGGCGGTGAGCGGCCCAAGCCGGATGCCCGCCTGTGGCAGCACGTAATAGATGTAGGTCAGTTGCAGGATGAGCGGCGTGGTACGCATCACCTCGACATAGATATCCGTCGGCACGCGGATCAGCCAGGAGCGCGACATCCGCCCCAACGCCACCGGGATCGCGCATACCAGCGACAGCGCCATGACTACCAACGCCATCCCGACCGTCAGCCCAAGCCCTTGCAGCAAGACACCGAAATATTCTCGCGCGACTTCGAGATCGAGCAGGTGCATCGGCTGTGTGCGCTGGCAGGCGCTAGTTGGCCGGGTAGTAGAACAAGTTCCGGTTGCTCAGTCCGTATTTCTTCAGAATATCGGACACTATCTCGTTGCCGCGCACCTCGGCCAGTCCTTGCGTATAGGCTGCGCGCAGGCTGCAATCCTCCTTGCGAACGGCGTACCGCCCATAGCCATAGCCATATTTGAAGATCAGTTCCGTCGGCACCTTGACGTTCTGCACCATCTCGATCGGTGCGTCAGGATTCGCCTTCTTGTAGGCGAAGAACTTCACGTCATCGTCCATCAGGATGCCGACACGGCCATCCGCCAATGCGACAAAGTTCTCTGGATTGGCGCGAAACGGCGACACCGTCGCGCCGGCATGTTGCAGGTATTCGTCGGCGGCGGTGCCGACCATGGCGCCGACGGTCTGGCCCTTGAGTTCCTCGAACGACTTGATGCCCAGCGGATTGCCGGTGCGCACGATGATCGCAGGTCCGTACCACCACGCCGGGCCAGTGAATGACACCACCTTCATGCGTGCTGGCGTATAATGAATGTTGGTGGCGACCACATCGATCCGCTTCGAGATCAACGCGGGGACCAGGTCACCGAACGGCATGACTTCGTATTTGACGTTCTTGATTCCCAGCCAGTCGAGCACAGCCTTGTTGATCTCGATATCGAGTTCCATTGCCTGCTTGGTTTGCGGATCGATGTAGCTGTACACCGGGTTCGGCCCGATCCCGAGCGTGATGCCGTCCTTTGCCGCCCGGTCGTATGAACCGTCGCCGCAGTTCTCGAACATCGGCACCGCTTCGAAGGTGTGGTCCTGGGCAATTGCAGCACGCAGACCAAAACCCAGCACCAGCCCCAGTGCCAATGCGCCCGCCAGAATCTTTTGCATGCGCCGCCCCCGCTTTTTGTTTCGTTATGCGGAAAGGCTATCGGCGGGTCAGAGTGCGGTCAATTCGCGATCCGCGCGAAGCCTTGCCGGACCGGATGCACAGCCCGGTGCGCATCGATAGATTGTTGACGACACGAGGGAGCGAAACGCCATGAGCGACCAGTTGCCGACGGCCACGCGCATTTCGGATCCAGGCATCCGCGCGCTCTACCGGTTGGAGAACCGCTGGCAGGCCTGGCTGGATGTGGAAGTCGCACTGGCTCGCGCACAGGCGGAACTGGGCATCATCCCGGCCGGCGCGGCCGAAGTGATCGCGCATGCGGCGCGGCTCGGACTGCTGGATCGCGCGCGCATCGACGAAGGCTTCGCGCGCACTGGCCACACCATCGTGCCTTTGGTCTGGGAGCTGTCGCGCGTCGTCGGCGAGCCACACGGCGGCTGGGTGCACTGGGGTGCGACAACGCAGAACATCACCCAGACCGGCAATCTGCTGGTACTGCGCCAGGCGCATCGCATATTCCTGCGGTTGATCGGCGAAGCACTCGGAGCGATGGCGGACCTGGCGGAACGCGGCGCAGACATGCCGCTGCCGGGGCGCACGCATGGCCAGCACGCGGTGCCGGCGACGTTCGGCTACAAGGTTGCGGCATGGATCGATGAAATGCTGCGCCATGTCGAACGCCTGCGCCAGGCAGCGCCACGCATCTTCGTCGCCATGCTCGGCGGCGGTGCCGGCACATTCGCTTCACTCGGCAAACAAGGACCACCGGTGCAGGCCGGCATCGGCAAGCAGCTTGGCTTCGGCAGCATGGCGGTGCCGTCGCGCGCGCTGGGTGATCATCTGGCCGAGAACATCTGCCTGCTCGGCATGTTGGCGGCGACCTGCGGCAAGATCGGCCGCGAGGTCTATACGCTGATGAAGACCGAATTCGGCGAGGTGGAAGAGCCGGTGCCCCCCGGCACAGTCGGCAGCTCCACCATGCCGCAGAAACGCAATCCGAAGCTGTGCCAGGACATCATCGCCGCATCCGCCGAGGTGCGCGCGATGGTGCCGCTCGCGCTCGAGGCCATGCAGACGGAACACGAGGCCGATCGCACGACCAGCCTGATGATGGACTCCGCCGAACAGCGCGCCTGCATCGAGACCGGCGACATGCTCGGGCGGCTAGGCGAGGTGATGCGTGGACTGCGGCTGGATCCGGCACGGATGCGGCGCAACCTCGACCTTGGCGGCGGTCTGATCATGGCCGAGGCCGTCATGCTGGAGCTCGGCGCCGTCATCGGACGGCAACACGCTCACGACGTGGTGTACGACGCGGCGCAGGCTGCCGCGGTGGAGAACCGTGCGTTCGGCGACCTGCTGACGGCGGATCGGCGGGTAACGGAACACCTCGACGCCAAGGCAATCGCGGCTTTGCTTGATCCGACCGCCTACACCGGCCTGTGCGGCGACATGGCACGCGAGGCGGCGGGCCGGGCGCGGGAAGCAGCCCGGCAGTTGGAATGAACGCACCGCGGGCGGCGTCTATGCCGCAGCATGCACCTACAACGCCCGCCTTTCGACCCCCACGTACTGGATACTTTCGTCGCCCTCGTTGGGGCGGAGACCTGGGCCCGCCGGATGGCGGAGCTTGCGCGGTCCGCGGCCAGCGGGCCGCGTGTCGGCCAGATCGCCCGGCGCCGCCACGGACTGGAACTGGCGCTCGAACGGCTGCGCGGCAGCCTGGCGCGTCCACCCTCGGCCGCCGAACAGCATGCCGCACGCTTTGCCGCGGATGTTGTGGCGCTGGAGCGCGAATTGCCCGCGCGCGGCAAGGCCCGTTTGCAACGCGCCCTAGCGTCGGCGACCGCAGGTGACCGCACGCTGGTGCCGCTGTTCCATCTGCTGCGCACCGCGGCGCTGCAGCGCGCGCGCGGCTTCAGGGTGCAATTCGCGGCACTCGCCGACGGGCGGGCATTCGACCTGCTGATTGCCAATGGTCCGCATACCGCCGAGGTGGCCTGCGACGTCGTCTCCGCCGAGGCTGGCCGGCTAATCCATCGATCCGCCTGGGCGCAGCTGGCTGATGACGTGGAACCCGAGCTGCATGGCTGGCTGGCCAAGCATCCGGGGCTGCATCTGCTGAAGCTGACGCTGCCGCGCGGACTGGATGCCGGCATGATTTCCACGGTGCGCGCGCGTATCCACAGCCTCCTGACCGGCGGCGGGCAACTCGAGCATGACGACGATGCTGTCTTGCGTCTCGATCCGCTGAGCGAAGGTGCCGCGCAGCTGCAGTCTTTGCGTCAGGCGTTCGGCCCTGAAGCGCATCTCTCGGCGACTGCTTCGGCGAATGGCCGCTTCATCATGGCGGCGCGTGCCGGGCGGGAAGACGAAGTCGGAGTCGCGTTGCGGCGCCGACTGGCCGACATTACGCCGACCCGATTGAGCGGCACGCGGCCCGGCATTCTTGCGATGTGTGTCGAGGACACCGATCGCGAGGAATGGCGCGGCCTGCGCGACCGGCTCGAACTGGAGGGCGAGGCGCGTCAATTCCTCGCCGGCGATCTAGCGCGCCGGGTCATCGCGATATCGTGTGCCTCGCGCCTGGAGTTGTTCGGCGTCGCTGCACCGGATGCAACCGACGATGGCGAACTGCGCTTCCGCAACCCGGCGCATCCGGCAGCCAAGTCTGCCGCACTCGCGCCGGCTGTGCTGTCTTCTGTCTGATTCGTCCGCATTTGGTAATAAATTAACAAGCTTTTCGTGTTCCTTTTCTCTAGAACCGCCTTAGGGAGGCCACGTTTATCGTGTCATCCCTTGGCTGACCGCTTTCGACCCGGAGAGATTTTTATGACGGACGCTGACTACGCCCGTAAGCTTGATGAACTTGATCGCCTGCTTAACGACCCCGACGTTCCGATGGAACCGGCGCGGGTCTGGTCCCTGCTCGCCGAGATCGCGCAGCGCGACATTATCGCCACCCAGATCGGACGCGGCGCCGACTGATCACGCCCGTGCGGCGGCGATCAAAAACTCGCGGTTACCCTCGGGGCCAGTGATCGGACTGGCAGTGATGCCCAACACACGCCAGCCCGGTTGTGCGGCCCACCATGTTTGCACGCGTTCACACACAGTACCGGTGAACCACCGGATCGCGCACCACGCCCTTGCGGCCGACCGCATCCGGCCCGGCCTCGAACTGCGGCTTGATAAGCGCCACCGCCCACGCATTGGGTGAACACAAAGCGAGCGACGCCGGCAACAGCGTGGCCAGGCCGATAAAGCTTGCGTCGCACACCAGGGCGGCGATCGGATCAGATACGATCGCTGACGTCAGGTATCGCGCGTTGGTCTTTTCGTGCACCAACACGCGCGGATCGGAGCGCAGCTTCCAGGCCAGTTGTCCGTGTCCGACATCCACCGCGTGCACCTTTGCCGCACCATGCGCCAGCAGCACGTCGGTGAAGCCGCCGGTCGAGGCGCCGACATCGAGGCAGATGCGATCGCACGGCGAAAGCGCGAAATGACGCAGCGCATGATCGAGCTTGATGCCGCCTCGGGATACCCAGGGATGTTCCTGGCCTCGCACCGCCAAGGCTGCATCATCGGGCAGCAGGTCGCCCGCCTTGTCGATGCGCCGTTCGGCGCTGAACACCTTGCCCGCGAGAATCAGCGCCTGCGCGCGGCTGCGGCTTTCGACCAGACCGCGGTCCATCAGCAACTGATCGGCGCGTCTCCGCTGACTCATCGCAGCTACCATACGCTCCACGACGCCAATTATTTTAACTTGCATGACGTATGCCGCTACATTTGCATAGGCGCTGCGGATGCGCCTATCCGCGGAAGTGGCGCCGATGCCAGACCGGGCGCTGGCATTGTTGCTATCCGATTCACTTCTAAGCTTGGCGCGTCAATCCGGAAGTTCCTCCAGGAACGCTTTAGCGGCACGCAGATCGGGGAATTCAAACCCTTCGGTGAAGCGATCGTAGGCCGGCGCCAAAAGCTGCCTTGCTTCGCCGATACGACCCTGACTGGCGCGGAAGCGCGCGAGACTGAGACCGGCGCGCAGCTCCCAGAGCAATGCTTCCTGCTCGCGGGCGATGGCAAGCGCCTCACGGAATGCCTCTTCCGCTGCGGCCACCGCCTCTCGCCGTATTTGGATTTCGCCCTTGACGCGAAGCAGTTCGGCAAAGAACAGGTCACGACCGTGCTCGCCCTGTACCGCGCCGTTCAAGCCTTCGTTCACCGTAGCGAGCGCCGCGTCAAATTGGCCGAGACCGGCAAGCCCCTCCGCAAGCGCGCCCTTGAACTCAGGATACGACATGCGCCATCCGGTTCGGCGACAGACTTCGAACGCATCATCCAGCACGGCCACGCCTTGCGCTAACTCGCCGCGCTCGATCATCAACTTTCCAGAGAGGAAGCGTCCTGCGGTTTGCCAGAACGGCGCATTGATCGCGGTCGCGGCCTCGATCAGACGCCCGATGTGGTGCTCGGCGCCAGCGAAATCGCCCGCGGTAGGCAAGATGCGGCACATGCCGAAATACAACACCCGGCAGAGCACCAATGGGTGATCCGTGGCCTGCAATTCGTCGAGGGCCGCCTGCGCCTCAAGCCTCGCCTGCTCGATGAAACCAAGCTGCCAGAGCCCTCGCGCGAGACACGCACGCGTCGGCCCATGATGATCCGTGGGAAATCCGAACCGCGGCCGTTGATCGATCGCCAAACGATCAGCGTTCAGGAATTTTTCTAGAAGTTCTCGTCCCTCTCGCGGCCTGCCCAGCATCAGCAGCACGTTGCCCATGATCCGGTCGGCACTGCGGCTTACCGCCGGATCGCCGATGCGGATTGCGACCCGCGAAAGCCGTTCGGCGGCTACCCAACCCTTATCGTGCTCGGCGCGAAAGATATGATGATTGTACAGCCCCATCAGGGCCCGCGCCTGAGCATCGAGATCGTCAAGCGCTTCCGCGGTATCGAGAGCCTGGATCAGCAGGTCCGGCGCTTGCCGCGCGTTGCCCGTCTCGTCGAACAACGAGATCCCCAGATCGACCCGCGACCAGACAGAGTAGCCCGTGGTGAGATCAACGCCGAGCGCCCTGTCCCCTCTGGCGGAGAAACACCAATTGAGCGCGACGCGGACGTTGTCCATCTCGCGATCCAGGCCGGTCCGGCCAACTTTCGACGTCTGTGCGTCGGCGTCCGAGTCGGCGGCCGGCGCTGATCGCGGAAAGAGGTCGCGAAAATAGGTCGCGTGGCGCCGTGCCGCCTTGTCGCGTTCGCCGTCGTTCTCCAGCTTCTCCAATGCGTAGGCGCGTATCGTCTCCAGCAGGTACCAACGCGATCCCGTGTCCCGGTCAAGCACGATCAATGATTTGGCGACGAGGTTGGCGATGCCCTCCAGCACGGAGCCCGGGTCAGCGGCGCTATCATTCACCACCGCGGTGGCCGCTTCGAGGGTGAATCCGCCGGAGAATATCGCCAGGTGACGCAACAGGATCTGCTCGGCCGCGGAGAGGAGTTCGTAGCTCCAATCGAGCACCGCTCGCAGGGTTCGATGCCGCGGGAGCGCCGTGCGGCGTCCACGCGTCAACAGTGCGAAGCGATCGTGTAAACGCGCGGCTACCGGTTGTATTCCAAGCGTGGAGGCGTGCGCCGCAGCGAATTCGATCGCCAGAGGGATGCCATCAAGATGCCGGCAGATCGCGCCAATATTCGCGAGTTCGCCGGCACGCGGCGCGTAGCCCATCTCCAACGCCTTGGTTCGGGCGATAAAGAGTTCCACCGCACTGTGACTCAAGATGTGGTCCGCCTCGTCGCGGCCCGGAGCGGGAACTTCCAGTGGCGGAACGCGATAAACGTATTCACCCTGGATCCGGAGGATTTCACGGCTCGTCGTGATGATCACCGTGTGTGGGCAGAGCGCCAGAAGCGTTTCGGCCAGGCTTGCCACCGCGCCGACGAGGTGCTCGCAATTGTCGAGGACCAGAAGCAGCCTGTTGTCCCCGATGGCGTGCGCGACCGCTTCGGGCGTGATGCTGCCGTTTCCGGGAGGCGACCTCAGCGCACTCGCCGCTGCAGTTGGCACAAGGGCAGAATCCGTCAGTGACGCCAGTTCAACCAGCCAGCCACCGTCGGGGAACTGTCCGATGACGCCGCGCGCGACTTTCAAGGCGAGGCTGGTTTTGCCGATACCGCCTGGTCCGGTCAGGGTCACGACACGGTAGGCCGACACGAGGTCCCTCAGCTGCCTCACCGCGGCTGTTCGGCCGATGAGCCGTGTGACCGCCGCGGGGATATTGGTCACCGGCGATTCGCCGTCGGCCCGAACCCGTTGCGGCCCATGCGGCGGCGCCGTCGCGTCGTGGCGGCGAACCGCCCAGTCACCGAGCAGGCGATAGCCGCGTCCCGACTCGGTCTTCAGCAAATTGCGATATGGACCGAGCGCCTTGCGGACCGCCAGCGCATGAACCTGCAACGTGTTGTCCGTCACAATCGCACCGGGCCAGATGCGGTTCATCAACTCGTTCTTGGTGACGAGTTCGCCGGCCGAACCGGCAAGAACTTCGATGATCTCGAAGGCGCGCCCACCAACCGGCACAGGAGCGCCGAGGACCCGAAGTTCACGGCGAGCCAGATCGATCTCGCACTCGCCCGAGGCGTGAACCAGTCGAATGCGTTCGTCAGGCATGTGGGCGGCCCACTCGTGGCTTCTTCAGAATCGTTCAGTCGTCAGCCAGCGACATGATGATAGCAGTATACCGACCAGGTCCCGGGAGGTCCTCACCCAGTTTCTTGCCGCAACTACTCCACGAGGCGCGTGGTCAGCGTTCCGTCCGCGCGTTCCACGATGGCAGCGACGCGTGCCTCGGCTTCCGCCAGCTTTGCCTCGCAATGCCGCCGCAGCGCGGCGCCACGCTCATACGCAGTGATCGCGTCCTCCAGCTTCTGCTGTCCGCTCTCCAGGCCGCGCACGATCAGTTCCAGTTCAGCCAGCGCATCCTCGAACGACAGCGCGCTGACATCGGTACCCTTGCCGGACATGCTGTTCCTTATGCCTGCATCAGCGTGCGCACATGCGCCGCCGCGGAGGCCGCGAGTGCGTCGAGGTCGTAGCCGCCTTCCAGCACAGATACCATCCTGCCGCCGCAATGCGCCGCGGCGATGCGCAGCAGTTCCTGGGTGATCCAGGCGTAGTCGGCAGTCTCCACCCGAAGCTGCGCCAACGGGTCGGCCTTGTGCGCGTCGAATCCTGCCGAGACGATCAGCAGGCCGGGCGCGAAACGGTCGAGCTCAGGCAGGATGGTATCGGTCCACGCCGCGCGGAACGCCGCGCTATCCGAGCCTGGGCGCAGCGTTGCATTGACGATGTTGTCGGCGGTGCCGCGTTCCCACGCCTCGCCGGTGCCGGGGTAGCAGGGATGCTGATGCGAAGACGCGTAGAACAGGTCCGGGTCGGCGGCGAACATTGCCTGCGTGCCATTGCCGTGGTGCACGTCGAAGTCAACCACTGCCACGCGTTGCACGCCCCATTGCGCGCGGGCATGCAGCGCGGCCACCGCTGCGTTGTTGAACAGGCAAAAGCCCATTGGCCGCGCCGGTTCGGCGTGGTGCCCGGGTGGCCGCACCGCGGCGAACGCGGCACGCGCCCAACCTTCCATCACCGCATCGACGGCCGCCACCGCCGCACCTGCGGCGCGCTGAGCTGCCTCGGCGCTGCCGGCGCTCATTGCCGTATCGGCGTCGAGCTGCACCATTTCACCGTCTGCCGGGCGGATCGACAGGATCGCCTCGACGTAGTTATCGGGATGCACCCGCGTCAGTTGTTGCTTGGTGGCGAGCGGCGCCGATTCACGCAACAGATCGGCGAATTCCTGCGCTTCCAGTGCGGCGAGCACCACGCGCAGCCGATCTGGACATTCGGGGTGATAGTGCCCGGCGTCGTGGTTCAGACAGGCCGGATGGGTGATCAGTGCGGTTGGCATGTCACTCCTTCTGCCCCGCTTCTTCGGGCCGGCGCCGGATGACGAAGCTGAACACGCCATTCTCCTCCGACCAGGCAAGCAGTGCATGACCGGTCTCGCGACAGAACGCCTGGAAGTCGGCGACCGAGGCACGGTCGGTGGCCAGCACGCGCAGCCGTTCTCCTGGCGCCATCGACCGCAGCGCGCGATTTGCCCGCAGCACCGGGATGGGACAGGTGGCCCCTTTCATGTCGAGCAGAGTCTCGCTCATGCGGCCATCCTGCGGCGCAGGTGCGGGTAGGGCAAGTGAGCAGCAGACGCTCGCTAAGCTATTGGATTTCGCCTTGCTGCGTCAGCATCAAGAGTGCCCGGCGCAGGCGCAGGATGCCACCGCGCGTCTGGCCCTGATCGCACATTTTCTGGCCCTCGCTCGACAGCGAGGTGACCTCCGGCGGCGGCGATTCAACCACTCGAACAAGTTCGCTGACCCGGTCGAACAGGCGCAGGCAGTATTCCGGGGTGTCGCTGGTGACCTGCTGGGGCCGCTGCTGCCCGGAAACAGGAGCCGCACCCAGCATCAGGGCGAGCAGCCCGAGACAGATCACGCCACCAGCCAGCCCGGTCATGCGAATGCTCAACGCCATGGCCGCGATACTGGAGGTGACAGCCTCACCTGTTGGTGGTGCGGGCATGACAAGCGGGTTAGGCGCCGGCCGATGGCTGGTCGCCGCCCGGCAGGGTGATCACGGCGATCAGGCCCGGACCGGCGTCGCTCAATCGAAGGCTGCCGCCGTGCAACTGAGCCACCGCCTGTACCAGGGCCAATCCGAGACCCGCGCCCGGCGTGTTGCGCGCCGACTCGCCGCGGAAGAACCGTTCCACAGCACGTTCCCGATCGACCTCCGGAATGCCGGGGCCCTGGTCCGCCACCGCGATCTCGACCCCGGCCGCCGTGGTGACTGCCGTCAGGCGCACAGTGCTGTGCGGCGGCGAGAACTTCACCGCATTATCGGTCAGATTTGCCACCGCCTGCTGGATCAGTTCGCGGTCGCCGTAGGCGGGCAGATGGTTCGGCGCATCGACCACCACCGCTACCTCTTTCTCCTCAGCCACCGCGCCATACAGTTCCCCGACATCGGCCAGCAGCGGTGCCACGTCCACGCTGGCGAATGCCGAACGGCGCGAGCCGGCCTCGATCTCTGCGATGCGCAGCAGTGCCTGGAACACGGCCACGATCCCATCCAGATCGACTGTGGCGCGTTCCACCGCCGCGCGCAGTTCCGGCACGGTTCCCGCGTGCAGTCCCGCTTCCTCGAGACGCGCACGCGCGCGGGTTATCGGCGTGCGCAGATCATGCGCGATTGCGTTCGATACCTCACGCACGCCTTCCATCAGCCGGCCGATACGATCGAGCATATCGTTAATCGTCTCGGCGAGCTGATCGAACTCATCGCCGCGGCCCGACAATCGCACCCGCTGGGTGAAGTCGCCGGCGGCGATCGCGGTGGCCGTGGCCGAGACATTCGCCAAGGTTCTGCGGAACAGGCTCCGCACCACCAGCGCGCCGATCGATGCCATCAACAGCACGACCAGCAAGGCCCACAGCAATGCGTCGGTCAGCAATGTGCGCAATTGGGCGCGCACTTTCACATCGCGGCCAACCAGCAGCCGGTAGCCCGCCGGCAGGCTGAAACTCTCGATCAAAGCGATCGAGCGGGTACCGGCGCGTTCAATCGGCAGCTCGTACCAGCCGTTGGCCGGGGGCGCGCCTTGCGGCCAGTGTTCCAGGTTGCCGGCGATCCGCCGTCCCGACGGATCAACCAGCAGATAGATCGCATCATCTTCGACGTTCTGCGTCAGGCGGTCTTCAATGGTCAGGATGAGCGCAGGGATCTGGCCTGCGTTGAAGCGTTCCGACAGGCTCTGCGCATCGGCCTGGATCGACGCCGCGGTCTGCCGGTCGAGCAATCCGGCGGTCGCCCACCACAGGAACAGCGCCAGCGCGGCGGCACTGAGCGCCAGGAGCAGCGCATACACCGCGGCGAAGCGGAACCCGGCGGATCGCAGCAGCCGGCGTGTCGCGGCGCGTACCGTTCTGGCCTCGTCTGGCGGCGGCGATAACCGGCGCGCGATGCCGGCGCCGGGGGCATAACCCGCGCCGCCGCGCTCGCCCGCAGCGCCATCCATGAAGGCTAGGCGCTCTCTGCGCGCAGCATGTAGCCAGCGTTGCGCACGGTGTGGATCAGCGGAGCTGGAAATGGCTTGTCCACCTTCTGCCGGAGTCGCGACACATGCACATCGATCACGTTGGTCTGTGGATCGAAGTGGTAGTCCCACACTCCTTCAAGCAGCATGGTGCGCGTCACGACCTGACCGGCATGCCGCATCAGGTATTCGAGCAGACGGAACTCGCGCGGCTGCAGATCGATCTTCTGACCGGCGCGCTTCACCTGGCGCGACAGCAGATCGAGCTCCAAATCGTCCACCACCAGCTTGGTCACCGGACCTTCACCCTTGCCGCGGCGCACCAGCGCCTCGACCCGCGCCAACAGTTCGGCGAACGCGAACGGCTTGGTCAGATAGTCATCGCCGCCCGCCTTCAATCCGCGCACGCGTTCGTCGACATCGGCCAGCGCGGAGAGGATCAGCACCGGCACGCTGTTCTTCTGCGCGCGCAGTGTTTCCAGCAAACGCAATCCGTCGATGCCGCCTGGCAGCATGCGGTCGAGCACGACCGCGTCGAACGCCTCGCTCGCAGCCATGAACAGACCGTCGCGGCCGTTGTCGCACAGTTCGACAACGTGGCCGGCTTCCTTCAGACCGCGCATCACGAAGCCACCGACATCCTTGTCGTCTTCCACCACCAGGATCCGCATAATCCTCGCTCCCCTAACCGTGCTGTTCCGCGGGACGCCGGCCGACGGTTACCGAAACGTCCATGTCATGACCCTGGCGGCGAATCGACAGCTTCACACTGCTGCCAGGCGCCACCGCCGCGACGGTACGGATCAGTGCACGCGAGCTGTCGATGTGCTCGCCATTCACTGCCAGCACCAGATCGCCCTGCCGGATGCCCGCATGCGCCGCCGGACTGGATTTCTCCACGCCGGCGACGCTCACCCCATTGTCGCCGTCCTGCACGGACACGCCGAGCCAGCCGCGCTCGATGTGCCCGGACTGACGCAGTTGGGCGATGATCGGAATTATCAGTTCGCTTGGCGTCGCGAAGCCGATACCGACGGATCCGCCGGACGGCGAGACGATGGCCGTGCTGACGGCGATCACCTGACCATCCATATTGAAGATCGGGCCGCCCGAGTTACCCGGATTTATCGGCGCGTCGAGCTGCAGGAAGTTATCGAACGGTCCGGCACCGAGGTCACGGCCACGCGCCGAGATGATGCCCGCTGTCACCGTGCCGCCGAGTCCGAACGGATTGCCTGCCGCGAGCACCCAGTCGCCGACTTCCACAATCTTGGAATCACCGAATGGCACGGCCGGCAGCGGACCATTCGCCGAGACCTTGATCAGCGCGACATCGGTGAGTTCGTCACTGCCGATGACCTGTGCCGGCAGCCTGGTGCCGTCGGTCAACAGCACCACGATCTTGTCGGCGTGGCCGACCACATGGTTGTTGGTCACGATCAGGCCGGACGGGTCGACGATGAAACCGGAGCCCGCCCCCATCGTATGTTCCGGCTTATTGCCGAACCGCTTGCGGAACTCGCGCCCCAGCGGCGTATCACGCAGTTCCGGCGGCAGTTCATTCAGCACTTCGCCGCCCGAGATGGTTTCCGTCACGGCGATATTGACCACTGACGGCAGGACGCGCTTGACGAGTGGCGAAAAACTTTCCGGTGACGAACGCGCCGCGGCGCTGTACGGCGAGGCAGTACAAGCGCTGACCAGCAGGCCGAGCAGAACGAACGAACGCCGGAGCCATAGGCTCATGATAAGGGCGACTCCCCGATAAATCGCGGTGGACATGGCCCCGCGCCGCGCCTGCAACAAGAATCGTGGCCACAGAGATTGGTCAGGCGCTTTCATGCAACGGATCTTCCGGCCACGCATGCTTTGGATAGCGTCCCCGCATGTCGCGACGGACGTCGGCCCAACCCGAGCGCCAGAATCCGGCGAGGTCGGCGGTGATCGCCACGGGACGGCCCGCTGGCGAAAGCAGGGCCAGCCGCAGCGGTACTCGCCCGCCCGCCAGTTGCGGTGTCGCATCCATTCCATAGAACGCCTGCGCCTTGGCCGACGCGACCGGCACCGGTTGAGTGTAGTCGACCGCCGCGCGGGCACCCCGCAGTGCCAGATGCGCCGGCAGCGATTCGTCGAGCCGCCGCGCGAGATCCCACGGCAATTGCGCCCGCAGTATCGACAGCATGTCCAACCGTGCGAGATCCGCCAAACGGGACATGCCTGCGAGATTTGGCACCAGCCACGTCTCGATATCCGCGGCGAGACTTTCGTCGGACAGATCGGGCCATGAAGCGGCCGGCTCCAGCCGGCGCGCCAGCGCGACGCGTGCCTGGAATTGCCGCGCCTGTTCGGTCCAGGGCAGCGGCAGTAACGCCTGCCCGGCCACCGCGCGCGCCAACAGCGAGCTCACCGCCGAGGGTTCCACCGGCTCGGTCCGGTCGCTCAACACGAGCGCGCCGAAGCGCCGCCGCCGGCGCGCGAGCACGGCGCCAGATACCGCGTCGAAGCCGGTCTCCACCTGCTCGGTGATGCGTTCTGCCGGCAGCACGGCGGGATCCAATGGCGCAGCCAGCTTGATGCGTGCCGCCGCCTTCAGTTCCAGCGCGCCGACAGCCAGCAACGGCGCGTTGGCCAGCGCATCCGTGCGGGGCAGGCGCGCGCCGCCGCCGCCAGTCAGACGGAAACTTCCTGGCTCGCCACGCCGCTGCGCGATTCGGTCGGGAAACGCTGCGGCCAACAAACGGCCCGGATCACCAACCGGCGGTGCATTGGTCCGCAACCGCCTGCGGTATTGGCCGGCAACGCGCCGGATGCGAGCCAGGGCGCCGCGATCCGCCGCCGGAGCGCCATCGGCGATGGCGCTAAGCCTCAGGGCGATATCGGCTGGCGCGTCTGGCGCGCGCAGCGGATCGCGCTCTTCCAGCAGCGCGGCGATGTCCGCGGCGAGCGACGCCTCCGCAGGGTTCCGCACCGCAAGCATCATCGCCGCCAACCGCGGATGGGCCCCGAGCCCGGTCATCCGGCGCCCGGCTTCCGTGATGCGCCCCGCTGTATCCAGCGCACCGAGCAGCGCCAGCAGGTCTTTCGCGGCGGACAGCGCGCCCGCCGGGGGCTGATCGAGAAACGCCAGTTCGCCGGGCGGCGTGCCCCAGGCAGCGCAGTCCAGGGCCAGTCCGGAGAGTTCGGCCTCGAGGATCTCCGGCCGATCGTATGCCGGCAGGCCGCGATGGAGTGCCGTGCTCCAAAGCCTGATCGCGACGCCCGGTGACTCGCGGCCAGCCCGCCCGGCACGCTGTTCCGCGGCGGCGCGCGAGATGCGGAGCGTGGCGAGCCGGGTCAGCCCGGTGGCGCTGTCGAGCCTTGGCGAGCGTCGCCAGCCACCGTCGATCACGATCCGCACGCCCGGCACGGTGAGCGAGGTTTCAGCGATCGAGGTCGCCAGCACGACACGCCGTCCGTCTGTCGGCCGGAGCGCGAGGTCCTGCTCGGAAGGCGGCAGCTCGCCATGCAGCGGCAGCACCGCTACGCCGCAGTTCTCCAGTGCTGCCTGGGTACGGCGGATTTCTGCCATTCCGGGCAAGAAGCCGAGGATGTCACCCCGATGTCGCGACAGGGCGGCACGCACCGCCCCGGCCATCGCCTCGGGCAGGTCGCGCGGGCCGGCAATGTCGCGCGCGGCGTGGCTGACCTCCACCGGAAACATCCGTCCGGCACTTTCGATCACCTCGGCCGCCATCAGCTCGGCTAGCCGCGCTCCCTCCGCGGTGGCCGACATCGCCACCAGCCGAAGTTCCGGCCGCAGCACGCGTTGCAGATCGAGGCACAGCGCGAGTGCGAGATCCGATTCGAGCGACCGCTCGTGCACTTCGTCCAGCAGCACCACGGCGACGCCGTCCAGCGCCGGATCGGATTGCAGGCGGCGAACCAGCAGGCCCTCGGTTACCACCTCGATGCGCGTCGTCGGCGACACCGCGGCATCGAGCCGGGTACGGAATCCAGCCCGGGCGCCGATTGGCTCGCCGAGCAGCGACGCCATGCGCGCCGCGGCGGCCCGGGTGGCCAGCCGCCGCGGTTCGAGCACCAGGATACTGCCGTCGCCGCGCCATGCCGCATCAAGCAGCGTCAGCGGCACCAATGTGGTCTTGCCGGCGCCCGGCGGCGCCACCAGGACGGCGTTGCCGCCCCCGGCCAGCCTGCCCAGCAGCGCCGGCAGCGCTTCGACAATGGGCAATTCGGGCAAAGTTCTGGCCGAGTCGGGCATTGTGCCCCATATGCGCACGGATTGCGCCGCACGGGAAAATCGATGCCTCGGCTGCTGACCGCCTTGCTGATTGCCCTGCTTGCCTGGCCGCATGCGGCCGGCGCATTGGAGAGCGCGCCTGTGGTCAGCAAGCGCGACACGGCCGCGCTGGTGTCCGACACCGACACATATGCTCCGGGCAAGCCGTTCCGTATCGGCCTGCGCCTGCAACTGGCAGCCGGTTGGCACACCTACTGGAAAAATCCGGGCGACGCGGGCGTGCCGGTCGAGCTCGACCTGACACTGCCCAACGGCGGCAGTGCGGGCGCGATTGACTGGCCGGTGCCTCGGCGCATCGCCGAGGGTTCACTGATGACCTACGCCTATACCGGTGACGTCCTGCTGCCGGTGACGCTGACACCGCCCGCCAGCGGCACGATGGTGATCCGGGCGCATGCAGCGTGGCTGGTCTGCAGCGACATCTGTGTGCCGGAGGAAGCCGACTTCCAGTTCGACCTGCCGCCAGGTTCGGGTGCGCCGTCGGCGCAGGCACCGCTGTTCGCCGCGCTCGCACGCGAACTGCCGCGCATGTCCCCCTGGCACGCGGTGCTGGGTCATGACGGAACGCTGCTGGTCGAGGGACCCGAGCTGTTGCCAACGACCGTGGTCGATGCCTGGTTCATCCCCGACACGCCAGGCGTGATACGGGACAGTGCCGCGCAACCGCTGACCGTCTGGCAGGGCGGGTTCATCTTGGCGCTGCATCCAGGAAAGTCGTTCAAGCCGGACGCCGGGTTGTCAGGCGTGCTCTCGGTGCGCGATCGCAGCGGGATGGAAACCGACGTGGCGCTGCGTGCCCAGCCTGGCGCGGTGCCGCCACCGCCGCCCTCGCTGCCGTTGCGGCGGTTGCTGGCCCTGGCGTTCGTCGGAGGGCTGATCCTCAACCTGATGCCATGCGTGTTCCCGGTGCTGGCGCTGAAGATGGTGGCTTTGGCCGGCACGCCGCGCCGAACCGCGCGCTGGCAGGCCGTGGCCTACACCGCCGGCGTGCTGGTCGCGTTCGCCGGACTGGCTGCGGTGCTGCTGAGCGCGCGAGCCGCGGGCAGCGCCGCTGGGTGGGGGTTCCAGTTCCAGTCGCCGGTGTTCGTCGCCGCCATGGCGTGGCTGCTGTTCGCCATCGGGCTGAACCTGTCCGGCGTGTTCGACGTCGGCTCTGGTCTGATGCACACCGGTCAGGGATTGGCGGCGCGCTCGGGCCATCTCGGCAGCTTCTTCACCGGCCTGCTTGCCGTCGTCGTCGCCACGCCCTGCACCGCTCCGTTCATGGGCGTGGCGATCGCCGCCGGCCTTGCCGCGCCGCCCGGCGTCACATTGCTGGTATTCCTGGCGATGGGTCTTGGCTTGGCGGCGCCCTATGCGGTGCTGGCAACGATTCCGCCGCTGCGCCATGCGACGCCGAAGCCCGGGCGCTGGATGGAGATACTGCGCCAGGCGCTGGCATTCCCGATGTATGCCGCGAGCGCCTGGCTCGTGTGGGTGATCAGCCAGGAGTCCGGTTCGTCCGGCGTACTTGCCACCACGGCTGGACTTGGTCCTGCTTGGGTTCGCCGGATGGGTGTTGGGGATCGCCCAGTCCGCGTCCGGCCGCGGCCGCCGCATCGGCCAGACCGCCGCAGCCGCGGCGTTGCTCGCGGCACTGACGATACTCAGCGGAATTGTTCCGTCAGCCGACGCATCGTCTGCGCTGCTGGGCCCCGGCGCCGAACCGTTCAGCGCCACGCGTCTCGCATCGCTGCGCGCCGAAGGTCGCCCGGTGTTCGTCGATATGACCGCTGCGTGGTGCGTGACCTGTCTGGTGAACGAACGCGTCGCGATCGACACCAATGCGGTGCGCCAGGCCTTTGCCGATCGGCACGTGACTTACTTGAAGGGTGATTGGACGCGCCAGGATCCGCAGATCACCGACTATCTACGCGCAAACGGCCGCGAGGGCGTGCCGTTGTATGTGTACTATCCGCCACACGGCCAACCATCCGTACTGCCGCAGATTCTAACCGAGAACACCGTGCTCAGCGAACTGGATCGCGGTTGACGGGCGCTTCGCATCTTGCCTGCATCAGACACGACGTTGCTTGCGGAACGTGACATGTGGGCATCATGGCGACGCTGCTGACATACGGGTGCGGGCTCGCGGCACTCGCCATACTCAAAATAAGCACCTAGCCAGCCACGAGCTTGCGGATCAGCGCCGCGGCCGCCGCTGTGGACCAGTCGGCGGCACCATCCATCCGCGCCACTTCGCGCCCCTGCTTGTCGATCACGAAGCTTGCCGGGATGCCGCGCACGTGCCACGCGTGCGCCGCGGCGCTGCGCGGATCCAGCAGCACCGGCAAGCCAGTGATGTCATGCTCCTGGAAATAGCCCTGCACCGTTTTGGCACCACCGCGATCCGACGACAGCGGCAGCACGGCGATGTCGTCCGGCGCCAGAGTCTTCGACAGCGCCGCGAGCGACGGCATCTCCTCGACGCACGGCGCACACCACGTCGCCCACAGGTTGATCACCATGCCGTGGCCGCGAAACTCGGTCAGGCGATGCTCGCTGCCATCCGCCGTGGTGAACGTGATGTCGGGCGGCGCCATCGGCGGATCGACCGGTTTCAACGTGCTCGCCAGGTCGTCCAGATCCTCGGCGCGCGGTTTGCGCGCGATCAGGGTGGCGGCTAGGGTCCCGCCCGCCGCGAGCACGCCACGGCGCTTGATCAACAGCACGGAAGTCCTCCTTTGAGCGAGACACCAGATCGCCGCAACGAAGCCGCGAACCCGCAATGGGGCGGACGCTTCGCGGCCGGTCCCTCGGTGGTGATGCAGGAGATCAACGCTTCTATCGGCTTCGACCAGAAACTGTGGCGGCAGGATATCCGCGGTTCGCTGGCACACGCCGCGATGCTGGCAAAGGTTGGCGTCATCAGCGCACAAGATGAGCAGGCCATCGGCTCGGGTCTAGCGTCTATTGCGCACGAGATCGAGACCGGCCGCTTCCCGTTCGACGCGGCGCTGGAAGACATTCACATGAACATCGAGGCGCGGCTGACCGAGCGTATCGGCGAGGCCGGGCGCCGGCTGCATACCGGCCGCAGCCGCAACGACCAGGTGGCGACCGATTTTCGCCTGTGGGTACGCGATGCGATCGACGGGCTCGGCGAACAGGTCACCGACGTGATGCGCGCATTGGCCGAGCGTGCCGCGGCGTACGCGGCCGACCCCATGCCCGGCTTCACTCATTTGCAGACCGCGCAGCCGGTGACCTTTGGGCATCATCTGCTGGCCTATGTCGAGATGCTGGAGCGCGACCGCGGCCGCCTGGCCGATTGCCGGCGGCGGCTGAACGAATGCCCGCTGGGCAGCGCCGCGCTGGCCGGCACGTCGTTCCCGATCGATCGACACACCACCGCCAAGGCGCTCGGTTTCGATCGCCCGTGCGCCAATTCGCTCGATGCGGTGTCGGATCGCGACTTCGCGTTGGAATTCCTCGCCGCGGCGGCGATCTCGGCGATGCATCTGTCGCGCTTCGCCGAGGAGATCATCATCTGGTGCTCGGCGCCGTGGCGCTTCATCCGGCTGAGCGACGCGTTCACCACCGGCAGCTCGATCATGCCGCAGAAGCGCAATCCGGATGCCGCCGAACTCGCGCGCGCCAAGACCGGCCGCATAACCGGCGCGCTGGTCGGCTTACTGACCGTGCTGAAGGGCCTGCCGCTCGCCTATGCGAAAGACATGCAGGAGGACAAGGAACCGGTGTTCGACGCCGCCGAAGCCTGGGCGCTGTCGCTCGCCGCGATCGCCGGCATGGTGCGCGACATGACACCGGACCTGGCACGGATGCGCGAACTCGCCGGCTCGGGCTTTGCTACCGCGACCGATCTCGCGGACTGGCTGGTGCGCGTGTTGAAATTGCCGTTCCGCGATGCGCATCACGCCACCGGGCGGCTCGTGGCGATGGCCGAAGCGAAGGGCGTGGACCTTTCCGGCCTGACACTCGACGACATGCAATCTGTCGAGCCGCGCATCACCACCGACATATTCGCGGTGCTGACGGTGGACGCATCGGTGGCATCGCGCACCAGCTTCGGCGGCACCGCGCCGGCGAATGTCGCGCGCGAGGCGGTACGCTGGCAAGCGGTGCTGGCATGATCCGCGCACTGCTGGTGGCGTTGCTGCTGACGATGGCGGCGTGCGGCAAGAAGGGCCCGCCGGATCCGCCGGGGCCGCCGAACGAGATCACTTGGCCACGGACCTATCCGACCTACTGACGCCGCGATCAAACATCCGCTCCAGCCGCAGCGACAGCAGCGAGGTCGGCGGGCAGATCGAGACCCACGCACTGCGAGTAGATACGCGGGCGTGATGCTAGCGATTCGTGCCACCGAGCATGGCGCTCACGTCGAGTTCCACCTGTTTCGCATGGGATTCCGCGGAACCATTCTGCGAAACCCGCTTCTGGCTGATCGAAGTGAGCAATTGGCAGACATCTCTGTCGCGATGACGACAGTCGAGTGCTGTCATGTTCACGTCGCCGACACGATCGTAGCCACAACTGGTGACAAGCATCAGCAGGGCAGCACAGCCCGCGACACGACCCATGGCCGCTCATACTCGGCGCGAGAGGCTGTCATCTCGTTAACCGCTGTCAGGGCATGAGGCGACGCAGCATCCACTGAATCTTCATCTTTGTCTGCGAGCATCGTAGCGAAATAGGGGCCACACGAGTGCGTTGAAGATGCCAAAACCTCGATTGGCATGCATGTCATGGCAACAGCGCAAAATCCCAGCAGGTAGCTCGGCACGAAAGCCCCACGTGCGGTTCGATCGCTTGGCTTCGTGCGTCTGCGAGGGCACTTCGTCTTGAGGCCTACAATGCGACCTAATAGCAAGTTGTTCGCCGCGGCCATTTTCGGGCTGCTGGCGGGCTGCAACCAGCCAGCGGTTACGCTGAAGGCACCCGCGTCTCAAAGCAGCGAAAACACAGTGCGCGATTGGAATGACGTCGGAGACCAAATCGCCTCGAGCCTGATGACATCAGGACTTTTGGCCGCGCCGCCTGAGCCGGGCACTATTACGAATTTGCCGATACGGCCGGTGTTCATCCACCAGCAAGCGCCTGAACTCGGCCTTTGTACAGCAGATTGCCGCTCGACTGGAATCCGACCTCCTGGATACCGGGGTGGACGTCGCGAAGACTCCGATCGGCGCGACGGTGGTGAACCTGGATGTCAATTTTGTTCGCTGGGGTCCGCGAGACAAACCTCCTGGTCTAGTGGGCACGCTGGCCGCGGTCGCGGCAATTCCTGGGATTGTCATCGGCGCCTCGCAACCGATGTCCACTTGGGTCGCAGCAGACGCCGCCTCATTCACCGCGCTCGGAATGGGAGCGCTTCTCGATCTGGTCGTTGCCGCCACACCCACGATGAACGCCGAAGCCGTGTGGGAAGCAAGCGTCGTGACCAATGATCGTGTACTCATGAAGGTTCAAGAACCGGTCTATGTTCGCGCGCCGGACATTCCGCTCTACGCGAAGGCTACGAGCCTGCGTCCCATCGCATCGTGGACGACACAGGCTCCGTTGGCCGCCCGCTTACTTCGCTATTAACCATGGCAAGGGATTCGACATCATGAGGTCGGTCCTGGGCAGCATCGCTGTCGCAGTCGTTCTCGCGTTGACTGGATGTTATCCAGATCGCAACACCCCAGCCGAAAGCAGCGTGACAACAGGGCCTTCGCCTTATGTCAGTCACAACCTGGGCGGTCTCACATATCGTGCGGTCGATCTTCTGCTTGCGGGCGCGCCTGATGTGCAGGCGGACGCACCGCTGGTTGTGACTTCGATCGCGAATGTCAAGAATGTCGATACGAGCTCGCCACTTGGCAATATCGTGGCTGAGATGGTGCGTACTCGATTGGTACAAGATGGCCACATGACGACAGAGATGCGGCTTCGCAATGCTGTCAGCTTCAACCGCAAGGAAGGTGAGTTTCTGCTCTCGCGAGAACGCCGTTCCATCATGCCGCCGCCCCACGCCGCCGCGGTCGTGACCGGCACCTATGCGGTCGGTCTCGACCACGTATACGTCAGCCTGCATTTGGTTTCGGCGACCGATGCGAGGATCATCTCGGCGGCCGACTTTGTCATTTCGGCGCTCGATGTCGTCGGCTTGTTGCCGGAAATTCGCTCACCTTAGAATCCGGCAGTCCCGAACTGTGGGTTGGGAAAACCCTGGCGGCCGGGCCGGCAAGTCCGGCCATGGCACTGTATTGCGCCGACCCGCAGATTGCGTCGGGCGTTGTTGTGTTTGGTTCCCTAGGGAGCAGCTTATCGTTTGGCTTCCGTAAGCGCGCCTGACAGCGCGTCGCGCAGCAGACTGACATCGGTGCCGAGACAGATGCAGCGGAAGCCTTGCGCCACCGCGGCACGCGCGCCGGCGGCAGTGCCGACGAGACGGCCGAGCGGCTTGCCGGCACGCTTAGCCGATGCGATCAGCCTTGCTTCCGCGCCGAGATACCGCTGGTCGGCGAAATCGCCGACGCAGCCCAGGCTGTCGGACAGATCGTAGTGGCCGAGCCACGGAAGATCGATGCCCGGCACAGCAAGGATCGCATCCGCGTTGTCGATGCCGCGCGCCAATTCGATCAGCGGTATCGTGAGCACCGATGCATTCGCCGCAGCCATCGCCTGCGGCACCGGCTGCACGCGGTAAGCATCGTGCGCGGCGACGCCGAAAGCCAGGCCGCGCGTACCCTCGGGCCGATAGCGGCACCATGAAACGAACGCCTGCGCCTGCTCTGCTGTCTCCAGCATCGGCACCATGATGCCCGCGGCGCCAGCGTCGAGCGTCACGGTCACCAGATGGCGCTCGCAATACGGCACCCGAACCAGCGGTGTGATGCCGGCGGCGCGCGCGAATGCACATTGCGCCTTGATGGTGTCGATGCCGGCGCCGCTGTGCTCCATGTCGAGGAACACGAACTCCGCGCCGGCGGCGGCCAGCACCGCGCTCAGTCCCGGCGTGAAGAACTCGAACGCCATCACGCCCCAACTCGTGCCGCCGCCTTGCAAGATCTGTTTCATGGCAGGTTCCGTATCTTCGTGCCGATGCTGCCGGGACCACCTACCGCCGGGCCGACACCGATATAGCCGATACGCGGCAGGTCCATCATGCCAATTGCAATGGACCTTCCTTACGGCAAGAGCGACCGTTAGCTGGTGCCCTTCGCCATCAGCGCCTGGCCCAGCTCCTTGTCGAGTCCGTCGACATGCCGCACCAACCACTCCTGCAAATAGCGCAGGACCAGACTGACGCTCGGCAGATCGCGGTCGAGACGCAGGTTGCGGATGTCTTCGAGGAGCCGCCGATGCGCATCGCGGTGCGGCGCCGCGTTGGCGACATGATGCGCCGCCATCAGCCGCTCCTCGCTGGCGAAATGGAATTCGGTGAAGCTGATCAACTCGTTCAGTTGCGCGGCGATGTCGTCCGGCTCGGCGGCGTCCTTCAACGCAACGGACACCGCATCGATCAGTTGCGCCATATGGTAATGCTGGTCATCGATGGCACGCACTCCCACCGCGTGGGCCGCACTCCATCGCAGCGGCAGCAGCGCCACCACCGATCCCGTGACCTGCTCGGCGAACTCGATCCGGCCGGACCCAGCCTGCTTCGCCTGATACATCGCGGCATCCGCCGCCGCCAGCAGCAGATCAGCCGACGAGGCATGATTGGGATACGTCGCGATGCCGACGCTGGCGCCGATCGTGACCAGTTGGCCGCGAAGCTCAAACGGCGCTTCCAGCGTGACGATCAGCCGCTCCGCGACCCGTGTCGCGGTCGCGCTGCAGTCCAGCCGGGACAGGATCACCGCAAACTCATCACCGCCGAGCCGCGCCAGCGTATCGCTTTGCCGAATGGCGCCCTCGAACCGCTGCCCCACCGTGCACAGCACGAGGTCCCCCGCGGCGTGTCCGAACCGGTCGTTCACCGCCTTGAAGCCGTCGAGATCGATCATCAGGACGCCGAACACACCACCGCCACGCTTGGCCGCCAGCAGCGCCTGCTGTAGCCGATCGGCGAACAGGGCGCGGTTCGGCAGGCCGGTCAGCTCATCAGTGTAGGCGAGACAGGCGAGACGTTGGTCGGAACGATGCTGCCCAGTGATATCGGCGGCGAATGCCAGCACGGCGGGCTCGCCATCGAGCACGACGGTTTCCAGGGTGAGCTCCAGGTCGAAGGCCTGTCCGTCCGCGTGCTGGCCCCTGGCTGCGAAACCCGCCGGCGCCGTGGCGGCGTCGCACAGCGCATCGTCCGCGCCGTCCCCGAGGCTGCCGAAAGGTGCGCCCAGCAGCGTGTCATCCGCATCGAACATCGTGCGGAAGGCGGCGTTGGCGAAGACGATGGCGCCGTTGCGGACGACTGCCACTGCGACCACCCGGCTTTCCGCGAGTGCGGCGCCGAGTAGTTTTGGATCGAACGGAGGAATGGCGCTCATACCGATAGTTGTTCCGGGCGGCAGCGTATCCGTGCGCGGCTTAAGATTTGGTAGAGGAGACGGCGGGCTGCGGTGTGCCCATTCCTTCTGGCGCGCGCAGACACAGCATCGCCAGCAGCGACCCGCCGGTCAGCGAGCCGGACAGCAGCAGAGCGGCGAGCGGTCCGGCACGATCCAGCAGCATGCCGAACACCAGCGGCGAGGCGCCTTGCAGAATGCGCGCTGGCGCGGCCAGCAGGCCGGTGCGCAGGCCGTAGCCCGTGGCGCCGAAAAGCGTCAGCGGCAGCGTGCCGCGCGCGATGGTCAGCAGCCCATTGCCGGCGCCATGCAGCAGTACGAATGGCACCGCCATGACCGGACCGAACGCCGCCAGCAGGATCGCCCCCACCGGATGCAGCCCGGTGGCCAGCCGGGCGGAAATCAGCGGCGACAGTTTGCGAAGGAGCCCGAACTCGACGAGGCGCGCGCCAACCTGCGCCGGCCCGACCAGAGACGCGGCAACCACCGCCGCCGCCGGCGCCACGCCCATAGCCTGCAACAGCCGCGGCAGATGCGCCGCCATCGCGGTGGAGACGAACCAGGTAGCGCCGAACACCAGAGCCAGCACGATCATCGTCCAAGGCACGCCGGACGGGGCCTGATCCTGCGTGCCATGGTCCACCGGCTGGGGCACGGCTTTCGGCACCAGCAGGCGGTTCATCGGTAGACCGATGACCAGATGCAGCACGGCCCAGGCGAGGCAGGCGCCGCGCCAGCCGAAAAGACCGATAAACACGGCGCTGGCCGGCCAGCCGACGGTGCTGGCAAAGCCGGCGAACAGTGTGATGCCGGTGATCGCGTTGCGCGCTTCGCGGCCATAGATGCCCGCCGCGGTGGCGAATGCCGCCTCATACAGGCCGAAGCCCATGCCGATACCCAGCACGATCCAGGCAATCGCCAGCCACAATGCGTTGCTGGCAAATGCCAGCAGTGTCAGCCCGATTGCGAACACCACGTTGGTTGCCGCCAGCACGTCGCGGCCGCCATAGCGGTCGATCATCCGACCGGCCAGCGGCCCAAGCAGTCCGGACAGCAGCAATGCGGCAGAGACCACGCCATAGAACCAGTCACGTGACAGGTGCAGTGTGGCCGACACCGGATCGGCGAACACCGCTGTCAGGTAATACGTTGAACCCCAGGCGAGCGTCTGAGTGATGCCGAGGGCCGATACGACAAGGCCGCGCCGGCGCGCTGCCGCGTCCCATTTCACTTGCAGGGGAAGCGTTCGCCCAGAAAGCGCAACAGGCCGTCCACCGCGCTTGGCGAACGATGATCCGGCATTGCCTTCACCCAGGCGACGAACTCATTCATCGTGGCGGTGCGCGTCGGCGCCGGCGAGGGGAAGCAGAACGGCTTTTTGCCCTCATTGTTACGCAGGGCCGATATGATCACTCCCTGCGCATAGCCGTGGCAGAAGTTGATCTTTGCGTCACCGCGATCGTCCTTGGGATTCGCGCTGCACAGATCGGCGAGATCACCAGCCGTGCGCGCTTCGAGCGTAACACCCCGCTGCGCCTGCGCGGATGTGGCGAGCACGGCGGTCAGCACGGCGGCGGCGATTACGAACTTCATGCGCTCTCTCCTGGCGGCGGTGGAGCAGCGATTGAAGCCGAGCCGGTGCCGGCACGCCAGCGCTGCCATCCGGACGCCCGCAGTTCGCACGCCGGACAGCTGCCGCAGCCGAACCCCCAGTCGTGCTGTGTGCTGCGATCGCCCAGGTAGCAAGAGTGCGTCGCGACCCGGATCAGTTCGACAAGCGCATCACCGCCGAGCGACTGCGCCAGCTGCCAGGTTGCCGCCTTGTCGCGCCACATCAGCGGCGTCTCCAGCACGAAGCGGCGCTGCATGCCAAGGTTGAGCGCGAGCTGCATCGCCTTGATGGTGTCGTCGCGGCAGTCCGGATAGCCCGAGTAATCGGTCTCGCACATGCCGGCCACGATCCGGCGCAGTCCGCGGCGATATGCGAGAGCGGCGGCGCAGGTGAAGAACAGCAGGTTGCGTCCGGGCACGAAGGTATTGGGGAGACCTTCCGCGGTCATCGCAATCGCCGAGTCGCTGGTGAGCGCGGTGGCGCCGAGACCGGACAGCGTGACCGCGAGATCAATGGTGTGGTCAGCTCCGAGCCGCCCGGGCCGCCGTGCGTCCAATGCGGCGCGTATCGGCGCCCGGCATTCGAGTTCGACCGCATGCCGCTGGCCGTAAGCGAAACCCACTGTTTCGACGTGCGGATAACGTGCCAGCGCCCAGGCGAGACAGGTCGTGCTGTCCTGCCCGCCGGAGAACAGGACGAGCGCTTGATCATCCGCCAGCAGCTAGAACAGCCCTTCCAGCAGGCCCTTCTTCTTCGGCTGCTCGATCGGCGTGTCGCCGGTGTCCTGGCTCTGTCCGAGTGCGGAATTCTCCCTCAGCCGTTGCGATTCCTTGCTGGGATCGACAACAATTCCGGGTTGCGGGGTTGGCCGCCAGAACATCAGGCTGCTGAAGAACCCACCGCTCGACTGAGCGCGCGCCTTGGCTGCCTCCTGGTCCACTTCCGACCGGATATCCTGCGTGGGCTGCGGACCGGCTTGCTGCACCAGCGCCTGCTGTCCGGGGCTGGCGCCGGTTTCCGGCGGCGTGAGTGCCATCTGCGGCACCAGTGCTTCCTCGGCTTTGGCGCGCTCCGACTGCTCCTGCGGCCGCGAGGTACCGGGACGCGGCGGCGGCAAAGAGAAGCTGGGTGGCATTGCCAGTGGCGCGCGCGTTGTGACCGTGAACTCATCCGGCGCGTCGCGCACCATCCCCAGATTACGGCTCAGGTCATCGCCGGTGCATCCGGCCAGCGCGATCACGCAGCCAGCCAGCGAAAGGTTCGTGATGCGGTTCTTTAGCGCGGGCATCATCGGCGGATTATTAGCCGCAGACCGAGTCATATCGCAAGAATGTCAGCCTTCCGACGAACGTTGCTCATGCGGCCGGGTGAACAGGCTGTCGAGCAAGAGCGCGGCGACGCCACAAACGATGGCCGCGTCCGCCAAATTGAACACGTAAGGCCAAAAGCCGATATCAGCATTGATGAAATCCACAACCCAGCCGAAGCGCAGCCGATCGATGACATTGCTGATCGCACCGCCGACAATGGCACCGAGCGACACAGCCACAATCCACGACTCGGCCCGCCGCAGCCAGATGCCGAGGCCAACGACCACGGCGAACGCGACCCCGGCCAACGCCAGGTAACTGTACGGTCCCAAACCATTCAGCAGTCCGAAGGTCACGCCGCGATTTTCGACGAAGGTGAACTTCAGTATCGGCAGGACGACGACCTGACCCACTTCCGGCAGTTTCAGTCCGTTGAGGATCCACCACTTGCTGGCCTGATCCGCGGCCAGCACCACGACGGCGGCAATCAGGCCGAGCAACGGCAGACGACTGCGTGTCATTCCGCCCGGCAAACCAGCCCCAACTCCACCGCGTCGGTGCAGCGCTCACACAGTGCCGGATGCGCGGCCTGCCGGCCCACTTCCGGCAGCACGCGCCAGCAGCGCGCGCACTTGTTGCCGGGTGCGGTGCTGACGCTCGCCATCGGCTCATCCGGATCCGGCGCGATCTGCACATCCGACACGATGGCGATCTCCGCCCACTGCTCCTCGGTGAGCAGCAACTCGTGTTCGGGCTTCAGCGGCAGCACGACACTCGCCTGCAATGACGAACCAAGAGTGTTGGCCCGCCGCGCCTCCTCGATCGGCACAGTGATGCGCCGGCGGATCGTGCGTATCGTTTCCCATCGTGCCGCCAGCGCGTCATCGTGCCATTCCGCCGGCAAGTCGGGGAACAGTTGCAGGTGCACGCTGTCCGCTTCGCCGAACCGCGCGCACCACGCCTCTTCCGCGGTGAAGCACAGCACGGGCGCCAGCCAGGTGCACAGACAACGATGCAGATGGTCGAGCACGGTGCGCGCGGCGCGACGCCGCAGCGAGTCGGGCCGATCGCAATAGATCGCGTCCTTGCGGACGTCGAAGTAGAACGCCGAGAGGTCGGTGGCACAGAAGTTGTGCAGTTCGGGATAGACGCCGGTCCAGTCATAGCTCCGCACCGACGACTTGATGCGTGCATCCAGCTCGGTCAGCCGGTGCAGCACCCACTTCTCCAGCTCCGGCATTTCGGCATACGCGACTCGTTCGCCGTCCTCGAAGCCAGCGAGGCTGCCGAGCAGCCATCGCAGCGTGTTGCGCAGCCGGCGGTACAGCTCGACCTGCTGTTTCAAGATCTCCGGCCCGATGCGCAGATCTTCGGACGTATCCGACATCATCACCCAGAGCCGGAGGATATCGACGCCGTACTTGTCGGCGACCTCCTGCGGTGCGGTGACGTTGCCCAGGGACTTCGACATCTTGCGTCCCTGTTCGTCCATCACGAAGCCATCGGTCAGCACCGCCTTGAACGGCGCCACGCCACGCGTGCCGACGGCTTCCAGCAACGATGATTGGAACCAGCCGCGATGCTGGTCGGAGCCTTCGAGATACAGGTCCGCAGGCCATGGCATGCCACGCGCTTCAAGTACAAACGCATGCGTCGATCCGGCCTCGAACCAGACATCGACAATGTCCTTCACCTGCTCGTAGTCGTCCGGATTGTGGTCGTTGCCGAGGAAGCGTGACGGCGGCGACGAGTACCAACTGTCGGCGCCTTCGGTCTTGAAGGCGGCCACGATACGCTCGACCACCGCGGGATCGCGCAGCGGCTCGCCGGTGCGGCGATCGACGAACACCGCTATAGGCACTCCCCAGGCGCGCTGGCGGCTGATGCACCAGTCGGGCCGGCCGGCGACCATCGAGCCCAGACGGTTGCGCCCAGCCTCCGGCACGAAATGCGTCTTGGCGATCGCGTCGAGCGCCTTCGCGCGGATGCGATCCGGCCCGTCGAGCCGGATGAACCAGTTCGGCGTGGCGCGGAAGATCAGCGGTGCCTTCGAGCGCCAGGAGTGCGGATACGAGTGCACCAGTTTGCCGCGTCCGAGCAGGCCGCCCGCTTCGTCAAGCGCGGCGGCGACCTGGTCGTGCGCCTTGTAAACATGCAGCCCGGCGAACAGCGGCACCCACGCGTTGAACGTGCCGTCGTCACCGACGGTGTCCGCCACTTCCAAATCATGTTGTCGACCGAGTTCGAAGTCGTCCGCCCCGGCGTTCGGTGCGATGTGCACCAGGCCGGTGCCGGCCTCGGTGGTGACGAAATCGCCGAGGAACACCGGAACATCGAAGTCGTAGCCACGGCCGCGCAACGGGTGCGAACACACCGTGCCGACAAGCTCCGCGCCCTTCCGCACGTGCACCAGGTGGTGCGTGGCGATGCCGATGTCCTTGACGAACTGCGGCAGCAATTCCAATGCGACCACGAGCTTCTCGCCGACACGCGCGCGCGAATCCGCTTCCACGCTATCGACGTGCAGCACCGCATAGTCGAACGTCTCGCCCCCAGCGATCGCGCGGTTGCCTGGCATGGTCCATGGCGTGGTGGTCCAGATCACCAGCGACGCGCCGCGCAATTCCGGTTTCGACGCCTGCACCACCGGGAAGCGCACCCACACGGTGTGCGAGGTGTGGTCGTGGTATTCGACCTCGGCCTCGGCCAGCGCGGTCTTTTCCACCGGCGACCACAGTACCGGACGCAGGCCGCGATACAGCTCGCCGTTCATCAGGAACTTGCAGATCTCGGCCGCGATCGCAGCCTCGGAGCCAAAGTCCATCGTGGCGTAGCGTTCGCGCCAGTTGCCCTCGACGCCGAGGCGGCGGAACTCCTGGATGTGTACGTCCAACCAGTTCTGCGCATAGGCCCGGCATTCGGCACGGAACTGCAGCACAGGGACCGCGTCCTTGTCCTTCTTCGCCTCGCGGTACTGCTCCTCGATCTTCCACTCGATCGGCAGTCCATGGCAGTCCCAGCCCGGCACATAGTCGGCGTCATAGCCCGCCATCTGGCGGGTGCGGTTGACCATGTCCTTGTGGATCTTGTTCAGCGCGGTGCCGATATGGATGTGCCCGTTCGCGTATGGCGGGCCGTCGTGCAGGATGAATTTCGGCCGCCCCTTGGATGCCGCGCGCAGGCGGGACCACAGATCCATCTGGTCCCAGCGTGCCAGGATCTGCGGCTCGCGCTTCGGCAGGTCGCCGCGCATCGGGAACGAGGTCTGCGGCAGGAAGACGGTGTCGCGGTAATCGCGCTGGGCAGGTTCGGCGGGGGCGTCGTTCATGGCGTGTCCAGGCGGCTTGGGCCGCTTTCGGGTGGGCGGGGCGCGCGGATGGTCCCGGGGCTCAGCGAGCCGCCGGGCCAGTAATTCGGGCCTGCCTATACACCTGGGTCATGCGCTGGACTATGGGGATGCTGCGGACACAGGGCAAGCTTGCGGGCGGCGCCCTTTGGCTAGGGCCATTTCACCTCAGGCGGCAGGCTCATCAGGATCGCCTCGGTATTGCCGCCGGTCTTCAGGCCGAACAGTGTGCCGCGGTCATACAACAGGTTGAACTCGACGTAGCGGCCGCGCCGCGCCAACTGGTGCTCGCGTTCGGCCGGCGTCCAGGGTTCGGCCATGCGCCGGCGCACGATGCGCGAAAAAGACGCCAGGAATGCCTCGCCGACGTCGCGGGTGAAGGCGAAATCGGCGGCCGCGTCGCCGCTGAAGTGATGATCGTAGAAGATCCCTCCGGCACCGCGCGGTTCGTTGCGGTGCGGCAGGAAGAAGTAGCGGTCGCACCAGGCCTTGAACTCCGGATAGTAGGCGGGGCTGTGCCGATCGCAGGCGGCCTTGAAGGCGCCGTGGAAGTCGGCCGCATCGGCCACCGCCTCGGGCGTGTCCAGCTTCATTGGCGTCAGGTCGCCGCCGCCGCCGAACCAGCCCCGGGTGGTCACCAGCATGCGGGTGTTGAAGTGTGCGGCGGGCACGCGCGGGCTGCACATATGGGCGACCAGAGAGATGCCGCTGGCCCAGAAACGCGGATCCTGCTCCGCCCCCGGGATCTGCGCGCGGAACTCCGGGCTGAACTCGCCCATCACGGTGGAGACGTTGACGCCGACCTTCTCGAACACCCGGCCGCGCATCACGCTCATCACCCCGCCGCCACCGCCAGGACGCTCCCATTGGGTGCGCGCGAAACGGCCGGCGGGGGACGCTGCGGGCAGCGCGTCCTCGATCGCCTCGAACGCTTCGCACAGCCGGTCGCGCAACGATTCGAACCAGGCGGTTGCAGCCGTCTTCAGGCTGTCGTGCGGCGGCATGGCGGATTGTGACATGGGGGGCTTGTCCCTGATGCCGCAACAGGTTAGCGGGTGGCCGCGGCGAGTTGCAGGGGTGAGAACGCGCTCCTAGTATGCGCCCGCGCGGCCGGTGCCCCCGGCCGCTTCGGCTGAGTCTGGTACGGTTCGGGGGAATAATGGCTGAGTCTGCCGCCGCTGTCGCCCATGGTCATTCGGGCGATGTGACCAAGCGCGATTTCCTGAAACTTGTCACCGGAGCGACCGCAGGTATCGGCGTTGCAGCCGTCGCCTGGTCGTTCGTCGACTATATGAACCCGTCGCAGGACGTGCTGGCGCTGTCGGCCGTCGACGTTGACCTCACCCCGATCGCCGCCGGCCAGGGCATCACCATCCTCTGGCAGGGCAAGCCGATATTCGTGCGCCACCGCACGCCGGAAGAGATCAAGTCGGCCGAGAATGTGCCGATGTCGCAGCTGATCGAGCCGCAGCCCGACGCAGACCGCGTGAAGTCCGGACATGACCAGTGGATCGTGCTGGTTGGTATCTGCACGCATCTCGGCTGTGTGCCGCTGGGCAACAAGCCGACCGATCCACGCGGCGAGTGGGGCGGGTGGTTCTGCCCGTGCCACGGCAGCCAGTACGACACGTCCGGACGCGTCCGGCACGGGCCGGCGCCGGCCAATCTCGCCATACCCCCGTACGCATTCGAGTCCGACACCAAAGTCAAAGTCGGCTGACGAAGGAAGACTGCCTGATGGCCGAACAGCACAAGAGCGAGTTCAGCAACCCGCTGATCAATTGGATCGACACCCGTCTGCCCATCTTCACGATGATGCAGAAGGAATACGGCACGTTCCCGACGCCGAAGAACTTCAACTATTTCTGGAACTTCGGCGCGCTGGCGATGGTCACCATGCTGATCATGATCGCCACCGGCATCTTCCTGGCGATGAACTACCAGCCCAACACGCAGCTCGCATTCGGTTCCGTGCAGCACATCATGCGCGACGTGAACTATGGCTGGCTGATCCGCTATATCCACCAGAACGGCGCGTCGATGTTCTTCATCGTCACGTACATACACATCTTCCGCGGCCTGTACTACGGCTCGTATAAAGCCCCGCGCGAACTGCTGTGGATGATCGGCGTGGTGATCCTGCTGATCATGATGGCCACGGCGTTCATGGGTTACGTGCTGCCGTGGGGGCAGATGTCCTATTGGGGCGCCACCGTCATCACCAACCTGTTCTCTGCCTTCCCGATCGTGGGTCATCCCATCGTGACATGGCTGTGGGGCGGGTTCAGTGTCGATAATCCGACGCTCAACCGGTTCTTCTCGCTGCACTACCTGCTGCCCTTCGTGCTGGTGGGCGTGGTGTTCCTGCATGTCGCGGCGCTGCACATCGTGGGTTCCAACAATCCGCTTGGCATCGACGTGAAGTCGCCGCAGGACACGCTGCCGTTCCATCCGTACTACACGGTGAAGGATAGCGTTGGACTGTGCGTATTCCTGGGCATCTACGCGGCGATCGTGTTCTTCGCGCCGAACATGCTGGGCGACCCGAACAACTTCATCCCGGCCAATCCACTGCAGACGCCGCCCGACATCGTGCCCGAATGGTACTTCCTGCCGTACTACGCGATCCTGCGTTCGGTGCCGAACAAGCTGCTGGGCGTGTGCATGCTGTTCGGCTCGATCCTGCTGCTGCTGGCGCTGCCGTGGCTCGACACCTCCAAGGTGCGCAGCGCGAAGTTCCGCCCGATGTATCGCTGGCTGCTGCTGGTCTGGGTGGTGTGGGTGATCATCCTCGGCTGGTGCGGCGCGCATAAGCCGGAAGGCGTCTGGGTGATCCTAAGCCGTATTGGCACCTTGTGGTACTACGCACACCTGCTTGTCGTGCTGCCGATACTCGGCAAGTTCGAACGTACGCTGCCGCTGCCGGAAAGCATCAGCCGACCCGTGTTGAGCGGCGGAGGTCCGTTACCTGCCGGGGCCACGGCCAAGCCGATGGAGAAGGCATGATGCGCTCGCTGCGTTATCTGCTGGCTGGCGCCATCGCCGCCATGCTCGCCGGACCCGCGTTCGCGCAGGACGAGGCACCGACACCGCCGGCGCAGAACTGGAGCTTCGGCGGCTTGTTCGGCACCTATGACGAGGCATCGCTGCAGCGCGGCTGGCAGGTGTATTCCGAGGTCTGCGCGGTGTGTCATTCGGTGGAGTACTTGCACTATCGCGACCTGACCGGCATTGGCCTGACCAATGATCAGGTGAAGGCGATCGCGGCAGGTGACACGGTGCCAAAGGGTCTGGACGACCAGGGCAGTCCCAAGGACGGTCCGGCGACACCAGCGGATCAGATCAAGATGCCGTATCCACTGTATGACCCGATCCTGAACATCGTCCGGGTGAACGAGGCGGCTTCGCGAGCCGCGCACAACGGCGCGCTGCCCCCCGACCTGTCGCTTATCGTCAATGCGCGCGAAGGGCACGCGGACTACGTCTATGCCCTTCTCACCGGCTTCGCCAATCCGCCGGCCGACATGAAGATGCAGGATGGCATGAACTACGACAAATACTTCCCGGGCCATCAGATCGCGATGCCGCAGCCGCTGCACGACCAGCAGGTTACCTACGCCGACGGCACACCCGCCACGATCGAGCAGATGTCGCATGACGTGGTCACCTTCCTCACCTGGGCGGGCAACCCGGAAATGGTCGAGCGCAAGCAGATGGGCATCCGCTGGGTACTGTTCTTCGTGATCATGAGCGGCCTGACCTATGCGGTGAAGCGCAAGATCTGGGCGGACGTGCACTGAAGCCGTGACAGCCAGTCGGCGTCATGGCCGGCCGTGACGGTGACCCCCATCATTGGCGTCATCGGCGGTTCGGGCATCTACGACATCGATGGGCTCGAGGACAAAACCTGGCGGCAGGTCGGAACGCCGTGGGGCACGCCGTCTGACGCACTGCTGTTCGGCCGTCTTGGTGGTGTGCAGTGCGTGTTCCTGCCGCGCCACGGTCGTGGCCATCCGCTGTCGCCGACACATCTGAACTACCGCGCCAACATCGATGCGCTGAAGCGCAGCGGCGTCACCGACGTGATTTCGCTATCGGCTGTCGGCAGCCTGAAGCCGGAGCTGCCGCCCGGACACTTCGTCATCGTCGATCAGTTCATCGACCGCAGCTTCGCGCGCGAGAAGAGCTTTTTCGGCGAGGGTATCGTGGCGCATGTGTCGATGGCGCATCCGGTTTGCTCGCGCCTCGGCGATGCGCTGGAAAGCGCGGCCAGGTCACTCAATCTGCCGGTGACGCGCGGCGGCACCTACCTGGTGATGGAGGGGCCGCAATTCTCCACCAAGGCGGAGAGTGAGCTTTACCGGTCCTGGGGTTGCAGCGTCATCGGCATGACCAACATGCCGGAAGCCAAGCTGGCGCGCGAAGCGGAGCTGAATTACGCCACCGTCGCGATGGTGACCGACTTCGATTGCTGGCATCCCGACCACGACCACGTCACGGTTGAAGTGGTGGTGCGCGTGCTGCTCGACAACGCCGACAAGGCGCGCGCGCTGGTACAGCGCGTGGTTCCAGAGATCGGCAAGCCGCGCGAATTGTGTGCGGCAGGCTGCGACCGCGCGCTGGACAACGCGATCATCACGGCGACGCACATGCGCGATCCAGCATTGGTGGCAAAGCTGGATGCCGTCGCTGGCCGCGTCCTATCCGCCTGATCGCACACCTGGAGCCAGGCGAGGCGGAACAGTCTGGCGCGCGCCTGCCCTGATCGACGCCAGCACGATACCGGCGGCAATCAATGCAATTCCGGCAGCGTGGTAGGCATAAAACGTCTCGCCAAGAAACAGCACCGCGAGGATCGAACCGAACACCGGCATCAGGTGCCATGATTGTCCGGCGCGCGCCGCGCCGATCAACTCGATGCCGCGGTTGAAGAACAGATAGGCGATGAACGACGGGAACACCGCGATGTACATCAGCGCAAGCCACGCCGGCAGGCCGCCGACGATGCGGCCGCCTTGCGCGATCTCCCACGCGAAGAACGGCAGGATCAGCATCGAGCCGATGCCCATGCAGGTGACCAGGAAACTGAGCGGATGCACGCTGGGACGCAGGCGGAACAGCGCGGCATAGCTGCCGTAGATCAGCATCGCCACCAGTATCCAGACATCGCCGCGATTGAGTGTCAGATGCAGCAGTGCCTGCAGTGAGCCGTGCGCGGCGATCACTGCAACGCCGACAAGCGACAGCATCACGCCGGCGGATTGCCACAGCGTCGGACGCTCGCGGAACAGTGCGAACGCCCAGATGATGATGATCAGCGGCCCGGCCGATTGCAGCAGCAGCACGTTGAGCGCGGTGGTGGACGTGAGTCCGATGTAGGACATCGTGTTGTAGGTCGCGATGCCGGTGGCACCGAGCAGTATCATCAGCCGCCAGTGCCGCAACAGCGCGGGCGCATCCTGCTTCAGGTATGGCCACGCGAAACCGACGGCGACCAGGAACGCGCCGGTCCAGCGGACGTAGGCGAGTGTTATCGGCGGCACTGTCCCGGCCATCGCGCGGCCGAGCACAATGTTGCCGGCCCAGAACAGATTGGCCAGGCCCAGCAAAGTCCAGGCTGAATTCCAGAAGCGCTTCGGCACGGGATGTTGCGTCCCTCAGTAAGCTCCGGCCCAGCCGTCACGGCGTGGATCGGAGCCGGCCATGCGCATGCCGTTGGCGCCGATACGGATCGCCTGCACCGCGCATGGGCCTTCGAGTTCGCCGATGCAATTCAACCGGTGTCCCAGACGTTCCAGCCCAGCCAGCACATCGGTGCCGAACCCGGGCTCGATGGTCAGGCGGCCATCACCTTCGTGCGGCCAGTTGGCGCCTTGGCCTTGCTGGATCGATGTCCACCGCGGCGCTTCCAGAGCGGTCTGCGGATCCGCGCCTAGATCCATCATCGATGTCAGCACCTGAAGATTGACCTGCACCTGATTATCGGCGCCGGGCGTGCCTTCCACCGCCCACAATGCGTCGTCCTTGAACACCATCGGCGCATTCATCGTGTGCCGCACGCGCTTGCCAGGTGCGAGGCGATTGGCGTGCCCCGGCGTCAGGTGCCAGTACGCCATGCGGTTGTTCAGCAGCACGCCGGTATCCCCGGCTGTCACGCCGGAACCAAAGCCGGAATTCAGGCTCTGAATGCCCGACACAGCGTTGCCCTCGGCATCGACGACGCAGAAATACGTGGTGTCGCCGACTGCGGCCTCTGGTTCGGCCAACGCGCGATCGCTGGCGCGCGTGCGATCAATCGATGCGGCGCATTCATCGGCGTAGGCGTCCGACAGCAGCCGATCGAGCGGCACGTCGCCGAAGCGCGGATCGGTGCCGTAACGCTCGCGATCCTGGAACGCGCGCTTCTTTGCTTCGACGAGCACATGAATGCGCTGCACCGGATCGAGCGCGGCGAAGTCGAAGCGCTCGACGATTTTCAGCATCTGCAACATGGTGAAGCCGGTCGAGTTCGGCGGCGTCTGTGTCACGCGGAAGCCGCGATAGGAAATCGCGATCGGGTCCTGCACCTGCGGCTGGAACTCCGCGAGGTCGCGTTCGTGCACCAGCACGCCGGCTTCGCGCATCGCGGCGGCGAGACGCTTCGCCAGCCCGCCGCGATAGAATGTCTCGGCTCCGTCCTGGGCGATTTCCTCCAGCGTGCGTGCCAGATCCGGCTGACGGACGAGCGCGCCGAGTTGTAAATCGCCGAGGAACACCGCGCGCGACCGCGCGTCCGCTTCGAGAAACTGCCGTACGTCGAGCGCGGAGGTGCGGTGGATGTGGGTGACGCCGTAGCCATCGCGCGCCCGCTCGATCGCCGGGGCGCAGAGCTTCGCCCATGGCATGCTGCCGTGCGCTTTGTGCATCGCACCGACACCGGCGAGCAGCCCAGGTGTGGACACGCTATGCGGGCCACGCACCGCAATGCCGCCGGCTCGGAACCGCTCGGGCGTCGCGGCAAACGGCGCGCCACCGGTCGCGTTGTAGCAGCGCGCCACGCCGTCCTTCGCGGTATAGAGCTGATAGAACCCATCGCCGCCGAGCCCTGACATGCCGGGTTCGACCACACCGAGCGTCAGCGAAATCGCCACCGACGCATCGACCGCATTGCCGCCGGCGCGCAGCGCGTCGAGCCCGGCCTGGGTTGCCAGCGGATGATTGGCGCCCACCGCGCCGTTGCGTCCCATGATCAGGACGCGATGGTTGCGTGTCGACAGATACATGGAGTGCTCCGCTTACAGATGTTGGCGGAAGAATTGAGCCACCGCCGAGTAGATCCGCCGACGATCGTCTGGGCGGATGAAGCCGTGGCCGGCATAGTCGAAGGTTTCGAATGAAACTTTCTGCTGGCGTTCCTGCAACGCGGTGACGATTTGCTCGCTTTCGCCGAACGGCACGCGCGGATCACGCGTGCCGTGTGCCACCAGCAGCGGCATGCGGACGCGATCGATGCGATGGATCGGCGAGATGCGTGCGAACAATTCCGTGTCGTCGCCATACTCCGCCGCGCGATGGTTGCGGCGCCACGGCCCTGTTGCCTCCAGCAGGGTGACGAAATCGGCGATGCCATAGTAATTCACCGCGGCCCGCCACAGTTCGGGGTGCTCGGTGATCGCCGACATCACCATGAAGCCGCCGTACGACTGGCCCATGATGCCGATGCGCTCGGCATCGATCGCCGGATGCGCCGCAAGCCAATGCCGGCCGTGCGCCAGGTCGGTGACGCTGTCGAGCCGCTTCTCGACGTCGTCGCTTTCGGTATAGGCGCGGCCGTAGCCGGAGCTGCCGCGCACGTTCGGCATCAGGACAGCGAAGCCTTGCGCCAGCAACATCTGGATGTCCGGGCGGAAATTCGGCCGCGTCTGGCCGACCGGGCCGCCGTGGACCCAGATCACCGCCGGATACGGCGGCTCGCCGCGGAGAGGCAATGCAAGCCAGCCCGGAATGCGCGTGCCGTCGAAGCTTTCCCATTCGACCAATTGGAGATCGACGAACTCGTCCGGGTCGGGGCGCCATACGCAGCGCGCTGCGCCGTCACGCCAGAGCCAAAGCGACGGTGGTTCTGTCGGCGCGGCGGCACTGAATGCCAGGGCGGTGTTGTCGGCCGACCAGGCAAGATCGTTGACCACACCGCGCGGCAAGCCGGTGACAATCGCGCGCTCACCGCCCGCCGGTCCAATGCGCAGCACGGCGTAACCGCGATCGTTCTCGACTGTTGCCAGCGTCTGCGTATCCGAGGCCAGCGACCAGGCGTCTACGTCGCGATCCGGTGTCGCATATACGACAGTATAGCCACCGGTTGCCGGGTCGATCCGCACCAGCCGCAACCAGTTGCTGTCGAGATCGGTCAGCGCCATCAGATCGGTGCCGCCACTGACCCAGCGCACGCTCTGCCAGTTCGCCGGCCGGGCTATCTCACGCGCCTCGCCGGAGGCGAGATCGAGCAGCAGCAGCGACATGTCGCCGTAGCCGCGATCGTGCAGCAGTGCCAATTGCGCGCCGTCCGAGCGGAAGCCTGACACCGAAACGATATTGCTGCCCTGATAGACGCACTGCCGCGCGCCGGTGGCGACATCCTGCACGAAGACGTCGAAATGCGCCTCGTCGCGCTCGTTCGAGGCGTAGGCGATGCGCGCGCCGTCAGCCGACCAGCCGCCGAAATCATGGATCACCGCCGGGTTGGCGGTCAGCGCGCGAGGCTCGGCGTCACCGTCGAGCAGCATCAGTTGCTGGCGTTCGTCGCCGCCACGGTCGATGCCGTAGATCAGCCGATCGTCTGCCGGCGAGCGTCGCAGGATCGCGACCTTCTCGTCGTGGAAGGTGAGTTGGCGGTCTTCGCCGGTCGCGAGGTTCAACGACCAGACCTGTGGCAAGCCTGAACCTCGCAGGTGGAAGAGCGTTGTTCCATCGCGGGAAAAACTCGGTGAGGTCGCGGCGCCAATGGCGACGAAGTCTGCGGGATCGTGTGCCATGTCGGGGTTGGAAACCTTAGCGGGATAGGGTTTGCTCGGGCAATGCGGCGGATCGTGCTGGCAAACGAGACTGACTGGGAGGGCTGGCGCAAGGCAACCCGCTCTCTCGTCATGGCAGATGTGGCACCAGACGATGTGCGCTGGGCGGTTCGCTCGCATGACGAGGACGGCGATCCTCTGAAAGAAGGCACCGGCAGCTTCAATGTGCCGCGATCGCTGGTATCGATCGCGGCGCTGGCTATCCAGGCGCGCGAGAAGTCGCGCTTTGACCTGCTGTATCGGCTGGTCAGCAGCGCCAATGCCGGAAAAACCGATGATGAGGTGTTGCGGCGCGCCCAGGGCCTGGCGTTCGCGGTCCGCGCCGAGGCGCATCGCATGCGCACCAACATGCGTTTCCTGAGAGCCGGTGACAGCTACGTCGGCTGGTACGAGCCGGCGCATTTCGTGCTGGAAGGCAATGCGCAATTGATGGCGCGACGCTTCCCCGACCTGGCGTTCGCCATCGTCACGCCGGACGGTGCCGCGCATTGGGACAGTTCGGCGCTGCACTTCGCACCGGGCGCCCGTATCGCCGATGATGATGAATTGCGGGCCTGGAAGATGCCCCGCGAAGCTCGCGCTGGCACGGCAGTTCCGGAAGCCGAGGATCTGGATGAGGCGCCGCGTTCACCGGATCGGCCGGCGCTGGGTCCCGTCGTGCTGGCACTGCATGCCGACGCGGGATTGCAGGACGCACTGCAAGAGGCGTCGGACTGCCGCCGCTGTCATCTGTATGAGCCCGCGACGCAGACGGTGTTCGGCGAAGGGCCGGCGCGCGCCAGCCTCGTGTTCGTTGGTGAGCAACCAGGCGACCAGGAAGACGTCATCGGCCGCCCGTTCGTCGGGCCAGCTGGGCAGATCATGGATCGCGCGATGGAAGAGGCCGGCGTCGACCGGCGCACCGTTTACATCACCAATGCGGTGAAGCACTTCAAGTTCACGCCGCGCGGCAAACGCCGCATCCACCAGACGCCGGAAGCGCCAGAAATCCAAGCCTGCCGCTTCTGGCTGGATGTGGAGTTGGTGCGGCTACGGCCGAAGCTGCTGGTGGCGATGGGAGGGAGCGCTGCACGCGCAGTGCTGGGCCGGCCGGTCACCATCTCGCGCGAGCGCGGGCGGCCGATTGAGGGTCCGGACGGACAAATCGTGTTCGTCACCGTGCACCCGTCGTACCTGCTGCGGGTGCCGGACGAAGATGCAAAGGCACGAGAATACCGCGCGTTTGTCGCGGACCTTGAAAAAGTGCGGGATTTGGTGGCTTAGGCGCGCCCTCTCCCGCGGCGCGGGAGAGGTGTCGTGTTACGCGGCTACGCTGGCGGGAACGCCTTCGGGATCCAGGCGGTAGCCGCCGCCCTCGGTTACCAACAGACGGGCGTTCGCCGGATCCGGCTCGATTTTCTGCCGCAGACGATAGATGTGGGTTTCCAGCGTGTGCGTCGTGACGGCGGCGTTGTAGCCCCACACCTCGTTCAGCAGCACTTGGCGCGCCACCGGCCGGGTTCCCGCGCGGTACAGGAACTTGAGGATCGCCGCTTCCTTTTCTGTCAGCCGGATCCGGCGATTTTTCACCGGGTCCTGCAGCAGCTTGGCTGAGGGGCGGAAGGTATACGGGCCAATGGTGAAAACCGCGTCCTCGCTGTTCTCGAAGATGCGAAGCTGCGCGCGAAGCCTGGCCAGAAGTTCGTTCAGCCGGAACGGCTTGGCGATGTAGTCATTGGCGCCGGAATCGAGACCCTTCACCACGTCGGTTTCGGTGTCCGATCCGGTGAGCATGATGATCGGCATTCGCTGGCCCTGCTTGCGCAGGCGGTTGCATAGGTCGCGGCCGTCGCCATCCGGCAACCCGACGTCCAGGATCACCGCGTCGAACCGAGCATCCTTGGCACTCAGTTTCTCCTCGGCCTCGCTTATCGTGCTGGCTGAGACCGCGGTGAACTCGCCGTCATGCTCTAACTGGTCCGCCAAGGTCTCGCGCAGGGCAGTGTCGTCATCCACGATCAGGATCGGTCGCTCAGCCGACATCTTGTTCACCTCTCACTTTCTTGTCGGCGCGGTGTGCGCCCGTGACTCCTCGCGTCTTAACAGCCGCGTATTGGCGGTTTGCACCGCGATACACCGGCGCCCGGCCGTGGAGTCCAGAACCTTCGGCATCCTGCCATTGCAATTCGAACTGCCGCAAGCACTCACATTTCTGTGAGACCGCCCGAGACATCTCGTCCGCTCCCGCCATATAGTCATTTTGGCGGCAACACGCAGCAGCAGAACCGTTCCACTGATCGGGTAGGGGCAAGCTTGACGCGAATCATGACGAAATTGAGCCGTTATTGTTTTCATTTCATGTGATGTGATGAAGCACGAACAGGTCCGGTTGCACAACTCCGATGCGTCTGCGTCCAAGGTGACGCCCGATCCCGAGGTATTACGATTGCGCACAGTGCATCGTGCTGCCGCTGATCTGCGACGTGGCATTCCAGTATTGCTGAGCGGTTCTATCCCATTGCTGCTGCTCGCCGCGGAGACCGCGGGACCGCGAGGAATTGCCGAATTCGGCGCCCTGACCGCCGAGCCGCGCGCTCTGCTGCTGGCACCGATGCGCGCCGCGGCGGTACTGCATCAACCGGTCGATCAGTCCCAGCCGGTGATCGCCTTGCGTGTCGATGAGCCGTTGCTGGCGCCGGAGCCGCTGCGCGGCCTCGCTGACCCGACCATTGAGCAAGTCCTGCCGTCGCTACCTGAGCTGATGGCGCCGCCGGAACTGGCGCAACCGGCCATAACGCTGGCCAAACTCGGGCGATTGCTGCCAGCCGTGCTGGCTGCTCCGCTGTTGCCGGGCGGCGGCGTTGAAGCAGATCGCCTGGGACTAATGGACGTGCCGGCTACCGACGTGGCTGGCTATCCAGCGGCAGCGGCCGCAGGGCTGCGGCAAATCGCCACCGCGCGGGTGCCACTGGAAAGCGCCCCCGACGCCCGGGTTGTGGCATTCCGCACCGAGGGATCGGCGATCGAGCACCTTGCCATCGTCGTCGGCCAGCCGGAGACCGTTGAGGCGCCCCTGGTGCGCATCCATTCCGAATGCTTCACCGGCGACCTGCTCGGCAGCCTGCGCTGCGACTGCGGTGCGCAGTTGCGTGGAGCGATTGCCCGGATGGGTGAGGAAGGCACCGGCATTCTGCTGTATTTGTCGCAGGAGGGCCGGAATATCGGTCTGGTCAACAAGCTGCGAGCCTATGCGCTGCAGGACCGAGGCCTGGACACGCTGGACGCAAATCGGGCGCTCGGTTGGGGTGCGGACGAACGGAACTTCCTGATCGCTGCCACGATGCTCAACGTTCTGGGGGTCCACCGTGTCCGGCTGCTGACCAACAACCCCGACAAGATCGCCGCCCTGGCGGCATGCGGCGTGGAGGTCGTCGGCCGCGAGGCACACGCGTTTGCGCCGAATGGCGTGAACGATCATTACCTCGCCACCAAGGCGGAGCGTTTCGGCCACCTGCTGGACTGAGGCGCGATGCAGGCGGTGGTTCATCCCGACGGAAGGCTGGCGCTGCGCGGGCAGGTTTTCCGTGCCGCGCTCGGGCCGCGGCGGCGTGACTTCGGACAAGCTGGAGGGCGACGGCGCCACGCCCGCCGGTATCCTGCCTATGCGGCGCGTGCTGTACCGCGCCGACCGGGTTCGCGCGCCAGGCTATGCGCTGCCGATGGAGCCGATCGCGCCGAATGACGGCTGGTGCGACGATCCGGCGGAAGCGCGACTACAATCGGCGGATCCGCCTGCCACACGACGGCGAGCTACGAGGAACTCGTGGCGGCAGGACGGCCTTTATGACGTGATCGCCGTGCTTGGCTGGAATGACGCGCCGGTTCAGCGGGGACGCGGTTCGGCGATCTTCCTGCACGTGGCGCGGCCAGACTACGCGCCAACCGAAGGGTGCGTTGCGCTGGCGCTGTCGGACCTGCGCCAGGTGCTTGCGGTCGGTGTTACGCGAGCTCTGCGTCCTGAGCGGCTGAACTTCGCGCGCTCGATGCCGCGCTGACACGTCCATGCCGCGCTAGGTAGGCTATGCCAACGGCTCTCCTGCTCGCGGCCCAGTTCGTGCAGGTATTCCCACGAGTAGATGCCGGTGTCGTGTCGATCGTCGAAGGATCAGCCGGACGGCATAGTTGCCGACCGGCTCGATACTGACGATCGCGACGTGCCGCTTGCCGGCCACTGATCTGCTTCTGATCCGGGCCGTGCCCCTGCACTTCCGCGCTCGGGCTTTCCACCCGCAGGTATTCCGCCGGCAACGCGAACCGCGAGCCGTCGTCGAATGCGACATGCAAGCACGCGCTCCGCCTTGTTAGGCGGATTTCGGTAGGGACCGCTGGCATCATTCCTCCAGCTTGCGTGCTTCCTCGGGCAGCATGATCGGGATGCCGTCGCGAACCGGATAGGCGAGACCAGCCTTGCGGCTGATCAGTTCACCGGCCTCGCGGTCGTATTCCAGCGGTCCCTTGGTCAGCGGGCACACCAGGATCTCCAGCAATCTTGGATCAAGCGGTGCCTGGCGCTTGGTTTCGGATGGTTCGTCCATGGCACCTCCCTATTCAGCTTGCCTTGCGGCCGTCCGGCGTGTCCGGCGCCAGCGCGCCCATCTGCAACAGCGCCAGCAGGGCCGCGGCACGCTCGGCGTCAGCGGGCGCTTCCAGCAGGGCCTGCTTCTCGGCCGGCTCGAACGGGCAGACCATGGACAGGGTGACCACAAGCATATCGTCCGGCAGTTGCTTGATCGCGTCCCAGTTGGCGTCGAACCCGCGATGGGCGAAGTAGCTGCGCAATGCCGTCAGCAGGGCTTCGCGGGCGATGCCGATCGGGCGGGGTGCGCCAGGTCCAGATCAGCGAGGTACGGTGAGAAGTCGCCGCGCACGCGACGATAGCCGCGCCGCATATCGAGCTCGCCGGCGACGGCGAAGCGGATCAGCCCGGTCAGGGTGATGAGGTAGTGGCCTTCATCGGTCTCGCTGAACGACGACAGCCGTCCGAGGCAGCCGACACGGAACAGCGCGGGACCATGGTGGCGATTCGGCCAGCGTCGGGTCCGGCTGGATCATGCCGAACATGCGGCCTTGGCCGAGCGCATCCTCGGTCATAGCCACATAGCGCGGCTCGAAGATGCGCAGCGGCAGTTTGCCACGCGGCAAGAGCAGCGCGCCCGGCAACGGGAAAACCGGGAACTCACCCGGTAGGTCCTCCACCCGTGGGTGGGAGGACGGCCATCTAGCTGAACAGCACCGCTGACAGCTTGCGACGGGCTGCAGCCGTGGCCGGATCGTCGAAGCCCCAGGCCTCGAAGAACTTCAGCAGCTGCAGGCGTGCCGCCTCCTCGTTCCAGGCGCGGTTGCGGCGGACGATTTCCAGCAGCGCATCGGCAGCCTGTTCGCGCTCGCCGCCGGCGTTCAGCGCGGTTGCCAGATCGTAGCGCGCCTGGAGATCGGTTGGATCCGCGGCCACGCGTGCCTGGAAACTCTGCAACTGACCCGTCGCCTTGCGGCCTTCCTCGGCGAGCGCCAGTGCGCTGCGCGCGCCGGCAATATCGGAATGCTCGGCGATCGTCGCCGGAACCTGGTCCAATGCCTGACGCGCCTGATCTTCCTGGCCGAGCGCCATCAATGCACGGATCAGACCACCCCACGCCTCGGCGTTTTCAGGCTCCTGTTGCAGCAACTCGCTGAACAGCTCGCCGGCGTGCTCCAGGTCACCGGCCTCAACCGCCGCCTTGGCCTCGGCCAGCAAGTCGGCCGCGGGCATCGAACCGCCGGCGATCTTCAGCAGGTTCTCGACGAAGCGCTTCACCTCGGATTCGGGGACCGCGCCCTGGAACAGATCGGCGATCTGGCCCTGCCAGAATGCCGCAACCGTCGGCACGGATTGCATCGGCAGGCCTAGCTGGGTGAGCTGCTGCACAAGTGACCGGTTCTGATCGATGTCGATCTTGACCAGCTTCACCCGGCCGCCGGCGGAGCGCACGACCTTTTCGAGCGTCGGCGTGAGCTGCTTGCAGGGGCCGCACCAGGTTGCCCAGAAATCCACCATCACGGGCATGGTGCGGGACGCCTCGACGACATCCTGCATGAAGGTCTTCTGGTCGCCATCCACGATCATGGCGGCGCCGTCGGCAGCGCCGGCCGCTGATTGGTTCTGGCCGATGATCAAGTCGTCCATGGTTCGCAAGCCTTCAGATCGGTTTTGGCATAGATGTTGTGCCTGCGGCGGCAGACAAGCGAGTTGTGGGCGACCATGCCGTGCGGCGCGGCGCCTTGCAATCGCGGGGGAAGCCGCCTAGAAACCGCGCCCTGATTGGAGCGCGGGCGTAGCTCAGGGGTAGAGCATAACCTTGCCAAGGTTGGGGTCGAGGGTTCGAATCCCTTCGCCCGCTCCAGTCCGCGCATAAGTGGAACACGATCGGCAGGCTGGGCTCGGGGGCTTCCTCGGGATCGCGGTCCAGCAGCTGTCGCCGAGGCAAGCTGCTGGAACCGAGGAACAGCGGCGCCTGACGGGAACGAAATCTGCCAGCCGAGCCCATAAATCGGCGTGCGCCCGATGCAGGTCACTCCGTCTCATAAACTCACGTCTTGCGAGTGGCATGAAATACGAATCGGTGCCCTGAAGTGATTACACACGAAAACAGCCATTGAACTAAGGGCTCAAGACACCGGCTCGATAAGCGCTCATTTACTCGGCGGGCAACACCGCGTCGACGCCCTTCTTCTTCACGAGGACGACGACGAATCTTGCTGGTTGCGTCGCGCTCGCATTGCGTCCGACGATGTGCACATCGTCAGGGCCTTCGTAGAAAGTTTGTCCCCGCGTCAGCGTGACCTCCTTTCCGCCCCTGACCTGTTCGACAATCGTCCCTTCCAGCACGTACAGGAAGGCATATGCATCGTGCCGATGGACGGATTCCACAGTTCCCGGCGGGTATTCGACGGTGATCATCAGCATCTCCTTCCCGGGTATATCAGCGAGATCCTTCTGCATGACTGGAACCACAACTGGCTGCGGCGCGGCGTGGGCCGGCGCTGTAAGCAGTGCGCCCCCCAGGACAATAAGAACCCGACGGTATGACATGGCTGCCTCTGCTTGCGATTAGAAGGAAGCGGGCTCTCCGGATCAGGCTGCCTGTGAGTGGCGCAGCCATTCATCGAGACCGATGTGACCGAGTCGCGCCTCGCCCAATGGCACGAGCGAACGCTCCTCGACGCGACCACCGAAGTATCGGGCCTCGGGGTCTCGTACGACCTCACGCGGGTCGCCGACCGCCTTCAAGTAGCGGGCGACGATTTCGTTGAACGGTGCTTGTTCAGGACCGGCGATTTCGACGATGCCATTTCGCGGCGTCGCAAGCGCCACATCTGCAACGTTGGCAGCAACGTCGTCCGACGCGATCGGCTGAAACATGCCGGCCGCAATCCTGACCTTGTTCCCCTGCGTAGCCGAATCGGCGATGCCACGAAGGAATTCCAGGAACTGTGTCGAGCGGATAATGGTATAGGGGATGCCGGAGGCAACGATCAGTTTCTCTTGCGCGACTTTCCCGCGGAAGTAGCCGTTATCGCTCCGGTCGATGCCTACGATGGAGAGTGCGACATGGTGTCGGACGCCCGCCGCGGTCTCTGCCGCAAGAAGATTGCGGCCGGAAGTCTCGAAGAATTCCAGCACCGCCTTGTCTTCGAATGACGGAGAATTCGCAAGGTCGATCACCACCTGCGCGCCGGCCAAGGCCGCCTTAAGCCCCTCGCCGGTGATGGTGTTGACGCCGCTTTGCGGCGATGCCGCGGCGACGTCGTGGCCGCGCTGGCGCAGAATGGCGACACTCTTCGAGCCGATCAGGCCGGTGCCACCGATAACGACGATCTTCATGGTTTAGCCTTCCCTTAGCTGATGATTTGGCGAACTTTCGTCAGGAGGTTCGATCATCTAGGGATCGAACAACATTGGACCTTTTTTTTGCGGAATGGCCGCGCCGTCGGGAGATCGAATAGCTACCCGCCGACGAACGTGACAGTTTCTTCGAACGGGGCGCGGCCCGTACGGGCGTAACTCGCCGTGGGGTCCTCGTATCCGATCGACATGCCGCAGAAGAGGATGAGCCTCTCCGGGGGTGACAGGACCTCCGCGACCGTCTCGCGCACCTGCGACCACGCCATCTGTGGGCAACTGTGCAGCCCCTCAGCGCGGAGCAGCAGCATGATGGTCTGCAGATACATGCCGACGTCGGCCCATTGAGGCCGGCCCAGGTCGCGGTCGATGTAGCAGAACAGGGCGGCGGGTGCGCCGAAACAGTTCCAATTGGCGATCGCCGCCCGCTGGCGCGCCTCCCAGTCTTCGCGCGCAATGCCGAGCGCGCTGTAGCGCTCCTTGCCGAAGGCCGATCGGCGCTCCCCGTAGGGAGACTTCAGCGTCGGCGGGTACATCTGGTACTGGCGCTCGTCCCAGGGATCGCCATGGGCCACGCGTTCGACGGCGCGCGTCTTGAGCTCAGCCAGCGGCGCCCCGGTCAGCACATAGGTGTTCCACGGCTGGATGTTTGATCCGGACGGCGACAAGGCCGCAACGGACAACACGCGCTCCAGTACCTCCCCTCGACACGGGCTCGCTTTTGAACCCGCGCACAGCCCGTCGACTTGTGACCGCGTCATACACGTCCATGATCGCCTCGCTATCGCCGCAGTTCGTTGCGTTGAACATCAGCAGTCGCCCGGTTTCAGCGCTCACCCGGTAACGGCTCAGTAGTCCCAGGCGGCCGGTACCCAGCGAAAAGCGTTGCCGGCGACAGCCACATGGCAGACGGACGGGAACGGCAGGTGAGTGGCCACCAGCGGTTCGCGGGCCGCCGCCAGCTCCCGCAAGAGGCGGACGCGGACCCGGGCGGCCTCCACTGGGTCGTGTTCGAAGCCGTTGTGCCAGTCGGGATGGTCGAACCCGACCTGGAAGAGGGCGTCGCCGGCGAAGGTCAGCCGATCGCTGCCCGACGCCAGGCGGACCACGCTGTGCCCGGGGGTATGGCCGCCGGTGCGACGAACGACCACCCCCGGTGCCACCTCGTACTCGGTCTCGAATGGCCGCAGCTGGCTATGGTAAACGTCCAGGAACCGCGTTGCCGCCCGCCGAAGCACGTCCGGAATTGGTGCCGGCATGGAGACGCGGGAGAAATCGGGCGCCACCCAGAAGTCGGCCTCGGCAGCCGCCAGGTGGACCTTCAGGTCGGAACGCAGCCGGCCCCTCACCTCGTCGGCGAGCAGCCCGCCGATGTGATCCATGTGCATATGGGTAAGCACCACATCGGTTACGGACGCGAGATCGATCCCGGCAGCTTCCAGCCGCAGGGCCAATTGTCCGGCGCGCGGAAAGTCCGAGAATTCCGCCCCCAGTCCCGCGTCGACGAGTATGATCCGGCCGCCGCTGCGCACCACGACCACATTCAGCGGCCACTCGAGCGTGTCGGGCGGCAGGAACATATCTCCGAGCCAAGCCGTCAGAACTGCTGGGTCGGCGTTGGTGGCGCAAACCGTGGCTGGTATCGGCAGTACCCCATCGCTGATCACCAGCACGTCGATCTCGCCGACCCGCAGCGCGTAGCGCGACGGAACCAACTCGTCGGACCGCCCGCGACCGGGGTGTGAGGTGTTGTCCAGGCTCATGTTTGTCTCCCGCTAACCGCCTTACTCACGGCAGTGACGACGCTATGTTGGTGCGTCTTTGCGGTCGATTGGATCGATGGAGAGGGTGAGCCATACCATGGTATAGGTCCCGCGGCTCAGGTTCCGGGGCATTGTCACTCCCGTTCGGTGTCGGAATCCGAAAGGGTTCCCATCCGATTTGCGATAGACGGCAGGCGACATCCTGCCTTACCGCTTTTTGGCAACGAGGGAGGAGATATGCCCAGGTTCTCAGTTCAAGGCTGGCGCCGGGTCGTCGTGTTCGAGCAGTCGTCGATCGAGATCGAAGCACTGGACCAACAGTCGGCAATCGAGCAAGCAAAGGAGCAGTGTGCCGAAGGCGAACTCGGTTGGTCGGAGCAGGATCGCGAGGAACAGGACTTTCGTTGGTCGGCTGAGCCTTCCATCCCGGAGGAGGCTACATGACCGGCAACGGGACGTTGCCGCGACAGTGCCGCAAGTATTCCGTATGCCCAAGGGACGCTTAGGTCATGCGGCCCGGCCAACGATTTCGCCCGCGTGTTCGGTGTGAAATGTTTCGTCGAGCGCTGCACCACTGATCTGTAGGTCTCCGTTGCTTCCCTCATCGAGCAATGGAACCCAACAGATGTTCTTCGACGTTGAGACGTTCGCCGGTACGGGCGTGGACGGGGCGAGCGACGGCTCGGTGACAGAAGCTCAGTTCCACATGCCACGTGCAATTGCGGTCACGCCGAACGGGACGGTGTTTGTCGCGGAAACGTTCTTCAATGGCCTGCGAAAGATAGAAGGCGGTGTCGTCACGACTCTGGCAAGCCGCGATGACGGCAATATCGACGGTCCTCTTGCCCAAGCGTTGTTCCGCGGTCCAACGGGCATTGTGTCTGACAAGACAGGAAACCTCTATCTCACTGACCAAGGCAATCATCGCATCCGAAAAGTCGACACCGCAGGCAACGTTACAACTGCCGCCGGTCCGGATGGCCCAGAGCTGTTCCGTGGCTGGGCTGACGATCTCGGCAACATGGCGCTGTTCAGCCGACCACGCGGGATCACAATCGATGCCACGGGTTCGACGTTATACGTATCCGAGCATCACCGGATTCGACGCATCCCTCTGCATATAATGACCGGGCGCACTACTACAGAGGTCGGCACGCTCGCGGCGATCGGTATCCGAGGATATGCGGACGGACCTGCCACACTTGCGCAATTCAATGAGCCACAGGCCTTGGGGGTGACACAGACCGGGGACATTCTCGTCGCCGACACCAAGAATTTCCGAATTCGACGCGTATCTCCTGACGGCATGGTGACCACCGTTGCGGGCGACGGAATTCCTGCTGATCCAGCAGACAAGGCTCAATTCCGCGATGCGATTCCGGCGCTTGGTGCCCGCTTCCAATCGCCATCCGGATTGGCAATCGACCCGGCCGGTATGGTTTGGGTGGCCGACGTCAAGCACGTGCGCATGTATTCACCGCTGACCGGCACAGTTTCTACGGTGTGTTCAGATCCAATGGCGCACCAGCAGCCTATCGAATTCGACCTGGTCGCGGACATCACGGTGGCCGGCGGCAAAATCCTTGTCGTCGACGGCAATAAGATCAAAGTCCTGAGCCCACACCAGGATGTCGAAGGCTAGCACCAACAACCGGAACATCGCGTGCCGTCCGGTTCTGCTTTCAGATAGAGGGACGTGCAACGCGTGCTGCTGCAGGGAAGCCGCGGCCGTTGCGCATTTCAGAACAGCGCCCACAAATCCTCGTTGCGCGCCAACTCGTCGCTCGCACCATCGAAAATGATACGGCCCGCCTTCAGCACGATGGCACGCGTCACGATCCCCAGCGTGGCCGGGATGTTCTGCTCCACCACCACGATTGTCGTGTTCGCCTGCTGATTGATCGCGGCCAGGCTCGCCATCACGTCGCGCACAATGACCGGCGCCAATCCGGTTGAAGGTTCGTCCAGCAGCAGGATCGACGGCTTGGTCATCAGCGCCATGCCCAGCGCCAAGATCTGTTGCTGGCCGCCTGACAGCGAGCCGGCAATCTGTGCGGCACGCTCCTTCAGGACTGGGAACAACCGGGTCACCTCTCCCAGCGCGTCGCCGCCATGCTTGAGGCCGGCGATCGCCAGGTTCTGCCGCACACTGAGATGGCGGAACACGTTGTGGCCCTGCGGCACGAAGCCGATGCCGCGCCGCACGTTGAGGAATACCGCGCCGGGGACGATCGGCGCATCACGATAGGTCACGCTGCCCTGCGCCCCGGGAACGTCGCCGACACTGCATTTCAGCAGCGTCGTCTTGCCGGCACCGTTGTGTCCGAAGATCGCCACCGCCTCACCTTCATTCACGGTGAACGATACGTCGCGCAGCACCGGCAAGCCGCCATATCCCGCGTGCACGTTGCGATACGTCAACACGCACTACACTCCAAAATACAGTTCGGTCAGCGCCTTGCTGGCAAGCAACTCGTGCACCGAGCCGGTCTGTAGGATGCGCCCCTGCGCCATGAACACGGCGCGGGTGCACAGGTCCTTGATGAAGGTGACATTGTGCTCCACCACACAGACGGCACGGCCGGATGCAGCCTCCTCGCGCACTATACGCTGCATCGTCTCGTACGCGGCACCCTCGACACCGGCCATCGGTTCATCAAGCAAAAGCAGCGCGCCGTCGTTCATCAGTGTGCGCGCCAATCCCACCAGCTTCTGATGGCCAAACGGCAGGTCCGTCACCATGGTGTCCGCCGTTTGCGCCAGATCCATGCGCGTCAGGATCGCCATGCCCCGCGCGCGCATCTCTGCTTCAGCGCGACGGATCGCCGTACGCCTGAATGCCAGGAGCAGCGCCAACTCACCAGGATAGTCGCGTGGCGCGATCAGCAGATTCTCCATCACGCTCATCGAGGTGAACAGCAGCATGTTCTGCCATGTCCGGGCGATGCCACGACGCGCCCGCCGGTAAAGTGGAATGCCGTCGATCGGCACACCTTGCAGCATGATGCGTCCCGCGTCGGGCCTCACCACGCCGGAGATCAGGTTGAACAGCGAGGTCTTGCCCGCGCCGTTCGGGCCGATCAGTCCGACGATTTCGCCGGCATCGATCGACAGGTTGATATCATCGGCGACGACGATGCCGCCGAATGCCTTGCAGACGCCGGCGAGACTGCAGGACTTCGGTCACGCGCCTTCGCCGCTGTGGTCGTGCACTCCGAGAGCGGCCGGCATGGCACCACGGCCTGATGCACCGATCAGGCCTGAGGGACGCACGAACAGGAAGACCAGCACGAGCCCGGTGAAAATGATGCCCTGCGCCGGCGCCATGATAGCTGGCGGCAGGTCGAGGAAGGTGATCGCCTGGGGTACGGCGAGGAGCAGCGCGGCGCCGACCACCGGTCCCCATGTGGTGCCCATGCCACCCAACACCACCATGGTCAGGATCGCCGCCGATTGCAGCACGTCGAACTGCTCGGGACTGAGGTACTGGTAATAGAAAGCGTACAACCCGCCAGCAATACCGGCTATGCCGCAGCCGATGGCGAACAGCACGATCTTCAGGCTCATCGCGTTGCGCCCGAGTGCTGTGAATGCCAGCTCTTCATCACGCATGGCGGTGATGGCCCGGCCATAGGGCCCGCGCACGATCCAGGCAATCAATGCCACGGTTGCTGCCGCGGCTGCGCCGCATATCGCCAGATAGGCCGGCGTACGCGCCGCGCCGGTGATGGTGGCGGGAATGTCGGTCAGTCCGCCCGGTCCGCCGGTCCATTCAAAGTTGCGGATCATCTGCAGCAACCCGAGCTGGAAGCCGAGGCTGGCGATCAGCAGGTAGTCGCCAGATACGCGCAGCGAGGAAGCGGCCAGCAGTATCGATGCCGCGATCGCCACGACGGCACCGGCGGCGATGCACAACGGTGCGGGCAGGCCGGTGTGGATCGCCAGCAGCGCCGCGGTATAGGCGCCGAGTGCGAAGAAGATCGGATGCGCGACGGTGGCCAGCCCGCCGTAGCCGATGACCAGATTGTAGCTCGATGCCAGGATGACAAAGATTGCGATCATCACAGCGACCGACATGAAGTATTCCATCGTCCGTCTCAGCCCGGCTGCGCGGCGGTCAGGCGGATGCGCCGGCGCGGCAGATGAATGCCGTGCGGAAATACGACAATGGCGACGAACAAGAAGGCGTAGATCAGCAGGTTCTGCCAGCGCGAACCGATCACCAGTACCGAATAGCTCTGGATCAGCGCCAGTACCAAGCGAGGCCAGCCCTCCTATGAACACGCGCCCCATGCCGCCCAGCAGCGTGCCGATGACCGCTGTCAGGATCAGCTCCATCGAGCTATTGGGCGTTACTCCGCTGCGCGCGCCGAGCAGGTACATCGCCAACGTGATCAGCACGCCGGCAATCACCGCGGTCACGCAATAGGCCCGTCTTCGCGCTGATGCCGTACAGCTCGGCCAGCCTTGCATTGTCGGCGACAGCGATCAGGAACTGGCCGTCGTTGCTCGCGCGCAGGAACAATTGCAGTGCAACAAGCGCGCCCACGGTGATGCCAACGGCCCACAGGTCCCAGTCGCTGATCGCGATTCCGCCGATGATATGCACCGGCGAGAGGATGCTGGGGAACAGGGTCTGTGGCTCGGTTCCAAATAGCAGCGTGAGGATGTAGATGATCAGTTCGGCGAGGATAAGCGTGAAGATAAAGAAGGTGAGGTTGCCGGAGCCACGGGCGCGCAGCGCGTCGAGGCCCCAGACCTCGATGGAAATTCCCGTCGCCGCGGCAAGTGCGGTAGCCGCCGGCAGCGCGACGAACAGCGGTTGGCCCAGATCGTTGAGCAGGAAATACATCGCGTAGAACGCGATGCCCATCGTACCGGCCTGGGCGAAGTTCCACAGGCCGGTAACCTTCTGTGTCAGCGAGAATGCGACGGTCAGCAGAACGTAGGACGAGGCGGTGACCGATCCAGTCCACAGGATCTGCAGCAGAACGATAGGGTCGGTCACGCGGCTTGCAGACTCATGAGTCTATTTTGGCCATGGGCACGAACTTGCCGTTCTCCACCGTAAGCAGATAGACCGGCTTCTTGACGTGATGGCCATCGACGATCGTCTTGCCAGTCAGCGGTCCGTCGAACTCGCGGATCGCCAGCAATGCGTCGCGCAACGTGTCGCCTGTCGGCTCCTGATTCTTATCGAGGACGTACTTGTAGAGCTTCGCCGCGGTCAGCACAGCGTCGTAGCTGTATTGCAGATAGGGCAGCCCATTGGGCGGCCGCTTCACCTCATTGTTCCAGCGCTCCAGGAAGCCAGGCAGATTCTTGTTGTCATCGAGGCCGGGTGCCAGGGAGGTGACGATGAAACCCTCCGCCGCCGGACCAAGCTGCGCCAGCAGTTTTGGATTATAGCCGGCGGAGTACGATGACACACGCTGCGTCATGCCGAGCTGCCGCATCTGCGCGATGACCAGTGGGGTGTCGATCAGCAGCCCGTGTACATGCACCATGTCGGGATTGGCCGCGCGCATCTTCAACAGCATGCCGGAGAATTCGGTGGCCTTCGGATCGTAGGCCTCGAACAACACGATCTGGCCGCCGGCGGCTTCGAATACCGCCTTGTAGAGTTTGGCGGCGTCGATGCCGGTCTCGTTGTTGATGTAAGCCACCGCGGCGCGGCGCTTGCCCAGCTTGTCGTAGGTGTAATTGGCGAGTGCGGTGATATCGACCTCTGCCAGGGGAAACAGCGTGTAGACGTAGTCCCCCAGTTTGGCGATATCGGGCGCATTGGCGCCAACCGATAGCTCCAGCACCTTCTCGCGATTGGCAACCGGCGCCTGCGCCTTCACCACAGCGCTCCAGGCGGTGATGAACATCGGGATCTTGTCGATGGTCGCCAGCCTGTTGGCGGAGTTGATGCCGAGTTGCGGCGAGGCCTGCGTGTCGATCACGACCAATTCCAGCGGCCGGCCGTTGATGCCGCCGGCATCGTTCACGTCCTTTGCTGCCATGCGCATCGCAGTGACGAAGTCGGCGCCGTAGCCCGCCTCGGAGCCGGTGAGCGGCTCGGTGATGCCGAGTTTCAGCGGCTCCTTGCCCTGTGCTGCCGCGCGGCTGGCGAAGGCGCCGGCCAAGCCAAGGCCACCGGCGCCCTGTAACAGATCGCGGCGCTGGATTTTCAGTCGTTCCATATTTCGTTTCCCCCCATTTGGTTGCCGATCGCGCTCCCGCGTCAGCCTACTCGTTGGTAGCTGATTATCGCGGGGTATGGGGTAGCGTCTAGTTGGGGCGGGTTCGCGCGAGACTTAGGTCTGCCCGGCGGAAGGGACCGCCCGCGTTGCCCCTGTGCCCCGAAGCGCGTCGCGTGCGCGCCCCGAGGGAGCCATTCAGCTCTAGGACATCAGGTCAGGGACTTCTTGTACAAGGCGATGAGCTCGGCCCAGGCGCGATCCGCCCCAGCCCTGTTGTAGACCATGCCGTCGCTGACGCACCAACCATGGTTGCAGCCCTCATAAACCTCGATCTTGGCGGGGCGATGCGCGGCATCGAAGGCCTCGCGCAGCTTGTCCTTGGAGTCGGGCTGCCGCTGGTCATCGTTGCTGGCGACCGCAAAGTAGTAGTTCGCCGTGATCTTTGGGGCGAGCAGATGCGGACTGTCGGGTTTGTCAGTGACCAGGTTGCCACCATGGAACGAGCCCGCGGCGCCAATCCGACCGGGTAGAGCCGCAGCCATGATCATCGTGTAGGGCCCGCCCATGCAATAACCCGACACCCCGACCGGCGCCTTGGTGTTCACCTGGGACAATGTATCGAGATAGCCGACGTAGGCTGTTCCGTCCCGAACCTTGGCCTCGGCGGTAAGAGGCGCCATCAGGTCCGTGAGTTTGGCGCGGTCCTCGGGTTTGCTGAAGTCGAATGGCCCACTCAGTACCGGCGCCACTCGGGTGCGGTAGAACGGGTTGGGGATGAGAACCGTGTATCCCTCGGCGGCCAGCCGCCGGCCCATATCACGGAACGCGGGCCTCAGTCCGAGCGCGTCAGGGATGATCACGGCACCTGGCCAACTTCCGCTGGCCAACGGGTAGAACAATGCGGCGTCGCACGATCCATCGGCTGTATTGATTATCACGTCGCTCTCGACGACGGGTGGCGCGGCCATGACCGAAGTCGTCGCCGCGGCACCGGCACCGAATGACAATGCCCCGAACGCGCGGCGGGACAGTGCGGCATCTTTGGTCTTGTCGAAGGGCACGACGTGGTCGGGCATGTTTGCGCTCCGAAGATTGTGGCTTGGACACCGGATGATATCACCGATCGCCTTTTGACGCCTGCGGCAAGCGTTCTATTCCTTGGGGCCGGGCGTCGGCTGCTACTTTGTGCCACATCGACGCTGGCCGCTGCCGGAATTGCCGTCGCGGACACGATGAAAGGCACCAAATTGCGATGACTGGCCGTGCAAGGGAGGAAACGACGAGCTGCGGACCCATATCGTCGCAGCGCTTGCTGATTTCGACCTGTTGGTTGGCAATGCTGATCGGCAGTCCCGCACTCGGGATGAGCATCGAGGTCCAAGGCGATCAAGTGATGATGGCCGGCGCCGTGACCGGGAACGAGTGTGCTCAGTTGTCCGCGCTCCTCGGGCATAACGACGTGCATACTGTAGTTCTGAGTGCCTCGGATGGTGGCAACGCCAACGCGGGCTATTGCGTCGGTGAGCTTATCAGAGCGCATCGGCTCAATACGGTCATCCGTGGCAATTGCAGCTCATCCTGCTCACGCATGTGGCTCGGCGGGGTAACGCGCACGCTTGAGGGAAGCTATTCGCATGTCGGCCTGCACGGGAACTACGACGCAAATGGCAGGTTGCTGCCAGCGGCTCCTGCGCGCCTCCAGGCGTGGATACCCAACTACGCTCCCGTCAACCGTGGCCTGATGGAACAGTGGACGGTGCTTCCCTACAATTACCAGATGATGCATTTCTATAACGATAGGGCCATGCGGTGCGACCGAGGGTCGTGCTCTCCGATGCCCGGATGGAACGCCTTAAAGGCCGGCTTGTCGACTCAGTAGCTTTCGCCAACGCATCGCGGAAAATGATGACAATGCTGCTTCAGAGCTGATCTGCCAGCCGTTGTCCTATTGGCGCTTCGCACGCGGTGGAGCGTAGAGGTGTCGACCCAATAGCCCACATTGTTTGCAGGGGGTGACATGGCGTTCTGGACCGAACCACAGATGGCCTCGATCCACAAAATGCTGAACCCGCGCTCCCTTGCGATCGTGGGCGCGACGCCTCGGATGCAATACGGCGGACGCATGCTGGCCGCGGCGCTGAAGGCGCAAGACCGAGTGCGCGTCTATTCCGTGAATCCGCGTTACGACGAAATCGTGGGCGTGAAGTCGTACCCGAGTGTCACGGACCTGCCGGAAGCTCCAGACGTGGTGGGCATCGTGGTGCCATACGACCAAGTGCTGGATGTGCTCCGCGAGAGCCATCGCAAGGGGGCCGGTTCGGCGATCGTGATCTCGGCGGGCTTTGCCGAGCGCGGCGTCGACGATCGGCGCGACTTGCAACGGGAACTGGGGGAATTCGCCCGCACCTCCGGCATGCGGATCAGCGGCCCCAACTGCCTGGGGCTCGCGAACGTCAAACACGACATCTGGGCCACCTCGTCCTCGCGCGGCGCATCTGGTCTGACCGGGCCGATTGGCCTGGTGTGCCAAAGCGGCGCGACGGCGTTCGGGCCATTCCTGGTCCGCGCTGTCGAGAACGGCATCGGCTTCAGCTACATCATTTCAACAGGCAACGAAGCCGATCTCGATTTTACGGATTTCGCCCGGTATCTGCTCGACGATCCGAATACACGGGTGATTGCCGGTTTTGTCGAAGGCTTCAAACGTGCCGATAAGTTTCTCGAGCTGGCGAAGCTTGCGGCGGAGCGCGGCAAGCCGATCGTGCTGATCAAGATCGGACGTTCGGAACTTGGCGCGCGTGCGGCGCGCTCGCACACCGCGGCGCTGACCGGCGAAGATGCCCGCTACGATGCGGTGTTTGCACAGTACGGGGTGATCCGGGTCCAGGACTACGATGAGCTCTTGGAAGTTGCGCACCTGCTCGCCCACACGCCGAAACCGACGGTGCCCGGTATCGCGGTGGTGTCGCACTCGGGCGGCATCAGCTCGCTCACCGCCGACATGTGCGGCCAGGCGGGGCTCTACCTGCCGACGCTGGGCGAGGCGGCGCGTGACGGCATCAACGGGATCCTGAAGGGCTTCGGCTGGGCTGCGAACCCAGCAGATGTGACCGGCTTTGCCAACAGCGAGTCGTTCCCGCAGATCATGCAGCACATGATCGATGATCCTCGGATGGGGACGCTGGTAGTGGCGAGCGCCGGGGCAGACGCGCAGGCGCAGCAGGTGATCAGCCAGCATGACAGGTACCCGACAAGGGCGTGGCGTTCCTATGGACCGGAAGCCGCGATGCAAAGGCCGGGCTGGGCATGCTGCGGGCGGCGCGGATCCCGATCTTCTATACACCGGACAAGTTGGCCCGAGGCCTGGCGAGCCGGCTCGCGTATCACATATGGCGTGATAGCCGCCTGGCCGATGGCTTTGCCACTGCTCCGCCCCGCACGGCGGCGCAGGATGCGGCGATCGCACAGGCTGTCGGCCGAGGGCGTGCGACGCTGTCGGAGTTTGCGAGCAAACGGCTGTTGGCTGCGTGGGGCGTAGAAAGTGCGCGGGAGGTGTTGGCGGTATCTGCGGAGGCGGCAGTCGAGGCTGCGGAGCAGCTCGGGTTTCCGGTGGTTCTCAAGGTCGATTCATCGGACATTCTGCACAAGACCGAGGCCGGGGTGGTTCGGCTGAATCTGCGCGATGCGGCACAGGTACGTTCGGCTTACGCGGAGATCCTGGCCGGCGCCAAGTCCTATGCGCCAAAGGCCGCGATCACCGGCGTTTCGGTGCAGGAGATGGTGGGTGACGGTGTCGAGGTCATTATTGGCGTATCGTGCGACCCGCAATTGGGTCCGGTGCTGCTGTTCGGCAGTGGTGGCGTGATGGTGGAGGTCTATAACGATGTCGCCTTGCGGCGCTGCCCCATCACGCAGGCGGAAGCACAGGCGATGATCGCAGAGGTCAAAGGCGCCCGGTTGCTTCAGGGTTTTCGCGGACGGCCGGTGGCGGATGTCGGAGCGCTTGTGGATACGTTGGCGCGCGTCTCGCAATTCGCCATGCACATGGAAGGACACCTGGCGGAACTGGATATCAATCCGCTGATGGTGATGCCGTCGGGTCGGGGCGTGAAGGCGGTGGATGCCCTCGTAGTGTTGCGCGGCTGACCTGACACAGAGCTCCCTTGGGTCGCCGTCGCGCGCGGCCGGCTTGTCGCAGGCGAGCACGGGCGCGGCCTGACCAAGGCTGGTGTGAGGCCGCTATAGGCCGATTGTGGCTGCACCTCGTTGTAGTCGCGCTGCCAGGCGGCCGCGCGTGTCTGCCGCAGTGGCCGGCAACGATACCGCAGGCTGATCGGCGGCGTGTCGCCACAGCCATTTCAAGAAGATTGGTCAGGCCAGCGCCACGCCGCGCCTTCCTGAGCCACACCCAGCCGCCTTCTCGCTCTGGGAATAAACCTACGGATCGCCGAGTAGTACACGATTAACCCTGTTCGTGACCGTGCTTCCAAGGAAACATACTCCATGCAAGTCCGAATGATCCTGGCGGTATTGGGCCTGCTGGCCGTCGCGATACCGCTGACCGCCAGCCCCGCGGATGCGTGCTGATGAGTGTGGATTTCACCGCATTCGACGCACAGGTGACTGGTAGTGACGGCGCGGCCGGTTCCGCGAGCGGCAGTATCGACGGCGGCGACGCCGGAAATGCCATCGACTCGTTGCCGCCGTTCAGCAACACCGATTTCTCACTGGAGCCGAGTCTTAACCGCGTCTTCCCCACCACGATCGGCGGCACCGGCGGCAACGCCGCGGGCGGCGCCAACGCGACGACCACCACGCCGGCGCAGCTTGGCGGCGCCGGCGGCAAGGGAGGCGGCGCCCTGGTCACCATGGCCGGCGACACATTCGGATCCTCGGCGAGCCACTATCCCGGCTTCGTCACCATCACCGCGAGCGCGACCGGAGGACCCGGCGGGGCCGGCGGCCGCGGCGGACTCGGCATGACCGTGACCGTCGCCTCGAATGATACGATAGGCTCCGACGGCGCGGACGGCGGCATCGGCGGCAGCGGCGAGATCGCGAACGCGGATCTGACCGGGATGATCAGCTACGCCACGACCGATCTCCAGATTCAGCTCCTCACGACTGGCGGCCAGGGTGGTCAGGGCGGCTTCGGCGGCTCGGGCGGCGGCGGCAGTCTATCGGCGGGCAACGGTGGGAATGGCGCAGCCGGTGGCCTCGGTGCCCCGGCCGAGTCGACATTCTCCGGCGCGACCGCGATCAACGATTCGGCGATCTTCGTGATCGAAAAGGTGACCGGCGGCCTTGGCGGCATGGGCGGCACGGGCGGCGGCGGTGGCAATGTCGGTCCGGTCGGATCGCCGCCGACGGGCTTCGGATCGAACGGGAGCGGTGCCGACGGCGGGCGGGGCGGCAGCGCTTCCGCGACCGTCTCCGGCGATACGCTGACCGCGCCGAGCGTGCAGTTCACCCTAATCGCCAATGGCGGTCTCGGCGGTGCTGGAGGCTCCGGGGGCAGCGGCGGCGGGGCCGCAGGTCCGAACGGGGCCGCAGGCACGGACGGCGCCGGTTCGATCACCTTCACCAACAACGTCGTGACGGTCGGGTCCGGCATCCCCGGCGACACGCTGAACAGCGGCAGCAACCTGCTGCTGCTCAATCTGCGCGTCGGCGATATCGGCCCCGCGGGCTTCTTCCCGGGCGTGCTGAATGGGGTCGCCGGCGGAAATCTGGCGTTCTTCGGAAATACCTTCGTCGGTAACGGCACCTCCCGGATGGTATTGCAGCTCGGCAGCACTGGAACCGCGACGGTCGATACCGCATCGAACACGATCAGCATCGACGGCTCTCCGACGAGCAATACCATCAGCGGGTTCAGCACCTTCATGCTCGATACGAACGACACGTTCGTTGCCGGCAGCGGCGCCTACAAGGTCACGTTCGCGGCCGATCCGGACACGCTTGTCTTCACCCCGAACTCGGGCAGCGTCACGTTGTCCGGCATCACCTCGACGAACTTCCTACTCGACTTCCGCGGCTTCGGGCCGTCGTTTGATGCCGCGGCGCTTGCAGCAGATACGGATACGAGCACCGGCAGCACCATCATCACACTCAGCCCGACAAGCACGATCACGCTGCAAGGCTATACCGGCGGCATCACACCGGGCGACCTGCTGTTCGAGGCGGCGTGCTATGTCGAGGGAACGCGGATCGCGACGCCGGATGGTGAGGTGGCGATCGAACACCTGAAGCCTGGCGATGCCGTCCTGACAGCTTCCGGCGCCGTGCGTCCTGTACGATGGCTGGGTTACCGCCACGTCGATCCGCGACACCATCCCCGTCCCACTGCGGTCCAGCCGGTGCGTGTGAGCGCCGGAGCTTTCGACGATGGAGTGCCGCGCCGCGATCTGTGGCTCTCGCCCGATCATGCCATCTTCGCCGACGGCATGCTGGTTCCGATCAAGCGTCTGATCAATGGCGGCACGATCACGCAGGTGCCCGTGAATGGGGTCACCTATTTCCACGTCGAGCTGCCGCAGCACGATCTGTTGCTGGCCGAGGGCCTGCCGGCGGAGTCCTATCTCGACACCGGCAATCGATCGAACTTCGCCAACGGCGGCGGCGCCGTCGCTCTGCACCCGGATTTCGCCGAGGGCACCGGCCAGGCGCGGCGCGAACGCTATTCCTGCGCGCACTTCGCTGTCAGCGATGCCGAGGTTGAACCGGTATGGCGCAGGCTTGCGGATCGAGCGAGGCAGCTTGGCTCCCCGATACCGCCGGTGGGTGAACTGACCACCGATCCCGCTCCCTCCATGATCGTCGACGGCAAGGTGCTCCGCCCAATCGGGCACACCGATATGCGCTACACCTTCGTCCTGCCGGTTCCTGGAGGGGGGGCGAGACTGCTCTCCCGGTCGGACCACCCGACATTGAAAACGCCCTGGAGCGACGATGGGCGGCGGTTGGGGCTGCGGGTAACCAAGCTCAGCATTCGGGGCGGCGAGGTATTCAGGGAGATCCCGGCCGATCATCCATGTCTGATCACCGGGTGGCACGATGCAGAGCGGGACGACCATCACATATGGCGGTGGACGGACGGCGACGCGTTGGTGCCGGACGAGTTGTTCACCGACATCCTGGGGCCTGTCATTGTCGAGTTGCATTTCGTGGGTGGAATGCATTACGCGGCCGAAAAACCCCGTGCTCCAGCGATTGCGGCGAACCGCAATCGCCGTGACGTCCACGACCCTGAGATCGCCACGCGTAAGGCAAGTAGGGCCTGACGATCTACCCCCGAACATCGGATATCGTTGTGATGAAGTGAGCTAAGCGTTGCGCACCATGGGCGGTATCCCCGGGTTTACGATGGCGGATCACTCTGGGCCGCGGTCTCCTTACCCGCGCATCGGGTGAACCCCCTGTTTTGGGCGCGAATTGGCGGCGACCTTCGGCGATGGGTGTCCTTGCTACAGAGCACGGCGCTGCAGGCTGGCGATCGCCAGCATTCCAACCCTCACACCGGGCTCTTCCCAAACATGATCCACCCTCCACTGCTCGGCGTGGTAAACGCTCCCAGCGCGGTCTCCGCACGAACCGTGACCTGCCGTGCGCCAGCCGTGCCGCGGAGCTGCTCGACGCAGTCGGTATACATCGCCGTCCGCGTCCGCCCGTTCCCCAGATTGCCGCCGCTAGAGCACAGCGGGTGCGGTCCCTCTACCCTGATATCGCCCGCATAAAACGCGAACGCATCGCCGCGCTTCACGCCGTGCCACTGAAACGCCTCAAGGAAGAACTGCGTCATGGGCGAATAGCCGTCGTATGGATTGAATACGTCCACATCCGCGGGCCCCAACCCGGCGCCCTCGTATATCCGTCGAGCTGCGCGGTCGGTCCAGTCCTCGATCTCCTCCAGATCGGCCTGCGTGCTGCGCTGCTTGAAACTGTGCTGGGAATGATTGAGCACATAGACCGGCGTCTGTCGCATATCGCGCGCACGCTCAGCCGTAGTGAACAGATACGCGGTCGATGCATTGACCGGCCGGTCGCAGTCCCACAGCCGCAGCGGATTCAGGATGAAACGTGATGCAAGATACTCCTCGACGGTAAGCTGCGGCACCTTCTGCGTGGCATTGTAGCCCCACGGAGTCAGCAGCCCATTGCGATGCTGGTTGACCACGAACGGTGCCAAGTCGTCATGCTTGCCGCCGTATCTACGGCAGTATTGCCCGTGCGGAAACATGTTGATGAAATCGTTGCCGCCATGATTGCCCCATGGCGCCGTCCACTGGCGAGCCCCGCGCGCGTAGTCGTCGGCGTTCTCGCCACCCCGGCGATAGCGGCCTTCCAGATTGCCTGTCGGGTAAATCACCAGGCAGGTGCTGCAGATACCGTCACCCACCGCCTGTGCCGCCATGCCCACCATTTCGCTAATCGTGGGCAGTCCGGCCGGCGCAAACTTGACGTTGCGCAGGCCCATCTGCGCGATCAGCCATTGCGCGTTGATCAGCGTGAGTCCCCATTCTGAATCATACGGCGGGTCGAAGTACGGCCGAGGCGCCCACTGCGACGCCGACCCACCGCTGCCACCGGCGATATGGCTGTCGCAGCAGATCACGCCGTCGATCTGATCCGGCGTCACGCCGGCCTCGTCCATCGCCTTTTGGCAGGCCAGGATCGAGTAGGCACCAAGCGTCTTGTCCATCGAGACGCCGTCCCACCGGCGGTCGACCGGCGAGTGCCCGACTCCCGCCACCGCGACCTTGCCACGGTGCTCCCATACGCCGAGCCCGTCCTTGTCTCGCCGCCACTGATACCGGTCTGGCGCGCTCATGGTTCACGGTTCCTTAGGTTGACGACTTTAACACGGAGGGCACGAAGGACCACGAAGCATCACGGAGGAGAATGTATGCTGCTCGCGCGCGAACTCACCGAGCAGATCATCGGCCTTGCCAATCGGCTCATCGGTCCATTCTCGTGGACCGCCAAGTGGTTGTTGAAATCAAAGCGATTGCCCAGTTGGTGCCGGCTCATGACGCGCAGGTGCTGCGCCTAGCCCGCATGAGGCAGCTGCGCGTCGGCCTGCAGTTCAATTTCCACGCCCGACTGCTGAAGAACGGCCTGCGTAGATTTATCGTCTAATCGCCTCCGTGCATCTCCGTGGTCCTTCGTGCTCTCCGCGTTGAAAGCTTACAGCAGAACGGCCACTAGGCCGCGATCCGCCACTCGTGGATGAGTTGGCCTGGTGCCACTTCCTCGAACGTTAACTCAACCGCAGCGCCGACCGGCACCTGGTAGGGCGGCGTGCCCGGCAGATTGGAATAGAAATTGACACGCGGATCCGCGTCCAGCGTTACCATCACCATGTTGTATGGCTGATCCGGCATGCGCCGGTTCAAGCGGCCATCCTCGATCACGATGTAGCTCGCGATATGGCCGCGTCCATCCACCTCTTTCCATGCCAGACCGTTGGGCGAACCGCACACCTGGCACGCCTGCTGCGGCGGATATTGCAACCGGTCACAGGCCGCGCAGTGCTGCAACACCAACCGCCTTTCATTGACGGCATCCCAGAACGGCTTGCTCAGCGCATCAGGGGCGGGGATCAACTTCGGCATTAATTCACCCCTCGCCTCGCCCAACCCAGGTGCCGTAAACCGGGTACTGCGAACAGATGAACTCGATATACGCCGGCCGCCCCGACGCATTGACATCGAGCGCCCGCCGCAAGGCCGGAATGACCTCGGCTGGCGCGCTTACCCGCTCGGTGTGGAAGCCAAGAGCGCCGATGACCTTCGACATATCCACCTCGTCGTAGCCCATCACCCGGTGCGTGAATGGATCGTGTCCGGCGCCCCAGAAGCCAGGTCCGTAGCCAGCAAACCCGCCATTGCTGATGTGCACGACGGTGATCCCGAGTTTCTCGCGCAGCAGCACTTCGAGATTGCCGAGCATGTAGCCAAGGCCCGCCTCGCCGGTCACCGCCACGGATGCACGGTCCGGAAACGCCTTCTTCGCGGCAATGGCAGCAGCCAGGCTGAAGCCGAGTGTGGAGACATTGCCCCAGCCCAGGAAGCCGCGTGGGATCAGCGTGTCGAACACCGTGCTCAACTGGTCGCGTGTATTGCCCGAACTCATAAGTCACGAACGAATTGTGCAGGTCCAGCACCTGCATGAGATCGCCGTACACGCGATACGGATTGATCGGCGTCTCGTCCGAGTTCATCACCTGCCGGTATCGCGCGAGTGCCTCGTCGCGTGCCGCCCGCACTTCGGCCGCGACATCGGCCGCCGCTCGTCCGGCACCAGGCGTGCGGTGGGAGACTTCCTGGCTCAGCGCCCGCAAGGTGAAACGCGCATCACCGATCACCGCGTGCGCCATGGGAATCATCTTGTTGATATGCAGCTCATCGACATTGCACAGGATGATGGTCTTTTTTGCCGCATCGGGAATGCCATGACTGAACCGACCTGGCGACAGGCTGGAACCAACGGCGAGTATGACGTCGCTCTTGTTCAGATAGTGCGTCACCTGATCGCCGCGCACGCCGACGAACAGCGGATGATTCTCCGGGAACGCCCCTTTCGCCTTGAGCGTCGTGATGACAGGCACGTTCGCCAGCTCCGCCAGCGCCTTCAGCTCTTCGGAAGCACCGGCATAGATGACCCCTTCGCCTGCGTAGATCAGCGGATTGCTTGCAGCCAGGAGCTGATCAACGGCAATGCGCACATCCGCGGGGTCCGGCGCCGATTTCCAGCCCTTCACTGGACGGTACGGGTCGGATGTCTCGTCGTATGTGGCCGTGGCATTGGGAATGGCCAGGATCACGGGCCCCGGTCTGCCGCTGCGCAGCATGGTGAAGGCGCGGCGCATAAGTTCAGGCGTACGCTCGGGCTTATCGAGATAGCCGAACCACTTCGACACTGTCTTCATAGCCGAGACGACATCGTATTGGCTGTTGCCCGACGCTCCGGCCGGCACGCCATCGGTGATGCAAAGCACAGGCGAGCCATCCTCATAGGCCTGTGCCAACCCAGCGTAGGCGTACTGCATGCCGGCGGCATTGACGCCGCCTTGGAACGTGCAAACCCCGATCCGTGTGCCGCCAGTGATGCGCGAGAACGCGTCGGCGACCGCGACAGCATAGCGATCGTCGCGCATCATCAGCATCGGCACCCCTTCCCGGCCGAGCGCGTTGTTCACGCGGCAGACGGGAAAGGTAGAAACCCAACCCACACCCTCCTGCTTGAGAATGCGGCTAATGCCGGTCGCCACATCAATCGTCATGGATGGTTTCTCCCTTGCACGCAGCCGAACCCACGATTTCCGTAATGGTCAGATCTGGAAAATGACCGGCACTTGCCGGCCCGGCAAGTTGCGGCCGGGGCTCGACTTCGGCGCTCTGCGGAAAACCCCCGCCATTTTCTTCCGCGATCACCTCTCCTCTTTGGCCAAGGAGGCAGGATCATCTCTCCTGTATCCGAGTGCCGATTGCTGCGCGCAGGATCATCCTCAACACATGGCTCAAATAATGAGCCCCTTTGGAGGAGATGAACATGACAACGCTGGCGCTCGGTTTGAAGCAGGTCAGGTCATTCGGCGATCGTCTGCATCGCATGATCTTCGGAAAGCGTGCCTATCGCCGAAATGCGAGCCAACAGGGCGAGAGCTTTGCAATGAAATGCCTGAGTTGTGCTCCTCCGGCCGATTTCCTGTTTTGAGCGTTGGAAGGGCATCTATGCTCTGATCGGCAAGCTATCCTGGCCGGCGGTTGCTTGTTACGCTGCACAAGCCACCGTGGGAGGGAAGCTATCGTGCGGAAGAGCGATGCCGGTAACGTCACCATCGATGCCGTGATCGAACGCGAGATGCCGTTGCGGCGGTTGCAAGGGTTCTTGCCGGCCATCGCCGTCGTCGCGATCGGTCTCGCGATGCTTGTAGCAACCGGCGGAACTCCTGCGCGTGCTCAGGATTATGCGGCCATCATCGCACAAACCGACCGCACGGAGGCGGATCGCGCAACAGACAAGCGGCGGGATCCGGTGGACCTTCTCACATTCACAGGTGTGAAGACCGGATGGACAGTGCTCGATATGGGTGCGGGCGCCGGTTACAGCACCGAACTGATGGCCCGTTCTGTAGGCCCGGCAGGCAAAGTCTACGCGCAGATTGACGAGGACTCCGAAAAACTGCGCGCCAGAGTGACGAAGCCCGTGATGAACAACGTCACAGTGCTCGTGCGGCCGTCGGACGATCCAGTTCCCTCAGATCTACATGGCCTCGACCTGATCACATTCTATTTCGCCTATCACGATACGACTTACATGGGGATCGATCGCGCGAGAATGAACAAGGCGATGTTCATGGCGCTGAAGCCCGGCGGGATTCTCGTCATCGCAGACCACTCGGCTCGACCCGAAGACGGTGCTTCAGTTGGCAAGACCTATCACCGCATTGCCGAGCAAACACTGCGCTCGGAGATTGAGGCGGCAGGCTTCAAGTTCGTCGCCGACGCCAATTTCCTCCGGCATGCTGAGGACGCGCGTACCGAGCATTGTCTTCCGCAATCCCACACCGGTGGATGAATTCGTGCTGAAGTTCCAAAAACCAATGTAACCGATGGCCCACTGCCCACGTCGCGATTGAGGTAGTCTGCGCGGTCCCGGCAGCCGAGGTCCAAGCAAGTGCAGCGGTTTGACGAGCCGACACCACTGCGTGGACAGTGATGGTCCAATCACGATGTTGGCTCGGCACATGGTAGATTCTCCGATTGACGGCCCGACCCTCGCTGCCGCCGAGCGGCTGTTCGGCATTCAGTATACGGATGCCGAACGCGCGCAGATGCTCGACAACCTGGTTGATCAGATCGAAGTTGCGGTTCGCCGTCGAGCGGTGACGCTGCCCAACTCTCTGGCGCCATCGGCAGTGTTCGATCCTCGTCTCCCGGGCTTCACGATGCCCGCGCAGCCCCGCATGAACATCCCGCGGCTCGCGTCGTCTCTACCGACGAATGATGCGGATATTGCCTTTGCACCTGTTAGCCACCAGTCGGCCTGGATCGCAGGCGGGCAGCTGACCTCGGTCCGACTGACGCGCATATATCTCGACCGGATCCGCAAACATGATCCTGCTCTGCTCAGCTTCGCGACAGTGACCGATGCGCTTGCGCTGGCACAGGCGGAAAGGGCGGATGCGCTGCTGGCCGCGGGAACCTGGCTCGGTCCTTTGCACGGCATCCCCTATGCGGCGAAGGACATTCTGGACACCGCGGGTATCATCACCGGTTGGGGTGCGGAACCATTCGCAAAGCGTATCCCCGATACTGACGCCGAAGCGGTGCGCCGGCTTCGCGACGCTGGGGCAGTCCTGCTCGGGAAAACCAGCGTGGGTGCCCTGGCGTTCGGCGATATCTGGTACGGCGGGCAGACGCGAAACCCATGGAACACGGAGGAAGGTTCGCGGGGATCGAGCGCTGGCTCCGCAGCCGCCACCGCGGCTGGTCTTGCGGCGTTCGCGATCGGAACGGAGACGTTGGGCTCCATAGTGGCTCCGAGTGCCCGGTGCGGTACGGTTGGATTGCGTCCCACATTTGGGCGGGTGGGCCGTGCCGGTGCGATGTCTCTCTGCTGGTCGCTCGACAAGATCGGCCCGATCTGCCGGGCGGTCGACGATGCCGCACTGGTTCTGGCAGCGATCAATGGCTTCGCTCCGGCGGACGTGTCGTGCATTGAGGCGCCATTCGGTTGGGACGCAACGAAAACGCCCACAGGCATGCGCGTTGGCTACATCGGAAGTGATTTCACCGATGGGCTCGACCTTGCCGTGCTGGACGCGGTGCGGAGTGCGGGTGCCGCAACAATCCCACTGGAGCTTACCGACCTTCCGTATGATGCGCTTCGTCAGATCCTGTTCGCAGAGGCGGCAGCAGCGTTTGAGGAGCTGACTCTCGAAAATACCGACGATACGCTGACCCGACAGGATCCCGGCGCATGGCCCAACAGTTTTCGCAAGGCACGCTTCCTGTCAGCCGTTGACCACATCCAACTCGATCGTCTTCGTCGCCGGGTGATGCAAGAGATGGACTCACTCTTCCGTAGAGTTGACGTCATCCTGGCGCCGGCGAGCACCGGCAATATGACGTTGATCGGAAATATGACCGGCCATCCATGCCTCACGATCCGTGCGGGCTTCACGGAACAGCGCACCAGAGAGATGCCGGCCTATTTTGACGCCGTGATCAAAGAGAAGGCAGGTCCGGCCTATAAAGTGCCGTACGGTATCACAATCGTTGCACCATTATTCGACGAGGCAGCTGCCTTGACGCTTGGACGAGGCCTCGAAATAGCACTCTGTGTCTCTGACCACCGACCAAGCCTGTTGTGATGGCGGTGATGAGAGCCTGGCCCGGGCCGGTGAAACGTGGAGCGGTATGCGCGTGGATAGTCTTACTCGCCGCTTGCACCAGTCACGTCACGCCAGCCGCTGTGTTCGCAGAGCCCGCCAATGTCGGGGACGCAAAGATCGCCGCCGTCGCGTATCGTGACTCCGGTGCTTATGAACGCGATCTGGTGGCGGCGACTGCGCCAGCATTCGAATGGCTGACTCAGCGGGCGCCAACAGTCATACGGCCAGCGATAGTCTTCGACATCGACGAGACAGTGTTGTCGAACTGGGTCGTGATCCTTGCAAATGATTTTGGCCGTGTGATTCCGGGACCTTGCGATCGTCTGCCGAGCGGACCTTGCGGCTGGGAGGCCTGGGACTTGCTTGGACGTGACCCGCCGATCGAGCCAACGATGCGGCTTTACCGCCATGCCAAATCGTTGAATGTCGCGGTGTTCTTCATCACTGGCCGCCCTGAGAACCAGCGCGAAGCGACGGAGCGCAATCTGCGGGCGGTAGGCTATGATACATGGACCGAACTGATCATGCCGTCCGACGGATCGCATTATTCCTCTGCTGTCGATTTCAAGGCGCCGAGGCGAGCCGCGATCGAGCAGGCAGGCTACGCAATCATCGCGAATATCGGCGACCAACCATCGGATCTTGCCGGCGGCCATGCCGAGAAGACGTTTCTGCTGCCCGATCCGTTCTACCGGATTCCATAACAGTCTAGGGTGACGATGCAGGTGTCGCCGACCGGGCGCTTTGGCGAACCTAAAGCTGGGTGACGCCGGCGAGCGCGCAATCCTCATCCTGCTGCGCCGTCCCCCCGCCAACGCCGCATGCACCGTCTATCACGCCATTGCGGAGGATCGGCACGGCACCCTGGCCCATAATCATGTGTCCACCCTCAGCTGCGGCGATGCCTCGCGGGGTCGGATGCTCAGCACGTTCGGTCAGTTCGCCGCTGGGGCGGCCGAACGCCACCGACGCGACAGCCTTGCCTTGGCTGCCGTAGACACTGGCCCAGATCGCGTTGTCCATCCGCTGGAATGCCATCAACCGGCCGCCGGCATCACAGACTGCGACGCTGATCTTGATGCCGAGTTCGCCTGCCTTCGTGATTGCACCTGCAACGACGCGATTGGCTTCCATCAGGGTCAATGGCATGGGTCGTTATCCTCCTGCTCCAAGGCAGACTGGCGAGATGCAGCCTGGCGCGCAACAGCCGGCGTGCGGACTGGGGGCTAACAGCTTCGATGATCTTTTTCGCAGGGTGTGAGGTCTTCTTGGCCGCGAGCGAATTGCTCGCATACCAGCGCTGCAAGTCGTTGCACATGTACCATGATGATGGCCAGACCGCGTAGCGGCACTATGCGACAAGCGCTAACTGCGGAGCAGAGTTGGATGTTCAGCAGTCACGGCGCTAGGCTACCCGCCAGTCCAAAGGAAACGCCATGCCAACATCGCCCGCCTCCCTCGAGATCGACACCATGCGTCGCATTTCCTGGCGTCTCATGCCCTTTCTGCTCCTCGCTTACCTCATCTGTTACATCGACCGCGTCAACGTCGGATTTGCCGCGCTGCAGATGAATAAGGCCGTCGGGCTTGATCCGAAGACCTACGGCCTCGGTGCCGGCATTTTTTTCGTTGGCTACTTCATCCTCGAGGTTCCTTCGAACCTGGCGCTGGAGCGGTTTGGCGCTCGCACCTGGATCGCGCGGATCATGATCACCTGGGGTCTCGTTTCGGCAGCGTTCGCGCTGATTGGCGGACCGACGTCTTTTCTGGTGCTGCGCTTCCTTCTGGGTGCGGCCGAAGCCGGATTCTTCCCTGGCGTCATCCTTTACATCACCTATTGGTACCCAGCGCGCTATCGCGCAATCATCGTCGGCATCTTCATGGTGGCGATCCCGGTTGCCGGCCTTGTCGGCTCACCGATTTCAGCAGCGATCCTCTACATGGACGGTGTGCTGGGCCTTGGCGGCTGGCAGTGGGTGTTTCTACTTGAAGCGGCGCCAGCCGTGCTGCTTGGCATCGCATCTTTCATCTGGCTCACCGACCGGCCCGAGCACGCGAGTTGGTTAACGAACGAACAGCAGCAATGGCTGATCACCAGGATGGAGGCGGAAAGCCGCCGCGCACCGCGGGTGTCGCATGTATCCGTCTGGCAGGTGATCACCAACAAATACGTGCTGATCATGGCGTTGGTGTATTCTGGCGCCGCCGGCGCATCCACGTCACTGGCGCTATGGATGCCACAGTTGGTGAAGTCGTTCGGCTTGACCAACTGGCAGACTGGCCTGCTGAACGCGGTGCCGTTCGGCATTGCAGCCGTTTGGATGATCTTGTGGGGTCGCAACTCCGATCGTACTGGCGAGCGTGTGTGGCACAACGCGATACCGCTCGGTTGGATGGTTCTGGCAATGCTCGGCACATTCCTCGCCATCGGCAGCCTTTGGGCCATGATCCCACTGCTGACGCTGATCGCCGCCGGTACCTATGCCAGCAAGGGGCCGTTCTGGGCCCTGTCCTCGGAGTGGCTCGGTGCTGCATCCGCCGCCGCCGGACTGGCGCAGATCAACGCCCTCGGCAACCTGTCGGGCTTCGTCTTCAATTACCTCATTGGCTACATCCAGGCTGAGACCGGTAGTTTCCCGCTCGCGCTTATGCCGATAGCAATTGTATCGACGCTGGGGACGCTATCGGTACTGATCATCGGGCGACGGCAGCCGCGCACCGCAATCGCGTAGCGTGGTGCCGTCGTAGTCCGCTCGAGGGAACGAACGATGGATGTCAAACGATCGCGCGGGGTAGGTGCCGCGCGCGTGCCTTTGCAAGCATGAGCGCATATGCCGTCAATGGTTCGGCCACTACCAGCGCCGCGATCCGCCGGAGGTATTCGGCATTCATCGGGCTCTTCCTCGCCCCCAGCGTGGCGCAGTCTATCCTGCTTACCGTCGTACCATTAGACGCGCTGCGGCTGCTGGGAACCGCCCGCGCGGTCACGTTGCTCTACATTGCTGCCGGTGTGACCGGCGTGCTGGCACGTCTCATCATTCCATTGCTGGTGCAGCTGATCCGGCGGCGGTTCGTCCTTAGTCTTGGCGCTGTGTTGCTAATCGCCGGCGCCGCGCTGTTGACGAGGGGTGGTGTGTCTACACTTGCCTGCGGTCTGGCGCTCAATAGCTTTGCCTTTGCCTGTATCGAGATCACCAGCAACCTCTATTTGCTCGACCACATCCCCCGTCAGGAGTTGCGGCGTTTCGAGCCAGCGCGGATTTTCGCGTGTGCCGGACCGGTGACCTTTGGTCCCTGGCTTGGTGTTTATCTTCAGCAACGAATCGCCTTCGCGGCACCATTCGTCATTGCCATTCTTGCGGCCGTGCTGCTGCTCATCCTGTTCTGGTGGCTGCGCTTTACCGAACTGACGCCATCCCGCCGCAGGCCACCGAACCCACTGCACTACTTGCCGCGTTTCTTCGCACAACCTCGTCTGCGCTTGGCGTGGGGACTTGCGGGGGCTCGCTCGGCCTGGTGGAGCACATTCTACGTATACACACCGATATTTGCGGTGGAAGCAGGGCTCGGAGCCGAGGCAGGTGGTGCTATCGCCTCGATCGGCACTGCCTGGATCTTCCTAGTGCCGGTATGGGGCTGGATTGGCAGGTACTACGGCCTGCGTTGGTTGTTGGTCGCAGGGTATGGGATCGCAGGCCTGATGACAGCAGCCACAGCCGCGGCATTTCACTTACCTTGGGTGGGTGCGACGACGCTCGTGCTGGCCGGATTTGGTGCCGAGTTGATCGACGGCGCCGGCAATCTGCTGTTCCTGCGCGCGGTGCATCCCTACGAGCGTTCCGAGATGACAACCGTTTATGTCAGCTATCGCGATGTGGGACAACTTGGTCCGCCTCTTGTCTGCGCAGTCCTGTTGTCGGTGTTCGCGCTGCCGTCGGTCTTTGCAACCGCAGGCGCCATGATGGTTGGGTCCGCAGTGCTGGCAAGTTACATCCCCCGACGATTGTGAATGCGATCGTCGAGAGAGGTGCTGCTGGCAGCCGCCTCTCCAAGCATCATCAGATGAACCCCTGACGCGTTCCGGCCCGCTTCAGCAGAAGGACCGCCGGGCGGCGGCCTTCGAAGCTAAGGTCAGGTTGCGGCCGGCCGATGCAGAGCACAGAGCTTGTTGCCGTCGGGATCGCGAAGGTAAGCCAGATACACTTGGCCGCGCAGACCAGGCGGATCTTCGATCGCCGCGCCGCCATTCGCGACACCAGCTTTGTGCCAAGCGGCAGCGTGTTCGGCGCTTGCCATCGACAGGCCGATCGTGCCCCCATTCGAATGAGTGGCGGGCTTGCCATCAATGGGCTTGCTCACCATTAGCACGCCGCCGTTGTGTGCGTAGCGCAGGCGCCCTTTGGCATCCACCTCCCCGGGCTTACCACCGACCGCCTGAAACGTGGCGTCGTAGAACTTCTTCGACCGCTCGATGTCGTTGCTGGCGACCATAATGTGACTAAACATTTTGCATCTCCTCTCAAAGGAATACGATAGAGCGATTATCCGCTGACATTGCGGTTAGCAAGCTACCTGCGAAGCGGCTCAGCTGCTTGCCATGCGTCGCCGGATCAGCGCGAGGCAAGCGAGGCCCGCGCCAAGCAGTGCCGTGGAAGCAGGCTCCGGCACCAAAATACCTTGAAGCGACAGGCAGGTATCAAGCGGCGTCGTGCCGAAGGTATAGGGATAGCCCGCCGGCGGAGGAGCGGTGACACCAGAGAGAACTGAAAGCAGAGAACGCTCGGTCGAAGAGCAATTGACCAGGTGTGTTCGAACCGGCATTCGCGTATATCGTCACGATGAGAGTAGGCCAAAGGGAAACGGTGGAAACCACGAGCTGGATTGCGCTTAGTGCAGCACCACCCCCGAGTGAGAATTTCTCACCAATCATCTGCTTCGCGTCGGGAATTGAGGATCCAAAGCCAGGACAGTCCGAACAGAAGGTTCCTACAGTTGGAGGGACCGTCAGATCTGGTCCTCTGCGGCGATAGAGGCCCGCCGGGGAGCCAACCGCTTCCATGGACGTGATCATCTGTCCGTGCCGCGGGTCGATGCCGATGGATCAGCGTCGCGGTGGACCAGATGGCCGAGCGCGTCGTCGCCATGGCATGCTGGGCATGCCATTTCAGGCATCCTATTCGATGCCTCTTGCAGTCGCGCGCCTGTTGTCAGGCGATGTGCTGAACGCCTGCGAACGGGTTCAACAACAGGTGCGTGAGGCCGTTCGGCTGGCGAACTGATAATCACTTTGGTGCCTCGGCCTGACGGCGTCATTCGATGCGCGGCATCACTTCCTGCGCGAAGCAATTCATCTGATCGAGCAACTGGGCGAGATCGCGGTTGCCATGGAAGTTGATCTGAAACGCATCGAGACCTGCCGCCTGCCGATAGCGGCGCAGATCGTCCAAAACCTGCGCGGGGGTTCCCCTTCCTGGCGGGCGTTCCGCACCAGTTGGCGCCGAGTTGCCTGTGATCGTGCTGAATTCGACGCGAAAACTCATGCGTGTTGTCGGCGGCGTCGCACGACCGTTTTGTTCGCACACCTGGCGTAACGCGGATTGACCCGCCAACAGATCGGCCAGAGGCGTCGGCGTCGGCTGCCAGGTCGCGGCAAAAGCCGCTGCACGGCGAAGTGCGGCGGTGCTTGCGCCACCGACCCAGAGTGGGGGGTGTGGCTGGTGCAACGGTTTCGGGCTGACATGCATCCCCGCAAAGGAAAAGAAGCGTCCGTCGAATGAGACTGCGCCCGGCGCCCAGCAGGCCTGCCAAATGCGCAAATATTCGTTGGTGCGCGCGCCCCGCTCATGGAAATTCACGCCGAGAGCTTCGAACTCGGCCTGGTTCCAGCCAACGCCAACGCCACAGATCAGACGGCCGCCGGACATCCGGTCGAGCGAGGCCAAAGCTTTCGCGGTGGCGATTGGATTGCGATACGGGACGATGAGCACCGATATGCCCAGGCGAATGTGCTTCGTGTTCGCCGCAATGAAGGACAGTGCGACAAATGGGTCGTAGGTATTCGTCCAGGCTGCCGACCGCGGCGAACCGTCGACGATGATATGGTCGTTCACGAAGACCGCGTCGAACCCAAGCTCTTCGGCCTTGGTCGCGGTCTGAATGATGCCCTCTGACGACGCCTCGAAGCCGAGGTAGTCGGCGTTGGGGCAGCGGCACGAAAACCGCACAGACATGGCCTCTCTCTCCTACGCTAAGCTATTCTTCAGGTTCGGTAGTAAACAGCAATGGATAGCCCTTGCTGCGGCCTGCGTCCGTCGCGTTTGTCGCTTTGCTTTCTGCCACTTCTTTGGTGTAGACGGCGACCAGGCACGCGCCGCGCCGATGGGCTGTGATCATTACCCGATTGGCCTGATCCTCGCTGATACGGAACTCCGCCTTCAGGACAGTCACGACGAACTCGCGCGGCGTATAATCGTCATTGATGAGGATGACCTTGTGAAGCCGAGGTCGCTCGACCTTGATTTCATCCTTGATGACAGGCTTGGTGTCGTTTCCGCTCATGGACGGGAGACTATCATACGTCCGCCGGCGCGGAACCAGCCTCGGCAAGCCGCCGCTTGGCTTCGGCGTACAACTCGGCTGGCAACACGCCCTTTGCAGCATCGCAACGTTGTCGCGGAACCCCGCCGCTTCCGATGGCCCCGTCAGGCCCGTCTCGGCCGCATAACCGGGCAGTTCAGAAACAGCGGCCCGAAACGCCTCGCCGCGCATGATCGCCAGCACACCGGTCATCGGCGCGGTCCCAAGCATCTGGTTGAGACACCCAAACACATAATCTTCCGTCAGCAACCAATCCCGCGGCAGTGCGATGCATGGATTCCCATGAGATGCAGTCAAGGCAAGGCTGGACTAGAGTGGGTATCAGTCAGTCAAGGTGTTGAGGAAAAGTTCCGCGCCAAGCTCGCCAGGCTATGTTGTCCGGTGGCAGCAGCCCGGCAGCAATCGTCGTTTGACCGGGACCATCGCATCGCCGCGGATGCCTGATGAGCGTCCATATCGACGGCTTGGTGTCCGGGCAGGAGCAGGCAATGACGGCAGCGTCTAGGTTATCCGCGGGACCCAGCGCCGAGACCGCATTGCGTGAGCGAGAGCGGGAGCTCTCGCAGCTCGTCGATATGGTCCCCGGTCATCTCTGGCGGCTGGCGCCGGATGGCGAGCCGATTTTCTTCAACAGGCGAATGGCCGATTTTCTCGGTCTGGACGTAGCGGATACGGACAAACCAGGTGTCAGTCGACTGCAGGCGATGATTGAGGCCGTCATCCATCCGGACGACGGACCAGCATTCGCGGACGCGCTCGGGCATTGTCTCGTCACAGGCGAGGGTTTCGCCATGCGGTATCGCCTGCGCCGCGCCGACGGCGCCTATCGCTGGATGTCGAGCCGCGCGGAGCCGATGCGGGATCAGCACGGACTTATCGTTCAATGGTACGGCCTTTGTCACGACATAGACGATCAGGTAACCGCTCAGGGGGCATTGCGCGAGCGGGAGAGGGAACTCTCGCTGCTCGTCGACATGACGCCGAGCCATCTTTGGCGCCTCACCCCCGAAGGCGAGACGACCCTGGTCAACAGGCGTCTCGCGGACTTTCTCGGTGTGGACACGGAGGACAAGCTCCAGCTTGAGGAGGCCCTGGCCACGATTGTTCATCCGGACGATGAGAGGGAGGTCGGCGACGTACTCGGGCGTTGCCTTCTCACCGGCGAACGCTTCTCGATGAAGTATCGCCTGCGTCGTGCGGATGGCGTGTATCGTTGGATGTTAGGTCGAGCCGAGCCGCTGCGCGATCAGTACGGACGCATTGTCCAGTGGTTCGGCCTCTGTCACGACATAGACGACCAGATGCAGGCCGAAGATGTACTGCGGCGCGCCTCGGATAGGCTCGCTCAAGCGGCGCGAGCCGCAAGCCTGGCCGAGCTTTCCGCCTCGATCGCGCACGAAGTGAATCAGCCGCTGGCCGCGATAGTTGCAAATTCGCACGCGTGCCACCGTTGGCTGTCCGCTGAGCCTCCCAACATCGCGCGCGCTAAAATTACGGCCGAGCGCATCACGCGGGATGCCAACTCGGCGGCGGACGTCGTAAGCCGCATCCGCGCCCTCTTCCGTCAGGCCCCGCAGGCCAGGTCGTCGGAAGATATCAACCGCGTGATCAGTGAAGTTTGCCGGCTGATGGCGGACGAGGTAGCGGCGAAGCACATCCGCATCGAGACAGAGCTGGAGCAGAGTCTGCCGGTGGTCGCTCTCGATCGCGTCCAAGTACAGCAGGTGTTTGTGAATTTGATCCGGAATGGGATCGATGCAACGGAGGCTGTGGCCGATGGCGATCGAGCGCTACAGATTCGCTCGCGCCGGGATGGCATGGACGCAATCCGCGTCGAGGTTCGTGACGCAGGCACGGGATTCAAGGACGCTGAGCGCGTTTTCGAACCATTCTTCACGACCAAGCCGCACGGGATGGGCATGGGGCTCGCCATCTGCCGCTCGATCATCGAATCGCATGGCGGCCGGCTTTGGACGGCCAACAACGAGACGCGTGGCGCGACCGTCGCTTTTACACTTCCGATGGCCGTGAGCGAAGCGCGATGACCCCGCGCGACGAGATGGTCTTCGTGGTGGATGACGATGCCAGAGTGCGGGAGGCGCTCGGCGAGCTGTTGGCATCCCTGGGATGGCGATCCGAGACATTCGCCGCGGCAGCGGATTATGTTGCATACGCCAAACCCGATCTCCCAGCCTGCCTGATTCTCGACGTCGAGCTGCCCGACATCAACGGTCTGGAGTTCCAGACGCAGCTATCCCACGGTGTTCATCCTCCGATCGTTTTCATCACGGGGCATGGCGACATTCCGTCATCGGTGCGCGCCATTCAGGGCGGCGCTGTCGACTTCCTGACCAAACCGGTCGGAGAAAGCGATCTGATCGCGGCGGTTCGCGCGGCGATCGATCGCGACCGCATGCAACGATCGACGCGGGCGGAACTGGCCGAACTGCATCATCGCTTGGCTGAACTTACACGGCGGGAGCGCGACGTGCTGCCGCTTGTCGTCAGTGGCCTGCTGAACAAACAGGCAGCCGCGGAACTCGGCATCAGCGAAATTACCATTGAAATGCATCGCAGCAAGATCATGCAGAAGATGCGGGCAGCATCGCTCGCCGACCTCGTGCGGATTGCCGAGAAACTGAAAATCCCAGTCACTCATTCCAGACGGTCAGGAAACTTGTGAGAATGTCGAATTCCAAGTCCGTGGTAGCAATCGTCGATGATGACCAGCGCCTGCTCGAATCGCTAGAGGATCTTCTCGAGTTGGCTGGACACACGGTGCGGACATTCTCGTCAGCCCGGACCCTGCTCGACAGCAGTGTCCTGACGGAGATCGATTGCCTGATCTCGGATATCGGCATGCCCGGCATGGACGGCTTCGAGTTGCAACGCGTGATGCGCGAGAGATGCCCCGGCCTGCCGGTCATCCTGATCACCGGCCGCCACGAGATCGCTGAGTTGCCACAGGCGCAGCGCAACTGGTTCTTCCGTAAGCCATTCGACGGGCAAGCGCTGCTTGCAGCGATCGGCGACGCTCTGACCCGAAAGGAGGCCCCGCCATGAGCGTGAGCTATCGGAATGGAGTGCCCAATCGGAGTCAGCCCATGGGCAGTTCGCCCGAAACGGATCGTCCGCTGGTGATCCTGGTGGATGACGACAACGACCTTCGCGAAGCGCTGCACGAGCTCATGCTGTCGGCCGGCCTCGACGCAATCGGCTTCGCCTCCACGCGCGACCTGCTCGGGTCCGAGCTGCCGGATCGACCTGGCTGCCTTGTCGCGGATGTGCGGATGCCAGGTGTGAGCGGATTGGATCTCCAGCACCGGCTGACGGAAAGCGGCAACACCAAGCCGATCGTGTTCCTCACGGCGCATGGCGACATCCCGATGTCGGTCCAAGCGATGAAGGCGGGAGCGGTTGACTTTCTGACCAAACCGGTCCGGGACCAGGCGCTATTGGACGCAATCGCGACCGGCATCGAGCGGGATATCAAGCAGCGGGCGCGTGTGCGTGTAGTGAAGGAGCATCTGCGGAAAGTGGCACTGCTCACGCCCCGCGAGCGTCAGGTGTTGCGAGAGGTCGCGGCCGGCCGGCTCAACAAGCAGATCGCTTTTGACCTCGGCATCAGCGAGATCACCGTCAAGCTTCACCGCGGCAACGTCATGCGCAAGATGCAACTGACCTCTGTCGGCGATCTCGTTCGCGTTTGGGAGACGCTGCCTGCCGAGATGCGACCGAGCGTGGAGGCCTAGGTCTGCCGATGATTCGCGTCTGGGCGCATCGCCCCCGCGTCTTGCACATGGCGCTTTTCATCGCGGCCTATGTGTTGGCTTGCGGCTTCGCTCAATCGCTCGCCATCGTACCTGGAACTGGTATCTCCATTTGGCCTGCGAGCGGCCTTTTTATGGCGACGTTCATACTCACCCCCAGGCACAGTTGGCCGTGGTGGGCACTGGGTGGTTTCCTGGCGGAGCTGTTTGGCAACGCTGTGTGGTTCCGAAGTCCGCTGCCTGCCGCCTGCTTGATGTATGTCGGCAACGCACTTGAAGCAGGGGCCGGTGCATGGCTCGTGAACCGGGCCTGCGGCCGGCCAGTTCGACTTGAAACCTTGCGGGAAGTTCTCGCACTGGTGGTGTTAGGCGCCGGAATCGCGCCGATCATCAGCGCGACGGTGGGAAGTGCGACGCTGGCGTGGTTTGGCATCCAATCCCAATCCTTTACGACGGCTTGGCCTCTATGGTGGATTGGTGACGCCACCGGGGTGTTGATCGTAGCACCACTGGCGCTGGTCGTGTTTCAAAACTGGCGCACCAAGGCCGACCTCTCGGCCACGCGATGGATTGAAGCCTGCGTCCTAGGTTTGATCTTTCTCGCAGTTGCCGCGCTTTCCCTGAGCGGTTACCTGCCCTTCGCCTACATCATCATGCCACCGCTTCTTTGGGCCGCGGTGCGCTTTGAGTTCAAAGGCGCCGCCGTCACCTTGACTCTCCTCGCCTTGGTCACAGCGATATTTACCACATCCGGTGCCAGCCAATTCGCGGGCAATCCTGAAGCCCAAAAACATCTTCAGGTCATGCTGCAGCTGTTTCTGGCGGTCTCGGCATTTTCCGCGCTCGTCGTGGCAGCGATTTCCCGGCAATACCAGCTTGCGGTGATCACGTTGCGGCAAAGTGAGCGGTCGTTGCGCGAACTCGTTGAGACGCTCCCCGCGCACATCTGGTGCACCACTCCGGGCGGCGAGCCGATATACTTCAGTCAGCAACTCCGTGATTTCATCGGGTTCAATGTACAGGACAAGGATGCCGCCGGCGCTTCGCGGTTATCCAGCGTGCTGAGCGCGATCATTCACCCCGACGATTGGAGCACGGTCAATACACTCTTCGCCCACTCATTGGCCACTGGCGAACCCTTTGCTCTGAAGCACCGTCAGCGGCGTTTCGACGGGCAATACCGATGGGTTGAAACGCGAGCGGCTGCAATGCGCAATAGTGAGAACGCGATCGTGCAGTGGAACGGCGTTTGCCTCGACATAGACGATCAGATGCATGCCGAGGACGCGTTGCGGCAGGCTTCCGACAAACTCGCGCAGACAAGTCAGGCCGCTACGCTGGCCGAGCTTTCCGCCTCGATTGCGCATGAAGTGAATCAGCCGCTGGCTGCAATCGTCGCCAATTCTCATGCGTGTCACCGTTGGCTGTCTACGGAACCTCCTAACATCGAGCGCGCCAAGGTCACGGCCAGACGCATCACCAGAAACGCGAACTCGGCCGCCGATGTTGTCAGCCGCATCCGAGCCCTCTTTCATCAAGCACCCCAAGCAAGGTCGCTGGACGACATCAACCGCGTGATCGGCGAAGTCTGCCGCCTGATGGCTGACGAGGTCGCGGCGAATGACGTCCGCATTGACATGGATCTTGAGCAGAGGCTGCCCGTGGTCGCACTCGATAGCGTCCAGGTGCAGCAGGTGCTGGTGAACCTGATCCGGAACGGGATCGAGGCAATGGACGCCGTGGCCGACGGCGCTCGTACTCTCCAGATACGTTCATGCCGCGACGGCGTTGATGCGATCCGCGTCGAGGTTCGCGATGCCGGAGCAGGTTTCAAGGATACCGAGCGGGCTTTCGAGCCATTTTTCACGACCAAGCCCCGCGGGATGGGGATGGGGCTCGCCATCTGCCGCTCGATCGTCGAATCGCATGGGGGCCGGCTTTGGACCGTCAACAACGATGCGCACGGTGCGACCGTCGCCTTCAGGCTGCCGTTGGCGGCGACGGATACGAAACGCGCGCGCGCCGCATGAAGGGTTCGATCCATGGAGATCAGTGCGGGTGACCGGCGCCGAGATTCTCTGGCTTGCGCAGAGCCACGGTCGCAATAGCGCCAGCAGCAGGGCCGATGCCAGCAGGAAGAAAGTGTCGCCATAGCCCATGATCGAGGCCTGCCGTTTTACCAGCCGTCCGATCGCCACGATGGTCTCGTGCTGCGCCCGCGCCTCGTCAGAGATGCCATGCGACAAGAAGTAGTGGGTCAGCCCCTCGATCTGCGTTCTCAGCGCCTCGCTCGCAAGCGAGATCGAACTGATCAGATCCGCACCCCTACCTGGCCTGCTTTGCCCGGCTATTGTCCGCGACCAAATCCTCCGCGATGTGGCGCGATCTTCCGCGCTACAGAGGTTTAATCGGCCTGCACGTGAGCATCGTCGGTGAATCCCGGGAAACGGCCGTGCGTCCAGTAATTGCGGCCAAACTGTCCGACACCTAAAGTAACGCATAGCAGAGCCGGGACGAGCACCGATCGATCCACCGTAGGGCGACGGTTCCAAAGCCTCGCTACGCTGCGTCGCTTCGCTGCGGCCATCAGATGACATTCCAGAGCTCCTGGACATCGCGAGGCCTTCGGCATCGCGGTTTGCGATGGGTGCCCAGTTAACGCATTGTCCGGAGCGGCGCTTTGCGCGGCCGAGATGGTTCCAGCCCTGCACCTCGACGACGAATTGGATGTCACATGGCTCTTTCGATGTTCGACGCCTCGGTTCCCGCCATGCTGCGCCAGCTCGTGGCGCTCGACACGATCCTTGTGAAGGCAGCGGCGCACGCCGCGGCGCGTAAGATCGATCCGGCCGCACTGCTCACCATGCGGCTCTATCCGGACATGTTCGCATTGACGCGCCATGTGCAGCTGACCTGCGATTTCGCGAAAAGCACCGTGGCACGGCTCGCCGGCCAGGAGCCACCGAACTGGCCGGATGAGGAGGCGACGTTCGAGCAGCTCAGGGCGCGCATCGCCAAGACGATTAGTTTCGTCAAGAGTTTCCCGGCATCGCAGCTTGAAGGCGCCGAGATGCGCGACATCACTTTATCGCCGCGGCGCTCCTATGCGATGACGGCATTCGGTGGCAGGCCCACAACGTTCAAGGGCGCGCGTCTTCTCACTAACTTCGAACTACCGAACTTTTATTTCCACGCTGCCACTGCCTACAACATCCTGCGCCATTGCGGCATCGAGCTCGGCAAAGGCGATTTCATGGGTGAGTGCCAGGTCATCGACTGAGCATGAGACAATCAAAGGCAAATTCCCTGGCGAAGGCCGGAGTTTCCTAACGGCTCGCCGCTGAGCGTGGCACTGCGGTCCGGTTGCCGGACCTAGCCCAGGGTTCAGGTCGACCGACGATTTTGCCAGCGTGACTCACCCGAACGCACGATATCGGCGGAACAGCAAAGCGCGCATTGTTCGCTGCACGTCTCCCGGGGTTACCGGTGGCGAGGACAGCAATAGCCACAGAACACTCGGCGTCCTCGTCGCAAGCGGTGACACGGGCTTCTCAAGAAACTCAATCCACGGAGGAGTTCACATGCAAATCGTCATCATAGGCGCCGGCTTCGCGGGGTTGGACAAAACGGCGTCACGCTCGCCAATGGCGCACACACCGAGAGCAACACGGTGATCTGGACGGCACGCATGCGCGCCTCGCTGTTTACGGCGCAGATCCCGGCCGAGCGTAACAATCTCGGCCGGCTCGTTGTCGACCGAGACCTGCGAGTACCCTCATTGGCGAGCGTCTTTGCCACCGATGATGCCGCCAAGGCGGCAAGCGACAAGCTTGGCAACTTTGCGCTGATGTCGCGTCAGCGCGCGGTTCGAATGGGCACCTTTGCCGGCAACAATGCGGCCGCCAAATTGCTAGGGCGGCCGACAAGTCTGTACCACCAGGAGACGTATGTCACCTGTCTCGATCTCGGGGCAGAGGGTGGGATTTTCACTCGTGGCCAGGAGCACAAGCTGGAGCGCACTGAGATGCGTTCATCTGAATAAGGGCAACTCGTCATGCGCCAATTCATCATAGCCGCCACGGTTGCGGTCGGGCTTATAGCTCTGTGGATCATGATCCTGCCGTTGACAGCTGCGGAGCCTACGGCCGCGCCGAGCACTGCGGCGTCACCCGCGATGTCCAATGCGCTGTTCCTCTGCCGCAGCCCCAACGGTTTGGACCAAGCCTGCGTGAAGGCACTGGCGAAGGCCTTGGTGCTCGACGCCAGGCCGGATGCGTCTGCGCAGGCCAGCGAACAGCGCTGCCATGTCAACCAAGGAACGCTCGCGCACCTGCGCCGGAACAACTGACGCGTCCAGGCTCTCCTCGAAATTGCCCGCGGGCGTTCAGCAGCGGCTTGTCTCGACGAGCTCGACAACTCGCGTAGCGGTGATCACCAACGATCTAGTGCAGCGGCAGGATATGCGGGTTGATAACGGCAAAGGCGCCGATGGCAATGCCCGCAAGTGCAAGTAAGCCGGAGATCCAGGCCAGTGCGAATATGCCCGTGATGATGGTTGCAGAAGCAAGCACGATTGCAATCTGGAACGCGGCAGAGCTGAGCTCGAAATGATGATATCTGGCGGTCGCAAAGTCGCGCTCTTCCTGGGCGTGCACTGCACGCGCCGATAGTTGCTCAGACCCTTCGCCAGTTTCCGGCTCGGAACCGTATCGTGCCGCAGTCTTCTGCCAGTTCTCGATCTGCTTTTGCGCCGCAGCCCTGGCCGTGTCGTCGGTTATCGTGCCAAGCAGGAACTTGGATTGCTCTGCCGTCGTCAGCACCACAGTGCGGCGAATTGTTTTGGCCTGGTAGAACGCCCATAGATCGGAAACTTCGACATTCTTGCTGATGGCCTCGTTCTGCGCTCCCTTGCCGAGCGTCTCCGACAGCGCAAGGCATAGCGCGATCACTGCGATCAGCAGTGCAATTGTCCGATTTTCGCGGGCCGCTTCCTTGGCGTGATCGGCATGTTCCAAACTCTCGCTCATAAATTCACTCCGATGCTAAAGGTGACTTCACGATTGCCGGAACGGATTTCGCGAGCAAGGGCGCAGCGGACATCGGTCCCCCGCCCGATTATGCGATGTCTCCGGCGGCGGCTCCTGGCACCGTCACGTTGTTTTCGGAGAAGCTCGTTCGACCTCGCGAGGCGAACCGGCTGCCTCAGTCACTGCATGATCTCGGTCAGCGCGTGGCGCATCGGCTCATCGGAGATGCGGACCAGGCCGGTGAGCGGCGTGTCCAACTCCAGGATCATTGTGATACCTCCAGAGACCGCTATCGAGCAGAGACACAACGCGGTGATGGCCATTCCGTTACGAGGCGCAAACAGACCGAAGCTGGCAAAGACGATAGTGAGCCAGAAGATAAGCAGAATCAGAAATGGCAAGGGGATGTTACTGCCAGTCTGATGTACCAGCAGCCAACGTGCCTGTGCCAGATCCCCAGAAAGCGCAAGCGCCTGCGATCGCAGCCAGGTATGCCGTTCGTCGGCCGGAGACAGCGACAGTATCGCATCCTGTATTCCCTCCAGCATCTCTAGGGTCACTTCGTCGGATTCTGCTGGTTCTCGTGCAGTCGGGAAAAGCTCCTGCATTTTCGCTACGGCATAAGTTCGCAGCTTCGCGCGCGCGCTTTCCGCTTCCAATCCATAACGGTGCAGCATCCGCTCCATGCGGATGAGATCGACGGAAATCTCGGTCAATTCGCGGGAGCGTGCCGTGAAGGAAGTGCTCGCCGTCGAGATCATCAGACCAATAACCAGGGCTGAAAGCGTACCGACGACGGCAACTGACACTGAGACCGCGGTGCGTGTCTCACTCGTGAGGTGATGCTCGGGCAGAATACGGGCGGCAAATACGCCAAGCAGAGCTCCACCGAATATCGCGACGAAGGATATCGATCCGATAAAGGAATATACCACGCTTATCATTCACCCAGGGTGTGTGAGAAATATACAGTCAGAGCTTCCCAGCGGCCGGAATCTGCCCTGGCTTGAACGATACAGGCGCAAGAGCACAACCCGCCGCTCTCAGCGCGCCTAACTTCAATTCGCTCATCGTACAACATGTGGTCTGATTCCGCTCTCAGCGTGTTCGCACAGCGGCATTTTCCTCTGGCGCCCGCTCTGACGCAACACCAGAATCGCTTGAGCACGCGGCAGTCGCAACGCCTTTCAGAAATCTCACCCACCGCTCTACAATGGCGCCGAGAGCGAGGGTCCGAATGACGAAGGTACAACAACCTCGGCCAAATCAGGGAGATGCCCGCGATGAGCGCCACAACAGAGCACAAGCCAATCGTCCACTTCGTTGGCAGCATCCCGCTCCCGGACGCCGATTCGGTGTTCCGTACCTTGGCGACAGCAACTGGACCGTATCTAAAGCGCCTGCCAGACGGCGAAACCGGCATCCGCAAGACCTGGATACGCTTTCTGCAGCAAGTGTTGGCCGATAATCCGGCGATTGAGGTCGCGAGCGATGTGCCGCCGTTCAAATTCACCCAGTGGGATGGCAAGGTCCTGCGCGATATTCCGCGCCTTCGTGTGAAGCCGGGAGCACAGCTCGATCCGGCCACCGTGAAAACCGGCTATGCGGACATGGCGATCGAAGTCATGGCAACTCTTCGATCGTCTCCAGCAGCAGGGTGTGATCCCCGCAGGTGTCAAGTTCCAGATCTCGCTGCCGACGCCGATCGCGCCGACCTACAACAACATGATGCCACGCGATCGGCCAGCGGTGATCGCGATGTTGACGACGCACATGCTTGGTGAGGTCGCGTCAATTGCCAAAGCTCTGCCTCACGATCGAATCTCGCTGCAATGGGATGTCTGCCAAGAGGTCATCGCGTGGGAGGGCTATTATGAGCCAGGGCCAGGCGATTTCCGACAGGAGACGATAGCCGAGCTGATCGCGATCGGTGACGGTGTCCCCGATGCGATCGAGCTCGGTTACCACTTGTGCTACGGCAGCCCCGCCGACGAGCACGTGATCCTGCCAAAGGACGCTGGAATCATGGTTGAGATCGTCAACGCGGTCTCGACGGGAGTGCGACGACCGCTGCAGTTCTTCCACCTGCCGGTGCCGAAGTCACGCACCGACGATGCCTTTTATGCACCGCTCGATGGGCTAAAGTTGCGGGCAGAAACTGAACTTTATCTCGGCCTGGTGCACCGCGACGACATGGCAGGTAATGCCGCTCGCCTTACGGCCGCTCGATGCCATGTTCGGGTGGATGGCGTGGCCACTGAATGCGGTATGGCGCGGGGCGATCCCGAAATTTTCCCTGCGCTGCTCAGAGCGCACACGCTGACTGCGGAACTATAATAGCGACTCTGATCTCGACACGTCCGAGCATCTTATTTTGCGTCCCGTCGGTTAGTTGCGATCCAGACGCAGCAGCCCAAACAGCATAAAGTTGCTTGAGGTCAGCCGGTCGGGCAGTATTGCGTGTCTTCGTAAGAAGACGCCGACCCTTGGCAAGCGCGCGACCTGAATTGCGCAGCGTCCAAAGCAGTTGCAGCGAGATTTTCGGCAAACAAGACCGAAAACCAGTCCAACGACAAAGGGAGGCACACATGCGTCGTCGGGAAGTCCTGAAAGCCATACCCCTGCTGATGGCCCCTGCAGTGGCACGCGCGGACGTACGGCCGCTGCGATTCATACCGAATGCCAATCTGTCAGCAATCGACCCCATCTGGACCACAGCGTTGGTAGCACAGGAGCATGGCTATCTGGTGTTCGATACGCTGTATGGAATTGACGACGCTGCCCAATTGCGGCCGCAGATGTGCGCTGGACACGAACTGTCAGATGACAAGTTGACCTGGACGTTCACACTTCGTGACGGGCTGATATTCCACGACGGGGAGAGAGTGCTGGCGAAAGATGGCGTAATGTCGCTCCGGCGGTGGGGCTCGCGCGATTCCTTCGGCCAGGTATTGATGGCGGCGACAAACGATATCGTGGCGATCGATGATCGGCGTTTCCAGATAAGACTAAAGAAACCGTTCAGCCAGATGCTGTACGGGCTTGGCGCGCGCAATTGCTTCATGATGCCTGAGCGGATGGCGACAACACCATCCTCCGAGCAGGTCAAAGAAGCCGTCGGATCGGGACCCTTCCGGTTCCTTCCCGACGAATGGGTATCCGGCGCCCGAGCAGGCTATGCGCGGTTTGACCGTTATGTGCCGCGGCAGGAACCACCAAGCCTTTTTGCGGGCGGCAAGGTGGCAAAATTCGAGCGGGTTGAATGGATCGTGCAGCCGGATGAGGCGACGGCCGCCGCGGCTTTGGAAAAGGGCGAGATCGACTGGGTCGAGCAGCCGCTCATCGATCTGTGCCCGATGTTGAAGAGATCGCCGGACGTACTGGTCAAGGTGATCGATCCATTCGGGTGGCAACCGATACTCCAGCTCAATCACCTCCAACCGCCATTCAACAACGCGAAGTTGCGCCGCGCGCTGTTGCCAGCAGTCGATCAGAAAGCCTTCGTCGGTTCAGTGATCGGGGACCAGTCCAGCCTCGGCCGCCTGCCTGCGGGTTATTTTTGCGAAGGCCAGTCGATGGCGAGCCATGCTGGACTCGAGGTTCTGACAAAGCCACGCAGTCTCGAAGCGGCAAAGGATCTCGTGGCAACATCGGGTTACGCTGGCGAGAAGGTGGTCATGCTGTCGCCAAGCGACCGGCCCGTGTATAGCCAGATGGCGCAGGTGGCGCGTGACCTTTTCCTAAAGCTTGGCTTGAAGGTCGACTTCCAGCCGATGGATTGGGGCTCGGTCATCGCACACCGAACCAGTCGGAACTCGGTGGAGCAAGGCGGTTGGAGCACGTTCACAACCGCCCTGGACGGGATGACAGTCAACAACCCTGGCAGCAATTTCGCCCTGCGCGGCAGCGGCGCGAAAGCTTGGTTCGGCTGGCCCAACGATGAAAAGCTGGAGTCCCTGCGTACGGCTTGGTTCGACGCGCCGGACGTGAAGGCGCAAAAGGCGATCGCGGAGGAGGTGCAGCTACAGGCACTGCAGACCGTGCCGTACATTCCTCTCGGACAGATTTTCCAGCCGACAGCGTTTCGGTCGAACATCCAGGGCCACGTAAATGGACCGTTCGCGCTATTCTGGAGCGTGCATAGCGGCTGACAAGCAGGTAACCGTCAGCCATCAAGCGGCACCGTCGCGGTTTAGCTGGTGACCGATACTCCGAACCTGACCGCGAAACTCAGTGGCCTCATGGCCCTGCGGCAACCATGTACCTGCGAATCCGAGCCCATCAATACAGGATTCGGCGCAGTTCGTATGGTTCTGTTATTTGGATTAGACTCTTGCCGAGGACCCCCGCGTCCGACCAATGGGCAGGATTGAATGCATGTCCGACCGCACAGGTTCCCGACCGAGCGATGATCGGTTTGTCACGTCAGACATTGCTGCTCGATCCATCCGCTCAGGCAACCGGATCTTCGTCGGCACTGGCTGCGGCGAACCGCGCACGTTGGTCCGCGCGCTCGAAGAGCTTCGGCCCAGCGCGGCAGACGTCGAACTGGTGAGCATCTTTCCGACTGGGCACTTCGACTCAATCGAACCCCCACCTCGCCGTCATCGCAACCGTGTCTTCGTTGCGGGCGGTGCGGATACCCAGATCGCAAGCATGATCGACTATGTTCCAATTGCCTTGGACGAGGTTCCCGCTCTGCTCAAACAGAGGCGGCTGCCGATCGACGTAGCGATGGTGCAGGTCTCGGTCCCCGACGAACGGGGCTACGTCAGTCTCGGCATCTCTGTCGACATCGCGCCGGCCGCCCTGCGTGCCGCAAAGCGGGTGATCGCCGAGGTAAATCCAGCCATGCCGCGCTCGCATGGCGACGGTTTCATTCATGTCGACCACATCGACATGCTGGTAGGCGTGGAAACCCCGGTCGCAGAGTTCGTATTCGCTCCGTGCGGCGGAGCTGGCACCCACATAGCCGCCTATGTCGCCTCACTCATCGAAGATGGATCGACGCTGCAGATCGGGCTTGGCGCAGTGCCAGATCATGTCCTGCGCTTACTTGGTGACCGACGAGATCTTGGTGTCCATACCGATCTGCTGACCGACGGCGTGATCGATCTGATCCGGTCGGGCGCCATAACCGGGCGCCACAAGAGCGTCCTGCCGGATCGTGTCGTCGCCAGCTACTGCCTGGGCACACGGCGGCTCTATGATCTCGTGCATGACAACCCGCTGTTTCACTTTGCCGCGCTCGAGCAGGTCTGTGCACCCGATATCCTGGCAAGCAGCACCCAGCTCGTTTCCATCACCGAGGCACGCTCAATCGATCTCAGCGGCCAGGTCTGCGTCGACCATCTGACTGGCGTCTTCGAGGGTGGTCCGTCCACCCAGGCGGCATTCATGCGCGGAGCCGCGCGTTCGCCAGGCGGCAAGCCCATTGTCTGTCTGACCAGCACCGCCGAGGACGGCTCGTCTCGTATCAGGGCGACCTTGGATTCGTCGGAGGTCGTGGGCATCGTCAGGGCCGACGTGCACTACGTCGTCACTGAGTTCGGCATTGCCTATCTATTCGGCAGGACAGTGCGCGAACGCGCGCTCGCACTCGTAGGCATCGCGCATCCGGATCATCGGCCTGCCTTGCTTGAGGCGGCGAAGCGCCTTAGTCTCCTTCCGGCCGATCAGAGCCTTGCATCGAGGACCGACTATGCCGTGCAGGCCGAGCGCTGGCTCACAGTGAAGGACAGTGTCCACGTGCTGGTGCGGCCGGCCTGTCCGACCGATGGTGCAGCGCTGCGCGCACTGTTCCACACGCTCAGCCAGGCGGATGTCTACACGCGGTTCTTTCGCCGGGTGCAGAGCTTGTCAGATACCGACCTGAAGAGCCTCTGCAACGTGAACCATGAGGGCGATGTTGCATATGTCGCGACAATTGGGCCACGGGAGCATGAGACCGTCATCGGCAGTGGATGTTACTTCCTGAACCAGGCAAACGGGCTCGCCGAAGTTGCCTTCATGGTGGTGCCGGCGTGGCAGGGTTTGGGTGTGGGTAGTGCGCTGCTGCAACGGCTCCGCGAACACGCTCAGGGTCAGAGCGTTCTTGGATTCGTGGCCGAGGTTCTGCCGCAGAACGAGCGCATGTTGCGTCTGGCCAAATCGGGCGCGGGACGCACGACGATCGTGAGTGACGAGGATGGGGTTAAGATCACCACATTGTTCGCTGAGTGAACCGCCCAACGCAATTGTGGCATCTGGGCGCACGCGATATGCGAGGTTGTCCCCTACGCGGTGTCAGTCTGTGCTGACGGCGCGGATTGCTGCCTCAAGCTCGTAGATAACCGGCACCAATGCGCTGATCCCGCTGATCGTGAGCACGTTCGCCACTTCTGAGTTTGGCCGATACAAAACGATCTTGCCGCCTTTCGCGGCGACCGTGCGGGCAGCAATGAGCAGAACCCGGAGCCCCATCGAGGCGATGAACCCGACGTCCGAGAGATCGACGATTAATGCTCGCTGCGCGCCAACGAGTTTATTGAACTCCAGGTCGATTGCCTTCGCGCCGACAATATCCATTCGTCCTTTGAGGGCGATCTTGGTGACACCTGCGGCGACTTCTTCGGACGACAGCATCATGTGCGTATCTCGATATCCCGACGGGTATAGTGAGCGTTTGGCTGGCCCGTTTGAAGTGCTCTGCGGTCCACGCAGGCTAAGGCACCCATAGGACGCGCGCGGCCATGCTCCAGCCAGAGGTGGAACCCAAGCCGGGAGGCGCCTAGAACACCCCCCGGAGGCAGGACAGGAGACTTGCCGGCCAGGAACGGCTAACCGACAATGTGCTTCATTCCCCGAAGAGGATGCAATGAAAGCCATCATCCTTGCTATGCCAGCGCTTGGCGCTCTGCTGGCCCTGACTGCATGCGGCGAACCGCTCTCGACCGATGTTCTCAAAGCTCGGGTCGCAGATCACATGGCATCGGATCCGGTCTGCAGTAAGCGAGCGAACGTCGAGTACTTGCCAGATGGTGCCAGGGTCAGCTTGCCGGACAACGCCCTATTCATCGTCGGCAGGGCCGAGCTCAATCCGTGCGGTCAGTACGCAATGGCCAGCGTCATCGAGGCAATGCTCAATACCGACATCATGCAGGTCATGATCGAGCCAACCGGTGACATTGACACACCATATTACGGGCTGGCGCGCCAGCGTGCCGAGGTGCTGCAGGGGATGATCAGCAAAGTGGCCTTTGTTCCGTTTCATCGGCCCATCCCGATCCAGATGAAATCCACCGGTTCGGCCGCTTGGGGTATAGTTCTAACGGTGGCGAACTCGAGCCAGCAGCCCAGCTAGATCGGCCGTTATCCCTGAGGCGTCGTCTGGCAGTACGTCCTAGGGGTACCGCGCAGACGACAAGAGCCGACCGTCAACGCGTCCGCGACTTACGAACCGCCGGAAAGTTTAATGTTCACGCCACCTGGTGCGAGTGTGAGCCGAATTCCTTGAGCGGTGGTGACCCCGTCGATGACCACACCATTCTGGTTACGTAGTGTGCCGATGGAGCCGCCTCCGCCGAGAGATGCGCCCGCGGATGCCGCAATATAATTGCCGCTGAAATCAGCGAGCCTGTTGAGGTTGTGCACCGTCCCGCTCCCGGAGACCCGGCTGACGCCGACATCCACGACGGACAGCCCTTCCAATTGGAAGGGATATTGCCGGCCCTGGTATGTCAGGGTTCCGCTGCCCCATTGAAAGCCGATACCGATAGCGACGGCACCGCCGCTGAAGCTGACGGTGCCTTCCGTTGAACTGACAGGTGCCATCGTTGCCGGTGGGGGTGGATTGGATGTGCAGCTTGTAAGAGCGCCGACGCTCAGCGCCGCTATCACGGTCAGTGTGAGACGATGCATCTGTTTTCCCTTCTATTTCATCCCGATCTGAGCTGCCTTCCTGGAGAAGGCCCTCAGTGACTGCTGAATTGCAAGAGACGCGGATCGCGAGGACCGGCAACCCACCGACCAGCACGGTATTGGCCACTCTGCCGCGCCCGAAGCGCGAGCGCAACACGGGCAGCGTTCACCGCCTATTGGCTTCGTTCTGAGAAGGTGGTGGATGTCGTTGAATGGTCAGCGGCGTGCAAAGGCGCGCAAAGCAACCGGCGAAACACGGCATCTCTTGACCGAGAGACGGAGCAAAGACAGCGCGCAGCTCGAAGCGCGGTGTCCGGACGTTCGTGTCGCATCTCAACCGCCGGCTCTATGAGATAAATCACAGCCACTCGAACGACTGAAGTCTAGCTGTACCGGGGGAGCGGGCTCGATGTCCGGTTCCCGTCATCAGAACAGGAGTTCGAGATGCCAGCAGTTCAGAATGCCTTCAAGGCACAGCTCATCAAACACCATCAGGACAAGTACGAGCTGTGCGTAACAGGCGATGTCACGGAGCCCACAACGGGTTGGACAGTTACGCTCGAACGCGCCAATCCACAGGGGATCAACCCAAAGATCCTCCTCCTCAAGCTGGTCGAGGTCAAACCCACTGGCAACGCGGGCAATATCGTTACGCATCATCACGTGAAATACGATGAGAACCCGGCCAAAGGGGAGTACGCCCAAGTGACGATAGAAGGCGCATTCACGATTGACGTGCACCACCTCGCACACGCCATCTGACCGTTTCGCTTCAATTTGTTGGGGGCAAGCACGACGTGGCTGCCCCCAATTCGGCGCCGAAGCGTGCACTCACCAGCGGACGCCGCGCTATCGCAGCGAACCGGCCAGCGACGCTTAACGTCTGCTCTTAGGCCGGTCGGATGGTGTCCGCGCACCCGCGCAAGTCGGCGCGGATCAACCCGGTGGGTGGCGAGAGCCGATACATGGATGGTCCCCTCGCCGCCCCGCGATCATGATCAGCCGCGCGGCGTGGGATTGCGGCTGGTTGGCAGGATAGCGCCCGCGGGCAGTGGTGGAAGTATCGGCGGTTTCGCCGGCGGCACCTCTCCGGCAGCCAGGAATCCGCGAGAGCCCGTCATGTAAGCTGTTGACCTGTGCATACGTATTTCTCCCCAATGCATCCAGTCGTCCCCGGCGACCGGGGTAAGCTTGGGGCGGTTTCAACTCTATTGCAGCGAGGGGTGAGTGGTCTTCACGTGAAGGAGAGGTGTGTTAATGCCGGAGTGTCGGACTGACCTTCATCACCCTTCGCCCTAGCCGTCCAGCTCCGGATAGCGGCGGAAGATCCCGGTCTCCTTGAACGGCACGCGCCGTTCGCTCGCCAGATAGGCCTTGAGCCGCGGCCTATCGGCCACTGCTCTGTGCAGAGCTGTCACGCGCGGCATCCTCGCCAACTCTCGCTCGGCAGCGAGCGGAAACGCGAAGCGCAATCCTTCGACCAGCTGGAACAGTGATAGATCAGCATAGCTGACGGAATTGCCAACCAGGTGGTGCGCTGCTGTGGGGTTCGCCTCAAGGATCCGCTCGAACCAGCCGAGGAATTTGGGCATCCGATCCCTACGGAAAACCGCGGCCCGTGCGATCGCCGCTTCCTTTTGTTCGTGGAACCATTTGTCCTCGTCGATCGGGTGATGCGAATTGTACGCCTCCTTGACGATGTCCGTGATCGTGAGCTGGATCTGATGCGTCCATAGCCGGCCCTTTTCATCCGCTGGCGCAAGCCCGATCCGCCCGCCCAGATACAGCAGAATTGCCGCGGTGTGACTGACGATTACATCGCCATCGCGCAGGAACGGCGGGGCGTACGGGATCTGCGATGCGCCCTCACCGCGCATCAGAGCCAGCATGGCCGGGACGCCGTATCCCTCGCTCTCCGAGCCGCGCGCCACATCGATGTAGGGGGCGCCCGCATCCTCCAGCGCAAGGCGAACGAATTCGCCGCGTCCCTGGATTTCCGGCCAATAGAAGAACTCGTAGGCCATGGCGCACTTCCCCAGTCGATGACGATGCCATGGCACCGTTGCCACGAAATACCTTGGCGTTCCAGCCGTCCTGATGCATGGCCCGGCCGGCCGAAATCGTCCGGCTTCGGCTCCTCGGGAGGGCGTCCGCTGCCGTCAGTCGCCTCCCTGTAACCGTCCATTCAGCTTGTTCGCGCAAGATTTGCCGGTCTCGCTGGAGTTTGGCGGTGGTCGTGCAGCGCCTCAGGCGTCTTGCATTGACGTGGCTGCCGCTGGCAATAATCGTTGTCATCGGCATCGCATTGTCGACCTACGCGTCGTTCCGCATTGCGCAGGATGGCGACGTGCAGGCACGGGCGGAGTTTGAACGCCAGGCGATCCGCGAAATTGCCACGCTGAAGGAGAAGATCGACACCTCGTTCAGCGCGCTTACTGCGTTGGCCGCGCTCTATGAAGCCCGAGGCAATGTGGATCAGAGCGAATTCCAGCGGTTTGCCGAAACGGTCCTGACTGACGATTTGCCGATTCAGGCGCTCGAATGGGCACCAGTCGTTGCCGGTGACGAGCGTGCCAGCGTCGAGCGACAGCTGTCAGCGGAATATGGCTTCGTCGTTCACCTCACCCAACGCGACGATGGTGGGCTGACAGTCGCCGGCGAGCGGACGCGCTACGTGCCGGTCACCTACATCACACCGATGCAGGGAAACCAGGCGGCACTGGGTTTCGACCTTGCGTCCGAGCCCACGCGCCGCATGGCAGTCGAAGAAGCCGAACGCACCGGTCAACCGGTCGCCTCGGGGCGGGTCCGGTCGGTGCAGCATGCCGGTGAGTACAGCTTCCTGCTTTTCAGGCCGGTCTTTGGCGCTACCGGCCAACCACGCCGTATGACCGGCCTGGTGCTTGGGTTGTTCCGGATCAATGACATCGTCGTCACCGCAATGGCCGTGGCCCGGGGTGGAAGCGGTGGCCGATTGCTGTTGCTCGACGAATCCGCCCCAGCGGGTGAACAGCTGTTGTACCCGGGCGATCCCGCCAGCAATGTGGGCAGCCCGCGTGTGGCAACCGGTGTCACTTCCGATATCGTGGTCGGCGGCCGGGCGTGGCGCATCGTGATCCTGCCTCCGGAAGACTCTGGGCTGGTGGGATGGAAACTGCAGGCCCTGATTCTGGGCGGCGGCCTGCTGCTAACCGGCAATCTTGCAGTCTATGTACTTTTTGGCATGCGTCGCTGGGGCGCAGCCGAACGCGAACACAAGCTGCTCGGAAACGCACTGCGGCAAAACCGCGAACGGCTCACCCTGGCCACTGAATCGGCGCGTATTGGCATCTGGGATTGGGACCTGGCGTCAAACACGTTGATTTGGGATGCGCGGATGTACGAGCTCTATGGCATCCGAGCGGAGGACTTCAGCGGCGCTTACGATGCATGGCTGGCGGGACTGCACCCGGAAGACTATGCCCGAGGCGACGCAGCAATCGCCGCTGCCATCAATGGCGTCGAGGACTTCAACATCGAATTTCGAGTTGTATGGCCCAATGGCGAAGTGCACGACATCGAGGCCCATGCCTTGGTGCAAAGGGCTTCTGACGGCAGCGCCACAAGAATGACCGGCGTCAACTGGGATATCACAGAACGCAAGCACGCCACGGAAACCATCCGGATCCAGGCCGATCAGTACGCGACCATGTTGTCGACGACTTCCGATGGTTTTTGGATCCTTGATCGTCACGGCCGGTTTCTCACCATGAACGACGCATATTGCGCGATGATTGGCTATCCACGTGAGGAACTCGTGAGGCTGACGATTGAGGACGTCGAGGCTATCGAGTTGGCTGAGGCGAACAAAAGTCACATGGAAACCATCGTGAACGATGGCTTCGATCGCTTCGAGTCGCAGCACCGGCGGAAAGACGGCCGCGCGATCGACATCGAGGGCAGTGTCTCTTTCCAGCGAGAAACCGGCCAGTTCCTGTGCTTTGCCCGCGACATTACCCAGCAAAAGCAAGCCGAGGCAGCATTGCAGGCGAGCGAACGGAAATACCGCGATCTGTTCGAGTCAACGCATGACGCGATCCTGGTGCAAGATGCTTCAACCGGCACGCCGCTGTCGGCGAACTCCAGCGCACTGAAGATGTTCGGCGCCAAGGACGAACGCGAATTCCTTTCGCGCCGTCCGTGGGATTTTTCGCCCGAACGTCAGCCGGATGGGCGCCTGTCTGCGGAAAAAGCCCCTGAAATGTACGAGACTGCTCTGCGCGAAGGCACCTACCTGTTCGAGTGGGTGCACATGCGGACCGATCGTACCGAATTTTACACTGACGTACTACTGACCAAGGTCGTGCGCGGAGATAAAGCACTCCTCTACGCAACGATACGCGACATAACCGAACTGAAGCGCGCAGACCAGCAGATCACGCGAATGGCCAGGTATGACAACCTGACCGGGCTGGTAAATCGGCTGGTGTTTGTCGAGACGCTTGAGCGAAGGATCGCACGAGCACAGCGAGACGAGACCAGCTTCGCGGTCTTGTATCTCGACCTTGACCATTTCAAGGACGTCAATGACACGCTTGGTCATCCCGTCGGGGATGAATTGCTTAGGACTGTTGCCAGACGATTGCAGTCGAATGTTCGTGCCGCCGATACTGTTGCGCGATTTGGCGGCGACGAATTTGCCATACTGTTGGACGAAGTGACCGAGGCGATAGATGCCGCGTACGTTTCGGATCGAGTTCTTCAAGGTGCCCGCCTGCCGGCCACACTCCGAAGCGATGTCGCGGCAATGGCCGCTAGCGTTTCGGAAAAAATCGTCACCGCCCTCGCCGAACCAACCATGATCGAGGCAACCCGCATCCACTCGGGCGCAAGCGTGGGGATAGCGGTGTACGGGCCAGATTCATGGGACGCCGAGGCAATGCTGGCACATGCCGATGTGGCTCTATATCGAGCCAAGGCGGAACAGCGAGGAACCTACCGGTTCTTCAGCCCTGGTATGGACGCCGAAGTGCGGGCACGGGTCAGCCTGAGTGCAGAGCTACGCGAGGCGCTCAGGGCTAACCAATTCTTTCTTATGTATCAGCCCCAGGTGGATGTGAACACCAACCGCATCCTCGGCCTGGAAGCGCTGGTCCGCTGGCGTCATCCCACGTTGGGAACTTTAGGACCAGGCAAATTCATCCCGGAAGCAGAGCGAAGCGGCCTGATTGTGCCACTGGGAAGCTGGGTGGTGCGCGAGGCATGCCGCCAGACCAGGCAATGGCTGGATGCCGGCGTCGCGCCGCCATTGGTGGCAGTCAATCTGTCCGCGGTCCAATTCAAGCGGCCACTCGAACTTGAAAGAGAGATTGCGGCGAATATCGCAGAGTTCGCGCTTGCGCCACGGCAGCTTGAATTGGAGCTGACCGAGAGCGTCTTGATGGAGGCGTCACGTGACCACAACCACCTGCTGCTGCGGCTGCGGAAAGCGGGCCACCGTATCGCAGTGGATGACTTCGGCAGCGGCTATTCCTCGCTCGACTACCTGCGCCGCTACCCCGTGGACAGGATCAAGATCGCGCAGACATTCATAACCGACATAGGCATTGAGCCGGGGAACGACGCGATCGTCAGAGCCGCGCTGAGCCTTGCACGGGAACTCAACATCGAGGTGGTGGTGGAGGGTGTGGAGACTTTTGCTCAGTATGAGCTCTTGAAGGGCTGGGGCAGCCGCATCATTCAGGGTTACTATTTTTCCAAACCAGTGCTTGTTGACGAGGTGACACGGTTGTTGCGCATTGGCAGGATCGCACCGTTGCTGCCCGACGCCGTGGGATAGTTGCCGGATATAGCCGGCCGCACAGCAGCGTAGGTTGAATTCATCCATCTGCAGGTGAACGTCAGGTTGGCCGTTCGACGCGGCAACCGGCCATTGCCCTCAAATGAAGCGCGCGTCATGATTTGCCGTAAAGCGCGATCATATAGACGGTCCTGGTTCGTCCATTGAAACCTGAACAACCGAGGCGCGACGAGCATACGCGGCTGCTTGAGGCGCGCGAGGGCACCGCGCATTGGCGCCAATGGGGTCCGTATCTCAGCGAGCGCCAGTGGGGCACCGTCCGGGAGGATTATAGCGAGAACGGCGACGCATGGGATTATTTCCCGCATGACCATGCCCGCAGCCGCGCTTATCGCTGGGGCGAGGACGGCCTCGCGGGTTTCTGTGACGACAAGCAGCGCCTGTGCTTTGCGCTGGCCTTGTGGAACGGCTCAGATCCGATCCTGAAGGAACGCCTCTTTGGCCTTACCAACGGCGAGGGCAATCACGGCGAGGACGTGAAGGAGTACTATTTCTATCTCGACGCGACACCGACCTACTCTTACTGCAAATACCTCTACAAATATCCGCATGGTGCTTATCCATATGATGATCTGGTGCATACAAATCGAGATCGCTCACGCCGGGAACCAGAGTACGAGCTGATCAACACCGGGATTTTCGACGATGATAGGTACTTTGATGTCATCGCCGAGTACAGCAAGGCGGCACCGGACGACATTCTGATCCAGCTAACGGTGCACAATCGTGGTCCGGAGAACAGGCCGCTGCATCTGCTGCCGACGCTATGGTTCCGCAATCTGTGGACCGGCGTATCCGATGAGAACAAGCCGGCACTGACCGGTAATGGCAACACGATCACCGCCGCGCACCCGCAGCTTGGTCGTTGGCAGCTGCAATTCGACGGATCACCGCATCTGCTTTTCACCGAGAACGAGACCAACACTCAGCGCATCTTCGGCACCGCGAACAAGCCCCCTTTTGTCAAAGACGGCATCAACGATTTCCTGCTGCAAGGCAACGCTGAGGCAATCAACCCGGCGAATACCGGTACCAAGGCCGCCGTCTACTACCTGCTCGACGTTCCGGCCGCCGGCTCCACAACCGTTCGATTACGGCTACGCCGCGCCGGAGTGGACGATCCTGCCTTTGACGATAGCTTTGGCGAGACCTTCGACCAACGCCGCGCGGAGGCCGACGACTATTACGCCGTGATAACGCCACTCCACCTCGATCAGGATGGGCGAAGTATTTTCCGCCAGGCCATCGCCGGCATGCTTTGGAGCAAGCAGCATTATCATTTCGATCTCACGCAATGGCTGACGGAGCACCATGCCTATCCAATAACCAGCGACAGCGTGGCCGTCCGCAACGCGGACTGGTTCCATATGCTTAATGACAACGTCATCTCGATGCCCGACAAGTGGGAGTATCCCTGGTACGCCAGCTGGGACCTGGGATTTCACTGTCTCTCGCTGGTTCTGGCAGATCCTGATTTCGCCAAGCAGCAAATCGAGCTCATGCTGCACACCGATTACATGCACCCCAATGGCCAGCTTCCTGCCTACGAATGGGCGTTCGGTGACGTAAATCCACCGGTGCATTCGTGGGCGGCGTTCTTCGTCTATGAAGTGGACAAAGCACGCAACGGCGGCGTTGGCGATGTTAAGTTCCTTGGACATGTCTTCCAAAAGCTGATTGCCAACTTCACCTGGTGGAGCAATCGCAAGGATCCCAGTGGTCGAAATGTCTTCCAGGGCGGCTTCCTCGGGCTGGACAACATTGGGGTGTTCGATCGGAGCGCGCCGCTGCCGACCGGCGGTCATATGGATCAGGCCGACGGCACCGGCTGGATGGCACTGTACGCACAGACCATGTTGCAGATCGCGGTGGAGTTGGCGGCACACGAGCCAACCTATGAACCACTTGCGCTCAAGTTCTTCGAACACTCCATCTGGATCGGTTCAGCGCTCGGCCGCATGGGCGACCAGCAGGATGACCTTTGGGATGAAGAAGACGGTTTCTTCTATGATGTGCTGCGCCAGCCGGACGGCAGCGCGCAGCGGCTCAAGGTGCGCTCAATGGTGGGTCTGCTGCCGCTCTGTGCAGTGACCGTGTTCGAGCCTGCCGAACTTGCAAGGGTGCCCAATTCAGTCGAGCGGGGCACCGCTTTCCTCGCGCGTTTTCCGCAACTGGTTGAGCATATCGCACTGCCGACGAAGCGCGGTCACAACGGCCGCACTCTCCTCGCGGTTCTGAATGAAGAGCGCTTGCGGCGCGTGCTGCACCGGATGCTCGATGAAAGCGAGTTTCTCAGTCCATTTGGCATTCGCTCGCTGTCGCGATTCCATCGCGACCACCCATTCCAATTTCAGGTCGGCGATCGAACCTATTTTGTGGGCTATAATCCGGCTGAATCAGAATCCGGCAGTTTTGGCGGCAACTCGAATTGGCGCGGGCCAGTATGGATGCCGATGAACCTGCTGATCACGCGCGCGCTGCTTAATCTGTACCGCTACTACGGCGACGCGTTCACCGTCGAATGCCCCACGGGTTCCGGGAATTTCCTGACACTGCTCCAGGTTGCGGGCGAAATATCGCGCCGAGTTTTCAGCATTTTTCATCGCGGACCGGACGGCAGACGTCCGCTCTATGGCGGCACCGAAAAGTTCCAAACCGACCCGCACTGGCGCGATCTCATCCTGCTGTACGAGGTACTTCCATGGCGACAATGGTGCTGGTATCGGCGCCAGCCATCAGACCGGGTGGACCGGTTGCGTGGCACTGCTGTCCATGCTGACCGGCTCGGCGGCTGGTTCTGAAGCCGCGATTGACGGCAGCCGGGATGAGTTCTTCAGGGCCTATGCCGGAATCCGCGATTTCAGCTCTTCAGTTGCGCCTTCGCCGTCGCCACCACGTTCTCCGCCGTGAAGCCGAATTCCTGCTGCAATGCCTTCAGTGGTGCCGACGCGCCGAACGTTTCCATACCGACAACTGCGCCCTCGCGACCGACATAACGCTCCCAGCCGAATTTGGATGCCTGCTCGATCGCCACGCGGGCTGTTACCCCCGGTGGCAGCACACTGTCGCGGTATGCCTGGTCCTGGTGCTCGAAGATGTCCCACGACGGCATCGACACCACGCGCGAACGAACGCCGCTTTCGAGAAGCTGCTCGTGTGCCTCGACCGCCAGACTGACTTCGCTGCCTGACGCGATCAAAATGACCTGCGGCTCACCGCGCGGCGCGTCGGCGAGCACATACGCGCCCCTCGCGACGCCTGCCGCGCTCGCGTACCGGCTCCGATCGATTGTCGGCAGAGCCTGACGTGACAATACGATGATCGCCGGGCGGTGTTTGAGCTGCATAACATAGCGGTACGCCTCGACGACTTCGTTGGCATCGCCTGGCCGCAGCAGCGTCAATCCCGGGACCGCACGCAGATTCGCCAGCTGTTCGATCGGCTGGTGCGTCGGCCCGTCCTCGCCGTCGCCCATCGCATCATGCGTGAACACCAAAATCGTCGGCAGTTCCATGAGTGCGGAAAGCCGGATAGCGGGACGCGCATAGTCGCTGAAAATGAAGAACGTCGCGCCGAAGGCGCGCAGCTTGGACAGCGCGAGACCATTCACGATGGCTGCCATCGCGTGTTCTCGGATTCCGAAGTGCAGATTCTTCCCGCCGGGTGTCGCGGGCTGCACGTTGCCCGCGCCCTCGAATGTCAGAAGGGTCTTATTAGAGGGTCCGAGGTCAGCGGATCCGCCAAGGAACCATGGAACATTCCGCGCCAGGACGTTGAGCACCTGGCTGGAGGCGTCGCGGCCGGCCAGACCCTTGGCATCGGCAGAGAACACCGGAAGGCCGCGGTCCCAGCCATCAGGCAACTCGCGCCGCTGCATCTGGTCGATCTCGCGCGCGAGATCGGGATGTTTCTCACGGTAAGCGCCAAGCAGTTTATCCCACGCAGCATGCGCGGCAGCACCGCGCGTTCCGATCCCGGCCGCGAAGTGTTGCATCACGCCGTCAGGGACCAGGAACTTCGCATCCTCCGGCCAGCCGTAGGCACGCTTGGTGAGCTTGACCTCGTCCTCGCCGAGCGGCTCCCCGTGCGCCGCCGAGGTATCCTGCCGATGCGGCGAACCGTAGCCGATATGGCTGTCGAGGATCAGCAATGTCGGCCGGTCCCGCGTCTGATCGAACACTGTCAGCGCGTTCTGAATACGGTCGATGTCGTTGGCATCGCCGACGCGCAATACGTTCCAGCCGTAGCCGAGGAAGCGTGCCGCGACATCCTCGGTGAAGGCGAGCTGCGTGTTGCCTTCAATCGTGATGTGGTTGTTGTCATAGACCCAGCACAGGTTGTCGAGGCCGAGATGCCCGGCGAGCGATGCGGCCTCGGATGCAACGCCTTCCATCAGGCAGCCATCACCGCATACCGCGTAGATGTTGTAGTCAAAGACCGTGAAGTCCGGACGGTTGTAGCGCGCGGCTAGCCATCGACCGGCGATCGCCATGCCGACGCTGGTTGCTATGCCCTGCCCCAGCGGGCCCGTGGTGGTTTCGACCCCCGATACCAGGTGGTATTCGGGGTGACCCGGCGCATGGCTGCCGAGCTGGCGGAAGTGTTTGATATCGTCGAGCGTGACCGAGGGCTTCCCAACGCGTTCGTAGTCCGCGTTCACCGCCTGGACGCCGGCGAGATGCAACACCGACCACAACAGCATCGACGCGTGGCCATTGGAGAGAACGAAGCGGTCGCGATTTGGCCAGATCGGGTCCTTCGGATCGAACCGCAGCAAGCGGTTCCATATCGTGTAGACCAACGGCGCGAGCGCCATCGGCGTCCCCGGGTGGCCGGAATTGGCTGCCTGGACCGCGTCGATCGACAGCGTGCGGATGGTATTGATCGCCATCTGGTCGAGTTCGGCACTCATGCGGCACCTTTTGCGAGTTGCGACACCTGCGCGTCCATTTTGATCTGGCCTACTCAGCGACGACGGGGTTGTGCCAGCCCTCGGGCGGCGCAATAGCCTCGGCCTCCTTCGGTCCCCAACTCCCTGGCTCGTACGCATGGACCGGCGTGCCGGCCTTGAGGACCGGATCAACGATGCGCCAGGCTTCTTCAACATAGTCCTCGCGCGCGAACAGCGTCCGGTCACCAGACATCGCGTCGGTCAGCACTCGCTCATAAGCGTCCATTTCGGTCGGCCCCGCGTGCCGGCTTGCCATCATCTCGGTGGCTTGCCCGATGCCCTTTTCCTCCTCGTCCATCACCGTGAGCCCCATCGCCATTTCGTTCATCGGACTGATACGGAAGCGGAAGTAGTTGCGAGCAGGTTTGCACGATGGGAAAATGCGTGGCGGGCGCTTGAGCTGCACGATGACTTCGGTGCAGGTCACCGGCAGCGACTTCCCAGCGCGGATGAAGAACGGTACGCCCTGCCAGCGCCAGTTATCGATCTCCAGCCGCATGGCGGCGAACGTCTCGATCTTGGAATCCGGCGCGACGCCGGGCTCCTGCAGATAGCCACGGAACTGTCCCCGCGCCAGATGAGCGGCTTCAAGCGGAGGAATCGCCTTAAGCACCTTGACCTTTTCGTCGCGCATCGCCTCGCTGTCGGTACCCGCTGGCGGCTCCATCGCGAGATTCGCAAGCACCTGAAACAGATGGTTTTGCACCACGTCACGGATGGTACCGGTTTGGTCGTAGAACCCGCCGCGGCCTTGAATACCGAAGTTCTCGGCCATGGTGATCTGCACGCTTCTCACGTGATGACGATGCCAGAACGTCTCAAGAAACGTGTTGGCGAAGCGGAAGAACACCATATTGTGCACCGGCCGCTTTCCAAGATAGTGGTCGATGCGGAAGATGTGGTCTTCGTCGAATGTCCCCAGCAGGATCTTGTTGAGCGCCCGCGCGGATTCGAGATCGTGACCAAACGGCTTCTCCACCACCACGCGCGTGCCGGGCGCCGTGCAGCTGGAGGTCGCGAGCTGCTTTACCACGGCGCCAAACAGCATTGGCGGGATGGCGAGATAGTGCGCGGGACGCTGCGCGGTCCCAAGTGACTTGCGCAGCGCCTGGAAAGTCGCCGCATCCCCGTAGTCGCCGTCGACATAGCGCAGCAGCGACGCAAGCTTCGGCCACGCTTCTGGATCCACCTCGCTGTGCTTCTCCAGACTGTCCTGCGCACGCGCCTTGAGCTGTTCCAGGTTCCAACCTGCCTTCGCGACTCCAATGACCGGAACGTTCAACGTTCCACGCTTCACCATCGCCTGCAGCGACGGGAAGATCTTCTTGTAGGCGAGATCGCCGGTGGCGCCGAAAAAGACCAGCGCGTCCGAATGCGGTTCAGCCATGATGCTGCTCCCTTCGCGGCCGCTACGTCGCGGGCTTCTCGATATGACCGCCGAACTCATAGCGCATCGCAGACAGCAGCTTGTCCTGGAACTCGGCGTTGCCGCGGGAGCTAAAGCGCTCGTACAGCGCCGTGCTCGAGTACCGGCGTTGGCACGCCCTCGTCGATGCCTGCCTTGATGGTCCAGCGCCCCTCTCCGGAATCGGATACCCGGCCGGCAAACTTCGCCAGTTTCGGATCCTCCAGCAGCGCGCTAGCGGTCAGATCGAGCAGCCATGAGGCGACGACACTCCCGCGCCGCCATAACTCAGTGATGTCGGTGAGATTGAGATCATATTGGTAATGCTCCGGATCCCGCAGCGGGGTCGTCTCGGCATCAGCCTTTTCCAACTGCTTGCCGACGTTGGCGCCGCGGAGCACGTTCAACCCTTCAGCGTACGCGGCCATGATGCCGTACTCGATGCCATTGTGCACCATCTTCACGAAATGGCCCGCGCCGTTCTGTCCGCAATGCAGGTAGCCTTGTTCCGCGGTACCTTTCACCTTGTCTCGCCCCGATGTGCGATCGATGTTGCCGATACCTGGTGCCAGGCGGGCGAAGATCGGATCGAGGTGCTTCACCACTGCATCTTCGCCACCGATCATCATGCAGTAACCGCGTTCGAGTCCCCAGACGCCCCCGCTCGTTCCGACATCCACGTAATGGATTCCCTTGGGCGCGAGTTCCTTGGCGCGACGGATATCATCGACATAATAGGAATTGCCGCCGTCGATAAGGATATCACCCTTTTCCATATGCGGCAGGAGGTCGGCGATGCTCTTGTCCACGACCGCCGCAGGCACCATCAGCCACACAGCGCGTGGTTTCGTCAGCTTTGACACGAAGTCCGCCAGCGATGATGCGCCGGTTGCCTTCTCCTTTGCGAGTTCTTCGACAGCCTTGGACGACATATCGAACACCACGCAATCATGGCCGCCTGCAATCAGCCGCCGCACCATATTGGCGCCCATCCGGCCTAGTCCGATCATTCCGAGCTGCATAACTAACTCCCTTTTTTCGTGATCCGCTTCGTCCGGTGGACAGGACTTGCGACAGCCGGCGATGCGGCAACTTTTCGCGGCTGCGGCTTCTCGTCTTCCCACAGACGGAAGCCACCGAGGAACGCATTGTCGTTATCGCCGAGGCGGCAATGGGGCGGTATCGTCTTCAGCAGTTTCGAATTGCCTCCACCCAAAACGACTTCGTCGGGCTCGAGCGCGGCGCTGAGACGTTCGATGACGTCCTCGACGTATTGGCGCCACTTCTTCTTGCCGACGCGCTTCAAACCAGCAATCCCGACGTAAGTCTCGTAAGTGCCCTTGCGGTATGGAAGGTGGCCCAGTTCCATGGGTTCCACGATCCCATCGACAATGAACGTGGAACCAAGGCCGGTGCCCAGGCCAAGGAAAAGCATCTTGCCGTTTTGGTAGCTGCCCAGCGCCTGCATCGCCGCGTCGTTGAGCACGCGCACCGGGCGACCGAATGCACTGCCGAAGTCGAACCCGGCCCAACCAGTGCCGAGGTTGTGCGGCTCGGCAACGATCTTATTGTGCGACACCACCCCAGGATATCCGATCGATACGGCGTCATACTTCCAATCGCCTGCGAGCTCCTTCACGCCGGTCACCATCTGCGTCGGAGTGAGCGTTGGGCCGGACACAAACTCCCGCTTTTCCTTTTGACCGGTGGCGAGGATCTTTACGTGTGTGCCGCCGACATCGACAACCAGGACATCCATGGACTAGCTCGCTTTCGCGAGCACGGCGCTCTTCGAGGCGATCACGCCCATGAGCTCGTCCCACGATTTCACGAACGACTTTGCACCCTCGTCTTGCAGGTTGGCGGCCAGCGCGTCGACATCGATGCCAGCCTTGGCATAGGCGGCGATGACCTCTTCGCAGTCGCCACCGGTGGCCGACATGATATCGCTGAGCTCAGTGTGCTGGCCAAGTGCTTTCAACGTGGGCTCTGGCATCGTGTTGACGGTGAACGGCGCGGCGAGTGCCTTGACGTAAAGGATCTCGTCAGCCTTCGGGTCCTTGGTGCCGGTGCTGGCCCACAACAGACGCTGTGGGCGCGCCCCGGCGTTGTAGGCGCGCTGCCAGCGCGGCGAGCCCAGCAACTTGCGCATCGCCACATAGGTCCGCTGCGCGATCGCGATGCCAAGGCGGTTCTTCAGCGCGGCCGGTACCTTGTCGGCGACGGCCACGTCCCAGCGGCTCACAAAGACCGATGCGACCGAGCCGACATTGGGATTGAGCCCGGCATCCAGGCGGCGTTCGATCCCGCGCAGGAACGCCTCGGCCGCAGCGACGTAGTGCTCGCGCGAAAACAACAGCGTCACGTTGATCGGTATGCCGGCAAAAATCGCTTCCTCGATCGCCGGCAGACCCTCTTTCGTGCCGGGTATCTTGATCAGGAGATTCGACCGCGCGCCTCTCGTATGCAGCTCTTTCGCCGCGGCGAGTGTGCTCTTTGTGTCGTGGGCGAGCAGTGGCGAGACCTCCAACGATACCCAGCCATCAACAGTGTTCGTTTGTTCGTGGATCGGCCGGAAGAGATCTGCGGCGCGCGTGAGATCTTCCAGTGCAAGGTCGAAAAACAACGCCTCTCCCGACTTGCCCTGCTTGAGCTTCTCGCGAATGGACGCATCGTAGGTGGAGCTGTGGGTAACGGCATGGTCGAAAATCGTCGGGTTCGACGTCAACCCGGTGACCGACAGCTCGGCGATGTATTGCTTAAGCGTTCCGCTGTCGAGCAGATCGCGCGTAATATTATCGAGCCAGATGCTCTGTCCGAGATTGTGGAGCAGTTCTGTTGCTTTCATCGTGTCACTCCATCATTGGGCGGTGAGCTGTACGCGAGCGGACCAGGCCGGCGATCCGTGATCCCAGCGCGTGCCGTACCTGATGCAGTGGCTGCATCTGTTATGGCCGTCAAGCGGAAGCCGCAGCGATTTGCGGCACGCAGCTCCTTCCCTCTCGGCCAACATGGTTTCCTGATCCCCACTGTCTCCCACGAGCCATTCCACTCATTCACTCGCGTTTATCGGTATTTATTGGCGTACTGAGGCTTGCACCCTGAGCGCTCATGAGCCCTTCCATACTGATACATTGTGCTCGGGCATGCCTCTCGCCGCGACATGCCTGACGCGCTCGGATGTCAGCATGCCATTATCAGCCTTGTCAAAGTTGCTATGCGTACCAGTCTTGACTAGGTTAGTGACGCCTATACTTTGGTATACCGAATTGCAATAGAAAGACTGCAACCGCCAGCCCGCCGGCCTAGCGACACCAAAGCTTCATAGGCGTTGGTCGCCACGTTGCTCCAATAGAATTGCCGTCCATTGCAAGTTGTCTGACCCGGCGCCTGCCCAGCCTGGCTCACCGGCCGAAGGGCATGCCGTCCGTAATCTCGGCATTGGGACAGGTCTTGGCACGCGTGCCGCGTCTTTGGACAAAACCGGCGTCGCCGCCAATATTGCCGCCGCCGAAGAGCTGCCAAGTGCTGGCGAGCCATATTTCCGGGAAACGGGACGCCTCGCATGACGACTCCGCCCAGCCATTCAGCCAGTGCCTTGTTACCGGATCGCGGCAATTCTATTTCTCTGCCAGCCGGAGTTCCGGACCAGCTGACAGATGAAGGCAGCGGTCCGGAGCTAAACCGTCGTCAACGATCAACGCCAGGAGAGGCCGCGATAATGGCTAACCGACCCACAATCCGCCGTGCCGTGCGCGACGTCGCGGTGGCACTGGCGATCATGTTCACGCTGTCCAGCCCTTCGGCGCGCGCCGAGGATCTCGTAGCCAACCGGTCCGCTCTGATCCAGAGCCTGCTGCCGACCGTGGTCAATATCACCGCCCACAGAGAGGTTGCCCGACCCACCGGCTCGCAACAGGCCGCCGCTTCGAGCGTCTCCGAGGATACCAAGAACTATTACGGATCGGGATTTGTCATCGATCCATCGGGCCTCATCGTGACCAACTACCACGTTGTCGAAGACTCGTTCGAGATCATGGTGACCTTCACCGACGGCATGGTTCTTCCAGGGACAGTGCTCCATGCGTCCCGGCTTGCTGACCTGGCCTTGGTGCAGGTCAAGGCCGACCATCCGCTCACCCCGGCGCAATGGGGCGACAGCAATACCCTCAGCGTCGGCGACCAGGTCTTTGCCATCGGCAACCCTCTTGGTCTCGGACTGTCCGTTTCGGCCGGAATCGTCAGTGCGCTCAATCGCGATGGGCGGGATTCCCCATACAGCCACTACATCCAGACGGATGCGGCGCTCAACCACGGTAACTCGGGCGGACCATTGTTCGACACGAAGGGGCGCGTCGTTGGTGTCGACACGGCTCTGATCTCGCCCACCGAAGCTTCGGCGGGATTGGGACTGGCAATCCCCTCCGATGCGGCGCAGTTCGTGATTGGGCGTCTGATGCAATACGGCTGGGTTCGGCCTGGCTGGATCGGTATCAAGATCCAGCAGGTCACGCCGGAGATGGCGCGTGCCATGGGCATGCAGCACCCGCAGGGTTCGGTGGTTTCCTGGGTCACCCCAGGCGGACCCGCTGAGCGCGCAGGCATCGCGGTCGGCGACGTGGTCCTGAAGTATGGTGATGCTGCGCCGCGCGACGAACGAGCCTTATTGCGAGAAATCGTCATGACGCAGGTGGGTGACGCGGTGGATGTCGTCGTCCGGCGCGACAACAACCAGGTGACCATCCCGGTTACCGTCGCAGAGTGGCCGCGCAGCAAGTGGGAGGAACGGGATGCCCCGTCGCCCGCTGAACGCCCAGTCAGCAAGATTCCAGCCAACCTCGGCCTGTCGCTTGCTGCCATACCTGCAGCCAAGCGAGCCACTCTTGGGTTGGCGGATGTGCAAGGCGGCGTGTTGGTCTCCGGCGTGGTGCCTGGTTCAGATGCCGCGCGCCGTGGCATTGCGGACGGCGATATCATCCTGCGTGTGCACGGGACGCCCATGGCTTCGCCGGACGACGTATGGAAAGCGATCAATGCCGAGCGTGCCGAGAAGCGCGAACTGACCATGATGCTGGTCCTGCAGAAGAACCCTAAAGTGCCGGGTGCCGAATGGGTTGTTTTACGTCTGCCGGGCACAACCAGCTGAGCGACATGCGCCTGATGATGTTCCGCCTGCTGTCGTTGGCGTTATTGCTGCTCGCAGCGGGGTCAGTGCAAGCGGCACCGGCTATGTCTCCGGCCGACGTGCCGGAGCAAGTGGCGCACTTGCGCGAACTCCTCGCGTCCGAACAGGGCGCAGCCATCCTGGATCTGCTCGGCGATCCTCGGGTACGTCAGGCGATCACGCAGAATGCCGATGGCACGACGCCGGTGAACCCGTCCTCCACGACGGCCGGCCAGATGATGGACGACGTGCTGGGCGGCCTGCGCACCAGACTGTGGAACATCCTGGCGGAGTTGACTCAGATCCCAGACCAGTTGGTTCAGGTCCTGGACGAGGCAGGCGATCGGCTACCGACACGGGCACGGGTCCGCCTCATCGGTGCAGTGATCACCTTCCTGGTCGGCGGTATCGTTGCGCAATACCTGTTTTACCGTCTCGCGCGGCCATGGCGCATGCACTTCGTCGTGGCACCTCTCGACACCGCGCGGGAGCGCGCAAGGGTGGTCAGTGAGCGCCTGCTGTTCGGCACGCTTGTCGTCGCCGCGTTCGCGGCAGGCAGCATGGGTGCTTTTCTGCTGTTCGCCTGGCCGCCGCTGACCGGGCCGATCGTCCTCGGCTATCTGCTGGCATTCGTGCTGATCCGGCTCAGTTTGACAGCAACTCGGTTCTTTCTCGCTCCAGGGGCAGACAGGTTGCGTCTGGTGCCGGTCAGCACGCCTGTGGCCTGGTTCTGGCATCGTTGGATGGCCCGTCTGGTCGGCATTGCCACTATTGGCTGGCAGACCATCGTCACGTTGCGCATGCTCGGGATGCCACAAGCCGGCACCGAGGTGTTGGTTCAGCTGCTGTCGCTGGCACTCACCTGTCTTGGCATTGCCATCGTCTGGTCGATGCCGCGAGCTACGAGCGCCGCGGCACTCCCGACACGAGGTCCGGTGCTGCGCGTGTTAGTGGCGCTCGGGCTGCTGCTCGACTGGCTGCTGTTCCTGATGGGCGCGTCCGCCCTGGGCTGGACACTGCTGATCCTTGCGGCGGCGCCAATCGCGACCTTCGTGCTCGGCCGGTCGATCTGCACCGTGCTGCATGGCCAGGTACCGGCACCGGATGTTCAGCAGTCGGCCTATCGGGCGATGGGCGAGCGTTTCATCCAGGCGTTTGTCGTGCTGGTTGCCACCGCGATCCTGGTGCAGGTATGGCACATCGACATGACGGCGATGTCCGCCATGGACACGCCAATGACACGCATCGCGCGCGGCCTGCTCGAGGCGCTGGTGATCCTGGTGATCGCCGATCTGCTGTGGCAGGTGGTACGCCTGATGATCGATAGGCGGTTGGCCGGGGCGGATTCGCCGCTCGACGATCTGTCCGATGACGAACAGCGCCGGCGTGCCCGCATGTATACACTACTGCCGGTGCTGCGTAATTTCGCGCTGTTCATCGTGCTGGTGATGGCCTCATTGAGCGCCTTGGCCGCGATGGGGTTGCAGATCGGGCCGCTGCTGGCGGGCGCCGGCGTTGTCGGCATCGCCGTCGGATTTGGCGCACAGACACTCGTGCGCGACATCCTCTCCGGCATTTTTTTCCTGCTCGACGATGCGTTCCGCGTCGGCGAATACATCGAGAGCGGCGGCATTGTTGGCACAGTGGAGAGCTTTTCGCTGCGCTCGGTTAAGCTGCGGCACCTGAACGGCCAATTGCACACCGTGTCGTTCGGCGATCTGAAGGCGATCACCAACTTCTCCCGTGATTGGGTGGTCGAGACAATCCATCTCATCGTGACCTACGAAACCGATCTGGAACTGCTGGAGGACGTGGTCGCGTCGGTCAGCGCCGAACTGGTGGAAGATCCCGTGATGGGACCGGAGATGATCGAACCCCTGCGATCGCTCGGCGTGCTGTCGATGGTCGATATCGGGATGCAGATTGGCCTGATGTTCAAGACACGCCCCGGCCGGCAATATGCTGTCCGCAGGGCCGTGTTCAGCCGCATCAAGCTCGCCTTTGCCGCACGTGGTATTCGGATCGCATCAACGCTGGCGCCGCCGCCGCCACCACCGGATGCACCGCACGCTGCCTTTCCCCAACTGGTCAAGTGAACTGGAAGCCGGCGCTGGCCGTTGGGTTTGCTTGTAAATCGCTTGGGCACCGCGGCTTGGTGTTTGGTGCGCGCCGTCGTTCCTTGATCCTTTGATCGCCTGCGGTGCTACGCGGCGAGGATGTTGAGACTGCGCTTTAGGTCGTAGTGGTGGCGGTGAAACGGACGATGTCGCCGGCGCCATGTTGCGCGTAATGCCGATGTCGTTCTCATGCGCCGCTAACTTGCGACACGCATGAGCGAAGGTTTTATTACTGGCGCCGTCAGGTAGCTCGCGAGTGACGACGTGATCCTCGTGAACGTCTCAGTCCGCCGTCAGAGCCACGAGTTAGCAACCAGAAGATCCACGTGCCGCTGCCTGAGATCGGCGAGGGCAAGCATGCAGTCCCTGAACTGCGAGGTGGTGTCGGGAAATCCAAACTTTCGGCATAGCGCACCGTCCTCGCGATCGATTTGCTGGAGAATCGCCTCTTCTCCGTAAGGACGCATACCGGATGCACGGATTGCGACCCCGAGAGCCACCACTACAGCAACCACCAGGAAGATCGCCACGAATCCATAATTGAGCCGTGGGACGGCGACAGCACGCATGTCAATCTCCGGGTTGTGGAAGATGGCGGACCTGGCAGCCGTTGTCAGCGACTGTGGCTTCGGCACTTGGCGCGCCGGCATAGATACCCATTGAATCCAGGATGGCAGTTCCGGGATGGACCGGCGCACAAACAGAAACACCCCCACCCGCAATAGCCGAAGGATCAGGAAAGGTGCTTCGGGGATGCGCAGGTCCGACTGCCGTACTGCTGCTGCCCTGACCGTGAGCGGCAACATTGATTCCGGCCAAGATGACTAAGCCGATAATTACTTCGGTTTTCATCGTGTCGTCCTTACTTTGGAATTGGCCTTGAATGGTGGCCGGAACATTGGGGAGTGCCTCCGTTGGGAGGACTTCGGCGCACGGCCGTCGATGTCCTGGCGCGATCATCGAGGATAGCGCTTTCAGACAATATGAAATGCTTCATGGCTCAGCAGAGCGACGTTCCCTGAGCAGCAATGATGCACGCCTGCGATGGGGATCCGGTGCGCTTGGTACCCGAAGGGTGGCAGGGTTGGACGAGGCCGTACTTCGCCGAACCGATGCTGGATTTTCCCCTAGCCGCAGTCGCGCAAATCAACCATCCGAGTCTCGCTAGGATTATCGGGTCCGCTTCCTCGGCCTTGGTCGCAATGCCTTGTATTCTGATGGCTCGCCACGACAGCCGGCCACGACGCTATGGGTCACGGCAATCAAAAATTTACTCCCAGGCCAGGATGCGCCACGGGTTGGGATTGCCGCGACCAGGCGGGAGTAATGCGATGACGGCGCGCCGGCTGAACCGGGTACCCGATGGCGCGGATGCCACGGCTGTAATCTCAACCACCACCGGCTGCAGGGACTCACTGCGGATTCCAACGGCAACCGATCCCTCAGAACTCGTTGCCAAGCGCCCTCGCCACCAGTGGGTCCGCGCGCAGCGGATCGGGCGTCGCCGGCGCAAAGACCGAAACATGAGGCGCGAGTGCGGCCAGCAGATTTGGCGTCATACCGAGCACGAGGCCGATCTCCTGAAGATTGCGGAATGGCTGGCCCGTTGGCACATAGCCGCGACGCGCGGAGAGATATTGCTGTGCCTTCGCGCCGAGCGGCTGTGCTTCCTCGCCCGGCGTGCGCCAATCCTCCATGGCCGCGGCTATCCTATCGGCCTGCGCCGGCATCGCACCGATCTCAACCAGCAGCCGTTGCATTACGGCCGATGAAACACGGTTCGGATTGATTCGGCCGCCGAGGTCCACGATGCGCAGTTCAGCATACCCTGCCCCGATATGAAGTTGACGCTCTTGACCATCGGCAGCCCATTGGCCGGCCATGACGCGGAATGTTGCTTCGTAGATGGCGCCATCCGCGAACGCCTGGATATTTTCAGCCGAGCTCAGGTTAGCGACCAGTCTAAGTTCGGTGCGGCCGTTTGCCAGCAGATGCGCGACCAACAGCGCGATGAGCGCGAGGCTCCATAGCACGATCAAAATGGCAAACCCGCTTTCGCGAGTACGGTGCGATCTCATCCGTATGGACGGGCGCGCATCGGCGCAGCAATCAGGTCGGGTAAACGGCGGCGATCGCCAGGTTGGAAGACGACGTGCAGGCGCACCATCGCGGGCAGATAATGCAGCGGCCAGCTATCGAGCCAGACGCTGGCTTCTGGTTGCCAGTATTGGATGTCGAGCCTGTCGACGCCTTCCAGCAGCACGGAGCTGTGCTGAGCCGCTGGCCGCGCGAGGCGTGAACGCCAATTCAGCACCAGCCGGTGCGCTGTGTCCGTTCCCAGTGCCACCTCCGCCTCGCCGGCCGGCACATCCGGGAGCACGGTCGCAAACAGCAGCGTATGGGCATGTCCCTCAAAGACGGGCGGCCAGCCAGGGTCGCCAGGGTCCATTTGCTCGATCAGCCGCCGCAGCGTCCTGTCTACTGGCTCGACCTCATCGTGCGTCGTTAATGCAGACGCCTGGCGTTGCCACGAGCCGAGCGCGAAATCCACGCTATGCGAGAGCAGGATTAAGATCAGGCCAAGCACCACGAGCGCTGCGAGAACTTCCAGCAGGGTAAATCCCCGAGCGCCGCCTGATGTCACAGCGTCCCCTGTGGCGCCGGACCAAGACGCTCGGTTTGCAGTACGAAGCGGCGCGTACCACCTGCCTCTGGCCATTCGATGGTAATCGTCACGGCATACAGCGTTTGACGCGGTAGCGGTGTGGCCACGAATGCCGCGCCGCGACCGTTCAATGCCGCCGCGGTGGCGAGAGGAACGATATTGGTGAGCCAGGTGAAGCCGCCGCCGTCATCGCCACGCCGCAGCCCCGGTATGAGTCCGCCATGCTCAAGTACCTGCAGGTGCGAGCGCGCGCGCACCACGGCCTCTTCCCCGGCGAGTGCAGCGTGCAAGGCGTGGGTGCTCTCCTTGGCACTGTGCATCAGCACGGCGAGCGCGAGGGTCGCAATCAGAAACGCAACCAGCACCTCAAGCAGCAGAAAGCCCGCTTCTGATGAGCCCTTGCGCAAACGGCCAAAGCTCGGACTGCGCGCGGTCACATCAGTTCAGGTCACCGATCGCGCAATCAAGCGAGGGCTGGCGTATCCCGGTCACAATCCAACTTTGCCGCTGCGGGTCCCAGGCCGTGATAAACGTGTAGGTGCAGTTCGTCACGCTGGTGTCCCCGCCGGCATATTGAGTCTGCGTTATCTTGCGCCCCTTCTTGTCCTTTTCGGTCGTGCTCACAGCCGTGAGCGGCGTGGTATCCGTCGATATCCTGGTCCATTGAAATGCCCGGGTGCCTTGGCCAAGCTCGATCTGATTACTGGGCGGGCCATTGGCGAGCTCGACGGTTCGAATGTCCTCTCCGATGTAGTTGCGCATGGTGTCGGCCGTGCAGCCGGACATCCATAACGCGGCGGCGAGCATCGCGAGGATGCAGCCCGTCAGATTTGCCGTCATTGCCTAGCTATCTCGCCCAAAGTTTTCCAGCCTACGGTTTCTGTCCCGACTGACAGAACTTGCTGTAGTTGGTGGCAGTCGGCAATTCCGTCTGTGTCTTATTCTCCAACCCGTTCTTGCCCGCGATTGTGATGATGACACCGGTTCCCGGGATCGATTTGAAAGCCTGTTCATCATCGATGGAAAATGCGTAGGCATTCGATCCAAGCGTGACATGCACCAGCTTGACGTATGGATTGAATATCTCTGGCGGATCTGTGACCGTGAAGAAATTGTACATCAGGTCACAGAAAGTCTTGATGGCGATCGGGTACTGGGCCGGCACCTTGTTAGCGAGAGATCCTTGACAGCCGGGGAACTGCGCCCAGCCATAGACGTCACGTAGAAACGCATGCAGGACGCCGGGATCATGCAGGTCAGGGCGAGCCCCGAAACACGCCTTATAGTCGGCAACAAAGAAGTCCCTGATGCTTTGGATCTGGGTACAGGTCTTGCTGGCGCCGCCACCGGTTGTACATTTGTTCCAAAGGTCAAGCGTCGCCTGCCCAACATCGCCGAGCTCGCCGTGCGTCCTGTGCTTCACCCACGGCGGATCGGCATCCGACGTTAGGGTTGGGGGCGCCGGAGCTGGGACCCGGTATGACTCGGCATAGATAAAGTTGGTGGACGGAACCTGGGGCTCTGGATAGGCCTTGATCCCCTTCGGCGGCCCATCCGCGCTTGGAACAGCGATGATGGAGTTGCTGGGCAGGTAGTAAGCGGAGATGAAATCGGGCCACAATCCGCCTTGCAGGGAGAACTCTTTCAGAGCTGTCTGGAACGATGCGACGCTCTCGGCCGACCCGAGGTAGGTGTTGGCAGCGGTGGCGTTGCCGCTGGCGCCGATCGCCACCGGCAGATAGATCGAGTCCACAGCCGAGATGTTGTAGTTGACCGTCGCCAGATTAATACTGAATGTCTTGTGGGTGGGTGGGCCCTCTGCAGCTGCGAACGTATATTCAACCAATTGTCCCGGAACCCCGAATGGGAAGCCTACATAGTAGGAACGGAGGTCCAGCTTGCAGCCACTACCGCAAGTCGGCACCGCCGCACCTGCCACGGGCGTGATTGGATAGGGTGGAAGCACCGGCTTGACGGGTACGCCCGGTGGTGGATTGTCCTGACTGAAGTTGTAGGCCGCATCGGCTGCGTCCTTGCCATCAAAGACATAGACGCGCATGGCATTCCACCAGTCGATGAACTGGTCCAACTCCTTGCCCGAGTTGGCCTGCGTCCAGGGTTTAAGCTGCGTATAGAATGGAACGGTGACCGCAACAGAGCTGTGAGCCGGTATGCCGCCGCTGTCGTGGTTGATCCACGCCCTGTACAACCTGGTGGTCTGGAAAGACCGGCTCAGGAAATCAGCTTCCTTGACCTCGAGCTGTGCCTGCATCCAGAGATCGTGCACGTCCGCGCCGAACTGTATCGGTGCCTGAAGCACGGCATACATCACGTGACTCGAGTTGTTGTGGATCGTGATGGTCTTGGTTGGTGGAGTGGGCGCCAGTTGCGCGCTGGCGCCGTTGATCCATCCGATAGCGCTCAGCGCCAGCAGAGCGTAACCCAAACGGATCATATTTCGTTTCCTCTCCAACTTCCGATACCGGGGCGAATTACCGCGCATTGCTCAGACAGCAATCGCACTCGTAACATGCATCAAAGGCGCTGCCCAGTACGTTCCCGGAATTTTGCCATATCGACCTGGACTCTGCGCCAGCACCGGCCATGGGATGCAGTTGAACTTGTCCTCTCCGGATCGGAAACGCGTTGAACAACAACGCGCACCGCAACTGATGCGTCCATAGCTTCGGTTGAATTCGATCAGCAGTAGACGCGCGCACTACTCCCACTGCGACAGTTCGATCGTCGTTCCTCCCGGACCAACCAGGAAGACGAGTTTACGTGCATGGAACTCCATGATGTCGTTCCTGGTCGTATATCCATTACGCCTCATCGTCTCGACGATCGAGTTGATGTCGTCGACCGCGAAGCAGACGTGGTTCAAGCCGATTTTGTGAAGGTCGCGGATATGCGGATCCATGATTGCGGTGGGCTGCCGGTAGTGAAGGAGCTGGATCTCGGTTCGCGGCGAGACGCCCTCCGCCACCAGTGTCACGTGATCCGCGACGATATCGGGCACGCCCATATAAGCCGCCATCGTTGGCCCGGAAATCACTACGCTCATGGCTTCGCTGAAGCCCAACAGACCAAAGAAGCGTCTTGCGTCGGCCAAGTCGTCAACCACGATGGTCAGATGGTCAAATCGTTTGATCATTTGCATCCTCGCTTTGCCGTGGCGCTGGCTGCGGACTATTGCCCCTGCCCTCCACCGTAGCCGCAATGGCCGACAAGCGTTATCGTCCGCCCAGCATGGAGGCCGGTATGCCTGACAGGATCGTCGTTGTCGGTGGTGGCTTCGCGGGCCTTTGGAGTGCCGCGAGCGCGGCACGCGCGCGAGCACTCCTCGCAATCCCCGAGCAGGATCTGGAGATCGTTCTCGTTGCGCCAGATCCGTTCCATGTCATCCGTGTCCGCTGCTACGAAGCCGACCTCACACCGGTGCGCGTCCCACTCGATGAGATCGTGGCGCCGATCAATGTCCGGCGGATCGAAGGCAACGTGACCAGCATCGATCCGGTGGCGGGAGCGATTTCGGTGGAGCTGGCGCAGGGTGATAAGTCCCGCCTCGACTATGACCGTCTGGTTCTCGCGTCTGGAAGCAAACTCACGCGGCCCGCCATTCCCCTCAATGGAGAAACCTTCGACGTCGATAGTCATGATGGTGCCCAGCGGCTCGCCGCGCATCTCGCTGCTCTCGCGCAAGGTCCCCGGGACCGTGCCGTCGGCACAGCAGTAATCATTGGCGGCGGGCTCGTCGGCATCGAGATTGCCTGCGAGATGCATGATCGACTTCGCGCCGCGCTTGGAGCAGACACGCCAGTTCGTGTCGTGCTCGTCGACCACGGCCAGATCGGCTCCGACATGGGCGAAGGACGCGACGTGATCACCGACGCTCTCGCAGCCCTTGGCGTCGAAGTTCGTTCACTAGCTTCTGTCGCTGCCGTGGATACGGGTGGCGTCATCCTTGGAAGCAGCGAGCGCATCCCGGCGGCGACTGTGATCTTTGCGACCGGCATGAGAGCCAGCCCGCTCACTCAGGAGCTCGGCGTCGCGTGCGATCGGTTCGGACGCGTTCCCGTAGACCAATTCCTCAAGGTGACAGGCCTGGATGCGGTATTCGCGGCCGGTGATTGCGCCAGTGCGCAGGCAGACGACTTAGGACACACCACCGTCATGTCCTGCCAGCATGCGCGCCCGATGGGCCGGATCGCTGGGCACAACGCAGTGTGCGATCTCGCAGGCCGGCCTGAGGAGCGCGTGCCTTTCGCCGCCCCCGATTACGTGACGATCCTAGACCTTGGTCGTCACGGCGCTCTCTATACCCATGGCTGGGAGCGCGGCGCGGTTGTCGCCAAAGGCGCGGAAGCCAAGGCGACCAAGCAAACAATCAATGGCACTCGTATATACCCGCCGCGGAACGCCGGCCGCGAGGCGATTTTTGCCGCGGCCGCACCCACTATCCAGCCTCGGCCCGCCGTCGGATAGATCTCCGCTCCTTTGCGGGATGCCGCCACGGTCAGCGCCCGGAGATCAACGCGCGAACGCCTTGTGCACGCAATCGAACCACTCGCGGCCGGATACGTTGGAATCGGGGATGAGCAGCACGGGCACTGGCACCGTCCCAACCTCGGTCTGGAGACGTCCGCCACTCAGCAGCAGAAGAACATTGTCCACCACCGCATCGTCCAGATGCTGATATGCCGCCACCGTGTGCTGGGAATCGATCCGAGCCGCCAGTGTCCACGATCCCTCGGTTCCCTTGAACCGAAGTCGTGCGCGGGTATTGGCATTAACCGTGGCTGACTTCATTGCGGATGCCATCACGCTCAGCACCGCCTCGCTCTTGCTGACGCGGACGGTCAGAGACACAGCGGGATTTGACGCGTGCGCGGTGCAGGCGGTTTCGGTGACGGCGAACGACCAGCGGGCGCCTACGGGCTTCGGCGCAGACGCCTCGACGGAGGCTGGTGGCGCCGGCGGCGGAACTGGAGTTGCTGGAGGCGGCGGTGCCTCGCATCCACTCAACACGCTCAGCAGCATCATCATCGATGTTGTGCGTACCAGCACTCGAGGCGATGTGCTCATTTTGCAGCCAGGACAGAGAATCGATGCCATTCGCCTATCGCATACACCGGTTCGTCGGAGCCGACAGTATAGACCCGCCAAGCGTACTCGGCACTCGTGGAAGCAAGCGTCGTGACAGCATACGACTGATCAACGTAGCGGGCGAAAACCTCGTGCTCTCCGCCCTGATCGACCGCCACGACCTCAACGAAGAAATGTACCGGTATGGGTTCTCGCGGAGCGTCCCAGGCCAGCTTGACGTCAAGTGCGCTCGACTTCGTCTCGATCGTGGCTCCATCCAACGGTGCGGTTGGGCGAACCGGCAGCAGTGCAGTTTGGGAAATGGCCGAATACGGCGCTGCCAACAGCACTGCCTCCAAGGCGAAGGCCAGCAAGAGGGGTGCGAAGCGGGTCACTCGGATAACCGGTCACCGGCTCAGTTGGAGCCCAGGGCAATTTCGATCGTGCCAGGCCGCGGTTGCCCGGCGGCTTTGGTCAACCTGACGAGTTTGGCCTCGCCATATTCACCATGCAGACGCCGGACGAGATCCGTCGCAGCACTCTCATCCTGGGTGAAGTAATAGCTGATGCCTTTCTTCGACGAGCGCACAGCGACCGGAATTGGATCGCCTACCCCGACCCTATCCGCGCGTAGCGCCTGCGCGAGCGCCACGCCACGTTGCGCTGCGGCCACATCGCCGCGCGGATAGGTGAGCACAACGCGAATAACCGCATTCGGCGGAAGTTCCAGCGCCGTACCGGGCGCAGCCACCGGAGACTGACCGGACAGCTTGGCATCTGGGGGCGCTGCACTCGTCGCCACCACGGCCGCCGCTGGTGGGCGCGGCTGCTCCGATGTGCCAGCGGTCGCCGTGGACGGCTGAACGGGAGCAACAACCGTTGGCGAAGCGGGTGCGCTGTCATTAGTTCGAGCAGGGGCAGACGGTTGGAACACGGCGGATGCGCCCGCTACCGCTGCAACGGCAGCATTCTGTGCAGTTGTCCAGGCACGCCGCAATGGCGATGTGGCGGTCTCATCCGACCGCAAGACCTCACCAACCACATCTGGCTTCGCGTCAGCAATCTCCGTCTGCTTCATTCCGATGGCAACCGGCGACGCATTGGGTCCGGACGAAGCGGTTTCTTCGGTTTGCCACCACATCAGCAGTGCTGCGGCAGCAGCAAGGCAAGCCGCCAGGGCCGCCGCGCCGCGCCAGCGACGCCGCGCCGGTTTGCCAACGTCAGTGCCCGTACTGTTGGATGTCTCCGGCACCAGAATCGGCGTTGCCGGATCCGGCTCGGCAAAATCGGGGATTGCGGGTATGGGCTCGCTCTCGGCGCCACCTCCATTGCCGTTCCGGACCTCGGCGGCAAGCTCTACGTCAACTTCGGTAGCGTGCTCGGCCTCTTTTTCCGTGGCGATGAGAAGCGTGAGATTGAGCAATGACAAAAGCAACCGAGGTATGCCTTCGCCATGCTTGATGAGTTGCGCCCATGCCGCTTCGGTCAGGCATGTCACCGGCAATCCCTGCTGCACCAATCGCTCAGCGAGAAACGTATATGATTCCTCCGGTGACAGAGCCGGGAGCGGCACGACAGTGATGCCGGAGGCGTGGTCCTGGAGGTATTCGGCGAATGTGGGCAGCGCGGCAAGCACGATGGTGGCGTCGTTGCGGCGGCAAAGCGTATCGAGTGTCGCCGAGCTTATGTGATCCGCTTCATCGACCAGTAGAACCTCGGCCGGATCTTCACCGAGCGAGCCATCGGCGAACTCCGCCAGGCGGGCAGCGTAGCCGCGTTCGCTAAGACTGCGTCCGAGATCCCGCAATAGTGTCGTCTTGCCTGATCCCGCCGGTCCGAGCACGGCTATCAGGCTGGGGCCGGCCATGACGAGCGATATGATCTTGTCGCGCGCCGCGTTCCATGATGGATGCTCAATGACCGGCGCCGGCCGGCTGCCCAGCTTCAACAACTCGCTCGCCATCGGCAGAACCGGCAGTTCATGCGGTCGACCATTCGAGCTAGTCATCGGCGCCTCTCAGAACGGGCTCCGTATTCGGTCCATCAGACTTGCAGCGCGCATAGGTCTCCACCAATTCGCCCCAACTGCTACAAGGTTTTCGTTTTGGCGATGCCTGTCAATGGCAGGTCAGAATCGCCGCCCGATGCAGCAGACGCAAGCACCAAAGACGCCCGCGCACCGGCGCTGCGATCGGCGGGGCGCTGATCATCGATCAGTGCCTGCCAGTTCGCGTTCGATATCGCGCAGGATACGCGCAGGTACCGGCTCCGCTCGTCCGCGCAGCAAAGCGATATGCGGCGCCAGCGCAAGGGCATTGGTAGCCAGCCCGGCGTATTTCAGCACATCGTCCGAGACCAGCGCCTGACACCCCAGGTCCTTGGTCAGCCCCTCCAGTCGGGAAGCGACATTCGGCGCGTCGCCCAGCGCAGTGAAGGCGACGTGGTCGCGAAACCCAATCTCCCCCACGACCGACTGACCACAATGCACGCCGACGCCGAACTCGATCGGTGCAGGCAGTTCCTGCACCAGCGCCGCGTTGAACTGACGGACATTGCGCGCGGTCAACAACACGGCGGACACTGCCTGGCGGCAAGCAGTGTATGCGTCACAGTCCAGGCCGAAAATCGCCAACACACCGTCACCAACGAACTGGTTGGGCAGACCGCCGGCCTCCACCACCGCCGCGGATATTGCCGCCACGAAGCGCCCCAGGATGAACACGTTGTCGAAGGGCAGCCGCCCCGCCGCGAGTTGCGTGGAACCGCGCATGTCCACCACCAGCACCGCGATGAAACGCTCATCGGCAATCGCGCGCTCCTGACGTCGATGCAGGAATGCGATCTGCGCGTCCAGTGGTACCAACGGAAGCACAGTAATGTCGGCCAGCGGACGCAACTGGCAGGCCAGCCGGACATGCGCGGGATCGGTACGCAGACGGGCCAGTACGCGGCGCTCGGCTTCCTCTGGCGGCGGCAGCGATGCCGTACCCAACACGCGGACGCGGCACAGCGAACAGCGGGCACGCGCGCCGCAAAGTCCCGCATGCGGTATGCCCGCAAGCATGCTGGCCTCCATCACGCTGAAGCCAAGTGGGATGAGCTGCTGTCGGCCGTCGGGATACGAGACGCAGATGCGGCCACGACGACGCTCGGCCGCTCCGCGCAGGCAACGCGCCAGCACCACGAGCAGCAGCGCGGCGCCGTCGAACACCAGGAAATCGTTGCGCAGATTGGTGAGCCAGAAATTCTGTGGCGGTGTGCCGACGTACGACGGCACCGTGGCAGCGGCCAGCCAGGCTGGGTCGCGCGTCAGCGCCACGACTTCCCGTCCGGCCTGAAGATAGCCGAGCAATGCCAGAACCGGCAGCAGCACCGCGAAAGCCAGCAGGGGGGCCCGCAGGCGCACAAACCATGGTTTCAGGCGCAGCCAAAAGGCGACGCCAAAACAGGCGTGCAGCCACGCAACCACCAGCAGTGTCAGCTGGACCCAACCAAGCGCCGGCGAGGCGATCCAGAAGGAGTACAGTTCCTGCGCATAGCCCTTGTTCAGATCGAACTCGGCAAACGCGATGCGCGTCACCGCAAGATGGTTCGCCAGCAATGGCGGCACCGACAACCCCAGCAGAAGCAGCGCCAGTTCGGGCAGCGACCAATGCAGGCGACGGCGTTCGTACAGCGCGTACAGTCCCAGCACGAAATGCACGGTCAGTGCAGAGTAGAGCGCGGTGGTCCCGATCCAGCCCTGCCAGATGAATTTCTGCACCAACAGGCCGCGTTCCATCAGCGCCAGCGAGAAATTGCCGAGCGCATGGTTGGTCAGGTGCAATGAGACATAGAGCAGCAGGATCAATCCGCTGCACAGCCGTATCTGCCGCACGCCAGACGGCCGCAATGCGCAAATGGTGTTGATCGGTGACGCCACCCTCTCCCCCGCGGCGGACCCAGGGGAAGCTTATGGCACAACATTCCTGTCGCGTCGCCGTGCGGCAATGACACCGCCTCAGAGCGGGTCCTTTGGCGGTTCATCGATCGGGCAGGCGCGGATCGCGCGCTGCAATACAACGCGGCCCCACTGCTTCCACGTAACCTCGCATGCTGCGTAGTGTCAGCAAACTAAACACGCGGTCGTGGAGCCCCACGCGTCGGTGGCGACAGATTGCTGGTGCCGGAGGTTCCGGTTCGATCAGACACGCCGGCACCAGCGGCAGCAACGTCGGTGCGGGCAGGAAGATGCTGCCAAGCATATCCTGCCCGCGACGCACGAAATCCAGCGGCATTAAGGGCAGGCCGCGGAGGCAGTGACACTAGGCTGCGGCCTGGATCGATGAGAACATCGATCATGGGGTTGCTCACAGCGCAAGCGCCCGCCGGCGCCACATCGGCGTGACCAGACCGAGGCCGAGCAAGCCGCTGCCCAGGATCGCCAGCGATACCGGCTCCGGCGCAGCGATCGCAGTTGCCGTGACAGAGGAGGTGAAGCTTTCCGGCGCACCGAAAGGGGTGGAGATGTTGATAAACTCCGACAGTGAAAACGGCCCGGAGACGGAAGCAAGGACCGCTTTCGCCGAATCTGAGAAGCCCACCGAAACCAGGGAAGAAGGATTGGTGAAGGTGCCCGACGCGATCAACTGGGCGGTACCGAGTGGAGCGTTGGCCGGATCGAGATAAACGCTCCAGACAAGCGTGCTGAGCGGCGCAAGAATACCGCTGATCGCCGCCGCGGCTTTGGAATGTCCGGTTGGGCTGACAAGATTATATTCGGACGCCAATATCGACAGCGGGTTGAAGATCGCTGTTGTCGCGGTGCCGTTCAGTTGCAGGATCTGTTGCGTCGCACTGCCAACCACCGGCGCACCATTGAGAGTGAGGCCGCTGATGGAAACGCTGCCAGTGGTCACCGGCGCCGACGCAATCGGGCCATCAACGAACTCCAATGTCGGAATCAGGGGTGCCGCACTGGCTTGAATGGAACCAAGCGCGGTCGCAGAGGCCAGCACTCCGGCCAGGGAAAGTCTACGCATTGTCGGTCTCCTCATGATGGCTGTGTGTGACACACGGCGTCAGTGCAGTGTGCGGGACAAACTGCTAGACGGCCTGTGGGACAATAAATGTGAGTCGACTCACACCGTGCCCGGCGTGAGCGCAGTCATCCGGCGCCAGCTTGCAACACCTGTGAGTTGACTCACACCACCATCGCAAGCGGCTACGGCAAATGGGCCTCGACCAATGGAGGGTCATTGCCATGCATCGACCGATCTTCGCTCGCCAACTCGGAATCGCCCTGACTGCTGCCGGGGCCATTGGACTAGCTCCTGGCTCGCATGCTCTGGCTCTCCCGTTCACCGGCAGCGGTTCACCGATCTCAACGGAACAACCGTCGCTCGGGCTCACGTATCTTGTGCGCACGGACGCCAGCAATTTTGCGGACTTCGGTCAGGTGGTACTGTTTGCCGGCAGTTTTGCTCCGGGCGGATTTAGCGCCGCCAATGGACAATTGCTGCCGATCAACCAGAACCCGTTGTTGTTCTCACAACTAGGCACGACCTATGGCGGCAATGGCATCAGCAATTTCGCACTGCCGAACCTGGCGGGCCGCACCGTTGTCGGCACCGGCCAGGGCGCGGGACTGACCAATCGCAGCTTGGGCAGTATTGCCGGTTCCCCAACAGTGACTCTGACCGCCAATGAACTGCCGCCGTATGGCGGGGCGAGTGGGATCGCATCAGGCAGCCAGCCTGTGCCGATCCTCCAGCCATCCCTCGCACTCAATCAGGGTGTGGTCGCGCGGGGCTCCTTCCCATCGCCGGCCGGCCCGCAGGCACAGGGGCCGGTGATCGGCCAAGTGCTGACCTACGCGGGATCGACGCTGCCGAGCGGGCAGATACAAGCCAACGGTCAGCAGGTTCCGATCGTCCAGGAGGCACCTTTGTTTTCGTTGCTCGGCAACACCTATGGCGGCAATTTTCCAATCACGTTTGCGACGCCGAATCTCGCAGGGCGTGCAGCCACCGGGGCCGGCGCGGCGTACGGTCTGCCCGCCCAAGCGCTCGGAGCAACCGCGGGCGCCGAAAGCGCTACGCTGACGATCGCCAACCTGCCGTCGCAGCCACTGAAGCTGGCCAACGGCAAAACGTCGTTCGTGGGCGGCGATCAGGCGTTTTCTATCCAGCAGCCGTCGCTCGCGCTGCATTACATCATCGCGGTGCAAGGGCTGTTCCCCTCGGCAACAACGGTTGTGCCCGATAACGCACCGTTTCTCGGCGAGATCAGCCTTTACGCCGGCACCGTTGCACCTGCGGGCTGGGCAGTTGCCGACGGTCAACTGTTGTCGATCGCGATAGACCCGGCACTGTTCGACGTCATCGGCGACACCTTCGGCGGCAACGGCATCAGCACATTCGCACTGCCGAACCTGGTGGACCGCCTCGCCGTCGGCACCGGCAATGGTATAAGGCTCGGCGAGTCGTTCGGCAGTGATGTCGCAACGCTGAATTTTGGACAGTTGCCGGTGGGCTATCCCGCCCCACTTCCAGTCACCAAAAAGGCTCCGGAGCCATCATCGATAGCCATCATGTTGACCGGACTGCTTGGTCTCGGATTCCGGCGTCGACGGCCCGCGTCAATGGACCAGGGCATACCACCTGGTCGCAAGACGCGGACCGAGGCCGAAAGCAAACTCAGGCCGTCTTGGACTTGAGTTCGTCGAGCTGCAACTTCGCGCCAGCCATCATGCACGCCAGATCGGACGTCAGCATCACCATGTCGAAGCCACGCTTAACCGCGCCAGCCGCGAACGCCGCACTGGCACAGTGCATGACACACTTGATGCCGGCCTTATGCGCTGCCGCCAGGATCTTGTCGCAGGTGGCGATGTGCAGCGGGTCGGGGTTATCGCCGCGTGGAGCCAGGCCCAATGCGAACGACAGGTCGGCTGGCCCGATGTAGACAGCGTCGAGGCCCGGCGTCGCGCAGATCGCATCGACGTTGGCGATGCCTTCCTTGGTCTCGATCATCGCCATGATGACAATCTCATCATTCGCGTTGGCCACATAGTCGCCACCGCCGTAGTGTATCGCCCGAACTGGTCCATTGGACCGCATGCCAACGGGCGGATAGCGGCACGCAGCGACCGCCCTCGCCGCTTCCTCGGCATTGTTGACCAGCGGCACAATGATGCCGTAGGCGCCCAGGTCCAGCGCCTTCATGATGGCCGCCGGCTCATTCCACGCCACCCGCACGACCGGGACCGTATCGGTCTGCGAGATCGCCTGCAGCATTGGCCCGACGTCTTTCATCTCAGCCGTACCGTGCTGCAGGTCGACGCACAGAGCATCGAAGCCCTGACGCGCCATGACCTCTGCTGTGAACCCATGGGACACCGAGAGCCAACCCAGTGTCACGTGTTGTCCGGCCCGCCACATCTGCTTGATCTTGTTTGGTCGCATCGTCTCACCTCTGGGCGTTGTTCATTGATCCCGCAATACGGATTACACTCGACCCAACAGCCGTGTCACCAGGGGCAGCCCCATCAGCCTCGCTCTTGCCCTTCGCGGGCGCACCGGACACCTCCGGCGTGCATTGGCACAACCTGCCTCTGCCGTCATTATTACGTCTCGCCGCCATGCCACTCCGATGCCTGGCGTCATCAGTAACCGAGGGGGTGCTGGGGATTGCCGGCTTCGGCGCTATCGCGGCTTGCACTGATATTGCTGACGGTATGGGGGCTGGCGATGGTCCTTCCGTCGTTCTATCGGCTGGTCTGGCCGCTCGCATCGTTCGGTTTGACGGTCGATAACAGCGGCGTCGTGGTCGATGTCGTTGGCCCCTTCCATGGCGAGATGGGCAGATCGCCGGCAGAGACAGCCGGAGTGGTCATCGGCGACCAACTGGATCTCCAGCAGATGAATTGCTGGACTCCGCATAGCACTGCCTGTGCGAGTTTGGTCACGGTTCTCGGTGGATCAGGAGGAATACAGAACACCCTGCCAGGACGTGAGATCGATCTCGCTTTGCGATCGGGGGCGGGCGAACCGGACAGGACTGTGCATCTTGTCGCGCAGGTCGCAGCGCTTGATCTCGCAGGCCGATTGGTTCTGCTGGCGGATACCGTTGTCAGCATTCTATCGACCTTGGCGGCCGCCTGGCTGGTATGGGTTCGTCCCAGCCTCGTGACCTGGGGTTTCTTCTTCTATTTCTTCTGGTTCAATCCAGGACAGACCTACACCTATTACGCCTTACTCCAGTCCTGGCCGCTTCTACTTCTCTGCGGGCAGGCATTGGACGCCCTCGCGACGGGTGCGGCTTTAGCCGGCTTGCTGATCCTCGCGCTCTACTTTCCCGAATCCGAGCCTGATCTGCGCTGGCGCCGATGGTCCCGCCTAGTCCCCTTGGTCGGCGCGCTCGCCGTCGTGCTGAGCCTCCTTGCCAGTGCGAATCTCTTCGGCGTCCCAACAGAAGGCGTCGCGATTGCCAATTACCTTTATGGCTACGCCATCGATGTGACGGTGCTGCTTCTACTTGTCTTCCGCCGCCGCACACTGCACCCCCGGAACGAGCAGCGCATGCGCTGGGTGATCGCCGGTTGCGCGATCGGCCTGACCAGTTTCATGTTCGCCGAGTTCAGCCAAACAACCGGGTTGCTGCAGAGCTCCATGGGAAAGGCTCCTTCGGAGACGGTACTTGGTCTGCTGTATCTGGTGCAGGGTGCACTGGCATATTTCGTCTGGACGGCAGTGCGGCAGCAACGTGTTGTCAGCGTTGCAATCCCGCTCCGGCACGGCACGGTCACAGCCCTGTTGACACTGGCGCTCGCTGTCCCAGTCGTATTCCTGCACGAACGCATCAATGAAGTTCAGGAAGCGGTTCACCTCCCCGACTGGGTTTGGCCGCTCATCGTTGCTCCGGTCTTATTGATGGTGTTGCAACGACTGCATGAAATCGCAGTGGATCTGGTCGATCATGCATTCAACCGCGCATACCATCGGGCGCATCACGGCCTCGAGCAAGCGGGCCACGCGCTACTCGCAGCCGACAGCATATCGATGATAGATCGAAGCCTGACCGAAGAGCCGGCGCGCTGGCTGCGGCTGACGTCCGCAGCAGTGTTCCGCGACATTGACGGCGCAATGCAACTCGCCGGCCCGGCGATCGGTTGGTCCGGCACGGCCGTGAAGCAGTTGATGCCTGATCTCGACGCACCGGCACTGCAGTGTCTTGTCAGCCGCCAGCCGACCCGCCTGTCACCGCAACAGTGGCGCAGCAATTCCCCGGTCTCTGAACAACAGTCGCCGTGCCTCGCAGTTCCTGTATTCGGTTCGACAGGCGAGGCCAAAGCCATCGCGTTATTTGGCTCGCACGCCTCTGGCAGCGACATCACACACGATGAGTCCGAAATGCTGCGCGCACTCGCACTCCAGGCAGGCCGCGGATACGATCGCGTCGAGCTGGAATCGATGCGCCGCGAACTGCAAGAACTGCGATCGCGGCTGGGCGAACCGATCAAGCCTGCACACCCTCATGCCTAGCGGGCCCATCGAAGCGGGCCGTGCATTGCACCCACGGTAGTTTGATTGCCGCTTGCCCGCCCGATTGCCTCTAATGCACGCAAAGGGAAGGAACCGTGCCGCCTCTCCTCGAGATCGAAGGCCTGCACAAGAGCTTTGGGCCGATCAGTGTGCTGCGTGGCGTCGACCTGACACTCGACGCCGGGGAGGTGCTTGCGCTGGTCGGTGACAACGGCGCCGGCAAGACGACGGTCATCAAGCACATCGCTGGCATCTATCGCCCTGATGCCGGCGAAATACGCCTGCAAGGCCGGCCAATACCGCGCGATTCACCGCGCGAGGTACGCCGCATGGGTGTCGAGACTGTGTATCAGGATCTGGCATTGGCCGACGACTTATCGGTCGGGGCCAACATCTTTCTCGGCCGGGAACCGGTACGGAGGCTACTTGGCTTTCTGCCGATTATCGATAAGCCCCGGATCCGCAGCGAAACCCAGGCACTGCTCTCACGGATTGACAGCCGCGTTCCACCCGGCGTGCGAACTGTATCGCGGCTCTCCGGCGGTCAGCGGCAGGCGGTATCGATCGCACGAGCGCTCTACTGGCAGGCCAAGGTCGTGGTGATGGATGAGCCCACGGCCGCTCTGGCAGCCATGGAACGCGAGCATGTCATTCAGCTAGCCCGCCGTCTCGCCATCGAAGGCGCCGGCGTCATCTACATTGGCCACAACCTGATCGAGATCCTCGAAGTGGCAGATCGGATCGCGGTGATGTATCGCGGCCGCATTGTTCACGTGACGCGTGCCAGTGACAGCAACCAGCAGGAGCTGATCAAGTACATGACGGGATTCATCGGTTCGGCTTGAACAACAATACAGGAGGAACGCATGACAATCGGCAGACTGACTGCGGCCACCGCGTTTGGCGTATTCGCATTGCAGGGCGTTGTACCTTCCCAGGCCGCTGACTTTTCCAGCGCCAAGATCGTCGTCATCGTCAAGGCCACAACGTCGCAGTTCTGGGCAACCGTGTTCGACGGTGCCGACGCCGCCGCAAAAAATCTGGGCGTGCAGGTCTCCAAGCTCGGCACCACGGCGGAGACCGACGTGGCCGGCGAGGTTTCCATCATGGAGAACGCCATCTCGTCAAAGCCCACGGCAATCGTCGTCGCGGCGACCAATGCCGCGGCACTCGCACATCCCATCGAACAGGCGACTGCCGCCGGGATCCCGGTCATCGTCATCGACTCCAGTGCCAATACCGACAAGTACGTGACGTTCCTTGCCACCAACAACGAAACTGGCGGCGAAAAGGCGGCGGACGAGCTGGCGACTTGCGTAAAGGCGCGCACCGGCAAGGCGCAAGGCAATGTCGCCTATCTGACAGCACTGGCGGGCGCGCAATCGCTGAACGACCGCGACAAGGGCTTCGTCGAACGCCTCAAGACTTATCCTGATCTCAAGATCGTCGAGCATCGCACCGGCAACAACGATCCGGCGCGCGCCTTGTCCGACGCCGAGGACGTGCTGACCCGGCATCCCGACCTAGTTGGCATATTCGCCGATAACGAGGTGGAAGGTGATGGTGCCGGCGCCGCGATCACCGAAAAATCCCTGGGCGACAAGTTATGTGCCGTTGCGTTTGATACGTCCGATCAGGAGGTTGCCTTCGTGCGTAAGGGAGCACTCGACGGACTGATCGTGCAGAACCCGTTCATGATGGGCTATGCAGGTGTCTGGTACGGTCTCGCAGCCTCTCATGGTGTGGTGTTCCCGCATTATGTCGATTCTGGTGTGCAGGTGGTAACCAAGGCAAACATCGAAAGTCCCGCGATGGCGGGCCTGCTAAACCCCAAGAAGTATCAATTGACGCCGTACCTTGGTCAGTGATGCCGGTTGCTGCCCAAATCGCTAAGTCTGGCTCCGCAAGGCACGAAAGGTGGACGGTAAGGCTGCGCCATCATCTCCCGTTGGAAACCTGGGTGGCGGCGTGCACCATCGCACTCTGGCTGCTGCTGGCGTTTGGCTCGCCCTATTTCCTGACTCGCGGCAACCTCTTCAATATCATGCGCCAGGTCTCGACCGACGCCATCATCGCGTACGGCGAGCTGTTCGCCATCATCCTGGCCGGTATCGACCTGTCGGTTGGCGCGGTGGCGGGCCTCACCGGCGTGGTGTTCGCGATGATGCTCGCCAGCGGGGTCAACATCGGCATTGCTATCGCCGGCGCGCTCATCCTTGGGCTGTGCATCGGGCTGGTGAACGGCCTTGCCATCGACCGCCTCGGCATCCCGCCCTTCATTGTCACTCTCGCCGGCCTGCAAGGGTTCCGTGGGCTGACGCTGTTGGTATCGGGCGGCATGACGATAGCGGGAATGCCTGATGCGTTGGGCCTTGTGGCGAATACGTCGGTTCTCGGCATCCCGACGATGTTCGTCATCATGCTGTTGTTTGGCGGTGCCTCGCAGTTTATGCTGAGCTTCACGCGCCTCGGCCGCTACATGTACGCCATTGGCAGCAACGCCGAGGCGGCGCGCCGCGTTGGCATCAACGTGACCGGCGTGACCCTGGTCGCGTACAGTCTTGCCGCGGTGTTCGCGACAGTCAGCGGCATGATGCTCGTGGCAAGGTTGACCATGGGCAATCCCAATGCGGGCACTGGCGCCGAACTGCAGGCGATCGCCGCCGCCGTGGTGGGCGGCGCGAGCTTGTTCGGCGGTCGCGGCACCATCGTTGGCTGCTTCATCGGATCGATACTGTTCACCACCATCGGCAACGGGGCCAACCTGCTCGGCGTGAATTCCTTCTGGCAGATGGTGCTCGAGGGACTGTTGATCGCCGGCGTGGTGTATTTGGACAACATGCAGAAGCGCCGGCAGACCGGCCATCGGTGAGCGCACAATGGCAGCTTACTGTTCCACGTCCTGCCGCCCGTACGTGAGCAGCAACACCAGGATGACCGCACCATAGGTGATGCTGCGGCCATATTCAGGCATGTTCATCGCCATCAGCACGGAGACCAGCGCCACCAGGCTGATCGCGCCTGCGACGACGCCGATATAGTTGCCGCGGCCGCCGAGAATATACACGCCGCCAATGACCACCGCCGCGATCGACTGGAACAGGTAGGGATCGCCCATGCCAAGCGATGCCTGTCCGCCGAACCCGACCAGCGCGATCCCGGCCAGCGCCGAAAACACACCACTCAGCATATACAACCCGACCGTTGTCGCACGGACATTGACAGCCGACAGATAGCTGGCGCGGGCGTTGTTGCCGATGGCATAGGCCGCCCGACCGAAGCGCGTGAAGCTGAGCCCGAATGAAACCAACAGAGCGATCACCAGCCACACCATCAGCATCGATGGCACGCCCAACAACCGGCCATGCACGGCTGCCTGGATGATTGGCGGTGCATAGGACGCACACGACACGCAGGTCATTCCGGCCGACAATCCGAGGGTAAGCCCCTCCATGATGCCGTTCATCGCCAAGGTCATGACCACGGCCGGGACCCCGAACACTGCGACGCCGATGCCGTTTGCCGCGCCCACCAACGCGCCCATCCCGAGCGTCAGCACCATTCCGACCGCCGCGCGGCTGTTCTGACCCAGTGAACTCGTCACCATCAGGATCGCTGCCGCATTCAGGATCCATGGCACCGACAGGTCGATGCCGCCGATGAGCACGACAAATGTCTGGCCCGCCGCGACAAGGCCAACGAACGACGCGACCACCAGCACAGAAGCAATGCTGTCCATGCTGGCAAAACCCGGACGCACCGCAGCGCCGACAGCGAACAACAGGATCGCCGCAATCCAGGCATACAGGATACGACGGCGCTCCATCAGCTTCTCCGGCGGATCAGCCAGCCAGTCCCACTTGTCAGCAGGACCGCGGCGACGAGGAACAGGCCTTCGTAAAAGGCCTGGTACAGCGGATCGATATGCGCGAAGAACAGGATGTTGACGATGATGTTGATGACGAAGGCACCACAGATCGCACCCACGCCACTGCCGCGGCCACCAAACAAGCTGACGCCACCCAAAACCACTGCAACGATCGAAGTCAGGGTGAACCCATTTCCCGTCGTCGCATCGCCTGCCGTCGCGGTCGCCGCCAGGAACAGGCCCGCCGCAGCCGACAATACGCCGGCCAGGACATAGGCCAATACCTTGGTTCGGCGAACTGCTATTCCATGTGCCTCCGCCGACAATTCGTCATTGCCGATCGCGTAGATCGAAATGCCGGTACGCGTGCGCCTGAAGACGAGCCATAGTACGACAAGCAGCAACACATAGACCAGAGACAGCGGGCTATTCTGGTTGGCGAGCACATCTGTATAAACGGGCGGTATCTGCCCACCCGGCTGCGGCAGCACCCGGATCGCCAGTCCCTGAAAGATCGACAGCGTCGCCAGTGTCACCAGGATCGGCTGCAGCCGCCCGACCGCCACTAGCAGGCCATTGGCCAATCCGCAGACACCACCGACAACCAGGATAAGGATTGACCAGCCGGCCATGTTCGCGGGTGAGTCAGCCAGACAGATTGCCGCGAGTGCATTGGTCAGATCGATCACGCCACCGACCGAAAGGTCGATGCCGCGCGTCAGCACGACAAATGTCTGCGCCAATCCAGCCAGCACCAGCGGCATGGTGTTGTTAACCGTGGAGGTGACTTCAAAAACGCCAGGCAGCGCTTGCTGTTGCGCGTAGTAAAGCACGCAATAGATGACGATGACGGCCATCACCATCAGCACCGCCAGCACCAGGCCGACATTCTGGGTCAGGAAATGCGCCCAGAGCGGGCGGCGGTTGACCGGGCTTGGCACCTCAGGCCGCGAGTCGGTCCCGCACCGCCGCGGTCACGATGTCCGCTGCAGTAATATCAGGGGCAGCAAGCTCGGCGGCAATGGCGCCTTCACGCATCACCAGGACCCTGTGGCACAGATGCGCCAGCTCTTCCGCATCGCTCGAATAGAACAGGATCGATCGGCCGGCTTCCGCCAGCTGCATCATCAGTTCATAGAGTTCATGCTTGGTCGCGACATCCACGCCACGTGTCACGTCGTAGAACAACAGGATGTTCGGCTCTGCCAGCAGCCAGCGGCCGACCAGGACCTTCTGCTGATTGCCGCCGCTCAACGAGCCGGCGGGACTGCCGATGCTCGCCATCCTGACCTTCAGCCGCTCTGCTATTTGCTGCGCGGCACGCCTTTCCTTGCGCCGGCGCAGCACCCCCAGCAGCGAGATGCGGCGAAGGATCGCCAACGAGAGATTCTCGCGAATGCTCATGCCGAGCATCAGGCCCTCGGTCTTGCGATCCTCCGGCACCAGTGCGACGCCGACACGCCTGCGCACCGCATGACGTGGCGACCGGATGCGCACTGCTCGCCCATCTATTTCGACAGTCCCGCCGGTAACGCGTTCGGCGCCGAACAACATGAAGAACAGTTCGCGATGACCATGGCCGGCAAGGCCACCTATTCCCAGAACCTCGCCCCGCCGGAGTGTGAACGAAACTTCACGGACACGAGCACCCGTCAGGTCCTTCACGGTCAGCGCAGGCGTCGACGGTGCGCGTGCCGGCAACGCAGGATAGAGCGTCTCGATCCGCTCGCCGGTCATCAGAGTGACAGCCTCGGTCTCGCTCAGTTCGGTGAACGTGCCGACGTGACGGCCGTTGCGGAAGACCGTGATGCGGCTCGCGATGCTGCTGATTTCGCTCCAGCGATGCGATGTGAAGATCACGCAGCAGCCATTGCGCCGCACCGCCGCGATCTGTGCGAAAAGCCAGTTGACCTCGTGCTCGACCAGCGACGACGTCGGCTCGTCGAGGAAGAGTATTTCCGAGGTATGCGATAGCGCCCGGACGATTTCCACGATCTGCCGCTGCGCCAGTGACAGATCCTCCACCAATGCCAACGGATCAATCGACTCGATCCGCGCTGCGGCCAGCATCTCCTCCGCTTGCGCCGCCATCTTTGATCGGCCGACCAGGCCGAGCGCGGTGCGAGGTTCACGTCCGAGCAGCAGATTCTCTGCGACCGTCATCCCTGGCAGCAGAGTCAGTTCCTGGAAGACGGTCCACGTGCCCAGCGCGTGCGCATCGCTCGGATTGTTGAGAACAACGTCACGTCCATTCAAACGAAACTGCCCTGAATCAGGGCGCAGGCGGCCACCGAGTATTTTGATCAGCGTACTCTTGCCGGCACCATTCTCGCCAACCAGCGCATGCACCTCTCCCGCATTGGCGGCAAACGCCGCGTCATCGAGTGCTCGAACACCGCCAAACGACTTGCTGATCCCGACTGCTTCGACCGCAGACGTTCCTGCGATCATACGCTCGGCAGCTTCACATCGAGCTTGCCTGAGCAGGATTTGCCGTCCAGCGCCGCTTCCACACACAGCTTGACCACGGCGTCGGGACCGGAATCGGTGAAGTCGGCGAAGAAACTGTCCGGTAGATCCGGGAACACGGTCTCGCCGACCTTGACAGTGTCGTTGGTCACGAAGGGAAACGGTATCGTCACGTCCTTGCGCGGATGATTCTCGTGCAGAATGCGCCGCGCCAGCTCCAGCGCGACGACAGACAGGAACGGAGGCTGGCCAATCGAGATGCCATCAACCTTGTGTCCGTCATAACCGATCATGAATTTGCGGAATCCGTTCTCGGCTTCGCCCGCCGTCGGCGGCAGTGCGCGGTTGGCGGAGATGAACGCCTTCAGCACACCATCGGTGCCGCCCTGACACCATATCCCGTCAATCTGCGGCAGCGACGGCAGCACGGCCGAGGTGTTGCGTTCCGCAGTCGCTGAATCCCACATGCCGGTGAAGCGATTGACAACCTTGATGCCGGGGTTCTGCGCCCAAACACTGTCGGCACCCTTGTTGCGATCCTGGTCCACCGACGTGCCGGCAACACCTGTCACCATGATGACATTGCCCTTGCCGCCAATCTTCTTCGCCAGCCAGTCAGCCATGCGCCGGCCAAAATCCAGCTGATCGGTGTTCACCTTCAGCGCGTTGGGAGCGGTGACGATGTTGTCGAACGACACCACCAGGATACCGCGGGAGTTGGCCTGGGTCAGGATGCCGTTCAGTCCGGTCGGCGAAGCAGCATTGACCACGATCGCATCGACCCGCTCCGCGATCAGATTGGTCAACTGCTGCGACTGCTTGCTGACGTCATTGCCTGAATTGAACCAGGTTCCATCCACTTCCGACTTATAGGGTTCCATCGACAGAGCTGCCTTGAAGACGTTCTCCATCTCGATGCGCCATTTGTTGCCGATATAGGAGTTGGAGAGCGCGATCTTGACCTTCTTGCCCGACGGCGCAGCTCGTACAATCGATGGAGCCGTCAGTGCAGCAGCAGCAAGTCCCGTGCCACCGATACGTAGCACGCCACGGCGCGTTGGATGCATCTTCTCCTCCCTCAATTCTGTAGCGGTGCCATAACACCGCAGTCCTGGCGTTCCATGCAAGGCATCGGACAGCCGGAAGATCGCACTCTGTACTACGTCAGGCGCAATGCAGCCCAGGCGTAGATCACAATATGGCGATCAATGTTATGCCACCGATACCGTAGCGAGAAGCCGGCAATTGCCAATGGCTACGTCGCCCAGACCGGTTGCCTCGCATCGCGTCGCGCGATTACTGTCGCCGAAACCACGGACGGGAGGATGCGGTAATGACCCAACGCCGACGGTTTCTTCAAGGTTCGATGGCTGGTGCTGCTGCGGCACTCGCCTCCTTCGGCATCAATCCAGCCCTCGCGCAGGAATTGGGCAAGGCAACGGGCCGCTCGGAGAAGCCGCTGAAGGCCGCCTTTTCGAATGCCGGGTTACAGGCGACGTGGTGTGCTCAGGGCAAGCAGGCGGCGGAATATTGGGGCAAGCTGTTCAATGTGGAGGTGACCTGGTTCGACGGTGAACTCGCCGCACAGAAGCAGCGATCGGCGATAGACAACATGGCATCGCAGAAGTGGGACTTCGTCGCGATCCAGGCTTTTGGCATCGGCACGCTGACCGCGCCGGTGAACAAGATGATCGAAGCCAGTATACCGGTGATCGACATGGATACGCTGATCGCGCCGCTAGATACCATCAATGTTCACAGCTTTATCGCGCCGGATAATGAATTCATGGGCGCGTCCGTGACCCAATCGCTGGTCGATGCGATAAACGGCGAAGGCACCATGATCATGACGCAGGGCGCTCTGGGCCACACTGGCGCACAGGGCCGTGCCCGGGGCTTCGAATCCGTCGTCAAGAAGTATCCAAAAATCCAGGTGCTCGACACTCAGCCAGCCGACTGGGACGTGACGAAGGTGGCGCGCATCTGGGAAACCCTGTTGACCAAGTATCCAAAGATCAGTGCCGCCTATTTCCACAACGACGATATGGCGCTGGCCGCCTACAACGTCATGAAAGCGCACAACCGCACGGACATCCTGATTGGCGGCTGCGATGCGATGCCACCGGCGTTGACCGCGGTGATCGATGGCCGGATGCACGCGACGGTGCGCAATCCATCGTGCCGCATTCACGGCGGTGCCATTGTGGCCGGCGTCGCCGCGGTCGTGTCCGGTGAGAAGACCGGCGCGAGCGGCATTCCGAAAAACATCGTCGCCGACGGCCCGGTCGTGACAAAGGCGAATGCGCCTGGCATGGCGTGGATGGAGACGCATTTCCTGATCTGACCTGATCGTGACGCCACCGCTGCTGGAACTCTCCGGGATCACCAAGTCATTCGGTGGCGTCGCGGCTCTGCGTGACGTGCATTTTTCGCTTTCGCCAGGCGAGATCCACGGTCTGGTGGGCGAGAATGGCGCCGGCAAATCCACGCTGATGAAGATCATTGCCGGCGTGCACACCGCATTCGAAGGTGAGATGCGCCTGGCCGGGCACCCGGTCCATTACGCTTCACCCAGGGACGCGCGCGCTGCCGGTATCGGCATGGTGCATCAGGAGCTTTCGTCGGTGCGTGCACTGTCGGTCGCCGAGAATGTGCATCTCGGTGTTCAGCCCTTGAACCGCTTCGGCGTCATCGACTGGCGCACGATGCGACGGACCGCCACCGAACACCTGAAGAGTCTGGGCATCGACATTGATCCACGGCTGCCAATGGGTGCATTGCCGCTTGGCCTGCAACAGCTTGTGGAAATCGCTCGTGTGCTGTTTTCCGGCGCGCGCATCATCATCCTGGACGAACCGACATCCGCACTGTCGCCACCAGAGGTCGAACGCCTGTTCGGATTGCTGCGTCGCCTACGAGCGGCAGACCGCAGCATTGTGTTCATCTCGCATTTCCTCGACGACGTGCTGGCCATCTGCGACCGAGTGACGGTGTTTCGCAACGGCCGTGTTATCGCAACAGAACCGTGCGCTGCTGTCGACAAGCGATGGATCATCGACAGTATGATCGGTGCCGGACACGCTGAGCTCGAGGACAGCTATCTCTCGGATATTCCGCTACACAGCCGCAGGGACACACCGGTTGTCCTGACCCTCCAGGATCTGGGCTGCAACGGTGCCTACGACGACGTGTCGCTAAAGGTGCATGAGGGCGAAATCCTCGGTATTTTCGGTTTCCTCGGTTCAGGACAGCTCGAACTGGCACGCACGCTGTTTGGCCGCTTGCCCGCCGATCGAGGCGAGATACGCCTCGCTGGACGAACTGTGCATCTTTCGTCAACGACACGTGCAAAGCGCGCCGGCATGGCATTCCTGCCGGAAAGCCGGCGCATGATGTTGTTTGCGGCGGAGCCGGTGTTCAAGAACATGACGATAGCCATTCTGGATCGCATCGACCGGCTCTGGCTTCGGCCAAAAATAGAGCGAGGCATCGCCGAACGTCACGTCAACCGCCTGCGCATTCGTCCGCCGGAGATCGGCCGCGCACTTGGCACTCTGTCCGGCGGCAACCAGCAGAAAGTGGCGCTTGCCAAATGGCTTACGCATCTCCCGCGCGTTCTGGTGCTCAGCGAACCGACGCGCGGAATGGACGTCGGCGCAAAAGATGATGTGGTGCGTATTGTACGCGACCTGCGAGACCAGGGGGTGGCGATCGTCGTGGTCTCGACCGAGCCGGAGACTGTGCTTTCACTTGCTGACCGCGTTCTGGTGATGAAAAAAGGACACGTCGTGCGCGAATTCACCGACGAACCGATCAGCAAGGATCGACTGCTGGAAGCCGCATGAGCGATCCTTCGAATTTAGCCAGCGGTCCCATCGCCCCGCGTCCGCGGATCATCGACTGGTTCCGCGGCCAGCTTCGCAATGTCGCACCGTTCGCAACCCTTCTGGTGCTCGTTGGCTTCTTCACAGCCGCAAGCAACTCATTCGCGACGCTCGGCAACGTGCAGAACATCCTGACACAGATCTCGGTAACGGGCATCATCGCCGTGGGACTGACCTTCGTCATTCTCTGCGCCGAGATCGACCTGTCGGTGGCAAGCATCGCCAACGCGACCGGCATCATTGTCGCATACTTCACCGTGCAGGACGCAAGCGTCACCATTGCCAACGTACCCTTACCGGGCCTGGCAGCCATCGCGATTGCACTCGCATCCTGTCTGGCACTTGGCGCCGTCAATGCGTTCGGCATGACGCGTATCGGCATTCCAAGCTTCATCATGACGCTTGCCATGCTGCAGATTGCCGCCGGCGTCTGCGCTTTGTTGGTGCGTGGCCAGATTGCCTACTCGGTGCCGCCACTGATCAGTTTGCTGGGTTCACGCTCACTCGGCCCTGTGCCATGGATTGTCATCGTCTGCGCGGTGTTTTTGTTGGCGGGTCACATTGTCCTCAGCTACACCCGCTTCGGCCGCTACGTCTACATGACCGGCGGCAACCGGGAGGCCGCGGAATATTCCGGCGTCAACGTCCGCGCGATCCTGTCGGCGGTGATGATCATCTCTGCCTTCTGCTCGGGTGTAGCCGGCATGCTTGGCGTCGCCTACTTCGGCAGCGCGCAGCAGAACGAATTCGATACCTACCTGCTCGACAGCATTTCCGCCGTTGTAGTCGGCGGCACCAGCCTGTTCGGCGGACAAGGCGGCATCGGCAATACAATCATTGGGCTATTCGTCCTGGGTGTGCTGAACAATGGCCTCGACCACATCAACATCGACAGCTTTCTTAAGATCCTGATCCGCGGGCTCATTCTTCTGATCGCCCTGGTGATCAACGTGTACGCCCAGCGCATCCGTGGCAGGTCGCGAGCGTAGCTGCGTCACCGATCTACAGTCACGCGGCGGAAGCAATGGCAGGCCGGGCCAGGCTTCGCTCCGCCACCAGTTTGGCCGTACGGAGACCAAGCGCCAAGGCCGTCAGCGTCGGGTTGGCTTCAGCAGAAGTCGGAAACACTGAGCTGCCGGCAACAAAAAGATTGGCACAACCATGCACACGGCAATCGGTATCCACGACGCCGGTGACGGCCGACACAGACATCCGGGTCGTGCCGATCTGGTGATGCCCGTCATAACATTGGGCAATGATATGCGCGCCGCTTGCCTCCCGTGGCACCATCCAGTGCACAGCGCCCAGGCCTGTGCCATCCAGCCACTGCGCAAAGCATTCATGCGCCCGTATCAATGGTGCGGTATCCGCGTCCGAATACCTGAAGTCGATCGCCAGACGCGGGACACCCAGCGCATCCGTCTCGCGTGCCAGGGTCACGCGCGAGTCAGGGTTTGGCAGGTGCTCTGCATGAAATCGAATCGCATAGCGACGCGCAGCGTTGCGCTGGAAGAAGCCCGGCATGTGCGGATGCATGATATATCGACGATAGACAAAGGTCGGAATGAATGCGGCGGTGCTCGGTGCGTCGCGCAGAATGTTGGCCAAATGCGGAAGCCATGCGGGCTTGCCGGATCCGACATAGTGCCGCCGGATTAACTCAGCAACGATCATGCGTCCGACCGGTGGAACAGCCAGGGCAAGATAGGCCAGCGACATGATGCCGTTGCGGTGTTCGGCATTGCGGATGGCGGGATAGTCCGGCCACAACGAGACATTGCTCAAGCCCATTCGAGCTTGCAGCGTTGCACTTGGGGTGAAGCGTCGCCGGACGTAGTGTCTGTCCCGGCTCAAATAATACTCGATGCTGTTGTCAAGGATCGGCGACCGAATGGTCATCTCCGCCAGCAGGCCATACAGATGGCCCATGTAATACCGGCCGAGTGGACCATCCGAACCACCAAGGCTGTTGGGACGCTCACGCTGCGTCAACAACAGCAATCGCGTGTTCTCCAATCCACCAGCCGCCAGCATCACGCAACGAGGAGCGATCGTCGCCTCGTGGCCCGACAGATCGCGAAGGCCAAGACTGATAACTCTGCCGTCCTCGGCATGATTCAGGCTCACAACTGTCGCCTGAAGCCGGAGGTCGATCATGCGGCTGTCGCGCAATCGTCGCTCGTAGGTCGCAGCAAGCCGTGGGCGCGCACTCCATCGTTCGAGGCGGCTGAACAGAAAATCGTCATCACCAGTGCTCAGGTCACGCACAGGGTCATCAAACTCCGGCACGCCGCAGCCCAAATATTTGCAGGCGCTGGCGTAGTATGGCGCGACGTCGGCCAAGCTGATTGGCCAACCACTGTGAGGAATGAACGGTCGTGCCGCGAAATCGCTTTCTTCCATTGCGACACATCGTCCGCCCCAGAGATTGGACGCACCACCGAGCCGGCGCTGCACCGCAATCGCCATCGCGACGTGATGAGCGGGGTTGGCTATCTCTGCGTCGCTTAGGGTCTGCGCCTCGGCTGAATAGCGAATGCCGCCGGACTCAAGCAGCAGAACCGAACATCCCAGGCGCTCGAGTTCCAGAGCCAACGATATGCCGATCGTGCCGGCACCGATGACGCAAACGTCCTGCTGAGCGTCCGACAGATTGTCGAGTCCGGTCGTTATCATGAGTGGGGCTTTGACAACTCCGGTATGACCCGCCGTACCGCGAGAGCAAAGCCGACGCGCCCTGCGACCAACGAAACTGTTGTGGCTATGGCGGCTCCGGTCAAGCCGAGCCAGGGGATCAGCACAGCACAAAGTAGGCAGCACAGCATAAGCTGCCAGAGATTCAGCCGGCGAAGAACGGCGCCGTGGCCGGTCATTGCCAGCATCATATCTTCCGTCGGCAGAGCTATGTTCACGATCTGCCCAACCATAAGCACAACCAGCGCTCCTGACGCATCCGCGAAGCTGTTGCCGAGCAGCATAAAATCGAATGCGGGAAGATCATCAGCGCGGCGGCGATCGGCGCACAGACCACGAGTGCAAGCTGGCGCGTCTGCCGATCAACATTGTGCAGCTGACTGTATTCGCGCAGGCGATGGTGCCGGGCAAAGCCTGGTGCGGCGATCATGGCCAGGCTCACGAGGATCGTATTGATCATCATGGCGATTCGGTTCGCGATGCTGAAGGCGCTGACGGCAACGGCGCTGGCGAAGACGCCAAGCACCAGGACCGGCAGCGACAGCAACGCCGACTGCACAAGCTCGATGATCAGGAACGGACGGGCAGACGCCCACAGCGCCGGTAGCGGCTCAGCCACCTCGGTCTGGATGCGCGGACGGATGGCCAAGGCTCGACGCCACTCATACGCCACAAGACCGAAACCCAATCCACAGCAAATAGCATAGGACGCCGCGTAAGCCATCAGCACGGTGTCGGCCTGATGCAGCCCGGCGAACAGCGCAACGAGCGACAGCAAAGGAGGGATCGCGCTTTGCACCATCTGGCCGGCAACGCCGCGGCCAAGACCGATCAGGACGAACCCAAGCGCGAACGCCAGCGACTGCGGTGGCAGGATAAGCGCAGCACAGCGCAGCGCATCGGTCAGGTCTGGCTGATGAAACAGCAGCAGCGACGCCGGCTCGGCCAGCACCCATGTGAGGCCTCCGGCGACAAGACTCGCGAGTGAGGTCCACATCAGGGCGACAAGGACAGTGCGTCGCGCCGCCGCACCGTCACCGACAGCGAGCTCGGCTGCCACATGGCGCGAAGCCGCGCGTTCGAGACCCAGGCGCGCGGCGGTAGACGCCAGATTCACCCAGCTGAGGCAAAGGAACAAAAGACCGGCCTGGAAGCCTCCCATGATGCGCGCGGCCAGAATATAGAGACCGAACTTGCCGGCGACCTCCAGCCCACGTGCCGCCAAGGCTCCCAGGTAGCGAAGCAGGTTGCGTGCCGCGAAGGCGGCAACAAAGCGGTCGATAGTCAGTTCCATTTGCCGAATTTCACCAAGTTAGAATTTCGCACCGTGCGGTTTTTGTAACCTTGCTGTCTGGTTTTGTCTGGCACACCGGCCAACTCCTGGCGATTTAACGCGGGTCATTCAGAAAGAGGACCGCTAAAGCTTTGCGCGAACACCATGATCTCCAGTCGAATCCGAATTGCCTTGGTGCAAGGCTGTCTCGCACTGACCACGGTTGCCGGCGGCCCGCTGGACGAGCTGCCAATACCGACCCCTCCACCAGAACCGATCAACCTGTTGAACGCTTTGCGGCCTCGGCTCCCGCCGAATTGGCATATGGGGCAGCCGTATTCGTATCTCGGCATTCCTTACGTACAGGTGCTCATACAGGACGAGTGGCGAGGAAATCCGGTTGCTGCGGCAATTTCTCTTTGCCCCGGACCCGAGGACGCAATCTGGCGGGAAACCCGCGTTATAAATCTGGTAATGCGCCACCATCAGCGCGATTGGCCGCCATACGAGTGCCGTCCCTGACAATTGTGGGTTTCGCCGTGGGTTCCCGGCCATGAACGAGATCCGTTCGCCCAGTGCTCTGGCGAGGTCCACAGCATCCGAAAATACCTCCTCTTCTTCCACAGTTGCGGATCCGGCACAGGCCAGAAGCGCGTCGCGGATGACGGTCCGTGATGTGCTTGTGCTGCTCTTCTACAACGGACCACTACTGCGTAAGTGCGTCCTGCTGGGTCTCTTCGTCGGCCTGATGGGCGCCGCATTGACGCGCACCCATTACACCGCCGATAGCCTGGTCCTGGTACTGATTGGTTCGGAGTCCACCAGCGCGCAGGACACCTCGGGGATCACGCCAACGGTCCTGTCGATCGATGGACTCAGGGCGATCCAGTCCGAGATCCAGATTGTCACCTCTGATGAGGTCTTGCGTGCCGCAGTCAAGCAGGTCGGTGCCGGTACTATCTATCCGTCGCTGATCCGGCCTCGCTGGTTCGGTCTGCTCCCGCCGCGGAAACCCACAACGATAGAAGGAATTGCCGTCGAGGAATTGCGGTCAGACCTTCGGGTGGTCACCGATCCGGGCAGCAATGTTATCCGGATTTCATATGCAAATCCCGATCGCAGCGTCGCAATCAAGGTCGTTCAGGCCGTGCTTGATTCCTACCTGGAGCAACGCCGGTCGATCTATGCCAGCACCAACGCCTCGTTCGTGAACCGGGAGATCGAACGCAATCAGCGAGAGCTGACAAATCTGGACACTCAGATCCAGGACCTGCGCACCCACTATAACGTGCTCGATATGGCGCAGGACATCGTGTTGGCGACCAATCGATTGGACGGCCTCGTGCAGCGGCAGAACCAGGTACGGGAACGCCGCGTGGCCGTGCAGACCGAAATCACCGCGGTACGGACAAATCTTGCCGGCCAACCGCAGACCGTCCTGGACTTCAAGGAATCCACCAACAACACCGGTAACGACGAGGCTCGCAACACGCTGGTGCGGCTTGAGCAGCAGCGGACGCACCTGGTTAGCCAGTATAATCAGGACTATCCGGCAATTGCCGAGGTGAACAAGCAAATCGCGTCGGCACGTGCCCAGATGGGTCCGAACGAGAAGAACCTGTATTTCACGCAACGGGAAATCCGCAACCCGGCGCTGGAAGTTCTCAACAACCGCCTCGCGTCGTTGGAAGTCGAGAACAAGGCGCTCGGCGAGCAGCTCGTGGAGTTGGACCAGCAGTACAAGCAGGCGGATGATCGCGTCCACTCACTGCGAACCGCTGACGGACAACTGCACGGATTGCAGGTCACGCGCGACGTGCTGGAGAGTGTTTATCGTCAGCTCGCGCAGCGGCAGCCTGCGGCGGTGTTCCAGGACCGCATCGTGTTCGAGCGCAATGCCAACCTGCGTGTCGTGCAGACGGCAACAGCTCCGGTCATCGGTCGCAGCATGGCTATTTCCTATGCCGTCGGCGGGCTCGTGCTTGGATTGTTGCTTGGCGCCGCAGCCGCGGCAATCGCAACCTTGCTACGGCAAGTCTACGTCTTCCCCGAAGAGGCGGAGCGTGACCTGCACCTGCCAGCGCTGGCATCGCTCGAAAGCAGAGGTTCCCACGGCTCGGCGAACGAACTCCCGGCAGTCGCAGATCTGAGCTCGCTACTGCAGGAGGTTACGGTCGACGGACGGCGGCTCGGATCTCTGCAGATCATCGGCGTGTCGGAACAGGACGACAGGGTTGCGATCGTTCGGGGCCTCGCGACCGATCTGGCTTGCAGGTACGAGCGCAGAACGCTCATCCTTGATCTCGACGGCAGCGGGACAGAATACGTCTCAGCGTTCGGCGGCGCCGACGATGCAGCCTGCTCGACGATGGAACAGCCGATACAGGTGACAGCGACAAAGACCCCGCAAATATGGGTTGGGCAAACCAGCTTGCAGTTGGTCCTGGACGATCGGCGGACGCCCATCGCACGCACCAGGCATATTCTGGAAGAACTGCAGGCGGAATTCAGCATGCTGCTGCTGGTCGCGTCCGCCGACCGGTCCAGCTATGTCATGCACCGCCTGGCGACGATGGTTGATGCGAACGTCGTGATCGTGCGGGCCGAACGCACGCGCGGTGCGGCGGTCACTCGGCTGTGCGACTCGATCAGGACGACTGGAGGCAACCTGTTGGGGTTCGTCTTTGCTGGCCGGAAATATTACGTGCCCAACTGGCTGCATCGTTGGGTCTAAGAATATGGTTACCGGGTATATGACCGAGCCGGCCGGTATCGCGGCTGCATGCCAATGGTTCCTGGGCGTTCCGTTTACGCCACTGGAACTCGGCGAAGCAGCGGCATGCATTGCCGCGCGGCCTGAGGGCGCTGCGTTCGAATTCGTCACCACGCCGAATGCTCAGCACACCGTCAGCGCGGCGCGCGGCGATCAGCACTTCCTCACCGCACACAAAAAGGCGTGGCTGGTTCTGAATGACAGCCGTATCCTGCGGCTCTTATCAAGACGGATGTTCGGTAGAGACTTGCCGACCGCGGCTGGCAGCGACCTAACGGTAGAGCTGTTCAGCAAGTACATTATGCCGCATGACGCAATCACGATCATCGGCGGCACCGACGAAGTCGAAGACAGGCTGCGTTCGCAACGCGGGTTGCAAGAATTGGCGCGATACAATCCGCCCATGGGCTTCTACAAGGATCCGGCCGAGGTCGATCGCTGCGTCGAGTTCATACTGCAACATCCGGCTCGCTATGTGTTCCTCGCCGTCGGTGCCCCACAGTCGGAAATGGTGGCGTGCCGCGTCATGGAACGAGGGGGCGCCACGGGCACGGCACTTTGCGTCGGCAGTTCGCTACTGTTTGTCACCGGCGTCGTCCAGCGCGCGCCGCTGTTCTTCAGGCGCCTGAATGCGGAATGGGCGTTCAGGCTGATGCAGAATCCACGCGGGCATGCGCGCCGCGTCTTTCTTGAATCATTGCCGGTACTATGGCTTGCGCTGAAGGCACTCTTGGGGCGCGTGCATGACCAGCACGTGCAAAGTGGATGATCGCTGCTCCGTCCCATTTTCTCGTGCAGAAGAATTCTGGAAGCGCGCTATGGTGGCGCGTGCTCATCGCACTGTTCGCGCTGCCCATGTTTGCGCAGTGCTTCCAGTACATGGTGGATGTTCCACCCCTATATCTCCTATCCAAAGCTTGGCCCATACTAACCCTTCCGCTGATGGTCTGGGCTCTCCTTAGGCTCGACATCCCCTACCGGATGCTCATCGTCGTCACACTTTTCTGGATCATCGGCGTAACGCCGGTGATCGGGATTGTGCAACTCGGAAATGAAGCCGGCCCGGCGTTCCTCACCACAGTAAAGGTTTGGGCCTACAGCTTTGTCTTCTCTGCCGCCGGGCTGTTGGTGCTGCTGCGGCTGCCACCCCAGACATTGCGGCACATCATCCTGGGACTGGGCATTGGCACGTATGCAATAATGGTGCTGCTGTGGTTCGTGGCGCCTGCCAGCGCCTATGGCGTTGGCGATGTCGCCACCAAGCTCTTCATGTATGATCCAGAGCGCGGGTATCACCTGTACATGCCGATGTTTTTCGGCATGTTGCTGATTTTCTACTTGAACCGGTCGTTCTGGGTGCGACCACGGGTATGGCCGGTTTTGGCCATCGTGGCCGCCTTTGCCCTGCAGTATCTGATCTACAAGGAGCGAGCCTCGATTGCAGGCGCTGCACTCGTCGTCGTAATCGCCAGCGCGTTGAGCGCCGGACGGTGGCGCATTGCCGCACTGGCAGCACTCGGCATAGCGGCGGCAGTGGCCGTGCTCTTCCTGGTCGGACGGCTTGAGAATACCGCCCATATCCACTCGTCGCTTGGTGGATCGCTCGCGGTACGAAAGGTGTCCGTCATCACGGCATGGAATTACCTGAGCCTTGATCCGGAACGATGGCTGCTGGGGGTCGGTGCGACAACGCGGCTCGGCAATATCACCCTTGCACAACTCTTCGACAACCGAATGTTCTTCCTCACGGACATTGGTTGGCTCGGCGTGATGTTTGAATATGGTTTCATCGGCGCCGTCCTGATGCTGCTCGTCCACCTGGCAGGACTGCGGGCTACGACCGTCTGGGCGCGCCGCGATGACCCACTGACGCAGGCACTGGCCGACTACGTGCTCTATCTGATTATCGTATCATCCATCTACTCGGTCGTGTTTACCCCAGGCGAGCTGACCACCGTGCTCGCACTCGGGTATTATCTGGCGCGCGCCGGGAAGGCTTATTGCTCGGAAGCTGTGCAACCAGTCAGCTTCATTCCGCGGCACATCGCATTGGCCAGCCCGAAGCCATCGGGCCGGTTCGCACTCCCACGCCCGTCCGGGATGGCCAGGATCGGATAGACCATCATGCCGCCACTCGGATCCTGTGCCACAGTCCGCGCGAGGTTTTCAGCCTCGGGCGTGGTAAAGAATGGTCCCGTTCCATCACTGCGCTGCACGGCGAGTCCCAAGGTGAGGGGTCCGTGCCACAAAGCGCGATAAGCTCGCCAGGCTTGCAATGCGTCGAACTGCGATCCCGCATCATATGCCGCGATCGACAGCATATCGAGGTCGGTGACGGTCGGGGAATTGAGCAGTCCAAGCATGAACCCGGTGTATTCACTCGGCGGCCTGGCGAGGTGAAACTCTCCCTCACCATAAGCTCCCACGCTCCAGACAGCCGCGGTCAGCAAGGCGGGGCGTGGCAGTGCCACGCGTAGCCGGTGCACGATGCTGTTCCACGCACCGTCCGTCCGGCACTGAATGGATGTCCCGACGGCTGCATAGCAGCCCGGATGTGGGCTCTCGAAGTCGATATCGATCCCATCCGCGTTCAGGTCATGCGTGAGCTTGACAAGGGCATCGATCCGCAGTGCGGACCAGTTCCGGTACGATGCGCCGCCGACGCTCAGCAACACGCGTGTAGCAGGATGACGAGCCTTCAACAGGGCAATGGCATCGTGCAGGATTTGACCAGTGCTGCGATACTCAAGACCGGTCAGGGAAATATCAAGCTTGCCAGAATACACCAGGTCTGGCCTGACAAATGCAAGGTTCACCACCGAAACATAGGCCGGCAGCGACGCCAAGGTCATGGCGCTCGCGGCTGCGGCCGGCGTTTCGTTCCAGCTATCGTGATAAACGACAACAGGATGGGGCGGAATATCGGCAGCCTGGCACACTGACAGTGTCAGCGACAGGCCGAACAAAGCTCGGATCAGCATGGCTCAAAATACGTTGCGACCAATAAGGCCGTGGATAAGGGTCTTAGCAATGATCTTCATGTCGAAGCGAAGCGACCAGTTGGCAATATAGTCAAGATCAAGATCGGCGCCGCGGTTCGCCTTCTCCATCGAGTTCGATCCCGCCGCGCATGCCATTGATCTGCGCCCAGCCAGTGATTCCAGGCTTGATGCGGTGCCGGGCTGCGTACTGTCGGACGACCTCCGAATATACACCTTCGCCCACCTGCATGTTGGCGACGTGCGGACGCGGACCGACAATCGACATCTCCCCGCGCAGCACATTGAATATCTGCGGCAGCTCGTCGATGGACGTGCGCCGGAGAAACCGGCCGACGCGGGTGACGCGTTGACTATCCCGTTTGGTGCCTTGCGAGCCGTCGTCCGCAGGATCCACCGACATGGTGCGGAACTTATAGATCAGGAACGGCTTGCGGTTGAAACCGGTGCGAGGCTGACGGAACAGGATCGGATTCCCGTCACTCATATGGATTGCAATCGCGGCGGCAAGCATGATGGGTGAGGTGACCAGCAGCGCCGCCAGGGCGATCACGTAATCTTCCGCGATCTTGATCAAACCTTGCGTGCCCTTGAAAGGCCGATGCATGACCTGGAGGATCGGTAGGTTTGTGAGGCCCATCGGACGGACGAACTGCGGGTTGAAGCCGCCGGCTTCGAACGGCACGACCACGTCGGCGGCAATCCATTGGAGAGACCGGATCAATTGGAAGATTTCCGCGGAACGGTCCCACGGCAGAGCAACCACCACCAGATCGATAGCGTATTGCTGCGCGTATCGGGTGAGATCCGGGATTCTTGCTGAGTTCTGGGCTGCGGAGCCGTCCACATTCCAGGTCCGATTCAAATCCGGGTTGAAAACTCCCGCCAGATGATACTCCTTGGCGTTTTCGGGCTTATGCAGTTTCGCAACGATAGCGTCGCAGGTGGGGCCGGATCCGACAACGATAAGCCGGCGCCGCAACAGCGCCCGACGATCGACAATAGCGAGCAGGAGCCGATCGACCTGGCGGCCGATAACAAGGGCCAGGAAGAGAGAAGACAGCCACGTCAGCAGCCAAAGACGGCGCTCCCATGCGTGAGGAACGAACGCGACAAGAATGACGGCACCCGCCATGGCGGCAGGGACAAATCCACATGCAAGGTCAACCAGGGAACGCCACAACGAGCTGTAGCGCTCAACTCTGTAATTGCCACCCCAGCGCATCAACGAAATGAATGAAATTGTCACGACGGACGCGATCGTCAGAGCTTGCAGCCAGGTCAGTGGCGGCGGCCCTTCGTAGGTGGCCAGCCAGGCGATTCCTCCACCAGCGAGAATGAGTACAGCGTCACCGACCATGACGCAGCGGTTGATCAGACCGTGCGTCCAGCGGATAAAGGACGCGTGCGGACGAGGGTGAAGGTGGCGCCGCGGCGATGCTCCGAAATCAGCCGTGGCCGGCGCGTTGCCGAGGCTCATAGGCCGCGCAGTTTGCTGATACCCCCTACGATCTAGCGTCGCTACGTTCCACGGCATAAGCTAAAATCCTGCAACAGTGCACCAGCGTGGCAGTGACGTCCCGTGACAGCTGAGCCGCAGAAGTTCCTGCGCGAACACCGGCGGTAATCTTGAAAGGGACGACAGCGCGACAGCCGCGTGAGTAGCGAAAAAGCCGTTGCAAACCCCCTACATCAAGCCGTTCCGGCTCGGGCCAAACCGCCGCCGGCTAGGCCAGATGGCATAGTTGAGAAGGCCGAATTGCTGTTGGCGCTGGCAGGATTTATGTCGTCGCGGAGACATGCGCGTCATAAGGCGCCGCATCGAACCGAAGGGGCTAGAATGGCCGCGCTGACTGAATCTGCATTTCCGACAGCCCGGAGCCAATTCCCGCTCCGCCACACGGCGCTTAAGCGCCAAGCAACTGATGCCCGGTCACGGCATCGTCAGCGCCAGTTAATTCGGCCAGCTGCATCAGCTCAGAATTTTGACGGCATTTCCGAAGGCGCCAGCTGGAGCGACCGGACAATCCTCGGCATCATCTCGCTGATGACTGTGCTTGCCACAGGCATGTGGACAGCGATCGGGATGTGTCTGTGGCGACTGCTGGCGGGTTGACCGCCGCGCCGCCAATGGCGTCAGCGCATCACTCGAGGTTTTGGCGCTCTTCATCCCCCCGTCGCGGGGAACGCGTCCCACGCTCGCGCTGACCCAGCAGAAAACCGATAATCGTTCCAAACAGTCCTATGATCGGCGAAATCTGCTGCTGGTCGTAGGCGACGACGAGCGCACAGATCCCAAGTGTGACGACAAGGGTGACGCTCATGTTGCGCATGATCTCTTCCGCGTTGCTGCGGGCCCGCCATAGCAAAGCCGTCTGCGCCAAAAGACAAACGAGGCCGAATGCCAGCACGTAGAGGGTAACACGCTCCTCGCGTTCGGTGACGTAGTTATGGCCGGTCGGCAGATTTATGCCGGCGGTATCCTTGGGAACGAGATTGGTTGGGACCTCTGGCGATACCTGATCGCCACTGCTGGCCGCGGCTTGCAGCAAGTGCACGCCAGGCGCCGCATGCAGTCTACCGGCAAAGCCGAGTAAGCATACAATCAAAAGCAGAAGAACCGGCAGAGACGTCCGTGTATACCGGCATAGGTTCATCGCGTTGCGCCTCCTGCTTCGCCGGCATAGTTTGCACAGCCCCCTGATCCAGGCCAGTGCACGGAGGCATCGAAAAGATGGACTGCAGACGCTTCTTCGGAATGGCAGCCGTCCTGCTTGCGACGGTTGCCGCCTCGTCCGGCCAACACAACTCCGACACCATCGCGCAAGTGCCGCACGGCCGGCTTGCGCTGGTGAATACGACAAAGAATGTGGTCGCATTCCAATACAGCGACGGGCAAGGCAAACCCGAGAATATCACGCTGGCGCCGGGCGAGGAAATTGACCGCACCTGCGCCGGCTTCTACCAGCTGACGATCAAGACCGAGGGCACGGTGCTGGAACGATCGCTTGAGTGCGGCGTGCTTTATAAGATCGTTTATGACATCAAGACCAAAGCATACGATGTGGCCGAGTACGGCAGGGAACGAGATGACACGCGCGGCGCATAGGCCCGAGCTGCCGTCGCGACAATGAACCGTTCTCCAGCGCGTGTCCGCGGGATTGCCCGACCTCCATCTGCATCATGGGGCCGGCACTCACGGCTTCGTGACAACCAGATTGGCAGACAACAGTTATCGCCAATCCACAACCCGGCCATCTGGGTAGTTTCTCGGATTGCCCGGCCTCCGCCATATCGCACCGCCCATCAGACGCCCAGAGAGGATCCCCATGCTGCCCTTCCACCGCCTCGCCCTGGCCGCCGCCCTGACCCTCGCCGCGGCCGCATCCGCCCATGCGCAGGCCGGGCCGCCTCAGGTCACTGTCGCCCCGCCGCTCGCGAGCCGCGTCGCGCAATGGGACGAATTCACCGGCCGCTTCGAGGCGATGGAACGCGTTGATGTCCGCTCCCGCGTTTCCGGTTACATCGACCAGGTGCACTTTCGCGACGGCAGTACGGTCAACCAGGGCGACCTGCTGTTCACCATCGACCAACGGCCGTTCAAGCTCGCGGTTGAAGCGGCCCAGGCTGATGTGAAGCGCATTGAAGCGCAGATCGTGTTCGACGAAGCGGATTATCAACGCGCCATCGAACTGGTGAAAACGGCAGCGACACCGGTCAGCGTGCTCGATCAGCGCAAGGCTAATCTGGACATTGCCCGCGCTCAGCAGATGTCGGCCCAGGCCGCGCTGCACACTGCACAGCTCAATCTGGAATGGTCAGAAGTGCGCGCGCCGCTCAGCGGCCGCGTCTCCGACCATCGCGTCGATCCCGGCAACCTGGTCACTGGCGGGCAGACCGGCGCCACGTTGCTGACCACCATTGTAAAGCTCGATCCGATCTACTTCGTGTTCGATGGCTCAGAGGCCGACTATATCCGCTACAGCCGGCTGAACGCGGAAGGCGAGCGCGGTTCGTCGCGCGAAACCGCCAATCCGGTTCGTGTGCAGCTAGCCGACGAGAAGGATTGGCCGCACCGTGGCGTGATGAATTTCGTTGATAACGAGATCAATGCGCACTCCGGCACCATTCGCGGCCGGGCCATATTCGACAACCAGGACCACTTCCTCACGCCCGGCACCTTCGGCCGCCTGCGTCTCTATGGTGGCCCGCTGGACGCGCTGCTGATCCCCGACGCCGCGGTGGTATCCGACCAGGCCAGTAAGGTCGTACTCATCGTCAACTCGGACAACAAGGTGATCGCCAAGCCGGTGACACTCGGCGGCATGGCGCGCGGACTGCGAGTTGTCGCGTCCGGCCTGCAGCCGACCGACCGTGTGGTCATCGGCGGCTTGGCCAATCCGTTCGTTCGTCCGGGCGTGCTGGTGGCCGCGAGCCAGTCCGAGATCCACCCATCCGGAAGCCAGCTGGCCGCGGGCCAGTAGGGTGCGCTTCTCACACTTCTTTATTGATCGGCCGATCTTCGCGGCCGTATTGGCGATCATCATTACAATCGCGGGCGCGCTCGTCGAACGCGCTTTGCCGATATCCGAGTATCCCGAGATCGCACCGCCCACCGTCAGCATTCGTGCGACCTATCCCGGCGCCTCCGCCCAGGTGCTAGCTGAGACCGTCGCCACGCCGATCGAGCAGGAAGTGAACGGCGTCGACAACATGCTCTACATCACGTCGCAATCGGTCGGCGATGGCACGCTGACGATCAATGTTGTGTTCAAGCCAGGCACCGACGTGGATACCGCGCAAGTGCTGGTGCAGAACCGCGTCTCGGTCGCCACGCCGCGGCTGCCGAACGACGTGCAGCGTCTCGGCATCACCGTACGGAAGGCTTCGCCCGACCTGATGATGGTCGTGCACATGATCTCGCCCGACGGCTCGCACGACCAGCAGTACATCTCCAACTACGCCACGCTTTACATCAAGGATGCGTTGGCGCGGGTGGACGGCGTCGGCGACGTCAACGTGTTCGGCGCGCGCGATTACTCGATGCGGATCTGGCTGGATCCCGGCAAGGTCGCGGCGCGCGGATTGACATCGGATGACGTGGTTGCCGCCTTGCGGGCGAATAACCTGCAGGTCGCCGCCGGCGCGATCAACCAGCCGCCGGCCATGTCGCCTGGTGCATTCCAGTTGCAGGTCCAGACACTCGGCCGCCTCGTCGATATCGAGCAGTTCGGCAACATCGTGGTAAGCGCGGAACCTGATGGCACCGGCTTCGTACGCATCCGTGACATCGCTCGCGTCGAGCTCGGCTCGGCCGATTACACGGTGAACGCTTACCTCAACAAGGCGGTTGCAACCGCCATCGTGATCTATCAGCGCCCAGGCTCCAACGCGCTGACCACGGCCGCCGCCGTGAAGCAGAGCATGGAGGAGGCACGCAAGAGCTTCCCCGCCGGCCTGGACTACACGATCGTGTACAATCCCACCGAATTCATCCAGCAGTCGATCACCGAGGTGCAGAAGACGCTGTTCATCGCGATCGCGCTGGTCGTCGGTGTCGTGATCCTGTTCCTACAGACCTGGCGGGCCGCGATCATCCCAGTCGTCGCCATCCCGGTCTCGCTCGTCGGCTGCTTCCTGGTGATGGGCGTCGTCGGCATCTCGTTCAACACGCTGTCGCTGTTCGGCTTGGTCCTGGCCATCGGCATCGTGGTGGATGACGCAATCGTCGTGGTTGAGAACGTCGAGCGCTATATCGAAGAAGGCATGACGCCGCGCGACGCGGCACACCAGACAATGGATGATGTGGGCAGCGCGCTGATCGCAATCGCCTTGGTGCTGTGCGCGGTGTTCATACCGACGGCGTTCATCAGCGGCTTGCAGGGCTCGTTCTACCGGCAGTTCGCCATCACCATCGCGGGCGCGACCGTCATTTCCGCATTCGTCTCGCTGACGCTGTCGCCGGCGCTGGCGGCATTGTTGCTGAAGCCACGTTCGCACGAACCGCAACGCACGCTGATATATCGCCTCGGCGCGCCAGTGCGCAGCTTCTTCGCTGGCTTCAACTGGGTTTTCGAGAAGCTGTCGCTGGGCTACGGCCGGCTTGTGGCGCGGCTGGTTCGCCTCGGCGTCATCATGTTGGTGGTTTACGCCGGCCTGATCTACGCCGCTTACGACCGTCTGGCCGTTACACCGACAGGACTGATCCCGCAGCTGGATCGTGGCTATCTGATCGCGGCATTCCAGTTGCCGCCGGGCGCGTCGCTGGCGCGCACCGACGCGGTGATCCGCCGCGCCTCGGAGATCATCCTGGCACGGCCAGGCGTGCAGAACTCGGTGGCATTTACCGGCTTCGACGGCGCCACCTTCACCAATGCACCGAATGCCGGCGTGATCTTTGTGCCACTGAAGCCGTTCGAAGAGCGCGTGCCACTAGGGCTGTCGGCAGCGAAGATCCAAGCGGACCTGCGGCAACAACTCGCACAGATGGACGATGCTTTCGTGTTCGTGCTTGAGCCGCCTTCGGTTCCAGGTATCGGCACCGGCGGCGGTCTGAAACTCTACGTGCAGGACCGCGCGGGACGCGGACTGCCGGCGCTGGAGCAGGCTACCTGGATCGTCGCAGGTTCCGCCTCGCAGACGCCCGGCTTCACGCAGTCATTCACGCTGTTCAACACGCATACGCCGCAGATCTACGCTGATATCGACCGCACCAAGGCAGAGCTGCTTCAGGTGCCGATAGAACGCGTGTTCAGCACGCTGTCAGTGTATATGGGCTCGTCATACATCAACGACTTCAACCTGCTTGGCCGCACCTATCAGGTGAATGCACAGGCAGACAACCAGTTTCGGCTCAGCGCGCGCGACGTTGAGAATCTGAAGACGCGCAATAACCGTGGCGACATGGTGCCGATCGGCTCTGTCGCGACTTTCCGCGACACCACCGGGCCGTTCCGCGTTCCGCGCTACAACCTGTATCCCGCGGCCGAGGTACAATTGTCATTGGCGCGTGGCTTCTCCACTGGACAGGCAATCGCGGCGATCGAGAAGATCGCGAATGACCATCTGCCGCAGGGATTCGGTTTCGAATGGACCGAAATCGCCCTGCAGGAGAAACTCGCCGGCAACACCGCATTGATCGCCTTCGGCCTGGCGGTGACCTTCGTGTATCTACTGCTGTCGGCGCTATACGAGAGTTGGCTGTTGCCGCTGGCGGTCGTGCTTATCGTGCCGATGTGCATCCTGGCCGCGATGCTGGGGGTGGACGCGCGCGGTTTCGATCGCAACATCCTGGTGGAAATCGGCCTTGTGGTGCTGGTCGGCCTGGCCGCCAAGAACGCGATCCTGATCGTCGAGTTCGCCCGCCAGGCAGAGGCGCATGGGATGAACCGATTCGAAGCGGCGATAGCCGCGGCGCGCACCCGGCTGCGGCCAATCCTGATGACCTCGCTGGCGTTCATCCTTGGTGTCGTGCCGCTCGCGGTCGCGGTCGGTGCCGGAGCAGAGATGCGTCAATCGCTCGGCACCGCCGTGTTCGCAGGCATGCTCGGCGTGACCGCATTTGGGCTGGTGTTTACGCCAACATTCTATGTGTTGGTGCGAAAGGTTGCATTGTGGTCGTCCACGCGGCGTGAACTGGCACCCACAACCGCGCTCCACTCCCCGGGCGCAGGCGAGCCAAAACCGGGCGCATAGATGGCGCTGAGCTATGGCACGGATAGCTCGGTGAACTTCTTGCGCAGACGTGGCACGACGAAATCGATGAACGCGCGGACCTTGGGAATGGAAAGCCGTCCCTCCGGAAGCACGATGTGCACGGGCAATGGCGCGTACTCATGCTGTCTCAGCACGATCTTCATCCGGCCTTCGCGTAAATGTTCAGCGACCTGATACGAGAATAAGCGCGTGACACCCCTTCCCTCGGCCGCCGAAGCGACCGCCGCGCGTGCGCTGTTGACAACGAAGCGCGGAGAGAATTGCACCGTCCGCGGCACTGCCGAACCGTCAATCGGGGGAAAACTCCAGGAGCTTAGACCAGTCTCGGAACAGGCAATGACCTGATGATCCCCCAGATCGCCCGGCGCCTCAATTTCCGGATGCTTGGCCAGATACAAAGGTGCTGCAACGACGACGCGCCGCACCTGCCCAACGCGAATGGCGATCATCGATGAGTCAGGCAACTCGCCGACCCGCAGGGCAGCGTCAACCCCCTCATCGATCAGGTTGACGGTTCGGTCGAGCAGCATGAGCCTCGCATTCACGCTCGCAAATTGATCCAGAAAGTCATCCAGGATCGGTCGCAGCACCTCTTCGCCAACAAGAACGGGTGCGGTCAGCGCGAGAATGCCGCCGGGCGCGGACGACTGGCTTGCAACCATGATCTCCGCCTCGTTCAGATCGGTCAGCAAGCGCCGGCAGACAAGCGCATAGCGCTCGCCAACTTCGCTCAGTTTGCTTGATCGCGTTGTGCGGTGCAGAAGCTCCACGCCCACCTGCCCTTCAAGGAACGCCACCGCACGACTGACGGCAGCTGGTGAACGCCCAAGCTTGCGGCCTGCTCCAGCGAGACTTCCCTCGTCCAGCGCGGCGACGAAGACCTTCATCGCGTCGATTCGATCCATTGCCTGCTCCCCGGTTTCTTCCAGGATGGCTGTCTATGGGACGGGAACTGCTGAAATCCTGGTGCTTGATGTGAAAAATCATGAAGCCAACCGGAACCTGCATTGCAGATTTTCATACTTCCCATCTCACGCGCCCGTGATGAGGCCGTCAGCCGCCATTGACGCTTCCGTGAGCGATGTGCTGCCCGGGTCTCCATCGCTACCGGTATGCTTCGGTTCTGCCCCTGTGTTATTGATCTGCCATAGCGATTGTTCCTGCTCTCACGTCTCGGTAGCGGATCAACGTCGAGCGGGACGACCTTGAGTTGTGCTCGAGGCAGGTTTCGGCTGATGGCACCGCAGGACAGTCGGCAAATCCGTGGTGCGCTGATCAATTCGGTTCGGGGATGAGGCGCCGCCGGCGATGGAAGGCGAGACATACCTCTTTGGGTCGTTCGAACTGGCTCCGGGTCGGCGGCATCTGCTCGACAACGGCAGTCCAGTCGATTTGGGAGGCCGCGCCCTCGATCTGCTGACACTGCTTATCAACTCAGCGGGCGAAACCGTCAGCAACGCACACATCGTCGCACACCTCTGGCCCACTTCGACCGTCGATGAATCATCAGTACCGGGTCAAATCGCCGCACTGCGCAAAGCACTTCGAGACGGCAGCGATGGTAACCGGTACATCGTCACTGTTCCGAGCCGCGGCTACACGTTCGTCGCACCCGTCACGCGAGCTCATCGATCCGAGCCGGGCGAGGCGCGGGACAATACCGCCAAGGGTAACAGCTTGCCGGCATCGCTGGTCAATATCGTTGGTCGCACGGATACGATTGCCGGATTGACCGCGCAGCTTTCTAAATGCCGGTTGCTGACCATCGTTGGCGCCGGAGGGATCGGCAAGACCACCGTCGCAGTCGGCGTCGCCCGGATGATCAGCACGACATACCCTGACGGTGTGTGGTTTGTCGCGCTTGCCTCCTTGCCCGCGTCCGAACTCGTCTCCAGCGCAATTTCCGCCGCGCTTGGTCTCGCAGCCATTGACGCCGACCCGCTGCCGAGCCTCACCGCGTGGCTCCGCGACAAGCAGGCGCTGATCGTGCTCGACAACTGCGAACACGTCGTCAACTCCGCAGCGTATGTGGCTGAGACAATCTTGAAGACCGCGCCTCGGGTCAGCATTCTGGCCACCAGCCGCGAACCGCTTCACGCTGAGGGTGAGTGGCAACACCGTTTGGGTCCGTTGTCCGTTCCGCCCATTAGCGACGCGATCGATGCTACCGAGGCGATGACGTATGCGGCGGTCGAACTGTTCAGCGGTCGGGCGCGCTCGTCCGGCACAGAATTGGTACTGGATGACACCGACGTTCCGGCAGTCTGCGAGATCTGCCGCCGGCTTGATGGACTGCCGCTCGCACTCGAACTGGCTGCCGCTCAGGTAGGAGTGTTTGGCGTCCAGGGACTTGCGCGATTATTGCAGGACCGGTTCGCCGCATTGACCCGAGGCCGGCGAACCGCTGTGGCACGGCAACAGACCCTGCGAGCGACGATGGACTGGAGCTTCAGTCTGCTGTCGGATGCGGAAAGGACGGTGTTGCGGCGGCTCGCGGTGTTCCGCGGCGACTTCACCATGCGGGCGGCGACCGCGGTTGCGGCAGGCATTGATTCCGCGTCAATCGACGTCGTGCCAGTCGTCGGCAACCTTCGCGGCCTGGGCAAGGACACTTGAACTGGCAAATATGCTCGACGACACCGAGTATCGGCGGCACGCGCTGTGGGGTCTGTGTATCGATCAATTCAATACCGGCGACATGCGTACGGCGCTGACATACGCGGAACAGTTTGCCGGCCTTGTCCGTGACTTCGATGGCGCGATCGAACGGATGATGGCCGATCGGATACTTGCTACCTCGCTGCATTATCTGGGTGACCAGAAGCGCGCCCGTGTTCATATCGATCGCGCGCTGACGCACGACATGGCGAGGCCGTCAGGATCGCATACGGTCAGTGCCGGCTTCGACCTTCTGGTGTCAACACACTACTTCCAGGCGCGCATCCTGTGGCTGCAAGGCTTCCCCCAAGCAGCTCTGCGCGTGGTCGGGCTGAATGTGGAGGAGGGACAGGCCCTGGGACAGCCGCTGTCCTTCTGCAGCGTTCTCGGTCAATCGGCTTGCCCGCTCACCTTGCTCTCCGGCGATCTCGACGCTGCCGGGAACTACGGTGTGATGTTGTTGGAACATACCGAGCGAAACCCGATCCGGCTTTGGAATATCTGGGCCCGTTGTTTCAACGGCCTTGTCACTGCAGGGCGTGGCGATGTCCGCGGCGGCATGCGCGCCTTACGCGAAGGGCTCGAACTGGCTGGCGAAGCGCAGCTGTTGCCGCGGTTCCTGTTACTGCGCGGTGAATATGCCCTGCATCTCGGCCAAGTCGGTGCAGTGACAGAGGCGCTCGAAATCGTGGAGCGCATGTTGGCAGCCTGCGAGGTTCGGGGGGAAGGCTGGTACATGCCCGAGATTCTTCGCATCAAGGCCGAACTGCTGTCGTTGGACGGCAACGATAGGAAGGCAGATGCCGAAGCCCTGCTACTTCGCTCGCTCGACAATGCGGGGCGACAGGGTGCGCTCGCCTGGGAACTTCGCACCGCCACGAGCCTGGCACGTCGTTGGGTCGGTCACGGGCGCCGTCCCGATGCAATCACGCTGCTGCAAAAGACCTGTGGGCAGTTTACCGAGGGCTTCGAGACGGTCGATTTGCGGGCTGCCAGGGCCATCCTAGAAACGCAGCCATGATAGCGTTGCCAGCTCTCAGCACGCACTGAAGGCGTTACGAAGCCAGGCGCTGGAGTATCACCGTGGGAATGTCGATGGTCGCCAGAACTGTGTATATGTCCGCCACCCGGTCCAACTCGCGCTGTTCCTCGGGGCAATACGATCGATCCGCCTGAACACGGTGTTCCAGCGCGAGCGCGATTAGATCGTCGGCGCTCATCTTTTGTCCGTTAATGCCGGTCGACACATGACATCCTGTAGATTGGTCAGCGCCCCTTACAGGGATTGAACGCCCAAGCGCCTTGATCTGGATCAATTGCTTGAAAAATCTGTGCCGGGATTCCTAGGGCGCCGAACAGAGCCCTGCCCGCGCTCGCAAAGTCGATCAAACCGCGGAAGAGTGTCTGCCGAATGCCGGACATTCACCCCTCGACTCACCCCGCCTTAAAACGCGGACAGCAGTCACGGAGCCCCACCGATGTCCGCACCCCTCGTCCGCCCTACCCGCCGCAGCATTCTTGCCGCATCGGCCGCTGCCGGAGCACTAGGCCTCGTTCCAACAGTCGTGCGCGCGGCGGCAGACAGCGACGCTGTCCGGCCGTTCCACGTCAGCGTTCCACAAGAGGCGCTCGACGACTTGCGCCGGCGCGTGGCGGCGACGCGATGGCCGGAGCAGGAGACGGTCGCGGACCAATCGCAAGGTGTCCGGCTCGCGACGGTACAGAAACTCGCACGCCATTGGGCCACCGACTACGACTGGCGCAAGTGCGAGGCGAAACTGCAGGCGCTGCCGCAATTCATCACCGAGATCGACGGGCTGGACATCCACTTCATCCATGTCCGTTCGAAGCATGAAAATGCCTTGCCACTGATCGTAACGCACGGCTGGCCCGGCTCGATCATCGAGCAGATGAAGATCATCGAACCGCTGACCGATCCAACCGCGCATGGCGGCAGCGCATCGGACGCATTTGATGTGGTGATCCCATCTCTGCCGGGCTACGGCTTTTCCGGCAAGCCGACCGCGGCCGGCTGGGATCCGCAACGTGTCGCACGCGCATGGGTCACGTTGATGAAGCGGCTCGGATACGCGCGATTTGTGGCGCAGGGCGGCGACTGGGGAGACGCGATCTCTGAACAGATGGGTCTGCTCGCGCCGCCGGAATTGCGCGGCATCCACGTCAACATGCCCGCTACCGTTCCGAACGACGTCGCGCAATCCCTAAAGGACGGAGGACCACCACCGGCCGGCCTCTCCACCGATGAAAGACACGCGTACGAACAGCTTGATTCCTTCTATAAACATGGCCTCGGCTACGCCATCGAAATGGCAAATCGTCCGCAAACGCTGTACGGGATCGCCAACTCACCTGTAGGTCTGGCAGCCTGGATGCTTGACCATGACGCGAGCAGTCTCGCACTGATCACGCGTGTCTTTGATGGCCAGCCGGAAGGTCTCACGCAAGACGACGTGCTTGACAACATCACGCTCTATTGGTTGACCAACACAGCGGTCTCGTCGGCGCGGCTTTATTGGGAAAACAAGCTGGCATTCTTTGCTGTCAAGAACGTCGCCATCCCTGTTGCCGTGAGCGTCTTTCCCGACGAGATCTACGCATCGCCGCGAAGCTGGGCAGAGCGGGCCTATCCCAAACTCATCTACTTCAACAGGCTAGACCGCGGTGGCCACTTTGCAGCCTGGGAACAGCCCGCACTGTTCACCGCGGAACTCCGGGTTGCATTCAAACCATTGCGCTCATCGACGTGACTGGCGCCATCACAAGTCGAATCGACGTGGCACAAGGGCGACAGACAGCATGAACAAGAGCATGGAACGCAAACCGCTCAACTATCATCATCGTCGTCAATTGCTTGGTGCTGGAGCGGTGGCGTTCGCCGCCGCCCAGTTGGGAATAGTCAACTCCGCAGCTGCACAGACAGAGACTATTTCGAATGCCTCGTTCGGCCCTCTGAAGCAGAGCAAGGCAGGCCTCCTCACAGTCGGCTATGCCGAGACCGGACCGGCGGAAGGTCCCGCAGTTCTCCTGCTGCACGGCTGGCCATACGACATCCACAGCTTTGTCGAGGTTGCGCCGCTGTTGGCATCAGCCGGCTACCGCGTCATCGTCCCGTACTTACGTGGATACGGCACAACGCAATTCCTTTCCGGCGATACAGCGCGGAACGGTCAGCAATCGGTGGTCGCCGTCGACACGATCGCGCTGATGGATTCACTTAACATCAGACAGGCCATCATCGGCGGCTTTGACTGGGGCGCACGGACCGCCAACATCGTTGGCGCTCTTTGGCCCGATCGCTGTAAGGCGATGGTCTCGGTGAGCGGCTACCTCATCGGCAACCAGGCATCCGGCAAGCTGCCCTTACCACCCAGTGCCGAACTGCAGTGGTGGTACCAGTATTACTTCGCCACAGAACGTGGCCGTATAGGGTACGAAAAGTACCGGCGCGACTTTGCCAAGCTCATCTGGCAGATCGCTTCACCAAAGTGGAATTTCGACAATGCCACTTTCGACCGGAGTGCTGCGGCCTTCGACAACCCCGACCATGTTGCCATTGTGGTCCACAACTATCGCTGGCGGCTCGGTCTCGCTGAGGGCGAGGCACAGTACGACGCTCTCGAGAAGCGGCTGGCGGAGGGTCCGGTGATCACCGTGCCGACGATCACCCTGGAAGGCGACGCCAATGGCGCACCCCACGCTGCTGACCCTGCCGCTTACGCTAAGAAATTCACCGGCGCATACCAGCATCGGCTTATAACCGGCGGTATCGGACACAACCTTCCACAGGAGGCTCCGCAGGCTTTTGCCCAAGCGATTATCGACGTCGCAAAAGCCTGACGCGAGGCACAAGGAATTGCACAAATGACGCAACCCGGAGGGGTGATTTACACCGCCAAGACACACACGACCGGCGGGCGGGAGAATGGCATTTCTCGCAGCTCGGACGGCCAGCTCGACATCAAACTCGTGGTCTCGGGTTCGCAACGCGCCGGCACTAATCCGGAGCAATTGTTCGCCGCCGGTTGGTCAGCATGCTTCGAGGGAGCAATCGCGCTCGCGGCACGTCGGAAGAAGATCGAACCCCCAGACAACGTCGCGATCGATGCCGAAGTAGATCTGCATCTGCAGGCCGGCGAATATTTCCTCAGTGCGCGCTTCAAGGTCTCCATCCCTGGCGTCGAGCGGAGCGTCGCGCAATGTCTGGTCGAGGAGGCGGAGGAGATCTGTCCCTACTCCAAAGCCACACGCGGCAATATCGCGGTGATCTTCAACGTGGTTTGAGCAAAACGCCGGCAACGACAGATCGACGGCCGCGTCTGACGTGGACACGAAGCCGTCTCCCCTGAACCTCGCCCCTGATCTGGCCAGCATCCGCATTCCTGGAAAGGGTTGCGCAGACCCGCCTTTGCAATGCGTCAAGCAAGCGCGCAAGCTGTCCATGGGCAATACGCTTCCACTCTGCCGCTCCGCGCAAGAGTGTAGGCCACGCATCAAGTATTCGCAGGCACGACACTACGACGTATCCCCGATCTGTCAGTGTTCGACCGGGTCCAACGATCACGTCCGTACCCGCTCGGCAAACTGGCACCGGTGCAACTTCACGCGGGGTAACGAAAATGCATGTCTCGCCACTGATCGAGGGGCTCGATCGCAGCCTCCCCCCCATCCAGTCCAGCTGCGAACCGCATTCGGAGCGCTCATCGCTCGCCGTGGTGACCGGGTTTCTCAATGCTGCCTTGCGAATGTGGGATGCAGACCGGGCAAAGGCGAAGTCACAGATCAAGGTCGCTGCGGCGATCCTGCGCGACTACAGCGATGACATATCGGCCAGCACCGGTGCTAGCATCGGCGCGTCCAGATCTTGCGGACTTGCTCCCTGGCAGGTGCGCAAGGTGAAGGAACTGATCGATGCATCGCTGGATTCGACGATTATGTTGCAAGATTGTGCGAGCAAGGCTCGCTTGAGCGCCAGCCATTTCTCCCGCGCATTCAAGGTGACATTCGGCTCGACGGTGTGCGATTACATCCGCCGGCGTCGCGTGGAGCACGCCCAGCAGCTTATGCTGCTATCCAGGGAGCCGTTGTCGCAGATTGCGCTGGCCTGTGGCTTTGCTGACCAGTCCCATTATTGTCGGGTGTTTCGCGATGTGGTGGGTGTCAGTCCTAGCGCGTGGCGCCGCCGCAATATGACCCTTGCACCGGGCGAATGACAACCGCGCAGGGTAGACTACACGGATGCTGTTGGCTGGTCGGAAGCGCGCTCCCGAGCGCCGACCATCACGTTGGCGGCCATCCAAACGATATGGCTGATGCCGCTCGAACAGGACGTGTTGGTTCACGGTCGTTACCTTCAGAGACGAACATTCAGGCGTTCATTAGGGACCACGCACACGCAGCGGCACCTGAACGGATTGCCTTGAGGGTGACCGCATCGTAATTGTCCATGGTCTGACCTTCACCGGCACAATCCACGCGACCGGCCAGCAGCGAAACAGAGCATTGGATCAGTTGTCGTTATGAACCAGCAGCTCGTTACGCCAGAGCTCCCCGCGGACGCCGCGCGTGATGTGCCAGGGACAACGCCGGGCAAGGAGGCGCCACACCGTTTTCGCGTTCCGCCTGGCATCGCCATCCGGCTTTTCATCCTGCTCCTTATCGGCGGCCTGGTCGCGGTGCTGGGAACAGAGTGGGATTGGTGGAACGCCTCGGCTAATTATCAGACCACCGATGATGCCTATCTAACGTCTGATCTCACACCGCTTGCTGCTAAAGTTCCCGGCTACGTACGTCGCGTCGTTGTGCAGGACTTCCAGCAGGTTAAGGCCGGCGATCCACTGGTTGAGATTGTCGATGACGACTACCGCGCTCAGGTCGCCCTGGCCGAGGGCAATGTCGCAGCCGCGCAGGCCGGGATCGGAACCCTCGAACAACAAAAATTGCTGCAGGCAGCGCTGATTGCTCAGGCGCAGGCATCGATTCAGGCAAGTGAAGCAGACGTTACGCGCTATCACCTGGAGACCGTGCGCCAGCAATCCCTGCTCGCAACCAGGATTGCCGGCACACGCCAGCTCGTCGAGCAAGCCGTCGATAACGAACAGCGCGCGGCAGCTACGCTGCAGTTGAACCATGCGCAGCTGTCGCAGCAACTACAGCAATTGAACGTATTGGCCAGCCAGGAGAAAACGGCTCAGGCAACGCTGACAGTGCAGCAGGCAGCACTCGATCTCGCTCGTATCAATCTCGGCTATACCCGTATCACTGCACCGGTCGACGGCATGGTCGGTCAGCGCCAGGTGCAGGCCGGGCAATATCTCAACGTAGGCACTCAGGTCATCTCGATCGTACCATTGCCGCATGTTTGGGTCATTGCCAACTACAAAGAGACGCAAATGTCCCGTATTCGCGTCGGCCAGCCAGCCCGGGTGACGATTGATACCTTTCAAGGTGTCGTGCTGCGCGGCCATGTCGATGGCTGGTCGCCAGCCTCCGGTGCGCAGTTCTCGCTATTGCCACCGGATAATGCGACCGGCAACTTCACCAAGGTGGTGCAACGAATTTCCGTAAAGATCGTACTGGATCCGAACCCAGGGGTCGACGGCTTGCTCCGGCCAGGTATGTCCGCCATTCCAACCATCGACACGCGATGAGCGGCATCCGTAGCGCGCTGCTTCGAATAATAACCAAACGGCATGCTGCATCGGCTCATACGCTGTGTCACGATGCCGACAAGGCTGCCCAAGCACCTCAGACGATAAGTGTGCGCCCGTTTATCGGCGTGCTGGCAGTGCTTCTGGGGTCGGTGATATCGACGCTCAATTCTCGCATCACATCATTCGGACTGGCAGACGTGCGTGGCGCCGTGCATGCAAGCTTTGATGACGGCGCCTGGGTGACCACCGCCCTCACCGTTGGCCAGATGCTGATTGGACCTGTGTCGCCATGGCTCGGAGCGGTATTGGGCGTACGCCGCGTACTCATGGTGTCTGCTGGCGTATTCATGGTTTCCAACTTTCTCTTGCCTTTCTCGCCAAACCTCACCTGGGTGCTGGTGTTCCAGCTGATCAGCGGCATCAGCTCTGGTAATTTCATCCCGCTCACCATCGGGTTTGTCGTCCTCAATCTGCCGCCACGGATGGTCATCTACGGCGTTGCGGCATATTCGCTGAACGTTGAGATGTCGCTCAATATCGCCGCCTCGATCGAAGGCTGGTTCAGCGACAATGGATTGTGGCAATGGATATTTTGGGACACCGCGCTGATGGCGCCGGTGATGATGCTTTGCGTCTATTTCGGCATGCCTCGACAGCCGATAAACCGCGATATGCTGAAGACCGGCGACTGGTGGGGCATTGCGTGCGCAGCCTTGGGTTTCAGTGCGATCTATGCGGCCCTCGACCAAGGCAACAGGCTCGACTGGCTCAATTCCGGCCTGATCAACGCGCTGTTGCTCGGCGGTGGCCTGTTGATTCTTGCGTTCATCGCACAGGAACTGACATCGCCTCGGCCATGGATCAATCTTCGCTACGCCGCCAAGGGAAATATTCCGCTGCTCTTCCTGCTGATAACCTCCTTTCGCTTCGCCTTGCTGTCGACGTCATTCTTGATCCCTCAGTTTCTGACAACGGTCCAGAACTTCCGGGCAATAGAGGTGGGCGGCGTGTTGATGTGGATCGCGCTGCCACAGTTTTTGTTGGCACCTTTGGTCGCCACCGCGCTGCGCGTGATCGAACCGCGATTGCCGCTTGCTCTCGGCTTCTTTCTGGTAGGCTGCGGCTGTTTTATGGCCGGGCAGATCACCCAGGTCTGGGCTGGCGATGACTTCTTGCCGTCACAACTTGTCCAGGGAGTTGGGCAGTCGATGGGTCTGACCTCGTTGGTCTGGTTCTTCCTGCACCACTTGGAGCCAAGCGAAGTGCTCACCTTCGGCGCCGTGCTGCAGACCGGGCGCTTGCTCGGCGCACAGCTTGGCTCTGCATTCATACAGACTTTCGTCAGGACGCAGGAACAGGTTTATTCCAACCTTATCGGGCAGCACGTCAGCACCGGATCCTACGAGACTGTCCAGCGTCTGCAGGACTATGCGGCCGCTATTGCCTCTCGTTCCGTAGGCCCAAGCGGTAGTGGTGCGCGAGCCACGGCACTCCTGGCGCACGCGGTGCAAATTCAGGCCGACGTCCTCTCCTACATCGATGGTTTCATGATCATCGGCTTCGCCTCCGTTGGCGTGCTGTTGCTCATGCTGTTGTTGCGCAAGCCACCCGGTCTGCCAACACCGGCGTCCGTCCGATCAAAGTGACATATACTGACCGGATCGAGCTGACGCCACGTGAGCCAGTAAGCGGCGACGATGGGATGGCGCATGATGGCGTTGGCTCTGACCGTGCGAAACTAGTTAGTATCTGTGCGCTGGTTACCAATGGTCAGCAAGACATTTTGGGAGGACGATCTGATGAGAGCAAGGCTCCTAGCCTTGGTTTTGGCTAGAGTCACTTGCAGCGGGGTTAGGGCTGGCATCGCCTCAGTTCGTCCGCGCAAGCCTTGCCGCAACCGATCTACCTACCGATCTCGCGATGCAGGTCTCCAGGCTCTTGCCGAGCGTAGCAGCAATCAGAGCGACAGGAACCGCCGGACAGAGAAGCACGTCGCTTAATGGGTCAGGTTTCGTCTTCGACTCCTCAGGGCTGATACTCACGAACCGCCACGTCATCGAAGGCACTTACAAGATCACTGTGGATTTGCCGGCCATGCCTCCGCTGGCTGCCGAGCCCGTATTCATCTCACAGCGGCTCGACCTTGCAATATTGAAGGTGGATGCGGGGCACCCGTTGCCGGCCGTCACGCTAGGTGACAGCGACACTGTACAAGTTGGCGACCCGGTCCTGCTCATCGGTAACGGCCTGGGGCTGCGCACGGCGCTCAGCACCGGCGTCATCAGTGCGGTCAATTGCGATATCGGGGACACCATGTATGACCGCTACTTCCAGACCGATGCGGCCCTGAACCATGGCAACTCTGGAGGCCCAATGTTCAACATGCATGGTGAGGTAATCGCCGTGAACACAGGGCTGATCAGTTCCCCGAACAATACCGGATCTGTCGGTATCGGCTTTTCCATGCCGATCAACGATGCCAAGTTCGAAATTCGTCAGTTCGTCAAAAGCGGTCAGGTGAGTGCAGGCCTCGCTGGCTTTCGATCGCAGCGCGTCACGGACGATATCGCGGCAGCATTCAGGCTCAAAACGAACCGAGGGGCGATCATAACCGAAGTTGATCCGCATGGGCCGGCTGACGGCAAGATCTTCGAAGGTGACATCATCTTGCGTGTCAATGGGCAAGATGCCTCCGATGTTCCGGCAGTTGCGCGCCTCATCGCAACAACTCCTAGCGGCGCGGTAGTTAAACTCGAGCTCCTGCATGGCGGCGCAGAGCGATCCGTGGCTGTGACTGTGGGACAGGCGACCGTCGACGGGCGGCATGCGGCGACAGTTCTGGGACATGCACCGGAGGAGCGCACAATGTTTGCGACGCCTTCGAAGCCTGGCATGAGATTCGCACCGCTTACACAGGATGCACGTAACAAATATGGGCTTAAATCCAATGTGCACGGCGTGCTCATAACGGAGATCGACGAAGACAGCGTCGCCGCGCAGCGTCAGATCCGGGTCGGGGAGGTGCTTGAAAGAATTGGCGATCAGGCGGTGACTTCCCAACAGGACGTATTGGTGGCGCTGAGGTCGAGTGCCAACCAGAAGATTGGCATGGTGCCTCTTCTGGTGCGTGGTGAGGAAGGACCGAGATGGGTGGTCTTGCCACTCGACCACGGTTCATGACAACCCGGGGCGGGGCTAATGACTTCGTCCGCAGAAATTGGACCGCTCAGCCCAGCACACGCCGAGCGCCCGGCACGAGAAGCAGCAGGCTGGCCGCCGCGATCGACGTGACGCAGCCAAGTGACCCAGCCACCACGAACTTGACCAAAACCGGCGAATTCCAGTGGGACAACAAGCGGCAACAGACGACAAGCAGCGGCGTATGGATGCCGTATACGCTGTAGGCCCGGGCGGACAGGAAGCGCGTCACACGCGACGGAACGTTGAAGCGAGACTGGAATAACCGCAGCAACGCGAGAATGATGCCCCAGGCGCAGAACGGTTCGAAGAATGCATAGACCGCCGCATGGATCGTCCAGCCCCCATCATAATCGCCCAGGTTCCCGAACTGGGTCGACACCAGGAGCATGATCAGCGAGACCACGGATATAGGGAGCCAGGGGATCACCATCCGCGATGGCACCCGCTCCAGCCACTTGGAGCGTGCTGCAGTAACTCCAACGACGAAGAGGAAAATGTAGGACGCGAAAGAGCCGAAGCTCAGATTGGAAACCGTCGTGTCCAAGGGGAAGACAAGGCGCAGCAGGAAGGCGCTCGCACCCACAGCCAGCGCCGACACGAACAGCGCTCGATGGCCTGGAAACGCCCGGACCGTTTCCGCGTTGGGGCGCGGGAGTGGCCGCCAGAATACGTAGGCTAATGAGAATACCAGCAAGGTCTGCACGAACCACAACGGGCCACTTCCAAACAGACCGTGCGTCATCATGCCAAACCAAAGCGCAAATATTGCTTCAGCGCTCGTTGCCTGACCAAGCGCCACCGACAGGGGATGCAGCAAGAACCCAAACACAAGTAGCGGCAGACCCAGCCGCAACAAACGATTGCTGATGAACCACCATTGACCCTTCCTTGCGAAAGACGCGGGTATAAAATAGCCGGCGATCATAAAGAAGAAGCCCATGAAGAAAGCCTGATTGATCACACAAAAGATAGTAAGGGTCCGACTTGGACTCGCTCCCGGTTGAAACCAATACCAAGAGTCTGCTGGGCTGGTTGCACCGTAAGTGATGGCAGCGTGTTGGAACACAACAAGAGCAGTCAGTGCCACCCGGAGGGTGTCGATGAAGGTAGTGCGAGGGCGCACCGAAAAGTCAACAATCAACGATTGTCCCATAGGCGCCATCGCAGTGGCGACTTGGTTATTCACAAAATCAACTCTTTGGATGGTTGCCGAGCAAGGAGGTTACTGCCTTACTGGAATATTACGGCTAGTATGGCTGACGATAGTAGCCTGCTTAGGGCAAAAGTGTCTCATCGATCGACGCCGCCGCAAAACTTGAGGTTGAGTGGGGCGCAAAGAGCCCCGCAGCATGTAGACCATTCTGCAAGCCCTAAAACCGCGCGAGCAGCACCGATACGATAAAGCGTTGATTTACCTCGGGGATTTGGTGGGCGCACAAGGACTCGAACCTTGGACCCGCTGATTAAGAGTCAGCTGCTCTACCAACTGAGCTATGCGCCCGCCCGGCAAGGGGCCGCCCTATAGCAAGCACGGAACCCTATGGAAACCCCCTACGCCCCCGCCAAAATCGCCTCCGCGCACTTCTCCGCGGTCATCAGCACCGGAAAATTCGTGTTCGCGCACGGCACCACCGGGAAAATCGAGGCATCGACCACGCGCAGGCCGTCCACTGCCCGCACGCGGCCCGCGGGATCCGTCACTGCCATGGGATCGTCATCGGCGCCCATCCGGCAGGTGCAGGACGCGTGCCACACCCCGACCGCCGCCTTCCGCACGAAGACCTCCAGCGCCTCGTCGTCGCGCATCAGGTCTTGCAGTGTGACGCCCTCCATCACCAGCGTGCGGATCAGATAACTGCGCAACGCCGGCGGCCCATCCAGCGCCTTCGCGAGCACGTCGGTGATCCACTTGTTCTTTTTGCTCACCAGCCCGACCTGCCGGACCTTGTCACTGTAGCTCGCCGGAAACGGATCGGTCGTGACCGACTGCATCGACGGCGTCAGATGCATCGCTCCAAACCGGCGCACCCCGTCCATCATTCGCTCCAGGTCGCGCCGATCGGACAACAGGCTGAAATCCACGCTCGGTTCATCACGCCAATCGTTCGATACCAGCTTCACCTCGCCGGTCTCCGAATACGTCTTGTACACCGTGATGATGAACGAGCCGATCTGCTCGCCCACTGCATGCCACGACGTCTTGTTGGTTACTACGGTGAACATGTCGCCGGGCGGAATCCCATCCAGCTTCGATGAATAGCGCAGCGCCAGGTAGATGTGGCGCCGCGTATAATCGTTGACCAGGCGGGCGAAGGGCTTGATGAACGCTGCCACAGCGACCGCGGGGTGATCCTGCAACCGCTGCCCCACGCCGGGCATAATGGCACGCACCTCGATGCCCATGTCACGCAGATGTCCCGCCGGTCCGATGCCGGCGCGCAGCAGATGCGCCGGTGAATGGATCGCACCCGACGACAGGATGATTTCGCGCCCACGGAACTCCGTCTCGCGCCCGCCCACCACCGCCTTCACGCCGACGCAGCGCATGCCGTCGAACAGCAACGAGCTAACCTGCGTGTCGGTGGATATTGTCAGATTCTCGCGCATGCGCGTGCCAGGATCGAGATAGCCGATCGCCGCCGACACCCGCCGCTCGTACACGTTGGAAATGGTGATCGGGAAATAACCGTCCTCGAATTCCGCGTTCTGGTCGATCAGGAACTTGTAGCCTGCGCCCTTGAACGTCTCGCCCGCCGCCTTTGCGTGTTCCGGCCACAGATCGGGAAAGATGCGACGCACCGGAATGCGGCCGTCCTTGCCGTGCCAAGGACCTTCGAAGTCCATGTCCCGCTCGACCTTCTTGAAGAAGGGCAGCACATTGTCCCAATTCCAACCCGTCGCGCCGCGCGCATGCCATTCGTCGTAATCCGTTGGCGCACCGCGATTGGCCAGTTGGCCGTTGATCGATGAACCGCCGCCCAGCACGCGCGCCTGCTCATAGGTACGCAGCTTGGGCCGCGGTTCATCAGGACGGTTGTGCGGAATGACCTCCGTCGTGACCTTCAGCTTGTTCCAGGTGAACGCCGGATTCAGGTACGCGGTGCCCGGATAGGAATCCAGGATCGCCGACGGCACCTTGCCATGCGGCGTATCCTGTCCCGCTTCCAGCAACAGCACATTGTTTGCCGACTTCGCCGACAGCCGGTTCGCCAGCACGGAGCCGGCGGACCCGCCACCCACGATGATATAGTCGTACTCCATGCTCAGCGGGACTCGGTGTGGTAGGTCTTGGATACGATCCGCCAACCCTCGGCCAGTTTCACGAAGGTGAGGTAGTCGGTGAAATAGCGCGGCGGCACCTGACAGTGGACCTTGGCAAAGGCGACCGTCGGGCTGGCCCGATCGATCTGAACCACCCAATCATGCCGTTTCAGGTCCTGCGCCTGCGGCGACTTGCGACTCTTCACCAAATCGAACCAGTAAGCCTGCGACCAGTCGGTCAGCTTGCCGTCGGTCACGCCGAACAGGTGCGCAACCTCGTGGAACACGCTGCCAAGCTTGGCGGTATCGCCCTCATACATGCCGTCAAAGTAAGTCTGCAACGCGCGCTCGATATCTTGCAGATCGGATGCCATGGTTTCCTCCAACAGTGTTCAGCCGAGCATTACGCGAACGACCGCAGCGAGCAAGTTCAGCAGCCCAGCTTCGCCGCCATGTCCTCGATATCCGTGGCCACCACGTCCCACTCTTGCTCCGCGGCGAAGTCGCGCGACTGATGTGGCCCGTACTCCGTCGGACGCGGGAAGAACCCGGTCATCAGGCCGCACTTGCGCGCCGCCGCCAGATCGTTGTTGTGCGCCGCGCCCATCATCAGTTGCCCAGGCTCCAGCCCGAGCAATTTCGCGACGCCCAGGTACGTCTCCGGATCAGGCTTGAAGTGCTGGAACAGGTCGGACCCGAACACCACGTCCCACGGAATGCCGGCATGCTTCGCCATGTTGGTCAAAAGCGCCACGTTGCCGTTCGACAGTGGCCCGATGACGAATTTGCGCTTCAATCGTGCGAGCCCCATCACCGAATCAGGCCACGGCTTCAGCCGATGCCAGCCGAGATTGATGTGCTGCATGTCGGCTTCGCTGAGTCCGCGAATGCCGAACTCCTCGACCAGCCGATTGAGCGACGCGCGGTGCAGATCATCCAGCACGGTCCACGGCTGTTGGCCCTTGCGCACGCGGTCCATCGACGGGTGATAAGAGCCGCGCCACGCATCCACCAGCGCGGTCCAGTCCGCGTTGACGCCGCGCTCCCGGCCGAATGCCGTCAGTTCGGCGATCAGGCTGCCGCGCCAATCGACCACGGAGCCAAACGTGTCAAACACGATCGCGACAGGCTGCTTGGTCGCCATGGCGTCCTCCTTTGGGTTGCAGTGATCAGCCAAGCGGTGTCAGAAAGCCCGGTCAAGCGGGCGGATCGTCCGCCAACCGCCACGTCAACGGGAACCGTCATGTTCGCCAGAGCCAGCGCGGCACTGTTGGTTGCCGCGGCACTCCTTCTGCCGTCTGCCGCGATAGCGGCGCCGGCACACGCGGCGCTGGTGATCGGCAATGGCACCTATGTGTCCATGCCGCCGGTGCCGGCCTGTCTGATGTCCGCTCACGCCGTGGCGGCAGCGCTGCGTGCCAGCGGTTTTGCCGTCGTCGAGCGGGAGGATGCTTCCAATGGCGCTACGGACGCCGCGATCGGGGAATTCTCCAGCAAGCTTGCCCAGGCACCGGGAACAGCAGCTTTCGTCTACGTCTGCGGCTACGTCACCGCATTCAACAATCGTCCCTTCCTGTTGCCGGTGTCCGCCAATATCGCGCGGCCGACAGACGTGCTCAGCCAGGGCATCCTTGCCAAGACACTGCTCGACGTGCTGGTGCGTGGCGGCAGCGGCGCGTCCGTGGTGGCGATCGATGCGGTCCCGGCGCCAGGTACGTCGCCGCTAGGCCTTGATGCACTGGCGCAGTCGAATCCGGCAGATGGCCTTGGCCTGATCGCCGCCTCATCCAAGGCCGGCGACACGCCGACGCCGCTCGCTACCTCGTTGATAGCGCAACTGAAGGGCGCCGACGTGCAGACAGCCCCGTTGCTGGCTGCATTGCAGCAACAGCTTCCGGGCGGACAACTCGTCGCCGTCCATCCACCATCCACGTCAGGCTATCTGATCGGCGCCGCTCCAGCTGCTCCTGTGCCGGCTGCATCTGCTGTGGCGGCTGCACCCCCCGCGCCGCCGATTGCCGCCGCATCGGTGCCGGCCGACGATCAGATGACCGAAGCCGACCGCAAGAGTGTGCAGTCGGCCTTGGCGAAGCTTGGCTACTACGATGGCAAGGTCGATGGGATCTTCGGCCCCGATACGCGGGCTGCGATCCGCCGCTATCAGCACGAACTCGGCACCGACATGAACGGCAAGCTTACCGCCACGCAGGCGAGCCGGCTGGTGAACGGCAAGTAATGGGGCAGCACGCATGGGCCTGAAGGCCAAGTTCAATCTGGTGATGCTGGGCGCTTTCGTGGTCGGGCTCGGGGTCGCTGCCGGACTGTCCTGGCGCATCGTCCATGACAACGCCCGGCGCGAGGTGCTGCAGGAAGCCAACATCATGATGGCGCAGGCATCGGCCATCCGCGACTACACCAATAACGAGATTGCGCCGTTGCTGGCCGATCAGATCAAGACGCGCTTCCTGCCACACACCGTGCCGTCATGGGCGGCGCAAACCAACCTGCGCGCGCTGGCAAAGCAATTTCCGGACTATACCTACAAGGAAGCCGCGCTGAATCCGACCAATCCGGCCGATCGCGCGACAGATTGGGAATCCGATATCATCGCCGAGTTCAATCACGCCCCTTCGCTCGCCGAGTTCACCAGCACGCGCGAGACGCCGGCCGGCCCGATTCTGTCGATCTCGCGCCCGATCCGCATCACGGACAAGAACTGCCTGACCTGCCATTCGACCCCATCCGCTGCACCTGCTTCGATGATCGACCTTTACGGCAACGCCAACGGCTTTGGTTGGAAACTCGGCGACGTCATCGGCGCACAGATCGTATCAGTGCCGATGAGCGTTGCACTCGACCGTGCCAATGAAGCGTTCAAGATGAACCTGATTGCCTTGATCGCCGTATTCGCATTCACAATCGTGCTGATGAACCTACTGCTACATGTCGTCATCGTGCGGCCGATACGCCGCATGTCCGCCATCGCCAGCGAGATCAGCCTAGGCAGAATGGATGCGCCGGAATTTGCCGAACGTGGCCGCGACGAAATCTCATCGCTTGCCGCCTCTTTCAACCGCATGCGTCGCAGCCTGATCAACGCCATGAAGCTGCTGGAGACCTGAGATTTCCGATAGCGCACCCCTCCCCGCCGAAATCGGCCGCTATCGCGTGCAGCGGCTGATCGGTCGCGGTGCCATGGGATTGATCTATCAAGCCCACGATCCGGTAATCGATCGCAAATTGGCGATCAAGCTGATCCGCGCCGATCTGCTCACCGGCGAAGACACTGCGGACTCGCTCGCGCGGTTTCAGCGGGAGGCTCAGGCAGTGGGCCGCTGCGTGCACCCGAACATTGTTGCGATCTATGACTTCGCGGTGCACGAAGGCAATCCGTTCATTGCAATGGAATACGTCGAGGGCAGCAACCTCAGCCAGGCATTGACGCGCAGCGGACGCTTCACGCCGGATGCGGCAATCGATGTCATTGGACAGGTGCTGGACGCGCTCGCATGCGCACACGGCGCCGGCATCGTGCATCGCGACGTGAAGCCGGCGAACATCCTGCTGCTGAGCGACGGCCGCGTGAAGATGACCGACTTCGGTATTTCACGATCCGCCGACTCAGCCTTGACGCAGAGCGGTTCGGTCATCGGCTCGCCGAGCTACATGTCACCGGAGCAATGCCGCGGCGATGCCGTGGACATACGCAGTGACCTGTTCTCGACCGGTGTCGTGCTGTACGAGCTGTTGAGCGGCGAACGTCCTTTCGTCGCACGAAGTCTCGCCGAAGTGGCATTGCAGATCATGCATCAGCCGGCACCGGCGCTCGCTGCAAAATGTCCAGGGCTTTCATCCGCGATTGTATCGGTGGTCGATCGAGCGCTCGCCAAGCGGCCTGAGGACCGCTTCGCTTCCGCCGCCGGGATGGCTGCGGCACTACGCCAGGCCGACCAGGACGCGGACAGGACGGTGATCGCTCGCGGTCCTGTAACGAGTTTCACCGACGCTACGCTGAGCACAATTGAACGACGGCTTGCGCAGCATGTTGGCCCGATCGCCCACCATCTGGTGCAAAGTGCGGCGCGTCGCGCCAGCTCTTTGGAAGAACTGCACGACATCCTTGCACAGCGCATCGAGCAGCCTGCGGAACGCACCCGTTTCCGTGACAGCGGTCCACCGGCGCAGCCGCAGGGCGAAATAGCTTCCGAGCTGGTGCAACGCGCCGAACGCGAGCTCACTCGCTATATCGGGCCAATCGGCCGCGTCCTGGTGAAACGCGCACTCATCACCGCGAAGTCGGCAGACGATCTATGGCAGCTTCTTGCTACGCACATCGAACGCGACAACGATCGCCAGGCGTTTCTGCTGACCCGCTCGCGTTGAAGCATCGCCCCGGTATCGCAGCCAGCGAGTCAGAACAATCCGAACAGCCCGCGCAAAAACCCCGGCGTCAACGCCGCCAGCGGATTGACGCTGACCGACGGATCGTCTAGCGCGCCTCGCATCGTATAGCTCGCTGCGAACACACCGCCACCACGTTCGGGACTGAACAGCTTGCCGACCAATGGTACATTCCCCAGCAACGAATTGAAGAAATATGCTGGGATGATGGTCCCCTCCATCGCGATCGACTGCGCGGCGAAATCGATGCGTCCTTTCGCGGTCAACCCTAACGATGAACTGAAGGCACGAGCGTCATTCATCTCCAATACATCGTCTGTCAGTTCGAACGGCATTATCAGACGTGAAAATCCCAACCCCGGTCCCTGCATCACTTCAACCAGGCCATACAGCGTCATCGCCTGCAGCAGTCTCCCCAGCGCCGCCGCACCATGCATGCGGAAGTCCGTCAGGTTCACCGTGCCGCTCAGTGGCTGGCCCGGCTTCGTGTCGTCGTAGCGGCCTTCCACCGATAGCGCGCCGCCCTGCATCGTGCGCACATAATCCAGTCCACGGAACAACACGCCGGCGTCCGCGATGTTGGCAGTCAGACGCCGCCCGCCTTTGTCCGGAAGGATCTGCACATTTACCGGCGCACGTGCGCCGGTTGCTCCGTTAAGTCGCAACTGCCGTAGCACGCGCCCGTCGCTCTCCGCGCGAACCACAACTTCGCTGAGCGCGCCATCATTCGCCAACAGAACACGGTCGAACCTGGCATCGAGCATCCACGGTGGGCCCGCTGTCGGTTCCGTCTTCGGCCCGGGCGTGCGCGGCTCACTCTTGCGTCCCAGTCGCGGTGCGAGATCGAGCGCGCTACCGTTCAGCGTCACCACATAAGGTTCCTGCCGCCCTTGCGGCAATTGCACGCTGCCTTGCACCATGGTGCGTCCCAGCACGAGGCGGTCGATCCGCACGGTGTCCAGCCTGCCACTGGCAAACGTCCCTTGCGCGCGCAGGGCAATCCCCTCGCCATCAAGCTGCAATGCATCGATGCGGGTCAGCCGGTCATGGTCCAACGCCAGCCGCACCGACAGCTTGGCTGACACATCGGCCGGCTTGCGCCATTCGAGTTGTGCCAGCGACAGTGTCGCGCCGCTCAGGTCGGCGCCCACCGCCAGCTCGCCCGCACCATTGCGATGCTCGGTCAGCGTCGCGCGCAATGCTGTCGGCCCGTTCAGCAGCGGCGCAGCATCGAGGCCCGCGGCTGCCAGCTGCCGGCTGTCGGGCTGACCTGATACGGTGACGCTCTGCACCACCTGGTTCGGCGGCCCGGCGCGGAAATCCATGTTTGCATCGAGCGTCGCCGGTATCCCGGCCAGCAGGCTGCGGCCCGTCAGCTTCATCCCGATACCAGTGGCATCCAGATCGAAGACGCCCTGATCGACATCACGCCCGGCCATGACACTGCCCAGATGCACGTCCTCGAGATGTGCCACCGCGCGCACCGCAATGTCGTCCATGCGGACATTGTTTTCCAGCGGCACAGTCAGCGTGAGCTTCACCGAGGTCGTACCTGACGGGTCCTTCAGCTCGATCGGAGTGTGATCGAGCAACGCCAGCCGTGGCTCGCGCAGCAGAGAAATTGCATCCGGCAGCGGTCCGGCGATATTCGCGTCGATGGTACTGACCTGGTGCGCCTGCATGATACCGGTGATGCGCATCCGCCCGTCGCGGATCTGCAGGGCTCCCGGTTTCTGTCCGCGCAGCCGCTGCCGCCCGGCCGCTACGACGATATCCAGCGTGTCCGGATCGACGATGCGCAGTTGGGCCCGTCCATTCTCGATCGGCGGCACCGGGCGGAGCCAATAGACCTGCAGCCCATCACCGTCCAACGTTCCGCTGGCGCGGGTTAACTGCACCGACGACAGATCGCTCGAAGCCACAAGACCGATATCCACATGGCCATTGCGCGCAATGCCCACGGGGATGTTCTGCACCAGCCAGTCACGGGCATTCCCGCCAGTTCCCTCCGGCCAGAACGACCCCAGATCGGCGAAGTCCACTTGATCAAGATCGAGCGTCAGCGCAGCACTAACCTGATCCACCCCGCGCTGAATCGTTCCGCGCGCTGCCAGGTGCGTGTCCTGCCCGAATGCCTGCCCTCGCAAAGTCACCCGCAACCCTTGGACATCCAATGATTGCGGCGTGCCGGACACGACGAGGCTGGCGTCCTGGAATGCCACATCGCCCTTGCCAATGTGCGCCCGGCCGGCCCCGGCCCGGAGGCTCACCTGCGCATTGCGCAGCGCGAGCCTGCCATCCAGATCAAAGCCGACATCCGCGCTGACCGGCGCGTCAAACGCCGCAAGGTCCGCCAGCGATGGCGCTGCACGCGCCAACACGCTCGGCGTCACTGGTGAAAGCCGCGCGCGTACCCGCACCTCCTTCGCGCCCGCGCTCATCGTTGCCGACATTGTCAGCGACGCGCGTTGCTCGCCCAACGCCAAGGTCAGTTCAGCGGTGCCTTCAACGCCGCCCTTTTGCTGCCGCATGAGATCGATTTCCGCCTGTGGCGCATGCCACGTGGCGCCAAGCTGACGGTCCACCACGTCGACCCGCGCGTCGTGTACGCGCACCGAGCGCAGCAACCCGAAAAGCGATCCTTCACCGGCACGCTCCTCGCCGATCGGCCGTGCCAGTTCTGCCAACACATCGGCAATCGGCGTCGCCCCGGCAGGCTGCGCTGACTGCTCGGTGTCGGTGGCTTCCGCCAGGCTACCGATATCGAGGCTTAACGTGCCGTCCTCCGCACGGATCACATTGAGCCGTGGCCGGTCAACGGTCACTGCGCGCAGTGCGACCCGCCCGCGGAGCAGGTCGCGCAGTGACAGAGATACCTCGGCGCTGGGTACTGTCATGCGCCGGCCGCCATTGCTGTCGATCACCGTCACATCGGTCACGCGCAGCTCGAGCGGCCGGTCAACGCCGCGTCGAAAGCCTTCCCACGCCAGCGCGACCGAACCGATCGACAATTTCGTCGGACCGCCATTGGCGTTTGCCGCATCTTCCAGGCGATTGGTCAGCCACGGCAAATCGACCGGTCCCTCGGAGAGCCGCCAGCTGATCATCGCCACGGCTACCGCCGCCAGCACGGCGATAGTGACCACCAGCGTCGCCAGCCGGTGTGCCAGCATTGCAAGCCCGAGCGCGGCTTGACCGGGAAGGCGCTTCACACCCAGCTTTCCGGTGAATGACGCAACTCTTGTTTCGGCTGCCAGGCATCTGGCCAGCGGCATACGATGCTGGGCCCGCCGACCGGCTCGTGGAACGCTTCGCCGAAGTTGGCCGCGCTGAGACTCGGCTCGCGACCAGGCCGCCCGTTGCCGCCATGCTGCATGCGCTTGGCGGCAATAGTCCGTTCCTGGCCGATCTCGCGGTGCGAGAAGCGGCCGCGCTGCGCGCCCTGATCGCGGATGGCCCCGATCCGGTGATCGCCACCGCGATGCGGGAACTCACCGCGATCAGCCCCGCGGTTCCGCGCCAGAAACTGGCCGCTGCCCTGCGTCGCGCCAAGCGCATCGTAGCGCTGGTGACGGCGGTCGCGGATATCGGCGGCATCTGGCCGCTGGAACGTGTCACCGCGACGCTCAGCGACCTTGCCGAACTCGCGCTGTCCCTTGCCACGGCGCATCTGCTGCGTGCCGCGCATGACGCGGGCGAGCTTCGCCTCCCCGACCCGGCTGATCCGGCCCGTGGCGGTGGGTTCACCGTGCTCGGCATGGGTAAGCTTGGCGCGCGTGAACTGAACTACTCGTCCGATGTGGACCTCGTGCTGATCTACGATCCGGCCGCGCCTATATACACCGAAGCCAGCGAGGGTCATGCCATTGGCGGCTTCACCTCGCGCGTTGCTCGCAGCCTGGTCACTCTGATGGAAGCTCGCGACGCCGACGGCTACGTTTTCCGCACAGATTTGCGTCTTCGACCCGACCCCTCGGTCACGCCGCCTGCCGTCGCGCTGCCCGCCGCCATCATCTACTACGAGAGCATGGGCCAGAACTGGGAGCGTGCCGCGATGATCAAGGCGCGCCCCGTGGCTGGCGACCGCGCGCTTGGCCAGGAATTCCTCGAAGCAATTCGCCCGTTTGTTTGGCGGCGCGGCCTCGATTTCGCTGCCGTGGCCGACATTCACGCGATGAAGCGGCGCATCGATCAATACAAAGGCGGCGCGCTGGCCGATGCGTCCGATCCCCTGGGACGTATTGCCGGCCACAACGTGAAGCTGGGCGAAGGCGGCATTCGCGAGATCGAATTCCTGGCGCAGACATTGCAGCTGGTCTGGGGAGGGCGAGACCCAAGCCTGCGTGAGCCGACCACACTCGGCGCCCTAAGGTTGCTCGCGCGCGCCGGCCACGTGCCGCGCGCTGCCGCACGCGAACTCGCCGCCGCATACCGCTACCTACGCCGGGTCGAACATCGCCTGCAGATGACGGCCGATCGGCAAACCCATGAACTGCCCAGCCGACCCGCCGAGCTCGAGCGTTTCGCCAGCTTCCTCGGTTACGCCAACGCGACCGAGTTCGCCGGCGAATTGCTGCATCACCTGAGCCAGGTGCGCGCCCGCTACGCCGAGGTATTCGAGCTGGTGCCCGAGCTGCTGTCGCCGGGAGACGCTGTCCCGCCGCTCGATTTCAGCGGCGTCGATCCGGAGCCCAAGCAAACCGCCAATGCGTTGCGCACGCTCGGCTTCGGCAATGTCGCACGCATAGTCAGTGCTGTGCGCGGCTGGCAGGCAGGCCACGTGCGTGCGCTGCGTTCGGCACGCGCCCGCGAATTGCTCGATCAATTGCTTCCGCTGATGCTGGCGGCGCTCGCGCGTCAGCCCCAGCCCGATGCTGTGTTCAACCGATTCGATGCCTTCCTGGCGCGCCAGCCCGCGGGCGTGCAGCTTCTGTCGCTGTTCCAGCGCAACCCGGTGCTGCTCGACCGCATCGCCGCGGTTTTGGGCGCCGCCCCTTCGCTGGCCGATCATCTGGCAACTCACCCGGCCGCGCTGGACGGCCTGCTGTCGCCGGAGGATGAGCTGGATCCGGCACGCTTTCTTCGCACGCGCCTGAAGGATGCAAGGCTCCTCGAGGACGTGATCGAGGTGATCCGGCGAACCGTTCGCGAGGAGGATTTCTCGCTGTCCGTCGCCACGATGGAGGGCCGCATCGACGTCGACGCTGCCGGGATCCGCCGGACGGCAGTAGCCGACGCCGCGCTTGGCGCGCTGCTGCCTCCGGTGCTGGCCGACTTCGTCACCCGTTTCGGCCGGATCCGCGGTGGATCGATGGCCGTTGTAGCGATGGGCAAGGCCGGCGGACGCGAAATGATGGCCGGTTCCGACCTCGACCTGATGCTCGTGTATGACCATCCTGAAGCGGTCATCGCCAGTCAGGGCGCCCGCAGCCTGCCAGTCAGCCAGTGGTTCGTTCGCGCCGCGCACGCTTATGTCGCCGCAGTGACCGCCCCAGGAGTTGATGGACCGCTCTACGAAGTGGACATGCGATTGCGCCCCTCGGGCAACAAAGGCCCGGTCGCCGTGTCGCTCGGTTCCTTCCGCCGCTACCACGCCGAGTTGGCTTGGACCTGGGAACGCATGGCACTGACCCGCGCGCGTGTTGTCGCCGGACCGGCCGCGCTGCGCGGGCGCATAGACGCAGCACTTAGCGAAGCCTTGGCCGCCCCACGTGGTGCCGCGCAGATCTGCTCCGACGCGGCGTCGATGCGCGCGCGCATGCTGCGGGATCTGCCGCCGGATGGTCCATGGGACGTGAAGTTGCGCCCCGGCGGGCAGGTGGAGGTGGAATTCATTGCTCAGGTGCTGCAGCTCGTGCATGCCCAGGCACATCCGGGAATTTGCACGCCCACGACGCGCATCGCCTTGCAGCGACTCGCCAAGGCCGGACTGTTGTCTGCGGACGATGCCGACGTGCTGATCAACGCCGATCACGTCTGGCGCACTGTGCAGGGCATGTTGCGCATCACCGTAGGCCGCGGCGCGCGCGATGCACTGCCGGATGCCTCGGCGCAGGCACTGCTGCGGGCGGTTGGGTCCACAACCGATCTGGACGCCTTGCGTGCCTCACTCGATACTCTGGCCCAGCAGGTCCGTGCCGTGTTCGTTCGTCATGTGGGAGAGATAAAGCCATGAGTGTCGCAGAAGGCGACGTCGCACCCGAGTTCGAGATGCCCGCCAGCAATGGCCGCACCGTTAGCAAGAAGTCGCTGCGCGGCAAACCGTTCCTGCTGTATTTCTACCCGAAGGCGGATACACCCGGCTGCACCAAGGAGGCCTGCGCCTTCCAGGAAGCCCTGCCGCAGCTTGGCAAGATCGGTATCGACGTCATCGGCGTATCGCCGGACAAAATGAAACCGATAGAGAAGTTCGCCGAGAAGTATGGCCTGACCTTCCCGCTGGCGTCCGATGAATCGCATGCGGTGGCCGAGAAATACGGCACCTGGGTCGAGAAATCGATGTATGGACGCAAGTATATGGGCATGGAGCGCAGCAGCTTCCTGGTGAACAAGGCCGGCAAGATCGCCAAGGCGTGGCGTAAGGTCAGTGTCACCGGTCACGCCGCCGACGTTCTCGCCGCCGCGCAGCAATTGAAATAAGCGGCGGTCCTAGGCCGACAGGCGCAATGTGAACGTCGTGCCGCCTGACGGGATCGACGCGGCCGACAATTCCCCACCATGCGCCTCGACGATTTCGCGGCAGATCGACAGGCCCAGTCCAAGGCCGGTTGGTTTCGACGTCACGAATGGCTGGAACAGCCGCTCCGCTACCTCGGGCGCAATTCCCGGACCGGTGTCGCTCACCTTGATCTCCACCGCGCCAACCACGGCGTGCGTCGAAACCGTAAGTTCGCGCCGCTTGCTGGACTCCATCGCCTCCACCGCATTGCGCACCAGATTGATGATCACCTGTCCGATCTGCACTCGGTCGATCACCGCGGCGCCAACTGCATCATCAAGTATGAATCGCGTTGCCATCTCTTGATGCGCCGTGCCGACGAGACCAAGTCCCACCGCTTCCTCGACAACGGCGTTGAGTTTCTCCGGCCGCCGCTGCGTGCCGCGCTTCGCCACGTGGTCGCGCAACCGGCGAATGACATCGCCCGCGCGTGTTGTCTGCTGCCTGATGCGATCGACGATTTGCCCGACCCGCTCCGGGTTCGCATTGCCAGCAGACAGCAGCCGCTCCAGCGCTCCGGCATAATTGCCCACCGCGGTCAGCGGCTGATTGAGTTCGTGCGCGATCGCCGAGGCCATTTGCCCCAGCGTCGACAGTCTTGCGACATGTACCAGCTCGGACTGCAATTCCTGGATCCGCGACTGGTTGCGCCGTTCGGCAGTGATGTCGCGCACGATCTTCGACGCGCCGATAATCTGTCCAGAGCTCGCAAGGATCGGTGAGATGGTCAGCGACACGGCAATCACTGATCCGTTCTTGTGCAGCCGTAGCGTCTCGAAATGCCGGATCCTCTCGCCGTGACGCAACCTCTCGAGAAACATAGCCTCTTCATGCTGCCGGTCGGAGGGGTGAAGCAGCGTGATCGGTTGGCCGATCATTTCTTCCGCGGTATAGCCGAATATCGCCTCTGCGGCCTGATTCCAGGTGGTCACCACACCATGCAGCGTCTTGCCGATGATCGCATCGTCCGACGACTCGACAATGCTGGCGAGATAGAGCCGCGCTTCACGGCCGCGCCATTCCCCGGTGATGTCGTTGTTCACCTCGGTCACCAACGGAGCGTCCGACACACGTTGCAATGACTGATGACTGACCACCACGACGTCCTGGCCGTCGCTGCGCCGGTGGCGCAGTTCGCCTGTCCACTCGTCCCGCTCCAGCAACTCGCGTTCCATCGCCTGCCGCGATTGCGGGAACTCGGTGCGCAGCAGCTCATGCGAAATGGCGCCGATCGCCTGTGTCGCCGAATAGCCATACAACCGCTCCATGCCCCGCGACCACGAGCGGATCTCACCGGGAAACGTCCGCGTCAGCACCTGCGCCAGACCGAGGCCGGCCGACGCCGCCTCCAGCGCACTGAGACGCCGGCGCAGTGCTTCGACCTCACTGTTATCACTGGAACGTTTGGCCATCGTGGCACTGTGAGCCATGTCGCGCGGCTTTGCGCAAGACTGGCAGTCTGCCTAGGGTGCCGCACACATGCCGGGAGGTTTCAAGATGACCGAGGAGTTGCCCCCACGGGAGGCAATGGAATTCGACGTGGTGATTGTGGGCGGTGGCCCGTCGGGTCTCGCTGCCGCTATCAGACTCAAGCAACTGGCGCCGGACGCGGCGGTCTGCCTGGTGGAGAAGGGCAGCGAAGTCGGCGCCCACATCCTGTCCGGCGCCGTGCTGGAACCGCGCGCACTCAACGAGCTGATCCCCGACTGGCGCGACAAGGGCGCGCCGCTCGAGACGCCGGCGACCGATGATCGATTCCTGTTTCTCACCGCGACGCGCGCGTTCCGCTTGCCGACTCCGCCGCAGATGCATAACCACGGCAACTACATCGTTTCGCTCGGCAATGTTTGCCGCTGGCTCGGGCAACAGGCGGAAGCCCTCGGCGTGGAAATCTATCCCGGCTTTGCAGCCGCCGAGCTGCTCGAGCAGGACGGACGAATCGCGGGTGTGGCCACCGGCGATATGGGTATCGGCAAGGACGGCGAACCCACCGGCAATTTCCAGCGCGGCATGGAATTGCGTGCGCGCTACACACTGCTCGCCGAAGGCTGCCGTGGCTCGCTGTCGAAGCAACTGATTCGCAAATTCAACCTGCGCGAGGGGCACGACCCGCAGACCTACGCCATCGGCATCAAGGAACTCTGGGAGGTGCCGGCGGTCAACCATAAGGCCGGTCTGGTCGAGCACACTGTGGGTTGGCCGCTCGAACTCGGGGACCTACGGTGGCTCCTTCTTGTATCATTTTGGCAGCAACTTGATTTCCTATGGCTTCGTCATCGGCCTCGACTATCGAAATCCCTGGCTGTCGCCGTTCGATGAGATGCAGCGCTTCAAGACGCATCCCGAGGTACGCAAACATTTCGAGGGCGGCCGCAGGGTCGCCTATGGCGCACGCGCGCTCAATGAGGGTGGGCTGCAATCCATCCCGCGGTTGACCTTCCCGGGCGGCGCCCTGGTCGGCGACGCGGCTGGCTTCGTCAACGTGCCGAAAATCAAGGGCACGCACACGTCGATGAAGTCCGGCATGCTGGCGGCCGAAGCAGTGGCAGAGGCGCTTGCCGGTGGTGCGGATGATCTTGCCGCCTACGAGACAAAGCTGCGCGACAGCTGGGTCTGGCAGGAATTGTCACAAATCAGGAACATCCGCCCCTCGTTTGCCAAACTTGGTTTATGGGGCGGTCTCGCTTATTCCGCCTTCGATACTTACGTCCTGCGCGGCAGAGCGCCATGGACGTTCCATCACGCGCATCCGGATAACGAGACGCTCAACGACGCCAGTAACGCGAAGCAAATCCAGTACCCGCGTCCGGATGGCGTGTTGTCCTTTGATCGCTTGTCATCGGTGTTCCTTAGCAATACCAACCACGAAGAGAACCAGCCGGCGCATCTGCGGCTCGCCGACCCGGCCGTCGCGATCGACGTGAACTGGCAGCGCTTTCGCAGCCCCGAAGTCCGTTACTGCCCAGCCGCCGTCTATGAAATCATCGGCGCCGAGGAAGGCGCGCCCCGGCTGCAGATCAACGCGCAGAACTGTGTCCATTGCAAAACATGTGACATCAAGGACCCCACGCAGAACATCAATTGGGTCACACCTGAAGGCGGTGGCGGACCGAATTATCCCGGCGGGATGTGACCTCCAAATCAGCATGACACTCACGGTTTTATGAAGTAGATTGTGCGGATGCAGCATCTCCCTGGCCTGCGCGCCCTCCTGCTCGGCGCTTCGCTTCTGTCGGCCTGCGCCGCGACCGAACCTTCTGCCAGCAAGGCGGCAAGTCACGCGGGCCGCGCGGTTTCGTCCGATGTGTTTGGCGATTTCCTCATCGGCCGCTTCGCCATGAACCAGGCTGATCCGCAGACCGCTGCGACGGGCTTCCTGCGAGCACTGGCCTCTCATCCGGGCGACCAGGATCTGCTGCAGCAGGCTTTCATTGCCTGTCTCGTCGCTGGCCGTCCCGAGGCCGTGCAGCTCGCCCACCAGCTGCCGGACAGTCAGGCTGCCCAGTTATTGCTCGGGGAAACCGATGTCCGGACCGGACATTGGGAGGCCGCGGAGCATGAGTTCTCCGCACTGCCGCATCAGGGCCTGACGCAATTGTTGCAGCCCCTGCTGGTGGCGTGGTCGCAGCAAGGCGCCGGCCACACGGACGCCGCTCTCGCGACGCTTCGGCCCCTGCTCGATGGCCAGCGCTTCCGCGGAATCTATGCATTGCATGCCGCCCTGATCGCTGATCAGGCCGGACGCGAAGCAGACGCCGGCAAATACTACCACCTCGCGCAAACCACCTATGGCGGCACCAATTTGGGGCTGGCGCGCATGATCGCGAGCTGGGAAGCGCGCCATGGCCATGCGGGGGAGGCACGCCACACCCTGGAAGCCATGGTCTCGGAGGTGCCGGAGATCTCCATCGCCCTGCCGGCACTCATCGCCGGCAGCAAATCCCCGGCGGTGCCACATGCCACTGACGGCATGGCTGAAGCTTATTTCGCTTTCGCGGCGACGCTGCGCCAACAGGACTCCGGCGACTTCGCGATGGTGCTGCTGCGGCTTGCGCTCGACCTACGCCCGGACTTCACAGCCGCGCGCATCCTCGCCGCCGATATCCTGGAAAACGGACAGCATCTCGAGAACGCATTGCAGATGCTGGCGCCGGTCGGCGCTGACGATCCGCTGAGCCCGGTGATCAGGCTGCAGCGCGCCACGCTGACTGCGCGGCTCGGCCGCTCCGACGATGCGATGCACGAATTGCAGCGTCTCGTGCACGACTTCCCCGACAGTGCGCTGCCAGCCATCCGTGAGGGAGATCTGCTGCGCGACAAGCAGCGCTTCGCGGATGCGATCGCCGCCTACGACCGCGCCGTCGGCAAGATCAAGAGCCCAGGCCAGAATGACTGGATCGTCTTCTATGACCGCGGCATCTGCTACGAGCGCGCGCATCAGTGGAGCAAGGCTGAGGCCGACTTCAAGCACGCGCTGACCCTCTCGCCCGATCAGCCGTTCGTGCTGAACTATCTGGGCTATTCCTGGGCCGACATGAACCAGAACCTGCCGGAAGCCCGGCAGATGATCGACAAGGCGATACAGCGGCGGCCGAATGACGGAGCCATCGTCGACAGCCTTGGCTGGGTGATGCTGCGGCAGGGCCAAACGGCGGACGCGGTAAAGACGCTGGAGCGCGCGGTGGAACTCGAACCACAGGACGCCTCGATCAACGGCCATCTGGGCGATGCATACTGGGCGACCGGCCGCAAGCTGGAAGCCGCCTATCAGTGGCGTCGCGCGCTGACCTTCAACCCGGAGCCGGACGACGCGGCAAAGCTTGAGGCGAAGCTGCACACCAACGTTCCCACCACGGTGGTCAGCGGCCAATAACGCTTTTGCCCGACACGCTGACTGAGGCAGCTCCGGCGAAGATCAACCTCTATCTGCACGTAACCGGCCGGCGGCCCGACGGCTATCACCTGCTCGACAGCCTCGCCGTGTTCGCCGCTGGCGATGTGCTGACAGCGTCTCCGGCAGACGAATTGTCCCTGGAGATCGCCGGTCCGTTTGCCGCCGCGCTGGACGGGGAAGCCGATAATCTGGTGCTGCGCGCGGCCCGTGCATTGGCCGCCGAAGCGGGGGTCGCGCCTCGCGCACGGCTGCGCCTGGAAAAGCGCCTGCCGGTGGCCTCGGGCATCGGCGGCGGTTCGGCGGACGCCGCCGCAACGCTGCGCCTGCTGCAGCGGATGTGGCAGGTACCGGCTGCGTCAGCTGCCCTGGCTACCCGGTTGGGAGCCGATGTGCCGGTATGCCTGGTGTCGCGCCCGTGCCACATGCGCGGCATTGGCGAGCATTTGCGGCCGGTCGAGGCCATGCAGGCGTGTGGCCTCGTGCTGGTCAATCCTGGCGTGCCGTTGGCAACCGCAGACGTCTTCCGCGCTCGCCGTGGCGACGTCTCGCCCGAGGTGGAATTGCCGGACGCATGGCCCAGTGTCGCCGCTCTGGTGCGCGACCTCGCGCCATTGCGCAATGACCTGCAGCAGGCGGCGACGGCACTGCAACCGGTGATCGGCGAGGTTCTGGCCGTGCTTGCCGGAACCCGTGATTGCCTGCTGGCACGCATGAGTGGCTCCGGCGCGTCCTGCTTTGGTCTCTTCGCTGACGCGTCCATCGCCGCTTCTGCTGCCATTGCGCTGCAGCGGCCCGGTTGGTGGTGCTGGGGCGGCGCATTGCCGGGCTTTACCTCGGACGGCGCGCGACCTATGCACGCGTCGACGGATGGGGCGTAGCCAAGGGGTAAGGCAGCGGATTTTGATTCCGCCATTCGGAGGTTCGAATCCTCCCGCCCCAGCCAGCTAACCTATTAATTTCGCTGACTTTTTGATCTCTTCAGAGACGGGTAAATATGCCGCTGAAGTGGACGCTTTTTGGGCGGGTGCCACGGATAAGCCGGCAAGAGACAGTTCCGCCGACGAAAATGTGTCCGGTTCCCCGATTTATCTCTGTTCGGCATTGTTGCGCTTTCTTTTGCGCTGCAGATGCCACGCAACAGCAGGACCGCAACGTCGGTGGCATCGGACGGTACACCAGTTGGGCCTCAGGATGATCTTCAAAGTGTTCAGTGGAAGCCGAGCACTTCGTTCTGTGCCCGACAGTCAAAGGAATCCGTGTGGCGCAGGGAAGCTTGTCCGCAGTCTGCATCGCGGGCTGACGCCGCTGGAGGATGGACTGAGTGTGTCCGGGGCAAGCCATACAGGACGCCGGAGCGCAGCGTCCTATCTATCCGGCGCAGATCAGCCTGCTGCGCTTTGATCCCGGTGCAGCTGCTGCCAAGGCCCGCCGCCGGTGCGGACCCACAATACATTCGGGGGTTCAGTGGAAGCCTAGTGCTTCTCGTTGTGCCAGCCAGTCGAGTGGGACTCGTGTGACCCGGCTCAGCTTGTCCGCGGTCAGTGTCGTGGGCTGGCGTCCTCGCAGGATGGCGTGGGTGATGTCTGGAGCGAGCCAGGACAAACGTAGCAGCAGCGCCGTGTAGCTTCGGTTGGGATCAGCTCGCTGCACCTGCGCGTCGCGCTTGCGCTCGTGCAGGATTTCTTTCTGCACCTGATGGGCGCGGGCGAGCAGCCGCAACAGCGACGCATTCGGATTGGCGGGGCCATGTGTGCCTGAGCCCACGATGAACCGACTGCCCTTCCCGACGCGCCGCAGCTGAACGGCGACAGAGAGGATGCAGGTTTCTGCGCCGGCTCCGCTATTGCTGTCGGAACGACAATCACCCGTGCCGTTCCGCTGGAGGATCATGCCAAGATTCGCCGGAACGACCTGGAGCGCGACGCTGTCGTCCCCGACATCAATGCGGGTAATCAGGTTGCAGACTATGCGACGCTGTTCGTGTGAGGACAGCTCCGGCCACAACTGCGCCAACTCTGCCGCTTGCGCGACCAGCTCACCGCATTGCTCGGTCGTGGCGGTTGTGGAACTGACCGCATCGAACACTGCCGTGCCGTCGGCGAGCAGGGCGCGAATTTGGCCGGTGACGACCTGCTCCACCTCCGGGGCCGGGATCCGATACGCGCCAGGAGCCTTGGCCCGTCCTTCAGTGACCAACGGCCGAGAGATGTAATAGCGATAACGCTTGCCCGCCTTTACCGCGTGCGTGGGGCTCATGCGGTGGCCGAGACTGTCGAATATCAGTCCAGCCAGCAGGCTCGGCTGCTGCGCCGGACGCCCTGCCCGTCGATCGCCAGCGTTGCTCGCTAGGAGTGCCCGGACCTCGTCCCACAATGCTTGATTCACGATGGACAAGTGTTGGCCGGGATAATGCCGGTCCTTGTGAACGATCTTGCCCAGGTAGATTCGGTTCTGCAGCATCAGATAGAGCGCGCCACGGCCCAACCGCCTGCCGCCCCACTGCTGACCGGTCGTGCTCAGCCATTGCTTGCTGGTGACGCCAGCCTCGGCCAATTCTTCCGCCAGCAGCCGTACCGACCGCAGTGCCACGTAGCGACGGAAAATATGCCGCACCGTCTCTGCCTCGGTCTCGTTGACCAGCAGCTTGCGATCGCGCACGTCGTAGCCAAGCGGTGGGTTACCACCCATCCACATGCCCCGCTGCTTCGATGCTGCGATCTTGTCGCGGATCCGTTCGCCCGCGACCTCCCGCTCGAACTGGGCGAACGACAGCAGCACGTTGAGCGTCAGCCGCCCCATCGAGGTGGTGGTGTTGAAGTGCTGGGTCACCGAGACAAAGGCAACGCCATGAGCGTCAAAGATCTCGACGATCTTGGCAAAGTCGGCGAGTGATCGGGTCAGCCGGTCTACCTTGTAGACTACGACGGTGTCGACCTTACGCACGCGGATGTCGTCTAGCAGTTGCTGCAACGCTGGCCGTTCCATTGTGCCACCGGAGATACCGCCATCGTCGTACGATGCTGGCAGCACGATCCAACCTTCGTGCTTCTGGCTCTTGACGTAGGCTTCGCAGGCCTCGCGCTGCGCATGCAACGAGTTGAAGTCCTGCTCCAGTCCTTCCTCCGATGATTTGCGGGTGTAGACCGCACAGCGGACAAGCGCGCCGCCATGTCGACTGGCGGGGGACTCAGACTTAGCCATCGGTGGCCACCTCCACCGCATGAGCGCGAATTGGTCGAGCGGTCGCCATCACACGCTTGTTGCCGGCCCGCAAGACGCCGAAGAACCGCGGCCCTGACCAGTGCGCACCGGTGATCTGACGGGCGATCTCGCTCAATGAACGGTAACGTTGATCCCGGTATTCGAAACCAGCCTCCACGACCAGCACGCTGTGCGTCTGGCCGCGCCACTCTCGTACCAGACGTTGGCCTGACTGGAGTGTCAGCGGCAGGCGGAGGGCGTCGTTGGCGCCCTCCGCTTCGATCTTCGCTGCCAGATCACGCAAGGTCTTCTTGTCCGCCTGGCTCAGACCGCCATGGACGCGCTCCTGCATCTTGTACGTAATGGCCCGTAGCAGTTGATCCCGGCTCAGCCCTCTCGGTGGCTCGCTGCGGAAGTGCCGCCGCCATTCGATCCGAAGGCGGTGCGTCGGTAGGCCGACGATCCGCGCCAACTCGTCCTGAACTTGGGCCATCTCAGGCCTGCTCGGCGATGCGGTAGCGTGTCTTGGCGTCGTCAGCCCGCTCGCGAGCGATCACATGGCCTGCCTTGCGAAGTCCAGTCAGCGCTGCGCGGATGCTGTGCTCCTGCCAGCCGGTGGCCGCCATCAACTCGGCAATCGCGGCGCCTTCCACGCGTCGAACCAGTGTTTCGATCGTTGCTTTCTTGCTGGTAGGACGTTGATCGTTCGTGGTCCGCGTATTGGGCGCGTCAGTCGCTACCGGTACCGGCACGCGCGCGGATGATGAGCGCCGTCCTTGAGGCACGGAATTGCGCTTCGCCCTCGCCGTCAGCTTGCTGCCCTGCGTCTTCTTGGTGGTCCTCGTTGTGGTCGTGGTCTGCACGGTAGATACCTCCGGGTGATGGACAGGCCACCCTGGCGCTGTCACCACCCCGAGCCCCGCGTGCCGTGACGGCTGGGGGCTAAAGATCTGTTGCGTGATCAATTCGGACAACCGCATGCACGCTCCATTCCGCAGGGAAGTCCAGTCATAATTCGGCAGCGGCGGCTTCCTCTGCGACACTAACCTGCGAAATATCGACAGTTTTCTGTGGGGGCCTTTGCCGCAAACACTTGCGGCCGACCGCGAGAGCGGACCGGCCGCTTGTTACGACTGTGGCAATATCTCGATCGCATCGGGTCGTGGTCTACCCTGCTAATGGATGTACGCGGCGCAGCCTCGATGCTGTCGGACAGCACGGGTATGCTGAGATAGCTGTGCCAGTACGTAATGGACATTGCCTGAAACACCTGCATCTCGCCTCGGCTTGCGCCTGACGCCGCGCGGCCACCTGGTGCGGCGCCGACGACGAGGCTCCAGGATTCAACTCCCGGGTGGCCGCGCGTCTGGCTGACACTTTTGCTCGCGGCAGTGGCCATGGCCTGCTGCAACTTGGCGCCGGGGAAGTCCTCCAAGTTCTGCCACCCGCCTTCGTCTGGTGGCGCACGTTCGCGGCGCGCTATGTGGCAGCGTTGGCCTGCATGCAACGGCCAGCAGGGCGGGCGCCATATGGCCGGAGGTGCGGCGCCGGACGCCGGCGCATGCGCCACTTTGGTGCTGACGGCGCCGATGATTGTCAGATAGAAGTCGCCTGGATGCGCGACGTCCGCAGGTTCAGATCGGGGACGCGCAACCAGCGTCGTTTGCACCTTCTCAGAACCGCAATACCAAGGGTCACCATCCGCCCGACGATCGTACGGCATTCAGGCGCGGACGAATGCTGACTGTCGCCTTGATCGCTATGCATCGACGTTCCAATCAATCCGGCGAATGGTCGCCGGATACGGTGGCGGAACATCGGCAGTGTCGAAATGCACTGGTCGCCGATCCCGCTCAATTCGTTCGATGCTGGCAAGACTGAGGACCTGTTGTTCTGTATCTCACCACTATCACTTAACAGTGGGGCATAGACGTCCTCGGCGCTTGACGCTCGGTGCCCGCCCGGCGTGGCGCACCTCTCGTTGGTTCAGCCTAACTCAAAACCGAACCGCATTTCGAACCTACCATCGGGCAGGCTGTCCCATGGCGATCAACTGCTATGTCAGACGGCTTCGTCATTTGCCTTGGCGACCTTCTTGACAGCCCTGGGACCGGTTGCCTCAGCGGAATTCACCTTGGTCAATTCGTCGGCAGCTTCTGCCCTAGTTCCGTAATCAGCTGCCATCGCCAGAAATCTCTGCTTAGAGGCTGCTCGGTCTTGCGTTTCCGCCATACCTCGAAAGCGTGCCGCCTCGTCTCGAAGAAACTTCGCATCCATTGTCGATCCTTTCCGGTTCAGGGAATCCCGTAATGGCAGCCAGAGGCTTTGTCAGACCTGAAGGGTGACAGCGGGATAGATTGGATGTGTGGATGCGAGACGACGAGCACAAGTCGAGCCGAAGTTGCCGACGAGATCGGCAGACAGTCAGGCCGCCGCCAGCCCCGCCGTTGTGAGCGCCAGCACATCGTCTTGAACGATCAGCCAACCCTGCGAGGCAGCGTAGGCGCAGGCTGACCTGTAGTCTGGCATCTTCCAATCACCGATTTCGGTCATCTCCACAAGATCGTCGAGGCTGATCTGGCCGCCGATCCGGCATCGCTTCACGTAGACGATTACCGCCAGCAATCGGTGGCCAAGTTCCTCCGCCGTCTGCTTTATGGGCCGTTTCCCATCGATCCGACGGCGGTCGGAAATCTGTTCAGTCGAATGTTCTCCCATGCGTCGGGAGTAGCAATGGGAATGGCTACTGGCCAGTAGCAAAGGTCACAAAAATCGAAGGCTCGCTACTCTGTGATCCCCCGGCCGGACCGTCACCTCGGCTTTAAATGGATGCCCGGCGCAGCCGCATGCCAACGGCGACCGCGTGGTCGCGGTCGTGACCGCTCTGAAAACAATGCACGACACGTCACCACGAAAACACTCTACTGACAGCGCCACCACGTTGAAAACATGTTCGGCCGTACCAAGCGCTGGCTTCGTATCGCGACCCGTTCCGACCGGTGCGCACATCCCTCCGTCTTCACTATCTGCATCGCAGCAACCGTCGCCCTCTCACTTACGTATGCGTCGTGAGCCCGGCGTGAGCAGTTCGGCGTGGTGTGGTCGAGGACGTACGCTATACGCGCCTGGACAAAGCGGTCACCGCGGCCGGCTTCCCGTTCTCTTATCGAGGAAAGCAAAAGAACCACTTCGGATAATCTCGCGGTACTGATCTTCGGATAGTTGAGCGGGGGCGAGAGGCGGCACAAACACTATTCCTTGATCCGCCAGCTCATGTAAAGGCACCATCATACTCGCCAAGTCGGGACGCACTTGACCAGAGCCGTCTTGCAGCATGACATCTCCATCGGGCAAGGCCAGTTGAAGCATGTCCGTGATCGGAGTGATATATGAATCAAAATCAGAAGCAGAGTACTCGAACTCCGATGAATTAACCGCAAAGACCACACCATCCTTATTAACGACAGGTCCACCGCTCGCACCTGGAGGTATGCGCATGTTGGTTCTCCAACAACGATGGTTCAGTAACCCACCCCTCGAGATCGGAAAGTACTCGACAAGCTTGCCCGAACTATAAATTGGGTTCCATACACCGGACTGCATCCCATCCTCGTCGGTGACGCGGCCGTGTGGATGAGCTATCGTTGAAATATCTTCGTCCAAGTCGGGGACCTTGGTTGTCAATGCCATGCAGTCGTAAAGCCTAAGGTTACCCGTCGCTCTATCTCGGTAAGCTCGTACCCGACCCGCACCTATATCGGACTTTTCGCTGACGGGGAGAAACATGATCTGACGCTCAGTGACTGCTGCGCCGCCATTGACCGCCTGCAGCAAGAACGGCTGATCGGACTGATCGATTGCCTCCGCAACATGTTTAGCTGTGAGGAAAATCCCTAGTGGGCTCACGAAGAAAGCCGTGCCAACCAGCTGGCAGTTGACCCCGCTGTGTTGGACACTGCGGTTGTAAATGGGGCAAATTACCGCTCCAGGGTGCACCGGGTCGTTGTTCACTGCGATGAAGATGAAGCGACGCCTTAGCTCGTCGGTCCATTCAAACTGCTGCATGCTCGTCCTGTGCCCCTGTTAAACCGGAATTGGGACTGCTTGCGGGTGGCATTGAATCAACTCACGGAGTGACCGCCGCTAGGGGGATGGTGCTGGTTGTAGCTATCGATGGGTGCGCGCTGGCCGGGATAGTGTCGGTCCTTGCGGACGAATTTGCCCGGGTAGATACGGTTCTGCAGCATTAGTTAGAGCGTGCCCCCATGACCATCAGAACTCAAATGGAAGTTCGACGTCGGGTACGACCACGCAAAGTGTAAATTGGCAACACTGGTGGTGCCATTCTTCACGTGCAGGATGCCGCCGCTGGAGGTGTCTCCCGTCGCTACTGTGTTCAGCAGATCGATATTGTCGCCGGTCGTGATCGTCCTCATTGCGATTTCCTCCTCGAGATGGCCAGCGAAGCGTAACAAGCACCAGCGTTGCTCGGAATCACACCGTGTCGACGAGGTCGGCTCGCACCTACCCGCAGACGGGCCGTGCGAAGCTTAGCTCGTGCCCGTCCGGGTCGAAAATGTGGAAATATCGCTCGCCCCATGAGCCGTCTTGCGGAGTGAATTCGGGCGTGAGCCCAGCGGATACAGCCTGCGCATAAAACACATCCACGTCGTCAACGTAGAATATCGCACGACCCCACTGGCTCCACTTGTGTTCATCCGGGATCGACATGAGGTTGAGGTAGCCGCTTCCGACCCGAAAGCTGGTAAAGCTCGCCGCCGTGCCACCGAATGTCAGCACAAATCCGAGCGTCTCGTAGAATGCTACCGCGCGAGGCATGTCGTGCGTGGCCAAAGTGATTGCGCTGATGCCTGTCAGCATCTCGGTTGCTCCGGTGACTGCATACCGCATCGTGCCTCAATCCATTGCGGCGTAAAACCCGCTCGCCTCAGCATGACGTGCCGAGACGCTCGCCCGCGGATCAGCAGGAGAGCCACGACCGGGACGAGCGAAGCGCCATACACAAAGCCGATAATCAGGAGAGCCGTTCCGACGAGAGTCCAAGATTGACCGGTCTCGATCTCGCGTGGCAGGGCAGATATTCCACGGCCAAGGCGCTCCTCGTGTCTTTCAAGAGAGTTATTGAACTTCTAGGTCAGCGCAGGAAAGATCGACGTCTGCTATGGCAATCAAAAACTCAGGCCAACGGATCCTGGACGTCGCCATGGAATCCACTCGGATGGAAAGCTCTGCTGCGAGGCCTTCTCTTCCCACTGGCCACGGAAGTTGGCTTGAATGATCCCAGTGGTCCGTAGCGCCAGTCGCCTTGCTGCAGACGTGCTGCAGCTTCGCGGTACTACCCGCGTTGGTATCACAGGGTTGGCAAGGGCGGGCAAAACCGCCTTGCTCACCTCGATCGCGGCCAACTTGCTCGCCTTGTCGTCTGGCCGCCTGGCTTTGCCGACGTTATCCGATCGGCTCCGAGGACGAAGGCTTTCCGTAGCGATCGCACCGGCGCAAGCGTCTGACATCCCCAGATTCGAAATCGAACCCCACACGGCCGCGCTCGCCGCTGATCCACCACGTTGGCCTGCACGGACAACTGCAGTCTCGCTGCTCGCACTTGATGTCGACGTGCCAAAGGTGGGTTTGCTTGCCCCCCTTGGTCCGCAGCGTCGGCGCCTCGAATTCTTAGACTACCCCGGCGAGTGGCTTCTCGATCTACCTCTGTTAAGTCAGGACTTTACAAACTGGTCGGAGGCAACCCTGCGCCGGCTCGAGGCATTGAAGACGGCAGAATTGCCACGTGCGTTTCTTGGCTTCGTGCATGGCTTGCCTGCCGGTGTGGCGGCAGGTGAGACGCTCTGCTTGACCGGGCATCGGCTTTACACCAAGGTCCTGCAGCGGATGCGTGATGAGCTTGGATTGGTTTTCCTGCAGCCTGGACAATTCCTGATGCCGTCCCCAGGTCCCCAGCCACCCTGGATGCAGTTCTTCCCATTGCCCGGCCAAAGCCCCCTTGCAAAGCTGATGCAGGCCCGCTTCGGCGCGTATGTGAACGCGGTCCGGAGCGATCTGATGTCACCGATGTTCGCTGACCTCGATTCGCTTGTGGTCCTTGCCGACCTTCTATCGGCCCTGCATCAAGGCCAGGCGGCGTTCGCCGATACGCAATTGGCGCTCACTGCCGCGGCCGGTGCATTACGTTGGGAGCGCTCCTGGAAAGATTATCTGGCCGCCTTTGCCCAACTGAGGCTGCCACCGAGTTCAATCAGACGGGTCGCCTTTGCGGCCACCAAAGCTGACCACGTTGCTGCGCGTCAGCGTGGGAATCTCGCAGCTCTCATGCGACGCATCACCGGTGTGCCACACGGCGAGGCGACGTCCGCCGTATTCTCGATTGCCTCCGTTCGGTGCACTGAGGATGTGGTTGAAACGCTGGCCGGCCGACCGGTTTCAGCCGTCCGCGGCCGCATCATTGGAGAGCCTCGACCTGCGCGCTTCTATCCGGGTGAAGTTCCTGACGGCTTGCCCGATGACTCGTTTTGGCAGCACCGCTTCCTCGCCTTGCCTGAGTTCGAGCCGATGCGCCTGCCTGAAGCGGGTCGTGGTGGTATTCCTCAACTGGGGGTGGATGCGCTGCTAGCGTTTCTGTTGACGGACATTCTTTGATGGACACTACGCCGGAACCGTTTCTGTTGCTCGAGCCCGAGACAGCGCCTCGTCTGGAAGGTGTGGCACCAGATATGCCTGTGGCGGAGCCGCTCAGCCGCGCGTGGTCGCCAGCGCTAATTGGAGCAGCGACTCTTGGGCTCGGCATACCTGCGCTTTGGGGTGCATGGCTTGTAAGTGCGCTATTCGACCGCTGGCGAGCATTGGCCTGGGTAGGCTTAATTGTTCTCTTGATTGGGTTCGGCCTGATGGGGCTTGGCATCGGCCGCGAACTGCGTGGCCTCGCAACGCTGCGAAGGGTCGACCAGCTCCGCGATGAGTTGGCCAGTGGCGAGACGGATAGGGTTCAGCGGGCGGCAGTGCGTTGGTTGCAAGGGCTACCACAGCACTCAGCAATCTTACAATCTCTCGCGGCAGCTGACACTCCGGAAGCTGTGCTTGCTCTCCTGCGTTCGGGGCCGGTGCAAACCCTTTGTGAGGCGACGGATGTGCTCGGACGGACCGCCGCTCTACAGAGCGTCGCGATCGTTGCGGCGACCCCTTCGCCTGCATTGGATGTGCTGGCCGTTGGCTGGTGCGGTGTGCGGCTGATACGGCAAGTCGCCACATTGCATGGGATGCGGCCAGGAGTGCTGGGGACCGTGGCATTGCTACGGCGAACGGCCTTAGCCGCGGCAACGGTTGCCGCCGCGGAGATCGCCGTGAACGCCGCCACTCATGCGATGGTGTCGCACCCGTTGCTGCGACACTTGGCAGGGGAACTCGCCGGCGCGGGAGTAGCAGCCCGCCGCATGATCGTGTTGGCGCGCGCAGCGGCGGCCGCCTGCTCACCACTGCCCCGACAATAGACGGAACTCCTAAACACCTTGGTCCTATAGCCGACAGAGGAGCCGCATGGGATAGCCGTTGCGCCGGCTGCCCGCCGCGGTCCAGTTGACGATTGACCTGGGCAAACAGGCCCTGGCGCTTCAGCAGCTTGCGCATCAAGCGTCGCGCAACATCCCTGCCCGCCTGGACTTGGATCAGGATGGCGAGGAGCTCGACTTCATTGTCAACAGCGCCTTCATCAGTCGACGCGTGATCGAGACGAAGGGTGCCTCGAGATACCATCGGCCGGTCGGCGATGGGCGCCTTGACCGAAGGCGACGCTCATAGTTTGAACCGAATGCAGTCGCTCGAAATGGCGTTCTGCCACCGCGAGCGAGGCACAATGGACCGATTCGGTTCAGTGTCGTGGTCCGCTGGCATTCTCTAGCGTCACCTCAAAAGACATGAAGCGATCGAACAAACTAGATTTGCGATAGAGATGACGTCTGCCAAAGCGACCACTGTCGGTGTTCTCCTCCCTATGTTCGAGGAGTCCAAACCACAGAAGAGGCCGAAGCATCTGCGCCTCCATCGCATAGGAACCCGTGTCCCATGCCTGGGCCAGCACCCCGTTGATGGGGATCGTGCATAAGCGCGACAGACGCTCAGGCGTCTGCCAGTCGGTCGCAGCGACGGACAAAGACCAGAGCACTACTCCCGCGTCTTGTTGTGGCCATCCATGATGCAGGCCTCGACCAAGATAGCTGAGGTCGAGATGCCACATGGTGATGTGGAACAGTAACGCCTGCAGCGGCCGGCATGTTCGGCTCCTCCATCATCCGTCGTCCTGCCGGCGTTACCTTGAGGTGCCCCTTCCGCTTACGCAAAAGTGTGCCTGCTTGTACCAATGTGCGAACAAAATAGAGGGGCAGAAAGTCTGGCTCGTTTATGACCCTGTGGAATTGAAAAGCTTCGGCTTTGTCATAGTCTGGCCACGTGAGGAGATCGCGCATTTCCGCAACAACGGCACGCGACAGGTTACCTGCGGCCGTCATCTTTAGTCCGGCGGCTGTCGCGGCAGCCCGCAGGACGATCAATGCGCTACGTGCGACGGCCGATTGCCGGATCTCTTCTTGAGTAAGGTCAGTGGCAAGCCGAATGGGACCCCCCATCGGAGATGGGGGCTCATGCAGCGCCGCGAAGCTGGCTTGATCCAGCAGCGTCCAGGCTGGCTCGACACCCGCTAACCACGCCTTGACGGACGGGTTCTGCAGCATGCCGGGAGCTACCACCGCGCACCCCTCACGTGATCGGTTCCCGTCCCTGCCATCACCGTGGCACCCAGCCACTCCTTCAGCTTCGACCAGCGCCGACGTCCCGACACATTGCGCACGGCTATGGCGACTGCTTTTCTCTGACCAACCAGTACAACCAGACGTTTTCCCCGCGTCACGCCAGTGTAGAGCAGGTTACGCTGCAGCATCGTGTAGTGCTGGGTCATGATCGGGATGACGACCGCTGGGTATTCAGAGCCTTGGCTCTTGTGGATCGTCGCGGCATAGGCTGGCACGAGTGTGTCCAGCTCTCCAAAGCCGTAGGTAACGGAGCGGCCGTCGAATCGCGCGGTCAGGTCGCCGGCGTCGGGATCGACATCGTCGATATATCCGATGTCACCATTGTAGACCTCCTTATCGTAGTCATTTTCGATCTGCATGACCTTGTCACCGGGTGCAAACGTCCAGCCGAACCGCTCCACCTTACGACCTCCAGCGGGATTCAGCGTGGCCTGTAGTTCGATGTTGAGCGAGCGGGCGCCGGCAGCTCCGCGGTTCATTGGACACACACTACGTCATCGGTTCGACCCATTCGAGCGCCGGCGCCTGAAGCGACCGATCCCAGGCGTCGTTCTAACCCCCTATTGCTCATGGAGGCGGTTGTGGAGGCCTGCAACAGCGAGCAGCTACAGCGTTTGGTGGAATTGTCTCACTCCTGCCGCGCAACCCTGGTCCAGTCAGTGCTCGTTCGCGAGATATTCCGAGGAAAGTTGGCTTGGGAGGGGAACGTCTACATCTTTGCCATTGAGGGCAATCCAGAAGCTAGACGCGCCTACTCTTGGTATTCACCCATCGCGGGCAGCGAGGCGCGTCGGATCGTGTCTGTTCTGCACGAGGGTCTGATCCGATCGCCTGTTGATGCCGTGCGGGCGGCGATCGTGGCGGAGCGCAAGAAGAGCCATTCCCTGCGTCGCGCTTTTGATGTGTCAGTCTCCCGCGACGTATAGCGCCCCTTCCCATTTATGGAACTTGAGATGGCCAAACCTGTATGCTTCCCGCCGGTGGTTTATGCCTGTCATGAGTGCGATCCTCAGCTCGCCATCTGCCACCCCTCTTCAGCAGTTGTCCGACAATTCGGCCCGCAGCTTCAGCGTCTTCGGTGAAGAAGTAGCGGACGACCTGCTCCTGCTGTGCCCGTTGCGTGCGGAGGAGCTGGGAAGCGCCGAAGCCGGAGGACGCAATCCATGTGGCAACTCGCTCCGCAGTCGAATGCGCAGAGGAAGAGCCTTGCCGGTAGTGAATGGAAATATGCACAGCAACTGCGTCAGTTAGTATGTTTCTTTTCGACGTAATTTCCTTTGTCAGACTGGTTGAGGTGGTTGATAGACTAGAGACCGGCGGGGTGATCGATTCGAGTGAAAGCGCCATATTTTCGACTTTAGGGGGCGCCTCGAGCTGTTGCGGCTCGACCTTCGCCGGGGCGTTCTCTTGGGCGGCATCTTTTCGCCGCAAAGCATCCGCAGGAACAGCGGTCTGCGGGGCAAATTTCTCCTCCAGCACCTTGCTTTGTATCGGCGTGGTCAGGACCGGTCGCTGCGGGTGTCCAGCTGTCTGAGATCCAGATTGGAAATTGTCGCCTCTGCCCTGGTCCGCAGTGAAGTCAGGCGCCGCTTGCGGCGCGTTGGGTGTGGCCGCGAACGTTCGGGGCTGTTCAGCACCCGCGCTTACCGCTGGCGGTTGAGGCCCTGGCTCGGGGAAAGAGTCCCGCAGCCACGTAGCCAGGACTCCGACCCCTATCCCTAATACTGCCAAACTGGTCGCCGACAGGCGGGGCCAACGCCCGAACAACCCCCCGGCGACCTCCGCCTGCCGCAACTGCTCCGCTTCCAGTTCAGAGGCCGCGAACCGCTCTTCCAGTCCATTGGCCTCCTCCACAAGCCGCGCATGCTCCTGTTCGGCGTAATGATGTCGCTCCCAGATTTCGCGACGGAGCTGTACCACCTCGGCCTCGGCCCGTTGCCACTGCTCGGCCGAGACCTGGGCTTGCTGGACCGCCTCGCGCGTTCGTTCCCGCTCGCCCTCGACCTCTTCGCGCAGCCGGTGCAGCTCGACCTCAACCGCCAACCGTGTCTCATGCTCGGCGGCCAAAGCCGCTACGGCTCGTGCTGCACGGGCCTCTGCACCTTCAACCTCAGTCCGCTTAAATTCGATCTCAGGTGCCGCGTTATCTGCCTGCTGGCGCGGCGAGTCGGGCTCGCGTGCCGGCGCGCCGACCTGCTCCACCAGTCCGGCGCTCTCGCGCTCGTACAGCTCTCTGATCTCCGCAATGGCTGCCGCCAAGTCGGTTCTCATCTGCGAGGCCGTCGTGCGAGTGCCGGGCACCAAGCATGCGGGACCGCAACGCAGCTCAGAAACTCCGGGCTGGCCTTCGGTCTCATCGTCCGTCCGGACGCCCATCGGGCGCCCGCTGCTGCCATTCTGCATGGCAGCGCAAGTCCCGGATTTGTCATGCGACGCAGAGTGGCCAAATTTGACCGAGTCCCGGAAGCAAAAAATTTAACCGGAGCCACGGTATAATCGGGCCAAATTGCAACCGCGCGATGGCGGCGCTCGATGGGCTAAGACAGCCGCACCGCTCAGGCGCCGCCCAGTGCGCCGACGGCCGGGTCAGCCCCAGGAGCTTGGTTTCGGCGTCCCAACGCCCTCGTCGATCTGCGCCTGCGTCAGCCCTTGGACGAACCTAAAGTTGCGTGCGGGGCATAGTCGAGCATCTGAGCGCCTGCGACGATCCGGCTGGCTCATCCCTGGGGGAGCGGAACGGTTGCTCGGCCCGATGCCAGGTGTTCGTCGCAAGGGCGCTTCATAGTGTGCGGCGACTTCCGACGAACTGCCAACGCCGATTAACCGCTTCACGTGGATCAATTGGAACTATGACATCCCACGAGACGTTTAGCGATATGCGTCCCTGCGATTGAATTCCGACAGCCACGAGAATGCCGCATCCCCCGATCGCGCGTGTGCCCGTGGTAGTGGCTGAGGCGCCGTATCCACATCGGGTAATGGACCGCCAGCGTTTGCTGGCGCTAACTTAGGCTAAAGCGCAGGCGAGCGTGACCGCGCTTCCATAATCGGCAGGGTCATCCAATCGGCCAAACAGCAGAACCAAATCAACGGACATCGTCACGCGGTTTGGCCGGCCGCCTCCAGGATCAACTGCGAAATCACGTCGGGCTGCGATATCAGGGATAGGTGACTTGCCTTCACCTCGATGGTTTTGGCGCCCATCCTCTTCGCCATAAATCGCTCAAGGTCGGGATTGATCGTTCTGTCCTCGGTCGAGACTGCATAAAAGCTTGGCTTCTGGCGCCATGCCGCATGGGTTGTCTTGCCGGTCAACAGCTCTTTGTGGAAAGGCTCCTGGACAGCATAAAGAACCTTCGCCTTCGCCTCAGGCAGGTCGCCCGCAAAATCGCGGAGAAACGCCGCTTCGGTAAGGCGCCCCTGGTCGTGATCGAAGACGATGCCAGCGCTTGCGGGCGGCGTCGGAAACTTTTGGGCTAGAGCAGTGTAGTCCTCGCCAGCATCAGGTGCACGGGCTGCGACATACACCAGCGCGGATACTTTTGAATGCACGCCAGCGTCGGTAAGAATCATATCGGAAAACGAGTGGCCAACAAACACAGTGGGACCGTCCTGCCGATCCAACACCATCCGTGCGGAGGCAACGGCTTCCGGCAGGGTTGTCAGCGGATTCTGCACCGAGGTGCAGTTGATCCCGCGGGCTTGCAAGCGCGCGATCACTTCCGTCCAGCAAGAGCCATCGGCGAAGAGACCATGCACAAACACCACGTTCCCCGCCTTGACCGGGGTCGCCGGCGCTGCGGTGCCACCCGTTGATACGAGAGTGGTAGCAGCACACGCTAGAACAGCGCCCGAGAAGGCACGCCTATCCATCATAACTTGGTTTCCTTGCCCGGTTAGCAAGGTAGGCCGCGTGAGAACGGCTGTCGATCGGACTGGACATCATCCTGCGGACGAGACAAGAAGCACGCGATAGTTGCAAATTTAGGGTGCTGGCGAATGACCCAACGCTTCTCCGCACTGGATGCGATGATCCGCGATATCGTAACGAAAACGCAGATGCAGTCCGACTGCGTGGAGGTGCTGACCTCGGTGACACGACTGGTAAACGCGAGCGGAGCGGACCCCTGCGTTGTCCTAGGCACCTTGGTCGAAGGCATCGTGACGACCGTGGTAGAGGGCGTGCCGCCGGAGCAGCGCGCTGACGTAGCGATCGAGACGGTGCGGCTGCTGCGGGATTGCTTCATGGAACGTGGGGCTGTTTGACGGTCTGTGGTCGGAGTGCGGTGAACCGCAACGTGGATGCAATGCCCGGCGCTTTAGCAGCACCCCAGGGGCAGTTTCACGCGGCGGCCCCTTGCCCCCGTATCTTCGTCGGGGGCCGCCTCTCCGTCGTCGAAGCCGTCCTGGATCCCCGAACCAGGACGGTGACCGGGTCACCGGCGCGCATCACGCATCCCTTTTGTAATTTGCTGTTGTCATCTGCTTGACTGCCGTTCTGATACCGCTACAGTCGGATAATGGAACAGTCCTCCTCTGGAGGGTGGTATGGATAGCTTCTGGGCCTTCTCATCACCGCCGGTCTCGCTGGTTCCCGGTCGTCGTTCATGCGGTCAGCACGCTCGCCCTAGCGCAATGCGTTCCAAGGCGGAGAGGACGGAGGCGGCAATGCTGAAAATACAATTGGCGTCACTTGGACTGTCATTGCTTGCGTTCGTGTTGGCGCTCCCTACGACTGGCGTCTATGTGGCTCAGGCTTTGGCTGGAAGCTGGCTCGACTGCTGAGACAGCATGCGGAAATTATAACCGGCACCGCCAAACGTGGCCATCCTAAGCCACCGAGACGGCTCAGCAGGAAAAAAACCGAGCGGCTAGAGTTGACCTCCCGCCCAATGATCGCGAGGCTTATCGGGGCCTCTACCGATAGTCGCTACTGCCGCGGTTCGGCGAGCCACTGGCTTGGCAGAGCCTGTGCCCGGAGTGCTTGCCGGTTCTTCGTCTACCGCGCTAGTAATTTCTTCACGAGAAGAAAAACACAGGGAGCGACACGATGACGGTAGAATGGGTTGTGCAAGCAACCGAGTTTGTCAATTGCAACTGCGCTTACGGCTGCGGTTGTCAGTTTAACGCGCTGCCGGACAAGGGTTTCTGCGAAGCGGTCGCCGGTTATCAGATCAGCCAAGGACATTTCGGCGACGTTCAACTGAACGGCTTACGCGCCGCCGCGCTTTGGCACTGGCCGGGCCCGGTCCATGAGGGTAACGGCACAATGCAACTCATCATCGATGAGCGCGCCGATGACCGTCAGCGCGAGGCGCTGGTGAAAATCCTATCGGGCGAAGAGACGGACGATATGGCCACGGTGTGGTGGGTATTTGGTGCTATGTCGCCGACCAAACACCCACCTCTGTTTAAGCCAATCAACTTCGAAGTTGATGTTGATGCGCGGAGCGCGCGGCTCGAGGTCCCTGGTATGGTGCAATCCTCGGGTGAGCCAATTAAGAACCCGATTACCAGCGCCGAGCACCGCGTGCGCATCGACTTCCCTGAAAGCTTCGAGTTCCGCTTGGCTGAAATCGGCAGCGGTACAAGCAAGACGACCGGTGCGGTCGCTCTCGACCTAAAGGCAACATATGGCCAGTTCGCACACATCCATCTCAGCAATAAGGGGCGGCTAAACTAGACGCTGAAGGCACGCATGTTGCACGCGCTGCTTCGACGGGACCGCGCGGCGGTAATCGTCTGTCTCGTCGCTGTGATCGTGCTGGCGTGGGGGTACCTGATGCTCGGCGCCGGCATCACAATGGATACGATGGACATGGGCGGCGGCCAGATCATGTTGATGGCGCCGCCCTGGACGCCAACTTACGCAGCACTGATCTTTCTCATGTGGGCCGTTATGATGACGGCGATGATGCTGCCGAGTGCTGCACCCACCATCCTGCTGGTGGCTGCGCTGGCGCGTGGCCGCAGCATGCCATCGGCGAGCCTGTTCACCCTTGGCTATGTGCTGGTCTGGATCGGGTTCAGCCTGGTCGTAACTCTGTTGCAGTGGAGCTTGGATAAAGCCGGGCTATTGTCGGGGGCGATGGCGGCCCGCAGCGCCGCGCTTGCCGGCATCGTGCTGATTGCAGCGGGTGCCTACCAATGGACTCCGTTGAAGCAGGCTTGCCTGCGGCATTGCCGCTCGCCAATGGCGTTCCTGACCCAACATTGGCGTCACGGCGCATTGGGGGCTGTGTCCAACGGGGTACGACACGGCTTCTTTTGCCTCGGTTGCTGCTGGACACTGATGACACTGTTATTTGTCGGCGGGTTGATGAACCTGGTGTGGGTAGCCGCCCTGGCGCTTCTTGTGCTGATGGAGAAGAGCTTACCCTGGGGCAGCCGCATGAGCCGCGTGACGGGTGCCGCGCTGGTGGCGTGGGGTGCACTCACCCTAGCCGGCGCATACTACCCACTTTCGCCGTGGACGAGCTAACAAGGGCAAGTCCACGAAAGTCTGCGTCGGTGCTAGCGGGCATAGTTGCGACTGCCGCGGGCACATTCGGCGATGTAAACCGCAACGCGGATGCAACGCGGCGCTGTAGTAGGACCACAGGGGCAGTTTGTCGCGGGGCGCCGTCCTGGGTCCCCATCCAGGACGGTACCTTCGGCCTCTGCCGATCTCACGGTCGTGCATGAGCACGTAATCGTCCTGTGCAACTCCCATTCACCGCGCACGTTACGGGCGTCACAAGCCCTCTTGGGCGGCCTTTGTCTCCCCTGGCATACAACAGAGGCCGCCTGCCGGATGCCGTCCTGGAACGTGGACACACCAGGACGGCAGCGGCACGTGCGCTGGCAGCATCACACGATCCTCTTCGGGAACTGACCGTCTGGCGGCGTGATTGGGCGGGTTGGCATGACCGAGGCGCAGCGGTGACTTTCGTCTTCCGGAGGAAAGCAGATGCAAAGGTTCCAACTTAGCAAAGCTGACAGCCAAAAGGTCCTGGTGGCGATCAAACGTACTCAGAAGCCGGCAACCGCACTGATGGCGGCAGTAGCTACCTACAACGAAGCGCTTGGCCCACTTCGCGAGCTTATCCGAGCTATTGAGACAGAGTGGCAAGCCGCCTGGGACGCGCGGTCGGAACGTTGGCAGGAAGGCATGGTGGGACAATCAGTCGCCGAGATCATCACGGCGTGGGGCACATTGGCGGACGGTCTTGAGGATATTCAGGTCGAGCTTCCGGAAATCGAAATACCCCCGGCGGATTGATCGGTCCCGCCGCAACATGCACCGCATCACCGATAGTCGCGACCGCCGCGGTTGAATTCGGCGAGCCACTCGGCCCTCTGCTGCGCTCGCCGATACCGGTGCCGACGACGCTGCAGGGGCGGGCAGCGGTACATGCTTTGGCTCAGGACGTCCTTGTGTAGGCCGTTCGCGCGCTGCTACTTCCTCACCGCCATCGATCACCTCCTCGTCGTCCGCCCAATCTTGATCATATGCTATACCGCCCACGTCGATCAGCCCATCCGCAAGCGAAATTATAATGTTGACCCGCCGCCCGGGGATGACCTAACTCCAGGTCCACCAGGAGATTTGGATTATGAAGGCAATACTTGCAGCGTCCTTGATCACGCTAACACTCAATTCCGCTGCTTGGGCACAGAGCATATACGGGTACGGGTCTAATCCGTCATCCCACTCGGTCCAGGGTTATACGAACGGAAACGGCACCTACGTCCAGCCTCATTATCAGACAAACCCGAACAGTACGCAGTACAGACAACTATGGAACGCGGGGAAACTACAATCCCTATAGTGGGAATTACGGAACGCAGACACCCCATTGGTGAGGCCATCGGTGGAATGCCACAATGAGGCTGCTGAGCGGGACGTAAGATTCGGGAAATTGTTAAATTTCCCAGCAGACACTACACCTCTCGGCCTTGTAAGCCCGTCGGGCGCCGGATGTTCAGCGCGCGGCTCGAGTGCGGATCGAAACCGCCTGTGATTTTGCTCCCGCGTCGCCCAATCACTCTTCAGCTGGTTCTACACGCCAAGCAGCGCGTTGCTATCATAAGCCCGACCGGCGAGGAGGACTTGACTGGAAGCACGAGGCCGGATCGCCACGGCACTCGCCTCCCAGCGGGGTTAACGACATTGGAGACTCGCTGCAGCCTGCTTAGGAAGGGGCTGCAGCGGGTGGCATAGAACTATTACCCGTTCTCTGCGCGCCAGATCCGCAGTGCCGTCCTGGCAGGCCCGACGGGCGCCTAACAGGGATCACTGATGACCGACTGGCATCCAGCCGACGTCCTCGCGGCAATGTGGAAGAAGCGGGGGTATACCTTCAAGGCACTGTCCATCAAGCATGGTTATCATCCAACCGCTGCCTGCAAGGCATTGAAGCGACCGTGGCCCGCGATGCAGGAAATCATTGCGGAGGCCATCGGCGTGCCGCCTGAGACGATCTGGCCTAGCCGCTATATCGGCGGCCACCGTCAGGTCGTTCGGCTTAAGCAGCCAGCGACGGGCCAGCCGTTCTGTCGATGAAGGACCGTCAGGCCCCGTGGCGCTTATCAGAAGCGTAGTCGTGACTTCCTCTGTCGTCGCCGTTGCCGCATACGAAGGGCGCAAGAAGCGCCCAAACGACCGCGATCCCATACAACACGAGACCGATGAGAACCCCGCTGAATACGGCAGTTACGGCAAGTGGGCTGCGCCAGACTGTTTGGATGCGAGGCATAGCCACCTCTTCCCCTCAGTCGGCGACTGCTGCAATGGATTGTAGGCGAGCAAGTTGCGAACTTCCGCCAAAAGATTTTGCTTTCTTCAGCTTTGCACAAACTCAGCAGCGGGATGATCTGGCGACGGCGGCGGCCCCGGAGACTTCACGCCGGGTTCCGACGAGGAGATTACCGAATAGGTCGAAATTGAAAATCCGGCTCCAGTTTAGGGCGGCGATGCGGTGCTCGCGCCACTACCCGTCGGTGCAATACTGAGTGTCGTGTTGCCGCCGCTATCGGTCACCTTCAGAAAGTTGCCCAGAGCGGCCGCCTTGCCGTTCCAGCTTGCGTGCCAAGCAACCGATATAGCCACCGGACCAGGCGTCCAGCAGCTTTGCACTGTTGCCAGCTTCGCGGACGACTTGCCAGCTTCGCGGACGATGTATCGTAGCATCCACGCTCACGGGGCCGCCGCACTCTGTCTCGAAAACGCATAACCCTGCGATGGATTGCCGTAGCTTGCGCAGATTCCGAAGGTCGTCACGGTCGCTATACGCACTGTCATTGCTACCCTTGACTCACGGCACGTGCAGCACACCTTGATCGAGGTCGATCTGTGACCAGCGCAGGTTGACGTTCGCTCGCGCGCACCACACCGAGGTGCGGAAGGCGGCCGAGCGGTCACTGGTAAGAATTGAGGCGGCTATGGAACAGAAATGGCGCGTCACTCGGTCTGATACACTGCTGAAGGATCAGTGGATTCACCTGCGGGCGGATCACTGTGTCGCGCCGGCAGGGATCGAGATCAGCCCCTACTACGTGCTGTCCTACCCCGACTGGGTTCACGTGGTGGCTATAGCCGAGTTTGGTCGCATAGTGTTAGTCCGGCAGTACCGCCATGCAGCAGGCGAGTTCTTTCTGGAACTGCCAGGAGGCGCCGTTGACCCGAACGATATCACCGTGGAACAGGCCGCACGTCGGGAACTCGAAGAGGAAACTGGGTTCACTGCTCGGCGCTGGGACTTGGTGACCAGCTTGCATCCAAATCCAGCAACTCACTCAAACCGTGTTCATTTCTTTTTGGCACATGATGCTGCGTACAATGGTCTACAAAGGCTTGATGCTGGTGAGAGCGGGCTAACAGTCGAGGTTCTTGATATCCGGGCTGTCTTAGATGGCCTGAAGTCTGGTCTGCTGGGTAATGCCATGCACGCATCGGGCGTTCTCTTGGGCCTTGCGGCTGCTGGGCGCTTAGGTATGAGTGCCATTTAGTCGGGATGCTGGGTTATTTCACCGTCTGCAGGTTATCAGCGCCTGCATCGTCATCTACCGAAAGATATTGTCGCCGCGGATCGTCCTTATCTCGCCTTGGTTTTCCTGAGGAAAACATGGCAATCGTGTGGGTTACATGATCAGTATCGTCCTCGGCTTGGCGCTCTTCGCTCTGCTCTCAATCACCGCATTGACTGCCTTGTATCTTTGCCCGCGCCTACCGGATCATCAGTTGAGCAAGGAGACGCAGGATGCGGTAAAAGTTGGCGTCGGGATGGTCGTCATCCTAAGCGCGCTGTTGCTTGGTTTGCTCATTACATCCGCCAAAGGTACCTTCGATACAGCCGCACGCGATCTGAAGCATTTCGCTACGCAGATTGTGTTGCTCGATCGAACGCTCCGTACTTATGGACCTCAGGGGGATGCGGCTCGGGCCCTTATCCCTAGATATGTGGAGCAGGCGCTTGCTGGGACATGGCCGAGTGACAATAGGTCGGAGCTGGTGGATGATCCGCAAGCTGAGCAGTTGCTACTTCAGCTGCAGAACGCCGTCCTGGCACTCGCGCCAGAAACCTCAACACAACGTGCCCTCAGCGACGAGATGGAAAATCAGGTCCGCCGGGTGATCGAACTACGCTGGACGTTGGTCGAGGAGGCAACCACTTCACTCAACGTTCCGCTCGTGACCGTGCTGGTGATCTGGCTAGCGCTGGTCTTCGCGAGCTTTGGCTATAATGCGCCGCGCAACCCGCTCGTCATGATCACCTTCATCCTCTGCGCTGCTTCAATCGGTGGCGCCATGTTTCTCATAATCCAAATGGACCAACCGTTCTCGGGATTGATCAAAGTCTCGCCGACGCCATTGCAAACAGCGCTGGTCCACATCCGGCAGGAGTAGTGCCACCCGCGCTCCACCCAAACCTGCCGAGCAAGCAAGACCTTTTATGGCGTCTGTATGACCGTAGCGGCGGGCGCTCCCGGCGTGACCACTGTCGCTCGGGGTGGAGGGGTTTCCTTGACGGTTTCGGTGTGGACGCAAGCCGCGAGGCCCAAGAACTCTTGGGAGTAAGAGGAATAGTCTCACAGATCTGTTCCCTTTCGAAATCGCCGTTTTGTAACAGAAAAACTCGGATGCAGTTCCCGGCATAGACGCCACGGTCGCGTGAATATCTCAGCCAGCACATTCGTCCGCGCCACTGACATTGCCGTCCGCCTCCACGCGCGTGCATAGCTTCCCAAAACTAGGGGCGCTCTCCTTCCGCCAGATGGGCCGCGATGATGCGCGAGACAGTCGGCGGCGAGACGCCAAACATCCGCGCCATCTGTGCCGCAGTCTTCCTTCCTGAGATCACTGCTTCGGCGATCTCGCGGCGCTTGGTGTCGTCCAACTTCTTGCGGCGGCCGCCGATGCGGCCCTCGGCCCTGGCTGCCGCGAGGCCAGCAGAGGTTCGCTCGCGGATCATGGCGCGTTCGAATTCGGCAAAGGAACCCACCATCTGCATCATCATCCGCCCTGCCGGCGTGGTGGTGTCGATCTGCTCGGTGATCGAGCGAAAGCCGGCACCGGCCTCGCCGATCTTCTCCATGACGTGCAGCAAGTCCTTCAGCGACCGAGACAGCCGGTCGAGTTTCCACACTACCACCACGTCGCCTGTCCGGAGGTGGTCCAGCAACCGCTGCAGCTGGGGACGGTCCCAACGTCCGCCAGACGCCTTCTCCTCGAACAGGCGAGTGCACCCGGCGCTGCGCAGGGCGGCACGCTGCTGCGACAGGTTCTGATCATTGCGGGAGACGCGGCAGTAGCCGAATACAGCGCCTGCGGTCCGTTGCGTGATGTCTTTCATAAACGAACGTTTGCGAACCGCTGTGGTCATTAGATTTTTCTCAGGGATTTCTCTTTCATAATCCTATTACGGGATGCCCCTGTAAGGCAATACGTTTGTGGACCACCGCGTTGGAGGCAAAACCAAGCTCTGCACTCTCGGTAGTTTCATTTGTATAGCTGAGATTGAATGCCAGCAACTCGTTCATGACATCGAGCAAGTAAGTCAAACCCGCAGTGCGCGGACCCTGCGTGGCCGACGGAGGACCGTGCCTCGGTTCTGTGCCACCGATCATCGCGATCGCCCGGTCGGACAGACCAGGCAAAGATTTCAGGTCACCCAAAACTCCGGCGAACGGTGTGATCAGCGCTGCCATCATGGCCAGAGCTGGAACCACGACGCGCCACATGCGGCCCTCCTCGACAGTGGCGTGTTCTGCGTCGATCCTGCCTAATCTTAGTTCACCACCCCGACTATTCGTTTGGGCCCGGGTTTTCTGACAAATTCTCGTGCTCGTCAGCTATGTCCGACTGTCGGCAAGTATCGCAGCGCTGCAACGACCAAAGCTGCCAGCATCCCAGCGAGTACTCCGAAGCCCATCAACAGCCGCCTCTCCACCCGCTCGATCCTCGCCTGCAGGTCGGCGTGCGCCCCCAGCACATCCGCCTTGTTGGCCAGCAGAACTCTCCACCCGCTCGATCCTCGCCTGCAGGTCGGCGTGCGCCCTCAGCACATCCGCTTTGTTGGCCAGCAGCATGAGTTCGGCCTGGATGGCCGTGGTGACGCTTCGGATCCCGGTCATCTCCGCACGCAACAGTCCGACATCCGCACGGGCCGCCTCGAGAATAATACTCGCGACCTGCTCGGCCTTACCCTGATCCTGCGGGATCACGGCACCGTCGATCCGGGGCCCAGATGCTGGTTCGTCATTCATAAGTCACTCCAGCAGTTTCGACCTCGCTCGCGGCGGTTTTAAATCGCAACCGCGGCCGCGACCGGGCCGACTTCAGCCGCGGCTTCCGGCCCGCGCGGCCAATGCGACGAGAAAGACCCGGCAAAGGGAGTCCCGCCAGCCCTAATTAGCGATCACCGGTCCCGCCTCCAGGACGGGTCTCCGACGGTTGGAAAAGCGGTGATCCCGCGCTGACTGCAATGTCCATTGCCGATGGCCTGCCCCGTCAGGGCTCGCCGCTGTCAACCCGGTGCCGCCCCCTGGGTGTTCGTATAAAGCGCATACAGAGACTGGCTGCCGGCCATGAACAGCCGGTTCCGCTTTGGACCGCCGAAGCTAATGTTCGCAACCACCTCGGGTATCCGGATCCGACCGATCAGCTTCCCGTCCGGGTTCCACACCGTTACGCCGCTGTAGCCCACATTGCGTCCAGCATTGCTCGAAACCCACACATTGCCGTCCACGTCGCAGCGCATGCCGTCCGGACCGCACTTGATGCCGTCTACCATGCAATCCGTGAACAGCCTCTGATTTGCTAGCTTGTTGCCGGGACCCACTTCGAACACCGAGATATCGTTCTTGCCGCCGGGCCCCTTGTCTCCCGGTCCCTTGCCCGTGCTGATCACGTAGAGCTTCTTATAGTCGGGCGAGAACAGAATGCCGTTCGGGTCCTGCACCTGGTCCTCGGTCACCACGATCTCGATCTTGCCGCTCGGATCGACGCGATAGCAGTTTGTCGGAAGTTCGCGTTTAAACCCTGAGAACCCAGCCGGCTGCCCGATCCGCGGATTGAAGTGCCCATCGGGATTGCTCGCCCCGCCTGAGGCATCGGGTTCACCCTCGTGAAACTGGCCGCCATAGGGCGGATCGGTGAACCAGATGCTGCCATCCGGATGCGGCACCACGTCGTTAGGCGAATTGAGCCGCTTTCCCTCGAAATTGTCGGCGATCACGTCAGCTGTGCCATCATGCTCGTAGCGGACCACCCGCCGCGCCAAGTGCTCGCAGGAGATCTGGCGACCCTGGAAGTCGAACGTGTTGCCGTTGCTGTGGTTCGACGGCGTGCGGAATACACCGACCCGCCCGTCGTCCTCGAGCCAGCGGAGCTGCCGGTTGTTCGGAATGTCGCTGAACACGAGGTAGCGGCCCTGGGCGCTCCAAGCCGGTCCCTCCAGCCAAATGCCGCCGGTCCACAGCCGTTTTAGCCCGTTGGTCGGTGCCAGCAATGCGTCGAAACTTGGATCGATGGTGATGATATCGGGATCCATGAAATAGGTGGTCGGCGCACCGCTGGGGCTAAAATCGCGTGGTGGGGTGGTTACCGTACTTGGCGGCGCAACCGGCCCCATGTCCGGCGTCGCCGCCCGCGCCCCAGCCGCCAGTGCGGCTGCGCCCACCGTCAGTGCACCAATCGTTCCGCGCCGCGACAACGACGCGCGGTTGCAGTCCTGCGAATTACTATGTCTCATGACGTGCTCCCTCATATTGACCTGGGCGAGCCAGCTGACTCGGCGAGGAGGTGGGAGAGAATAGAACACTCGTGCGTCCGCGGTGAACACGGGGAACGCGTGCGGATCTTCGCAACGACCCTCCATTGCGAAGTCTCTGTCCTATATTTCCGTGGCGCTAGTTGGGGATGTCGAGGTTAAGCTCCGGCGCCGTGTTGCGCTTCGCAGAGGCGCTTCCACGGCCAGATGGAGGGCGACACCGTCGTTTGCCTCACCGTCGCCAAGATGACACTGGACGAGGCGCCGGCCGCAGTCGCGTTCCAAGAGCGCGAGCTGGTGCGGCTGTCGATGGCGGTAGGTAAAGCAGCAGCGGCGGAGGAACTCTCCGCTAGGAGGTAGCATGGCCGACCATAACCCGTTGTTGGTGGCAACAGCGCAGACGCTAAGGGCGCTGCTGTTCGTGTTGAAAGACCTGCAACCACCCGATATACAAAACGACTTGGCTGACATGATGGCCAGACTGGATTTGGCGATGTGTGCGCGGAAGGCCGATCACAACATCAGCTAACGTTAGCGGTGCGGTGTCCCCTATCAGCTGGGGCAAAGCGAAGCAGACGGTTGCAGGTGATGCGGAAGACCCGCTGCGCTATGTCATCCGCGGGCCTGTGCGGATTGAGTTTACTGCGGAATGGCTGCGGCTTTATGCGCCGAAGGATGTTGTCGAGCAGGCCGAGGTGGTGATCGACGTCGAGGCAGAAGTCGCATTCCCGGACGCCCTCATCCCCGTCGCCTGCTGCGACAACACCCCAACCGCTCGCTGCGCCGACACCCACCGAGCAGTGGCTCGAGGAACTACGGTCGCAGCTGAGTTCGGAGTTGCTGGACTTAGGACTTATACCAAGGCTCACTGATTAGAACCGATGTGCCCAATTGCGCATGCCGATGGACATGATGGTCCACGGCTGAGCTTCCAGTTTGTTCCAAGCGTCGCAACAGTGATCGAGCAGAGCATTGCCGCTGTCGAACACGCGGTTGGACAGCCAGTTGTCGCGCATGAACTGCCAGACGTTCTCCTGAGGGTTCAGCTCGGGACACTTCGGCGGCAGCGGCACGATGGTGATGTTGTGCGGCACCACGAGCTTGTGGGAGAGGTGCCAACCGGCCTGGTCGAGCAACAGCACCGCGTGTCGCCCTGGAGCCACATCGGCGGAGATCGCCGCGAGATGCAGGTTCATCGTCGCGGTGTTGCACCAAGGCAAGATCAATCCGACAGCCTTGCCTTCCTTGGGGCAGATGGCACCAAAGATGTAGGTGGATACAGTCCGCTGGTCAGACGGGGCCGACGGACGGCTGCCACGCCTCGCCCAGCGACGGGTAATCTTGTTCTTCTGGCCGATCCTGGCTTCGTCGCCGAACCAGATCTCTATGTCGCCTGCATCGAGGCCACGCCGGCGCGCGACCGTCGCCACTGTCGCTGGCCAGTTTTTTTGAAAGCCTCAACGGCGCCCGGCGCCTGGGCGTGATGACGTGGGCGAGCCGACAACTTGCGATAGCCCATCGCTCGCAGCTCGCGGCTCAGCGTCTGCTTCGACACTGTAATCTCGTGTTCCTCCCAGAGCCACTGGCAGAGGTCGATGATCCGCCAGCGAACCACCTCATGCACCGCAGGGATCGGACCGTTCTCCACCATGGCCACCAGGGCAGCACGATGTTCGTCGTTCAGTCGTGATGGCTGACCAGGGGCTTTGCGGTCGATCAGACCCTCAGGGCCATGCTGGTTGAACCGGTGCACCCAATCGCGCACCACTTGCAGGGTGACCCCGCCAGCTTCTGCCGCCTTTGTGCGGCTGCCTCCTTCATAGATCATCGCCAGCGCCAATAGACGTCGAACCTGTCCCGCATCGTCGCTCTCGCGGGAAATCCGACGCAGCCGCGTCGCACTGTAATCCTTCCTCAACGCGATCGGCTGACCCATGGCGAACCTCCTCGGTGCGCCACTTATGAATCACATCAACACCGCGTCGGGGAATCCCCCTCCCTGAGTCAACATCAGCAGGACTTGGTATTAGTGGAGGAGCGGCCCGTGATGAACTTGAGGTGCTATCCGAGGAACTGCGACACGTATTGGTTTCCTGCCGTGTATACATTCTGAATCGTCCGGTCTAGCAGAAGGGAAAGTGACCCAGCTTTGGACGCACGACAGCGTAAGATTTAACAGGCCTTGGGAAAGGGTCTTACGATCGGCTCTCATTGGGCCGATTACGTGATGTCGAGGCGATCTGCTCGGCTAGCATCGCGATGAGCTGCTCGGTTTTGAACGGCTTACCGCAAACTGGCCATGACGGATGCTCGGGTGGCGCGGCTCCTGGCCCATACCCCGATAGAAGTAAGAAGGGGATGCCACGCGCGGAAAGCACTTCGGCCACCGGATACACCATCGTTCCAGCGAGGTTGACGTCCAAAAGAGCGGCATCCAATGGCAGTGAACGTGCAGCTTCAAGAGCTGGGGGAACCCGATCATAAGGGCCTACAATGACGCACTTGCTATCGGTTAGCGCATCCTCGATCAGGAGCGAGACCAGCATTTCATCCTCCACGACCAGGACCCGCACGCCCGCCAGGTCTCGGCCACTCGCCATTTAACTTGTGCCTTCCGTTAGGCTTCCAGCCAACAAGGGCGCCCGCACGGTTGCTTTCACCCCCGCAGGGTGAAATTCAACGGTGACCTCCGCCGACATGCCCTGTTTGAGGCCGCGCTCGATCAACGTCATGCCGAATCCTTTGCGAGTGGGCGGCAACACCGACGGGCCGTTCGCCTCGCTCCAGTTCAAAACAAGGATCTCGCCGCCCGGGGATTGCTCGACGTGCCAAGCAATCTGGACAATTCCCTCCGGTGCAGACAACGCGCCGTGCTTGACCGCGTTCGTCGTCAGCTCGTGAGTTGCCATTCCAAGAGATAAAGCGGCTCGAGGCTCCAACAGAACGTGGGGGCCTTCTAAAACGATATTAGAGTGATCTGGGGAGAAAAACGGTTGTAGTTCCTCGACGAGCAGGGCCTTCAGCAAGACGGTCTGCCATCCCTCATTACTCAGCAGCGAATACGCGGTAGATAGCGCATGGACACGGCCCATATAACTCTTCTCGAATTCCTCAAGCGTATCTGAGCGTCTGAGCGTCTGACTTGCCATCGAGATGACGACCGTCAGCATGTTCTTGACGCGGTGATTGAGTTCGTCGACCAACAACTGCTGATGCTGCTCCGCCTGTGCGATACTTGTGACATCGACGAAGGTGACGATGATCCCGTCCACATTGCTGTCCGGAGTGCGATACGGCAAGATCCGCATGAGGTAATACGTGATATTGTCGTCGCGTAACGACGCGGCGCTCTAACGGCTCCAAGGTCTGGAGCACATGCTGACAGTCTTCGCGCAAATTCACGTAATGTAGGCGGCTGACAATATGGGTCAGGGGCCGGCCCTGGTCACTCGGGATCAAATTGTAAATGTTAGCGATTGCCGGCGTAAAATTGCGGATCACCAAATACGGATCGAGAAAGATCGTCGCGACTTGGGTGCTCTCGAACAAGTTCCTCAGATCGCTGTTCTTGCGGTCGAGTTCATCGACTTTGCTGGCCAACTGCCCGTTGGCGGTCTGCAGCTCCTCGTTGATGGATTGGATTTCCTCCTTCGAGGTTTCCAGCTCCTCGTTGGTGGATTGCTGCTCTTCGTTGACAGAGTGCAGTTCTTCGTTAGCGCTCCTCAGTTCCTCCAGCGCCGTATCATGCTCTTCCGTCATCGACTGTAGCTGTTCGCGGGTGTCGCGTAGCTCAGTCTCAAGTTGATGGTGGGGACCAGCCTCGCTGATGGAGTCCGCTGCCGGGTCGCTTGTGTCCTTCCGGACCTCCTGCGCCTCAATGAACACGACGAGAAATACGGTATCCGTGCCCTGCTCACGCCGGGGCTCGACTAGCAGGCTGACGTGCCTCGTTTGACCGTCTGCGGCCTGTACGAAGATACCAGACCGTTCGACGCTACGGCCACCGTCGGCTGCCTGTTTCAGCGCCGCTCGCAGCGGCGCGCGCAGGCCAATCCGTGCCATCAGCAAGACATTCTGGCTGGGCGTTCCGGGCGGAAAGTCCATGTAGCGAGCCAGATTGGAGGAGTAATGGAGGGCCTCCGCGTCGGCGGTCACGATGACGAAGGGAGGAGCGAAACGTTCCATGACGCGCGCGTGGGCCCAGTTGCTCAATCGTGACAGACCGGACCTGAACGGAACACCCCGGTTCGGGCTGCCGCCCTTTGTTGTCTGAGCATCGCGTGGGTCTTCCCGGCCCGTCATCCGCAACGGGGGACTCGGGACGTCACGTTTTTGGAAGATGCGATGGCTGCGGTCGAGTGTCTTGAACAGGCTTTCATGCCGATTCACGGTCTCGGAGCTGCCGAGCAGAAGGATCCCGTCCGGGACAAGCGAATAGTGGAACGCCGGGATGACGGCACCCTGCAGTTCCAGGTCGAGATAGATGAGAAGGTTTCGACAGGACAGTAAGTCAATGCGCGAGAACGGCGGATCGCGCGTAAGGCTGTGTGCTGAGAAAGTGCAGAGCTCGCGGACGGACTTTGCGATCGTGTAGCTGCCGTCGATCCCGTGGACGAAGTAGCGTGATAGCCGCTCGGGAGGACAGGCCTTGCAGCAGTGCAGCCGGATACCGTCCCGCCCGTGCCGTCGCGACCGCCGGCTCGTCAATGTCGGTTGCAAAAACCTGCACCTTGGGCGCGCCGCCGTCGAGATGATCGAGATGCTCACGCATCAAGATCGCGAGCGAGTAAGCTTCTTCGCCGGTAGCGCAGCCTGGTACCCAGATGCGGATCGTCGAGTCTGGGCTCTTATCCTCGAAGAGCCGAGGAATAACCGTGTGCTGGAGGGCCGTCGAACGTCTCTTCGTCGCGGAAAAAACTGGTCACGCCGATCAGCAGGTCGCGAAAGAGCATGATGACTTCGTTCCGATCAGCTTCCAGCCGATCGATGAAAGCGTCCAGCGACGTCAGACCCAGCACCTGCATCCTGCGTTGGACGCGGCGAAGGAACGTCTTGTCCTTATAGCCGTTGAAATCATGGCCCACGGTTCGGTTCAGGATGGTACAAATTGTCAGCCGCCCCGCATCGACTTTTTCCGGTGACAACGTGGCTAAGGCGTCGGGCTTATGCCGCGCGGTGTGAACGGCCATAATACGACTTGGCATCGCCTCGACCGCGGCGACGACATCGACTGCGCCTGTCGCGATTGCACTCAGGGGCATGCCATCATGCTGTGGGGCGGTTCCGTCGGTGCCCTGAACAAGCGTCAGCCCACCTTTTTCCTTGATTGCCTTGAGGCCGAGCGCACCGTCGCTGCCGGTACCGGACAAAATAACCCCGACCGCGTCTTCCTCCAGTCCCTCGGCGAGCGAGCTGAAAAGCATGCTGATGGGGTTGATTTCACGGGGCTCGTTGAGGTTGGGGTGGTGATGGTGTAAGAGGCCATTGCGGAAGGTCACAACGATCCCGGGTGGCGGAACGTAGACGCAGTTTGCTTGCAGGGCGCACCCATCCATCGCCTCCCAGACCGGCATGGCGGTCCAACGGCCAAGAGTTCCGGCAGGATACTTTTTCTATCCACCGGCAGATGCAGCATGACGACAAAAGCGAAGCCGCTATCGGCCGACATGTTCTCAAAGAAGCTCTGGAAGGCTTGGATTCCCCCGCAGACGCGCCGATGCCGATAACTGACAATCGCCGTCGGTCGGCCTCAGCCATGTTTGCGCCGTCCGTTGCTGACCGGGTCCGGCTTCAAAGATCCCTTACCAAGCAATCTCTGGCCCGCGGCGGTCTTCAATGTCGTGTCCTCTCTCTGCAACAGGCGTAAGCCTGCCCGCACCACCTCCGATGCACTCCGATACTGTCCGGTCGCCGCAAGACCGGAGACATAGGTAGTAAGCTCTGGGGTGAGCGATACATTAAGGGATGCTTTCGGAGACATCAGCCTTGGTTGAACCGACGGCTTGAGGGTGTCAAACCCTGTTGCTGCTGGAACGCATCAAGCTATGGATAGGTTCCACCTTTCTAGCAGCGGATCCCAGCGCCACGGAGACCCCAAAGCACCAGAAACTGGGGTCCAGATATGTCAACGGCTCAGCGCTGCAGAAGTCAGGTGCGAATAGCCGCTCGGGGTTGAGAGCCGCCGTCCGCCGACGTTCGGCCAACGAAACTGCCGTGTGTCGAGCTGACGACCGGCAATACGGCCATAACCTTCTGCCAAAACTGCATAGCCAACGCTTCCGATGGGGCGCACAATCGAAATAGGTGAGCGCTGGCAACGATAAGTCGCCTGTTCGCGACAGGTCGTCCTTTTGTAGGGGTACGAACAGCGCCTCGTAGCCAATCCCTCCGCCACAGCGACAGCCGCAAATTTGGCGGTCACCGAAACCGCATCCTGCTAAAGCCCTATAGCGTCTGGGTTGCTTGGAGTTGCGGGGCATCAACGGTCGCTCTGGACCGTGGACAAGGCCCGAGCCTTGCGCGCCGAGGCGTCAGAGCCCCGCGCCCCAGCGATATTGCAACAAAATTCCGACGAGGTTGTAGTTGTTGTTGGTGCGGGCGGAGACGCCGGAGCTGGCAAAGAACTTCAGCGAATAGTTGCGGGTTAGCGGCAGGGCAAGCGTGCCGCCAAGGCGCCAGTTGCGCTGCAGGTCCTGGTTTCCCTCGCCGTCGACGGAAGTGGAACCGCCAGTCCAATACTGCGCGTCGAGTGAGGCCCAGATGCCGGAGCCGAGATCGTAGATGGCGTGGGCTTGGCCGGAGAATATCGGGTCCTGCGAGCGGTTGTGACCGTTGAGGAAGTTGGTGTTGTCGGTGAAGAATGTGGGACCGACGGAGAGTTCGATGGTGACAGGGCCGAAGGCCTTCGAGGCACCGAGTTCGGGGCGGATAGACCAGCGGTTCGTGCCGAGGTTCACGAGGCGCGAGGCATCATACTGTTGGCTAGGCACGGTGACGGTGAGACTGCCGCCGAGGATGATATCCTGCTCGTAGTTGCGGAATTCCTGCAGGTCCATGGCCGGGGCACCATAGAAGTTGACAGAGCCCTTGATGATTGCGTCGGTGAAGCCGTTGACGGAGCGCTGGATCGGCTGGCCTTTGAAGACGGCATTGCCGCCGAGCCAACTATAGGGGGCCACGACGTTGATCTTGGCGGATTGCCCCCAGAGTTCGAAGACGTGGCCGTAGGCGAGCACAGCGCTGGAGGTCGTGAGGTGCGAACTGGTGATGGGGAGGGACGGATTGGTCGGGAGGCTGCCCTGGGTGTACGCGTAGCCGGCGCCAAGGAAGTTGACGCCGATCGGCGCGTTGGAAAAAGCGCGCGGCTCGATATCCTGCGCGCGGGCGACGGTCGTCGCGGCCAGAAGCGCCGAGAGGAGAACGAACGGCCAGGTCTTTCGACGGTAAGGCATTCTTATTGGCAGCGGCTCTCATCAGGCGTTCGAGTTCTATCAGAGTGGGAAGTCCCTCCAACTACCAAAAAGGCAGGGCTGAAATTACTTCCTCCCGCGCAGGCTTGGGCCTAGAATTGTGGATCGAGCCCCGCCTGCGCGGCTGATGCGGTGGCACCTGCCAGCAGAAGCAGTATCCGCGATCGGTCGTTACCAGTGATGTGCGCCATGCCGCGACGCTACCGCAGCGCGCGCCACGCCGGAATCCGTTCGAGAGGGTTTTCACACGGTCTGCAAGACTTTCGGGCAATTTCATTGACCCCATGATATCAGCCGCTTATGCCCGAAAAGAAATCGCAAAACCGCCCTATCGGCTATGCCCGCGTCAGCACCTATGGCCAAACGCTCGACACGCAGCTTGAGCAGCTGCGCGATGCAACAAGATCTACGGAAAGAGACACTTCGTCGTGCGCCAGGCAGCTAATGATCGCCGTTCTTGGCGGCCCGGCAGACGTCGAGCGCGATCTGATCCGCACCCGAACAACAGAAGGTCGCGATCGGACGAGGGCGTGCGGACAGCATATGGGCGGCCGCCAAAGCTGACGCTCCGCTGCAATGGCGGCATAATCGGGCGCATGGACCGCGGGTTGCCCCATCGCACCCGATACACCGCTGAGCCAGGCCAAATTGACTACAGCTTATTAGCCACGATCATAATTGCTTGGTGCGGGATGACTGTCGGCTCGTTCCCGAACTCACGGCGTAACGCGGCCAATACATTTTGCTCGACAATCTGATGGTCGGCGGCTCGTTCGCGCACTTGTACAAATAGGGGACTGCCAAAGACCGCACCATGCGCCAGCGGCGTCAAATCGTCGATCACATGGTCATGTGGAATGATCGAGACGTCAATTCTGCGGAAGCCATTTTCCTGAAGGGAGGCACGTATCTCATCAACTTGCGCATAGCTGAACGGGATCTGATAGAACTTCGGAGGATCGTTGGTGAAGGTGGCAGCAACGGTTTCGTCAAGGACGCGACCCAGCATACGACGGCATCGAATGATCCATCTGGGAACGGCAGCGCCACCCCATCAGCCTGCTTCAGCTCGATATTGTCACTGGAGGTGAACTTCTCACGCGCTACTGCCAGCATGTCCTCGGACAGATCCGTTGCAATGAGGGGGGTTCCAGGTGGCAACGCACGACGCAGTGCATGGGTAACGATCCCTGTGCCACAGGCGATCTCCAAAACACGGCCCGGTTTCCTCTCCGCTGTGAGAGCAGCCATATCAAGAGCATATTTCTGGAACCAAACAGGGCCCAAGTTGGTGTCGTAGATGCGGGGTATATTGCCTGCGAAACTTGATCCGTTCACGCTCCGTCTCCCTTTTGATTTTTAGACCTATGCGCTCGACCTTTTGGAAAGGATATTCGGAGTTTGTCAAACGAGCAAAGCGCCACCTATCATTCGCTCCCATGCGTTCGGCGACAAATTTCAGCTGAGCCCAATGCTACAGGGTCTTATCTGATGTCAGCAATTCCTGACTAGCGGGCTGGGTGCCACGTTGTAGCAGGCGGCATAATTCGCCAACCAATCCATGCAGTTTCATAGCGAGCAGGAGCAACCAGGTGCCTGACCCAGAAATCACTCCAGAGTTCCAGCGCGGCTGGGAGGCTGCCCTCATCGCGGCGCGCCAGTGGCATGAGGCTCAGGCGTCGAGGAGCCGAGTTTTGGCGACACGCAGCAGGTTTCCCAAGAACCTTGAGCGGGAGGCTGAAGTCCACAAGAGATCGGCCGAACTGATCGTCACTCTCAGTCCGGAGGACGTTTGACTTCTGGTCGAGTCTCAAGTCACGGCGCCAGCCGCTACAATCTTAGAGTCCAACCGGGATCATGGTGTGTTGTGGCATAGCTTTCGGAGCATAAGGCGGACGGAAACCTAGCACAGGACGACAAGTCCGGTGTGGTTCAGGCGGTCCCAATCCTTGGCCAGCATGTCACATCGGTTGAGCCAGGCGATGGTCCGCTCGACCATCCAGCGTTTGGGTAGCATGCGGTCTCGCTCCTCGCCATGTCGTGTTCTGCTAGAGGGCCGAAGCCCGCGTCGACCGAATTGCCTCAGGGGCTGCCTCGCGGCCATCAAGCACTACCTTCGGGCCGATCGAGGATTGGCTTCAAAATGTGATCGAGCTCGGTGGCTGACAGGCTGTCGAGTTCGCTACTGGCCGCCTCAATCTCGTCGGCGATTTTGGTGCCGAGAATGCGGTCCGCGAAAGCATGGAATTTCTGCGAGATTTCCGCGTCCGAAAGTGGATCGTCGGGATCGCCGCGCGGAGTCTTTGGTTCGGACTTCAGGACACGGCCGTCGGCGGTGGTGAGGATGACGTCGGCCCAGCGTTTCTGAACGCTGATCTGCGTGTAGTGCTCGGTCTCCACCAGCTCGGTCACTGCCGCGAGGCGGCGGATTTCAGGATCCTCCAGCGCGCCCTGGCCGAGTTCGTCCATGCCGATGCGGCCGCGAGCGGCCATGGTGGCGACGGGGTAGATAATGGCGTAGGTCAGTTCGTCCAAGTTGTTGGGTGCGCGGCCGGCGAGACGCGTCGCATAGTGGAACGTCCGGATCTTAATGTCGGCGATATCGGCGGCGATCAGCCCGTTCCCGTCCATCAGTTCGCTTACTGCATCGACGGCGGGATGCGCCCAACGGCAGACCGGATAGCGCTTATAGTGCGTGTGATCGGCGATCCGCCAACCGGCGCCGAGGTCGTCCCAGAACTCGGCGGCATCTTCCTTCTCGATGGTGATCGCAGGCGCGCCAGTGAACCCCATACTGGCCATGTACGCCGAGGTGACGCCGGTGGGCGCACCCCATGCCACGCCGTCGCGCAGCATTGTCGGATGGTCGATGCAACGCATCATCTGGCTGCGCGGACCGTGATACTCGGCGACCCCAACAGCGTGGCGCAGCGTCTCGGCATCGGCCCCGAGCATCCGCGCAGCCATTGCCGCCACGCCTATCGCAGTCCAGGCGCCGGAAGTGTGGTAGTCTGGGCACGTTGCGTGCTGCGCGAGCCCAGCGCGGTAGGCGGTCTCGTATCCGATCGACTGAAGGGTCATGAACGCCGCGCCGTCCATGGCGCGGCCCTTTATTTTGGTCTGGGCGTCGCGCATAGCGAGCAGGCTTGGGAAGACGGCGGAGCCGGCGTGTCCTTTGCAGGGTGTCGAGCCGTCATGCGCGTCGATCGAGTTCGACCGTGGCGGCACCAGCGAACGCAGCGCCTGCGGGGCTGACGCGTCTGCCATCGAGCAGCATGCGTGAGGAGCCGATTTCCGCCCCTGAATGCCACAGCGCGTCCGCGCAGCGCCGGGCAATCACGGAGTTGGCGGTGGTCGAGCCGACGGCGGCCACGCCGATCGTGTCTAGGAAGCTGCGGCGCATAATGCGGCGCACGTCCAGCGGTAAGTCGGTGTGAGTCAGCTGGCGTACGAACGAGGCAAAAGCTAGTCCCAACTCCGTTTTTCCTTCCGAAGCATGGTCTTGCAGTGAAATATAACCATGAACTCCGCCTGAGCAATCAAGACGATATCTGCCAATCCAGTTTGGCGTGGTGCGTGATTTTAGAATTAAGAACCACGCGGAATTTGGCGGGCGGCGCCTTATATTACGTTCGGATCGCCGGGGGGCTCGGGAACGGCCTTAAGCATTCTGAAGGCCCGCTACCCGGCCCGTCGCACATGGGCTCGCGCGTCGTGACCAGCACTCAGGCCGGCTTCTCGGCAGACTTCTCTGACGAGTTTGCCCGACCCTTCAACGCCAAGGGCGCCTTACGATAGGCTCGAGGCCGGAGGCCTACATCCCCAGGGAGACGCCTCATGTCGCCTCGCGATGACAGCGCACCACCAAATGAGACCGATGGGGTCAAATCCGATGGGATCGCAGCAGTGCATATCGGCCGGCACCGTGTTCAGAGCATCGACCCAGTGGAGCAGCGGCAACCCGTCAGAGGGCGTCAGACAATCGCGTGGCCCTATGCAGGCGGCATCGTCGGCTATCACGTGCTGGCACTTCTGGCGCTGGTGCCCTGGTTCTTCACCTGGAGTGGGGTGGTCCTGGCGCTCGCCGGATTATTTGTCTTCGGCACCCTTGGCATCAATCTCGGCTATCATCGCCTGCTCACCCACCGGGGGCTGATTTGTCCCAAATGGCTTGAGCGGACCCTCGTCGTCCTAGGCGTGTGCTGTGTCCAGGACACGCCAGCCCGTTGGGTATCGGTCCATCGCCTGCATCATCAACATTCGGACGAGCCGACCGACCCGCATAGTCCGCTCGGTCGCTTTGTGTGGGGCCACATGGGCTGGCTGATGGCGCAGGCTCCCGAGCTCGCGAGGCTGCGGATCTATGAACGTTATGCTAAAGACATCCTCGCCGATCGTTTCTATCGCGCACTAGAGAGGAACTGGCGGTGGGTGTACGTCGTGCTTGCCTCCTGGGGCGTCTTTTTCTGCGCGGGCTTCATTGGCGCCAGCGTGGCAGGCGGCACTATGCCGGAGGCGCTGCGCGTGGGGGGCAGCTTCCTCGTTTGGGGCGTGTTTCTGCGCACCGTCCTGGTGTGGCACATTACCTGGTCGGTGAACTCTCTGGCGCACGTCTGGGGTTCCCAACGTTACGACACCGGCGACTCCAGCAGGAATAATCTGTTTGTCGGTTACATCAGCAATGGTGAGGGGTGGCACAACAACCACCATGCCGATCCACGCTCGGCCCGCCATGGCCACACCTGGTGGGAACTGGACGTGACCTGGCTTACTATCCGCCTGCTCGGGTCGGTCGGCCTTGCCCGGCGCATCGCCACGCCCAGACCTGAATTGATGGCCGCGGGCAGCCGACCCTCCAAATAGCGATAGAGGCGGATGCGCGCCGCCAACGAGCAACGCGAGCAGCCGGTCGCAATGCAGCCCGTCATGTCGATCGAAGCCCGCAAGGCCGCCGCCCGCAGTGCTGCCGGCAACGCACAATTGCCAAGTATTGCAGCACTGACATACGCATTCGATGCGATCTTGACGCGCGGCGCGCGAGCCGCATACCTGCGCACTGGATTGCAGATCATACTGATGGTGCGCGGCAGGGCGAGCTCGCGGCATGGATCGCCGACCTCCCGGTGCTGATGCCGAACGTGACCGGCCGCATCGAGGACGTGCGCCGCGAGTTCTCCTCGGCAGAGGCACCGGTGCGGGGACGGCGCTGCGCCGTCAGGGGCGCGCCTCCAGGATCATGTTGAACGGGGTCTCCGTGGCGCGCCGCGTCTTGGTGAAACCACCGGCAGTAATAACCTCGCGCAGCCTTGCCTCGCCGGCCTGTGCGCCGAGCGCCGAACCGACCTCCTGCGACAGCGAGGTCGGAACACAGATCATCGTCGAAGCAGCATAGAACAGCCGGCTGATTGGGTTCAGATTCTGCTCGAGGCTGTCGCCCGCCATCGGCTCGACAATCATCCACGAACCATCCGGCTTCAGAGACCGATGGACATGCGCGGCAGCGCCGACCGGATCGCCCATATCGTGCAGACAGTCGAAGAAGGTCACCAGGTCCAAACCCGTTGCCAAATAATCCTTCGCCGTGCCTACTTCGAAGCGAACATTCTCGAACACGCCATGCGAGTCCGCGTGTGCGCGGGCCGCCTCGATCGAGCCTGGATGGAAGTCGTAGCCGACGAAGTGTGAATTCGGGAACGCCTTTGCCATCATGACGGTGGACCAGCCGTGCCCGCATCCGACATCGGCCACCCGGGCGCCACGGGTCAGCTTGTCGACCACCCCATCGAGCGCGGGAAGCCAGGAACCGACCAATTGTTGTGGTAACCGGGTCGGAAGAAGCGTGCCACCGCGCAGAACATGCAGCCAGCCTGCTCGCCCCAGGCGACACCCTCGCCAGTTCGGAACGCATTCTCGACCTTCGGCTGGTTGGCGAGCATCGCGGCCATCAGGTCGAAGCCGCCCAACATGTAGACGGGGCTGTCATCGACAGCGAACACCATGGCCTGCTCGCCAGAGAGCGAGAACTTCCGCGTGGCGGGATCATAGGTGAGATAGTTCGAGGCGGCCTGGTTCGAGAGCCACTCGCGCACATAGCGCTCATGCGCACCCACCGAGGAACCGAGTTCCGCCGCCGTCATCGCTCCATTGGCGTGCAGGGACTTGTACAGCCCGAGCGCATCACCGATGCGAACCATCGCAACGCTCGATGCACCGCCGAGGTCAGACACCATCTGGCCTATTAGTTGATTGAGCTTGCCCTCGTCGATCATGACTGTCTCCAGGTTTTGTTTTGTCGGGTGTGCCAAGTCCGGGCGACACGAGTTGCCTGCGCCCAATTGGGCGAAGTCACGAGGGCCGACAAGCGAGTTTTCGTCGTTAGCCCCATGAGCGGGGGTCTTGCTTCTGTCGCCGTCAGAACTAACCAAAGCGCCCCACCCTTCAGCTGGCGCCGCGAGGCGGCATTCCATGCTTGCTGCCGCCGTGTTTTCCGCCGCATCAGACGGTCTATGGGCTGGTTCGCGGCGTGGCGGAATGCGCGGGTGCGGCAATCTATCCTGCATCACCTGGTGCGCAGGATCGCGAGCGGGCAGGACGTGAGGCCAGTCCGTCCGTTGCGGTGATCGACAGCCAGAGCGTCAAGACAACTGAAGCCGGTGGCCCCACGTGGCTATGACGCGGGGAAGAAGGAGTTGGGCCGCAAACGCCAGGCAATTGTCAATGCAGATGGACGGCCGCTGGTATTGCAGGTCCATCCCGCCTCCGTGCAGGACCGCGACGGTGCGATACCGCTGCCGAAAGCCTCACGCCGCAGCTTCCCATTTGTCGAGCGTGCCTTCGCCGATACGGCTTATATATTACGCCGCACAGCGTGTCGCAGATGCGGCGCGTGTCGCGATTGAGATCGTCCGCAAACCGCCGGATCAAGTGGGCTTCGCCGTGTATCCGCGCCGCTGGGTCGTGCAACGCTGCTTCACTTGGCTGGGCCGCAACCGCCGATTGGCAAAGGACTTCGAGGCCACCAACGGTTCTGCCACAGCCTTTCTCTGCGCCGCCTCGGCCATGCTGTTGCTCAGGCGCATCGCTCGTTCCGCACGAGTTCAGAGTCAAACTCTAAGGCATTTTTGTGATCTGATCGCCATTGGCGCGGGGCGGTTCCTCGACGAAAAGGACAGGTTAGCGTTGGCGATGCGATGCCGACCTGCCGGAGAGCCAACACATTCTGCCTCCCTATAGGCCGACAGGGTGGAATCTCAGAGCGGGTAACCCCAAATCGTCCCAATCGTCGGCCACTATCCCCTGGGCCCTGACGACAGAGAGACACGACCGTGCTCCCGCTCGAACGAGATGGAGCCGTGCAATGCCCCCAATACCCTTGGAAGATTACCGTCAATGGTCCGCGGAGTGCGAACGTCTGGCTGATACTGCCGCATCGTCCCACATTCGCGATAGGATGCTCCACTTGGCTGCACGCTGGCGCGCCCTGGTCAAGGAAGAAGAGCTCGACGGCAGGCTCGACCAACCCGACCGCAGCTTGCTTCCGAAGTGGAATGGGAGCTGATCGAGCTGTGTGCTGATGCAGCGCGGATGCGGGAGTTCGCTCGCGCTGTTACAACATAACGTCTCGGGAACAGCGTTAGCCCCTCAGAATCGTTACGGTGATGCGGGGGCACACTCCCGACAGGCACTTTATATCGATGCCAGCTATGCTCCGGCGTACGTGAGCCGGGCAATCTTGCAACTTACCTTCCCGAGAGGATGCACTTCGGAAGTTTACTAGCGCGCTAGCGATGGTACCGAAGTGATGCCTGCATTGGCAAGTAAAACACCTTATCACAGCTCGATACAAACATAGCGCGCGTCAAATTCCAAGCTACAGCGAGGATCCAACCCGACCCAGCGCAGACCGTCACCACTCTCGCGGGCTTTCTGTCGACTATCGGAGAGGGCGAGCGAGCGGATGCGCTTTTTCGTCAAGCTGCGCAGGCCCATCTCGGATTCCACTGGATTGGAAACGAATAGGGGCGACAGCTGCTTCAGAGAGGTAAATACCGCGACGCCGCTGAGCAATTTCGCCGAGCACACAAATCAACCCGCGCGATGCGATAGTGTTCAGCAATTGGGGCCTCACTTTGCGCCAAGGGCTTGAGGTAGCTAGACGTTCCCATAAGAGACAGCAGGAGGATGAAGGTGTGGATGGATGGCTCCTTCCGAGTGTTAGCTCAGGCCGTCCATGCCATCAGGTCACATTCAATGCCAATCGCAATCAGTTCAGTATCCGGTTTGAGGGGCAATTCCAGTGAGTGGTCGTTGTGGATGACGAGCTGGTTGTCGTGGTTCTGTTCCGGCGACAGATCCGGTGGGAAACGTCGTAGGCTGCTTTTTTAGGAGATTCGAGCGTGCGGTCTACCCGACCAACGAGCCGATCAGCTCCGCTGTATCGACTGTCGTAAATCGCGTGCATGTATCTGACACGCCATATGGAATTATGATCTGCTCGCCGTGCCGCATGGCGCCGCACGTGTAGGCAACGTTTGGGACGTACCCTTCGCGTTCCGTGCCCTCGGCCTGGATCAACGGTTCGCGCGAACGGGCGATCACTCGGGAAGGATCCTGCTTGTCCAGCAGCACCGCCCCAATGGCATATTGCCGCATCGCCCCAACGCCGTGGGTTAGCAGCAGCCAGTAATCATCCAGGTCGATCGGTGACCCGCAATTGCCGAGTTGCACGAACTCCCACGGGTATTGTGGGCGCAGCAGAAACTGCCCATCATCCCAGGTGTAGCGGTCACCTGACCACAGCAAATGCAGGTTTTCGTTATCCTGACGGCCGATCATCACGTAGCTGCCATCGATCTTTCGCGGAAACAGCGCCATGCCTTTGTTCCGTGCCGCCGGGCCGTTAAGCGGGGTCAGCCGGAATGAACGGAAGTCCGTGGTCTCCAGCAATTCGGACCGGATGGCCTGACCGCTGTACGCGGTGTACGTCGCGATAAATGTCTTGCGGCCATTATCATTGAATTCGACGCAGCGTGCATCCTCGATCCCGTTCTTCTGGGCTTCTGTGATCGGGAAGATCACTCGCTCCGACAGCGCCGAGTTTGGCCTGAAAACCACCTCGATCTCTTCTCCGTTCAGGGCCGGCGAACGGCTGCGGACGCGCGGTGTCTGAGCGTGACCCGACATCGCGTCGATGCTGACCGTACCGTCTTTAGCGATAGTGCCGGTCCGGAACGTCAGCGACGAAATGTGACCTTCGCCGACGCCCCGCAGACTAAGAATGACACGGCAACCGTTTTCGGATACGCCGCTTTGATCGGGGTGCGCGACGATGCTCGGATTGAATAACGCCGCAGACTCGAATGAATACTCGCTCAGGAAATACGCCCCCACGAGGCGGCGTTGGGCGACGCTCAGGACGGCATGGGGCTCCAGTGCCGCTTCCATGGCGGAGGCACTGGTATCGAGAATTTCCAGCAGGTTGCCGTGGCGCCCCGCGAAGCGTTCGAGGACGCTCGCCAGTTGCGCGACAGCCGCCTCAGCGGGCAAAGCCACGATCCGATCAACAATATGATTGACCCTGGGCTTGTCGATCGAATTGCGGTCCCTGGGTTCGACCGTCGGTCTGAACGGGCGAAGGACGACCCGGGCAGCGTCCGGACGCAAATCTAGGTCGAGGTGCTTCAACAGCGTCCATCGATCCGGGAGGTGGAGACCCAAGTCTCGAAAGTCAGGCATTCGCGATCCGCCTCGTTGGTTCGGCCACGGCTTCAGGCACCGCGGTCACCTGCGACAGCCGTCGCAGCTCAGCGAGCGCGAGCAGATACGACAATGCCGATTCGGCACCCATGTTTTCGTTGCGGCCGCCCGGATGGAGGCCGTCGGCACAGCCTCCCGTCGAAGGATCGATCAACGACGTCGCGAGATCATTGTGACCCGTGAACCAGCGGAAGGCAGTCAACGCGCGAGCCCGCCAGGTTGGGTCTCCACTGGCCCGCCACGCAGTAAGGCAGGCGGAAACCGACGCGGCTGCTTCCAGCGGCTGTTGGTCGAAGGGCCTGGGCTGCTGCCCGACCGCCTGAAAGCTATCCGTGCCGACCGGCCGAAAATGGCCGGCGGGCGCTGTTTGCCGCGCAGTCAGCCATGTCAACGTTCGAAGCCCGGCCTCAACATAACGCGATGTCCCGGTAGCGGCGCCGGTCTGGATCAGCGCCTGCGAAAGCCGGGCGTTATCGTAGGCGAGAACATCTTCGAACCATATCCAGCCGGGCCGCGCCGCCGCGCGCAGGCATCCCATCAGGCGTTCCGCCAGTGTCGCCCGCAGCCGCCGGGCGCGCAAATCACCCTCGGTCGCGTCGCACCACGAATCAAGGCCTAGAAGCGTGAAGGACCAGGCCCTGGGCGACTGGAAGGCCTCGGCGGCGGGCATGGCTTTTGTGAACAGCGCGTCAGCCCAGGCTGGACGCCCCACCTCCGCGCCCAACGGAACAAAATTGCCCAAAGCCCAGAGCGCGCGGCCATGACTATCTTCCGACCCAACCGTCTCCAGCCATCGTCGGTCGAAACTCATGAAATTGCGAAACCGGCCAACGTCGTCGTTCCATGCGTGCTGTATGAACGCCACAAACCGCGCTGTCACGCTGTCCGGAACTGCCGGTTGCGCCTGGTGGCCGAGCGCACAGACGAGCAGCAGCGCACGCGCGTTGTCGTCGATGCAGTAGCCATGCGTGCGGTTCGCGGCGATATACGTTGCGTGCTGCAGCATCCCAGTGTCGTCGCAGAGGGAAAGGAAATGCTCGAGTCGCAATTCCGGCAGATTGCGTGCATCCGCCGGCGCGTGAAGGCGGTGCGGCGGCGCCGGCGCAGCGGTGCGGCGTCTGCCTCGCGCGGCTTCGAATACAGCGGCGTAGCGCTTCCCGACTTCGGACCAGATCATGGGCCGGCTCGCCGCGTACGCCCGCTCGCGCATCGTTTGACGCCGCGCATCGTTGGTCAGCAATGCGCCGATCTCCCGGCTCATCGCCGCGGCGCCGCCGAACGGTACCATGATGCCCAGCCCGTCGCGTAGCAGTTCGACGGCATGCCAGTACGGGGTCGAGACGATCGCCGATCCCATGCCGAAGCTGTAGGCGAGCGTGCCGGATGTCATTTGCGCCTCGTTTAGGTAGGGCGTCACATAGACATCACACATTGCAATGTGGTTAAGCAGCGTCGGTTGATCGACGAATCGGTTAATGAAAACGACGTGCTCCTCGATGCCAAGATTGCGGGCGCGCGCCGCGAGACTCTCGCGATAGGCCTCGCCCTGGTCGCGCAGCAGTTTAGGGTGCGTGGCGCCCAGGACGACATAAATGACGTCGGGGCAGCACCGGATAATGCTCGGCATCGCGTCCAGCATGGTTTCGATGCCTTTGTTGGGCGACAGCAGGCCGAATGTCAGAATGACCTTTTTATCCGTGAAGCCGAATTTTGCCTTCGCGCCGGCGGGATCGCTGAATGGAAAGTCGGGAATGCCGTGCGCGATGACCTCGATCTTTTCGTCCGGCACGCCATGGACGCTTCGCAGAAGGTCGCGCGCTTTCCAAGCCATCACGATCAACTTGGACGAAATACCGATGATCCGGTTCATCACGACGCGTTGCGCAGCCGTTGGCCGCTCCAGCACCGTGTGCAGGGTGGTCACGATCGGCATCGTCAGGCGCGACAAGAGTTCGAGGACATCAGCACCCGCTTCGCCGCCGAATATGCCGTATTCGTGTTGCAAAGACACAAGATCGACGCCGGTGGCCTCGAGAAACGCCGCGGCCCTGACGTAATCGCCCATGATTGCTTCACGGACTTCGAAGATCGTGCTCGGTGGATACTCATATTGGCGGTCCAAGTCGGTCATCGCCACGACGCCGGTTTCCAGATCCGAGCGAGCCGTCGCAACCGCCAAATGCAGGTCGTGGGTGAATGTCGCGATTCCGCACCGGCGCGGCAGATGATTGCCGATGAAGGCAATTCGATGCATCGGCTTCATAAATTGATCCCTTGGCGAGCGGTCATGTAGGCCGTCATCGCCCGCGAAAAGGACGCCGTTACCTGCTCCAGGTGCCTGTCCTCGGAATAATTCTGGGAGTTCACGCTCAGTCGCCGCAACAGGACCGGAAGTGGGCTACTCCTGGCATAAGCCACCAGCGCGACGAAGCCGTTCGCGCCAACCCGCAAATCGACCTCGTCGGACTCCGCGAAAATGGCGTTGCCCACCGAAAAGTCCAGATCGCCGGCGGTCGCGCCGCCGTTGAGAGCCAGCGCCCAGGTTTCGCAATCCGCGTCCAATCGCCAATTCGATCCCGGCGGCAGGTCGAGGCGTTCAAAAACGAAATATGGACTAGCGGCGAGCAGCCGGCGCGAGTCGGACAAGCGACATTGCTGGAACAAACCGGAAGCAGGCTCGGCGTCGGCGGCTGCGCAGCCATGTTCCACGTGCATTTCGCGCCCGCGGTGATGATCGAACAGGCGGAACGTGGCATCGGTGTGTTGTTGTATTTCGGCGATGAGCAAACCCTGGCCGATAGTGTGGACAGTCCCGGCTGGGACGAGAACACTGTCGCCCGCCAGAACACTCCGCCACAGCACCAGATCAGCGATCGTCCCGACGTGGACAGCTTCTTTCAATTGCGCGCGGGTGAGGCGCTGCGTGAGGCCGACGCCAATTCGCGCGTCAGGCTCGGCATTGACGATGTACCATGCCTCGGTCTTGCCAAACGGCAAGCCGATCATTCGCGCATAGGTGTCGTCAGGATGGACCTGAATGGATAAGGGCTGACCGGTGAACAGGAGCTTCAGGCACAAAGATGGTTCCGGTGCCGATTTCGGACTCACGTTGATACCAGATTTCACCAGTTTTTTTATTTAGCCCGCTTTCCGGACTCCAGGGGCGAAGATCAGAAACGCCCCATGGCTTTTCGAGGGAAAACCGTCGCGCGAGTTCAATTGGCATTGTCGTTCCTCTTTTGGAACGTGCCGGAACTGGACAACGAAACTGAAATCATCGGTGGCCCAGGCCAGTTGCCTGGATCAATGGGGGTTTTTCGCCAGTCTCGGCACGCGAAGCACCTTAGGAAAGGCTATCGACGCTGATCGCGCCGCAACACGGCCATTTGCAATGGCTCCGTGCGTCTCGAAGTTCCTGGCAAATAAGCGGCTCGCCATGAGCACAAGAGCTCCCATGATGACTACCGCTTTTGTCGACTCTCGGATCTCGCTGGACGCTGCAAGTCCTGTTACTCAAATGATCAGCGCGCGCTGATTTACAAGGTTGTTGTGGGAAATTCGCGTCCGGCACCGCTCGCGGCCCGGTTGATGCCGCGCAGGATAAAGTGGTCGGGGACACAGGTCTCGTCCGCCCAACAGCGAACGTTTGTATTAGCCCTTCGATAAGTTCCAAACAGCCTGTCCCAAAAGAAGTCAATCACTGCGAAATGGCAGCCACCTCTCAGCCAAGGAGCAAACGATACAGGTCAAGATATCGATCCGCCATGCGGTCTACCGTGAAGCGCGCGGACACGGCCGCCCGGCAGGCTGCGCGATCGATTTCGTCGATACGCCCGATTGCAACTACGGCATCATCGACGCTGTCAACCAGGAATCCGGTCACGCCATGGTCGATTAGCTCGGGCATCGATCCACGGTTGGTGGCGATGACCGGGGTGCCGCAGGCGAGTGCCTCCACGACCGATAGTCCGAACGGTTCGTCGAAGTTGATGAGGTGCAAAAGCGCGTGCGCGGAACCCAAGGTTTTCGTACGGGCCGTCCCGCCAATTGAGCCGCGATAGACCACGGAATGGTCGCCGAGCGCGGGTGCGATATGTTCGTCATGATAATCCTGATCCTGAACGATGCCGGCCATGACCAGCCTTCGACCTGTTCGGTGTGCCGCTGCAATTGCCTCAGCAGTCCCCTTGTCCGGGTGGATGCGCCCGAAGAAGAGCAAGTCCTCACCACCGTGCGGGTCGAAGGGAAAATCCGCCAGCTGGATACCGTGATGTATCGTCGCCGCGTAGCGCAGGCCCGAGCGGCGATCGGCGTTGCTGATCGCGACATAATGGACGCGATCTTCGTATGCCTTGAAGGCAGGTAGGATGTGTTCCGAGGAGAAGCCGTGGATCGTCGTCACCATTGGCGTCTCTACTAGGCGGGAGAAGGCCAATGGCACGAAATCAGCCTGGTTGTGAATGAGATCAAACTCCCCTGCGTGCTCGAAGACATAAGCGACGTGGAGCATCTCCCACACCTTGGCGTCGAGGGTGAGGTTCTCGGAGTAGGGCTCCGGGCAGACGCCGTCCAGCTTTCCCGCCGTCCAGCTATCCTTCGTTGCGAACAGGGTGACGTCGACGCCGCGCGCCACCAGCGCCTCGGTCAGCAGACTCGTTACCAACTCCCATGGACCATAATGGCGCGGTGGCGTGCGCCAGGAGATCGGCGCCAACATTGCTATGCGCAAGCGCTTAGCCCTTTTTTCGATTTACTTATTAATGGTAAGAACAACGCCTTCATCTGATCGGAGCAAAAGGACGCCGTCTTCAGTCGGCACTGAATCACCGACAGTGGACAACAGCGTTTGGCAATCGCTCGCCCAGTCTGGCAGTTCGTGACGGTGTGCCCGTTCCCCGAGATTGAGCACCACGATGAGCCGTTCCGCGCCGTGCCGGCGCTCATAAGCGAGCACATCGCCCTCCACGTTCAGTAGCGCGAAGTCGCCAACCGAAAGTGCCAGATGCGCATGTCGAAGCGCCAGCAACCGGCGATACAACATGAGGATTGAATGAGGTTCCTGGTTCATCCGCCCGACGTTCCTGGTTGGCCAGTCAGCATTGATCGGCAGCCAGGGCGTGCCGACTGTGAAGCCGGCATTCTCGCTATCATCCCACGGCATCGGTGTGCGGACTGGATCGCGGCCCAGACCGAGCCCCGGCTCGCGCAACTCACGCGGATCCTGAACCTGGGCACGGGGGATCGCGACGTCAGTCAGGCCTAGTTCGTCACCGTAATAAATTGTAGGTGTTCCGCGGAGTGTCAGCAGAAGCATCGCCGCGACGCGGGCCTGGGCCTGTCCACGTCTAGCGGCCACACGCGGCCGGTCATGGTTGCCGAGCACCCAGTTCGGCCATCCCCCCTGGGGAAGCGCCGCCTCGTACCTGGCGACAAGCGTTGCGAGGGAACGTGCTGTCCACGGGGCGTCGACAAGCTGAAAGTTGAAGGGTAGGTGCACCTCTGGCAGTCCCCGGCCGTAATAGTGCATTAGGCGGTCGACCGGCAGGTAAATCTCGCCGATCAGCAACCGTTCGCCTCGCCCGGTAGCGCCATAGCCATCGGCAATGGCGCGCAGGTTGGCGGCGATCCCGTGCACTTCCGGCTGGTCGGTAGAATGGACCTGAAGCACACGGTGCATGTCCCCCTTCGCTGGCTGCCAGGTTGGATTAGGCGGATTGTCCGGAAAGTCCGCTGCTTTGATCATGTGCCACAGCACGTCGATGCGAAAGCCATCCACGCCGCGATCGAACCAGAAGCGCATCACGTCATGCATCGCCGCCTGCACGAAAGGGTTACGCCAGTTGAGGTCCGGCTGCTCTTTCAGAAAAGCATGGTAATAATATTGACTGGTGGCCGCCTCCCACTCCCACGCCGAGCCGCCGAAATCGCTTATCCAGTTGTTGGGCGGACCGCCGTCGGGGGCGGGATCGTGCCAGATGTACCAGTCTCGTTTTGGATTTTCGCGCGAGCCGCTGCTCTCAATAAACCACGGATGCCGGTTGGATGTGTGGTTGGGCACGAAATCGAGCAGAACTTTGACTCCGCGCTCATGGGCTTGCGCCAGCAGATCGTCGAAATCGGCGAGCGCGCCGAAGCATGAATCGATGCCGCAATAATCGGCAACATCATACCCGAAATCGGCCATCGGCGAGGGATAAATGGGTGAGATCCAGATCGCGTCGACCCCAAGTCCGGTTAGATAGTCGAGCCGCCGCTCGATCCCTTTGAGATCGCCTATACCGTCGCCGTTCGTGTCCTGGAACGAACGCAGGTAGATCTGATAGATCACGGCCGACTGCCACCAGGGCTCGGTCATGGGAACAGATCCTTTGGCATTTTGGTAATGCTAACAATTCTTTGGGCTCATGGTCGATGACATTGAGCGACGTGCTGCCGACGCTCCCTTGGCCGGGTAGCCCGCGCTGGCACGACAAGCAGACCCGCCAGCCGGGCGCCCACCTCGACGCCGGGTCGTGCAATGTCCCCCAGCTCAGGCTGAGCTTATCGTTATAAGCAAGAGTTTGGCGACCTATCAGCTACATGCATGCGTGAACGCCGCACCCCCCAAGCCAAGACTTCCCTACCTTACAGCTCAACGGCACGGCGCGCCTTATACCAAGTCCTGCTGATGTTGACTCAGGGAGGGGGATTCCCCGACGCGGTGTTGATGTGATTCATAAGTGGCGCACCGAGGAGGTTCGCCATGGGTCAGCCGATCGCGTTGAGGAAGGATTACAGTGCGACGCGGCTGCGTCGGATTTCCCGCGAGAGCGACGATGCGGGACAGGTTCGACGTCTATTGGCGCTGGCGATGATCTATGAAGGAGGCAGCCGCACAAAGGCGGCAGAAGCTGGCGGGGTCACCCTGCAAGTGGTGCGCGATTGGGTGCACCGGTTCAACCAGCATGGCCCTGAGGGTCTGATCGACCGCAAAGCCCCTGGTCAGCCATCACGACTGAACGACGAACATCGTGCTGCCCTGGTGGCCATGGTGGAGAACGGTCCGATCCCTGCGGTGCATGAGGTGGTTCGCTGGCGGATCATCGACCTCTGCCAGTGGCTCTGGTAAGCGGCGCGACGGCGCCACGGGTGTGACAGTTGCGGCGACCACGCAGGAACAGGTTAATCTGTCGTAGCGGTGATTACGCGGCGGCCATGGTGGATGGTGGGCGCCAGTTCCACGGCAGCAGTGCATGCAGTTGGTGGTTCTTGGTTTGCCCGGAGACGATGCGCTGCAGGACGTCGGTGAGGTAGGCGAGCGGCTCGACGCCGTTGAGCTTGCAGGTCTGGATCAAGGTATTGGCGATGGCCCAACGCCGGGCTCCGGCGTCGCGAGCCGGCGAACAATCGAGTTCTTTCTCGTAATGGTAACTGGCCTGATGGCACGCTCGACTACGTTGGTGTCCATCTCCAGGCGTCCATCGTCGAGATACAGGATCAGCCCATCCCAATGTGCCAGCGCATAGCGCATGGCTTTTGCCAGGTCCGACCAGCCAGGCAGGCGCGGCAGGTGATCCTGCAGCCAGACGCTGCAGGTCCTCGACCAGCGGCCGACTTCGCACGCTGACGAACGACTTGCCGCATATCCGGCGGTTGGCCGCGGATCTCGGCCTCGATCTCATAGAGTTTGGCGATGCGGGCCAAGCACCTCCGCCGCAAGCGGTGACTGGGTGGAGGTGTAGAACTCGTAGAACGGTCGCCGCGCGTGCACCCAGCAGAACGCCAGCTGGATCGACCCATCCGTGCGCGCTTTGACCAGCTTGCCGAACCCGGCATAGCCATCGACCTGCAGGATGCCCCGGAATGCCGCCAGATGCGCGATCGGGTGCTCGCCACTGCGATCATCGGAGTAGACATAGGCCACGGCCGGATGAGTGGGTCCGGCCCAGGGCCGATCGTCCACCGCATAGCACCAGAGCCGCCCGGTCTTGGTTTTTCCTCGGCCGGGATCGAGCACCGGCAATGTCGTCTCGTCGGCGAACACCTTGTCCGACGACAGCACCGTGCCGAGCACCAGCTCATAGAGCGGCGTCAGCCACCAGCATGCACGTCCCACCCAGGCGCTCAGTGTCGAACGATCCAGTGTGATGCCCTGGCGCTTGAGCATCTGCGCCTGACGATGGAGTGGCAGGGAGTCACAGAACTTGCTGACCACCACGTGCGCCACCAGTGCTTCGGTTGCCATGCCGCCATCGATCGGCCGCTCCGGCGCCGGCGCCTGAACCACCGCGCCCTCGCAGGCACGGCAGCCGTAGCGCGGACGGCACACCACCTTGACGCGCAGCTGGGCAGGAACCAGGTCGAGCATCTCGGTGCGGTCCTCGCCGATCACGTGCAGCGCGCCGCCACAACAGGGGCATTCCTTGCTCTCGATGTCGATGATGACCTCGTAGCGCGGCAGATGTGCGGGCAATGCACCGCGATTGCGGTTGGCCACCTCTGTGCGCCGCCGTCTCTCCGTTGGTTCTGCCGCGTCTTTGGCGGCGGCGTTTTCGGCAGCACTTTGCTCCTCATCCTCCAGGACGAGGTGCAGTTGTTCAAGGTCAAGCTTTTCCGATCGCGGACCGAAGCGATGGCGCAGCAGACGTTGGATCAGCTGCCACAGCTTCTCATTCTCGGCTTGCAGTTCAGGCACAACCTCCTGCAGCATCTGCTGCAGGACAGCCGGATCGTCAGGCAGTGACGCGAGATCGATCTGCACAACACGATGATGATGACGCACGTCGTCGCGTCGCTGCCAATGATTCCCGCGTGATCACACTCGCTTCGCATCAACCTGCCAGCTCGGGCCGCAGATTGCGCGCCAAAGCCCGCCACTCGCAGCCTTCCAGCAAGGTCGACGAGCTGCCCCGCTGTCAGCGACACAGTCCCCGCAGCCGACATCGGCCAGACGAACTGCCCGCGTTCCAGTCGCTTGATGAACAGGCACATTCCGACGCCGTCGTGCCAAAGCAGCTTGATCAGACCCGCCTCGGCGTCCACGGAACGCGTAGACCGCGCCAGAGAAGGGATCATGGTCCAGCGTCTGCTGCACCAGCATCGCCAACGTCGCCATACCCTTGCGCATGTCCGTGTAGCCGCAGGCCAGATAGACCCGCACCCCAGGTGGCGGCGTGATCATCGCGCGCGCAGAGCATCCAGCACGTAGCGCAGTGCGCGATCATCAACATGCGCATCCACGCGGACCGACGTGCCGTCTGGCAGCACGAACTCGATCGACACCCTTGGCGCGCGACGTCGCAAACGTCGGCCGCGCGCCGATGATTGCCTCGCCACCGTCGACCGCTGGAGTCTCCGGCGGCGCCGGCACCTCCCGCTCTCCGGTCGCCGCATCAACACGGGCAAAGCTCGCCGACACCCGTGCCAATGGCTCGGCTACGCGCCGTGTCAGCTGCTGACGCCACGCATAGAGCTGGCCTGAGGTGATGCCGTGCTTGCGGATGATCTCGCTCGGCCGGACGTCAGGCCCAAGGCTCTCCGCGACAATCTCCCGCTTCTCCTCAATCGACCAACGCCGACGCCGCTCGCCGCCGGTGATCACCTCGATCCGCCGCCGCGGAGCAGTCATATGACTACCCTTATGACCGCTCCTTAGCGGACCATCCTGCTCGATCGTCGCATGCTCGCCGTCCATGCCTAACCATCAGCGCACAAACCGCGGTCATGCCAAGGTGGTGGAAACGCGCCGCTAACTGGCTCTGGGAGGAACACGAGATTACAGTGTCGAAGCAGACGCTGAGCCGCGAGCTGCGAGCGATGGGCTATCGCAAGTTGTCGGCTCGCCCACGTCATCACGCCCAGGCGCCGGGCGCCGTTGAGGCTTTCAAAAAAACTGGCCAGCGACAGTGGCGACGGTCGCGCGCCGGCGTGGCCTCGATGCAGGCGACATAGAGATCTGGTTCGGCGACGAAGCCAGGATCGGCCAGAAGAACAAGATTACCCGTCGCTGGGCGAGGCGTGGCAGCCGTCCGTCGGCCCCGTCTGACCAGCGGACTGTATCCACCTACATCTTTGGTGCCATCTGCCCCAAGGAAGGCAAGGCTGTCGGATTGATCTTGCCTTGGTGCAACACCGCGACGATGAACCTGCATCTCGCGGCGATCTCCGCCGATGTGGCTCCAGGGCGACACGCGGTGCTGTTGCTCGACCAGGCCGGTTGGCACCTCTCCCACAAGCTCGTGGTGCCGCACAACATCACCATCGTGCCGCTGCCGCCGAAGTGTCCCGAGCTGAACCCTCAGGAGAACGTCTGGCAGTTCATGCGCGACAACTGGCTGTCCAACCGCGTGTTCGACAGCGGCAATGCTCTGCTCGATCACTGTTGCGACGCTTGGAACAAACTGGAAGCTCAGCCGTGGACCATCATGTCCATCGGCATGCGCAATTGGGCACATCGGTTCTAATCAGTGAGCCTTGGTATAAGTCGCTCGCCGTTCGCTCATTGAGCAGCTCTGTTCTCAATTTCGCGGCCTACACGTCTTGAGCTGTGTCGCTCGCCACCCGGCACGCTGCTCCAGCGGGCAAGCCTCTCAGCAGACGTGTTCTCAGGTTGCGACCCGTGCTCGGCTGCGCACCCGCCGCCTGCCCGACTCCAATCAGCAACCGTCCGGTCGCTCTGGTTCCGGTCCGGCACTCAATTCCACGTCGCTGTCGATGGTGGGGCGGCGGGGTAGCGACGGGAAATGGCTCGGTCCTCCCCGAACCCGAGGCCACGCTGGAACGGATGGCCGCTGTCGCGGAGACAAGCGGGTCACCGACCTCGCAACACTGGCAACTCAGCAACTGCGCGGCGCCGGGACCGCTCAAGCTTCTCCGCCTGAGCCTTGAGGCCTAAGAACGCCTCGACGAATTGCTGCGGCGATGGTGCGCCGGCTGCACTTTGGCGGCGAGCTGATGCGGTCGAACGCCTCGAACTGCTCATCACCCGCGCCTAATTCCCCGAAGGAACCCCGAACGGCGTTGCATTGGCCCGCATGGCACGGCTGAAAAAGCCCAGCATCCGCGTCCTATTCGCCGCACGCGCCGGAAATCGGGGACATACGGAAGGTCTCGGTGAATTTATGCCCTTGCCAGTGACCGCCTCCGAGATCGTGGCCATGGTCAAGCGCATGCTGGCGGAAGACGCTGCCGCGGCTTCCCCTTTAATGGGTGCTGTGACGATTTTTGCTTTGCCGCACTCGGTACCGCGCGCAGGGACGGCTCCATAATCGCGCGCTCATGGCCGTCGCCGAAATTCTTCGCCCGGTATTGCGGAACGCCGTCCGCGAGCGGCAGCGTGCGCGTGATCTCGTAAGGGCCTGGCGGCACGCCGGACGCTAGAGCCACCACCCGTTCGCCAACCTGAAAACGATGATCGCTCATGCCGCTACCCCTATTGATGGCACGTGCCGGAATGCAGCAGCTCGCGCACTGTGCGGGTCATGGTCGTCACTCCGACCGGTTTCGGGAGAAACCGCTCGCTTTCCGCCAGTGCTTGAGGCGGCAGGCGCGCCGGCCACAGGGCGGCGAGATAGACCACAGGAAGTTCCGGCCATTTGCCGCGCACGGCCGACACGACATAGAGCCCAAGGAGGTTTTCGCTGTGTCCGCGGTTCATATCGGTGATAATCAGCCGCGGGCAATTGCCCGGCGGTAAAGCAAGCGCCTCTTCGTCGGAGAGAACGACGGCTGAAATGCCTTCATCGCCCAGCACATCGGCAATGGTCGATCCGAGCAGGTCGTCGCGTTCCACAATGAGCACGTCCATTATTACCTAACTGAGAACTGACGCCGCAGATGCATCAAATTTTTGGCTTCTGCATGCGGAACTCGGCGTATCGGCAAACGTGGCTGCTTCCGCAAAAAAGCGCCAAACAAGTGCATTTTTCCCGTGAATGAATTCACTGCTTGAAGGCGGCAACGTGGCAATGCAGGCAGTACTTTGGCGTGTCCTCGCGGCCCCAGACGCCCGACTGACTGCTCCTGCTCTGCGAGCGAGTTACTGTTTCGCACCGCCCGTACCACTGCCGCCGCTGCCCGAGCCGTCGCTCTTCGGTGCATTCGCCTGACCCATAGGTGTCGCGAATTGTCCGCTCGGCGCAACTGCGGTGGTTTGCGGCCCAACGGCGGTGGAGCCTGGTGGCGTCATTGTGGTCTGCACGGTACCCGGATTGGCAGTAGAGACAGCCGGATTGTTTGCCGTCGCGTCGGTTGTAGCAGCAAACGCGGTATGCGCGCTCGCAAGTGCGAGTATCGCTGTAAAACTCAAAATACGAGTGTTTTTCATGAAAGCTCTCCTATCGCACATGTGCAACGCAGGCACCGAAAGGACGATCCCAGACACACGCGAAAGAGAACCAGTTCCGCATCCATACCGACGGCATCGGCGATAGTGAACCTCAATGAAAAGATGCTCGAGCAGCCTCGGGAAGGCGCCCTCTAATTTTTCTCTGTTCTACCGACCAACAACAAAAAGACCGCCGGCGAGAAGGGTTGCCAAACGGACTAGCGCGATACCACTTGCCCGAGACGGCTTTGAGCTTTTCGAACACCGGCTTCTTTCCGCAGCGTGCGGATGAGCTTCAGCGCGTCCGCCCTGGCGCTGAACCTCCCGACCTCGGAGCGGGAGCCATCAGTTTCGATCACCAGGACCCGATAACCCCGCTACGGTTCATACTCCAAAATATAAGTGCGCATGACTTGCCGATGGCGAGACTTGTCCCCCGACATCATGCGGTCAGTTACTCGCTTGTCGACCCGGATCATCCCTCTGCTTCCAGCGATTTGTGGCTTCGCGATGTAGAGTCGCCAGCTGCAGAAAACTTCCAGCAATACAGAGCCAGCCAACAGAGATTTCCCAATTCGGTGCCGTTGTCGCTATGCACTGTGCCTGATCAGCGAGCGCGGCATATTTGGCTTCTGCTTGGTTCATGACGTCCCCCGCCAGGATGCACCAGTCGCAGGCGAAATGACAGGACATTGATGCGTCGCCCGACCCCCCGACGAAAAAGCCGCCCCAGCGAACCAGGGCGGCGGAGGTGGTCTCGGGAAGGTCTCAAGCTGGAAGTGCGGATCTGTTACCGCGATCGGTTCGCTGACGCTGTGATGTAGATCACCGCAAAAGAAAGACCGGCCACGGGGGCCGGTCCAGTTGGGAGATTGAAAAGTCTACGCCGCCTTACACAAGGCGACGCTGTGGATCCTAAGTGGGCCGGTGGCGCAGTTCAATCACGCCGCACGCTTGCGGCTGCTCTGCGGTCGCTTGATACGCTTCGGACTGCGCTTCGGCGCGGCCTCGGTCTTTGGACCGAACGGCACGAGCGGATAGCCGGCCTTGATGCAATTGTTGGCTGCGACATTGGTTGCCGCCGCCAACAGCTCCCACGACACTGCCACCTCCGCCGCGTCGGCCCCCTGCTGCTGGGTGCTGCCTTCTCCGCCCTCACTGCCTCGATAGTCGCCGCGTGGGCACGCTGGTCAGCCAATCGCTGGTTCCACGCTTTCTGCCAGAGCGCCTCGACCTGGCCGACGGAGGCCGTCAGGTCGTCTTGGATCTGATGCCACTGTTCGGCGGTCACCTCTTAATCCGAGCTCACCAGATGGTCGAAGAGGCTGATGGTGTTGCGCAGCTTCCTGATCACTGGCTCAAGCTCGCCAACGGCCCAGTCCGATTTTTCCGTTGTCTCGCTCATGCCGCGGTCCTCCCAACGATGGCGAGCACGTCGCGAGCGAGGGACAGCGTCGATCGGTCCTCGGTTCGGCCGCCCTCCGCCGACGCGATGTGACCAAGCGAGGCTCCGCCGATGTCCGGAGCAACATTCGTCGAAAACCAGGAGAATGGATTGACTGAGCTTGGGATGCGTGGTCGCCGCGTCGGGCCACCGCAAGCGCCGTCGTCTCGCACGGCTCATGGACTGTCCGCAATGCGCCCAAACCGGTCGCTCAATTGTAAGCGTTCATTTCTCGAATGCAGACGCGAACACCGGCGCACCTGCCGGCAATCATGCATCGAGAAGCTAGGAGGCCGCCGTGGTACTCAGAACCACCTTGCATGACACCCTCAAACGGCGCCTGGCCGAGGCGACGTTGTATTTGTGGCGGCTCTCAGGTGAGCGGCATGCCCGCTCGCGGCAATGCGTCCAGGACCGACGGGTCCATCGGGTGCAAGGAATCCTGCAAGACGGCAATCGAAATTTCCGGCTGTCCACGTCGTGCACACTCGACGTCGGCGACAAATCGGGCCCAGTCTCTGGCCTCTAGCGCGGGACCGGCGTCCATTACATAGAGCCATGTGGCAGCCGGGCTCTCGGCCAATGCTGTGCGGCGCCAATGCGAAGCTTCAGCCAATCGGCCAGCCTTGGCGTGTGCGCCCGCGATTCCGATCAAACAGTTGATACGCGACAATGACGGTCCGCGCAGCGTTAATGCCCGATTGAAGTCGTCGATTGACTGCTCAGGATCCCCACCGCCGAATAGTTTGGTAAATCCGCACCGCTCCCACGCCCAGGTGCTCGTCGGATCCTGTGCGAGCGCGCGAGCCGCGAGAGCATCCGCCTCATCCGGCCGCGCCACCCAGAACGCGATCGCGGCGCGAGCCACGGTCACCAGAGGGTCACCTTCGTCGAGAACCGCGGCGCGCGCCGCAAGCCGCGTCGCTTGGACACACGCGGCTGCTGACGATGCCGTGCCATAACGCCATTGGAGCTGGGCATAACAGGCGGCGAGCAATGCGACCGCGAGCGCGTTGGTGGGATCCAACTCGGTGGCCCGCGTCAGGATGGCGATCGCCTTGCGCGTGCCTGGCACGGTGGTGTCCATGATGAACGGTAGCGCTCGCATCGCCAGATCGCGCACCGTTGCGCGGTCGGCATCTCCGTCGCGCGCGCGGCCGATTTCGGCATCGGTGATCGAAGCCACCACATTGCTCAGAACACTATCGGCCACTCGGTCGCACAATTCGAACGGTTCGTCGGTCGCACCGTCGAAACTGTCACCCCAGACGTGTCGATCGGTGGCGACATCGATCAACCTGACAATCACGCGCGTACCGATCCCCTCGCTGCGTCAACCGGCCGGTCAGGCAGTATTGCGTGCCCGCATTGCGGGGCCGCGGCGCGTGCGTCGTGAAGGTGCGAGACGGATGTGCTAGGCTCACGGCGCTGACACGCATCCGCGACAGCGCCACGGCCAGCTGTTCGGTGAGATGTCGTGCCTCCTGGCTCTCCTTCAGCGTCTCGGTCGATAACGGCAGGACGATCAGAGATGGTTTTTCATGCGGCACGCCTATGCGTCTCGGCAGCTCACTTACGTCGTGGCGCTCGCGCGCCTGGAGATCACGCCTCAGGGGAGCGCGCACACGTTGTCGGGTGGCCGACGGTGCCTCCTGGAAGGCTGATCGATATGCGGTAGCGAAGCGCCCAAGATGGGTGAAGCCGCAACGTGACGCAATGTCGGCGATGCTCGCCCCGCCGTCTGTGTTCAGGAGTTCGTCGCGGGCGGCATTGAGGCGGAGGTGAAGCAGATACGCCAAGGGAGAAAGGCCGACGAATTTTCGAAATTGATTCAGGAGGGTGCGCTCAGGCATGCCGCAGGCGGTCGCCACACCTGTTAACGTCACTTTCTCGCCGATGTTGGCGCGCATATAAGCCAGGGCATGTCTTATCCGGTGCGGCAACTCGCGCTGGCCGGAAGCATCGGGAAATTGTTCCTGAGCGGAATGGTCCATCGGCGAGATTCCCCGTGCTGACAGATCTGCCGCGGACAGGAGGCTCAGGCGCACACGTCAGTGTGGGTCACCCCAACACCGCCTGTCTATCCGTTCTTGGCCATTGGGAGGCGGTAATGGCCCTGTGTCAACGTTTGGCGCGGTGGCGTCAGGGTAGCCAAACAGATCATGGGAGATTGCGTGGGCGCGGAGACGCGGGTCGGTTTTTCGATCTGAACCTGTTGTTTGGTATTTTTGTGCCAACCAGGTTTCCAGTGGGCGGGTTCAGGCCTTGGTGACGTTCCAGAACACCGGGACGGCACCCTTCAGCAAGCCGTTCAGGTTGCTCCGCCAGGCGGACGGCGGAAGGTATTGGCCGAGGGGAATGAACGGGACGGTCTCGAAAGCACGTAGTTGAATTTCCGCATCGAGACGCTTGCGCTCGCCTTCGTCGTTGCTGTCCATCCAGGCATTGCGCATCGCTTCGATCTTTTCGTCGGTTGGCCAGCCAAACCAGGCATCCTTGCCGTTACCGCGCAGAGCAGCCGCGAAGATCGGGTCGCCATAATCGGCGGCCGGCGCACCATAGGGGAAGATCGACCATCCGCCTTTGTCCAGCGGCTCCTTGCTGGTACGGCGCTGGACCACTGTGCCCCAGTCGAGCGACTGTTCGTCCAAATTAATTCCAACCCGGCGTAACGACGAAGCGATGACACTGCTCATCGCGTCGTAAAACGTCTGGTCGGTCGGATGCATCAGCACAACGCGTTCGCCGCCGTAGCCGGCCTGCTTCAGCATGGCCTTGACGTCGTCGGTGCTGTGGCGTGCGCGCGCCGCAGCCATGCCCGCATCGTTCGCCGATGCCGTGCCAGGCAGGAAGAAACCGACCGGCGCGCGAAACAGGCTCGCCTCGCCACCCATCACCGCCGTCATCACATCGACCTGGTCGATAGCGGCCATCATGGCGCGGCGCACACCGGAATTGGCTGTCGGACCCTGCAACTGATTCGGGCGCAGACCACCGAACGTGCCATAGATGTCGATCGGTCCGACTGTCACGCCGGACGTTTTGCGCAGCATCGGCAACAGATCGGGCAGAGGCGAATCCAGCCAGTCGATCTCCCCTGCCACCAAAGCATTAGCTGCGGTGGCCGCGTCGGGAATGATGCGCCACTCGACGCGATCCACCATGACGCGGTAGCCGCCCGCGGCAAAGCTGGCAGGCTCGGACCGCGGCTTGTAGCGGTCGTTTTTGGCAAACACTGCCAGGTTGCCCGCTACATATTCGTTGCTGACGAAGCGGAACGGACCGGAGCCGATAGCCTCGGGGATTTGCTTGAAGGGGTCGGTCTTCGCCAGACGTTCTGGCATTATCACCGGTGTCGGCTGGGTTTTCGCCAGGGCTGAAGGCAAAGAAGCAAACGGCTTGTTCAACAGGAACACCAGCGTCTTTTCGTCTGGTGCCTCCAGTGCGTCGAGCCTATCAGCAATGGTCTGGCCGATTGGATCACGCTTCATCCAGCGCTGCAGCGAGACAACGCAATCACGTGCCAATACTGACGTGCCGTCGTGAAACAACAACCCCTCGCGCAGACGCATTGTCCAGCGCAGGCCGTTGTTCTCCACCTGATGGCCTTCGACCATTTGAGGCTTCGGATTGAGTTTCTCATCGCGGCCATATAGCGTCTCGAAGATCATCGCGGCGCAGTTGCGGGTAACGAGAGCTGTCGTCCATACCGGATCGAGACTGGTGAGGTTGGCTTGCGGTACGTAGGTCAAGGTTTTGGTGTTGCCGACGACCGCGGGCTGTGCGAGCGAAGGACGGATAAGAGTGGCGGTTGCAGATCCTGCCAGGAAGCCTCGACGGTTCATTGACATTTCCTCCGGGGAACACCGCACGGTAGTCATCCGAGCGTTCGTGTAGACGGATAGCTGATTAGATCGGCGCGTAACCTGACAGAAGGCGGAATGTGCTGAGCACCCGCCGACGTCAGGGCAACATGGCCTATCGTGGGGTCGGCATGAAACTGAACGAGTGGACGCGGAACTTCAATGCACGACCGTCCCACTGGTAAACATTGACGAAATTGCCAGCACGGTCCTGCAAACTGCCGCCTTCCGGCACCTTGACCGTGAACTGGCCGAGGACCAAAACGATGTCACCCTCGGGCCTTATCTGTTTGATGTCGTAGCGAATCCCAGTCCGACCAGCGTCGAACGATGTCTGCCAGGACTTTTCGATGTTCGCCCTGCCGGTAACCATGGGCCCCGGGGGAACCAAAATTCCATCCTCTGCATAGAGCGCTGCAACGCCGGCTGCATCCTTGCTATTGTATCTTTCGATGTAAGTCGCAACTACGGCCGCAACGGCCTTTTCAACGTCCGCTTGATCGTGGGCCAGCGATGGTATCGCGATGCCAAAGGCGATAAGCCCGATAATAGCGCTCGGTATTTTCGACATAGCTTACCCTTTCCTGCCATCTGCGCGCCCATTGTTGGGCCCTGATGCCGGCGGCGGCTATCCGATTGCCGCTTCCGTAGCCGCCGGCCGCCAATGTGAAGTCGGCTTCTCTGTATGGCCGAAACCTGACGGACCGCTCCGGAACCTATACCAGCGAAAGTAGCCATCGGCCTCTAAAGGGCATCCGGCGCCTATCGACTCGTGTCGGACATTTAGCCAGGGTCAATCGGATGGCTGCAGTTGGCCGAAAGCCGACTGGCGGTTTCGGCATTTGAATCACGCCAATGGACAGTCGACTTTTTAACGCCAGGGCAGCGAAAGACTCTCGCCTCAGTTATGGCCTGGAGCTGCGCTGGCCGCCGCACACCTTGACCACTCGGTTGTGTCGGGCTGACGGCCTCACGGCGCTGATCGATGACACCTCCATTTCTGACATGCATGCAGTCCGTGAGCTTGATCGACCGCAGCGCGACGTCGCTAACTTAGTGTGATTGTCAGGTGACAACGACACTGAACTGACCTCACATGCGATCCTGCCCCTGCCAGCAAAAGCTCGGTTTGGACGAGCATTAGATCGCGCCGCGCTAGCCGATGCACAAAGGTTTGCGGAGTGCTTCACCGGTCGACTGCGCTATGAGGGACTCGATGAGTGCTTACTTTAAGAGCCTGCCGGTGGCGCCGTCGGATCATCGAGCAAGACGGCTCGTCTATACGCTGCAGCCGCATACTTGTCGCGCGGTTAGCTGTTGGATTCCTGGCTGAGCGCTAACTCGCCACTGTATCGGAGCTGCATCCGTTCCTGCGGCCGGTGATAGCGCACCGCCTGGATATCGCGGAACAGCCGCTCCAGGCCCGCAGCCCGGTAGAATGCGCTGCCGCCGGCGGCCTCCATGGCGCGTTCGGCGACGCATAGAACGGCACGCCCCACGAGGGTGCGATCCGTGAACACACGGTTCAACGCATCGGTACCCGGATCGAGCGTGAACGCCGCTTCGACCATGTCGCGATGCGCGATCCGCGCGCTGGCGAGGTCGGTGTCCATCTCGCCGACGATATCGACCACCTCCGCGGTGTCAGCGCGCTTTACCGCGATGGCGACAGCACGGTCGCGCATCGCCTCGGCCACACCGAGATAGCAGCCGAGCACCAGCGGCAATGCAATGATCTGCATCAGCTCGAGCTGTGGTATCCATCTGCCAGGAGGACGGCGTATCGAAACGGCTGCCTCGGGCACCTCGACGTCATCGATGAGCACGTCATGCGATCCGGTGCCGCGCATGCCCAAGGTATGCCAGTTGTCCAGGACAGTCACACCAGCGGTCGCCAGGGGCAGCGCGAAATGCAGCACCACAGGTTCCGGTCCTGATGCCGTATCCACGGCCGTGGTCATAAGCAGGTCGCCGACCGGACTGCCGCTTGCGAAGCGCTTCCTCGCATTGATCCGCCAACCACCCTCGACGCGGACCGCCGCTCCCGAGCCATCGAGCCAGTCCGACGCACCACTCGTCACGAGTTGCAGCCGCTCATCGGCCACGCGCCGCAGGATACGTTCGACCGGCGCCGGGTCTCGCCGCCAGCGCCAGACCAGTGTCGCCACCGGATGCGTGTGCATCGACAACGTGAGCGCGGTGGAACCACAGTAACGTCCCAGGATACGCAGCATCTCGCAAAGTTCGGGGTAGGATGCGCCGCCACCGCCAAGCTCCTTCGGGAGGCCGGCGGCAAGCGCGCCGCGCTCTTTGAGTTCCGCGAAATTCTCGGCGACGAACATGTCATCGGCGTCGCATCGATCCGCTCGTTCGGCGAAGCCGGGCCCCAACGCATGCATCAATCCAGCCCAGTACGCTTTCGGCTCCTGATCCCGCTGCATGCCGAAATCTCCCTCTGCATTCGCCCCGAATGAGCGTCGGGTCGCAGGTATCGTTACTGGTGGTTTACCAATGCGCTCCCAATCCGAGTTCCTCCAGCACGCGCTGGCGCAATTCCACGAAGCGCGGACTGCCACGATGTCGCGGATACGGCAAATCGACTGTGACATCCGCCAGAACGCGCGCGGGCCGGCGGCTCAGCACCAGCACACGCCCCGCTAGATACAACGCTTCGTCGACATCGTGGGTCACCAGAAATGCCGTGAAACGCTGGCGTTCCCAGAGTGCGATCAACTCAGCCTGCAACGCAATGCGCGTCAGACCGTCCAGATTGGCGAGCGGCTCGTCCAGCAACATGATGGATGGCTCGTTCACCAGAGCCCGCGCCAACGCCGCTCGCTGTGCCATCCCACCGGACAGCTGATGCGGGTAGGCATTACCGAAACCGTCCAATCCAACCTGGCGCAGCACGTCATCGACGCGTCCGCTCTGTGCGTGCAGCAGGCCTCGGGCTTCCAGCCCAAGTGCCACGTTCTGCCGCACGGTTCGCCACGGAAACAGCGTCGGGTCTTGAAACACCAGGATGCGCGAGGGATCGGGCCCATCGATCACTTCCCCGCCTATCACGATGCGGCCGGCGCACGGCCGCTCCAGTCCGGCGATCAGCCGAAGCAGGGTGGATTTGCCGCAGCCGCTGGGGCCGAGAAGTGCGATGAATTCGCCGGGTGCGGCTTCGAGATCGATGACATCGATCACCGGCAGTGGCTGCCCGTGCAGCTCGAATTGGTGGAACAGTTGCGCCACCCCGAGCGACGCTCCGCGGGCACTGACGGTTGCTACCACCGCAGCAACCCCTTCTGCCAGGACAGCAGCCGGTCGCGCAGGCGGAATAGCAGCGTAATGAGACCGCTGCACATCAACGCCATGACCAGCAGCGCCGCGTACATGTTCGGATAGGCGGCCCAGCCCTGTGCCCAGCTCAGGTACCAGCCAAGCCCCGCTTTCACGCCCATCATCTCTGCCACGACCAGGACCGCGAACGACGCCCCAAGACCCATGAAGAGCCCGACAAAGACCGACGGCATCGAGGCCGGTATAGCGACTTTCCAAACCAGGAAACCAGGGCGCGCGCCGAGAGTTCGTGCGACGTCGTAGTACGCGGGGCTGACGCCGGCCAGGCCGGACCAGGTCAATACGGCAACTGGAAATCCCGTTGCCAGCGCGATCAGGAAAACCCCCGCGCTCCAGCTCGAGGGAAACGCGAAAAACGCCAGCGGCAGCCAGGCCGTCGCCGGCAGCGGCCCGACGAAGCGAAGGACCGGAGGCGCCCAGTAACCGACGGCGCGGGACCATCCAATCGCCACGCCGGTGCCGAAGCCCAACACCGCGCCAATCGCATACCCCGTGACGAGCAGCATCAACGAGCGCAACACACACTCGCCCAGGCGGGCCCAGTCCTCGACGTAGACCTCGATCAACGACTGCGGTGTCGCGAAAAACGGGCGCGGCAACAGGTCAAGTTTCGCCGTCGCCAGCTCCCACAGTCCGAGCAGGCATGCGAGTGCCACGAGCCATGGACCTGCCCGGACCAGCCGTGAGAGGCCGACGTAGATACTGGCAAGGCTTGCTGCCGCCAAGGCAAAGCCAATGGCCGCCATGCAGCCGGCAAGCAACGCCGCCGGCCCAACATCGCCAACATCCGGCCACCGCTCGGTAAACCAGGCGATAGCCAGCCAGGCAACCGCCGCCAGTATCCCGCACCGCCATATCCGGTAACGTGTCGTGCCCGTTCCCGCGGCAACGGCCAGATCGCGTGCGACCTGACCGCCTCGCGCCAGTTCGGTCACGTGCTGAGGACGTCCGCGCAGACCCGATCGGCGAACTGGGCCGGATCGGTGCTCGATTTGAAAACGGCGGCCAGCTTCAGTTCCTCCGCATAGAGCGCGACTTCCTGCTTCAGGTCGCCAGCCACCGGATGGTGGTGATGTGTATGGCTGCGCAGCATCGGAGCCAGTTGCTCAGCGGTGGCCACCTTGGTGAATCCGGCGAAGATGGCGGCCGCGGCGTCGGGATTTTCGGCCACCCACTCCTGCGCATCCATCAGCGCGGCCGTGATCGCGGCAGCGACCGGTCGCTCGTCACGCACCAGGCTGCCACGTATGCCGAGCACACAACACGCCCTGTGGGCGAATTCCCCGGTCAAATTGTTGGTCACTTCCACCAGATGATCGCGATCGCGAATGATCGAAACGATCGGATCGGGACCCGAGAACGCCTGGATCTCGCCCTTCCGCAAAGCCGCGCCGAGGAGGTCAGCGGGATAGGCCCGCCACTCGATATCCTTGACCGGATCGATGCCTTGCTTGATCGCCAGGATCGAGATGAAATTCTTGTCCGGACTGGCCATGCTGACCGTTCCGACGGTCTTGCCCTTCAGCCCAGCAACACTGGCGATGCCGGACTCGTGCGTGGTGATTAGCCGGATGCACCCGCCATGGATCGCCGCGGTCAGCTTCACGTCGAAGCCTTGCTCAAGTGGCTTCATCCAGGCCAGCGCCATGCCAACGCCCGCATCAGCCTTGCCGCTCGCGAGCAGCTCGAGCAGCTGATCCGTCGCACCGGCGAAGTTGATCTTCTCGACCTTGAGATTGCGTTTGGCGAAGAACCCGCGCTCATCGGCGACCGCCACGCCCACGTTGCAGACCGCATTGGTATTCCAGGTGATCTTCAGTTCGCGCGGCGCCGAACCCGGGGCGGCGGCCGTGACCTCGGCTGCCACGCGGCAGATCGGCGGATGCGCCATCGCATCTTGCGGCGACGATTGGCCGGTTCGCCACCAGGCCGGTGCCATCGCGCCGAGTGGCAGCAAAAGGCCCGGTGCACTTAGCCGGAGAAACCCACGACGCCCTGGGCCCGCTGCCTGGCGAGGATGTTGAATGCTGTCCATGACGTCTCTCCCTGCGTTGCTGTTGGCTCGCCCGGAGCCTCGATGATTCTCAGGCCTTGCATAGTGCAGAATCTGGAGTGTCCGATCGGGGAGGCGGGTGTTAGGATCAGCCTCGGGGGAATGCGGAGGCGACGTTCCATGATGAACTATGGCCAATTCTGTCCGATCGCGAAGGCCGCGGAGATCGTCGCGGAGCGCTGGACGCCTTTGGTGCTTCACGAACTGCTCGCCGGGAGTTCGCGATTTAGCGATATACGCCGAGGCGTGCCGCTCATGTCGCAGACGCTACTCTCGACGCGACTCAAGGAGCTCGAACGGGTTGGTATCGTCGAACGACAAAACGGCCCGCGTGCGGGTGAATGGCATCTGACTGAAGCGGGAAGAGCGCTCGCGCCGGTAATCCAGCAACTGGGTGAGTGGGGGTTGCGTTACGCGCAAATTCCGTTGCGCGAAACCGATCTCGATGTGACGGTCATGATGTGGAACATGAAGCGGAGGGTCGATCCGGAAGTATTTTCGGCGCAGCGTACCACCATCCATTTCGACTTCACCGACATGCGGGAGAGCCATCGGCAGTGGTGGTTGATTAACGACGCCGGCACGGTCGATCTCTGCGCGTTTGATCCCGGTTTTCCGATCGACGTCTCCGTAACGACCGATATGCCCACAATGATCGCCGTCTGGTTTGGTCGATTGACCTGGGATGCCGGGGTTCGGTCCGGCAAGATTGAAGTGACGGGTTCGCGTCAGCTGCGCGACCGACTCCGGCTATGGTTTCTCCTGAGTCCAATCGCCCCCAAAAGAGCCGGTGTGCCTGTGGCTGCAATTGCGTGACTGCCAAGTTTTCGAATGACACCGGACGACGGTTGTCCATCCGAAACCGGGAGCAGCCCTTTTTTGAGGTCGGCAAACTTTTGAACGATAATGTCCTTTATCGTGCGTAACGAGGACAGCTGGCTCTCTATATCCCCAACCGAGTGCAGGGTCAGGGTTCAGCCGATCACGTGGCGCTGATGCCGTGGTGCTAGACGTCCGGTTCTGGGATCGCATGATCGGCTGGCCGTCCCTCTTGCGGCCATTGGTACGTGGCATATGTCCGGCGTTGCCACGCGATGGATTGTTTCCGTTGCGGTGCTAGTTCCGCGGCGGTCCGGCGCCACATCGAACGAATCCTCGCACGCTCATGGACGGAAGCCGCCTTTGCTGGCGGCGGCGCTGTACCGGCGGCTTGATCCGTTGAAGCTGAGCGTCGGACAACCAGAGCGACCCACCACCGTAACGGATCGACATCACGTCGGTCGCTTTGAAGCTGAACTTGCCGCGAACCGTGTTCGTGCGCGGATCTATCTGGATCAGAGGCAATAGACGCGTCGTGACCGAGACGAAGCCGCACCCGACAACTATGGCGCTTTTTCCAACCGTGTTGGTTTCAATGGTGGCCAGTAGTTTACCGCTCTCGCCATTGAACCGTTGCACTGTGCCGTCTCCTTCATTGATGATTCAAAGAGAACCCTCCCCGGCGGCCAGAGGTCGCGGCCGTGTGCGGAGTTCGATGGTCGCTGCGATCTGATTGATCGTTGGATCGATCCGATACACCTCATCATTTCCCGTCCCCGTGCCCCAGACGGAACCGAAGGCCACAAGTCCTCCCGACGCGCGGGACGGGAGAGCAATATTGGCTTCCTCTGTGGCATTCGTCGCGGAAAACCGCCTCAATTCCCGCCCGCTCGCGCCGGCAATCACCCAAAGGGCGCCATCTCCGAACGCAGAACCAAAGTCAGCGGATCCGCTCTGCTCCAGTCGCACGGTCCTGAGCATCTGTTGTGAATTCGGATCAATCTTGTAGATGTTCGATCGACCGTCCGACGCCCAAACACTGTCGTCCGCTACGGCAACACCGCCAAACCAGGCCGTAGGTCCGTGGTTGTAACGTATGTAATCGAATTATCATTCATGTTGATGCGCGAGTTTATCTTCGATCATGGACCAAAGAGAGCCGAAGCCGATTTCGGCCAGGTATCCAGATCCATTAATCTCCGCCTCTATGATCAATTCGCGAGCGCTATCTTCGGCCCTGAGGGTGGTACTGGCGGCGGACACGAGTAAAGCCGCAACTCCGGTCCGCATGAACAAACAACGCTCCATTAACGCCTCCCTTCGCGGCCCGGGAAATCACCGTTGACCGCCGCCCGATTGAGCAGATCTGTTCAAATCAGTCGGCAGGTCGCGAACTGACCGACTGACCCAAGTGTTACTTTTCAGGTTCGGCCGTCGCCCTCACGGTGAGCCAGTTCTTGTCGGCTCGACTGATGTTCGCGGCCTCGTTTTTACGCCACTCAATGGTCCAGTATTTCGTGTGGTTGATATACAGTTTTCCATTCACGATGGTGAAGGCCTCGGGATCCACCGTGTCTTAATGACCGTTCCCCTCTGCGACGCCCATGGCGCAGTGCCCGTCATACATGGCTGCGTATTTCTCTGGATCTTTTGTGAAAAGGTCGAGATTTCCCTTGCTGGCGAACTGCCAGCGGGCGTCGTGCCATATCGTCTGATACTCCAGCATGCCCGGAACGGCTTTGCCCACCGTGTGGTAAGCCACTGTATCGTATCCGCCGATCGCTAGCCGTGGTACACCACTCATATTGGGCGCCTCATCTCCAAAGGCGGGGACCACCAAGAGGGCGAGCGGTAAGGCACAGAGTAAAGCCACGGATCTCCGGGTTGTATTACGCGTCATGGTTCGTCTCCCTTTACGGTTTCGCTCGTTGCCGCATTGACAGCTTGTGTCATCAGCGTAAGAAGATGGGTCATTCCTCTTGTGCAAGCCCTTTGGCGACGAGTTGGTCCAAGTTTGCCTGCATAACGGCAACAGTTTCTCCACATGGACGGGTTGGTGCCAGAACGTCAGGCTTCGCGTCACAGGCTTGTTTGATGGCCGCCAGCGAGCGTTGCGGGTAGTAGGCATACCACGCCTTGATTCTATTGCCGTCCACGGCGGCCACGTGGATGACCGGTGTTGGAGAAATTCCCAGCTCAACCAACCACCTGGTCGTGACATTCAGACGAAATCTGACGGTATCGCCCTTCACCATCGCGTCAGGCGGCATATCAAACCGTACGTTTTCCCGCGCAAACAAATCGAACAGCTTTCGCAGTTCGTCACGGCCAGAATACTTCTTTCCACCCGGAAGCATGTGGTAACTATCGTCGGCGAAGAAGGCGAGCGACGCATCGACGTTGCCGACATTCGTCGCCGCGAAGAACGCACGAACAACGGCCTCCGGGTCAGGGCGCCTTGTATCCGCCGCACGCAGAGCGCCGGCACCGAGAACAGCGATGGCTAGCGTGACTACAACAATCTTGAGGTTCATGTTGCCCGTCCCCTACTGCGTTGCGCCCGACATTCAGACAAATATGGCCGTTGGCTAGTCCAAAATCTGGAGTGTTCACTTGGCAACGCGATGCCAATCTCACGTATGAAAAAATGGGTGGGAGGCGATCTACCGATGATAAACGGAAAGTCATCGGCGGTGGTGGCTGGTCAACGACGGTGCCACCGTCGATCTTTGCGCGTTTGATCCAGGTTTCCCGATCGACGTGTTCGTTACGACCACTATGCCCACAATGATAGACATCTGGTTTGGTCGGCTGACCTGGGACGCCGGCGTTCGGTCCGGAAAGGTTGAGATGGCGGGTCCACGCCAACTGCGCGATCGATTGCGGTTGTGATTTCTCCTGAGTCCATTCGCCCCCAAGAAAGTCTGAGCGCCTGCGGCCGCCATCGCATGACTGCTAGGTTTTATGACGGCACCGGGCGGTGACCGTCCACCCGAAACCGGAAGCAGCTCCTTTCCCGGGTCGGCAATCTTCCGCGCGATATCACGCGCAAGAGGGCTGCCGGGGCTTACATGTCCCCGACCGAGCGCATTGGTCAGGGCTCAGCCAATCAGGTGGCGTCAATGCCACGGTGGTGAACGTCCGGTTCTGGCATCGCTGATGGGCCGAGCATGGCCGTTATGGGCGCAATGCGGAATGGCGAGTACTGGCCGAAAACAGTCGTCACTCCTCGTTGCAGCCCCGGCAGTCGGGGATTGCACGTCCGATATCACTGCGACCGCTATGGGTGGTGGTTTGCTGTCAACGCTTAGCTTGATGCAGACGTCGCTTCGGCGACCGGCCATCTCCAAAGCCGCCATTCTGCTGTCGGCCAACATCCGCCATTCCGCATTGCGCCCATGTCGGTCAGTGGCCTCAACCGCTCATTCTCCTGAAGCGGATATGAGCGTCGCAAGGAACCGCTGGTGGCAAGCCCATGCGAAAATAATATTCCTAAATGATATTGCTCGCGGTATGCGGCCTATCGACGGCAAGGTCATTGGACAGGTGAAGGTTTGTGCGCAGGCGGCGCGTAACCGACTCTGACGCAAGTTGTCTCCGCGGCCTGGGTCAGGCTTGTTGCCCTTGTCCAGCCGGTCCGATCGTGCCGTCGCGTGTCATAGCTGCGGTATGTCGTCGGATTGATGCGAAACTCTGCCCACACGTCGGCGTTGGCACCGTCGGCATCGGGAGCGTCGGTAAGTGCATCCTGCTTCGGATGCCGAAGGAGCCGCATCTGGCAGATCAGACCAGCAAGCTGATCGACCCGTCGCATTGCGGCCTCCATCGAATCCTCAGCCTGATAGTCGCCGGTGAATGGACTCCACACCTCGAACGTAAAACTGCGCACGTGACGTCGATCTGCCCGTCGGGTGATCCTCAGCGACGGTCGATGCAACTGTCGTCTAATCACTGCCGTTCCCAGAGCTTCCGTCGGGGAGTTTTTGCGAGATCCGGATCGATCTCGATGTCATCACCGGATTCGTCGTCGGCTCCGGGCACATCATCCTTAGCCTCCATGTCGGCCGTACCGACCTGTTCCACCTCTTCATCGACGATGGCGATTGCCGGTGGCTGCCGCGGTTGCAATCGAGTGCCGTGAGCGCTGAGGGGTGGTGAGAGCTTGTGTGTTCTCGCCGGCAGTTGCTGAGCACCGCATTTCGGACATATCGCGGGCGACCTGTTCAGATCGTAGAAGCACTCATGGCACCCCGCACAGGTGAGGTTGCCGCCGAGTTCTGGTCTGCCCATCATGCATTCCCTAATAACCGGAAGCTCTCAGCTCCATGTCTGAGGCTTGCTCGCTGTCAGTAGTCGCTCGACGGATAATTGATGGCTGGGTGCCCTCGCTACCCGACGAACATCGATTTTCTGTCAATTGGACTTCGCGCTGTTGAGTTCGTTTGAACAAGCACGTGCCAGCGTATCGTTAAGAGATTTCTCACTGCTCGCCCAGCCAGCCTTGGTCACCATGTCGCCGAGCGAGTAGGGTGACATCTCGGCCTGGGGTTTGGCGAACACGGTGTTATCGGGTCTTACTAGGCCATCGCCACGCAGATGGGGACGAGTGCGGCAACGACTGCCGGTCGGCAGCTCCTGGGCAAGCTTCTCGGCTGTCACTAACGTGGTCCATCCGAGCTGTAAGAAGCCGATAATCGACCATAGCAAGCGCGCCGAACAGGGCTCCCCAGATGCCGGGCTTTATCCAAACAGGAATATTCCTGGATGTTCTTTTCGCTGCGCGGGAATTGATTTCCCGCATCGGCACGGTGCATCCCCAACTGAAATAGTGTGCTGCTCCGCCATTACATCCTGCGGCCGAAAATAACGCCGATTCGCCTGCGACCCACGGTGCCTTCCGTTGTGTTGTAAGCATGAATGGACATCGCTGCTGGCCAAAGGTCAGAAAAGATCGAACCGCACAATCAAGAGGCCGAAGAAGACGGCTGCGGCGCGGCTGAAGACCAGCCAGGACGCCGCCAATCGTCAGGTCGCCCCCATCGGCGACAAGAACGTCCCGAGGAAGGGATAGCTTTGCAGCGTGTTCGGATCAAAGTGTGTTGCTGAGATGAAGCGCCCGTGGCCACGGGTCTCCAGTCGTAGCCAGCACATACCGGCACCGAGCATATTGCATGGACCACATGCATGCACGATATCGTGGCTGACGAGCATAATCCATTGCAGGAATACACCATGCCCAGCTCCGAAATCGGAAGCGACCGAAAGCCTGGCGCGGAGCATCGTCGGCATGCCGACGAGTATCTGGTCACTGCGGGTTGCAAGGGCGATCGCAGTCGGACTGATCGCGCTGCTGCCGATGAAATCGGAGAAGCCTTCGCAAGGTTCGGCCGCGTCTAAACTTGGGGCAAGAACCCGTGGCTCGTTGAGACTGGCGGTCGTGCTGGTTGCAAGCGTGCTGGCCTTCGAAGCAGGCATCTTCACCCGAATCCACGTACCCACGCTCGATCGCAACGGCGTCGCCGGCAATGTGGTTTTGCCACCCTAACCATCAGGTGTCCACAACTCATAGTCACCATCGGCAGCAGCTCGATGTCCACCGCGATAGTCATGCCCGGGCGGCCGGTAACCCGACGGCGTGCCTGTGGCATTCGGAAGATGCGGCTTCTGCCAGGGATGCTTGCCTGTCTCTGAAATCGGGGCGTCAGCCGTATAGTGTAGCCAGACGTGCCACTCAGCGGGAACTGCAGAAGCGTCCTTTTCCCCAGCGTAGATGACCCAGCGACGAGCGCGCAAGCTGCCGCGGCGCCTGGATTTCTCCAGGTAGTAGCGATTACCGATGGTATCCTTTCCTACCAACCGCCCCCGCAGAAAGATGGTAAGCCAGGTTCCGAGATCCATGGCTAGATTAGCCGATGACCATGGACGCCAAAGCGCTCTGCTGCGTTCCGATGAATTTGGGATTTGAGTTCGTGCACCCTTGGCGCCTCATCGAGCGACGGGTTATTCTCTGACATGGGGCCGTGCCGTGGATGATATAAGGGCCGCGATGGAGTATTGTGTTCGCGCGAAGCGTTGAAATGCGAATTGTCTTATGCGTTGCAGTGGCGGTTCCAGAACGATGGAGACATTGATCCGGAGGAGGCAAGCAAGACCGCGCGAGAGCCCCGGAGGATTATGGGCTACGTTTACCGGCCGTTTGGCAGCAAGACGTTGCATCTTGAAGTTCCGGACCGCGAGGAAGCGAGGGAAGACTGGGCCGTGGCGGGCTAGGATCATTTGAAAAGCGGGCACAGTGATTAAGATGCCAACTACGACAGATGCCCCAGGAAGAATAGCCAGCAGCCCGAGCAACAGAAGCACAAATCCGAACGACCGCTCTCCCAACTGTCTCATCAACCATGCGAGTGTGATCATATCCGCCGGGGCATGCTGCAACAGATCCCGTAATACGGTCGAAGTCAGTACCTCTCACGTGAATCAGGCACATCACTCAGATCGTGGGCTAGCGCAGAAACCCAGACGAACCGTCGCGATCCACGCCGCCGCATGCAAATGTGCGGATATTGACAGCTTAGCATTGACCAGCGCGTGTAGACTCGGAGCAGGACTACATAGCTCAGCGTGAACGTTTGCCGGGGGCGCCTCTACTCCAGCGGTTACCATGAGGCCGCGCGCTGACTGCAGTGCCCGTAGATCAGTCGTGCGCCGATCAGAGAACCGCCGCAACGCCCCCGGGACGACCTCGCTATCCAAGATCTTGATCTGCCCAGCAGACAACACAAGTGCCGTAGCCACGATCTAGACTTCCATGCCACCCTTCGCAGAAGCCACGATGACACTTTGCGCACGTGCGCTTTGTTTGCATACGACGTCGGAACACGTCTTCGCATATCCAGCAGTTTACCCATTCGCCTTGTTCAACCAGGCTTTGTCCGCTTTGAGGGCGTTGAGAGGTGTCGGTCGTATTTGACTGCTCCTCCGGTCTGTCGCTCATTTGGGTCCCTTTCGGTTGAGATTCGCCCGTCACGCTGCGCGGTGCGTGCTATATTTTACTCACGAGAGTAGTTCCCGTGAGCTCGGGCGCCGACCAAAAGACGGACGGAACGCACGCGCGACAACGGTGCAGTACCCAAAAAAGGGATACCTTGGCCGCAGGAGGCACCCTGCCCCCAAGGCTGGCGACCTGGAGGACGGACAGCTAATGACTCTGAAATTGGGTGGTGACAGACACCGGTCGGGCCATCTCTATTCGAGACCGCATCCTGCCCCGCATCTCCCTGTTCAAAGCTGAACCGAGGCGATGATGCGCGAGACTGCGCAAAAGCGATGAACTGAGGAGAGTAGTCCAGGCCAGTGTTTCTTGCGACTGAAGCGGTGTCGCCTAGTGCGAACGTCAAGCTGCCCGTGCCGCATCCAACATCGACGGCTGTCCGGACGTCGCTTTGGATACCACAAAATTTCATGAACGGCCCTGCCAGGTGACGACTCCATCGACCCATGCTTTTCTCGTAAACAGCAGCATCGTTGGCTGCATAGATAGATGACATGGCTTTTACCTCCCGGTCCCCGTAATGCGGATCCGACGCTGTCAGGCGAGCGACGAGATCTCCTGTCGCGCCTCGCCGATCAACCAATCTTTGAATTGCCGAACCGCGGGCTTTTGCAGCGCCTCGGAAGTCGCGACCACATAATAGGCGAATTGTGCGGGCCAGTTCACTGAAAGCGGCTTTACCAGTTGTTTCGCTCGAAGAGCGTCCTCGGCGTAAATATCGCGCACCAGCGCCAATCCTTGCCCCGCGACCGCCGCGCGCACAATCAGGTGGTTATCCGAAAACGCCGGTCCCTTTCTGCTGTTGGGCGTCGCTGTGCCATGGGCTTCGAACCAAAGCGGCCAGTCCCGGCGGTTGAAGTCGTGCAGCAAAGGAAATGCCAGGCAATCGGCCGGTACTTTGAGCGGGCCATGCTTCTTCAACAGATCGGGGCTTGCGACGACGATGAGTTCGGGAGCGATGAGCCGGATGGCTTCCACGCCAGGATACTTTCCCAACCCGTGCCGGATCGCCATATCGATCGGCTCTCGCTTCAGATCGACCGGGCGGCTGCCGGTCTCCACGGCAATTTCAATGTCCGGACAGCTTTGCGCGAATATCGCAAGCCGCGGCATCAGCCAGGACGCCGCGAATGATGGCGTCGTACTGATTGCCACCCGGCTCGATGATGCTCCGCAGAGTTCGCGATCGACCGCTTCGATCGCCCGAAAGGGCTCGGCAAGTGCAGCAAACATGGCTTCCCCCGCGGCGTTGAGCTCGATGCCGGAGGGATTTCGCAAAAACAGCCGACGACCGGCTGTCTCCTCAAGCTGGCGAATACGTTGACTGACCGCGCCCGGGGTGAGCGAAAGCTCATGCGCAGCTTGCTTCATCTTGCCGGCGCGTGCCACGGCGACGAATGTCTGGAGCAACGCGAAGCGTCTGATCATGATGGAGTTTAGCGGAGCTAAATCGGGCCGCCAAATCCATCGCTTGCCGGTCCCCTACCCGCACTTGCTACCAAGGAGCCGCATCACCCCAAAGGACGGCCGCCCCGATGAACGATATCATCCTGCATCACTACGAAACCTCTCCTTACTCGGAGAAGGTTCGTCTCGGTCTTGGTCTGAAGGGCCTGGCCTGGGGATCGGTCGAGATCCCTGCCATGATGCCAAAGCCCGAACTAACGGCGCTGACGGGAGGCTATCGCAAGACGCCGGTGCTGCAGATCGGTGCCGATATTTATTGCGACAGTCAACTGATCATGCGTGAACTTGAGCGCCTGCATCCCAGCCCGACCTTTTATCCGGCCGGCCGTGGTGCGGCCGACGGGCTGGCTTGGTGGGCCGAGAAGACCACGTTCAGCCAGGCTGCAAACATTGTGTTCGCGCAGAGATTCGACACGTTGCCCGGCGGATTTCTCGCAGACCGTGCGAAGTTCTCTGGTCGAACCATCGATCCCGCTGCGATGCAGGCGGCAGTACCGAATGCGCTCGATCAGTTGCGCGCGCATTTCGATTGGCTGGACCAGATGTTGACCGATGGACGCTTATTCCTGCAAGGCTCTGCCGCTGGCCTTGCCGATCTCGCCGCTTACCATCCGGTTTGGTTCTTGCAGCAAAGACTCGGGCCACTGGCTGCGCCGCTCGATGGCTTTCCAAGGCTGCTGAGCTGGACCGAGCGGGTTGCCGCGATCGGCCACGGCCGGCGGAGCCCAATGACTTCTGAACAAGCCCTCGATGCAACCCGCACCGGCACGTCAATCGTGGGCGCGACCCTGGATCCGGGCGACCCTGTCGGCCGGAAGCCCGGTCAGACGGTCACCGTCACGCCGGATGATACCGGACGCGACCCGGTCATCGGCGAACTGGTCGCCTCGGGCGTCCATGAGATCGTCATCCGGCGCAGCGATGCCGCGATCGGCGAGGTCTGTGTGCATTTTCCACGCGCCGGCTTCGTGGTCGCACCGGCCTAACGCAAGGCCCGCACCCGCACGACCGGTATCAGCTGGGTCAGGTCTCCCAGCATCGCCAGCTGCCGTATCTTCCGCCTTAGCGTGCCATTTTGGACAGATCGTATGGTGACCCTTATCAGCATTGCCGAGAGCACCGCCAGAGGGAGACCTACTCGCGGCGGGGCAGGGGCCAGAACAACCGTCCGCACCGACTTGTCATATCGCGCCTTATACGGCATCCGCGCGAGGGACGCCCTTCTCGCTGCGAAACGTGCGGTCCTCAGCCACGACTGCCCCGCCATCCACAAGAATGATCTCAACGTCGGCAGCGCCAACCCGATACTGCCGTGCCGCCTGATAGGCTGCGCTTGCATACCAGCGATTGGCGGCGTCCATGTCCGGAAACTCGATCAGCACGGTCGCTTCCAGATGACCGTTGCCCTCAAGCAGCTTGAAAGGCGTGTAGGCAGCCAGATGCTTGGCGCCGAGGCCCTCAAATGTGGCTTTGGCATGTGACCCTGACCTACTATTTCAGTATCCGGAATGACAAGATCACCCAGTTGATCGTGCTCCTGAACAAGCGCGTCGTCTGAGTCCCTCTCGCAAGGTCCTGTTCCTGACACATCAATGGAGGGCACGATGCCTGCTTATGTGATCGCCACAGTAAAGGCTGTGAATGACAGACGAGGGATAACGGGATCCGGCAGCTTGCTCTTGTCGAAATCGCCATCCACCCGGAAGCGTGCGACGATGTCGCCATATTGCTCGTAGGCGACTTCTGTTGCCAACGTAACGTTGTCGCCAAAAATCTCTTTGTCGGCCCACGTGCGGATGGCCTCATGACCGACAAACTCGCGCTGCGCATCGTTCAGCAGTGCGTCGGGGGCGAGTGTCGCCATAGGGCATCAGGATCATGATTGTTGTGGGCCGCGACGTGGTCGGCGACGACTTTCGGCAGGGCCTGGGTGATGTCTTTCAGCATGGAAATAGCTTTCCTGTTGGGTCAGTTGCAGGAACTTATCCATTCCTAAATGTCGTTCGTAGACAGGTTAATGGAATACAATCTATTCCTGTGCGGAATGCAGACCTCGTTGAGGAAACTGGCCGATGGATCGATTGGATGCGATCGAGATGTTCGTGCGCGTGGTCGAGAGCGGCAGTTTCTCGACCGTGGCGCGCCAGCGGGGTGTCGGCCAACCAGCCGTCAGCAAGCAGATCGCCGCGCTGGAGGCGCATCTCGGTGTCCAGCTCATGCTGCGAACGTCCCGCAGCCTGACGCTCACCGAGGCAGGACAGGATTTCTATGAGTTGGCGATCCGTCTGATGGGCGATCTGGACGCCGCGGAATCCCGTGTAGGGCGGCGGCAGGTCTCACCATCCGGCCTGGTGCGCGCAACAGTGGCGCCCGTGTTCGGGGGACTTTACATCGTGCCCCGGTTGCAGGAGTTTTTCGCGTGCTATCCGGAGATCGCCGTCGAACTCCTGATATCGGACCGTCCTGTCAACCTGATCGAAGAGGGCGTGGATGTTGCCGTCCACAATGGTGAGCTTTCCGATTCGACCCTGATCGCCAGAAGGATCGCTGCGACCCCAATCGTTACCGTCGCGACTCCGGCCTACCTGGAGAAGCACGGCGCGCCGGCGACGCCGAGCGAACTCGATCGGCACGCCTGCATCATCTTCGCACCGCGCGGGGCTCCTCGGCCCTGGGGCTTCAAGGGCAAGTTCGGCGACATTGTTCATCAGCCCAGAGGGCCTTTCCGCTCCAATGACGCCGAACAGATACGGGCCGCCGTCATGGCCGGGCTTGGCCTCGCACACACTCCGGGCTGGCTCTTTGCGCATGAGATCGCCACCGGTGCCGTGCATCGCGTGCTGCGCGATTATGAACCGGCCGATCTTCCGATCAGCGCGGTGCACACTGGAGGGCGACGGTTGCCGAGCAAGGTCCGCGTCTTTATCGATTTCCTCGCGGAAATATTCGCAGAAGAATCCATCCTCGCGATCTGAGAGACGACGCCGCTCTGATCCTCCGGAGTAACCGTGGTCGACAGTTCATCCCAGTGGGCCGACCCCGAGCCGACCTCCGCACCTCAGAGCCCTTCTTCCTGATCATCGCCGACTTCGACATGGGGTTGTTCTCCGTCGAGGGTCCGAGGACCGATGATGCGCCGTGGAACCTGGCCGCCGGTCGCGCACGGGAAAAGCAACGCCGTGTCGTGTGCGGCCCGGCCGGCACAGATCGCGACACGCTCGCCGGCGAGTTCCAGCAGGCGAACAACATGGGCGGCGTTCCGCCCGGCAGCATCGTTCGGCCACGCGGATGATCGATCAATTGCCCGCTCTGCTTCAAGCCGGTGCACTCACCAAGCCTGCCGACACCTACATAGTGCCGGCGCTGATCGCTAACGCCGGCGACGCGGCCGGCTGGCGCTACATCGAGTTCTTCACCGCCAACATCCGCAACCCGCACACACGGCGGGCCTACGCTCGCGCGTGCGGCCGGTTCTTCGCCTGGTGCGAGCGGCGCGGCCTTGCGCTCCCCACAATCCGATCACACGACGTGGCTGTGTGGATCGAGGAGCTTCAGGAGAAACACGGGGCGCCGGGTGTGAAGCAGCAGCTTGCCGCGGTGCGGATGTTGTTTGACTGGCTCATCACGGGCCAGGTGGTGCCGACCAACCCAGCCGCGGCCGTGCGTGGCCCAAAATACGTGGTGACGACCGGCAAGACGCCGGTGGTGGACAGCGCCGAGTGGCGCAAGATCATTGATGCCATTCCGACTGACACCGTGCGCGATCTGCGCGACCGCGCACTGATCGGCACCCTCATTCCTTCGCGCGCATCGGCGCGGCGCTGAAGCTGAAAGTAGACGATCTCCGGCCGAACGGCACCGGTTGGCAAATTCACCTGCATGAGAAAGGCGGCAAGGAGCATAAGATGCCGTGCCATCATGCGCTCGCCGAAATGCTACACGCCTACGTCACCGCCACTGGTATTGCCGAGGACCGCAAGGGTTGGCTGTTTCGCACCAGCCCGGGACACAACGGGGCCGTGCTCACCCAACAGGCGATGAACCAATCAGCAGCTTGGCTCATGATCCGCCGGCGCGCCGTGGCGGCAGGCATTCATTCGCCGATTGGCAATCACTCGTTTCGCGCGACTGGAATTACGAACTTCCTGAACGGCGGCACGCTCGAACACGCGCAAGACATGGCCGCACATGCCAGCCCGCGCACGACCAGGCTTTACGATCGGAGGAAGGAGCGGATCACGCAGGCGCAGGTGGAAAGAATTCGGCTCTGATCCGGGCACAATAGCAGCCAACTTAACGGCTTATGCGTCAGACTTTCCGCCGCTCCCCGATGCGCCAACCACAATATATAGAAACCGTATGGCCCGCCTTGTCACTGCCCAACAGGACATTCTCGGCGTCAAGCAGTTATGACCGCTCGATGTCATCCAGTGCGCGGATGAACCGATCGCCCTGCGCGGTAGGACGGACAAAGCCGCGAAGCTTGAACTTCTTCCCATCGAACATATCACCAATCTTCTGACCCTCAATCTCTTCGATCAGGCCAAAACGCTTGAGGCGAAACAACTCCTCGCGGAGAGGCGATTGACCAACGTATTCTTCGTCGGTCCGTGCAAGGGAGCGCAAGTGATACTTCTCCGGAAGGCTCAGTAGATTCGACAAGATCGAGAAGAAGGCATCCAGTTCCCGTCGCTGCTTCACCTGCTGCCTTTGAATCTTCTCCAGCGTGACTTCAATACCGCCGGGCAGCAGACTGACAGCGGTGCGGTGGGCCTTCAGGTGGGTGGCATCGATCATCAGACGCTGCGGCCTGTCAGACGCGCCCGCCAGGGCGGCGAAGATGCGCGCAAACACCCCGAGGCGGCTCCAGCGGATGAACCGGTTATACAGGGTCTTCGATGGTCCGTAGCCGCGCGGTGCGTCCTTCCACTGCAGCCCATGGCGGATCACGTAGATGATCCCGCTGATCACCCGCCGGTCATCAACGCGCGGCAAGCCGCGCGATCGCGGAAAGAAAGGCTCGATGCGTCGCATCTGAGCGCGTGACAACAGAACCAGGTCGGACATCCAGCACCTCCGACCCACCTAGAATCACACCACGCCGAGCCGCGTAAAGGGTCCTGCCTAGGCTTGAGCCAGGTGGCTGTGATTGGTCCGCACCACCCGATTTTACGCTTAATTAGCGACGCGACCGGCTCTCCCGCTGTTGAGCATCGGCGCCAAGCCCAGTTCAATTTGTCCAGGCGATGCCGTCGCCACCCGCGTCGTTCGGCAGCTCTTGGTTCCAAAGTCAGTCCCGAAAAGGCCCATCAGGCATCCTCGAAACCAAACGCATGGGGACAGTTGGGCTCCGGCATCTGCCTGGCCAACTCAGCGGATTATTGCCGGCACAGACGGCCTAGTGGACCTCGTTCCCAGTGATGCCACCGCCGTCAGATCCCAAGGCGGCTCATCCCCGAAGCTTGCGATCAGATGATCGATGAAGCGTCGCGCCTTCAGGGAGATATTGCGCGCGCTCGGATAGAGCGCGTGGATTGCCAGTTCGGAGGTACGGTGATCGGGCAGCAAGGCAATCAGCTCGCCAGCCGCGATCCTTTCGCCGAAGACGAAGGTGGGCCCATAGGCGACACCGACTCCGGCAAGTGCTGCTGCAAGAAGCATCTGCGTGTTGTTGGCCGCGATGCGAACCGGTCCATCGATCAGATGAGTCCGACCTACAGGATCCGTGAGCGTCCAGTCGCCCGCCGAGACTGCCTCGCTGAAAGCCAGCCGGGGCGCGCCGCGCAGGTCTTCCGCGTTCGCCGGTGTGCCATATCGTTTAAGGAAATCGGGCGACGCGCAGAATACCATGCGGCAAGGCGCTAGGCGTCTGGCGATGAGATCGGAGTCGAGCAATCGGCCAATCCGTATCGCCACATCGATCGCCCCCTCGAGAAGGTCAACATAACGATCGCTGAGCATGACCTCCACGGTGACTGCAGGGTGCTGGTCGAGATAGCCGGCCAGCACGTTGCCCAGGTGCATGGCGCCGAAGGCTAAGGGCACGCTGATACGCAACACACCCCTAACGATCTGTTGTTCATCGCTGGCCTCGCGATGCGCGTCGTCGACTTCCTCCAAGATGCGCTTACAGCGCGCGTAGTAGGCTCGGCCCGCATCGGTCAGGCTGAGCTTGCGGGTGCTGCGCTGCATTAGGCGGATATTGAGCTCGGCTTCAATCGCCGAGACGTGCTTGCCAGCCATGGAGACCGACAGGCCGAATCGCCGCGCTGCTCGACTGAGGCTGCCTTCGTCAGCGGCAACAACGAAAATCGCCATGCCGGTGAGGCGATCCATGGCCCGCTCCGCATTCAATAACAGCAGTATCATATGCTGATCACAAAAGGGCAATTATCAACTGGATTCAACGATCTATCTTCGGTCAGAGGCGTCATCGGAGTCGGACGCTGCCTGCCTTCGAAGATCGCGGAGGGCCCCTTGAACATCGCGTCGAACGGCATTCGGATTCACGTGGAGGAAAAGGGCCACGGCAATCCGTCTCTCGTGTTCCTGCACTATTGGGGCGGCTCGTCGCGAACTTGGCGCCACGTCATCGACGCTCTGCCGAATTCGTACCGCACCATTGCGATCGACCACCGCGGCTGGGGCAAATCTGACGCGCCCGCCAACGGCTACGGCCTGGCCGATCTGGCCGATGACGCGCAGGGCGTGATCGCTGCGTTGAATCTGAAACGATACATCCTAATCGGCCATTCAATGGGCGGAAAAGTCGCTCAGCTCATGGCGTCTCGCCGGCCGGAAGGCTTGGCCGGCCTCGTCCTTGTCGCTCCCTCGCCCCCTCAGCCCATGGACATCCCTCCTGACGCGAGGGAGGCGATGGCGGGTGCGTATTTGTCGCGCGACAGCATCGGCATGGCGATCGACCAGATGCTGACAGCCAAAGTCCTCAGCCAGAAGGACCGCGAGCAGGTGATCGAGGACAGCCTGCGAGGCGCGCCGCAGGCAAAGGCGGCGTGGCCGCGGTCGACCAGCCTCGAGGACATCAGCCGCAACGTGGCCGCAATCAATGCGCCCACCGTCGTCATCGCGGGCGAACTCGATCGGGTTGACAGTCTCGACCTGCTCAAGGCGGAACTGCTTTCGCGCATCCCGCACGCCGCCCTCCATGTGCTGCCAGGTACCGGCCATTTAACGCCGCTGGAGTTGTCGCAGGAACTTGCGCGACTAATCGGCGACTTCGCCAACGCGCGAACGATGCACAGGTCGCAAAACGAAACGACTGGCACTGTCGCCTCGGCGGAGTTTTATAGCTCGGGCACCAGCGAAACCCATGGAGGCGGTTATGGCGGAGATGCAATCGACCTATCGAGCGGTGCAGGCAGCGAGTCCGGGCAAGCTGGAACTGACCGAGAAGCCGCTGCTTGATCCGCCTGCCGGGCATGTCCGCTTGCGTGTCGAGGCCTGTGGTGTGTGCCATTCGGATTCGGCGACGGTGGATGGACTTTTGCCGATCCAATGGCCGAGGGTGCCTGGCCATGAAGCAGTCGGATGCATCGATATGATCGGGGAAGGCGTTGAAGGCTGGGTCGTTGGCCAGCGCGTCGGCGTCGGCTTCCTCGGTGGCAGTTGCGGGCACTGTGAGTATTGCCGCGACGGCGACCTCGTGAATTGCGTAAACCAGCCCTTCACCGGCGTGCAGCAGGACGGCGGCTACGCGGAGGCGATGATCGCCAGGGCCAGCGGCCTGATGGCTGTACCGGACGAACTCTCATCGATTGGTGCAGCTCCGCTGCTTTGCGCAGGCTTAACGACCTTCAGCGCGCTGCGAAACTCGCCAGCGCGGGCAGGAGATGTAGTCGCAGTGTTCGGGGTCGGCGGACTCGGCCATCTTGGTGTTCAATACGCCCGCCACATGGGGTTCGAAGTTGTCGCGATCGATCGTGGTGACGAAAAGGCGGAGCTTTCCAGAAAACTTGGCGCGCACCACTATATTGACGGTTCCGCCTCCAACGTCGCCAAAGCACTCCAGGAGCTCGGGGGCGCAGAGGTGGTGTTGGCCACAGCCTCGGGTGGAAAGGCCGTCGCCACGGCCCTCGGTGGCTTACGACGCGGCGGCGTGGTGATTTCGCTCGGCGCGACCGACGAGCCTATTGAGCTGTCGGCGTTTGAACTGCTGTTCAAACAGATCGGTGTCGAGGGAGCTCTCACGGGGACCCCGAAGGCTGGCGATAAGACGCTCCGATTCAGCGCAATGAGCGAGGTCGCCGCGATGATCGAAACCATGCCGCTCGAAGGGGCCTCGGAAGCCTACGCTAAGATGATATCTGGCAAAGCGCGCTTCAGGATGGTTCTCACGATGGGCTAAGGGCCTCGCCAAGCTGCGGCTTGAAAGTCGGAAGGTAGCTCATGAGCGACCAGACACCCGAAGTACCGGAAACGCCGACGGACCGCTGCATGTGCAGCGCGGTAAACTACACAATTACTGAAAAGCGCTCGTGGATTGCCTTTGTCACTGCGACCGGTGCCGTCCGCAACCGGGAAGCGCGTACTCCAAGATCGTCTTCGTCCACCGCAGCGCGGTTGCAATGACCGGCGAGACTGAAGTCTTCGACGACATCGGTTCAAGCGGGCTCAGAGTGTTGCGCCGCTACTGCCCGCGCTGCGGTTCACTTTTGAGCACCAAGCCCGACCTGACTCCGGACCTGATGATAGTCAAGGCCGGGACCCTCGATTCAAATAGATGGTTCCACCCGACGTGCGAGATGTTCGACGGGCAGCACCGGCCCAGTGTCAGTCCGGTTCCCGGCGCCACACAACTTGACGGCAATCCCGAGATCCACGCGGGGCTTCAATGAATACCTTCCAGCGCATTTTCGACGAACAAAAGGCGCTCTTCGCCACAGGCATCACACGGTCCTACGAATGGCGCGTCGAGCAACTCGACCGCATGGCCAGCATGATAAGTGAGAACCAAGGACGCTTCCACGAGGCGTTGGCCAAGGACTTCAAGACCGCCTCCCAGGAATACATCTTCGAGACTGCAGCGTCGGCCGGAGAGGCACAAGTTCAGAAGAGCCAATTGAAGGATTGGATGGAACCCGTCGAAGCACCGGTGCCACGCTTCATGGCCAATACTGGCCACAAGGCGATGATCTATCGCGAGCCCTATGGCGTGGCGCTGATCATCGGGCCGTTCAACGGACCCTTGCTCTTGCTGATCCGACCGGCGCTTGCCGCGTTGGCTGCGGGCAACACCTGCGTCCTCAAACTGAGTGAAGCACTTTCGGCGACGACAAGTGTGCTTCTCGAGCTCGTGGCGAAATATTTCGACCCGAGAGCCGTGACGGCGGTGCCAGGCGGTAAAGAGGAGAATACCGAACTCCTGAAGCTGCCATTCGATTTCATCTTCTTTACTGGCAGTACCTATGTCGGGAAGATCGTCGCGCGGGCGGCCGCGGAAAACCTCACGCCCGTCCTGCTCGAACTCGGCGGGATCAACCCGGCGCTCGTGGACGAGACGGCCAATATCCCCGACGCAGCGAAAAAAATCGTTTGGGGCGCGATGGCTTGGGGCGGGCAATGGTGCACATCACCAGGCTACGCCTATGTTCAAGAGTCCGTTGCAGAGGCCTTTGTCGCGGAAGCCAAGAAGGCGCTGGTGGAGCTCTTTGGTGATGATCCGAAATCCAACTCCGATTATTCGCGCATCATCAACCCACACACGGTTTCTCGATTAGCATCGCTCATCGACCCCGCAAAGGTGATCGCCGGCGGCAAGTCCGATCCGAACGCGCGCTATCTCGATCCCACGCTCCTCTATCCCATTACTTGGGAAGACAAAATCATGGAGGACGAGATCTTCGGCCCGATCCTGCCGATCCTCACCTATCGGAAGCTCGACGAAGCGTTCGGCTACATTGCATCGGCGCCACGCCCACTCGCGGCCTTCATTTTCAGCCGAGAGCAGCGGACCATCGACCGATTCGTCAGCGAATTGTCATACGGTGGTGGCGCGGTGAACCAAGTGAACATCCATCTGTTCGTCGAGACGATGCCGTTCGGCGGAACCGGAGCCGCCGGAATAGGCCACTATTACGGAAAATACGGCTACGACGCCCTCACGCACGCCAAGTCGGTGCTGATCTCTCCGCCCGACGTCGCGATCGATCACCTATTTTCGCCCTTCACCAACGAAAAGAACCAGGCGCTTCAACAGTGGTTTGAATATTGAAGGGGGTCATGGCGCAGGCGGCACCCGACGCAGCGGCGAAGTATGAAGTGGGTAGTGATCGATGTTGGGGTGAGCGGTCGCTCCGCGGCGATCCCCACGCACAGTCTGGCCCAAGGACCACCCGCGGAGAGCGCGTGCCGGTTCCGGATGGCGCATGCGCTTCCCTTCAAGGCGCCGCTTTACGAACTGGAATTGTCGAGACGCCCACGCCGCTGACTGAGGTAATGATTGCAGCCTTAATTACCGCCCAGCCCCTGCTCGGCAGGCTGCGAGCCTCGACGTCGCCAGCCGGCAGCAGAAGATAATCACCCGTGACGTCGAGGCTAGAAAACTCAACGGCTAAATGCAGTAGCCCCTCGTTCGGATCGCAGTGAGTCCGCCGTATCACCTCTCTCCCGCTGCTGACGGTCCGGCTGGTGTAACTGGGGTGCCTTGTTGAGTCATCGAGATGTATGGTGACTTGCCTCATACAGAAACCACGCACGTCGCTCCGTCTCATCGATGAATACTTCGAGCAAGCTGGCCGTTGCCACATCCTTGTGCTCGTCGATCATGCCGTGGGCCTCGCGCATCCGCTTCACGAGTTCGCCATTATCTTCGCGCAGTTCCGCCAGCATGCCCTGTGGCGTGACATAGTGGGCGTCATTGTCGGCGATCCGCTGATTGCGCGCGATCTCGCCAATGGAATGCAACGTGAGCTGACCCAGCTTGCGCGTCCGCTCAGCGAGCACGTCGGTCATGGCGAAAATTTGGTCGGATTGCTCATCGAGCATGAGGTGATAGTCGCGGAAATGCGGACCAGTCATGTGCCAATGGAAGTTTTTGGTCTTCATATAAAGAGCAAAAACGTCAGCCAGTAACCCGTTGAGGGCTGCCGCTATGTCACGTGCCGCATTCGCACCAATATCAGTCGGTGTGGCGAGCGCGGGTGGTACGGCGTGGGTTTGGTTGGCCATTTATGCTCTCCGATGTTGAACGGGTAGCGACGGATAAGAAAGTCAGTGGGGGTCAGCCGTTCGCTCCAGAGCCGAACGGTCCCAGCCACCGAGATTGGCCGCGGCTTCGTAGGTGCTAACCAGATAGCGCATCAACTCACTATCCGGCGACGTCGCCTGGCGGACAGCGTCATAGGGCAAAATGTGCTGGCCAAGGCTTCGGTCGTAGTATGTGCCGACAGCAGACATCGGTGCGGACGCAAAACCCTGTGGTTCGGGATAGGCATAGCTATAGAATGCCGCTTTGCCGAACCCCCCGTTGCCCGGCCAGAAGCCACAGCTGCTGACTTCGTGCGAATAGGCCTCCTGCATGACCCAGGGACCGAGGTTCGGCGAACCGCTCGTCAATTGCGGTGCGATGCGGCCGGAGAAGCGGGTGACAGCGATGTCGAAACTGCCCCAAAAGAAATGCACCGGACTGACTTTTCCGAGAAACTGTCCCCTGAACAGGGTGAGGACCCGTTCGACCTGAACAAGAGCCCTCCAGAACCGTTGGACATAGTCCGGGTCGTAGGAAGCGTGCGCTCGGTCATGCTGGAATGGGATGGCATCCGGGATTTCAACTGGCATGGTCCAGATCCGGGTTTCCAGCCCGAGTTTGCGAAGACGCTCCATGACTTCAGCATAGAAATCCGCAACCGACCGTGGGCCGAGAGCGACGGTTTCGATCGCACCTCTGCTCGTCTGAATCTTCAAATTGTGATCGATGAAGTCGAAGTCGACTTGAAAACTCGCCCCGCCATAAGGAATCGGCGAGGTTGTTAGCCCGCGGCAGGTTACATACAACGGGACTTGCCACCAGTGGTTGACCAGCGGCGCATGAGCGAGGCGAATTTTTCCAACCACCTGCGTCCATAGATGCAGTGTCGCGCAGGTGTCGGACCAGTCTGAAAACGGGAGATCGGGCCAGTCGCCTTGGCCGGATTGTCGCACGTTCTCTATGATTGTGGTCATCGCCTTTCTCCTCATTGGCCTCCAGTACAAGGTATTCCTGGAGACCACTTCTACGTGTCATCGGGTACGGGTATCGCGAAGCCATTTAGCGTGATCGGAACGAAACAATAGTGTCCATCGTTGGGAGTTCCTCACTTGACTCGGAGTTCACGTCGTGGGCCTGCACGTTCCAATTGGACAGCTGGTTGTTGCCCAATTCGCGCGACAACCTAGACAGGTCTGCTCCGGAAGGTAAGGCGCCCGTCTCTCTGAGTTAACAATAACGCGCTGCGTCGACGACCGCCAGAATGCGCAATTGGTATCGGCTTGTCGGCCCTTGCGTGCGAGCGTGGTATGATTTTTGTGGTTACGACGTGACCGCCAATGCCACAGCGCGTCGGTCTCCGACGCTGCCGTAGCGCCGCTCCGTTGCAGAAACTTGGTCAGCGGAATAGTCAGGATGCCGCATGCGCTTAGTCATGAACCCGGATATGATTTACCAGTACCCGATATGGGCTGTCGGCTTGCTGCTTGGAGGTGCAGCGGTATTTGGCGCAGTTATCCTTGAACTCTGCGCACGCCGGCTGCTGCCAATTGAACTGCGACGGCAGCACAACGATGTGGCAGCTCCGATTTTCTCCATCATCGGCGTCACTTATGCAGTTCTATTGGCTTTCGTTGCCATGCTTGCTTGGGAAGGTTTCAATAAGGCGAAGGCCGCCAGCTATGCAGAGGCTGCACGGATTGGGGAAGTCTACAATCTGTCTACCGGGTTTCCGGATCCCGAGAAGGCGTCGATTCAGAACCAGATCCTGGAGTACGCGCGACGTGTTATGAATGTCGAATGGCCTGAACAGGCGAAAGGACGCATCGTCGATCAGGACTTGATCTATCTCAACGAATTGAATAAGATGGCTGTCGGTGTTCAGGCATCTGGCGAAGCAGGTCATGACTTGCATGCGTCTCTTCTCCAGTCGGTTGAGCGCCTATGGGACGCAAGACAAGAGAGATTGCTAGCCGCGCAGTCTACCATTCCGGACATCATTTGGTTTGTGGTGATCCTCGGCGGGGCTTTAACAGTGGCTTTCGGCTCATTCCTCGGGGCGCCGAGCTTGCGGATGCAGCTTGCGATGGCGGCGATGCTGGCCATATCCGGCGTGCTCGTTCTGATACTAATTATAGCGCTTAGCAATCCATTCCGTGGAGACTTTCGGGTCTCGACGGCGCCGTTCGAGCATGTCCTTTTGCGAATGGAAGCTACGGCGAAATCGCAATAAATCGACGCAACGACATGCCATGGCTAGGCGTGCTCATTACCGCCCAAACCGCCACTGTCATTTTTTCAATGTTCGCCGGCGTCGCGTGGCTGACATCTGCCACTGGCAGGCGATTGTTCCACAAGCCATGGCTCGGGACGGCACCTCTGATGGAGGACCCAATTGAGAGAGTGAGCTATCAGGCGCGCTGGAGCACCCTTGCGGCGCTGTTCGCCGCAATTGCAGCAATGCCGCAGATTGGGGTCCTTGCTAAGCATTTGCCGTAGCCCATTCGGGCAAGAGACGGGGATAGGTGAGGCTCTCGGTCCCTCTGCCTCAGAATTATTCTTGGTAATAGATTGCATAACGAATTCGACGGCCGCTCGACTTGATTTGCGGGAGAGCTGGGGAACGCCATGCCGCAATATGTCTCGTCACGGTGACGGCCGACCGGCTGTTCGCTTGCGTGGGAGCGCTACCCTCAGGTTGGCGGAGGTCGATTTGGATTAGTCAGCCAGTTGGCGGGTACGAAAAACCGTCCGCCAACGGTTTTCAGTGCATTGTTCTCGCTCGCCATTGCCGCAGTACGCAGAGCGATCAGCAGGCGGCCTGCAACAGTATGTCGCCAGAACCACTCGTCGATCTGATGTGCGGAGGGCAGGAGGCCTTCAGCCTGCGCGGCTTCGCCGTAGAGCGCCTTGATATCGTCGGACAGCATCCGTAACGCTAGCGCGGGGGTATCAAGCTCGGGCACGCTTGGCAATTCGCCGGCCAGAAAGCGGGTGGCGAACTTCGGCCAGGCCGTCTGCGACTGAAAGCTCAATCCGACAGTCGTTCGACCGAAACGCGCTTGAGCAGTCAACCATCGGGGCAGCAGTGCAACGAGCTCCGCGCCAAATGCGGCAGCCCATGCATCCGGCGTGTCCAGCGGCCAGGAGACTTGCACCGGCGGCGGTGCTCGCCAGTCCGGTGTGTCCCGCCACCCGGGAGGATCTTCGGTGAAGTCGTCGAGGATCAAGGGCCCGTCCGTTCGCTCCAGCAGGCCCAGTGCCGCGATGAGAATGCGACGCTGGAACTGCGCGTCGCCTGGCTCGCCGAGCGGCCGACCGAGCTGCGAGGTCGTCCACAACGCGCGCGGAGGCCGCGTTTTCTCCGCTTGCGCTCGCACTGAAGCAATGGCCACAGTCGAGAACCCGCGCTCTTCCAGCATATGGGCCAGCGCGCACACGGCGCGCGTGCAGACCGGTCAGACAGGGCTGAGCAGAACTGAGTCGATCCGCTCTTGCCGCAATTGTCCTGCGATCTGGTCGGCAGTCCCGGTCATGCCGACCGGGTCGGTGGACCCCATGACGGTGAAATGAGTTTCAGCCACACCGCCAATCACCCCATCATCTGCCAGCTCGCACAGCCGGTCGATCGGATAGACAACATTCAGATCCCGTTGGAAACCGGCGCGATCGAAGTTGATGGAGACATGGCTCATCAGGATGTCGCTCGCCTGCATGGAAGCCGGAAGAAAGCGGCACTCAGCGCTCCCGAAGGGAAAGGGCTTATCACCACGCCGAACTAGTGCGGCACTTGATACGATCGCCACACGGCGCTGCGAGAGCGGCGGACCCGCGACGAATGGCTGGTTGTCAAAGGCCGGGCACGGCGCGGTAACGACGGCATCCCGGGTCGGCTGCGGTATGTCCTCAAGTCGCGCCATGGTCTCTCTCCCGTCCCGATACCGCAGCGGCTGTAACTGCTACTTGCCACGAGCGGCGATGTTTTATAACGTCCGCTTCAATATGGCGCAAGATGGATGGAGCGGAGTTGGCTCGACCTCGTGAGTTCGATGAAGGCGACGCGCTCGAGGCTGCAATGCGGCGCTTTTGGGCGGATGGATTCGCTGGCACATCGGTGCGCGAGCTCGGCGATGCGATGGGACTTGGTCCGGCGAGCGTCTACAATGCCTTCGGCGACAAACGAGCGCTCTTCACCCACTGCCTCGATCGCTATCTGGATGCCAATATGCGGGCGCGCATCACGCGGGTGGAGAAGACGTTTCCGCCACGTCAGGCGATTGAGGTTTTTCTCACTGAGATCGTCGAACGTTCTCTCGAAAGCCGTCTCGGGTGCCTCCTGGCCAACGCGGCGCTGGAAGTGGCCCCGCACGACGCTGAAATCGCGGCGGTCGTGGCAGACCGTATGGGCGAACTAAGAGCATTCTTTCGACGCTGCGTAACTGCAGGCCAGCGCGACGGCAGCATCGCGGATGACGTCGATCCGGCGGATGTCGCGGGCCTCATGCTGACAACGGTGATGGGAATGCGCGTTCTGGCGCGTGGGTTTCCAAATCGGGCAGTGCTCGAAGGCACAGTCCGCCAGGCGCTCAGCGTCCTGGGCAAACCGAAGCGGCGGCGGAAGCTGTCCGCTCGCAAATAGCGAAGGAAAACCAAGATGATCCGTTTCTATTATCACCCGACCCCAAATCCCCTAAAAGTCTCGCTGTTCCTCGAAGAGACGGGTCTGCCGTACGAGGTCGTCCCAGTCGATACGAGCAAGGGCGAGCAGCATCAGGCCGCCTTTAGAAAGATCAATCCGAATGGCAAGGTGCCGGCGATCGTCGATACCGACGGTCCAGGCGGCAAGGAAGCGCGGGTATTCGATTCCAGCGCGATCCTCCTCTATCTCGCCGAGAAGACCGGAAAGTTTGGGGGGCCAGCCGAAGACCGCGCGGAACTTCTGTCCTGGCTCTTTTTCATCGCGTCCGGTCTCGGCCCGTTTTCCGGCCAGGCGGTGCATTTCCAGTTGGCCGCGCCCGCTGGTGCCGACTACGCCGTCAATCGCTACCGGCGTGAGGCGGAACGACATTATCAGGTTGTCGAAGACCATCTGGTCGGCCGCGATTTCGTTGCAGGCGACAGCTACACGATCGCCGACATGTCACTTTGGGGTTGGATTGATCGCGCGTCGCGCGTGATGCACGGCGCGGCCGAGCCGCTCGGTGCATATCCGAATCTCAGGCGCTGGTTCGCATCGATCGATGCACGCCCAGCCGTTGCGCGCGCGCGGGCGGTCGGCAGCGATCATGCGTTCAAGACGGAGCGCGACGAACAAGCGCTGCGGGCGCTGTTCCCTTCGAATTATGCGCGCTCAGCCTGACCTCGCGAAATCCGGAGCTTTGAACATGATCAATCAGGCCGAATACGTTCTGCCCAAAATCTGGTCCTGGAACCAGGAAAACGGCGGCGCCTGGGCAAGCATAAACCGTCCGGTCTCTGGTGCGACGCATGACAAGGAGCTGCAGGTCGGCCGGCATCCGCTGCAGCTCTATTCGCTCGGCACACCGAACGGCGTGAAGGTGACGGTGATGCTTGAGGAACTGCTCGCCCTCGGGCGTACCGGAGCCGAGTACGATGCGTGGCTCATCAAAATCGGCGACGGTGAGCAGTTCGGCAGCGGCTTTGTCAGTGTCAGCCCGAACTCGAAGATCCCGGCTCTGCTGGATCGCAGCGGGGCTAGGCCGGTGCGCGTTTTCGAATCCGGTGCGATCCTGCTGTACCTCGCCGAAAAGTTCGGCGCGTTCCTCCCGACCGAGAGCGAAGCACGCGCTGAGTGCCTCTCCTGGTTGTTCTGGCAGATGGGGAGTGCGCCCTATCTAGGCGGCGGCTTCGGTCATTTCTACGCTTATGCGCCCGCGAAGATCGAGTACGCGATCGATCGTTTCGCAATGGAGGTCAAGCGTCAGCTCGACGTACTGGATAAGCGTCTCGCTGATCACGAATACCTGGGCGGCGGTGACTACACGATCGCCGACATGGCGGTGTTCCCCTGGTATGGCGGCCTCGTGAAGGGATGGAGCTACGACGCCGCTGAATTTTTGCAGGTGCTGGACTATAGGCACGTCCAACGCTGGGCCGACACCATTCTGCAGCGCCCGGCTGTACGGCGCGCGCGCATGGTCAATCGCATCCGTGGTGAACTCTCGGAACAGCTTCATGAGCGTCACGACGCCGGCGATTTTGACACTAGCACACAGGACAAGCTGCAGGCCGCGAAGTAGGTGCCCCGATAGCGACATCCATCGCGGCTGCGCTGATAGCGTGATGACCTGGCAAAAAGGATGGTGGAATGACCGGACTCTAACAAAACAGTTAGCCAACTATCGAGCCGGATGGCGGGAGGCGTGCCTGCTGATCGCCGAGCCTCCATCGCCGCCTTCGGCCACTTAAGCCGCCAATCGCGATGCGGCGCCGACACATCCGTTACTTTTCCCCTAACCCTCTTGTCAGCATAAGGGTCGGCCTTACAGCATGTCTGACGACATTGCATGTCACGGCGAAGCTCAATTAATCCCGCAGCAACGCGGCCAATAACGTGAGTGCCATCCCGCACTCGAATGGCTTATTCGGTTAGCCAGGTGTTGGGGTTGGACAATGCACAGGTCTCGATGGGTCAAGCATAACCATCTCAGCGCACCCGACAGTCTGAGGCCGGCTGAAAGTGCGCGTACCTGAAGTGGCTTGACCAGTTGCGCGCAATCCAGAACGACTATTCGAGACGCACGATGGAACTAATCAAGAATTGCACCACAACCGGGTGGATGTCGCCTCTTCCGCGGCCAACACACTGTCCAAAATCCAATCGATGCGGCTGGGTGCCGCCCACCCACAATTCCGTCCGGATCAAGCCGGCCCAAATTTTCCTAAGCGGCTCACGACGACGTCCCGAACTGCTTGATGCGCTGGGTTGGTGCCGGCATGAGCGCGAGCACTTGATGGATTTGCGCAACGACCGCCGCGCCCTCGCCGACCGCGGCCGCAACGCGCTTGGTTGAGCCAAATCGCACGTCGCCTACAGCAAAAATGCCGGCCCGGCTGGTCTCGAGCAGGAAGGGGACGCGTGGCAATGATGACGCCGCCAAATCACGGCCGGTCACCACGAAACCCTTGTCATCGATATCGACGCAGTCGTGGAGCCACTTAGAATTGGGATCTGCGCCGATGAAGAGGAAGAGATGTCGCAGTGCGCAGCGACGAGTTTTTCCGCTGGTTCGATCTCTAAAAATCGCGGCCGTCAATCCAGTCGCCCGATCACCCTCTAGGCCAGTGACTTCGGTCTCTATGTGCAGCACGACGTTGGGCAGCGCCGCGATGCGGTCGATAAGATAGCGCGACATCGAGCTCGCAAGCTCTGGGCTGCGCAGGATGAGATGGATCCGCCTGACGTGGGGCGCGAGGAAAACGACCGCCTGTCCTGCCGAATTGCCGCCACCGACCAACGCCACTTCCTCGCCCTGACATAGCTTCGCCTCGATCGGCGAGGCCCAATAGGAGACTCCGGCGCCCTCTAAGACGGCGAGATTCGAAATGTCCGGGCGACGGTATCGCACACCGGACGCCACAACGATGCAGCGAGCCCGTATGACGCGGCCATCTACGAGTTCGAGGCAGTGCGTGACGCCTGGACCATCGCCGCAATGGAGGCGGCTGACCTCGAGAGGAATCGCGAGCTCAGCGCCGAACTTCATCGCCTGGTTAACAGCGCGCCCCGCGAGGGCCTGGCCCGAGATGCCGGTCGGAAAGCCGAGATAGTTTTCAATCCGGGCCGAAGCTCCCGCCTGGCCGCCGATAGCACGCTGATCGAATACAATTACCGAAAGCCCCTCGGAGGCGGCATACACGGCGGTCGCAAGTCCCGCCGGACCGGCGCCGACAACCGCAACATCATTGACGGCGCTGAGGTCGAGCTCCGGCGTGATGCCGAGACAGACCCCAACTTCCGCTTCGCTCGGATGCTTAAGTATACTGCCGTCTGGACAAACAACGAGTGGCAACTCGTCCGCCCGCACTGCCAAACGTTCCACCACAGCTCGTCCTTCGCCCTCCGCTGACGCGTCGAGCACAGTATTCGGATAGCCGTTTCGGGTGAGAAATCCTTGCAAGCGGACAAGGTCCGGCGATGCCGGGCTGCCCACCAAAATCGGTCCGGCTCCCACCTCAATCAAGCCGACACGGCGCAAGATGAAAGCACGCATAAAGAGTTCGCCGAGCTCAGCCGATCCGATGATTAGTGCGCGTGTGTGCGCGGCATCAAATGGCAAAGCTAAGCAGCCTTGCGGCCCAGCATGTCCTGCGGCGATCGTCGCACGGCCTCCGAGCATGCCAATCTCGCCGGTGAATTGGCCGGCCCCCAGCGTGGTGATCGCACTCTCATCGCCGAGGCCATCGCGGCGAACGACCACGATCGAGCCATCGACCACGAGCCACGCCGAGGCGTGCCGCTCGCCAACAGCGAAGGCGACATCGCCTGGCTCGAAGCGTCGTGGCGCCCCGCTGGCAAAGCGCTTCGCTGAGTCGATCTGGGCCTGCGCGAGCACTGGGAACATCTGCGCGCGGCGCGTCCCGACGAGAGTCATTACTCTTCCTCCCCGGCCGAGTCCCAGGTCACTTGCTGTGCCGGCCACGCGACAATCTTTGCTCTCGCCGAGACGCGGTGTCGATATTGCCCTGCCTAGACCTGGTTGGCGGTGCCTTGGCCCACAAACGGATCAAGCCATCGTCGGTACACGCAAATAGCCAAAGTTTTTCCGACATCCGCATAAATTGGACGAACTTCGCGTTGTGTCGAATGCGGAGGTAGTCATGAGGGATGTTGACGTAATCCTCTACCTCGTGAACCGAAATTTTAGCAAGCAAAGCATTCCACTAAAGGCCAGCCCAAAAATCTTCAGCATTCAGCAGCGCCTGTTGCAATGATTTTGTCCGATTGAAAGAACGCTCAGCACCCGACCGTGCGATCCTTGGCAAAAGGATTCTTGCGTGAGCTCGTGGGCGACGTTGAACCGCGGGCGGTGCGGATCATGTCAATAAATGCGCGCAGACTTGCCGGCACCTGACGGTGCCCAGGATAAAAGACGAATAGTCCCTCGAACGATGGCGACCAGTCCTCGAGCACTCGGACCAGTTGCCCAGAGCGCAGGAACGGTTCGGCCAATGCGACTGGCGTGTATGCGATGCCTAACCCGTCAACTGCCGCACGTGTGGCCAATGCTGCGTCGTTGACCATGACGCGCCCGTCCACCGAAATCCTTCGCATCTTACCATTCCGCACCAACTGCCACGCCAGTATGCCTCCTCCGGCCAGACGGTATTGAATGCAGCTTTGGTGGGTAAGATCGTCAGGCGAACGTGGCGTTCGCTGCCGCGCAAAGTAAGCCGGTGCGCCAACAAGGGCGATCTTCATCGGTCCCGTGACCCGGACAGCAATCATATCCTTCGCAGCGCGATCTTGCGGACCTATTCCAGCATCGTATCCTTGCGCCACGATGTCGATAGGCGCATCGCCCACATGGAGTTCGAGACGGACCTCCGGATAGGTCGACAAGAAGCGATCCCATATCGGTACCGCCACTGCCGTCGCGGCCAAATGGCTCGTTGCATAGATTCGCAGACGGCCCAAGGGACGTAGCCGTTCCTGGTTCAAATTCTCCAGCGCTCCGGCTATTTGATCGATTGCCGGTCGAATCTGCTGGAGCAGGCGTTCGCCGGCATCTGTGGCCGATACACTGCGCGTCGTGCGGTGCAGCAAACGCACCCCAAGACGCTCCTCCAACTGACGCATCGAATGGCTGAGCGCCGACGGCGTGACATCGAGACGCGATGCCGCGCTGCGAAAGCTCCGTTGATCGGCAACGGCGACGAATGAGGTCAGGTTGGCGAGATCAGCGCGGTCCATTGCTGAATTCCTCTCAACTCCGTATGCCATAGCTATGGGATTTTCATTTTAATCTTTAGTCAACATCTTGGTAGCACTCGAATTCCGACGCCGAAGGATGTTGTATGCCCGCCGACTTGGCCTTGGATCTGTCGCCCGCGGAAACGGCCGAAGCGCCCGGTGTGCGTCGCGACGCACCCCACAAGCAGAAGCCGGAGCGGCCAGCCGAGATACCCGCTGCCATAACCGCGAAGGCGCCGCGGCCGCCACAGCGCCGGACCATGCGGTGGGTCATGTTTGCACTGCTGCCGCTCGCATTGGTTGGCGGAGCTTACCGGTACGTCACCGGCGGCCAGGTGATGTCCACGGACGATGCCTATGTAAACGCAGAGACGGTTGGCATCTCGACTGACGTCTCGGGCATTGTCCAGCAGGTCGATGTCACGGAGAACCAGCACGTCGCTCAGGGCCAGGTTTTGTATCGCCTGGATCCCCATCAGTTCCAGATCGCCGTCGACAACGCCACGGCCAACCTCGCGGAGACGGCGCTGACGATCGCATCGATGAAGCAGGACTATGGGCGAATGCTAAGCGACGTCACGGCGCAACAGGCGCAGGTCGCGCTTGATCAGGCGACCTACGACCGCAACGCATCGCTCGTGGGTACCGGCGCCGTTTCCAAAGCCACATATGACCAGGCGCGTTACACGCTCGAAGCCGACAAAGGCAAACTCGAAGCGCTGCGCCAGCAGGCCGCAGTTCAGCTTGCAAAGCTCGCCGGCGATCCGAACATCCCGGTGACGCAGCACCCACAGTTCTTGCAAGCCAAAGCGATGGTCGACGAGGCGCAGCGCCAACTTGATGACGCCGTCGTCAGGGCACCTTTTGCCGGCATCGTGACGCAGGTGCCCGCACTTGCCCCCGGGAAGTATCTCGCCGCCTCGACGACCGCCTTTTATCTCGTCGCCACGGATCACGTCTGGGTCGACGCGACCCCGAAAGAGACCGAGTTAACGTATGTGCGGCCCGGCCAATCCGTCACGGTGACCGTCGACACTTACCCGGACTTGGTATGGCACGGTGTGGTTGAGAGCGTCAGTCCAGCGGCAGCGCAGCAGTTCGCGCTCCTGCCCGCGCAGAACACCAGCGGCAACTGGGTAAAAGTCGTGCAGCGCATCCCACTACGCGTGCGAGTCGACACCGACGAGAAGAACCTGCCCCCGCTGCGCGCCGGTATGAGCGTCGAAGTCGATGTCGATACCGGTCATGCGCGCGGCCTGCCGCACATCCTGGCCGCGTTGTTGGGTCATGGTCCGAGGGCCGCGTGATGCCTGACGGGCGTGCACCAGATGGCACCAACCGAGCGGCGATCACCGTCTGCGTGATCCTCGCCACCCTCATGCAGGCGCTCGACACGACCATCGCCAATGTCGCGCTGCCCTATATGCAGGGCAGTGTTTCGGCGAGTCAGGATCAGATCGACTGGGTGCTAACCTCATATATCGTCGCTGCCGCGATCATGACGCCGCCGACCGGCTTCCTGGCCGGGCGGTTTGGCATCAAGCGCCTGTTCCTTGTCTCAGTCGCCGGCTTCACCATCGCGTCGATGCTGTGCGGCATGGCACAATCCCTGGTGCAGATCGTGTTGTTCCGGATCCTGCAGGGCCTGTTCGGCGCCGCGCTCGTCCCACTCTCGCAGACTGTCCTTTTCAACATCAATTCGAAGGAGCGGCAGGGATCGGCAATGGCTCTGTGGGGCGTTGCGGTAATGGCCGGACCAGTTCTTGGGCCGGTGCTCGGTGGCTGGCTGACCGAGGCCTACAGTTGGCGCTACGTTTTCTACATCAACCTGCCGATCGGCGCCCTTGCATTTTTCGGCATGACGACTTTCCTCAAGGATACACCACGGGACGCCACGACGAAGCTGGATTGGTTCGGTTTCGGCACCCTGAGCCTGGCAATCGGCGCGATGCAGGTCGCGTTGGACCGCGGCGAAGAGAAAGGCTGGTTCGGCTCCGGCGAGATCATCATCGAAGCCATCATCGCTGCCGCGGCACTCTACCTGTTCCTCGTCCATACCTTCACTGCGCGTGAGCCCTTCGTACGGCCGTCTCTGTTCCGTGACCGCAACTTCACCGCCGGGATCCTCTTCGTCGCCGTCGTCGGCCTCACCTACTATGCCTCGCTGGCCCTTCAGCCTCCCTATCTTCAGAATCTTATGAATTACCCTATCGTCACGGCGGGCCTTGTGTTGGGACCTCGGGGCGTTGGGACGATGGCCGCAATGATGGTCGTCGGGAAATTGATCGGGCGGGTCGATACGCGGATGCTACTCGGCACCGGCCTGGGGCTCACCGCGTGGTCGTTCTACGCGATGACCGGTTGGACGCCTGATGTTTCGCAGACCACCATCATTTTGGTGGGGGTGATCCAGGGCATTGGTCTCGGCTTCATCTTCGTGCCACTCAGCACGGTGACCCTGTCGACGCTGTCGAATGAGCAGCGGGCGGAAGGCGCCGGCCTCTACAGTCTGTCGCGCAACATCGGTTCCAGCATCGGCATCTCGGTGGTGAACAGCCTGTTGACGCAGAACACGCAAGTCAACCACGCCGACATCGTGCAGCATGCCACCGCCGTCAACCGAATCTTCGCCGATCCAGTTATCGCGCGGTTTTGGGATCCGTTCACCGCAGCTGGTCGCGCTGCACTCGACGCCGTGATCACGCAACAGGCGCAGATCATTGCCTACATCGACGATTACAAGCTGTTGATGATCGCCACGCTGCTCGTCCTTCCACTGCTGATCGTCTTCCAGCGGTCGCCCAATATCGGCGGTCAGGAGCACGCGCCGGTCATGGAATGACAAAGGTCCAGGCAAACATCCGAGCAGCTACCATCAACCTTAGCCCAATGTCTGCATTCGAGCCGCCGCTAAGTGACCCGGAACGACCACGATGGGAGCGAGGCTGACAGCCCGCGAGCGGCCGAGCGAAATAAGACGCAATGTCGGCTCGTCCGCGTGGTGACCATGAAAGGACTTAGATCTCCTGGCAGACAAGCTGTACTGCCGGGAGGTTGGTTCCCGCGCCATCCGCGAAGATCGGCCAGATCGAAGGCCGCGCCGATGCCGTCGCCGCGGAGTAGGCGATCGGTGCTATGCCTCCAATGCCGGCAACGCGAGTGCCACGGATCGGCGTCCACGGAGAATCTCCCCGGAGAATTTACATACCGCTGTCACTTTTGTCCCGCGCTTTGCGCGGTTCGTCGCTGCCTCGCAGCACGTCTGCCGATAAATGGCCGGGCTATACTGCCGGCCATAATTTTGGCATCCCTCCTGGGAACAGCTCCCGGAGCTTTTATTTTACTCTGGCAGAGCCGCTTGGCCGGCGATTTTGTCCGTTGCTCGGGCGCCGACTTAATCCATCGACGAAGATATCAACCAAATGCAGCACCTTTGCCTGCCAACCAGGTCCGTCCTGGGCGTAGCACATGCCTACCACGGTCCTTAGCAGGTCTTCGGCATCGATATCGGACCGAAGTTCTCCGGTGGCTGCGGCCCGCCGCAACAAGGCCCCTAGCGCTCCGGACAATCGCTCAAAAGAGCAGGCGACGAGCTCAGACGAACTGTGTGCCGCTAAAGCGAGCGCTGTCGCCATGCCCTTCTTCGTCGCCATGAATTCGACGCCAGCCTGCATCCATTTGCGCAATGCCTCGACCGGCTTCGCCTGCGCCTCGAGCTGGCTGGCTAGCTCTACAAGTTGGTCCACCTCGCGCCGATAAACAGCCTCATAGAGCGCCTCTCTCGTTGGGAAGTGCCGGTACAGTGTCCCGATTCCCACAGCGGCGTGTCGCGCCACCGCCTCGAGGCTCGCTTCCGGCCCTCCCTCGCTGAACACCGCTTTGGCCGCCTCCAACACACGTTCACGATTGCGAATGGCATCCGTGCGCGGCTTCCGATTTCTCGTCAGTGGGCCCTTGTAAACGGAGGCTCCCTCCACATTTCCCTCCCGGTGTGCCGGGTAGCCGATCGAAGTCCCGCCGTCGCACGTCCCCCCACAGTTCTCATCGGAGTGCCGCATGGGCCTGTCAATCACTCTCACCATCAACGGTGTACAGCGCAAAGTCGAGCTGGGGGATCCGAGGGTTACCCTTCTCGATCTGCTGCGCGAACGCTTGGACCTCACCGGCACTAAGAAGGGATGTGATCGCGGCCAATGCGGTGCATGCACTGTCCTGCTCGACGGCCGGCGGGTGAACTCCTGCCTTGTGCTCGCAGTCAGCCAAGATGGAGCCGAGGTGCTGACAGTTGAAGGGTTGGCCCAGAGTGGAGAGCTACATCCCGTGCAGGCAGCCTTCATCAACCACGATGCCCTGCAATGCGGTTTCTGTACACCGGGCCAGATTATGAGCGCTGTGGGCCTCCTCCAGGAAGGCCACGCCGGCGAAGACCCAGAGCGCGTGCGCGAAGGCATGAGCGGCAATCTCTGCCGTTGCGGCGCCTATCGCGGCATCACCGAAGCGGTGCTGGAAGCTCAGCAGAGCCTGCCCCAGACCGTGCGAAAGGCAGCAGCATGAACCGCTTCGATTACGTCCGGCCGGCAACGGTGCCGGAGGCCGTTGCCGCTGCAGCACTGCCGGGAAGTGCCTATCTGGCGGCCGGGACCAACCTGCTTGACCTGATGAAGGGCGGCATCATCAGCCCGAAATGGCTGATCGATGTCAGTCGCCTTTCCGGACTCAACCAAATTGAGCCACTGCCGGATGGTGGAGTGCGCATTGGCGCCGGGGTACGCAATGCCGCGCTGGCCTATGATCCCGCGTTCAGCAAGCATTTCCCGTCGGTCGCCGAAGCGCTGCTATCCGGTGCGTCGGCCCAACTGCGCAACGCCGCGACCGTCGGTGGTAATATTCTGCAGCGCACTCGCTGCGCTTACTTCTACGACCCGGCGAGTGCCTGCAACAAACGGCACCCAGGCGCAGGCTGTGACGCGCGTGGTGGCGAAAACCGGCTGCACGCGGTGTTGGGTTGGAGCGATGCCTGCATCGCCACGCATCCGTCCGATTTCTGCGTCCCGCTCGCCGCGCTGGACGCCATCGTGGAGATTGAGGGGCAGGCAGGCCGACGCGAAATCGCGTTGGAAGCATTCCATTTGCTGCCCGGCTCCTCGCCGGAGCTCGAAAGCTTGCTGGCGCCAGGCGAACTGGTTGTTGCCATTCGCCTGCCTGGAGCAGCTGCACGGTTCGCAGCGAATGCACGTTACCTGAAGTTGCGCGAGCGCACCTCGTATGCCTTCGCCGTGGTTTCTGCCGCCGCCTGCTTGCGGATCGAGGACGGATACATCGCCGAGGCACGGCTGGCGTTGGGTGGGGTGGCAGCAAAGCCCTGGCGAGCCAGAGACGCGGAGGCGGCTCTAGCTGGCGCCAAACCGGATGTCGGTAACTTCCGCCGCGCCGCGGAGGCGGCATTGGCCGAGGCCCGTCCATCCGGGGACAACGCCTTCAAGATCGAGCTGGCTCGGCGGATCGTCGTCCGCGCACTGGGCCTCGCAGCGGCAGGGACTCCCGATCGTATGCCCGCGCTCCCTGCCTCTCCCTTCGCTCCCATTCCCGGAGGCGCGCTTCATGGCTGAGACCCAACCGATCAGCATTGCTTCTTCTCGCCGGCATGGTAGCAGCATCGGCCAGCCGCTTACCCGCCGCGATGGGCTTCTGAAGGTGACCGGCGAAGCCCGCTACGCAGCCGATAACCATCCGCCCGGTATGCTGCATGCCGTGCTCGCAGTGAGCAGCATCGCCCGTGGCCGCGTGAGCTTTCTAGATGCGGCGGCGGCACGGGCGCATCCCGGGGTGTTCGAGGTGATGACGCCGGCGAACCGCCCACGGCTTGCGCTGGATCCGGATGCGAAATTGCACCCGTTCATGTTCCGTCTGGACCTGCTGCAGAACGACAGGGTGCGCTACGTCGGACAGCCGATCGCGGTCGTGATCGCCGAGACGCTGGAAGCGGCGACGGAAGCCGCGGCGCTGTTGGCGCCACGCTATAACGTGGAACCGCCCAGCATCGGGCTGGACAGCACCAACAGCTTCATCCCGCCCGCCATCGGCGTCGGCTCTCCATCCGAGGCGCAGCGCGGTGACGTCGAAGCGGGTCTGGCCGCAGCGGAGCACCGGATCGAGGCAACCTACGAGACACCGCCCCAGTACCATAATCCGATGGAGCCCCATGCCATCGTGGCGGAATGGGACGGCGACCATTTGACCGTGGATACGCCAAGCCAAGGCCTGGCCTGGGCTCAGGAGCGGATCGCAGGCCTGTTCGGGATCCCGCGGGACAACATCCATATTCGTAGCCCCTATTTGGGTGGCGGGTTCGGCTCCAAAGGCCTGATTTCGGGGCCGCAGGTGCTCGGCATCCTGGCCGCCCGTCTGCTCGGGCGGCCCGTGAAGTTGGTGCTGCGCAGGGACCAGATGTACGGACCGGTCGGCCATCGGGCGCCGACGCGCCAGACGCTCCGCCTGGGCGCCGATCACCAGGGTCAGTTGACAGCGATCCACCACCACATGCGCACGGCCACCAGCACCTTCGACGACTTCTTCGAACCCTCTGTTCAGGTCAGCCACGCGCTGTATGCCAGCCCGGCCATCGCGACGGGCGCGGAAGCTGTGCGGCTGGACACGGGCACGCCGATTTTTATGCGCGCGCCAGGCGAAGCGAGCGGCAGCGTTGCATTGGAAAGCGCAATCGATGAGATGGCGTTGGCAGTCGGCATAGACCCGCTGGACTTCCGCCTGAGGAACTACGCCGAGGCGGAGCCGATTTCTGAGAAGCCCTTCTCCTCTAAGGCATTGCGGGAGTGCTATGCGCAAGGCGCCGCGCGCTTCGGTTGGGCGGGCCGTCCGTTAGCGCCACGGCAGATGCGTGATGAGAACGGGCTGCTGGTTGGCTGGGGTCTCGGCACTGCCATTTTCCCTGCCATCATGTTCCAGGGTAATGCGAGGGCCGTCCTTCGTGCCGACGGCACCGGCTTGGTGGAACTCGGCGCCCAGGACATGGGCCAGGGTGCGTGGACTGCGCTCGCACAGATCGCCGCCGACAGTCTGGGCCTGGAGTTAGAGCAACTCGAGTTCCGCGCCGGCAGCTCCGACCTGCCGGACGCCGGCATCGCCGGCGGCTCCGCTCACACCGCAACCGCTGGCATGGCCATTCACGGCGCCGGCGCCGACGTCATTGCCAAACTGGCTGAATTGGCCATGGGCGACGAACGATCGCCGCTGTTCGGTGCGGGCAATGCAGGCGTACCAGCGCGCGGCGGCCGGCTGATCAGACGAGACGACGAGAGCCGAAGCGAGAGCTATGCCGACATTCTAAGCCGCACCGGCATGGCGGAAATCGAAGGGCGTGGCAGCGGCGTTGCAGACCCGGCCGCGCAGACTGCCTACTCCATGCACGCTCATGGGGCCGTGTTTGCCGAGGTCAAGGCGGACCCTGATCTGGGACAGATCCGTGCGACGCGGGTCGTCGGCGCATTTGCGGCGGGCACTATCATCAACCCGCGGCTGGTGCAGAGCCAATATTACGGTGGCATGATCTGGGGCGTGTCCTTCGCGCTGCACGAGCAGGCGGTGTTAGACCTCCGATCCGGACGAGTGATGAATGCGAACCTGGCCGAGTACCATGTGCCGGTTAATGCTGACGTGCCATCGCTCGAGGCGATCCTGGTCGAGGAATCCGATCCGCATGTGAATGCACTTGGTATCAAGGGCGTCGGCGAGATCGGCATTACTGGAACGGCGGGGGCGATCGCCAATGCCGTTTGGCACGCAACCGGCGTTCGCGTCCGTCGTTTTCCGATCACCCTCGAGCAGCTGATCGGAGATTAAGGCTAGTTTCCACGAAAGGCGTTCGTCTTCCGGGCGTGCAAGCCGCCGTTCAACTGTCCAGTGACGGCCGGTGCGATGAACTCGTCGACGGTGAAGCTTTTTGGCCGCGCTGTTCAAAACGGAGTGGCAATCAGGTTGATACGGGTCCGTAAACAACGCACCTACGACCAGCGACTGCATAACCAACAGCGGCGTCAAGCGCCACATTCGAGGGATTTTGCCGATGGCTTTGGGAGGTTGAACGGGAAGTTAATGCGATTGGCCTCACCGCATGCCATCACCGGCTCGCGCACGAATCGCCGCAGAGCACGATACGTGTCTGCGGCCAACGGCGGCGGATCTGCGTCGGCGTCCGCCGGAACGCCTGCGGGGAACACATCGACGAACTATCCCTCCCTCGCCGCAGGGTCGTGGCTCGCATCGTGATACCGCGTCGGCATAGCCGGCTCAGCTCCCGGTTTAGCCTCGACTTGCCCCAAGCAGCGTGCAGTCCGACCGCTCGCCGTAAGCTTTCCAGCGCCGACATCGGATCGTGCCGCAGTTCGTGATGGTCGTTGAGAACTTGGTAACCCAACGCGGTGCCAGCTACTCGTTGCGGCATCATTGTCGCGACCGTGCTCGACCAGTTCATGTCTTCGAGCATCGACGAAGCATGCGGTCTATCGTTCCGTAAGCTGGATCGACGATCGGTCTCGCCCTGCAGCAGGGCTGCCGGATCCGAGGTAATCGCGCTCCCATCGAATGCCGCTACCAACAGACGACTCTGGACGAGTCCAAGCCCAAACAGCATCGCGCAATGTTCTGTCAGTACCCGGGTTAGCGTCGATGAGAAGCACCTGGCGGTCTGGTTGGGTTTGGCCGCCGTGCCGGTGTTCGTTGAGAAATCTGTGCTGATATCCAGTTCAGCGCCTGGGACGTGCTGTCGACCTGATCGTCATGGGCACCAGTTGGGAATGCCAGCAGCTCACTGACGTACTCGGCCAGCCACGGCGCTTCACGCGGCAGTAGCACCTGACCGGCTTCAAATTTAGGGGCTTGCGCCAGAAGCCGGGCCTCCTTGTCGAACATCGGCCGCCGCAAGATCGGCCGCACCGGCCCATGCTGTCGCATCACTTGGGTGATCGCGCGCCCGATATCGGTATCTTCGATAAGCGTCGCGTCTGCCTTGTAGCGCATATGCACATTATGAATCATACGCTGGAGGTCGGGCACCTCGTACTTGGCGCGCGCAACGTCCAGCAAGTAGATGTCGCTGCCATTCAAACCCCAAATGGTCCCCACAGAATAATCGCTGGCTTCGCCGACCGTCGAGGCGGTGTCCCAGCTCACGATCACCTGTTCCAGCGAAGGCGCGATGTCATAATAGCGCAGCCACGCCCGGCGGATGGCGTTGCCATCGGGCGGCACTGGGTCCTGTTGATATTGAGCGGCAAAGCTCATGCTGCCGAGCGTGCGCCGGATCTGATCCAGCACAGCGTGGTCTTCGCGGCCCGGCTGAATGACTTCATCAACCCCGCGCAGATAGACGTCTTGTGGGTCGGGACCCATGCGATATGACCGCTCCTCGGTCTCGATCGCCGGAATGGCCGCCAGCTCCCACTCCTCCTGTTCCAGCACATGGCCAACCAGATCGTCCTGGTGCAGCCGCTGCATGACGATAATGATCGCCCCCCGTGCCTTGTCGTTCAGGCGCGTGTAGAGCGTGTTGTCATAGAATTCCTTGACCTTTCGACGTTCCGCTGCCGAGAACGCCGCCTGCGCCTTCATCGGGTCGTCGATGATGATCAGATCGGCACCGCGGCCCAGGATCGAGCCACCGACTGAGCTGGCGTAGCGGAAGCCGTGCTGGGTCGTGGTGATTTCGTTCTTGCGGGCCCGCTTGATCTGAAAGGCGGGGAACAATTCTCTATACCAATCGGACTCGACGATCGTGCGGAATGCCGTGGCATGCAGACGAGCCAGCTCTTCCGCATAACTGACAGCGATGATCCGCAGCTTCGGGTCATGCCCCATTGCCCAGGCGGTATAAGCGACCGTGACGCAGATCGACTTCAGATGCCGCGGCGGGATGGTGATGGCGAGCCGGGTCAGTTCGCCGTTCCCCACCCGCGACAGCTGATAGCCGATATGACGAATGTGCCAGTTGCGCTGGTACGGCCGACCTGCCTCCAACGTCGCAAAGCACTTGCCGATGAAGGAGGGCAGGTCCTGCCGCAGCAGCTGGCGCAGAACCGCGCGCTGATCAACCATGGCCACCCCTCCCCGCGTGGATCGCCACATAGTCCGCCAGAAGCGTCGCGTCCTCGGGGGCTATCCTGTGGCTCGTCCGCGGCCACATCATCGTCCGCCGAATGGTCCGGCGGATCCAAACGGATGGCGAAATGCAGCAACGCGAGCCCCAGCTTCGGATCGCCACCTTTGAGCGCATCAAACGTCACACTTGATGCCACGGCAGCCAGGGCCGGCACCTTTATCTGTTTGCCATTCTCCTTGACCGTCACCTGCTTGAGGAGCTGCTCAATAACGATCTGGCTGAGGCCCCGCGCGCCTTTCGGCCGGCCCGCTGGATTTCCCGACTGACCCCTCTTGAATTGGTGCTGACGCGGCGGCCGGCCGCGGCCGACCCGGTACGATGAATCAGACATGGCACGGGCCCTCCCCGTGCACCGCAGCGACCGATGAACCATGGTGCTGGCGATCGGCCGACACCGCATCAAACGTCTGTCCGCTCTCGGCGAGGGTGGCGGCCTGACCGGTCAAGCTCTGCCAGCGCCGAATGGTAACATCGACATAAAGCGGGTCGATCTCCAGCAGGTAGCCACGTCGCTCGCAGCGCTCGGCCGCGATCAATGTGGTTCCGCTGCCGCCAAACGGGTCCAGCACGATGCCCCCACGACGCGAGCAGTCCTTGATCGCATCCACCACCAGCGCCACAGGCTTAACCGTCGGGTGCAGGGCCAACGACTCATTGCGCCCGCTATGGAAGCTGTTGGCCCCGGGGTAATCCCAAACATTGGTGCGATACCGCCCGGTATCACCAAGTCCGAAGTTGTTGACGTGCGGCCGAGTGCCATTCTTAAAGGCAAAGACCAGCTCGTGCTTGGACCGGTAGAACGTGCCCATGCCACCGTTGGTCTTGTTCCAGACGCAGAGGTTCTTCAATTCGGTGTAGGCAGCGCGGCCGGCCAGCAGCATCTCGTACATGTGCCGCCAGTCCATGCAGATGAAGTGAATGGACCCGTTGTCGGAGGTAGCGGTCAGGTGCTCGAAGAGGGTGGTGAGAAAGCCGGCAAAATCCGCCTCGCTCATCTCACCAGACGCCATGGCGAATTCCCGGTGCTGAACGCGCCCAAGGCCCGAGACGTGACCCTTGATCGGCACATTGTAGGGTGGATCTGTGAAGATCAGCTGGGCCGTCTGCCCGGCAAGGAGCGCTTGATAGGAGGCCCGCTCGCAGGCGTCGGCGCACAACAGCCGATGCTGGCCGAGCTGCCACAAGTCGCCGATATGCGAGATCGCATGCTGCTCTGGTTCCGGCGCGACATCGTCAGCCTCGCCTTCGTCTAAGCTTACGCTGAGCAACTGGTCCAGATCGACGGTGTCGAAGCCGGTGACCTCGATATCGAAGTCGAGTTCGAGATCGGCAAGCTCACCAAGCTCAAGGGCGAGCAGTTCCTCATCCCACCCGGCGACTTCGGCCAATCTGTTGTCCGCGATACGATAGGCTCGGACCTCTGCGTCCGTCATGTGTGCAAGGCACACACAAGGGACTTCCTTGATGCCGAGTTCCTTCGCCGCGGCGACACGAGCGTGTCCAGCCACGATCCGGTCCTTCGCATCGACCAGCACCGGGTTGACGAAGTCGAACTGACGAATGCTGGCGGCGATCTGCTGTATTTGCTTGCCCGAGTGCGTCCGCGCGTTGCGGGCAGCCGACCGAAGTGTCTCGACCGGCTTGTACGTCACCGCCACCTTTAGGCGTTCAGTCCAGTGCCGTGAATCTTGTTCCTGCCCCACTGCCACAGGCCGCTGCGGTCGTTTGCGCTGGCGTACCGGGAGGCTTTCTATTGGCGTCAGCGCGGCTACTCCGTCCGCGCCAAGGCTATCGGGGGTTTGGAGGAATCCTCCAGATGTCGTGGTCATGATGGCCGTCTCCTTGTTCAGATCGACGGCTGATGCCGCCGAGACGGCAGTTCATGTACATGAGATTTTGACCAGGAACACCACCGACATGTGTCGCGATCAGACCGATTCCTAACCGTCAGAAATGGCGCTATTTGCGACAGTAGATGCCTGGGACACCGGTGCCTGACTGAGTAGTACAACACGATCGTATGCGAATCGAACAGTCGAAGCGCTGAGTTTCATCCTCCGAGCGACATCGTCCTGAGCCACGTAGAGCTTAGTTCCCCGGGAGGTCTCCTCGAGTACGGCCTTATAAATTTTTCGATCGCGGCGAGCAGATGTCAGATTGCTAAACCAGGAGCCCCGACCGCGCTTCGCGGTGAATCCGAATGCCCGGCTGACACGCTGCGCTTCCTTGCCGGTCGGCTTGCCGCGGTCCACCTCTGCCAGGATCTCCGAGAGCCTCAATGCACAGCCATCCAGATAGTCCAGAATCCACCCCGGAATGGCTTGGCCAGACTTCTTACTGATCCTAAAGCCTTCCCAAGCTAAAAGTGGATTTCTGCTCTCGCCGAATTCGACCTCAAGCTCACCAACTAGGTTGTCGTGATACGCCTCCACAGCCGCGCTGTTCGCAGGGTCATAACTGCCCACCGGCTTGCGCATCTCTCGAGGAAGCTCTGACCGCGCGACGAGCTCGGCGCGTTCCAGCGCAAACGGAGATCCGGCTTGGGGACCAAACAACGCCAGGGTGCCAGTAAAGTCCTCTACAAATGCGGGGCGCTCCGAGGCACCTTTGTCATAGTGCCCACCGAGGTGAAGCTCGGCGGCGTGCCGCGCCATAGCGTCAAGATGGCGCTGAAAGGCTTCCTTACCGCCGGCAAGCCTAACTGTCTCATCCATCGCCTCTTGGGCAAGCCGAGCACTCTCCGTTAGCTCCTTGAGCGCCTTCTCCCCCCCGATCGCCGCGAATTCCGCCTGTGCATCGCGCTCGAACCAATCGACTTCCAATTTGGAGGGTCAAGTATTTATCTGCCATGGTTCCTTGTCCGGTAGACCCAATCGTCCACTATTAGCCGAGCAAACAGGGAAGTAGCGAGAAGAAGTAGGTCCGTTCACTATTTGTTCCAATTACATCGCGCGGTGTACCGGGGCCTGACCATCCCTGTATTTTTCCCTGTTACCAGGGAAACCAGAGACGGGTTCGCTCCAGACTGCGCCCACAGCCACAAAGAGCACGCGGCCGTCTTCCTGAGGACCCGGCATCCTGAAACGACATCGCGGGTTTCATGCCGCGACTCTCGCTGATTTCCCAGCTTCCGATCGGCCTTCGTCCGCTTCGCTTGCGCGAAGCAAATCGGCGGCCTTCTCGCCTACGAGGATGCTGGGTGCATTGGTGTTCCCGGACGGCATGGTGGGAAAAATCGACGCGTCAGCAATGCGCAGACCCTGCAGGCCGTGCACGCGAAGCCGGTCATCGACGACTGCATTGGCGCCCGGTCCCATGCGGCAGGTGCCGATGGGATGATACGCCGTCTGCGAATTCTGCCGGATCCAATTCAGAATTTCGTCATCGCTCTGAACCTCCTTGCCGGGAGAGAACTCTTCGTCGCGATACGGGTCCATCGGCGCCGCGTCCACGATGCGCCGCATCATGCGAAAACCGTCGACCGTGGTGCGTTGGTCGATGACATCAGCCAGGAAGTTGAAGCGGATTGCAGGCTGTGCCCGCGGATCGGCTGACCGGATGTGAATCGAACCCAGGCTTTCCGGCCGCATCTGGTAGCAGGCTATGGTCATGCCGGGGAAATCGTGCAGCTGGCGCTTCTTTTGGTTCTTCACTGCATAGGGCACCATGTGCATCTGCACGTCGGGCGTTTCCAGCTCACGGCGTGTGCGCAGGAAGGCAAGCAATGGCGCACTGGGCAGGCTCAGGAAGCCGCCGCCGGAGATCGCGTATTTCGCAATTTCACCGAGCAGGCGCACGCCGCGCGCCTTGGTGTTATAGGACGCACCGGGTTCTTTAATCCGCCACTGGATGCGGACATTGAGATGGTCGCGGAAATTCTCGCCCACCGCCGCCAACTCGTGCCGAACCTCGACGCCGTGCTGTTGCAGAACTTCCGGCCGGCCAATGCCTGACAGCTCCAGGATCTGCGGGGTGTTCACGGCACCCGCCGACAGAACCACCTCGCGGCCTGCGCGCGCCTGCACAACGCGTCCGCCCGCCGCATATTCCACGCCGATGCATCGCTTGCCTTCGAGCAGCACGCGTAAGGTCAACGCCTCCGTTACCACCCGCAGGTTTGGCCGGCGCGTCGCCTGGCGCAGGTAGCAGAAGGCGGTGCTCATGCGCCGCCCACGTCGGATCGTGGTCTGTGTTTTCACCACGCCCTCTTGATTTTCGCTGTTGTAATCAGGATTCCTCTTGAAGCCTGCTGCCTCGGCAGCAGCGAATAGGGCGTCGTATAGCGGGCTCTGGTCCGGTATTTCAGAGACGTGAAGCGGCCCGCTGGCGCCACGGATGCCGCCTGGATTGTTCTCATACGTTTCCATGCGTTGGAACACGGGCAACACATCCTGCCAGCTCCAGCCGCGGCAGCCCATCTGCGCCCAGGTGTCGTAATCGAGCGGTTGGCCTCGCACGAAAACCAAGCCGTTGATGGAGCTGGAGCCGCCGAGCATCTTTCCTCGGGGCACTGGGATTTGCCGGTTCGCCGTTCCCGGTTCCGGCTCCGACTGGAAGCACCAGTTGACGGCGGGATTATCGATGAAGAGGCTGAAGCTCACCGGCACGCGCGACAATGGATGAACGTCCCGGCCCGCCTCCAGCAGCAGCACGCGCGTGGCGGGGTTCTCGGTAAGCCGGGCTGCCAGCGCCGAACCAGCCGATCCGGCGCCGACGATGATGTAGTCGTATATGATGTCGCTGCTGTCGTTCATTACGTTGACACTCCCGTCCACCCACCTGGCACGCGCCGCCTACCTGCTTAATCTGTTTCGGCCGAAACGATGTCCCAACCTGCGTACCACCCGATAACCAGAATCATTCGGGCACCTCCATCTTCGCGACTATATAGGCCAGGGCGATTAGCTACTTCCGGATGGTGACGGTAGAAGAACATATCCTCGATGATGCCGGGGTTGAACCCCGTCACGTTGGCTCGCGATGCAATGCTGAACTTGTTCTGAAACATAAAGATGTACGGGCCCTCGTCGGTCACCGTCTTTTGCAGGTCAGCATACATCGCCGCCCGCTTCGCAGTATCGAGCTCGCGGGATGCTGCCATTGTCTTCTGGGTCAGCTCAGGGATCAGCCAGCTTTGCCGCCAGGCCGCAAGTCGCATCTTCGAGTTTTCCGAATTGTCCTCATTGTGCGTGAACCAGTCGACCGTCGAGTGTGGGTCGAAATAGTCCGGCGACCAATAGAACAGCACCATCTGGTGCTTGCGCGCACGGTGCTCGGCGAAGAGCTGTTTCTGGTCGACCTGGTTGATTGTCACCTTAACGCCAGCCTGGCCCATTGTCTGCTGGATCGACTGGGCCATGTCGACTTCCGGCGACGAGTTCTTGACGGTGAGCTTGATCTCGAAGCCGTTCGGATAGCCGGCCTCCGCCAGCAGCTTCTTCGCACCCGCGACATCAAGCTTGTATGGGTTGTAGGCGATCGCGCCGAAGTAACCGATTGGCAGCATAGCCTCCTGCACAACAAACCGGTCCTTGAGGAGTGAGTTCACCATCCCCTGGTAGTCCACGAGCATTTTCAGTGCGGCGCGGATCTTGACGTTACCGAGCGGCTCGACGGCTGTGTTCATATACACCAGCCAGTTATTCGCGCCAGTGAACCGGTCGATGCGAATGTCCTTGTTGCCTGCGATCGGCGCGATCAGGTCCGGGGTAAGGTCACGGGCTATGTCGATGTCGCCTTTTTCCAACAGCAGGCGCTGCGTGCCTGCCTCGGGAACGTGGCGCAGAACTACTCGCTTGATGCTCGGGGCGCCCATACGGAAGCCCGGATTTGCCTCCATCGTGACGCTTTCATTGGCTTTCCAGCTAACCAGCCCGAACGCACCAGAGCTGGCCGAATTGGTCTTGAGCCAGCCATTACCGAGATCGCCGTTGATCTCGTGCGACATCCCCACTTTCTTCTCGACAACCGAAGCAATGACCGACGTCATGAGATTCAACACCAGCGAGGGGGAAAAATCCTCAGTGATCGTGAAGCTCAAGGTATCACCTGAAGCCTTCACGAGGTCACGCACATTGTCTTTGTTCCATCCGAGCTGTGTGACGAGGAAGCCTGAAGTCTTGTTCAAGATGGCGACGCGCTGAAGCGACCAGGCAGCATCCTCCGCGGTGACAGGCGCACCGGACTGGAATTTTAAGTCCGGCCGGATCTTGAATGTATATGTCTTACCATCCGCGCTTACCGTCCAACTCTGAGCGACGCCGCCGACAAGCTTGGTAAGGTCGTCAGCCTCGTAGCGGAGTAGGCGGTCATAGATGTTTGTAAGCACCTCGACGCCCGTGAGCTCGTAGCACTCTCCTGGATCAAGCGTCAGGAGATCATCGATTTGTTTGCCTATAACGACCATGTCGGAGGGAGTGGCCGCTCTTGCAGTGGAACCAGCGAGGCCAATGGGCAAAGCCGAGGCCAGCGCGCCAAACGTCCGTCTCGTAATCATTTTTTCCTCCCAGGTGATTCACGTCACGAACGCAGCCCGTGGAGAGTTCTGGTTCTTCAAGACCATCGCGGGCTCCAGAACGCGCAGAGCTGGGATGCTAGGCGACCTTTCACGCCTGCGGCAATGGATCTCACGCCCGCCCGTCTTGGGTCGAGACCAATGGGGGCGAGATTTGAAGGGCAGCCGCCAACCGAAACACCCAAACCGGCGTAGTCTCGCGCCATACCACTAGGCTAAGACTCGCTTGAATTTTTGAAAGCGCCCCAACTCGCCCGGCTTCGGCTCATCCGGAAAAACAGACAGCCAATCGGTGGCGGCAACTTCGCCGACATACATATCGCCAGCCGAATCCAACGCGATACTGTGCGGCGAGACGAACTGGCCAGGTTGCAGCCCCGGACCCTTGCCCTCGTCGAGCCGTCCCAGCAGCGTGCCGTTCTGGCCGAACACACTGACGCGCGGGCCGAGATTGGGGGTCAGCCTATTGACGTTAAGGTACGACATCAGCTCGCCAACAATACAATCCGGGCGATGGCGGCCAGTGATAGCCAAAGCGCTAGGCCGGTGCATATTGACGATCTGGGTTTCGTATTTCCCGCTCCCATCGAATATCTGCACACGGTCATTCTCGCGATCAGCGACATAAACCCAACCATCGGCATCGCAGCAGATATTGTGCGGAAGATTGAATTCACCCGGCCCTGTCCCCGGCGTGCCCCAGGTCTTGAGCAACTTGCCATCAGGCGAAAACTTGTGGATGGCGGCGTTACCGTAACCGTCGGAGACGTAAATGTCGCCGTTCGGCGCTAGGGCGCAGTGCGTGCAGCGGCAGAATGGCTTACCGCTCATGAACGGCGATGGATTCTTCGGCTCGCCAATCTGCAATAGCAACTTGCCGTCGAGCGTGAACTTGCGAACCGTGTGATCGCCGTTGTCGGTCAGGTAGATGGCTTCGTCAGGACCGATGAAGGCCCCATGCGCGTTTTCAAAGACGCCGTGCCCCCAGGAATTGAGGTACTCGCCGGCCTTGCTCAGGACAACGACCGGAGCGGCGCCACGGTTGAAGAGATAGACCCGGTCCCGCTTATCGATCGCGATGCCCGCGACATCGCCCAGTTCGATCTCCTTTGGCAGCTGACCCCAGCCGGGCTCAACGGCGAATTTGTAGTCTGCGGCACCTTCTGATCCAACCACGCCCAATCTCCTGTTGCGTACGTTATCCCGCTGCGCCTGGCCCACCAAAAAAACGGACCAGCACCCTGGGCGTAGGCGTACGACGAAGCTGCCCCTCTCGACAACGCCCCTTTGCGGGCGGCGCGGGGCAAGTTTGCCTCTTGTGGATCACTGCGCTCTGGTGCCTACATTACGCATAAACCTGGATCTGGGAGGGATGAATATGGCGATATCGCGGAGACAAACTCTGGCGCTGGCCGGAGGACTGCCATTTGCCGGCGTGCCGTTGACGCTGGTGTCGCGCCCAGCGGAGGCCGCGACGCCGAAGGACACCGTCATCATCGCCTCGCAGATCGACGACCTCATCACCCTCGACCCCGGCGAGGAATACGAGATTTCCGGCCAGATCCTTGTTTCCAACATTTATGACCGCCTCGTCCGCTACGAAGCTGAGGACCTCACCAAGCTGGTCGGAGCCGTCGCCGAGAGCTGGGACGTCGGCAAGGACAACAAGACATTCACCTTCAAGCTCCGCCCCAACCAGAAGTTTGAGAGCGGCGCTGTGGTTACGGCCGATGACGTGGCGTGGTCGCTGCAGCGCGTCGTTATCATGAACAAAACGCCGGCCTTCCTCTTCAACCAGCTCGGCTGGAAGAAGGACAACGTCCAGGACCTCGTCAAGGCGCTGGACCCCTCGACGCTGCAGTTCAAGATTGTCGAGGACTTCTCGCCGGTCATGGTGCTGAACCTGATGGCAACTACCGCTGGTTCAGTGGTCGAGAAGAAGGTCGCGCTCGCCAACGAGAAGAACGGTGACATGGGCAACGAGTGGCTCAAGACCCACTCGGCCACCTGCGGCGCCTACAAGCTGATTTCCTGGAAGGCGAACGAGTCGGTCACGCTGGAGGCACTTCCCAGCTATCGCTTCCCGCCCAAGAACAAGCGCGTCATCGTCCGCCACGTGCCTGAACCCGGCACCCAGCGCCTGCTGCTGGAGAAGGGCGACATCGACATGGCCTGGAGCCTGCAACCCGACCAATTGAAGCCGCTCGCCGGGAACAAGGATGTCAAGGTCGAGACCTTCCCGTATTCGGGGACCTGGTACATCAACATGAACCTGGCCGACGAGCGACTCAAGAACCCAAAGGTGCGGACGGCGCTGCGCTATCTCGTCGACTACCATGGCATGGCGAACACGTTCCTCAAGGGTTCGTTCAACGTGCAGCAGACCTTCCTGCCGATCGGGTTCCCGAGCGCGATCGACTACAACCCCTACAAGCTTGACGTCGCCAAGGCCAAGGCGCTGCTCGCCGAGGCTGGTTATCCCAATGGCTTCGAGATCAAGCTTGAATCGTCAAACCAATCGCCGCTGACCGAAATCTGCCAATCCGTCCAGCAGACCATGGGTATGGGTGGCGTCAAAGTGAATATCGTGGCCGGCGAACGCAAACAGGTCATCGCCACGCTGCGCGCCCGGCGCCATCAGCTGAACCTGATCAGCTGGACCCCCGACTATCTCGACCCGCACACCAACGCCAGCGTCTTCGCCATGAACGATGACGACGCCGACGACAAGCCGAAGCCGCTCGCCTGGCGCGATCACTACTTCGACCCCAAGGCGAACGAAATGACGATGGCGGCGGCCAGGGAAACCGACCCGAAGAAACGCGACCAGATGTACGCCGAACTGCAGAAGAAGATCACCGACGAAGGGCCCTACATCCTGATGTTTCAGCCGCTCACCCCGGTTGCGACGCGTGCGAACGTGCAGGGCTACAAGCCCGGCATCGTCGAGGACACCTATTTCTTCCGCACGATTATGAAGTCCTGACCAGCGGTGAGCCTGGTTACGGCACGAAGCCGCGGTTGAGAAACCGAGCGGATGGGTCCGGCGCATTGCCCCGCGGCCCATCCGCTGCGGTGCTGGCCTGTTGGGGTCGGTGCCCTCACCTTCCTCGACATGACATGAGCGCCCGCATGGGTGCTTCCCCCGAGGGTGCTCGACCCCCGGCCCGTTGAGTACGCTCGCCGCCGTGCACGGCGCTGCAGCCGTTTCCGCCGTCGAAATTGCGTATCAGCTGCCGGCGGGAACTTTGTCCGCAGTAAACGTGTGTGTCGATACAAGCGCACGAGTCCTAATTCGTTGCCGGACGGCCGGTTCGGTGGCTATCGTGCCATGGTGGCGGCCAAGGCGGTGGCTCATCGGGAGAATTCCGATGACGATCAGTTCGGCGAGACGATCGTGCGCAAGCTGATCACCGAGATCTCGGCGCTGCCACCACGCCGATTTGCTGGCACCAGATGATCCGGGTCGGGATCCTGTTCTTCCTGCTCCTCGTCATGCCGGCACGGGCGGAACCTGTCGACCTCCAACTGGTCCTCGCCGTCGATGTCTCCGAAAGCGTGAGCAGCGAACGCTTCGAACTTCAAATGCACGGCTACGCGGCCGCCTTCCGCGATCCCGCCGTGTTGGACGCGATCGGCAAGGGTGTTCGCGGCCGCATTGCCATCGCGATGGTGCAGTGGACCGGGCCGAAACTGCAGGCGCCGGTATTCGACTGGATGGAGGTGCACGACGCTGGCTCCGCCGCCGCTGTTGCCGCCGCCATCGACGCGGCGCCGCGCCATCTCAATTGGGGCGGCACTTCGATCAGCGGCGCAGTGCTCTACGCGCTCGAACGCTTCCGCCGGTCGCCTATGCCGGGCGCCCGCCGCGTGATCGACATCTCCGGCGACGGCGCCAATAACAGCGGCCGCCCGATCGCCGAAGTGCGTGACGAAGCTGTTGCCGCCGGCGTCACCATCAACGGATTGCCGATCCTGTGGGTCGAGCCCGGCCTTGCCGAGCACTACCACGATGAGGTCATCGGCGGACGCGGCGCCTTCATGATCGCCATCGACGACTACGAAAGCTTTGCGGAGGCCATCCAGCGCAAGCTGGTGAGCGAGATCGCCGGGATCGTACCATCGCGCTTCGCGTTGCGGCATTAAATCGTTGTCGGCCCGCGTGAATGTGTCGTCGCTAGGAGCGTAGCGACAAAGCAAAGCCAATCGACCGGCACGGCGCTAGTCTGGACCGAGCTTGCTTATTATAACGCTGACAACTGATCCACTCACACCGTCAGGGCCTAGGCGATGGCTCCTGCCTGCTGTGGTTTCCCTGGACCGGGCGGTGACGCCATGGGGCGAGGCGCGCAGGCCCCCGATACCGCAGCGTGCCGCCGCCAACTCTCGATCACCACCTTCGCCTCCGCCCTGGAACGGAACCATTCCAGGCCGCGGCATTCGTCACGGAACTTGCCGTTGAAACAACTTGCGTCGTGGCAGGAGTCACCACGGCAATCTACGTATCGTCTACGATGCGCGGCGGGGTCGAATGCAGCTACCGCATGCTGCTTGTTGAGGATGCGGTAGCCGAGCAATCGCAGGAGATGCATAACGCCGAGATGAGAATACTCGAGCGGGCTTCTGCGGATTGGCATCAACCAGCGACCTCGTAGGAAGAAATCGTTCGTGGACGACGGCCAACGGCGATGCATCCATGGCATAGACGATAGCGCAATGCTCAAACGCGAACGGGGATCCGTTCATACCCTGACGCGGGCTGACTTGCCGCGTAGAGGGAGAGGGCTGCACGAAGACCGTGCGCCTGTGGGGGCGAAGCGGTGAAACCACATGTCCGAACGGAATATCAGCTCCGACCCGGCTCACGTCACGCAATTCTTCGCTCTGTTGCAGCATGCTGTGCACGCCGGCGATCGCGCGGACGTGGCAGCAATGGTCAGCTATCCACTGACAGTCCATCCCCTTGAAGGGGAAGCTGATGATCTACCGCAACGCTCCTGCTCTGACCGAGAACTACGCGCTGGTATTCACACCAGAGGTCAAGGCGGCTGTCGCGGCCGACAAGCTTGGCGACCTGTTTGCCCGCGATCATGGCGTGATGATCGGGAACGGCGAAATCTGGATGAATGAGATCCGCTGCTCGATCAAAGTCGTCAGTGTCACATGCGCTAGCGATGTCAGGCCGAAGCCATAACAATCACGGCCGTGCTCGGCTGGTCGATCAAAGGCGCGGCTGGGATCAGGAACATTGCGGCGCTCACCGGCCGCCATGTATTTTCAACGGTGCAATCAGCTGCAATAACGCTCGCGAACCCGCCGCTGTCTCGCGGCGAGTACCACCGGCGAGATCGTCACCATGGGCGTGCTTGGTTGCCTGATTCCTATTGTGTTTCTACTGCTCGGCGGCGGCGTGGGTGCCGCGCTCGGCGGCAAGAATTACGCGCTCTGGGGTGGAGCGGTGGGGTTCGTGATCGGAGTCGTTGCCGCGCTGGCAGCAATCTGGTTATTCGATCGGGCCCGCGACGGGCTGCAATAAGAAACGCCCGCACCGTGCGAACAAGCTGCTGAATTGATCGACGGCGATACGGCCGCCGCGACGTGCATCAAGGGGACATTCCATCCTTGCGAGATAACTCGCCCGCTAAGCGCACACGCCCTGGATAAGTTTGCCGCAGACGGCTCTTTCGCCCTAAGCGAACGCGACCCGAGAACCGCCTTCCCGCGCTACGTGCGGCCGGCGCACATCAGCCCGAGCCCTTAACATCGCCCGCGCCTGTTCTACCTGCTGACCGACAATAACCAGCGGCGCGCAACCCGCAGCCTCCCAGACCCGGCTGTTAAAATCCGGATGCGCTGTCACCACTTGGCCGCCATTGGCGAAAGCGCTGCGGTTGCCGGTGTCGAGAAAGCTCTCCACGGCAAGTCCGGCAGCCCAGATCACGTCGTGCCGATCCAACTCGACATGATAATAGGTCACCATATCGGCCGTATCTCGCACGATGTTCACGTCGTTGACCAGGCAACGCACCGGGATCAGCACACCGTCGAACAGCAGCGCATGATCGGGCGACAGCAGCAGGTCGCAGTGCGGCTGACCAGGGCCGAATGCGTCGCGGCTGATGCGAATTGGCAGCACGGATTCCGGGCGCGGATGGCGGCGGCAGTCCACCGTGCGATGGCCGAGCCAGACCAGTTCCCCATCTCTTCCGCCAACGGCAGTTGGCAGTGTCATGCCGGCGGTCAAATGTTCGACCGGCACTTCACCCGCACTCGTCCGGATCAGCGTTCCGGCGGCAAAGCAAGGCGTGTTGCTCGGCAGTATGGTGATGACAGTCGTGTCGGTGTTGTCGAGCGAGACCTGCGGTCCAGGGAACAGGTCGGAGAACGGAAAGCCATAAGAGTCACCGGCCGCCGCCACTGCAGCGGCGTACTGATCATAGAATGTTGGATTGGTCGGCTGCGCGGCTGCGAACGCGTTGGCCGCATTCGCTGCCGTGCCGTTCTGTACCACGTACCAATTGTTGGTCGTTTCCGCGCCGAGTTCGAGGCCAGTCAGCGCATCTTTGGTCGTGCTGCCGACAAAACCGAGATCGAAGCCGCCGAGTATGTCGCGGACCGCCGCAGCATAGACATCGTTGAAGCCAAAATTCTCGGCACTACCGTTGACGTAAAATGTCGGATCGGCGCCGATGATGGCATTGGCAAGGTCCGCGGCGCGGATATCAATCGTCTGCAGCGGTCCCGGCGGCAGCGTCGTCCCATTGTTGATGATGTCGATAGTGCCGAGCAGCAACAGATCGCCGGGCTGCGCGCCATTGCCCGCGACGGTCGGGATTGTCGCGGTGAAATCGTAGTTTGCCGGTTGATTGACGACAGTGCCAACCGTGGAGCCGTCGAAGGTTCCGACAACGTCGGTCGTGACACCAACGGTGACCGCGCTGGCGGTGTTCTGGAAGGTCCCGTTCTGGACAAAATCAATATAGGCTGTTGGCTGCGCGAAGGCGGCCTGACCGGCAGGCGGCACGGTAGATGGCGCGATGACCCGCAGCACGTCGCCCAGACCTGGGATATTCACCCCGTTCGGCCCAGTCACCACGGCTAACGGCGTCGCCGTAGCGTCGCTCGTCGCGGTGTTGGCAAGCTCGGCGAGTACCTGTTCGTACGGTTGATTCCAGCCGAGGGTCGCTTGCGCCGCGCTGGTGCCGGTCACGAAGGTCTGCACCTGCAACTCTAAGCCAAAGAAACTGGTCGACGTCAGATCGGCAACACTGACCGAGGTCGGGTTGTTGAAGTACGTCATTTCGACCGTGTCCCATCGCACCGCCGAATCGCCGACCGTGCCAGGGGCCTGGAAGGCCGTGCCTGTCGATGTGCTCAGCGTGTTGCCGAGCGAGAACTCCAGGTTGCCGGATACGATGGTTTGGAGAGAGATGCCCGTCAGGGTGCCACCCGCCGCGATGGTGTAGCTGGTTGTCTGGTCCAGTGCCACGGCGCTCGTGCCGTTATTGAACGTACCGACCAAAGTGCTGGCGCCGAAGATGAGATAGGCAGGCAGCGTGGTGTCGTTGACGATATCGACTTCCATCAAAATTCCCCAACAGTCGCTAATCTGCAAGCAGAACGTGCATCGAGGCTCACGTTAACAACTTCACCGCGCGGCCCGCAACGCTTTCGGTGCTAGGAACGCGTGCGAGCTTGACGAATTGGGGCGTGCGATCGATTGAAATATTGGAACTTGATGCGCTCGAAAGCTGGCGCGTCGAGCCGAGCCACCAGCATGGGTGGTGGCGCACGTCATAGGCTGGTTATGTGTCCGGTCTGATACTGTATGCTCTCAGGGGAAACGATCGAGGTCGCGCCATGTCAACAACGAACAGTGCGCCGGCTAGCACCGCCACACCCGGTGCGGCGGGGCCGCTGCTGACCGCGTTCGATGCGATCGCCGCCAAGGGCGGCGATCCGACCGCGATCGCCGCGCAGGAATTCGGCTTCATCATGGAGCAAATCCGCAGCAACGCGCTGCCCTTCTTCCAGGAGCTACGCGATAGCCGGCCGATCCTCCAGAGCCCGGCCGCCACGCTCGTGTCGCGGTTCCGGGACGTCGAGGAGATCCTGCACCGCGAGGCGATCTTCTCCGTCAGCCCATACCTGCCACGGATGATGGGCGTCATTGGCCCGTTCGTCCTGAGCCAGGACATCACGCCTGGCTACGATCACGACATCTCGCTGATGCGCCTGGTCGTGAAGCGCGAGGATCTGTCGCGAGTGAAAGAGATCGTCGCGCGCCATGCTGCCGGGATCGTCCAGACGCTGTTCCAAAGCGGACCGGGTCCCGTCGAGATCGTCCAGACTTTGACCCGCAAGGTCCCGGTTCGGCTGGCCGCCGAATATTATGGCTTCGACGCGCCGGACGACGGGCAGATGATGGATTGGGCACGAGCCTGCTTCCGCGAGTTCTTCATCAACCTGATGGACACACCCGACATGCGCGCCCCTGCGGTGAGCGCGGGCGCGGAGATGAACGCACGTCTCAATGCATTGATGGCGGCACGCCGCGCCGCCGGCGGCTACGGCCAGGATGACGTGATGAGCCGGCTTCTGCGGCTGCAGGCCGCGGGCGACGTCGATGGCGTCGATGACGAAGTCGTCCGCCGTGCGCTCGCCGGACTGGTTATCGGCATGGTCGAGACCACCTCGCAGGCCGCGGTCCAGGGGCTGTTGGTGCTGCTCTCGATGCCCGACGCAATGGCCAAGGCTGCCACCGCCGCCAAGGCTGACGACGACGATGCGCTGGCGGAGCTGGTGTTCGAGGCGCTCCGTTTCCGCCCGATCAATCCAATGGTCGTGCGCGTTGCGAAGGAAGATTACCATCTCGCCGCTGGCGAGCCCCATGCAACACTGATCCCCAAGGGCTCGAAGGTGTTCGCGCTGACCTGGTCGGCCATGTTCGACCCGAGTGTCCTGGAGCGGCCGGAGGAGTTCCGGCCTGGCCGGCCCGATTACCACTACCTGCACTACGCCACCGGGCTGCATGCCTGTTTCGGCCGCTATATCAGCCAGATCCAGATCCCGCAGATCCTTAAACCCCTGCTCAAGCTGCCCGGCCTGCGTCCGGCCGGCGCGCCCGAATACGACGGCACCTTCCCGCAGAAGGTTCTCGTCAGTACGTCTTGAGATACTCCAACAAGGCCGTGCGGTCGGGCTCGGACAGATCGGTGCCCCAGAGGTGGCCGCCATTCCCGTCGCCGGTCCGCGCGGTGTCGACCAGGCAGTCCTGTTGGCTGCACGATGTCTCGACGACGAAGCCGAGCTTGACCGGGTCATACTGACGCCCGCCGAGCGCGAACGTCTTGGGCCGGCGCTCAGGCGGCAGCAAGAGGTCGTACAGAGTTGGGACCGACCCATTATGCAGGTATGGCGCCGCCGCCCAGATCCCGTAGAGCGGCCGCGCCGCATACGGGCCGTACGGCGCCTTGGTATCGAGCAGTGTGTCACGCCAGGTGACCGCCTTGCGCCGTTCGAGATCTTCCATTGCGCGCTGCTGCGCGGCGTCGATCCCGGCTGCCGCGTATGCCTTCTGCTTGATCCCCGCCACCGCAGTCTGTGCGGTCTTGGCGAAAGAGGCTCCCTCGAACGCCGTGCCCGCCTTCACGCCGGCGCAATCCTTCAGCAGCTGCGAGTCTTGCACGCTGTAGGAACGCGGCGGGATGGAGAGCGCGCCAGTATCTGGTACCGGGCAGGAGATCCGCAGCGCGGCAATGGCGTCTGTGCCGGTATCGTCAGGGCGCATCCCGCGCAGCCGGATCAGCCCGGCCGCAGTGCGCTGATCATTGCCGGTACTCGTGGCACCCCGCGCAGGTTCTGCTGAAGATCGCCTGTCCGGCTGCAGCCAGGTCAGGCTTGATCGCGCCGAACGCTGCCTCGGGCCAGCGTGGCGGATCTAGATAGTAGGCCAGCCATTCGAGCGCATGCATGTTCGGAATCGGAATTGAGTTGTCGAACAGCGAGCCGGTCTGCTTGGGATCGAGCACCACGCTGGCACCCGCACCCAGTGTCTCGGTGACGTTCCGCTCCATCACGGTGTCGGTGTCGATTGTCCACTCGACCCAGTCGTAATCCTTGAAGCCCCAGACCGCCGGGAAGCGCCCGGGTTGGTCACGATACACTTCGACCGCCTCCGGTGGCGTGGCCTTGCGCGACCAGAGCGGCGGAAATTTCACCGCGGCGTCGAGCTTGACCAGGTTCGCGCGGTTGACCTCGAACTTTCCATCCGCATCCGACTTGCGCAGCCGGGTGAACAGGAAGTTGCGGGTGCCGTCGAACGCATCGAGGCGCCCAAAGCCCGAGGTCGGGTGAACGGGATCACGCTGCTCCTTGGCGACGTCGATGACGTCGATCAGCTCGAGCCGCGCGTCGAGCCTGTCGCGATGCATCAGAACGTTGGCGCCGTAGTAAACAAGCGTCGCCGGGCGGATGAAGGGCGCCGCAATGCTGTAGCGCTGCCAGTCCTGCCGCCCCAGGCGTTTCGCGGCATCCCAAAGCTTGCCGCGGTCGCTCCTCACCGCGACCAGCGCATCGACGGCCTGCGAATAGAAGAGCTGGAGGTTGAACATGTTTGGCGCGCCATCAACGCGCACAGCCTTGCCGTTGTAGCGCAACTCGCCCACGTGGCATGCCGCGCAATTGACGCCGACAAACTCCATGCCGAAGGTGAACGGGTTCGTCGCCACCGTCAGACCGACCGGCAGCCCGTCGTCACGCCCAGGGTCAGGCAGAAATCCGAAGCGCGAAAGATTCTCGACGAAGGGCTTGCTCGAGCCTGGTTCGGCAACATCGACCGCGGTCAGCAGGATCCACGGGATGATCTCGGAGCCTTGTGAGAGATGGTAGTACGCTTCCCGCTGCTGTTGCGACAGGCCGTTGCGGTAGTCGGCGACGACAGATGGATCGGCACGCTCGAACTTCACCTCCATGCTCTCATCGAGCGCGCCGCTCGCGACGGGTATGGCGTAGAGGATGGCCGCGAGCAGGTAGACCCCGACGATGACGAAGAGCAGCAGCTTTACGAAGCGCACGGCGTAGCCCTCCTCGGCGTTACTGCGCGACGAACGCCTTCAACGCGCCGAGCAACGCCTTTGGATCGCGATCGCCTTGGTAGACCGGGGGTGGCTCAGGTCCGCGCTTCAACAATGTGTGGATCGCTTTCCAGGCCGTCCGCGCCGAATACTCAATGGTGAACGCGACGTCTCGCTCGACTTCGACGTACTGGCCGATCAGTCCCAAATTCGTGGAGCCCTCGGGGACTGGCGGAGGACGGTTCATTTGCGTCCGTGGCATCCAGATATTGTTGACGAAGGGCATATTGCACGGAATGCAGACCGACGACGCCATGATCGCGTCGAACTGCTGGTCGAACCGCAACTGTCGCAGCACCTCTTCCAGGATTTCCGCCCCGGTGCACTCGGTCATCGGCTTCTTCACGAAGTCGCCCGTTCGGTCGGGATACAGGCCGTAGCCCCACCAGACCTTTGTGCCGTCCGGCTGCCCGAGGACTTCCGGCTGGTGGAAGATCGAAAGCGACACCACCCAACCGGAATCTTTCAGCGTCACCAGTCCGCCCCGGCCGGGCTCGCTCTTTGTCATCGCGGACAGCGTGTCGACAAATTCATTGCCTGTGTCGGTGACGGTGAAGGTGATCCAGCGTAACTCGGCAATTGCGGCGTCACTGAAGAAAACGCTCGGATCGCCGAAGCCAGGCCGGCTTTCGGCCAGCTTCTGCCACAGCGACCATGTCGCATTGCCGCTGAGCTTCGGCGCCGGCTGGGTCATCGACCCGGCCGACATAGCCGCCGCCTGCGACCCGGTGGTCAGCAGCACAATGTCCTGCGGCCCGATCGCCACCTCGCTGACGACACCGGCCCGTTCGCATGTCAGCCGTTCGACCGTGATGCGGTCCGGCACCGGCGTCAGGCCGATGTCGCGGACGAAAATGCCGCTCTCGATCGTCACGCCGCGTGCCTTGAGCCACGCGACCAGGGGTTCGATGAAGAACTGGTATTGGCAGATCGGCGTGCGCATGATGTGCCGCATGTTTTCGAGATCGGGGAACAGGTCCAGCGCGCGCTTGATATAGCGGCGGAACTCAGTCGCACCATGCTGCGGCAGCGACCCCATGATGGTGGACCAGAGCAGCCAGAACTCGGTTTGGAAGAAGTCCGCGGGCACGAAATCCTGGATCCGCCGCCCTTCCGTCTCGGCTTCCGACATCAGCGTTAGCTTCACGAGATCCAACCCGTGGTGCAGGCTCAGTCCATAATGCGGGCTGTGCAGGATCTGGCCGTTGCGATCGATGACGTGCGCGACGTCATGGAACTGGTTCTGATTGTTGAAGGTGAAGAAATCGTCCTTCACCGATACCGATGGCGTGCGGTTCGATGGAACATCCGCCATCAGGTCGAATGTGCAGCGGAACTCCGAATCGAACACGGAACCGGGCAGATTGTAGCCGGTCTTCGCGTCGCCTCCGAGGAAGAAGCCGCCACCAGGCCGCGCCTCAGCCTCATAGATCGTGATGTCCGAGCCCGGCACGTCTGCATTCCGGATGAGATACGCGGCTGCCGCTAGTCCGCCGAATCCACCGCCGACGATATGCGCCTGCATCGCCCCCCCTTCGGCTGCCGGTTCTGGCAGCTCGTCGCCACTGTAGCAAAACCATGCGCGGCCAGCATGTGACTTGCGTCACGATTCAAACAATGGCGGCGAGCCGCGGTTTGACTCGACCTGGCCTCCGATCAACGCCTGACTCGGAGTTTAGAAAACCGATGCGGTCGGAGGATGCTGTGGATCCTGTGCATCCATGTTGACCTCGTAGTCGAGAGGATAGGTGCTGATGACTCTAAGCCTGCCGTTCACGATCGAGATCGAGTAGAGACCGGCACCAACGCCCTTGGGCGGTACGCAATCCGCCGTCTCGCCAACCATGCGGGTGTTTGTGTCGATCGTTCTGAACTTACTGTTCTGGTAGTCGATGTTTTGTTTCGACATGCGCGCCGTGCCGATGGCTTTACCGAACGGCGCCTCTGAGTTTTTCACGCAGAAGCCATGGTTATCGACCTTGCGTGACGTCACGTCGTCATAGTGGCAGGAACCATCCGGCGATTTCCCCCACATCTTGTGCGCGTAGTAAAAAACGCCGCCTTCGTATTTGATGAAGGCGAGTGCCAGGCAGCGGTAATGACCCCCTATCTGCTTGGTTTGTGCGTTTACGCTTCTGACTTCCCCGTAATAGACAGGGTCGCCGGTTTCCTGCGACCAGAATTTCAGCTTCGAGGCGATCTCATTGGGGTCAGTAATCGCCTGGGCATGCGCCACCGGCATCATGCCCAAGACTACTATGATTGCAGCCAGTGCTTTCCACATGACGTTGTCCCGGCTCAGTAGTTTCCAGTGTTGCAGTTTGTCACAGCGGTTGGGACGTCGCAACGGCCACTTACTTCTCCACTTTTCCGAGCTGTGCGCCCCAAGCCGGCAAGCCCATCGTCTCAGTGATCTGACCACCATTGCACGATGCACAAGTGTGTTCTGTGTGCCAGAACACACATGACGCAAAATTGGAGAGTGGCATGGCTGGCTTGGTGATCAGTGGCGGCAGGGTGGTGGATCCCGCAAGCGGGATGGACCAGGTGGCCGACGTGGCTGTGCTGGACGGCCAGATAACCGCGGTCGGCACGGGTCTTGGCAGTGCCGAGCGGGTGATAGACGCGACAGGTCTGGTGGTCGCTCCAGGGTTTATCGATTTGCACGCGCATGGGCAGTCAATCCCCGCCGATCGGATGCAGGCGTTCGACGGCGTGACGACAACGCTGGATCTGGAAGCAGGCGTGATGCCCGTTGCCTCCTGGTATCGCCGGCAGGCAGCGCAAGGGCGCGCACTGAATTACGGCGCCTCCGCCAACTGGGCCTTTGCACGTATCGGCGCGATGACTGGCTCCAACGAGGAATCATCCCTTGAGGCTTTCGGCCGCGCCATGCGCGATCGCCGCTGGGTCGAGAATGTCGCCAGCGAGACCGAGGTCTCGGGCATCCTCGAGCGCCTGGCACGGGCGCTGCGCGAAGGCGGTATCGGCATCGGCATACTGAACGCCTATGCCCCGGGCGCCGGCGTGCAGGAACTCACCGCCGTGTGTCAGCTCGCGAAAGCGCACGAGGTGCCGACATTCACTCACGTCGCGTATATGTCGCGCATCGATCCGGAAAGTGCCGCCGAGGCGTATGTCCGCCTCATCGGCTACGCCGGCGCGACCGGCGCGCATATGCACATCTGTCACTTCAACAGCTCCAGCAAGACCGACATCGAACGCTGCGTCGTGCTGGTGGCCAAGGCGCAGGAACAGGGACTGCCGATCACGGTCGAAGCCTATCCCTATGGCACCGGTTCCACCGTGCTCGCCGCCGCCTTCTTCAACGATCCCGAGTTCGTGGCGCGCAATGGCACTGGTTACGACACGGTCCAACGCGTGACCGATGGTCGGCGCTTCCGCGATCGGGAAGAGCTGCTGGCGGCGCAGGTCGAGGAACCCTCCACTCTCGTGCTGTGGCACATCCTGGATATCGAGAACAACGCGCACCACCGCGACCTGCTTGATATGTCGGTGTTGTATCCCGGCGGTGCGATCGCGTCCGATGCGATGCCCTGGTCGCTGCCGGATGGCTCGGTCTACACCGGCGATGCGTGGCCGTTGCCCGATGATGCCACCTCGCATCCACGTTCTGCCGGGTGCTTTACGCGGTTCATGCGAGAGTGGGTGCGTGAGCGGCAGACGGTGTCGCTGATGGAAGGCATCCGCAAATGCGCGCTGATCCCGGCGGAGATCCTCGCTGCCAGTACGCCGGCCATGCGCACGAAGGGACGGCTGCAGCCGGGCGCGGATGCCGACATCGTCGTGTTCGATTATGCCACGCTGACAGACCGCGCCGAGTTCTCGGCAATGAACCGCCCGTCAGAGGGTGTGCGGCATTTGCTGGTGAGTGGCCAGCCGTTGATCACCGGCGGAATATTGGATGTTGCGGCACGTCCCGGACGGCCGGTGCGCCGGCCAGTGGCTGAAGGCGCGTAGGCATCATGCCCGTCCCGATACTACTGGTGGCGGGCTTTCTCGGCGCCGGCAAGACCACGGTGGTGAACCATCTGCTGGCGCGTGCCGAAGGACGGCGCATCGCCGCCGTGGTCAACGATTTCGGCGCCATCAACATCGACGCCGAACTGATCGCGGGTGCCAGCGATGGTGTGGTGAGCCTGAGCAACGGCTGCATCTGCTGCTCTCTGCAAGGCGACCTGCTGCGCACGCTTGCCGCTCTGCTGCGGCGTGATCCGCGGCCGGAGTACATCGTCATCGAGACCAGCGGCGTGGCCGATCCGGCGGATATTGTTCGCAACCTGATGGACCCGGTGATCTGGCGAGAGGCGCCACTCGAGACACTGCTGTGCGTGGTGGATGCGACAATACCAGAGGCGATGCTGGCCGATCCGCTGCTGCGGTCTCAGCTACGCGCCGCTGATATCGTGGCGCTGAGCAAGCTCGACCTGGCAGACGCACCCGCAATCGCGCATGTGCGCGACGTTGTGCGGGACGTGCGGCCAGGTGCTGTGGTCGTGGATGCGATAGATGGCGCCGTGTCAGCGACGCTGCTCTTTCCGGCCGACCTCGATCGTTTGCCGGCGCAACGCGAGCCGGGACGGCAACGGCCGGCGGCGGACCGATTTGAGACCCTGAGCTGGACCTCGGAACGGCGATTGTCGCTGGCTCGGCTGCAGCAGGCGATTGGCCGGCTGGCACCCCGCATCATTCGCGCAAAAGGATTGTTCGAAACGGTCGAGCAGCCAGGACAGCAATACGTGTTCCAGTTGGCTGGTGGGCGCGCGGCACTGGTGCCAGGCAGATCACCGGCGGCCGGAGCGCCGCGCACGCGGATTGTTTTTGTAGCGGAGGTCGGATGTCTCTCCCGTGGCGAGATTGACAGCGTGATGGATGAGTGCGTCGCCGATGCCCCATGACAAGGCTGCTCAGACGGCCGGCTGTGCTGGCGCTCGCCTAAACCAGGGCGTACAATCCGTCAGACGTGTGGAGCTGTGCGGCGATGCCAACCATCGATCGTGAAACCTCATCTTTGCTCATGGTCGACTTCCAATCTCGGCTGATGCCCGCGATCGAAGGCGGCGCGGCGGTGCTCGCCAACGCACGCCGCCTGTTGGATGCCGCGGAGATGCTGCAGGTACCCATCCTGTTTACAGAACAGAATACCGAAGGCCTGGGTGCAACGATGCCCGAACTGCACGCCGGCACTGCCAGGCTCGCGCACAAAATGACATTCGATGCATGTCGCGCTCCAGGTTTTCTTGAGGCGGCATCCGATCGGCCAAGTCACGTCGTCGCTGGATGCGAGGCTCATGTCTGTGTATTACAGAGCGCTCTGGGGCTGTTGGCAGCCGGGCGCCGGGTTTACTTGGTGCGCGATGCAGTAGGTTCCCGCCGGAGCGAGAGCAAGGAAACTGCAATTCGACGCTTGGAGCGCAACGGTGCGGAGATTGTCACCACCGAGATGGTACTTTTTGAATGGCTTGGCACAGCCTCTGATCCTCGATTGCGCAAGGTTATCGATCTGATCCGATGAACCGCGGCGGGCCGCGCAACAGGAACCGTTGTTGGGTCTGCGATGCTGGAAGGAACGTCCGTCATGTCAGTTGTGGCCGAAACCGTTGGCGAGAACCCAGGAAGCATGTCTCCAACCACGTCCTTCCCGGATTTGGCGCAGGCTCCAATTCCTCTTCGGGAGATCTTGCCTTGGGGTATTTTCGCCGCGCTCCTGATGCTGGCGATCTACTTCGTTGGCGTCGAGGAAGGCGCAACGTCGTTGTTCTCTGGCATGTATGTGCATGAATTCGTGCATGACGGGCGGCACGTGCTCGGATTCCCCTGCCACTGAGGCGGGGGCGATCCTATGGTCAGGACCCTGCTCATCCGCGGGATGCTCGTCGGTCTTCTTGCTGGCTTGCTGACCTTCGGTTTCAGCAAGGTATTCGGTGAACCGTCAGTCGATCGCGCGATCGCTCTTGAAATCCAACTGCAGGAGGCGAAGGCCAAGGCAGATGTGGCCATGGGCAAGCCGGCCGCCCCCGATGAGCCGGAGTTGGTCAGCCGTCCGGTGCAGGCTGGCATCGGACTGTTCACCGGGGTGATGGTGTATTGCACCGCCTTCGGTGGTTTGTTTGCTCTTGTCTTCGCCGCAGCAAGTGGCCGGGTTGGCGGCCTCGGTCCACGCGAATTGTCGGCCTTGCTGGCCGCTGTGGGTTTCATTGCGGTCTGTCTGGTGCCCAGCCTGAAATACCCCGCCAATCCGCCATCGGTTGGCGAAGCGGACACGATCGGAATTCGCACGGCACTCTACTTCATCATGATGCTGATCTCGATCGCAGCAATAACGGGTGCGGCGATGCTGCGCGAACGCTTGGCCGCAATGCACGGCAATTGGGCAGCCAACCTCATCGCCCTGACTGGCTATCTCATTGTTGTAGTGCTTGCGCAATTTCTGCTGCCAACCATCAACGAAGTGCCGGACGGCTTCCCGGCTGTTCTGCTGTGGCAGTTCAGGCTCGCTTCACTGGGCACGCAGGCGGTGATGTGGGCGACATTCGGTCTGGCATTCGGCTGGCTGACCGAGCGCGCGAGGCAAAGCCGTACGGCTGTTGCTCGAAGCCACACAGCGAACTCGGCGACAGTATAAGGGATGCGGCGGCGGCCGAGCGTCGCGCACAGGTTGCCACTGCCCCGCAGCAAAGCTAATGCTTCCGGGTTGGCAGACAGAACACGTGATGACGTCGGGGATCCGGTTCGCAACGTCTTGGCTGGCGGCATGGTGCCAGGTGCTCTTGGTTGCCCTGATGCCGTTCGGGCCAATCAAGCAGGCCACGGTGCCATTCGGCGACATTCCAATCTGCCACACAGGTAGCACCGGCAACTCCGGGCACCAGACACCATCATCGCCTGACCGCCACCAGCACGATTGCGTGCTGTGCTTCGTGTGCCAAGCACATGCGTGGGCGCCTGCGTTATTGTCGCCCGCTCCAGTTCTTCCGCCGCTGCGGGCAGTCGCAGCCGCAGACCACGTGAGTCATCAACCGCGTGCACCACCGGTCCACGCCTTGCTTACGGCGCAGCCGCGCGGACCACCGTCACTGATCTGAGCCTGACCATCTGCCGCCGGCAATTCGTGTGCCGGCATACGCCGCTCATGTCAGAGGAATTTCCTTGTGAACAACCCAAGACTGCTAACTGCGCTTGCAGCAGCGAGCTTATGGCCGTCCCCAATCGTCGGGGGGAGCATCAGATGCAATATCGCGTAGCTTTGGCGTGCGCACTTGCGGGGACCGGCGCCATGATCCTCTCCAACCAGGCCGCAGCCCACGCCGTTGCCGGCAACCGCGTGTTTCCGGTCACGCTGACCATGGACGATCCCGGCGTTGCCGATGAGGCGTCAGTGCCGACCTTCAGTTGGGTGCGCGACGACAGCAGCGGCACACCGGCCAACTCGTACGGCTTCAACTTCGAGTTCGACAAGACGATTACCGAGAACTTCGGTATCGGCATCAATGACGGCTGGAATCTCAATCAGGTCAAGGGTGGCAAGACTGCCGGCGGCTTCCAGAACCTCGTCGTCACCGGCAAGTTCCAGGCCTACGTCAATCCCGCTCACGAATTCATCCTGTCAGTCGGCGTCGTGCGTGAGTTCGGTGGCACCGGCAATGTCAATCAGGGCGCGGATCGGTTCGGTTCAACCGAGCCTACCGTCTATATGGGCAAAGGACTTGGCGATCTGCCAATCGGTAAACTGCGTCCGTTGGCCATCACCGGTGAGCTTGGCTACAATATCCAGGACGTGAAGATCAATTCCGCCGGCACCAACCAGGGTGGACAGAACGGCTTCGATGCCGCGCTGTCGATCCAGTACCAGCGTGCCGTACCTGCAGTCGCAGGTAAAAGATTTTGGACTGCCTGACTTCTTCAATCACCTGGTGCCACTGGTCGAGTTGACCTGGAGCGTACCTACAGGTGGCGTGGCATTGCCGTCGCCGACTACCTTCACCATCGCACCCGGCGTGATCTACATGGCTGATAAATGGCAATTCGGCGTGGAGGCGCTGATTCCAGGGAATAAGGCGACCGGCACCCATGTTGGTGTGATCGCCATGTTCCACCTGTTCTTCGATGACATCTTCCCGAACAGTCTCGGCAAACCACTGGTCGATTGGTGAGGTTCATGCGTCGGTTTCACACTCTGATCGCAACTGGCGTTCTGGCCCTGACGGTGCTGCCGCTCTGGGTCGGGACGGCCGAGGCCCACGCCTTGCTACGTCATGCAATTCCGCTCGTCGGCAGCACAATTCCGCAAGCACCAACTGTGCTGACGCTTGATTACTCCGAAGGTGTGGAGCCGCGATTCAGCTCGGTCGTGGTGACCGACGCACAGGGCCAGCGCGTCGACAAGAACGATCTGCATCGCGCGGAGGGCAACGAGCAGCGTCTGTCGCTCGGGTTGCAACCATTGAAGCCTGGCACCTACAAGGTGGAATGGCACGTGACGTCGGTGGATACCCATCGCACCGAGGGAACCTTTACTTTCACCGTTCAACCCTGACGATCAATACGCGGTTGCCCTGGCACGGCGCATTCGAAGGAGCATGCAACTATGCCCATCACACTGTCACGGCGTCGTCTTCTGGGTGGAACTGCGGCAGTGGCCGCCGCCGGGCTTCTGCCGCCTTCGGCCTGGGCCCAGACACCGGTTACGCTCAACGCGATCACACGCGTGCTCGACGTGAAGGGAAAGCCGGCCAAGGTCCTCGGCCTGGCGCAGGACAACGGATTGTCCGGCGTGTTCCTCGATCCGGGCCAGCGCTTCCAGATCAATCTGGCCAACAAGCTGATGCAGGAGACCATCATTCACTGGCACGGTCAGACGCCGCCGGTGGATCAGGATGGCGTCGCGTTGACGGGCATCGAGAAGCTGATCGCGCCCGGGTCGGTCCAGGCATACGACTATGCACCGCGACCCGGCACCTTCTGGATGCACTCGCATCAGGGATTGCAGGAGATGCAGCTGCTGGCCGCACCGCTGATCGTCCGCGGCGCCGAGGAACTAAAGCAAGATGCACAGGAAGTCACCGTGATCTTGCACGACTTCACCTTCAAGACCCCCGAAGAGGTAATGCAAGAGCTGACCGGCGGAGCCAAGATGGCAGCCATGCCCACGGTGGCGCGTGCGCCAAAGCCTGGCAAAACCGCGCCGATGAAGATGGGCGACGGTGGAAAACCGGATCTGAATGACTTCGACTTCGACGCCTATCTGGCGAACGACCGTACTCTTGACGATCCAATGGTGGTGCGCACCGAACGCAACGGACGCGTGCGTTTGCGCATCATCAATGCGGCCGCATCGACTGTCTTCTGGATCGACCTTGGCGACGTGGACGGCACGCTGATCGCCGTCGATGGAGAAGCGGTGATGCCGGTGCGCGGTAGGTTACTCCCGTTGGCGGAGGCGCAGCAATTCGACATCATGGTGAACGTTGCAGCCGGCAAGATGCTGCCGGTGCTGGCGCAGCGCGAGAGCGACACAGTGCGTACCGGAGTTATCCTCGCATCGCCCAAGGCCGCGATCAGCAAGGTCGCGGACAAAGCGGCCAAAGAATCGAAGCCGATGGGAACCGCGCTTGAGTCACGCCTGGTTGCGATGAAGCCTCTCTCACCTCGACCAGCCGATCGGCGGATTCCCGTTGTGCTGAGCGGCAGCATGGCGCCGTACGAATGGTTCATCAACGGACGTGGGTGGGAGAACCATGAGCCGTTACGTGTCGCAAAGAATCAGCGCATCGAATTCGATATCGTGAACCAGACGCCGATGGGTCATCCGATGCATTTGCATGGCCACGTGTTCCAAGTCGTCGAACTCAACGGCAAGGCTCTGCACGGCGCGATGCGCGATACCGTGCAGATTCCCCCCGAAGGTTCGGCGAAAATCGCATTCGACGCGGACAATCCTGGGCGCTGGTTATTCCATTGTCATAACCTGCTGCACATGGAGCGCGGCATGATCACCGAAGTCGTCTACGACGCCTAGCAGGTCATGAGGCAGACCGCGGCGACCAACCATACGCCTTGGCACAGGCGCCGCCCATCAGCATTGCCCGCTCCGTGTCGCTCAGCCGATCCGTGCGCAGAAATGGCTCGACCGCCTGCTCGAAGTTGACGACAGCGAATGCTCGCGTCCAGTCGGTGCCCCATAGGCAGCGTTCGAAACCCCACGCGTCGAACACACGGGCCAGTGGTTCCCAGATGTCCGGAAACGGATACGGCTTCTGCGATAGCGTGCATGCGCCGCTGACCTTGATCACCGCATTCGGACGCTTGGCGAGTTCCAGCACCTTTGGCAAATCGGCCCAAGGCTGCGGCGGGGCGGGCGGCACGCGCGGCTGCAGAATACCCAGATGATCGATGATGAAACGCGTCTCCGGATGGCGATCGATCAGCGCGGTGCCTACGTCCAGGTTGTCCCAGCACAGGATATTCACCGGGAAATCGTGACGGACCGCGGCGCGGAGGATGCGGTCGAGACCCGGGTCGGTCGGCTCGCGTCCGGACTCCTTCGGTAGCATGATGCGAATGCCAACGGTGCCCGGTGTCTGCTTCCAATCAGCGATCACATCCGCTACCGCCTTGTCGTCCGGATTGACCGGTTTGACGATGGCGAAGCGGTCGGGATGGGCGCGCTGCACTTCCACCGCATAGCTGGCGTCATATTGGTACAGGCCAAAGGCGGAGATGAAGATCGCACCATCGACGCCGACCTTGTCCATCGCCGCCACCATCTCGTCACCGGTGACGTGAGCCGGCCAGTTCGGCACACTATGCCACGGTCGCTTCGCTGTGTTTGCCTCATAGGCATGGACCTGCGAATCAATGATCGCCATCGGTACAACTCCTTTGCGTGCGTTCAGCTTGGAGGCCCTGGTGGATTTGTGTCCAGAGGGCCGAAGTGCGTGTGAAACTAAGCGGCTGCAAGCTCCGCCGCGATCGCGCGTGCCACATCTCCCCATTGCCGTACGGTCTGCTGCCGGAACAGCCGCACCGTCGGGTACCACGGCGTATCGCTGCGATCCAACAGCCAGCGCCAGTCCGGCGCGCGCGGCAGCATGATCCACACGGGGCGTCCCATCGCCCCCGCAAGGTGAGCCACGGATGTGTCTACAGTAACCAGCAGATCGAGGTTCTCCAGGATCGCCATCGTGTCGTCATAGTCCTCGATCTCCGCGCCGATATTGATCAACGGCGCACGTCCGTACCACGCGCCGGCCTGGCCGGTCTTTGGCCCCTTCTGCAATGCCAGCAGTGCCACGCCAGCAACATTGGCAAGCGGCATGAAATCGCTGAGCAGGGCCGAGCGGTTTCGATCGTTGTTGTGCGTCGGCCTGCCTGCCCATATCACGCCGATACGACGGAAGCCGTTCGGCACCAGGCCTTTCATCCGCTCCGCCCATTGCACCACGCGTTCAGAGTCGGCGCGTAGATAGGGTACAGGTGCGGGCACATGGTCAGTCCGAGTCCCCGCCAGCCGCGGCAATCCCGACAGCGCGCAGAATGCCGTATAGTCCGGCGCGTTATCCCAGCGGACGAACTGCTTGGCATTGGGGGCGATCTGCCGCAACAGTTTCTGCACCTCGGCGCTACATGCGATGGCGATGTTGGGACAGCGTTGCGCCGCCCACGGGATGTAGCGCGCGAACTGGATCACATCGCCAAACCCCTGGTCGGCGATCAACAACAGCGTGCCTTCAGACAGTGGCTTGCCGTCCCACTGCGGCTTCTTGGCGGCTGGCATCAGCGGCGCCGCACCAGCAATGCGGAAGCGCCACTCGTATTCCTCCCAGCCTTCCGCCCACTCGCCGCGCAGCAGCAGCGCTTCCGCACGTACGAAATGCGCACCGGGCAGACTGGGGTCAATCCGCAGCGCGCGGTTTGCACAGTCAAGCGCTTCACCTAGTTCCAGCCGGTGATAGCGGATGATCGCCTGATTGTGCAGGCACAGTGGATCGGCCGGAGCGAGTGCAGTGGCGCGGCGAGCTGTCGAAATCGCATCGTCCAACCGCCCCATCGCTCGATACACCTCGTAGATGTTGCGTAGATACAGCGGTGTATCGATGCCGTATGTGAGCGAACGCTCCATCAGCTCGAGCGACTTCGCGATATCTCCTTGGCGGAACGCGACGATGCCAGAAAGATGCAGCGCGTCGCCCTGGTTCGGCGACACCGCCAGAATGTGGTCGAGCAATCGCTTGGAATCGTCCAGCCTGCCGCCACGCTCATACTCGTTGGCGATACGCAGAACTTCGCCAATCGGCAGCGGCACTGCACCTGGCGCAGGGGCCCGGAGCGCTGCCGCCGGCGTTTCCATCAGCCCACCGTGTAGCCGAGCCGCTCGATGACCGGTTGCAGAATCGGCACCACCGGTTCGAGGTGCTTCAGATAATGGCGATAGCGATACACCGACCGCTCATACAGCGGTTCGGTCACCTGCGCGTAGCTCGCGGTGCGGGCATATCGGCGATTCTTGTGGAAGGTCAGGCAGGCCTTGTTGAACGCCTCACCGGCAAACGAGAGGATCGCCCGCACGCTGGTTTCCTGATCCGATACGATATCCTCGTAACGTATCGGCAGATAGCGCAGCGTCATCTCGCCGCGATAGTGCTGCACCAGGTCCATCACCCGAACATAATGCCGCGCCGCGGTTTCCAGATCCGCGGCGCAGAAGAACCCGTGCGTGAATTGATTGGAAAATGCCGACACCATGATGTCGAGCGGATGCCGCAGCACATGGATCAGCGGCGCCTCGGGGAATAGCAACGCGATCAGACCTAGATGTGTCTCGTTCAGCGGCATCTTGTCAGTGAATCGCGTCGCGCCCTCGCGCAACACGCCCATCTGCCGCACCTTCTGCAGGTAGTAGTCGCGTAAATTATCCAGACCTTCGCGCTGGTCCCCCATCCACAGTTCAGCCAGCGCCTCAGGATAGCCAAGCGGGCTCGCCAGCATGCGCGGCATGATCGCGCTGATTTCGTGAATCAGCGGCAGTTCGTCACCAGCCGCAATCTTCGGATGCGCCGATAGCGTCTGTTCCACCAGCGTCGTACCGGAACGCGGGAAACCGACAATGAATATCGGCTGAGGCACATCGGACCGCACGTGCGCGCGTGGTATCAGACGCAGCCGTCCCGAGCTGAAGAAAGTCCGCAGCCGTTCGATCTGCCTGTTCGCCTCGTTATCCAGGTACTTCTGGCCCGACAATTCGCGCGCCAGACGCTTGCCTTCATCGAAGGCGGCCCACGCGTCGTCATATCGGCCAACCTGATCCAGCAGCCGGCCCTGTTCCAGCAATTCATTGGGACCAAGCTTGGCGGTGTCATCCACGCTCGAGTCGATCAGCGCCAGGGCTTCATCGTATTTCCGCATGCGTCCCAACAGCACGGCGCGAGTCAGCCGCACGCCCTGATCGTTGGCGAACAGCACATCCATCTTGTCCAGAAATCTTGGCTGCCGCATCGAAGTTACGATCTGCTTCCTCAAGCCGGGCGAAGCCGAGCAGCGACTGGCGAATTTCCGATGCGGCGCCCACCAACTCCTCGTAGAGCGTGCGCGCCTCCGTCATGCGTCCCTGGTTCTTCAGGTTCCATGCCAGATTGGCGAGTAGGATCGGATCACGCTGAGGCGCCAGTTCCAGCACCCGCCGATAGTGGTATTCGCCGATCTGCGGCCGGTTCGCCTCGGTCATGATCATGCCCATCAGGTTGTGCGCCTGTGGGTTCTCCGGCGCGACGCGCACCGCGTTGCGGGCATGGTGTTCAGCCTCGGCCAGACTGCCCTTGCCGAGCAGAATCAGCGCGAGTTCGTTGGTGGCAACCAGGTTGTTCGGATCCAACGCGACGATACGCCGGATCAGCACTTCGGCCGCGCGCTGATTTCCCTGCGCTTTGCGGATGTCATACAGGATCGACAATGCGCCCGGCCGATCCGGCGCCAGTTCCAGTACATCCAGGCATAGCCGTTCCGCCGTCTCGTTGGCGCCCTGGCGATGCGCCTGGATCGCGCGCTCAACCAAAGGAACCAGATGCCGGATCGCCTCTGCCGGTGGCAAAGATTGCGGTTGCAGACTGCAGCATCGGACAGCGCGCAAACCGCTACCACACGGGCACAACGCTGAAACGGGCGCGTTCATGGTGCCCGCGTTCTCGCACGCACCCCTCCCAGGGGGCAAGCGCGCAGCCATCCAAGCGGAAGCCAGCCCGCGACTTCAGGACGCCGCTTCCAAAGCCTCTTCCGCTGCCAGCCACTCCGCTTCTGCCGCCGCCACCAATCGCTTGATCGCGGCCAGCCGCGCATTCGCCGCGGCAATCTCCGCCTTGCGCGTCGGCACGTACAGCCCCGGATCAGCCAGCGTTTTCTCGATTGCCGCGCGCTCCGCCGCCAGCTTCGCCAATCGCGCCTCGGCATCGCGCGCCTGCTTGCGCAGCGGTGCCAGCGCCGCGCGGGCATCGGCTCGCTCTCGCCGTTCGTCGCGCCGGTTGCCGGCGTCGAGCTTCGCCACGGGCCGCGCTCGCTCGGCGAGCAGGGCCCGATAGTCGTCGAGGTCGCCGTCGAACGGCCGCACCGTCCCGTCCGCCACCAGCCACAGCCGATCGGCCACCAGTTCCACAAGATGCGGGTCGTGCGTGATCAGCAGCACGGCGCCCTGGAAGTCGGCCAGCGCCTTCACCAGGGCCTCGCGCGCATCGATGTCCAGGTGATTGGTCGGTTCGTCGAGGATCAGCAGTTGCGGCGCCTCGCGTGTCGCCAGCGACAGCAGCAGGCGTGCCTTCTCGCCACCCGACAGATTGGCAATCGGCGTTTCTGCCTTGTCGGCGCCCAGCCCAAAGCGCGCCAGTTGCGCCCGCACCTGTGGCGGTGAAGCGCGCGGCAACGCGCGCGCCATGTGATCGATCGGTGTTTCTGACTCGACCAATTCTTCCGTCTGGTGCTGCGCGAAATAGCCGACACGCAGCTTCGGCCCACGCCGGATCTCGCCTGACTGCACCTCCAGCCGATTGGCCAGCAGCTTGGCGAGCGTCGATTTGCCGTTGCCGTTCGCGCCGAGCAACGCGATGCGATCGTCCATGTCGATCGCAAGCGACACGCCGCGCAGCACCGGCGTGTCGTCATAGCCGACGGCAACGCGCTCCAACGCCAGTATCGGCGGCGCGATCCGCGCAGGTTCGGGAAAGTCGAATTTGGTCGGCGCGTCCTCGATCACCGTCTCGATCTGCGGCAGCCGCGCCAATGCCTTGATGCGCGACTGAGCCTGCCGGGCCTTGCTCGCCTTGTAGCGGAACCGGTCGATGAACGACTGGATGTGCGCGCGCTCCGCGACGATGCGTTCGGCCTCACGGGTCTGCTGCATCGCGCGTTCGGTGCGGATGCGCACGAACTCGTCGAAGCCGCCCGGCGTCACGCTGATCTTGCCGCGATCCAGGAAGGCGATCGCCTGCACCGCGCGGTCCAGCAGGCCGCGGTCGTGCGACACCAGCAGCACGGCGCCAGGGAAGCGCGCCAGCCAGGTCTCCAGCCAGAGGGTGGCTTCCAGATCTAGGTGGTTGGTCGGTTCATCCAGCAGCAACAGGTCGGGCGCGGCGAACAGCGCGGTGGCGAGCGCTACCCGCATCCGCCAGCCGCCGGAATACTCGCGCACGGGCCGTTGCTGCGCGTCCTCGTCGAACCCAAGCCCCGCCAGGATGGCGGCCGCCCGCGCCGGCGCGGCCTCGGCGCCGATGGCCCTCAGGCGCTCATGGATTTCCGCCAGCCGCGCTGGTTCGGCACTGTCCACCTCGGCCAGCAGCGCCAGCCGCTCCGGGTCGCCGCGCAGCACGGTATCCAGCAACGAGTCATCGCCTGACGGTGCCTCCTGCGCCACCGTTGCGACGCGCGCCCGGGCCGCCAGCCGGATGTCGCCCGAGTCCAGTGGCTGCTCGCCCGCAATGGCGCGCAGCAGCGTTGACTTCCCGGCGCCGTTCCGCCCGACCAGGCCGACCCGCCGTCCCTGGTCAACCGTCAGGTCGGCGCTGTTCAGGATCGGGCGTCCGCCGAGGCGGATGGCGGCATTGGTGATGACGAGCACGGACATGGCGGGCGGCGTGATGGGACGCGCGACGGCCCGCGGTCAAGGCCCTGCTCGCAACGAAGCGGTGAGCCCAGGTGTGCTAAAGTCGATCCCCGCCGTCCGGCACCGGCACCTCGAACGCGTTCACCACGCCGCTCAGCGCGACATAGAAGTTCGCCACCGTGGTCAGCTCGACCAGCCACTGCGCGCCATGCCGCTTCAACAGCGCATCGAACACGCCCTGCTCGACGCGGTTGCCGCGCATCAACTGCCGTGCATACACGACGATATCGCGCTCTTCCGCCGGCAGTGACGATGGGTCGCCCTTGGCGCGCAACAGGTCGATCACCGCGTCGCGCAACCCGGCGCGTCGCGCGACATCGACCTGCGCCGCCCAGACGTAATCCGCGTCCTTCTCGCGCACCATTGCCAGGATTGCGATCTGCCGCAGTTGCGGCTCGACAATCAGGCCCTCGCGCGCCATCGGCACCATCGGCAGCAGACGTTCCGCCAGCTTCGGGCTGTGCAACAGCATACTGAACGGCCCGCGCACGCGGCCGAACACTTCCATCACCTGGTCGAACACATACTGATGCTCAGGCGCCATATCACTTTTCGCAGCGATCGCTGGAATGCGCGGCATTGCTTCCCTCCGTCAGTTCAGCGCTCCGTAGGCTTGGCCCCATTTGTCCTGGTACACGATGTCCGCCAGCTTGCCGCGGCCCACCGGCCCAAAGTTCCCCATCGGATAGCCGATCGGCAGGATCGCGTAGGAGTGCACGCCCTCTGGCAGACCCAGCGCGGCATCAGCTTCTTTCTCGTGCAGCAGGTGCCGCGTGGTCAGCGTGGAACCGAGCCCCAGCGCACGCGTGGCCAGCAGCATGTTCTGCACCGCCGGATAGATCGACGCGCCTGACCAGCGTGTAGGCGCTGTATTGCCTTCATCGATGCATGCAACGATCCATACCGGCGCTTCATGGAAGTGCTCGGTGAGATACTCCACCGCCGAATGCTGCCGCTTGTAGCGGTCCGGACTGACGCCGGGCGGCGGCGCGCTCGTGGCATAGCGCGGTCCCACCACCTCGTCGAATGCCTTCTTGTACCACTTCTGCACTTCGCGTTTGATCTTCGGGTCCTTGAGCACCAGGAACCGCCAGCGCTGCGTGTTGCCGCCGTTCGCGGCGCACGCCCCGGCTTCCAGTATTTTGCGGATCAGCTCATCCGGCACCGGATCAGCCTTCAACCGCCGCATCGAGCGCGTCGTCTGCATGATCTCGAACAGGTCGTTGCTCATTTCGTCGCCTCCTCGCCCTGATTGCCGCTAGCATAGACCGATGTCGAACGCCCCGCCCATCACCCTGCTGATGCTGCTCGGGCTCGGGTTCTTCTTCGGCCTCGCCTTCGAGGATTTCTATGCCCAGGCGAGCCAGAAGCGTCCTGGCGGCATTCGCACGTTCCCGCTGCTCGCGCTGATCGGTGCGCTGCTCTACCGGTTGGATCCAACGCACCTGCTGCCGCTCAGCATTGGGCTGCTCGTGCTCGGCATCTGGCTCGCCTGTTACTATTGGCAACACATCGGGCAGACCGACGCGGAAGGCTTCCCCAACGTCGGCCTGATGGTGCTGCTTTGTAATGTCCTGGCGTATTTGCTTGGGCCGATCGCCTTGGCCGAGCCGCCGTGGGTCGCCATAGGCGCCACCGTCGCCGCAGTACTGTTCCTAACGGCGCGCGAAGGCCTGCATGGCTTCGCCCGCCGCATCGAGCTCAACGAAATCGTCAACCTCGGCCGCTTCCTGCTGCTGACAGGCTTCGCGCTGCCGCTGCTGCCGGATACGCCGGTCACCAGCCTGACGCCGATAACCCCGCATCAGGTCTGGCTGGCAATGGTGGCCGTCTGCACCGTGTCGTACGCGAGTTATCTGTTGCAGCGTTATGTTGCGCCGCCCGGCGGCGGCCTGCTGGTGGCGCTGCTCGGCGGTCTCTATTCCTCCACCGCCACCACACTGGTGCTGGCACGGCGCAGCGACGCCAATGCGGGTATCATCCTGGCCACCGCGGTGATGTATCTGCGCCTGCTGGCGATCATCCTGGTGTTCAGCCGCCCGCTCGGCCTCGCGCTCGTGACGCCATTGCTGGTGCTGTCAGCCATCGGCATCGCGATTGCGCTTGGCTGGTACTGGTTCAGCGAACGGCGCAACGCCAATCAGGCGCCGGTCGGAGCTCCTTCCAATCCGCTCGAACTCGCCACCGCGGCAACCTTCGCCGTGCTGTTCGTGGTGATCTCAATTGCCACCGCCTGGGCGAGGCAGCGTTTCGGTTCAGCCGGCATCTATGCGCTGGCCGCTATCGTTGGCGTGTCCGACATTGATCCGTTCGTGCTGAACCTGGCGCAGGATGGCGATGTCACCGCAACGGCCGCGAGTGCCATCCTGATTGCCACCTCATCCAATAACCTGGTGAAGGCCGTCTATGCCCTTGTCTATTCGCGTGGGCGAACGCGAGTTGGTGCCGGGGCGTTGTTGTTGCTCGCCGTGGGTGGATTGGCAATGGCTGTGGTGGTGTGATGCAGCGGCTCAATCATCAAGCGCTACTGCGACCGCCTCGCGCAACGCCGGCAACACCTCCCCGCCAAACCACGCGTTGCGCCGCTCCCATCCCGTGGTGCGCCACGAAGGATGCGGCAACGCGAAATAACGCGGCAGGTGCGCACGGAAGTTGCGTACATGCTCGGTCATCGCGCCACGTCCGAGCACATGCGCCAGCGAATAGCTGCCCACCAACAGCGTCAATCTGATAGCCGGCATCCGCGCAAGCAGTTTCGCGTGCCACAGTGGCGCGCATTCCGGACGCGGCGGCGCGTCGCCGCCATTCGGCAGCCGGCCCGGATAGCACAATCCCATCGGCACGATCGCGATGCGCGATTCATCGTAGAAGGTGTCGCGGTCCATTTGCAGCCAGGCGCGCAGCCGATCGCCGGATGGATCGTTGAAAGAGAGGCCGGTTTCGTGGACCGCCGTGCCGGGCGCCTGGCTCATGATCAGCAGCCGGGACGTGGCGGTGCCACGGAACACCGGCCGCGGCCCAAGCGGCAGGTGCGCCGCGCACACGCGGCAGGCACGGATTTCGGCACCGAGGCGCGACAGGCTGGCAGCGGCACGCGCGGAACGATCGGCGACGACACCGGAAGCGTTGTCTCGTAAGGTGGCAGCAGTTGGCGGCATGCGGCCTTCGCTATAGCCGCGTGAACGCATTTCGCCGAATCGGCGCTGAGCAACGTCAGGTTTCGAAAATCAGGCAGGTCGTGGTGCCGTGCGCCAGCAAGCGGCCGTCGCGATCCGTGATGCGTCCTTCGGCAGTGCCGATACGCCGGCCACGACTCAACACAACGCCTTCGGCCCTGATCGTTCCTGTCCCCGGTGTGATAGGCCGCACCAGCGAAATCTTGAATTCCAGCGTCGTCTGCGCAACGCCCTTCTCCAATGTCGACTGAACCGCCAGCCCCATGCAGCTGTCGAGCAGCGTTGCTGAATATCCGCCGTGCACGGTGCCCGCGGGATTGAGCAATGTGTCGTTCGGTTCGGCGACGATGACGACGCGGCCTTGCTCTGCCTCGGTCACGTCGTAGCCAAGCGTTCGTGCAATGGTGTTGAGGGGCAGCGCTCCGCTGGCAAGACCTTGGACGAACTCGAGTCCTGTCATCTCCTTTTGCCGGGATGCACTGACCGTTCCGTAAGTCCTGGGTGTGCCTGGCATGGGTGGTCCTACGGTGACAGGAGGAGGATTGCCCCTATGCCGCGTGTCAGCCATCCGTTCGTTGCTCCCGATCGCCAACACCGATGCATTTCTGCGGCCGCACGGGCAGCCAATCGGTGACGCGATCAGTGCTGCGTGGCTTGCGCGGTATCGACGACCTTGCGGATCTCAGCGATGTATTCCGGCCCCGCGCCGCAGCAACCGCCAAGGATCTTTGCCCCATCCCGAAGCCATGACCTTGCGTGCCCCGCGAACACCTGCGGTGGAAGGTCCTGCCGGAATGGAAGCGCCGCCGCCTGATAGCGCTCCCAGTCATCGGGATCGAGCTTCCGATCGCCATAGCCCAGTCCACTGGTATCGACCGGCAGGAAGGTGTTCGCATAACCGCCCCACTTGCCGCGGCCGATGCCCTTCAACTCAGGGGCTGCGGCATCGATACTTTCGGGTGAACAGCAATTGCACAGAAATCCATCCACCGCGAGATGGTCCAGCATATGCGCCGCCTCGGAAATCGTCTCGCCGCTGCGCAGCCGGCCGGAATTGTCATCATCCAGTGTCCACGACACCCACACCGGCCGGCCGGTCTCCAATGCCGCGGTCGCAGCCGCCAACGCCTCGCGTCCCGCCGACATGGTTTCGCAGATGAACACATCGACCAGCGGAGCCATGATCTCGGCTTGTTCGCGATACAACGCCAACAGCCGCTCGTCGCTGTTGATCATGTCGGGACGGTAGCTGCGCGACAACGGCGGCAGGCCGCCTGCTATGGCTACATCCTTGCCGCTGGCGTCACGCGCCTCCGCGGCGAGCCGGGCAGCGGTGATGTTGAGCTCCCTGTACCGATCTTCCTGCCCTTCCCTGGCAAGACTGTCCCGCACGACGCCATACGTGTTGGTCGTGATGAGATCAGCCCCGGCCTCAATGAAATCGAGGTGGATCTGGCGAACGATGTCGGGCGCGATGATCAGCGCTGTCGAAGCCCAGATGTGGGTGAGTATCGGAACCCGCCGCTTCAACAACTCCCGGCCGGTGCCACCATCGAGCACGACCGGCCCATCAGACGAAAGTATAGACGGCATGTGCGTCAGCTCCTTCCGATCAGTGGAAGACAGATTACAAGCTGACGCAACCGCCGCCGCTAGGCGATGATCCCACGCTGCCGCAGTTCCACCACCACCTGTTCCGCCAGCACCTCGGGAGGCGCGTTCATCGTCGGCAGCCGGATCTCCGGCTCCAGCGGCTCTTCATACGGTGCATCGACACCGGTGAAATTGCGGATCTCACCCGCATCCGCCCGCGCATACAGCCCCTTCGGATCGCGCCGCCGGCATTCCTCCACCGGCGTATCGACGAAGATCTCAAGGAACTCGCCTTCCTCAACACAGTCGCGCGCCAGCATCCGTTCCGCGCGATACGGCGAGATGAACGAAACCAGCACGATCAGCCCGGCATCGACGAACAGCTTCGATACCTCGGCGATGCGGCGGATGTTCTCCACGCGGTCCGCCTCGGAGAAGCCCAGGTCGCGGTTCAGCCCGTGACGCACGTTGTCGCCATCCAGGCTCATCGTATGCCGCCCCTCGGCGTGCAGCCGCTTCTCCACCAGATTTGCGATGGTGGATTTGCCGGACGCCGAAAGTCCGGTGAACCACAGCACCGCAGGCTTCTGATGCATCATCGCCGAGCGTGTCGCCTTGTCGACGTCCAGCCGATGCCAATGGATGTCGCTTGCCCCGGCGCGCAGGTCGGTGATCATGCCGGCGCCAACCGTGTTGCGCGTCAGCCGATCGATCAGGATGAAGCCGCCGAGCTCACGGCTCACCGTGTACCGCTCGCACGCCACGCGGCGCGCCAGCGATATCGTCACCTTGCCGATTTCGTTCAGCCCGAGTTCGCGCGCCGGCACCTCGACCAGTAAATCGACATCAAGCCGCGTCGTGATGTCGGTAATCGTGCCAACCACGGCCTGTGTGCCAAGCATGAACAGATAGGCACGGCCGCGATACAGCGACGTGTCGTCCATCCATACCACCCAGGCGGTCACCTGATCGGCCAACGGCGGCGGCGGTGCCACCGCCAAAACGTCGCCGCGCGAGCAGTCGATCTCGCGATCCAGCACCAGCGTGACCGCGTCGCCCGGCACGGCTTCTTCCAGATCGCCGCTCATAGTGACGATACGCGAGACCTTCGCCTCGGTGCCGGAAATCGCGTTCAGCACGGATGCACCCGGACGCAGCGTGCCGGTCGCCACAGTGCCGGCGTAGCCACGGAATGTATGGTCGGGGCGCTGAACGAGCTGCACCGGCATTCGAAATGCCCGCTCGGCAACATGCGATGTCGGTTCAGCGCCTTCCAACGCCGTCAGCAGCGTGGTGCCCGAGTACCACGGCATCCGTGTGCTCGGCTGCGTCACATTGTCACCGTCGCGTGCGCACACCGGGATCGCCGTCACCTGCAGCGGCCCCAACTTGCCCAGCAGGCCGTAGAAGTCGGTGACGATTTTGTCGAACACCGCCTGATCGAAACCGACGAGGTCCATCTTGTTGACCGCCAGCACGAGCTGGCGGATGCCAAGCAGCGAGGCGATCGCCGCATGGCGCCGCGTCTGCACCAGCAACCCCTTGCGCGCATCAACCAGCAGCACCGCCACATCGGAGGCGGACGCGCCGGTTGCCATGTTGCGCGTGTATTGTTCATGGCCAGGCGCATCGGCCAGGATGAAGCGGCGGCGCGGGGTTTCGAAGAACCGATAGGCGACATCGATCGTGATGCCCTGGTCGCGCTCGGCCGCCAGTCCATCGACCAGCAGCGCGTAGTCGGTGCCACCGGGCACAGTGCCGAACCGGATGCTGTCGCGCTGCAACTGCGCCATCACATCGTCCGGGATCGTGCCGCATTCAAATAGCAGCCGGCCGATCAGCGTCGACTTGCCGTCATCGACCGAGCCGCAGGCCAGTACGCGCAGAAGCGAATCAGGCATCAGAAATATCCCTCGCGCTTCTTCTTTTCCATCGAGGCTTCCTGATCCTGATCGATCAATCGCCCGGCGCGTTCGGACTCGCGCGTCGTCTTCATCTCCTCGACGATCTCCTCAAGATTCGACGCGGTGGACGACACCGCCGCCGACAGCGGATAGCAGCCCAGCGAACGGAACCGCACCATGCGATCCTCAGGCTTCTCGCCCGGCTTGAATTGCATGCGTTCGTCATCCACCACGATGATCAGCCCGTCGCGCATCACCGACGGACGCGGCGCCGCGAAATACAGCGGCACCACGTCGATGCCTTCCGCCATGATGTAGGTCCACACGTCGAGTTCGGTCCAATTGGACAACGGAAACACCCGCAGCGTCTCGCCCGGCGCCAGGTTGCCATTGTACAGATGCCAGAGTTCCGGCCGCTGCCTTTTCGGATCCCAGGTATGTCCAGGCGCACGCACCGAGAACACACGCTCCTTGGCGCGCGAACGCTCCTCGTCGCGCCGCGCACCACCGATGGCCACGTCGTATTTGCCTTCGGTCAATGCCTGCTTCAGCGCATCCGTCTTCATCACCTGGGTGTAGGTGCTGCTGCCGTGATCGAACGGATTGATGTTCTGCCGCTTTCCCTCGGGATTGGTGTGCACACGCAAATCGAACCCGAACTGCTTCGCCGTGGCGTCGCGGAACGTGATCATGTCACGGAACTTCCAGGTCGTATCGATATGCAGCAGCGGAAACGGCGGCCGGCCCGGAAAGAATGCCTTGCGCACCAGGTGCAGCAGCACCGACGAATCCTTGCCGATGGAATACAGCACCACCGGACGTTCCGCCTGGGCCGCAACCTCGCGCAGGATATGAATGCTCTCCGCCTCGAGCGCCTTGAGATGCGGCGGATGGGAGGTTACTGCCATGTCAGCGTGCTGTCCTATGGGCGTGTCTGTGCAGATGCATCTTTGTCCATCAGCAATGTTGGTTCGGGGGAAAGGACCGCGCCGGACCTTTTTGGCGCCAGTGGTGCTGCCTCTAGTCCAAGAAGTGCCTTGGTGTAAATGAAAATGACGCGGCCCGACCGGTATTTGACCGGCGGCGCAAGTCGGAGGGAACGCATGGCGACCGCGCTCGATGGCGCCCTGGTCGATGTCGCGCTGGTGCTGGCGATCGATGGTTCCGGCAGCATCAGCAAGGAGCGCCTCATGCTGCAAATCGGCGGCTATATCGACGCACTCCGCCATCCGGCGTTCATCGATGCCGTGCGCTCCGGCAACCATGGAAGGATCGCCCTCACCTTCGTCGAGTGGACCGACGCGCGCAGGCAGGACCAGGCAGTCGAGTGGCGGCTCATCGAGACATCGGCCGATGCCAGCGCCTTCGCCCAATCGATCCAGGACGCGATGCTGCCATTGCCCGGCTGGACGTCGATCAGCGCCGCAATCGACTTTTCCGCCAAACTCTTTGCCCACCCCGGCTTCGTCGCCGCCCGCCGGGTCATCGACGTCTCCGGCGACGGCGCCAGCAACGACGGCCGCCCCGTCACCGACGCGCGCGACGCCGCCGTTGCCTCCGGCATCACCATCAACGGCCTGCCCATTATCGAGGTCGAGCCCGACCTTGAGGCTTACTATCGCGACAATGTCATCGGTGGTCCCGATGCCTTCATCGTGGTCGCGCGCAACAGCGCCAGTTTCGGCGAGGCGGTGTTGCGCAAGCTGCTGGTCGAAATAGCCGCCAACTTCATACCAGGCTCTGCGGCGTGACCGAGATGAGCCGGCGCCTCACGCGTCCAGCGCCGCACGGACTTTCACCGCCAGGTCCTGCTTGCGGTAAGGCTTGCGCAGCATGCCGCCGGCGGCCTTCCCCATGTCGTCAACAACCGGCGAGAAGCCGCTGGTAAACAGCACCTTGAGCCCTGGCTGGACCGTCCGGGCAGCGCTCGCCAATTGGTAACCGCTCATCCCATCCGGCATCACCACGTCGGTAAACAGCAGGTCGAAGCCTCCACCCGCGCGCAGCAGGTCCAGTGCAGCCGGTCCGCTGGCGGCCTCGCTGACCCGATAGCCGAGTGCGGCCAGATGGCGCCGCGCCGTGTTCCGCATCTCCTCGTTGTCATCGACCAGCAGGACAGTCTGCTCCCCGGTCGGCAACAGCCGATCGGCGATACCAGAATCGCTTTCGTCCATTGGTTCCTCTGCCCGTGGGAGAAACAGCCGAACCGTCGTGCCGCGTCCCTCTGTGCTCCGGATCGTGAGATGGCCGTGCGACTGTTTGGCGAATCCGAAGATCATGCTGAGACCGAGGCCACTTCCCGCGCCCGGCTCCTTGGTGGTGAAGAAGGGTTCCATCGCGCGTTCCAGCACCTCCGGCGCCATCCCGAGGCCACTGTCGGTCACCGATAGGACCACATAGTCCCCCGGCGCCGTGTCACCATGCGCATCGTCGAGTGGCACGTGGGCGTTCTCGGTGCGGATGCGGATGCTGCCGCCGTGCGGCATCGCATCGCGCGCATTGATCGCCATATTGAGCAGTGCGTCGCCGATTTGCGAAGGGTCCGCCCGCGTCGGCCAAAGATCATGCGCCAATACTGTCGTGATCTGGATCGATTCACCCAGCAGCCGCCGCAGGATCGTAAGGTGGCTTGGCAGATAGGCATTCAGATCGACAAGCCTCGGCTGCAAGGTCTGTCGCCGTGCGAACGCCAGCAGCCGGCGCGTCAGGTCGGCCCCGCTCAGCGCGCTGGTCAGGATCTGCTCTGCCAGCGCGGCTTCTTCGGGCTTGTCGCTCACCGCATCGATCAGAAATTCCACATTGCCGACGATAACCCCCAGCAGGTTGTTGAAATCGTGCGCGATGCCGCCGGTCAGTTGGCCGATCGCCTCCATCTTCTGGGCTTGCCGCAGCTCCCCTTCGATGCGGCGTTCCCGCGTGATGTCCTCCACCGATGCGAGCAACAGCTTCGGCTCGCGGTCCTGCTCGCTGAGCGGCGTAAGGACCAGCCGTGCCGTGCTCAACACGCCTGATGCTGAGACCAGGCGGATCTCCGTCGCGGCGTGGATGGCATCCGGCAGACGATCGTGATCATCGATATGCACGAAATCAGCGATGCTGCCCCCGATGACCGTCTCAGCCTCATAGCCAACCATCCGGCAGAATGCCGAATTGGCCTGAACGATGTGCCGGTTGTCCTGGCGCGCCAGCAGGAATCCGATCGGGCTCTGCTCGAAGATATGCCGGAAGTGCAATTCGCTGGCCCGCAACGCGGCGCCCGCAACGCGCTCGCTGCGCACCTCGTCGTGCGGTAGCAGGACAAAGATCAGCAGGTTGAATGCTATGCTGCCAAAGGTTCCCAACGCCATGATCACCAGCATGTTGGCGTGATGCTGGCGCAACAGGCTCGCCTCAGCCGTTTCCATGTCGGCCGTCGCCGCCGCGATCGCATTCGAACGCGCGACGCTGGTGCCCAGTTCTTCCGGCAGGTTGCCGGCATCGAGGCTCAGCGGAAGTGGGCTGAGCGTGGCAGCCAGCCGTGCACGATCGTGATCGATCAATTGCGTCAGCGCGTCCAGCCGGCGGCTTTGCTCCTCGTCCCTATCGAGCAGGCCGCGCAGTTTGGTAAGTTTCCCGGTGAGATCCTCGGCCTCCGCGCGGTAGTTGCCGAGAGCGTTGATATCGCTCGACACCCGGTAGATGCGCTGGTTCAGGCCCATTCGGACCGCCACCCCTCCGGTGTCATGCAGGGCGGCCATCGCCTTCAGCGACCGGTCCACCCAGCGCCTGTCCTCTTGCAAGCCTCTCAGGGCGATCAGCGCGATGCAGAGATTTGCCAGCAGGATGACGACGACCAGCACAATTCGGCTGTGGCGTGAACCGCGTCGGGGCGGACTGGTTGTCGTCGCGCGAGTACCCGCTCATTTATCGACCGGCTCGTTAACGCAGCGACGCTAACAATTGCCTCTTCGCAAGGCAATGACGTTACGCGTGGTTAAGCGTCGAACAGACGCTGGCCGATGAATTCGCCGCCGCGCACGCCTCCCGGACAGGCGAACAGACCGCCCCCCGTGTGGGTGACATACTGGTTGAGCATGTCCAGCTTCGCCATGTTCTCGAAGATCCTGACAAAACCGGTTCGCGGATCGCGCTGATAGCAGACGAAGAACAGCCCGGCGTCGTACTCCATGCCCTGCCGCCACGGCGGCCAGCGCTCGGCGGTGAAGTTGACTCCGTCGTTGTACGAATAGCCCCGGCGCAGCACCTCTGCCCCACCATTGCTGGCGGCATTGGCCAGGCGGACATGGGCATTCTCCGGGATCACCGGATTCTCTTCCTTGTCGCTGCGGTCAAGCCCGAGCGGAGCAAATTCGTCTCGCAGCCCGAGCGGCGCGCCCGACAGCTTGTGCCGGCCTATGGTTTCTTCCTGAAAATCCACCGCCGTGCGGTCCCAGTGCTCCAGCGCCATGCGGATGCGCCGTACCACCGCATAGCTGCCGCCGCGCATCCAGCCGGGGCCGTCATCCACCCACACCACGCCGGCAACGTCCTTCGGCGTCTGTGTGCCGTCCTTGAAGCCGAGCAGGTTCCGCGGCGTACCCCCGTCGGCAGGCCGCGACAGGAACCCGATCTGGGCCCAGCGCACCTGCGCCGCGGTGCCCGCCAGCCGCGCAAGCTGTCGCACCGCATGAAACGCCACTTGCTGATCGTCGGCACAGGCCTGCACCGAGAGGTCGCCGCCGGTTCGCTCCACCGCCAACTGGTCGCCGTTGAACGTCGGCAGATCGATCAGCGCCGCCGGCCGCTGCGCCGCAAGGCCATAACGGTCACGCCCGTCTTTCTGGAACAGTCCCGCGCCAAATCCGAAGGTTATTGTCAGCCGCGACGGCGGCAGTCCCAGCGCCTCCGCCGAGTCCGGCGCATCCGCCGTCTCGCCTGCCGTCATCCTGGCAGCCGCATCGGTCCAGCCGCGCAGCAGCCGCACCACCTCGTCGCGCTTATTGGTCAGCAGATCGAGCGCAGCGAAGTAACTGTGGCTCTGCTGCGCGGTCACGATCCCGGCCTGGTGCGCCCAGTGGAATGGCCCGACCGGCGGCAACGCTGCCGCCGCGGCGACCGGACGAGCGCCGAAAGCAGCACCGGCCAAGGCGGCGAGGCCGCCGGCACCAGCCAGCAGGCCACGGCGGGATTGTTCCATTGCGCACCACCAAGCGTCTGAGAATGCGAGTTATTCTCAATACCAGCCACACCCGCCGCCGGTCAACTAATGCGCCAGCATCAGCGCGTTCACTTCGTCCTCCACATAGTAGAACCCGTCGCCGGCCGGCGTCATGACGATACCGAATAGATCGCCGCTGCCCGGCGGCGACTGTGCCTTGTTGGCGTCGATCCAGCGCGCATGCAGCTGCTTGCCGGATACCGGATCGATCTCCACCGCCTGGCCGTTCAAACCATTGGTGACGATAAGGTGCCCGTTCGCCGCGACGGTCATCGCCAACGGCCGCTTCAGCAGCCCCTCCTGGGTCACTGTCTGACCGATGCCGGCGCTGTCGCCGCGCGTCGCCGCGTCGGGGATAGCGGCAATCCGATTGGCCAGCGCATCGGATACGTAGAGCACCCCGCCCGCACCAAGCGCCAGGCCGGTCGGGCCGGTCAGGAACACGTCCTTGTCGGCCTGCTCGCCGAAACCATTGGCGATCACCGTCTCCTTCGCGATCGTGGGCGGCTGGCCGTTCGCGATTGTCAGATCAAGCCGCAGCACTGTCGCCTTCTCCAGCACCGGCGGTTCGTCATCCGGCGGACCGACGTCGAAGCCGGCATTGCTGACGAACAGGGTTGCGCTCGAGCCGTTGTCGATCACCGCCATGTTGCCCCAGGGCCCGTTTATATTGGGGCCGGAAAACACCCGCGCGACCTGGCCTCGCGGGTCGAGCACGATCAGGCAACCCTGACCCTTCGTACGCGTGGTGCCATCCTGGCTCGGCAGGCTGCCAACAATCACCCAGCCCGACTTGAGCATGGTCATCGCCGTGGTCAGTCCGACGCCGCCCGGACATTGCGCGAGGTCTCGCGGGATCTGCGCGAACAGCGACAGCGATCGGCTCGACGGCCGATAGATCACGATAGTGCTGCCAAGGCCCTGTAGGTTGTTCCGGTCATTGAAGTTGTCCACCAGCACGTCGCCCTGCTGGATGTTGCCCGCACTGACCGGCGCGATGACGATGGCGTAGGGATTCTGATCGCCATTGGGCGGCACGGTGGACGTCATCAGGCTGTGTCGCTTGATCGTGTCGAGCAGACCCGCCGGCTCCGCCGCACGCGCTCCGGCAACCGATAGCAGCGCGACCAACGCCAGCAGTCCAAGCTTCGGCGCGATTGTTGGTTGCATCTCTCGAACTCCTTTGGTCAGAACGTCACGATGCTGCGCAGCCCGAATATCGCCTCGTTGCCGACGCGGCGCGTGGGATTGTTCGGGTTGAGGATGCCGCCACCCGGATTGAACACGTATTGGAAGTCAGGCTGCACCTGCCACCAACCGGTGAGCTGGTACTGATAGGTGACTTCGATGAACGTCTCGGTGCCGCGTACCGGCACCGGGCTGCCGGAAAATACCCCCGTGTCGAAATCGAATCCCGCCGCCGAGGGACTGACCTTCGCCACGCCGAACCCGATGCCGAAACTGTCATCGTCCCGCCCGGGCAATGGCGCCTTCAACGTCACGCCGGCATTGACGCTGAAGTTGACCAGATTGCGATCGCCCGGCGCACCCATCAGGCGCGCAAACACCGAGACCGACCGCGGGCCGTCCTCGTCAGGACGCCAGATCATCTGATCCATCACGCCATAGATGCTGAAGTTGCTGCGCAGGGTCATTGGCGTTCCGCCGGTCAGCGCCAATGGCATGCCGGCGGTGTCGAAGCGTTGCGAGAAGAACGGGGCCGTGTCGTACCAGAATCCAAGTTTGTATGTGCCAGGCAAACCGGAAGACTTCCCGCCATAATCCATCTCGCCGTTGCTCGGCTGGTTCAGCGCGTATTGCAGTTCGCCGATGATCAACGCACCGGTGCGCAGATTGAAGTTGCCGCCCCAGCGCGTGCTGCCGAGCAACTGCGAGTCGGAGTCAAACGGCCCGCCAGGCGGGTTGTCCTGGAACACACCGCCCAGCGCGGTGAAGCCCCCTGGAACCTGTCCGCGTAGCCGCACGCCGAGCGATGACAATGGGTAAGCAGGACCGCCTGCATACAAATCGGCCGACGGCACCATCGGCCAGCCCATCATCGTGTTGAGGAACAACCCCGAGTTCGCACTGACGATGAATTCCTGATCGATGCTTTGCTGGCCCAGCTTGATGTCGAACCTTCCGTCCAGGAATGACTGCTGGAACCACGCCTCCCATAACCGCGTCGTCGGCGTCGCCAGAATCCCGCTCGCCGTTTGCAGGTTGAGCAGGTTGTCGGTGCTGATGTTGCGCCCACGGATATTCCAGCCGCTGACATTGAACGTGCCGCCACTCCAGCCGAATGCACGCTGCGTATCGAGCCCGACGCTCACGAGCGTCACACCGTCATAGGTCGCGCCGCGCTTGGTCCCGCCCGAGACGTTGCCCCAGACCTCGTTGATGTCCTGCATCCCGAAGGTGATGCCGTAATTCCATAGAGCCGAGCGCAGCCCGCCGGCGTCACCGAGCAGATTGCCGCGGGTCCAAAGGCCGGTGCTGAAATCGGGTGAGGAAGCAGCGCTTTGACCCCAGGCCGTCGGCCCATACAGCAACAAGAAGCCTATTGCGGCGAGGTGTCTCAAGCCTTTCGGTTGCGGAAGCATGATCAGACATCTCCGTGGGTCCGCGAAACGGACGGGTTTCGATGGCTGGCTCCCAGGCGTCCGCAAGGGCGCCGGTGGCTGGCGGGTTTTTCTACAGGCTACTTGGTGAGGATAAGCTTTCCAGTGGCTGTGACTTGCAGACGGTACTCCTCCTGCCGGTGCACGATCACCAGCACGCGTTCGCCGCCCATGAGTTGTTCGCTGCTCATGGTCCGGACCTCACGCGGCCTCGCATCGCACGCTGGCGCCTCGGCAGGTCGTTGTCGGAGAGCATTGTTCACATCGCTGAGCTAGCCCGGGGTCACCCGGCTGTCAATGCTAATGCGAATTACTCGCAACAACGCTACGGTCACTCAGCCGGCCGGGATCAGCTTGATCCGCCGCCCGGCAACACCGATGGCGATTCGCCCCTGTTTCAATGCCAGCGCATCGTTGCCGAAGATCTCCAGCCGCCAGCCGTGCAGTGCCGGGATGTCCGGCGCGTCCTCGACCGCCAGTCGATCGATATCGTCCGAACTCGCTACCAGCCGCGCGGCCACGTGATGGTTCTCGGACTTCGCCGCCAGCAAAACCTTCAGCAGCGACACCAAAGCGGGTGACGGCCGGTCGCCGCCGCGCGCCGAGGGCGCCTCCGGCAGCGCCGCCTCGGGCAGCTCGCGTGCCTCGGCGACCGCCGCCAGCAGCGACATGCCGGTGCGGCCTTCCGCAAACCCCCGGCTGATTCCGCGCGCCCGCGCCAGTCCGTCGGCGTCGGTCGGTGACGTCGCGGCGATCTCCAGCAGCGTTTCGTCGCGCAGCAGCCGCTGGCGCGGGATATTCACCCGCTGCGCCTCACGCTCGCGCCACGCCGCCAGCGCCCGGACCGTGCCGAGGAAGCGGCGGTTGTTGCTGCGCGGCCGCAGCCGTTCCCACATCGCGTCCGGATCGGCTCGGTACTTCGACGGGTCCACCAGATCGCCCATCTCTTCCGCCACCCAGTCCAGCCGCTTGTCGCGTTCCAACCGCGCCCGCAGGGCGGTGTAGACCTGCCGCAGCCAGGTCACGTCAGCCGCGGCATAAGCGATCTGAGCGGACGAAAGCGGCCGCGCCGACCAATCGCTGAACCGGTGCGCCTTGTCGATCGAACCGCTGGTCAGCGAGGACACCAGCGCGTCGTATCCCACCTGCTCGCCAAATCCGGCGACCATGGCGGCAATCTGCGTATCGAACAGCGGACGCGGCGTGTCGCCGAAGCGCAGCACGAAGATTTCGATGTCCTGCCGCGCAGCGTGGAATACCTTCAGCACCGCCTGGTTCGCCATCAGCTCGCCGAGCGGAGCAAGGTCGAGCCCAGCGGCGAGCGCGTCGACCACCGCCACTTCGTGCGCGCCGGCAAGCTGCACCACACAAAGCTCCGGCCAATAGGTCCGCTCACGCATGAATTCGGTATCGACCGTAACGAACTCTTCGCTCGCCAGCCGCTCGCACAGCGCGGCTAAAGCGTCTGTGGTCTCGATCAGGCTCGGCGGCGGAAATCCGGCACGGGGAGGACGGGACATCCCGTGGTTGTACACGGCGAAATCCGTAAGCCCCAAATTCAGCCAGCGCGCCTTGACTTCCAGGAACCCGCGGGGCTTGTCTGCCCGCCCTTCGCTTCAGCCGGGACCACCCATGATGCACGCCTATCGCACGCACACATGCGGCGCCCTGCGCGCTGCCGACGCAGGGCACCCTGCCCGCCTCTCCGGCTGGGTGCACGCCAAACGCGACCACGGCGGCCTGCTGTTCATCGACCTGCGCGATCACTACGGGATCACCCAGTGCGTGTTCGCCTCGGGTTCACCCGCTTTCGCCGCCGCCGATGCGGTGCGGCCGGAAAGCGTGATCACCGTCACCGGCGATGTCGTGCCGCGCGAAGCCGGAACGGTGAACCCGCGCCTGCCGACCGGCGAAATCGAACTGCGCGTCAGCGACCTCGTCGTTCAGTCCGCCGCCGAGGTGTTGCCCATGCAGGTGGCCGGTGAAGAAAAATTCCCCGAGGACATCCGCCTCAAATACCGCTTCATCGATTTGCGCCGCGACAAGCTGCACCGGAACATTGTGCTGCGCTCCCGCGTCATCGCCTCGATCCGCCGCCGCATGATCGATGCCGGCTTCACCGAATTCCAGACACCGATACTGACCGCGGATTCACCGGAAGGCGCGCGCGCCTTCCTGGTGCCGGCACGTCTGCATCCCGGCAAGTTCTACGCGTTGCCGCAGGCACCGCAGCAGTTCAAGCAGTTGGCCATGGTTGCCGGCTTCGATCGCTACTTCCAGATCGCGCCCTGCTTCCGCGATGAAGCCTCTCGCGCCGACCGCTCGCCGGGTGAATTCTATCAGCTCGACTTCGAGATGAGCTACGTGACGCAGGAGGATGTGTTCGCCACCACTGAACCCGTCATCGGTGGCGTGTTCGAGGAGTTCGCTGAAGGCCGCGCCGTCACTGCGACACCCTGGCCGCGCATCCCGTACGAGACGGCAATGCTCGAATACGGCAGCGACAAGCCTGACCTGCGCAATCCGTTGAAGATCACCGACGTGACGCAGCAGTTTGCTGGCTCCGGCTTCGGCCTGTTCGCGCGCATCGCCGCATCAGATGGCGTGGTGCGCGCTATTCCCGCGCCCGGCGCCGCGTCGCAGCCGCGCAGCTTCTTCGACAAGCTGAACGACTGGGCCAAGGCGGAAGGCGCCGGCGGTCTCGGCTACATCGTCTTTGATGCCGACGGTCCGAAAGGGCCGATCGCGCGCAACCTCGAGCCTGATCGCGCAGAAGCAATCCGCACTGCCTGTGCGCTGAAGCCGGGCGATGCCGTGTTCTTCGCCGCCGGCAAGCGCGAGGATGCTGCGAAGTTTGCCGGCGTCGTACGCACGCGCCTCGGCGACGACCTCGGCCTGATCGAGCAGAACGCGTTCCGCCTGTGCTGGATCACCGACTTCCCGATGTTCGAGCTGAACGAGGAGACCAAGCAGGTCGATTTCAGCCACAATCCGTTCAGCATGCCGCAAGGCGGCCTCGAGACACTGAACACTCAGGACCCGCTAACCATCAAGGCGTTCCAGTACGACATCGTGTGCAACGGCGCGGAACTTTGTTCCGGCGCCATCCGCAACCATCGGCCCGACATTATGGTTCGCGCCTTCGAGATCGCCGGCCATCCGCCGGAAGAGGTGGAGAAGCGCTTCGGCGGCATGCTGAATGCGTTCCGTTATGGCGCGCCGCCGCACGGTGGCGCGGCGCCAGGCATCGATCGCATCGTGATGTTGCTGGCAGACGAGCCGAACATCCGCGAGGTGATCCTCTTCCCGCTCAACCAACAGGGCGAGGACCTGATGATGGGCGCCCCGGCCGAGCTACCACCGGCCCGGCTCAAGGAGCTGCACCTGCGGCTTGACCTGCCACCGAAGGTTCGGAGCAGCTAGAACGCGGCTGGCGGACCACCCCGTGCCTCCTTATGTTCGCCCCTGATCCGTAGCGGAGTCCCCATAGATGCGCCTATCTGCCCTGCCGGCAGCCGCCCTGGCCCTATGGGCCTGCGCCTGGTCCCTCCCGGCGCACGCCAATGGCCTCAACGCCGCGCTCGCCGCGCACCGGGCATTTTACAAGCTCACGCTCTCCAGCAGCCGCGGCGATGTCATCGCGGCTACCGGCACCATGGGCTACGAGGTGATCGATGCCTGCGATGGCTGGGCGGTGCGTCAGCGTCTGTCCATGACTCTCACCAACACCGACGGGCAGGACATCCAGATGGTGTCGGACTACGCCACCTGGGAATCCAAGGACGGGTTGAAATTCCGCTTTCACATGAAACAGACCACCGATACCGCGGTGACCAGCCAGACCGATGGCGACGCCGCGCTTGATCGTGCCGGCGGTCCCGGCAAGGCGCACTACACGGCCCCCGAGGACGCCACCAAGGATTTGCCCGCTGGCACTCTGTTCCCGATGGCTCACACCTCCGCGATCATCACAGCGGCGCAGCAGGGCAAGAAATTCCTCAGCCTGCCGCTGTTCGACGGCACCGACGACAGCGGCGTCGAGGACAGCTTCGTCGTCATTCTCGACTGGAAGCCGCCGCAGCCCAATAAGTTTCCCTTCATCGCGGCACTACCCAGCACCCGCGTCAGACTGGCCTTCTTCGATCATTCGACAAGCAGCGAGGTGCCGACATACCAGGTTGGCATGCGCTACTGGGAAAACGGCGTCGCCGACAATCTTCAGATGGACTTCGGCGACTTCGTCATGGACGCCAAGCTGAACGAACTCACCCCAATGCCACACAAGTGCTGATCCGGCGCGAGCACACCGCGCCGGTCCCTAGGCAGCGATCAGCCCGTGCCGCCGGAACAGATCGATCAGCACCAGATTGACGTTGAACTTGAACGAGTCGGTGTCGCGCACTGCCGCCATCACGCGCTCGATCGGCCAGAGTTCGAACTCCTCCACCTCGCCGTCCGCGGCGTGCGGCAAAAAATCCTGCGGCAGTTCCAGGTCGTAGCAATGCAGCAGATCGCGCCGCAGCCCTTCTTGCCGCTCCATCGCATAGCTGATGGTGGATACCTCGACGGCCTGCTTCGCCTGTGACGCCGGGATCGCTGCCTCCTCCTCAGCTTCCTTGACCAGCGTCTCGGCCGGAGTGAGCCCTGCCGGAACACCACCCGCCACGATGTGGTCCAGCTTGCCGGGATCCAGTGCCTTGTTCGCCGCTCGGCGCGCGATCCACACATGCAGCCCGTCGACGCGGCGCACCAGACCGTTCACGTGCACTCCCACTGCCAGCACGCCGAAGCTCGGCAGCGCGCCACGGTCGAGCACCGCCAGTACCGGCCCCTCCGGTTCCGCGCGAATGTCGAACGCCTCCCGCCGCCAGCGAAAGCACCCGGCGTCCGATAACCGCCGCGCAACCGCCTGCAACGCCGAGCCATCCGCCAGCACCACCCCGTCCGCTGCCGCGCGGATTTCCGGCTGCGCGGCCAACCGTTCGGCGAAGTCCGGCTTGACCCATCCCACCACGGCCTCACCAATACGGAATGGCAACCTGCTGCCAGGCAGAGTTGCGTTGTTGCAGGCGCGGATGTGACGCAAGAAACCTTCAATCACCGTATCGCCTTTCAAATCGTCGCCCGCCACGCCACATGGCGCTGATGCGACGCACCCGACCCAGCGAGGCGGCCACACTCGGTCTGCCACGCGGCCAGCGATCCGGTATGGCAACGGTTCGTTCGCTGCTGCCCTATTTGTGGCCAAACGGCGACCGCAGCGCAAAGCTTCGCGTGATCGCGGCAATGGGCCTGCTGATACTCGCCAAACTCGCCACCGTCTATGTGCCAATCGTATACGGCCGCCTGGTCGACACACTGGCACCGAAGGACAGCAGCGCAATGCTAGCGGTGCCGCTGGCACTCGTCCTCGCCTATGGCGGGCTACGCGTTGGCTCCGCTGCATTCGGGGAACTGCGTGACGCACTGTTCGCCAAGGTGCAGCAGCGCGCCGTGCGTGATGCGGCACTGCGCACCTTCCGCCATCTGCACGCGCTGAGCCTCCGCTTCCATCTCGATCGGCAGACCGGCGCACTGGCCCGCGCCATCGATCGCGGCATGACCGGGATCCAGTCAACGTTGCGCCTCGCCGTTTTCAATGTTGTGCCAACGCTGATCGAGCTGCTGATGGTCACCGTCATCATCTGGCATCTGTTCGACTGGCGCTTCGCCGCGGTGACCTTCGTCGCCGTTGTCACCTATATCGGCTTCACCATGGGCTTCGCCGGCTGGCGGGTACGCGCGCGTCGCACCATGAACGACAATGACAACGAAGCCTCCACCAAGGCGCTCGACAGCCTGCTGAACTTCGAAACGGTTAAATACTTCGGCAACGAGGCGCATGAGGCCACGCGCTACGATGCCGCGCTCGCTCGCTACGAACGCGCCGCGGTGCGCGTGCAGGTTTCGCTCAACATGTTGAACATCGGCCAGGCCTGCATCATCGCTGTCGGCCTGACTCTCATCATGCTGATGGCAGCGAATGGTGTGCGCCAGGGCAGCATGACTGTCGGCAATTTCGTGCTGATCAACACCTATCTGATGCAGCTCTACCAGCCGCTTGGCTTCCTCGGTTTCGTCTACATGACGATAAAGCAGGGCATCGTCGATATGGAGCAGATGTTCCGTCTGCTCGAGGTCGACCGCGACATCACTGATCGGCCGGATGCGAAGCCGTTGCTGGCGCACGCTGGCGAGTTGCGCTTCGAAGGTGTGCACTTCGGTTATCGTGCGGACCGCGAGATCCTCAAGGGCGTGGACTTCACCGTGCCCGCCGGCCGCAAGCTCGCCATCGTTGGACCGACGGGCGCCGGAAAAAGCACCATCAGCCGGCTGCTGTTCCGCTTTTACGACGTCACGCAGGGCAGCATCTGCATCGACGGACAGGACATCCGCGACGTCACGCAGGACAGCGTGCGCGCCGCCATCGGCGTCGTGCCGCAGGATACCGTGCTGTTCAACGACACCATCCGCTACAACATCGCGTACGGTCGCGTCGGCGCCACGCAGACCGAGATCGAGGAAGCCGCGCGTCTTGCCCAGATACACGACTTCGTCACTTCGCTGCCGGACGGCTACGACACCCGCGTCGGTGAGCGTGGCCTGAAGCTGTCGGGTGGCGAGAAGCAGCGTGTGGCGATCGCCCGCACCATCCTCAAGGATCCGCGCATCCTGATCCTGGACGAAGCGACCAGTGCGCTGGACACCGGCACCGAGCAAGACATCCAGGCCGCTCTGCGTGCCGTCGCGCACGATCGCACCACGCTGGTGATCGCCCATCGCCTGTCGACCGTGGTGGATGCCGACGAGATCATCGTGCTGGCGAACGGCCGCGTGGCGGAGCGCGGCCGCCACACCACGCTGTTGGCACGCAATGGCCTGTATGCACGGATGTGGGCACTCCAGGCCGAGCAGGAGGCCGAAGCAGAAGTCGCCGATTGAAGGAGATGCGCATGAATGCCGACGACCAGCCACCGCCCGATCTGAGCCACGCCGGTGCCGTCGTGGACAAGGCGATCGAATACATGAACAGCCAGAACATCAGCCCGATGTCGATCGCTTCGGCATTGCTGGGCGGTGCCATGGCCACGCTCGCGAGTACCGTTCCGGACGAAGCGATCGTGCAGATCCTCAACAACGCGATCGCCAGCGTCCGCAGTGGCGAATTGCGTGGAGGCGGATAACACCCGCACAATGTAGGCATCGCCCGCGACACGGGTGAGCTATCGCCTCTGAGGGGAAGAATCCGCATGCCCAGACTAGCAGGCAAAGTCGCATTGGTCACCGGCTCTGGCCGCAACATCGGCCGCGCCACCGTGCTGAAACTCGCCGCCGAAGGCGCCCACGTCATCGTCAACGCCCGCAGCAATCAGGCCGAGGCGGATGCCGTCGCCAGTGAAGCCCGCGCACTCGGCGTGAAGGCCATCGCGGTCATCGCCGATGTGGCAAAACAGGATCAGATCGACTCACTTGCCTCGCTCGCATTGGCTGAATTCGGCCGCGTCGACATCCTGATCAACAACGCCGCCGTCCGCCCGCACAAGCCATTCACAGAATTGACGAAGGCGGATTGGGAAGCCGTTCGCGGTGTCGTGCTCGACGGTGCGATCTATCTGACCCGCGCGCTGATCGAACCGATGGTGCAGAACAAATATGGTCGCATCCTGTTCTTCACCGGAGAAGGCGCCTTCGTCGGCGGCAGCGGCCGTGCCCATGTATCCGCCGCAAAAATGGGCCTCGTCGGTTTCGCCCGCGGGCTCGCCTCGGAGTTCGCACCGCACAACATTCGCGTGAACGTCGTCTCCCCCGGCAGCATCGATACGCGGCGCGACAATCCGGAGTGGTATCAGGGCCGCGTGCCGAGCGCCGCCGGCATTCCACTCGGTCGTCAAGGCCACGTGGACGAGATCGCCGCTACCTGTCTGTTCCTGGTCAGCGACGATGGCGGCTTCATCACCGGCCAGACCATCCACGTGAATGGTGGCAGCGGCTATTACTGAATACGGTCAGGTACGCCCGCCACCCGCGCGCTTATTCGCGAAATAGTCGTTCACGGCATCCTTGATCGCCTCGACGACAACGTGCCGGTGTTGCGGCTGTCGCAGCAGTGCCTCGTCTCGCCGGTTCGACAGGAAGCCCATCTCCAGCAGCACACTGGGGATAGATCGCGCCGCCAGCACATAAAAGCGTGCCGCACGAGCCGGCGCCGGCACCATGCGCACATCGTCAGCCAATTGCTCGATCATGCTGCCCTGCAGCCCAGCGCTCGCCTCAAGCGATGTCATCGCATCGCCGCCACGCACATACACGCTGGCACCGCGTGCATCGTGATCACGCGCAGCGTCGGCGTGGATCGCAATCAGCATATCGGCGTCGTGTGCACGGGCAAAGGCCAGACGCTCTGGCAATGATACCGCGCGATCAGTTGTCCGGGTTAGCACCGCGCGATAACGGCCGGTGGCCAGAAGTTCGCGGCGCAGGTCGAGTGCTGTTGCCAGTGTGACCGTCTTCTCCAATGTGCCTGCCACGCCAACAGCACCCGGATCGGCGCCGCCGTGCCCGGGATCGATCACGATGAGTGGCCGCGGATCGGCCGGCTTCGGTTCCGCACGCCGCGCCACACGGGGGCGCACTGGCGAGTGCACGCGGACCGACGCCGTCTGCTTTTTAGGCTGATGATAAGCCTGTTTAACGTGATGACGCGTGCGCGCGACGCCCTGGCCGGACAGCAGCAGGCCCACCATCAGGCCCAATACGATCTCTTTCCCCCACCGCATTGGCCACAGGCGTAGCAGAAAAGCCGAACCAAATCAGCCCATGACAAGACTTGGTTGCAGCGATACCTGAACACAATCCCGGCACCAATCGACGCCGGTGAACGACACCTGCTAGGGTTCCCCCAATGCGACCGTCCAGGAGCCAGGCATGAACGACCAGCCATCTCTCGCCGAACGCGCCGACGCCCTCGAAGAGCAAATGAGCCGCGAACTCGACTACCTCGTGGTGAAGTCGCGTCTCTACACCATGGCCGATGGCGACATGGGCCCCCCACCGAACACCGCCGCGATGATGGCAGCGAACCCGAACGCGCGCGTTTTGATGGGCGACGATCCGCGCCTGCCGCCGATGCCGGAAAAGCCGACATTGTCGGACTTCTTCAAGTACCGCTTCGGTCCTGCCGCGCATCTGCTGCAAAGCGCCAGGCATGCGGTGAAGGCCGGCCTCTCCGACAACATGGTGCTCGCGTGCCTGCTGCACGACGTCTCGACCATCGGCTTCATCCGCGGTGACCACGGCTACTGGGGTGCGCAACTTGTCGAGCCGTATGTCGACGAGGAGGTCACCTGGGCGATCCGCGCCCACCAGGTACTGCGCTTCTATCCCGATGATTCCGTCGGCTACGAATACCCGCAGTCTTACATCAAGTTCTTCGGTGCCGATTACCGCCCCGATCCTTACATCGAGGCAGACTACCAGCGGATGCGCAAGCACAAGTGGTACATGTCGGGCCGCATGATCACTGTGCACGACATCTACTCGTTCGATCCGACCGTGAAGGTCGAATTGGAAGAATTTGCCGGCGTCATCGCCCGCAAGTTCCGCCAGCCTGAACAGGGATTGGGCTACGACAACAGCCCGGTCGCTCATATGTGGCGCGCCATGATCCGTCCCGCCAAGTTCCTGTAGCTCGCACAACCAGATCGCTGGCGCGGCGGACCGTCAGGTCCGCGCATCGGCCCTGGATGCGCAGATGAGCAAGCTTCCGCTGTCCATTGCCATCGGCGACTACGACCGCGTCCGTCCGCTGGTCGATGGCAGTGTGCAGATCGATGGCGTCGATCCGGTATTCATGCTGCTCGAACCGGAAGAGATCTTCTTCCGCGCCTTCCGTCACGCGGACTTCGACATCTGCGAACTGTCGATGAGCAGTTTCACCGTCAAGACGGCAAACAATGACTGTCCTTATGTCGGCGTACCGGTGTTCCCCTCGCGATCCTTCCGCCACAACTCGATCTATATCCGCACGGATCGCGGCATCGACCGCGCGGAAGGTCTGAAGCACCGGCGCGTCGGCGTGCCGGAATACCAGGTCACCGCCAACGTGTGGACGCGGGCAGTGCTGGAGGAGCAACACGGCGTCAAACCGTCGGACATCACCTGGGTGCGCGGCGGCTACGAGCAGCCCGGCCGGGTCGAGAAAATCGCGCTCAACCTGCCGCCCAACGTGCGCATCGAAGACGCGCCAGCCGGCGCGACGATTTCCGGCATGCTCGCCGCCGGCGAGATCGACGCTGTCATCGGCCCGCGTGCGCCATCATGCTTTGGCCGCGACCCGAACATCGCCTGGCTGTATCCTGACCCCGCCGCAGCGGCAGCCGAATGGTTCCGCAAGACGCGCATCGTCCCGATCATGCACATCCTCGGCATCCGTCGTTCCTTGGTCGAGCAACATCCATGGCTGCCAGTCGCCGCACTGAAAGCATTCGAGCAAGCAAAGACGCACGCCTTGCGCAAGCTTGGCGACGTTGCCGCGTCGAAGGTGACTCTGCCGTTCATCGACGAACATCTGCATGCGGCACGCAGCCTGATGGGCAGCGACTTCTGGTCGTACGGCCTGGAAGCCAACCGCCACGTGCTGGAGGTCTTCCTTCGCCGCCACCACGCTGAAGGCCTGTCGCCACGCGTCCTGCGGCCGGAAGAGCTGTTCCATCCATCAACGCACGAGACGCACCGGATATGATGCATGCCAGATCACCGGCCAACCGGAGGCGCCGGTGAATGCCTTTCCGGTACCGCTCGAGCGCGCGTTCAGATCCGCCACACGGTTGACGTGTCAGCCGCCACGATCGTGCCCGGCCCGCGCGCTCACTTCGATGCGCGCGGATTGCACATGATGCAGATCGTCCCGGCGACGAAGCGCGACGCGTTCCTCGCCTCACGCACCGATCCTGACAATCCCTGATTCCAACGCGTCGTACGATCGATGACGCGCATTGTGGGGTGGCAACCCAATGTTGTGATACCGGCCAACTCTGCCGCCGGTCCCTCTGAATCTTCAAGGCGGAACTCGGCATTCCCGTCATCTGGATCCCGCACTCCTATGGCGGCTGCGGTCAGCATGGACCGAACGAACACGGGCTTGGCACTCTGTTCCGCTACGGCCTCGGCATCACGGCCGGCGTGTTCTGGGATATCGGCAGCAGCAGCAAAGCGGCGTAACCCCAGGTTGCCAAGCCCGGCCCTTGCACTACCATGGACGCAAGCACTCGGAGGATAACGGCATGATCACGAAATTCGACAGTCTGTACGCGGGCCATGTCGATCTCGACGACATCGGCTACGCCGGCACCCCGATCAACGACCGGCTGTATCCTAACGAGCATCTCGCCACCGCGCTGGAAAAGGCCCAGTCGATGGCCGTGCTGATGGACAAGCACGGCTACAATGCGTTCTGGATGGCTGAACATCATTTCCAGCGCGAAGGCACCGAATGCATTCCCAACGTGCTGATGATGGCTCTGCACCTCACGCACGTGACCAAGAACCTGAAGCTCGGCTGCGGCTTCAACATTGCGCCGATGTGGCATCCGCTGCGCCTGGCCGAGGATTACGCCATGGCGGACATCCTTTCCAATGGTCGCGTGATCTTCGGTCTTGGCCGCGGCTATCACACGCGCGAAGTGGAGACATTCGGTTCGCCGCTCCTCGATCAGACCGCTAACCGCGAGCTGTTCGAGGAGCAGGTCGATATCATCTTCAAGTCGTTCAACGAAGATGCGTTCAGCCACAAGGGCAAACACTACACGCTGCCGCCGGAAGTGCCGTATCGCGGCTACACGCTGAAGGATCTCACGCTGGTGCCGCGCCCGCTGCGCCGCCCGGTCGAGTGTTGGCAGCCGATACAAGGTGGCACTGGCCGCGCCATGGAGTTCATGGCGAAGCACGGCATCCAGGGCATGGTCGGCGGCGGTTCAGCCGAAGGCGGTGCGATGCACAAGGTCGTGCTCGGCTGGCAGGAAGCCCATGCCAAGGTCGGCAAGCACATCGAGCTCGGTGAGCGCCTGTGCTTCGGCTTCCATTTCTACATGGCCGACAGCAAAGCCGATGGGATCAAGCGCGCGGCGAAATACTACGAAGAGAACATGAAGATGTTCGGCGAGCTGCGTCTGGTCCGCGCGATGACCGAAGAGCAGATCGAGATCATGCGTGACCCGAAGCGAGCTCCGACAGCGAAGTTGCCGCGCATTGAGGATGCGGTGAATGCAGGCGGTTTCCTCACCGGCAACGCCAACGAGATCATCGATCATCTGAAAGCGCTGGAAGAAAAGTATCCGGCGCTGGACCGCATTTCCGTCAGCCTGTCGGTCGGTGTGCCCAGGTCAGAAGCATTGGAGCAGTTGCAGCGGTTCGCCGAAGAGGTGATGCCGGCGTTCAAACAGAAGGCGGCGCGGCATCCCGCGCTGGTGAAATAGTTTCGGCGTTAGGCGCGGGCAGGGAACTCGTGACGTTCCTTGCCCGGTGACGTTCAGAAAACCAGGGATTCCATTGATACCCCGCTCTGCGATTCTGTCGATTCGTCCAGCACCCGGCGGATCGAATTAAGAGCCAGGCGCAGCGTCGGGAACCGCTGCACCTGGTTCCACATGGAACCGGTTGTGACGACCCATATGGTCGACCCCGCCGGTGAATATATCAAATAAGCTGGTTCCAAGCCGGCGCGCAGCGCAACGCCGATCTTGCCATAGAACTTCGGGTCGTCCCCGCGTCGCTCACGAACAGACGCACTTGTCACATCCAGCTTTTTGCGTTGCGTGGCCGCAAACCATTCGTTCAGCAACTCTCGCTCCCATTGCGAGATAGAGCGCGGCGGAAAGGTCAGTATGGCGTTGTCTGCGGGCGACGGCATGATTCGCTACGCTTTCAGTGCCATTACAACCTAATCATCCACTCGTTCCGATTCCCCTGCAAAATTCTCATTTATCCGCGATCAGGCCCTTCCGCCGCGGCGTATCCATGCCCAAACGCAGAGTCGCGCTTCTGGAATGCATACTTCACACCGTGCTCGCGCATCGTCTGGCGAAACTCGCGTGCCATCGGTGCATTATGGCCACGCGCGTCGATTTCCGCACCGATGCGCTGCAGCGTGCGCGCGCCCATCAGCTCCATACCTAAATTCACCAGACGTTTATTGGCAGAAAGCAAATGCGGATCTACTAGCCCCATGCGCTCCGCCAATCGCATGACCTCGCCTGCAAGTTCCGTCGCCGGTACCGACTTCAGCGCAAGACCAATGCGCGCCGCATCCGCTCCGGTGACGCTGTCACCGGTCAGCAGCAGCCGTTTCGCCCACTGTGGCCCGCAGTGATACAGCCACATGCTGCCGGGTGGCGTGCCCAGATCGCGCACCGGCGGAAAGCCGATACGCGCATCATCCGCCACGATCACCATATCGCAAAGCCAGGCAAGGTCAGTGCCGATACCGATGCACGTGCCGTGCACCTGCGCGATCACCGGCTTGTGCATGTCGAACAGCGTGATTCGCAGCCGCTGCCCCTGCTCCAGCCGCCACACGTCGTCATCGATCTCCTGCCGCCCGCGATAGTCCTCGCCACGGCCGGATGAGTATTCGCTCAAATCCGCGCCTGCACAAAAATGCGGACCGGCACCGCGCAGCACCACGCAATGTACCGGGTTGAATTCGTCCGCTTCGAGCAACGCTGCATGCAGCTCGCGCAGCAGCTTGGCACTCAGCGCATTGCGCTTCTCCGGCCGGTTCAGCGTAACGATCGCGGTCTTGCCTTTCACCTCGTAGGTGATCGTCTCGAATTGCATGTCGCTTGCTCCGCTGTATTGTCGGCAGCAACCATGCGCCGAGGAGGAAGCCGATGCCAGAGTTGAAGATCGCCCGGATCGAGACATTCCTGTTGGATCCCGGCCTGGCAAAGAACCTGCTGTTCTGCCGCGTGGAAACCGAGGAAGGCGTCCATGGCTGGGGCGAAGCTTATGTCACACCGGGCAAGGAGCAGGTGATAGACAAGCTGCTGCAAACCCTCGCGAAATACATGATCGGGCGCAGCGCGTTCAACATCCGCCACACGGCACAAGTGGTGTTCGACGACTTCGCGATGCGCCGCACATCACTCGATCTGCTGTCCGCCTGGAGCGCGATCGAGATCGCGCTTTGGGATATCGTCGCCAAGCACGCCAACCTGCCGCTGTACAACCTGCTCGGCGGCGCCTCGCGCGAACGCGTGAAGGTCTATGCCAACGGCTGGTCAAACGGCAGCGAGTCGATCGAGCAGAACGTCGAACGTGCATTGCGGGTGAAGCAAATGGGCTACACCGCGCTGAAGTGGGACCCGTTCCCAGGCCCCTGGCGCAGCTTCATCGAGCGTGAGGACGAGGACCATGTCGTGCGCTACGTGAAGACGATGCGCCAGGCGCTGGGGCCTGATTTCGGGCTGCTGATCGAGGTGCATCGCCGACTCGCCCCAATGCACGCCGTGCGTATCGGCAAACGCCTCGCCGAGTTCGACATCGGCTGGTACGAAGAGCCTTGCCTGTGCGACAACATCGAGCTGGTCGCCGAAGTGCGCCGTGCGTTGCCTGGCGTGCCCATCGTCACCGGCGAGGCGATCTACTCAAAGGAAGCCTGGTCGCAGGCGCTGGCCGCACGCGCCGCCGACATCATCAATCCCGACATCTGCAACTGCGGTGGCATCAGCGCGATGCTGGACATCGCCGCCATGGCGCAGCCGCACGCGGTCGCCATGGCGCCGCACAACTACAACTCCACGCTCGTCGGCGCCGCCGCCACGGTGCAGCTCGCCGCGATGATCCCCAACTTCTGGATCGCCGAGTTCTTCGTGAACCTGAAGCCGGTCTGCGACGAGGTCGCCATCCAGCCGCTGACGGTGGAGGACAGCTTCGTCGAACTTCCTACCACACCAGGCCACGGCATCGATCTCGATGTGGCGGAGCTGCGCAAGCGCCCCTATCGCGACATGGGATCACGTACCGGCAAGACACTACGCAACTACACCGAGGAATTCCCGCGCAAGAACTACGCAATCGGCGCGACCCGCACGGGCTACTGAGGACACCTCGCCCGAGCTCCACGTGGGAAAGGGCGCTCGGCGGGAGATGAGGTAATCGGTCGCTGGCCGCTTTCCTCGATAGGCTTGCAACTGGCAACCAGTGGACGGAAGCAAACCATGCGCAAGGGTTGTCGGCCTCGATAGGGTCAGTCCGACACGCCCCCTGTGAATGCTCTTCAGCGCGGAACACGTGCAGCCGGATGGACGGCCGAACCCTCCTATCCCATCCTGGGGCAGCAGCAATGCCAGGCCCCGAACAGAAGCGCGATCCAGGGATGTGGTTGGGCGAAATGCGGGGGGCATATATCGGAGACTGCGACAAATGGAGATGAGAAAACCCAGTCGAACCGCGATCAACTCCGCCATCTGGCGTGCCATGCACCTGTTGCTTGATGACGAACCGAAAATTCTTGTCGACCCGTACGCACGTGCCTTTGCTGGCTTCACTAACGATGAGGAGTTGATCAACGCGAACGACAAACACCCGCTGGCACATGTTCCGTGGATGAGGACACAATTTCCATTGCGTAACCGCTATACCGAAGAAGAGCTGGTTGCGGCCATGGAAGCAGGTGTGACCCAGTATGTCATTCTGGGAGCGGGCCTCGACTCCTTCGCTTACCGCCGTGGTGATTTGATGCAGCGGCTCGATGTCTATGAGATCGATCATCCAGGCAGTCAGGCCTGGAAGCGTGCCCGCGTTGCTGAGCTTTCGTTGGAGGTCCCAGAAAGGTTGCACTATCTGCCGGTGGATTTCGAGCACGAGACACTCGCGGACGGCCTTCGCCGAAGCTCTCTATGCCGCGACGAGCAGGCTTTCTTCTCGATGCTGGGTGTCACGCAGTATCTCACGCAGGAAGCCGTGGAACGCACTCTCGGCGACTTGGCCGGCGCGGCCTGCCGGGGCAGCAAACTCGTCATCGAGTTCATTGCTCCGCCAAAGTCGCTTGCACCCGACGAGGCAACGTTGGTGAACGCAATAGCGGCCGGCGCGGGCAAGGTCGGAGAACCGTGGCTGAGTTACTTCGACGGTGCCGATATGGAGAATATCCTTCGGCAGCAGGGCTTCTCCGCTGTCAAACATCTCGGACCCGAAGAGGCCACCCAGCGATATCTCCAGGGACGTTCCGATGGCTCGCGGCTCCCAGGATATTTTCGAATGGCCCTAGCCATCCTTTAGGAAAACGCCTCGACACCCATCACCGATTACAGAAGAGGGCGCTATCCGCGCGCCCGCTGTATATACGCCGTCGCATCCTCGCTGAGCAGCAGCCGGTCGCGCACCAATGCGTCAACCACCGCCTGCACCTGCGCGCCATACGCGTCCTTCGAGGAATACCGCTCCGTGGTGAATGCCAGATAGGTACCGTCGCGATCTGCCAACTCGCCCTCCGGCAAAGGCGCGCGATACAGGTTCCACCCGGCAAACATCCCGGTCGGCACCGCAATATCCGGCAGCCTGATCCCGGCGATCTCATTCCCATCCGCATCGACCTGCGGCACCAGCGCTTGCCATCCCTGCCCGCCCGGTTGCGGATCGGTCCAATCGCCCGGCGCCACCACATCGTTCGGCGCGCGCGGCGGCGTCAGCGCCGCGAGCTTCGGCCACGCCACCTCTTCCCCGCGCACCAGCGTTCCATCATCGATCCGCGGCAAACGCGAAGCCGGCGGCTCACGCCCATCTGCCACCCACTCGTCCAGTGCAATCAGCAGCGCGCGGATCGCCGCCATCGGGTCATGCCAGTTGCGTGGACTGACGCAAGGCCCCGCATCGCGCGGCATCCCCGCCTTGCCGCCATGCTGCGTGCCAGGCAGGAAATAGCCGCGCACATTCGCTGGCAACGCAACATCGTGCACGCCATCGGTGTGCAGCAATGACGCGCCCTTCTGCCAGTATTCGGTGGAAGTGTTGGTCTCGATCACCTTCGCATCGCCCACCGCCGTGGCGAACGGATACGCCACCTCGGGGAAGCCGTGGTCCTCGTGCCATGTGCGCGTGCGCCCCGGCTGCGCAAATGGCGTATTGAAGAACAAACGCCCGATACCGGCGACATGTGTGAACACGCCGTCGAACACGCGCGCACCCGTTTCGTCGTGATTGAAGCCCTGCGCTAGCGAATCGCGCAGATAACGCCCCGCCTGCGAGATGCCAAACCCCAGGGCATGCGTGATCTGACACCCCAGCAGATCGCGGCCCTCGCCACTGCCCCGCAGATGCGACACGAGATCGCGCGTCGCCGCGAAGCCGATACCCAGCACACGCGGGTTGGTCGCGTGGTAGCGCAATTCGTAGATCGAGCCAGGTTGCGGCAGCGCGCCATTGGCCAGCCGCACCGTGCGCGCATCGACAAATTCGTGAGCAGCCGCCACACGCGGCGAGGTCTGCGTACGCCGCACCGTCAGCACCGCATCGTCACGCGACGCCACCTCGTAGGACAGCCGGAATTGCGTCAGATCGCCGCCGCGCGTACCAGAGATGAACTCCTCGCGGATCCGCTGCACGATCGGCGCACCATTATCGGTGGCAACCGGTGCATCCAAGCCCAATCCGCCATTGGCGCGCGGCGCTCCCGCATCCCATCCCGACCACACCAGCGTGAAGCCGCGCCGCAGCGGCAGTGCATTGCCCACATCGGCTGCACTCGCCGGTTGGTTACCAGGCTTTCCCGCGCAGAGATTGGCGAACAGCATGATCCGGCCGCGGTTGTTCACCTCATAGAGGATGTGACCGTTGCCTTTCGCCGCATCGGCCGGCCGCAGGATGCAGATGTCGCTGCGGTACTCCACACGTCCGCGCGCATTGCGCGGCGCCTTGTCGATGTAGACGATACCGCAGTTCGCCGGATGCCCGGGATCAATCTCGCCGATCGCCACACCATCCAACCGCTCGTATGCACCGGCATCGCCGAATGTCGCCCCACCGAGGAACGGTGCGCGCGATGTAATCTCGATTGCGGTGATCATGCGTTGGCTCCCGCACGCAGCTTCGCCTCGGTCCGCGCCTGCAACCCCTCCAGCGTCATGCCGGGGATCATGTCGCGCACCACGAAGCCATCCGCTGTCACGTCCAGAACAGCAAGGTTGGTATAGACGCGCTTCACCACGCCCTTCGCCGTCAGTGGATATGTGCAGCGTTGCCGGATACGCGACTGGCCGTCCTTGGTGATGTGCTCCATCACCACCCAAAGCCGCTGCGCTCCGATCGCCAGGTCCATCGCGCCACCGATCTGCTTCACCGGCTCGTCCGCCGAGCGCGCCCAGTTGGCGATATCGCCATTCTCCGACACCTCGAACGCGCCCAGCACGCACAGATCCAGGTGCCCGCCGCGTGCGATGGCGAAGCTGTCCGCGTGATGCACATAGGAACCGCCGGTGCGCAGCGTGACGTGCGTGGTGCTGGCGTTGATCAGGAACGGATTGACCGCGTGCTCCGCCGGCGCCGGCCCCACACCGATGACGCCATTCTCCGCATGGAAGATCACCTCGCGGTCCGCCGGAACGAAGTCCGCGACCAGCGTTGGAATGCCGATACCCAGATTGACCAGCCAGCCTTCGGGAATATCGCGCGCACACCACGCGGCCATGCCGTTGCGGTCCAGTGGCGAGAATTCAGTATCGGCCATTGCGTCCTCTCAGAGCGGAACGTGCAGCACGCGATTGACGAAGATACCCGGCGTCACCACGGTCTCCGGCGCTATCTCGCCCAGCGCTGCGACATTACGCGTCATCGCTATCGTCAGCTTCGCCGCCATCGCCATCACCGGATTGAAATTCCGCGCGCTGTCGCGATACGTCAGGTTGCCCCAACGATCCGCCGACCACGCTTCGATCAACGCCACGTCGCCAGGCAACGGATACTCCAGCAGGCACAGCTTGCCGCCGATCTCGCGTGTTTCCCGCCCTTCGGCGAGCAGAGTGTCGGCGCCGGTAGGCGTGTAGAACCCGGTGATGCCGGCGCCCGCGGCACGCATGCGCTCCGCCATGGTGCCCTGAGGCACCACATCCACCTCCAGATCGCCGCTCTGGAACAGCCGCCCAGCCAGGCTCGCCGGCCGAACGAAACTGGAGATCAGCTTGCGCACGCGGCCGAGCGACAGCAGCCGCTCGATCGCGCTGCCATCGCGCCCGCCAGCGACGACAACGATGGTCAGATCGCGTGCGCCCTGGTCGATCAGGCCATCGAGCAGCGGCGTGGGAATACCAACATCGCCGAACCCGCCCAGTAATATCGTTGAACCATCGGCGATGCCGGCCATCGCCTCAACCATTGAGGGCACGAACTTGTCGATCATGCACAAAGGCTAGCGCGAGGCGAAGACAGGGTCGAGACGTGGGTCTAGCGGGTGGCCCGCTACGCTGCTGTGCCAGCGGCAGCGGAACCGCCGCCCTTCTGAACCCTGACATAGGCGGCACTCGCGTCCTGGACGCGCTTCAGTTCAAGCGTGTTCAATACGTCGGCGCCGCTGACGGCACCCATGGTCATTGTTCCGTCCTGGGACGTGCCGACGCCGTAGGCCGCGAGTTGTGCCGACGACAACGGCTTGCTGGCCGTGTCGGCGGCGATTGCGGCCGGTGGCACTTGCAGTAGCGCCGTCGCGGAGTCCGTCGTCGCCGGAGCAGACGTTGGTGAGGGCGCCGCCGATGTGTGTCCCCCCATCGCCGTCTGCATGGTCTTGTCGATGTCGAAGCCGGTGATCTTCTCCAGAATGGTCGTGGCGATATTGGTGATCGCGCCGACCGGGCCACCCATCAGCGTGCTGACGAGCAGAGAGCCGCCCCGGCGCAGCAGTTCGGGAATTTGGTCGCCGGTGACCGCCCGATAGATCGTGCCGACGACAGGAATATACTGCAGCGGGTTCAGCGCGTGCAGAATGTCGTGGAACGAGATGGAATGGTCGTCCGCAGGCTGCGCCGGCTGAGGGTTCGACACCGATAGTGTGACGGCATCGCCCGCGCTGAGTGGTTCGTCACGCGAGTCCATGCGCAGCACAGCGCCTGTGCGCTGAACAGAAGGGGCGACGGTAACTGCGCTAACCGCTTGAATGTTGGCGTACTGCCTTGGGCACAGGTTGGCCTAGATTGCCACGCGGATGCTTGCAGGCGTCTTACATCCGCGACTGTGCTCCGGGCTTCGCGCCGACTAGCATGCCCTTGAGCGGACCTCCCGTCAGGACCGGCGGCGGGGCAGCCTCTAGGGGGAAGCATGGCAGACATCGGTACTGGTTCACGGCGCGTATCAAGGCGGCTGGATCTGGCAGCACGTCGCCTCGCGCCTCGCCGCCGCCGGACACCGCGTGTTCGCACCGACGCTGGATGGCTGTGCCGAACGCCGCCACGCGGTGCGCCGCGGCATCACCACCGAAAGCCACGGCACCGAAATCGCCGAACTGCTGTTCTTCGAGGACCTGCACGACGTCGTCCTGGCCGGCACCAGCAGCGGCGGCATGGTCGCCTGCGCCGCCGCCGAACAGGCGCGCGACCGCATCAGCCGTCTCGTCTTCGTCGATGCGCTCGCCCTATTCGACGGCGAATGCATCCCCGATATCGTCAAGCGCGTCAGCCCGGTCACCACCGATCTCACCACCGGCCAATCGCGCGAGGACGCCGAGCGCCGCATGTTCGCCAGCCTCGACGACACAACCAAGGCCTGGGCGCTCGATCGCTACACGCCGCATCCCGTCGCCGCGATGAACGATCGCGTCAAGCTGCCAACGTTCTGGCAGCAGCGCTGGAAGGCCAGCGTGATCTGGTGCCGTCAGGCACCGAATCCTGGTGAGGCACACCAGCGCCGCTGCGCCGAAAAGCTCGGCGCGTCCTGGCACGAACTGGACACCGGGCACTACCCGATGCTCACCGCGGCAGACGACACCGCGCGGCTGATCGCGACGCCATAAGGCCGGGCTGCCGTTTGGCGCTTCAGGTGGAGCACGGCGCCGCGTCGTCCTGCCACTGGTACCGGAAGTCGCAATGCGACGCGCCGCCCATCAGGGTCTGCGTGCGCTGCAGCTTCAGCCGTTCGTCGTAGCCTTCGCAGAACGCACCATCGCGATTGCACGACAACACCGCGCCAAGTTCGGCCAGGCCCATCGAGCGGTACATCTCGGCATAACGGCAACGCGTGACGTTGAAGTGGAACTCGCGATCGGTCGACTTCACCACGTCGATGCGTAACGCGTCCTCAGCCGTCCAGCGCGGCTGGATGCCGCGGAATGAATCGAGGCTCGCCCCGCCCGGCGCCTCGCGCGCCATCTCCGCCGCCGCCTGCTTCGCAAGCTTGATCACCGCCGTGCTCAGGATGCGCTTCGCGGTTGCCTCGCCGACTTCCGCCTTCATCTCGTCGTAGATGCCCTTGGCGAAGGCCGCCTCGATGCGGCGCTGCGTCAATATCGGCAATGCGTCACTCATCTTTGCTCTCCAGTTGCGAAGCGTGCGCGATGCACCTGTGTCGAACCGTATAATGGCGCCAACGCCACAGCCTTGCGCTGATAAAGCGCGATGTCATAGGCATCGGTGTGGCCGAGGCCACCATGCAGATGCATACAGGTCCGCGTCACCAGAATTGCTGCATCCGACGCCCGCACCTTGGCACGCGACGCCGCCGCTTGGCGCTCAACCAGAGTCGCGGCCGCTTCCAGTGCCTGGACAGACGAATCGATGACAGTGCCCGTCAGCGAAACCTGAAGCTGCATGTCGTCGGCGTGATGCCGCAATGCATCGAAGCTGTCACTTATCTGGCCAGACCGATCGCGCATCGCGATGTGCGCAAGCGTTTTCGCAAGTGCCCGATCGGTCAGGCCGAACAGATACGCGGCATGAGCCAGGATCGCGTATTCCAGCGCGTCGCTGGCGTCGCTCTCGATCGCTTCGGCCGGCGCTTCCTCCAGCGTCAATGTACCAAGGTACGCGCCATCCGGTGTCTCGCGCAGCTCCAGTGAGACACCCCGCACGTCATGTTCGACCAAGGCAAGCCCATCCTGCACCGTTACCAGAAAGGCATCGGCACCACTTGCCATGGGAATGTTCTGCTTGCGGCCGCTCAGCCTGCCGTGCCGCAGCACGGTTTCGCCGATAAGGTCGACGCGGTCCTGAATTTCCTGCCATGCCGGCAGCACAATGCGCTCGCCGCTCAGCACCGGTGCCAGATGTTCGGCCGGCAGCAATCGCGCCGCCATCGCCGCCGCGATCAGCGGTTCCGGCACGAGACCCGCGCCCAACTCCTCTGCAACGCCGCAAAATTCGCGCGTACCAAGCTGCAGCCACCCCTTCGCGCATATGTCGCGCCAGACCCCGCGATCGAACCCCGGCGCGGTGGAACGAAGCGCGCGGATCCGCTTCAGCTCATCCTTCCCCGCCACCTTGTCCTTCAGTGCCTGAAGGTGATCCAACGGGGCCATCATGCCGAAAGTCCGCCCGTTCAAGCGCTCCGATGCAGCGGCGCATCCGTCCGCGCCTGCAACGCGTCGAACGTCACCCCGGGCGCCATGTCGACCACCACGAAGCCACGCTCGGTCACGTCAAGCACCGCCAGGTTGGTATAGACGCGCTTAACCGCACCCACAGCGGTCAGCGGATACGAACAGTTCCGCACCAGCTTCGGTGTGCCGTCCTTCGTGGTGTGCTCCATCAGCACCCATAGGCGCTTGGCGCCCGCCGCCAGATCCATCGCGCCTCCGACGGCGGGCGCGGCGTCGTTCTCGCTGGTCGCCCAATTGGCGATGTCGCCATTCTCCGCCACCTGGAACGCACCCAGCACGCATAGATCCAGATGGCCGCCGCGGATCATCGAGAAACTGTCGGCGTGATGGCAGAAGCTGCCGCCCTGCCGCAGCGTGACATACTGCTTGCCGGCGTTGATCAGCCACGGATCGATTTTGTCCTTCGCCGGCGCCGGCCCCATGCCCAGCACGCCGTTCTCCGAATGGAAGATCACCTCCCGCTCCAGCGGCACGTGATCGGCGATCGCGGTCGGAATACCGATACCCAAATTGACATACCAGCCTTCCGGAATGTCGTGCGCCACCCGTGCCGCCATCTCCACGCGGCTCAGCGGCTTGACGTCGGTCACGGCGGTATCGGGCATCACAAACTCCTGTCAGAAACCGGTCGGATCACCGTAAGGCACATGCAGCACGCGGTCCACGAAGATGCCCGGCGTCACCACGTGATCGGGATTGATCTCGCCAAGCTCACGCAGGTGCTGCGTCTGCACGACGGTCAATTTTGCCGCCATCGCCATCACCGGATTGAAGTTGCGGCCCGACTCGCGGAACGTCAGGTTGCCCCAGCGATCTGCCTCCCATGCCTCCACCAGGGCGACATCGCCCGGCAGCGACCGCTCCATCACATACGAGCGGCCGTCGAATTCGCGCGCCTCCTTGCCCATCCCCATCTTGGTACCGACACCGGTTGCGGTGAAGAATGCCGGCACTCCGGCACCCGCCGCGCGCATGCGTTCCGCCAGCGTGCCCTGCGGCACGATCTCCAATTCGATCTTGCCCGCGCGGTACAACCCCTCGAACACCACCGGATCGGACGACCGCGGAAACGAGCAGATGATCTTGCGCACGCGTCCCAGTTCCATCAGCCGCGCGAGGCCGATATGGCCGACGCCGGCATTGTTGGCCGCGACGGTAAGATCGGTGGCACCCTGTTCGATCAGCCCGTCGATCAGCGCGTTCGGCTGCCCCACCGCGCCAAAGCCCCCGACCAGCACGGTCGACCCGTCCTTGATGCCCGCCATGGCGTCGGCCATCGACTGGACGATTTTGTTGATCATGCGCTGCACTTCCTCCAGGCTTTGCCGACGATGGTGCGTCATCGCGCCACGCACGCCAAGGCCATGCTTGTGCGGGCTCCGATCGCATGCAACACGGAAACCATCCGCACGGGAGCCCTCCGAACTTGCTGCTCGACCGCGCTGACTTCGCCGATCTCGCAACACTGGCGACGCATCGCCAGCGTGCGTGGGAACAGCAGCGCGAATACCTGCTGGCGAACTCCCCATTCTATCGCCGCCTGTGGGACGGCGGCGAACCGCCACGCGACTTGAACGCGCTCGCTGGTCTGCCGCTCACCGACAAGGAAATGCTGCGCGTCAGCCAGCGTGAGCATCCGCCATTCGGCGACTACCTCACCGCAGCGCCGGATAGCATCACGCGTGTGCACCGCACGTCAGGCACCACCGGAACCGCGATGAACCTCGCACTCTCCGCGCGCGATGCGCAGGAAACCGCCATCGTCGGTGCGCGTGCGCAATCCGCAGCCGGTCTCGGACCGGGTCATCGTGTCGTGCACTGCCTCAACTACCGGCTTTGGATGGGCGGCTTCAGCGACCACACCACACTGGAAGCCACCGGCGCCACCGTCATTCCGTTCGGTGTCGGCGAGACACAGCTTTTGGTCCGCACCATTCTCGAACTCGGCATCACAGCGATTTCCTGCACCCCGTCCTATCCGGCCGTGCTGGAACGTGTAATCGCCGAACACTTTCCCACGCTGCGTCCACGCGATCTCGGACTGCGTCTTGGACTGTTCGGCGGCGAAGCCGGTCTGGATGATCCGGATTTCCGCCGCCGGCTGGAAGCCACCTGGGGTCTCTCGCCGCGCAACGCGAACTACGGTGTGTCCGACGCGTTCTGCAATTTCGCCGGACAGTCCGAGCACGACCACGACCTGCACTTCATGGCGCTCGATGTGCTGCATCCCGAGCTGATCGAACCGGACAGCGGTGCAGTGCTTCCCTGGAAGGAAGGCGAGCGCGGCGAACTCGTGTTGACGCACATCAGCCGCCACTGCCAGCCGCTGGTGCGTTTCCGCACCGGCGACGTCATCACCCTCACCGGCACCGGCCGCGCGCGCTGCGGCCGCACCGCGCCGCGCTTCCGCGTCGTTGGCCGCAGCGACGACATGGTCGTGGTGCGCGGCATCAACGTGTTCCCCACCCAAATCGCCGCCGTGCTCAACCGCGACGACAGCCTGTCCGGCGAATACCGCATCGTGCTCGATACCGCGGGCCCGCACGATGCGCTGCCGATCGAGGTGGAACTCGCGGACTCGCGCACGCATGGCACACCGGAACGCATTGCGGATGCGATCAAGCGCGAACTCGGCGTCACCGCCCGCGTCATGCTGCTGCCGTTCGGCGCATTGCCGCGTACCGAGGGCAAGACTCGCCGCGTCATCAGAAAGGATCGCGCATGACTGGCACGGTGCTGACCGAAGATGCCGCCGGCGGTGTCCGCATCATAACGCTGAACCGCCCGCACCGGCTGAATGCGATCGTGCCGGAACTGCTGGATGATCTGATCGCCGCGTTGACCGCTGCCGATAATGACCCAACGGTACGCGCCATCGTGCTGACCGGTGCGGGCCGAGCTTTTTGTTCCGGCGACGACTTGAAGGAATTCGCGGCACAAAGCCAAGGCGAAGCCGCCACGCACGCCTATATCGAGCGCATCCAGGATGTGACGCGCGCCATGGTGCTCGGCGACACGCCAGTGATCGGTGCGATCCGCGGCTGGGCGGTCGGCGGCGGTCTGGAATGGCTGATCAACTGCGACTTCGCCATCGCCGCCGAAGGCACGCGCTGTTTCTTTCCTGAAGTCTCGCTCGGCGTGTTCGTCACCGGTGGTGTGACTGAACTGCTGCCGCGCCTGGTCGGCCTGCAACGCACGCGCGAACTGATCATGTTGGGCGAACGCTTCGACGCGGCGCAGGCGCATAGCTGGGGCCTGGTATGGAAAGTCGTCAGCGATGAAGCCCTGATGCCGGCCGCGCTCGCCCTAGCGCAACGCATCGCCGCCCTTCCTCCGGGTCCGGTGCGCGATCTGCGCCGCATCCTCGCGCGCCGTCCCAGTCTCGATACAGCCCTGGCCGCCGAAACCGCAGCAACCGTACGCGGTTTCCTCGACCCCGAAACCGCCGCCCGCGTCGCTAAATTCAGCTGACCGGACTATCAGGCTTCGGACACTTCAATTCGCGGCTATCGCGAACATGGCGGCAAATTATTGGATCGCGATGCGATTGATGCTCGCGCCATCCTCGGTCCGAACACCGCGCAACTGAACTTTCATACCAGGCTTAACCAGACTTAGGTCAGCTCCATCGATGCGTGTGACAGGAACTCCCGGCTCCAGCACGAGTTCGGACTCGCCGCCTTTGAACTGTACCTTGATGTCATTGCTGCCATTGACGACGGCCGTACCGGTGACGATTGCGTTGGTCATCATCTGGTTGCGCGCGTCATTCATCGGCCGCTGTCCTTCGCCAACGCCTCGCATGGTATCAGGGAAGATCCGTAGCTCAGTCGAATGGAGCTTTCCGTCAGCTTCGCGGATTGCCGCCGAGGCAACGAAGTCGTTCGGCCGGATGTCGGCAAGTGTGGCTGGCCTGTTCTGGACCACCAATACGTTCGGCGCGAGTTTGAAGCTGTCGACAGCGTCGCCGAATTTATTCCTCACAGCAATCGAGCCTGTGTCGATTTTCTCGACCGTGCCGCTGACAACGACGGCGTTGCTGCTTTGTCCCAGCGCGGGAACGGCAATCGACAACCCGAACACAATCAGAAGCATGGTCTTGGCATTCATCGCGCATTCCTTCCGGTCATACTTCGTCACACTGACAGTGGCCGCTCAAACTGTTCTCGGCCAGAAATTCGTAACCGCCAAGCCCCCTGTCTCCCATCCGCTGCCATTGTGCTAATCTGTCTCGCAATCCTGCCTCCGGAGGAACGCCATGAAGAAACTCCTCAACGACCCGCAGCTCTATGTCGAGCAGATGCTGGAAGGCCTCGTGCTCGCGCATCCGCAACATTACGAACGCGCGGGGGACGATGGCCGCGTCATCAAGCGCCCCGGGGCAGCAAGGAAGGGCAAGGTTGGCATTGTCTCCGGCGGAGGGTCCGGGCATCTGCCGATCTTCACCGGCTATGTGGGCACAGGGCTGCTCGATGCCTGCGCCATCGGCGAGGTGTTCTCCTCACCTTCGGTTGAGCAGATGGCCGCCGCGATGCGCCACGCCAATGGCGGTGCCGGCGTGCTGCGTCTCTATGGCAACTACGGCGGCGATTGCATGAACTTCGACATGGCCGGCGACATGCTGGAAATGGAGGACGTGCGCTCCACCACCGTATTGCTCGCCGATGACGTCGCCAGCGCGCCACCTGCCGAGAAGGAGAAACGCCGCGGCGTCGCCGGCATGGTGTACGCTTTCAAGATCGCCGGCGCCGCGGCCGAAGCCGGCAGCAATCTCGACGAGGTCACCCGCATCGCGCAGAAGACCGCCGACAGCGTCCGCTCCATTGGGGCCGCGCTCACGCCATGCACTGTGCCGCAGGCCGGTCGCCCAACCTTCACCATCGCAGACGACGAGATGGAAATGGGCATGGGCATCCACGGCGAGCCTGGCGTGTGGCGTGGCAAGCTGCGCACCGCCGATGCTGTTGCCGGCGAGATGATGGATCACCTGCTGGGCGACATGCCGCTCACGCGCGGCGACCGCGTATCGGTGCTGGTCAACAGCCTCGGCGCAACGCCACCGGAAGAACTCTACATCATGTACCGTATCGTTGCCGAGCGCCTCACCAAATCAGGCGCCGCCATCGTCATGCCGCTGGTCGGCCGCTACGCTACCTCGATGGAAATGACCGGCGCGTCGATCACGCTATGCAAGCTCGACGCCGAATTGGAGAAGTTGCTTCAGGCGCCGTGCGAATGTGCATTCTGGCGGGTGTGATATGGCGCTCACTTCTCCCGCTCTCGCCGATGGACTGCGCCGCATTGCCGCGCACATGGAAACCGTCGCCGATGAGTTGAACACGCTCGACGGCCAGCTTGGCGATGGTGATCTCGGCGTCACCATGACGCGCGGCGGCCGAGCGCTGGTGGAGATCGCGCCGGCACTGCCGCCCGATGTCGGCATGGCATTGATGGCCTGCGCCCAGGCGATGACGAAAGTGTCCGGTTCCAGCTACGGCACCCTGCTGGCAACCGGGCTTCTCGCCGCCGCGAAAGCCACGCGTGGCCGCACCGAGGTGCCGTGGCCGGAAACCGCCGCTTTGTTGCGTGCCGCGCTCGATGCGATGAAAACACGCGGCAAATCATCGCTCGGTGACAAGACGGTGCTGGACGCGCTCGATGCCGCCGCCACCGCGGCCGAAGGTAAAACAGAGGCCAGCGAGATCCTGCAAGCCGCCACCGCCGCTGTTGAAGCGACGCTCGACCGCATGCGCAACATGCAAGCGAAAATCGGCCGTGCCCGCATCTTCGGGGAACGTTCCATCGGTCTGGACGATCCAGGCATGCGCGCGTTCAGAGACGTCCTGCAAGGCCTGCGATAAATCCAACGCACACCTAGGTCGGCGCGCAGTCACTCCTGCCAGATCGTCTCCTCGGTCAACCCCAGCTCGGCGAACTCGTTCGCCCGCAACGGTGCTTCGGCGACCGAGAAGAACTCATCGAGTTGCGGCGGCTCAACCGCTGTCGCGCTCAGCATCGCGTGTGCCTGTCCGCGATGATGTACCTGATGCTGGAACAGGTGCAGCAGCAGCCGATCGGCGCGCTCCGTCTGCTCGTGCGTGCCGCGATGCACGTGGATCGTCCGATCCGGTCCATCGTCATCCAACGCATCGCACCACGCGATCAGACGCCGGTCCACCGCTGCTTGCGCCGGCTGCAACTCCACCAGCGTTCGACACGGCACTTGGTTCGCCCACGCCGCGGGCCCGAGCGTGCCACCTTCCAGCGCATCGACATAGAACCAGTCGATCACCAGGATATGGTTCAGCGTCGCCGGGATCGACGGGAAGAACCCCGTGCGCGGCGCCTCGAATTCAGCCTGTGTCAGGCCGGCGCACGCTGACAGCAGCCGATGATTGGCCCAGGCGTTGTTGCACGCCATGGCCCGCAATGTTTGCAGCAGCGAGGCCGGCATGCCGCCGACTTACCCGACCTCCACCACCGCATCCACAGCGAATGCGCCTTTTCCCTCCGGCATCGCAAACACCGGGTTCAGATCCACTGACGCCAGCCGTGGCCCGGCCGCGGCTGCGAACGACGACAGCCGCGCCAACGTCTGCGCCAATGCCTTGATGTCCGCCTTTGGCCGCCCGCGCGCACCCAGTAGCAATGGCGCGCCCTTGATCGAGCGGATCATCTGCTCAGCGACATCCTCACCGAACGGGCAGCGACGGAACACCACGTCCTTCATCACTTCGACGAAGATGCCGCCCAATCCGAACATCGCGACGGGCCCGAATACCGGGTCGCGATGGATGCCAAGGATGCATTCCACGCCACCCTGCAATTGCTTCGCCACCAGCACCCCATCCAGTCGTGCCGACGGCGCGGCGCGCTTCGCGCGATCCATCAGTACCCCAAAGCCATCGCGCACCGCCGCGGCATCCGCGACGTTCAACAGCACGCCGCCGATTTCCGACTTGTGCAGGATGTCCGGCGACAGGATCTTCATCACCACCGGGAAGCCGATCCGTTCAGCCGCGGCCACCGCTGCGTCGGCATTCGCGCACTCGGCTTCCGGGGCGGATGCAATCCCAGCGCGCGCCAGCAGCCGCTTCGCCTCCGCCTCGCTCGGCGTCGTCGCGGGCAACGTCACCGTGCCCACTTCCGGCGCCGGCGCGCCGGCAGGTGCGGCGAATGCCGCCCCGAACCGTCCCATCGCTGCGATCGCAGTCACGGCACGTGTCGGATCCTCATGCACACACCACCCGTCCGCTTCCAGCTCGGCGCGGCGCTCATCCGGTGTGATCACCGACAGCACGTACAATCGATCCGGATAACGCTCGCGCACCTTGTTGACCTGCTCGCGAATGCCAGGCCAACGTCGCGACGACGCGGTCATGCTGAAGAACCCCAGCACGGATGCGTAGCCGCCATCCTTCACCATCGCTTCGGTGAAAGTCTCGATCAGCGCCACGTTGTTGCTGACCTGCGCGGTCGCATCCACCGGATTGCGCGGCGCGCAGAACGGCACCAGGTCGCGCAGCATCTTCTGCGTTGCTTCCGGCATCTCCGGCATCGGCAGCCCCATAGCGTCCGCAACATCACTCATCAGCACGCCGGCGCCGCCTGATACGGTGATCACACCCAGCGTGTTGCGCGCCGGATAGATCTTCCGCGTCGCGGTATGCGCGATGTCCAGCATCTCCTCGGAGTTGCGCGCGCGCACCACGCCAAACTCAGCCATCACCGCTTCCGTCACCGCATCGTCGCCGGCGATCGACGCAGTGTGCGACTTCGCCGCCTTGCTCCCGAGTTCACTGCGCCCGACTTTCTGCATGATGATCGGCTTCTTCGCCGCGCGCGCCGCCTCGAACGCCGCGATCAAGCCAGGCGCCTCGCGAATGCCTTCGGCATATACCGCGATCACATCAACTTCCGGATTTTCCGCCAGCCAGCCGATGCACTCGCCAACCGTCACGTCGGCCTCATTGCCGGTCATGATGCACAGCGACGCACCGATGCCGCGATTGCGCGCCAGCGTATAAAGATGCGTGCCGTACGCACCCGACTGCGATGCGATGCCGATACGCCCCGGCACCGGCCAGCCGCTGTCGAACGAAGACGAGAACGTGGCGTAATACGCCGTGCGCGCATCGAACACGCCCAGGCAATTCGGCCCCAGGATGCGCATGCCGTGCTTGCGCGCCACAGCCACCATCCGGTCCTGCGCCGCCTCGCCCGCTTCGTCCATTTCCGCGAACCCGGCGGTGAACATAACCGCCGCTTTGACGCCACGTTCCGCCAGTTCAGTGATAGAGCTTTCCGCGATTTCCGCCGCCACCGCGACCACGGCCACATCCGGCGTCTCCGGCAACGCCGCGATCGATGGATAGGCCTTCAGCCCCTGCACCTCCTCACGGTTCGGATTGACCGGATACAGTGCGCCCTGAAAACCCTGTGCCTTCATGTAGGCAAGCGGACGTCCGCTGATGCGTGTCGGATCACTGGAAGCGCCGAGCACCGCGACTGATCGCGGCGCGAACAATGGTGTCAGGCTGGCAAATCGTGAGGCAGGCATGATTGCGGACATTCCCCGATGATGATTTCGTCGCTGGTCACGTTCAGTGTGACCCGCTGACGGGAACGCGGCAAGCGCAGCCGTCCCTCGGGGCGTCGCATCGCAACCGTTCACATCATCGCTGCAGTTCGTCGCAAGTCAGCGTCGAGCCGGCTCCGGCTCGACCACCGAGGTCTTCTTACGATTGCGACTCAGGCGACAGCACCATGCAGCTGGCATGCGTGTGCGCCAGCCGCCCACAGGCCTGCACCGCGGTCTCCCGCGACAGCCCCGTCAGCCGAGCGCGATACAGCAAGGCATGACCCTGATGCACGCCGGAAACAAACGAGTGCGCCACCGCAAGTTCAACCCGCGCATGCTCGCGCGCACTGCCCACTGCAGCCTGCGCCATGTGCTCGTTCGAATACGCACCCACCTGGATCGCCCACTCGCCCGTCGGCGCGCCGCCACGGCGGAACGGCACCGGTTCGGCCACCGCCGGCTGGATCAGCCGGAACCCTCCCCGCGTCGGCGGCGACGGAGGCGCCACCAGCGCATATTGTTGCGGTAGCGGCTGCGCCGTGGCACGCGGCGGCTCGGGCAGTTGAGCCGTCTGCACTGCGCCACGCAGCGGCGCGCGCCCGCCTGCCCCGCGGCTGCTCGCCAGTTGCACCGCACGGCCGTAGCGCGTTCCCGGCGGTATGTTGATCGGCAGCGCGTTCATTGCGTAGTCCTCGGCCGGCGAGCGATTGGCCGGATAGGTCCCCACGATGTTCGGCCCGATCATCGCGACATAACGCCGCGTCTCGTCCGGCAGCGGCCGATTGTTGCTCAGGTAATCATCCAGCCGCCGCGGCCCCGCGTTGTACGCCGCCAGGAACCCAGGCGAGCCATAGATGTCGTACATCTCCCGCAGATACGCGGCGCCGGCCAGGATGTTGTCGTGCGGATTGAACGGATCGTCGCCCAGGCTGTAGCGGTCGCGCAGCTCGTCGTAGGTTTCCGGCATCACCTGCATCAGCCCCATTGCGCCGGCGCTCGAGGTGATCAGCTGCCCGTTCTGGTATTCGTTGCCGCCCGACTCAACCCGCATCACGGAGCGGATCCACAGCTCCGGCACGTCATAGCGGTGGCCAGCCTCGCGGATATACGGTCCCCAGGGGTCCTCCGGCGGCCCAGGCGGAACGTAGTTGCCACGGGCCCGCGCCGCATACCGCGCCGCCTCAAGGGTCGACGAGGTCTGTGGCCCCCCAGAGCATGCGGCCAAGAGCGCCAGCAGAGCCACACAACCCAAACCTCGCCACCGCACCGCATGCGAACGGAACCGGGAAATCGAGCGGTGCGGACGGGTCATGCCGGACAAACCTCCGTCGTCGTGGCGCGGCCAATGGCCGGAGGACACGACGGCCGGACGACCGTCGCTCAGGTAACTAGTCAGGAATCGAGCTTAAGCCCTTATCCCAGTTTGCTGTTCCGTGCAAGATCATCGGTAAGCACGAGCAATGTGCTCGATCCGCAGTTCCCCGGGCGCAACAGTTGATCGATGCCTCCCCATCAACTGCGCTACAGTCCCGGTCCGATTATACGGATGGGAGTCTTGCGAAATTCCGCACTCATCTGGCTCGCAGTCTCCGGCGTTGCGGTAACCGGCTGCGCGCAACAGGCCGACGTCAAGCATCCGCCCGCGCCGCCCGTTGCCAGCAGCGGCGTTGGGACCATCCTGACACTGCGGACGGTCGCCAGGCACGACAGCAGCGAACCGTGGCGCACCGCCCTGCTGGCCGATGCAGCCGCCTCAACCGCTGCGGATAAGGCGCCGCTGACCGAATTCATTGTCCGCGCCAACACCGGCGCCATTCTGTCCATCGTTCAAACGAATGAGCCGCCATTTCACCAAGGCGACCGGGTCATCATCATGCAGGACACCCGGACGCGCTTGTTGCCATCGAATTGAAACGAATGCCGGGCTCTTGGCCAACGCCTGAGGATCGGCTATCGCCCGGCACCAATGAGCACCGTTCTGGACAACTCGGTCAGCCTGCCGAACGTTCTCGAATTTCATGGCGACATGTCGGGACGGCGCCGCAATCGCATTGCCGTGCAGGACATCGTTGATGGCATCCGGCTATGGCCGCTTGCATGGTCGCTCGGCTGGCTCGACATTCGCCTGCGCTATCGTGGCTCGATACTCGGACCGTTCTGGCTGACCATCTCCACTGGCATCATGGCAGGTTCGCTGGGCGTCCTCTACGCCGCGCTGTTCCACATCGACACCCACGAATATCTGCCGTTCGTGACATTGTCGCAGGTGCTTTGGGGCTTTCTCGGCACACTGGTCGGCGAGGCCTGCACCTGCTTCACCTCCGCCGAGGGAATGATCCGCGCGGTGCGCATGCCATTGTTCCTGCATGCCATGCGCACGCTGGTGCGCAACACTCTTGTGCTTGGCCACAACATCGTCGTCGTCGCTGTCGTGGATATTATCTTTTCGGTGTGGCCCGGCTGGTATGCCGCGCTGGCATTGCCGGGATTGGTGGTCTGGACCATCGATTCACTCGCAGTCTGCTTGCTGCTCGGAGCGTTCTGCGCGCGGTTCCGCGATATCGGCCCCATCGTCGGCAGCATCATGCAGATCGCATTCTTCCTGACCCCCATCATCTGGCAGCCGCAACAGCTGGGCGAGTATACCTGGACCCTGCCGTTCAATCCCTTCTACGCAGTGATCGAGATCGTGCGCGCGCCTCTATTGGGTCACGCCGCGGACACCGCGACCTGGTGTTCCGCAGTGCTCTATAGCTTGTTGCTGTGCGTCGTCTCCTGGATGCTGTTCGTCCGCACCCGCGGCCGCGTCGCCTTCTGGGTCTGACATGCTTGGCGAAGCCCGCGTTGACATCACCGATGTCTCCGTCTTCTTCCCGCTCTATCACGGCAGCAGCCGCAGCCTGAAGAAAACCGTGATGGCAGCCGCATCCGGCCGGCTCGGCCAGGATCAACAATCGCGAGTCGTCGTCCAGGCATTGCGTGACATTTCGTTTTCCCTCACCAGCGGCGATCGTCTCGGTCTCATCGGCATCAATGGCGCCGGCAAGACGACGCTGCTGCGCACGCTTGCCGGCATATACGAACCAGTGAGCGGCCATCTCCGCGTGCAAGGCAGCCTCAATGCCATGCTCGACACCACGCTTGGCATGAACGTCGACCTCACCGGACGCGAAAACATTCAGTTGCGCGGTTTATACAACGGCCTCACGCGCGCGAACTTGCCGCAGCTCGAACGCGACGTGGCAAGCTTCGCCGGATTGGGTGACTTTCTCGATCTGCCGGTGCGCACCTATTCCGCGGGCATGGGCGTACGGCTCAGTTTCGCCCTGGCTACCGCGATCCGGCCACAGATCCTGCTGATGGATGAATGGTTCCTGGCTGGCGACGCGGAGTTCCTCGAGCGCGCTCGTGATCGCCTGGAGACGATGGTCCGCGGTACCGAAATACTCGTCTTGTCGACCCACAACATCGAAGTCGTACGCAGCTGGTGCACACGCGTGTTGTGGCTCGATCAGGGACGCATTCGCGCCGACGGTGCACCGGACGACGTTATCTCCGGTTACCTTGGTCACCCAGTGACGGACGCAGTCACACCGAAGTTAGGAGTTCGAATGATGCTGGTTCGCATGTTGACGATGCGCGTGGTTCCCGAACGGCTCGACGACTGGATGAAATACACCCGCGACATCGGGTTTCCCGGCATGTTGCGCCAGCCCGGTTGCAGCCGCATCTATCGCCTGCACAAACACGGCGCTGCCAGCGAGTACCAGGTCGTCACCATCTGGGACAGCCGCGAGGATCTCGAGCGCTTCCGCGCGAGCGACGACATGCGCGCGCTCAGCGCGTCGGCCAAGGACCTGACCATTCCTCCTTACGACGAAGTCCTCTACGACCTGATCGAGGACTGATCGCAATGGCTATCCTGCCATTGTCCGACATAACAGTGCTCGAATTCAGCCACACGGTGATGGGTCCGTCCTGCGGCGTCGTGCTCGCCGATTTGGGCGCCGACGTTATCCGCGTCGAACCCGCGCCGGATGGCGACCGCACCCGCCGCCTGCATGGCTTTGCGACCGGCTTCTTCGCCTATTTCAATCGCAACAAGCGCTGCATCTGCATCGATGTGAAATCGCCGGACGGCCTCGCTGTCGCACAGGACCTGTTGCGCAGGGCCGACGTGCTGATCGAGAATTTCGGTCCCGGCACGATGGACCGCCTCGGCCTCGGCTGGGATGCCGTGCACACGATCAACCCGCGGCTGATCTACTGCGCGTTGAAAGGCTTCCTCCCGGGCCCGTACGAACATCGCCCCTCGCTTGACGAAATCGCGCAATTCATGACCGGTCTCGCCTACATGACCGGGCCGCCCGGCCAGCCCTTGCGCGCCGGTGCATCGGTGATCGACATCATGGGTGGCGTGATGGGCGACATCGCCATACTCGCCGCGCTGCGCCAGCGCGAGAAGGATGGCGAGGGCCGTCACATCACCAGCGCGCTGTACGAAAGCTCGGCGTTTCTTGTCGGCCAGCATATGGCCGGTGAGGCAGCCACCGGCACACCGCCGCCGCCGATGCCGGCGCGCAGCGGTGCCTGGGGCATCTACGAAACCTTCGAGACGCTGAACGGCGAGAAGTTGTTCATCGGCATCACCTCCGACAATCACTGGCGCGCATTCTGTGCCCGGTTCGATCGCTCCGATCTGCTGGCCGATACACGCTTCACCACCAACAACGACCGGGTAAAGAACCGGCCGGCCTTGCGCGAAATCGTCGCGGCGATCGTGCGTGCGCATCCGATCAAGGATCTCGAACGCAGCATGGATGAAGCCAACATTCCGTTCTCGCCGGTGCGCACACCATCCGATCTGTTTGACGATCCGCAACTCAATGCGTTCGGCCGCGCGCTCGAAGTTAGGATGCCGAAAGGCAACATCGCCAAGCTTCCCTCGCTGCCGTTCTGCATCGATGACGAAGCACCGGCGCTGCGCATGCAGCCGCCTACTGCCGGACAGCACACCGATGCTATTCTCGCCGATCTCGGCTATTCCGCGCAGCACATCGCCGCATTGCGCGGAACCAAAGCGGTCGCATAGGACCAATAACCATGCTTGAGCAAAACCTCGATTGCCTGGTTGAATCGGCGGACGACGCCCGCCCGCTGCACGCCGTGCGCCCGTCCGGCCTCGCCACATTCCTCGAGCGCCTGCCGAACGCCCAGAGTGCGTTCCTACGCCAGCTCGACTTCAAGGGCGCCGCACAGGAACTGGTATTCCTGCCAAGTGATGCAGGCATCGTTGGCGCGGCAATTGGCCTCGGCGAGGACGCATCGCCCGCGGCATTTGGCAATCTCGCATTCCGTCTGCCGGAAGGCGCTCCATGGCAGCTGCAACCCGGCGAGTACCGATCCCGCTGTCGCCACACTCGGCTACTGCGGCGGCGCCTATCGCTACGGCGCGCTGAAGTCCAGCAGCAAACGTGCCGCCGCCCGTCTCGTCGCACCCGAGGGGCAGGCACGCAGCCGATCTGCCGCCGCCGCAACCTGGATGGTTCGCGATCTCGTCAATACTCCCGCCAATCTGCTTGGCCCGCGGGAACTCGCGGAGTTCGCCATTTCGCTCGGCAAGCGCTACGGCGCGAAAACTGAACTGATCGCCGGCGACGCACTCGACAGCGGTTATCCCACTGTCGCCACCGTCGGTCGCGGCTCGGCGCGTCCGCCGCACGTCGCCATCCTGCGCTGGTCCGGCAGCAAGGCGCATGCCAACGCGCCGCTGGTCGCGCTGTGCGGGAAGGGTGTGTGCTTCGACACCGGCGGCTACGATCTGAAGCCTTCCTCCGGCATGCTGCGGATGAAGAAGGACATGGGTGGCGGGGCGACAGTCCTGGGTCTCGCCCGCATGATCATGGATGCGGATCTGCCGATACGCTTGGTCGTCCGCGTCGGCTGCGTCGAGAACTCGGTCTCCGGCAACGCAATGCGCCCGCTTGACGTCGTCCGCACGCGCAAAGGCATTACTGTCGAAATCGGCAACACCGATGCCGAAGGCCGCCTGGTCTTATGCGACCTGTTGGCCGACGCCAGCGATGAATCGCCGGCCCTCATCGTCGATTGCGCCACTCTCACCGGTGCCGCACGCGTCGCACTCGGGCCCGATCTGCCGGCGATGTTCTGCAATGACGATGCCTGGGCTGAAACATTGCTGCGCAACGGCAGCGCACAGCATGATCCGTTATGGCGCATGCCATTGTGGGCAAATTATTCTTCCTGGCTGGACAGCAGCATTGCCGATACCAACAACGTTTCGTCAAAGCCACATGCCGGTGCCATTACAGCAGCGTTGTTTCTTCAGCGATTTGTCGCTCCCGATGTGGCATGGGCGCACTTTGATCTGTACGCCTGGAACGATTCCACCTCGCCTGGACGGCCAGAAGGCGGTGAGGCTTATGCCATGCGCGCATTGCTCGCGGCAGTCACGGAAAGATTGGCCAGTTCGCCTGCACGTTGAGTGATCGCCGCATTGAGTGATCGCGCTGTCGTGAAGCAGCACGGCAACCAAACGGCTTCGCCCGCGCAATGGAATTGACGTAGTATCGATCCTGACCCAGTTTGATTGGGTGCGCCGATTCGTCTGGCCCACCAAGAATCCGGGTATCTTTCAGAAAGGAAATATCATGGCTGCCAATCCTAACGCCGATCAGATGGTCGGCATCCTACGGGAGACGGTTGTCGCGCTCGTGCGGCGCGATGGTCCCGATTTGTCAGCTCGTCAACTCGGTGTGTTCCTCACCTGCTACCTGCGCGACGGCGGGCATACCGTGCGCGGGCTCGCCGCCGAACTTAACGTTTCGAAGCCGGCAATCACCCGCGCACTCGATCGCCTGGGTGAACTCGATCTCGCCCGTCGTAAAGTCGATCCCCTCGATCGCCGCAGCATCCTCGTGCAGCGTACGCTGAAGGGCGCCGCATTCCTTCGCGATCTTCGCTCGATCATGGGTGAAGCGGCGTCGCCATCTAAACGTTCGGCGTCGGAAGCAACCACGCGTCGCACCGCGACGGCCTGACCAATCCACCAATACGCCTCCCCCGCTACTCGGGGGAGGGCCGGCTCAAGCGCCTGGCGAGGCTGCTACCCCCACCGCCCCAGCTCCGCCGCCATTGCGCGACGCACCACAAACGCCAGCCAGCAAATTTGCGGCAGTAACGTCAGTAACGGAACAACCGGCTTCATCGCCGGAGCCGCCGCAATGAACACCAGCGCGCAGACACCTCCAAACGCGGCGAAGCCCCAATGAACCAGCGTCACCGCCACCGCCGGGACCCCGGAACGCTGCGCTACCTGATACAGATGACCGCGATGCGGCGCCGTCAATTGCTCACCGGCGACGCCGCGCCGCACCAGCGTGAACGCCACGTCGAATAGCACGCCGGACAGCAGCATCGGGACGACAAGAAACGATAGTTCCACGTTCTCCAGCCGGCTCGCCGCCACTGCCAGCACCGCGAGAATGAAGCCGCAGAACTGGCTGCCGACATCGCCCATGAAGATGCGCGCCCGGGGGAAATTGAACGGCAGGAATCCCACCAGACCCGCGGCCAGCAGCAACGCCGCGAAATAGGCGAACCAGCCGCCGTGCAGCGCGGCGATGACGCACAGGAAGCCTGCCGCGATCAGCGCCACGCCCCCCGCCAAACCGTTCAGCCCGTCGATGAAGTTCATCGCGTTGGTTGCGAACAGCAGCCATAGCGCCGTCGCCGGCGCCCCGACCCAGCCAACGTAAAGTGGACCAACATAGGGAAGCCGATAGTCCACCACGTAGATTCCGCTGCCCACGGCAACCAGCGTCGCCAGCACCTGCGCGCCCAGCTTCACCGTGAACTTCCAGTCGTACATATCGTCCAGGAATGACACCACGGCGATCGCCACCGACGCTTCGATCACACCGATGAAATATGGGTCCGCCAGACGCGAGAATTGCGCGAACTGGTAAAGCACCGCGATGCCAACGAGGAAGGCCACGACGATGCCGACGCCACCGCCTTTCGGCGTGTCGAGCGTATGCACCTTGCGCGGATCCGGCCGGTCCAACACCCGCACCGTGATCATGATCCGCACCACGACAGCGGACAGCAGTGCGAGCGATGCGGCAAACGCCAGATGGCGCAGCAGGGCAACTAGAGTCATTCGGGCTCCTCACAATGGAGGAGCCCGATAACAGCCAACCGTGACCGCTGGCTAGCGGATGAAGCCTTCGAGCTCGTCCTTGGCCCAGGCAATCGACTGTTTGATGCTCTGTCCCGACATCAGCCTTGCCACCATGCCCGGCATGATATTGCGGTTCCAGATCTGCACCGCGATGTCCGGCGGCGCCGAAGAGCCCGGGATATAATATTGAGCGTCATGCCACGGCCGCACCGGATAGTTGTAGATCGTGCCCTTCGGCGGCTCCACGTCAGACCATATCGGCAGGTCCGACATAGATTCAAACGGCGGAATGTCGTACCCCACAACAGCGGTGGACAGTGACTCAACCTGCTCGCGCTGCGACAGGTATTCGATGATCTCCTTCGCGGCGGTCTTGTTCTGCGCGAATGACCAGATGCCCCAGAAATAAGGCCGATGCGGCACCAGCCGTCCCTTCGCGCCGCGCGGATTCGGGAACGTCCAGCAGTCAGCCGCAACATCAGGCGCATCGCGCTTGGCGACTGCCCATGCCGATGGCGGATTGTAGATGAACGCCGCCTTGCCCGATATCAACGCGCGATTGTTCGATGCGTCGTCCCAGCTCACTGCGTCCGACGGCATGAACTTGATCATCTTCGCGACGTATTCCATGCACTGCATCACGTTGTCGGAGTCGACGGTGATGTTGTTCTTGCCATCGACCAGATCGGCACCGAACGCACCAAACGTCGCTCCCCACGTCTGATTGGCATCAGTGCTGTTGGAGCCGCAGCCAAAGCCGATCGGATAACCGGCCTTGAAGCCTGCCTCCGCCATCTTGAGCTGCGTGTCGTAGGTCCAGTCCTTGGCCACATCCGGTGACGATTGATGCGCCGGATACCAGGTCTGCACATCGATGCCGGCGAACTTCTTCAGCAGGCTGATGCGCGCGCAGGGTGTCAGTGGCGCGGAACCCCAACCCACCGGCACCGCCAGCCAATGTCCCTTGGAAACCCCCAGATATTCATAGGCATGACCCAGCTTCCCGTATTTCGCGGAAAGCCGGCCCATCACGTCGTCCACCGGCTCCAACGTGTCGCCATATTGCTGCACCGTCCACGAATCAAAGGCGAACACGTCGTGACCGGTCTTCGCCTGTGCCTCAGCAGCCATCGTGATGTTGATCTTGCTGCCGATGGAGGTGAGGAAATCCAACTCCACATCGACCTTGTTCTTCTCGGCCCAGGCATCCACCAGTTTTTTCATCGCCGCGTCGCCGGTTGGAACCCAGTGGTCCCACAGCGCAAGTTTCAGCTTGCCGGCCGCGCCCGCAGTGCGGATGTGCACCAGCGGCAGGGCGGTAGCCGCGGCTCCCAGTTTCAGCGCATTGCGTCTAGTTACCTGCGTCTTCTTTGACATTCGTTCCCCTCCTGATCCCGGAATCCCTGCCGGGCACACTTAGTATCAGGCTGAACACCGAGCCTGTCACTCTGCTTGCCATCCCGTCGCCGAGGGATTAGAACATAATAAGAACAAACACCGGGGCCAGCCTCCTCATGATGGCGACTTTTCTAGTGGCCCTGCCACCATTCATCTCACGGCACGACACGGCAGGCCGGAAAAAAATACTTTGAGACGATGGTTGGACAGGCATATGGCGGTCTGATTCGGCGGGATATGCCACCTCGGCCGCCTGGGCTATAGGGGCGGCATGACAGCGCGCCCGCTTGTCCGAGTCGCCGTGAATGTCGCGATCGATGGGCTGCTGGCGGCGCTGGCCGTGCCGCTCGCCAGGATTATTGCCGACCCAGGCACCGCGTTGCTCCAGCCGCTTTGGCTGCTCCCACTCGGCACCGTTACCTTGCTGTTGGCCGGCGCTCCATTCCGATTGGCCCGGCAGTACCTGGCGTTTCGCCGGGATCGGCGATCTGCTCGCAGTCGCCGGTTCCAGTACCCTCGCCGCCATTCTGTTCGCCGTCGTCACCACGCTGACCACGCCGGCGTCCGCGAATCCCGCCTTCCCGGCAATCCACGCGCTCACACTGCTTCTGCTGCTTGGCGCTCCTCGCGTCGCCTACCGCCAGTGGCGCCACCGTCCCGCAGGCAGGCGCCCTTCGGGCGACAGCGATGAAGCGCCCGTCGCGCTCGTTGTCGGCGCCATCGAGGACGTAGAGGTGTTCGTGCGCGCGCTCGGCGGCGACCGCCGGCAAGCCATGCGCATCGAGGGCCTGCTGGCGTCCGGCACCCGCCGGACCGGCCGGCGCATCCACGGTCACGAAATCCTCGGCGCCATCCACGACACCCCAGCCGTGCTGGAACGGCTGATGGCGGACAGACGGATGCCAAACACCCTGGTGGTCGCCACACCGGATCTCCCCGGCGCGTCGCTGAGCTTGCTGGTCGCCCAGGCCGAACGCTACGGCGTGCGTATCCGCCGTGCCCCTCGCCCCACCGCTTTCGACTCCACGGCACTCACCGAACAAGGCCGCTCACTCGAACTGCGCCCAGTGGCGATCGAGGACCTGCTGAACCGCCCGCAGGTGCCGCTCGACCGGGAAGGCATGGCGCGCCTGATCCAGGGCCGCCGTGTCGTCGTCACCGGAGCTGGCGGCACGATCGGCAGCGAACTCGCCCGCCAGGTCGCAGCCCTTGGCCCGGAACGACTGATCCTGATCGACAATGGCGAATACGCCCTCTGGCTGATCGACCTGGAACTCGGCGAGCGCCACCCGCATGTCGCGCGTCAGGCGCTGCTCGTCGATATCCGCGATGAAGCCCGCATCCGTGCCGTCTTCGACCAATACCGCCCGGAACTCGTATTCCACGCTGCCGCGCTGAAGCACGTGCCCATGGTCGAGGCCAATCCGCAGGAGGGCCTGCTCACCAACGTCGCGGGCACGCGCCATGTTGCTGATGCGGCCCGCGCCGTCGGTGCTCTCGCCATGGTGCTGATCTCCACCGACAAGGCGGTGAACCCAACCTCGGTGATGGGTGCATCGAAGCGTCTCGCCGAGATGTACTGCCAGGCGCTCAACATCGCCGCCAACGAGGCCGGCCACGGCATGCGCTGCATCACCGTGCGGTTTGGCAATGTGCTCGGCAGCACCGGCTCGGTGGTGCCGCTGTTCCAGCGTCAGCTCGAGCGCGGCGGCCCGCTCACCGTCACCCACCCCGATATGCAGCGCTACTTCATGACGGTGCGCGAGGCGGTTGGTCTGGTGCTGCAGGCCAGCGTTGTCGGAGGTGGTGAGAATGGCGGCATTTTCGTGCTCGATATGGGCAAGCCGGTGAAGATTGTGGACCTCGCCCGCCAGATCATCCGGCTGGCAGGCCTAACGCCAGAGCGTGACGTGGAAATCCGCTTCACCGGCCTGCGTCCCGGTGAAAAGCTGCATGAGGAGCTGTTCCACGGCAAGGAACCGCCAGAGCCGACAGCCTGGCCTGGGCTGCTGATGGCCACACCCCGCACCGCTGATCCGGCCATCGTCGGCCGGGCGATCGACGAGATCGCCACCGCCTGCCGCGGTGGCCAACCGCGGCTGGCCCTTGCTCTGCTCGGTCGTCTGGTGCCGGAATTCGAACACAACGCGGAAGGACTGATGCCTGTGGTGAGCCGCCCATGATCCCGTTCATCGACCTCAAGGCGCAGCAGGCACGCATTGCACCGGAACTGCGGCGGCGGCTCGATGCCGTGCTGGCGCACTGCCAGTTCATCCTCGGCCCCGAAGTCGCCGAACTGGAAACCGCGCTCGCCGCATTCTGTGGCGCGAAACATTGCGTCTCGGTCAGTTCCGGAACCGACGCTATCCAGATCGCTTTCATGGCGGAAGGCATTGGCCATGGCGATGCGGTGTTCCTGCCTGCCTTCACCTACACCGCGACAGCGGAGGTGCCACTGGTGCTTGGCGCCACGCCGGTGTTTGTCGATGTCGATCCGCGCACCTTCCAGATGGATCCCGCGCACCTCGAGCGTCGCGTTGCCGAAGTGCGCCGCGCCGGCAAGTTGCGCCCGCGCGCTGTCATCGGCGTCGATCTGTTCGGCCAGCCGGCCGACTGGCCGGCGCTGCGTGCGATCGCGCAGCGCGAGGACCTGTTCACGCTCGACGATCTGGCACAGAGCTTCGGCTGCACACATCACGGTCACACGCTCGGTGCGGCAGCCGACGCCACCGCAACCAGCTTCTTCCCGTCCAAGCCGTTCGGCGCCTACGGCGACGCCGGTGCGCTGTTCACGGAAAGCGACCGGCGCGCGGAGTTGTATCGCAGCCTGCGCACGCACGGTGAGGGCACGACGCGCTACGAAGTGCTGCACACCGGCATGAACGGGCGGCTCGATTCTATCCAGGCCGCCGTGTTGCTTGCCAAGCTGACCGTGTTCCCCGAGGAACTTGCGATCCGTGAACGCATCGCGCGCTACTATGATTCGCGTCTTGGCAACGCCGTGACCACGCCGGCGCGCGTGCCGGACAGCACCAGTGCATGGGCGATCTACAGCATCCTGCTGCGCGACGGCCGCACACGCGACCGCGTGCAGTCGTCGCTGCGCGCCGACGGTGTGCCGACGGCGATCTACTATCCACGTCCGCTGCACATGCAACCCGCCTATCGCGAGCACCATGACGGCGCGAGCCTGCCGATATCCGAGGATCTTGCGCAACGCATCCTTGCGCTGCCGATCCATCCCGACCTGAGCGAGGCCGATATGGCGCATGTGTGCGACCGGGTGCTCGCCGCCGTCGCCTGATATGGCATCGGTCCGCTATCTGGTGCACGACGTCGACGCTGCAATCGCCTTCTACGCGCGCCTTGGCTTCGCACTGCGCCAGCAGTTCGGTCCTGCCATGGCGATCATGGCACGTGACGATTTGACGTTGTGGCTCGCCGGCCCGTTGGCATCCGCGGCGAAACCGATGCCCGATGGACGCGTCCCGCAACCCGGAGGGTGGAACCGCTTCGTGCTTCAGGTCGCCGATCTTGGGACGTTGGTGGCAACGCTGCGCGCGCAGGGCGTCAACTTTCGCAACGACATCGTCGCTGGTCCCGGCGGCCAACAGACCCTGTGCGAAGACCCGTCCGGCAACGTCGTGGAACTGTTCCAGCCGAGTGCCTGACAATGCCGCCGCGGAGCTTCAGCTCAGCGCCCCGATCAGAGCCAAACCTTCCGCGACCGACACGAACTCGCCGCCACCTTCCAGTTTCTCCGCCCCGAACCGCTGCTCGAACAGCCGCCGCACTGCCGGGACGAACGCCGTCCCACCGGTCAGGAACACCCGGTCGATCGCGCCCGGCAAAATGCCGGCTTCCGACAGCACCTGATCTACGGTGGCGGCCAGCCGGGCGAGGTCCGCTTCGATCCAGGTTTCGAATTCGTCCCGGGTCACTTCGCGCTCGACCGCAAACTTCTTGTGGCTGAATCGCAGCACCGTCGTCTCTGTCCGCGACAGTTCCGCCTTGGCTGTGGACACTGCCTGGTACAGCGCATAGCCAAGCCCGTCCTCGATCAGCGTGATCAGATGATGCAGCCGTTCGGGATGCTGCGACGTGCGCGCCACCTCGGCGATTGCGCGCAACGTGCGCGGCGTGCGCATCAGCGACAGAAGATGCCAACGCGCGAAACCGGAATAATATTCCGGCGGCACCGGCAACGGCTTGCCCATCACGCGGTAGCTGTCGCCCTTGCCCAGCAGCGGCGCGATCGCCCGATCGATGATGCGATAGTCGAACACATCGCCGGCAATACCGATGCCGGAATGGCCCAGTGGCGTACTCCCCGAGCGCGGATCGAACCGCAGAAGGGAGAAATCGCTGGTGCCGCCGCCGAAGTCGCCTATCAGCACTGTGGCCGGCTCGGTCAGTGTGCGGGCGAAACGCGCACCCGCCGCCTCGGGTTCAAGCGCCAGCGCCACGTCCCGCAGTCCTGCTTCGGCATAGGCGCCGCGCAGCCGCTCCGCACCCAGCGCATCGTCGACGAATTCGCCGGCGAATTTCACCGGCCGCCCCACCACCACGCGTTCGGCATCCGGCAATTCCGCCAGCAGGGCGCGCAGGAAAACGCCCACCAGCCTTTCCAGGGTGAACGGATGGCCGAAGATTCGCGTCTCGGTGAAGCTGCGCTGCGCCAGGTAGGTCTTCATCGACATGATCAGCCGACTGTCCAGCGGATCCTCGAGATAGGCATCGATGGCCTCGGGGCCGGCCGCATGACGCAGCAAAGTCCGTGCGGGTCCCGGCTCCGTCCAGAAGCACAGGACCGAGCGGAACACGTCCAGCAAGGCGTGCTGCCGCGTTGTCACGCTGCCGTCATTGTGCAGCAGCGCGACCACGCTGTTGGTGGTGCCGAAGTCAATGCCGATTGCGCGAAACATGGGGGCGCGGGTTCAAGCGGAAATGGCGGCAAAAGGCAAGAGGCAGTGCCCGCGCGCCAGTATTGCGATCGACCGATGCGTTTGCCGCTGACGCGGATGGCCTGGCGTGTGGCGCTCGAGCGCGACCTGACGCGCGCCGTCTATCCGCGCGCCACCCGGCTGTCGGCCACCACGCACAACATTTCGAACAGCAAATTCGCCGCGTTCAGCGCGGTCTGGCCTGTGGGATCATACATCGGCGCCACCTCGCAGATGTCGGCGCCGACCAGATGCCGGCCGCGCAGGCTTTGCAGGATCACCTGAGCATCGCGCACAGAGAAGCCACCAACCTCCGGCACGCCGGTGCCCATCGCGTGCAATGCGTCGAGCCCATCGATGTCGAAGCTGATGTAGGTCGGTCCGTTGCCGATGACGCGGCCGATCTCCTCGATGACGCGCGCGCGGCCGAGGCTTTCGAACTCATCCATGGTGATGACGCGCATGCCGGCCTGCCGGCTCCAGCTTGCATCGTCCGCGCTGAACTGGCTGCCACGCAGCCCGACCTGCACCGAGCGTTTGGGATCGAGCAGGCCCTCCTCGACGGCACGTCGGAAGGTGGTGGCATGGTTGATGCGCGTGCCCATCAGCGTATCCAGCGTGTCGGGATGCGCATCGAACTGCACCATGCCAACCGGCTTGCCCTTCGCTATGGCGCGCATGATCGGCAATGGAATCGTGTGATCGCCGCCGACGCTGATCGGCGTGGTGCCTTGCGCGTGCAGCTTGGCGAAGAATGCCTCGATGGCATCGAGACTGGCGTTCATATCCAGCGCGTTGATGGCCACGTCGCCGACATCGGCGACCTCGCACAGATCGAATGGCGCGATATGACTGGTTGGATGCACCAGGCGGATGGTGCGGGAGAATTCGCGCACCGCGGCCGGCCCGCCGCGCGCACCGGCGCGGTAGTTGGTGCCAAGGTCAAATGGCACGCCCACCAGCGCGATGTCGATGTCGGCTTCGAGTGCGACACGCGGCGCGCGTAGGAACGTCGCCACATCGCCGAAGCGTGGTGAGACGGCTGGATCAGCAGGCCGTAGCCGACGCTGTGTCATGTATCCCTCCCGTTGATTCTTGTCAGCAAAGTGCGTGCTTCCTTGGCGTCCGCGGCGATTTGCGTCTTGAGTGCGTCCAGGCCCGGGAACCTGCGTTCCTCGCGAATATACACGTGTAGTGCCACCGTAAGCTCGGCATCGTACAGGTCGCCCGCAAAGTCGAAGATATTAACTTCCAGGCGGCTCTCCAGTCCTTCGTTCACTGTCGGGCGGCGACCGAGATTGGCGACACCGTCACGCCAGCTTCCGTCGGGCACTCGTACCTTCACCGCGTAGACGCCGCGTGCCGGTTCGAGATGACGGCCGAGCGCGATGTTGGCGGTAGGGAAACCAATGGTGCGGCCACGCGCATCGCCGTGCGCGACCACGCCGCGGATCGCCCACGGACGTCCGAGGTCAGCCGTGGCACGTTCCGGATAGCCGTCCTGCAACACGCGGCGGATGCGCGTTGCCGATATCGGGCCGGCGGCGTCCGCCAACAGCGGCACCAGCGTCAGGCCCATGCCCAGCGCCTCGGCCTGCTTGCCAAGAAAATCAGTGCCGCCGCCGCGCCGCCGGCCGAACGCAAAATCCGGCCCGCAGACCAGATGACGCGCCCCGAGACCCTGATGCAGCACCTCACTGACGAACGCCTCCGCCGGCATCAGACTGAACGTGTGGTCGAACTGCAGCTCGTAGAGCAGGGTCACACCGAGCGCCGCCAATGCGTCGGCGCGTTCCGCCGATAACGTCAGGCGGAACGGCGGATCGTCCGGACGGAAGTGCTCGCGTGGATGCGGCTCGAAGGTCAGCACACCGAGCGGCACCTTGGGCCGTGCGGCGTGCGCCGCCTTGATCACCTCGGCATGACCGCGATGGACACCGTCGAAATTGCCCAGCGCCACGGTGGCGCCGCGGGCATCAGCAGGCAGTTCTCGCCAGTCGTGGAAGATGCGCATCAGCCGCGCGACGGAACCTGGACGTAGGCCTCGCCCTCGATGACGACGGTATCGCCAACCGAGCAGACGGTGCTGAGTGTCGCCCGCTTCTTCTCGGGATTGAGCGCGGTGACGGTGACGGTTGCTTTCACTGTGTCGCCAATCCGGACCGGTGCGGCGAAGCGCAGCGACTGGCGCATATAAAGCGAGCCAGGGCCCGGCAGACGCGTGCCGAGGACCGCACTGATCAGTCCCGCGGAGAGCATGCCGTGGGCAATCCGCTCACCGAAGATCGACTGCTTCGCCGCTTCAGCGTCGATGTGGATCGGATTGGTGTCGGTCGAGACCGCCGCATACAGCAGGATATCCGCCTCTGTGATGGTCTTGCCCAGATCAGCACTCTGGCCGATCTGCAGGTCCTCGAAGAAATAGCCGGCTGGCATTGCTGAAATCCTAGTCTGTGTCGGCACGTTCTGCGGGAAGGCCGCGGGTAAATCAACCGCACGGCGGATGGTTCTGGTATCGATCAGATGAATGCAGCGGCGTCGAAGCCGTCGGGCAGCACGCCCGTCGGCTTGATCAGGTCGTATGGCGCGCGTGCCAGGAAACTGCCGGTGCCGGGCTCGGCCTGCACCTTGCCGTCGCGCATGGCGACACGGCCGCCTTTTACCGTGGCGACAGGCCAGCCGGTGACCTCCATGCCCTCGTACGGTGTATAGTCGATCGTATGCTGCATCAGGTCGTTCGTGATGGTGACGCGCTTGTGCGGATCCCACAACACGATATCGGCATCCGAGCCAGGCGCAATGGTGCCCTTGCGCGGATACAGCCCGAACAGCTTTGCCGGATTGGTGGCGATCAGCCGCACATAGGTATTGATATCGATGCGCCCCTTGGACACACCTTCGTTGAACACCAGTGGCAGGCGCGCGGCGAGACCGGGTACGCCATTGGGAATATCGGGGAACGGCGCGTTGTTGCCGTGGATGCGCTTGCCGCCTTCACCTTCGTAGCTGGAACCGCTGTGGTCCGAGGAGACGATGTCGATCGTGTTGCGGCGGACATCGTTCCACAGCGCCGCGCTGGTGGCGGCGTCGCGCGGGCTGGGGCTGCACATGAACTTGGCACCTTCGAAGCCCGGCCGGTCCATATCGGCGGCGCCGAGTACGAAGTATTGCGGGCAGGTCTCGGCCCAGACCTTCACTCCGCGCGCCTGGGCGCGGGCGATTTCCTCGGCCACTTCCGAGCACGATACGTGGAACACCTGGATCGGCTGATCGACCATCTCGGCAAGTGCGATGGCGCGATAGGTCGCTTCGCGCTCCACCACCTTGGGACGCGACCACGCATGGTATTTCGGCGCGCCGCGGCCATCAGCCATTAGTGCCGCGGTGCGCCAGCGGATCGCCTCGTAGTTCTCGCAGTGAACCGTGACCAGCGCGCCGTTGCGGCGGGCTGCGGCGAGCACGCGAATATACTGCGCGTCGTCCAGATGCGATGGTTCGTAGGTGAGAAACACTTTCAGGCTGCGCACGCCTGATGCGACGACGGCGGGGATTTCGTCGCGCACCACGGCGTCGGATGGATCAGTGATGATCTGGTGGAAGCTGTAGTCCACCATCGCCTGCTTCGCGCGGCGATGGTACTCGGCGAGCGTGTCGAGGATGCCGTGGCCTTTGAACTGTGCGGCGAAGGTGATCACGGTTGTGGTGCCCCCGGCGAGACAGGCTGTGCTGCCGGTGACGAAGCTTTCCTGATCGGTGCCGCCGTTGGCACGAAGCTGTTCGATATGGCAATGCGTATCGACGCCACCCGGCATGACGTAGAGCCCACCGGCATCCAGCGTGTCGCTGCCCTGCAGGTTCTCGCCTATGGCGGCTATTCGGCCGCCACGGACAGCAACGTCGGCGCGGTATGTATCCGCTGCAGTCACCACGGTGCCGCCGCGGATTACCAGGTCATAGTCGGGCATCAGGTGTCTCCGGTTAGGTGCAAGGCACAGGAGATGAGTTTACGAAGATCAAGGCAAGATATACGCAAAGCATGCCGATATTTAAGGCATGTCTGAGCGCGTCTGCGCCCATCGGCGAAAGGCCAGGCTCTGCCATGACGAAAGGCTCGACCGGTGAGCATTCAGACGCGGGAACTCGGCCGATAGAAGGGTTCGTGTTGGGTAGGATTGAAATAGTTGGCGTAGAACGCCTTCACGTGTGGCAATAGCGCTTTCGACAGCTTGCGCCGTTCCACCTCGTCGTCCGCCAAAGCTCGCTGCAGGTCCTCGTGCAACGCGAGCAATGCGCCATCGCGATCTACCTTGGTAAAACGTCCATCGTCGTAGATCACTTCGCCGTCGCAGATCACCGTGCGGGCACGCCTGGCCCGTTGCATCACCGCATCCAGCAACGGCGTTTCGTCATCCAGATACGGCCAGCTCATCTCTCGCCAATCTAGCAACACCATGTCGGCGGCGCGCCCGACTTCCAGCGTGCCCAGCCGCTCGCCAAACGCCGTGGTCTTCGCCCCGCCGCTCGTCGCCATGCGGAACACCTGTGCCGGCGTCGGCACGACATTGTCCTCCATGCCCGGCACGCGATGCGCACGCAGCACCAGCCGCATCTCCTGCAACATGTCGCGGTCATCATTGATGCCGGCTTCGTCGAGGCCGATGGCGGTGGTGATGCCTTTCGCCTCGAACGCATTCAGCGCGGCAACACCGGAACGCAGCCGGAAGTTGGACGAGCAATTGTGGCAGATGCAGGTACCGGTCGCGGCGACGCGTTCGATGTCGGCCTCGTTCAGCCACACGCCGTGGCCGAGCGTCATGTGCGGGCCCAGCAGGCCGAAGCGGTCGATGTACTCCAGCGCGGTGCCACCGCCACGGCGGCGGGCATATTCCTTCTGATACGCCGTTTCGACCAGATGCATGTGCATCGGTGCCTCGTATTTGCGCGAGATCTCGGCAAAGCGGGTCAGCGCAGTGTCGGAGCACCAGTGCAGGTTGGCCGGCGACAGCTGGACCTTGACCCGGCTCTTGGTGTGATGCCGGCCGTGCAGATCCTCGAACACCGCGAAAAAGTCATCCAGCGACAACTGGAAGCGATCGTACCAGCGCTGCACCGGACCGCGCAGTTCCGCCGGCAAGCTGGCGACGAACTCCGTGTCCGCCTGATAGACAAGCCGGTTCTGATCACGCACAGAAAACGAATAGGACACGCGCATGCCGACATCCTGGTAGGCGCGGATGATCTCCTCGCAGCGCGTTTCGACTTCTGGCAGCTTGCCGGGCGCCCAGCCGTGCAGGTGCTGCACCGTGGTGATGCCGGAGGCGATCATCTCGAACGCGGAATACAGCGTGTCGAGATACGGATTGACGTTGCGCATCACCATGCGGGTGACGAACCAAAGCTCCAGTGGCATGTCGGGTGAGCCGAGCTGAACCGGCGTGAGGCCAACATGGTGGTGGCCGTTGATGAAGCCGGGCAGCAAGATGTCGTTGCCACCGCCGATGACCGGAACGTCCGAGTGCTGGCGGCGCAGGTCAGCGAAGGTGCCGATGGCGGCGATGACGCCGTCCTGCTGTAGCACGGCGCCATCGGCGATCTCTTCCCAGCGGTGGCGATCGAGCGCCTTGGTGATCATCGCGCGGCTGCGGATCAGTGATGCGGCCATGTGTCTCGCCCCCGTCGGTGTTCTTCGGCATGCTGGCCCGTCATGCGCCTCACTCACAAGACGATTCGCCCCGCCGGCCGGGCGGTGACGATAGAATTCGACGGCCAACGCATCGCCGCGCTGGAGGGCGAGACGATCGCCGCGGCATTGTCGGCGGCCAACATCGTGGCACTCAGACGCACGCTGACCGGCGCGCCGCGCGGGCTGCATTGCGGCATGGGAGCGTGCTTCGACTGTGTCGTGACAGTGGATGGCCGAATCGGCCAGCGCGCCTGCATGACCAAGGTGGCCGACGGCATGAAGGTGACCGGCGAGGCGAAGCTGCCGCTGGCACCGTTGGCGCCCCCGCCCGAGACTGAGCAGTCGGAGGAGCGGGCCTGCGACGTGCTGGTGGTGGGCGGCGGCCCGGCGGGTCTGTCGGCGGCGATCGCCGCAGGAGAAGCCAGACTTTCGGTCGTGGTGCTGGACGAACGCAGCGCCACCGGCGGCCAGTATGCCAAGCCGCTGGCCGACAGCCATAAGGACGACGCGCCGGATGCGCAGTTCCGGCTGGGGATGGAACTGCGGCAGAAGGCATTGGCCGCGGGCGCGCGGATCGAGACCGAAGCGACGGTGTGGGGCGGCTTCGCGGCGGACGAAATCGCCGCGCTCGTGGCCGGGCGCGCCATCACCTATCGGCCACGCCGGCTGGTGCTGGCGCCGGGCGCGCACGAACGCCCGGTGGCGCTGCCGGGCTGGACGCTGCCGGGTGTGATGACCACCGGCTCGTTGCAGACATTGGTGCGGGCGCAGCGCGTGTGTCCCGGTGAACGTGTGCTGATCGCGGGCAGCGGACCGCTGAACCTGCAGCTTGCCTGCGAACTGCTGGCCGGCGGCGTGAAGCCGATCGCGGTGGTGGAAGCCGCGCCGCGTCCCAGCCTCGGCGGATGGCGCGAGACATGGACGATGGCGCGGAATGCACCGGACCTGGTGCGCGAGGGCATCGGCATGCTGGCGACGCTGAAGCGTTCCGGCGTGCCGGTGCTGTGGTCGGCGCGCATCAAGCAACTGGGCGGCGGCGAGCGGGTGCAGTCGGCGCATGTAGCCGGGCGTCAATACGATCGCCACTACGACGTGGACGTGGTCGCGATCAACCTGGGGTTCCAGCCGGAAACCGGGCTGGCGCGGGCACTTGGCGCGAAGCAGCGCTTCGTCGATGTCGGGTTGGGCTATCTGGCGAGCGAGACTGACGAGGACGGCCGCACCTCGGCGCCGGGTGTGTTCGCGGTCGGCGATGGGGCGATGCTCGGCGGATCGCGTGTGGCGATGGCGCGCGGACGGCTGGCCGGATTGGCGGCGGCGCGCGACCTCGGCAAGCAGGTCGCGGACGAACCAGAAACGCGGCGGGCGCTGGCGCGTGCCGCGGCGTTCCAGGATGCATTGTGGACGCTGTTCAAGCCGTCGCGGCTGCGGCCGGATTCGTTGCCGGATGAAACCATCGTCTGCCGCTGCGAGGAAGTCACCGCCGGACGGCTGCGACAGGAAATGGCAGACGGGCTGACCTCGCTGCCGATACTGAAGAAGGCGACGCGCGCCGGCATGGGGCGTTGCCAGGGACGGTTCTGCGCGGCGACGATCGCACGACTGTGTCCTGATCTGCCAGACGATGACTGGTCATTCGCGGCACCGCGCGCGCCGTTGCGTCCAGTGCCAGCGGCACCGCTGATGTTCGAGGCCGAGGAGTTTGAGGCCCCGTTGTTGGAGCAGCCGCAGGCGCCGGTGCGATTGCACAAGACGCCGGTGCTGCCGGCGGAAGAACGGCGCTGTGATGTGCTGATCATTGGCGGCGGCCTTGCCGGTCTGTTCAGCGCGTATTTCATGGCGAAGCAAGGCGCCGACGTGCTGCTGGTGGAGCGCGACGAAGCTGGTATGGCGGCGAGCACTGCGAATGCGGGCAGCCTGCACGCACAATTGCTGTCGTACGACTTCAACGACGAGACGCCCGCCGATGGCGGCCAGGCAGCGCATACGCTGCCGCTTGCACCACGCTCGATCGCACTGTGGAAGGAGATCGGCGCGGAAGTCGGCGAGGATCTGGGCATCCGCACCGAAGGCGGCCTGATGCTGGCGGCGACCCCCGCCGAGTTCGAATGGCTGCGCCGCAAGTCAGAGATGGAGCGGCGCTGGGGTACCGAAAGCCACGTGCTCGGCGCCAATGAATTGCGCACGCTGGCGCCGGCGATTTCCGAGCACATGATCGGCGCCGACTTGGTTCCCGCCGAGGGTTATGGCGATCCGCTGCGCGGCACGATGGCGGCGCTGAAGCTGGCGGTTCGACATGGCGCGCGGCTGCTGCGCGGCACAGAGGTGCAGGCGATTGCGCGCGATGGCGCGGCGTGGCGCGTGACCACGTCGAAGGGGCAAATCGTGGCGGGACGCGTGGTGAACGCGGCAGGACCGTGGGCGGGACGCGTCGGCCAGATGGTCGGGCTCGATCTGCCGGTCACTGGAACCGTGCAGCAGGTGATCGTGACCGAGCCGGCGCCGCCGATGACCAGGCATCTGATCGCGCTGGCCAACCGGCATCTGTCTTTGAAACAGCAGGCGAGCGGCGGGTTCCTGATCGGCGGTGGATGGTTCGGCCGCTTCGATCCAACAAGCGGACGGACGCACAACCTGCGGCGCAACATAGAAGGCAATCTGTGGGTGTGCGCGCAGGTGTTGCCGGTGCTGCGCAGTCTCTCGTTCGTGCGCTGCTGGACCGGCATCAATTCGGCGATCGACCGAGCGCCGATACTTGGCGAGGCACCTGGACTGCCGGGATTCTTCAACGCCGTCAGTGCAAATGGCTATACGCTGGGGCCGGTGATCGGGCAGATCACCGCGCAGGCGGTACTGCACGGCGAGGCGCCCAATCCGCACTATCGGATGGAACGCTTTGGCTGAGCGTACGGCCACGCATGGCTGGATCCGAGAGCGCATCGCGCGTGTGCCTCGGGTGAAGCTGGCGCTGACGCCGACACCGCTGCACGAAGCACCGAACCTGACGCGTGCGCTGGGTGGACCGCGGATCTTCATCAAGCGCGACGACCTGACGGGGGTAGCGTTCGGCGGGAACAAGCTGCGCAACCTAGAATTCCGGCTAGCGCGCACAATAGCGGAGCAGCCCGACACGGTGATCGTCGGGCTCGACCTGCAATCCAACTCGGCACGGCAGACGATTGGCGCGTGCAACAAGCTGGGACTGAAGACGATACTGGTGCTGGAGGGCCAGAAGCCGGACGTGGTGCAGGGCAACCTGCTGGTGGATTATCTGCTGGGCGCCGAGGTGATGTTCGCGCCGACGCGCGAGGCGCAGCGAACGATGCTGGATGAGGCGGCAGAGCGCGTCCGCACGGCGGGTGGACGCCCGCATATCCTGAACGACAATCCGATGTTCGATGTCGCCTCGGCCCTGGCGTATCTGGAGACAACGCTGGAGATACTGGAGCAACTGGCAGCGCCGGCTGCACTGTACATGTCGTCGAGCGGCAAGGGTCAGGCAGGGCTGGTGCTGGGCAAGCGGCTGACCAATTCGGGCCATGCGGTGGAGGGGATTACCGCGACGGACGAATACCACGTGCCGTCGCGCACCGCGGCGATCGCCAACGAGACGCTGGCAGTGCTTGGCCTCGATGCAAGCGTGACCGAGGATGAGGTTCACAACGATATGCGGTTCGTCGGGCCCGGCTATGGCGCGCCGACCGATGCAAGCGTGGAAGCGGTGAAGCTGTTCGCGCGCACCGAGGGGGTGGTATTGGACCCGGTGTATACGGGCAAAGCGGCGGCAGGGATGCTCGCGCACATCCGCGAGGGGCGATACGGTCTGGGAGACACGCTGGTGTTTGTACACACCGGCGGGACGCCAGCGATATTCACGTGGAACGGCCTTTGGTGATGAGGCTGTCGGAATTTAAACCACCGATGGACACCAATCGACACCGATCAGACCGTAGCTCTCCCGTCATCAGAGACTGAGACGTTTCACTTCGACCCGGGGCTTGGCAAAATTCAGCAGTAGGCAGACATGAAGTCCGGTTGCCTTTAGATAGTTGAGGCACTGCGCCCGATGGACATCGTCCAGGGCCCTGACCGCTTTGAGTTCGACCAGCACCGCTCGTTCCACTATCAGGTCCGCCGTATATTCGCCCACCGCGGCGCCTTTGTAGTTGACGACGATGCCATGCTGTTGCTCGACCGCCAGTCCCGAAGACCGAAGCTCGAGTGCCAGCGCGTTTTCATAGACCTTCTCAAGGAAGCCCGGCCCGAGCTCGTTGGCGACGATGAACGCGCAGCCGATTACTCGCTGAGTAATCCGATCGAGACAGGTCGTATCCGTGTCCATCGGTGTCCATCGGTGGTTCCAATGACTGCTTGCCTTATGCCGAGCCGACCGGCGGCAAGAAGACGGTGACCTCAGGCGGCGTGCCTTTGTACTTCTCGATATCGGCAAGCACAGTATGGCCGCAATTGCCCTGGCCGAGCCGCGACGTGCCGATATCCAGCGTCAGGTTGTTGACGTCGCCGTATTTGCACAGCGAACCGACCTTGTCGGGCTCGAGCGGATCGAACCAGCCGCCTTCGTTGACGCGGATGACGCCCGGACGGATGTCCTCGGTCAGTTTGGCACCGGCCAACAGTTGGCCGCGGTCATTGAACACACGCACCACGTCGCCATCGGCGATGCCACGCGCGGCCGCGTCACGCGGATTGATCAGGCAAGGCTCGCGCCCGGCGATGCGATAGGTGGTGCCAAGCGCGGTGCCGCATAGCTGCGAGTGCAGACGCGAGCGCGGGTGGCTGGCAACCACGTGCAGCGGATATTTCATACCGGGCGCGCCGAGACGCTCGACCGGTTCCAGCCAGGTGGGATGCGGCGGGCAGTCGTCGTAGTTCATCTTCTCGATGTTGCGCGAGAAGATCTCGATCTTGCCCGTCGGTGTTCCCAGCGGTTCCAGCAGCGGATCATCGCGGAACTTCTTATACCGCACAAAGCTCTTGGCCGCCGCATCGACCGGGAATTCGACATAGCCATCGCCGTTCCAGAACGCGTCGAACTCTGGCATCGGAATGTTCTTTGCCTTCGCCTGGGTCAGCGCCGCATTGTAGAAGATGCGCAGCCAGTCCATCTCGCTCTTGCCTTCGGTGAACGCCTGGCCTTTGCCCAGGCGCTCGGAGATCGCGGCGAAGATGTCGTAGTCGTTGCGTGACTCGAAGACCGGATCGATCACCTTCTTCATCGCCAGGATGTAGCGCGACGAATAGTCTCCGACAGCTTCGAGGTCATTGCGCTCATAGGCGGTGGTGGCCGGCAGCACGATGTCGGCGTGGCGCGCCGTGGGCGTCCACTGGAAGTCCTGCACGATGAAGCTTTCCAGCTTGTGCCAGGCCTCCAGCATGCGGTTGCGCTGCTGATGGTGGACGAACGGATTGCCGCCGACCCAGTAAACCATCTTCACATCGGGATAGATCGCCTTGGTGCCGTTGAACTCGAACTCCTGTCCCGGCTTCATCAACATGTCGACGACACGCGCCACGGGTATCGAGGCCGCGCCACTTTGCGTCAGCCATTCCGCGCCTTTCACGGCCTTGCCGCCATCGGTATGCGGCCGAGCACCGGTGCGGTGGAACTCGGCGTGCCGCCACTGGCATAATGATAGCTGAGGCCGAAGCCGCCGCCCGGCAAGCCGATCTGACCGAGCATGCAAGCGAGGGTCACCAGCGTCCAATGCGCCTGCTCGCCGTGATGCTGGCGCTGCATTGACCAGCCGCTGGCGAGCATGGTGCGACTGCCGGCGAAGCGATGCGCCAGGTCGCGGATCGTGGCGGGCGGCACGTCACAGATCGCCGACGCCCATTCCGGCGTCTTCGGCGTGTTGTCTGTCTGGCCGAGCAGATACGACAGGAAGCGGTCGAAGCCGCTGGTGTAGTCCTTGAGGAACTTCTCGTTGTGCAGCTTCTCGGTGTACAGCGTGTGGGCGATGCCGAGCATCAGCGCGACATCGGTCTGCGGCCGCGGTGCGATCCACTCGGCACCGAGATACGAACAGGTGTCGGTACGCACCGGATCGATGCAGACCACCTTCTTGCCGGTCGCCTTGAACGCGGCAAGGCCGTCATATGCACCATGATCGGCGACGCCGTAGCTGATCTGATTGGTGGTGATCGGGTCTGCACCCCAGATCACCAGCAGCTCGGTGTTCTGTGCGACAACTGGCCAAACGGTCTGCTGCTCGTATACCTCGAGCGAGCCAACAACGTGCGGCATGATGATCTGCGACGCGCCGGTCGAATAATCGCCGGAGCTGTTCACGAAGCCGCCCTTCAGGTTCATCATGCGGCGCAGCAATGTCTGGCAGTTGTGCAGGCGCCCGGGACTCATCCAGCCATAGGAGCCGGCAAACGTGCCGGTGGGGCCATATTTCTGTTCGACGCGCTGCAATTCGGCGACCACGAGGTCGAGCGCCTTGTCCCAGGTGACGCGGACAAAATCACCGCTGCCACGGCTGGCGACATCCGCACCCGGGCCCTTTTCGAGGAATGCGCGGCGCACCATTGGATACTTGATGCGCGTCGGCGAGTAGACTGAGTCCATCACGCCCGGAAGCTGCGCGGTGGGATGCGGATCCTTCTCCCAGGGACGGATGGCGACGAAGCGACCGCCTTGCACCTTGGCGTGGAAAGCGCCCCAGTGCGATCCGGTGAGCACCTCGCCATCGGCACCCGCGGCACGCGCACTTTGCGTCAGCAGCGATGGACCGAACAGGCCGGCCACGGCGGCGCTGGCAAGCAGTTGGCGGCGCGGCAGAACGAGTGTCGACAGGTGGCTCATCGGTTTCCTCCTGAGGCGGTGGGGGCGTCGGGGCAGATGCGACCAGCGAGCAGTGCCGCGGCGGCGGCGTAAAACCCGCTGGCGTCGTGTGCATGGCATTGCGCGCAGAAGGACTGCGCCCAAGGCAGCAGTTGCTCATCGCGAAACCGTCGAGCGGCAGCGGGGCCGGCACGGCGATGCAATTCGGCCAACACGGTGAGCTGGATCGACAGATGATCGGACGGCTCATTCGAATCGGCGGCAATCGACAGATCGAGTTCGCGCAACACGCCGTCCATCCGGGCGGCGGCATTGCCGAACAGGCGGCCCTCGAGATGCGCGGAGGCGTAAGGCGACACGGTAGCAGGTCCGCCGGCACCGCTGAACAACAGCCCGTACGAGCGGGCCAGCGTCTGCTCGCCGCGCGGCGCGAACACAGCTTGCGACATCTGGCGTACCGGCGGCCGCAGCGTATCGTCGCATGCCAGCGTCGCGAGCAGGGCGCGCGCCGGCCCATCCTGGCACGATCGGATCAAGGCTTCGTCAGGCGGCGAGGCAAACACACGCGCCAGGAATTCACACAACAGCGGCAGTTCATCCATGCGCGGCACCGGTGTCCTGGGCATGGAACTGCAGGTATTTCTGCAGTAAGCGGAATTGGTCATCGTCCAGCGAGATGAAGCGCTGCATCGCGTTGAGGTTGCCGATCCATTGATTGGCGAGGAAATGCTCGGGCGGTTGCAGGGCGTGGCAACTGCCGCAGGTAGCGCCATACATCTCGGCGCCGTAGTCCCAAAGCTTGCCGCGATCCGCCATCATACCCTCGCGTGCGATCCATGCGGTGAGCGCGCCGCGATACCAAACCAGATCTGTTGCTTTATCGTTAACAGTGTCCTGGCGCTGGACGTGCTGCGTGGCATCGGTAGTCAGCGCAGCGGTGAGGATGCGTTGGCCCTGCAGCGCATAGAACGCGCGTTCCGCATCCTGCTGCTGCCAGCCGTCGATGCGCACCTGCAGCCAATCACCGTCCCGCGCCAGCACGTGTACTTCGGAACCGACGAGCAGACGGCCGTCACCGGGTGCATCGTTGGAAGCGTCGGGGCGCGCCAGGAAAAGCGGGCGGGTGGACAGCGCATAGAGCGTATCGCCTGATTTGGGGTTCAGCGTGGCGGCGTCGCTGCGCAACTGGCTGTAGAGCGCCTTATAGCCCTTCGACATATCGGGCAGGTGATGCGCGATGCCCTTGTGGCAGGAGATGCAGGTTTCGCCGGCCGCCCAGGCCTTCGGCATCTGTGCCCGCGCCTCGGGCCGCTGCTTGTGGAAGTCCATCGCCTCGAAGGAGTGGCAGTTGCGGCATTCGCGCGAGTTGGTCGAGGCCATGCTGGCCCAGACTGACTGCGCGAGTTCCAGCCGATGCGCCTCGAATTTTTCCGGTGTGGAGATGGTGCCGATGGCAAAGTGGTAGAGTTCGCCGGTCGCCTGGACCTTGCGGATAAGCTTGGGGATCCAGGCGTGCGGCACGTGGCAATCGGAGCAGATCGCGCGCACGCCGGACGCGTTGCTGTAGTGCACCGACTGCTTGTACTCCTGGTACACCGTGTCGCGCATGACATGGCAGGCGGTGCAGAAGGTGAGCGAATTGGTGGCTTCGAGGACGGTATTGAAACCGCCCCATAGGATGATCCCGCCGCCAATGCCGATGAGAAGCAGCAGACCGGAGCCAAGCTTGACGCTCGGCGTCAGACACCAGCGCCAGAGACGACCGATGATATTGCGCCGCTTCTGCTGCGGCGCTTGGAGCAGACCCTCGTCCATAACACATGGGAGGGCGGCAGGGTTAAGGGCGGTTTAACGCGACCGACATGGTTCGTTTCGCCGCTATGCTCCTCGCAATGACACTAGGGTCGTGCCGTTTCGATGAAGCCATTGATGGCAGCGAGGAACCCCTTCGTGTTCTGGCCATGCACGTTGTGCCCGCAGTCAGGGACCGTCACCAGCGTGCCGCGCGGCAGTGCGTCGCGAAAGCGCTCCGCGGCTTCGGCGGTCAGGATGCGCGAGTCGGCGCCACGGACCAGCAGCACCGGCAGATCAAACGCGCGCGCTTCGTCGAGCGTGATGTTCTCCTGCGGACCAGTGCCGCGCACGATGCCGAGGCGGCGCGGATTCGCGTCGCACTTGCTGACGAACTTGCCATCGGCGCGTTGCAGCATGTTGTACTTCACCGTGCGTTCGATATGCTCGCGCGAGCGGTAGGGATCGTATTGCTGCACATTGCGCACGAAGTGATCCAGGTCGTCGAACTCCTCGTTGTCGCGGACGAAACCGGCGATCACCGCGCGGCCCCGATCCGACAACTCGGGTCCGACATCGACAATGACCAGCGCGCCCAGCACCGATTGATTGCGGCGGGTGAGCAACATCGCATTGCGGCCGCCCATCGAGTGACCGATCAGCACCGGACGATCGAGGCGCAGCGCAGTGATGAAGGCCTCGGCGTCGAGCGACATCTCGTGGTTTGAATAGGCGACATCGCGCGCCCATTCAGTGTCGCCATGGCCACGCTGGTCTAGCGCCAGCACACGGTAACGCTGAGCGAGATGCAGGCTCACCAGGTCCCAGGAGTGCGCCGACTGATGGCCGCCATGCAGCAGCACAATGGGCGGCGCATCCGGCGCGCCCCATTCGAGGAAATGGAAGCGCAACTGGCGCAGCACGATGTTGTGCGAGCGATACGGCACCGTCGGTGCATGCGAAATGCCGAGATCGGCGGCGCTGGTCAGCAGCGAACGAAACTCATCGGTTTGCGTCATGTCGAGCGGATCGGCTGTGTCGGCGAAGCGGTTCAGGTACATCGGGACTCTCGTGCTGTCCGTGGCACGTTCCGCCAACGCTGCTCACATGGCAACCGGCGCGTAGCCGAACAGCGAAGCATGGAAGTGCAGAACCATCGCCCAAACCACCACGCCAATGAGCGGCGGCAACACGCCGATCTCGCGCAGCACAAAGCGGTTGCGGCCTTGCGCGATCGCGGCAAATGGCACGATCGAGGTGACGGCGGACAGCGCCTGCCACGCGGCCGGATCGCGCCGTGCCAGCTTGGCGTCGATCGATGGCATGCCGGCCAATGCGGTCACCAGGAAGGCTCCGAAGAACACCAAAGCGCCACTGTCGCCAGCACCAATGATGTGCACCGCCGCCCACAGTGCGAATGACCACAGCATCGGATGGCGCGTCACGCGATGGATGCCGCGCGGCGGCCCGCCGGTGGCGCCGATCATGGTCTGGTTGGGCTGGGTCAGCGAGCTGACGAACAGCACGAATGCCGGCAGCATCACGAACACCAGAATCCAACGCAGCCACATCGGCGCGAACCACAGCGGCGTCGTCCACATGAAGGTCCAGGCGCCGATGAGCAGAAGCAGCGTGGCGATCGACAGCAGCGAGAACAGGCCGCGGAACGGCCGCTCGCCGATCCGCCGTACCAGCCGGTCGCGCAGGCGCGTGCCGGAGATGCCGACATGCACGCCGATCCACAACAGTGCTGCGATGACCAGCAGGACCATTCCCAACATTGGACGCGCCCCTCTATGGTGGCCGCCGGTGAGATACCGGCCTGAAGGAGATCGCTATGCAGTACACCCCGCCTCCCCACGTGACGCAGCATTGGCGTCTGAGCAAGCCCTCGGCGAAGGGGCGGCGCGGCATGGTGGTGTCGCAGGCGAAAGGTGCGGCGGAAGCCGGCGTGGCGGTGCTGGATGCGGGTGGCAACGCGTTCGACGCGGCAGTAGCGACCGCGCTGGCGCTGGCTTCGCACGAGCCGTGGAACTCGGGGCTCGGCGGTATCGGCTTCGCGTTGGTGCACCGCGCCGGGCAGAAGCGGGCCGAAGTGGTGGATTACGGCCCGCGTGCGCCGGGCGCGACCAACCCCGCCACCTACAAGCTGACCGGGAGGATGACGACGGATCTGTTCGCCTGGCCGGAGGTCGAGGGCGACATCAACATCCACGGCCCGCTCTCGGTGGCAATTCCTGCCGCCGTCGCGGGTTATGAGTATATGCACCGGCAATGGGGCCGGCTGCCGCTGTCCGAAGTGATCGCGCCGGCGATCGCGCTGGCGAAGCGCGGGCTGCCGCAAGACTGGTACACCGCACTGAAGGTCGCGACCTCGGGCGCGGGCATCCGGTTATATCCCACCACGTCGGCGGTCTATCTGCCGGACGGATTGCCGCCGGTACCACCGTACCAGGGCAAGCCAGGCTTCATCCGCCAGGGCAATCTGGCGGATACGCTGGAGCGGCTTGGCAAGGCAGGTCTGCGCGACTTCTACGAGGGCGACGTCGCGGCGTCTGTGGCGGCCGACACCCAGAAGCTGGGCGGGGTGCTGTCGTTGGATGACCTGCGCAACTGCCAGGTTCGCACCTGGCCGGCGGAAGAGATCGGCTGGCGGGGACGCACGCTGCAACTCACCGGTGGCCTGACCGCGGCACCGACATTGAAGCGCGTGCTGGAAGGCATGGCGGACGCACCCTATGGCGGCGCCGAACCGTCGGCCGCGTGGTATCGTGCGCTGGCGCGCGTGATGAAGGCGGCCTACGCGGAGCGTTTGGCGGGGCTGGGTGAGTCGGAGCCGCTGGCGGCCGAAAGCTGCACCACGCATCTGACAGCCTGCGATGCCGAGGGTAACACGGTGGCGTTGACCACGACGCTGATGTCGTCGTTCGGCAGCCGGGTGCTGCTGCCGCAATCAGGCGTGCTGCTGAACAACGGCATGATGTGGTTCGATCCACGGCCGGGCACGCCGAACGGCATCGCACCTGGCAAGCGTCCGCTGTGCAACATGCTGCCGATCATTCTGGCGGAGAATGGACGGCCGTTCCTCGCCGCCGGTGCGTCGGGCGGACGGCGCATCATGGCATCGGTGTTCCAGCTCATGACGTTCATCGCGGACTTCGGCATGGACGTCGATAAGGCAGCACATCATCCGCGCATCGACGTATCCAGTGTGGACAAGGTGACGGCGGATGTGCGCCTCGACGGCGCGATCCTTGATGTGTTGGCGGCGGATGGAACGCTGGAAGTGGTGGAGCACAACGCGGTGCCGATCAACTTTGCCTGCCCGAACGTCATCGTGCAGACAGCGGACGGCACGCGCACCGGCATCAGCGATGCGGCGTCACCTTGGTCAGGCGCGGTGGCGCAGGCGTAGCCGGAGGTTCACACCTCCGGCGCGACGCCGACGTATTTGAACTGGTGCGCCATATCCTCGGGCGGGAAGCCGGTGTCGCGCTTGATCTGGAACACGCTGATCACGCGCGATGCCAGGTCGCCATTCTTGTCGAACGAGATGGTGCCCTGAAGCAACTCCATCTTCGTGGCCTCGATCGCGTCGCGCATCGCGGCGCGGGTCATCGGCTTGCCTGATGCGGCAACGCGTTCGATCGCGTCGGCAATCACCAGAGCGGCGTCGTATGCCGTGATGCAGTAGTCATTCGGCTGCTTGTTGTAGCGCGCAACGTAGCTCTTGACCCAGTCGGCGGCCTTCGGATCGTCCAGCAGATGCGGGGCGGCGATGGTGGCGTACCAGCCTTCGGCCGCGGGGAAGCCGCCACCGATGAGGATCTCCGGTTCGTAGACGCCGTCGCCGCCACCTTTGATGATGTGCGGAATCACATCATAGGACTGCTTGACGACTTTGATGCCGGCCTCCGCGCTGCCGCCGTAGTATAGTGACGCGGCACCGAGCGACTTGATCTTGGTAAGCACAGGCGAGTAGTCGGCGGTCTTCGGATCGACGCGGTCGCGTCCGAGCACCTTGATGCCCTTCTTTTCCGCCTGTGCCTGGAACGTATCGGCGATGCCGACACCATAGGCGCCGGAATCGTCGAGCACGAAGACGTTCGGCGTCTTCAGCACCTCGGCGTAGTAGTTCGCCATGTTGGGGCCTTGGAACGCATCGGTGGTGACGGTGCGGAAGTAGATCGCCGGACCGGCGGGGCGATAGACCTGGGCGAACTTTGGATCGGTGATGTCGGGGTTGGTCGAGCTTGCCGTGATGATCGCCAGGCTGCCGGCGCTGAGGATTGGCGACATCGCCTTGCCTGAACCGCTGTTGTAGGGACCGAGTGCCGCGAGGATGGTTGGATCTGTAACCATCTTGCGTGCGTTGGTCGCGGCCTGACCGGGATCATAACCGCCGGCGGTGGACGTGCCGTCGTCCATCAGCACGACTTCAAGTTTGTAGCCTGCGGCGCCGCCCTTGGCGTTGACCGCATCGACCGCGAGCATGACGCCGTTTCTTATCTCGGCGGCGCCTTCGGATTCACCACCGGTGAAGGGAAGGTTCAATCCGATGCGGAAGGTTTTGTCTGCGGCGTGTGCACGGGGGAATGCCGCCGAGGCGGCTAAAGATGCACCCAGGGTGACGGCGGTGCGACGGCTGAGCAGAGGCACGGAAGCAACCATGACCGATCTCCTTCGCTAAGCGACGAGGCACGAACGGTTCCTCCACGCTGCCGACTATAACGGGGTGGCGGGAGCGCGCAAGCCGCTGGTCAGGGTTGCTTGTGTATACGGCCCGAGGGTCGGCCGAGCTAGGCGTTGTCCTTGCACCAACGCGCGATCTGCTCGTGCGTGGCGAACCAGCACCGGCCGCGTGCCTTGATGTGCTTGATCAAGCGCTCCAGCACCGGCATTCGCGAACGATGGCCGGTTATGTGCGGATGCATGGTGAGCAGGAACATGCCACCCTCGTCATAAGCGCCATCGAACTCCGCGGTGAAGATCTCCTCGACAGCGGAGGGCGGCGTGTAGGGACGCAGCGCGGAGAACCGCACGAAGTTATAGTACACCGCGTCGTCACGGATCCATTCGGGCGGCAGTTCGACAATCCCTGTTGGTTCGCCTGCGTCCATGATTTCGTAAGGATCGTCGTCCGCCATCAGCGAGCTGTCGTACAGCAACCCAAGTTCGCGCACGATGTCGAGTGTGTTGACGGAAAAATCCCAACTCGCGGTGCGCATGCCGACGGGGTCGCGGCCGGAAATACCGGCGAGTGTTTCGGCGGCACGGAACGTGAGGTCGCGTTCGGCATCGCGCGGCAATGATGTATTCGCCTCGTGTATCCATGAATGTATGCCGATTTCATGCCCGTCATCGGCGATGGCGCGCACCTCCTCGCGATGCAGCAGGGCTGATACCGCAGGATAGAAGAATGTCGCCGGAACCGCCTCGCGCTGAAGCAGAGCGCGGATGCGCGGCGTGGCCTGACGATTGCCGTACTGTCCCTGGCTGATGCGCATCGGACTCTCGTCGGCGTCACGCAGCGGAATGGTCTCGTGATCCGCATCGAAGCTGATCGCCACGGCACAGCGCGCGCCGTCGGGCCACGCTTTTGGCTTAAGGCTGCGGCCGGCACGAGCACGATTGACGATGCTCCGCCACTTCGCCTCGGACCATTGCCAGGGCTGTTCCTGCGGTTGGGGTTGGTCGTTCATGGCGGCCTCCGCGTGAATGGGAGGCGCATGGTGCGCGGTGTGCGCGGACAGCGAAAGGGGGCCGGTGTGACGGCCCCCCGCTTATGGCTCAGTTCACCGTGCTGCCGGTTTGTGGCGGCGTCACGCTGCCAACCAGTGGCGGCGGTACGGTGGCGGACTGTACCGGCGTCGCATCATTGTGGTAGGATAATCCCATCCTGCCCATCTGCTGAAGCTGCGGCATTGGAGTGAAGGGTTTGCCTTCACTGCCCTGAAGTTCCCAGATGACGAACGGCGACGCGGCAGGCGGTGGCGTGTTTCCGTTACTGCCGCCGCCGTCAGCCAGAGCGCTGCCAGTACCGGCAGCCAGCAGCGCGACAGCGACAAAAAAACTCTTACGCATTGGCTCTTCCCTCTTCCAGCCACGCCGCACATAGGCCGCGCGATGCACGGAGAGTATTTGCGTTCCTTCGATAACAGCTTGCCGATTTTCGACGATATACTCAGAGGTGTAATAGAAGTGTCGCAATCATTCCTGAGCTTACGTGTATCTGGCGCTTACCCACGCAGAACCTTTGCTGCCGGAAATTGCCGCGCAGCCGGTGCTGCCGCTGCGATGCGGCGGCGTACCGCCGCGAGCACGGGACCGGCAATGACAATCGGCGCACAGCCATTGGCCTCCCGCTGCCGCTCGGCGAAGTCGGGATGCAGCTGCACGACGGCGCCAGCGTTGGTGAAGCTGGCGCGGTCACCGGTGTCGAGATAGCTCTCCGCCGGCAGTCCTTCCGCCAGCAGTACCCGAATGTCTCGGCAGTTCCAAATGGTAGTAGGTCACTGAATTCATCGGCACCTGCGCGATGGTGCGGCCGTTGATCAGATACCTTGCCGGTATCAGCACGGCATCGAGGAACAGCGCATGATCGGGCGACAGCCAGAGATCCCGCGCAGGGAGTTCCGGTCCGAAAGCATGCGCCATGATGCGCACAGGCCAGACCTTGTTCGGTTGTGGATGACGTGAGCAGTCAACGGTCCGGTGGCCGAGCCAAACGATAGGTTGGGCAGGGTCGCCCGAAGCCACCTTCACGCGATCGCCCATGCACAATAGCTCGACGGGCACTTTGCCGGTTTCGGTGCTGATGCGCGTGCCGGCGGCAAAGCACGCAACGACGACGATATCGGTGCCGGAAATCGCGTCGGGACGCGCGATGAAGGCCTGGTGCGAATGATCGCCCGAAGTCGCCAGCGTCAGTGTCGCGGACGATCCGGTCATGGTCAGGAATCCTGGCGACCAGACGGCGCTGTCGAAACTGAGCCCGCTGAGAGCGATCGTGCTGTTGGTCGACATCGTTACCAGCGTGCCCGCGTCGAGCGTCGGCTGCGCCAGGCGCAGCAGGCCTGCGTTGGAACCGCCATTGCCAAACAGCGAGACGTTGATGCCGCTGCCGATGGCGCCGCCGATATCGAGCTCCTGCACCGCGGCGAGACTGCCGGACCCGGTGACGCCACCGGTGATTGCAAGGACATTCAGTGGATTGCCGGAATTGTCGGTGGCGAGCGATCCGTTGTCCACAACGTTCGCGGCGATCGTGCCGACGCCGGTGAACACGTGACCGCTGTTGATCGCAAAGGCACCAGCCACGCCAATGCTGCCCAGTATCATCTCGCCCGAGGAAGCGACTGCGATCAGACCACCGTTGTCCATTGTGAGGTTGCTGCCGGAATCCTGCACCTCGCCGGCGGAGCCCACCTGTATCGTCGCGGCGAAGCCTGGGGAACCAAGTTCGATGCCGCCGGTCGTGGTGAAGGTTCCATCGGCGACCAGAGTGCCACCGCCGCCACCGACACTGCCGACGTCCAGCATCGTGGCAGAGACGACGTCACCCGATGCAATGGTCAGGGTTGCCACGCCGGTGTTGAAGTCGAAGTCCTGGCCGATGTTGATGTTGCTGAAGAAACCGCTGCCATCGAGGACGAGCGTACTGGCAGGACCGACGTCGAGAAGAGCCGCGCCGACGCTACCGGTGACCGTGCCGGAGAATGCTTGGAATTGGGCAAAATCGAGCGATCCAGGCGCCTGGATCGCCGTTGTGCTCCCTTGGATCCAATTCCCAGACGCGCTCCACGAGCCACCGCTGGCCGCACCCCAGGTAAATGCACTGCCGGACATTTTTTCTTCGCCCTCCCCCGCTCAGCCGCAGCAAAGGTATGCTAGGCGTCACACAGCAAACAGGAAACCCGTCATGCCTGATGCCGACGCCGCACTGCTGAGCGCAGAGGAGATGCTGGCGCTGTACGCACGCCGGATGCTGAGCCCGGTGGACGTGCTGCAGGCAGTGACCGAACGCATCGCACAACTCAATCCGATGCTGAACGCGTTCGCGGTGCTGAACCCGCGCGCGATCGAATCGGCGACCGAGAGCGAAATGCGCTGGCGCATCGGGCGGCCGATCGGCGCGCTTGATGGCGTGCCGTGCACGGTGAAGGACCTGGTCGATGTCGCCGGATTGCCGACGCGGCGCGGCAGCCGCATCACCGACACGGCACCTGTGGCAGACGATGCACCGGCTGTGGCAGGACTGAAGGCGGCGGGCGCGGTGATCGTTGGCAAGACCACGACGACTGAGTTCGGCTGGAAGTCGCCGGGCGATTGCCCGCTGCACGGCATCACGCGCAATCCGCACAACACCGAATATACGACCGGAGGTTCATCATCGGGCGCCGGGGCGGCCGGTGCAGCGGGATTCGGGCCGCTGCATATCGGCACCGACGCCGGTGGCTCGATCCGCATTCCTGCGGCGTGGTGCGGACTGGTGGGATTGAAGCCGACATTGGGACGCGTACCGCTGTGGCCGGCGAGCGCGTTTCCAGGCGTGTCCTGCCTCGGGCCGATGACGCGTTCGGTGCGCGATGCGGCGATGATGTTCACCGCGATGGCGCATTACGACGTGCGTGACCCGTTCTGCGTGCCGGATGAAGGACGCGACTGGCTAGCGGGTATCGAGGATGGCGTGGCAGGCCTGCAGGTTGGCGTGCTGCGGCGGCCGGGCTTCGATGCACCGGCCGACGCGGACAGCGTCGCCGCGGTCGAACGTGCCGCGGCACTGCTGAGTGAAGCGGGCGCTGTCGTCGACGAAGCAGAGCCGGCATTGCCGGACATGCACGTGGCGTTCGCGCGCGTGTGGGGTGCGACACTGGCGCGCCTGGTCGCGACAACACCGGAGGAGAAACGCGCGCTGCTCGATCCGGGAATAATCGAAGTCGCGCGCACGCTTGGCGGCATGACGGCGGTGGAATTCCTCGACGCGGAATCGATGCGTGCCGCGGCAGGCCACGCGATGGCGCGGCTGCATCAACGATTCGATCTGGTGCTGTGTCCCACTGTACCAGCAGGGCCGCCACTGGCCGATGCCGCGCTGGCCGATCCGGTGACCGCGCTGCACACCGAGTGGGCGCCGTGGACGTTCACCTTCAATATCACGCGGCAACCGGCGATCAGCGTGCCGCTCGGCACACGAGAGAACGGGTTGCCGAATGCCGTGCAACTTGCGGCGGCGCAGTACCGCGATGATCTGGTGCTGCGGGCGGCGCGTGTGCTGGAAGTGGCGGGGACCTGAGCCTTAGCGGCGTCAGTGCTGGCCCTCTGGCATGCGCACCACCAGCCCGTCGAGTTCCGGGCGCATCGGAATCTGGCAGGCCAGACGCGAGTTCGGCTGCGCTACCGCGGCAAAACTCAGCATAGCAGCTTCCTGCGATCCAGGTTCGGGCAGGCCGGTTGTATCGAGCCACGCTGCATCGACATAAACGTGGCAGGTGGCGCAGGCGCACTCACCGCCGCAGTCGGCATCGATCCCGGGGATGTCGTTATCCACCGCGCCGCGCATCAGCGAAGTGCCGAGCGGGACATCGACGGTGTGTATCGTGCCGTTGAATTCGATGTAGGTGACCTCGGGCATTCCCTGCTCCCTGGCTGTGCCCGTTATATTGGGCGCCAGTTCTTACTCAGCGGTAGCACGCCTTGTCCGCGGGAAGAAGCCGCTGGCTGGAGTGCGGTTGCCGAATAGGATAGGTTTCATCCCTGATAGATCTCGAGGCAGAGACGTTGCAGGACGAGGTCCCCGACGGCGATGCGCGGCAGCGAGCACCTGCACGGGTGGTGTTCGCGGGATTGACGCTCGACTTCGAGGCACGAACCCTGACCGATGCAAGCGGCAACGACCTTGCGCTGACGCCTTCGGAATTTGGTCTGCTGGATGCATTCGTGCGGGGAGCGGGGCGAGCGCTGTCGCGCGAGCATCTGCTGCAAGCGGTGGCGGGGCGTGAGGCCGAGGCGTTCGACCGTAGCGTCGATGTGCTGGTCGGACGGCTGCGGCGCAAGATCGAGCCCAATCCAAAGAACCCGCGCCTGATCGTGACTGTGCCTGGTGTTGGCTACAGATTCGCCGAGCGTCCGATGCCAAGGTCGCGGGCCGCTCGGGCAGCGGTCGAGGCGGGCGTTGAGCTGGATCGGCCGTCGCTTGCGGTGTTGCCGTTTGCCAATCTGAGCGGCGATCCCGAACAGGACTATTTCGCCGACGGCATGGTCGAGGAAATCACCACTGCCTTATCGCGCGTGCGCTGGTTCTTCGTCATCGCGCGCAACTCGAGCTTCACTTACAAGGGCCGTGCGGTCGATGTGAAACAGGTGGGGCGCGAGCTGGGCGTGCGCTACGTGCTGGAGGGCAGCGTGCGCAAGGCGGACGAGCGAGTGCGCATTACCGCGCAGCTGGTTGAGACGGAAACCGGCGCGCATGTCTGGGCCGATCGGTTCGACGGTGTGATTGCGAACATCTTCGACCTGCAGGATGAGATCACCGCCAGCGTGGTGGGCGCGATTGAACCGCAATTGCGGGATGCTGAACTTGTGCGGGCCGCACGGCATCGGCCGACCAATCCCACAGCGTACGACTGCTTTCTGCGTGGCATGGCGCGATACTACACTGAGTCGCGCGAGGAGAACGACGCGACAATGGGCCTTCTGCGCAGCGCGATTGCGAGCGATCCGGACTTCGCACCTCCCTATGGCCTGGCCGCGCAATGCTGTCTCTATCGTATCGCACAAGGCTGGAGTGAAAACTCGCGGTCCGACTGTCGCGTTGGCATAGAAATGGCGAAGACGGGCGCGCGATTGGGAGCAGGCGATCCAACTGTACTTGCAATGTCGGGTCATTCGCTCGGCTACCTGAGCGACGAGTACGACCTATCATTGTCGCTGACCGAACAGGCGCTGGCGCTCAATCCAAACAGTACCGATCGCCCTGCAATTTGGTGGCTGGGCGCGGATTTACGCTGGCGATCCCGACACGGCGATGGTGTATTTCTTGCGCGGCACGAGACTCAATCCGATCGATACCAAGCGTTTCATCTTGGACTCGGGGTTGGCCTATGCCTGCGTCATGCTTGGCCGGCATGAGGAGGCGATAGGCTGGGCACGCAAATCACTCTGCAGCGCGCCGCATTGGGTCTTCGCCTCGATCCCTTTGGCTGGTGCGCTGGCCATGCTTGATCGGAGAGACGAGGCCAAATCAGCGGTTGCGCAGTTGCTTGCATGCATTCCGCGCTACAACATCACGCGCGAGGCACGACTGCACAAGCCCGGCCCGGCACGCGACGCGCTGGTGGCGACACTTGGTGTGGCAGGGTTTCCGCAGTAACGCCGTTTCAGGCGGCGTTCTGCTGCATCGATGCGAGTTCGCTGATCATCATCTCCCGCATCACGAACTTCTGCACTTTGCCGGTGACGGTCATCGGATAGTCGTCGACGAACCGGATGTGGCGAGGGATCTTGAAGTGCGTGATGCGGCCGCGGCAGAACGCCTTGATCTCATCCTCTGTCACGACTGCCCCTGGTTTCAATTTGATCCATGCGCATAGTTCCTCGCCATAATACGTATCTGGCACGCCGAACGCCTGCACATCGGCAATTGCCGGATGACCGTAGAGAAACTCCTCGATCTCCCGCGGATAAATATTCTCGCCACCACGGATCACCATATCCTTGCTGCGGCCAGTGATGGCCAGATAGCCGTGCTCGTCCATTGTTCCCAGATCGCCGGTGTGCATCCAGTGAGCCGGATCGATCGACTCGGCAGTCTGCTCGGCACCGTTCCAATAGCCCCGCATCACCGAATAGCCACGGGTACATATTTCACCCTGAACGCCACGTTGCACTGTCCGCCCTTCCACATCGACGATTTTGATCTCCACATGCGGATGGACCCGCCCGACCGTCGTTACACGCCGCTCGATGGTGTCGTCGCTCGAAGTCTGCGTGCTGACCGGCGAAGTTTCGGTCATGCCATATATGATGGTGACGCCACTCATCCCGACTTCATCGAGTAAACGACGCATGATCTCCACAGGACATGGCGCACCCCCGATCCAACCCTTGCGGAGTCTGCTCAAGTCAAACCGGGAAAATTCCGGATGATTCAACATGGCGATGAACACTGTCGGCACTGCGCCCATAACACTGCAGCGCTCATTCTGCAGTGCTTGCAGCATGGCGAGCGTGTCGAAACCCTCGCCGGGGTAGACCACGGTCACCCCATGCACCATGCCGATCAGGCTGCCATTCACCATGCCGCCGCAATGGTACAGCGGCAGAGGCATGCAAAAGCGATCGCGTTCGACAACCTCCATGCGCAGGCCTTGGAAATACGCATTGTTCAGGATGTTGTGGTGCGTCAACGTTGCAGCCTTCGGCGAACCGGTGGTGCCAGAGGTGAACTGGATGTTGATCGGATCATCCGGCTGCAATGTCGTCGCCAGTTCCTCCAGCCGCGCGAATTGCGCGGGGCCACCGCAACGCTGCACCGCGTCGAACGTGAGGAACCCCGGTTCGTCGGCATCGCCGAGGTGGATCAGCAGCCGCAGATGCGGCAGGCGTTCCGCTTGCAATTCGCCGGGTGCACAGGTGCCGATCTCGGGCGCCAGTTCGCGCAGCATGCCGAGATAATCGCTGGTCTTGAACCGGTCGGCAGTGATCAGCGCGCGGCACTCCACCTTGTTCAGCGCGTATTCGAGTTCGGCGACGCGATAGGCGGGATTGATGTTGACCAGGATCAGCCCCGCCTTCGCCGTGGCATACTGCGTCAGCACCCAGGCGGCGTTGTTGGGCGACCAGATGCCGATACGGTCGCCTGGCTGCAGGCCGAGCGACAGCAGGCCGGCGGCAAGCCGGTCCACCTCACGCTTCATCTCGGCGAAGGTCAGGCGGACACCCTGGTCGCACACGACGAAGGCCTCGCGGTCGGGCCAGAGTGCGGCGGCCTCGTCGAAGCGCGCGCCGATCGTCTGGTAGATCAGCGGTGTTTCGCGACCGCCATGGGCGTAGCTGAGCTGTCGGCTGGTCATTGGCTGCCTCCCCCGGCTTACTCTGAAGGGACCATAGCGCGGCAGTGCAACAGCGTGATGTGAATGCTGTAAGCGAAGAGTAATAGTTGTAGCAATCCGCTGTCACTGCGAGGGTCGCGCGCCGCTGGCGGCAGGCGGCGGCGCAACATCGCGCGCCGTAACGCGGCCTTGCGCGCCCGCGGCGCCACGAGCGATGGTCGCGGCGGTGGGAGGGCGCAACGCATGCTGCAACATCGGGTCAACGGTTACGACATGGCCTACATTGCGCTGGGCAGCGGCACGCCGCTGGTTTGCGTGCACGGCTCAATGGGCGACTTCCGCGTATGGTCGCCAGTCCTTGGGCCGCTGTCGAAGCGCCATCGTTTGATCGTGCCGAGCCTGCGGCATTTCTTTCCGGAACACTGGGATGGCAAGGGCGGCGACTACACGATCGCGCAGCATGTCGCCGACGTTATCGGATTGATCGAGGCGCTGGGCGTGGGTCCCGTCGCACTTATGGGACATTCGCGCGGCGGGCATATCGCGTTCCGCGTGGCACAGCAGCGGCCGGCGCTGGTGCGGCGGTTGGTGCTGGCTGAGCCGGGCGGGGACCTCGATGCAACGTTGCGCGCGCCGGATGCGGTGGTGCCTGCATCGTTCGCGACACGCTATCTCGCGGCGGCCGACGCCATGCGGTCAGGCGATGTCGACGCCGGGCTTGCGATGTTCGCCGCGCTGGTGGGCGACGACTGGAACAGCGTGCCGCCGACGGTGCGACAGACCTGGCGCGACAATGCGTACACGTTGCTGGGACAGATCAACGAGCAGCGGCAGCCGTTCTCGCGCGCCGATGCCGAAGCAATCGGCATGCCGACATTGTTCATCGGCGGGGCGGATACCAAGGGCCTTCTGCCGACGGTGCTGCGCGCGCTGGCCGCGCACGTGCGTGGCGCGCAGGTGGAAATCATTCCGGATGCCACGCATTTCATGTTCGAGCAGGACCCGGTGAGATTCTGCGATGTGGTGCTGCGGTTCCTTGCCGGCTGACCCGACAAGGACTAGCACGCAGGGCAAACCCCGAGGAAAACCATGAGCGAGCAGCAGATCACCGAATGGCTGGCAACACAGCATGATGCGATGGTCGCACTGCTGCGCGAGATGGTCGATATCGACAGCGGCAGCTACAACAAGCCTGGCATCGACGCCGTCGGCGCGGTGGTGCAGCGTTTCATGGCGGCGAACAATATCCCGGTGGAAATCGCGAAACAGCAGAAGCACGGCGACACAGTGCGCGCCGCGGTCCCATGGGACGGACCGGCGGGCAATGCCGGCGGCAACGTCGTGTTGATGGGACATCGCGACACGGTATTTCCGGACGGCGAAGTATCACGCCGGCCATTCACCATTCGCGATGGGGTCGCGTACGGGCCCGGTGTTGCCGACATGAAGGCAGGGCTGGTGATGAACTGCTTCGTGCTCGCCGCCTTCGCCAAATTCGGTGGATCGCCGGCGCCGCTTGTCGGCTTGTTCACCGGCGACGAGGAAATCGGCAGTCCGGAAGGCCGTGCCGTGATCGAGGCGGAAGCACGCCGCGCCCGCGTGGTGTTCAACAGCGAGCCCGGGCGCGTCTCTGGCAATGTGGTCACCGGCCGCAAGGGCGGCGTCTTCATGATATTCCGTGTTACCGGCAAGGCGGCGCATTCCGGTGGCGCGTTCACGGAAGGCATCAGCGCGATCGAGGAATTGGCACGCAAGGTCCAGGCACTGCACGCGCTGACCGATCTGGAACGCGGTATCACGATCAATATCGGGCTGGTGAGCGGCGGACAGAGTGTGAATACGGTGGCGCCGTGGGCGGAAGGCCAGATCGACCTGCGCTACATCGATCCGGCGGATCGCGAGGATGTCATGGCGCGCATCGGGTCAATCATCGAGCGCAGCTACGTGCCGGGCACCAGAAGCGAACTGGAAGTGCGTGGAGAGTTCCTGCCGATGGTGCAATCGGCGACGGCCAAGCGGCTATTCGAACTGTATGTGCAGTCGGCGGCGGATACCGGTTTCAAGACCGCGGGCGAGTTCGCCGGCGGCTGTGCCGATTTAGGCTTCACCGCAGGTGTCGGAACACCGACGATATGCGCGGTCGGACCGGTGGGCGGCAAGGCGCACAGTCCGGACGAATTCCTGCGCATCGACAGCCTGGTGCCTCGGGCGCAAGCCTGCGCCCGGGCAATCCTGCGGCTGGATCAGGCGGCGCTATAGCGCCGTTCAGTAGTGGCGCCATCCGCCTTCATGCCACCCGCCGCCGCGCCAGCCCCAGCCACCGCCATAAGCGACAACAGGTCCGCCGTAGTAGGGACCACCACCGTAATAGCCGCCGCCGCCGTAGCCATAACCGGGGTAGGCCGGATAGGCGTAGCAGCCACCCAGCAACGTCGCCAACGCGAGCGCGGCAAGCGGCAGCAATTTGCGTGACCGGAAGATGCGCGACATCACAATCTCCTAACCAGTGCGGGCTAGGTTGGTGCGCATAGCGGCGGATTGATGGCTTGAGGACGGCAATCGAATGACACATGACGTCCTCATTTCGCCATCTTGCCAATCGATATCGCAGCGACCTCCGGTCCAGGACTGTGCAATGCGCACCAATTCTCAACGTTTCCGCCTGACTGCCAGTGTCGCGATCAGCAGCGTGTTGCTCGCGCAGCTACTGCCTCCACAGGCTTATGCGCAGGGCGCCCCGCCACCGCCGCCCATGTCCGCCTCGCCGCAGATGCAGCAGGGGGGAGATCCACCGGCCCGGGTCGGGCGATTGTCGCAGGTCAACGGCACGGTATCGTTCCACACGCAAGATGAGACCGAGTGGAACGCGGCATCGCTGAACTATCCGGTCACGGCCGGCAATGCGTTCTGGACCGACCAGGGCGCGCAGGCCACGATCGAGCTATCGGCGACGCGCGTCGTGATGGCGCCGGGCACCGAACTGGACGTCGCAAACCTGACCGATACGGCATTCCAGGGCACGCTGCCTCAGGGCGAAGTGTATATGCACGTGCGGACGGCGGCGCCGGACGAGACCTATGCGGTGCAGACACCGCGCGGCTTGGTGAACATGGCAGCCGGGCGCTACGGGATCGTTGCGGGGGATACGCAGAACCCAACGGCGATCACCGTCATCGAGGGCACCGCGCAGATCAGCGCACCCGGGGTCGACCTGACAGTCAATGCCAATGAGACGGCGACGATAACCGGCGGCGACGCATTTCAAGGCACTGTCGGGCCAGCGCAGCCGGATCAATTCCTCACCGCGATGTTGAATGCCGAACGGCCACGGCAACCGCAACCGCAACAGGTCGCGGCACCGGCGGTGGTGGCGGCGATGCCAGGCGGCGACGATTTGTCATCGTATGGCACATGGGCCGACACCTCGGATTACGGCAACGTCTGGTACCCGCAGGTTTCGCAGGACTGGGTGCCCTATCGCGACGGCAGTTGGGCGTATGTGCAACCCTGGGGCTGGACCTGGATGGACAGCAATCCGTGGGGCTTCGCGCCGTCCCACTACGGGCGCTGGGCGCATATCGGCGGGCGCTGGGGCTGGATCCCCGGCGGCGCGGTCGCCGGACCTCCGGTCTATGCGCCGGCTCTGGTGACCTTCCTTGGCGTGGGCGCGGCGGTCGGTATCGGCATCGGCGCGGCGCTGTCCAGCGGCCGGGTCGGCTGGGTGCCATTGGGGCCACGCGAGGTCTATCATCCGTGGTATCATGCAAGCCCGAACTACGTACGGCAGGTCAACATCAGGCACGTGACCAATGTGACCAACATCACGACGATCAATCGCAACGAGACCATAAACAACTTTGCCAACCGAGGCGCCGCGACGGTGGTGCCGACGACGGCGCTGACCGAATCGCGCCCGGTGCGGCAGGCCGCACAACGAGTTGATCCAGCTCAGTTGGCCCAGGCACGTCCGGTCATCGGAACGCAGCCGATACGCCCCGCGGCGACGACAGTTGGCGTAACCCCGGCAGTCGCACGAGAGATGAACTTGCAGGGCGGGCCGGCAACGCCGCGCCCGGTGGCACCGGGGCCGGCAATTCGCCCGGTGACGCCAGCCGCGGCTGGCGCAGCAGCGCGTCCCTTTGTCCCGCCGCTGCATAATCCGACAGAGCATCCAACACCTGCCGCCGCCGCGGTGCGCCCGCCGGGAGCTCCCACTCCTGGGGTGCCAGCGGCGGCGGGGGCGGTCCCGCCAGCTCATACGCCCGCTGGTGCGGCCCCAGGCACGCCGGCGGCGGCCGGCGTGGCAGCGCCCGCGCTCCATCCGCCTGCCGGGCCTGGTCCCGGCGCGCCGCCGGCGCCGCTCGCCCATCCGGCTGAGGGCACGCCCGCGCTGCGTCCGCCGAACCAGCCCGGCCATGTCGGGCCGCCACCGGTAATGTCGACGCCCGCGGCGCCGGTTCCGGGACAACCACCGCGTCCCGCGCCACAGCCCGGTCCCACGCCGCAATTCGCGCGGCCGGCCGAAACCCCGCCGCCGGCTGCGGCACATCCCCCGTCTCCGGCGCTGGCGGCGCCGCATCCCGTGGCACCTCCAGCGCCGGCACCGCATACGGTGGCTCCGGAACCCGCAGCGCTTGCGCCACGCCCGATCGCGCCGCCGATACAGGCGCCACATCCGGTCGCCCCTCCAGCGCCGGCTATGGCTGCGCCACATCCGGTCGCACCCCCAGCGCCGGCGATGGTTGCGCCGCATCCGGTCGCACCCCCAGCACCGGCCATGGCTGCGCCTCACCCGGTCGCACCGCCAGCACCGGCCATGGTTGCGCCGCACCCGATCGCGCCCCCCGCGCCGGCCGTGGTTGCGCCGCATCCGGTCGCACCGCCGGCGCCAGTGGCGGTTGCGCCGCCGCCGCGTGTGGCAGCTCCGCCGCCGCCGGCACCCCATGTGGCAGCACCGCCGCCACCGGCGCCCCACCCGATGGCGGCGCCGGCGCCGCGTCCCGCCCCGCAGCAACAGAAAAGACCCGGAGAACCGTAATGCGACTGCTGGCGCTGTTGGCCGCGCTCTGTCTCGTCGGATGCCAGGATTCCCCGGCTTCGCTTGGCATCACCGGACCCAGCCCGCCAGCGCCGCCGACGCCACTGGATGACAGCGTCATCAGCAATCCGGGCATCCCGGACACCAGCGGAAGCTATGGACCGAATGTCGCACCGACCACGTCCGGCGGGCGATTCTTCAACTATAACTAAGTCCAGCTAATCGAGCGGATATTCGATCTCGGGCGTATAGACCGGCTGGTCCTTGCCCAAGAGCGAGCTGAACAGCGTGAAATGCTGCATCTGCACCGGCTCGGCGCGGAACAGATTGTGCGATTGGACGAAATCGGCGAGGTTGCTTTCAGCGGCATTGTCGAGCCGCGCCAGCGTCAAATGTGGCTGGAAACGGCGGCGTTCCGGCTCCAGGCCGCAGCGCTGCAAGGCGGTTTCGATCTTACTCCGCAGGCGGTCGAGTTGCGGATGGCGCTCGACGCCAAGGTGCAGTGACTGGGTACGGCCGCCTTTGGCGAAGGTGCCCACACCAGCGAGGGTCAATGGAAAGCCCGGTGCCTTGAGGGCGGAAAGCGCATGGTCGATCTCTTCTGCCACATAGCGTGGCGCCTCGCCGATGAAGCGTAGGGTGACGTGGTAATTCTCCGGCGGCACCCAACGAGCACCCGGAATGCCCGCATAGGCGAGCTCTGCGACGGTCTTGCGGAGATCGGATGGGAGGTCGAGGCCAACGAACAATCTCATGCCGGCGGCACCTCGGCGAGCAGCTTCTCCACCAGCGGCAGCAGGCGGGTCACGTTTCGGCGGACACCTTCGGCGTTGGGATGCATGCCATCGGGCTGGTTAAGCGAGGGGATGGTGGCGACATCCTGCAGGAAGAACGGGTCGTAAAGGATCCCCGGCCGCTGCGCGAGCCGATCGAATACGGCGCGAAAGGCGTTGGCGTAGTCGGGGCCGAGATTGGGCATCGCATACATGCCGCTGAGCAGGATCGGAATGTGTTTGGCCTGAAGCCGGTCGAGAATGGTGGCCAGATTGGCTTCGGTGACCTTGGGGTCAACGCCGCGCAGGCCGTCATTGGCGCCAAGCTCGACGATGGCCGCGTCGGCGCCGCCGGCCAGGACCCAGTCGAGCCGCGCCAGGCCACCGGCGGTGGTGTCGCCGGAGACCGCGCCGTCGACGATCTGCACGTCGAGGCCGTGCGCGCGCAGTGCCGCTTCAAGTTGCATTTCGAACCCGTCGCCGTGCGGCAAGCCATAGCCGGCGGACAGCGAATTGCCGAGCACCAGCAGACGCAGCGGGGCGGCGCGAGCGGGTGCGATCGCCAGCAGGCCCAACAGAAGCAGCCGAAGGATCAAGGCTTTCCGTGGTTGTGAGCGGGGGCCATATGCTGCCGCCATGGAAGTCATCGTGCCGCCGCTTGTCCAAGTCCGGAACCTGCATCTGACGGTGCCGTCCGCTGCCGGCCCGGTCAACATCCTGCGCGGTATCGATCTCGACATCGTGGCCGGCGAGGCGGTGGCGATGATCGGGCCGTCCGGCTCAGGCAAGACCAGTCTGCTGATGGTGCTGGCCGGGCTGGAGCGCGCCAGCTCGGGCACCATACTGCTGGCGGGACAAAGCATCACGGGCTTGGACGAGGACGCTCTGGCCCGGCTGCGGCGCGCCACAATCGGGATCGTGTTCCAGGCGTTTCACCTTATCCCGACAATGACGGCGCTGGAGAACGTGGCGGTGCCGCTGGAACTGGCGGGGGTGCGGGATGCGGGCGAGCGTTCCAGGGCGGCGCTCGACGCCGTGGGCCTGACGCACCGGCTCACGCATCTGCCGGGTCAGTTGTCGGGCGGCGAGCAGCAGCGGGTGGCGCTGGCGCGCGCGTTCGCGCCGCGGCCCCGGTTGCTGCTGGCCGATGAGCCGACCGGCAACCTGGACCAGGTGACGGGCGACGCGGTGATGGAACTGCTGTTCCGGCTGCGGGCGGAGACCGACACCACTCTGATGCTGATCACCCATGATGCGCATCTGGCGGCACGCTGTTCGCGGCGCGTGCATCTGGCGGATGGGCAGATCGTAGCGACGGGGCTCGAGCGCGCGGCATGAGACTCGCCTTGCGGTTGGCGCGGCGTGAACTGCGAGGCGGCGTTCGCGGACTGTGGATCGTGCTGTTGTGCCTGGCGCTGGGGGTCGCGGTGATTGCTGCCGTCGGCACATTGCGCGCCGCGACCGACCGCGGATTGGCGGAGGACGGGCGGCGGATCCTCGGCGGCGACATCGAGGTGGAAAGCGGCTCGCAGCCGCTGCCGGGCACGCTGCGAGACTGGCTGCGCGCGCGCGGCGGCCGGCTGTCGAACGTGGTGCAGATGCGTTCGATGCTGGTGGCGCCCTCGGGCGAGCGACAGCTTGTCGAGTTGAAGGCGGTGGATGCGGTATGGCCCCTGGTAGGCGAGGTCGAAACGCGAGCAGGCAACGCGGCGTCACCTCCCCTCCGCGAGCTGCTGGCAGATCATGGACTGGTGGCGGAACAGGTGGTGCTGGATCGGCTGGGCCTGCATGCCGGCGACACGGCGCGGCTGGGCACCGCGAGCTTCGTCGTGCGCGGCGCGCTGATCGGCGAGCCGGATCGGGTGGCCGCACCGCTGCTGCTGGGTCCGCGCGTGCTGATTGCGAGCGATGCGTTGGCGTCTACCGGGCTCGTCGTGCCGGGATCGATGGTGCAATACGCGGTGCGTGCGGTGGTGCCGGACGCGCCGGCTGTGCTGGCCGCATTACGCGCCCAGTTCAGCAACCATGGTTGGCGGATCCGCGACCCGCACGGCGCCGCGCCCGGCGTGACGCGTTTCATCGACCAGACGAGCCTGTTCATGACGCTGGTGGGGCTGACCTCGCTGCTGGTTGGCGGCATCGGCGTGGCGAATGGTGTGCGCGCCTGGCTGGACGCCCGGATACGGACCATCGCGACACTGCGTTGCCTCGGCGCTGGGTCCGCGCTGGTGCTCGGCGTCTGCCTGATCCAGGTGCTGACGCTGGCGGCCGCTGGCATCCTGATTGGCCTGTTGGCCGGCGCGACGGCGCCGTTGGTATTGGCGTCGTGGCTGCACGATGTGTTGCCGGTTCCGCCGGTACTGGGGATCTACCCGGAGCCGCTGGCACTGGCGGCGGGATATGGTCTGCTGACCGCCCTCGCCTTCTCGCTGTGGCCGCTCGGCCGCGCCGCACGCATCCCAGGCGCCGCGCTGTTCCGCGACTGGTTGCTGCCCGAGCGAGTGCTGCCGACGGGACGGCTGATCGCGATAAATGCCGTGGTGGCGGCGGCCCTGGTCGGCCTGACCGTCGTGGCAACGCCGGATCGGCGCTTCGCGCTGTGGTTCTGTGCGGCGGCCTTGATCACACTTGTGCTGTTCCGGCTGGGGGGGGCGCTGGTGATGCTGGCGGCGCGAGCCGGGCGCCACCTTAGCAGCCCGTCGGGACGGCTCGGTTTGGGCAACCTCTACCGGCCGGGCAGCGCCAGCTCGTTGATGCTGGTGTCCCTGGGACTAGGGCTCTCCACGCTGGCAGCGGTGGCGCTGATCGAGGGCAATGTCAGGCGTGAGATCCTCGACCAACTGCCGGCCAATGCGCCGAGCTTCTTCTTCGTCGATATCCAGGACACGGAACTGCCGGTGTTCGAGCGGCTGGTGCACGGCCAACCGGGTGTGCAGGACGTGCAACAGGTGCCCAGCCTGCGAGCCCGCGTGGTGGCGGTGAACGGGGTGCCGGCGGACCGGGTGCATGCGACGCCGGACACCCAATGGGCGCTGCGCGGTGACCGTGGCCTGACCTATGCGGCGATGCCTCCGCCGGGCACGCGTATCGTCGCCGGGCAGTGGTGGCCGGCTGATTATGACGGGCCGCCGCTGATATCGTTCGATGCCGGACTGGCACGCGGCTGGGGTGTCAAGGTCGGTGATACCATCCGCGTCAACGTGCTGGGGCGCGACATCGACCTCCGGGTTGCGAGCCTACGCGACATCGCCTGGCGCAGCCTGTCGCTGAACTTCACCATGGTTGCGAGCCCCGGACTGCTGCAGCACGCGCCGCACACCCACATCGCGACGGTGCGCGTCGCGGATCGGGACCAAGGTAGCCTCCTGCGGGTGGTGACCGACGCTCTGCCCAACGTCACCGGTATCAGGGTGCAGGACGTGTTGGCCGAAGTGGCGGCGCTGCTGGATCAGGCGGCGGCGGCACTGGCGGCAACCGGGTCGCTGACCCTGATCGCCGGCGGCCTGGTGCTGGTGGGCGCGATTGCCGCCGGGCAGCGGCGGCGGATCCAGGAGGCGGTCATCCTGAAGGCGCTCGGCGCGACGCGCCGCCAGGTGCGCGCGGCGTGGCTGGTGGAGTTCAGCGTGCTAGGATTGGCCGCGGGGTTGATCGCAGCCTCGGTGGGGACGCTGGCCAGCTACGGCGTGGTCCGCTACGTCATGGAGATCGAGTGGGTGTTCCTGCCTGGGACGCTGGCGGCGACACTTGCGGTCTCTCTCGCCATGATGCTGGTGTTCGGCTATGCTGGCACCGCGGCCGCGCTGCGGGCCAAGGCGGCACCCTTGCTGCGGAACGAGTGAAAGCCGGCGGAGCCCGGTTGGGAGTTACCGAGCTTTCATTACCGAATTGGCTTGAACCGTCCCGGATGATCGCCAAAATGCGATGTCACGGGCAAACCGCCTGAGAGGTAAAAAGGAACACCATGGCCTTCAGTCCCGACTATCGGACCTACCCGCGAGCATCGGCCGCTACGACCGCCGTGGTCATGGACGCCGGGCTACGCGCTTACATGCTGCGGGTCTACAACTGGATGAGCTCCGGTCTGCTGCTGACCGGCATCATCGCCTATGCAATCGCCAATACCGACCTGATCAACGCGTTCTATCCGGTGGTGATGACGCCGGTGGGGCCGCGGCACACGGCATCGGCGCTGGCGATGATCTCCATCTTTGCGCCGCTGGCCTTCGTACTGGTGCTCAGCATGGGGGTGAACCGGCTGTCGCGCTCCACCGCGCAGATGCTGTACTGGCTGTTCTGCGCCGCGATGGGCGCCAGCCTCACCAACATCTTTCTGATCTACACCAGCGAATTGATCGTGCGGGTGTTTTTCATCACTGCCGCGACGTTCGCCGCGATGAGCCTGTATGGTTACACGACAAAGGCTGACCTGAGCCGTTTCGGCAGCTTCCTGATGATGGGGCTGTTCGGCATTGTCATCGCCGGGCTGGTCAACATCTTCCTGGCGAGTTCGGCGCTGCAGTTCGCCATCAGCGTGATTGGCGTCGTCGTGTTCACCGGGCTTACCGCATACGACACGCAGCGGATCAAGGCCACCTATGTCCAGTATGCCTATGCAGAAGGACCGGACGGTGCGGCGAAGCGCAGCGTGTATGACGCATTGTCACTTTACCTGAACTTCATCAACCTGTTCATGCTGCTGCTGCAGCTGATGGGGAATCGCAACAACAGCTAACCGCTGCGGCCGGGACGGATCGCGAAGGGCCTTGAGGGCGACCTCAAGGCCCTTTTCTATTCGGCCTCGAGTGGTCGTGGTATGCCGTCGAACAGAACGACGAACGGGGGAACCAGATGGCGACGATTGATCTGCCGGCAGCGGGCTACCGATACGTGCCGTATGCCTTTCAGTACCTCGGGCGGTGTCGAAGCTCTGCCAGGTCATCGGATCGAGCGTGTGGAGTTTGCTCGCCCGATACCGCTGGCGGCGGGATTTACCTGGATCGCGAACTACCTGAATAAACTGGGCGTGCCGTTGCTTGGCCTGTGCGCGTGCGAACTGCGGTCGCCGGCGCAGTTCACCGACCAGGGGTTCATCGACTTCAACCGCCATTATACCGGCACCCTGCTGCGCTGGGGCGTGATGAAGACACCGGACGACAATCCCGTGGCGCGCAGCAACGTCATCCCGCCGATCGACAAGCCATCAGAACCGAGCTTCTTCGCATTCTGCTACGCACGGCCGGCGGCCGGTGAATTAGGTTCGTTCGTCATTGCTGGCAGCGGCGAATCCGGCGACGGACCAGGACCGTATCCGACGCGCACCGTGCGCTACGGCGAGACCAGTCCCGACGCGATGCGGGAGAAGGCGGTGTTCGTGATCGAGCGGATCGAGCAACGCATGACGGCACTGGGCAAGAGCTGGGCCGACACGACGGCGACGCAGGTGTATTGCGTGCACGACGTGCATGGGCATTTCGAGTTGGAGATCATCCGGCGCGGCGCTGCCAGGCACGGGCTGATGTGGCACTTCGCACGCCCGCCGGTCGAAGGGCTGGAATACGAGATCGACTGCCGGTCAGTCCCGGTGGAACACCACGTCAGACCGTCTTGAGAAAGTTGGTGAGCTTGCTGGCGGCGGTGAGCTTGTCGGTCTTATCCAAAGCGGCCAGTTCGGCAGCGAGACGATCCATCGCAGCTTCATAGATCTGGCGTTCGGAAAAGCTTTGGTCGGGTTGACCAGCGTTGCGGTGCAGGTCGCGCACCACTTCGGCGATCGCCAGCGGATCGCCGGAGTTGATCTTGGCTTCGTATTCCTGGGCGCGGCGCGACCACATGGTGCGCTTGATGCGCGCGCGGCCTTTCAGCACCGCAAGCGCCTCATCGAACATCTTGCGGGTGGCGAGCTTGCGCAGACCGGCGGTGCGGGCCTTGGCGACCGGCACGCGCAGGGTCATGCGGTTCTCTTCGAAGGTGATGTGGATCAGTTCGAGCTTATGGCCGGCGATCTCCTCGATTGCGATGCGCTCGACCTTGCCGACGCCGTGGGTTGGATAGACCACGTGATCGCCCTCGACGAAAATCTCGGCCTTGGCGGGCGGACGAGGTGGCGGACGGTCGGGCATCATCGGGCGGCGGTCCATTGAAGGCACGTGAGGGACAGCTGGAGACGCCTGAGCCGGCCGCGGCGCCGGCGCGGAGGGCATTGGTTCGGTCGCATGCTGCGCGGTGGCCGCGGTAGGCTTTGGCATAGGCATCGCTGGTGGCGGCGGCTGCACCCCAGCCACCTTGGCCGGCGGCTGGGTGGCGGCTGCTGGCTTGACTGTCGTGGGCTTGGCAGCCGGCACCGGCTCGGGGCGCCGCGCGGGCTTCGCCGCTGGCTTCGCCTGGTGCAGTGGGCCTGCCTTCGCAGGCGACGGCTTGGCCGCCTTGACCGGCGGCACAGCCTTCTTCACGGGGGCTGCCGTCTTCTTTGCCGGTGCCGTCTTGGCCAGCTTCGCGCTGGCCGGTGTCGGGCGACGAGGAGCCGCGGTGTGCGGCGCTGGTGCACCACGACCCTTCGCCGCGGTTCCAGCCGATGGCTTCATATCAAACACCTCTTAACCTCACCCTTCATGGTCCGCTATGCGGGCGACGCGGCCAGCGCTTCTCGCCCGGCCTGCGCTCGCTGCTCGGTTCGACCCCTTGGAAATGGCGGCGGCAGTCGCGTCCCGCGTCCGCCGACGCTCCGGCCCACAATATAGCATCACGGTGGCGTTACGTCATCGGGGACGGCCAGGGTTGTCAGCGTAAAAGCTGCCTGATCCGGCCACAATTCCAGTTGAGCTTCAGGGTTTGCCGGGTTCCGGGTCGAACAGCTTGGCCTTGTCCGGCGTGTCCTTCCAATCGTCGGCGTCCGCAGGTGGCTCACCCTTGCGGGTGATGTTAGGCCACAAGGCCGCATAGGAGCGGTTCTGCTCGAGCCAGGCGCCGGCCTTGTCATCACTATCAGGTACGATTGCTTCGACCGGGCATTCCGGCTCGCAGACGCCACAGTCGATGCATTCGTCAGGATGAATGACCAGCATGTTGGCACCGACATAGAAGCAGTCGACCGGACAGACCTCAATACAGTCCATGTACTTGCAGCGGATGCAGGTTTCGGTGACCACGTAGGTCATTGCTCAGTCCCCGGGGCGGCTGTCAGACGCGGCGATATGCCGACGATTAGGGTTGGGTGCAAGGTCCATTCCCGGGCTCGGCGACCTCCTCGTACAGGAGCCGCGCCTCGGTGGCGGGGCCGCGGCGGACAGCCAGGGCACGCACTCTCACCACGCGGACCGTGGTGTGCACGGGAAGGGTCAGCACGTCGCCGACGCGCAATCTGGCGTGGGCCTTGTCCGTCGGCTGGCGATTGATGCGGATGGAGCCTCGGGCGACCAGCGCCGCGCAGTCGGTGCGTTGACGCATGAAGCGGGCACACCAGAGCCACTTGTCGAGGCGCTGCCAGTCCCGATCTTCCTGCTCGCTGATGACCGCCCTCTCAGCGCTTGAGGGCTGCGAGGGCGGCAAACGGCCCGCTGGCGTGCGCCGGGGCGGGGACTTCGGTCAACGGGCGGCGGCGCCGCAACGGCAGGATCATGGCCGGCGCGGGCGGGCCAAACTCATTGGCGGCAAGGCCACCGGCCGGCAGGACCCGGAAGCCGAGGCGGCGCAGCACCACCGGCAGCAAGTCTACCTTAAGCGAGAAGCGCGACGCGAGGCCGGCCGGCACCGCGGTGGGCCCACGGCGGGTCGCCCAGGCCAGTTCGGCGGCGACGCGCTCGGCGATATCGAGGCGGAGAAGCACGGGTCCGGCTTCCATCCATCCCATTGCCTCGGTGAAGCCATGCGGCCAATCCGGGCGGCGGGGCAAGGAAACCAAGTCAGGGAGCGGCAAGGCAGGGACAGGATGACCGTGCTGCAGGCCCCACAGGAGGGCGCGCATCGCGGCGGCACGCGCTTTGAGCAAAGCCGGCAGGAACAGTGCGAAGCGGCCGGCCCTAACACCGATGGCCTTAAGCGCGGCGCGTGATTGGGGTGTCAGGGCATCGCCCTCATCGCTGAGGATCAGGCCGAGCGCTTCGGTCAGGCGATGCAGCACACCGCGGAAGCCGGCCTGGCTCGCGGCGAGTTCCGCCGCACGGCGCAGCGGCGCCAGATCGTGCCCAATGCGGTCGTCGACGAACTGCTGCAGCCGGGCGCGCAAGCGCTCGCGCTGGGCGCCATCGAGGAACTCGCTGTCGAGCACGTGAACGCGCGGACGCAGTGCACTGGTGCCGCGGCGGAGGCGGGCGACCCCCACCTCGTCCCAGACGATGGTGAAATCCGGGTTTAGCGCGAAGGCGGCATCCGGCGCGGCCTCCAACGCGGCGACCCGGCGCGGCATCTCTTCGCGCAGGGCGCGGCGGGCGGCCCGCAGGACGAGCTTCTTCTCGTCGCCCTCGGCGGACGGGTCGGGGAAGAAGGCAAAGCCGCCGATACGGCCGACCGGATGGCCCTCGACGATGACGTCGCCGCGGCGGGTGACGGCGGAGAGCAATTCCTGGGAGTCCCCGGCCTCCAGGCGCCGCATCAGATGCGCCGCCCGGCGATCGACGAAGCGGGCGGTCAGCCGCTCATGCAGGGCGTCGGACAGCAGATCCTCGACTTCGCGCGCGCGTCCCTGCCAATGGGCGCTGTCCTTCACCCAATCCGGGCGGGCGGCGATATAGGACCACACACGGACACCGGCGAGACGTTGCATCAACGTGTCGATGTCGCCCTCGGCGCGCGCCAACGCGGAGATCTGGCCGGCCAGCCAGTCCGTGGGGAGCCGGCCCTCACTGGCAACATGGTTGAACACGCGGGCGCACAGGCGGACGTGAGTCTCGTCGGCCAGCTTGCGGAAGTCCGGGATCTGGCAGGCTTCCCAGAGCTTGCGCACCATGCTCCGGCCCTGCGCCAGGCGGCGGATGTCCGGATCGCGCGCCAAAGCGGCGAGCGTCTCCAGATCCGCCGCATCGTTACCCTTGACCAGGCCAGGGCCGGGCGGTGGGATCATCAACGTGGCGAGCAGGGCGTCGACGTGCGACAGATCGAGGTCGCTGTTGCGCCAGCAAAGCTGCTCCAGCGCGTCGAAGCTGTGCGCCTCGACGGCGGCGGCGACCTCGTCAGCCAGCGGCGAGCACTGACCGGTGGTACCGAAAGTGCCGTCGCGCATGCCGCGGCCGGCGCGGCCGGCGATCTGGGCCACTTCGGCAGGGGTCAGGCGGCGCGGACGATGGCCGTCGAACTTCCCCATGGCGGCGAAGGCGACGTGGTCCACGTCCATGTTGAGGCCCATGCCGATGGCGTCGGTCGCCACCAGGAAATCGACCTCCTTGTCCTGGTAGAGCGCGACCTGGGCGTTGCGGGTGCGCGGCGACAGGCGGCCCATGACCACCGCGCAGCCGCCACGGCGGCGGCGGATCAGTTCGGCGATGGCGTAGACCTCGGCGGCGCTGAACGCGACGACGGCCGAGCGCGGCGGCAGGCGCACCAGCTTGGTGGGTCCGATATGCGTGAGCTGCGACAGACGCGGGCGCGTCTCCACGCTGGCCTGCGGCACCAGGCGCTGCAGCAGCGGGCGGATAGTCTCGGCGCCGAGGAACATGGTCTCAACCAGACCGCGCGCATGCAGCAGCCGCTCGGTGAACACATGGCCGCGGTCGGGGTCGGCACAGAGCTGGATCTCGTCCACCGCGAGGAACTCGGCATCGCGGTCGAGCGGCATGGCCTCGACCGTGCAGGAGAACCAGCGGGCGTCGGGCGGGACGATTTTCTCCTCGCCGGTGATCAGCGCGACATGGCGAGCGCCCTTGCGCGCGACCATGCGGTCATAATTTTCGCGCGCGAGCAGGCGGAGGGGGAAGCCGATGATGCCGGAGGCGTGCGCCAGCATGCGCTCGATCGCCAGATGGGTCTTCCCGGTGTTGGTCGGGCCAAGGACGGCTTTGACGCGCGGGGCGAAACCGGAATCGAGGCCGGGCATGCGTAAGATGGTTGGATGTTGCAGCGCGAAATGCAAGCGGGATCGGATACCGTGCTCTCGCCAAGGATCCAGGCCCGATCGCGGTCCCGGTGCCAGGTCCACCGTAACGCATACGTACCAATGTAGGATCTCGAATGGCCGAGCGCGGTTGGCGGCGACATGCCTGCGGCCGAGCGCATGTAACCCCTACCTCACCGCTCTCACGGCTTTCACCGTAGCTTCACGTTTGCCGCGCAGCATCAGCAGGTGCAACGGAGACCCGCGCGCGTGTGTGGCAAGATCGAGCGATTGTGCTGCCTCCTCCTGGGCGCAGCCACTCTGATCGCCGTCGACAACATAGCGTCAGCCAATGCCGATCAGGTCACCGGCCAGGAGCTTCTACTTGTCCCGTTCAATCTGTTGCGGGACACAACAGCGGGACTTGCCTTTCTCAACGCGAACCTGAACACCGAGAACGCGATCTATCTGAATTCGACCCAGGCAGAAAAGATCGCGGCCGGAACGGTGCTGATCCCCCAGTTCATATCCGCCAACGTTCTGCTACGCGCGTTCCCGGACAATCCGAATTTTGGCTACACTCCGACAGGTTTGCCCAGCGCGCCGCCGTCGCCTGCATCGGTCGCGAACGCGGTCAATGACATTCTCAACAACCAGCAGATAACAGCGCTAAAGCCGTATTTCGGCAACGTGAATATCTACGGCAAGACCTACGGTCTGGTGCGTGGGCAAACCGACACGCTTGGCAATCCGCCGCCATATCAAGTGTCGAGCGCGATACTGCTCAATCCATTCACGCCAGCCAATTCGTCACTGCTGGCCTATCAGAATCAGCAGACGCCCGGTGCGTTCGGTGTGAACTGGTCGCTCGGCGATTCAGGGATAGCCGACTTCCCGAGTGGCCATACGCTGATATCGACGATTATGGCGCAGACCTATGAGGTGCTGGCACCGGGTTTCTATCAGCAGATCGCTCAGGGCCAGGCGCAATTCGCCTACGATCTGAATGTCTATGCCGCGCACTACCCGAGCGATGTCATCGGCGGACGGATCCTCGGTCTCTACGTCGTCGCGCAGACACTGTCAGGCAATCCTTTGTACCCACCAGGAAGTGCCGCACCGGCGAACATCGCCGGGTTGAGCCAGGCGATGCAGGCCTACCTCGGCGGCGGCGCCAGCTCGCCTTATGCTGCGGCCTGCGCCGGAAGTGTCGCCGCATGCGTCGCGCGTGGCGTTATACCCTCTGCGGCAAGCTATGCCCAACAGAACCAGGCCTATGTGGATTACCTGACCTATGGCCTGCCACCCGTTGGCAACACAGATGCCCCGCCGGTCGTGCCGCGCGAAGCGTCAGTGCTGATCGCGACACGGTTTCCCTATTTGAACACCGCGCAACTCAATGACGTGCTGGCGAGTACCGAACTGCCGTCCGGTGGCGCAATCGACAACGGCACCGGCTGGGCGAGGCTGAACCTGTTCGCTGCCGCCGGCGGCTATGGCGCGTTGCAGAACAACGTGACGGTCAACATGAATGCCGCGCTCGGCGGCCTGAACGCCTTCGATGTTTGGAGCAATCCAATCAACGGGGCCGGAGGCCTGACGCTGCAAGGCTCGGGCACGCTGATCCTCGCTGGCAACAACGCCTACACCGGCGGCACGAATGTGCGGGGCGGTACGTTGGCGGTTACCGGCACGCTGGGCGGCGATCTCTCCGTATCACCAGGCGCGACCTTCGTCGGTAACGGCGGCTATGCGGTCGGGGCCAATGCCAGTCTCAACAATGCCGGTACCCTGATCGAAGTGAACGCGCCGTTGCTGAATGCCGGTACAGCCAGCAACACCGGCATTATCGTCGGCGACGTGACCAACATCGGCAGCTTCTCCAACACCGCGTTGGTGACCGGTGCGTTCAGCAATGCCGGCGCGCTATCCGGCAACGGCACTGTCGGCTCGCTGGGCTTGCTGTCCGGATCGGTCGTGACGCCCAGCACAATACGGGTGCTGGGCAACCTTACCGTTGCAACCGGCGCCACCTATCAGACGCCACTGATTACCAGCGGAGTTGCTCCGCTACAGGTGGGCGGCATCGCCAACCTATCCGGCGGCACCGTCACCATCGTCGGTGCCGCCAACAATCCGCCCCTGGGCAGTACCTATCCGCTGCTCGTCGCCGCGGGAGGCATAGCGGGTGGCGGCTTCAGCTCGCTGACCCAGCCAGCGGGGCTGCCCAGCGGCACGCGGCTCGATGCGATGTATGGCGCCAACGCGATCTCGCTGGTGGTGACGCCCGGTTCCTACGGCAACCTGTCAGCTGTCGGCCTGACGGAGACGCGGATGGAGAGCGCTATCGGCAACGCAGTGGATGCCGTCCGTCCACCACCTGGCCCGGACCCCACGCTGTTCGACGCACTTTATGCGCTGCCGGTTGGCAGTATCGCCGCCGGCCTCGATGAGCTGGCGCCATCGATCTACCCCGACGTCATGATCACGGCGCGCAACTCGTGGTACCTGATGGCGGATTCGGTCAGCGGGCAGTTGGCGGCGCGGCGCGGGCTGGCGGCTGACAGTAACGCAACCAGCGCACCTGGACCGGATGGCAGCACAGTCTGGTTGAGCGGCCTCGGCGGCTATTACACGGTTGGTGCCGGAGGTGGCGTACCGGGTTTCACCGCGGGCGCAGGCGGTACCGTGATTGGCATCGACACTCCGGTATTCGGCACCGCACGCATCGGTGCCGCTGTTGGCACTGTCGAGAGCCAGACCTGGTCGCAAAGCGGCGGCAATGCCTCAAGCAGCACGGCGCAGCTCATGACCTATGGCGAATGGGACAACGGCCCACTGTTTGCCGACGGACAACTCGGGCTGCTGTTTCAGCAGGACACGGTGCATCGGACGCTGCCGCTGTTCGGTGCAGCGACGCGCGGCAGCACCAATGGACTGGCCGGCGGCGGCGCGATGCGCATCGGGGTGCAGCAGCAGTTTGCCGACTGGCTGATCGAACCAAGCCTCGGCTTCGACGGCTTCAGCCTGCACATGGCCAATGTAACCGAAAGTGGCAGGGCGCTGGCAGAGACCATCAGCCATGGCACGCTGGGCAGCGCACAGAGCACGCTGACCGTCGCCGCACAGCGCGGTTTCATGCTGAGCGAGACCGTGCGAATGACGGTCAGGGCCCGCGTGGGATGGTCGCACGAATTCGCAGACAACACTGCGCATATCATCGCGAGGTTTGCCGGCCTGGGCGGCGGCGGCTTCGCGCTGAACAGCGCACCAATCGGGCGGGATGCCGCGCTTGTCGGGCTAAGCGCTGACGTCAAGGTGGCGGCATGGCCGGTGGCATTGTTCGCCGGCTACGGGGGCGCCATCAATGCCAGCAGCAGCGCCCAGTCGTTCAACGCGGGCGTTCGGTTCACCTGGTAGGGCCCCGGATCTGGCTCGCGCGTTCGCTCAACGCAGCGCCCAGCCAACCTTTGCAGGGGCGGTTCATCAGTTACGGCGAAGAAGTTCACTGGCTTCACCTCAACCAAGGCGCAAGCGAGCAACGTCTGCTTCGCCGGCCCAGTCGCTGACACGAGCGCAGTGTCTCCACGATTCATTATCCATTGTGTGGGTTTATATGACTGCACCGGCCAAAAATGGCGGCGGGCGTTTACCCCGTGCTGAACGGACATATCATGGCTCTAACAATCGCTACCAACGCGGTGGTCAGCCACCTGTCGGTGTCAGTCGCCAGACCCCCGGCTGCTGCCACGTCAGCGAAAGTCTCCACTGCGCAGATCGCTGCTCAATCGACGGCCGCGTCGGCTGCTGGATCGCGCGCCCAGCAGTTGGCCGCGCTGAACCGAATGTTGACCACTTACACGCGCGATCAATCGCATGGCACAGACGCCAGAGCGCTGGCCGCTCTTGGCAAGCGGATCACGGCGGCAGCGAAGGCGCTCGGCCAGCATGTAACCCTACCGCGGACCCCGACCAATGCCGGCGCAGCCTCAGCAACAGCCGAGGTGAACGGCGCGGCGGACAAGGCCAAGATCAACGTGACCACCTGAGGCCGGTGCGAGGCGTTATCCGGTCGGACCCGCTCACACGGGCCAAACGCTACGCATCGCTGGGTTGAATGCTGCCGCTTTCCATCGCATATCGCGCCCCGCAGGGAGGTCGCGCGATGAACGATGCCGTGGCGGAAAAGCATGATTTCGGCGCCGAGGTCGGGCGCCTGCTGGACCTGGTGGTCCACTCGCTCTACTCGGAACGCGAAATATTTTTGCGCGAACTGGTGGCCAATGCCGCCGACGCGATGGACCGGCGCCGGTTCGAGGCACTGACCGACGCTGCCCTGGCACCCCCCGCCGAGGCGAAGATCCGCATCGTCCCCGACAAGCAGGCCCGCACCCTGCACATCGCCGATGACGGCATCGGTATGGGGCGGCAGGAGCTGATCGATAACCTGGGCACCATCGCCCGTTCCGGCACGCGCGCATTCGGCGCGGCACTCGCCACCGCAAAGCCGGAAGAGCGGCCCAGCCTGATCGGGCAGTTCGGCGTCGGCTTCTATTCCGCCTTCATGGTGGCGGATCGGGTCGAAGTGACATCGCGCAAGGCGGGGTCGGACGAGGCGTTCACCTGGGCCTCGGACGGCGCCGGGCAATATACCATCGCGCCCGCCAGCCGCGAGACCGCCGGCACCGACATCGTGCTGCACATCAAGTCGGATGCCGACGAATACCTCGATCCGGTGCGGCTCGAGGCGATCGTGCGCAAATGGGCAGATCACATTACGCTGCCGATAACCATTGCGCGCGACGGCAAGGACCAGCCGGCCAACGAGGGCACCGCGCTCTGGCGCAAGCCCCGCAGCGAGATCACCCAGCAGTCGTATAACGAATTCTATCGCCATCTCGGGCATCTGTTCGATGAACCGTGGGCCACGCTGCACTGGCGCGCGGAAGGCATGCTGGAATTCTTCGCGCTGCTGTTCATACCAGGCATGAAGCCGTTCGAGCCGTTCGACAACGATCGCGACAGTCACGTTAAGCTGCACGTGCGGCGCATGTTCATCACCGACAAGGCGGAACTGCTGCCATCGTGGCTGCGCTTCGTGCAAGGCGTGGTGGATACCGAGGACCTGCCGCTGAATGTCTCGCGCGAGATGCTGCAATCGACGCCGGTGATCGGCCGCATCCGCAAGACACTGGTCGGACGCGTGCTGTCGGAGATGAAGAATCGTGCCAAGGAGGCCGATGACTACGGCAAGTTCTGGGAGAACTTCGGCACGGTGATGAAGGAAGGCGTGTGGGAGGATGCCGAGCATCGCGCCGAGATCGCGCCGCTCCTGCGCTTTCGTTCCACTACGCAGGAAGGTTGGACGTCGCTGTCGGATTACCTGACGCGCATGCAGGTGGGGCAGGACACGATCTGGTACCTCGCGGGCGATGATGCCGATGCATTGCGTGCGTCGCCACAGCTCGAAGGCTTCCGCGCCAAGGGCACCGAAGTGCTGCTGCTGACCGATCCGATCGACGCGTTCTGGCCTGAGCGGCTGGATAGCTTCGAGGGCAAGTCGCTGAAGAGCATCACGCAGGCCGCGGCCGAGCCCGAGAAGGACGCGGATGCGCCGGATATTTCACCACTGCTCGCCGCGCTGAAGAAGGCGCTGGGCGATGCTGTGACGGACGTGCGCGCAACTGGCCGGCTGACCGACAGCGCTGTGGTGCTGGCGGCGGGGGAGCGCGGCCCGGACCTGCAGATGCAACGGCTGCTGCGCCGCGCCGGTCGCGCGATGATGCCGGCTTCGCCGGTGCTGGAAGTGAACCCACGGCATGCACTGATCGAAGGGCTGTCGGCGAAGGTCGAGGACGAAGCGGTGATTGCTGAGGCGGCAAATACACTGCTTGATCTGGCGCGGGTGCAGGAAGGCGATCTGCCGCGTGATCCGGCGGGATTCGCCAAACGCGTGACGGCGTTGCTGGGCCGTTCGATCGGGTAAAAATAGAAACCACAGATGGACACCGCTCCGTGTCCATCTGTGGTTCGAGACCTATGCCTGCACCACTACCTGTCCATGCATGAACGGGTGCAGACCGCACACGTAGTCGTACGTGCCAGGCTGGTCGAAGGTATGACTGAAGCTGCCATCGGTATCCATCGCCGGCGACTTCAGTTTCAGCGTGGGAAACACCACGCTGTGTGGCATGTCGTCGTGGTTCGCCCACACCACCGTTGTGCCGGCTTTGATGGTCAGCGGCGAGGGCGAGAAGGTGAAGTTGTCTATCGTCACCTCCTGCCCCTTGTCCGCCGCCCTGGCACTGCCGGCGATCACCACCAGCACGCTTGCGCCAAGCGCGCGGCGCAGCAGTTGGCGCCGGGCGACGGTGCCCGGTTGTATCATGTCGTTCATGGTCGGTCCCTTAGACGGCGAGTGGCGTATCGACGATGGCGAGAGGTGCCTTGGATGACACCAGGCTGACGTTGGCGATGCCGAGGTGCTGCCTCAGTTCGCCGGCAGGAACGACCATCGGGCCAGGAACTCTTCGCGGTTCCGGGTGCCGGTTGCGGAAAGGCGGTGGAACGCGCGGTGTGGAATGCCACCTGCCCCTCGACCTTCTGCATCACCTGATGGATGTGTCCGTTCAGCACCGTCACCGAGCCGAACTTCTTCAAGTACGAAAGCGCCTGTGCACCGTCGGCGGTGCCCCAGCCCCAGTCCTGATATACCATCCACAGCGGCACATGCGCGAACACGACGATTGGCGTGCTGGCGGTCAGGTGCTTCACGTCGTCCTCGAGCCACTCGAGCTGATCGTTGCCCAGGCTGCCGAGGCCGTTGGCTTGCAGGTTCATCACGTTAACCAGGCCGATGAAGTGCACACCGCGGTCGTTGAAGCTGTACCAGCCGTCGCCCTTGGTACCCTTGCCGAAGCGATTGAGATAACTCTTGCCGTCCTCCTCGAGGATGTCGTGTTCGCCGGGGACGGTGTGCATGGTCAACTTGGTGCCGCCGCAAAGCTGCGAAGCGGTGTCGAACTGCGCCGGCTTGGACAGATGCGTGATGTCGCCGGTGTGGATCATGAACGCCGGCCGCTGCTTCAACGCGCCAACATCATCGAGCGCGACCTTCAGGGTCGCGGTCACATCGGGATTGGCAGCCTTGTCGAAGCCGAGATGGCTGTCGCTGATCTGCACGAAGGTGAAGTCGTTGGTGGCGGCCTCGGCGCTACCGATAAGCCGCGAGCGCGGCACGCCGCCGGCTACCGTCCAGACCATGGCGGTACCCGCCCAGGTCATGCACTTGAGGAAGCCGCGGCGCTCCATGTTGGGGTCTATGGTCATGCGATGCTCTCCGGTTGGACTGCGATGGTTACCGGTCGAGCACGGGGGTTATTCCCGGCGGCCTGAGGAAATAGGGCATCCGCCAACGCCGCTGGGCATCAACGCTCGAATGTCACGCGGTTGACACCGTCCATACCGCCTCTCACCATCCGCTCGCATTTTCAGCCTCGGACGACACGTACCATGAGCCCGTCGGACGCAGCGTGGCAGCGCCTGATCTCCGCGTTGCACGCATCCGGCCGCAAGGCAGCACTGGCAATCACCGGCGGCGGCAGTGGAGCGATCGGCGAGCTGCTGCGCGTGCCCGGCGGCTCGCGATTCCTGATCGAGGCGCAGGTGCCGTATGACTCCTCGGCGCTTGCGACGTTTCTCGGCTTTGCGCCGGCCCAGGCGAGCAGTGCCGAAACGGCCATTGCCATGGCACGCGGCGCACGGGCACACGCGGCGAGATTCGTACCGGCGGGTACCGATCTGGTTGGGCTCGGCGCGACAGCGGCATTGGTGAGCGATCGACCACGCAAAGGGGAGCACAGGTTTCATATCGCGTGTGCCGACTCCACGGGCGCGAAGCACTGCACAGCCGTACTGGCCAAAGGCCGGCGTGATCGCGCCGCGGAAGAGGACCTTGTGGCACGTGCGATCGTGCTGTGGCTGGCGAGGGCCTGTGGCGTTGCTGGCGCGTCGCCACAAAGCCTGCTCGATGCTGATGAAGCCTATGAGGAGACAGCCATCGCGATGGCGGATGGCGTCGATCAGCTGCTGGCCGGCGAAGCCGATCGCGTGACCGTTCAGCCGGATGGCCAGATGGTCCTGTCCGCGCCAGTACCGCCCGTGCTGTTGCCTGGGTCGTTCAATCCGATCCACGAGGGACATGTGCGGCTGGCTCGGGTCGCCGAACAAATCAGGCGGCAGCCTTCGGCATTCGAGATTTCGGTCACCAACGTCGACAAGCCGCCGCTAACGGCCGAGACGGTGAGACAGCAAATCACACAGTTTGCCGGAAAGTCTTCGGTCGAACTCACGCGAGCACCGACCTTCGTCGAGAAGTCGCGTCTGTTTCCAAAGACAACATTTGTCATCGGCGCCGATACGGCAGCGCGGCTGGTCGCGCCGAGATACTACGGCGATGACGAGGTGCGCATGCGCGTCGCACTCGAGGAGATCGCCAATCGCGGTGGCAGCTTTCTGGTGGCCGTGCGCATCGACGCAACGGGCCGCGTCTGCGGGCTGAACGACATCGCCATACCGCCGCGCTACGCCGATCTCTTCACAGAGATCCCTGAGCAGAGATTCCGCTTTGATATGTCGTCATCGGAGATCCGCGCACGGGGTCTTGGCATTGACAGAGCGTAGCTGGACGATCAGCGCAACTTCTGACTCAACGCGTCACGCAGCCCATCGCCTAGAACATTGAACGCCAGCACGGTGACAAAGATCGCCAAACCGGGAAACAACGTCAGCCAATCCGCGACGCCGAGATAGCTGCGTCCATCGGCCAGCATCGCGCCCCATTCGGGGCTGGGTGGCTGCGCACCCAACCCAAGGAAGCTCAGGCTGGCAGCGGTGAGGATATTGTTCCCCAACCGAAGCGACGCATTGATGATCACACCGGGCATCGTGCCAGGCAGGATATGCACCGTCACCAGTTTGAGGCGGGAGACGCCGATGCTGCGCGCCGCCTGGACATAGACCGCCTGCTTCAAGGCGAGCGTGTCGCCCCGCACCAGCCGCGCGAACGCCGGCACGCCGAACACGGCAGTGGCCCAGATCACGTTGGAAATGCCAGGTCCCAGCACCGCCACCACAGCGAGCGCCAGCAACAGTCCGGGAAACGCGAACAGGACGTCGGCGCCACGCATGATCAGGCTATCGACCCAGCCGCCGAAGAACCCGCTGACAAGCCCGAGTGCCACGCCCACCACGCCGCCGACAATGACGGAAATGAAGCCAACGGAAAGCGAGATGCGGCCGCCCCAGATAACCCGGCTGAGTATATCGCGGCCATAACTGTCAGTGCCGAACAGGTGCGCGATCGAGGGTCCCGCCAGCACGTTGTCGTAGTCAGGGGTCGAGGGATCGTATGGCGCGATCAGAGGTGCGGCGATCGCGGCGAGAATGATCAAAAGCAGGATCACCCCGGCAACCAGAGCGACATGCTTGCGGCGGAACCGCCGCCAGAACTCGGCGAGCGGACTGTCGATCCGCGCGGTTACGACTGTAGATACGCTCATCGCAAGCGGATCTCCGGGTTCACGACGGCGTAGAGTAGATCGACCGCAAGATTGATCAGGATGAACTCCAGCGAGAAAAGCAGGATCTCTGCCTGGATCACCGGGTAGTCACGATAGCTGATCGAATCGACCAGCAGGCGTCCAAGACCTGGCCAGGCGAATACTGTCTCCACAACGACAGCACCGCCGAGCAGAAAGCCGAACTGCAGGCCGGTCATGGTGATCACCGGGATCAGCGCGTTGCGCAGCGTGTGGGTCCACACCACGCGCCGCTCCGGCAATCCCTTGGCGCGTGCGGTGCGTACATAGTCCTCGGATGCGACTTCAACGTAAGCCGAACGGGTGAAGCGTGCCAGGACCGCGGCGACGCCGAGGCCAAGTGTGAATGAGGGCAGCACGAGGCTGGCCGGCAATTCATAACCACCGGTCGGCAGCCAGCCGAGGCGGACGGAGAACAGATCGATCAGCAGCAGCCCAAGCCAGAACGGCGGAAAGGACAAACCGGACACGGCAAGGACCATGCCGCCCTGATCCTCCCATCGCCCGCGCCGCACGCCCGACAGGACGCCGATACCCATGCCGGCCACGATCGCCCAGACCATCGCGGCGAGCGTCAGCCACAACGTCGGCATGAATCGCTGGCCGATCTCGTAAGCGACAGGCTGCCGCGTGCGGCTGGAGCGGCCGAGATTGCCGCGGAAGATATCCCCCACGTATCGGGCGTATTGCCAGTAGATTGGCCGGTCGAGGCCGAGATCCTGCCGCACCGTCTGGACATCGGCTTCAGATGCGTCTGGTCCCGCGACGAGCCTCGCCGGGTCGCCCGGCAGCAGCCGGACGAACCCGAACACGAGAATGGACACGGCGATCAGCACCGGAAGCGTGCCGACGAGCCGGCGCAGGAAATAGGCGAGCACCGACGCGGCTCAGGCTGTCAGAGCGGCTTCCTCGATCAATAATCCCCCATCGGGGATCATGTAGAGGCCAGTCAGCTTTTTCGACTGTGCGGACAGGCTCCGATCGACGCCAAGGAAGATCCACGGCGCATCGTCCCAGAGACGCTTCTGAGCATCGGCGTACAGCGCGGCGCGCTTCTTCGGATCCGCGGTCGCCAGCGCATCTTCCAAATTCTTATCGACGTCCTTGTTGCTGTAGTAACCGACGTTATAGAGCTTGGGTGGAAACGCCTGCGTCCAGAACAGCGGACGCAGACCCCAATCCGCATCGCCGGTCGAAGACGACCACGCGCCGGTGTACAACTGAAGCTGGCTGTCCTCCGGCTTCTGCACCGACCAGATCTTTGCATCCAGCAGACCGGCTTCCAGCGGCGTCACTTTCACCCGGACGCCCACCGCACCGAGCTGTTGTTGCAGGAACTGCATCGCTCGCAGCGAGATCGTGGTCGTGTTGGCCCAGATCTCGGTTTCGAAGCCGTCGCCGACACCGGCTTGTGACAGCAATTGCTTGGCCTTCGCCGGATCGTACGGCCTTGGCTGCTGTGCCACGTGGAATGCGAGATTCGGCGGGATTGGGGAATCAGACGGATCCTCGTAGCCGCTCCACACCACCTTGGCGAATGCGGCCTTGTCCACGGCATAGTTCAGCGCCTGCCGCACGCGCAGATCGCCATAAGGATGTTTCGTGACATTCATCGCAACGTAGCGCTCATAGATGGAGGGCGCGTTGTTGACGGTGATGTTCGCGTTGTGCTCGACGGCTTTGATCATCTCCGGTGGCATTGGATAGATGAATTGCGCTTCGCCCGCCTGAAGCATGGCGAGGCGCGCGCCGTTCTCCGGCACGCTGCGGAAAGTCACGCTGGCAAGCTGCGGCAGGTTCGGCTTCCAGTACTTGTCGTTCTTCGTCACCTTCAGCGTGTCGGCCGACCAGCTGACGAACTTGAACGGACCGGTGCCGACAGGATTGCGGTTGATGTCGCGGCCGTATTGCTGGATCGCCTTCGGGCTGATCTGCATGCCAGCCGGATGCGCGATGGTCGGCACGAAGGCGCCGAACGGGTTCTTCAGCACGAACTTCACTGACGTCGGATCGACCACCTCGGTGCGATCGATCATCGCGTACAGGCTGGTGCGCTTGAGGTGGTTTGCCGGATTGGTCACGCGATCGAAGTTGGCCTTCACCGCGGCGGCGTCGAACGGTGCGCCGTCATGGAAGCTGATGCCGGTACGCAGCTTGAAGGTGAACTCGGTTGCATCCTCGGTGGCGGTATAGCTCTCGGCCAGTACCGGAATCAGGTTCATGTCCTTATCGAAGCCATAGAGGCCCTGCATCATCAGCCGGCAGGCCGACTGGCTCAGCGTGTCGTTCACATCGGCGGGGTCCAGGCCGGTGAGATTGGTCGGCACACCGACGATAAGTTCGGCATTGGCCGCCGCGCGCACAGGCCCGGCAGCTGTTGCGGCCGCGAGGCCCAGCGAGCCACCAATGAAGATACGGCGTGGGATCTGCTGCATGGTAATTCCTCCTGGGTCAGTACAGGCCGCCGACGTGATGGCGGGCGACGAAATGGTCGGGACCGACCTCGACCAGCGGGGCGACGGTGGGCGGGTCGTCCACGCGGCGCAAGGGTGACGGCACCTCGCTGTCGTCCAGCCCGCGATCGTGGCCGCGGCGGCGCGGATCAGCCACCGGCACCGCGGCCAGCAGCCGCTTGGTATAAGGGTGCTGCGGGTCGCCCATCACGGCCTGACGCGGTCCAATCTCAACGATCTGCCCGAGATACATCACGGCCACCCGGTGTGCGACGCGCTCCACCACCGCCATGTCGTGCGAGATGAACAGGTAGGCAAGGCCATGCTGTGCCTGCAGTGCCATCAGCAGGTTCACCACCTGGGCACGGATCGACACGTCGAGCGCGGCGACCGCTTCATCGGCGATGATCAGGCGTGGCTCGCTGGCCAGCGCGCGGGCGATGCAAACTCGCTGGCGCTGGCCGCCTGAAAGTTCGTGCGGATAACGCGCGGCGAATTCGGCCGGGAGGCCAACCTGTTCGAGCAATGTCCGAACGCGGCGCTCTATGTCAGCGCCATGCGCCAAGCGATGCGTGGTGATCGGTTCGGCGATGGAAAAACCGATGGTGAGGCGAGGATCGAGCGAGGCGAACGGATCCTGGAACACGTACTGGATGCCGCGGCGCAGCCTTGCCTCGCTGGCAGCGCCGAGCTTTGTCACGTCCTCATCGCCAAGGACGATGTCGCCGGCCTCGGGTTGTTCCAACCGGATGATGCTGCGGCCGGTGGTGGATTTGCCGCAGCCGGACTCGCCAACGAGACCGAGCGTTTCCCCGGCGCGGATTTCCAGGCTGACATGTTCCACCGCGTGGATCAGACCGATTGGACGGCTGAACAGGCCGCCGCCAACCGAGAAGCGGGTGACGAGGCCGCGCACTGACAACACCGGCTCGCTGTTCGGGCGCACCGTGTCCTGCGGCGGCGGACTCGGAGCCCGGCGGATCAGGGAATGGCGCCGGCAGCGGCGTGCCAGCAAGCGCGCCGAGCGTAGGGACGGCAGCGAGCAGCGTACGGGTGTACGGATGCACGGGACGATCGAACAAGGTGAAGACATCGCCTTCCTCGACCTTCTCGCCCTGACGCATCACCACAACGCGGTCGGCGATTTCCGCGACGACACCCATGTCGTGGGTGATGAACAGCAAGGCCATGCCAAGCTCTTGCTGCAGGTTGCGCATCAGGCGCAGCACTTGCGCCTGCACGGTGACGTCGAGGGCAGTGGTCGGTTCATCCGCGATCAGCAGACGGGGACGGCACGACAGCGCCATCGCGATCATGACCCGCTGGCGCATACCGCCCGACATCTGGAATGGATAGCGATCGAGCTGACGAGCGGCCTCCGGGATGCGCACGCGTTCCAGCATCCGGCGCGCTTCCTCGCGCGCGGCCTGCCGGTCCATGCCTTGATGCAGCTCTATGGCCTCGGCGATCTGGTCACCGACGCGCAGCACCGGATTGAGCGAGGTCATCGGCTCCTGAAACACCATCGCGATCTCGGGGCCGCGCAGATGGCGCATCGCTTCCGGCGGCTCGCGTGCCAGGTCGCGAACGGCACCCGAGCGGTCGCGAAAACGGATGCTGCCGGCGTCGATCCGGCCGCCGGCATGGTCGATCAGCCGGGTGATCGCCAGCGCGGTGACGGATTTGCCCGAGCCGGACTCCCCCACGACCGCGACGGTTTCTCCATCGGCTACCGAGACATCGAGCCCCTGGACAGCAGTGACGGTTCCGCGATCCGTCGGAAAACGGACGGTAAGGCCGACAATGTCGAGGAGTGGAACAGCAGGGGAACCGGGCGACACAGGATGGCAGCATAGGGCGAGACCGGATTGGGGCGAAAGCGTTGCTCCGGGCGCGGATCAGGTTCTCACAATGAATTTTGGCATGAATGACCGCTGCTATCGGCTAGGAACCGCGCGTTGACGGGGCCGCCTCCCGTCGCTCTCCCCTCCCCGCCCGCGCGGGAATAACCTTTGCCCAGCGCCGGTAGAACACTCGGCAACCCGCAGCGAGGACAAGCCTTGCCCCACGACGATAAACGCCGCCGCTTCGAGCTGCTGGCGCTGCCGCATCTCGACGCGGCGTACAATCTGGCCCGCTGGCTGGCCGGCAATACGACGGATGCCGAGGACGTGGTGCAGGACGCCTATCTGCGCGCCTATCGCTATTTCGACGCCTTCCAGGGAGGGAATTTCCGCGTGTGGCTGCTGACCATCGTTCGCAACGCCTTCGTCACCTGGGTGAAGGAGAACCGCTCGGGGCGGATGATGTTCGTGCCCGACACACCGTTGGCGGACAGCGCCGAGGTCCAGGAAACGATGTGGGGAAGCCCTTCGCGCGATCCCGAGGCGCTGCTGATGGACAGCATCGACAGCAAGACGCTGAGCCGGCTGATGGAGAAGCTGCCGTCGGAGTATCGCGAAGTGCTGTTGCTGCGCGAGGTCGAGGACCTTGCTTATAAGGAAATCGCCGAGGTCACCGGCGTGCCGATGGGCACGGTGATGTCGCGCCTGTCACGCGCCCGGCTGGCGTTGCGCAAGCTGTGGCTGGAACAGGCGGAACTGGAGAACGCCGATGGAGTGTGAGCGCGCGGGCGGACTGCTGTCGCCACTGGTGGACAGCGCATTGGGTCCGATCAACCGCTGGCGCGTGCAGCGCCATCTCGCCGGCTGCGATGCCTGCACCGACCGACTGGAGGAGTTGCGTGCCATGCAGGCGGCGATCCGCACAAAGTTGACCTATCACCGAGCGCCGCCCGGGCTGGCGGCGCGTATCGGCGCTGCGTTGCCGCGCGAAATGGCGCCGTCTGTTTCGCGGCCGTGGTTCCGGCTGCCGGCATTCGCGGTCGGCGGCGGGGGCTTTGCCGGCGCGTTGGCGGGCGTGGCGCTGACCGTGCTGGTGATGAGCGGGCAGCAGCAGGGGGAGGTGACGCGGGATGTCATCGGCAGCCACATCCGTTCACTGCAGGCAGAGCACCTGACCGATGTGCTGACCAGCGACCAGCACACGGTGAAGCCGTGGCTGTCGGCGCGACTAGATGTTTCGCCGCCGGTGAAGGAGTTGAAGGATCAGGGGTTCCCGCTGGTTGGCGGCCGCGAGGACTACGTAGACGGGCATCCGACAGCGGTAGTGGTTTACCGGCACGCCAAGCACGTGATCAATCTGTTCGCCTGGGCTTCGCCAGGGAAGGCGGACGAGGCGTTCGCCGATAAGTCGCGGCAGGGCTTCAACGTGGTCACCTGGCGGCAAGGCGGCATCAGCTATTACGCGGTGTCGGATGTCGAAGCCGACCAACTGGCCGAGTTCGCCAGGCTGGTTGCCGGGACGTAAGGTCCAGGTCGCGTTATCGCGCCTGCGTGCCCATGATCGCGGCACGCAGACGGCGCGATATCGCGTCGATCACCGCGACGGCGATCAGCACCAGCAGAATCAGGAATGCCGCCTCGCGCCATTCCAGCACGCGGATCATCTCCGACAGATAGAGCCCGATGCCGCCAGCGCCGACGATACCGATGATGGTGGCGGACCGGGTGTTGGATTCGAAGAAATACAGACACTGGCTGGCGAAAACCGGCAGCACCTGCGGCAGAATCCCAAAGCGCATCACGGCAAGGCGTCCCCCGCCCACCGCGCGCAGGCCGTCCATCGGGCCCTTGCTGGCGGTCTCGATTGCCTCCGACATCAGTTTGGCGAGCGCGGCCATGTCGGTCGAGGCAATCGCGAGCGCACCGGCGAATGGTCCCAGGCCGCAAACGTTGATCCAGATCAACGCCCATACCAACGTATCGACGCTGCGCACCGCGTCCAGGGCACGGCGGGCAAGAAAGTGCAGGACGCGGCTGGTGACCACATTGCGCGCCGCGATGAACCCCAGCGGCAGTGCGAACAGCGCGGCGCAGGCGGTGCCGAGGAAAGCGATCGCGAGGGTTTCGCCAAGTGCGGCGATGTAGGTGCGGAAATGCTCCAGGCTGCCCGGTGTCGGCGGCAGCATCAGCAGGACAATGTCGGTCAGGCGGCCGACGCCGGCAAGCAGACGGGCCGGTGTGACGTCGAGAACGTACAGGCCCGCGAGGAACGCCCCCACCGCGCACGCAGCCAAGAAAATGCCGAAGCGGTTTGTCTGGGATACGGATGCAGCGCCGTTGCTGCCGATATCGAATGCCAGCAGCCGGTGGCGCAGTCGCTCGGAGATCACGTCGAGCAGCATGACGCAGGCAACGATCATCAGCAGCATCGCGCTGACGTCGGCGTAGAAGAACTTGCGGATCGCCACCAGCAGATCCGTGCCGATACCGCCGGCGCCGACGAAGCCGATAACCGCGGCACCGCGCACGTTCCACTCCAGACGCAGCAGCGCGTAGCTGGCAAAGTGGGACAACACCTGCGGCAGCACGCCGAAGCGGACGCGCGCGAACCAGGAGCCCCCCGCCCCCGTGACACCCTCCACCGGGCGCATATCGACGCTCTCGACCACTTCGGTGAACAGCTTGCCGAGCGAACCGGCGGAATGCAGGGTCAGCGCCAGCACGCCGGGCAACGCGCCGAGACCGAACGCAACCACGAAGATCATCGCGAACACGATGTCGGGAACGGTGCGCAGTAGTTCCAGCACGCGCCGCGTCACCATGCGCAGCACAGCGGATCGGATCAGGTTGCGGCTGGCAAGAAAGCAACCGACGAAAGCAAGCACCGCGCCGCCAAGCGTCCCGACATAGGCAATCAGCAGCGTCTCACCGAGCAGGCGGGACCAGCGGCGCACGCCCCAGAACCACTCAGCCGGATCGGTCCATACCCGCATACCGGTATCGAGCGTGAGCAGCCGGTTGAAATAGCTGGTGAAGTTGCCGAGCTTTGACCAAAAGGTGTGCGGATCGACTTCGGCGCCGTAGGCCGCGATTGCCAATGCGGCGGCAGTGATGGCGATGGAAAGCGCAAGCTGCCTCCGCCGCGACGCCACCGATTGATCATAGGCGGTGGCGAGCGCGGCAGCCTGCCCCTCGGGAAGTACCGAGAACGGCGCGCGTCACGCGGCTTTGCGGCGCAACTTATCCACGAATTGGATCAGCTTGATCGTGTCATTGTAGGCGGCGTTATCAGTCGGCTGCCAAGGCAGGTTCTTGCCGTCGGACAAGCGATCGAACGCCGCCTTGTCGTTCGTTGCCGCGTCCAGCCATGCGGTGCGGATCGCCGCCTTCAAATCATCCGGCAGGCTGGCCAGCATCGCCGTCGGCGAATTGATGATGAGGTCCGACTTCAGGATGATGCGGAAATCCGACTTCTGCATCGGGCTGCCATCGGCGTTCTTCAGCATTCCCTTGGTCAGCATACGCGTCAGATTGGAATCGTCGTCTGCGTTCCACCAGTTCGCGCAGACATCGACGGTGCCCCGCGACACGGCGATCACCGCGTTCTCGTGGCTGCCGGTCACCAGCACTTTGCTGAAGAAGCTCTCGGCCTCGATGCCGTGCTTGTCGAGCGCGTAGAGCGGCATGTTGTAGCCCGAGGTGGAATTTGGATCGACCAGACCGAGGTTTTTGCCCTTCAGGTCCTCCACCTTCTGATACGGACTGTTGGCACGAACGTAGAACACCGAGTAGTAGCCCTTGGTGCCATCGCTGTTCACGTCGATCACGAAGGCATCGGTCTGCACACCGGTGACCCGCGCGCGTGCGAAGGACGCCGGGCCGTAATAGCCGATATGGATGTTGCCGGCGCGCTGGCCTTCGATGACAGCGGCGTAGTCATTGGCAACCCGCAGCGTCACCTTGGTGCCGAGCTGGTGAGAGAGATATTCGGTGAACGGCGTGTAGCGATCGACCACGCCGGATGCGTTCTCCGCGGGCACGACGGCATAGACCAGCTCGGGATATTGCGACTTCCACGATTGCGCACGCGCGGTATGCGCGATGGCGGCGGCGGATAGTCCGGCGAGAAGGGCGCGGCGTTGGATCATTCTCTGACCTTTCGTTGCTGGGCTGGGAGACGCGAAAATTCAGGCGTTTACCGGCACGGCGGCAGCAGCACGCGATGGCAACGGTGCCGGCATGCCGATAACGTCTTGTGCTTCGATGCCGTAGAGCTCGCGCGCGACCGTATCGGTCAGCGCGGCCGGTACATCATCGAACACCACTTGGCCAGACGCCATGCCGATGAGACGGTCGCAGTAGCTGCGCGCCAGATCGAGCGAATGCAGGTTGCAGATGACGGTCAGACCGAAGTGCCGGTTGATCCGCGCAAGTGCATCCATCACGATGCCGGCGTTGCGCGGATCGAGCGAGGCAACCGGCTCATCCGCCAACACGATGTCGGGCTCCTGCACCAGAGCGCGGCAGATCGCGACACGCTGCTGCTGGCCACCGGACAGATTATCGGCGCGGCGCGCAGCGAAGCCGGTCATGTCGAGCTGCTGCAAGGCGGCGAAGGCGATGGTGCGCTCACTCGCCGGCCAGAGCTTCAGCATCGCGCGCCAACCCGGCGTGTGAGCAAGGCGACCGAGCAATACGTTGTTCAGCACGTCGAGCCGGCCGACGAGGTTGAACTGCTGGAAGATCATCGCGCAACGGCGGCGCCAGTCATGCAGCGCCCGACCGCGCAGCATGGTAACGTCCTTGCCGTGCCAGAGAATGCGACCCGAGGTCGGCTCAGCCAGCCGGTTGATCATCCGCAGCAGCGTGGATTTGCCGGCGCCTGATCGTCCGATGACGCCGACGAACTGACCAGTTGGGATGTTTAGGTCAACGTTCTGCACGGCACGCACTTCGTCGTACCGTTTCCCAATCCCCTCCAGTACCAGCATCGGCTCCCCTGCTCGCCAATCGGAGTGCCGATGCTTATGGCGGAGTCGCTCCGCGCTGTCTGTGAAGCTTCAGTGACGCTACATCATGCGATCTTCCGGCGGCACCAGATTGATTGGTGTTTCGCCGGCGAGCGCGCGACGGATATTGGCGATGGCGCGGCGCAGGCCTTCAGGGCCTGTGCCGGGAATAGCCGCGGCAGAATTATGCGGAGAACCGATGACATTCGGCAGAGTCATGAACGGCTGGTCCATGCGGAACGAACCCTGCCGCACCGGCTCGACCCACCACGCGTCGATACAGGCAGTGAACGCCGGCATCGCGACCAGATGTTCGTACAGCGCGCGTTCGTTGATGATCTCGCCACGTGCTACATTGACCAGGATCGCATCCGGCTTCATGCGCGCTAGCTGCGGTGCACCGATCAAATTCAGTGTGGCGCGGGTAAGCGGGCAGCAGATCACCAGAAGATCCGACACCTCTAGCAACGTGTCGAGTTGGTCCGGCGTGCCAATCCATTCAGTAGGTTCGTCGCTACGGCCGCGTCGATTGATTGCATGCACTTCCATGCCGATGCCGCGTGCCAGCCGCGCAGTGGCGACGCCGATGCCACCAAAGCCGAAAATGCCGCACACGCCACCGGCGAGCATACGGTTGCGGTTGAACTGATTGAATTCCCCGCGCGTCAATGCCGCGTGTTCCACGACGAGCCGCTTTGCTGCGGCCAACGCCATCGCCAGTACGTGCTCGGCCATCGGCTCGCCATAGGCGCCGCCATTGTTCGCAACCGGCACGTTCGGCGGCAGACCCGCCAGCGGCACGTGATCGACGCCGGCATTGATGAGCTGTAGCAGGCGGGTCTCTTTCATCAGGGCGATCTCACCCGGACGCAGTTCGCGCGTGGTTCGTGCCAGCACGACGTCGGCGCGGCGTAGCGTATCGGCGCGGCAGGCGTCATCCAGATCGGGCAGAAAGATCGCTTCCGCGGCGCCGTCGAGCGCGACATCGACGATGGCGCGGCTCTCGGCGTCTAGGTCATAAACGATGGCGAGCGTCGGCATCAGAACCACGACGCCTTGTCGACGACATTGCGTAGCGGCTTGCCATCGAGGAACGCGCGGCAGTTGTCGATGATGATCTGGTAGCGCCGATCGTTCAGGTAAGGCCCATAGCCTGCCATATGCGGGGTCAGCAGCACGTTGGGCATGGTCCATAGTGGATGCTCGGATGGCAGCGGCTCCTGCTCGTACACATCGAGAGCGGCACCGGCGATCTCACCCGCGCGCAATGCCGCCACCAGATCATCCAGTTTCGTCGTCATGCCACGGCCGATATTGATGAAGAAGGCGCTGCGCTTCATCCGCTGAAAGCGGGCACGATGCATGAAGCCCTCGGTGGATGGCGTGTGCGGCACGGTGAGAATGACGAAATCGGCGCGCGGCAACAGGCTATCGAGCGCTTCAGGTTTGTGCATCTCGGCGACACCAGGGGGCGGCGCAGTACGCCGCGCATCGGTGGCCAGCACCGTCATGCCGAACGCCGCGGCAAGCCGTGCGGTTTCGCCGCCAATGCCGCCGACGCCAACAATAAGCGCCGTGGAATCCGACAAATGCACGACGCCATGGTCCTCGGCCGGCTTCTTCCATTCGCGGCGCAGTTGCTGCGGTATATACATATGGAAGCCGCGGGCGAACGCCAGCACGAAAGCCATGATGTGCGCACTGATATGGTCGTTGAAGATCTCGCGGAAGTTGGTCACCGACAGCGAGTGCTCGACCATTTCCGGGTAGTAGTAGCCTGCAGCGGGCGCGGCCTGCGGCGCCTGCAACCAGCGCAATCGCTTCGCCTTCGCCAGCAGATCACGCGGCAGCCAGCCAAAGGCCGCCTCGGCATCGACGATTTCGCGCTCGGCGGTGGCCTGGTCCTCGGCGATTACCACACGCACTTCGGGCATCGCGTCGGCAAGCTGGCGTCCCCACGTGCGGGAGATGTCGGACTGTGGCGGCAGCATGACAAACTTGAAGGTATTGGCGCCTGACATCGCTGGGTTCCCTTACTGGCTGCATCGGATTATGCGGTCCGCGCCGAGGAGTGCAAAATGCCGCCACTGCTGACTGCCGGATTTCGTCCCTTCTTCCTCGCCGCCGCGACATGGTCGGCGTTGAGCCTTGGGGTGTGGCTGTCTCTGCTGTCGGGCCAGTTCGATCTGCCGAGCCGGTTCGATCCGCTGAGCTGGCATATCCACGAGATGCTGTTCGGATTCGCCATGGCCGCCGTCGGCGGGTTCCTGCTGACCGCGATTCCCAACTGGACGAACCGCCCACCAGTCGCAGGTACGCCGCTCGCCGTGCTGGCCGGATTGTGGCTGCTGGGGCGGATCGCCTGCGCAACATCCGCGCTGCTTCCAGGCTGGCTTGTAGTCGCCGCGGATCTGGCATTTCCGGCAATGCTTGAGGCCGTGGCCGCGCGCGAGCTGTTCACTGTGGGCAACAAGCGGAATTATCCCTTACTGGCACCTGTCGCGGTGCTGGCGATCGCCAATCTGTTATCGCATCTTCAGGTGCTCGGGGTAGATGTTCCGATCGGACTTGGCTGGCGGCTGGCGATCGCAGTGATCATCGCGCTGATCTCGGTGATCGGCGGCCGCATCATTCCGACGTTCACTCGCAACTGGCTGAGCGCGCACGGTATCACACCGGTTCCACCACCGGCCGACATGCTGGACCGCATCGCGCTGGGCACCTTGCATGCGGCGATGCTGCTATGGGCGTTCCTGCCCGGCTGGCGGCCGTTGGGAGTGCTGTTGCTGATTGCCGCGGCGCTGCATTGCGTGCGGCTGGTGAGATGGCGCGGCGTGGCGACGGCGTCAGAGCCGTTACTGCTGGTGCTGCATATCGGCTACCTGTGGCTGGTGATCGGCGTGACGCTGCTCGGCTTGTCGATGTTGACAGACGCGGTGCCCGTGGCCGGCGCGGTCCATGCACTTACGGCCGGAGCGATGGGAACAATGATCGTCGCGGTGATGACCCGCGCGACGCTCGGCCATACCGGGCGCGCACTGCACGCCAATACTGCCACCGGTCTGATCTACGCGCTGGTCAGTGCCGCCGCCGTGCTGCGCATCATTGCCGCATGGACGATCGATGCGCAGATGGACCTGTTGCAAGCAGCGACGCTGGGTTGGGTCGCGGCCTTCCTGCTGTTCCTCGCGGAATATGGCCCCATGCTGTTGGCACCGCGTCGCTGACGCCGACATACTGGTCCGTCAGTAAGGAGCAAGCGCGTGAAAGCCGTGGTTTGTGAGTCATTCGGCGGCCCGGAGGTATTGGCATTTCGCGACGTGCCCGATCCGCCGCCCCCCGGACCGGGTGAGATACAGGTCCGAATCCAGGCGCGCGGCGTGCAGTATGTCGATGTACTGATGCTAGCCGGCAAATATCAGTTCCGGCCCGAGCCTCCGTTCATACCCGGCGGCGAGGCTGCCGGCGTCGTGCAAGCCGTCGGTGTGGATGTAAGCGGCTTCAATGTCGGCGACCGGGTCATGAGCCGGCATACGCTGGGTGCATGTGCAGAACTGGGCAACGCCAAGGCAGTGCTGTGCGATCACGTGCCGGACGGCATGAACATCGAGGCCGCGGGCGTATTTCGCGGTGCATATTCGACGGCGTATCACGCGCTGCTCCAGCGCGGCCGCATACGTTCGGGCGAATGGGTGTTGGTGCATGGCGCGGCTGGCGGTATTGGCATTGCCGCAATCCAGGTCGCGAAGGTGGTCGGTGCCAAGGTGATCGCAACCGCGAGCGAAGAGCAGAAGCGCGCTGCGTGCATCGAAGAAGGTGCGGACCATGCGATCGACTATCGCGGCGGTTTCCTCGACAAGGTCAAGGAGCTGACCGGTGGCCGTGGCGTCGATATCGTGTACGATCCGATCGGCGCAGAGGTAGCAGAAGAATCGCTGCGTTGCCTCGCGTGGTGTGGTCGGCTGCTGATTCTGGGCTTCCTGGGAGGTGGCCCTACAAATATCCGCAGCAACTATCTGCTGATCAAGGGGATCGACGCGATCGGTGTGCGCATCGGCGGGCTGAACGAGGCAAATCCCGAGCTGGCAATCGCCAACATGAAGGCGCTCAATCAGCTGGCCGCGCAGAGCAAGCTGAAGCCGCGCATATCGCATCGGTATCCATTGGAGAAGGCTGCCGAGGCGATGCAGGCAGTGATTGATCGCAAGGTGATCGGCAAGGCCGTGCTGGTGGGATGAATCAAACGGACTTCGCCGCGTTTGCCAGCGTCGCGCAAACCGCTCTACCGTTAAGGCTCATCGGAGGAAACGCCACATGCCGGAGCCAGGCCGCGCCTTGCCGCAACCCACGCCAGAAACGCAGCACTTCTGGGACGGCACACAGGCCGGCGAACTGCGGTTGCAGCGCTGCGACGATTGCAGCCACGTGTATTTCCCGCCTCGCCCGTTCTGCCCGAAATGCGGCACGCGTAAGGTCAGCGTGTTCAAGGCGACCGGCCAAGCGATCCTCGACAGCTACGTGATCCATCACCGCAAGGTCCCCGGCTTCGAACCGCCTTATGCGATCGCGGTGGTAAAGCTGTCAGAGGGCCCCCGCATGATGACCAACATCGTGGACTGTCCGCAAACGCCGGAGGCGTTACAGCTCGACATGAATCTGGAGGTGGTGTTCACCAAGCAGAACGACAGCATCACTTTGCCCTTCTTCCGTCCGGCGAAAGGCTGAAGCGATGCCACACAACACAGTTGCCGTCGTCGGCGCCGCGGAGACCACGAAGCTTGGTGTTATTCCCGACATGTCGCAGATCCAGTTGCACGCGGATGCGGCGCTGAATGCGATGGCGGATTGCGGACTGAAGCCGAAGGACATCGACGGCGTCGCCACCGCAGGCGAGACGCCGGTGCAAATCGCGCACTATCTCGGCATCACGCCGACGTGGGTGGATGGCACGTCGGTTGGCGGTTGCTCGTTCATGATCCATGTGCGGCACGCGGCGGCGGCGATCGAGGCCGGGCTGGCCAAGACGATCCTGGTGACACACGGCGAAAGCGGGCGTTCGCGTGTCGGCAATCCGCCGCGCACAGTCCCGCCGTCCAGTCTGAATGGCCAGTTCGAGCAGCCGTTCGGGCCGATGGGACCGCCGTCGCTGTTTCCCATTCCGGTGCTGCGCTACATGAAGACCTATGGCGTGACGCACGAGCAGATCGCCATGGTCTCGGTCGTGCAGCGCGAATGGGCCGCGAAGAACCCGCGCGCGACGTTCCGTGATCCGATCACTGTCGAGGACGTGCTTGGCTCGCGCATGATCGCGTATCCGTTCCGGTTGCTGCAATGCTGCCTGGTCACCGACGGCGGCGGCGCGCTGATCCTCACCTCAGCCGAGCGGGCCAAGGATTTCCCGACCAAGCCGGTCTACATCCTCGGCACTGGCGAAAGTGTGGAAACGCCGATGGTGAGCCAGATGGAAAGCTTCACCAGTTCCCGTGCGTTCAGCGTCGCGGGACCGGCAGCGTTCCGCGAGGCCGGTATCAAGCACAGCGATGTCGATCATCTGATGATCTACGACGCGTTCGCGCACCTGCCGCTGTTCGGCCTTGAGGATCTAGGATTCGTGCCGCGCGGCGAGGCTGGACGGTTTATCACGGAGCGCAACACGGCGCCGGGCAGCAAGCTGCCGCTGAACACCAATGGCGGCGGTTTGTCGTATATGCACTCGGGCATGTACGGGATGTACGCACTGCAAGAAAGCGTGCGGCAGATGCGTGGCATCGCACCCGCGCAGGTACCAGGGGCGAAGATTTCGGTTTGCCACGGTGTGGGCGGCATGTTCGCAGCGTCCGGCACCATCATCTTCGGCAATCAGAAGCCATGAGCCTATTCTCCGACCTGCGGGTCATCGATTGCGCAAGCTGGATCGCGGCACCGGCTGCGGCAACGATCATGTCGGACTTCGGCGCTGACGTGATCAAGATCGAGCCACCGGGCGCCGGCGATCCCTGGCGTTCGCGCAGCGCCAGCGGCGCTCCGAATGACATTTACTGGCAACTTACCGCGCGCAATAAGCGCAGCCTGGCCCTGGACCTGAAGCACGATGCAGGCATTGCGGCGCTCTACAAGCTGGTGGCGGACGTCGATGTGTTCATCACCAACTTTCCGCTGCCGGTGCGCCAACGCTTGAAGATGGCGCCTGAGCATCTGCTGCCACTTAATCCCCGGCTGATCTATGCATCGTTCACCGCGTATGGCGAAGCAGGCGAGGAAGCGGCCAAGACCGGCTTCGATTCCACGGCCTACTGGGCGCGCACCGGCCTGATGGACGCTGTACGGGCGGATGTGGATACCCCTCCGTCGCGGTCGGTGCCCGGCATGGGCGATCATCCCAGTGCCACCGGGCTCTATGCCGCGATCGCCACGGCGCTGTACCGGCGGGAGAAGACCGGACGCGGCGGCGTGGTGAGTTCATCGCTCCTGGCCAACGGACTGTGGGCGAATGGCTGCTTCGTGCAGACCCATCTGAGCGGTGAGCCTGTGCCGCACCGGCCACCGCGCGAACATGCGCCGAACGCGCTGGCCAATCACTATTGTTGCCGCGATGGGCGCTGGTTCATCATGGCGCTGTTCAATGAGGATCGGCAGTTGCGCTCTTTCCTGAACGCAATCGGCCGCGAGGACCTGGCCGATGATCCGCGCTTCGCCACCGGCGCGGCGCGCAAGCAGAATGCCCGTGCGCTGGTGGCTGAACTGGATTCGGTGTTCGGTGCGCGCGATATGGCGGAATGGCGCAAGGTCCTCGATGGTGTCGGCATAACCTTCGGTGTCGTCGGCCGTACCGATGATGTGCTCGAAGATGCGCAGCCGCGGGCGATCGGCGCGATCGTGCCATTCGAGGATGGGAAGACGATGACGGTGTCGTCGCCGTTCCTGGTCGATGGCGAAGCAAAGGTGGCGCCACGACGTGCACCGGCTGTCGGCCAGCACAGCGAGGAGGTGTTGCGCGAGGCTGGCTATTCAGCTGACGAAATCGGCCGGCTGCAAGGTTTGGGCGTGGTGGGATCGTAAGAGCGGCCGTATGGGAAAAGCCGCAACAGCCAAGACCGAATCCCCTTCCCGCTTGATCGACGCAAAGATCAAGGAACTGAATGACTGGCGAGGCAAGACACTCGCCCACGTCCGCGCTCTCATCAAGCAGGCAGTCCCCGACGTGATTGAGGAGTGGAAGTGGCGAGGCGTTCCGGTGTGGTATCACGACGGAATGATCTGCACCGGCGAGACCTACAAGACGGCGGTCAAGCTGACCTTTGCCAAGGGCGCCTCACTCAAGGACCCTTCGGGCCTGTTCAACTCCAGCCTTGAAGGCAATGTCAGGCGCGCCATCGATCTACATGAGAGCGATAAACTCGATGAGGACGCCTTCAAGTCACTGATACGGGCTGCGGTGGCCCTGAACAAATCCGCAGCCCGATGATCGGATGCTCCCGCTTGCGCGGGGATATCAGTCAGCCGCAGGCCAGCGCGTAAAGATCCTTCACGCCATGCGGCAGGGGTATCGACTGCCAGTTTGAACCGCCGTCCTGCGTGCCGAACACCTCGCCGTCGTAGCGCGCACCGAGGTACACCTGCTGCGGATCGGTCTGATGTAACGCGACAGACATGATCGTGCCGTGTACCTGCACCTTGTCGAAACGCTGCCAGGATTGACCCTTGTCCTTGCTGCGATAAACCGCACCGTCCTTGCTCGCCGCCGCGACGCTGAGCGCGGAATACACCGTGCCGGGCTCGCTGGGCGAAGCCTTCACGTCGCGTCCATACGTCGTCGGCGAGAACCGCCCAACCTCCATGTCCTGCCACGTGTCGCCATCATCGGCCGGTACGGAACAGGCCCATGCGCACCGCCACGATCACCGCATCCGGATCGGCCGGATTGATGGTGATGGCATGGCCATCCAGCATCCCCTCATCCGCGGTATCGCTGGCGATCTTGCTCTTCAGATGAGGTAGTTTCGCGAGGCGCACGAGATCGGGACTGCAATCCTTCCAGGTCTCGCCGCCGTCGGTTGTACGCATCACGCCGCCGACTTCCAGTGCTGCAAAGATCGTGCACGGCTTGCCGGGATGCTGCGCCATGCGCATCACGCGGCACTGGAACGGCATCACGCAGCGCGTCGGCATCTGCGGATCGGGCAGACGTTTCCAGGTCTCGCCGCTGTCCTCGCTGCGGTACACCGCGATCGGCGAGCCGCCGGCGTACATCAACTTCGGATTGCCGGCGTCACCAGGAACGACCAGATCTCCATGTTCTTGTCGGGGAAGTTGGCACGCTTGAATGTCTTGCCGCGATCGGTGCTGCGATACACGCCGTCATGCGTGCCAGCGAGCACGATGTTGGAATTGGTTGGATGGACAAACACAGTGTTGCTGTTGTGCTCGCGGACTACATGTTCCCAGGCGCCTGAATTCGGCTGGCCGGCGGAACACGCCGACGATGCCAGCATCCTTGTCGCTGCGGCCGACGGTTCCGGCCACGCTGGCATAGACATTCGCTTGTGCCATGGTTCGCTCCTCCACCATCTGCCAGAAGCTTACGCCATCGGGCGCGGGGTTGACAGTAGGGCTGCTTCGCCGCCTTGCTCCCGGCAATCTGCGCCGGAGGAACTGCCATGCCGACAGTAACCGCCGAACGCCTGATGGATATCGCCAACGCCCTGTTGCAGGCGGCCGGTGCGTCGGCGGAAGAGGCCGCGACGATTGCGCGCTATAATATCGGCGCCAACCTCGTCGGGCATGATTCGCACGGCATCATCCTGATCCCGACCTACATTGATCGCATCAAGGTCGGGCACATCATGCCGGGCGCGCCTTGGAACATCATCCAGGAGACGGGCACCAGCACCGTGATCGATGGCAACTGGGGCTTCGGCTACGTCGTGACAGATCGTGCGATGCGCTACACCATCGATAAAGCGAAGAAGCAACAGGTCGCTGCGGCGACGGTCTATCGGCAGAGCCATATCGGACGCTTGGCGAGCTATCCGCTGATGGCGGCACGCGAGGGCATGATCGCGATGATCACGGCTGACTCAGGGCGCAGCGCGAAGGCGGTGGCACCGTTCGGTGGCGCGAAGGCGCGTTTGGGCACCAATCCGATCTGCTTCGCGGTTCCATCCAATCTGGAAGGTCCGCTGTTCTTCGACATGGCGACGTCGGCGGCGGCGGCGGGCAAGATCAACGTTGCGACCGCGCGTGGCGAGCAAGTGCCCGCCGGCTGGCTGATCGACGCGGACGGCAAGCCTTCCACCGATCCGCGTGTGCTACGCCAGGGCGGCGCGCTGCTGCCAGTCGGCGGATCCGAGGGCTACAAGGGCTATGGTTTGGCGACGATCGTGGAGATCCTGTCGGGGCTGTTGACTGGTCTGGGCTATGGCGTCGAGCCGACCGGACGGCACAACGACGGCTGCTTCATCGCAGTGTTCAATGTCGCGGCATTCCGCGACCTTGCCACGTTCAAGGCGGAGGTCACGGAATTCGCACAGTACCTGAAGGCGACACCGCCGGCGCAGGGCTTCACTGAAGTGCTGTATCCGGGCGAGATCGAATTCAAGCGGGAGCAGGATCGTCGCAAGAACGGCATTCCGGTTGAGGATGCCACCTGGAAGAAACTGCAGGAACTGGCGCAAGGCTACGGCTTGGCGGACAAGCTAGGTCTATAGCGCACTCGGGATCAGATCATGTCGTTTATTGGCCAATCGCTGGTACGAATTGAAGACGCGCGGCTGCTCGCCGGACGCGGCCGCTTCGTCGAGGATATCGACGTGGCGGGCCAGACGTGGATGCAGGTGGTGCGCTCGCCCCACGCGCACGCAGTGATCGAGCGCATCGATGTCGATGCCGCGCGCGCGATCCCTGGCGTGCTGGGCGTGTATACGGCAGCCGACCTCGCCGGGCTGGGACCGCTGCCGTGCACAGTGCCGATACCGGGCATGATCACGCCGCCGCGCCACGCGCTGGCATCCGGCCGGGCGCGGCATGTTGGCGATCCGGTCGCGTTCGTGGTGGCAGAGACGCGCATCGCCGCGCGTGATGCCGCTGAACTGGTGATGGTGGATTGGCAGACTCTGCCATCCGTTGTGGATGGCCCGGCGGCGATGCAGCCGGGCGCTCCGCAGGTATGGGATGAGGCGTCTGGCAACGTCACATACCGGTTCCAACGTGGCGATCAGGCCGCGGTGCAAGAGGCGATCGCCGCGGCAGCGCATGTTGTCGAACTGGAACTGATCAACAACCGGCTTGTCATCTCCTCAATGGAGAACGCGCGGCGCAATCGCGCAATACGACGCGAGCGGCTATCATCTGCTGTTCTCCGGCGCCGGCGTGCATGCGCTGCAATCGCAGCTTGCTGACACGGTGTTCCGTGTGCCTGCGTCGCAGATGCACATCGCCTGCCCGGATGTCGGCGGCGGTTTCGGTGTGAAGAACGCCCTGTATCCCGAATGGGTGATGATGCTGTGGGCGGCGCAGACGCTCGGCCGTCCGGTGAAATGGATCAGCGAACGGGCAGAGGATTTCATCACCACCGCGCAGGGCCGCGACAACGTCACACGTGCGCAGCTGGCGCTGGATGCGGAAGGAAACTTCCTGGGATTGGACGTCCATACGATCGCCAATATCGGGGCGTATCTGTCCTCGGGTGGACCGGGTAGTTCCACCACCTCGCAGGTCAATGCGATGGGCAGTGGCTATGTGATCCCGGCAATCTTCATGGACGTGCACGGCGTGTTCAGCAACACCGTGCCGATCGATGCATATCGCGGCGCCGGCAAGCCGGAAGTGAACTACCTGATCGAACGGCTGATCGACGAGGCCGCGCGGCGCTGCGGTTTCGATGCGATCGAGTTGCGGCGACGCAATCTGGTGCGCGAGTTCCCGTATCGCAAGGCGCTGGGAACGGTGATCGATTGCGGCCGGTTCGCTGCGAATATCGACGATGCACTGGTGGCTGCGGATCATGCGGGATTCGCTGCGCGGCGTGATTCAGCGAAGCGGCTCGGCAAGCTGCGCGGCATTGGCGTGACCTGCTTCATGGAAACCGCACGCGGCGCACCGAACGAAGGAGCGGAACTGCGCTTCGATGACGATGGCCGAATTTCGCTGCGCGTGGGGACCCAATCGAACGGCATGGGCCACGAAACGGCCTATGCACAGATTGCCGCGGACCTGCTCGGCATGCCGCTGGAGACGTTCCGCTACGTTCAGGCCGACACCCGCGAGGTGCGCGCCGGCAACGGCCATGGCGGTGCGCGGTCGATGCACATGGGCGGTTCGGCGCTATGCAAGGCGGTAGATGCCATGCTGGCAAAGGGTCGTGCGATTGCCGCACGGCTGCTGCAGTCATCGGTGGAGCAGATCGTGTTCGCCGATGGCCGCTTCGCAATCCGCGACGAACCGGACCGTTCGATCGATCTGCACTCGCTGGCCCGTGCCGCGCGCGATCCGGCGAATGTGCCGGATGGCATGGATGCCGGGCTCGACACCTATGTGTGGAACCTGCTCGATCTGATCACTTATCCCAACGGCTGTCACATCGCGGAGGTCGACGTCGATCCGGATACCGGCGAGGTAACGCTGGAGCGCTATACCGGCGTGGATGATTTTGGCACACTGATCAACCCAATGCTGACGTTGGGCCAGGTGCATGGCGGTGTCGCGCAGGGCATCGGCCAGGCGATGCTGGAGCATACGGTCTACGATGCGGAGTCCGGACAGATGCTCAGCGGCTCGTTCATGGACTACACGTTGCCGCGCGCGCAGGATTTGCCGGATTTCGACATCACGCTGTCGGGCGTTCCGACAACGGCCAACCCGCTGGGCGTGAAGGGATCGGGCCAGGCCGGTGCGATGGGACCGCCGCAGGCGATCATTGTGGCAATCCTCGATGCGCTGGCACCGCTCGGTGTGACGCATATCGACATGCCGGCGACCGCGGAGCGTGTCTGGCAAGCTATCAGGAGCAGCAAGCATGGACAGTGAGCCGCAGCAGCGTATCGCCGCGGAGGATTATCTTGATGCGCTCGCGGCGCACGGCATCGAACATCTGTTCTGCAACCCCGGCACCGACTTTGCACCGATTGTCGAAGCTTTCGCGCGCGCGGGACGTACGCAACCGCAAAGTTCCGAAGCCGATGGTGGTGCCGCACGAGAATGCGGCGCTGTCGATGGCGCACGGCTACACCATGGTCACCGGCAAACCGCAAGCGGTCATGCTCCACACCAATGTTGGCACCGCCAATTGCATCAACATGCTGATCGACGCGAGCCGCGACCGAATTCCGATCCTGTTGACCTCTGGCCGCACCCCTTTCACCGAGAGTGGCGCGCAAGGCTCGCGCAGCGTGTATATCCACTGGGCGCAAGAGATGTTCGACCAGGCGGGCATGCTGCGCGAGATGGTGAAGTGGGACTACGAGATGAAGCGCGGCGACCAGGCAGCGACGGTGGTCGATCGCGCGCTGGAACTTGCGATGACCTCGCCAAAGGGACCGGTTTACCTGTCGCTGCCGCGTGAAGTGTTGGGCGAAACGGTCGAGACGCGCGCGGAATCCGCAGTGCACCGTCGCGCGCGTCCGGGTGCTCCGATACCGGCGTCATCCGATATAGAGCGGCTGGCGGATTGGATCGCCTCTGCTCGTTCCCCACTGATCATTACCGGATTGCTGGGGCAGAACCCGCGCGATGCCGAAGTGCTGGCGCGGTTGGCAGAACAATGGGCATTGCCGGTCGTGCCGTACAATCCACGCTACTTCGCGATGTCGGCCAACCATCCGATGTTCCAGGGGGCGTCGCCGGGTCCGCTGCTAAAGGATGCCGACCTGGTGATCGTGTTCGAATCCGATGTGCCGTGGCTGCCGGACAAGGAGCAGCCATCCGCCAATGCGCGTATTGTGCAGATCGGCGAGGACCCCGTGTATGCGCGCTATCCGATGCGCAGCTTCCCGTCCGATCTGACGATAACGGCTTCGGCGCTTTCAGTGCTGGAAGCGTTGCAGCAGGCGCTGGCCGGCCGCTCCGGTGCGCATGTGGAAGAGCGACGCACGCGTTTGGTGGCGCGTTCGGCGAAACTGCACACGGGGTGGCGTGAGGAAGCAGAGCAGGCCGCGCGCGGCAATAAGAACACACTGCCATGGTTGAACCATTGCCTGCGTGAAATCGTCGACCATGACACCACGGTTATCAGCGAATATTCATTTCGTCAGGAATACTGCCCCCTGGAGGCGCCTGGCAGCCTTTACGCGGTGAGTTCAGCAGGCGGGCTCGGTTGGGGATTCGGCGCATCGCTCGGCGCCAAACTTGCATCACCAGAACGCATGGTGATGTCGGTGCTCGGCGATGGCGCGTACATGTTCGCCAATCCAATCGCCTGTCACTATGTCGCGCAGATGCAGAAGCTTCCGGTGCTGACCGTGGTGTACAACAACGCGCTCTATGGCGCGGTGCGTCGTGCGACGCTGGATATGTACGACAGCGGTGTGGCGGCAGAAGGCGACGGGCGCCTGCTGGCTGATCTACCTGCGCCGAGTTTCGAGAAAATCGCAGCAGTGCACGACGGATATGGCGAACGCGTCGAGCGTCCGACCGATCTGCCCGATGCATTACGTCGCGCGGCAGACGTGGTGCGCGGCGGTCAACAGGCACTGGTGAACGTGATCTGCCCGCCCTGATGCGCGGGCTGAACACCCGCGTGCTGGTTGTCGGCGGCGGCCCTGTGGGCACGACGTTGGCGATGGATCTGGCGTGGCGTGGCATCGATGTGGTCGTGGCAGAGCAGCGGCAACGTGGCGAACCGCCGAGCGTCAAGTGCAACCACGTGGCGTCGCGCACCATGGAGATCTTCCGCCGGCTTGGCGTCGCGCAGCTGGTGCGAGATTCAGGAATGCCGCAGGACCATGCGAACGACGTGGCGTTCCGCACCACCACCACCGGCATCGAATTCGCGCGTATCAAGATCCCCTGCCGGCGTGATCGGTTTACGGCGAAGGACGGGCCGGATGGCTGGTGGCCGACGCCCGAGCCGCCGCATCGCATCAATCAGATCTTTCTCGAGCCAGTTCTGGTCGAATACGCGGCGGCGATGCATGGCCTGCACTATCTGAACCGTATCAAGGTGAACGGCTTCACGCAGACCAACGACGCGGTGACTGCTGAGGCAGTCGATCTAGATACCGGCGAGACGCTGCTGATCAGTGCGGATTACCTGATAGGCTGCGACGGTCCGTCTTCGGAAGTCCGCCGGCAGATCGGCGCGCGGTTCAGCGGCGATGCCATGATCGGACGCACACAGTCGAGCTACATCCGCGCGCCCAATCTGGCCTCGATGATGCAGGCCGAGCCGGCGTGGTCCACGCAATCGCTGAACCCACGGCGCAGCGCCAACATATTCGCCGTCGATGGCCGTGAGACCTGGCTGATCCACAACTACCTGCGCCCGGACGAAACGGAGTTTGCGGCGGTGGATCGCGATCGCTGTATTCGGCTGATCCTTGGCGTCGGACCAGACTTCGAATACCAGATCCTGACCCAGGAAGACTGGATCGGCCGTCGCATGCTGGCCGACAAATTCCGTGATCGGCGTGTATTCATTTGTGGTGATGCCGCGCATATCTGGGTGCCGTTCGCCGGCTACGGCATGAATGCTGGCATCGCCGATGCGATCAATCTGTCGTGGATGCTGGCAGGTGTGCTGCATGGTTGGGCTGCGCCGGGCATTCTGGCGGCGCACGAAGCTGAACGGTGGCCGATCACTGAACAGGTGTCGAAATACGCGATGAACACCGCGACTGCGCTGGCGAGGGCTCGTGCGGACGTGCCGTCGACCATCGAAACCAATGCTGCCGTGCGCGAATCCTTCGGGCGGACAGTGTATGAACTGAACGTGCCGCAATATTGCTGCGGCGGGCTGAATTTTGGCTACTACTACGATCGGTCACCGGTCATCGTGTATGATGGCGAGGCTGCGCCACCATACACGATGTACGATTTTACCCCATCGACCGTCCCGGGTTGCCGCACGCCGCACATGTGGCTGAAAGACGGGCAATCGCTGTACGACGCGATGATCCTTGGCTTCACGCTACTGCGCTTCGATCCATCCGTTGCGGTGGATTCGCTGGCCGATGCGGCAAGAGCGCGCGGCGTGCCATTCACGGTGCTGGACGTGGACAGCGATTGCAGCCACAAACTGCTGCTGTCGCGACCGGACCAGCACGTCGCGTGGCGTGGAAACGAGGTTCCCAGAGAGTCACTGGCGTTGGTAGATCGCATACGCGGCGCTATTTGATCCGCCCTCGCCAGCAAGCGGGCGAGGCGAACGTTATCCTAGTTGTGGCCGCACCTTTTCCGCGAACAGCCTCAGGCTGCGCGCCGTGTCGTCGTAGCTCATCGGGCCAAGACGGAACTGCATGATAATGCCACCGATACCAATGGCCGCCACCTGCGCCAGCTTTTCCGCTACCGTCGCAGGCGAGCCATAAATCAGCGAGTGCTCCACCACTGTATGAGCCGGCGGCGCCGCACCCGGTGCAGGCATCGGTAAGATCGACACACCTTGCTCCTGATAGACGCGCTTGCGCATCGCCGCACGGAACGTGTGCATCGCCTCGAAGGCCGGCACTGCAATGCGCTCAGCCTCCGCGTCGGTCTCGGCGACGAAGACATTCCGCCACACCCAGCACTGCTCGACGTTTCGCTCGATCGCGGCCTCGTCCATGCCCTGCTCGCGCAACGTACGCCGATACAGGTCCATGCGATGCCGTGTCACCGCATTGGACTGCACGTTCATCATGAATGGCCGGCCCTGTTGCGCGACATGCAGCATACCCTCCTCGCTGGAGGCCGAGCGGATCACATAGGGATACGGTTGTGTATAGGGGCGCGGCCGCAGCATCGGCAGCTTCAGGTCCCAGAACTCGCCGTGGTGCTCGAATTTCTCGCCTCGCCAGGCCTCGAACATGATGGCCTCGGCTTCCTCGAAGCGAGCTTGCGCTTCGTTGTGATCGAGGCCGTAGCCCTGAAAGTCGTAAATGTTGTAGGCGGTGCCGCGGCCAAGTCCAACGATCAATCTGCCCTTGCTGATGTGATCGATCAGCGCGAGCTGCTCGGCCATTCGGATCGGATGATGCAGCGACATCTGCGCCACGGCGAAGCCGATCTTCGTGCGCTGCGTGGCGACTGCCAGCGCTGCGGCGAAGCTTACCGGATCGACATAGGCGCAGATGCCATCGAAGTGATGTTCCGCGAGCCAGATTACTTCGAAGCCCAGTTCATCCGTCAGTCGTGCCTCGCGCAGGGTCTCATCGATGACCTGACCATCGCGCGCGGGGTCACGGCTTTCCGGGAACAGGAAGTTGCTGAACTTCAAGCGGCTCTCCTTTGTCAGGCCTCGGGGGCGACGCCGACGTATTTGAACTGACGCACGACGTCGTTCATTGGGTGCGTTAAGTCATATTGCACTTGGAAGATCGACACGACTTTTGAGTTCATGTCGCCATTGGCGTCGAACGAGATGTCGCCTTGCAGTGTCTTTAGGTTGGTGCTGGCGATCGCATCGCGGACATTGGCGCGGTTCACAGGTTTGCCCGACTTGGCCACGCGATCGACTGCATCCAGGATGATCAGTGTTGCATCGTAGTACGTGATCGAATAATCGGCCGGCTGCTTGCCGGTCTTTTTGACAAAATTTTCGACCCATGGCCGTACGCTTTCGTCGTCCAGCACGTGCGCCGCCGCCGAGGTCGCGTACCAGCCCTGGATAGCCGGCATGCCACCGCCGGTAAGCATGTCAGGTGTATGCACGCCGTCTCCACCCCCCTTCGCGATGTTGGGCAGGATGTCGTACGACTGCTTCACCACTTTCGCGCCGGCGAGCGGATCGCCGCCATAATACAGCGCCTGCGTGCCGAGGCTCTTGGCCTTGGTCAGAACAGCGGTGTAGTCGGCGTTCAGAGGGTCTAGCCGATCGCGGATCAGCACCGTCATGCCTTTCTTCTCCGCCTGGCCAGCGAAAGCGTTCGCCATACCGACGCCATAGGCGCCGCCGTCATCCAGCACCACGACCTTCTGGATGTTGAGCTTCTCGTTGAAATAATTCGCTAGGTTGGGTCCCTGATAGGCGTCCGTGGTGACCGTGCGGAAGAAGATGGGCGGGCTCGCGGGATGATAGATCTGGGCAAATTTCGGATCGGTCAAATCCGGATTGGTCGCACTGCCACTGATCGTGGCCATGCCGCCCTGGCTGTAGATCGGGCTGACCGCCTTGGCTGAACCGCTGTTCAGCGGCCCTACTGTAGCAATCACCGCGGCATCCTGCAGCAGCTTGCGGGCATTGGTTGCCGCCAGCGCCGGATCATATTGTCCTGTCGTCGGCGATGCATCGTCATATGACACATCGCGGAACTTGTAGCCGCCAATACCGCCTTTCTCATTGGCTTCGTTGATCGCATAGACCGCGGCGTCTCGCACCTGCCCTGCCTGCAGCGCCAGCGTTCCAGTCAACGGAAACGTCATGCCGATGGCCAGCATCTTCTCCTGCGCATAGGCCGATCGAAGAATGGTGGGCGCGGCCAACGCGGTGGAAGCGAACAGGCGAACAGTCGTGCGGCGCGTGATTTGGGCCATGTGAAGTTCTCCCCGGTAGCCCTGGATGTGCGTGCCTTTCCAGTGCCGGGACAGCATGGTACAGACGGATCGCCTTGTCATGTGGGCATGCGAAACGGCCGCATGACATCCGCGGGAGGGGACCATGGCCACCATCGTCGGCAGCGGCGACTACCGCTATGAGCAGATCGACAACTGGGCGAAGGTACCGCCCGGATGGTCGCTGCGCGAAGTCGGTGCCGTCGGCGTCGATGCGCAGGACAACGTCTATGTGTTCAACCGCGGCGAGCATCCGATGATGGTGTTCGATCGAGAGGGCAATTTCCTGCGTGCCTGGGGGGAAGGCCTGTTTCCACGCGCGCACGGCCTGCACATGGCACCCGACGGCACGGTGTTCCTCACCGATGACGGTGATCATTCGGTGCGGCAATGCACGCTCGACGGCAAAGTCCTGCTGACGCTCGGCACGCCTGGCAAGCCGGCACAATTCATGTCAGGCGAGCCGTTCCATCGCTGCACGCACACCGCCCTGTCGCCAAAGGGCGAGATCTATGTCTCGGACGGCTATGGCAACGCGCGCGTGCACAAATACGCGCCGGACGGCAAATGGCTGATGTCGTGGGGCGAGTCAGGCACGGAACCTGGACAGTTCAACCTGGTACACAACATCTCCTGCGATCCGGACGGCTGGGTATATGTCGCGGATCGCGAGAACCATCGCATCCAGGTATTCGACGGCAACGGCAAATACGAAACACAGTTCAACAACCTGCATCGCCCATGTGGCATCTTCATGCCTTACTGCTCCTGCCCGATCTGCTATGTCGGCGAGCTGGGACCGGCGACGCGCACCAATCGCAACTACCCAAATATTGGGCCGCGGCTGTCGATCATCGACAACAAGGGCAATCTGCTGGCGCGTATCGGCGGCCAGCATCCCGGCACTGGCCCGACCGACTATATCGGCCCGCACGGACTATGCGTGGACTCGCATGGCGATATCTACATTGGCGAGGTGTCGCGCACGCTGTGGCCGCAATACTGGTCCGATCAACCGGTGCCGGACGATGTCCGTTGCCTTCGCAAACTTCGTAAGATCAGTTGAGGTCCCGTCATGTCGTATGAACCAAAGCGGTTCGACTTCTCCACCCCGATCCGCATCAACCTGTCGTCGGATACGCAGACCAAGCCATCGCGCGGCATGAAGGAGGCGATGATGGACGCCGAGGTCGGTGACGAGCAGATGGGTTCGGATCCCACGATCTGGGAGTTGTGCGATCGTTCGGCCAAACTGCTTGGCAAGGAAGCGGCGGTGTTCCTGCCGTCCGGCACAATGTGCAATCAGGTGGCGATCGCCACGCATTGTCGCCCTGGCGAGGAAATTTTGGCGCACGAGACCGCGCACATCCTGTCCAGCGAAGGCGGTGCGCCAGCGGCCATCGCAGGCGCCCTGATCACCGGACTGAAAGGCGAGCGCGGTCAGTTCACCGTCGAGACGCTGGAAGAAGCGATCCGACCAGTGTCGCGCTATGCGCCGACGCAGCGGTTGCTGGAAGTGGAGCAGACCGCCAATCGCGGCGGCGGGTCGTGCTGGAGCGCCAAGGCACTGCGCGACGTCACGACAGCAGCACACAAGCACGGACTGTCGACACACATGGATGGCGCCCGGTTGATGAATGCCGCCGTGGCGCTCGGCGTGCCGGCCAGTGATCTGACCGAAGGCTGCGATACCGTATGGCTCGACTTCACCAAGGGCCTCGCCGCACCGCTTGGCGCAATCCTTGCCGGCTCGAAGGAATTCATCGGCCAGGCATGGCGATGGAAACAGCGGCTGGGTGGCTCGATGCGCCAAGGCGGCATCTGCGCCGCGGCGTGCGTGTACGCCCTGCAACACAATATCGATCGGCTCGCTGAGGATCACGCCAACGCGAAGACTCTCGCGCGTGGCATGGCGCAAATCCGCGGCATCAAGGTTGAGATGCCAGAAACCAATCTGGTGTTCTTCGATACCGAGGACACCGGCATGACGGTTGAAGAGTTCGCCGGCAAGCTTCGCAAGGAGGGCGTGCTGGTCTCCACCTCCGGCAAGTATCGCGGCCGTGCATGCCTGCATCTCGACGTCGCTGCCGCACAGGTCGACGACGCGCTGTCGGTGATGAAGCACGTAGTCAACGCAGGCTGACGGTCCTCCCTCTCCTGCTGACGCAGGAGAGGGAGCGCCTCAAACATTACGGGTGGCTGCCGCTGTTCTGGTCCTGAGCGGCGGCGCCGCCACCAGACGGGCCGGCAGGACGACTGCCCATGGGCTGCGTCGGGGCATTGTTATTGTTGTAGTAGGCCTGATTGCTGGACTGCGGCTGTTGGGCACTGCCCTGCTGCTGGTTGCCGCCGGTTAGCGAGGCTAAGGTCTGCTGGTCGAGCTGGCCGGTCGCGGTCATATTGTGCTGCTGCTGATAGTTGCGAACGGCAGCCTGTGTTCCCGGACCCCAAACGCCGTCTATCCGTGACTTATATAGTCCTTGCTGCTGCAGCGACTGCTGCACCTCGCGGACCGTATCGGGCGTCAATGGCTGTTGCTCGGCAGCAACCTGGGGCGGGGGCGGTGGCGGCTGCGTTGCGGCGTAGTTACTGCTTGAGCCAGCGCTGGAGTGGCTACCGCCGCCGAACATCGAGCATGCGGGCAACACGGCAACGCTGGACATTGCCAACAACATTCCGAGATTGCGGACTTTCAACATGAGGTTCTCCTTGAGACACCGAGACGAGCGCATTTGCCGCACCTTCGGCTTGCCGTGCGCGCGTACACTCACATTGCAAAACTGATGCGTTCGGCCGGAGTTCCACCAGCAACTGTATTGTGAAGCGGCGGTGGCCACTGAGTTTAGCCGCTGCCGACAGACAGCTCGGCGCGGACGCGCCGGTCATAGTCATCGGCCAGCGCACGCAGTGCCGCCGCGCCGTCGCCAGAAAATGAGGGGCCGTGCATCAGCGCAAGCATTTGCGGGGTGAGTCCGGCAAGGCGGCGGAGGGTGCGCCCAGGTCCTCGGATGCAGGCTGGAGGCGTGGAACAGATCCTCCGTGGCCATCGCGGGCCCGACAATGTCGCTGCTCGTCATGGCCGGTGAGTTGCCAAGCTGCGCGAACAGGTCGCCGCACAGCAGCGTGCCGGTGCTCTCTTCGTAGAGTACGCCGGCTTCCCACCCGTGCGGAATGTGTGGCGTATCGAGGTAACGCACGCGGCGGCCACCGCCGAGCTCGATCACCTCACCATCGGAGAGTGTCTGCGGCGCGCGGGCCGCCATGTCATCCAGAGAAACACGCACCCCTGTCTGTCCGTGTGCGACTTTCGAGTGGGGTGCAGCGGCCAGGAACTCGTTCATCGCGCCACATTCGTCCGACTCGTAGTGACCGAATGTGATCCATCGCAGCTGCTCAAGCGGCAACAACCGCGCAAGTGCAGCCGACGCGTCAGCGAACATGATCCGTTTGCCGGTATGGAACAGCAGCGGTTCATCGCCTCGAATGAGGAAAACATTATAGGTCAGGCCGGCCGGTGGAGCGACCTGCGGAACATGCGCCGATAGCCGAAAGATGCCGTCAGCAATCTCGTCGGTGGCGATATCCATGCCGATTCCTCCTGCTATCCGGGCAGCATAGCATCCCAATCCGTCGATCAGATAGCAGGGCGCGATGTGAATTGCCGACGATCGCTTCCGCGTACTGGCCACTATCGTGCCAAGCACTTAGGTTGTTGCCCCGCGGAGGCATTGCCATGGAACCGAACCTGGTCTCCTACTCGCCCATCCTGCACCGTCCGCCGCTGCGCTGGCCGAATGGCGCGCGGGTGGCGCTCTGGGTGGTGCCAAACATCGAGCACTACGAGTTTGTGCCGAAATTCGTGCGCACGCGCGACCCGTGGCCGCGTTCGCCGCATCCCGACATACTTGGCTATACCCAGCGTGATTACGGCAACCGCGTTGGTCTATGGCGGCTGTTCGAGCTGACCGACGTGCTCGGTATACGCTGCACGGTCAGCCTGAACATGGCGGTGTTGGAACATTTCCCCGAAATCCTCGGCGCGATGGAGCAACGTGACTGGGAGTACATGTCACACGGCATCTACAACACGCGCTATCACTGGAATTTCTCCGCCGACGAAGAACGTGCGGCGATGGAGGAGAGCAAGGATATCCACCAGCGGCTGACCGGCCGCCGGCTGCGTGGCTGGTTCAGTCCGGCGATCACCAACACGCTGGACACCTTCGATCTCGCGGCCGAATGCGGCTATGATTACACGGCCGATTTGTACCATGACGATCAGCCGTTCCCGCTGAACGTGAAGAAGGGCAAATTGATCTCGGTTCCCTATTCGGTCGATATCAATGACGTGATCCTGCATCGGCGCGGCCAGGAAGCCGACGAGTTCGCGCGGCAGATCCGCGATTACTTCGATACGCTGTACGAGGAAGGCGCCGAACAGGGTCGTGTGATGTGCATCGCACTGCACCCTTACTGGGTTGGTCAGCCGCATCGCATCCGCGCGTTCCGCGCTGCGATGGAATACGTGCTATCGCATCCCGGCGTTTGGCTGACCACGGCCGGCGATATCACTGACTGGTTCAATCAGCATCATCTACCGCTGATCGAATCGCACCTTGCGGCACGGGAGGCAGCCAATGGCTGACGCGAAACCACCTGTTGGTGAAGTTCGCCGTCCCGGCATGGACCAGCAGCATCACGCATATCGCACGCTGACCGAGGCGCCGCGCTTCGTCTGGCCAAACGATGCGCGCATCGCATTCACGGTGACGCTGGTGTTGGACTACTGGGAGGTGAACCCTCCGGCCGACGCCAGTCCCGATCCGCGCATCGTGTCACCGTTGGGCAAATATTTTCCCGATTGGCTGACCTGGAGCCAACGCGAATATGGCGCGCGCGTCGGCATCTTTCGCGTGCTGGATGCACTGGACCGGTTCGGCATGACACCGAGCGTGGCACTGGGCGCGGCGGCGGCGCAGCGCTATCCGGAGCTGGTCGATGAGCTGGTGCGGCGCAATGCGTGCTTCATGGCGCACGGCACATATGCGACGCGGCGCATCAGCAGCCAGATGAATGCCGCCGAGGAGCGCGCGCATATCGCAGCTAGCCGCGACGCGGTGCGGGCCGTGGCGGGAGCGGTGCCGCTCGGCTGGTACGGGCAGGACTTCAACGAGTTCGACCGAAACGCCGGCTCTGCTGGCGGAAGCCGGTTTCACCTACACAATGGATTGGGCAAGTGACGACAGGCCGTTCCTGCTGGAACGCGGGCTGGTCGCGCTGCCGCCGCAGCCGGAGTGGAATGATCTGGAATGCATGTGGCTACGGCGCGTGTCACCGCCGGTATGGGCCGATAATATCGCCGATGCATTCGCGTATCTACACGACGAGAGTGGTGCGTCATTCAACCTGACGCTGCATCCATGGGTGACGGGTCAGGCGCACCGCATCCGCTATCTGCGGGATGCGCTGTCGCGCGTGTTGGGACGCCAGGGCATCTGGCGCACCACCACCGACGAAGTCGCACGAATTGCGTACAAGCAACTATAGAGGACGAGACCGTGCTGCAACTGCGCCCCAACTGCGAATACTGCGACAAGGACCTGCCACCGAGTGCGACGGACGCCCGCATCTGCTCGTACGAATGCACGTTCTGCGTCCACTGCGTCGAGACTGTGCTGTACAATGTCTGCCCCAATTGCGGCGGCGGCTTTGTTCCTCGCCCGATCCGCCCGGCGACCGAGCGGCGGGCGGGTGTTGGCCTCGCCAGGCAACCCGCCTCCGACAAGCGTGTCCACCTCAAGTACGAACGCGACGACATCGTAGCCTTCGTCCGCTCGGTCCGCGATATCCCAGCAGAACAGCGCTGATCCGCAGCGTCCTTCCTTTATCGGTCGATGCTGAGTTCGACCGCGTGGTCCAATGCCGCCTGGATATCACCCTCCCATGCGGCGCGCGGCAGTTCGTGCACCAACTCGATCTCGTTCCCGTCGGGATCCTTCAGATGGATACTACGCGTGACGCCGCGATCCACCCGCCGATACAGCGCCACGCCGCGACCCATCAGGAAGGCGATCCGCTGTTTGAACGCCACCTCGGACGGATAGGCTATCGCCACGTGGTGCAGTGCTTGCCCTCCGGCGCGAGGCACGGCGGCGCGCTCGACCAGGGCGATATCGTGGTGCCGCAGCTTGCCATCCACTTCGCCACTGTAGAACCGCATCGGCTTCGACCCGTCACTGGGCACGCGCCCAGTCGCGACGTGCCGGAACCCAAGTGACTCCGTCCAGAACAGGTGCGCCACATCCATGTCGGAAACATTGAGCACGATGTGGTTGATGCCGCACGGCGCGGGCGACGCACCGGGCCTTGTTGTCTGATCCATGGTCGTCCCCATTGTTCAGGTGCGTTCTATGCCGGTAGCCGCTGCGTCGATCGCGGCAGCCACGGCGTTCGCCTGATCATCGCTGAGCGGGCCGCGCGCGAGGCGCAAACGCAGAGCAAGCTTCAGGTTCTCCATCGCGCGCAGCACCTGCGGTGCGGGGCCGCCGGCGTGGGTGCGCCCGGCTTCATCCATCCGCGCGAGCAGTGCGTCCAGCGTCGTATGGTGCGCCTGCAAATAAGCGACGCCCTCGGCTGTGATGGCGTGCAGTTTCTTGGCGCCATCACCGGGACTGACCGTCACGTGGCCAAGCTCTTCCAACATGGTCAGCGTGGGATAGATCACGCCCGGACTGGGGCTGTAGGCGCCGCCGACACGATCCTCGGTCGCCTTGATGATCTCGTAGCCGTGCCGCGGCTTCTCGGCGATCAAGTGCAGGATGACCAGACGGAGATCGCCATGCGCGAAGAAGCGCCCGAGGCCTGATCTCCCGCCCCTGCGGTGGCGGCCCCCCTCATGATCATCATGGTGGCGATCCTCGCGGGCGAACCGGTGTTCGCGGCGGTGGTTTCTGTGGTGGTGCATGCCAGCCTTTCGAGTGAGTTTCGTCATAGCGGAACTTTAGATATATCTAGACTCACTCGAATGCAAGGCATTTGTGGCTCAACCAAAGGTAAACCTGCTCTTGCTACCTTGGGTTGCATGCAACGCGCCCGCGCGTTGGTGTGGCCGATTGGCTTGCGCCTGCTGGCCTGTCTGGTGCAGGCGGTGTTCCTGCACAACTCACTGCTGCGGTACGCCGAAGAGCCGCGGCGGATTACCCTGCTGTTTCTAATCACTTCCGAGATCGCGACGTTTCTCGGGCTGCTGCTGTCGCGCTGGGCGAAGCAAACCGACTACCCCCCGCTGGCGCTGGCGATGGTCGCGTCTGCCTACAGCTATACGATCCTGCTCGACGCGACCGCGGGCATTTCCCTGATCCCTGAGCCGGTGGGGGCGGTGGTGCAAATCGTGGCCATCTGCTGGACGATTTTCGCCAAGGCTTCGCTGGGGCGTTCGTTCGGGTTGCTGCCTGCCAATCGCGGCGTCGTCGTAAGGGGTGCATATCGCTGGGTTCGGCACCCGATCTATGCCGGGTACCTGTTCATCCACCTCGGCTTCCTGGCGGTGAATTTCGGCTTGCGCAACCTGGTCGTGCTGTCGCTGCTCTATTTCATCCAGATTGGCCGCCTACTGCGGGAGGAGAGTTCTGTTGTCCGGCAGCATGGCATACCGCAGCTACACCGCGGGTGTCCGCTATCACTTGTTGCCCGGGGTGTTCTGATCACGCGGCGGGGCGCGATTGTCCCTTCATCTGCGTGCGGTGCATGATGCGGCGGCTGGAAGCATCGAACGGATCGCGGCGGTGCATGGTGCAGCGATTGTCCCACAGCACCAGATCGCCGACGCGCCAGTGATTGTACCAAGTGAGCTCATCGCGCGTGGCGTATTCCCACACCTGATCGAGCAACGCCTCGGAGTCGGCAAGTTCCATACCCTCGAGGTATGCGTTGCGACGGCGCCCCAGATACAGGCATTTCCGGCCGCTCTCGGGATGCGTGCAGACGATCGGGTGATAGGTGCCAGGAGACTCGCGCGGATCGTCCGTCGGCGTAACGCCCTGACGCACATAGCCGCCGCTGTTGTAGGTACCGTCGTGCTTCACGCGCAGTCCGGAGATGCGGCTCCTCAGCGTTTCCGGCAATTCGTCGTAGGCGCGATACATGTTGGTGAAGCCGGTGTTGCCGCCAGACGGCGGCACCTCGATCGCGTACAGCATGCTGGCCTTGGGCGGATCATCGAGGTACGACATGTCGGTGTGCCACACTGCCTCACCGGCGCCGAGCGAACCGATGGCGACGCCGTTTTCGATCACGTTGGAGACCACATAGATCTCCGGATGACCATCGACGAAGCGGCGTCCGTTCTCCTGTATCGGCGCCCAGTCGAGTTCGCCGAACCGTTTGCTGAAAGCGATCAGGTCATCGTCGATGAGTTGCTGATCGCGGATCAGCAGCACGCAATGATCCAGCCAGGCGCGATAAACCGCAGCGAAGTCCGCATCGCTGATGCGCCGCAGATCGACGCCGCCGATTTCCGCGCCAAGCGCGCCGCCTGTGGGCGTTACCGTGATGGACATGCGATCCTCCCAGTCCGAGCGGTGCCGCAACCGTTAGCGCCTCGCCGGGTGGCTGCCTAGAGCCGCGGCTAACCGACCACAGCGCCAACCACGGCACTGAAGGCGATCATCCAAAGCGGATTGAACCGGGTAAGGGCGACAAGCGCGGCTGTCGCCCCGCTGACAGCAACCGCGAGAGGTCCGGCTCGATCGCGCGGGCAGTGACCATGCCGCTGGCGAGCATCAGGCCGAGGGCAATAGGGATCAACCCATCCTTGGCAATGCCCAGCCACGCGCTCCGCGACCGGCGCGTCATGCATCGGCCGGCGACGAGGGCCAAAAGCGAAGAGGGCAGCATCACGGCAAACGTCGCGACCAACAGCCCCGCCACGGCCGCCACCTACCTGCTGTAGGGCGCGGCCGGCGTCATGATTGTGGATACGGCGCATGGATCCCGGGTCGTGCCACCGCAGGAAGCGGTGTGGCAGTGCCGCGTGGTCGGCGTCGGCATGCTGCTGCGATCCTTGTTGTTGGAAGCCGTCGATCTATCGCCTGACTATGAGCGTGGCAGCCGCGCACAGCAGATCATGCTGCTGTTGCTGACAGAAATCCGCTCAGCGCCGGACCTGAAGTTGGGCATACCGTTTCCGGCAGACGCGCGGCTGGCACGCCACTGTCGCTTCTTCCTGTCCGCACCCACATCACGCACGACGATTAACGCGTGCGGCACGCTTGGCATGAGCCGCCGGGCATTCACTCGCTTGTTCCGCAACGCAACCGGATTGAGCTTTGCGGCGTGGCGGCAGAAGGCTCGCATTCTCGCAGCCGTACCGCGTCTTGCTGCCGGTCAACCGGTCACCACAATCGCTTTGGATCTTGGCTACGCGACTACGGGCGCATTCAGCACGATGTTCAAGCAAACGCTTGGCATCGCGCCCAGCGTACACCGCAGAAGGCGCAGCTGAAGCAGGCCTTCAGCGAATCATTCTGCGCCGCTGGCCGCCTTGCGCGCGCTGTTTGCCACCGCGTGGCGCTTGGCGTGCCAATGCAACGGGCGCGATCACAAAGCATCGCCGCATCATTGACCGAAACCTCGCAAGCAGTCGGAATAGGCCCAGCGACTGCACAAGGGGGATTAATCATGGCCATGAAGGCCTCAACATTGAAGCCGTCCTGGGTGAACGAATTCACCAGCTTCATCATGCGCGGCAACGTCGTCGATCTCGCCGTCGGCATCATCATCGGCGCCGCATTCACCGGTATCGTCGGCAGCCTGGTCAAGGATGTGTTCAATCCGATCCTCGGTCTGGCGACCGGGGGAATCGACTTTTCCAATGTCTTCTGGTCGCTGAACGGCCAGCATTACGCGACGCTGGCAGACGCTCAGAAGGCCGGGGCGCCGACATTGAACCTTGGCCTGTTCATCAATTCGATCATCAACTTTCTGATCGTCGCATTTGCAATATTCTGGGTGGTGAAGGGGCTGACGCGCATGCACTTGCGCGAGGACGCCTCAGCCGGACCCAGCCAGAGCGAGCTGCTGCTCGGCGAAATCCGCGACATCCTGCGTGATCGGAACGGCGTTCGCGCCCCGGGCGAGTGACCAGATAAATCGCTGCCCAATCCGGCTGGTTCTGCGATAAACCAGCCGGAAAGCGAACCAGGATGGAGAGACGTCCATGCGCCGTTTCGGATGGGTGCTTGCGGCACTCCTGTGCCTTGCCTGCGCCGCCGCCTGGGCAGACGAATTCAGCCTCCCCGGCCTCGAATCCGACGCAAACGCCTACGCCTCTACCCTGACGGCGAAGTTCCCTGCGGGCGGCACGCCTCAGGGGCGCAAACAGGCGGAGGCCGCTGCCGCCGCCGCGGTGAAAAAGCCGGACTGGGGCGCCGCTGTCGCGGCCTATGAGCGGCGCATCGGCATGGGCGACGAGACGCCAGACCAATGGCTGGCGCTGGCACAGGCCGAAATGCGTCGCACGCCGCCTGACGCGAACCGGGCGCTGCAGGCCGCCTGGCAGAACTTCTCCAATGTCGATACAGGCCCCCAGCAAGTGCCGGCGCTGCTGCTGATGGCAGATGCGCTGAACGTGCTGAGCCGGCCAGCACAGGCGATCCAGGCACTGGAAGCTGCCGCGGAGCGCACGCCGGACAACAAGGCAATCGTGCAGAAACTCGATGAGACGCGACGCGCCGTCGGCGTGCTGGTGCGCCGCGTCACCACCGAGGCAGAAGCCGAACCGCCGCGCGCGTGCATCGACTTCACCGTGGCGCCGGCGCGGCGCGACGACTTCCACGCCGAAGACTGGGTCAAGCTTGAACCGCCCGTGCCGGGGGCGGCGGTCACCCGTGAGGGCGACCTGATCTGCGTATCAGGCCTGCCCTCGGGCTCCACGACCAGGGTCATGCTGCGCGCCGGCATGCCCGGCGAGGCCGGGCTGAGCCTGGTAAAGGACACCACGCTCAACATCGCGATGGCGAACCGCCGCCCGCGCATCGACTTCGACACGCGGATGTTCCTGCTGCCGCGCGGCCAGACGCCGGCGATCAGCCTGAGCACCGTCAACCTGTCCAGCGTCAAGCTGACCTTGGCGCGGCTGACCGAACGCAACGTCGTGGCGTTCGTGCGCAGCGCGAAGCTCGGTCAGCCGGTGGATACCTGGGACGCCGACAAGATCGGCGATCAGACCGGACGGATTGTCTGGCAAGGCAGCGCCGACGTGCCGAATTGGCAGGCGAACCGGACGATGCGCACCGCGCTGCCGATGCCGGATGCGCTGGCGTCCTCAGGACCGGGACTCTATGCACTCACGGTGCGCGCCGGCGACGGCACACCCAATGCAGATCCGGCCGTGCAGATGATCCTGCGCACCGACTTCGCCCCAAGCGTCTGGCGCGGCGCCGACGGCCTGACTGTCCAGGTGCGCGGTTATTCCGACGTGAAGCCGCGCGCCGGAGCCACCCTGCGGCTGCTGGCCGAGAACAACGAGATCCTCGGTGAGACGACAACCGACGCTGAGGGTGTCGGCCGGTTCGCCGCACCGCTGCTGCATGGTGAGGCCGCGGCGGCGCCACGCGCCGTCGAGGTGCTTGGTGGCGACGACTACACCATGCTCGATCTGAGCAGCGCCGCCTTCGACCTGTCGGACCGCGGGGTGACAGGGCTGCCGCATCCCGGGCCACTCGATGCCTATGTCTGGCTGGATCGCGGCATCTTCCGGCCGGGTGAAACGGCGCACGTGATGGCGATGCTGCGCGACGACGCCGGTAAGCCGGTTGACGTCCCGGTGCACGTCATCGTCAAGCGGCCGAACGGTCAAGTGTACCTGGACACCACCCCGCCGCGCGCGGCGGAAGACACGGTGCATTTGCCGGTCGCGCTGTCCAATGGCGCGCCGGCTGGCACGTGGACGGTGGAAGTGCGGGCCGATCCAGGGCTGCCGCCAATCGGCACGGCAAGCTTTCGCGTCGATGCCTTCGTGCCGGACCGGATGGCGGTGGACTTCGCCCCGGCGACTACACCGATCGCGCCCGGCAAGCCGTATTCGTTGTCGGTCAGCGCGCGGTTCCTTTACGGCGCGCCCGCCGCAGGACTGACCGGTCAGGGGCAGATGCGGCTGGTGATCGACCCGGCGCCATTCCCCACGCTCGCCGGCTATCGCGTTGGGCTGGAAAATGAAACCTACGCGCCGGACGCCACCGACCTCACGGTGCCAGACACCGACGAACAGGGGCATTCGTCCGTCGCGATCAGCATCCCGCGCGCGCCCGATACGACGCACGCCCTGAAGGCGTCGATCACCGTCGGGGTCAACGATCCGTCCGGCCACGCCTCGCTGGCCAGTACGGAAATTCCGCTGCGTCCCGCGGGTAATCTCATCGGCATCAAGCCCGCTTTCACCGGCGACGCAGTCGATGCAGGCACCGCGGCCGCCTTCGACGTCGCCGCGGTCAATCCCGACGGCGCGCGTTCAGCGCTGAAGGCAAAGTTGCGCCTGGTGCGGGAACGCCCGGACTGGCGATTGGTGATGCACGGCAGCTTGGCGCGCTACGAAACCGTGTGGCGTGACGAACCGCTGGAGACAGTCGCGGTCGACATCCCGGCGGACAAGCCGTTCCACTTCGCCAAGACGCTGGATTTCGGCCGCTACCGGCTGGAGGTGCTGGAAGACAACGGCATGGCGGCGACGTCCATGCGGTTCCGTTCGGGCTGGGTGTCTTCCGACAATCCCGACGTGCCCGATCAGGTGGATGTTTCGGCCGACCGCAAGCTGTACGCGCCCGGCGACAACGCGCGCATCCACATCGCGCCGCCGTTTGCCGGCGAGGCAACGCTGCTGGTGCTGACGGATCGCGTGCATCTGGTGCGCAACCTTTCGGTGCCTGCCGGCGGCACCGACGTCGATGTTCCGGTGTCGGCTGATTGGGGGCCGGGCGCTTATGTCACCGTGCACGTGTTCCGCACCGCGGCGGATGCCAAGTCGAGGCCCGGACGCGCCATTGGTCTCGCCTGGGTCGGCATCGATCCGGGTGTGCGGAAGATACCGGTGGCGTTCGATACGCCGGAGAAATACCCGCCGCGGGCTCGCGCGGTGATCCGCGTGCGTGCCGCACCCGGCGCCTGGGTGAGCCTCGCGGCGGTGGATGAAGGCATTTTGCGCCTGACGCGATTTGTCTCTCCCGACCCGAGCGAGCATTTTCTCGGGCGGCGCAAACTCGGCCTGGATATTCGAGATGACTGGGGACGGCTGATCGCGCCACCGGACGGCGTGGCGACGATGCTGCATCAAGGCGGCGACGAAGGTAGCTTCGTGCTCCCGGACATCCCGCAGAAGACGGTGACGTTGTTCGTCGCTCCCGTGCAGGCCGGTACCGATGGCGTGGCGGAGTTCCCGCTCGACATGCCCGACTTCAACGGCCAGGTGCGGCTGATGGCGGTCGCGTGGAGCGGCACACATCTCGGTGCCGCATCTACGGATGTGTATGTGCGCGATCCGCTGGTGGCGGAGCCATTGCTGCCGCGTTTCCTGGCCCCCGGCGACCAGGCGAGGCTGACGCTGCTGCTGCAAAACCTGGAACTGCCGGCCGGCGAACAGGCGGTGACGTTCTCGGTGGATGGGCCGCTGCAGATCAGCGGTGAGAAGCGTCTCGCGGCAACCTTGGCGCCCAATGCGCAGGCGTTGCCGTTCACCACGCTTACCGCGACTGGCGCTGGCCGAGGCACGGTGCGGCTGGATGTCGCCGGCACCGGCGGTTTCCACATTCAACGTGAGACGAACATCTGGGTGCGGCCAGCGCGTGCCGCGACCACCATGGTGGCGGCCGGCGAACTCGCGCCAGGGGCGGAGATGCAACTGGCGCCGCCGCTCGATCAGTTCGTGCCAGGCACCTGGAAGGCGTCCGCCAGCTTCGGCGGTGTCGTGCACTACGACGTGGCCGGCCTGGTGCGCGCACTGGACGACTATCCGCTGTGGTGCCTGGAGCAGGCGACCAGTCGCGGCTTCCCGTTGGCATTGTTGCAGGACGGTCCCGTAGCCGGCGCTGACCGCGCGGCGCGATTGCAGCAGGCGGTGGGCTTCGGTACTGGATCGACAACGCTTCGATGGTGGTTTTGGGCTGTGGTCGGCGTCGGAAGAGGCGGAACCTTGGCTCTCGGCTTACGCCACCGAATTCCTGCTGCGCGCGCGCGGCGCCAAAGCGGCGATCCCCGATCAGGCAATCATCGACGCGGAGAAATTCATCGCCGACGCAGCGGATGAACCCGGCGACAAGCCGGAAGACCTCGCCTCGCAAGCCTATCGGCTTTACGTGCTGGGATTGGCGGGCAAAGGCCGGCCAGGCGCGGCTCGGGTCATGGCGGAACGCATCCAGCGGCTGCCGACGCCACTCGCCAAGGCGCAGATCGGCGCCGCCCTGGCATTGGCGCATGACCAGCCACGAGCCGAGGCGGCGTTCGCCGCAGCACTCGCCGCACCGGGGCGCAAGTGGTGGGACTACGACTACGGCACGGCTCTGCGCGATCAGGCGGCGATCGCACTGCTGTTGAAAGAGAGCGGGTTGGCGGGTGACCGCCTGGCCAGGCTGGTCAATGAGATGCCAGGCGCCGACCTGTCGGCCGATACGCTGTCCACACAGGAGCAGTCATGGGCGGCGGCGGCCGGCGCGGTGCTCGGGCGCAACGGCGCCCCGGCGCGCGTGGCGCTGGATGGCAAGGATGTGGCGGCGGCACCGGTGGTTTCTGTGGCGCTGTCCGGCCCGATGACCGCGCGCAATCTGAGCGACGCGCCGGTGTGGCGCGCGGTATCGGTCACCGGGGTGCCGCTAACGCCCTTGGCGGCGGCGCGATCGGGCATGCGCATCACCCGGCAATACAAGACGCTGGACGGCCAGCCGCTCGACCTCGATCACCTGAAGCAGAACACGGTGTTCGTCATCGTGCTGGACGGCAAGGCCGAGGACGGACAGGCGCATCGAGCCATGGTGCAGCATGGCTTGCCAGCCGGCTGGGAGATTGCCGGCAAGCTGTCCAGCGGCGAGGTGCCAGGCATGTCGTGGCTGGGCAAGCTGAGCGACACCGAGGCGCAACCGGCGGCGGATGACCGCTATGCCGCGGTGGTCGCGCTGACGCCGGAGAAGCCGGATTTCCATCTGGCAGTACCAGTGCGCGCGGTGACGCCGGGGGTGTTTGAACTGCCTGGCTCCGAGGTGGCGGACATGTATCGGCCGGGCGTATTCGCGCGGCAGGCAGCGGGCCGGATTACCATCGTGGGCGCCGAGTAATGCCGCAGCGGCGGCGGGGCGTCCTTCTGCGCGCCCTGCCCTCCCTCTGCTTCATTCTGGCCATTCTCGGCATCGCACTCGACCGGGCATTCCCGCCCACTATGGCCCGGCTGGAGTCGGTGGGAACCGAGGTGCTGGACCGCCAGGAGCGGCCGCTTGCGCTGCTGCCGGCGCAGGGCGGCGTCTGGCGGTTCCACCCTGAGACACAGCCGCCCCTGCTTATAAATCTGCTGATCGCGGTGGAGGATCGGCATTTCTGGTGGCATCCCGGCGTCGATCCGCTGGCATTGCTGCGGGCCACGCTACAGATGCTGCGCGCGGGGCACGTGGTGTCCGGCGGCTCGACATTGGCGATGCAGGCGGCTCGGCTGCTGCAACCACGGCCGCGCACCATGCATGCCAAGCTGGTCGAGATCGCCCGCGCGCTGCAACTGGAGCTGCGCTACGGCCGGCATGGCGTGCTGGACATCTGGATGACCCTGGCACCGTTCGGGGGGAACCTGGAAGGCATCCACGCCGGGTCGCTCGCCTGGTTTGGCGTTCTGCCCGAGGCGCTCGAGCCAGAGCAGGCGGCGCTTCTGGTGGCAATTCCCCGGCGGCCCGAACAGTTGCGACCTGACCGTCATGCCGCGTCCGCGCAGGCGCTGCGGGATCGCGTGCTCGCGGTCGGGCACCTCGAGGCGAGCAACACGCCGGTGCCGACGGCGCGCGTCGCGTTGCCGCGACATGCGCCACAGGTGTTCGGCGCGCTGCCGCATGATCCGGTAATCCGCACCACGTTGGACCTGCCGCTGCAAACTGCGCTGGAACGGCTGGGTGCGCAGCAACTGCAGAACCTGCCGCATCGGGCTTCGCTGGCATTGCTGATCGCGGATGCACGCACACGCGAAATCCTGGGGCTCTATCCGGGGGCCTGGCGTGACCAGGACCGTTCGGGTTCGCTTGACCTGACGCAGGCGGTGCGTTCGCCCGGTTCAGCGCTGAAGCCATTCATCTATGCGATGGCGTTCGCCGACGGCATCGCGGCGCCAGACAGCGTGCTGATCGACCTGCCACGCCGGTTCGGCGGCTACGCGCCGGAGAATTTCGATCGTGGGTTTGCCGGCAGCATCACAGCTGGCGAAGCGTTGCAGCGCTCTTTGAACCTGCCGGCAGTAGCGCTGCTCGATCGTGTCGGGCCGCTGCGCTTCGCGGCAACGCTGCGCGCTGCCGGCGTGACGCTGCGGTTGCCGCGAGGCGCTGATCCATCGTTGCCGTTGGCGCTCGGCGGCGACGGCGTAACCTTGCGCCAGGCGGCGGGACTGTATGCGGCTTTGGCGACCGACGGCAGCGGTGGCGAGCTTCGCCTGTTGGCGGATCAGCCGATACGGCATCGGGACTTTCTCTCAGCAAGCGCGGCTCGAGCAGTCGCGGACGTGCTGACACGCCCCCTGCCCGACTTCGGCCAGGGTGGCATCGCCTGGAAGACCGGTACCAGCTGGGGCAGCCGCGACGCATGGGCACTCGGCTTCGACTTGCGGCATGTCGTCGGCGTGTGGGTCGGCCGGCCGGACGGAACACCGATTCCAGGTGCAACCGGCACATCAATGGCATTGCCACTGCTGTCCCGCGCATTCGATCTGTTGCCGAATGATCCCCGCCACATGACACCCGGCCGGCCGCCGGCACCGCACCCGGCAAGCGTTGCCGCGGATGCGCTGCACCTGCTGTTTCCGCCTGCCGGCGCTGTCCTGTCCGCCGACGGGCCGGTGACCATACGGGTCATGGGCGGGCGGCGTCCGCTCGCCTTCCTGGTCGATGGCGCGCCGCTGCCAGTTGATCGCATCCGCCGCGACGCAGCGTGGCTGCCGGCAGGACCGGGATACTACCGGTTGACCGTGCTGGACGCCGATGGCGCAGCAGTCCGAGCCAACGTGCAGGTCAAGCCGGCGCCATGAAACGCCGTCTGGTGGCTATGGCGGTGATGCTCGGCCTCGCGGGGTGCGCCACTGCAGATCCGCATGCGCCGGCAACTGCGGGTGGCACGTGCCCGCTGGTGCGGTTGGCGGAAATGCCGATCACGGCGCGAAGCAATTCGCTTTTCGTGCAGGCGACGATCGATCGGCAGCCGGTGACGCTGCTGGTCGACACCGGCGCAGAGCGTACACTGCTCACCGAAGCCGTGGTGAAGCGCCTCGAGCTGCCGCGCGACTTCGAGCATGCGACGCGCACCTTCGGCATCGGCGGTCCGACTGCGAGCTGGGACGCGAAATTGCCGACGGGGCTGGTGCTCGGCGGGACGCATTTTCCGGTCGATCGCGTATCGGTCGGCCGTTTCGATATTGGCCAGTCAGCAAGCGCGGACGGCCTCCTCGGCGCCGACATCCTGTTGGCATTCGACGTCGATCTGGACATGCGCTCTGGCGAAATTGCGTTTTATCGTGCCCGGCGCGAGTGTCCGGACGCGGCGCCGCCTTGGCAGGAAGCGTACTTGCCGGTCATCGGCGTCACCACCAAACGCGATCGGCTGTTGATACCGTTTGAGTTGGATGGAATGCAGGGTGTCGGCGTGCTCGACACCGGTGCCCAATTGAGCTCGATCAGCGAACGGCTGGCCGAGCGGATGGGGCTTGGGGCGGATGATCTGGCGGCAGACCGGACAGTGATGGCGCAAGGTGCTGCACCCCGGCAGGTCCCGGTGCGGATCCACCGCTTTCACCAATTGCGCGTCGGGCCCGCGGTTATAGAGGAGCCGGTGCTGCCGGTCGTGCCGATGAGTGCCGGATTGGGCGACGCACTGGTCGGTGCCGATTTCCTGCGCGGCCGGCGCCTCTGGCTGTCGTTCTCGACACACCGGGTATTCGTAACGCCGCTTGGGCAAGGACCCGTTCTCGCGACGGCACGCACGCGGGAGTGAAGGAACGACTCCGGACTGATATCTTTCTGCAATAAAATTTGGTTATCGATCGTCGGATGACGGTAAAGGTGTTGATTGCTGACGACCAGGCCGTGCTGCGGCAAGGTCTGCGCCAACTGTTGAGCGACGAAGGTCCAGAGTGCGAGCTGAGCGAAGTAGATGGCTTCGATTTCGGCATTGGACGCGCTGGCACGCAATGGCGGCGATCTTCTGTTGATCGACCTTGGCATGCCGGGAATGGCAGGGCCGGACAGTTTGCGCGCCCTGCGCGAGACACACCCTGATACGCGGATTGCTGTCCTAACCGGGTCCGACGACCGGACCACGATTTTGGAATGCCTCGGTGCCGGGGTGCATGGCTACATTTTGAAGTCATCTCCAATGGACGAAATCTCCCGCGCGATAACAACGGTCCTGGCGGGCGGGATTTATGTGGCGCCATCGCTGGCAGAGCAGGGGCCGGCGCGGCGGGCGGAAGTATTGACAAAGCCCAGGATCCCGGCGCTTGCAGGCGCGGTGGAAACAGCCGCTGCCTCAGACGAGGTGCCTCGCTTCACCAGTCGCCAGCTCGACGTGCTGCGTCTGTTGCAGGAGGGACGCTCGACAAAGGAGATCGCGCGAACGCTCGATCTCGGACCGGGGACCGTGAAGATCCATCTCGCCGCGATCTTCCGCGTGCTGCATGCACATAATCGCACCGAGGCTGTGGTGCTGGCGTCGAAACTAAAGCTTTAGGGCAACATTTTCCCTGGGTTCATGATACCCAGCGGATCGATCGCGGCCTTGATCCGCTGCATCAGCTGGAGTTCGGCGCCGCCGCGCCAGTCGGGCATCATGTACGGCTTCAACTTGCCGATACCGTGCTCGGCCGAAAAGCTGCCATCGAGCGCACGCACGACTTCGTTCACCGTGTCCATGATCGCGTGATCCTGGGCCAGGAACCACGCGGGATCAGAGCCGACCGGCTGCACCAGATTGAAGTGGATGTTGCCGTCGCCCATGTGGCCGAACGGGACGACCCGAATGCCTGGGATCAACGCCTCGCACGCCGCCGCCGCGCGACGGATGAAATCCGGCACTTTCGAGACCGGCACCGACACATCGTTCTTCACGTTGGCGCCGGCCCGCTTCTGTGCTTCCGAGTGTTCTTCGCGTAGGCGCCAGATTGCCGCACGCTGTGCTTCCGACTCGGCGATCGCCGCATCGATCACCACGCCATCAGCCAGCGCTCCTTCCAGAAGCTTTTCCAGCGACGAACGCAGGCCGGCATCCGGCCGCGGCGTGGCAAGTTCCACCAGTACATAATCCGGCGCGGGCGATGCGAGCGGCAGAGTGGCGCCTTCGATGTGCTGCAGCACGAGATCGGTCCCGGGACCCGACATCAGTTCGAAGGCGCTGATCGCCGCGGTGTCGTGCGATTGAAAGCGGCCGAACAGATCGAGCGCGGCCTCGGGTGACGCGACGGCGCACAGTGCGACGCATTGTTCGCGTGGCCGCGGGACCAGTTTCAATACGGCCGCGGTCAGGATGCCAAGCGTGCCTTCGGAACCGACGAACAACTGACGCAGGCAATACCCGGTGTTGTCTTTGCGCAGCCGGCGCAGGCCATTCCAGACACTGCCGTTGGGCAACACGACCTCCAGGCCAAGCACGAGATCGCGCGCGTTGCCGTAGCGCACGGTGTTGTTGCCACCGGCATTCACGGCGAGCACGCCGCCGATCTGCGCGCTGCCTTCGGATGAGATCGACAACGGCAGCAGGCAGCCGGCTTCTGCCGCGGCGTCCTGCGCCGCCTTCAAAGTCACGCCCGCTTCGATGGTCATCGTCATGTCGAGCGGATCGATGTCGCGGATGCGATTGATCCGCGCCAGACTGACGACGATTTCACTGCCATCTTCATTTGGCGTGGCACCTCCGACCATCGAGGTGTTGCCGCCTTGCGGCACGATGGGCGCACGCGCCTCGGCGCATAGCCGCACGACATGGACCAGTTCATCGGTGGTGGCGGGGCGCACCACGGCCGGGGTGCGGCCACGATACAGGTGGCGCCAGTCTTCGACATAGGCCGCCGTATCGGCGCCGGTCAGCAGGCCGCGATCACCGACGATGGCTCGGATGGCAGTCAGCAAATCGTCGCTGGGCATGCGGGGTGCTCCATATCGGATTAGACTGCACCGACTCGCAAGCGGCGGCCAGGAGCGGTGCATGGCAACACGTGAGATCCCCAGCGCGATGGCCGATCGGCTGATCGTGGCGTTGGATGTGCCAGCGATCGAAGGTGCAGAGCGGCTCGCCGCGCAGCTCGATGGCCTGGTGTCGTTCTTCAAGATCGGATTGTGGCTGCTGTTCGCACCGGGTGCGGAGCGCTTCATCGACGGCCTGATCGCACGCGATAAACGGGTATTCCTCGACGCCAAGATGTACGACATCGGCGAGACCGTGCGGCATGGTGTCGCGCGCGCCGCAGAACGCGGCGTCAGTATCGTGACCGTCCATGGCGATCCGGAGATCATGCGTGCCGCGGTCGCCGGCAAATCCGGTTCAACGCGCACCAAGGTGTTCGCGATCAGCGTACTGACCAGCCTGAACGACGCCGCGGTGCGCGAGATGGGGTATGCACTGCCGGTTGCGGAGTTGGTCAACCTGCGTGTGCGTCAGGCGGTGGCGAGCGGCTGCGACGGGATGATTGCGTCGGCGGCGGATGATCCGAATGCCATCCGCGCGACCGCGGACGCGCCGCGATTGCTGATCGCGACCCCGGGGATCCGCGAACCGGGCGCCGAGGTGCATGAGCAGAAGCGGGTCGCGACACCGGCGCAGGCAATCGCGCGCGGTGCGGACTATCTTGTGGTGGGGCGGCCGATCACCCAGGCGAACGATCCGCTTGGCGCTGCGGAGCGGATCATCGCCGATATGGAGCGTGGCGCCTCCCAACATTGACAGTTTCGTGACCCAAAGCTACGGCCAGCGCCCCCACAGGAGAGCCTCCGCGATGCCGGTTCACGCCTTCCTCTTTCCGGGTCAGGGCAGCCAGGCTGTCGGGATGGGACGCGACCTTGCCGCGGCCTTTACCGCCGCCCGCGAGGTGTTCGAGGAGGTCAACGAGACCCTGCGGCAGAACCTGTCGAAGCTGATGTTCGAGGGGCCCGCCGAGGAACTGGTGCTGACCGAGAATACCCAGCCGGCTTTGATGGCCCACTCGCTGGCGGTGCTGCGCGTGCTCGAAAAGGAAGGCGGCTGGACACTGCGTCAAAAGGCGGCGGTGGTGGCCGGGCATTCTCTGGGTGAATACTCCGCACTGGCCGCAGCCGGCGCGTTCACCGTCGCTGACGCGGCACGGCTGCTGAAGTTGCGTGGGCAGACGATGCAGAAGGCGGTACCTGCGGGCGAGGGCGCCATGGCCGCACTGCTCGGCGCCGAGATGTCCCAGGCCGAGGCGATCTGCGCCGAAGCCGCGCCGGTGCCGGCAGCCGATCCGCCGGTCACCGAAGTGATCCAGCCGGCGAATGACAATGGTGCTGGCCAGATAGTGGTATCCGGCCATCGCGGCGCGGTGGAACGCGCCGTGGCGCTGGCTGCGGGCAAGGGTGTGCGGCGCGCCATGCTGCTGCCAGTATCCGCGCCGTTCCACTGCGCCTTGATGGCACCCGCGGCCGATGCGATGGCCGAAGCGATGGAATCCACGCCGCCCGGTGCGCCGATCGTGCCGCTGGTTGCCAATGTATCCGCCGCGAAGGCCACTGACCCGGCAGAAATCCGCCACCTGTTGGTGCGTCAGGTCACCGCCATGGTGCGCTGGCGCGAATGCGTCAATGAAATGGTGCAACTCGGCTGCGACAGCTTTGTCGAACTCGGGGCCGGCAAAGTGCTGTCCGGCTTGATCCGCCGCATCGCACCCGATGCCGCCACCGCCTCGGCCGCCAACCCGGCGGAAGTCGAGGCCCTGTTGAAAGTGCTGTGAGCATGTTTCGACTCGACGGGAAGACCGCCTTGGTGACCGGCGCCTCGGGCGGTATCGGTGCTGCGATCGCTCGCGCACTGCACGCCCAGGGCGCCGTCGTGGCGTTGTCCGGGACGCGGCGCGACGCGCTCGATGGCGTGGCCGCGGAACTCGGCGAACGGGTCCACGTCTGTCCGGCGGATTTGCGCGACGCGGCCGAACCCGACGCGTTGATCGAAGCGGCGGAATCTGCGGCGGGTCCGCTGTGGGCACTGGTCAACAACGCCGGCATGACGCGCGATACGCTGGCGCTACGGATGAGCGACGCGGACTGGCAGATGGTGCTGGATGTGGACCTGTCGGCGCCGTTCCGCCTGTCGCGGGCAGTGCTTCGCGGGATGCTGCGGCGGCGGGCGGGGCGCATCATCAACATCGGCTCGATCGTGGGCGCCACCGGTAACGCCGGCCAGGCCAACTATGCGGCAGCAAAGGCCGGCCTCATTGGCATGACCAAGGCGCTGGCGCAGGAAGTGGCGCCGCGCGGCATCACGGTGAACGCCGTTGCTCCCGGTTTCGTGAGTACCGCCATGACAAACAAATTGTCGGAGCAACAACGCACAAAGCTGACCGAGTCGATCCCGCTCGGTCGAATCGGCCAGCCCGACGACATCGCCGCCGCGGTCGCGTATCTCGCTGCTGAGGAAGCCGGCTGGGTCACCGGCGCCACCTTGCACGTCAACGGCGGGATGGCGATGATGTGAGGCGGGCTTGGCCTCAATCTGTAGAGGCGATGTTGCCTCTTAAAACCCTTGTTTTGCGCGCTTCCATAGAGACGCTCTGATTGGCGCCGGCAAGGGTTCTGGAGTTGCTGCAGGCGGCGCCGTTTTGGCACGGCTCCAGGGGGCAAAGCCACCTTACAGTGGCAGACTAAGGGCCCACTTCCAGCGGCAACCGCCGGTTGGCGCGCCTGAGGAAACCATGCTAAGCGCGCGGAAACTTGGTCCGGCGCGGGCCATCAGGAGGAGTTAAGCAGCCGATGAGCGAGATCGCGGACAAAGTGAAGAAGATTGTGGTCGAGCATCTCGGGGTCGAAGAAGCCAAGGTTACGCCCGAGGCCTCGTTCATTGATGATCTGGGCGCCGACAGTCTGGATACCGTTGAACTGGTGATGGCTTTCGAGGAAGCGTTCAGCGTGGAGATCCCCGAGGACGCCGCGGAGAAGATCAGCACCGTCAAGGATGCGATCGAATACATCGAGAAGCAGAAGTCCGCCTGATCGGCCCACCGGGAGGGTCCATAGCGATGCGGCGTGTGATGGTGACGGGCATGGGGATTGCCTGTCCCCTTGGGCTCGGGGTCGAGCATGTCTGGCGGCGGTTGATCGCCGGCGAATCCGGTATCGGCGCCATTCAGGCATTCGATACCAAGGACCTGCCTTGCAAGGTGGCAGGCCAGGTGCCGTCTGGTGTGAAATCTGCCGGCGGGTTGGACCTGGCCGAATGGATCCCTGTCAAAGACATGAAGAAGATGGATCGCTTCATCCATCTTGGCATGGTCGCCGCCACTGAAGCGGTGGAGGATTCCGGCTGGCGGCCGGAAGCGGAGGAGGATCGTTGCGCCACCGGCGTGATGATCGGCTCCGGGATTGGCGGCCTGCAGACAATATACGAAGCGGCTATACAGGTTTATGAGGGCAAGACGCGGCGGCTGTCGCCGTTCTTCATTCCCTCAGCGCTGATCAACCTGGTCTCCGGCCATGTGTCGATCAAATTCGGCTTCAAGGGTCCGAATCATTCGGCGGTGACGGCGTGCGCGACCGGCGTGCACGCGATCGGTGACGCCGCGCGGCTGATCATGTGGGGCGATGCCGATGTGATGGTGGCGGGTGGTGCGGAAGCGGCGGTGTGCGAGTTGGGCATCGCGGGGTTCTGCGCGTCGCGCGCATTGTCCACCGGCTTCAACGATGAACCGGCAAGGGCGTCGCGGCCGTGGGACAAGGACCGCGACGGCTTCGTGATGGGCGAAGGTGCCGGTGTGCTGGTGCTCGAGGAATACGAGCACGCCAAGCAACGCGGCGCGAAGATCTATGCTGAGGTGGCCGGTTACGGCATGTCAGGCGACGCCTATCACATCACCGCGCCGGCCGAAGGCCATGACGGCGCGGTGCGGTCGATGCGCGCGGCGTTCCGCAATGGCAGGATCACGCCGGAGCAGATCCAGTACGTGAACGCGCACGGCACCTCGACGCCGCTCGGCGACGACTTGGAATTAGAGGCGGTGGAGAATGTGTTCGGTGACGCGGCGAAGGGCCTCGCGATGTCATCCACCAAATCGGCAACGGGCCACCTGCTCGGCGCTGCCGGGGCGGTCGAGGCGATCTTCTCGATCCTCGCGGTGCGCGACAATGTCGCGCCTCCGACCCTGAACCTTGACGGGCCGAGCCGGGAGAGCGTGATCGATCGCGTGGCGAACACTGCGCAGCAACGCAGGATCGATTGTGTGCTGTCCAACAGCTTCGGCTTTGGTGGCACCAATGCCTCGGTGATCTTCCGCGCCGCAGCATAACGTCCTCGCACATGGGCTTTGACCAACCCCCCGGACCTAGGTCATTCTGCTGTCATGCAGGCAGCCCTTGACGCCATTCTACGGCGCTTCATTACGCTAGGCCGGCTGACGGTGCGTTGGCCCGACGGTCGGCTCACAACCTATGCCGGTCCGGCAGGTTCCGGTCCCGAAGCAACCATGACGTTTCGCGACCGTGCCACGCTACGCCGACTGATCGCCAATCCGGCGCTCGCTGTCGGCGAAGCTTACATGGATGGCGGGCTGATACCGGACGAACGGGGAATCTATCACACGCTCGAGCTGCTGGTGATGAACCTGACGGCGAACAGCGCCGGCCACCCGATCGGGCGCTTGCATGCCGCGCTGGGTCAACTGAAGCGGCGAATCGATCAGTACAACCCGGCGCATCGCGCGCGCCAGAATGTCGCGCACCACTATGACCTGAACGGCCGTCTCTACAGTCTGTTCCTCGATCGCGACCGCCAGTATTCCTGCGCCTATTTTCCGCATCCGAACGCAACGCTGGAAGAGGCACAGGTTGCCAAGAAGCGGCACATTGCCGCCAAGCTCTGCCTCGATCGTCCGGATTTGACCGTGCTGGATATCGGTTCCGGCTGGGGTGGGCTCGCCCTGACACTCGCCCGTGATCATGGCGCGCGCGTGCTCGGCGTTACTTTGTCCACCGAGCAACTGAACGAGTCGCGCGCCCGCGCCGCGGCAGAGGGGCTGACAGATCGTGTGTCATTCGAACTGCTTGATTATCGTGCGGTGGATCGTACGTTCGACCGCATCGTGTCGGTCGGTATGTTCGAACATGTCGGTGTCGTGCACTATCGCGAATTCTTCGACACGGTCGGGCGCTGCCTGAAGCCGGACGGCGTGGCGTTGCTGCACGCTATCGGCCGCAGCGACGGCCCTGGCTTCACCAATCCCTGGATTGCCAAGTACATCTTCCCCGGAGGCTACTGTCCGGCGCTGTCCGAAGTGGTGCCGCACGTCGAGCAAAGCGGTCTCGTCGCCACAGACATCGAAATCCTGCGCCTTCACTACGCCGAGACGTTGCGGCATTGGCGCCGCCGTTTTTCTGCCAACCGCGACACCATCGCCTCGCTGTATGACGAACGCTTCTGCCGAATGTTCGAGTTCTATCTGTGCGGCGCCGAGATCGCATTCCGCCGCGAGGGACATATGGTGTTCCAGATCCAGTTGGCGCACCAGCAAACCGCCGTGCCACTAACGCGTGATTACATCACCGCGTTCGAAGCAGCGGCGGCACGGCAGAAGGCGGACGCGTTCAGCCAGGGGAACTGAGTCGGCATTTCATCCCCGATATCCTCGTTATCCCCGCTTTTAGACACCTGCCTAACCGACGTTGAAGCGGCTATGGTGGCATGACCGTGACCGTCAATTCGCCCCTGCTTGGACTGTCGCAACGGCTGCCGCCATCCAATGTGCAGGCGGAGCAGTCGTTGCTTGGCGCGCTACTGGCGAACAACCGCGCGTATGAACGGGTCTCGGAATTCCTCGCACCCGAGCACTTTGTCGATCCGATCCATGGCCGCATCTACCAGGCGATCGTTCGGCGCATCGAGAATGGCCAGCTCGCCGATGGGGTGACGCTGAAGGCGGAATTCGAGCATTCCGGCGTGCTGGAGGAAGTTGGCGGTACAGCGTACCTCGCGCAACTGCTCGGCGCGATGGTGGGCATCATCAATGCCGGCGAATATGGCCGGACGATCCATGATGCGTGGCTGCGTCGCCAACTGATCGATGTCGGCGAGTCAGTGGTGAATAACGCGTTCGGCGCAGATCCGGAACTCGATGGCACGCAGCAGATCGAGGCGGCGGAACACTCTCTGTTCAAGCTGGCGACTGATGGCGCCGTGGCGGGTGGCTTTGTCAGCGTCGAGCGCGCGCTGGCCGAAGCGATCCGCAGCGCGGAGCGTGCCTTCAAGCGGGTGGGCCATGTCTCGGGACTCACCACTGGGCTGCGTGATTTGGACGCGAAGATGGGCGGATTGCATCCATCCGATCTGGTGATCCTTGCCGGCCGGCCGGGCATGGGAAAAACCTCGCTCGCCACCAAGATCGCTGCCAGCGCTGCCAAATCATTGCTGGCAGACGCACGCGCCACCGATCCGAACGCAACCGCGAAGGCGACGGTGGCGATCTTCTCGCTGGAAATGAGCGCGGATCAGCTTGCCACTCGCCTGCTCAGCGAAGAGGCGCGGGTTTCCAGCGATCGCATCCGCCGCGGCGACGTCAGTCAGCGCGACTTCGACAAGTTCGTACAGGTGTCGCGCGATGTGCAGTCACTGCCGATCGAGATCGACGATACGCCGGCGATCACGCTGTCCGCGCTGCGCACCCGCGCGCGACGGTTGAAGCGCACCAAGGGCTTGGCGCTAGTCGTCGTGGACCACATCCAGCTCATGCGCCCGGCCGCCGGGTCCAGGCCGGAGAATCGCGTGCAGGAAATGGGCCAGCTCACACAGGGGCTGAAAGCGATCGCCAAAGAGCTTTCGGTGCCGGTGCTGGCGCTGTCGCAGCTTTCGCGTGCGGTTGAGACGCGCGAAGATCGCCGGCCGCAACTTTCTGACTTGCGTGAGTCGGGCACGATCGAGCAGGACGCCGACGTGGTGATGTTCCTGTATCGGCACGAGTATTATCTGCGCGAGCCGCAGCGCGGCGCGCATGATAACGACGACAAATACGAGAAGTCGGTGCAGGACTTCCAGCGTGCGAGCGAAGAAGCACACAACAAGGCGGAAGTCAGCCTCGCCAAACAGCGGCACGGGCCAACTGGAACGATCTCCCTGTTCTTCGAGGCGGAGTTCACCCGCTTTGCCGATCTGGACACCGTGCACTCGGGTCATGACATCCGCTGAGCGCGCCGGCGCAATTCTACAAGTCGATCTCGCTGCCATCGTCGCAAACTGGCGCTTGCTGTGCAGTCTGCATCCCTCTGGTCCGGTGGCGGGGGTCGTCAAGGCGGATGCCTATGGACTGGGCGCGCGCGCGATTGCGCCAGCGCTGCACAAGGCAGGATGTCAGCACTTCTTCGTCGCGTCGCTCGACGAAGCCCTGGAGATCCGCGCGTTGGTGCCGGATGCCATGCTGGCAGTGCTCGGTGGCCTGATTCCGGGCACCGAAGAACTTTACTGCGCGCATGACATCATACCGGCGCTTGGCTCGCTGGCGGAGGTGGATGCATGGACCGCTGTCGCGCGCGGTGCCGGACATGCCTTGCCGGCAATCCTGAACATCGACACCGGCATGTCGCGGCTGGGCCTTGATCCGCGCGAACTGGCGGTGCTGCAGCAGGACCACGCGCGGCTTAGCGGGATCGATATGCGCTATGTGATGACGCATCTGGTTGCGTCGGAAGTCTTCGAAGACCCGTTGAACGAGCGTCAGCGCGAGCGCTTTATCTTGGCGTGCGACGGACTGCCAGCGGCGCGGCGCAGCTTCGCCAATTCATCGGGAATCTTTCTAGGCGACCGTTTCGGGGCCGATCTGGCTCGGCCCGGAGCGGCACTGTACGGCATCAATCCCACGCCCACCGTCAGCAATCCGATGCAACTGCCGATAAGTCTGCGGGCACGCGTGCTGGCGGTGCGCGAGGTGCCGCGCGGAACTGGCGTCGGCTACAACGCGACGTGGCACGCACCGGTGCCAAGCCGCATCGCCACAGTCGCCATCGGTTACGCCGACGGATTGCACCGCACGCTTTCCAACCATGGGCGAGCGTTCTTTGACGGGCAGCCGGTCCCGCTGGTAGGGCGTGTCTCCATGGACCTGACCACCTTCGACATCACAGAACAGCCGGGCATCGTGCCCGGCGCATGGCTGGAAATCATCGGACCACAACAGACGCCGGATGATATTGCCGCCGCCGCGGGAACCAATGGCTACGAGGTGCTGACCTCGCTCGGCCGGCGCTTGCACCGGATCTACACGCACTCGTGAACCTGCTGCTCGACACTCTTGCGGCAGCAGGCCGAGTGGTCATCAACGCCTGCCGAGCAACCGGCTCGCTTGCGATGTTCGCCGCAGTAGGACTGTCGCACTTGCTGCGTCCGCCATTCTATGGGCGCCTGTTCGCGCGTGCGCTGCTCGAGATGGGCTACTTCAGCCTGCCTGTGGTGGCACTGACCGCGATCTTCACCGGCATGGTTCTGGCGCTGCAATCGTATACCGGCTTTGCTCGGTTTTCCGCCGAGAGCGCCGTAGCCAACGTGGTGGTGCTGTCGATCACTCGCGAACTCGGACCGGTATTGGCGGGGCTGATGGTTGCCGGACGTATCGGTGCCGCGATGGCGGCGGAAATCGGCACCATGCGTGTCACCGATCAGATCGACGCGCTGTCCACACTATCCACCAGTCCGATGAAGTATCTGGTGGCACCGCGCCTGCTTGCCGGCATCATCGCCTTACCGCTGCTGGTGGTGGTGGCCGATATCCTCGGCGTGCTTGGCGGCTTCATAGTGTCGACGCTTAAACTTGGCTTCAATGTCGAGACGTATCTGCGCAACACGCTGGACTTCATGCGAACCACGGATGTCACCTCCGGTCTGGTGAAGGCGGCGGTATTTGGCTTTCTGATTGCTTTGATGGGTTGTTACCAGGGCTACAACAGCCGCGGTGGCGCCGAGGGGGTCGGCGCGGCGACGACGGCGGCGGTCGTCAGTGCCTCGATCCTGATCCTGGCATTCGATTACGTGCTGACCGAGATGTTCTTCGCGCGCTAGATCCACATGATCCCGAAGATCCGAATCCGCGCATTGCGCAAGTCGTTTGGCGACAAGCTCGTGCTTGACGGTATTGATCTCGACGTCATGCCGCAGACCTCGATGGTGGTGATTGGCGGATCAGGTACTGGCAAATCCGTGCTGCTCAAGTGCATTCTGGGTCTAATCGAACCGAATTCCGGCACCATTGAAATCGACGGCATCGACATTCTGAAATTGCCGCGCCGCGAGCGGGAACGGGTGCACTCACGTATCGGTATGCTGTTCCAGAACGGCGCATTGTTCGACAGTCTCCCGGTTTGGGAGAACGTGGTGTTCGGCCTGCTTGCGCAGCGTAAGATCCATCGCTCGGCGGGCCACGAGCTTGCGGCAAAATTCCTCGCGCAGGTCGGGCTCGCAGCCAGTGTGGGCAAGCTGTATCCATCCGAATTGTCCGGCGGCATGCAGAAGCGCGTCGCCCTGGCGCGCGCCATCGCCGCTCAGCCGGACATCATGTTCTTCGACGAGCCCACGACCGGCCTCGATCCCATCATGGGGGCGGTCATCGACGACTTGGTGGTGGATTGTGTACGCCAGCTTGGCAGCACGGCGGTCGCGATCACCCATGACATCGCCAGCGCACGCCGTATCGGCGATACCGCCGCGATGATCCATCGCGGGCGGATCATCTGGAGCGGTCCAGCCGCGGAGCTGATGGACAGCGGCGACCCAACGGTGGACCAGTTCACCCACGGTAGACGCGAAGGCCCAATTCAGATGGAGCTGCGCCGCTAGGATTGAACAGTCGGCAGGACGACAAACCGCGCTTCGGGTCGTAGATTGCGGGTAGGGAGCAGCCGAAATGACACGACTGAGGGGGAGCGCATGAGTTCGAGCCGGTTCCCTGCGCGCCGTGGCGATTGTTGCGTTGTTATGTTGCGCAATCCCGGCACGCGCCGACGACGCGAGGTTTGTCAGTGCAAAGCAGGTTGCCGGGCTGTTCATGCAGAGTTGCGTGCAGTTCGCCGGCAATAGGAGCGGACTGCGCGATTGGGCGAGGAAGACCGGCCTCAAGGAACTGCCGGCCAACGTGCAAGATCAATTCCTTTACGGGCTCCCGGGTGTCGTCTTCGACGCGTCCAACAAGGATGGCAAATTCGTGCTGGTATCCGAGGATGGCGGCTCCTGCTCGACGATTGCCGAAAGTGCCAATGGGCCGGGGGTGATCAGCAATCTCGAGCAGGACATGAACGCTGCCCAGATCAGCTATAAGATGACCGGGGAAAAGAGCGACTCGGTTGAGCAAAACCTGCAGCATCGCGAGTACCAGGCGAGCCAGGGCGATCGCCAGTGGCTGTTGTTGGTCAGCACGGTGAAGGATCCCGAAGCCGGCCAGGTGATGCTGACCGCGAACCGCTATTAGAGGGCTCTTGGCCAAACCGACCTCTCGTTTCGTTTGCCAGAATTGCGGTGCGGTGGCGCCGAAATGGACCGGTCGTTGCGAAGCCTGCGGGGAATGGAACAGCATCCTGGAAGAAGCGGTGGTGGTGCGCCCGGGCCCGGCGGCGAAAGCTGTGACGGGCAAGCGTGTAGCGTTTGTCGGGCTGGCCGGCGATGCTGAGCCAGCACCGCGCTGTGCCACCGGCATCGCCGAACTTGACCGTGTGCTTGGCGGCGGATTGGTACCGGCCTCGGCGGTCCTGGTAGGTGGCGACCCCGGCATCGGCAAATCGACCCTGCTGTTGCAGGCGGCGGCCAGTCTGGCACGCGCCGGCAAGCGCGTGTTCTACGTCTCCGGCGAGGAATCGATCGAGCAGACGCGATTGCGCGCCCGCCGGCTGGGTGTGCACGACGCACCGCTGGATCTGGCTGCCGCGGTCAACCTGCGGGATATCGCGGCCAGTCTGCAATCGGCCGGGGATGCAGCATTGGTGGTCATCGATTCGATCCAGACCATGTGGCTGGACACGATCGATAGCGCGCCGGGCACGGTCGCGCAGGTGCGCGCCTGCAGCTTCGAACTGATCCAGTTGGCCAAGGCTGGGAAATTCGCGCTGGTACTGGTGGGCCACGTGACCAAGGATGGCGCCATCGCCGGGCCACGCGTTCTCGAGCACATGGTGGATGCGGTACTGTATTTCGAAGGCGATCGGGGTCACCAGTTCCGTATCCTGCGCGCAGTCAAAAATCGCTTCGGCGCGACCGACGAGATCGGTGTTTTCGAGATGACCGATCGGGGCCTTGCCGAAGTGGCCAACCCGTCGGCGCTGTTCCTGGCGGAGCGGCGCGGCAATGTCACCGGCAGCGCTGTGTTTGCCGGTCTGGAGGGCACCCGGCCGGTACTCGTCGAGGTGCAGGCGTTGCTGGCGCCCAATCCCGCCGGCACACCGCGCCGCTCGACCATCGGCTGGGACGGCGGCCGGCTGCCCATGCTTCTCGCGGTGTTGGAGACGCGTGGCGGCCTGCGGTTGAACGCGATGGACGTCTATCTGAACATTGCCGGTGGCCTGCGTGTCTCGGAGCCGGCTGCCGACCTGGCGGTGGCGGCGGCACTGATTTCGGCGGCCACCGACCAGCCGACAAATCCGTCGATGGTGTATTTCGGCGAGATCGGTCTGTCGGGTGAAGTCCGTCAGGTTGCGCAAGCCGATTCGCGTCTGAAGGAAGCGGCGAAGCTGGGGTTCGATCAAGCAACGCTGCCCCGCCGAGTCGCCCGCGGCAACCGTCCTTTGGCTCCGCCCGAAGGTCTCGAACTAACTGAAATCGGTCACATCTCTGACCTGGTTGCACAATTCACAGCTGAATTGGCGGATCCCGCATGATCTCCGCTTGGCGCCGCGCCGTTTGCGGACGATAAACCGCGCGGCCCTCCCTTCCGTGGCGGTTTGATGACCTGGATCGACCTGGTTGTGCTCGGCGTGCTGGCGCTGTCGGCCTTGCTCGCCTTTAGCCGGGGATTGGTGCGTGAAGTCCTGAGCCTTGCCGCCTGGATCGGCGCTATCTTCATCGCGGTCTGGGCATTGCCGCGCGTGCGGCCACAATTCAACGCGTGGTTCGGCACATCGGCCTGGGTCGATCCCGTCGCCTTCGCGGCCGTATTCATCATCAGCCTGATCGTCCTGATGATCATATCCCGCTCGCTCAGTGCTCTGGTAAGAGGATCGGTAATCGGGGGGCTGGATCGCACACTTGGCATGGTATTTGGCCTCGTGCGGGGTGCGGCGCTGCTGATACTCGCCTATATCATTGCTGGGATGGTGGTTCCGGTGGACCGCTGGCCGGATGTGGTGCTCAACGCGCGGTCCCTGCCGCTGGTCTATCAGGGAGCGCGCTGGGCAGTCGAAAGGTTACCGTCGGATCATCGGCCGCAGCTTTACGCGCCGCCGGCCGGGCGGGCGACGACAGCGGACGCGCTTTTCCAGGCGGCGCCCGCTGGCAAGGCGGCAGGTAAACAGTAGGAGAGATCGGGCATGGTGCTGAACTCGCCGCATGACGACAAATTCCACGAAGAATGCGGCGTATTCGGTATCTGGAACGTGCCCGATGCCGCCGCGGTCGCCGCTCTCGGCCTGCACGCCTTGCAGCATCGTGGCCAGGAATCGTCCGGTATCGTCTCGTTCGACGGCAAGCATTTCCACTCGCATCGTGGCCTCGGCCTGGTCGGCGACATCTTCAGCGATGCACGCGTGATGGCCTCGCTGCGCGGCAGCAACGCCATCGGCCACAATCGCTACGCCACCACCGGCGAAACCATCCTGCGCAACGTGCAGCCGCTTTATGCCGACTTCGAGTTCGGCGGCTTCGCCGTCGCGCACAATGGCAATCTCACCAACGCGCACGTACTCCGCCGCACCCTGGTGCGGCGTGGTTGCCTGTTCCAGTCGACCACCAATTCGGAAGTGATCATCCAGCTCATCGCGATCAGCCTTTACTCCACGGTGGTGGATCGATTGATCGACGCGCTGAAGCAAGTGGTCGGCGCGTATTCTCTGGTTGCGCTATCGAACGAGGCGCTGATGGGCGTGCGCGATCCGCTTGGCGTGCGGCCGCTGATATTGGGGCGCATCGGCTCGGAGGGCACCGGCGGCTGGGTGCTGGCGAGCGAAACCTGCGCGCTCGATATCGTCGGAGCCGACTTTGTGCGCGACGTCGAGCCGGGCGAGGTGGTCGTGATCAACGACCAGGGTGTGCACAGCATCAAACCGTTCGGCCGCTCGCGCGAACGGTTCTGCGTGTTCGAGTACATCTACTTCGCGCGGCCGGACTCGGTCATGGAAGGCACGCCAGTGTACGACGCGCGGAAGCATATCGGCGCCGAGCTGGCACGCGAGAGTGGCGTTCCGGCCGACGTTGTCGTGCCGGTGCCGGATTCCGGCGTGCCGGCCGCGATGGGTTACGCCGCTGAAAGCCGCATCCCTTTCGAGCTCGGTATCATCCGCAACCATTATGTCGGCCGCACCTTCATCGAACCGACCGAGCACATCCGGCACCTCGGGGTGAAGCTGAAGCATTCCGCCAACCGGCCGGTGCTGGCCGGCAAGCGGGTGATCCTGGTGGACGATTCGATCGTGCGCGGCACCACCAGCCGGAAGATCGTTGAAATGGTACGCGCCGCCGGCGCGCGCGAAGTGCACTTGCGGGTATCGTCGCCGCCCACCACGCATTCCTGCTTCTATGGCATCGATACGCCGGAGCGCGGTGAGCTGATGGCGGCACGGCTATCGGTCGAGGAGATGGCCGAACAGATCGGCGTTGACAGCCTGGCGTTCATCTCGATCGAGGGCCTCTATCTGGCGTTGGGCAAGCAGCGTGACCCAGCGCGGCCGCATTACTGCGACGCCTGCTTCAGCGGCGACTATCCGATCGCGCTGCCGGATCAGGCGGACAATTCCGAGAAGCAGTTGAGCCTGCTGGCCGAGAAGTCATTGAGCGGCGAACTGACGGGCTGCATTGCGCTGGTTACAGGGGCCAGCCGCGGCATCGGCGCGGCTGCCGCGGTGGAGCTAGCCCGTCATGGTGCGCACGTGGTGATCACCGCGCGCACCCAAGGCGGCCTGGAGGAAATCGACGATACGATCCGAGAAGCAGGCGGCAGTGCGACGCTGTTGCCGCTGGACCTTGCCGACGGCGCGCAACTCGACGCCATCGGGCCCAGCATCTTTCAGCGTTTCGGCCGGCTCGACGTTCTGGTGCACAATGCGGGCGCGCTCGGCCGGCTGACGCCAGTCGCGCATATCATGCCGAACGACTGGGCCGAGGTGATCGCGGTGAACCTCAGCGCCGCCTGGCACCTGATCCGCTCCTGCGATCCGCTGCTGCGCAAGGCCACCGCTGGCCGCGCCGTCTTCGTCACCGACATGCGGGCGCGCGATCCGAAGGCTTACTGGGGTGCCTATGGCGCGACCAAGGCGGCGATGGAACATCTGGTGCTGACCTGGGCCGGCGAGGTGCGGACCACGTCCTTGCGGGTCAACCTGTTCGATCCTGGTGTGGTGGCGACGCGGTTGCGTGCCAACGCAATGCCGGGTGAGGATCCTCTAACGCTGGCCAAGCCCGCGGACGTCGCGCCGGACTTGATCGGGCTCTGTCTGCCGGCGGAACAGCGTCACGGCGAACTGGTAACGGCCCGGCCGCGGTAGAGCGCACGTCCGAGCATCAGCATCGCCGACCAGGCGAGCGATGGCAGCAGGGCGATGCATAGCGCGGCCACGACGCCGAACGGCACCGCCGCCAGGTGCAACGTCAGCAGGCTAAGGGCAAAGCCCGGCATCGCACGCACAGCGCTGACCATGATCGCGGCCGTCGGACCACCACCCAACCGCAGCAGGATCAGGGCAGCAAAGCTCGCGGTCGCCACCGGGAACACCGCCGCCATCCCGGTCAATGTTGGGCCGAGCGCCTGGCTGCCGGTGACGACGGCACCCACCGTGAGGCCCACCAGCGCGGCCCGCCCCAGCAGGTCGAACCAGCGCGGACGTACCGGTGCGCGCGAGCGCAGTTGGCCGCGCGCATGCATGCCGATCGGCCAGGTGACACCAATGCTGAGCGCGATGACCACGGCATTCAGCCAGAACGCGCCCGGGGCATCCCAGGTGAATTGGTGGATCAGCAGCACCGCGACGGCCCAGCCCACGGCGGCACCGGCCAGTGCCCAAAACCACCGCACCCGCGTCGCCAACAGGGCGATCGCGGTCTGAAATACAAATGTGGATGCATTTGCCGCGAAGCTGTTCAGCGCGCTGTCGGCGATAAATGCGGCGTCGTGCTGTAAGGCCAGCATGGCGTAGGCCGGCCCGGCACCGATGGGCAGCGATACAATGAGGCCACCCCAGAAAGGGCCCGCGGCCTCCGCTGCGACTGTGGCAGTGACCACGACCGCGGCGCTCACGGCGGCGCGAAGCAGCAGCGCAAACCAAAACGTAAACAGCATGTGTCATGTCATAACCATTGACGCAGGCGCGGAATATCCGAGGATCAGCGAATCGGCACGCTGAGCAGCGCGCGTCACGGGAGGTACCATGCGGTTTCGCAACGTCGTACTGGCGATGGCCTTGGCAGCAACGCCACTGGCGGCCCAGGCCCAGCCGTTCCAAGGCCTGTACGTCGGCGCGGGCGCCGGCGTCTATCTGCCTAACAACGTCGACGTCTCGACCGGCCTGGCCGCGCCACCACACCCGAAGATCAATCCCTCCGTGGGTTTCGCCGAACTCGGCAGCTTCGGCTACGCGCTGGGCAACGGCTTCCGCTTCGAGGTCGAGGGCAACTACCGGCAGGGGACCATTTCCAGTGGCACGTGGCCGGGAGAGCCCGCGAGCTTCAGCGGCCGGTTGCAGACCTATGGGGCCATGGTGAACGCGCTGTACGACATGGACGTCGGCGTGCCGTGGCTATACCCCTATATCGGCGGCGGCGTTGGCTATGCCTGGAGCCACCTGAGCAGCTTCCGGGTGACGCCGTCGGCGCCGGGTTCAGGTGTGGTCACCTCTGACGACACGCAGGGTTCGTTCGCCTGGCAGGCGATCGCTGGCCTCGCCTTTCCAATCCCCAATCTGCCTGGCCTGTCGCTGACGGCCGAATATCGTTTCTTCGGCGCGCTCGGTGGCCAGTCATACGCTGCAACGGTGACGCCACCGGGCGCACCGTTCACCGTGAAGCCACAACATCAGGTACAGCAACAACTTCCTGTTCGGTGTGCGCTATGCGTTCGGCGTTGTCGCCCCAGTGCCGGCGGCGGCGCCAGCGGCGGTGCCGGCCTCTGCGCCCGCCCGGTCCTATCTGGTGTTCTTCGATTGGGACAAGGCGACACTGACCGATCGGGCCCGCTCGATCATCAAGGACGCGGCTGACAATTCGACGCATGTGCAGTACACGCGGATCGAGGTGAACGGCTATACCGACACATCCGGTTCGCATCAGTACAACCAAGCCCTGTCGCTGCGCCGTGCACAGGCGGTGCAGGCTGAACTGGTGAAAGACGGTGTTCCGCAACAGGCAATCTCGATCCAGGGATTCGGCGATACTCACTTGCTGGTGCCTACCGGTCCCGGTGTACGTGAACCGCAGAACCGACGGGTGGAGATCATCATCCGCTAAGGCGTGCGCCGTTCGGTTTGCGGTTGCGCAACAATTTTGCTGTACGCGCGCATCGCGATGCACCGCAAACAAGCGTAACCGAAGCGCCAATAGCGGCGGATGTTACGGGGCACTGGTTCGATGGGCATGGCCAGATTTCGCGTGCACTGATACGTGACCTGAATCGGGCGTTCAGCGCACAGAACATAGAGGTATCGGCGCAGATCGTACGTGCATTGCCGGCGCGCGCTGGTTTCCCTGACATAAGCGAGGCGCTGGGTCTGCTGGCCGAACATCATCGCGGCAATCTCCGGCGCTACAGGCAGAATCTGACCTTGCCGCGCTTGGTGCAACGCGTACTCTCAGCAGCCTACAAGGAGTCACTGCTGAACAAACCGAAGTCGATACCGCTGCGCATCCAGATCAGTAAGGCGCCGCGACATTCGATACGCACACGCAGCGGATAGTTCTTCATCGAAATCCGCATGAGCGACGAAGCAACCACCAGCGCGGCGCGAACCGCCTGTTCGGCGTCCATCTCATGCGCCTCTGGCCAGCCGACATGGATCAGCATGCCGTCACCGACGTAGCGGGCGGTGAAACCGCCGAACTGCATCATGATGTGCTGCACGTACAACTGGTACGTGCGGATGATCTCGTTCAGGTCCTCGGGATCGAGTTGCGACGACACTTCGGTAGAGCCGACCAGATCGCAGAATACCGCGGACAGACGACGACGCTCCGGTGCAGGTGCCGGCTCCACGGCAGGTTCGGCTTGCGGCGCCTGAGCGTGCCCGGCCTCACAACGCCAAGCGCGCACGTATCGCCTCCTCAACCGGCGCCGGTGACCAATTGAGGCGATACCAAGATCCTTGAGGTCCCGCACCATGATATGCGGCAACAGATCCGCGGTGACGTCGTGCTGACGAAACGCGGCCTCGTATTGTTCGAGGCCGAGGCCTCGCAACCGGCCGGCGATTTCCATTCGCCGCACCAATTCGTGCGGGCCGCAGGTGACGCGCGCGTGCGGTGCTGTCCAGCATTCGCCGGGTTGCAACACGGCATCACCGGCCCTGTAATCAGCGTCATGGCCATTTTGCTCACCGGTGCGGCCGGCTTCGTCGCGTTGAACCTCGCGGAGCATCTGCTGCGCGCCGGGCGCGCTGTTGTCGGCTTCGACGTCATCCCAATGCCCGAGCGCGCAACCCGCGAGTTCGCCTCGCTTCCCGGACAGTTCCGCATGATCGGCGGCAGCATTCTCTCTGCGGCCGACCTGCGGCAGGCGTTCGCCGCCGAGCCGATTGAAACGGTGGTGCATTGCGCGGTGATCACCGCCGGTTCGTCGCGCGAGAAAGCCGATCCCGAGACCATCGTGTCGGTGAATGTGCAAGGCGCGGTGGCGGCGATGCTGGCGGCCTCGCGCGCGGGTGTTACGACATTTGTGTATCCAAGCTCCGGCTCCATTTACGGCAGCGCGGCGCGTGACGTGCCGCTGATTGACGAAGATGGCCCGTCACCGGCACCGGTCGCGCTCTATGGCCTGACCAAGCGGGCGGCGGAGACCATTCTACCTCGCGTGGCGGCCGTGCAAGGGATGCGTTGCGCGATCGCGCGGCTGGGCAGCGTGTATGGACCCTGGGAGTACGCGACCGGCGTGCGCGACACGCTATCGCCGATGCTGCAGGTGCTGGAACGCGCGCACCACGGCGAGGAGGTCGTGCTTGGGCCGGCCTGGCGCGGCGACTTCATCTATTCCCGCGACGTCGCTGACGGTCTGGCGCAGCTCGCCGATGCGGCCGCATTGCCCCGAACGATCTACAATCTCGGCAGTGGACGGCTGGAAAGTGCTGCGACGTGGTGCGAGGCCGTGGCGCAAACCGTGCCGCATTTCCGCTGGCGGCACGCGACACCAAGCCTGACCGCAAACATCGACAGCCATACCGGTTTTCATCGCGGACCAATGGCGATCGGCAAGATCGCGCGCGATACCGGATTTGTGCCGTGCTACGGCTTCGAGGCGGCGGCGCGAGACTGGTGGACGTGGCTGGAGGCAGACAGCGCGGGGTTGGCTTAACTCTCCCCCGACGATGCTCGCCGACCGGCCGGCAAACCAATCGCCTCGGCGCGGCGAACACGCTCGCGGTAGGCGTTATAGGTGCCGGACGCCGCCACAATCGCCGCGCCGCCCAAGGTCGACCAGGAAGGCACGTCGCCGAACAGCATGAAGCCGAAAATGATGCCGAACGGCATCATCGAATATTCATATGGCGCCAAGGCCGATATCGGCGCCAGGGCATAAGCGCGGGCAAACACGCAATGCGCCAAGCCGCTTGAAACGCCGAGGAAGACCAGGGCCAGCCAGCCATACAGCCCGATCGGATCGCCCGAGCCCGGAAAGTTCGGCAACATCAGCAGGCCGGTGAGCGTGTGGCACACCAGCAGCCAAAAAGCCTGGCATTCCGGCGTTTCGGTGACGGTAAGCTGACGCGTCATGATGCGGGTCACCGACATCACCAGCGTGCCCGCCAGCAACAGCGCGACAACCGGCGTCCATAGATCGCCGCCGGGGCGCAGCATGATCAGCACGCCGCCAAATCCCACCACGGTGGACAGTGCGCGCCGCCAGCGGATTGTCTCGCCCAGCATGGGCACGGCCAGTACCGTCATGATCAGCGGCGCGGTAAAGCCGATGGCGTAGGAGTCGGCCAGGCTCATCGACAACCAAGCCACATACCAGGTGACCGAGACAAAGGACGACAAGACGCTTCTCGTCAGCACAAGGCCCCAGCGTTGCGGCATGATCCGCCGCCAGTCGGCACCGCCAGGGCGCGCGACGGTCATCGCCAGCACGGTGATCGCGCCGAATACGCCGCGCCAAAGCATGGCACCCGCCAAGCCTACGGTCGGCAGCACGAGTTTCGCGGTGGCGTCACCCAGCGTCCAGATCAGATAGGCAACCAGCGCAAAACCGATGCCGCGCAACGTGTCGGAGGCATTGTCTGACAACACCCGCAGCGGGACTGCCCGCGGCGCAAGCTCCGACATTGGAACGTTCCCCTGGTTTGCGGCGCATCCATGCCTTGCGAGCGCGGCAGGAGCAAGGCAATCAAGCTGGGAAAGCTCGGGATTTGCCTATGGAGGCGGCGGAATACGCGCGGATGGACGAGGTGGAGGACCACATGTGGTGGTACCGTGCACTACGCCGACGCTTGATGGATGCGTTGAGCGGGGTGCGGGGCAAAGTGCTCGACGCGGGATGTGGCACCGGTGGTTTGCTGGCCCGGCTGCGCGCGGAGCGGCCCGACCTGACATTGTTCGGTGTCGAATGGTCGGAGCCGGCATGCGGGCGTGCCGCTGCGAAGTCTCGCGTGGAAGTGGTGCGGGGCAGCGTGAACATCCTGCCGTTCGCCGACGCTGGATTCGACGCGGCGGTGATGGCCGACGTGCTGTGTCACAGCGGAGTCGAGCCAATACGGGCGCTGGCGGAACTGCGCCGGGTGCTCCGTCCAGGCGGACGGCTCGTGGTGAATATGCCGGCCTACGGTTGGCTCCTGTCAGCGCACGATCGGCTGGTGCATAACGTGCGCCGCTATAGCGCGCGGGAGCTTGGCGCCGTGTTGCGCGACAACGGTTTCGGCCAGGTTCGGACCCACTACTGGAACGGGCTGCTGCTGCCCCTGATGGTGGTGCAGCGGAAAGTGCTGGGTCGCGCGTCGGCAACCTCGGACGTCGCCCCGTTTCCGCCATGGCTGGATGCAACATTGCATAGCATGACAGAATTGGAGCGCCACCTGTCCGTCCCGCTGCCTGCGGGCGGATCGGTGCTGGCGACCGCGGAGCGGACATGAATGACGAAACCACCCTACTAGGGCAGTACCAGCCGGATCCGCACCTTCGACGTGGGCTTAACCATCGTCGTCCCGGTGTACCGCGGCGCCAATACCATCGGGCGGCTGGTCGAAGCGCTCTCGGCATTGCAGCCAGTCGGCGGCCTGGAAATCGTCCTGGTGAACGATGGCAGCCCCGACAATTCAAGCGAGGTATGCCGCGCTCTGGTGCAGCAGGCGAGCGTGCCGCTGACTTATGTCGAGCACGCGCGCAACTTCGGTGAGCATAACGCGGTGATGACCGGGCTGCGCCACGCACGCGGGGCGTATGCGATCACGATGGATGACGACTTGCAGAATCCGCCGGAGGAGGTGATCCGGCTATATGATCACGCGCGGCTGGGCAACTGGGATGTTGTCTATACGCACTATGCGACCAAGCAGCATGCTGGTTGGCGCAATCTGGGCAGCCGATTTGCTAACGCGGTCGCCGATCGGCTGCTGGACAAGCCGAGGGGGCTGTACCTGTCGTCGTTCCGCTGCATGTCGGCAATGGTGGTGCGGTCCGTGACGCGATACACGGGGCCCTACCCGTATGTCGATGGACTGATCATGCAGGTGACGCAGCGGATCGATAGCATCGAGGTTCAGCACCTGCCACGGATCGAAGGACGCTCGAACTACAACCTGCAGCGTCTCGGGCGGCTTTGGCTGAATCTTGCGACCAGCTTCTCGCTCGCACCGCTTCGCGTGGCGATCTACGCGGGCGTGTTCATGGCACTACTCGGGGCGGCTGGCGCCGTAGCGACGATAGGCGAGGTGCTGATCTGGCACGATACGCCATCCGGCTGGGCCTCAACGATGACAGTGCTGCTGCTGGTAGGTGGCGTGCAGTCGATGATCCTGGGCGTGCTGGGTGAGTATGTCGGCCGGACGTTCCTGTCGGCGAATGGCAAGCCACAAGGGACGGTGCGCTCGATCGAACGTAATGCCATTGCCGAACGCACCGAGGCGTGACGATTTATTGGGCCACGCTGTTCGCGGCGATCGCCACAAGTATGGCCGGCCAGGCATTGCTGAAAGCCGGCGCCGGTACGGCGAGCTTCATTGCACAGTTGCTCGACGGGCGAACGATGCTGGGGTTTGTGCTCTACGGCGGCGCGGCGGTGCTCTATATCGTTGCATTGCGCCGAATTCCGATGTCACGCGCCCTGCCATGCACCGCGGTTTCTTACGTCGCGGCCGTGCTGATCGGACACTATGCGTTCGGTGAGGATATCGGTGTTATGCAGATTGCCGCGATCATGTTGATCTGCGGCGGCGTGCTGCTGTTGGCGTGCGCCTGAGCAGCGAGCGCAGAGCGCCCAGGCAGGGAACCGCAAAGCCGAACAGCGCAAACGATCCTGGCTCCGGCACGGGAAGCACGTCGATGAGCCGCAGGTTGGATTCCCAACGGCCATGTCTGTTGTCATCCGGAAAGATGGTACGCGCGACGCCGTCGGTGGGAAAATCGGCGCCGGTGTCGGCATAGGGCAACAGATCGTCTGGATTGCCGCCGAGCGCCGGATCGATTTCCGCCAGCGAGAGTACGACCTCGTAGCCGTCAGACCCCTGGGTCACGACAATCTGGCCGGTAGCGGAGCCCGTGGGGTCGAGCAGAGTCCACAATGGTACGCCGGTGTAGGTGTCGCCGGAAATCGTGCTGGTGACAGGCGTGAAATCGCCCTGCAAATCTGCCTTTGTGTAGGTGCCGGCGTTGTTCGTATTGCCAGTCAACTGAAACGACGTAGTCACGCCACCAGCACCGCTTGTCGCGGGTGCCGCAAGAAGATGCAGCGACGATAGGTTGCTGATGTTGCGGCCAGCACCACCCGGCACGATCAGCTCGGGCTGTGTGAGCAGACTGCCGCCAGTGTTCTCGAATGCGACAAACGCTGGCGAAGCGGCTGTGCCGCCAAAATTCGGATCGATTTCGCCGAGCGAGACCACCGAGTTTTTGCCGGCACCGGCACCCAACAGGTAGTAGCGCAGGATCGAATTCTTGCCGTTCAAGCCGGCTGGCGTGCTGGTGGTTATGTCACCGTAGATTGGTGAGAGGGGAGAAGATGCATTTGCGCCGCCCAGAAAACCCCAAAGCGAAATTCCGGTTAGGCCGCCGGAACTGACCGTATCGCCAGCGCTTGCGAGTGCAGCAAGTGCAGCTGTGGTGTACAGTACCGGCAATAGCATCGGGACCGATAAGCGTGACGTCCGCGCGGGCCGGGATGGAAGCCACGCCCGCGAGCATGGCCGATGCGCTTAAGGCCTTGATCAGATACTGCACGACCGCCCTCGTTATATTCCTATGGACATAGTGATACCGGATCGATGTGTCATGTCAACGTTGCAAAAGTCAGTTGTTCTGGCGGCTCTTGGCAAAGCGGTTGGTTCGCGCCACTGTCGGCTATAACCCATTGCATATTGCGAAGCAGGAAGGAGCAGACATGTATCCGGAAGTTCAATTGTATATCGACGGTACGTGGACGCGCGCAGGCGCGGGCCGTTTTCTTGACGTGATGAATCCGGCGACCGGTGAGCCAGTTGGCAAGGTCGCACATGCGGATCGCAGCGATCTGGATCGCGCGCTTGAGGCCGCAGACAAGGGATTCAAGACCTGGCGTAAGGTTTCCGCATTCGACCGTTCAAAGGTGATGCGCAAGGCCGCCAACCTGCTGCGCGAACGCGCCGATGCGATCGCGCCGCTGCTGACCATGGAGCAAGGCAAGCCACTGGCGGAAGCCAAGGGAGAAGTATTGGCGGGCGCCGACGTGATCGATTGGTTCGCCGAGGAGGCACGCCGCACCTATGGGCGCGTTATTCCTGCCCGGGCGGAAGGCATCTATCAGCTGGTGGTGAAGGAACCGGTCGGACCGGTCGCCGCGTTCACTCCGTGGAACTTCCCGATCAACCAGGTGGTACGCAAGCTGTCCTGCGCGCTCGCAGCCGGTTGCTCGATCATCGTCAAGGCGCCGGAAGAGACACCAGCATCGCCAGCCGAACTGATCCGTTGCTTCGCCGATGCAGGCGTGCCGGCGGGCGTGATGAACCTGGTGTACGGCGTGCCGTCGGAAATTTCCGAATACCTGATTCCGCATCCGCTGATCCGCAAGATGTCGTTCACTGGCTCGACCGCCGTTGGCAAGCAGCTTGCCGCGATCGCCGGCGCGCACATGAAGCGGGTGACAATGGAACTGGGCGGCCACGCACCGGCGATCGTGTTCGACGATGCGGATATCAATACAGCGAGCCGGTTGCTGGCCGGCGCGAAGTATCGCAACGCCGGACAGGTCTGCGTGTCCCCGACGCGGATGCTGGTGCAGATGCGCGTGTACGACCAGTTTGTCGACAGCTTCGTGCAGCACGCCAAGGCGGTGCGCGTGGGCGATGGCCTCGATTCGAAGACCACGATGGGACCAACGGCCAATCCACGCCGCATCACGGCGATGGAGACGTTCATTGGCGATGCCGTGCAGAAGGGCGCGACCGTGCGTACCGGCGGCAACCGTATCGGCAACAAGGGCAACTTCTTTGAGCCGACCGTGTTGACCGACGTGCCCGTGGAAGCGCGGGTGATGACCGAGGAGCCGTTCGGGCCGCTGGCAATCATTTCGCCGTTCAGCTCGTTCGATGAAGTGGTGACCGAAGCCAACCGGTTGCCCTACGGCTTGGCGTCGTATGCCTATACGCGCTCGGCCAAGACTGCGAACGCAATCGCGGCGGCGGTAGAGAGCGGGATGATCTCGATCAACCACCACGGGCTTGCACTGCCGGAAGTGCCGTTCGGCGGCGTGAAGGACTCGGGCTACGGCTCCGAAGGTGGTCTGGAAGCCATCGAGAACTATCTCAACACGAAGTTCGTTACCCAGGCAGGCTTGTAGGCGGCGGACCGAACATACTTCGCCGATCGTCACGGATGCGCCGTTCATCACCGGAGCGTACCGTGACGCCGGCGCGGTCGAAGAATTCCAGCACCTGGATGGCAACCTTGCGGCCGTTCGCCAGACGGTCGCGAAATTCGGCCACTGTAAGCTGCTTGCCCTCATCGGCGATCGATGCGGCGATGTCGAGCATTTCAGCGATGGTTTCGCTGAGGAAGAACTGATCGGGCGCCACTTCGACGATGCGGCCCATGCGCTGCACACGTTTCAGCATGGTCCGCATGACGGTTTCGGGTATCGACAGCGCCTGCGCGAGGTCGCGCGTGCGCGGTGGTCGGAAACGCTCGGCGGCAATCAGTCCACGTGCATGACGCCACAAGTGCTCGTCGTTGACTGATAGCTTTGCGCGATGAGTCGGCAGGCGTAGCCAGGGCCCATCCTGTTCCACCGCACCTCGACGGAACAGAGAATCCACCACGGCGCGAAACGCTTCGCGCGAAGGGCGGCCCGGGGTTGCGGCACGTAGACGTTCCAGCAGCAGCCCTGGCTGGTCCGGCGATGCGGCGTGATGCGCGGCCAGTTGCTCCACCACGTCCGCGCGCAATACCTCCAGTGTCGTGGGTGCCATCAGAAGCCCGGCAACAACCACCGATGGCAGCTTCGTTTGAAGCTGTGGTGACAGGTTGCGCGCCTGGATGAAGGTGGTGCGGTCGGTCCAGCCTGGTGAAAGGTTCAGCAGCGCACGCAACGCATCGGATGGATCGCACCGATCGAGGGCCGCCAGTTGCCGCAGGCGCTCCGGCGTGCGGCGGCCACGCCGCGGCGGAAATGGATCAACCACCCAACCGCCGCCGATGGTTCGTGTTGCGGTCGCATCCCGCAGCACCAGCCGATCGCGCGACAATGCGCCGATCGGTCGATCGAGTGCCAGATGGGCAAGTGCCGTCGCGCCGGGCTCGATGCGTTCAATGTCGAGTGGCGCGATCCGCGCGGTGACGTGAGCCGCGCCGAGATGCAGGTGCACCGTCGTATCCGACCTGAGCGCGCGTTGCTCATCGGCGGATAGGTGGACCCGTGCGTCCAACCGCGCGACAGGTGCGTGCACGTCGGGATGCAGAACCCAGTCGCCGCGGGTAACCGCATCCTTCGACAGTCTTGATCCGACGACGTTCAACGCCACACGCTGGCCGGCGGTCGCGTTCGCCGCGCTGCGGTTTTGCGCATGCAGCCCGCGCACGCGAAACTCAATCCCGGGCGGCGAGAGCATCAACCGATCCTCAATGCGGATGCAGCCGGCGATGAGCGTGCCGGTGACGATGAGGCCGGCACCCGGCAAAGTGAACGCACGATCGACAGCGAGACGCGGATACTGTTCATCGTCGCGAACGCGCGGGCCGAGCTTGTGCAGCAGATCGCGCAGGTCCTCGATGCCCTCGCCCGTCATGGCCGACACTGGCAGCAATGGCGCGCCGGCGAGCGCAGTCTTGGCTAATAGCGACTGGACCTGCGCGGCAACCTCGGCAACACGATCGGGTGCGGTGTCTGCCTTGGTCAGTGCCACTACGCCGCGGTCGATGCCAAGCAGTTCCAGGATTTGTACGTGTTCGCGCGTCTGAGGCATCACGCCATCGTCCAGCGCCACGACCAGCAGCGCGGCATCGATACCGCCAGCGCCGGCAAGCATGGTGTGCACGAAGCGCTCATGACCCGGTACGTCGATGAATCCGAGAGTATCGGTATACGCGTAGCCCAGATCGATGGTGATCCCGCGCCGCTTCTCCTCCGCCAGCCGATCGGCGTCGATGCCGGTGAGCGCCTTCACCAGCGCGGTCTTGCCGTGATCAACGTGGCCAGCTGTACCGACGATCATCCGGCCATTGAGTGCGCGACAGCAGCAGTCCGCAAGCCCCCGCTACCTTGACGCGGTGTCTTTGCGCCTTTGAACTCGCCGCATCGGGTCTCGCTGTCCGAACTTTCGACGAGTTCGATCTGGCGCCGGACGCGCGCTATGCAGGGGAGCAACGGGAGCTGCCAGAACGCTTGCCGGATTCCGGTTGCGCCACAATGATTACAGGTCCGACGTTGATCCGCCGCTCCGCGGTCCTTCCTGCACCACTGAGTCAATGGATGGCTATTGACTTGGCGGAACATTGACCGGCCAATTGACGCTTATCAATGACTCGCAAACCATCGAACGTGCTGTACGGGGTGGACGAAGTCCCGCCCGTATCAGTGATCATCGTCAATGCACTGCAATACGTTGCGGTGCTTGCGGGATTTCTGGTGTTCCCGCTGATCATGACCCGGGAAGCACATGTGACGGCGGATGTGGCCGACAGCGTGCTGAGCTGGTCGATGATCATCCTGGCCGTCGGCACGGCCATGCAGGCACTGCCGAAGGGACCCATTGGCAGCGGCTACCTCGCGCCGAGTGTAATGACGGCGGTGTATGTCAGCCCGTCGCTGGAAGCAGTGCGGCTTGGCGGACTGGCGATGATGGGCGGTATGACGATGTTCGGCGGTGCAGTGGAGGCACTGCTGTCGCGTTCGATGCATCGCCTGCGTTCGCTATTGCCACCGGAGCTGGCGGGCGTGGTGATCCTGCTGGTGGCCATCGGCAACGGCATGGTGGGATATCGCTACCTGCTGGCACCGGGCACCACGCACCACGATACGGCACACTGGCTTGTGGCAATGATCACGCTGCTGGTCACGGTGACGCTGAACGTTTGGGGACGGGGCATCGTGCGCGCGTCGTGCGCGCTCATCGGCATGATTGTCGGCTATGCTATCGCGTTGCCGCTGGGGCTGGTGCCACGGGACGAACTGGTGCAACTCGCCACGCTCCCGCCGGTGCAGTTGCCCCGAGTGGGATATTTCGGCTGGTCGTTCGATGCGGTGCTGATCGCACCGTTCCTGATCGCCGCTCTGGCCAATACGCTGAAGGCCGCAGCACTGCTGACCGCGGCCGAGAAGTTCGCGGACGCCGACTGGGTGCGGCCCAACATGAAGCGTATCGGCGGCGGCGTGCTGGCAGACGGCGTGACCACGGCGCTGTCTGGCGCGTTCTGTGTGTTCGGGGTGAATGTCAGCGCCTCATCGGTGGGCTTGAGCGAGGCCACCGGCGTCGCGTCACGCGTAGTTGCTTATGCGATCGCCGCAATCTTTGTCGTGATGGCGTTCATCCCGGGGTTGATGCGGTTCTTCACCTTGATGCCGGCAGGCGTCATTGGCGCGACATTCATCTTTACCTCATGCGCGATCATCAAAGGCGGCATCGAGACAATTGCATCGCGCATGCTGGATGCCCGGCGCACACTTGTGGTTGGCCTGGCGCTGATGAGCGGCCTGGCTGTCGAGGCGTTCCCTAGTTTCTTCCAAACCGCTCCGGCATCGATCGAGCCTTTGATTGATTCGCCGTTGGTACTCGGCACGTTCATTGGCTTTGCCCTGAATGCATTGTTCCGCATCGGTGCGCGTCGACGTGCAAGTCTGAGCATCGAGCCGGATGCAATCGATTTCGCGGCGATCCAGAGCTTCGTCGAAGGGCGCGGCGCCGCATGGGGTGCTCGACGCGATGTGGTGGCGCGCGCGAGCTACGCAGCGCAGCAGCTGGTTGAGGTGATCGCCGACGCCTGCCGGCCACGTGGACTCGTCACGCTGTCGGGCAGCTTCGATGAGTTCGACCTTATGTTGGACGCGCGATACGATGGGGAGCCGTTGGAACTGACCGAGCGCCGGCCGTCGCCGGAGCAGATCAGGGATAGCGACGACGGCGCACGGCTGCTGGCCGGGTATCTACTGCGCCATCACGCGGACCGCTCGACATCAACACAACGACGTGATGGCTGCATCGTGCAGCTCCGGTTCCACCACTGAGTGAAGCACGTCATAGAGCCGCGGCCAGTCGGGGACTAGTGCGGCGGCAGCGGGGCGCTAGCAGGAGGCGGCATGGAACTCACCGAGGAAGACGCGGCCGATGTCACGATCGTGGCGGTGTCCGGGCGGTTGGACAGTCAGACAGCACGCCAGTTCAGCAACCGGCTAGGCGAATTGGTTGGCGGCGGCCAGTCGCACCTGCTGATCGAAACGTCGCAACTGAACTACATCGGCAGCGCGGGACTGCGAGCACTGCTTTTGGGCGCACGGCAGGCAGCGGAGCATGGTGGTTGGTTGGCGCTGTGCAACCTGAATGGTCCGGTGCAGGGGATGGTTGAGACCGCTGGACTAGCGGCCGTATTCAAGACCTATCCGACACGCGAGGCAGCACTCGCCGCGCTGGCCGACGGCTGACTGTAGTCATCCGCTGAAAATTGGGACGGTTACCGGATTTTAATTCTACCCTAATACCTTCGAAATCGTTACAAGCCCTGCAGGAGCCCAACGGGGCGTTGAACCTACGGGAGGCGTGGATGCGGCAGAGGGACAACGCGGCCCTTTGGTCCGGTGATGAACGGATGCCCGGACGGCTGTGGTCCGCCGGCCGCACCACTGGCCAGCTGTTGCTGGCGTTCGCAGCGTCGTTCGCCCTAACCGCTGGAATGCTGCTGCTAGCGCACGTGTAGCAGGATCCGCGTCCCAAACCGGCTTCATGCGGCCGAACGCGACTGTTCAGCTGGCGGCCCGCCTTCCGGTCCGCAACGAGCGCAATCTTCGAAGGTTAAACAACGCGAGGATCGGGCTTGGTTTGAAGGCATCCGCGATTGCCTCACGCCCCCGAAACGGCATAAGCTGATCTACCCGCTACGAAGAAAAAGTGAAATATCCACACACTGTGGATAGATCAGTGCCGATGCCGACGAAAATGGAGTTGATCAATCGTGCGTCCCGTCATTTTAGGCCGTATCTCTTATCGGTTGTGCGCGCTCGCGGCTGCTATGTGCGCATCGGTTTCGCTGCCCGCCTCAGCCGCTTTCGTGAACGTCGGCGCAGCCTGGGGCGCGAATGTAGGGTACAGCGGTTTGCCCCCCGGCATCGAATTCTCAGGTGGTGGAGACGAATTGGTCGATTCCCGGACCTTTACCGGTAATGACGGTAAGACATTTACCTCGCGCGAAACCGTAACTGTCACCAATACATTGGCGACGCCATTCACGGATGGCTTTGACTTCCTGGTGTTCTTTTCGGCGTTTGATCCGGACATCAGCGACTTGATCGGCTTAAGTATTGACAACACCAAAGAAACGGCCGCGTACCGCAGCACGGTCGAGGGGCCGGGCGTCTATGATCTTCATAGCTGCAGCCTGCCCGCCGCATCCATGGATGGTTATGTCTACTTTTCTCCCGTCACGTGTGGTGTGCTGTCGCCGGATTTCAGTGAAGCAGATGTGTACGTGGGTGAACTCAATCCACATCAGACCAAAACGTTCGATTACACGATCACCATCTCGGATCACTTCTCCCTGGTCCCGGAGCCCTCGGTTTTGACTATTCTGGCGCCCGTGACACTTGGCCTCGGTCTGCTTCGTCGCAGACGTTCTGCCTGAACCGCTCGCCGTCTGCCCTTTGCATCAATTACACATCGAGCAAGGGAGCTGCGAGCGCCAATCGCTGATCGTCACGGTCTGAGCGATTTGAACCCCCCGGGGTGTTGCACGCTGCTTCGCGATTGAAGCGCATTGCACGCCGCTAATAGGGTGGTGATCCGTCGGTAGATCGAACGACGGAGAGTTGTCCAAGACTCTCAGTCAAAGCACACCTGCTATAAGGTTTACACCGCTTTCTTCATGTGCCAACAGTTATCGGGCAGATAATTCTGCGAGGGGGATGACAATGTCCAATCTCCTGCCGACAACTGTAGTTGCAATTGGTACTAGCGCCGGCGTGCTGGGAGTTGCATTTGCTGAGGCGCCTGCTGCACCCGCGCAAAAACAAATCATTCAAGTTGAGATCGGTGCCTCGGGTGCGAACACCAACAACAATTTCCAAGCAGCCACGCTGTCAGGCGGCGTGAAAAACCCTACACCGGGCACCATGGTGGTGCGGTTTAATGGCCGCCTATGGACCGAGATCGGACTCGGCGGCGGCAACGGCTATGTCGCCCCCGGTTTCAAAGCGAACCCGTACTCCATTGGCACCTATGTTCGATTGTTTCCCGGTGTGGACGCGATGGCAAGCAATGGCCTGCGTTATGGTGCACAGGCCGAAATCCGGGAAAACTTTGTGGCAATCAGTTCGGGCTCCAACACCACAGTCGGATCCGGCAACAATGCCCTCGCCTCAACGTCTCAAACCGGCGGGTCACCGCTAACCTGTGGCCAAACGCTCTATGTCCGGCGAGCGTTCGCTTACGTCTCGGGTGCCGACTGGGGGTTGATCCGTATGGGTCAGACAGACGGTATAACTGGCATCTTCGACAACGGCCTCGCGACTGGGCAACAGGTGGGCGAAGGCCTGTGGAATGGAGATGCGCCAGGCTGGGTCAGCGATCCTGGTTCGGTGACTTTTCCCTGGCTCTCGCAGCAGGGCGCTGACTACGGTTCCAACAAGATCGTGTACCTGTCTCCACAATTCAGTGGCTTCGACCTTGGCATCGAGTGGGCGGCCAACAACGGCAACCAGGAGAGTGGTGGTTTCACGGCCTCCTCGGGCGATCCGCAGTTGAGTGCCTCGACGGTATTGGGCGACGGTGCGCGCTTTACCAACATGTACAAGCTTGGGCTGCGCTATCAGGGCACCTTCGGTCCGGTTGCGGTGTATGGCTTCGGCGCCTACATCGGCAGCGGCCACGTACAGTTCAATGGCGCTCCGCCTCTGCCAGCGGTTCCCGGTGCCACCTACAACGGCAGGTTCAAAAGCCTAGGTGCCGGCTTCATCGGGGCAGAAATTACTTACGCCGGCTTCTCGGTCGGCGGCGCGTGGCAGGGCGGCCAGTATAACGAGGTGATGGCGCTCGCGCCGCAGAATGGCACCAATGCACAGGCCTGGTTGATCAACGTGCTATGGACCAGTGGGCCATACGATATCGGCGCGACCTACTATCAATTCGATGACCAAGGTGCAGTGGCCTTGACTGGCATCTCGCAGCAGCACCAGAACGCGTTCGGTTTGGGTGGCGATTACCAAGTATCGCCTGGCTTGCGCTTTTTCTTTGAGTATCTGTATGGCCAGAGACACCAGGGAAGCTTCAATTATGTTTCGGGGGCGGCTGGCTCGTCTCTCAACAACAATGTCCACACCCAGGCCTTCATGGTGGGCACGCAGGTTGGCTGGTGAGAAGTTGAAGAAAGGCTACGGCGCGCAGACATGCTTCCTGCGCGCGGAACCAGCCTGTGCGGCGCGGGTCAATGACGGGGACGCGAAAAGCGGGGGATCGTAAGGTGTCCGCTCGGGGCCGCATCTCGCTAGAATTTGCATGAGGTGTATGCCGGGTGAGGGATTTGAACCCCCGACCTTCGGTTTACAAAACCGCTGCACTACCACTGTGCTAACCCGGCCCAGAACGCGTGTTCTAGCACGGTTGCGGCGGGGAAAAAGCCTTGGCGGAAGGCCTCGGGATCCGGGGAGACTTCCAGCACCCAACTGAGCTCGGGGACGCGGCAGGTCGTGGCGGCGAATACGGCACAAACGGAGCCGCGGGCACTCGGCTTCACAACCGGCAAGACCTCGCGCCGTTGCACAAAAATCAAACGAGCGACAAATCGGGGCAACGCGGCCCTGTCAATGAAACTTTTCTAAAACCGTCCCCATGATTTATGGCGCCCACAGGTTCGTGCGAGCGGAAAAAATCCTTCGCGGGAAACTTGAGTAACCGCCAAAGGGACACATACATGATCCAGGACCTCTCTGCCTGGTGCGCACTGAAGGCCGATCGCCGCGCCGTCACTGCGCTCGAATATGCACTCATTGCCGGCGTTATCGTGGCCACCATTCTGGTCGGCTTCAACGTGCTGGCGACCGACATGTCGACGAAGTTCAACAGCATCGGCACCAGCCTCTGATCCTAGTGGGACTTCCCGGCTCTCTGAGTGTATTGCTGAGCCGTTCTGGATCCCCCTGTGCCGGGATGGCTTGGCCTACGCACATCTGATAGCCGTCTGAGCGGTCCGGGGCTGGGGCTCGGACCGTTGCCACCACCGGCCAAACCGCAGAAGCTGCGGCCATGGCCCAAGCCGCGCTGTCCGTCGATCGAATGCGCACCGAGTTCCGCATCGACGGCGCTTGGCACGCCGCAGTCGATGACATCTCCTTCAGCATAACGCCGCGCGAGACGCTTGCGTTGGTTGGTGAATCCGGCTGCGGCAAGTCCGTCACCGCGCTGTCCGTGATGGGGTTGGTTCCGCGTCCACAAGGCCGGCTTGCGGGCGGACGTATCCTGCTGGAGGGCAACGATCTCGCTGCGTTGCCGGAGTCGGCCATGGAAAAGCTCCGTGGATCGCGCGTCGCCATGATCTTCCAGGAGCCGATGACCAGCCTGAATCCGGTCATGACGATTGGCGCCCAGGTGGCCGAGGCCTTGGTGATACACAGCGGCCTCTCACGCCGCGCCGCAGAGTCCCGCGCTCTTGCGGTGCTGGACGAGGTCAAGATCCCTTCTCCCGCGCGGCGTTTCCACGAATATCCGCATCAGTTCTCCGGCGGTATGCGTCAGCGCGTGATGATCGCCATGGCGATCGCCTGCGAACCTGTGGTGTTGCTGGCCGATGAACCGACAACGGCGCTGGATGTCACCATACAGGCTCAAGTGCTGGGCTTGCTGGCCGATCTGCGCCAACGCCACGGCATGGCGATGCTCTTCATTACCCATAACCTCGGCGTCGTCGCGCAGATCGCCGATCGAGTGGCGGTGATGTATGCCGGCCAAATCGTCGAGCAGGCTCCGGTGGAGGCGATTTTCGCGAAACCCGCGCACCCCTATACACGAGCCTTATTCGCCGCGATCCCGCGATTGGATGCGCCGGAGCAGGCACTGGCCTCGATCCCCGGCCGTGTGCCGCCGCTGAACGACATGCCGGCGGGCTGCCGGTTCGCGCCGCGCTGTCCATTGGCGCAAGCAGGATGCGACCGGCCGCAGGTCTTGGCCCCGCTGTCCGCGCAGCATCACGTGCGTTGCCACGTGGCGGCCCGGACGTAATTCAGCGGCCCGCGCCCCCTGGCGAGCGGTTTCGCGCGCTGATACCTATACAGGAAATAAGGGGAGACCTTGGCCATGCTGTTCCGCGCCGCTCTGCTGGCGTCCGCCGTCGCGATCGCCGCGCCCGCTCTCGCGCAGCCGAAAACCACGCTGACTGTCGGCATGGCCGCGCAGGACATCGGCTCGCTCGACCCGCACTTCGCGGTATCGACGATAGACCGCGTCCCAGTGGCCTGGATGTTCAACGGACTGGTGCGGTTCCCGCCGGGCAGCATCGACCCGGCGAAGATCGAACCTGACCTCGCTGAGTCATGGGAGAGTTCGTCAGACGGACTGACCTGGACCTTCCATTTGCGGCACGGCGTGCGGTTCCACGGCGACTTCGGCGAGATGACCGCGGATGACGTGGTGTTCAGCCTGAAGAAAGCAGGCGATGCAAAGACGTCGGCTTTCTCCTCGGAATTGCGCCCGATCAAGTCAATCGAAGAAGTGGATCCCTACACCGTCCGGCTGGTGCTGTCGGAGAACATCCCCAGCCTGCTCGGTATCGTCACCGACTACGCCGAGGGCTACATCGTCTCGAAGAAGGCCGTCGAACAGCGTGGCGACGGGTTCAAGCGCGCGCCGATCGGCACGGGCCCGTTTGCCTTTGCCTCCGACACCCCGAGCCAGTCGCTCGAGCTGGTCGCCAACGAGGCGTATTTCAGAGGCGCGCCGAAGCTGAAAAAGATCAGCTACCGCTACATCCCGTCTGACGCGTCACGCGATCTCGCTTTCCAGAATGGCGAGGTCGACGTGGATTTCGGCCGCGCCGATCAAACCTGGGTCAACCACATGAAGGCGATTCCACACGGTATCGTCGATGTGTTCGAACCCGCCGAGGAGGGCGAACTGCATCTGAACGTCACCGCCAAGCCGTTGGATGATATCCGCGTGCGCCAGGCGGTGGCCTACGCGATCGATCGCGCGGAGATGCAGCGCTGGCGCGGCACCGATGTCAGCCGTGAGGCGCTCAGCGTCGTGCCGCGCGGGTATCTCGGCTTCACCGCCGACAATGGCCTGTTGCCGCATGATCTCAACAAAGCAAAGGAACTGCTGAAGGAGGCCGGGTATCCGAACGGCGTGAACATCAAGACAGTGCAGTCACAATTACCCGACATGTTCAATGCGTCGCAGGTGTTCCAGGCAGAGCTCAAAAAGGCGGGGATCACGCTCGACATGCAGGTGGTCGAGCACGCGACCTATCATCAGATGATCCGTCAGGATCTCAGCCCGCTCACCTACTATGCGGCGGCTCGCTTCCCGATCGCCGACATCTACCTGACGCAATTCTTCCATAGCCGCAGCATCGTCAAGACACCAACGGCAGTGACAAACTTCAGCCATTGCGATGTCGCCGACAAGGAGATCGACCAGGCGCGCACCACGACCAATCGCGAGGAACAGCTCCTGCTGTGGGCGGAGGCGCAGAAGAAAATCGTTGCCCAGGTCTGCGCCGTGCCGATGTTTGAGACCCTGCAAGTCTACGCGCGGCACGATGACCTTGACTGGGGCTATAAACTCACCGGTTCCCTGTCACTCGGACCCAAGGTGACGGAAGCAACCCACTTCAAGTGACGCCGTGATCGGCTACATCATCCGACGGCTGCTGGCAGCGATTCCCACGCTGCTGGCTGTTCTGACGCTGGTGTTCCTGATCGTGCGCGTCGTGCCGGGTGACCCAGCGGTGGCGATCCTGGGCGATCAGGCAACGCCGGCGGCAGTGGCGGCGTTGGACCACAAGCTGGGCCTCGATAAGCCCATATGGCAGCAGTATGTGGACTTCCTGGCTCAGTCGCTGTCCGGTGACTTCGGCCACTCGATGATCACCGGCCGGCCGATCACCAGCGAAGTAAACGCCGTGCTGCCGTTCACCGCCAATCTCACGATAGCGGCGTTGATCCTGGGCTGTGTCATAGGCATTCCGCTCGGCGTGTGGGCCGCGTTGCACCGCAATCGGCCGATCGACTACGCGGCTCGTATGGTTTCGCTGCTCGGCCTTTCGTTCCCGGTCTTCGTATCAGGCATCTATATGCTGTTGCTGTTCGCGTTGCACTGGCATCTGTTCCCGGTGATCGGCAGTGCTCGCGGCGGCAGCGTATTCGACCAGCTCAATCGCCTGGTACTGCCGGCTGTCACGCTCGGTATCGTCATGTCCGCCTACATCACCCGGGTGACACGCAGCGCCATGCTGGCCGTCCTGGGCGAAGATTACATACGCACCGCGCGCGCCAAGGGCGTGCCGTGGCGCCGCGTTGTCTGGCATCATGCACTGCGCAATGCCGCAATGCCGGTGGTAACCGTCGTCGGTCTCTACATCGGTATCCTCATCGGCAATTCGGTGCTGACCGAGATCGTGTTCAATCGGCCCGGCCTTGGCAGCATCATTGTGGCCGCATTGAACAACCGCGACTACACGATGTTGCAGGGCCTGATGGTGATCTACTGCTTTCTCATCGTGGTGGTGAACCTCATCACAGATCTGACCTACGGCCTCATCGATCCGCGCGTGAGCCACGCGTGAAGCAGTTGATACGCATCATTGGACGGTACCCTGCCACTTCTATCGGCGTTGTGCTGTGCGCCGCTGTCGTCATCGCCGCGCTGTTCGCACCATGGCTCGCGCCATTCGATCCCAACGACCAGAACATCGTCGATCGCTTGCAGGCACCGAGCGCCGATTACTGGTTGGGAACCGACGCCTATGGCCGCGACGTGTTGTCGCGCATCATGTGGGGCGGCCGTGTGTCGCTGCTCGTCGCCGTCACCTCGATCAGCGCGGCACTGATCATCGGCGGAATCATCGGCCTGGTCAGCGGCTATGTCGGCGGACGCTTCGATCTCGGCGTCATGCAGGTGATGGACGTGCTGCTGTCCTTCCCAAGCCTGATCCTTGGCCTGATTGTCGTGGCGCTGTTGGGCCCGGGCGTGGCCAATCTGGTGTTCGCGATCGCGCTGACCGCCATTGCTCCGTTCGCCCGCATCGCCCGTGCGCCGGTGCTCACCCTGAAGCAGCAGCCGTTCGTCGAGGCCGGCCGCGCGCTCGGTTTTTCCCACACGCGCATCATGTTTGTACACGTGCTGCCCAACATGCTGAACGAGCTGCTCGTGATGGGCAGCCTATGGATGGCAACCGCCGTGCGCACAGAAGCCTCGTTGTCGTTCATTGGTCTTGGCGTGAAACCGCCGACGGCGACCTGGGGCAGCATGATGCGCGAAGGATTCGAGAATATCCTGGATGCACCGTGGTTGGCATTTTGGCCAGGCATCGCAATCCTGTTGTTGGTGCTGGGTCTCAACATGGTTGGCGACGGGTTGCGCGACGCGACGGACCCACGCCTGCGTGGCGAGACATAGCATGCTGAACGTCACCGGCCTCTCGAAGCATTTCACCGTACGCAAAGGCTTTCCACGCCCCGTCACCACCGTAGTCCGCGCCGTCGATGGCATCGATTTCCATGTCGAGCCCGGTGAAGCGTTCGGTCTTGTCGGCGAATCCGGTTGCGGCAAATCGACCGTCCTGCGTGCAGCGTTGCGGCTGATCGAACCGGACGGCGGTGCGGTGCGCTTCCACGATCAGGACCTGTTGTCCGCACGCGGTTCCGCTTTGACGACGCTACGCCGGCGGCTGCAGATCATCTTCCAGGATCCATACTCTTCGCTGAACCCACGCCGGCGTATCGGCCAGACACTCGTCGAGCCACTGGCGGTGCATGGCATTGCCCGCGGCAAGGCAGCGCGCGAACGAGCGGCGTCGCTGCTCACCGAGGTCGGATTGCCGGCGGCCGCGTTGGACCGATATCCGCACGAATTCTCCGGCGGACAGCGTCAGCGCATCGGTATCGCCCGCGCCCTCACGCTGGAACCCGAACTGATATTCGCCGACGAACCGGTATCCGCGCTCGACGTGTCGGTGCAGGCCCAGGTGCTGCTTCTCTTGAGGGACCTGCAGGCCAAGCGTGGTCTCGCCTTCGTATTCGTCAGTCACGAACTGGGCGTGGTTCGCTGGTTCTGCACGCGCGTTGCGGTGATGTATCTGGGGCGCATCGTCGAACAAGGTCCGGTCGCCCGCGTGTTCTCGACACCCCGTCATCCCTATACGCAGATGTTGCGCGATGCCTCGCCGGTACCGGATCCGTCGCGCCGCGGCGAGCTGCCGCGTGTCACCGGCGAAATTCCCTCAGCGGCCGACCCGCCGGCCGGCTGTCATTTCCATCCTCGCTGTCCGCGCGCGAGCGATCTGTGCCGGACATCGTATCCGGCGTGGAGTGATCCGGATGGGCACGGCTTCGCCTGCCACCATCCGCTACAGGACGCGTAGCAGTTACAGCCGAAGCAGCCGTACGGCATTTCCGCTGGCAATCTTCGCACGATCCTCGGCGCACAACGGAATCGTCGGCAACCAGTCAGTGCCTGGCTTGTTGGGGACGAACGGATAGTCGACTGAGAACATGATTCGATCCACTCCGAGCTCCTGCACACAGCACAGCAGTGCAGGATCGGAAAAGAAGCCGCTCGTGGTGATGTAGAAATGCTCGCAGAAGATGTCGCGGAAGGCGCGGCGGCCGGGGCCTTCGCGCTTGAACCCTGCATCGATGCGCCATAGCAGGAACGGCAGGCCTTCGCCGAGATGGCCAAGGATAACCTTCAGCTTCGGGTAGGCGTCGAACACACCGGACAGCACCATGCGCACACCCTGCGTCGCCGTCTCCACAGTAAAGCCCCATGCGGCGCGCAGGATCATTGGCCAGTCCTGCACGTAATCCTTGTAGTATGTCTCGATTACCGCCGGTTGCGGCATGGTCGGATGTAAATACAGAGGCACGTCCAATGCCTGCGCACGCTCGCAGATCGGCCAGAACCGCTTGTCATCGAAGAACACGCCATTGGTGGTGCCGTTTATCAGCGCACCCTTGAAGCCAAGTTGCGTGACCGCGCGTTCCAGTTCGTCGGCCGCGGCTTTGGGATCCGGTGTGGGGATGGCAGCGAATGCGGCGAACCGGGTGGGATTCGCAAGCACAGTCTCCGCCAGCCGATCGTTGGCAATGCGCGCCAGGCGCGTCGCTGTTGCAGCATCGAATTTCTGCAAACCGGGGTTGCCGTGCGACAGCACCTGCATGTCGATGCCGGCTTCGTCCATCTCCTTGATACGAAGGCCGGCAAGGTCGTTTAGCCGCTCCGCCAGCGCGGGAAGCTGCCGCTGATCTTCAGGTGCGTAGGCGCGATGGACGTCGGGATCCTGGTAGTGCTCTTCGATAGTGATGACGCGTGGTTTCGCTGACATGATTGCCTCCCTGGGCATTTTTAGCTCGGTGTTTTAAATGACAGCGAGGCGGCGCCGCGATACGCGTCACTCCGCCGCGCGCTGCATGCGCGCCCGGGTATAGCGGTTCATCGCTGCTTTAAGGCCAAGGTTCTCCCGCAACGTCTGACCTTCGTACGCGGTACGGAACAGGCCGCGGCGTTGCAGTTCAGGCGTGACCATTTCGACGAAATCGTCGCAGCCGCCGGGGAGGTGTGTCGGCGTGATATTGAAGCCGTCGCAGGCACCATTCTCAAACCAATGCTGCATCGCGTCGGCGACCTGCTCCGCGGTGCCTATGACGCAGAACCCTCCCATGCCGGCGATCTGCTGATAAAGCTGGCGAATGGTTGGGTTTTCGCGCCGGACGCCGGCTAGGAACTGCTCGCTGATGCTGCGGATTTCACGCGGGCCGAGCGCATCGAGCGGAACAGGACCATCCAGATCGTAGCCAGACAGATCGCCGAACGTGCCGTGCAGACGTTGGAGGCCAACCAAAGGATCAAGCAGGTCCTGCAACTGCTGGAATTTAGCGCGTGCTTCTGCCTCGGTTCGGCCAACTACGGGACGGATCGCCGGCAGGATCTTCACCTCGTCAGGGTCGCGGTGGTACTTCGCCATCCGGCCCTTGATGTCAGCGTAGTACGCGCGCGCAATGTCGAACGACGTGTGTATGGCATAAACCACATCGGCAGTGGCCGCGGCGATCTCGCGACCCTGATCCGAGGCGCCGGCCTGCACGATCACCGGATGGCCTTGCGGCATGCTCGCCACATTCAGCGGCCCACGCACCGAGAAGTATTTCCCCTTGTGATCCAGCACATGCATCTTCGCCTCGTCGAAGAATTGGCCAGATGATTTGTCATAGACGAAGGCGCCGTCTTCCCAACTGTCCCACAGACCCTTCACCACATCGATGAACTCGGCGGCACGCTCGTAGCGTGTGTCGTAATCGAGATGCTGTTCGCGGCTGAAATTCTTCGCTTCTGCCTCGGACCACGACGTCACCATGTTCCAGCCGGCTCGGCCGTGGCTGATCAGATCGAGCGTCGCGAATTTGCGCGCGACATGATACGGCTCGTTATAAGTCGTCGAAGCCGTCGTCACCAGGCCGATATACTTCGTCACCATCGCCAGGGCCGGCAGCAATGTCATCGGCTCCATCTCGACGATTTCGTAACCCGAACGTGCCAGTGAGCCACGGGGCGCATCGCGTTCGCGAATGCCGATACCGTCGGCGAAGAAGATCAGGTCGCACAGGCCGCGTTCCGCGGTTTGCGCATTCCGCACATAGTGTTCGATGCGAAGGGTGCCGTCGGCCGGCACATCCGGATGGCGCCACGCAGCAGGATGGTAGCCGATGCCGCGGATCGACATTCCGATACGCATCATTCGCCTGGCCATGAGACTGTCCTGCTTCGCTGTCTGCTCTGATGAGCGACTATGCGAGCCCGCGTGCGTCGCGGCAACTCATCGGCCCGCCCTCCGCAGGGTGTGCAGCGTCACCTCGGGTGGGCAATTGAAGCGGACCGGAACGCCGCATGCCCCCGCGCCAACGGATGTGTAGCCGGCCATCCCGCGATAGCGCCATGCGCCTTTGCCAAACGATCGCGGCATTTTCGACGAGAGTATGATCGGAATTCCGCCCGGCAGACAGATCTGGCCGCCATGCGTATGCCCCGCCAGCATGAGGTCGAAGCCGGCATGCGACGCCTGGCGATAAATTTCCGGCGTGTGCGACAGCAGGATCGAGAACATGTCATCCGGCATTGCGGCGGCGACCTTCTCGATGTTGTCGACCCGATAAAAATGCGCGTCGTCGATGCCAGCAAGAAAGATCCGCTGGCCGCCGCGCTCAATCATCAGCTGCTCGTTCAGCAGCATCCGGATACCCATGCGCTCTAGGTCCGGCACCATCTGGACGGTGTCGTGATTGCCCAGGACGCCGTAGATGTCACCGTGCAATGCCTCACGAAGACGCCCCATGTTGGTGAGCGAAGGCTGGAACGGGCCGTAAGTGCGTCCGCGGTAATCACCCGTCAGCACGCAGAGGTCGTATCGCAGGTCACCAACCAGGCGTGCGGCTGCTGCCATGGCGGCGGCACTCATGTCGGCGTGCAAGTCGGTAAGGTGCAGGATCGTGAAGCCGTCGAATTCCGCCGGCAGCCGATCAGAGAACACCTGGTTGCTCCGCAGCTGCATCCGGGTGGCGTTGGCACAGCCGCGCCAATAGCTGCCGGTAAGCAGCAACACCGCGCCGATGATGGCGTGCGATATCGGCAGGTTCTCGATATGAAAGAACGTCAATCCCTGGCCGAAAGCCTGCGCCTCGTGGTCGACCTCGATGCCGCGCCGCTGACGGGCATGGACGCGGCCCAGGCGGCCTTCCAGCGCGCGGTCGATCTCCTCGGCGTCAAGGAACTCGCCGGGGTTCACATTGCCCCCCTCGCGCGGTCAGCAAGAGGTTGCCGCCATGCGGAAAGCGTCATCGCGAGGTGCGCGGCGGCGAAGCAACCCAGAAGCTGAACGAACGCCATCCCGCTGGATTACTTCGCCGCGCTTGCCATGACGAGAGGCACGGCCCCAGACGGACTCTCAGACCCGGGACACTGGCTACAGAATGAACCGGCTCAGATCGCCCTTCTGCGCCAGCGGCGCCACCCGGTCATTCACATACGCCGCGTCCACTGTAATCGCCTCACCGGCCTTGTCGGTCGCGGTGAAGCTGATCTCCTCCAGCAGCCGCTCCAGCACCGTGTGCAGACGCCGCGCGCCGATATTCTCGACGCGTTCGTTGATGTCGGCGGCCAAATCCGACAACGCATCCACGGCATCATCGGTGAACGACAGCGCGACCTTCTCGGTACCCAGCAAGGCGGCGGACTGCTTCAGCAGCGAATGCTCCGGTTCGGTCAGGATTTGCCGCAGATCGTCGCGCGTCAGCCCCGCAAGCTCCACACGTATCGGCAGCCGCCCTTGCAGTTCAGGCAGCAGGTCCGATGGCTTGGCCAGATGAAAAGCACCGGAGGCGATGAACAGCACATGGTCGGTCTTCACCGGTCCGTATTTCGTGCTCACTGTGGTGCCCTCGATCAGTGGCAGCAGATCACGCTGCACACCTTCGCGCGAGACATCGCCACCACGGAAGCCGCCTTCCATGGTGCGCGCCGCGACCTTGTCGATCTCGTCGATGAAGACGATGCCGTTGTTCTCGGCATGCGACACCGCGTCCTTGGTCAGCCGGTCGTTGTCGAGCAGATTGTCGGCTTCTTCCTGTTCCAGCAGACGCCGCGCGGCCTCTACAGTCAGCTTGCGCTTCTGCATCGGCCGGCCGCCGAACATGCCCTTCATCATTTCACCCAGGTTGATCACCTGTCCGGGCGGCATTCCAGGAATGTCGAGCTGTCCGATCGGCGTACCGGACGACTGCGTCATCTCGATCTCGATCTCCTTCTGCTCGAACTCGCCGTTGCGCAACATGCGACGGAACCTCGAGCGCGTATCCGCGGCAGCGCCTTCACCGACCAGCGCGGTGATAAGCCGCTCCTCAGCGGCAAGCTCCGCCTGCGCCTGCACGTCCTTGCGCGAGGCCTCGCGCAGCATGTTGATGCTGGCTTCGACCAGGTCGCGCGCGATGCTCTCCACGTCGCGGCCGACGTAGCCGACTTCAGTGAACTTGGTCGCCTCTACCTTGAGGAACGGCGCCTGTGCCAACTTCGCCAGGCGCCGGGCGATCTCCGTTTTGCCGCAGCCCGTGGGCCCAATCATCAGGATGTTCTTGGGCACTACTTCCTCACGCATCGCCTCGGGCAGCTGCTGCCGCCGCCAGCGATTGCGCAATGCGATTGCCACGGCGCGTTTGGCATCGTTCTGGCCGACAATGAAGCGGTCCAGCTCAGAAACGATCTCGCGCGGTGTATAGGTCGGGATTTCCATCTAGATGGTCTCGAGTATGACGTTGTTGTTGGTATAGACGCAGATCTCCGCTGCGATCTTCATCGCCCGGCGGGCGATATCCTCGGCCGACAGGCCTTCCACGGCCATCAGCGCGCGCGCTGCCGATAGTGCGTAATTGCCGCCCGAGCCGATGGCAATCACGCCGTCCTCCGGCTCCAGCACGTCGCCGGTACCGGTCAGGGTGAAGCTCCGGTCCTTGTCGGCCACCGCCATCATCGCCTCCAACCGGCGCAGGTAGCGGTCAGTCCGCCAGTCCTTGGCAAGATCGACGCAGGCCCGTTCGAGTTGGCCGGGGAAGCGCTCGAGCTTGCTTTCCAGCCGCTCGAGCAAGGTAAAAGCATCGGCGGTGGCGCCGGCGAAGCCTGCCAGCACCGTGCCGCCGGTGCCGATACGGCGCACCTTGCGGGCGTTGCCTTTGACGATGGTCTGCCCCATGGAAACCTGGCCGTCCCCGGCCATGGCCACGTGCCCATCCCGCCTGACGCACAGGATGGTTGTGCCGTGCCACCCGGTCGGGTCGGCGGCGGCGAATGTCGAGTTTTGCATGATCGGCCTAGATGGGCGGGATCAACGCCGCCGACAAGATGGGGTGTGGCGGATCTCAGCCAGTCAACACCAGCCGAGGGAGCTGCTCGAGGGTCGCTGCGTGCAGCAACGGCGCCGGGGCGCCGTCGGGCGGCACCATACCGACCCGGTCGTGCCAATACGTGGCAAGCCCCAGGCGCCCTGTGCCGATCAGGTCATAGGCCGAGCCAGCCACGAACAGCGCACGCGATACCGGAACGCCTGATTTAGCCAAGGCAAGCTCGTACGGATGGGGATGTGGCTTGTAGAAGCCCGCGCGCTCGGCCGTGACAAGTGTGTCGAAAGGGACACCAACGCAGCCGGCAGCGATGCGGCCAAGCCGCTCGGAACAATTGGTCACCAGACCGAGCGGCACGCCCGCGGCGGCCAGTGCGCCAAGGGCTTCACTCACACCAGGCCAGGGGCGCAATTCGCCGTAACGCGCCTCCAGGTGCAATGCGAGCTGCCGCGACAGTCCCATCGCCGCAGCGGCGTCGGCGGCCAACTCCTCATATGGACGATAGGCGACGGTCTGATACGTGATGCGCAGGTACTCAGCTCGCCAACGGCGACCCGCCTCAGCACCGCCAGCGACCTCATTCCACAACGACCAACTGTCGAGCAGGGCAGTGAGCAGGTCGAATAACACAACATCATAGCGATTGGGCATCTGCGCTCCGTGCCAGCATGGTGGTGGGCATGCACGGTTCCATGCAAGGCCGCTCGCGCTCCGACTCGTGACGGCGGCGCCCTTGACCCATTTCGGAGCATACGTCCCACTTGTGCATGTCGGCCGATTTGGTCGGGCGCCGGATTGAGAGGGAAGTGCAATGGCCACACAAGCGGAGCTTGCAGCACGGCTCGATCGGTTGCCGATGACCAAACACATCTGGTACCTGGTCACGCTGATTTCGCTCGGCGGCTGCTTCGAGATCTACGACTTGTTCCTTACCGCCTATATCGCGCCGGGGCTGAACAAGGCCGGTTATTTCACGCCCGAATCGCTCGGCGTGTTCAACATCCTCGGTCCCATCGGCGTCGCCGGTATCGGCACCTTCGTGTTCTCGCTATTCGCCGGACTGTTCGTCGGTGCCATATGCCTGGGCCACGTCGCAGACCACTATGGCAGACGCACCGTCTTCACCTTCTCGCTGGTCTGGTATTCGATCACCACCGCTATCATGGCGTTCCAGTCCTCGGGCTTTGGAGTTGATCTGTGGCGCTTCATTGCCGGCATTGGCATCGGCGTCGAATTAGTCACCATCGACACCTATGTCGCGGAACTGGTTCCGCTGAGCCATCGCGGCCGCGCCTTTGCCTACAACCAGTTCTTCCAATTCATCGCCGTGCCGATCATGGCTTTCATCGCCTACCTGCTGGTGCCGACCGCCCCATTCGGCTTCGAGGGTTGGCGCTGGGTCGTGCTGATCGGTTCAGCCGGCGCCATCGTGATCTGGTTCATCCGCCTCGGTCTGCCAGAATCGCCACGCTGGCTGGCGCGTCACAACCGGATGGCCGACGCGGAACAAGTCGTGGCCAGGATCGAGGCTGGCGTCACGGCGGACATCGGTGGAGCGTTGCCGCCTCCAGGCAGACAGCAGGAGATCGAGGAAGGCGAAGGCACTTTCGCCGAGATCTGGCAGCCACCATACGATCGGCGCGCGATCATCCTGTCGGTGTTCAACTTCTTCCAGACATTCGGCTATTACGGCTTCGCTGCCTGGGTCCCGACGCTGCTGATCGCCAAGGGCATCACCATCACCACCAGCCTGCTCTATGCGTTCGTCATCGCGATCGCCAACCCGGTTGGGCCACTACTGGGCACGCTGATCGCCGACAAGATGGAGCGGAAATGGCAGGTGTGCGGCGGCGCCATCGGTATCGGTGTGTTCGGCATGCTGTTCGCCAACGCAACCGATGCGACGCTGCTGATCGTGCTCGGCGTGCTGGTGACGCTATGCAACAACTGGATGTCGTTCAGTTTCCACAACTACCAGTCAGAGCTGTTTCCCACACGCATTCGCTCTCGCGCCGTCGGGTTTGTTTATTCATGGAGCCGACTCTCGGCAGCCTTGTCAGGTCTCGTGGTGGCCTATTTGCTGAATTTCGGCGGCGTCACCGCCGTATTCAGCTTCATCGCTTTCGCCATGTTGATTGTGGTGATCTCGATCGGCGGCTTCGGCCCGCGCACACGAGGCCTGGCGCTGGAGGCGATTTCCAACGCGTAAAGCTGCGTGCTGAACGGGCCGGCCGCCTTTGCGCGCAGCTACAGCTTCGCCATGACCAGCCGAGCGAAGTCCTCGGCCAGGCGCCATTTGGCCGATGTCCCGGTGGCGAATGTCAGCTCTTGCAGTCCATCATGTTCCAGTTCGCGTATCCGCGTGATCAGTTCGTCCGGCGTACCGATCAGGCAGGTATCGCGGATCAACTGCGCATCGATGAGTTCCGCCTCGCCGGGATGCAGCTTCGTGTAGTGGAACTCGTGCGTGCGGAAGTAGCGGGTCTCCGGCGGTGTCGCTTCCACCAGCGCGCAGTACGGCTTCCAAATGCGCTCCAGGAAAGCTGGCAGCTCGGCGCGGCCCTTCTGCACATCGTCGTAGAAATAGCCGACACTCGCCAGCACATTTGGACCAAGCGCCGCCTTGATGCGATCGGAGTTCGACCGCTTCGCCCGGCTGCAACACGGCCACACTGGTTAGCGCCGCGTTGCGGAAGCCGGTCATGTCGCGATTGATGCGGCTGGCACCCTGACGCGCATGCGCCAGCGCCTGGGCAACCGGAACGCCACGTGGCGGAATCGCGAACACCAGGCCGTCACCATACTCGCCAGCCAATGCCATCGCCCGCGGACCGAACCCTGAGACATAGAGCGGAATCTTCGGCTCCAGGTTCATGTACTTCCATTCGTGCATCAGCATGCCGATCGGCTGCGTGACGCCGTTGAGCGTGTAGTCCACCTCCTTGCCACGCAGCAGTGCCGACAGCACGCGCAAATATTCGGCGTACTCGGCCATCTTCATCGGCCGCTGCCCCATGCTGCGCATTGCGGTATGACCAGTGCCAATGCCCAGGAACACGCGCCCCGGCGCCAGCCGGTTCAGCGTCGCCATCGCCGCCACTTGCACCGGCGGAATGCGCGTGCCGCAGATCGCCGTACCAGGACCGATGTGCAGCCGCCTGGTCTCGCGCGCGGCAAGCGCCAGCACCGCGTAGCAGTCGGAGAACAGCATCTGGCTATCGGTCACCCAGACCGAATCGTAACCGAGCGCCTCGGCATGGCTGAAGAAGCCGATCTCATCGATGTCGGCCATGACGGTGAAGCCGAATTTCATGCCAATCCCTCGAGTTCAGTGGTTCCTGGCGGTAGCTCTCTTTAACATAGAGAACACCGGGGATCACCGAGGGACCCGGATATCGCCAGGTCAGTCGGTGGCCCTCGGTGCTGTCTGTGTTAAAATCGTCCTTTGGAGGGCCTGCCATGCCACGCGCACTACGGGTCGCGGTCCAGATGGACCCGATCGAGCACATCAACATCGATGCCGACTCGACCTTTGCCCTGATGCTGGAAGCGCAGCAGCGCGGCCATTCGCTGTGGCACTACGACGTGCGCAACATGGCGTTGCACGAGGGTGTCAAACGGCAGGGCGAACGCCGCGAGGAGCGGCTGTTCGCGCGCGCCCGTCCCGTCTCCGTGGAACGCAAGCGTGGCGCGCACTACGTGTTCGGCGAGAGCGCGCTGCTCGATCTCGCCAGCATGGATGTGGTGCTGATGCGGCAGGACCCGCCTTTCGACATGGCCTACATTACCGCCACTCATCTGCTCGAACACATCCACCCTAAGACGTTGGTCGTGAACGACCCTGCCGCGGTGCGCAATGCGCCGGAGAAACTGCTCGTCACGCACTTCCCCGACCTGATGCCGCCCACCATGATCACCTGGGATCTCGAGGCGGTCCGCTCATTCCGGCTCGAATACCAGGACATCATCGTCAAGCCGCTGTTCGGCAATGGTGGCGCCGGCGTGTTCCGCATCAAGCCAGATGATGAGAATCTGGGCGCATTGCTGGAGATGCATTTCGCGCGTTCGCGCGAGCCGCTGATGTTTCAGCGCTACGAGCCCGCAGTGCGTCAGGGCGACAAGCGCATCATCCTGGTGGATGGCGAGCCGGTTGGGGTGGTTAACCGCGTGCCGGCGGCAGGCGAGGCGCGCTCCAACATGCACGTCGGGGGGCGCCCGGAGAAATGCACGCTGAGTGCGCGCGATCGCGAGATCTGCGCCGCAATCGGTCCGACTCTGCGCGAACAGGGCATGATCTTCGTCGGCATCGACGTCATCGGTGATTGGCTCACCGAGATCAACGTCACCTCGCCGACCGGCATCCAGGAGATCGACCGCTTCGACGGCATCAACATCTCGTCGATGATCTGGGAGCGCATCGAGGCGAAGCGAGGGAAATAAAACAGCGGCGGGAACGACCGCTACTCCGCCGCCGCGGGCTCCGTCTCTTCGGCTGACTTTCTCACCCGCAAGCGCCGTATCCGCCGTGGATCGGCATCCAGCACGCGGAACTCGATGCCAGACGGATGGCTGATCACCTCGCCCTTCGTCGGCACACGCCCGGCCAGTGTGAACACCAGTCCGCCCACGGTATCGATGTCGGCGTCGCGTTCTTCCTCGCTCAGCACTGGCCCCATGCGGGTCTCGAAGTCTTCCACCGGTAGCCGCGCATTCACATCCAGCGTGCCGTCGGCGCGTTCCACCATCATTGCCGCCTGCACCTCGTCGTGCTCGTCCGAGATGTCGCCGACAATGGTTTCCACCAGATCCTCGATGGTGACCAGCCCATCGACGCCGCCGTATTCGTCGATCACCAGCGCCAGGTGCATACGCTGCTGGCGCATCTGCAACAGCAGATCGAGCACCGGCATCTGTGGCGCCACCATCAGCGGCCGGCGCAGGATCGCCTCGAGCGAGAACGCCTCGGCGCGCCCGACGAATGCATAGACGTCCTTGATGTGCACCATGCCCACGATGTCATCGAGCTGCTCGCGGTAAACCGGCAGCCGCGAGTGACCCTCGGCGCGTATTTGCTGCAGCGCCTGCTCCAGCGTCACATCGATGCGCATTGCCACGATGTCGGCGCGCGGCACCATCACATCGTCGGCGGTGGTTTCGCGCAGCCGCAGCACATTGGCGATCAGTGCCCGTTCCTGACGATCGAGTTCGGGCTGCTCGCCGGCGACCACCTGCTCTTCCGCCGCTTCTTGCACGAGTTCCGCAATCGACTCGCGCAGGCTGTGCTCCGGCTGCCGCCCGAGCATCTGGCGAAGCCGATCGAGCAGCGATGCGCGTCCGCCGTTTCCGCTCATACGCGCTTCCAGGGGTTTGGCACGCGCAGCCGGTGCAGAATGCGGGCCTCCGCGAGTTCCATCCGTCGAGCCTCGCCGGGATGGTGATGGTCATGGCCCGCCAGATGCAGCGCGCCATGCACCACCAGATGCGCCAGGTGGTGCGCCGGGCGGCGCCCTGCGGCGGCGGCCTCGCGGCGGATCACCCCGAGCGCCAGCAGCATCTCCGGCGCCGGCGCGGTGTAAGTCAGCACATTCGTCGGCTTGTCGCGTCCGCGATGCAGCGCATTCAACCGCCGCACCGTCCGATCGTTTGCCAGCACAACGGTACCCCGGACACCCGCCATCCGCGCGGCGCGCGTCGCCACGGCTTCCACATGGCGGACCAACCGTCGCCACCCCGGCTCGGCTACAATGACGCTAACCTGGTCCTGGATCCCCGCTCGAGCGGGGCCTCTACTTGCCTCGGGGTCCATCGCCTATTTGCCGGTCCCGTCAGTCTCGCCGCGCCGGCGCGCCTCTCGCCGCTTGTCGCCCTCGGCCGCGGCGCGCTGATCATACGCATCGACGATACGCGCAACCAGCGGGTGACGCACCACATCCCGCTTGTCCAGCCGGACCACCCCAATGCCGGCTAAGCCTTCCAGCGTGTCCAATGCATCGCGCAGGCCCGAACGCGTGCCCGCCGGCAGGTCAACCTGGGTCAGGTCGCCAGTGATCACCATCCGTGTGCCCTCTCCCATTCGGGTCAGCCACATCTTCATCTGCACCGCGGTGGTGTTCTGTGCCTCATCGAGAATGGCATAGGCATGCGCCAGGGTACGGCCACGCATGAACGCCAGCGGCGCCACCTCGATCTCGCCGTTGGTCAGCCGGCGCATCACCTGATCAGCTGGCATCATGTCGTGCAGCGCGTCGTAGAGCGGGCGCAGGTAGGGATCGACTTTCTCCTTCATGTCGCCCGGCAGGAACCCGAGCCGTTCGCCAGCCTCCACCGCGGGACGCGACAGCACGATGCGATCGACCTTGCTGGCCTGTAGCATCGCCACCGCCTGAGCCACGGCGAGATACGTCTTGCCGGTCCCGGCGGGACCGACTCCAAACACCATGTCATGCGAGGCAAGCGCCTCGATATATGCCGCCTGGCCAGGGCTGCGAGGTCCCACCGCGCCGCGCCGCGTCCGGATCGCCGGCACGTCCGACAGCGGCAGACGAGGATCGTTATCGTCCGCCAAACGGATCGCCGCTTCCACCTCGGGCCGGCCGACGCTTTCGCCGCGCTCCAGCCGCCGCCACAGACCTTCCAGCGCTGCCTGCGCGACATCGACCCGCGACGCCTCGCCGCTGATCGCGACCCGATTGCCGCGACAGGCGACGCGGACGCCAAGCGCCTGCTCGATGCGGACCAGGTGACGGTCGTGATCGCCTACCAGCAACTGCAACAGCGTGTTGTCACTGAATTGGAGAGTCACGGCCTTGCCGGATGCGGTCGCGGATTGGATCGTCGGGATCGTGCTGGCGTGGCTCAAGCGCAGGCTCTCTCCTCAATGAGGGTTGCTGACAGAGAATTGGGGAGTGCGGCGGCGATCTGCACGAGGTTTTCTTGGCCGATGAGGTGTTGCGGCCCCGTCACGTGCACCGGCTGGAGAAACGGCGAACGCCCTGCGACCTGCCCGGGATGCCGTCCCGGCCCAGTGAACAGCACCGGCAAGGTCTGACCGACGCAGCTGGTGTTGAACCGGGCCTGTTGCTCGCGGAGCAACGCCTGCAACTTGGCCAGCCGACGGTCTTTTTCCGCTTCCAGAAGCTGCGGCAGGCCAGCGGCCGGCGTGCCGGGGCGCGATGAGTATTTGAAGCTGAACGCCTGGGCGAAGCCGATATCGCGCACCAATGCCAGCGTGGCCTGGAAGTCCGCCTCGGTCTCCCCGGGATGGCCGACGATGAAGTCGGACGACAGCGCCAGATCTGGCCGGGCAATCCGCAGCTTTTCGGCCAGCCGCAGGTACTCGAGCGCTGTGTGCCCGCGGTTCATCGCCTTCAGGATGCGATCCGAGCCGGATTGGACGGGCAGATGCAGGAAGGGCATCAGGGACGGAAGGTCGCGGTGCGCCGCAATCAGAGCTTCATCCATGTCGCGCGGGTGCGACGTGGTGTAGCGCAGCCGCAGCAGGCCCGGCAGTTCAGCCAGCGCACGGAGCAGGCGCCCCAACCCCCAGCCGTCGCCGTGCCAGGCATTCACATTCTGGCCCAACAGGGTGATCTCGCGTGCACCCTGCTCTATCAGCCGCTTCGCCTCGGCGATCACTGCTGCCGGCGGACGGCTCTGCTCGGCGCCTCGCGTATATGGCACAACACAGAAGCTGCAGAACTTGTCGCAGCCCTCCTGGATGGTGAGGAATGCGGTGACACCTTGCGGCGCGGCGGAATCAGGCAGGAAGTCGAACTTATCCTCCGCCGGAAAGTCGGTCTCGATCACCGCTTCTCCGGCACGCGCGGCACGCGCGACCATTTCCGGCAGCCGGTGATAGGTCTGCGGCCCGAGGACCATATCGACATACGGCGCACGAGCCAGGATCTGCTCGCCTTCCGCCTGTGCCACACAACCGGCGACCGCCAAGATCATGCGACCGCCGGAAGCCGCGCGCTTTTCCTGCAGGCGCCGCAGCCGGCCCAGTTCGGAAAACACCTTCTCAGCCGCCTTGTCGCGAATGTGGCAGGTGTTGAGGATGACCATGTCGGAGCCGTCGGGCTCGGCTGACGGCGCATAGCCAAGCGGGGCCAACACATCGGCCATCCGGCCGCTGTCATACACGTTCATCTGGCAGCCCCAGGTGATGACGTGCAACCGCTTCATCAATCAATGCACTCCCGCCAAAAGGGCGGGAGGTATCGTCGGGCGGAACGGTCCGGTCAAGCGCGGCAGCGCTGGCTGATCTCCTTGCTCGCGCGGCAGTCTGGCAGGAAACACCGTCCTCCTGTCAACCAATTACGCTTCAGGCGTAGGCCGGCTCCGCCACGGACCCAGGATAAGGCGCCGCCACCTCGATCGGACGGTTCTGCCGCAGGCGCGACGCACCGTCGGCGACCGCCTGCCAGACCGCCTGCGCCAGCGCCTTGCGGCTGGCAAAATCGAGCGGATTGAGCGGGGGATGCAGCAATACGCTGACGCGCAGGCCGCGATATTGCGCGAAGCGCCAGAAGTGCGACGCCAGGTCCATGTCGCCATACCAGGCAAATACGGGGCGGCTGGCACGCCCGGTCGGCAGTCCGCCCAACCGGTCGTAGACCACCGACACTGGCTGGATCAGGGGCGGGTCGTCTCCTTCGGCAACGGCAAAGAACGCGCTGCGAAACGGCAGAACGCGCGATCCGTCGGATGTGGTGCCCTCTGGGAACAGCATCAGATTGTCACCCGCCGCAAGGCGGTCGCGCATCAGGTCGCGTTCGCGGCCAGTCGCCTGACGCTGGCGTGATATGAAGACCGTCCGTCCAAGCCGGGCGATGGTGCCTACCACCGGCCAGACGCCCACTTCGTGCTTCGAGACGAAGCAGGTTTCCAGACGGCCACCCAACACTGGAATATCCAGCCACGACGAATGATTCGAAACGAACACCACCGCTCGTCCACGTGCGTTCGCGGGTGTCCCGACGATGCGCACGCGAAGCCCGAGCAGCCGGCAGACCACCGCCCAGTAGCAACGGGCAAGCACGACCTTGGGGCGCCCCGGTAACATCACGCAGATCGTCTGGACCACCATGCATGGAAGGGTCCACAACAGCACGCCACCACCACGGCAGACGACCCGCATTGGCCGCAACAGCCCTCGGCGCATGACCGGTGACAGCATGCCATCGATTGGATACCCGGCCTGCGCCAACATCGGGCGGCGCGCACGCAATCGACTCGGACGACGGGCGGTTTCCCTCATGCCTGACGCGGATAGCTCGCTTACAGTTTCCTAACAATGGCGCAACCGTGACACTTACCGGAACACTGGCCGACTAACCTGACCCAAATGCGCGCCGCTCAATTCTCGATTCTGCTGCGATCACATTGCTTTTCAGCCCGCTGGCGCGGGCCGCCACCCCTCAGCCGTATGAAGTCACGCTGAAGCCGACGGGCCAGTCCGGCTTGGATCAGGCGGTTCACGATGCGTCGCAACTTGTGTCCCTGCGCGAAAAAGCGCCGGTTGGACCATTCGCGCTGGTGACACGGGCGCGGGACGATACGGCCAGGTTCGCGACCGCCTTGCACAGCTTCGGCTACTACAAGGGAACGGTGACCCTGACGATTGACGGGCATTCGATCGAAGACCCTACTTTGCCAGATCTGCTGGACAAGGCTCCCGAGAAGCCTCCAGTCCCCGTTGCGGTCAGTTTCGACCTGGGACCGCAATTCCATCTGGGAAAGATCACCATCGATGGCGATGTCCCCGATGCGGCTCGGACGCAACTAGGCCTTACTGTGGGTGCTCCTGCGCTGGCGGCGGAGGTGCTAACCGCGCAGCAGCGCCTCCTCACTGCAACACGTGAAGCAGGCTACCCATTGGCAAAGGTCGACCTGCCTCCGGTCACTTTGCGGCCAGCGGATAATATGCTCGATGTGACCTTTCATGCCGAAACCGGACCCCATGCCAACATTGGTGCGATCAACGTCACGGGCCTCAAGACTGTAAACGAGGCATATGTCCGTCAGCGCCTGTTGCTGCACCAGGGCGAACAATTCAGTCCTGCCGCAATCGAGAAGGCGCGCACGGACCTCGCGGCCATCGGCGTATTTTCCGTGGTGCGGATGGAACCGGCGGACCAACTCGACCCGGATGGCACGATCCCAATCACCATCGACGTCAGCGAGAGACCACTGCATGCCGTCGACGTGGGTGCCGCATATTCCACCGATCTCGGCATCAACCTCAATGCCGGCTGGCATGACCGCAATCTGTTCGGCGACGCAGAACAACTCAACATCACGGGTGGCGTGCAGCTTGGCGGCAATGCCGTGAAAAAGCCCGGCTACAATTTCGGCATCCAATTCATCAAGCCGGACTTCCTCGCCCGCGACCAGGCGTTGGAAATCGATCTGGATGCAGTGAAGCAGAGCCTGGAGGCATACGACCAGCGCGCGCTGATGCAGAAGATCGAAATCGAGCGCAAGCTGTCCGAACATTGGACCATCAGCTACGGGCTGAGCGGCGAACAGGAGGACATCACCCAGCAAGGTGTCAGTGCGCGCTACAATCTCATTGGTCTGCCGCTATCGGCAAAATATGACAACACGAACAGCTTGTTGGATCCGACGAACGGCTTCCGCCTGGCGATGCTGCTGACGCCCACCCAATCACTCGGTCACGGCAGCGCGACCTTCATGATCGGCCAGCTCAGCGGTTCGGCTTATTTCGATCTCAGCGGCAGCGGGCGCACGGTGGTGGCGACCCGCGGGCTGGTAGGCAAGGCGTTTGGTGCGGACGAGTTCGGCCTGCCGCCGGACCAACGTTTCTATGCCGGAGGATCGGCAACGGTGCGCGGCTTCCGCTACCAGTCGATCGGACCCCAGTTCCCCGACGGCAACCCCGTGGGCGGCACCGCCATCAGCGCCGGTTCGATCGAGTTGCGCCAGCGCATCCTCGAGAATTACGGCTTCGTGACCTTCATAGATGCCGGGCAGGTGACCGCAAATGGAGCACCTTTTACCAGTAACTGGCGCGTGGGAGCCGGCATTGGGGCGCGGTATTACACCTCGATCGGCCCAATTCGTCTCGATGTCGCAATACCATTGAACCGACAGCCCCATGGCGACGCTTTCGAATTGTATATCGGCATAGGGCAGGCATTCTGATGCGGCGGGCCGCCAAGTGGTTGGCATGGATCATAGCAGGATTGGTCGGAGCGCCAGTGCTGGCGGTTATCCTCGTCCTGCTGGCCGCCAACACCGACCCAGGGCGGCGGGCAATCGAGAGCTTCACCCCTCGCCTGACCGGCGACACAATCCGCCTGACCGGCCTGGGCGGCCGCTTTCCCGACGCCCTGCGTGTTGCCCAACTGGAGATGCGCGATCCGCAAGGCGCCTATGTCACTGTGCAGGACGCCACGCTGGATTGGTCACCGCTGCAACTGCTGCACTGGCATGTCGTCATCGATCGGCTGTCCGCGGGTCAGATAAGCGTCATACGCATGCCCGCTTCGTCATCATCCGGCGGCTCCTCCGGCCTTCCGGCGCCGGTGACACTCAATCAGCTGGACATCGCTCGTCTCGACATCGGGAGTGCGATAGCGGGCACGTCGATATCCGTAGCGGTTACCGGGTCAGCCGAGGCCATGTCCGAGACAGACTTTCATGGCACCCTCGATATTCGCCAAAACGGCGGCAGTGGCCGCTATACTGTAGAAGCCCGCGGCGACCCAACTGATCTCCATGTGCAGTTGCGCGCCAACGAAGAGGCGCGCGGGCTGCTCGCTGGGATCGCAGGCTTGCCAGACGTTGGCGATATCGCCCTAGACGCATCCCTTCAGGGGCCCCGCAGTGCAATCGCAACACGAATAGGACTTACTGCAGGACCGCTGCAGGCAAGTGCGGGTGGCACGATAGACCTCACACATCAGATGGTTGACCTGATGGTGTCTGCCTCGGCACCGGCCATGCGCCCGCGCAACGACGTCGCCTGGCAATCTGTCGCACTCGACGCGCATGTGCGTGGCCCGTTCAGCAAACCAGATGCAGCCGGCCGGTTGCGCGTCGATGCCTTGACCGCCGCAGGTGTCGCAGCCAACACCATCACGGCCGATATCGCTGGAAACGCCGGCCGTTTGCATTTGGACGGTGAGGTCATCGGTCTCCATGTGCCGACACCGAAACCGGACCTGCTTTCGGACCAGCCGCTGGTCATCCATGCAGATGCCAGATTGGATGCTCCGGAACGGCCGGTGCACGTCACCGTGCAGCACAAGCTGTTCGACCTGGACGCAAACGCCACCGTTGGCACCGAGCGAGGGCTCAATGCCACGCTGAACGTGCCCGATCTCGCGCCGTTCGCGGCAATGAATGGACTCGACCTGACCGGGGCGACATCACTGACGTTGCATGCCGCCATCCAAGGCGATGTCACGACCGTCACCGCCGATGGCAAGGTCGCCATCACCGGCGGCATGCAACAGGCACGCGCGCTGGTCGGCGACAACGGGCAACTGCACCTCGCGGCAGCACTGCACGGCAGCGATCTTACATTGTCAAAACTACAGTTCAACGGCCACTCGATCGCCATCACGGCAGACGGAACAGTTGCTTCCAACCTGGCAGATCTGGGCTGGACGTTGCAGGTCAACGATCTCGCCGCGGCGGATCTGGATCTGAGCGGGCAATTCCAGGCCACCGGCAAGGTCACCGGCCCAACCGATAATCTCGCCCTGACCGGCGAGATAACCGGCGGTGTCGGCGCGCGCGGTCTATCGTCTGGCGACATCACCATCAATGTCACCGCCAGCGGCCTACCGAAAAATCCAAGCGGTCATATTGGTGCGCAGGGCACGCTGCTCGATTCGCCGATCAATGTCGCTATAGCCATGCAGCGCAAAGCAGACGGCGTTGCCGTTGACGTCCAAAAGGCGGAGTGGAAGAGCTTCCAGGCGCAAGGCTCGTTGCAGTTGCCCACGGCAACGATGGTTCCGGCCGGCAATCTTCATATCGTCATGCGAAGGCTCGCGGATCTCGAGCCGTTGCTTGGACGAACTATCGCCGGAAGCGTTGACGCCTTGCTCGACGCCTCGACCGACAAGGCAACCCTGACGGTGAAGATGGACGGGGCCGCACTCGCGGGAACCGCCGCGGCATCGCGCGTGGCGCTCGACGCGACAGTCGAACAACCGGTATCGCATCCGACCCTGAATGCGCGTTTGGATGTGGACGGTATCAAGGCGGCCAGTGTTGCCGGCTCGCTACGGGCGACCGCGAACGGACCCGCTGACGCCATAGCCACGAAACTCGTTGCAACGCTCGATCAAGGTACTCTGGACGCCGCCGCGACGGTGGATACCGTTGCACGCACCGTCAGTGTAGCATCGCTCCAGGCCGAGTGGCGCAAGCAGACAATCCGCCTTCTCGCGCCGGTGCGCGTCGCATTCGACAATGGCGTGGCGTTCGATCGCCTGCGGCTCGGATTGCGCCAAGCGGTGCTGGATGTCTCGGGCCGTGTCGGTTCGACACTCGATATCACTGCATCGCTGCGTAACCTGCCGGCCAATATCGCGACGATCGTCGCACCGGAGTTCGCCGCCGACGGTGTCATCGAAGCGGATGCGCATGTCACGGGGACATCGGCTCGACCGGCGGGTAAATTACGCTTCGCGGCAAATGGACTGCGCGCATCGAGCGGGCCGGGCCGCGCCATGCCCCCCGCCAATATCGCGGCCACCGCGACGCTTGATGGCGCTGCGGCGCAGGTCGATGCGCGCGTCACGGCTGGGCGGTCGCATCTGAGCCTTACTGGTCGCGCGCCACTTTCGGCCGCCGGATCGCTCGACCTGCGGGCTAACGGCCTGATCGATCTCGCTGTCGCTGATCCGATTCTGAGCGCCAGTGGTCGTCGTGTCCGCGGGCAGATGACCATCGATCTCACAGTGACCGGCCCTGCTAAGACGCCAGCCTTCGCGGGAACCGCCCGGCTGGCTGACGGTGAAGTGCAGGACTACGGCATCGGCGTTCATCTGAGCGACATTGCCGCCGAGATACAGGGCAGTGGCAATTCGCTGCGCATCGCGCGCCTGACGGCCAAAGCCGGGCCGGGAACGGTGGCACTCAGCGGGACTATCGGTGCGCTGGCCCCTGGCCTGCCGGTCGATCTGACGTTAACCGCGCACAACGCTGTCCCCCTGGCGAGCGACATGATCACGGCAACCATGGACGCAAATTTGGCGATCCGGGGCCAGGCCGCTGGCGAACTCACCGTTGGCGGCGCGGTGCAGGTGCAGCGTGCCGAGATCCGTGTTCCGGAACGAATGCCGGCAGCGATTGCCGTGCTGCCGGTGCGTCAGGCCGGAAGCAAGCCACCGCCTGCCCCGCCGCCAGCCGCCGCATCGGTAGTCACGTTGAACCTGACGATAGACGCGCCGCAGCAGATCTTTGTGCGGGGGCGGGGCCTTGATTCGGAGTTCGCCGGCAAGATGCAGGTCACCGGCAGCCTTGCCGCGCCCCGTACCGTGGGCGCCTTGCATATGCGGCGGGGTACTGCTGAGCCTTGCCGGCCGCACACTGGAATTCACCTCTGGGGACATCAGCTTCAACGGCGGCAGCCTGACCAATCCTGCACTTGACCTGGTCGCAACCAGCAGCAGCGAAAACGTCCTTGCGACATTGACGATCGGCGGCACCGTCCAGAACCCAAAAATCACGCTCACCAGCGTGCCGACGCTCCCACAGGACGAAGTATTGGCGCACCTGCTGTTCGGCACCGGCGTGGGCAAACTGGGCGCGCTCGAGGTGGCTGAAATCGCCGCGGGCCTGGCCAGCCTGACTGGTGCCGGCGGCGGCTTCGGCGACCCGTTGGACAAGGTACGGCAGGGGCTTGGGCTTGATCGGCTGGCCGTCGGCAGCAGCAGGGGCAGCGGCAGTCCGACGCTACAGGCTGGGCGCTACATCGCGCCGGGGGTTTATCTCGGTGCGCAGCAGAGCGCCTCGGGTGGCGGCACCCAGGCGAGTGTTCAGGTGGACATCGCCAAGGGACTCAAGCTGCAGGCGACTGCCGGCACCGGCGGAGCGTCGGCGACAGGCGCCGGCGGCTCGTCGAACGGGACCAGCGTCGGGGTGACCTATCAGTTCCAATATTAGCCGGGATAGCCGCTGGCCAGTACCATCGTGACGGTGTAACTCTCGCAATCATGCAGTCCATCGATGCAATGTTGCGCACGGTCCCGGGGTTCTCCCAATTGGACGGCGAACTGCTGGAACGCCTGGCAGAGAGCAGCGATGTGGAAGATGCCGGCCCGGGCGAAGTGCTGTTCAAGGAGGGCTCTCTCCCTGAATCCCTGTACGTGCTGCTGGATGGCCGCGTCAGTCTGACCGGCACCGCCTCGGATGCATCGAGTACGGTGATTGATGTGCTAGGTCCTGCCAGTAGTTTCGTGCTGGCCAATGTATTGACCGCCGAACCGTACCTGATGGGCGCGCAAACAGTGACACCGTCGCTGCTGGTCAAAATCGGCGCTCAGCCAATGCGCAGACTGGTGGCGGAAAATCCATTGGCGGCGATCGCGATGATGCGGGCGATGTCGTCCGAACTGGCCAACATGACCCGGCAGGTGGTCGATCTGAAGGTCCGCGTCGCAGCGCAGCGGCTGGGCACATATTTGCTGAGCCTGGTTCCTGAGCCGGCAGCGGCACAGGCTGAATTCCGCCTGCCCGTCAGCAAGGGTCTGCTGGCGCCATGGCTTGGTTGCCGCGCCGAGAACCTGTCACGCGCGTTCACCGCGCTGCGGGCATTTGGGGTTGAGACCCACGGTTCGCGGGTCCAACTGCATGACGTGTCGCGTCTGCGCGCGTATGCCGGAGCGCGCGAACCGGCACGCATCCCACCGGTCGCGAAGGCGTTCGGCGACGCTTTCCGTCTCCGATCCAAACCGTCGCGTAATATCTGATCTGGGTAAGAGGCACCAATGACGCTCCGGTGGAGCGGGTCACCGCTTGAGGACATCATTTACCTCCTTTGCCTGGCTACCAGCGCGCTCTGCGCTTGGCTTCTCTGGCGCGCCTACCGGCGTAGCCGAGCCAAGCTGCTGATCTGGAGTTCGCTGTTCTTCTGGCTGATGGCGCTGAACAACCTGGTCCTGGCCGTGGACATCCTGTTGTTGCCCGAAAATGATCTGACGTTGATCAGGATCTTTACCGCACTCCTGGCGATCTCCGTATTGCTGTTCGGACTTGTCTGGGAAGCCTAGTGAAGCATCAGCTCCTCATCGATTATTCTTCAGGGATCGTCACCGCCGGTTTCCTGGTCTGCGGCCTGTTCTTCCTGAAATTCTGGAGCCGCAGCAACGACTTCCTGTTCCTCGCCTTTGCCGCCGCGTTCTGGCTGCTGGCGCTGAATGCAGCCACCGTGACTTTGGTTCAGGTGGCGGTCGAGTCGCGTAGCTGGCTCTACCTGATCCGCGTCGTGGCGTATCTGCTGATCGTGATTGCCATTGTGAAGAAAAACACCAGCAGATCTGAGCAAGACTAAAGCGCGCGCCTCACACCTGCCGCTCAAGGATAAGCTGCTTGATCGTGCCGATCGCCTTGGCCGGGTTCAACCCCTTCGGGCAGGCATCAGTGCAATTCATGATGGTGTGGCAGCGATACAGCTTGAACGGATCCTCCAGCGCATCGAGCCGTTCCCCGGTATGTTCATCGCGTGAGTCCGCGATCCAGCGATATGCCTGCAACAGCACTGCCGGACCCAGATAGCGGTCGCCGTTCCACCAATAGCTCGGACACGCGGTCGAGCAGCAAAAGCACAGAATGCATTCCCACAGTCCGTCGAGTTTCGCGCGCTCTTCCAGGCTTTGCCGGCGCTCGCCGTCCGGCGGCGGCGGACTGTCAGCCTGCAGCCATGGCTCGATGCTGCGCAACTGCCCATAAAGCTGCGACAGATCCGGCACCAGGTCTTTCACCACCGGCATATGCGGCAACGGCGAAATCCGCACCGCGCCATTCACCTCCTTGATCGGCTTCAGACAGGCGAGCGTATTGCCGCCGTCGATGTTCATCGCGCACGAGCCGCAGATGCCTTCGCGGCACGAACGGCGGAAGGTCAGCGTCGGATCGATCTCGTTCTTGATCTTGATCAGCGCGTCGAGGACCATCGGCCCGCACGCATCGAGGTCGACCTCGTACGTGTCGGTGCGCGGCTTCTGGCCATCGTCCGGTGACCAGCGATAGATGCGGAATTCGCGCACACGCTTCGCGCTGCCGGGCGCTTTCCATGTCTTGCCATGTCCAATGCGACTATTGGCAGGGAGGGCAAAGTTGGCCATCAGTACACCCGCTGCTTCGGCGGGATCACAGATACCTCATTGGTCAGCGTCTGCATCTTCACCGGCCGATACCCCAGCCGCGTTGCACCGTTTTCATCGCACCAGGCCAGAGTGTGCTTCATCCATTCCGCGTCATTGCGCTCGGGATAGTCGTCATGCGCATGCGCGCCACGGCTTTCGTGCCGCGCCTCGGCGCCAACCATGGTGGTCATTGCATTGCCCATGAGGTTCTGGAGTTCCAGCGCCTCCATCAGGTCACTGTTCCAGATCAGGCTGCGATCGGACACCGACATGTCCGCCATGCCTTCCCATACGGCCTGGATCTTTCGCACGCCCTCGGACAGCGTCTCGCTGTTGCGGAACACCGCGGCATGGCTCTGCATCGTCTTCTGCATTTCCGCTCGCAGGTCCGCGACGCGCGTGCCGCCCTTTGCATGCCGCGCGGCATCGAACCGATCGAGCGAGCGTTCACCGGCGCGCGGTGGCAAGGGCGCATGACTCGCTCCTGGCCGTACGGTCTTTGCAGCCCGGTGCGCCGCGGCGCGACCAAATACCAGCAGGTCGATCAGCGAATTGGTCCCCAGCCGGTTCGCGCCATGCACCGAAACGCACGCCGCCTCACCCACCGCCATGAGCCCGGGCGCCACCGCGTCGGAATCGCCGGCTGTCGGGCGCAACACCTCGCCATGATGGTTCGTCGGAACGCCGCCCATGTTGTAGTGCACTGTCGGCTGCACCGGGATCGGATCCTTGGTCACCTCCACGCCAGCGAACACCCGCGCGGTTTCGGAAATACCCGGCAGCCGCTCATGCAGGATGTCAGCACCCAGGTGCTCGAGATGCAGCAGGATGTGGTCCTTGTGCGGCCCACAGCCACGCCCTTCGTTGATTTCCACGATCATCGAGCGTGACACAACGTCGCGGCTGGCGAGGTCCTTGGCGCTGGGCGCATAGCGCTCCATGAAACGCTCGCCCTCGCTGTTCGTCAGGTAGCCGCCCTCGCCACGCGCGCCCTCGGTGATCAGGCAACCAGCGGGAAATATGCCGGTCGGATGGAACTGCACGAATTCCATGTCCTGACACGGCAGGCCGGCGCGAAGCACCATGCTGTTGCCGTCGCCGGTGCAGATATGCGCCGACGTGCACACTTGATAAACCCGGCCATAGCCGCCGGTCGCCACCACCACAAGTTGCGCACGGAACCGGTGGATACTGCCATCTTCAAGGCACCACGCGGTCACGCCACGGCAGACGCCCTCATCATCCATGATCAAATCGAGGGCGAAGTACTCGTTGAAGAATTCCACGTCGTTGCGCAGGCTCTGCTGATACAGGGTATGCAGCATGGCATGGCCGGTCCGATCAGCCGCGGCGCAGGCGCGCATCGCCGGCGGCCCCTCGCCGTTCTTCGTCATGTGGCCGCCGAACGGCCGCTGATAGATCCGGCCGTCCTCGGTACGGCTGAATGGCATGCCGTAATGCTCGAGTTCGTACACCGCCGGAATCGCCTCGCGGCATAGGTACTCGATGGCATCCTGATCGCCGAGCCAGTCCGACCCCTTGACGGTATCGTACATGTGCCAGCGCCAGTCATCGTCGCCCATGTTGCCCAACGCGGCACCGATACCGCCTTGCGCCGCAACCGTATGGCTGCGCGTTGGGAAAACCTTGCTGATGCAGGCCGTCTTCAGGCCGGCCGCACCCATGCCGAAGGTGGAGCGCAGCCCGGAACCGCCCGCGCCAACCACTACGACATCGTACGTGTGATCGACGATGTTATAGGCGCGCGACGAAGGCAGGGTGATCGCGTTCATCATATCCTTTCCGCCTAGAGGCCCAGCCGCAGCACCGAGATGATGCAGGCGAGTGCCAGCAGCAGCGACAGTCCCTTGACCAGCAGGATCGAGCCGACACGCAGCCAGGCGTGATCGACGTAGTCCTCGATCACCACCTGGAGGCCCGCCTGTAGGTGGTGGAAGGTGGCGACGACAAGCGCGATCATCAACACGATCGGAAGCGGACCAGCCATCCAGGAAACGACATCGTCGCGCGTCGCACCGAGCATGCGGACCATGCCGCAGAGGAACCACAAAGTCAGCGGCACCAGTGCGATGGCTGTAATCCGCTGAAGCCACCAGTGTTCCGCCCCTGCCTTGGCTGAGCCGAGACCGCGGGCGCGGCCCAGCGGCGAGCGCATGATGTCGAGATGTGGTGACTTTGCCATGCCCTGCCTCACCAAACCGCCAGGCCGACGATCCAGAGCACCAGCGTCGCGGCCACCGTGGCGATCACCACAGCCCAGCCAGACCGGTTGTACCAGGGCTTGTCGAAGCCGTATCCGGCGTCCCACGCCAGATGGCGAATGCCGGAGAAAAAATGAAAGAACAGCGCCAGCGACCAGCCGAACAGCAGCAGCATCCCAACCGGTGTCGCCAGGAACCATTGCACCACGGCAAACGCATCGTCGGACACGGCGGCCGCGACCAGCCACCAGGTCAGCAACAACGTCCCGACGGCCAGTCCTATCCCGCTGACGCGGTGCAGGATCGACAGCGCCATGCTGACTGGCCAGCGATAGACCTGAAGGTGAGGGGAGAGCGGGCGCCCGATCAGCTTGCCGTCAGTATTCCGCGCCACCATCAGCGCGTCGCGCACGTCTCTCAATGGATCGCTCCATCCTGTCCGTCGGCCGACTGGCCCCAGGCCGTTGCGTTTGCTTACGCTGCCGAGAGGGACGGGTCAACGCGGGTCGGGACAGAGGGCGTGCGTGGTCACATGTTCAACATTGCCCCCACCAGCGCGCCCTTGGCGGTGGTGTTGAGCGGATCTTTCGCCAGATAGATGTCGCCGATCCGCACCGGGAGCTCGGTACGGGCCATCGCCGACTTCAGCCGCGGCAGGAAGTTGCGCGCCATCGCTGTGCCGCCAGCGCAGACAATTGGAATCGGCTTGGTGAAGCTCGGCAGCTTTTTCGACTCATTCATTGCGGTCTGCAGCCTGCTGACGGCCGACTCGATCACGTCCGAGTAGTAAACGCTCAGCGCACGATCCATCGAGTCGTCGGAGTCGTCGTCCAGGTCGAATCCGTTCTCCTTATGCAACCGCACGGTTGCCGGCGTCTCGCCCGTCACCGACGCGGCACTATAGTCGATGTAGTCGCCCGCCCGTGTGGTCGACACCGTCAGCACCGGCAGGCCGAGATAGGCCAGACACACGTTGCACATGCCGCCGCCGAAGCTCATGCCGATACCGGTGAAATTGGAGTCCTTCAGCTCCGAATACACCACCGCCTGACCCTCGTTGATCGCCTTGGCCTGATAGCCCAGCCGCTCGCAGATCGACTGCACGGAGCGTTGGTGGAAGATGAGATCGGACCCGCGCTCGACCGGCGCGCTCGGAACGCTGACGCACAGCTTCTCGCCGTCTGCAGCCTTGCCGCACAGCCGGGTTACCAGCAGCTCGATCATCTCCACATTCTTAGGTTCCGTCGGGTTGAGCATTCCACATTGCATCGGCCGCCGTGTGTCGCCGTCAAGGAACTTGGCAAACTCGTCCGCCCGGTTGCCATAGACGTAGATGTGGTCGCCCTCCACCTTGTGCAGAATGTTCTCGCGCACAAGCATCTGTTCGGTCATCTTGCTGTACGGGATATCCACGAATGCGTTGAGCTGCGGGTCATAATCCACATCTTCGCCGTTCAGCGTGGCGAGCACGATTCGGCTGGTGCCAAGGTCAAGACCTTTGACAGACTGCTGCATACTGCTGCTCATCGGAAACTCTCCTGTCATGACGGACCTTCGGGAGGCGTGAAACGGCGTGGCGGATATGGGTCCAAACCGAAAGCTTTGATCACACCGGTCAGGCGCTCGCGCAGTTTGCTGCGCCGCGCAGACAGGTCGAGCGCAGTGCCGGACTCCTGGGGAACGCCGGCATCGCCTTCGAGCCGGTCCATGAGATCGACGATCCAGTCAGACGCCCCGGCACGCGCCGGCTTGCGCGACATCGACTCGATGCCGCTGGCTGGATTGGCGGCACCCATCGTCAATACATGCAACAATAGGTCGAGAAGCGGGCCGAGTTCAGCTTTGACAGCGGCTTTCACCGCGCTGCCAATTGCCTCCTGATCCAGTTCCGTCGGTCTGTCGTCGCGCGCCGCCTCGGTTGCCTTCGCTTCTTCCTGTTCGATGATCTTGAGCAGAGCAACGACCCGCGCGTTGAGCCGCGCGTTCTCCGCCAGCAACCGCTCCATCTCTTCATCGCGCAGGCCAACGGCATCAGTTGAGCCGATCAGGCCAGGCAGCGGCCGCTTGCCGCGCGACTGTCCGACCAGAGCAAGCGGCAGTGTGTGATCCGCTCGCCGTTTCGTCTCGCGCAGCGCCACGACGATTTCCTCCATCGTGGGCTCCCGCTCCGCCATGATGGCTCCGCACCTCCCCGGTTGCTGGTGGAATCCGGCCGTGGACAGGCTGAGGTCCAATTGCTGAATCGACGGTTAATGATAGCAAAGACCGCCGCCGCTTGGCCGTTGTGCCCGCGCAAAGCCCGATGGCTTGCGGCTGTTCGCGGAAGGCCACCAAATCGACGGACCACACGCCGCCGTCGATTCACCCTCGCAAGGTATCACCATGCCGCGCTGCCGCCTTACCATGCTGCTTTTCATCGCTCTGCGCTGCTGCTGGCCCGCCGCGGCGCAAACGCCGGAACTGACATTCGGCGCCGACGCCAAGTCGAACGCGCCGTATGCCTTCGCCGATCCATCCGATCAGAACACCCTCATCGGCTTCGAGAAGGAAATCATCGACTCAGTGGCAAAGCGTATGGGCCGCACCGCGCGGCTGGTACAAAACGACTGGGAAGCGTTGATCCCCGGCCTCGACCGAGGCCTCTATGACGTGGTGATGAACGGCCTGGAGATAACGCCCGAGCATCAGGCAGCCGTTGACTTCTCGATCCCCTACTACACGACATTCGAGCAGCTCACAGTGCGCGCCGGGGACCCCTATCGCAGCCTCGACGACTTGCGCGGCCGCAAGGTGGGCACGCTGAAGGCATCACTCGGCGAACGCATCCTGCAGGCCGCTGGCGATCTTGTCGTTGTCGGCTACGACGAAGAGACCGACGCCTACAGCGATCTGGCAAATGGCCGTGTCGATGCCGTTCTTCTCGACTATCCGATCGCGCTTTACTATGCCGCACCCAATCAGGCTCTGCGCCTGGTCGGCGAACCCATCGGCCGCATCCGTTACGGCCTCGCGCTGCGCAAGGGTGACAGCGCGCTTCGTCAGCAGATCGATCAGGCGCTGACAGCGGTCATGCAGGAAGGTGAGCTGCGCCGCATCCTGGAACGCTGGAAGCTTTGGACCCCGACGATGGCAACAGAGCTGAACGATTTCGCCTCGTCGTCGGTCACCCCAGTGATGTATGATCGCTTCATTGAGGAGACTGCGCCGCTGAACGGTTGGCGCGAGACGCTGCTGCGTTACGCTGGCTTCCTGCCATTGCTGGCGCAGGCCGCCTTGGTGACCCTGAAAGTCTCCGTCCTGGGCATGCTGGTCGCGATTGTGGTTGGCCTCGCGCTCGCCATCGGCCGCCGGTATGGCCCATCCATCGTACCGAAACTCGCCGTCGTGTACATCGAGACGATCCGCGGCACGCCACTGCTGATCCAGGTGCTGTTCGTGTTCTATGGACTGCCCAATATCGGCATAAAGCTTGACCCGTTCGTTGCCGGCGTACTAGCGCTCGGCTTCAATTACGCCGCGTATGAGGCGGAGAATTACCGCGCCGGGCTGAATGCCGTGCCGCGCGGACAGACGGAGGCCGCGCTCGCGCTCAACCTGACGCGCGCGCAGGCGTTACGCCATGTGATCGTGCCGCAGGCATTCCGCATGGTCATTCCAGTCATGACCAACGACTTCGTCTCGCTGCTGAAAAACTCATCGTTGATCTCGGTGATCACCATGGTCGAACTCACTCGCACCTATGAGCAGCTTTCGACCACGTATTATGACTACTTCGGCACCGGCCTGCTGGTCGGCGCGATCTATCTGCTCATCGGCCTGCCGTTCGTCCGCCTGGCTCGCTGGACCGAGCACCGGCTGAACGTCGACGCTCGATCAGCGCTTCCACGCCCGAACGGTTGACTTTGCCCGCATGCGTTCCCAATGACAGGAGCACAATGCAGGCCCAAGGCTACGCTCTGTTCGATACTGCTGTCGGCCGCTGCGGCGTAGTCTGGAGCGAACGCGGCATCGTCGGCGTGCAACTGCCGGAGCGCTACGATGCAGGGACCGCTATGCGCCTGCTGCGCCGGCACCCCAACACGCCCGAAGCGGCACCACCCGACGTCATTCAGCGTGCAATCGATGCGATGGTAGCATTGCTGCGTGGCGAACGCCGCGATCTGTCCGACATTGCGCTCGACCTGGAGGATGTGCCGCCGTTCCAGCAGCAGGTCTATGCGGTCGCGCGTTCGATCCCCGCCGGCGCCACGATGTCGTATGGCGAAATCGCCGCGCGTGTCGGCGACAGCCGGGCGGCACGCGACGTTGGCGAAGCGATGGGACGCAATCCGTGTCCCATCGTTGTGCCCTGTCACCGCGTGCTGGCCGCCAACGGCAAGCTCGGCGGTTTCTCTGCCGCCGGCGGCCTCAATACCAAGCTGCGAATGCTCGACATCGAGCGCGCGCAGATCGGCGAAGCGCCGACATTGTTCGACAGCCTGCCGTTGGCCGTGAAGCCGCGACGGGGTTAGCGGCCGAGCGTCGGCATCACGTACTCGGCGCCGCGCCGCGCTCCCGTCGGCCAGCGCTGGGTGATCGCCTTATAGCGTGTGTAGAACCGCACACCTTCCGGCCCGTAGATATGGTGGTCGCCGAACAGCGAGTGCTTCCAACCGCCAAACGAATGGAATGCCATCGGCACCGGTATCGGCACATTGACGCCCACCATGCCGATATTGATGCCTGCGGCGAAGTCGCGTGCCGCGCCACCATCCGAGGTGAAGATCGCCACCCCGTTGCCGTACTCGTGCGCATTCACCATGCGCACCGCACCTGCCATGTCCGGCGTGCGCACCACGCTCAGCACCGGGCCGAAGATTTCGTCCTTGTAGATACGCATGTCGGTGCCGACGTTGTCGAACAGTGAACCGCCCAGGAAATAGCCGTTCTCATAACCCTGCAGCGACAGCCCGCGGCCATCGACCACCAGCTTCGCCCCTTCCTTCACACCCAGATCGATATAGCCCCGCACCTTCTCGCGGTGCTCACGCGTCACCAACGGCCCCATCTCCGCGTCGGGATCGGTTCCCGGTCCGATCTTCAGGGCGCGCACCCGAGGCTCCAGCTTCTTCACCAGCTGGTCGCCGGCCGAACCCACGGCGACAGCGACCGACACTGCCATGCAGCGTTCGCCCGCAGCGCCGTACGCCGACCCCATCAGCGCATCCACCGCATCGTCGATGTCGGCGTCCGGCATCACCACCAGGTGGTTCTTCGCGCCGCCCAGCGCCTGCACGCGCTTGCCGTGCGACGTGCCGCCTCGATAGATCGTCTCAGCGATTGCGGTGGAGCCGACGAAACTGATCGCGGCGATATCCGGGTGCGCCAGGATTGCTTCCACCGACTCGCGCGCACCCTGCACCACGCTGAACACACCGTCTGGCACGCCGGCCTCGGCCAACAGAGCCGCCAGTTTCAGCGATGCTGAAGGATCCTTTTCCGACGGCTTCAGGATGAAGCAGTTGCCGCAAGCAATCGCCACCGGGATCATCCACAACGGCACCATCAGCGGGAAGTTGAACGGTGTGATGCCCGCGACCACGCCGAGCGGCTGGCGGACCGACCAGGCATCGATCCCCGTGCCGACTGCCTCGGTGAATTCGCCTTTCATCAAGTGCGGAATGCCACAGGAAAATTCAACCACTTCCAGCCCGCGTTGCACCTCGCCATCGGCGTCCGACAATACCTTGCCATGCTCGGCGGTGATGATGGCGGAGATCTCCTTGCGGTCGCGCTCCAGCAATTCCTTGAACTTGAACATCACGCGTGCACGGCGGAGCGGCGGCGTCGCCGCCCAGGCCGGCCAGGCAGCAGCGGCGGCAGCCACCGCCTTGTTGACTTCGCCGGTATCGGCCAGCGCGACACGCGCACTGACCTCACCGGACGCGGGATTGAACACGTCGCCGAACTTGCCGCTGGCGCCCGCCATCGGCTTGCCGCCAATGAAATGCCCGATCTCACGCATGGCGTATTCCTCCGCAATCCTGTAGCGCGGGATTAGGACGATTCCGCCGGTTCGGCTAGTCGGGCCGGGTCAACGATGATACCGATCCTGCTCGAGGACCTTCACGCCAAACCACCCCCAATAGACGCGGTGGCGGCGGATCAGACCGTTCTCGATCTCCATCGATTCAACGAAGTCCATCTGCTCGCCGTCGGGCGTCGCACGCGGATACTCCCAGATCAGCTTTCGCCCATCGGTGAAGAACCCCGAGCGGTAGCGGCGCCGGCTTGGTGGCGTGTGCTCGAAGACAAGATGGATGAAGTCGCGCAGCTTATCGCGCCCCTGCACCACGCCGCGCTCTGAGCGCAGCAGGTGCCGCACAAGCGGGCTCTCCAGTTCCGTATCCTGCGCATAGAGCGCAGCGGCGGCTTCCACATCCTTCGCCCCGAGCGCCGCATCCCACAGGTGGTAAATCCGTTCGGCCGCGCCCACGGCTTCTGGCTCGGGATTCGGTGGAGCGATGGTGCCAGGCGTCTGCATTTGCCGTCTCCTTGCTAGTGGCAACGCCTTGTATCTAGTGCTCTGGTACTGACAGCGTTCTGTCAGCAGTCGTCATTGGGAGTATGAAGCGTGCGCGCGCGTGATCTCGGCCTGGCCTGCGGTTCCTTGCCGCCGGGCAATCGCAACACCATCGCCGATGTGCTCGGTGTTATCGTCGGGCACATAACCCTCAACGAGGGCGACATCCGTACCGGCGTCACCGCCATCCTGCCGGGCGCGGGCGACGTGTTCCGTGACAAGCCGCTGGCCGCCGCATTCGTGCTGAATGGGTTCGGCAAGAGCATCGGTCTGGTGCAGGTGAACGAACTCGGCACATTGGAAACGCCGATATTGCTGACCAACACCTTCGGCGTCGGCACCTGCGCCAATGCGCTGATCCGCCGAGCGATTGCTGCCAATCCGGAAATCGGCCGGCGAACCTCGACGGTGAACCCAGTCGTATTGGAGTGCAACGATGGCTACCTGAACGACATCCAGGCGATGGCGGTGACCGAGACACACGCCGCTGCGGCCATCGATGCCGCAGGGGCGTGGTTTGACGTCGGCGCAGTGGGCGCCGGCACCGGCATGAGCTGCTTCGGTTTGAAAGGCGGTATCGGATCGGCATCACGCCGGCTGATGCTCGACGATGCGGCACATCATTTGGGCGTTCTGGTGCTGGCGAATTTCGGCCGTGCCGGCGACCTGCGCCTGCCGGACGGACGACGCATCAATCCGCCAGCAAAGCCTGTCGAAGACGCCGGCTCGTGCATCATCATCCTGGCCACTGACGTTCCGTTGGATCATCGCCAGCTCGGCCGCGTGGCGCGCCGGTCCGGAGTCGGACTCGCATGGTGCGGCTCGTTCTGGGGCGACCGCAGCGGCGACATCGCTCTCGCATTCACCACCGCCAACAGGATGCCGCACCACCCCGCTGCGGACCTGATCCAGCATGGCGTGCTGTCAGAGAACAGGATCGACCGGCTGTTCCAGGCCGCCGCAGAGGCAACTCAGGAGGCTGTGCTCGATGCACTCATTGCCGCCGAGACCATGGTGGGACGCGCGGGAAACCGGCGCATCGGCCTGCGGGAGGTTCTGGCGATGCCACAGCAGGCGGCCAGACCGTGGCACCCGTTGTAGCCAGGCGCACCGAGGCTCTATCCGCTGACGATGAAATGCACCACCTCGCCCTGGTGGAGAGCAGCGGTGTCCAATCCGTAGTGGAGCCCGTCATAGTCCAGTGCGTCGACATGCAGTAACTGCGCCGGGGAACCGCGGCCGCTTAGATAGCTGATCGCAACGTCATGGTTCCCGGCGCCGAACGTTGCCGCGAAACTGAACGCATTGCTTGCGCCGGCCTGCTGCGTCGCGGTCACATTCTGAGCCGCACCAACCTGCTTGCCATCGACACTGACGATGAATTGCAAATTGGCGGTGCCCGTATCCTTGGCCAGATAAAGCGCCAGCCGGTCTGGCGGAACAGTGCCAACCTGCCATGGATGGTTGGTATAGCGTGGCGGCTCCGAGGTCAGCAGCATTGTATTGCTCGAACTGCCCACACCGTGCACGAGTTGTGTCGCTATCAAGCCAAACACTTCGTTGTTAGAAAAAGTCACCGGTGCCGTTGTCTGATTGTTCACCGCGGTCGCACTGGACGAGTGCAGGTCGTTCAGAATTACATTGTTGCTAATCTGCACATTGGTGCCGCCGTAAATCGGCGTTTCACCGCCGACATGGATGATAGCAGGGTTTTGCGTCTTCGCTCCCTGCTCGATGATGTTGTTCTTGATGACCGCTTTGCCGCCGTTCGGCAGATCGATGCTGTAGCTGGCGGAACCAGACTGATCGAATATGCGACTGTTCTGAATGTTGGTGCTCAGTGCACGACTCTTGATCTCGTGACCAACCACTGCGTCGTGGAAATAACAACCGTTTATGGTCAGCGTGCCGATCTGGCCGACGTAAAGATTGTGGGTACGGCCATCTCCAGTGCCGTTGTGGCCAAACTCTGAATCGTTGAGCGTAATGCTGCCCGTCGGATCTGCGGCTGACAACAACCCATCCTGATTGTCATGGAAATAGCAGTCATTGATGGTGAGGTTGCCACCCTCGTAGCGAATGCCGGCACCGTTGCCATCGGCAACCTTGGCTCCTGAAAAGGCGATATTGGTCAGCGTGACGTCGGTGTCGGTGACCAGAATCGCCTTGCCATTGGGCGGCGCAACGGTGGCTACCAGATTCACCATACCGCCAACCCCGACGATGGTAATCTTGGTGCCAATTGTAGCGAAGTCGTTCTTGTAGGTGCCTGCTTTGACCTGAAGGACGTCGCCATCATGCGAGGCTGCGATAGCTGATGACAGTGTCGGATATTGTTGGCCCGGACCAACGGTGAGTGTGGCCATTTGCTGACCCCTTGTTACGATTGAACCGATTTTTGGAAAGCACAACTCGTAGCATGATGTGGCCATAAAAGGCGGTAACTGAAGTTGCACGATTGTGTTTAATGCACATTTAACGTAGTGATGTTGCTATGCGATTCAGCAAAACTGACGCATTGGTGGTCGCAATGCGGCTCTGTCTTAAACTCAAATAAAGATTTGCATCGGCGTGACTGGCATCAAGATCCGTCTCTCAGCATATCTACAATCGTGCTCTTGCTCGCCGCCGCGCCGCAGACACCAGGCTTCGATTGTACCAAGGCCACGACCACTCTTGATCGCCTGACCTGCTCGGATCAGGACCTCGCAACACTCGATCGGTCCCTGGCCGAGCAGTATGCGCAGTTGCGCGACCGTGTCTCACCACATGCTCTCGTTGTTCTACGCGACAGCCAGCGCAGATTTCTCAATTCGCGCAAGGAATGCATGAGCGGTGAGACGGCCACACTTTGCATGAGCAGCCGCTACACGGAGCGCGGCAAGGATCTGGCTGCCCAATACAAGATTACCGGCACCTTGGCGATCGAGAACCATGTTATCGATCGGCATTTACCGCGATGGCGTGTCTTCGAAACAGATAGCTTTCCCTTCATGACCGGCACACCGCCGGCGCACGCCGATACATTCAACCACTACATCGCCCAACGTTTGGTTCTGGCGAAGGGAATGTTCGCGACATCAGGCGTCAAGCTCGATACGGCGCCGCAAGGCGACACCACGTTCGACCGTTCGTATGAAATCCACCGCTTCGACGATAGGTTGATCAGCATCGAGATGCTCCAATCGCACGAAAGCTACTTCGGTCATGGCTGGCGTTCGGAATATGCCATCAATTGGGATCTGCGACGCGATCGACCGTTGCATGTGACCGATTTCTTTCGGCCCGATCTGAATTGGCGTCAGCTGCTGTACGACCTTGTGATGAAGCACATCCGTGACGACGGCGATTTCCAGGATCCTGAGAGCACATTCAGTCCGTCCGAAATCGACGACGACGAGGCTTGGCTATTCAATGACGACGGCGCCGTGCTGCTGTTGGAGCATGGCGAACGCTCGATGGTGGGCGCGTCCGTCGAGGTGTCCATTCCATATGACGAGTTGCAGCCGTTCCTTCGTTCAGACGCCGTACGTTAACTGCATGTTTGCCGGATTCGGCTATCCAACGAATTCCCACAATGCGACACGCAACAGAGGATTGAGGCCGCAGATGGATGTAGATACTCGCAAGTTGCTTCAATTAATCCGTTGCCGGCCTTCGCTTCGCGTGACCGCGACACCTCGAGGCCTATCCGTGGTTTCCATACGAAACTCGAACTCCAAACCCCGGTTTCGCGCAACACCAAAAAAGCTCGCCGGAAAGGACACTGAGCCGCGGCCGGGAAGCCTAGCTTTTCCCCGCGTAGCTCTTTGCCATCCCCTCACCGGGTTCCGCCTGCGGTCCAAACGGCATGATCGGATAGCGCAAGCCAGACTTCGAAAGCCCTTGCAAGCCGGCTACAGCCCGCGCCAGATCCGCCGGCGGACAAGCCATCAGCATCTCGTCGTCGGCGACTCCGCCATAGCGCCGCTCCGCGTAGCAGGGGATAGACAACGACACCTCCTGCGTCTTCAACGCATGTCCCCATGAATCGGCACAGGCACTCTCGCCGGTGATCGAGAAGTCATAACGCTTGTAGCTACGCCACTGCAGGCCGTTGATGAACAGGATCATCTGCGCAGGATTGCCGTAGAACAGGCAGATGTCCGGTGGATCTAGCCGCGCCGTGCGCAGCGGCGATACCACCATGCCGTGATACCGGCCCGCCGGCACGCGCGACATGCCGGCCTGGTGCGCCGCGGCCGCCTCGCGGTTCTCGAACCACACACCCTCCATCTTCCGCCCAGAGGTGTAGATCTCGCCCACCTCATCCAGCCCGATCACACTGGAGCAGGACGAAAACGACGGAATGTTCTCGGTGGTGATCCCCAGCGTGAAGCCGGCCATTCGCGCCTGTGTCACCAACTGGCAGGTGGAGAACGTGCGTCCTTTCGGTGGACGCCGCAGGCCGGGCACATTCGCCATTACGTCCAGATCCTCGAACAGCTTCATGCCGATGGGGAACGTCCGCAGGCGCAGAAGCTGGTTGAGCTGCTCCGCCAGTTCGGCAATGGCCTTGCCGTCCAGCGACGGCGCTTCGGCAATCGGTGCATCGTTCATCGGCTGTTCCTCCCGAGCAAGCCGCGATCTTAGCTCAGCACGCGCCGCACCGCGAACCCGGCCACGCTCAGTGTCGCAATCGCAATCAGCAGCATCGGCCACGCCTGATCCAGCACGACAAAAACCGGCATGTCCTCCAGGAACAAGCCCCGCGTGATCACCAGCATGTAGCGCACCGGATCAAACCGGCTGACCAGCTCCGCCGCATATGGCATGTTCTCGACTGGTGCCGCATAGCCGGACAGCACGATCATCGGTGAGGCGAATACAAACACACCCAACATCGCCTGCTGCTGGGTGCGCGCGAATGACGACAGCACCAGCCCGATGCCGACGCCACTCAGCGTGTAAAGCAGCAGCATGACCTCGAGCAACGCGAGGCCGCCGCGGAACGGCACGCGGAACCACAGCAGTGCCACAGCGATCACAATGTTTGCGTTGATCAGCCCCACGATGACGCCAGGCAATGCCTTACCGATAAGGATCTCCGCCGGACGCAACGGGGTCACCAGCAACTGCTCAAAGGTGCCCAGTTCGCGTTCGCGTGCCAGCGACAGCGCGCTGATCAGCAGCGACATGATCAGCGACAGAACGCAGACCAGGCCAGGCACGATGAACCAGCGGCTTTCCAGCGTTGGGTTGAACCAGTCGCGCGTCATCAGCAGCAGCGGCGGCCTGTGCGTCGGATGCATCTCCTGGGCAAAATCCCCGACAATACCGGCGGCATAGCTCTGCGCCATCAGCGCGGAGTTCGATCGTCGCGCGTCGAGCAGGAACTGCGCATCCGCTGCGCGCCCCGCCAGCACATTGGCGGAAAAATCTTGTGGCACGTGCAGCACCACCGCGACCTGTTTCGCATCCAATGCCTCGCGGGCCTGCATCGGCGAGACGAACGTGGCAACCACGTCGAACGCCGGCGAACCGGCGAAGCGCCGGACCAGTGCAGCCGATTGCGTGCCGGCATCCTCATTCCAGATGCCAAGCGGCACATTTGCCACATCGTAATTGGCGGCATAGGCAAATATCACCACCTGGACCAGCGGTGGCACCAAAATGACGATACGCGTCTTCGGGTCTTTCCAAAGCCCGACCAATTCCTTGATGATAAGCGCGACGATACGGCGCAACATCATGGCCCGACTTGTCCCGGCCATCAGTCGAGCCGCCGCCGCGTCACGGCAAAAGTAGCCGACAGTGCCAGTACCGCCGCCAGCGCCAGCCCGGCCAGATTCGGCAACACCACGGTCCAGACATCGCCCGCCAGGAACAGCGTCTGCAAGATCGACACCAGATAGCGTGCCGGCACCATATACGTGACAAGCTGTAGCCAGCGCGGCATTGCGATGATGTCGAACAACATGCCGGACAGCATCATCGCCGGCATCATGGTGGTGAGAAACGCCAGCTGCGAGGCGACGAATTGGTTGCGCGCCAGCGTTGAGATGAACAGCCCCAGCCCAAGCGCGAACACCAGGAACAGCGATGCCGCGGCCACCAGCGGGACAAACCCACCGCGAAACGGCAGATCGAACAGCGTTACCGCCAAGATCACCGCGCCCGCCATGCTGCCCATACCCAATACAAAATAGCAGCCAAGCTTGGCGATGATCAGTTCGGCCATGCGTGCCGGCGATGCCAGCATGCTCTCCATCGTCCCCCGTTCCCATTCGCGCGACACGATCAGAGCGGTAAGCAGCGTTCCGGTCATCGTCATCACCATCGCAATGATGCCCGGCACGATGAAGTCCGCGGAACGCAGTTCCGGATTGAACCAGTCGCGGTATTGCAGTTCGATGCCGCCTGCCGGCGCGCTCCTGCGTTCCGTGACTTGATTGGAGAGCCAGACCTGCAGCGCGCCGGCGACGTAACCTTCCAGGATGCGTGCGGTATTCGGATCGGTGGCATTGACCACGAGCTGCGCCTTCGCCGGCCATAAGACCTGGCGGCTGACACGCTGTGAGAAGTCGTCGCGCATCACCAGCATGCCGCGCACACGCCCCTCGGTCATCGCCCGTTCGCCATCACGTACGCTTATCGCGCGCTGCGCGGCCAGATAAGGCGAGGCATCGATCGCTTGCAGCAGTCCACGCACACTTTCCTCGGGTGCCTGGACCACGACCGCGAGCTTCATGTCGCTGGCGTCGAGCGAGATGCCAAAGCCGTTGACCACCAGCAATACGATCGGCATCAGGAACGCGATCAGGATCGCCGATGGATCGCGCAGGATCTGCTTGATCTCCTTGCGTGCAAGGCCACGCAGCCGCATCAGGCTGGCGTTCATCGCGCGCCCACTAACGCGATGAACGCGTCATCCAACGTGGGGTCGGGGAGCTTGGGACTGCGCACGCGCGCGCGCAATGCGACGGGCGTATCCACCGCGGCGAGGCGTCCCTGGTTCACGATCCCAAGCCGATCGCAGTATTCCGCTTCATCCATGAAATGGCTGGTGACCAGGATCGTGACGCCACTGTCAGCGAGCAAGCCGATATGCGACCAGAAGTCCCGACGCGTCAGCGGATCGACACCGGATGTCGGCTCATCGAGGAACAGGATGTCCGGTTCATGCAGCAGTGCCGCTGCCAGCGCGAGTCGCTGTTTCAGTCCCAGCGGCAGTTGCCCGGCAACCTTATTGGCAGCGTCGGCAAGGTCGAAGCCAGCCAGTGCGGTTTCGATCGCGTGTGCCTGCGCCGCGCGGTCGAGACCATAGACACGGGCGAAGAAGCGCAGGTTCTCCACCACCGACAGTTCCGAGTACAGCGAAAAGCGCTGCGCCATATAGCCGATACGGGCGCGCGCTAGGGCCGGCGAGCGCAACAGGTCGGTGCCGGCGACGCGCGCCTCGCCGCCCGACGGCCGCAGCAACCCGCACAGCATACGAAAGATGGTGGACTTGCCGGCGCCGTTCGGTCCGAGCAAGCCGAATATCTCACCACGCCGCACCGAAAAACTGACATGATCCACGGCGGTGAACGAACCGAAGCGGCGGACGAGGTTCGTCACGCTGATCGTATCGGCATCGTGCGCTGCATGCACCGCTGCAGATGCTTGTACGGAACTCCCCTGGGCAGATGGATTTACCAGGAGCGCAACGAACCCATCCTCGAATCGCGGCGCTGCTGGCTGCAGCGTGTCGCTGCCGAAGTCCTCCGCATCGGCATTCTCGCGCAACACAATCCGCAGTGAGTCGCCTTCGACCACAGCGTCCAGGACTGCGGGATGCGTTGCGATCCGCCGCGCCATCGTTCTGCGTTCTGCCGCAGGCACACCAAGCCGGAACACACGGCCTGCGAGTGGCGCCAGGAATTCCCCAGGCGTGCCCTGCGCCAGCAGCTTTCCTTCATGCAGCAGCAGCACCTGGCCACAGCGCGCGGCTTCGTCGAGATAAGCTGTCGCCCAGACGGCGGCCATGCCGTCCTCGCCCCCCTCCTCCAGCATCGCCGCCACGATCGCCCACAATTCACGACGTGACGCCGGATCGACACCCACCGAAGGCTCATCCAGCAGCAGCAGGCGCGGCCGCGACAGCAGTGCGCACGCCAAGCCGAGCTTCTGCTTCATGCCACCGGAAAGTTGCCCCGCCAGCCGTTGGGTGAACGGCGCCAGTCCAGTGAATCGCAGCAGCCGCGCAATGCGCTCGCTGCGCAGCTTCCGCGGCAGTGAATGAAGATCGGCGAACAGGTCCAGGTTCTCCGCGACGCTCAGGTCTTCGTAGAGCCCAAAGCGCTGCGGCATGTAACCGATGGCGGGATGCGCCGCATCGGCATGCGTTGCCATGTCGTGACCGAACACGGCGACGCGCCCGTCGGTCGCGCGAAGCAGTCCCGCCACAAGGCGAAGCAACGTGGTCTTTCCGGCGCCATCGGGGCCAATCAGGCCGGTGATCATCCCAGGACGGATCGAGGTTGATATACCATCCAGCGCCACGCTCGACGATGCGCCACGTGCTCCGGGAAACACGTGACGCAGCGACTCAATGACGACAAGTGGTTCGGTCATAGCGCCGGCAGCGTTATCGTCATCGGCATGCCTTGACGTACGCTGTCATCAAGATTCTCGACGCGGATGCGCAGCCGGTAAACCAGTTGCGTCCGCAACTCCGGCGTTTCGACGGTCTTTGGTGTGAATTCCGCGACTGGTGAAACGTAACCGATTTTGCCGCGCCATGACTGGTGGCTGCCATCGGCGGTCAATACCACTTCGGTGCCTCCGGCAAGCCGTGGCAGCAGGGGCTCCGGCGCGAAGGCCCGCACCCACACCTCGTCATCCAGTGCCATCGAATAGATCGTGGCGCCGGGCAGTACCACGGTGCCCGGCTCGATGACCCGCGTCATGATTGTGCCGGTGGCCGGTGCGATCAGCTTCGTGCGTTCAAGTTGCGTGCGCGCCAGATCGACCGTCGCGTCCGCGGCCCGCAACTGGGCGCGCGCGGCGGCAATGTCCTGTGGCCTTGGGCCATTCAGCGCCTGCGTGTAGGCCGCCTGCGCCTGGTCAAGCTTGGCACGCGCAGCATCCAGCCCCATCCGCGCATCATCGAGCAATTGCTTGGTAGTGGCGTTGGTGGCGGCAAGCCCCTGCTGCCGCGAGAAGGTGGCTTCGGCATTGGCAAGCGAAGCCTGCGCAGCGGCAAGATTAGCGTTTGTCTGGTCAACCTCTTCCGGTCGTGTGCCGGCGACCAGCACATCGAGCTGCGCCTGCGCTGCATCCCGCCGTGCCACCGCAAGATCGACAGCGCTCCGATAGGTCGCCGGATCGAGTTCGCCAATCGTCTCGCCTTGCTGGACGCGGTCGCCTTCTCGCTTCGGCATCGAAGTGACTGTGCCCTCGGCGTTGAACGACAGATCGACCTGGCGGATTTCCACGTTGCCATACAGCGTGCCGGCCAGCGGCGTCGCCGTCAGCCGCTGCGCAATCAGCCAACCGGCACCGCCGATAGCGATGACGGCAACAATGGCAAACACGAGGCGTCTCATTCAGACTGATCCCGCAGAGCAATCGGGTAAGTCTAGCGGAGCACCGGCTCGCCGGCCTTGATCCAGGTCATCGACGCGGCGACAGGATTAAGGGGCAGCGCTCACCCCACTCACCCGGCCCGGTACTTCGCCACCGCCTTCTCGTCGAACTTCAGCCCCAGCCCCGGCTTGCTCGGCAGCACCAGCTGCCCCTTCTCGATCGCCGGCGTCTCCTCGTAGAGCTTCAGCATCCAGGGCATGTATTCCACGGTCAGCCCGTTCGGCACCGCAGCAACCAGATGAAGGTGCATCTCCGGCACCACATGGCTGACCACCGGCAAGTTGAACGCCTCCGCCATGCCGGCGACCTTCATCCACTGTGTCACGCCGCCAACCCGGCACAGGTCAATCATCACGTAATCAACCGAGCGCGCCTCGATCATGTGGCGGAACGGCACGATGCCCCAGACATACTCACCGCCGGCTATCGGCGTGGACAGGGCCGCATTGACTCGGGCAATGCCTTCATAGTCGTCGTACGTCGTGACGTCCTCCAGCCAGAACAGTCCGACATCGGCGACGCGATGGCCAATGTCGATCGCCTGTTCGACACGCCAGCGCTGGTTGATGTCGCACATCAGCTTGATGTCCGGCCCGATCGCATCGCGCACCACACGCACCCGCCGGACTTCCTCGCTCGGTGACGGATTGCCCGGCAGCGCCATCTGCGTCTTCATCTCAACGAAGCCTTTGTCCACCAGCCGGCGCGCTGCCGTCGCGGCCTGCTGGTCGGTCAGCCCACGGCGCAGCGAACCCGAGGCGTAGGTCGCGACCCGATCGCGCGAGCCGCCGAGCAGCTTCCACAATGGCAGCTCCAGCGCCTTGCCCTTGATGTCCCACAGCGCGACGTCGATCGCCGACTGCGCCAGCGTATAGATACCCGAGCCGCAGGAATCGCCTGCGGCCACGCGCAGCTTGCGCAGGATGGCCTCGATGCGAAGCGGATCCTCGCCAATCAGCAGCGCACCGAGTTCGTCGATCGCCGTGCGCAGCGCGCCGGTGAGCGCGCCGCCATACAGCGTGAGACCAATGCCTTCGAGCCCGTTGTCGGTGTGGATCCGCAGCGTAACGATCGGACGCAGCCGGCCGGCCTCTTCCGGCATATCAGCCAATGGATCGTCTTCCGGAATGCGCAGGATTGCAGTCTCGGTCCGGGTGATCTTCATGCTGTCTCCTCCGAATTACAGGGGAGCATAGCGGACGCCACCCGTGGTGACGAGCGGAGACTCGTTCAGTCCTGCCGTCGCGTAATCGTCCAGATGGCAATGTCCCAGGCATTGTGAATGCCGATAAGGAGCAACACAGCTGTCGATACGGCCAGCATTTCGCAGCCTAACTCGGGCGACTTGATGCATATGGCGCCTGTCGCGGTCTCCAGCAGATAACCGGCCGCCGGCAACACCGCATACCAGGCGCGATCTTCCAGATCGACCTTCTTGCTCAGACCATCACGGATCGCGTCCCACCAGACCCATGCGTAAAACACCAGACCGAACAATCCGCACGCTATGACCAAGAGACCAAACACAAACTCGTCGTGCAGCGGCGCCAGCACGATCAGGCTGACCACCAGGCCCCCGCTGAAGTTCACCACGGTCGCCGATAGGAACATGCGCAGCGGTGCCAGCCGGTCGAGCGAGAACAAGCCGGGCCCGACAGATGCCGCGACGAACAGCAATGCCACCAGGGTCGCCGATGCCGTTCCCAGCAAGGTATAGAACTCGTGCCAGGCGTCGAGCACGTCCGTTGGCGACGGCATAGCAGGCCACTCCATATTCCAGATTCGTGCCAATCTGGGTATCAATCGTGCGCCCCGGCCGCAATCCGGGCATGATCGCTCAGACAGTCAGGGAGCTAGGGATGCCGTTCAAAGTCCAGGTTGGGCCGCCTCAGATCGCCATCCACCAGGCGCAAAGCGTACTGATCACCGAGACCGATGGCCAGGTACAGTGGCCGTCGGAAAAGGGGTTGTACTTCCTCGATACGCGCCTGATCAGCGCCTGGGCGGTTTATGCCAATGGCGAACCATGGGACCTGCTGAACGGTGGGGCCATCACCAACGACACGGCGCGCGTTCACCTGATCAATCGCGCCTTCCTCACCGAGGATGGCGTGGTGCCGGCGCAAAGTCTGGGGTTCGTCATCAGCCGCAGGCTCGGCGGCGGCATGCACGAAGACCTCGACATCACCAACCATGGCCGCAAGCACATCCGATTCAATTTGGAAATATCCATCCGCTCCGACTTCGCCGACGTCTTCGAAGTGAAGGGTCACCGCATCGTGCGCCGTGGCCATATCACGACGGTATGGTCAGAGGCGCAGCGGAAGCTGCGCACGACCTATCGCAATCAGGACTTCATCCGGGGTGTGCAGGTCGGCGCGCGGCAGGAAGATACCAGCGTCAACTACGCCAATGGCAGGCTCAGCTTCGATGTGCGGATCGATCCCGAGCAGAGCTGGCACTGCTGCCTGATCTATGACCTGATCGAAGGCAACCGGCACTTCCATGCGCCGCACGAATGCTCGCACGGCCCGCATCTGGAGCATGTGCCCGACGGACACGCCGACTGGCAGCAGGGTGTATTGAAGATCCGCACCAGCAACGAGGAATTCTATCGCTGCTATCACCAGGCAATCGAGGACATGGCCGCACTCCGCCTGCCGATAGCGGGCACCGACCACATGGTGTTTGTTCCCGCTGCGGGCCTGCCCTGGTTCATGGCCCCGTTCGGCCGCGACAGTCTGATCGTGTCGCTACAGAATATCCTGATCTATCCGGAATTCGCCCGAGGCGCGCTGGACGTGCTGGGGCGATGGCAGGCCAAGGAACGCGACGACTATCGCGACGCCGAACCCGGCAAGATCATGCATGAACTGCGCTACGGCGAATTGGCACACTTCAAGCTGATCCCGCACACGCCGTATTACGGCACGGCCGATGCAACGCCGCTCTACCTGATAACGCTGCACGCCGCGTGGCGCGCCACCGGCGATCATTCGCTGCTCGAACAGCAGCTTCCAGTCGCAGAAGGCTGCCTGAGCTGGATCGATGACTGGGGCGACCGCGACGGCGATGGCTTCCAGGAATACCAGACCCGCTCGCCGGTTGGATACGAGAACATGGCCTGGAAGGACTCCGGCGACTCCATGACCTATGTCGACGGCATTCCGGTCAAAGGCCCGAAGGCACTGTGCGAGTTGCAAGGCTATGTCTACGACGCCTGGCTATGCATGGCAGAGGTCTACGATGAACTTGGCAAACCTGAACGGGCCCAGGCGCTCCGCGTCAAGGCGGCCGAGCTGTTCCGCCGCTTCAATGACGTATTCTGGGATGAGGCATCCGGCTTCTATGCCTACATGCTCGACGGCGAGAAACGCAAAGTATTGAGCGTCGCGTCCAATCCGGGACATCTTTTGTGGTCCGGCATCGTGCCGCCCGACCGCGCGGCACGCGTTGTCGCACGGTTGATGGCGCCTGACATGAATTCCGGCTGGGGCATCCGCACACTGTCGGCACTGCATCCGGCGTTCAACCCGTACTCCTACCAGAACGGCTCGGTCTGGCCGCACGACAACAGCCTGATCGCCCTCGGCTTCAAACGCTACGGCTTCGCCACCGAAGCCGGACAGGTCGCGCGCGACATTTCGCGCGCGGCGGGCCATTTCCTGCTGAATCAGCTGCCCGAGCTGTATTCCGGAGTGCAACGCGGGATCACCGATTTCCCGGTGCAATATCTCGGCGCCAACGTGCCGCAGGCCTGGGCCGCGGGTTCGGTGTTTGCCTTGTTGCAGGCAGTCCTGGGCGTCTCACTCGACGCGCCACGCGGACGCATATTCGTCGATCCGACATTGCCGGCATGGCTGCCGGACATCACGCTGTCCGATCTGCGTCTCGGCCGGCGCAGTTTCGATATCCGCTTCTGGCGCGAGGACGAGTACTACTCAGTTCGAGGTACTGCGCGGCGATGCCCGTATGGTGGAACGGCAGGCCTTCCGTCCGGCAGCCTCGCCTGCATAGGGATTGCACGCATGCCAACCATGCGCACCGCGGACGCGGTGATCGAAAGCCTGATCCGCCACGGCATCGATACGCTCTACGCTCTGCCAGGTGTGCACAACGACCATCTGTTCGATGCAGCGCATCGTGCGCAGGATCGAATCCGCGTGTTGCACCCCCGTCATGAGCAGACCGCGGCCTATATGGCGCTGGGGGCTGCCCTGGTGACAGGCAAGCCGCAAGCATTCGCCGTCGTGCCTGGACCTGGATTACTGAATGCCTCGGCCGCGCTGCTCACGGCATACGGTATGGGCGCGCCGGTCATCGCGATCGCCGGTCAGATCGCGTCATTCGCGATCGATCAGGGTCACGGTCATCTGCATGAAATTCATGATCAACTCGGCCTGCTGCGCCATATCACCAAACATGCCGCGCGAATCCGTGCACCGCACGAAGCCGCAAGACTGGTCGCCGAGGCTGTGCGGCTCGCCACCACGGGCCGGCAGCGTCCCGTGGCCCTCGAGTGTGCGATGGACACCTGGGCCGCGCTCGGTCCGGTGGAATTCACCGACGTTGTCGCTCCAGCCGTACCGCCGGTGGATTCCGAAGCAGTGGCGCGTGCGGCAACGCTTCTGGGCAATGCCGAACGACCGCTGATTGTTGTCGGCGGCGGCGCACTCGATGCCGGCCCGGAAGTGCAGGCAGTCGCCGAGGCATTGCAGGCACCTGTTGCATCATTCCGGCGCGGCCGCGGCGTAATCCCTACCACGCATCCTCTCGCCGTGTCGTTCACCGAAGGGCACACGCTGTGGAAAAACTCCGACGCGATCCTGGCGATCGGTACCCGGCTTTACTGGCCGCAAAGCGTCTGGGGAGTGGACGACAACCTGCCGATCGTACGCCTCGACATCGACCCCGAGGAGATCAATCGGTTTAGGCGTCCAGCTTGTGCGCTCCTGGGTGACGCAGCAACGATGCTGCGCCCGCTGTTGAGCGAATTGCACAATCATAATCGGCAACGCCGGCGCGACGCGGAACTCATCGCGGTGCGTGGTGCGTTCGCCGAACGGCTGGCTCGGCATGAGCCGCCGATGGGTTTTCTCCGCGCCATCCGCGCAGCGCTGCCGGACGATGGCATTTACGTTGAAGACGTGACGCAGATCGGCTTCGCCAGCCGTTTGGCGTTTCCGGTGTACGCACCGCGCACATTTCTGTCGCCTGGCTACCAGGACACCTTGGGCTGGGGCTACGGCACCGCGCTCGGCGCACAGGCCGCGGCGCCTGGCCGCAAGGTCGTGCTTGCCACCGGGGACGGCGGTTTCATGTACCAATCGGCGGAATTGGCAACCGCGATGCATCACAAACTACCGGTCGTAGTCGTTGTGTTCGATGACGGCGCGTTCGGCAACGTGCGGCGGATCCAGGAACAGCAGTACGGCAATCGCCTGATCGCCTGCGACCTGACAAACCCTGATTTCGTCAAGTTCGCCGAAAGCTTCGGCATGGCGGCGTTCCGCGCCACCACGCCGGAGGCATTGGAAACCGCCTTGCGTCAGGCGTTCGCGCTCAATGCGCCAGCGCTGGTGCACGTGCCGGTGGGTGCCATGCCGAGCCCGTGGGACATGATTCTGCTGCCGCGCGTGCGCGGATTTGCCGACGCCTGGCGGCCCGCGCTGCCCTGACTGGAACGAATTTGAAGCTTCTGCACCCGTATCAGCGCAGGCTGACACGGAATGAGATACGGCCGCGTGAATCGCAAACAGCGCCGGATGGAACAGAAGCTCCACAAGTCCTCTGTGCCGGCCGCCTCGGCTGCCGTCCAGTCGACGTTCGCCGCCGCCGTGCAACTGCATCACGCCGGGAAGCATATCGAGGCAGAGCAGCTCTGCCGGCAGATCCTCGCGAACCATTCCAGGCACGCCGATAGCCTGCATCTCCTGGGCGTGATCGCGCATCATACCCAGCGCGGCGAACTTGCGCTCGAGCTCATCGGCAAGGCGATCGCGATCAACGCGGCCGAGGCGTCCTACCACGGCAATTTGGGCACGGCTCTGTGGCAGCTCGGCCGGCTCGACGATGCCGCCGCCAGCTATCGGACAGCGCTGCGTTTGCGACCGGGCTATGCCAACGCGCATTTCAATCTGGGTACCGTGCTCTACCGGCAACGCAGCCTCGATGCAGCCGAAGCCAGCCTACGACAGGCCGTCGTGATCAACCCTGACTACGCGGAGGCACACAACAATCTCGGCAACGTGCTGCGCGAACGAGGTCGTACCGATGAAGCGGCATCCTGCTATCGCAAGGCAGTATCTCTGAAACCCGACTACGCGGAAGCGCACAACAACATTGGCCTGGTGTCAGGCCAGGATGAGGCCATCGGCTGCTTCCACAAGGCCGTTGCCTGCAATCCTGATTACCTCGAGGCGCACTTCAATCTGGCCACCGCGCATTTGGAGCAAGGCCGGCCCGAGCAGGCTGCCTCTGGTTATCGGCGGGCGTTGGCGCTCAAGCCGGATTATCCCGATGCGCTGGACAACCTCGGCACTGCCTTGAAGCAACTCCAGCGCCTTCCGGAGGCTGCAGCCTGCTATCGCGCGGCACTGGAACTGGAACCCGATCACGCAGGCGCGCACGCCAATCTCAGCATGATTTTGCTGGCGCAAGGTGATTGGGCCGCTGGATGGCAGGAGTACGAATGGCGGTGGAAGGTGCCGCAGATGTACGGCGCCGCGCGTTCATTCAGTCAGCCGCAATGGCGCGGTGAGTCTGCGATCGGCCGCACTCTGCTGATACACGCTGAACAGGGCTTCGGCGATACGTTGCAATTCTGCCGCTACGCACCGTTGGCAGCCAAGCGAGGTTTGCGCGTCATCATGCAGGTACAGAAGCCGCTGGTACGGCTTCTCGAATCGCTCGCAGATATCGATCAGATCGTCCCCCAGGATGCGGATCTCCCGGCGTTTGATCTGCACTGTCCGCTGCTGAGCATGCCGCTGGCGCTCGACACTACGGTCGCGACGATTCCGGGCGACGGTCCCTACCTCCATGCCGATGCCGGTCAGGCTGCGATGTGGCACGCGCGTCTTGCAGATGCGGACGCAGGCCCCCGTATCGGTCTGGTTTGGGCCGGCAATTCCTATCGGCAGGCGCCCGCACTGGCGGCAGTCGATCGCCGCCGCTCGCTGCCGGCGGAACAGTTGGCACCGCTGCTAGACCTGCCGGGCCTGCACTTTATCAGCTTGCAGAAGGATGCCTCTACCGCATTGCCGTTGACCGATCTCATGCATGGGATGCACGACTTTGCCGACACGGCAGCGTTGGTTGCTGCGCTCGATCTCGTCATCTCCGTCGATACTGCGGTTGCCCATCTGGCGGGCGCGCTTGGCAAGCCGGTCTGGCTGCTCGACCGATTTGATTCGTGCTGGCGTTGGCTGAACGGACGCCACGACAGTCCGTGGTATCCGCGACTACGGATCTACCGGCAGCCACGGCCCGGCGATTGGGATGCCGTGATCGCCGGCGTTGTCCGCGACCTGCAAACGTTCAACGCATCCAAGGTCATGGATCCAGCGGCGCGCCACGCGGCCTAGTTGAGCCGTGGAAACTGCAGCAGCAACACATCGAGTCCCGTAGCGTCCGCACAACCCGAGAATGAAGCCTCGTCCGGATGGACGAAGACACATGACTTCGCTGTCAGCGTCTGTTCGCCATGCAGCAATGCACCGGAGAGCACCAGCCAGAATTGACCGCCGCCCAAAGCCGGATCGGGACCGCTGATCCGTTCGCCGCCGGCGAGCTTGAAGCGCTGACTGCACAAACCGTCGTCCGCGGCAGCGACTTCGCCAACCGCTTCACGATGCTGGCGTGGCCGGACGCGCAATTTGGCACGATTATCCAGTACCTCCATGTAGCGGGCGCCGGGATCCCAGCCGTTACGTAGCGTGAAGTACTGCAATCCATCGCCACCGGCTGCCAGCGGTCCATACGGCGACCAGGCACCGGCGAAATGGACGTCTGTCAGCACAACGTCGTGGCGGCCCAACCGTCCGCTGCCGCCGACAATCACCTGAAACTGATCTGCCTGATGGTAATGCGCACCGACAATGGCGCCCGGATCCTGCTCGACCAGAAAAGCCATCGGATAAATCGTCCCTGGTCCAGGCGGTTCTTCAGCCGCAGGGGAATACCGGTTGGCGCCGATATAGCTGGTCAGCCAGAACCCAGTACCATTGGAACTGGCACGACGTCGCGTCGGACGTGCGCTGTCGGCCGAGGCGATCACTGGCATGGCGGCATCTTTTCCCGCAGGTTGCTGCATCCCAAGATAACAGCCATGAGCGAACAAGACATCCTCTCGGCTATCAGGTTCGACACCGCAGGCCTGGTCCCCGCCATCGCCCAGCAGCATGACACCGGCGAAGTGCTGATGCTCGCCTGGATGAACCGCGACGCAGTGCTGGAAACCTTGGCCACACAGCGCGTCTGCTACTTCAGCCGCAGTCGCAATGCGCTATGGCGCAAGGGCGAAACCTCGGGCCAGGTGCAGCAACTGAAGGAGCTGCGCGTAGATTGCGACGGCGACACGCTGCTGCTGTTGGTGAACCAGGAGGGTGTTGCCTGCCACACTGGCCGCCGCAACTGCTTCTTCCGTGCCACACGCGACGGGAAGCTGGTGGAGATCGCCGCGCCGCTGGTCTCACCTGCAACCTTGTACCCGGGACACCATCACGACTGACAGCGCACGGCTGGATCGCTGCTCGCCGCAATGTAAAACTCCCTCACATGAGCTGGACCGGCCAGGGTGGCTTCGAGCGCCGTGGGTATCATCACGGCAACCTGCGTGAAGCGCTGGTCGAAGCGGCATTGACGCTGATTGCGGACAAAGGTCCCGCCGGATTCACTATCGCCGAGGCGGCACGGCTTGCCGGTGTCAGCCCTGGCGCCCCCTATCGTCACTTCCGCGATGCCGAAGCCCTGCTCGCCGAAGTGGCGCTGCGCGGCTTCGATCGCTTCGCCGCGATGCTACGCTCCGCTTGGAACGAAGGGCGCCCGAATCCGATGCGCGCATTCGAGGCATTGGGACGCGCCTATCTCACGTTCGCCCGCGACGAGCCAGCCTATTACGCAGCAATGTTCGAGACGCGCATTGCCTTCGACAACCACCCCGGCCTGCTTGCCGCCGGGGACCGGGCCTTCGCCATTCTACGCGACGGTGCCGAAAGGCTGACGGCTGCCATTCCTCCAGCCCGGCGCCCGCCATCACTGATGATCGCCTTGCACATCTGGGCGATGTCGCACGGTATCGCTTCGTTGTTCGTGCGCGCGGATCCCTCGCGGCGCAAGCTGCCAATGTCGCCTGAAGACCTGTTGGAAGCCGGCGTGCTGATCTATCTGCAAAGCCTCGGGCTCGCCGGAGGCGGCGCCGAATAGCTACCGCGAGACCAGCTTGAATCCGCGTCGCCGCGCGCGCGGCAACTCTGCCGGCAGATCGAGCGGCAATAGCGGCGCGTGATCGCGGCTGCCATTGCCAACGGTATCGGCCTCCTCGGCTTCGGCTTCCGGTATGTCGCGCCGCCCCAGGTAGTTCGCCGCCAGATGACGGAACGCGTAATCGAGCAGCGACGTCGCATGCGCGACCGCGGGGTCGCCTTCGACTGCGCCGGCGGGACCGAAGCGGGTAAAGGTGAACGCCTCGACGAATGCCTCGAGCGGTACGCCGTGCTGCAAGCCAAGGCTGACAGCGACCGCGAAATTGTCCATCAGGCCGCGGAACGCCGCGCCCTCCTTTTGCAACGCGACGAACACCTCGCCCAGCGAGCCATCCTCATACTCCCCCGTGCGCAGATACAGGCGATGGCCACCGACGGCGGCCTTCTGCGTATAGCCGGCCCGCCGCGGCGGCAGTTCGCGCCTTCGCCCGAGATGCATGGGCCGGCTTACTGGCTCCGGCCTGGCCGGCATTGCGTGCACGAATGGCGCCACAGCCTCATGTGTCGCCAGGTGATCCGCCGCGCTCGCCAAGGGCAGCGGATTGCCGCCCGCCAATACGTCCGCCAGCGCCGCCTCCGCGGTGACGCCCTTGGCTGCCAGCCAAGCTCGCGCGGTCCGCGTCAGGCCACCAGCTTCGTCCAGCGGTGAGAATGCCGGTGCGATGCCGCCAGTCTCGACGCCAAGCAGTGCGTCTTCCGCACCTGGCGCCGCGATCGCCGTCAGCGCGCGATGCCGCAATCCCTCGAGGCCGCTCGCTGCGGCTCGTGCGGCGGACGCCGCTTCCGCCAATCCAGGCAGGGGCGTTTCGCTCGGTGGTGCAGGCCAACCCAGTTGCATGGGGGTGCTGGAGCCGAAGCAGCGCGCCATCGCGCCGGATGCAGCCTCCGCGCGTCCGCGCAGGATCGCGCCCAGCGTCCGCACGATGCTCAGTGCCTCCGTCGAGCCATAGCTGACGCCCAGCCGTGCCAGCAGGCCGGCTAAATCGGCAAACCCGATAGCTAGCCGCGAAGCCGAGGGCGCGCTCAACGTTAGCGCTGTCACCGCTGTCTCAATCGCTTCGCCGAAGGCAGCAGCATCGAAGCCTGTTTCCGCGTCGTGGAACGACACCAGGTTCAGCACAAAGCGCGGTTCAAGCGCGGCCTCGCCACGCCATACCGGCGCGTCCGGGGCGCCATGGCGCAGCAACAGCATTCGATGCAACCGCTCGGCGAGGGGGATCTCCAGACCGGCCCGCAATGCGCGCTCCGCGGCCGGTCTGATCCACGCGTCCGCCGCAGCGGACAGCGTTACTGGACCGTCTCCCGGCGCCAGTTCTGCCAACCCCGCCGCGGCCACGTCGTCCCAGGCCGCGGGCAAGGTCACCAGCCGTACCGGCGCCTCGGGGTCAGCCCCAACTTCGACGCGGCGCATCCGCACGCCCTGCCAGATACGGTTTACTTTCATACAACCATGCTAGGTCTGTCCTCGCGGCTCGGAAAGCGTATTTTGCGTTCTGCACGCCCAACGACCACAAAATCCTGTGGATGAACCGCCCGGGTGGACCGCGCTCGCGCAGCTTCGTATACCGTACGGCATGGACGTCGGCACCTGGCTGTTCACACTGCTCCGAGGCCAACGTGTCGGTACCGACACGTACGGCAATGTCTACTACCATGAGCGCCGGTGGCGCCAAGGTCGCCGCCGACGCCGTTGGGTGATTTACACCGGTGCGCCCGAGGCATCGAAGGTGCCGTCCGAGTGGCACGCCTGGCTGCACTATACGAGCGATGCTCCACTGGCGGAGCATCCGCGCCGGCCCTGGGAAAAACCGCATCTGCCAAATGCCACCGGAACGCCGGCCGGCTACCGCCCGCCAGGACATGACTATCGCGGCGGCGAGCGCGCCCGCGCGACCGGCGACTATGAAGCCTGGACCCCCGGCAGCTAGGACACACCGATGGGCCGCCGCAGCGTAGCCGAGGTCTTGATCGGAGCGGTCGTTCTGCTCGTCGCCGCCGGCTTCCTAGCCTATGCCGTGGCCCATTCCGGCCGAAGCACGGCCTCGGGTTACACACTCTACGCGAAATTCGACCACATCGATGGCCTCGGCGCTGGCGCGGACGTGCGGGTCGCGGGCGTCAAGGTCGGTTCGGTGAATGAGGAGCGGATCGACCCGAAGAGCTTCGAAGCGGTGGTCGGCTTTTCCGTGCGCAATGACATCAAACTGCCCAAAGACAGCGCCGCGATCATCACCAGTGAAAGCCTGCTGGGCGGCAAGTACCTCTCGCTGCAAGCCGGCGGCGACGATACGATGTTGCAGCCTGGGCAGAGCATCACCATTACCCAAGGATCGGTGAGTCTTGAGGAACTCTTGGGTAAGTTCATCTTCAGCATGACCAACGTGCAGAAGGGCGGCCAGCAGGGGCAAACCCCAGGCGCACAAGCCCCAGCCCCGGCGAAGCCATGATCCCGCCGCCGCCCACGGTCTGGCCGCAGCCCGGCGGCGCGCCGGTGTCATGCCGCGAAAAGCTGCGCATGCTGGTGGAGAACCACGCCGAATTGGCGCAAGCGCTGCAAGATGCATTCGAAGACGCCGTGCTGATAGGCGTCGATGAACAGGCGATGCGCAGCATCTTGAACAGCATGGTCGCGGGCCTTAAATCACCGAAGCGCGCGTCGCAATGAGACGCGCCGCTATTGCACTGACTGGGCTGGTCATACCGGTCGTGGTCTCGGCACAGTCGCCCGCTACGATAACCGCGGCGCCGCTTCCGCCAATCCCTTCGCTTCAAGGCACGCAGCCGCCGCCACTCGATCAGCAAAAGCAGGCCACGCCACCGGCGAAGGCACCAGACAGCGCTGCCACCGCACCCACTGCACCGCAGTCGGTCCAGCTTACCTGGCAGCCGCAAGGCACCGCGCGCGTTCAGGTACTGGATAAGGTGAACGCGCAGAGCACGGTGCTGACGCTCAAGGTCGGACAGCAAGGCCAATTCGGATCGCTGACCATCCAGGTGCAAGCGTGCGACACGCATCCGGCCGATCAGCCGCAGGATTACGCGGCCTATCTGACGATTACCGATGGCCATGCCGACGCGCCAGGTTTTCAGGGTTGGATGCTGGCGAACGAGCCGTCCGCGGCGATGCTGCAAAGTCCAATCTATGATGTCCGCGTCGTCGGCTGTCAGGCCTAGCCAGTGATCGCCGCGCGGCTGCCACCGTTACGGCAAACCGCGCTGCTGCTCGATCTCGACGGTACGTTGCTCGATATCGCGCCGACACCCGACGCGGTGATGGTGCCGCCGGACTTGCCAGACGTGCTGCGCACGCTGCGACGGATGCTCGACGATGCGGTGGCGATCATCACCGGACGACCGGTCGAGACGATCGATGCGTTGCTCGGTGACATCCCGTTTGCGGTGGCAGGCGAACATGGCGCCGCAATTCGCCATGCGCCGGATCAATCGGTCGAAAGGCCAGACCTGCCTGCACCACCTGAACACTGGATCAGCGCGGTCGAAGCACTCGTGGCAGCGCATCCCGGCGCGCTGCTGGAGCCCAAGGCTCGAGGCTTTTCTCTGCACTATCGTGCGGTGCCACTCGCCCAGACGGCTTTGCGTGATGGCCTGACCGCACTGTTGGCAGGCGCCGGTGACTTCGAGTTGTTGCCAGGCAACATGATCTGGGAGGTGCGACCGCGGGGCGCGAATAAGGGAACTGCGGTCGTAGCCCTGATGGAACGCCCGCCATTCCGCGGCCGACTGCCGGTGTTCATCGGTGATGATGTTACCGATGAGGACGGCATCGCCGCCGCCCAGGCTCTCGGTGGTGCCGGCCTGCGCGTTCAGGATCTATTTGTCGATGCCGCTGGTGTGCGCGCCTGGCTGGGCCAAGTTGCCAAAGACGCAGCGTGGGTCGAGACCCGCCGCTAAGCAGACCTCGACCCGCGCCGTTACGCCGCTTCCGCCAACTGTCCGTTTATCGTCAGGCCCTGCGAGCCGGCCGACACGTGCACCGTATCGCCGTCTTTTACCGAGCCTTCCAGGATCAACGATGCCAGCGGGTTCTGTAGACCGCGCTAAATCACCCGCTTCAGTGGACGTGCACCGTAAGTGCTGTCGTAGCCTTCGCCGGCCAGCCACTCCGTTGCGCTTCGATCCATCTCCAGCGCAACCTTCCGATCGGCCAGCAGCTTACGCAGGTGCTCCAACTGGATCGACACGATCGCCGCCATGTCGCTGCGCTGCAGACGGCGGAACAGAATGATCTCGTCCAACCGGTTCAAAAACTCTGGCCGGAAGTGATGCCGCACCACGGTCATCACCTGACCCTGCACCATTGTGGCCGGCTCGCCCTCGGGCTGTGCCGCCAGGATCTCGCTGCCGAGATTGGAGGTCAGCACGATGATCGTGTTCTTGAAGTCGACGGTGCGCCCCTGCCCGTCAGTCAGACGACCGTCGTCCAGCACCTGCAACAGCACGTTGAACACGTCCTCATGTGCCTTCTCGACTTCATCGAACAGGATCACCTGATACGGTCGGCGCCGTACTGCCTCGGTCAGGACACCACCCTCGTCATAGCCGACATAGCCGGGCGGCGCACCGATCAGACGAGCGACCGCGTGGCGTTCCATGAACTCGCTCATATCGATGCGAACCATCGCGCGCTCATCGTCGAACAGGAATTCAGCGAGCGCTTTGCACGTCTCCGTCTTACCGACGCCGGTCGGTCCAAGGAACAGGAAGCTGCCGATCGGCCGATCCGGATCCTGCAATCCGGCGCGCGCACGGCGAACCGCATTGGACACCGCCTTCAGCGCTTCTTCCTGGCCGACGACGCGCTTGCGCAAACCGTCTTCCATGCGCAGCAGCTTGTCGCGCTCGCCTTCCAGCATCTTGTCCACCGGAATGCCCGTCCACCGCGACACCACATGCGCGATCTGGCTCTCATTAACGGCTTCATTCACCAGCTTGCCGTCCGATGACTCCGCCAGCTTCTTCTCGATATCAGGAATGACTCCGTAGAGCAGCTCCGACGCACGCGTCAGATCGCCGTTGCGCTGCGCGATCTCCACCTCGCTACGTGCCTGATCCAGCCGCTCCTTCAGCTTCTGCGTCTCCTGCACCTTGTCCTTTTCCGCATGCCATGCGGCGGTCAGTGCATTCAACTCATCTTCCAGTTCGGCGAGCTCCTTCTCCAGCCGCACCAGCCGATCGCGAGACGCCGCATCGTTCTCCTTCTTGAGCGCCTCTCGCTCGATCTTAAGCTGGATCACCCGGCGATCGAGTTCGTCCAGCGCTTCGGGCTTGCTGTCCACCTGCATGCGAAGCCGGCTCGCCGCCTCATCCACCAGGTCGATCGCCTTGTCGGGCAGGAAGCGGTCGGTGATATAGCGGTTCGACAGGGTCGCCGCGGCAACCAATGCGCCATCGGTGATGCGCACGCCGTGATGCAGCTCGTATTTCTCCTTGATGCCGCGCAGGATCGAGATTGTGTCCTCGACCGATGGCTCGCCCACGAACACTGGCTGGAATCGCCGCGCCAGCGCCGCGTCTTTCTCGATGTGCTTGCGGTACTCGTCCAGCGTGGTCGCACCGATACAGTGCAGCGTGCCGCGCGCCAGCTCCGGCTTGATCAGATTGGCTGCGTCCATCGAGCCTTCGGCGCGGCCCGCACCCATCAGGTTGTGCAGCTCGTCGATGAATAACAACACCTGACCTTCGGCAGCCTCAACCTCCTTCAGCACGGCCTTCAGCCGTTCCTCGAACTCGCCGCGATACTTCGAGCCGGCGACCATCGCACCGAGATCAAGCGACAGAAGCTGCTTGCCCTTCAGCGCCTCAGGCACATCGCCGTTGACGATACGCAGTGCGAGACCCTCGACGATGGCTGTCTTGCCGACGCCAGGTTCGCCGATCAGCACCGGGTTGTTCTTGGTGCGGCGGGCCAGCACCTGGATGGTGCGGCGAATTTCCTCGTCACGCCCGATCACCGGATCGAGCTTGCCGCCGCGTGCCAGCGCGGTCATGTCGCGCGCGTATTTCTTCAACGCGTCGAAGCTGGATTCGGCATTCGGACTGTCGACCTTGCGGCCCTTGCGAATGTCGCTGACCGCCTTCTCCAGCGCCTGCGGCGTGGCGCCGGCATTGCGCAAAGCACGAGCGGCCGGTGTGTCGGAGGCCGCGATCGCCGCCAGCAACCGGTCCTGCGCGACGTATTCGTCGCCGGCCTTGGTTGCGGCCTGCTGCGCGGCGTCAAGCAGACGGACCAGTTCAGGCGTGATCTGCGGCTGGCCGGCACCGGAGCCCTGCACCTTGGGCAGCCGGGCGAGTTCCGCTTCTACCGCCGCCAGGGCGGCTTTGGCATCGCCGCCGGCATGGCGGATCAAGCCCGCGGCAGCACCTTCCTCATCGTCCAGCAATGCCTTCAACAGATGCTGGGCGGTGATCTGCTGATGGAAGTCGCGGATGGCAATCGTCTGGGCGGCCTGCAGGAATCCCCGGGCCCGCTCGGTGAATTTTTCAATATCCATATCGGTGTCCCTGTTCGTAGGCGACTGGCCTCATCCCCATCCCTCATCAGGCAACGGAAACGTGACCCTTTGGCAATCCATCTGGGTCGAGGCACAGTGCGGCACAAGGGGGTAAGCCCATGCGCATTGAATACCTGTACCGCTACCCGGTGAAAGGTCTGACGGCGGAAGCCCTGGAGGCGACAGAGGTCGAACAGGGCGGCTGCATCCCGTGGGATCGGGCTTTCGCCCTCGCCCAAGGCGACTCCGGCTTCGACCCCGCGCAGCCACAATGGCTGCAGAAGCAGAACTTCATGTGCCAGATGAAGAACGCCCGCATTGCTTCCCTTTTCTGCTTCCTCGAGCCGCGCTCGGGCATGCTGGCAATCCGCGCCCCTGACGGGTCCTCGGTGATGGAAAACGCGCTGACCGAACAGGGCCGGTCCCGCATCGCGCGCTTTCTCACCGGCTATCTCGGAGAGGAGGCGCGAGGAACCCCGACCTTCCATCACATCCCCGGCCATAGCTTCTGCGACCAACGGGGGAAGGTGGTTAGCCTGATCAATCTCGCCAGTCTCCGCGACTATGAGTCGAAAGTCGGGGCGCGCCGGCATCGCCGGCGTTTCCGCGCGAATGTCTGGTTCAGTGGTAGCGCGGCCTGGAGCGAACGCGGCTGGATCGGACAGCACGTGCAGATGGGTGGGGCCGTGTTGCGCGTGACCAAGCCAGTCACCCGCTGCGCGGCAACGCAGGTGAACCCGGAAACCGCGGAACGAGACGCCGATCCCCTGGAGGAACTGCGCCGGCTGTACGGACACGTGGAACTGGGTGTCCATGCCGAAGTCATTGAGGGCGGCAGATTTGCCGTCGGCGACGCCATAGAACTGTTGGGGGATTGAGCACCTCGTTCGAGAGACCGCCTTGCGCGCCGGCTACAACCCCTTCTCCACCATGTCGAGCAACCGCGTCCCGATATTCCGCGCCTGCGCGCGCGTCAGCCGGCGCAGCGGCCCTTCCAGGACCAGCATGGCCAAGCCATGCACGGCCGACCAGGCGAGATATTCCGCACCCGGCCGCCGGTCGGCTGACAGCACACCGGCTGCGACCATGCGATCTAGCGCCGAACCGAGCAGTTGAAATGGGTTGAGGCCGCTGCGTCCGGCCCAACCTGGTTCGCCGGCTGTTTCCCGACCGCCGGCCATGGCAAACGCCGTGCGGAACAGCCCCGTCTCCTTGCCGGCGAAATCCAGGTACGCGGTGCCGATCGACCGCAACTCCCCACGCGCGTAGTCCGCGCTATCGGTATCGCCGCGCAGCCGGGCGAGGCGTTTCTCCATCGCGACCGCCAGCGATGACAGCGCAACGGCTCGGACGGCCCGCAGCAATGCGTCTCGGTTGGCGAAATGCCGATAAGCGGCGTTCGGCACCACTCCCGCGCGGCGTGTCGCTTCGCGCAACGTGACTGCCTCGGGCCCACCGTCGCGCGCCAGCATGACGCCAGCATCCAGCAACGCCCGTCGCAGGTCGCCATGATGGTATGGGCGCCGCGGCCTTGATTGGCTCACTTTATTCGCCATCACCGTGCAGTGAGTATGTGGACGCTGTCCACCCAAAGTGCTAACCGTATGTGGACAGTGTATACATTCCACTGTCGTCGCGACAAGGGAGAAATAGCGATGCAGGTGCAGCCTTATCTGTTCTTCGACGGCCGTTGCGAGGAGGCGATTGCGTTCTACCAGACGGCAATCGGCGCGCAGGTCAGTATGCTGATGCGCTTCAAGGAAGCGCCACCGGATGCCTGCCCCGAGGGCGGCTTTGCACCCGGCATGGCAAACAAGGTGATGCACGCCGCGCTGCAGATTGGCCAGGCCACGGTGATGGCATCGGACGGCCACAACAGCGGCAAGCCAAACTTCGAGGGATTTGCCTTGTCGCTGGACGCCAAGGATGACGCTGAAGCGAAACGCATGTTCGATGCGCTGAGCGAAGGCGGACAGATACGGATGCCGCTTGGCAAGACCTTCTTTGCGTCCAGCTTCGGCATGCTGGCTGATAAGTTCGGTGTTGGCTGGATGGTAATCGTTCCGACTATGTAGCCGTGCCGCAGGGAACCACGTCTGAGCTGTCCGGTGCGCGAGGCAACGGATAGCTCAGTGCGCGGCCCGCTGTTCGCAGCACGGCGGGCCGCTACGTTTGTATATGCTAAGCGATCAGTTGTGTGCGGCTTGGCCGGTCAGCTCCGGTATCGACGCCGTGGTGAATGCCAGATGCGGCACTGAGGCCCTGTTGCGCGCTTCCAGAAGTCGCAGCAGGCATCGCTCGTCGAGTTCGCCAATGACGTTGCAGTGCGGTCGCGGCCAACTCGCCAGTTCGTTGCAATCGATACTCCAGCCGCCAAGACTGACGGGCAAATGCAACGCGACCTCGCTCGCCAAGGGCAGTGCAAGCGATACCCTGCCTCTCACCAATGGCACCACACGCAAGGTGTCGCGGGTCACGTGCCAGACAGCACCGAAGTGGCCTTGGCAAGACACTACCGAGCCCAATGTGATTGTCGCGGGCTGACCGGTCAGACAGGCGACGATGTCCGCCATGCGCAACCTCCCCGTTTCGCGAGGCGGGGAACCTGCTCTTGTTGCCACAAAGCTGCCACACACGACTTGGTGAGATACACTTAGCTGGTGATCAGGCGTTGCCGGCCGAACCCATCTGATCATCGCCGCCGATCCGAACCAGCGCGGCGAACAGGCGCAATGCGTCAGCGCCGCCACGATCCACGACATTGCCGCATTCCATCTCCTCGGCAAGCACCTCCGCCTGCTGGGCGATAGTGGCCGACGCGCGGCTAAGTGCCTCGCGTGACAAGGCGATCTGGATGACGTCCGACAGGCAGTTCCATTCGCAAAGCATGCCTGAAGTCTGCACCTTTGATGCTAACGGAACATTAAGCGAACGTCACCTTAACCGGCGGCAGGGACGAAAATTCCACGGTGATACTAGCAGGGCCGTCCAACCAGATCGGCGGGGTCACGCTGCCGAGCATGATCACCTGCCCCGCCTTCAGTCCCCCGAACGCCTCGGCCACCGACGAACCCGCCAGCCAGGCCAGGGAATTCATCGGGTGCCCCATCAAGTCGGCGCCCACCCCCTCGTCACGCTGGTGGCCATCGACCACGATCCGGCCACGTAACGCACCGGTATCGAGCGAGTGCCAGTCGAGCGTGCCAGGATCGCCCAGCACCGCCGCGGCGTGGAACATCTGGTCGGCGACCAACGTCGGCACACCGAGTTCGAGCAATTCACCATAGCGGTTCTCAACGATTTCGATTCCGGCGGTAAGTTCGCCGACCGCAGCCGCTGCCTCCTTCGCCGAACAGGGCTGCGGAGGCAGATCACGCGCCAGCCGCACCGCCAGTTCACACTCCACGCCAGGCCGGACGTAATCAGCGAACCGCACAGTCGTGCCGCTGCGATACAAATTGCCCGTCGCCATGAAACCGGCGACCGGTGCGTTCACACCCAAATACTCCTGCATACGCTTCGCCGTGGCGCCTATCTTGAAGCCAGCCGGTGGCACGGCACTGAAGCGATACGCCAGTGCGTGCTGCACCGCGGCACCTTCCGCTTCCGTGCGTGGCGCGATGCCGGCACTCAGCGGCGCGACATGCATGCGCCGCACGCGCACGTCGTGCAGCACGGCGGCAGCGGCATCGGGCTGATAGCTCATGGTCGCCTCGTCAGTTCATAGAGCGCCACCGACGCGGCAGCGGACACGTTCAGGCTGTCCATCGTCCCGGGCATGCGCAGGCCGGCGACCTCGTCGCAGGTTTCCCGCGTAAGACGGCGCATGCCCTCGCCTTCCGCACCAAGCACCAGGGCGATGCGTCGCTCCGCGAGCGACGGGCCCGACAATGGTGCTCCGCTCGCCGCCAGCCCAACGGTCCAGATCCCGGCGGCCTTCAGCGCGATCAATGTGCGCGCGATGTTGACGGCGCGCAGCAGTGGAATTGTCTCCAACGCTCCCGATGCGGCCTTGGCCAATGCGCCGGTCTCCTCCGGCGCATTGCGGTCCTGTGTTATCACCGCCGCCACACCGAACGCCGCGGCCGAGCGCAGAATGGCGCCGACGTTGCGCGGGTCGGTGACTTGGTCGAGCACCAGTAGTGGACCTTGCCGCTCCAGCGCCGACTGCAAGCTGGGTGTTGCCAGCGGATCGGCCAGCAGTGCTGCACCCTGGTGGGCGATGTCGCGCCCCAACAGGTGGTCCAGACGGCCGCGATCCACCTGCTCCGGCGCCAGCGGCCATGGCGGTGCCACGCGTTGCGTCAAGGTCTGCTGTGCTTCCTCGGTCAACAGCAAGCGGCGCAGGCGCCGTGCCGGATTGGTAAGCGCAGCGGCCACCGCGTGTTGACCGTACAGCCAGATCGCACCGCGTGGCGCATCCGGCGCGTGGCGCGCAGTCTGATCGTGCGGACGGTGCGAACGGTGGAAGTCGTTGCGTGGACGCTCAGGGTTGGGCTTGCCGTGAAATGGCTTGCCCTGAGGTCGCGGACCACGTTGATCCTGGCCTTGGCCACCGCGGTCGGGACCTCGGTCGGAGGGCGGACGATTGCCGGAGCCACCGTGCCGATTGGAATGTGGAGGTTTCATCAGCGGCGGGTATAGACCGCGCTACCGCTTATGGACAGGCGCGAACGCCGACAGCCCAAGCAGTAGCCAGCCAATCATCAGCAAGCTGCCGCCGACCGGGGCGAGCAAAGCCAGGCGAATGCCGTCAAGTGCCAGTGCATATACCGAACCGCAGAACAGCAGCAGGCCAGCAGCGAAGGCGCACCCGGCTGCATGCGCCAGCCGCGCGCCACGCTCGGCCCACAATCCACACGCCAGCAGAGCAAACGCGTGCCAGCCGTGCATCTGCAACGCATTGTGCAGCATTCGCTGGGCAGCTGGATCCAGCGCCTCGGCGCCGTGCGCCGCAAAAGCCGCCATCGCCACCGCGGTCAACCCGGCGAATGCACCGAGCGCGATCCAGAGACGTTGCACTACGATTTGCCGGTGCGCGCTTTCCACACCTCGAAGTCACGCTTCGCCGCAGACCTGGCCACGGCGGATCTCACACGGTCGCGGGCTGCTTGAACACCGGCACATCGTCCGTGCGGTCATTCAGCGCCTCCGAACCTTCCGTGGGCAGCTGCACCGCGTAATTCAATGCACCATCGATGTCGCCTTCCCAAACCTCTCGCGGCAACTCGTACAAAAGTTCCACGCCGTAGCCGTTCGGGTCATGGATATACAGACTGTGCGTCATACCGTGTTCGGTGCGGCGATCGAACTTCACACCCTTCTCCTGCAGGTAGGTGAGCTGACGCAGCCAGCTCTCGCGGTCTGGGTAGGCGATCGCGATATGGCTGATCGCGCATGGCGTGCCAAGGATCGTCCATTCGGCAGGCGGTGGCGGCAGGTTGGGATTCTCGATCATGGCGATGTCATGATGGCTCATCGCGCCGCCTCCATGATCACCGCTATAAAAGCGCATCTTCGGCGGGTTTGGCCGCTGCGGCGTCGCGTGGATTTCGCCGACTTGTTTGAATCCGACGATCTCGGTCCAGAACCGGTGCGATTCCTCGATATTGCGCACATTCAGCACGAGGTGATTGAGACCGACCGGAGTCGATGGTCTGTTCTGTGTCGCCATGAACCGTTTCCTTACCGTGAGATCAGAATCCTTCGCGTATCACCTCGCGCGCGAAGTACGACAGGATCAAATCTGCGCCCGCACGCTTGAACGCACTCAGCGCCTCGCGCACCACTGCCTGTTCGTTCAACGCTCCCGCCGCTGCGGCGAACTTGATCATCGCGTACTCGCCGCTCACTTGGTAAACTGCAATCGGAAGCAGCGTCTGCTCGCGCAATCGCGCCAGAACATCGAGATACGCAAGGCCCGGCTTCACCATCAGCATATCAGCGCCTTCCGCTTCGTCCTGCAACAATTCGCGCAGTGCTTCGCGGCCGTTGGCCGGATCAAGCTGATAGGTCTTGCGATCGCCTTTTAACTCACAGCCGGCTGCAACGCGGAACGGCCCATAAAATGCCGAGGCGAACTTTGTTGAATACGCCATGACCGGCGTATCGGGATGTCCTCCGGCGTCGAGCGCGTGACGGATCGCCGCAACCTGGCCGTCCATCATGGCGGATGGCGCCACCATGTCGGCGCCTGCATCAGCCGCGACCACGGCCTGGCGTGCAAGATTCTCGACGGTGATGTCGTTGGCCACGTGCCCGTGCTCGATCACGCCGCAATGGCCATGATCGGTATATTCGCAGAAGCAGATGTCCGGGATCACCACCAGATCGGGTGCAGTACGCTTGGCCTTGCGCACCATGCGGGCCACCAGCCCGTCGCGATTCCAGGCATCGCTGCCAGAGCCATCCTTGTGGTGCGAGATGCCGAACAACATCAGAGCCTTCACCCCATCCCGCGCCAGACCCTCGACCACGCGTTCCAGCTTGCGCTCGGGCAGGCGTGAAACGCCGGGCATCTCGGCGATCGGCAGCGGCTCGTCGATGTCTTCCTCGACGAAGATCGGCTGGATCAGGTCACTGGACGTCAGTGTGGTTTCGCGCACCAGGGCGCGCAGTGGCTCGGTGCGCCGCAGCCGGCGCAGGCGGGTGACAGGGAACGCAGCAACCATGATGACCTCGCCAGAACAGAAAGCCCGACGCCGATGTATGCCAGCAATCAGCTTCGGGCCAGTGCCGCCTCGGGTCCGGCCCGAGCGTCCCGCATGATCGCGCGCCGGGGAAGGCATCGCAAATCCGGCCGGACTTAACGGTTCGGCAAACACAACGGCGCATGGTCCCGGCGGAAATATCCAACCCGCGTCCGCGGAGCCGCGTTCATGAAGCGTCTGACCAATCTCGCCATCTCGACCAAGTTGGCAATTGCCTTCGCCGCCATGATTCTCACCACAGGAGTGGTCGGCATAGGCACTTATCTCAAGCTCGGCTTCATCGAGCAGAGCAGCGATTGGACCACACACACCTATCAGGTGCTGGAAACCGCCGATGCCGTGGCGGCGAGCATGGTCGACCAGGAGACTGGCCTCCGTGGCTATCTTGTCTCGGGCGACAACAAGTTCCTAGAGCCATATCGCAACGGCCGCGCCGCGTACGAGCAGGCGTTCGCCAAGATCAAACAGCTCACGTCCGATAACCCGGTCCAGCAGGAGCGTTTGGCTGCGTTGGACGGCGCCGCCACCACCTGGCGAAACGAGGTGGCGGAACGTGAGATCGCCATCATGGGGCAGGCGGACAAGCGTGACCAGGCGCGCAGCATGGAGGCAGGTGGGGCCGGGAAGACTTCCATGGACGCGATCCGCGCCAAAGTAGGCGAGATCGAGGGCGCCGAAAGAGGCCTGCTCGCCACACGCTCCGCAGCCGAGACAGCGGCGTTCAGCTCCACCCGGTGGATCACAGTGCTAGGCGCCGCCGCGGCGTTTGCCGTGGCCTTGATTGCCGGATGGTTGCTCACCCGTGGCATCGCCAAGCCGATCGTCGCCATGACCGACACGATGCGCAAGCTCGCCGGCGGCAACTCCAGCATCGCCGTGCCAGCGATCGGCCGCCATGACGAGGTCGGCCGGATGGCGGGCGCTGTCCAGGTATTCAAGGACAACATGATCAAGGCGAGCGCGCTTGCCACTGAACAGGAAGCCGAACGTGCAGCCAAGGAGAAGCGCGCGGAGACGCTGGGCTCTCTGGTGCGGAATTTTGAGCAGCAGGTGAGCGGTTTGGTGGGCCAGCTTTCGTCGGCTTCCACCGAGCTGGAGGCAACAGCCCAGTCGATGACGGCGACCGCTGAGCAGACCAATAGCCAGGCAACCAGCGTTGCCTCGGCAGCCGAGGAAGCGAGCGCCGGGGTGCAGACGGTGGCAGCCGCCGCGGAAGAGCTGGCGGGCTCGATCCATGAAATCGGCCGCCAAGTATCGGACTCCACCAGGATGACAGGCAAGGCGGTCGATGAGGCACGCCGCACCGACTCGATCGTGCGTGCCCTTGCCGATGGCGCGCAAAAGATCGGCGATGTGGTCGGGCTGATCACGTCTATCGCTGGCCAGACCAACCTGCTGTCATAGTTAGCTATAATATAGTGTTATGTCATATACTTATGGAAGAGTTACACATATGTATACCCATGTAATACCCATAATTCTGGGTGGACAGCGTGAGACAGCAGGGGATGTCGGGGGTCACTACGTGAAATGGGAATCGGCATAGGCTATAGTCGGCGCAGCATCCAACCGAGCTTGCCTTCAGCCATGACGGGCGCCTTGTGGCTGTGCTTAACAATGTTCATGACTCGGCGACCTCATGGCACGGCAGCATAACAAGCGTAGTCTTGGATTACCGGGAGACTAGGCAAAGAACCTGGAAACCGGTTCATTGCGTAACCCATTGGCGCCCTTGCGCGCTGGGCTGGCTCTGGGAGCTATCAATGATCCTAAGTCGAGACGGCAAGAGTTTGGGGCCCATACGACGGCCCTCCAGCGCGCGATACGAGACGCTCATCGCCGAGCTGGCAGGTTGCCAGCAACTGCTCGAACGTGAAGAGGGTGATGCTGGCGATTACGGAGTATGCGCTGGCCTCGGTGATCGAGTTTTTACATGCCGATCAGGCCGTGATGGACTCGGGAATTACAAATCCGCTCGCCATCATCGTGAATGCCCTCCATGACCGCCGCCACCGTGGCAAGCCACGCACTCTTCTTCGACAGAGCCGCGTCCGCAGGACGACCAACAGACCAGCGTATGATGGAATGAAGAGCCGCTGCGGCGATGGGTGTTGAGGTGCTGATATCCTTCATTACCCGACAAGAGGCTGGCCGATACGTTGCCCAGCAAGCCCACAAGCTTGGACTTCAGACAACCGAACGGAAGCCCATTACGGCAAAGACTGTGCTCGCTTGGCGCGACGAGATCGGGACGGCGAAGTCAGAGATCGGGGCAGAGGTCTTCCGTCGGTTGAAGAAGCGCCGCGCTTCCGCGGGCCCGCTTCCGGATCAGAAGCAAGCAAAGGCGTTGGCAAAACAATATCTGGTTGAGGCGCGCATCGGCGGTTTCTGGGGGGTGATGCCCGGTAGTTCCGCGGGCGCGAGTTCCGGCAACCGCAAGGGTGAAACCGACGGATAGTGTGCATGGCCATCGCGACAGCCGTATCTCGTTCCGATGAGCTGCGGAAGGACGCTGCGAAGATTGTTGTGACGAACGCTGGGCGAGCCCACAGGCCCTGAGCTGCCAGCCGCGTTTGCCAGCGTGCCGCGAGAGATGGCGGCGGCGGTTTAGGCACGCCCTGGCGCGGTGCAGGTGTAATACCAAGGCTCACTGATTAGAACCGATGTGCCCATTAGAACCGATGTGCCCAATCGCGCATGCCGATGGACATGATGGTCCAAGGCTGAGCTTCCAGCTTGTTCCATGCGTCGCAGCAGTGATCGAGCAGAGCATTGCCGTTGTCGAACACGCGGTTGGACAGCCAGTTGTCGCGCATGAACTGCCAGACGTTCTCCTGCGGGTTCAGCTCGGGGCACTTCGGCGGCAGCGGCACGATGGTGATGTTGTGCGGCACCACGAGCTTGTGCGAGAGGTGCCAACCGGCCTGGTCGAGCAACAGCAGCGGCATGTCGCCCGGGGCCACGTCGGCGGAGATCGCCGCGAGATGCAGGTTCATCGTCGCGGTGTTGCACCAGGGCAGGATCAGTCCGACGGCCTTGCCTTCCTTGGGGCAGATGGCGCCGAAGATGTAGGTGGATACGGTCCGCTGGTCAGACGGGGCTGACGGACGGCTGCCGCGCCTCGCCCAGCGACGGGTGATCTTGTTCTTCTGGCCGATCCTGGCTTCGTCGCCGAACCAGATCTCTATGTCGCCGGGATCGAGGCCACGCCGGCGCGCGATCGTCGCCACTGTCGCAGGCCAGTTTTTATGGGATGGCCCGCCCCTCCATCTCGGCAGCGTAAGCTGTCAGGGCAATCGGAGGGGAAGGAGTTCTGATCGATGCAGATCGCGGTTCTCGGGATCGACCTGGGCAAGAACAGCTGCAGCGTCGCGGGTCTGGGCAGCACTGGGGCGGTGATCAAACGACGCCGGATGCGGCCGGAGAGCATTGCGGCGTTCACGGAGAAGCTGCCTGCCTGCATCGTGGCGATGGAGGCGTGCTGTGGTGCGCACCATCTCGGCCGTGTGTTGGCCGCCCAGGGGCACCAGGTACGTTTGATGTCACCGGAATATGTTCGGCCCTACGTGAAGGCGCAGAAGAACGACGATCGCGATGCCGAGGCGATTGCCGAGGCGGCGACGCGGCCGACCATGCGGTTTGTCGAGCTGAAGAGCGAGTCCCAGCTCGATGTACAGACGCTGCACCGTGCGCGTGACCGGCTTGTTGGTGAGCGCACGGCACTGATCAACCAGCTGCGTGCCGTGCTGCTGGAACGTGGCATCACCGTTCCCCAGGGCCGTCGCAAGCTCGAGCAGCATTTGGAAGCAATGAGGGTGTCGGACAGCGACCATTCGCTCAGTCCACGGATCCGCCAGTTGATCGACGATATGCGCGCGGAGTGGCTCGAGCTTGATCGGCGGATTGCCGTCTTCGACAACGAGTTCGCTGCATATGCCCGAAGCGATCCGGACGCGCGGCGCCTGGCCACTATCCCCGGCATCGGCGTGTTGAATGCAACGGCATTGCTCGCCGCGATCGGCAACGGCCGAACCTTCGCTCGTGGACGTGATCTTGCGGCGTGGCTTGGGCTGGTGCCACGCCAGATCACGACCGGCGGCAAGCCGCATCTGGTCGGAATCACCAAACGTGGCAACAAATATCTGCGCAAGCTGCTGATCCATGGCGCCCGGGCCGCTCTGCCATCGCTCGCGACGAGTGCCACGCCTCTTGGTGGATGGCTACGTGGGCTGATGCAGCGCATGCACAAGAATGCCGCCGTGGTCGCGCTGGCGAACAAGTTGGCACGGATCGTGTGGGTCGTGCTGCGGCGAGGCGAAGAGTTCAACGCCGCGGCCGTCACGGCGGTGGCGTAACGGAGATTGGCCGAGCGGCACTGGGTGCTGCTCAGTCACTGATATCTGCTGGTGGTGGAAGCAAGATGGCCTGACAGTCGACCGGCGTTCTGGAAACCTGGCTTTAAAAATGGCGCTCTGACGCCGTAGTTTTTATGAGGACTGGGACGCGCGGATCTCCATCTTGGCCAGAGCTATGCTCACAGGCCGAATACGTTGACGCAGACTGATCAGATCAGATCGCAGAAATCACTTGCAGACGGGGCGGGCCATACGTTTTGAAAGCCTCGACGGCGCCAGCCGCCTGGGCGTGATGACGTGGGCGCGCCGACAACTTGCGATAGCCCATCGCTCGCAGCTCGCGGCTCAGCGTCTGCTTCGACACGGTGATCTCGTATTCCTCCCAGAGCCACTGGCAGAGGTCGATGATCCGCCAGCGAACCACCTCATGCACCGCCGGGATCGGACCGTTCTCCACCATGGCCACCAGCGCGGCACGATGTTCGTCGTTCAGTCGCGATGGCTGGCCAGGGGCTTTGCGGTCGATCAGCCCTCCGGGCCGTGCGCATTGAACCGGAGCACCCAATCGCGCACCACCTGCAGCGTGACGCCGCCGGCTTCGGCCGCCTCTGTGCGGCTGCCTCCCTCATAAATCATCGCCAGTGCCAACAGCCGTCGAACCTGGTTCGCATCGTCGCTCTCGCGGCAAATCCGACGCAGCCGCGCCGCATCGTAATCCTGCCTCAACGCGATCGGCTGACCCATGGCGAACCTCCTCCGTCCGCCAGCTTATAAATCACATCAACACCGCGTCGGGGAATCCCCTCCGTGAGTCACCATCAGCAGGACCTGGTATAAGTAGTGGCAATCTGGCCCAAAGATTCGGTAAAACCCCCCCATTTTTCCGGAATTCAGAACCGCTAAATCCCTTTGCGTCTTACAACACGCAAAGGCATTACAGTGACTTCCAACGACACCGCTCCCGAATACGCTCGCATTCCAGAAGCCTGCCGTCGCTACGGCCTCTCGCGCAGCCGCCTGTATCTGCTCGCCGGTGATGGATTGATCCGGTTCGTAAAGGTCGGCAGTGCGACACTTGTCGATCTGAAGACAGTCCGCGACTACCTGACGTCTTGCCCGTCAGCGGAGATCCGGCCGCCCAGGGCCGTGGCTTAGCTGGACGACAACGATGAGCACGACAGAAACGCTGACGGTCATCCGCGCGCACGGACGGCGGTTGGCCAAGCTGATTCGCATGGATGGAACGATCGTCGCCTACGACGATGCCAAGCGCTTCGATCTGTTCACGGTGCCGGTCACCAATCTGGATGGCTTGCACCAACTCCTGCAGCATCTCCTGCACAGGCCAGACTGCGCTGTCGTGCGCGGCGAAGTTGCCGATGAGACGCGTGTTCGCCAGGTCCGCCGGCTGCTTTACGAGGATGCAGAGACAGGTGATGTGCCGACACTACGCGCCATGCCTCGGTCATGGCTTGCCGTGGACGTGGAAGGCGTAGAACGGCCCGAGGGCGTTCCGGAGGCTGACATGTTGGATTGCGCCGCCGTGGCCCTCAGGCGGCTTCCTGACGCGCTCCAGGGGGCGCGGTGCATCATCCTGGCTGGTGCCTCACACGGCATCGAGTCGGATATCTGCCTACGGCTGCCGCACTGGTCGAACGGACCAGCCGATGAAGAGCTGCACACCGATGCTAATCCCGATGGATAGTCTCCGCTCACACACAGTCAGCCCGCCGCCATCGAGCAGCAGCTTGATTGGTGTCGGACTGAATGCCGCCGGGACTTTGGAACCATCGGGCTGCGCGGCCGACGAAGTCGCGTCGTCTCAAACGGCTCCCGGCGCTCTGGAGGTGCCTGTCACCCTGAGCGCTCTTGCTACAGCTCCACGATGGGTTGCCTGGCAGACAGAGGATCGGCCGAACGGTAAGCCGACGAAGGTTCCGTACTCACCCAGCGGCGCGAAGGCGCGTGCCGACACCCCACGAACTTGGGGAACGCGAGCTCAGGCCGAGGCAATGGCTGAACGGCTTCCACGCCTTCACGGTCAAGGTGGGGTGGGAATTGAGCTTGGCGAACTCGGCGGTGGTGTCAGCTTGGGTGGCGTTGATCTAAATTCGTGCTGCGGGCCCGGCGGGCCGTTGGCTACATGGGCCGTTGAAGTCGTCCACCTGCTCCAGAGCTACGCCGAAACTTCGCCGAGCCTTACGGGCGCAAAGGTATTCTTCACCTATCCCTCAGCAGCCCTCGCCGTCCTACGCGCACGGAAACTCATTGATCCCGGCAACGGCGCACAGCGTAAAGCCGCATGGGGGCGGCAGTGGAAATCTGGCGAAGGTGACCATCGGGGTGGTGGAATTTCCCGGACGAGTTGAGGTGGCCATCGGGTCGGAGGGCTAAGATGGAGTTGTGAGACTTCAACCTGAGCGCGAGAGGACCCGATGACCGAGGAGAGATTGGTGTTGGCCGAGCTGCTGGAGAAGGCTGGTGATGGAGATTTTCTGTGAGCGTGGCTGAGGCGGTGCTGCAATTGCTGATGGAGACGGATGTGGAGGACTGATCGGCGCCGGTCGTTACGAGCGCACGGCGATCGTACGACCTGGCGCAACGGTCACCGCGACCGCACGCTCGACACCCGGCTGGGCGCCTGCAGCTACGCATCCCGAAATTGCGGCAGGGGAGCTATTTCCCCCGTTCTGGAAGCGCGCAAGAGCTCGGAGAAGGCGCTGATCGCGGTGATCAGGAGGCCTGGATCGGCGGCGTCTCGACCCGGCGGGTTGACGATCTGGTGCAGGCGATGGGGCTGTCGGGCATCAGCAAGCGCAGGGTCAGAAGCTGTGCAAGGAGATCGACGAGCGCGTGCATGCGTTCCTCGACCGCCCGCTTGCCGGCGATGGCCTATCTGTGGCTCGACGCGACCTACCTGAAGCAGCGCGAGGGCGGACGCATCGTCTCGGTCGCGGCATAATCGCAGTGGCCGCAACACTGAGGGCCAGCGCGAGATTGTCGGCCTGCATGTTGGACCGTCGGAAGCTGAGACGTTTTGGTCGACTTTCTGAAGAGCCTGACGCGGCGCGGACTGCGCGGGGTGAAGCTGGTGATATCCGATGCGCACGAGGGGCTGAAGACAGCGATCCGTCGGGTCGGCGGCGGCTGGGCAGCGCTGCAGCGTGCATTGGATGCGCAACGCGCTCGCCTATGTGCCCAAGACGCAGCAGAGCATGGTGGCGCGCGCTGCGCCAGGCTTTCTGCACCCGATCGCGCGCAGGCGAGCGCGACGCTGCGCCATGTCGCCGACCAACTGCGGGCGAAATGGCCGAAGCTCGCGCTTCATCGACGAGAGCGAGGTCGACGTGCCGTCGTATCTCGATTCCTAGAGCAGCACAGCAGCAAATGCACAGCACGAACCCGCTGGAACGGCTCAACAAAGAAGTCAAACGCCGCGCCGAGTCGTCGGCATCTTCCCCAACGAAGGCCATTATCCGCCTGATCGGCGCGTGCTCTCGAGCAACGACGATGGCAGCTCAGCACCGCTACATCAGATCGAAGCATGGCCGAAAAGAAAAAAAAAAAAAACACCGGCGATCGAGATCCACTTGGGCAACCGATACTTTGCCGTCACTGATCAGGCACTCCCGCACTCCCCCCACCATCTCCGGCAGCTTACGTTGGAGGACCTGGAGTCCTTGTTCAGGATTGGAGCCGCATTCAAGGCGGCCAGTCCGCCTGGTTCGTTGAACACAAGAACTAAGTCACGCGATCAGTCCCGCTTCGCCGTCGCGTTTCGCCTTGGCGCCGAACTTCGCCAGCAGGGCAAGTCACTCGAAGAAGTAACACGAACGCTCCGCGATGACCCACGAACCGCCGATTGGTGTCGAGAAAAAGGTGACGCCAACGATGGACGAGAACTGCGGCGCATCTGGGAGCGCGCCGGCAATTCTGGATGGCTGGCAGAGGCCCAACTCAACCGTGACGGCCACCCGCGATCAAACCTTGCCAACGCTCTCTTGGCATTACGGAAGGCGCCTGAGCTTAACGATCTATTCGCCTATGATGAGATGCTACGGGCGCCACTTCTGGTCAGGCCAATACCCGGTGACGCTGCGGGTGATCTGCCTCGGCCGTTGACGGACTCCGATGTGACCGCCGTTCAGGAGCGGCTGCAACTCGCTGGCCTCCCGGCAGTGACGAAAGACACAACACACCAGGCGGTAGATTTACGCGCACGAGAATGCGCGTTTCATCCCGTGCGTGACTACTTGGACGGTTTATGCTGGGACGGTGAGAAACGGCTCGACAGTTGGCTCTCCACTCATCTCGGTGCTGAGGCGAGCGTCTATGTGAGCGGCATTGGCAAGTTGTTCATGATCGCAATGGTGGCGCGAATTTACTCCCCTGGATGCAAGGCCGATTACATGCTCGTGCTGGAAGGTCCGCAAGGTGTGGGAAAATCCACCGCGTGTGGACTTCTTGGTGGCCGATGGTATTCCGATAGTCTACCGGATATCCGCCTAGGCAAGGACGCATCACAGCACCTCAATGGAAAGTGGTTGATCGAGGTTGCCGAACTGTCAGCGCTAGACAAAGCCGAGGCTGCTGCGCTGAAGGCATTCATAACGCGCAACGAAGAACGGTATCGCCCAAGTTATGGTCGAAAGGAGGTCATTGAGCCGCGTCAGTGCGTGTTCATTGGCACAACAAATAAGCAGGTCTATCTGCGTGACGAGACCGGCGGGCGGCGTTTTTGGCCGGTCAAAGTGGGTCGCGTTAATATTGAATCCCTCGCGCAAAACCGGGACCAGCTCTTTGCTGAGGCTGTTCAGCTCTACAAGGACGGTGCGAATTGGTGGCCTGATCGGAACTTCGAGATGAACCACATCTTGCCTGAGCAGGATGCGCGCTATGAAGCGGACGCGTGGGAACAGGCAATTTCTGAATGGCTGGCGACCCAGCCGGTGGGCGAGCCTGTGACGGTGCTGAGTGTCGCACGACACGCTCTATTCATGGACCCGCACAGGATCGGAACCGCAGATCAGCGTCGTATCTCAGCCGCTCTGGGAACGACTTGGGTGGACGCGCGGTAAAAGATCTGGGTCCGTCCGCCCGTGGGTTCGGCTGAATGACGCATGACGCACATGACGCACTTCTCTACTAAGGCTGTGGCTGCGAAGCAGTGATACAAAAAAATTCAAAGGGTAGAGTACCACTCATGGGCTCTATTGGCGAGTGCGTCATGTCCGTCATGTGCGTCACGGGGATGGTGGAGGGGGTAGCGATCCATCGTCTGGTGAAGATCCAGATGCCTTGCCATTGCTTACGCGGAGAGCGTGTCAAATTGGCTGTCCCGCAGCGTTTAGGTCAGAGGCGTCCGATACATGCACCGATGCAGCCACCTTGCATCGGACGTAGTGCCAAGCCACCTACGAAGACGAAGCTTGGGGCGCACGTTTAGATGGATTCTGACAGCAAATGAGTAGCTGGATATTTAATAGGCATGATGCACGCGCATCTCGAGGTGCGGGATATATCCTTCGCTGTCCCGATCTGTCCGGGCAACCGCGTCGGAAGAGGAGACGATCCTGAGATAGTTGCTCGAAAAGGCCGGAAGGATGTGTGGCGATGGAAACTACTGATTTGAAGCGCGAGACCGGCACGGACGTGGCGACCGACTACGAGCTAAAGCCTGAGGAGCGTACCCAGGTCCTTGCTCACGTCGAGCGAAGAAAGCAGAAACCGACTGCCCCAAAAGTGACGGTTACCAGCAAGGCTGGCGTAGTGCACATCGCAATGGATCATCCCGTGCAGACGATAGGTCAGACGCTGCTGATGCAGTCCCTCGGTGTGACAGACTTGACGTTCTACAACGCACTGCTAAGCCAACTTATCAACGTGACGTCCACAGGTAGCAATGCGGACGAGCAAGGCTTGAACGCGGCGCTGGCGATGGTCCGTGCGATCCAGCCGCAGGACGAGGCAGAGGCAATGCTAGCCGCGCAGATGGCCGCAGTACATTTGGCCACGATGAAATTCGCGCGGCGAATTAACCACGTCGAGAACGTCGGGCAGCAGGATAGTGCGGTGAATGCGTTCAACAAACTCGCACGGACATACGCCGGGCAGTTGGAGGCGCTGAAACGCTACAGGACGGGAGGGGAGCAGCGAGTGACAGTGCAGCACGTCACGGTCAACGAGGGTGGGCAGGCGATCGTGGGAAGCGTGTCTGCAGGAGCACGGAAACCGGGGGGTGGCCGAAACGGGGAGGCAGCCCCATGAAGTCGGTAGCCGCAATGCACGCCGCGCCGCGATGCACCGCTACTTCAAAACGGACCAAGCAGCGCTGTCGAGCCCCCGCCGTCACGGGCTGGAGGGTTTGCCGGTTTCACGGTGCTCGCGGTGGAGGGCCAAAGGGACACCGCAATGGGGCATACAAGAACGGGGTGCATACGAATGAGGCGGTGGCGGAGCGGCGGGCGGTTGCTTCACTACTGCGACAAGCGAGGGCAGGGAGGGCGAAGGTGGAGAGCGGTTAGGCGTGCGATCATTAGCCTTGAAGGTTGAAATCGTTATCTAACCGTCGGAACATGCCAGTGCCCTCAAGCTGCTTGAAAGTTTCGCTAGCCCATGTTAAATAATAGAAGTCTTCCCGTTGGGCAGGACTAACGGATAAGGGGTCGGTTCCAGGATCGGGGTCGGCCCCTTTTTCACGTCGAGTATTTTGGTACATCGACGGCTTCAATCTGTATCACGCGATATCGGCGCTTGAGCGTCCGATCCTGAAATGGTGCGACCTACACTCGCTTGCCGCTTCATATTTGCTCGAGGGAGATCTGCTGACGGCCGTTAATTTCTTCACCGCCCTAAATACATGGGACGTTAACAAACGTCGGCGGCATCTCGCGTACATTAAAGCCCTTAAAAAATGCGGGGTACTCACCCATCAATCGAAATTCGATCGCGTGACCAGATTTTGTCGCACGAAAGAACGATACTGTAGGTTTCATGAAGAGAAGCAGACAGATGTTAACATAGCCGTGCAGGCATTGTCTGATGCTCATCATAACAACGCGGCCAAGATGTTTTTTGTGACCGCTGACAGTGATCAGATTCCTACCTTTCGCTATCTTCGGGAGAAATTCCCCGGAGTTAGACGGTTTCTAGTCGCCCCTCCGGGCCGTCTGCCGCATGCCAGAGAGCTGGGAAAATTTGCAGATAGAGTATTTCAGCTTACCGCGGGTCGCCTAGATGATCACCAATTACCAGCGACTGTACGCGACGATTTAGGACGCTTCATTGCCGCCAGGCCAGCTCATTATGCTCCGCACAGTTGAAGTCAAACTGTCCGGCAATGGCAGCAAATTGAATGCACTATGGGCGATCCGGGGATCGAGAGACGTTCTAGGCAGGACCGCTAATGAGGACGGGTCATCCGGGAGCTTCTGGGTCGAACTTGTTTACGGGGCCTGTGCGACCCCCGCCAAGGCTTGCAGGATGAGCTTCAACTGCGAATTGCTCTGCCGCGACTTTGGGACTAAACCACCTTTTTAGATGTTCGTTGATCCGATGAGCCGGCCTCCGGTTTTGATCGCGTTCAGCCAGTCGGGCTTCGCAAGCGGCCGCCCCGAAGAATTGCGAAAATTCGACTTGAATTCGGATTTCGAGAATTCTAGATTATCTGCGTCATAACAAACAGATATACATCATGAGCAACTGGGGCGGTCGTCGCGAAGGTGCTGGGAGGCCAAGAGGCTCTCAGAACGGGAATACAAAGGCCAGGCGCGAAGCTTCGCGTGCCGTCATCGAGCGCTTTGAGACCGAAACACCGGAAGCCTTTCAGGGCAACGCTCTGGCGCTCCTACAGATGGTGTACCGGACGCAGACGCTGCCGCTGGAGGTGCGGATTGACGCCGCCAGCAAGGCTATACGTTTTGAGACGCCCGCGCTCGGCGCCACGCTCGTGCGAGATGTCACGCCGCCAGCGAGTCCGGCAGAGCTAGATCGCCGTATCACTGAGCTACTGCAGAAGGGCCTACGCGGTGCCGTTACGGTTATCGACGGCTGAGATCGAAACTGCGCTCCCGGGACTTTCGCCCGACGAGCGTGCGGAACTGCACGGCCTGCTGGAGAGACGCGATCGAATGGCCGCTGAGGTGCCGCATGACAGTCGCGAGCCGATCGAAGAGATCGTCAAGCGTATGCATGCGGAGACGGCGGCTGCGTCAGTCAATCCTGAGGCTTGGGTTGCCGCCCACGAGGCGCATCGCCGATCATACGACGCGCATTACGCGAGATTGTCGCAAGCCCGAACGGGGCATCCGTGCGATGACATTGAAGCTTTTTTGCGGGAGGTCTCGGAAGGAATGAAGGAAGCTGAGGCCCTCGCAAGGGCAGACGGATTTCGGCCGGCCGACGAAGTGGTGCCGCCGCGCGGTAGGTCTGCGTCGCCCGTAGACAGCGTCTCCACGGCGAGCCTGCCTCCGGCTGTACGGGAGGACATCGCGTATACGCGTGCGGTGTCTCGGCGTGCCGTGGCGGCACCGCTACCGCCGGCTCCATTTGTGGCGCCCATTGTGGATGTGCTTGCGCCTTACCGGGGAACGGGGCTCTCGGATGATATGCAGCAAGCTGAAGATCGGTAGCCGTGATCGAAGCCGTTTTTGGTGGTTCGGCGGAACATATGTCCGCCGCAGCGTGAGCCATTTCAATGGCTTAGGCGGCAATCATTCGTCAGCCTACACCACAGCATACATTTCGTGCGGCGATTGTAGCCTTGCGGCCCTGAGGTTGGATCGGTCCAGCAGGGTCCGATCAAGATAAGCTCGCTGCTGAGTATCGCCAGTAGCACCGGCTTGCTCGCGTACCGCCCCGCTCAATCTTCCGCCCCAGACTTTGGCCCCTTACATTGATCTGGATCAACCGGCTTGCACCGAATTGCTGGTCAGGCAACCCGATGGCATCGTTCTCCGTCCGCTCATCCGGCGTCGGATTTAGTGCCCGTGCCGCGCCCCCCAACTTGCCAGTTAAGCCACAGGCTTGGAAAGAGCGTCTTCCCTGTCGTCGGGCTCCCCGCCAGTCGCGATCCGCATGACGTCGCCGATCGCGTCGGCGGGCACTTTTGCCCCTTGGGTCCGGTCGGCAAATGGGGGAACCTCTACCAGCGTTCCTATAAGACGTAATAGCGCCTGATGTTCTGGACCTTTCGTCTCAGCGCTCAGGAACGCTGCGACTTCGATGGGGGACAGCCGAGCTCCAGAGGGGGCGTTCGGTTGATGGATAACAAACGCATTGCCGGTCTGCGGCTCGCGCCCTAGAAACCAGGAATCACCGTTGGCGCTGCGATATAGCTCTCGCCGGTTCGCCATGATCATCTCCGCTGCTTTTGCGCTAAGCGTATAGAGGGCGGACGGCACGCTATCAAACGTCAATATTTTTCTGGGATTGAACTCATGGGCCGCTACCTTGTAAGGACGTCGTTGCGCCGGCTTGGGCGGTATAACGGGAGGCGCGGCCCCCTTCAGGCACGACGCGATCGTGCGCACCTCGCCCGTTTGTCGTCGTCACCGCAAAAGCAACCATAACACCGGCAGCACACGCGCCGAGGCGTGCAGCCGAGACGATGTGCCCCACATGGTGCGCCGGCGGCACATGACGCCCAAGCGTCATTGGGGGATACAAGGCCAGAACGGAACGGCGGCGAACGGCCCGCCAGCGCGCTTCGACCGGCGCGGGCAACGGATGGTGACGGAGACGGTGGGTGCGTTCGCCGAATTCGAACGCGCCATGATCCGGGAGCGAACTTCTGCTGGCCTTGCGGCTGCCCGGGCTGAGGGCCGCATCGGCGGCCGCCGCAAGAAGCTGGACCACGCCAAGCGCCGCGAGATTGCCGAAGCGGTGATCTCAGGAAGGAAGACAGCAGCGCAGATGGCGCGGATATTCGAGTCTCGCCGCCGACTGTTCGCGCATCATCGCGGCCCAGTGGTGGCCGGAGAGCGCCCATCGATTGGGAGCCAGCGGATCGGCCACGAGGAGGATACGCCGTACGCGGGGGCAAAGGCACGACGTGGGCCGCGTCAGATTCTACCCCTGCGTCCTTCAAGGCGCCTCAGGAACGGGCATACATTTCGTGCCATGTCGCATCCACTCGGCAGCGAATGCGACGAAGGCGCAGCGTCTTTGCTACCCCACGCAGCAGACCGTCGCGATTAAGCCCCAAAGGCCAGCCGAAAGAACCATGGCGTAAACTATGCCCCTCGCAGCACGCAGGGGCATCTCGCCCTCATCTACATGGACTTCGGAATAATCGAACGACAGTTCCGGTGCAATATACTGTCTCGGTCATCTGGCGCTGCCCCAACCTGAACTCAGTCTAATCACTCATTCCGTAAGGGGGAATCCGGCCGCTCGGCGCGAAACTGTCATTAATTCTTCATTAATCTGTTGGCGTGCCGAAGCTGCGCATGGCTAAAACGTCTCGATGCCCGCATACAGTTCTGTCTAGGCGGCCAAACGCCTTTCGGAGGAAGTTCGGGCATCGCATAGACCCCGCCGGTGCGTCTCTCTCTGCCTTCGCTATGCCTGCAGCGGCAATCCCGGCGGCTCGCCTCGGGTTGAGTGCGCGTGGGGTCAGCTCAGCGCTCGAGCGCGAGATATGCACGTGCGAAACCCTGGCGGTAAAGTCGGTGGACCAAGCGAGGACTGAACTCGCTCTCGCTCGCGACGTGCCTCGCCGGCAGGATGGACGCGGGATTTGCGACTATAAGCGATGGCCTGCCGTTTCGGTAGGCCGAACCAGAACAAAACAGCCGCGGCAAGCCCGATGACGCCGCAACCTACATACGCCGCACCATAGCTCACATGTTCGGCTATAACTTCGCTGAGCAGACTACTGCTCGTTACGCCTAACCCCCGCAGTGTTGCCATGATGCCCTGTGCGAGATTGTAATGCCCGCTCCGCGCGTCACATCCGCCAGCCAGATAGGCGTCAGTGCAGCGAACAAGCCTGTGCCGATGCCGCCGAATATCTGAAGCGCGATGAGGTCGGGCGCGCTACTCAGCAGCGCGGTGACGACTGCCTGCACCGGCAGCATCGCGCAACCTGCCGCCATGAGCCAACGGTGGCCGAGCCCATCAGCACGCTTCCCAACCAGGATTGATGCCGCCGGCATGCCCAGCTGTGATGCGACTATCAGCGCAGAGGTCAGAACGCAGGCCGTCAGCTTGGTTGTCGGCACCGAGTTTTTAGCCCACCAACGTGAGCAGTGGCGCATCCGCCAGTTCATACAGAAAGCTGCACGCGCCAAATACCAGCAACGAGCGACTGCGCAGCAGTCTCATCCAACCTTGCGGCCCTCATCGCGGTTCTCTCCACTTCCAGTCCGCGCGCGCGCCGAAGGTCTACTTTATTGGGGGATCGTCATCGCTGCGAACGCGGTGAGTGCGGCAATGAGCGGCACCTGCAGGAAAACCGCCTCAGCACTGACAAGATAAGCGAGCAATACCGGATACGACCGCAACCACGAGGTTCCCGGCTCGTGACCAGCGCTGCGTTCCTGCCCATACGCGCGGTCAAGACCTCTCGCGCGCACGGACCAGGACTGTGAGCACCGCTACTGCCGGCTGCGAAAACGCCGCTGAGCCAGGCCTGCATGGCACTGTTCGCTAATCGTCCTGGCCAGAAAGCGCGGCGCCCAAGCGATGATCGGAGCCACCGAGCGGCCAGGACCAGGAGGGCCCAGAGCGATCCGCCCTCGCTTCCGTTAGTCCGATCAAGCCATGCACCAATTGGCGTTTGCGCCGCTAGGCCGAGCCAGCCGCCAACCGTAGTGGCGCTTTGATTGCGGCCTCAGGCGTCTTGATGCAAGCCGTATTAATCGTCATGGCATCCCTTTCTGGTTGCTGGGGAAATATCGTAGCCGGGACGTCCAACCCAGCCGCGCCGATCAACCGTTATACCACAACAAATGGCCGGTTCCGGAGGATATCCTATGATACCGCGCTCGACGCGACCTCCCGTGTTCGCGCGCACGTCTGCGGTGTTTGGAGTATCATCGGTCTGCGGCGCTGTACATTTGCACCCACGTCGTGCACTGCCTGCCGGAGATCGCAAGTGCGGCCGACTTTTTGCAACTGCCTGCGATTGCAATATCTACGTATGCAGGCTCCTCAAAGAACGTGAGTGAGCCCACATTCAACGCAAAGAGACACGGTAATTAGCGACTTGCAAAGGGGAATAGGCTACAGCCTCTCTCATCAACCCACTCAATAGTCCGAACGCGCTGCCGAATTGATAACAGCAATGAGGCAGTCAAGCGCGTGGCTTGCCGGCATTTTACTGCTCATCGCCACCTGCCGCCGATCTGGATGAGCGCCAGCGCAATGGGCGGCAGAAACTCCTGCATTTGTCCAATGGGACTTGTGTCGAGGTCAGCATCACTTCAACGCCGGCACTGTCCTCCTCGCCAGAGCCACCAAACGACACTGAGATACCGAGTTCGCCGCATTGAAGATGCCAGATCACCTGCGGCGGGAAAACGTGGGTCGTTTGCACCAAAGGCTCCTCGACATATACGAGCCCGTCCTGTCTTCGGTACCTCGTGCTGCAGCCGCGAAACAAACTCGGAAACTGCTCGCTCAGGCTCATCTATTAGCGCGATGTCAGTCCGGCGACGTTCATCCCGTTCCTTCTGAGCGTCACTGCGATCATGGCAGCCGGCTAAAAGTATCCCAACAGCGGCTACGCCCACAACGTTTCCCCACATTATCAGCCTCCCGCGCCAACGGTTCCAGAATAGAGAGCCGCGAACCAAGCACCTAATCGCGCTTATCGGACCGCAACGCACTTCCGGGGTGCTTTGCGCCTGATAGACTACGCTGAATTAGAGTGTTCGTAGCGTCGGGCGGTGATTTTCGCAGCCGACGGGTAGGCTGTCACTGCAGGGCTAACCACAAAGCTACAAATATGAGGGTGAGGAAGACTTCGTTGCGCGCTGCCTTCACGAACGCCCTTCTTATTGCTAAATCACCCACTATGAAAAACATTGCGGTTGCTAGTGCCTCACTTTTGCTCTCAGCACTAATTGACTCCTCATCGGCGCAGACCATTGAAAATGGAGAGCAGCTTCTGCGGGCCTGCGAGATTATGGATCAAGGGCTTCAGATGCGGGGTGATACCGTTTTCTTACCACCCAAATACGACGCATACGTCTGCTGGGGCTTTATGGGTGCTACGCAGCAGCTTTTAGCGTACTTTGGTTTCGACAATCTTGGTCCTTTACATTCGTGCCCTCCGCCTAATACGACGCTCACACAACTTACAAAGGTCGTCATAAATTACGCCCAGAAGCACCCGGAACGCCTGAACTTGCCTGCGGGTGTTATTGCGATGGTTGCTTTGCAGGATGCCTTTCCCTGTAAATGAGCGCCAACCTAACAACGCCGTTCTCATATCCCCGAAAGTGCCGGTCGTTCTGACAGGCGCGGGCGTAATGCGATGTGTATCAATCGAGCACCTTCCCATCGATTGATCCGTCAGGCTGAATAACGCCTTCGTCGTGCGTTGGATACACGGCATATTGATCCAAGGCCCGCCATGCCGTACGATCCGACCCACCAACTAGCGCACCGCTTCGGCGCACGCCCTATACGGGACCGATGCCATCGGAGATAAAGCGATTGAAGCAGTTGGAGAAGGAGAGTGACAAGCTGAAGAAGATCGTCGCTGATCTCTTGCTGGACAAAGCCATGTCGTCGCAGGATCCCGCCAATGGGCCCGCCATTAGCGGTCTCGGCTCAGCATTTCTGCGCAGATCGAGATTTTGCGGCAATCTTCTGATACAAAGTCCCACCGAGCAGCCGACAGGATCGAATGCAAAGCACTGAATTCGTGCTCATGGCGAATGATCGTAGATCGTTGATCCGGCATCTTCGGAATTTAGGGCAGCGCGTCGGGCCGCGCACAGGAGTGTATAAGCGTAGCAAGTCTGATAAGGAGCTATTCTGCCTTCGGAGGTATCTAGCAACCTTAGCTGCCAATCGCCGCTGTGGCTATCCCATTGCTGTAGAGATGGGAGAAAGCCCCGATTTCATCATTAGCTCGCGCGGCGAAAGGACCGGATTAGAAGTGACCGAAGCTACGACACAGGATTTCCAAAAGTTTCTCACGAGATTTGAGCGTGAACGCGACTTGGAGGCATCGCTGGATGATGGACTGATCGGCGACATACCGGAACGAGAATGGGTTGACGCGGTTATCTCGGCGATTGATGCCAAGGTCGAGAAGATCAAAATCTATAGGCCAGCGCGAAAGCATGACATCCTGATCTACAGCAATCATCCGCGGGATTTTGTTCGCGGTTTTAACGGTAGGCACCCCGAATATCAGTGGCTTGCGCAGAGAACGAAAGAATGTGCAACCAGATGGAGGTCAGCTGAGCCTCGGTTTGGAATCGTCAGTATTATTGATGGACAGACCGTTCTCTACGATTTGGCTGGCGAGTGCATTGAATGGAAAATGGTCGATCTGCGCCGCTAGGCGCTCACTTGGAACAGGCGAACACGCTCATGAGGCTGCTTGGCTCGTCAGCTGGTGTAGATCTTGTGGTCGTCAGCTCCGCACAGAAAGTCGTCTACCAGTGGCGCCAACAAGTTTACCCCACCTGATCCCCTCGGCACGGCACACGCGTCGAGCCAGTCCGCCGGATCGGGTTTTGCACAATCTCGGCAACGCCAGGGTCCCGGACCGCCAGATAGGACTGAAGCTCGCCACCAAAGTCCACTGCCGCAAGTTGAGCACCGTGTGGCCGGGAGCGCGTCCGTGTCGCAAGACGAAAAGACAGACTGAGACTTTGTCCCATGCCCTTTCTCCTCGTTGCCAATAGCGCCATTAGTGCCAATAGCCCTCGCCGTGAGATCGGTTGCCGACCTATTGGCGCTTTCGGCACTATTGGCAGCGCAATGTATTTCGCGAACAAGTCTGAGACGATTGCGCCAATGGCTCTAGGCGTGTCCAGTCGCCCCATTGCTTCTGCTCTTCAAAATGTGCGCATCCTGATCTTCGGATGGACGACGGGTGACGAGACTATGACTGGGGCGCTGGGCCTCCTACTAAGACGCTTTGCGAAGAAGCGGGCGATCCAAACCTGACGAAGGCAGAAGCGTCAAAGCGCAATGACGAGTTGCAGGCGAAAACTGGCCGCGGCCGAACACACATTAGGAGGCTCAGCTTGTCTGACACGGGGCGAATGCCAGACGATCTGGCGCCAGTCACTGATGGGCTGGACGATCTGCTGGGCTATGCACGCGCGCACGCTTCAACCAGCGACACCCGTGCATGGATCGATGATCTGGAGCGCATGCTGACCCTGCTTGGGACCTTATGACAGCAGAGCAGCGGCGCCAGTTCAGAGAGCATGCCGATATCGTTGCTCTGATCCAGGCGGCCGGCGAATCGCCTGTGCCGCCGTGAACTCCTCAACCTCGCTCTGTCGGCTCGCGAAATTTTCCAAAGGTCGAACGACTGCGTCTTATGCGGTGCTCAGGTCGTGTCGCGGACGCGAGCGCCGCCGGCCTGATGGCTGGACCTCCTCACTCAGCGCATGATGCCACGCCGGATGATGCAAACCGGGTCGGAGGCGAGGGGTGAGGCTTTCATTCCTCCGATTGACGCAAAAGCTGTCGCCACATGAACCCGCGTGGTGCTGCCGGCAGGGGTTCTCCGGCGTGCGGCTGTGGCTGGGACTGCGACAGGGACATTGATATCGGGGACCTGTAGGTTCAGATTATCATCAAGAGCCGACTGCTAGAATTTGGACTACCGAACCTTCCACGGCCGAACGCCTCGTGGAGGGACAACGAGGGCGTCCCGCTCTGCCGTAATTTTCGTCGCTGAGTTGCTCTGTTTTGGAGAACCGGCGCCCCCGTTCCGCTCCATCGGTAAGCCCTTGTTTTCGTGAGCGACAGGTGAGGCTCGGGACGCGCGAAGGGGTGAGAAATGGCGATACGCAAAGTGCTCCTGCCGTTGCGAACGGCCGCCACGGCCGAAACGGCGCTCACGACTGCAATCGCCGTCGCCAAGACGTGGAACGCCCATCTGGCAGTATTGCATGTCGAGGCGGGCAAGCAGAGCAGTGCGAGCGACATTCGGCCGACATTCGACAAGATGATGTTGCAAAGTGATATAGCGGTGTCGGAACCAAACGCCGCTGCCGGTGGAGCGACAGCCAGCTTTGCGGTGGCTTCAGGTAGTGAGGCCGAGATCGTCGCCTTTCAGGCTCGGCTTGCTGATCTGACCGTTGTACCACATCCCGCGAGCAGCAAAGAGGTATCCTCCTCGGAGGCGCTTCATGCAGTGCTATTCGATTCAGGGCAACCTGTTCTGATCGCTCCACCTCGCACCGCGTCAACAACGCTTGGGATGCGGATTTGCTTAGGATGGAATGGTTCGGCCGAGTCGGCCTCAGCAGTGCTGGCCGCACTCCCCTGGCTGCAACGGGCACAGACTATTCGCATCCTGTGGTCGGAGGAATATCAGCGGCGGGGGCCACTCGCGCCAGATCTGGAACAATACCTTGCGATGCATCGGCTTCGTGCAGACCGAGCCATGTTCAGACCTGTTAATAACGTTGTTGGAGCGGGCTTGCTCGTGGGCGCCAATGAATTCGATTGCGATCTTCTGGTGATGGGGGCCTATTCGCACTCTCGCCTGCGGCAATTAATCTTGGGCGGTGTTACCCGCTATGTGTTGGAACACTCAAATATTCCTTTGCTCATGCACCGTTAGCAGAGCTTTTCCGCTCGCGTTATCCAGGCGCTCGGAACGACGCTCGGCCAGACGACAATCTTGATCTTCCACAGCGGCTAAAATCGGTGCAGTATCAGCGGCTGCCGAAGCCGATCTGATCTGAATGGGAGGGTCACGCGCTTGAACCCTCGGTCGAAGAGTTATGGCATCCTGCTCTTCAGCATCGTCTTCCTTGGCGGTTTAACGATCAGCCTGGGGATGAGTAAGATCATCAGGCAGGTGTGGGCGCCTGTCAGTGCCGAGGCTGCGTCTAGGCAAGGCGGGCGTAGCGACACTTACCGCCTTCTTGCTCTATTTGGCGCCGTTTTTGAGCAAGTTCGCAGCGAATATGTCGATCCAGTGCCCGATAAGGAACTTATTGAAGATGCGATCGATGGGATGCTGAAGGGGCTGGACCCGCATTCAGCTTATATGAACGCTCACGAGTTTCGGGAAATGGCGGTCCACGCCACTGGCGAATTCGGTGGTGTCGGTATCGAGGTCGGCCTTGATCATGGTCGCATCAAGATCGTCAGTCGGATGGATGACACGCCCGCCTCTAGAGCGGGGATCGAAGCCGAGGACATAATCACGAACGTGAATGGCGAATCAGTTCAGGGTGTTCCGATTGACGATCTGCTTGATCAGATGCGCGGACTGCCAAACACCATTATCACCCTGACTGTTGAGCGTCAGGGCATCAGTCCTCCACTGACCGTCTCCATGCGCCGAGAAATCATCCATATTCAGGTAACGACACAGCGGATGGAGCCGAGGAATATCGGCTATGTGCTGCTGACGGAATTCACCGAGCAAGCTGACGCGGGGTTAAAGCAAGCAATCAGCGCTCTCAGGCAGCAAGCAGATGGTGAGCTTTCGGCAATGGTGCTCGACCTACGGAACAACCCCGGAGGGTTGCTCGATCAGGCGGTAGCCGTTGCGAGCGACTTCATGGCGGAGGGGGAGGTCGTATCAACTCGGGCGCGCCATACTGAGGATTCGGAGTGGCTGAACGTGAAGGACGGGAAAGACGTTCTTCGTGGTGCGCCGCTGGTAGTATTGATCAACAGCGGTACTGCTTCCGCCGGTGAGATCGTCGCAGGAGCCTTGCAGGATCATCACCGTGCGGTCATTGTCGGAACGCGCAGTTTCGGCAAGGGCTCGGTGCAAATACTGATCCCATCGTCCGACGTCGGTGCTTTAAAGCTCACTACAGCGCGCTACTACACGCCCTCCGGTCGTTCTATCCAGGGATCGGGCGTCATACCTGACATTCTAATCGCGGAGACATACGAAAAATCACCGTATTCCGATGCTGAACGCGAAACAGACTTGAACCATGCGTTAGCTACTGAGCCCGTTCGATGGGGTGAATTGCGGCGCAATGATCTACCGGCAATCGTTAAAGTGATTCCGCGCAGGCCACCGAAGGAGTTTCCCGCATTTGACCCAGCCAAACCGGACGAGACTGACTTTCAACTCAAACAGGCGGTCGAGGTGGCGTACACAATGACGGCAGGGACTGCCAGGAAGTCCACCCATCAGAGGCCACACCATTAGAGATATGTTCAGCGGCGAGACGCCGAACATCAGTGCGATCTGTGCCGGTCCGGCAGTCACGACACCTCTGGGCCTTTACGGTCCGTCCGGCGCCGGACGTTCAGGTGCCGCAAAAGGTTCGCACAACTCGTTCGCTTTGCAGCGGTGGCCTCGCAAATCGTTCATGACCATGCTGCTCGGTGAACGGCTGCGTCACCACTGCCAGCGCCGGACCCTGCGACATGGCCCAAAATCGACCAGCTCTCAGGCGTTGGCTGGTCAAACAGAAGGAGTGCTGTCACGATACGAGGCGCATCCAGATCTACCGTGAGTCTGAGGAGACCGATATATGGCTAAACTTCTGGCAACTCTTGTGCTGTCCCTGCCGTTGATTGGTTTTGGTACTGGTTACGCCCAGAATGCAGCACCAACCACCAGTCAGCAGCATGAGCCTCCTAAGAGCACTGTGGCACCGACGGCGCACTCCAGCGCGAATGGCAAGCTCCAGCTATTCAAAACAGAAGCCGACGCCAAGTCTCACTGCGGAAGCGATGAGGTCGTATGGGGCAATTCAAGCTCCCATGTCCTCCACGATTCCCGGTACCGACTACTACGGAAAGACCAAGCACGGCGGCTATGCTTGTAAGCAGATCGCGATCAGTGCCGGTTATCACGAGGCCAAGGAATAGTGGGCTGGCGAGCTGAGACGTTGCCAACGCTTGCACTTCGATAAACGCTTGAGTGAAAGGCGAAACTCAACGAATAGTCCGAATGCCTTCCGCCGCTGCGATCAGGTTGACGCTGTGAGGGCTTAAATCCCCGCGATCTGCGCGAGCAATATGGCGACCGCCATGACGTCGCGATGCGCGAAAACTCCAGCTATCAACCATGTTTTCTTTGTCTTGCCGGCAAAGTTTCTCTGGTTCACCGGGAGATGCAGGTGGTGCGCTGCTTCCACAGACGCTCAGCTTCGATGCAAGGGGCATTCCACCTACGATCGATCAAACTATTCTAGCAGGATAATATTATGCTTGATGCAGAACTGTCGGCGTAAAGCCGAGCCGCGGAAAGACTGCGGGGGCCCTGGAGGTCCTTTGCTGCCGCGTTCCTTCGCAGGTGTGTTGAACCGCTGCGGCGGCATCATCGGTTGGGCGTCAGGTTGTACCCGCGTCCATTGCCGGTCCCGCATATCGGTCCCAGCCTCTCCCTCCACGGCGTCGTCGAGCTTTTCCATACCCACGGTTCGATCGCCGCCGTGTGAGAACTTCGACTCTGCGGCCGGCGTGTCGGTCCACCGCATAGACCACTGACAGGCCCCGCTCCTCAGCAAAGGCAACGCCGGTAGCAACCGCTTCGTCGAAATGCATGGAGTTACCGTCGGGACGCAACGCGACGATCATTTCCGATGGCCGGTTATCGTCCGCCACGATGATCTCGGTGATAGCGGTGTCGGGCGCGTCTTCGCCGAACCTTCTCATCACAAGGACGAAGCGCCCACTCTCGGGCAACTCATCGTGCGGCTCCAGACGCTTAACTGCCGTCATGGGACGCTCCTTCGGATTCCAGTGAGACTTAGAAGATGCCCACTGCAGCGGCGGTTCCACCTGCTGGCTTCACGTCCGTCCGAATGCTGATGAAAACGCGCTTTTGATCCACACCCTGTCCAAGAAGGGCAGCCTCACATGCGTTGCTGTGCGGCCAGCGAAGGGGAATGCAAGTGGTCCATCCGACGGCAAAAATCGATGATGAAGCAGCGCGCCGGGATGATGAGCGCGATCGGCAGAGGGACCCGCACGGGGTGGGGGCCCCTGCCAGACAGGCCGATGAGGATGAGCCTCGTGCCTGGCCTTCATCCGATCGGCAGAAATCGGAGGCTACCTCGCGCCGGGTTGAGCAGGGCGATGCGGAGCCGTCGGGAGAGCCAGATATTAGAGCGCCCTCAGAAACAGGACGGGATGTCCGACAGCCAAAGGTCCCATCGATCTTCCGGTCCCTGGCTATCCGAACTCAGAGGAGGCGGTCACGTCCTGGTTCGTAAGGACCTACTCCCGCACGCCGTCTGTCCGGGAGTTGGGCGTTGTAATGAACGCGATGGATCAGCGGGACTCTACGCCGCCACACGAAGGACCTGAACCGGATCCGCATGGCTGGGTAACAACTCCTTCTGCACCACCTGCGACGAGGCGGTGAATGCGCGTGATGAGTTGTTTTCACCGGTGCGGTAGAACTTGATCTCATCAGGCACTTCCGGCGCCTTCGATGACCCACCGCATTTCGATCCTGAACACGAATCGAACCTGAACCATGCGCTTGTTGCGAATTCCTCGTTGGGTCGGATTGCGGCGCCACGACCTCCCGCCTATCGCCAGGATCATTCCGAGGAGGCCGCCGAAGGACTTCCCCGTATTTGACCCAGCCAGGCCGGAGACTGACTTTCAACTTAAGGAGGCACTAGAGGTGGCGCAAGCAATGGGGGCGGAGACGGCCGGGAACTCCACCGCCCGCTCGCGCCAGCACTCTGGGAGGCATTCGCTGCGAATCCAATGCAGATGCCACAGGCGTTTCGCATAGCGGCGAAATCACACGTGGCAGCGGCGGTTGCTCGGTTGCATTTCGGTCTTGATTGCGGATCCTCCATGCACCGACGGCACATAATGAATGAGCCACGCCGCCAGCCACGTGAGTCGAAAGACAAGGAGGTGTGAGCTGTATTGCGGGGAGCAATGAAACCCCCGGATGCATCGGCCGTTCACGACAATCAGCAGAGGGCCAAAAACATGGTTACTAGCATTTTGGGCGCTATCGCCGCATCGCTATTAATCGCGGCTCCTGTTCTTGCCGACACCACCATGCCGCCATCAAACGCCGCCAACTCGCAAAGCTCTGGGGCCGGCATTCACGGGCAGCCCGGCGGCAAAAATGGTCCGGCGCTATCCGCCGGTGGTACTTCCAGCGATCAGCAAACGAATCCGACAACCGCCCCGCAGGATACAAAGGGCATTCAAGGATTGCCGGGGAGCAAGAGCGGCCCAGCCATCATGCCCCCGCCAAAACAACCCTAAACAAGGGGACGGTGCGCGCCGCTGCGATTGCGGCGGTCCTACCAATGGAACGAGGCCATTGAGAGACGGATCGCAGCGGTCCCGCGAGGGCCAGTATCCGGCCCAAAGGGGCCGGTTTTTTTGCCGTCCGAGCTACCGATCGAGCATTGCCAGTTGCAACACCTGCCAGCCAATGGCGGCGAACGATAGTGTCAATGCGACCGTGCACAGCCAGATTATGCGCATGGGGCACCTCGTTGGCTTGGAAACGCACGTGATGCGGGAACGCTGCATTCACAAGATTGTCGGTTCCCGGCGAACGGCGCTGTCGGGTATGCAACGGGCTGGAAGCGGGGTTGAACTCAGGGCGTGCGATAGTCCTACTCAGCGCGCGCTTTTTGTTGACTGCGGCTTAGCTTCTCGCTGGTCGCATCATCCGATCTAGAAGTTGCTTCGCCTTGGCGCCGACTTCCTCGTCCATCCGGCACATGATCGGCCGGTGAGGGTAATTGCGGCGATGCGGCCGCAACCACCAGCGCAGCGGCGCGTTATCCGCTTGCTGGGCGGCCTAGGACCACTGGCCGGTCCGCGCAATCGGGCCGCTCGCCGGGAAGCCGCACCTGGAGGGCCACGGGATCATCCCAGGTGCGGCCCGCGGCTTTCGGCTTAGACCGTCACCGCTGCCGGCAGCCCGAAAAGACGAGGACGCGGACCTTTCTGGCGACGTGACGCCCGAGCGACGAAAAACGCCGCAGCATCGCCTCGTGCGATTTGTCAGAAACGCTTCACAGCGCATCCTGGACAACGATGGTGCGATAGCCGAGATCGACCGCATCCATCACGGCAGCCACAACGCAGACGTCTGTCTTGCCGCCAGTGATGATGAGAGTGCCGCCCTTCAGGCGCCGGAGTGTGGCCAGGAACACTGCCGGTGGCGCAGGCGTCGGAAGCGCGGTACCATTTGGATGAGACGAGGGTCGATCTGGTCGCCGCGTGTGGCGCCAGTGTGCGTAATAGCGCCGCCAGGTTCCTCTCGCATCCTCCGGATGCAACGGCGGCACGAACCGCGTGAACACGGTCCGCTCCGGGTGTGCATTTGCGAGCTGGATCACAACCGGCAGCACCCGCTCCAGCCACGGGACGTGCCAATCGTCCGTTCGGCGAACAGCGTGACCCGACCAACTGGTGGATTCCCAACCGATCCTGCACCGAGGCGATGTTTCGCAGCGCGGGGTCTCGCATCGAGGCCGCAAGGGAGCCAATATCTACATTTGCCGCCCCGATGCGTCTGCTCCTGGCGCGGAGCTGCCGCTCAAGCTGCGCTAGCGCAGCCAGTTATCAGTGAGGCGCTGAACAGGCCCATCGTCCGGCGCCTTAGTGTTGAGTGCGCGACACGGTGGCGCATGAACGACGTGACTGACAACGAGGGCATCATAACGGAAGCCAACACCACCACTATCACGCAAAGATCCGCCAATGGGCGGAAGAACGCGGCGGCCAACCAGCAATGGTAAAGGGCACCGAAGACCGCAGCGGCGAAGGACTTCTCCGCTTCGATTTTGCCGAGCCGGACGAGAAGCTGGAGAAATTTAGCTGGGACGAGTTCTTTTAGGACTTTCGATGACCGAAAGCTCGCCCTGCTGCATCAGGACAAGACGGCGGACGGAAAGACGAGCCGATTTTTCAAATTCGTCCGCCGTTCAACAGACTACACGGGCCGAGCGGCAAGCCGGCCCTTGCTGCTAACGTTGCGGCTGCGCCATGCCGCGATGCATTTCAGCCAGCCGATCGGCCGGCATGACATGAGCGATGGCGGCGCGTAGCTTGTTTTGCCAGCTTCGTGCGCCTTGTCGGCGGCAAGCCACGCCCAGGGTCGGCGGCGATAGCCGATGATTTGTGCGCGATTAACAGCCGGATTTTGCTCATCAAGCCTTACGAACGACCCCTGGTTAATTCCGGCTACGCCAATCAATCTTGATTAGCAGGAACGAAAACGAACTACCAATTCATTGCCCTCAAAACCGGCCGTCGAGGGAATAAATTTTTTCCGAGCGGAGTTCAAGCCAACCCTAATCAGCGCAAAAATTGTGTTATATCTGGTCGGCCATCATGCGACTTTTCTTCCTAGACACTCGCTGGTGGTTATGCACCAAATGTCCCATTAAACAGAGGACATTAGCCGTGCCGGACGAACGTGCCGATGACTATCTTGCCAAGGCCCGCCGGGCGGACATTGAAGCGGCCGCCGCAAACGATCCGAAAACGGCTGGACAGGGGCGAGGTCTCGCCGAAACGTATCGAAACATCGCAGCGTCCCTTGCCCGCTTAGAACGGGCTCCGACAGCTTCACTTCGTCCGCCCTCGGACGAGCCTACTGGAGACACGCAGTGCTACTGAGGCGATCGGCGCGGCATCACTGACAGATGGCATATCATCGCTTCAAGCTCGGGCAGGCTGTTGTCGCATTCGCAGGCGGCATCCCGCCGGGACCATACATTATCATTCGGCTTTTGCCTTGGTCGGGAAGGAACCGCTACGAAGGGCACGGTCCCAACGGAGTTGTCCGGACGTTTGTTGAAGTCCCAGATTAGGGAAGCGGCGCGTGGGAGTAGATGGTTGTCGCAGCTCCCGTGAGCGAGTGATCGAGAAGCGTTCTAACTGCCGAGGTCAATGCCTCGGCAAAGGCGGCGGGAACCTCCACCGGTTAGCGTCCGCGCTGGTGGTGGAATTTCCCGGACGAGCTGAGGTGGCCATCGGATCGGCAGGCTAAGGTGGAGTTGCGACGCTTCACCCTGAGCCCGAGAGGACCCGATGACCGAGGAGAGATTACCGTTGGCCGAGCTGCTGGCCAAAGCCGGAGATGGTGATTTCCTGCGCAGCGTGGCTGAGGCCGTAGTGCAGCTGCTCATGGAGACGGACGTGGAAGGACTGATCGGTGCCGGTCGTCACGAGCGGTCCGGCGATCGTACGACCTACCGCAACGGCTACCGGGACCGAACGCTCGACACCCGGCTCGGCAGCCTACAGCTACGCATCCCGAAGCTTCGGCAGGGCAGCTACTTCCCTCCTTTCCTCGAGCCGCGGAAGACGTCGGAGAAGGCGTTGGTCGCGGTGATCCAGGAGGCCTGGGTCGGCGGCGTCTCGACCCGGCGGGTCGACGACCTTGTGCAGGCGATGGGGCTGGCCGGCATCAGCAAGAGCACGGTCAGCAAACTGTGCAAGGACATCGACGACCGCGTGAATGCCTTCCTCGACCGCCCGCTTGCCGGCGAATGGCCGTATCTCTGGCTCGACGCGACCTACCTCAAGCAGCGCGAGGGCGGACGGATCGTCTCCGTCGCGGCGATAATCGCCGTGGCCGCAAACACCGAGGGTAAGCGGGAGATCGTCGGACTCCACATCGGCCCGTCGGAAGCCGAGACGTTCTGGGCGACTTTCCTCAAGAGCATGCTTCGCCGCGGCCTGCGCGGGGTGAAGCTGGTGATCTCCGATGCGCACGAGGGCCTGAAGACCGCGATCCGTCGGGTCGTCGGCGGCTCGTGGCAGCGCTGCAGGGTGCATTGGATGCGCAACGCGCTGTCCTACGTGCCCAAGGCGCAGCAGAGCATGGTGTCAGCTGCCTTGCGCCAGGCGTTCATCCAACCCGATCGCCCGAACGCCAGCCAGACGCTGCGACATGTCGCCGACCAGCTTCGGGCGAAGTGGCCGAAGCTCGGCGCCTTCATCGACGAGAGCGAGGCCGACGTGCTGGCGCATATGGATTTCCCAGTCCAGCACAGGACCAAAATACATTCGACGAACCCGCTGGAACGGCTCAACAAGGAGGTCAAGCGCCGGGCCGACGTCGTCGGCATCTTCCCGAACGAGAGTGCCATTGTCCGCCTGATCGGCGCCGTGCTTCTCGAGGCCAACGACGAATGGCAGCTCCAGCACCGCTACATGCAGACCGAAGCAATGGCCGAACTTACACCGCCGTTGACGGAGGCGATTGCTACCCAATTTTCCACCGTAGCCGCATGACCCGCGGCCACTTCAGACAAACCCGAATTTCCACCACGTTGACGGACATGATCGAAGCGTGTCGGATCCTCAATCATGCTGACATAGGCGAGCACAGAGAGCACGCCGATCCCGGGTACGCCAATCAGGTGGCGGCAGGCAGGCCTCGACTTCACGAGTATTCGCACCGCCTTGTCAAAGATGATGACCTGCTGGCGCAGCTGGCGCCAGGCAACGAGCATCGGCCGGATGATCGGCGCTATGTCGTCGCGGTCGGCAAGCATGGCCTCCACGCGCCGGTCAAATGGCACGCCACGCATCGAACCCGGCAACAAGCCGAATGTCTTGAGCACACCCCGGATATGGTTCGACAAGCGCGTTGTCATGCCGATGAGTTGGACACGCGCGCCGAGAAAGGCTCGCGCCCGATGGGAGTCGAACGACTTGACGTGCACAGACCGATACCATCCCGTGCGCATGATTTGCGCCAGTCCCTCCGCATCGTTCGGATCGGTCTTATTGATCTGCATCTTGAGCGCCGCCCGCGCATGCCGCGCGTCAAGGCACGTGACTTCGAGCCCGCGGGCACGTAATTCGTGCACCAGCCATGGCGTCATGGGGCCTGTCTCAATGCCGATACGCGCGTCTCCTTCGGCATGCCGACACACCACCCGCTCAATCTGTTCAGGGTCCGACGTGCACTGCCCACGCCACAGCCTGCGACCGGTATCGTCAACAATGCAGATCGCCGTCAGTTTCTGCGACACATCCAAACCAAGGTAGTGGGTCATCGAACAGCCTCCGATGGTGAAAGCCACCGAGCGACATCGCCCGGATCGCGACACTATCGGCAGATCAGCCGGCCGCCGCGATTACCCGATGTCCACATATGCATTGTCCACCTGCTCAGGAACAGCATGGGGTTTGCCTCGTGGAAGGACCGCAAGGCCATCGCCCAAAGCTGGCGCAGACATTGGGATTACGTGGTGCGCCGTTAGACGCCTTCCCGGACGCGGTGCGCCGGATCATCTACACCACCAATTCCATCGAAGCCTTGAACTCAAAGCTGCGGCGGGCGGTGCGCACCCGAGGCCACTTCCCCAATGACGAGGCGGCGATGAAGTCGCTATACCTTGTGCTCAACCACGCCGCGCAAGACTGGAAGCGGTCACCACGCGAGTGGTCCGAGGCAAAGACCCAGTTCGCCGTGCTGTTCGGCGAACGGTTCGTGATCTGAGGTCAATGCCTCAGGCACAAAATCCCGGATAGTCCCTAAACGGCGATCTCGCGCGGCGAGAGTTCCGGCTCTTCCAACGCCAACTCGACGATCTGAGAACGCACAGCATCAGGGATGCGGTTCCAGCTCCTCTCGGATCGGGATGGCCGATCGGCCAAAGCCTCAGGGCCATCAGCCGCGTATAGATCATACCAACGGTAGAAGGTGGCGCGTGACAGCCCGATGCGCTCGAGCGTGCGTCGCACCGGCAGATGAGACTGCTCGACAGTCCGGATGATCTCGAGCTTCTCCGATGCCGAGTATCTCATGCGGGGTCTCCCCCATCCGCGATCATACTTTTTTTCATCAGCCGCAGTTCCAGTGCCTGCTCAGCGACAACCTCTTTCAGCGTCCGGGCTTCCTGCCGCAGGAGCTTCACTTCGTCGCTGCTCGCCGCTCGGGCCGTATCGCCCGCCAGGCGGCGTTTGCCGGCCTCCAGGAACTCCTTCGACCAGCTGTAGTACAGGCTCTCGGCGATGCCCTCGCGGCGGCACAGCTCCGCGATGCTGGCTTCGCCACGTAGGCCGTCCAGCACAATGCGGATCTTCTCCTCCGCCGAATACTGCTTGCGGGTCGTCCGACGGATGTCTCTGACCAAACGCTCCGACGGCGACGCCGGCTTTGTGGATTTCTGGTTCATCTTCACTCCTTCGTCATTACGATGAGCCAGACATCCTCCACTGCTCAATTCATCCTTGATGTCTCATAGGCGCTGACGCCGGACAATCAGGAATATCGATGCCGAACATCTCCTCAAATGCTATCACCAATTCGATCGTGTCCAGGCTGTCGGCGCCAAGGTCATCGACGAGCGAGGCCTCGCGGACAACCACGCCCGGATCAATGCCAAGATGGCCACTGATAATCAGTACAACATTCTTGGCAACATCAGGCAGACTTAAGGGCTTCCATCAGTGGGCGGCGGCATCGACGGACTGCGGTAAAATTTCCCGCAGCGCGTTCGACCGTGACAGTGCTTCTTTCAGGTCGTCATCTACCATGCAGTCGCCCATTCGACCGGCGGCCCATAACGGGAGGGCCACAACACCGACCGGCCAGTTTGGAAGGGCCGACCTCGTCGTCGGCCCCTCCAGCTGGGTCAGAAGTCCATGTCGCCCATGCCGCCGCCACCGCCCGGAGGCATCGGCGGGGCTTTCTTCTCCGGCTTCTCGGCGACCATCGCTTCGGTGGTCACCAGCAGGCCCGCGACCGAAGCCGCATCCTGCAGCGCCGTCCGCACGACCTTGGTCGGGTCGATGATGCCGGACTTCACCAGGTCCTTGAACTCGCCGGTCTGCGCGTCAAAGCCCCAGTTGTACTCGTCCTTGTCGAGCACTCTTACCGGCAATCACCGCACCATCCTCGCCGGCGTTTTCGGCGATCTGCCGCAGCGGAGACTGCACCGCCTTGCGCACGATCTCGATGCCGAAGCGCTGGTCGTCGTTGTCCGCCTTCAGCTTGGACAGGATCAGGCCGGCACGCGCCAGCGCGACGCCGCCACCCGGCACGATGCCTTCCTCGACCGCCGCGCGGGTTGCGTGCATCGCGTCGTCGACGCGATCCTTGCGCTCCTTCACCTCGACCTCGGTCGAGCCGCCGACGCGGATCACGGCGACGCCGCCGGCCAGCTTCGCCAGACGCTCCTGCAGCTTCTCGCGGTCGTAGTCCGAGGTGGTCTCCTCGATCTGCGCGCGGATCTGGTTGCAGCGGCCGACGATGTCGTTCTTCTTGCCGGAGCCCTCGACGATGGTGGTGTTCTCCTTCTCGATCAGCACCTTCTTCGCCTTGCCGAGATCGTTCAGCTTGACGTTCTCGAGCTTGATGCCGAGGTCCTCGCTGATCACCGTGCCGCCGGTGAGGATCGCGATGTCCTCCAGCATCGCCTTGCGGCGATCACCGAAGCCAGGCGCCTTCACCGCCGCAACCTTCAGCCCGCCGCGCAGCTTGTTCACCACCAGCGTGGCCAGCGCCTCGCCCTCGACGTCCTCGGCGATGATCAGCAGCGGCCGGCCGGACTGCACGATGCTCTCCAGCAGCGGCAGCATCGGCTGCAGGCCGGACAGCTTCTTCTCGTGGATCAGGATGTAGGGCTGATCCAGCTCGGCGGTCATCTTCTCGGCGTTGGTGATGAAGTACGGGAGACATAGCCGCGGTCGAACTGCATGCCCTCGACCACGTCGAGCTCGGTCTGGATGCCCTTGGCTTCCTCGACGGTGATGACGCCCTCGTTGCCGACCTTCTGCATGGCCTGCGGAGATCATCTTGCCGATCTCGCTGTCGCCATTGGCGGAGATCGTGCCGACCTGCGCCGTCTCTGCCGGCGTGGTGATCTTCCTTGTGTGCTTCTTCAGTTCCTCCACCACGGCGTCGACCGCCTTGTCGATGCCGCGCTTCAGGTCCATCGGGTTCATGCCGGCGGCCACCGCCTTGGCGCCCTCGCGCACGATCGCCTGGGCGAGCACGGTCGCGGTCGTGGTGCCGTCGCCGGCGATATCGCTGGTCTTGCTGGCGACTTCGCGCACCATCTGCGCGCCCATGTTCTCGAACTTGTCGCCCAGCTCGATTTCCTTGGCGACGGTCACGCCGTCCTTGGTGATGCGCGGCGCGCCGAAGCTCTTGTCGAGCACCACGTTGCGGCCCTTCGGGCCTAGCGTGACCTTCACCGCGTCGGCCAGGATGTCCACGCCGCGCAGCATGCGCTGCGCGGGCGTCACCGCCGAACCTTACGTCCTTGGCAGCCATGTGTCAGATTCCTTCGTGTTTGCAGTCTGGGATTAAGCGGCCTTGCGCTTGGCGGCGGGCTGGCCCTCGACGATGCCCATGATGTCGGACTCCTTCATGATCAGGAGCTCCTCGCCATCGAGCTTCACCTCGGTGCCGGACCACTTGCCGAACAGGATGCGGTCGCCGGCCTTGACGTCGAGCGGGACGAGCTTGCCGGCTTCGTCACGGGCGCCGGGTCCGACCGCGATGACTTCACCCTCCATCGGCTTTTCCTTCGCCGTGTCGGGGATGATGATGCCGCCCGCGGTCTTCTCCTCGGCCTCAAGCCGGCGGACCACAACACGATCATGCAGAGGACGGAATTGCATTCGGATGCTCCCATTATCCGAGCGGTTGCGTGCGAGCCAGCAACCGAGCGTCCACCCGGTCCGCTGGCACTCTCAGCCGAGAGTGCGAGCGATCTAGGTGATCGCTCGAATCAGTTCAAGTGGGTTAGCACCAGAGCGCGTAGTCGGGCCGCCTGCGGGGCTACGTACTGACTGCGACCACGGCAAGGCACCCACGCGTCGCGTCGTGGTCCGGGCGCCTGCTGCCTCACTGCCTGTGGGATGGGCGCGCAGCCGCCGCGCGCCCGTAAATCTGCAGAGAGCGAGATGGCTCACCGCATTCAACCGCGGCGGTCGCGACTATCGGTGACTCTGTCTCTCAGCCGCATATCACATCTCAACTTACTTCGACCCCCGAGTGAAGGATGATGTGCCGCGCGATTGCAGAGGCGCACGCGGTCGATGCGGACAAGGACGTCTGTGACAAGGCGCATGCGCATACACGCTCACCGCGAGCGGGCATGGCCGCTTTTGGGCGCCGACGGAATCGAACATCATCTCGAACATTAACTTAATGCGGCCACAAGGCGACATCTAAGTGGAGGGAAATTCCGGCAGCAGCCGCGCCAGCTTCGTGGTCAGTGGGTCCCACATGCAGCCAGGCTGGAAATCACCGACGAAGGCGTAACAGGCCCAAGCCCAGCACCATCGGCCCCATCACCAGCAGTCCCGAAGGCTCTGGCACCGGATCAAACGTCGCGCTGATGGTCGTGGTCACATTCACCGTGTAGCTCTCGCCGGGATCAAGGCTAAACAACCAGAACTCCAGGTCGGTCGTATCCGGCGAGCGAACGCCGCACGTCGTCGGCGAGAAGTAGGTGAAGTAATCGGTCCTGTTTGGCAGGGTGCAGCGGTGCTCATCCAGTTCGCCTACTACATCGGTCGTGATGACGCTGCTGTAGGAGGCCATCTGGTGGGTGCTATCGATGCTCAGCCCCACCTCATCACCGAACGGATTGAAGGCGCTTCCCTGGATGTCGATCAGCAGACCGTTCTGGTCGCTCCAGATCGTATCCGTGATGTTTGTGATGCTGAAGCTCTTGGTGGATGTGAAAGTCTCGTTGGTCTTGCCTGTGAAGGTGTGGATGTCAGACACCGTATCGCCTAAGTCTCCCGTGAGTTCGAGGCTGTCTGGCAAAAGACCGAAGGTGCTCACGCCCCAGATAGCCAGAACATCGATATAGGCGGCATCAGCGACATGGGGCGCAGCCACGGCAAGAGCAGCAGCACAGAATACCGGCATGGCTTTACGGATCATCGGAGTTATCCCCCTCTCTGATCCGGATCGTGCCTAGGTCCACTACAACTTGCAATCGTTGCTACACCGAGGGTCAGGACTCATTGATTAATTCAAGCTCATGAGGAACGCCGGCAGGAGACATTCCGAGGAATTGGGCGATTGCGCAGCTTCGAGGATGAAAGCCATTGTTTGGTTCAGAAACATATTGCCTTACAGATGCATTCTGTAATAGGGTTATGAAATAGAAGTTCCCAGGAAAACCACAATGGCAGCAGTCGTTCGCAAAGACGCCACGCAACCGACCGCGGGCGCCGTATTCGGATACTGTCGCGTCTCCCGGGAGGATCAGAATCTGTCGCAGCAGCGGGCCGCACTGCGCAGCGCCGGGTGCGATCGTGTGTTCGAGGAGAAAGCGTCCGGCGGACGCTGGGACCGCCCCCAGCTGCAGCGTTTGCTGGACCACCTCCGGGCGGGCGATGTGGTGGTGGTCTGGAAACTCGACCGGCTGTCCCGGTCACTGAAAGACTTGCTGCACATCATGGAGAAGGTCGGCGAGGCTGGTGCCGGCTTTCGCTCAATCACCGAGCAGATTGACACCACCACGCCGGCAGGGCGGATGATGATGCAGATGGTTGGTGCCTTTGCCGAATTCGAACGCGCCATGATACGCGAGCGGACCTCTGCTGGCCTCGCGGCTGCCAGGGCGGAGGGGCGTATCGGCGGTCGTCGGAAGAAGCTGGATGACGCCAAACGCCGCGAGATCGCCGAAGCGGTGATCTCAGGCAGGAAGACCGCGGCACAGATGGCGCGGATTTTCGGTGTCTCGGCCCCAACGGTCTCGCGCATCATCGCAGCCCACGTGGTGGCCGGAGAGCGCCCATAGGTTGGGAGCTGCTGAACGGCCAGCGGTGACGCAACTGCGCTGACCGGAAGACGCCTGAGACGGCAACGGAGTGTTCCAACGATCTTGCACCGGCCATCCAATCCACCCTTCCACAGATGAGCCTAGGCGTGAAGACGCAACCACCGCTCGGGGGCGTCCAGTTGCGATCTGGCACGGAGCGGGACAATTGGCGCCCTTCCGAATTACGAGCCCGCTACAGCAAGCTTCTTGGCAGTCGGACCAGCCGCAGATTATTTTGAGCACCCGCGACCGTGGCGGCGGGTATGTCCCGTGGCCCCCTACGTCCCGGTGGCCCCAAATTACTTTTGGGCGATACAGGTTGCTCATCGTAGTACTTGAAGGAAAATATTTAGAGCTCTCCGACCTCGTCGTGGCAGGGAATACCCTCGCCGCCGTCAGCGAAGTTTTGTTTTGAACCTGTCATAGAGCATGCTCCTCGTGCCGAGTGCCGGGAGGTGGCCAGACGCAGGAGACCCGTGCTACGTCATCGCCCCACTGACCAATTTTGGGCTCGCCTCTCGGATCATGATCCAGCTTGATGTCTCCTTCACCAGCGCAGATTGCGAATGCCTACCGCTCTGATCACCGGGATCACTGGCCAGGATGGCGCATACCTCGCTCAGTTCTTGCTGCAGAAAGGCTATCGCGTGTTAGGCGCGCTGCGCCGGTCTGCCTCCTCTGACGTTATCGGCGAACGACTGAGCTGGCTTGGCGTGCTGAAGGATGTCGAGCTGCTCGATGCGGACATGACCGACCTCTCCAGCCTGATCCGCGTGGTCCGTGGCGCGCGACCGGACGAGGTCTACAACCTCGCCGCGCAAAGCTTCGTCTTCGCTTCCTGGCATCAGCCACTCCTTACCGGCAATGTTACTGGGCTCGGGGCGGTCAATGTGTTGGAGGCGATTCGTATGTCAGATTCCTCTGCGCACTTCTATCAGGCCTCGTCATCTGAAATGTTCGGCCTGATCCAAGCCGAGCGGCAGTCAGAGAAGACGGCCTTCTATCCGCGCTCACCTTATGCCGCTGCTAAACTTTATGCTCACTGGATGACAGTGAACTATCGCGAGAGCTTCGGCATACATGCCTCCTCCGGGATCCTCTTCAATCACGAGAGCCCGCTGCGCGGCATCGAGTTCGTCACCCGCAAGATCACCGATGGCGTGGCTCGAATTAAGCTAGGATTGGAGCGCGAGCTGCCACTCGGCAATTTAGAAGCCAGACGAGACTGGGGCCACGCACGCGATTACGTCCGGGCCATGTGGCTGATGCTCCAGCAGGAGGTCCCGTCGGACTACGTCGTTGCCACTGGCCGCACCACCTCGATCCGCGAGTTCTGCCGCATGGCCTTCGAGCGAGTTGGGTTGAACTATGAGGATTTCGTCGTAGTCCGTAGCGACCTTCTACGCCCAGCGGAGGTCGACATCCTACAAGGGGATGCGAGCAAGGCCCGTGAGTTGCTTGGCTGGGTGCCAGAAACCTCGTTGGAAGACATGGTGGCCGAAATGGTCGAAGCGGATCTGGACCGTCACCGCGCCCGGTTGGGGCGCTAGCCGAGACGGGAAGACTGTGAGCGGTGTCGCAGAAGGGACGATTGCGCGGATTCTTGTCACTGGCGCATCAGGCTTCGTAGGCTCGCACCTGATGCCGGCGCTCACATCGGCCTTCCCAACGGCGACGATAGATGGACAATTTTTCGACTTGCGTGACGAGACCTCTGTGACGACCGCGGTGGCTCATGCCCGGCCCGACGCCTGCATCCATCTCGCCGGAGTCGCGAGCGTGACACGCGCGCGAAGCGCACCTGAAGTAGCTTGGGAGATTAACCTGCATGGTACACTGCGCTTGGCGCGCGCGCTGCTCCGGGTGCGGCCTGCCTGCCGGCTGCTCTACATCTCTAGCGCAGAAGTATATGGGCGATCTTTTCGCGTGGGTGATGCCGTCGACGAGAGCGCCCTCCCGGCGCCCATGAGCACCTACGCGGCCACCAAGGCCGCGACAGAGATGGCGCTGGACGCAATGTTGGGTGACGGGCTGCGCGTCTTGCGTTTGCGTCCCTTCAACCATACCGGTCCCGGTCAGTCAGACGATTACGTCGTTTCCGCCTTCGCCCGACAACTTGCCCGGATCCGTCGTGGGCAACAGCCGCCAGTAATGGAGGTAGGAAATCTGTCCCCTAGGCGCGACTTCCTCGACGTACGGGACGTCTGCCGCGCGTACGTGTTGTGCCTACGGAAGTTCGACACAATTGAACCCGGCAGCGTGCTCAACATCGCCTCGGGAAAGCCTCGCACGGTGCGTAGCGTGCTGGAGACCCTAATTGCGCTGGCGGATGTGCATCCGCGCGTCGAGGAAGCCACCGCGCGCAAGCGGGCGACAGACATCGCTTGCGCTTGCGGCGACGCTGCCCGTGCGACTGCTCTGCTCGGCTGGCGGCCGGAGATTGAGTGGGAGACGACTTTGCGAGACGTTCTCTGCGACTGGGATGCTCGGACCTGCGGGCCGGATAACTCGAAGCACGACGAGCGCGATTAGCGTACGGTTCCGCAACTATGTGCGCCATCTGCTCGAGGAGCATTGCGTTCAATCGCAAGGCTTACTAGCGGTACACAAGCAAGTCGAGCGAGTCGCCTGTGCATTCGGAATCAAGTCGGCCGTGAATTCCGAGTTCATGTCGGCCGGCGCTGAGGTGTCTTTTCTATTGTCAGGGCAACCGGAGTGTTTATGCGACGACGCGTGCGTGCGATCCTGCGATTAAAGTCTTCGCGGTTCCAAGCCGCGCAAGCGGCACAAGGCTGAGCCGGCTAAACGGCGGTTCCCCACGAGCTGCACCGCCCGGGTGTGACTTCTGCTACCTTCTATGCATGCCATCTTTTCTGCGGAACCTGTCTGGCATCGACGCCAACATGTTATGTACATGGGGTAATGTTCCAGTTCCGCGCTTTGACACCCATCCTGAACCCGCCGATGACGACAATCCCCGTGTAGCTCGCACACTCAATGGCGCTGGACATTCGTAGACGTCGCCGGATCCGCATAGTAAAGTAGGGCGAACACGAATGCAGGGTACCATTGCCGAGTTCGACGCATCCAGCCGTTTCGACCCTCGTTTCACTCAATCTGGAAGCAGTTCTGCTGCCCCCGGTTCGTGTTGGCTTGCCGAGTTCGTGGTGGGGGCATGTGCCGTTCGCCCATTGGCTGGTGCAGGAGCTGAAGCCACAGTTGGTCGTTGAACTAGGCACTTGCAATGGCATCTCGTTCTCAGCGTTCTGCAACGCCGTAGAACGGTATAAACTTCCGGCCCGCTGCTTTGGCATCGGTACATGGAAGGGAGACCAGCTCAACGGCCTCAACGAAGGCGCATTCAACGATCTTAACGCGTTTCTGCAACAGAACTACTCGTCCTTCGCGACGCTGGTCAGACAACCGCCTGACTCAGCGGTAAAGCTGTTTGCTGACGGCTCAATCGACCTTCTCCATTTCCATGGGCTTCACACCTACGATGCAGTGAAGTCGCATTTCGAGGACTGGATTCAGAAAGTATCTGATCACGGCGTCATGTTGTTCCATGACACAGCCATTTATGAGCGCAACTTCGGGGTCTGGCGATTCTGGAAGGAGATTAGCCAACGCCATCCGTCGTTTGAATTTCATCATAGCTGCGGCCTTGGCGTATTAGCTCCTCTCGGAGCAACTCCAGCTTTCGTTTCGGCACTGGCAGAGATGGAACCTTCAGTCGCGACGGTCCTACGCCGGCGTCTGGCAGAGTTGGGCGAACGTTGGATTGCAGTAGATGCGAGGGCGCGTATCTCGGTCAAAATCCACGAGTTGAGCCAAGCCAAGCACCTTGCTGAAGCTGAAAATGCTGAGCTGCGGAGCGAGCTCTTCCTTCAAAAGGAAGATGCTAACAGAGCCCGTGAGAGCATTGCGGAGTTGCGCAAGGAAAGCGACTTGCAGCTAACACAGCTCGCCGAACACGCTGTGAAAGAAAATACCCTGCGCTACCAGCTTGCCGCCATGACGCAGCACGCTAACGTCCTGCAGCTCGAACTTGAACAAGTTCGCACGTCGACCTCCTGGCGGATAATGGGACCCTACCGCGTCGCTGGCCGCCTGCTGAAGCAACGCGTGCTGGCTCCCCTGATGATTCCAATACAGAAGCGCCAACAGCTGCGAGATTTTGAAAGAATCTCTGCCGCAAAAGTTTTCAATGCCGCATTCTACCTCGGGCGTGAGTGTGCACCGGAAGACGAAGACAAGGCGATCATGAGTTATCTGGCATCTTCGCAAAGTGGAATGCGTCGAGGCGGCCAGAGTTCTGATGCTCCGCAGCGCCGGCCAATGCTTGGCTTTCACCAACTAATCTACGCCGCGGAGTGCAAGGACTACGATGAGACGACAGGTGAGAATCCGCTGGCCCATTACCTCCGAACAGGTATGCCCGATGGGCCCTGGAAGCATGCTGTCATTCTGGAGAATCAATCGACCTCGCCTGCAAAAAGCAAGCAGCGGATTCTGATCCACGCACATTTTCATTACCCTGACTTGCTGGAAGACTTTCTACGCCAACTCAAGAGCAACACTTCGACCGTCGATCTCTTCCTCACCACGACAAGCGAGAGGAAGGCCATTGATATTAAACATATACTGGAGGCGAGGAATGAGAAGGCCAATATAGTTGTCGGACCCAACCGCGGGCGAGATATCGGTCCGCTACTCATGCATTTCCCGGAATTCGAAAGCTACGACATAATTGGACACTTACATGGCAAGCGGTCGCCACAGCAGCCTGCAGCCGAGGGCGACAATTGGCGTGATTTTCTTTGGACCCATCTGATCGGCGGCGACGCCCCGATGATAGACGTCATTTCCGAAGCCTTCGCAGCTGATGAGAGATTGGGTTTGGTTTTTCCAGAGGACCCGAATCTTAACCACTGGGACATGAACAAGGTCCTCGCCGACGTGCTGGCAGAACGGCTGGAGCTGCGGCATCCGCTGCCGCCACATTTTGAGTTTCCCAAGGGCACTATGTTTTGGGCTCGACCCGCGGGTCTTCGCCCGCTCGCCGATCTCTGCTGGAAGTGGGGCGACTTCCCAATCGAGCCGGCCGGATTCGACGGCACGCTCCTTCACACAATCGAACGCCTGATCCCCTTCTCTGTCACGCATGCTGGATTTGGCTATAAGGCGGTGCATGTTCCGCATTCTTGGCGGATGACAATCGATCAGCAGCCATCCTGAAGGGCGGCGCAGAGAACTGCCGTCGTCAGGTTGCCGTTGAGCCGACGGTCGTTTTTGCCAGCCTAGTTAGGCGGATGTCTTCGAGCCGTTCGACGGCAAGCCGTCCCACATTCTGCGCACCGTATCGATTATTGACGAACGCGCGTCCAGCCTTGGCCCGTGATGCCGCTTGACCTGGTTTGTTAATGACATCCCGCATCGCCGCCGAACACGCATCCTCATCCGGATCTGCCCAAACTTGGCCTTCGGTATAAACATATTCGTGCGGGCGCACCGGTATTAACTTGAAGGCAATCGGATAGCCTGTAGTCTCTGTCACGAATTCGCAATTGCCAGAATAATTTGTGGCGATCACCGGCTTCTCCAGCGCCATCGCCTCTGCCATCCCGAGCCCGAAACCCTCCGAACGATGCAGTGAGACGTAACAGTCAATGCTGGTCATCAACGATAGCATGTCCTGCCGCGGCAACGACGCATCGATGATAGTGATACGCCCATCAGCACGAGCCGCGGCAAGGATCTCCTTTTTGATGACTGGAAAATGATCCTGGGCGCTACTCGTCTTCACTACGAGGCCAATGGGGCGATCATTATCTGGGAATGCCGTGCGGAAAGCCCTGATGGCCGCGAGTGGATTTTTGCGGTCCGGGAAAGAATGGTAGTCGAACGAAAACATGAAATAAAAAGTATCCGGATTAAGCCCGAAATCGGCTCCTTCTGTCTTGTGTGAGGTTGGGAGGTGCGGTCCCTATATCTAGACAGGGTGGCACTATTACAATTGGCCCGTCAAAAAAATCGCGAAAGGCATTCGCACAAAACGCATTTGGAGCCCAGATTTCGTCGATCCGGTCCATGCAGTGATTTTGCCGCCAGAGCACCGGACCTTTTGCAAGTTCCCAATAGGTACGAAGAATATTGTAGCTCCCCTCAAAATGATCTTCGCTCACGTGATTGAACACCCGCGGTAGCTCGGCGGGAGAAACCTCGATGACGTTGATGTCGTGCGGTGTAACCTCGTCGTACCGCTCGGGCATAGCAGGGATGGAGCGGCGTCCCTCCACCCCAATCCCAAAAGGATAGATACTGAATGGCATCCCGGCCTCCGCCAGCGCAATGGCTAAGCCTCGCAGGGACTGTCCGATTCCGAGCTGCGCGTCGATATAGCCGATCAGCAGTGGCGAGGCCTTCTTGGAGGCGGCCTTGAATGCAGAACCTGCGGAGATTGCGGCGGCGTTCTGGCTCGTTCGACGTGTGGGACGTAGACGGGGCAGGGCGGCAAGCTTAATGCGCGAGGCCGACAGGGCAACGGCGGCCCGCAAGCCCTTGTCTTGCCATACGACACCAAACCGTGTCGCGAGACCGGCTGTCGTTGTCAGGAGCCGGGCCGCGGCGCCGCTCAACCGTGACCGCAGCGGCGGCGGGGCACCCGATTGCTGGACCAAGATTTCAGATTTAGGCGGGCTAGGCATCTGGCGGTCCACCAACCGGACGAATCGATCGGGTTCACATTCCTGCGTCGCCTCGAGAACGCCGCGCAACGCCATCGCCGTATGGCGAAGCGTAGAATTGCTCAGGATGCCGTAGTTTGCCCCCATTGCCAGCGTCCCGCGCTCTCCGGCATTCAGCTTCCTGCTGCGCTCGAGAGCCGCCAGCAGTCCATCCGTGGAGGTGGCGACATCACCGCTCGGTAGAGGCGCACCGAAGTTTGTGTGCAAACTCGCGGCTCCCCCTGTCGCATCCTGATACAACGTCGAAACACTCCCGCAGGCGGCATCGAATACGACCGGCGTCCCGGAGCCCAATGACTCCAGTATCGTCAGGCTCGAACCCTCCGCGGCGGTGATTATTGTGAAATCGGCCGAACGATATAGGAGCGCCAGTTCTTCATCGGGTAGCGGCGATATGATCTCATGCATCTCCAATTGCTCGGCCGCAAAGCAGAAAATTTCAACCCTACCAGATCGATAGGCTGCATCTGCTGTTCGACCCATGCGATGGGCCAGACGAGACCCCACCACGATCAGCCGTGCTTTGCGGCCCAATGCTACAAAGCGGTTCCATGCTCGCAAAATCGTAGCAAGCGGACGGTAGTCATATAAATCAGCGATGGCGAGATATGTGGTCTCGTCGAACCGGCGAGTGACTGGGCCCAAAACCGAGCCCCAGGGATTGAAGATGTCTGGATCGATGCCGAGCGGCACGTGGAAGCTGGTGAAGCTCTCGGAGCGCAAGCTGTGGACGACAGCATCCGAGGTCGCGAGGATGGCACGGTAGCGATCGCGCAGTGGTAACAAGTGCTTTTGGACGGTAATCCGACGCTGAAGAGTGAAGAGATAGTCAGTCGTCATCGCGCTCATCCGGCCGAAAAGCAAGTCAGGGCGTTCGTCATCGATCAGACCAAAGCGACGCAGTACAGGGCGCAGTCGTCGCGCAGTGATTTCGGTCTCGTCAGTTCGTGAATTTTGATCCTCAACTTGGCGAACGCCGTAGCCGAGATGTTTCCTTGCAAAAAGCGCTCTATTACGACGCATGTAATCGATTTGCGTTTGTCGTCTTAGGCTGAAGGTCGAGCTTGTAAAATGGTAGATCTGTGACTGCGGAAGATATGCGGCGCCGTAGCCAGCCTTTCTCAGGCGAAAGCAGAAATCGGCGTCCTCATAATAGAAACCAAAGGCGTCATCGAGGAAACCGACCTCGTTGAGAGCGGACATCCGGATCAGCGCGCAAGTCAACTCGCAGAAATCAGCTTCCATGCGTGGTGGTGCCAGAGAAGCGTCCAGATCGTGTAGGAACTCCACCGTCTCGAGGTTCCAAAACACGCGGCGAGCAAGTACATTGACGCCGCTCGCCGCATCCAGAATGATTTGCGAGGGGGCAACAATGCCAAGCCGAGGGTCACGCTCCATCTCCCCCAACAACTCGCGTAGTACATCGGTTCGAAAGATGATGTCGTTGTTGGAAACGCAGAGAAACTGGCTGCTCCTTTGTCTGGCAATCTGGGCGCCGATATTACAGGCTTGGGTATAAGTGTGGGGCCGCCCCAGCTGCAACAGCTCAACCCCGGCCCCCTGGCATATGCGCTCCGTGTCGTCCGAACTGCCCTGATCCAGGACAATAACATTTGACGGTCTGAAGCGCAGCGTTGGCAGCATGCGTTCTAACAAATGGCCGCCATTTATCGACGGGATGACCATTATGATGCGGTCGTTCCAGTCGTTCACCATGAACATGGAGCCTTATCTTGCAGGATCGAGAAGCCGCCGGGAGCGCCGGAGATTAGGATTTGGCGAATAGTCCGCTAAGCGCGCGAAGAGGGGCGGTTACACGCCAGGAAGTGCTGCCTTTCATGGCTGACAGTTCAGTTCGTAGCGCCTGGATCTCCTGGGCAAGTGATGGCGCCGACAGACCGCCGCATCGCTCCAGCAGCATCCGATCGATATGGCGGGCCGCAGTGCGACCGACAAGCCGCGTGTTGACGGCAGGCCTTGCGCCTGCAAAGAACAGCGTTGAGAGTGGCACCACCCGTGCGTCGCCGCCGCTGAAGATCTGTCGATAAGTGGAGTCGCGAGGAACATTCATGTATTCTATGACCGCAACCGAATCGTAGAAAGTCAACCTGGCTATGGAGCGTCCGAAGTCGTGGAGGCGATCAATTTCAGCCTTAGAAGTACTGCCGGTATCCCGAAAATGGTCGCAATTAAGACCGTCTACCAGTGCCTTGAGGAACTCCATCGCCGAACCCTTTTTGCGGAATCCGCCACCGTATTCGCTCCAGTAGCTGGCGTGTAGGTCCTCAATGATGAACTTTCCGCCTCCCTTGATCCTTGAGAACAAAGCGTTGTAGGTACTTATGACGTCATCGGACCGATGCGAGCCGTCATCTATGATGATATCGAAGGTCTGATCGCCGAGTATTTTATCGAGCACTGCCTTGTCGGTGCCGTCAGCAATGTGCAGGGTAGTATTCTCGTCTAGCTCTAGCTTGGCGCAGTCAGGATTAATGTCGATACCGACAATACGGGAGCCGGCGGGCAGGTATTTCTGCCAGACCTCCAGCGATCCTCCATTCTGTACGCCTATTTCCAGCAAAGAGATTGGCTGGCCGCCAGCAATGAAGGGGGCAAACTCGGATTCGTAGATGCCGAGATATTGTTCCCATTTATCTGTGAGATACCCGTCGTGTTCCATAAAAATATCTGCGAGCGTAACCATCCACATCCTTCCTAATAGCCGCTAGGACCTCCGCACCGCAATCGACGGCGTCGGCCCTGGGAGATCCGCTGGAAGGTTAATAGTGGCTTCAGGTGAGGAGGTCCAGGTTGGCCTGGATGCGCCTAGGCGCAGAACTACGAACTATTCGGGGTTCATACCGTGCCAGCAGTTCGCATGCACGTATCAGTCCCTTGGCAAACGCTCGGCACCGCGAGTGCGACAACCTCAGCGCTGTGTCGGTCGCGTCTATACGTACACCAATCGACCGGACATTGATCCATTGCATAGTGCGGAAGCCTGTGAGCGGCACCGCGCATCGATCGAATTGGACCGCTGCACGGCGGACCTTGACGCGATGGCCGATCCGGAGAGCGACACGGTGACCGCGTCGTGGCTCTGTCTGGAGATCTGGGTGCGGTCGTCGGCCTCTATGATGACGCTGCACAAGCACTTGGCAGTATGAGCGCGCGCGCTAGAAAGCACGTCACCGCCACAATGGCGGCGACGGGCAGCCTCCAGATCATCCTCAGCTCTTGGCTCATAGCTGGCCCAAGTGGGATAGTAGCGTTAGCAGGCGATTGTTGAGCAGCGCGATCTGCACACGTTGGTCCTCCAACTTGTCGAGGATTGCCTTGTTCTGCCGGGCGAGAATTTCCAGGGTCACCTGGTCAGCCCGGTCAGACTCTGGCATGCCTTGTATACCGCCACCAATGCGCGAGCGACCATCCGCCCCTGGTTGCCGCTCAGTCCGTTCGTCGGTCATTCTGCGTCCTCCTTTTGAGTGTATTTTGCGTGTAACCACCAAGACGCAGGCTTAGAGCAGCAGCCGTAGCTACGCGACTCCGCGTGGCGCCGGCCGTCATGTCGACCCGCGGCCGCGCCATACCGCCCGTCTTGATGGCGAATTGTAGCGTCCGGTGCCGGTCGCGTCATAGCGGCTTGTAGCGGCAACGCAGAGCGACACGTGACAGAGGGCCTTTTCAAACGGCTGGCTGCGGTTCTGATGGGCCGAGGGTGCGTCAACGATCCCGCCTGTTGCTGCGTGGGCGGCTAGCGCATCCAGGGTGTGGCCGAGGCAATGACCCAAGGAGTGGGCACAGGCGATGGCCAGGCGGTCAGGTGCAGGTAAGACACGCCTGGCGCTTGCCCGGAAACTCTCTGTGATCATGTACGGCATCTGGCGTTCGGGTGAGCCATTCCACTGGTGCGAGCAGCCGATGGCCACCTAATCAGTCCTTGACGGAGATCCGTCCGAAGCGTCTCTTGCCTCGAACTAGTTGTTGCGGCGGACCCTTCTGACCGCGCAGAGAACCCTGACCCCGGCGAGAAGGTCGGTTTAGAGAACCCCCCCGGAGTAATAGCCAGGACGGCGGCCGGCTAATGTTGAGGGGTCTGTCGTGTTCTATACCGACGCGGCTTGCACGGCAGGCTGTGACTTCGTCTTCCCATGATAGACCAGAATCGGCATAACCGAAGCGCAGCGTCGCCACATCGCGGGCCCGTTAACATTCCGCGCCGACGGCGCAGGATGGCGGACGCAGAACCGCTTTTCTATGTCCGATGGAGCATAGGTTAGATGAAGCTATTGGTCACGGGAGGATGCGGGTTCATCGGTTCCGCCGTCGTGCGCCATCTCATTCGCCGAACGGATCACGTGGTCATCAATGTTGATAAGATGACCTATGCGGCGTCAGAGGAAGCGCTCGAGGAAGCGCGCGGCCACGCCCGCCACGTGCTGGTCCGCGCAGACATCGCGCAGGGAGCAGCGATGCGCCAGGTGTTTGCGACACACCAGCCAGACGCGGTGATGCATCTTGCCGCGGAAAGCCATGTCGATCGCTCGATCGATGGCCCCGCCGACTTCATCCAGACGAACATTGTCGGCACCTTCATCCTGCTAGAAGAGGCGCGGCAGTACTATTCCGCGCTCGGCCCGGCGCGGCGGGCAGCTTTCCGCTTTCATCATATCTCGACCGATGAGGTGTTCGGCGCCCTAGGCGCTGACGATCCGCCGTTCAACGAAGAAACGAGGTACGATCCGCGCAGCCCCTATTCCGCCAGCAAGGCTGCCTCCGACCATTTGGTCCGCGCCTGGGCCCACACCTACGGCTTGCCCGCGTTGGTTTCAAATACGGCCAACAACTATGGACCTTGGCAGTTTCCCGAGAAACTGATCCCGTTGATCACGCTGAACGCGCTCGAGGGTAAGCCGTTGCCGGTTTATGGGGACGGCTCAAACCAGCGGGACTGGATCTACGTCGAGGACCATGCCGCAGCACTCATCCGCGTGCTGGAGCAGGGACAGCCAGGTGCGACCTATACTATTGGTGCTCGTCAGCCGCGCACCAATCTTGAGGTCGTACGCGCAATCTGCGCAGAACTCGATCGCCGCCATCCAGATCCAGCTGGCCCCCGCGAGCGCTTGATCCACTTCGTCGGCGACAGACCGGGACACGACTTCCGTTACGAGATTGACCCCTCGCAGACGGAGGCGTCACTAGCCTGGAAGGCGCCGCACGATTTCAGCGCAGGCCTTGCACGCACCATCGATTGGTACCTCGCCCACCGGGACTGGTGGCAATCGCTACGCGCGAAACGCTATGCCGGTCAGCGGCTCGGAACCGCGGCATGAAAGGCATCCTGCTTGCCGGCGGCTCCGGCACGCGGCTCCATCCAATGACGTTGGCGGCGTCGAAGCAGCTTCTGCCGGTCTACGACAAGCCGATGGTCTATTATCCGCTCTCTACTCTGATGCTCGCCGGAATTCGCGACATTCTGGTGATCTCTACCCCCGAGGACCTGCCGCAGTTCCGGCGCCTGTTGGGAGACGGTGTGCGCTTAGGGATGCAATTCTCCTACGCAGAGCAGAAGCGGCCCGAGGGGATCGCACAGGCGTTCCTGATCGGCAGAGACTGGGTCGCAGGTGAAGCGTGCGCACTGGCACTGGGCGATAATTTGATCCACGGAGACCATCTCTCCGCATTACTGCGCGCTGCCGCGACGCGGCCATCCGGCGCTACTGTCTTCGCATATCAAGTACGAGATCCAGAGCGCTATGGGGTGGTCTCGTTCGATGACGGCGGCAAGGCCGTCGAAATAGTCGAGAAACCCACTGCGCCGCAGTCCAACTGGGCGGTGACCGGATTATACTTCTATGATCGGGGCGTCAGCGATCTGGCATGCTCCATAAAGCCCTCCAACCGCGGCGAATTGGAGATTACCGATCTCAACCGGCTCTACCTTGCTCAGGGAACGTTAGCGGTCGAACGTCTTTCGCGCGGCTGCGCCTGGCTCGATGCCGGCACCCCAGAACTCGCTGCTGCAGGCAGCAACCTTTGTGCAGACCATCCAATCGCGCACCGGCATGTTGGTCGGCTGCCCGGAAGAAGTGGCATTTCGCATGGGCTACATTGACGCCGACATATTGCGCTTCGCACGCTCAGCATCTCGGCAAGACCGATCTTGGCAGGGCGCTGCTCGAACTCGCCGAGGGAGAGCAGGAATGAACGTCGAGCGAACCATTATTCCCGATGTCCTGCTGCTGACGCCACCGCGGTTTCTCGATGCGCGTGGGTTTTTCTCTGAGACCTGGAACGAGCGGCGTTTTGCGGAGGCCGGTGTACCCGGTCCCTTCATACAGGACAATCACGCCCGCTCTGCCGAGCGTGGTGTTGTGCGCGGATTGCACCTGCAAATCGCCCCAAGCGCGCAAGGCAAACTTGTGCGAGTTGTTCGGGGCTCGATCTGGGACGTCGCCGTGGACATCAGGCCGGAGTCACCGACCTATGCACGACATGTGGGCATGGTGCTGTCCGCAGAGAACTGGCAACAGCTTTGGATACCGGCGGGACTGTTGCACGGCTATTGCACGCTCGAGACAGATACCGAGGTGATCTACAAGGTTACTGCTCCTTGGGATCGGCAGGCCGAGCGGGGCGTCATCTGGAACGATCCGGAGCTTGCCGTGCCGTGGCCAATATCGTCCGACGAAGCGATCCTGTCAGCCAAGGACGCCGCTCTACCGCGGTTGGCCGATTGCGGCGAATGGCATTCGCGCTGACATGGCGGCGCCGATCCTCATCGTTGGCGGCAGAGGCCAGCTTGCCGTGGCGACATCCGAGGTCGCCCGGACGCATGGCCTTCCCGGTACGGCAGATCGGACGTCCCGACATCGATTTCGCCAGGCCAGCCAGCATAGGCGCGGCATTTGGTGAAGTGGCACCATGGCTAGTTGTAAATGCAGCGGCCTATACAGCCGTGGATGCGGCCGAAGACGATGTGGATGCCGCGTATTGCGCCAATCGCGACGGACCGGCGGTCCTTGCTGGCCTGTGCGAAACCGCCGGCATTCCGTTGATCCATGTCTCGACCGACTATGTGTTCGACGGCAACAAGGGCGCGCCCTACGTCGAAACCGATGCAACGGCCCCCAAGGGTGTGTATGGCGCCAGCAAGCTGGCTGGCGAGCAAGCGGTAACGGCAGTGTGCTCTCGCGCGATCATTTTGCGGACGTCCTGGGTTTACTCGCCGATTGGCAAGAATTTCGTGCGCACCATGTTAGACGCGGCCCAGCGGACGCCGAAGTTGCGCGTGGTAGCAGACCAGCGCGGTTGCCCAACGAGCGCATCCGACCTGGCAGACGTCATCATGGAAATTGCGCTACGCCTGCAAGCCGCTTGGTGCGATAGCTATGCTGGCGTTTACCATGCTGCCGGCACCGGGGAGACAACTTGGCATGGCATGGCCATCGCGATCTTCGAGGCTGCGGCGAGACACGGACTGCCGACGCCCGAGATAGAGGCAATCAACACCGGGCAATGGCCAACCAAGGTGCGCCGACCCCCTGATTCTCGGCTCGATTGCAGCAAGCTCGACGCTGTATTCGGGTTGCAACTACCGCCGTGGCGGGGAGGGCTGGCGCGCACGGTTGACATCATTCTCGGCACATCCGGGGGGTGCGATCACTTGGCATCGCCAGCGGCGTCAGAACGCATTCCTTAGGCACCCTATGCTAAAGTTGCCGGAGGTCAGGCGAGCGTGGTATTGCCGATCCTGTAGACCGTTGGGGGATAGTTTAGCGGTAGAACTCCCGGCTCTGGACCGGGCAGCCTTGGTTCGAATCCAGGTCCCCCAGCCAGTTAACCTATTGGTTTTGCAGTGTTTTATAGTCTCGCCACGGGCCGATCGAAATGCCCGCCAAACGGCCTCTTTTTGCCCCCGCTCCGCGCGCGTTTAGCGGAGAGACGCGATCCGCGCCGTTCTCCGGCGTAAATCGCGCGAATGTCTCTGTCGGGCTGTTGTTGCGCTTTCTTTTGCGCTGCTATCGGCACCGGCAAACGGCCACACGTCGCATTGGAACGAGACGGGCCCGTCAACGCTGCCGGGCGCGGTTCACTTCGTTTGTGAGGGCGTCAGCCGAAGCGGAGAGCGGCTCTCTGCGCCTGCCAGTCGATCGGCAGTCGCGTGGTGCGGGAAAGTTCATCTGCCGTAAGCGTGGGAGGCTGATGTCCCTGTAGGATCGCCTGCGTGATATCCGGGGCGAGCCACGACAAACGCAGCAGTCGCGTCGCATACGTGCGGTTCAGGTTGGCATGTGTTGCCAGGACTTCGATGCTGGGTCGGCTCTGTTGCAGCAGCTGATGCTGCAGCTGGTGCGCCCGTGCCACCAGCCTGATGAGCGAGGCGTTCGGCTTGGCAGTGCGGGTTGCACGTCCCGGCACGACGAGCCGCCCGCCTTTCCCGACGCGCTGCAGTTGAGCTGGAACAGTAATGGTAACCGTCTCCGCGTCACATCCTTTGTCGCTGGCAGAGTGACCATCGCCAGTGGCATCGCACTGGAGGATGGCAACGAGCCCCGCCGGAACGACATGGAGGGCGACACTTTCGTCACCAACCTCAACGCGGGTGATCAGAGTAGTCACGATGCGACGCCGTTCATGCGGAGCAAGCTCTGTCCACGATCGCGCCAGGTCTGCCGCTTGCGTGACCAGTTCACTGTATTGTTCGGCGGTGGCAGGTGACGCGCTGACGGCATCTAGCACCACGGTCCCATCGGAGAGCAGGGCACGGACCCGATCAGTGACGACCTGCTCGACTTCCGCGGCCGGTATGCGACAGGCCGTCGGGGCCTTCGCGCGGCCCTCGGTGACCAAGGGTCTGGAGATGTAGTAGCGGTAGCGCTTGCCGGCCTTCACGGCATGCGTTGGGCTCATGCGGTGGCCAAGACCATCGAAGATCAGCCCGGTCAGCAGGCTCGGCTGCTTTGCAGCACGTCCTGCTCGTCGGTCGCCAGCATTGGCGAGCAAGTGGCCCTGGGCCTGGTCCCACAACGCCTGATCCAGGATCGCTTGGTGCTGGCCGGGATAATGCCGGTCCTTGTGGACGATCTCGCCCAAGTAGATGCGGTTCTGCAGCATCAGATACAGTGCACCGCGGGCCAGTTGCTGGCCGCCCCATTGGCGACCGCTGGTGCTCAGCCACCGCTTGCTGGTGATCCCGCTGGTGGCCAAATCCTCCGCCAGCAGCCGAACCGATCGGAGTGCCACGTAGCGACGGAAGATGTGGCGAACCGTCTCCGCCTCGGCTTCGTTCACCACCAATTTGCGGTCACAGACGTCATAGCCGAGGGGCGGATTGCCGCCCATCCACATGCCCCGCTGCTTCGACGCTGCGATCTTGTCACGGATCCGCTCACCCGCGACCTCGCGCTCGAACTGGGCGAATGACAACAGCACGTTCAGCGTCAGCCGCCCCATCGACGTGGTGGTGTTGAAGTGCTGAGTGACCGAGACGAACGCCACCCCATGCGCGTCGAAGATGTCGACGATCTTGGCGAAGTCGGCGAGCGAGCGGGTCAGACGGTCGACCTTATAGACCACCACGGTGTCGACCTTTTGCGCCCTGATGTCGGCCAGCAGTCGCTGCAGTGCCGGCCGCTCCATGGTGCCGCCGGAGATACCGCCATCGTCGTACTGCGCCGGCAGCACGATCCAGCCTTCGTGCTTCTGGCTCTTGATATATGCCTCACACGCCTCACGCTGAGCGTGCAGCGAGTTGAAGTCCTGCTCCAGACCTTCCTCGGAGGACTTGCGGGTGTAGACCGCACAGCGGACCGAGGCACCAGCGCGTCGGCTGGCTGTGGGTTCAGACTTGGCCATGTTCGCCTGCTTCCATGGCGTCGCCACGGGTGCCTCGAGCCGAGGTCGGCATAGGCTTCCTGCCTGCCGACGCAACACCGAAGAACCGTGGTCCCGACCAGTGGGCACCGGTGATCTGACGGGCAATCTCGGTCAACGAGCGATAGCGCTGACCCTGATATTCGAAGCCATCATCAAGCACGAGCACACCATGCGGTTGCCCACGCCAGTCGCGCACAAGACGCGCGCCAGGTTCCAGCGCTGGTGCAAGGCTGAGGGCGCCGTCGGCGCCCCCAGTGTCGATCTGCCCCGCCAGGTTGCGCAGCATCTTCTTGGCGGCCTGCGTGAGACCGCCGTGGGCGTGTTCCTGCACCTTGTAGGTGACCGCACGCAGCAGCAGATCGCGGCTCATCCCTGCCGGCGGCTCGCTGCGGAAGTTGCGGAATCCGGAGCAAAGCAGCCGCTGATTCCGATCCATTCCAGCCACTGATTCCGACGCAAACCAGCCACTGATTCCGATTGAAGCCAGCCACCCTTTGAAGGGTGGCGGAGCGGTCCTCGGGCAATCGTCAACCGACGGCACGCTCGCCGGGAGCAACCCCCGGGGAGCGTCATGCCAGCCCAGAGACTGTCGATGCGTCAGGTCCGAGAAGTTCTGCGTCTCAAGCACGCTGCCGGCCACAGTGAGCGCCGCATCGCGGCCGCGATCGGCATCAGCCGCTACACGGTGGCCGAGTATCTGCGTCGCGCGACGGTGGTCGGCATCACCTGGCCGGTGCCGGCCGAGCTGGATGATAGCGCCCTTCAGGCGCGGCTGTTCAGCCCGCCGTTCGCCAACCACGAGAGCCCGAGACCGCAACCGGACTGGCCGCGGCTTCATGCCGAGCTGCGCCGCCCCGGCGTCACCTTGCTGCTGCTGTGGGAGGAGTATCGAGCAGGGCAACCGGAGGGATACGGCTACAGCCGGTTCTGTGACCTCCACCGGGACTGGCGTGCGGGCATCTCGCCGACGATGCGCCAGACCCACGTTGCCGGTGAACGGCTGTTCGTCGACTTCGCCGGTCAGACCGTGCCGATCACGGATCCGCTTACCGGCGTAGTGCGTCAGGCACAGATCTTCGTCGCGGCACTCGGGGCATCGAACTACACCTACGCCGAAGCACGCTGGTCGCAGAACCTGGCGGATTGGATTGGCTGTCACGTCAACGCGCTCGGCTTCTTCGGTGGCATCACGCGCCAGATCGTCTGCGACAATCTCAAGGCCGGCGTCACCGCCGCGAGCCGCTACGAGCCGGGCATCAATCGCACCTACCAGGAGATGGCCGCACACTACGGCACCGCCATCGTACCGACGCGCGTGCGCAAGCCGCGTGACAAGGCCAAGGTCGAGGTCGCTGTCCAGGTGGTGGAACGATGGGTTCTGGCCCGGCTGCGTCATCGCCGGTTCTTCTCATTGGGCGAGCTCAACGCCGCGATCGGCGAACTGATCGATGAGCTGAACAGCCGCACCATGCGCCGCATCGGCTGCAGTCGGCGCGCGCTGTTCGAAGCGATCGAGCGCACTGCTTTGCTGTCGCTGCCTCCCGAACCTTTCGAATACGCCGAATGGAAGCGCTGTCGGCCTGGCCTCGACTACCACATCGAGGTGCATGGCCATTGGTATTCGGTGCCGTATCGCCTGATCCGCGAGGTGGTGGAGGCACGCATCACCGACCGCACAGTGGAGATCTTCCATCACGGTGTCCGTGTCGCCGTGCATGTCCGCAGTCCGATATCGCATCGACACACCACGATCCCCGATCACATGCCGAGCGCACACCGGCGCTACGCTGATTGGACACCGAGCCGGCTGCGACGCGAGGCCACTCAGATCGGCCCAGCAACCGCCGGACTGGTGGAGCTGATCCTCAAGGCCAAACCTCACCCCGAGCAGGGCTTCCGCGCCTGTCTCGGCATCCTGCGCCTGGTGCGCAGCTATGGCACTGAACGCGTCGAGGCCGCCTGCCAGCGCGGTATCGACATCGGTGCGCGCACCTACGGCTCCGTCGTCTCGATCCTGCGCAACAACCTCGATCGCGCCTATCGCCCACAACCCGTGCCGGACACGCCGTCCGTTCAGCACGGCAACATCCGTGGCGGCAGGTATTACCACTGAGGAGGGCAACCGATGCTCAGTCATCCCACCATCGATCGGCTCCGTGAACTCGGCCTCGTCGGCATGGTTCACGCATTGGAGGAGCAACGACGACAACCTGACAGCGCCGATCTCAACTTCGAGGATCGTCTGGCCATGCTGGTGGATCGCGAGGTGCTGGTGCGCGACAACAAGCGACTGACGGCGAGGTTACGCTTCGCCGGGCTGCGCCAGGTCGCCGCTCCGGAGGATGTCGATTACCGCGCACACCGTGGCCTCGATCGGGCCATGTTCCAACGGCTCACACAGGGCGAGTGGATTGAACGCCAGCAGAATTTGCTGATCACCGGCCCGACCGGTGTGGGCAAGACCTGGCTGGCCTGCGCTCTCGGGCAAAGAGCCTGTCGCGACAACCGCTCGGTGCTCTATCAGCGTGTCCCGCGCATGTTGGAAGGCCTCGGTCTGGCACGCGGCGATGGACGCTATGCCCGCATGCTCAAGAGCCTCGCACGCGTCCAGGTTCTCATCCTCGATGACTGGGGACTGACGCCGCTCACGGCCGAACAGCGTCGCGACCTGCTGGAAATCATCGACGACCGTCATGGTCGCACTTCCACCGTCGTCACCAGCCAGCTGCCGGTCGACAATTGGCATGCTCATATCGGCAACTCGACGCTTTCATGATGCCTCTCCCTTGGATCGGTTGGTGCGTCGGACGGTAGCTCGAAGCTCAATGGCCTGCTCGGGCGTTAGCATAATCTGCCATGGCATGCCTTTGGCGAGTTGCTTCCCGCTCAGTCGCCCTTTCCGAAGCCAGTCGAATATGACCTGCGGCGTGATGCCGATGGCCGCTGCGGCGCCCTGCACCGAATAGGTTCCGTCAGACCATCGCGGTGGGTTTGGCTCCTTGCCATTGATTTTGACAGTCGCGATCTGCCACCGCTTCCGCAACTGGTGAACCATGCCACCGGAGAACGGTGGCCCATGTGCAGTACGGAACGCTTCGGCGTTAAGGATGCAGGCGATCTCGCCGTCCATCTTTTGCTGGCCATTTAGCTCGATGATGCGCTGGCGCAGATGGTCCTGATCGGCGTGGTGCGCGTAGCTCTGCACAGTTCGCTGCAACCAATGGTCGCTTGTCGAACCCGTCTGCCAAACAATCCTGATCCCGACGTAGCCGCGCCGTCGCTTCTGATCCAGCGCGACCTCTTTGACCACCAGTCGAATGATCTGCTTGCGGTCCGCGGACGTGGTCGTTGTGGCGTTCCAAAGCCTCGGCAGGTCCTTACCGAGCCGCAGTATCTCCTGCCGGTCGCTCTCGGAGATTGTGACCGCCTGCTCCCGACGCCACGCGTTGTATTCATGTTCGACTTGGTCGGCACGTCGTAGTCGCTCTTCCCAGACTCGCTCCAGTGAACGCGCAACCAACCGGTTCTCCGGCTCGACGGCATCATACTGCCGACGCGCTCGCTCGGCATCGTAGCGAGCCCGCTCGCGCTTGAGCGTCCACTGCCGTTCCATTGTCCGGTTCTCAACTTCGATCTCTCCCAATGCAGCCACCGCTAGGGCAATCTGGTCCGGCCGAAGCGATTGCAGGATCAGTCGCTCAACTTCAGCATCGACCGCGAGCGCTCGCACCTCCTGACACTTCGGCCCCCCTTCGGCGTTATGGTCGGCAACACACACGTAGACCGGATAGTCACCGTTCGGTCCCGAGTAGCGCAGGCACATGCGGCGGGCACAGCGGCCACAGCTGGCGATCCCCTGCAGCAGGGCATTGCCTTTGCGTGCCACACCGGGCCTACCCGTATCGTATCGATTGACGTTGTCCACCAATTGCCTGCGGTTCGCCATGAACTCGTCCCAGTCGACATAAGCCGGATGGGCGTCCTTGAGACAGATCGACCACGCCTCGGGCGCGACGGCCACCGTCCCAATCCGCTCGCTGCCAGGTTGTCGGCGCAGCGGGTCCGGGCGCCGTCGGCCATAGACGTAGGCACCAGCATAAGCCGGGTTCTTCAGGATTTGGACCACGCGGGCACTGTCAGCCACTCGCCAAACCACATCATGCGGCGCTGGACCGAGAAGCGGTCGCACTGGCAGTAGCAGGTTGTTGCCCCGCAGATAGCGCATGACCGCCTTGGCACTGCGCAACTCGCGGAACTTGGCAAACACCAGCCGCAGCCGCTCCTGCACCTCTTCGTCCGGATTAAAGGTGGCACTGCCGTCGCGATTATGGGTCAGCCCCGCCGGAAGCGGCAGTCGCAATTCGCCGCGCGTAGCCTTTTGGCGTTCCCCCTGATGAAGTCGGATCTTGATCTGATGCAGTTCCGCCTCACTCATAATCCCAGACAGGCCCAGGAGCAGCCGGTCGTGATAGGCCGCGGGATCATACAGGCGTTCGCCATCGGCAATCAGCACACCAAACAACGAGCACAATTCGAGCAGCTGATGCCAGTCCCTGTTGTTGCGCGCGAGACGTGAGGCATCCAGGCTCAAAACCAAGCCGGCCTTACCCAGACCAACTTCCGCAATCAGCGTCTGGAAGCCATGCCGATCTCTGCTCGACGTCCCGGACTTGCCAAGATCGTCATCGATGACATGAACACGCTCGCGTGGCCAACCAAACAAGCTTGCACGCTCGACCAGGCGATACTGCAACTCAGTGCTCTCCTGGTGATGGCGGACCTGCCCCGGCGATGATTGCCGAACATATACATAAGCCAGCTTGGCGCGATGTGCGTTCGTAATGCGATCATCAGTCGACAATGTCATGCTCAGCACGGTGGTCCTCCTCTGAGCGAACGCGCCGCCGCAGGCGCTGCACGAGCTGTCCCACCTGCTGTGCAAGTTGCCGCTGCGTCTCCATTGGCACCTGCAGCCACAGTCGCGGCAGAACACCCGGCCTGGTTTGCCGAACTCTGATCGAGGTCTCGCTCGCCGCCCCCTTTGAGATCCGCATGTCTGGAGGCGAGCACAGCACCGACGTGATTCGCCAAAGGCAGCAGCGTGCGCACCGAAATGTGTGGCTGACGACTCGCCAGGTGCCGGTACCAGATCGTCGGACGCCGTTGTCGGAGCCGTCGCCGACCGGGGTATCCCTCGTTCCCGGCCATCCGGCAGCCGGATCACGATCATCCGCGGTCCCCGTCCAGAGCGTCGGTGGCTGACCGGAAAGCACTTGCCGTAGAGAGGATGGTGCGGATCAGTCACCCGCACCTGAGCAACTCGCCCGTCAAGCGTTGTGGCATCCCCAAATGCTCGGTGATCCCACCATCGCCGACGCCGTGCTCGATCGGTTGGTTCACAGTGCTCACCGCCTGGAACTGAAAGGTGAAGTCACTCCGCAAGCTGCGGGCCGCCAAGAACGTCAAACTTGACGAGGGCACCGCAACCTGACCCCATTCACCGCGCTCGCGGTCCGCTCCGCCACCCCGGCTGGCTTCGTCGGAATCACCGGCTGGCTTGCATCGGAACAGGTGGCTGGTTTCAATCGGAATTGCCGGCAGCTTTCATCGGAATCGCACGGAAGTGTCGCCGCCATTCGATCCGAAGGCGGTGGCCTGGCAGGCTAGCGAGCCGCACCAGTTCGTCCTGCACCGCGACCATTTCAGGCCGCTCCGCCGATGCGATAGCGCGCCACGCCACTATCATCCCGCACACGCGCGATTGTATGGCCTGCCTTGCGCAGTCCGGTCAGTGCCGCGCGGATGCTGTGCTCCTGCCAGCCGGTGGCCGCTATCAGCTCCTCGATCACCGCCCCTTCCCTGCGCGCCACCAGTGCCTCGATCGTCGCCTTTTTGCTCGGGCCGCGAGCAGTGCGTATCACATCCGCCGCATTGGCTAATGCCCGCGAGGTCGGGGGGTTGGGACAAAAGAGCGGCTTCTGGTTAACCAGCTTGCGTTTCATCGTCGCGGTCTTGCCGGTCCGCGCCTTCTTGGCGGACGTCGTTGTGGTTTTGGTTTTCATGGTGGGAACCTCCGAGTGATGAACAGGCCACCTGGCGCTGTCACCACCGCAAGCCCCGCGTATTTGGCCGCTGGGGCTGTGGTTGCCGCAGGCCTCGCCGCAGCGGCATCCCTCGAGACCATGCACGCTCCGTTCCGCACGGAAGTCCAGTCGTTTTATCGGCCGATCGGTGGATTTGTCAGACAAGAGCCATCCGGATGCGCGGCGACCACAGGTTCAAATTGGGGACGAGCACCCAGCGTCGTTTGCGCCATTGTTACCCACAATGGCAGTCAAACGTGCTGCCGGAGTGGGCGGACGCTCCGAAGAGGTGCGGTTGTCCCGCTCCAGCGCCGCCGTCCTCGACTAAATCTTCCTGGCGACTGAGAAGTGCCGCCGTCCAAGCTCTACCTCGACCACTAGCGCGTCCAGTTCTTCAGCTAGTTCGCCTAGGAGCGGCCAATCTTCTAGTTCCTGGTTTCCCTCCGCTACCAAGTGTCGGATGCGAGCGGCATAATGACGCAGATTAGCGACAACCTGCGCCAGGTCGTCATGCCCAGCGTCGTCCAATGTCGTTAATCCTACGCAAATCAGGATTTAATTCATCTTAGAGAACTGGAGTGCCGTCAAGTTCCCGATTACGCCAAATCGATCGCCGCACGGGGGAAACGGAGGGGGAACGATCGGGTAATTGCCTCTGAAGACCGCTGGCCGAGGGAGCAATTTTCTCCCGGAGGGAGGCCCGACCATGATCTAACCGCCACAAAAAATACGTTATCCCCGGCCAACTATAATGCGATTATATTCCTAGATTTTAGGAGGCGGCCACGCTCGAAACGTCCCCTTATACCCAGGACATTCGCCGTGCCGAGGAGCATGCCGATGACTACCTTGCTAAGGCCAGCTAGCGCGAGATTAAGGCGGCTGCCGCAAATGATCCGAAAATGGCTCGACAGTGGCGGGTTCTCGCCGAGACATTCCGCAATATTGCTGCGTCCCTAGCCCGCATCGAACGAGCTCGACGGACAGTTTCACCGCGCCCGCCTTCGGACGAGTCTGGTCTGTCGGAGACTTGGAATACTACTGAGGCGATTGGCGCGGTAGCACTGACCGATGACATATCATCGCTTCAAGCTTGGGCAGGCTGTTATCGCCTACGCGCGCGGCATCCGCTAGGACTGTACATCATCATCTGGTTGTTGCTTCTGGTCGGAAAGGAACCCCATTACAAAGGCCAAGGTAAAAACTGCGATACGGGCGTTCCTTGAGTCTCAGAAGTGAAGCGCGGACGGGAAAGGATGAATGTCGCAAGCATGTGAGTGAATGACGGAGGGGCGCTGTTAACCGTTGAGCTTTAAGCTTTGGTCGCTAGTGTGATGCGGTCACAACCGTCCGTAAGCGTCGATCGGCACCGGCCACATCGTTCATGCGCATAAAGGGATGGCGCGCGACAACTGCCCCTATGATAACAACTCGTAGAATGCGATTGCACCCATCCGATAGCCGGAATAGCCCGGCCCGCGGGCACCGGGACCGGTGCGTCGAACTGGGAATGTCCCATGATCTGTCCCCTCCTGGCTACCTTGGCCAGTGAGAGATTGCGGCCTCGTCACGCGCGACGCTGAGGATGGCCGATTGCGGAATGGCAACTCTGCCGCGTCTCGGACCAGAAGTAAACACTCTGCCGGGCAGATGCTTTGTCTGCGGCTCATCCAATGCAGTCGCCTAATATTGAGTTTTATGCTGATGCGGTTGAGCATGCTCCATTGGAGCCTCTGTGGTCCGGCTCGCCAGCGATATAAGGATTCCCTCGTATGAGCAATCGTGTCCCGGTTTCGCCAGCACAACGGATGCTCTGGCTGTTTGAGCAGGCCGGACCGGACGAACCGGCCTACAACTTACCACGAGCTCTGCAGATCAAGGGCAAGCTCAATGTCCGTGCTTTGCGCGAGAGCTTCCAGACTTTCGTGCGACGTCACGACGCACTTCGCTTAGTTTTCGTGGAACAAGACGGCGAAATACTGCAGGAAGTGGATGAAAACGCGACAATCGACCTGCCACTCCGGGATTTGACGCATCTGGCCAGACATGAGCGCATGACTGAGGCCCTTCGGTTGGTTTCGGATGAAGGGCGCGAGCCGTTCGATCTCGCTCGTGCGCCGTTGCTACGCGTTTTTCTGCTCCGGATCGAAGACGATGTGCATGTCCTGGGTCTCGTCGTGCATCACATTGTCATCGATGGCTGGTCGCTAAGCATTCTTTTTGACGAAATCGCTGAGATTTACCGAAGTCACCTCACCAACGAAGCTCCCAACCTTCAGCAACTCAAGTTGCGATATGTTGATTACGCCCGTTGGCAGCAGGACCATCTGACGGAAGTGGCTCTGGCTGCAGATCTCGCCTACTGGCGGCCGGTGCTGCATGACTCCCCTGCGCTAATGGAAATCCCCACGGACCATGCCCGTCCAGGGGTGCTGTCACACGCCGGATCATCCCATCTCTTCCGCGTTGAACCCGCGGTGACTTCCCGCCTTAAGGAGGCGTGTAGGCGCGCGCAGTGCACGCTCTACATGGGCCTGCTTGCAATCTTGCAGATTTTACTCGCTCGCTACACAGGTAACCGAGATATTCCGGTTGGAACACCCGTGTCGGGCCGAAATGATGAGGATCTTCGTGCTCTGATCGGTTGCTTCATAAATACCGTAGTAATGCGGACAGAGTTGGTTGGCGATCCTGGTTTCGCGGAGGCTCTTGGGCGAGTGCGCGAAGTGGTTCTGGGTGCGCTGTCTCATCAGGATATTGCGATTGAACAACTTATACGACATTTGCGACCGGAGCGCCACCGCAGCCATGCGCCGATTTTCCAGGTCATGCTCATTCTTCAGAACATGCCGAAGCAGTTGCCACGGATACCTAGCCTTGAAGTAGAGGAACTAGCATTCGACCGAGGCATGGCGAAATTCGATCTGACGCTGGAGGTGCTTGAGGAGGACGGCGGTCTCAATTGTGAGTTCGAATATCGCACAGATCTGTTCAAACTGGCGACAATCGCGCGTATGGCGGAGCATTTCGTCAACCTGCTCGCCGGCGCTCTCGACAAACCGGACGTCCCCGTCTTCCGGCTGCCGATCCTGGACGATCGCGAAAGATCTCGGTTGCTCGTTGAGTGGAATCGAACCGCCGCAGATTACCAGAGGGACACCCGCATTGACGAAGCTTTTGCGACCGTTGCACGGAGTAGTCCAGATGCGCCCGCACTCAGGCACGGTGACAGGATTGTTACTTATTCAGAACTGGATCGTCGCTCCAATCAGGTCGCGCGGGTCCTGATCGCGAGGGATATTCCCGCTCAGGCCCCCGTTGGCGTTTATATCCCCCGCTCGGTAGATGCCTACGTTGCCATTCTGGGCGTATTGAAGGCAGGTCATGCTTACGTGCCGCTCGACGTAAGTCAGCCAACTTCTCGGCTCCACCGTTTGGTTGCCGACTGCGGATGCGGTCAGATTTTGACGCAGCCCGATCTGGCCCGAGCGCTGCCGGCAACCACTGAAGCGATCCTAATGGACGAAGATGCCGCGATTTGGACCGGCTCGCACAGTACGCCGCTCCGCCGCCCGGGGCCTCATAGTGAAGTCGCCTACATCATTTACACCTCTGGCTCGACCGGCGATCCGAAGGGCGTCATGGGCACCCATCGCGGGTGCATGAACCGAACTCGAGTGGATGTACCGCGAATGGCCATTCCTGCCGGGAGAGGTCTGCTGTCAGAAGACCGCTCTGGGCTTCGTGGATTCGATCTGGGAAATGTTTGGCCCGTTGCTGGCTGGAGTCTCGACTGTGATTGCCAGTGAGGACGATGTCCTCGATCCGGAGCGGCTACTGACATTGTTGGCCGAGGCGGGTACGACACGCTTGGTTCTCGTGCCGACGTTATTGGGTGCGCTGCTCGACCACACACCCGATCTGGGGGCGCGCCTGCGGCGACTGCGGCACTGGACAACGAGTGGAGAGTACCTATCGGCAGATCTCGCAGCGCAATTCAGGCAAGCCATTCCGGATGCGATCCTACTGAACCTCTACGGTTCGTCGGAAGTGGCGGGTGATGCCACCTGGCACGAGGTGCGGGAAATTCGCGACAACAACCCGGTGCCGATCGGCAGGCCGATCTCCAATACGAGAGTCTACATCCTCGATAGTAATCTGGAGCCCGTTCCAATAGGCGTTAAGGGCCAGATTTATGTTGGCGGTGACTGCCTCGCTGACGGCTATTGGCATAGCCCGGATTTAACGGCGGAACGGTTCGTTCCGGATCCATTTGAGTCGAAATCCAGCCGCCTGTTTGCGACTGGCGACCTGGGTCGCTTTTTGGCGGACGGCAGCATCGAGTATCTTGGCCGCCTGGATCACCAAGTGAAGATCCGCGGCTATCGCGTCGAGCCAGGGGAAGTAGAGTTGCACCTGATGGCACATCCCGACGTGCGGAAGGCCGCCGTTGTCGCGACCTCCGGAGCTTTGGGAGACGCACGGAAGCTCGTGGCATACGTTGTGGCCCGATCTAATCGTACTCCTCCTGCGGAGGAGTTGCGTGCGTTCCTCAGGGCACGACTACCACGATACATGGTTCCAGCCGAATTCGTCGAAATGCATGACTTGCCGCTGCTGCCGAGCGGAAAAGTTGACCTGCGGGGACTTCTCCAGCCTCGCCAGAATGCGAACGTGCCACCCCACGCGGTAGCGCCGCGTACCCCGACGCAAGCTAAGCTGGCCGAACTCTGGTGTGAGCTTCTGGAGGTCCCAGAAGTCGGGATGACCGACGATTTCTTCGACCTCGGCGGCGATTCATTGCTCGCGATGCAACTCCTCGCGCGGATCCGTCAGCAGTTTGAAGTTGACATGCCCGTGCGCAGCCTGTTCGATAGACCAACGATCGAGCGTTTGGCGCTGGAGATCGAGAAGGCGAAGCTAAACGGGAACCCCCCGCGCCGCGGTGGGATCCGACCAGAGCCAACCCGAAACCCAAATCTGGACTTGCTCGCCGCGGAACTGGGCAAGCTTTCGCCAGAACAAATCGAGTCCTTATTGCGCCAAATACGCGATGTCTGATTGACAGAGCACACCGCAGATATCGGCGTCCCAGGTGAGACCGATGAAGACCATTGAGCGCTGGCATGGGGGGATCGACGTCCAGCCTGGGGCGGCCAACGATGCGCGGATGTATCCAATGGCATCCGCGCAACTCGGAGTATGGCTCTCCGAGCAGCTCGCCGGCGCATCGGCGGCCAACAATCTGAGCTTTGCTCTCCGGCTGAGCGGCGGGCTGGATATCGCCGCACTGGAATTCAGCCTCCTAACTCTAGTCCTACGCCACGAGGCGCTTCGAACAACATTCGACTTCATCGAGGGCCGCCCGGTTCAGATCGTGCATCAGAAGCCTCCGAAAGTCCTGAGCAGCGTCGACGTGAGCCAATCTTCGGAAACAGAAGCGGCGACGTATGCTGCCGTATGCCAAGTTGCACATACTCCCTTCGATCTGACGAGAGGGCCATTGCTGCGGGTGTTGTTAGTCAAGCAAGGCCCTGAACAAAACATCCTGTGTTGCGTGATGCACCATCTCATCGCCGACGGATGGTCGTTCGGCCTGTTCATGAGCGAGCTCGCCGCCTGCTATAATGCCGCCAGCGAGGGGAGGCCGCCACCGTTGAAGCCGCTCCCTCTTCGGTACGCTGACTGTGTCCTTTGGGAACAGGAGTGGCTGTCATCTGAAGCTTTCCGGATCCAACTGGCAGACTGCGTTCGGCCGCTAATAGGTACAAAGCCGCAGATGCCGCTCGCTAAAGCCATTGAGTCTGACGCAAAGAGGTCGGGCGCGAGCCGCGCCGTGAGGCTTTCTCCAGAACTGATGTCCGCGATGAAATCGGTCGCGCAGCGGCATGGCACGACCGCATTCGTCCTGTCGCTCGCCGCCTTTCAGGTCCTTCTTTGGCAGATCACCGGCCAGGAGGATGTGGTGGTGGGCATCGCGGTCGCCCGGCGAAATAGGGTCGAGGTCGAAAATATCATCGGTCTGTTCGCCGATGTCGCTGCGGCCCGCGTCGTATTGTCTGGCGACCCGGAATTCGCAGATGCCCTAGCGGTTACCAGAAATGCGACACTCAATGCTCTTATCCATGAAGACGTGCCCTTTCAGCACGTGATGCAAGAACTGCACCCCGCACGTACCATTGGAAGCAACCCATTATTTAGGACACTTTTCGCGTCGGTTCCCATTGTCTCCAACTCGGGCTGGTTTGGCGCGCTGCGAGCCACTCCCTACGTCGTCGCGGCGGGAGGGGCCTTATACGAACTCAGTTTCAGCATGATCGAGGAAGGATCGGACGGCGGCGTCTGGATCCGCGCTGAATACCGCACTGAATTGTTCGAGGACTGGCAGATCGCCGAGTGGTTGGATCATTACGCCAGCCTGTTGAGGCAGGTTACTGCACAACCCCATGGGAGAATCTCATCATTCGTTGGGATGCCCGTATCACTGCTCGCACGTCGGCAGATGGCCCAGGGACCAGCCCGGAATGCCCCGCCACCCTTGAAACTAGCCGGAACAACTCCCTCAGGTATCGCACTCGAGGAGGCGCTCACCCAGATCTGGCAGAAGGTGTTGTCGTGTCCACCGCCTGCGCGCGACGCAAATTTCTTTGATCTCGGAGGTGATTCGTTGCACGCGATCTCGGTCGCGTACGAAATCGGCAGCGTTCTGGGACGAACGGTTCCGGTCTCGCTTGTATTTGGCGAACCAACCATCCAGGAGATGGCTCGGTGGCTTCACACTGAGGGCTGCACCCCGTCAGGCATACAGCCGGTCAGGGTTAATGGGACACGTCCGCCGTTGTTCGTGGGCGGCAGTTCGTCGGCGCTGCGTTCCCTCGGCAGAGCACTCAGAACGGAGCAGCGAGTCTACCTGCTTGATATCTTCGCGCTGCAGGAGCAGCGGTTACTCGGCGGCCAGTCGCTTTTGACTACACTCCCTGAGATTGCCGCAGGATTTGTCGTGGATATTTTGGCAATTCAGCCAACAGGCCCGTATTTTCTCGCGGGTCAATGCGAAGGAGGCATCCTCGCCTTGGAGATCGCCTTGCAATTGCAAGCGGCTGGCCGTCAGGTTGCGCTACTCGCGATGCTGGATACGCCGGTGGACGGCTATTTTCGATTGTTGCCATGGGCGCGGCGGCTTGGCAGCCCCAAGCTCGTGATGGCGGTAGCACTAATGCGGACCGGCAAGGTCGTGGAGATTCTCCGGCGGTCGAAGGAGTATGTATTGCTACGCCGGTTTGCAAAGTTTGTAAGACATGCCCGTAACAAGCACCCTCTTAGTACACTCGAGGAGCGTGCCGACCAGATCTGGACTGCCATATGGAATGCGGTACGCAGCTATCGGCAAAGCACTCGATTTGCCGGAGAGGTCGAGATATTTCGGGCTGAGGACCCTTTCAGATTCCAGGAAGATACCGCGCTTCGGTGGGAAAGTCGCGCGGAGCGAGTAGGGGTCCAGGATGTGCCTGGCGATCATTCCAGCTATCTTCTTGAGCCCGTTACTCAACAACGCTTCACCGAAGCGATCGAGCGGGTATTAACGCGCGCAGGTTTTCGGTGAAACCGATATGAATAGCGATGCAGTATCACCGCCGCGCCCGAGGAAAGTAATCCGCCGAGCACGACCCTTCCTCGGCTCCGTTCCTGGTGACCTGACATCTCTGGTTTCGTATCGCAATCTGTTCAACGTGATGACCGCGACGAGGCTGAAAATCCGTTACCGCCAGTCGGCACTGGGCTGGCTGTGGGCGGTCCTTCAACCTCTGGCATTGATGGTCCTTTACGCAGCCATCTTCTCGCATGCTATTGGGTACGATACCGCGCCAATGCCCTACCCACTGTTTCTCATGGCGGGGCTGCTTCCGTGGAGTTTCTGCTCCACTGCGTTGAGCACCGCCGCCGCCGGCATGCTGACGCATCTGTCACTAATGGCCAAGGTGTATTTTCCTCGCGAGATCGTGCCGCTCTCCTATGTGGCAGCCGCGCTGTTCGATTTGGTGATTGCTTCCTTCCTGCTGATGGCGATGATGCTGATCTACCGCGTGCCAATTTCGCCGGTCGCGCTGATCGGAATACCGATTGCCGCGGTCCTGGCGTTGCTCACGGGGGCCATGTGTTTGTTGCTGGCATCGCTGCAGATCTATGTGCGTGACATTAATGTCGCGCTTCCTTTGGTGCTCCAGGTGCTGATGTTTACTGCGCCAGTAGTGTACCCCGCGACGATCGTCCCGCAGTCAGTTCAGGCATTCTATTGGAGAAACCCCCTGGCGATCCTCATTAGCGACTTCCGCCTAGCAGTGCTGAGCCAGACTGTGCCGAGCGCCGCAGGCCTGCTGTATTGCGTGCTCCTGGCCCTGTTGTTGTTCTTGATCGCCTACGCAATTTTCAAATGGCATGAATCGAAGATTGTCGATGAAATGTAAGGCCTCGCTGGATTCAGCATTGGTTTTCGGAGCATGATCGATGTGCGGGTCACAAATCTCTCCAAGCACTACCGTCCGCAAACAAGCGGCGTGCGGCGGCTGTTCGATCTTACGCGGCGTGAAGCGTTTTGGGCTTTGCGTGACGTCAGCTTCGAGATACAGAGGGGTCAGGCTCTGGGCATAGTGGGTCCAAACGGCGCGGGAAAAACCACGTTGATTAGGCTGCTTTCGGGCATAACAGCGCCGAGCGCTGGAGAGATCGAGATTGTCGGACGACTTGCATCGCTGGTTGAGGTCGGCGCCGGTTTTCAGCCCGATCTGACGGGGCGTGAAAACATATTTCTCAATGGCGCGATAATGGGAATGGGCCACCGAGAGATCACGAAAAAGCTGCCGGGAATTATTGAGTTTGCTGGAATCGGCGACGCGCTCGATGCGCCAGTGAAGCAATATTCTTCAGGCATGTTCGTGCGGTTGGGCTTCGCCATTGCCGCACACCTGGACGCCGATATTCTGCTGCTGGACGAGGTTCTCGCTGTTGGTGACATTGCATTCCAGGCGCGGTGCTTCGAGCGCATCGAAGAATTGCGGCATGCCGGCAAAACCATTTTGCTGGTTTCTCATGACCTTGCAGCCATGGAACGAGTCTGCGAACGGGCTTTGCTGCTCAATCAGGGTGTCATGGTCACAGAAGGTGACGCGCATGAGGTCATCGAAGTCTTCGCATCGACGCAGGCAGCATTCAGCGCTCGCCGGCGGGACGAACCGCAGGGGCCGGTCGTTGTAACTGGCCTGACGATGGGCGCGGTCGACGCCGGCGCGATCCGTACAGGGGAGCCCTTTCGCTGCTCCGTGTCATACCTCGCGCGGGTTCCACTGGAAGGCGTTATGGTGCGGGTCTCTTTCAACTGGCCCAGCGGATACTTGTGCACTGAATTGGTCTCGGATCCGAACCTGGGATTGAAGAACGGGCTCGGGCAGGTCGAATTTGAGTGTCCGGGTACTAACGATGCAACGCGGCCTCTACAGTGTTGATGTGTGCATCGAGCGCGGCGGCGAAATCATGGAAAGGTTGCCGCGAGCCGGGCTGTTGCGTGTGGGTGTCGGAAGGATCGTCCAAGGTGATTTCTACATGGTTCACAGCACCCGTATTCGCGAGATTTCTGATACGGCGATTCAAATTGAGAAGGCCTAGCTGTTGACTCGCGGCAGACAAGTGGGCAGCGGATGGGACGGCGAATCAAGGCGGTGGACAAAGGACCGCAATTTGGCCCACGCATCGCTCATCCAGGTGATCAAGGCATCGGATAGAATTCAACGCTTACCGGTAGCGACTGACGCGGGAGATGTCACCGAAAGCGGCACTCTCAACTCGCGTTACCATCCCGGAGCCGGACCAGCAGAGGCCACCCATCTGAGCTGACGGCCTCATGGAATGTATTGTCCTCTTCGGAGAGACCAATGGAGTGTAAGCGTCCGTCCAAGGCGTCGCAGTATTATGCAGCGAGCCTCTGGTCGAGCCTGGGGCGGATGCCCACTACGTTCCAGGGCAGCAGCTCCGCAACGCGGTTAACGGGATAATCGGCGATGTGCTCGATCACATGCCGCAGATAAGCTTGGGGATCGAGGCCGTTCGCCTTGGCAGTTTCGATCAGGCTGTAGATCGCTGCTGCACGCAGCCCACCTGCATCCGAACCGGCGAAGGTCCAGTTGCGCCTGCCGAGGGCAATCGGGCGCATGGCGCGCTCGGCGGCTGAGTTGTCGATGCAGGCGCGTCCATCACGCAGGACCAGCGTCAGTGCGTTCCAACGCTTCAGGCTGTAGCGGATCGCCTTCGCCATATCACTGCGGCCGGAGATACGCGGGAGGCTCGCCTCAAGCCATGCATGCATGTCCGCCATCAGCGGTGCGAGGTGTTGCGTGCGCACTCGCAGGCGCTGCTCGGGTGCATGCCCTCGAATGATCTCCTCGATCTTGTAAAAGGCGGCGATCCGCTCCAGTGCCTCGCGGCTCAACGCAGACTTGGTCTTCTCATGGGCATCCCAGAACTTGCGCCGGGCATGCGCCATGCAGGCGGCCTCGACGACCTCACCGCCCCGATAGATCTCGGTAAATCCGCCATAGCCATCGGCCTGCAGAATACCCTTGAAGCCGCGCAGATGTTCCTGTGGATGCACTCCCTTCCGATCCGGCGAGTAGCGGTAGAGGATCGCCGGCGGGTCAGCGCAGCCGTATGGACTTCCAGCGCGGACGTAGGTCCACAATCGGGCTTTGCGTGTGCGACCAAGACCCGGTTCCAGCACCGGCACCTCGGTATCGTCGCCGTGCACCCGCTCACCTGTCATGACATAGCGGGACAACGCATCGATCAGTGGCCGCACCAGTCCCGCAACCTGGCCGACCATATCGGCCAGCGTCGAACGACTGAGGTCGATGTCTTCGCGGGCGTAGATCTCCGCCTGGCGATGGAGCGGCAAGTGGTCGCAATACTTCGCCACCAGCACATGCGCCAGCAGACTCGCGCCGGCGCGGCCGCGGCGGATCGGCAGACTGGGAGCCGGCGCCTGGACAAGCGTCTCACACACCCGGCACGACAGCTTTGGACGGACATGGCGGATGACGCGGAACGAGCCGGGCACATAGTCCAGGATCTCGGTGATGTCCTCGCCAAAGGGGCGCAGGGTGCCGCCACAATCCGGGCAGGCACACGGAGCGGGATGCTCGACGATATCGCGCGGCAGAGCCTCTGGCAGCGGCCGGCGAGCGGGCTTGCGTCCCGGCAGCTCAGGCTGTGGGTCAGCCTCATCGTTGGCCGGTGTGATCTCGCCCAACATCTCGTCGATGTCAGCCAGCGTCAGCTCAAGCTGCTCGACCTGCTCACGCAGCTTCTCCGATGATCGACCGAACGTCATGCGCTGCAACCGAGCCAGCCGCGACTTCAGTGCCTCGATCTCGAAGCGCTGCTCGATGAGCCCGGCTCTGGCTGCTGCGAGTTCCGCTTCCTGTGCGTGGCGTTGTGCCCTGATCTCCGCCAGCTCCGCAGTCTGCGCCAGCAACATCGCCTTCAGGCCGGCAATATCGTCAGGCAGTGCGGACCCAGCATCACTATCCGGCATGGCCGCAGGATCACTGACGCGTCCGCGTCGCCTCAAGCAAAAACCTGTGCCGTCCGTCGTCCTTCAGCCAACCATCTCTGGCTGCCAGGTGCGCACAGGCATCCGCCAATCGATCCCTTCCGTCAGCATCGACAGCTGCGCCGGTGTCAACGATACCGCGCCTTCCTTCGCCTGCGGCCACACGAATTTGCCGCGCTCCAGCCGCTTGGCGTACAGCACCAGGCCTTGGCCATCCCAGAACAAAATCTTCATCAGGTGACCTCGGCGGCCGCGAAAAACGAACAGCTGTCCGCTGAACGGATCCAGTGCCAGGTTCTGCTGCACCATCGCAGCAAGACCATCGAACCCGCGGCGCATATCCGTCACCCCGGCTGCCAGCCAGATGCGGACACCAGGCGACGGTGTGATCATCCCCGCAGAGCCGAGATCACCCGGCGCAACGTCACCAGACTCACGCCGTCATCCACACGCACACGGCTGCCGTCGCCAAGTTCGATCTCGATGCGACCCATAGCAACAGCAACCGCTCGCGTCGGCGATGCAGGTGGCGCCGATATCGCCGGCAACACCGGCCGCTCTATCTCTACCGGAATGAACATCGGCACCCGCGGTCGCGTCAGCCCGCCCTCGCGAACCTGACGGCGCATGTGAATAGAAGACCAGGATATACGTCATGCAGAGCAGCAACCTGCTTCACGCACGCGCCAGGCTCCTCTGTCTCCGCGACAATCCGCAGCTTGTCCTCGGCGCTCCACCGACGACGCCGTTCCCGACCAGTCAGGATCTCAACATGTCCGTTTGACATCGACCTTACAGCGCACCTTAACGCCGACCTTAAGGTCTCACCCCTGACACATCCCCATCCCATCCAACAGGCGCGTCAGACCGGACGCATACAATGGAGTCGCCAGGACGTCCGGAACGGGCGCAATGCGGAATGGCGGATGCTGGCCGAAACCTGACGGACCGCTCCCGAACCAACATCAGCCAAAAGCAGACATTGGCCTCCGAAGGGCACCCGGCTTCTATCGACCCAATCCTTGCATAGAGCGGCTCGTCTGGTGATCCTCAAAGCAGACATTCGCAAACGCTCGACGGCCATGCACGACCAAGAGCAGATCGCACTGGCAACCCCGAATGTGGGCGGAATGAGAATGAGGCGGGCCGCAATCCTCGAGTCGGATGTTGCCCATGTTCGAAAACTTCGCGGTCGAAACTATCAACCTTGGCGGCACAAGGGTCTTCTTGCGTCGGGCGGAGCGCCGATTTCGCAGGCTCGAACGATCTTCGGGAGATAGCTCTGGCAGAAGTCAAGATATGTCCTGACGATTGTGGATGGGTGGCGGTGCGGCGGATAGAGCAGATTGATTGACCACTCGGGCAACGGGTATTGCGGCAGCAACGGCACCAGGCGCTTCTCCCGGATCGGCGCGGCCGCCAGGAAAGGCGGCAGCTCCGTCACTACATCGCCGCTGAGCGCACGGCTGCACAAGTGATGATAGTCGTTGGTGGACAGCACTGCCTTGGGTTCGATCACCTGTCCGCCCAATTCCCATCGGGCCGGAACATCGACGCGCGATACCCACACCGCACACGGCAAGCGGCGAAGTGCATCGGGCTCGGCCGGATTGCCGAAGCGCTCCACCAGCTGTGGACTGGCGACGAGAATATTGCGACACGACAGTAGGTGTCGCGCCACCATGTTTTCGTGGACGATCGCGCCGACGCGAAGGGCGACATCAATGCCGTCCTCGATGAGGTCCATACGACGCTCGGTTGAGTAGACGTAGATCTGTATGTCGGGGTAGCGGCGTTGGAAAGTCGCCAGCAAATCCCACCATGGCTCGAGCGTCTGGGGCAATGACAGCCGCAGGCGTCCTTTCAGACGGGCTTGGTCGCTCACCACGGCTAGCTCGGCCTCCAGCAGCTCCTCGATCCCGCGACTGGCTTGCTCGTATAGCCTTACTCCGGCATCGGTCAATTTCGTGCCGCGCGAGGAGCGCTCCAGCAGTTGCACCTTGAGTTGCCGTTCCAGGTCACGGATACGACGGCTCAGCGTTGGAAGCGGAGTTCCAAGACGGGTAGCCGCCGCCGAGAGGCTGCCGGCTTGGACAACTGCAACAAACATGCGGGTGGCATTCAGGTCCATGGGAGAAGCCTACCATATTTGATAGGCGGATTCTCTTCCGTGCCTGTTCTCTCCAAATCCGGGCGATCTAGATAACCGTGCAGGGCAATGACCCGCGACACTGGAACGCGCTATGAAGACTAGCACGAGGATCTTGGTGGCCATGTCACTAGTGATGACGAGTTCCGTCGTTTCCGCACAAACGACTGCTTCACTCACCGAGCTCGTCACGGTGGAGAACTACAACCGCGCCCAGACTGATGTTAATTTCGCGGGCGTAGTCAAGACCGGCGGCTTCGGCAAATTCCGGCATGGCCGCGAGCTTGCTCCTCCCGCCCAGCAAGGCATTGTCCGTCCCAACCGCGACACGTTGTATTCGTTTGCGATTGTCGACCTCGATGCTGGGCCGGCGACGACTACGCTGCCGGACGCGGGCAAGCATTTCATGGGGATGCAGGTCGTCAACCAGGATCAATATACGCGGGCCACGTATTACGGTGCAGGCACTCACACTCTGACGAGGGCGGCGATCGGCACGCGCTATGCCATTGCCGTCGTCCGTTTCCTTGTCGACTTCTCAATCAAGGAAGATGTCAGGCAAGTTCATGCATTGCAGGATGCGATCACGTTCAGCCAGGGACGCCCCGGCACCTTCGAAATTCCTAATTGGGATCCGGCAAGCCTCAAAAAAGTACAAGCAGCGCTCTTAGGGCTTGGGACCACGCTTTCCGATACGCGGCGCATGTTTGGCGCCAGCGAAAATGACGTCGATCCGGTCAAGCACCTGATCGGAAGCGCCATGCTGTGGGGCGGCTACCCCGAGAAAGACGCGCTCTACCTTCCGGTCACACCGGCCCGGAATGACGGGAGCACCATCCACAAGTTGAGCATCGGGGATGTGGCTGTCGACGGTTTCTGGTCACTCACCGTCTACAACAGTGAGGGCTACCTCCAGCCAAACCCGGACAACGCCTACTCAGTGAATAGCATCACTGCGAAAAAGGGACCGGATGGTGCGGTCATGATCCAGTTCGGCGGCTGCGACGGCAAGATCCAGAATTGCCTGCCGATCATGCCGGGATGGAATTACACGGTGCGTCTCTTTCGCCCCCGCGCTGAAATCCTCGAAGGCATATGGAAGTTTCCCTTGGCGCAACCCGCGAGTTGAATCGGATGTCTCGAGCCGGCGAGGATTGCGCAAACAGTTGTTCTCAAGTACGTCGATCCAGTTTGCCCGACGATTTAGATGCCGGTCAGGATGCAAAGATAGCAGTCTTCCACCAAGCTCGGCCTTGAGCCGAAGATCGTGCCATCAGGCCAGTAACCATTACGAGAAAGAATTCGATGTTCGCAGGCTCGGACGCAGGAGCCCGGCGTTGGGCCATCGCCAACACCTTGATCCAGAGCTGCAAGCTCAACGGCGTCGAGCCGCTCGCCTACCTGACTGATGTCCTGCAGCGCATCGTCTCCGGGCAAACCAAGAACCACCAACTGCATGCACTGCTGCCGTGGAACTGGCGCCCACCATTAGCCATGGCCACCGCATAATCACCGCTACGACAGATTAACCTGTTGCTGCGTAGTCGCCGCAACTATCGCACCCGTGGTGCCGTCGCGCCGCTTACGATCAGCCTCGCTTTTGGATCCCTCCCCAATCGTCGACGCCGCTTCTAGTTCTGGTCAGCGCTGCGGCCCCCACAGGGCCATCAACCAAGAGCTCACCGACACCCTTCAAAAGCCATCGGGTGACAACAACCGGTATTGCGGCGGCTGGGCGCATTAAACAATTTGGGCATCGGCACAATTCTTGCGGGGTCCATTCGGCTAACCGGACCCACTATCCGACAGTAGTCTCGCGAGGGGCGTGCTGAACTGTTCAGCTACCCAATGGCCGCAACGTACGGTCCAACAACTGCCTCGCGTTCACATGCGCCTATGTCTACGTAATGCCATTAATCCGAGCAGGCCAGACGAGAGAATTGCCCATGCTGAGGATTCGGATATTGGCTGTATGCACGACCCCGGTGAATCGGTCGTACAGGAGGCAACCTCAACGAGGAGTGGAAAGCCGGCAGGAACGGGATTTGAGCCGAAGAACAGCTCCCGTGAAATGTCTTGTAGCCCCCCCCGCTCCGGGATATCCCCCTTGACTGCATCTCCTAGAGAGGTTCCTGCGTCAGAAGTAAGTGTAATCAATAACAAAAAGAACCCTGAGACATCTTTGTGCAATTCACCGCTAATCTTGTCGCTTCGCTTGGTTGGAACCGTGCCGGGAGGCTCTGGTGGCTCGGTCAGAAATACGTCATGCAGAGCTCCAAGATTAAGAAGAGGACCACCCGGATTACCCGGCGGGTTAAAGAATTCTTGGCCGATATCGAACAGTTTAGTGCATCCGCCACAGTTGTTCGTTATGGTCGGCTCCGAGGTGTCGGACTCACCAACCGTTTTAACGAAGTGCGTCTTGAATTCACCTTTGGAGTTGAGAGCTGATATTTTAAGCTCATCGCTAGGAACTGCGCTTGCTTGCCCAATAACCAAGAGCAGTAGCACACCTGTTAGCATCAGCAGACCAGCTTTCTCGCGCACGACCTCCTCCTGTCTGATAGTGGCGAAATTTTTTCGTGGCTTCGGATAACATACGCTGCCTCAGTGCCGTAGAACAGATGGCCGCCGGCGCGCGCCCGTCGCGACATCGCCTATGGGCAGATGCTCGCGCAGGAGTTGGCCGAGTCACCGCACGGCTGCTCTAGCTCCAGCGGCAGGCGCAGCCCGGCCGCGTGCTGACAAAAACTGCGGCTCCAGCAGTGCGGCGAGCCCCGCCGGCGACACAAGGAACATCAGCACAGCGGCCGGCCCGGAGAGCTCATGCGAGCAACAGTGCTGCTGCGATCACGAGGCCGATTAGGCGTCGGACGCCACCTAGTCGCATTAATCGCTTACTTTCGGACTTTTGCCTCTTATGCCGTATGTGATACGACGGCGCCCACGGAAACTCTAGGAGTTCAGCCGATGCCGAAAGCTCGCTCCACGGGCGAAAAGCCGAAAGTGCAGGATCGTCGCTACCTGCGGCCAGCAGAAGCACATCGGTTGATCGACGCGGCAGCGAAGCGCGGGCGTTATCCGTTCCGCGACGAGGTGTTGGTCCGCATGGTCTACCGGCACGGATTGCGTGCGAGCGAAGCTGTCAATCTCCGCTGGTCGCAGATCGATCTCGATCAAGGTGTGCTGCACGTGTCGCGGGTCAAGGGTAGCAATGACAGCACGCACAGCTTCGACCGTGATGAACTGCGCGATCTGCGCAAACTACGGCAGGCCGTCACGGGGTTATACGTCTTCGAGACAGAACGCGGCGGCCCGATGAGTGTGGATGCCCTGCAGTACATCGTCCGCGAAGCAGGCAAAATCGCAAAGCTGGACGTTAGCGCTCATCCGCATATGCTGCGCCACGCTACCGGATACGCGCTGGCCAACGAAGGCACCGACACCCGACTGATCCAAGACTTCCTCGGACACCGCGACATCCGACACACTGCGCACTACACGGCGATTTCGCCGAAGCGGCTTGCCTCGGTGCGGGTGCGGTAGAACGAGGCGTTGCGCGTCGCCTTGCTCCGGTCCGATCCTGGTCGTGCTTGTGCGGCCGCGAGCGGTCGATGTGCGGTCTTTCGCCGAGATAACCGAACTTACTGATCAGACGCAAGAAGCGCGGGAGGATGATGGAACTGGGACGCCGCTGAGACCGTCGAGGCGCAGGACAGCTTCGCCGTAGATGACGTCGTGATCCGTCGGCGCAATGCTCCGATGGCTAGAACGGCTACGACGGGCTTTATGCCAACGTCCGCATCACTGAAGCGGCCTAGGGCGCATTTCCGACGCCACTTCTACGACATTCATATCGTCCCAAACAGTCACTGATCGCTCGCGAAGCGTTGGCGCTGATCGGCGAACTCTACACCGTCGCGGGCGCTGTGCTCGGCTACTGCCGTGTCTCCGGCGAGGATCAGAACCTAGCCGAACAGCGCGCCGCCCTGCGCAATGCCGGCTGCACGCGTCTGTTCGAGGAGAAGGCGTCCGGCGGACGCTGGGACCGCCCCCAGCTGCAGCGTTTGCTGGACCCTCTCCGGGCAGGCGACTTGGTGGTGGTCTGGAAACTCGACAGACTGTCTCGGTCGCTGAAGGACTTGCTGCACATCATGGAGAAGATCGGCGAGGCTGGTGCCGGCTTTCGCTCGATCAGCGAGCAGATCGACACCCGCACGCCGGCAGGGCGGATGATGATGCAGGTGGTGGTGCCTTCGAAGAATTCGAACGCGCCATGATACGGGAGCGACTTCCGCAGGCCTTGCAGCTGCCGGGGCGGAAGGCCGCATCGGTGGCCGCCGCACGAAGCTGGATGACGCAAAGCGCCGCGAGATCGCCGAAGCAGTGATCTCAGAAAGGAAGACTGCGGCACAGATGGCGCGGATTTTTGGTGTCTCGCCCCCGACTGTCTGGCGCATCACACTGGGCATCGAGCCAGCGGCGCCTGGCCGCGAGTGGTGGCGGTTCAGCCATGCGTCCGGGCTCGCGGTGAATCCGCTGAATCAGAAATTTGCATCAAGAAAGCCAGCTTGAATCAGAGCCCGCCCCTCGATGCAGATTGGTTGATTTGTGCATGGTTGGGATTTGGTGGATAGCGACTTCCGATGCCGTTCCGGCTACCATCCGTCGATGCTAAGCGGATCGTGTGCCTGCGGGCAGGTAAGCTATCAGATCAACGGCCAGCTACACGGGCCAGTGACATACTGCCACTGTTGGCGGTGTCGAAAGCATTCTGGTTCCAGCTTCGGTACGACGGCCGGAATCAAGGCGACCGATCTCACTATCGTCACGGGACGGCCGCTCATATCGAGTTGGCAATCCAGTCCAGGGGTGCGGCGCTTCTTCGCGAGCTGCTGCGGATCACCGATCTACAAACTCGACGAGGCAGACCCGTCGATGTTGGGTTTCCGGCTTGGCACTCTCGACACCGATCCCCACAGGAAGGCTAAAATGCACTTTATGGTCGGATCGAAAGCACCCTGGGTGGAAATATGCGACGATCTTCCAAGGGAGGAAGGCGGTCCTGCCTTCAATGAACGCAACTAGACTAGACTCGCCTTGCTGCGAGAGCGAGCATTCGGACGCAGTGCGAAAATCTTGAGATCTGCTTGTCCGCCGAAGGCCCGGCGCGGCGGCCGGCCGACGGCGCGGGCAACGGAATCGTCCCGTTCGCCAGACAGGTCGCAGCCAAGAGAGGTCAACGCTCGACTGGCCACTCCTCACAACGTGCGACTGGGGTGGCACTCGCACTCTCGGCGGTTCGATCAGATGCATCATCCCGACGCAGCGCTCCGGGACAGCATCACGGTTGGCGAGTTCGCGACCCACTTGTCGCGCGACCAGAGGCTCGCTAACCGCGGTTGCGGATCGACTGGGGACCAGCCATGTTGGAAGTGGCCTTTTGGGAGACTATGGCGGGAGATGCGAGTTCCCCCAAACTGGTTCGTTGACCTTGCGGATGCCTCGGCTGGCGGTGAGCGGTGCGTGCCGCGCGGCGTCGCAAAAGCATTGCAGTTCATGCGGGACAACCTGACTACACACCTCGGTGATAGCGTGATCGCGACAGCGGCCGGCGTCCCCCAGCGTACGTTGCGCCGGCAGTTTCGGGCCTTCACGGGACACGCGCCGGTCGCGCTCCACCGCAACATGCGGTTGGACGCGGCGCGCAGAGCATTACAGGACAACCTATCCGGTTTTGACGTAACCCCAGTCGCTGCAGCGCACGGCTTCGGTAACTTCGGTCGTTTCACGGCCCAATATCGACGCCGGTTCGGCGAATTGCCGTCGGAAACGGTCGGGAAGCGCCGGCTGAGCCTGGTGCAATTGCCAACGCAGGCGCTCCGCGAACGAGTGACACTTGCGGTTTTTCCGTTCACCTGTAGCGATGCATCAGTCGACCCAATTCTTGCCGGCGTGACGACTGATCATGTTGTCTCGGTGCTTGCTAGAACGCCTTGGCTCAATGTGCTGGGGACAGAAGGTAGCCGGGCCGCCACCCACCGGCCCGACGCTTCACGGACCGCGCAATATGTCCTACGTGGCCGTGTCCTGGCCTTGGGTGACCGTCTTCAGGTCACGGTGAGATTGACCGAGGCGGTGACCGGGCAACATGTCTGGGGGAATTCGTTCGACGGCGCCCCCGAGCGCATTCCAGAACTGCTGGCCGGTGTCGAAGAAGGCGTCGCTCGCAACCTACCAGCCTGTCTGCACGACAGGCCAAGCCGCGACAGACCTTTGCCCGCTGGCGATCCGGTTGCCGCTCAGCTCATCATGCGGGCCTTCAGTGCGGCCTCGGAGATCACCTTGTCCGCGAATACACGTGCTCTCGAATATCTCGATCGAGCCCGCCGCTTGATAGAGGCCGAGTATCCTCTCGCTACGGCATTGGCCGCATGGTGCGGCTGCCAGCGGGCCGTGTGCTTTCTCGGCGGACGATTGGATAGCGCGCGTGACGAAGCGCGGCGCCTGACCGCGCTTGCCCTGTGCTCCGACAATGACGATCCGCGGGTGCTCGCTGTGCTAGCCCACGCCAACACCGGCTTCGGCGACCTAGACTTGGGGGAGGCATTGATCGAGAAGAGTTTTGCTATCGATCCATATAGCCAGATGGCTTGGCAGCGACGCGGTTGGATTTCGATCTATCGAGACCGCAGTTCTGCGCTTGCGGATTTCAGCCGGGCGCTGGCGCTGAACCCGCATGGTCGGGATAGGTTCAGTACCATGCTGGGGACAAGTCAGGCATATTTCCTGATGGGCCGGTATGACGAGGCCACCAAATGGGCAATCAGGGGTCTTGAAGAGCGGCCGTCAGAGACCTGGGCATACCGCATCGCGGTGGTCGCGCAGGCCTGTTCCGGGCGAATTGCCGAAGCACAACGGAATGTAGTGCGACTGCGGCGGCAGTACCCTGACGCCAGCATTGGCGCAATGGTCAACGTGTGGGGGCCGATTATGCAACCGCAATTCCTTGCCCGCAACGCAGAGGGGTTGGAATCAGCGGGCTTGCCCATTTAGCCTGAACCCTCAGTCCAAGGGGGAACGTCAATGTCCGCCGCGCACTGCAGTTTGAATCATGCCGTATTCGGCCAGTGGTGGCCGCAATCGAATAGCGCCGCGGAGTAAGCATTCGTTAGCTTCCCCTGGCTGCGGGCAAAGAAACTCGCGGCCTGCGTGGTCCCCGGCGATCTCATGCCAACGGCGCCTGTACATACCCACGACAGACAAGGCAGGGCTCTTGGCAGGAGGTTTCGATGCGCCTCGTCTGGTTAGTCATGGCATCGCTGATCGGCGTGTCCGCATATGCTACTCCGCCGCGCGACGCGACTGGTCAATTCAGGGACTGGTTTCGCGACCTGACTGTTCCGGGCGTTCCGGGCGCACCGTGCTGCACGGTCGCCGACTGCCGTATGGTCGATGCCAGATGGAATGATCAAACTCAGCACCACGAGGCCAGGGTGGACAGCGAGGTATTCAGTGGCGCGCTAGCAGGGCCGAGTTCGTCCCTGGAGGACAAAGAAGCATATCAAGCAGCAAGAAGTGCCTGGATGAAGCATTGGATTAGCCGATACGGAGACCGCCCCTATGTGTGGATCGAGATCTCCGAAGCCAAGGTCAATCCGGTGCAGAATCCCACCGGGCGTGCAGTGTTGTGTTGGTCGGTCTTCAACAGCGAATTCAACGGTGTTTACTGTTTCGTGCCATTCATTGCCGCCATCAATGAGCGCTTCGAGCCGACGAACACGGTTGTCTAGCTTCCTACAGTCACGTCCCACCAGGCATCGCTGCCGATAACGTGCCTAACCGGTGCCAGAACTCCGCTGACCGATCGCCACTGACGTGGCGCGCATCGACAGACGCGACCGAATGAAACGTGTCGGACCCTCACGTCAACAATGCAGATAGCCGTCAGTTTCTGCGAACGTCCAAACCAAGGCAGCGGGTCATCCGAACAGCCTCCGAAGATCAAAAGCCACCGAGCTACATCGCCCGGGGCCGCGACACTATCGGCAGATCAGCTGGCTGCCGCGATTACCGATGTCCACATATGATTTGTGCGGCCAGAGAAGACCGAGAGTGGCCGTTCGCTGCTCGGCGCCGCCTTGAGAGTATGCAACTGGTCGCGAGGTCTGTATTAGGTTGTTTGCACCGTGGGGTGATCATGCCGGCAAACTTGATCTGGCGCAGCCCCTGGACGCTGCTCGCCCTTCTCACAATCGCCCGCATCGCTTTCGGGGTACAATTCCAATCAATCGGCGCGGTCGGGTCGGCGATGGTGAAAGAGCTTGGCCTCGCGTACGCTTCGCTTGGCACATTGCTAGGCGCGTATTCCATGCTTGGCGTGGCACTGGCGCTGCCGACTGGGTGGTTGATCGTGCGGTTCGGCTTCCGGCGAATCGTGCTCGCAGGACTTGCTCTAATGACCGCAGGCGGAGCTCTGCTTGCCGTTGCCCCCAGCTTCAATGTGGCGCTCGCCGGCCGGTTGGTGTCCGGGACCGGCGGCGTGCTGCTGATGGTTTCCCTACCGACGATCATCATGAACCACTTCGCCGGCGCGAGACTTTCCGCCGCGATGGGCACATTGTTGGCGGGCTACCCTGTTGGCGTCGGATTGGCGTCTGCGGCACTACCGCTGGCTGGATCATGGCGGATCGCGATGGCTGCGACCACGGCCTTGGCGGCGCTGGCTCTCATCGGAGCCGTGATTGCGCGGATCGAGGGTCAGGGCGGTGCCCTCGACGTCCGGCATGGCGCACGGCTCGGCATCATGGAGTGGGCGGCAGTGGTATCCGCCGGAGCGGTCTGGGGGACTCTGAATGCGGGCTTCTCGGTGCTTCTCGGGTTCGCTGCCGTATTCTTCATCGACCAGGGCGAGTCCGCCCGCGTCGCTGGCACCCTCGTCAGTCTGGTCGCATTTGTGCAGGTGCCGATAGCGCCGTTCGGCGGATGGCTGCTCGGCCGGTTGCCACAGCCCCTGCTGGGCATCGCCGGCGGCATCGCCCTGACGTCACTCGCCATATTGCTGCTGCCGTTGGGTATCCCGCCGGCCGTCGCATTGGTCTTGGTTGGCCTGGCAATCGGGGCTGTGGCAGGTCCAGTTGTTGCGCTACCAGCAGCAGCGCTCGCGCCGGAGCAGCGAGCGGCCGGAATGGGCGTTTTCTGGTTGACGTTCTTTCTGCTGACGACAGCATTACCGCCACTCGCAGGTCTTGCGCGCGACCTGACGGGCCAGGTAGCTGCGCCGATTTACGCGGCAGCGGTATTTATGGCACTGGGGTTGACCGCGCTCATTGCCTATGGAGGCGCACGCAGGCCGAAGTTCTTGACAGTGAGCGCGAGGTGACATGATGCCCAACTTGCGCGGCTGATTAAAGCAGGGGCCGTTTCTGCAAGTTTCCGAATTGGATCGAGTAGATTGTCATGTGCGTAAATCTTGCAGACTGTGTGGAAACCCGCCTCCAAATCGTCTGAAGAGGGCCGGCTTGTTATGCTTGGCCACTATCGAGATCGACGCCGGCCAAGGCCAAATTCTGAGCGCGCAAGAAAGAGTAAATTCTTCAGAAGCGTTACGCTTCCCTGAGTTTTACACTCTCTGCTTGAGAGTTGGGCAGCTTCGGTGGCGCAGAGGACCGCTTGACCATGTGCGACAAATCTGTGGTCATTCCGCCGCTGGTCGCAGTCGAACTATCGTCGCCGCTCCACTGATACGCAGGAGAAGACCGATGAGTACCATAACCGGCGGCTGCCTCTGTGGGCGCGTTCGCTATACCGTGACCGGCGAACCAATTCGTAGCTACGTCTGTCACTGTCGTGACTGCCAACGAGCGACGGCTGCGCCGCTCGCCGCGGGTATGGCTTTCCCCGCCAATTCTGTGAACCTGCAAGGTGAACTGAAGACTTTCGACCTGGCCGGTGGTTCAGGACAGACTGTTCACAGGAACTTCTGCCCGAACTGCGGTTCGTGGGTGACAGGTAGCGCCAATCCAGAATTCATCAGTGTGCTTGTCGGAACTCTCGACGATCCCGACCTTTTCGCGCCAGAGTTCGAGCAATTCTGTGATTCAGCTCAACGCTGGATGCATGCAGCAGGCGACCGAGTCCGTTACCCTCGACGACGAACCTGACTTGCGACAAGGGCCACTGCTCGGCCCGGAATCGCCGCAGCGCGCAAGCGCGCCTCGGGATTTGCGCGCTTCGGTGTAGGTTCGGGTTCCGGGGACACGAGGACGATGCCGATGCGCCTACTCACGCGTCTGCTGCGCGGCTTCATCAAGACGGGCACACTGGAATTGATCGACGCCCACGGCAGCAGATATCTCTTCGGCGCAGCACCCGGCCCCGCCGTTGTCGCTCGTATCCATGACAGCGCCCTGCACATACGCCTGGCATTGAACCCGGAGCTGGCGGCGGCGGAGGCCTACATGGACGGGACCCTAACGTTCGAGGGTGGCTCGACTGCACACGATCTTCTCTTGCTATTCTCCGTCAACCGCAGTGCGCTTGGTGCTGCCGCCTCGCAGAAGCTGCTTCGGCACGCGTGGCGCGCGATGCGACGGCGCCATCAGGCCAACACTGCCGCCCGTGCTAAGGACAATGCCCGCAGCCACTACGACGTTCCGGTCGGCGTTTACCGCCTGTTCCTCGACGCAGGCCTCAACTACTCCTGCGCATTCTTCCACGACCCAGAGACGGACACGCTCGAGCAGGCGCAGGAGGCCAAGCTGGCGCGCGCCACGGCCAAGCTGGGCCTTCGCCCCGGGATGAGGGTCGCCGAGATCGGCTCTGGATGGGGCTCCTTCGCGGTCCATATCGCCAAGTCCACGGGCGCGCGAGTAACGGCGATCAACGTCTCGCCGGAGCAAATCGCCGTCTCGCGTATGCTGGCCGAGCGAGAGGGTGTGACGGACCTGGTGGAGTTCCTCGAGCTGGACTACCGCGCGCTGGAGGGACGGTTCGACCGTGTCGTGTCCGTCGGCATGATGGAGCATGTCGGTATCGGCCACTTCGACACGTATTTCTCCAAGATCCGCTCGTTGCTCACAGAGGACGGCTACGCGTACGTCCATTGCATTGGCCGCTATTCGCCGCCAAGCGCGACGGGGCCGTTCATCCGTAAACACATCTTTCCCGGCGCCTACACACCCTCCCTGTCGGAAGTGTTCGCCGCCACCGAGCGTACCGGGCTCTGGGTGGCCGACATGGAGGTGCTGCGCTTGCACTATTATTACACCATCCGCTCCTGGCGCACCCGCTTCGCCATGAACCGCTCGGCGGCGCTGGCGCTAACCGACGAGCAATTCTGCCGGATGTGGGAGTTCTATCTGTCTGCCGTCGAGCTGGAGTTCCTGCATGGCTCGAAGATGGTCTTCCAGGTGCTGTTGTCGCCGAAGCGCGACGCGGTGCCAATCGTGCGGGACTTCATGCTAGGGTAGGCATGGGCAGGCGCCGGCCGCGGGGGCGAGGTGATTGTTGGGCTAACCGCAAGATGCTGAGGTCCTTGCTTCGTCAGGATCTGCTGTGCGCCGCCGGCCGATGCCAAGTCTGCTCGATCCGAAACTCCGATACTGGCCGTGTCGCCGGCAGATCTGGCAGGTGCCCGCTTACTTCCGTTGAGCCGGACCATACGTCACTGTATGATCTACAGTTCTGGGACACCGCGTAATCGGCCCCAATGGCTGAAACGGGCGCAAGGCGGTGATTCGCTACAAGCTACCGGTGCCGATGCACCAGGTTATTGTCCGTCTCGGCTGTGTCCGATAAACTGGTCGTGTTGCGCCGGCTGGCCGTTGGAACGTTGGCCAGCCTGGCCTGTACACAGTTGCGACGCTCGTATCCTGAAGGAGGGCGTTGACATGTGGGGCGTCACGGGTTCCGAGGTTCTTGTGCTGACTGCTCCGGGCCGCGGATCAGAACGCCGACGATGAAAGCGCGTGTGCTGGCTGCAGCGTTGGATGGGCGCGTGATTGGCGTCGCCGACGCCGAGATCTGCCGAGCGGTGCATCCGGCGGAAGCCAATTGCGACGGCGATATCGCGATCGCGGTCTCACCAGATACAATCCGGATTCTGGGCGAGAGCCAAGCGAAGATCGCACTCGTTCCGGAAGGCGCGCAGTTTCCCCATCAGCGATTTCAGACTGTGATCCTTATGCGTGGGTCTCGCTCCAGCTTGCCGGAGATCACGCATGTTTTCCGGCATCGTCCCGATGTTCAACAGGGCGTACATCCGAGTGCCGTGGTTGCACCCGACGCGGTGATCGGAGAAGGCGCGACAATCGGGCCATTGGTAGTGATCGGGCCGGGCGCATCCGTCGGGCCCCGCTCGATAATCCTGTCACAAGCGACGCTCGCTTCCGGCGCCACACTCGGCGCAGATTGCCTCGTCTATCCCGGCGTTCGCATTGGCTGGGGATGCCGCGTGGGACACCGCGCCGTCCTTCATCATAACGCGTCGATCGGTGCGGACGGGTTCAGCTTCGTGCCGACACGCCCCGGTGCGCTCGAAGCGGCGCAAGGCGCCGGCAGTGCGCCTCAGGCCAATGCCGAGCGCAACCACCTGCAAAAGATCCACACCCTGTCGATCGTTGAGATCGGCGATGATGTCGAGGTCGGCGCGCTGACCGCCATCGACCGCGGCACGCTGAAGCCAACACGTATCGGTTCTGGAACCAAGATCGATGACCTCGTGATGATTGGCCATAACGTCGAGATTGGTATGGACTGTCTGCTGTGTGGACAGGTGGGCCTTGCGGGCGGCGTGATCATTGGTGACGGCGCGGTGCTAGGAGGGCGTGTCGGGGTCGCCGACCACCTGAAGATCGGGGCTTGGGCGGTTGTTGGCGCCGCTGCCTGCGTTGGAACCAACGTCCCGGCTGGCGCGGTGTATGCCGGATATCCAGCAGTGCCGCGCGCCGAGGCGATGGAGAATTTGAAGCTGATGCGGCGCGTGCGGCGGCTCGTGGCTCGACTGACCGAGGTTGGCTCGGGAGGTATTGCTGGCCTGCAATCCAGCGGCGACAACAACGGCAGGAGACCATGGGAGAGACGATAGAAGACGTGCTCAGGGGGATGATTGCCAATCAGGTCCACTTGGACCCGTTGCTGATCACGCCGGAGTCTGCTTTGTCCGAACTGGGCGTGACGTCACTCGACCTGGTCGAGATCATTGTGACGATTGAAGACAAGTACGACGTAACCATACCAGTGGATGCTGTCGAGGCCTGGAACAGTTACAGGACTGTCGCGAACCTTATTGAGCTGGGTCACTCGCTCGGCCTTGAAGGACACCGCGGTGGGGCATGAGCCTATCGTGGTCACCGGCGCCGGCTGCGTCTCGGCGCTTGGCCATTCGGTGGAGGCATTCTGGTCGGCTCTGCAAGACGGACGTTGCGGTCTCGGCAAGCTCAATGAGTCGGCGCCTTCCGATTTGAAGGTCTCGATCGTCGGCGCCATCCCCGCTCCTGATCCTCGCCACATGCTCGACGCCCGTCGGTTACCGATGCTGGACCGTTTCAGCGTACTGGCGATCGTTGCGGCCCAGCAGGCACTGGCACAGTCGGGCCTGTCGCTCGAGCATGGGGGACACAGAACCGGCTGCGTGGTCGGCGTCGGCACCGCAGGGGGAGAGACGATCGATGAACTGTATCGCAAGCTGTTCCTCGAAGGCGCGAAGCGCGCGAACGTGTTCAGCGTGCCGCGGGTCATGCCGAGCGCGCCGGCGAGTCAGATCAGCATGGCGTACGGCATCCGCGGACCCGTGTTCACCGTCTCTTCGGCCTGCGCGTCGTCCAACCACGCGATCGCCACGGCTGTGTGGCTGCTGCGCAACTCAGTCATCGATACGGCGATCGTCGGCGGAACGGAGGCGCCGCTGACCTACGGGATCCTCAAGGCATGGGAGGCGCTGCGCGTTATGGCGCCAGACACATGCCGACCGTTTGATCGGCATCGCAAGGGCCTCGTGCTCGCCGAAGGGGCGGGCATGGTGGTGCTCGAACGGGCGGTTCATGCCAAGGCGCGCGGGGCCGAGATCCTGGCGCAGATCGCCGGCGTAGGGATGAGCGCGGATGCGGCCGACTTGGTGGCACCTACGCCTGAAGGCGCGGCCAGCGCGATCCGGGCGTGTCTCGCCGACGCGAGCCTCTCCGTCGATGCCATTGATTATATCAACGCCCACGGCACCGGCACCGTCGCTAACGACATCACGGAGATCAAGGTCATCAAGACAGTATTCGGCGACCAGGCCAAGCGCCTGTCGATCTCCTCGACGAAATCAATGCACGGGCACGCGCTCGGCGCGAGCGGTTCGCTCGAGTTGATCGCCGTCATCGAGGCGATCCGCCGCGGTATCGTTCCACCCACGATCAACATCGAGGAACTCGATCCCGAATGCGATCTCGATGTGACGCCCGGTTGTGCGCGGGCCCGTCCTATCCGGAGCGCTGTTAGCAATGCCTTCGCATTCGGCGGGACCAATGCGGTCGTCGCGGTGAAGCGCTTCGATGGTTGACGAGGATCGTTGCCGGCCCTCCGACCGTGCAGCTCCAGGCGATTACGGATCGCCTCCAGGATCGGATCATTGAGCGCTGCTGCACGGCCAAGACCTTCAGCTCCGCCAGCAGGTCACGGGACGCTGGCTTCATCGCGCGATGTATCACGCTGGAACCGACGCGCCAGCGCGTGCGCCGAGACGCAGACGAGCGGACGCTTGCCGTATCAGGCGATTTTGGGAGCGGCCGAAGTCCGCGCCTCCCATGAGATGTTGGGCTTGGTCCGCTTTAAAGCCGGATTTGGGCCTGCAAGTGATCAGGCGGCGAACGCGGATTCCGCCGGCTTGATGCCCGGATCGCACGCTTGGCAATTCATACGGCTGGCGGCATCGCCCTTTTCATAATCGAGCCCTGGCAGAAGGAGTTTCCGGCAAAGACCCTGCACGTCCAATCTCGATAAAATCTGTTATCCACGAATTACAGCAGGCTCCCTCAATTCTTCGCCGCCACCATCCGTATTATAGATATCGGGCCGCCCTATCTGCATGCGGTCAGCCGGTTCTTCGGTAAGCGTCCGCCCACGGCATCGCGATGCTATGCGGCGAGCCTTTGATCGAGTCTGAGGCGGACGCCCTCGAGGTTCCAGGGCAGAAGCTCAGCGATGCGGTTGACGGGATGATCGGCGATCTGCTCAATCAAATGCCGCAGATAAGCCTCAGGATCGAGACTGTTGGCCTTGGCAGTTTCGATCAGGCTGTAGATCGCCGCTGCGCGCAGCCCACCTGCATCCGAACCAGCGAAGGTCCAGTTGCGACGCCCGAGGGCAATCGGACGCATGGCGCGTTCTGCGGCTGAATTGTCGATGCAGGCGCGTCCATCACGCAAGACGAGCGTCAGTGCTTCCCAGCGCTTCAGGCTGTAGCGGATCGCCTTTGCCATATCACTGCGGCCGGAGATACGCGTGAGGCTCGCCTCAAGCCATGCATGCATGTCCGCCATCAGCGGTGCGAGGTGTTGCGTGCGCACCCGCAGGCGCTGCTCGGGTGCTTGCCCTCGAATGATCTCCTCGATCTTGTAAAAGGCGGCGATCCGCTCCAGTGCCTCGCGGCTCAACGCAGACTTGGTCTTCTCATGGGCATCCCAGAACTTGCGCCGGGCATGCGCCATGCAGGCGGCCTCGACGACCTCACCGCCCCGATAGATCTCGGTAAATCCGCCATAGCCATCGGCCTGCAGAATACCCTTGAAGCCGCGCAGATGTTCCTGTGGATGCACTCCCTTCCGATCCGGCGAGTAGCGGTAGAGGATCGCCGGCGGGTCAGCGCAGCCGTATGGACTTCCAGCGCGGACGTAGGTCCACAATCGGGCTTTGCGTGTGCGACCAAGACCCGGTTCCAGCACCGGCACCTCGGTATCGTCGCCGTGCACCCGCTCACCTGTCATGACATAGCGGGACAACGCATCGATCAGTGGCCGCACCAGTCCCGCAACCTGGCCGACCATATCGGCCAGCGTCGAACGACTGAGGTCGATGTCTTCGCGGGCGTAGATCTCCGCCTGGCGATGGAGCGGCAAGTGGTCGCAATACTTCGCCACCAGCACATGCGCCAGCAGACCCGCGCCGGCGCGACCGCGGCGGATCGGCAGACTGGGAGCCGGCGCCTGGACAATCGTCTCACACACCCGGCACGACAGCTTTGGACGGACATGGCGGATGACGCGGAACGAGCCGGGCACATAGTCCAGGATCTCGGTGATGTCCTCGCCAAACGGGCGCAGGGTGCCGCCACAATCCGGGCAGGCACAGGGGGCGGGATGCTCGACGATGTCGCGTGGCAGAGCCTCTGGCAGCGGCCGGCGGGCTGGTTTGCGCGCCGGTATCTCGGCCGGCTCATCAGCGGGATCGTTGGCCGGCGTGATCTCTCCCAGCATCTCGTCGATATCAGCCAGCGTCAGCTCCAGCTGCTCGACCTGATCACGCAGCTTCTCTGATGATCGACCGAACGTCATGCGCTGCAACCGAGCCAGCCGCGACTTCAGTGCCTCGATCTCGAAGCGCTGCTCGATGAGCCCGGCTCTGGCTGCTGCGAGTTCCGCTTCCTGTGCGTGGCGTTGTGCCCTGATCTCCGCCAGCTCCGCAGTCTGCGCCAGCAACATCGCCTTCAGGCCGGCAATATCGTCAGGCAGTGCGGACCCAGCATCACTATCCGGCATGGCCGCAGGATCACTGACGCGTCCGCGTCGCCTCAAGCAAAAACCTGTGCCGTCCGTCGTCCTTCAGCCAACCATCTCTGGCTGCCAGGTGCGCACAGGCATCCGCCAATCGATCCCTTCCGTCAGCATCGACAGCTGCGCCGGTGTCAACGATACCGCGCCTTCCTTCGCCTGCGGCCACACGAATTTGCCGCGCTCCAGCCGCTTGGCGTACAGCACCAGGCCTTGGCCATCCCAGAACAAAATCTTCATCAAATGACCGCGGCGACCGCGAAAAACGAACAGCTGTCCGCTGAACGGATCCAGTGCCAGGTTCTGCTGCACCATCGCAGCAAGACCATCGAACCCGCGTCGCATATCCGTCACCCCGGCTGCCAGCCAGATGCGGACACCAGGCGACGGTGTGATCATCCCCGCAGAGCCGAGATCACCCGGCGCAACGTCACCAAACTCACGCCGTCATCCACACGCACACGGCTGCCGTCGCCAAGTTCGATCTCGATGCGACCCATAGCAACAGCAACCGCTCGCGTCGGCGATGCAGGTGGCGCCGATATCGCCGGCAACACCGGCCGCTCTGTCTCTACCGGAATGAACATCGGCACCCGCGGTCGCGTCAGCCCGCCCTCGCGAACCTGACGGCGCCATGTGAATAGAAGACCAGGATATACGTCATGCAGAGCAGCAACCTGCTTCACACACGCGCCAGGCTCCTCCGTCTCCGCGACAATCCGCAGCTTGTCCTCGACGCTCCAGCGACGACGCCGTTCCCGACCAGTCAGGATCTCAACATGTCCGTCCGACATCGACCTTACAGCGCACCTTAACGCCGACCTTAAGGTCACACCCCTGACACAACAGCGTCCCAACCAACAGGCGTGTCAGACCGGACGCATACGTTCTTCGCGGGGTGCGAGCATCACAAGGTCGGCCAATTGCTGGATATCGAGCCGCTGCTTGTCGCGCTCTATACCGAGGCGCTCGGAATGGTTCGACCCTCGGACCTGCTTACGCCGCACGTGTCCGTCAGTTCGACAGCACTTCCGGCATGAAGAAGTAGGTCAGGCCGAGGACGACATAGACCGCCAATAGCTGAACGCCTTTCAACCAGTCGGATCGTCCGTCGTTCGCGACCTGCCCGGTAATTAACACGGACAGCAACACGACAAGAACAAGTCCCGCGGGAAATGCCAGATCCATCGGCGCCGGGCCGAGGGCGAGGCTGACGAGCATCAACACTGGAGCGACAAAGACGGCCACCTGCACGCTCGAGCCGATCGCGATAGAGAGCGACAGATCCATGCGGTTCTTCATCGCCACAGTGATCGCCGTCGCATGCTCGGCCGCATTGCCAAGAATCGCTACGACGAACACGCCGACAAATCCGCTGCTGAGGCCGAGGGAGCGGGCCGTGGGTTGAATCGCGCCCACAAGGATTTCGCTCATCCACGCGACCACCACTGTGGCGGCGCCTAGTACCAGCGCGGCGCGGCGCACTGACCAAGGTGTCGCTTGCACCTCCCCCTCCTCCGGTGCATGGGAACCCGAGAACAATGAGGAATGGGTCACCAGGGTGTAGGCGAGATACAGCCCGTAGACCACGAGCAGGACAATCGATATCGACACACTGAGAGGGATCAGTCCCGCCGCTGCACCGGCCCCCAGCGCGACCTGAAATGCTGCAGGCAAGATCAACGTGATCGCCGCCAACGTCAGCATAGTCGCCTGGGCACGGGCCCCGGTGGCGTTGAAGCGCTGCTCGCGATGACGCAATCCGCCGGCGAGCATCGCCGCGCCGAGCACCAGCAGGATATTTCCGACAATCGAGCCGATGATCGATGCTTTCACGACATCATAGAGACCGGCGCGCAGAGCAGCGAGGGCGATGATCAGTTCGGCTGCATTGCCGAAGGTCGCGTTGAGAAGGCCTCCAATGCCTTCACCCACACGCTCGGCAAGATGTTCCGTGGCCCGACCCATCCATGCAGCTAGTGGCAGGATGGCAAGGCCAGAGGTCAGAAAAACGAGGAGATGGCGCTCAGGCGCGAGATGCTCCAGACCGACCGCAAGAGGAGCGAAGAGAAGCAGCCAGTTGACCATGACGCATCAGCCCTTGAGTCCAGAGGAAACCGGCAACTGCCTGGCCAAGAACCAGAGCATGGGTTAACTGCGACGCTCCTCCCAGTCGATCCATTCAACCGCATGACTCTCGAGGTAACCACCCACGGCCGCGTCAATTGTTGGGAAAAAATGCTCTTCGCCGAAGCGCGAGAAAAGCCCAAAGCGCTTCAGCTTGTCCTTGACCGGATCTTTCAATTCGGCAAAGCACAGCTTGACACTTGCTGCTCGCAATGTGTCGTCAAGTGCGGCCAAAGCGTCGGCCGCCGTGACATCAACACTGGTCACCGGCTCCGCCGTGACAACAAGCCATTGCACTGGCGTCGGCGACGCAGCCACGGCATCGAGAATCCGCTCCTCGAACAGCTCGGCGTTGGCGAAAAACAAGGGCGCATCCCACCGGAACATAACTAAGCCAGGTACAAGACGGGCGTCCGGATAGCGCGTGATGTCGTGGTAGCCCTTGACGCCGTCGGCGCGGCCCAGAACTGCCGAGTGTGGCCGCCAGCCATCCCAAAGGAACTCGATGACGGCGATCACAATCGCCAGACCAATCCCTGGAATGGCTCCCAGCACAGCCACACCCAGGAAGCAAACAATCGACAACCAGAATTCCCAGCGCTGAATACGATAGATCCGCCGAAGGTCGGAAACTTCGATCAAGCCGATCGCCGAGGCAATGACGACCGCAGCTAAGGCTGTGGTGGGCAAATGTCGAAGAAGATCCGGTGCCACCACGAGCAACAAGGCAACAGTGAGCGCGCCAACGACCCCGGTCATCTGCGTCTTGGCCCCGGCGGCCTCGGCAACGGGCGTACGCGACGAACTGCTGCTAATCGGGAAGCCCTGGAAAAACCCGCCAGCCAGGTTGGCCGCCCCAAGGCCCACCATCTCCTGGTTGGCGTCGACGTAAGTTCCGGTCCGCGCCGCGTAGGCACGCGACAGCACACTGGTGTCCGCGAACGATACCAAAGCCACCGCGCAGCCGCCGATCAAGACGGGTGCGAGATCGGCGTAAGTGATCCAAGGGATGGAGAACGCAGGCAGGCCCTGGGGAAGAGGGCCAAGAACCGCAACGCCGGGGCGCTCTGCCAGGTCGAAAGCGCCAACAACAACGGTCGCGCCGATAACTGCGATCAGGATGCCAGGCAAGTGCTTGCTGCGCTTGAGCAGTAAGATCGCCACTAAAGTGGCGACACCGATTATGAATGTCGTCCAGTTGACCTTGCCACCCAACACTGCCTCGCCGATCGCCCAGAGGCTTCGCAGCGGCCCTTCAGCGTCGATTGAAAAACCAAACAGCTTAGGCAACTGACTGATCAAAACTGTCAGTGCGATGCCATTCATGTACCCGTAGCGGATCGGCTTCGACAATAGCTCGGTAACGAAGCCCAGGCGCACCACGCCAGCCAGGATGCATACAATTCCTGAAACGATAGCCATCATGCTGGCCAAGGCGACGGCGCGGAGCGGATCGCCGCCCGAAAGCGGCAGGATGACAGCGAGAATGATTGCGGCGAGTGAGGAGTCCGGCCCCAGCACCAGAATTCGGCTAGGTCCAAACAGCGCATAGGCCAGCAGTGGGATAATGGTCGCGTAGAGCCCGTAGATGCCGGGCACGCCCGACGCCTCAGCGTAGGCAACACCAACAGGGACGAGCATCGTCGTCAACACCAATCCGGCAATAATGTCGTGGCGCAGCCAGCTCTTCTCATATCGGCGCAACATCCCGATCCCGGGGGCCCAGCGTGTCCAACCGGGCGCGTGTGCGTCTTTGCGCGGTCGCGCGATGCGGCCTAGTCCCGGTCCGGTGGAGGGCGGAGTCATGCCGTTCATCCAATCACATTATCTGCTTTCCCCCGGGCGTGGGGCGACGTCGGGCATCGGGTTTGGCAGTAGCTACGCCAATCGGCGCGGGAGTACGACAGTGCATGACAGCTGCATCGCGATGAACATCGTGATGCCTTGCACCCCTGCCAAGTTGACACGTTCTGGTCAGGCTCTGGCCTGAGGCTTGGTTGCTTGCCAGAAGGAGCAACATTAATATGACAGTTGCGAGACAACAACCAGGACGGTCGGGGTGGCATACGAATATCCGACATCGGCTGGGCCGGTCCGATTGACGAGAGTGGGCACAGGCTGGACTGTTCGCTACGTCGGCAAAGCGCATGGGCGCTGGTCCTCTCCGGAGGCCGCTGCAAGGGCGGTAGCCCAGCATCAGACGGGGCTCTTTGAGTGGGACGAAGAACACCTGCCGGTGTCGGAGGATATCGTGGACTGGCGGCCGTTGGGCAAGTCACTTTAGCTCGCCATGCGGGTGTGCCCGTCGAGAGGGATCGTCGGGCCCGGTAAAAGAAGCCCCAGATGGGCCGGAACTGAGGTTGAGAGGAGCCTCACGACATGAAAAAGGCTAACCCCGTCCCTCTCCCTCCCGGCCACGTCTTTTCATCAGCATGCGCCGGTGCGCGGCGTCATAGCTTTAAGTAAAATACGAACTGTCGGGAAACGTGACCTTCGCCGGCTGATTGGCGTCCGGCGCCCAGGTGAAGGTGGTGGTGGAACGGCGGTGGCGAGTAATGAGAACGCTATGATGAGAGCCGTTCGTCTGTTTTGCATTATTGCCGCCTCGTGCGGATAGTCGTTGCGAGTTGTTCACATGACTTTGATCGATTTGGCAAAGCGTCGCAGCTTCACTCATCCATTTGGCGCGACCTGGTGCGACAAGATGGCAACGCTTCTGCCGCGACCACCCTTCGCATGCCCAGTAGACCTGTGCGCGAATGAATTCAGGATTGTGAACTTGCTTTCGGATCATTTTGATAGCGCGGCTTGGTGTGCGCCGTTGTTGGTGGACTGTTTGATCAACCGCGGTGCTACACTGGGAGGATATTGAGACTGCGTTCATCCCGCTCTAGGCTGGTGCACAAGATCGTGGTACTTGAGGGCTGAAGGTCAGACGAGGAGCGGCAATTATTAGACCCATCCGCCCCGTGGTCATCGTTGCCAACACCACATCCACGCGATCGGAGGTGCGGCAACTGACAATCGGCGTCGACATCAGTTGTTGCGCATCGAGGCCCAGCACAGCGGCGCCATCACGCGCGATCTCATCGATGGAGTCTCGCTCGGTAAAGATGCCGACCGGCTTGATGATCCATCGGTCTTCGACCACAAGTGCACCGATGCGATGTTCGACCATGCTGCGCACTACGAGCGCAACATTGTCCGCGGTATGGATCTTCACCACGGTGGAGCCCTTGGACCGCACGATATCGGAAATGAGCACGGCCACCTCCTGTCATTTGGCGCGCTGCTCCGGACGGCATCTGCTCGCGAGGCGAGGACAGGCTCATTCGGCAGATGGGCCAGAGTTCCGGTCCCCGGCCCGGGCGAGTCGTCGGTCAAAGCGCCCGCCGCTCCACACTCATCAGCGGCACGTCGCCACTCGCCTTGCCAAGCCGGTGCTCTGGTTCAGTAGCGACCGTCGGGATAGTCCTGGAGCGGGTGACGCGGCAGCGGTGGGCATGGCTTAAAATTATCAGGAGTGCCGCAGTTCTCGCCGCCGTAAGATGACCCTGCTGCCTGGTAGCCTGAAGCATAGGTCTGTGGCGCGTAGTTGGCGTGGTAGGCCGGCTGGTAGGCGGGTGCGTAGCTCTGCGAATAGCCGGGCGCATAGGGCGTCGGGTAGCCGTAGTAACCGCCGTAGCCGTAGGGATAGTAGCATCCGCCCAAGAGGCTGAGTGGCAGTACCAGCAAGATACAGCGCATCGCACTACTCCCGAAGCAGACGCGAGTTGACGGACGGCAAGAAAGCTAAATTGTGGCGCACACTGGCGTATTTGAGGCGGCGCAAGCGGGGGCGGCGTCAAAGTGCGTGCGTGCGTGCGTATCGACCAGCCGTCGTCGGCCGAAAAAGCGCCCCTTGCTGCGACTTTGTAGGGGTGAATTACCGGTCCTTCGGTACACGCGAGAGTCTCAGAGGGCAGTTCGCCGAAAATAAGCCGGTACTTCTGAGCGAAGCGGCTGAAGTGCCAAAAGCCAAATCGAGTGGCAATTTCTGTAACAGTCGACGCTTGCGGCTGGAGTAAAGCGCGTCGGGCTAGTTGCATGCGTCGGAGAATCAGGAACTGCTTGGGACTCAGTCCCAAATGCTCCTGGCAGCAAAGCCGAAGTGTCCGTTCAGGGGCACCGACACCTGCGCATAATTCAGGAATATATAGCGCGCGATCTGGCTCTTCCTCTAGCGCGCGCTTAAATCTCTGCATAATTGCATGGTGTGAACGGCCGGCCCGGTCTGGCACTGGGCCGTCCGCCTCATCGACGCACCCGACTATCGCCTCGATCAACGATTGCTTCAGCGATCGAGCGACCTCCGGGCTCCTCAGTAACTCAGGCCTTTTCTCCGCCATGGCCCCGATAGTCGATTGTAGTTGAAGGAGGCGTGACATTGCAGCTGGTGACGGCCTCCTGCTCACGCTCAGCCGCAGACTGCCAATGTCGCGGCCGACCATTGCGATGCCAGCTCTGCTCATCTCGTTCGTCGGCAAGGAAATAGCCGCCCAATCTGTTGGCCCCGTCGTGTGCTCGTACAGTGAGCGGCCATTGGCATGTCGGGTGATGCTCATTGCTGAGGTTGCTATGCCGTCTTGCACGAGTTCGGGGCTGGGTCTGGTAAGAAATGTTATGAAGCTACGCTGCGGGTTCAGTTGCACGTGGCGAATTCGGGGTGCGCTCTCCTGGACACCGACGACCCATAAGTCCTCCAATTCGACGCGGTTCACACGCCAGATTAAGGGTTGACGTGTGCTTGGAATGACCTCGGCAATAGCCGCTGCATGCGCGGCCTCCATCTGCTCGGGGTTCGTGTAGGTTTCGATCGAGATTGACACGGGCTCCCTTCCCCTTCGTGGGAGAGGAAGCCTGACAGAAAGCCATTTGATTGCAAAAGTAAGCGATCAACGTCTGAAAGATTTAACGAGCATCCCACGGAAACTGGACGCGGTTGCCGCAACGAAAAGCCGGGCCAGCGACAGGGGCGACCGGACCAAACGGGCTGGTGGTTGAAATCTGCGGCTCCGAAGGTTCGGTTGAGGGTGGTCGGGAGGCGGGCGGACCGCGCCTTGGCGAGACAGGCTTTTCTCACCAGAGGCGGGAACCATTCTGAACCTGACGTGACGAGTGTATTTAGCCGGCGAGCTCCCGGCGTAGCATGCGTTCCTCAGCCACCGCCCCCGAAAATCGATGCCAAGGGCGCCGATCGGAACGACACAAAGGCCCGCCAGGAGCCCAGCAGCTGGGGGCGCCAACGAACATCAGTAGCGAACCTCCGGAGCTGCCCCAGCGGCAGCCGACCAGAAACGGCATCTTTGGAATGTTCAGGATCACCGCAAACGATGATCACGATCCAACGGAATGCATGATCAGGATCGACCGGATAGCGCACCCTTTCCACGCGGCGTCAGGGCCGGGGGACATTCGTCGACCGCGAGCGCCTGCTGGATGGGCTTGCTTTGGGCATACGTCGCCAGTTCCTCGACCGTCGACAGAGGCATGACCTGGTCGAATATGTCGGAATTGATGCTGCAGAACCGATCGCCCGATCTCAACACACGCTGCGACTGCAAATTGGCAAGCTCAGTAATATATTTATCATGCTCCGACCTGCCCCGCTTTCCGTAGGCGCGCGTAAAAAAGGCGCTGAGATTCTTTTCTTTCGTCGCAAGCGCCGGGCGCAATCGCTGAACGAGGGCGTTGTATTTATCCCTGGTGCCGCAGGTCATCGTGATCAGTTGAAGCTCGCTTACCAGCGCGCTGACGTCGACAGCCGTGCTCTCCGCAGGACGGGCGCAGATGGGTGCATGCATCGGGGGCGGCGTCAGTGCCGGCAACTGCGCACGCTCGGCCACATTCTGCGGGGTCGAGCAGCTCAACGTGCCGGTTGCGACGACCAGCGCGACAAGACGACGCATGAAATCTCCGAAACCGAGCGAGCGCCAAATCGGCAAGACTGCGCAGCGGATTAGCAATCGCGATAACCCAGTCGATGGTGTCGACACAAGGTGGCGAGTGGCGGCTGCGCCTATGTCTGACTCGCCTGCGGTGCGCACACCTCATTGGAGGGCAGTTCACGCGCGGTCCGGAGCGTGTCAGGCGGAACGCTGAAATCCTTTAGTGCTGCTTCGAACACCGCTCTCGCACCAAAACCGGACTCGCGCAGCGCCCACTCGATTTCGACAAGTCGGTAGGAATCAAGCTGGCCGACAACTACGCGCGGCGGTGACAAATGAGCAAAGTGGGGGTTGATCAACCTCCGGGCAGGATGTTCGCGTCCGGGTTCTCGTCAACCCAGCCGGTGGCGATTTGCCAGGCGAGAGCCAGCAGGGTTGCACCGACAAACATCCCAACGATCCCACCCCACGCCATACCGCCTAGCGCGCCCACCAGGATGACAGGCATTGGCACGTCCACCCCGCGGCCAAGCATCAGCGGCTTGAGCACATTGTCCGCCATGCCGGAGACCAGCAGAAGAACGGTGTAGATGAGCGCCTCGCCGGTGCCGCCGCGCGACCAGACCCAGACGATCGCCGGCAGCGTCACGATCAGCGCTGGAATTTGGGCGATGCCAAGTAGCAGAACAATCGCCGCGAGCGCGCCAGCCCACGGCACTCCAGCGACCAGCAGGGCAAGCCCCACCATGATCGCTTGAATGAGCGCCACCCCGACCACGCCCTGTGCAACGGCGCGGATGGTGGCGGTGGAGAGACGGGCGAGCCTCGCCCCACGCTGCTCGCCGGCTAGGCGCTCGAACACTGAGAGGCAGGCGCGGGCACCGAAGTCGCCGTAGGCCATGAAGATACCGGCGAGGACCAGGGCGGCGAGAAAGGCAAGCAGGCCCCCGACGATGCTGGAGACGAAGCTAAGCGACGTGCGGGCAAGCTCGCCGATCTTTGGCTGCATGCTTTTCACGAGGGTGGGCAAATCGTCGTGCGCCTGGCTCCACATGGCGGAGAGCTTCCCGCCAATAACGGGCCAAGACGCAACCGTCTCGGGCGGGGCCGGGATCTGCAATTTGTTCTGTTGAACGGCCTCGATTAGCGTCCGGACGGAGTCGCCCAGCGAATTCATCAATAAAGCGATGGGCACGACGAACGCGGCGATCCCGACCAGCACCAGCAGAGTCGCCGCGAGCCCGGACCGTCCACCGAGATAGGCCGCGATGCGCAGGAGCAGCGGGTAGAGTGTCACCGCGAAGATCAGAGCCCAGATCGCTAGCGGCAGGAAGGGTGCCAGGACTCGGTAGCAGAGCAGCGCGACAGCGAGGAGAACGGTAGCGCGGATCAGTACATCGAGGAGGCGACGCGCGAGGCGTTGTTCGAGGTCCGCGTCTGGCATTGAGAACGGTGTCATGATGAGGTCACCGCACGATGTGTCCAACGTCGGGCAGAAAGCCAGACTGTTATGAAGGCTGCATTGAGACAAATCAACCAAAGCCGGTCACCCTGGCGCCAACGCTCATAGCAAGCTAACGTGACGGCGCTAGTCTAAGTCTGACTCCAAGTGGCCTACCCGCGATCAGACACAAAACCTAGTCGCGGCGGCACTAAAGTTCCGGCCGCTGAAGCCATGACCGTCGTAGATACGCCAGTATATCTGATTAGGGGAACTTGAGGTCGTCTGAGAACGTCGGAGTAGATCGATTATGGTCGCGACGGGCGCAGGACGTGCGAGGATCACCCTACCGCTGGGCGTGCGCCCGCGCAGCGTGCAGCCGGCTGGTCTGCTAGCGCACGCGAACTAGCGTCGCTACCGTCTCCCAGCCCTCTCTCAACTCCCGCCGCGTCATCGACCGGTCACCGTCGGCTACGCGATGCAGCTGGGCCAATTCCGGGGGCCCCCGCGCTGCGCGGCTTCAACTGGGGCATGTCACGATTTCAGTCGCATATACAGTTGATGAAATGCGCAAGAATACCGACCCAGCCTCGATAGTGACCCGGCAAAGCTTCAAGTTGCAGATTTCCGCGCAGTCAGCGTTGTTCCCGGGGAACTGCCGGAGGCACGGCTTGTATGGGTCCAGCGGCAGGCGCGCAGCACGACAGCCTCCCGCGTGGCACGCGAAACCGTGCCGATGCGCAAGGCGAACCATCGGCGGACACGGCGCCTTCATGATCTCCATAGACAGCTACGAACCCTTTGCGGGAGGCCACCCAGCGCAAGCTGGTGAACGAGATCGCCGGCATCGTACCATCACGCTTCTCGGTGCGGCATTGCCGCCCTTGAACGGGAAGCGGACACGCAAGGTCCTCAGGACAGCAAGGCGGGGCGGGGCGCGCTCCTCTCGGCTTGCCTGCCGGATTCCGGGCGCACCCGGTTGCCGCCTCCCGAGAACGGGCCCGGTGACGTGCCGGACCCATTCGTTGGGCGCACACCGATAGCGGTCGTGGACTCAGGGGCTATCGCATTATGACTTGGTGATGGTCCGGAAGAAGAACTCATCTTCGATGATGCCGGGCTGGTAGCCCTGCACGTTCACCCGCGACGCAACCTGAGTGGTGGGTTGGAACATGATGATGAACGGTCCTTCATCGGTCACCTGCTTCTGCAGCGCCTCATACTCGGCCTTGCGCTTGTCGGGATCGGCCTGCTGCGCTGCCGCCTTCATCTTGGCCGTGATGTCAGGAATGTACCAGTGGTTGCGCCATGCCAGCGGACGCGACTTGGCCTCGTCGGAGTCATCATCGTTATGCGCGAAGGTGTCTGCGTTGCTGTGCGGGTCCAGATAGTCCGGTGTCCAGCTCCACCCAACCATCTGGTGCCTGCGGGCTCGATAGAGGCCGGTCACCTGTTTTGTGTCCGCCGACACGACAGTCACCTTGATGCCGGCTAACCCCATGGTGTTCTGCACCGACTGGGCGATATCGAGGAGCGGCGACGTGTTCGGCACGTCGAGCCGGAGCTCAAACCCGTTGGGATAGCCCGCCTCGGCGAGCAGCGACTTCGCCTTGGCGACATCGAGCTTATAGGGGTTGTACGGAATACCGCCGAAGATGCCGATCGGCAGGAAGGTCTGCTGCACGATGAACTGTCCCTTGAGGAACGTGTTCACCATGCCCTCGTAATCCACGAGATGTTTCAGTGCTAGCCTGACCTTCGGGTTCTTCAGCCTCTCGTCGGCCAGGTTCAACGGCATGTAATAGGTACCGCAATAGGGAAACAACTCGATCTTGATTTCCTTGTTATCAGCCAGCGGCTTGAGTTGGTCCGGCAGTAAGCTCAGCGCGATGTCGATGTCGCCCTTCTCCAGCAGCAGGCGCTGTGTACTGGGCTCGGGAACGTGCCGGACGATCACCCGCTTCATGTGCGGCGCGCCGAGATGATAGCCCGGGTGGGCTTCGAGGGAGACTGACTCATTGGCCTTCCACGAGGTCAGCTTGTAGGGGCCTGATGTCGCGGAATGCGTCTTCAGCCAGGTGTTGCCGAGATCGCCGTTGACCTCGTTGGCCATGGCTACCTTCTTCTCGACGACGGAGGCGGCCACGGTGGCCATGAGGCTCAGCACGAGCGTCGGTGCAAAGGTCTCGGTGATAGTGAACTTCAGAGTGGACGGATCGGGCGCGGTGATCAGCGACTTGACGTTGTTCTTGTCCCAGCCGAGTTGGGTGAACAGAAAGGCGGGGGTCTTGTCGAGCAGCACGACCCGCTGCAGCGAGAAGGCCATGTCGTCTGCGGTGACCGTCGCGCCGCTCTCGAACTTCTGGTTTGGCCGCAGCTTGAACGTGTAAGTCTTCGCGTCGGGTGACACTGTCCAGCTCTCGGCGACGCCACCCACCAGCTTGGTCATGTCCTCGGCTTCGTAGCGAACCAGGCGGTCGTAAATGCTGGAGGCAATAATCTGCGCGGCAAGCTCGTATTCTTCCCCCGGATCGAAGGTGATCAGGCCGTCGATCTGGTCGGCAAACACGACGGTGTCCTTCGGCGTGGCCGCCCACGCCTCCGGAATCATGGAGGTCAACGGCAATGCCGTCGCCGATGCCATCAAGGCGCGTCTGTTCAACATGTGCAGTCTCCCTATTTTCCGGCCATTTATTTGATCGAGGGGCCATTAATTTGAGATGCACCGGTGGCCGGCCGTTCGGTGGTCTCGAGCTCAGGGTAAGCGTCCTCGGAAGGGTCGCGCAACGGCTGCCCGCCCTGTTCCGCTCATATCGGTAGCGCAATGCCGAACGTACCTACTGTCCGTGATGCCGCGACTAAGTTCCCATCGATTTCACGCCCGGAAATAGTCGGTGCGGCTTGGGCATAACTTAAAGGTCCGCTCCGCCCGGACGTTGCCAGCCTCCCTGGTGCGAGAGGTGGACAATGAGCGGAAACAGATTCATCCACCGCTTCCGCAATCTACCGCGTGGCTCTCCAAGGTGGGCCTGCTGATTGCGACGATTGGCCGCAATTCGACGGCCTGGGAACGATTTCTTTATCGTCAGCTTTAGGCCGAGCCGAGTGAAATTAGTCGGACTGAACTCTCATCCATTCGGCTATGCGTTCTCCAATCATGACGCAGGTCAGGTGAGTATTGGCGCGCGGGATCGTGGGCATGATCGAGGCATCGGCAACTCTGAGGCTCGCGAGGCCATGCACACGCCCGTACTGGTCAACGACGGCATCTGGGTCTCGTCCCGAACCCATGCGCGCGGTCCCGATGGGATGAACGTAATGCACCACACAACGTTGGACGAAGGCGTCCGTCCACTCGTCTCGCTCGACGAGTTCCTGTAAGTTCTGACGCGTGCACAGCATCGCTGTTGTCGAGGACAATGTTTTCCGAGCCCAGAGCCGCGAGTTGTGGCGTCCGGACCAATGCCGCCAACAGCCGCACGCCTTCGCGCAGGCGTCGAGCATCTTCCGGATCGGATGCGAGATTGAGACGAATATCGGCTTGCTGTTGCGCATCCGCCGAATGTAGCCGGAGCGTCCCACGAGACAGCGGCTTCATCAGCGCCGCCGAGAGCTTTACCAGCGGTTGGTCCGGCACCCAGGTCGGCACGATCTGCATGTCGTTGGCGACATGGGAGGCGGGTGCGGTGTAGCGCATCAGCACCTGAAAAAACGGCGCGGACTCGTCAACCGGGCCGAGCGCGGCATTCCAGCTCAAACGCACCATCGCATGGTCAACCAGGTTGCGGCCCACCCCCCTCAGCGACAGTTTCGGCTCGATCCCGATGGCCCTGATCTCGTCGGCGGGGCCGACCCCCGAACGCAGCAGGATCGAGGGAGAACCGATGGCACCGCCGCTCAATGTAATGCGACGACCAGAAATGATCTGCCGAACGCCGCTCTGAAACACCTGGACGCCAACAGCACGCTGGCCGTCGAAGATCACGCGATCGACCAGACAGTCCGCCCGGATCGTTAGATTGGACCTCGTCCGTGCGGGCATAAGGTAGCCAATCGCAGTGGAGATGCGCATGCGGTTCGCGTCGACATTCAACGGCGCGGGCCCGGCGCCCGTCGCCTCAGGGTGGTTGTGATCCTGCGTCGACGGAAAACCCAATGCCCGACAAGCGGCTAGGGACGCCGCGAAAAACGATCCCAGTTCGGCGTCCGTATAGCGGCGAATCGGCACGGGGCCACCCAAGCCATGAAACTCACGGCGGCCGCCAGGATCATCCTCGATGCGCATCAGCACCGGCAGGACGGCTTTCCAGCTCCACTCAGAATTTCCAAGTGCATTCCATTCGTCATAGTCGACAGGAGAGCCACGAAGCGCGAGGCAGGCGTTCACGCTCGACGACCCGCCAGTGACCTTGCCGCGCGGATACGGAACGGTCCGGCCTGCAACCATTTCCGCAGTGAAACCCCAATCGTGGTCCTGTGGATTCTGGCGACTGCTGAGGATGGTTTTAGGAATGCAATCGATTTCTGAATAGTCTGGTCCGGCTTCGATCAGCAATACACGGCGGCGGTTATCTTCCGAGAGCCTGGCGGCAAGCACCGCCCCCGAGGACCCGGCTCCAACGATGATTTCGTCGAATTCCATGGGTTATCACCCGGGCGTTTTCTCGCGTCTGATCACCTTGCCCTTCAGCCCATATCGACGCAAGTCAATGAAGCCCTCAACCGACACCGCCTGCCGATGGGCTCGCAATCGCGTCTTTCGGTGAACGCGACGCGCGAGTTGTCGATGCCTAACGCGGCTGATGGCATCATTCTATTGCCAGAACCAGAATCAGCTCGGTCCGCATCGACCATAAGACCAATTCTTAGCTGTTACCGCGGTCGCTTGGTGACAGTGATGCTAGCGTTCGGTGTCGCCCAGTAGTCGCAGAATCGCCCCTTTTGTGAGGCAATAAGCCGCTGCCGCGGTTACGGACTATCCCAACGTCACGATTGGGGAGTCGCGGCAGTCCTGCCCATATTGTCCTCACCCGCGTTTGGTGCAGATTGCGGGTTTGCCGTTGGCCCCATCGGCGCCTGAGCGGGGTTCTGGTCGCGGTACAGGGCAATGAAGACCTGGGCGGGGCGTTGAGCTGGAATCGCTACCGCCTCGTCCAGTGAGTTCGTCGCCGGCGCTTTGCAGGATCACCACCGCGCAGTGCTGGTTGGCTCGCGTAGTTTCGGCAAGGGGTCGGTGCAGAGTGTGATCCCGATAGCAGGCTACGGCGCCTTGCGGCTGACGACGGCACGTTACTACACGCCATCGGGCCGCTCCATCCAGGGTCTCGGTATCACGCCAGACGTACCGGTGGCTCAGAATCACGAAGATATACGGAAGTTCGGCTCGGAGCGGGGGGCCGACTTAAACCATCCATTAAAGGACCAGCGCGGCACGCGCGGAAAAGTAGGCGGGCCACGTACCGACCTGCCAATCATCGCCAAGTCGATACCGAGCAAACCGCTGGAGCATTTCCCACTGTTCGATCCGGCCAAACCCGATGATACGGACTTCCAGCTCCAGCAGGCTTTGGTAAGCGCAAAAGCGATGGTGGTATCGCGCAAAACCCCTACGAAGTGAGGCGGCGGGCAACGCGACGAGGGACCAAAAGTTCCCATCAATTGCGTCTAGCTTAATGGTAGAGTGGGCTGCCGGCTGCTATCGGGGCGACGATGTTGATCGCTGTCAGCAAGTACCAGGGAGACGCAGCTCGACGGCTGAACGGGCACAACGTGTGGAGTTTGCATGAAGTATTCCGGAGGTTACGGTTGTGGCGTCCTGATCGCCGCGACCCGTCCGATGCGATGCTTCCGGCGCGTTGAAATCCGCATAACCGCCGCCATGTGCAGGCAAGAGGAGAGACGGCGGTAAGCGTGGACGCTCACGTCGATACGGGTTTCGGCCTCCATTGGAGGCGAGCTGTCGTCTTTCAATCTAGCGTTGTTCTCTTGGCAGACAGTGCATGCATTCTTCGTCTCAGCGTCACACTTGGATGACGAAGTCTGGGCCGATATTTGCCGTGGAAATATTGGTGCTCTGATGTGTCAGTCTCCAGCGACGTATAGCGCCTCTTCCCATTTATGGAGCTTGAGATGGCCAAACCTGTATGCTTCCCGCCGGTGGTTTATGCCTGTCATGAGTGCGATCCTCAGCTCGCCATCTGCCACCCCTCTTCAGTAGTTCTCCGACAATTCGGCCCGCAGCATCAGCGTCTTCGGTGAAGAAGTAGCGGACGACCTGCTCCTGCTGCGCCCGTTGCGTGCGGAGGAGCCGGGAAGCGCCGAAGCCGGAGGACGCAATCCATGTGGCAACTCGCTCCGCAGCCGAATGCGCAGAGGAAGAGCCTTGCTGGTAGTGAATGGAAATATGCACAGCAACTGCGTCAGTTAGTAAATTTCTTTTCGACGTAGTTTCCTTTGTCAGACTGGTTGAGCTCCTTGATAGGCTAGAGGCCGGCGGGTTAGTCGATTCGAGTGAAAGCGCCATATTTTCGACTTTAGGGGGCGCCTCGAGCTGTTGCGGCTCGACCTTCGCCTGGAAGTTCTTTTGGGCGGCATCCGCTTGTTCTTCTCGCGGCAGAGCATCCTCAGGAACAGCGGCCGGCGGTGCAAATTTCTCCTCCAGCACCTTGCCTTGTATCGGCGCGGTCAGGACCGGTCGCTGCGAGCGTCCAGCTGTCCGAGATCCAGATTGGGAATTGTCGCTTCTGCCCTGGTCCGCAGTAAAGTCAGGCGCCACTTGCGGCTCGTTGGGTGTGGTCGGGAATATTCGGGGCTGTTCGGCACCCGCGCTTACCGCTGGCGGTTGAGGCCCCCCTGGCTCGGAGAAAGAGTTCCCGCAGCCACGTAGCCAGGACTCCGACCCCTATCCCTAATACTGCCAAACTGGTCGCCGACAGCCGCGGCCAACGCCCGAACAGCCCCCGAGCGACCTCCGCCTGCCGCAACTGCTCCGCTTCCAGTTCAGAGGCACGGAACCCAGTGGCCTCCTCCACAAGCCGGGCATGCTCTTGTTCGGCGTAGTGATGTCTCTCCCAGATTTCGCGACGGAGCTGTACCACCTCGGCGTCGGCCTGTTGCCGCTGCTCGGCCGAGACCTGGGCTTGCTGGACCGCCTCGCGCGTTCGTTCCCGTTCGCCCTCGACCTCTGCGCGCAGCCGGTGCAGCTCGACCTCAACTGCCAACCGCGTCTCATGCTCGGCAGCCAAAGCCGCTACGGCACGTGCAGCACGCGCCTCTGCTCCTTCAACCTCGATCCGCTTAGATTCCCTCTCAGGTTCCGCGTTATCTGCCAGCTGCCGCGGCGGGTCGGGCGCGCGTGCCGGCGCTGCCACCTGCTCTACCAGTCCGGCGCTCTCGCGCTCGTACAGCTCTCTGATCTCCGCAATGGCTGCCGCCAACTCGGTTCTCATCCGCGAGGCCGTCGTGCGAGTGCCGGGCACCAAGCATACGGGACCGCAGCGCAGCTCAGAAACTCCGGGCTGGCCTTCGGTCTCATCGTCCGTCCGGACGCCCCTCGGGCGCCCGCTGCTGCCATTCTGCATGGCGGCGCGAGTCCCGGATTTGTCATGCGACGCAGAGTGGCCAAGTTTGACCGAGTCCCGGAAGCAAAAAATTTAACCACGGTTAATCGGGCCAAATTGCAACCGCGCGCCGGCGGCGCCCGTTTGGCTAACACAGCGGGCACCGCAGCCGCCACACCGCTCAGGCGCCGTCCAGTGCGCCGGCAGGGTCAGCCTCAGGAACTTGGTCTCGGCGTCGCCCTTCCCTTCATCGACCTGCGCCTGCGCCCCCTCTTGGACGAACCCATGTTGGCGCCTCGAGATCCGCTCGGGACCATTCCTGTCCTCCGTTGGCGGCATGGCGTGACTGCTAATCAAGCCCGATGGAGGGGTGCTCCGCGACGATCCGCGACACTGTCGGCGGCGAGACGCCGAAAATCCGCGCCATCTGTGCCGCGGTCTTCCTTCCCGAGATCACCGCTTCAGCGATCTCGCGGCGTTTGGCGTCGTCCAGCTTCTTGCGGCGGCCGCCGATACGGCCCTCCGCCCTGGCAGCCGCGAGGCCAGCAGAGGTCCGCTCGCGTATCATGGCACGTTCGAATTCGGCGAAGGCACCCACCATCTGCATCATCATCCGCCCTGCCGGCGTGGTGGTGGCGATCTGCTCGGTTATTGAGCGAAAGCCGGCACAAGCCTCGCCGATCTTCTCCATAATGTGCAGCAAGTCCGACGCTCGAGAAAGGCGACACTTACGAGCCGCTGAACGTGAGTTCGATTCAAGGGCAGGATGATTCCGCTATTTGCCTCAAGCTGAAGTCTGGAAGGTGTCTATCGAGTGGCGAGATCAGCATGACCTGCGTGTCCATTCAACGGACACGTCGAGGGAGGTCGAGGATTGTCACAATTGCAACCTAAATCCTCGCTCTCCCGATATCCAATCCCAGGACCAACCGACCGCTGGTTCGAAATCCTCCCTTCTGCAATTGGGCATGTTGAGTAGCAGCGTGAATATCGCGAAATATGCGATGAAGCCCTTGGGCCTCATACAATCCTGCTCCGCCCGAGTCGTCGTGCAGAGCGCGTGCAACGTACTTGGCCGCCTCTGCAGAATGGACAAATGCCAGACGTGCGTTCGCGCGCTGCTCGACAGTGACCTTAGAACCGGCCTCCACAACATACCAAATCTCGTCCACGGCTTCGTGGAGAAATGCTCTTGCGGCTCTCAGCGTCGCCGTCGCTTTACCCACCACCTCCTGCGTAATCGGATCCTCACGGGCAATCGTAGCCGTCACACGTGGTATCCGAGAGGCAGAAATCTCGCGGTAACGATCCAGCGCTGCCTGCGCGAGGCCAAGCACTACGGGCGCAATGGCAGTACCCTGCGCCGAATACCATGGAAAGCGATAATGCGCTCCAGCACTCACCGGCTTTTCAGATCCAACTGGAACTGTGAACTCATGTGACACCGATAAGTTGTCTACTTGGTAATCGTGACTTCCTGTAGCTCGCAATCCGCCCACATCCCACGTGTCGATGATTTCGCATTGATCAGTTGGGAAAAAGGCTAACAGCGTTTCCGCTGAGCCGTCCTGATCCACTTTTGGTTTTCCATCTTCAAAGACAGTGCAACCGCCGACCGTCCAGGCGCAATGGTCTATGCCGCTCCCATACCCCCATCGTCCCGATACAATATAGGAGTCGATCAGCTCGGATGCTTTCGCAGTGGGCATCAATGCACCGGCAACGAACGCCTCATCATCGATGAAGATCCGTCGCGCCGAGGTCTGCGGAAGGAAACCCGCTAGTCTATTGTTAATCGCCGCTGTGCAGGCACACCATCCGATCGCGCCGTCCGCGTGAGCCAGCGCTTCGATGACTTTGACTGAGTCGGGCATATTGAGGTCGGGCCCCCCGTATTCAGGCGGCAGCCAGAAGGAAAGTAGTTTTTCTTCGCGCATGAATTCAACGACCTGCCGCGGTAATTTTCGCGCACGGTCCATCTCGCCTTTCAACGGCTCAGTAATTATCCGCAGTCTCTCAACTGCATCGAACATCCGCTGAGTATTCGAGGACGATCCCTCCATTATCTCGCCTCCCCTTGGACGCGAGCCCTGCCGTATCTGTCAAATGAGCACAGTTTGGCTCGTTCGAACCACAGGCTCTTCTTGTCTCACTGCTAGTCCTGAAATTTAGCGAGCCGATGAATCTAGCCTGGAGCTGCTGAAGCAACAAAATTGCCAAAGGACAAGTTCGATGATGCGTCAATCGCGGCGGCGACGGGGATTACCTTTAGATGGCCGCAACCGCGACCGTGCAACGGAAGCTAAGGGTCCGACCAAGATTGGCATCCTGTGCACTAGGGTTTGCACTCACAACCTGATCCAGCATAGCGGCGACCATGTGGTTTGCGGCGAGGAAGTTGCGCGCGAGACGGTCGTAGCGTGTGGCGATGCGCCGGAAGTCCTTCATCCGACTGAACATGCGTTCGATCGCGTTTCGCTGGCTGTAGAGATACGGCGAGAAGCCGTTCTTCCACCGACGGTTCACCTTCGGTGGGATGTTTGGTGCAGCGCCTTTGCTCTCAACCTTTCGTCTGATGGCGTCAGTGTCATAGCCTTTGTCGCCGTGCACGATGCTGGCTGATACGAGCTGATCGAGCAGCTCATCTGCGGCGATGCAAGCAGGCACTTGTCCGCCGGTCAGCAAGAATGCGATGGGGCTGTCGCATTGCCTCAAGCAAAATGTTACCGAGAGAGGCTCGTTGCCTCAGCTAAATGTTACCCACGAGCCCGCGTGCGGCCATGATGTCCTCATCACGGGGGGGCATCATGAGGACGAAGATGACGCATGCCATGCGCATGGAATTCGCCGACGCGATCCGGGGTCGCTATGCGGCCGCAGCAACTAAGGACAAGAGCAAGATCCTCGAGGAGTTCGTCGCGGCGACTGGGTACCACGAAAAGTCCGCGATCCGGGTCCTGAACGCCGTTCCGGAGCCGAAGCGCCGGCAGGCCCGTCAACGGCTCTTCGCTGTACGATGAGGCGGCTCGGGGTGCCTTGATTGTGTTATGGGAGGCTTCCGATCGTATTTGCGGCAAGCGCCTCAAAGCATTGTTGCCCATTCTGCTGCCAGCGCTGGAGCGCAATGGACATTTGAGACTAGAGACGGAGATACGCTGCAAGATCCTGTCGATGAGTGCAGCGACGATCGCCTGCTCCGGATACCGAGGCGGACAACGCTTACGAAAAAGCCGCCGCGTGTTGTGCCGGAACTCCGGCGGCGCATAAAAATGCGCACCTTCGGCGACTGGCATGAGCCCTCGGTTCGTCGCGTTCGCCGTCAGCGGACTCACGGCCGGAGAGGGGACCGGCTTGGGTTTGAAGCCGCAGGCGATCTGGTCAGCCGTGTCCTGTGCAAAGGTCTCCCATCGAACGATCATCCGGTCGCAGTAAACGGGATCGATCTCGCAGACTCGCGCCCGACGCCCAGTCTTGTGCGCAGCGATCAGGGTGGAGCCAGAACCACCGAATAAGTCGAGCACGATGCCGTTGCGCGGGGAGACATCCTTGATCGCATCGGCAATCATCGCCACCGGCTTCACCGTCGGATGCAGCGCAAGCTCATCCATCCGGCCTGACTTGCGGGTGTTCACCCCCTTGTACTCCCAGACATTCGTCCGGTAGCGCCCGTGCTGGCCAAGCTCGAAGCTGTTGATGTGCGGCGCCGCCCCATGCTTGTAGGCGAAGATCAACTCATGGCGGGAGCGATAGAACGTCCCCATCCCGCCGTTGTCCTTAACCCACACGATCAGGTTCTTCAGTTCGCCATAAGCCGCAGAACCCGCTTCCAACACCTCGTCCATGTGGCGCGATAGTCCGCCAGTGTTGCACCGAGGTGCCCCTATCAGGCGTGAGCCACGATTTAAAGAAACTGCGATGCGGCGCCACGAGCAGCCGCACGAATTTGCTCGCCACGCTGATACGTCGTTTGCAGCTGACCTAGCGGTGTCGAGCCGATGACATGGCCGGAAGATTCTCTGGCTGCGCGAAGCGCATGCTCAGCTCCGGGCTTCGCGCCGACCCCTCACCCTCGCTTATTACATTGATGCGCATCGCGAGCGAGCCAGCCAAAACGCCAACCGACGCGGCTGTTGAAAGCCAGCGGGGCGGCCGCCGCCCCAGCAGTGACAGGGCAAACAGTCCGAGTGGCACCAAAATCGCCATTACGTTGGTGCATTCGGAGGCGGCCTCACCCACACCCACGCGCTTGGCTGCTTCCTCCCCCGTCAAAGTAGCGGCAAGTTCCGTCGCCAGTGCAACGATGGCGATGCCATCGAGGCTTCGACTTAGATCGCGGCGGTCTTCGCAGATCCGCAGCGCCGCGACGGCTGATGCGATGGAGGCTGAAGCATAGCGAACCGCCAGGGTGACCGGTGTGGCCGCCCAGCGCGGCGTGCTGGTTGCCGCGAAAAGCGACGCGGTGTAGGTCGCAAGAACTCCACCAAGTAGTGCGCCAGGGACGTGCATCAAACGCGCTAGAGTGCGCGGCCAGGTCCCGGCTTGCACTTTATCGAGCGCGAACTGCAATACTGCGGTAATGGTACTCACGCCGCTGAAGCCCACCAACGTCCAGCTTCCGAAGGACATTGGCGACGTCGTCTTGAACACCCGCAGCATGTTATAAAACCGCTGCGGCGTATGAAGGTCGAAGATCAGGCAGGCGGTTCCAAGTGTAGGCACCAGCATGGCAAGATAGCGGCCGCGCCGGACCGTAACGGCGGCTCCGCGGCCGTGTCGCAGGTCGATCACGAGAGACAGCAACTGGGCGGCTCCGGAGAGACCAGCGAGGAAAACGTAGCTGCCAACGAGCACGTTATTGAAGGGCGCTGGTTTGAGCTGCTGTCGCCCGTAATAGGTATGACCATCCCAATGACCCTCTGGCATCGCTGTTACCCTTGCCGTGGCGTCAGCATAGCCAGAGCGGCAAGAGCAAGACCGGCCACCGCGGCCAGGCCGGCTGCGAGGCTGGGCGCAACGCGATTGGACGGACGGGTGGGCGCGCGCGGCAGATTGTAGCTCTCCGGCTGGGCCGTCAGCAGAAAGAACGCATTCAAATGTTCCAATCCGCCGGTCGCCCCAGGCGTGCCGGGCGGACCGTAAAGATATGCCGTCGCAACGCCGGCTTGATGCAAGGCGTCGACTCGCGCCCGTGCACGTTGCTGCAGATCACCGATTTCGCCGAACTGGATTGAGTTGGTCGGACACGACTTTGCGCAAGCGGGCTCGAGTCCGCCCTTTAACCTGTCGTAGCACAGCGTGCACTTGTGTGCCTTGCCATCGAGTGTGCTGATATCCACAACCCCGAACGGACAAGCGGGGACGCAGTAGCCGCAACCGTTGCAGATGTCTTGCTGCACAACCACTGTGTCGAACTCCGTGCGAAACAGTGCGCCCGTTGGGCAGGCTTCAACGCACGGTGCGTTATGGCAATGCTTGCAGACGTCGCTCATCATCAGCCAGCCACTCTGGCCAGGCGTGCCGAGGTCGTCTCGCACCGCATGCTCGATGAAATTCACGTGCCGCCAGGTATTCGCCGAGAGCGCGCCCGTATTGTCATAGCTCTCACCGGTCAGCCCGACGTGATCGGCCGGCAGGTTGTTCCATTCCTTGCAGGCGACCTCGCACGCCTTGCAGCCGATGCACAAGGTCGTGTCGGTGAAAAACCCGTAGGAGCGCCCTGGAAGAATGCGGACTCCCGCCGTCAATTCGGACTCATTTGGAATGACACGATCGAGGTCTGATACGTGATATTCCGCTGCGGTGGAATGCACATCCATCAGCAATTGTCCAGCAGGTCGATGCTGCTCGCAACGTGCCCGATGAGGCCCCGGCGATCGTTGTAACCGACCCTGACTCGCCGCATCAGAAGAGCGGGAAGCTGTTCCGGCTCCAATGCCGCATTATATGCGAGCACGAAATGGTGCGCGACGCCGTCATCATCCACCAGCTGGAAGCGGCTCTCCTGGACTATCGTCAGCACGCCCTCCATGCCCTAGAAACCTTCCGCTCCGTGGCAGCAATGTGGGCGCGGCAGCAAGGTTCCCGGGCGGGAACCCCGATCGCGCATTTGCGTTCCTGGATCACCTCCGGGAGAAAACTGTATGAAGCGCGTACGCCGTCGCTTGCGGGACAGAATCGCGGGCTTCGCCGCCGACTGGACCATCCCTCGTCAGTTGGCCGGCCAAAGCGTCATGTCTGAAGCTGCCAAGAGTACGCAGTCTCGCACTCTGCGGCCACGGCTGGAGCAGGCGGATCGCATAGGAACCAGCATCTGCCCGTTCTGCGCCGTGGGGTGCGCGCAACTTGTTTATGCGAAGAACGGCAAGCCGATCCACATCGAAGGGGACCCTCGCAGTCCCGTGAACCAGGGGACGCTGTGCCCGAAGGGTGCCGCAACATTGGGGATGCTTCTATCAGAGAAGCGGATCAACCACGTGCTCTATCGCGCCCCGAATGGGATCGGATGGGAGCGACGTCCACTGGACTGGGCAATGGAGCAAGTGGCGCAGCGCGTCAAGCAGACGCGCGACGAAACCTTTGTGGAGCGATTGGCCGACGGACGGTTGGTGAACCACACGCTCGGTATTGGTTCATTGGGCGGCGCCACCCTCGACAATGAAGAGAACTACCTAATCAAGAAGTTGCTCGGGGGCGGCCTCGGTCTGGTCAATATCGAAAATCAGGCACGTATCTGACACTCGTCATCGGTACCCAGTCTGGGGACAACATTTGGACGAGGAGCGGCAACAGTCTCATTGTGGGATCTGGCGAATGCTGACTGCATCACGATCATGGGCTCCAACATGGCGGAGAACCACCCCGTGGCGTTCCGGTTCGTGACCGAAGCGCAGTCGCGCGGCGCCAGAGTCATACACGTTGACCCACGGTTCACCCGTACCTCGGCCATCGCAGACATTCATGCTCCCATACGTTCTGGCTCAGATATCGCCTTCCTGGGCGGAATCATTCGCTACATCCTGGTGAATGATTTGTGGTTCCGTGAGTTCGCCCTGGCCTACACTAATATCGCGACGATTATCGCTGGCGAATACCGGGACGCCGAGGACAATGATGGCGTGTTTTCCGGATTCGACGAGTCTAGTGCGTCCTACAAAACCAACACGTGGCAATACAAAGGCGAGTTCATCCCTTCGCCGCTAGCGGAGCACTATGTCAGCGGCGAGGACTTACACGCGACACAGGAGATGCAAAAGCACCCGCCCGAGTCCGACCCGACGCTGCGACATCCGAACTGCGTCTATCAGATCATGCGCCGCCACTACGAGCGCTATACGGCTGAGATGGTGGAGCGTATTACCGGCTGTCCGCAATCAATCTTCCTGCGGATCTGTGAGGCGATAACCAGCAATTCCGGCCGCGAACGTACCGGCACGTTCTGCTATGCCGTCGGCTGGACGCACCACAGCTTTGGCGTGCAGATCATTCGCGCCGCGGCGATCATCCAGAGCTTGCTGGGCAATATCGGCAGGCCTGGCGGTGGTGTGCTGGCGTTGAGGGGACATTGCAGCATCCAGGGCAGCACCGACTTACCGACACTGTACAATATGCTGCCTACCTATCTGCCGCAGCCAAACGCGTTCCTGCCGCACTCCTCGCTCGAGGAATTCCTTAAGGTCGAGACTGTGCCAACCGGCTGGTGGAACAACCTGCCAAAATACATGATCTCTCTGCTGAAGGCCTGGTATGGAGAGCACGCGCAACAGAGCAACGCGTTCTGCTATGATCATTTGCCGAAGCTCACCGGGGATCACTCGCAACTGCCGATGACCTTGGCCATGACCGAAGGTGTCGTGAAAGGTCAGTTCGTCTTCGGGCAGAACCCGGTGGTCGGCGCGGTGAATTCCGAATTGGTCCAGCGGGGTCTGGCAAAGCTGGAATGGCTTGTGGTGCGTGACTTCGCTATGACGGAGACCGCTAATTTCTGGCAAAAAGGCGGCCTTGTGCAGGGCGGTGAATTCACGCCGGAGCAAATCGGCACCGAGGTCTTCTTCTTCCCTTCGTCGATGACGGCAGAGAAGGAAGGCTCCGTCACCAACACATCAAGACTGGTTCAATGGCATGACAAGGTGTGCGATCCACCCGGTGACAGCCGCTCGGATCTCTGGTTCATCGTTCATCTGGGCCGGCGCCTAAAGGAACTCTACGCTGATAGCCCAGAAGCGCGCGATGCGCCGATCCGCGATCTCACCTGGGAGTATCCCACGATTAGCGCAATCGTTGAACCCGACGCCGCGACGGTGTTGCGCGAAATCAACGGCTATACCGTTGCCGACCGCAAGCAGTTGCAGAGTTTCCAGGCACTGAAGGATGATGGCAGCACCGCGTGCGGTGGGTGGATGTACTCGGGCATCTTTCCCGATCAGCACGACAATCGGGCGCGTGCTCGCAAGCCTGATGGGCCGGATGGGCCTGGTAGTCACCAAGGCTGGGCGTTTTCTTGGCCCGATAACCGGCGAACACTGTACAATCGAGCCTCGGCCGACCCGGAAGGCAGACCCTGGTCTGAGCGCAAACGCATGGTCTGGTGGGATGAGGCGAAGGCGAAGTGGGCCGGCACGGACACCCCGGATTTCGTGCCGGACAAACGTCCCGACATGCGACCCGATTGGAGTAAACAGCCTACCGGCATGGATGCACTCGGCGGGAATGATCCACTCATTATGGAGCCTGACGGCAAGTGTCAGCTCTTCGTGCCAGCTGGCCTGAAAGATGGCCCTCTACCGACATATTATGAGCCGATCGAGAGCCCCGTGCGGAACGCGCTGTATCCGCAGCGGAACAATCCCGCGGCAAAACTTTGGGCCCGCCCAGGGAACGAACTGCACGAGCCGGAGGATCCTCGCTATCCGTTTGTGTTCAGCACCTACCGATTAACTGAGCTTCATTGCGGTGGCGTTTCCACGCGCGTCGCGCCGCACACCGCGGAATTACAACCCGAGGCCTTCGTGGAAATCTCTCCTGAGCTGGCCAGAGAACTGTGCATCGCCAACCTCGATTGGACGGTTCTAACTACGGCGCGAGGTGAGGTAGAGGTGAAGGCACTGGTCACCAACCGTGTCCGGCCGTTCATCATAAATGGCAAGCCTGTGCACCAAGTGGGAATGCCGTGGGTGTTCGGCTGGGAAGGCTATGCACGCGGGCCGATCGCTAATGTGCTGCTTGGTATTTATGGAGATCCCAATACTAGCATCCACACAACGAAGGCATTAACCTGTCACTTGCGAAGGGGCCGCCTGTCGGATGCCTGACATGCTGGGCCAAAATGCGGTGCAGGCGCTGGACGCACTGCTTGCGGACCGGCCCCACAAAGTCGGCCACGATTTCTCGGAGACAACGCGCTGCCTCACCGCATGGCGAGAGCAACTCAGCCAGCGATGGCGGCAAACAAAGGCAGACTCTGACCGGCGTAGCCTCGAGCGCTTGAACGCTGCAATCAGCGTCGTGGTGGGTGGGCAATTCCCATTGGGCAGTGTGCCGTGGCCGCACATCGAGCAGGCACGGAACGACCTCGCCGCACTCGCCGCACCGACTGGCAACCAGTCTCACGGGACATGATCGCAACCCAAAGCTTTGGGCATCTACTCCAGTCATGCTAATCATGAGAAAGCAGGACATGCCAGGAACGAGCGGGGCAGTGCCTGACCCTGTTCAAGTCCCGAAAGCCGAGACGCCGACGCATTCGCCCACCCTTGCATTGCAGGTCGGCATTGCGATCGTCGTGGCCCTTTATCTTGCCCGCGAGGTGCTGATACCAATCACGCTCGCGGTTTTGCTCTCGTTTCTGCTCTCGCCCGTGGTCGGCTGGCTGCGCCGGATCTATCTGCCACGTTTAGCTGCGGTATTTCTGGCCGTGATCGCGGCGCTCGCTGCAGCAGCCGCGGTTGGCGGGCTGATCGGAAGCGAGGTGGCCGGCCTGGCGCCCGATGTGCCGCGCTACGCCTCGACGATTCAAACGAAGGTCGAGACGGTCCAAGGCTATGCTCTGGGTCGCTTGTCCAGCGTCATGCGCAACCTCGGGCGTCAGCCAGAGCCCACGACTGATGCGAAGGCCCCGACTTCGGCAACCAACCCGTCCGGCGACCGGCCGGTTGGGCCCGACCGGCCAATCCCAGTCGAGGTACACCAGCCCAATCCTTCGCCCTTGGAGCTGGCCCAGCGAGTCCTCTCACCAGTGCTCAGCCCGGTTGAGACGATCGCCATCGTTTTCGTGTTCGCCATCTTCATCCTCCTGCAACAGGAGGACTTGCGGGATCGACTAATCCGGCTTTTCGGCTCCGGGGATCTGCATCGCACGACGGTCGCCTTGGACGATGCGGGGCATCGTCTGTCACGCTACTTCCTAACCCAACTCAGCGTGAATGCGGCATTTGGGTGCGTCATTGCGGCCGGCCTGTTCTTCATCGGTATTCCGTCGCCTGTGCTGTGGGGCGTCATGGGCGGCTTGCTCCGTTTTGTGCCCTACGTTGGGGCATTCCTTGCAGCCGGACTGCCGCTCGTGCTTGCGGCCGCAATCGACCCTGGTTGGGTCATGGTGGCATGGACAGCCGCGCTGTTTGTTGTGGTCGAGGGTTTAACCGGGCAAGTGCTCGAGCCATTGCTGTACGGTCGTAGCACTGGGCTATCGCCATTTTCGGTCGTGATGGCAGCGACATTCTGGACCTGGTTATGGGGGCCGATCGGCCTCATTCTTTCTACACCTCTGACCCTCTGCTTGGTCGTCCTGGGCAGACATGTCAGGCAATTCGAGTTTCTGGATGTAATCCTTGGTGATCGGCCTGCACTGACGCCAGCCGAAGCTTTCTACCAGCGTATGCTAGCCGATGACGCCGATGAGGTTCTGGACCAAGCGGAGCTGTTGCTGAAGGAACGGTCTCTGTCCAGCTATTATGACGAGGTTGCGTTGAAGGGGCTGCAGCTTGCCGCCAACGACGTACAACGTGGCGTCTTAAATGAAGGGCAGCTTGAGCGAATTCGCGAAGCGGTCAAACAGCTTGTTACTGACCTTGATCATCACGACGACCAAGCCCCACCCCAAGATGCAGAGCAGACCGATACTCTGGCCCCGTCTCTGGCCGAGCGGGCTCTGCCCAAGCGCGCCCCGCCGAGTGAAGCTGCACTGGCAGACGAGGCGTTGAGCCCTCAATGGAAGACCGAATTGGCGGTGCTTTGCCTGGCCGGCCGTGGGCCACTGGACGAGGCCGCCTCGGCAATTCTAGCACAACTGCTGCGTAAGCACGGGTTTGGTGCCGAAATCGTGCCATATGAGGCAGCATCCCGCGGCAGCATCGGGCGCCTCGACGTAGCCGCAAAAGTCATGGTCTGCATTAGCTATCTCGAGATCAGCGGCAGTCCGTCACACTTGCGCTACCTAATCCGGCGCATACGCGACCGATTGCCAGACCGACCGATTCTAGTCGGCCTATGGCCTGCGGATGACGCCGTTCTGAAGGAACAGAGAATCCAAAATGCAATTGGCGCAGACGAATATACCACCTCTCTCCGCGCAGCTGTCGAGACATGCTTACGCCGGTCGCACGCAGAAACGTACAATGTCCGCCCTTCGGCCAATTCACTCGGAGACTGCGTGGGACGCGTGTGATTCTACGCTTCACAAAGTCGGATCAAGGCTGCTCTTGATGAGACGCGACGCTCATCCTCGGCTCCCCGATTTTGCTCGGCCTCGGTGCCGGACGAGGCGAGCGAACTTCAGGTCGAGGTGAACGATGACCGTTCAACCAGTTCGGATATGGTGGCGGCCTATCCGCTTTTGGGGTCTATCATTACGTCTCTTGTGATGGCCCGGTACAGCGGAGTTTTAACCCCGCCCTTGCGCTCTCACGAAAGAGAGACTGCGTCATCTGCACGATATCATTGGTCCAGTAGAGCTGATGTTCGAGCGAGGAAAGAAAATCGGCCGGCAACATGGCGTAGCAGTAGATCTCGGCGCTGCGGCCAACCCGATTCTCTGTTTCCATGGTGTCACCCCATCCCACCTTCCAGCCAGCATGCTCAGCGCCGATTTCCCAGCGGCAGAATTGCGCCTTTAACGTCTCGCAGCTCTGAGCTGCCTGATGTAGCGGTATAATGTAGACGACGACGAGCCGGTAGACATTCAGTTGGATTCTCATCGTCAGCACATCGCCAAACGCACCAACCCGATAGGCAGCTTCGGGTAATCCTAAAATGTGTGTGACCTGCACTTCAGCAGCCGATGCGTCAGCAACGCTCGTGCCCATGTCCCCCGGCTGGATTGGTGAACATTCAACAGCCCGGAGCGCCTCACCTATAATCCCAGTCAGGAAAGCATCTATCTGTCGTCTTAAATCTGCGAAGGGCAGCCCTGGCTCTCCCCGGCAAAGGTTAGAAGCTGGCCAAGCGGCGGAATTGTCAGACAACACTCCCATCCTCGAAGCTAATACAAGCTGAACAACGTTGTGCGAAGTACCACAGTTAAGGTTCCTGCTTGGGCCAGATAACGCCGCAGCCTCGATAACGCTGCGTCGAGTGCGATCTCAATGGTGCACGTCTGTCACAACATGGGCACCAAGCGTTTAACGCCAGTAACCAACGCGATTGGAGATGGCGGCACCTCCGACTGTTTGCTGAAAAGTTGGCTCTGCCGCATTGGACACAATCGAAGAGAAGGCGCGCGGTCACTCCCTCGTATCCCGCACCGATGAATCTGGTGTAATTAGTTTTCCGAAGTTCGTTGAACTAGCGTTTTGTTCGCGCGGCTAGCATCAGTTCGTTGCCGCAAAATTGATAAATGTCGCCCCAAGATTGCCGCGCTGTACCGCCTAGGAGCGAACTGCGGATCGTAATTTTTGGACCTCCGCATTGGCGAGGAGGTTTACATTGTCCGAGGCAGTTGAGCCCGACCCCGAATTCCCCGAACCAACGACTACTCCCAGCGCGGCCATCGGTCCTTCGAAGCCGCGTCTGCTTGGCATTTTAGGGCCCGGCCTGATCACCGGCGCTTCGGACGATGATCCGAGCGGTATCGCTACTTATTCCCAGACTGGCGCCCAAACAGGGTTCGCCTTGCTGTGGCTGATGCCTTTTACCTACCCATTGATGTCCGTGACGCAGGAGATCAGCGCGCGGTTGGGCCGCACAACAGGCCACGGCCTCGCCGGCAATATCCGCCGGCATTACCCGAGCTGGGTGGCCCATAGCTGCATTGCGCTGCTCCTCATAGCCAACATTATCAATCTTGGCGCCGATCTCGGCTCGATGGGCGACGTGGTGCGCATGTTGGTGGGCGGCCCATCCTGGCTCTATGTTGTTGGCTTCGGGACGCTCTGCGTCGCGGCACAAATTGCGCTCACCTACACGCGCTATGTCTCAGTGCTGAAGTGGCTGACGCTCGCCCTTTTTGCCTATTTTGGAACGGTCGTAATGGTGTCCATTCCCTGGCATGAGGCGCTGCACGGATTGGTCGTGCCGACATGGCATAATTCGTCGGATTTCATCTCGCTGGTTGTGGCGGTGCTGGGCACGACGATCTCGCCATACTTGTTTTTCTGGCAATCGCAGGAGGCCGAAGACCAGCGCGAGCAGCCGAGGCGGGAAAAACTCACCGAGGCGCCCGAACAGGCACCTGCTGCTTTCGAGCGTATCCGGCTGGATACCTGGATCGGCATGGCGCTTAGCAATGTGGTTGCGATGGCGATCATCTTGACCGCCGGCGCAACCTTGCATGCGGCCGGCAAGACGGATGTCGACAGTGCGCAGACGGCAGCCGAGGCACTGCGCCCGATTGCCGGAGAATTCGCGTCGCTCATTTTCGCCTTGGGCATCATCGGAACAGGCTTGATGGCGGTGCCTGTGCTCGCCGGATCGGCAGCTTATGCCATCGGCGAAGCTTTAAGCTGGCCAGTCGGCCTGGCGCGCCGTCCGAAAGAGGCGCGGGCCTTTTATGTGACGCTGGCTGTGGCGACGCTTGGTGGGACCGGGCTGAATTTTCTGCCGTTCGATCCCATGCGGGCGCTCTATTGGAGCGCGGTCATCAACGGCATCATGGTGGCCCCCGTTATCGTCGTGATGATGAAACTCGCCACCAATCGGCGGGTCATGACGCAGTTCACCTTGGGCCCTTGGTTGCGCGGGATTGGATGGCTGACGGCTTTCGTGATGGCGTTGTGCGTGGCTGGTTTATTTGTGACGTGGATCATCTAGCGATGTGGTCAATGGAATTCGCAGCCCTGCGAAAAGGCGAAGTGCCGTCACGTCTTTGCCATTGTTCGCGCCCGTACGCTGGTCCATTGAAGAACGGAAGCCTCGTATGAGCAGCAGAAATTGGATCTATCTCACCGCCTATGCTTCCGCCCTTTTGGTTTCAGTATCAGCGCTGGCGGTGCGCATTTTATAATCATTGCAGCGACGGGTTTCTAGCGGGGGCCCGCCTTTTTTTGGTGCCCGCCGTGGGCGGAGAAATGGCACGCCAACCATTTGGTGGAGCTGTTCGACGGCTGAGAGTTGTGGGGCCACGGGGGGCCCGGCTAATCGCCTGAGCCTCCAATAGCTCAGCAGCCCGGCTTCAGCGTACATCGCTTATCACACCGGGATGTCTAGTACCCCCTTGCCAGAGCATTTCTTATTCCAGAACACACTCCCTTTTGTTAGCCATCCTCGCCTGGAGGGAACCAAACCGGCTCGCCGCGCATTTACCAGCGCCGGCAATGGCGTTTGGTCTTCAGCTTTCCTGACCAGGAGATAACGCAAGTCGATGAGCATTGAGGCGCGCCTGGGAGAGCTGAAGCAAGATATTGCGATTTCTATTCCTATCGACAGACCCCGCAAAGATTTCGACCGAAGGAGTTCCGCAGGCGACGGGCGGGCGTGATGCCCATGCAGCCGAGTACGCTCGGTAAAAGTACAGATTAGGACAGCGCAATGATGGAAAATGAAGAGGTCGATCACCTCCAGCGACGGCTTCGTCGAGAGGGTGCAGGCGAGATCGCGGAACTATCCAATCGCGCGATGGATGCCATGACAACACGAGGGAGCGAGCTCGTAAGCTGGGTTCGGGACATGGCAGACGAACGACCGCTGATCAGCTTGTTGGTTGCTTGTCAGATCGGCTTCGCCATCGGCCGTTGGGGGCCTAGTCGTGCGAAGCATTAATCTTCTCAAGCTGGCTTTCGATGCAGAACTGCTGCGGATGCGTGCCATGGCGACGCGCCAGGGGCGCCGCGCAGTGTTTGGCGCTATCGCCGTGGTTTTCGCGCTGGCCGTCCTGGCGCTGGCGGAGATCGCCGGCTGGCAAGGGTTGCGGCTGCGCGTCGCAGCCATTCCGAGCACTCTCATTGTGCTTGGTATCAATCTTGTCATCGCTACCGTCTTTGGGCTGCTGGCAGCGCGCTCATCGCCTGGGCATGCCGAGCACGAGGCATCGCGGGTGCGGCAACAAGCTTTGGATGCTGCACGGGGATCATTCTTCATCACCGCAGGCGTGCCGGCCGCAACCGCACTGCTCGGCTTCGGCCGCCGCCGACGATCGTAGCTACGCCCTTTCAGACGATAATACTTAGATGGCGGAGTTCCCCATTTATGCGATGAACTGATTGGCGACCACGCGCTATGCACCGTTCGTAGTGCCGGACCTACAACTCGATCACGCTTGCGTTGAAAGCAATCACCATCGGGAACCTGAAGGGTCGGCTCCGTTATGCTCAGGGGGTTGCGAAGGTGGCTCCTCCATTACGCAATCATCCTCTTTCATACCGATGCGGTCCGCCAAGCCCTTCGGTTGCATATATTGAACTGCGTGGCGTTGACCTTCGGGGGCAAATGAGCATGAGCGATTATCCCAAACCGCCATTCGCGAAGCAGCAACAGCCGGTGCCTGGCTGCACCGAAAAGATGGACCCAGTTCCGGATCATGGAGAGCGGTCCTACAAGGGTTCGGGGCGGCTGGCCGGCAAGAAGGCGGTCATCACTGGCGGGGACAGTGGTATTGGACGCGCCGTCGCCATTGCCTATGCGCGAGAGGGTGCGGACATCCTCATTTCCTATTTGAACGAACAGTCTGATGCCGACGAAACGAAGCGTTTGGTCGAAGCGGAAGGACGCAAAGCGATCCTCGTTTCCGGCGATATCCAGGGGGCCGCGCATTGCCGCGCCATTGTCGATCAGGCCGTGTCGGCATTGGGCGCTATCGATATTCTGGTTAACAACGCGGCCCATCAGGCGACTTTCAAGGATATTCAGGACATTACGGACGAGGAATGGGAGCTGACCTTCCGCGTGAACATTCATGCGATGTTTTATCTGGTTAAGGCGGCATTGCCGCATATGAAGCCCGGCAGTGCGATCATCAATACGGCGTCGATCAATTCCGATGCTCCCAACCCGACGCTTCTGGCATACGCGACGACGAAGGGCGCCATTCAGAATTTCACCGCCGGCTTGGCGCAGCTTCTGGCTCCCAAAGGTGTCCGAGCGAATGCCGTCGCACCGGGCCCGATCTGGACACCTTTGATACCATCGACGATGGCTGAAGATGCAGTGGCCAATTTCGGTAAGCAAGTTCCCATGGAACGTCCAGGACAGCCCGCCGAACTTGCTACCGCGTTTGTTATGTTGGCTGATCCGCTGTCGAGTTACGTCTCGGGTGCCACCATTGCCGTCACGGGCGGCAAGCCGATATTGTGAATAAGGATGAAGCGTATGACTGAGCCAGATAACGACAAGGCAAAAGGCGCCCAGCCTCATGAGGTTGCCGCAGATCCAAAGTTGTCTCCGGAGAAGAAGGGAAAAGTCCTGGACAGCTTGGAGCTAGATGCTCGGCTATTGGACACCGCAACAGCCGAAGGCATGGGTGGCGGCGAACCGAGCAATCTGAAACAGGTCTTGGATGCCAAACAAAAAGTGGAGGGCGATCGCGCGGAACGTCCTCCAACCGGTCCCGATGCCGAACTTCCCTGAAAATGTGTGGAAACTGACGGAGACCCATGCATTTGATGAGACGGGACAGGGAGTACTCCCCCTTTTTGGTCCGGAGCCGATGGGGGTCGTTATAATCGATGAGAAACGAATAATGGCGATGGGTGCGACGGACGCACGGCGCTCCCCGGAGAGGTGCGGCGTACTTTCATAACCTACTCCGGTAATTACCCTTCGACGGCGCCAAGCTTGTGACCCAGGTCGATGGCGCATCAAACCCTGAGCTGTTGGCCGATCAGGTTCGACACGTCCGCTTTGACAGCGGTGTACGAATGACCGCCGTACCAGTCTCTCGACTGTTTGGGCGGAGCGGCGGCATCGAGCTAGTCTAGGAGCGGTGTGGCTTGTTGCGGCTTTCGCTCCCGCCGCCGCCCCACGCAGCCACTGAGGGCGCAAGCAGTGCTTGTTACGCAGCATTGCCTTCATGGCAACCAGTTTGCGATTGTGACGTGCGAGAGTTTCACGCTGCCTGGCAAGCTCAGCACTGATTTTGCGCCGGCAATCCATCAGCCGCGCGAACGGTGCGACCGCAGGCGCCCGAGGCTGGAAGCCCAACGCTGTGCAACAGCCAGGGTAGCGACCCAGACTTTTTGGAATTGATAACGGTGCGACGCACGAAACAGTGTCGCAACCTGCGAGCCGGCCTGAGTTTGTGCTTTCCGTCCAGCATGAGAGCGAAAGGAGTTCCGGATGGCTTGGGCCATGGTTGTTGCTGCCGGCCTATTGGAAATGGTGTGGTCCTATAGCGCCAAGCGCTCCGACGGGTTCACCCGGCTTGGATGGGCGGGACTAACTGTGATCGCATCGCTCGCCAGTTTTTTGCTGCTGGTGTTTTCGATGCGTCGCTTGCCGCTTGGCACAGCCTACGCCGTCTGGACGGGTATCGGGGCAACGGGGAGCTTTATGGTTGGAATTGCTGCCTTGGGCGAGTTAGCCAATCTATGGCGGATCGCGAGCGCTGCACTGATTGTATTGGGCGTGTGCGGCCTACGTTTCACCAGCATTAAATAGTTCACAAGCGCGTACTCACTGCGGTGACGCCCTTAGACCCCAAATGAGGCCATTATCGCAGCAATAGCACTATCAAAAATGATCAACAGAAGGTGCCCTAAACCACCTCCCGACGTACGAACCACTGTAGTAAAAGCCGCCACCGCCAAACATTAGGAATGGGGCATGAACGGTGGGTATTCGCTTGAATAGACGATTGAGTATTTCTCCGCCGCATCACGTGGGAATCCCATTCCCCAAACCTTCCTTCTCCTCGCAGACGGCAAACCTATCGGAAACCGACGGCGCCCGCTGTTTGCCGAAGCTGCGCTCCGTGACATCGAGACACTCGTGAGACCCGAACGTTTGAGTTTCCATCATTCGCGGACTACTTCGAGCCGCTCGAGCAGGGCGACGGCCCATGGGGCGCGGAATATGTCGGACTACCCGTAGATGTTCGCAAGCTTATACGCGACGAGCGGTGCACGGAGATGGGTGGCGAAGGCGGTGGCCTGGTGAACGTGACGTTCGATATTCTCTTCTGCGCCGGAAGTAAGGATTGATTACGCCCATCCCAAGCATGTGCTTCCAATGCCGTAGTTTCGCCCGCTTCTCTGCGCATCTCAACAGCACCGGAGTTCAGGCTTTTGAGGCGGCGGGACTGGATTTGCATTTCAGGCTACTCAGGGGCGTTCCTTTTATCAATTGCTGTTCTGCTTTACGAATTCATTTGAGGCGGGCCGCCTATTGAGGCGGCCCTTTTCATTTCACCGCCAGGTGACCGGCTCGCCGCGTTCCGGCCAGGATCCAGACACGATCCCGACACCGTTTCGGTCCGGTATCTGTCAGCCACTTTCAGAGAGAATCTCCATGCGCCCGATATACCTCCTTCCGCTAATATTCCTCGGCCTGACCGGCTGCGTTACAACGCATGAAGAGGCCCCGGCCAGAACGACAGTCGTAACGCCGGCACCAGCGCCTGCGCCCGTCGTTATAGGTCGGCCGGCAGCCACCGTCATTACGCCGTAGAACAAGGTGCTGCGGAGGTTCATGAGCGGGCCTCCGCAGATACCGCCCCGCTGCACCCCACTCATGGCTCTGCATCAACGCTTGTTGATACCCCGCCTTCGCACCACAACATCACGCCACACGACGCGCAATCGTGATGCATCCTCAGGCAACAAAATAATCCCTGCGCATTCTCCTCGACGGACGGAGAAGGCGCGCATGGAAAAGCGGGTGCTGCTAATCGAGCCATACAAAGGAACTTGGCTACGCCTTCGACGTGGCGAGAAGCGCGGGTGAAACGAACCTCGCGGCAGGCTCTTACCAGTGCGTTTTAATTAACGTTGATCAGACAGCGACCGCTGGCGCGAGCTAGGGGTAGAATTAGCTGAATATGCGGCAAGCCTGCATGTCCCGGTTGTCATGATCGCCGATCACGAACTCGACGCAGCTTCCGTGTCGGCGAAGGGTTGGCAGCCTGTTCGAAAGCCATTCACTGTCGAGAAACTTAGCTCAGCGATTTCACAGGCGATTAGATCGACGTGAAGGTCTTTCTCATGTCAGCGCACGGCGGGCGGTTCTGCCGAGGAAGTCACGACTATGTTTTACTCGCTGCCTCGAAAATTCCCCCAATCCTGGATCGGCTACACCGACGCTAGCAGAGCGATGGACAGCATCGGGAGGCGCCCGCATAACGATTGGTACCGTCCTCGTCACATGCTGGTCAGCGCACGCCTGATCGCGTCCTTCTCAAGCATTTTCTCGACGCACGCAAATCCTAGCTCGCCATAAGCCTCGAAGCGTGCCTCATCAAAAAACTGATTGATGGTGCTATCGTCCGAAAAGTCCGGATTCGCTCCTTTGAATCCCAAAACGTCCAGGCGCAGTCCTTTGAAGATGGCAGGCTTGATGTAGAAGAGTTTTCCGGGCGAGCCATCCTGATATCGGATATCCGCTTCGACGAATGGGTCCGTGGCGAATTCCACGCCGACCGGGAAGCGGCCCCTTACTCGTAGGGGTATAAACGCCCGCAGCGGTGGATCGCGGAATGTTATCGTCGCATCGAAATCCGCCTCGACGCGGCTCATCAGGTTCTGAAGATCCTCAAAAGCAGTCTGCGGGTCAGCTCCCGCATCGCACGCGACAATCGTCCGCACGCGCCGACGGAGCAGCTCATAACCCCCAGGTTCTCGAAATTGCCGCCGTCGGTAATCTCCACAAAACGTCCTGTCTGGGTTATGCGGTCTACCACGCCCCAGAAGCCGGGGTTGAAGTGGTTCGGCGCCGGAGTGCGTCGCTGGTAAGCGTGCTTGGTCGGGTTTGCGATCCAAATACCGAGCCGAATGTTAAGGAGCGCCATCAGGATAGCGAACAACGTGTTGCGCTGCGGACCCACACCGGAACTTGCCGCATCCGGGTTAACCGCTGCGCCCGAGGCCGCCATCGTCGTCGGCAAAGAAAGCTCGCTGAAGGCCTTGTTAAACGCTGTCTCGTGCCATCCTGCAGCGCCCCCACCGCAATATCTGGGCGAGAATACAAAGCTATCGCCACCTCTAATCCGCCAGCGGTCAAGAGCAACCGACTAAATAAGATCTGGCATCGGGTGCCCCGCGCCATGGCGCTGACATCCAAACAAAATGTTGGTTTGCTGAGAAGTTATGGATGAAACGATCATTCCTGCAGCCACAGCATCGAGAGAGACGAGAGGATTAATCCATGGTGCGCCTAGCACTGACCAAGATTGGCGTCTTGACGGCCCAACCAATGGCATTTGTTGTGGTGTTTGGCTACCTGGGCGTTTGGCTGCTGTGCAATCGACAGAGCTTTGATTGGCAAGCCGCCGCAGCGGTGGCGACTCGGCTGATGACTTTGTTCATTCAGCGCGCGGAGCATAGAGACACCCAGGCGATCCATGCCAAGCTTGATGAACTGTTGCGGGTGGAGGGAATGCCCGGAACGAACTCTCCCGCTTAGATGATGAGGAACCTGAGGTTATTGAGCGCGTTCGATCGCAGCAACGCGAGGACCGGCGGTAGCATGGGGGAGCCGATGATGTTAGGCCCTTACGAAGGAGGGGCCTGATCCTGTCTGACCGGACCAAGTGAGATCTCAACTCCTTCTCACTCGCGACGTGCCTCGCCGGCATGATGGACGAGGGATTTGCGACCGTCAGCGATTGGCCGCCGTTTCGGTAGGCTGAACCAAAACAAAGCGGCTGCGGCAAGCCCGATGACGCCGCAACCTACATACGCCGCACCATAGCTCACATGTTCGGCTATAACTTCGCTGAGCAAACTACTGCTCGTTACGCCTAACGCCCGCAGCGTTGCCATGATGCCCTGTGCGAGATTGTAATGCCCGCTTCCGCGCGTCACATCCGCCAGCCAGATAGGCGTCAGTGCAGCGAATAAGCCTGTGCCGATGCCGCCGAATATCTGAAGCGCGATGAGGTGGGGCGCGCTACTCAGCAGCGCGGTGACGACTGCCTGCACCGGCAGCATCGCGCAACCTGCCGCCATGAGCCAACGGTGGCCGAGCCTATCAGCACGCTTCCCAACCAGGATTGATGCCGCCAGCATGCCCAGCTGTGATGCGACTATCAGCGCAGAGGTCAGAACCAGGCCGTCAGCTTGGTTGTCGGCACCGAGTTTTTGGCCCACCAACGTGAGCAGTGGCGCATCCGCCAGTTCATAGAGAAAGCTGCACGCGCCAAATACCAGCAACGAGCGACTTCGCAGCAGTGTCATCCAACCTTGCGGCCCCTCATCGCGGTTCTCTCCGGCTTCCAGTCCGCGCGCGCGCCGAAGGTTTACTTTATTATAGGGGATCGTCATCGCTGCGAACGCGGTGAGTGCGGCAATGAGCGGCACCTGCAGGAAAACCGCCTCAGCACTGACAAGATAAGCGAGCAATCCGGATACGACCGCAACCACGAGGTTCCCGGCTCGTGACCACGCTGCGTTCCTGCCCATACGCGCGGTCAAGACCTCTCGCGCACACAGACCAACTGTGAGCGCCGCTACTGCCGGCTCGAAGACACCGCTGGCAACCTGCATGGCACCGTTCGCTAATCAGTACTGGCCAGAAACGCGGCGCCCAAGCGATGATCGGAGCACCAGCGGCCAGGACCAGGAGAGCCCAGAGCAATGCGCCTCGCTTGCGGTTGGTCCGATCAAGCCATGCACCAATTGGCGTTTGCGCTGCTAGGCCGAGCCAGCCGCCAACCGTAGTGACCAGTCCGACCGCCGTCGGATTCCAGCCTTGTTGCGAGACCAAGTAGACAACAACATACGGACCGAGACCACCGCGCACGTCAGCCACGAGGAAGTTCAGCCAGTCCAGTGAAGGAGCATGCAAGCGGTGGGGCGTCCAATGCTCGCGCACGTGCGCGCCGCCCCGGCGCATCTCATCGGCGAAGCAACTCCATCTTTTCCGCGAGGACAGCTCAGTGGCAGTCATCTGGTAGTCGCGTCGGGTGAGACCACTGCGTGGCTACTGATCCCGACCACCCAGGGATCTTCAATTGCTGGGCTTGCCGCTTAATCGATTTCAACCCCTGCGACAGAGCAAAATCAGTCATCACTGCTCGTTGTTTCCAGCATCAAGCCGATAACCCTGCGTCCTAACTAGCGGCAGGGTTGCGGCTCCAAAATGTCCTCTTAGAGGCAGCATGCGGATTCTCGTTGCTGCTCTCGCACTCATACAATTCAAATCCGCCATCGTTCATAGCAACCGAATACCATAACCCAAGCCCAGGGGCTTCCCAAACCGGCTAAATGGGTTGGCCAGGTTTTACGATAGCGTGAGAGGAGACCAGCATATCCTGCTCCGCTCTCTTCGATAGCGAGCCGCCCGTTCAAATGTATTGATGCACAACCGGGCTGTTGTGAACGCTAGACAAGAAAGGGGGGAGCGTAAGCCGCCATTAGCCCCGCGTGCCAGTGTCCGGCGAGGATAACCATTCGTCTTTCTTAATGTGCCACAAGCGCGGTACGGCATTGGTCTTTCGACGGGCAGCAAATCCCTTAACGAGGAAGGAAACAGCAGCAACGACAACCAAACCAAGTAACGTACAACCTCTCATGGAGACATTTGGCTGCGATTACACCGCGGCGACCGCGCCTCCCTCGCCGGACCGATATCTATGGAAATCATCAGCGGGCAGACGCAGATTTTAGACAACAAACATTTACGTTGCCATGCTCCCTCTGGAGCGGCGATCATGCCGCCGCTCCAGAGGACTGCACTAGCGACGGCAGAACTCGTGACCACTCCAATCCCGAACGCAGTGAACTTAAGCCAAGCATTCTTCTGATACTCGTCTCCCCGGAAGGTATCGCGGCTCTGCCAATCATAGTGCTCGGAACGCTCTTGCCAGTATGGGGTCGGCCCAGTGGTGATCGTCACCTGGGCGGCGACGGCGGGCATCGTGAGCGCGCTCACGGCGATGCAGGCGGCCAGAACTACTTTCACAGCAATATCCTCCAACAAATTGCGTCTCTTGCGAACGCGAGACGCTTGGACTGGTTCGGCTAGCTTTATTCAAAATGATGACATGCGGCGGCGGGGAGTGTCAGCATCTCCTTCGGATCGCATTACCGTCTGTTTAGTAAATCCCAGAAGCGATGCGCAGTATCGGTAGAGAAGAATTTGGTCACGCAACTGTAGCGAGCAGTGCGGCTACTCGACTCGTGTTTGACATATTCACTCGCAGCCGAAAGCTACGCTGCGCGATTGTAACTTGCTCAGCGATCGGAGATTTGAGGAGGCTTGAACCGATTGCTTCGAGGTGCCGCATGTGCCGAGCGCGATGTGCAATTCCGCGATATATTCCTTGGTCGCATTGCAATCTAGCCTGCCAATCGAGGGAGCATTTTGGCCATCGTCGTGGAGGGTCGGCTTATCGCTTCGTCGATGGGATTAATTTGCGACTTAATACACTTTGTGCGATTTCAACAGCGTCGAGACACTACTCTATTCGATGATGGGCAGCCAACTCGTCACGCGGTTAGCATAGGTCGGGTTCCCACGGCTGCGTTGGATCCCCAGCGATCAAACGGGCCATCACCCGGCGTGTAATATCGGTAGTGCTGTGTCAACCCGTCACCACTCTACGACGCTGATGCTGTTATAGAGGGACCCGCTAATCAGCCTTTTACTGACCACCGTATAAATTAGCAGCCCCTTCTCCAGGTCCATTGAGCAATGAACCTGGAAGGTTTCAACAGAGATGCTGAAGCAAATCCGATTACGACGGGCTTCGGCATCTTCGGCAGAATGTCGATCGAGCAAACCGCTAGGCATGCAATTTAGAATGGCTGGGATCTTCCGCGACGCCGATGGCACCTTAAATCCGCCCAACTCGGCACGCGACATGTTTCGTCTCCTCTGCGCGAACAGCGGACAATGGAACAGCCGGCATTCGCAGATTGAGCAACGGCTTCATCAGTCAGCGGCACCTACGCGCTTGCACGGCCGCGGCCACGACCTCCGTTGGCACCGACCTAAAGCCACGGATAATGCCACCCACTTGACTGCTGCTTATCATCCGAACTATCGGCGTCCCGATCGCCGCCTCTGCCAGAGGAATGGTCGCGAACTGGGCGATCCGGACGTGCAAACAATTGCAGTGATCTCCACGCCCCTGTCAATTGAAGCGAGGATCTGAAATTCTCGGCTTGCGAGGAATCAGATTCGCAGCGAGATTACTAACGGTCGCTACTGTTGCTTGTTTCTGGTTACTGAATTTATAGGAGTTTTTCGTGCCCAGTAGTTCTGCGTTGACAAATGGCCATCAACCGCCAACGACACTCGAACTGACCATGAGCGATGATGCGCTAGTGACCTTTGGCCAGCCCGTTGGTTCGGATGGACTAGCGTTCCACGATATTGGATATATGCCGGTGAACGCGATGACCGTCGCTGGGAACATTCCAGGGGTCACCGCGAGACTTTCCAATGGAACATTGGATGGTGTGTTCGTCCAGTACGTTGGCGATGGGGTGCAACACTTCTCCAACGGGTTACCGACAACGGCCTACTATACGAGCCTGCATTACGAGCTTATCGGCTATACAGGAACCGCCACGTTCGATCACGCAGCGGACGGCACACCGACCGTCACCGGGCCAATCCATGAATTCGTGCTGGCGCAGGGAGACCTACTCTCAGGCCAACTCGCGTTCAATGCCAGTGGAGGCGTTGGGGGAGAAATGGACGTGTCGATGCAGGTCGGCGGCCACAGAGTCGGTTCAATGGATATCTCGGTGCAACATTCAACAATGGACATTAGTTATACGGCGACGGGCCTCAAGCTGAGTAATGGTGAGCTGGTCGGATCGTTCGTCCCATTGCACACGGGTTGACAGATACGACGGTTGTACGAGCTTGAGCGCGCCTTACGACTTCGCTTGAACGGTACCCCGAAGGCGGCGCTCATAGAGGCGGTGATCGGAAGTTGATGACTGATGTCCACAAGTTCTTATAGCCGCATCAAGAACGTAGTCGCATTCCCGGCGAGAGGCGCGGCGTGTTCCTCGCGCATTCTGAAACGGGCTCTTCAGTTTTCCGTCCGCCGGTCGGGCGGCCCTCAAAGTTCCGCCGCCTGAATTAGCTACTCCTGTGGTGGGCGGAAGACGCCGCTGAATATCGTCGAGCTGTTCTTCGATGCGGTCCACCCGGCTAATGATCTGTGCGATCGCCAATTGCGCAGTACCCACCTGACGCCGCTGAATATCGTCGAGCCGTTCTTCGATGCGGTCCAGCCGGCTAATGATCTGTGCGATCGCCAATTGCGCAGTACCCACCTGCTGTTCCGTTCTTCCGGTTGGTTCCAACAGACGCCCGACGCCAGAATCTATCCAGTGCAGCATCCGAACCAACACACCTTCAGGCCTGTCACTCATAACCGCCACGTGACTGGTGCACAGCGACGCTTAACCGAGCGGGAGAGGAATCGCCCTCTGCCGGTCGATGTCTAGCAGGCGCCACCAGGTTGCCGGTAGAGCAGAACGAAGCCTATCGTTCACAAAAGGCGGCGAAACTGTAGCCATCTGGGCAAATGCCGGCCGAATTGGTTCTGAAATGGCTAAGCGCCGAATAAGTCCCTGTCTCTCTAGCGATTGGGGCTTGTCTAGCGAGCCCTGCGACGGCTGCACCTACCGGTGAACTCTTCAGGTTCACCCAGGCATCCAGCACATAGCCCGGCAGGGTTGTCCCGAGCGGCGAACTGATCCTGAGCCAATCGGCCTCTGCAAATGGCGTTTCGATCGATCGTGGCTGGTTTACGTCCAACGGCAGCAGTCCGCCGAACCTAACCGGGGCGGGTATTCTCTCCATCCACTTCTCGGCGGGACGGATCGATCAGGGCGCTTAACGCCGAATCCAACTTATAGGGACTTTCAAGCCTATCCTTTTAACTTTCACACCTCTTCGAGCTTGGATCTGGTAAGTGGACCGAGTGGTGTCCCGACTGGACAGTCGAATTCAACCGAGAGCGAGGCTGACTTCCAATTCAATCTGGGCGATCCCGCAAGCAATGGTGCAGCTAACACCGATTTGTCTCCCACGGCTTGCGATCAAACTGGGACGTGCATGTTCACTGGTAATTGGCAATTGGTTGGCGCGGTGGTTCCCGAGCCTGCATCGGCAGCACTGTTCGGAACGGGCTTGGCCGGCTTAGTGCTGTTCCGCCGTCGCAAGGCGACCAAGCGGCGTCGCCGCCGCATCGCGTTAGAGGGCAGCATGTGGCGGCGCTGATCGCGAACCAGATACGTGCCGGCCGATTACTTCGACCACGGAGGCACCGAATGAACTCGACGCCAAGGGCGAACCCACACGCCGTTTTCCTAGCTCAAGCCTATCTGCTGGTTTGGGCAGGCACCATGCTGCACAAGGTCGTCGTTCAGTTATGGGCCAGATGGAGTTGGTTCGCAGCGACCGGCGCGGGCGATGATGGCTATGCAGGGCGCCGGCTGGCGCCCTTCTGCCTTCTGCCGAGCGCGCCTTGTCCCGGAAACTCGCCCATGTGACGCTGACGCCGACGGCGCCATCGGGGAGGGGTGCTATGGTTGAGCAGTCTGACTGGCCTCGGGCAGAAATTGCAGCTGCACTCAAGGAGCGTGGATACTCGCAAGGTCGCCTATCTATCGAAAATGGCTATGACTTGACCGCCGTGGGCAAGGCTTTGCAGCGGCCTTGGCCAGCGGTGGAGCGCATCATCGCTGATGCGCTGGGCGTGGACCCTGAAGTGATCTGGCCATCGCGATACGGCGACGCGGAGCGAGAAATTAAGCGGTGGCGTAAACGTCCATCTACGTCGATCGCTCGCAAGCAGCGGTGACGGCAACTGCCACCGCGCCAGGTCTGCTTCCTGATGCACGGTAGACCTTCGTATCATGCCGGGGAGACAGAGGCCGCCGAGCAGGCTGGGGACTCTAACGGGCGGCGGTGAAAAGAAGTTGCACCAGGACGTTCACGTGCTCAATCGACGGTGGCCCCGTCACCGCCCTGGCTCGGGATGATCCAGGACGGCTCCGACGACGGAGAGGCGGTCCTCGACGAAGATACGGGGCAAAAGACCGCCGCGTGAAACTGCCCCTGTGGCGCTGCTACAGCGCCGGGCGTTACATCCACGTTGCGGTTCACCGCACTTCGACCACAGACCGTCAAACAGCCCCACGTTCCATGAAGCAATCCCGCAGCAGCCGCACCGTCTCGATCGCTACATCAGCGAGCCGTTCCGGCGGCACGCGCTCTACCACGGTCGTCAGATGCCTTCGACCAAGCTGCCTACGACAACGCAGGGGTCCGCTCCGCTCGCGTTTACCAGTGGTGTCACCGAGGGTTTACCAGTCGTGTCACCGAGGTCAGCACCTCAACGCAGTCGGACTGCATCTGCGTTTTTGTTACGATATCGCGGATCATCGCATCAAATTCAATTGTCGGTCCGCTTCAATAAATAATCAAGGCCGCCGACGCGGTACCACCGGTAACCATACGGCTCGAGTACGATATGATGTCTTCCCCTGCCGTCCGCATAGCTGTGATTTTCTGATAGTAAATTGATCAGATTTCGCTCCTGTCCCTTGCCCGACGTTATGGCAAGCCGTATTTCCAGAGGTGCCGCCGCTAAGTTATGTATGACGATTACCGCGTTGTTCCGCCAGTCGTAGCGTATCACCAGCACCTCCGAGGCACCGCTGGGCAGCACTTTATATGTGCCCCAGCCGATCTCCGGAACCTCCTTGCGCATCCGAATGATGCGCTCGGTCCAGTTGAGCTGCGAGTTTGGATCTCGCCTCTGCTGTGCAACATTAATTTGTCCAAACCCATATGGTCCGGTGCTGATTACCGGTAGCACTGGGTGGTCGTTTTTGGTGAAGCCCCCATGGGGCTCGGTTGACCATTGCATTGGTGTCCGAGCGCACTCTCGCTCGGGTAGCCGAAGGTCGTCACCCATGCCTATCTCGTCACCATAGCGGATAACCGGCGTGCCCGGCAGCGTCATCATCAAGCTATACGCAAGCTCTAGACGTCGCCTATCACCTTGTAGCATCGGTGCAAGCCGCCGACGAATACCGCGTTGATAAAGCTGCATGTCCGGCGAAGGCCCGAACGCGTCGAAGACCACCTGTCGCTGCTTTGCGGTGAGACGTCCGAGATCGAGTTCGTCATGGTTGCGCAGGAATAGGCCCCATTGCGCGGTAGCCGGCAAATCGCCCGTGTCCTGCAGTGCCTTGGCCAACGGGCGACAATCGGCGGCCGCAAGCGCATAAAACATGTTCTGGTTGACGTGGAAATTGAACATCATATGTAGCCGATCGCCGTCGTCGCCGAAGTAGTGGATATCTGTGCGCGGCAACACGTTTGCTTCGGCCAGAATGATTGCATCGCCTTCCCGCCATTGTAGGAACTCCCGGAAACTACGAAGCATGTCATATTGCTCTTCGGCCCGCTTCTGCTCCGCGCCCTTCTTCGCAATCACAAATGGAACGGCATCCATTCGGAAGCCAGAGACGCCCAGCTGTAGCCAGAATCCCATGATCTTGAGAATTTCGGCTTGTACTTCCGGATTGGTGGTGTTGAGGTCCGGCTGGAAATCATAAAAGCGGTGAAAATACCACGACTTCGACACCTCATCACGGCTCCATGTGGACTTCTGCACTCCCGGGAAGACCACTCCTGCGTTTGCATGCTGCGGTTTGCGCTGTGACCACACATACCAATCGCGTCGAGGCGAATCCGTGTCACGCCTGGCCTGTTGGAACCAAGGATGCTTGTCCGAGGTGTGGTTGACTACTAAGTCGATTAAAACTCGTATGCCGCGCTGCTCGCAACCATGTGTAAATTCTACGAAGTCGCCCAATGTGCCGTAGCGCGGGTCAACGTTGTAGTAGTCGGTGATATCGTAGCCGCCGTCGCGTAATGACGAAGGCTGGAATGGCATCAACCATATTGCTGTCACACCAAGACCGTGCAGGTAATCCAACCGCCTCATCAGCCCCTCGAAGTCCCCGACACCGTCGCCGTTGGCATCCATGTATGTGCCAACAGACAGACAGTAAATGATGGCGTTTTTGTACCAAAGGTCGTTGATCAAGAGAGCTTCTTCCCGCTTAGCAGCAGCTTCAGAATGACCCCTTCTAACGGACGTAAGCCGAATTGTGTCTGCACGCGTTCATCGTCGCGATCAAGATACGTCGAGAGCAGCACCACGGCATCGTCACCACTCGCTGGCAGGTCCACTCGGCGCTGCTCTTGTGCGAAGTTCAGGACAATCAACAGATGCGTATTACTCTCTTGCCGCTTAAAGCGCAGAACGTTTTCATCGGCGTGAACTGCAACAATACGGCCAACGGACAAAGCTGCCTCTTTCCGTCGCAAGGCTATCAGCCGTCGATACAAAGTGAGTATCGATTGCGGGTCCGCGGCAAGTGTTGCCACATTGCGCGCCTCATAGTTGGCGTTTACCGGCAGCCAAGGAGTACCCGCGGTAAAGCCTGCATTAGGTGAGCCGTTCCATGGCATTGATGTCCGCGCCGGATCGCGTCCTGGGCTAAGGCCCGGCTCGTTCTTTTCCCACGAGTCCTGCGCACGATCGCGGGGGATTGGGACGTTCTCTAGCCCAAGTTCGTCTCCATAATAAATCGTCGGCGTGCCTCGTAGTGTTAAAAGGAGCATTGCGGCAGTCCGCGCACTGAGCTCACCGACACGGGAGGCAATTCGCCTCTGATCATGATTGCCGAGCACCCAGCTGGGTGTTGCCTGTTTCGGCAACGCCGCCTCGTATTCCTGCACTATCCGAGCGATGTGAGCGGCATCCCATTCGGCGAAAATGAGCTGGAAGTTGAAAGGCAGGTGAGCGCCCTTCATGTCGTGTCCGTAATAGGCAACCAAATGTTCAATTGGCAGGTAGACCTCGCCAATAAGGACGCGACCCGGATATGCATCGACAACGGCACGCATTTCCGCGACCACCTCGTGGACCTCTGGCCGATCAGCCGAGTAGCGCTGCAGCAGTCTGTCTATTCCCGGCTGATTCGGCCGCCAGGACGGGTTGGGCGGATTATCTCGAAATTGGTCATCCTTGATCAATAGCCACAGCACGTCGACCCGAAACCCGTCAACGCCCCGCTTCAGCCAGAACTGCAGCACGTCGTACATCGCTGCGCGTACCCGCGGATTGCGCCAATTGAGATCAGGCTGTTCCTTGAGGAAGGCGTGATAGTAGTATTGGCCAGTGCAAGCGTCGTACTCCCACGCACTGCCGCCGAAATTTGCCAGCCAGTTATTCGGCGGGCCGCCATTTGCGGCGGGATCCCGCCACAGGTACCAGTCGCGCCGAGGATTGTCGCGCGAGGAACGACTTTCGAGGAACCACGGATGTTGCTCAGATGTGTGGTTCGGCACGAAGTCCAGTATCACCTTGAGGCCACACGCATGAGCCTCTTTCAGGAAATTATCGAAGTCGGTCAATGTTCCGAAAACTGAATCGATATCGCAGTAATCGCTAATATCGTATCCGCCATCAGCCATTGGCGATGGATAGATTGGCGTTAACCAAATGGCGTCCACGCCGAGCCAGACCAGGTAGTTTAATCGACGGCGAATGCCCTCGAGATCGCCGACGCCATCGTCATTGCTATCCAGGAAGGAGCGCGGGTAGACCTCATACACGATGCCGCGCTGCCACCAGGCTGTGTCGGACAGCGGCACCATCAGGCCGCGTTCGGACTGCGGCCCTTAACGTCAACCACAGTCCTGCGGGCATTCCGAACCTGATCAGGATCGAATACCCGGGATCCTACTTTGATCCAGGGCAGCTGTCCCGAGTGAGAACGGCAGTCACCTATCGCCCGTTCGACAGCGCTTGCGAATGAGGGGATTATTTCAGCCGATTCATTTCGCCGGAAATCCCCGCTTCTCGGCCGGATCCCGTCCGGCAGCCAGATGAGAATGGCGGCGGTCACGTCGATGGCCTGCGCACACATCTGCATCCTCCGTATGTTCCGAACCGCCCATAAACAGTATCAACCGGCCAGGGTTTCTGGCACGAAAATCAGCGAATGCGATCGACGGGGCCATCCGAGCCTGTTGGAAAACGCATTTCGCGATAGTTTGTTTGACAGTCCGAGACTTTTGTCTGACAGGTCGGAGGATCACAAATTCGTGGCCGACAAGCTCAGCTTGCCGCGACACAAGCGAACATCTTGAAAGTCCCCCAACTTCCCTGCTCGGGCAATGGCCGAGTGATCCCTACTGGCGTTGATGCCCGGCGAGACCGCCGTCCGTCTACGAAGAGAACCCTGCGTCGCGGATCATCAGCTCGCAGCGGGCCACCGAAATATCGGCGGGGTCGCCTTGCCGTCGACTACTCTCACGATCGACCACTGCTTAATCGCCATCGGGACATTCAAGAGGCTGCCGGCATACTCGCCCGTATGGGTATTGACGTAGCCTTGCTCCGAATGCACGTGAACACAGATGAACGTGAGCCCTTCAGCAAGCGCGAGATCACCGGGTTCGCACGTGATGGGGGGCACAAGCTCCAGGTGGTCATACGATGCTCTGATCTCGGTGTCTGTCACCTCGCAAACCCTGAAAGAGTTGAAGTCTCCGGAGATGATCGCGGGCTTGCCCCAAAATTGGGTAAGGCCGGGCTGGAGCAGGAGGAGGGCCGTCTGCCCCGGACTGAAGACCTTCACGCCCAGATACTCGGTCTTCTCGATGGCGATGCGGATAAGTCCGCCTGCCTGAGCCTCCTTAAAAGTCGTGGCACGCCCGAAAACTGCGACCTTCATCCGTGTGTCCTTCCTGGGCTCAGCACACTATTGGCACGGCTGCGTACAACCTTGCTCGCTGACAGCACGGGGCATCGGCCGACGGTCCACATATGGCTTTTGCGCGGGCCCAGCGTCGTGCCGATGCATCCTTCGGCAATGGGATTGCACTAGGGTAGGATGACGCGCACGGTAAGCGCGATCGACGATGCAAACCGGCTCAAGGAGCTAGCGTGGGCATCGCCGCAGCTGGCAGCACCCGCCAATCTTTTGGCAGTCGAAGTTGAGCAGCTACCCGCTGGGCTGACGCCCACCCGGCGAGTGCCGCCACTGTGGGCGCCAGTTCGGGCTGCCGATCGTCGCCAAGTCGCTCAGCGAGTGACATCGCCACCACTACATCGTTAAGGGAGCCTAACCGCTTCAATAACTTCTTGCATAGCCGCAGATATTTTTCCGACGTTTATCCCTTAGCAGGGGTGCTAAAAAACTGCCTCCTCTTCGCCAATGGGATTGGAGTGGTGACGCGCTTGAGCATCCGCTCCGGATGAGTGCGACTGGTGGAGTGAACCGCGCAATGGGCGAGAAACGCCAGCGGGCCGCCCGGCGGGCACCCTGGCGTGGAGTCCGTTTATACGGCGTATATCTGTCCTTTAGCGTCAACGCTTTCCTTCGGAACGAGACAGGGCCAGCACAGGCCCTGCCTCTGCCGTGATTAGTAACCTGAGTAATAGCCTGGCGGACGCGGAGTAGTGGCAGCACCTACTGCGGCGCCGCCTAGCGCACCAGCACCAGCGCCGATGAGTGCACCTTTTCCGCCTCCAGCTAAACCACCGATGGCCGCTCCGCCTGCGCCACCGATAAGAGCGCCACTTGCCGCCCGATCACCCGGATTGTAGGGGCTGCCGCAACCAGCGAGGCACAATGTGGTGGCGACGACCAGAAGACTACGACGCATCATCAGTATCCCTTCCTCCTATTAGTTTTGCCAAAACCTTCGCGGCACCTGTTCTCTCTCAACAATACCGGCCGCTCGAACGCAGACTCGGGTTCGCCGCGAGATTCGATCGATCCAGCCGTCAGGCAACTCAACGTGAAGCACCGACACGGCTAGCGTAGCGACAACGCATCACATCCGGCCAAAGTTGCAGCAGGACGGCTGCAGGTTTATCCCCACAGATCTGCGCGTGCCGCTGATCGACACATATTGGAGCAACTGCCAAGCCAACGCTCGATGTGCAGTAAGGGACCTTGGAAGTCCGTTAAAAGTGGACTTCCGGCGAGGCCGTCTCTTGTGCGCGAGATCTGATTTCTACGTGCCGATGCGCTTTCTCAACCAACGGGTGATGCATCGCTTGGTGCTTCCAACGAGTAGCCAACTGGCATGCTGTCCAATTCACCAGGGCAAACTGGAGAGCCATCTCGATTGGAAGCATGGCAAACGGGGAGCCGCCCAGATAGACCTGCCAGGAGTGCCGTGACGAACGCGATACTTCCCAACCAGACAATATGTGCGATCATGGCGCACGGTTCGTATCCGATGTCGCGGTGGCACTGCGCCCCGATTGCCTACATGCTCGAAAGTAAAGCTCGCAACTACGCAGAAATTGAAATCATCTGCGCTGGGATCGCGTTATGCGAGTAGCGGATCAACGGGACCACACAATAGGAGACGATGTGCTCTCTCGTCGCATCACCGTAGTTTGACAACTCCATATCTGCCTGGACTTTCTGATTCGTTGGGTGCCGTCTGGCTGAAAACGAGGATCGGGCGGGCCTAGGAACAGCGGCATTGGAATCCTCAGGGCTATGCTTGGAGTATTGACACGCGCAGGGTGGTCTCAACTCGTCAGCGGTGGCATTCGTCGGCTGCTGCCGCGCCAACCCGCTGTCTTGGCGATCGATCAAGAAGAGGCCTGGTCGGCCGAAACTGATAAATTCATTGACGCGTTGAAGTCAGGGGCAAATGACGCAGACCGGCGCGACACGAGTGCACCCGAAAAAAGAAGTCATTCTCGGTTGCGAGACGCCGCTTCATCAATAGCAATGAGCAGCAGTATCAACATCGCGATAAATGACAATACAACCGCAAAGCCGGCCCCGAGCGCGTCGAGCTGGGAAAGGCCAAGTTTGAGAGATATCTCGTGAACGACAACTCCTATGCCGAAGGGTGGAAAGACGCATAGGAGCATCATCCTCAAGCCGGGTCCTCGTCCTCTCGTTCGCCCTTTTGGGGCTCCGTTTCCTTCGGCCACTGCCGGGCGATCACACGCAGCACCGTCTGAAAACGGTCACTCGTTCTTGTCGCCAAACTAATAGCCGCGAGTATCGCTGAGAACGCATAATAACCTGTTGTTTAGGCCGCTTGCCCGCAGGATCTACACGTCATCCATGCGACAGTTCCACTCGTCCCGTGTCCTGATTGTCGAAGCCGGACAGCTTACAATGGACGGCTTAGGCCCAGGGATCGATAGCGCTCCGTCTGACTACAGGCAATGGCGAAGTTAGTCGGGGCTGTCTGCGGCCATGTAGTGACCCGAGTGGTAACTCTCGAGCCACGGACAAACGCGTTGAATATTGGCGCCCCGATTGTCGGCTGCGGGGTTAGCCCGGGCAATGAGCTGCTTGCAAGAAACCATGCGAAGCGAGCGCCCGGCCGGTTTGCCTCACCTACGATGAAATAGGCGTTCTGGGATCAAGAAAGCGTGCCGCCGCGGTTGCAGGTGTGTGAGCGTCGCGCACTTGAGATATCGGTTGACGTCGTTCGGTATTCTCGCACCCCGGGAAAAGGTTCGACGGGGTCACCTACGGCGGCGGACAGTGAAGCCCAGTCCCAGCAGTCCGGCACAGAACAATGACAGCGCGGCCGGCTCGGGAACAGAAAGGGGAACGGGAACTGGCCCTCCCAAGTCGCTTGCTGTGAATTGCAGCGCAAAGACAAGATCGTTGAAATCCTCATCCCGGCGCGGGAGATCCTCCCAGCCGAAATAGCAACTGCCTGCAATTGCGCAGTTCGTGTTCACTGGTGTCGGCGCCACAACGCCAAGGTGGAAGTCAGAGAAAATACTCGTGCCGGCGAGATGGGCCAGGCCGTCCGAATTGGATGCCGGATTGCTAGACCACGTAGCGCGGTTCTTGTCGTTGTGCAGGCTGAGTTCATAAACCTGACCCGCAACGACCGCTTCATGCACCACAGTTTCCACCGCAGTGGTCTGGTTGGTGAAAAGGGCGTCACCATTAAAGGTGAAGGCCATATGGTCGGTATCGGCTGCGGAGAATCCCTCAAAGGTGAAGGTCAACGTCCCATCGGCCGGGGCAGTGAAGAAGGACGCCGTCGTGGCGACAAGACCAGCTCCTGCGGGAGCGGCGTATAGGCTCATTACTGCCCCCATCGCCGCCGGTATTAACGCCATCTTTTTCACCGCGGAACCCCCTAAGCCTGTTCTTACCCGAATGTGGCCATCGCCAACACGCCCCCAACAATTTGCCCGGTGCAACTTTCAGGCCATGATCTAAGATGCTGACAATACAGGGAAGACCAACACGCGATCGGCAAAAGTGTAAAATCCTTCGACATTCGCTCCCGGTGGAACCGCGTCGCATCATTCATTTACGGTAGTGCACTGGCCGTGCGAAGCCACGGCTCACTGGCCAGTGTTAAACGCGCCTCACCGGTGGTTCGGTTGTGCAATACTCTGGCGTTACAACCGCATTGATTGTGCTTCGAGGTTTCGGCATCTGGGCATTTTCTCGAGGCTCGGCGCCTCATTCACCGGTAGTGGTTATTGTGCGCCAACCACTCCGCCGTCGGTGACGCCATTGATATTACTGCTGCTGAGATTTTGCTGCTGTTGACCCGTAGGCGGGTGCGGCGCAGACACCGGCTGTCCAACCGGCACGAACTGATTGTCCCAATACTTCTCAAGAGGCGCGACAGGGCCGCGAGACGTGCGTGCCAGCTGAAATTGACGATTACGATATCTGCTGAACCGCGCTGAGCGCCTGGTTCAGATAACCCAGCGCTCGCGCACCATCGCCACTGCTCAGCATCATCAGCGCCTGGGTGAGCACAGCCACTGCCCCGCCGGCGCGAGCCGCCGGAGCGCTGCTGGGCTCGAACAGGATCAAGGTTTGTGCCTCCTTCATCATCCTGCGAGCGCCGTATGTATCGCCGCTCTCCAGCGCCGAGCGCGCCTGCAGAAGCTGCAGAGAGATGTTCGACATTTCGCGCGGTGCCTGGGGCAATGACGAGGCGTGTGCCGTCTGTTCCCGTGCGGCCGGCCGCTCCATTCGATTTGCAATGGTGTCGCGACGGTGCGACGCGGGCGTCATCGGCGCGGCGCGTTGCGCATTCTCGCGATGTTGAGGGATCTGTTGATCGGTTATCGCCGGCCTGCTGACTGCGACCGCAACCGGCACAGGCACAGGCAGGGCAGCCATTTTGGAGCGCTGATCATCCGCCGCTGCCGGCTGCACTACCATGCCTGCTTCGCTTGCGGCTTTGCTTTGCACAACAGAGACCGCGTTCAAATTTGTTGCTGTTACCGAGCCAACCACCCCAGCCGCGCCGTCCAGGAGATGCGCTGTCTGCTGAACTTCAGTTGACATCAATGCGACCAAGCCAATGAGCGCAACAGCGACACATCCGGATGGCGCACCGTAAAGGACGACCGGCAGGAGTTGTCGGCGCACGGACCTGCCGCTCGCGGAAGTGAGCGTAGGCACTTGCACGGGAAAATCAGGCTGCCAGTCAGTGTCCGGCCGGAGCGGCTCCGACGCCGCTGCAATCAGTTCCAACAAGGCGGGCGATATACGCGCATCATCTCGCAATCCCGGCCCTCGATCTACCAATGATTGCGGATCATCGGTACGATTTTCAGGATTTCGGCCTCCTACGGAAGCAACAGGAAGCTTCGCGGTTATGCCCGCAAACGCCGCAGTGACGAAAGCGACACATGCCAACCACACGACATGTGCAATCATGCGTTCCCACCCTCGTGCGCGCCGTTCTGGTGAACAAAGACCACCACCGCACGATAGTATGAAGTCATTCGCGGAACAAATAACGTGTCCGGCAATCAAGGCGGAACTGGTAGCGTTGGTCCTGGAGTGAACCGAGGAGACGAAAGTCAGCTAAGCCGGTGAGTGCTTGACGCGGCCGTTACCAACGATGCAGCCCATGGGCGCTGTCATGTGATGCTGGTCGCTACGACGCGCCCAATGGTCGTTCAGCCGCAGATGCTATCGATGCTATCTAAGATCCCCCAGCGGCCGTCCATCAAGTACAAGCCAGCGTTGCGGTGCGTCACGACAAGCAATGCCAACAATGCCGTATCGCTTCGCACCATCGGCGATAATCTCTTCGTAGCTCCGGCACCAGCCATCTGTCCGGGAGTAGACTGTGTCTATTGTCGTGACGCTGCCGAAAACTGCGTTCGATACTTGCCAACGTACGCTCCCATCAGCGGGTGATCGCTCCATCGCGTTTTGAAACGCGGTGTAGCGCTCGCTCTGCTCCGCTCCGCTCAGGGGCGGCAGCGCGTTGCCTTGTTCGGCCGCAGGTAGGGAGCATCCCAACAACAAGGCGATGAGGGCTGTTAGGAGCAGGTGTCGCACCAATGTAACCAACGTTCCGCACTGCCCAAATATCAGGAAGCGAGATCCAGGGCTGGATAACTCTTTCGCGACATGGAACGTTTGTGATCCGCGGCGTCATAGCGCATGAGCAGACTTACTGCGGGAAGCCTATCAATCAGTCGGCCGGGGAGTGAAATGAATGATGCGACGTGACCTGCGGCAATCGCGGCGTTCGTTCCTTGGAATGTGGTCGATCGCAGCTGTGTCGTGTCTATCCGTCCGCGGTTTTTCAGATGCTCTGGCTGCTAGCGGTGGCAATGGGGGCGGCAACGGCGGCGGGAATGGCGGCGGCAACGGTGGTGGCAACGGCAGCGGCAACGGCGGCGGGAACGGTGGCGGCAACGGCGGTGGGAACGGTGGTGGCAACGGCGGTGGCAACGGTGGTGGCAACGGCGGCGGGAATGGCGGCGGCAACGGCGGCGGGAATGGCGGCGGCAACGGCGGCGGGAACGGTGGCGGCAACGGCGGCGGGAACGGCGGCGGCAATGGCGGCGGCAACGGTGGTGGCAACGGCGGCGGGAATGGCGGCGGTGGCGGCGGGAACGGTGGTGGCAACGGCGGCGGGAACGGTGGTGGCAACGGCGGCGGGAATGGTGGTGGCAACGGCGGCGGCAATGGTGGTGGCAACGGCGGCGGCAACGGTGGCGGCGGCGGTGGCAATGGTGGTGGCGGCGGTGGCAATGGCGGTGGCGGCAACGGCGGTGGGAATGGGGGCGGCAACGGCGGTGGGAATGGGGGCGGCAATGGCGGCGGCAACGGCGGTGGGAATGGTGGTGGCAACGGCGGCGGCAACGGTGGCGCCGGCGGTGGCAATGGTGGTGGCGGCGGTGGCAATGGCGGTGGCGGCAACGGCGGTGGGAATGGGGGCGGCAATGGCGGCGGCAACGGCGGTGGGAACGGTAGTGGCAACGGCGGCGGCGGTGGCGGCAACGGCGGTAGTGGAAACGCAGGCAGCGGCGGCAAAGAGGGCCCTTCGGGCGCTGGGGTATCTGGTGTCGGCGCGTCAAGCGTTGGGACAGCAGCTGGACCGAGCGCGGCCAATTCGGCGAGTAAAGACGTTGATGGTCACGGGCCGTCACCTGCTGCCCGCCGTGCCGCACGCGACTTGATCGCCGCCGATATGCAGCGCATGGGGATTGTGGGGCCGCCGCTAAGCTCGACTCAGGTACAATCGCTCATCGCGCATGGATGGTCTCACTGACGGTGTCATGTCATGCCCGCTCTCAGAGCTAGTTGGCGGGACAACGACCAAAGTAACCTCACGGCCATTAGAGGCTGCGCCTGATTTACTCGCCTTGCTGATGGCCTGATTGGGTAAGTCAAACGCCTGATACCGAACGAAGTGCCAGCCGACTGGTTTATGTCGGAGTTCCGACCAATCGGCAAAATCTGGGAGGCACATGAGGGAGGTGGCTATGTCTCGCGTCCAAGCAACCCTGGCTCGGCGCACTTGCCGTAACTGCTGTATTCGTCGAGGTTCTAATCGGTCTGCTGCTGTACGGCATCGCCGTCGCGTGGGCGGTTATTGCGCCTTTCGTATCCGGCAACCTTGAGAACCGAGCAGCTCAGGAGCGCGCTTCCGAAGATCGCAGCACGGCAGGACGTTAAAGCGGAAAGAGCGCAGTGGTGCCGTGCGCCGCTGTAATGGTGCGCGACCTTTGGACTCATCCCGGGCCGTTGCCTCAGTGTAGGCTTCAGACATCGACTTGAACGTCGTGGTCGTGATACGGCGTTGACGGGCAATTCTTCATCGATATTGTGAGTGCTCCACGCCACCGTCAGCGTCCTCGGCTGTGGACTCATTGCCCATAGCGCGGCGGCGACTTTGTCGATATTTCCACCCCACTCGACCGCACCGGCAGCAGCTGGATTTTTCAAGTTGCCCCGGCGGAAGAGAACTAGAAATCTATTGCGCAACGGCCGGTTGCGCACGAAGATTGAAAAGTGGCGCCCGGCAAGGGGGAGTCGCCGGGCGTCGAGTTTGATCCAGCACAACTGCGACATCCGGGAATGATGCCGCAGGCGGAAAGATGCGCGAGCCCATCGTTAATCGTCGAGACAAAACGGCGTGCGGCCAGAGTTCAGGCCACGCCAAATCGATCCCCCACTTGCCGGTACCAAAAACAAACTACTGAGTTAGTGCCCGGAGACCATCTGTGGCGGAAATGAATTTCTACGAACGAAGATTTAACCCTATCCCTAACCACCGCAAAAATTGCGTTATGTCTGGTTGACTATAATGCGACTTTTTTCCTAGACACGCGCTGCGGGCTATGCACGAAATGTTCTAAACAGAGGACATAAGCCGTGCCGGACGGACGTGCCGACGACTACATTTCCAAGGCCCGCCGGGCTGAAATCGAAGCGGCTGCCGCAAAAAGATCCGAAAACGGCTCGACAGTGGCGAGGTCTCGCCGAAACGTATCGCAATATCGCAGCGTCTCTCGCCCGCTTTGAGCGGGCTCCGACAGGTTCACTTCGTCCGCCTTCGGACGAGCCCACTGGAGACATGGAATGCTACTGAGCCGATCGGTGCCGCATAACTGACAGATGGCATATCATCGCTTCAAGCTCGGGCAGGCTGTTGTCGCGTTCGCAGGCGGCATCCCGCCGGGACCATACATTATCATTCGGCTTTTGCCCTTGATCGGGAAGGAACCCCGTTACGAAGGGCACGGTCCCAACGGAGTCGTCCGGACGTTTGTTGAGTCGCAGATCAGGGAAGCGGGGCCAGGTAGCAGATGGCTGTCGCAGCTAGCCGTGAACGAGGGACTGATCGGCCCTAAACCCGACTTCATTGACCTCCTGTCCCTCCAACCGACGCCCGACGGGACGGCAGCCCCGCAGGGCGGCGGCGGCCGCCACCCACCAAAGTCTCGACGTGGTCGAGTTCGAAGTTGAGCAGTGGGCTGTGAGCATCAGCTCTGATCCCGCTGGGCCGACCATCACGATGAGAGTGCGGGAGCGGGCGGGTGGTCATCACACCCTCCCCGGCACCACGGTCACCAAGTGAGGCAACCGCACACAGGCCACCACCCAGCGGCGTTGCCGCGTCACCTTGTCGGGCAAGTCGGTGAAGATTGTCTCCCACCTGCCGCCCGGCCAGCGGATGCAGACCACCCAGCGCTGCGGCTGCCCGCTCAGGTCTGGCCGCCCCGCCGGATCATCCCGCCGACCCCGAGGATCCGCGCTACCACGGCCGGAAGGATGAACCAGGTCAACGCCAGATCGCACGTCATCGCGGTTCACCGTACCAGCGTGTCGAGATCGACCTTCAATCCGAGCGCCAGCTTCCGCAGCGTCTCGACACTGGGCGTGCCGATGCCTGTCTCGATCTCGCAGAGGAAGCTTTTGCTAATCCCCGCCAAGCCCGCGAGGGCTTGTTGCGTCAGCCCTCGTTTCTCTCGCCAGATCCTCACCGGATGCTCGCCGGCGCGTAGCCGATCGACGTCGGCGAGCGTGAGCGGCTCGGGTGCGCCGCCGCGGGCCTTCGCGAGCTCATGCTGGAGAACCGCCGCGCGGTCCTCGGCCTCCTCCAACTCGGTCAGCAATGCGTCGTAGTCGGCCCGGCGCAGGGTAACGCTGTCCGGCGTCTGGCTGACGGGCTGCTTGTGGTCGCTCATCGATAGACCTCCCGCCTGTGATCAAACTTCACCACGCTGCCATCACCACGATCGGTGATCTCGTAGATCGCCCGCCAGTTCCCCTGCCTGACCTTGCGGTAGTGGGTCCCGACCACAGGTCCGACATTCGGATGATTGCCGTGCGGGTTCTGGGCGATTTGCTCCAATCGTTCCTTCAAATGATCCCAATCCCGTTGGGGGATGGTCTTGGCGCTCTTCGCCGCCTTGGGCTGGATCAGGAGCGCCATGCCGCATGTTCGCTATAAACGAACTAGCGCGTCAAAGGGTTTCCTATCGGTCGAGGCTGATGCCGGCTTGGCGGAACAACTCATCGGTGACCTCCCGCAACTTGTGCACTAGCCGGCCGAGACGCCGCCGCTCGATCAGCCAGCGCCGCGTACCCGGCTCCCAAAAATCGCCGAACTGTCGCATCAGAGGCGTGAGCTCGCCCGGGCAGCGGACGGCAGCCCACTTCGCGCCGAACGCCTCGATCCGGCAGGTCCGATCTGGGCCGGGAGATCGACCGTTGGCAGGCGCACCGTCACGCAGTTCCCCTATTCACCATCGATGCGAGTGCGCCTGAAACCCTCACCCATGCCGGGAGCTTCCAGGGAAACAGGAGCCAGTTCCGGTGCCACCAGAGCACGATCCATTTTGCAGAGCCTTCATCGGCGATCCCGCTGACCCCCAACAGGGCCTCGCCTCCGGCAGGCACGCACAGTCGGGGCACGATGCGTGGAGCTCGTCGATCGAGTTGCGTAGTGCCGCGGCCCGGGCGCGCTCTGCCTCCCTGCCCGCCTCCGCCCGTTCGGCTCGGCCCAGGGCGGCCGCCGTCTCCTTCTCTGCCCGCAAGACCTCGGCCGATAGCGCCTCCACTGCTTGCTCAGTTGGTCAGCCCGGAGGCGCTTGCCTGATTTGGCGGTGACTATGGCGGGACTGGTGATTGCAGCCGATCGGACTTCATCGAGAGATGTCACGGCCTGCAGGCCTTCCTACACCGTCGAGGTGAGGAGGAGACCGCAACGCGAGGAGGCCCTATTTTCGCAGTCACACTGGCGGCTGAAAGTGTGCCGCGACTGGTGCCGACCAGCCATACGGGGACGTTCGCGCGCTGTCGCAGGAAATCGACGACTGCTCCGATGTCAGTCGCGTTCTCCGCGCTGGCCCGAAAAGCGCCGGGAACGCCGCCGGGGTGATCCGACGGCATCTCGGGAATTGCCACGCTGATGCCCTGTGCGACGAAGCGGTCAGCCACGCGCAAAAGAAAGTTGGCGCGACCGGCCGCCACGACTCCCGCGCCTCCGGTGAAAAGGATTGCGCTACGGGTTGGCGCGGCGGCGGCTGTGTAAAACACCATTTCTGTCGCTCCCGGCCTAGACGGAAGAGTTGATCCGTTGTTCCGCTGTCGGTGGAGCAGTCCCACAATGAGCCAATGCCAGCAGGAGAGCGAAAAACACCAGCTCGCAGCGACCGCTGCGCGGACGTGACGACCGGGAGAAGACGGCGCGCAAGTTTTTCATCTGGACTTCCGCCCCGCCATCCGAATTTGGTTGGACCTTCGATAGTTGCTTTTGTGACCGTCTGCCCTGTGCCCTCACCTATCGCCATCTATTGAAGACATTCTCCGTTTTCTTTCGAAAACGTTCAAGTTGCGCTGGTGACGTGCTATCCATGTTGTATTGAACGAGCCACTCCAGCGTGCATCCCTTGCCGCACAGTTTGCGGATCGCGCGGCCCCATAATTTTCGTTCCGGATCACCCATATAGAGGCGGATCAACCACCAGGGAGAGCCATACGTAGTAACGACCCCAAGCTTCCGGATATGGGCTAGCCTGTCGGTCTTAAAGACGCCATCAGCACCGATATCGAACGCAACACCGGGCGCCCAGACCCTGTCGAAATAACCCTTGAGCATCGCCGGAAGGCCTGCCACGATCGCCTCGGTCTCGGCCATTTGGGACGCGAATTTCTGGACGGTCCCATGATACCGGTCGGGATCTTCGTATTTCCGCCGCTCTTTACGCGACATCACCGGACGAAAGTCTTCGCCATATAGATCGAGATCAGTGACGTGGTGGCCTCGGCCCCTCAGCGATAGCAACACCGTTTGATGCAATGTGTTTGCGAAGCTCGTCTCGTTCGGGTGGCAGTAAATAACGAGCACGCGCATGGTTTCCGCCCCCCGTCGATCAATCTGTAGGCGTTTGTGATGATCCGCCGAGCTAGGCGAAACTGCTCTCGCTCGTCATCGGTCAGGCATTCATCTAAATCCTCGTCTTCGCGGAACGCTTGCCACAAATATTCCTCCATCCGGGCAGGATCAGCACACGTGCGAACAACTCGGCACTGTGTCGGAAGGCTCTACGTCGGACGCTTTTGAGCTGTGCCATCGTGGGAAACCCCTATACGGAATTCATCCGCCTATAATGACGGACATCACACCAACCGTCGCCGTCCCGAGCGCGTCGATGGTGGCCTGAAATTCGCGGCGTGAGCTGTGGCTGGTATCGACAGGCCCATGACGATGAGCAGCGCGTAGAATCAGTTGTTTGAGCAACTGTTGCCATACGCTTGGCCTTCTAGGTTAATGGCGGTCGTCCGGAGCTGGGTAAAGGCAGGAACCACGAAGGCAGTTGATATCACCCCCCTCGCGCGTCCTTGGTCAGCAACGCGGGGAGATTTGCGGGAAGCTCTGCCATGATCCTTTCTTCCTCTTCGAGAATATCGTCATTCCCACCCTCGATTTGCATCACTGCACGTTCCCAGTGATCGACGGCCTTTCCCTCGGGACGGCCCTCATTCTCCCAAATGAAATAGGCCGCTTCGCTGACGACCTGGTCAGTGATTGGCATATTCCGAGTGCTCATCGACGTGACCCCCTGGAAAGAGCGAGGCGGTAAAGTCCAGAGTGCGCGTCCGTTGCCAATCTTCCCATCAAGTTCCTGAGCGACCGTAAGGCCAACCAAAACCTGACTGCCACCGTGCCGTTTGCCTTAAAGGAAGGGAGGGCTCGCCATGTAGGAAGTCGTAGTGGCTGTCTATAATTCGGCGGGGGCAGCAGAAACCGCGGTCGATGATCTTAGTGTTGCGCGCGTCCCCTCCGCAAAGGTCAGGCAGTTCGTCAACGACTCCGAACGACTTGGCCTTAGGGAGCTGCTTGACGGGCGGAGTGCCGCTGGCGATAGGTTGTGCAGTGACGGTGGACGACCGTCATGCGAGCACCGTCATTGATATATTGGGCATGCAGGCGCCTGTCTCCATGACAGAAGCACTGCTGAGTGTGTGATGTCTGGCGACGCCGTTCGGAGATGACGATGTCTGAAGAAAATGCTGACCGGGCAGAACGAGTGGACTGGCGGTGCGATCCTCAATCCAAATGATGGCACAACGCAAGGCGCTCTTGGGGCAGGCGAAGATTCTGAGCCGAGGCGATACCCGGAATTTTGACGGGCGGTGTTCAGCTTGCTCGCCTCTGCGTCGTTAGTCGCGTTTCAGCCGGGCTCCTGAGCCACCCCGCTCTAAGAATTCAGTGAGGAAGTTTCGCTTGGATCGCCCATGGCGAACCAACCACCAACTTTTATGGTCAAACTTTAATACTGGAACTCCCGCCGCGCCGAGGGCGTTCCTTCTTCAGGGTCGCAACCAGAGGAGATACCACCATGGATCGCGAACACGTTAAGGGCGCCGTTGACAAGGCCAAGGGGGCCGTCAAGGACGCGGCCGGCAAAGTCACTGGCGATGCAAACTTGCAGGCTGAGGGCAAGATGGACAAGGCGAAGGGCGCTGCGCACAACGCAGCGGGCGACGTGAAAGATGCTGCTCGCGACGCGATAGACAAATCGTAGCGCCGGGCTTAGTCGAGAAATGGAAAGTGGCCGCCCTTTCGGGGCGGCCTTTTTTTGTTTGCCCGACCACCACCGATGCACCAGACTTTCGTCACATTGTCGGCACGATCAACATCACTGATTGGCATATGTGGTGAGTCGGAACAGCTACTTCGATCCGGCCTTGTGTCTCCGCCGGGCGGAAGCCCGTTGATGACGATGGTGTGGTGCCGCCCCTATCTGCCCATACCCACGGCAAATCATGTTGGCGTGCAGATGACCGGCGCGCGGGCCCGATCAGCGCTCCAACGCCGACCGGGCTGTCTGTATTGCCTACCTTGTGGTCGACGGAGTCACCTCCACTTCCTCACGGCGGACCGTGTCCCGCACGGTTTCCGCCCGTTCGGTTGCCTCCTTGCGGATGGCCACCTCTTCCACGACGCGTGCGGTCTTAGCCACCACAGGCACCTCTTCGGTCTCACGTACCTCGACGGTGCGCTCCTCGAAAACAGGTCCTGGAACCGAGCTTTCCGAGGGCTTGCGACGTTCGATGGTCACTCGCTCCCCATGCAAGGAGACTTCCCGCTCAACTGGCGTTTCCACGACGTAGCGCCGTACTCGTGTCGTGCCACGGTCGACGGTGCGTTTGCCAATCTCCAGATTTTCTTCGGCAAGCGGGATGACTTCTTCCGCTCCGCCCGTCGCGGTTTGCGAAAGCGGATCCCCCAAGTTCAAGGGACTCGTACCAGTAACTGGAGCGGGTGAGCGCACCATTCGGTCGCCGGATCCTGCTGCTGGAATGTCGACGACGTTATTTTCCTCGGCGGTCTCCTCCATCTCGATAGGTTGGTGAGACTCAAGGATGGTGGTGGCTTGGTGGATCCTGCTGTCGTCGGTTACTGCCACGCTCAGAACCGTGTCTCCAGCGCCGGCGCGCCGGTCATACCACTCCTCATCGCACGGATGGGCTGTTCGGGTCTGAGGACCCTCTTCGCCAAGCAGCCACGCCCAGAATCCGCCGCCGCTTGAGGCGGTTGTTTCAGTGGCTGTCTCAAAAGATGTTCGTCCCGATCCGCCGCGATTTCCACCTTGGTATTGGCGGATTGCGGAGGCGGGAAATCCTGCGTTTTCCAGCTCTTGCGCTGCCGACTCGGCAGCCTGTTGAGTGCTAAAAGTCGCAACTACATGCTCTGTCATTGATGTATCTCTCGGGTTTGCGCAGGCCCGTAACCAACGTAGCGATGCACGAGTTGCTTCAATAAACTGAAGGCGGAACTGGGGTTTTTGCCAAGTCGGATCGTCGGGACATTGACTAAGCCCGTCGCTTTGCAAAATCACTCGGACAGAGCAGCCGAAAAATCAGTTGGTTTAGATATGTCGCGCGAACGCACCCGACGATTTTGCTGATCCGAACACGTCCGTGTGACCTCCGTCACGACGTCGCGGGAATTCAAGTGGGACCCCGCGCAACCTGCTACGTAGGGCACTCTCCAGCCGGGATTAGGGTGGAAGACCGCCGCTTATCTAATGCGGCATTAACCCAAACCAGAGGTTCAAATGGCCGAAGAGGGAAACATAGGTGGTGCTGGTCCGGCACTTTCTGCGCACAGCAAGGATGGCTCGGCGGCTGGGCCAACATCCGCATCGAGCACGACCGGGCCCGCGAAGACTTCATCGGGAGGCAAACCCTCGAGCGAGGCGTTCGACGAAATGGTGGGTCAGGTGTGTGACTTCGTACAGGAAAAACCTTTCGTCGCCGCCGCGCTGATGGGTGCAACCGGTCTCCTGATCGGATTGATGTTGAGCCGCCGCTGATCCAGCGGTGGGCGGGATGCGATGGAAGAGAGGGAGTCAGGGATTGGTCTCAATGTCTTCGCAGGAATATCGGGATCGGGTCAGGGATTGTGAGCGGCTGGCGGCGAGCGCAACGAACACGGAGGTCCGTCGCACGCTATTATACCTCGCTAAGCGTTGGCGAGATTTCGCGGAATTGTCGACCGTGCTGCCACGAGGAACCATCGGTCAACTTGGCGAGTTGGATTTGGATAATGAAGGGGCAGACTTGGAGTTACGCTCTTCCCGCTCCTGAAAGTCTTTGAGGCATCGTAGTGCGGCTTCTTCCGTTCCAAATGCAATTATCATCTGCCGGACGCCAGCGTCGCTGGTCGCCTCTATCAAATATTTCTTGCCACGCCGCACAACCGCGAATGTCCTCATCAATCACTCTCGTTACGCTCGTCACGACTGCCGTGGACGACAGGAATGTTAATCCGCCATTCGGTTACTGGAAACCTAAGGTGAACGTCGGCGTTTCATTCGCATGAGCCAGAACCCCAAATCTCTTGACGACGCAGCGCCTTCCAACGCCGAGAAGGACCCTGACGAATGGACCACCGGCGGCGAAACGATGACCGGAGCGCAGGCCTCCTATTTGAGGACGCTGTGCGAGGAAGCAGGCGAAGAGTTTGATCCATCGCTTACGAAGGCGGACGCGTCGAAGAGAATCGACCAATTGCAGAATAAGACGGGTCGGGGCAGGGATCATTAGCTCATCTGTTTAATGTGAGCTTTACGTATGCGTCCGGTCTGACGCGCCTGTTGGATGGGATGGGGATGTGTCAGGGGTGAGACCTTAAGGTCGGCGTTAAGGTGCGCTGTAAGGTCGATGTCAAACGGACATGTTGAGATCCTGACTGGTCGGGAACGGCGTCGTCGGTGGAGCGCCGAGGACAAGCTGCGGATTGTCGCGGAGACAGAGGAGCCTGGCGCGTGCGTGAAGCAGGTTGCTGCTCTGCATGACGTATATCCTGGTCTTCTATTCACATGCGCCGTCAGGTTCGCGAGGGCGGGCTGACGCGACCGCGGGTGCCGATGTTCATTCCGGTAGAGATAGAGCGGCCGGTGTTGCCGGCGATATCGGCGCCACCTGCATCGCCGACGCGAGCGGTTGCTGTTGCTATGGGTCGCATCGAGATCGAACTTGGCGACGGCAGCCGTGTGCGTGTGGATGACGGCGTGAGTTTGGTGACGTTGCGCCGGGTGATCTCGGCTCTGCGGGGATGATCACACCGTCGCCTGGTGTCCGCATCTGGCTGGCAGCCGGGGTGACGGATATGCGCCGCGGGTTCGATGGTCTTGCTGCGATGGTGCAGCAGAACCTGGCACTGGATCCGTTCAGCGGACAGCTGTTCGTTTTTCGCGGCCGCCGAGGTCACCTGATGAAGATTTTGTTCTGGGATGGCCAAGGCCTGGTGCTGTACGCCAAGCGGCTGGAGCGCGGCAAATTCGTGTGGCCGCAGGCGAAGGAAGGCGCGGTATCGTTGACACCGGCGCAGCTGTCGATGCTGACGGAAGGGATCGATTGGCGGATGCCTGTGCGCACCTGGCAGCCAGAGATGGTTGGCTGAAGGACGACGGACGGCACAGGTTTTTGCTTGAGGCGACGCGGACGCGTCAGTGATCCTGCGGCCATGCCGGATAGTGATGCTGGGTCCGCACTGCCTGACGATATTGCCGGCCTGAAGGCGATGTTGCTGGCGCAGACTGCGGAGCTGGCGGAGATCAGGGCACAACGCCACGCACAGGAAGCGGAACTCGCAGCAGCCAGAGCCGGGCTCATCGAGCAGCGCTTCGAGATCGAGGCACTGAAGTCGCGGCTGGCTCGGTTGCAGCGCATGACGTTCGGTCGATCATCGGAGAAGCTGCGTGAGCAGGTCGAGCAGCTTGAGCTGACGCTGGCTGACATCGACGAGATGTTGGGCGAGATCACACCGGCCAACGATGAGGCTGACCCACAGCCTGAGCTGCCGGGACGCAAGCCCGCTCGCCGGCCGCTGCCAGAGGCTCTGCCGCGCGATATCGTCGAGCATCCCGCTCCGTGTGCCTGCCCGGATTGTGGCGGCACCCTGCGCCCCTTTGGCGAGGACATCACCGAGATCCTGGACTATGTGCCCGGCTCGTTCCGCGTCATCCGCCATGTCCGTCCAAAGCTGTCGTGCCGGGTGTGTGAGACGCTTGTCCAGGCGCCGGCTCCCAGTCTGCCGATCCGCCGCGGCCGCGCCGGCGCGAGTTTGCTGGCGCATGTGCTGGTGGCGAAGTATTGCGACCACTTGCCGCTCCATCGCCAGGCGGAGATCTACGCCCGCGAAGACATCGACCTCAGTCGTTCGACGCTGGCCGATATGGTCGGCCAGGTTGCGGGACTGGTGCGGCCACTGATCGATGCATTGTCGCGCTACGTCATGGCCGGAGAGCGGGTTCACGGCGACGATACCGAGGTGCCGGTGCTGGAACCGGGTCTTGGTCGCACGCGCAAAGCCCGGTTGTGGACCTACGTCCGCGATGGACGCCCATACGGCTGCGCCGATCCACCGGCGATCCTCTACCGCTACTCGCCGGACCGGAAGGGAGCCCATCCACAGGAGCATCTGCGCAGCTTCAAGGGTATTCTGCAGGCCGATGGTTATGGCGGATTTACCGAGATCTATCGGGGCGGTGAGGTCGTCGAGGCCGCCTGCATGGCGCATGCCCGGCGCAAGTTCTGGGATGCCCATGAGAAGACCAAGTCTGCGTTGAGCCGCGAGGCACTGGAGCGGATCGCCGCCTTTTACAAGATCGAGGAGATCATTCGAGGGCAAGCACCCGAGCAGCGCCTGCGGGTGCGCACGCAACACCTCGCACCGCTGATGGCGGACATGCATGCATGGCTTGAGGCGAGCCTCACGCGTATCTCCGGCCGCAGTGATATGGCGAAGGCGATCCGCTACAGCCTGAAGCGCTGGAACGCACTGACGCTCGTCTTGCGTGATGGACGCGCCTGCATCGACAATTCAGCCGCCGAGCGCGCCATGCGCCCGATTGCCCTCGGCAGGCGCAACTGGACCTTCGCCGGTTCGGATGCAGGTGGGCTGCGTGCAGCAGCGATCTACAGCCTGATCGAAACTGCCAAGGCGAACGGCCTCGATCCCCAAGCTTATCTGCGGCATGTGATCGAGCACATCGCCGATTATCCCGTTAACCGCGTTGCGGAGCTGCTGCCCTGGAACGTAGAGGGCATCCACCCCAGGCTCGACCAGAGGCTCGCTGCATAATACTGCGACGCCTTGGACGGACGCTTACAGCTTTACCGTCCGAAACGGAAGAATGCACGCCGCCTTTGATGCCCCAGAAGCTGCAGGAGCGGGAATGCTGCGGTGATTGAGAGTGCCCCTCGCGCCGCGTCGATCGCCTCTCGCCTGACCCTTAGGGCTTCGTCGTCGGCGTAACTCGGTGAGGATCGCGCCGCCAGCATCCCCAGAATCCCGGCGATAACGAGGTTGACTGCCAAAAGGATCAACGTGGTGGTCGTGCTATCGTTGTGCAGGCGCAGCGCCTGCCAGCCAGCTATGCCTCGCATTCAAACAGTGTGGCGCAGCGCACTTGCCGTACTGCGGTATTCAGCGGGGTTCTCTCCGGTCGCGGTCGTGTGGGCGCTGCTAGCGCCCTTCGTATTCGGCAGCGGCGACAACAGAGGAAGTCACGACCACGCTTCTGAGAAGCGCCGCGGGGCCTGCTGGTCCGGGACGGATGATCGTTGCCGGGAGCAACTGCTCGGCCTGCAGTCACGTTTGCGATATATTTCCGCATGCAGAAACCGTGGGCATCTGTCAACTCCCGTTTTGTTTCTTTACCGGACCGGGATCCCTTTCGAGGTCGGCGCTTCATGATTGTATTCTGGGCCAGGAAGTCTTTCGACCAGTGCAGTACATGCTCTCCGCGATGCCTTCGCGGCGGTACAGTTCGGAGGAAGCCGGCGTTGAGGAACAGATAGTGCTGCGTGACAAGTCGGTTGAAGCGCGCAGCTGGAAATCAACTTGCTCCCTGGCATCAAGGCGATGTTCGACAGGCAACGCAGGTTGATCAAGTAAGGCACCGATGAGTGATATAAAACGCGATCGAGGCAGACTGAGACTGGACATTGACCGGAACTTGCTGCTGGAATGTGCGCGGATCGGTCTCAAAGACTCCAAGATTTGTGAACGGATAGGTATCAGCATGTCATGACTGATGCGTTGGTATCGCGAGGGGACGAACCGTCAAGCAAGTCCAGCTGACACGGAGTTCCAACGCATATTCCAACTTAGCTCGCGATCGAGCGCGCGGCAAAGGCTGATAAGGTTGTCGCTGCCACCATGTTGCTGAGGCGGCTCGAAGGACACTGAGTCTAAGATAAAGAAACCCAGGGCTATGCGAGGGATCGCCCTGGGTAGTTGGAAGGATGAAACCGGCCCAGTGAAATTAGGCCGGCTTAATCAACGTAAGTCACTAGCTAGCGATCAGCAACCGCTTGCCGTTTTAGGTATGTAGCGCTGACGTAGTAGGTAAAGAAGCCGGGCGGACGAGTTCGAGGGATCACCGCCCGGATTAGGTTGTTAGTAATGGCCGTTGCCCGCTGTGGGGAGGGCCGGCTCGATGAAGGTAGAGCACCAGCTAACGATCGGCAATCGCTTTGCCGTTCTGAATGCAGTGCTGCCGTAGCAGATAAAAGAACCCGGCGACCCGAGGGGGGCAGCCGGGTAAGTCCCATGCCGCCGGCCGAGTGGATAAGACCGGCCTTAGTGAAGTTAGAACACTACCTGACGACCGGCAACTGCTTGTCAGTTGGGGATGCAGTGCTGCCGTAGCCGATAAAGAAAAACCCGGCGCTCCCTGGCAGGTCGCCGGGTAAAGTTCGACTGGCCTTTCCAAGTCACTGCACCAACAATGACGCAGCAGTTGGATCTTACACCAAAGTCTCAGCTGTCACTAGGCAAGGGTCGGTAGCTCTTTATCGGCCCAATAGGCGTAGCGGTCCTTGCGGATGATCTTCGATATCATCGGTGCCAACCACTGCCTGGAATTGCAGGTAATTGTGCAAGGCGCGGATGATGATCACGGCTACGTTGCCGTTATGATAACCGTGTATACAAACTCAAAATGTACTGAAGCGCCACATCTCAATACCTTCGGTAGAAATCCCAGCCCAGTCGTCACCACATTCTCCACCGGCAGCGAACAAGCCTTTCTCACGCCGACACCAGCGCGGCTCTCTTTGCTTACGGTGCGCTGCTGTGAATGATGGATGGTACCTGGTCAGGTGCGATCGGTCGGACTGTATAGTCTGCGATTGAATGTAGTCGATGGTCATTGTAAGCAATCCCTCATTCATGCCGCTCCCCCCACATACGCACCATGCGCATGGAGATTCAAAAGCGGGAAATTTTGCGGGTCACTTATCGTTCGTTCTTTCGTCGCCAAAGGCGAGGTGCCGTGTGCCACGGCGGCCGCGACGTGCCTAGTCTGCGGCGCTCGGTTATGTCAGCGGTACTCGACCAATTCTACGCATTTCCTCTTCAAGCCTTCGATGGTCCACTTGAGTACGTGTCGTCGGTCAAATTGCCTACCTCATGACCGACGACAGCTGCGACCGTCGCCCGATCAATGCCCGCTTCGCGTGCCTTAGTGACGAACCACCGACGAAAGCTGTGGAAGTCGATCCGCGAATGCCTACGGCCTTATTGATTTCGCAGCATTTCCAGTCGGCAGACATCATCCGGGGTCAACCGCTCGTCCGGCCGGAATCTTGGTCGCCGCCGGCATCGTTATTGGAAAATTGCTGAGCCGCCGGTAGACGTAGCGTCCCGAGGATTACGGGTCGACGTAACCGCGTCAGGTGATCATCCGACAAATCGAATGTCTCTATCGGGTAAAGTCAAGACGGCGCTGGATGAGACGCGAACGCTCATCCCTCGGTTCCCAGATCCCGCTTGGCTTTCAGTGTCAAAGCCCTTTCCGCGAGGGCTTCGACCAGCTGTCAGCAAGCGATCGCTTTATGAGTGCTGCTGCGTTCGCATTCATGCTGCTCGCCATCTGTCTGCTCATAGTGCCGTCAGCGTTTCACCGCATTTCCCAGGACGGCCAAAGCACCGGCCGAATGCACAGCATGACGGCATATTTTGCGGCCGCTGCCCTCATGCCGCTGGCCATCGCTCTCGGCCTCGATCCGACACTGACGCTTGAGCGCGCCTGGCATAATCACACGGCCGGGATGGCGGCGGGCATTCTGTTCGCCGTCGTGGCGGCTGCCGGCTGGTACGAGGAGGTTTTCTCATGCGAAGGACGCAGGGAGCCACAGAACGTGGCAAAGGCGCGGCGAATCGGGCCGCGCGCCGCCCCTGACGCGCAAGCAGCGCCCGCAGCCGCAGGATTTCCGCATCAAAGGCGAGCTTGAGAAGGTTAATGCTTCGCACGGTGCGGTCCCCAACGGCCCACGGCAAATCCAATCTGGAACGCAATCAGAAGGCTGATGAGCGCACCCAACCGGCAAACTCGCGGCTCCTTGCCAGCATAGTATCCGTCGCCCGATTGGAGAGATCGGCGATCGGAGCAGCACCTTGCCAAGTGAGCCGCCGCTTCAGGCGATCGATTTCTGTGTTTTCGATCATGGTTTTCTCCTAATCGGTGCTTTCACCGAGCGTGTCGGCGGCATGCGCATCCCGACGGCCCATCGCCCGCGGCGCACCTTCGGTCGAATCCTTGAGCGTCTGTCGCTCGGACTGAGCGTTGATCACCGCGCCCAGTAAGACCATGAGCGCTGAGAGATAGAGCCAGGTGAGCAGGATGACCACTCCGCCTAGCGAGCCGTAGGTCTTGTCGTAGCTGTTGAAGTTCGCGACATACACGGTGAAACCGACAGAACCGATGATCCACAGGACAGTTGCGGCGATCGCGCCGGGCGAGACCCAACGCCATTGCGGCTTGTCCCGGTCGGGACCGAAGCGATAGAGAACGGCGAGGCCGCCCATAACAAGGATGTTGAGCAGCGGCCACTGCACAAGCAGCAGCAGCCATTTGGTCGCGGAGCCGACCGCCAATAGCTGAACGGCGGCCGGCAAAACCGCGATCGCAATAACGCCGCCGGCCACAAGCCCGACGGTGAGACCGAGCGCGATGAGGTTGAATTTTACGAAGCTGCGCCGCTCCTTCTCTTCGTAGGCGATGTTGATCGCGGTGATCAGACCGCTCATGCCGCGCGAAGCGCTCCAAATCGCCAGCAGCAAAGCGACGATCGCGGCAAAGCCGAGTGCCCCGCCAGAGCTTTCGACCAGGCTGTGCAGCTCTTGGCTTAAAAGCTCCTGCGTTTGCGCCGGCAGCACGCCCGACAGCGCCGCCACCTGCTTTTCAATCTGAGCAGTATCGAAGGCAAGACCATACAACGAGACGAGGGCGGCCAAGCCGGGGAACAGGGCGAGCAGCACTGCATAGGTGACGCCGCCGGCGATGAGGAAGAGATTTTGATCCGAGACTTCCGCCCATGTGCGCCGCGCAATGTCCTTCCAACCGCGGGGCGGAATGTCGGCGGGATGCTCAGCGTCACGCCCGCGCGCCGGATCCCTCGCGTGCCTTGGTTTCGCACGTCGATCAAGTTGGTAGGCAAGATCCTGCTTGATCGCCTCCAGGCGCGCATCGATGCTCATCGGCTGCGGTACCTCCTCCCCAAGGGCCGCAGGCTGTTCCACCCGACGCCTGCGCCCGTTTAAAGCGCAGAAGAGCCCTCAGGTTCTAACAACTATTCGGAACGTCCAACAAAAACCGGTGTATCTCCGCGCGAAGTAGAAGGCGCTGCTTCATCCATGGAATAGCGCGAAAACGTGCGGGCGCGCACCGGCCTTCGCTTTCTCGATGTAGGCTGATCACGCTTGCATGACAGCCCCAAAACCACCCTTCCCAACTCGACCTTTCCTGGCGCGCATCCACGCGCCGATGAATGAAGGACCTACCGTCCATGGCTTTCCGCTCTCGCTTCGGTCCGCCAAGTCCGGGCACGGTGCATTTGTGCATCGATATGCAAACGCTATTCGCTGAGCGGAAGGACTGGCATGTGCCTTGGCTCCAGCGGGTGTTGCCGACCGTGCTCCGGCTGGCGGAAACGCATCCTATGCGCACCATATTAACCCGCTTCGTACCGCAGGCACAACCGGAGGAGGCGGTTGGTGCGGGGCGTCGGTATTACCGCCACTGGCGCGCAATGACGGGCGCCGAGACCGATATCTGCGTGCTCGCTGCCGTCATGATGAAGTCGATGCCGGTTCCCGGGTTGTGCTGGCCGAGGATGCACTCTGCAGCGTGTCAGATGAATCGCACGCCGCCACGCTGCGGCATTCTGGTTCGTGCTTCAGCCACCAGATCGAGGTCGCCTCTGCCGAGGAGATTCTCGCAAGCTGGCCCGTTCTCGCTTCTCCTAGCTGGTGAAATCAAAATCGCTTGTGGCAAGGGAGCGTTCGCTAAACTCGCGCCGCCTCGAGCATATTTTGGCTTCAATCGACTGTTGGCTCGCAGAGGCCGTAACTTAGAGGTGCGTCAGATATATTTTCACGCGCCGCTCATTGGGCCGCCGAGCAATGCGGCCGCGCCACCGTTTTTATGCTGGCTGTGGCCCTGATCCTGGTGTGGCAGTAACCGGACCGGTATTCAATTATTCCGATACCTGGCAGCTCATCATCAATACCAGCACGACCATCATTACCTTTCTGATGGTGTTTCTTATCCAGAACACGCAGAACCGGGACACTGCCGCCATTCAGCTCAAACTCGACGAGCTCATTCGCGCTAATCAGAACGCGCGCAACGGTATGCTGTGCCTCGAGGATCTGGGCGAGGAAGATCTGAAAAAGCTCAAAGAGACCTTCGCCGTCCAAATTCCTTCGGCCGGCATCGTCGGCAAAGTGCAGGCCGCAACGGAAGACCTCGAAGCAGCCGGCGAGAACCTTGAGAGGGTGAGCGCCCGGGTCAAATCGGCAACGCCGCAATCGGAAGAGCATCTGGAAGGAGCAGAGCATGGCCGATGATCGTTCCAACCGCGGCGCAGCGGACCGCACGCGGATCAATCTGCAGGAAGATTACGAAGTCCGCTACTGGACCGAGAAATGGCGCGTATCCCGCGAACAGCTTGCCGCCGCGGTGCACGCGGTCGGCGTGATGGTCAAAGACGTCGCCAAAAAATTGGCAAGTCGGCCTAAGCACGGTGTGATGCCCGGAGCCGGCCTGCGGCGGAAGAACTGATTACAGCTGTGCGCCTATCATCACTGTCCTGCCGCCGCGCGCGCAGGCCCGCACTGTAGGGGTTCGACGTCGAACCCTGCTTCGGCCGGCTGGAGGTCGTAGCGGCTCGGCCGCGCCGGCGTCGGCAATTGATGATCCGACCGGCATTGTGCCCGCCCTGACCATCGGCGCCAAAAGAGTCTACCCCTTTAACGGTCGGGCCAAAGAGCCTAGCTTTCGCCGGCTGGAAGGGAAACACGATGCCGGAGCGTATCGTCGTGGTTCATGACGACCGGGAATTCCGGGAAACCGCAACAGCCCGCCCTTGAGGCCGCCGGCCATGATGTCAAAGCCTTTTCCGATAGTATGTCGGCGATCGACGCGCTCGAGGCGGCGGAACGCACCGAGCTGCTCATCACTCGCGTCGCATTCCCGGTGGGAAAACCGAATGGCGTTTCCCTCGCCCGGATGGCGCGGGTGAAAAAGCCGGGCGTCCGCGTGCTGTTCGCTGCGCGCGACGAGAACCGTCAGCACACCGAAGGGCTGGGGGAATTCCTGGCCGTGCCGGTGACCGGCCCCGAGATTGTCGCGACTGCCGCGCGCATACTGGCGGAAAGCCCTGCCAAGCACGCCCGCGGCTCTCATCGCCGGGCCGTCACCCGTCATCGATCCGGAAGCGGTGACCGGTCAGCCGGTTGACCTCACCGACGGCAGATGCCGGAAGTCAGCAGCTCCTTCACTGCACCGATCATGGCCACAAGGCGAACGGGTTTCGTCAAGAAACGCTCGCCTGCAGCCAGCACCCGGCGCGGCAGGTGCAGCGGCCACAGCGCGGCGAGATAAATCGCGCAAATGCCCGGCCAATTGCGACGCAGGGCCGAAACCAACTGCAGCCCTTTCATATCCTCCTTATGTCCGCGGTTGATGCTGGTGATCACAATCTGCGGGGAATGATCCGGCGGCAGCTTGAGCGCCTCTTCATCCGGCAGAGCCGCGGCCGAAATCCCCTCACCGTCCAGTGCCTCGGTAAGTGCCGATCCGACCAACTCGTCGCGTTCTACGATAAGCACGTCCATGGCCATCTAAACTGACAAATAGCGCGACAGATGCATCAAATCTTTTCGCTCTGGCTGCCGTCAAGCCGGCTCCCCTTCCCTGTTTTTCCGGAGCATCCGGAGGAGACGTGTCCGCTATTCTTGTGCCCGGGCCAGACGGGCTTCGAGCTTTTCCCGCTCTTTTTCCCAGCGGGCATCCTCCGCTTGCTGCTGCCTGTCGAGCGCAGTGCGGGCGTCTTCGATCTCTTGGGTCTTGGTTACATGAATGCGTTTGGCTTCTTCAAACGCAGCCTCGGCTTTGGCGATTGCCCGCTCGCGCTGCTCGCGTTGTTTTTCGCGTGCGGCCAGCTCCTTCTCGCGCTCTTGTTTGCGCCGTTTTTCTTCTTGCTCGTACGCACGTGCGGCAGCGGCGGTAGCTTTCGCATCCGGCTTGTGCGCCGGCGGCTCTTTTGCTGTCGGCTTTGCCTTGGTCGCTGCCTGCTTGATGGTGGCGACGCTGAAGTCGTGCGGTAACTCGGCGTTTTCCTTGAAGGTATCATTCGAGCCTACCGCGCGGCGCAGAACGACGCCAGGTTTGGCCATGGCGGCGGCGATGATGGCGGGATTCCGAACTTCCTTGGCGAAGCCCTGATGGAAAACGTTGCTCTTCGACCCCCAGGCCTCCAAAGCCGCTTTCATCGACGGTGCCGCGACTGCGAGCTCGAAGAAACCGAGCGAGGTCTGATAGGTTGTCAGCTTCCTCGGCATTAGCCGGTCTTCTTTCGCGCGCGCTTCTGCGGAGCTTTATCCAATTCAATCTAATGCCGCCACCAAGAAAAGCCCCAACGGCATCGCGCCATGCGCTGTTTGTACCCGGACTAGCGTCGATGAACAGCACCTGGCGGTCTGGTTGGGTTTGGCCGCCGTGCCGGTGTTCGTTGAGAAATCTGTGCTGATATCCAGTTCAGCGCCTGGGACGTGCTGTCGACCTGATCATCATGGGCACCAGTTGGGAATGCCAGCAGCTCACTGACGTACTCGGCCAGCCACGGCGCTTCACGGGGGAGTAGCACTTGACCAGCTTCAAACTTTGGGGCTTGCGCCAGAAGCCGGGCCTCCTTGTCGAACATCGGCCGCCGCAAGATCGGCCGCACCGGCCCATGCTGTCGCATCACTTGGGTGATCGCGCGCCCGATATCGGTATCTTCGATAAGCGTCGCGTCTGCCTTGTAGTGCATATGCACATCACGGATCTGTCGCAGCAAGCCGGGCGCCTCATGCTTGTTGCGCACGACATCCAGCAGGTAGATGTCGCTGCCGTTCAAACCCCAAACGGTACCCACAGAATAATCGCTGGCTTCGCCGACCGTCGAGGCGGTGTCCCAGCTCACGATCACCTGTTCCAGCGAAGGCGCGACGTCATAATAGCGCAGCCACGCCCGGCGGATGGCGTTGCCATCGGGCGGCACCGGGTCCTGTTGATATTGAGCGGCAAAGCCCATGCTGCCGAGCGTGCGCCGGATCTGGTCCAGCACAGTGTGGTCTTCGCGGCCCGGCTGAATGACTTCATCAACCGCGCGCAGATAGACGTCTTGTGGGTCGGGACCCATGCGATATGACCGCTCCTCGGTCTCGATCGCCGGAATGGCCGCCAGCTCCCACTCCTCCTGTTCCAGCACATGGCCAACCAGATCGTCCTGGTGCAGCCGCTGCATGACGATAATGATCGCCCCCCGTGCCTTGTCGTTCAGGCGCGTGTAGAGCGTGTTGTCATAGAATTCCTTGACCTTCCGACGGTCCGCTGCCGAGAACGCCGCCTGCGCCTTCATCGGGTCGTCGATGATGATCAGATCGGCACCGCGGCCCAGGATCGAGCCACCGACCGAGCTGGCGTAGCGGAAGCCGTGCTGGGTCGTGGTGATTTCGTTCTTGCGGGCCCGCTTGATCTGAAAGGCGGGGAACAATTCTCTATACCAATCGGACTCGACGATCGTGCGGAATGCCGTGGCATGCAGACGAGCCAGCTCTTCCGCATAACTGACAGCGATGATCCGCAGCTTTGGGTCACGTCCCATGGCCCAGGCCGTATAAGCGACCGTGACGCAGATCGACTTCAGGTGCCGTGGCGGGATGGTGATGGCGAGCCGGGTCAGGTCGCCGTTCGCCACTTGCGACAGCTGATAGCCGATATGGCGGATGTGCCAATTGGGTTGGTACGGCCGACCTGCCTCCAACGTCGCAAAGCATTTGCCGATGAAGGAGGTCAGGTCCTCCCGCAGCAGCTGGCGCAGAACCGCGCGCTGATCAACCATGGCCACCCCTCCCCGCGTGGGTCGCCAGGTAGTCCGCTAGAAGCGCCGCGTCCTCGGGGGCTATCTGCGGTTCGTCCGCGGCCACATCATCGTCCGCCGAATGGTCCGGCGGATCCAAACGGATGGCGAAGTGCAGCAACGCGAGCCCCAGCTTCGGATCGCCACCTTTGAGTGCATCAAACGTCACACTTGATGCCACGGCAGCCAGGGCCGGCACCTTTATCTGTTTGCCATTCTCCTTGACCGTCACCTGCTTGAGGAACTGCTCAATAACGATCTGGCTGAGGCCCCGCGCGCCTTTCGGCCGGCCCGCTGGATTTCCCGACTGACCCCTCTTGAATTGGTGCTGACGCGGCGGTCGGCCGCGGCCGACCCGGTACGATGAATCAGACATGGCACGGGCCCTCCCCGTGCACCGCAGCGATCGATGAACCATGGTGCTGGCGATCGGCCGTCACCGCATCAAACGTCTGTCCGCTCTCGGCGAGGGTGGCGGCCTGACCGGTCAAGCTCTGCCAGCGCCGAATGGTAACATCGACATAAAGCGGGTCGATCTCGAGCAGGCAGCCACGTCGCCCGCAGCGCTCGGCCGCGATCAATGTGGTTCCGCTGCCGCCAAACGGGTCCAGCACGATGCCCCCACGACGCGAGCAGTCCTTGATCGCATCCACCACCAGCGCCACAGGCTTAACCGTCGGGTGCAGGGCCAACAACTCATCGCGCCCGCTATGGAAGCTGTTGGCACCCGGGTAATCCCAGACATTGGTGCGATACCGCCCGGTGTCACCAAGCCCGAAGTTGTTGACGTGCGGCCGAGTGCCATTCTTGAAGGCGAAGACCAGCTCGTGCTTGGACCGGTAGAACGTGCCCATGCCACCGTTGGTCTTGTTCCAGACGCAAAGGTTCTTCAACTCGGTGTAGGCTGTGCGGCCGGCCAGCAGCATCTCGTACATGTGCCGCCAGTCCATGCAGATGAAGTGAATGGCTCCGTCGTCGGAGACAGCGGTCAGGTGCTCGAAGAGGGTGGTGAGGAAGCCGGCAAAATCCGCCTCGCTCATCTCACCCGACGCCATGGCGAATTCACGGTGCTGAACGCGCCCAAGGCCCGAGACGTGACCCTTGATCGGCACATTGTAGGGTGGATCTGTGAAGATCAGCTGGGCCGTCTGCCCAGCAAGGAGCGCTTGATAGGAGGCCCGCTCGCAGGCGTCGGCGCACAACAGCCGATGCTGGCCGAGCTGCCACAAGTCGCCGATATGCGAGATCGCATGCTGCTCTGGTTCCGGCGCGACATCATCAGCCTCGCCTTCGTCTAAGCTTACATGGAGCAACTGGTCCAGATCGACGGTGTCGAAGCCGGTGACCTCGATATCGAAGTCGAGTTTGAGATCGGCAAGCTCACCAAGCTCAAGGGCGAGCAACTGCTTATTCCAACCGGCGACTTCGGCCAATCTGTTGTCCGCGATACGATATGCCCGGATCTCTGCGTCCGTCATGTGTGCAAGGCACACACAAGGGACTTCCTTGATGCCGAGTTCCTTCGCCGCGGCGACACGAGCGTGTCCCGCCACGATCCGGTCCTTCGCATCAACCAGCACCGGGTTGACGAAGTCGAACTGACGAATGCTGGCGGCGATCTGCTGTATTTGCTTGCGCGAGTGCGTCCGCGCATTGCGCGCAGCCGATCGAAGTGTCTCGACCGGCTTGTACGTCACCGCCACCTTTAGGCGTTCAGTCCAGTGCCGTGCATCGTGTTGCTGCCCCGCTGCCACAGCCCGCTGCGGTCGTTTGCGCTGGCGGACAGGCAGGCTTTCTATTGGCGTCAGGGGGTGCCCCGCAGAGGGCATGTCAAAGCATTCAGGTGTTCGGAGGGATCCTCCGGATAATATGGTCATGATGGCCGTCTCCTTGTTCAGATCGACGGCTGGTGCCGCCGAGACGGCAGTTCATGTACATGAGATTTTGACCAGGAACACCACCGACATGTGTCGCGATCAGACCGATTTCTGACCGTCAGAAATGGCGCTGTTTATGACAACGGGAGCCGAGGACACGGGAGACTGACGGAGTAGTTGGACACGTTCATACGCGTCCAACGGTCGAAGGGCTGAGCCCCATGCTCTGGGCGACCTCGCCCCGGGCTATGTAGGACTTGGTTCCACGGGCAAATTCATCGCTCATGGCCTTATAAATTCTTCGATCGCGACGGATCGACGCCAGCTTGCTAAACCAGGAGCCCCGACCGGGCTTCGCAGCGAAACCGAGTGAGCGACCGACACGTTCCGCTTCCTTGCCGGTCGGCTTGCCGCGTTCTACCTCTTCAAGGATATCCGAGAGCCTCAATGCACAGTCACCCAGATAGTCCAGAATCCACCCCGGAGTCGCTTGGTCAACCGCCATGCTGAGCCTAAAGCCTTCCCAGGCTAGAAGCGGATTTTTGCTCTCACGGAATTCGACCTCGAGCTCGCCAATTAAGTCGTCTTGATACGCCTCCACAGCCGATCGGTTCGCCGGTTGGTAATCACCCAACGGCTTGCGCATCTCCCGAGGAAGCTCTGACCGTGCGACGAGCTCGGCGCGTTCCAGCGCAAACGGAGATCCGGCTTGGGGACCAAACAACGCCAGGGTGCCAGCAAAATCATCTAGGAATGCAGGGCGCTCCGAAGCGCCTGTGTCATAGCGCCCGGCCAGGTGGAGCTCGGCGGCCTGCCGTGCCACAGCGTCAAGATGGCGCTGAAAGGCTTCCTTACCGCCGGCAAGCCTAACTGTCTCATCCATCGCCTCTTGGGCAAGCCGCCCTCTCTCGTTTAGCCCCCATAGCCCCTTCTCTCTCTCGATCGCCGCGAATGCCGCCTGTGCATCGCGAGCCATGTTGGTCAGCCATTTCGGTGGCTCGCCATGTTGATCTGCCAAGTCCCTGGTCCAGTGCTGTCAATCTGCGCACCTTTTAGCCGAGCTAACAGGGAAGTGGCGAGAAGAAGTCGCCCGTAGTTCGCTTTTCGTTCCTAATCCAAATGCCGTAATGTGCCGGGCCGACGATCCCTGTATTTTTCCCTGTTACCAGGGAACCGGAGACTGGTTCGCTTCAGACTGCTCCCACAGCCAACAAATTCCCGCGTTTTATCAATACATTTGCGGACATGCCTCCGTCGTGCAGTCGAGCCCGTCCTGGCGCGTCAGGACCCGCGTGCTACGAGGCGGTACTCGGTAATCGCATCTAAAAAGCGAAAATCCGGTCGTGCTCGACTGGTTGGTAGTGCGGGGGGCGGCTCCGCTCCGTATCCGACCGCCGGCAAAGGGGGTTCGTCGCCTGGGCGCATCATTGAGGCGTATATTGCCGTGAAGGCATTGGAGCGCCGTTATGAAACGCCACACAGCCGTCGCGACGGCGCTGGACGTCCGCCCCGGAAGAGACTGAGCGAGGTTCGCTCCTTCACGCTCGATGATGGTCGACTCAGTCTGAGGACACATGCCGGGCTCCAGCTCCGGGAGCCAGTGACCACTGGACACGACCGACACCCGTGCCCAGGAGGCGCGTCTGGCGTTTCCTTGGCTGGACCGCGCCTGTCTCATTCTATTTATACGGGCCGCGCGCTACGTGATGCCCTGGCCATGTGTCCTTGTCATCCGTGCGATCTTCGACAAGGGCGCGGCTGATGCATCGGCCAAGCGACGGCCAATATCGTTACGTCAACGAACTATGCCAATTCCGTGGGCATCGCGGCGCCCATCCGTCACGGGCAATTGAAAGGTGGTTTACTCTACTGTGGAATTTCGACATCAGCCAGCTCGATGAGTGCAAGGCTGGCGTCATCGGCTGGTTCATGGAAATCGCCATCTGGGCCTACAGCGGCCAGCGATACTGGCACTCCGTTGCCGGATTCGAACGCAATTTCGGTCAATAGTATGTCACGCTGGCCTTCATCAATCCGGGCAATGCTGATGCACTCGGACCGCAATCGCACATCATGGACGGGGCGTTGCGCAAGGTCGGCGTTTCCCTGATCACGCAGTTCTATCCCACGGATCATCCGGCGAGGCTGGCACGCAAATCCCAGTTCTATACCGACACGACAGATGACCAGACAGCGATCAGTCAATCCGTCTCCTTGTTAGCTTCCTTGCCACGGTGATGGTTGGTCGTGCTGCCGCTCATCGCATTTTCGCACATTTTGCGGGCAGTTAAGGCTGCCGCGTCGCTGCCGAGTTTAGCCCAATTCTGACCTCTTGGGGCTGCAGCACTGAGCAGAGAGCGAGCTCAACTCAACATACGGCCCAACGGACGGCCCGCGAACAGGTGGACGTGGAAGTGCGGCACTTCCTGGCCGCTGTGTTCGCCCATGTTCGCGAGCAGGCGATAGCCCTGGGCTTCCAAACCCAGATCTTTCGCTACCTTGCCGACGGCACGGATGAAGCCGGCGATCTCCTCGGCGCTGGCACTGGCGCTGAAGTCAGCGAATGACACGTAGCTGCCTTTAGGGATCAGCAGCACGTGCGTGGGCGCCTGCGGATTGATGTCGTGGAACGCCAGCGCCCATTGATCCTCATGGACCTTCTTGCAGGGGATTTCGCCGCGCAGGATGCGGGCGAAGATGTTGCCGGTATCGTAAGGCGGTAGACCGCTGACAGCCATGACTGGACCCCCTTAAGTCAGGGGATTTTCGTCGTATCCAGGCCGAACGCAACCGGCAGCTTGCGCGCGCGCGCCGCCTTCTCGGCGATGCCGCTGATGCCTTCACGCCGCTTGAGTTCTTCCCACACCTCGGTGGGACTGATGCCGCTGGAGGCCCACAGCACGATCAGGTGGTAGAGCACGTCGGCGCTTTCGGCGACGACGGCGTCGCGGTTGCCGGCGACCGCCTCGATCAGGCACTCGACGGCTTCTTCACCGAATTTCTGGGCAACCTTGGCGGTTCCGCGCGACATCAGGCGCGCCGAATGGCTGACCGCGGGGTTGGCGGTACGGCGGCTCATCACCACTGTCCACAGACGGTCCAGCACCATCGATGCGGGACCGATCGCCAGCGGTGGTGGCGGACGCGGCACATCCTCTGCTTGCGCGGTAGACGGCAGCGGCTTCCGCCGCTTCTTCGTCTTCGTCGCCGGTTTGGATTTGCGTTTGGTTGATTTTGCCACGGATGTTCCTCAGGCCACCAGGCGCGGCAGCCGCACCGGCAAGCCAGCCTGCCCCAGTGCTTCCTTCACCTGCGCTACACTGAAGCTGCCGAAGTGGAACACGCTGGCGGCCAGCAGTCCCGTTGCGCCGGCGCGCGCGCCTTCGACGAAATGCTGCAATGTCCCGACGCCGCCTGAGGCAATCACCGGCAAGCGCACCGCCCTGCCGGCCGCGCGCAGCAGGTCGAGATCGAAGCCGCGGCCGGTGCCGTCCCGGTCCATGCTGGTCAGCAGGATCTCGCCGGCGCCGAGTTCTGCCACCTGCCGGCACCATTGCACGGCATCGATGCCGGTAGGGCGACGGCCGCCATGGGTGAACACCTCCCAGCGGTCGGGGGCGGACTGTTTGGCGTCCACCGCGACGACGATGCACTGGCTGCCGAACTTTTGCGCCGCCTCGCGCACCAGTTCCGGCCGCGCCACCGCCGCCGAATTGATGCTGCATTTGTCGGTACCGGCCAGCAGCAGCCGGCGCATATCCTCGGTGGAGCGGATGCCGCCGCCAACGGTGAGCGGCAGGAACACGCGTGATGCGGTGCGCGATACGACATCCAGAATGGTGTCGCGGTCTTCGTGGCTGGCGGTGATGTCGAGGAAGCAGAGCTCATCGGCGCCGGCAGCGTCGTAAAGGGCGGCCTGCTCCACCGGATCGCCGGCGTCACGCAGCGCGACGAAGTTAACCCCTTTGACGACACGGCCGTCTTTTACGTCGAGGCACGGAATGACACGCAATTTCAACATTCTATGCAACTCATAGAGGAATCAGGCGTGAGCGTGGCAAGTGACTTATGCACAAGGTCGGCATTGTGAGGCGCCGCCTGATCGGATGACTGCCGAACTGGTCCGGACTTATGACAGATTCAGGCGCTCATTAACGCGAGTGCTTCTTCCGGATCCATTCGCCCATCATACAGGGCGCGCCCAACAATAACGCCTTCAATTCCGGTTCCCGCGGCAATCCGGCGCAGCGCCACCAGGTCGGCGGTTCCGCCGACACCACCCGAAGCAATCACCGGGATGCCAACGGACTCGGCGAGCGCGACCGTCTGCTCGAGATTCAGGCCGCCCAGGGTGCCATCGCGGGCTATGTCGGTATAGACGATTGCCGCCACACCGGCGTCGGCGAACGACTTGGCAAGCTCGGTTGCACCGAGTGCCGCTGTTTCGGCCCAGCCTTCGGTTGCCACCTTGCCATTGCGTGCGTCGATGCCCACCACGATGCGGCCGGGGAATTCGCGGCACGCGTGGCGAACCAGTGCCGGGTCCTTCACCGCGGCACTGCCCAGTATCACCCGGCGCACCCCCGCGCCCAGCCAGGCCTCGATGCCCGCCATGTCGCGAATGCCACCGCCAAGTTGCACCGGAACGGTCACTGCCCCAAGGATTGACGCCACTGCGGCGCCATTGACCGGCCGGCCGGCAAATGCGCCGTTGAGATCCACCACGTGCAGCCAGGAGAAGCCGGCGTCCTGCCAGACCCGCGCCTGGCCGGCTGGGTCTGTGGAGTAAACCGTCGCCTGGTCCATCTCGCCCCGAAGCAGACGCACGCACTGGCCGTCCTTCAGGTCGATCGCCGGATAGAGGGTGAGCGTTCCAGGCACGCCGTGACTACCGGCCGCCCGCGCCGCCTCGCCGCGACCGCAGCCGCTTGGTGTAGAAGAACCCGCGCACTGTCCGGCCCTTTACGAAAGCGTAGTCCGGATGCACGCCCCAGCGCTCATAGCCGAGCAACTCGTAGAGGCGGATCGCCGCCTCCTGAGTCTCGCGCACGTCGAGGTTCAGCACATGATATCCCAGTTCTCGCGCCCGCTCTTCCACATGAGTGGTCAGCAGTCGCGCCAGCCCATGACCGCGCGCGTATGGCGCGATGTAGGAGTGCATGAGCTGAGCGGCATGCGATTGCGCCTCGTTGTTGCGCGGCGGGCGAACCAGGTGGGCGGAACCGACCACCACGCCGTCGATCCTTGCCAGGAACAGTTCGCGCTCCGGCACCAGCAGCACGCCACGGAAATAGGTCTCGAGTGCCATGATGCCGGGAGGGCTGACCCAGCCGAACCCACCGCCGTCTATGATTGCCGCCGAAGTCGCCTCGCACAGCGCGTGCAAATCGTCATCGGTGAATTCGGTGGCTTGCTCCACCAGAAGCTGAGCAGGCAGCGGCGGTGCATCTTCCAACCGATCGGATGCGTCGTCCATGGCGTCAGGGTGCCCAGCGCAGGAAGTTTGCGAGGATACGGATGCCAACGTCTTGGCTCTTCTCGACGTGGAATTGCGTGCCGGCGCGATTGCCGGCTGCCACCATCGAAACCAGCGGGCCGCCGTAGTCAGTCATCGCGATCGCTTCCTCCGGATTGCCCCGTTGCAGGGCGTAGCTGTGTACGAAGTAGACGTGGTCACCCGGCTGCAGGCCATCAAGCAGTTTGTGGTGCCCCGGAATGAAATCCAGTGTGTTCCAGCCCATTTGCGGCAGGCGCAGGCCGGGCGCCGTCATCTCGGCGATCTCGCCGGCGATCCAGCCTAAGCCTGGCACCACCTCGTGCTCCAGGCCGCGCTCGGCCATCAACTGCATGCCGACGCAAATGCCGAGGAACGGGGTGCCTTGGCTGGTTGCCGCTTCGATCGCCTGGCGCATGCCCGGCACAGCGTCGAGGCCGCGCGAGCAATCGGCGAAAGCGCCCTGGCCGGGCAAAACAACCCTGTCGGCGCCGCGCACATAGTCCGGATCTGCCGTCACCCGCACCTCGGCGCGGAGCCCGGTGCGCTCGGCGGCGAGCGAGAGCGCCCGCGACGCGGACATCAGATTGCCGCTGCCATAATCGACCACGGCGACTTTCATCGCGCGGCCTGCGGCGGCATGAAGCTGCCGGCCAGATCAGGACGCCGCTCCAGCAGACGCTGCAAGGCCTCGGTTTCGTTGCGCGCGGCGACAACCTGGGTCTGCAGATAGCCGCGGTGATCGAGCGACCAGCGGCGCAGATCGTGGCCGGAAAGGCCGAGCAGCAGCACGAGCGCCGCCAGCAGCCAATCTGCGGCATCGCCGTGCAGCAACGCCAGGATCAGGATGAACGCCACGGCGGCCAGCACAGCCGGGATCCAGGCACGATGCGCGGCCAGCCAGATCGGTCCGAACAGCAGCGCGCCCCAACTGAAGCCCTCACGCACCAGCACCGGAGCGTTGCTGCGGCGCACATGCGCAGTCCAGAATTTCACAGCGCGCCCTTGGTAGAGGGAATGGCGTCGCCCACCCGTGGATCGAATTCCGCGGCCATGCGCAACGCGCGGGCCGCGGACTTGAAACAGGCTTCGGCCACGTGGTGAGCGTTGCGGCCGGCACGCTGGGTGATGTGCAGTGTCAGCAGGGCATTCATGGCGAAGGCGCGGAAGAATTCCTCGAACAGCTCGGTGTCCATCTCGCCGATCTTCGGGCGATCGAAGGTCGCGCTCCAGGCAAGGAACGGCCGGCCGGAAATATCCACAGCGGCTTCCGCCAGAGCCTCGTCCATCGGCACCAAAGCGTGGCCGAACCGGCGGATACCGCGCTTGTCGCCCAGCGCCTTGGCGAAGGCCTGGCCGAGCACGATGCCAACATCCTCGGTGGTATGGTGGAAATCGATATGCAGGTCACCCTTGGCCAGGACGGTGAGGTCAAAGAGGCCATGGCGGGCGAGCGCGGTCAGCATATGGTCGAGGAAGCCGATACCGGTGGCAACATCGGCCTGTCCCGACCCGTCCAGCGACAGGGTCAGGTGAATATCGGTTTCGGAGGTTGTCCGCGTCAGGCTGGCCGTGCGGCTCATGGGCGCCCACTTAGCGTGGCGCGGCGGCGCGGTCCAGCACGGCGAGTGGTTAGGCGGGCAGCTAGTTCCCGAACGGGATCGTCAGTTCATTTTCATTCGTGTCCACCACGAACACCGCGAGGAGTTTGGCCGGTTTCGTCTTGCTGGCGTTGGCGCTGACGCCGTGGCGGTCGCCCGGCAGCTCGGAAAAGCTTTGTCCGGCAGCGAATATCGTCACTGGTCCGTCGTTGACCTGACTGCGGATGGCACCCTCGAGCACGGTCGCGTAGATGAAGGCGGACTTCGCATGTGTGTGGCCAGGCGAATAACCGCCCGGGCCGTATTCGACAAGCACGCCCTTGACGCTCTTGCCGGGGACGTTCGGCAGTTCGTGCTGGTAAACAAGGGTCACCCTGGCGTTCTTCCCGCTCGACACATCCGCGAGGACACTTCCGAACGGCAGTGTGGCGACAAGCAGCGAACAGAGAAAGCGTTTCATGTAGGCCTCCTAGCCACGGCCGGCGCAAGCGCCGATGCGGCACATCGTTCAACAGGATCGACCATCAGGCAGCTGGCTGTGACCGGCGGAGCCATTCGTCCAAACTGCGGCCGCGTCGTGCTTGAACCGGGTCGCGCGGACGCGAACCGATCAGGCTGGTGCCGCCGACGTCGACGATTTTCATGGTCGTGCTCTCCTGCCGATCACTACCGGCTATACTAAGATCCGCTTGCGCATGATTGGATGCGCCGAGCGGATTTGCTCGAAGTCGCACCAATACCAAAAGCGCATTCTTAATCGCGAATTCTCGGACAGCTATTTCGAGGCTACGGATACTTGCGGGGAGTGGTAAGAACATATAAAGAACACCGTGACCGGCCACGAGGTAAAGATGGACGAACAACTCTCCGGCAAGCTGCGCATTCTGGCGGATGCGGCAAAGTATGACGCCTCTTGCGCATCTTCCGGCGCACCCAAACGCTCCGGCGGCCGCACGGGACTAGGCTCAACGAGCAACGGCATTTGCCATGCTTACACGCCGGACGGGCGATGCGTGTCGCTGCTGAAAATACTGCTGACCAATTACTGCCAGTTTGACTGCGCCTATTGTATCAACCGCATCTCGTCCAACGTTGCCCGCGCACGATTTCGTGTCAGCGAAGTCGTTGACCTGACGCTTGCGTTTTACAAACGCAATTACATCGAGGGGCTGTTCCTATCGTCGGGCATCATCCGTTCGCCCGACTACACGATGGAGCAGCTAGTACGCGTGGCGAAGATTTTGCGCAGCGAGCATCGCTTCGCGGGTTATATCCATCTCAAGACAATTCCTGAAGCGAGCCCCGACTTGATCGCAGAGGCCGGCCAATGGGCGGACCGCCTGTCGATCAACATCGAATTGCCGACAGAGCACAGCCTGCACGCCTTCGCACCGCAGAAGAGCGGACACTCGATCCGCTCGGCGATGCGGCACACGCACGATCGCATCCAGCAGGCGCGCGATGAAAAACGCGTTTTCTCGCCGGCGGGCCAGAGCACGCAGGTTATTGTCGGTGCCGATGCGGCGACCGACGCGGCCATGTTGGCGACGTCCGACGGATTGTATCGCGACTATGCACTGAGCCGGGTTTACTACTCCGCATTCAGTCCGATACCGGATGCCAGCAGCGCATTGCCACCGCGTCCGCCACCCTTGCAGCGCGAGCATCGGCTGTATCAGGCGGACTGGTTGCTTCGGCACTATGGCTTTTCAGTTAACGACATCGTGTCTGCCACCAAGGGCGGCATGCTGGATCTGGAGGTCGATCCAAAGCTCGCATGGGCACTGCAAAACCGGCAGCTGTTTCCAGCCGACGTGAACACAGCGGATCGGGAATTGCTGCTGCGCGTGCCTGGCCTTGGCGCGCGGGCTGTCGAGCGCATTGTGCTGGCGCGCAAGCACACCACGCTGCGGCTCGCCGATATTGCCCGCCTCACCACAGGTCTCAAGCGTGCGCGCCCGTTTTTGGTCACACCCGACCATCGCCCCACACGGCTGACCGATCGCGCCAACTTGCGTCAGCATCTGGTTCATAGCACCCCGCAGCCTGATCTGTTCGCGTGGCACGCCACCACATCGCATTAGCTCCCGGCGCGGACTTTGCCGGCTTGCGCGATGCGACGCGCAGGCTTCTGGCAGCGCAGATCCCACCCGACGACGTAACGTGGGACGCGCATGGCTGCACGTCGCTGTTCGAAGACCGGGTGGCCGCCGATGCCGCGGCCTGCCTGCTGCCACGAAGTGTCGTCGAACTGATTCGAGACGTGGTGTGTCATCGAGATCCGCAGCGCTATGCCTTATGTTACGCGCTGTGCTGGCGCGTCCAGCACGGGGAACGTGCGCTGCTGGAGGTGGCGAGCGATCCTCTCGTGCATCGGTTGCTTATGCTGCGCAAGGCGGTACGCCGGGACATCCATAAGATGCACGCCTTCTTGCGCTTTCGTGATGCCGGCACGGCGCGCTTCATTGCCTGGTATGAGTCGGAACATTTTATTCTGGAAGCTGTGGGTTCGTTCTTTGTGGAACGGTTTGGCTCACTGATCTGGTCAATCGTTACGCCTATCGGCTCGCTGCACTGGGATCGCGAGACTTTGACAGCCGGCGAACCTGGCCGGCGCGCGGATGTGCCATCCGACGATGCGTTCGAGGCCGCGTGGCGCGGTTACTACGAAAGCGTGTTCAACCCGGCGCGCGTCAATCTGGCGGCGATGCGGCAACACATGCCGAAGAAGTACTGGCGCAACATGCCGGAAACGACAGCCATTCCCGCTCTGCTACGCAATGCGACCGGACGCGTTAATGCGATGGTGCGTGAGGAGCCAAGCCGTGACGTCAACGAGGAAGGTGCGCCATCTCGTCGTAGTGTTGGGCGATCAGCTTGATGGTCAGTCCGCGGCGTTTGACGGATTCGACAAGGCACGAGATGTCGTGTTGCAGATGGAGGTCATGGAGGAAGCGAGCTACGTCCCGCAGCATCGCCTGCGCCTGGCTGTATTCTTCGCCGCCATGCGGCATTTTCGCGACGAGCAGCGTGCTCACGGACGTGAGGTCGTTTACAGTGCTCTGGACGACAAGGCGAACCGCGGCAGCCTTGCCGCGGAACTGCATCGGCATGCCCGGCAGCTAAAGCCGGAACGGATCATCGTCTTGGAGCCAGGCGACTGGCGGGTCCGCGCGCAATTGGCCGATCTCGCGTTGCCGATAGAATTTCGCGCCGATCGGCACTTCCTGTGTCCACGCGACGAGTTCAACGCTTTCGCCAATCGTCACCCGCACGTGGTGATGGAAACCTTCTATCGCTTTATGCGCCAGCGGCTCGGCATCCTGATCGAGGACGATGGGGGACCGACAGGCGGCAAGTGGAATCTCGACAGTGAAAACCGCAAATCGTTTGGCCGTGGGAAAGCACCGACAATTCCAGCACCTCCGCGCTTCGCGCCCGATGCAACGACGCGCGAAGTGGTGGCGCTGGTCCAGCGGGTGTTTCCGAATAATCCCGGCCGGCTGGACGGTTTCGATCTGCCGGTGAGCCACGTCCAGGCACAGCGCGCGCTGAAGGATTTCGTGACGCATCGGCTCGCCTCGTTCGGCCGCTATCAGGACGCGATGCGAGGCGGCGAGGCGCTCCTGTTCCACTCGCGGCTGTCGGTGCCGCTGAACCTGCACATGCTGCAACCACGCGATGTCGTCGATGCAGCGCTTACGCAACATGGCGTGCCGTTGAATTCGTTGGAAGGCTTCATCCGCCAGATCATTGGCTGGCGCGAGTTCGTGCACGGCATCTATTGGCGAATGATGCCGGACTATGCCGAGCGGAACGCACTGGACGCCGAACTGCCAATGCCGCGCTTCTTCTGGACCGGCGAGACCGATATGCGCTGTCTGCACGAGGCGATCGGCCACACGATTGATCACGGCTATGCGCATCATATCGAGCGTCTGATGGTGCTGGGACAGTTTTGCCTGCTATTGGGCGTGCGGCCGTACGACGTGCATCGCTGGCACATTTCGATGTTCGTCGATGCGATCGACTGGGTGTCGCTGCCGAATGCGCTCGGCATGAGCCAACATGCCGATGGCGGGGCAATCGGGACCAAGCCTTATGCAGCCTCAGGCAATTACATCAACCGAATGAGCGACCATTGCCGGCATTGCCGCTATGATCCGCACAAGTCCGTGGGCGATGATGCCTGTCCGTTCACCACGCTGTACTGGGATTTCCTCGCGCGCCATACAAAGCGGTTCCGCAGCAACCGGCGCATGACGTTTTCGTACCGCAATCTGGCGCGAAAGGATCGGCACGAGATCGACGCCATTCGCCGCCAAGCAAACTCCCTGAAGGCGCGGCTGACAGCGGAGACGTTCCTCGAGGGTTAGATGGGCTCCAGCAGCGCCGCGCTATCGTTGCGCACGTTGTTGACCGCGGTGCCAATACGCCAGGTGCGCAGTTCGGCGTCCGACGGGCGCAGCAGCCCGGCTGCATCGCCTTCCACCTCGCCCAGCCACACCGGCCAACCGGCCTGCTCAAGAATCACCGGCATGCGTTCATGGATCGATCGGAGCGTTTCGTTGGCGTTGGTGGTGACGATAGTGAAGCTGCGCATCACTGTGCCGTCGGCACCGCGCCAGCCCTCCCAAAGGCCGGCAAACACCATCGGCTGGCCGTCGGCGCGTGCAACGGCGAATGGCTGCTTGGCGCCGTCGATTGCCTGCCACTCATAGAACACGTCAGCCGGCACCAGGCAGCGTCGTCTTGCCAGCGCATCGCGGAACATCGACGAACTGGCCAGCGTCTCGGAGCGCGCGTTGATCGGCTGGCGCACCGATTTCGGATCCTTTGCCCAATGCGGCACCAGTCCCCAGCGCAGCAGGTCAAGATGGCGGGCGCGGGTTTCCGGATGCAGGCGCACCACCGGTGCATTGCGCGTCGGTGCCATGTTCCATGTCGGCTCCCAGTTCGGCATGGGGTTCACCGTCTGGAACATGGCGCGTAGCGCTTCGGCAGGCAGGAAGGAAGCATATCGGCCACACATTGTCGGTCAGTCCATCTGTCGTTCCAACGCCTCGATCGCGGCGTCGCTGAAGCCGAAGTGATGTGCGATCTCGTGGATCAGCACGTTGCGCACCAGCCGGAACAGGTCTTCGCCGGTCTCGATCCATTCCAGCAGGATCGGCTGCCGGTAAAGCGAGATCAGGTCGGGCTGGCGCATGACATCGCTGACACTGCGTTCGGTGAGCGGCGTGCCCTGATAGAGGCCGGTCAACTCCCATGCCGAACTCGATACCGAGATCCTCCAACGTTTCGTCGTCGGGCAATTCCTCAACCGCAATGCCGACGTTGCTGACATGCTGCGCGAGCGGCCCGGGAATTGCGGCAAGCGCGCGCTCCGCCAGTTCCGCGAGGTCATCGGCGCTAGGCGGGACGGTGAAGCTCATCGCGTTATGCTGGTGACCTATGCACATCGCTGTCAATCGCGTGGCCGCGGAAGGGCCAGCGTGATAGAAGCCTCAGCGCACACGATGTGGAGGGAGACCACGCCATGCCAACACGCCTCGGTCAGAACGAACGCGCTGCGTTGGCGACGAAGTTGCCGGGCTGGACCATGGTCGCTGGCCGCGATGCGATCGAGCGCAGTTTCCAGTTCCGCGATTTCAGCGAGGCCTGGGGGTTCATGAATCGTGTCGCATTGCTGGCCGAGACGCAGGCTCACCATCCGGACTGGTCGAACGTCTGGAATCGCGTGCGCATTGAACTCTCGACCCATGATGCGGGCGGCTTGACCGACAGCGACGTGAAACTGGCACAGGCGATCAACGCGCTATTGGCATGAACGAGCCGACTTTCCCCGAGCGCGCGCTGGCGATCCGGCGCGCCACGGCCCGGCTGTGCCTTCGGCTTGGCTGGGTGCCGCTGCATGAGGTTGCGCTGCCCAACGGCCGCCGTGCCGACATCCTGGCATTGCGTCCGGACGGATGCTTCGCCTGCATCGAGGTGAAGTCGGGGCCGCGTGATTTTCTGACTGATCTGAAGTGGCAGGACTACCGCCCCTTCGCCGACGAACTGTTCTTCGCGGTGGATGTCGATTTTCCGCAAGACCTGCTGCCCTTAGAGACCGGACTTATCGTCGCCACAGGCTTGGAGGCCGAATTGTTGCGCGAGGCACCCGCCCATCCGCTTGCCAGCGCGCGGCGCCGCGCATTACTGCATCGCTTTGCCACGCTGGCCGCGGGACGGCTGGCAACGCTGGAGGATCCTGCCGGTGTGGCGGATATTCGCGCCGCGCTGCGGGTGGAGTGAAGCCGCGGCTTGACCTAGGTCAATGCGCCGCCGAACCGGGTAGCGGATAAGGCATGCTAAACTTGTCAGCATAGGACGCGTCCATGATCTCTCTCACTCGCCGCCAGGGCCTGACGCTTGCGCTCGGTCTCGGCGCCGCCACGGCCACGCGGCATGCTATCGCACAGCCCGCGCGCAACGTCCTGGTCGGTGGCTTCGATGTCGGTCCTGGTGGCTATCCGCGCAACTTCAATCCGCTCGCCGCCACCGCCGGCTTCCAGTGGCTGAACCTGTACTACGACACGTTGGTGCTGTACGACCCGTCAATGGAAAAGATCAACGGTTCGCTGGCGCAGAGCATCGAGTCGAACGCCGACAAGACACGCTACACCTTCCATCTGCTGCCGAACGTGAAGTGGCACGACGGACAGGACTTCACCTCCGCCGACGTCGCATTCACCGTCGAGCTGGCCAAGGATTCACACTCCGGTTCGATTTTCGGCTCGCGGCTTGGCGACGTGGTAACGGTCAGCACACCCGACCCGCAGACAGCCATATTCGAACTCAGCAAATCGAATGGCGCGCTGCTCGACATGCTGACCAAGCTGATGATGCTGCCGAAGCACGCGCTGGAGCCGTTGCCGCGTGATGGGCTGGACCGCAATCCCTGGTGGTCGAAGACGCCCATTGGAACGGGTCCGTTCAGCTTCGTGCGTTACGAGACTGACCAGTTCGTCGAGCTGAAGGCCAATCCGGCGTATCGCAGGGGCAAGCCGAAGCTGGATGGCGTGATCAATCGATACTTCCGCAATTCTGCCAACGGCGTCGACGCACTGCGCGCCGGCGAAATCCAGTTCAGCTATGTCGAGGCTGATGAGGCGCAGGGCTTCCACGACGACAAGCGGTTCCGCGTCATTCCAGGCAATTCCTGGGTGCTGAACTATATCGGGTTCAACCACGCGACCGGCTTATGGGAAGATCTGCGGGTGCGGCGCGCGGTGATGCAGTCGATCAACCGACCGGCCCTGATCAGTTCCGTGCTGAAGGGCGCCGCCGAACTGGCCAACACCTGCTACATCGCCAAACCGGTCACGCCGGGCGATCTGGAAGCCTATCCGTATGATCCGGGCGCGGCGAAACAACTGCTCGAAGCGGCTGGCTGGAACAAGATTAACGGCAGCAAGCCTTTGGCATTCCTGACCTACTACAACAATCCGCTGGTCGAGAACCTGATGGCGGCAATGCAGGCGATGCTGGCGCAGGTCGGTATCCAGGTGGTGCCGCGCGCGGTCGATGTGGCGACCTATAATGGTATCGTCTATGCGCCGAAGCCTGACCTGTCGCTGTATCCACTGGTGTATGCCGGCGCGCAGAACGGTCCGGATGGCGGTGCGATCAGCCTGTATACCAACGAGAGCCAGATCCCGCCGAATGGTGCCAACATCATGCGGGTGCGCGACGCTGACCTGAATGCGGCGCTAACGGCAGCGCTGGGCGAGGCGGATGATGCCAAGCGTCCTGACAAGTTCCAGGCGGTGGCGCGTGTGTTCAACCGCGACCTGCCGTGGGCGCCGATGTGGGTCGGTACGCGCTACGGCGTCATCACCTCGAACGTCGCCAATTTCGTCTGGACGCCGGCGCCAAGTGGAGGCGGCTACGACCAGAAGGCGGAGACCTGGCAGTTCACTTAGTCATTCCTCATGTTTCATTGGGAGGAGCGGAGCGACGAAGCAAACCAGGGCGGCAACCCCAGGATTGCTTCGCGTTGCCCGCAATGACGAAGTGTCCGCGGTGGTTTCCGATCAGGCTGATCTTGCTCTAGCGTGTTGCCAGTGCGCCCGCCGCGCATGATGTGAAAGGGCGCTGTGCTCCGCTTCATCGTCCGCCGGATCGCCGCAGCCTGCCTCATGCTGGTCGCGCTGAGCATGCTGATGTTCGGCCTGCTGAGGCTGACGCCGGGCGATCCGGTCGCCGCGTATATCGATCCGACCGTGCCGATGAGCCAGACCGACGTAGAGGCGCTGCGTCACCGGCTTGGGCTGGATCGCTCGCTTCCGGTGCAATACGCGACCTGGGCAACCGCGATTATCCAAGGCGACTTCGGTTACTCAACACAGCATGAGCGCGCGCCGGTGGCGACCCTGCTGGCGCAACGTGCCTGGCCTACACTGCTGCTGATGGGAACCGGGTTGCTGCTCGCCACTATCCTGGGCATGGCCGCGGGCATCGTTGCCGCGGTACGCCAGGGCGGCGCTACCGACATCGCCTTGAGCGCGTTCTCCGCGTTCGGTATTTCGTCCCCGGCGTTCCTGACAGCGCTGCTTGGCCTGTTCGTGTTCGCGGTGCGGCTGGGCTGGGCGCCGGCCGGCGGCCTCAGCACGCCCGGCATACCGATAACCGCGGCTGATGTGCTGGCGCACCTGATACTGCCCGCCTCGATCTTTGCCGTCGCACAGACGACGATGACCTTGCGGTTCATGCGCGCGGCGCTGCTCGATGTGCTCGGCCAGGACTATGTACGCACCGCGCGCGCCAAGGGCGTGGCGGAATTCCTGGTCATCACCAAACACGCGCTGCGCAACGCCTTGCTGCCGGTGGTGACGCTGCTCGGCGCCAGTATCGGCGCGGCGGTCGGCGGCGCGATTTTCATCGAGAGCGTATTCAACTGGCCCGGCATGGGGCTTCTGCTGGTCGATGCGGTGGAGGCGCGTGATTACCCGCTGATCATGGGTGCGGCGCTGGTCATCGGCGCGTTCGTGCTGCTGATCAATCTGCTCACCGACCTGCTGTATGCGACAATCGATCCGCGGATCACGCTGCAATGAACCTGCGTGCGCATCCGCTGATTCAGGCCGCTGGCCGCTTCGCTAGCAACCGGCTGAGCATGATCGGCCTGGTGCTGCTGCTGGCGATCCTGCTGCCGATACTGTTCCGCCCACTGTTCATCGCCACTGACCCGAATGCGATCGATCTCATGGCACTCAACGCGGCGCCCAGCGCGGCGCATCTGCTCGGTACCGACGGTGTGGGCCGCGATGTGCTGGCGCGCGTGCTTGAAGGTGGCCGCATCTCGTTGCTGGTCGCGGGCACCGCGGTCGCCATCACCGTACTGATCGGTTTCATCGTCGGTGCGATCGCCGCACTCGGCGGTCAGGTCGCCAACGCGCTCTCGATGCGGGTGATCGACCTGGCGATGACGCTGCCGCCTGTGGTGCTGCTGCTGGTACTGGCATCGATCGCCGGCCAGGGCATCACGCCAACCATCGTGGTCATCTCGCTGCTGTCGTGGCCGGTGCTGGCACGAACTCGTGCGCGCGCGGTTGCTCGAGCTGCGCGATCGCGAGTTCGTCGTGGCGGCGCGTGGCATGGGTGCAGGGTTTTGGCACATACTGTTGCGCCACGGACTGCCCAACTGCATCGATATCATCATCGTATTCGCCACGTTGCAGCTTGCCCAGGCGGTGCTGGCGGAGGCAGGTCTGTCGTTTCTTGGCATGGGTATCCCGCCACCGGCGGCGAGCTGGGGCAACATGCTGAATGCCGCACGCTCGACCGTCGTCCTGGAGCGCTATCCGTGGGAATGGATTTCGCCCGGCATCGCACTGCTGCTGACCGAACTCGCCATTAACTTCATCGGCGACGGATTGAGCGCGGCGATGAACCCAAGCAGCGAGCGCTGAGATGGAGTCGCTGCTGCAGGTCGCCGGACTGCGGACCGAAATCGCCTCGCGCGGCATGACGCTCACCGCGGCGGACGATGTAAGTCTCGAGGTCGGCGTGGGAGAGACGCTGGCGCTGGTTGGCAAATCAGGTTGCGGCAAATCGATCACGGCGCTTTCGATCATACGCCTGTTGCCGCGCCGCACCGGCCGCATCGCCGGCGGCAGCATTCGACTGTCGGGGGTGGATGGCGATCTCTCGACTCTGCCGGAAGAGCAGATGCGGCACGTGCGCGGCGGCGCTATCGGCATGATCTTTCAGGAACCGATGACCAGCCTCAATCCGCTGCTGACCATTGGCGAGCAGATTGCCGAACCGCTGCGCATCCATCGCGATCTTTCGCGTCATGACGCCGCGCGCGAGGCTATCGCCGTGTTGACCAGCGTTGGCATGCCAGGTGCCCCGCAACAGACGCGCCGATATCCGCACGAACTGTCCGGTGGAATGCGACAGCGGGCGATGATCGCGGTGGCACTCGCATGCCGGCCACGCCTGCTGATCGCGGATGAACCGACGACAGCGCTGGACGTCACCATCCAGGCACAAATTGTCGCGCTGCTGCGCCGGTTGCAGCAGGAATTAGGCATGGGGATGCTGTTCATCACCCACAACTTTGCGCTGATCGCTGGTCTGGCGCACCGCATGGCGGTGATGTATGCGGGCCGTATCGTCGAAGTTGGACCGGTCGCGGAAGTTTTCGCGCGACCGCGGCATCCCTACACCAGGGGCCTGCTTGGCTGCATGCCTCGGCTCGGTGAAGCGCATACGCTGCGCGAGACGAACCGCCCCTTGCCCACCATCGCCGGCACAGTGCCGGGACTGGCGGCATTACCCACCGGCTGCAGTTTCGCGCCGCGCTGCACATTGGCGATCGATGCATGCCGCCGTGCCGTGCCATCGGCTGAAACGGTGGCACCGGATCACAGCGTGCGCTGCCTGCGCTGGAGCGAGTTGTGACCGAGCCGTTACTGCGCATTGCGAACCTGACCAAGCAATTCGGTGGCGGCGGCCTGCTGCGGCAAAGCCCGGTGGTGCATGCATTGGAAGACGTCTCAGTGGATGTCGCGGCCGGCGAGGTCGTCGGACTCGTGGGTGAATCGGGCAGCGGCAAGACCACGATTGCACGCTGCGCCTTGCGCCTGATCGAGCCCACGTCGGGCACCATACGGTTCGCCGGCACGGAGCTGCACGGGCTGACACAGAGCGAACTGAAACCCCTGCGCCGCCGCATGCAGTACGTCTTCCAAGACCCGTTCAGCAGCCTGTCGCCTCGGATGACGGTGGGCGAAATCCTGGTGGAAGGTCTCGCCATCCAGGGTATCGGCACGCGCGCAGAGCGGCGTGCGCGCGCTGCCCAGGCCATGGCAGAAGTGGAACTGCCGGAGGATTCACTCACTCGCTATCCGCATCAGTTCTCCGGTGGACAGCGTCAACGTATCGGCATCGCTCGCGCACTTGCATTGCAGCCGGATTTCCTGGTGGCGGACGAGCCAGTGTCGGCGCTCGACGTGTCGATCCAGGCGCAGATCATCAACCTGCTGCGCAATCTGCAAATGCGCCGCGGGCTGACCATGCTGTTCATCAGCCATGATCTAGCGGTGGTGGAATATCTCAGCGACCGCGTCGTGGTGCTGTATCTCGGCCGGGTGATGGAGATCGCGCCAACGGCCGAGTTATACGCGACGCCGCATCATCCTTATACGCGCGCGCTGATGGCGGCGGTGCCGATACCCGATCCGGGCGCACCGCCGCGTGCAGCCCTGTTGCATGGCGATGTTGCCAGCCCGGCCAACCCGCCGAGCGGCTGCGTGTTGCATCCGCGCTGCCCGTTTGCCACCGCCGAATGCGCGCGCAGTGTGCCGCAACTACGCGAGATTGCGCCAGGTCACATGACCGCCTGTTGGCGCGACGACTTGCCGCTCAGGTGACGCGGCTACAGGGCAGACTGTCCGCGTATCTTCACGATTTTCTAACCAATGCTGCGGTGCCTTAGGGTTTATGCGCACCAGCCTCTCGATCCACACCTATTTAGTCTTGCTGGTCGTCAGCACTGCCTTGCCTATGCTCCTGTTCAGCGGTTTGCTGGTTGATCGCTCGGCAAGCGACGAGCAGGAACTGATTGCTCGAACTGTGCGGAACGACGCCAGCGGCGCCGCCAACGATCTCAATCGCCAGATCAAGGCATTGCAGTCATTGTCTCTCGCCTTGGCCGGTTCGCGCTTGCTGCAGACCGGCGATCTGGCGGGATTTCATGATCAGGCGGCCGGATCAGTGCGAGGCGAAAATCTGACGGCCGTGCTGTATGATCCGGCAGGCCAGCAGCTGTTGAGCACAGCGGACTCGTTTGGTCCGATCCCGCCGTCGGATCAGAGACCAATCAGCCGGGCGATTGAAACCAGCCGGGTCGGGGTTTCCAACTTGACCAGCGACGCGCGGACGGGAAGCCATGATCTCACCATCAGCTCACCTGTCACGATCAATGGCACGATCTCGTACGTTCTAAGCCTGCAGATATTCAACTCGATCGCAGCCGTAGTGGCGGAACAAGTTCTCCCACCCGAGGAAACCATTGGCTTGGTCGACCGCGACGGGACCGTCATCTATCGCTCGCGCAATCCCGAGCGGGTAATCGGGCTGAAGGCGTCGGCTGACTTTCTCAATCAGATCCAAGGCCGGGACGAAGGGTGGTTCAACTCGCAGGCGCGCGACGGTACCTTGATCTACGTAGCATTCAGCCGAGTGAAGCAGGCTGGCTGGCTGGTAGCTGTGTCGATCCCACGTGACGTCCTGTTTGCACCAGTCAGGCAGTCCTTCATCCGATTGCTGGCGATCGGCGGAGGCACGCTGCTGCTGGCCGGTGTCGTCGCCTTGACAATTGGCCGTGCGATATCCCGACCGGTGACCGGCCTGTCGCGATTTGCTGTGGCATTGGCAGCGGGAGATCAGCGGGTTTTGCCTCCGGCAACAGGTATTCGGGAAGTCGATGCGGTTTCCACCTCCATGCGCGCAGAAGCCGCCACACTGCGACAGCAGACGGAGCAGCGGCTGAAAGACGCAGAGACCCTCCGGTCAGAAGTTGAAAAGCGTCAACGCGTTGAGCGGCAATTGATACAAGCACAGAAGATGGAAGCGGTTGGGCAACTCACAGGCGGCCTGGCACACGACTTCAATAATCTGCTGGCGATCGCCATCGGGAACCTCGACATGCTACGCGAGCTGTCAAGCAACAACCATGAGGTCGACGATCTGGCGCGGGGGGCGCTGGATGCGATGTTGCGCGGTGGCGACCTCATCAGTCTGATGCTGGCGTTCGCGCGACGCCAGACATTGGCGCCCGTGCAATGTGACGTCAACGAGATCATCGATGTCATTGTGGAGCTGCTGCGCCGGACGCTGGGCGAGTCCATCGTCATCGATCTGCATCTGGCGACCGATCTATGGCCAGTGTTGATTGACCGGGTTCAGTTTGAAACGGCCATCGCCAATCTGGCGACCAATGCGCGCGACGCGATGCCGGACGGTGGCCGTCTGACGATCAGCACCAGCAATACGCACCTGGATGAGGACTATGCGTCAATGCATCCGGACGTTATGGCCGGCGACTACGTCCTGGTTGAGGTGCACGATACCGGAACAGGCATGCCACCCGAGGTGCTGGAGCACGTGTTCGAACCGTTCTTCACCACCAAGGAAGCCGGTCTGGGCACAGGTCTAGGGCTTTCAATGGTGTTCGGCTTTCTGAAGCAGTCCGATGGACACATCAGCGTCTATAGCGAGGTTGGCGAGGGCACCGCATTCCGGCTCTACCTACCGCCTGGGCAAGAGGCTCGCATTTCAGTCGAAGCCGCGCCGCTGCCACAACCCGAACTCGGCGGAAAGGAGACGATCCTGGTGGTCGAGGATAGTGGCGGATTGCGTCAGGTTCTGTGCCGCCAGTTGAGTAACGTTGGCTATCGCGTTCTGGAAGCGCCGGATCCCCGAACTGCACTTGAAAAGATCTCGAGCACCGAGGAGATCGACCTTTTGCTGACCGACATTGTCATGCCCGGGGGGATGAATGGCTACGCATTGGTCCGCGCCGCCCTCGAGCTGCGCCCTGGGTTGAAGACCTTACTGACGACAGGCTTTTCCGGAGTGACGAATGCGGGAGCGGCCAACGCACGCATCCTGCGCAAACCGTACCGAAAAGATGAACTCCTCCGCCTGGTAAACGAAACACTGGATCACGATACAGAGCGTTGAGAATGACCGGCTGCGGCGCGTGGGTCAGTTGCCGATGACCGCGATCGAAGTTGATTTGATCAACGCCAGAACCGGCTTGCCGGGCGCCAGATCGAGTCTGGCGATTGCGTCCGTGGTAACCCGAGACACGATCGCACCCTCGGGCAATGCGACCTCCACCAGAACCGAGCCGCGCGTAGCATCGTCCGCGATGCGACGAACACTGCCGGCCACGACGTTGTGCACGCTGATCGAGTCGGGGCGCTTGCCAGCAAGTATTACCTCGCGTGCGGGAATGCGGATCCGGTGTTCCGCGCCGATCGGCGAAGCGAGCAAAGGCACGAGGAAGCTGGCGCCGGCACCTTCCAGGCAGGTCAGCTCACGGGCGGCGTCGTGCGCGGCAACGCGGCATGCCAGCACCGCGCCTGCATCGTCTCGTTGTGCCAACGGCAGATCGGCGCGGACCACGATGTCGGACAGCGCGCCGCAGCCGATCACCTGACCGGCCTCGATCAACACCATCGAATCGCCCAACTGTGCGACCTCGTCGAACGCGTGCGTCACGTACAGGACGGGTAGCTTCATCGCCGTCTTCAGCCGCGTGAGATATGGCATAATCTCGGCCTTGCGAGCTGCATCCAGACTGGCGAGCGGTTCGTCCATCAACAGCAGGTGTGGCTGCGTCAACAATGCCCGGCCGATCGCGACACGCTGGCGTTCTCCGCCCGACAACGTATGCGGGCGCCGCGGCAACAGGCTTCCGATACCGAGCAACTCGACCACATCGTCGAAGCCGATCGGCCCCGCGGGCGCGCGGCGCAGTCCGAAGCGCAGGTTGGTTGCAACAGTCATGTGCGGAAACAGCCGGGCGTCCTGGAACACCAGACCCATGCGCCGCCGCTCCGGCGGCAGCCAGGAACCGGATGCTGTGTCGCTGAGCACCTGGCCATCGATGACCACCCGGCATTCATCCGGACGCGACAGCCCCGCGGCGGCGTTGATGATGGTGGACTTGCCCGAACCGGAGGGACCGAACAACACCGTGACGCCGGGTGTCGGTACTTCAAACGCCAGGTTCATGCGAACTGACGGGAACCGGTGTCGCACTACCACGGACAGGCTCATCGGCCGAGCATTGCGTTCAACCGTTTGGAGAGCCACTCCGATAACAACAATCCAATCAGCGCGAGCACCACCGACACCATCGCAAGCTCGGCGGCTTTCGATTCACCGCCGGGAATCTGCAATGCTGTGTAGATTGCCAACGGCAATGTTTGTGTCTCGCCCGGGATGTTGGCAGCGAAGGTGATGACGGCGCCGAATTCACCAAGACACGTCGCATAGCCGACAACGCCGCCAACCAGAATTCCGGGTGAAGCCAGCGGCAGCGTGACGTTGAAGAACCGGTCGAACGCACCCGCACCAAGTGTTCGCGCCGCTTGCTCCAGTCCCCGGTCGGCGGATTCCAGCGAGAGACGGACGGCACGCACCATGACAGGGAACGTCATGACCCCGACAGCGAGTGCCGCACCGGCGGTGGTGAAAACCAGCCGCACGCCGAACCAGTCGTTGAGCAGCGATCCGACGGGGCCGCGAACACCGAACACAATCAGCAACAGCCAGCCGGTCACAACAGGGGGCAGGACAAGCGGCAGATGCACCAGCGCGTTCAGCACCGGGCGGCCGAAGAAACGATAACGCGCGAGGACCCAGGCCGTCAGCACGGCCAGCGGCAGCCCGATGCTGACGGCGCGCGCGGCAACGGCGAGCGTCAGGCGGACAGCCTGCCATTCCTCCGCTGTAAGATGCAGCTATTCCACCTTGAAGCCGCGCTTGTCGAAGATTGCGCGGGCATCCGGGCCGGCGAGATAGGTCATCAGCGCGCGCGCCTCTGGCGTATCGCCGGATTTGATGATGGCGAACGGATACGACACCGGATCATGGCTGTTGGCAGGGAAGGTTCCGGCCACCATCACCGACTTCGATGCCGCGGCGTCAGTGGCATAGACGATGCCGGCGGGTGCCTCGCCGCGCTCAACCAGCAGCAACGCCGCGCGCACATCGTCGGTACGCGCGATGCGCGGCGAAACCGCATCCCACATGCCGAGTTTCTTCAGCGCCTGCTCGGCGTAGATGCCCACCGGAACATGGGCGGGATCGCCGGTGGCCAGACGGCCGTCCGGGCCGAGCAGCGCCAGCATGTTGAAGCCGGGACTGATGGTGACGTGCTGCGGCTTGTCGGCGGGAACCACCAGGACAAGGTCGTTGCCCAACAGGTCCTTGCGCGTATCCGCCACGATGAGATGCTTTTCCGCCAGGTAGTCCATCCACTTCTCGTCGGCCGAGGCGAACAGATTGGCTGGCGCGCTCTGCTCGATCTGCCGCGCGAGCGTTGAGCTGGCGCCGAACGACATGCGCAGTGCGGGATGTCCGGCCTTTTGCCACTGTGCCGAGATGTCCTTCATCGCGTCGGTCAGGCTGGCGGCGGCGAACACCGTCAGTTCCTGCGCACGCGCCGCGAGTGGGGCAAGCAGCAGGCATAGTACCAGCAAAAAGCGCATCGTACGGATCTTCTCCCGGTTGCGTGGCAGACGGTATAGCCCGAGGCACATAGCGACAAGAGGCACCCGGAACAATTGCCGGACTCGGGGGTGCATGTCACGCTAGGGGTAGCGGGGAGACGAGCTGGGATGGCGAAGCGAAAAACGGATCCGGCCAACGCCGTCGCCAAGAGCGACCGGTTGAGCATCAGGCTCGACCTGGCGTGTGGCGCACGTATCGGTCCGGGCAAAGTGGCTGGTACTCGAGGAAATTGCCCGGTCCGGTTCGATCTCCGCGGCCGGCCGGGTGTTGCGCATGTCGTATCGCCGTACCTGGGAACTGGTCGAGGATCTCAATCATTCTTTGGGCACTCCCGTGGTTGAGACTGCGGCCGGCGGCAGCGGCGGCGGCGGCGCTGTGCTGACCCGCGCCGGCAAGGCGGTGGTGGAGCGTTATCGTGCTATAGAGCTGGATACGGCGCATGCCGCGCGACGCCATCTGCTCGCGCTGCACCGGGCCTGCGCCGACAAGTGACCAACCAATCAAGAGGACCTCATCATGAAGCTTTCGGCCCGTAACCAGATCGGCGGCACCATCAAGACGGTGAAGCCAGGTGCCACGACAACGCATGTCACCATCGAAGTATCGCCGACGGTGACGATTACCGCATCGATCACCAATGAGGCCTCCGAAGAACTCGGGTTGAAGGTGGGCATGAAGGCGACAGCGGTGATCAAGGCGTCCGACGTGATGGTGGGCGTCTGATCAGTCAGCTGCCTCGGCAAGGCCGGTAACCTCCGGGCGGCGCAGCGCCGCAAGAAGCGACGTGGCGCTGGCCGAGCGGAGCGGCAGGAATCGCTTGCCCGTCTGGCGGCACAATTGCTTGGCCACCTGCGCCGCATGGTGGCTGATGCAATCCACCGGGAAGACAACAACATCCGCCTGACTGGCAAGTCCTGCCAGCAGGTTGAGGTGATGCTCGACACCGCCATCGTGGTGCAGCAGCGCTGCGCCTGAACGTTCCGCGGCGGCGCGCAGGTGCGTGACCTGATTCTGCCGGCCGCCGACGTAGAGCACAATAAGGCCGTTGAGCCGCGGCAGCGATGTGTCGCCGCCGGCGCAGACGGTCAACGACGCCTCCAGCAGTTCGAGTTCGTCGCGCAACACACACGTTTCGCGTTCGGCGAGCGCGCGTGCGCATTGCTGCTCGGCGGTAGCGGTCCGGGCGGCGGCCAGCCGCGCCTCCAAAGCGGCGTTGCGCCGCGTTTCGCCGGCAAGGCGGCGTTCCAGGTCGGCAACAAGCTGATGCAGTACGCCGCTGTTGTCATCGGGAATACACGGCTCCGCTGCGATTCGCTGGGCGAGCGCTTGGCGCAATTGCTGGATGGTGTCATCGCGCGTGACGACGGCGTCTCGCAACGCCGCCTGTTGCCGCTCCAGCTGCGCGCGTAATGCGCCGTTGTCAGCTTCCAACTGACAGAGGCGGCGGATATCAGCGCGATTGGCGGCACCAACCAGGTGCGAAAGCATATGCACTTCGCCAAACGCATCACGGATTATTGCCGGCGTCGCGGCGGGGTGAGTCAACGCGGCCCAATACGCGCCTGGCACTTCGCCGCGCCGCACCGCTTCGCGCCAGAGCGCGCGAACTTCGTCCTCGGTCTTCACCTTGGCGAACTGATTGATCGGCAGGCGGTGGTGTTCGTCCAGTGCCTTGTTCAGCAGTTTCGCGGCCTTGTCATGCCGTGCGGCCAGGTTCACCGCGGCACCATGCAATTCATGGTCGGTGCTGTCCGGCGAAACGGCGCCCAGCTTGCGCAGCACCTGACGAAGCTCGCCGGTGGACAAGCACGTGCCGATGATCGAGCAGTGCAGGTTGGTGTTGAACTCCCAGATCCTGGTGCGGCGCGCTGGTCCGGCGACCATTGGGATCTCGTCGCGCGTCACCAGCGACGGCAGTATTGCTGCGACGTCAAGCGGCCGTGGCGATTGCGAATTGCTTCTGATCGCGATGAAGGGACCTGCCGCACTCACGAATCACTGTCTCCCCGCACCTTCCTCGTCGCGGACTCGCTTCGCGACGCCATATGTGTGTGGATATAGCGATACTGGCCCAAAGGACGGGGTTTGCCAAGGGCCGGCAATTTGGCAGGAGGAACGTATATGGACACGATCGCGCTCGACCCGCGGCTGCGGCATTCGACAGGCTTCCTAAGCCGAAATCCCTTGATGCTGATCGATGGAAAGTTAGTTCCCGGCAGTGTCCGGCAGGACGTTCGCGGTGTACAATCCCGCGACCGGTGGGGTTATCGGCAACGTGCCGGAAGGCGACAAGGCGGATGTCGACCTGGCTGTGAAGGCGGCGCGCCGCGCATTCGACGAAGGCCGCTGGAGCAAGGTCAGCCCATCGCAACGTGGCCGTATTCTCTGGCGCATAGCGGACCTGATCGAGCGCGATCTTGAGGAACTCGCCGAGCTGGAATCGATCGACAACGGCAAGCCATACGCTGTTGCCCGCGTCGCCGATCTGCCGCTGGCGGTGGATATGTTCCGCTATATGGCGCGGTTGGGCGACCAAGATCACCGGTTCGAAATTGTCGCTGTCGCTGCCTGGCGAATATCTGTCCTACACCATGCGCGAGCCCGTCGGCGTGGTGGGCCAGATCATTCCGTGGAACTTCCCGCTGCTGATGGCCGCGTGGAAGATCGCCCCGGCATTGGCTGCCGGCTGCACTGTGGTGCTGAAGGCCGCGGAGCAGACGCCGATGACAGCGCTGCGCTTGGCAGAGCTGATTCAGGAAGCCGGTGTACCGCCGGGAGTGGTGAACGTGCTCACTGGTTTTGGCGAAACCGCCGGTGCCGCGCTCGCCGCGCATCCCGATGTCGATAAGGTGGCGTTCACCGGATCGACCGAGGTCGGCAAGCTGATCGTGCAGGCGGCGGCAGGCAACCTGAAGAAGGTGTCGCTGGAGCTTGGCGGCAAGTCGCCGGCGATCATTCTGCCGGACGCCGATCTGGAGCTGGCGATCAGCGGTGCGGCGAACGCGATCTTCTTCAACCACGGCCAGTGCTGCTGCGCGGGATCGCGGCTGTACGCGCATAAGTCGGTTTACGACAAGGTGGTCGCGGGAGTTGCTGACATCGCCGGCAAGATCAAGGTCGGGCCCGGCCTCGACCCGAGCACCGAAATGGGACCGCTGGTGTCGGACGAGCAGTTCGCCCGTGTCACCAGCTATATCGAGGACGGCAGGCAGTCTGGTGCGAAGATTGCCGTCGGCGGCAGCCGGGTCGGCAACCTGGGCTACTTTGTGCAGCCGACGGTGCTGGAGAACACCACGTCGGACATGAAGGTGATCAAGGAAGAGATCTTCGGACCGGTGGTGTGCGCAACGCCGTTCAGCGACGATGATCTCGATGCGATCGCGAAGCAGGCGAACGACACGATCTACGGCCTGGCGGCGAGCGTATGGACGCGCAACGGCGGCACGGCGCACAAGCTGGCGAGCCGCATCCGCTCCGGCACGGTGTGGATCAACTGCCACAACGTGTTCGACGCGTCGCTGCCGTTCGGTGGCTACAAGCAGTCAGGCTGGGGCCGCGAAATGGGCGAGGAAGTCTTCCACAACTACACCGAGGTCAAGGCGGTGACCGCCGCCTTGTGACGGCTGGACTTGGTGTCGCCGTTCCCGGCACTCTGCACCGATGAGCGACGACACCAGCGGTTTGCGCCCCGGCGAAGTCACGGTTGCACTGCCAGCCACGACCGATGCCGGGGTGTATTTTATCGGCACCATCCGCACGCCTTGGCGCGAACGCAGCGAATGTCCAAAGCGTGGCGAACCGGATGGGCCAGTTTGCGCGATTGTGGTCGATGAACGCTGGCGCGCGGCGCTGACCGATATCGAAAAGCACAAGCGGATTCAGGTGCTGTACTGGATGCACTGGTCGCGGCGCGATCTTGTGCTGCAGACGCCATACCGCACGGGTACGACAACGGGCACCTTCGCGTTACGCTCGCCGGTTCGGCCCAATCCGATTGCCTCGTCGCTGGTAGAGTTGGTCGCGGTGGAAGGTACCACGCTGCGCGTGCGCGGACTGGACTGCTTGGACGGTACGCCGCTGATCGATCTGAAGCCGGAGCGCACCACGCACGCATAGTCGGCATGCCATGCCGGCGGTCGCGTGGACACGGCCGGCGCGAAACGCTATATACATTTGGGAATAGCGATAAGGAGCGCCAGCAATGAACGTGATGACCGACGTGCATCCCTACCTGGACGGCAAGGCAAAGCGCATGCTGATCGGTGGCAAGTGGCTGGAAGCTGCTTCCGGCAAGACGTTCGAGACGCGCAATCCGGCAACCGGCGAAATACTGGCGCACGTCGCCGAGGGCGACGCGGAAGACATCGATCGCGCGGTGGCCGCCGCACGCGCCGCATTCAACGGCCCGTGGAGCAAATTCAAGCCGGCGGAACGGCAGCGCCTGCTGCTGAAGCTTGCCGAACTGGTGGAGCGCGACATCGAGGAGTTCGCCGCACTCGATACGCTGGACATGGGTGCGCCGATCACCCGCACGCGCAACAACCGCCAGCGCGCGCTCGGCATGCTGCGGTTCTATGCCGGCATGGCGACCGCGTTGCATGGCGAGACGATCGACAACTCACTGCCGGGCGAATACGTGTCGTTCACGCTTGAAGGAACCGGTCGGCGTCGTCGGTGCGATCATTCCCTGGAATGGCCCGCTGACCGCATCGATCTGGAAGATCGGGCCCGCGCTGGCGACCGGCTGCACCGTGGTGCTGAAGCCCGCCGAGGAAGCGCCGCTGACGCCGCTGCGTCTGGCGGAACTGTGCCTGGAGGCAGGCGTGCCGCCGGGCGTGGTGAACGTCGTGCCGGGCTATGGCGAAACCGCCGGCGCGGCGCTCGCCTCGCACTGGACGTGGACAAGGTCGCGTTCACCGGATCGCATCTCACTGGGCAATCGATCATTCGTGCATCGGCCGGCAACCTGAAGCGCGTGTCGCTGGAACTCGGCGGCAAGTCGCCCGACATCGTGTTCGCCGACGCCGATCTGGATCAGGCGGTGCCAGGTTCCGGCATGGCGGTGTTCGCCAACTCGGGGCAGATCTGCAGCGCCGGGACGCGGCTGTTCGTCGAACGTAAGATCTACGACGAGTTCGTCGGCCGTGTCGCCGAGTTCAGCAAGACACTGCGCGTCGGCGATGGCACGTGATCCGGAAACACAGGTCGGTCCGCTGGTCTCCGAGGAGCAGCTCAAGCGCGTCACCGGCTATCTGGCGATCGGCCGCCAGGAAGGCGCTCGCCCGCTGTCAGGCGGCGAGCGTCTGACCGAAGGCGCGCTGGCCAAGGGCTACTTCGTGCCCCCGACGGTCTTCGCCAATGTGCGCGACGATATGCGGATCGCGCAGGAGGAGATTTTTGGGCCGGTGATCTCCGCCATTCCGTTCACCGACATCGAGGAGGTGATCGAACGCGGCAACAAGACCCAGTTCGGACTGGGCAGCGGCGTATGGACCCGTGATGTCGGCAAGGCTCACCGGTTGGCGAAGGGAATCCGCGCCGGTTCGGTATGGATCAACTGCTATCAGGCGATGGATCCCGCCGTGCCGTTCGGCGGCTACAAAATGAGCGGCTACGGCCGTGGAGTCGGGCGTGCAGCACCTGGAAGAGTACCTCAACGTCAAGTCGGTGTGGATCAAGACCGACTGACCCCAACCGGTGGGTGGGCGACACCGCGCCTGGGCGACACTATATTGGCGCGGTGTCCGAAGGGGATCGACCTATGACCCGCCACCTTGCTCTGGCAATTGCCGCCGCGATGACCATGGCCATGCCTGTCCGCGCCGAGGTGGCGCGCGTCGTGCCTGCTCCTGCGACGGATGAAAGCGCGAGCGGCACGGCCACCGAGACGGCGGTGCTTGCCGGCGGCTGCTTCTGGGGCGTGCAGGGCGTGTTCCAGCACGTCGTCGGGGTGACCGGCGCGGTCTCCGGTTATGCCGGCGGTGCCAAGGATACGGCGGAGTATGAGACGGTTTCGACCGGCTCAACGGGTCATGCGGAATCCGTCCGCATCACGTTCGATCCTCGGCGGATCAGCTACGGGCGGATCCTGCAGATCTACTTCTCGGTCGCGCACAATCCGACCGAGCTGAACCGGCAGGGACCGGATATCGGCACCCAGTACCGCTCGGCAATATTTCCCGCCGATGCGGAACAGACGAAGGTCGCCAAGGCCTATATCGCTCAGCTGGATGCGGCACATGTATTTGGCACAGCTATTGTCACGAAGATCGAGATGGATAAGCCGTTCTATCCAGCCGAGGCTTACCATCAGGATTTCCTGACGCAGCATCCGACCAATTCGTACATCGTCTACAACGACCTGCCGAAGATCAAATCCCTGCAGCGGTTGTTTCCCGAGGAATATCGGACCGATCCGGTGCTGGTGGCATCAGCGGCGCAGTAAAGCGCGCGCCGGGCTCTGGACTGATCCGGGGACAAGCATATGGAGCTGGTCCCTGGCCTTACGAACCGCGTCGCCCTGGTCACCGGTGGATCGCGTGGCATCGGCCGGGCGGTTGCGTTGGCACTGGCTGCGGCTGGCGCCGATGTCGCGGTGAACTGCCATGAGCGCGAGGCCGAAGCACAGCAGGTATCAGCCGGCGTCCATGCGATGGGCCGCCGCACGATCGCGGTAAGGGCCGACGTGTCCGACAGCGTGGCAGTCACCCGCATGATGCAGCGCATCGAAACTGAACTTGGCGGGGTCGATGTACTGGTGAACAACGCCGGTACCGCGATCATCCGCGGTATCGATGACCTGACGGAACAGGACTTCGATCGGACAATAGCGGTGAACCTGAAGTCTGCTTTCCTGTGCACGCAGGCGGTGCTGCCGAACATGCGGTCGCGGCATTGGGGCCGCATCGTCAACATATCGTCCGGCGCGGCTCGCGCCGCCGGCGGTATCGGCGTGCACTACAACGCTTCGAAGGCGGGCATGGAGGGACTGACGCGTGGCTACGCGGCGCGGCTGGTTAAGGAGGGCATCACAGTCAACGCGGTGGCACCCTCGCTGATCGATACCGACATGATGAATGCGCGGCGCGACCAGTATGTTGCGCGGATCCCGCTGGGAAGGATGGGAACGGTGGAGGAAGTGGCGCAGGCCGTGCTTATGGTTATCGGCAATGAGTACATGACCGGGCAGACGGTTCAGCTGAACGGCGGGACCAACTTCATCTGACCAGTTCGGCTCGACCGGCGGCAGCCGCGGCCGGCGGTGACCCGCTCAGGATGCTGCGTGCCGCGCCAAGCAAACCGTCGAGCGTATCGTTCTCCATTGCCGCTGTGAGCATGCCCAACTGGCACGCGGCCAAGCCGCGATAGCTTTCGAACTGACTTCTCAGAGAACCACTGATCGGTGATCGGTTCGTGCGGGAAGGCAGCGTTCTGCGTGGCATAGGCGCGCACCTCAGCAGGAATCGCCGGCAACAGGCTCGGCTTTACGTAAAGCAGCGTGCCGGTCAGGTCGTCGTGGTACCGTATTGTGCCCGTTGCGATGCCGACCGGATGAAGGGTCGTGTCACTCTCGATGCGAGTACGGGCGTAAATGCGCATCGGCTCATGCATCGTGACCGTAACGCCCAGGTCGATGTTCGCCTTGCGGATTGCGTCGCCGAGATCGAACATGGCGCAACCAGGATCGGTATCTGCGTCGATGACGACGATGGTGGTGCAACGCCGGCGCAGCATCTCGTAGAGGCCAAGATTGTCGAAGTGCCCGCCGTCGGACAGATAGATGGCCTGGCTTGCGTCGGTGGTCCGCCCGATCAGTTCGCTCATCAGCGCCAGCAGCGAGTTGCGCGGCTTGGCCAGCGTCAGGTCCGCGAGAGCCGCGGTCGCTGGGTTTGGCAGCCAGACGCCAAGACGAACATTGAACAAGGTCATCAGGAAGGCGGTGAGCCGGGACGAATGATAGCCCCAATTGGGGCTGACCGCAGCGCCGGATACGGTCAATGCGGTGCCCAGCGTCGGCCCCTTGTTGACCTGTCGCCGCGCGCTACGGGCTTCAACTCCGGCAAAGCTGCCGGTGGCGACAAACGCACCCTTGGCATCCTGCTCAACCGACTGCTTGCCGCTTCGCCGCTGCAAAACGGCGCTGCCACAGACCAGCGGTGTCGCGGTGAACGACGCTGCCTTGCGCTCGGCCCAGGCGGTGTTGGTGCCCGCCGTGATGTTGAGCGCGATGTTGATGACAGGAAGCGGACCCTGCACGTCTCGCAACTCAGCCAGCGACGGATTGTCGTCGGGATCGAAGCCGGTGAACGGGTCGGGATGACGCGACGGTCGCGCCGAACCAAGAAATGCGCGTGTCAGCCGATTGCGATACACGGCATGCATCGAGAACCGGTTGACGTTGACGCGGCCCGACAGAACCAGGGCAATCACCAATACCGCTGCCAGCGCTGCTTGCAGCACGAAAGGCAGCCAGATCGGCCCCGTATCGCTGATTGCGGTCTGGAGCTGCCCCAGGCCCGACTGTTCGACGCTGCCGAACACCATCAGCAGCACGATCGCGAACACGACGGCGAGCGCATCAGGAGCCCGGTATCGCACCTTGCTCCAACCGCCGATGTCCTCGATCAACTTTTGCGCGGTCGGCGCGATCTTGCCGAGCCAGGCAGCCAACGAACCGACTGCGAGCGTCAGCGACCCGGCGCTGGCAATGCGCGCGGCACTCCAGTCGCCGTCGCGCACCAACTGGATCTGCACTGGCAGGACGAGGCAGCAGAACGCAAACGCCGTCCAGCAGACGGCGGCGCGGAGGATCAGGCCGCTGACGCGCGCGAGCCATTCGCGGTCCAGGTCGTAACGGTCGAGGCTGACGTTGGGATCGCCTCGCCGCAGCCCCACGAACAGCGCTGTCTGCAACAGATAGACAATCGCCACCACAAGGGGTGCATATACCGTCAGCGCTGTCTCGGTATCGACGATGAAAGGCGGCGGCGAGTGCGTTATCGGCAGCGCCATTTCGGCCAGGTACAGCACGAGGCCGAGCATCAGGGCCGAGCCCAGACTGGCGCCGCACCACGGCCACTTGTTAAGCGAGAACAAGCTGATCGCCTTGGTTCTGCCGCGCGTCTGCCGCCACCAGGCCAGTGCATATCCCACCAGCATCACAACGAAATAAATCCCCGGCAGCAGCCAGACCTTCAGTAGATGACCGCTGACGCTTGCCGGCCACAACGTCGCCTGGGCCAGTCCGTAGTCGACGATGCTGGGAACCACCAGGGTCCAGCCCAGTGCGGGCACGACAATCGTCCAGACGATCCACCGCGCCTGGGCGTAGGCGCGGATATAACTCGGCACCAGATTGCAGGCCCGATACACCGCGAGCAGCAGTCCAGCGGTTGCCACCACCAGCATGACCAGGTTCACCCGCGGCGAAGTCCTCACGCCCCAGATGAAGGTGCGATAGAAAATCGGCACCAGCGTCAGCAGCAGGAACAACGGCGCGAAGACGGCCCAGTTGATCAGCAGATTGCGCAAGTACAGGACGATGGCAGCCCAGGTATCGGCCGAGAACGGTCCGGTCTGTGGCGTCAGGTAATTTGTATAGCCGCGCAGGCGCCGCAGCGGCGGCGATCGCAACCGGGCGATCTTCGTCTCGGCATCGTCGATGCCGCCGCCATCACGCATGAGCATTTGCAGCCAGCCGCCGATGAAGCCGCCGCCGGACACCGTGGACAGATAATCGAACTCGCGCAGCAGACGCTTTTCCGCGAGCGCCTGCAGCACACCGAGACAGAAGGCCGCGCTGCGCACGCCGCCGCCGGAAAGACAGAGTGCAGCAAGACGCAGCCGGCGCGAGCATTGATCCAGTGTCTCGCTTCTATCGGCTTTGTGCTGGATATCCGCGGGGGAGCGCAGCGCCCGGCGGCGTTCGATCTCATCCAGTTCCTGGCGAAACGCCTCGTCACTGGTCAGGACCCTGGTGTCAGCCATCGCAGCCGCCTCCCTTGCGTCAACCGTGGCCTTCCCGGAATCCGGTGATGTTTCGTTCCCGATTGCAGGGATGCATACCGGCATCGATAGCCGGTGCGCAACGTATACATGACAAGCCGTCTGGACGCGCCCCAGACATCGCGCACAGGATACGGTTCCACGCCGAACAGCAGGAAACGCCATGCGCATCGAGATCATCTGCACGGGAGACGAGGTGCTCACCGGCAAAATCGTCAACACCAACTTCAGCTATATGAGCCAGAAGCTGGAGGATGCCGGGCTTTCCGTGCACTGGGGCACCACGGTGGGCGACGATAGGGAAGCGTTGCTACAGGCCTTCCAGCTGGCGTCGCAACGCGCCGACGCGGTCATCGTCAATGGCGGACTTGGACCGACGGTGGATGACCTGTCGCAGGAGGTCGCGGCGCAGGCGGCCGGCGTCGAGCTGGTGCTGAACGAAGAGTGGCTGGTGACGATGGAGGACTTCTTCACCAAGCGCAGCCGTATCATGCCGCCGAACAACCGCAAGCAGGCAATGCTGCCATCCACGGCGGAGATGATCGATAACCCGATTGGCACAGCATGCGGCTTCGCACTGGATATCGGGAAGGCACGGTTTTTCTTCACACCCGGCGTACCGCGCGAACTGCGCCGCATGCTGGAGGAACAGGTGATCCCGCGCCTGCTCGCGCGCAGCGGTGAGCCGGCGACGATATACCTCAAGCGGTTTCATTCGTACGGGTTGGGAGAATCACATGTCGATGCGCTGCTGGCCGGCGTCGAGGAGCTGGTGCCGGACGGCAGCGTGAAGCTGGGCTTCCGCGCGCACTATCCGCAGTTGGAGACCAAGCTCACGGTGCGCGGGGCGGACATGGACGATGTACGCCGCAAGCTGGAACCGGTGCAGGCGGAAGTACGGAAGCGGCTGGGCAACTTCATCCTGGCGGAAGATGACAAGTCGCTGGAGGGTGTGGTGCTGGCGGAACTGACGCAGCGCAGCGCGACGCTCGCCGTGGTGGAGACCTTCACCAGCGGTCAGATCGCCGCGCGGCTTGGCCATCTTCCTGGCGCCGAACACGTGCTGCGCTGCGGGGTCACCGTGCGCGACCGCAATGTGCTGCACAAGGCGCTGGATTTCGCCGGCACACCGCTGGTGGAACTGACTCAGGAAACGACCGAAGCGGTGGCGAGGGCGGCACGCTCGCACGCGGGCGCGACACATGCGCTCGCGGTGTTGATTGACCTGGATGATGGGCCAGACCGCATCGACTTCGGCGGCACGATCTGGATCGCGATCGCATCAGCGGACGATGTGGCCTTCCGTCGTTCGCGCATCCTGGGCGGACGCGAATGGGTACGGCTGGGCGCGGTGGAATTAGGCTTGGATTGCCTGCGCCGATATTTGCAGAACCTGCCGGTGGTGGAGCGGATCGACTTCGAGAAAACCTGATCCTCCCCGCTTGCGGATTTCAGCAAGGATCGTATATCCGGCAGCAGAACCATCACAGCACGAGAAAATAAGCAAAAATCAAAGTTATCACCGGGAGACCTGAAATGTCGGGGAACATGACTGCCACGCCGGGAGCCAACCGTTGGTTGCAGCTGTGGCTTGGCGTGCTGTGCATGGTACTGATCGCCAACCTGCAATATGCCTGGACGCTGTTCGTCAATCCGATGCACGTCACGCACGGATGGAGCATCGCCGAGATCCAGATTGCATTCAGCATCTTCATCGCCACGGAGACGTGGCTGACCCCAATCGAGGGCTACATCGTCGATCATCTCGGGCCGCGCACAGGGCCGCGACTGATGATCACATTTGGCGGCGTGCTCGTCGGCATCGCATGGGTGATCAATGCCTACGCGACGTCATTGGAAGCGCTGTATGTCGGCGCCGCGATCTCCGGGACAGGTGCTGGCGCGATCTACGCCACATGCGTCGGCAACGCGGTGAAGTGGTTCCCTGACCGGCGCGGGCTTGCGGTCGGACTGACAGCGGCGGGCTTCGGGGCTGGCGCGGCACTGACGGTGATCCCGATCAAGTTGGTGATCGACAGCTATGGCTATCAGTCGGCGTTCCTCTGGTTTGGCGTCGTGCAGGCGATTGTACTTCTGATCGTGGCGCAGACGCTGCGCGGACCAATGCCCGGAGCAGTGCCGACGACGATCGGCACCGCCGCGGTCCCGCAGTCCGCGCGTAGCTACACCAGTATGGAAGTACTGCGTTCGCCGGCATTCTGGCTGCTGTACTTCATGTTGGTGCTGGTATCGTCGAGCGGACTGATGGCGACCGCACAGCTTGCGCCGATTGCCAGTGACTTCGGGCTGTCGAAGACGACGATCCTGTTCGGTGCCACCACACTGAGCGTCGCGCTGGTGGTCGATAACGTGATGAACGGCCTGGCGCGGCCATTCTTCGGCGCGGTGTCGGACCGCATCGGCCGCGAATACACCATGGCACTGGCGTTCACCCTGGGTGCATTGAGCTACTGGCTGCTGGCGGTGTTCGGAACCAGCCCCTGGGCCTTCGTCGTGTGCGCCGCGCTGATCTTCTTCACCTGGGGCGAAATCTTCAGCCTGTTCCCGTCCACCTGCACCGACCTGTTCGGCACGCGCTATGCAACGGCGAATTCGATGATGCTGTACACGGCAAAGGGCACCTCGGCCTTCCTGGTGCCGTTCGCCAATATCCTGAAAACCGCGACCGGTTCCTGGGAAGCCGTGTTCCTGGCGGCCGCGGGAATGAACATGCTGGTGGTGGTGCTGGCGTTGTTCGCGCTGCACCCGATCCGGGTGCGCCACCACCGGATGCCGGGGACGCCGGCCGAGGCGAACGCCGCGCGAGGCTGACGCACCGTCCGGCATCTGCTATCCCGCCCGCGGAGAGCGCGGACGGGGCAGGCGTTGAGCCGAGGTGAAGGGATCGCAGCCGGCAGCATCGCCCTCGGCTGCCTCGTGCTGTTCATGAAGGGGGTTGCCTGGTGGATCACCGGCAGCGCCGCGCTGTTCTCCGATGCGCTGGAGAGCACGGTCAACGTCGCCGCAAGCATCATTGCGCTGGCCGCCCTGCGGCTGGCGGCCAGGCCACCCGACGCCAACCACACCTACGGCCACGATAAGGCGGAATTCTTCGCGGCGGTAATCGAAGGCGTGCTGATCGTCGTTGCTGCGCTGTCGATCTTTTACCACGCGTGGCTGGACTGGCTGGTTCCGCACCCGCTCGACCAGCCGGGGCCGGGGCTGGCTTTGAACGCGCTTGCCACGGTGCTGAACGCCGCCTGGTCAGCGTTGCTGATCAGGACCGGCAAGCGGCTGCGCTCCCCCGCCCTGGTGGCGGATGGGCGGCACCTGCTGACCGACGTGGTCACCTCGGTGGGTATCGTCATAGGCGTCGGGCTGGTGGTGCTCACTGGGTTTCTGGCGCTGGATCCGATCCTTGCCGCCCTCACGGGCGTCTATGTGCTGTGGTCGGGCACGGCAATGATTTCGAACTCCGTCGGCGGTCTGATGGACGCAGCGCCAGAACCGGCGGTGGTGCAGCGCATCCGCGACCTGGTCAGTGAAAGTGCCGCCGGCGCCATCGAGGCGCATGACCTGCGTATGCGGCACACCGGCAAGCAGACATTCCTGGAATTCCATCTTGTCGTGCCTGGGTCGATGACGGTGGCGGAATCGCACGCCATCTGTGATCACGTCGAAGAGACGTTGCGGGCGGAGATGCCGCACCTGACCATCACGATCCATGTCGAGCCCGAGGAGAAGGCGAAGCAGCACGGCGTTCGCGTGCTGTGAACCTCGTGCTCGCGTCATTCCGCGATATTCACGCAGACCCGGCGGCCAGGCGTCATGCGCGGCGCCGGACAAGCCTCCGCCTGCGGCTCAGCGGCGCAGTCTCGGCTGTCCTGCATGCAACGCTGCTGGTCAGCGTAATGGTGGGGTTCCACCGCAGCCCACCACCCGAGGACGCGCCCGAAAAGCTGGGCGCGGTCGAGTTGGTGCTGGTGCAGACGAAGGGGGCGGGGATTCCGGCGGCGCCGCGCGAACCGGCGCAAGCGGCGGCGGTCCCTGTGCCGCCACCTCCGCCGCCACCGGACAACGCCGAGACGGATGTCGCACTGTCCGTGCCCCCGCCACCGCCACCGGCTCGGGCGGCACCGGTTCCCGGCGTTCCCAAACCGCCAAGCGCGGTCCCGCCAGTACCAGCGGTGCAAGAGGCACCGGTGATCCGGCTCGGAGGTACCGGCGACAATACGTTTGCCGAGGCATTCGAAAGCCCGCAGGTCATCCCTGCGAGCGTCGATGCGAAATACCACAACAGGCAGCCGCCCTACCCGCCCGAGGCGGTGCTGCGCGGCGAGCAGGGCGCGGTTGACCTGTTGATCCACGTCTCGCCCGACGGCCTGGCGCGCGGTGTGGATATCGCCGGTAGCTCGGGCTTTCAGATACTCGATGATACGGCGCGCGATGCAGTCAGCCTCTGGCACTTTCTGCCGGCGATCAAGGACGGCCAGCCGGTGCCGTTCGATATGCTGGTGCGCATGCACTTCAAACTGAATTAGGCGGTCGCATGGTACGGATCGACAGGGTGGTGACGCGTGGCGGCGACGGCGGCGAGACATCGCTCGGCGATGGAGCGCGCGTACGCAAGGATGCTGCACGCATTGCCGCGATCGGTACGGTGGATGAAGCCAATGCCGCGATTGGCGTGTTGCGCGTGGCGACGCGCGGCATGTCGGAAGATGCGATGCTGGCGCGCATCCAGAACGACCTGTTCGATGTCGGCGCGGACCTCGCGGTACCGGGCGAGGCTGGCGATCGGCTGCGCATAACCGAAGCGCTGGTGGCGCGACTGGAAGCCGAGATTGCCGCGATGAACGCGACGCTGCCACAGCTTACCAGCTTCGTACTGCCGGGCGGCACACCGACGGCGGCGCAGGCGCATCTGTCACGCACCGTGGCGCGCCGGGCGGAACGCGACGTGGTGGGACTTGCAGCGCTGGAGGCGGTGACGCCTGCTCTCTTGCGTTACCTCAACCGGCTGTCGGACCATCTGTTTGTGCTGGCGCGCGTGCTGAACGACGGCGGCAAGAACGAGGTGCTGTGGGTGCCGGGCGGTGCTCCGCCGGCCTAGCGTCAGCGGTCGGCGAACGGATTGTGGGTGCCGCGTAGCTGCACGCGTATTGGCGTGCCGGGAAGGTCGAAGGTCTCACGAAGGCTGTTGACCAGGTAACGCTGGTAATCGTCCGGCAATTTCTCTGCGCGGGTGCCGAACAGTATGAAAGTGGGCGGCCGCGCCTTGGCCTGGGTGATATAGCGCGGTTTGAGCCGGCGGCCGCTGACCAGCGGCGGCGGATGCCGCGCCAGTGCTTGTTCGAACCAACGGTTAAGTGCCGCGGTGGGCAGGCGCGTGTTCCAGACCTCGTGGGCACGCCGGACCGTTGGCAGCAGTCGTTGCAGGCCGGCGCCGGTCAGCGCGGACAGCGTCACCACTGCGATGCCGCGCATCTGGGCGAGGCTGGACTCCAGCCGCTCGCCGATCGCCCGTCGGGTCGCCTGCCGATCGGGCACCGCGTCCCATTTGTTCAATGCCAGGACACAGGCACGGCCCTCGCGCTCGATCAGTTGTGCAATGTGCAGATCCTGATCGTGCAAGCCATCGGTGGCGTCGATCACCAGCACCACGACCTCGGCAAGTTTCAAGGCGGATATCGCCGCGCCGACGGCCAGCTTTTCCAGCGGCGCGTCGATCCGAGCGCGACGCCGCAGCCCAGCTGTGTCCACCAGTTCGATCGAACCCGTGGGATCATGCAGCAGCACCGATATCGCATCGCGCGTGAGACCCGGCTCCGGCCCGGTCAGCATCCGTTCTTCGCCAACCAGGTGGTTCAGCAACGTCGATTTGCCTGCATTCGGACGTCCGACAATGGCGAGCTTCAATGGACGCGCGGCGTCCGCCGGCTCCAGTTCCGCATCCGGCGGCAGGCGATCGGCGATCTCCGACATCAAATCTGAAATCCCCTCGCCGTGCTCGGCGGACACCGCGACCGGGTCGCCAAACCCCAAGGCAAACGCATCCAGCACCGAGTGCTGGCTGGCGCGCCCCTCGGCCTTGTTCGCCACCACCAGCACCTGCCGTCCCTGCCGCCGCAGCCATTGGGCGAAATGCCGATCGGCTGGCGTCAGTCCGGCACGCGCATCGACGACGAACAACACCAGGTCGGCAAGGCCGGTGGCGACGCCGGCACCCTCGCGCAATCGACCCGCCAGCGTTTCCGGCGCCGCCTCCTCAAGGCCGGCGGTATCGACCAGGCGCACCTGGCGGCCGCGCAACAGAGCCTCGGCCTCCTTGCGGTCACGCGTTACCCCAGGCGTGTCCGCCACCAGAGCCAGCCGTTTACCGGCCAGCCTATTGAACAGCGTGCTCTTGCCGACGTTGGGCCGGCCCGCGATCACCACCAGCGGCAGCATGGCTCAGCGCAGCGCCAGCAGCCTGGCGTCGTCGGTCACCAGGAAGACAGTATCCTCGACCACGATCGGACCGAGGGATGCGGCGCCGGAGAGCGGCTGCCGGCCAATGATGTCACCGGTGTACGGGCTGACCGCGAGAGCCTGCTCATTCGTGCCGGCAACCACCAGACGGTCGCCGACCAACAACGGCCCCCACCAGGTGATCGGATCCTTCTGCTTTTCCTCGTTGTCCCAGCGGGGCAATTGGGTCACCCAGGCGATACGGCCATCGTCGCGGTTTACCGCTGCCATCTTCTGATCGAGCGAAACGATGAACAGCCAGGGACCGGCGGCCCAGGGGTGATCCTCTCCGGCGACCTCGCGCTCCCACAGACGGCGACCGGTGGGCAAGTCGTTGCCGATCAGCAGGCCGCCCATGCCGATGGCGTAGATACGGCCCTGGTCGATCACCGGCAGGCCGCGGATCGCCGCGAAATCCACCAGGCTGCCAGAACGTACCGCGGTGGCCAGATTGTCGGACCACACCACCGTGCCGCTGTCGGCATGCAACGCGGTGAGTTCACCAGAGCCGAAGCCGGCGACCACCAGCCCATCCGCATAGGCGGGGGCCGGACAGCCAAGGACGCTCGTGGTAGGATTGGTTGCCTGGTGGTTCCAGAGTTCCCGGCCATTCTCACTGGTGAGTGCCAGCAGGCGATCCTCGATCGTGGTGAGGAACAGCCGCCCCTCCACCAGTGTGGGCGCGGAGCGGCCGGGAGCACCGATCAGGGTGCGCCAGCGCACCGTGCCCTTCGCGACGTCCAGTGCCACCAGCTCAGCCAGGCCGTTGACCGCGTAGAGCGTTCCCTGATCGACCACGAGCCCGCCGCCGACATTGGTGCTGTCGTCCTCATCGCGCTTGGTGTCGAAGCGCCACAACCGGGAACCATTGGCGATGCTGTAGGCCGACACGACGGCGTCGGAATCCATCACATAGATGGTGCCATCGGCCGCGACCGGCTGCGCCATGATCTTACGCCTGTAGCCGCCTCCGGCGCCGATATCTGCGCTCCACGCCTCGGCGAGCTGCACACCGGTCGCGAGGTGTCCCATGAAATGCGCGGGATTGCCACCGGCCTGCGGCCAGGCAGCATTGCGCACCGGCGGTGGCAGCACGACCTTCGGCACGCCTTCGTCCACGGTCAGGCCGCCGCGTGACGCGGCTATCGGCTCGCGCTTGCCGGCGAGCGGGGTCTTGTGCTCGCCGAACCATGAGTCCCAAAGACCGCAGCCGCCGAGCGCCAAAGGCGCAAGCATCGCCGCCCGCCGACCGATCGACGCCCGCCGCGACATGCGATTCACGCGCCCAGTCGGTTCAGCAAGGCGCTGGCGCGTTGGCGCACGCCATTCGGCGCCGTCGCATCAGCGACGAGGTGCTGCAACGTGGTTTTGGCCGCAGCGGATTTGCCCAAACGGATATCCAGCAGTGCGAGCTGTTCCTCCGCCAGCGGACGCCATGGATTTTCCGGCGCCGCGAGCGCCTTCAGCCGCGCCTCGAGCTGCGACGGGTCCGCCGTTTCGATAGCATGCTGAGCCCAAACCAGGCTCGCAAGGTCGCGCAGCAAAGGATCAACCGAGGAATCTCCGGCTATCTGGTCCCATAAGGCTCCGGCGGCTTGCAGGTTGCCGCTGTCGGCCTGCAGCGCTGCCTCGCGGAACTTCGCGAGCGTGGCGTAACCGGCGGGAGCGCTGGCGGCTAGCCTTTGGAACGCATCGATCGCCGCAGGCCGGGTGGCGGCATTGCTGCCGGCGGCGGTGGGATCGGCCAGGCTCGTCGCCGTGAGATATTGCACGGCCGCGGCGGCATCCCGGCGCGCCTCGTACCAACGCCAGCCTTGCCAGCCTCCCACGGCGCCGACGATGACCAGCAAGCCGGCCACGATGAGGCCGCTGTAGCGCTTCAGCAGTTGCTGCGCGCGTTCGGCGCGGAGTTCCTCCTCGACTTCGTCGAAAATGTCGACCACGTGGTCTCCCGTTCGATACTGGCGGCTGGGAATCCACGATTCCGCCGGCGCAGCGGACCATAGCGGCGCTGCTTGCATGCGGCAAACCCGCGCTGCGCATCGGCGCGATCAACCATCGATTCATCCAGCACGCGCATCCTGGTGGCATGCGCCTGGCATTGATCGCGCTGCTGCTGGCAGCTTGTGGCGGTACACCGGAACAGGTGCTGACCGGTGTCAGCGCACTCAACATCGGCAGTATCGCGGTGATCCAGCGCAGCCCGCTGGACGCACTCTATTCGATCGGCAGTGGCAGGGATTGCTCCATCGTCCGGCTGGAACAGGGCAAGACCTACTGTCGCCCGGTCGAGCCGCCGCCGGAGCCGCCGGTGTTCTGTACGCGTAGTCTAGGTGTGGCGGATTGCTGGCGTGATCCTGCCAGTCTGCCGGATCATCCGGCGCAACTGGGTGACGGCCCGAGCACGCTCACGCCAGCTCAAAATGCCGATCGGCTGAAGGGCTGGCCGAACCTGTAGCCTGCGACGCACGCCGCCTGCCCTGCGGGGCGGCCTTGTCGAGCCGATCTTCGTAGTGCCGCGCGAGTTCGCCGAGCTGACGCGCAAGCTGCGGATCAGTGCAGGCGTCGGCGATCCCCCGGATATAACGGGAGAGCACCGTCCGCGACTTATCGCTCTGGTTGGGGCGATTAATAACCAGATGCACGTAAAACTCCGTATTGACCTTCAGATTGGAGACGATTGATCGAAAACCCGCATCAAGTTGCTTGCTGTTCGTCAAGGTGACTATGCGGGAATCTGACGTACTCCAACAATTTGGACGGATCAGCGGAGGGCGCCTACCACGTCTGCCTCGATTCGTTGCAAGACTTCTTTCAATGCTGTTTTGATCGCCGCGACGATTGCGGGTGCATCAGTTGATGCCAGCTTCGCTTCCGCGGTTTCGGTTTTCTGCAACAGCACTTTGGCCGTACCCGGCCGCTGATCGAGCAATACCAGAGCCACGGCCACACGCGCGGTGCCGGTGTTCAAGTCGGCCATGAAGACCTGCAGTTCACCCTCCAGCACGAAACCGGCGTTGAGCCGGCTGCCCGGCGCCACGACGGCGCTGAATACCCCGGAGTCGGCGAGCCAACCGCGGATGTCGTCCTCGACCGCCTGGGCTGGCGGGACGGCCCATTGCTCGTAGAAATCGACGTGCACGCTGCCGTCGCGCTGCAGCCACTGCAGGCCGCGCTGTTCCAACCCAGGAGCCGCCCGCAGGTTGCGCACCAACAGCACACGGCCGCGCGGCGGTTGCCGCGACGCGGCGTCGCGGTGAAGATCGAGCGGCCAATCGCGCCGTTGCACGGCCTGGGTCTGCGGCAGCAGGGAACAGCCGCCCAATCCGGCAAGACCAAGCAGCAACGAACGCCGGTTCACCGTCCCGGCTCCGCGCGTGGCGGTGGCTGGCTGAGCACCTGCGCGGGATAGCGCCGCAAGGTGTCGGTCAGCTCACGCAGGTTCTGACTGGCTGCCTGCATATTGCGCAGCAGTGGCACCAGAGACTGTTCGAGATCCGCCGTGCCATTGTTGGCGCGTTGCGCGGTGGCCTGCAGCGAGACCATCAGCTGCGGCATGCGGCCGGCGGCATCGGCCAGCCTGGCAGCGGCAGTACCGGCGTTGGCGAGCAACTGCTGCATCCGCTCACCCTGAAATGTGTCACGCAACGCTGCGGATGACTTGCGGATGTCAGCGGTGAGGCCTGGGAGGTCGGCCGCCTTCACCTGATCGTCCGTGGTGCGCAGCAGGCCAGCGGCCGCCTGCAAGGCAGTATGCAGATCGCCGGTGGCCATTTCGTCGTGCAGGTCGGCGAGCACGCTGTTCAGCTGATTGGAGAGTTTATCGATATCGATCCGGTTCAGCCTTGCCAGCACCTGCTGCGCCGCATCCTGCACCTGCGTCAGTGTGCTGGGCATCGAAGGAATATATTGCGCCTTGGGCTGCCACGGTACCTCCAGCGCCGGGTAGCGCGCTGGATCGACGAAATCCAATTCGAGATAGCTAAGCCCGGTGATGCCCTGCGATGCGAGCCGCGCGCGCAGCCCGAGCCCCACGGCAGAAGCGGTGTCCGGCACTTGGCCAAGCTTCGACGTATCGACCTGGAACCGCACGAAAACCAGCCGATAGGTCCGCCGCTCAAGGTCGAGCGGCTTGCCTTCGGCATACTCCGCACTGACCAATCCGATGTCGCTGACACGGCCGATGGTGACGCCGCGATACTTCACCGTCGAACCGACCTCGAGACCCTGCACCGACTCGCTGAAATACGATTCGAACAGCGTGCCATGGGTTATCTGGTTGCCGGCGAGGAACCAGATCAACGCCAGCGCCAATACCACACCACCGACGAGCAGCAGGCCGACGCGCAGATAGAGGGTGCGCGCCTCCATTACGCGGCAGCCGGCGCCGGCACTTCGCGCCGGAAGAAAGCCCGCACGGTGGGATGCGTGGCCGTGTCGCGCAGTACGCGTGGATCGCCTTCCGCGATCATGCCGCCAGCATCCGGATAAGCTGCGCGGTCCAGCATGATACAGCGGTCAGCGATTGCCAGGATCGACGCCAACTCGTGCGTTACCACGACGAATGTCGCGCCGAGATCCTGGCGGAGATCAAGAATCAGGCGATCGAGGCCCGCCGAGGTGATCGGATCGAGCCCGGCGGAGGGCTCGTCGAGCAGCAGCAGCGACGGATCGAGTGCCATCGCGCGCGCAATGCCAGCGCGCCGCGCCATGCCGCCGGAAATCTCTGCGGGCATCAGCGCGGCGGCATCAGCCAGGCCGACAAGTCCGAGTTTCACGCGCGCGACCGCTTCACGGCCTTCCGGCGGAAGGTCGGTGAACATGCTGAGCGGCAGCACGACGTTCTCAAGCAGCGTCATCGAACCGAACAGTGCGCCCGATTGGAACATCACGCCCATCCGGCGTTGTACATCCTGCAATGCTGCTTCGCGCCGCGGGCCGGTGATTGAGCGGCCGAAGATTTCGATATGTCCCGCGCTTGGTGTGAGCAGGCCGATCAACTGCTTCATCAGGGTCGACTTGCCGCAGCCCGATCCACCCAGGATGACGAACACTTCGCCCGCATCGACGTGGAACGTGCAGTCGCGAAAAATGGTGCGGCTGCCGAAACGCTGCGCCACGCCTTCGACTTTGATGATGGGGGTGCCGCTCACAGGTGCAGCCGGTAGAAGATCAGCGCGAACACACCGTCGAACGCGATGGTGGCCACGATGCCGCCGACCACGGCGGAGGTTGCGGCGAGACCGACGGCACGCGGACCGATCCCTGTGCTGAGGCCTGCACGGCAGCCGATCGCGGCAACCACCAGCCCGAAGCAGACCGCCTTGAACAATCCGCCATACAGGTCGCCGGCAGTGACCCAGTTCCTCACCTGCCGCGCGATGGTGACCAGCGGGAAGCCGAATCCCTGCATCACTGTGGCCATGCCGAGCATGCCGGCGATATCCAACGTCAAGGTCATGATCGGCATCACCAGCATGACCGCAATCATCCGCGGCAGCACCAACATGGTCATCGGGTCCAGGCCCATGGTGACAAGGGCATCGATTTCCTCGTTGACCTTCATCGTGCCGATTTCGGCGGCGAAGGCGGAGCCAGTGCGGCCGGCAAGGATCACCGCGGAGAGCAACGGCCCAAGTTCGCGCAGCAGGCTGATTGCGACGAGGTTGGCGACGAAGATGTCCGCACCGAAGCGACGCATCGGGATGGCGGACTGGAACGCCAGGATCAGGCCGATCAGATAGCCCAGCATAACGATCAGCGGAAGCGAGCGCACACCGGCGTTGTCGGCGAAGGCGAGCAGGTCCGCCATCCGCAGCATTCGCCGCCGCCCTGGCAGGCGAATGAACGCGACGATCGCCTCGCCGAGAAACGCAATGCTGTTGCCAAGCAGCGCAAACGCCGTACGCATGAGATCGCGCAGCGTCCAGCTTGCGGCCACCTCGGCATGGCTCTCTGTCCGCATTGCGATGCGCGCCCGGCGCAGCAGCTCAACGACATGTTGATCCGCACCGCTGGCGTCCGAAGCCTGCCCGTGTGCTTTCTCCAGTGCGGCGAGGAAACTGGCACCGCCAACATCGCAGAACGACACGCCGCTGAGGTCGAAACGCAACGGATGACCGCGTGCCCCATTCACAGCGTGCATGGCGGGACGCCACAGCGGACCGATGGACCCGACTTCGAGCCGGCCGCTCAACGCGATGACCGTTTGACCATCGTGCTGCTGCACTGACAGCCGTGCGGCCGAGGTCAGTGGGCCAGCCAGGTTTCGAACCGTGGACGTAACTTGGCGAGATTGTCGTGCCAGAACGAGGCATCGACGCGGATCGCCGCATTGAGATTTGCCGGTGCCGTGGGCGAGAACTGCAGCACGTCGGCCGGCAGGCCGTCGTTGGCTCCTTTGGCCAGACCGCCCATCCCGTACGGTGCGACCAGGCGTGCCTCGATTGCCGGCATGCCGGCGAAATACAGAAACTGAATCGCCTGGCGCAGGTTGGGACTGCCCCTCAGGATCGCCCAGCTCAGCACCTCATAAAGGCTCGCTGTCCATTGCACGCCGAAATTGCGGTGCGCCGTCCGATTGACGATGGCGATCGGCGAGGCCAGCGCGCTGGTCATAAGCACATCGCCCGAGGCGAGAATGTGAGCAGCTTCCGAGGGATCCTGCCACCACACCACATACGGCTTGAGCTGGTCGAGCTTGCGGAAAGCACGGTCCACGCCGTCGGAGGTCCCCAGCACCTTGTAGACATCGCCCGGTGCAACGCCGTCGGCGATCAGGGCGAACTCCAGATTGCCTTGCACGCCCTTCCGCAGTCCTCGCTTGCCGGGATATTTGGCGACGTCCCAGAAATCGGACCAAATGGGTGTGCCGGGAAACTTGTCGCGATCCCAGGCAAGCACGAGGCTGGCCATCACGGCGCCAACGCCGCAATCGCTGACCGCCTGAGGCAGATAATGGTCCTTGCCGCCGATAGCAGACCAATCCAGCTTGTCGAACAGTCCGTCACCGCAGCCGGCGGACAGGTCATCGCCATCGACCATGACGATGTCCCACGTGTTGTCGGGTAATTTGACCTGGCTCCGCAAAGCCTCGATCCCGTCTGTCCAATCCAGGACCTGCACCGGGATGGTGGTCGCCGCGCTGAACGGACGCGCAAACACCTCTGTGACCGCATCCTTGTGCTGCGCCAAGGTGACAACCGTCAGGTCCCGCGCCGAGGCTGGACCGAGCGACAAGGCCAAGAGCACCGCGGCGGCAACAAGCGGGCGGGCGGGCATCAAACGGGAGCTCCGGGTTCCAGGCATGCGGCAGACGCTTACCATCCGTGATTTTTGCGGGAAACGAAAGCCGGTGCGAGCGGAGCTTGCTTTGCATCAGGGGGCGCATCCCGTAAGACGCGCCGGCGATTTGGAGCACATAGATGGACGCAGAATACGCCGAGGGCACGATATTGGCGCGCCGGGACGGGCGCGTGGGCCGGATTGTCCTCAACCGTCCCCAGGCGCTGAACGCGCTCACGCTGCCGATGATCCGCGCCTGCACGCAGGTGTTACGGCAATGGCACGACGAACCGCATGTGCACGCGGTGGTGATCGAGGGCGCCGGCGAGCGGGCATTCTGCGCAGGCGGCGACGTGCGTGCGCTGCGGCAGTTCGAGCTGGACGGCGAGCATCACAAGGCAGAGACCTTCTTCCGCGAGGAATACGAACTCAACCTGATGATCGCGACCTATCCGAAGCCGTATATCGCGCTGATCGATGGCATCTGCATGGGTGGCGGCATCGGCGTATCGGTGCACGCGCCATATCGGGTTGCCACCGAGCACGCCGCATTCGCGATGCCAGAGACTGCGATAGGATTCTTCCCGGATATCGGCGCGACGTTCTTCCTGCCAAGGCTGCCTGGCGAACTGGGCACCTATCTGGGGCTGACCGGCATACGCATGCAGGGCGCTGATGCGGTGCATGCCGGATTGGCGACGCACTTCGTCCCGCGCTCTGCGCTGCCGGACTTGTCACACGCTTTGGCAGCCGACGGGCCGGGCGCGCTCGGCAGCCATGTGGCGCCGCTGCCGGCTTTCTCAGAGGCGGCGCAGCGCGCGTCGATCGATCAGTGCTTCGGCGCCGACAGCGTGCGCGAGATCGTGCGGCGGCTGGAAGCCGTGGGCGATGAGTGGTCGAACAAGGCGCTTGTCATGCTGCGTACGGTTTCGCCTTCGGCGCTGTGCTGGACGTTGGAGGCATTGCGCCGCGGCGCCAATAAGACCCTGCCGGAATGCCAGGCGGCGGAACTGGCGCTGACGCGCAGCACGATGCGGCATCCTGATTTCGCCGAAGGTGTGCGTGCAATGGTGGTTGACAAGGACCGCAAGCCGAATTGGCGCCCAGGCCGGATCGAGGAGGTTGATCCGGCGGCGATCGCGGGACTGTTCGGGTAGCGCGTCTCTCCCAGCGGAAGAGCTGACTTCAGACCCGCATGGGCATGAGCACGTAAAGCGCGCTGGCGTCGGCCGCATCCCGCACCACCGTCGGCGCCTGACCGTCTGAAAAGCGGAATTCCACGTCGCCTTCGATCTGGTCGGTGATGTCGTTGAGGTAGCGCGCCTGGAAACCGATTTCCAATGGCCCCGCATCGTAGGCGACGTGATCGGAGTCGAGTTCCTCGGTCGCGGTGCCTTGCTCGGGGCTGGCGGCGGACAGCATCAACCGATCGCGTTCCAGCGACAGCTTGACCGGACGCGAACGCTCGGCGGAGATCGCCGCGACGCGTCCGACAGCGTCGGCGAAATCCTTCTTGCCGACGCGCAGCACCTTGTCGTTGCCACGCGGAATGACGCGTTCGTATTCGGGGAATGTACCGTCGATCAGCTTGCTGGTCAGCAGCACGGCGTCCGCATGGAACTGAATGCGCGTATCGGACAGCGCGACCTCGACGTTGCCGGTTACCTCATCGAGCAGCTTGCGCAATTCATTGACGGTCTTGCGCGGAATGATGACACCGGGCATCGAGCCGGCGCCTTCCGGCAAAGGCTCCTCGACGCGCGCGAGACGGTGGCCATCGGTGGCGACGGCGCGCAGCACGCGGGTCCCTTCGCTTTCCGCGGCGTGCAGATAGATGCCGTTGAGATAGTAGCGGGTCTCTTCCGTGCTGATGGCGAAGCGCGTACGGTCGATCAGACCGCGCAGCACCTGCGCCGATAGGTTGAAGCGGTGGGGCAGCGCGCCCGCGGTCATCGACGGGAAATCCTCCGTCGGCAGCACCACGAGACTGGTGCTGTAACGGCCGGCGCGCAGCGTCAGTTGCGCATCCCCACCCGGATGGTCGAGTTCGACCTCGGCACCATCGGGCAGCTTGCGCACGATCTCATACAGCGTGGCGGCCGGTGCAGTGCAGGAACCGTTGCGCGTCGTGCTGGCGGGCACATCCTCGACGATGGCGATTTCCATGTCGGTGGCGGTGAGCGTGAGCTTGCCATCCCGCACGGCGATCATCACGTTGGCCAGGATCGGAATGGTGTTGCGCCGCTCGACCACACTCTGGACGTGGGCCAGCGCCTTCAGCAGGGTGGCCCGGTCGGCCTTCAACTTCATGGCTATGATTCCTCAAACGGCCGGGTTACAGCGGCGCCCAAACGAATCCAGGCGAAGGCACTGTAGCAATGGCGCGGCGCGCGGGGAAAGGCCAGCTGTCGGCGAGGCGGCGGGTCAGTTTTCCAGCTGGCGGCGGAGGATTTCGACGTCCTCGGCGAAGTGGGCGTCGCGGCTCATCAGCTCGCCAACACGGTCGATCGCGTGCATTACGGTGGTGTGGTCGCGATTGCCGAAGCGGCGGCCGATGTCGGGGAGGCTGCGCTGCGTCAGCTGCTTGGCCAGATACATGGCGACCTGACGCGGCCGGGCGACAGCGCGGGCGCGGCGTGCCGAGGACATATCGGTCAGGCGGATGGAGAAATGCTCAGCCACCTTGCGCTGAATTTCCTCGATCGTGACGCGCCGGTCGTGTGCCTTGATGATGTCGTGCAGCACCTCGTGAGCCGTCTCCAGCGTGACCGGGCGGGCAAAGAGATTGGCGTGCGCGACCAGACGGTTCAACGCGCCTTCCAGCTCACGCACGTTCCCGGTGATGCGATGCGCGAGGAAGTCCATCACCTTGGCCGGCACGACGACACCGGCACGCGCCGCCTTTGCCTCGAGGATCGACATGCGCAGTTCGAAGGTGGTGGCGTGCAGGTCGGCCACCATGCCATAGCCGAGGCGGGTACGCAGGCGGTCATCCAACCCTGACAGATCGGACGGCGACTTGTCAGCCGATACGACGATCTGCTTGCCGGCTTCAACCAATGCGTTGAACGTATGGAAGAACTCTTCCTGGGTATTTTCCTTGCCGATGAGGAACTGCAGGTCGTCGATCATGAGAACATCGACGCTGCGCAGCTGTTCCTTGAACTGCATGGTGGCCTGGCTGCGAATGGCGGCGATGAAGCGGTACATGAACTTCTCGGCCGACATGTAGCTGACGGAAAGCGGTTTGCCGCCGTTGTTGCGGCGCGTCACCATTTCCCAGGCGATGGCGTGCATCAGATGCGTCTTGCCAAGGCCGACGCCGCCGTAAAGGAACAGAGGATTGAAGCCGGGACTGGATGGTTGTTCGGCGACGCGCCGCGCGCATGCGTAAGCGAATTCATTCGGCTTGCCGACGACGAATGCCTCGAAGGTGAAACGCGGATCGATCTGCAGTTCCATCCTATCCTCGAGGCGCGTGGGGACAACGGAAGCCGGTTCTGAGACGAGGCTTTCTGCCAGACCGGCGGTCGACGGCGCTGGCCCACCGACGCGGATTTCGACGCGCCGGATCACCGGACTTTCCGCCTGCCATAAGGCATTCAACCTATCGCCATAGCGACTTCGTACCCAGTCGCAGAGGAAGCGGGTCGGCAGCAGCACGATGACTTCATCGCCATCACTTCCGGCGAGCGTCATCTGCCGCAGCCAATTACGGTATTCGATGTCTCCTACTTCGGACTGAAGATTTCCCCGAATGCGCGCCCACTGGGCAGTCAGTTGTTCGATATCCAGTGCTTCCGGCTCGATAGTTGCGGATAGATCATCGTTCATGAAGCCGCTCCTCGACGCCATGCATCCAGCCCCCGTCATCCGGCGGTCATTCCGCGCCGCCGTCCAGACACGATGCCGCCCGTCGGATGTGACGGCCGGCTCTATCGATCGAGAAAAGCGCCATCCATCGGCAGTGATGAATGACTGGTAATGATTATGACATGCCGGGAAAAGCCGGCAATCGAAAACTGGGGTCTGGGAGTTGAAGGAAGTAGAAAGCAAGAAGATTTCGGGCCGATTTGGGACGAGCACTGCATCATCATTTGCTGTCTTTATTTGCTATCTTGTGCAGCCAGCGGTTGCCGGCTGATTAGAGCAAAATGCTGAGCGTCGTTCCGCGAGATGCGGCAGTCGTCAGCCGGAATGACCGGCCTGGTCTTGTTTAGGCTTTGGGCAGCGCCTTGATGCGCGCGGACAACCGCGAAATCTTACGCGCAATCGTGTTTGGATGAGTGACACCCTTGCCCGCGGCGCGCTGCATTTCCGGCTGCGCCGCACGCAGTGCCTCGGTGGCCGCGGCCTTGTCGCCGCCAGCGAGAGCCGCCTCGACCTTCTTGACGAAGGTCCGCATGCGAGATTTGCGCGCGGTATTGCGCTCGGTGCGGCGTTCGGTCTGCCGGATGCGCTTGCGCGCTGACGCAGTGTTGGCCATCGGTCCTGTTCGTTCGTTCAATACCAAAATCCCGGCGGACTTTTCAGGCCGGCCGGTTACGGAGCGCGTGTTCTAGGCAGCGCAGGGCGGCAAGTCAAGCAAGCCCATTTCGGTTCCCGATCATTGAGCACGGCCTGCTCAAGCGATCAAACCCGGTGTGGTGTTGTCGTCCAGCGGCCAGATCGGGCGTTCGATCCTGGTGTAAGGAATCTTGCGATAATCACGACTTAGCGGGCCATCTGAATCGACGTAGATCACCTTCTTCGCAATCGGTCCGAATGCCGCCATGAAATGGTTGGTCGATTTCACCACCACCAGCTTCCGCTCACCCGGTTCGATGCCAAGGTTACGGAATAGTTCAAGGCCAAGGGCTTGCGTGCGATTTGAGATAAGCACGACCTCGATGCCGCCGATACGCACCGCGGCGCAGTCGCCAAGCGGCACTTTTGTTGGTCCGAAGCTTTGCCAGCAGTCGCGTTGCACAGCCGCCACAGTGACGACAGCGTCGATCGGCTGACCAGAGGTCGGACCGATCTTGCCGCCGAAGCGCAAGGGGAATTCAGCACCCAGCCCGGCATCGAAGCAGAGCCGCACCGCGATCGGATCCCAAATCGGAGCGACCGCCGCAGCTTCGACTTTCCGCTCGATCATCCGCCGCAGGATGCTCGTATTGTCAGAGGGCGCACCACCACCCGCATTGTCGGCCGGATCCGCCATCACAACGGGGGCGGCGTTGAAAGCCAGAGCAGTGCTGATGCCGGTGTCGGTATCGTGATAATCGGGCGCGGTGCGGCCGCGCATGGCTGACGAACTCCTGACCGATCTCAATGGCCACGCGATCAGCCTTCGCTTTGTCGTTGTCGGTGATTACCAGAATGCGGCCGGTCAGCTCGGGCACGTCCGCATACGGAAAGCAATGGCCGATGGAAACCGACAGCACGCCATCCTTGCCTTCCATGGCAGCTGTCTTGTCCACGAACGCGCGCATCAATGGCAAGGTGGTTGGATAGCTGCCGATCTGGCGGCAATCATACAGCGAAGTGGTTGGTTTGATTTCCTTGCGTAGCGTGCGCAGCACCAAGGTCAGCAGGTCGTCAGCACGTTCCACAACATCGGTGTGGGGAAATTCCTTGTAGAGGATGGTTATGTCGGCGAGCCGCACACGCTTCAACGTCAGATGGCAATGCGGATCGAGTTCCACCCCAATGATGCAGTCCGGCCCAACAATCGCGCGTGCCCGCTCCAGGATGTCGCCTTCCACATCATCATAGCCGTGCGCCACCATGGCGCCGTGCAGCCCGAACAGAATGCCGTCGAGTGGAAGCGCAGCCTTGAGTTGCGACAATATCTCATCGCGCATGAATTCATAGTCGGCTCGGTTGGTGGTGCCCGCTGGGCTGGCAGCGAAACAGCTTCCCTCGATCAGGGTGAAACCTTCCTTCGCGGCATCGCTGGCGCGCGACAAACAGCGGCGCCGTGCACATGCGCGGCGCATCCGTGGGATGTTCGCCGGGACGCAGAAACACGCCTTCCTTGTACGCATCCAGGCTGGTTGGCAGTGGCGAAAATGTATTGGTCTCAGTCGCAATAGTTGCACTGAACAGACGCATTTCCTGGATTCCTGACTCAGTTGGCGCGCAGGCGTTCGCCAATGATACGTGCATCCCCCTCGGTGAGAGACACCGGTGAAAGCATCAACACATTCTCATGCCGACGAGCCGGAGAGCAGAGTATCGGCGGTGAGCCTGCGGCAAGGCGCGCGGCCAGCGCGCCGGCGTCATGCGTGGTGATTTCGAGGGACGGAATCGGACCTGACAGAATGCGCAGCGTCATGCCATGCACGGTGCCCGCGGTGCCGACGATTTCTTCCAGCGTGGCGCGCCAGGCCTGCTGCCGTGTTTCCTCCGGCTGTGCGGCGAAGCGTTCAAGAGCGACGAGCAGCCCGACGATTTCCTCCTTGCCGGTCTTGCACGAGCGGCCGATGCCGTGCTGCGGCAGACCTGGCAACTGACGCAGTGGCGCGAAATCCGGCGGCGCGCGCCACAGATCCGGGAACACATCGAGATCGAGCATCTGCAACAGGGCGGAGCAGACAAGATCGCGCCGCCCGCACAGGATGCCGGACGACTGTGGACCGCCGATTGCCTTGCCGCCGCTGAAGGCAACCAAATCGGCGCCCTGTTGCAGGAAGCGTCGCAGGTTCGCCGCTGGCGGCAACTGCGCCGCGGCGTCGACCAGCAGCGGCAGCCCGTGATCGTGCGCCACTGCGGCGACATCAGGCAATGCGGGCAGCGATTGTGGATGCGCGAGATAGTAGATGCCCGCGGTGTTCGGTGTGATCGCCGCCGCAATTTCCCACGCCGCGGCGTCGCGCACCCCAGGACCGCTGTAGCGATCGGGGATGCCGACTTCAACGATGCGGCCACCGGCGACGGCATGGCTCGGTCGTACATGTTGCGCTGGCTGCGCACAACGATGAACTCGATTGTGCTTCTGGCAATGTCGGGCAGGCGGTTCATTCGCGCGGGATCTAGGCCGGCGAGACAGGCGGCGGCGCCCAGCAGAATGCCGGCCGACGCGCCGGAGGTGACGATACCGGCCTCGGCGCCGGTGATGACGCGCGATCACGCGGCAGGCGCCGGCCTGCAAATCGATCATGTCCACGCATTCGCTCGAGGCCGCGACCATTGCCGCCGACACGTCGGGATGCATGCGGCCGCCCGACAACCGGGTGACCGTGCCGCAGGCGTTGATGACGGTTGGAACGCCGAACCGCTCGTAGATGCTCATGCCGCCATACGCATCGGCTGGCGCACCATGTCAGCCGCCTTCTCGCCGATCATGATCGTGGCGGCATTGGTGTTGCCGGAAATCACCGTCGGCATGATCGACGCATCGACCACACGCAGCCCTCGCATGCCGTGCACGCGCAGTTCCGCATCGACCACTGCCATCGGATCGCTGCCCATTTTGCACGTGCTGGTCGGATGGAACACGGTGCCGCCGGTATTCTTCGCATGCTGCAATAGCTGCTCGTCGGTCGTGACAGTCGCACCCGGCTGATATTCCTCGGCGACGAATGGCCGCATAGGTGCGCTGGCCAGGACCTGGCGGCCGACTTTCAGCCCATCGACGATGGCGCGCCGGTCGGTTTCCGTGGCCAGGTAGTTCGGCGAACATCGCCGGCGGATCCGCGGGATTGGCGGATTTCAGCCGGATCTCGCCGCGGCTTTCCGGACGCAGCTGATAGACCGTGAGCCCGAAGCCCGACCAGGGATGCAAGCCTTCCTGCAGCTTGTCGGAACTGAATGGAGCAACGGATATCTTCACGTCCGGCGTCGCAAGTTCGGGCCGCGTGCGCACGAACAGCGCGGCCGGTCCGGCAGCCATGCTGAGCGGCCCGGTGCGGAACATGTAGTACTGCAGGCCGACCTTGAGCTTCTTCAGGTTGCTCTGCATCACGTCGTTCACGGTGATCGCCTGCCGGCATTTCAGCTTTATCGGCGCCGAGTAGTGGTCCTGCAGGCTCTGCCCGACACCACGCAGAGCATGCACCACAGGGATGCCGAATTGCGCCAACTGATCCTCTGGGCCGACGCCTGACAGCAGCAGAAGCTGAGGCGAATTGACCGCGCCGCCGCACAGGATCACCTCGCGCGTGGCGCGCACCGTGCGCGGCTGGCCATGTTCGCGGAACGCCACGCCGGTGGCGCGCTTGCCGTCGAACAGCATCTTTTCGGCCAGCGCGCCGGTGACGACACGCAGATTGGGCCGGTTGCGCACCGGATGCAGGTAGCCTACCGCCGTGGAACAGCGTTTGCCGTTGCGCGTCGTGGTCTGGTGATAGCCGACGCCATCCTGCTTCTCGCCGTTGAAGTCGTCATTGCGTGGATGGCCGAGTGTCATTGCACCCTGGATGAACGCCTCGCAGATCGGATGGTGCTCCGAGGTATCGGACACGCACAGCGGGCCGCCGGTGCTGTGATACTCGCTCGCACCGCGCATCTGGTGCTGAGCGCGCTTGAAATAAGGCAGCACGTCGGTCGATGACCAGCCCGCATTGCCAAACTGACGCCACAGGTCGAAGTCCTCGTGCTGGCCGCGGATATAGACCATGCCGTTGATCGATGAGGAGCCGCCGAGCACCTTGCCGCGCGGCCAGAAGATGCTGCGGCCATTGATGCCAGGATCGGGCTCGGCCTCATAGCACCAGTTCACCGAAGCTGTCGGCGAAGGTCTTGCCGTAGCCGAGCGGGATGTGGATCCAGCGGTTGCGTGTCCTCGCCGCCGGCTTCCAGCAGTACTACACGGGTAGCTGGATCTTCGGACAGCCGCGCCGCCATGACGCAGCCGGCGGAGCCGGCGCCCACGATGACGAAGTCGGCTTCCATGGATTCAGCGGCCATCTTCCCCCCACCGAGTTGCGAAGGCGCACAGTGTCGACACTACGCGCGCCGTGGGGGCTAGATTGCTTCGTTGCTGCGCTCCTCGCAATGACGAGGAGGGGCGCTCAGCCGGCCGCGCGCATTTCCGGTTCGGTGCGGAATGCCGGCATCACTTCCTTGGCGAAGCGGCGCAGGTTCTCGCGCGAGGTACCGCCGCCGTTCAGCAGAACATATTCGATGCCCATGCCGCGCAGTTTTTCCAGCTTGCGTGCGATCTCGTCCGGGTTGCCGTACAGCGCGCTTTCCTCGCTGGCAGAACGCGTATCGGAGAACGCCATGATGCTCGCGGTGTTATTGCCGTCCGGGCGTTGCGAAATCGTGTGCAGCCGGCGTTGCGCGGCGATGCGCCGATCAAGTGCGGCTTCCTTCTCGGCGGAATTGCGCGCGACGTAGAAAGCGCGGGCGACGCCGACCTGTGCGGGATGAAAGGCGAAACCGTTGGCCTGCATCGCCTCGCGATAGGTATCGAACCGTTTGCCGGTGTCATCCAGCGAGGCGAACTGATCAAGCAGCAGGTTATGCCCGCGCCGCGCCACGCGGCGGATCGATTCCGGATGGCCGGCACCCTGCCAGAACGGCGGATGCGGTTTTTGCGCCGATGGCGGCTCGACCACGATATCGTCGAATTGCCAATACTTACCGTGGAAATGGAAGCGCTCGTTCGAGGTCCACGACTTGGTGATGATGTCGATTGATTCCTCGAAGCGCGATTCGGCTTCTTCCATTGGAATGCGGAAGCCGACGAATTCGTTGTGCCGGTAGCCTTTGCCGATGCCGAAATCGAGGCGGCCGCCGGAAAGCAGGTCGACTGTTGCGGCCTGCTCGGCGAGCAACACCGGATTATGCCACGGCAACACGATGACCGCGGTGCCGAGCCGCACAGTGCGGGTACGCGCGCCGATCCAGGTTAGCAGGTTCAGCGTGGCCGAGACCTGGCCGAAGCCGGTGAAGTGGTGTTCGACGATGAAGGTGCTGTGATAACCGAGCGCTTCGGCTTCGATGATGTACTCGATGTAGTCCCTGAAGCCGGCGGCGCTATCGACGTCCGGGCCGCCGCGCTGCGCCTGGGCCGCGCCAAAAAGTCCGAATTGCATTCAGTCACTCCTGCTAAAAATCTGGCGCAGCCACCGGCAGGATTTTGCCATTGCGGCGCCGGCCTTGTCCACGCGGCCAACCCAGAAGAAGAAGCCGTGATTCATGCCATCCCACCGCGATGTGATCGCCGGCGTGCCGGCGGCACGCAGCTTCTCGGCGTAGTGCTCGCCTTCGTCGCGCAGCGGGTCGTATTCCGCGGTCACAACGAGAGCTGGCGGCAGGCGGCTGAGATCTTGCGCGCGCAGCGGCGACACAAGCGGATCTGCTGCCTGGGCTGCATCTTGCAGATAGTGCTCCCAGAACCAGACCATAGTGTCGCGGGTCAGGCCATAACCGTCGGCATTCTCGCGGTACGAGGCGGTGCCAGGCGTGTGATAGTCGGTAACCGGATAGATCAGCAGTTGTCCGCGCAGCGCTGGGCCGCCGTGATCGCGCAGATGCAGCGCCGCGGCCGCCGCGAGATTGGCCCCGGCACTGTCGCCGCCGATGGCAATGCGCAGCGCGTCGCCTTCAAGTTCGGCCACGTTATCGGCGGCCCAGCGCGTGGCGCGCACGCAGTCATCCAGACCGGCGGGGTATTTGTGCTCGGGTGCCAGCCGGTAATCCACCGACACAACGACGCAGTGGCCACCAGCGCACAGGTTGCGGCAGATACCATCGTGCGTGTCCAGGCTGCACAGCACGAACCCGCTGCCGTGGAAGAATACCAGCACTGGGAATGGCCCCTGACCGATCGGGCGGTAAATGCGCAGGCGCAGGTCGCCGCCTTGGCCGGGAATGACGCGTTCGGTCACTGCCTCGATGGCGGCGGCTGGCGCCATCAGCCGGATGCGGCCTTCGTATTGCGCGCGTGCCTCGGCAACGGACAGCGTGTTGGTGGCGGGCACGCCAGTGCCCATGTCGAGCAGCGCCTGAATCTGTGGATCGACCGGCATTGGTTACAGCACCACTGTTGTAAGCATGGGAAAGTGTGTGTTGGGTCCGCTGAACGGCGGGAATTGCTTGAAATCATCGCGCATTTCGTGCCGTGCCGGCGAGTTCAGCGCGTCGGTCAGGGCCGCGGTGCTGTCGAACACCACCTTGTTGCGCTGCATGTGATCGACGCGTGGCCACGGCAGAAAGCCGACCCAATCGATGCGCGTACAGATCTCGATCTGACGGATGCCGGGGAAGCGTGCCATGATTGGCGGATGGTTCGCGATGTAGTGGGCGTGCCAGGCGTGCAGATCATCGGCAGCGCCTTCGTAGGCAACCACGTAGGTGCAATGCGGTTCGCCCGGCGGGGTACAGAACGTCGGGTCCGGCACCGGAAAGCGGCGGACCAGCATCGCCTGCTGCGTCGCCTCCGCGCGCATCAACACATCGCGTGTGGTGAGGCCATGCAGATAGCCGTCACGCGCGATCGCCGCCTCCAATTCGGCGATGTCATCGAAATACAGCTGCAGTCCCAGCATCGGCGCTCGGCCATCATCGAGATACGGATCGCTGGTGGCCGAGGGTGTGTAGATCAGGCCTTGCCTGAGTCGCGGCGTCGCCGCGATGAAGTCGCGCAGCCAGGCGATTTCGTCGGCGTCGATCGCTTCGGATGGGTGGTGGAACAGCGCGAACCAGCAGACTGTCATCCGCGGAATAGTCCGGCGACGGCAGCCGGCGCATAGCCCGGGGCAACGCGCACATCCACCACGGCGACGGCGCCATTGGTCAGCGCGTCGATCGCTTCACGAAATGCCGGGGCCAGCGCGCCAACTTCGGTGATCGGGCCGAAGCCCCGCGCGCCCTGCGCCTGCGCCAGCTGCGCCAGATCGATCTCCGGATCAGCGATGCGCTGGCCAATCCAACGGTTCTCCACCGGACGATTGCGCATGCGTGCCACCCGCTCCTGGTGCAATTCATCGTTGAAGAAGCTGCGGTTGTTGGCAACCACGAGCATCAGCGGAATATTGTAATGCACCGCTGTCCACAGCGCGGTGGCGCCCATCAGGAAGTCGCCGTCGCCGCACACCGCTATCGGCAGCCGGCCGGTGTCGCGCAGCGCCAATGCGGCGCCAACGGCAATGCCGGGGCCACCGCCAATGCCGCCACCTCCATCCGAGCCGATATAGTCAAGTGGGTGGTGAAACGGCCATAAAGCCGCATTCCACGATAACGACACGTGCAACAACGATGTGGGGCGCGTGCCGACGGCCTGGCGCAGCGCGTGGGTCATCTGGGCGACGCTGATGTGGCCGGGTTCGCCTGTCGGTTCCAATGGCAGCGCCGGCTCGTTACGTTTTGGTTCGACGCGCGGCAGCAGTTCGAGCAGCGCAGCGATCACCGTGTCGGCATCGGATGCGATGAACACCTCGGCCGGCGGCAGAGCCTGATGATCCATGCTCCAGCCGTTGTGCAGTTGGTGGTCGAGCGTGACATTGATGACCTTCGCCTTGGCGTCGGCGGTGCCGCAGGCGGCCTTCAGCGCGCCTGCCAGATCAACCCAGTCGAGGCTCAGGATCACGTCCGCCTCAGCGATCGCCTGTACTGCTTCCTGTACCGCGAAGGTCGCCGGCGCGCCGGCATGCAGCGGATGATCGGTGGGGAATACCGCGCCGATTTTCAGGTCGGTCACCACGCGCGCCCGCAACGCCTCGGCGAGGGCGACGCGCTTGTGCCACGCTTTCTCGTCGCGCGAACCGCGCCCCATCAGGATCACCGGACGCTTTGCCGCGCGTAACATCGCCGCGGCCTCCACGATCTGCGCTGGCGAAGCCGCGGCGCTGACGTTCGGAATGAAGCGGGCGACCTCGATCGCCGGCAGCGGATCCGGCAGCGGCGCTTCCTGCATGCCGGCATCGAGATTGACGTACACTGGCCCCATCGGTGCCGAACTCGCGAGCCAATAGCCGCGCAGGAGTGCCTCGCGTGCAGCCTCCGGCGACGCCGGCTGATCGTCCCACTTGGTGTAATGCCGCACCAGCGCACCCTGGTCGCGCGCCGTATGGATCCAATCGATCCAAGGGCGGCGCTTCGGCGCGTCCACCGGTCCGGTGGCGCCGAGCACAACAATCGGCATCCGGTCGCACCAGGCGTTGAACATCGCCATCGTGCCGTGCATCAAGCCGACGTTCGAGTGCACCACCGCAGCCATCGGCTTGCCGGTGACCTTGGCGTAGCCGTGAGCGATCGCGACCGCGTGCTCCTCATGCAGGCACAACATCATCTGCGGCTGCACATTGCCGAGATGGTTGACGAGGCTGTCGTGCAACCCGCGATAACTCGCGCCCGGATTCAAAGCGATATACGGAATTTCCAACGCACGCAGCGTTTCCGCGACGACATCGCTGCCGAACAGCGCGTTGCCGGATGGCAGAGGCAGTGGCCGTTCAATCGGTGCACCGGTGCGATCGGCAAGATGATGCGTGAAATCGGCCATGCCCCCTGCCCCAGTCGCACGAATGTTATGGCCCACAGTTAATGTCGCCGTTCGGCTGTTGTCCATATAGCGGTAGTGTCCGCAAGCTGATCGAAGAAGGAATTCCCCATGCCCTTCGATGCACTGATCGCCGCACCGCGGCAAAAGTCGCTTTCTGAAATTTTCGATGAACTCGGCCTGACGCCGGTGTCAGCTACCAGCCTGGTTGACCATAAGCGCGCGCAGTTGGCGAAGTTTGGACCAAGCTTCTGGTACCGTCATCAGGCGGCGCTGTCGATCGGGCTGATTATCGCAAGCCCGGCAGTGGGCGCCGTGGCCGGAGCAGCGCAAGGCTTCACGCCTCATTCGAGTGCCCTGGCGGTGGCAAGCAGTTTCGCCTGGATGTGCATGGTGGCGCTGATCGCCGGCACCGGTCTGATCAAGCTGCGGGCGGGTTCGCATTGGGAGGAACGGTTCCTGACCGGCGACCAGCTCGCGGAAGCGCGCGTTCCTGAGCCGATCGCGCGGATTGCACGCACCGTAACGCGCAAGGTGCCGGAGGCGGATCTGGTGTTGGGCGAGCTGAAGCGTGAGTCGGTTGTGCTCGATCCTTACCTGCTGATCGAGCTGGACGACGAGCGCGTATGCATTGGCGTCTGGGATGGCGATCAGGTGATCGCGTCCGCTCAGGGCTAACAGCCCGAGACGCTTGCAACGATACCGCCGCGCCGCTCAGCCGGCGCGGCCTTCGTTCGTCACTATGGCGCCAATGGGTTATGTTCTAAAACGCAAAGACCCCCGCACGCATAAGCGTTTGAACGGGGGTCGCGTTGCGAAGATTGCATCTTCGCGTCTGGCCCTGATCGCCAGACGATGTCGTGGACTTTATCCTCAGTCGCCGATGCCACGATGATCGGCAACTATCGTTCTGCCCGGTGGAGTCATGCTGCTGATGCACCCTCCTTCGCGATGGAACATCAAAACTCTGCGCCCATCATCTGGTTAAAGTCAAGCTGATAACTTCAGTCTTGCTCAACGGTAACCGCATCGCCGGCCAGCGTGGTACGGCGCACATCTCGCACCTCGTTGCGGTCGAACCGGCGTGCGCGATGCATCGTTGTGCGATTGTCCCAGATCACGAGGTCGTGCAAGCGCCATTCGTGCGAATAAACGAATTCACGCTGCGTTGCGTGCTCCGTGAGGTCACGCAGGAACATGCGTGCTTCCGGCGCCGTCCAGCCGACGATTGCGCCCGCGTGCGACGACAGAAAAAGGGATTTGCGGCTTGTATGCGGCTGTGTGCGCACCAGGCGCTGCCGCACCGGTGTGAAGGCACTAATTTCATCCTCGGTGAGATCGGTGAACCCGATGGCTTGGCGCGAGTACATCAGCGAATGCTCGCAGATCAGGTCCTCGATCTCCATCTTGGTGCGCGCGTCCAAGGTGTCATAAGCGGCCCGCATATCGGCGAATTCAGTATTCGCGCCCCATGACGGCAGGATGCGGCCGGACAGCAGCGAATACTTGGCGGGGATGCGGCGGAACGAGCTATCGGAGTGCCAAAGCCGATCGCCGAGCTTGAAGAACCAGATGCGGTCCTCGGCCGACATGATCTTGCCGCTACGGTCAAGGTTGGAGAAGTCGGCCATCCCTTGCTGCAAGCGGCTGTCGGCCCGCTTCACGATGTGCCCGGCTGTCTTATAGTTTTCCAGGTCGCCGAACTGGCGAGTGAACGCGAGCTGCTGCTCGTCAGTAACGTTCTGATCGCGCAGCACCAACACGGCATATTCGTCCATGCCGCCATCGACGGCCGCTATCTCGTCGCCTGTGAGCGGCTTGCGGCAGTCGATGCCAGAAACCTCGGCCGCGAAAGTTGGACGCAGTTGACGAAATGACACCGCCATCTCTATCGACCCTTTGCCGGACTCGCCAGCATTGAAAACTTTCCTGCAACGGCCGTCCAGGGTAATGGGGCGAAACGGATTGATCGGAGGGCCTTATGTTCATTGCGATGAACCGCTTCAAAGTCACGCCAGGGTCGGGTACCGACTTCGAGAAAGTGTGGACCTCACGCGACAGCCATCTGTCCGGCGTGCCCGGTTTCGTGGCTTTTCATCTGCTGCGGGGGCCCGAACACGACGATCATGTGTTGTACTCGTCGCACACGGTCTGGCGCAGCAAGGGCGACTTCGAGGCGTGGACACGCTCCGAGGCATTCCGCAAGGCGCATAGCGACGCCGGCAGCAATCGCGGCCTCTACCTGGGGCACCCGGAATTCGAAGGCTTTGACGTGATCCAGACGATAGAACCGTGACATGGCGCTCCTGCCCAACCGGTTGCCCGGTCTGAATTTCGACCTCGGCGAGGCGGCCGATATGCTGCGCAGCAGTGTCGAGGCATTCGCCAGCGACGAGATCGCCCCGCGTGCCGCCGAGATCGATCGTGACAACGCCTTTCCACTCGATCTGTGGCGCAAGCTGGGCGACCTGGGCGTACTGGGCATCACAGTGGAGGAAGAATACGGCGGCGCCGGCATGGGCTACCTGGAGCACGTCGTCGCGATGGAGGAGATTTCGCGCGCGTCGGCATCAGTTGGCCTGTCCTACGGCGCGCATTCCAACCTGTGTGTCAACCAGATCAGGCGCAACGGCAACGAGGCGCAGAAGCGCCGCTATCTTCCGAAGCTGATCAGCGGCGAGCATGTCGGCGCGCTGGCAATGAGTGAGCCTGGCGCCGGATCGGATGTCGTTGGCATGCGCACCCGCGCGACACGGCAGGGTGACCGTTACCTGCTGAACGGCTCGAAGATGTGGATCACCAACGGCCCGGATGCCGATGTCCTGGTGGTCTACGCCAAGACGGAGCCGGACGCTGGACCACGCGGCATCACCGCGTTCCTCATCGAGAGGGGCTTCAAGGGCTTCTCCACCGCACAGAAGCTTGACAAGTTGGGCATGCGCGGGTCGAACACCTGCGAACTGGTGTTTGCCGACTGCGAGGTGCCGGAAGACAACATGCTTGGCGGCCTCAACGAAGGCGTGCGAGTGCTGATGAGCGGCCTCGACTATGAGCGCGCGGTGCTGGCCGCCGGCCCGATCGGCATCATGCAGGCGTGCATGGACGCAGTGCTGCCTTATGTGCACGAGCGCAAGCAGTTTGGTCAGGCCATCGGCGAGTTCCAGCTCATGCAAGGCAAGATCGCCGACATGTACACCACGATGAACGCGGCGAAGGCGTATGTGTATGCGGTGGCCAAAGCGTGCGACCGCGGCGAGACCGCACGCAAGGATGCGGCGGGCGCCATACTCTACGCCGCGGAAAAGGCCACGTGGATGGCACTGGAGGCGATCCAGTGCCTGGGTGGCAATGGCTACATCAATGACTATCCCACCGGCCGTTTGCTGCGCGACGCGAAGCTTTACGAAATCGGCGCCGGCACCAGTGAGATCCGACGCATGCTGATCGGGCGTGAGCTGTTCCGCGAGACGGCATGATAATCGGACCGCGGATGGACACCGATGAACACCGATGGAGCAGACGATCGTGGAAGCACCCGTGTCCATCCGTGTCCATCCGTGGTTCCATTAGTTCATGACGCAGCTCCGCTCCAACATCGATACGCGCTCAGCCGAGTTTGCCGCTAATGCGGCAAGCATGCGCGCATTGGCCGATGATCTGCGCGCGAGCGTCGCGAACGCTTCGCGGGGCGGCGGCGAGTCGGCGCGCCAACGGCATCTCTCACGCAACAAGCTGCTGCCGCGCGACCGGGTTGCCGGACTGATCGATCCCGGCACCCCATTCCTGGAGCTGTCGCAGCTTGCGGCTTATGGAATGTACAACGATGAGGTGCCGAGCGCCGGCATTGTGACAGGTGTCGGCCGGGTGTCGGGGCGGGAGTGCATCATCATCGCCAACGACGCCACGGTGAAGGGAGGCACGTATTTCCCGCTCACTGTCAAGAAGCATCTCCGCGCACAGGAGATCGCGCGGCAAAACCGCCTGCCTTGCATTTACCTGGTGGATTCCGGTGGCGCGTTCCTGCCGATGCAAGACGAAATATTCCCGGACCGCGAGCACTTCGGCCGCATTTTCTTCAACCAGGCCAACCTGTCTGCACTGGGCATTCCGCAGATCGCCGCAGTAATGGGATCATGCACCGCGGGCGGCGCCTATGTACCGGCAATGAGCGACGAGACGATTATCGTCCGCAAGCAAGGCACGATCTTCCTCGGTGGGCCCCCGCTGGTGCAGGCGGCAACCGGGGAAATCGTCAGCGCCGAAGACCTCGGCGGCGCCGACGTACATGCGCGCACCTCGGGCGTGGTGGATCACTATGCCCGTGACGATAGGCATGCGCTGGCGCTATGCCGGCGCATCGTCGCGGGGCTGAACTATAGCAAGCAGCCACCGATCGCGGTGCGCGAGCCGCGGGCGCCGTATTATGACACGAAGGAACTGTACGGCATTGTGCCGGCCGACCTGCGAGCGCCGTACGATGCGCGTGAGGTCATCGCTCGGATCGTCGATGCAAGCGAGCTGGACGAATTCAAGCACCTTTACGGTACTACGCTGATCTGCGGTTTCGCGCACATCCACGGCTATCCCGTCGGCATCCTGGCCAACAACGGTATATTGTTTTCGGAATCCGCACTGAAAGGCGCGCACTTCATCGAGCTGTGCAGCCAGCGGCGCATTCCGCTGGTGTTCCTGCAGAACATCACCGGCTTCATGGTCGGCCGGAAATACGAAGCTGGGGGCATCGCCAAGGATGGCGCCAAGCTGGTGACGGCAGTCTCCACCACCTCGGTGCCCAAAATGACAGTCATCGTGGGCGGCAGCTACGGCGCCGGCAACTACGGCATGTGCGGCCGCGCCTACGAGCCGCGCTTCCTGTTCATGTGGCCGAACGCACGAATCTCCGTGATGGGGGGCGAACAGGCAGCGACCGTGCTGGCGCAAGTGCGGCGTGGCACGGACGATGAGGAAGCATTCAAGGCGCCGATACGCGCACAATACGAACGGCAGGGCCATCCGTACTATGCCAGCGCGCGGCTGTGGGACGACGGCATCATCGACCCCGCTGACACGCGGCGGGTTCTCGGGCTGGCGCTGTCGGCGACTTTGAACGCCCCCGTCGAACCGACGCGGTTCGGCGTGTTCAGGATGTGAGCGCGCATGTTCCGCAGCCTGCTGATCGCCAATCGCGGCGAAATCGCCTGCCGCATCGCGCGCACCGCGCGGCGCATGGGTATTGCGACGATCGCGGTTTATTCCGACGCCGACGAAGATGCCCTGCATGTGCGATCGGCCGACAAGGCCGTGCGCATTGGCGCAGCGCCGGCACGCGACAGCTATCTCAACATCGCCGCCATCATTGCAGCGGCGCATGCCAACGATGCGCAGGCGATCCATCCGGGCTACGGCTTCCTGTCAGAGAACGCCGCATTCGCGGAAGCCTGTACCGACGCCGGCATTGTGTTTGTCGGCCCACCCGCTGAGGCCATGCGCGCGATGGGATCGAAGGCCTCGGCCAAGACACTGATGGAAAGCGCCGGCGTGCCGGTGTTGTCCGGCTATCATGGCAATGAGCAGGATGCCGCCTTCCTGGCGCGTCAGGCCGCGCGCGTCGGCTACCCGGTGATGATCAAGGCGGTTTCCGGCGGCGGCGGACGCGGCATGCGCATCGTGGCAGCGGCAAACGACTTTGCACTCGCGCTGTCCGAGGCACGGCAGGAAGCAGCTTCCGCATTTGGCGATGACCGGGTACTGATCGAGCGCTATCTGGCGCAGCCACGCCACATCGAAGTGCAAGTATTTGCCGACGCACATGGCAACGCGGTGCATCTGTTCGAGCGCGACTGCTCGGTGCAGCGGCGGCATCAGAAGCTGATCGAGGAAGCTCCGGCCTTCGGCCTCGATGCCGCGCGTCGTGCGGCGATGGGCGAAGCCGCGGTGACGGCGGCAAAAACCGTCGGATACCAGGGCGCCGGCACCGTCGAATTCGTGGCGAGTGCTGATGGATTCTATTTCCTTGAGATGAACACACGGCTCCAGGTCGAGCATCCGGTAACCGAGATGATCACCGGCTTCGACCTGGTCGAATGGCAATTGCGGATCGCCGGCGGCGAGCGCTTGCCGGTGACTCAGGATCAGGTCCGCATCAGCGGACATGCGATCGAGGCGCGTCTCTACGCCGAGGATCCAGTGCACGACTTCGCCCCCTCGATCGGCCGCCTCGCCCTGTTCCATGTGCCTGAAGCGCCGCCGCAGGTTCGGTTGGATACCGGGTTCTGCTCCGGCGACACGGTGTCGGTGCATTACGACGCGATGCTGGCGAAGCTGATCTGTCATGGGACCACGCGGGAAGAAGCACTGCACCTGCTGTGGCGTGCTCTGGCAGGCACCGCGATCGTCGGCGTTGCCAGCAATGCCGATCTGCTTGGCCGCATCGTGGCGCATCCCGACTTTGTCGCTGGCGGCGCGGATACAGGTTTCATTGCGCGTCACGCCGATACGCTGCTCACACCACCCACGGTGCCGCCCGCCGCCGTGCTGGCTGCTGCCACGCTGTGTGTGCTCCATGCGGAGGCACAGGAGATCCCTCCGGGCAGCGACACTTGGTCGCCATGGCAGGACCGCGATCACTGGTGGCTGAATTCGACAGTCGAGCGCGAACTGCCATTCCTTGTCAGCGAAACGCCCCACCCGGTAATGCTGGCCAGCTCAGGGGCCGATTGGCGCGTTTCCATTGCCGAACAGAGCCATAGCCTGATCTCAAATGGTGCGGCCGACGGCATGTTCGACCTGACCTTGGACGGCACGCGCATGCGCCTGTTCGCTATGCGCCAGGATGAAACCATCTTCGTTCGGCACGAGGGAGCGACCTACCAGCTGCGGCTGGCTGATACGGCCGGAGCGCAGGCCGATGAGGATGACACCGGTGGCCGTCTCGTCGCACCAATTCCAGGGCAGGTCACGCAGGTGCTGGCCGAGCCTGGTGCAAAAGTATCGCGAGGTCAGGTCATCGTCGTGCTCGAGGCAATGAAGACGGTGTTCCGATTGACTGCGCGGGCGGATGCGACTGTGGACACGGTTGCCTGTAAGTCGGGCGACATTGTCGAGGAAGGTCAGCTTCTGATCAGCTTCGCCGACGCGAAGTGATCGCGGTTGCGCCGGCGAGCGCGGCATGGCCAAATCGCTCGGCTAGCAAACGTGCAACAAGAAGGGACGGAAGCTCCATGTTCGGAAGAATAGCTTATGCTGCCGCGGCTGCATTGGCCGTGTCCGTCGCCGCCGGTTCAGTGGCCGCGCAAACACCAGGCGTCACCGCAACCGAAGTGAAGATCGGCAACACGGTGCCGTACAGCGGCCCTGCCTCATCATACAGCGTGCTCGGCAAGCTGGAGACCGCCTTCTTCAACATGGTGAATGAACAGGGCGGCGTGGCCGGACACAAGATCAACTACATATCCCTCGACGACAACTACAGTCCGCCGAAGACCGTGGAGCAGATCCGCCGCCTGGTGGAGGAAGATAAGGTGGACTTTACCTTCGCCACCCTAGGCACACCGACCAACAGCGCGATCGTGCGCTACATGAATCAGAAGAAGGTACCACAGCTGTTTGTCTCAACCGGCGCGGACAAGTGGGGGCACTACAAAGAGACCCCATGGACCATTGGCTGGCAGCCAAGCTACCGAACCGAAGCGCAGATCTACACCAAATACATCCTGCAAAATATGCCGAATGCGAAGATCGCGATCCTTTATCAGAACGATGACTTCGGAAAGGATTATCCAACCGGTGTGAAAGACGTGCTCGGCGACAAGTTCGACAAAATGGTGGTGACGGCAACCTATGAAACCACCGATCCGACGGTGGACAGCCAGATCACCACGCTACAGGCATCAGGTGCGGACGTGTTGCTGGTGGCGGCGATCCCGAAATTCGCTGCCCAGGCGATCCGTAAAGTGCATGACCTGAATTGGAAGCCAACATTCTTCATGTCCAACGTGTCGATTTCCGTCGGCGCCGTGATGAACCCTGCGGGACCGGAAAATGGCGTCGGCATCATCAGCGCCGCCTATCTGAAGGATTCGTCCGATCCGACCTGGAAAAACGATCCGGGAATGAACGAGTGGCGGGAATTCATGAACAAGCATATGGCGGGCGCCGACCAGAGCGACGGCGGCTATATTGCGGCGTATGGCCTTTGCAAGACGATGTTGCAGGTTCTGCAGCAGGCGAATGGCGACTTCTCGCGTGAGAATATCATGAAGCAGGTGACCAGCCTGCACGATGTGGAAAACCCGGTGCTGCTGCCCGGCATCAAGATCAGCACCAGCCCGACCAACTATCATCCGATCACCGCGATGCAGCTGGAAAAGTGGAACGGCAAATCCTGGGAGCTGTTTGGCGAGGTTATCCAGGGTTCGCAGTCATAGCGCGAATGGGCGTGACGGCGTCCTGCCGCCACGCCCGCCGGCTGTAAGGAGGTCACCGCGATGGACATCCTGCATGTCGTCGTGCTGATGCTGGAGAACCGCTCGTTCGACTGCGTGTTCGGCAAGTTGCAAACGAAGCTGACGGGCATCGATGGACTGAGCGGCAACGAGAGCAACATCTGGCAGAAAGCGCCGGGCGGCCCAAGCAAGATCGGTGTCTGGAACGACCCAACGCTCACCTCGGTGACCGCGACGATACCCGATCCCGACCCCGGGGAATTGTACCCGGACATTCGCCAGCAGGTTCACGGCACGGACGGCAAAACGCCGATGGGTGGCTTCGTCGACAACTATATGGCGCAGCCGGCGGCGGACAAACCGCGGGACCCCAAGGCGGTGATGCACTATTTCACGCCGGAACAGGTGCCTGTGCTGAGCCAGCTCGCTTATGAGTTCGGTGTTTCTGACCGTTGGTTTGCCTCGGCCCCGGACCAGACATGGCCGAATCGCTTCTTCGCGCATACCGGCACTGCGGGAGGCTACATCAATAACGAGCCACCGCGTTTCCCCTACACGATGCCAACAGTGTTCGGCCGACTGGCTGAGAAACATTGCACCTGGCGCGTGTATTTTCACGACTTCCCTCACGCGGCTACGCTCGCAACGCTATGGGACGATGTGCCGACGCATTTCCGCTTCTTCAATGCGTTCGTGACGGATGCGGCAGCAGGCAATCTGCCGACATACAGCTTCATCGAGCCGCGCTATTTCGCCGATCATGTGCTCAAGCTGATTCCGAATGATATGCATCCGCCGCACAATATCGCGTATGGCGAGCAATTGGTGGCACAGGTGTACAACGCCCTGCGTTCCGGCCCGAAGTGGCGGCAGACACTGCTGATCGTCACCTATGATGAGCATGGTGGCTGCTACGATCATGTCGTGCCGCCCAAGGCGGTGCCGCCGGACAATCTGCAGCCCGATAATGTCGTGTTCGACCAATTTGGTGTGCGTGTGCCGGCGGTGATCGTGTCACCCTACGTGCGGCGCGGCAGCATCATCCGGCCGCCGGGTGGTACGCCCTTCGATCACACTTCCATTGCCGCGACTCTGCGCAAGCTGTTCGGTATCCGGCCACTGACCGCGCGAGACGCCGCGGCGCCAGATCTGCTCGGTGCGCTGGACACACAACCGGACAATGACGGACCGGCGCGGATAGTCGCATTGCCGCCGCCTCCGGTGGACCAGGAGGTGACGCGTATCACCACCAAGCCACCGAACGACCTGCAGCGTAGCCTGACGGGTGCGGCGGCTTTGCTGCCGACACTGGGCGCGAATATCGCCGCGCATATCCAGCGGCTGATCGCCGCACCGCCGGCATTGCCGCAGCACGGATCAGTGCAGACCGCGGCGAACGCAGTCGAGGCTCACGTCAAGGCGTTTCTCGGTACGCCATGAGGCTCGATGGGAAACACACGCGAGGCAGGCAGAGTAACAACCACAGTCGTGCCCACTTCCGCCTTGCTGTGCAGAGTCAGGGTGCCGCCGTGCAGTTCGATCAGGTGGCGTGACAGAGGCAGTCCGAGCCCGACGCCTGGATGCGAGATGCCAGATGGAAGCGGCACCTGGACAAACGGTTCCATCACCCGTGGCACGTCTTGGCTCGCGATGCCGATGCCATTGTCGGACACGGTGATCCGCAAATCGTCGTTGTGCGGATGCTCGACAGCAACCGTCACACTGCCCCCAGACGCGGTGAACTTGATGGCATTGGCGATCAGATTCAGCAGCACCTGACGCAGGCGCGTCGGATCGCCACGAAGATTGCCCAGCTCCTGTGGGATCACATCCATCAGCACAACATGCTTGGCGGCAGCCTCTGGCCGCAGTGCACGGCAGACAGTGGCGATAAGGCGTCGAACATCAACCACGCTCTCAGCTATGCTAAGCCGCCCCGCCTCGGCGCGGGCTAGGTCGAGTAGTTCATCGATCAGTCCGAGCAGATGCGTGCCGCTTTCCAGGATGTCCTGCGAGTAGTCGATATATTGCGGCGCACCCAGCGGACCGTGGATCTGATCCCCCATCAAACGGGCGAAATTGATCACGGCGTTCAATGGCGTACGCAGTTCGTGCGATACGTTGCCAAGGAACTGCGATTTCATTCGGCTGGCCTCTTCGGCGTCCTCACGCGCCCGCTGCAACTGAGTTTGCAAACGCTTCTGCGCAGTGATATCGAGGCGAAGCGATACATCCTTGCCGCAGGCAGTTCGCCGCGCGTGGACCAGGAACCACTGGCCCGTTTCCGGATTGAAATGCTCCAGTCCGGGCTGAGCATTTTGGGTTTCTCGCGGTACTGATTTCCTCGCCTCCATATCGGCGACACATTTGCCGATGAAAGCGGCGCTATCGGCATAGGCTTCCGGATCGGCAATGGCGCGGGCTGCAATCGAGAGTGCGAGGATCTCCTCGTATTTACGGCCGATCAGTTCATCGTCGGCGGGAAGATGCGGATTGATCGTGTGGTACATCTGGTTGCCGAGCAGATAGCCTCGATCCTGGTCGTAAACGACGACTGACCCATCGATGGTATCAAGCGTCTCGCGCAGCACCGCATTTTGCCGGCGCAGTTCATCGATCTCCAATCGCAATGACTGCTCGCCTGCGTCCACGCGCGGCGGTTGCATCGGCGGAACCCCACGCCGCGTGACCTCATCACTGCTGCCCATTCCGCCGTCAGTTTAGCATCGAAAGGTACGCGCACACCGCCGGATGAGTTCACAAATTGCGAAGGTCAAGGACGTTGACACCTGCCAGGGCCCCGCACAGTCTCCGCCGCTGCCGTAGCAGGGAGGACCGGGAAATGGCCGTGGACAATGGAAACGGCCGGCGCCTGCGGTCGCGCCGCTGGTTCGACGAGCCGACCGACCCGGCAATGACCGCGCTCTATTTGGAACGCTACATGAACTACGGCATCACGCCGGAGGAATTGCGCGGGGGCAGTCCGATCATCGGCATCGCGCAGACCGGCTCCGATCTGTCGCCCTGCAACCGGCATCACATCGAGCTTGCCAGCCGCGTGCGCGACGGCATCCGAGCAGCGGGCGGTGTGCCGCTGGAGTTCCCGGTTCATCCGATTCAGGAGACCGGCAAGCGCCCGACGGCGGCGCTCGATCGTAATTTGGCCTATCTCAGCCTGGTTGAAGTGCTGCACGGCTATCCGATCGATGGCGTCGTGTTAACGACCGGCTGTGACAAGACCACGCCCGCTTGCCTGATGGGCGCCGCGACGGTGAACATCCCGGCCATCGTACTGTCCGGCGGACCGATGCTGGACGGCTGGTGGCAGGGCAAGTTGTCCGGTTCAGGCACAATCGTCTGGGAAGGACGCAAGCTCTTCGCCGAAGGCAAGATCGGCTACGACGAATTCATGCAGATGGTGTCATCATCGGCACCGTCGGTCGGTCACTGCAACACCATGGGCACCGCGACATCGATGAACTCGTTGGCGGAAACGCTCGGCATGTCGCTGCCAGGCTGCGCGGCCATTCCCGCGCCATATCGCGAGCGCGGCTGGATGGCGTACGAGACCGGCAAGCGTATCGTCGGCATGGTGCGCGAAAATCTTCGCCCGTCCGATATCATGACGAAGCAGGCGTTCGAGAATGCGGTAGTCGCCGCCGCGGCGCTCGGCGCTTCGTCAAACTGTCCGATCCACATGGTGGCGATCGCGCGGCATATGGGTGTGGAGCACTCGCTGGAGGATTGGCAGCGGCTTGGACCTGACATTCCGTTGCTGGTCGATCTACAGCCGGCCGGACGCTTCCTCGGCGAAAAGTTCCATCGTGCCGGCGGCGTGCCCGCCGTGCTGAAGGAGCTGCTGGCGGCCGGCAAGCTGCACGGGAAGGCAATGACCGTCACCGGCCACTCGTTGGCAGATAACTTGCGCGATGTGCCCGATGGCGATCGCGAGGTGATCCGCTCGTACGGCAATCCGATGAAGGAAGCCGCCGGCTATGTTGTGATGTCAGGCAATCTGTTCGATAGCGCGGTGATGAAGATCAGCGTCATCGACCAGGATTTCCGCAAGCGCTTCCTGTCAAATCCAGAGCGGCCCAACGTGTTCGAGGGCAAGGCGATCGTGTTTGAGGGGCCGGAAGATTATCATCACCGCATCGAGGATCCCGGACTCGGCGTCGAGGAGCAGTCGGTGCTGATCATCCGGAATTGCGGTCCGGTGGGTTATCCGGGCAGCGCGGAAGTGGTGAATATGCAACCGCCAGCCGAAATGCTGAAACGCGGCATTTTGACACTGCCCACGATGGGCGACGGGCGGCAATCCGGTACCTCCGGTTCGCCGTCGATTCTGAATGTGTCGCCGGAGGCGGCAGTGGGCGGTGGCCTCGCGTTGCTGAAGACCGGCGATCGCATCCGCATCGATCTCAACACGCGCAAGGTCGATGTGCTGCTGCCGCCCGGCGAACTCGAAACACGCCGGGCTGCCTGGCAGCCGCCGAAACTAAAGAGCTTGACGCCGTGGGAGGAAATCTACCGCTCGATGGTCGGGCAGCTCGGCACAGGCGCATGCCTGGAGCCGGCAACGCTGTACCTCAACGTGATCGAAACGCGCGGCGAATCGCGCAACAACCACTGATGCAGTTCGGCATTGCGATACCCACTGCCGCTGACTCCTGGCGTCTGGTGCGCCGCGCCGAAGAGCTCGGCTTCTCCCATGCGTGGTTCTTCGACACGCAGATGTTGAGTGCGGATCCGTTCGTCGCGATGGCGGCGGCGGCTATGCAGACCACGCGTATCAGGCTCGGCACCGGCGTGCTGATCCCATCCAATCGGATCGCACCAGTTGCCGCCAATGCATTCGCCTCGCTGAACAAGCTGGCGCCCGGACGGATCGTGTTCGGCATCAGCACCGGCTTCACCGGGCGGCGCACGATGGGCCTGGGCGCGGTGAAACTCGCCGACATGGAGGAATACGTCCGGATCATCCACGCGCTGTGGCGAGGCGAGACGGTGGAGATGGAACTGGAAGGCAAGCGTCGCGCCATCCGCATGCTGAACCCCGAGCTCGGGCTGATTAATACGCGCGACCCAATGCCGCTGTTCGTCGCGGCATCCGGTCCGCGGGCACGCAAGCTCACCGCGAAACTCGGTGCCGGTTGGATCGATAACGTCGCCGATGTGGAGCGCGGCGCTGCCACGCTACAGCAGATGCGCAGCGAATGGCACGATGCCGGCCACAAGCGCGAGGATCTGCAGTCGGTCGCCTGGATTGGCGGCGCAGTGTTGGATGAGGGCGAGCCGGTGGACGGTCCGCGCGGAATGGCGCTGGCAGCACCACGCGCCGCGATGCTGCTGCATCGGGCCGCGGACACGGCGCTGGCCGGCTATCCCACACCGCTCGCCATGCGGCCCGAGTTCGCCGAAGCAGCCGAGGCTTATATTGCACAGGCGCGCAAGTTCGAACCCAGGGACGCCTACTATCTGGCGAATCATCGTGGCCACCTGATGTTCGTTCGTCCCGACGAGCGGCCGTTCATCACGGCGGAGATGATTCGGCGCACCAGCTTCATTGGCACCGAGCACGACCTGAAGCATCGCATCGCCGCGCTGGCCGACGCCGGCTTCACCCAGGTTGTATTCTCCATTCCGCCAGGGCAGGAACACGCGATCGAGGACTGGGGGCGCATCCGCCGCGCCTTCGGCTGAGGAGAGTAACTATGTCAGGACGGCTCGACGGCAAGACTGCTTTCGTCACGGCGGCAGGCCAGGGTATCGGCCGCGCCACAGCCCTCGCCTTCGCCGCGGCAGGAGCGCGCGTTGTTGCGACCGATGTCGATGAAGCCAAGGTGCATCAGATCGCCTCGGATGCGATCCACACCGCGCAGCTCAACGTGCTGCACGCTGCCGACATCGCGCAGGCCGCGCTCGATGCCGGCGCCACCGACATCCTGTTCAACTGCGCCGGCTTGGTCCATCAGGGCACCGTGCTGGACGCGACGGACGGCGAGTGGGAATTGGGATTCGAACTGAACGCGCGCTCGATGTTCCGGACCATGAAAGCATTTCTGCCCGGCATGCTGCAGCGCGGCCGCGGCGTGATCATCAACATGGCATCGGTCGCCAGCAGCATAAAAGGCCTGCCGAACCGCTTCATCTACAGCGCGACCAAGGCTGCTGTGGTCGGCATGACCAAGTCGGTGGCGATGGACTACGTGACGCAAGGCATTCGCTGCAATTGCATCTGCCCCGGCACCGTGTTGACGCCCAGTCTGGAGGCACGCATCGAGGAGAACGGCGCACGCTCCGGCTCGGTCGAGCAGGCGCGTGCCGCATTCATCGCGCGTCAGCCGATGGGACGTCTGGGTTCGCCCGATGAAATCGCCGAGCTTGCTGTTTATCTGGCGTCCGACGCGGCGCAATTCGTCACCGGCCAGGCCATGGTGATCGACGGCGGCCTGACTTTGTAAGGGGGAGATACTGACATGAAGCTGCTACGTTATGGTGCGCCGGGTGCGGAAAAGCCGGCAATGATCGCGAAGGATGGTTCGATCCGCTGCCTGGCGTCCGTGGTGCGCGACATTGACGGCTTTGCGCTGTCCGATGCCGCATTGAAGATGCTTGCCGGGCTCGATCCGAATTCGCTGCCGAAGGTGGATGCCGGTGCGCGGCTGGGGTCGTGTGTTGCGCGGCCGGTGAACTACGTGTGTATCGGCCTCAATTATGCCGACCACGCGGCAGAAGCCGGAATGCCGGTACCGAAGGAACCAATCATCTTCCTGAAATCGCTCGGCGCGATGTGTGGACCAAATGACGATGTGAAGCTGCCGCGCGGTTCGAAGAAGCTGGACTGGGAGGTCGAGCTTGGCATCGTCATCGGCAAGACCGCGCGCTACGTGCCGGAGAACGAGGCACTCAACTACGTGGCCGGCTATTGCGTCTGCAATGACGTTTCCGAGCGCGAGTTCCAGATCGAACGCGCGGGAACCTGGGACAAGGGAAAGGGCTGCGACACGTTCGGTCCGACCGGACCGTGGGTGGTCACGAAGGACGAGGTTCCCGATCCGCAGAACCTGCCGCTGTGGACCGAGGTGAACGGCAAGCGGATGCAGAACGGCACGACAAAGACGATGATCTTCGGTGTGGTGAAGCTGGTAAGCTATGTGAGCCACTTCATCACGCTGCACGCCGGCGATGTGATCGCCACCGGCACGCCGCCCGGCGTCGGCCAGGGCGTGAAGCCGAACCCGATTTTCCTGAAGGTCGGCGACACGATGCGACTTTCGGTCGAAGGCCTTGGCGTGCAGACGCAGAAGGTGGTGGAAGCATAGCGCCACTTGTCATTGCGAGGAGCGCGGCGACGAAGCAACCCGATGCTGCGACCCCTGGTTGCTTCGTCGCTTTCTCGCAATGACCGTGCCGCGGCGCTTAATCCGGCAACGGCAGGCCGACGTAATTCTCTGCCAGTGCCAGTGACGCAGCCCGCGAGCCGAACACGTAATCCAGCTCCGCCGCCTGCATCTGCTGCTCGAACGGCGTGTGATTGAAGAAGCGATGCAGCAAGGTGGTCATCCACCACGAGAAGCGCTGCACTTTCCAGATGCGGCGCAGACAGTTGGCCGAATACGCATCCAGCTTCTCTGTGCTCCCTTGGCGATAGAACGCGGCAATAGCGCGTGTCAGCACCGCGACATCCGCTGCCGCGAGGTTCAAACCCTTTGCACCCGTCGGCGGCACGATATGCGCCGCGTCGCCGGCAAGGTACAGCCGCCCACACTGCATCGGCTCGACGACGAAGCTGCGCATCGGCGTGATACCACGCTGCAGGATCGCGCCTTCAGCCATACTGAAGCCATCGCGCGCCGCCCGCGTCTGCAATTCCGACCAGATGCGATCATCCGACCACGCCGCAAGATCCTCGTCCGGCGCACACTGCAAGTATAGCCGGCTCAATGTGGGCGATCGCATAGCCAGCAGCGCGAAGCCCCGTGGATGGCTGACATAGACGTTTTCCTCGGTCGAAGGCGGCGCCTCGGCCAAAATTCCCAGCCAGCCAAATGGATACTCACGTTCGTAGACACGCAGGTGATCCGCCGGCATCGCCAGTCTGCACACACCGTGAAAGCCGTCGCAGCCTGCAATGATGTCACATTGTACTTCGTGCCCCGCCCCAGTGTGGCGGTAGCGAATGCGCGGTTCATCGCCGATGAAATCATGCACGCCGACGTCGTCGGCATCGAACACGATCTGCCCGCCGGCGGCCAGCCGCGCAGCGATCAGGTCCCGCACCACCTTGTGCTGGCTGTAAACCATCACGTGCTTGCCGACGAGATCGGCGAAGTCGATCCGATGATCAGCGCCGCCAAAGCGCATCACCACGCCGGGATGCAACATACCCTCACGGCGCATGCGCTCTCCCACGCCAGAGTCACTTAATAGCTGCTCGGTACCGTATTCCAGTACGCCGGCGCGGATGCGGTTCTCTACGTGGTCGCGTGAGCGTGCTTCCAGCACGATCGATTCGATACCCTGTAGATGCAGCAGGTGCGACAGCAACAGGCCTGCTGGACCGGCCCCGACGATACCGACCTGCGTGCGCATCCTTCGCCTCCCTGGCCGCAGTGTAGCCGGGATGCGCTGCCCGTGCATAATCGGCCTCAACCAGCATGGGTGAGGAACCGACATGGCCGATAGTCCATCCCCCGAGGCTCTCGCTTCCGAATTCGACTGCCTTATGGCGCGCGCCGGCATCGCCGTGCCGCCGCAACGGCGCAGCACCGTGCTTGCGGCATTCGCCGATTTGCGTGGGCAGATTGCGTTGTTGCACGACCGCTACGGGCCCGAAGCGGAGCCGTCCAATGTGTTCCGCTTGTCGCCGGCGGAGGGCAAGTAATGGAAACGCACGACCTTTCCATCGCTGAGATGGGTCGGATGCTGCGCGCCGGCAGCATCACCGCCGAGAAACTGGCACGTGATGCGCTCGCACGCGTCGCGGCACTGGACGGCAAGCTGCACGCCTTCGTGCTGCTCACCGAGGATCGTGCGCTGGCGGATGCACGCCGCGCCGATGACGAACTGAAGAGCGGCCGTGATCGCGGGCCGTTCCACGGCATTCCCTATGCATTGAAGGACATCTACGACACTGCCGGCATCCGCACGACCTGCCATTCCAAGCTGCGTGTCGATCACGTGCCGAAAGAGGACAGTGTTGCGGCCGCACGGCTTCGCGAAGCCGGCGGCGTGCTGCTGGGTAAGCTTGCGACGCATGAGTTCGCCATCGGCGGACCAAGTTTCGACCTTCCGTTCCCGCCCGCGCGCAATCCATGGAACCCGGATCACGTGACCGGCGGCTCATCGTCCGGTTCCGGCACGGCGATCGCCTCGCGCATGGTACGCATGGCAACCGGATCCGATACCGGTGGTTCCATCCGCGGTCCGGCAGCCTGGTGCGGCACTGTCGGCATCAAGCCAACGTATGGACGTGTGTCACGACGCGGGGTGTTTCCGCTGTCATGGACACTGGATCACATCGGCCCGCTGACCCGTAGCGTGGAGGATGCCGCGATCACGGTGCAGGTGCTCGCCGGCCACGATCCGCGCGATCCCGGCAGTGCTGATGTGCCGGTGCCCGATTATCGCGCCGACCTGGAGAAAGGCGTGGCTGGCCTGCGTATCGGCATCCCGCGCGCGTTCTTCGCTACCGCCACAGCGACCACGCAGGAAACAGTGAAAGAACTCGACCGCATAGCCGGCCTGCTGCGCACCAACGGCGCCGTGGTGGAGGACGTCACACTGCCCGACTACGACCTGTTCGCCGCGGTCGGCCGCATCATCATGATGTCCGAGGCCTTCGCGATCCACGAGGCCGATCTGCGCAAACGCCTGCTCGACTATGGCGAGATCACCGCCAACCGTTTCGTGCTTGGTGCCGCCATCACCGCACCAGATCTGATGCATGCGCAGCGAGCAAGGCGCGAACTGACAGATGCGGTGAACGCCGCACTGTCACGCTATGATGCGCTGCTGACCTTGTCTGGCCTGCGTACCGCTCCGCGCTTCGATGAACCGACAGACGCCCTGTCATCCGCTTCGCCGATGCAGACCATTCCGTTCAACGTCACCGGCCATCCAGGAATGAGCGTGCCGACAGGGCTTGGTGCCAATGCTCTGCCGATCGGCGTGCAGATCATCGGGCGCCCATTCGACGAACAGATGGTGTTCCGCGTCGGCCGCGCTGTGGAGAAGCTGTCAGGATGGGAGAGTATCAAGCTGCCGTTCGAAACGGACTAATGCCGGCACCTGCCAAGCGGTACCTTGTGCCGGAATCGATGCGCCATCATGATGTGCCATCGGAGGTGGTAGCCATGTGGCGCTCGATCAGCTTGGCCGTCGTCGCACTGGCGGCGAATTGCGCCCCGGTGCAGCCGACGACTACGATGCAGGCTAGCAGCACGCCGTCAGCAGCATCAGCGCAGTATGAACCAGCTCCCGTCGTGACACCCCTGAACTTCAATATGCCGCCGGACTTGCGTGACAAAATTTGCGACAATGCGTTCAATCCTGACGCCACCTATGTGGCCCTGTCGAGGCCGGTCAATTCGTTCTGCCAGTAAGCAGCATCCCGCGCTCCTGACCGTTTGATAGAACCAGGTGAAACCCTGAGGCCAGGCGAGCGTCACCTCGGAAGTAGAGTGAGACGGTTGCATGGCGCGCGCAGGATCGGTCCGTATCGGCATATCCGGCTGGACCTACGCGCCGTGGCGTGGCGTGTTTTATCCGAAGGGTCTACCGCAGAAGCGCGAACTCGAGTACGCCACCAGCCAGTTTGGGACCCTGGAGATCAACGGCACGTTCTACGGTATGCAACGTCCAGACGCATTTGCGGATTGGGCGGCACGCGCGCCGGAAGATTTCGTTTATGCGGTGAAAGGCCCACGTTTCATTACGCATATGAAGCGTCTTCGCGACGTGCAGACGCCGCTGGCCAACTTCATAGCATCCGGCCTACTGCGGCTCGGTGCGAAACTGGGGCCGATACTATGGCAGTTCCCACCTAACTTCACCTTCAATATGGAGCGGATCGAAGGGTTCCTTAAGCTACTGCCGCACGAAACCGCTGCGGCAGCGCGCCTTGGTCGCAAGCACGATCATCGGCTGAAGGCCGCTCCCTGGCTCAGGGTCAATGCAAACCAGCAAATGCACCATGCAATGGAAATCCGCCATGATTCGTTCCGCTGTGTGGAGTTCATCGACCTGCTGCGTCACTACAAGGTGGCGCTGGTCTGCGCCGACACGGTGGAATGGCCGCGGCTGATGGACCTCACTGCTGATTTTGTCTATTGCCGGTTGCACGGCTCGGATGAACTGTATGCAAGCGGCTATGACGACAAGTCGTTGGACGATTGGGCGCGCCGCATTAAGGCCTGGGCACACGGCCGCGAGCCATCGGATGCAGAGCGTGTTGCCGGGAAGGGCTCCAAATGTGCGCGCGATGTTTACGTCTACTTCGATAATGACAAAAAGGTCCGCGCACCATTCGATGCGGAGGCGCTGGAGCGGCGCGTGGCCTCGCTGGTGCCGCCTATTCGATCGCGCTCGCCGACTTCGCCATCTCGCGCAGCACGAATTTCTGGATCTTCCCGGTCGAAGTCTTCGGCAACTCGCGGAACACGAAGCTCTTCGGCACCTTGAACCGTGCCATGTGCTCGCGGCAGAACGCACGCAATTCGTCCGCCGATACGCTGGCACCCGGTTTCAGTTCAACGAACGCGCAAGGCGTTTCGCCCCATTTCTCGTCAGGCTGCGCCACCACGGCCGCGCTTAACACCGCCGGATGCCGGTACAGCGCCTCTTCCACTTCGATCGACGAAATATTCTCGCCGCCCGATATGATGATGTCCTTCGAGCGATCGCGGATCTTCACATAGCCATCCGGCTGCATCACCGCGAGATCGCCGGTATGGAACCAGCCGCCGGCGAATGCCGCGTCCGTGGCTTTTGCGTTCTTTAGATAGCCCTTCATCGTGATATTGCCGCGGAACATGATCTCGCCCATCGTCTCGCCGTCCCACGGAACCGGCAACATTGAGTGGGGATCCAGGACCGTCATCGCCTCCTGCATGGGCACGCGCACGCCCTGACGTCCATTGCGCTCGGCACGCTGATCGATCGGCATAGCGCTCCATGTTGCATGCTTGGCGCAGACCGAGGCCGGACCATAGGTCTCGGTCAGGCCATAGACATGTGTCAGCTCAATGCCAATGTTTTCGGCGCCTTCGATGATTGCGGCCGGTGGCGCGGCGCCAGCGATCTGTCCCGCTATCTTGTGGTCGATACCACGGCGCAACTCTTCCGGCGCATTGATCAGCATGGAATAGACGATGGGCGCACCGCACATATGGGTGACATGGTGATCGTGGATCGCATCGAGCGCCGCTTTGGCTTCCACCCGGCGCAGGCACACGCTGGTGCCCGCGCGTTCAGCCAGCGACCATGGGAAGCACCAGCCGTTGCAATGGAACATCGGCAACGTCCATAGATACGTCGCGTGCATCGGCATATCCCAGTCGAGGATATTGCTGATCGCGTTCAAATAAGCACCGCGGTGATGGGAAACAACGCCCTTCGGATCACCGGTCGTGCCGGACGTGTAGTTCAGCGAGATCGCATCCCATTCATCTGCCGGTGGCTGCCAGGCATACTCGGGATCACCTTCGGCAATGAACGCCTCATAGCCGATTTCGCCGAGCGACTTGCCGTCTTGATAACTGGGATCATCGATATCGATCACCAATGGCCTGAAATCCAGCAGAGCCAATGCCTGCTCTATCGTCGGGCTGAATTCGCGATCAGTGATCAATGCCCGCGCGCCGCCGTGACGCAGCATGAAGGCAATGGTCTCGGCGTCCAGTCGTGTATTCAACGTGTTGAGCACTGCGCCGCACATCGGCACGCCGAAATGCGCCTCGTATATCGCCGGGATGTTCGGCGCCATCACCGCGACGGTATCGTTCTTGCCAATGCCACGCTGCGCCAGCGCCGATGCCAGGCGGCGGCTGCGCTCATAGGTTTGGCGCCAGGTAAAGCGCTGCGTGCCATGCACAACCGATGGCCGATCAGGATAGATATAAGCGGCACGCTCGATGAAGGTCAGGGGCGTGAGCGGCGCGTAGTTGGCCTGGTTGCGATCAAGTCCGGTCAGATAGGGGCTGGCCATGCGAAACCTTCCAACTATAGCAGATCGAGAACCGCCTGCACCACTGCCTGCGGTGTTTCGCGCGGCAGGAAATGACCGGCGACTGGGATCACGTGGCGCTCATACCTGGCGGCGAAATGGCGCGCGTGGTGCTCGGATTGTTCGGCCGGTCCCACTCCATCGCAGGCGCCATGCAGCACGATGGTAGGAACGGCTATCGATGGTTGCTGCATCAGGCGTTGCTCGAGCGGTTCCAGCGCAGGATCGCCCGGTGCGTTGGCATAGCGGTGCCGATACGACTGTATCGTCACATCGACGAAATCCGGGTTGTCGAAACTGGCCGCCGTCGCCGCAAATGTCGCATCGTCGAACTGCCAGTTTGGTGACCACAGCTGCCACAGCAGACGGCAGACGTCGCGGCGGTTCTCGCGCAGACCAGCACGGCCGCGCTCGGTATGGAAATACCACTGATACCAATAACGATGTTCCTGTACGGCGGAAACTGGCCGGTTAGCCCGAGGTATATTCTGGATATTGTAGCCGGTGATCGACACAAGTCCGCGGATCCGCCCTGGCCACAGCGCGGCGCAAACACAGGCAGCGCGGCCACCCCAGTCGTATCCGGCAAGCACGGCCTGGCGCAGGCCGAGCACATCGATGAAGTCGCGCAGGTCTGCACCGAGTGCCGCTTGCTGTCCGGATCGCGGTGTCGTCGTATCGAGGAAGCGCGTGCCGCCAAATCCACGCAGCCATGGCACCAGCAGCCGGCATCCCTTGGCCGCCAAAGCCAACGCGACATCGTCGTAGTCGTGCACATCGGAAGGCCAACCGTGCAGCAGGATCACCGGTGTGCCATCCGCCGGTCCGCTCTCCAGATAGGCAATCTCCAGCGCCGGGGTGCGAACGGTCTTCAGCATCACTAGTACCTACACCAATGCAACGGCAAGACGTGGCAATGTGCGCGAGTGGCTGGCAACAAGGCAAACACGGTCACCGCCGTGATTGATTCTGCAGCTCCCGCCTCCGTGCGATGACACGGAGCACACTACTGAATCAGGTTGTTGGTCACCGCACCTCCCGTCGCGGTGCGCCCGCCATCGACCACATACTGCGCTCCCGTGATGTTGCTGGACAGATCCGAGCACAGGAACAGCACCAGATTGGCGACCTCCTCGGCAGTTCCATACCGGCCGAGGGGAATGTTGGACTGGTAGCGATCGCCCACGCTGCCTGGATTGTCCGGGCTGAGCATTAACTCCAGGGAATGGATCATTCGCGTGTCGATTGGTCCGGGACAGACTGCATTGACGCGGACACCAGTTCGGGCCACTTCGCCAGCAGCAGTCTTGGTCAGGCCGATTACCGCGTGCTTCGACGCGACGTAGGCCGGCATCCCTGGAGATGCCACTAACCCAGCGACCGAGGCCGTATTCACGATGGCACCGCGCTTCTGCTTCAGCATGACCGGCAGGACGTGACGCAGGCCCAGGAACACACCCTTGACGTTCACCGCCATCACAGTATCGAACATCGCTTCGTCGTATTCCGCCGTCGGCGCGAGCTTGCCTTCAATGCCGGCGTTATTGTGGAAGCAATCGATCGAACCATAAGCATCCAACGTGGACTTCACATAGGCCTGCACGTCCGCGGACATGGTGACATCCGCCGCGATGAACGTCGCCTCCCCGCCCTGCTGGCGGATGATCCCTGCCGTGCCTTCACCGCCGGCGGTATCCCGATCAACCACCACGACCTTGGCGCCATCTCGCGCGAAACCAAGCGCCGTCGCACGGCCAATTCCGTTGCCACCGCCAGTGATCAGCGCAACCTTGCCCTTGAAATCCACGGTTTCCTCCAATGTCTTTCAGGGGAAACAGTGTCATCGCGCGAACAGCGAAGCAATCCCCGCGTCTGGTTGATCAGTCGCAGAACTCGCGCCGCGCTTCCTCGAGACAGGCCCAGACATAAGGCGCGAACGATCGCGCCACGTCGATGTGGAATGCGTCGGGTTCCTTGCGCCAGAGCACAATCTCCGATTTGCCGAACACAGTGCGCGTGCACATGCCGGCCGGAAACGCCGAGGGATGCAGATCGAGTGGGCAGAATGCGTTTATAGCCCAGGCGGCGCGTGGACCAGATACACCAAGCGCGGTGTTGCGATGCGACACATCGACCACGGCCGAGTTCGCACCAGCGTCGATCGTCGCGATGCCGGCGGCAAGCAACATGAATTCGTCGGGCCCAAGCCACAGCAGCGCCCCATCATCCACGACAGTAGCACGCATTGTTTCAGGCAGAACCAGACCAGAAGGTGTACCGCGAATGATCAGGCGCGTGGCTTCGGGCAATGCGCGGAGCTGCACCGCGGCACAGTCACGCGATGCGGCGGCAAGGGCAGCAAGCGGATGCCCACGATCAACCATGCAGCCGCTTGCCTTCCGGATCGTAGAATACCGGCTGCGTCACGCGCGCAGCAATCGTGCGGCCAGACATCGGCACATACAGCGTTCGGCCAATATGCGTTCTGCCACCAGCCACCAGTGCCATCGCAAACGGCCGTTGCAGAGTTTCACTCCAATACGCCGAAGTGACATGCCCCAGCATCGGCACCGGAATTGCTGACGCCGCATCGGCCACGACCTGCGCGCCTTCCTCCAGCACCTCCGGCGTCAGCAACCCGACAAGCTGCTTGCGATCCGGCCGCAGCATGTCAGGCCGTTGCAGCGACCGCTTGCCGACGAAATCCCGTTTTGTCTTGCTCACCGCCCAATCGAGCCCCAGATCGCCCGGAATCACCGTGCCGTCGGTTTCCTGGCCCACAATGATGTAGCCCTTCTCGGCACGCAGAACGTGCATCGCCTCGGTGCCGTATGGCGTTATCCCGTACTGTTTGCCGGCCGCGCACACCTGTTCCCACACCGCAGCGCCAAAGTCAGCCGGCACATTGATCTCGTAACCCATCTCTCCGGTGAAGCTGACGCGGAACAGACGTGTCGACACCCCGCAGATCCGGCCTTCGCGCACGCTCATATGCGGCATCGCGTCTGAAGACAGATCGATGTCCTGCACCAGCGTTGCTACGATATCGCGTGCGCGCGGGCCCTGCACCGCGATCACCGCCCATTGTTCGGTCACCGAGGTCAGCCAGACGCGCAGCTCGGGAAACTCCGTCTGCAGATAGTCTTCCATCTGATGCAGCACGCCGGCCGCACCGCCGGTTGTCGTCGTGACGTGGAAGCGGTCGGGAGCCAGGCGTGCAACAACACCATCGTCGAACACGAAGCCGGCCTCGCTCAGCATGATTGCATAGCGGCAGCGTCCGGTCGCCAACCGAGCGAAGCCAGCCGCATACAGCCGGTCGATGAACTCCGCGGCATCGGGACCGACGATTTCGATCTTGCCTAGAGTTGTTGCATCGAAGATGCCGGCAGCCCGGCGCACCGCGCGGCATTCGCGCGCGACCGCCGCATGCATATCCTCGCCGTCGCGCGGGAAGTAGCGAGCGCGCAGCCAGGCTCCGACATTTTCGAACACAGCACCGCGCGAAGCGGCCCAATCGTGCATCGGCGTCCGGCGCTCCGGCTCGAAGAGTGCACCACGCGAGACACCGGCGAGCGCGCCAAAGGTGACCGGCGTATACGGAGAACGAAACGTGGTGTGGCCGACATCGGGAATGGTCTTGCCGAGCAATCCGCTCACGATGCCCAGGGCATTCATGTTGGAGGTCTTGCCCTGATCGGTCGCCATGCCAGTGGTGGTGTAGCGCTTCAAATGTTCGATCGAGCGGAAACCCTCCTGCGTCGCAATACGCAGATCCTTTGTCGTCACGTCATTCTGGAAGTCAACGAACGCTGTGCCGTTTGCTTCCGGCGGCAATGTCACCACAGCCGCCACGCTCTGGCGGCTCGGCTGGTGGGCACCATCACCCGCGGCATAGCCCTCGGCCACACATGCAGCGAGACCGAATGTGCCGTTGCATGCACCGGCCGACCGCACCCACTCGGTCCAGTCGCCTGGCAGGAAAGACTGCGATGGCTCGTCGAATCGCAGCCGTGCGCGCGACTGCGAGAACAAATGCACCGAGGGTGTCCAGCCGCCGCTCATCAGCAGCGCATCGCAGGCAATGCTTGCACCGTTCGACAGCATGACCCGGCTCACCCGATGCTTGCCGCTGGTCGCGGCTACCTTGGCGCCAATGCGCAGCGGCAAACCGGACGCACGTGCCGCGTCGCTGGCTTCCGGCCGCGGATCGATCACTGCGTTGATCTCCACACCCGCGCCGCGCAGTGCGGTCGCAGCTTCGTACGCGCTGTCATGACCCGCCGCGACGGTGACGCGATCACCAACCTTGACGCCGTAGCGCTTCAGAAATACCCGCGCGGCGTCCGCCAGCATGATGCCGGGGCGGTCGTTGCCGGGAAAGACTTGCGGTCGTTCCACCGCACCGGCGGCGATGACCACCCGCTTCGCCCGCACATGCCACAGGCGCTCACGCGGCAGACGCGGATCGGGCTGCGGCAGATGATCGGTCAGGCGTTCCACCAGACCCAGCATGTTGTCCGTAAACCATCCGAATGCCGTGCAGCGTGGCAGCAGGGTGACGTTGTCGCGTCGTCGCAGCGACACGAGTGTATCCAGTAACCAGTTGTGCGCTGATTTGCCTTCGATCTGTGCTTGCGTCTCCGCCAGCAATGTTCCGCCCAGTTCCGCCTGCTCGTCGCACAGCAGCACGCGCGCGCCATTCGCCGACGCGGCCAATGCGGCCGACAGACCCGCCGGACCCGAACCCACCACCAACACGTCACAATGCGCGTAATGGTGCATATACCAATCGGCATCCGGATCGGACGGCGCGCGCCCCAGGCCGGCCGCCGCGCGGATCGCCGGTTCATACACACGACGCCAGAATGGGCGCGGCCACATGAAGGTCTTGTAGTAGAACCCCGCGGAAAACAGCGGCGACAGCGCGCTGTTTACTGCACCAAGATCGAACGACAGTGATGGAAAGCGATTCTGGCTGCGCGCTACCAGCCCGTCGTACAGCTCAATCTGAGTGGCTCGCAGGTTTGGCGTGATCCGCCCAGTACCGCGGTCGATCGTCACCAGCGCATTCGGTTCCTCGGAGCCAGCCGACAAGATGCCCCGTGGCCGGTGATACTTGAATGAACGGCCAACCAGGTGCACGCCGTTCGCCAGTAGCGCGGAAGCCAGCGTGTCTCCCTGGCAGCCGGTCAGCCGCCGTCCATCGAACATAAAGTCCAGCGGCTGAGCGCGGTCGATGCGGCCACCCTCCGGTGTGCGGAAGGTGCCGGTCATTGTGGTGGTGTCTCACCCGGCTTGTAGGTCGCAGCAATCCGGTCGCTGACGGTGTCGCGCACGCAGTTGAAAAAGCGGCCGCAGCCGTTGACGTGGCGCCAGCGCTCCGCATAGCGCCCCTTGGTATTGCTGCGCATGTACAAGAAATCCGCCCACGCTGCATCATCCAGGGTCGCGCCGTCGTTCGATCGCGCGATATGCGCCTCGCCCGCATTACGGAACTCGAGTTCCGGCCGCGGACCACACCAAGGGCACGGGATCAGCAGCATCAGTGTGCCACCGCCGCGGCAGCCGCCTCGTCGATCAGCCTGCCGCTGCGAAACCGATCGAGCGCGAACGGCGCAGCAATCGAATGAGGTTCGCCGCGCGCTATTGTCGCCGCAAACACGTGGCCCGAACCTGGCGTCGCCTTGAATCCACCTGTGCCCCAGCCGCAATTCACGAACAGACCCCGCACCGGCGTCAGCCCGATGATCGGTGAGCGATCCGGCGTGACGTCGACAATGCCGCCCCAGTTGCGCAGCATGCGAAGGCGGCGGAACTGTGGGAATAATTCGCAGATCGCTTCCAACGTGTGTTCAGGTATGTGCAATCCACCGCCCTGACTGTACGAAACGTATTGATCGGTCGCCGCGCCGATCACCAGTTCGCCCTTGTCGGACTGCGATATGTACGCGTGGATCGTGTTCGACATCACAACGCAGGGAAACACCGGCTTCACTGGCTCCGACACCAGGGCCTGTAAAGGATAGCTCTCCAGCGGCATACGCACGCCGGCCATGCTCATCACAACGCTGGTGTGCCCAGCCGCGACCACACCGACACGCCGAGTCGCGATTCGCCCGCGCGTCGTTTCCACCGCGTTCACTGCACCCGATGGACCACGGCTGATGCTGGTGACTTCACAGTTCTGAATGATATCCACACCCAGCGCGCTGGCACCACGTGCATAGCCCCAAGCCACCGCGTCATGCCGCGCCACGCCGCCACGCCGCTGCAGTGCGGCGCCCAACACCGGATGCCGCAGGCCCGGTGAGATGTTCAGCGGCGGGCAGAATGCTTTTGCCTGCTCCGGCGTCAGCCACTCGTTATCGATGCCATTGAGCCGGTTGGCGTGCACATGCCGCTTGCTCACCTGCACATCATGCACGGAGTGCGCCAGCATCATCACGCCGCGCGGCGAGTACATCACGTTGTAGTTCAGTTCCTGCGCCAGCCCTTCCCACAACTTCAGCGCATGTTCGTACAACGCGGCGCTCTCGTCCCAGAGGTAGTTGGACCGGATCACCGTCGTGTTTCGCCCGGTATTGCCGCCACCGAGCCAGCCGCGCTCCAACACCGCGACATTGCGGATGCCGTGCTCGCGCGCCAGGTAGTAAGCGGTCGCCAAACCGTGGCCACCGGCACCGATGATCACCACATCGTACGCAGCCTTCGGCTCCGGCGACCGCCATTGCTCGCTCCAGGCGGCGCCAGTCGCATGGCGGATCAGGCTGTAGATCGAAAAGCGCAACGTTCGAATTCCCCGACTCATCCTCTCTTACGCCTCATGTTGAGGCAAGCGCCACCACCCGGTAGCATTCATCCGCGAAGGGGAACCCGAATGGCTGATTTCGACTACATCATCATCGGCGCCGGCTCAGCCGGCTGCGTGCTGGCACATCGGCTCAGCGAAGACCCGCGTGTCAAGGTCCTGCTGCTTGAGGCCGGACCAAAAGACAATTCGATGTGGATCAACATCCCCGTCGGCTTCACCAAGCTGCTGAACAGTGAGCGCTACAACTGGAACTTCGCCACCGAGCCCGAGGACAACGTCAAGGGCCGCTCCATCCCAATTCCGCGCGGCAAGACGCTCGGAGGGTCCAGCTCGATCAACGGCATGCTGTACGTGCGCGGCAACCCACTCGACTACAATACCTGGGCGCAGTTCGGAAATCGTGGCTGGTCGTATGAGTCAGTGCTGCCCTACTTCCGCAAGTCCGAGCATTTCGAGCCGGGTGGCGATGAGACACGTGGCCGCGGTGGCCTGCTGAATGTCGCCAACATGATCGAACGCGCCGAACTGCTCGATGCGTTCATCGATGCCGCCGCCGCCGAGGGCTGGCCGCGCAATCCCGACTACAATAACGGCAGTCAGGAAGGTTTTGGCTATTACCAGGTGACGCAGAAGAAAGGCCGCCGTTGGTCAACCGCGCGCGCCTTCCTGGACCCGGCACGCACCCGCCCCAACCTGCGTGTCGAGACCGAAGCGCACACCAATCGTATCCTGCTGGAAGACAAGCGCGCCGTCGGGGTGGAGTATCGCCAACACGGGCAGACCCACCAGGCGCGCTGCAATGCCGAAGTCATCGTCGCGGCCGGCGCAGTCAAGTCGCCGCATCTGCTGGAGCTCTCCGGCATCGGCCAGCCGGACCTGCTGCAGCCGCTCGGCATTGAGGTGAAGCATGAGCTGCGTGGCGTCGGCGAGAACTATCGCGACCACTTCGCCCCGCGCATGAACTGGCGCGTCAAGCTGCCGGTGACGCTGAACGAGCAGACCCGCGGCGCCGCCTTCGCCAAGGAAATCGTCAAGTACTACACGCAAGGCCGTGGCGTGTTGACCTTCACCGCCGGCATTGTCTATGGGTTTGTCAAGACAAGGCCGGAGCTGGAGGAGTGCGACATCCAGTATCACTTCGCCCACGCCAGCTACGCCACCGCGCAAACGCGCGTCCTGGACCGCCAACCTGGCATGACGCTGACGGTCTATCAGTGCAGCCCGGAGTCAAAGGGCTCGATCCACGCCAAATCATCGGATCCCGCGGCAGCGCCCGCCATCCGGCCGAACTTCCTCGCCGAGGAACTCGATCGCCGCACAATTGTCGAAGGCATGAAAATTGCCCGCCGCATCATCAACAATCCGGTGCTGGACAAATACCGTGCGTTCGAGATGAACCCCGGCGACACCGTGCAGACTGACGAAGAATGGCTGGATTTCGCGCGGATGAACGGCCAGACCACCTATCACGTCACCGGCACGTGCAAGATGGGCCACGATCCGATGGCAGTCGTGGATGACGAATTGCGCGTGCACGGCATCGCGGGCCTGCGCGTGGTGGACGCGTCGATCATGCCGACACTGGTTTCCGGCAATACCAACGCGGCGGTGATCATGATCGCGGAAAAGGGCTCCGATATGATCAAGGCGGCGGCGCGGCCGGCGCGGGCAGCGGCCTGAGGCGGGCAGGAGGAAAGGGGCTAGCCGAACCGCACCAGCTTCCCGCTCGGCTTCCCCACCACTTCATCGTCCCGCATCACCGTCTGACCGCGCACGATCACGCCGACTGGCCAGCCGGTGATGTCCATGCCGGCGAAGGGTGTCCAGCCGCATGGCGACACGATCCACAACTCCTCAATGCGACGCTGCCGCTTCATGTCCACCAGGGTGAAGTCGGCGTCGTAGCCGGCCGCCAGTCTTCCCTTCCCAACCACGCCATAGACGCGCGCAGGTCCGGCGCACATCAGGTCCACCATGCGCATCAGTGGCAGCCGTCCGGCGTTGACGTGATTCAGCATCACCGGGACAATTGTCTGCACACCGGTGAGCCCAGCGGGGCAATCCGGCCACGGCAACAGCTTCTTTTCCCGCGAATGCGGCGCGTGGTCCGAGCCGATGGTGTCCACCGTGCCGTCATTGATCGCGCGCCACGCCGCTTCCAGGTGATGCGGTCCACGTATCGGCGGATTCATCACGCCAAAGCCCTTCAGGTTGTCGTAGCAATCCGGCGCGACCTGGGTCAGGTGGTTCACCAGCACCTCGCAGGTGGCGACGTCGCGGAAGTCCTTCAGGTAGTCCAACTCCTCCGCGGTCGACACGTGCAGGATATGCGCCGGACGGCCGGTCGCGCGCGCCAGCGCCATCAGCCGCCGGGTCCCCAGGAAGGCGCATTCCTCGTCGCGCCATTCCATGTGCCGCCGGTGCGGATCGCCCGGCTTGAACAGGTGCTTGCGGTCCTGCAGTCGATATTCGTCCTCGGAGTGGTACGAAATTCGCCGCCGTCCAGACCGCATCACCCGTTCCAAATGCTCATCGTCTTCCACCAGAAGGTCACCGGTCGAACTGCCGGCGAAAATCTTGATGCCGCACACGCCGCGCCCGAGTTCCAGCTTCGCCAGTTCCGGGATGTTCTGCTTGGTGCCTCCCACATACAGGCCGATGTCGCACCACAACTCCTGCTCGACATAGCCCTGCTTCCACGCCAGCCGATCGGCGTCGGTGATCGAAGGCGCGGTATTGGGCATGTCGAACACGGTTGCCAGGCCGCCCAGCACAGCAGCCTTCGTGCCGGTGGGGATCGTCTCTACCGCCTTGTCACCGGGATCGCGCAGATGGACATGCGGATCGATCAATCCAGGCAGCACATGCAACCCTTTCGCGTCCACAGTCGCATCTGCGGTGGCGTCCGCGGGCACCTTGAGCGCCGCGATCCGCCCGTTCCGCACGCCAATACAGGCCTCTTCGACCCCCCATGGCAGGACGCAGGTTCCGTGACGGATCAACAGGTCGAAATGAGCTGGCATGGCCGGGTTCCCTTGCTTGCCGCAGCCTAGCACGAAGCCCAACTATAGTTGAGAGAAGGCCAGCGGGAGACGCCGATGCCTCGGGTAAGCGCTGTGCTGGAGACTTCGCTATACGTGGCCGACCTGGATCGGTCCTGCGCCTTCTACCAGCGCGTGTTCGGCTTCGAGCAGTTCGTGCATGATGGCCGCATGTGCGCCCTCGGCGTGCCAGGCAGCCAGGTACTGCTGCTGTTCCAGCATGGCAGCACGAACGACCCCGCTCCGGTGCCCGGCGGTTTCATTCCGCCGCATCACGGCAGCGGCGAACTGCACCTGTGCTTTGCCATTCCGTTCGGCGAACTTGACGCCTGGGAGCGCCACCTGCGCGAACAGTGCATCGAGGTGGAAAGCCGGGTGACCTGGCCACGCGGTGGCACCAGCCTGTATTTCCGTGACCCTGACCGCAATTCGCTGGAGGTCGCCACACCGGGATTATGGCCTAATCACTGAATGGGCCGAGTCGCCAGTCTGACCGCCACCGGGCTGCTGATCCTGCTGGCACTTGCCGCGGCATTTTTCCCCATCTTCGTGCCCAGCGAGGACGCTACCGCCCGGCATCTCGCGGCGCTGGGCATCTTCATCGGCAGTTATGCCGCACTGGCAGTCGGCAAGGTGCCGGGCCTGTCGATCGACCGCGCGGGTGTCGCACTGGTGGGCGCCAGCCTGATGGTCGCATCCGGTGTCTTGTCGCTGGATGATGCTTGGCACGCGGTCGATATGGGAACGATCACGCTGCTGCTCGGCATGATGATCATCGTGGCGAACCTGCGCATCTCGGGATTCTTCGCGCTGGTCAACGCCTGGGTAGCGCGCCACATGCACCACCCTTTGCCGCTGCTGGCAGCCATCGTCGTGGTATCCGGCGTGTTCTCCGCATTCCTGGTCAACGACGCGATCTGCCTGGTGATGGCACCGCTGGTGGTCGAACTGACCGCCGGACTTAAGCGCAATCCCGTACCATATCTGCTGGCCGTCGCGATGGCATCGAATGTCGGTTCGACGGCGACGATTACCGGCAATCCGCAGAACATGATGATCGGCAGCTTTTCCGGCATCCCGTACATACAGTTCATTGCCGCGCTGGCCCCGATCGCGCTGGCCGGACTGCTGCTGGTGTTCGTGCTGCTCGCCTGGCTGCATCGCGCCGATCTGCGAGGCGGTGCGATCCAGCCGCATGTTTCGCGCGTCCGCTTCAACAAGACGCTGGTGATGCGATCGCTGATCGCAACCGCGGCGGTGGTGGCGCTGTTTTTCGCCGGCCTGCCACCTGCCAAGGCGGCAATCATCGTCGGTGCGCTGCTGCTGCTGACGCGACGCGTGAAGAGCGCACGAGTCTACGCCGAAATCGACTGGTCTCTGCTGCTGATGTTCACCGGCCTGTTCATCATCGTTGCCGGCGCTGAACGCGAATTACTGACAACGGAAATGGTCGCACGGATCCAGTTGGACAGCGTGCCATTGCTGACCCTCGTCACCGCAGTCCTGTCGAACCTCGTCAGTAATGTGCCGGCGGTGTTGCTACTGAAGCCGTTCGTCGCATCTCTGGCGGATCACGATCGCGTCTGGCTCGTGATCGCCATGGCCTCGACGCTGGCGGGCAACTTCACCGTGTTGGGTTCGATCGCCAATTTGATCGTGGTCGAAAAAGCCGCGCGCCGCGGCATCGCTATCGGCTTCTGGGACTATTTCCGCGTCGGAGCCCCGCTGACTCTGCTTACGCTGCTGATTGGAACGCTCTGGCTCATGTGGCGTTGATCCTTCGAGAAACGCAGGAGAACGCGATGGACCGCATCCGGGTGCTGGAAGACACGCTGTGGAAGGACGTTCCGCGCGACGTCATCGAGGAAGCGAAACAGGCAGCGAAGCTGGAGCCAAGCTGGATCGCCATGCAAGGCAACGGGCACGTTGTCGCGATGGCGCCGCCCGGCAGTCCCGATGCCGCGACCGGCGACGTGATCTACATCGCTGAAGTCAGCCCGCGGGAGCGGTAGGCCGCTCTCCTTTCGCGAGGCGGGCGTCGATCGCCGCGACCGCCTGCGGCAAATCAGCGATGCTGTCGATCACCATATCAGCATCGCGAAGCTCTTTCGCTGCCCGCTCGCGGAGTTCCACGCGCTGTGCTTGCGGGACAGCCGCAAGCTCGGCCGCTGAGAGTCCCACGGCATTTCCCGTCAGTGCGATGCCGACGGTCCACGTCCCGGCTGCCTTGCCTTCGCCTATTCCAGGCGCTGTATCATCGACCTTCACCACGGTGGCCGCTGGCCAGACGCCGAGCCTCGCCATTGCGTACCACATCATCAACGGCGTCGGACGTCCCGCCGGCAGGTCGCCGGCGCATACCGTCAGTTCAGGGTTATAGCCAGCCGCGGCGGCGATCGGTTTCACCACGTCCATGATCGGTCGCGTGTAGCCGGTGGTGCCAGCGATCTTCATGCCGCGAGCCCGCAATGCCTCAACCGCCTCGATTGCGCCCGGAATGATGTCGGCATGGTCGCGCACCGCCGCAATGTTCATCGGCTCGAACACCTGGAAGATCGCATCCACATCGGCTTCCGAGAAATCCCGCCCGTGCTTTGCCCGCCAGGCCGCGGCCACCGATGGCGCTTGGCCGACGGCGCGAATGTGGTCCCACTTCGCCATGCCCATCGGACCGCGTGCATCGGCTATGCTGACAGCCACACCGAACTGCGCGAAAGCGCGCACGAAAGCGCCCATCGGGGCACGGCTGCCGTGGTCCACCACGGTGCCGGCCCAATCAAGTATCGCTGCTTGCAACTTCATGCGGTGATACCAGCACGCTTGCCGATCGGCCGCCAGACGGCCAGCATGGCGGGATGCAGGACCGCAGCGAAGGCGATATCAACCTGGGGGACGCGCGTACCGCATGGCAGCGCGACTACATTGATGCGGAAACCCGCGCGCTGCTGGATGAAGATGCCCGCTGGTTTCTGCACCAGGCACTGTCCACGCCATGCCTCAACGTGGTTGAGCGCAGCGAAGGCATCTACCTGATCGACACCGCCGGCCGGCGGATTATGGATTTCCACGGCAACACCGTGCACCAGGTTGGCTACGGCCATCCTCGGGTGATCGAGGCGGTAACGCGGCAGCTTGCCACTCTGCCGTTCGCACCGCGCCGCTATACCAACCGTGCGGCGATCGAACTGGCGCGCCGGCTGGCCGAACTCGCCCCCGGGCGGCTCGACAAAGTGCTGTTCGCGCCGGGCGGTACAGCCGCCGTCGGCATGGCCTTGAAGCTGGCACGCTACGCGACCGGACGGCACAAAACCGTGTCGATGTGGGATGCATTTCATGGCGCATCGCTCGACGCGATCTCCGTCGGCGGCGAAGCGATATTCCGCCGCGATGCCGGCCCTCTGCTGCCGGGCACCGAACACGTGCCGCCGCCGAGCGTGGCGAAGCGGTTGTTCGGCAGCACCGAGCGGCTCGCCGACTATATCGACTATGTGCTGGAGGTGCAGGGCGACGTCGCAGCGGTGATCGCCGAGCCGGTGCGCTGGACCACACTGGAAGCGCCCCCGGCAGACTTCTGGCCGCGCGTGCGCGCCAGCTGTGATCGGCACGGCGCGCTGCTGATCTTCGACGAGATCCCAAGCTGCCTTGGACGCACCGGCACAATGTTCGCGTGCGAGCAGATGGGCTGTGTGCCGGACATGCTGGTGCTGGGCAAAGGTCTCGGCGGCGGTGTGTTTCCGATGGCCGCGCTGATCGCGCGCGACGATCTGGATGTCGCGGCCGATCGCGCGCTGGGACACTACACGCACGAGAAGAGTTCTGTCGGGTGCGCAGCCGCGTTGGCGACGCTGGATGTGATCCGGGACGAGGCGTTGCTGGAAAAGTCGCGCGAGCTTGGTGCCTATGGCTTGCAGCGTCTGCGCGAGATGCCCGGCGTGCGGGAAGCGCGCGGGCTCGGCGTGTCGTTCGGCGCGGAAGTTGACACGCCAGCTCTCGCCGAGGCGGTGATGTACCGTTGCCTCTCCCGCGGCCTGAGCTTCAAGATTGGCGGCGGCAACGTGCTGACGCTATGCCCGCCGCTCACGATCACCCGCAACGAACTGGACGCAGCGCTCGATATTGTGGCGCAGTCGCTGCGAGAAACGTGAGCGACGAAGCACTCCAGGTTCTGCCCTACAACGGCTTCAGCGGTGGTGTCTCACCTGGCGGCAGCGGCACACGATCAACGTTCAGCACCATCGACACCAGGCTGTAATAGCCAACCGCTCCCACCAGATCGATGGCACCGCGCTCGCCGAACTTATCGGTTACTGCCTTGTAGTGTGCGTCCGATACCTGCCCGGTGGACAACAACTCCGAGCAAAAATCATACACCACGACCTCATCCGGTTGCATTGCATCCGGACGCTTGTTGACCGCGATCGCATCGCAGATCTCGGTCCGCAGCCCGGCCTCGATCGCCAGCTTACGGTGCGCGTAGAACTCGTATTGCGCGGTCCACTTCCGGCCAGCCATGATGATCGCCATCTCGTTCAGGCGCGCTGGGATCGAGCTGGCATATCGCACATAGGCGCCGACACGCTGTACCAGATCGCACAGATCGGGACTGCGCAGCAGCGCATTGAATGGGCCACGCAAGCCGGCGCCGCGCGGCCCGGACTGGATCGCGTCAGCCACCTTCTTCTGCTCCGGAGTCATCGTCTCCGGCGTGAGTTCCTTGAAGCGTCGTTCGGCCATGTCGATTCTCCTCCTGTATGCTATCGGGCGCAGCCCAAACCACTAAGCGTCATGGCTCGGCACGTTCCGGCCATCAAGGTGAGGCCAGGATCAGACCGCCATCTACGATGATCTCGGTTCCGGTGATGTAGTTCGCCTCATCCGACACCAGGAACAGCACGGCGTGCGCCACATCCCACGCCGTCCCCATGCGTCCCATCGGCGTGCGCTCATTGCGGCTGGCAATCAGCGCGGCGGCATCATTCCCGCCAACTGTACGAGCCAGACGGTATTCCACCAGCGGTGTGTGCATCAGTCCCGGCACCACGGTGTTGCAGCGTATGTCCTTCTTCACGTAGGCGCCCGCGGTCGAGCGCGTGAACTGGATCACCGCAGCTTTGCTCGCGCTGTACCCGACATGCACGCGCCCGCCGTGCCCGTCATTGCGCAGCCCGGCGACCGACGACAGGTTTACGATGGCGCCCTTGCCCTGCTTCTCCATGACCGGCAGCACGTATTTGCAGCCCAGAAACACCGTCTTCAAATTGGTGTCGATCTGCTGATCCCACACCTCCTCGGTCATCGACACTGGATCGCCTGGCGCCGAACCGCCGACATTGTTCACCAGAATGTCGATGCGCTTGAAGCGATTCAGGCAAGCCTGCACCATCTCCTGCACGCTCGACGCCGCCGTCATGTCACAACGATGAACTGCGCAGGTGCCACCTTCGCCTTCGATGATCTGCCGCGTCTCGTTCGCGGCATTCTCGTTGACATCGACAAGGAATACCGAAGCACCCTGACGGGCGAGCAACGTCGCGGTCGCCTTGCCGTTGCCCCAGCCTGGTCCGATCGAACCCGCGCCGGTCACGATGGCGACCTTGTCCTTCATGCTGAGCATGTCATTTCCTTCCGTGTCGCGAGGCCGAAGCGAACCACGTTACGCCGCGGTCGGCGCCGGGCTGCTTTGCTTGCGCGTCTTGCGCCGCTCCTCGAAACGCTGCAGCACCACGAAGTAAGATGGCACGAACAGCACCGCGAGACACGTGGACGCGATCATGCCGCTGAACACCGACAGACCGAGCGAAACCCGTGCATTGGCACCCGCGCCTGTCGCAGTGACCAGCGGCACCACGCCAAGGATGAACGCGAACGACGTCATCAGTATCGGCCGGAACCGCGTGCGCGCCGCATCGAGTGCCGCCTGCAACAGTGGCTCGCCTTCTGCACGACGCTCACGCGCGACCTCGACAATAAGGATGGCATTCTTCGCCGACAGCGCGATCAGCAGGACCAGGCCAATCTGCGTATACAGATTGTTCGCCGCACCCACGCCACCCAGCATGAAGTATGGTCCCAACAGCGACAGCGGCACCGCAAGGATGACCGAAAGCGGTGCGATCCAGCTTTCGTATTGTCCTGCAAGGCAGAGATATACCAGCAGCAGACCGAAGCCGAAAGCGTAGATGATCTGATTGCCTGTCACCTTTTCCTGGTACGACATCGCGGTCCAGTCAAAGCCTGCACCTCGCGGCAGCGTTTGATTGGCAATCTGCTCCATCAGATTCAGCGCCTCGCCGGAGCTGAATCCCTGTGCCGCACCGCCGTTTATCGTTGCAGTGGGATACAGGTTATACAGGCTCACCAAAGAAGGGCCAACATCGTTCTTGATCTGCACCAAGGTGCCCAGCGGCACCATGTTGTTGTCCTTGCTGCGTACCCACAGGTGTTCAATGTCGCGCTGTTCCAGGCGGAATTTCGAGTCCGCCTGCACATACACCTGGTAGGTGCGGCCGAATTTGTTGAACTGGTTGACGTAGGCCGAACCGATATAACCAGAGAGAACATTGAATACGTCGCCGACCGATACGTTCAGTGACTCGGCCTTCACGCGATCAACCACCACCTGAAGCTGCGGAACCTCGGCGCGGAATGTGGTATTCAGCCGCTGCAAGCCGGACTGACTGTTGCCGCGACGGACAATGTTTCGCGCCAAGGTCTGCAGCTTCGTGTAATCGAACGTGCCATCTCGCAGCTCCACCTGCATGGTGAAGCCGTTCGCATTGCCGATTCCCTGTATCGGCGGCGGTACCAGCACCAAGCCGATGGCCTCAGGCATTTTGTCGAGCGCGGCGGACAATCGCAGATACAACGACAGCAGGTCCGTTCCTCCCGCCTTGCTGCGCTCACTCCAGTTCTTCAGGATGACATAAGCAACTCCGGCGTTCGGCAATGTTGCGCTGTTGTCCAGCACGGAGATGCCGCTGATGGCAACCACCTGATCGACACCCGGGGTGTCTCGCGCGATATCGGTCACCTTGTGCAGCACCGTCTCGGTGCGTTCAAGCGCAGCGCCATCGGGAAGCTGTACGCTGATCATCACGTAACCCTGGTCCTCGACCGGGATGAAGGCGGTCGGCAATTGCGCCACGCCCCATACGCCAATACCACCAAGGATCAGACCCACGATGACGGCCACGCCGGCGTGGTGCGTCATATGGCCAATAACCCAGGCGTAGCCACCCTCGCACTTGTCGTACACCCGGTTGAAGCCCCGGTAGAACAGGTTGCGCTTTTCCGGTGGTGTCGGCACCCGCAACCAAAGCGCGCACTGCGTTGGTTTCAGGGTCGCAGCGTTGATCGCGCTGATGACGGCAGTGGCTGCGATCACCAGTGCGAACTGTGCGTACATCTGGCCGGTGAGGCCGGGCAGGAAGGCTGAAGGGATGAACACCGACATCAGCACCAGGGTGATGCCGATGATCGGACCGAACAGTTCATTCATCGCCTTGATCGACGCATCGTGCGGGCTGAGGCCACGCTCCATGTGATGCGAGACCCCTTCGACGATTACGATGGCATCGTCCACCACGATGCCGATAGCCAGGATGATGGCAAACAGGGTCGAGAGGTTGACGGTGAACCCAAGGGCCCACATCGCGGCGAAGGCACCAATGATGGTCACCGGAACGGTGGTCGCCGGCACCAGCATGGCACGCCAGTCCTGCAGGAACACCAGAATGACAATCAGCACCAGCACCGCGGCTTCAATCAGCGTCTTGTAGACTTCCTCGATCGAGGTCTTGACGAAGATCGTGGTATCGAACGGCACGCTATAGCTGAGCCCCTGCGGAAATGCCTTGGCAAGTTCCTTCATCCTGGTATTGACTTCGGTCGCGACGTTCAGCGCATTGGCGTTCGGCAACTGGTAGATCGCCACGCCGGCTGACGGACGGTTGTTGAGCTGCGAGGTCTGCGAGTAGGTCTGCGCGCCGAGTTCGACACGCGCCACGTCCTTCACGCGGGTGATCTGGCCGCCATTTGACGGATCGACCTTGACCACGATGTTGCCGAACTCCGACGGATCGGCCAGGCGGCCTTCGACATTCACGGTGTACTGGAAGGACTGGTTGGCGGGCGCAGGCGGGGCACCGATCTGGCCCGCGGTCACCTGCTGGCTCTGCTGCTTGACGACGTTGATCACATCCTCTGGCGTCAGGTTGCGGACGTGCAATGCTTGCGGATCCAGCCAAATCCGCATGGAATATTGCCCGACACCGAACACGTTGACATTGCCCACACCGGGCAGACGCGACAGTTCTGGGACAAGGTTGATCGTGGCGTAATTGCTTAGATACAGGCTGTCATAGCGCGGATCGGTCGCAGTCAGCGAAACGATTTGCAGAATGGAGGTAGACTTCTGCTGCACGTTGACGCCTTGCACCTGCACCGCCTGCGGCAGCGAGGCCATCGCCTGGGCAACCCGGTTCTGCACCAGCACCTGGGCAAAGTTCAGGTCAGTGCCGATTTCAAAGGTGACATTCAACGAATACGTGCCGTCCGACGCGCTGGTGGACTGCATGTACAGCATGCCCTGCACACCGTTGACCTGCTGCTCGATGGGCAGCGCCACCGTGTTCATGACAGTGTCGGCGCTGGCGCCAGGATAGCGCGTGGTGACCGATACTGTCGGCGGAACCACGTTGGGGTATTGCGCCACCGGCAGCATGTACAGCGCGACACCGCCGATGAGCACAATCACGATAGCCAGCACGTTGGCCAGGACCGGTCGTTCGATGAAGAATTTCGAGATCATCAGGGCTTGCCGGTCGAGGGCGCGGTGGGTGCGTCGGCAGTGATCGTTGTGGGCTGCGGTGCGATCTTGTCGCCGGCAACCGCCCGCTGATTGCCAGACACCACGATCAAATCGTCCGCCCCAATTCCGGAAGTGATGACACGAAGCTGTCCCATGAGCTGTCCGGTCTGGACCGTGCGTTGCTGGACGACGTTGTCCTTGTCCACCACCAGCAGGTAGCTCCCTGCCTGATCGGTACCGATCGCTCGATCTGGCACCAGCAGGGACTCCGCCTCGCCAACGGCCATCGGCACCCGAATGCGGCAGAACATACCTGGCAGCAGCGCGCGCTTGCCGTTCTCGAACACGCCGCGCACCTCCAAGGTACCGGTGGAGGGATCGATGTTTGGGGCGATATAGTCGATCGTTCCTTCGTGCGGAAAGCCGGTCTCGTTCATCAAGCCGACCGCGATCGCGATCTTGCCGATATCGGCCGGCTTCAGGCCACGCGCCGTCATCATGGCCTTGACGCGCAGCACGTCCTGCTCACTGACATTGAACGTGACGTAAATCGGATCAAGCTGGACGATCGTCGCCAGCTTGGTTGGGCCGGTGACACCCACCAGCCCGCCCATGGAGACCAAATGCGCTGTGACCACGCCATCGAACGGCGCGGTGACGCGTGTGTAACCCAGATTGATCGCCGCGATGGTGATGCCCGCCTGGTCGTTCTGGATCTTGGCCTTGTCGGCATCCAGTTTGGCGCGCGCCTGATCGACCACCGATTGCGACGCGTAGTCGCTCTTGCCGAGTGTCGATTGCCGGTAGTACTCCGCTTGAGCCTGCACCAAATCGGCCTGGGTCGCCGCCAATGTCGCCTGGGCCTGCTGCAGCTGCGCCTCGTATGGCGCCGGCTCAATTACAAACAACGCGTCGCCTTGCTTGGCGGGCGAGCCGTCCTTGTAATCGATGCTCTGCAAATAGCCCTGGACCCGCGCCTCGAGATCGACCTGATTATAGGCAACGGCATTGCCGGTGCTTTCAAGGTACGGGACGACATTCTGACGCAATGGCTTGGCTACGCCGACTTGCTGCGGCGGCGGCGGAACGTAGGCGTTTTCCTTTTTACATGCTGCTATCGCCAGTGTTAGGCCCAGCACCATGAGGCATACCGGCCGCAGTCCCGATATCCGCACGCGATCCCCCTACGTCGAGTGGACGTAGTTCACCCGATTTCGCGCCGCGACGGAAGCGTGCAATCAACGAGCCGCAAAATCCGGCAACTCCGGAGGGCATCAGGAACATCACGGCAATCAGGATCACGCCATAAACCGCGCCTGGTGCGGCCTTGGACACCGATTCGGCGAGATTCGGCACGAACTCGATGAACACCCCGCCGAAGATCGCCCCGGCGATCGATGCGACCCCACCGACGACGAGACCGACGAAGAAATAGATCGAGACAAAGATGCCGAAGCTGTCGGGGGCGACGAACTGTATCACGATGGCGCTCAGCGATCCCGCGACGCCGGTATAAAGCGCGCTGAGCGCGAAGGTGCGGGTCTTCAGCAGCGCGATATCGATGCCCATAGCCTCGGCGGCGAGTGCGTGGTCGCGGATCGCCATCATCGCGCGGCCGATCCGACCGCGCACGATGTTCCACGCCAGCAGGAACAACAGCCCGCCGACGAACAACGCGAACAGATAGAGCCACTGGTCCGGTGACATCGTCAGGCCAAACGGCGGGTCAGGCTTGTCGATGACCAATCCCTGCACACCACCGGTCCAGTCCTCCAGCAAATTGACCTTGAGCAACTGCGGGACTGCGACGGCAAGAGCGAATGTGGTCAGCGCGAGATAGAGGCCGCCAAGCCGCAACGCCGGAAGGCCGATCAGGAATCCAACAATGGCACATACCACGGCGGAGACAGGTAGCGTCGCCCAATACGGTACCTGGTACCTGGTACATCAGAATGGCGGTGGTGTAGGCGCCGATGGCGTAGAACGCGCCGTGACCCAGCGAGATCTGGCCATTGAATCCCGTGAGTATAGCCAGCCCAAGGATGGCGATCGCATAGACGATGACCATGGTGAGCTGGAACAGGTGGTAGTTGCTGAGCAACAGCGTCGGCAGGGTGGCCGCAGCCAGCCAGAACGCCACTCCCAAGATTGCGCTGCGCACCATCGCTAAACCCGGCTCATCACGGTACGCCCCAACAGGCCGGACGGCTTCACCACCAGCACTGCCACGATAATGAGCAGTGCGACGGTCAGCTTCAGTGCGGTCCCAACGAGATAAGCGCCGGCAAGGTTCTCGATGATACCGACGGCGAAGCCGCCAAGCACCGCACCCAGCGGGTTGTCGATCCCACCGAGCAGCGCACCGGCAAATGCATAGAGTAGAATGCCCGACATCATGTTGGGATCAAGATAGACAATCGGCGCGACCATCATGCCGGCAATTGCGCCGATCGCCGCGGCGAGACCCCAGCCAAGCGCCAGCATCCAGCCGACACGAATACCGACCAGCCGCGCTGACACAGGATTGAACGCCGCGGCGCGCATCGCCAGACCAAGCTTGGTGTGGCGAAAGAACAGCCACACCGCGAGCAGCACGACCAATGTGACGGCCGTTGCGCCAAGCTCATGCCCCGAGACATAGCCACTGAACAGCAACGGTCCGCCGGGAAACGGAGTTGGGAAGGTCTTGATCGTGTAATCGAAGATCCAGCCAGTACAGGCATTGATGATAAGCAGCAGGCCAATGAACACGCCGACCGAGGCGAGCACCGGCGCGTCGGCCATCGGCCGCATCAAAATGCGCTCGATCAGCAGGCCGATGAGGAATGACACCAGCACGGTGACGATGAAAGCCACCCAATACGGCAATCCGGCATTGATCAGCGCCAGCGCGATGAATGTGGACATCGTCGCCATCTCGCCCTGCGCGAAGTTCACGTGATGGGTTGCCTGGTAGATCATCACCAGCGCCAGCGCGACGGAGGCATAGATGCTGCCGCTCGCGATGCCCGACAGGACCTGGTGCAGCACACCTTCCATCTCAGTACCCCAGGTAAGAGCGGCGGATCGAGTCGTCGCGCCGAATGTCGGCAGCAGGCCCGGAAATCACGATACGACCAGTCTCCAGCAGATACGCCTGCTCCGCGATGTCCAGCGCCAGGCTGGCATTCTGCTCCACCACCAGGATCGACACGCCTTCCTCGGCGCGAATGCGATGCATGATGGCGAAGATCTCCTGCACGATCAGTGGCGCCAGGCCGAACGACGGCTCATCCAGCAGCAACAACTTCGGCCGCAGCAACAACGCGCGCGCGATTGCGAGCATCTGCTGCTCACCGCCCGACAGCGTACCCGCCTGCTGTTTGAAGCGCTCGCGCAGACGCGGAAAATATCCGAACACGCGCTCGAAATCGCGCGCTACCTCAGCGCGATCACTGCGGATATACGCACCGAGCCGAAGGTTCTCCTCAACCGTCAGCTCGACGAAGGTGCCGCGCCCGTCCGGCACGTGCGCCACGCCACGCTGTACGATGTCCTCGGTGGACCGGCCATCGATACGTTCGTCGTTGAAGCGGATTTCGCCGCTGGTGCGCACCATGCCGCAGATGGCGCGCAGCGTGGTGGTCTTGCCCGCGCCGTTCGCGCCGAGCAGCGCGGTCACGCCGCCACGCTGCACGGCGAAATCGATGCCATGCAGCACACGTATCTCGCCATATCCGGCATGCAGCGAACGGGCCTCAAGCAGCGCCGGCATGCTGCTCTTCCCTGGTTTCCCCAAGATAGGCGCGGATCACTTCCGGCTCGCTTCGCACTTCGTCCGGCGTCCCGTCAGCGATCTTCAGGCCGAATTCCAGCGCCACTACTTTGTCGGAAACGCGCATCACCAGGTTCATGTGATGCTCGACCAGCAAGATGCTGAGGTCAAAATGCGCGCGGATGCGGCGCAGCAATTCGGCCAGGCCATCGACCTCGCCGTGATTGAGGCCGCCCGCGGGCTCGTCAAGCATCAACAGCTTCGGCTGGCCGATCAGCGCTCGCGCCAGCTCGACACGCTTCTGGGTGCCGAACGGCAGGCTGCCCGCCGGACGCGCTGCGACGTCGCGCAGATCCAGCAGGTCCAACAGGTCGTCCAGCCGGCCTGCTGCCTGCTGTTCCTCTGCACGCACCACCGGCAGCCGCAATGCGTTGACGATGAAACCTGAGCGGGCGAGGTGATGCGCACCCACCAGAATGTTGTCGCGTACACTCAACTGGCGGAACAGTGCGACGTTCTGGAATGTGCGGCCGATGCCAAGGCCCGCCATGCGGTGGCGGCCAAGATTCTTCAGCGAGCGACCCTCGAACAGGATGTCGCCATCGGCGAAGCGGTAGAAACCGCTGATGCAGTTGAACAGCGTGGTCTTGCCGGAGCCGTTCGGGCCGATCAGGCCGCAGATCTGGCCATAGCCGACATCGAACGAGACACCACCTAAAGCGATGACACCGCCAAACCGCATGGCGACGCCGGAAATCCGAAGCAGCGCGCCTGCGGACGGCTCAGCCATCAGCGGCCCATCCGCAGCATCCCATTTTTGCCTCTCCCTGGTGGCGGCCCGTGCTTTCGGTGGCCTTGCCGCGAGCTAGACAAACCGCCGCGTACAAGTCAACGGCTCTTGCATTGGTGCGCAGCCTTGTGCTTACTCGTGGCATACCAACAACGGTAGCCGCATTGGCGTGCCACCAAGGGAGCAGCGTTTGCAAGAGTCCGCCGGCGAGCCGATCGCGCTGACTATCGGGCTACGCGAACAGGCCTGTGAGGCTATCAAGCGCGCGATCACCGAAATGAACATATACGGCCATAAGCTGGAGATCCGGCTGGATGAGCGGCAGCTCTCCCAGGACCTTGGCATGAGCCGTACGCCGGTGCGCGAGGCGCTATCGGTGCTGGAGCAGGAAGGTTTCGTCCGCTCGGTGCCACGGCGCGGGCTGATCGTGATGCGCAAGTCGAAACGCGAGGTGGTCGAGATGATCACTGTCTGGGCGGCAATCGAAAGCATGGCAGCCCGGCTCGCCGCGCCACGTATCAGCGAAGTGGAACTAGCCGAGCTTCACGCGCTGGTCGATGTGTTCCAAGAGGACCCGTCGGAGCAGATCAGCGAGTACTCGCGCGCCAATATGGAGTTCCACAAGGCGATCATCCGCATGGGTGGTGTCGAGCTGATGACCAGCCTCACCGACAACCTATTCATCCACATGCGGGCGGTCCGCGCGGTGACGATGACACAGGACAATCGCGCACAGCGCTCGATCGCCGATCACCGCGCCATTATCGCAGCGCTGGAACAACGTGACGCGCCGCTCGCGGAGCGTTTGGTGCGCGAGCACACCATGGGACTGGCGGCGCACGTTGAACAGCACGGCGACTTCCTCGACCGAATGGCCGGACCGGAAGACGAACGCCGCCGGCAATACGCATAAGGAGACGGGTCATGTCCGCAGCAGAAAAAATCAGCGAGCCAGATGTCGAAATGACCGACGGCTTCCACCTCGTCATCGACGCGCTGAAGCTGAATGGCATCAAGACGATTTATAATGTGCCAGGAATTCCGATCACCGATCTCGGCCGTCTGGCGCAAGCCGAAGGCATGCGGGTCATCTCGTTCCGCCACGAGCAGAATGCCGGCAACGCCGCGGCGATCGCCGGGTTCCTGACCAAGTCGCCGGGCATTTGCCTTACCGTCTCTGCTCCCGGCTTCCTCAACGGTCTGGTGGCGCTCGCCAACGCCACGACGAACTGCTTTCCGATGATCCTGATCAGTGGTTCGTCGGAACGTGAAGTCGTCGATCTGCAGCAGGGCGACTACGAGGAAATGGATCAGCTCGCGATCGCGCGTCCGATGTGCAAGGCGGCGTATCGCGTGCTGCATGCCGCCGATATCGGGATCGGCATTGCGCGCGCAATCCGCGCCGCTGTGTCTGGCCGGCCCGGCGGTGTGTACCTGGACCTGCCAGCCAAACTGTTCGGTCAGGTGATGGAAGCCGAGGCCGGGCGCCGCTCGCTGGTGAAGGTGATCGATCCGGCGCCAGCGCAGATCCCGGCGCCTGAAGCTGTCGAACGCGCGCTCGACGTGCTGCGCGGCGCCAGGAAGCCGCTGATCATTCTCGGCAAAGGTGCCGCCTATGCGCAGGCCGACAACGACATCCGCTTGTTGGTCGAAAAGAGCGGCATCCCATACATCCCGATGAGCATGGCAAAAGGCCTGCTGCCCGACACGCATCCGCTGTCTGCCGCCGCCGCACGTTCCACCGTGCTCGCCGAAAGCGACGTGGTGATGATGGTCGGTGCACAACTCAACTGGCTGCTGTCGCATGGCAAGGGACGGCAGTGGGGGCCGCCTGGTTCCAAGAAGTTCATCCAGATCGATATCGAGCCACGTGAGATGGACAGCAATGTCGAGATCGCCGCCCCTCTGGTTGGCGATATCGGCTCCTGCGTAGCAGCGTTGTTGCGCGGCATGGGCGACAATTGGAAGCAGCCGCCGACGGAATGGACACAGTCGATCAACACCAAGAAGGAACAGAACGTCGCCCGCATGGCGGCCCGGCTCGGCAAGAACTCAAGTCCGATGGACTACCACACCGCACTGCGCGTGCTGCGTGACGTCATCAAGGAGAGGCCGGACGCGATCCTGGTGAACGAAGGCGCCAACACGCTCGACCAGGCGCGCGGTGTGATCGACATGTATCAGCCGCGCAAACGCCTCGATGTCGGCACCTGGGGCGTGATGGGTATCGGCATGGGCTTTGCCATCGCCGCAACAATCGAGACCGGCAAGCCAGTGCTCGCCATCGAGGGCGACAGCGCGTTCGGCTTCTCCGGCATGGAAGTAGAGACAATCTGTCGCTACAACCTGCCGGTCTGCGTCGTCGTGTTCAACAATGACGGCATCTACCGCGGCGACGGCGTCAATTTGGGCGGCGGCAGCGATCCCGCCACCACCATGTTCGTTCCGGGTTCTCGCTACGACAGGATGATCGAGGGCTTCGGCGGTGTTGGTGTCAACGTCACCACGCCCGACGAACTGAAACGCGCGGTCGATACGGCGATGAACTCCGGTAAGCCCACGCTGATCAACGCGGCGATCGATCCGGCGGCGGGCAGTGAAAGCGGCAATATCGGCAATCTCAACCCAAAGAGCGCCTTGAACAAAAAGGCGGGAGCGTAAGATGAGCAAGGCACTCGACGGCGTAAAGATCCTCGACTTCACCCACGTGCAGTCGGGGCCAACCTGCACGCAGCTTCTGGCATGGTTCGGTGCCGACGTGATCAAGGTGGAGCGTCCCGGCGTCGGTGACATAACGCGCGGTCAGCTTCAGGACATCCCGAAAGTGGACAGCCTGTATTTCACCATGCTGAACCACAACAAACGCTCGATCACCATCGATGGCCGCAATGCGCAGGGCAAGGCAGTGCTGGAAGCGCTGGTCAAAACCTGCGATGTGATGGTGGAGAATTTCGCCCCCGGCGCGCTCGACCGCATGGGGTTCACCTGGGAGCACATCCAGAAACTGAACCCGCGCATGATCCTCGCCTCGATCAAGGGCTTCGGTCCTGGTCCATACGAGGACTGCAAGGTGTATGAGAACGTCGCGCAATGCGCAGGTGGCGCCGCGTCGACCACCGGCTTCGATGACGGCCCGCCGCTGGTGACCGGCGCACAGATCGGCAACTCCGGTACCGGCCTGCACCTCGCGCTCGGGATCGTCACGGCACTGTTCCAGCGCAACACCACTGGCCGCGGCCAGAAGGTGACGGTCGCGATGCAGGACGGGGTGCTGAACCTGTGCCGCGTGAAACTGCGCGATCAGCAGCGCCTGGCGCATGGTCCGCTGACCGAATATCCGCAGTACCCGGCTGGTGAATTCGGCGAAGCCGTGCCACGCGCAGGCAACGCATCAGGCGGCGGCCAACCGGGCTGGATCCTGAAATGCAAGGGCTGGGAGACCGATCCCAACGCCTACATCTACTTCATCTGCCAGGCGCCGGTGTGGGAGCCGATATGCGATGTGATCGGCAAACCGGAATGGAAGACCGATCCCGACTACGCCAAGCCGCCCGCACGGCTGCCACGGCTGAAGTACATCTTCGACACCATCGAGCAGTGGACCATGACCAAGACGAAATTCGAGGCCATGGATATCCTGAACAAGTTCGACATCCCCTGCGGCCCGATCCTGTCGATGAAGGAACTCGCCGAGGAACAATCGCTACGCACGACCGGCACAGTGGTGGAAGTGGATCACCCGGCGCGCGGCAAGTACCTGACCGTCGGTAACCCCATCAAGATGTCCGACAGCATCTCCGAGGTAGCGCGTTCACCCCTGCTCGGCGAGCACACCGACGAAATCCTGCGTGACGTGCTGCGCTTTGACGACGGCCGCATCGCCGAGATCAAGGCGTCGGGCGCGCTTGGTGGTTCGCCTGCACGGGCGGCGGCGGAATAGCGTCGCCCGCTCCAGCCGATGGAGCAGCGCTGCCTCATGGCGGAAGCGATGCGGTATAGGCGGCGACAGCGATCATGTCGCCGATGGTGAGTTTGGCGACCTGGGGCGCCATGAGCGCGCTCCATGCGCCGGCCCGGATGCCGTGCTGGAAGTCATATAACTGGCGGACGATGTAGGACGGGGATCGCCCTGCGATCGCCGGAATGGGTCCGGCTCCGCGCAGCCCGGGACCATGGCAGGTCTCGCACGGCACACTTCCCACGCCGTTCGCCACCAATTCGCGTCCCTTGGCGACGCTGCCCAGCGGCACGTAAGCGACGAATCCAGATCGCGCATCACGCAAATCGAATAGCTGGAGATTTTCCGGCAGTTCGATGATGCGCTCACCGAGCGGCTCCATTCCTTCGCCGGTGGGCAGCAATGCGCCGGCGGCGACGCGCGTTTTCGGCGCGCTCTCCGCCTCCACCACGCGTACCCATTTTGTGAGCGGAAGGGTCGCGAAGTAGCGTGCCGCCTCACGTACGTCCGCCTCGGAAACCTGCTTGCTGTTCGCAATCATCAGGCTCGGCGGACCCCGCTGAGGCTTTGCCGTTCCGCGCGCGCCGCTTCGGTAGTCCGCGAGTTGTTGTTCGATGTAGGCGGCAGGCAATCCCGCGAGGCTGGAATTTTCGGCCCGACCAAGTCCGTTGGGCAAATGGCAGTAGCCACAGGCAAAAACACCGGGCTTGTGACCCTGCGCAACGACTTCCGGCATGGGCGGATGATCGCCCGGATGCCAGTCCGGGATGCTGTAGAGATCGCGTATCTGCGTCAGTGAAAAGCCCTGACTACTGCCTGGCACATGCAGGAGCGCACCATCATCGGGAGCCGGCGGCGGCGCTGGGGCCGGGTTTGCCGGATATGCCCAAGGCGGCGGTTCATCCGCACGGCTTGCCGCAGAACCAACCACAAGAAGTCCGGGGACAGCGCAGGCCCAACAATCCAGCGCAGGGCGGCGGATCCGTGGGACCGGAACATGTTTTGCTCCCTCGCTCGCATATCCTCACGAGCGATTGTTACCGAAGCTCAAAGACTAACGGCAGGCGGCCCCTTGTGTCACCGCCGCGTAGCTACCCCACCGCCTGTGCATATTCCGCGTCAGTGACCTTCTCGCCCCATGCAGTGCCGGCGCCAGAGTCACTGTTCTCCGACATGGCCATGTGCGCGAACAGCCGGTCTGGCGCCGCACCATGCCAGTGCTGCACATTCGGCGGGATCATCACCGTGTCGCCGGGATTGAGCGCTTGCGGTGGCTCACCTTTGAAGCAGATGCGGCCGACGCCCGTCAGGCAATACAGCGTCTGTCCCACCGGATGCGTGTGCCATGCCGTGCGCGCGCCCGGCGTGAAAGACACCACTGATGCACGCATGCGCGAAGGTGCGGTGCCGACAACAATCTCATCCGAATAAACCGTGCCGGTGAAATTGGCGGCCGGCGCCTGCTTGGTTGGCCGCGCTGATGCACGAACGACTGGCATTCCTGTTCTCCTTCGCTAACTTGTGCGCACCAGGGAGTCGTTGATGTCCTCGAGCGAGCGTCCCTTGGTCTCAAACCCAAGGAACAGGAACACCACGCCGGCCATCACGCTCCATGCTGCAAGATAGTTCATCGCCGGTCCCAACGCCGCAAGATCGGCCTTCGGATTCACATAGTTCGATGAGCCGGCGATCAATGCCAGACCAAGCGGGCCCAGCACCTTGCCGAAATTGCCGAGACCATAACCGAAGCCCATGCCGCTCGCGCGCAATGCGGATGGCCAGACCTCCGCGGCATACGGTCCCACCACCGCATAGCCGCCGTCGCCAAAGAAGCGCGACAGCAGGATCATCAGAAACAACATCGACACACCGCCGAGGAACTCGGCGTGATAGACGCCGGCCAGCCAGCAGAAGATCGCGGCGCCGAAACTCAACAGTACACCCGATGGGCGCCGGCCAATGGTTTCCGACAACCATGAGAACAGGAAACGCCCGATCAGTCCGGCGAGCCCAACCCAGATCATCAGGAACGATGCGTCCGCGGGCGAAATCCCCAACGTCTGGGCGAACAACGTCGGTGCCCAAAGCACCAATCCGATGCCAGTCGTCTGCACACCAAGACTGGTGAGCGTGGAAACCGCCATGCTGCGCGGATAGCGGAACAGTTCACGCCACGGCGTGTGACGCTCCGCTTCGACGTTGCGTGGCAGCACGATGCTCTGCGGGTCGGTCTGCAACGCCCACGCCAGCGACTGGCGTGCTTCCTCAAACCGGCCCATCCGCATCAGCCAGCGCGGGGATTCAGGCACCCAGGCACGGATGACCAGCGTGACCAACGCCGGCATCAAGCCGACGACAAACAGCCCGCGCCAGCCGATGATTGGCGCGAGGTAGGCGCCGAGGAATGCGCCAAGCATGCTGCCAAGCGGCAGGCATGAGGTGACGATACCGCCGATCAGGCCACGCTTGGATGTCGGCACGAACTCCTGCACCAGCGGCAGATCGACTGCGAACAGTCCGGATACGCCGAAGCCTACCAGGAAGCGAAACACGGTCAGAAAAATCCAGCCGCCGTCCTGTGGCGTCAGCGCCATGATGCCGGTGGCAAGCGAGAAATTCAGCGCGGTCATCATGAAGACCTTGCGCCGCCCGATGCGATCGGCGAGCCAACCCCAGAACAATGCACCAGGCACAGCACCGAGACCCGACGACAGCAGGATCATCGCGGACTGGCCATAAGTCAGGTGCCATGCGCCCACGATGAAGGCGAGGACAAAGCCGATGAGATAGAAGTCGAAGAAGTCGAGCATGTCGCCGAGTATCGCGGCGAACACGATCTTGCGCTGATTGTTGGTCAGTGACGTCTGGCGTTCCAGATGTTCCAGCACGGCGCCCTCCCTTGTCGTGACGGCGGCAATCCTTGGACACCCGAGCTTAGCACAGCGTCTGGCAGAGGCGAGGCTTCGCGGCTACGAGGCCCCGCGGCGCGTCATCCCCCCAGTATTGTGCCGACGGCGGCGCCGGCTTCGGCCGCGGCGCCCTTCTTCCCTCCTTCAGGACGCGCGCGCGCGATCTCGATGAAGCCGCCCTGCCCATGCACAATGATCGCGCCGTTGTTCACCGCCACCACTTCGCCGAGCTTCTTGCCTTTCACCTCGGAGAAGGTGCGCGCGATGCGCTTTGTCGCGTTGTAGACGAACAGCTTCTTGCCATCCGCCATCGTCCATGCGCCCGGCGCGGGGTCGCAGCCGCGGATCAGGTTGAAGATGATATCGACGTGGTTCGCCCAGTTGATGCGCGTTTCAGCGTCGCGAATGATGCCCTCATACCCGGCGTCCGGTTCATATTGCGCCAGCGCTGGCGCCTTGCCAGCGACCACCATTTCCGCAACCTCGACCAACCCGGCCACGCCCATCGGAAAGATCTTGCCGAAATACAACGAGCCGAGCGTATCCTCCGGTTCGATGCGCACCGAGCGCATCAGGATCACCGGCCCTTCGTCCAGCCCATCGGTCGGCCGGAAAATCGAGAAGCCCGTTTCGCTGCGGCCGCAGATGATCGCCCAGCTCATCGATGACGCACCGCGATGCAGCGGCAGCAGGCTGGGATGAAATTGGATCGTACCAAACTTCGGGATGTTGCAGAAATCCTGCGGAGCGAACTGAGTCACATAAGCCATCACACCGACATCGACATTGGCGCTGCGCATTGCCTCCTGTGCGGCGGGATCGGTCAGCTTCGGAAACTGATGCACCGTCACGCCGCGTTCCTCGGCGGCGACGCGCAGCGGATCGGGCCGCCCCTTTTCCGGCGCACAGAACACAGCTGCGACCGTATCGCCGCGGCTGAGGAACGCCTCGAGCGTTGCCTTACCGAAATCCTGCTGGCCGATGATGGCAATCCGCATCCTGAAAACCTCCCGTATGGCCCCGGCTTGGCAATGCAGGGGCGGTGGACCTAGCTTGTAGCAGCCGCAGGCGGGGAGGCAACGTTGGCATTCGACGAACAGGCTGCGATCGACAGCTTCTGGAACGCGCGGGCGCGCGGTATCCATTTTCCGGCCGAGTGGTTTGATCGGCTATTGCTGGATGAGGCGTATCGCATCCAGCTTGGCATGATCGCGCGCCGCTGCGCCGCAGGCGAGAAGCAGATCGGCTGGAAAGTGGGTCTGACCGCTCCTGCGATCCAACAGCAGTTCGGCTTTCACGAGCCGGTCTTCGGTTGCATTCTCGAAAGCCGGGAGACTGGCCATGTGTTCGCACGCGACGAGCTGATCGAGCCGGGCTTCGAGTCCGAGTTATGCCTGCACGTGCGTCAGGAACTCAGCGGCGAGATCAGCATGGCGGCAGCGCGCGCCGCGATCGATGTGGTGCATCCATCGCTGGAGATCATCGAGACGCGCGGCGACTTCGTCAGGCAGATCGCGGTGGCGCTGGCCGACAATGCACAGCAGAAGACGGTGATCCTCGGCAAGCCGGTGCCGCTGGGCGATCGCGCGCTGGAAACCGTGGCCTGCACAGTGCGGATCAATGATGAGGTGGTGGCTACAGGAACCGGCGATGCCGTGCTCGGCAATCCGTTGAACTCGGTGATCTGGCTGGCGCGCAAGCTGAAGGACTACGGCCGTGTCATCCGCGCCGGCGATATCATCATGAGTGGGTCGTTTACCCGGCAGTTCCCGATCGCGGCGGGCGATCGAGTGCTGGTTGAATTCGCGGGGGTGGGAGAAGTAAGGGCACAGATGCTTGGTTAACCGGAGGTTCGGCAGGCCGTTAACTTCTCGTTCAGCCTTTGCTTGATAGGCTCCACCAACCATTAGTTGCAGTACATCAGAGCGGGAGCCGAGTGCCGTCTGCATGCGTACGTGTATCAGGGCGACGGAACTTGTCACCGCGCCTCATGCGCATGGAACGCAGTTGTGAGCACGGCGCGCAGTGCCAACAGCAGGTCCACAACACCTCGACCACACTCCAATTCGTCGACTGGACGCGGATCGACGTCGTGCCAATCCACCAAACCGTATACGGATTCGCCAGAACCGGCCGTGCGTGCCGCGGCCCAGGTAGCAGAGGTCAACGTGATCGCGTTCTACCTGCCGCAGTTTCATCCGATCGCAGAGAATGACGACTGGTGGGGGAAAGGTTATACGGAGTGGCCCGGTGTTGCCGCGGCACAGCCGCTTTTTGAAGGTCACTGCCAGCCGCACATCCCAGCTGATCTCGGGTTCTACGATCTTCGACTTCCGGAAGCTCGCGCCGCACAGGCGGAAATGGCGAGGAATTACGGAATCTCTGGCTTCTGCTACCACTACTACTGGTTCTCCGGACGCCGTATCCTCGAGCGACCGCTAGCCGAAGTCCTAGAGTCAGGTGAACCTGACTTCCCTTTCTGCGTTTGCTGGGCAAATGAGCCCTGGTCGCGCCGCTGGGATGGCTCCGAAAACGAGGTCCTCATCCAGCAGGAACATGACTTGGAGACAGACAAGAAGCTGATCTTCGATCTGCTTCCGTTGTTTGCTGATCGCCGGTACATCAAAGTGGACGGCAAACCGCTGGTGGCCATCTACCGAGTGGGCCTGTTGCCCGATCCGCAAAGCTTGTTCGCATTTTGGCGCTCATTGGCACGTGAGCGCGGTTTTCCTGATTTGCATATCTGCATGGCCGAAACATTTGGGCTTAATGACCCATTCGGCCACGGTTGCGACGCCGCCATTGAATTCCCGCCGCATGGCCTCGTGACACGCCAGATCAACTCCTCCCTGAAAGGCATTGCGGCTGGCCACAGCGGCGCCGTGTACGACTACGCCGATGCTGTGCTGAACGAGATCGTATCAATGCCTGCGAGCTATCCTCGATACCGCTGTGTGATGCCGGGATGGGACAATACGCCAAGGCGCGGCCGGGCAGGCAACGTATTTCACGGCGCAACGCCGGAACTTTACGAATTATGGCTACGGGAGGCAATTAGCTATACCCGGCGCCACCTTCCTGAAAACCGCCAACTCGTCTTCCTGAACGCCTGGAACGAATGGGGTGAAGGCGCGTATGTCGAGCCCGACACGATGTTCGGGCGACAGATCCTGGAAGCAACCCGCCGAGCGGTGGTCGGACTATCTGAGTGGCGCACGGTCATGCAGGGAGCAAGGGCGAGGCTACCTGAGGCCAAGGAGGATCTAGCGGCGCTCGAGGCTTGGCTTCGTTCGTATGAATCCACACTGCACTACCTTTCTCGACAGTACCTGTCGCTCGAGGATCAAAGGAAAAGTCTCCAAGCGTCGTTCGTGGATTTCGCGAACTCGGCCCTCGCGTCTTTGGAAATGAGGGTGCAGGGTACGTGCAACATCGAACGCATCAATCAGTACACCGACGGAAATCTGGTTGCGATCAATCAGCAGAGCTACCTGCAGGTATTCGGATGGAATCTGATCAACGGAGAGGAGGTCACTGAAAACACCGAGAGCTACCTCACCCTCATCTCGTCGGATGGTGACGAGGCTTTCACCACCAGAATTCACCAACGGACGCCACGCGCCGATGTCGCGGAATATTACAAGTTGCCAGTGGACGAAGCACTATGGTCCGGTATCCGCTCATCGGCGCAGCTAAGCAGCGTGCGGCCCGGGCGGTACAAAATCGGCATCGACACAAAAATCGGCTCCGCCTGCTTGCGGGCGCTCTCAAGCAAGGTAATCATTGTTGACTAGGAAGATCCACCCCGGCCTAGTAAGCGTGGTGATGCCTAGCTTCAATCACGAGGCCTTCGTTGCTGTAGCAATGCAGTCTGTGCACAACCAGTCCTATGAAGATGTAGAGTTCCTCGTTATCGACGACTGCTCCACTGATTCTACATTAGCAATGGTTTACAAGATTGCGGACAACCGGCGATTCCGCCGCCGATTCCGCCGTCTTGAAATCTGCCGGAACGACAGAAACATCGGAGCAGGCCAAACGCTGAACATGGGCATCGCCGAAACGCGCGGTGAATACGTCACCTTCATCAATTCGGACGATGCCTATCAGCCAAATCGGCTGAGCAGTCTGACATCGCTGTGTCAAACACGAGATGAGCCGTTCCTCGCCTTCAGCTCTGTGCGGCTTATCGATGCAACTGGAACCCGCATTCGATCCCATGAGCTCAAGGACGTGTTGGAGGGCGCTCCCGAGCGCCTGCAAACCACGCTGCCATCGCTGAGCTTCGGATTCCTCCGCCATCAGCTGACCGGATCAACCGGCAACATTTGCGTCAATCGCGAGCTGCTGGAAGAGACGGGCGGCTTCTCCCCGCTGAAGTACTGTCACGACTGGGAATATATGCTGCGCGGGATCGCCATCACGGAACCGCTCTACGCGCCGCAAACCACCTACATGTATCGCGTCCATCCCCGGAACGCGTTCAGCAGCCTGCAACATCTGGTGAAGCAAGATACAGCATCGACACTGGGAAGTTACTTTCGCCTAGTCGCGAACGGCCGGATCAGGAACCGCTTGGCACCGGCACCGCAGAACTGGCCCTCCGTCTTCGAGATGTTCACACGACAATTCGGCATCTACGAGGCTTGGCAGCGAGAAGCCCGATATCGGCCCCGCTACGCGTCGCGGCAACCTGCCGGCAACGACGCACCGGAATAGCGATCAGAATGCATTCACGAAACTCCGACCTCGCAGGCTAAAGGATGCAATGTAGTGAGCCTGGAAGCAACGTCGATACCGCATTGATGCGGGGTTGCATTGATTGGATCGCTGCGCCGCGCAAGCGGCGCTGGTTTCCGCTATTGGCCAACCGAGACAGGGAAGCACGTCTGGCAGACCATGCAGATGTCGATGCTAGTTCAGGGTGGACTTTCCTTGGACGAGAAAACGAAACGCTTGCTCGAGGACACCCGGCTGCAGGAGAAATAGTGAGGGCCGGGGCAACTCAGGACAGTATCCGGCGCTGTCTCGCGCCTGTCCTTGGGAGGATTTGGCGAACGAAGGCAGGGAGAAGAATGCCATGCAAACTACCTCCGAGGATCTGCCTAACGAATTTCGTGCAATGTCTGATGATGAGTGGTTGGAAACTCTGCTGCAGACGACGAAACATGTGATGGTAAAGAATTTCTGCTTTCCTGGCCTGCCTGATCCTGAAGTTCAGGCGGCGTTCGTTGGAACGGCCAGCGAGGCAACAATCCAAGAGGCATTCAACTTTTATATCGTCGCCAAGGGTTATTCGAAGGCTCTCGGGATGCCTCTTGCACTCAACAGACACTTCCTAGACTTCGGCGTCGGCTGGGGCAGATTTTCGCGGATCTTCTGGAAAGACGTTTGCAGTTCTAGCCTTTTCGGCTGTGACGTTGACCCAGATGCACTCGCGATCTGCAAGGCCACGGGAGTTCCTGGCACGTTCGATCGCCTGTATCCCCGTGGAAGGCTGCCTTATCCTGACGAGTTCTTCAGCGGCGGAATTGCCTATTCGGTCTTCACTCATTTATCGGAGGATGCGCATCTACACTGGATGAATGAACTGGCCCGCGTCCTGCGACCGGGGGCTGTCTTCTGTATGACGCTCGAGCCTCGCAGGTTCGCCGACTTCATTGAATTCCTTCCCGATAATCCCATTTCCCCATGGCACGCTGGATTGAGGAAGTTCGCAGACCAGGCGCCGTCGTATCGTGCACAGTTCGATGCGGGAGAGTTCACGTACCTACCAACAGGCGGCGGCGTGTATCGGCAGGCGTCAGAATATGGCGACGCCATCGTGCCACCGTCATTCATCGAGCGCGAATGGGGCGCTGCGTTTGCCCTTCGCAGCTATCTGGACGAGCCCTCGCGCTACTGGCAGGCAATTGCGATCATGCAGCGCATCTAACGGCGGCAGCAGCAAAAGGGAACTTATTGATCTCGTGTCATGTCAGGTGACGGAAGCAATCCATGGTCGAATACCGAGGATCAGTATATATCGACGCCGGCGCCAACCTCGGTGACACAGTCAGTGCATACCACGCGAAGAATCCCAACCATTTCTTGATAGCGATTGAACCCAATGCCTCACTAATTCCCAGGCTTACAGAAATCTTTCTCAGGAGCGGAATCAGGGGTTCTATTGTGAACGCGGCAATCTGGGTTGAAGATTCAACTATTAATCTTTATCACGGACATCATGAGACGTCCACAGTATTGCTGGGAAAGATCGTGCCTAGCTCTTATAAGCGACAGATCGACTATTCCAATCCTGTCAGGGTTCCCTGCATCGACTTTTCGGAGATGATACGGAGTCTTAGGCAGTATTGCGAGCATGTGGTCGTCAAGATGGATGTAGAGGGAGCAGAATATCAGGTATGTGAGAAAATGCTCGCTGACGGCACGCTGACGCTGATTTCCCAACTCTATTGTGAATGGCACTGGGATCGCTTCCCCGCCACCTTTACGCACGAATACCATCTCGATATTGTATCACGTGTCGCAAAATATACCGACCTCCGACCATGGCACTAGACGACGTCAGCGGCCCGCATCGGTATCTCGAACGCCCAAATTACAGACCCGTCCCCGTGCGCATTGGCTTCGTCCTCATGCAGAAGAACGAGGGTCAATTGCTCAATGCATGGATCGCCTACCATAAACGATTGGCGAAGCCCGATGACATCATAATTCTTGATAATGGCTCTTCGTGCCCCGACACCCTGCATGTGCTCGAAGAGGCCGTTCGCGTCGGACTCAATGTATCGAACGAGTTCTCGACTAATCTGCACTATCAGCAAAAGCATGTCATCATTTCTGGGATTGTCGGCGATCTTCAGCGCAAAGGCTGTGATTTCATTGTGCCCTTAGATTGCGACGAATTCCTCGCCGCGGAGACTCAGCCGTGGTGCCTAGGCTTTGATCCGCCAGAGATCTCGGCAGCCCTCGGACGGCACCGGGGCAAGCCTGGCTTTTTTCGCGCACGGGGATCCTTTTCCAACATACCCGGCCAAGCGGACGAGTTTTTCTTCTACGAGGAAGATAGCGTATTCTTTGGGGGGTCTGCCATAACGGGACTTGACCATGGTTACCATAATGCCCAGACGGTCGATGCGACCGAGCCCACTCTCGTCGACCTTGCCCTGTTGCATTTCAGGTTCAAGCGGCCAGAGATAGCGAAGGTGCAGGCCGCCGAGAAACTTAAGATGCGGCTGCCGAACTTCGCGGAAAAGACGATCTCCGAATATCGCGGGGCGGGCGCACATCTACGAATGTTCTTCCAAGGCGACCCCGGCATAGGGCCCGGTGACAGGTTCGGCGGCCAGCACTACAGGTATCCTGCCTTCTTCCAGGTTCTCTCAAGTGAAAAGATCCCATTTCCTTCCGGCCTGTTCTGCCAGGACGACCGCTACGCAAGTGAGCGAGGTCTGATCGACGGAATACCGCTGTCACGACAGGTCCTCCGGGAGGGCGTGACCGAAAGAGAGTTGCTCCTGATCCATAGACATGTCGCTAACCGCGACTGCGCCGTCATATATTCACCGTGCGCCCTCGCCGAGATATTGCCCACTTTTGGTGTCTGGAGGACTGTCGTCATCGGCCTGCAGGAAGCCGCGTTCCGACTATGGGTCGCCAACGAGACCATTCGCGAATTGATGCAGATCGGCCGATTGTCCATCCACCATGTCAATCTGGGCAGCGTCGCGGTGAACAATCTGGGGTATCCCTCCGCGCCGGCCGGCTTGCAGTTCGTTGAGCGTTATGTTCGCACCGTGATACGCACGCTTCCTATAGCACCCGACACTTTTATTTTGATTGGTAGATATCGCGTCGCCGCCGGGCTCGCGGCTATTCTGGAATCCAGTGAGCCCGCCCCACGCATCATCGTATTGAATTTCTGGTCACGCGCCCACTATCACGGGATGCTACGCTTCTGCGAATGCGTCGACACCGAGGACGATGCGGTTGTCCTGAGGCCCGCGGTCGGTATCGATAGGGACGCACTTCGGTCCGCCATGGAGGCCATGATGTTGGATCCAAGGTAGAGGCTCATTGCGGCTGTGGACGGGTGGTCTTAGGCTAGCACGAGGATATGTGCCAATGTTCAAGCCTCGAGTCTATCAATATCGGACAGCAAATGGTGCATTCGATTACGAAAGGTATCGGTCAGTACAAACTAGTGGCAACAAGGCTAAAATCGACTTTCAATGGGTGCAGGAACGTACGATCGCGTACCTAGCCGCAGAGATCCGCACTCTGATCGGTCAGCCGAAGTTCGGCATCTGCCATGGTACCCGGCGTGGCGCTGAGCAGGCTTGGTTTGCCGAACACTTGGATTGTAAGGTAGTCGGTACAGAGATCTCCGACACAGCCGGGCAATTTCCGAACACCGTGCGCTGGGATTTCCATGAGGTGAACCCCGAATGGTCTGCCCAAGCCGATTTTGTCTATTCCAATTCCTGGGATCACGCCTATGACCCCGAAAAGATGATCGACGCCTGGGTGGATAGTCTACGCCCTTCCGGAATCTGCATCTTTGAACATAGCGACTACCATGTGACGGTGACCGAACTGGACCCATTTGGCGCAACTCTGGCGGAACTATGTGCCCTCTTAAATTCCATTGCGGATGATCGTTTCTTCACTCGCGATGTATGGACGGGGGCTGGTTCGCAGATATCGCACTTGGGGAACAAACGTTCGATCAGTATCAGTCACGTCGTGATTGAGCGCCTGCCTGAACGGTGAGGGCATCCAGGGGCAGCATCGAAGCCAGACCATCTTCAGGGCTGCCTGCCTTTAACGCCAGTTACGGCTGACCGGCCGTAGTACCGCAAATTCTGGCCACTCCGGCAACGTCGCCCGCGACACCACGAGCGTCGGCGACTGCAAATACCGCACCGCATAGCGATCGCGCACCAGATCGACGAACCGCTCCACTACGTCGCGCGTGAAATAATGCATCGGCAGCACCAGCCTTGGATGCAACTGATCCAGCACCTTCACCATGTCCGGCTGGCTCATGGTGAACACGCCATCCACCGGCGCCATCAACACGTCGACATGGCCAAGCTCCGTCACGTCCTGCTCGGTCAGCACGTGGTGCAGATGCGACAGATGCGCGATGCATACACCGGCCGATTCAAACAGGAAGATCGAATTCCCGTACCGCTCCGTGCCGCCGCCCTGCCATTCGCGGATGTTCGTCGGCAGGTTCGACACATGCATGTCACCGACCGTCAGCGCGTACTCCGCCGCCTTGCCATCGTCGCGCCAGCCATGCAGCACGTGCGGAATGCGCGGATCGGGATGATCCGTGTAGTGCGTGGAGTGCGCATGGTTCATCGTTGCGATATCCGGTGGATCGGCCGGGATGTTGATCCCGTTGTAATCCGTGACCGCGCGCACGCCGCCCGGCGACTCGATCAGGAAGCTGGCGTGGCCTAGGAACGTGACGGTGATCGCGTCCGGTGTGGCGCTCGCCAACCAAATGAATGGGGCGCCAAACGCGATCGGCGAACAGCCGGCGCTGGCGAAACTCGGCGACAGCATGAGCAGACAAAGAGCGCAGGCTCGCAAAGCCACCATTTCCCGATTACCCTTCATGCAACGTCCACAGAAAAATTGACCATCGAACATGAGCTACGACAAGCCATTCGCCGGCCTCAAGGTGATCGACGTCAGCCAGGGCGTCGCCGGGCCGTATTGCGCCATGTTGCTGGCGCAGTACGGTGCGAACGTGATCAAGGTGGAACCACCCGGCGTCGGCGACTGGGCGCGTAATCTCGGAGTAGTATATGGTGACCAGTGCGCCTACTCGCTCCCAGCGAACCTCGGCAAACGCGCGATCGCGCTCGACCTGAAGCAGGCCGACGGACAGGCAATCCTGTGGCGGCTGATCAGCGGCGCGGATGTATTCCTGCAAGGCTTCCGCCCCGGCGTGATCGATCGGCTCGGTTTCGGCTACAGCGCCGTGGCCGAACGCGCACCGCGCATCATCTACCTGTCGGTGTCGGGCTTTGGCCAGACCGGACCGTTAGCGGAACGGCCCGCAATGGATCCTATCCTGCAGGCCTATACCGGCCTCACCGTGGAGAACAAAGGCGAGGACGGCATTCCGCATCGCACGCCGATCATCGCGATCGACATGAGCACGGCGCTTTATGCCTATTCGGCCGTATCTACCGCGCTGTATGCACGGCGCGACCAACCACGCGGCCGGCACATCGAGGCCAGCCTCCTGCAGGCTGCCGCCGGCCTGCAAGTGGTGCGTGTGATGCAGTCCTATCTGGAGGGCGGCACGATCCGTCCGCCTGGCGCACCCAGTGGTGTTTATCAGGTGGCGGATGGCTGGCTTACCATCACGGTGGTGCGGCTGCATGAATGGCTGGGCTTTTGCACGGCAGTCGATCTGCCGGCATTCGCCGCGGATGACCGCTTCCGCACCACGCAAGGCCGCTACGACCATGCAAGCGAGATCAACGCCGCGCTGCGTCCGTTGCTGGCATCGCAGCCGTTCGCCCATTGGTCGGAACGCTTCGCCGCCGAACGCATCATGCACGAGCAGCTGAACAGCTACACGAGCTTCCTCGAGCAGCCGCATGTCGGCCAGTGTGGTGCGATAGCCTGGCTGGAGCATCCACATCTGCCGAAGGCAATGCCGATGCCACAGGTCATCGGCGCACCGCCATTCATCAGCGGCACGCAACGCGCAACGTCGCCGGGGCTTGGCGAGCACACTGCGGCGATCCTGCATGAGCACGGCTATGCCGCGGACGAAATCGCCGACTTCGCCAGCCGTGGCGTCGTGGCACTGGCCGGGGCCTCACGCTGACTTGCGTCTGCCGCAACTCATGTGTTTGCCTGCTTATCGCAAGAACAGGAGGCCCTGATGGCAACCGTGCTGACCGGACACGACGAACTCACGGTGCAGGCCACTGACGGATTGTGGCTGTCGGCCGAGGATGCCGAACGGGCGACCGGCTGGACTTTGAAACCAGAAGGAATGTGCCGCGACGATATCTGCGTGCCGACGCCAATGCGCAATGGCCGCGTCGACGTAGCGGGGTTCTGGACGAAACTCGGTCAACCCGTCGTGCATGACGCTGCGGGTAACACCTGGGTTCTCGGCGCGGGCGCGGGGCAGCGCAACGATGCGTTGACCGGGCTTGCCGCGCCAGACTTCACTCTGCCCGATCTTGCCGGAACACCGCATGCGCTATCGGCCCTGCGCGGGAAGCAAGTGTTCCTCTGTACATGGGCCTCCTGGTGAGGCTGTCGCTTTGACTTGCCCGTGTGGCAGCAACTGTTCGACAGTCTGAAAGACCAAAACTTCATGATCGTGGCGGTCGCCGAGGAAAGCCGCGGCGCCGAACATGCACGCCAGTGGATCGAGCAGGCAAAGGCGCAATACTGGTGCCTGATCGACACCGAACATCGCGTCGCCGACTTGTACGGAATGGTCAACGTGCCGCAGGCGGTATGGATCGACCAAGCCGGCCGCATCGTTCGGCCGCCGGAGACCGCTGGTTCGACTGACCACTTCCGCTCAATGGACCGGGCCACACGCACACTCGCACCGGAGCTTCTGGCGGCACGGGATGCCGCGCGTGCCGCGTATCTGGACGCGGTACGCGAGTGGGTGCTGACCGGCCGCCATGCCCTGAGGGAAGATGCAGCCGCGCGCCGGCTACCGCGCATTACTCCGGATATCGCATTGGCGCACGCGCATTTTCGCCTTGGTGTGTGGCTGCGCCAACATGGCAACGCGGCTGAGGGCGACGCCCATCTCGCGGAAGCCAGCCGGCTGCATCCGGACTCCTGGAACATGTGGCGGCAGGCTGCCGATCTCGACGCTGTCGGCAATGCCAGCAGCGAGGCCTTCTGGCAGCGTGTCCAGGCGTTGGGCGATCGACCGTACTATCCGCCCGTGCAATTTGACTGAAGGCTACGCGATCACGCACTCACGCCGGAGAGCGGCCAGCATGTCGGCGTCGTAGCCAAGCAGGTGACCGAGTAGCTCATCGGTATGCTGTCCCGGCGTGGGCACTGGCCCCACGCGGCCTGGCGTCTTTGACATTTTTATCGTCACGCCCGGCACGTGGAGTTCGCCGGCGACAGGATCCTCCATCTTGACCAGCATCTCGCGTTCCCAGAGATGCGGATCGGCGGCCACTTCAGGAATCGAGCGCACCGGTGCCACCGGCACACCGATATCCATCAGGGCCGCGCAGATCTCTTTCACCGGCCGATCGGCGCACCACGCTTCCAACGCCGCGCGTCCCTCACCGCCGATCAAACGGTGCATGCGCGTAGCCATGTCGCGGCCCGTTGCGGAAATCACCACGTGGCCATTGCTGGCACGATACGGCGGACGGCCGCCTTCACCACCTTCCTCCCCTGTGGCGAGATAGTACGACGTGGGTATCTCCACCATGGTCAGTGCTGAATCCAGCAGGCAGACATCGACGAGCTGCCCTTCGCCGGTGCGGTCGCGATGCCGCAATGCGGCCAGCGCACCTATCGTCGCATGTAGCGCGGTGTAGCGATCAACCACGGACGAAGCGGTGCCGAGTGGCTGACCTACCGGCTTGCCGGTCAACGACATCAGTCCGCTCATCGCCTGTCCGAGCGGATCAAATGCAGGGCGATCCCGATATGGGCCATATTGGCCAAAGCCCGATACCGATACCAGGATGATGCCGGAATTCAGTCCGCGCAGGCGCTCATAGTCGAAGCCCATCGCCTGCATTGTACCGGGCCGGAAATTCTCCAGCACGATGTCGGCGGTCTTCACCAGGTCGGCAAAAATCTCCTTACCGCGCGGCGTGCGCAGGTCGAGGCAGATGCTCTTCTTGCCGCGATTGTAGACGGTGAAATAGATGCTCTGCCCGCGCACTATCGGTGCGCTCTGACGGGTTTCCTCGCCGCCAAGCTTTTCGATCTTGATCACCTCGGCACCGAGATCGGACATGATCATGCCACCGCGCGGACCGGCCTGGTATCGCGCCAATTCCAGCACCCGCACGCCATCGAGGCTGAGACTCATGTCGAACTAGGCATCCCGCCAAAGCTTCGGCCGCTTGCGCACGGGATCGAGCAGTGACCAGTCGCCTTGCTCCAGCACATGGCCCTTGGGGAACGGCGGCCGCGGCTCGATACCCAGCGACACCAAAACCCTGTCGTCGCGGTAGTAGCATTGCAGCACCACGCGCGACAGCGCGGCCACTTCATTGCCGCCGCGAGCGCGGAACGCATCCACCACTTCATAGCGGCGCGACGCCTCCACATCGGCGAACGCTGCGCCGCCAAGCTGCGAAAGCGTTGCCAGCGCCTTCCGCACATCGGTCATGTCACGCCCGATCGACTTAACGATGTCGGCGAAGATGGTCTCGTCATCGGCCCCGGGCACGCCGTATTCCGTGCTGGCAGGCACCATCATACCAGCCACACAACGCAGGTCCCGTGTTTCCGCCGGGGACAGGCCGCTTTCAACGTCGTTCATGTCTCACCTCAGTCGAACAGGGTTGCCAGGCGCTGCTTCATCGCATCGGCGACATACAGCGCGAGCGCCTGGATCGTGCAGGTCGGGTTCACGCCACCGGAGGTGACGAAGATGCTGCCATCGACGATGAACAGGTTCTTCACGTCGTGGCTGCGCCCCCAGCCATTCACCACGGATCGCTCCGGATCATTGCCCATGCGCGCGGTGCCCAGCAGATGCCAGCCGCCATTCACGATCGGACACTGCACGCTGATATTGGTCGTGCCGGCTGCTGTCAGGATCTCCTTCGCCCGCGCGATGGCGTGGTCCAGCATGCGCCATGAATTGTCGCTGATCGTGTAGTCGATCTTTGGCGCGGGAATGCCATGCGCGTCCTTCAGCACCGGATCGAGTGTTACCGTGTTGTGCTCCTCTGGCAGGTCCTCGCAGATCGCGGCAAGGCTGACGCGACGACCGACCAAATTGCGGAAAGCACTGTGGTGACCCTCGCCCCAGGGCACGCGCCCTTCGATATCGCTGTTGATTGCCTCCAGCACTGGCCCCATGCCGCGACCGAACTGATATGAGTAGCCGCGTACGAAGTCGCGTGCCGGATCGGTTTCGTAGAACTGCATGCTCCACAGGCACAGCGGCGGTGCCCGGTTACTGTCCAGCACTTCATCGGCATAGCCGTGTATCAGCGCGTATGGATGGAACATCAGGTTCTTGCCGACAAGGCCGCTGGAATTCGCGATGCCATTGGGGAACTTGTCAGACTTTGAATTCAACAGCAGCCGCGGCGTGCCGACGCCGTTGCAGGCGACGATGACCACTTCGGCCGGTTGGAACTGCTCCTTGCCCTCGGCGTCGTAGTAGATCGCGCCCGACGCCATGCCACGCTCGTTGACGGTGATTTCGCGCACCCTGCAGTGCGTGCGCAGTTCTACGCCGGCACGGATCGCCGCCGGCCAATAGGTTATGTCGGTGCTGGCCTTGGCGCCCTGCGCGCAGGCCGGCATGCAATGGCCGAGATTGATGCACGGCGCGCGGCCTTCCCACTCCGTGGTGGCAACCGCGGTGTCGGATGGCCACCAGTGCCAGCCAAGTTTGTTCATCGCTGTGGCGAGACGGGTGCCGCTCTTGCCCAGGCCGAGTGGCGGCATCGGCGGCTGCTTCGGCGGATAGGCCGGATCGCCCGCCAGACCGGACACGCCGGTCATGCGTTCGTTCTCAGCGAAGAACGGCTCCAGCGCCCAGTAATCCACCGGCCAATCATCGGCGACGCCATCCAGCGAGCGCACGCGGAAGTCGGACGGATGCAGCCGCGGGTAATGCGCGGCGTACATGATGGTGCTGCCGCCAACGCCGTTGAAATTCAGCACCTTGATCGGCGAGTTGTCGTCATTCACCGGATAATCGGTGGGCAGCGCACGGCGGTTTGGATTGGGCGAGTAGTCGGAGAAGAAACGCGCCTCCCAGTCGCGGCCGTTGCTGGGGTAGTTGCTCTGCTTCATCCAGTCGCCTTGTTCCAGGCAGAGGATGCGCATCTTGGTCTCGGCAAGGCTCCACGCCACCGCGGCGCCCGAAGCTCCGGCACCGATGATCAGCACATCGACCATGTCGTTCATCGTTCGCTCCCGTAAGCCAGGCCGGCCGCCGCGAGGTCTTCCAGCGCGCTGCCGACGGACTTGAACAGCGTGATTTCCGTCGCATCGCGCCGGCCCGGCGTTTCGCCCCGACACAACGTGAACAGGCTGCCGGCAATGTCGTCCGGCCGCAACACGCCATGTGCGATCGGATCGATGATGTCACCGGATTCCGCCAGCGCCGCATCGGTGTCGATGAACACGCGCGCTCGGCATACCGCTTCGTCATCGGCTTCGCGCATCGCCGGCGTGAAACCGCCGATGAGATCGAGATGCGTGCCGGGCCTCAGCCATTCGCCACGCACCAGCGGCTCGCGTGCCAGTGTCGCGCACGAGACGATGTCCGCCTGCGCCACCGCGGCGGCGAGATCGGTGACCGCTTCAGCGCCCAGCCGGGCCGCCAGCTTTTCGGCATTGGCTGGTCGGATGTTCCACACCATGACGCGCTGAATCGGGCGCACAGCGCGATATGCCGCCATCATCAGGCCTGCGACATGACCGGAGCCGACGATAAGCAGTGTCTTCGCATCCTCGCGTGCAAGGTAGGATCCGGCGAGCGCGGACGCCGCGGCGGTGCGGCGGCGGGTGATTTCGGCGCCGTCGATCAGCGCGAGATGCTGACCGGTTTCACCATCGGATAGCAGATAGCTCGCCGACACTGCCGGCAGGCCGCGCTCACCGTTGGCCGGAAACACCGACACCACCTTCACACCGAACATGCCGCCTTCGCGCCACGCCGGCATCAGCAGCAGGAACGAGTCACCCAACCCGTGCCGCTGCCGCAGCGGCACTGTTGCGCCGGCGATGAATGCGTCACGCAGTGCCTGGATCAGCCGGTCGAATGGCAACGCGGTGGCGGTCTGAGCTTCGTCGAAGATTTTCATGCGTTCCGCCGTGCCAATGCGCGCACCTGTGCCTGCACTGCCGCCCGGTCATTCGGCAGCACGGTGAAGCGTTCCGGGCGCTGATACAGATCAGCAAGGTGCGGCGGCAGCGACGGCACCACGCCGGCAGAGCGCTCGATCACCTCGGGAAACTTCGCCGGATGTGCCGTCGCCATCGCGATCATCGGCACGCCATGCAACGCCGGATTGGCGCGCGCAGCCGCGATGCCAATCGCGGTATGCGGGTCCGCCACATAGGCGGTCGCCTTGTGAACCCGGGCGATCTCCGCCTCGGTGCCAGCATCGTCCAGCCGGAAGCCGTGAAACACCGTGCGGCAACGCCGCCATGCAGCATCCGCTACAGTCATCCTGCCGCCGCTGCGAAACTCGTTCATAGCCGCCGCGGTGGCGCGAGGATTGCGCTCCAACAGCTCAAACAGCAGGCGCTCGAAGTTGGAGCTGACCTGGATGTCCATACTCGGCGACAGGCTCGGCTCGACCGTCGCTATCGACATGTCGTTGGACGCGAGGAAGCGCGCCAGGATGTCGTTGCGATTGGAGCCGGCAACCAGCCGTGCAATCGGCAGGCCCATCCGTCGTGCGACCCAGGCCGACAGGATGTTGCCGAAATTGCCCGTCGGCACGCTGAACGCCACCTCACGGTCGGGCGCGCCAAGCGCCAAAGCGGCGGCGACGTAATACGGCACCTGCGCCGCGATCCGTGCCCAGTTGATCGAGTTCATCGCCGACAAATGCATCTCGCCGCGGAACGCCGTGTCGGCGAACATCGCCTTCACCAGGTCCTGGCAGTCGTCGAACGTGCCTTCGATCGCGATGTTGGCGACATTTGGCGCCGTTACGCTGGTCATCTGCCGCCGCTGCACCTCGCTTGTTCGATGGTGCGGATGCAGGAACGCGATATCGACACGCTGACGCCCGGCACATGCCTCGATTGCCGCCGAACCGGTATCGCCCGACGTCGCTCCCACGATGGTCGCGCGCGCATCGCGCGACGTCAGCACATGATCGAACATCCGCCCGAGCAGTTGCAGCGCCATGTCCTTGAACGACAACGTCGGACCATGGAACAGTTCCTGCACGAACAGCCCGCTGTCGAGCTGGATCAGTGGCACCACCGCCGGATGATCGAAGCCCGCATAGGCATCATGGCACAGCGCGGCCAGCGTCTTTGACGGAATGGCATCACCGACGAACGGCTGGATCACCCGCGCGGCAAGCGCGTGGTACGGCAGCCCGCGCATCGCGCGCCAATCGGCCGGCGTGAATTGCGGCCAGCTTTCCGGCACATAGAGCCCGCCATCCTCGGCAAGGCCGGCCAGCAGCACGCCGGCGAAGTCACGAACCGGTGCCTCGCCGCGGGTGGAGATATAGCGCATGGCAGCAGAGTAGAGCGCGCCGGGCCGAACGGGAAAGACCGCTCAGATCTTGCGGCTGTCATACGCCCAATGCAGCAGCGCCTGGCGCTGCCGGCGGCGGCAGGTCAAATCGCGGGGCTCACAATTCCGCTCGATCTGCCGCACGTGCCGGCGGATCGCCTTCCAGCGTCTGATCTGTCGCTGGTCCTCCTGCGGCATACGGCGCCCCATGTAGTAGCGACAGTACCATTGGAACCAGCCGCGCGGGTCTTCGGGATGTACCCATCCCTTCTTGCGCCACACCGATAGCGGCTGACTCGCGTGAACAGAGAAGAAATTGAGCTTGCTGTCGCGCGGCCCAGAGGCGAGCTTCGCACCGGTGAACCAGCTTGCCGGAAATTCGCGGCGGCAATCCGTCATGTATTTGCCGCCGAACACGCCCAGCCGCAGCATCTCACGCGGTGTCAGCTCAGGCTGGAATTCCGGATCGAAGCTGCGGCCGATCGGCGCCACGCATTCGTATCTGTAGCCACGTTGCATCTTGTCGTTGACCACGACGCGGCGCATCAGCTGAATCGCTTCTTCACCGTGAAATGCAGGCCGCAATTGCCGTTGGTCACATCGGCCTCCAAAACGGGCCCGGTCAGCTTGCCCAGCAACGTAATGCGTTCCCCGCTGCCATTTACCGTGCCGTCCGGCGCAATCGTGGCGTCCACGTAGGTATCGCGGTCCCAGCGGAACTGAAACGCACTATTCACCACGGCAAAATCGACAAGACCCGGATGCGGGCAGGCACGGGTGTCCGCCTGGAACCGCGTGCTGGTGCCGCGATACTCGCCATCGATCGTTTGCGGCGGCTTGGGAGGTGGTGCGGGCGCGGGCGGTGGTGGCGGCGAAGAGCAAGCAGACAGCACTGCGCACAATACGCCCAGGTAAACAGCTTTCATCGGTGCCGGTTCAGGTGAGGTAGCGCGCGGTGAGATGGGCCTGGAAGTCGCCGGGATCGAGTGGCTTGCCAGTGGCCTCGCGCAGCAACTCATTGAACTCGTATCGGCTGCCCTGGCCATGCACTTTGGCTCGCAACCAGTGCAGCAGCGGCGAAAGGTCGCCACGCGCGAGCGCAGCATCAAGCCCGTCGATTTCGCGCCGTGCCGCCGCCATCAATTGGGCCGCGGCCATCGCACCCAGTGTGTAGCTTGGGAAATAGCCGAATGCGCCGTCGTACCAATGGATGTCCTGCAAGCAGCCGCGCGCATCATCCGGTGGCGTCATGCCCAGCAGCGAACGGAAGCCGTCGTTCCATGCCCCCGGCAGATCAGTCACCGCGAGCGAGCCATCGATCAGCGCCTGCTCCAGCCGGAAGCGCAGGATCACATGCGCCGGATAGGTCATCTCGTCGGCGTCAACACGGATGTAGCTACGCTGTACCCGCCGCCACAGCCGCGCCAGGTTTTCTGCCCGGTATGGCGCCGGATTGCCCGCGAAAGCCGTCTGCAGAATCGGCCCAAGGAATGTGAGGAATGCGTCAGATCGGCAAGCCTGCATCTCCACGATCAGCGACTGGCTTTCATGCGCCGCCATCCCGGCTGCTTCGCCGACCGGCTGGCGCGACCATTTCGTCGGCAGGCCCCGCTCATACAGCGCATGCCCGGTCTCATGCACCACCGCCAGCACCGCCTGCGTGAAGTCGCCATCGTCATAACGAGAGGTGATGCGTACGTCGGTCGTGGTGCCACCGGAGAACGGATGCGCCGACCGGTCGAGCCGTGCGTGCTGGAAATCCAAGCCGAGCCGCTCCGCAAGCTCACGGCACAGGGCCTCCTGCTTCGCCACTGCGAACGGGCCAACCGGCCGCACCGGTTCCGGCTTACTCGCCTGACGGGCCTCGGCCTCGGGCAGCGCTCGACCCAGGAACGCTTCGTAGCTGGCAAATATCGGTGCGACCTCAGCTGCCCGTACGCCGCGCTGGTAACCGTCCGCCAGCGCATCGTACAGGCTCAGCCCCAGCGCAGGTGCAAGCGCGGCGGCAGCCTGGCGTGTCAGGTTCACGACCTCTTCCAGATGCGGCCGCACCACGGCGAAATCCGATTGCCGCCGCGCCTCGCGCCACACTTTCTCGCAGGCGGAATTGGCACGGGCCTGGGCCTCCACAAGGTCCGGCGGCATCGCCGTGGCGCGTGTGTGCGCATGGCGCATCAGCCGCAAATTCGCCGCACGCCATGCATCGCTCTCGCCGGCGGATTCCGCGGCGTTCAGATCCTCACCGACCACCGGCGCGACAAGCAGCGAGTGCCCCACGCCCGCCAGCACCGCCAGCTGATCGCCACGCGCTGCACCGCCACCCGGCGGCATCATCGTCGCCGCGTCCCAGCTCAACACCGAGGATGCCTCGCCGATGGTCGCGATACGCGCAAAGCGCTCCGCCAATCGATCATAGGCGCTCATGCAGCCAACACCTTTCTTGCCCACACGACAAAGATCACCACGAGCGCGACCGCGAGGCCATACCAGGTGATCGCATAGGACAGATGATTGTTCTGCGGCTGCGGCAGATGTTGCGCCGGGTCCGGATATCCCAGCGGCGGCTTGGTCCCCATTGCGATCAGCACGAACGGCGCGACGCGCTGCAGCCCGAGTGCCTGGCCTATCGCCGACGGATCGAGCGTGTAGAACTGCCGCGTCGCCGGACTGTCCGGCGCGCTGAACCAGCCTGGTTTGTCGGCTGGATGAATGTAACCCTGCACCGTCGCCTCGCCGTGGCTCGGCGCCATAGCTGCTGCCGGCTTGTCCGGCACCCAGCCGCGATCCACCAGCACAGCCTCGCCATCCGTGCGTTGCAACGGCTCGATCAATTGAGTGCCCAGCACTGGCCCCGCCGGCGTATCGCGCACATCCGCGCCATACGACGCGGCCAAGTCGTCGCGGAATATCCCGCTCACCTGCACCTTTGCAAAGGGCGAGGGCTCGACCGGCAGCGGGATCGCAGGTGCTGCTTCGGCCCGTGCGATGCGCGCCAGGATATCGAGTTTCCAATACAACCGTTGCACCTGCCAGGTACCCAGTCCCAACAGCACCGCCAGCATCGCCAGCGTCATAATGCCGGGCCAGAGCAGCCGCCGTAATCGCGATGTCACAATCCCATCTCGCTGGCGCGATGACGGAATTGCAGCGCCACCAGCGCGGATTTCGCGGGACGCATCAACAGCACCGCCAGCGGCACTGTCACCACCGGCCACAAGACAGCGTGCACCCACAGCGGCGGCGAGAAACGGAACTCAACCCAGAATGCCAGCGTCACAACGATGGCGCCCAACACCAGGATCACGCCCACCACCGCACCATCGCCCGCGTCGTGCGCGCGCAGATCGAGCCCGCACACGTCACATCGGTCGCGCACCTCCAGCAGATTGCGGAACAGCGCGCCGCGCCCACAGCGCGGGCAGCGGCAGGCCAGCGCGACGCGCAACAGCGAAGGCGAAGCCGGCAACGCTCAGTGCGGCGCGGTCACCGGGCTGGCGCCCCACCAGTAGATGCAGGTGAACAGGAACAGCCAGACGACGTCGACGAAGTGCCAGTACCAGGCGGCAGCCTCGAAGCCGAAATGGCGTTCCGGCGTGAAGTGTCCGGCACGGGCGCGGAACCAGCACACGATCAGGAAGCACGTGCCGACGATGACGTGGAAGCCATGGAAGCCGGTGGCCAGGAAGAAGGTGGAGGGATAAATGCCGCCGCCGACGAACTTGAACGGCGCGTCGGAATACTCGATCGCCTGGCACAGGGTGAAGCTGAGGCCCAGCAGGACAGTCAGGCCGAGGCCGAGCACAAGGTTCTTCTTGTCGTGCTGCAGCAGTGCGTGATGCGCCCAGGTGATCGTGGTGCCCGACAGCAGCAGGATCATCGTGTTGAGGAACGGCACGTGGAACGGGTCGAAGGTGTGGATGGTGGAAGGTGGCCACACGGTCTGGCCATTTCCCTGCAGGTCAGGGAACAGGGCGAAATTGAAGAACGCCCAGAAGAACCCAACGAAGAACATCACCTCGGACGAGATGAAGAACAGCATGCCGTAGCGCAGACCCAGTCGCACCACCGGTGTGTGCAAGCCCGGCGTGCGGCTCTCCTTGATGACGTCGCGCCACCAGAAGAACATCGTGACGAACACCAGCAACGCGCCGATGACAAGCACGATGTAGCTGCCGAAATGCGCGGCGAAAATGATGCCAAGCACGATGCATAGGCCACCCAGGGCGCCAACGATTGGCCACGGGCTTGGATCAACCAGATGATAGGGCTGCCGAAGACCGGAACTTTCGATCGTGGTGGAGCCGTGACCGTGGTCGCTCATGCCGAACCCATGTCCATTTCGTTGTTTTGCATCATCGCGAATTCGTCCATGCGTTCAAGGGGCCTACTGCGTCAGCGGACCGACATGCGGACCGGCCTGTGCCAGCGCGCCTGACTTTTCCGCATCCTCGAGCGTACGGAAGAACGTGTAGGAGAGAGTGATCGGTGCGGATGTCGGCCGTATCCGGGTCCTTGGCGATCGCCGGATCCACCCAGAAGCTGAGCGGGAACTGCATCTGCTGACCGGCCGCCAGCGTCTGCTGGTTGAAGCAGAAGCAGGCGGTCTTGTGGAAATACTTGCCGACGGTATCGGGGGTGACGTTGTACAGCGCGACGCCGGTGACCGGCGTGCGGGCCTCATTGCGCGCGGTGTAATACGCCAGGTGCTCATCACCCAGTGCCACGCGCAACTCAGCCTGCACCGGCCGGAAATCCCACGGCAGGTTAGGGTTGGTGTTGGCATTGAATTGCACGGTGACGAATTGCTGCGTGGCCCCTGGCGCGGCCGCCTTGCCGATCTGCGGCGTGCCATCGTAGCCGGTGACCGAGCAGAACAAGCGGTACAGCGGAACCGAGGCGAACGACAGGCCGACCATCGCGACCACAATACCCGCCAGCGCGAGGCCGATACCGCGATTGCCATTCCCCCTCATCCGCGCAACGGGAGAGGGATGTGGAGGAGGCGTCGTGCTCATCCCGACTTGGTCATCTTCACGATGGTGATCGCGTAAAACAGCACCGAGAGCGCCAGCAGCACGGCCAGGATAGCCCAGTTGCGCGCCCGGCGGCGTCGCGTGTCATCCGGGTCCACCGCCATGTCCCGATCACCCAGCCAGCCTATCGACGGCGAGCGCGGCGAACAGCGCAAACAGATAGAGGATCGAGTACTTGAAGGCCGCGCGAGCCGGCGCGTCGTTCGTCAGGCTGATGCCAGCCGCGTCCTGCCGATCGGCTGCCACGCGCCAGACGCTGGCGAGGAAGCCGATGCCGAGTGCGATCGCCGCGCCGCCGTAGATCAGCCCGGTGAAGCCGATCAGCCAAGGCAGCAGCGAGAGTGGAATCAGCAGCAGCGTATAGATGACGATTTGCTTGCGGGTCTCTTTGGCGCCGGCGACCACCGGCAGCATCGGCACGCCGGCGCGCTGGTAGTCGCTGTTGGCGAACAGCGCCAGCGACCAGAAGTGTGGTGGCGTCCAGAAGAACACGATGGCAAACAGCAGCAACGGCACCAGATCAACCGATCCGGTCACCGCGGCCCAGCCGACCACTGGCGGGAACGCGCCCGCCGCGCCGCCGATGACAATGTTCTGCGGAGTCCGGCGCTTCAACCAGATTGTATAGACAAACACATAGAAGGCGATGGACAGCGCCAGCACCGAGGCGGCGGCGAGATTCACCGCCAGGCCCATCATGATCACTGCACCGGCCGCCAGTGTGATGCCATAGCCGAGCGCGGCCCCGGGCTCCATCCGCCCGGCCGGGATCGGCCGGTTGCGCGTGCGCCGCATTACCGCGTCGATATCGCGATCGTACCACATGTTGATCGCGCCGCAGGCTCCCGCGGCGACCGCGATGCACAGCACCGCGGTGAACGCCAGCACCGGATTCAGATGTCCGGGGGCAATCAGCAGACCAATCAGGCCGGTGAAAACCACCAGCGTCATCACCCGTGGCTTGAGCAGCGCGAACCAGTCGCTCAACTCAGCCGGTGCGGTCCCCGCCCGTTCGCTAACCGCCTCGCTCATGGCCGTGCAAATCCCTCGGGCGAAGCCCGATCCTCAACCGTCATGACCGGGCTTGTCCCGGCCATCAGCGGATACGCGGCAGTTCCGCGAAGGTGTGGAACGGCGGCGGCGACGACACGGTCCATTCCAGCGTCGTGGCGCCCTCGCCCCAGTAGTTGTCGGGCAGGTGCTCCTTCGAGGTGAAGGTGCGATACACCACGTAGAAGAACACCAGGAACGCCACGCCGCCAATATAGGCGCCGATGGAGGAAACGAAGTTCCATCCGGCGAACGCCAGCGGATAATCCGGGTAGCGGCGCGGCATGCCGGACAGGCCCAGGAAGTGCTGCGGGAAGAATGTCAGGTTGACGCCGATGAACGTCAGCCAGAAATGCACCTTGCCCCAGAACTCCGGGTACTGGTGGCCCGACATCTTGCCAATCCAGTAGTAGAAGCCGGCGAAGATCGAGAACACCGCGCCGAGCGACAACACGTAGTGGAAGTGCGCGACCACGTAATAGGTGTTGTGCACGATCTGGTCGATGCCGGCGTTGGACAGCACCACGCCAGTCACGCCCCCGACGGTGAACACGAACAGGAAGCCGATAGCCCACAGCATCGGCGTGTTCAGCTCGATCGAGCCACCCCACATGGTGGCAATCCAGGAGAAGATCTTGATGCCCGTCGGCACTGCGATGACCATGGTCGCGGCCATGAAGTAGGCGCGGGTATCGACCGAGATACCCGAAACGAACATGTGGTGCGCCCACACCACGAAGCCGATAACACCGATCGCCACCATCGCGTACGCCATGCCGAGGTAGCCGAAGATTGGCTTCCTGCTGAACGTCGAGATGACGTGGCTGATGATGCCAAAGCCCGGCACGATCATGATGTACACTTCGGGGTGGCCGAAGAACCAGAACAGGTGCTCGAACAGCACGGGATCACCGCCGCCCGCCGGATCGAAGAATGCGGTGCCGAAATTGCGGTCGCAGATCAGCATGGTGATCGCACCGGCCAGCACCGGAATCGACAGCAGCAGCAGGAAAGCGGTGACCAGCATGCTCCACACGAACAGCGGCATCTTGTGCAGCGTCATGCCGGGTGCGCGCATGTTGAAGATCGTGGTGATGAAGTTGATCGCGCCCAGCAGAGAACTGGCGCCGGCAAGGTGCAGCGAGAACAAGGTGCAGTCCATGCCGATACCCGGCTCGTAGGTCGGGTTGGACAGCGGCGGATACAGCGTCCAGCCGGAACCGGACTCACCCATCAGCAGACCGGTGAAGATCAGGATGAAGGCGGGCGGCAACAGCCAGAAGCTGATGTTGTTGAGCCGCGGGAACGCCATGTCCGGCGCGCCGATCATCAGCGGGATGAACCAGTTGCCGAAGCCGCCGATCAGCGCAGGCATGACCGAGAAGAAGATCATCAGCAGCCCGTGCGACGTGATGATCGTGTTCCACTCCTGGCCATCCGTGACCACGTGGTTGCCCGGGAAGTTAAGCTGGGCACGCATGATCTCGGACAGGATGCCGCCGGTGATGCCGCCGAACACGGCAAAGCACAGGTAGAGGGTGCCGATATCCTTGTGGTTCGTGCTGCACAGCCAGCGCGTGAAAAAGCCTGGCTTATGGTCGTGGTGGTCGTGCGCGTGATCGTGGGTCGCTGCCGACATCAGTTCTGCACTCCTGCGGCCGCCAACTGGCGCGGTTGGCTCGTAGTGGTAGTGGGTTCCGACGGCGCGGCATCGGAAAATTTGGTCTTCGCCTGATCGAGCCACGCACTGAAATCCTGCTCCGAGACGGCGCGCACCACGATCGGCATGCGGCTGTGATTGGTGCCGCAGATCTGATTGCATTCGCCGTAGAAGGTCCCGGGGGTGTCAGCGCGCATCCAGGTCTCGATCGTGCGGCCCGGGATCGCGTAGCGCTGAATGCCGAGCGCCGGAACGAAGAAGCTGTGGATCACGTCGGTGCTGGTGGTGAGCACGCGGATGTTCTTGTTCACTGGGATCACCAGCTCGTTGTCCACCGTCAACAGCCGCATCTTGGGGTCTTTAACCTGGTCATCCGGCACGATGTAGCTGCTGAAGTCGATGTTGTTCTTGTCCGGATAGGTGTACTCCCAGTACCACTGATGACCGGTAGCCTTTATCGTCAGGTCGGCGTCGTGCGTGCGATCCTCGTAATAGATCAGACGGAACGACGGGATCGCCATCACCACCAGGATCAGCACCGGGATCACCGTCCACAGGATCTCGATGACGGTGTTGTGCGACGTGCGAGTCGGCACCGGATTGCGGGCCGCATTGTAGCGCCACATCACCCAGACCAGCAGCCCCGCGACAAACAACGTGATCAACGTAATGATGATCAGAACTTCGTTGTGCAGTGTGATCTGGTCGCGCTTCAGCGGCCCGTACGCGGCCTGCATGCCGATTTCCCACGGCTTCGGCGCGCCAACGGCCTGCGCGAGCGCCAGGCCTGGCAGTGTCACGCACATCAGGAATGCGGCGAGCAGCCGCCGGTAAATCAAATTCGGCCGATCCATCCCGCTTCGGTCCCCCTTCCGGTCCCGCCCCGGGCCGGCAATACAAACTGTGGCCTACCGGACCGCGTGAATGAGATCAAGGGAGGGGTATGCCTCAACCCTAGCGAAACACCTGATGAAACCGTCCCAGGAACGTTCGCAGCCGCTCGGTTCCCGGGTCACGGAATAGCTTTTCCGGCTCGCCCTGCGCCGCCACCCGGCCCTGGTCCATGAACACCACCCGGGTCGCCACCGCGCGCACGAACAGCATCTCATGCGACACCACCAGCATGGTCATGCCGGCCTGAGCCAGATTGCGCATCACCTCCAGCACTTCGCCCACCAGTTCGGGGTCGAGCGCGGAGGTGACCTCGTCGAACAGCAGCAGCTTGGGTTCGGCGGCCACCGCCCTGGCAATCGCCACCCGCTGCTGCTGGCCGCCGGAAAGCTGGTATGGGTAATAGCCGCGCCGATCCGCCAGCCCCACCCGCTCCAGCCAGCCGGCGGCAATCTCGCGCGCCTCCCGCGCTGGCTTCTTCAGCACCTTGGTCAACCCCAGCGTCACGTTCTGCTCCGCCGTCAGATGCGGAAACAGGTTGTAGCTCTGGAACACGATGCCGATACGCGCCCGCTGCGCCACGATCTGCCGCTCGGGCAGGCGGTGCCGGCCGCGCGGCGTGATGCGGTAGCCGATACTCTCGCCGTCCAGCAGCATCTCGCCGTCCTGAAAGTCCTCCAGCATGTTCACGCAGCGCAGGAACGTGGTCTTGCCGGAACCCGATGCACCGATCAGGGCGACAACCTCGCCACGCCGCACGTCGAGGTCGATGCCCTTCAGCACTTCCAGGCTGCCAAAACGCTTGTGGATGTTGTGGGCATGCAGCAGGGCGGCGTCGGACACTCAGAACCTCACATAGGCCATGCGGCGTTCCACCACCGCGCCAACGCGCGAAATAGCGAAGTTGATGGCGAAATACACCACCATGAGCGCGACGTAGAACTGGATGATCAGGAAGGTTCGCGCGATTGCCTGCTGGGTGGCGAGCAGCAGGTCCAGCACGCCGATGAGCGACAGCAGAGTGGATCCCTTGACCATCTCGGCGGCGATGTTGACCCAGGCGGGCAGCATGCGGCGCAGCGCCTGCGGCAGGATGGCGTAGGCGAGACGGCCCCAGAACCCCAGTCCGATCGATCTTGCCGCATCGGTTTGCGCGTTCGGGATCGACTGCACCGCGCCGCGGGTCAACTCACCGACATGCGCCGCGCAGAACGCACCGAGCGCCAGCACGCCCGCGAAGAACGCCGAGATGTTCAGCCCGAGCAGCGCGGTGCCGTAGAAACTGAAGAAGATCAGCACCAGCGAAGGGATGCCGCGGATCACATCGACATAGCCACGCAGCGCCCAGCGCACCGGCCGCGCGCCGTAGCACAGGCCGATCCCTATCAGCACGCCCACCATGGTGCCGATACAGATCACCAGCACGGAGATTTCCAGGGTGGTCAGCAGACCGCCAAGCAGCGTGAGGCGCGCGCGCCACGCCTCGTTGGCCATCTTCACCCACTCCATCAGCGCACCATCGCGTAGCGGCGTTCGAGCAGGCGCAGCGCGATCGCCAGGATGTAGCAGGTCGCCAAGTACAGCGCGGCCGTCATGGCCCAGGTCTCCAGCACCTGGAAGGTATTCACGTTGATCCAGCGCGCGCCGTAGGTGAGTTCCGGCACGCCAATGGCCGCCGCGAGCGCGGTATCCTTGAACAGCGAGATCAGCGCACTGCTGAGCGACGGCAGCACGATGCGGAACAGCACTGGCAGCACCACGTAGCGCCCGCGCTGCAATGCGGTCAGCCCGATCGCCTTGCCCGCCTCGATGTAGGACACCGGGATCGCTGCGAGCCCGGCACGGAATACCTCGGTCAGGTAAGCGCCGGCGTACAGTGCCAGCGTCACCGTGAAGCACTGGACATTGTCGAACGCCGTGAAGCCCAGTTCCGGCAGTCCGAAATAGACAAAGAACACCAGCAGCAGCAGCGGCATATTGCGGACGACTTCGACGAACGCGGTAGCCGGCAGGCGCAGCACGCGGTAGCGCGACTGCCGGCACGCAGCGAGCAGGATGCCGATGACGCAGCCGGCAAGCAGCGCCACCACCGCAATTTCCAGGCCCAGCAGCAACCCGTCGTAGAGCTTGTCAGAGTTGCGCCAGATGACCGGCCAATTGAAGTTGTAGCGCATCGCCGGCGCGCTATCAGCCCACGCCATACTCCCCGGGAATTCCGACCTTCGCTTCAGGAAGATCGATGCCGAACCACTTCTTGTAAGCCGCCTTCATGTCATCGTAGCTCACGCCCATGAAGGCTTCGCGGATCTGCGTGTTCAGCCAGTCCAGCCAAACAGGGTCGCCCGGCGCGACGCCGAACGCATACGAATTCGGCATCCAGCCGAATCCCAGGTCGCGGTAGCGGTCCGGGAATTTGGTGACCAGCCAGCGGATGGTCGATTGATCCGACGCGGTGACGTCGGCGCGGCGCGCGTTCATCGACTGGAACGTCGCGTCGACGCTATCGACTTGCAGGATCTTGATGTCCGGCAGCACCTTCCGCGTGTAGTCCTCGACACCGACGTTCTGCAGCCACGCAATCGTCGCATTGGCGCCGGCCGCCTTCAGGTCGGCAAAGTTCTTGTACTTGCTGTCCTTCAGCACCAGCAGGCCGACACCCTCGCGGTAATACGGCGTGGTGAATTCGACCTGGCGCGCGCGGCCGGGCGTAATCGTCATGAACTGCGCGACCACGTCGATCTTGTTGGTCAGCAGATTGGGGATCCGCGCATCCGCCGCCTGGCGCACGAACTCAACCTTGGTCGGATCGTCGAACAGGCCCTTGGCGAACAGCCGCGCCATGTCGATGTCCATGCCGGTCAGATTGCCGCTGTCATCCTCGAAGTGCCACGGCGGGTTGGTGGTGCCAGTGCCGACAACAAGCTTGCCGCGCTTCAGTACCTCCTGAAGTTTGCTGGCCCCGGTGGCCTGCGCCTGTGCCTGTCCCGACAGCGAAAGCCCGGCCGCCGCCGCTACCGCCGCAATTCCCACGCCGCGCCCAAACATCGTCCGGCGCGAAGGGTCCGCCACATCGTCATGCTGCATGATTGTTGTCTCCCACACCCGTTGTGCATGCTGTTATGCCGCGACCGAACAATGTCACAAGCGCGGCCCATGCCAAGCCCCACCCTGCGCGGCTCCCGTCAGTCGGGCCGCGGAGCCGGGGTGGCCTAGTTCGCGATCCTCACCAAGGTGAACATCCCAAGCGGTGGCACCGGCACAGCGAAGCACTGCGCCACCTCTTCGGGCGTGAACATCGCATCCATCGCGAAGTCAGGCCGCCAGCCGAGTGCGCGCGACGCGGGTGCCATGGCGCGCTCGATCCACCAGCGCGGGCCCTTTTCCGCGGCAAAGTGACTGACGAAGAGGATGTTGCCGCCGGGCCGCACAACACGCCGCATTTCCAGCAGCAGCTGCTTCGGATTTGGCACCACCGAGGCCACAAACATCGCCACCGCGATATCGAACGACGCATCGGGGAAGCTGGTTGCTTCAGCGTCCATCTCGCGCAGCGCGGCGACATTGCCCAACCGCTTGGCCGCCACACGCTTGCCGGCCACGGCCAGCATCTCGGCCGATAGATCGATCCCGGTGATCCGCCGATCGGCCGCGTAGCGCGGCAGCGCCAGCCCGGTGCCCACGCCGACTTCCAGCACGTCGCGGCCGGGCAACTGGTTGACCAAAGCGACCGCGCGGCGCCGCGCGGTCAGCAGGATGGCGCCGAACACCGCATCGTAGACCCCAGCCCATCGCCGATAGGCGGCGCGCACGGCCTCGAGATCCATCGTGGTGCCACTGGCGGCATTGGCGCGCGAGCCGGGGCGCCGGCTCAGGATGTCGCTCATCTGGGCTTACTTCCTCCCTCGCCGAGCACGCGTTCAACCGGCAGGCGGGCCGATTCGCTGCCGCCTGAACACCTTGTAACCTCTTGGGCCAAGGATGCCCACCCACCCCGGCCTCGGCGGCCAAGGCTTCAGCCTCGTTTGTGACAGATATACGCAAAGGCAGGAGGAACGTTCGCCCACACCACGGGTGAACGGCGCACATCTGCGAAACTTCGCCGCAGCCGCTGGCGCAGCGCCTGCGCGCCAGGCAGCACAAGGCTTTGAAAATAGCCGAACGTCGCGAAAACACCGCCGGGCCGCAGGAAGCGATCCAGGCCGGCAAACACCCGTTCCTGCAGCGCGACAGGCAGTGTCGCCCAAGGCAGGCCGCAGATCACCGCGTCGATCGCGCCGATTCCGCGCTGCGGCAGGATGCTGGCAAGATCGGCCACGCTGCCGTGCGCGAACGCCAGGTGTGGGAAATTCGCCGTGAGGCCGTGCGTGAACGCCTCATTCAGCTCAATGCCGAGATAGTGACTGCCCGGCCGCAGCCGGCGCGCGATCTCACGGGTGAAAGCACCGGTGCCCGGCCCGAATTCCACGATCACCGGTGCTGCGGAAAAATCCACCGGTGCCAGCATGACATGAGCCAATGCAGGCGAACTTGGCGCGATGGCGCCAATGGTTCGTGGCGAGCGGGCAAATTGCCGCAGGAAGAGTTTCGCGGTCATGCGAGGCATCTTCTGGCCGCAACTCGCACCGCCGCGCAACGCCCGGTCGCGCGGTTCGCCGCTGCTCCAGCTGCCGGCGGACCAAAAATGCGGCCCGCCGGACGGCCCAGGCGTTTACTCAGCCTGGGTGAGGTTGACCGCGGCAGTTCGTCCGTTCTGCTGCTGCTCCACCTCGAACCCGATCTTCTGGCCCTCGCTCAAACTGCGAAGGCCGGCCTTCTGCACGGCACTGATATGGACGAAGACGTCCTTACCGCCGGTATCGGGAGCGATGAAGCCATAGCCCTTGGTCGGATTGAACCACTTAACGGTGCCGTTCGGCATAGACGCGCTGCCTTTCTGCCTGCGGGCGGTTTAAGTCCCGCCCAATTGTAGGGGAGCGCGATAGATGTCTCCGTTACGCTCCCACCCCTGTAGCCAGGCCCCCGTCATTGTTGTCACCGAGCGACGGTATTGCCTTGCCGCCAATAACGATACGCGTGCCAATCCTTCCTAGCAATCAGTCCTGCGAGGCTTAGTGACGGTCGCCGGCGTGGCGGGAAACCGCTTGCATCCGTAGCGGCGTCGCGCCATGTCGTTGGCGGCGGGCGGCAACACCGGTAGAAGTGTCGTCTTCAGCCCACTTGGAGGACTTATGGGTAGCTTCAGCATTTGGCACTGGATGGTGGTGCTGCTGGTCGTCTTGTTGCTGTTCGGCGGCGGCAAGGTGAGCAGTCTGATGGGTGACTTCGCGAAGGGCATCAAGTCGTTCAAGAAGAATATGGCGGAAGGCGACGATGCTTCGATGGAAGCGAGCGCCGACAAGCCAACCGGCTCGATTTCCGGCCCGGCCGGTGAGGCGGCACCGCGCAGCACGCGCGAGACGACAGCGGCACACTAAGCAACGCGACCGCAATCTGTTGCGGTCGCTCTGCTGGTTGTCCACAAGTATTTGTGGTCCTCAGCGGATTTCGGGTTGACGCCGCCCCCGTCATGGCTACCGTATCTTGTGGTGAAACCTTGGGGGGAGCCACGAGATGGAGTGGGCCGAGGAAACAATCGTCCGTCTGCGCTCGCTGTGGGATGAAGGTCTGTCCACCGCCGAGATCGGCCGCAGGCTCGGCGTGTCGAAAAATGCAGTCGTGGGAAAGGCGCACCGGCTCGATCTACCGGCACGTCCGTCGCCCATTCGCCGTGATGGCTCCGGGATAAGCGCGCCTCGACGGTCCGCGCCGCGTCGGGTCGCCGGACCGACTTTGCCGCCGCTGTCGAGCACGGCGACGATAGCGCCAGCGGCATTGCACATGCATCATGCGGTGATTGCGCCGAAGCCGCCGCCTGCGGCACCCGCGCCGCGGGCCGTTCCGCCGGCGCCACGCCCCTATGGCCGTATCGTCACCTGCTGCTGGCCGATCGGCGAGCCGGGGACGCGGAGTTTCCGCTTCTGCGACGATGCGTCGGAGCCCGGCAAGCCATACTGCACGGATCACGCCAAGCTGGCGTATGTGAAGGTGCGGGACCGCCGCGAGGACGCCGCGTAGCGTTGCGCTATTCCTGCTGCGCCACGCGAATGGCCCGTGGCGTGGCAGCGATAAGTTGGTCGTGCGTCGCCGGCCGCTCGGGCCGGATGAAGCCATGGGCTGGATAGTCGCTGACACCCATCTGTGCGACTGGCGGCCACCAGACGCGCACCACCGACCAGTCATTCGCGGCTGAAACGTCGATCACCGGCTGATCCTCGCTGACCCGGTGGTGCACCCAGTTCGCTTGCGTTACGAGAATTTCGCGTCTGCCGAGTACCTGCGACACCACCGCGACGTGGCCATCGGGCAAGCGGGCTGATCGCCGGAACACCAGAACGCCGCCGATGGAGGGAGTGACCGCCGCGCACATAGCGGCCATCCGCCTGCGGCCACCAGTCAGCCGCAGGGCCGCTCAGGCGGAGTCCACTCAGTGCACGCGCGAACGGCGCACAATCGAGCGGCACGGAACCGCCGACGTAATCGCCGGCATGTGCCCCGGTATCCGGCACGTGCGACCCGCATGCCGACAGCGCCAGCAGGCACCCCGCACCAAGCAAGTTTCGCCAGAAGCTGAGCCGCATCCTTGCGATCTCCCAAGGATGCGGGAATCACAACATCCGTGGTCGCGTCAATCGCGTGGAGCGGCTGCGCGGCGCAACCGATCGTTGATTGCGCGGCCGAGCCCGATGTCGGGTATCGGCATCACCGCAATTCGTTCGGCCCGGCTGCCGTCAAGGCTACGTAGTCCGGCGAACAGCCGCCCGGCAGCCTGGGCCAGGTCCTCCGCCTCGCTCAGATTGAATGTCGCGGCTGCGCCCGGCAGCGGCGGCCCGAATGCCAGCAGCACCTCATTGGCATCCACGCCGCGAGCGTTGAGACGCAGCGGCAGGCCTGGCGCATAATGCGAGGACAGCATACCGGGCGAACGCAGCGCACCGCCCGGCGGTGGACGCAGCTCGCCCAGCATCGCTTCGATTGCTTCCGTCGTCGCGCCTCCGGGGCGCAGCAATGCAGGCACCTCGCCCGATAAATCCACCACGGTCGATTCAATGCCGATGGTGCACGCCCCGCAGTCCAGCACCGCGGCAATCCGCCCCGCGAGTTCGGCCATGACATGCTGCGCCGTGGTCGGACTCACTTTGCCTGAACGATTGGCTGAAGGTGCCGCGACCGGCCGTCCCACCTGCCGCAGCAGCGCACGGGCAGCAGCATGTCCCGGTACCCTCACCGCCAGCGTGTCCAGGCCGGCACTGGCCAGCAGGCTGACACAACACGTGTCGCGTCGCGGCAGCACGAGCGTCAGTGGTCCCGGCCAGAATTCCGCCGCCAGACGAAGCGCGGCATCGTTCGCGGCCACATCCGCGAACACAGACCCGCTGTCGGGATAATGGCAGATCAGCGGATTGAAGCGCGGCCGTTGTTTTGCCGCGAAGATCTCCGCCACCGCACGACCGTCGGTCGCATCAGCGCCCAGCCCATAGACTGTTTCGGTCGCGAACGCGACCAATTCACCATCGCGCAACCGCGCCGCGGCACGCGCAATGCCAGCGTCATCGTCTCGCAACACTTCAGTCACGGCGCATTGCACACAGCGTTCGCCTCCAGGCATGGCAAAGCCCGGACACGCTGCTACAGTTCATGCTCGCTGCAACGCAAGCGGTACCACAGGGGGAGAACTACCATCATGCTTGACATCACCTTCGCCAAACCTGGCTTGCCAAAGTCGGGCGCCCTCGTGCTGTTGATGGGCGAAGGTGAAATGCCGTCAGGTGTATGGCAGCATGCCGATGAAGCCACCGGCGGCGCCATTGCGCGCGCATTGAAGGCAACCGGGTTCAAGGGAGCGAAAGGCAAGCTCTGCACGATACTCGCTCCGGGTGCGAACCTGTCGCGCGTCATTGCCATCGGCATCGGCAAGCCGCGGGAGCTGACCGCGCGGATCCTGAATGAAGCCGGCGGACAGGCCGCCGCCGCGCTGTCGAACGAACCACTCGCTGCGCTCGCCAGTGGCACGCTGCAGCCGGCGCAGGCGGCAGAGGTCGCGCTCGGCGCCGCGCTGCGCCTTTACCGCTTCGATCGCTACCGCACCAAGGAGAAGCCGGAGGACAAGCCGAAGCTTGCCAGGCTGTCCGTGCTCACCGGCGATCCGCCGCGCGCGAAATCCGCGTGGGAACCGCTGGCCGGGGTCGCCCGAGGCGTCTTCCTGTCGCGCGATCTGGTCAGCGAACCGCCCAACATCCTGAACCCCGCGGAGATGGCGGACCGCTGCAAGAAACTCACTGAACTTGGGCTTAAGGTTGAAGTGCTGGGCCCTCGGGAAATGACGCGCCTCGGCTTCGGCGCCCTGCTCGGCGTCGCGCAAGGCAGCGTCAATGAACCGCGCATGGTGGTGATGCACTGGAATGGCACCGGCAATGGCCGCAAGGCACGCGGCAAGCCGCTGGCGTTCATCGGCAAGGGCGTCACATTCGACACCGGCGGCATCAGCATCAAACCCGCCGGCGGCATGGAGGACATGAAGTGGGACATGGCCGGCGCCGGCACAGTCGTTGGCCTGATGGCCGCGCTCGCCGGACGCAAGGCGAAGGTCGATGCGGTGGGCCTCGTCGGCCTGGTGGAGAACATGCCGTCGGGCAACGCACAGCGTCCCGGCGATGTGGTGAAGACGTATTCGGGCCAGACCGTCGAGGTGATCAATACCGACGCGGAAGGCCGTCTCGTGTTGGCTGACGTGCTTTGGTATTGCCAGCAGAAATACGATCCGCGCTTCATGATCGATCTCGCCACGCTGACCGGCGCGATGATCGTCGCACTCGGCCATGAGTATGCCGGGATGTTCAGCAATGATGACGCGCTGGCGCAGAAGCTGCACAACGTCGGCCAGTCAACCGGCGAGAAGGTCTGGCGCTTCCCACTCGATGACGCTTACGACCGGCTGATCAAATCCGAGATCGCCGACATGAAGAATATCGGCGGCCGGGCCGGTGGTTCCATCAGTGCCGCGCAGTTCATCCAGCGCTTCGTCAACGGCAAGCCATGGGTGCACCTGGACATCGCCGGCATGGCGTGGAGCAACAAGGACACACCCTGCGTTCCCAAGGGCGCCACTGCCTTCGGCGTTCGCCTGCTCGATCGGCTGGTGGCGGAACACTACGAGGGTCAGTGACCGATATCGGTTTCTACCATCTGACGCGAACAGGCCCGGAGCAGGCGCTGCCGCAGCTGCTCGGCCGCACGCTGGCCGCCGGTCAACGCGCCGTGGTGGTGTGCGGCGATGCGGAACGGCTCGCCGCACTGGATACAGCGTTGTGGCGGTGCGCCGAGCCTGACTGGCTGCCGCATGGCACCGAGGCAGATGGCGATGCGGCGATGCAGCCGATATGGCTGGCCATCGATGACGCGGCACCGAACGGCGCGCGCTTCCTGTTCCTGATCGATGGCGTCGGCAGCTCGCGGCTCGGTGCGTTCGATCGCGTGTTCGACCTGTTCGACGGCAAGGACGAAGCGGCGGTCGAATCCGCACGAACGCGATGGAGCGCCGCCAAGGCTGCCGGCCACTCGCTTACTTATTGGCAGCAGGACGAACGGGGCTGGCAGAAGAAAGCGTGAGGCGCGGTCCCAGCGGCCGCAGCACACGGATCCCGGGCGTCGCGGCCAGCAGATCAGCCTGAGCCGGCTGCATCACCGCAAGCCCACGGCGGCGCACGCTTTGGTCCAGGCCGGCAGCTTCGAGCCAATGCAGCGCCGCATCGCGCGGCAGCGGCCCTTCGGCATTGCGTTCGACCACGACGAGCCGGGCCTGCATCGGCACATCGGGCGTATGGTCCAGCCCGCGGAACACGTTGCGATGCCAGTTGCCCATTTTACTCTGCCATTCACCGGTATTGGACGGACCGGCAGCCGCTCGGTACGCGTCGCTGTCAAACACCTCCGGCCCATCCACCTCGTGCAGCGCCACGAACGGTGCCGCAGCGACGTGGATGCACTCGAACCTTTGGCTGGCATGAATTCCCGGAATCGACAGCAGCCTGTGCTGATGCGCTACGTACCAATCATCCCATTCACGCCGCCGCACAGTGTCCAGCAGCGCCATTTCCACCATGTAGATCATGCGGCCAGTTTAACCCGCCCAGCGATTCCGTTCACCCAGCATCGTGCGGCCGCCAGTTCGCGTCCGGCGATCACCAGCGGTGCGCAAGCCTCTGCATCCCATCGGCGCGAGGAGAAATCCGGATACGGCACGACCGCTCTGCCGCCGTTCGCAAAATTGAGGCGATCACCTGTGTCGAGATAAGTCTCCGCCGGCAATCCCTCAGCCAGCAGGATCGCGTGATGGGGCAGTTCCAGGTGATAGTAGATCACCTCGTCCACCGGCACCTGCGCGATCGTGGCGGCGTTGATGAGATACTTTATCGGAATCAGCACCTCACCGACGTACACGGCATGATCCGGCGATAGCCACAGATCACGTATCGGCCGGCCTGGTCCGAACGCTCCGGTCGCGATGCGCACCGGCCAGACAGAGCGCGGTTCCGGATGCCGCGTGCAGTCGACCAAACGGTGACCGATCCAAACAATCGGCTGCGCGGCTTTTGTGAGCGTCTGTACCGGTTCGCTGACCGCGAGATCCTCGATGCAAACCTCGCCGCGCTGCGCGCTGATCCGCGTGCCGGCAACAAAGCATGGCGTCGTGCCCCTTATTGTGAGCCCACCGACACTATTGACCGAGCTGGCGAATTGCAGCGTGCCGACCGCATTCTTCGATGCGTTGAACAACGTCAGCCGATGGTGCTGCGGGTCGAAGCTCTGCGACCCTATCGAAGTTCCCTCGACAAGGATCGTGTCGCCGGACGCGAAGCTGCCAATGGTCGCGGCAAATCCCGCCAGCGTGCCTATCGTCAGCACGCCGGTGCCGTCGGTGAATTCCATCGTCTGGCCGGCATCGATCGAGCCTGCATCCAGCACAAGATTGCTGGCGTGTCCGATGCTGATCACACCACTCCGTCCCGGGTTCAGCGACGAGATCAGCGGTGCGACCAGTGTCACCGTGCCGTCTGACTGAATGCTACCCGAACTGAATATGGCACCAGCGCGGATCGCACCACCGTCCTGCGTCAGCGTACCGAAAGCGCCAATCTTGATGGCCTGCGAAGCAGCCATCGTGGCTCCCGAGCCAATGGTCAACGCACCATTGCCAGCTTCGCCGATGTCAAACGTACCAGCGACGTCCAATAGCGAACCCATCCCCTCAACAGTGAAGGTCACGGCGCCGGATCCGTCCTGCCGCGCGATCGCCAGGTCGTTCGCCGTCAGCGCGCCATTGTTCTCAATGCTCAGGCTCGCGCCGCCGGACTGCCCACCAACAGCGAGCGTCCCAAGTGACGTCCAGCTAGCACCTGGGCCGGCAATGCGGAGCGTTGCCAAGGTGCCGCCGGTGCCGGCAACGCTATCGAAGCTGCCACGGCTGACAATTGCAGCGCCGCCAAGCAGCGTGACTGATCCGGTGTCACTGACATTGGCGCTGGCGTCTAGCGATGCATCGCTTTCCAGCACCCAGCCAGATCCACCGCCAAAAGTCGCCTCGGCGACGCTGATCGAGCCGGTCAGGGTTCCGCCCGCTGACAGAAACAGCGCATCATCCGCCGCGTCCGGAGCGAGCAATGCCGGGCTGAGTGTGTTGGTTGTGTCGTTCCAGTTACCTGCATTCGCGATGTTACTGCCTTGCGCGCCGGTCCAGGCGAGACCGCGCGGTGGCGGCGCGATGTTGATCGTCTCGATCACCGGCGCCGAGACCGCGGTGCCATCATTCACAGTCCAGGTAAGGGTGCGCGTCGATTGGCGGGTCCCGTCGGTGGGGTCCGCGGCAAACGAACTGAATGTTATCGATGCCAGGACGTTCCGGTAGTCCGCCAACGTGTCGGCTCCGCTCAACAAAAGCACCTCGGTCGAGCTATCGTATTTTGCGTTGATTGCCGTGCCGGTTGCACTGGCAAACAGTTCATCGCCGTCACCGATGAACGTACCGCCGGATATTGCCACCGTCGCGCTGGTCAACACCGGTGACTCGGCGTCGCTTATCGTGACACCGGGAGCGACCGGGATTGCCGCGGCGCCTGACTGATAGCTGATATCGTTGCCCAGACCCGCTATCACCGGTGCCAATGCGCTGGTGCCGTTCACCTGGATCACCGTCGTTGCGCCTGGGGTGACCACGAAATTCGCCAGTCCGTACGGACCGAAGATGTGCAAATCGGCCGTCTGGTTCTTGCCAAGGCCGAGTTTCAGATCGCCATCTGTATAACTGATCGCGCTCGCCGAGCCACTGAGCGTGATCGTATCGCCCGGTGCGAAGCCATTGATGTTCGCGGCGAAGAATGCCGGCAGGCCGATCGTCAATGTGTTGCTGCCAGTCAGGTCTATCGTCTGCGACGCGAACACCGCACTGCCAAACTGGACGCTTCCACCGTTGCCGATATCGATCAACCCGGAACCGAACATCTGTCCGGCGAACTGTGCGGCGCCATCGCCGACCTCGATGGTTCCATTGTTGGTCATTATTGTTTTTGCCGCGACACTCAGGTGTCCGGCGGAGACGCCTAGCAGCGCGCCGGGATCGTTGCTGAATGTTCCGGCCGTGATGCTGATGAGATTGTCAGCTCCGATACTTCCGGTTCCGCTCAACTCCACTGTACCGATGTTCTCGAAGCTGGCGACAGCAATTGATGCCTGCACACCTAAATCACCCGGAAACGCGCGCTGACCCCGCACTTCGATCAAACCGGAATTGGTGACGAGCCCACTGTTGAGTGTATTGCCGATAATGGTCAGGAAACCGAAATCCGCCATTTGCAAATGCAGGGCAGAACCGAATGCGAGGCTGCCTGTTGTCACGATGCTGCCGTAGCCGGTCACGGTCGCATCATCGAGCGTGTCCGCACCTTCGAAGGTGAGCGTCGCACCACCCATCTGCAGCATGCCTGCTCCGCTGCCGCCGACGCCGTTCAGCGTCAACCCATTCTCAATGAAGAGTGGCGAATTGCCCGCATTCAGCAGGCCTTGCCACGTGACACCTTCGAGAGTCGCACCGCCAGGATCGGCTATGTTGGCGACAACGCCGCCGATGACCGTGCCGAGCGACGCGACCATCAGCCCGCCGAAACCAGCGCCATCGAGCGTGCCGCCGATATTGTTGAGTACACCGGCGAGCCCAAGTGTTCCGCCGATGCCGCCGATGCGTTCGAGGCTTGCCGCGGAGTAGCTGCCGAACAGCTCCAGCGTAGCGTTATCGATGACCGTGCCCGCGTTGCTGAACGGTCCCGTCGCCAAAGCGACACCGGATACGACGTTCAGCGTGCCGGCCTGAACAGACAACGCTCCATTGATGAGGAACGTGCCGGTCGTGGACAAGATCGCCGCCGCGTCATTCAACACGACGCTGTTGACGGTGGCGCCGTCCACCAAGACCTCATAGCTGCCTTTGGCAGCGATCACCGCATCGTCGGCGCTTGCCGGCACCTGTCCAGGCAACCAATTCGCTGCGTCGGTCCACGCGCCCGAATTCGCCGCGGTCCACGAAATCCGTGCCATGCCTGCCCTCCGCCCCGACAGGGGCGGAGCGTTGGCAAAAATGTACTTACGCGATGTTAAGAGGCTTCAACTCCGCCGGTGCTCAGATCATCAGTTCGATCAGGAACGGCCCTTTGCGTGCATTCGCCTGCGCGAACAAGTCGGCGAAACGCTCACAGCTATCGGCGCGCGCGGCCTCCACTCCCATACCGCCTGCGAGCTTCGTCCAGTCGAGGTCGGGATTGCCGAGATCCAGCATGTCGAGTGCCGTGCGGCCGGGATTGGCCCCGACATTCGCCAGTTCGCCAATAAGGATCTGATACTTCCGGTTCGATAGCAGCACGGTTGTTACGTCCAGCTTCTCGCGCGCCTGGGTCCACAGCGCCTGCAGCGTATACATCGCCGAACCATCCGCCTGCAGCGCCACCACCCGGCGTCCGGGTGCGCCGACAGCGGCACCGGTGGCAAGCGGCGGCCCGCAACCGATGGCACCGCCGGTCGAGTTCAGCCAGTCATGCGGTTCGGCGGCGTAGGTGAACGGAAAAAAGCCGCGCCCGAACGTCACCGCCTCGTCGGTCACCACTGCCTGCTCCGGCAGCAGCGCGGCCAGCGTGGCCGCCACCAATTCAGGCGTCAGTTTGCCGCGTGCCGGCTCGGGGCGAGGACCCGGATCGGGAATCGCGGCGCGTGGGGCATTCAGTTCGTCGGCCAGTCGCGCGAGCGCCTCGGCGGCATCCTGGTCGGGCCGCGCCAGCACATGGATATTGGCGTCCGGCGGAACCGGTGTCGTCGGCTTGCCGGGATAGGCGAAGAACGTCACCGGCTTGCGCAGCCCGCACAGGATGACATCGCGCGTCCCAGCCAGCGCCTTCACCGCCACATCGACGACATACGGGATACGATCAACCGCGACGCGGCCACGGCCACGCGAGATCCGCGCATTGGCGCCCTGCGCGATCAGCCGCGCGCCGGTCGCCGCGGCGATGCGCTGCGCATGTTCCAGTGCCTCGGCGCGCACTGCCTCGCCGCCGAGCACGATCAGCGCCGGCGTGCCGCGCCGCAGGATCTCCGCCGCATTGCGGACCTGCGCCGGATCCGACTGCGGCTTTGGCGGCACCGGCAGCGCCTCGGCCACAACGCCGCCCTCGTCCCACGACGTGTCGGACGGCAGGATCAGCGTGGCGATCTGTCCCGGGTGGGTGCGCGCGGCCTGCACCGCAACGGCGGCATCAGCGCCCACGGTGGCGGACGAGGTGGCGGTGCGCACCCAGGCCGAGGCACCGCGCGCCCAGCCTTCGGTATCCGCCGTGAGCGGGGCATCGTTCGGCCGGTGATAGGTCGCCTGGTCGCCCACGACATTGATGATGGGCGTCTGCGCGCGGCGGGCGTTGTGCAGATTGGCAAGCCCGTTGGCCAGCCCGGGTCCACAGTGCAGCAGAGTGGCCGCCGGCTTGCCGGTCATGCGCGCATAGCCATCCGCCGCGCCGGTCACCACGCCCTCGAACAACCCGAGTATGCAGCGCATGCCGGGAACCCGATCCAGTGCCGCAACGAAATGCATCTCCGAAGTACCCGGGTTGGAGAAGCACGTATCGACGCCACTCTTCAGCAGGGTGTGGACGAGGCTTTCGGCGCCGTTCATGAACAGATCCTTTCGTTGGCCGCGGCAACTTGCGCGAGGCCGATGCCGGATGGCAACAGTCCCACCGTTCGGCAACGGGGATCCGGCGGGCGTGTCAGGGCCGCGCGGCGAAGCCTATCACCGTCGCGTCGGCGCTCGGCCGAGCCGCCGTTTCGTCCACCGCATGCTCGACGTACAGCGTTCGGCTGGGGAACGCGAACGCCACGCCTGCATCCTTGGCGAGGTCCATGATCCGCAACAGAACGGCTTCGCGTTCGGCAAGCTCGTCCGTGTAGTTGTCCACCAGCAGGTGGAATATCACCAGGATGTCGAGGCTGCTCTCGGCGAAGTTGTTGAGCCGCACCTCGCTGGTAGCCGCTTCGATCCGTGGATGATCGGCCAGCAATTGCCGGATGCCGGCGATCAGCTTCTCCAGCGTTGCACGCGGCGTGTCATAGGTTACCTGCACCAGGAAGCGTTGCCGGCGTTTACCGCGCAGGCCGAGATTTTCCACCGTTGAGCTCACCACCATGCTGCTCGGGATCGACACCAGCGAATCGTCCGGTGTGCGGATGCGCGTGCTGCGGAAGCCGACATCGACGACTGTGCCCTCGGACGCGCCGATACGAACGGACTGACCGATGCGGAACGGCTTCTCCAACGCGATAAGCAGTGAGCCAATGAGATTGGCGATCGTGCTCTGCGCCGCCAGCGCCACCGCGAGACCGCCGACGCCCAGGCCGGCGAGCACGGAGTAAGCCGGGAAACCAAGCTGGTCACCGCCGTTGATCAGGACGGCGATGGCCACTGCCACGCCGATAAGACGGGTGCCCAGCCGGATCAGTTGACTGTCCAGACTGCGTATCGTCAGTCGCTCGGATGCGATGATCGCATCGCCAAATACTGCCGACGCGACGATCGCCAGCCATGCCGCGCCCAGATACATCGCTGCGGTTCGGACATATTCGATGATCTCGCGCACGTCGCCGCCGATCCGCAGCATGATGAACCAGGGCCCGAGCAAAGCGGCCACGACGATGACCGCCACCGGCACCGGCAGGCCGCGCCAATTCGGTCCGTCCGCGGCCTCGTCCTTCGTGCCGCCGGACCACGCGGCGCGATGCGCCAGCCAGATGATCAGCCCGGCAATCAACAAGCTGCCAGCGAGCATCGCCCATTGCCAAACCGACACGCCGGCGATCTGCATCCGCGCCCAATCGGGCAAGCCGAGCATCCAGCGTGGCGGCAGGATGATACTGAGACCAATCGGCGAGCCGAGGAATGCATCGTAGATCGATGCGGTCGAGTCGCTTTTTCCAATCGTGCGATACAGCTCGGCGAGCTGCTGGGCGACACCCGGCTTGTAGGGCAGGCCTTTGACCCGTTCGTAGAATTCCGGCAAGCGGTCGATCGTGTCCGCGGAAACCAGGTACTCGCCGGCGCGCGGGCCACTATCTATCCGCACAATGTCGATCTCGGTGTCCGGCAGCCGCCAGCGCTTCATCGGCTGTCCCTCGACGCCAACCTGATCCGGGATGCTGGCGAACGGCGGAATGGCGATGCGGTCCAGGATTTCCTTCAGCAGCAGCGCGCGTTCGACCGCGACTCCATCCAACAGCACCGGCGGAATACGTGACAGGTCCAGGTAACGAAACAGCGCCCTTGCATCACCGAGCGCCGCGAGTTGCTGCCGCCGCTCATCGGCGGTGAGATAAAGTCGGCCCGATGCGGCATAGCTCTGCATCACGTTCGTCACGCGCCGGTAGATATCATCCGCGCCCGTGATGAAGCCCTGTAGTGTCGCGCGCGGCGTTGATGTGTCCGGCGGCCGCAACGGATAATCGTCGCTCGCCTTGGCCACCGGCGGCTGGCCGAACAGCCAGGCGATCAGCACGAGGGCGCCAAGCCATTGCGGCGCGAACGTCTTGCCGGCCGTCATGGATGCTGTCTCCTCCAAGCGACGCGCCATTAGGATTGGCCTCTATCGATAACTTGCGCGCGCGGGGTACCGCTGGCAACTGTGGTTGCCAGCGCATCAAGAGGAGAAGTGAATGCCGTTTACCGTGCTGTACGCGGAGAATATCTACGGCGACGACAGCGTCGAGCGGCGCATCTACGGGCCGGACGTGCGGGTGATCCTGGCTGGGCCCACGGCGTCGGTTGCCGGCATCCCGGATGCGGACTGCGCGGCGGCCGACGGGCTGATGCTGGTGCGTTATCGGCTGTCGGCCGATGACATGGCGCGCTTCCCCAAACTGCGCGCGGTATGCCGCATGGGTGTCGGCTACGACACGATCGATCGCCGCGCCGCCGCGGATCGCCAGGTGCTGGTGTTGAACGTGCCCGACTACGGCACGACAGAAGTTGCCGACCACGCCTTCTCGCTGGCGCTGGCGCTGCGCCGCGGCCTGTTGTTGCACCACGAAGCGCAGCGCAAGGAACCGCCGGCCCACTGGTCGTACATCCGCGATCCGTTGGTGAAGCGAATGGGCGTGCAGACCTTCGGCATCATCGGTCTCGGCCGTATCGGCACTGCTGTCGCTCTGCGGGCGAAAGCGTTCGGTTGCCGCGTGGTGTTCTTCGACCCGTATCTGCCCAATGGCGTGGAACTCGGTATCGGCGTCGAACGTGCCCGCACGCTCGAGGAATTGTTGCGGCAGACCGATACGCTCAGCGTGCACGCGCCGTTGACGCCGGAGACGCGCGGCCTGCTGGGCACCAAGGAACTCGCCATGCTGCCGCAGGGTGCGGTGGTGGTGAACACCGCACGTGGCCCGATCATCGACATCGACGCGCTCGCCGCGGCGCTGAAGAGCGGTCACCTCGCCGGTGTCGGCATCGACGTGGTGCCGGTGGAACCGCCGGTCGAGCCGGTGCCGGACCTGATCCGCGCCTATCGCTCGCGCAAATCATGGGCCGAGGGCCGGCTGATCATCACGCCGCATTCGGCATTCTTTTCGCCGCAGGCCTGGGACGACACGCGAGCCAAGAGCGCCGAGACGATGCGGGCCGCGCTGCTCGGCCCGAAGCCGCAGAACGTTATCCCGCCGGACGCCTGGTGATTGCGCCCTACAATCGCCGCACAGCGTCCGACATTCGCCCAACAACCTCGCGCAGCACCGGCGCGGGGGAGGCGAAATTCAGCCGGGTAAAGCCGGCATAGCGCTCACCGAACGCCTCGCCGAAATTGAGCCCGACGCGCGCGCGATCAAGGAAGAACTGTCCCGCGCATGTCGGCAGTTTCAGCGCCGAGCAATCGAGCCAAGCCAGATACGTCGCCTCGGGCAACCGCATCGTTACACCTGGCAGCGCATCGCCAATGTTCTGCGCCAGCCAGTCACGGTTTGCCCTGAGTTGCGCCATGATCTCATCGAACCACGGCTGCCCTTCGTCCCACGCGGCGATCGTGGCATCCACACCGGTGACGCCCGGAGAGCCCAGCAGCCTTGCTGGAATGCGTGCGAAGAACCGCTGCTTCAACTCGGGCGTGCCGAAGTGCATCACCGCACAACGCAGCGCCGGAATATTGAAGCTCTTGGTGGCCGAGGTGATGGTGATGGTGCGCGCGGCGATCTCCGGCGACAGCGACGCCAGTGGGATGTGTGTATTGCCCGGATACACGATGTCGGCGTGGATCTCGTCCGAAATGACGATCAGGTCGTGGCGGATGGCGAATGCCGCCACCTCCTCGAGTTCGCTGCGGGTGAAGGCGCGGCCAGTCGGGTTCTGCGGATGACAGAAGATCAGCACCCGCGCGCGGGTATCGGGCGCAGCCTCATAAGCGGCAAGGTCAAGCACCCAGCGGCTGCCATTGTCGCGCATATGGTTGGCGATCAGCCGGCGGCCGGTGTCGTTGATCGCCGCCATGAACGGCGGATAGGACGGCAGTTGCAGCAGCACCGCGTCGCCCGGCTCGCTGAACGCCATGACCGAGGAGAAGCTGGCCTGCACCAGATCGCCGATGGGGTGAGTGTCGGCAGGGTCGGTCTGCCATTTGAAGCGCGACAGCATGCGCCGGGAGAACAACTCCTGCAGCAATCCCTCGCGCGCCGCGTAGCCGTACTCCTCGTTGCGCGCCAGCCTTGCCATTGCCTCGGCGATCGGCGGCGCCACGCCGAAATCCATGTCCGCAACCCACGCCGGCAGAACGTCATCGGCGAACTTGTGCCACTTGTTGGTTCGGCGAGAGCGCAGGAACGGAATATCGAAGTCGGTCGCCGGCGTCGGCATGCGGTGTGTTCCTCCCGGTTGCAGGCGGGGCATAGCACCGCCCGCCGCCGGGAGCCATCCGGCCTCAGTAGGTCAGCACGGTTCGGATCGATTCGCCGCGCCGCATCAGTTCGAACCCCTCGTTGATCTGTTCGAACGGCAGCGTGTGGGTGATCAGGTCATCGATGTTGATGCGCTTCTCCATGTACCAATCGACAATACGCGGCACATCGGTGCGGCCGCGTGCGCCGCCGAACGCGGTACCCTTCCAGACCCGCCCGGTCACCAGTTGGAACGGCCGCGTGGAGATCTCCTGTCCCGCGCCGGCCACGCCGATGATGATGCTCTGTCCCCAGCCGCGATGTGCGCACTCCAGTGCCTGGCGCATCACCTTCACATTGCCGATGCACTCGAAGCTGTAGTCGGCCCCGCCCTTCGTCAGGTCCACCAGATACGGCACCAGGTCGCCCTGCACTTCGCTCGGATTGACGAAATGCGTCATGCCGAACTGCTCGGCGATCGCCTTGCGCCGCGGATTGAGATCGACGCCAACGATCATCTCGGCGCCCACGATACGCAGTCCCTGAATCACGTTGAGCCCGATGCCGCCAAGGCCGAACACCACGCAGCGCGCGCCTGCCTCGACCTTCGCGGTATTCATCACCGCGCCGATGCCGGTGGTGACGCCGCAACCGATGTAGCAGACCTTGTCGAACGGCGCGTCCTCGCGGATCTTCGCCAGCGCGATCTCCGGCGCCACCGTAAAGTTGGCGAAGGTCGAGGTGCCCATGTAGTGGAACACCGTCTCCTTGCCGCTGCGGAACCGGCTGGTACCATCCGGCATCACGCCCTTGCCCTGCGTCGCGCGGATCGCCACGCACAGATTGCTCTTGCGCGACAGGCAGTATTCGCACTGCCGGCATTCCGGCGTGTACAGCGGGATAACGTGGTCGCCTTTCTTCAGGCTGGTGACGCCACGGCCGACATCCACCACCACGCCGGCGCCCTCGTGACCCAGGATCGCCGGGAACAGCCCCTCGGGATCGGAGCCGGATAGCGTATATTCATCGGTATGGCAGATGCCGGTGGCCTTGATCTCCACCAGCACCTCGCCGTCGCGCGGACCATCGAGTTCGACGGTCTCGACGCTGAGTTTCTCCCCTGCCTTGCGGGCAACCGCGGCGCGCACCTGCATTGTTCCACTCCCGACCCTGGGTAGGGCCGGATGGTGCGGCTTGCGCCGCCGCCAATCAAGCCGCCGCCTTTGTCGCCAGGGCCGCAATGTGTTCCAGCGCCGCATCGACGCGCCGAAGCACTGTTGCCTCCTGGCGGAACGCCAGCGCCAGCAACCCTTCCTTCAGGCGCACCGTGCGTGCCGGAACCTGACCACCGGCGCCCGGCAGGTCCACCTCGACTTCGGTGCCCGCCGGCGCCGACCAATCGGTCCGCAGCCCGACGCCCCCGCGCGAGATGTCGATTATCGTCACGCGCATCGGCGCGGATCCAGCGACGTGCAGGGTCGCTGTCGCGTTGTGCGCGCCGATCCGCTCATAGCGGCGGCGCTCGTCCTCGTCCGCGTTCGCAATCGCCTCCAGGAACAGCGCAAGTTCGGACCGCAACGTGCCCGCGCTCTTGCCCAGTTCGTCCGCGTTCTGCTTCACGCTGTCGCTCGCCACCTCGGAGCTTTCGGACACCGACGACACATCCTGCATGGCACGTGTCGCCGCCTGAGCGGACAGCAGCACCGCATGCGCGTTCGACGCGATCTCGCGCGTCGTCGCGGTCTGCTCCTCGACCGCGGCGGCGATCGCCGACGCCACCTCGCTCACCTGGCCGATTGCGGCACTCACTTCGCGGACCGCGGTGACCGCCTCGCCGGTCGCGCCGCGGATTGCGCCGATCTGCGATGAGATCTCCTCGGTCGCCTTCGCGGTCTGCGCCGCCAGCGCTTTCACTTCGCCGGCCACCACCGCAAACCCCTTGCCGGCATCGCCGGCACGCGCTGCTTCTATCGTCGCGTTCAGCGCCAGCAGATTGGTCTGTCCCGCGATATCGGAGATCAATCGTACCACGTCACCGACACGCTCCGCGGCAGCAGCCATGCCACCGACCTTCGCGTCGGTCACAGTGGCACGCTCCACCGCGTCGCGCGCCGATTGTGTGGCGCGCGCGACCTGCTCGCTGATCTCGTGGATAGAGGCCGCCATCTCCTCGGCCGCCGATGCCACGGTGCCGACATTGCGCGCGGCGCTGTCCGCGTCCTCTACCGTCTGGGATGCAGTCTCGCGCGTGTGATGCGCGGCACCATTCATCTCCTCGGCGGTCTTGCGCATGGCTTCCGCCGAATCCACCAGCATCGCCATCACGCCGGTCGCCGAGGCGCCAAAGTCCTGCGTGTGGCGATCGATCGCCGCCTGCCTCCGGTCCTTGGCGGCGCGGACGCGTTCGGCCTCACCCTGCAGCCGGCGAGCCTCCTGAGCGTTCTTACGGAACACCAACAGCGCCTTCGCCATCCGGCCAACCTCATCGCTGCGATCCAGGGCCGGGATGTCGGCGTCGAGGTCGCCGCCAGCAAGACGGTTCATTGCCTCCGTCATGCGAAGCACCGGCCGCGAAATGCCATTGCCGATGAGCCACGCCACACTCAGTCCAAGCAGCAATCCGCCAAGCGCCAGAATCATCATCAACGTCGTTGTCGCCGCGATGTGATCCAGCGTCTCCGCTTCAATGGCACGCTCGTCGGCGGCGGCCGATTTGCTTACCGCGGCGGCATCCGAGGCAACCTGCTCCGCCGTTTGTTTCATCTCGACATTGAGCAGACGTTCGAGTTCGTCGTTGAGCTGAACGGCGTGACGATTTGCCGCGACATAGGCGTCAACGTGGTCGCGCAACGTGGCCAGAACGCTGCGCGTTGCGTCAGTTGTACTCGCGGCAACGAGCCCGCGCATCATCCGCGATAGTTCCGCCTCCGACTCCTTCGCCTTCTGCGCCGCCACATCGTCGTGCCGCCGGTCGATCACCTTGTCGCCGTTCAACCGCAGTCGCATGAGCGCCTGCTGGCCGTCGCGCGCCTGACGTGACACGTCAGTGCTGCCTTCCCGCTCGGTCGCGGCAATCAGCGTGTCAAAATCCGTGCGTGCAGCCGCGCCTAACGGATCCACCGCATCGATCACCAGTTTGTCCTGATCCCGCTTGCGCGCGAACGCCGCATCGATGCCCTTGCGGTAGGTGTCGAACTGCGCCGCGATTTCCTGCATGCGGTTATGGCGCTCGGGATGGAGCGTAATCGCGACACCGCGGTCAATGGCGGATTTTACCACCGGGATGATCTTGCCGGTGGCATCGGCCTCCGCGGCGTTGCCGGTCAGCGCGAACTCCCGCACATGACGGCGAAGCTCGGCAAAGTTGCGATCGACGTCACGGCTGGCGCTTACCACACTGACCAGCCGCACATATTCGCGGAGCGAAACCGACACGCCGAGGAAACGCCAATACCCGATCCCGGCGACGGCCAGAAGGATGATGAGCACACAGGCAAAGCCCGCCAGTATCTTCGTCTTGATCGAGCGCGTGGCAAGCCAGCGCAGCATGCGTTGCATGAGGACCTCAGGGCAGTACTTTGACCCTAACCATTACCCAGGAGGCTGAAGATTTTGCTAAACGGCGCCCTGCGCCATGCGGACGCACTTGCGCATCACCGACGGCAGCGCTTCACCGGCCAGCGCGTCAACAGGGCAGGCAAAGCCGGATGCGTCGATGCATTCCACCCGAGCGGCAAACAGTCCGATATTCAGCTCGAAATGAGTGAAGCCATGGCGGACCTGGCCGGCCGCCTGCCAGGACGCGGGCATCGGTGCATGCGCCAACGCCTCCGCGTCGCGCCAAGGCGCGGCGCGCCAGTCGGTGCCGGGCAGTTCCGTCATCCCGCCCAGCAACCCCTTGGGCTGTCGCCGGCGCAGCAGCACGTTGCCGGTGGCGTCGATCAGCCAGAAATGCACGCCGTGGCGCAGGGGTCGGACCGGTTTCGGCGCCCGCCGCGGCAGTTCGCGCGTCAATCCCGCCTGCCGCGCCGCGCACCCCTTCATCCAAGGACACAGCGCGCAAGCGGGCGACGCCGGCGTGCAGATTGTCGCGCCAAGATCGAACAACGCCTGGGCGAAATCGGACGATCGGCTGCGTGCGGCCGGCTGGTCGCCCAGGTCGTGCGCCAACGCGCGCAGCCTGGGCTTCGACTGGGGCAATGGCTCGCTGACGGCGAACAGGCGCGACACCACCCGCTCGACATTGCCATCCACCGGCACCGCCGGGACGCCGAACGCGATCGCGCCAACTGCCGCGGCAGTGTATTCGCCAATGCCGGGCAGTGCGCGCAGACCCTTCAGGTCGCGCGGAAAGCCGCCAGCCGCCACCACCGCTCGGGCACAGGCGTGCAGATTGCGCGCACGGGCGTAGTAGCCAAGCCCAGCCCAGACGGCCAGCACGTCCTCCAGCAGCGCCGAGGCCAGCACCTCGATCGTCGGGAAGCGGATTAAGAACCTTTCATAATACGCGACGGTCGCCGCCACAGTGGTCTGTTGCAGCATGATCTCGCTAAGCCATACATGGTAGGGATCAGCGGTCTCTCCCGGGCACGCGCGCCAAGGCAGCGAGCGCCGGTGGCGGTCATACCAGGCGAGCAATACGGTGGCATCGAAAGACACGAACGACGATATGAACAGCGACGAACGCCACGTCTACGGCCCGCGTCCGGTCGGCACCCTGGTCACGCGGCTGACGCGCCCGGCGTTCCGCCGCCGCGCGCCCGCCACGGCGCAGGTGCTTGCCGATTGGCCAGCCATCATCGGTCCAGCGCTCGCGGCGGTTACCACGCCGCGGCGGCTCCACGGCGGCACCCTCACGCTTGCCTGCTCCGGCCCGATCGCCATGGAACTGCAGCACCTCGCCGGCGAAGTCATGGCGCGCATCAACGCGCATCTCGGCACCAAGGCGGTCACCGCGCTACGGTTCGTGCAGACCGTCAGTCAGGCGCTGCCGGCAAGCGCCGTTGCGCATACCCTGGACCCGGCGCGGCTCGCCGAGATCGAGGGGAAGGTCGCCGGCATGCCGGACGGCGAACTGCGTTCCGCACTCTCGGCGCTCGGCCGCGCCATCGCCGGCAGCGAGCTGCTCCGGAAGCATTGAAAACAGTCGAGGAACCTATGCCACTCAATCGCCGCACCGCGTTGTCACTCACCGGAGGTGTCGTTGCCGCCGGCGCGCTGAGCTATTTCGGCTGGCGAGCCTTCGCCGAGCACGCGCCGGGTCCTGCCCAGACGACGGGGTCCATGGCCGCGCAGGCTGCTGCAACGCCGGAAGCACAGGGCGAAGACCCGCACACGGCCACGCGGCAGCTCGGCAGCGACACCGCCAAGGTGACCGTCACCGAATTCTTCTCGCTCACCTGCACCCACTGCGCCGCCTTCGCGCGCGAGACCATGCCGCAGATCGAGAAGGACCTGATCCAGCCGGGCAAGGTGCGTTTCGTGTACCACGATTTCCCGCTGGACCAGGTGGCGCTGACCGCCGCCATGGTCGCCCGCTATCTGCCAAGGGCGCAGTATTACCCGTTCGTGAGTGCCCTGCTCGCCAGCCAGAACCGCTGGGCGTTTGCCCGCGACGTCAACACCACCGAGGAAATCTGGAAGATCGCCGCGCTCGCCGGCATGAGCCGCGACACCTTCAACAAGGCGATTGCCGACGACAGTTTGCGCAACTGGATCCTGCAGCAGCAAAAGCGCGATGAATTGGTCTGGAAGATCGAACTCGACTCCGAGCTTCGTCATCGATGGCAAGAAGTATTCCGGGGAGATGAACTACGACGCGTTTCGCAAACTGCTGCCCGAGGTGTAGCGCGAGGGGCTTGTCGCTATCGGCAGTCTCCCACTAGATTTAGCGGGGAACATGCCAGAGACACGCCACAGCCTACTATCTGTAGTTTCAGCTATGCCGGCGGGCATCGCCCCGCCGCCATCCCCCCGCGCCGCGTTCGCGCAGCCGACGCTGCGCCGGACTGGCGATCGCACCACGTTCGATCGCGCGGCTGCCTACACCGGGCTTCGCGACTGGATCGTGAGCCGCGCGACGGATGTAGAAGCGCGATGGAGCATCGACGCGACTCCGAGCTTCCTGGTTAATGGCAAGCTGCATACCGTCGCCATGTCGGCGGCCGGGTTTTTGACGATCCTCGCCAGTTAGCGGAGGGAACCTGCGTTGTCCTTGCACTTTCGCCGCCTGCGCATTGCCGGCTTCAAGAGCTTCGCCGAACCGGTGAATGTGGAAATCCACCCGGGGCTGACCGGCATCGTTGGTCCCAACGGTTGCGGCAAGTCCAACGTGGTCGAGGCGCTGCGGTGGGCGATGGGCGAGCAGAGCACGCGTTCGCTCCGCGCCGGGGAAATGGACGACGTGATCTTCGCCGGCACCGCCGGCCGGCCGTCGCGCAACCTCGCCGAGGTGGTGGTCACGCTGGACGATGCGATCGGCGCGGTGCCACCGCCTTTCCATGAGCAGCCGGAACTGGAAATCGTCCGCCGCATCCAGCGCGGCTCCGGCAGCGAATACCGGGTGAACGGCAAGGAAGTGCGCGCGCGCGACGTGCAGACTCTGTTCGCCGACATCGCCACCGGCGCACACGCGACCGGCATGGTCAGCCAGGGCCGCGTCGGTGCGCTGATCACCGCCAAGCCCGAGGATCGCCGCACCGTGCTTGAGGAAGCGGCAGGCATTACCGGACTGCATGCCAGGCGTCACGAAGCCGAACTCAAGCTGCGCGCGGCCGAGACAAATCTGGCTCGCGCAGAGGATCTGTGCGGTCAGCTCGAGGTGCAACTCGGCGCACTGAAGCGCCAGGCCCGGCAGGCCAGCCGCTACCGCAACATCTCCGGCAATATCCGCTCCGCCGAGTCGGAACTGCTGTCGATCCAGCGCGCCCGCACCGAAGCCGTGCGGGCCGAGGCGCAGGGCGCGCTGCACGCCGCGCAAATGGCGGTGGCGCAACTGACCGAGGTGGCAACCAAGGCCAGTGCGGGCGCCACCGAGGCGGCCGCTGCGCTGCCATCGCTTCGCAGCGCCGAATCGGACGCCCGCACAGCGCTGGAACGCCACCGCGTTGCGCAGGAGCAGATCGCGGCGGAAGAGGAACGCGCGCGAGCCGCGCTCGCCGATGCGACCCAGCGTTTACGCCAACTCGGCGACGACAGCCGCCATGCCGAGCAGCTTCGCCACGACTCGGAGGCAGCCGGGACACGCCTCGTGACCGAGGAAACCGGGCTGGCGGAACTGGACGCCGGACACCCTGCACGCGCTGAGGCGGCCGAGATGGGGGTTGCCGAGGCGGCAGCAGCGGTGCGCGGCGCCGAGGCCGAGGCCAATCGGGCAACCGAGGTTGCGGCCGAAGCCAACGCGCGCGCCCAGACGATCGGCCGACTGCTCACCGAGGCCGAGCAGCGCTGGCATCGGCTGGAGCAGCAGTTCGCGCGCATCCGCATGGAGCGCGAGCAGGCTGCCGTGCAGGCCATTGAACCGGCAGCGCTGGATGCCGCGGCGACCGAGCAGACCGCCGCGGAAGCCGCAGTGGCAGCGGCGGGAAGCGCGCTCGAAGCCGCCGAACAGGCACGCTCCGCGACCGCCCATGCACTTTCCGGAGCGCGCGAACGTCAGGCCGCCACTGACTCCGCGCTGACCAAACTCACCACTGAAGCCAATGCGCTGGCGGAAGTACTCGCGGTGAAGGACGGCGAACGCTGGCCGCCGATGGTCGACGCGCTGACGGTGCCTGCGGGTCTGGAAGCCGCGCTCGGCGCTGTGCTGGGCGAGGAGCTGACATCCGCCGCCGACCGCGACGCCGCACGCCACTGGCGCGAGTTGTTGCCATTCAATCCCGCACCCCGGCTGCCAGCCTGCGCCAGGCCGCTGTCGGAACTGGTGCAGGGGCCACCGGCGCTCGCTCGAGCCCTCTCGCAGATCGGCCTGGTGGAGAACGGCGACGCGTTCCAATCCGGCCTGGCCCCGGGTCAGACGCTGGTCTCGCGTGAGGGTGCGGTCTGGCGCTGGGATGGCTACACCATTCGGGCCGGCGCCCCGACCGCCGCGGCAGTACGGCTGCAGCAACGCAACCGGCTCGGCGCATTGCGTAGCGATCTGGCATCCGCGCAGACCGCGGCCGAGACCGCGCAGTCGGCCCGTGCGGCGGCGCAGGGAGCCGATGCCGCCGCGATGGACGCCGAACGCGACGCTCGCGCGGCACGCGGTGAGGCAGAGCGCCGGCTGGCCGGTGCGCGCGAGGCGCACCAGCGGTTGCGAACGCGCGCCGCCGAGGTCGCCAACCGGCTTGCCGGCCTGGACAGTCAGTTGGAGCACGTTGTCGCCGAGCGTGAGGCTGCCGGCACAACGCTGTCTCATGCCCGCGAAGCGCAGGCCGCACAGCCTGATCTGGCCGCGCTGCGCGCCGCGGTGGAGGGCGCGCGTGGCGCACTCTCAACCGCCCGTTCCGCCGAGGCGGCGGCGCGGAGCGATCGCGAAACGCTGCTCCGCGAGCATGCGTCCCGCACCGCCCGTCGCGCGACGATCGCGACCGAGCGGGAAAGCTGGGCTCAACGTGCCGCCGATGCGTCCCGCCGCGTCGAGGAACTCGCCGAACGCCGCCAGGCCGCCGAGGCGGAGCATGCCAACCTGCAGGCAGCACCGGCGCAGATCGCTGCCCGCCGTGCCGAGGCGCTCGATGCGTTGGAAGTGGCCGAGGCGGCACACCGTGTGGCGGCGGATGCGCTCACCCAGGCGGTGAACCTGTCTGCCGAGGCGGATCGTGTTGCCCGCGCGGCCGAAGCTTCGCTTGCGACCGCGCGCGAGGACGCGGTGCGCGCGGAAGGTGCCGCCAGCCAGGCCGAGCAGTCCTCGAGTGCCATGGCCGAGCGCATTGCCGAGCGCCTCGGCGCCAACCCCGCAATACCCGACCCACCCGCCGAACTGACCCCGGAGGTGGAAGACAAGGCCCGGCGCCGTCTCGAGCGGTTGCTCAAGGAACGCGAGGAGATGGGGCCGGTTAACCTCCGCGCCGACGTCGAGGCCGAGGAGGTGGAGAAGCAGATCGCCGTCATCACCACCGAGCGCGAGGAGATCACCACCGCGATCGCCAAGCTGCGCGGCTCCATCGGCCACCTGAACCGGGAGGGCCGCGAACGTCTCGCCGCGGTGTTCGAGCGGATCGACAACAACTTCCAGTCGCTGTTCACCCGCATGTTCGGCGGCGGCAAGGCGCATCTCGCTCTGGTCGGCTCCGACGATCCGCTGGCCGCCGGACTGGAAATCTATGCCCAGCCGCCGGGCAAGAAGCTGGCGACGCTGTCGCTGTTGTCCGGCGGCGAGCAGGCGCTCACCGCACTGTCGCTGATCTTCGCCGTGTTCCTGTGCAATCCGGCGCCGGTCTGCGTGCTTGATGAGGTCGATGCGCCGCTCGACGATGCCAATGTCGAGCGCTTCTGCAACCTGCTGGAAGATACCGTGCGCGAGACGCAGACACGTTTCCTGGTGGTCACGCACCACCCGCTGACCATGGCGCGGATGGACCGGCTCTACGGCGTGACGATGCAGGAGCGCGGCGTCTCACGTCTGCTGTCGGTCGATCTGCAGCGCGCTACCGAGATGGCCGAATCGCCCAGGATGGCCGCGGAATAGTCCTGCAGGCGGCGGCGAGGCGATCGCTGGCTTTCGGTCCGGCGATCACATTTTCCCTGGCCCCGCCGCGCCACAATTACGTAATGCTACGGATACAAAATCCGCTATAATCGCTGCCACAGAGGAGACTTGGCATGTCGATCGCGTCGTCTGGCAGGAAGCTGCTACCATTCATCGCCATTGCCGGCATTGCCGGTATCGGCCTCACCGCCCATTCGACCCCGGCGGAAGCTTGGTGGCGCGGCGGCTGGTGCTGCGGCGTGGGTGTCGGCGTTGTGGTGCCTCCCATTGTCGTCGCGCCGCCGGTCTATGCCCCGCCGCCGGTGTATTACGCTCCTCCACCGCCCGCATACTACGCACCGCCGCCGGCCTATTATGCGCCGCCGCAGCGGGTCTGGGTGCCCGCGCATTGGCAAGGCGGCGTCTGGATCCCCGCCCACTGGGGCTGATCCACCGTGGCCCGGCCGGCCCTGCTGATTGACGCGGATTAAGGGTGGGTTTGCTGGGCAGCCATTGATCTAGATCAATTCGCAGCCGCCGCGTCCCCGCTACCGTTGCGGCAGTAGGGGAACGGTTGCGATGGAAATCACCACGCGCGATCTGATGACGGTCCTGCATGGCATGGGCTTCGGCGCTCTGTTCATGCTGGCTTTCTCTGGCGCCCTTGCCGAGCTCTATCGGATGTCGGCAACGCCTGGTCCGGCTCCTCGCAGCGAACGCGGCCAATCCCTGCTCGGAATCTACCTTATCGTCATGGTGGTGCTCGCCTGGCTCACCGTGCTGTCCGGCGCATACATTGTATATCCATGGTATCGGGCCGTGCCGCCAGCCGGTGTCACCGACCTGACGGAATATCCGCGACGATTGCTGCTTTCCAGCGGCAAGACGTCCGAGTGGCACAACGTCGGCATGGAGTGGAAAGAGAACGTCGCCTGGATCGCGCCGATCGCGATGACGATGGTGGCTTATGTCGTGCTCAAATATCGCAACGTCATCGCCACTCGGCGTCCGATGCACGCAGCGGTCCTGTGGTTTGCCGTTGCGGCTTTCATCGCCACTGGCATTGCCGGAGGCTTCGGTGCCCTCCTGAACAAATACGCCCCGGTGCGCGGCGGATCGGTCGTCGTGCTGATGGAGGGCGAAACATGAGCCGCCCGCCCACGCACGATGAAGCATTCCCCAACGGACCAGCTGCCGCCGCCATCCTGGCGGCGGGCGTCGGCTGCGCCATGCTCGGCATACTCGCTTTCACCGCCGACGCGTCTGCCGCGATTGGCAGGATGCTGAACTTCTACAATCCAACCGGAACGCTATCCGGCGTCACAACAACGGCGATCCTTGTCTGGCTCGGCGTCTGGCTGGCGTTGCATAAATCATGGCATGCGCGGTCGGTGTCAGCCGTGTGGGTCAACACCGCGGCATTCCTGCTGCTCGGTGTAGGATTGCTGCTGACGTGTCCGCCGATCATGGACCTGCTGCAAGGCAAGTAGTGTTGTGTGTCATTGGCTGGCAGGGAGTTTCATCTTGAGATAATCCCCGACAACAACTGCCATTGGCTCCATCAGCTCCGTATCATTGAGTGAGTCGGCAACCGCAGTGTGCGCGAATTCCAGCGCGGCAGCGTCATGCGCCCGCTGCGCCGCATTGGCCAACGCATTCATCGCATCGGTTATCTGCGTGTGTTCCTGAAAGATCTCCTCGCGATCTGCCTTCACGCGATCCGCCATCGTGATCGCCCACTTCATGTCCGGCGAAGCTTTTCCATCAGCCAGTTGCGGCAGCAGTGTCAGTGGCGGCAACACATATTCTTCTTCCCGCTTGATGTGACGTTTGAACAGGTCCAGTGCCTTGCGCGCTTCAACACCAACCGCACCCGGCCGACGTGCCAGAGCAGCAAGCTGAGTTAGTGTTTCCTCATGCTCGAGACGCAGTGACTGAGGAATTTCGTGCATCGCCATCGTGGTCTGCGCTATCGCCGGAGCGGCAACTCCACTTGTTATCAGTGCCACCAGCCCAAGCATCGCTGAGGTGACGGTTGTTACAGGCGTCATCACGCTTCTCCCAATTCTGCTGGTTTTGACAATAACTTTCTGACATGCGCCGCACTCGCATTCGCCAGCGATCATCTGCTGCTGCGGCATCATGAGCTATTTCCTATGGAACTAAAAGAATGTATTTTTGATTCAGCCACGAGGAGAGCGAAGAGATGCTCCGTAATACCGTGTCATGGTGGACCGCACTGACGATCGGCCTCTCGCTGATTGGCGTTGCTCCGTCCGCCAACGCAGCTGATCCTGCCGCAGGCAAGTCAGTCTTCAGTTCAACCTGCTCGATCTGTCATTCGCCACAGCCAGGCAAGAACATGGTTGGCCCGAGTTTGTTCGGCGTCGTCGGCCGCCAGACCGGGTCCGAGCCGAATTATCATTATTCGCCGGCCAACAAGGACGCCAAGCTGACCTGGGATGCCGCCACCCTTGATAAATATCTCGAGTCACCGAAGACAATCATTCCTGGCACTACAATGAGCTATGCGGGCCTGAAGGATCCGGCGAAGCGAGCCGATCTGATTGCCTACCTGGCTACTTTGAAATAGTGGCGCGAACCTGCCGTTAAGCACTTGGTAATGAATTCGCCTCCAAGACGTTTGATCCAGATCAATGACGCAATCGACTCTGCCTTGGAGGCTCAAGGCAGCAGGGGGGTTCCGTATGCACTGGATGATTCGGACCATCGCGAGCGTGATCGCTGCAGCAACACTCATCCTGCTCTGCGATCCACCGGCCAAGGCCGTGCCGAATTTCGCCAGCCAGACCGGCCAGCCTTGTACCTGCTTGCCATGTCGGCGGGTTCGGACCACAGCTCACGCCACTCGGCCGCGCATTCAAGATAGGCGGCTACACGCAGCGCGGCGGCGATGGCTGGCAGGCCGATGTGCCGGTATCCGCCATGGTGCTGGGCTCGTTCAACCACACCGCGACGGCAGTACCGGCCGACCAGATCGCGCACCATTATAATGACAACAATAACTTCGCGCTGGACCAGGTCAGTGTGTTCATTGCCGGCGGCATAGGCGAACACACCGGCGGCTTCGTCCAGCTCACCTATTCAAATATCCCGAATGCATCGAACCTCGATAACGTGGACCTGCGCCCCTACACGACAACCTTCGATGTCGGCGACAGCGAGCTGCGTATCGGCACCACTATCAACAACAATCCAACGGTGCAGGACCCCTACAATTCAACCTTCGCGTGGGGCTTCCCGTATGTCGCTTCGGGGCTGGCGCCGACGCCGGCCGCGACGCCGATTCTGGACGGAGCATTCGCCGGCAACTCTATCGGCTACACAGCGTACGCATGGTACGACCACAGCCTCTACCTTGAGGGCGGTCTCTATACGACCTTGAGTACATGGTCGTTGGCGAGAATAGGCAACGATTTCGGCGCCGGCAGTTCACAGGGTGTGATGCCCTACCTGCGGGCTGCGTACGAGTGGGACTGGAACAACCAGGCTTTCCATGTCGGCGCGCTGTATATGCAGTCGAACGTCAATCCGGTGACGGGTCCCCTGGTGATGGGTCCATTCCAAACCGACGGATCGATGGGCCGCGACCACTTCCGTGATTATGCGTTCGACGCAGGCTATCAGTTCCTCGGCGATGGCACCCACATCGTGACCGTCCAAGGCATCTTCACCCATGAGGATCAGAACCTCGAGGGCAGCTCGGGGACGTTCAATGCCAGCAACGGTACTACGTTCGGGCCGAAATCGAGCCTCAATCAGATCAGGATGAACGTGTCCTACTGGTACCAGAACACCTACGGTATCACGCTCGGCTGGCAGAACACCTGGGGTCCCGCCAATCCGGTGCTGTACCCATCGCCGGCTTACGGCGGCGGCGATCTCACCGGCAGCGCCAACAGCAAACCGAACAGCAACGCCTTCATCATCGAGGCCGATTGGGTGCCATTTGGCAAAGCGAACTCATGGATGTCGCCCTGGGCCAACTTGAAGCTGGGCATCCAGTACACCCTGTACACCCAGTTCAATGGCGGGCATAAGAACTATGACGGCTTCGGCCGCAACGCCGGCGACAACAACACGCTGTTCCTGTTCGCCTGGATGGCGTTCTGAACTATGGTCCCGCTCGCTCGTCCCGTAGCTTCGCCCAGTACTCCAACCGTTTGCTGATCTCTCGTTCGAAGCCGCGATCGCGCGGGCGATAGAGCTGCTCGCGCGCCATGCCATCGGGAAAATAGTTCTGACCCGAGAACGCCTCGTCCGCCTCGTGGTCGTATTCGTAGCCGGACCCGTAACCCAAATCCTTCATCAGCCGCGTCGGTGCGTTCAGGATGTGCGCGGGCGGCATCAATGACCCGGTCGCCTTGGCGGACGCGCGCGCCGCGCCGTAAGCCGTGTACACGGCATTCGATTTCGGTGCGGTGCCGAGATAGACCACGACCTGCGCAATCGCCAGCTCGCCCTCCGGCGAACCAAGCCGCTCATACGTCTCCCATCCCGCCAGAGCCTGCGTCAGTGCGTTGGGATCGGCCATGCCGATATCCTCGGCAGCGAAGCGAACCAGCCGGCGCGCGATGTAGCGTGGATCCTCGCCGCCATTCAGCATGCGCGCGAACCAATACAACGCCGCATCCGGATCGGAGCCGCGCAGCGACTTGTGCAGCGCGGAAATCAGATTGTAGTGCTCCTCGCGATCCTTGTCGTACAGCGCGGCGCGCCGCGCCAGCAGTGCCGCGAGTTCGCCGGAATTCATCACCTGCGCATCTGCCGGCAATGCGAAGATCTGTTCTGCCATGTTCAGCACATAGCGGCCGTCGCCATCTGCCATCGCCCGCAGCGCCGCGCGTGCCTCGGCATCCAGCGGCAGCGTCCGGCCAACCTCGCTCTCGGCACGCGATAACAGCAGCTCCAGCGCCGCGTCATCGAGCCGGCGCAGCACCAGCACCTGACAGCGCGACAGCAGGGCGCCGTTCAGCGCGAACGACGGGTTCTCCGTCGTGGCCCCAATCAGCGTGATGGTGCCGTTCTCTACCACCGGCAGGAAGCCATCCTGTTGCGCGCGGTTGAAGCGGTGGATCTCATCAACGAACAGCAGAGTGCCCTCGCCGGCGCGGCGCCGCCGCGCGGCTTCCTCGAACGCGCGCTTCAAGTCGGCCACACCGGAGAACACCGCGGAAAGTTGCACGAAATGCAGGCCGGCCCGCGCCGCGAGAAGCCGCGCGATTGTCGTCTTCCCGCACCCCGGCGGCCCCCATAGGATCAGCGAGGCCAGCGAGCCGCGCTCCAGCATGCGCGTGAGCGTGCCATCGGGGCCGAGCAGGTGCTCTTGCCCGACCACCTCATCGAGCGATCGCGGACGCAGCCGATCGGCCAGCGGGCGCGGACCAGAGGGAACTTCGGTCTCAGCCGGCAGGCCGAACATATCGTCCTGGGTTGCGGGTCTGACTGCCACGTTTCCCATATAATGCACCGCCGTCAGAGCAAGAAGCGGAGTGCGAGACCATGCGCCGGCGTGCCACGTTGGCGCCTCTGTGGAGAGGGCCCGATCGATGCATCACATCTGCCTGGCGCTCATCCTCGCGACGCTGCCACCCAGCCCAGTGGCTGCAGTCTCGGACAATGATCAGCCTGCGGTCTCCGGCAGCAGCCGGACGGGCAAAGAGCGTCTGACCGACAAGGCGTCCGACGAGCAGCGGATTGATGACTGCAAAGTACCACCGGCCCGGCGGACACGTGCGAGACCGGCGGGCTGTAGCCTTGGACAGTGACGAGCTGACCAGCCGTATGCGGAACTACGCCGCTTCGGCTTCCGGCTCCGCCACCACCTGCTTCGGGCCGCTATCCAGCCCCTTCGCAGCGACGTCACGGTCGACCAGTTCGATCACCGCCATATCGGCCGCATCGCCGTAGCGGATGCCGGCCTTCAGCACGCGGCAATAGCCGCCGGCGCGCGCCTTGTAGCGGTCCGCCAGCGGACCAAACAGCTTAGCCACGATCTTGTCGTCACGCAGCTGCGCATGCGCCAGGCGCTGGTTCGCCAGGCCGCCCTTCTTGCCCAGCGTGATCAGCTTCTCGGCCACCGGGCGCAGTTCCTTCGCCTTCGGCAAGGTCGTGGTGATCTGCTCGTGCTTGATCAGCGCCACGGCGAGATTGCGGAACATCGCCTGGCGATGAGTGGACGTAACGCCGAGCTTCCGGCCGGCTACCCCGTGACGCATGACACGCTATCCCCTTCGAGCGTGACGACCGAGGGCGTAACCGCCGCAGGTCTGAATCACGCGATCAAACTTCAGAACGGCTCTTCCATCCGCTTGGCCAGGTCTTCGATGTTCTCCGGCGGCCAGCCCGGCACCGTCATGCCCAGCGACAACCCCATCGAGCCAAGCACTTCCTTGATCTCGTTCAACGACTTCCGCCCGAAGTTCGGCGTGCGCAGCATTTCCTGCTCGGACTTCTGCACCAGGTCGCCGATATAGACGATGTTGTCGTTCTTCAGGCAGTTCGCCGATCGCACCGACAATTCCAGCTCGTCCACCTTGCGCAGGAGATTGCGATTGAACGGAAGATTATCTTCCGGCTCCTCGGCGCGGATCTGCTGCGGCTCCTCGAAGTTGATGAAGAGCTGCAACTGGTCTTGCAGGATGCGCGCCGCCAGCGCGACCGAGTCCTCAGGCGTCACCGCGCCGTTGGTCTCCACCGTGAGCAGCAGCTTGTCATAGTCGGTGACCTGGCCGACGCGTGTCGGCTCCACGCGATAGGATACGCGGCGCACCGGCGAATAAATGCTGTCCACCGGGATCAAGCCGATCGGCGCATCCTCGGGCCGGTTGACGCTGGAGGGCTGGTAGCCCTTGCCCAGGTTCACCGTGAACTCCATGCCGAGTTTCACGCCATCGTCCAGCGTGCAGATCACCAGTTCGGGGTTCATGATCTCGATGTCGTGGCCGGCCTGGATCTGGCCGGCGCGCACCTCGCCAGGGCCGGTCGCGGTCAGCGTCATCCGCTTCGGTCCCTCGCCATGCATACGCAACGCGAGCTGCTTGATGTTCAGCACGATGTCGGTGACGTCCTCGCGGACGCCAGGGATGCTGCTGAATTCATGCAGCACGCCATCGATCTGCACCGCCGTCACCGCGGCGCCCTGCAAGGACGACAGCAGGATGCGGCGGATCGCGTTGCCCAGCGTCATGCCGAACCCGCGCTCCAGCGGTTCGGCCACCACGGTCGCGACCCGCGAGGGATCTGCGCCCGGCTCCACTTCCAGCTTCTCCGGCTTGATCAGCGACTGCCAGTTGCGCTGAATGACTGCACTCTGCCTCATATATCCAACCTTTCGGGCCTCGGCCTCTGCCGGGCTGCATCAACGACCCAATGGGCTCGGCGCGTTCCCCCGCGGGCGTATCCCGCTACACGCGCCGGCGCTTGCGCGGCCGGCAACCGTTGTGCGGGATTGGCGTCATGTCGCGGATCGCCGAAATCGAGAAACCGACGGCCTGCAACGCCCGCAGCGCGCTCTCGCGCCCGGACCCAGGTCCGCTGACCTCGATCTCCAGCATTTCCATCCCATGCTCGCGCGCCTTGCGGCCGGCATCCTCGGCCGCCACCTGCGCCGCATATGGCGTCGATTTACGGCTACCCTTGAAGCCCTGGCTGCCGGACGACGACCAGGCGATGGCGTTGCCCTGCGCATCGGTGATGGTGATGACCGTGTTGTTGAACGTCGCGGCGACGTGGGCGACACCGGAAGTGATGTTCTTGCGCTCCTTCCTGCGGGGGCGCGTGGTCGTGGCGGCTCTCGCCATGTTGCTGGATCCTATTGTTGCTGAACGGCGGTAGCCGAGGCCGGCCTACTTGGTGACCTTCTTCTTGCCGGCGATCGCCACCGCCTTGCCCTTGCGGGTACGGGCATTGGTGTGGGTGCGCTGGCCGCGGACCGGCAGCCCACGGCGATGCCGCAGACCGCGATAGCAGCCAAGGTCCATCAGCCGCTTGATGTTCATCGCCACTTCCCGGCGGAGGTCACCCTCCACCCGGTAGTCGCGATCGATCATCTCGCGGATGCGCAGCACTTCGTCGTCCGAAAGCTGGTTGACCCGCCGTTCGTCGGGGATGCTGAGCTTCGAGCAGATCTCGGCGGCCTTGGATGGGCCGATGCCAAAGATATAGCGCAGTCCGATGGTCACCCGCTTATTGGTCGGGATGTTCACGCCGGCAATACGTGCCACGCCGCTACTCCTAGGGAATGCCAATGGGGACGCTGCCCAGGGGGGAGCGCCGGAGCGGCGGAATATAATCACGACGCCGCACGAGTCAACGCGACGGGGTCACTTTATCGTGCGCCCTTCAAGCAGACGGCCGCACAGGCATGGTCCGGCCGGCGGAGCGGCGGCGAAGGCCGTCGGCGGTGGCCACCATCCAGTCGGGAACTGGCCGCCGCCGACGAATAGGCGTCCGTCAGGTAGAGGCGTGGCGGTTCGCGCCGATACGCAACCGGCGCGGCGTTCCCCAGGCCCAGCTCACTATGGCCACGAACACCGCTCCGGCCAGCACCGGTGTCCCGCCGGGAGCCGGCACGGCAACGCCCCCGACCGAGGCCACCAGGTACTCCGCTCCGTTGGTCAAAGGCGACAGCTCGCTGAAGATCGAACGGCCGAAGTAGTAGCCGGCGCTGTTCTGCCCATCGGTGAAGTTGGCAAGAGACAGCGCATGCAGATGTCCCGAAACGATGCCCTGGGAAAACAAAAGCTCTCCGTCTGGGTTCGCAATCATCATCCGGGTACCGTCGGCACTGACGCTCAGACCGGCAAGGAATCCATCAAGCGTGGAATTCTGATTGGTGAAAACATCGTTCCAACCCTGCTGAATGCGGATGTCCCAACCCGTCAGCTCGGCCGCATTCAAAGCTCCCGAATTCACCGTTGTTGTCATCCAGCCCGAAAGGAAGATCCCATCCTGCGAAGTACCATCAATCAGCTGTGTGGGAACGACAAAGCGACCCGGCATCGTCGCGACGCCGGCCTGGTACAGCGATGCATTCGGCTGGCCCAGGGGCGCAGTCGTGCCAGTCCGCCCGAGGCGATAAGCCACAGCGCCGCCGCTGGCATTAATGCCTGTGAAATCGGCGACGCTGACATAACGAGGGTAGCTGCCAAATTGCAGCAGACCACCGTCAGCGCTTCCGTCAGCCGATGTTGCAACGTTGAGTCGACCAGAAGCACCGACCGACACCTGGCTAAGGAGAGCCGAGGAATTGGACTTGGTCAGATCGAGCAGGGTCGTAACTTGTGACACCGAGATCGACCACGCGGTGATATCGGAAGCGCCGAGGCTTCCAACGGCGCCGTCGGTGGTTATTGTGCCTGATATGGAATAGCCGTCCGGCAACAGCAGGGGACGGACCTGAAACAGTGTTGCCGAAGCTGGTGCGGCCCAGGCGAACGCGAGAACAGATCCCAATATCAGCTTTGCTTCAATGGATGCTCGAATATACATCGCTAGCCTCTGCATAGTTTTCGCGCCTTGGGATGCAAGCGCGCTCGCGGACGCAGAGTCTTTGATCTGGATCAATGATGAATTGCTATCGATTACCAGATAGCGACGCACTGATGGCCTGGGCGATGCAGGGTCGGAACAGAGCGGGAGTCAGGCGGCGGGCAACAGGACCTTTTCGATCTGCTCTGCGACGACATCGATGTCCGCCATGCCATCAACGCCGCGCAGCATACCCTGCGCCTTGTAGTGCGGCAGGATTGGCGCGGTCTGGCGATGGTACGCCTCCAGCCGCGCCACCACCGTCTCCCGGTTGTCGTCGGCACGGCGGGTGAACTCGTGTCCGCCGCAGACATCGCACACACCCTGCACCGCCGTCGGCTTGAACGTATCGTGGTACCCGGCGCCGCACTTCGCGCAGGTGAACCGGCCGGCGATGCGCTCCACCAGCGCCGCGTCATCCACCTGCAACTCGATCACCGCATCCAGCTTCATGCGCTTCTCGATCAGCAGACGATCGAGCGCCTCGGCCTGCGGCACGGTGCGCGGAAAGCCGTCCAGGATGAACCCATTTGCCGCGTCAGGCTGCTCCACCCGGCTGCCCAGCATCCGGATGATGATGTCATCCGAGACAAGCTGCCCCGCCTCCATCACCGCCTTCGCCTCGCGCCCGATCGGTGAGCCCGCCGCGACCTCGGCCCGCAGCATGTCGCCGGTGGAGATCTGCGCAATGCCGTAGCGGTCCTGCAGCCGCTTGGCCTGTGTGCCTTTGCCCGCACCGGGCGGGCCCAGAAGAATCAGCCTCACCGCCGCCCTCTTACCCGTGCCTTGCGGATCAGCCCCTCATACTGATGCGCCAGCAGATGCGACTGGATCTGCGTAACCGTGTCCATCGTCACCGACACAACAATCAGGATCGATGTGCCGCCGAAGTAGAACGGCAATCCGTAATCGGCGATCAGGATTTCCGGCAACAGGCACACCGCCACCAGATACAGCCCGCCCACCGTGGTCAGCCGCGTCAGCACGTGATCGAAATACTCGGCGGTCGCGCTGCCAGGACGGATGCCGGGAATGAAGCCGCCATACTTCTTCAGATTGTCCGCCGTCTCCTGCGGATTGAACACGACCGCGGTGTAGAAATACGAGAAGAAGATGATCATCGCGGCGTAGAGCAGCATGTGCAGCGGCTGCCCAGGCCCGAGATTGTTCGAGATGAACTGCAGCCACGCCGGACCGCCTTGCGAGAACCCGGCCACCGTCGCCGGAATCAGCAGGATCGAGCTGGCGAAGATCGGCGGGATCACGCCCGACGTGTTGATCTTCAGCGGCATATGCGTCGAATCGCCGCCGAACATCCGCGTGCCAACCTGGCGCTTCGGATACTGGATCGGAATGCGCCGCTGCGCCCGCTCCACGAATACGATGAAGGCGATGACGAACACCGCCAGGATGATGAAGGCGATGATGAAGAACGGCGACAGCGCGCCTGTCCGGCCAAGATCAAGCAGCGAGGCCAGCGCATTCGGCAGTCCCGCGACAATGCCCGACATGATGATCAGCGACGTGCCGTTGCCGACACCCCGCGCGGTGATCTGCTCACCGAGCCACATCAGGAAGATCGTGCCACCTACCAGCGTGATCACGCAGGAGATGCGGAAGAACCAGCCCGGCAGCAGTACCGCGGGGCCGAACGTGCCATGCATGCTCTCCAGCCCCACGGCAATGCCGTACGACTGGAACATCGCGATGAACACCGTCAGGTAGCGGGTGTACTGGTTGAGCTTCTTGCGTCCCGACTCGCCTTCCTTCTTCAGCGTCTCCAGCGTCGGGATCGCCGCGGTCATCAGCTGGATGATGATGCTCGCGCTGATGTACGGCATGATGTTCAGCGCGAACACCGTCATGCGCCGCAGTGCGCCGCCGGTGAAATTGTCGAACATGCCAAGGATGCCGCCGCCATGCTGTTGCAGCATCTCGGTCATCACCGAAGCGTCGACGCCGGGGATCGGGATATAGGTGCCGATACGGTAGACAATCAGCGCACCCAGGGTGAACCAGATGCGCTTCTTGAGTTCGGTCGCCTTCGAGAAGACGCCAAGGTTCAGGTTTGCCGCAAGCTGTTCGGCAGCGGAGGCCATGAATCGTCCCTCGTCAGTCGTCGCGTCGCTTGTACACCTCTCCCGCCCTTAGCGGGAGAGGTCGGCGCAGAGCGCCGGCAGAGGGTTACGCTTCGGCCGCGGCTTCCGGCTTCGCCACCGTGGTGGTGACCGAGCCACCGGCCTTCTGCACCGCTTCGATCGCCGCTGCCGAGGCGCCGCTGACGGTAATCGTCACCGCCCGCGAAATCTCACCCTTCGCCAGCAGCCGCACGCCATCCGGCTTGCCGCGCACCAGCCCGGCAGCCTTCAGCGTGGCCTCATCGATCGGTTGCGCCGCATCCAGCTTGCCGGCGGCAATCGCCGCCTCCAGCGCGCCAAGATTGACCGGCGCATAAGCCTTGCGGAACAGGTTGGTGAACCCGCGCTTCGGCAGCCGCCGGAATATCGGCATCTGGCCGCCTTCAAAGCCATTCATCGACACGCCGGTGCGTGCCAACTGGCCCTTCACGCCCTTGCCCGACGTCTTGCCCTTGCCCGAGCCAATTCCCCGCCCAAGGCGTTTCGACTTCAGGCGCGCGCCAGGATTGTCGCGCAGTTCGTTCATCTTCATGTCTGCTTCTCCACCTTCACGAGGTGGGCCACCTTGCGGATCATGCCGCGCACTGCCGGAGTATCTTCCAGCTCGCGCGTCCGCCGCATCTTGTTCAAGCCAAGACCGACCAGCGTCTCCTTCTGGCCGGGCTTGCGCCCGAGCGGAGACGCGGTCTGCGTTACGCGCAGCTTAGGCACTGGCCGTCTCCTGGGTTGACGGCGGCTGATCGCGGCGGAACAGCTCCGACACCTTCTTGCCGCGCCGGTTCGCCACCGATCGCGGCGAGGCGCAGCGCTCCAGCGCCGCGAACGTCGCCTTGACCATGTTGTGCGGATTGCGGCTGCCCAGCGACTTGGCCACCACGTCGCCGATACCCAGCGTCTCGAACACCGCCCGCAGCGGACCGCCCGCGATGATGCCGGTACCCGCCACGGCGGTGCGCAGCACCACCTTGCCGGCGCCGTAGCGGCCTTCGATGTCGTGATGCAGCGTGCGGCCTTCCTTCATCGGCACCCGGATCATGCCGCGCTTGGCACGCTCGGTCGCCTTGCGGATCGCCTCGGGCACCTCACGCGCCTTGCCGGCGCCGTAGCCGACGCGGCCCTTCTGATCGCCCACCACCACAAGTGCGGCGAAAGCGAAGCGGCGCCCACCCTTTACCACCTTCGCCACGCGGTTGATCGTGACCAGCTTGTCGATCAGGCCGTCGTCTTCGCGGTCCTGGTCGCGATCGCGCCGGCGGCCGCCACCTTCTCTTGCTTCACGTGCCATGTGTCAGTCCTTCAGAACGCCAGCCCGCCCTCGCGGGCGGCGTCGGCCAGCGCCTTGACGCGGCCGTGGTAAAGGTAAGCACCGCGATCGAACACCACTTCCTTGATGCCCGCCGCCACCGCACGCTCGGCCACCAGCTTGCCAACCGCTGCCGCGGCCGACTTGTCGGCTCCGGTCTTGATCGATCCGCGCAGCGTCTTGTCGAGCGACGACGCCGCGGCCAGCGTGCGCCCCTGCGCATCGTCGATCACCTGGGCGTAGATGTGCTTGCCCGAACGGAATACCGACAGCCGCGGCCGGCCGCCCGACTTGTGCCGCAACTGGAAGCGCAGCCGCTCCCGCCGCCGCGTGCGCAGATCCTGCAGCGTGCTCACTTCTTCTTCCCTTCCTTCCGCCGGATCTGCTCGTCCGAGTAGCGGATGCCTTTGCCCTTGTAGGGCTCCGGCCCGCGGAACGCGCGGATCTCCGCCGCGACCTGTCCGACCAGACGCTTGTCCACGCCTTCCACCTTGATCGCCGTGGGGCGCTCGCAGGTGATCTTGATGCCGTCAGGGATCGGATAGACGACCGGATGCGAATAGCCCAAGGCCAACTCGAGGTTCTTGCCCTGCACCGCGGCGCGATAGCCGGTGCCGGTGATCTCCATCGATTTCACATAGCCAGCAGAGACGCCTCGCACCATGCTGGCAACCAGCGCGCGTGTCGTGCCCCACATCATGCGATCCTGCGTCGCCTGGCTGCGTGGCGTCACCGTCACCTTGTTACCATCGACCGCGGCATCCACCCGCTCGGTCAACGCCAGCTTCAGCTCGCCCAGCTTGCCTTTGGCGGTCAGCAGCCGGCCAGCGACCGCCACCTCCACGCCCTGCGGAATTTCGACCGGATACTTGCCGACGCGCGACATCGCCGCCTCCGTCAGAACACGCGGCAGAGCACTTCGCCGCCAACATTGGCAGCGCGCGCTTCTGCATCGCTCATCACGCCGCGAGGCGTGGACAGGATGGAAATGCCAAGGCCCGCATAGACCCGCGGCAGTTCCTTGATCTTCGAATAGACCCGCCGTCCTGGCTTCGAAATCCGCGTGATCTCTTTGATCACCGGTTCGCCCTCGTTGTACTTCAGCTCGATGCGGAGCTCCGCCACGCCGGGACGCAGCTCGTGCGCCTCGAAGCCGCGGATGAACCCTTCGCGCCTGAGGACATCCAGCACATTGGCGCGCAGCTTTGAGGCCGGCGCCATGCAGCTTGCATGGCGAGCCCGCTGCGCATTGCGGATGCGTGTCAGCATATCGCCCAGGGGATCGGAAACTGCCATCTGCCCGTTCCCTCCGTTACCAGCTCGCCTTGACCATGCCGGGGATTTGTCCCTGGTTGGCCAGATCGCGCAGCTTGATGCGGCACAGCTTGAATTTGCGGTAGTTGCCGCGCGACCGGCCGGTCAGTTCGCAGCGCAGCCGGACGCGCACCTGCGAGCTGTTGCGCGGCATCTGCGCCAGCTTCAGCGTCGCATTGAAGCGATCCTCCACCGGCAACGTACGGTCCATCATGATCGCCTTCAGCGCGCCGCGCTTTGCCTTGTCGCGCTTCGCCATCCGCGCGCGCCGCTCGTTGCGATTGACCTGCGAGGTCTTGGCCATCCCGAATTCCTCAGTTGGCGAACGGCAGATCGAAGGCCTTCAGCAGCGCCTTCGCTTCCGCGTCCGTTCTGGCCGTGGTGACGAACTGAATGTCCATCCCACGCACCGATTCCACCCGGTCGTAGTTGATCTCCGGGAAAACGATCTGTTCCTTCATACCCATGGCGAAGTTGCCGCGGCCGTCGAAGCCTTTGCCGGCGATGCCACGGAAGTCGCGCACGCGCGGCAGCGCAATGGTGACCAGCCGGTCAAGGAACTCGTACATGCGCGCCTTGCGCAGCGTCACCTTGCAGCCGATTGGCAAACCCTTGCGGATCTTGAAACCGGCGATCGCCTTCTTCGCCAGCGTCTTCACCGGCTTCTGGCCAGAGATCGCGGTCATCTCGTCAACCGCCGCATCCAGCTTCTTCTGATCGCCGGTCGCTTCGCCGACGCCCATGTTGATGACGATTTTCTCGAGCTTCGGCACCTGCATCGGGTTGGTGTAGCCGAACTCCTGCTGCAGCTTGCTGCGCACCTCTTCCAGGTAGCGCTTCTGGAAGCGTGGCATCTCCGACGGCGACGCCTGTACCGCTTCGCCGCCTGCTGCCGCCTGCGCCGAGCGCTGCCGCTCGGCGCGCGCATCCGCCCGCGAAGGCGCCGGGCCGGCACCGCGATTGCTGCCGCCGCCACCACCACCGCCGCCCTTTGGCGCGGAACCCTTACCCTTTGGCTGGTTCTTCGATCCGCTCATCTCAGTTCTCGATCACTTCGCCAGTCACTTTCGCGACGCGCACCTTTCGCCCATCGTCCAACGTGCGGAACCCAACCTTCGTCGGCTTCTCGCTGCGCGGATCGACCAGCATCAGGTTGGACAGATGGATGGCGGCCTCCTGCTGACGCAGCCCGCCAGGTTCCTGCATGCCGCGCGGCTTCACGTGCCGCGTCGCCATTGCCACGCCCTGCACCACCGCGCGCTCGGCCTTCGGCATAACCCGCAACACCTCGCCGCGGCGCCCCTTGTTGACGCCGGTGATCACCACGACCGTATCGCCCTTGCGAATGCGCGCCGCCATCACAGAACCTCCGGCGCCAGCGACATGATCTTGGTGAACTTGCGTGCCCGCAGCTCGCGCACCACCGGTCCGAAAATGCGCGTGCCGATCGGCTCTAGCTGCTTGTTGATCAGCACCGCCGCATTGCGGTCGAAGCGGATCGCGCTGCCGTCGCCGCGCCGCACCGGGAACGCGGTGCGCACGATCACCGCCTGGTGCACGTCGCCCTTCTTCACCCTGCCACGCGGGATCGCTTCCTTGATCGACACCACGATCACATCACCCACGGACGCCGTCTTGCGCTTCGATCCGCCCAGCACCTTGATGCACTGCACGCGGCGCGCACCGGAGTTGTCGGCAACTTCCAGGTTGGTCTCGACACTGATCATGCCGCCGCTCCTTCCTTCATTGCCTCGCCCCCGACGGGCAGTCCATTGCGCTCGACCACCAGCCAGGTCTTGCGCTTGCTGATCGGCGGGCACTCCTCGATGCGCACCAGGTCGCCGATCTTGCACAGATTGGCTTGGTCATGCGCCGCATACTTCTTCGAGCGGCGGATGAACTTCTTGTACAGCGGATGCATGACGCGACGATCGACCAGGACCGTGACGGTCTTGTCCATCTTGTCACTCGTGACCCGGCCGGTCAGGACGCGCTTTGGCATATCGCGCCGTTCTCCTTACGACTTCGCGGTGGAGTGTTGTTTCTCCACCATAATGGTTTTCACCCGCGCGATCTGGCGCCGCACCTCGCGCACCCGCGCAACACCTTCCTGCTGACCACCGGCGCGCTGGAACCGCAGATTGAACTGCTCCTTGCGCAGATCGAGCAGCATCGTGTTGAGCTCGTCCGGCGTCTTCGCGCGCACATCCACCGCCTTGTTGGCCATCACGAATCTCCGATGCGGGCGACGAATTTGGTACGTATCGGCAGCTTCGCCGCACCGAGCGTCAGCGCCTCGCGCGCCAGGTCGGGAGGAACGCCATCGATCTCGAACATGATGCGGCCCGGTGCGACACGGCAGACCCAGAATTCCGGCGAGCCCTTGCCTGAACCCATGCGCACTTCCGCCGGCTTTATCGACACCGGCACATCGGGGAAGATGCGGATCCACACGCGGCCAGTGCGCTTCATCGCGCGGGTGATGGCGCGCCGCGCTGCTTCGATCTGCCGCGCGGACAGTCGCTCCGGCTCCATCGCCTTCAGCCCATAGGTGCCGAAGGTCAGCGAGAACCCACCCTTGGCATTGCCATGGATGCGGCCCTTGTGCGCCTTGCGGAACTTGGTGCGCTTCGGTTGCAGCATGTCTCAGTTCCTCAGCGCTGTGGCGCCTGTTCGGCGGCGCGGCGGTCCTGCGCCAACGGGTCGTGCGCCAGGATCTCGCCCTTGAATACCCAGACCTTGACGCCGCACGTGCCGTAGGTGGTCTTCGCCGTCGCCTCACCGAAATCGATATCGGCGCGCAACGTGTGCAGCGGCACGCGGCCTTCACGATACCACTCCACCCGGGCGATTTCCGCGCCACCCAGCCGGCCACCGCAGTTGATGCGGATGCCTTGTGCGCCAAGCCGCATCGCCGATTGCACCGCGCGCTTCATTGCACGGCGGAATGCCACGCGGCGTTCGAGCTGCTGCGCGATATTTTCCGCCACCAGCGTCGCGTCGATCTCCGGCTTGCGGATCTCCACGATGTTCAACGCCACCTCGGCATCGGCCATCTTGCTGAGGTCCCGCTTCAGCACCTCGATATCCTGGCCCTTCTTGCCGATCACCACGCCCGGCCGCGCCGCATAGATCGTCACGCGCGGCTTCTTCGCCGGGCGCTCGATCACCACGCGCGAAACACCGGCGCCGTGCAGCTTCTTGCGGAGATGGCCGCGCAGCTTCAGGTCATCGTGCAACAGCTTGGAATAGTCATCGCCGGCGAACCAGCGGCTGTCCCAGGTGCGGTTGATGCCGAGGCGAAGCCCGACCGGATTGACCTTGTGACCCATTATGCGGCCTCCGACTTCCTGTGCTCGTTCGGCGACGACGATCTTCAGATGGCTGAACCACTTCTCGACGCGGGACGCACGGCCGCGGCCGCGCGCGTGGAAGCGGCGCATCACGATCGAACGCCCGACTTCGGCGCGCGACACCACCAGCCGATCGACGTCGAGCTGGTGATTGTTCTCGGCGTTGGCGATCGCGCTCTCCAACGCTTTCTTCACCTGCTGAGCGATGCGCCGCTTGGAGAAGGTCAGCGTTGCCACCGCCTGTTGCGCCGGCAGATTGCGGATCATGCCGGCAACCAGGTTCAGCTTGCGTGGGCTGACACGCAGGTTCGACACGATGGCCTGCGCCTCGGTATCCGCGAGAAGCCGCGGATGACTTGGCTTGCTCATGACCGCTTCGCCCTCTTGTCGCCGGAGTGACCGGTAAAGGTGCGCGTCGGCGAGAACTCGCCGAACTTGTGCCCCACCATGTTCTCGTTCACCTGCACCGGCAGGAACTTGTGGCCGTTGTAAACCCCGAAGGTCAGGCCGACGAACTGAGGCAGTATCGTCGAGCGGCGCGACCAGATGCGGATGATCTCGTTGCGGCCCGATGCGCGCGACGTCTCTGCCTTGTTGAGCAGGTAGCCATCGACGAACGGACCCTTCCAGACGGAACGCGCCATCTTACTTGCCCTTGTTGCGGCGGCGGATGATCATGCTGTCCGTCCGCTTGTTGCTGCGCGTCTTGTAGCCCTTGGTGGGCTTGCCCCACGGCGTCACCGGATGGCGGCCACCAGAACTGCGGCCTTCGCCGCCGCCGAGCGGATGATCGACCGGGTTCATCACCACGCCGCGGTTGTGCGGACGCTTGCCCAGCCAACGCGAACGGCCGGCCTTGCCGATCTTCTGGTTCATGTTGTCGGGGTTGGACACGGCGCCAATGGACGCCATGCATTCGGCACGCACGATGCGAAGCTCGCCCGACATCAACTTGATCTGCGCCCAGCCAGCGTCCTTGCCGACAAGCTGCGCATAGGTCCCCGCGGCGCGCGCGATCTTGCCGCCGGCGCCCGGCTTCATCTCGATGTTGTGGATGATCGTGCCGACCGGGATCACCGCCATCGGCATCGCATTGCCTGGCTTGATATCCGCGCGCTGACCGGACACCACGCTGTCGCCGGCGCGCAAACGCTGCGGCGCGATGATGTACGCCAGTTCGCCGTCCCGGTACTTCAGCAGCGCGATGAAGGCGCTGCGGTTCGGATCGTACTCCAGCCGTTCCACCGTCGCCGGCACGTCGAACTTGCGGCGCTTGAAATCGACATAGCGATACGCCTGCTTGTGCCCGCCGCCCATGAAGCGGCTGGTGATGCGGCCGTGATTGTTGCGCCCACCGGTGCCGGTCTTGCCTTCGGTGAGCCCCTTGACCGGCTTGCCCTTCCACAGCTCGGAACGGTTGATCAGTACCGTGCCGCGCAGGCTCGCCGTGACTGGATTGAATTGTCTCAGTGCCATGTTATGCGAGGCCCGTGGTGAAATCGATCGACTGGCCGGCGGCCAGCTTCACGAATGCCTTCTTCACATCGGAGCGGCTGCCAGGACGACCCTTGAACCGCTTGGTCTTGCCCTTCTGCACCAGCGTGTTCACCGTCAGCACGGTCACGCCGAACAACCCTTCGACCGCCGCCTTGATCTCCGGCTTGGTCGCCTTCAGCGCGACGCGGAACACGAACTGGCCATGCTCGGACAGCAGCGTCGCCTTCTCGGTGACCACCGGCGAACGGATGATCTGATACATCGCCTCTCGCGAGAGCTTTGCCTTGCTCATGCCGCCGCTCCGTTGGTCTTCGGATTGAGCCGCTGCTTCAATCCCTCGATCCCGGCGGTGGTGATCACCAGCACGTCGTGGTTCAGGATGTCGTAGACGTTCGCGCCAACCGTCGGCAGCACGTCGACGCCCGGAATGTTGCGGCTGGCGCGCAGGAAGCCAGCATCGACCGTGCCATCGACGAACAGCACCGAACCCCAGCCCAGCGTCTTCAACCGCTTCGCCAGTTCGCTGGTCTTCGTCGCACCGCTGGCGGCGTCCAGCACGACCAACTTGCCGTCCACCTGCTTCTGCGACAGCGCCGAGATCAGGCCGAGCCGGCGCACCTTCTTGTTCAGGCTGTAGGCGTGCGAATGCGGAACCGGGCCGTGCACGATGCCGCCGCCACGGAACTGCGGCGCGCGCAGGCTGCCCTGCCGCGCATTGCCGGTTCCCTTCTGCCGGTACGGCTTCTTCGTCGTGCCGGAGACTTCGCTCAGCCCCTTGGTCTTGTGCGTGCCGGCGCGGCGCTTGGCCAACTGCCAGTGCACCACGCGCGCCATGATGTCGGCCCGCGGCACCGTCGCGAAAATCTCGTCCGGCAGTTCGGCGCTGCCGGCGCTGGTCTTGTCGAGCGTGGTGATTTCGATCTGCATCGTTCAGCTCGCCTGCGCTTCGGCCAGTGCCGCCGGATAGGGCGCATCCGCCGGACGCGCGCGCTTCACCGCGTCGCGCACCAGCACATAGCCGCCTTTCGAGCCAGGCACCGCGCCCCTGATCATCAACAGGCCCTTCTCAACGTCCACCGCCGCGACCACGAGGTTCAAAGTGGTCACACGCTCGACGCCCAGGTGGCCGGCCATTTTCTTGTTCTTGAAGGTCTTGCCCGGGTCCTGCCGGTTGCCGGTGGAACCCAGGCTGCGATGGCTGATCGACACGCCGTGGCTGGCCTCAAGGCCGGAGAAGTTCCAGCGCTTCATGCCGCCGGCAAAGCCCTTGCCTTGCGTGGTGCCGCACACATCGACGCGCTGGCCGGCGACGAAATGCGCTGCCGACAAAGTCGCACCCGGCTCCAGCAAAGCGTCGGAGGCGACGCGGAACTCCGCCAGCTTCGCCTTGGGCTCCACCTTCGCCTTGGCGAAGTGGCCGCGGTTCGGCTGCGACACGTTCTTCACCTTGGCCTTGCCCCAGCCCAGCTGGACCGCGGTATAGCCGTCCTTCTCCTCGGTGCGCTGCGCGACCACCTGCAATCCATCGAGATGCAGCACGGTCACCGGCACGTGCGTGCCGTCATCCTGGAAGATGCGGGTCATCCCCAGCTTCTTGGCGAGCAATCCGGTTCGCATCGTTGCCATCGCTTCAGATCTTGATCTCGACGTCGACGCCGGCCGCGAGGTCGAGCTTCATCAGTGCATCCACCGTCTGTGGCGTCGGCTCGACGATGTCGAGCAACCGCCGGTGGGTGCGGATTTCGAACTGCTCGCGGCTTTTCTTATCGACGTGCGGCGAGCGGTTGACCGTGAACCGCTCGATATGCGTCGGCAGAGGGATCGGTCCGCGGATCTGGGCACCGGTGCGCTTGGCCGTGTTGACGATTTCCTTCGTGCTGTTGTCCAGCACGCGGTGATCGTAGGCCTTGAGCCTGATGCGGATATTCTGGTTGTCCATCGCCATCAGGTACTTCCGGGTCCCCCGTAAACGCCACCGGCGCCCCTCGTTGCCGAGGAGCGCCGGTGCCGCTTTCTGCCGCTAGGCCGTGATGCTTGCGACGACGCCCGCGCCAACCGTACGGCCGCCTTCGCGAATGGCGAAGCGCAGCCCATCATCCATGGCGATCGGCGCGATCAGCTCGACGTCCATCGACACGTTATCGCCCGGCATCACCATTTCCGTGCCTTCCGGCAACTGCACGACACCGGTCACGTCGGTGGTGCGGAAGTAGAACTGCGGACGATAGTTGGTGAAGAACGGCGTATGACGGCCGCCTTCTTCCTTCGTCAGGATATACGCCTCGGCCTTGAACTTGGTGTGCGGCGTGATCGAGCCTGGCTTCGCCAGCACCTGACCACGCTCGATGTCCTCGCGCTTGGTGCCGCGCAGCAGCGCGCCGATATTGTCGCCGGCCTCACCCTGGTCCAGCAGCTTGCGGAACATTTCAACGCCCGTGACCACGGTCTTCTGCGTCGCGCGGATGCCGACGATTTCGACTTCCTCGCCGACCTTGATCACGCCACGCTCGACGCGCCCGGTCGCCACGGTGCCACGGCCCGAGATCGAGAACACGTCTTCCACCGGCATCAGGAACGGCCGGTCCGTCGCGCGCTGCGGCTGCGGAATGTAGCTGTCGACCGCTTCCATCAGTTCCATGATGGACTTCTCGCCCATGTCGGGTTCGCGATCTTCCAGCGCGCACAGCGCCGAGCCCTTGATGATCGGGATATCGTCGCCCGGGAACTGATAGGACGACAGCAGTTCCCGCACTTCCAGCTCAACCAGTTCGAGCAGCTCCGGATCATCCACCATATCAACCTTGTTGAGGTAGACGACGAGCGCCGGCACGCCGACCTGGCGGGCCAGCAGGATATGCTCGCGGGTCTGCGGCATCGGGCCGTCAGCGGCGGACACCACCAGGATCGCACCGTCCATCTGCGCCGCGCCAGTGATCATGTTCTTCACGTAGTCGGCGTGGCCGGGGCAATCGACATGCGCGTAATGGCGCTTCGAGGTCTCATATTCCACGTGCGCCGTGGCGATGGTGATGCCGCGCGCCTTCTCTTCCGGCGCCTTGTCGATCTGGTCGTACGCGGTGAACGTCGCACCGCCGGTCTTCGCCAGCACCTTGGTGATGGCAGCGGTCAGCGTGGTCTTGCCATGGTCCACGTGACCGATCGTACCGACGTTGCAGTGCGGCTTGGTGCGCGCGAATTTCGCCTTGGCCATCGTCTTTGTCTCCGGTTAGGTCAGTTCACCAACGGTAGTGGCTGAAGGCCTTGTTCGCCTCTGCCATCCGATGGGTGTCTTCACGCTTCTTCACTGCCGCGCCGCGGTTGTTCACCGCATCCAGCAGCTCATTCGAGAGCCGATCTTCCATCGTATGTTCGCCGCGCTTGCGGGCGGCGTCGATGATCCAGCGGATCGCCAGCGCCTGACGGCGCTCCGTGCGGACTTCGACCGGCACCTGATAGGTGGCGCCACCGACGCGGCGCGAACGGACTTCCACCGCCGGCTTCACGTTATCCAGTGCCTCATGGAACATCCGCACCGGATCGGCCTGCGCGCCGCCTCGGCGCTTCAGCACATCGAGCGCGGCATACACAGCGCCCTCGGCGACCGATTTCTTGCCGTCGTACATCAGCGAATTCATGAACCGGCTGATCACGACGTCGCCGAACTTGGCGTCCGGCAGGATCTCGCGTTTGACAGCGCGGCGGCGGCGGGACATCGCGCTTCTCCTTACTTCGGCCGCTTGGCGCCGTACAGCGAACGGCGCTGGCGGCGCTTGGCGATGCCCTGCGTGTCGAGCACGCCGCGCAGGATATGGTAACGCACGCCGGGCAGGTCCTTCACGCGGCCGCCGCGGATCAGCACCACCGAGTGTTCCTGCAGGTTGTGCCCCTCGCCCGGAATGTACGACACGACCTCGTAGCCGTTGGTCAGCCGCACCTTGGCGACCTTGCGCAGCGCCGAGTTCGGCTTCTTCGGCGTCGTTGTATAGACGCGCGTGCAGACGCCGCGCTTCTGCGGGCAGCCCTGCAGCGCAGGCACCGTGTTCCGGGTCTTCTGTCGCTCGCGCCCCTGGGCGATGAGCTGGTTGATCGTCGGCATCGCGCCTCTTTCACATCGTTCGGCCGTGGCGGCCATCGTCTGACAGGCATAGCCCGCCGGCTGGGGTCATCCCATCCTGCGGGGTCGTTAGCCCGCGGCCTGGGCCCGCCGGGGTCCCCGGAGGCGGCGCCGCACGCGAGTTCGGCCTGCAAACGACGGCTGCCCGGGGTGGTTACCGGGTCGGCCAGAGGGGGCGGAACCTAGTGGTGGGGGTGGGGCGAGTCAAGCGGGGGGCCGGGCGGTCACACAGCCACCGGAAAGAACAAATCCGCCGGCCTGACAGGCCCCGCCCAGGCCAAACTGTAGCTGGCCCGTAATCGGTGGCGTGATTTGTCTGCCCTCTAACAGTTAACGGGCGGAGTGGCGGCGTGGACTGGGATTTCCCGCGCATCTTCCAGGCGATGAACGCGGTGGTGCCCTATCACGGCCGCTATGAGCCGTGGCTGGTGGCCACGTCGGTCTCCATCGCCATCCTGGCCGCCTTCGTTGCCCTATCGATCTCATCCCGCATGGTCAACGCCCAGTCCTGGCGGCTCCGCTGGGCCTGGGCCGGCGCCGGCGCGCTCAGCATGGGCGGCGGCATATGGGCCATGCACTTCATCGGTATGCTGGCGTTCTCGCTGCCGTGCGGCGTCTCCTACGACCCGCTCGGCACGATGCTGTCGATGATCCCGGGCATCATCGCCAGCGGGGTGGCGCTGCGGGTCATCAGCCGCGTCAGTGACCCCGGGCCGGTGCGCCTGTTGGCGGGGGGCGTCCTTATCGGCGCCGGCATCGGTGCCATGCATTATGCCGGTATGGCGGCCATGCAGCCAGATGCCGTGCTCCGTTACCAACCGGGGCTGGTCGCCGTTTCGGTGGTCGTCGCCGTGGCGCTCGCCTTCGTCGCATTGCAGGCGCGCTTCCAGCTTCGCCGGTTTCTGCCGTCCGATACCGCAGCGACCCTGATCGCCGCGGTGATCCTCGGCCTGGCCGTATCCGGCATGCACTACACCGCCATGCAGGCGTCCGTGTTCTATCCGCTGACAGGCGTATTCCTCCACGCGGCGATCATGCCGCCGTCGCTGCTGGCCGCGCTCATCACGATGATCTCGGTGCTTATCGCCGCGATTGCCCTGGTCAGCTCGGTCGCCGGGCGTCAATGGGAACTGGCGTCCGGATTGTCGCTCGAAATTGCCCGCCGCCTGACCCTCGAGCAGGAGGCCAAGAGCGGGCGGGCACGGCTACAGGCGATTTTCGACGCCGTCGCGGACGCCATCATCACCATGGATCGTACCGGCCGCATCGAGCAGTGGAGCTCCGGCGCACAGCGCATTTTTGGCTACGCGCCGCACGAGATCGCCGGCGCCGACATCGCGATCCTGCTGCCCGGATCGCAGGGTTCCGGCGTCAGCGGGTTGCTCGGTCAACTCGGCGGCGAGCGGATCATGGTCGGGCATGAACGGAGCGGGGTCCGCAAGGACGGCAGCCAGTTCCCGGCCGAGCTTGCGCTGAGCGAGGTGCAAAGCGGCGGCGAGGTGTTCTTCACCGTGATCGTGCGCGACATCACGGAACGCAAGCGGGCAGAGACCGAGCTGGTCCGTGCACGCGAGCAGGCAGAGGCCGCCAACCTGGCGAAGTCGCAGTTTCTCGCGACGATGAGCCACGAAATCCGCACGCCGATGAACGGCGTGCTTGGCATGGCCCATTTGCTCACGTCCACCGCCCTGAACACGCGGCAACGGCGCCTGGTGGATAACGTGGTCCGTTCCGGCCAGGCGCTGCTCGGCATCATCAACGACATTCTCGACTTCGCCAGGATCGAAGCCGGGAAACTGGAACTCTCGGCCGTCATGTTCGAGCCGCGCGAAGCCATTGCCGAGCTCGCCGATCTGTTCTCCGAGCGTTGCGCCAACAAGGGGCTCGAATTCGTCTATTTCGTTTCCGAGGATGTGCCCACGCACGTGATCGGCGATCCGGTGCGGTTGCGTCAGATCCTGGTCAATCTGGTCGGCAACGCCGTCAAGTTCACCGAGGCGGGCGAGGTCGTGGTCAAGATCACGACGCTGCCCAGCGGGCCCGACGAAGTGATTCTCAGCTGCGCTGTCGAGGATACCGGCATCGGCATCGCAGCCGATGAATGCTCGCTGATATTCGAATCCTTCCATCAGGTTGACAGTTCCATGACCCGCGCGCGCGGCGGTTCCGGACTCGGTCTCTCGATCACTCGTCAGCTGGTTGAACTGATGGGTGGCACCGTTTCGATGGAAAGCGAAGTCGGTCAAGGGTCCTGCTTCAGGTTTACCACCCGCTGCAAGGCCGCACCGCATGGCGAGCAGCCACCGCACCCGCGCCAACATCTGCCACGCACACTGCGTGCCCTGGTGCTGGACGGCAACGCGGCCAGTTCCCTCGTCATCTCGGTCTACCTCGCCAACTGGCAGATCGATGCCCAGGTCGTGCACACCATCTCGGAAGCGGAAACCGCATTGGCTGCTGGCGGCGGCGCCGATGGACCGTTCGACGTCGCTATTCTCGATATGAAATGCCTGGGATCGCGCGCGCCCGAATTCGTTCGGGCCGTGCGGGCCACGTCTGGTAAGCGGCCGATTGAACTGGTTCTGCTTGTCAGCCTGGACACCTTTGTTAGCGATACCAGCCTCGACCGGATTGGCGCCGCGGCAATTCTGCCGAAACCAGTACGGCCTTCGGAACTGTTCAATGCGCTTGTGTCGATCGCCTCCAACGGCACGGCATGCAACGTCGCGGCCCGGTCCGCGCGCGAAGGCAAACAGACCACGCAGACAAAATACACAGCGCGGATCCTGGTGGCGGAAGACAACGCCGTGAATCAGGAGGTGGCGTTGGGCATGCTCGAAGCATTGGGTTGCCACGTTGTCAGCGCCTCCAACGGACAGATCGCCGCGCAGCTGTTTGCCAAGGAGCAATTCGATCTGATCCTGATGGACTGCGAGATGCCAGTCATGGACGGCATCGCGGCAACTCGCCGCATCCGCGAACTCGAGGCAGCGTCCCTCGATCGATCCGGCAGTCTGTCGGTGGTGCGGCCGCGCATACCTATCATTGCCTTGACGGCGCATGCGCTCAGCGATGTCCGTGACAAATGCTTCAGCGCCGGGATGGATGGATTCCTGATCAAGCCATTCGACGAGCAGCAGTTGGCCGACACGCTGTCGCCGTGGTGCGCTCCGTCGAAGCCCGCGGACGAGCATGGCGGCAAAGCTGACGATGCGCCGGCGGGCACGGCGCAAGCACCAGCCAACATCGGCAGCGTGATCGACATGAGCGTGCTTGACCGGCTGCGCGCACTCACACGGCCAAATGGAAACTCGCCGCTTGGACGCGCCGTGGCATGCTTTGTCGATGTCGCGCCATCGCTCGCGCAGACCATGCGAGCAAGCTTCGAAAGCGGTGATGCGGAAGAGTTATGGCGGGCGGCACACAGCCTGAAGTCAAGTTCCGGCGCCCTGGGTGTCACCCAGCTCGCCAAGCATTGCGCGCAGATCGAGGCTCTGGCCCGTCAGTCCAACGTCGCCGCCGTGCGTCCGTTGATGGAGGACCTCGATCATGGGGTGACCGCGGCAATCGAACGGTTGCAGGCGATCGCCAAAGAAATGCATGTTCTCGCCTGAGCCAAACGCAATGGATCAGCATTGGACCGGCAGCGGCAATCCGCTTGCTGACCTGACGGCATTCACCGAGCAGGCTGTTTCAATCCTGATCGTCGATGACGATCCGGTGGTGCGCACGATCATGCGGGCCACACTGGAGGACGATGGCTTCGCCGTCATCGAGGCTGAAGATGGGCTGAGCGCATGCCGGCAGTCCGCAGAGATGGTGCCGTCGCTGCTCGTCGTCGATGCCATGATGCCAAACATGGACGGCTTCGAATTGTGCCGTGCCCTGCGCCGGCAACCGGAAACACAACACATTCCGATTTTGATGGCGACCGGCCTCGAAGACAGGGAGTCGATAACGCGTGCCTATGAAGCGGGCGCCACCGATTTCATCACCAAGCCGATCAACTGGCCGATCCTGATCCAGCGTGTTCGCTACATCCTGCGCGGCGCCAGCACATTCGAGGCGCTGCGTCAGAACCAGGAACGCCTTCGTGCCGCGCAAAAGCTGGAGCGCGAACAGAGTGAGCGGCTGGAAGTGGCGTTGGGCAATATGTCCCAGGGCCTGTGCATGTTTGGTGCCGACGGGCGATTGATCGTCAGCAATCAGCGCTTCCGCGATCTTTTCCACTTGCCCACCGGGTCCGCCCTGCCCGGGCAATCGATGGCCGACTTGCTGAACGGCAGCCCGCTGTTCTCGCTTGTGTCGGACCAATGCGAGGATCCTGCTGCGTCGGAGTTGCTGGAACTCGCGGCGCGACGGACCCCGGGTGCCCTGACCATGGAACTATCGAGTGGCCGCATCATCAATGTCACGCACGAGCCGTTGCCCGCGGGCGGCTTCGTGGACACGTTCACCGATGTCACGGAACAGCGCCTTGCCGAAGTACGCATTGCCCATATGGCAATGCATGATCCGCTGACCGACCTGCCGAACCGCGTGCTGTTCCGCCAGCGCCTGGAAGACGCCTTGCACAGAGTGGCGCGCGGCGGACGTTGCGCTGTTCTGTGTCTTGATCTCGATCGGTTCAAGGAGGTGAACGATACCCTCGGCCATCCTGTCGGCGACGCCCTGTTGAAGGCGGTGACCGAGCGCCTGCGCGGCATGGTACGGCAAACCGATACCGTCGCCCGGCTGGGCGGCGATGAATTCGCGATCGTTCAAAGCAGTCTGGATAACTCTGGAGAGTCTACCGCGCTCGCCGACCGGCTTCTGCACGAACTGGGCCAGCCGTTCGACGTCGCCGGGCATCACATGGTCATCGGCACCAGCATCGGCATTGCCATCGCACCCGATGACGGTGCCGATCCGGATACCTTGCTCAAGAGTGCGGATATCGCGCTGTACCAGGCCAAGAGCGACGGTCGGAATCGGTTCCGCTACTTCGAACCGAAGATGGACGCGCTCATGAAGGCGCGCCGGGAACTGGAGCTGGATCTGCGCCGGGCAGTCGCGAACCATGAGTTCGAGCTGTACTTCCAGGCACAGGTCAATCTGCAACACAAGCAGATCAGCGGATTTGAAGCATTGCTGCGCTGGCGGCATCCGCGGCAAGGCCTCATTCCTCCCAGCAAGTTCATTCCCCTTGCCGAAGAGACCGGCCTGATAATCCCGATCGGCGAGTGGGTGCTGCACACCGCATGTCAGCATGCTCAGTCCTGGGCGGAACCGCTCAAGGTCGCGGTCAACATCTCCGCTGTGCAATTCCGCAACCGCAAGCTGGTCGAAGCGGTGACCCGTTCGCTGGACGAATCAGGCATCGATCCCTCTCGGCTTGAGCTGGAGATCACCGAGTCAGTGATGGTCCAGGAGTTCGACGCCGCATTGTCAATGCTGCATCAACTGAAGGCACTTGGCGTCAGTATCTCGATGGATGACTTCGGCACCGGCTTCTCTTCACTCAGCTATTTGCGAAGCTTCCCGTTCGACAAGATCAAGATCGACCAGAGTTTCGTCAAAGGGCTTGGCAAGAGGGCGGACTGCGCGGCCATCATCCGTGCCGTTGCCGGCATGTGCGGCAGCCTGGGCATCACCGCGACCGCCGAGGGTGTGGAGACCGCTCAGCAGTTCCGCCTGCTCCGCGAGGAGAATTGCACCGAGATCCAGGGCTACTTTGTGACCGAGCCGCGCCCGGCTCATGAGATCCCCGGTTTCATCAGCGATTTCATCGAAAACGGCGGACCCGAGTTGTTCGGCGGCTCCGGCGCCGAGACCGATAGAGTGGCTGACGGCGCGGCGGCCGACTGACCGCGCGACGCGGCGCTGACGCTTGGCTACCCAGCCCGCCGCTGCAGCCTGCCGCCGTTCGCCAGGATTGCCCCCGCCAGTTCCGCCGCCGGCCCACGCTGCTGCCGCGCCGCCCCCAGCACCACGAACTCGACATCCCCAAGGTCCGGCAGCCGGTAGGCCGCCGGCATCTCCATCAGCCCCTCCGGCATCAGCCCGCGCGCCTGCACGGTGATGCCGAGCCCCGCCAAGGCGGCGGCGCGCAGCCCGCTGAGGCTGCCGCTTGAGCAGACAATGCGCCACGGCCGGCCGGCACGCTCCAGCGTCTCCAGCGCCGCGGTGCGGGTGATGCTCGGCGGCGTATAAAGGATCAGCGGCAGCGGTTGCGCCGGGTCGATCCGCGCCGCCTCACTGCCAATCCACGCCAGCCGGTCCCGCCACACCAGCTGACCGCGTTCGTCGCCAGCCCGCCGTTTGCAGAGCACGAGATCGATCTCGCCGGCATCGAGCATCTGGTACAGCCCGGCGCTCTTCTCCACCGTCAATTCCAGGTCGACCAGCGGGTGCAGACGCACGAAATCCGCCAGCACCTCGGACAGACGCGAGTTGACGAAATCCTCTGAGGCACCGAACCGCAGCCGCCCCCGCAATTGCGATCCGGCGAAGTAGCGGCTGGCCCGCTCGTTCGCCTCAAGGATGGAACGGGCGAACCCCTCCATCGCCTCGCCGTCTGCCGTGGCGGCCACCGAGTGCGTATCCCGCACGAACAGCCGGCGTCCGGCTGCCTGTTCCAACTTACGGATGTGCTGGCTGATGGTGGACTGGCGCAGCCCGAGCCGCCGCCCTGCCTCGCTGAAGCTGCGGGCCTGCGCAACGGCCAGAAAGCTCTCCAGCAGCACCGGGTCCAGCATCCGCCTTGCTCATCACAATAAGCGATAATAATAACGCCGATGAGCATGCTTCACAATAACCGCCGATGGCCGGATATTCGCGGCATGAACACGTGGCTGCGCCGGCTTCACATCGATCCTTACATCGCCAGCATCCTCGGCATGGTGGCGTTGGCGTCGGCGCTCCCCGCCCGGGGCGCCGGCATGACCCTCGCCAAAGATGCGGGGACCGCGGCGATCGCCGCGATGTTTTTCCTGCAGGGCGCCCGCCTGGCTCCGCAGGCGGCGCTGGCAGGCGCAAGGCATTGGCACCTGCATGCCCTGATCTTCGCCAGCACCTTCCTGCTGTTCCCGATCTTCGGGCTCGCTCTGCGCGCGCTTGCCCCTGGCCTGCTGACGCCGTCGCTGTGGGGCGGGTTGCTCATGCTGTGCCTGCTGCCATCCACCGTGCAGTCCTCGATCGCATTCACCTCGATCGCCGGCGGCAACGTCGCGGCCGCCCTTTGCGCCGCCACCGCTTCCAACCTGTTCGGCATCCTGCTGACGCCGCTGCTTGCCGGCGTGCTGCTCAGCGCGCATGGCGGCTTTTCGGTGCGCGGTATTGGCGACATCGTGGTGCAGCTGCTGCTGCCGTTCATCGCCGGCCAGCTTGCCCGGCCGCTCATCGGTGCCTGGGTCAGCCGTCACAAGGCGCTGACCAGCGTGATCGATCGCGGCTCCATCCTGCTGATCGTCTACGTCGCGTTCAGCGAAGGCGTAACTCACGGCATCTGGCATCAACTCGACCTGCGCCAAATGGCGGCACTGTTCCTGGTCGATGCGGCGTTGCTCGGTGCGGTGCTGCTGGCAACCAGCCTCGTCAGCCGAGCATTTCGCTTCGGCCGTGCCGACCGCATCACAATCGTGTTCTGCGGTTCCAAGAAGAGCCTGGCGAGCGGCCTGCCGATGGCGAGCATCTTGTTCGCCGGCCAGTCAGTCGGACTGATCGTGCTGCCGCTGATGTTGTTCCATCAGATCCAGCTCATGGTGTGCGCGACGCTGGCACGGCGCTGGGCAGCCGAGACGCCGGCGCTCACTGGCTCGGCCAGCACTGTTGCGGTAATCAGGCGCCTCGGTTTCCGGAGCTTGCCATGGGCTACACGCTGATCACGGCCAATCGCAACTACTCGTCCTGGTCGCTGCGCCCCTGGTTGCTGATGAGGGCGCGAGCCATACCGTTTGCCGATCGTGTAGAGCCGTTCGTAGCTACAGACGGTTATGACGTATTCCGCCGGTTCTCGCCGACCGGTCAGGTGCCGGTGCTGCTGGACGGACCACGCACAGTGTGGGACTCGCTCGGCATCACGCTATACCTCGCCGAGCGCAATGCCGGCATATGGCCGGCGGATGACGCCGCGCGCGGCTGGGCGCAGTCGGCGGTGGCCGAGATGCATGGCGGCTTCGGTACCCTGCGCTCCAGCTGCACGATGAACGTCGGGGTGCGCGTGCAGCCGAAGCCGTTCAGTGCCGCGCTGACGCGCGACGTCGCGCGGATCGCAGAACTCTGGACCGAAGGCCTGACCCGTTTCGGTGGCCCATTTCTGGCGGGTTCCGAATTCACCGCGGCGGACGCGTTCTACGCGCCGGTCGTATTCCGCGTCCGCACCTACGGACTGAATGTGGGCACGCCCGGCAGCGGCTGGGTGGAGCGGATGCTGGCGCAACCGGGGATGCGCGAATGGGAGACCGCCGCGCTGGCAGAGACGATGCGTGACCCCAGCCATGAGGCCGAACTCGCGACCAGCGGTACAGTGGTCGAGGACTACCGCGCGCGCTGACCGGCGCTGCGCATCACACGCTTATAGTTGCGCGCTCTTCAGGAACTCGATCACCTCGCCGTTCAGCCCGGTGACGAAGGCGATGTGCACCTCCGCTGGCGACCCGCCGCCAAGCTGAACCTTGCGCGGTTCGATGCGTGGCAGGGCACCCGCCGCCAGTGCCTGTTGATATGCCGCTTCCACGTCGGCGACGCGCAGGCAGAAATGCAGCAGCGCGCCTTCGGTGGCCTCTTCATCCGGACGCCGGCGCCTGCCTTCCGACTGCACTGTGGAACCCGAGCCGAACACCTCGATGTAGCGGCCGTCACCAAAATCGAGGAATGCCGCACGATCGATACGTCCAGGGATTGAAAATTGATAATGGACGGAGCAGCCGAGCGCCTCGGTATAGAATTTGACTGTCGCATCGAAATCCACCGCGCGGATCGCGACATGATGGAAACCGTGAGCCGGCGGCGGATTGGTGGCCATTCCGTTTGAACCTCCAGGTCAGTGATTGGCGTGGTTCAGCGAGCGGGTTTAGTGCGCGCATCCCAATCGAGGAACTGACGGAACAACGCCGTCTTCTGCGCATCCGTCAGCGCACCGTTGACGCCAGCCCGCTGGAGAAACGTGTCGAACTGGGGCCGCAGCAGGCCGGTATCCTTGCCCGCAACCACCTGACGCGTGAGTGCCGCCTCGGCGGGAGCGAACCGTGTCCATCCGGGGACCCGAGCCGCAAGGTTGACGTCCTTCCATTTCGGATGCCGGGGCGGCTGTAGCAGCAGAGGAAATTTGGCAATGAACGCATCGACAAAACGCGAAACCTTGGCATACCGGTCGCTGCCAGGCTGCCATGCAAATACCGCCATCACCGAGCCGACCGCCGCGGTCGGAACCGGCGCATCGCCATCGATCAGATTGGGATAGGAGTCGTGCGTCAGCTCCGACGGCAGATAAGTTGCCAACAACGTCTCGTTCATAGGAACCGCGACGAAGTGCAGCCCGCTATCCTTGGTCACACTGGTGAACAGACGTCCAGGCTGACCGGTGACGTACACGATGGCGGCAAGATCGCCATGTTTCAGCTTTTCGAGCGCCGCGGGCTGATCGAAATTCGTCGTCCGCACGGGAATGCCGAGCGCATCGAACAGCAATGATGCGGTCATCGCGGTGCCGCTGCCTTCGACATCGACATTCACCTGCTGGCCGCCCAGGTCCTGGATCTGCTTGATGTCGGAGCGAGCGAGTACATGCACCTCCTCATCGTAGAGCTTGGAGATGTACTGCACGGACTGTTGGACAGCCGGAAGCAGATGCCGTTGCCTGACATAGGACACCACGTCCGACTGGACGATGCCGATATCGATTCCGTGTAGATACAGAATGTCGGAAAGGTTCTGCAGCGAGCCTTTGCCGATGACAGGCAGCACACGAAGGGTGTTGCCATCATCCAGTACCGCGGCCAGGTCGGTGGCGATCCGCACGTACGTGCCATCGACACCACCCGAAATGATACCGACGGTTCCCGCGTTGGCACGCGCCGCGGACGATTCCAACGACGGCTGCGCCTGCACCGAAGCGGACGATCCGGCCATGACCAGCATACCGGCGGCCAGGCAAAGCAGACGGGGAAGCGACAAGTTCATCAGTTTCCTCATTGCGGCATTCTGGCGAGGCGGCCCGCGGCTTCGGTGTCGCCGAGCGCGGCGGCCTTGCGATACCACGCCGCCGCCCGTGCGGGATCAGCGGCGATACCACGGGCGCGGGCCGAGCGCAGATAGTCCGGATCGTAGGTCTTGCCGGCTTCGGTCGCGCCGCGTGCGTTGCCCAGTTCAGCAGCCCGCTCGAACAGCAGGCGCGCCGCGGAAATATCGCCCAGTTCCAGCATCGCCTGACCGCGCGACATCAGCAGGGCCACCAGGTTGGCAGGCGCCGCCTGCTGCACCAAAGGTATCGGGGGAGCAGTCACAGTTGCGGCGGCTGCCTGCGGCGGCGCCGGCGCCGGTACCGGTGGCAATCCGGCCGGCGCTGGCGCGACAGCTACGCTGCTCGCCGGCGCTGGAGCGGGAACCGCGACTGGGGCGGGCGCTTGCACAACGGGCTCCGCCGGCGGCGCGGATGTGTTGTTCACTGCTGCCGTTGGCTGCACAGGAGCCGGTGGAGATACAGCCGGCACCGGCGTGTCAGTTGCGCCGATCGCTGGCGCTTGCGCGGGAGCCGCGGTTTGAGTTGGCGCTTGCTCCACTGGCTGGGTGGATGGGTTGTTCAGTGCCGCCGTGGGCTGCACAGGAGCCGGTGGCGGTGCAGCCGGCGCTGGCGTGTCAGCGCTGCCGGCCGCCGATGCTGGAGCGGGAACCGCGACTTGGGCGGGCGCTTGCGCGACGGGCTCCGCAGGCTGCCCGGACGTGCTGTCCGGTGCTGCCGTGGCCTGTCCAGATGCTTTGTTGTCCGGTTCGGCCTGCGTGGGCGGCGCCTGCGCTTCGTCTCGCTGCGCCGGTGCGGCAGCGGTAGCTGGCACGGCAGGCTGACCTGAACTCTCCTCGGCAGAGGCCGCACCAGCCTCCGGTGCGGTTGGCTGCTGATGCGTTTCGGCATCGGCTGCCGGGCTGGGAACCTCTGCTCCTGCCGCCGGTGGTTCGACTGCCGCAGTGCCATCGGCGGCTGGTGTATCGGCCGGTGGAACGGCGGCGTTGTCCGTGGTCGTTGTCGGCGCAGGAGCCGGCGCGGCGTCGTTCGCCGGCGGGGCATTTTCGGTCACGTCCGGCGGCGTCGAAGGTGCGGCAGTCTCGGTGACAGAGTTGACCGAGGTCACACCTGATGCGGCATCAGAAGCAGCCGGTGCTGCCAATGCAGAGCTGTCGGCACCGGGCGCCGCCACCTGTGGTCCTGCGTCTTCGCTATGTTCGGTTGAAGCTGCCGCCGGAGGGGATGACGCGGCGCCGGCACCGGTAGCGACCGGAACCGATCCGGCGCCCTCGGCAACCTCATCAGGCCGCGTCTCCACCGCTGTCGCATCCCTGCCAGTGCTCGATGCCGGCGCTGACGACGTAGTGCCATCCACAGGCACGTTCGCGTCCGCGACAACCTGCGCCACGCTTTGTGATGGATCCGTCGGGCCCAAGGCGCGCTGCCGGATATCCTGCGCGGTGCGCAGCGCCGAATATTGCCAACTCGCCAGCACGTCCGGATGCGACGTGGCCTGCCACGCGCCGGCGACAGTGAACGCCAGGACGACTGCCGCGACAGCGAAACGCGCGCGGGTCCGCCGCTTGAAGTTGCGGTCGCCATTGGCCGATGGCTCTTGAGCAGTCACGGCCGCTTCGGCACCGATCGATCCGGCGCTTGCGACCGGCCGGTTCACGGCATCGTCCTGCTCCAGCTGCCAACACGCGGTGATCAGGCTTCTGATATCTGTCCGTGCCTCGTCATTGCCCGCGTGCAAAAACTCCGGCTTGGCGAGAAAAACGATCTGCAGCTTCACTTGCGCCAGCTGGCACAGCAAGCGCAGACCGCTCAAAGCGTCGGGACGCAGCTGTTCGGCATCGTCAATGATCAACACCCGCTGCCGGCCGCTCTCCGGCGAGCCCAGCATGAGGTCGAAGAAATGGTCGGTATCGTCGAGCCCGCACTCGGACGGCGGCTTCGCGAGCGCCTGAGCGACGATATCCTTCAGCGATATCCCGCCGCGATCCTGGCTTGCGATCTCCAGGGTGCCGATGGAGCGGCGCTCCAACTCAGCGCGCAGAGCAGCCTTCAGTGCGGTCCTGCCGCTATCGGTCGCACCTGTGACCGCGATCAACGCCTCGCCAAGTGAAATTGCATCGATCAGCCGTGTTACCACCGCGCGCGCATCAAGCGTCTTGGCAGAGGCAACTGGCTCTGCCGTTCGGCTAACCGGCTCGTTGGCTTCGGCGAGAGATGGTTCTGATGACATGGCGGTCGTTTGCCGAATGGTTTTCAGGTTCGCAGCCAAGCCTCCGCGCTAAAATCTGCGCTGCCCGCCGACTGTTGGCAAGCAAGCGCTGCGTCAGCAGGCGTGAGCGAATGGTTAACAACCTCTTAACGGCGTCGTTCCCCGCACACGTGCCATATGATTGGCACGCCATCTCGCCCGCCATTAATCCACTCGGGTTTCTTGTAAGAGAAAGTGAATGCACCGGCCGTGCGATGCGGCCGCAAAGAAAAAGGCCGGAGCGCGTTGAGCGCACCGGCCTTTTGATGGTCCGTTGGCGAGCTAGCGCCTACTCCGCCGCCTTCACCTCTTCGGTGATCTGCGGAGCCGTACCCATGCTCAGTGTCCGCTGATCGCGGCCAGCGGCAATCGCCCGCAGCCGGTTCATCACCGAGCCCGTGCCCGCCGGGATCAACCGCCCGACAATCACGTTCTCCTTCAGACCCGTCAGCGTGTCGGTCTTGCCCGCGGTTGCAGCCTCGGTCAGCACCCGCGTGGTCTCCTGGAACGACGCAGCGCTGATGAAGCTGTTGGTCTGCAGCGACGCCTTGGTGATGCCTTGCAGCACCGGCATGGCATGCGCCGGCTTCTCATCGCGGCCCAGCTTGACGTTCGCGGCGTCGAACTCGGTGCGATCCACCTGTTCGCCCGTCAGGAACGTCGTGTCGCCCGGATCGAGAATCTCAACCTTCTGCAGCATCTGACGAACGATGACTTCGATGTGCTTGTCGTTGATCTTCACACCCTGCAGCCGGTACACGTCCTGGATCTCGTTCACCAGGTAGTCCGACAGCGCCTCGACGCCCATCACCTTCAGGATGTCGTGCGGCACCCGAGGTCCATCGACGAGCGGATCGCCACGGCGCACGAAGTCGCCTTCCTGCACCGACACGTGCTTCCCCTTCGGGATCAGGTATTCGGTCTCTTCCGTCGTTTCATCGTTCTTCACGATGATGCGGCGCTTGTTCTTATAGTCCTTGCCGAACTCCACGCGGCCATCGTTCTCGGCGATGACAGCGTGATCCTTCGGACGGCGCGCCTCGAACAGTTCAGCCACGCGCGGCAGACCGCCGGTGATGTCACGTGTCTTGCTGCCCTCGCGCGGAATACGCGCGAGCACGTCGCCCGCCGCCACCACCGCGCCGTTGTCCACCGACAGAATGGAGTCAGGCGCCAGGAAGTAGCGCGCCTCCGAGCCATTCGGCAGTTTCACCACCTCCCCGTGCTCGTCCTTCAATTGCAGACGTGGCCGCAGATCGACGCTCTTGGCGCCTTGCTTGTAATCCACCACCACCTTCGACGTCAGGCCGGTGACCTCGTCCATTCGCTCGACCAGCGTGATGCCTTCGATCAGGTCGATGTATTCGACCTTGCCGTTGCGCTCGGTGATGATCGGCAGGGTGTACGGATCCCACTCCGCCAGCTTCTGCGCCCGCGCCACCTGCTGGCCTTCATCGACCAGCAACCGCGCGCCGTACGGCACGCGGAAGCGCGCACGCTCGCGCTGCTTGTCGTCCGTCAGGACGATTTCGCAATTGCGCGACATCACCACCGGCACGCCCTGGCTGTTCATCACCACGTTGCGGTTCTTGACGTTGACGATGCCTTCGTGGCTTGCCTCGACGCTCGACTGCTCGGCCCCACGCTGCGCCGCACCGCCGATATGGAACGTGCGCATCGTCAACTGCGTGCCCGGTTCGCCAATCGACTGCGCCGCGATCACGCCAACAGCTTCGCCGATATTCACCGGCGTGCCCCGGGCCAGATCGCGACCGTAGCAATGGCCGCACACGCCAACGGTCGACTTACAGGTCAGGACCGAGCGGATCTTCACCGCCTCGACCCCCGCCTTCTCGATCGCGTCCGCCGCGTCCTCCTCGATCAACGTATTGCCCGGAATGAGCACCGCGTTGGTGACTGGATCCAGCACATCCTCCGCCGAAGTACGACCGAGGATCCGCTCGGACAGCGCCGAGACCACATCGCCGCCATCCATCACCGCGCGCACTGTCAGGCCACGTTCGGTGCCGCAGTCCTCCTCGAAGATGATGCAGTCCTGCGCCACATCGACCAAACGCCGCGTCAGATAGCCGGAGTTCGCCGTCTTCAACGCGGTGTCTGCCAGGCCCTTGCGGGCACCGTGCGTGGAGTTGAAGTACTCCAGCACCGACAGGCCTTCCTTGAAGTTGGCGATGATCGGCTGCTCGATGATCTCACCGGACGGCTTCGCCATCAGCCCGCGCATGCCGGCCAACTGGCGCATCTGCGCCGGCGACCCACGCGCGCCGGAGTGCGACATCATCCACACCGAGTTCGTCGGCTTGCCGATCTCCTGCTTGGAGATCTCCTTCATCATCGCGCCGGCGACTTCGTCGGTGCAGCGCGACCAGGCATCGACCACCTTGTTGTAGCGCTCGCCAGCCGTGATCAGGCCGTCCTGATACTGCTGTTCGAACTCCTTCACCTCGGCCTGCGTCTTGTGGATCATCTCCTCCTTTTCGACCGGGATGATCAGATCATCCTTGCCGAACGAGATGCCCGCCTTCGCCGCCTGTCCGAAGCCAAGACCCATCAGCCGATCGGCGAAGATCACGCACTCCTTCTGACCGCAATGGCGATAGACCATGTCGATCACGTCGGAGACGCTCTTCTTGGTAAGCTGCTTGTTGATCAGCTCGAACGGCACCATCGGATGCTTCGGCAGAATCTGCGCGATCATCATTCGGCCCGGTGTCGTTACCACGATCTGCCGCACTGCGTTGCCGCCCGCGTCGATCGTCTCGAAGCGCGACTTGATCTTTCCGTGCATACCGACGGCACCGGCGTGCAACGCATACTCGATCTCACCGATCGTGCCGAACGCCGGCGCATCGGCGTCGGGGACCGCATGGAATTCCGGCGTGTCCAGCGACAGATAGTAAAGCCCCAGCACGATGTCCTGGCTCGGCACGATAATCGGCTTGCCATTCGCCGGGCTGAGGATGTTGTTGGTCGACATCATCAGCACGCGGCCCTCGAGCTGCGCCTCGAGCGACAGCGGCACGTGCACCGCCATCTGATCGCCGTCGAAGTCGGCGTTGAACGCGGTGCAGACCAGCGGGTGCAGCTGAATAGCCTTGCCTTCGATCAGCACCGGCTCGAACGCCTGAATGCCCAGGCGGTGCAGCGTCGGCGCACGGTTCAGCAGCACCGGGTGCTCGCGGATCACCTCTTCCAGGATGTCCCAAACCTCCGGACGCTCCTTCTCCACCATCCGCTTGGCGGCCTTGATGGTGGTGGCGTGGCCGTACTTCTCCAGCTTGGAGTAGATGAACGGCTTGAACAGTTCGAGCGCCATCTTCTTCGGCAGCCCGCACTGATACAGCTTCAACTCGGGCCCGACCACGATCACCGAGCGGCCCGAATAGTCGACGCGCTTGCCCAGCAGGTTCTGCCGGAAGCGGCCCTGCTTGCCCTTCAGCATGTCGGACAGCGACTTCAGCGGGCGCTTGTTGGCACCCGTGATGGCGCGGCCACGACGGCCGTTGTCGAACAGCGCGTCAACGCTCTCCTGCAGCATGCGCTTTTCATTGCGCACGATGATGTCCGGCGCGCGCAGCTCGATCAGCCGCTTCAGACGGTTGTTGCGGTTGATCACACGGCGGTACAGATCGTTCAGGTCCGAGGTCGCGAACCGGCCGCCATCCAGCGGCACCAGCGGGCGAAGTTCCGGCGGGATCACCGGCACGACATCAAGGATCATCCACTCGGGACGCGCGCCGCTGTCGGCGAACGCCTCGATGAGCTTCAGCCGCTTCACCAGCTTCTTGCGCTTGGCTTCCGAGGTGGTGTCCTTCAGGTCGCCGCGCAGCTTCACCTTCTCTTCGTCAAGGTTGATCTTGTGCAGGACCTTCTTGATGGCCTCGGCGCCGATGCCAACCTCGAACTGGTCGTCGCCGAACTCATCCTGCTTGGCGAGCAACTGGTCCTCGGTGAGCAGCTGATACTGCTTGAGATCGGTGGTGCCGGGTTCCAGCACCACGTAGCTCTCGAAGTACAGGATCTTCTCCAGTTCCTTCAGCGTCAGATCGACCATCAGGCCGATACGGCTGGGCAGCGACTTCAGGAACCAGATGTGCGCGACCGGCGAGGCGAGCTCGATGTGGCCCATGCGCTCGCGGCGCACCTTGGCCAGCGTGACTTCGACGCCGCACTTCTCGCAGATGATGCCGCGGAACTTCATCCGCTTGTACTTGCCGCACAGGCACTCGTAGTCCTTGATCGGCCCGAAGATGCGCGCGCAGAACAGCCCGTCGCGCTCTGGCTTGAACGTGCGGTAATTGATGGTTTCCGGCTTCTTGATTTCGCCGTACGACCAGGAGCGGATCTGCTCCGGCGAAGCCATCTGGATCTTGATCTGATCGAAAGTCATCGCCTGGCCGGTCTGGCCGAGGATTTTCATCAGTTCGTTCATGCGTTTATGCCCTTTCCAGGGAAACAGTCATGGCCGGGCATGTCCCGGCCATCAGCGGTGGCACCGACCCACAACGGATGGCCGGGTGACCGGCCATGCCGCGCGGGATCGGCACGTTGGTGGTAATCAAGTAGCCCGGCTGTCCAGATCGACGTTCAGACCCAACGACTTCAACTCCTTCACCAACACGTTGAAGCTCTCCGGAACACCGGCCTCGAAGTTGTCCTGCTCGCGCACGATCGCTTCGTAGACCTTGGTGCGGCCCGACACGTCGTCCGACTTCACCGTCAGCATCTCCTGCAGTGTATACGCGGCGCCATACGCCTCCAGTGCCCACACCTCCATCTCGCCGAAGCGCTGGCCACCGAACTGCGCCTTGCCACCCAGCGGCTGCTGCGTGACCAGCGAGTACGGCCCGATGGAACGCGCGTGGATCTTGTCGTCCACCAGGTGGTGCAGCTTCAGCATGTAGATGTAGCCGACAGTCACTTTGCGCTCGAACGGCTCGCCGGTGCGGCCATCGACCAATACCACCTGTCCGGAGGTGTTCAGCCCCGCCTTCACCAGCATGCCTTCGATGTCGGACATCCGCGCGCCGTCGAACACCGGCGTGGCGATCGGAATGCCCTTCTTCAGGTTGTCGCACATCTCCATCAACTGCTCGGTGTTGAGGTTGGCGATGTTGTCGCGGAATTCCTCCTCGCCATACACGTCACGCAGACGCTCCAGCAGTTCCTCGCGTTGCGCGCCGGTGCGGCGATAGGTTTCCACCAACTCCCCGATCTGTGCGCCAAGCGTATGACAGGCCCAACCCAGATGGGTCTCCAGGATCTGCCCGACATTCATCCGCGACGGCACGCCCAGCGGATTCAGCACCAGATCAACCGGCGTGCCATCCTCGAGGAACGGCATGTCCTCCACCGGCACCACACGCGAGACCACGCCCTTGTTGCCGTGACGGCCAGCCATCTTGTCACCGGGCTGCAGCTTGCGCTTCACCGCGATGAACACCTTGACCATCTTCATCACGCCAGGCGGCAGTTCGTCGCCACGCTGCAGCTTCTCCACCTTGCTGTCGAAGCGTGCCTGTAGGCGGCCGACAGCGGCGTCGTACTCACGCCGCAGCGTCTCGATCTCCGCCATCACCGCATCGTCCTGCACGCCGATATGGCGCCAGGCGCCACGCGGATGCTCGGCCAGCACTTCCTCGGTGATGTCCTGGCCGGCCCGGATACCCTTGAACCCGCCGGACGCCTTACGGCCCAACAGCTTCTCGCGCAGCCGATTCAGGAACGACCGCTCCTGGATCGCCTTCTCGTCGTCGCGGTCCTTCGCCAGACGCTCGATTTCCGCGCGCTCAATCGCCATCGCGCGTTCGTCCTTGTCGACACCGCGGCGGCTGAACACGCGCACATCCACCACCGTGCCGGTGACACCGGGTGGCAGCTTCAGTGACGTGTCGCGTACATCCGACGCCTTCTCGCCGAAGATCGCGCGCAGCAGCTTTTCCTCGGGCGTCATCGGGCTTTCGCCCTTCGGGGTGACCTTGCCGACCAGGATGTCGCCCGGATTCACTTCCGCGCCGATATAGACGATGCCGGCCTCGTCGAGGTTCTTCAGCGCTTCCTCGCCCACGTTGGGGATGTCGCGCGTGATCTCTTCCTGGCCCAGCTTGGTGTCGCGTGCCATCACCTCGAATTCCTCGATGTGAATTGACGTGAACACGTCGTCGCGCGCGATGCGCTCGCTGATCAGGATCGAGTCCTCGAAGTTGTAGCCGTTCCACGGCATGAACGCGCACAGCACGTTCCGCCCCAGCGCCAGCTCGCCCAACTCCGTCGACGGACCATCAGCGATGATCTCGCCGTCCAGCACGGTGTCGCCCACCTTCACCAGCGGACGCTGGTTGATGCAGGTGGACTGGTTGGAACGCATGAACTTGCGCAGCCGGTAAATGTCGACGCCCTTCGTCGTGCTGTCGTCATTCGTCGCGCGCACCACGATGCGTGCGCCGTCGATCTGGTCGACCACGCCGGCGCGCCGCGCCACGATGGTCGCGCCAAAGTCACGCGCCACCGCCGCTTCCATGCCGGTGCCGACAAGCGGTGCGTCCGCCTGGATCAGCGGCACCGCCTGACGCTGCATGTTGGAGCCCATCAGCGCGCGGTTGGCGTCATCGTTCTCCAAGAACGGAATCAGCGCCGCGGCCACCGACACCAACTGCTTCGGCGATACGTCGATCGCGGTGACGTCCTCCGGCCGTACCAGCCGGAAGTCGCCCTGCCGGCGCACCGACACCAGGTCCTCGGTGAATTTCCCGCCCGCGTCCATCGGAGCATCCGCCTGTGCGACGACAAGCTTTTCCTCCTCCATCGCGGAGAGGTAGCGCGGCTCCTTCTGCACCACGCCGTCCTTGACCAGCATATACGGCGTCTCGATGAAGCCGTACTTGTTGACCTTGGCATATGTGGCCAGCGAGTTGATCAGGCCGATGTTCGGGCCTTCCGGCGTTTCGATCGGGCAGATGCGGCCGTAATGCGTCGGATGCACGTCGCGCACCTCGAAGCCGGCACGCTCACGCGTCAGACCGCCCGGACCCAGTGCCGACAGACGCCGCTTGTGCGTCACTTCGGACAGCGGATTGGTCTGGTCCATGAACTGCGACAACTGCGACGAACCGAAGAATTCGCGCACCGCCGCCGCCGCCGGCTTGGCGTTGATCAGGTCGTGCGGCATCACCGTATCGATATCCACCGAGCCCATGCGCTCGCGGATCGCCCGCTCCATGCGCAGCAGGCCGATACGATACTGGTTCTCCATCAGCTCGCCGACGGAACGCACCCGGCGATTGCCGAGATTGTCGATGTCGTCGATCTGGCCGCGCCCATCCTTCAGCTCGATCAGCGTCTTTACCGTGCGCAGCAGGTCTTCCTTGCGCAGAACGCGGATCGAGTCCGGCACATTGTCGAAGCCGAGCCGCATGTTCATCTTCACGCGGCCGACCGCCGACAGGTCGTAGCGGTCCCCATCGAAGAACAGCCCGCGGAACAAGGCCTCGGCGGTTTCCGGCGTCGGCGGCTCGCCCGGGCGCATCACCCGATAGATGTCGATCAGCGCATCGTCGCGGTTGGAGTTCTTATCCACCGCCAGGGTATTGCGGATCCACGGCCCATTCGACTGGTCCACCGCCAGCGTCGGCAGCTTGGTGATGCCGGCCTCTTCCAGCGCAGCCAGCTTCGCCTCGGTCAGTTCCTCGCCGGCCTCGGCGAAAATCTCGCCGGTTTCGTGATTCACCAGATCGTCGGCGACGAAACGGCCCAGCAGGTCAGGTACGCCCGACCAGCACTTCCTTGGTCTTCTCGGCGATCCGCCGCGCCTGCCGTGCGGTCAGCTTGGCGTCCGCGTCTGCCACCACCTCACCGGTCTCGGCATCGACGATCGGCTCCAGCAGCTTCACGCCGCGGAACGCATCCGGATCGAACGGCCGTGCCCAGCCCTTCGGTGTGTGATCGAACACCACCTTGCCATAGAAGAAATTCAGGATCTCTTCCTGGTCCATGCCGCGAATTTCGCCCAGCTCGAGCGGCTCGCTTTTCGCCTCGCGCTCGGTCCGCAACTTCTCCGTCGCGGCACCTTCCAGCGCATACAGCAGTGTCGTGACCGGCAGCTTCCGCTTGCGGTCGATGCGGACGTAGACCAGGTCCTTGCTGTCGAACTCGAAGTCCAGCCAGGAGCCGCGATACGGGATCACCCGTGCGGCAAACAGATACTTGCCCGACGAATGGGTCTTGCCCTTGTCGTGGTCGAAGAACACGCCCGGGGAGCGATGCATCTGCGAGACAATGACCCGCTCGGTGCCGTTGATGATGAACGTGCCGTTGTCCGTCATCAGGGGCATGTCGCCCATGTAGACCGGCTGTTCCTTGATGTCGCGGATCGAGCGCGCGCCGGTATCCTCGTCCACGTCCCAGACGATCAGGCGCAGGATGACCTTCAGCGGCGCGGCATAGGTCATGCCGCGCTGGATGCACTCCTCGACGTCGTACTTGGGCTCTTCGAGTTCGTAATAGACGAACTCCAGGCGCCCCCGGCCGGCGAAATCGTCGATCGGGAACACCGCCTTGAAGACTTCCTGCAGCCCGGCATGCAGCCGGCTGTCCGGCCGGACGTTCATCTGCAGGAACGCCTCGTAGGAGGCGCGCTGCACGTCGATCAGGTTCGGCATCGGCGTGACCTCGGGGATACGCCCGAAGTTGCGACGAATCCGCTTGCGCCCGGTAAACGACCTGCTAATCGCGTTCATGAATTGCCCTGTCTGGCTGCCCTGACGTCCGTCATCTCCGCCGCACAACGAGGAACGGGGCGGAAATCAGCCGATTTCCGCCCGTATCCAGTCCCGATGGAGCAGTGGTGCGACGGCGCCACCTGCCCCTTATTGCTTCGCCGGTTCGTGCTACTTGACCTCCACGGTGGCGCCTGCGTCCTCAAGCATCTTCTTGATCTTGGCGACCTCGTCCTTGCCGACGCTCTCCTTGACCGGCTTCGGCGCCCCTTCAACCAGATCCTTCGCCTCCTTGAGGCCCAGACCTGTAATGGTGCGGACTTCCTTGATCACATTGATCTTTTTCTCGCCCGCCTTCGCCAGGATCACGGTGAACTCGGTCTGCTCCTCGGCTGGCGCGGCCGCTGCGGCAGCCCCGCCACCAGCGGGCGCCGCCGCGGCCATCGCGACAGGCGCGGCAGCGGAAACGCCCCACTTCTCCTCGAGCAGCTTTGAGAGCTCAGCCGCCTCCAAAACCGTGAGGCCGGACAGCTCGTCCACCAGCTTCTGTAGATCAGCCATTTGTGTGTGTCCCTAATTTAGTCGTTGGTTGGTTCCATGCAACCCTCGTCCTCAGGCAATACCCAAGGACCCGGGCGTCTTCAGGCCGCCTGGGCCTCCTCGCTCTTCCTGGCAAACGCGCCAAAGACCCGCGCAAGCTGCCCGGCCGAGCCCTGGAGCACGCCGGCCACGCGGGTCGCAGGGGTGGCGATCATCCCCACGATCCGGCCGCGCAATTCGTCCAGGCTCGGCAATTCGGCCAGCGCCCGCACCCCCGACGCGTCCAGCGTCTGGGCTCCGAGCGCTCCACCGACCAGCACAAGCTTCTCGTTGGTCCTGGCGAACTCGACGGTCGCCTTTGCCGCCGCCACCGCGTCCGTTGACCACGCCAGCGCGGTCGGACCCTTCAGCAGGGGTTTCAGGCCGTCGAATAGGGTCCCTTCCAGCGCGAGGTGGGCCAGGCGGTTCTTCGCGACCTTGAAGGTCACGCCGGCCGCCCGCATCCGGCGCCGCAGTTCCGTCGCCTCGGCGACCGTCAGACCCGTATTATGGGTCACCACGATCATCGAAGTGGCGGCCAGCGCCTCGTGCAGACCGGCAACGAACTCCCGCTTCTCAGTCCGGTCCACAGTCACTCTCCTTCTGGCGCCGCGCGTTTGGACCGCGCCTCGCCGGGTTTCCCAATGTCCGCCTGTCCTGAAAGCCGGAACCAACCCGCGGATCATCATCCGCAGGTTTGTCTCCCGTCTCCCGCGCGCGGACCAAGGTCCATTAAGCCCCGAAGGGGACGTGCGGTCTCGGACAGGTGCTTCGCCCCGCCCGATTGGCCCTTGGCCCACCGGATCGTGCGAAGCGCGGGGAGGTAGCCGAAACCCGCCCAGGAGTCGAGGGGGGCACCGGCGCAGTTGGTGCATCGGCCGCCGGCTGCCTACAAAATAACCCGCTCGCATCCGAAACGCATTGCCCGGCAAACCCAGGAGCCACCCATGAACGCCCGCATCGAGACGCTCACGCCGCCCAACACGCCGAAGCCAATCGGGCCGTACAATCACATAGCCAAGGTCGGCGAGCACATCTGGATCGGCGGCACCGCCGGCGTGGATCCGGCAACCGGGCAACTGGCCGGGCCGGATGTGGCGGCACAGACCAGGCAGATCCTGAAGTCCTTCTCGGTGATGCTGCAGGCCGTGGATTCCGATCTGGCCCACACGGTGCACATCAACATCTTCCTCAAGCAGATGGCTGATTTCGAGGCGATGAACGCCGCCTACGAGCAAGCGATGGGCGATCATCGACCGGCACGAACCGTGGTTGCCGTCAGCGAGCTGCCCAAACCGGGGGTACTGCTGACGATGAACCTGACGGCTGTCACACGTTCCTAGGTGATCGATGCGGCCCAAGCGATTGATGGGGTGACGATGAGCAAGCCAACACCGCCGCTGCGCAGCCTGCTGTTCGCGCCCGGCAACCACGCACGCCGCGTGGCAAAGGCCCTGTCGCTCGACGCCGACGCGGTGATCCTGGATCTGGAAGACGCTGTCGCCGTCGCCGAGAAGCCTGCAACGCGCGCCATGGTAGCGGCGGTACTGGAACAGCCCCGCCGAGGACAGCTGTATGTCAGGGTCAACGCATCCGACACGGCATTCTGCTATGCCGACCTGGTAGCGGTCGTGCGCGCTGGTTTGGACGGCGTCATCCTGCCAAAGCTCGAGACCGCCGCAGGTCTCGCCACGATAGATTGGCTGCTCGCGCAGCTCGAACGTGACCGCGGCCTGCCATCCGGCTGCATCGATCTGATCCCGATCATCGAGACCGCCCGCGGCCTGCAGCAGATCGACGCGCTCCTCGCCGCCGGCACCCGTGCCCGGCGTGTCGCATTCGGCGCCGGTGATTTCACGCTCGATCTCAACATGATCTGGAGCCGGGGCGAGGCCGAGCTTGCCCACGCACGTGCCGTCATCGCCACCGCGTCGCGCGCCGCCGGCATCGAGGCGCCGCTCGACACGGTCTGGGTTGACCTGAGCGATCCGGACGGCCTGGAAGCCTCCGCCCGGACAGCGTTGGGGAATGGATTCCAGGGCAAGATGTGCATCCACCCCGGCCAGATCGCCGCGGTCAACCGCGTGTTCACGCCCACCGGCGCCGAGATCGAATTCGCCGAGCGCGTTTGCGCCGCGTTCGCGCGCGCCGAGGCCGAGGGCAGCGCGGCCATCCAGCTCGACGGCAAGTTCATCGACTACCCTATCGTCTACCGGGCGCAGCGCGTCTTGCAGCGCATCGCCGCGATACGCGCGCAGGAGACAACCCGATGACAGATCAACCCGCCGGTCCACTTGGCGGCATCAAGGTGCTCGACCTGTGCAGTTATCTTGCCGGCCCGTACGGCTGCACGCTGCTCGCGGATCTCGGCGCCGATGTGATCAAGATCGAATCGCCGCAAGGCGACATGCTGCGACAGTTCCCTTCCAGCCTGCCCGGCGACAGCCGCTTCTTTGTGGGGACCAACCGCGGCAAGCGCGCGCTCTCGCTTGACCTGAAGCAGCCGGAAGGCCTCGCTATCCTGCATCGCATGGTCGCCACCGCCGATGTGCTGGTGGAGAACTTCCGCCCTTCGGTACCGGCGCGGCTTGGCATCGACTATCCGCGGCTGCGCGCGATCAATCCACGCCTCATCTATGCCGGCCTCACCGGCTACGGCGACACCGGACCGCTCAGCGACAAGGGCGGCTTCGATCAGGTGCTGCAGTGCCTCAGCGGCATGGCGGTGTTTCAGGGTGGCGGTGCCGATAGCGCGCAGTTGGTGCTTGGTTCGGTGCTCGATTATTTCACCTCGGCGCTGCTCGCTTACGGCGTCACAGCCGCGCTGTACCAACGCGAGCGCAGCGGGCGTGGGCAGTATCTTAGTCTGTCTTTGCTGCGCAGCGCGCTGACCATCCAGGCCGGCCGCTTCGTTTGGGCGGAGAACGAAGGCCGCGAGGTGCCACGCGACTCCGGCACCGGAGGACTGACCGGCATTCATCCGACGAAGCTTGGCTCGCTCTACGTCTCACTGCACTCCAATCATTTCTTCACCGCGTTCTGCGAGCTCATCGGCCGCCCCAACCTGGCCACCGACCCCCGCTGCGCCACCATGCGCAGCCGCGCCGAACATGCCGCCGATCTGCTGCCCGATCTGCGCGCCGCGCTGGCCGAACGCACCGCGATGGAATGGGAAGCGCTGTTCGGCGAACGCGTGCCTTGCGCGGCGATACGGCCGATCGAGGATTTGTTCGATCATCCGCAGGTGCTCGCCGAGGAGATGGTAACGACGCTCGACCACCCGGTGGTTGGCCGCTATCGGACGATGACCAAACCTATCAAGTTCGCGGACACGCCAGGCGGGGTTGCCAGCGCGTCGCCCACTCTGGGCCAGCATAGCGATGAGATCCTGTCCGGATATGGTTACGGGCGAGACGACATCGCCCAGTTTCGCCAGCGCGGCGTGGTGCGCTGAGACGACACGCAAGGCCGGACTTTACCACGCGTTCAGCACGGCGTTACGCTCGCACCAATAAGACGCGAGGGACGATCCATGTTGCAAAGCAGAGAAGACTCCGCATGGACAAGGCGGTCGATGCGTTTACCGACGCGATACTGCAACGCGATCAGCCTCGCACCGCGGAAGTCTTCCTGAATCTGATCCGCGATGGCCGCTCGATAAGCGACGCGCTCAGCCTGGTCACCGAAGCAGAGGCGCCATTCGTTCAGGTACCCAATCACATCGACGTGCGCGACGGCCAGATCACGCTGATCAACAACGACCATACCATCCTTGGACTGCGCACCTCGGCGGATCGTACATCGTTTCTGCCGGAACAATACCGCCTGCTCGGGATGCTGCAGAGCGTCTGGTATATCCCCGCCGGCCTCGACATCTGGAACCAGTTGCTCGGCAAATATCCCGGCCGCTATGCCACGATGAAGGGCATGAACGTGCCGCCGCCAAGCACGGTCAGGGAGGAATCACCGATCTGATGTCTGATAGTCCGACTGTCTCGTTGTTGACGTTCCCGGTATTCGGCACCTGCTTGTCGAGCTTGCTACAGCCGCTCAGGGCCGGCTGAGCCCCTCGGTGTCATCGCGCTTACGCCACAGGAAAAAATACAAGAGAGGCACAGGCGGCTGCAGCCGAAGCTCCGGCCGAACTCTGTTCGCCAGATGGCATTGGCCTACATTCTTTCCAGCCGATGCAGACACTTCGCGCACGTTACCTCGGCCGCCGGTGGTTCTGCCCAACCTGAGCTATTGCCCGGTTCAACCGAACACAGCGCCATGCGGCAATGCGGACTGACCGCGTGGAAAATCGGCTGAGTGCCAGGGGGAACTCGCCCTTGTCGGCGTAGGGCCACAAATGCGCGGCCGTCCCTTTCGATGGTGTGCATTCACCAACGGACCATTCTAAGGGAACCGCGTCAATCGGCTGCCGCACTTCGGTCCCGATGGGAGACGACGCCGGAGCGTCTTGGCGTGAACCCACTGGATACCGCCTGGGATGATGCTGGATTTCGATGAAGATCAACCCCGGCCGCAAGGGAACGCCGGAGCTCGGTCAGGTGACCGAGATCAGGCACCGCAGTCCGACAAAACTAATGGCACGGCGGCTTCAGCAACAGTTAGCAATGGCGTGGAGATCTATTCGGCAAGCGGTGGACTCACTGGCCCTTGCGGAAGCCAAGGCCAGTGTTTGCAGACTAGGACTGAGCACAGGACAAGCGGTCTGGCCCCAGGGACGGCCCTCTAGGACGCGCCGCTGTCCTGGCGCACGCCGACAGAAGGTCGATCACATGAACGAAGGAAAATCCTGCCTACATCGCCAGACGCCGCGGCGGCTTTGTATCAATCGGACAGATGGAAAACGCACGATCGCGGGACGGGGAGCGCCGAAATTTCCCGCCCGTTCCCACTCACGATACGGCAAGCCGTGCTAACCGCGATGTGTTGGCCTGTGCGCGAGGGGCTCCCAACTGGCCTCGATCAGCGGTTACCGCTCCCCTGTGCTGCCAAATGCCAACCTAGCGCGAGCGGATGGTCGACCTTGAGCCGTTGCACCCGCCGTAGACTCTGCGGCGAGACGTCTGAGTCGCTCAGGTGATCGCGTGTGCCAAGATTGTCGAATAATCGACCTGACCGACGCCGTGAAGCCTCAAAACCTCCGCTCCGCCACCATCGGTACGCGGATCCACGCTCACTCTGATGATCGCATCACCTCCGCTGGTGCTACTGACATGCAGATAAGATCCCAGGTGGGACGCAACGCCGTCCCACTTTGTCGCTTTGAGTGCCGTGGTAAAGTCGAGCTTGTCACCGTTAGTGAGCACGCGTCCGAAAACATTGTCCATTCCTTTCCAGGGCGTTGGCACAACGATCGTATTGCCAGTCCCGGAGTTGGTGATGCTATTCGTAGCGTCGCCTCCGTTCACGACGTTGCCCGTGCCCGCAATAGCGATCGTGTCATTGAAAGCGCCGGTGGTGATGCTGTTGTAGCCCTGCAGCGCTTGCACATTCTCGATGCCTCCGGTGAGGATCGCGGCATCATGCGTTCCACCGATGAAAACCATGTGGTTTCCTGCAGTTGCTAGAATGGCGACGTTGCTATCGCTCACCACGACACCCGATTGTGTGGCTGAAATAGCGACCGTATCGGTGTCCGTACCGGTACTGTTGTTGCCGTTCGGGATCGGCGAGGCACCGAAAGTTGGCCGGGTGCCGAGGAAGATGGTGCCGCTTGCCGCAAGGTTGCCGTTTACGAGCTGCGCGCTCGTGAGCCCCCAGAGCGAGTTGTCCTTGAACGACAGAGCATTGGGCGCTTTGTTAAGGACCGCAACTCCTCCCGGCTTGTCGTTCACTATCGTATTCTGACTGATCATCACCGCGGTACCGCTGTGCAGTTTGGCTTCCTCACCGTATGCGATGATGAACCCATTATCGCTATTCGGTCCCTGCTCAATCACGTTGTTTCGGATAGTGGCAATGCCGCCATTTGGCAGGTCTATGCTGTAGCTGGCCGTGCTGTTGTTGTCGAAGATCCGCGAATTGGTAATGGTAGTGTTTTCAGCACGGCTTTTGATCTCGTGACCGACCTTGGCGTCGTGGATATAACTGTTGTTGATGCTGAGCGTACCGATGTCACCGACATAAATGTTGTGGGTACGCCCGTCGCCCGTTCCATTGAAGGCGAACTCGGAATCGTTGATCGCGATCGAACCGGTCGGCGCATTGGCGGTCAGGATGCCGTTCTGGTTATTGTGAATGTAAACGTTGTTGAGGATCAGCCTGCCGCCCTCGTAGCGGATGGCAGCTCCGTTGCCATCGGGGACTTTCGCACCGCTAATGTCGAAGCCATTGATCGTTAGGGTAGCGCCCCCAGAGCCCTCGGTGATGATCGCCTTGCCGTCCGGCGCGTTGACGGTTGCGACGAGCTTGACCGGGCCGCCCACGGCCTGCAGCGTCAGGTTCTTGTCCTTGTCGCTGATGAAGTCGTTGGTGTAAGTCCCTGCTTTAACATTGATCATGTCGCCTGACTGCGCTGCGGCCACGGCCGCTGCAATCGTCGTGTATTGCTGGCCTGAGCCAACGGTGAGTGTTGCCATGATTTTTGTTTCCCCGATATCCAGCACATGCGGTAGCAATCCGGCAGAAACGTCTATCAACCAGACGTTACATCAGCACTTCATCTCCAGAAGCCGGATAATGGCGGCGCCAGCACAGTGAGAGGCCACGTCTCTCGTTGAGAAGTCCACATGCTACCGAGCACTCTGGGATTACTGACAGCAGAGTACCCGCCTCCCATTGTTCCGCGCACCGACGGCAGCTAGGCGAGGTGCGAGCGCGTGCCCCAAAGCTTTACAAATCTAAACAGTGCATAACGCACCCTTGCAGGTTTCTCACTATCACCTGCAAGGCTTATGGCTGACCTACACATACTCTGAACAAAAGATTGCGCGCATCGCCCTGTGTATATCGTGCGAGTTCGGGACCAAAGTCCTATCTCAAGGAAGTTCTGGGCGCGTCATACGCGCGGGATACCTGATAAATTTCCGCGCGCGCACGCGGTCCAAGGATCCGACACTGACTTAGTGGCAACTTGCAGACATTCGGCAAGGGGCACGTCGCATTGTTTTTTTTCAAGGGAGCACCAAGCTGCTCCCGTGCCTCATCCACAACTTCTTGTAGGCGGGATCATTGAGGAAATGCGCGACGTTTTGCTCCACAATCATGCGGCCAGCAATCACGTCGAGGGTATAGTGAACATCGAGTACACTGCGTGAGTACCGTATCCAGCGCCGCGGTCGATCAAAGCGATGAACGGCTCTGGCAGCATTCCGGCAAGCACTGTGTTGGTGTGTCCGCTCGGAAAGGCGCCTCCAGCCGCCGTATATGGCACGCTGCCCTTCGCCACATGATCGTCCAGTACAAGCCGGATCGTGCTGTCATCGATTAGGAAGGGGGTAGTTTAAATACGTCTTAGCGGCGCCCGTGCTGATCTCGGCGCCTTGATGAGCGCAGCCACCTTGCCGATCTCGCACCCTGATAGGCGCCAAGCAAAGGCGTCTCCTGGTTTAGGCCCAAATACCGCGAAGACAAAATAAAGATAGGCGATGGCATCGGCGTCGAATAATGCATGCGCCTGCTGTTCGGGGGGATGCCCGCTGGTTGATCTCCGTAGTGGTCATTGCGCTGCGCTGAAGCCGCCAACGCGGCAGGGTAATGAAAGATGAGAGTATGTTGAAGCCAGTAACCTGGTTCTCTTTGATCGCGAAATCATCGCCGAAACCTTTCAACCAATCCGTGTTCGCAAGCGGACCGCGTTGCGTGGCCTCATCGATTTTCGCCTGGGTAAGCAGGCCGCCACCTCCAGCGCTTTACCCAACTATCGGATTAAAGGTGAGCAAGGCCGATCGGCCAATCGCTTATTGCGGCGATCTTGGTGAAGCTGATCGTCATCTCATTGCACACTGGCTGAACTGGGATCCTACCTGAACCGCGATGTCGCGACAGTTCATCGTGTCGAGCTCTCCTTTCGTGCAGCTTCGGTCAGCTCGCTTTTGACCCGGTCCAACTCCTCCTCGGTGAGATCTTCAAGATTGATCAGGCGGTTGCGCGCTTGGTCTGTTACCCGGATCAGTTCATCGATCTTGAGTTGCAGCGCCTCCGTGTCTCTGTTCTGGGTGTTCTGAATGAGAAATACCATCAGAAAGGTCACGATCGTGGTTCCGGTGTTGATGACGAGCTGCCACGTGTCGGAGAACCGGAAGAGGGGACCGCTAACGGCCCATACGACGACCACAAGTATTGCTAGGGCAAAGGTGTGGGCATGACCGCTCTGTTTGGAAGTCCACTGTGCGGCCTTATCGAAAAGCGCGGTGATACGGTTCGCCATTGCAGTGCTCGCCTCGATAGACAAAGGGTTGGGCCTCCTTGCTTGGTTGGCCTTTGATGATCAAGGCAATGGTGGTCAGACCTTCGCGCAGCCAAATGGGCAACCAAAAATACACCAGCGGGGAGTTCCAAACCGTGACGGCCTATCACGGCGTCGATTGTTCGATGAGGCGGTCCGGCAACGACTGCGACAGCGCCATAACGCGCAAAAAGGTGCGAGGCCTCCGAATGCGATTGCGATGGTTTTGGTTATAGTGACCCACGTGGCAACTGAGGCCGTTCCATACCACCGGTCTTCCCGCCGCCGGGGTAATGGAGACAATAAACCGTCATATGTCGTTTGAGAATGAGAACTTGTCGGAGAAATTTACACCGATGCCAGTTGCCAACCAGCATCGGCGCGTCAACGCCTTGAAACGGAAGACTTCTTTAACTGGGCACAAATTTTGCTGGGTGTCGTGTCAATTGACGGAGCAATAACGGCGTTAGGACAGAGAATGGGCGAGGGCACCGATCGGCCTCGCCGCCGGGTTATTCTCAATGTGGAGGATAAAATGAGAGCCGCACGAAAACTTGGGTTGGCCCTTTCAATGATTCTAAGCGGCGCCGGACTAGGCGGGAACATTGCTCACGCCGCGCAGATTTTCATTCAGCAGGCGGGAACTTCTCCGGCCGGAGGAGACCCGAATGGTATTGGGGATACCAGTGCTTTCGTCATCGGCTTGGCCGGGGCTGGCCACACGTCGAGCAACCCGGTGCTGGTTGGCGTTGCCATTCCGGATACCGTCTTGGGGTCAGCATCGATCAGCTACTCCGGATGTTCTACGCCAGCTGCATGCGACTTGGCGGCAGCGGGGACTTACGGGCTGACCGGGAATATGGCCACACTCACCGCAGGTACAGTGTTTGACGCCGTAGGGTTAACCCAGGCCGGAGGCTCGGTCTCGTTTGTGAACATGTCGAGTGTGGATGCTTTGCACGGATTTGGGACACCGACCAGCTACGCGCTGACCGTGTTCGCGCTTCCCGCCAGTCTGGCGGGAGGCTCTTCAGTCACGATCGACACTGGCGCCCCCGACGGCTCGTTTATCTTCGCCTTCTCTTGCGAGACGGGCACCGGAAGCAGCTCCGGCTGCGCCAAAAATGGTGATGTGGACCAGACCGTCTTCACCAACGTCGGCTTCATCAACAGCAGTGGCGGCGGTGGCAATGTGCCCGAGCCCGCGACGCTACTCATCCTTGCGTCTGGTTTGCTGGGAATCGGTCTGCTCAGGCAGTACCGCCGCTAATAAGCGATTTCCAGGCGAGCGCGCTGCCGGTCTGCGGCCGGCTCCAGCATCGGCGTCAATGCGCGGTTAAGCTGATGTCCCCGGGATCGGACAGGATCACCTGATCGGGGACCATCCGCACATCGGTGGATCATAACACTGGCGCGGCAGATGCTCGGGCAATGGCGCGCGCACCGGCTTGCGCACGTGAAGGCCTGCACGACCGTGCCGTCTGCGGCTGCGCCGATAGTATTCTCGGCCGCTGCGGCTTCCAGTTCCTCAAATTCCTATTCCATCTGATCGCGCGGCTTACGGCCTCGCTCAGAGGAGGCACCGAAGCGATCGTGCCTTAATTTGGCAATCGTCAGCCAGTTCCACATTCACGATCTGTGAGGGATACCGCGGCGGCGGAACGGAAGAACGTAAGTCCAAGAACGCCATAATAGGCGGCGAAGCCGTGTCTGAATTAATCACGCGATCTCCTCCAGCGGGATGATCGAGTTCGCGCCGAGAATGCCGTCAGTGAGGCCAACCGCGCGCTATCAGCGACTGTACCTGAGCCGAACTTAGCGGGGGCCCCGCAATTCCCATTTGCTGCATATCGGCGGCTATCAAGTCGCGTGCGGCACGGCGGGCAGCAGGTGAAGGCCCGTGACCATCAAAGTCTTTGCTCGCCGAGTTGGCCGCCCCCGGTTCAGTCGCTGTCCCAACACCTGACGCGCCGACACCGGATACCCCAGCGCCGGAAGGACTCTCCTTGCCGCCGCTGCCCGCGTTTCCACTGCCACCATTCCCACCGCTGTTCCCACCGCCACCGCCGTTGGCGCCGCTGTTGCCACCACCGTTCCCACCGCCGTTGCCGCCACCGTTCCCACCGCCACCACCATTGCCGCCGCCGTTGCCACCACCGTTCCCACCGCCACCACCATTGCCGCCGCCGTTCCCGCCGCCGTTGCCGCCACCGTTCCCACCACCATTGCCGGCACCGTTCCCACCGCCACCGCCGTTGCCACCGCCGTTGCCGCCGCCGTTGCCACCACCATTGCCGCCACCGTTGCCACCACCGTTCCCACCGCCACCACCATTGCCGCCACCGTTCCCACCGCCACCGCCGTTGCCACCACCGTTCCCACCGCCGTTGCCGCCGCCGTTGCCACCACCATTGCCGCCACCGTTCCCACCGCCACCACCATTGCCGCCGCCGTTGCCACCACCGTTGCCGCCGCCATTCCCGCCGCCGTTCCCGCCGCCGTTGCCACCACCGTTCCCACCGCCACCGCCGTTGCCACCACCGTTCCCACCACCGTTCCCACCGCCGTTGCCGCCACCGTTGCCACCACCATTGCCGCCACCGTTCCCACCGCCACCACCATTGCCGCCGCCGTTGCCACCACCGTTGCCGCCACCATTGCCGCCGCCATTCCCGCCGCCGTTCCCGCCGCCGTTGCCACCGCCGTTCCCGCCGCCGTTGCCACCACCGTTCCCACCACCGTTCCCGCCGCCGTTGCCACCACCGTTCCCACCACCGTTCCCGCCGCCGTTGCCACCACCGTTCCCGCCGCTAGCAGCCAGCGCATCAGAAAGACCGCCGACGCAGAGACTCGTCACAGCTCCCAGGGACCACACCCCAAGGAACCAACGCCGTGGCCGCAGGTCATATCGCATCATTCAATTCACTCCCTGCCGGGCTTACTGATAGGCTTCGAGCAACAAGCCTGCTCGCCAGCTATGACGCTGCGGATCACAAACGTTCCATGTCGCGAAAGAGTTATCCAGACATGGATGATGCTTCCTCATATTTTGGACAGTGCGGAACCCTGGTAACATTGATGCGACACCTACTCGCAACAACCCCAATCGCCTTGTTGTTGGGATGCTCCCTACCTGCGGCCGATCAAGACAACGCGCTACCGCCTCTGAGCGGAGTGGCCCAGAGCGAGCGATACACCGCGTTTCAAAACGCGATGGAGCGATCACCAGCTGACGGGAGCGTGCGTTGGCAAGTATCGAACGCAGTTTCCGGGAGCGTCACGCCAATTGACACAGTCTATTCCAGGACAGATGGCTGGTGCCGGAGCTACGAAGAGATTATTGCTGATGGTGCGAAGCGATACCGCATTGTCGGCATTGCTTGTCGTGACGCGCCACAACGCTGGCTAGTACTTGATGTGCGACCGCTAGGGGATCTTCGATAGCATCTCCGGCTGGCCGACTACTGGTCGAAGGCGACCATCGCATAACACCGCCCGCGGGCCGATGCGTTGGCTGATGCTATCCACGAGCCATAACGAGAACATTCGGCGGCCGCGTCAGAGCCTACTCAGCACGGTGATGGCCAATGCCTCGAGGTTGTGCCGATCTTTCTTATGACATCGGCTGGGCGCCGGTCACCCTGTTGTGGTGGTCCCGGATCACGGGAGGATTGCAGCGGCCTGAACCTGGCTCGGCGGCGCATTGCCACTGTGCATCGCCATGGACAGGACGATTGCGGCGGGGCCTTGCTCCCCGGGCTTCCCAAGCCGAGGCCCTCTCGCTCGCCGGTATTTTCGCTTTGGTCCACCGGCTTAGCTGACAGCGTTCTGCTAAGCTCGCTCCGAGGGCAATGCCACCAATCCCGCCTTGACTGCCGGACACGTTATTTGTTCCGTGAGTGACTTCATACTATCGTTCGGTGGTGGGCTTAATTCGCCCGAACGGCGCACAGCAGGGTGGGAACGCATGATTGCACATATCGTGTGGTTGGTATGCGTCGCATTCTTCACTGCGGCGTTTGCGGGCATAACCGCGAAGCTTCCTGTTGCTTCCGCAGGAGGCCGAAATCCTGAAAATCGCGCCGATGACCCGCAGGCAATGGTAGATCGAGCGCCTGGATTGCCAGATGATGCACGTATATCGCCAGCCTTGTTCGAACTGATTGCAGTGGCATCGGAGCCGCACCGGCTGGACACTCACTGGCAGCCTGATTTTCCCGTGCGAGCGCCGGCGCTCACTTCAGTGAGCGGCAGTCCCGTGCGCCGGCAACTCCTGCCTGTCCTCCTTTACGGTGCGCCGTCTGGATGCGTGGCTATTGTGCTCATCGGCTTGGTTGCGTTGATGTCAACGGAACTTTACCAGACAACGCATCTCCTGGGCGGCGCGGCTGGGGTGGCTGGCTCAGCAACAGCAACCAACCTGGAAGCGGTCTCCGCTGTGGTGCAAAGCAAAGTCGCAAGCGAAGCAGGCGTGGTAGTGCCGCCGGCAACGGCGGATGACCAGAGCTCGAAAATAGCTGCCCTGCCTGTGCCGGTTGCGGTGGCAGTCAGCAGGCCGGTGATAACCGATCAACAGATCGCCCAACAACGCGAGATTGCGCAACGCGCCGTGCCGACGACGCCGCCGGCGCCCCACCGTCGCGACGCCATAGCAAACCGAATGGAGCGGCCGGCCGCACGGGAACAGATGGCACGCGCCTCATCATTGCCCCAGGCACCGCGCCAAATGTCGGGCATCTCCCTGCAGCTTCTGCAGGCGCGCTCGGCGCTGGAGAGCGGCGATACATACGGCGCTCGCAGGATGATGAAGGAGGCACAAACCTTGATCCTGTTCGAGCCCAGCAGCGCTCCGGCGGCTCGCGCCAGCGGGGCAGTCGCTGTACTCACCCAGGCGCTGATGATGCTGAGCAGTGGCGATGGTGCGCGAGCGCTGGGATATCTGAACCAGGCGCTCAGCGCGGTTCAGCAGGTATCGTAATCGTCAATTTCAGCCGGCACGCTGGCCTCAAAGGCGGCCCTATCGCACCTCTTGGGAAGTATCTGGACGAGCAGCACGAGGATCAGTGGCGCCCACGACGGAAGAGTGATTGGCATACGCCCCTCACCACCGATGATGGAGCGCCAAGCCGTGCTCCTCGTCGCCACAGCCGCCGCCCCGACCACTCGTTTGGGGCGCGGGCACATAATTTCGCGAGCGCCTCAGCTATGTCCGAAAGCCGGCAAGTATCGAAGCTGAAATCCGACTATTGCTGCCGCAATGACCAAAGCGGCCAGTATCCAAGCGAGGACACCGAACCCTATCAACAGCCGCCTCTCCACCCTCTCGATCCTTGCTTGCAGGTCGGCGTGTGCCCTGAGTACATCCGCCTTGTTCGCCAACAGCATGAGTTCGGCCTGAATGGCCGCGGTGACGCTGCGGATCCCGGTCATCTCCGCACGCAGCAGTCCTACATCCGCACGGGTCGCCTCGAGGATGATACTTGCGACCTGCTCGGCCTTACCCTGATCCTGTGGTGTCTCGGCGATTGGTTTGTTGTTCATGAATCACTCTAGCAATTTTGGCCTATATGGTCATGGCGGATTTCCGCGTTGAACGCAGCTGGAGGTCTACAAGGTCGATGCGGGCTATGGCGGCTGCCTACCTCAACGTCCCCCAGCGTTTCTGGTAGCCTCGGCGATGACGCGGCGATCCACACGGCAGTCTGCGGTTCTGTCGCTATTCGCTTGCCCTACTCCTACGCGGACGATCTCGCGCGTTCCCTCACCGGAATACAGATCGTCGTTGGTGAAATTGGAGCGGAAGCGCGGATGTTGGCGTGCACGTTTGGTTGGCGTGCAACATATTGTGTGTGGAAAGGCCGGCCATGGAGACAATGGCGAGCATTGTTAATGGCAATGCTGCCAACCGGTAGGTTTAACTCAAGAGTTTTCCGGGGACCTATTGAAATGCGGAACCACAAAGATCGTCTCGCGTTATGTACCTGCATTTTCCCTGGAGATCGACGTGAAAACTAGTCTCAGCCTATCGGCTCTGGCCTTCTCAGCAGCCCTATGCGGCACTCCGGCTCTGGCCCAGACAGGCGCCACCCACAGCACTACGATGGCCCCGGCTACAGGCCATACAGGCAACGCCGCTAATACGGCCCCAAGCGATCGCAATCCGGTGATGACCAAGGATGGCCAGGCGCGGTCCAGCAAGATTGTCGGATCGTCTGTTTATAACGATCACGATGAGAAGGTCGGCTCGATCGATGACCTTCTGATTGGCCAGGACGGGAAGATTAACGCGGTGCTGTCGGTTGGCGGTTTTCTCGGAATGGGCACGAAGTATATCGAGGTCCCCTATGCCGATCTGACATTTGGAAACACGCAGCGGGACAGCGACAATCGAGTCGTCATGCGGGGCGCAACCAAAGAGTCCCCTCAAGGCGAAAGCCAATTACGACTACTATAAAGGCTGAGAATTGAAGCGCGGCCGGAGCTATGACGAAGGTCATGCTCCGGCTCGCAAATTGTGGGCTCACGTTGGCTGAGCCTCAACCGTGGCGTTCGATTTGCGGTCCGGGCTTATTCCGATAGTGCGAACGTCGCTTTCCCCCAGTCTTTTGATCGGCATTCAATGGCAAGATGGGGCCCGACGGTCCCGTCCGATTGTCGATGATGGCCGCACGCTGTGCGCAAGCGCCTGCTGACAATCAAGGCCAAGTGGTGATTATCGTCGGTTTCCGGCGTCGTGTCGGGGCGAACAATTCGCCGCCCTCCGACCCACAGATCACTCTTCCCCTCGTTCAAAGCACCCGCGCCGCATACCTGTTGGGAAGATCACGGATTGAAACCGAGAAGACTTCATGGCGGCAACACTAACCGGAGCGCATCGGATGGCTGCTGGAATACCGGTAGCTAACTCCTAGGCTCCAGAAGATTCCCACCCCAAAGCGCGTCGAGCCCGCTGGCACTTTTCGGAGCTACATACTTCGGCCACGCCCGAAGGCAGCCATCCCCGCAGGGTCTATCGAACTCCGCTTCTACGGCCTACCATGTCTAGTTGCGAATTGTTCCGAACCCAAACCTCTGTCGGATGTTTGAATGACGCCGGCAGGAGGTTTTCGATGGTGCAAAAGGAGCACGATGTTGCGGCACTCGACGCGCTCGCGTCGGGGTGCATGCAGTCCGTTGATATCGAGGGACAAACCGTCCTGCTTCTCCGGGATGACAGGACTGTTTACTGCTTTGGCGGTACTTGTCCCCATGCCGGTGCCCCGCTTGCGGAAGGCATACTCTGCGGCGATCGCATCATCTGTCCCTGGCACAAGGCCGCGTTTTATGCGCGGACAGGCGAGGTTTTGGAGCCTCCAGCAGTGGACTCGCTCCCGCGCTATCCGACGCGGGTCGAGAATGGACGTGTACTCGTGACGCTGACAGCGGAGCAGGAACCGAGAAGTGTACCTTCCGGTGATGACAGGTGTTTCGTCATCATAGGGGCCGGCGCGGCGGGAGCAGTTGCTGCTCAGACACTGCGCGAAGCCGGCTTCGGCGGGCGAGTTCTGATGCTCGATCGCGAGAACCGGGTGCCTTATGACCGCACCGTACTTAGTAAATATGTGCTTTCGGGTGAGCCCGGCGGTGAAAAGTCGCCGTTGCAGACGCAGTCCTTTTACCGCGACCAGCGGATCGAGCGGCTCACCGCCGAAGTGACCGAGATCGATCCGAGTGCGCGTTGCATCTCCTGTGCCAATGGAATCGAATTCAGCTACGACGCCGCCTTGCTTGCAACTGGAGGCATTCCCAAGCGGCCGGATATTTCGGGCGTAGAGCTTGGCAACGTTTTCATGCTTCGCAGCCGCTCTGATGCGGATTCGCTCCTGGCGCAAGCCGAGCGCAGCACACGCGCCGTCGTGCTGGGTGCCAGCTTCATCGGCATGGAGGTAGCTGCCAGCCTGCGCGAGCGCGGCCTCGCGGTAACCGTTATAGCGCAAGAGAAAGTGCCGTTTGAGGCACGGCTCGGCAGTGAAGTGGGCGGCGCCTTCCTCGGCCTCCATGCAAAGCGCGGCGTTGAATTCCGCTTCGAAGCCAAGATCGCGACGCTGAATGGCAATCGGAACGTGGAGGCCGTGACCCTCGAGACCGGCGAGCGCATCCCGGCCGATCTTGTGGTGATAGGCTTCGGAGTAACGCCCGCGACCGCCTGTGCCGAGGGGCTGCCGCGCGCCGAGGATGGCGGGATCCTAGTTGATGCCTCATTGCGCGCTGCGGACGGATTGTATGCGGCGGGCGATATCGCCCATTTCCCGCATCGCGGGGATGGAGCGCCGATCCGGGTCGAACACTGGCGCGTCGCGCAACAACAAGGCCGATTGGCCGCGCTGAACATGCTCGGCCATGGGCTTCGCTATGACGCCGTGCCGGTGTTCTGGACGATCCAGTATCTGAAGCGGCTCGACTATGCCGGGCACGCAGTAAACTGGGATGACTTGATCATACATGGCGATCTGGGCAAGCCGGAATTCCTTGCCTACTACGTCAAGGACGGCCACGTCATTGCTGCCGCCGCAATCGATCGAGACCGCGATATGGCGGCGGTGATCGAACTCTTCTCTCTCCGGCGCAACTGGCGCCCGGCTGATCTCGGTGACGCGCCGGCTCAATTGTTGCAGCAATTGTCTGGGATAGCGAATGGCGTGGCGTCGGATTTGTGATGCGCCGAGCGACCGTGGTCCAGCAGTCGTGTTGAGTTGATAGCGAACTCTACTCGCCGTGCTGCGCTTTATGTCGGTGCTTTGAAGGGGCGTTTACATGATGGCGCGCGTCAACCTTACGCCGGAGGACATCTGCAGAGGCGTGCCATTGCCAGGGTTAAATCCGCGGTCGGCAACCACCCAGGCGGTATAGCGGAATGCACCAGTGCTCCATCGTAGTCGCAGTGCCCGCGAGGGACGAAGCCGAATGTATTGGTGCTTGCCTTCTCGCTTTGGCTCACCAAACCCGTCGTCCTCATGCGGTCGTGCTGCTTGCCAATAATTGCAAAGATCGAACCGTAGCGATCGCCTCGGGGATGGCATCCGCGCTGCCCTACCAATTACGTGTTGAATGCCATTGGTTCCCCGAGCACCAAGCTCACGCTGGACAAGCCCGGCGGATGGCAATGGCAGCCGCCGCACGCCTGGTACGACGAGATGGAGTTCTTTTGACGACCGATGCCGATGCCGTGGTGCCACCGGATTGGATCGAGCGCAATTGCAGTTCTATCACTGCCGGAGCGGATATTGTGTGCGGGCGTGTCATGCTGGACCCGCTGGAGGCAGCGCTCATTCCTGTCCACCTCCACGTTGACGATGCTTTGGAATCCAAGCTTGTCGAACTGCTGGACCACATCGCGGACAGGCTCGATCCCGACCTCGCTGACCCGCTCCCCCGCCATACCGAGGCCGCCGGTGCCAGCTTGGCTGTAACTGCCTCGGCCTTTCATCTCGTCGGCGGAATCCCCGATCTGCCCTCTGGCGAGGATCGCGCTTTTGTTCGCGCGCTTGCCTGCATAGATGCGCGGATCAGGCATGATCCGGCGGTGTCGGTGTCGGTGTCCGGCCGCACCGTCGGTCGTGCTGTTGGAGGTATGGCAGATACCATCGCTCGTCGCATCCGGCGGCAGGACGAATATACCGATGTCCAGGTTGAACCGGCGGTTGACGCTTATCGTCGGTACGACTTCCGACGCAGGCTCCGACAGGCTTGGCAGAAACAATCATTCCAGCCCGAACTGCCCATCGATCTTGGTATCTCCCCCCCGCCTTGGCTGCGGTGCTGGACGCGAGGTATTTTGGTGAGGCTTGGGCTTGCGTCGAAGCGGCGACGCCGTTTCTAACGCGTCGCCGTGTGCGGTTCACCGAATTACCGCGACAAATTTCTCACGCCATCTGTTTGCTCGAGCAAGACAAGGAGACCGATCTCGTCTGCAATCCCGGTGAGTCGCCATGAATGTCATCGCAGCTCGGTGGCACCCAGTCGTGGCCGCCCGTGTCGCGGATCTGGTTCCCTGGATGCAGGACCTGGCCACCGAAGGCGATGCGAAGGGCGAATTCCCGCAGGCGGAACTCACGGCATTGCAGAGAGCCGGGGTACTTGCCATCCCGTTGCCAAACGAAGCACCTGATGAAGCACGAGCGCGCGCAGATATTCTTGGCCGAACGTTAGCAGAACTCGGTCGCGGAAATCTCGCCCTCGGCCGGTTAGTCGAAGCACATATTAACACACGGCATCTGATCGCCCGTTTTGGCACTAGCAATCAGCGCGAGCAGGTGGCCTTGGACGTCGAGGCCGGCGCACTCTTTGCGCTATGGGTCACGGACCCGCCTCAAGGTGGCCTGCGTATGAAGCGGCGCGGCGATCACATTCTGCTTGAAGGCGGCAAGCTGTTCTGCTCGGGCGCTGGGTTCGCTACCCGAGCACTGCTGACTGCCCTGGATGAGGCGGGACATTCGCTGATGTTGGTGGTGCCGCTCAATGCGGGTGAGCGGGTGCGTCCATTGGAGGCGCCCATGCAAGGAATGCGAGCTGCAGTGACCGGTGCCGTGGACTTCAGCGGTTGCATCATGTCGTCCGATTGCGTGCTGGGGGCGCCCGGCGACTATTTAGGAGAGCCGGATTTCTCAGCCGGGGCATGGCGCGGCTCCGCCGTTGCGTCAGGTGGTCTGCGCAGCCTGATCGATCTCGCGGTCGAGACTTTGCGTGCTCAGGGACGCCTCGATGATCAACATCAGCGGGCCCGTCTTGGCGACTCGATGATCGCCTGGGAGACCAGCCGCCTGTGGGTGCAGCAGGTGGCTCGCGTCGCAGAAGATCCCCATACCGATCCCGCGGAGGCCGTCGCCTATACGGGCTTGGCTCGCATCGGTGTCGAAGGCGCCTGCCTTGATGCCATGCGGCTGGTGCAACGCTCACTTGGGCTTGCGGCGTTCCGGCGCGGCACACCGGTGGAGCGGATCTGTCGCGACCTTGCGACCTACTTGCGTCAGCCAGCGCCCGATCAGGTGCTGACCGAGGCCGCGGCTCATTTCGCCGCTCACAGATTGCCGGATGATCGTCCTTGATGGTGAGGGAACTGCATACGCAGTGGCGCGCCTTGCCAACAGGAACGCTCGACGACGTGGCGGGATCTGGAACCTGCCTCGTGCTCGCGCCGCACCCCGATGATGAGAGCCTAGGCTGTGGTGGGCTGATCGCGGCATGCTGCGCGGCTGGCCGTCCACCGGCGGTGGCAATCCTCACCGACGGCAGTGGCTCGCATCCGGGCTCACGTTCCTATCCGCCAGCCAGCCTTGCCGCGCTTCGAAAAGCTGAAGTCACGACGGCGGTCGGGCACCTTGGTCTGCCGGTCGAACGCTTGGTGTTTATGGGAGCAAGAGACACAAAGGCACCCCACCATGGCGCCGCATTCGATCGTCTCACGCGACATCTCGCGGCTTGGCTCGTAGCGTTCGATTGCACCACTATCTTTGTGCCTTGGCGCCATGACCCGCACAGCGATCATGTGTCCGCGGCGTTGCTTGGCGAGGCAGCCGCCCGTTTTGTGAATGCCCACTTGATTGCATACCCGGTATGGGGGTGGAAGCTCTCGCCCGATGCGACGGCGCCAGATGTGCAGGTGCGCGGCTGGCGCCTGGACATCCAAGCCCACTTGCCAGTCAAGCGGCGCGCGATTGCGGCGCATGTTTCGCAGCATGGCGCGCTCATCCAGGATGATCCGGCAGGATTTCAGCTGCCAGCGGATCTACTGAGCGTCTTCGATCAGCCGTGGGAAACGTTTCTGTTGCCATGACCTCTTCGCACGATGCCGAACATTTCCGGCGAATCTACGCCCGCAACGCCGATCCCTGGGCATTTCAAACCAGTGCCTATGAGCAGGAGAAATATCAGCGCACGCTTGCGGCCTTGGGTGGGCGGCGTTTCCGGTCGGGGTTCGAGCCGGGCTGTTCGATCGGCGTACTGACCCGCTTGCTTGCTACCCGCTGCGATGCTTTGTTGGCGGCCGATATCGTTGAAGAGCCCTTGTGCACAGCGCGCAAATTATGTGTTGACCTGCCTTGGGTTCGCTTTACCCGCCTGAGCGTTCCCGATGAATGGCCAGATGGCCACTTCGATCTCATCGTGCTGTCGGAAGTACTCTATTTCCTTGCACCCAAGGACATTGCAAGGTTGGCCGGCCGCGTGCTCAACGGTCTGGACCCGGATGGTGTGGTGGTATCGGTCAACTGGCGCGGCCATGGCGACGACCCGTGCGGCGGCGATGAGGCAGCAACCATCCTACTGAACGAGACGCATTCGCTCCTATCCGTAGCTTCGAGCTTTCTCACGGCTTCCTACAGGATCGATATGCTGACCCGCCCGCAGACGGGAGCTGCGACTTCAAGTTAGAAATGGTTGAACTGCCAGAGGCGACACTGCGAGTTGCTATTGGGGGGGCCGGTTTGCCAGTCATGTTGCTTGACGTTCATCCGCGTACGCATCCCGCGTAGCGCCTTAAACGCGTGCGACGACGAGGGCACTAAGAAGCCCCTTACGCACTTGCTCACGCGTGAAATCACCCACGCGAACACGTCCATGAAAGCGCTCGATGCAATGGGCAGGTTGGACGATTACATGTCGGCAAGGTGGCTCCGGATGACACCGTCAAGCGGAAGTTCAACGTGTCGCATGGAGAGGACGTTCACGGTGCATGGAATGGGGAGCCGGCTTTCGGATATATTGCGGAACCGAAGCCGATGGGTGGTATGCCGCCTGCCCCAGGGAATCCGGGCTCGCAAAAGCGGGTGACAGGACGAGTGTTGCTCGGTCTTGGCACAGTTTGGCCCACATGCCCGAGCCAACGCAAAACGGCTTCGCAGCAATGGGAAACCGGGAGGCGGCCATCACTCCGCGCCGTAAGCGCGTACCACGCGATGGGAAAATGAATTCAGAAGACGGCTATCGCTTGCGCCGGTCGATTAGTGGAGACCTACTGATCAGACACACCCCCGGGATGAGGCCGCCATCGGTGAGGTGCCGACGCCGGCGCGGTTGGCGCTGCTCTGGCGCCGCCAATGCCGGTCTGAGCAGGTGGCAAGTCGCGAAAGACTTCGCTCGATGAATCGCAAGGCTTGCTATGGCAGCAGCATGTCGCTCGCCATGGCTCAGCTACCTGTCACTGTTTCCGGGATTTGGAACTCCAGACTGTTGATAACAGCGCGAAGCACGAAACAGTGTCGCAACTTTCGAGCTAGCTTCGGTTTGTGTTTTCGTCCATGAGGGCAAGGGAGTTCTGAATGGCCTGGGCCATGGTTATTGCTGCCGGCCTATTGGAAATGGTTTGGTCCTATAGCGCCAAGCGCTCCGATGGGTTCACTCGGCTCGGATGGGCGGGGCTAACCGTGATTGCATCGCTTGTCAGTTTTTTGCTACTGGTGTTTTCGATGCGTCGGTTGCCGCTTGGCACAGCCTATGCCGTCTGGACGGGCATCGGGGCAACGGGAAGCTTTATGGTTGGAATTGCTGCTTTGGGCGAAGTCCGCCAATTTATGGCGGATCGCTAGCGCGGCGCTGATTGTCTTGGGCGTGTGCGGCCTGCGTTTCACCAGCATCAAGTAAATAACAAGCGAACACCTGCCGCGGTGCGGCCCAAGTTCCGCCATGCGGCCATCATCGCAGCAGCAGAACTATCAAAACGATTATCAGAATAGTGCCTAAACCGCCGCCGACGTACGGACCACCGTAGTAAAAACCGCCGCCGCCAAACACGATCAGTAGGACAATGACCAGGACGATCAGATTCATGGCGTTCACTCCTAAGATTGCTCAGCGGATGAGGGAAGCGAGCCGTCATATAGTGGCTATATTATGGAGCGGATGGTCGATCCACGCATTTAGGCCGCATCGCGTGCGTCGCCATTGACGGGCCGATTGAGGCGATCAGGCTCGGAGCGTGCGGCTCGGCAACGCTGTCACGAGACCACCAGATTTTAGTGGTTCCTGTATGTGTGGCGCAGATCGCGCGTCCTCAAGTAAATAAAGTAGCACCTCGTGGCGAATGTCGCAGAATGATGATACGTGTGGACTGGGGGCCATAGCGCTCGACGCGAATTTGGGCCCGCTCGCTCTCACCAAGGGTCTGCGAGTGATTCAGCCTGGCGTCAGCTTGGCGGTTTGGGGCGCAAGGCGCGCAATACCGGCCATAAGGCGATCACCGAGGCAAACAGCTTGTTGGCGCGCGCCGCGTCGTTCGCGAAAATCGCCATCAGATACAGGGATCGTCCGGCCGCACGCCAGACGCTCTGCTCCGCGAGCAGGACGAAGCCATCATGGCGTTCGACATTCCGCGCGCGACCGCGGTGGCGAATGCGTATCTACAGACCGGCGCGGATCGCAACGCGCTGCTGGGAAGTCTTGCGGTCACTGCCTGCAAGTTCCAGGACGACCCGCACAACCAGAAGATCAGCCACTCGACGTTCGAGGAGTACGGGCACAACGCGACGCATCTGCGCGACCGGATGTTGTTGGCGACCGCGCGGCTACTGGCCGGCTGGCCGAAGATGCCCGGCGAGCGCGACTGCCACGCGCGCTATATGAAGGAGTGGATCCGCCACTAGCCTACGATCCGTACACGAGCCGCGGCAGCCACAGCGTCAGTTCCGGCACATAGGTGATGATGCCGAGCACGATCAGCAGAATAACCAGGAACGGCAGGATGCCACGGATCACCTCGCCCACCGGTGCGTCGGAAATCGTGCTCAACACATAGAGGTTGAGTCCGACCGGCGGATGCACCAGCCCCACCTCCATGTTGTGGGTGAAGATGATACCGAAATGCACCGGATCGACGCCCAGCGGCAGCAGCACCGGCGCCAGTATCGGCATCACCAGCAGCAGCGTGCTCACCACTTCCAGGAAGCAGCCGATGATCAACAGCAGCGCGTTGATGGTCAGCAGGAACTCCCAGGTGGCGAAGCCGCGATGCGCCGCGAAGTCCACCATGCGCCCGGGGATCCCCGAGCCGGTCATCCAGTGGCCGAATACCAGCGCGGTGGCGATGATGAGCATGATCACGCCGGCACTGCGCAGTGCCTCGGCGATCACCTCCAAGGTGCGGCTTAGCGGGAAGCCGCGGTACACACTGACGCTGACGATGAATGCGGTCACCGCGGCGAGTGCGGCCGATTCGGTTATCGTCATGAAGCCGCCGTAGATACCCATCAGCACGACAAACGGCACCGCCATGGCTGGAAGTGCGCGCCACGTCACGCGCAAGCGCTGGGTGAACGGCAATGCCGGCTCGGCGGGAAAATCCTTGCGGCGCGCGTAATACAGCACCCACAGGAAAAACGCCGCGGCCTGCAGCAAGCCAGGCAAGATCCCGGCGAGGAACAGCCGCGGCACCGACTGCTCGGTGACGATACCGTACAGGATCAGCGCCAGGGATGGCGGGATCACCACGCCAATGGTGCCCGACGCGCCAAGCACGCCGAGCGCGAAGCCTCGCGGATAGCCGCGCTCCAGCATCGCAGGCAGCAGAATGGTGCCCATCGCGAGCGCTGTCGCGACCGAGGAACCCGAGATCGCCGCGAACAGCGCGCAGGACACCACGGCGACCAGCCCCAGTGAGCCTTTGATGCCCCCAAGCCATGCCGCCGACAGATCGACCAGCGCCTGCGCCACGCCACCGCGTCGCATGAATGCGGCCGCCATGACAAACAACGGCAGCGCCATCAGTGTCGTGGAGTTGAGCTGGTCGATCATGTTCTGCGCCACGCCGACCATGTTCTGACCGGAGACGTAGAACAGGATCGCGGCGCAGGTGCCGAGCACCAGGAATATCGGCATGCCCGCGGCGAGCAGGCCGAAGAACATCACGAAGAAGCCCAGTGTCGCCATCTAGCGATTCAGCGGCTGGGCGAGTTCGGCGGGCGCCTCATGCTCGATGCTGTGACCTATCGTCATCACCCGCGGATCAAAGTGGAAGATGTACCGGTAAAGCCGCACCAGGTAGCGGATCAGCATCAGCCCGCCACCCACCGGCAGCGCTGTGTAGTAGATCCACATCGGAAACTGCAGGTCAGATGAACTCCGCTGATCCAGCAGCAGCGCGGTGTTCACCACATCCCAGCCGTACCACACCATGCCGGCGGTAAAGCCGAGCGCCACCACGCAGTTGAAGACTTCGACCCAGCGCTGTGTTTGTGGCCGCAGCAGCCGCAGCACCAGATCGGGACGCACATGGCCGTTGGTCCGCACCAGATCGCTGGCGACGATCATGACCGCCCATACAGCTATATAGACGATGACTTCTTCGGCCCAGTTGATCGCGCGCGCCGGATCGAGATAGCGGCCGAATACCTGCAGAACGGCCAGCACCAGCGCGAACGCACCCAGCAGACCGACAACGGTTCGCTCGATTTCGATCCCAGATGCGTCCCAGCATCATTGGGTCATTGAAGGTGCCGGCTTATCAGGCACCGACGTCTGCCATCACCAGTTCGACCAGCTTGGGCGAAATATGCGCCTCCGCCACCGCCTGGTCCTGCACCTTCAGCAGGTCGGCGTGGATCTTGTCGAGTTCGGATTGCGGCAGGTCGGTGAACTTGACACCAAGTTTCTCCAGCGCCTCACGGCCGCTCTTTTGCAGCTTCGCGGTATTCTCCCGATAGGCCGGCGTGCTGTCGGCCCAGATCTTGGTTGCCGCTTCCTGCAGCTTCGGCCCCATCTTTTGCCAGAAATCCGGATTGACCATCGGCACGTACAACCCCATGCCCATGTTGTCCTGCAGTGAATAGCGCAGCCCGGAATCGAACAGCTTGGCGCTGTTGACGCTCTCGTTGCTGCTGATCAGTCCATCGAACGTGCCCTGCGACATCGCCAGCGGCACGTCAGGCCAGGCAGTGACGTTCGGAATGCCGCCGAAGAAACGGATGCGGAAGGAGTTCAGCACGCCGCCCGGACTGCGCAGCTTGAGCCCCTTCAGATCCGCGGTCGAGTTCAGCGGCTTGCGCGTCGAGTACCACTCATTGAACCCAAGATCGAACCACGAGCCCAGCACCTGCACCTTCAGCTTGTTGTGGATTTCGTCATTGACGAACTTCCCACCGGCACCGTCCGCCGCCTTGTGCACCATATCGATCGGCCGGCCATAGAATGCCGGCAACTGTGAGAAGTCCGCATCGGCGACGAAGCCGGTGATGGTCCACGTGCCGGGGCACGCCATCTCAACCTGACCTTGCACCAGCGCCTTCAGCACCTGCAGGTCGGGAAACAGCGCGCCGCTCTCGAACAGCTTGGTCTTTATCTGTCCGCCCGATGCCTGCTCGAGCTTGCCCAGGAAATCACGGAACGCGACGTTGCGCGGATGCGACGGCGCGGTATCCAGCGAACAACGCAACTCGAGCGGCGCCTCACCGCGAGCGTGGCGCAGAATTGCAAAACTGCCCAATGTCAAAGCCGATGTGCGCGCGAATGCACGCCGCGAAATGCCCTGCGACATGGTGGTTTCCTCCGGTCGATTGCGCGGGATGACGCGCGGTATGGCGGCGCGCACCGATGGCGTCAAGGCGACAGCGGAGGCGGAGCAACCGATGGCGCCGGCATGATTGCTGTCGGAGGGCCCACCGAAGGCGCTGGCGACACTGTAAGCGGTTGTTGCTGTACCGGAGTCTGCACGGCAGCCCCCGTCAGCAGCCACGCACCCAACGAACGGCGAACCTGATATTCGAACTCTACATTCATCCGGTCCATCAGGCTCTTGGTCACGTCATACAGCCGCCCCGGAAGATCATCCAGATCGCCGGTATAGCTGCCCGTCACACTGGCGGTCGCATAAGCCGCGCGCACATTGGTGTTCGGATAGATATCCAGCTGCACCTCAAAGATGCCGGTGATGGTGTCCCCTTGCCGCACCAGCGATGCATTCTGGATGACGAACTCGGCACGGCCGGCAGCGCCGAGGGCGGCCAGCCGGTCTTCCGCCATGTTATGCAGGGCCTGCACCGGCGGAATCGGATCGAATTGGCTCACATCCGGCGGTACCCCGGCTGGCATAAAGCGCTGCACGATCTGAATCGCCGCGACATTCAGCCTTATCGGCAACAGATAGTTGTAGTGCAGGGGCACGAACTCCCGCTGCTCGTGCCGTCCGCACGCCGCGAACGCTATCGGCAGCAACAGCGCCGAACGGCGGCTCAGCATACCGGTGCTCACGACGCAGGACTGCGGCCGCGCACATCGTCGCGCGCGAAACGGAAGTCGTAGTTGCAGAACTCGCAGGTCATCACGATGTCGCCGTCCACAGCCATATGATCGAGGTCATCCGGAGGAAAGCCTTCAAGGATACCGACCAGCCGAGCCCGCGAGCAACGACAGCCGTAGGACAGGGCGCGTGCCCGGTCAGTGGCAACCCCTTCGCTGTGAAACAGCCGGTACAACAGCCGCTCGGGCGGCAGATTGTCGTCCAGCAATTCCCCATCGGTCAGCGTGGCGGCAAGTGTCGTCGCAGTGCGCCAGCTTTCCTCCTGCGCTGCCTCGTCCAGCGCCGGATCGATGCCGCCGGCGCCGGCGATCTTCTCCAGCACCAGCGCACCGGCGCGCCAGCCGTCGGGCGTCTCCTCGCAGGCAAGATGTACCAGGCAGCGAAGCTGCTCGCTGGTACGAAAATAGTGCAGTGCCATTTCTGCCAGATTGCCACCCTCGATGGTGACAATTCCCTGATGGCGGTTCTGGTCGGGTCCCTGATCAACGGTGAAGGCCAGGTAACCGGCACCCAGAAGCTGGGTTGCGCCGGGCGAGGGTTCCGCCTGCAACAGCGTGGCCAGCTTAGTACTGTCGGCGCGCGCATAGCCGCGCAATGCGCCGGTGTCGGTGCAATCCGCCAGCAGCATCGAGACCGGCCCGTCGCCCTTGGCCTGAACGCTGAACGAACCGCGGAATTTCAAGGCGGTGGACAGTGCCGCCGCCAGTGCCAGCGACTGGCCGGCCAGCCGGGTCACGGCAGGATGATTGGGGTGGCGGGTCAGCAGCGCATGCGCCAGCGATCCCAGCCGCACGAGACGCCCGCGCACAGGCCTGCGCGGCAGGAAAAACGGCGTGACTCCGCGCGCCACGACGATATCGGGGACCGGCGGCCGGTCGCCGTCCAGGAAAGCAGGTGTGTCGGACATTGCCCCAACATAGGCACGGCCTGTCGCGCGGGCTACCGTCCGGTCAACATGAGTTACTCGTTGCGTGACATGACACCAGGCGACGCAGCCGCGGTCGCGGCGCTGATCCGCGACGCCTTCGCCGCCCAGTCAGTGGTCACCGACCCGCTGCCGTCTGCGCTGCAGGTCACCGAGGCCGACGTTGCGGCGCATCTCACCCAAGGCTCTGGCGCCGTGGCGGAGACAGAGGCTCACCTCGTCGGGTCAGCCCTGTGGACGCAGCGCGATGGCGGTCTGTATCTGTCACGCCTCGCGGTGGCGCCCGGCTGGCGCGGCCGCGGCGTTGCCAAGGCGCTGGTCGGTGCAACGGAAGCCGACGCAAGGCGCCGCGGCCTGTCAAGCATCGATCTCAGCACAAGGCTGGTGCTCGAGGACAACCGGCGATTGTTTAGCGCCTGCGGCTTCGTCGAAACGACGCGCGAGGCGCATCCCGGCTATGCCGAACCGACCTTCGTCAACATGGTCAAACGGCTGGCAAGTTAGGCAATCAATCATGGGAGGAAACATGGGCGTCCGGCCCTGGGTCGTGCTCGCCGCCGTGGCGCTCGCCCGCATTGGGTTTGGTTATCAGTACCAGACGGTCGCCACGCTCGGTCCCGACCTGATGCGGCTGTTCCAGATCGACTACGCCGGACTGGGCACTTTGATCGGCTCGTTCATGCTGCTCGGTGGCTTTCTTGCCCTGCCGTTGGGCCTGCTTGCCCGGCGCCTTGGCGATCGGCTGGTGCTCGGCGGCGGCCTCGCCCTGATGGTGCTTGGCCCGGCGATCAGCGCCGCCGCTGACGGACCCAGCGGGATCGGTATCGGCCGCAGCGTTGCCGGCGTTGGCGGCGTGGCGATGATCGTTTTGCAGAACAAGCTGATTGCCGATTGGTTCGCCGGCCGGCGCTTCATGTGGGCGATCAGCGTGTCGGTCGCCGCGTATCCCATCGGCGTCGGCCTCGCCCAGCTTGTGTTGCCGCCGCTGACCTCGGCCTATGGCTGGCGCGCGGGATTCGTGTCCAACGCACTGCCGATGATTGTCGCGCTGGCCCTGTTCCTCGTCAGCTTCGAACCACCGCCGATGACCGCCGCCCGGCCGCGTGCCTTCGCGCTGCCGAGCGCGCGCGAATGCCTGCTGCTCACGATCGCCGGCCTGGCCTGGACCACCTACACCGCGGGCTATTCCGGCTACACCGGGTACATTCCTTCAGTAATGGCGTCGCATGAAGACGGGCTGCTGATGACCGGCTTGGTACTGGCCATCGCCACCTGGGGCAACGTGCCCGCAACTCTGATGGGGGCGGGCCTTGCCTCGCGATTTGGCGGCTTTCGCGTGTTCCTGTTCAGCACCGCCGCACTGGTCATCGGCATGTCAGGCGCCGCGCTGGTGAACTGGCCAATCAGCTTCGCGCTGATCATCGGCTTCCTTGGCTCGTTCCAACCCGGCGTGATCATGGCCATCGGCACGCTCTCGGCGCGGCCAGAGAACCGCGCCGTTGGCATGGGCCTGTTCTATTCGATCTACTACGCCGGAGGCACGGTCGTGCCGCCGCTGTGCGGCTGGGCCGCCGATGCGTATGGCCGGCCGGAAGGAGCGCTGCTCGCCGCGGCTGCGGTTTCCGCACTGGCCGTTCCGATGTATTTGCTGCATCGGCGGCTGGCGGAACACCGCGTGATGCTCGCCAAGGCGTAGCGAGGCTCGAGCTATGAACGAACGCTTCGACGTGGCCTATCTGATCCTCAGCGGCACGACAACGGCGGCACGAGGCCCCGAATTGCTGCGCGGTCTGGTGGGCCTGGGCTTCACCAGCGTCATCGCGATCCCGACCCCGAATGCCTCGCGCACCATCGCGCCGCGCGAACTCGCGGATGTCGAAGGCGCGCAGGTGGTCGAATCATATTTCGACATGGCGATCCGTCCACGCCCGCCGCGCGGCGTCGTGCTGGTCGCGCCATGCAGCTTCAATTCGCTGAACAAACTGGCGCACGGCATTGCCGACAATCTGGCCCTGTCAGTCGCCGCAGAGGCAATTGGCCGCAAGACACCGGTCATCGTCGCGCCGTCGCTCAATCAGCCTCTGCTGGATCATCCACAGGCGCAGGCATCGCTGCGGACCTTGCCGGCATGGGGCGTGACAATGATACCGCCTGTCGATACGGGCGAAGGCCCGCGCCTGGCGCCGACACCGCAGGTCATGGATGCGGTGCGCCAATTCGTGCGACGTGGATAGCAGCGGAAGGAACCACCCGATGCCGGCCAGCCTGTCACCCAAACAGATCGAACAGTACCAACGCGATGGTTATTTGTTTCCGGTCGACTGCCTGACCGCGGATGAAGTCCGCTACTACCGCGGCAGCCTGGAAGACTTTGAGCGCGGACAAGGCGATACCTTCGGAAGACTGCCCAACCTGGTGCGCTCCAAATCGCATCTGCTGTTCACCTGGATGGACCAGCTGGTCCGCCATCCCAAGGTGCTCGACGCAGTCGAGAGTATCATCGGTCCCAACATCCTGATCTATCACCTGACGTCCTGGCTGAAGGAGCCGAACGAATCATCGCACGTTTCCTGGCATCAGGACGGCACGTATTTCGGTCTGGAACCCGCTGAACAGATCACCGCCTGGATCGCGCTGACGGATTCAACCGAGGAAATGGGTTGCATCAAGCTGCTGCCGGGCACCCACGTGATCGGCCAGAAGCCGCACGACGACACCGCCATACCTGGCAATCTGCTGTCGCGCGGCCAGACCATCCGGCACAAGCTCGACTATTCAAATTACGTGCTGATGCCGCTGAAGGCCGGGCAAGTTTCACTGCACCACACGCACGTCGTTCACTGCTCCGAGCCGAACCATACCGATCGGCGGCGTATCGGCATCGGCGTCAGCTACATCCCGACGCATTGCCGCCTGATCAACGATGTGCGCGTCACCGCCGCACTGGTTCGCGGCCACGACGACTACGGCAACTTCGATCTGGAACCACGCCCGGCTGGTGACTTCGATGAAGCCGCGCGCGCATCGCACACCGCTTCGGTGGAACGCTTCTTTGAATCGAACAAGCTGCTGGCAGCGCGGCGGCGCACCGGCAATGTCGGTATCTGAGCGCGCGCACCGCTCAGGCGGCGGTGCGCCGCTGCGCACTCAGAACCGGTAGCCAATGCCCGCGCCAACGACCAGCGGATTGAGCGCGGTGTGTGCCTTGATCGCGCCGCCATTGATGCTGGCCGTGGTGTTCAGGAAGATCTGCTTCACGTCGAAATTGGCGAACCAGTGCCCGGTGAAATTGTAATCGAATCCCGCCTGGATCGCGGCACCCACGTTGTTGCTGAACGCCACCTGAGTGACCGGCGTTCCAGCCGCCTGCGCCCCATAGAAGAACGTCGCGTTGATGCCGGCACCTATGTACGGGCTGAAGCGCTCATGCGGGAGGAAGTGGTACTGCAGCGTCAGGGTCGGTGGCAGCGCCCACACGCTGCCGACATCCACATGCCCGATGACCGTGTTGCTCGCTGACACGCTATGCCGGGTAGTCGCCGCGATGAGTTCAAGCGCAACGTTGTCGGTGAAGAAATAGGAAAAGTCGAGTTCTGGCGCAGCCTGCGCGGTCGCATGCACATGCCCGCCGATCACCGAAATCGAACTCGATGAATCCAGCGGAATCACGCCGATAGCGCGCAGCCGTACCATGAAGGTATTGGCCTCTTTGCCGACCGGCGGCGCATTCGGGTCAAACGCATCCTGCGCAAATGCCACCGGCCCGCAGGCGAGCGCACCCGCGAGGCATGCCGAGAAGAGCAAGTGTTTCATCGTCACTCCTGTCGCCCGCGAGTACTTTGCGGGGATGTGACGGGAACACAGCGCGGTTCATTAACGCTTTGATCCAGATCAAACTGTCTCGTGTGGTAAACGATTTCGTTTTCTGTCGCAGTCGTACCACAGAGTTAACGACAAGCGTACGGCGCATGGCACTGCCGCAGCGTCCGCTCGGCGCACCGTTCCGATCGTTGCATCTGGAACTATAAGGCGCGCTGCCGTTGTTGGTACCAGTTTGGCGACATCGCCTATACATCGGATGGCTTCGGCCGGGATCCGTGCAAACAGCTATCGGCGGAACGCCATGACCAGTGCCTCTGCCTGCTCGGTATCCATCGACAGAGCGCGCCGTGCCACGTCCTGCTGGAAGCCAGCGCGCGCCAGCACGCCCAGTTCCTGCCGCCGCCCCGCCATATCCGGCGGACCGCCCTGGCGGAATGGCCCGATGCGCCGCTTGCGCGCTAGCACCAGCGCCGCCGCCAGCTCGCCCGCAGGGTCCTCCGTCAGGACCGCTTGCGCGGTGGTCTTGTCGACACCTCTCGCCGCCAGATCGGCGGCCACTGCATTGCGCGAGCGCCCCGACCGCGACAGGTTGCGCGCCCGTCCTTCAGCATAGGTTACATCGTTGACTGCACCGACGGCCGCGAGCCGGGCCACCACCGCGCGCGCAGCCTGCTTCGCCGCGGCCACCTGCTCGGCAAGGTGCTCGGCGTCGGTCTGACCGCTCATCGCCCGCGCCCATCGATCGACGCGGCGATCCAGCACACGGCGCAGCAGCGCCTCGGTCGCGGCGTAGCGCGCGAGATACGCCAGCGCCGCCTCGTGCAAACTAGCGGCGTCAGGCGGCGGACCGGCCGGCCGATCTGCGGTCATTGCATGACAATGACCGCGCCGAACGCCGTTACAAGGTTTGACTTGCGCCCGCACACTCGCCAAAGATCGTCGTTTCCTCCGGACCCGTCCCGAAAGGTCGCGGGCGGGAGATCCGTTGGAAACGCCACAACCAAGGGTCATACCCAGATGATTTCCGCTCTGTTGCCGAACTACGCCCGTGCCGACCTCGCATTCGAGCGGGGCGAAGGCGCCTGGTTGTGGACGGTCGACGGGCGACGATTCCTCGACTTCGGCTCCGGCATAGCGACCGCTTCGCTTGGCCACGGCCATCCGCATCTGAGCAAGGCGATCGCCGAACAGGCCGCCAAGGTGATGCATGTCTCTAACCTGTATCGCATTCCACAGGCCGAGACGCTGGCGCAGCGGCTGGTCGATGCGACGTTCGCCGACAGCGTGTTCTTCTGCAATTCTGGCGCCGAAGCCAACGAAGGCATGATGAAGATGATGCGCCGCGCGATGTTCGACGCGGGCAAGGGCGAACGCTTCCGCTTCATCACCTTCGAAGGTGCATTCCACGGCCGCACGCTCGCGACGCTCGCCGCCACCGGCAACGCGAAGTACCTCGAAGGCTTCGGCCCGCAGGTCGAGGGCTTCGATCAGGTGCCGTTCAACAACATGAACGCGGTGCGCAACGCCATCGGCCCCGCCACCGCCGGCATCATCGTGGAGCCGGTGCAGGGCGAGGGCGGCGTGCGTCCCGCCGACATGCAGTTCCTGCGCGATCTGCGAACTGTGTGCGACGAGTACGGCATCATTCTCGGCATGGACGAGATCCAGTCCGGCGTCGGCCGCACCGGAAAACTGTTCGCGCATGAATGGTCCGGCATCACGCCCGACGTCATGTCGGTCGCCAAGGGTATCGGCGGCGGCTTCCCGCTCGGTGCGGTGCTCGCGAAGGAGCAGTTCGCCAAGGCGCTGAAGCCAGGCACGCACGGCACCACGTTCGGCGGCAATCCGCTCGCCTGCGCGGCGGGCAATGCCGTGCTCGACGTCATCCTCGCACCTGGCTTCCTGGAAGGCGTCGATCGCAAGGGCCGCCGCCTGCGCGCGGAACTCGACGAGATCGCCCGCGAGTATCCGCAGGTCTACGAGAACGCGCGCGGCATGGGCCTGCTGCAAGGCCTGAAGTGCGTGCTGCCGCAGGGCGAAGTGCAGGCCGCCTGCGTGGCGGAAGGCTTGATGGCGATCACCGCCGGCGAGAACGTGCTGCGCCTGGCGCCGCCGCTGGTCATCAGCGACGCGGACCTGGACGAGGCGGTGGTGATGCTGCGCCGCGCGACCCGCCGCGTGCTGCCCTCCGCCGCAAAGGCAGCAGCGAAATGAGCGCGTCGCTGAAGCGAACCGAACGATCGGAAGGCCATTCGACCGGCCAGGTGACCGGCGCGCGTCACTTCCTCGATCTGCGCGACTTCGATTCCGCGACATTGCGGCAGATGCTCGACGTCGCGTCGAACTATAAGCGGGCCGGCGTGTCATCACGGCCGCTGGCCGGCAAGACGCTGGCGCTGATCTTCGAGAAGCCGTCGACCCGTACGCGGGTATCTTTCGAAGTCGGCATGCGCCAGTTGGGCGGCGACGTTGTCTACATGAACGCGCGCGACATGCAGTCAGGCCGTGGCGAAAGTCCTGCCGACACCGCTCGAGTGCTGTCGCGCTATGTCGACGCGATCGTGTTGCGCACCGATCGTTTCGCGACGATGCACGAGTTGGCGGAACATGCCACGGTACCTGTGATCAATGGGCTGACCGACATCTCGCATCCCTGCCAGCTGATGGCCGATGTGCTGACGTTCGAGGAGCATCGCGGCCCGATCGCCGGTCAGGTGGTTGCATGGTGCGGCGATGGCAATAACGTGGCGCGAAGCTGGATCGAGGCAGCGGTGCGCTTCGGCTTCACGCTGCGGCTGGCGACGCCGGACGCGCTGCGTCCACCGCAGGAACTGGTCGATTGGGCGCGCGCTCAGGGTGGCAAGATCGAGCTAACCGGTGATCCGGAGCAGGCGGTTGCTGGGGCGCGCTGCGTGGTGACCGATACCTGGGTCTCGATGTCGGACGATCCGAACACCAACCGGCACAATATGCTGGCACCGTACCGCGTCACCGGCGCGTTGATGGCGAAAGCGGCGGACGATGCGATCTTCATGCACTGCCTGCCGGCGCATCGTGGCGAGGAGGTCACTGCCGAGGTGATCGATGGTCCGCAATCGGTGGTGTTCGACGAGGCCGAGAACCGCATGCATGCGCAAAAGGGCGTGCTGGCCTGGGTGCTGGGCGCCGTTCGCTAGCTCGCGCACGCCGAGGTCAGCCGCGCCGCCTCTTTCGCGCGCCGCTTTAGACCCCCATGTGCATCGGTAGAACGTCAGGAGTAGTGACCTACCATGCAGTGGTCGCGCGATATGCGCATTGCCCGCCGGAGCGTGCGGACCGCGTTGCGGGCGGCCTCGGCCATGGCCCGGGCGCAGAGCCATTCGCTGCGCCGGTCACCCGGCGTCGCTGAGGAGCCCAAGGCTGTCAGCCGGCTCGTCGAGCAGCCGGAATTCGGCAGCAATCCGGGACGGCTCGCGATGTTCGTCTACCAGCCCGCCCGCCCGATCCCGGCCGGTGCCCCGCTTATCGTCCTGTTGCATGGCTGCGGTCAGACTGCCGCCAGTTTCGCACGCGACGCCGGCTGGATTGATCTGGCCGAGGAACTTGGCATCCCGCTTGTGCTGCCCGAGCAAGCAGGAAGCAACAACCATGGCCGCTGCTTCAACTGGTTCAGCCCCGCGCAGACGGCGCGAGACCGCGGTGAGTCGCTGTCGATCCGCCAGATGGTCAGCGTCGCGGCCGCACAGTTCCGCTCTGACCCGGCTCGCGTCTTCGTTGCCGGCCTGTCCGCCGGCGGCGCCATGACCGCCGCCCTGCTGGCGGCATGGCCCGACGTCTTTTCCGCCGGCGCCATCGTGGCGGGCCTTCCGGTTGGCGCCGCCAGCAGCACGGCCGAGGCTCTTGTCCGCATGGCCGAGGCCGGACCCAGGCGCTCGCGTCAGGACTGGGCCCGCCAAGTGCACGCCGCAGCCCCGGATGGCTTCGCGGGCGCATGGCCGCGGGTGACGATCTGGCACGGCTTGGCGGATCAGGTCGTGGACAGCGCCAATGCTCGTCTGCTCGCGGAACAGTGGTCAGCCGTGCACGCGATTGACGCCGGCGCCGCGAGCGTTCTGGCCGATGGCTCACCGACCACGGTATGGGGCCAACACGAGCATCCGAGCGTCGAGCTGCACTTGCGCTCCGGGCTGGCGCATCTTTGGCCCCTCGAAGCTACGGCGGACATCGCACGGTTCTGGGGCCTGCGCCCGGATTAACCCTGCCTCAATGCGGCGGATGGATCATGGCGGCACTGCAGGAGAATTGCGCAGGTGCCTGTTTCGCCCGATCTCGACAGCGCCATCCTGATTGACAGCGGTAGCTTCTGGACCAGCCAGTTCCGCATGACACTCAGCGAGTGCAACCTGCGCGTCTTCATCGCCGGCAACGAGGATGAGGCCGTCAGTTATGCCCGCCACACGATTGCGCGGTTGCTGGTCGTTTTGTACCAGTCATCGGCCAGCAAGGGTGGCCTCTACGCGTGCGCGCAAATCCGTGGGCTGCCGAACTACGCGCCGGTGCCAATCGTGCTCATTGGCCCTCCGAAGCTCGACTTGGCCACGCGCGATCTGGCGGCGGACGTCGGCATCAATTTGCTGCTCGCTGTACCAATATCGACCCTCGCACTGAAGCAGGCGATTCTTCCTCTGCTTGGCGTGGCGCCGCCCGAGACGATGATGGCGGTTGAATGGCAGCGCAGACCCGAGCCAGCACCTGCATTTGGCGAGGTGAAGGAGTTTGCTGAAGGCCGCCGCTTTATCGATCTCTGCCGGAACAGCAGCACACCGACCATTCAGCGCCGGACCAACTGGGCCGATCGGCGCCGGCTAGTGTGAAGCGCAGTCGTCCGCAGTGTAGCGGTTCGCGGCTTCGCCCTTGCGAGTCTGTGCGAGCCCTCGCCGCTTCCGTACTCAGCCTGCAAGCATCGCGTGCTCAAGCGAGATGGGCAGTGCGGCCAACCTGCCAGCTGGCAAGCCGATCCAGAAGATGCTGCCGCCAGCTGGGTTTTCCCGAAATCCGATATCGCCGCCGAGCGACTGCACCAGCCGTTGCGACATGGCGAGTCCGATCCCGTCACTCGTAGGGGTCGCCATGTCACTGCCAGGAGGGTCTCCCTGCCTGAACAGTTTGTAGCGCCGGCTTGGCACTATGCCGCAGCCGGTATCTACCACCTCGATGGTGATCCGCTCCGCAGTGCCGCCGACTTCGATCGCCACCTCGCCGCGATCGGTGAACTTGATCGCGTTCGACAACAGATTGAGCAGGATTTGCTTCAGCAGATCGGGGTCGGTGACGAACTGCCCTGGAACGCCCACCTTGAAACCATAGCGGATGCCCAGCCCGTGAACGGCGGCATCTGACTCGACCAGTATGCAGCACTGATCGATCAGCTCGTTCAAATCCACCAACCGCATTCGTGGTGTGGGCAGGCGCGGCGCAACCTGCAGACAATCCAGCAAACGGCCGATGACACATTGCAAATGGCTGGTCGCTTCCTCGATGCCGGCAAGATGCCGATCGGCGGCGGCGTCAATCGCGACCCCAGCCCTCAGGTGCTCGGTGTGCGCGATTATGCCGTGCAGCGGTAGACGCAGATCGTGCGAGGCCATGGCGAGATAATCGGATTTGCGCCGGCTTTGGCGCTCCGCCGTTGCGCGTCGTCGGGCCTCCCGCTGCCAACCCACAATCAAGACCAGACAGCATCCTCCCACCACGATACCGGCGACCAGCACCGCCATTATCCAACGCTGCACGCCGCCGGATACGTCTGCATTTGCCACCGTGACAGAGACGAATAATGGCAGATCGCCGATGAAGTGCACCGCCGCATGGCGAACGGCACTGTCCGTCGCCCCTGGCACTCCGATGCGCCCGATAGCGTCCTGATCGAACGGCACGCGCATGAGCACGACGCCGTCATTGCGCAGCAGCTCGATCGAACCGTTCGGTCCCACCGGGATCCGAGCGAGCAGGTCGCGCACCTGGATCAGCCGCAGGCCTGCGACGACAACGCCGGCAAATGTCCCGTCGGGATGCGACAAGCGGCGGCTCAACGCAACGCCGATCGCCTGGTCCCTGCCGAACGGGCGGCTGATAAACAGCCCAAGCGACGCATTGTTCTTTTGTGCGATGAAGTAGTCCCGCCCCAGCCATCGGATGCCGCGCTCCGACGGCTGCAAAGCCTCCGTCACATAGCTATCCTCGTTCATCACATCGATGAATTCGAGCAGCCCCCCACTCGACGCATGTCCAAACAACACCGTGCTGTGCAGCGGCTCATCGGGCGCAGCCGCCTGGGCTATCGCGAGATGTTCGATGGTGCCTCGGATCGCCACATCGGCCTGATCGATCATACGGCCAATGGCATCGGCCGCGGTCGCCGCGGTCGTGACAGCCAGGGAGTCTGCGCGCCGGTCGGTCTCCCATCGCGCGGCGATCAGGGCGGTAAAGCAGACTGCGACGAATCCGCTCAGGCAAATAATGCAGGCCGCCAGCCATAGCCGGTCCCGAAACGAGACCAGATGACGCAGGATGGTAGCTGAGACGCGTGGCCGCCGCATGCGCGGGTACCTTATTTGCACTCAATCATACCCACCGAAGTACTAGCCAACCGTTGATACGCGTTGCCATCCGCGAAACAGCCCAGGCGGCCCCTTCGCACCTGCCCTGGCCAGGCGCACTCTCGCCGTCACTCAGCAAGAGGCAGCGTCATGGCCAATCTTCCCAGCAACGCCCAAGTCGTCATCGTTGGCGGCGGCATTGTCGGCTGCAGCATTGCCTATCACCTGACACTGCGCGGCCAGACCGACGTTGTGCTGCTCGAACGCAAGCAACTGACCTGCGGCACGACCTGGCATGCCGCCGGTCTGGTCGGACAGCTTCGTGCCACCCACAACCTGACGCGGCTCGCGCAGTACACCACCGGCCTCTACGCCTCACTGGAACAGGAGACCGGCCAGGCCACCGGCTTTCGCCAGATCGGCTCACTCGCGCTCGCCACCACTGATGCGCGCTTCGAGGAGCTCAAGCGCGGCGCCTCGATGGCACGCTGCTTCGGCCTGCAGGTCGATGTGCTGACCCCAGGCCAGGCCAAGGAACTTTGGCCATTGATGGCGGTCGACGATTTGGTTGGCGCCGTGCATCTGCCGAAGGACGGCCAGACCAATCCGGTGGACACCACACAGGCGCTGGCGAAAGGCGCCCGCGGTCGCGGTGCCCGCATTTTCGAAAACACGAAAGTCCTCGAGATCATCGTCGAAGACGGCCGCGCTGTCGGCGTGCGCACATCAGCAGGCGACATTCGGGCGGATATCGTGGTCAACGCCGCCGGCATGTGGGCGCACGGTCTTGGCGCCGCGGCCGGTACTACGATGCCGCTGCATGCCGCCGAGCACTTCTATATCGTGACCGAGCCGATGCCCGGTCTGCCTCGGCTGCCGGTGCTGCGCGACGGCGATTCCTGCGCCTACTTCAAGGAGGATGCCGGCAAGCTGCTGGTCGGCTGGTTCGAGCCGGTGGCGAAGCCATGGGGCATGAACGGCATTCCGGACGATCATGCGTTCGAAACGCTGCCCGAGGACCTTCCGCATATCGAACCGCTGCTGGAAGCCTCGATGCGCCGCATCCCCGCGCTGCGGGACGCCGGGATCCAGTTGTTCTTCAACGGCCCGGAAAGCTTCACGCCGGATGATCGATACCTGCTCGGTGAAACACCGGAGGTGCGCAACCTGTTCGTCGCCGCCGGCTTCAATTCCATCGGCATCCAGTCGGCCGGCGGCGCCGGGAAGGTGCTCGCGGACTGGATCATCGACGGCTATCCGCCGATGGACTTGTGGGACGTCGATGTCCGCCGCGTCATGCCGTTCCAACGCAATCGCCGCTACCTGCAGGATCGCACGGTGGAAACGCTCGGCCTGCTGTACGCGATGCACTGGCCGTTCCGTCAGCCGGACACCGCTCGCAACGTGCGCAAGTCGGTACTGCACGACCGGCTGGCGGCACGCGGCGCGTGCTTCGGCGAAACCGCCGGCTGGGAACGTCCGAACTGGTACGCGCCCAAGGGCGTCGTGCCGCAATACCAATACAGCTACGGGCGGCAGAACTGGTTCGAATATTCCGCCGCCGAGCACCACGCTGTGCGCAATGCGGTGGGCCTGTTCGACCAGTCGTCGTTCGGCAAATACATTCTGGCCGGCGCGGATGCGGAAACGGTGCTCAACCGCATCTGCGCCAACGATGTCGCCGTACCGGTTGGCCGCGTCGTCTATACCCAATGGCTGAATGAACGCGGCGGCATCGAGGCCGATCTCACCGTCACGCGCGAAGCCGAGGACCGCTATCTCATCGTCACCTCGGCAGCATCACAGACCCGCGACCTGGCGTGGCTACAGCGGCATATACCAGCCGACGCCCGCGCCACAGCGGTGGATGTGACCTCAGGCTTTGGCGTGCTTGGCGTGATGGGGCCCCGCGCGCGCGATCTCTTGTCGCGCCTCACCGACGCGGACATGACCAATCAGTCCTTCCCGTTCGGCACGTCGCAAATGATCGACCTCGGCTATGCGCGTGTGCGCGCGAGCCGCATCACCTATGTCGGCGAGCTCGGCTGGGAACTCTATGTTCCAACCGAATTCGTGCAGGACGTGTTCGACCGCATCATGGCGGAAGGCGACAGCGTGGGCCTCGTTCTCGCCGGCTACCATGCGATGAATTCGCTGCGCATGGAGAAGTGCTATCGCTCCTGGGGCCACGACATCACCGATGCTGAAACACCACTGGAGGCTGGGCTTGGCTTCGTCGTGGCATGGAACAAGCGAGGCGGCTTCATCGGCCGCGACGCCCTGCTGCGCCAACGCGAAGCCGGCGTAAAGCAGCGCATGATGCATTTCGCGCTGAGCGATCCGGCCAAACTGCTGTACCACAACGAACCGATCTGGCGAGACGGCGAACTGGTCGGCCGCACGACATCCGGCATGTTCGGTCATACCATCGGCAAACCCCTTGCGCTTGGCTATGTGCCTGTCGCCGACGGTGGACACTACGAGATCGAAGTTGCCGGCGAGCGCATCACTGCCGAGGCAACACTCAAGCCGTTCCACGACCCTGCCAGCGCACGGATTAGAAGCTGATCAACCGGCGAATGCGTAAGCGGCCAGTATCACGATCCCAGCAACGGCGATCGACGCGTGCACTGCGATGATCGCCCCCGATAGCCGGCGCCGCAGCACAAGCACGCCAAGCCCGACAACCAGCGCCACAGCCAGCAGCGCGGCAGCGATGCCACCGAACGCACCGGCTCCCATCGCCACGCCGCGCGGTGGACCGCGCAGCGCGACCAGCAGCCCCAGTAGTCCCAATCCGCCCATGAGACCGTGCAAGGCGCCGAACACCGCCCGCGGCCTCGGCGCGCCAGGTCGCAGGTGCAACGCCGCAAGCACCGCTCCAAACGTACCGGCAGCCAGCAATGTCAGGAACGAAATCAGCAGCATGCGGCATCGATCCTAGCCGAACCCACGCATCATCGCTGCATCATCAGGCCCTGGCCTGAAACTTGTCGGCAATCGCGTTCCCATGGAAGATGCGATCAAGCGAACGGCGACGGAATTTCCCGTGCGCCTGCTGAAAGGGCCACTTCTGTGCCAACCCATTTGAGCCGCGGCCGCGTGAACAAAGACTTGGACTTCGACGCGATTATCATCGGCGCCGGCATGTCCGGCCTTTATCAGCTGTATCGGTTGCGTGAGCTCGGACTGCATGCACGTGTGTTTGAGGCTGGAACCGGGGTCGGTGGCACCTGGTATTGGAACCGCTATCCCGGCGCGCGGTTCGATTCCGAGAGTTATTCCTATGCTTACTCTTTCTCCCAGGAGCTGCTGGCGGAGTGGAACTGGTCGGAGCATTTTGCCAGCCAGCCGGAAACCCTGCGCTACCTCAACCACGTCGCCGACAAGTTCGACCTGCGGCGCGACATCCAGTTCCGTAGCCGCGTCGCCGCCGCGCACTGGCAGGAGGACGCGCGCCACTGGACCATCATACTGGAGGACGGCAGCCGCCATACCGCACGTTTCCTGATCACCGCGCTTGGCCCGCTGTCCGCGCCGACAATGCCTCGGATCGAGGGAGTCGAGAGTTTCCAGGGACAGTCCTGCCATACCGCGCGCTGGCCGCATGATCCGGTCAGCTTCGAGGGCAAGCGCGTTGCCGTCATCGGCACCGGGGCAACCGGCGTGCAGACCATACAGGAGGTGGCGAAGACCGCCGGACACCTCACGGTATTTCAGCGCACGCCGAACTGGTGCGCGCCGCTGCACAACGGGCCGATCTCCGCCGAGGAGATGGCACGCATAAGGGCCAACTATCCGGAGATGTTCCGCCGCTGCCAGGAAACCTTCCTCTGCTTCCTGCACACACCGGATCCTCGCTACACTTTCGACGTGCCGCCGGAAGAGCGCGAGGCGTTCTGGGAGAAGCTCTACGCCGACCGTGGCTTCGGCATCTGGCTGGGCAACTTTCGCGACATCCTGGTGGATCGCAAGGCCAACGCGGCGATCTCGGATTTCGTCGCGCGCAAGATCCGCCAGCGGGTGAAGAACCAGGCAGTGGCCGAAAAACTGATCCCGAAGAACCACGGCTTCGGCACCCGCCGCGTGCCGCTCGAGACCCGCTACTACGAGGTTTACAATCAGCCCAACGTCGAGCTGGTCGATGTCAACGAGACACCGATCGAGCGCATCACGCCCGCCGGACTCCAGACCAGCGCCCGTGACTATCAGTTCGACATCATCGTCTATGCCACGGGCTTCGACGCGATCACCGGCAGCTTCGACCGCGTCGACATTCGGGGTGTGGACGGTTTGCGGCTGAAAGAGAAGTGGCAGGCCGGCCCGCAAACTTACCTCGGCGTCATGGTGGAAAGCTTCCCCAACATGCTGATGCTGATGGGACCGCACACCGCGCTTGGCAATATCCCGCGCAGCATCGAATACAATGTCGAGTGGGTGACGCGCCTGATGCGCTTCGCACGCGAGCACGAGCTGACCCGCGTCGAAGCGACCGAAGCCGGGGTCCACGCCTGGACCGAGCACGTGAAGTCACTTGGCGTCGGCCTGCTCTCAAACGAGGTCGACTCCTGGATGACGGGCGTCAATAAGAACGTCGAGGGCAAGCAGACCCGCATTATCGCGCGCTACAGCGGCAGTGCGCCGGCGTATCGCGAGCGCTGCGACGCGGTTGCCAACGATGAGTTTCGCGAACTGGCACTGGCCTAAGCAGGATAACAACCAACACGGAGTATTCTCATGCATTTCGGCGCATCGATGTTCTTCACGGATTACTCGATGACTTCGGCGGAGCTCGCGCAGGCGCTGGAATCGCGCGGCTTCGAGTTCGTCTGGGCACCGGAGCATTCGCATATCCCCACGTCGCGGCGCTCGCCGTTTCCCGGCGGCGGCGATCTGCCAAAGCAGTACTACGACGCGATGGACCCGTTCGTGACGCTCACCGCCGCGGCGATGGCTACCAAGTCGCTGAAAGTCGGCACCGGCGTTTGCTTGGTCAACCAGCGTGATCCGATCCAGACCGCCAAACTGGTCGCCTCGATCGATCAGGTCACCGGCGGCCGTTTCCTGTTCGGCATCGGCGTCGGCTGGAACGCCGAGGAGATGGAGGACCACGGCACCGTGTTCGCCACCCGCGCCAAGCTGGTGCGCGAGCGTGTCGAGGCGATGAAGGCGATCTGGACCAAATCCAAAGCCGAGTATCACGGCGAGTTCGTCGATTTCCCGGAGATGATGGCCTGGCCGAAATGCGTGCAGAAGCCGCACGCGCCGGTCATTGTCGGCGGTGCCTTCCCACAGGCGGCACGCCGCGCGGTGCGCTACGGCGACGGCTGGATCCCATTGGCCGGCCGCGGCGATATCGTTCCCGCGATCGGCAAATTCCGCGAGATGCTGAAGGAAGCCGGACGCGATGAAGCCTCCTGCCCCATCACCCTGTTCGGCTGCGCCGACGATGCCGACACGCTGAAGCGCTATCGCGATCTGGGCGTGGTACGCGCCTGCGTCAGCCTACCGGCGGAAAAGGCCGACAGCGTGCTGCCGACCCTCGACAAATGGGCGGGTCTGATCCGGCAGGTGAACGCGTAAGCAAAAAAATGCAACCAGGGATGCCTGCAAATGCACACAGATGAGAAGTGCTTGTCTGCGTGCATTTGCGTGCATCTGCGGTTTCAAATCCTTTAGGATCTAACGCCATGCATTTCGGCGCGTCGATGTTCTTCACCGACTATTCGATGACCTCCGCCGAACTTGCCCGCGAACTTGAGGCGCGCGGCTTCGAGTTGGTCTGGGCCGCGGAGCATTCGCATATACCAACGTCACGACGCTCGCCGTGGGGCGGCGGCAGCGAGCTGCCGAAGCAGTACCACGACGTGATGGACCCGTTCGTGACGCTTACTGCCGCCGCGTGTGCGACGAAAACCCTCAACGTCGGTACCGGTGTTTGCCTGGTCAATCAGCGCGACACGATCCAGACCGCAAAGCTGGTGGCCTCGATCGATCAGGTATCCGGCGGACGCTTCCTGTTCGGTATCGGCATCGGCTGGAACGCCGAAGAGATGGAAGACCACGGCACGGTATTCGCCACGCGCGCCAAGCTGGTGCGCGAGCGCGTCGAGGCGATGAAGCTGATCTGGACCAAAAGCAAGGCAGAATACCACGGCGAGCTGGTCGAATTCCCCGAGATGATGGCCTGGCCGAAGCCGGTGCAGAAGCCACATCCGCCGATCATCGTCGGCGGCGCCTACCCGCAGGCAGCCCGGCGCGCGGTGCGCTATGGCGATGGCTGGATCCCTCTGGCCGGACGTCCCGATCAATATGGCGACGTGTTCGACTTCGTGCCGAAGTTTCGCGCGATGCTGAAGGAAGCGGGGCGCGATGAGGCGTCATGTCCGGTGACGCTGCTCAGTGTGCAGGGCGATCTCGATCTGCTGCGGCGCTATCGTGATCTCGGCGTTGCACGTGTCGGCGTCAGCCTGCCAGCGGAAAAAGCCGATACCGTGCTGCCGACACTGGACAAGTGGGCGGACCTGATCCGCCAGGTGAACAGCTGAGAATATTGGAGTGCTTAAGTCGTTTCAGCTGCAACCAGTTCGCCCAGCGTGATCGGCTTCAGCGGCGCTCGTATCCGATAGTATCCTACTTCCCCAGGCTCCAGCCCGCGCGCATCGGCGATCAGTTCGCTCACCACCGGTCCGCATAGGCGTCCCTGGCATGGTCCCATGCCTGCGCGCAGCAACGCCTTCGCCTGGTTTGGGCCCAGGCAACCCTGCCCCACCACTGCGCGCACCGCGCCCGCCCTGATTTCTTCGCAGCGGCACACCATCACGTCATCGGCCGGCCGCAATATCTCCGCGCGAGGCGGATACAGCGCATCCAGCAATCGCCGGACCGACAGATGCGCACCCCATGCACGCCGATCGGCCGCGGCCTGCGCATCGCGGCGCGCCTCATCGATGCGCGCCAGCCAGCGCAAGGTTTCGGATGCAACAATCCGTCCCGCATGCTCGGCGGCGCGTGCCCCGCCGATACCCGCCGCATCGCCCGCTATCAACACCCCTGCGACGCTGCTGTTGCCCCACGCATCCAGCACCGGCGCGAAGCAGCGCTGCAACGCATCCCAGGTGAAAGCGCAGCCGATGGAACGTGGCAGTTGCTGTGCCGGGATCACACCCTCATGCAGCGCGACCAGGTCAGTGTCGATGCGATGATTGATACCGCCGCTGCGGAACGTGATCGCGTTGACCGCCTCGTTCCCCTCGATGCGGATATCGCTGACGCCGCGAAACCACGCAACGCCGCTGCGGCGCAGCGCGGCCAGCAACGCGCGTCCCTTCGCCAGATAACCGCGCCCTTCTTTGCTCGTCACCGCTTCCGGCAGATAGCGCATCGCGCGCCAGCTCGGGCCACGCACCGCAGTGTCCAATACTGCCGCCGGACGCGCCCCGGCCGCCAGGCATTGCTGCACCAGCAGATATAGCAGCGGCCCAGACCCGGCCACGACGAACGGCCCAGCCGCCACAAGCGCGCTCGACTTCAGCATGATCTGCAGCGCGCCCGCCGTCATCACACCCGGCAGTGTCCAGCCGGGCACCGGCACTGGCCGTTCCATCGCGCCGGTCGCAAGGATCACCGCTGCCGCCTGCACGGCGTGCGAGTGTCCCGCTTCGCTGAACCACACCTCGCGCTGCGGCGTGACCTGCCAGACCATGCTGCCCGGCCGGTACGCCGCGCCGCTCGCCCGGAATCGCTGCGCAAGCTGAGCGCCGTACCGGTAATCCGCCCCCAGCGCCGCAAGCTGCGTCGCGCGCTCGATGTTGCGATAAATCTGGCCGCCAGGCGCCGGCTGTTCATCCAGCAGCAGCACGTTCGCACGCTGCTCCGCCAGCAGCGTCGCTGCGGCCATCCCCGCCGGACCGGCGCCAATCACCACGGCATCGTGCATGGTCACAACACCTCGCGCGCGCCGCGCTGGCGGCGTACCTGCATGCCCTCGCTCACCGGCGTCAGACACGCCTGCCGATTGCCCACGCCGTCGATCTCCATCAGGCATTCGAAGCACACGCCCATCATGCAGTAAGGCGCGCGCGGCGCCTGCGAGATCGGTGTCGCGCGCAGCACCGTCTCACCGGCCGCAAGCAGCGCCGCGGCCACGCTGTCGCCCGGCTGTGCCACCACCTCGCGTCCTTCGTAGTGGAAGCGGATCTCGCCCGCCGGCGCGTCAACCCGCCGGAACATCGAATCGCTTGCTGGCAAATGCTGCAAACCGCTCCGGCAGTTCGCCTGCCAAAATCGCCGGCGCCAGCGCCAGCGCATGCGCGCCCGCCAGCGTCACGCCGCTATGACAGGTCGCCGCGAACGCGCCGGGATAGCGCTCCGACTGCTCGTAGATCGGGAACCCATCCGGTGACATCACCCGCAACGCCGCCCAGGTACGCACGATCGTCGCATCCTTCAGTGCCGGAAACACCGCGAGGTTGCGCGCGGCGATATCCTGCAACACCGGCACGCCGGTGGACGTATCGAACCCCGCATCCTCCTGCGAGTCGCCCAACATCACCGAACCTTCCATCGTCTGGCGTAGCGTATGGCAGGTGTAGTCCAGGAACGGCCGCAGCCGTTCCGTGACGATGATCTGCCCGCGCAGCGGTGTGACCGGCATGGACAGTCCGGCCATTGGTGCCAGTTCTCGCGATCCCAGTCCTGCGGCGATCACCAGCTTCGCCGCGGTGAAGCGTTCGGCACCGGCACGCACCGTGAAGCTGTTTGGTGCCGCGTCGATCGCATCGACCGTGCGTCCCGGCAGATAATCCCCGCCAAGCTGCAGCAGCGCCGCATGCAGCGCCCGCAGCAGATACAGCGGATGCGCCTCGCCATCGATCGGACAGAACGAGGCGCCAACAACGCGATCGCCGAGGCCCGGCACCATGGCCTGTACCCCGGCGCGATCGATCATATGCGTGCCGATATCGCCGCTCTCGTTGTGCATGCGATGCACGAGTGCGGCTCGCGTTTCAAACTCCTCGTCCGACACGCAGAACACCAGCCCGCCGCGCTGCTTCAGCGCGACATCGACACCGGTCGCGACCGCCATCGCGCTCGCCAATTCCGGCCACAGTTCCGCCGACGTGCGCGTCCAATGCGCGTAGGGCGGCATGCCGGCACCCTTGCTCTGGACCCACACCAGCCCGAAATTTCCCCGCGCCGCGCGGAACGCGATGTCGCCCTCGTCGATCAGCGCGACCGAGGCGCCCTGCCGCGCGGCGCCCCAGGCAATAGCGCCGCCCACCAGTCCGCCACCGATGACGATTAGGTCGTAGGCCATGCGCTTAGGCTTGCATTGGCGCCGTTGTGGGGTCAAACGGTGCCGCAAATTCTGGAGAAAGGCCGATGTCGGAAACCGTCGATGCCTTGCTGCGCGACATGCTGCTCTGGCTGGAGCGCGATGCGCGGCCCTATGGAGAGGTGATGGACGCCTGGCGCACCTCGTGCCCGCGCCTTCCGGTTTGGGAGGACGCCAACGAGCGCGGCCTCGTCGAACAGGCGCGGCTGAACGGCTGCGCGATGGTGCGGATCACCCCGGCTGGGCGCGATTTCCTGACACATCGCGGCTGAGCAGTGCGGATCGCCGTCCTCGACGACTGGCACGATACCGTCCGCACGCTTGACTGCTTCGCCCGGCTCGCCGGGCACGACGTCACGATCTTCAACGACCACGTGCAGGATATTGACACCCTGGCATCGCGCCTGGCGGACATCGAAGCGCTGGTGCTGATCCGCGAGCGCACGCAGATCCGTGCGCCGCTGATCGAACGGCTGCCGCATCTCCGCCTGATCAGCCAGCGCAGCGTCTATCCGCATATCGACATCGATGCCTGCACCGAACACGGTGTCATCGTCTCGTCGAGCCAACATGCGGATACCCCGTCCTACGCCACGGCGGAGATGACCTGGGGCCTGATCCTGGCGGCGATGCGGTCAATCCCGCAGCAAATGGCGGCGTTGCAGGCGGGACGCTGCAGATCGGCGTCGGCAACACTCTGCGCGGCAAGATCCTCGGCATCTACGGCTATGGCCGTATCGGACGCGTCGTCGCCGGCTATGGCCGAGCCTTTGGCATGTCGGTTGTGGTGTGGGCACGCGAGACAGCGCGGGCCGCTGCCGTGACAGACGGTTTCGCGGCGGCACCGGACAAGGCGGCGTTCTTCGCACAAGCCGACGTGCTCTCGCTTCACATGCGCCTGGTCGATGCGACACGCGGCATCGTTACCGCCGATGATCTCGCACGCATGAAACCGGCAGCGTTGTTGGTGAACACCAGCCGGGCAGGCCTGATCCAACCGGATGCGCTGGCCGCCGCTTTGCGTGCCGGGCGGCCCGGCATGGCCGCGGTGGATGTCTATGAGCAGGAACCCATAACCGGCGGTCAGCACCCCCTGCTGCACATGCCCAACGTCATCTGCACCCCGCATATCGGCTACGTGACGCGTGAGGAATACGAAGTGCAGTTCAGCGATATCTTCGGCCAGATCGCCGCCTACGCGGCAGGCAAGCCAATAAACGTGGTCAACCCCGGCGCGCTGAAGCGGGTATAACAGGCAACCAAAGGGTTGCATTTTGCCCCATCGCCGCTAACTTGATCGGCAACCGGGAGGTTGCCCATGCAGGACCGCATTGAAAAGCAGATCGAGCTGAAGGCGCCCGTGGCGCGGGTCTGGCGCGCGCTCACCGACCACCGCGAATTCGGCGCTTGGTTCCGCGTCGCGCTCGAAGGACCGTTCATCCCAGGCCAACAGGTGCGTGGCCGCATCACCTGGCCCGGCGCTGAACATCTGGTGATGACCGCGACGGTGCAGCGCATGCAGCCCCAGCAGCTGTTCTCTTTCACCTGGCACCCGTACGCGATCGACCCAAACGTGGATTACTCGGCCGAGCCGGCGACACTGGTGGAATTCACCTTGCAGGAAATTCCAGGCGGCACTCGGCTCACTGTTGTCGAAAGCGGCTTCGCCGCATTGCCGGCGCACCGCCGCGACGAGGCGTTCCGCATGAACGATCAAGGCTGGTCGATCCAGCTACAGAACATCGCAACCTTCCTTGGCCAGACGCCATAGCGCGCGCGCCGCGCGGATCGAGCCCTCGGTGGTATTCGCGGCACTCGGCGACACCACCCGGCTCTCGCTGGTCCGCCGCCTGAGCAACGGCGCGCCGCTGTCAATCGTCAACCTCACCGACGGTTCGGCGTTGACCCGCCAGGCAGTCACCAAGCACTTGCGCGTCCTGCAGGACGCCGGCCTGGTCGCGATGCACCGGTCCGGACGGGAAAGCCTGTACCGGTTGCAGCCCGCGCGCATCGCCGGCGTGCGGGCCTATCTCGACGGCATCTCGCGGCATTGGGATGATGCGCTGGCACGCCTCAGGTCGCTGGTCGAGGAGTGATTTCGGCAGCCACTGGACCTCCCCCAACGCCTCGCGCAGTGTTCCATGATGACGACATACGCGACATTGCAGATCACTGCGCCACAGCCCCAGACACTGCTGGTGACGCTTGCCCGCCCCGAGGTCGCCAATGCGATGGACACGCAGATGGGCCTCGATCTGCTGGACCTGTTCCATGCCGTCGGCGGCGCGCCCAATGAACAGCGCTGCATCGTGATCACCGGCTCCGGACCGCGCGCCTTCTGCGCGGGCGGCGACCTCAAAGAGCGCAACGGCATGACCGATCAGCAGTGGCAGGATCAGCACCTGATCTTCGAGCGCGCAATCCGTTCCATCATCAACTGCCCGGTACCCATCATCGCCGCGGTGAACGGCGCCGCTTACGCCGGCGGCATGGAGATCTCGCTCTGCGCCGACTTCATCTATGCCGCCGAGCACGCCCGCTTCGCACTCACCGAAGTGACACTCGGCATCATGCCTGGCGCCGGCGGCACCCAAACACTGCCGCGCGCTGTCGGCGGTCGGCGGGCTAAGGAGATCCTGCTCACCGGCAAGCCGTTCACCGCGCAGCAGGCGTTCGAATGGGGCATGGTGAACCGCATCTGCAAAGCCGATACGTTGCTCGCCGAAGCGCTGGACACCGCCGCCACGATCGCCACCAACGCGCCGATATCGACGCGGCAGATCAAACAGTCGGTGAACCACGGGCTGAACATGGACCTCGCCAGCGGCATGATGTTCGAGATCGAGGCGTATAATCGCATGGTGCCCACCGAAGATCGCCGCGAAGGCATCCGCGCCTTCAACGAGAAGCGTAAGCCGCAATTCCAGGGACGTTGAGGAGGAAACGACATGAACGTCATCACCGACATCGCGTCACAGGGCCTCACCCAAACGTTGGCTGAACGAGCCCGCACGCTGACCATCGCCGATCTGCCGGATGACGTGCGCAAGCTCGCGCGGCAATGCGTGCTGGATTACCTCGCCTGCACATTGGCCGGCTCACGCGAAGACCTGACGGCAATCCTGCTTGCCGAAATGCAGGAAGCCGGCGGCGCGCCGATCAGCACGGTGATCGGCCATTCCGCACGCCTGCCGGTGCTGTCCGCCGCGCTGGTCAACGGCGCCGCTTCCCACGCGCTCGATTTCGACGACGTGAACCTGTCGATGACCGGCCATCCCAGCGTCGTGCTGCTGTCAGCGTTGCTCGCATTGGCAGAGGAACGCGGCAGTTCCGGCCGCGACGTGCTCACCGCGTTTGTCGCCGGCTACGAACTGCAATGCCGCCTCGGACTGTTGCTGGCGCCCGGCCACTACAATGTGCTCGGCTTCCATGCCACCGGCACGCTCGGCAGCTTCGGCGCCGCCGCGGCCTGCGCGCATCTGCTCAAGCTGGACGCGGAGAAGTTCCAGACGGCGCTCGGCATCGCCGGCACCCAGGCAGCGGGGCTCAAATCGATGTTCGGCACCATGTGCAAACCGCTGCATGCCGGCAAGGCAGCGTATCACGGCGCGTTTGCCGCGCGCCTGGCGCAGCGTGGCTTCACCAGCCGCGCCGACGTACTGGAATGTCCGCAAGGCTTCGCCCGCACGCACAGCCCCGACTTCAATCGGTCCGCGGCACTGGCAGATCCGCCGGGCGGCTTCCACATCCGCAACAACCTCTTCAAGTACCATGCCGCCTGCTACATGACGCATGCGCCGATCGAGGCTGCGCGCAGGCTGCGAGAACAGCACGGCCTCCGGCCGGAGCAGATCGCCCGCATCAGGCTGCGGCTTGACGAAACCTGTGACCGCGTCTGCAACATTTCGGCGCCCCGCACTGGTCTCGAAGCGAAATTCAGCCTGCGCCTCACCACCGCGATGGCACTTGCCGGAGTCGATACCGGCGGCCTTGCCAGCTATTCCGAGCAGACCGCTGCGGACCCGACGCTCATCGCTTTGCGCGACAAGGTGGAATTCGATTTCCTGAATGGACGCCCGAACACCATTGCCGACCTTGATATTCTACTGACCGATGGACGCAGCGTCAGCACGAGTTATGATTCGGGCGTGCCAGCCGCCGATATCGATCAGCAAGGCGGCCGCATCGTGGAGAAATTCACCGCCCTGGCCGAACCGATCCTTGGCAACGCCACCACCGGCACACTGATCGGCAACGTCAGTCGCATTGAAGAATTGCCTGATCTGCGTGCTGTGATGCTGCTCTGCGCTGTGTGAAGCAACCACGCCGCGATTTGGGCGTTGTGCGGTTTCCACAACGTCTGAGGTGGGTACATGGCAAGCGTAAATGATCCCGATGACACCCGCGGCAGGCTGATCGCCGCCGATCAGGTGGAGGGAACCTCGATCTACAATCGCAAGGGCGAGAGCCTTGGCAGCGTCGAGGACGTGATGATCGACAAGGTCAGCGGCCGCATCGCTTACGCGGTCGCCGGCTTCGGCGGCTTCCTCGGTATTGGCAACCGTCACTATCCGTTGCCGTGGGACAAGCTGAAATACGACACCCACATGGGTGGTTATGTGGTCGATATCGACCGCAGCACCTTGGAAGGCGCCCCCTCCTACAGCGACGCCGAGACCGTCGGCTGGCAGGATCCGACCTGGGGCCGCCGGGTTTACGACTACTACGGCATCACCCCCTACGCAGGCATGCCGTAATTCCTCCCTTGACCCTCTCCGCCCCCGGGCGGGGAGGGTGCTGGGTGATCCATCCGTATCATCATCCAAACGTCGCGAAGATCTCCTCCAACGCCTTGAGCTGTCCGCCCGATGTTGACGAGGGCACGATCACCGGCGTGCTCACCCCCGCCGCCTGCCACGCCTCCACACCCTCCCGCACCTTCGCCGCCGAACCGAACAGCGTCACATCCGCCAGCCAGCGGTCCGTCAGGTACTTCGGCACATCGTCGCGCCGCCCTTCCTCGAGTGCACGCTCGATGGCCTGCATCTCTTCCACGTAGCCAGCTTCCTTCCAGTAGTTCCGGTAGTTGGGAAGGTATGCGTAGTGGATCAGGTTCTTGCGGCACACCGCCTTCGCCGCCTCGACATCGTCGTCGATGCACGTCGGCAGCATGTTGCCGATGAAGAAGGCGTCATCATGCCGCTTGCCCGCCGGAAGCGCCGCCAGCGACGCGGCCATGTGCGAACGGGCCGCGTTGGCGAACACCACGCCCTGCGCGATTTCCCCCGCCAGCGCCACCATCTTCTGCCGCAACGCCGCGATGATGATCGGCGGGAATTCACCGACGCCTTCAACCGCGCGCAGCTTCTCGACAAATGCCCGCGTGTCGCCGAGCGGCTTGCCGGCCGTCACCCCCATCCGAACATGGCCGGGCGCGTGTGCCACACCGATGCCGAGACGGAAGCGGCCGCCCGACACCTCGTGCATGAATGCGGCGCTCTGCGCGAAGTCCAGCACCGTGCGGACATAAAGCGGCGCGATGGCGGTACCGAATGGGATCCGCTCGGTGGTCCAGCACATTGCTTCGCACTGGGACATGTTGCCATACATACTGGGCGTGTAGATACCGGCGTAGCCACGCCGCTCGACGTCGCGGGCGATTTCGAGGGTCAGGCGCCGGCGGCCAGGAACGGCGACAAGAGAAATGGCGGGCAGGGACATGGCATTCACCTGAAAATCCTATGTCACTCTATCGGCTTGTGCCCGCTGCCGCACCCTCGGCCCACAGCTGCCGCCCGGCCAGGCCACACATGAGCGCGCCTCACAGGCAGGATGAGAACTCGTCGCTTGCCCCGAACGCCGCGAGCCCCATTATGGGTGCCGAGGCAAGCCGCAACGGCGTGCCAGGCAACCATCGGCAGGAACAACCATGGCCAACTCGTATCAGGGTGCGTGCTTTTGCGGCGCCGTAGAGATCCAGGTCACCGGTGACCCGAACGCAATGGGCTATTGCCATTGCCGTTCGTGCCGTTCCTGGTCAGGCGGTCCGGTCAATGCCTTTTCGCTTTGGCCACCCGAGGCGGTGACGGTAACCAAGGGCGCCGAGAACGTTGCGACTTTTCACAAGACCGCGATGAGCCACCGCCAGGTACTGCAAGCTGTGCGGCGGTCATCTGATGACGCGCCATCCGCCGCTCAACATGATCGACGTTTACTCCGCCACTCTGCCGGACCTGAAGTTCGCGCCGCAGGTCCACGTGAATTACGCCGAAACCGTGCTGCCCATGCGCGATGGACTACCCAAGCTGAAGGATTTCCCCGCCGAGTTCGGTGGTTCCGGCGAGACCGTCCCGGAATAATCGGACTCCGAGGCCAGGGGCGGCGGACCTTCCCATCCCCGACGCCGCCCCTGGCCCATCTCGCCCTGCCTCGCGGTGGCTGCTAATCCGCTGCCAGAATGCGCATCCTGTTCGTCACGTCCAATCGCCTCGGCGATGCGGTGCTGTCCACCGGCCTGCTGGACCATCTGATCCGCACGCACCCCGATGCCCGCATCACCGTCGCCTGCGGCCCGGTGGCGGAAGGCATATTCGCGCGTATGCCAAACCGCGAGCGCACCATCGTCGTCGACAAGCAGCCGTTTCGCCTGCACTGGCTGCGGCTCTGGGCATCGGCGGTCAGCACGCGCTGGGACCTTGTTGTCGATATCCGCGGCTCGACCATCGCCTGGATGGTGCCGACGCGCAGCCGCGCCGTGATGCGACGGCGCCCCGGACACAAGATCGCGCAGCTTGCAGCCGTATTGGGCCTCGATCCGCCACCCTTGCCGGTGGCCTGGACCGCGCCCGAGGATCGTGCCCGCGCGGCTGCCCTGCTACCCCCCGGCCGGCCGATCGTCGGGCTCGGCCCAACCGCGAACTGGCAGCAAAAGGTCTGGCCCGCGGATCGGTTCGCCGCGCTGTTCCATGCGCTGAACAATGGCGCGATCCCCGCCGTGTTTGCCGGACCCGGCGACACCGAGCGCGCCATGGCAGCGCCGCTGCTCGCCTCGCTGCCCAACGCCATTGATCTCGTGGGACGCCTCAGCCTGCCGGAGGTCGCTGCCTGTCTGGCCCGTTGCGAACTGTTTGTCGGCAATGATTCCGGCCTGATGCACCTTGCCGCCGCGGCGGGCGTCCCGACGCTTGGACTATTCGGTCCAACTCCGGCTCAGGAGTACGCCCCGGCCGGCCCCTGCGCATCCGCAGTGCTGTCAGTCAGCAACCGGATGCTGGATCTATCGGTGGAAACCGCCGCCGCGGCAGCAAGCCGCCTGATGCGGCGTGCCACGCTGGTGCAGGCCTAAACCGCCTCGTCCAGTTCCGTGCCCCACATCTTTTCCAGCGCGTAGGTCGCCCTCGCCTCCGGTTTGAACAGGTGCACGATGATGTCGCCGGCATCGATCAGCACCCAATCGGCGCCGCCGGCGCCTTCCACCTGCACCCGCTTCAGCCCCGCCTTGTGCAGCTTTTCCGACAGGTGCTCGGCCATCGCGGTGATCTGCCGATCGGCCAAGCCGGTGGCGATCACCATGCGGTCGCAAAACGCCGCCTTGCCGGCCAAATCGAGCGTCACGACGTTTTCCGCCTTGTCGTCCTCAAGGCTCCCGACGATCAGCGTCTGCAGCTTGTCTAGCGAGGACGCCTCGGCCTTGCTGCGCCGCGCAGTGCCACGCGGGCCGGCGACAATCGTCTTCTTGCGCGGCGTGCCGGGCGTCTTGTCGGCCACTTTCAACGTCGGCTTGGCGACCTTCTTGCGCGGGGCAGCGCGATGTCGTGCAGGCGACAATGGTTTCGGCGGCTTGACTATGACCCTGCTCCCTGACTGTCGCGAATGGCACTGGCCGACGCGGCGTGTTGCGGCACACTCAAAAATACCCAGGCCGGCGGGGCGTGCCCTGTCAGCATTCGCGACGTGCGCTCGGGCCGCCGCGCATGACCAAGCCGGCGCGCCGCATGACCGGACAATGCACGGTGATTGTAGCTTGGTCGTGGCGCGACAGCGAATGGAATACGGCGGACGATATCCAGCCAACGCCGCCAACGCGGTAGCTGTTCAAGGATGTCGGCACCCATGATCCAGACGAAATGCGCGCGCGGAAAGCGATGCAGCAGCCGATGCAGGGTATCGACAGTGTAGCGGGTGCCCAGCATCGCCTCGATCGCTGTCGCGACGATATGCCGATTGTCCGCCAGCCTATTGGCCGATGCCAGCCGCTGTGCGAACGGCGCCATTCCCTTCCCCGGCTTCAACGGATTGCCCGGCGAGACGAGCAGCCAGACCTGTTCCAGTCCAAGCCGGCGACGCGCCTGCTCGATGATATGGCGATGCCCGGCATGCGCGGGATTGAACGAACCGCCAAGCAGACCGATGCGCATGCGCCGGCGATCACCAAAGCGGGGAATCGCCTCATGCCAGGTTGCATTGTTCAGGGACGTACCTGTCCGGTGCCGAGGACGAGATAGCGATATGTGGTCAACTGCTCCGGACCGACCGGGCCGCGCGCATGGATGCGCCCGGTGGCAATGCCGATTTCCGCGCCGAAGCCGAACTCGCCGCCATCGCAGAACTGCGTCGAAGCGTTCCACAGCGCCACCGCGCTATCCACGCCATTGAGGAAACACCGCGCCGCTTCTGCATCTTCCGCCACGATCGCGTCGGTATGCTCGGAACCGTGCCGCGAAATGTGGGCCAGCGCCGCATCGACGCCATCGACCACCGCAATCGATAGGATCGCGTCCAGCCACTCGGTATCGAAGTCCGCTGCGTTCGCTGCCGGCAGTTCCGGCATGATATCACGCGCCGCGGCGTCGGCGCGGAAGTCGCACCCCAGTGCGCGAAGGTCGGCTACAAGGTGCGGCAGCAAAGCCGGCGCGATGGCGCGGTCGATCAGCAGCGTCTCGGTCGCGCCGCAGATCCCCGTGCGCCGCATCTTCGCATTCGCCACGATGCCGCGCGCCATCGCCGGATCTGCCGAGGCATGCACATAGGTATGGCAAAGCCCCTCGGCATGTGCGAGCACCGGTACGCGCGCTTCGCGCTGCACGCGCTCGACCAGCGATTTGCCGCCGCGTGGCACGATCAGATCGAGCAGTCCGCCTGCCGCCAGCATGGCCGCGACGTAAGCGCGATCCGCATTCGGCGCGATCTGCACACAGGCTTCCGGCATGCCGGCCGAGCGTAATCCCCGCACCAAAGCTGCGTTGATCGCCACGGCGCTGTGCACGCTCTCAGAACCGCCACGCAGGATCACCGCGTTGCCTGATTTCAGGCAGATGCCGGCGGCATCCGCGCCAACATTCGGCCGGCTTTCATAGATCATGCCGATAACGCCAATCGGCGTGGCGATGCGCTGGATGCGCAACCCATTCGGCCGCGTCCAGTCGGCCAATGTACGCGCGAGCGGATCGGGCAGCCCGGCAATATCTTCCAGACCCTTTGCCATCGCCTCGACCCGCGCCTCGTTCAGCGCCAGCCGATCGCGGAATGCAGCAGTGCCGGTGCACGCCGCCAGATCCGCCGCATTGGCGGCGATGATCTCCGCCACGTGCGACCGCAAGGCTGCGGCCATCGCGCTCAGTGCCGCGTTGCGCTGCGCATCCGATGCACGCGCCAGCACATGCGACGCCGCACGCGACGCCGCGGCGGCGCGTTGCAGATGCTGGGTGGCTTCAGTCTCGATATGCATGGCAGTGCTTCTTCCTGGTTCAGTCTGCCGGTGCCACGCCGCTCATAGCAAGACGAGATCATCGCGGTGGATGATCTCGTCACGCCCGCGCCAGCCAGGTACCGCCTCGATCTCGTCAGAGCGATGCCCGGCGATCCGCTCCGCATCACCGCTCGCGTAAGCCGACAGACCGCGTGCCAATGCCTTGCCGTCCAGGTTGCGCACCACGACAGGATCGCCCCGCTCGAACGAACCTTCGACCGCCCGCACCCCGGCAGGCAGCAACGATCGTCCCGCCGACAGGGCGCGCGCCGCGCCGGCATCAACCACCAGTGCACCCAAGGGCGCCAGCGCACCGGCGATCCATCGCTTGCGCGCGGAACGGCCTTCTGGCGTGGCGAGGAACCAGGTGCAGCGGGCGCCCTTCTCCAATGCCGTGAGCGGCCGATCGGTACGGCCGAATGCGATCGCCATGGCACAGCCGGCCTGCGTCGCGATACGCGCCGCCGCCAGCTTGGTGCGCATGCCGCCCGATGAATAGCCGGGTGGCGGCTCGCCGCCCATCGCGTCGATCTCCGGCGTGATCGCCGAGACAGTCCCGATATGTGTCGCCGATGAATCGCGCCGGGGATCGGCGGTGTACAGCCCATCGATGTCGGACAGCAGCACCAGCTGATCCGCCTGCATCATCTCGGCAACGCGCGCCGCCAGCCGGTCGTTGTCGCCGAAGCGGATTTCCGCGGTGGCCACCGTGTCGTTCTCGTTGATCACCGGGATGCAGCCGAGACTGAGCAAGGTGCTCAGTGTCGCGCGCGCATTCAGATAGCGGCGGCGATCCTCGGTGTCTTCCAGGGTCAGCAGGAGCTGCGCGGAGGTCAGGCCTTTGGCGGACAGCGCTTCGCTCCACGCCTGGGCCAGCCGGATCTGGCCAACCGCCGCCGCGGCCTGCTGTTCCTCCAGGCGAAGCCGGCGCTGGTGCAGGCCAAGCGAGCGCCGCGCCAGCGCTATGGCACCGGAGGAGACCACGATCACATCGGCGCCGCGGGCCCGCAGCGAGGCGATGTCGGCGGCAATTCCGGCCAGCCAGGCCGTGCGCGGCGCTGCCTCGTCCTGATCCACCACCAGCGCACTGCCGATCTTCACCACCAGCCGCTGCGACGCGGCAATCGACGGGGTCATGGCACCAGCACTCCGGCCGCAGGAATTGGGCTCGGGTCTTTGCCGCTTCGGCTCTCCTGCGCCTTCGCCACCACCGCAGCCTGCAGCGTCCGCAATACCTCCGGCACGCCCTGGCCGGTCGCGCCCGACAGCAGCATGACCGGCCGCCCGGATGCCTTCGCCAGCGCCGTCCGCCGCGCCGACGCCTCGCGCGCAGTCATCGCATCGGCCTTGTTCAAGCCGATCAGTTCCGGCTTGCCGGCCAGCCCGCCATCATACGCCGCCAGTTCGTCGCGCACCGTCCGCCACGCCCGCACCACATCGCCCGCCGCGCCATCCACCAGATGCAGCAGCACCGCGCAGCGCTCGACATGGCCGAGGAACCGCGTGCCCAGCCCGGCGCCCTCGGATGCGCCCTCGATCAGGCCGGGAATGTCCGCCACCACGAACTCCTCCGCCGCGGACAGCCGCACCACCCCCAACTGCGGATGCAGCGTGGTGAACGGATAGTCCGCGATCTTTGGCCGCGCCGCCGAAACCGCCGCCAGAAAGGTCGATTTCCCGGCATTTGGCAGGCCGACCAGCCCCACGTCGGCGATCAGCTTCAGCCGCAGCCATACCGAGCGTTCCTCGCCCGGCCAGCCTTTGTCCGCTCGGCGCGGTGCCCGGTTGGTCGACGACTTGTAGTGCGTGTTGCCAAACCCGCCGTCTCCGCCACGCAGCAGCAGCACACGCCGCCCCGGCGCGTCCAGGTCCGCCAGCAGCGTTTCCCGGTCCTCCGCCAATACCTGCGTGCCCACCGGAACCTTGATCAACACGTCCGGCGCGCCCGCCCCGGTCTTGTCCGACCCTGCACCGTTGCCGCCCTTCCTGGCGCGGAAATGCTGCGAATAGCGGAAGTCGATCAGGGTGTTCAGGTTCTGCGCCGCCTCGAGGACGATGTCGCCACCCTTGCCGCCATTGCCGCCATCCGGGCCGCCGAACTCGATGTATTTCTCCCGGCGGAACGCAACCACGCCGTCGCCGCCGTCACCGGAGCGCAGGTGGATCTTGGCCTCGTCGAGAAACTTCATCGGATGCTCCAACGAAAACGGGGGCCGGCTGGCGCCGACCCCCGCTCCAAACGCAATAGGGTCCCGGCGCCTTACTCGGCGGCAGCCGGCAGCGGTGCCACGGACACGTGCACCCGATCGTCCGAGCGGCGCTTGAACTCGACCTTGCCGTCGATCAGCGCAAAGATCGTGTGGTCCTTGCCGAGGCCGACATTGGTACCCGGCTTCCACTTGGTGCCGCGCTGGCGAACGATGATGTTGCCGGCCACCACAGCCTCGCCACCGAACTTCTTGATGCCGAGCCGCCGGCCCGCCGTATCGCGGCCGTTGCGCGAGGACCCGCCTGCTTTTTTGTGTGCCATGCGCCCTTACTCCTGCGCGTTCTCGACTGCTTCCGGCGCGACGCCGGACACCACCGCGAGGCTCTCCGTGGCGTCCACCGCTGCGGCTTCCGGCTCGACGGCCGCCTCGGCCACCAGTGCCTGCCCGTCCTTGGCGAAGCCGGCGATGCGCAGCACGGTGACGTGCTGGCGATGGCCGTTCCTGCGCCGGCTGTTCTGCCGCCGCCGCTTCTTGAAGATGATGACCTTGTCCAGCCGGTCCTGCGCGATCACCGTCGCGGTGACCGAGGCGCCAGCCACGGTGGGCGCGCCCAGCGTCAGGCCGCCGTCATTGGTGCCAACGGCAAGGATGTCGGTGAAGGTGACGGTGGCCCCCGGCTCCGCCTCCAGCTTCTCGACCTTCAGTACCGCATTTGGCGTCACCCGGTACTGCTTCCCGCCGGTGCGGATTACTGCGAACATCTCACGAATTCCCAAAACCGCGCGGGCCGTCGGGACAAGCCCGCGGCCGGAGAGCGGCGGTTATAGCGGCCGGCGCGCCAGTGTCAACGCACGCGCCTTGTTGGCCGCCCTTCCGATAAGGAATTGATTAAGGTGTTGCCGTCACCTTCGTTTCCCGCAATAGCGTGCGGATCGAAGCGTGGAGGTAATGATGGCCCCGGTTCTCCGCACCACCGCCATGGCTGGCGTCCTGGCGCTGCTGTGTTCCGCCGCCTCGGCGAAAACCCTGGTCTATTGCTCGGAAGGCTCGCCCGAGAACTTCAACCCGATGATCAACACCACCGGGCACCACCTTCGACGCCAACGCGCCCGATCTACAACCGGCTGGTCGAGTTCAAGGCCGGGCACCACCGAGGTCGACGCCGGCGCTGGCCGAGAGCTGGGACATCGCGCCGGACGGCAAGACCTTCACCTTCCACCTGCGCCACGGCGTGAAGTGGCAGTCGAACAAGACACTTCAAGCCGACCCGCGACTTCAACGCCGACGACGTGCTGTTCACGTTCGAGCGGCAGTGGAAGGACAGCAACCCGTACCACAAGGTTTCCGGCGGCGGCTACGACTACTTCGGCGACATGGGCTTCAACAAGCTGCTCGCCTCGATCGAGAAGGTCGATCGACTACACCGTGCGCTTCACGCTGACCGAGCCGCAGCGCGCCGTTCCTGGCCGACCTGGCGATGGACTTCGCCTCGATCCAGTCGAAGGAATACGCCGACGCGCTGCTGAAGCAGGGCAAGCCCGAGCAGATCGACCAGGAGCCGATCGGCACCGGCCCGTTCGAGCTGCGTGCAGTACCAGCGGGACGCCACCATCCGCTATCGCGCGCTTCGACGGCTACTGGGGACCCCAGGCCGAAGCTCGACACGCTGGTGTTCTCGATCAACAAGGACCCGGCGGTGCGGCTGGCCAAGCTGCGCGCCAACGAGTGCCAGATCATCGCCTATCCGAACCCGGCCGACCTGCCGGCGATCAAGGCGGATCCCGCACTGCAGCTGATGGAGCAGCCCGGGCTGAACATCGGCTATCTCGCCTTCAACAATCAGAAGAAGCCGTTCGACGACAAGCGGGTGCGCCTCGCCATCAACATGGCGATCGACAAGCAGGCGATCCTGCGACGCGGTCTATCAGGGCGCCGGCCAGCCGGCGAAGAACCTGATCCCGCCGACCATGTGGTCGTACAACAACCAGGTGCAGGACTTCACCCACGATCCCGAAGGCGCCAAGAAGCTGCTCGCCGAGGCCGGCTTCCCGAACGGCTTCGAGACCGACCTCTGGGCCATGCCGGTGCAGCGCCCGTACAACCCCGACGCGCGGCGCATCGCCGAGCTGATGCAGTCCGACCTCGCCAAGGTCGGCATCAAGGCGAAGATCGTCAGCTACGAATGGGGCGAGTACCGCAAGCGCGTCCAGGCCGGCGAGCACCAGATGGCCGAGCTCGGCTGGACCGGCGACAACGGCGATCCCGACAATTTCTTCGTGCCGCTGGCAAGCTGCGCCGCGGCCCGGCCCGGCGGCGGCAGCGCATCGAAGTGGTGCAACCAGGACTTCGACGCGCTGGTCAACAAGGCGGCCACGCTGACCGACCAGGCCGAGCGCACCAAGCTGTACGAGCAGGCGCAGGTGATCATGCACCAGGAGGCGCCGTTCTTCCTGATCGCCCACTCCGTGGTGTTCATGCCGATGCGCAAGAATGTCGTCGGCTACAAGATGAGCCCGTTCGGCCGGCACGAGTTCACCACGGTCGATCTGCAATAGCTGCTCTCCGCTTGTCATTGCGAGCGAAGCGAAGCAATCCAGTTGTCGGTACCATGAACACCTGGATTGCCGCGCCGCTTCGCTCCTCGTAATGACGCGCACCAGATGCTCCGCTTTCTGATCACACGGATCAGCGTCATCGTGCCGACCTTCGTCGCCGTGACGTTCCTGAGCTTCCTGCTGATCCACCTCGTCCCCGGCGACCCGATCGAGGTCCGCTCCGGCGAGCACGGCATCACGCCGGAGCGTCTCGCGGAATTGCGCCACGAGTTCGGGCTCGACCAGCCGCTCTGGCAGCAGTTCCTGCATTACGAAAAGCAGGTCGCTCAGCGGCGATCTCGGCACTTCGATCCTCACCCAGGATTCGGTCTGGCGCGAGTTCACCACGCTGTTCCCGGCAACGATCGAACTGTCGGTCTGCGCCATCCTGTTCGCCATGCTCGTCGGCCTGCCGCTCGGCGTGCTGGCCGCCGTCCGCCGCGGCACCGCGTTCGACTACGGACTGATGGGCGTTTCCGTCACCGGCGCCTCGATGCCGATCTTCTGGTGGGGCCTGATGGTGATCCTGCTGTTCTCCGTCAGCCTCGGCTGGACGCCGGTATCCGGCCGCATCAGCGACGCGCTACTTCGTCGAACCGATCACCGGCTTCATGCTGATCGATTGCTGGTACTCCGACGATGCCGGCGCCTGCGTGTCCGCCGCCAGCCACCTGATCCTGCCGACGATCGTGCTCGGCACCATGCCGCTCGCGGTCGTCGCGCGCATGACGCGCTCCGCGATGCTTGAGGTGCTGGGCGAGGACTACATCCGCACCGCGCGCGCCAAAGGCCTCAGCGCGCCGCGCGTCGTCGTGGTGCACGCGCTGCGCAATGCGCTGATCCCGGTGGTCACCGTGATCGGCTTGCAGGTCGGCGCGCTGCTGGGCGGCGCGATCCTCACCGAGACGATTTTCGCCTGGCCCGGCGTCGGCCACTGGCTGGTGGAAGCGTGCAGCGCCGCGACTATCCGGTGCTGCAGGGCGGCACGCTGCTGATCGCCACGCTGGTGATGCTGGTCAATCTCGGCGTCGACCTCACCTACGGCCTGCTCAATCCGCGGATCCGCCGCTGATGTCGGCGCCGACCGTCGTCGCCGATGCCCGGCAGCTGCGCCTGTTCTGGCGCGCTTCGCTCAGAACCGCGGCGCAGTCATCGGACTGTCGTGATGCTGCTGCTGATCGCTTGCGCTGCTCGCCGACGTGATCGCGCCGCATTCACCGATCGAGCAGTTCCGCACCACTTCCTGACACCGCCGGTCTGGGAGCAGGGCGGCGACAGCGAGTTCCTGCTCGGCACCGACGATGTCGGGCGCGACCTGCTGGCCCGGCTGATCTACGGCGCGCGGCTGTCGCTGCTGATCGGCTTCTCGGTGGTCACGCTGTCGCTCAACTGCGGCATCGTGCTCGGCCTGACCGCGGCGTTCGCCGGCGGCGCGATCGACATGGCGATCATGCGGCTGATGGACATCGTGCTGGTGTTCCCCAGCCTGCTGCTGGCCATCGTCATCGTGGCCATCCTCGGTCCCGGGCTGTTCAACGCCATGATCGCGGTCGCCATCGTCACGCTTGCCCAGCTACACGCGCCTGACCCGCGCCGCCGCACTGTCCGAACTGGCGCGCGACTACGTCACCGCGACGCGCTGCGCCGGCGCCGGCACGCTGCGTCTGATGTTCGACACCGTGCTGCCGAACTGCCTCGCGCCGCTGATCGTGCAGGCGACGCTCGGGTTTTCCACCGCCATCCTGGACGCCGCGGCGCTCGGCTTTCTCGGCCTCGGCGCGCAGCCGCCGACGCCCGAATGGGGCACCATGCTGGCCGGCGCGCTGCAGTTCTATCAGCGCGCCTGGTGGGTGCTGGCGTTCCCCGGTCTTGCCATCCTGCTCACCGTGCTGGCCTTCAACCTGTTCGGCGATGGCCTGCGCGATGCGCTCGATCCGAAGCTGAAGCGCTGATGGCGCTGCTCGAAATCCGCAACCTGGTCGTCGAATTCACCACCGCTCGCGGCGTGTTCCGCGCCGTCGATGGCCTCGACCTCACCCTCGACACCGGTTCCATCGTCGGCATCGTGGGCGAATCCGGCTCCGGCAAGAGCGTCGCCATGCTCGCGGTGATGGGCCTGATCGCCTGGCCGGGCCGCGTGAGCGCAGACGCTTTGCGCTTCGCCGGCGTCGATCTGCTGCATCTGTCGCCGCGCCAGCGCCGCCGCCTGATCGGCAAGGACATGGCGATGGTGTTCCAGGAGCCGACATCCTCGCTCAACCCGTGCTATCCGGTCGGCTGGCAGATCGCCGAAAGCTTGCGCGCGCATCATCAGGTCGATCGCCGCGCCGTCCGCGAACTGGTGATCGATCTGCTGCGCCAGGTGGGCATTCCCGCGCCGGAAACGCCGGCTCGGCGCTTTCCCGCATCAGCTCTCCGGCGGCATGAACCAGCGCGTGATGATCGCCATGGCCATCGCCTGCAATCCGCTGCTGCTGATCGCCGACGAACCGACCACCGCGCTCGATGTCACCATCCAGAAGCAGATCCTTGAGCTGCTCGTGTCATTGCAGCGCGAACGCGGCATGGCACTGGTGCTGATCACCCACGACATGGGCGTGGTGGCCGAGACCGCGCACCGCGTGCAGGTGATGTACGCCGGCCAGATGCTTGAGGAAGCGCCCACCGAACGGCTGTTCGCGGCGCCCTGCCATCCGTATACGGCCGCCTTGCTGTCGGCATTGCCCGAACGCGCGGCTGGACCGCCAGCGCCTGCCGACGATACCCGGCGTCGTGCCTGGCATCGACGACAGACCAGCCGGCTGCGTGTTCCATCCGCGCTGCAGCTTCGCCGACGAGACCTGCACCATGCAGGCGCCTGCGATCACGCCTTCCGCGATCGGACGCGTGCGCTGCTTCCATCCGTTGTCGAAGCCGCCATGCCAGCCTTGATGGAGGCACGTGAGCTGCGGCGCTATTACCGCGCGGGCTCCGGACCGTTCTCACGCAAGGGAACCGGTACGCGCGGTCGACGGCGTTTCATTCACGCTGAACGACGGTCAGACCTTGGCTGTTGTCGGCGAATCGGGTTGCGGGAAATCGACGCTCGCACGCATGGTCACACTGCTCGAGCCGCCGACGGCGGGCGACCTGCTGATCGATGGCGCACCGACCGAAGGCGTGCGCGGCAGCAAGAAGCGCCATTTGCTGCAATCGGTACAGATGGTGTTCCAGAACCCCTACGGTTCGCTCAATCCGCGCAAGACTGTCGGCGCCATCCTCGAGGAACCGCTCGCCATCAATGATCGCGGCGATCGGCACAGCCGCCGGGATGCGGCGCATGCAATGATGGACAAGGTGGGCCTGCGTCAGGATCAGTTCGATCGCTATCCGCACATGTTCTCCGGCGGCCAGCGCCAGCGCATCGCCATCGCCCGCGCATTGATGCTGCAACCGCGCGTGGTGGTGGCCGACGAGCCGGTCTCCGCGCTCGACGTCTCGATCCAGGCGCAGGTGCTGAACCTGATGATGGACCTGCAGGACGAGTTCCACCTCGCCTACCTTTTCATCAGCCACGATCTATCCGTGGTGCGTCACATCGCCCACGAAGTGCTGGTGATGTATTGCGGCCGTGTTGTGGAACAGGCGCCAAAGCGCGATCTGTTCTCGGCGCCTATGCATCCGTATACACGCATGCTGCTCGCGGCAACGCCGTTGCTGGAGGCCGCGCAGCGCAAGTCCATGGTGGTGGTGAAGGGCGAGCCGCCCTCGCCGATCGATCCGCCCATCGGCTGCGTGTTCGCCTCGCGCTGCCCGCATGTGACCGATGTCTGCCTCGCCGAGCGCCCCGCGCTGCGCCAGTTCGAGAACGGCCGCGTCGCCTGCCATCACGCCGAGACGATTGGATAGACGCGTCTGCTCGCGATCGCGTCACCCACGCCGTGCCCACGTCACGGTGGCGGGACCACCGCGTAGTACAATCCGTTCGCGCCGTACGCTGGAGCCAGCCAGGTCCCGCCGCCACACTCATAGCGTTGAAGCACTGGCCGATACGCACAGCCCGCAGGCAACGCGCCATACGCCGCGGGCGGAGCCGCCGCCGCTGCGGCATAACTTGTCGCGGCAGCGGCAGCGCCAACCGTGGCTCCTACCGCCACCCCGGCTGCGGCGGCACCCCAGGCGGCACTGCCGCAATTGTAGCACGAGCCGCCGTAGTAATTGGCAACGGTAGGCTGATGATAGTAGGCGCCATACGACGTGGTCGTTGTCCCATAGTAGCCAGTGTGCTCCGCTCCCGTCGTGGTAACGCCGGTGCTGTGATAGTAGCCGCCGTAGTCGCTGGCATGGTACGCACCCTGCGAATTCGCCGCACTGCCATGCCAGTAGCCACCTGCGTCGCTTTCATGCGCGGCACCACCGGCACCAACCTGTGTGCTATGTTCGTAACCACCATAATCGCTGGAGTGCGACATACCCTGCGACGTTACGGTGGTCGAATGCTGCCATCCGCCGGCGTCACCCCCGCGCGTGAAGCCGCCGCCGGAATAGCCATGCATCCAGGCCCCGGCCGACATCGGCGCGGCTGCAGTTGCAAGCAACGTGGCAATCACCAAGGATTTGCTTCGCATATCGGTGCTCCTCCCGCTTTCAGGGCTTCGATGCAGGCCGGCCAGGCGCCGGCATGGGCGTACCAGGCGGATGGAACGGAATACGGGTTCCATGCGCCGCCTTGTCAGAACTGAACGTACTGACATCGGCCGCATCCATCAGGTGCCAGTCGGAATACTGGGTCTGATACAGCGCGTGCGCCGGCTCGTGCGGATATACGACCCGCACCATCCTGGGCAGATGATCGTCCGCACCGATCCACAATTCAGCCTGCATGTTCTCGCCAGCCACAGCGATCATGTCCGTCGTCGTGCCGCCGACCACATGTGATTGACCGACATAGAAGGCTGAGTCGATGCCCTCCTTCTCGAATACATTACAGGGCTTTGACAGAATGACATCAGCAAACGGGAAAAAGATCGCCGCCGTGTTCCATGCCGCATCCACCATCTCGTCAATGGTCGGCGGCGCGTCCGCCATAGCCACCATATCGACGGATGGCACGTAAACCATCATCGTCTTGCCGTCATAATAGAACTCGTCCGGCACACCATCTCCAGGCGTGACCACACGCAGCTTGTCCGGCCGCTGCATGGTGACCCGATTGAGCACCGCATAGTACAGCGGCTGCCCGTTTCGTGCCGCCTTTTCGTATGTGTTCACCGCGGTGAACGACATCGCCTTGGCGCCCTCCAAGGTGGCACAGGCCGATTTCAGCACCTCAACCGCCTTCGGCTCGATTGGCGGCCGTTCGGCCGAGGGTGACGGCGCCGGCGTCTGCTGGCCGTACGCCAGGGTCGATGACAGGAACGCTGCCTGAAGCGTCAACCCGAATAGCTGCATCTTCATTCTGTCACTCCAGAACCATTGGCCAACGTGCATCGCCACCGCCAGCGATCTCACGATCGCCGGGCTCTGTGCGCAAGTTCAACCGCCAGACCCGACCAGCGACAATTCGACGCGCCGGTTCTTTGCCCGCCCCTGCGGGTGCTGTTCGACGCGACCGGATCCGCATCACCGAATCCCTTTGCTGCCAGCAGATCAGGCTTGACGCCCTGTGTAATCAGAAACTGCATAACAGTGTCCGCGCGCTTTTGCGATAGTGCCTGGTTGGAGGTGTTGCGCGCCATCTGCGTCCGCGCATTGTCTTCGGCAATGTTTCGCTGGAGAACGTCGCGTAGCACCTATCAATGCAAGCGCGGACTTTGAACCGCAATCTGCAAGCCGACGGCACCAGCTTCCGTCTGATCATAGATTTGCGCACTCTGCGTGATTTGCGGTGTCCGCTCAACGCAACCCGTTCCGATAGCGTATTGCCAACTACCGAAGTGCGCTATAGGCAGCGGGCCGATTCAAACTTGCCAACCACGCAACCAATTCCTGGAGATACCGATCTGATGAAACCCACTCGCCGTCGTCTGGCGCGGCTGTCGTTGCTTGCCGCGCCGACCCTGCTTATGTCCCCGCGGCGCGGGATGGCACAGCTATCCGAGATGCCCGCGGCAGCCGCATCGGAAGCGCGCCAGATCGCGATCGACGCTTACGTCTATGGCTACTCGCTCATGACCACCGAGGTCACGCGCGTTCAGATGTCGAACGTGGCGAAGGCCGAGGGACTGCACGCACCAACCGGGCAATTCATCAACGTCAAGCGCTATCCCCCGGCCAACTTCCGCGCCGTGTCAGCGCCGAACGCCGACACGCTCTATTCACTGGTCTGGCTCGATCTCTCCGAGCCGCAGGTCTTCAGCCATCCCGCCATGGGTGATCGTTTCTACCTGTTCGAGATGACCGATCTCTGGATGACCGACTTTGCCTCGCCGGGCCAGCGCACCGCTGGCGGGAAGCTGCGTCCTATCTGCTCACCGGTCCGGGCTGGTCGGGCACCGTTCCGGACGGTGTTCAGCAGATCAAGTGCGCGACGCGCTACATGGTGATCCTCGGCCGCACGTATGCCGATGGGACCGATAAGGACTACGAGGCTGTCAACGCGCTGCAGGCGCAGTACCGGGTTGTCCCGCTCAGCGCCTACGGCAAGTCGTTCACCTACCATCCGCCTGCCGTCACCAAGCCAGGCTTCAGCATGACGGACGCGCCACAGAAGGTGCTGCTCGACATGCCGCTCGCCACATATTTCGCGATGATGGCGAAGCTGATGGGCAGCGCTGCGCCGGCGGCTCCAGAAGATGCGCCGATGCTCGCGCGCATGGCCAAGATCGGACTGGTGCCAGGCAAGCCGTTCGATGCCGCCAGGCTCGGGGCGCATGCCGCGGAGCTGAAGGATGTTCCGGCGACGGCACTGGCCCAAATCGAGGCCAACAAGCAGCGCATGGGCGGTGGTATCGTCAACGGCTGGGTGGTGACCAAGGGCCTTGGCGTGTACGGCACCGACTACATGAAGCGGGCCGTGGTTGCCGCATTCGGCTGGCCGGCGAACCTGCAAGAGGACGCTGTCTATCCGTACACCGAGAATGACAGCACCGGTCAAAAACTGAACGGAGCGCACAAGTACAAGCTGACGTTCGCCAAGGGCGAGACTCCGCCCGTGAAGGGCTTCTGGTCAATCACGATGTATGAAATCGACAAGGGCTGGTGGTTCGTGCCGAACCCGCTCAACCGGTTCGCCGCCAGCATGCGGAACAACCCGGCGTTCAATGCGGATGGCTCACTGACGCTGATGTTCCAGAACGAGTCACCGGGCAAGGACAAGGAGAACAACTGGCTTCCCGCGCCAAAGGGCGACTTCATTCTTATGCTGCGGATGTACTGGCCGAACCCGGCCAATCCGTCGATCCTCGATGGCTCCTGGAAGCCGCCGGTCGTTGAACGCGTTGCTTGATCCTCGTCGGAGACGCTACCGGGCACATGGAGATCAGTGCCCGGTCTTTGGCAGGCAACGGGGTCCTAATGTCGCACGCGGTTGGCCGCTTGACCCATTGCCCGCCTAGGCGCTCCTGCCTCCTGCTGATGGGTTCCATCGGCAGCTCGGTGGCCGCTTGCGACTCGTCGGAGTGGCGTCACTGAGATTGTGGCCGTCAAGAGACAGGCCGGTGCTATGTGTGACTCGTGCTCGAGGAGCGGGGTGGCTTTGGAGATCACGCCGGAAATGATCCGGGCGGGAGTTGTGGAGCAGGACCCCTCTCATTTCGACGCAACCGATGAAGAGGAAGTGGGTGAACGTGCTATTGTCGTTTTTAAGGCCATGATGGCTTTGGCGAAAGGCTGTCCCGGAGCGCTAATATTTCCTTAGTCCGTTCCCGTATTTCGATAATTGCAGAAAGCGCATCATCTTTGGTAATCAAAGTATATCCGAACTCATTGTAACTTTTTCCCTCCAATACTACGGAACTGAGTCGTTGCTCCATTAGGTTCCATGAGATACCACGCATCATGGACAAACCGATGCCGCTTCTTGCCGGCCTCATTAACTCTGCCAGCCAAGCTTATAATCTCCTTCAACTTGGCATCGTCATACCCGCGCGCAACGGCTAAGGCTTCAATCGCGTTGAAGCGACTAAAACTTCCCGATAGCTGGGAGGTTATGCAGGACGCAATCTTCGATTGTCCGTCGGATAAGTCCCATATGGTCATGTCTAAGATGTGTTCTAAGCGCGCCCATTCTGCCGCCACTCTTCCAATGAACGAAAAGAAAGGATGGTCATCGGGTAACGGACCAAAATGGATGTACCCGGTGGGAACCTCTATGGTTAAGCCCTGCGGCTCAGAAGGCTGATCTGACATGACTAAGATCCCAGAGGCACCGTACACGAACGCACAAGTTGCTGAGCATCGAGACAAAGCGTTGCTGCGAGCGCTAAACACTCCGCCGCAACCCAAACATGGGAAGGGCAAGAAGTCGAATCGCAAGACGGCTCGCAACGCGCGGCTACCCACAGGCGATAAATGCAGCGAAGACTAGACCGCTTTATGGTATCTGTTGGTGGGAGTGCTTCTTCACGTCACTCCAGGTAGAACTGCGCACTCTCACTCCCCACACGCCAATCCCTACAGTTACAATAGCTCCAATACATAAAAACGGGGCTACCACGTGTGAAAGAATTACTCCTTCTGGGCTCAGTTTATCTACGAATACCGAATTGATCCAAATACCCAATCCAAGTGAAACAAGACTTGCTGACAATGAAAAGAAAATCGTCGACAAAGTATTGAGACGCGAAAGAGAATCTACTGCGTGCTCATAAACTGCATACGCTCGTACCTCTCTCATAACGTACGCAGTTTGGATAAAGGCGCCGCGTGGAACTTCCTCTGAAATAGAGGGGGTCTCATTATCCAATTTAACGTCTCCCGCCATTGGGTAATAGCATCGCGTTGACGGGGGATGCTTGTGTGGGTTGCAGGCCACCTTGTGTAAATGGTGGCGGCGGCGGTGGCTGGAAGCCCATTAATGCTGAACTGAACGGCATTACGAAGCCACAAGGAATTGAAACAAAAAGCACAAGCGGGTATGTGGCACCGGACAAGGCATCTGCCCCGAACCTGATTGTCTGAGTGACATGCTCGGCAACCACCCAGTTTCGGGAACCGCAGACAGGACATGCAAAGTCCTGTTTTGCGTGCTTGTTGAGCCATTGTAGTGCGTAGGCTTTTTCTTGTTCGGATAATTTTCCCGTATGATCCGGCACGGCCAGCCCCAGTAAAAAGTGTAAAGACCATAGGTGATAGCTACTCCTGTTCCGTGTAGAAACGCTAATTCTACACGGCTCAGAATGGCCATCATCTCTGGCGACTCGGGATTCCGCCCCGTTCCGCCACCAGTCTAAATACCAGGGATCGTCGGCTGATGCTACCAACATCAGCCCCTATTCCTTGTGCGCCAAAGTAGGAATGCCCTAGCTAGCGGCCTAGGCGTCTTGGGGCGTCGTGGACCCCCCATAGGTCAACCGCTTGCCTTCGGCGTCACGAATGGCAACAGCGGCGCGCTGGGCATCTTCGACGCCAAGCCTACTACGCTTGTTCCAACGGAAGCTGAACTCGTCCAAGTAGCGCTGTAGATGCTGTTCGCCGCGGTGCTGATAGACGCCAGTCATGCCGAGCTTGAATGCGCCGAATATGCCTTCAACGGTGGTTCATGTTCGTCATGCGAGCTTCGCCACTGCGCTCGACCAAGCCAACAATCCCGCGCTTCTGCGCTGAACCGCCGCGACCTTCTTGGTTGCTTTGAAACGCATCCCCGTAACAAGCTGGGGGCCGTCTCACGCTTGCCGTGGTACATCTCATCCGCTTCAACGATCTGGCCTTGGCTATCAACGGCACCGGATTGGTTTCAACCATTGCAGCGCGGATGCGATTGCCCGTGAAGGGCGCCGTCTTATGTGTGACGTTGATTATGCGGCGCATCTGGCGCGCGCTCATGCCCTTTCTTACTGGCCGTCATTAGCCGTATAGCCAGAAGCCACTTGTTGAATGGGATATGGCTACGCTCCATCACCGAGCGTGTCGGCACGGTGAACTGGCCACGGCAATCGCGGCAGTGGAACAAGCTTTTGCGATGCAGGGTGCCCTTCGACGGGCGGTGAGGCTGGCCTACCGTCCGAAGCAGATTGAACGACCCACAATGCGGGCAATAAGCGCCAGTTGGCCAACGTGACGTTTCTAGCCATTCGCCGGTCTTGACGTCGTCGTGGAACTTGGCGGCGGTAGATCGACCGCCATAATCTAACTCTTGATCGAATCCAGTTCTGTGAAAATATTCCTTGACACTGCTCTAACCGTCCGTTAGCATAACTCCCATGGAGCACGCCGCACCGCAGCCCCCGAACAACGCCACCACCACCTTCCCGCGCAATATCGCGCTGCTCCTCCACACCGTCCGCACGCTGCTCGACTACGGCCGCCACCTCATCGGCACCGTCAGCCATCGCGCTGCCGCCCCCAACTTCAACACCATCGCCGCATGCTTCGGCACCGCTAACATCTCCACCATCCTCGCCCACCTGAACCGCGGCCTGCTGCGTGCCGCCGCGCTGGAGCGCATCCTTCTGGCCCGCGCCGCCACCGGCCGCGACATCGACATCGTCGAACCGCGCATCCGCACGCCCCAGCCGCAGCCCGTGCCAGCAGAGGCCGCAACGCCGCAGCCCGCCGCGCCCCTCGCCGCGCCAAGGCCACCGCGTCCAACCCTTCCCATCGGTTGGAACGATCCCGAACTCTTCATGCCCACCGTGCAGGACCTGGAGCGTCAGGTGCGCCGGCGACCGCTTGGCCGCACCATCTTCGATATATGCCTCGATCTCGCCGTCGTCCCCGGCTTCTGCACCGGCGAATTCTGGAACGAGCTGTTCGCGGCCATGCACCACTTCGGCGGCAGCGTCGCCGCGCTGATGGTGCAGAAATCCCGCCGCCACCAGGCATTCGCCAAACAGCAGGACGCCATCCCCGGCAGCAACTGGGATTGGTTGCGCATGAAACGAGATGCCGTGCGCCAGACACTCGGCTTCTTCATCGGCGAACCGCCGGTCAACCCGCTACAGCCCGAAGCCGGGCTCACCACCGGCCCGCCCTGACCAGCGATCGCCTACAACACGGGCAACCGACGCTCCCGGCGCATCCCGGCTGGTATCACGCGCGCGCCATCATGCGTTCCAGCCGATGATCGTGACCGGCCACCAGTACCGAGATCGCCGTGATCAGCGGTCCCACCGCCAGGCACAGCAGCCCGATGTCAGAACTGCCGGTGGCATCCTTGATCAACCCGTAAACCGACGGCCCGAGCCACCCGCCCAGATTGCCGACGGCATTGATCATCGCCAGACCGCCCGCCGCGGCGACACCGGTCAGCATGGCACTCGGCAGCGACCAGAAGGTTGGCACCAGGGATTGCTGACCCATCATCGCGACGCAGAGCGCGATCATCGTTATCACCGGATGGCCGGCACCGATAAGCACGCACGCCGCCAGTCCGCCCGCGGCGACCAGCGCCGCGCCAGCCACGTGCCACGTCCGCTCGCCGTGCAGGTCGGAATGGTAGCCCCAGTAGATCATTGCGACGAAAGCGCACAGATATGGCAGCGCGCTGACCAGGCCGATCCAGTCTGTGGATACGCCGAGCCCTTTGACGATCAGCGGCAGGAAGAACACCAGCCCGTAGCTCGAACCGTTCTGCCCGACGTAAGCCAGCGTCAGCAGCCAGAGCTTCGGGTTGACCCACACTTGCGACAGCGAATACTTGCGCACCGACTCGCGCTGCGATCGTTCGGAGTCGAGCCGATCCTGCAGCCATGTCCGCTGTTCCGGCCGCAGCCATTCGGCGTCGTGCGGCCGATCGGTCAGCAGCTTCCAGACCACGAAGCACATGATGATCGGCGGCAGTCCCTCAATGATATACAGCCACTGCCAACCCTGCAGCCCCAGCAGCCCCTGCAGGTTCAACAGCAACCCGCCGATCGGCGGCCCGATGAACAAGGAAACCACGCTGGCCGACTGGAAGATGCCCATCATGCGGGTGCGATAGTAAGATGGAAACCACCATGTGAGGTACAGCAGCACCCCCGGGTAGAAACCGGCTTCAGCCAGGCCGAGCAGGACACGATTGCCATAGAAGCTCGTCTCGTTCCAGACGAAGCCGGTCAGCGCAGCGACAACGCCCCAGGTGAACAGGATGCGTGCGATCCACCGCCGCGCGCCCACCTTGTTCAGAATAAGATTGCTCGGGATCTCTCCGATGAAATACCCCAGGAAGAACAGTCCGGCACCGAAGCCGAACACCGCATTGGTGAACCCGAGATACTTGACCATCGTCGTCGCGGCCATGCCCACGTTCGAACGGTCCAGATACGCACAGAAATAACCCAACATGAGCAGCGGCATCAGCCGCCAGGTCACCCGCCTGATGGTTTCCCGCTCGATCGGCTCGATTGTTTGCAGGGTGGACGTGCTGGCATCCATGTTTCGCTTCCTCCTCGTCGGCGTCCGCGACGCCATGACGCAGTTCTCACGCGCAGCAATCAGCATGCATTAATTATCATGTCGTTAATAGCGGGAAGTGGGCCGCTTCCCTTGCATGATCCGCACCGGCATGATGCCGTTAAGCGGCGCCCGGCGCGAAAATGCGAGGAAACGGCAAATGGCAGATGGCAGCATTGATACCCGAACCGCCCGTATTTCGGCGGAAGAAGCACTCGCGCTGCATGCCTCCGGCCGCCCCGGCAAACTGGAAACCCGGATCTCCAAGCCGATAAGCACCGCACGCGACCTGTCACTTGCCTACTCACCCGGTGTTGCCGAACCATGCCTGCACATCCAGCGCGATCCCGCGCTCGCTTACGACTACACGGCGAAGGGCAACATGGTCGCCGTGGTGTCGAACGGCACTGCCGTGCTCGGCCTGGGCAATCTGGGCGCTGTGGCGGCGAAGCCGGTCATGGAAGGCAAGATCGCGCTGTTCAAGCGCTTCGCCGACATCGATGGCATCGATCTCGAAATCGCTTCTGAAGATGTCGATGAAGTGGTCAACGCGGTCCGCTTCCTCGCCGGCTTCGGCGGCATCAATCTTGAGGATATCAAGGCACCCGAATGCTTCGTGATCGAGCAGAAGCTGCGCGAACTGATGGACATCCCGGTGTTCCACGACGATCAGCACGGTACCGCGATCGTGGCCGCGGCCGGGCTGATCAATGCATGCCATCTCACCGGCCGCGAATTGCGTGACACCAGGCTCGTGGTGAACGGCGCGGGCGCCGCCGGCATTGCCTGCGTCGAGCTGCTGAAGGCAATGGGCATGCGGCCCGAGCATGTCGTGCTGTGCGATACCAAGGGCGTGGTTTATCAGGGCCGCACCGACGGCATGAATCAATGGAAGTCCGCTCACGCGGCGGCGACCAAGGCGCGCACACTCACCGACGCGTTGGACGGAGCCGATGTGTTCTTCGGCTTGTCGGTGAAAGGTGCGGTGACCAAGGACATGGTGCGCCGCATGGCCGACAAGCCGGTCATCTTCGCGATGGCGAATCCCGATCCGGAAATCACCCCGGAAGAAGCACGCGAGGCGGTGCCCAGCGCGATCATCGCCACCGGCCGCAGCGACTATCCGAACCAGGTCAACAATGTGCTCGGCTTCCCGTACATCTTCCGCGGCGCGCTCGACGTGCGCGCCTCCACCATCAACGAAGCGATGAAGATCGCCGCGGCGGAAGCACTGGCGAACCTGGCGCGCGAGGACGTGCCCGATGAAGTGCATTCTGCCTCCGCCGGGCGAAGGCTGACCTTCGGCCCCGATTACATCATCCCCAACGCGTTCGATCCGCGCCTGATCTCCTGGGTACCGCCAGCGGTGGCGCGTGCGGCGATGGATAGCGGCGTGGCGCGTCGCCCGCTGATCGATCTGCGCCGCTACGCGCGCGAATTGTCAGGCCGGCTTGATCCGACTGCTGGCGCGCTGGACGCCATCATGGAGACCGTGCGCGCCAATCCTTGCCGCGTGGTGTTCGCAGAAGGCGAGGAGGAAAAGGTGGTCCGTGCCGCCGTCGCCTATCGCAACGCCGGCTACGGTCGTCCAATCCTCATCGGCCGCGAGGATCGCGTGCAGGCGACCATGGCGAGCCTTGGCCTCGGCATGATCGAAGGCATCGAGATCCACAACGCGCGGCTTTCCGGTGCCAACCGCAAATATGTCGAGTTCCTGTATGGGCGGCTGCAGCGCCGCGGCTTCCTGCAACGCGATTGCCAGCGCATGGTGAACCAGGACCGCAATGTGTTCGCCGCCTGCATGGTGGCAACCGGCGAGGCCGACGCCATGGTGACCGGATTGACCCGCTCGGCGGCTGTGTGTCTCGACGACATCAGTCACGCGGTCGAGCCGCTACCCGATCGCCTCGCCTTCGGCCTGACGCTGGTTCTGGGCATGCGCGGCCGCACCATTTTCATTGCCGATACGCTGATGCATTTCCGGCCCAATGCCGAACAACTGGCGGAGATCGCCATTGGAGCGGCCCAGGCGGCGCGGCATCTCGGCCACGAACCGCGCGTCGCACTGCTGTCGCACGCGACGTTCGGCGACCCGATACACCCGGCCAATTCGCCGATGCGCGACGCCGTCAGGCTCCTGGATCAGCGCAAGGTGGATTTCGAGTATGACGGTGAGATGAGCCCTGACGTGGCGCTGGAGCCATCCATCCGTGCGCTCTATCCGTTCTGCCGGCTGACCGACGATGCCAATGTGCTGGTGATGCCGGGGCTGCATTCCGCGCATATCACGTCGAGCCTGGCGAAGCGTCTCGGTGGCGGCAGCACGATCGGTCCGCTGCTGATGGGCATGGAGCGTCCGGTGCAGATCATGCCGATGGACGCCTCGGTCAGTCAGATCGTCGATCTGGCTTGCCTTGCCGCCTATCAAACCGTCCGCCGCTGAAACGAACACCCTCCGCCCGATAGGGCGGAGGGTTCGATGAGCACGGCGGCGCTAGTCGTCGCCGTGCGCCACCGCGGCCGGCATCGGCATCGCCATTGTCGCGGTCGCTTCCCTCGCCCGCCGCCGCTGCACCCGCTTGTAGACGAACGAGGTGAGTATCGGCGTGAGGATGGCGGTCACGATGACCGAAGCCGTCACCTGGATGGTCGCGATCGGCGCGATTGCCGCGTAGCTGGGATCCGCCATCGCCACCGCCTTCGGCACGGCTGCGGAGTTGCCCGCGGTACTCGATGCCGCGGCGCCCGCTATGCCCGAGCCGCCCAGCAGCCGACCGGCGAGGATGCACACGGCACCGGTGACCACCAGCACGAACACGCCCAGCAGGACACCCGGCACGCCGGCGGTTACCACCGCGGACAGATTGATTGTCTGCCCCAAGGTGAAGCCCATGAACGGCACAATGATTGGTTCATGCGAGCCGAAGAACTCACGCAGATCCTCGTCGAGGTTGCCGAACAGCGCCCCAGCCGCGATCGGCGCGATCACCGAGACGATGGTCAGCCACGGAATGTTGGCCAGACCCGCGCCGACCAGGATGACCATGGTCAGGAATGGACCGGTCTCGATGCTCTGCGGCACGTAGGTGCCCGCGTCTTCCTTGTCGCCCATCACGCTGGTCAGCGCCATGAACATGCCGCCGTTGGTGTCGCTCATCGCCACCAGCAGCGCCAACGTGCTGTAGCCCCAGATGTCGCCACCGAAGAACTTACCGACCGACACCGCGATCAACGTGGCGATGCCGACTTTGGCTGCCATGATGCCGAAACCGCGCTTCAGCATGCGCGGCGCCGTCCGCACCGTCATCTTGGTGCCGACGGTGAACAGATACATGCCGAGGATGGTCGGATAGCCGACATTGCTCAGTGCCTCGGTGAAGCCGCCGATTTTCAGCAGGTGGGGGAAGAAGGTATTGATGACCATGCCGGTGAACAGCGGCACGACCATCAGGCCACCGGGAACCTTGTTAATGGTTTTGTAGATACGCATTTTGCACCTATGCGATGGGCGGCGGCACTTTATTGGCCCACCGCATCGGGTGCATTGACCTGAATCAAATCCGGACCACATGTCTTGGCCGGCCCGGCCATGACGTATCGGGGATCAGCCCTCGATCTGGAAATGCGCCTCGGTCGGCTTGTTGTCCACGCCATTGATCGGCAGCAGATCCATCGGGCACGCCGAGAATGCAATTACCAGGTCCATCTCGGCTCGCAGCCTGATATAGCTGTTCGGCGTCGAAATCGGCGGTTCCAGCGACAGCGCACCATCCGATGTCCACGGAATGTTCATGAACAGGTTCAGTGGGCTCGGCGTCTCCGCTGACGCCAGCCCCAACCCTTTGAGCCCCTCCACCAGATTGTCGGTGCAGTTGTCGTGATAGCCGCTGCAGCCAAGCTGCTGGTAACGGTGTTGGTCGCAGGCTGCCAGCAGGGTGTCATGGATGCCGCCCGAGGTATCCTCGACCACCGTCAGGATCGGGCGCCGACGGTTGGTCACCAAAGAATCGCCAACATGCGGCAGCATATGGCGCAATTTCGAGCGCGTGTGCTCCATCGACATGAACTCGGTCATATCGCCGCGATTGAAGGCCCAGGTGTCAACCACTTGCTGGCCATGCGTATTGATCACGCGGATGACCTGGTTCGCTGCGACATACGCGGCTTTGCCACGCCGCGCCGGAATTGTGATGGTGCCGGACATTAGCTTTTCCCCCTGGCTGCTGCCTCGCGTCAATGTGCCGCGAACTGCTGCGGAGGAACAGGGGTCCGCCTAACCGGCATCCGCGCCGCGGATCATCGAACCCAGTTTGCGATATCCGGCCCCGGTCGGATGCAGCCCGTCGGGTCCGGCCTGCGGCGTGCAGTCAATGATCCGGTCACCGAACTGCGAGGCCACGGTGCGAATAGCCGAACGTGCGTGATCGTGCTGCGCCGGCAGCAGCCAGTATACCGCGCCACCGTGTACCGTTTCGCGCACACGCTGCAGGTTTTCGATGGTGTAGGCAGCTAAGCCATCATTGACGCCAAGGCTGATCACAACCTTGCCGGCCGACTGCGTCGTCAACAGCTCATGCACGAATTGACGCGAGGTGATGCCGACACGGGCCTCGGTGCGACATTCCGGAAGAGCCTGACCAACACCGACTGCGATACTGTCACCAAGCACCAGACAAGGCAGCAACCCGAACCTCCACGCAAGATGGCGCAGTGTTAACGCCGCAGCGTCGTCGCGGCGTTCCGGGTATCACGCTGAGATGAAGGAATATCTAATTGTCGGCAGCGCCGCGCACCAGGTCGTGCATGTCGTCATACAGCTGATTCAAGCCGAGGCGTTGCGTGGCGGCGAGCCACGCGTCTGCCGCAGTCTGCACCATGGTTCCTTCGGCAGCCGAGTCATCTATCCATGCTGCGAGTGGTTTGGCCGTGAATACAGCGGCCACGACGCAGGCGAGCAGGGCGATGCCCAGCAAGCGTGATGGCGAGACCAACACGGCCATCGGTTGTTGTGTGTTCATCCGTCCTTATGGGTCTTCAAAACTGAAAGTAGATGAATGGTGCCACTCCTCCAGGCCCTATCGCATCGATCATCGCGATGCCGACCCCAGCCGTTACGCCCCAGGTCCACGCCGGCATCGCTGCCGAGACTCGTGCGATGCGCCCAGGCATATCGCGCGGCACGGCATGCAGTGCCAACCCCAGCGCTATCAATGCCAAAGTGAATGGCGTCACCTGCGTCTCGTCGCCATGCCCCTGCACCATCGCCTTCAGAAAGATCACCACGGTCTGAAAGCTGTCGGCGCGGAACAGGATCCAGCCCAGGCAGACAATGTGGAACACGATCAGAATCGCCAGCACGCGGCCGACACGTTCGACCGACCATGGCTTCCACCACCGCTCCGCCACCAGGCCGGCGCCGTGCAGTCCGCCCCACGCGACGAACTTCCACGCCGCGCCGTGCCACACCCCGCCCAGCAACATCGTGATCATCAGGTTGCGCGTGGTGAACCAGCGTCCTCCCCGGCTTCCGCCGAGCGGCTTGTACAGATAGTCGCGCAGCCACGATGACAACGAGATATGCCAGCGTTGCCAGAACTCGCGCAGGCTCGCCGCGCGATACGGCTGATTGAAGTTGATCGGGAATCGATAGCCGAGCAGCGTCGCCAGGCCGATCGCCATGTCGCTGTAGGCGGAGAAGTCGCAATAAATCTGCACCGCGTAGCCATAGGTTGCCAGCAACAGGTCGAGCGGCCGGAAGCGTGACGGATCGAAGAACACCGGATCGACCAGATCTGTAGCCAGATAGGTCGCGATCACTACTTTCTTGAACAGCCCACCCAGAATCAGCAACACCGGTTCGGCAATTGGCACGCCTCTCTCTGGCGGTCGCGCCAACTGCGGCAGGAAGAACGACGCGCGCACGATAGGGCCGGCGACAAGCTGCGGGAAGAATGACAGGTACAGCAGGATGTCACCCACACGCTTACACACCGCCACGTCGCCACGATACACGTCGACCAGATAAGAAATGCCGTGGAAGGTGAAGAATGAAATGCCGACGGGCAGGATGATCTCCATGAACGGCAGTTCGCGATCCGCACCGATCGCATGCAGCAGGTGATTGGCCGAGCCGACCAGGAAATCGAGATACTTGAACGTGGAGAGCAACAGCAGGTGCAGCCCTACCGTGATGCTGACGATGAGTTTGCGTGTGCGCATTTCGCGCACGCTGGCAATTGCCAGACCGCCGCCATAAGTGAGCAGCGAACTGCCCGCGAGCAGCAGGCAATAGTGCCAGTTCCATTGCGCATAAAAGTAATAGCTGGCCGCCACCAGCAGCCATTTGCGTGCTTCATGCATGCGCGCAAGCGGTGCCAGCAATGCCAGCACGACGACGAAAAACAGCAGGAAGTCGAGCGTTGGGAACAGCATCAGGCTGCGGGACGTAACGCGCGATACTGTGTGTAGCCATCCATGATGACGCGGAACAACTGCTCAGCGGTCGCCTGGTAGCCTGGCGCGAAGAGATGCACGTGATCGGGAGCAGCCCTCGGCGGCGCCGACGCGGCCCACCGTATCATGCTGCAGTCACCACCCATTGCCGCCTTCCAGTCCCAGAAATACGCGCCTTGCTGCGCCGCCACGCGGCGTTGTGCCTCGCGGATTGCATCGAGCTTCGGCGGCACGCTCCAGCTCGCGTCGCCGCATGGCGCCGGTGCCGTTTGGCTTGCACCGCGCCGATCGCCGTCCGGCGGTCCGATAACCAGCAAGGCCGCATCTGGCGCAGCGGTGTGCAGATCGTGCAACCGTGCTGCAAAATCCGCGGCATAGGTGGCGAGATCGACGTTGTCGTGGAATCCCTCGTTGGTGCCGAACGCGAGTATGATCAGTGACGGCGCAAGATGCGCGATGTCCTGATGCAGCAACGCCGGGTCCCACGCATCCATCAGTCCGACTGTAGCGCCAATGGTACCGAGATTGGCGTAGATCACTCCGGATGTGCCGCGTGCGATGCTCCAAGCCAGCACGTCAACCGCGCCATCGCCACGTGTCTGCAGCGAGAGCGTCGGCGACGCTGGGACCGGCAGCCATGCGGCCTGCGCACTTGCCGCATTGGTGGGAATGACCGCCCCATTGGCGATCAGCTTGCCGCCGCCCGGTTGACGCAACACTTCGATCTCTGCTTGCGCCAGATCTCCCGGCTCTGCCGATAACGACATCTCCGCCGGACCATCCGCGTGCTGCCGCAGGCCGGTCAAACCGAATGGACCGCGATCGCCGTGGAAGCTGCTCACCACGGTCCAGCCTTGTTGCGTGACTGATGCGCGCGCCGGCCGGTAATAGCGGTAAGGTACGCCGGGCGGCAGCACACCGCGCCCCGCGTCACCGAAGCGGTTTTGCAACAATTCGCGTAATCGGCCGCTGAAGCTGTCATTCGCTGTGTGACTGTCGCCGATCTGCAGCATCACCACCGGCGCGGTGCGTTGTCCGGTCTCCAGCAACGCAAGCTGGCGGTACAGCGGCAGCAACGGCGCCGCTGTACCGAGCTTCGCAGCCATCCCCGTATCGGTTGGTGTTGGTCCGCTGGGCTGCACAGCGCAGGAAGCCATCAGCAGCATGCAAAGCAGCGCACTCGCGCGACGGCACGAACACAGCATAACGATTCGGTTGCTCCTGCGAATCTGCGCTGATATTCTAGCACAGCACTTTACGTAACCATTCCACGGATGCCCATGCCTCTTCACCGGCGCGAGCTGTTGCTCACGGTTGGTTCGTCCATCGCGTTGCGTTCGCTGCCCGCCGGCGCCGTGGAACCGACGCATATTCTTGTCGTCGGCGATTCCCAGGCACAGGGTCTTGCCGCCGGATTGCAACGGCAATTTCGCGTCGATCAATCATGGCGAGTGATCGACAGATCGCATATCGCAACGGGGTTGTATGCATCGGCGCATTTCGACTGGCCGGTGCAAGTCCAAAACATCTGCGCGACGGAACCTGGCGCAATCGCTGTGGTGATGTTCGGTGCCAACGATCGTCCCCCCGTGCGTGTGCACGGACAGATCGACGGCAAGCTCGCCGCTGCCTTCACCACCACATACAGTGCTCATGTGTATGCAGTTGCAGAAACTCTGAAACGTTCCTGCGCTGCGGTCATTTGGGTCGGCCATCCCATTGTCCGCGATCCGGTTTATTCCGAGGACATGGCGCTGCTGAATAAGATTTTTGCCACGCAATCCGTCGCCGCCGGCGGCGACTGGTTTTCCTCATGGCCGCTGTTTGCGGATACGGATGGGAAATATCAGGCTTACGGCAAGGGTCTCGACGGTGAAACCACGAGACTCCGTGCTGACGATGGCGTTCACTGCACCGGGGCGGGGTATGATTTACTCGCCCATGCTCTGCTGCCTGGCATCGAGCACCGCCGTCAAACGCCGGCACAACCGCCGGCTTAACATCACCGCGCCGCTCTTCGGTAACTGTGCGGTTCGACGATAACGCCGTTTACTGCCGCATGGCGCAGGCACCACCGGCAGCGGCCGAGGCGCGTGCGGTGGTCCGGATCAACCGCGGATACTGGCCCCCCGCCAGGGAATCCAGGCTGGCGGCCGGAACCCCCATTATCGCGGAATAATGCCACGAAAATGCCAAAGCATCCCGCACGAACGACCGCGTACCCTCGCTGGGGATCGCCTCGATGAACATCAGCGGATCACCGTTGTCGCGCACCGAATCGACCCACTTGCGCAGTCCGGCCTGCCCCTCGGCATAGCTCGCCAACACCCGGATCAGGTTGCCGCTGATCACATCGTCATCCGCCAGCATCAGCAGATACTGCTGCCCAACCGAGAGGTTCACTGCCGGATCCTGCAGCCGCGTGGCCTCCACGCCGGCAACTGCATGCGCGGTAGTCGGCATGATCTGCATCAACCCGCGTGCGCCAGTATGCGAAACCGCCGCAGGATGGAAATTGGATTCATGGCGGACCAGGGCATAGACCAGTGGAGGATCGATCTGGAAACCATTGGCCGGCCGCAGCCGCGTCAGCGCGGCTCTTTCGACTGGCCGGGCGGGACCGCGTTGCTCGATCTCCGTCTCTAACTGGCCGAAGCCCATATCGCGCGCCACCAGCACCAGCGAGCGGTCAAATAAACCGTCCTGAGCAGTGTCCACCCATAATTCGCGTAGTTCGGCCTCGGCGTATCGCTTCTCGCCCACCTGTAGCAGTGCGAAGGCGCGGCGTCCCTGCGGGGTTGCAAGGAGCGCATCGACATCCGCGTTGCCCACGGTGCCATCCGGCACGCAGGCCAGGGAAGGTCCCAGCGTCCGGTGAGCGATCGAGCCGTAGAACGTGCCGCCCTCCAGCGCGGCGCGCCGCATCCACATGGCGAAGCCGCCGCGGTTGGCCACGCGCTGCAGGACATGCCCGGCCCAGAATGCGCTGGCCGCACGCGCGCTGGGACTGCTGGCAGCCTCGTAGGCTGCTGCGAAGAAGCCCACCGCGATGTCAGTCTGCGCCTGCCGCCAAGCAGCCAGACCGGCGACGAACAGTGCCTGAGTCGCGTCGGCGGGCAGCGAGCCCGCGGACAGAAGCGGCATTGCCGCGGCAATCGCCTCGTTATCGCGGTTCTTCAGAAACAGGGCACGCACTTGCGCGGGGGAGATGGCGCGGGTCCGCGCGGCTCTGCGTGAGCCCGATGATGCCTGGGCCGGCGCTGCGGCCGAGGCATCGGGAGACAGCCGCGCCAGCAGTTCGCGGATGCCGCCGGCCTCGGGCTGGTCGCCAAACCGCGCCAGCCAGGCAGTCAGCTCGGGAGCTCCCGCACGATAAGACGTGCGCAGGTAGCGGTCGGCCAGGATCGTGCCGAGCAGAAGGTGATTTGCCACCTTCTCGGTCTCGCGCGCAGCCTCAGCCAAGGCGCCGCTGCCCTGTAAGGAGAAAATTCTTCTAGCCAGAGCCGCCTCACTGGGCGGCAAAGGCTGTGGAAGACCTACGCCTGACGCGCCGGGTATACTGAGCCTGGGCACCGCCAGTGCTGTCTGTTCGCCCGCTGACTCCGCACTCTGCGCCTGAGCAATAGAATAGTGTCCCGACGCTGCAAGAACAGCACCGAGCATCCCCGCCCAGATCGCCAGAGCACGGGTCCGTAGAGACCCTCGCCCTCGCATATGATCCCAATACACACTCAGATCCAGACTGGCAACACTGCCCCAAAATCAGTCAGAATCATGGCGGCGAGTCAGAGATGACATTGGCGTGTATGCACGCCGCGCTCATTATCGGACTTTTTACAGCATACTACTTGTGAATACTTGCAGGGCAAAAAATCTACTGTACTCACCCCAATTTCGACTGCGCCCGCTGTTTGCCAATTGACCTGCCCCGTCCGGCCACCGCACATCCGCTCATGCGCCTGCTACGCCTGTCGCTGACCGACTTCCGTAATTACTCGACGCTCACCTGGCGTCCGGCGGCCCGCATTGCCGTACTGTTTGGACCCAATGGCAGCGGCAAGACCAATCTGCTCGAGGCGGTCTCGCTGCTGATGCCAGGCCGCGGGCTGCGTGGTGCCCGAACCACCGATCTCGCGCGGCATGGGGGGGCCGGTGGCTGGGCGGTCGCCGGCCGCTTCGCCACTGCTGAAGGCGAGGTGGACATCGGCAGCGGCACACCGCCCGAAGGATCGCCGGACCGCCGAGTGTTTCGGCTGGACGGCGCCCCGCCGCGCAGCCAGGCCGAGATCGCCGCCCGCGTCGCCGCTGTCTGGCTGACCCCACAGATGGATCGGCTGTTCCAGGAGGGCCTGTCGGGGCGCCGCCGCTTCCTCGACCGGTTGGTCTGGGCGTTGGAACCCGGCCACGCCCGCGAGGTCGCGGCGCATGACGCCGCCATGGCCCAGCGCAACCGCCTGCTTGGCGAAAGCCGGCAGGAGCCGTCCTGGCTCGCCGGCCTGGAAGACGCCATGGCGCGCCACGCCGTCGCCGCCACAGCCGCGCGCATCGCGCTGGTCGATCGGTTGAACGTGCTTCCAGCCTTCCCGGGCTTCCCGATTGCCCGCGTAAGCCTGGTTTGCCCGATCGCCGCCCGCGTGGCAGAGGCGCCTGCACTTGCCGTCGAGGACTGGCTTCGCGACAGCCTGGCCGCAAGCCGGCTACGCGATGCCGCCGCCGGCACCACCAGCGCCGGCGCGCACCGCACCGACATGGCGCTGACGGATGCCGCCACCGGCACGCCAGCCGCGCTCGCCAGCACCGGCGAGCAGAAGGCTCTCCTGATCGGGATCATACTCCGCCATGCCAGCGCCATCGCCGCCGCTCGGGGCTTCGCACCGATACTGCTGCTGGACGAACCGGCGGTTCACCTCGATCCCAGCCGGCGCCTTGCCTTGCTGGCGGCACTCGTGCAGCTGCCCGCACAGACCATGATCACCGGCACGGACGCCGAAACATTCCAGCCGCTTGCCGGTATCGCCGAAGGTCTGCGTGTGCATGGCGGAGAATTGCTGCCGGACGCGCATTTTCCGCTCCCGGAATCGGCCGATACCCCTGTGCCGCGGATCGCCTAGCAGCTATATAGCTAAAGTATCCTCACAGCTTACTGGAGCAGTCCGCCGGCATGTCCGAAGACACCGCGCCGCAGCCTGATTCTGACGCCTATGATGCCGCATCGATTTCAGTGCTGCGCGGCCTGGACGCCGTCCGGCGACGGCCGGGCATGTATATCGGCGACACCGACGATGGCTCCGGCCTGCATCACATGGCGTTCGAGATCATCGACAACGCGGTGGACGAGGCGCAGGCCGGATTCGCTTCGCGCTGCGAGCTGATCCTTAACGGCGACGGCTCGGTCACGGTGCGCGACGACGGGCGTGGCATTCCGACCGACATCCATCCGGAGGAAGGCATTTCCGCCGCCGAGGTCGTGCTGACCCGGCTGCACGCGGGCGGCAAGTTCAACCAGAACTCCTACAAGGTGTCCGGTGGCCTGCATGGCGTCGGCGCCGCCGTGGTGAACGCTCTGTCCGAATGGATGGAGGTGCGCATCTGGCGCCACGGCGACGAGCACTTCATCCGCTTCCGCAATGGCGATGCCGAGGCGCCGCTGGCCCTGGTCGGGCACTCCGAGCACCGGAACGGCACCGAAGTCACGTTCAAAGCCAGTCCTGTCACCTTCACCCGCACTGAGTTCGACTTCGCCGTGCTCGAACGGCGGCTGCGCGAGCTGGCATTCCTGAACTCCGGCCTCACCATCGTGCTGCGCGACGAACGGCATGCGCCGGCGGTGGAAAGCGTGATGCACTATGAAGGCGGCCTGATCGCCTTCGTCGAGTGGCTGGACCGCGGCAAGTCCGCGGTATTTTCGCCGCCGATCAACCTTCGCGCTGCTGATGAGGCACAGGGCATCCGGGTGGAATTCGCCCTGGCGTGGAACGACAGCTTCCACGAGACGATGCTGTGCTTCACCAACAACATCCCGCAGCGCGACGGCGGGACGCATCTCGCAGGTTTCCGCCAGGCGCTGACCCGCGTGGTGACCAAATACGCCGAGGGGATGGGCAAGAAGGAGCAGCTCCAGCTTGTCGGCGAGGACATGCGTGAAGGCATGACCGCGGTGCTGTCGGTCAAGGTGCCTGATCCGAAGTTCTCGTCGCAGACCAAGGACAAGCTGGTGTCGTCGGAAGTGCAGCCGGTGGTGCAGGCCGCGGTGGCCGACGCGGTGGCGCACTGGTTCGAGACGCACCCCAAGGAAGCCAAGGGCGTCGTGCAGAAGGTGATGGACGCCGCCGCCGCGCGTGAGGCAGCCCGCAAGGCGCGCGAGCTGACGCGGCGCAAGGGTGTGCTCGACGTTTCCACCCTGCCCGGCAAGCTCGCCGACTGCCAGGAGCGCGATCCGGCGAAATGCGAGATCTTCATCGTCGAGGGTGACAGCGCCGGTGGCTCCGCAAAGCAGGGGCGCGACCGCAAGAACCAGGCGATCCTTCCGTTGAAGGGCAAGATCCTCAACGTCGAACGCGCCCGCTTCGACCGCATGCTCGGCAGCCAGGAGATCGGCACGCTGATCACGGCGCTGGGCACCGGCATCGGCCGCGGCGAGCCGGAACAGGGCGGCTTCGACGTCAAAAAGCTGCGCTACCACAAGATCGTCATCATGACAGACGCTGACGTGGACGGCTCGCATATCCGCACGCTGCTGCTGACGTTCTTCTTCCGCCAGATGCCCGACCTGATCGAGCGCGGCCATTTGTATATCGCGCAACCGCCGCTGTACCGCGCCAAGCGGGGCAACGACGAACGCTACCTGAAAGACGACAACGCGCTGGAGAATTTCCTGCTCGACAAGGCGCTCGCCGACGCGCGGCTGACCTATGGCGACGGCGAAGTGTTCGAAGGCGAGGAACTGCACGTGCACGTGCGGTGGCTGCGCCACGTCGCAGGCCTGCTGCGCCGCCTCGTGGTGACGGCGCCGATAGCGTACCTGGAACAGGTCGCCATCGCCGGCGCCATGAAATCCGACCCCGCGCGCGCCATCGAAGCGGGACCAACGCTGGCTGCGCGGCTGAACGGCGTGTCGCTGCCGAATGAACGGGGCTGGGTGGTCTCCGCCGATGGCGGCCTGCTCATGTCCCGCATGGTCCGCGGTGTCGCCGAACGCTACACGCTTGACGCCGCGGCCCTGCGCAGCGAGGACGCGCGCCGCCTCGATGGGCTCGCCGAGGAGCTCGGCCGCCGCTTCGCGACCCCAGCGAAGCTCAAGCTCGACGCCCAGGAAGTGTCGGTGGCCGGACCCGCCAGCACGTTTGACCGCATCATCGCGCATGGCCGCCGCGGGCTGACTATTCAGCGCTTCAAAGGCCTCGGCGAGATGAACGCCGATGAGCTCGGTCGCACCACGCTGGAACCCGCGGGCCGAACGCTGTTGCAGGTCAAGGTTGGCGACGTCGAGGAAGCAGCGCAGGTATTCAGCACGCTGATGGGCGACGTGGTGGAACCGCGCCGCGAGTTCATCGTCGGCAACGCGCTTAAGGTCGCCAACCTGGACGTCTAGTAGGCCGCACCCGCGGCCCGGTGGCTTTACCCGGCCTTAAACCCGGAGGCGTCTGATAGGCGCCATGTCCGACGCTCTGGAAGACGTCGTGCGCGCCGCCGTCCGCGCCGAGCTCGACGAACTGCGCCGCTTCGTCGATCGACGCATCGCTGAACTGAGCATGGAGATCCATGCCACGGTGCAGCTCGTCGATTACAGCGAGAGCAGCCTTTCGGCCAAGCTCGCAAGCATCCACGAGCAGATCGCCTCTGTCGTCACGGCGCCGCTGGCCGCGACAGAGAACAGTGGCATCGAGCTGGAAGCCGTGGTGCAGGCCACGGAGAGTGCCGCCAATCAGATCCTGGAGGCCGCCGAGGCAATCAGCAACTGGCTGCAATCCGGTGGCGACCCGTCAACGCTGCCCGCCGTCACCCAGCAGGTCAACGCGATATTCGAGGCGTGCACTTTCCAGGATCTCACCGGCCAGAGGATCCGCCGCGCCATCGAGCACCTCCAGCAGGTCGAGAGCATGCTCTCCGGCATGATGCCGGAAGCGGCTGCTGTGGAGCAGAACGAAGCGCCGCATCCCGACCTGGCGCAAACCGACATCGACAGCCTGTTCGCCTGACCCGGCTCGTGCGATCTCGGTGATCAGCTTGTCGCGCATAGCCGCGGCGAATTCCTCATAGCGTCGCACCGCGATGGCGAACGCCCCCGGACCGCCGATGACATGCTCGCGGTAGTAGCTGTCGAGGTCTGGCTCCAGCGTCAGTATCGGCAGCCCGTTTATCGTCGCACCCGCCCGCACCGCTTCGTCGCGTGCATCCTCGGGCGGGCGTCCCCGGTTGTTCGCGCCATCGCCGGAAACGTCGATCACCTGGCGCCGCGCAGCATACGGTGACCGCGCCAGCATCTCGCGCGCATAGTCGACCGCGCCGCTGATCGAGGTGCCGCCGCCGTACAGCGCACGGGGAGCATGCTCGATCGATTGAGCGAAGCGTTCGCCCGACGACGCATCGCTGATCAGCGTCCAGTCAACAGCAACAATGTGCAGTGTCGGGCCGGTCCATTGCATCATCGCCACCGCGATCGACCCCGTTGCGGTCGATTGGATCGCCTCTACGACCGCCGGGCTGCGGAATGCTGAGGCATAGCCCTGGCGCTGCAGTTCGAACCGGTCCTGACTGACGCTGCCGGAGACATCCACCGCCAGCACCAGCAGCACCGAGACATCCGTCGCGGCGCTCGCGGGACGCGCACCCAGCAGTGCCACGACCACCATCAACCCGGCGAAGCGCGACGATTGTCTGGCCACGTTATGTTTCCGTGATGCGGTCAATTACGCTAGCTTCGCCCTGCGGTCTTGCGCCGGAGGCTATCATCGCGAACCAGTTTCCAGCCATTGGGGCGCTTTCGCCAGATGCCCGGGCGATCCTGGAAAGCATGGGCGATGCGTTCTATGCGCTCGATGCCGATTGGCGCTTTATCTATGCCAACCAGCGCGCGCTCGCGTTCTGGAACACGAACGCCTCCGACGTGCTCGGCAAGGTCATCTGGCAACGCTTCCCACAAATGGTCGGCAGCCTGAATGAACGCGTGCTGCGCCAGGTTCGTTTCGAACAGCGTGTCGTGACCTTCGAGGCTCCGTCGCCGACCATGGGTATCTGGGTATCGGTCAATGTCGGGCCGTCAGGCGACGGTGTTTCAGTCTATTGGCGCGACATCAGCGAACGCATCGAAGCCGAACGCGAACTGCGGAACTTTGCCGGCAAGATGGAGCGCCAGGTCGCCGAACGCACGCGCGCCTTGAGCGACGCAGTAGAGGAGTTGCGCCGTTCGCGTGCGCGCTACAGCGCAATCTTCGAGAATTCGCCGGTCGATTTCGCATTCATGGCTGTTCAGCCGGATGGCCGCATTGTCTGCGAGGATGCCAATCCCGCCTGGGAACGCCATTCCGGCTACACGCGCGACTTCGTCGTTGGCCGCGCGCTTGACGAAGTTCTGCCGCGTGAGCAGGCCGAGTACGCCAAGATGCAATATCGCCGGGTGATCAAGTCACGCCAGCCAATCGAGTACCAGGTACACCACGCGCTTTCCTATCGGCGAGGTGTCACGGCGATCTTTCCTCGTCCCGCTGCCAGACGATGATGGACGCATCAGCCATGTGCTGCTGACGTCCGTCGATCTTACTGAGATGCGACGCGTCGAGGCGCAATTGCGCCAGGCCCAGAAGCTGGAAGCGGTCGGTCAGCTCACCGGCGGCATCGCGCACGATTTCAATAACCTGCTCACTGCCATCATCGGCAATCTAGAACTGCTGCAGAACCGCCTGACGGAGCAACGTTCGCTGGTTCTGGCCGATGCGGCGCTGCGATCGGCGCTACGCGGCGGACAGTTGATCCAGCAGCTTCTTGCCTATTCGCGCCGGCAGAACCTGTCGCCGCGTCCGGTCGATGTGAATGCCGTCATCACGGGCATGAATGAACTGCTGCAGCGCAGTCTCGGCGGCCTCGTGCAGGTGGAGACAGATCTCGCGGCCGATCTCTGGCAGGGCACCAGCGATCCGACCCAGCTCGAACTCGTGGTGCTCAACCTGGCGATCAACTCGCGCGATGCGATGCCGGATGGCGGGCGCCTGCGGATCAGCACCCGCAATGTGCATCGGAACGAGGTTGCCCCGCTGGATGCGCTCGAACCGGGCGATTACGTGTGCCTCGCGGTGACCGACACTGGTGTGGGCATGACGCGCGACGTCATGGATCGCGCCTTCGAGCCATTCTTCACCACGAAGGAAATCGGCAAAGGCAGCGGACTTGGCCTTGCACAGGTTTACGGCGTCGCCACGCAGTTCGGTGGCACGGTGCGGCTCGACAGCGAGCCCGGTGCCGGCACCACGGTCGAAGTGTTCCTGCCGCGTGCCATGGCAACAGCCGACCACAGCACGGTACAGGATGGAGCGCCGATCGATGTCATCGGCGGCGGACGCATCGTGCTGATTGTCGATGATGATGCGGCTGTGCGCAGGATCGCCGCTCTCTTCCTGCACGACGCGGGCTTCCTGGTGCGCGAGGCCGATAACGGCCCACAGGCACGCGACATACTGGCAGCGGGGCCGGTCAGCCTGGCCTTGGTCGATTACGCCATGCCGATGATGTCCGGCTACGAGTTCGTCACCATGGCGCGCGAAATCCAGCCGGACCTGCCGGTGATCTATGTGACCGGCGTCGCCGATACGCTGGGCTCGGGGAAAATATCGCCCGGCGATCCCATCATCATGAAGCCGTATGGGCGCGCCTCGCTGTTAAAGGCCGTGCGCCAGTTCGCCTTGCCTATAACGCCAGGCGCCCCTGGCGCTCCGGCCGATCGGCTGTCGCCGCCACCTCGCCATCCGCGAAGCGCAGCCTGAGCCGCGCGCCTGGCGCCACGGCCGTGGCGCTGGTCAGCGCGTGGCCGGCACTGTCGGTCACCACGGCATAGCCACGTTGCAGCACGGCGAGGGGTGAGACGCCTTCCAACCGCCCTGTCGTGCCATTCAGCCGCTCACGCGTCTCGCGCAGCAGCGCGCGCAGCGGCGCATCCGCCAGCCGTCCGAGTGTTCGGCCGGCGCGGTTGTGAATGCCCCCGACGGCGTGGCGCAGTCCCGAAACGAGCCTCTGCCCGCATAGGTCGAGCGCTGCGCGCCGTCGAGCCATGACATTGGGCAGCGCCAACACCAGCCTGACGCCGCGCTCGTGTAACCGCTCGTGGCCCGTCCGCAACATCGCTGGCAGATCAGGCAGCCGCCGCACCGCGGCATCCAGCGAGGCGCGCCGCTTGTGCAGCAGGTTCGGCAGCGCCAGCGTCAGCCGCTCGGCGCGGTCATCCAGCCGTTGCCGCGCGCCGCCGAGGAGTGCCGGCAGGTCTGGCAAACCGCGTTCCGCACGCGACAGGCGCAGCCGCCGCTCCTGCGCCAGCCGGTTGAGGCCGCCGACCAGCCGCGCTGCCTTCTGCTGCACGTCGGCAAGCAGATCGACACGCGACGGCACCGCCAATTCCGCCGCCGCCGTCGGCGTCGGTGCTCGCCGATCGGCCGCGTAGTCGATCAGGGTGGTGTCGGTCTCGTGGCCCACCGCCGAGATCAGCGGTATGCGGCAGGCGGCGACCGCGCGCACCACTGCCTCGTCATTGAACGCCATCAGGTCTTCCAGGCTGCCGCCGCCGCGCGCGACGATCAGTACGTCGGGCCGAGGAACGACCCGTTCGAAGCCCGCGATCGCCGCGGCAATGCGTTCCGCCGCGCTCTCGCCTTGCACCGGCACCGGCCAAAGCAGCACCTGCCGTGGAAACCGCCGCGTAATCGTCGTGCGAATGTCCTGGATCACCGCGCCCCGTTCGCTGGTGATCACCCCTACCACCACCGGCAGCACGGGCAGCTTGCGCTTGCGCTCGGCGTCGAACAGCCCCTCACTGGCAAGCCGCAAACGCAACGCTTCAATGCGCGCCAGCAATGCGCCCGCACCGGCATATTCCATCCGCTCGGTGATGAGCTGATACGAGGAGCGTTCCGCGTACGATGAGATGCGCCCCGTCGCGATCACCTCGACACCGTTCTCCGGTGCCATGCCGAGCCGCGAGACGGCGGACTTCCACACCACGCCGGAAATCTTCGCGCCCTCGTCCTTGAGCGAGAAGTAGATATGTCCCGAGGGATAGCGTTTCAGCTCGGTGATTTCACCGCGCACGCGCACGCGGCCGAAATTGCCCTCCAGCGTGCGCTTCACCGCGCCGGAGATTTCCGAAACCGTATATTCTGGGACGTTGCTGACCAGCGAAGCAGGCGAGTCGTTCATCGCCCCAGCATAGGCGATCCGGGCCGCGCGCGGCATAGTGGATCGATCGCCAATTCAGCAGGAGTGCCGCATGCGCGTTCTGGTAATCGGATCGGGTGGACGCGAGCACGCACTGTGCTGGGCGATCGCTGCGAGCCCGCTGCTCACCAAACTCTGGTGCGCTCCCGGCAACCCGGGCATCGCTCGCGTCGCCGAATGCGTGCCGATCGGCGCGATGGATTTTTCCGCGTTGGTGGCCTTCGCGCAGGACAACGAGATCGACCTGGTTATTCCTGGCCCGGAAGCGCCGTTGGTAGGTGGCATCACCGATGCGATGGACGCAGCCTCGATCCCCTGTCTCGGGCCGACGCGCGCCGCGGCACAACTCGAAGGCAGCAAGACCTTCACCAAGGAACTATGCGACGCCGCCGGCATTCCCACCGCGCAGTGGGAGCGCTTCGACGATGCGGAGGCGGCGCGCGCATTCGTGCGCCGTCGCGGCGTCCCTTTGGTGGTGAAGGCGGATGGACTGGCCGCCGGCAAAGGCGTCGTCGTCGCCACGAGCGAGGACGCGGCACTCGCGGCGATCGACGACATGATGCAGGCGCGCAGCTTTGGCGAAGCCGGAGCCTCGGTGGTGATCGAGGAATGCCTGGTTGGGGAGGAGGTCTCGCTGTTCGCCTTATGCGACGGCGAGGCTGCGATCTCGCTCGGCGCCGCGCAGGACCACAAGCGCGCCGGAGAGGGCGAAACCGGTCCGAACACCGGCGGCATGGGAGCGTATTCGCCGACCCCGACCTTTCCCTTGGCTGCCGAGGAAGCGGCGATGAACGGCATCATCCGTCCCGCTCTGGTGGAAATGGCGCGGCGCGGCACGCCGTTCCGAGGCCTTCTCTACGCCGGCCTGATGCTCACCGACGCCGGGGTCAAGCTCATCGAGTTCAATGTCCGCTTCGGTGACCCGGAATGTCAGGCGCTGCTGCTGCGTTTGCAGTCCGATCTGCTGCCGGCATTACAGGCGGCGTACGACGGCGAACTGCACGACTTCGCCCTGCGCTGGAACAATATCGCATCGATCGTGGTGGTAATGGCAGCACGCGGTTATCCCGATGCGCCCGAACGCGGCAGCGCGATCAGCGGGCTCGACCGCGCCGCGGCGGTGCCCAACGTGCAGATTTTCCATGCCGGCACGGAAGCCGATGCCCAGGGCCAGATACGGGCTGCAGGCGGCCGGGTGCTGAACATCTGTGCGACCGGGGCCGACGTGCGGGCTGCGCGCGAGAGCGCATATCAAGCGGTAGATCTGATCGACTGGCCCGAAGGGTTTTGCCGGCACGACATCGCATGGCGCGTGGTGCGCGCAACGTAAAGCGAGGGCCGTATCCGCTTACCAAGCGATGCGCGAACCCGCAGGCACTGCCAGCGAATGCGACCTGAGCCTATTGCTTCCCGAGCCGGAGCATCAGGGCGTGGCCACCATCAACGATATGGCTTTTCAGAAGGACCGCCGATTGCTCGATGTCGCCGCTCTCGATCGTGCCGAGGATGCTGCGATGCTCGAGTTCCGAGCGAGGTTGCCAGTCGAGATCCTTCCAGATCGCCAGCAGGAATCGGGTGCTCGCCGCGTGCAAGTCGTCGATCGCACGGATCAGCCGGGGCATTCCGCATGGGGCGGTGAGCGCGCGGTGAAAACGCCTGTTGGTTGCCTCCCACACGATGAGATCCTGGACCGCCTCGCCCTCGGCAATCGCGGCGCGTGCCGCCGCACAATCGGCCGCGCCGAGGTTCGGCGCCGCATGCCGCAGCGCCAGAACCTCCAGCGCCGCCCGCATCTCTGTCACCTCTTGAACCGCGGATGGGTCAATCGGCGAAACCCTGACCCCACGGCGCGGCTCGCTGACGAGCAGGCCGCGTGCCTCGAGGCGGCGGAATGCTTCGCGTACGGGAACGTGGCTCGCCCCGAATTCCACGGCGACGAGATCCTGTCCGACCTTCTGGCCAGGCCGCAATTCGCCCAGCACGATCCTGCTCGCGAGGATCTCGGCAATCGCATCCGCGACTGACCTGCGGACTTGCTGATCTTGTGGGGACGAGGCAGTCATGATTTCATAGATAATCTATGAAAGGGGAATTGGCCATGCTCCGGGCTCGTCCTTCCAGGCTTCGCCAGATCGCCGGCATTGGTGTCGACCGCATGGGAGCGATCGCGGACGCATCGGGCATGGACTTCCTCCGGCTGGAAAATCTCGACACCGACATCCCGCCGGATGCCGAGGCGGTCGAAAGGACGCGGCAGGCGGCGTCGAACGACGCCGACAACAGCTACCTGCCCTTCATCGGCCAGATCAGGTTGCGGGACATCGCGGCCCGGCATGTCTCGCGCCTTGCAGGTGTGGCGTATTCCGGGGAACGCAATTGCATCATCTCGGCCGGCGGGCTCTCCGGCATCCTCAATGTGCTCTTGGCGACGATTGAGGTGGGCGATGAGGTCATCGTCACCGACCCGACTTACGCCGGGCTGATCAACCGGGTGCACCTTGCCGGCGGCGTCCCGAAATTCGTGCCCTTCACCTTCACGCCGGGCGCGGAATGGCGGCTCGATCGGGACGCGCTGCGGCGGGCGATCGGGCCCAAGGTGACGGCGATGCTGCTGATGTCGCCCTCGATGCCATCCGGCGGCTGCCTCGACGCAGACGACTGGGCGCTCGTCGCCGAACTATGCGTGGCGCATGACCTGATCCTGATTCTCGATACCGCGATGGAGCGGCTGGTCTTCGACGGCAGGCCGGTTATCCACCCGGCGGGCCTTCCCGGCATGGCGGAACGGACCATCACGATTGGTTCGTCGGCCAAGGAATTGCGCATGATTGGCTGGCGTGTGGGCTGGATCGTGGCACCGGACGCCTTCATGTCCGACCTTGTCGCCGTCTCGCTTGCCAATGTTGTCGTCCCTGTCGGCATTGGGCAGGACGCGGTGGCGACAGCGCTCGAGAACTCGCAGACCAGCCTTGGCCCCTATGTTGCCGAACTTCAGGCCAGAAGGAACCTGCTCGTCAACGAACTCGCGGGGCTGCCCTTCGGTACTCCGGCCGGCGGCTGGTCAATGCTGCTGCGCGTCTCGGACTTCGGCATCGATGGTGCCGCCATGTCGGCGCGGCTGCTCGACGAAGCGATCTGCGCAACGCCAATGGCGGGCTGGGGCGAAATCCATGGCGAACAATATATTCGCTTCGTGTTCGCCAACGAGCCCGTGGCGCGACTGACCGGCATCGGTGCGCGTATCCGCAGGTCCATACGGAGTTCCCCATGACCAAGCTCTATGATCCCATCTCGCTCGCACGTAAATTCGACCTGTTCGCTGAGCAATGGCAGCCCAAAGTCGTCGCCGAGATGAACGACTACCAGTTCAAGCTCGTGCGGATCGAAGGCGACTTCGTGTGGCATCTGCATGCGGATACCGACGAGACCTTCATTGTTCTGGAAGGCACTCTCCGCATCGACTTCCGGGATGGCGACGTCACCTTGCGGGCGGGTGAGATGTTCGTTGTGCCAAAGGGCAAGGAACACAAGCCATACGCCGAAAACGAGGTGAAGCTGCTGCTCATTGAGCCCCGAGGCGTTGCCAATACGGGCGAACAGCAGGTCAGCCAGCGGACCGCGCAAAACGACATCTGGATCTGAGTCCTGAGTTTGCGAACTGACGGCCCGCGTCACGCCGCGACGCGCACCGTATCCTTATCGCGCCGCAGCAGCACCATCATCAGCCCCATCGAAGGTAGTGCCGCGAGCATGCACAGCGCGTAGAACCACACCCAGCCCAGCGATTCCGCCAGGACGCCAGATGCCCCGCCGATAGTGTGCACCGCGATCGCGGCGAGCGACGACAGCAGCGCATAGTGCGTCGCGGTGAATTCACGCGAGCAGAGCCCGGACAGGTAGGTGATGAACGCGGCGTCCGCCATGCCCTGGGCGAACGCCTCGGTGGTGACGGTCCCGTACAGCACGTGCCACTCACCGGCCGACACCGCCAATAACAGGTACATGCCCATCGCCAGCGTCTGCGCCCAGCCGGTGCGCAACAGCGCACGCCCAGTGCCCAACCGCGCCACCAGCCAGCCACCCAATGAAATTCCCGCCAGCGTGCCGCCCAGGGAGAACCAGCCAGTCTGTGCAATCGTCTCGCGCGAGAAGCCGAGCGCCCGGTAGAACGGCGCCGTCATGATTCCAGCCATCGCCTCGCCCAGCTTGAACAATGCGACGAACGCCAGAATCAGGATGGCACCCTGCCGCGACAGGAAGTCCCGCAGCGGTTCGATCACCGCATGCGCCAGCCGCGCTGCCACGCCGCGAGCGGCCAGGCGCCGCTCCGCCGGCGGTGGCGGTTCCGGCGCCAGCAGCGTAACCACCAGCCCGCAGCCGATCAGTGCCGCAATCCCGAGCAGCGCCACGTGCCAACCGACCAACGACACGGCGGAGATCACGCCAGTGGTGGCGATCAGCAGCGCGACCCGGTAACCCCAGATGTATGCCGCCAACGCTGCGCCCTGGCGGTACGGCGGGTAGACCTCGATGCGCCAGGCGTCGACCACGATATCCTGGCTGGCCGAGCAGAACGCCACCAGCGTCCCCAGACCAAGCGACAGCACTGGCAGCCGTGCGGGGTCGGACAGCGCCAGCAGCGCCGCGGCAGCCGCCAGCGCCGGCTGTATCGCGGCCAGCCAGCCACGCCGCCGGCCCAATCGCCGCAGTGGCCCCGGCGGGGCGGCGTTGTCCAGTACCGGCGACCAGAGGAACTTCAGCGAATATGCCAGCGCAATGTTCGCGGTCAGACCGATCGCCGCCAGTGACACCCCACCTTCGGATAGCCACAGCCGCAAGGTGAACCCCGACAGCGGCAACGGCAGCCCCGCCACAAAACCGTACGCCGCCATCAGCCATAGGTGGGCGCCTGCCAGGCCTTCCCCGCCCGCGGGGAGGGGCTCGGGGGAGTGGGCGCTACGGAACGTCCGCGTCGCCCCGTCCCAGCGCTCGCTGCATGGACACGACGTCGACCCAGCGGCCAAATTTGATTCCCGCGGCACGCAGCGTGCCGACCATCTGGAACCCCAGGCTGGCATGCACGCCGATAGAGCCGGTGTTTTCGGAATCGCCGATGACCGCGATCATCTGCCGCATGCCCTTCGCCGTCGCATCCTCGATCAGCCGCGCCACCAGGGCCTTGCCGACGCCCTGACCACGCACGTCCTCACGGACATACACGCTGTCCTCGACGCAGTAGCGATATGCCGAACGGTCGCGAAACTGCGTGTAATAGGCGTAGCCCAGCACGCCGGTCGCATCGGTGGCCACCAGCCAGGACCAGCCATGATCGACCACTTTGGCGAAGCGTTCGGCCATTTCCTCCACCGAGGGCGGTTCCTCCTCGAACGTGCCGGCACCGTGCAGCACGTGGTGCGCGTAGATCGATTGCACCTCCGGAATATCCGCCTCAGCCGCCGCGCGTATCTCCATCGGCCCTTGCCCTAAAGTCAGACCGGGAGTCCAAGCACGGCTGCCGCGTCGCAGGCAAACGCCAGCAAGCCGCGGTCCAGGCCGGGCCCGGCGACCAGTGACAAGCCGATCGGCGCGCCTCCTATCGTGCCGGCGGGCAGCGTGACTTCTGGCAGGCCGCAGAACCCGGCGATCGCGGTCACGCCCACGGTCGCCGCGCGCACCGCATCCTGCTCGGGTTGCGTCGCGGTCAGCAGCGGTGCCGGGCACGGACTGGTCGGAAAGACCAGGTACTGCACCCGCTGTCAGCAACGGGCGGACGCGTCCTTGCAGGACGCGGCGGAAAGCCCGGCCGGGCGCCGCCACGCCGCTGTCGGTCGCCTTGGCGGCGGCAAACCGCTCGCGCACGCCGGGACCCAGGCGCGGCCGGACCGCTTCGACCCAGCCTCCCAGCGACGCCCACGCCTCCTCGGCCTGGACGGTACGGAAATGGTCGAACAGGCTGTCCACACCCTCGGGCAGCACTCGAATTCCAACAGCGCGCCCGCGCCATTGCTCGAGCTTCTCCAGCGCCGGCCGCAGCGCTTCGGCAACCTCCGGCTGGGCGTTCACCCAGGCCTCTTCCAGGCGCAACAGCGGCCCGTCGACAGACTGGCGCCCGCTGGGCAGCAGCACATCGCCGGCCCCATCCAGTACCGCCGCGCTGCGGGCGAACCATCCGCACGTGTCGAAGCTTGGCGCCAGAGGACAGGCGCCTGCCAGGCTGACGGCGCCGAAGCTGGGACGGATGCCGAACAGTCCGCAGTAGCTCGCCGGGATGCGTACCGAGCCGCCGGTGTCCGAGCCGAGCGCAAAATCCACCAACCCGGCGGCCACGGCCGCGGCTGAGCCACAGCTCGAGCCACCGGGGAAACGGTCGCTGGCTCTTGGATTGATCGGCGTCCCTTGCCAGACATTCTCGCCTGTCAGGCCGTATGCCAGCTCCTGCGTCTTGGTTTTGCCGGCCAGCCGGGCGCCGGATTGCAGCAGCGCGGTGACCACGGGGGCCGTGGTGACAGCCGCAGGATGGGTGCTGGCCCAGTCCGGATTGCCGTACGTCGTGATCGCACCGGCGACGTCGAACAGGTCCTTCACCGCGAACACCAAGCCGGACAACCGGCCACTGCCGAGTGCGGCGCGCTGGAGGCGCGGGCCCGGCACGAAAGCCCCTACCGTGTCATCTATTTCAGTGCCTTGCAGGGTAACCATCGAATTTTGTCCCTATCACCCGGCTATGCCAGAAGACGTAGCCAGCCTGTTTTTCGGCTTGGCCGCCCGCGCTGGCCTCGGATTTGTTTGGCAGACTGTAGGGGTAATAGGGCATACTGACCAATGCGTCGGCGCACCGAGGTGCCGAACGTAATCGGCTGGAAACTCTCTGGCTGGACAATCCCAGGCGCAGGTTCGCACGCCGGACCCGCCGTTGAAGGGGAAATTGGTCGTGGATGTAAACGACGGACACGTCTCCGGTCGCCCGGGGCAAAGTCCTCAGTCGGTTGCTGCCGGCAGCAGCAGGGCGGATGCGGGCACGCCGGTCCAGCTCGGCCTGGCCGAGGAGCCGACAGTCCATCCGCGCCTGCAGGCGATGATCATCGCCGGGCGGTATCACGGCATGGAACTCGATCCGAACGAGTTCCGGGGCGCCGCGGGTGACAAATCGCCTTCGGCCCGATCGTTATCCAGCTGGGCGCAGGGTGCTGGCATGTGGGCACGCGCTGTCCGCCTGCGCTGGCGCCACCTGTTGCGGTTCCACAACAGCGCGCCCGTGGTTCTGTTGTTCAACGACGGTACCGCCGGCCTGCTCACCGGCGTCAACACCGAGCACAATGTCGTCTTCATCAAGGATCCGGCCGCGCCCGCCGCCGAGGCCCCGGTCCCGGTCGATGAATTGCGGCTCAACGAGGTGTGGTCCGGCGACGCCGTGCTGGTGCGTGCCGCCCGCGGCTTCACCGAGTCCGATGCACCGTTCTCGCTTCGCTGGCTCGCCGGTCTTGTGTTCCAGGAAAAGCGTTCGCTGCGCGACATCGCCTGTGGCTCGCTCGCGCTCAGCATCCTGACCATATTCCCGCCGTTCCTGATCATGACGGTGATCGACAAGGTCCTGTCGCACAACAGCTATTCCACGCTTGCGCTGATTGCGGCGATCGTCGTCGTCGCCATCGTCTTCGAGACACTGCTCGGCTTCGCGCGGCGGCTGATCGTGCTGGTCGTCGGCGCCCGGATCGACGCCAGGCTCAATCTGCACGTCTTCAATCGCCTGCTGCGACTGCCGCTGGACTATTTCGAGCGTCATCCCGCCGGCGAAACGATGTACAAGATCAGCCAGGTGCATCGCATCCGCGAGTTCCTGACCGGGCGGCTGATGACGGCGTTCCTCGATCTGATGACGCTGTGCGTGCTGCTGCCGTTCCTGTTCTGGCTGAATGCGCCGCTTGCCTGGATCGTGCTCGCTTCGGCCTGCGCCATCGCGATGATCATCCTGGTGTTCCTCAAGCCGCTCGCCATCCTTTATGGCCGGGTGGTCGCCGCGGAAACCGCCAAGCAGGCCGCGCTGGGCGAAACCGTATTCGGCGTGCGCACGGTGAAGTCGCTGGCGCTGGAACCGCAGCGCAAGGCGCTGTGGGACGAGAGGATTGCTGAAGCCGGCCGCTGGCGTCTTGCCTACGGCAAATTGGCCAACTGGCCGCAGACACTGGTCACGCCAATCGAACGTTCGATGTGGATGGGCGTGATCCTCGTCGGCGTCTATTGGGCGCTCACTGACACCACCGGATACAGCATCGGATCGTTGTTTGCGTTCATGATGCTGTCGCAGCGTGTCGCACAGCCACTGGTGCAGCTGGCCAGGCTGATCGACGAATACCAGGATGTGGCAGCCTCGATCAGCGAAGCCGCCTCGGTGCTCAATCGGCCGCTCGAGGTGGATGCTGCATCCGGCGGACTTCGTCCGCGCTTTTCCGGCGCGGTCAGCTTCGAGGATGTGACGTTCACCTATGCCGGCACCAAGGTCCCGGCGCTGGATCGCATCACCTTCTCGATCCCCGCGGGCACCATGCTTGGCATCGTCGGGCGTTCGGGCTCGGGAAAGTCGACCATCGCCCGGCTGCTGCAAGGCATCAACCGCGACTACTCGGGATTCCTGAAGATCGACGGCAGCGATCTGCGCGAGATCAACCTGCGCCACCTGCGGCAAAGCTTCGGCACGGTGCTGCAGGACAACTTCCTGTTCCGCGGTTCGATCCGCGACAACATCCTGGCCGGCCGTCCGGGCCTGACGCTCGAGGATGCAGTGCGCGCGGCGCGTCTCGCCGGCGCTGAAGAATTCATTGAGCGCATGCCCAATGGCTATGAGACTTACATTGAGGAGGGGTCGCCGAACCTCTCGGGCGGACAGAAGCAGCGCCTTGCGATCGCTCGCGCGCTGATCTCCGACCCGCGCATCCTGATCCTGGACGAAGCGACCAGCGCGCTGGACCCGGAAAGCGAGGCGCTGGTCAACGCCAACCTGCTGCGCATCGCGCGCGGCCGCAGCATGATCATCGTCTCGCACCGGCTGTCGTCATTGACCGAATGCGACCAGATCCTCGTGCTGGAGAAGGGAAAGGTGATGGACGTCGCGCCTCACCGCGTCCTGCTCGAACGCTGTACCGTGTATCGCCAGCTTTGGGCACAGCAGAACCGTCATCTCGATAATCAAGGTCCGCGTCATGCAGCTCTTGCCCCGACCCTCGTCCAAGGCGATTAGTACCTGCCGTTGCCGAGGATCGGAACGATCCAACGCTGCCGGCCATCCTCGAGTTCCAGATGCCGTCCACCGCGATCACCACCGCGGCGGTGCCACCTGTCGCGCGCAATGTGCTGTGGATCATCCTCGCGTTGCTGGCATCGATCCTGCTGACGCTCGGCCTGATCCAGGTCGATCGTGTGGTCACCGCGCAGGGACGCGTTGTATCCAAAAGCACCACCCTGGTCGTGCAGCCACTCGAGGCATCGATTGTCCGTTCGATCGAGGTGCACGAGGGAGAGAGCGTGAAGGCCGGGCAGGTACTGGCGCGCCTCGATCCCACCTTCGCAGCGGCTGACGAGGGGGCACTCGCGGCGCAGGTCGCGACTCTGCAGGCCGAGGTGTCGCGGCTTCAGGCCGAGGCCAACGGACGTCCGTTCGACTACAGCGGCCTGGATCCGAACCTCTCGCTGCAGGCCGCGATCTTCGGCCAGCGCCGGTCCGAATATAACTACCGCCTCGAGAACTACGGGCAGAAGATCAACGGCCTGGTCGCCGGGATCGCCAAGGCCAAAGCTGACTTGGCCGGCTATCAGGACCGCCTGGCCGTGGCAACCAACGTCGAGCAGATGCGCAAGGATCTCGAGCGCCTGCAGGTCGGCAGCAAACTCAATACCCTGGCGGCGACCGACAATCGCGTGGAGATGCAACGCAACCTCACCGGCGCCAAGGACATCGAGGCGAGCGCTGAACGCGACCTCTCTGCGTTGGTCGCGGAACGTGAAGGCTACGTGCAATCCTGGCATGCCGACGTGTCGCAAAAACTGTCGGATGCCACATCCAAGCTTTCCGATGCGCGCGAAGCGTTCAACAAGGCACAGCTGCGTCGCCAGCTTGTCGAATTGCGCGCCGATCGCGATAGTACAGTGCTGACGGTGGCAAAGGTGTCAGTCGGCTCGGTGCTGCAATCCGGCCAGGAATTCATCACTTTGATGCCCGCTGGCGCACCGCTGGAGATCGAGGCCAACATCTCCGGCCGCGACGATGGCTTCGTCAATCTGGGTGATACGGTCGCGATCAAGTTCGACACATTCCCGTTCGTCCAGTATGGCATGGCGCACGGTGTCGTCCGGACGATCAGCGCCGACAGCTTCACGTCACAGGATGACCAACGCAATCCGACCGGTTCCGTGCCGATGCCGGCCAATACATCGGAGCCGTACTATCGTGCTCGGATCACCATCGACAATGTCGACCTGCATGGCACGCCCGAGGGATTCCGAGTGATGCCGGGCATGCCGGTGACCGCGGACATAAAAGTCGGCAAGCGCACCGTGTTGAGCTACCTGCTGGGCCGCGTCTTACCGGTGGCATCGCAGGGCATGCGCGAGCCGTGAGGGCCGCGACAAGAAAAGTCTGAACGGTCATGGCGCTGCTTGATCGCTTGCTGGCCAGCACCTCGCCGTCCGCCGCGCTGCGCCGGGGTGTCCAACTGACCGAGCAGGGAGACCTCAAGCAGGCTTTCCCACTGCTCTCGCGCGCAGCCCGAGCCGGCATCGCCGAGGCGGCGTTTCGGGTCGGCCGCTGTTACCTCGAAGGCGCCGGCGTGCCCCACAGCAGGGCGGAGGGCGCGCGGTGGCTCGAGCGCGCAGCCAACCAGGGTTACGTTGAGGCACAGGCGCAGCTTGCCACCCTTTGCATCCATGGCCTGCTGGCGCCCGGTGGCGCCGCCGAACGCCAGGCTTCGGCTTCCGCCGCCAACCTGTTCGCCAGCAACACAACGGTGCAGGCGGACTTCGACACCGGACTCAAATGGGCGCGGAAAGCGGCAGAGGCAGGATCCGCCGATGGCCAGGCGGTGCTCGGATATATCCTCACCTCTGGCCCGGAGCACCTGCGCGATCTCGACGAAGCGCATCAGTGGTACGAGAAATCGGCCAACGCCGGCTCGCCCCCGGGGGCACTTGGTTATGCCTTGTCACTGGCTCGCGACGCAAAGACGCCGGAGCAGCAGGCAGAAGTCGCGAAATATCTGCGTCAGGCCGCCGAGGCTGGATTGCCCACGGCACTCTACCTGTTGGGGATCATGACGGACCGGGGTCTCGGTATACCGGCCGATCGGCCCGCGGCGGTCCAGTTGTACCGGCAGGCTGCGGAAAAGGGCAATCGCCCAAGTCAGGCACGCTGGGGCATGGCCTTGATGGAAGGCCTCACGGTCCCAGCCAACGCGGTGGAGGGCGAGTCATGGCTCAGGCGCGCCGCCCTGGCGGGTGATCCTGAGGCCGCCGCCGTGGTCGGCGACCTGTATGCCCGCGGCGGGAAGCTTCCGCCGAATTATGCCGAGGCGGCAATCTGGTTCCGCCGGGGCGCGGAGGCCGGCCATCGTGGCGCGGCGCGGGCGCTCGGGCTGCTGAATCTCACCGGCGCCGGCATCCCGCGTGACGCCGAGGAAGCCGCCCGCTGGTTCCGGGTTTCCGCCCAGGCCGGCGATCAAAGCGCCCGCATCGATCTGGCCAACCTGCTGCTGCGCGGCGAAGGCGACGCGGCGGACGCCGTGCAGACGAGCCAGTGGTTTGAACAGGCCGCGGCATCCGGTGACCTTGTCGCCGCCTTCAATTTCGGCGTCTGCCTGGCGGAGGGCGTCGGCGTCGAGCGCGACGACAGAAAGGCGGCGGAATGGCTGCGCCGCGCCGCCGACGGCGTGGTGAACGCTCAATATTGGTATGGCCGGATGCTCACCGAAGGGCGCGGCATCGATGCCAATCCTGAGGAAGGCCGCGCCTGGATCAAGCGCGCCGCCGACGTCGGCATGGTCGAGGCCGAGGTGTTGCTTGCCGAGATGATGGTGAGCGGCCGCGGCGGTCCGAAGGATCATCCCAGCGCCCTGGTCTTGTTCGAAAAGGCCGCCGGCCGCGGCCATGTGGGCGCCATGTTCGCGATGGGCGCGATGTACGGCGGCGGACACGACGTTCCGATGGACCGGGTGGTGGCGCAACGCTGGTTCACGGCCGCCGCCGAACGGGGCCACGCCTATGCCCAGATGATGCTCGGTCGCTATCTGGCTCGCGGCCTGGCAGGTGAGCGCGACCTCGATCGAGCCCGCACCTGGACTGAGCGCGCGATCGCGCAAGGGCTGCAAGAGGCCCGGGCGGATCTTTCAGCGCTGCCGGCCACGACCGAAACAGCCCAGGCTGAACCCCAGGCGGCCAGCCGCTAATCGCGGTGCCAGCCGCGCCTCCTTTAATGGATCACGCGGCGTTGGCGCGCGAGGCGTTCGACCACGGCGAAGCGGATGCTGCGTCCGGCAACCGCGAGGATGCACGGCGCTGGTTCGATCGGGCCTGCCGTCTGGCGCCACGCGATCCGATGCCCAGGCTGATGCTGGCAACGGTGCTGCTCGGCCAGGACGATAGGAAGGCAGCCACGCTGCTCGCCGGCCTGACCGCCAGATACGATGTGCGCGAAGCCTGGCTCGGGCTGGCTGCCGCGCTGCATCGGCTCAGCGACCACCCGGGCGCCGCGCGGGCACTCGACGCCACGCTGCGGCGCCATGTCGTGGACCCTGCCATCGCGAACCTCGCTGACGCGATCGCCAGCGCCGCAGGTGCCGCCGGATGGAGCGGCATCACGCGCGACGGCAGGTCCATCGGCAATCGCCACCGGCCGGATGGATGGATCATCGGCGAACCGATTGACCATGCCGCAATCGCAGCCACCATCGGTTGCGTCAGCTGCCGCGATGGCGGGCTGGCAGGCTGGGCCTGGCACCCCGGTGATCCTGACAGCGATCCGGTCATTACCATTCGTTCGCGCAACGGCCGCCAGAGGTTGATCATCGCCGCCACCGACACGTCGACGCCGGTGGCGGGCGACGGCCTGCTCGCCCGTCCCCGCGCCTTTGCAGTTCCTGCCGCGCAGCTCGGGCGCATGCCCGGCCCGCTGCACGTTGTCGGGCGCGACGGCCGGGATCTTCCTGGCAGTCCGCTCGACCCATCAGCGGAAGCGGCCGCTTCGGCCGCCGCAGCCGAGACCCTTGCGCGCCTCTATCCTGCGGGACCGGCCGCTAAGCGGCCAAAGTGTTCGCCGCCGGCGGCAATGCCGGTCTCCACGAGCGTGCGGCCGGTGCCTCGCGGACGCTTGCGCCGTCTGGCGGCCGACATTGTTGTCCCAGTACACGAAGGCCTCTCGCAGACACTGGCATGTCTGGACAGTGTGCTGGTCACGCTGCCGCGCGGCAGCCGGCTTATCGTTGTCGATGACGCATCGCGCGATCCCGATCTTGTCGCGGCGCTCGATGGCCTCGCGCGTTCGCGGCGCATCCGGCTGATCCGCAACAAGCGCAATCTGGGATTCGCCGCCAGTGCAAACATCGGGCTCCAGTCCGCCCGTGGCCACGACGTGGTGCTGTTGAACAGCGACACCCTTGTCGCGACCGGCTGGCTCGATGACCTTCGCGCGGTCGCCTACAGCGCACCGGATATCGGCACGGTAACGCCGCTCTCCAACGATGCGACGATACTGAGCTATCCGGGATTGGCCGGAGACAACTCCGTGCCCGACCGCCGGGCGACACACCGGTTATCCACCATGGCGCGCCGCTCCAACCGCGCGACTGCTGTCGAGATCCCGGTCGGGGTCGGGTTCTGTCTTTACCTCCGCCGCGCCTGTCTTGATCAAACCGGGCTGTTGCGTGCCGATGTCTTTGCCCAAGGCTACGGCGAAGAAAACGACTTCTGTCTGCGCGCGCGCCACCTGGGATGGCGCCATGTCGCGGCGCCGGGCGTGTTCGTTGCGCACCTAGGCGGCCAGTCATTCGGCGCGGCCGCGCAGCATTTGCAGGACCGCAACTCCGCCCTGCTGGAGCGCATGCATCCTGGCTATTCCCAGCTGATCACAGCGTTCGCACTGCAGGATCCCTTGGCAGCGGCACGCCGGCGGCTTGACCTCGCGCGCTGGCGTGCGGCCCGCAAACGCGGCGGCATGGCGGCGATCATCATCACCCACGCCTCCGGCGGCGGCGTCGAACGACAGGTGGCAGCTTCAGCGGAACGGCACGCCGCGTGTGGCCACCGCGCGATCGTGCTGCGTCCCTCGCATGCGCCCGATGGCACCCACTGCATCACTGTCAGTGACGGGACGCCGAATAACTTCCCCAACCTCCGCTATGCGATGCCGGACGAACTGCCTCGGCTGCGGCAATTACTGACTGGCGAGCAACCCCGCGGGATCGAACTGCACCATGCCGTCGGTCACCATCCGGCCGCGCTGCGATTGCTGTCAGAGCTGGAACTTCCGTACGACGTGCATGTGCATGACTACGCCTGGCTGTGCGGTCGCGTCGCCCTGGTCGGCCCGACACAACGTTACTGCGGCGAACCGGAGGTCATGCGCTGCGAGGCCTGTGTCGCCGACGCCGGCAGCCTGATAGACGAGGATATATCTGTGTTCGCGTTGCGCCAGCGCTCGGCGTCGGTGTTCGCCAGCGCACGCCGGGTGATCGTGCCGTCGGCCGACACCGCTGCGCGCATCAGCCGTCACTTCCCAGGGATCACGCCGCACGTCCAACCGCATGAGGACGATGCAGCGGTGCCCGAGCCATCACCGGTCGCGCCGAGCGGGCGTTGCCGCGTTTGTGTCATTGGTGCGATCGGTATCCACAAGGGCTATCAGGTCCTGCTGGACTGTGCGCGCGACGCCGCCGAACGAGCACTGCCGCTTGAGTTTGTCGTGGTCGGCCACTCGATCGACGATCGGCGTTTGCTTGCCACCGGCCGAGTATTCGTCACCGGTGAGTTCGCGCCAGACGAGGCGACAGCCTTGATAAGGGCTCAGAACGCGACCATCGCCCTGTTGCCGTCGCTATGCCCGGAGACATGGTGCTTCGCCATTGGGGAAGCCTGGCGCGCCGGTTTGCGCGTGGTCGCTTTCGATATTGGCGCGCAGTCCGAGCGTATCCGCCGGACTGGCTGGGGCTTTGTGTTGCCGCTAGGCCTGCAACCGCAGGCTGTCAATCAAGCGTTGATTTCTGCCGTAGGTTTGTCAGTCAACGGTCAGGTCTGATACTGAAGGCTCGTAAAGTCCGTTCCTCCATCGAACTCGTCGCACGAGCAGGCCGCATGCGCCCGACGGAGACAACTGAGAAGCGAGACCGTGCATGTCTGAAGCCATCACCACCACTCCGAACCAGGCACCTGCTCGCGGCGATGGGCAGAACCGTGTCACCGAGTTGAAGGTCTCCGGCCACCTGATGACCCTCGAATCCGGCGTCTATTGCGTGTTCCAGGCGCCCGGATCGGCCGGATCGAATGCCAATACCGGATTGCCCGGCGTCCGTATCTCGCCCCCGCCCGGCCCGGCAGGCCGTCCGGAAGCGGTGAGCATCAGCACGTTCCATAACGATGGCTGGCTCGGTGGCGGCAATGCCGCGGCTCTGATCCGTGTATCGCAAGGGCCGGCACAGGTGTTGGTGACGGTCTATCAGACGCCGAACGCGGCACCGGACGGCGCGCCGCGCCTGCAGGTGATGAGGCTGGGCGGTGAAGCACCTGCCGAGCGCCGTTCGGCGGCAGCCGCGCCTGGCCGGCCCATCGTTCCAATACTGGCCGCCGGCGACGCCGATATCGTCGCCCACATCCAGCGCACCGGCGACGTCGCCAACAGGCTCGGCGACTGGGTGGGGACGCGGGGCAGCCGCATGTGGGTAGAAGGCTTCAGTCTGACGCCGCACGACGACATCAAGCCTGCCGACGTCGAATACCAGGCGGTGCTTGGCCGTGGCTGGCTGTCCCCCTGGATCGAAGGGGGGAAATTCTGCGGCAGCCGGGGCATGTCATTGCCGCTGCTTGGACTGAAGGTGCGATTGAAGGCGGCTGTCGAGAAGACGCACGAGTGCAGCTACTCCGCTACCTTCGTCGATGGCAGCGCGGTCGGGCCCGTGCCCGGCGGCGAAACCTGTGAGGCCGAAAGCCTCGCCGCACTCGAGGCGTTCCAGATCGTGATCCGCCACCGCAATGCCGCGCCCCCGCGCATGCGTGCGCAAGGCGCTGGGACCGACGCGGACTCTTCGGGTGCCACTGCCAAAGCCAAGCGTGCGTCTACCGCGAAACGCGCCCGCTGATCCGGCCTCGCTGACACACCTCCATCGGCGCAGCACGAGGGCGGCGTGAAGTACCTGTTCGTACATCAGAATTATCCAGCCCAATATCAGCACATCGTTCGCCATCTGGTTTCCCGTAGTGACAGCGACGTGGTGTTCCTGAGCGAACCCAATGCGAATTTCATCCCTGGCGTTCGCGTAATTCCGTATCCGAAGCCCGCACCGCCAACATCCAGCGACGTCCATGTTGCAGCGCGCGAACTGGACTCCGCGGCACGCCGCGCGGATGTCGTGGCGCGTACCGCGAGCAATTTGAAACAGCTCGGCTTTCAGCCGGACATCATTATCGGGCACCACGGCTGGGGCGAGTTGCTGAACCTGCCGGAGGTCTGGCCTGGCGTGCCCATGCTCGGCTATTTCGAGTTCTATTACGCCACCCATGGCACGGACGTCGGCTTCGACCCGGAATTCCCTGCCTCGCCTGACGATTATCCCCGCATCCGGGCAAAGAATGCGGTGAACGACATTGCGCTGAACCTTGGCGCACATGGCCAGACGCCGACGAAGTGGCAGCGATCGACCTATCCCGCCTGGGCGCAGCCGATGCTCAATCTACTGCCCGAGGGCGTGGACCTTGATGTCTGCGCGGCCAATCCGCGCATGCGGCGGCGCAGTCTTGCTGTCGGCAAGATGACGATAAAGCCGGGCGACAAGCTGGTGACCTATGTGGCGCGCGACCTCGAACCCTATCGTGGCTTCCATTCGATGATGCGCGCATTGCCGCACCTGCTGAAGGCCCGCAAGGACATCCGCGTTGTGATGGTCGGTGGCGACGGCATCAGCTACGGCGTGCCGCCGTCCACCGGTACCTGGCGCGAAAAGATGCTGGCGGAGCTCGGCGATAGCTTCGACGCGTCAAGGGTGTCGATGCCGGGACGCGTCGACTACAAGACCTATCTCTCGCTGCTGCAACGCTCGGACGCACATGTTTACCTGAGCTATCCGTTTGTCGCTTCGTGGTCGCTGCGTGAGGCGTTGGCTGCCGGTTGCGCCATCGTGGGCAGTGACACGCCGACAGTGACCGAGTTCCTGACGCACGAGAGCAATGGCCTGCTCACGTCTTTCTTCGATCCGAAGGACGTGGCTGACGCCGTGCTGCGTGTGCTGGAGGATACCGCACTCGCCGATCGGCTGCGCGCCAACGCGCGTGCCTATGCCGAGAAACATCTGGCGATGACGACCTACATCGCTGCCTACATGGAACTGATCGACAGGATCGTCGCCGGCTGACGGCCGGCCAGCGTCATTCCTCGGCCGCAAGGCGTGCCGCCTGATCTTCCGCGGTCAGCGCATCGATGAATTCGTCGAGTTCGCCGGCTATCACCCGATCGATCTTGTACAGCGTCAGGTTGATCCGATGATCCGAAACGCGTCCCTGCGGAAAGTTGTACGTGCGGATGCGTTCGGACCGGTCGCCGGTGCCCACCTGCGCCTTCCGATCGGCGGCTCGTGTGGCATGCAGCGAGGCACGCTGCTGCTCATAAAGCCGCGCGCGCAGGATCTTCATCGCCTTGGCGCGGTTCTTGTGCTGGCTCTTTTCCTCCTGCATCGCCACCACGATACCCGACGGCATATGGGTGATGCGCACCGCGCTTTCTGTCTTGTTGACGTGCTGCCCGCCGGCGCCTGACGCGCGGTACACATCGATGCGCAGGTCCGTCTCGTCGACCTGCACATCGACTTCCTCCGCTTCCGGCAGCACGGCAACCGTCACCGTCGATGTGTGAATACGCCCCTGGCTTTCCGTCGTCGGCACTCGCTGCACGCGATGCACGCCCAATTCGTATTTCAACCGCGCAAAGACACCACGTCCGGTGATCTCGGCAATGCCTTCCTTCAGGCCGCCCAGTCCGGTGTCGTTGTATTCCAAAATCTCCCAGCGCCAGCCGCGTGTTTCGGCATAGCGCTGGTACATCCCGAACAGGTCGGCGGCGAACAGCGCCGCCTCATCGCCGCCGGCGGCCGGCCGGATTTCCAATATCGCCGCGCGTTCGTCGGCTGCATCCTTCGGCAGCAGCGCGATGCGCAGCTCGTGCTCGAGCGTTGGTATCCGATCCTTCAACGCGCGCAGTTCCGCTTCCGCCAGTTCACGCATCTCCGGATCGGCCAGCAGCGTCTCGGCATCTTCCTGCGCCCGCTCGGCGGCACGCAGATCGCCGATACGCGCAACCACCGGCTCGATGTCGGAGAGCTCCTTCGACGCCTTCACGTAGGCCTCACCCGACAGACCGTGCGTCAGCATGTCACGCAGTTCGTCCGCTCGCGCGGCGATCCGGTCGAGCTTGGGCGCCAGGTTCATCGCATCCGCGCGGCGATCTCCGCGAGAGCCACCGCCTCCTGCTCGCCAGTCACCAGATTCTTCACCTGCGCAACACCGTGCGCGATGTCATCGTCGCCGATGATGACCGCGGCACGTGCGCCGATGCGGTTGGCCCGCTCCATCCGCCGCCGCAGGTTGCCGCGATACGCCATCTCGGCCCGGATGCCGCCGGCGCGCAGTTCCTGCAGCACCGTGACCGCCACCGCCTCGGCGGCATCCCCGATCGGAATGACCGCAACGCTGGCCGGGGCGGGAGCCGGGTCGCCAAGCAACAATGCCAGACGATCGATTCCCATCGCCCACCCCACGCAGGGTACCGAAGGGCCGCCCATTTCCTCTACCAGCCCATCGTAGCGGCCGCCGCCACCGACGGCGTCCTGCGCGCCCAACTGTGTGGTGATGTACTCGAACGCGGTGTGGCCGTAGTAATCGAGCCCGCGCACGATGCGCGGATTCTCGCGGAACGGCACGCCGAACTGCTGGAGATGCGCCTGTAGCCGGGCGTAGAATTTTGCTGCCGGCTCGGTCAGGTAGCCGATTATCGTCGGCGCATCGGCGACGATTTGCCGATCGCGTTCTTCCTTGGAGTCCAGGATGCGCATCGGGTTGCGCTCCAGCCGGGCCTGGCTGTCAGCCGACAACCGGTCACGGTGTTTGCTGAAATAATCCACCAGCGCATCGCGGTAGGCCTGGCGGCTCTCCTTGTCGCCCAGCGTGTTCAGCTCCAGCGCGACATGCTGGCTGATGCCCAGCGCCTTGATGATCTCCCAGCCGCAGGCGATCACCTCGGCATCGGCCAGCGGTTCGGCCGAGCCCAGCACCTCGAGGTCGAGCTGGTGGAACTGCCGGTAACGCCCCTTCTGCGGGCGGTCGTAGCGGAACACCGGGCCTGACAGGAACACCTTCTGCGGCAGCGACTGCGTCAGCCCGTTGCTCACCAGCGCACGGCAAACGCCGGCTGTGAACTCCGGCCGCAGCGTGACCGAATCCCCGCCGCGGTCATCGAAGCTGTACATCTCCTTCATCACGACGTCCGAGGTCTCGCCGAGCGTGCGAGCGAACACGCGCGTGTCCTCAAAAATCGGCGTCGCCCATTCGTCAAAGCCGTAGCTGGCGGCGATGCGACGGGCGGTATCCACCACGTGCTGGTAGCGGCGCTGATCCTCGCCAATCAGGTCGTGGGTGCCGCGGGCGGGCTGAAGTTCGGTTGCCATGGCTGTGGATATGTTCGCCTGTCGAGGGAGCGGCAAGCTAGCCGGAAGCGGCCCGAACGCAAGGCCGCGACGCGGTCCCGCGACGACGCCGGAATATTGCGCTTCCCGGCCGGTTGCCCCCCACAGGGTCGCATGCTAGACGCCCCCGGCCGGTGGCACCGCTCCGGCCCCCCATTCACGCCCGCGCTCGCGCGCGGCCCGAACATAGGGAACGCCACGTGGCCTCTGGCGCTACGACGATTGCCTCCGGCGGCGGCCTTGCCGACCGCTATGCTGCCGCGCTCTATGCCCATGCCGAAGACCAGCATGCGCTTGACGCCGTGGTCTCTGAAATGGAGACGCTTGGGCGTACGATCGACGCCAGCGCGGATTTCCGCCGCCTGCTGGAATCACCGCTGATCGACGTTAACCAGGCAACGCGCGCGGCACTCGCCGTGCTCGAGCAGGAAGGCTACAGCAAGCCGGTGCGCGACTTCGTGGGCGTCATCGCCGCCAACCGGCGGCTGCGCAACCTGCCTGATATCGTTGGCGCCTTCGCCCACCTGGTCGCCGAACGCCGCGGTATCGTCACCGCCCACGTCGCGACCGCGCATCCGCTCAGCGACGTGCAGCGCCAGCAATTGCGCGCCCGGCTGATCGAGGCCGGCTACGGCAACGTCAATATTGTGGAAAAAGTCGAACCCGATCTGCTCGGCGGCCTCGTCGTGCGCGTCGGGGCCCGCCTCTACGACACGTCACTCAAATCCCGTTTGCAGCGACTGCAATACGCCATGAAGGGAGCCGCCTGATATGGAGATCCGCCCCGCCGAGATCTCGGAGATCCTGAAGAAGCAGATCGCCGCGTTCGATACCGAAGCCAACGTTGCCGAGACCGGCCAGGTGCTGTCCGTCGGCGACGGCATCGCCCGCGTGTTCGGCCTGCAGAACGTCATGGCCGGCGAGATGGTCGAGTTCCCCGGGGCCGGCCTGCGCGGCATGGCGCTGAACCTGGAAACCGACAACGTCGGCGTGGTGATCTTCGGCGACGACAAACAGATCCGCGAAGGTGACACCGTGGCGCGTACCGGCGCCATCGTGGACGTGCCGGTGGGCGACGCGCTGCTCGGCCGCGTGGTCGATGGCCTTGGCAATCCGATCGATGGCAAGGGTCCGATCGCCACCACGCAGCGCAGCCGCGTCGAGGTGAAGGCGCCCGGCATCATTCCGCGCAAGTCGGTGCATGAGCCGATGCAGACCGGCCTCAAGGCGATCGACGCGCTGATCCCGATCGGCCGCGGCCAGCGTGAGCTGATCATCGGCGATCGCCAGACCGGCAAGACCGCGGTGATCATCGACACGATCATCAACCAGAAGACGATCAACGCGAGCGGCGACGAGAAGCGGAAGCTGTACTGCATCTATGTCGCGGTCGGGCAGAAGCGCTCCACGGTCGCGCAGTTGGTGCAGACGCTGGAGGAATACGGTGCGATGGAATACTCCATCGTGGTTGCCGCCACCGCTTCCGATCCGGCGCCGATGCAGTTCCTGGCGCCGTACACCGGCTGCACCATGGGCGAGCACTTCCGCGACAACGGCCGCCACGCGGTGATCTTCTACGACGATTTGTCGAAGCAGGCGGTGGCGTATCGACAGATGTCGCTGCTGCTGCGCCGCCCACCGGGACGCGAGGCGTATCCGGGCGACGTGTTCTATCTGCACTCGCGGCTGCTGGAACGCGCGGCGAAGATGAACGACGCGGAAGGCGCGGGGTCGTTGACTGCGCTGCCGGTCATCGAGACGCAGGCGGGCGACGTGTCCGCCTATATCCCTACCAACGTGATTTCGATCACCGACGGCCAGATCTTCCTGGAGACCGAACTGTTCTTCCGTGGCATTCGTCCCGCGGTGAACGTCGGCATCTCGGTGTCGCGCGTGGGATCCGCCGCACAGGTGCGCGCGATGAAGCAGGTGGCCGGCCGCATCAAGCTGGAACTGGCGCAGTATCGCGAGATGGCGGCATTCGCGCAGTTCGCCTCTGATCTCGATGCGTCGACGCAGCAGTTGCTGGCGCGTGGCTCGCGGCTGACCGAGCTGCTGAAGCAGCCGCAGTTCAAGCCGGTGCCGATCGAGGAACAGGTGGTGGCGATCTTCGCCGGCGTGCGCGGCTATCTCGACAAGATCGAGCTTGGCCGGGTCGGTGCGTTCGAAGCTGGACTGCTGGCAGAGCTGAAGTCGCGCGAGCCGGCGATCCTGGACACCATACGCACCGACCTGGAGATCAAGCCGGAAACCGAGAAGAAGTTGACCGGCTTCCTCGACAATTTCTCCAAGAGCTTCACGTGATGATTCCTGCTGTCATGGCCGGCCATGACGATGTCGCACGGGTTCAACCATGCCCTCGCTAAAAGCCCTTCGGACACGGATCAACAGCGTCAAATCGACGCAGAAGATCACCTCCGCCATGAAGATGGTGGCGGCGTCGAAGCTGCGGCGAGCGCAAGCCCAGGCGGAAGCCTCGCGGCCGTATGCCGAACGCATGGAACGCATGCTGCGCGCGCTGGCAACGTCGGTGGGGGACATGCCGAACGCACCCGCACTGCTCGCGGGCACCGGCAAGCAGCAGACTTACCTGCTTGTGCCGGTCACCGCGGACCGCGGTCTGGCTGGCGCCTTCAACAGCAATATCGGCCGCGCCACCCGCACGATGGCGCGGCGTTTGGAGGCCGAGGGCAAGACGGTCAAGATCCTCGCGGTCGGCCGCAAGGGACGCGACTATCTGCGGCGCGAATTGGCGAGCCGCATCTCCGCGGACATTTCTTATGCGGGCAAGCGCCGCATCGAGTTCTCCGACGCGGAGGAAATCGGCAGCCGGATCACCGCGATGCTGGCCGCCGGCGAGATCGACGTCTGCATACTGATCTACAACCGCTTCCGCTCGGTGATCTCGCAAGTCGTCACCGAGCAGCAACTGGTTCCAGTGCCGCCGCCGGAAGGCGAAACCATCGATCTCGGCGGCGCGTCCTACGAGTTCGAGCCGGACGAGGAAACCATACTGGCGCGGCTGTTGCCGCAGGCGCTGGCAATCGCGGTGTATCGCGCTCTGCTGGAAAGTGCAGCCGGCGAGCATGGGGCGCGCATGACCGCGATGGACAATGCGACACGCAACGCCGGCGACATGATCAAGCGCCTGACGCTGAACTACAACCGTGCGCGGCAGGCGAACATCACCAAGGAACTGATCGAAATCATCTCCGGCGCCGAAGCCGTTTGATAGGGGCAATACAGCAATGGCAAGCAATATCGTCGGACGCGTGACCCAGGTGTTGGGAGCCGTGGTGGACGTGCAATTCGATGGCGAGCTGCCGTTCATTCAGAACGCACTGCACACCAAGATCGCTGACCACACCCTGGTGCTGGAAGTCGCCCAGGAACTCGGCGAGCGCACCGTGCGCACCATTGCTATGGACAGCACCGACGGCATCGTGCGCGGCCAGGAGGTGGTGGACACCGGCGGCCCGATCACCGTGCCGGTGGGTCCGGAGACGCTGGGCCGCATCCTCAATGTTATCGGCGAGCCGATCGACGAACAGGGTCCGGTGAACACGACGAAGCGCTACCCGATCCACCGCGAGGCGCCGAGCTTCGAGGAGCAGGCAACGACGGCGGAAATTCTCGTCACCGGCATCAAGGTGGTCGATCTGCTGGCGCCCTACCTGAAGGGCGGCAAGGTCGGGCTGTTCGGCGGCGCCGGCGTGGGCAAGACAGTGATCATCCAGGAGCTGATCAACAACATCGCCAAGGCGCATGGCGGTGTGTCGGTGTTCGCCGGCGTGGGCGAGCGCACACGCGAAGGCAACGACCTGTATCACGAGATGATCGACGCCGGCGTCATCAAGATGGACGACAACCACAAGATCATCGAAGGCTCCAAGGTGGCGCTGATGTACGGCCAGATGAACGAGCCGCCTGGTGCGCGCGCGCGCGTCGGGCTGTCCGGCCTGTCGCTCGCCGAGTACTTCCGCGACGAGGAAGGCCAGGACGTGCTGTTCTTCGTCGACAACATCTTCCGCTTCACCCAGGCAGGCGCGGAAGTGTCGGCGCTGCTGGGCCGTATCCCCTCGGCGGTGGGCTATCAGCCGACGCTGTCCACCGATATGGGCGCGCTGCAGGAGCGCATCACCTCGACGAAGAAGGGCTCGATCACCTCGGTGCAGGCAATCTACGTGCCGGCCGACGATTTGACCGATCCGGCGCCTGCCACGTCATTCGCGCATCTTGACGCGACGACGGTGCTGTCGCGGCAGATCGCCGAGCTTGGCATCTATCCCGCCGTTGACCCGCTGGATTCCACGTCGCGTTCGCTTGATCCGCGTATCGTCGGCGAGGAGCATTATCAGGTCGCGCGAGAGACGCAGCGCATCCTGCAGACCTATAAGTCGTTGCAGGACATCATTGCCATTCTCGGCATGGATGAACTCTCCGAAGAGGACAAACTGGTGGTGGCGCGGGCGCGCAAGATCCAGCGCTTCCTGTCGCAGCCGTTCCATGTGGCCGAAGTGTTCACCGGTTTCCCTGGCGTGTTCGTGCCGATCGCCGACACCATCCGCAGTTTCAAGGCGGTGTGCGCGGGCGAATACGATCACCTGCCGGAGGCGGCGTTCTACATGGTCGGCACGATCGAGGACGCGGTGAAGAAGGGCGAAAGCCTGAAAGCCACGGCGTAAGGGCAAGACGTGGATGGCGGCCCTAGGCCGGCCATGACGAACGGACAAAGGGACTACACTGAATGCCGGTGAACCTGGAAATCGTCAGCCCCGAGCGGCTGCTGTTGTCACGGCCGGTCGACATGGTGGTGATACCCGCCAGCGAAGGCGACATGGGCGTGCTCGAAGGTCACGCTCCGGCCATCGTCATGCTGCGCGGGGGCATTATCGCGCTGTATGAAGGCGAGCAGATCACCGATCAGATGTACGTCGCCGGCGGCTTTGCCGAAGTCACGCCGGAACGGTGCACCGTACTCGCCAACGAAGTGCTGGCTTCGGCCGATCTGTCCCGCGAGGAAGGCGAACGCCGCCTTACCGCGGCCGAAGAAGCGCTGTCCCAGGTCGAAGCTTCCGACGTGGTCGCCGAGGAAATGGCGCTCGAGCGTGTGCAATCGGCGCGGGCGCTTATTGAAGCGGTGGATGCCTTGCTGACGGGGCGCTAGAGGCCCCTCGCCTCCTCGCGCATAACGCGGCACAGTCGGGCGGCGCTGGACAAGGAGCCGCCAAATGCACGCGATCCGCATCGACCGCAGCAAGCATCTCTGCGATCAGCCGAATTGCGGCCATAACCGCTACCACCCCGATATCGCGCCCGCCGTTGAAATCGGCGAAGGCGAGGAGATCGCGCTGGAAACGCTCGACGCACTCGATGGACAGATCACGCCGACGACCACTGTCGCGGACCTCGCCAATCTGAATGCGGGCGCGGTGCATCCATTGACAGGGCCGGTGTTCGTCAAGGGCGCGCAGCCCGGCGACATGCTTGAGATCGAGTTCACCGACATCATCCCCCAGTCCACGGCGTTCAGCGCGATCATGCCCGGCCTCGGCTTCCTGCGCGACGTGATGACTGAGCCGTTCCTGGTGCACTGGAGCCTCAAGGACAACTGGGCGACGTCCGAGCAGCTTCCGGGCGTGCGCATTCCGGGCGCGCCGTTCATGGGTGTCTCCGCCGTTGCCCCCACTGCACAGCAGCTCGCGGCGTGGACAGCGCGCGAGCAGCGGGTGATCGACAAGGGCGGATTCGCGCTGCCGCCCGATCCAAGCGGCGCAGTGCCTGCCGGTCCATGCGGTCTGACGGGACTGCGCACGCTGCCGCCGCGCGAGAACGGCGGCAATTTCGACGTGAAGCAACTCACCAAAGGCGCCAAGCTGTTCCTGCCGGTGTTCAAGGAAGGCGCACTGTTCTCGACTGGCGACGGTCACTTCGCGCAGGGCGATGGCGAGGTCTGCGTCACCGCAGTGGAAATGGGTGCGACCGCGGTGGTTCGCTTCAAACTCCACAAGGGTCTGGCATCACGCCGCAAGTTCTCCGCACCGGTGTTCTCGCGCACCACATACTTTGCTGATCCGCGCTTTGCCGCGCCGGAGCGTTTCCTCGGCGTGATGGGCATGCCAATCAACACAGGCGGTGAAATCGAGGCGGAGAACCTCACTCTCGCGTGCCGCAATGCGGTACTGAACATGATGGAGCTTTTGCAGGAGCGCGGCTTCTCGCGCGAGCAGGCCTATGTCATCTGCAGTGTCGCGGTGGACCTGCGCATATCAAATGTCGTCGATGTGCCGAACTACGTGGTGTCGGCCTTGCTGCCGGAAGCGATATTCGGCGACTGATCACCAACACACCCTCTCCGCCTAGAGGCGGAGAGGGATCGTTATGTTGGGAGAGCCTACGACCGGCACACCGCGCATAGCTTGTTGCCGTCGGGATCGCGCAGATACGCGAGATAGATCTGGCCAGCCGCGCCTTGCCGCACGCCCGGCGGATCCTCGATGGACTTGCCGCCGTTCGCGACACCCGCTTTGTGCCATGCGTCCGTCTGTTCGCGACTGCTCATGGTGAAACCGATCGTCCCGCCGTTGGCATGCGTCGCCGGCTTGCCATCGACCGGCTTGGTCACCATGAGACGCCCGCCATTGTGAGCATAGGTCAGACGGCCCTTGGCATCCTCGGTGCCTGGCTGGCCGCCAACCGCACCAATGACCGCGTCGTAGAACTTCTTCGACCGTGTAATGTCGTTGCTACCGACCACGATATGGCTGAACATCCTGCTTCCTCCTCCAGGTCACATACAACGCGCCAGCACACCACGCTTTGCCGGGGACGGAAAGGGCTACTCACCCCCGATCGACAGCAGAGCGGGATAGACCGCATCCAGGTGCAGCGTCAGTCGATCGGTGTGCCCCAACGCCTGCTTCTTCCGCAGGTCGTACACAGTCGCAGCCTTAGGCAACGTGACCGTCACGGTCTCCTCTGGCGTATCCGCGTAGTCGCGCTGCACGCCGATGATCAGCTTCGCATTGTCGTGCCAGACATGCAGCGTCACATCCTTATCGGGTGCATCCACACTCACCGGCGGCATCACTCCAAGTGCGTCAGCGCGCAGTGCATTCGGAGCGATGAAGGCGACGCCATCAAGCCGGCGCCCGTGCATTCGCCGGCCGTGCGCGTCGAACGCACCGGGCTCGACATCGGCAATGACCTTGCCACCGGCCGCGGCGAATGCACGAATGACACGCTCCTCATCAGAGCCAAGCGCGATGGCGTGCGGCAGAATCAGAGCACGGATGGAGCGCGTGCGCAGGTCGCCTCGCGCCAGCATCGCCGGCGACATGTATACAGGTTGCAGCCCCATATGCGTGATCGCGCGCTCGTAAGCCCACATCGCCTCGCGCGCCGCATCGCCGGACAGCTCAGCTTCGGCATCGCGCGACATCCACGCATCGCCCTTCGGCTTCTGCTCCAGCATCCACTGGATGCGGAAGCTTGCCGGTGAATAGAGGATGGCAACCGGATCGCTGTGCGGCTCGCTGCGCAGCAACAGCCGGCCGATGCCGCCGCGTATTTCGGCGAACGTCTCCACATAGGCCTGACCACGCGGCGCCAATGCCGCGTCCGCCGTGACGGTCGGATCCTTCGGCGGATCCCACAGCACCAATGCACGGCTGCCCGCCATCAGATCGCGCCAGATCCAGTTGATCCGCTCCGGCGTCCCACGATACGACGTGGTCACAGTGATCAACCGCGGATTGAGCGAGTGCGCCAGCGGCAGGTCATCCAGCTCCATCACATCGACCGCATTGACCAGCAACGAGTAGTCGTAACCACCCCAGCCAGGCAGCTGCGCGCCTTCGATGGCTGACAACGCCGCCGGGTCTGCGCGATGCACCGCATCGGTGCCCATGCGCAACGCGCGCGCGAACGCCACATCCATCCACGCCTTGAAATCTGCCCACGCCGCAAAGTTATCGTCGGTGCGCTGCATCGCCTGCCGTGTGGTCTCGGGCCGCACATCGTCCCAGCGGGCGAATGCCGTGCCCCACTCCGCGTTCAGCGCTGCAAGCGATCCATACGTCTGATGCAGCCAGACGCGCATTCCGGCCAACGAACCCGGCGACAGATCGAAATCCCAGTACGCTGACAGATCCGCGATACCGGTCTCGTCGCCCAGGCTGTAGTAGAGCGGCCGATAGCGCGCTTGCTCGTGCACAGTCGCGATCAGCCGATCGCTGATCCGCTTCTGCCACACCGGATCAGCAAAACTTGGATCGCGCCACAGCGCCGTGTCGTCATCCGGCTGTTGACGATAGCGCTGTTGCGCCTCGACGAAACGCCAGTTCACTTTGCGGTCGGGGAACCAGCGATGGTATGCCGAGTAGTAGTCGGTCGCGATGTTCTCCACATACCAGCGCAGACCATTCGCCAGCATCGGCGCGAATTGCTGTTGCACCGGCATGCCGGTGCCATCGCGATTGGCGATGACCGTCGCCGCGGTCACGCCGAGCCGCTTCAGAGTGGCAAGCTGTGCCGCATCGCGGTGCTGCCATTCTATGATCTGATAGTCATCCCACGCGCAGGCGGGAGAAGCCGCGCCGAACAGCACGCCGGCGACAACCAGCCACCGGATGACGCTCACCCGAGCGCTGCGGCCAATGCCTCGGCACTGCGGCCGTTCGCGATGGCGGCGGCACGACCTTGCCAATGCACGCCGCCGACGCGAGCGAAGGCATGATCGGCATTCGGATACACGTACGACGCGATGTGCCGATGGCCTTTCGCGGCCTCGACGACTTTGGCGCGGCCTTCGGGCGGGAAGAATTCGTCCTTATCCGCGATGTGTACGACCAGCGGCTTCGTGACCTTGCCGACATCGCCAAGCAGGTTGTCCAGCCCAACGCCGTAATAGGAAACGTTGATGTCGGCGTCCGACTGTTCGGCCATCATGAAGGCAAGGCGTCCGCCCAGGCAGTAGCCCATCGTGCCAACCTTGCCGTTCGCGCCGGGCAGCGCGCGCGCCGCCGCAATCGTCGCCTTCAGGTCCTCGATGCCCTTTGCCTGATCAAAGGTGTTGAACAGCTCGAACGCCCGCTTCCATTCGGCCTCCGATTTGTCGGTGATGTCGATGCCCGGCTCAATGCGCCAGAACAGGTCGGGACACAGCGCGATGAAGCCCAGGTCGGCGACCCAGGCAGCGATGTCCCGCATCGCCTGGTTCACGCCGAAGATCTCCTGGATCAACACGACGACGCCGGCCGGCTTGTGCTTCGGCTCGAGCAGATATGCCGAGAAGCTGCCGGACCCGTCGCTGGCCTGGATGTTAGTGTTGGGCATCTCCGTTCTCCCTCTCGCACCCCACGAGATCATATACCCTCTCCGACGCCGCGGGCGGAGAGGGTAGGGGACAGTGAGGGAGCGTCAGCCCTACAGATAATACTCCGCCGGTGGAGCGAACCCGTTGAACTTCTGGCTTGCATAGGCGGTGACGTATGCGCCGGTGGACAACAGCTCGACCCGGTCGCCGGAACGCAGTGCCAGCGGCAGTCGGTAGTTCGACTTCTCGTAAAGAATGTCCGCTCCGTCGCAGGTCGGTCCTGCGATCGCCACCGGACCCATCGCGGTCCCATCGTGCGGCGTGGCGATGCGATACTTGATCGCCTCACCCTCGGTTTCCGCGAGACCGCCGAACCGGCCGATGTCCAAATACACCCAGCGTACCGGATCGTTCGGATCGCGCTTGCTCACCAGTACCACTTCCGCGCTGACCAGCCCGGCATCGCCGACGATGAAACGGCCCGGCTCGATCAGCATCTCCGGCAATGCATTGCCGAAGTGCTCAATCATCGAGGTCATGATCGCATCGCCGAATTGGTCGATCTCGGGTACCGGATCGCGGTATCGTGTGGGAAAGCCGCCGCCCAGATTCATCATGCGCAGCTTCACACCGGCCTCGGTGAGGTCGGTGAACAGCATGGCCACCTTGGCAATGGCGACCTCGTAGGCGCGGGTGGTGGTCTGCTGGCTGCCGACATGGAACGACAGGCCGAATGGATCCAGCCCGAGCTCTCCGGCCCGGAGCATGAGGTCACGCGCGTTCTCCACCGTGGTGCCGAACTTGCGCGACAGCGGCCAGTCGGCCCCTTCGTTCTCCACCAGGATGCGGCAGTACACCCGTGCGCCGGGCGCGTGTTCCGCCAGCTTCTCCAGCTCCTCGGCTGAATCGAAGGCGAACAGGGTCACGCCGCGCTGAAATGCCGCGCGGATCGCGGACACCTTCTTGATCGTGTTGCCGAAGCTGATCGAACTCGGGACGTGCGCCGGCCGACAAACAGTCGGACACCTCATCCCAGCTCGCCGCGTCGAAGCTGGAATCCAGGCCGACAAGGCGCTCCAGAACCGGCCGGGCCGGATTGGCCTTTACCGCGTAATAGATCCGCGCGAGCGGCAGGTACTCGTCGCAATGCGCGGAAATTCTCTTCCACGCGGTCCACATCCAACACCAGGCACGGCGTTGCCGGCTGCTGCTGCGCAAGAAAGCGGGCGATTTTCGGTGTCATCGCTCCGGGCCTCCTTTGGCTGGACGCCCGCCTGATCAAGGCGGCGGGCGTTAGTTGACGAAACGGTCGAACGAACCAGCGACCATACGATTGCCAGAACGCTTGACGTCGTTGCGTAACCACGAGGGCCAGAGGCACGTGCGTTGCTGCGTGGGGGGCGACATAGGGCCCATCCCCCCATGACGCAAGCTTAAATCGCGATTAATTGGAAAGATTCTAGCGCCGTGACAGGAAGTGGCCCGCACCCCATCCCGCACGCGGGCGTTGTGGCGACAGGGGCGGCCAGCGCAGCGGACGAGGAACGCGTGGATACAGCACCGGATGCCACCACCAGCCGCCCCGCCTGGCCTCGCCGGGTGCGCCGCGTGATCTTGCGCGCCCTGGAAGAGGCCACGACCGATCAGGTCTCGCTGGCCGCCGCCGGCTGCGCCTTTTATGCGACGATGGCGCTGTTCCCGGCGATCAGCGTGCTGATCTCGGTGTATGGCCTGGCCTTCAACGTTCAGGCGGTCGAGGTGCAGCTCCAGGTCATGCAAGACCTGCTGCCCACCCCGGCATTCGTATTGATCAACGACCGCGTGCACGAGCTGGTGACCCAGCCGAACGGCGCGCTGAGCCTCGGTCTAGTGGTCAGCCTTCTGCTGGCGTTCTGGAGTTCCTCGTCGGGCACGAAATCGGTGATCTCGGCACTGAACGTCGCGTACGACACAACCGAGCGGCGCAGCTTCCTGAAGTTCCAGCTCGTCGGCCTGCTGATGACCCTGTGCGCCGTCGCCGCAGCCACCGTCGCCATCGCGGTCCTGGTTTTCCTGCCGGCGGTGATCGCGTTCGTCGGCTTGTCGCGTTACAGCGCCACCTTGATCAACACCATCAGCATCGCACTGCTGGTTGTGTTCGTGGGCGGCGCGATTGCCCTGCTGTACCGCTATGGACCATCACGCCGGCCGCCGCCGGATCAGCGGATTTTTCCAGGCGCAATCCTGGCCACCGCGCTTTGGCTGATCGCGTCTGCCGGCCTGTCTTTCTACGTCTCGCATATCGCCAGTTTCGGTGCGACCTATGGACCGCTCGGCGCCGTGGTCGCCATCATGCTGTGGTTCTACGTCACCGCGTATGCCGTCGTGCTAGGGGCGGAAGTCAACGCGCAGCTTGAACAGGATGGATAGTTTCTCCCATCGGCACCGAAAGCGTGGTTAGCTGGCTCGGAGGAGCTCGCAACGGGGGACGCGCCAGCGATGGCCCAGTGGGACAGCGGCTACGTCACCGACGTCGCCTACACGACGCACTACTATCGAGAGATCACGCCATCCTGGCTGTCGCTCACCAGTGTCCTGCTGGGCCAGCGCCCGCCGAACCTGGCGCAGCCGTTCAGCTACGCCGACCTGGGCTGCGGCAACGGCTTCACGACCCTGGTCGTGGCGGCGACCTACCCGCACGCGGATGTCTGGGGCTTCGACTTCAATCCCGCACACATCGAGTTCGCCAGCGGCCTCGCGGCGCGCGCGGGCCTCAGCAATGTCCATTTCGTCGAGACGTCGTTCGCCCAACTGGCGGCGCAGCCGGACAACGCGCTGCCGGGATTCGACTTCACGGTGTCGCATGGCGTGTTGAGTTGGATTTCGCCCGAGAATCAGCGAGAGCTGATCTCAATCATAGCGCGCCGCCTGAAGCCGGGCGGACTCGCCTATTTCGGCTACAATGTCACCACCGGTTGGGCTGCCCTCGTACCGGTGCGACAACTCATGCACATGCTTGCGCTGGCGAGACCCGAACGCACTGACCTGGCCGCCGCCGGCGTACTCGATTTCATCGATCGGCTGAAGCAAGCGGGCGCCGGTTATTTCCAGGCGAACCAGGGCGTGGAGAGCCGGCTTCAGGACATCCGCAAGCAGGATGCCCGCTACATCGCTCATGAATATCTGAACCGAGACTGGCACCCGTTGATGTTCGCGGATGTCGCGGCGGCCATGGCCGAGGCAAAGTGCCGCTACGTTGGCAGCGCAACCTTGGCCGAGAATATCGACACTGTTTCGGTCCCGCCGAACGTGCTGCCGCTGATGTCCGAGACGCGGGACCCTGTCCTGCGCGAGACGTTGCGCGACTTCGGTTGCGCCCAGGCCTTCCGCCGCGACGTGTACCGCAGGGGTTTGGCGCCAATGCCGCCGGCCGAGCAGCAAGCGGTGCTCGAGGCTCTTACGCTGGTGGAGCTGGGACGTCCGATACCCGAGGGCGGCGTCAGCTTCGCAACGCCTGTCGGCACTGTGACCGGCCTGCCCGAGGTGTACCAGCCGCTTATCGAGATGCTTCACACCGCCCCGCTCAGCCTCGCCCAGGCGCGCGCGACACCCGCGCTGGCGGGCAAGGGAATGGTCGAGTTGGTCCAGGCGTTCACGCTTCTGGTTGCAGGTGGCTACGCCTATCCGTTGCTGCCTGACGGGGGGACCGTGGCGGGCGCAGAGGCATCCCGCCGGCTCAATCTGACGATCGCTCAGGCGAATGCCAGCGGTGCCGATTTGCTGCAGATGGCGGCCCCGGCGATTGGTTCGGCTGTCGGAACAGACATGCTCGAAACGCAGGTGGTGGGCGAATTGCTGGCGGGCCGGCCGACAAGCAGTGACCAGCTGGCGACTGAGATCCTCCAAACACTCAGCCGCAGCGGGCGCTCTGTGCAGCGCGACGGGAAATCCGTCAGCGACCCGGGCGAAGCGCGCGGTATCGTGGCCGATGCCGTCGGCAGGATCATGCAGGACAGGGTCCCCGTCCTGCGGCGGCTGGGTGTGCTGCAAGGCTAGCAGAATACCGGCATGTTCGCCCGCGTTTGAATCGATCGGACCGTCGTTCCAACTAGTCCCACACCCGGCAGAAAACTTCCGGCCCCGGAAAGGTTATTGAAATCATATCCTGCGAGATATGCCGCCACTTACCTCGAACAACATATTTGGCGGCAATGGCTTATCAAATTGAACATGACATTCAGCCTGCCGACACGGTCCTGAGCGACCGCCGGCGACCGGGCCGCGCCGATTTCGAAAATCCTCATCTGCTGCGCCTGCTGCGTGGCGCATCAAACACCGATGAGGCACTGCCGGAACTCGACGCGAGCTGCTTCGTGGAGCCGCCTGAGAGCGAGCGCGATGCACTGTCGGGCGCTCGTGGCATCCTGATTGGCTGCGCGATCAGTGCCTGCCTATGGGTGGCCGCCGGCCTCGCCATACGGTTGCTGTAAGTACCAGACTTCGCTGGCCATGACGCAATCGGCGTCACGCAACCGTATTCTATAACCCCACCTCGCTAGTCTGAGGCGAGGTCACGCTGACGGTTCGACGCCACAGCCCCGCGCCGCAGCGATTATAAGATCCAATAAGTCGCGTGCCCCGCCCTGCTCTCCCTTTTCAAAGTCGCCATCGATACGTGCCATCTGATTGGTGACATGGGCGAAGCAAAGCACCGGCCGATTGTTGGTGCGGGCGAAGGCGTAGAGCGCCGCGGCTTCCATCTCGACGGCAAGCGCACCGTGGCTGCGCGCAGCCGCGATGGCTTCCTCCGTTTCACGATACGGCGCATCAGTCGTCCATACCGTACCTCGGTGCAGCGGCACGCGCAGTCGCGATGCAGCGGCGAAGGCGCGGGCGGCAAGCATCGCGTCCGCTTCGGCGAACGTCGAAGGCGGCAGGTAATGATGGCTCGTGCCTTCGTCGCGCAGCGCGCGATCGATCAGCACGAAATATGGCGTCGGACCGAGCGGAATGATCTGACCGGCGGAGGTGACGCTGATCAGCAGCTGGCAGCCTGAGGCAAACAGCTGTTCCGCCACCAGCACGGCGAACGGCGCGCCGACGGCAAGCCCAACCACCCCGACGGCGAGGCCCTGATGATCCGCGATGTCCATATGCGTGTGGTAACAGGCCCAACCGTCAGCCGGCCGCGAACGTTGATCCGCGCGCAGAGCCCGCACGATGTCGCCGTCGGGATCCAGCACGCAAACCGCTGGCACCGGTTCATCCAATAAGCCGAGTTGCCGGCGCGCTTCGCGCAGCAGGTTCTCCGGCCGGAATAGCGACGGCGCGGTGTACTGCTTCGGCGTCAGGATGGTGGGTGGTTGCCGCGACTCGCTCATGTCTGCTCCAGTCCGCCACGTTACCTACATCGAAGGCTCCAAAATCGGGAGTCGGAGGGGGCGCTGATGCGGCCAAACCCACTGTACGATGCGGGACAGTTTCTCAGTCAGCCCGGCTGGTTCACGCTGGTGTTCTGGCTGCTGCTGCTAGCCAGCGCCGTGATCGCGGTGTGGGCCTGGCGGAGCGATCCGGCGCAGCACAGCGCGCGTGCGATGGCGATCTGGGCGCTGCGCGTAGCCATGGGCAGCATGTGGTGGCAACAGTCTCTTTGGAAGATCCCGCCAAATTTCGATGGACTGCGCTACTGGATCGAGCAGGAAGCGGCACACGCGGCAGTCCCGCTGCAGAGCTCACTCGTGAGCAACATCGTATTGCCGTATCTGAATGTGTTCGGTCCGCTGGTGTACCTGGTGGAAGTCGCAATCGCTATTTCGCTGTTGCTTGGCCTGTTCTCGCGCGCCGGCGCGCTGCTTGGTGCGGCAATGGGGATCAACCTGTGGCTCGGCCTGTATTCGGCGGCGGGTGAATGGCCTTGGACCTATGGCTTCCTCGTCATCATCCAGCTGCTCTTCGTGATCGATCCTCCCGGCCGGGCGCTGGGAGTCGATGCATTGTTGCGGCGCAGGCCCGCCGTGGGATTTCCCCGGCGCTGACTGACGTGGAGTTCGCACGGCGATGGTGTGGAGGGTGCGCGGTTGCGATCATGCCGATGGGTGGTGCGATAAAGGCAACTGAAACCGCGGCAATCAGGTGGTCGAGGAGCCGAACTCCCGCGACCACCTGATTAGTTTACTCCAGCAAGCCGCGGTGACGAAGCGACCGCAGCCAACGAGTTTCAGCCGCGAACCCGCTCCTCGACAACGATCGTGTCGATCAGCGGTTCGGTATCGTACATCCACCGGGATAGCAGTCCGGCCACGGCGGCACCGGCCAGCGGCACCAACCAGAACATCCAAAGCTGGCCAACGTAATCGCCACCCGCAAAGAGTGCCTGGCCTGTGCTGCGCGCAGGATTCACTGAGGTGTTGGTCACCGGTATGGATACCAAGTGGATCAAGGTGAGCGCGAGGCCGATTGGGATACCGGCAAAGCCGGCAGCGGCGCCCTTCGAAGTAGTGCCGACGATGATCAGCAGGAAGAAGAATGTCATCACGAACTCAGTGATGATGCAGGCCTGCAGATTGTACTTGCCGGGGCTGAGGTCTCCATAGCCATTGGCAGCGAAACCGCCGGGCACCCAGCCAGGCTTGCCGGATGCAATCGTCCACAGCACGAAGGCGGCGACAACGGCGCCGACGACCTGGGCGACAATATAAGGGATGACGTGCTTGTTGGCGCAGCGGCCGGCTGACCATAGCCCGATAGTTACCGCTGGATTGAAATGGCCCCCCGAGATATGGCCGACAGCGTAGGCCATTGTCAGCACGGTCAGGCCGAACGCGAAGGATACACCGAGCAATCCGATACCCACCGCGGGAAAAGTCGCTGCCAGAACGGCAGCACCGCAACCACCAAGCACCAACCAGAAGGTGCCGAAGAACTCCGCGCCGACGCGGCGTGACATGTCCATCGAAAATCCCCCGTTTTCAATTCTTTCGAGAGACTGTCGCATTATTGTTGCTCGCGCAAGATATCCGATCACTACTGACCGGCCCGCTGCATGAAGTGCGGGTGACGTTTTGTTCGCGCGGTGAGCTACAGGACTTTGCCAGCGAGCAAGTATTAACAGGCGTAGATATGCGGACTTGCCGGGCCCGATGGCTTCTCCATTCGAGAAGCCATGCTTTCACCAGATACTATCCAAGAGCTGCTGACGCCTGAAGCATCATGGCGGGTGGGCCTGCACGTGCAGGTGACGCCTACTTGCGATATTTCTCGCGCCAGCCTGGCTTCCACCATTCGACGAATTCCGAATCCGAATCAGGCTCCGTCGTCGCTGGCTGGCGTTCACCACGAGCGGACTTCGCCTCCCTCGCGGCGTCCGACCGCTCGACTGTCCGTCGCTTCGACGGCCTGACGATCGGTTCGCTGCGAAGCTCGGTCGGCTCATCAGTGACCATTGCTTCAGCTAAAGCTGGTGCCTCGGCTAACTCGATGTTCGTCATCGTCTTCCGTGGCCTGCCTCTGCGGCGAGGTTCGCTGTCCCCTTGAACGGCCTGAGCGCAAGATGCGCGATCGTGATCCACATCCGACTGAGCCCGGACAGCCTCTGCGACTCGCTTCTCGGCCTGCGCACGAGCAGCCTGCTCCGCGGCCAACTCCGCTTGAACAGCCTCAAGCGTCTGGCGCACGGTTTCGGTTCGGGCAACGGAATCTTCCCTTGCCAGACGCTCGTGCGCCAATTGGGTCTGCAGCTGCTGGACCGTCGCCTGGGTTTCCGCCAAGCGCCGTTCAGCCGTCTCTTTTGCTGCTGTCAGGCTTCGGATCGTCTGCCTGGCCGCTTCCAGTTGGTTGGTTCCTGACGACTTATCGCGGTGGATGACCGTGACAGGCACTTCCCCATCTCGAACAAAATGCCGCTGAGGGCGCACGGCACTGCCGTGCGGTGCGGGAGTTGGAACAGTGTGGGGTCTTGGGTCGGTCGAATTCCCCAACCCAAGCGCACGCCGCATCTGCGCCTCTGTCGCGCGGAGGCGTGCATCGTCCTGTGAAAAATCTGCCATGTTTTTTTCGTTCAAACCCGGAAACCGATGGAGCCTAATATCGAACGATTCGCTCGGCTCACACCGAGGTTCATCGCTGGCGATAGGACAAAAGTCAACACAAGTCGCGCTCAGCTGGCCAGATCAGTCAATTGCACATTGCTCGCCAGTGATTGCATCAATCGACCTTTGTTAAATATGGGAAGGTTCGTCAGTTCAAAAAGTGGCCGCACAGAAACGAACCGCGTGGCATTGTTGGCAGGCCTGGAGCATCTGACGCCGCCATAACCGAGTCGTGAAGAACCACGATGCCTTCAGTCACGTTTAGACCGTGGTTTCTCAACAGGGAGAGGTTTCATGCCGCGCGGTGACAAAACGTCTTATACCGCAAAGCAACAGCGTCAGGCGGAGCATATCGAGGACGGCTACGAGCGCCGCGGTGTGCCGGAGGAAGAAGCCGAACGACGCGCCTGGGCGACGGTGAACAAGGAAACCGGCGGCGGGAAGAAGTCCGGGAGCGGACGGGGCAAGAAGCCGAATCTGGCTCCGTCTCGTAAAGGGGGCAGGCTCGGGGGCGCGGCATCCGCGAAACGCCCCGCCAAGGCCCGCTCGGCTTCCGCGAAAAAGGCTGCCGCCACCCGTAAACGTAAGGCCGCTCACTGATGGAGCGGCCGACGCGTGTATCCTAGTCAATTGTAATTTAACAGGTTCTGCGGCGGTTTCTGCGCCACCCCCACGACGGTGCGGGTGGCGCTCGCTAACCGCGCGCCGCGCGGAACGCTAGGCTCTCAGCCCTGCTGGCGACGGACCTGCTTGCGGCGCACCACACCCAGGCCGAGCAGTCCTGCGCCCAACAGTGCCAACGTGGTTGGCTCCGGCACCGGAGTCCGCAGCAGATCGAGGTTGCCACCGCCGCCCGAGATATTGATGAAGGTGGGGGTGCCCTTATGGGTGGTCGACACTCTTGCGGTGTTGGTCAGGGCAATCTCGAGGTCGAGCATCATAGAAGCCGGCGGCGACGTGAAGAAGCCGCTCTCATCGCCGGTGCAGCCGCCGCCAACGCCTGTGCAGGCCTGGAAGGTCGTGATGGCTTGTGCCGAGGGGATGTAGGCCTTGCCCGTGTAGGTCAGGGTGGCGAAGTCCGTCAGAGTGCCGCCGCCAGAACCAACCGCGAGCGGAACCGCGCCCTTGTTGTTGGCAATCGTTACGCTTCCGTTGTGCACGGTAAATGTGGGATTACCATGCGGATTGCCCCACAAGGTGTAGGAAATCGAATTGATGCCACCGCTGATCGTGGTCCCCGGGGTTGTCGGCAGCGGACCGCCCTGATTACCGGAGGCAGTGTAGGTCAGATAGAGGCTGTAACCGTTCGTCGCGTTCAGGCCAGGCGCAGACACGCCGGAGCCCCCGTTCAGGAAACCCGCGATCTTCAGCACACCGACCTCGGTGAATGCGCCGGTCGTCGGATCAACGGTCTCCGAAACGAAGTCGGCGATATTCATATTGTCGGCGGCAAAGCTTGTGCCGTTTAGATGATTGCTCGCACCCGCCGGGTTCCAGGTGAACATCGTCTGGATCGGCGCGGCTGAAGCCGCTGTGGCGGCTGCGACGGAAAGTCCTACGGCAAAGCCCAACAACTGTAATTTCACGAGTTCAACTCCGCAAGGCAAAGGTTTTGACATACAATAAGCAAACCCCGTGCCGAGTCAACAATCCAAGGCTTTTCAATAAGTTAGCGGGGCGCCGACCTGGTCTCGGGACCAACATGTAAAGTATGCCGACTCGCCCGGATGTCGAAATGGATCAGCTGGTTGCCCTGGCGCCGCCCGCCTGCCGGTCTGATCCGGGCCAAGACCGGGCCAATTCCGACCCCGCAGGCTGGCCGGGTAGGCGCTCTCAGGTCAGGCCGATCCTAGGATCCGGTGAGTGGTCTGGCAGTGAAAAGCCCGCCGGTAGGATTGGTCCGGCTTCCCCCTGCAGCGGGGCGGTTCCAGCCGGTGCACCACTCTGCGACTGCGCCATTTCGTCGTAAATTTTGGATAGGCACAGCAGAGTGTGCCGGCTGGCCAGATGCCGCATGCACGCGGCCGTCGAGCGCGCCAGAGCTGCGCGGCCACGCCAGTAGTCGGGGGAGCGGAACGGCCTACTTCCTTCCACGACGCGGAGCTTTCGATGCGTCGCCCGGCTGCCGCGTCCGGCGCACTTTGCCGCCCGCACGAGGCGACGCTTTTTGCACCGAGCGCGTGTAATCCTTGGCTGCGGAAACTTTCCGACCTTTCGCCGAATCAGCCAGCACTGGCCGGATCGAATTGAGCGCCGCGCGCAAGGTGTCGAAGAGCTCGGCCTGAACGTACGGCCCGACCGTCATCTTGACCCATGTCGCCAGGCCACGCGGTTGGTGAATGAGATAGCTTGGCCGGCTTTCCGGGTTGTCGATAACCACGATCCGCCGATAGAGCGCCGGGTCATCGGCACGACGCTCGCACGCGTACGCTCCGGCAATGTCGCCTGCGTGGGCGAGCCACTCGCCGACTAACGCCCGATCGAGCGGGGTCAGCTCGCGGGGTGGGAAAGTCAGCAGCACGGTATGCGCATCAGCCGACATGCAAATCGGTTTGCACCAGCAAGCATTTCACCGGCGTTGCAGTGTTGCTGTTCAACTAAGACAGAACAGCGAAGCGCTGAGCGCTGAAGCATTTCATATTGCCGGGACGGATTCTATCCGACGATCGCGCCTGGACAACGAAGACCGTAGTCGAAGTCGACCAACGGAGGATTCCGCAATGTTCCCGGCACCTTTCAATGTCGATCCCAAGTGGTACGAGAACTACTGGTACAGTGGGCGGCCGCGTCCAAAACGCAGGACGTTACGCCGAAGCTTGGCTCGGTTCGGGGCCCTGGTTGCGCTCCTTGCCGGCAGCAGTGTGTTGCTGAGCCAGTTTCATCCGTAGCAGGGTAGTTGCGGATCGTGTGGCGGCCACAGCGTCCCGTTCGATCGCATAGCTGATAGCCACACCCCTGACCGACAATGCCGAATTCGCGGCCCGCGGGGCCGCGCGGACATTGGTTCCGTTGTCGACGCCGGCGGAATGGGTGACCGTTCGCGGCAGGCAAGCGGTTCGCTGCGGTTTGGGGGGCGCTGATGTTTCGACCGAGAACTGTCTGGACTGGCGTCATCTTTTGCATGGCGGTCTCACTGGCCTATCGCAGCACCGTGGCGATGGCCGAAACGACGGTGGAGAAGTGGGTAGCAGACCGAGTGGATACAGAGCAGGTCGCGGATCTGAATGACTATCCCTGTCCGGGAGCGACCAGCGCTGTTGATTGCCACACCCTGTCGGGTGCTTTCACCGCGCGTTTGATCACCGGCAAAGTAGTGCCCCCGGATCGCTGGCCAGCGGGCGGCATCGAGCTGCTGTCAGCCGAGGTGCGCGGCAAGCTCGACCTGACCGGCGCACACGTGCCCGGCCGCGTCGTCTTGCGAAACAGCCACCTTCTCGATGCCGTCACGCTGGACGACGCACACTTCGATAGCGCTCTGCTGGTGACTTGCGACCGCTTTGACGACAGCGTCAGCGGCGCCGGACTGCGTGTCGGCGGCGACCTTTCGATCTCCGGCAGTCAATTCGCGAAGCAGATCAATCTGGAGGCGTCCAACATCGGCGGATTTTTCCGCGCCGGCAGTCACGCCGCGCAACGGCTCGACATAAGCAACGCGCATATCGGCATCACCTTTGCCTTCAACCAATCGCCGGCTTGCCCCGGCGATCGTGCGGCGGCGCCGGTCGCCGAGCAGGGCATCTCACTCGACGGCACGGATGTTGGCGGCAATGTTCAGATCGAGGGCAAGATCGGCCACGCCGATAGCCACGACGCCATCAGCGCCTATGCCGCGCACATCCATGGCAGGGCCGGGCTGCTGGTCACCACGGATGGCGGGATCGACCTGACCCGGGTGGTGATCGACAACGCGTTGACACTGACCGGCTCGACCGTCGGCGGCACGCTGAAGCTCTTGGGCGCGAAGATCGGCAGCGATGTCGCGCTGACACCGTTGGCGTTCGAAGGCGCGGTTGACCTCAGCAGCGTCTCGATCGGCCAGACCCTCAACATACGTGCTCTGCCACGACCGGCGGGTAGCGGGAAAGCGGTCACGCTGAACCTGCAGAACGCGCATGTCGCGCGCCTGAGAGATGACGCGGGAACCTGGAGCCAGATCCATCACCAGGTGGCTGGGTTCGTCTACGATGGATTCGCGCCCCCCAATCCGGGTGAGAGGCCGGACCAGGGCTGGCGGCGCGGCTGGCTCGCCGCCGATGCGTCGGAGACGGAGCAATTCGACCCTCAGCCATACCGGCAACTGGCGGCGGTGCTGGCGGCGTCCGGCGATAACGCGAAGGCGACCGAGGTCGCCTTCTGGTCCCGTGAGCGCGAACGCCAATTGGCATGGCAGGACGGCAAGATCGCGACCTGGCTGGGCTTGAGCGTGCTGGCCTTCACCGTTGGATACGGCATTGGTGCCTATACATTCGTAGTGCTGATCTGGGTGGCACTCATCGCGGTCTGCAGCGCCATCGTGCTGCATTTCAGCCCGGTCGCTCGCGCGAAGGGCTGGCTGTGGTGCGGCCAGGCAGGACTGGACCGTCTGTTGCCGATCATTCAGCTCAGCCCGGAGTTCGATGACTTCTTCCGCGACTCCGAGAAGTCAAAGCTGAATTGCTGGCAGGTGCTATTCTTTTCGTCGACGGCGATCATCGGCTGGCTGCTGGGTGCATTCCTGGCGGCAGCTTTGTCGGGGCTGACTTAGGGGTCTTCCTGAGCGCCCTGATGCCAAGGCCGATACAGCGCACATGATGCAGCCGCCGATGCCGAATTCGTCATCTGCGCGAACGCAATTCGGCCCCGATCTAATGCGCTTCATCACACAGTTGAATTGGAAATAGCAATGCGCAGACACGAACTGAACGTTGTGATCTTCTTTACCGCACTATTGGTTCTGTCGATCGCAGCCGGGATAGGCGAGTTTCTTGCGCGCTGACCGATGTGACGGCACTCCCTTGGGAAGATGAAACATGCGATCTCGTAAATTCGCTATTGGTGACCGTGTGCGCGTGCTGTTCGACACGCCGAGCGTCGACACTCTGCTGGACATATTCGTCGTTTCCAGGCTGCTGCCTGCCAACGCCAATGTCTGGGAATATCGGGTGACGCTGGAGAAGGGTGAGCGCGAGCGAGCGGTCAATGAAAAGCAGCTTCAAGCTTGCCTATCGTAGCCCGCGGAACGTTACGGCGGCATGGCAGTGTTCGATACGCCTGCTCATCCTCGAGCGACGCTACAAATAAACACTGCCAACGTATCACGCGATCGTCAGTCTGATCACTCGGCCGTGTTACCGGAAAGCAATGTTCGGCCTCAATTTCAGAGCTAATTCCGAGCGTTGGAAAGGAACACACAATGCGCTGTTATCTAGTGCCATCTCTAATGTTTCTTGGCCTGACCGGCTGCGTGGTTGCCACACCGGCGCCGGCGCCAGTCTCGACCACATACGTAACGCCCGCGCCCACGACGAGCTACGTCACGACTGCACCCGCGCCATATGCGGTACCGTCGACGGTATATGCGGCGCCGGCGGCACCTGCGACGACGGTGATCCGCACGCCGTAGTCGTAGGTCTGCTTATTCGGCGGACGCCGACACCGGTGGGCTGGTCTCAACCGATTTGCGTTCGCATGCGATACCCGAGTTCCCGGAGGTATGCCTTGGCGAAACGCTCAATCGCTAGCCTAACTGGTGCACTGATCCTCGCAGGAGGTTTGGCAGGGCCGGCCTTATCGCAGGGCACACCGCAGACTGTCGCACTGGTCAAGGTTGACCCGCAAACCGTCGCAACCGGTTTCCGGTCGTCGAAAGTCGTTGGTGCGAGTGTCGTCAATGAGGCCAACGAGACCGTGGGAGCAATCGACGATCTGATCGTGACCTCAAACGAGAGGGTGCCATACGCCATTCTCTCGGTCGGTGGCTTCCTGGGCCTGGGCACAAAATACGTGGTCGTGCCGTTCAACTCGCTGCAGATGCACGACAACAAGATCGTGCTGCCTGGCGCGACAAAGGATGCGCTCAAGGCGCTGCCGGAATTCAGGTATAAAAGCTAACGGTTCTGCTTGCAGCGATACCCGGTGGCGCGTGGTGACTGGCCGTCTGCCTGAACTGTCGCCTGTGCAATATATGAACTGGCCGCAGACACTGATACGGGCCGTTTGTCTGCCTTGTGACCATCTGGCTCTCGCCGATCCAAGCTCATTTCGGCAAGTCATCGCGGCCGGATAGGAGGCAGAATGACGACATGGACCCGTATCACTGGCCCCGAGGAAGCGGCAGATGTGTTCCCTGCGTGGCTCGGCATCCGGATGATCGGTCTACGCGGCAGGTTCGGACTATTGCTCGCGACCGGTGAAGTTCTGCGAATCACGTCAATCGTAGCGCTGCATCAGTCTTCGCATGGGACCATCATGCTCGATGTGCTGCTGGATCATGCCGGTGTTCCGGACGGCGTCGACCTGGCCTGGCAGACCAAGCACTATCTTGGTTCACCTGTTGCGGGTGCGACGATGGCAACGGTGAACGCCGCCAACGTCATCGTCGCGGTTGAATTTGTTGCCGAGGTTGCGGTCGAGGCCGCCAACGAAGAATCCAATCTTCTCGGAGACGAGATCTCGCCCGAGGCCAGGCCGCTCGAGTCGCTCACCGAAACCATACAGCGCGCAAATGCGGTGAGCGCGACCTAACTCGCAACAGCTACCGGCTTCTAGACAGCCTCGCGGGCATGGCGTTGCCCAGCTAATCGGCCGCCCAGCCACCGTCGACAACCACGGCTGAGCCAGTCATCAGCGCAGAGGCATCCGAAGCCAGAAAAAGAACCGCGCCCATCAGGTCCTCGACCTTGCCGATCCGCCCGAGCTTGATCCGCTTCAGTACCTCATTCCGGAATGCCTGGTTGGCATCGAGGATTTTCCGCGCCAGCGGGGTTTCGATGAAGGTCGGGCAGATCGTATTCACGCGAATGCTATGCGGACCGAGATCGACGGCCATCGCCTTGGTCATCCCCTCCATCCCATGCTTGCTCGCGCAATAGGCTGTCCGGTTGGGGCCGCCGACGATGCCCATGTCCGAAGATATGTTGATGATCGATCCCTTTATGTGGGCCTCGACCATCCCGCGTGCCACGGCCTGAGCCGCGAAGAAGGCGGCACGGAGATTGAGGTTCATCATGTAGTCAAAATCCTCGACGCTGACATCGAGAAAGGTCACTGGCCGATTGATGCCGGCATTGTTCACCAGCACATCGAACGGCCCATGCTTTGCGATCATTTCCGCGGCGGCTGCAATATCGGTGATGTCAAGCGTGATCGCTTCAGCATTCCCGCCATCGCACCTGATTGCCTGGGCAACTTCCTCAATCCCGGTCGCCGTTCTTGCGATAAGGACGACGTTGGCTCCGGCTTCGGCCAGAGACGCTGCACAGGCCAGGCCGATACCGCGCCCTGCTCCTGTGACAAGCGCGCGTCTGCCGTCGAGCCGAAGCGATGGCGTGCGAGGCAGCTCCATGGTCCCCTCCCGCTCGGTAATTGGTCTGTGTTTGATAAGTGCAGCAAAATCGAGCGCACAATACAACGCGCCGATATCATACTCGACGATCAGATGGCCTTACTTTACGTCAATGGCGCCTAGCATCTGCAGCCGCGCCTTGGCGTCCGGCGCACCCAGGACTGCTGCCTTGCGATACCACACCGCAGCGCGCGCGGGATCGGGCCTTAGACCGACGACACCCAGCTCCGCGAGGCTGGCGGGATCAAAGGTCCGCGCAAGCGCCATCGCCGCAGCGGCACTTCCGACGTTGGCCGCGTATTCGTAGAATTTGCGGGCAGCCGATATATCCCTGACAGCCAACATTTCGTCGCCACGACTGATGTAAATTGCTGCCAGTGCCTGCTGTTGCGGATTAGCAGGCTGCGCCGCGGGCGGCGCGACCGGCGTGGCGAGAGTTGGCGCCGCATTGGCGGGCGCCGCCGGCGGCGGTTTGCCAGCATTGGCCTCCGCCGCGCTTGCGACCGGAGGAACATTCCGCGGGGTTGTTGCGGGACCAGGCGCCTTGGTCTCGGCCTTGCCCGCGCTCCCGTCCGCCGGGATCGCCGCGGCAAGCGCCGGTGCCGGCTTGCTCGGTGTGCTTGCGGACGTAGCTTGAACCGGTTGCTCCGGCGGCGGGGTTGTCGCCGTACGCGCGCTGTCGCTGGCCGGGGCTGGCGGCGCAGTTGTTGCGGTAGATGCGCTGTTGCTCGCCGTGGCTGGCGGCGCTTTTGCCGGTGGAGAGTCGGTTATCGATGGTGGTGCGGGAGCGCTCAGCATCGCGTTCGCCATGGCACCAAACGACGTGAGCACCCTGGAGATCTCCGGGTGTCCCGCTTGCTGCTCCTCACCGGCGCGACTGGTCATGCGCCCCATGAAGTCTGTCAATGCTCGCCGGGTTCTCGGGGCGGCCGGCACCGCACTCTTCTGGAACAGCTCCCAGGTCCGCAATGCGTTGTCGTCCTGCGGCCAGATGAAGTGTCCCGCGTTGATCTGCTGTTCGACCTTGAGCAGAAGCGCCTCGCCCTGTTGATCTTCCTGCGCCCCGGCACCCGTCTGCACGACGCTGGGATTTGGATCGTCGGCGAAACCAGGTCTCCCTGTCAGCAGAAGGCAAATACCAACTGCCGCCAGCGACCAGACCGGCCGTCGAAGCCGATGCGGGAACAACGCATGTGCGCTGCGGTCACGCAGACTCGAACATGAGCCCGGAGATTGCGCATGCGCAGCAGTGTCCACGATCCCGGAAGACTTCTGTCCCCGGAACACTGTCAGCGCCCTGTCGATCGCTGCTTGTCCCAGGCCAGAAACTGTCGGAACAGCGCCTCCTTCGTGGCATCCGTCATCTTGCTGTTCACATCAGGATTGATCTGAGCCAGAAATGTATTGAACCGGGCCTGAGTAGCGTTCCCCGCGGTGCCGGCAGCCGTTTGTTGCACGAGCCAGTCCTGCGCGGGCTGGAAGCGCGTCCAACCCGGTACTTCCGCGGTCAGGTTCACCTCGCGCCACTTGGGATGCCGCGGAGGCTGCTGGAACTGGTCGAACTTGCTGAAGAAGGCGGTCATGAAGCGCGTCACCTTGCCGTAGCGATCGGTGTGCGGCTGCCACGCAAAGACTGCCATCACGTCGCCCACCGCAATTGTCGGCACGGCGGCGTCTGCGGAGACGAGGAGCGGATAGGTGTCATGGGTGAACTGGTCGGGCAGATATGTCTGGGCGAGGGTCTGGTTGAGCGCGATGGGGAGGAAGTGAAGTCCCGTGTCGGCTGAGATATCGGCGAAAAGCGGGATCGGTGCACCGCCGACATGGATGACGGCGGCGATGTCGCCGTGCTTCAGTTCCTGCACGCCGGTGACCTGCTTTTCATGTTCAACCGTCGCTTTCACGCCCAGTGCTTCGAGCAGGATTTCCGCCGTCATGGCGGAACCGCTGCCGCTGACATCGACGTTGACGCGCTGGCCGTTCAGGTCCTCGATGCGTGCGATGTCCTTGCGGGCAAGGACATGGACTTCCTCGTCGTATAGTTTGGCAATGTAACGAATGCTCTCGGTGAGGCCCGGGAACATGTTGTGCTGCTTGGCATATGCCAGCGCGTCGGCCTGGACGAAGCCAATGTCGACGCCTCGGAGATACAGGATATCGGAGAGATTTTGCAGCGAGCCCTTCCCGAGCATCGGCATCACACGGAGCGTGTCGTCATCGAGAATGGTCAGGTCGGCACCGGTCCGAGCGTATGTCCCACCTTCCATCCCTGTAATGACGCCGACGGTCCCCTGATTCGCCTGAGCTATCAGGCTTGCCGGTTGCCGCTGGGCGACTGCGCCACTGGCGCAAAACCCAAATAGGACAGCGAAGATGGCGTATTTCATGGCCCCACCGACCGTTGTTAGTGACGTGCATTTTATGAGACGATAACGCCAGGATGACGAAATTTGCGACCATGCGCAATGGAAAGTTAAAATTCTCTCTGTGGAACCACCGCTTACGGCCGGACGTGCTAAGCACAGGCAAAGACTATTCGAGACAGGAATAAACGGCCATTGATCAATCGGCGAGCGAGTTGGGCCTTGCAAGGAGCCGCGCAGAATGACGGAAATTGGACTCTTCGAAGCAATCTATACGGCCCGCGCGCTGCGGCGCCTAAAATCCGATCCGGTTCCAGAAGAGCTGATAACCAGGATACTCGATGCGGCAATCAGGGCGCCGTCTGGAGGAAATGCGCAGAACTGGAGCTTCGTCGTCGTCCGTGAAGAGACTCAGCGACGGCGGCTTGGGGCCGTATACCGGAAGGCCTCGGATGAAGTCGCCGAAATCTACGCAGCTCGCGGACGACCGCCGCACCTGACCGAGGAACAATATCGGCGATTGATGGATGGCGGGCAGTACCTTTGGGATCACTTGGGTGATGCACCCGTCCTGCTCGTGCCCTGCTTGACGAAGCGCGATATGCCACCCCGCGAGGCACTACCGCAGGCCGTTGCCGCGCGCTACGCCGCGCACCTGGCGTATCAAGAGCAGATCCGCGGCGCGAGCATCTACCCCGCGGTGCAGAATATCATCCTGGCGTGCAGGGCACTCGGTCTAGGGACGCTGATCACCACGAATCATATCCTATACGAAAACGAGGTCCGCGACATTCTGGGTTTACCGAATGACGTCTTCACCTTTGCGCTGATGCCCATTGGCTACCCGATTGGCAAGTATGGACCACTGTCCCGACGCCCCGTGGCCGATGTCGCATTTGCGGATCGCTGGGGATCGAAGTGGCCACAGTGAGTGCAGGAGACCGGCCGGTGCGGCGGATCGCGTTACTCCGTATGGGCCGGCGTCAGCCGGACGGCCCGCAATGCTTCTATCGCTTCGTTGACCTGTTGCTCCAGCGCCGCGACCACAGCCGAAGAGGGAACCCTACCCTCGCGCCGCGCCGCCTGCTCCAACGATCGTGCCTGGTTAGACAAGCACATCAACTCGAGCGCCCCCGCTGTGCCCGCCAGCGCGTGCGCCTGCAATGCCGCCCCCGTCGCTGAATTCAAGGCAACCTGCTCGCGCAGCCGAGCCACGATTTTCGGTGCATCATCGCAGAAGGCGCTGATCACCGCGTCGGCTCCCTCGTCGCCAAGCATTTGCCGTAGACCATGCAACGCGCTGTCCAGATTCTTGTCCGGCGCCACTTCCGATGGCGTGTCAACACGCTCCGCCGGTGCTGCTTCGAGCACCGTGATATCGAGCACCGCCGCGATCTCCGCGATCAGCCGGGCGCTGTCGATAGGTTTGGTCAGAAACGCGTTCATGCCGGCGGCGCGGCCGTCAGCGTGATCACTCCGGAACGCGTTGGCGGAGAGGCCGATGATCGGAATGTCGCATAGCGGAAATGGCAAGGCTCGGATCGCCCGTGTGGCGGCGAGACCATCCATCTCCGGCATCATCACGTCCATCAGGACCAGATCGATGCCGCCCTTCTGAACCGCGGCAACCGCCGCCGCGCCATTCTCCGCGGTGATCACCTTGCAGCCGCTTCGCTCCAGCATCTTTGCTGCCACGAGGCGGTTGACACGATTGTCCTCGGCCAACAGCACTGTCGGTGATCGCGCCATGACCGCCGACGAAGCGTCGCGTTGCGATCCGGGAACCGATGACTTGTCCGTGGGGTTCGTAGCATGAACTTCGACGGGAATACTGAAGTTGAACAAGCTGCCGTGCCCAGGCGTACTTTGCACCGCGATCTCGCCGCCCATTGCATCGACGACACGTTTGCAGATCGCAAGTCCCAAGCCGGTGCCACCGAAGCGCCGGCTGATCGATCCGTCGGTCTGAGTGAATTCCTTGAACAATGTATTCAGCGACTGTGGCTCGATGCCGATGCCGGTGTCTTTCACGCCGAAGCAGAGGCGACATTCTCCACCCGGCAAGAACATAGCGGACAGCGACACATCGACACTGCCGGAGGGTGTGAACTTGATTGCGTTGCTGATCAGGTTCAGCAGGACCTGCCGCACCCGATGAGGATCGCCGAGGACCTGGCGCGGCACATCTTCGGCGACATTTGTATCCAGTACCAGATCATTCGCAGACGCCGTCGGCTTCAGAATTGCGACGACTGCGCGCACGACCGCCGCGGGGTCGAACGGAATGATCTCCAGCTCGACGCCGATCTGGTCGATCTTTGAATAATCGAGAATTTCCGTCAGCATCTCCAGCAGATGCGTGCCGGTCTGCTGGATGATGTTGACATAGTCTCGCTGTTCGTCGAGCAGCGGCGTTGCGCGCAGCAGGTCATTGACGCCGAGTATCCCGTTCAGCGGCGTGCGGATTTCGTGACTCATCGCCGCAAAAAACTGCGCACGGGCCCGCACAGCCGCCTCGGCCGTATCCCGCGCTTCGGTCAAAGCACGCTGGGCCTGTTGGGCAGGGGTGATGTCGGAGAAACTCCGCACCGTCGTGCCATCTTCGAGCGCTTCCGTGCGCGTTTCGATAATGCGTCCATCGGTCAAGGTTCGGCGAAACACCGGTGGGACGCTGCTCCAGGGTTTCGGGCCCAATTTGGCTTTCAGCGCATCCGGCGACATGTGCTCGGGCGTGAGTTCCCCGTTCTGGCGCTGCCATTCGATGAGCTCGCTGTACTGGCTGCCCGGCGCGATGGCCTTGGGCAGTCCCAGCATCCGCTGAGCCTCTGCATTGAACATGCTGATGCGGCCTGCCGGATTCACCACCATGATGCCGACCCCGACGTGCTCCAGGGCCAACTTGGTCAGCTGATGAGCGGCCTCGGCGGTTCGCCGATGCCGGGTCGCGCTCAGGGCGAGGAAGATGACGAGGAGTGACGTCAACGCGGCGGTCAACAGATCGCGTGGCACCTCCTGGTCCGCATCATCTGTCAGCTCACGCTCCGACATTTCAACGACGACAGCGAGAGGATAGCCCGCGACACGGCGGAAGCTGCCAACACGCGCGACGCCGTCCTGGTCTTTCCCGTGGAAATGGCCACTTTTCTCTCTGCGCGCCAAATCCACGACGGATCCATCGGCGGCCTCGCCAAGCGAAGTAATCCCTCCGGCGCGCGCCCGAATGATGCCGTCCAGGCCGATCAACGATATGCGTCCATTCTCGCCAAGATCGACCGCGCTGTACAACCGCACCAGATATTCGGTGGGCACAGACAGGACGATGATCCCGTCGAAGTCACCGGAGGCGGTCTTGAGTGTACGCACAAACTGGATTGTCCATTTCTGTGAAACGCGCCCGAATACCGGAACAGAAATGTAAAGCTCATCGCGCGGGTGATCGGCGAAATAACGGAAGTGGGGGCGATCCGATAAGTCGATGCGGGTTTCGGGCACTCGCAAGTTGCTCGACGTCACGATCCCATAGCGGTCGGTGGTGGCGATCTGGGCCGCAAGCTTGTTGTCGGGATCGGCGGATTTGAGCCATGGCCGCAGGTCGACGTTATCGCCATCCCGGGCGCGCAATGCCTGGACGAACAGCAGGGTCTGATCGACGTCGTGGATTGTGCCGGCCAGTGACTGTTCAAATGCCTGAGCCAGATTGGCCGTCGTCGCGCCCCCGTCTTCCAGCAATTTGGCGCGCTTATCGTTCAGGTAGAGAAATAACGCCACCCAGATCAGCGTGATTGCGGTAACCGGCAATATCCAGCCGGACATCAACCTCTGCCACAGGGTCATGTCACGCGCGAACTCTCGCGCAACCAGGCCGTCGCCTCGGCAGCGGACAGCGGAGGGGCGAACAGATAGCCCTGACCGGTGTCGGCGCCCAGTTTCGCAAGCAGCTGAGCTGTCTCTTGTGTCTCGATGCCCTCGGCAACCACGTGCAGATCCATTGACGTTGCCAGCGACACGACGGCGCGCACGATCTTCAATGCATCCGGGTCGCTCAACAGTGCGCGCACAAAACTCTGATCGATCTTCAGTTCGTCGAATGGAAGCCGTAACAACGACAACAGCGACGAGTGGCCGGTACCGAAGTCGTCGACCGAAAGCCCAACGCCACGGATGCGGAATCGGGTCAGGATGTCGGCCGCCGCGATATAGTCGGCCATGACCGCACCCTCGGTGACTTCCAGCACGAGGCGGCTGGCTTCGACGGCATGCCGGTCGAGGGCGTCGCTGACCTGTTCCGGCAATCCGAGATCGTCGAGGCTGCACGGTGACAAATTCACTGCCACCTTGAGCTCGCGATCAATGTCCAGCCAGCTGTGCAGCTGACCAAGCGCTGTGTCGAGGATATGGCGCGTCAACTGATTGATCAGACCGCTCTGTTCGGCCATGGGAACAAACTGATCGGGACCAATGGCACCAAGTTCGGCATCGTGCCAGCGCGCCAGACACTCGAACCCGACGACGCGACCAAGCTTTAGCCCGAGCTTGGGTTGATACATGCAGCGTATTTCGCCGGCATCCAGCGCGGCCTTCAGCATTCCTGGTGTCACGCTCACCGGGGGTTTTTTCGCCGATTTCGGCCTCGCGCGTGGGGCGCTGTCGATCATCGCGGCAAATCGTTGCAGGTTAAGCGGCTTGGCCAATGTGCCCGCCACGCGCAGTCCGAGCGCCACGGCGAGCCGGACGGCGCTCTCCCGCACGCGCTCATCGAACCCGGAGATGAAGATGATCAGCGGATCGCGCTTGTTCAGGGCGATATTCCGCAGCAGCTCGATGCCGTCGCGGTTCCCCAATGACAGATCCAGGATGACGAGATCGAAATTTCTGTCGTGCAAAGCGTCTGCCGCCTCGTCGAGGGTTCCGACGGCGGTGGCTTCGTAGCCCATTTTCATCGCCATTCGGGAGGCGATCAGGCGTTGCACCAGTTCATCATCGACCACAAGCAGAGTCGGGGCGAGACCCACATCTCCCGGCGAATCCATACTGTTCCTCTAAGCCGTCGCTGTGGCTCATCCCTTCTGTGCAGTTGAAAACGTATACATGAAGAAAGTATTAGGCCGGTTTCGGTTTGCCTTTTCGGTCGGATGCCGCCGTTTGGATCGCGGGCGTTGTTCTGCGGTGATGGTCGATCCGCGACTTGCCCGGCCGCAAATCCAGTCGCCGATTGCGGCGTCGACTTAATCCCCGACACGGGCTCAGAGGCACTGCCTCAATGGCGGACGACACCAGCCAGCGCCGCCTCGGGTGAGGGCTTGAGTGTTCGCCTCAAGCGCCTGGGGATCAGGGAAATCGATAGGTTGGTGCTGTCATAGTGGCGGAGGGAGTGGGATTCGAACCCACGGTACGCTTTCACGCACACACGCTTTCCAAGCGTGCGCCTTAAGCCGCTCGGCCATCCCTCCAACGACCCAGCCACATAGCAGTCGAGACGTTCAGGCGTCCATCTTCAGCGCGGCCAGGAAAGCGGACTGCGGGATCTCCACCTTGCCGAACTGACGCATGCGCTTCTTGCCCTCTTTCTGCTTCTCCAGCAGCTTGCGCTTGCGGGTGATGTCGCCACCGTAGCACTTCGCGGTGACGTCCTTCGACAAGGCACCGATGGTTTCGCGCGCAATGATGCGCCCGCCGATGGCGGCTTGCACAGCGATCTTGAACAACTGGCGCGGGATCAGATCCTTCAGCTTGGCACAGATCGCCCGGCCCCGCGTTTCCGCCACGTTGCGATGCGCGATGAAGCTCAGCGCATCGACCTGGTCGCCGTTCACCAGGATGGAGATGCGCACCAGGTCGCCCTCGGCGTAACTGTCCATCTGGTAGTCGAAGCTGGCGTAGCCACGCGAAACCGACTTCAGCCGATCGTAGAAGTCGAACACCACCTCGTTCAGCGGCAGGCGGTAAACCGCCATGGCACGATTGCCGACATAGGTCAGATCCACCTGCTCGCCACGTCGTTCGCTGCACAGTTGCAGGACGGAGCCGAGGTAGTCGTCGGGCACCATGATGGTGGCGCGGATCCAGGGCTCCTCGATGTGATCGATCTGCACCGGGTCCGGCATATCGACCGGGTTGTGCAGCTCCATCATCGTGCCGTTGATGCGGTGGATGTGGTACACCACGGACGGCGCGGTCGCGATCAGCTCCAGGTCGAACTCGCGGGTCAGCCGCTCCTGGATGATCTCCAGGTGCAGCAGGCCAAGGAAGCCGCAGCGGAAGCCGAAGCCAAGTGCCGCGGAGGTTTCCGGCTCGTAGTGGAAGCTGGCGTCGTTCAGCCGGAGCTTGGCCAATGAATCACGCAGCTTCTCGAAATCGTCCGCATCGACCGGATAGAGGCCGCACCACACCACCGGCACCGACGGCTTGAAGCCGGGGAGCGCCTCGGTTGCCGGCGTGCGGTCGTCCGTGATCGTGTCACCGACGGAGCAATCGGCAACCGTCTTGATCGCCGCCGTGATGTAGCCGATCTCGCCCGGCCCCAGGTCATCGACCGGGATCATCTTCGGGCTGAACACGCCAACCTGCTCGACCTGGTGCACCGAGCCTTTCGCCATCATGCGTATGCGCATCCCGCGCTTCAGCCGGCCGTCCTTCACCCGCACGAGCAACACGACGCCCAGGTACTGGTCGTACCAGCTATCCACCAGCAGCACCTTCAGCGGCGCGTTGCCGTCGCCCTTGGGGGGCGGCAGGCGATGCACCAGCGCCTCCAGTACGCCCTCGATGTTGAGGCCGGTCTTGGCGCTGATCTCCACCGCGTCGGAGGCGTCCAGGCCGATGACGTCTTCGATCTGCTGCTTCACCCGCTCGGGCTCGGCGGCCGGCAGGTCGATCTTGTTGAGAACCGGGACGATTTCGTGGTTGGCCTCGATCGCCTGGTAGACGTTGGCGAGCGTCTGGGCCTCCACGCCCTGGGAGGCGTCCACCACCAGCAGGCTGCCTTCGCACGCGGCCAGGCTGCGCGAGACCTCGTAGGAAAAATCCACGTGGCCGGGGGTGTCCATCAGGTTCAGCTCGTACACCTGGCCGTTCCTGGCCTGGTAGGTCAGCCGGACGGTTTGCGCCTTGATGGTGATGCCGCGCTCGCGCTCCAGCTCCATGTTGTCGAGGACCTGATTGGTCATCTCCCGGTCGCTCAGCGCGCCGGTGGTCTGGATCAGGCGGTCGGCCAGGGTGGATTTGCCATGGTCGATATGCGCGATGATCGCGAAATTGCGGATGTGGTCGAGCGGGGTCATGCCGGCGCTCAGATAGAGTGTCCCGGCCCCGGTGTCATCCGCGCATGAGGACGCGGCGCCGAATATCGCCGTGTAGCGCCTGCTGCGACGGGCCGCCGCGCCGGCTGTGACGAACGATCAGACGATGTCCAACGCCACGTCACCGCCGCCAACCAGCATTTCGAGGCCGGCATCCGTCAGAGCGTAGGTACCGCCCTGGATGACGCCCAGCCCTTCCTCGAGCAACTGCAGATAGGCATGCAGCACGAATACCATGCCCGGCTCCAGCCGCTGGTCGATGCCGCGGCTGATCTGCAGCGGCTCCAGCCAGATCGGCGGGTAGGCGATCCCGATGCCATAGCCGAACCGCATCAACGCCGCGCCCTCCAGCCCGGCGGCCCGCAGCGGCCGAAGCGATGCTTCCTCGACGGCGGAGACCGGCACGCCGGGCCGGATGGCCGCGATCCCGGCAGCAAGCGAAGCGCGCGCCAGATCGTAGATGTCGCGTGCGCGCCGGTTCGGCTGGCCGGCGGCAAAGGTGTGGATGGCGGTCGCATGATAACGGCGATGCACGCCGGCAAACTCAAGATGCACCAGGTCGCCGGCTTCGATGATCCGCTCGCGTGGTGTGGCGTGCCCGCCGGCGGTGCGCGGGCCGCTCGCCAGTTCGGTCGGAATCGACCAATAGTCGCTGCCCGCGGCGCGCATGGCACCCTCAACCGCGGCTGCCAGGGCGATCTCGGTGATGCCGGGCCGCAATGCCGTTCGGGCGGAGTCGAGCCCTGCCTGGGCGTAGCGCGCGGCCTGGCGCAGATAATCCAACTCGCGCGCCGATTTCACCAGCCGCGTCGCGCCCAGAAGATCGGTCGCATCCACCACGGTGGCGGGTGCCAGCGCACCGGCGACTGCCTGACCCAAGGAGTGCGGCAAAGCGTAGGACTGCGTCTCGATTGCCACCTTCCCCCCGCCAAGGCCCTTTTCCCGCGCCACCGACGCGATCAACGCCGGCACGTCGTCACTGAGCAGGTGGTAACGGCGGACATCGGAAACCCACGACGTCTCGCGCGGCAGAGCGAGATCGACGTCGCGCACAATCAGTGTGGGCTCGCCAGCATCTGCCATGAAGATCAGAGCCTGCGGGCTGTTCACGCTCACCCAGGAATCGTAACCGGCGAAATAATACAGCTGCTCCGGCGCAACGCTGATGCAGCAGTCGATGCCGTTCTGCCGCAGGATCTTGCGGGCTCGCGCCAGGCGCTCGCGATGCTCGCTCTCGGGGAACGCGGCGTAGGTGGCGGTCATTCCCGGCTCCTGGGTTGCGGCCCGCAAGCCTCGAGGATGGCCCTGCCGGGGGGCGCGCCGCAACGGCAGCCGCGCGTCTCCGGCACACCGAGCCAGAAAACGAGCAAAGCCAGCACGGCGCAGGCGGCAAGAAACAGGAAAGCGGCGGAATAGCCCGCGGCATCCACCACAGCGCCGGCCACGCCGTTGCTGAGCGCCGCTCCGAGGCCCCAGCACGCACCGCTCGCTCCCAGCGCAAGGTTGTAGTGCCCGGTGCCTCGCGTGAGGTCGGCAATGACCACAAAGAAAAGCGCGCCAAAGATGCCGGCGCCGACGCCGTCGAGCAGCTGGATCGAGATCAGCCCATAGGCATTGCTGGTGGCGAGATACAGCAGGCCACGCACCGGCAGTACGACGAAGCCGACGAGGAACAGCGGCTTGCGACCCCACACGTCAGCCTTGTGCCCGACCACCAGCGCCATCGGCACCATGGCGACCTGGGCGGTGATGATGCAGGCGGCCATGAACAGGCTGCTGGCCTGCTGGTGGCCTTGCGTGAGCTTTTCCCCCAGCAGCGGCAACATCGCGGCATTGGCGAAATGGAACAGCGTGATCGCGACGGTGAACAGCAGCAGCGGCCGGCTGTCGAACAGAGACCTGAGACGGCTTGGCGCATGATGCCCGCCGTCGTCGGCGCCGCGCGCCAGCGCGTGATCGATGCTTCGTCCATCGATGCCGAAAGCGGCAATCGCGCTGAGGACCGCCAGCACAGCAACCACCCACAGCACGGCGACCGGAGCGATCAGATAGCCGGCGAGACCGGTCACCACAGCGGTAACCGCATTGCCCAAATGGCTGAACGCCTCGTTCGGCCGACCCGCCAGGTGAACAGGGCGCGGCCGAAGATACCCAGGCTGATCGCCGCGATCGCCGGCGGAAATACCGCATCGGCCAGGCCGACGGCACCCTGGCCGATGGCAACGGGCCAGAACGAGGGGAAGAAGGCCATGGCCGCCGCAGCGATACCGATCAGCGAGGAACTCGCCGCGACCAGGCTGCGCTTCCATCGCGTGGCATCGACCAGGCCACCGGCGGGACCGCGGGCGATCACCGTGGCAATGCCGCCAATGGTCAGCACCGCGCCAATCCGGCCGGAGCTCCAATGCTGACCGGACATGAGATAGATGGCCAGGAACGGGCCGGTGCCCCCGACCACATCGGCCAGCAGGAAATTGAGCCAGTCGAGTGGCCAGTTCGGCGCGGCTCCGGTTCGGGGCATCCGGCTGATCTGGGGATAGCACCGCCCCGGGTGGTTCAATCTGCGCTGAGTGGCCGGATCGTTTGCCTCCCGGGCCCTTCCAAATCCTGCCAATCGGTGCCAGTTTCCCGCGACGTCGGACAGTGCGGGCCGGTTTGGATGAAGCATTGGCGCATCGATGACGTGCCTTGGGACCGGTTCGATCCGGCCAAAGTAGACCCCGAGATGATACCGCTGGTGAAGGCTGCCGCCATGGTGGAGCGGAACGGCACCGACTATGCGATCTATCTCGGCCGGGTGTTCGACGACGACAAGGACTTCCGGCAAGCCGCGGACTACTGGGCTGAGGAGGAAGTGCAGCACGGGGACGCGCTGGGCAAATGGGCCATGCTGGCGGATCCAGGCTGGGACTATCCGGCGGCCTTCGCTCGCTATAAGGCCGGGTTCAAGTTGCCGCTGGACGCCGAGGCGTCGGTGCGCGGCTCACGCACCGGCGAGCTGATCGCGCGCTGCATGGTCGAAACCGGCACCTCCAGCTACTACTCGGCGCTGGCCGACGCGACCCAGGAGCCGGTGCTGCAACAGGTCTGCCGCCACATCGCGGCCGACGAGTTCCGCCACTTCAAGCTGTTCTATGACCACATGCGGCGCTATCTCGCGCGCGAGAACATCAGCCTGTTGCGCCGGCTGCGGATCGCTGCCAGCCGCATCGGCGAAAGCGAGGACGATGAGCTTGCCTATGCCTGGCATTGCGGCAACGAAACCGACAATGTGGCGTATCAGCATGGCCGCTGTACCGCCGCCTACATGTCCCGGGCGATGGCATTCTACCGGTTCCGGCATATCGAGCGTGGCATGGGGATGATCTTCAAATCGGTCGGCCTGCCACCCCGCGGCCGGCTGTCTGACCTGTCCGCGAAAGCGGCATGGCGCCTGATGCAATGGCGCCGGCAACGCTTCGCCGCGCAGCTGGCGGCCTGACGCTAAAGCCCGCGGATCGCCACGGTCACCGCCGCGCCGGCGGCCACCAGCACGACCAGCGCGCGCCACGGACTGGCCAGCTTCGGTGGCGCGGTCCCCGCTGGCAGCAGCTTATGGCCGACGACCATCGGTCCGACCAGATTCTGCCGTTTCAGTAGCGCATACAGCAACACGGCCATCACGTGCGCCGCGATGGCGAGCTTGATGTAGAAAAAGTTCACGGCATGGATGTGTGAGAGCCAGTCGCTCCAATCCTTGCTGACAGACCCGGCCAACGGCCCTTCATTGGCGCCATCGTCATTGGCGAACAGGCCAGTGGCGGCCTGCACCGCCAGCAGCGCAAGGAGCAGCAGCACCATCCAGCCACCAGCGGCGTTGTGGCCGATCTCGGTATCGGGCTCCCGGCGGTGCAGGTGCGCGAGGTGCCGCAAGGCGGCGATCGGACTGCGCAGAAATCCCGAGAAGCGCGCTGTGTCGCTGCCAATGAAACCCCACACCAGGCGGAACAGCAGCAGAGTGATTATGCTGTAGCCGGACAGGTAGTGCAGGGCCATCCAGTTCTCGTGCTGTGTCAGCCAACTGGTGGACAGCAGCAGAACGATGGCCCAGTGGAACAGGCGTGTGGGCGCATCCCAGACGCGGATCATCGTTGTCGGGCTGCTCACACGCGCACTCCGCACCACTGCCTGCAAGCCTGACGCACACAGGCGGTTGCGTCATCCACGGCTGCGATCACTATATCACGCGAATGCAGACTGTGTTGCCTGGCATCCTGTCAACGACGCCGTTCCGCGAGCCGATCGGCGACGGGGCTATTGTTCTGCGCGCCGCCGCGATGGCGACCGGGCCCGATCTGCTGCGCGAAGTGGCAGCGATCGATACCCTTTCGCCGTTCCGCCGGATGGTTACGCCGGGCGGCTATACGATGTCGGTCGCGATGACCAATTGCGGCACGTTCGGCTGGGTGACCGACCGTACTGGCTACCGCTACCAACCCAAAGATCCATGCAGCGGCGAGGCGTGGCCGGGGTTGCCGGATGCGTTCCTGGCGCTGGCTGACGCAGCGGCAACAGAGGCCGGATATGCAGGCTTCGTTCCGGATGCATGCCTGATCAACCGCTACGAACCGGGTGCGAAGCTGTCGCTGCATCAGGATCGCAACGAACAGGACATGAGCGCACCCATCGTCTCGGTTTCGTTGGGGCTGCCCGCGGTCTTCCTGTTCGGTGGTCTGCGTCGCAACGATCGTCCACGGCGGATTCGTCTCGAGCACGGCGACGTCGTGGTCTGGGGCGGCCCGACGCGGCTCGCCTATCATGGTGTCGAAGCGCTGGCGGACGGGCTGCATCCATTGACAGGACGATGCCGGCTGAACCTGACGATGCGGCGGGCGGCAGCGCCGCGGCTTACATAGCAATGTCACGAACCGGCGCGGTCGGCCTTTGCCCGGCTTGTTAACCGTCTACTACACGACTTCGGTGTATATCGTCCCACGGGCACGACATTGGCCCTCGGCTGATCGTAGAACGCGATGGACATCCAATCGGACCCATGGCCGGTGTTCTCACTCGTTGTGCCGATGTTCAACGAGGCAGAGGTCATCGGCGAGACCCATCGCCGGCTGAGCGCCGTGATGGCGGGTTTCAACGCATCGTGGGAAGTCATCTATGTCAACGACGGCAGCCGCGATGCCACGCTGCGCGTGATCGAGGTGCTGCGCCAAACGGACAGGCACATCGCGTTGGTCAATCTGTCGCGCAATTTCGGCAAGGAGATCGCCACCACGGCAGGACTGGATCATGCACGCGGCGAGGCGGTCATCGTGCTCGACGCCGACTTGCAGGACCCACCGGAAGTGATTCCGCGCCTGGTGGCAGAGTGGCGCGCGGGCAACGACATGGTCTATGCGCGAAGGCGCCGCCGGGCGGGTAACTCATGGCTGAAGAAGATAACCGCCGCGGCGTTCTATCGGGTCGCGCGGAATCTTGGCGAAGTGCCACTGCCGCCTGACGTCGGCGATTTCCGGTTAATGAGCCGGCGCGTAGTGGACGCGGTGCGGCAGTTGCGCGAGCACCACCGCTTCATGAAGGGCCTGTTCGCCTGGGTGGGATTTCCGAGTTCCGCGGTGATGTACGATCGCGAGCCGCGCGCCGGCGGCAGCAGCAAATGGTCGCTGTGGAAACTGTGGAATTTCGCCATCGAAGGCATCACCAGCTTCAGCGTCGCACCATTGAAGCTTGCCACCTATCTTGGGCTCGCCGTCGCGCTGTTCGCGGTGGTGTTCGGAGGACAGCTGATCCTACGAACGCTGCTGTTCGGCAATCCGGTGGCCGGCTATCCGAGCCTGATGGCGGTGGTCCTGTTCCTCGGCGGCACGCAACTGGTGACGCTGGGAATTGTCGGCGAATATCTTGGCCGCGTGTTCAATGAGACCAAACGGCGGCCGCTCTATCTGGTCGAGCGCTATGTCCCACCCGGCGAAGGCACCGTGACGCCGATCATGTCGCCCTCGCGTACGATGGCGGCGAGCTGAACCTCGCTCCAGCCATCGGTACCGGCGGGGCGCCGCGGCAACACCATCCATCGATAATCGGCTGTGGAATCGACCACGCGAATATTCACACCCTCCGGCAGCATGGTGCCCCACTCGGCAATGGTGCCGCGCGGATCACGCACGGCGCGGGCACGATAGGCGGCCGACTTGAACCAGAACGGCGGATAGCCGAGCACGGCACGCGGATAGCAGCTGCACAGCGTGCAGACCACGAGATGGTGCAACGCCTCGGTGTTCTCCAATACGCCGAGCGGCGGCGCGCCGCGCATCGGAATGCCGAGTTCCTCCGCCGCCTTGGTGCCGTCCTCGAGCATCAGCGCGCGATACGCCGGATCGGTCCACGCCTTGGCCACCATGCGCGCGCCTTGGCCAGGGTTGGCGGCGTCGGTGATGGCGATGCGTTCGGCGATCTCGGCATTGCTGACCAGTCCCTTCTCCGCCAGCAGATCGCGCAGCGCGGTCAGCAGCTTTTCACCGTCGGTTTCCAGGATGGCCATCATGCGGGCTCCAGCCAATGCTCGTAGAGTTCCACCAACAATTCGTCGCCGGGCCGGCCTTCCTGCCACACCGGCGGTTGATCGAACGCCACGTGATACAGCGTGCGTTTAGCCGCGGGGCGCGCGAAGGCGAGATCCTCTGGATTGGGGTAGGCGCCGAGCGCACGCACCACCGTTCCTTGCAGGCCGCGCAGATAGTGCGGCGTGCGGACATGCGCGGGACCACGGGTTTCCGGCCAGTCATCCCTGACGCGCACGTGGGTTCCAGTTGCGAACATCACACGCGCTCCAAAGCTGTGCGCAATTCGGCTTCGGTGATGACACCCTTGACCAGCAGGTTGTCGGCGATCGAGCGGATCCAGCGGCGATAGTAGCTGAGCCGGTGATACTCGGCTTCGGGGATCGCCTCGATGCCGCGGCGCAGTTCATCGACTGTCATCACGCGCTTCATGCCGAGGATCGAGCGCAGCGCATCGACCTCCTTATCGAAGTCTGTCAGCGCGTGCGGTTCGATATCGACCGGCTCGCAGAGGAACTTCGAGACACCGCCGAGATCGTGGTGAGAGCGGGGTACGTCCTTGTCCATGCGAGGCAGCATATCTTTGTTGGAGGCTGAGCGGGAGGGGCTTGGGGAGCTTCCCGCCGGGATGGCGGAGGGTGGGCGCGGCAGCGCAAGTCGGGTAAGGCGGGTTGCACAGAATACCCCGATTAACTCACAGATCTATATTATAGGATTCTGTGCCTTAATCCGTGGGTTCTGAGTAATCGGTGTTTCAATTCTTTGACTGCCGCCAAGCGGCACACCGAGGTTTGCTTTGCCTACCCAGCGCCGACCACTTCGTTCGGCAATGTCCCCCAGACCTGGCCGCGCTTGAGATAGCCACGGTAGTTGCCGGCCTGAACCTGGCACCAGTCCGATCCAGCCGGGCAGGTTTTCAATTGGCCGATGACGCCGACCTTCAGCACGGCCACCGCCGACGCCGTTTCCTGCGGCTCACGGCGTATGGTTGCATCGGCGCCGGTGACGATGAAGCTGCGCCGGCCGGTCAAGGTCGCCTGATGCACCCAGCCCTTGATCCCCTCGGGGTCCTGCACCAACCGCCAAACCTCGAACTCGCGCAGGATCTCCACCGGCAGGTCACGCCGCTTGTACAGCCACTCGATCGGATAGCGTGTCCCAGGCCCCGCCCGCATATTCACATCGTCGAAGCGTAGGGCAACGAAGCGCGGCAGCGGCAGTCCGCTGGCCGAGCCCTTGCTGTTATCCGCCTGGTCCTTCGGCGGCTCGGGTGGCGGCGGCGTGGCTGGCTGCGTGGCCGGCTGCGGCGGCGGCTGTGGATGCGCCGGACCGCGCGGCTGCACCACCGGCGGCTTTTTCGGCGGGATCGGTGGCACCGGGTGCGGCTTCGCCGGGGTCTGGGTCTGCGCGGCGGCCGAAACGGCGAACGCAGCGCACAGCAGCAGGCGAAGCAGCGATGCGCGCAGCGAAACGTTCATGCGTCATGCGTGCCAAGCCGAGGCGCGCCGGGTCAAGCACAACGCTGCCATTGTCGCTCAGATCGCTGAAATCTGCCCGCTGCCGACGGCCTCAAGCAAAGTGGCGACGCCGGCGACTTCAACCTCCGGACAGAGTGACGCGACATCCAATCCTTCAGCGCGCAAGCCGGCCTCGCAGGCAATCATGCGTACACCAAGTTCGCGCGACGCCTCGCGCAGTTCAGCCAACCCGGCGACGCCGGCGGCGCGCACGCGGTCATCGCGTGCCGCATCGGCGAGCCCTGACCAGTCGCGCATCAGTGCATGGCAGCCGGTATTGGTGGCGAACAGCACCACGCTGCGCCCCAGCGCCGCGGCACCCGACGCCAGCACGAACGCATAGTGTGCGCGGTCATGCGCGCCGGACAGCAGCAGGATGCCGAGCGGTTCAGCCGGCACAGACCGGCACCGCAGCGCGATGTCGCGACAGGTCCTTGATGGTGGCGACGGGGCTGCACAGCGCGCAGTTGGGATCTGGCCGCAGCCGCACGCTGCGGAAGCGTGTCGCCAGCGCGTCCCAGATCAGCAGCTTGCCTGCCAGGCTTTCGCCAATGCCAAGGATCTCCTTCAGCACTTCGGTGGCCTGCAAGGTACCCATCACCCCGGTGACCGCGCCGAGCACGCCTGCCTCGCTGCATGTCGGCACGGTGCCTTCGGGGGGCGCCTCGGAATACAGGCAACGATAGCATGGGCCGGTCTCATGCGGCTTGAACACCGAGAGCTGGCCCTCGAAACGCAGCACGGCTGCCGAGACAAGCGTGCGACGGCCCAGCACGCAGGCATCCGCTAGCAGAAAGCGCGTGGCGAAGTTGTCGGTGCCGTCGCACACGATGTCATAGCGCGCGATCAGCTCGGCGACATTGTCGGCATCGAGGCGGACGTCGTGCGGTTCCAGCCTTATCTCGGGATTGATCGCGTGCGCGGCGAGCACTGCGGAGTGCGCCTTCGGTTGGCCGATGCGGTCGGTGGTATGGGCGATCTGCCGCTGCAGGTTGGACAGTTCCAGCCGGTCATGATCGACGACGCCGATGGTACCGACACCGGCCGCGGCGAGATAAAGCGTCAACGGCGAACCGAGCCCGCCAGCTCCGACAACGAGAACGCGCGCCACCTTCAGCTTCGCCTGGCCGATGCCGCCCACATCCTGCAGCAGGATGTGGCGTGAATAGCGGCGGATTTCGTCTTCGCTGAAATCGAGGTCCATGGCGGAAAGATATGGCGTCAGGCGCGCGGTTGCGAGAGCGGTGCGATTGCCGCACCCTGCACGGCACGCAGCAGGAGGTGCAGCATGAGCCACCGTCCCACCGTGTATGGCACGCGTCACGCCGTCTCCGCCGGACACTATCTGGCAGCCGCTGCGGCGTTCTCGATCCTGGAGGCGGGCGGCAATGCGATCGACGCCGGCTGCGCCGCGGGCATCGCGCTGGGCGTGCTGCAGCCCGATCTGGTGAACGTCGCCGGCGTGGCGCCGATCATGATCCGGCTGGCGGATGGCACGGTGGAGAGCATCGCCGGGCTGGGCTGGTGGCCGAAGACATTCCCCGCCGATCTGTTCATGCGCGAACATGGCGGGAAGATCCCCGACGGCGTGCTGCGCACCGTGGTGCCGGCCGCGCCGGATGCCTGGATCACCGCGCTGCAGCGGCATGGCACGATGCGCTTCGCCGATGTCGCGTCGTACGCCATCCGCTACGCGGGCGAAGGTTTCGCGGTGTACCCGCTGCTGGCGACGTCGATCGCCTCGCACGAGCAGGAATACCGGCGCTGGCAATCGAACACCGCGATCTACCTGCCGAACGGCCGGGTGCCGAAGTCGGGCGAGAAGTTCGTGCAGTCGGACCTGTCGCGCACGCTGCAATACATGGCCGACCAGGACCGCGCGGCGGGGCCGGATCGGATGGCCGGGCTGCAGGCGGCGCACGACGCGTTCTATCGCGGCGACATCGCGCGTGAGATCGTCCGCTTCCAGCAGCAGGAGGGCGGCTATCTGTCGATGGCCGATCTGGGCGCGTATCGCTCGCCGGTGGAGCCGGTGGTGCGCCGGCCGTGGCGCGAGCACGAGGTGATCGTGTGCGGGCCGTGGTGCCAGGGACCGGCGCTGCTCGAGGCACTGGCGCTGCTGGAGCGCGTCGGCATCGCCGGGCTGGCGCACAACTCGGCGACGTACCTGCATCGCATCGCTGAGTGCGTGAACCTGGCGATGGCGGACCGCGAGTATTTCTTTGGCGATCCGGCGTTCGTCGACGTGCCGGTCGAGCATTTGCTCGATCCGGCCACCATTGCGCGGCGAGCGGCGGCGGTACGCGACGATCGGGCGTTCGGGGAGATGCCGGCGCCGATGGATCGGCCCAGGGCGGTCGCATGCGGCGAGCATGGCGGAGCTGCCGAAGGTGGAGGCGGACACCTCTTACTGCTGCGTGGTTGATCGCTGGGGCAACGCGTTCAGCGCCACGCCGTCGGACGGCAGCGGCAACGTGCCGGTGGTGCCGGGCCTGGGCATCACACCGTCGGGACGCGGCTCGCAGAGCCGGCCTGATCCGAAGCATCCCGCCGGGGTGGCACCGGGCAAGCGGCCGCGGCTGACGCCGAACCCGGCTATTGTGGTGACCGGGGACGGGGGGGTGATGCCGTTCGGCACCCCAGGCGGCGACGTGCAGACCCAAGCGATGCTGCAGGTGATGCTGAATATCTTCCAGCACGGCATGGAAGTACAGGACGCCATCGAGGCGCCGCGCGTGGCGTCCTATTCGTTCCCCTCATCGTTCGCGCCGTTCGAATACTTCCCCGGACGGCTGGCCGTGGAGGGGCGGATCGATCCGGCGGTGCGCGAGGACCTGGCAGCGCGCGGACACGATGTGAAGGCGTGGCCGGAGTGGACCTGGCTGGCGGGCTCGGTCGAGGCGGTGCTGCGCGATCCGGTGAGCGGAATGATCGCGTCGGGCGCCGATCCGCGGCGTCCGGCCTACGCGATCGCGATCTGAAGCCGTAGGCTCAGCGGGCGCAGCGCGGCCGCCGACTGTTCCGGTGGCTGGTGGCGTTTGAGGCTTGCCTGTTCACATTCCGTTCGCTTCGCCGTATCTTACTCGCCAGGGCCTGAAGCGCATGCCGCATATCCGTATCCTGCCGCCGCAGACCGTGAATCGCATCGCCGCCGGCGAGGTGATCGAGCGGCCGGCCGCGGCGGTGAAGGAACTGGTTGAGAACGCCCTGGACGCCGGCGCGTCGCGCGTCGCCGTGGCGCTCACCGGCGGCGGCATCGACTGCATCGAGGTAACCGACGACGGCTGCGGCATGGACCCCACCGGCCTGGCCCTCGCGGTATTGCGGCACGCCACGTCCAAGCTGGCGGACGAAGATCTGGTGCACATCGCCACGCTCGGCTTCCGCGGCGAGGCGCTGCCGTCCATCGGCGCCGCGGCACGGCTTGCCATCACCTCCCGCCATCCCGGCGCGACGCATGCCTCGGAGGTGCGGGTCGAAGGCGGTGCTGTGTCGGACGTGGCCCCGGCTGCCGGGGCGGCGGGAACGCGCGTCGTGGTGCGCGACCTGTTCTTCGCCACACCGGCCCGGCGCAAGTTCCTCAAGCATCCGCGTACCGAGGCGGAGCACGCCGAGGCAGCGGTGCGCCGGCTGGCGTTCGCGGCGCCGCACGTCGCGTTCCGCCTGGAAAGCGACGGCCGGGTGGTATTCGACCTGCCGGCGCAGGACCGCGCCGCCCGGGTCGCGTCGCTGTTCGGCGGTGATGCGGCCGAGGCGATGGTCGAGGTCGCCGGCGAACGCGGCGCGCTCCGGCTTTCCGGCTTCGCCGGCTCGCCGGCGGTGACGCGCGCCACGACGGCGGCGCAGGCGCTGACGGTGAACGGCCGCCCGGTCGCAGATCCGGTGCTGCGTACCGCAGTCCGCGTCGCCTATCGCGATGTGATCGCGTCCGGACGCCAGCCTGTGGTCGCCCTGTGGCTTGATCTGCCGGCCGACGAACTGGACGTGAACGTGCATCCGGCGAAGACCGAGCTGCGCTTCCGCGACCCGGGCGCGGTGCGCTCGCTGGTCATTGGCAGCATCGGCCGCGCGCTGGCTGGTGGCGCCGGCACAGCGCTGCCGGCGCCGCGGCCATCATTGCACCTGGTACACTCGCGGCCCACGCCGGTGCCCTATGCGCATGTGCCGCTGCCCGGCATGGCAGAGACGCAACTGGCGTTCGGTGCGTCACCCGCGGCGCGGCTGCTGCCGGCGGCTGAGCCGCGCGCGGAGCACCCGCTCGGCGCGCCGGTGGCACAGGTGTTGGACACCTATGTGATCGCGGTCGCCGCCGATGGCTCACTGGTGCTGATCGATCAGCACGCGGCGCACGAGCGGCTGACCCACGAGGCATTGCGTGAGCAGATGCTGGACGGCGGGGTCCGCACCCAGCCGCTGCTGCTGCCGGCCGTGGTCGATCTGCCACCGGCGGATGCGCAGCGCCTGTTGGCCCGCGCCGGCGACCTGGCGCGGCTCGGGCTCGAACTGGAAGCATTCGGACCGGGCGCGGTGATGGTGCGGTCGCTGCCCGCGGCGTTGGGCGCACCGGAACCGGGACCGCTGCTGCGCGATCTCGCCGATGAGCTCGCGGCATTCGACGAAAGCACGGCGTTGCAGGCGCGGCTGGATGCGGTGATCGCGCGGCTGGCCTGCCACGGCTCGGTGCGAGCGGGACGGCGTCTGAACGCGGCCGAGATGGATGCGCTGCTGCGGCAGATGGAAGCAACGCCACGCGCGGCCACATGCAGCCATGGGCGGCCAACGTTCCTCAAGCTGTCGAAGGCGGATATCGAAAGGCTGTTCGGCCGGCGCTGAAGGTTCTTAGACGGAAAGACGCCGAGGGCCTTGGTGGTCCATCGTGCAACAGCCCTCAGAGCCGCGACAGGCTGTGCAATTCCTGCCGCGCCACCTCGCTGAGTTCCCGCAGCGGATCGATGCCGATGTCATCCTTCATCATCTCGTGCAGATCGCGAACCGTCCGGTTCGGTGCGAAATACGTCGCGACGGTCGCGTGCATCACCGCATCGGCGCAGGCGACGGTGCGAGGCATCGACAGAACGCGCAGCCGGCTGATCATCGCGTACAGGTTGACCAGCTCCTGCATCTGCGGCTCGTTATTGACGATGGCATCGCCATAGGTTTTCGACGCCGCGGCGATGAAATCGCGCACGAGATCCTCGCGGCGGCTGAGCTCGTGAGCGATCTGCGCGGCGCGCGCCTGCGAGCGTTGGTTGACCCAAGTTGTCAGGCCGGAGGTGAAGCCGCCGATCATCGAGCCAGCCAGCGCAGACAGTGCGGAGATCGTCGCGACGTCCACGTATCACCCGAGCTTGCCGGCGTATTTCTCGAGAATGTCCCACGGCTGATCGCCCAGCTTCTCGTGCCAGTATTTGTAGAAGCCACCCTCCTTCAGACCATCGCGGAAGCTTTGGGTTTCCGCGATGTTGAACACCATACCGGCCTTCTCCAGATCGCCCTGCACTATCTTGTCGTTCTTCGCGATGTCGTCGCGTTCCTTCAGCGCCGCGTCGTTCAGGTTGCGTGCGACGATGGTCTTCAGATCATCCGGCAGGCCCTTCCACGCGGCGGCGTTGCAGCACAGCCAATGTCCGTCCCACACATGATTGGTCAGCGAGCAATACTTCTGCACCTCATAGAACTTCGCCACCTTGATCAGCGTCAGCGGGTTCTCCTGGCCATCGGCGATATGCGTCTGCAACGCCGAATAGAGTTCCGGGAATTGCATCGCCAGCGGTGCGGCTTTCAGCGTCTGGAACAGCGTCACCAGGCTCGGCGCCACCGGCACGCGGATCTTCAGGCCGACCAGATCAGCGGCATTCTTGATCGGTTTGCTGCTGGTGGTGATCTGGCGGAAGCCGAGGTCCCACATGCGGTCCATCGCCACCAGGCCGGACTTCGCCGCGATCTGCGCACGCACATATGCGCCCAGCTCGCCGTCCATCGCCGGCCACACCTTGGCGTAGTCCGACCAGGCGAAGCCGAGCGCGCTGATCGCCGTCACCGGCAGGATCGAGGAGAAGATCTGTCCGGTCGGCTGGCAGAATTCGACGGCGCCCTGGCGCGCCTGGGACAGCAGGTCGTTGTCGCCGCCCAACTGGGCATCCGGGAACACCTGCAGGTCCATCAGGCCGTTGGACTCCTTGTTGATCTGGGCAACGGCCTCGACCAGGCGGATGTGGAACGGAAACGTCTGCGGCGATGTGTGCGCGAATTTCCAGGTGTATTCCGCGGCGTGCGCATAGCGAGCCACCAGCGGTGCGGCGAGCGCCGCGGCGGTGCCAACAAGCAGGTGGCGTCGGGTCGGCTGCATGGTTGTTTCCCCTGTCGTGTGCCGGATGGCACGCGTTGTTTCTATTTGATGCGGGGCCGGCTGCAAATGCGAGCCCGACGGGGTGGGCACGGCGAGGCGGCAGCGCCTCGCCATCAAATGATATTGCGACGCATTCTCATATAGGGCACTCTCAGCTGACACCAAGGGAGCTGCACCATGGGCCGGGTCATCCACCTGCCAGACATACAGCCGGCACTTCCCGACGCGGTCGCGGCGCTTGATCCGGCCGAGGCCACGCTGGTTCGCGCGATCCGGTCCTGGGTCGCCGACCACCTCGGCGGCAACGACCCGCTGCCGCACCTTCTCCGGTCACTCGATGCCGCGGGCGCGCACGACGCGGCATTCTCAATTGACAGGTTGATGGGGATCCTTGCCCGGACAGCCCGCCGGGTGATCGCGATCCACTGTCCACGCTGCCCGCAACTCTCTGCCGACGAGAAGCGTCTGCTGCACGCCGCCGGCCTTGCACAGGTTGGCGAAAGCGAATTAGCGGAGCGCGTTCTGCGTCGTGCCTTGCTGTCGGCGCAGGGCGCAGAAGTCGCGCTCGGCCCCCTGGAAGGCCTGGGTCGACTGTTCGCTGAGGCTCGGCTGTTTTTTCGGCAGCGGCGGCCGCCCAACATGGATGTGGCAAGTCCTGACGTGCCGGAAGTCTGGACACCCGAGACCTCGAACCAGCTGCGGCACTGAAGCAACCAAGCGCGGGTGCCACATGCAACGCTACTTCTCCATCGGCAGTTCGGCGCTGGCGGCACTCATGGCGGCGCACCGCGAAACCGCCAGCCGGCATGAAACGAACCATACCTCGTTCGACCCGGCGGGAATCGCGGAGATGGAGCGCCATCTGGACGACACCGCTGCCATGCTGGATGTCGAGCCGGCGCCCGGCATCCGAACAAAGGAACATAAAGCTGAGCGCGCTTGACCGCCTTACCAGGAACCCTTCGATTGCTCCCATGCGAGGCGCGCGATTGCAGCGGGTGCATCGTCGGGTAGCGCGAAGACCGAGCTGACATTGATCTCGCACAACACGTAGGTGTCATCGCCAGACGATGTGCGAGGCCCGTAAAGAAAGTCAGCGTCCCAGATGATCGGCAGCGTCGCGCGATCGAGCCCGAGAGTAAGCATCATCGCCGGCGTCCACTCGGTCTCCATCGTCTCGCGCAGCGCCTGAAACGGGGCGGACGACGCCGGGTGCATGATGCGCGGTCCGGGCTGCGCCTCGGGTGAATGCGGACCTTCAGGCGGCGGCGGCATCAAAGCCTTGATAAGCTGGTGGCCGAAGCCAACGACCTTATCTTTTCCCATGTAACAACGGATCATGCCGTCCGGAAGGCGCGGCTGAAACGGCTGATCGATGATGCAGCCGCCGAGGCTGAAATACAGCTCGCACCGCGCCATGAATGTCGCCAGCGTTGTGTCCTCGAGAGCACTGCCGCGAGCCGCGTGAAGAATGCGCACAGGCATGTCCGCTCCCATCGAGTGCCCAAGGCCCTCGACTTTCCATACGCCCTGCCCGCCATTGCCCCGGTTCTGCTTGACGACACGCGGTCCCGCTGAGCGCAAGCGGGCCGGAAACGCCGCGTTGAATTCCGCTGCCGTGCGGTAGAGATGCGTATCGGTGCCCCAGCCGAGATGCTTCGTCGCGAAGAGCACTTCCTTGGTGCCCATCTTGAGGATGGTGTCGGGATGAGCGCTGACCCACGGACCGCGCGCCGCCACATCGCGCAAGAGCGCGTCGAGTTCCGTCCGGTTCTTGCCATCGTGGAGCGGATCGACCCAGACCAGCACGCCATCCGTGTTCATGAGCTGCGCGCGCACCTCATCGGCGAACGTTTCATCGAACACGGCAGGTTCCGCCTTCATCCCGGCGGCGGCGAGTTCGTCGAAGATTCGGTGAAACCTGTTGTTCTGCGGCGTGGCATTGCACCGTGCCTGGGCATCACCGCGCCAGACCACGGCGATCTTGAAACGGCGTGCGTCGACCATCGGTTCCCCTTTTCTCACTACGGCGACCGGTGCATAGCGCTTACTGCACAAACACCCAGGCTGGTCGAAGGATTGGAAACGCGACGAGACCGATCAGAGCGGCGGCGCCGACCATCAGCGGGTTGTTGATCTTGAAACGGAACAGCAGTCCGATACTGACCACGGCGATCAAAGCCGTCAGCCAATCGCCGATCGCGATCTTACCGAGCAGGACGCTGGCACCGAGGATTGTGCCGATCGCGGCGGCAAACGCACCTTTGACGAAGCCTTGCACATTAGCGTTGCCGCGATGACGCATCAGGATCGGCGCCGCCACCAACACCATGATAAACGACGGCAGGAAAATGCCGACCGTCGCCACCACCGAACCCCAGAAGCCGGCGACCAGATAGCCAACAAAGGTCGCAGTGATGACGACTGGCCCCGGACTCATCATGCCGATCGCGACCGCGACAAGAAACTCGCGCGGATTGAGCCAGCTGGTTTCCTTGACCAGGCCCTGTTCGAGGAACGGCACGATGACAAGCCCGCTGCCGAAGGTGAGACTGCCGGCCTTGAGAAAGAAACCACCGAGTTTTGCGAGCAGCGGCAACGATGCTGTTTGCGTCGTGCCGATCGCTACCGCACCCGAACCGCCGAGCGGTGCCGCGAATGCAGCAAGCGCGCCCGGCGAATGCTGCCGGAACAGCCCGCCATACCAAAGCACGCCGCAGATACCGGCGCCAATGAACACGGCCGCCATCTCCGCCTGAATTGCAACAGTGACGACGAAGGCGGCAACAGCGATCACGCGCTGAAACCAATCATCCATGCCAAGCTTCGCAAGCCGCCAGCAGGAATGCACGATCAGCGCGATCACGGCGGGGCTCACGCCGTAAAAAATCGCAGTCATCCATGACAGGCCGCCGAAATGAACATAGACCGCGCCCATCGCCGCGACGATGATGAAGTTAGGCAGGATGAACGACCAGCCTCCCGCCCAGGCACCCCAGAAACCGGCGCGCATATACGCGATGAATATACCAACCTGGATCGCAAGCGGTCCTGGCAGCGATTGGCTGATCGCGATTGCCTCGCGCATCTCATCTTTGGTCAGCCAGCCTCTTGCCTGAACCAGATCCTTTTCCATCTGGCCGCAGAGCGCGACCGGACCACCAAAGCCGGTCGTGCCGAGATGCAGGAAATACCGGACGACGTCGAGGATCGGGCCGCGCTTTTCACGGGCCGCGGCATCAGACGCGCTCATGACCGGCCGGCGGCGGTCGGAATTGGCCAGTTGTGCGTCTCGCCCATTGCATCGCGCGCCCAACGGTAGAGCGCATCGTACAGCGCCATCGACGCTTCAAGCTGCTCGAGATCGTTCCGATACATGCGCGACAGGCCAAGCGAGACAGCGAGCAGCCCCGCGGCCTGCGGTGCGAGGTCGAGACAATCGGTGTCGGCGCCCCGCACGATCGTGGCGAGCCGGGCGAGAGGGTCAGACGAGAGCCCGAACTCCTCGACCATCACATCGAACGTGCAGAACTTGCCGCGGTGACTCCAGAACGTGTCTTCGATATCGAACGGGGTCGCACCGAACCGGTCGGCAGCATCGACAACCTCGGATGGTGCAACGAAAAGAAAGACGGCGGACGGATCGACGAAGCGGCGGATGAGCCAGGGACAGGCGATGCGATCGATCTTCGGACGCACGCGCGTCACCCAGAGCGTGCGGCCTTGCGCGTCCCGTGGCGGGACGTGGTCGGGCCGCACCAGAAGTCCGTTGGCCTTGACCCAGGCATCGAAGCCGCCTTCGAGATTTTCGGCGCTCGCACCGGCGTGGCGCAACCACGAAGCGACGCCCTGGCTGAGTTTCTTGCCCCATTGGCAGACAACGACGACGAAGCGGCCGGCATACTCGCCGGCCCAGCTTGAGACGTCTTTGTGACTGCGCCGAACGCTGGCGGGTAGCATGCGTTGGTCCGCAGCGTGGTCAGTGTCGATGCGAACATCGATCACCAGAGGTGACTCCGGGGTCCCGATGAGTCGGGCAAGCTGAGCGACGGTAATTGTATCAGGGGTGGCCATGCGGGCGCCCTCTCCTAGCGTTGGAGTGCGGACGCGATACTTCGGCCAAAGCCTCACGGGGCAATCGCGGTAATCCCCTTGGCGTGAAGCTGCCACACGCGGGCCGAAGGCGTCAATCGCAATGGTGTGCTAGCATCGTCGCATGATTGCGCGCGGTATTTTGCTTGCCCTTCTGTCCGCCGTGTTGTTCGGCGCGAGCACGCCATTGGCCAGACTTTTGCTGGACTATGTCGATCCGTGGATGATGGCGGGGCTGCTCTATCTGGGCGCGGGACTCGGCCTCGCGCTTGTGCATCTCTCGCGACGTTTCTTGCGATTGCCCGCACCCGAGGCGCCGCTTCGCCGCGCCGATTTGCCATGGCTGGCTGCCGTAGTGGTGTCGGGTGGCGTGCTGGGGCCGCTATTCCTGATGTTCGGGCTGTCCCGGACCGACGCTGCCAGCGCTTCATTGTTACTGAATCTAGAGGGTCTCGCGACGATGAGCATCGCGTGGCTTGTGTTCCGCGAGAATGTTGACCGGCGCTTGCTGATCGGCGCTTTCGCAATCCTGGTGGGCGCCGCGCTGCTGTCGTGGCAAGGCGCTGCTGCGCTCGATGTAGGAGCCGCGCTGATCGCTTGCGCCTGCGTGGCGTGGGGCATCGACAACAACCTGACGCGCAAACTGTCGTCGGCCGATCCCGTCCAGATCGCCATGATCAAGGGGATTTTCGCCGGAACGGTCAATCTGACGCTTGCACACATGCAGGGCGATACGTTGCCCGCAGCTGGCACGGTGATGGCGGCAGGCATCGTGGGCTTTCTCGGGTATGGTGTCAGCCTCGCGCTATTTGTGCTCGGGCTACGGCATCTCGGGTCCGCTCGTACAGGAGCGTATTTCTCGCTGGCGCCGTTTATCGGCGCGGTGCTGGCGCTCCTCCTGCTTCACGAGCCTCTGACAATCCGTCTGTTGGCGGCGGGTGCTTTGATGGCACTCGGCCTCTGGCTGCATCTGACGGAAGAGCATGAGCACGAGCATATGCACGAGGCGCTTGAGCACGAGCACCGTCACACGCATGACGACCATCACCGCCATGTTCACAACGAGGCCGACCCGCCCGGTGAGCCGCACACGCACCGGCATCGCCACGCTCCGATGCGGCATCGGCATCCGCACTATCCCGATTTGCATCATCGGCACGAACACGCGGATTAGCCGGGCAGTCTCAAAGGAAACCGATCGAAACCCACGGTATCGCGGCGACGATGATCAGCCCGACAATCAGTGCCGCGAGATAGCGCCAGATGTGCCGCATGCCGTCGTCGGGATTGCATCGCCCGATGGCGCACGCGACGTAGTAGCCGACACCGAATGGCGGCGCGAACAGCCCCACGCCCATCGCCAGGATCGCGACCATGGCGTAGTGCACTTCGTGTATACCGACCTGCCTGGCCAGCGGGAACAGCAGCGGGCCGAACAGCACGATCACCGGAATGCCCTCCAGCACGCTGCCGAGCACCACGAACAAGACAATCGAAATCGCCATGAAGCTGATCGCGCCGCCCGGCATCACCGCGATCCAGTGCGCGACAACCGATGAAAAACCGGAGCTGGTGATTGCCCAGGCCATCGAGGTGGCGGCGCCGACGATGAGCAGAATGGCGCCGCTGAGCGATGCCGTCTGCACCAGCATCGGCAGCAGGCGCGAGAGGTCGAACTGGCGATAGATCAACACCCCGGCGAGCACGCAATAGACGATACCGATGGTGGAGACCTCGGTCGCGGTGGCGATGCCGCCGATCACCGCGCCGCGGATCAGGAATGGCAGGATCAGGGCTGGAATCGCGATGATGAAGCTCTTGCCGATATCGCGCAGGCTGGCGCGCGGCGGCAGCACGGTGTCGGTGCGACGCGCACGCCAGGCGACCATGGCGCATAGCATCAGCCCGACGATGAGGGCGGGCATCAGTCCGCCGGTGAACAATGCGGCGATCGAGATCGAGGTGACCGAACCAATGGTGATGAGGATCAGGCTGGGCGGTATCGTCTCGGTCTGCGCGCCGGTGGCGGCAAGCAAGGCCACGAGGTCGCCGCGAACCGCGCCACGCTGTTCCATCTCAGGGAACAGCACCGGTGCGACTGCCGCCATGTCGGCGGCCTTCGAACCGGAGATGCCCGAGACGAGGTACATCGCGCCGATCAGAACGTAGGACAAGCCGCCGCGAATGTGGCCGAGCAGATTGGCGAGGAAGCGCACCATGACCTGCGCCATGCCGGTCATCTCGATCAGCAGGCCAAGGAACACGAACAGCGGCACGGAGAGTAAAACCGGATGCGACATGCCGGTATCCATGCGCGCCACCAGCACGGTGAGCGGCACGTGCGTGGCGAAGGCAAGGTATCCCAGCGTGGCGAGACCAAACGAGAAGGCGATCGGGATGCCGGCGAACACCGTCGCCGACACCACGCCGAGGAAGAAGATCAGCAGATTGATGCGGCCAAGTTGCAGCAGCGCGGGATGCAACAGAAAGAACCCGCCGATGATGGCCGCTACCAACAGCACGGCCAGCAGCACCGCCGGCTTTGGTTCGGCCAGCATGCGCAACAGCACACCGAGTGCCAGCAACGCGACACCAAAGGGCATCGCCGCGGCGCGCCAGCCCAGCGAAATGTCGAGCGACATCAGCGATACGATCGCTTCGCCGTTGGCATAGTCGAGTGCCGGCAGCACGATGCCAAACAGGAAGGCGAGTGCGGCGGCGAAGGCCAGCAGATCGAAGAAATGGCGGCCGCGCAATCCGATGCTGTTGACCAGTGCGGTCATCCGCATGTGCTCGCCACGGCGCAGTGCCAACACAGCGCCCAGCATGGCGAGCCAGAGAAACAGCAACGAGGCCAATTCGTCCGACCAGATCAGCGGATGATGGAAAACGTAGCGGGCAACGATGCCGAGAAACAGGATGATGACTTCCGCGACAACCAGCAGCGCCGTGCTGATTTCCAAAGCGCGGGTGAACGCGGCGTCCAGACGCGCGGCAAGCCCTCCCGGCAGTACCGCACGGGCCGCAACCCGGCCGGTTGCCGACATCGCCTCTCATCTCCTCCGATTGACCGACATCATATGGCAAGCTTGCGTTGACATGAAGCCGCATCGATGCGGCGTGAATCTGCGGCTTCTGATTGTTTTATTGCTCGCGCCAGACACTCAGTCGGGCCGCGCCATGAGCGCGTTCTGCCAGCAACGGCGATCCGGTCGGCGGCGGTTCATCGCGCGCGGTCTCGGCAATCAGCAGCGTCTCGGGCGACAGGCGGTGCATGGCGCGCAGGCGCGCGACGGTGCGCGGCACCAGTTCCTGCTGATACGGCGGATCGAGGAACACCATATCGGCAATGTCGCCGGCTGGGATTTGCAGTGCGTCGATCGCCAGAACGCTGCTGGATTGCTGCGCGCGGCACGCCGCAATGTTGCTGCGCAGCGCGGCGAGCGCGGCCTTGTCCTGCTCGACGAAGGTGGCGTGCGCGGCACCGCGTGACACGGCTTCCAGACCGAAGGCGCCGGTGCCGGCAAAGATATCGAGCACATACGCGCCATCGAGCAATTCGCGCCCACCCCAGGGCGCGTGCAGCAACATGTCGAACAATGCCTGCCGCACCCTGTCGGCAGTCGGACGAGTGGTTGTTCCAGCGGGCGCGATCAGCGCGCGGCCGCGCCAGGTGCCGGCAACGATCCTCATGCCTCACGCGGCAGCTGATCGCGCAGCACCCGCGCCGGCACTTCGTCCACCGCACCGCGCGGCAGCGTGCCGAGCTGGAATGGGCCATAGGCGATGCGAATGAGCCGCGTCACACCGAGCCCGAGATGCGCCATGACGCGGCGCACCTCGCGGTTGCGGCCTTCGCGCAGGCTGACGGTAAGCCACGCGTTGTCGCCCTTGCGCGAATCGAGACCAGCCTCGATCGGGCCGTAGGCGATGCCGTCTATGGTGATGCCGTTGGCGAGCGCTGTGAGTTTCCTCTCCTCGGGCAGCCCATGCACGCGCACGCGATAACGGCGCAGCCAGCCGGTGGACGGCAGCTCCAATTTACGTGCAAGCGCGCCGTCGTTGGTTAGCAGCAACAGGCCTTCGCTGGTCAGGTCGAGCCGCCCGATGCTGATGGCCCGCGGCATGCCGGGCGGCAGCTTGTCGAACACAGTGGGGCGGCCTTGCGGATCGCGGTGCGTCGTCACCAGCCCGACCGGCTTGTGATAGCGCCAGAGCCGCGAGCGTTCCGGCGCGGCGACCGCGGCGCCATCCACCACCACAAGGTCGCCGGCCTCGACGAAGGTGGCTGGATGCGTGACCAGCCGGTTGTTGAGCTTCACCTTGCCTTCCGCCACCAGCTTCTCGGCATCGCGCCGGCTGGCAACGCCCGCGCGCGCCAGCCACTTCGCGATGCGGTCAGTCACTGGCGGCAGGCAGCAATCAGCGCGTCGAAGATGCGGCGGTCACCGGGGTCGATGAAGAACTCAGGATGCCATTGCACACCGAGGCAGAAGCGATAGCGCGCGTCCTCGACGCCTTCGATCACGCTGTCGGGGGCGAGCGCGTTGATAACCGCGTGCGGACCCGGATCGCGCACTGCCTGGTGATGCGCGCTGTTCACCCGCATCTCGGTCGCGTTGACGATACGGTGCAGCAGCGTGCCAGTGCGCACGCTGACCGCATGGCCCGGCTCGTCGCGCGGATTCGGCTGCTCGTGCTCCAGAGCGTCGTTGATCGAATCAGGGATATGTTGAATCAGCGTGCCGCCGAGCGCCACCGCGAGAAGCTGCTCACCGCCGCAGATGCCGAGCACCGGCATGTTACGCGCCAATGCGCCGTTGGTCAGCGCGAGTTCGGCGGCGGTGCGGCCTTCCTTCAGCGTCACCGTCGCGTGCATGCCGGCCTCGCCGTAAAGCGATGGATGCACGTCGAACGCGCCCCCGGTGACAACCAGCGCGTCGATCCGGTCGAGGTAGTCCGGCGCGAGCGTGGCGTCGTGCGGCAGCGCTATCGGCAGACCGCCCGCGGCGGCGATGGCGTCGGCATAGTTCTGGCGGATCGCGTACCAGGGATACTTCGAGTAGCCGCCCGGCTGCTCGGAATCCAGTGTTACGCCGATAACAGGACGATGCATGTCGTCTTCCCGTGTCACTGCGAAGGGCGAAGCGACGAAGCAAGCCAGCTCACGCATGCTCCGTCACGGCGTTCCTCGCATGACAGATGCTGGAAGCTCAGGCAAGGGCGGCGTGGCGCCATCGGGCACGCCGATGTCGTGCGCGTTCAGCGTGAGGGCGACCATCGCGTAGTAGCCGATGAGCGCGGTCAGTTCGACAATGCCGGCAGTGCCATAGGCCTGATGGATGCGCTGGTAGGTGGCGTCGCTGACGGCGTGATCGCGCAGCAGCTCACGGGCGTAGTCGTGGATCGCCTGCTCGTCGGGCGCGGCGAAGCGGCTGCCGCCAGCGCGCAGCGTCTCGATGCTGGCGTCGGAGAGGCCGGCCTTGCGGGCCTCGGCTTCGTGCGAGAACCACTCGAACTGGCAGTCCCAGAAGCGGCCGGTCAGCAGGATGACAAACTCGCGCAGCCGTGGCTCGAAGCTTGAGTTGAAACGCAGCACGAGGCCGAGGTCGGACCATTTCTCCGCAAGCTCCGGGCGGTGCATCGCGGCGGCGAGCGGCCCAACCGGCGGTGAGCGGCGCGGCCCGCTGCGCATCGCGTCATAGACCCGGCGCTGCTCGGCGGTCATGTTGGCCTCAGTGACCAAGGGGATGCGGGGCATTTTTGGCGTGCTCCGGTGAATGCGGAGCGGAGTTTGGCATGGTCCCGATGGAGATCGCACTGGCCGAGGCGCGCGCCGCGGCCGCTCGCGGCGAGGTGCCCGTGGGGGCGGTCGTGCTGGATGGCGCCGGCAAGGTGCTGGCGCAGGCCGGCAACGAGGTGGAGGCACGCCGCGATGCTTCGGCGCACGCGGAACTGCTGGCGCTGCGCGCAGCGTCGGCGGCGCGGGGCGAGCCAAGGCTGCCGGATTGCGACCTGGTGGTGACGCTGGAGCCGTGCCCGATGTGCGCGCAGGCCGCGAGTTTCTTCCGGATACGGCGGCTGGTGTTCGGCGCCTACGATCCGAAGGGCGGCGGGGTGGAGCACGGCGCGCGGGTGCTCGATGCCGCGTCGTGCCAGTGGCGGCCGGAGGTGGTGGGCGGCGTGCGCGAGGCGGCTTGCGGGGCGTTGCTGCGCGGGTTCTTCGCAGCAAGGCGGTAGATCGCCACCGGACGCCGTGGGCCGGTGGCCTTGACCCGAATCGCCGGAGCGTGGGTCGCTGGCGGTCCTCGCTTGCCGTGATGCCGCGAGAGAAGCCTCGCGGTTGGAACGATAGGGAGTCGTTCGGCCAATGCTTGGCAGCGCTTTGGAGCTGGATCGGACGGATCGCGGGGCCGCCTGCTTCGAAGGCGCGGTCGCCAGTGGATTCTTAAACGACCCGGAGGGGGAGGCAAACCGGCCAGTCAGCGAGGATCTGGCACCGTCGACGGGTGTTATGGTCGCGGTGGGCCTGTCCTTTGTTCTGTGGGTCCTGTTGGCCTGGTTTTGGGACTTCGTCGCGCAGCAGTCTTGATCCGAGGCAACGCGCGCCCACACGTTCGTGAAGACTGCTGCCGTCAGGCGCGGTTGATCATCCTCAGCACGGCAACGACGTGTCCGGTATGCCGCGGAGGCACCACGGAGCGCTGTTCGCCCTACTGCTGATCGCGGCCGCGCCGCAGGACAGCGCCGTGCAGCAGGTACCGCCCGAGCAGGCGCTGGCCATCCTCGGCCGCACGGTGGCAGATCCCGAAGGCAAGAATGTCGGCCGGCTGGTTGACGTGCTGGTGGGTTCGGACGGCGCGCCAGAGGCTGCCGTGATCGATTTCGGCGGCTTCATGGGCGTCGGCAGCCGCAAGATTGCCGTGCAGTGGAGCGCGCTGCATTTCGCGCCGACCGATGCCAAGCAGCCGATCACGCTGGATCTGACGCAGGACCAGATCAAGACCGCCCCCGAATACAAAGATGTCGCGAAACCGGCGCCTGTGGTGGTGGCGCCAGAACCCACCCCGCATTGAGCCATGCCGCGCGACGGCAGTCTTCCAGGGCGCGGTCCGCGAGCGCTCGATATGCTCAACTTTTTCGTCGCCGACGTGCAGACGGGCTTCGGTCCGTTCGTCGCGGTCTATCTGACCACGCACAAGTGGACGCAGGTGCAGATCGGGATCGCCCTGTCGGTGGGCACGGTGGTGGGGATGCTCAGCCAGGTGCCGGCTGGCGCACTGGTCGATGCGGCGAAGAACAAGCGCGCGGTGGCTTCGGTCGCGCTGTGCGGGGTAATCGCGGCGGCGCTGCTGCTGGCGATCCAGCCAACACAGTTGCCGGTGCTGGTGGCCCAGGTCCTGCACGCCTTCGCAAGCTGCGTGCTGACGCCCACGATCGCGGCGATCAGCCTGCACCTGGTGGGCTATCCGGCGTTGAGCGAGCGGCTGGGGCGCAATGCTCGATTTGCCGCGCTGGGCAATGGATTGACCGCTGGCGTGATGGGCGCGACCGGAGCCTGGCTGTCGAGCCGCGCGGTGTTCGTGCTGACCGCGGCGCTGTGCGTGCCGGCGCTGATCACCCTGTTGGGTATCGGCCATGGGCTCCATTCGCGGCAGCAGACCACGGTGCGGGCGCGCGATTGGCCGCGGCTGCGCAAACTGTTCTCCGACCGGCGGCTGCTGGTGTTCGCGGTGTGCGTGGCGCTGTTCCACCTGTCCAACGCGGCGATGCTGCCGCTGGCGGCGGCGGCCGTAACGATGCGGGCGGGCAGCACAGCGAACCTGATCATCGCGGCTTGCATCCTGGTGCCGCAGGGCGTCGTGGCTTTGCTGTCGCCATGGGTGGGGCGGCAGGCGGCGGTGCTGGGGCGGCGACCGATGCTGTTGCTCGGCTGGGCGGCGCTTCCCGCGCGCGCCGTCCTGCTGGCGGTGCTGCCGGGGCCGTGGCTGCTGATCGCCGGCCAGGCGGTGAGCGGGATCAGCGCGGCGGTGTTCGGGGTGATGCTGCCACTGCTGGCGGCGGACATCACTCGCGGCACCTCGCATTTCAACCTTTGCATGGGGACGCTGGGGCTGGCGGTTTACCTCGGCGCCGCCATCAGCACGCTGTTCGCCGGAGCGGTGGCTGACGATGCGGGAATGCGGCTGGCCTTCGTGGCGCTGGCGGCGGTGGGAGCCGTGGCGACATTTGTGGTCTGGTGGATGATGCCGGAGACGCGGCCCGAGTCAGTCTGAGGATTGGATCGGGGTCCTGTCGGCGTGGTCCGCCTCGAACAGGCTGGCTAGTTCGTCGGCCGCCTGTGCCTGGCTTTGGATCAGCTGCTTCTCGTCGCGGTAGATCGCGTGGGTTGTCTGCAAGGTCTTCTCGTCGTGGTCGCGGAACAGCGCCACCGCCCGTTCGGCGGCGTCCTCGGCGATGCCAAGCAGGACCAGGGCCTGCTGCGACAGATTGAGGCTGGAATAGAAGGTGTCCCGCACCAGGCCATCGACTTCCCGGTCCTTCAACTGATGCCAGGCCCAGCGGTTGCGGGCGCGCGCCAGGATCGCGAGTTTGGGGAAATTCTGCTTCACCATCTCGACGGTCCGCAGCACGCCGGGCGGATCGTCCATCCCGACGATGATCAGCTTGGCGGTCTCTGCGCCAGCGGCGCGCAACATGTCGGGCCGGGTCGGGTCGCCGAAGTACACCTTGATGCCGAACCGGCGGACCACCTCGACCTGGCCGGGATCGCGTTCCAACGCGGTGAAGGCGATGCCGTGCATGTGCAGAACGCGGCCGATGATCTGGCCGAAGCGTCCGAAGCCGCAGAGTATTACCGGGACCGGTCCGGCGTCGATTGTGTCGTATTGCGGCGGCGGGACCGGGCGCAGGCGCAGCGCGGCCTCGGAACCAGCGAACAAAATCGGCGTGGCGACCATCGACGCCGCAGTTGCCAGGGTCGCCATCGAGGCGTGCTCGTGACTGAGCGCGCCGGCGGCTACCGCGGCGCCGAACAGCACGAAGCTGAATTCACTGGCCTGGGGCAACGCCAGGGCAAAGCGCAGCGAGTTTGGCCGATCGCGGCGGGCGATGCGCGCGAGCACGAATGCGACGGCGGCTTTGACCACCAGCAGCGTGGCGGTGGCCGCGGCAAGCAGCAATGGCTGCGCCTGAGCCAGCTGGAGATCGGCTGACATGCCGACGGAGATGAAGAAGAAGCCGAGCAACAAGCCCTCGAACGGCTCGATGTCGGCCTGCAGCTCGTGGCGGTATTCGGAATCGGACAGCAGCACGCCGGCCAGGAAGGCACCGAGCGATGGTGACAGATTGGCCTCGGTGGCGATGAATGCGGTGCCCACCACGATGAGCAGCGAGACGGCGGTGAAGACCTCCGGCGTCTTGGTGCCGCCGATAAGGCGGAACAGCGGACGCATCAGCAACCGCCCGCCGACCAATACGACGGCGATGGCGAAAGCGGCACGCGCGACGTCGTGCCAGGGCACCTGCTCGGGTACGCTGTCGGAGGTGAGCAGCGGCACCAGCGCAACCAGCGGGATGAAGGCGAGATCCTGGAACAGCAGCACCGCGAAGGCATCGCGGCCAGCACGGGTGGCGAGCAGGTCGCGCTCCCCCAGCATCGGCAGCACGATGGCGGTGGACGACATGGCCAGACCGGCGCCCACCACGATCGCACCCGCCCAGGGGACGCCGAATGTATGGACGATGAGTGCCAGCACGGCGGCGGTGACGACGACTTGCGCGGTGCCAAGTCCGAACACCGCGCGGCGCATGATCCACAGGCGCTGCGGCCGGACCTCCAGACCGATGAGGAACAGCAGCATCACCACGCCGAGGCTGGCGATCGAGGCGATCTGGTCCACGTCGGTGATCAGCCCGATGCCGGCCGGGCCGATGACGATGCCGGCGACCAGGTAGCCGAGCACGCTGCCGAAGCCGGCGCGGCGGGAGAGCGGCACCGCGATGGTGGCGGCGGCAAGCAGGATGACCAGCGTGTTCAGCATGCCGCGGCGCGTGCCTTCACGCGGGCGGTGCCGATGAGCAATGCGGCAAACAGCAGGACGAAAAGCCAGAGCAGGCCTTGTGGATCGCTGAGGTCCATGGCCGCGCCGCCGAGCGTGGGGCCCACAAGCGCGCCAACGCCATAGGCGATGATGATCGCAGCGTTGATGCTGACGAGGTCAGCGCCGCGGAAGCGGTCCCCTGCCATGCTGAGTGCGACCGGATAGATACCGGTGGCGGTGCCGCCCCAGACGAACAGCAGGGCGAACAGGGCCAACGGTGTGGGTGGCAGGCCGAGCAGCAACAGCCCGCCGAGCAGTCCGACGGCGCCACACAGCCGCAGAGCCACCGTGCGCGATACGCCGTCGGACAGCCAGCCGATGATGATCTGCAATACGATCGAGCCGCCGTACACCGCTGTGAGCAGTGCCGCGGCGAAATGCGGGTCGAGGCCTCGGCGCACGCCCCAGATTGGCAGCAGTGACATCATCGCGGACTCATACATACCGAACAGCACGATCGCGGCAATGATCAGCGGGGCCCGGGCGAACATCGCAAATGTACTGCCCGCGGGCTCGCGCCCGAACGCGTCGGCGGCATTGCCGATGGCGAGCAGCGGCAGCATCGCCAGTGCGGTGATCGCGGCATTGGCGAGGAATGGCGGCCAGCCCTCGATGCCGGTGAAGATCAGCAGCAATGGGCCGATGCCGAAGCCGGCGGACAGCGAGGCGGCGTAGATGCCGATGATACGGCCGCGGCCCACGTCGCCGGCGAGGCGATTGATCCATGCCTCACTGGAGGTGAAGATGCTGGAGCCGAACAGGCCGCCGAGCGGGCGCAGGATGAACCACGCCGCGAGGCTGTCGAACGTCTTCATCGCCAGCACGATGGCAATGTCGATGATGAAGCAGGCCAGCAGGAAGTTGCGCATGCCGAACCGGCGCACACCGTGCGGCGCCAGGAGCGGGCCGATGATGACACCGACGAAGGTGACGCCGGCATTGAGGCCGTTCAATGAGGCATCGACGCCGTGCCGTTCCAGCAGCAACGCCATCAGCGGGCCGAACTGACCGACGCTGAGGCCGAATACGGTGATGCAGGCGATCGCCGCTGGCAGCAATTTTGCTTCTGTGCTTGGCATCATCCGGTTCCGAGGGAAGCATCACCACATGGAGTGGCACAGAACGCCGCGCTTCGGCAGGGGAGAGCGCGCGCCATTTGCGCTGATCGTGGCGATCACCGCTTGCGGCACGCTGGGGATGCACCTGATCATCCCTGCGTTGCCCGACACCGCGCATGCGCTGCACGTGTCGCCGGCTGCTATCCAATTGACCATTACGCTCTATCTCATCGGGCTGGCGATCGGGCAACTGTTGTATGGGCCGGTTTCGGACCGCTTCGGCCGGCGCCCAGTGCTACTATTTGGTTTGGCACTGTTCACCCTGGCCGGCATGGCGACAGCCGTTGCCCCGAATGCGATCACGCTGGTGATCGCGCGGATACTGCAATCCATCGGCGCCTGCGCCGGCTTGGTACTGGGCCGCGCGATTGTGCGGGATTCGGCGACGGCGGACCGAGCGGCCGCGCAACTGGCGCTGCTGACGCTGGTGATGTCGGCGGCGCCGGCAATCGCTCCGGTGCTCGGCGGCTACGCCACCGCGTGGTTCGGCTGGCGCGCCGCGTTTGCCTTGCTGGCAATCGTCGGGGGAGTGACGCTGACGCTGGCCGTGCTGCTGCTGCCGGAGACCAATGCGACGCAGGCGAGCGCACGGGCCTCGATGCTGCTGGGATCGATACGGTTATTCCGTTCGCGTGCATTCTGCGGCTACGTGGTGGGCGGCGCGTGCACCACCACGTCGTTCTACGCGTTCATGGCGGCATCGCCGTTCATCCTGGTGGATCTGTTGCACCAGCCGACCGAGCGGGTCGGGCTGTATTACCTGCTGCTGATGGCTGGCGTGGCCGCGGGCGGACTGACAGCAAACCGGATCGCCGGGCGCATTCGCACCGCGATCGCACTGCGCGTGGCGAACGCGATCGCGATTTTCGGTGCAGCGTGCTTCATGCTGGCCGATGTCACCGGCGTGCTGACGGTGACGACGGTGATCGCGCCGGTGGTGCTGTTCATGGTGGGCGCAGGCATGGCGAGTCCATTCGCGCTGAGCGGCGCGGTAAGCGTCAATCCAAATTCGATTGGCGCGGCGTCGGGGTTGTACGGGTTCACCCAAATGGCATATGGCGCACTGTGCACCGTCGTGGTGGAGGTGTGGCAGCCTGGTTCGGTTTTCACAGTCGCGGTGGTGCTGCTGGGTTCAGCGCTGCTCGGGCAGGCGGCATTGTCCTTGGCGGTGCGGAGGACGGCTTAGTCGCGTCAATCGCAGCAGCACTCTTCGCCGCGCCAGGCTTCGCGGCCTTCCTTGAGCAGGAACCAGACAATGCCGAGGGAGGTCACCGAATCCACCCACCACGCACCGGTGAGTCCCTGCACGATCAGGCCGACAACGACGACCAGCGACAGCCAGCCGCAGGTCACGCTTTCCATCGCGTCGGCACGCATAGCGCGGCTGCCGAGGGCCTCGGCGAGTGCAAGCTTCCGCCGCGCAAGTATATACATCACCGGCATCGCCAGCACGGTGATGACCAGGCCGGGCCAGGAGAATGCCTCGCCGGTCCGCGTCCAGAGTTTCCACCCTGCCGCCAGCACCACATAGGCAGCAAGCGCGAACAGGAGGCCGCCGGCGATGCGGCTGGCCAGGCGCTCCGCGCTTTCGGCGAAATGCTGACCGCGACGCAATTCGACGGTGAGCCGCCAGATCAGCACACCGGCCGAGGCAAGCTCGATCAGACTGTCGATACCGAAGGCGAGGAGGCTTACGCTTGCTGCATGCACGCCGGCCCAGATGGCGACGGTGGCCTCGAGCGCCATCCAGACAATGGTGGTAGTCTCAAGCTGAAATGCGCGGCGAATCAGCTCTGCGCGTTGTTGTCGCGGCGCGGCAGTTTCGACGCGGTCAGGCATTGCCGACTTCGATCGGGAACCTCGACAAATGATCGCCGTCGCGTTCCGCCATCGCGAGCAGCCAATCGTGGAAGGCTTGCATCGCGCGGGTCTGCATGCGCGATTTCAGCCGCGTGATCCAGTAAGCGCCAAGCGTTACCTCGATTGGGAAAGGCTGCATCAGGCGCTCTTCGCGCAGATCCCGCTCGAACATGCGGACTGGCAGGAGAGCGACGCCCGCTCCCTGCACTGCTGCCTCGGCCATGGCCAGCGAAGAGTCGAAGACGAAGCCTCGGATGACCCGAGATGGCAGTCCGGCCGTAGTGAACCAATGGTCCCATTCGTCCACACGATAAGAACGCAGCAATGTTTCGCGCCCGAGATCAGCCGGCTGCGACAGGCGCCGCGCGACATCCGGGGCACAGAGCGGCGAGAACGGTGCATCGAACAGGCGAATTGCCTCGGTGCCGTGCCAGGCGCCATCGCCGAACCGGATGGCGCAATCAAGACCTTCGCCCGCCAAATCGACGCGGTTGTTGTTGGTCATCAAGCGGAGATCGACAAATGGGTGAATGGCGCGGAATTGCGGCAAGCGAGGCAGCAGCCAGCCATTCACAAACGTGCCGACCGCGCCAAGGGTCAGCACTTCCCGCAGCCGTCCGTCCTCGAAGCGATCAAGCGTGTCGGCGACGTGCCGCAGCGCACCGGTCAGCACAGGAAGCAGCGCTTCACCTTCCTCGGTCAGAGCCAGTCCACGCGGCAGGCGGCGAAACAGCGGAACACCGAGAAGGTGCTCCAAGGATTTCACCTGGTGGCTGACGGCAGCCTGCGTGACGCGCAGTTCCAATCCGGCCCGGGTGAAACTCTCATGCCGGGCTGCCGCCTCGAACGCGCGCAGTGCGTTCAGCGGTAGTCGCGCAATATCCATACGAACACATGGCCAAGATTTTTTGGGGTCTAACCAGAGACATCATCGTTTGTAAAGCACGTCACCCACGGGCATTTGCCACCGGTCGCACACGATCTGCCGCGAAGGAATCAGATGACCCACACACTCACCCGCCGTGCCCTCGCCGGAGCCATACTCGGTGGCGCGCTCTGCCGGGCGGCGCCGTCCCGAGCCAGTAGCGGAACGGCACTGCAATCATCCGCATCCGACACGACGTTGGATCGTGCGAACGACGCTATCGCCGCACTCGAGGCGGAGCATGGCGGCCGGCTCGGAGTCGCTGCGCTGGAAACCGGTTCCGGACGACGGATCAGCCGTCGTGCCGATGAACGATTCGCGATGTGCAGTACGCACAAGTTCCTCACCTGCGCCGCTATCCTGGCAATGGTGGATCAGGGACAGATGAAGCTTGACCGCCGCGTTGCTTACGGCCTCGCCGATCTGCTCGAATACGCACCGATCGCGCGCAAGAATGTCGATGCAGGTTTCATGACCGTCGATGCCCTGTGCGCCGCCACCATGGAGTGGAGCGACAACACCGCCGATGACCTGCTGCTCGGGCTGATTGGCGGTCCGGCTGGCTGGACGCGCTACGCCCGCTCGATTGGCGACACCGTATCGCGGCTTGATCGGACCGAGCCGGCCTTGAACAGTGCAATCCCAGGCGACCTGCGCGATACCACCACGCCGGAAGCGATGGTTCGCAATCTGAGTGCCGTACTGCTTGGCACCAGGTTGAGCGATGCTTCGCGTGAGCGGATCGAGAACTGGCTGTTCGGCAGCAAGATCACGGCCAATCTGTTGCGGGCCGGTTTGCCCAACGATTGGCGTATCGGCGACAAGTCGGGATCAGGAGAAAACGGTTCCCGGAATGACATCGCGATCATCCGGCCACCCGAGGCCGCGCCGATCCTTGTTGCGGTCTACTATACAGAATCGACGCAGCCGCTTGCATCGAGAGAGAAGGTCATCGCCGAGACCGGCCGGATCATTGCCGCGGCGCTTGCGGTCTGACGTCTGACTGGGCGGTGCTGGCCACATGCTGTCCACTGTGCGCCAGCGCCGCTCGGCCTTCGGCCAGCCCATAATAGACGATGACCAGACCGGCGAGCGGATCGCTCCACCACCAGCCCATCAACGCGTTCGCGCCTATGCCGACAAGCACCGCTCCCGCCAGCGCCGCATCGATCAAGGTGACGCGGGCCTCGGTGACAAGGACGCGGTTGTTCAGTTGGCGTCCGGTGACATGCTTGCCCCAGGCCAGTGCCAGCATGACGGCGAGCGTCGCAGCAAGCCAAAGGATGCCGGTCAGCGATGCGGCGGGATGCGCTTGCGCAATCAGCGTCCAGATCGATTGTGCGAAGACGTAGGCGGCAAGCAGCAGAAACGCCACGCCGATAAGCTTCATGGCGAGGCGCTCGCGATCCTGATGCACGCCGTTGAGCTGCCAAACGACGACGACAGAGGCAAAGATCTCCACCAGCGAGTCGAGGCCGAAGCCGGCGAGTGCAACCGAACCGGCCCGTATCGCAGCGGCGATGACGATAACCGAACCGACGACGTTCCAGGCGAGCGTCGTATACTCGAGCCAGAGGCCGCGGCGAAGGAGTAGGTCGGAGTGCATCGGCACGGTGCGCCTAATGGCGCATCAACACCGGACGATTGGCGTGGTGCAGCATGTGACGGGTCACGCCACCGAACAGGAACTCGCGTAGCGGCGTGTGCTGATACGCGCCCATCACCAGAACATCAGCGCCAAGTTCATCGGCCGCGCGCAGCAGCCCCGCGCCAAATGGCCGCGATTCTACCGGCAGGATGTGCAACGTTGCGGTAACGCCGTGTTCGCGCAGTATCGGCGGCAGTTCGGGCGATGGCCCGCCGGCGCGCATGCCGGCCAACACAAAGACCTGCTCAGCATTGCGGAAGCCACGCAGCGCGGCCATCACCGCTTTTGCGGCACGCTCGTCGTCGCGCCAGGCGATGGCGATACGGCGGCCAAGTTCGCCGCGATAATCGGCGGGCACCACCAGCACGGGCCGATCGGTGGTGAACAGCGCCGCGCGCAATGCCTGCCACGACGTGCCATAATCGTGCTGCGATGGCCGCTCGATCACCACGCAATCGGCGCGGCGGCCACGTTCCTCCACCTGCAGTTCGACGATGCCGTCGATGTCGATCCAGTCCGTGACGATACCGGTGACATTGGTGGCCCAGGCCTCGAAGCTGGCGCGCAGACTGGCAGCGCGCTCGGCTTCATCCTCGCGCAGCGTGGTTTCGCGTTGTGATGACAGGACCTCTTCGCTGGGCGAGAACTGCGTCTCGGGCGGCGCGCGCACCACCAAGGCGTTGATCCGTGAGGCGCCGCTATGCGCGGCAAGCTGTTGCGCGGCGCCAAGCAGCGCGCCGGCCGCATCGGGATGGTCGAGTATGACCAAGATGACGCCGGCCATCTTACCAGGCCTCACGCCCTCGCTGCGGTCGCGGCATATCGGCGCGGGCACGTACTTCCGCTTCGTGCTTGTCGAACATCGCGCGAGCCGCGGCGGAACGCTTCTCGGTGAGTTCCTCTCGATGCGCGGTGCACCAGTCGAATGATTCGGTGCGTGGTAGATTGTCGCCGGAAAAATGCGGCATGACGTAGCGGGCGTAGAGCTCGTACGATCGCTTTGTCTGCTCCCAATCGGCCCAGTTGTGCGCCTGGTGCAGGAACACGCCGAACTCGCCCTGCTTGGCCCGCAGACGTTCAATCAGCGCGATCGCGTCGTCCGGCGTGCCGATGACACCGAACTTGTTCTCGACGAACCATTCGGCCGCGTCCTGGCCAGGCGGCACGATGAAGCGCGGCTGGTTGTTGTTGAGGTAATCCAGGTAGCGCTCGAAGCCGAAGCGCACATTCTCGAACGCCTTGGCACGGGTTTCGGCGATGTGCATCGGGCCGACCAGGCGAAGGCGTGCGGGATCCATTGTGCGGCCCTGCTCGGCGGCGATGTCATTGGCGATCTGCCAGTTGGCGGCGAGCGCGTCATAGCCGAACGGATTGGTCGCGGCGACGCAGATCATGCTGAGATTGTACTTGCCGGCGAGCCGGCCGCCCGAGGGCGTCACCGCGCTGACCACCGCCACCTCAGGATGAGGGCGTGTATATGGCCGTAGATGCGCGCGGGCGTTGACGAAGGTATACCAGTCGGTCTTTTCCGTGACGATGTCGCCGTTGAAGAAACGCAGGATGACGTCGAGCGCCTCGGCCATGCGATCACGCTGCGTGCTCGGATCGATGCCGAGCATCAGCGCGTCGGAGGCGAGCAGGCCGGGGCCGGCGCCAAACATGACGCGGCCGCGCGTGTGATGATCAAGCTGGATGATGCGGTTCGCCGTCATCAGGGGATTGTGGTACGGCAGTGAGATAACGCCGGTGCCGAAGCGGATGGATCGCGTGCGTTCTGCGGCGACGGCGATGAACAGCTCGGGCGAGCTGATGGTCTCCCAGCCTGCCGAATGGTGCTCGCCGATCCACGCCTCATGGAAGCCGAGCCGGTCGAGCCACTGCATCAACTCAAGGTCGCGATCCATGCAGGCTGCTGGGTTCTCATCCATCGGATGGAACGGCGGCAGGAAGATACCGTGGCGAAGTTGCGTCATGACGGGCGTCCGGACATTAACCCGGACAATTGTGCGCGGCTCGCCGCGCAGCCTCAAGTGAGTATTGCGCGGCGCAGCGGCGGCTCAGGCGCTGGCCTGTCCACCGATTTGAGGAGCCGCCCGCAGGCAACTCCTCGGTCACCGGTATCGTTCAGGCCTTGCGGCGAGCAGCGAGCAGGCCAAGCAGGCCGGCGCCAAGCACCGCGATTGAGGCGGGCTCGGGAACGCCGGCCGGGATCGAACCCGGCAGGAAGGCGGCTGACAGGTCGGTCGCACCGCAAGACGCGAGCAGACAGCCGGTGTGGAAAATCTCCTGATCCATCAGCAGGCTTCCGCTGTGCGTGACCATCTCGGTGACGTCGAAGGCGTTGCCGACGGCATCCTTGGAGATGATGATCTCAGGGATGTAGTACCCCGGATCGTCGGAGATCTCGCTTTCGTCGTTCCAGATTTCGATCATGCCAGTGCCGTTCTGGAATGCAGCAGTCGCCTCGATCTCGGGGATGATGATCGACAGGAAGTTGTCGCCCTGGGCGATCGACGCCTGGTCGCCGGTGAACAGCGTGCCGTTATAGGTGAATCCGCCGGTCAGCGAGCTGTGCATGTCGTTGTACTGGTCAGGCGTGATCCAGTTGTACTGGGCATAGGTATTGTTTGCCAGGTCTGTCTGCAACTGCGCGAATGTCCTGACATTCGCGGTGGCGCTGTCGGTGAAGAACGCCATCGGATTGTGCTTCACCGCGTAGTTGTATTGCGACGTGCCGTTATACGGATTTGTTGTCACGGCCACGCCGCTCGGCGCCGTGCCGCCCGTGCCTGATGCGCTGATCAGCGGCGAGGTCGAGTATTGGACGTCTTCCTCGTAGTTGTGCCACGAGACGCCCTTCTTCGTCAGCTGGCCGGTGAAGCTTGGGGCGCTGATGACGTTTCCAGCCGCGGCTGACGGATCCGGTCGCCACGCCGAAGTTCGAGCCGCCGTTCTGCCAGATGTAGTTCGGCTCGGATGGATGAATGCCTGGCGCGACATTGGTCATCTTGGAGAAAAACGACGTGAACTTCGCGTTCGGGTTGCCCGCGGTGACCAGACTGTTGAGATAGGGCGCGGCAGCGTTGCCCAGAAGCTGCTGCGGTTCGCCGGCCGGCGTGGTGAGCTGAGTGAAGTTGTGGTTTTCCAGCGATATGGTGAAGACAGTGCTGATGGGTGCGGCCATCAGTGGCCCCGAGAACATGGCCGTAGTCAGAAGTCCGAGCGCGAAACGTCGCATCATCATCCCCTGGTTTTGGTTGGTATGCAGGCGAACCGACGCTAGCCCGCGAAATGTGACACCGCGCGCCGCAACGTTTGACAGCTTCGAGAAGGTTGCGTGACGAAACGATATACCTGAGGGCGGCCAGGTGATCTGGCTGCTGGCACTGGACCTTCAACGCAGCACGCCTGGCCGAACATGCGTAGCGCGGCGTTCCGAACGCTGCCGCCGCTTGACCCCCGGGGCGCCCGGGTCTCCGATGAGCGTAATCACATCCCTTGGGAGGGATCCTCCATGCACGACACGGTCATCCGCGGCGGCAGCATCCTCGACGGCACAGGCAAGCCGGCATTCACCGGCGACGTCGCGATCGACAACGGTGTCATCAGTGAAGTCGGCGGCAAAGCCGGTTCAGCACGCCGCGACATCAATGCCGAAGGCAAGATTGTCACTCCCGGCTGGGTCGATGTGCACACCCACTACGATGGCCAGGCCACATGGGACAGCGAGCTGGCTCCATCGTCGTGGCATGGCGTCACCACCATCCTGTTCGGCAACTGCGGCGTCGGCTTCGCGCCCGTTCGCCGGGAACATCACGCATCGCTTATCGGCCTGATGGAAGCCGTGGAGGAAATCCCCGGTATCACGCTGTCGGAAGGCCTGAAGTGGGATTGGGAGAGCTTCCCGCAGTATCTCGACGCGCTGGACCGCATGCCGCGCGCGATCGATGTGGCGGCGCAGGTGCCGCACCATCCGTTGCGCGTCTATGTGATGGGCGACCGCGCGATCAACCGCGAGAAAGCCAGCGCGGATGACATCGACCAGATGCGCCGTCTGACCCGCGAGGCATTGGACGCAGGAGCATTCGGCTTCACCACCTCGCGCACCAATTCGCACAAGACGCCGACAGGCGAGATGGTGCCCGGGCGCTATTCTGAAGTGCAGGAACTGCTCGGCATCGGCTCAGCCTTCAAAGGCCTGCGTCACGGCGCCTTCGGTGTGAACAGCGACTTCGACATCGAGACGGAAGAGCTCGGCTGGATGACGCAGCTGAGCCAGCAGACACGGCCGGCCCGTCTGGTTCCTGCTGACCGACCGTCCCACCGATCCTGTCCGGTGGCAGCGCCTGATGGAAGGCGTGCGCCAGGCGCGTGCCCAGGGTGCCAACGTCACCGCGCAGATCGCAGGGCGGCCGGTGGGCGTCATGCTTGGCGTGGATACCGCGCTGAACCCGTTCTCGATCCGCCCGACCTACCAGGAATTGCTGAAGCTTCCGGCCACCGAACGCCTGAAGCGCCTGCAGGACCCGGCGGTGCGCGCCACCATCCTGAACGACAGGCCGTCCGACGAACTGGTGAACCGGCTGTCGCAGTTCCGCATGCGCATTACCACAGCATGGGACCGCATGTTCGTCATGGGCGATCCGCCGGACTACGAGCCGGAAGCCAGCAACAGCATCGGCGCCATTGCCCGCCGCTCCAACCACACGCCGGACGAGGTCGCCTATGACTATCTGGCCGGCGGCCTCGATAAATTCCTGTTCTTCCCCATCGTCGGCTACAACGAGGACAACCACGACATCATCCGCACCATGCTGACCTCGCCGGAGACGGTGCTGGGTCTGTCGGATGGCGGCGCGCATTGCTCCTCGATCAGCGACGCGAGCCTGCCGAGCTGGATGCTGACGCACTGGGGGCGCGACAGGAAACGCGGCCCCGGCCTGCCGTTGGAACTCATCGTCAAACGCCAGACCAGCGAGACAGCGGACTTCTTCGGCTTCGCCGATCGCGGGCGGCTGGCACCGGGCCTCAAGGCCGACGTCAACGTAATCGACTTCGAGCGGCTGCGACTGCACGTGCCGGAGATCCGCTACGACCTGCCGGCCGGCGGGCGGCGGCTGGTGCAGCGGGTGGATGGTTACGACGCGACCCTTGTATCCGGCGTGCCGGTGTTCGAGCAGGGCAGATACACCGGCGCGACACCCGGGCGAGCTGGTGCGCGCCCGGTAGTTCCGGCTACCTCTCTCGAAGAGGTGCGATGGCAGGCGGTGCAGGTGTCGCCGAGCACCTTGATTTCCGCGGCATAACCGTCGGCGTCGCCCGCTTTGGCAAGCTGCGCCATTTTGTCGGCCGCATCGGCCGTGTCGTTCGCCGCCTTCTCGAAGCCGGCCATATCGCTCCAGATCGTCGGGAGTGCCTTGGTGTTATGGCCCTGATCGCTGCCTTTGGGGAACAGCGAGGGATATTGCCGCATCCACCGAGCCATCGCCTTGGAGGGATTCTCCAGCGTCTTGATGTCGCCCTTGGTGGCGACCACGGCGCGGATCCGGCGTAATCGCTCGAAAGCAGATCCTGGCCGGCCTGGCGCGTTTCGATCACGTTGAGCAGTCGGCGCGGGCAGTTCCCGCCGCGGTCAACGCCAGAGCATCGCCAGCATCACCAGCTCGTTTGCTCATTGCCTCGACCCCTCATTGTTGTATTCGGCCTCACGGCCATTCGGTGTGACGCCGCCATTCCGGCAAAATTCCCGGCCCGCCCGGCGAAACCGGTGGCGAATTCGCCGCGCGCCGATCCACATGAGCGGGATGCCAGACATCCATGCCGTTGCCGTGTTCTGTGGCTCACGCACCGGGAACGATCCCGCATACCGCGACGCGGCACAATCGCTGGGACGCGGTCTGGCGGAGGCCGGCATTCAACTTGTCTATGGCGGCGGCCGCATTGGGCTCATGGGCATCGTGGCGGACGCCGCGCTGGCAGCGGGCGGCGTCGGCACTGCGGCGTGATCCCGGAATTCCTCACCCGGCGCGAAGTCGCGCACGACCGCCTGACCGGCCTGGTGGTCACAAGCTCAATGCACAGCCGCAAGCAGCGCATGTTCGAGGAAGCGGATGCATTCGTGACGCTTCCCGGCGGGCTGGGCACGATGGACGAGACGATCGAGATCATCACCTGGCGGCAGCTCGGGCTGCACGACAAGCCGGTGCTGATCTGCGACGTGGCCGGTTCAGCCAAACCGTTCGTGGCGGCGATAGAAGCCACGGTGGCGGCCGGCTTTGCCGGCCCCGAGACGCGCGAGCTGTTCGAAGTGCTGGAGGGTGTCCCGGCGGTGTTGCAGCGGCTGGGGCATCTGCATCGTGCCTGCCGCCCCGGCGGAGACGTCGCGATTGTAGCGGCGCCTTGCCGGGGGACACTGCCGAGGCTATATGCGCCGGCTCGGCCGGAGTGTAGCTCAGCCTGGTAGAGCACTGTGTTCGGGACGCAGGGGCCGGAGGTTCGAATCCTCTCACTCCGACCAGCCGTTTCATGACATGCCGACGATGGCAGCCGCTACACGGCCAGCCGGAGCGTGCCTGCCCGCCCATCGGGCCGCGGCCGCAACACGAAGGCCGGTACCGGCTGGGCGATGTTCTTCAGCGTGAGCGCGCCCAGCGGTTCGAATGGCAGACCAAGACGATCGGCGCCCCGGTCGTGAACCGCTCCCGAGATGCACACACCACCCGGCGGGCACACTTCCTGCAACCGAACCGCGACTATGACGCCGTCGCCGTGGAAGTCCCGGCCATCGGCGATCACGTCGCCCAAATCGACGCCGATACGTAACTGCATCCTGAGATCGTCCGGCCAACCGTTGTTGTCCAAGGCGAGCACGTACTGCATCGTCACCGCGCATTTGACCGCTGCGGTCAGACTATCGAAGACGATCAGCATCGAGTCGCCCCCGGTCTGCACAAGGCGGCCGCGGTTGCGCCGGATGGCCGGCCTGATCAGGCGGTGCATATTGCGAAGCCGTGCAACGGTTCCCTGATCGTCCAGACGGAACAAGCGGCTGTAACCGACCATGTCGGCATAGACCGCGGCCATCAGACGGCCGACGTAGCCGTTCCGCCGCGTCACGCGGTCCGACAGCATGCAGAGCCATCGTCCTGCTTGCGCGAAACGTGCGACATCCAACTCCGCGTTGCCCAGCGCGGGTGTCAAACTTGTTTTGTGGGGATTTCGGAACCGCGGCAACATAACACGCCTCGACGCAGCGAAGTGCGGGTGCGGACAGAAGGATCTTGAAATGAAAAAGCCCCGTCCGATGGTTGGCGGGGCTGCGCGCTGCTTTACGAACGACTGTCCGCTAGACGCGCGTTTCCCCGAGGGCCGCCATCGAGCGGCCCGCTGACGTCATTCCGATTCGAATGAGGCGCTTTGGTTCCATGTCGGTTGAATAACATATCAGCGGTAAAATCTGCGAAAGGAAATTACTCTGCACGCGATCACACAAGCGCGAGCAAAAACCAGTGGCTGTCGCGACAGGTTTCGGAAATCTCCTAATGATCGCCCGCGATGAGCAGCGCCTGTACCGCGAGCTTGCGGCGCACACGGTCCAGTTCGCCGTTGCCGCCGAACAGCGGCGCGCAAGCGGAGGTTTCCCAGATCATCGCGACACGCTCGGTATCAGGGACGACGCCACGACTGAGTTGCAGCGTGGGATCGACATTGGCGAAGGCACCACGGCCACCGGTCTCGAGGTAGCTTTCGGCAGGAAGCCCTTCCGCCAGCAATATGTCATGCTGCTCCAACTCGATATGGAAATAGCTGATTGCGTCCAGCTCCAGCCAGCGAATGCTGCTGCCGTTGAGCAGGAAGCGGATAGGGATCAGCACACCTTCAGCGAATACCGCATGGTCCGGCGACAACAGCAAAGGGCGCTGCGGCCGTCCCTCGCCGAATGCATGTGGCGCGATGCGGATCGGAAAGGCGCGCCAGCGGTCCGCATGTCCGCGGCAGTCAATGTCACGATGGCCACACCAGCGAATACGTTGCAGCGTACCGGATGCGGTGAGCACCAGGTCGCCTTCCCCCAGTTCCTCGATCGCCACTTCGCCAACCGGTGTCAGAATACGTGTGCCGGCAGCAAAGCATGGCAACGGCGAAAGGGTGATCGCGGTGCCACCGGTATTGTCGCTGCTGACGATGAAGCTGCGCTGGGCAAAGTCACCGGTGAGCGACAATGCGGCGAATGTCGTCGTGCCATTGGCAATGACAAGCTTGCCGGTGCCTTGCTGCCAGGTCGCGATGGAGGCGCCAACGTGCGGCAGATCGATGGTGTCGCCTGTAGCGAATCCATCTATCGTCGCACTGAAGCCGGATGGCGTTTCCAGTGCGACGGTCGCGGTGTTATCGGCGAAGGCGATTCTCTGTGCCGCGCCGACACTGCCTGCGAAGTCGGCCATCGCGCCGGTGGTGAGCTCGACAGTGCCGGCACCGGCGATGCTTGAGCCGACAACGAGATTGTCGTCATTGCCGACAATGATGATGCCGTCGTTCTCGAACGGATTGCCGATGATGTTGAAGGTGCCACCAGCGGCAAAGGCCTCAATCGCGCCATTGAGCACACAGCGAGCTCCGGACACGTTCAGCGTCGCCAACGCCTTGGGGTCAACGCTGACGATGGTTGCACGATTGCCAAGAACAAGTGTGCCGCCAGACGAACCGGCCATGATGGTGTCGCCGGCGGTGACGTTGCCTATGGCGAGATTGATGGCGTCGAGTGTCCGGCCGGTAAGCAGGTTGAGCTGTGCATTCGCGCCGGTCAGACCTATCGAGCCTGTGCAGCCGAAACTGTCCGCAATGTTCAACACGGCGCCGGCGGTGATGAGATTAAGCGGCCCCTGGAAGGTGACGCCTCTGAAGGTTCCGCCGTTGAATGCGAAACCGGCGCCGGTTGCATCCACGATGGTCCCGCCGCTGATGACTCCGGTGGTTGTCAGGTTGACGGTGCCGAGCGGACGGCCGAGCCCGGCAGCGGTGAGTGTCGCGCCCGTGTTGTCGAGTGTGCCAACGAGGCTGGTGCTTGACGCCCCAGTGATGCTGCCGATTCCCGCCGTGACGACTGTTCCCGCGAGGATAAGCGACGCGGTGCCGGAAAGCGTGATCGCACCGCCGTTGCTCCACGAACCACCGGCGGCACCGAGCGTCATTGTTTCGTTGAGGACGGAAATAGTACCCTGGTTGATGAACTTGCTCGAGGCAATACTGAGCGAGCCTCCGTTGATTGCCGCACGGATGTTGCCCGAGTTGATGACTGCATCGGTCGCCACCGGTACTGCTGGCGAGCAGCGCGGCAGCGCCTGACTGCGTGACGATCTCGGATGATCCAAGGGTCAGCGTACCGCCCTGGACCGAGAGCGTACCAGCAAGGTTCAGGGAGCCAGTGTCGAGAATATGACTGCCAATAAACAGCAGCGCGCTGTTATCAACAATGCTGTTGGCAGCCAACGTACCGGAGACGACGAGCGTATCCGCCGCCGTAACAGTGACGCTGCTGATTGCTTCGCTCTCGCCGGCGCCGACGGAAACAATGTTGCGGCCGCTGCTGTTGATCAGCGCACTGTCAAAGCCGGTTGGTACTGAATTCAGGTTCCAGCCAGACGGTGTGTTCCAGTCACCGCTGCCGGCTGTCCAGGTGAAGGTCCGCGGCGCGGCGAGTTTGATGCTGGTGCCGCCGGAGGGCGTGGAGTTGATGGCGAAGTTGCCGGTGGTGAAGCTGCCGTCGATGTGCAGCGTAACGTGAGCGCCCCCGGCGTTGTTCAGCACCAGAGCATCAGAGGCGAAGCTGTCGCTGACGGCGATGAAGTTGGTGAGATTGATGGTGTCGCCACTCGTGAAACCCTCAATGGCGAGAAGGGCGTCGAGTCCAGAGGCGTTGCCGCTAATCGTCCACGCCGCTCCGGGATCAAAGCTGAGGGTTGAGAAGTTGGTGATATTGGAGCCGAAGCCGCTGATCGTTCCACTGCCAGCGGCCAGTTCGAGCACGCCATACCCACCGCTGACACTGCCCTGCAGCACCCCGGTTGGGGCCTCGATAAGCCGATTGCGATTGTCGACCCCGAACAAATGTACGGCGTCATATTTGGAGCCGCCGATGATAGTGCCGGCATTGCTGAGCGTGCTCCAGCCGTTGGCGAAGCCCACACCGACGCCATGGCTGCCGCTTGCGATCGTGCCGCCGGCGAGATTAACCACGGTGCCATATCCATGCACGAAGGCTCCATAACTGGCGCCGGTGATCAGGCCGCCACTCTCATTGGTGATAGTGCCACCACTGACAGGCGTCTGTATGGAGCCCAGCATGACCCCCGCAGCTTTGCCCGCGGTAATCGTCCCGGAGTTGATGACCGTGGCGACACCGCCAACCACGCCGATGCCGATATCTCCGGTGATCGAGGCGGCGTTGGTGATCAGGCCGCTGGCGTTCAGGGTGATACCGTACGCCGCGCCCTCGATCGTCCCACTATTGGCAATCGTCCAGGATGTCGCTGCGCCGCCCGGCCCGTACAGGCCGGCGCCGGAGGCGGCACTGACCGTACCGGTGATCAGGACCGGATTGCTGATCGCGCTACTGAGCGTGATGCCGGTACCGGAGTTGACGATTGTGGTCATCGGTCCTTCTCGGCGGCGCCGACATTACGGCTGGCGGTTTAAGCAACGGTAAATCCGCTAACCGGGCATCAACCTCGGCGCGGCATAGTTTCGGTTCCCGTGCAAGCGGGAATGCCGTATTCGTCGTTTCAGTCTGCTACGGTTGCCTGCCTCCTTGTCCTTTATGCGACGCATCGTGCTGTGTCTTGCGCTCGCCGCAGTCCTGCTGCCGGCGGGGCGTTCAACCTTGGCGCTGGACGTGCCGGACGATCCACATCTGGTCTGCGATCGGGCCGCGGCCCAGGCAGAGCGCGCCTGGAACCTGCCTGAGGGCCTGCTTGCCGCAATCGGCACAGTAGAGAGCGGAAGGGTGGACTCCAGCGGAATGTATCGCCGCGCCTGGCCGTGGGCGATCAATGGCGAAGGCTCCAGCTATTTCGCGACGAGCAAGGCCGACGCGGTCAGCATGGTGCGCACCCTGCAGGCCCGCGGACTGCGCTACATCGACGTTGGCTGCTTCCAGATCGATCTGTTCTATCACCCGGACGCATTCGCCTCGCTCGACGACGCTTTCGACCCGGTTGCCAATGCACAAGCGGCGTCGCGCATCCTGATGATGAACCGCTTCGGCGCGACCGATTGGTCCCAGGCGGTCGCGGCGTATCACTCGGCTTCGGTGTTGCGCGGTGGCTGGTATCTGCAACAGGTTCTGGCGGCATGGCCGGGCGCGCGGGAGCGGCTGGGTCTGAGCCTGACGCCAGGTCTGCCGGCCGCCTATGCGGCGATATTGCCGCCGATGGCACGGCTGGTGCGCGTGGTGACACCATCGGACTCACTGCAAGTGGAGCTGCCTGGCCTGCCCCGGGTGATCTCGCCATCCAGTGTCCCGGGACAGACGCGGCTGAGCGGCGGTGTGCGCTGGTTGCCGCGCGTGCTGACGCCCATGGGCCGGTTATGACACCCGACAAGCTGAGCGGCTTTGTGATCAGCTACAACCGTGCGGAGCTCATCGGCACGTGCCTGCGGTCCTTGCGATTCGCCGACGAACTGATTGTCATCGACAAGTCATCGACCGATGCGACCCCGGAGATTGCCCGGCGATATGCTGACCGGGTGATCACGGTGCCCTTCAGCCCGACAGTGGAAGAGACGCGGGCGCTCGCGCTGGAGGCATGCCAGCATGATTGGATCGCGTTCCTGGACGATGACGAGATGTTCAGCCCTGCGGCGATCACCTATCTGCGCGATGCACGGGAGGCGGATGCGGTGGCGCTGCCGCGGCGGCACTGGATCCTCGGCGAATTCGATACGGCAGCATATTACTGGCCCGAGCATCAGGTGCGGATGTTCCGACGGGGCGCGGTGGCATTCGGCCCTGTGGTGCATGGCGGCATCACGCTGCACAGCGACCGGGTCGAGACAGTGTCGGCGCAGTCGCAGATCTACATCGAACATCTGTCCCACACCGACACGGCGCAGTGGATAGAGCGGACGAATCGCTATACATCACAGGCGCTGCGCATCAGCAGCACCGAGGAGGAGGCCGAGCTGATCGAGTTCGCGCATCGGCGCATCGATCATTGGACTTCGCGCGGCGCCCGGCACGATGGCTATCCGGCCGCCGTGGCGCTTCTGCGGGCGATCTATGACATGGTGGATCGACTCAAGGCCTGGGAGACCGCACGAGGTGTGGATGGTGCGCAGGCGTTCCGCGTACGCTGTGCGGAACTCGAGCGAGCCTATGACGAGTTGGAAACCCGGCTAGGCATACCGACGGGCATGCGGGCATGAGCGATCTGGTTGCCAGGCGCAACGGCGCAACGGCGGCGCCGTTAGGTCACTGGCTGCGTGGCTGGCGCCATCGGATGGTCGATTGGGTGATGCGGCCGATCTACGCGCTGTACTCGCGCCGGCTGCTGACCCAGGTGCTGCTGCGGCCGCCGCCGCGTCATGTCGGCATCATCCTGGATGGCAACCGGCGGTTTGGGCGGCTTGCCGGGATGCTTGATCCGATCCAGGTGTACGCCAAGGGTGCGCAGAAATTGGACGACATCCTGGATTGGTGCGGCGAACTGTCGATTCCCGCGGTTACGCTATGGGTATGTTCGACCGATAATCTGTCGCGTGAGCCGCAGGAGGTCGCCAGTATCCTCGGCGCAATGGAGCTGAAGCTGCGCGCACTGGTCAGCGATCCGCAGATCCATCGGCGGCGGGTGCGAGTGCAGGCGATCGGGCGCCTTGATCTGCTGCCACCCAGCACGATGGAGGCGATCCGCGCGGCGGAAGCCGCGACCGCATCCTACAACGCCACGGTGCTCTCGATCGCGGTGGCGTATGGCGGACGCGAGGAGATCGCTGACGCGGTGCGCGACATGCTGCTCGAGGCGATGAACGATGGCGAGACCCTGCCCGACATCATCGGGGGCATCTGCCCGGAGCGCATCGGCCGGCATCTTTATCTTGCGGATGCGCCGGAGCCCGATCTGATCATCCGGACCAGCGGCGAGTTGCGGCTGTCCGGTTTCCTGCTGTGGCACAGCGCATACAGCGAATACTACTTCTCGGACGTGCTGTGGCCGGCGTTCCGCAAGATCGATTTCCTACGCGCGGTGCGGGCGTTCCAGCAAAGGCGACGGCGCTACGGGCGTTGACGCAACAGCCGTGGCCAGTAGCCACGCCAGAAGGTGCGCAGCGAGCCGGCGACCTCTGCATATGCGTGCTCCGCCTGTGCCGCCCGTTCTGCTACCTGTCCTGCTCGCTGTTCCGTTTGTGCTGCCACCTGCTCCGCCTGTTCCGCGCGCTGCGTGGCCTGCACCAGCAGGGCTTCGGAGTCAGCCAGTTTCGCCTGCAACTCGCGCAACTTGTTGGCGAGCGAGCGGGCATTGGCGGCATCGGTATCGACGTCCCCACGGCTGATATAGAGGCTGGGCGGCATGGATGGCAGTGGGCCACTGGAGGCAACCGCAATCAGATAGGGAGCTCGTGGCAGGCCAATGCAAGCCTCGAAGTGCGTGTCACCGCGACGATCGAATACCAATGGTGCCTTTGACGATGCGGTCTCACTCAACATCGCGGAACCGATCAATACACGCTGCTGCAGCAACGCCACGTTCGGAAAGGCAGCGTGCAGCAGTTCGACGAACTCGAGCCGGGTCAGTTCGTGAACGTGAAACGGGTTGGGCAGGGACGTAGGCGGCGAATAGATATCGCGGTCCGGCGTGCTGACGACGAAGATGCCGCCGGGCCGCAACACGCGGCGGACCTCACGCAGGAACTCGTCCTGGCGGTTGAAGTGCTCGATGGTCTCAAATGAAACCACCGCATCGACGCAGCCGGCGGCGAGCGGAATGGCGCGAGCGTCCCCTTGCAGGAAGCAAAGATTGGCACGCGGGAAATTGGCTGCGGCAAGGCGTGCCGTCTGGCCGGAGTACTCGACGCCCACAACTGAACGAGCGACCTGGGCAAGCAGCGCCGAGCCATAGCCTTCACCACTGGCTATATCGAGCACATCGCATCCCGTCACCAGTGAGCGGGCAAACAGGTAACGGTGGTAGTGCTCCATCTGCGTCTGGCCGGAAATCTCGCCAGTAAGACGTTCGCCGGTGAACGGCTCGGGATGGGCGGCGATTTCGCGGCGAAATATTTCGCCCATCGCGCTAGTTGAGGCGTGTCCGCAATTCGTCGATGGTACTGCGCACGCGATCGGCTGCCTTGCCTTCCGGGACCAGCGCAATGAACCGGTCGAAGCAGCGCAACGCGGCGCCGACGCGATCGAGCCGCTGGTTCATCACCGCGGCCTGGCGCCACAGATCGGCGTGATCGGGCGCGATGCGCAGCATGTCCTCGGTACAGGTGAGCGCGCCATCCAGATCGCCGACCTGAAGACGGCGGCTAACGATGTTGTTCTGAAGACGCAACAGGACGCCGCGCGCGTTCATTGGCCGCAGCAGGCCGGGACGCAATTCGGCACGCTCGCCTTCGATGCGCTTCAGCAGATCGCGCAGGTCGCGCGCATCGAGCGTCACACCGCCTACGAACACGTCGATCACGGCCTGCACACTCTTGCCCTCCAGTGCAATCAGGAAATGTGCGGGGAAATCCACGCCGTGCGCGCCCCAACCGGCAGCCCGGGCGGTGTGCAGCCAGATGATGCCAAGCGCGACCGGCAGGCCTTTGCGGCGCTCGATCACGCGGATCAGATTCGCATTGGCCAGGTCGTCGTAGGTTTCGTCGTCGCCAGAGAAGCCGTGGCGGACGGCGATCAAACCGGCGAGCGCTTCGGCACGCAGCGAGACATCGGCAGTGTCGAGCGTTTTCGCCAGTTCCACCGCGTCGCGCGCGAGCTCAGAGAGACGGGCGTAAGCACTCTGCCAGTCAGCGTCCGGCATATCGACACGCGCGAGCTGCAGCGCGGCACTACCGATATCGATTTCGGTGTCCGGCAGCAGGCCGATTGCTTCGAGCGCGGCACGCGGGTCGGTCATTCACCCAGTTTGGGCGTGGGCCGAGGTATTCGCAAGGCTGCAATAGGGCCCCCGCACCTCGCTGTCATCGCGAGGAACGAAGCGGCGAAGCAATCCAGACGTGTCGCCTGGATCGCTTCGTCAGCTCCGCCGTCCGGCGATAACGAAGCCGGCGATTACTCGGCGGCCGGGAGATAGATCTCCTTGCCGTGCTCAGCGAACTCCTTGCTCTTCTGCTCCATCCCGGCCATGCGTTCGGCTTCGACCCGCAGGTCCTGCGTGATCCTCATCGAGCAGAATTTCGGCCCGCACATCGAACAGAAATGCGCGACCTTGTGCGCTTCCTTCGGCAATGTCTCGTCGTGGAAGTTGCGCGCCGTATCGGGATCGAGTGACAGGTTGAACTGATCCTGCCAGCGGAACTCGAACCGCGCCCGGCTGATCGCATCGTCGCGCAGCTTCGCACTCGGATGACCCTTCGCCAGGTCGGCCGCGTGCGCCGCGATCCGGTAGGTGATAACGCCCACCTTCACATCGTCTCGGTTCGGCAGTCCGAGATGTTCCTTCGGCGTCACGTAACAGAGCATCGCGGTACCGAACCAGCCGATCATCGCAGCACCGATCGCGCTGGTGATGTGGTCGTAGCCGGGGGCGACGTCGGTGGTGAGCGGTCCGAGCGTGTAGAACGGTGCCTCGCCGCACTCTTTCAGCTGCTTGTCCATATTGACCTTGATCTTGTGCATCGGGACATGCCCGGGGCCTTCGATCATCACCTGGCAGCCCTTGTTCCAGGCAATCTTGGTCAGCTCGCCCAGCGTCTCCAGTTCAGCGAACTGCGCCGCATCGTTGGCGTCAGCCTGCGAGCCGGGACGCAACCCATCGCCCAGCGAAAACGACACGTCGTATTTGCGCATGATGTCGCAGATCTCGTCGAAGCGCTCATACAAGAAGCTCTCCTTGTGATGCGACAGGCACCAGCGCGCCATGATCGAGCCACCGCGCGATACGATGCCGGTGACACGCTTCGCGGTCAGCGGCACGTATCCGAGGCGCACACCGGCGTGGATGGTGAAGTAATCGACGCCCTGTTCGGCCTGCTCGATCAACGTGTCTTTGAACACTTCCCAATCGAGCTTGTCCGGTTCGCCATCGACCTTCTCTAGCGCCTGGTAAATCGGCACCGTGCCGATCGGCACGGATGAGTTGCGCAGGATCCAGCCGCGGATGTTGTGGATGTTTCGGCCGGTGGACAGGTCCATCACCGTGTCGGCGCCCCAGCGCGTCGCCCAAACCAGCTTTTCCACCTCGTCCGCCGCACCCGACGTCACCGCCGAGTTGCCGATGTTGGCGTTGATCTTCACCAGGAAGTTGCGGCCGATGATGACCGGCTCGAGTTCCGGATGGTTGATGTTTGCGGGGATGATGGCGCGGCCGCGCGCGATCTCGTCGCGGACGAATTCCGGGGTGATGAATTCCGGGATCTCTGCGCCGAAATCCTCGCCGTCGGCACGCCGTTCGGTGGCACCTTCCAGCGCCTTGGCGCGGCCGAGATTCTCGCGATGCGCGACGTAGATCATCTCCTCGGTGACGATGCCGGCGCGGGCGAATTCGAACTGGGTGACGGGCTGCCCGGGCTTGCCGGCGAGCACCGGATGGTCGGCGGGGCAGGCGGGCACGAGGCGATCGCCAGACGCACCACCGTTGTCCACATCCTTCACCGCGCGCGCGGCTATGCGCTCGAAGCCGCGTTTGGCGATCCATCCTGCGCGAACCGGCGGCAGACCTGCTTCCAGGTCGATCGTCACTGCAGGATCGCTGTACGGACCGGAGGTATCGTAGGCGCGATAGGGTTCCTCGCGTGCGGTCGGTTCCAGCGGGATCTCGCGGAACGGCACCGCGATGTCGGGATGCCCCTCGGGCGAGGTGTAGATCTTACGTGAGCCGGCGATAGCGCCAGTGGTGACGCTGCTGGGGCGGGCTGAAGTTTTTGACTGGACGGTCATGGACGTCTCCTCGGTCGCGCTCGCGGGTTGCGCGGACGGAGGAAGGGTGTGGCGATTGCGGAAGCACCCGTCCCTACGCCGGCATGACCCGGTTCAGGTTCAAGGGTCACCGCGCCGCCGCATTCTGTGCGGGTGGTAGCGGTATCTCAGCCCCTGTCGGCGGGGCCCCCCTCGGTCAGTCGGCTAGCATGGGGTGGGGTGGTGGCGGGGTCAAGCGGATGACGTCAGGCAGCTGCATCGCCATACCCTGCTGGCCGAAAAGCCGATAACAACACGGCAGAAGTCGATGGAGATATCGCGCGGATCTCCGGCCTGAAGATAGCAAACTGGAAAGCCTGACCATGCCCGTCCTCGACCGTTTCCGCCTGGACAACAGGCGTCTTTTCATCACCGGCGGCAGCCGCGGCCTGGGTCGCGAAATGGCGCTCGCCATCGCCGAGGCAGGCGCCGACGTGGTGCTGGTGGGGCGCGACACCGACGCGCTGGCAGGCACCGCTGCGGATATCCAGGCGCGTGGCCGTCAGGCGTGGCCGTTGCAGGCAGACGCCGCCATCCCAGAACAATGCGAGCGCGTCTGCCGCGATGCGCTGGCGCTCGGGCCGATCGACATACTGATCAACAACATCGGCGGCCGCCGCATCAACGTTCCGGTCGAAGACGAACCGCTGGAAACATGGCAGCAGATGCTGGACCTGAACCTGACCAGCACCTTTCTGTGCACCAAGCTCATTGGCGGCGCGATGCTGGCGCGGGGAAACGGGCGAGTGATCAATATCGCCTCGGTCAGCGGACTGATCGCCAATCGCGGTATCGCCGGCCGCCACTACGAGACAGCGAAGGCGGCCGTGATCCAGTTTACCCGCGCAACCGCGGCGGACTGGGCACCGCGCGGCGTGACCGTCAATGCGATCCTGCCGGGCGGCTTCATGACCGAGCCCAATCAACGTTGGGCGCGCGTATCACCCAACGTGATCGAAGAATTCAAGGCGCAGATTCCGATGGGCGAGTTCGGGCGGCCAGAGGATCTGGGACCGCTCGCGGTGTACCTCGCATCGGATGCATCGCGCTACATGACCGGCGCGGCGCTGGTGATCGACGGTGGCTATACGCTTTGGTGAAGCGCTGATCAGCGCTCGCGCAACTTGGGATCCAGCACGTCGCGCAGCGCATCACCGAACAGGCTGACACCGAACACCGTCAATGCAATCGCCAGTCCAGGAAAGATCGCGATCCACGGTGCGGTGGAGGCGTACTCCTCGGCGCCGCCTTGCAGCATCAATCCCCACGCCGGGACCGGTTCCTGCACGCCGAGTCCGAGATAGGACAGTGATGCCTCGGCCAGGATCGCCTGGCCGACAAAGGCGGTAAGCATGATGAGGAACGGCGCCATCACGTTTGGCACCATGTGGCGCAGAATGATGCGGGAATGGCTGTAGCCGCAGGCGCGCGCGGCATCGACGTAGGGGATCTCGCGGATTGCCAGCGCGCTGGAGCGTACCACGCGGGCGCACCGCGGGATCAGAGGAATGGTGATGGCTATGATGACGTTGTGCACGCCGGTGCCGAAGATCGCCACCATCGCCAGGGCCATGATGATCAGCGGGAACGCCATCACGATGTCAAAGATGCGCTGGAAGATCAGATCGAGACGGCCGCCGAAATAGGCGCTGGCGACACCGAGCACCAGACCGGCAAAGCCGCCGACTATTGCCGAACTCAGACCGACGATGAGGGCTGTCCGGGCGCCGAAGATGATGCGCGAAAGCAGGTCGCGGCCGAACTGGTCGGTGCCGAGCAGGTGCGCCCAACTTGGCGGCTCGGTCATCGACGCGAAATCGTTCGAGGTTGGGCTATAGGGGGCGAGCAGTTCGGCAAATATGCCGGTGACCGCCATGATCAGCACAATCAGCATGCCGAATGCACCGAGCGGTTCGCGGCGGCAGAAATGCAATATAGCCTGCCACCAGCTTCGGCGCGTCTCGATCAGGTCTTCGGGAAGGAGGGTGGTGATTGACATGATCCGTCTCCTTCAGGCGAAGCGGATACGTGGATCGAGCCAGGCGTACATCAGATCGACGATAAGATTGCTGAACACGAAGATCGCGACGGTAAGCATCACCAGCGCCTGGGTCAGCGTGTAGTCCTGGTTCTGCACTGCCTGCACAAACAGCCGGCCGATACCGTTGAGATTGAACACCTGCTCTGTGACGACAAGGCCGCCGATGAGGAAGGCGAACTCGATGCCGATGACTGTGACCACCGGCAGCAGCGCATTCTTCAGGGCGTGGCGGCTGATCACCAGCTTCTCGATCAGGCCCTTGGCGCGGGCGGTGCGGATGTAATCCTCGCGCAGCACTTCAAGCATGGCCGAGCGGGTCATGCGCATGCTGACCGCGGCGTAGCGATAGCCGACTGTCACGGCGGGCAGTACCGCCATTTCCAGATTGCGGATCGGATCGCGCCATATCGGCACATAGTCGATCGGTGGCATCCATGGTGTGCCGGTGAACGCGGCACTGATGTTCAGCACGAACAGGATGGAGATGATGCCGAGCCAGAATGACGGCGTGGCAATGCCGCCGATGGCCATGGTGCGGACCACGACGTCGATCCAGGTATTCTGCTTCAGCGCGGAGATGGTGCCGAGCGGTACTGCGATCGCGATGGCTATGACCGTGGCAAGCAGCGCAATCTCCAGCGAGATGGGCAACCGGGTCAGGATCTCCAGCGACACCGGTTTGCCTGACCACATGGAGATGCCGAAATCGAAGCGGAAGAACCCCCATATGAAGTCGAGAAACTGCACGATAAGCGGGCGATCCATGCCGGCCTGCGCGTGGCACAGCTCGAGCGCATGCGGATCAAAGCTGCCGCCGCCGGAGCCGAGACGCACCATGCAGATGTCGCCGGGAATCAGCCGCATCAGGATGAACACCAATGCGGCAGCGCCGATGAGTGTGGGGAACACCAGGATGATGCGCTTGGCTATGTAGCGATACATCAGTGCACCTCGCTGCACGCGACGTAGTGTCCGGGATGTATTTCGCGTAGCTCGGGGCGTGCACGCTTGCAGCCGTCCACCGCGGCCGGGCAGCGCGGATGGAACACACAGCCTGTTGGTGGATTGATCGGACTGGGTACTTCGCCTTGCACCGGGCGGAAGCTACGATGCGCCTCGACCGATGGATCGGGTATCGGCACCGCAGCCAGAAGGGCCTGTGTGTAAGGGTGCAGCGGATTGCCGAACAGCTCATCGCTGTCGGCCAGTTCCACGATGCGGCCGAGATACATTACGGCGACGCGCTGGCAGAGATGGCGAACCACGGACAGGTCATGCGCGATGAACAGGTAAGTAAGGCCGAACTGCTCGCGCAGGTCCTCGAGCAGGTTCACCACCTGTGCCTGGATCGACACGTCGAGCGCCGACACCGCCTCGTCGCAAACAATGAATTCAGGATTTAAGGCAAGCGCGCGGGCGATGCCGACGCGCTGGCGCTGCCCGCCCGACATTTCATGCGGGTAACGGTCGGTGAAGCGCGGATTGAGGCCGCAGACCGACAGCAGTTCACGCACGCGCGCGCTACGTTTGCCAGCATTTGGCTCGATGCCATGCACCTTGATCGGCTCGGCGATGATGTCGCCCACCTTCATGCGCGGATTGAGTGAGCTGTACGGGTCCTGGAAGATCACCTGGATGCGCCGGCGCAGCGACAGCAGCTCCTTGCGTTCCATGCCTGTGATATCGACACCATCATACAGGATCTCGCCGGCGGTTGGCCGCTCGAGCCGAAGGATGCAGCGGCCTGTTGTCGTCTTGCCACAGCCGCTCTCGCCCACAAGACCCAGCGTTTCACCGCGGCGGACAGTGAAATCGATGCCGTCGATCGCCTTTACTTCGCCGACCAGCTTACGTGCCACAATGCCTTCGGTGATCGGGAAGTGCATGCGCAGCCCCTTCACTTCGAGCAACGGACGCCCGAGCGCGGTCATGCCGCTGCGCCTGCCGGCCGGCCGATAGCATGACTTTGGAAGCAGGCGGCGAGATGGCCTAGTACACCAGCGGGTTCGAGTGCCGGGCGTGCCGCCGCGCACGCATCGACGGCGAACCGGCAGCGCGGCCGGAAGGCACAGCCGGCATCGAGTTTGGTGAGATCCGGTGGCTGGCCTTCGACCGGGTCCAGTCGTTCCTGGCGTGGCCGATCGAGCCGCGGCACCGAACGCAGGAGCGCCATTGTGTATGGGTGGCGCGGATTGCGGTACACCTCGGCGGCAGGACCGCTCTCAACCAGACGGCCCGCATACATGACGTTCACGCGGTTGGCATAGCGTGCCACTACGCCCAAGTTATGCGTAATTATAATAAGCGCCACGTTGAGGCGGCGTGTCAGGTCTTTCATCAGTTCAAGAATTTGTGCCTGGATGGTGACGTCCAATGCGGTGGTCGGTTCGTCCGCGATGATTAATTTGGGATCGCAGGCAAGCGCGATGGCGATCATGATGCGCTGACGCATGCCGCCGGACAGTTGATGCGGATACTGCCTCAAACGCCGCGATGCATCGGCAATGCCGACAAGGCCGAGCAATACGACAGCCCGCCTGTGCGCGGCAATGCGATCCATGCCGCGGTGCTGTTCCAGCGTTTCGGTGATCTGCCGGCCAATGGTGAGGACGGGATTGAGCGACGTCATCGGCTCCTGGAACACCATCCCGATGTCTCCACCGCGGATTTGGCGCATCTCTGCAGCCGGGAGTTGCAGGATATCGCGACCATTGAAGCGAATCTCACCGTGCGTGATGCGGCCTGGCGGATCCGGGATCAGGCGAAGTATAGACAGTGCGCTGACTGACTTGCCGGAGCCGCTTTCGCCAACGATCGCGACGGTTTCGCCGGGTTCGACGGTGTAAGAGATACCATCCACCGCGCGCACGATTCCCGCACCGGTCCGAAACTCGGTGTGAAGCGCGAGTACTTCCAGGAGTGGTGGCAAATACCCTCCCTAGACGCCGTCCCTGTCACTGACGCGTTTAAGCGCAGTTTGTTGTTATTCGTGGCTATCTAGGTACTGGTTGAGGGCAGGGCAGTCAACGCCGGTCAGATTGGCGAGCCAAACGGACGGTTCTCGTGCTGCACGCGGCGGGCAAGGCGGACCTGTTGATCAACATTGCGTTGCACCTTCACGACCCTGCGGGTTGCTCGCCAGACTTCGGCCGATCGATAATATGGATCGCCTACGAGCAGGCCTTGCGCGCTGATTTCCGCCTGCGCATCGCCTTCGCAGTCTAGGTCATGGGCCAGTACAATATGATCCTCGGCATCGAGGATATAGCAACGATAGCTGACCATTCTTCCCCACTCCTGGTCGCCGTGCTTAGCCACACAATCAAATCCTAGTGTTTCCTATCCGACTGGGCAATGGTTTTTATCGCAAACCAAAAATTCTCAGTCGCGATCAATTGGCCACGGGTTGCGGGTTGAACGTGCAAATGATGACGCTGCTCATCATGTCATTCACCTTTCCATGATGCCGCATCCCAAACGGTCACCCAACATTGAGCGTTAAGGACGCATCCGGAATCGCTGCGAGACGTTCCTATCCATACACGTGAAGCAAAAGGATGCGTCATGCCCAAAAAAGCCGTGCTCGCGATTACGCTACTGGCATTGGCCGGAACGGCGCCGCTGTTAAGCGGTTGTTACACCACCGCGGGCGCAGGACAGGATCTTCAGGCGGCCGGACATTCGCTGACGAAGTCGGCCGAGAAGAACACGACGTATACCCCGTCTACGCCCTGAACACGCAATATCATCGGAGCAATTGCTATGGACAAGGATCGCGTTGAAGGTTCCGCCAAGCAGGCAAAGGGAGCCGTGAAGGAAGCCTGGGGCAAGGTCACTGGCGATACCAAGACTGAAGCGGAAGGCAAAGCGGACAAGGCCGAAGGCCGCGTACAGAATGCCGTTGGCGGCGTGAAGGATGCGGCACGCGAGGCAGTCGACAAGGCAACCGACAAAAGGTGAGCGATCGTGCCCACGCTACTTGTCATCATCCTGATCGTACTGCTGCTAGGTGCCCTGCCAACATGGCCGTATAGCGGCGGCTGGGGCTATTATCCGAGTGGCGGGCTCGGCCTGGTACTGCTGATTGTTATCGTCCTGCTCTTGATGGGACGAATATGAAGGAAATGGCGGCCTGTTCGATCAGGCCGCCATTTTTTCTGCGCGCACATCCTTGATGTCACGGAATGCCAGGTCCGGCGCGAGTTCGGCGGCGCGGCGCATCATGAATTGGGATGTCGCAAGGTAAACCGGATCACCGTCCACGTCGTCAGCCATCGCACTGCGGTTTTCAGTCACAAACTTCTGCAATGCTGCTCTGTCGTCGGATGACACCCATCGCGCCAGAGCATAAGGACTTGTTTCGAATCCAATGGCGACACCGTATTCCGCTGCAAGTCGCGCCTGCAACACGTCGAGCTGCAGCGTGCCAACGACCCCGACGAGCGGCGCCGCCCCGTCCTGCGGCCGGAACAACTGCACGACACCTTCCTCGGCCAGTTCCGCCAGTGCCTGACGCAGCTTCTTCGCCTTCATCGCTTCGTCCAACCGGACGCGTCGAAGGATCTCCGGCGCGAAATAAGGCACGCCGACGAAGTTCAAGTCCTCGCCATCGGTCAAGGTGTCGCCGATACGCAACGTGCCGTGGTTGGGGATACCGACGACATCACCGGCAAACGCCTCATCGGCGATTTCACGCTCCCGAGCAAAAAAGAATTGCGGAGCATGCAGCGGGATCGCCTTGCCGGTGCGCACCTGCTTCAAACGCATTCCGCGCGTCAGCCGTCCGGAGCAGACCCGGGCAAAGGCAATGCGGTCGCGGTGGTTGGGGTCCATGTTCGCCTGGATCTTGAACACCAGCGCGGTCAGTGCCGGCTCGGCGGCATCGACAATCCGCGTGTCTGCATGCTGGGCGCGCGGCGGCGGTCCATATTCAGCCAAGCCATCCAGCAGGTCGCTGACACCAATGCCCTTGATGGCGCTGCCGAAATAGGTCGGGGTGAGATGCCCCGCGTTGAACGACTCACGATCGAATTCCGGCAACGCGGCGCGGATCAGGTCCACTTCGTCGCCAAGCCCTTGCAGGCGCGGGTCAGACTGCGGCAAATCGCTGGTCAGCCGCAGTTCGCGCGCGCGCAGATCGTAGGTGCCGGCAAAGTCGGCGGCGCGGCCGACCGGCCAGGTGACCGGTGCGGTGTCGAGTGCCAACGTGGACGCAATCTCGTCGAGCAGCTCGATCGGATCACGGCTCTCACGGTCCATCTTGTTGATGAAGGTGACGATGGGAATGTCGCGCAGGCGGCAGATCTCGAACAGCTTGCGTGTGCGCGCCTCAATACCCTTGGCGGCGTCGATCACCATCACCGCGGCATCGACCGCGGTCAGAGTACGGTAGGTGTCCTCGGAGAAGTCCTCGTGCCCAGGGGTGTCGAGCAGGTTGAACACGCAGCCCTGGTGCTCGAAGGTCATCACTGAAGTGACCACCGAGATGCCGCGTTCGCGCTCGATGCCCATCCAGTCGGAGCGCGTGCGGCGGCGCTCGCCTTTGGCGCGGACATTGCCGGCGAGTTGGATAGCGCCGCCGGCGCGCAGCAGATGCTCGGTCAGCGTGGTCTTGCCAGCGTCCGGGTGCGAAATAATCGCAAAGGTGCGGCGGCGGGCGATCTCGGCAGCAGGGTCCAACATCGGGGCCTCATAAGGAAGCGCCGGGGAAGGCCCCGGCGCTGCGACGCAACATATAGTGAGGCGTGGGGCGCTAGAACACCCTCTTCCTGTCGCACTGGGAGCGTTATTGCACCGTCGAGTGCGGTGTGGGGATCATCCGGGTGATCACCATCTTCTCGCGATCCAGGCAGTCGGGGACGCGCGGGGCGATCTTGGTCTTCCAGAAGTCGGTCTCGTATACCGCCTTGTACTGTGCCTCGCGTTCCGCTTCGCTGTTGAAGCGGCGCAGCCAGATATAGACCGAATCGTCGGTCTCGCCGCGGAAACTGCCGGTGATCACCATGCCCTTGGAGATCTGGAACGGGATGATCTCCTCTTCCATGATCTTCACCCATTCGGCCATCTTGCCGGGGCGCACGTGGTACTGGCGGAGTTCATAGAACGCCATCGGTATCCTCCCTTGCTGTGCAGACGGCGAGCATAGGCGGTGGCACGGCGGCCTGCCAGTCAGGGCGGCATCCCTATAACTTTGCGCGCCGCGCGATCGCCGCCGCCGCCATCGATCGGTGCGCGATCTTTGCCGCGTCCTTCACGCCGAGCGCCGACAGCACCACCTGCGCCACCTGCTCGGCGTGCGCCTTGCCGGCTTCGCCACGCAGCACCGATCGCATGCCCATCAGGCCAACCCCGAGGATCAGATCGGCGGCGACCTGCGGTGACGGCACCCGGAAGCGTCCCGCGGCAATCCCTTCGCGAATGTCGGCGGCGAGATGATCGCGCATCCTGGTGCCCAGTGGCGCGGCGACCAGCGCGATGCGCACAATGAGCCAGCCGAGTGTGGCATCCGCCGCCGCCAGCTGGACAAACATGCGAACCGAGCAACCGACGCGGTCGGCCGGATCAGGCAGTCCGCGCAGTCCATGCGCCCGCGCCAGGAGCCGTTCGCTGATCTCACTGGCGACCGCGATCAGCAGTTGCTCGCGTGTCTCGAAGTGATTGTAGAAGCTGCCGCGTGCGACACCGGCTTCGGCAATGAAGTCGTCGACCATTGGCGCGTCGGGGCCGAGGCGCGCGAACACCCGGATGGCAGCTTCGATCAGGGCTGCCTTGGTTCTTGCCCGTCGTTGTCTGCCGATTTCCGTTCTGCTTGCTGGCACGGTGGACCATTACATCTCCACGTTGACGGAAATGTCAATTTGACATATTCGTCAATCAACGTGAGGGAGAGGTTCAAAATGAACTGGAAAGCAGCCGCACGGCTGGTTGCGGCCGGCGCGATGGCATTTGGCGCCCATCACGCGCACGCGGCGGAACGGCCCAACATTCTGCTGATCCTCGCGGACGACATGGGTTATTCGGACATCAGCCCGTATGGCGCCGAGACCTTCACGCCGAATCTGGCGCGTCTCGCCGACCAGGGCATGCTGTTGAGCAACTTCCATGTCGCGGCTTACTGCGCGCCGACGCGTTCGATGCTGATGACCGGCATGGACAACCATGTCGTCGGGCTCGGCAATATGATCGAGCTGACCGCAGACAATCAGTCCGGCAAACCGGGCTATGAAGGCTACCTGAATGGCCGCGCCGCCACCCTCGCCACGATCCTGCATGGCGTGGGCTATCACACCTATCTGACGGGCAAGTGGCACCTGGGTAAAACGCCTGAACTCGATTCCTGCCGCCCAGGGCTTCGAGCAATCCGTCGGCGTTCTGGAAGGCGGCGCCGACAACTGGGAGAACAAGTCGTACAGCCCCGGCTACAAGACGGTGCACTTCTTCGACGGCCGGAAGGAGCTGCAGCTCCCTGCGGATTTCTACTCGAGCGAGTTCTACACCGACCGGATGATACAGTACATCGACGCAGGCGCCGCGGACGGCAAGCCGTTCTTCGGTTATCTGGCATATCAGGCCGTGCACCAGCCGCACCAGGCACCGGCTGAGTTCACCGCCCGATACATCTCGACCTATCAGGCCGGATGGTCGGCGATCTCGCAGTTCCGCTACGAACGCCAGGTGGAAATCGGACTGATGCCGCCGGGCCTGACGATGACGCGGCCGGCGGAAGTGCAGGACTGGAATACGCTGCCGGCGGACGAGCAGCGCATGAATGCAAAACGCATGGCGGTCTACGCCGGCATGTTGGAATACATGGACTACAGCATCGGGCGGCTGCTGGATCATCTGAAGGCGAAAGGGATGCTCGACAACACCGTGGTCGTGTTCATGAGCGACAATGGTGGCGAGGCGGCGAAGCTCCAGGCGATATTCCCGGCGTATTACGCGAAGAATTTCGACCTCAGCTACGAGCATCTCGGCGAGAAGGGGTCGTATTCGGAATATGGGCCAGGTTGGGCATCGACCTCGATGACGCCGTTCAGCAACTTCAAAGGTTCCGCGGCCGAGGGTGGCGTGCGCGCTCCGTTCATCATCCGATATCCCGGTCACGTGCCGCAGGGCGGCCGTTCGGCGGCATTCACCTACGTATTGGACGTGGTGCCGACTTTGCTGAGCTATGCAAATGTAAAGATGCCGCCGAAAGGCGCCGGGAGCTACCCGGGTTCCAGCATGGCCGGCGTGTTGGCCGGGAAGTCGAAGCTGGTGCACCAGATGGACGAGCCGATCGGCTACGAGTCGGCGGGGGGCGCGGCGGTCTATCTGGGCGACAGCAAGCTGGTGCGCAGCGCGCCGCCATACGGCGACGGCAAATGGCGGCTCTACGACATCGCCAGGGATCCGGCCGAAGCGAAGGATCTGAGCCAGGTGGAGCCCAAGCTCGCGCAGCAGATGCAGGCGGATTACGCCGCCTACGTACAGCGCAACGGCGTGGTGGAAGTGCCGGCAGACTACGACGTGATCAAGCAGGCGCAGGCGAACGCCGCCAAGAAGAACTAGCCTCCGGCAACAGCAAAAAGGGTCCGAACAGGCCAATCTTGGTGCGGCGATGACAACCTGAGCGAGGCGGTCCGCCAAAAGGCTTGCCATCGGCGGCCGGCGCCACGATCATCTTCAGACCCTGCGGGCCGCTCATCGCCCGCCCTGCGGAGACCGTCCGATGAACGTCCAGGTCACCAATCGCCCGACCGTCCAGCCCGCCGCAACCTCCAAGCTGGCCATCGCCGACGGCGATATCCATCCGCAGCGGAACTCCTACAAGGATCTGTTCCCTTACATGGAGGCGCGCTGGGTGGAGGTGGCGAAGACCTTCGGCTCACGGCCGCGTCAGGCGTATCAGGGGGGCCCGGCGTATCCGAAGGGGCAGCCGAACGCATCGCGGCGGGACGCCTGGCCGCCCGAGGGCGGACGCCCAGGTTCCAGTCTGCCGTATCTTCAGAAGCAGTTGCTAGACGAGAACAACATCACGCTCGGCATCCTGAACCCAACGGGCGACAACGGCTCCAGCTTCCAGCATCGCGAGTTCGGAATCGGTGTCGCGACCGCGATGAACCGCTGGGTGGAGGCCGAATGGCTGATCGACCCGCGCCTGAAGGGTTCCATCGTCGTCCCCTACGAGGACACCGAAGCGGCGGTGGCTGAGATCGAGCGCTGGGCCGGCGATCCGCGCTTTGTTCAGGTGCTGATGGTGACGCGCACCGCCAATCCGCCAGGCAACAAGCAGTACCTGGAAGATCTACGAAGCGGCGGCAGCGGCCAATCTGCCGATTGGCGTGCACGCCTTCGGCTTCGGCGGCTATCCGGTGACCGGTGGCGGCTGGCCTTCCTACTATATCGAGGACATGGTCGGGCACGCGCAGTCCTCGCAGTCGTTCGTCACCAGCCTGGTGATCGAGGGCGTGTTCGAGCGCATTCCGGACCTCAAGCTGGTGATGATCGAATCAGGGTTTGCCTGGTTGCCGCCGCTCGCCTGGCGGCTGGACAAGCTGTGGAACCGGCTGAAGGTGGAGACGCCGCATTTGAAGCGTGCGCCGAGCGAATACATCCGTGAGAGCATCTGGCTGACCACTCAGCCGATGGAAGAGCCGCAGCCGCGCGAGCACGTGCTGGACGCAATCGACTGGATCGGCTGGGACAAGCTGATCTTCGCCACCGACTATCCGCACTGGGACTACGACGATCCGACACAGGTGCTGCCGATGCCGCTGCCCGAGCAGCGGCGGCGCGACTTCTTCTTCAACAATGCAATGAAGCTGTATCGGCAGGTGTAGTTACGAAGCGCCGGCCGGGGCCTTCACGGCCCCGGATGGATCTGGGTGATCTTCGAACCCTCGAGACTGATTCCGGCCATCAGCCCGCGCTGGCCGAACGGGAACGCGTAGACGTCCTGCTTCAGCGTCGTGGTGTCCAGTGCGGCTGCGGCACCCTTGTCCACCACCACCACGGTGGGGCCGGTCCCGATCGACCAGCCGTCGCTCTTTTGCAGATACTGCAATGCCGAGTCGTTCATCAGGAACAGCACGTAGCTGAACGTCTGCGCCCCCGCCTGCAAACCGAACGATGCCGCGGCAATATTGTAGTAGCCGACGTTCTTATTGCCGGCCCGCAGAGCCCCGTCGCCGCCCTGTCCGCCGATGATCAATCCTGCCTTGAGGATCTTCGGAAATATCAGGATCGCCTTCGCATGGCGGCCAAGCTCGCGCGCCTTTGGCTGAACTGCATACAGGTCGCGCAGCGCAATATCGACGTCCCGGTTGATCTGGCGTGCGGATGACGCATGTGCGGCACGCGGCCGTAACGTAACGCCGGCCGCCGTCACCGCGAGCGTGCCCAGGAGATGCCGTCGTGTCGAAGTCATGATTTGCTTGTCCTTCATTCGCTCGAAGACCAGACCAGTTCAGGTACGTATTTATATGGATAGTCCGCTTCTTTGTAGCCCTCGGGCTCTTGCCGCTTCGGCAGCTTGATCTTTTCGCGCGGCACGTCGCCATACGGGATCTGCTTCAGCAGATGGGTAATGGTATTCAATCGCGCCCGCCTCTTGTCGTCCGACCGTACCACGAACCATGGTGCCCATGGCGTGTCGGTTGCCTTGAACATGTCGTCGCGCGCATGCGAATAGTCGTACCAACGACCGTAGGACTTCAGGTCCATCGGCGAGAGCTTCCAGATCTTGCGGCCATCGTCGATGCGTGACTCAAGCCGCCGCTGCTGTTCGCTTTCGCTCACCTCGAGCCAGTATTTCAGCAATACGACGCCAGAACTCGATGACCGCCTTTTCGACCGATGGAAGTGCTTCGAGGAACCGCTTCGACTGATCCTCGGTGCAGAAACCCATCACCCGTTCGACACCGGCACGATTGTACCAGCTTCGGTCGAAGATCACGATTTCCCCGGCTGCCGGCAGGTGCGAGATATATCGCTGTACATACATCTGCGTTTTCTCGCGTTCCGTCGGCGCCGGCAGAGCGATCACACGGAAGATACGCGGGCTGACGCGCTCGGTGATCGCCTTGATCGTGCCGCCCTTGCCGGCGCCGTCGCGGCCTTCGAACACGATGCAGACCTTAAGGCCCTTGTGCACCACCCATTGCTGCAGCTTCACCAGTTCGACATGCAGTTTCGCGAGTTGGTGCTGATACGCCTTTTCCTTCAGCTTGCCCTCGGAGGGCGACGCGGCGCTCGCTGCCTGCTGAGCCAACCTGTCACGCTCCGCCGCCTTAGCTTTTTTCCCCGCCCCCATCGCAGTCTCCAGTGTGAGCCGCGCCGGCTACGCGCCGCGCTCAGCCAATTTTCCAACCCTTCGACGTCTTGCACCAGGTCAGTGTCCGGTTGCGGGAACCATTCGTCCCCGACATCGTCATCTGGTACTGCACGACACGGCAGACCATGCCCTTACGTGGGGCGGGATTCCCCGCCGTCACTGTGCCGCTCGCCCCTGACTGTGGATTGGTCCAGGTCTCGGTGGCGCCCGTCGCCAGTTGCGGCTGATCCAGCAGGCGGTTCGTCGCGTCGGTCAACGCTGTGATGTCGGCGTTGCTCAGCGGCGCGCCGCGGCTGCCACGGAACGGGTTGATCTGCGCGAAAGCCGGCTGTGCCGCGCAGACCGCAATCAGCAGCAGTGGCAAAAAACGATGGCTGTTCATCACGTCCCCTCAGATAGTTCGGAGCAAGCGTATGCGCTACTCGTTCGTAACCTCAACACGGGCCCAGCTTACATCGGGATCGAACTGCTCAATCCGTGGTGCCAGGTTGGCGGTGTTCGGGCCCAGATCCTTCTGGAACACGATGCCGTCCTGGTTGACCTCGAAGGTCATGATGCCCGATCGGCCGTAGCCCGCCGGCCACGCCAGCAGTGCGAAGCCCTGCGTCATCTTGTCCGACTTCACGTAGTTCATCGCGCCACTCGGGGCATCTGGTCCTTGCGCCTTCAGGATGCGGAAGTTGTAACCCTGATACGGAATCGGGTGCCCGACCGTACCCGCGCCCGGGTAGCCCTCGCCTTCGGCCTGCGCCACCAACGGACCGAACGGACTTTCCTCAGCGCCCGCCTCCGCCGGCCAGTAGAGGCCGTCCTGCTTGCCCGGCGCGCTGATCATACGCTCCGCGTAGAAGCCGGCCCCCCCTTGCTGCTTCATGCGGTCGAAGTAGTCCTTTTGCGCATCCACATAGGTCAGCGCCACGCGGATCGCCGCGAGTTCGTTGCGCCCGATGCGACGGTTGACGATTTCCTGCGCTCCGGCCTGGGTATCGAACCTCCAGGAACCACCAACCTGAACGAGCGGTATCGGCATCGGCCAGTCATTGTTGCCTACGTCGAGCACGTCGCGCCCTCCGGCCTGCGGCGCGAGCGAATGCTTCTCGTCGTAGGCTGCAAGGAAGCGCCGTCGCGACTCTTGATCGGCGTACTTGTCGCCGGACCACAGCATCTTCTCGCTGCCGTTGCCGAAGATCGCGTGCAGCGCCTTGCCATCATTGGCTCGCAACGCCGCTGCCAGAGCTTCCACGGCCGCATCGGGCGAGGCAAACGTCTGCTGCGTGACCGACGCAGCCAGCGCAGTCCCTGCCGCGCCAAGCCAGACCGCGCCAAACAAAGCTGCATAAAGTCTGGACCGCCGCATCGGGTATCTCCTGCCCATCGCGTGCCTCCTCATCGCCGGCGCCCACCGCCTGCGTGACCGCCGCCCGTACCGACCGCCGCCGCCTCCGGCCGGGCGCTGCACTTGCCCGGCAGAGCGACTCTGAGCGCCACGTTCGCCGAACTGGCTGGCCTCGCGTCCGTTGCCGATGCCCGAGAAGGCGCCCTGTCCGCTCGGGCGAGCGGGCTGCGTCGCTGGCCGGTTGCCCAGATTAGGCGGTGTTCCTCCACCCGGACGATTGCCGAGGTTAGGTGGCGTTCCGCCACCGGGCCGGTTGCCCAGATTAGGCGGCGTTCCTCCACCCGGACGATTACCGAGGTTAGGTGGCGTTCCGCCACCCGGCCGGTTGCCCAGATTTGGCGGGGCGCCACCGCCCGGACGGCCTGGTGGTCGCACGGCACTGCCAGGCACCGAGACCTGCGGCCGCCCGATCGCTCCCGCTGGCAAACCGCCCGGCCTCGCCGGTGCGCCAACCGGCCCGCGTGGCGGTCCCGCCATTCCCGCGGGCCGTCCACCGGGACGATTGGCCTGCCACCGGTTCGAATTGATCGCGGTGCGGTTGACGTTGATGTTGTTGTACCGATTCACATTCACATTGACATAGCCACCGCGATAGCCGCCGCCGCCCCAAACCGGCCGTGCCCAATTCCACAGCCCGGCTGTCACCGCCACGCCCACGCCGAACGCGAGGCCAGTCGCCAGCGCCGTGCCAACCGGATAGCCGACCGGAGGTGGTAAATACACCGGTGGATACGACGGATATGGCCACGCGCCATATACGGCAGCAGGGTTGTAATTCGGCACATAGACGACGTTCGCCTGCGCCGGCTCAATGACGATGGTCTGCTGCTGCGTCGTCACCGTCTGCTGCGGCGTGGATTGCAGGTTGCCGCTCGACTGTGCCTGCTGGCGCAGCCGCTGCACGGAATCGAGCACATCGGCCTGCTGCTCGGCGAAGGCATAGCCAAGCTGCTGCATCCAATCGAGATTGCCGTTCATCATCGCCAGCACCTGCGGGAACGGCACCAGCGATTTCACGCTCGGGTCCCAGGACTGCGCTTCCAGCGCCTTGCTCAGCGCATCGCCGGTCAGCGCTTTGTTGGCCGGCACTTCAAGCCACCGCTGCGCCTCCACCACTTGCAGCGGGTTCGTCGCGGCCATCAGCGTCTGTGTCAGCAGCGGATCGGGATACAGCGCGATCGGCGCCAGCAATGCGTCAAGCTGTTCGGTGTTATAGGTCTGCGCCGCGGCCTGTGGCTCCGCGGCAGGCGTGGCCTGCTGTGCATACAGCGTCACCGGCCATGAGACATGGAGCATAAGCGAGCAGGCTACGATTCTGCCAAGACGTATGGCCATTAGCCGTCTCCGCCCAGTGAAGCGCCGACGAACGGCGTCCTTCCTACCTCTTAATGGCCTGAATCAATATACGCCAGTGCAGCAGTCAACAATGCTGTCATGCGGGTTGCCGCATGTTGCTTGACAGAATGTAACATCGGACCAGGGAACGGGGGCATCGATGGCCCCCGCCATCTGCCTGGCGCAGCAACTGCAAACCGTCTATTCGCCGGTGAACCGCGGCTCGCGCTTTTCGAAGTATGCGTTGGTGCCTTCCAGGTTGTCGCGCGTAAGCGCGGTCTGCACCAGCGCTTCGGTCTCGAACGAAAGCATCGCCTCGAGCGACGATTCCAGGCTGCGGTCCAGCATCGTCTTATGCAGTTGCACCGCCACGGGCGCACGGCTGGCGATGCGCTTGGCCAGCGCTTCTGCTTCGGCGCGGACCTGGCCAACCGGAACAACGCGATTCACCAAGCCGATCCGATGTGCCTCTTGCGCATCGATGAACTCACCCGTGTAGGCGAGTTCGCGCGCCTTCGCGAGGCCAACCTTGCGTGGTGCGAAGTAGCTGCCGCCATTGGTGATGGTGACGCCGATGTTGACCTCGGGAAAGCCGAACCGGGCATCTTCGCTCGCCACCACAAGGTCGCAAGCGAACACCACCTCGCAGCCGGCCCCGACGGCATAGCCCTGCACGGCTGCGATCACCGGGAACGGCACCAGACGCATATAGCGCGTGGTGTTCTGCAAGGCCTTCTGCCATTCGCGCAGTTGACTGGCCGATAGCTTGCCCGCCGCCATCATCTCGTTGTGCTCGCGGATTTCAGCTACGTCGTGGCCCGCCAGAAAGGCACGTCCTTCGCCCGCCAACACCAGGCAGCGAATTGCGCGATCCTCGCCGAGTTCGGCCAGCATGCGCCCCATGAGCTGCCATGATTCTATCGTCATCGCGTTCAGCCGCTCGGGCCGGTTGAACAACATGGTGGCAATGGCGCCGTCGCGGCGCAGCACGATCCTGTCCTGCATGACTTCCTCCGAATGTGTCATCGATTCAATTTGACGCCGGCGGCGACCCGATCCCATGTCGCCGGCGTCATGCCGAGTTCTCGCAGCGAGTATTTCTGGATCTTGCCGGTCGGTGTCTTCGGCAATTCGCTGGCGAATTCCAGGTAGCGCGGCACCATGAAATACGGCAGGCGCTCCGCCAGGAACGCGATCAGTGCCTCTGGCGCAAGCTGCTCGTTCGGCCGGGTGACGATTACCGCTTTCACTTCCTGCTCGGTCTCTTCGGAGGCGATGGGGATCACCGCGCATTCCAGCACGGCGGGATGCGTGTTGATCTCCTGCTCCACTTCCATCGAAGAGATGTTTTCGCCCCGCCGCCGGATCGCGTCCTTCACCCGATCGACGAAATACAGATTGCCGGATTCGTCGCGCATCAGCATGTCACCGGTGTGCAGCCACAGATTACGCCATGCGGTGACAGTCCATTCCGGATGGTTCCAATAGCCTTCCATCATCATCCACGGCTTCTTCGGCCGCACCACCGCTTCGCCCGGGACGCCGGGCGGCAGCTCGGTATCGTTGCCATCAACGATACGCACCTCATACAGGTCTTCGTCAACGCGCCCGCAAGTCTTCGCGTTCGGCAGCTCGAAGCCCGAGCGCGTCGGGCAGTTCATCTCAGTACCGCCCCAGGTGGTGGAAACCAGCAGGTCAAAGCGCCGCTTGAAGTCCTCCACCTCAGGAATCAGCGGCACCACCAGTACGCGCTGCATTGGATTGGCGGCATCATCCGTCGCCGGTGACTGGCGGTACAGCAGGTTCGCCATCGCTCCGAGCAGGAACGAGCATGTCGCGTGGTGATGCCGGCACACGTCCCAGAAACGCGCCGGACTGAACGTATCTGGCAGCACCGCGCTGGCCCCGGCGATCGCCGCCGCATACACCACCGCCCACTGTCCCGCGATGTGGAACAGCGGCAGTGGCGCGTAATAGACATCCGAGGCGCGGATATCGAGCATATCGATCACGCCGCGCGCGTATTCGAACGCGTGGCCGTGTGTCACGATCACGCCCTTTGACGGACCGGTGGTGCCCGACGTGTACATGATCGCCGCCCGATCCCACGGTGTCAGCGTGACTGCCGCGAAGACAGCGTCATCGTTGTGCAACACCGCGATCGGCACCACGCGCGCTGCACCGAGGGAGGTCTGCTCCGGGCATGCACCGTGCACAACGAACGCCTCGATCCCGACAGATTCCGACATCACCGCATCGAGCCGCGGCAGGAGTTCCGCATCGATGATCATCACCCGCGCGCGGGAATCGCCGATCAGATGACCCAACAACCGCCCGCGGTAATGGCAGTTCACGGGAACTTCGATGGCCCCGAGTTTTCCCAGCGCGCACCACAGCGCGATGAACTCGACGCAGTTGTTCAGCATCAGCAGCACGGTATCGCCGCGCGCCACGCCAAGCTTCGCCAGCCCATTCGCGAACCGGCACGCCAAGCGGTCGATATCCCGATAGCTATACTTCGTATCGTCGGTCAGCAGCCACGCCTTGTCGCCATTCTCGGCAACCCGGCGTGCCAGCACATGCGCGAGGGTTGCTTCATCATCAGCGAACGCCTGCATCGCTACCATCGCCGTTGCTGCAGTACGTCATCGAGCTGCATCGCCATGCCGCGCAGTTCGCACGCGGTTCGCTCGTCGGCCGCGATCACGTCGGTCGCCACCGGCGCCGCACCGTCGCGCGGCGCATAGCCAATCGCTCGCTTCGTCGTCTCGATGTCCCAACGCATGCCGGGATTGTCGCTCATCAGGTTCAGCACGGCGAATCCAACGCCGTCCGCCAGCACCGCACGCTCCATCGCCTGGCAGAGGTCGCGGTTCGACAGCCACATCGCCTGGCCCCAGGTGCCCCATCCCATGTGCGGCCCTGGCAGGTTGTCGCCGCGTTGCAGGTAACCAATGCGGAAACAGATCACCGACACGCCGCGCCGATCACAAAGGCTGCGGCCCATCCGTTCCCCTACCAGCTTGGACACGCCATAGGGATTGACCGGATACGGCTCCATATCCGTCGTCAACACAGCTTCGCCCCACCGGTGGCCTGCCATCACCCAGTTGGAACTCGCGAAGATAACCCGCCGCACGCCATGGGCCGCTGCCGCCTCATACACGTTCGCGGTAAGATCGACGTTCAGCCGCTGCGCCGAAGCCCACGACGCCGCCGGGCTCGGGTTGCCCGCCAGATGGATCACGCAATCTACGCCGGCGAACCGCGACGCCCAACCGTCGCTCCATTCCGCCAGGTCCACCACCTCGATCGCCGCATCCCCGCGTGCATCGGCATCGAGCAGCCGCAGCGTCCAGCCTAGTCCGGAAAAATGTGTGCGCAGCTTGCTGCCGATATTGCCGCCAGCCCCGGTGATCAGCACGGTCCTGCTCATCGTCATCCTCTCCTTGCCCTGCCCAGCGAACAGGCAGCCGCCGTTCGCGGACTATGCAGCCACCACCGCGCAGCAAGGCTATACCGCCGTGGCGGCATCGGCACAAAACGTGCAAGATGACGCGCGCAGGGAGTAAGGGATGCAACAAGGCGGCGTTCTGACCGACTATGATCCGGACAGCCTGTTCTGCGAGATGCTGCGGCAAGGACAGCCACCGCATCCGGCGCTGTCCCTGCTGCTCGAACGGCTGCGCAACCTGCCAATTGATTCGCTGCGCCGCCGCGCGACCGACGCCGAACGCGACCTGCTGGAGCGCGGCATCACCTTCACCGTCTACTCCGACGCTACCGCAATCGATCGCATCCTGCCGTTCGACCTGATCCCGCGCGTCATCACCCCGGATGAATGGCATCTGCTGGAATCCGGCGTGACTCAACGCGTGCGCGCACTCAACCTGTTCCTGCACGACATCTATCACGACCGGAGGATCTTGGCGGACGGCGTGGTGCCGCGCGAACTCGTGCTCGGCAATGCCGCTTACTCTGAGGCGATGGTCGGCTTCGATCCGCCGCACGGAACCTATGTGCACGTTTGCGGCACCGACATCATCCGCGACGACACCGGCCGCTTCATGGTGTTGGAGGACAATGCCCGCACGCCGTCCGGCGTGGCCTACGTGGTGGAGAACCGCCACATGACGCTGCGCGTGTTGTCCGATATCATGGCAGGGTTGCGGGTGCGCAGTGTGGACGAGTACGGCCTGCGCCTGCACCGCGCCATGGCCGAAATCGCACCCAGCGGCATCAGCGATCCACAGGTCGTGCTGCTCTCACCCGGCATCTTCAATTCCGCCTATTTCGAGCATGTGTTCCTCGCGCGCGAGATGGGCGTGCCGCTGGTCGAGGGCCAGGACCTGTTGGTCGAGGACGGACAAGTGTGGATGCACACCACCGCTGGCCTCGCGCCGGTGCACACGATCTACCGCCGGTTGAACGACGACTTCCTCGATCCCGACGCCTTTCGCCCCGACAGTCAGCTGGGCGTGCGCGGCCTGATGGAGGCCTGGCGCCGCGGCGCCGTTTCCATCGCCAACGCCGTTGGCACTGGGGTGGCCGACGACAAGGCGGTGTACGCTTATATGCCTCGCATCATCCGCTACTACCTCGGCGAGGATGCGATCCTGCCCGACGTTGATACGCGAAGCTGCGCCGAACCTGACGGCCTTGCGTATACACTGGCACATCTACACGAATTGGTGGTGAAGCCGGTCGCCGAGTCCGGCGGCTACGGCCTGTTGATCGGACCGCATGCCAGCAAAGTGGAGCTCGAAGAATTCCGCGCCAAGCTGCAAGCCGATCCGGCGAATTACATCAGCCAGCCGATGATCCGCCTCTCGGTGAGCCCGACGCTGTGTGACGACGGCATCATGCCGCGACACGTCGATCTGCGGCCCTTCGCCATCACCGGGCGAGACACCTGGGTGCTGCCCGGCGGCCTGTCGCGCGTCGCGCTACGGCCGGGCTCGCTGGTGGTGAACTCGTCGCAGGGCGGTGGTTCCAAGGACACCTGGGTGCTGGCGTGAGCGAGACGTCGTCCGCCACAAGGCACCTGATCGCTCGCCATGCCGGCAGTGCGCTGTGGCTCGCGCGGTACATGGAGCGCATTGAGAATCTGGCGCGGCTACTCGACGTCACCAGGACCTTCGCTCGTGAAGGGGAAGGTGGCCGCAACTGGCTGTCGCTGCTGCGCATCAACGGCGACGAGGAAGGCTTTTTCGCCAACCACGCGGCACCCGAGGCCAGGGCTGTCGCGCGTTTCTATCTGCTCGATGCGTCAAGCTCGGCTTCGGTGTGGGCTGCGATCAGTCATGCGCGCGAGAACGCTCGCACCTTGCGAGCGCTGATCTCCACCGAGATGTGGCTGCAGATCAACGTGTTCCACAGCCGCATCCGTGCGTTGTCCGAAGCCGACACAGCGGCCGAACAACTATCCGGCGTGTGCGCGATGCTGAAGGAAGGCGTCCAGGCGCACACCGGCATCACTGAGGGCACGTTCTATCGCGACCAATGCTGGCACTTTTACATGCTCGGCCGCCATCTTGAACGCGCCGATCAGATCACCCGGTTGATCGACACGAAGTTCAACGCGCTGATGCCGGCGACAGCGTCAGATGCGGCGATTGACGCCGGCGAATGGAACGAACTGCTGCGCGCCGCCGCCGGCTATCACGCCTACCGCCGCGAATACCCGCATGGCTATGTGCCACGTGAGGTTGCCGGCTTTCTGCTGCTGCACGGCGCCTTTCCACGTTCCGCCGGACTGAATCTGGCGCAGGCGGATTGGCATCTGACCCAGCTTCGCACCCGCTATCATCTGCGTGGCTGTGCCGCTCCGCTGGCGCGCCTCGATCACTTGCGCACAATGCTGGCCAGTCAACCGATCGAGGTGATCCTGCAACGCGGATTGTCGCCGTTCCTCGACTGGGTGCAACGCGAAGTTGCCGCGCTGCACGATGACATCACGACGCATCTCTGTGGTGGCTAAGGAAGATTGGAACCGCAGATTCGCGCGGGTGCACGCAGGTTTTCTGCGTGGTGCTCCGAGCAAGGCAAGATGACTTTGATTAGCATGCACCTGCGATTCCAATTCCTAATTCGCCGCAGGCTGCGCGCTCACTTCAACTTCCACGTCCATGCCCAGATCGTCTTCGCGCACGCCATAGAACGTACCGCTCAACGGAATCGCCTGCGACGGGTCACGCGCCACCGCGACGCGGATCAGGTTGCGTCCGGCGATCAGCGCATTGGTCGGATCGAATTCCACCCATCCGGCGCCAGGTAGATACACCTGTAGCCATGCATGCGTCTCGCCGCCGCCCACCAGCTTGTTGTCGCCTTCGGCGATCAGCGACGCATCATATAGATAGCCGGTGACGAAGCGCGCCGCGAAGCCCAGGCTGCGTACCGCCTCCATCATCAGCAGGGCGTAGTCGCGGCAGGTGCCGCTGCGCAGTTCCAACGTGCCGAGCGGAGAGCGCGTGCCAACCTCGCCGCGCCGAATATAGCTGAACTCGTCGCGGATCCGCCGCGTCATGGCCATGAGCAGATCGAGCGTGTCCGCCTCGCCCCGCGCATCGAGCATTTCGCGCGCCCAGTTTGCGACGAGTCCCTCCGGATCAGGATAGTGCCGCTCGTTGCAATGGCCGAGGTCCAGCACCTCATGGCTCGCGTAGCTGAAGGGATAGCGCTGGGCGTAGGGCTCCAGCTCGATCTCCTGCGCCTCGATCGGGTAGTGCTGCACGCTGAACGACGATTCCAGCACCAACTCCGCCGCGGGCGCACTGAACCGTGCGATCGCCACCGAGTTGCCGAAGACGTCGTGCAGCCAGCGCACACTCGCCGCCGGCCGGATCAGCAGTGATGTATCCAGCAGTCGCAGGTCATGGCTGTCGCGGGGGCGGAACATCAGACGATGCTCACCGAACTCCACGGGACGCCGGTAGCGATACGTGGTCCGATGCAGCACATTCAGGATGACCGCCCCGTCAAAAACAGGGATCGCGGCTGCAGGATCGGTGCGATGACCCGTTTCGATGATAGAGGTCTCCCGATTTCTCCGGGGCGTGCACGCTAAACGACCGCCCAAGGTTCGGCAATCACCATGCGCTTGATCGCGACATTGCCATCAGCCACGGTGCGGCACGCGTTGGGAGGCGTGGGATGATCGGACAGTCGCTGCGGCGCAGAGAGGATCTACGGCTGCTCACCGGCCGCGGGCGCTACAGCGACGACGTCAACGTCCCGGGCCAGTGCCATGCCGTGATGGTCCGCTCGCCGCACGCCCACGCCGAGCTCCGCTCCACCGATGCGGCGGCCGCGCTCGCGGCCCCCGGCGTGCTGGCGGTACTCACCGGACGGGACATGCTGGCCGATGGCCTGAATCCGATACCGCACGCGGTGCGCACCGGCCATCCCGCCGATATCGCGCTCGATAACAGCGATGGCTCGCCGCCGTTCATTCCACCGCACTATCCGATGGCGGCGCATGAGGTGCACCACGTTGGAGACATTGTAGCGATGGTGGTCGCCACCAGCCGCGCCGCCGCCAAGGATGCCGCCGAACTAGTTGTGGTGGACTATGCCGAACTGCCCGCGGTGGTGCGCTCCCGTGCTGCCGTCGCCGATGGGGCGCCACGCACCTGGTCGGACGCCAATTCGAACCTCGCGCTTGACGCCACTGTCGGCAACGCCTCGGCGGCCAACGCAGCCTTCGCCACTGCCGCGCATGTCGTGTGTCTCTCCACCTCGGTGCAGCGCATCGCCGGCGTCACCATGGAGCCGCGGGCTGCCGTCGGTGAATACGATGCCGCGAGCGGGTGCTACACGCTGCATGCCGGCGCCGGCGGGGCGGTGCGGCCGCGCCACGACTTGGCGGTCGTGCTCGGCGTGTCCGATGACGCGGTACGCATGGTGATGCATGATGTCGGCGGCAATTTCGGCACGCGTGGCGCATCCAATCCGGAGTTCGCATTGGTTGCATGGGCGGCGAAGCGCGTTGGCCGTGCGGTGAAATGGACCTGCGAACGCAGCGAGGCGTTTCTCTGTGACTATCAGGCGCGCGATCTGACCGCCGACGCCGAACTGGCGCTGGATCGCGACGGCACCTTCCTGGCGATGCGGGGCACCAACATGGTGGACAGCGGCGCCTATCCGGTGTCGTTCGGTCCGCTGCACAAGGGCGTGGAGATCATGACCAGCATCTACCACGTGCCAGCGGTGCATTTTCGCGCCCGCGCCACACTTACCAACACGCTGCCGACACGGCCCTATCGCAGCTCCGGCCGGCCGGAAGCGATGTTCGTGGTCGAGCGGCTGATCGACATCGCCGCGCGGCAATGCGGCTTCGACCGGATCGAACTGCGCCGCCGCAACCTGGTGCCGGAATCTGCCATGCCATATCGCAATCCTTTTGGACTGGAATACGACAGCGGCACCTATCACGCAGTGATGGAGCGCGTGCTGTCGCTCGGCGACTGGCCTGGCATTGCCGCGCGCCGCGAAGAAGCACGGCAGCGAGGCAAATGCCGAGGCATTGGCGTCGCCAACTATGTCGATACCGCCACCGGCGTGCCGCGCGAACGCGCCGAGATCACCGTGTCGCCGAATGGCACGGTGGAACTCGTCATCGGCACCGTGTCCAGCGGCCAAGGTCACGAGACCAGCTTCGCCCAGCTTGTCAGCGAGTGGCTTGGTGTCCCAGCCGACAGCGTTGCACTGGTGCAAGGCGATACCAACCGTGTCTCCGTCGGTGGCGGGTCGCATTCCGGCCGTGCGCTCCGGCTCGGCAGCATCGTGATGCTGAAGGCCTCCGACGAGATCATCGCCAAGGGCATCCGGATCGCCAGCGACGCACTGGAGACCGCTGCCGCCGATATCGAATTCAAATCGGGCCGCTTCACGGTCAAAGGCACCGACCGCTCCATTGGCATCTTCGAGGTCGCGGCTGTCGCCGAGAAGCAGAATGAGCGGCTGGATGGCATCGGCGATGAGACCATCACGCTCGCGGCGTTTCCCTATGGCTGCCATGTCTGCGAAGTGGAAGTCGATCCCGACACCGGCGTCGTGCAGATCGCACGCTATTCCGCGGTCGACGATGTCGGGCGCGCGGTGAATCCGATGATCGTGCATGGACAGGTGCACGGCGGCATCGCGCATGGCATCGGTCAGGCGTTGTTTGAGCGTGTGTGGTACGATCCGCAATCCGGGCAGATTCTGTCCGGCTCGCTGATGGACTACGCGATCGCGCACGCCGATGAGGTGCCAAGCTATACCACCGAACTCAGCGAGGTCCCCTCACCGACCCACCCGCTCGGCCTCCGTCCCGCCGGCGAAGGCGGCACCACGCCGGCGCTTGCCGCCGTGGTCAACGCCGTGGTGGATGCACTGGCCGACTTCGGCGTGATGCACCTGGAAATGCCGGTTACTTCCGAAAGCGTCTGGCGCGCCATTCATGCGAGGACATCATGACATCATTCTCTGAAGCTGCCTGGCAGCGCACTGCAAACCTGCGCAAGGCGATCGATACCCTGCCGTTCAACACCGAGCTCTCCAGCGGCACGCTCAGCCGCGACCGCTTCCAGGGCTATATCGTACAGGATGCGCTGTACCTCGCGCAGTATTCGCGCGTGCTCGCGATGGCCGGCGCGCGTGGACCCGACGGCGAAACCCTGCGTGCCTTCGGTGCCTGCGCCATCGAGGCGGTCGCTGTCGAACAGGCCTTGCATGAACGCTATCTGACCGAATTCGGTGTTAACCCCGCGCGCGTGGCGAACGCGGAACCTTCACCTGACTGCCTGGGCTACACCAGTTTCCTGCTCGCCACGGCGTATCACGACCCGTGGGAAGTTCTGGTCGCGGCGCTGCTGCCGTGCTTCTGGATATACTGGGATGTTGGCACGCGCATCGCGAAGCAGGCCGCCACCGACAATCCCTATCGTGCCTGGATCGACACCTATGCCGACGACGCATTCGGTGAGGCGGTGCGCAACGTCATCGCCATTACCGATCGCGCCGCCGCAGCGACCACGTCAGCGATCCAGTCTCGCATGATGACCGCCTTCATTCGCTGCACTCAGTACGAGTATCTGTTCTGGGACAGCGCCTACCATCCCCGGCCCTGGCCACAAGGCAGCTAGGCCGCATCCTCCCGTAGCATCGCCGCCCCTTTCTCGGCGATCATAATCGTCGGCGCATTCGTATTTCCGGTGGTCAACGTCGGCATCACCGACGCATCGATCACGCGCAGCCCGCCAATGCCATGTACGCGCAGCCGTGCGTCGACCACCGCGCTGGACCCTTCACCCATCCGGCACGTGCCGACGGGATGGAATATCGTCGTTCCGTAGCTACGCGCGTATTCTGCCAGCTCTTCGTCGGACGACACGTTTGGCCCCGGCACGGTCTCCACCACGCTGTGCCGCGCAATCGCCGGCGCGGCAAAGATGTTGCGCGTGATCCGCATCCCCGCATTCAGCACGCGCTGGTCATTCGGATCGGACAGATAGTTCGGTACGATCGCCGGCGCTTCAAAGGGATCGGCCGATTTCGCCATGATCGTGCCACGGCTGTCCGGCCGCACCGGACACACCGCCACGGTCATGCCGGCCTCGAGCTCCAATTGACCGAACCGCGAGGGGTCGTAGCTGGCTGGCGTGAACAGAAGTTGCAGGTCAGGACTGGCAAGTTCCGCGCGCGAGCGGCAGAACACCTGCGCGCTGGTCACGCCAAAGGTCAACGCGCCGCGCCCAGTCGCGAAGAAGCGGACCGCCTCTGCCGCCAGCCGCGTGCCATGCGCCAACTGGTTGATCGACACCGCCTCGCGCGCGCGATGCGATACCCGCGCTACGTAGTGGTCCTGCAGATTGGCGCCGACGCCGGGCAGATGATGCACCACGGCGACGCCGATGGATTGCAGGTGATCCGCCGGGCCGATACCGGAAATCTGCAAAAGATGTGGCGAATTCACCGCGCCGCCGCACAGGATCACCTCGCGCGTTGCGCGCGCCTCGCGATCCATGCCGCGCTGGCGAAACGCCACGCCGACACAGTTCCGTCCCTCCATCAGCAGACGCGTCGCCACCGAGTCGGTCTCGATACGCAGGTTCGCGCGGCTCTTCGCTTCGGCCAGGAAGGTGCGCGCGGTCGAACCGCGGAAGCGTCCCTTGCGCGTCATCTGCGAATAGCCAACGCCTTCCTGCATTGCGCCGTTCAGGTCACTGCTCAATGGAAAGCCCACCTGCTGCGCGGCTTCGACGAAACGATGCGTCAGCGGCAGGATCGTGCGGTAGTCCTCGACGCGCAGCGGACCGCCCTTGCCGCGAAACTCCGGGTCACCGCCCTGCACGTAATGCTCCGACTTGCGGAAATAGGGCAGCACATCGTCGAAACTCCAGCCGCGGCAACCCATCTGCGCCCAGCCGTCAAAGTCAGCCGGATTGCCGCGCACATACAGCATGCCGTTGATCGAACTCGATCCGCCGAGCACCTTGCCGCGCGGCCAATGGATCGAGCGCCCGGCTGTGCCTTCCTCCGGCTCCGATGAATAGTTCCAGTTCACCACAGGATGATGCAGCAGCTTCAACACGCCGGCCGGAATGTGGATCCACGGAAGCCAATCGCGCGGCCCCGCCTCCAGCAGCGTCACGCTCGCGCCGGTTTCGCTGAGCCGGCTGGCGATAACGCAGCCCGCGGATCCCGCGCCGACGACAATATAATCAGCGTCCATGCTCAGGCCCGCGCGAAGCCAAGCCAATGCGCCAGCCGCGCCAGCTTCATCTTGATCACCTGCCAGAGCAGCCCATGCGCAGCCAGCGGCACCGGCTCCGTCGCCGGCGGTGCCGCCGGCGCGTCACTGGCAAACTCCGCTGCTACACGCTTGGAGAAATCCGCCATCAGCGCATTGGCGAACGGCACGCCGCCGGTGCGCGCGAAGTCCGCCAGCACGCCGCCCAGTTCCGCATCAGAGTTCAGCGTCACCAGCGTGCTGCCAGCCGCCGCTGGATCGTCGCGTAATGCATAGGCGATGCGCACTTCGATGCGAGCGGCCCGCATGTCCGCTGCACCGCGTCCACGCAGCGAACCGGTGTGCGCCGCGAAGTCTGTCTCCACCGAAACCTTGCCACGGAACTTGATCTTCTTCGGCCCGAATGCGACCAGCATTCCGCCCAGGTAATTGCCTTCATCGTCGCGGCCTTCGATCACCGCGCCTGGCATGCAGCGAGTCATCCGCTCGACATCCGCAAATCGGCGGATCACGTCATCCGGGCGTCCAGGAACACTGAACTCGCCGTCGAAATGCATCACTGTACAGGCTGAAGCAGCGGCGCATGGCTCTCGCGGCCGAAATGCACCTTGGCATATGGATCGGTCGGTGTGCTCGGAGACACCCGTGCATCGATCAGGTACAACCCGCCTTTGCGCAGTCCCTCGGCCACTGCGGCGCCGAGTTCCGACGGATCTTTCAGCAGCACGCCATCACCACCGAATGCCTTGGCGATCGCCACGAAATTCGGCGACTCCCATTGCGCCAGCTTTTCGTCGAAGCCCTTCGCCACCAGCTTGTGAACCTCGGCGCCGTAGCCGGCATCGTTCCATACGATCAGCACCATCTGCATCTTATGCCGCGCGATGGTTTCCAGCTCCTGGATGTTGAACAGCAGGCTGCCGTCGCCTTCCACCGCGACGTGCTGCCGCCCTGGATTGCCCGCACCGGTACCGATGGCGACGCCAATCCCCTGGCCCACCGCACCGAACCCGTACCAGGTACCTGGATCTCCACGCCCTCCGGCAGCGGTGTATACATGCCGATCCACGAGAAGAAATGTCCGGCGCCGCAGGTGAACAACGCACCCTTCGGCAGCGCCGCGCCAAGATTGCGAGCCAGCACGCGTGGATCGAACCCATCCGCCGGTGCCTCGAACCGATGCGCCGGCGCCTCCAGCACCGCGCGCGTCGCCGCGGTGCGCAGGCCCTCTTTGCGCACCTGGCGCGCTTCCAGCGCTTCGTTGATCGCCGCCACCGCCTTGCGTGCATCGCCTTGCACATACAGGCCCGGGATCACGCCGATTTCCTCGGGCATCGGCTTGATGTCGATGCGCGCCACTTCCGCCGAGGGAAACAGCAACCCGCCTTCGGTCGTATAGTAGCCAAGCTCGGCGCCCACACCGAGCACGAAGTCCGCGTCCGCCAGCAACTGCTCGGAGGGAGCAGAGGCGAAGGCGCCGGCGATGCCGATATCCCAAGCCTGGCCGGCGAAATACCCCTTGTTCTGCAACGACGTCGCCAGCAGCGCGCCGGTGCGATCCGCCAGCTTTATTAGTTCGTCCTTCGCGTTCGCGGCTCGTGCGCCGCGTCCCGCGACGATTACTGGCCGTTCGGCGGCGATCAGCTTCTCGATAACCGGCGCCAGGAGGTCCGGGCTCGGCGTCTCCACCCGAGGCGGCAGGAACTGCGTGGATGGCCGATAGTCGTAATCCCAGTCGAAGTCGTCTTCCTGCAGATCCATCGGCAGGTTCAGCACCACCGGCCCGCGATACATGCGCGCGGCATAGAACGCTTCGGCGATCTCCTCCGCCATGTTGTCGATGCTGGTGATGGTATGGAATCGCGCACTGCTGGCCTCGACAAAGCGCCGCTGGTCCATCGACTGCGTGCGGTTCTTCGCACCCGCCTCGATTTCGCCCGCCACCAATACCAGTGGCGTCTTGCCACGATACGCCGCGATCAACGAGGTGCCGCACTGCGTCAGTCCCGGTCCGCAGGTCACCATGGCGACGCCGATTTTGCCGGTGGTGCGCGAATAACCGTCAGCCATCGATACCGCCATCAATTCATGCCGCGCGCTGTACGGCTTCACTGACGGATTGCGACATAGCGCGCCCCACAGCCACATGTTGCCGTCGCCCATCAGGCCAAAAAAGTCTGTCACCCCCTCGGCGATCAAAGATTGCGCAATCGCTTCATAGACTTTCATCGTTGCATTGCTTCCTTATTCGGCGGCGGCCAACTTCGCGGCCTCCGACTTATGGCCTTGCTGGTGGAAATAGTTCGCGCGGTAGAACGCCAGTACCAGGTCACGGTACACAGCACTCGGGTAACGCGGCGGATTGCCGGCTGAGATGCAACTCGGCAGGCATTCGATCACCGCATCCACGTTGGGACTGTGGAAGTAAGCGATCGAGTAGCGATCGGTGCCGGATTCATTGATCACGCCATGGGGGGTGGACAGGAAACGGTCGTTGGACCAGCGCCGCATGATGTTGCCCAGGTTGATCAGGAACGTGCCGGGGATCACCGGCGGCGGGAACCACTCGCCGTTCGACAGCCGAATCGCCAAGCCCGGCACGTCGGTGCGCGCCAATGCGGTCATGAAGCTGTTGTCTGTGTGCGGCGCCGTGCCAAACGTATTCTCGCTCATGTCGGCCTGTGGCGGGTAATGCAGGAAACGCAGATTGGCGTGGCATTCGTTGGCGAAGAACGGCGCAAAGAAGTCCGCCGGCATGTCCAGCGCCACGGCGAACGCTGGCAGCATCCGGTCGCACATCGCGTTGAGCGCGCGGAAATACGCCATCATGTCGGCGCGCAAATCCGGCTCCGCCTCCGGCCACTGGTTGCGGCCGCGCAGCGGCTTTCCCGCCCGCACGTCCGGATGATCGGCCGCACGATCGTGGCTGACGAAAAAGCTCTCGTTCTGATTCGGCTTGGTCGCCTTGTGAACCGTGGACGCTGCCTGCACCGAGGTGTTCATCGGCATGTAGCCAATGTTGTTCTGGTTCAACTGGAGCTGCAGCTTTTTCTCCAGCGGCAGCGCATGGAAACGCCGAGACGCCTCGAAGCCGCGATCGATAATCGCCTGCGGCACCCCATGGTTCAGCGCATAGAAGAACCCGATCGTCTCGCAGGCATGACGCACATCGACCGCCAAGCGCTCCAACGCGCCAGGCTCGCCGGCGAAATACGGGCCATAGTCGATCACGGGAACCGTAGCGCTCGCCGCCGCGGCATCCCGCACCGCGTGTTGCTGGAACAGATGCATCCGCTCCTCCCGAAACTGCTGTGCCAGTATAGAGGCGGCTTTGCCATGCTGCCAATTTGACGCTGTTCCGTGCGCTCTCTACCGTCGCACCAGGAGGAACAAGCCGTGGTGCAAATCCGTCGCATGGGGCCGCAGATCGGCGTCGAGGTCACGGGCGTCGATGTGAAGACTCTGGACGATGCCGGCTTCGCGCCGATCTACCAAGCGTGGATGGATCACAATGTCATGGTGGTGCGCGACCAGGAGCTCACGATCGAGGAGTTCTTGCAATACAGCCGCCGCTTCGGCCTGGTCGTGCCGCATCCTTCCAAAACCACCCGTCACCCGGACATCCCCGAGATCACCCTGCTCGGCACCAATAAGTTCGATGCCGAGGGAAAGCTGATCGACGCGATCTACCGACGCGGCGCTGAAGGCTGGCACACCGATGGCGCTTACGACGCAGATCCCTTCAAGGCGACGCAGCTTTACGCGTTGGCGATCCCCAGCACTGGCGGGGACACTCTGTTTGCCAATGGCTATGCGGCTTACGCGGCTTTGCCCGAGACGCTGAAGCAGCGGCTGGAAGGCAAGCTCGGCGCCTTCACCTACGGCGGCCGCGCCAAGAAGCGCGAACTGCTCAATCCGGAGGACCGCGACTGGCAGCCGGTTTACCATCCGATCGTGCGCACGCATCCGGAGACCGGACGCAAGTCACTGTATTTCGATCCGGGCAAGATCGAATCGATCCAGGGCGAGAGCGACGATTTGATCGATGAGCTGGAGCACCACATGATCCAGCCCGACGCTGAATATCGTCACAAATGGCGTGTCGGCGACATCGTGATCTGGGATAACCGCTGTTCGTACCACCGCGCCGCGGGTGACTATCCGCCGCAGGAAGACCGCATCCACTGGCGCGTCTCGATCAAGGAATCCAACGCACAGCGCCTCGCCGCGGATTAGCCGGGCGCGATCCGGGCCTCGACGATGGTCTCCTCGACATCGCGTAAGCGATCCTTGCCAAAGAAGATTTCGTCACCAACGAAGAAGGTCGGTGCACCGAATGTGCCGCGTTCGACCGAACGCTGAGTGTTCATAAGCAACTGGTTTTTCAGTTCGGACTCCTGTGCGGCCTCCAGTATCCGCAGGTCGAACCCCGACTCGGTCAGCGCTGCGCGCAGCACATCAGGGTCATCCAGCTTCTTAGGCTCCGCCCACATGTGGGCGAACATCGCGTCCACATAGCGCTCGAAGACGCCGAGCTTGCGGGCCGCCACCGCACCGCGCATCAGCACCAACGTGTTCACCGGGAAGAACGGGTTACGGACATAGCGTGTGATGCGGTGATGGCGAACGAAGCGTTCCGTTTCCAGCCGCTGGTACTCCGGTTTGTTGCTGATTCCGGCAAGACTTTCCGCGGGCGAGCGATTGTTGGTCAGCTTGAACACGCCACCCAGTAGTATCGGCACGTATTCGAAGCGTGCTCCGGTGCGGCGCTCGATATCGGGAATGACAAGGTGACTCAGGTAGGCATTGGGACTGCCAAAATCGAAGTGGAACTCAACCTTTGGCATGCTGCTCACCATTTTTCTCCGAACGGCCGGATGTCCATCTCGAACGTCCACGCATCGCGCGGCTGCTGGTAGAGTTGCCAGTACGCCTCTGCCACCAACTCCGGCCGCATGAGCCGGCCGGGCGCGAGATTGCCAAGTGCGTCGTCGCCTTCGCGCTGCCTGATGCGATCGCGCACCCAGGCAGTATCGACGCCGGCGTCGATTACCAGATGCGCCACGTGGATATTCCGCGGACCAAGCTCGCGCGCCGCGCTCTGCGCCACGGCACGCAAACCGGCCTTGGCTGAAGCGAATGCCGAATAGCCAACGCCGCCACGCAAGCTGGCTGTCGCGCCGGTGAAGAAGATCGCGCCCTGGCCATGCGGCAGCATCAGCCGCGCTGCTTCCCGGCCGGCCAGAAAGCCGGCATAGCACGCCATTTCCCAAACCTTGCGGAACACACGCTCTGTCGTATCGAGCAGTGGGAAGTTCACGTTGGCGCCGGCATTGAAGATACAGACTTGGAGCGGGGCGTATTCGTCGGCCTCGCGAAGAAATGCCGTGATGGCATCTTCCTGACGCGCGTCGACAGAACGGGCGATGATGTGCTGGCCCTGTGCCTCGGCTGCGTTTACCAGTGAGGCAAGTTTGTCGCCATTGCGCCGTCCGGCAAAGACGGTGAAGCCATTGGCCGCGAACTTCCGGGCAATCGCGCTGCCAATGAAATCGCCGGCGCCGATGATCGCCGCTGTTGCATGAAGCTGTGGCATCGAGGCCTCCATTCAATGTGCGTCCGCCGACGGTTTGGGGGGCGTTGCCAGCTTGCGCATCAGCGGCACCAGCGGCATCGCGACGACAAAGCAAAGCGCGATGACGTAGAAAGCGTCGGCAAAGGTCTGGGTCTGCGCTTCGCGCAGCGTGAGTGACCAGAGCATCCGTAGCGCCGCCGCATGGCCCTGCACCGCGTCGCCGCCATTGGCCGCGGTGTTGGCGGCGCCGACATGGTGCAGCAACTGCAGCATTGCCGGATTGCTGCTGGTCAGATGTTCGGCGAGACGCAGGAAATGCAGATTGGTGCGGTCGTTCAGGATCGTGCCGCAGGCAGCGATGCCGATGGCGCCGCCGAGATTGCGCATAAGATTGAACAGGCCGGATGCGAACTTCAGCCGGTCGGGCGCCAGCCCACCGAGTGTGAGCGACACCGTAGGGGCCACGGCGAACTGCTGCGAGAAGCCGCGGAATGCCTGCGGCAGCAGCAATTCGCGTCCACCCCAGTCATGCGTGATCGGTGTGAAGTTCCACATGCTGGCGGCGAAGCAGGCAAAGCCGAACAGCATCAGCCAGCGCAGGTCGATGCGCCGCGCGAGTATCGTGTACAGTGGGATCGCGCACACCTGGAAGACACCGGTGGTGAATACCGCCTCACCGATCTGCAAGGCGCTGAAGCCGCGCACACGGCCGAGGAACAGCGGCGTCAGATAGATCGTGGCGAAGATGCCGATACCGGTGATGAACGACAGGAAGCAGCCAACAGAAAAGTTGCGGTTGGTCAGCGCACGCAGATCAACGACAGGAGCAGGATGCACAAGGCTGCGCCAGATGAACGCAACGCCGGCCACGCCAGATATCCAGGCGGTCGCGCGGATGGTGTCGTCGCCGAACCAGTCCCAGCGAGGACCTTCCTCCAGCGTGTATTCCAGACAGCCGAGGAACAGCGCCATCAGCACCATGCCGAAATAGTCGGCACCACGCAGCAGCGAAAGATTTGGCCGATCGACACGCACCAACATGGGCACGACGATGGAGACGAAGACGCCCGGCACCAGGTTGATGAAGAACAGCCAATGCCAGGAGTAATTGTCGGTGATCCAGCCGCCGATGGTGGGGCCGAGCGTCGGTGCCAGTGAGGAAATGCAGCCGATGGTGGCCGCGGCTATGACGCGCTGCTGGTTGTTGAAATAGATGAACGCGGTGGTGAACACCGTGGGGATCATCGAGCCGCCGAGAAAGCCTTGCAGCGCGCGGAACGCGATCATGCTCTGGATGTCCCAGGCCCAGCCGCACAACAGGCTGGTAATGGTGAACCCCACGGCGGAAGCACAGAACAGCCAGCGCGTTGACATGACTCGCGACAGCCAACCGGACAGAGGGATCACCACGATCTCGGCGATCAGATAGCTGGTCTGCACCCAGGCGATCTCATCGGCGCCGGCGGACAGGCCGCCGCCGATATCAGCCAGCGACGCGGAGACGATTTGAATGTCCAGCAGCGCGATGAAGAAGCCGATACTCATGCTTGCGAAGGCGACCACCTTGGCCGCCATCGAGATGTCGGCGGGCGCAAGGCGGATATCGGCCGTGGTCGCGCTCATGGCGCGCGTTCGTCAACGTTCGCCGTGACGGACAGGCCGGGCCGCAACAGACCGAACGATGCCGTATCGCCATCGAGCTCGATACGCACCGGCACGCGCTGCACGATCTTGGTGAAGTTGCCGGTCGCGTTCTCCGGCGGCAGTACACTGAACACCGCGCCAGTGGCCGGCGCCAGGCTGATGACACGGCCATGCAGCACCTGGTCCGGCAACACGTCGACCGAGATTGTCGCCGGCTGTCCCGGACGCATGCGGGCGAGCTGGTTCTCCTTGAAATTGGCGTCGACCCACAGCCCGTGCGCCGGCACCAGCGAGATGAGCTGCGAACCGACTGTGGCATAGGCGCCGACACGGGCACTGCGGTTGCCCACGGTGCCGTCGATCGGAGCGCGCAATTCGGTGTAGCCGAGATTGAGCTGTGCGGTTTCCCGATCGGCGACCGCCCCGGCCAGCGCTGCTTCAGTCTGCACACGCTGGGTGTCGATCACGTCAAGCTGGCGCTGCGCGGCGAGCAGTGCCGCGCGCGCCCTGGCGTCGGCTGCCAGGGCCTTCCGGTAGTCGGCATCCGCCTGCTGAAAGCGTTGCACCGAGGCGGCTTGGGTCTGCGCGAGTTCGCGATACCGATCGACATCGCTTTTGCTGCGGGTGATTTCGGCAGCGGTGGCGGTCAGTTCGGCCTGGGCCTCGGCGACCACGGCTTCCTGCAGGCTGCGGTTTGCCGCGAGGTTGGCCAGCGTCGCCTGCTGCCCGGCGACGGCCGCGGCTGCCTTCGCCAGCGCCGCGCCATAGTCGCGTTGATTCAACTTCACCAGCAGGTCGCCGGCATGGACGGACTGATTGTCGGTCACCGCCACCTGGGCGATGAAGCCGGCAACCTGAGGCGCGATCACCGTGACGTCGCCGCCGACATAGGCGTCGTCGGTCGTTTCGATGAAGCGCCCGACGGTCCACCAATGGTGGCCGTATCCCGCGGCAGCGGCGGCGGCGAGCAATGCCACTCCGGCCATGGCAAGCTGCCGGACCGGCAGGCGCAGCTTGCGCGCGGGTGGGGCGAGCACATCCCGCTCGGCCACATGGGCGCTCATGGGTGGTCTCCGTTGCGGATGGTCTTCGAGCGGAAGCCAGGTTCCGCCAGCACCCGGCCGCTCTTTCGATCGACCAGGATCGGTTCGGCAGGCTCGCCGGTCTCGCTGTCCACGACGATGACGCTGGGGCCTTCGGGCGCGAAATGCTTGTTGCCCCAGGCCAGGAGCGACCAGAGCACGGGGCGGAAGTCGCGGCCGCGCTCGGTCAGCACGTATTCGTGGCGAAGCGGGCGCTCGCTGTAGGCGCGGCGTTCCAACAAACCGGACTCGACCAGTGCACTGAGCCGGCGGGTCAGGATGTTCGGCGCGATGCCCAGGCTTTCCTGGAACTGGTCGAACCGGCTCAACCCCTTGAAGGCGTCACGCAGGATCAGGATGCTCCACCACTCGCCGACGCGCTCCAGGCTGCGGGCGATCGGGCATCGCATGTCGCCGAAGCTCTTACGTTGCATGACCTGGACCTAACCTGACTTGCATGATGCAAGCCCAGATATCGGAGCAGCTTGCATGATGCAAGTCATGGCCGCTATGCGCCAGGCGCCGAGGCGGTTGCCCTGCCGCCGGGGCGCCGTACAATCGGTCATCACGGAGGGTATTCAGCAACTGTGACCGCCGCGGAACTGCGTATGTTGCTGGTCGATTGCTGTGCGCTATGGGACGTCGCCGCCAAGGTGGACGTGGCCGGCGGCATGATCGAGGTCGCCACGGCGGAAGCCACTTTCCGCCTGGAACGCGCAGCCGGTGATAAGCTCCCGGTGCGCTGGCTGCTGCACCGTCCGGGCCGTTCGCCGCGCGCGTTGCCTTCCATCGTCGCTGCGCTCACCGCGCTGCGCAACGCACTGGGCGGCGACGCCGGCAACAGATTGAGGATCGGCACATCATGAAGCTGGACGAACGCGGACTGCCGCTTTCCACCGACAGCGACGAGGCGGTCCGCCTGTTTGACCGCTCGGTCGAGCACTACCTGAAATACCACATCGACACGATGGCGCTGGCCGGCAAGGCGATCGAAGCAGATCCGGGCTTCGCCATGGCGCACTGCCTGAAGGGCTACCTGCTGCTCAGCGCGGCGAACCCAGCCTATGGGCCGCAGATCGCCGCCGCGCTCGCAGCGGCCAATGGCGCCACGACGCCGCGCGAACAACAGCACGTGGCTGCATTCGCCGCATGGGCAAATGGCGAACTCGACAAATCATTCGCGATCTGGCGGCGGATCCTGGACGACACCCCGACCGACCTGCTGGCGCTGCGCATCTGCGACACCACCTGGTTCCGCCACGGCCAAACAGCAAAGATTCGCGAACAGGCAGATCGCATCGCACCGCTGTGGCCGGCTGATATGCCTGGCTACGACATGATGCAGTGCGTTTGGGCGTTCGCGCACGAGGAAACCGGCGACTATGACGGCGCCGAGCGTGCCGTCGATGCGGCGTGGCAGCGCGATCCGGCCAATTACTTCGCGCATCACGTCAAGGCGCACATCATGGAGATGGCTTATCGTCCCCGCGAAGGCTGCGACTGGCTACAGGCGCAAATCCCCAACTGGTCGGCCGGCAACAACCTGATCCATCACCTGTGGTGGCATCGCACGCTGATGGAACTCGATCTCGGCGAACGCGACGCGGTGCTGGCGAGCTATGACATCAATGTGCGGAACTTCGACGATCCGCTGACCAAGGCGGCGCCGGATCATTACGTCGATCTGCAGAATGCGACGGCGCTGTTGTGGCGGTTGGAACTGCTCGGGCTCGATGCCGGGAACCGCTGGGACGAACTGGCCGACAAGGCTGAAGCGCGCATTGGCGACGCCGGGCACCTGCTGCTGGTGCCGCATCTGATGCTGGCGCTGGCCGCGACCGGCCGCGACGACGCCGCTGGGCGCTTTCTTGCCGCGCTGAACGAGCTGGCCGCGAATACCGCGTTATGGACTGCGCCGGCGATCGCCAGCATCGTGATACCGGCCTGCGAGGCCGCCCTCGCACACCGGCATGGCGATCACACCCGGGTCGTGCAGTTGTTGGAACAGCGGCAGCATCTGATCCGCCTGCTGGGTGGCAGCAACGCACAGCGCGACCTGTTCTTTCAGATGCTGGCTGACTCAGCGATGAAGGCCGACCGGCGCGATCTGGTCAGCGAATTGCTTCCGGCAACGCAACGCGCCGGCTACGCTGCGCCGGCCCGCTGGTTGCATTCTTGACACTGTACAGACCCCCCTGTAGCAAGCGCCGGCCTTCCGGCGGGGCAGCCTGCCAGGAGCGGACATGATTGAGGAACCGGGCGACGAAGAGCGGCCTCCCTCCTTCGAGGAGAGGCTGAAAGTCGCCCGCAGCAGGCAGGGGCTTGATGCCCCGCCATCCGTGTCGAGCCGGTATACCGGCGGGTCGGATGGCATGAGCCCTTGGGGTATCGGCCTGCGGGTGGGGATCGAGCTGGTCTCGGCCCTGGTCGTGGCGGTCGCCATCGGCTGGGGGCTGGGCTACCTGTTCGGCGGCAAGCCCATCTTCATTGCGGTGTTCGTTCTGCTGGGCGGCGCGGCTGGGATTTTGAATGTCTGGCGCCTGTTCGCGCCACGACCGACACAGGGACCTAAGGTCCGGGACGGGGGACGATAGTGGCGGCCGGCGGATCGATCGACGCACTGAGCCAATTCCAGTTGCACCCTGCGCTGGGCGCTGTCGGCGCTTCGGTGAACTTCACCCAGGCCAACCTGATGATGGTGGTCGCCGGCCTGTTGATCTTCGGGATGCTGTGGCTGGGCATGCGGCCGCGCGCGATGGTCCCCGGACGTCTGCAGTCCGCCGCCGAGATGTCGTACGAGACCGTGCTCGGCATGTGTACCGAGACGATAGGTCCGGAAGGCCGCGCCTACTTCCCGTTTGTCTTCACGTTGTTCTTCTTCATCCTGTTCGGCAACCTGCTGGGCGTCTTCCCGTATTTCTTCACCTTCACCAGCCATATCGCGGTGACGCTCGCGCTGACCGTTTTCGTTGTCGGCCTCGTCACGTTCGTGGCGATCCGCATCCATGGCTGGCACTTCTTCAGCTACTTCGTGCCGCAAGGTGTGCCGGCCGTGCTGCTGCCGCTGCTGGTGCCGATCGAGGTGCTGTCCTACGTGTCGCGGCTGATTTCGCTGTCGGTGCGTCTGTTCGCCAACATGATGGCCGGCCACGTGATGCTGGAGGTGTTTGGCGCCTTCGTCATCATGCTGGGCGCGGCGGGCGCCATCTTCTGGATCCCGGCGGCGTTCTCGCTGTCGGTGAACGTGGCCCTGATCGGTTTCGAACTGCTGGTGGCGACGCTCCAGGCATACGTGTTTGCCGTCCTCACCTGCATCTATCTGCACGACGCGGTGCACCTCCACTAAGCAAAAGGAATACACGACATGGATCTCGCTTCCGCAAAGGCCATTGGCGCGGGCATCGCCGTCATCGCGCTGTCGGGTGTCGGCGTCGGCATCGGTTACATCTTCGCTGCGCTGGTCAGCAGCGTGGCGCGCAACCCGGCAGCACGCGAACGCGTGTTCGGTCTTGCCATTCTCGGGTTCGCGCTGACGGAAGCTGTCGCGCTGTACGCGCTGGTGATCGCGTTCATCATCCTGTTCGTGTGATGCGTCTGCGCCTCGCGCTGCTGGCTGCGCTGCTGTTGCCAACTGCCGCATACGCAGAGGGCATGCCGCAGCTCGACTTCGGCAACCCGCTGACCATCAGCCAGGTGGTGTGGGGTGCGGTCATCTTCGCCGTGCTCTATTGGCTGTTGTCGCGAATGGCGCTGCCGAAGGTAGGCGAGGTCATCGAGGAGCGCGCGCGCCACATTGCCGCTGATCTGCAGACCGCACAGGCGGCAAAGGCCCGGTCGGACGAAGCGGCGAAGCATGTGACCGAGGCGACGGCGAAGGCACGCGGCGATGCCCAGGCGGCGATCAATGCCGCGCTGGAAGCGGCGCAACACGAATCCGCATCGCGCATCGCGGCGCTGAACGAACGGCTGGAGAAGCAGCTGCACGATGCCGAGGCACAGATCGATACGGCACGCGCTTCCGCCATGCGTGCGCTGCGCGATGTGGCGACCGACACGGCCGCCACAGTGATCGGCCGCCTGACGGGCGCGCCACCCGATCAGGGGCGATTGGATGCTGCCATCGGCTCGGCGCTCGCCGCCCGCCGTATCGGCTGAGAGAGGACGCGATGGAAGAGCCGGGCTTCTTCGCCGAGCCGCGCAACTGGGTGCTGATCGCATTCATCCTGTTCTTCGCGATCTTCGGCGGCAAACTATGGTCAGCACTCGTGGGTATGCTGGACGACCGGGCGGCCAAGGTGCGCGCTGAACTCGAAGAGGCTGCGCGGCTCCGTCAGGAAGCGGAGGCGATGCTGCGGGAGGCCGAAACACGCCGTGAGCAAGCGCTGCGCGAAGCACAGGCGCTGATCGCGGGTGCCAAGGCGGAGGCGGACAGGGTTACCGCCGCGGCAGCAACCGACGCTGAGGCAGCGGCGAAGCGGCGCGAACAGATGGCAATCGACCGCATTGCTGCGGCCGAGAAGGCGGCAGTCGACGAGGTGCGGTTGACGGCCGCCGAAGTGGCGACAGTGGCCGCACGGCAGGTGATTGCCGAGGGTCTGTCAGGCGAGGCGGACTCGCGGCTGATCGATCACGCCATCACACAGCTACCGAGTGCGCTGGCGGGCCGCAGGGCCGCCTGATCGCGACAATGCGCGCGGCGCAGTCGCGTTTTGCGTTGATTTTCGTGAGACTTGTCTGGCATTAAGCGCTGCGCCGCGCGGACTGTCGGCCGCATGCTTGCCGGTTGCCGCGTACTCGAAAGGTACTTGTACCAAGAGAGAGTGCCATGAACTTCCCCGAACTTAGCTGGCTTCCGTCCAGATCCGACTGGCGCGATGCCCTGCGCGGGGCGAACGTTCCGGAATGGGAAGATCTTGTCAGTCTCGCCAACAGCCGCATTGGCCTGGCCGAGACCCTTCAGCTGGACCGGAAATTGAGGGGTTCGTACGGCGATTCTCCTCCAGCGGGTCTGGCAACAACGCCGATACGGCTTGGCATCCTTGCCTCCTCGACCATGGATCATCTGCTACCGGCAATTCGCGTTGGCGCTCTGCGAAGGGGCTTGTGGCTGAATAGTTACACCTGCGACTACGGTCTGTATGCGCAGGAACTGATGGATCGCGGGTCAGCGTTATACAGCCATAAGCCTGACACCGTTCTCTTCGCCCTCGATGCGCATCACCTGACGCGAGGGTTCGACGTCGGCGAAACCGCCGCCGAGGTGGAACTGCGTCTCGCCAATGTTTGCGATACCATTGCAACCCAGTGGCGGCTCGCGCGCCAGGAGCTTGGCTGCAAGGTCATTCAGCAGACGATACCGCCGGTGTTCAGCGGTCTGTTTGGCAACAATGAGTATCGCCTGGCGGGATCGCCTGCGCGCATCGTCGATGAGTTGAATCGGCGTCTGCGCGATCTTGCCGAGGCAGAGCGGGTCGATTTGCTGGCGATCGATACACAGGTCGCGCATCACGGGCTCGCGGCCTGGCACGATCCGGCGCTTTGGCATCGGGCCAAACAGGAAATCCACCCCGGCGCCGCGGCGCTTTACGGCGACCTGCTGGGGCGACTGCTCGCGGCTCAGCAAGGGCGATCATACAAGTGCCTCGTGCTCGATCTTGATAACACGCTGTGGGGCGGCGTGGTCGGCGACGACGGGCTCGAGGGGATCGTGCTTGGGCAAGGCAATGCCGCGGGGGAGGCTTACGTCGCTTTCCAGCACTACGTGCGGTCGTTGTCACGGCGCGGCGTCATCCTTGCCGTTTGCTCGAAGAACGACGAGGCGAATGCGTTGGCGCCATTCGAGCGGCACCCCGAGATGGTCTTGCGGCTTCCCGACATCGCCTGTTTCGTTGCCAACTGGACGGACAAGGCTGCGAACATCCGCGAGATTGCAACGCGGCTGAACATTGGTGTGGATTCGCTGGTGTTCGCCGACGATAACCCCTTCGAACGCCAGATCGTCCGGCGAGAGCTGCCTATGGTGGGGGTGCCGGAATTGCCGGCGGATCCGGCGCTCTATTCCCAACGTCTGGCCGATGCCGGCTACTTCGAGGGGCTGCACCTGACGCCGGAAGACCTCGAACGGACGCGCCAGTATCATGCCAACCAGCAGCGCGCGAGCCTCGTTTCATCGACGACGGATGTCGCGAGCTATCTACGCAGCCTGGACATGGAGGCGCAGTGGAGCCGCTTCAACGAAGTCGGCTTGCAACGCATCGTGCAGCTGACCAACAAGACCAATCAGTTCAATCTGACGACGCGGCGCACTGATGAATCAACGATAGCTGCGCTGATAGCCGACCCCAGGGCGCTCACTCTGCAAATCCGGCTGCTGGATCAGTTTGGCGACAATGGCATCATCGCGATCATCGTTGGCCGCTTCGAGACAGCCAGCACCGATATGCTGATTGATACCTGGTTGATGAGCTGCCGCGTGTTGGGCCGCGGTGTGGAGCAGACCACACTCAATCTTATAGCGGAGCAAGCGCTGCGGCTTGGAGCACGCCGGCTGATTGGCGAATACCGGCCCACCGCGAAAAACGGCATGGTGCGCGATCATTACGCCAAACTAGGGTTCAAGGTACTTGCAGAGCTCGATGGCGGTGTCACGCGGTGGGAACTGCGGCTTGACGACTTTGCTCCGCGCGAGACGTTCATCCGCACCGCCGAGGTATGACGCAGACACCTCGCAAGAATGCGCCACAGCCAGTTAGGTCACAATTATGACTGATCCCGAGATTTATGCCGCCCTCACCGAAATCCTGGGGGCAGTCCTGGATAACGACTCAATCACCCTGTCGCAGGACACGACGGCGGATGACGTGCCCGGGTGGGACTCGATGAACCACATATTCATCGTCGTGGAGATCGAGCGGCGCTTTGGCATCAAGTTCGATACGTCGGAGATGGAGGAACTGCGGACTGTGGGCGAGCTTGTGCATCTGATCGGCAATAAACTGCGGGCAAAGTCCTCGTAAGGCAAACGCATCAACGACCGACTGGTGATAGCCCGGTGCTGTTCAACTCGTACATATTCATATTCGGCTTCCTGCCTGTTGCTTTGGCCGGGTTCGCGATACTGGGCCACTTCTCGCGGAGCGGAGCACGTCTCTGGCTGATCGCAATCTCCATGACGTTCTATGCCTGGTGGCGCCCGATCAACATCCTGCTGATGACGCCGTCGGTGGTGATCAATTATGGTCTGGCACGGCTGATACAGCGGCTCGGCAAGGATCGGCCGGATGCCGCCCGGTTCGTCGTGATCGTGGGTATTGCCGCCAATCTGCTGTTCCTGGGCTACTTCAAGTACCTGGATTTCGGCCGCGTGACGGTCAATGAGGTGCTGGGGACCAACCTTGTTCTGACGCATCTCATTTTGCCGCTCGGCATTTCCTTCATCACCTTCCAGAAGATCGCCTTCCTGGTCGATGTATACGCCGGGCGCATCAAGTCTTTTACCCTGCAGCAGTACACCCTGTTTGTGCTGTTCTTCCCCCAGTTGATCTCCGGGCCGATTGTGCATTTCCGTGAGATGATGCCGCAGTTTGAAAAGGCGCCCTACCGTCTGAACGGTGAGGACGTCGCGGTGGCGATCAGTTTGTTCTCGTTCGGCCTGTTCAAGAAGATGGTGCTCGCTGACTCCATCGCTCCCTATGTCTCGACGATCTACGACACGGCGGCTTCAGGTGGCTCGGTATCGCTGATTTACGCATGGATGGCTGCGATAGGCTTCATGCTGCAGCTCTATTTCGATTTCTCCGGATACACCGACATGGCGTTGGGCCTGGCGCGGTTCTTCGGCATCAAGCTGCCCATGAACTTCAACTCACCGCTCAAGGCATCAAGCATCATCGAATTCTGGGTGCGCTGGCACGCCAGCCTGACGCGGTTCCTTACCGCTTACACCTTCAATCCGGTGCTGCTGGCGATCAGCCGGCGCCGGACGGCCAAGAACCTGCCGTTGATATCCGGGACCAAGACCACAGCCGGTGCATTTCTATCGCTGCTCGTCATGCCGACGATGTTGACCATGTTCCTGTCAGGACTCTGGCACGGCGCCGGCATGCAGTTCATCGTGTTCGGCGTGCTGCACGGGATCTATCTCTGCATCAATCATGCCTGGCGGGCAGTCCGGCCGGCACTCTGGCGGAACGCCGAAAGCTATAACCGGCTCACGGGTCCGGTTGCATGGTTCATTACCTTTTTAGGCGTGATCATCGCGGAAGTCTTTTTCAGGGCACCATCGGTCGGAACCGCGCTGACCGTATTGCGTGGCATGTTTGGATACTCCGGTGTTGCAGTACCGGATGCGGTTCTGGCGCGCCTTGGCGGTTTGGGTGGTGCTTTGCAGGGTCTAGGTGTCGCGGCAAGCAACGCCCCGGGCGGCGCCTTTCTCAAGATGGCCGCGTGGCTGCTGTTGCTTCTGGCAATCGCGCTGATCCCGCCAAATACCCTGCAGATGCTAGCGAACTATGAGCCGGCATTGGGCTTCAAGTTACGTGCCAAGGATTCCTTCGCTCTGTCATTTTTAAGTTGGCGGCCATCACCAGCTTGGGCGATCTGCATTTCCGTGGTCAGCGTCCTGGGCATTCTTTCGCTGGGGCAACTCAGCACCTTCCTGTACCTGGCAGTTCTGATGCCGCAACCCGTTCGCTTTTTCCGCACCTGGCTGATCGCCTCGCTGGCGTTGCTGACGCTTGTCGCCGGCTTCAATGCGTTGATTGATCCCTACGCGGTGTTCGGCACACCGCGGGTCGCCAAACTGAACGCCTTCAAGACTGCCTCAGCAACTCACGCTGCTCTGTCCAAGACCTATGAAGTGGAGCGCATCCGGCCGACTACCGTGCTGATCGGGTCGTCGACCGTGGACATCGGATTGGATCCGGAAGATTCGATCTGGCCGAAAGATCTGCGGCCCGTATTCGATTACGGTGTGCCTGGCTCGCTTCCTCAGTTCCAATATCGAGCATTACAGCAGGCAGACGCGGCAGGAACACTCAAGCTGGCTATCATCGTGCTGAGCTTTGTCGACGCTCTACAGCCGCCGGCTGAAAATGCCGCTGAGCATCGTCCGACCGAAGACGAACGCAGGCTGCGCGTAACGCTCGACGGGCACGCGAACCCTGGACGCGTGCTGCAGGAGCTTAAGGACACGTTTCTCAGCACTCTCACGATTGCAGCCCTAGGCGATAGCGTCAGCACCGTGTTGTCGCAGTGGCAACCGGATGCGCTCAATCTTACAGAGCATGGCTCGACCACCGAGGGAGCATTTCGCCGCGTTGCCAAAGCCGAAGGCTACGCGACACTCTTCGAGCTGAAGGAAGAGGAGTATGCGCGCAAGCTCGACGCTGCTGCACGACAGTCGAGCGGGGCAAATGACAAACTTTACTGGCTGAACACGGTGGAGCAGATGCTCGCGTTCTGCCAGTCACACCACATCAGGCCGGTTTTCGTGATCGCCCCTTATCATGCGGATATGCTCGATCTCATCGACAAGACCGGACTGTGGCGAACATTCGAAACCTGGAAGATCGCATTGACCGATCTGATGCAGCGCGACAAATCGGCAGGCGCGGCGCTGTGGGACTTCACCAACTACGACCAATACTCGACCGAGGAAGTCCCCGCCGCTCGCGGCACCAGTGCCGCGGCAATGCGGTGGTTCTGGGAGCCAGTGCATTTCAAGAAGGCGCTCGGCAGCATCGTTCTGCGCCGCATTTTGCTGGGCGATCCGGCTGGCTTCGGTACGCAGCTTACTTCGGACAATGTAGGTGCGGCGCTGGCAGCCATACGGTCAGCGCGGCAGGCCTACTGGGAGGGAGCAGGCGCCTCGGCGTCGCGGGTCAGCAGCGTGGTCGCCCGCGTGGCGCGGACCGACGGACTGCCGACATTCTAAACGCCCGTGTCAGTTCCGATGATCGGACGATCCGGCGTCGGCATCAACGCCCTTCTTGGCCAGAGTTCGGGTACTCATCCGCCAACTTGAGCAGGGCGTCCCGAACCCGCTCTGTCTGTGCTATCTCTCGGTAATACCAGGCACATGAGCGCGGCGTGTCAGCCGACAGCGAGGGCGGCGATCGGTTGTCTGACATTCGGTGGCGTCGCCCCTTCTGGTTGCGGCGCCCTCGATACGCTTGGCGGTCTGTCGATCTGGTTTCAGTTCGGCCGGGGCGATCTCGCCTCGGCCACCATCGCCGATCGTCGTCGTTGGAGCTTATTCGACCTCGAGCAAGACCGGCGGCCTGACCAGCCGCCACGTCTGGTGTCGTGGCAATCTCGGTAGCGATACCCCCTCGGAGAACTGAAGAACCTTCCCGGTCGGACTGCCGAACAGGTTCAACTCCTCATACCGACCAGTCACTGGTACTGGATCGCCAGGCTCATGCACGCTGTCGTTCATGATAGCCTCCCCCGCTGCTGAGCGGGAAATGCACAACCCTGGCCGCCCGGCCAATGAGCTAGATCACACCGCCGCGGTTTTCAGCGCTCAAAGTCCCGGGCGCATGATCGTGCCTGGCGGCACTCCGGCAAACCTGTGCTCCTGACGATAGTCGGCAGCCAGCTGGTCGCGATCGGGTCCCGCCGGACCACATTGAATGTGCCGATGATGGTGGCGGGCTTCGCGCGCCGCGGCCTGCCACAGCCGATCGTCTGTCATCGGCCCTTCAACCGAGAACACCGCGCGATCATGGTCACTGATGATCAGGTAGAAGGGCTCAGGCATGTGGTAACCAACGTTCGCATCGAGGTAGCGAGGTATCAGTTATCCCCGCTGTCGATCGGCAGGTTCATGTCGCTTAACAGGGCGGCATGCTGGGCCATCTTCTCATAACCCGCGGCGATCATCAGCATGGTGTGCCGCGCGCCGGCAGAGTTCAACGTGCCGGCAGCTTGCCGGGTGTTTGCAGCCTTCGTTAGCCAATCCGACGGCGTTTGGAAGTCTGCCATCGTAAACAAGTGGGGCCGGCGGTCCTCCGCACACTATCTCTTTTCCGTGATACAGCGTGGCGGCTGAGGCAGCGTCGAGCAATTCCGCCCAGCATGCCCCATCTCCCATGCTGCAATTGATCACGGCGAGACAACTGACATGGCAAAAATCCACTACCGGATCGTCGCCCACGATGGCGGTTGGGCTTACAAGCTCAATGATGTCTTCTCGGAACCCTTTCCCAGCAAGTCCGCTGCTCTGGCGGCAGCCAAGAAGTCGCCGCGGAGCAGCATGTGCCGGGCGACACGACCCACATCGAATATCAGGATGAAACCGGGGCATGGCACTCCGAATTGTCCGAAAGTGACGATAGACCGGACGCCGATGTCGTAGTCTGACGAACAGCTGGAAAGTCGGCGGTTACGCTGCACCGACGCCTCGGCGAAGCCGAAACCCCGGTCATGATGCAGGCCGCTGCCTTGCGGTGCACATTGATCTCGCGGCGTATCGGGATCACAGTGCGCCGCATGAGCACCGCGATCGACCTTGAGACACAGTGGCACGACATGCCGGATGCTTGCCCGTTCGCGGAAGTGCTCGGCCCGGTGCAGCGGCGGCGTGTGGATGGTCAGTTCGTCTATGGCCTTCGCGTCACGCAGCGTCATACCAACAGTACCCGGCATCATGCATGGCGGCGTGGTCACCGCCTTTCTCGATGAGGTCATTGGCGAAATCGTCAACGACCTTGGGCAGCGCAAGCATGTGACTGTGCAGTTCAGCACGACCTTCTTGAGCATGGCCAAGGTCGGTGATTTTCTCGAGTGCGACTGTCAAATTGTACGCGCCACGCGATCGATGACCTTTATCCAGGCGCAACTCAACGTGGCTGGGGACGCCATCGCGACAGCGACCGCAATCTTCAAGGCAATGCGTCCCGCGGCGTAACGCCTGGGCATCAACCGTGCAGCAATGCGCGTTGCACGGCAGCGGCAACCTGCGTGACACGACCGACGGCTTCACAGCCTGCAGCGCGGAAGGCGGCGAGTTTCGCTGGCGCGGTGGTATCAGCGGCTTTGCTGCCCCCATGGATGGCGCCGGCGTGGCCCATGCGTTTTTCGGCGGGCGCGTGCTGCGCGGCGATGTAAGCAACGAGCGGCTTTTGCATGCGCGGCAGCATCGAGATCGCCTGATACTCCAGACCGCCACCTGGCTCGCCAATCAGCACGATCAGGTCGGTTTCATCATCGGCGTCAAACAACGGCAGCACGTCGGCATAAGTGGTGCCGATGACCGGATCGCCACCCAAACACACGACACTGCTTTCGCCAAAACCCAGCTTCTGGAGGTCCTCGATCACCTCGTAGGTCAACGTGCCGCTCTTCGAGACGATGCCAATCCGCCCCGGCCGAACAACTGCGTCATTCAGGTCGGCAAGGTTCGCCTTGCCGGGACTGATGACGCCGGCAGAATTTGGCCCCAGCAGCCTGGCGCCGCGCGAACGCGCGTAGGCGCGCATCAGGATCGCGTCATGCACCGGCACGTTCTCGGTGTACAGCACCAGCGTGCCGATCCCGGCGGTCAGCAACTCCAGCACTGCATCCAATGCCAGTTCACTGCGCACCACCGTCAGAGCGGCATTCGCACCAATTGCCGCGACGGCCGCATCGACATTGTCGAACACCGGCACACCCTCAACCTTCTGTCCGGCGCGGCCAGGTGCCACGCCACCGACCAGCGGCGTTCCACCAGCAAGCATGCGCTGCGCGTAACTGCGACCGGTGGGGCCGGTGATGCCTTGGATCAGAATGCGGGAATCGGCATCAACCAGAATGGCCATCGTTGTTACGTCAGCTGCTGGCAGCGCGATGGACGGCCAGCGCGCAGACTTCAGCAAAATCCCGCAACATGCCGCAGCCGTGCTGCGACAAAATTGCCGCTGCCTCGGCTTCCTTCATGCCACGCAGACGCAAGACCATTCTCTCCGCGGTCAATCCAGGGACGCACTGCAACGCACGAACGACGCCTTCGGCTATCGTCGCAAGATTGCGGAACTGGAAATGCACATTCAGCATGACAACAGCGGGCACCAGCGAGCGCCAGGCCAGTCCGATGACGTCCGCGATACGGTCCGGCCCGTGCGCCATCGCGCCATGCAGTTCGATCACACCGGACATCGTTCCGCCGAGCGAGATCACTTCATCCAGGGTCGCCATTGTCATCCCGGCGCCGTTCATAATGGCAACGATGCCGTGCCTGGGTCCGGTTTCGATGCCGATGACGCCAAGGTCACGGCTCTCCATTTCAAATGCCGTGCCCGCCGGGACCGCGCGGCGTCCCGGGTGGCGAAAGGCAGCATCCTCGTCCAGCAGCACCTTGGCATCCGCTGCGATCAGGCGATCGTCGTTCGTCAATACCAATGGATTGATCTCGATCAACTCGGCGTCCTGCGCGATCAGCGCGCCATGCAGGCGCTGCAATGTCTGGCCAAACGCATCGGCGATGCCGGCTTCAAGCTCGAGCGCCCGCAGCACGCGATTGATCATGAACGGCCGCAATCCGATCAAGGGATCGACTGGTTCGCGCAGAATACGATCCGCCGGCACTGACTCGATATCCACGCCGCCATCGGCACAGACCAGGAGTGCCGGCATTCCGGCATCACGATCCACCATTGCCGCAACATAAAATTCCCGCACGACGTCGAGTCGCTGCTCGATGTAGATGTCCTGGACCGGCTCGCCATTGAGTGTCGTGCCCTGGAGCGCGTGCGCCAGTTCCAGCGCGGCGACGCGATCGGGCGCGAAGCGGATCCCACCGGCCTTGCCGCGCCCGCCGGCGAAGACCTGCGCCTTGACCACCAAGTCCTGTTGCAATGCGGGCGGCAGGTCGCGGTGCAGGCCGCCCAGAGGTATTGCGATGCCTGCTTGCGCCAGGATCGCCTTGCCTTCGTGTTCAAGCAGCTTGATCATCGCCGCGTTTCGATCACCCAGCGGCGAGCAGAGCGGGGCGGAACTCGCTCGTCTCAGACACCGCGGTTGCCACTTCGCGGATGGTCGGACCCAGTTTGCGGGCCACGTCCGCCGCTTTCCATTCGGACGTAGAGACAGAAATATTGACAGCAGCAGTAGTGGTGCCATCGGCGCGGCGCACGGGTGCGGCAACAGTGATGTCGCCGAGCGTGCTTTCCTGCGCCGTCAGGGCAAATCCGCGCGATCGCGCCAGGCGAACCTCGGCCATGATCGCTCGCATGGAGGTCTTGGTATGCGCGGTATAGGCCAAGCGGCTGGAACGGCGCAGGATGTCCATCGCGACATCGTCCGGCATGGTCGATAGGATGGCCCTGCCACCCGCACTGCAGAACGCCGGGCGGCGCATCCCAAGCACGACATCTACTGTAACGATGCGGCGCCCCGGATAGCGCACGACATAGATCACATCGGTGTCGTCGAGTTCGGTCAGGTTCACCGTGGCATCGATCGCCTTGTTGAGCTCGTAAAGCTGGTGCCGCGCTCGAGTGACCAGTGAATCCGTGCGCAGGTAGATCATCCCCAGGCTCAGGATCTTCGGAGAGATCGTGTACCGCCGCGCCTCCTTGTCCTTCTTCAGATAACCCAGCGCGGTCAGCGTGTAGGTGAAGCGTTGCGCGGCGCTCTTATCCAGTCCGCTGGCTTCCGCGATCTCGGTCAGGCTCAGGCTGCGCTGCCGTGCTTCAAATGCGCGCAGGATCTGGAACGCCTTCTCTACCGAGGCAACGAACCAGACTGGATCTGAAGAGGACCTGTTGTCCTGCAACCGGCGCTCCTTGACAGGCGGTGAGCCACGATATTGCATACCAATACAAACGTTTGCAATGAGGGCGCCATGAGCGACACCCCAGCCTCCGCCGGTCTGCCAGGCAACAGCGGCGTCGGGGTCGAGACCGCACCAGTCGATGCCCGACTCTCCTATGCCGTAGCTGACAACATCGCCACCATCGGCATCGAGCGGGCACAAAAGCTGAATGCATTGCTGCCCGACATGATTCTGAACTTCTCGGATCTTATCGAGCGCGCACGCCGCGATCCGCAGGTTCGTGCGGTGGTGATCCGCGGTGCTGGCAAGAGCTTCTGCGCCGGTGACGACCTCAACCCGGAAGATCGATTCAAGTACGGTCCGCCCGACCTGCATACGCGTTTGAAGATGGGATATCCGCGGCTGATCAATGACATCCTGCAATTGCGCAAACCGGTGGTAGCAATGCTGCGTGGCTATGCGGTCGGTGCCGGCTTCGACCTGTCGCTGGCGTGCGACTTCCGCATTGCCGCACCGGACACCAAAATGGCGGCAATCTATGTGAGGCGCGGCTTGGGTGGCGGCTGTTCCTATCTGCTGCCGCGCTATGTCGGCTTCGGCAAGGCAACCGAGCTCATGCTGCTGGGCGACATGATCGACGCGCAGGAGGCCCTGCGGCTCAACCTGATAACCAGGCTGGTTCCTGAGGAGCAGCTTGAAGCGGAGACCTATGCGCTGGCAAAGCAACTCGCACGCGGCGCCACGCAGGCCATCGGCGCGATCAAGAATGCCCGCAACCAAGGCCTCGGCTGCGATCCGGTCAAGGGTCTGGAATGGCAGATCCTGTGCAACGTCGATCTGATGTTCCATCGCGATGCGCGCGAAGGTCCGCGCGCCTATCTGGAACGGCGCGAACCGAATTTCACCGGCGAATGGATCGATCTGCAGTACGATACCTTCGATCCAGAGTACCGCTAGCGGCCCGGAGAACGCACGTACAAGCAACAAACAGGGGGAGCGGGGGATGCAATCAGCAACGACGAAACGGACTCTGCTCCGCGGCGCTGCGGTTCTCGCAGCAACTGGCGGCATCCTCTCAGCCCGAGGCGCGCAGGCGGCGACGCCGCCGCTATGGGAACAGATCAGCAGCAGTGGCACGATGCGCGTTGCCGTCATCAGTCATCGGCCGCCGTACATCTATGACAACGACGGCACGTATAGGGGCTTTTCCATCGTCATGGCGCAGGACCTCGCCAAGGCATTGGAAGTGGCGATGGGCAAGCCGATCAAGATCGAGTGGGTGGTGACCACCTGGCCAACGTCCGTGCTGGATATCCAGTCCGGCAGGGCAGACATCTTCTTTGGATTTGCGTTTTCGCCCGAGCGCGCGCAGGCGATGGACCTGATAGGACCACTCTACGAGGTGCCGGAAGTTGCCGTGCTGGGCCGGGACGTCAGCATCGGCGATGCATGGAGCGACCTGAACAAACCGGATATCGCAGTCACCGCGGCGATGGGCACCACGGATGAACAGGCCGGCCGCAAATACCTGCCGAACGCGACGATGCGCGCGATGAAGAACTTCAACGACGCCGTGCTGGATGTGCAGTCGGGTAATGCAAAGGCGCTGATAACCTCGGCGATCATCGGGTTCGGAACGCTCAGCTCGAATCCAAATCTGACGAACATCCGTGTGCTGAAGCCCATCGTGTCGGGGCCATCCGGAGCAGGATGCCGCAAGGATGGCGATGGACGGTTCTTCGAGTTCTGCCAGGGATTTTCCTGGGCGTATCGTCACTCAGGCATGAGCAAGCGCGTCATCCTGGCCGCAATGCAGGAACTCGGCATGAACATGTCGAAGCTGCCATCCGACATCGAATTCTGACTACGCGCCGGCGAGCCGGTCCCAACTGTTTCGCCGCAGATCGTCAGTTTCCGCCAGCAGCGCCGGCTTCTGCACCTTGCCGCTGGTGGAACGAGGCAGCGGCACAGCGCGGTATTCCAGATAACGCGGCACCTTGAACGAAGCGAGTTGGGTGCGGCAGTGCTCGATCACGCGTTCCGGCGGCATATCGCTCCGCATGACGTCACTGGACAGAACGAGATAGGCCTTCACTTCCTCGCCACGCTGTGCATCGGGAACCGGCACTGCCGTCGCCTCGGCAATGCCAGGCAACATCAACAGCACGTTCTCGACCTCGGTGGCCGAGATATTTTCGCCGGCGCGGCGGATCATTTCCTTGATCCGGCCAACGATAGTGACAAAGCCACGTTCGTCCTGCCGCGCCAGATCGCCGCTGCGAAACCAATCGCCGTGGAATGCCGCCTCGGTTGCCTCTGGCTTGCGCCAATATCCTTGCAGCAATCCTGGACCGCGGAACAGCAACTCGCCTTCCTGTCCCACCGGCAGCGTGTTGCCGTTCAGGTCGGCAATGCGTGCCTCGCGAAACGGCGTGGGCATGCCGCATGATCCCGAGCCGGTCATCTCCGAGGCGACCAATGGCGTGTACAGCCCCGCGCCGATTTCTGTCATGCCAAATGCCGCACGCAACGGAAATCCGAACCGCTGCTCAACCGCGGCGTGCAGCTCCTTGCGATGGATCGAGAGGTTGGCGCGGACGATCGCGTTGTCTCGATCATTTGGCGTTGGCGCTATGGAAATATGCGCGTCCATCGGAAACCAGCAGTAGTCGATGCGGTAAGTGCGGAGCCATTCGGCATAGTGTGTCAGGCTGATGTGCGGCGCCACGAACAGAGTGGCACCCTGGTAAAACGCCATCAGCAACAGCCATTGCGGCGTCATGTAGAAGAACGGGTTGGCCGCGAAGATGCGCTGGAAATGCATGCCGTCGGCGGACGAGTATACCTTCGCGCACGTCAGCCAGTAGCGCTGCGACAGCAGACAGCCCTTCGGCAAGCCCGTGGTACCCGAGGTGTACTGGATGTTCATCAAGTCATCGATGCCGACATGCGATGCGGTATCCGTATCAACTGCTTCCGACAGCAGCGAATGCCACGGCGTGAAGCCCGCGGGCGCGTCGCCCACCACCACCACGTGGCTTGCCGGCAACTCCAGCCGTGCGTCCGCCAGAACAGGCAGAAACGCTGCATCGAGCACCACGATCTCGGCCTCACTGTCGGTGACGGCGTAATGCAGCTCGCGGCCGGTGTAGCGGACATTCACCGGCACCATCACCGCGCCGATGCGCGCCAACGCCAGCCAGCTCAGCGGAAACGCCGGCACATTCGGCAGCATCACCGCAACCTTGCATCCCGCATACACGCCGAGCGACCGCAATCCGCTCGCACAGCGTGAAACCTGTTCACGCAGCTGCGCATAGGTGACGGTGTCGCCGGTAGCGATGAAGTGCCACGCAACGCTATCGGGATTGGCGATAGCGCGTTCGGTCAGCAACGCGTCGATGTTGCGCGGCAGTGGCTCCTGCTCGATTGCTCGATGGCGCGCCAGCACGGTAGGCATCCAATCCATCGTCGCGTTCACCCGCACCTCGCGTCCGCCGATCAAACAGCGGACCAATATCGCTCGATACCATCGACGCCAGTGAAAGGCCAAATCATCGGAGCGATGGCCTGACGCGGGCTATCCGTTTGACGCACCTCGCTGTCATCTCCACGCTGACCCATCTTGAAGTCGATGCAAGGGGGAGCGCACATGGGTCGCCGAGGCAAGGGTCTGACGTTGGCAGTTTGCTTGGTTGGCGTGACTGCCTTTTACAGCGGCGTGGCTCAGGCGCAGACCACGTTGCGGCTTGCCCACGCCAGCAGTAGCGCCAGCTTGATCGACCAGGCCGTGCAGCGCTTTGCCGATGAAGTGAAGCAGGCCACCGGCGGACAGCTCCTGATCCAGGATTTTCCCGACGGTCAGCTCGGTGACGAAGGACCGATCGCGGAAGGTGTGGGCTCCGGCTCGATCGACATCGGCCTCGGAGGCGTCGTCGATGCGATCGACCCGAAGCTTAATGTCGTGGCGCTGCCTTTCCTGTTCCGCGACCTCACCAACGTGCACGCGTTTCTCGATGGCCCCCAGGGTCAGAAGCTGAAAGCGCTGGGTCAGGACCGCGGATACGTCATGCTCGGGTTCCTCAACTCGGGCTTTCGCAACTTCGCCAATAGCCGGCGTCCAATCGTCGAGCCGGCCGACCTTCGCGGAATGAAGATCCGCACCCCGCCGATACCGGTGATCCTCGATACGATGAAGGCGCTTGGCGCCCTGCCGCAAGCAATCCCGTTCGGCCAGGTATACACGGCACTGCAATCGCACGTCGTGGACGGCATCGAGCCGGAGATCCGGGATTTCCAGGATCAGAAGTGGTTCGAGGCCGCGAAGTTCCTGACCATCTCCAACTACATCTGGACCGCGAATTTCTGGTACATGAACAAGGACCGCTACGATGCCCTGCCGGCAGCGCAGCGACAGGCGCTCGACAAGGCTGCGGCGGATACCGTCGCCTGGTACCGGGCGCAGCTCGACAGCACATATGCCCGAGTGCTGGGTGAACTGAAGGCCAAGGGCGTGCAGGTCAACACGGTCGAGCCGGCGCCGTTCCAGGCAAGCGTCGCCCCGGTCTATGCCCACTACGAAGAGGCCTGGGGCAAGCCGTTCGTTCAGGGTGTCGTTGCCGCCGCGCGGGAGAAATGACGCGCCTGCCGCTGGCGGTCTTCGGCGTTGCCGCGCTGCTGGTGATGGTGGTCGCGACCCTGCTCGCCGTCGCAACCCGTTTCCTTGGGATCACTGGCCTCGAGTGGTCGTACGAGGTCGCCGGCATCGCCTTCGTCTGGACCACATTCCTGGGCGCCGCACTGGCCGAGCAGCGCCGTGAGAACGCGGCATTCGAAGTGCTGCGCGCCAGTGCCGCGCCCTGGATCCGCGCGCTGCTTGAGAGGCTCGCGGCGCTCGTCCTGCTGCTGATCGGGATAGCGCTCTTGGTCAGCGGCATCGCCACGATCAGCCGCTTCGGCTGGGTACCGACGCCGTTGCTGCGCTGGCCGGGCGTCGTCCAATCGGCGGCGGCACCTGTGCTCGGCATCTGCCTTTGCCTGCTGGCGCTGCCACGGCTGATCGGACGAATGCAGCGATGACAGTCGCCATCCTGATTGGCGGCTTCCTGGCGCTGCTTCTGATGGGCATACCAGTGGTCTGGGCGATGGCGGTCGCGACACTGGCCGCGGTCGCCGCGAGCCCGCTGCACCTGCCGCTATCCTGGTTTGCTCAACAAACTCTCCACGGCGCCGATTCCATCACCCTGTCGGCGATCCCACTGTTCCTGCTGGCTGGCGGCGTGATGAACAGCGGCGGTCTCACACGCCGCATCGTGGGCGTTGCGGAAGCCGTGTTTGGCCGGGTGCGCGGCGGCCTGGGCCTTGCCAATGTCGCCACCTGCCTGGTCTATGGCGGCATCAGCGGCTCGGCCACCGCCGACACCGGCGCCGTCGCCGCGATCATGATCCCGGCCATGGAAGCGCGCGGCTACCCGCGCGACTTTTCTTCCGCCGTTACAGCCGCCTCCGGCACGCTCGGCATAATCGTGCCGCCAAGCGTGGTCATCATCCTCTACGGCGTGATCACCAACACTTCCATCGGCGGCCTGTTCGTCGCCGGCGTGCTGCCGGGGCTCCTGGTCAGCGCGGCATTCATGCTGGTCTCCTATGTGATCGGCGTGCGCAACGGCTTTCCGCGTCTGGCGCAATCTCCCGGCCTGCGCGGCTTTGCAATAGATGTCACCGCGGCGCTGCCGGCATTGCTCATGCCGCTGCTCATCCTCGGAGCAATCGTCGGCGGCTTCGCAACGGCCACGGAGGCCGCTGGTCTCGCCGTGATCTACGCGCTTGCGGTCGGACTGCTGGTCTATCGCGAATTGCGGATACGCGACCTGCGAGGCATTGCCCGCGACGCGCTCGCCACGACCGGGGCGATCATGATGGTGATGGCGGTGGCGACACCGTTCGCCTGGGTCCTGACAGTGGAGCGGGTGCCGATGGTCGCGGCATCCTGGATCAGTGGGCTGCATGCCTCGCCGGCGGTGACGATTACACTCGTGCTTGTGTTGCTGAAGGTCGTGGGATTCTGGCTCGATCTCGGGCCGGCCCTGGTGATCCTCGGCCCGATCCTGCACCCGATCGCTCGCACTGCCGGGTTCGGCGAATACCAGATTGGGCTGTTGTTCATCGTCACACTCGGTATCGGGCTGTTCACGCCGCCGATCGGCACCAACATTTTCGTCGTCTGCAACGTCGCGCGTATCGACATGTGGGCGGTGTCACGGCGTCTGGCGCCATACTGGGCGGCGAGTGTTGCCTGCGTCGTTCTGCTGGCGCTGGCCGCGCCACTCACCGAATGGCTGCCGCACGTTTTCGGGTTATAGCAATGGCACAAGATCATCTCATCGGCGGTATCTCCAGCGCCGGCCGGGCGCTTCCCGGCGACAGATTGCTGATTGCCAGGGGCGCCGGCCCCGCGCTCTGGGACGCCAACGGGCGGCGCTATATCGACACGGCGCTGGGATTTGGCGGCACCGTGCTGGGGCACGCGCCGCCGGCGGTGATGGACGCGGTTGCGCGCGCGGTCCGCAACGGGCCGCTGCCCGCGTTTGCCCATCAGGCCGAGGAGGATGCCGCGGCGGCGTTGGCCGCCCACGCCGGACCGCTTGACCGTGCCGTGTTCACCAACAGCGGCAGCGAGGCGGTGCATCTCGCCTGCCGGCTCGCGCGTGTCCTCACCGGCCGTTCCCGCATTGCCAAGATGGCCGCGGGATATGATGGCTGGTACGACGAGCAGGCACTAGGCAATGCCGGCGCGCCCGAGGCACGGCCGGAACCGAATCAGCGACCAGACAACGGCCGGATGATATTGCTGCGCTACAACGACACGGCCGACACCGATACGCTGTTCGCCGAGCGTGACGACATCGCCGCCGTATTGGTCGAACCCATGCTCGCCAATGCCGGCTGTATCGTCGCTGACGCCGGCTATCTCACGCACTTGCAGGCAACGGCACGGCGACACGGCGCGCTGTTGATCGCCGATGAAGTGCTGATGGGCTTTCGCTTGCACGCCGGTCTCACGGCGCATGCACTGGGCCTCGACCCCGACCTCGCGACGGTCGGCAAGGCAATCGGCAGCGGCATCGCTGTCGCCGCTGTGCTGGGCCGGGACAGTGCGATGGCGCCTCTGGAGGATGGGCGCGCCAATCGTGCCGGCACCTACAGTGGCAATCCGGTCGCTTGTGCCGCCGTGCTGGCGACGCTTGCCGAACTCGACCACCAGGATTACCCGGCGCTGCTGGCGCGAGGCGACGCGCTTCGCTCGCGCGTGGAGACAGCGTTCCGTGATGCGGGACTGCCGCTCGCGACAAGCGGCTTCGGCAGCGTGTTCGGTCTCTGGCCGGCGGCGGCGGCTCCGCGGGACTACGCCCACGCATTGGCGACGGCACGCCCAGACTTCTCGCTGGCGCTGCACCACGCGCTTAGGGCTCGCGGCGTGCTGCTGATGCCGTCGGCGTTCGGTCGCGCCTATTTGTCGTTTGCCCATGACACCGCAACGCTCGACGAGATGGCGGCGGCGTTTCAGGCGGCCGCGCTAGCACTCGCGGCAGGCTGATCGTGTGCATGGACAGGCCAGCCGCCAAGACGGCCGGCCGTTCCGTCCGGACGGCGCCACCGGCCACAAAGCGCCGGCAACGAGTATCCGGCCTTGGCCCAACGAAGTCTTCAGTCGTCGTCACGAAGCGGCAGTGAATATCCGGCAAGCGACAGCGTTCGAAGGACTTCGATCACCTGACCTTCAGCAACCGGTCGGCTGAAAAGATAACCCTGGGCCTCGGTGCATCCCAGGCACTCAAGTGTGTCCAGTTGCTGCGCGGTCTCCACGCCCTCGGCTGTAATGGTCATACCGAGGGTCTGACCAAGTGTGATCATAGCGCGCACGATCGCGACGCAGTCTGCCCGAGTGTCGAGTTCCCGGATAAAACTTTGATCGATTTTCATCCTGTCAAATGGAAACCGCCTGAGATAGTTCAGCGACGAATACCCGGTGCCGAAGTCGTCCAGCGAAATATGAATACCCAATTCCTGTATTTGATGCAGTGTCTCCAACGTTTTCTCGGTGTCGTACAGCACCACGGTTTCGGTGACCTCCAGGTCAAGCCGGTCGGGACGCAGGCCTGAGTCGTGCAATGCGGAAATTGTCATGGGCACAAGGCCACTGTGCTTGAACTGCACTGCCGAGAGATTGACCGCAACCTTTAGTTCCTGCGGCCACTGTGCAGCAGCAGAACAAGCCTGTTGCAGTACCCACTCGCCGATCGGCACAATGATACCGGTCTCTTCCGCAAGGGGGATGAATTGGTCGGGTGAAATGATTCCCTTTGCGGGATGCCGCCAGCGCAGCAGCGCCTCAAAGCCGGCAACTGTCTTGTGCCGCGCATCGATTATAGGTTGATACAGCAATTCCAGCTGCTTCGCGTCGAGCGCCCGGCGAAGCTCGAGTTCCATGACGTGTCGCGCCTGCATGCTGGCGTCCAGTTCAGCGTGGAACAGACGATAGGTGCTGCGTCCGTCTGATTTCGCTCGGTACAACGCAAGGTCGGCACACTTCAGCAGGCGGTTGCCGTCCGGACCATCTTGTGGAGCAAATGCGATACCTACGCTTGCGCCGATCGCAATCTGATGTTGGGCAATCTCGAACGGTTCTTTGAGAAGCCCAATGATGCGCTCGGCGCATCGCGTCGCGTCCTGTGGCGATCGGATGTCGACCTGCAGTATTGCAAACTCGTCACCACCGAGGCGGGCGACCGTATCAGTCCCGCGCACGCCTTCCCGCAGGCGATCAGCTACAGCTTGCAGTAGCTCGTCCCCGATGGCGTGACCGAGCGTGTCGTTGACTGCCTTGAAGTGATCCAGATCGAGAAAATGCAGCGCGAAAACCCGGTCGCGCAATGCGAAGCCGAAAGCTTGCTCAAGTTTTTCGCGGAAAAGCATCCGGTTTGGCAGGTCGGTCAATGCGTCATACTGCGCGAGATGCGCAATTTCGGCTGCGTGCCGGCGGTCCTTGACCATACTCTCCTTGAATACCTGCACCGCACCGGTCATGGCACCGATCTCATCGCAGCGGTGCAGGTCAGGTACTTCGGCCTCAAGGTCTCCCTCCGCAAGCCTTGTCATGGCCTGTGAGATACGCAGAAGAGGACGCGTGATCGCCTTCGTGGTCAGCAAGGCGATGACGATTGATAAGCTGCTTCCGAGCAAGACGACCAGGCCAAAGGAGAAGCGCATTTGCGCAAAACCTCTGTACAAATCGCTGGCAACCTCAACACGATGCAATTCAGCATGCACCCGTGCTTCTGCGAGCAGCATTCGAAGTCGAGCGAAGGATTCCTCCACGTAGCCCATCATCATCAGACCATAGGCGGCATCGTGCCGGGTAAAATCGATCATCTGGCGCGCCGCCCAGTCATAGCCGGCGATCGCGTCCGTGATGTCCTGCACGTGCGCCGCCGCGGTGGCACGCGCGTGATCTGCTGCGTCTTGAAAGGCCCTCATTTGCGCCACGATGGCATCCAGCAACTTGTTCAACCGCGCCGCTTCGGCCTCGACCTTCGATCGGTCCATTTCGTTCGCGGCTGTGGAACTGAGGTGGTAGAGTTCCGTTTGAAATCCGGTCAACGTGCCATCGGCGGTCAGTGCCCCCAGCAGTTCCCCGAAGGCGAGCTTGTCCAGGTTCGATACATCGGTCTCCTGACGCGAGAGATCGATGAGGGCCGTGCCCGCCATCGCCAGCATCGCGACGAGCACCACAAAAGGTGCGACAAGGTTCCTCGCCCAGAGTGAGTGCGTCCTGATCCACGCGATCGAGAAACGCCCCGCGCATCGCATGAACAGTGTGGAGCTACCTCTAGTCGTGGTAATAGCCGACACCACACACCACGTCGTTGGTACAAATCACAAAGGCTGACTTCCTTTGGATCCGTTTGGTGACGGGATTGGGCCACTTGAAGTCAACCCAGCCCTGTCCCTGACCAAAGCCTGTCTTCACGATTTCCAGATTTGGTTCCCGGCCATCCGGGTCTTTGATGTGCAGCAGGTTCTTGCCGACGAAAAGTGGATTGCCGCCATGCGCCTTGTTCATGCCGTCGCGGTCATAACAGAACACATACAATTCGCCCTGCACGAAACCGCCATCAGGACGAGTGAAGTCGGCAAACGCTTTTTGCTCGCCAACCTGCACGATGTGGGCCGCAGCCCGCTGGGAGAAGGCTTGGGCCTCCTCTGGCGTGGCGGCGTGACTGGCCGCGGGCATGAACGGGCAGGTGGACAGTAGGACGACTAAAATGCTCGAGGCCGGTGAATACTTCACGCGCAACACCTCCGCGGCCATTTTCGCATCCGAGGCCTAAGAGTTACTAAACGACGCCGTGCCGCGCGGCCTTGCCGGCATGTTCCTGCCAGCCATGGGCGCCATCCCGGCGCGGCAGGCGATGGTGGATTTCGGCGCCACGTTCGGCACAATCAGGATGGGTTCGCCCTGCCCGGCCGCCGCCGTTGTGAGCGCAAGTGATTGAAAACGTGCGTTGGTGGAGGATGCGTCCGCCGTGTTTGCGAATCGAGGTGCGGCAGTTCCACGGAAGGATCGTGATTGCCCGGGCACGTCCGTGATGCGCCGGCCCGAATAACGCGTATTTTGTTGACTTTCCGGAATTTGTCACATATCGGTACGGCCAGAGATAAGGAGGCGGAAATGCTCGACGCCCTCCGACCAAGCGGACCAGTAGTCCCACTTCTCGCTGGTATAAGTGCTATCCTGATCGCCGGTGTGATCATCACGGTCACGGGCATACGCCCACCGGGTGAGAGCGAAATCCTCAAGCAGATTGATCGCGAGGATAGCCAGCTATGCAGCAAATTTGGCATGACGACCGGAACGAAAATGTTCCAAGACTGCATGCTCGAACTCGCAAATATGCGAAAACGTCACATGGAAATGGTCGCGTCATACGACGTGCCGTAGCCGCGATCAGTCATATGCTGATCATTCTCGGCGCGGGGATTGCAGTCCGTGCTTTGGCGGCTCCGCCAGCAGATATTAAACCGGACCTCGCGCTGGAACTCTGGTTCAAGTCACTGCGACAACCAAGCAGCCAAAGTCTTTGCTGCTCGATCAGCGATTGCCGGTTCGTTGATTTCTGGTCTCGCGATGGACACTACGAGGTCGAAATTGATGGCTGGCATTATGCCGTGCCTGGTGATTCCGTCATCACAGCGATCGCCAACCCGACAGGCAAAGCGGTGGTCTGTTCTACATTTAGCGAATTCAGACCTCCGCCAAGTCAAGGCGCTGGGAATGATCGGCCTCAGGACGTCAGAGAGATTCTATGCTTCGTGCCCCCACGTCCGCCGTCATAACTTGCCACGGAGCGCGATCGGTTTTGACACCTTCCTCGGCGATGCACCCGATCCGGTACGAAGCAACGAGGGCCTCGGCGGCTGGTATTTCTTTTACCCTGGTAAGAAGATTCCAGACAGGTAGTGCTGTTTAGCACCCCTTGCACTGTCGAAAGAGCACTCATTGAAACAACTATCGCGCATCTCGCGGCCACGGTCGGAACCCATTTCCCGTACGCGGCCGTTCAGCATGTAGCGGAAGAGCCATGATTTCCCGCCCGTTGGTCCGACATTGAGGTAGAGCCCGACGCCGTCACCGTGCAGTCCGGGCTGTTTTGCATTCTTCACCTTGGCCGGCGTCAGCTTGCCAATTTCACGCGCCGTCCCAGCGCCCCTCAATCCATCCGATAAATCATTCTGGGATACACGCGCGCGGCGGCGCACGGTCACACACAAAGCGAGCGGCTGAATCTGGCGGTTTTGCCGGGTTTTTGGTTCTGAGCGTCGCGGTTTCTGGGAGGTCGCTGGTGGAGGGGGTTGGACCCTCCCGCGCCTCTCGGGATGTCAGGGAAAATCAATTAGTTAGACGGCCGCCACCTGAACGCCTTTGTATCACCGCGCTGGTTCACCGCACAAGACGGTCTGTGTCAGGGCACGAAAGATGCTGCGACTCGCGCGGGGAGAGATACAGTCCCTGCATGTTCGGAGTGCGAGAGCGTATGGACGCAACAGGCTGGGAGGCGATCACGGGCTGGGCCACGATTTTCGGCGTGGTTGTGGCAATCATAGTTGGTGTCATCTCCATCTACGCAGCTCGAAACGCGGGCTTCATTATTGGGCCGGGCACCCGGATCAGTGCCGGAATGGCGGCAGCCGGAGCGGCCAATACTCCGGTTCCTGCCGATGGCCGCGGGGGAAACGGCGGAAGCGGCACAATCGTTGGCGGGCACGGTGAAATCTTAGGCGGACCAGGAGGGGCGGGGGGCATCCCCAATAGTGGTCGCGGGGGAGATGGCGGAAGTGGAACTGTCGTAGGGTCAGGGACAGCGCGGATAATAGGCGGTGCGGGGGGCAGCGCCGCTCAGTGGGACGGTCGTGGCGGCAAAGCTGGGCCCGGTCCAACTGAGGTCGCGAATGGCCCGACCAATCTTTGGAAGCTTGGGCGCGGCGGCAGCGGCGCCAATGCTGCGGAGTATGATCGGCGCTTGGGAGTCCTGACGACGATCCGTCGAGACTATTTGCGAACGTTCCCCGACCAGCTTGTCTTCATCGATGCGGGAGTGGAACAGGTGCCAGCGAATTGGGTGAACAAACGCCTGGAGGAACTGGGGCAGGTTTGGAAGGTCGAGATGGATCAGGGCGGTTACAAGATGCCGCCTCTGTCGACGCAGTGAGGCCATTCAGTAGCTTTCCGGGCGCAACAGGAAGACTTGTTACCACTGCGGATGAGCCGTCGATCGTTAGTCGTCATCTTAGCTTTGCTTGCATGGGGCTCATTCGGCCTCGTCAGGGTTAACTCACCATTGAGGCTAGCGCTCTGCTGTTCTGGGTGCGCACTAGGCGCTGCAATTGGGAAGACCTCCTCGCTGACGAAGTCAGAGTCGACGGTCCCCAGAGCCAGAAGCAGGCGGTGACCTCCTGGACGAATATTAGAATGAAATCGGTGAGCTTTCGTCGGGCGTAAAAGGGAGTTGAGGTGGCCTGAAGTCGTTTGCCACGGGCCCGGGCACAGCCATCGGGGAACCATTCAAGATCGCGATGAGACAGGCGGCAGAATGGGAGGAGCGCGAGGCGTTTGCTACGAGCGTCTGTGACGGCCAATTCCGGACAGAGGGCCTTCGAGGCAGGCACCGTCATTGCCGCTTAATGGCGCCCGTCGCCAATTTGTCGGCAAGTTCGTTTAGCACATCTCCCCTGTGCCCCCGGACGTGCTGAAAACTAACAGTCCCACCCTGAACGACTTCGCGCTCCGCACGCATTGCATCGATCTCTCTGCATAGAGCGGCCACAGCGGGGTGATTGCGTTTGAACCCGCCGGTTAACCACCCCACAACGTTCCTACTGTCGGTTGCGATCTCCAACACGGCGCCGATGGGTGTGTGTCGGATCGCCTCGCGCGCCGCCGTCAGTTCCATCCGGTTACTCGTAGTGTCCCGTTCAGCGCCGCAGAACTTGCCCACGACGGCACCATCAACGCTGAAGACGACGGCCCACCCACCTGGCCCAGGATTCCCCGAACAAGCGCCATCGGTGTGGGCGGTCAAAATAGTGCCGGCGGGCAGTTCATCCAGTGCGAGCGTCACCGTGGTCGACGGCTCTTCAGTTTTCAGCTCAGCCTCTGTGTCCGGGGGCGACCAGCCGCCTTCGATCAGGGCAGCGATGACGGCGGAGGACTGTTCAGCGGTACAGCCGGTGATGTCCGCGATGATGCGGAGGAATGATCCATGCTGGATGAAATCTTTGGAAGTGGGAAGGAGCGATGGGATACGTGAGCGGCTTCGCGAGAGTCAACAAAATCGACAATCGGCCTGCTGCCGGAAGGCATCGACGGAGTTGGGACGAGCCTGGAGCAGCGGCCCCGCGAGCCCGACCGACAGCACCAGTCACTGGCCTTGCCGGCGCCAACGCAGCCCTGCGAGCGCTGTTCGTCGCGGTGATCGCGGATTGGCCAGAAGCCGTGCTTCGGTATCAGCTTTCTCGGTGCCGAAGCGGTGGAGGTGGCCTACGCCATCAGGTGGGAAGATGCTGCTGCGGAGGATGTGCACGCACGCACCCGGAGTGCCGCCGTAGGGCCGCCTGAAGGCACTGTAGACGCTGCCGCCTGGGAGGTTTTCTCAGGTGCTCTCTACGGTGCCCTCAGGGGTCTCTGTGATCGCGGTGGCTTGCACGCGCCCGATCCCAGAACGATTCTTACCTCGTGCCTGACGCTGCAAGCTGGATACGCCAAGCTGGCAGCCCGTTATGCCGGTGCGGAACGTCGCGCCACGATCGGACGCGGATGCAGGACCGCCGAGCGCCGGAAAGAATCCGATCAAGGTCACGGTGGTCACGCGGAATGGCGTCAAGGCCAGCCAGGGGCGCTTGAGGGACATTTAGGGAGTCTTTAGGAACCGTTGTGGCGGTCGAGGCGATGCGTCGGCGCGGCTGTATGCTGCTTGCCGCGGGTGCCGCTCCCGCCCGGAGTTCACCAATGCCCACGCTCGACACGCCCCAGGAGTCTCCGGGAGACGTGCTGATGCTTCCGGCGCCAGAGGTCCGACCGGCTGCGGGCTTGTGACCGAAACTCGGATCAGGTCAGATTAAAGAATGCATGAAAATATGCCTCCGAGAAATCGGCAACAACGTCGCGCTGCGCAGCGGATGGAGGGTCGGCTAAACGAAAACCGTCAACGAATTGACGAGGCGGAAGGCGCCACAGGATCTGCACAAGGTGGTCACGGCCAGAAGTTCTCCCTCTCCTCCCTGAGGTTCGATCCCGCGATCCCGGTCCTTACGGTGCCTATTGCTCTTGTAGGTTGGGCTTTCGCGAGGGAGGTGGCTTTCACGGCATGTATTCAGTTTGCATTCTTTTGGTGCTTTGCCGCGGGACTGTTCTACCTGATACTGAGCCCCGGCAAGATCGCAGGACCGGCTTCACTTGCGGCAATGGCCGTGATCATTGGACTCCTGGCGTGGTGGCCAGCTCCCTTGAACATTGATGCGATGGCAGATCAGCCCGATTATCCAGAAGGTCAGATAGCCTATGGCATAAAATGGAACGCGAACTTCTCGGCGCTGCGCGTTGCTGTAGAAAATGCATCCAACCACGCATATGCAGATCTGGACCTCCTCATTCGGACTGACCTTTTGATAGTTCACCTTGGGTCGAACGTGGGTGAGAAGTGTAGCTACGAACCATATTGGGCTGGGTCACCGCAACCGACGTTTGTAGGGCTGGGATATACAGATCAGAGCGGCAACCATACGAAGCCCCTGACGGCGACTTCAGGTTCGATCTTCAGGGTGCATTGCGACAGGCTGCTTGATCACAAGGCGTTGGAGCTACTGGCTGCCTTGGTGCTGAATCCCCAAACACCGTTCCTGCGCCAAGCCCTCGGTGGGCTCTCATTCAAGGGGGTTACGCGACTGCGTGGGGTAGGCCTACGCCCATTCCAACGCTACGCAAATGTTTCCGCGAGCCGTGCAATGACATGCCTAAATCTATCGACGCAGGAATAACGGGCACCTTCGACGCCAATCCCGTGGAGGTCAGATGAGGGCGTCGAGCCTCAGTAGCTGATCGTCCACTCGGCGTCATCGTAGGTACGACACTCCCCGCTGCCGTGCCCGCCGAGGCTGACAGACCCGCGACACAGAAGCTGGGTCTTCGGACCCGTGAGCGTGGATTGCGCCCCGCCGCCTGCCATGGCGAATCCCGTAGCGCTGGAGGTCCCACGCGGCCCAGACGCGAAGCCCTCGCTGAAGGTGCCACCGAAAGCCGGGCGAACCGTGCCCCTGAGGACCTCACCATCGCCGAGGGTTGCCGTTACCGGAGCAAAGCCCAGCCCGGTCCGGGTGAAGTCAACGTGGAGAGGGCCCATCGCCCGGGCCTGATCATTCAACGGGAAAGTGTCGGCTGTGTCCGCGCATCCGCTCAACGCAAGCAGAGCAACGGATAAGGCCGCAAACAGGAGAGGCCGTCTGGTGGGGATATCGAGCAGTGACTTGAACACAGCGGCACTCCTGGCACCGATCCGGTTCGGCCCTGGGGCTACATATCGGGCCAGGAACAGTCTTACAACGTAATAATGTAAGCGCCGGAGAGAAAATCCCTCAGTGAAGAAGCGGCCGGATTGGCTGGCTGCGCCGGAGTAAAACTCCGTCGTTGGAAGCTCCTTGCGTCGATCGCAGAGGGTGGGGGGATGAAGCTGGTGGATCTGTATGGGAGGGTCCGCTACGCGGTGCGGATCGAGGGGATCAGTCGGCGTGAGGCGGCGCGTCGGTTCGGGATCGATCCTCGGACGGTGGCGAAGATGCTGACGTTCTCGGTACCACCCGGATATCGGCGCAGCCGGCCGCCGGCGCGTCCGAAGCTGGATCCGTTTGTGGGGATCATCGATCAGATCCTGGAAGAGGATGGCAAACGTCCTGGGAAGCAGCGGCACACCTCCAAGCGGATCTTCGAGCGTCTGCGCGACGAGCACGGTTACGTCGGCGGGCTGACGATCGTGAAGGATTATGTGTTGACGCGCCGTCAGCATCAGCGCGAGGTGTTTGTGCCACTGCGGCACGATGCAGGGCATGCACAAGCGGACTTTGGCGAGGCGCTGGCGGTGATCGGCGGGGTGGAGCGGAAGATCCACTTCTTTGCCATGGACCTGCCGCACAGCGATGCCGGCTTTGTGCAGGCCTATCCGGCGGAGACGACGGAGGCATTTTGCGCCGGTCATGTGGCGGCGTTCGCGTTTTTCGGCGGCGTGCCGCTGTCGATCCTCTACGACAACACCAAGCTGGCGGTGGCACGCATCCTGGGCGACGGCACCCGGCAGCGGACGCGAGTGTTCAGCGAGCTGCAGTCGCATTACCTGTTCGCCGATCGGTTCGGCCGTCCTGGCAAGGGCAACGACAAGGGCAAGGTAGAGGGCCTGGTCGGGTTGATCCGGCGCAACTTCCTGGTGCCGGTGCCACATGCCAAAGCTTCGCCGCGCTGAACGAGCAGTTACTGGCGGATTGCCGCCGCCGGCTCGGCGATCGGCTGCGCGGCCATGAGGCGACGATCGGTGCGCGGCTGGCGCGGGATCACGCGCGCTTTCACGATTTGCCGGCGGCTCCCTACGACGCCTGCGAGAAGCGGGCCGGCCGGGTGAGCTCGCTGTCACTGGTGCGCTACCGCGGCACCGACTACTCGGTGCCGACCGCCTACGGCCATCGCGAGGTGCTGATCCGCGGCTACGTCGACACGGTGGTGATCTCCTGCGGCGCCGACATCATCGCCCGGCACGTCCGCTCCTACGAGCGCGAAGACTTCGTGTTCGACCCGCTGCATTACCTGGCGCTGCTGGAGCGCAAGATCGGCGCGCTCGACCAGGCGGCTCCGCTGGCCGGCTGGGAGCTGCCGGAGGCGTTTACGACGCTGCGCCGCCTGCTCGAGGCGCGCATGGGCAAGCAAGGCAAGCGCGAGTTCGTGCAGGTCCTGCGGCTGCTGGAGGTGTTCAGGATCGACGATGTCGCGGCCGGCGTGCGCGACGCGATCGAACGCGGTGCGATCGGCTTCGATGCGGTGAAGCATCTGGTGCTGTGCCGGATCGAGCGTCGGCCGCCGCGGCTCGATATGACGGTGTATCCCTACCTGCCGCGCGCCAGCGTGGCGGTCACCTCGGCGAGAGCCTACTGGACCTGCTCACTGGGGCGGCGTCATGACCGACACGCCTCAGGTCCTGCTCGCCCATCACCTGAAGGCGCTGAAGCTGCCGACCTTCCTGCGCGAGTACGACAAGCTGGCCCGGCAGTGCGCGAGCGACGGCGTCGATCATGTCCGCTATCTGCTGCGGCTGGCCGAGCTGGAGCTGATCGAGCGGGAACGGCGGACGGTCGAGCGGCGCATCAAGGAGGCGAGGTTCCCGGCGGTCAAAAGCCTCGACAGCTTCGACTTCCTGGCGCTGCCCTCGCTGAACAAGGCGCTGGTGCTGGAACTGGCCCGCTCGGAATATGTGCTGCGGCGGGAGAACGTGATCGCGGTCGGCAACAGCGGCACCGGCAAGACTCACGTGGCTCTCGGCTTGGGGCTGGCGGCCTGCCAGAAGGGCCTCTCGGTCGGCTTCACCACGGCGGCGGGCGTGGTTCACGAACTGATCGAGGCACGCGACGAGAAACGTCTGCTGCGACTGCAGCGCCAGCTTGCCGGCTACAAGCTGCTGATCATCGACGAACTCGGCTACGTGCCGCTGTCGCAGAGCGGTGCCGAGTTGCTGTTCGAGGTGTTCAGCCAGCGCTACGAGCGCGGCTCGACCATCGTCACCAGCAACCTGCCGTTCGACGAGTGGACCAGCGTGTTCGCTTCCGAACGTCTGACCGGCGCGCTGCTCGACCGGCTCACCCACCATGTGCACATCTTGGAAATGAATGGCGATAGCTATCGGCTCAAGCAGAGCAAGCGGCGGCAGCGCGGCACTCGCTCCGTCGACACCCCGGATCACTCATCCGACGGATGATTGCCGAAGCGCACTGCGCGCTCCGGGTTTCGTGACGTCACGCTTCGGAGTGAAGCGCAAATCGATCGGTGAGAGCCGATGCCGAACGCCGCAAGTCTTGCGGCGGCCTTCGTGCGTTCGTCCTGATGCATTATTACTCCGGCGTGCCGATGCATCTTTTCTCCGGCGTTGACACCTGCACGGATGCGTTCCAGCTCAGGCCCAAGCGCTGTCTCGGGCAGCTGCGTCCTGACCCCTTGACCGCTGCGGTAGCCGATAGTCTGCTTCAGCGAGTTCACCACGATGGGCTTGCCGAACCTGCGGTGCCTTCCTGGGGGCAATCGTGACGAAGTGCTGTTGAACGCTGTCGGCAGTGACCTCATGCTCGGCCGCGAGGTGTAGCAACGCGGCGCCGGGCCAGAAACGCGAGGCCTTGCCCCCGTCCTTGACTTCACCCCATCGCCCCAATCGGTGACCCGCTGGAAACCGCGTTGTCGAATGAGCAAGCCCAACCCGCCTAATCCGGTCACGGCTGCAATGAATTGGCGCGCTGGCACGGGACCGTCACTGAAGCCTTGAGTGTTGCCGCTACGGTAGACCGGTCGCGGAACTGGTCGGCTCCAGTTCATCAGCACGCCGCCGGTGATTGCGCCGATCGCCTGCGACAGCTTGGCGCGAAGTTTCGGTCCCCGCCGCTTGCCCCCTTGGGTGACCACCATCCCGACCAGTGCGTCCACCAGGCCACAGGCCTCGGCTGTGCACGGAACGAAGTTGAGGGACAGGGCCGCCGCGGTGTCGAGCCATGCGGCCGCCTCGGCTGCGTCAGCGCTACCCGAGCCGTCCAAGGATATAACGCCCCGCGGCAGAGCATACCCGCCTGCGGACCCCAAAACGTTTCCAGTTACCCCCGAGGGGGGCCTCCCGCTTACTGAGGTAGTCAATGGAGTAGGGGGAGACGTAGTCGATGGAGAAGGGGAAGAGATGAGGAAACTTGATGGGTTGGGTCCAAGTTAGCCTGCTTCGTCAGACGATGTTTGGGGAACTCTAAGAATCCATAGCACGACAGGGATAGTGCTAGTCTGGCAGATTGCGATTGTCGCCCCTAACGTGATCGCTCGCTCGTTCTAACTCGTCGTAACTCGGCCTCTCCGGATCCACTGCCTGCCTCCGAGCGCATCTGGATGGCGCGGAATACGTAATGGCAGATCGGGTTGCCCCGTGCGGATCATGTCCGTCAACGTGGTGGAAATTCGGGTTTGTCTGAGGTGGCCGCGGATCATGCGGCTACGGTGGAAATCTGGGTGGCAATCGCCTCCATCAGCGGCGGTGTAAGTTCGGCCATTGCTTCGGTCTGCATGTAGCGGTGCTGGAGCTGCCACTCGTCGTTGGCCTCGAGAAGCACGGCGCCGATCAGGCGGACGATGGCACTCTCGTTCGGGAAGATGCCGACGACGTCGGCGCGTCGCTTGACCTCCTTGTTGAGCCGCTCCAGCGGGTTCGTCGAATGGATTTTGGTCCGGTGCTGGACTGGGAAATCCATGTGCGCCAGCACGTCGGCCTCGCTCTCGTCGATGAAGGCGCCGAGCTTCGGCCACTTCGCCCGAAGCTGGTCGGCGACATGTCGCAGCGTCTGGCTGGCGTTCGGGCGATCGGGTTGGATGAACGCCTGGCGCAACGCGGCTGACACCATGCTCTGCTGCGCCTTGGGCACGTAGGACAGCGCGTTGCGCATCCAATGGACCCGGCAGCGTTGCCACGAGGCGCCGACGACGCGGCGGATCGCCGTCTTCAGCCCCTCGTGCGCATCGGAGATCACGAGCTTCACCCCGCGCAGGCCGCGGCGAAGCATGCTCTTGAGGAAAGTCGCCCAGAACGTCTCGGCTTCCGACGGGCCGATGTGGAGACCGACGATCTCCCGCTTGCCCTCGGTGTTGGCGGCCACGGCGATTATCGCCGCGACGGAGACGATGCGTCCGCCCTCGCGCTGCTTGAGGTAGGTCGCGTCGAGCCAGAGATACGGCCATTCGCCGGCAAGCGGGCGCTCGAGGAAGGCATTGACGCGGTCGTCGATGTCCTTGCACAGCTTGCTGACCGTGCTCTTGCTGATGCCGGCCAGCCCCATCGCCTGCACAAGGTCGTCGACGCGCCGGGTCGAGACGCCGCCGACCCAGGCCTCCTGGATCACCGCGACCAGCGCCTTCTCCGACGTCTTCCGCGGCTCGAGGAAAGGAGGGAAGTAGCTGCCCTGGCGCAGCTTCGGGATGCGTAGCTGCAGGCTGCCCAGCCGGGTGTCGAGCGTCCGGTCCCGATAGCCGTTGCGGTAGGTCGTGCGATCGCCGGACCGCTCGTGACGCCCGGCACCGATCAGTCCTTCCACGTCGGTCTCCATGAGCAGCTGCACTACGGCCTCAGCCACGCTGCGCAGGAAGTCGCCATCTCCGGCTTTGGCCAGCAGCTCGGCCAGCGGTAGTCTCTCCTCGGTCATCGGGTCCTCTCGGCCTCAGGGTGAAGCGTCGCAACTCCACCTTAGCCAGCCGATCCGATGGCCACCTCAGCTCGTCCGGGAATTTCCACCACCAGCGCGGACGCTAACCCCGTGCGGCCGCTCAGGATTCCGTCGGGGCGTCCGTGGCTTTCCGGCACTCCTTCTACGACGAGCCCCTCCACGACTTTCCCAGACTTGCGCGAGGCGCTTGTTCGAACAGGGCCTCGGCGATCTGATTTTCTCCATCAATCGAGGCCGGAAGTTGCCTAGGGACCATCAAGGAATCGTGGCCCTGCAGATGCTACAGGCCATCCGGTTCGTGCCTCGGACCAGATGGAACCTAGGTGAAGGAGAGCCTGTCCAGAACTACCTTGACGGCATCCGCGGACCAGGCGCCGCCCGCGCCGTCCTGACGCCCCGCTCAGTGAGACGCGCGCCGATCTGACGCAGCGACAGCCCCTCCTGACGCATTGCCTGAACCAGCGGGCCGACGCCCGACACGAACGCCGCTGCTCGCTCCCGAAGGGCCGCACGGGCCGCCGTAGGGTCCGCCACGTAGGCGTTCAGTGAACCATCGCGGAGCGTGTCACGGTGGCCGCCCAGCTTGACGCCACGGGCCTTTGCGGCAGCCAGCGCTACCTTGGTGGACGAGATCATCGTAGCTTCGTGCTCTGCGACGGCTGCCAGGATGTGCAGCGTGAAGCGCGACGCCGTGGCGTTGTCGACGGCGGTGAACTCTACGCCGCTGTCCATCAGGTTTTGCAGGAAAGCGACGTTGCGGCTGAGCCTGTCGAGCTTGGCGATGGCCAGCGTTGCCCCGGTCAGCCGGCAGTCGTTCAACGCCTTCGCCAGCGCCGGACGATCTGCCCTCTTGCCGCTTTCGATTTCGACGTGTTCACCCAGTAGCGTCCACTGACCGCCGTCGAGGTGCTGCCTGATGGTTGCACGTTGTGCCTCGAGGCCGAGCCCTGAGGCACCTTGGCGGGCCGTTGAGACACGGAGGTAGGAGATGAAGCTGCCGGTGGCCATGCGTCGGTTCCTGTTCAACGACCGTTGGTCAGGAGCCTACGGCGCTACTGGCACGGCTGATCATGCCGCTTGCAAATCACTGCCGAGTTCGGCGCATGGCTCGAGTGCGCTGACAACGCTGCTTGCTCGCGTGTCGCTCAGCGGGCTTGCTGATTGAGCGTTCACTGTCGCTGAGTGCGGCACGTGCGGCGACGGCGGGCGGGCCAGGGGCTGGCGCGGCGGACCCCAATCCCCCTCTTTTAGGCATGACTTTCTAATTCCGGTTAAAGCCCTCGTTGTTGTTATCGAAGATCAAGCCGCCAACTTTCAAACCCCGACCCCCGTCCCCCTTCCTCGTTCCCGGCGAGAGGTCGGGGTAACTTTCGGGAGAGTAGTCGAGGATACCATAGGGGGGCGGGCCCATGGTCGCCCTCAGGTTGCCATCAGGCTCCACTGCAGGGGCCCCTTCAGGCCTCCACCAAGTCCCGCCGCATGGCCTTTACAGCATATGCAAGCGCCTTCACCCTGCCTGACCACACACGAAGCCGACGTCGGGCTTGTCGGCGTCCACGGTGCCCTAGATGGCCCCGACGAACCCCCGGCGTCGCTTCAAGTCCTCAGCGGCGGCCTTCAGGTCAGCGGCGGGGCCGATGAAAGGTGTAGCGAGCTGGCGGTATCGATCGTCGCGTGAAGATGGGGACGACTGCCAATTACTAGCGGGTTGATTGAAGTAGGTTCCACTGTGAGACGAAGCCATTGGCCTCCGACCAGTCAGCAAAATCCGCTGCATAATCTTTGCACTCGACTGCTTCTTCCTGCCGCATGAACTGAAACTCTTCGTCATTGATCCAGGAAAAGTCGTAGCACATCACTTGCCGCTCGCCGATTACTCTGTTGAGATGGGGTTTATTCGAACTGCGATGGCTTCGATGGTGCGCTGCTTCATTGTGCTCGTTCGTAATTTTGGATCGACAGTTTCAAATCACCGAACTCTCACTTCTCCTTAACCAAACGTTCGATTTGACTGGTTTAAGGTTGGATTGAAATTTGGTTGTTTGCATCTAGACTCTGTAGGTTAGTGTGTTTTTGTCGGGTCAACACGTGTTTCGTTTTTGCTCTTTGCTGCGTGTTTTTGACTTCGCTGACGATGCTGGCGATGTGCTTTTGGACTCTGGCCGACAAACTCTGCATTAGAGCGGTGGTTTTGGACTCAACTTGCTTGCGCATCCTGCTGAGCTGTTCGCGGCGTGTATTTAGTTGTTGGCACTCTTCTGATCATTTAGTTTCTTCTGTTCCGCTGCTGTTTCGGTTTTTTGAGCTTGTTTCTGGTGCTCCTCGGCGCGAACACGATTTTGCTGCTGTTGCTGGGTTGCAAGGTTTTGTGCTGACAAAAGCTTTTAGCGGGATAGTTGGTTAGCGGTAATTACTCTCTTACCGACTTCGGCTGCTTGGCTGTTTCGAACGAGACTAGCTATCACTTGTTTCAGCAGCTCCGCTGGTGCAATGGCGGCTGTGCACTGTTTGCGCTTCAGCGCGACGAAGATTTCATCGGCTGAAGCATAGTCGCGCGTTATGCTGTTCGCAGTTACGATCTCGCCGAACGGCAAGTTCGTTCGACGCAGGAAGTAGCGAACACCGTCGGGGTTCGGACTCTTGGCGATGCATACGACATTGGTTGGCGCGTTTAAATGTATCGCTGAAACAACCGAAGCGTTTCGCGTCGTGAAATCGTTAAGGGCGGCTTTACTTTCCGCTTTCTGATGCAATTCCTCGGTATGCTTGGCCGCCTCTTTCGCATCCTCCGCAGCCAGGAAGCCGGTAACGCTGTAAGTTTGTAGTAGCACGAACTGGCGCTTCCTTAACGCGTCGAGCAGAGGCAACAGAACCTCGGTCGTCCACTGGCAATCTGGGCACGTGAGAACATGATCAGATCGTCACTGCTGAAGTCGGCAGGATCGCACGTCGTCAACAGCAGGAGTACTGACCAGTTTGCCTTTTTTCTCGATGCTTGTGTCAACATAGCTTAAAAACCGTAACTCGATCGACACGGGATTTATTGCCAGCGAGCCGAATGGCAAACAGGCAGTCGCCTGCTTCTGGAAAACAGGATCGCCTTCCAAATTCCGAGTTACGTTTGCCATGTCCTGTCCGACGACCAGCACAGTAATATCTCGGCTGTCGGTTCCGAGAATCGTCGCGAACACCGGATCATTGCGGAGCTTGGTGGATGCCTTCGCGACGTTGCTTCTCGTCTGCATCCGCTTTTGCCTTGGCATCGGCCGCAGCCTTGGCGGCATGTGCCTTCGCGGCGGCGTCAGCCTGCTGGCGTTCGGCCTGTTGGCGCGCTGCTCTTCCCGTTGACGTTGCTGCGCGTCCGCCGCGGCCTTCTGTCGATCAGCATCGATTTGCTGTTGCTGGATATACCGCTGTTGTTGCTGCTGTTGTATCAGTTGCTGTTGTTGTTGCTGTTGCTGTATCTGCTGTTGCTGTTGTATGGCGCCCAAAATCCCGCCAAAGAGGCCGGCGGGGTTTGGCTGGGCGCAGTTCAAACTCATCGCTTCTGCAAGAGAAGGACGGCCAAAAGCAACAGTCGGAACATATTCAGTCTTCCCCAGCAGCCACCGCGACGCGAGGTCTCGGGCCGTTACATTCTCTCAGCGATCTTATTCCATAACCGGTTTTACGACGGTAGCCAAGCAGAATTGGGGAACAGGGGCGTTTTCCGCGGAAGAAGAGAGTAAGAAGAGACCCTTGAGTTCGTGGGGAATCGCGAGGATCTGCCTCGATGCAGGGTTGCAGGAGGGGCCGGGCGAAAGGCGGTAGCACATCGGGCAGCAACACTGTGGGCTCGCTACCCGCCTGCCCCAAGCAAGCGGCACGCGGAACCAGTTTGCAACGACGAACAGACGACACTCGGAAAGTACAGTTCGCGTCTGCGCCGCCGAGGTGATCACCATGAGTTCCCGTTGGCTTCCAATGATCGGGCTAACAGCGCTGGTGAGCGGCGCAGCTACCTTAATAACGATAGGCGGCTCGGCAAACGGACAGCCTGCGCCGGGGGCCTGCGGCTACTACCGGAACAGCTACGGCCACGAAGTGCCCCGTCCTTGCGGAAACTGGCGCACCAATTCCACTTCCTCGCCCAGCGGCGCTACGGCTCTCTGTGGCGACGGTACCTACAGCTACAGCGAACACCCCTATTCAGGCGGCACGTGCTCGCACCACGGTGGGGTTGAGCAACATCTGTAAGCCAGCCGAGTTTGAAACATCGCTGCGGCCGTTTATCTAGGCAGCCGGTCGGGCCTGTTGTCGGCGTCTCGTCTTTGCAGGGCTGGGGTTTCGTTCGCGCTCCACAGACGGAGGAGTCCGGGTGACACCTGCGGTGCATCCATCTTCGCGACGTAGGGCGCGGTAACGTCCGGCATGAAACGAAATCCGCGCCCGTAGCCATCCGACTCATTGGCTGCGTTAAGGTGACCAAGCAGTCCATCAGTGACGTTCTGCGGGACACCTGCTCGCCGCGCCTGATCCTCGAAGCGGTGCCGCCACGCGTGGGCGGGGTCTTTCGTCGTGTCGGTGATGCCGACCACCCTCCGAACCCAGCGACCGTGCTTCTTCGTAGCCGTACCCTTCAGCGTGCCGAACGTGTCTGGGCGGAGGTCGGGAAACAACGGCGACCCGGGACGCAACGCCTGAACGTAGGCAAGAAAGCCCTCAGCGACCAAGGCAGGGTGCAGGGGCACCATGCGTTCACTCTGAGGAGTTTTCAGTGACCGTGCGACGCCTTCGGCGTGAAGGTGTATGAACCAGGGCCCTTCACCCTCGCGCCGCACATCCTCCCGCACGGATTGCGTAAGCTCGCCGAGCCGCGCGCCAGTGAAGCACAACGTCCACGGCAGCCAACGCAACGAGGCATCCATCTCGCCGCGTGCTGCCCTCAGTAGGCGGCAGGCTTCGTCGTCAGTGTAGGGACCCCGCACGCGCCGGCCGCCCTTCTTGGCCCGTGGCGCGATCCCAGAGAACGGGTTCTCCACGAACGCGAGCTTTCGGTTGACCTTGCCCCATCTCCAGATCGGCCGTAGCTCGCCGATATCATTGGCGACCGTCTTGGTGGAACGACCCTGCGCCAATCGGTGCTCCTTCCACGCCACCACATCATCGGCGGTGATCCGCGCAGCGTCAGTATGTCCCACGAAGTCCGTCAGCAGCTTGCCAGTGCGGATCCGATCATAGAGCGCCTTGCCGGTGGTGTCGGTCTCACTTGCCCAGGCGGCAGTCAGGTCGTCGACCGTGACGGCCTTCGGTACAACGTCAGGCGCCTTTCGCGTGTCCAGCGGGGGGAACTCCGCGAGTGCGGGATCAGGAGACCAGTCGCCACCCAGCCGGCGCCTCATAGCCTCGACGAACCGGGCCTTTGTCCAGAACAACGCCAACCCAAGGCGCTCAACAGACGCCGCATCCGCGAGATAGCCGTGCGAGGCAAGCAGTGCTCGAGCCTCCGCCCGATCCGTGGCGTCAGCTTAACGACCGGATTCTTCGATGCTTCTCCGAGGCCTCAGTGTCCTCCACCTGCTCGCCAAGCAGCGATAGGAAGATGTCGAAGTCGCCGAAGGTGGCCGGATCGTCGCCCCACGTTTCGGTCTGCGCCGCGATACCACTCGCCGCAAAGGGCATCGACGTCACGCTGGGTGAGCCGTTCCCCGCCGACGTGGGCGGCAGCAATGATTGCCTCAAAGCGCTCGATGACCGGACCAGCTTTAGCCTTCGCCTCACGGTGGTCCTTGGTTCCGAGCGTCACCTTCAATTCCCGTTTCCCGACAGCCGCGCGTAGTTCGGCAGGCACAACCTTCCGTAGCCAATAGGTGCCGGTCTTGGGATGTCTATAAGGACGGACCATCGCGAGTGCCATTTGCGCTACCCTTTTGTATCACCGCGGGCGGCGCTAACCTGCTGAATTGCCTGAAGAACTTGCTGCGTCAAGGGGTTAGTGGAGGGGAGCATGGAGGGGGTTGGATTCGAACCAACGTAGGCGTGCGCCAACGGATTTACAGTCCGTCCCCTTTAGCCTCTCGGGCACCCCTCCGCGCGGGACAGCGGCTCTAGGTCCAACCAGGGGCATTGTCAACGAAGCCCTGACCCGCCACACCGCTGCGATGCCAGAGCTTCCCGGACGGCACATTGCCACTTACCAAACCATCGAAATGCACACAGCCGGAGAGCCGGTGCGGCTGGTCCTGGAAGGTTTCCCGGAACCGCGCGGCGCCAGCGTGCTGGAGCGGCGGAACGATGCCGCCACGCGGCTCGACATCCACCGCCGCCGTCTGATGCTGGAACCGCGCGGCCACGCCGAGATGTATGGCGCTCTGCCTGTGCCGGCCGCGGCACCGGCGGCGTTCGGGGTGCTGTTCATGCACCACTCCGGGTTCAGCACGATGTGCGGCCACGCCACGATCGCGCTAGGACGCTGGGCCGTGGACTCCGGCCGCGTGAGCCTGCGCGCCGGGCGCGCCGACTTCGTCCTGGAGTGCCCATGCGGTCCGGTCGATGTGCACGTGAGTGATGGCGGCGCCTCGGTGGCGTTCGACAGCGTGCCGGCGTTCGCCGCGGAACTCGACACGGCGATCGAACTATCCGGCCACGGACGCACCCTCTGTGACGTGGGCTATGGCGGCGCGTTCTATGCCATCCTGCCAGCATCACGCCTTGGCTTGGACGTGGCCGCGTCGACCGCCGGAGAGCTGCGTGCCGGGGCGCTTGCCGTCGTCGCCGCGATCCGCGCGCGTGGCGCCGTACGGCATCCGACCGAACCCGATCTGTCATTCCTCTACGGAGCCATTCTGACCGACGATGCGCCGCCGAGCGTTCCGTCACGGCATTTCTGCCTGTTCGGCGAGAGCCAGATCGACCGCAGCGCCACCGGCAGCGGCGTCACCGCGCGCATGGCGGTGGATGCGGCGCGCGGCAATATCGCGCCCGGGCAGCGGCGCAGCTTCGCCGGTGCCTCGGGTGTGCCGTTCCAGGCGGAACTGCTCGATGAGGAGACGGCGGGGCCGCATCGCGCCTGGCGTGTCCGTGTCTCCGGCAGCGCCGCCTACAGCGGCAGCGCGACGTTCGTCGTGGATGGCAGCGACGAATTGCGCGACGGCTTCGCGATCGAGGATGCGAGGCGCTTGCCGCTCATGGGATAAGCCGCCGGCGTCTGCCGCGACGGCCGCGACGGCCGGGCGCTGTGCAACCAGGCACGCGCGGCGTAAAGACACAGCCCGGTCAAGCAAGGACGTTCTGCATGCTGCCGTCGCAACGCACGTTGTTCGATATCCCCGAAGACATCTGTTACCTCAACGCGGCCGCGGTCGGACCATTGCCACGCGCCGTGAAGGCGGCAGGCGAGCATGGCGTGGCGCGCAAGGCACAGCCGTGGGCGATCGAACCGGACAATGCGCGGCGTCAGTTCGAGCGGGCGCGTAGTGCGGCGGCGCGATTGATCAACGCGGACCCGGACGATGTGGCGCTGATCTCATCGATCAGCTACGGCGTGGCCACTGCCGGCAAGGTGCTGAGTGTGCCGCGAGGCAGCCGCGTCCTGCTGTTGCAGGACGATCATTCATCGCCGGTGCTGGAGTGGATGGGCGGGGCCGAGGCGCAGGGCTTCAGCATCGAGGTGGTGGCGCAGCCGGACGATGGCGACTGGACCTCGGCGCTGCTGACCGCGATCGACCGCGCGGGCGCGCCGCCGGTTGGCATGGCGTCGATCTCGTCGGTGCATTGGGCGGATGGCTGCGCGGTCGATATCGAGCGCGTCGGTGCGGCATTGCGGAAGGTTGGCGCGCGCTTCGTGATCGATGCGACGCACGGTGCCGGCGTGATGAATATTGACGTACGGCGGCTCGATCCGGATTTTCTCGTGTTCCCGACCTACAAGTGGGTGCTCGGGCCCTACGGCCGTGCATTCCTGTATGTGGCGAAGCGCTGGCAGAACGGCGTGCCGATCGAACAGGCCGGGGCGCAGCGGCTCGACATGAATTCGGAACGCGCGCCGTATATGCGCGACACCGCGTATGTGAAAAGCGCACGCCGCTACGACATGGGCGAACGCGACCACTACATCTCGCTGGAGATGGCATCTGTCGGCATGGAGATGGTCGCCGGTTGGGGTCAGGACGCGATCGCCGAACGACTGCGCATGCTGACTGACCGGCTGGCGGACGGATTGCGCAACTCCGGTGTGTTGGTCTCGGATGCGCGGGTGCGAGCGCCGCATATCCTGTGCCTGCACTTCCCGCGCGGCATGCCGGACGAGATGATCCAACGGCTGGAGGCGGAGAAGGTGTATGTATCGCCACGGCTCGGCCGGATCCGCATCAGCCCGCACGTGTACAACGACGAGGCTGACGTCGATCGCTTCGTGGAGGTGTTCCGCCGGGCTGCCGCGTAGGACGGCTACAGGACGGCGGCGCGCCAGCCAGCCGCCAACACGCCCTCGCCAATCAGAATGCCACCGGCGACGCGGTTCACCGCGCGCTGGGTGCGGCGGGTCGCAATGAACCGGCGCAAGCTGGCGGCAAATACCGTGTAGCCGCCATCGACCAGGACGCCGCAAAGCAGCACGCCCGACAGCATGGCGACAAGCTGTGGCCACAGCGGCGCCGCGGCGTCGAGAAACTGCGGCACGAACACCATGAAGAAAAGGACCGACTTCGGATTCAGCACGGTCACCAGATAGGCGTGAGCAAACGTCCGCCAGTGGGGCTTGCCCAGCCCGGCGCCGCCCGAGATGATCGGCACCGGCGGCGAACGCCATATCTTCAGGCCAAGAACGACCAGATAGGCTGCACCTGCCAGCTTCAGCAGCGTGAATGCGGTCGCCGAAGCCGCGAGCAGCGCGCCCAGACCAAGCACGGCTGCGGCAAGGCACGTTGCGTCGCCGAACACCGTGCCGGCCACGACGGCGCCGGCGGTGCGCCGTCCCTGGCCGACCGCGTACGACATCACAAGAACAACCGTCGGCCCAGGCGCCGCCGCCATCACGGCGTAGGCGACGGCAAAGGTGAGCCAGGTTGTCCAATGCATGGCGGTCGTTCTAATGCGCACCGCAAGCGCGCGACAGCCGCGCGGTGCGGCTTTATGGTCCACTCTATACCGCAAGGAACCAGACCAATGCGCCCCTCGGGCCGAACCGCTGACGCACTGCGCGTCGTATCATTGACGCCAGGATTCGCGCGTCACGCCGAAGGCTCCTGCCTGATCCGCATGGGCAATACCGAAGTGCTGTGCGCGGCAAGCGTGGAAGGCCGCGTGCCGCCATTCCTGCGCAATTCCGGGCAGGGCTGGGTTACCGCGGAGTACGGCATGCTGCCCCGCGCGACGCATACGCGCGGGGAACGCGAGGCGGCGCGCGGCAAGCAGTCCGGCCGCACGCAGGAAATCCAACGCCTGATCGGCCGTGCGCTGCGTGCCGTGGTGGACCGGGCGCAGATGGGCGAGGTGACGGTGACGCTCGACTGCGATGTGCTGAATGCGGATGGCGGCACGCGCTGTGCCGCGATCACCGGCGCCTGGGTCGCACTGAGCCTGGCGTTCCGCCACATGCAGAAGATGAACGTGATCAAGACGCTGCCGCTCATCGGCCAGGTTGCCGCGGTGTCGTGCGGCATATCGGACGGCAAGGCCGTGCTCGATCTCGACTACGCCGAAGACTCCGCCGCGGAAGCCGATGCGAACTTCGTCCTCACCGATGCCGGCGGCATCGTCGAGATTCAGGGCACCGCGGAACGCAGCGCGTTCAGCGAGGCGCAGTTCCTCGGCATGCTGGGGCTCGCGCGGCAGGGCACCTCGGCGCTGTTCGAGGCGCAGCGCCGGGCGGTGGCCGAGGCGTAATGGCGCGCAAGCTGGCGCGCGGGGCGCGGCTGGTGCTGGCCAGCCACAATCCCGGCAAGCTGGCCGAGCTGGCCGAGTTGCTGTGGCCGCACGACGTGGCGGTGGTGTCGGCGGGCGAGCTCGGCCTGGCGGAACCCGAGGAGACCGCGCCGGACTTCGTCGGTAACGCCCGGATCAAGGCACATGCCGCGGCACAGGCGAGCGGGATGCCGGCCTTGGCCGATGATTCCGGCTTTTGCGTTGCCGCGCTGCAGGGAGCGCCGGGAGTATTGTCGGCGCGCTGGGCCGGTGCGTCGAAGGACTTCGCTGCCGCCATGGCGCAAGTGCATCGCGAGATCGGCGGCACCGCCGATCGGCGGGCGTGGTTCGTGGCCGCGTTGTGCGTCGCGTGGCCGGACGGTGGTACGGCGACCTTCGTCGGACGTGTGGATGGCGCGATGACATGGCCGCCCCGGGGTGACAAGGGCTTCGGCTATGATCCGATGTTCGTGCCGAACGGGTGTTCCGTGACGTTCGCTGAGATGGATTCCGCGGAGAAGCATGCCATCAGCCATCGCGCGCGGGCGTTCGCGCAATTGGTGGCAGCGATGGCGGCGAGCTGATCGTCGATAGCTCGGGGCAGACCTGTGGCGAGCGCCGGGAACGGCGGCGGTGGGTTCCTATGCCAGCCGTATGCTGGCGACCTTTGCACCGGTGATCCGCAGCAATTCCTTCGCCGATGTCTGAAAGACGTGGCTTGGTGAGCCGGCGGCCGCCCAGACCGGATCGAGCATCAGCAGGTCTTCGTCCAACAGCAGCATCGGTTCGCTGATATGGCCCACCGGCGCGACGCCGCCGATGGCGAAACCAGTTGTCTGCCGCACCCAATCAGCGTCAGCGCGGCCCAGTTTGGCGCCCAGTGCCGCTTCAGCTTTCGCTTGGTCAACCCGGTTGGCACCCGAGGTGATCACCACTGCCGCCCGCATGCCGCAGCGGAAGACGATCGACTTGGCGATCTGCGCCACCGTGCACCCCACGGCCGCCGCCGCATCCGCAGCGGTCCGCGTGCCGGTTGGAAACTGGGTGATGCTGTCCTGATGGCCGGCCGCCAACAGCGCCGAACGAACGCGCTCCACCGAGCCGCCGGTCTCTGACATCCTATATCTCCCTCGATGGAACCGTTGGCGCTCTATATCCACTGGCCCTTCTGTCTGGCCAAGTGCCCGTACTGCGACTTCAACTCGCATGTGCGGGACCGCATTCCGCAGGCGCGATTCCGGGCTGCGTTGCGGCGCGAACTGGCATACGATGCGGCACGGCTGGGGCGCCGCAGATTGGGCTCTATCTTCTTCGGTGGCGGCACGCCGAGCCTGATGGAGCCGGAAACGGTCGCCGCGCTGATCGGCGATGCGACGCGGCTGTTCGAGCCGGTGGACAGCATCGAAATCACGCTGGAGGCCAATCCCACCAGCGTGGAAGCAGAGCGTTTCGCGGCGTTCCGCGCTGCCGGCGTGAACCGGGTGTCGATCGGCGTGCAGAGTCTGGAGCCTGACGCCCTTCGCATGCTTGGAAGGCAGCACTCGGCACAGCAGGCGATTGCCGCGCTGGAGACCGCACGCGCGACGTTTCCGCGCATTTCGTTCGACCTGATCTATGCGCGGCCGGGCCAGACGCTGGAAGCCTGGCGCGATGAACTGCGCCAGGCACTGGAACTGGCGGCGGACCATCTGTCGCTCTACCAGCTCACCATCGAGCCCGGCACGCAGTTCGCGACGCTGTATCAGCGCGGCGCGATCGTGCTGCCGGACGAAGACACAGCGGCGGCGCTCTACGAAGCCACCGGCGAGGAAGCGGCGCGGCATGGCCTGCGGGCCTACGAAGTGTCGAATTACGCGCGGCCAGGCAGCGAGAGCCGGCACAACCTGACCTACTGGCGATATGGCGATTACGCCGGCATCGGACCCGGGGCACACGGCAGACTTGCTGGCATTGCCACGCGCCGCCACCGCGCGCCGGAAGTCTGGGCCGAACGCGTGGAGCGCGACGGACACGGCACGGTCGAGCAGACGCCGCTGCAGCCCGTAGAGCAGGCGCGGGAAATGCTGCTGATGGGCCTGCGCCTTACCGAAGGCATCGGCGCGGCTCGCTTCGCGTCGCGTACCGGAGGGTCACTGATCGATGCGCTCGACGCCGAGACTCTGGAGCGCGCATTGACCGAAGGCTATCTGGTGTGGCGCGACGATCGGCTGATCGCTACCGCGGAAGGGCGGCTGCGGCTCGACGCGCTGCTTGCCGCGTTGGTTGTATGACCGCCTCTGGCAGCCTTGCAGTGGTGCCAGGCAATCTTGACCTCTCGCTGTGAAAAACCCAACATAACGTTATCAAATTACCTGCTTCGACGCGAGTACCTGGGCATGCGGTGCAACCAATGCCATCGGGACAATCGTGACGAAGCTCGGTTTTGCCGGGCCTGCGGAACCACGCTTTATCCGTATTGCACTGCCTGCGGCATCAGCCTGGAGACTGGCAGCCTGTTCTGCGATGGCTGCGGCGTATCGGTCGCAACACCGGCCTCGTGGCCGCCCGTGGTGGGCAACGCAGCCCGTACCCCCAGGCATATTGCCGAGAAGATTCTTCTATCCAAGGCGGCGTTGGAGGGTGAACGAAAGCAACTCACGGTTCTTTTCGCCGACCTGAAGGGATCGACGGAGCATATCGCCAACCTGGATCCTGACGATGCCCGGCGGCTTCTCGACCCTGTGCTCGAGCGGATGATGGAGGCGGTGTACCGCTACGAAGGCACCGTCAATCAGGTGATGGGCGACGGTATCATGGCGCTCTTCGGCGCACCGCTCGCGCTCGAGGATCACGCGATCCGCGCCTGCCACGCCGCGCTCAGGATGCAGGAGATCATCAAGGCGCACGCCGACGAGGTATTCCGGATGGCCGGCGTCCCGCTCGAGATACGCGTGGGGCTCAATTCCGGCGAGGTCATCGTGCGGTCGATCGGAAGCGATCTCCACATGAATTACACCGCCATGGGTCTGACGACGCATCTGGCGGCCCGCATGGAGCAGATCGCGGCGCCAGGGTCGATCTACATGACCGGGCGGACATTGCGGCTTGTCGAAGGCTACGTAGCCGTCAGACCGCTCGGGTCTTTGCAGCTGAGAGGTGTCGCGGAGCCGATCGAAACCCATGAGCTGCTGGGTGCCATCCCAAGGCGATCGAGACTGCGGGCGACCCCGTCTCGAGATCTTACCCCGTTCGCGGGGCGCGATATCGAGATTGAACTGCTTCGTCAGGCGCTGGATCAGGCCAAGGCTGGCTGGGGACAAGTCGTCGCCGTTGTGGGAGAGCCCGGCACCGGAAAATCCCGGGTAATCCACGAATTCATCCACTCGGAAGCGAACCATGGCGTAAGGGCGCTCGAAGCCAGCGCGGAATCGGTCGGCATGTCCACAAGCTACCTGGCCGTAACCGAGCTGCTTAGGCACTATTTTCAGATTGGCGCATCGGACACGCCGGACGCGATCCGCGAGAGGGTCATCCGCAAGCTCGCGGAAGTCGACGAATCTCTGACGCTGCTTCTGGACCCGTTGCTGATGCTGCTTGATCCGGTGATCGACACTGCCGGAACGGCGTCCACGCTTTCGCCAGCCAACCGGCAGCACATGCTCGATGCAGTCAAGCAGCTGCTCTTCGCTGAGAGCCTGAAACAACCATTGCTGCTGGTGCTGGAGGACCTGCACTCAATCGACCCCGAGTCTCAGGCGTTACTGGATGGCCTTGTGGACGGACTATCGGCCGCGCGGTTCATGCTTCTGGTCAGCTATCGGCCGGAATATTATGACGGCTGGAGCAACAAGCCGGCCTACACCCGGGTACGGATCGACCCGCTCGCTCCGGCTGCGGCCGGCGAGATCTTTGATTCCCTTGTCGGAGGCGGCGCAGGACTTGAACCGCTCAAGCAGCTGGTCATTCGGAAGACCGGCTGCAATCCTCTGTTCCTCGAAGAGAGTGTGCAATCGCTGGTCGAAACCGGAGTCCTGGCCGGCCACACAGGAGACTATCGAATCGCGAAGCCGGTTTCGGACTTCTCCTCGCCGGTGACGATTGATGCGCTTCTGACATCCAGGATCGATCGGCTGCCGGAGATGGACAAGCGTGTCCTTCAGTCGGCCGCGGTGGTCGGAAACCCAGCGGACCTTCGTGTCCTGGAAGCCCTCGGAGAATTCCAGCCGGATGAGGTGCGGCAGTCGCTGGAACGTCTGCAGGCCTCGGACTTCTTGTATGAGACAAGTCCTTTCCCGGGGATCGAATACACCTTCAAACATGCTTTGCTGCATGATGCGGCCTATCGCATGCTGTCGCCGGACCGGTGCCGCGGCCTGCACAAGGCAGCGCTGGCAGTGGGCCAGGAGTTCAACAGTGATTCGTTGAGCGAGAAGGCGGAATGGCTGGCATTCCACGCCTTTCGCGCCGGCGTTTGGGACGAGGCGGTGAAGCACCTGCAGACCGCCGCCGCCCGCGCGATCGCCCGGTCTGCCAATCGAGTCGCCATCGACCATCTGGAGCATGCGCTGATTGCTGCGGAGCACTTGCCACAACCCGATCGGGCAAGCGTCGCACTCGATCTGAGAATCGACCTGCGGCACGCAATGACACCGCTCGGTCAGGTGCGAAGGACATTGCAGCACCTGGAAATCGCCGAGAGGCTCGCGACCGAATTGAACGACCGTTCGAGACTTCGGCCGTATCGTCACCTTCACGGCAAACTGCGTGCTGCTGCTCGGCCGTTATGAGGAAGCTCTGACCAAAGGCGCCCGGGCGCTGGAGATCGCGCGCGAGATTGGCGACGAGCGGTTGGAACTGATGACGTACTACTACAGAGCGCGAGCGATGCGATCACTTGGCCGGCACTCGGCGGCCATCGCGACCTACCGCGAAGCCGCCCGCGGAATGGACGACAGACCGCTGGACGATTTTCTCATTCTGCGCGTGCTTCCCGCAGCCAGCGTACGGGGCCAGTTGGCAGTCGCGCTGGCGGACGTGGGTGATTTCGACGAGGCCGAAGCGCAGGCGGCAGAGGCCATACGGCGATCAGATGCTTCAAACCAGCCGGACGCCGTGATGTGGTCGCACTGGGGTAACGGGATGGTCATGCTTCTGCGTGGCAATGCCCGCGAGGCCGCGGGAATCTTCGACCATCTGTTGAGGCTGTGTAAAGCTCACGATCTCGACGCCTATCTGTCACGCATCATGGCAGCGCTAGGGTGCGCCAAGGCACGGTCCGGCCAGACCTACGACGGACTTCAGCTGCTGCAAGAGGCTGTCGCGCTGGACCGATTGGACGAGGCACGCACCACCCGTGCGTTCGCGCAGACAGCTCTGGCAGAAGCGTCGCTGCTAGCCGGCGAGCCCGAGAAAGCATTGGTGCACGTAACTGAATCGTTGCGGCAGACAAAGAAGTATCGTGAACGCGGCGACGAGGCTTATGCCCGCTGGCTGCATGCAACGATCCTGAGCGTCATCGGTGAGAAGTCAGAAGCCGTTGGCAGCTTGTTCATTGAAGCCGCGGACCTCGCGACTGAACTCGGAATGAAGCCACTTCTGGCGCACTGTTATCTCGGCCTGGGCGATCTCGATGTGAGTCGTGGCATGACCCCAACGCAGCGCGCGCCGCGCGAGCGTGGGCTTGGACTGTTGGAGACACTCTGCATGCGGCGATGGATCGACTTAAGCCAGCTCCGATCCATTGCGCTCCGCGTTGCCGACCACGTCTGATGCGTCGAGCGGTGCTTTAGGGACGATAGCGGGTTCTCGGATCACGGCGACATCCGGGATCTCCAAGCCTAAGTCCAGGGCGAGTGCCCGCACCTCGAGAATGACATCCTCGACCATCGCCCGGTTGCCGGTCATCTCGACCGTTAGCACCATCGAATCGTCGGAATTGCCTGCGGTGGAAACGCCTGACGCAACTGGTTCCGGAACGTCCGTCCCGGTCATGGCTTGGGTACTTTTGGAACAAGCGTCACACCGACGACTTTCGGGAATTTAGCTTTGAGTTCCGCGATTCTCTGGTTCCAAAAATCCCGATCGGCCGGACTCATGTCGCCCTCAATCGTAAAAATGACAACCTGTTTGTCGCCATCTTTCTGATCGTCGATCAATCCCACCGCCTGTCCTCCCTCGTTTAGTTGTGCGCAAACGATGGCTGAAATTTACGTTAACGCGAGCCGTAAGATTACGCAAGCTATACAGGTTGTTTCAACGGCGTTCCAACAGCGCCGACACCGGCAGTACGCGCGGCAGGCAGTCGACATCTCGAACCAGGTACAGTTCCTTTGCCGTGCCATGCGGCTCCGGTATCGCCATGATCTCGCCGCCCGAAGCACGTGCGAAAACCTCAACCATATTCGTCGGGCACGCCGCCAGCAGTGTCGTCATGCCCGACGGAAAGCGGCCGGCGTTGATTTCCGTAATGACGGGCTTTTCGTCCGAGTTTTCCCTGAATTCAACCTCGAAGGCACCCGACGGAGAGGCCTCGAGCGCACGAACTGCGTCGAGGGAAATTTGCAGCGCTCCTGGTGCCACGACAGTCTTGCTCAGATCAACCAAGGAATTTGTACCGGTCAGGCTGGCACCCGCCGCCAGGTAACTCAGCACCTCGGTCGCCTGTGCCAGCAGCAGCCTGCCGCCCTGCCAAACGCTGCTCACCGAATAATATCGTCCCGGCAAGTATTCCCCCAAAGTGAAGTCTGATACCTCGATGCCACGCAAATCCCGCCATTGCGTGATCCAGGCGCGGGCCTGATCGACGTTCGCGACGGCCGTCGCCCCTAGCGCCATCGCCCCTCTGCGGACGCGGCACCACAAAACTCCATCGCCCTCGAAACGTGCGAATACCCCCTCGAGATCGTCGAGTGCATCGATCGCATAAAATCGCGGAACCGGAATGCCCCTGCGGCGAAACGCGACATTCATTGCATGTTTGTCCTGGCAGAGTTCGATCGTCTCCCGCCGTGGAAGGAACAGATCGAACGGAAACCGGTCGCGGGAGTCGGACAGCACCTTCACGGTGACGTCGTCGGTACCGATGATCAGGTTGATCCGATCGCGCTCGACGATTTCCAGGAGTGCGTCAATGAACCTCGCGGAGTCCGGCGAAGGAACCACGTGGTTCTGGTCGGCCAGCGACGCCTTGATGGCGAACCGATTGTGATGCGCGCCAACAATAACCGGCGCTGGCGTCATGGTCCTCAAAGCGCGGATCAGGTTGGCACTGGGTCCCGTTCCTGCCCCGGTGACAAGCGCTCGGATGTCTCGACCGGTCAACGGCGCAAACCAGCTCCTTCACGTTCAGGCCGAAGGTGCATGCGGAGCCGTCGTGTGGGGCGGAGAAGCCTGAGCAGCGCCCCATTCACGGGCTACACCTTTTCGACCTGCCCGTATTCCAGTTCTACCGGCGTCGAGCGGCCGAAGATCGAGACGCTGACCTTTACCCGGCCTTTCTCTTCGTCCACTTCCTCAACTGTCCCATTGAAGCTGGTGAACGGACCATCGGCGACGCGCACCTGCTCGCCAACCTCGAACAGCACCGCAGGACGTGGACGTTCCACGCCTTCCTGGGTCTGCTTCATGATGCGTTCGGCCTCGGCCTCGCTGATCGGGCTTGGCCTGGTCTTGCTGCCAAGGAAGCCAGTGACCTTCGGCGTGTTCTTCACCAGATGCCAGGCATCGTCACTGAGCTCCATCTTCACCAGCACGTAGCCGGGGAAGAACTTGTGCTCGGCGTTGACCTTCTGGCCGCGGCGCATCTCGACCACCTGCTCGGAGGGCACCAGCACCTCGTCGATCTGGTCAGCCAGGCCCTTCTGCGCGGCCTGCTCTTTGAGCTGCTGGGCAATCTTCTTCTCGAAGCCCGAATAGACGTGCACCACGTACCAACGCTTGGCCATAATTGCTACTGCTTTCCTCAGACGCTCATGCCGAACAGAGCACGCACGCCCATACCGATGAACTGGTCAACCAGAAAGAAGAACATCGCCGCAAGCGCGACCATCAGGAAGACGAGTCCAGTGGTGACCAGCGTCTCCTTGCGCGAGGGCCAGGTGACACGCGCCATCTCGCCCCGCACCTCACGCACGAATTTTGCCGGATCGACCGCCACGCCGTTGCTCTCCAAAACCCCCAGGTTGCAGGACTATAGCGCGGGCGGCCGCCGCTGGCAGGGGTGGAGGGTCTCGAACCCCCAGCCTCCGGTTTTGGAGACCGGCGCTCTAGCCAATTGAGCTACACCCCTAGACCAGTGAGTGGGGCGGTCACCCGCCGTCCGCATCGCGCGCTAGTCTCGGTTCAGACGCCATAGCCTTGCCCCGAGAGCCCGCCCATGTAGCGATTGGGCAATCGAAAGTCCAGGAGCCGGGCCGGGCCAGCGTGGCCCAGCATCAAGCGGTGCCAGTGACCCTGGCAATGGTTTCACCCAGCAGCTCAACGCCAAGATCGATCTCGGCTTCGCTGACCGTCAGCGGTGGAGCGATGCGCATCACGCCGCCGGAGGCGCCGGCACGCACGATGTTGGCCGACAGTCCGAGATCCAGCGCAAGGTCGGTGACCGCATCGGAGATGGTTCCGGCATCGCGGCCGGCGGCCGCACGGAACTCCAAGCCGAGCAACAGGCCGCGGCCCCGAATGTCGCCGACACAGTCGAAGCGCTGCTGCAAGCCGCGCAGCCCTGCGGCCAGCCGCGCGCCCATCACCTGCGCGCGTTCCGCCAAGACGTCGCGCTGCACGATCTCAAGCACCTTCAGCCCGACCGAGGCCGGCAGCGGATCGTTGACGTGCGTCGTATAGAACAGGAAATCGCGCGCGTCGGCTTCCGCCGCCAGGGCATCGGAGGTCTGCACGGCGGACAGCGGCAATCCGGCGCCCAGCGTCTTCGACAGGGTCAGGATGTCGGGCACCACGCCATCGCGCTCGAACGCGAACATCAGACCGGTGCGGCCGACGCCGGTCTGCGCCTCGTCGAGGATCAGCAGCATGCCGCGGGCACGGCAGTGCGCCGCCAGCGCATTCAGGTAACCCAGCGGCAGATCGAGCACACCGCCGCTGCTCAGCACCGGTTCGGCGATGAATGCCGCCAGATTGCCGGTGCACTGCCGATCGAGCAGGTCGAACGCATCGTCCAGCTCCTCGCGCCAGGAAACGCCGGCAAAGCGTGGGCGATAGGCATTGGGGGCCGGGATCGCGAAGTTGCCGGGCATCACCGGGCCGGCGCCCCGGCGTCCGGCTTTGTAGGTTGCCGCGGCAGCGCCGCCGGTCATGCCGTGCCAGGACTGGGCGAAGCCGGCGACCTCCCACTTGCCGGTCACCACCTTGGCCAGGCGGATGGCGGCCTCGTTCGCCTCGCCGCCGGTGGACAGCAGCATCACGCGCGGCAGGTCCGGCACCAGTCCGGCCAGCGTCTCCGCCAGCGCCACCACCGGTTCGCTCAGCATGGAGGAGAAAAGGTGATCCAGCGTGCCGACGGCCTCGCGCACGGTTGCGACGATTTCCGGATGCGAATGGCCGAGAATGGCGCTCATCTGGCCGGAGGTGAAATCGAGCACGCGGCGGCCCGCCGCGTCATACAGGAACGAGCCTTCGGCACGCGCCGGTACAAACGGCACGAAGTCGCCGCCATAGCGCAGCATGTGGCGCCGGGCGCGGGCCCAGAGTCGCTGGTCGGTCGATTGCGCGATGTCGTCCATCAGTGTGTCATCCCCCTCATTCGAAAAGGGATTGTTCAATGAGTGCGGCTGCGCCAGCAAGCGGAAGCTGGGCGGATGTGCTGGCCGAAGGCCGGTTACCGCGTTTCGCGCTGATCTGCCTAGGGGTTTGGCTGAATGCAGCCGACAGCCTGATCACCGCCACGATCATGCCGAGCGTCGGCCGCTCACTCGGCGGCTATCCGTATTTCGGCTGGGCGACCGCCGGTTATCTGCTCGGCTCGGTGCTGGCGGGGGCCAGTTCGGGCGTGCTGGCGCTGCGCTTCGGCCTGCGCGGCGCCACGGCGGCGGCGGCACTGCTGTACGCCGTGGGCTGCGCGCTGAGTGCCGGGGCGCCGGATATTTTCAGCTTCCTGGCTGGGCGCATTTTGCAAGGGTTCGGCGGCGGTTGGGTTGTCGGCCTGTGTTCCGTGGCGATCAGCGTGCTGTTCGCCAACCGGCTGTTGCCGCGCGTCTACAGTGCGATCAGCTCGGTCTGGGGCATCGCGGTGATCGTTGGACCCCTGATGGGCGGGCTGCTGGCCGATACCGGTTCCTGGCGCGTGGTTTTCTGGGCCTTCGCCGTGCAAGGCGCGGCGGTCGCGGTTGCCGCCTGGTACATGCTGCCGTCGGCTGAAAGTGGCAATCAGCAAGCCGGCGTGGCGTGGCCGCAACTTGGCCTGATCGCCGGCGGGGTCACGCTGATCGCCCTGGCCGATGTGGCGGGTGATTTCCTGCTCACCGCGTTGCTGACAGCGGCCGGGGTCGTGCTGTTCGTGCTGACGATGCGGCTGGACGCGACCAGCCGGGTACGGCTGCTGCCGCAGGGTTCAAGCGATCTGCGCACGGTCCACGGGGCCGGCTATGTCACGATGTTCCTGCTGAACGCGGCGTCGATGGGTCTGCTGGTGTATGGGCCGGCGGTGCTGCAGACATTGCGTGGGCTGTCCGCGCTGGCCGCCGGCTATGTCGTTGGTGCCGAGGCGCTGTTCTGGACTGCCGCCTCACTGCCGGTGGCCGGGCTGACCGGCGTCTGGCCGGGCCGGATGATCCGGTTGGGTGTTGTCACCATTTTCGCTGGACTGGCGCTGTGTGCCGTGGTGTTCGACGACAGCCATCTGGCCTGGGTGATTTTCGCGGCCGGACTCATCGGCTGCGGCTTCGGCCTTTCCTGGGCATTCATGAGCCAGGGAATACTGGGCGCGCTGGCCGATGAGGAACGCGCCATCGGCGGTGCCGGCATCGCCACCGTGCGGCTGACCGGCGCCGCAGCCGGGGCTGCCATGGTCGCGGCTGTCGCCAACCTGCTGGGCTTCGCGCAAGGCTTTACCGAGCCGGCCGCACGCGCCGCGGGCGTCTGGGTCTTTGTCACTGTATTGCCGCTTGCGGCGCTGGCCTGTGTGACGTCCTGGCGGCTTGGTGCCGTACCTACGGTCCCTTCGACTTCAGATTCATCTTGATGCCGTTCGGCATCATCATGTCGCCAGGTTGCATGTCGGCAGGACACGCACCGGTCCAGCGCGCGTCCTGGGTCATCGATGTTTCGCTGCGTCCCATCATCGGCGGATCCATGTGCGATTGGATCGCAGTCTTGTAGGCAGTGTCGCCGGTGAAGGTCATCACCGCGTGCGAGGTCATCTTCGACTCGCCCATTTTGCATTCGGTGTCCATGGTGACGACATCGCCGTTCCGGCTGATGTCCTTGCGGCTGCACATCTGGTCCGCCGTGTTGGTGCCGAGCTGGAACAGCGCTTCGTCGGTTGCCGCGTCGGTGCAGAACTTGACGGTCTGCGGCGGCATCTTGCCACCTGCCATCTGCAAGGTGACCTCCCACAGGCCGGCTTTGCGCTTCGGCAGGTCGACAGCCGAGACACTACTGCTGACCAGTATCAATCCGCCGATGACCGTGCAGACGGCGAGTGATCCACGCATGCGGCATGCTCCGTGCTGATGATGGCAACGGAGTCTAAAGCGCCGCGTGGCTGCCGGCCAGACGAACTTCCTTGCAGGCGCCTAGCTAGGTTTGCGCCACTGTCGTGCCGCTGTCCGTACTTGGACGCGAAGCCGCCCCTGACCGATTGCCGTGATGTTCGCCAATGTGGCTGTAGGCAATCGTGCCGGCCTTCATTCTTGCGAGCATGTCGTAGTCGGTACCGCCAGACAGCGGCATGACTGCCGCCGTCGTGACGCTTCCCGTTGTGGTCGGCGTTGACTGCCCGGCAGATTTTGCCGCGAGGGCCGCAGCGAACGACGCACTGTCGGCAGCGGACAACGGCGTTGGCCCGCTCTTGCCTCCCGCGGAGGCACTGCTTTTCGCTGAGCTCAATTGGTCTGACAGCCACGACGCGCCCTTGGCGACCGAGAATACCGTGCCGATGACGCCGCCGACGGCAGCAATGAGTGGTAACATGATGCGTCTCCCGCCTGGGATCGCGGGAGACGCAGCAGGAAACGTGCCAGTTTCTACTTCAGCGGCGAGAACGATGCCGGCACCACCAGCATGTTCTCCTGCTTCAGCAATGCACCTGGAGGCGCACCGGGCGGCCAAACGCCTTTCGCGATCGCCTCGGCGCGGATACGGAAGCGTTCGGCGGCGTCCTTATAGGCCCAGATGTGGCACCACTTGTTGAGGCCGCCGAGTTCCGAATGCCAGGCGCCGACAAGCGGCGACAGCTTGACGCGCTCGGGTACCTTCTCCGCCCAGCGCTCCATCACCGCGGGCAATGTGCCGGGCGCATAGGTATACATGCGGATCTCGTAGATACCGCCAAGCTGGCGCGGCTCCAGCGGTGGCGAGAACGCCGCCGGCAGGAAGATCTCGCTCTTCTGCTCGATGGTCAGTTCACGCGTGTTCGGCGGCCAGCCTTCGGCCTTGGATGCCTCGGCGCGCACCTTGGCACGCTGGTCCAGACTGTCGTACGGCCAGACATGGATCACCTGGTTGAGCGGCCCCACCTCGGTGTGCCAGAACGCCGCAAGCTTGGAGAATTTCTCGCGGATATGCAGCGCACTGCCAAAGCGTTCCTCAAACGCGGGAATGTTGCCCGGCTTCAGCGTATAGGTGCGCATCTCGATGATCATCGTCGGCCCTCCCAAGGTTGCCGGAACGACGTTAGACGCTAGGGCAGGTCAGCGAAAGCTGGCGAAGCACAGGCCGGTGCCGCTGAGCGCCGGCGTGCGATAGCCCGGCGCATAGGTCACCCATTGCATTTGCATCGGCCCGAGCGCGCCGGCGAGGCAAAGCCAGTTGCGGATCTCGGAACTGCCTGACATCAGCTTGGTCAGCGGCGCGTTCCGGAAGAACGCCATATCCTTGCGGCGCAACGCATCGATCAGCGCGTGGTCGAACGCTTCGTCCACCACGAAGTGACTCAGCCCGCCGGACGCCATCACGGCGATCCGCGCATCACCTGGAAACGCCATGACGGCACGCCGCAGCGCCTCGCCCAGCGCCACGCAGCGCCCGGGCGATGGCTGGTTCGGTGGATAGTAGGCGTTGAGGAATACCGGCACGATGGGCACCGCGCGGGGCAGGTAGAAGCGGTGCACGAACGAATAGGCGTGGCCTTCTCGCTGTCCGTCAGCCAGTGAACGCATCACAGAAAGATCGAAGCCGTCCTGCTGCAAGGCCGCGATCAGATGACGTGCGAGCAATGGATGGCATAGGAAATCGGCCTCGACGACTTCCCGCTGATACGGCAATCGACCACGGATAGTGTCACCGTAGTAAATGCCGATAGCCGGCATGTTGTCGTGCTGGAACAGCTCCTCCTGATCGTCGCCAACGATGATAAGCGCATCGAGTTTGGCGCCGGCGACATCGTTGCGTAGGCGAGTCATCGCCGCGTTTGCTTCGGCATGGCGCCGCGAGAGATGCGCCGGAGCGATCCGTTCGAGCGCGTCAACCGGTGCGCGTGCCAGCAGCGTGTCGTAGTCGCATTCGTTACCATCGAAATCAACGAAGCGGCGCGCTTTGTCACGCGCGAGAAAGCCGGTCTGCCAGTCCTCGACACGTGACGCGAGCATTGGGCTGTGCGAGGAACCGAACGCGGCGACGAACTGAGCCATGGCACGCTCCTCTGTATGGCTGGCCGAAACCCTTGTAGCATGGCGCGGCCGTGAACAACGCGAGGCCGGGCAATGCCATCAGTCGTCGGGGTATGGCACGACGTTGTAGAACGGCTGGCTCCAGTGTCATCGTCACAGCGGCAGGATTTTGCCGCGCTGCCGCCAACGCCGGACGGACACGTCGAGGCTGTCGCGGTAGCATCAGCGTTCCGGCAAATCGAGCTGCGTCAAAGCGCAACAGCTGACGCCACTGGTGAAATCCGCATCGCTGCGTGGAATCTCGAGCGTTGCCTGTATCCGGAGGAAATCGTCGCGCGTTCTGCAACGCCATAATGTTACGCTTGCTCTGCTGACCGAGATGGATGTCGGTGTGCGGCGCACTGGCCAAGCCCACACGATCGGCCGGGTCGCTGCGCAGCTCGGGCAGGGTTATTGCTACGGCCTGGAGTTCCTGGAAATCAAGCCGACAGAGCCGCCGCCTGGTTTCCTTCGCAAGGGCGACGACAATGTTGAGGGCTACCACGGCAACGGTATCATCTCGGCATTCCGGCTGGATGCACCGGTGCTGATCCGCTTGCCGGTGGAGGCCGACTGGTATTCGCCACCACCTGGCCGTCAGCGCCGCATCGGCAACCGCATGGCGATCGCAGCAACATTCGGTGCTGGCGACGCCCGCTTTGTCGCTTGCTCGGTGCATCTGGAGAACCGCACCGATGGTGCAGGACGCGCGCGGCAGATGCAGATACTGCTCGACGCGCTCGACGATTATGCCGGCACGCTGCCAGTCGTCATCGGTGGAGACCTCAACACGCATGTCGGTCCTGGCGGCCACGAGGATGTCGCGGAGCCGCTGTTCGCAATGGCAAAGGCGCGGGGTTACGACTGGGCCGCGTGCAATCTGGCGCAGCCGACGACACGCCGCAGCATCTGGAGCGATAGCGAAGGGATGCGGCAGCTCGACTGGTTCTGCACACGCGGGCTCACCGTCTGCGATCCGTTGATCGTGCCGGCGCTGGGCGACGATGCCACGGTGCTGACAGACCACGAACTGCTGCTGCTGACGCTGAAATTGGGCTGAAGACCTCGAGCGGAGGAAACCAAAGAATACCGTGTCTGCTGGCCGCCGCGATGCTGATAGCGCCGATGGCGGCGCGAGCCGACATCGTGTTGTCGTCGAACGACGGTCATACCGTGCAGGACGAACAGAAGAACCTGGTCGCGCCCAAGGCGGTGCGGCCGGATACCGTCAGCCTGATCGACGTGAGCCACTATCCGCTGAAGGTTGCCGCGACGGTCGAGGTGCCGGGCAGTGTCGTGGGGCCGCCCACTGCCGCGTGGGTCGTAAAAAGATGAGAGCTGGGCGATCGTTACATCGGCAACCAAAGCGGATGCGCAGGCGAAGGGCGGCATCGGACCTGATGATCGGGTCAGCGTGATCGACCTCACCAGCAAGCCGCCGAAGATCACGCAGAGCGTCACGGCCGGCGGTGGTGCCACCACGGTGCGGGTATCGCCTGACGGCAAACTGGCGCTGGTGGCCAATCGCTCGGAAGGCACGGTCTCGGTGTTCAGCGTCGCCAACAAGCAACTGTCGCCAATCAACAAGCTTGATCTCGGCAACAAGGGCTCACTGCCAAGTGGCATCGTGTTCAGCCACCATGGCAAGCACGCCCTGTTGAGGCGGGCAAGCCGCTACTGATCAAGGATGCGGGGCCGGAGAGCTTCGCGACGGCGTGGCCGTAGGCTTGTGTTACGCTGGCCGCCGCAGCGCCAGGCCGAACTGGATCCACGATACGCCGTGCACGATCAGCTCCACGGCGATCAGCGTGCCGACAACCCAAAGGCCGGACCAGGGCAGCATCAGGTACAACATGACACCGACGATCAGACTGACGACACCGCCTGCGATCAGCAGGCCCCAGCCCGGCATATGCCGGTGCTGAAAGCCGATGACGATACGCAAAATGCCGCCGATGATCAGCGCGGCGGACACCAGGATGGTGATGATGATCGATCCCTGCACCGGTTCGTCCATCAGCAGGAAGCCGCCGATGACATAGAGTAGGCCGACCAGCAGATGCAGAGCGAAACTGCCCCACTCGCGATCCATGAAGGCGTGGATCATCTGGAACACACCGGCGACCAGCAGCAGCGCCCCAATGAAAATAACGCCGGCGATGGTGAAGGCGATCACGTCGAACCAGGCGACGATACCCAGGATCAACTGCACGACGCCCAAGGCGACGAACCAGCCCCACCCGGTGCGTGGGTGGGAGGCTGGAGAAGTGATGGCGCGGTCGCTCATGAACAGAACGTTAACGACTTGCCCGGCTCGTTGGCAAGCCGTGGGCGGTGGGGCGCTTGTTTCGGGCAGACGGGCGGCGTATGCGTCGGGCAGCGGGGTCCATCGTGTGACAAGGACGTGCAGGGGCAACCCATGATCGAGGCGTCTATGCGTGGACTCGTGGCCGCGGTCGCGGAATGACCGTCGCCGCCACCGCCGGCGACCTGCGCAAGCCGGCGCCCGCCATCGGCGTGCTGCTTGCGGTCCTCGGTGTGGTTTACGGCGATATCGGCACCAGTCCGCTGTACGCCTTCAAGGCCAGCCTGCAGCACTTCCCCAGCAGTGAAGTGACGCAACTGGAGATCATGGGCATCCTGTCCCTGATCTTCTGGTCGCTCGCGCTGGTCGTCACGGTGAAATACGTCCTGCTCATCCTGCGAGCGGACAATCGTGGCGAGGGCGGGATTCTTGCGCTGATGGCGCTGGCGCAGCGCGTTTCGGTTGGCGCGGGCGTTCGCAGTGCGTTGGCACTGATCGGCATAGTCGGTGCCTGTCTGTTCTTCGGCGACGGTGTCATCACGCCGGCCATCTCGGTATTGTCGGCCGTTGAAGGCATCGAGGTCTCGGCGCCCGAACTGAAGCAGTACGTGCTGCCGATCAGCATCGTGGTGATCCTTATGCTGTTCGCCGTGCAATCGCGCGGCACAGGTAGCGTCGGCCGTGTGTTCGGTCCGGTCATGGCGGTTTGGTTCCTGGCGATCGGAGCACTCGGTCTATGGGAGATCGTGCGGCATCCGTTTGTGCTGCTGGCACTGTCACCGAGCTACGCTGCAATCCTCTGCATGCATCATGGATTGTTGGCCTTCATCGTGCTTGGTTCGGTGGTGCTGTGCGTGACCGGCGCGGAAGCGTTGTATGCCGACATGGGCCACTTTGGCCGGGAAGCAATTCGTACCGCATGGCTGTATTTTGTGCTGCCCTGCCTGGTTCTGAACTATTTCGGCCAGGGCGCGCTGTTGCTCTCCGAACCTGAAGCCGCTGCAAACCCATTCTTCCTGCTGGGTCCGCATTGGACCAGCCTGCCGATGGTCGTTCTCGCCACCGCGGCGACGGTGATCGCGAGTCAGGCGATGATCTCCGGTGCCTATTCCATGGCACGACAATGCGTGCAGCTGGGATTTCTCCCGCGCATGACCGTGCGTCACACCAGCGTCATTGAGGAAGGACAGATCTATCTTCCGCAGGTGAACGTCATGATGGTTATCGGCGTCACCATTCTGGTGCTGTCGTTCAAGACCTCTGACAACCTGGCGGCAGCCTACGGCATTGCCGTCACCGGTACGTTCCTGTGCACCAGCATGCTGGCGACGGTGGTGTTTCGCCGCGAATACCATTGGTCGCGGCTGACTGCCATTGCGGTGTTTGGTTTGTTTTTCGTGATCGATTCGGTGTTTTTTGCGTCAAATTTATTGAAGGTGCCGGAGGGCGGCTGGGTGCCTTTGGTACTCGGCATCGCGCTGACCGCGCTGATGACGTCCTGGAAGCGTGGACGCGATCTGCTGTTGGCGCGTTGGCGACAAGACAGCCTGCCGCTTGCGCCATTCCTGGCGCGCCTGCCGCAATCGCGCACCATCCGCGTCCCAGGGATGGCGGTATTTTTGACCGGCAATCCCGATTACGTGCCGACGTCGCTGTTGCATAACCTCAAACACAACAAGGTGCTGCACGAACGCGTCCTGTTTGTAACGGTGCAAAACGTCGATGAACCGGAAGTCGTGCCCAGCAGACGGACGGAAGTTTCCGAACTCGCGCCAGGCATCCATCGCGTGATCCTGCGTTATGGATTCATGGAAAGCCCCAATATCCCACGCGCATTGGAAGACCTGAATGACGCGGGTGTGGCGTTCGATCCGATGCAGGCAAGTTACTTCCTGGGCCGGGAAGTGCTGGTACCTGGTACGGTGCCGAAGATGCCATGGTGGCGGCACTGGTTGTTCCTGGTGATGGCGCGCAATGCGGTGCCCGCAACGGAATTTTTCCGCATTCCTTACGATCGCGTGGTCGAGCTCGGTGTGCGGATTGCGATCTGAACGCCACCTATCGGAATTGTGACTGTTGCATCGGCGAACCGCCGTCCTGACACCTTCGTAATGTAGCGGCATGGCTGGCGACAAACTCCCAGGTGCATGGTTTATGCCCTGCCGCTGGGAGGCGCAGGATGTGGGCCGGCACGATCGGGTTGCGATGCTGCTCCCCTGGCGGCATCACGGTCCGACCGGGCCGGCCTCATTATGTGCCACGCGTGTTTGGTGGCAGCGAAACATACCGGGTGGGTAAACCACTCGTTACGCGACATGAATCCGCTGCTTGTGACAGGCTCCGACGGGTGGCTGCTACACAATTCGTGCGACAGTCGTCCATCGGTTCGGGAAAGGTACGAACATGATCACGAATGAAGTCAGCGACGGCTTGGCCGGCATCTTGCGCACCGCAATCGTCGAGTTGGTCCGCCGGGATGGTCCGGATTTGTCGGCTCGGCAGCTGGGCGTTTTCTTGACCTGCTACCTGGAAACCGAAGCTCAGACGGTGCGCGGCCTGGCCGCCAAGCTTGGCGTGTCGAAACCGGCGATAACGCGGGCGCTTGATCGCCTGTCAGAATTCGACCTCGTGCGGCGCAAGACCGATCCGTTGGATCGGCGCAGCGTGCTGGTACAACGGACGGCGACCGGAATGGCGTTCCTGCGCGAACTGCGCACGATCTTGCGTGATGCCGCGGCGACGATGAGGATCAGCGCGGAACCCACACCGGCAGCGCGCCCGCGCGTCGGCGCGGAAGTACGCGCGCACTGATTTGTCCGGGCCCGATGGCGGGGGTATCAGGGCAACCGCCACGGGGACCTGGACGATGGAAAAGGCCGATACATACGGCGATCTGGAGCGCGAACTAGAAGCTCTGTTGAGCGGCGAACCGGATCCGGTGGCCAACGCCGCCAATGCTGCCGCGGCGATTTATCACGCCTTGCCCGAACTGAACTGGGCGGGCTTCTATTTCCTGCGCAATGAGGAACTGGTGCTGGGGCCCTTCCAGGGGCGCCCGGCCTGTGTGCGCATCGGGCTCGGCAAGGGGGTCTGCGGTACTGCGGCGGCACAACGCCGCTCGCTGCTGGTGCCTGACGTGCATGCTTTCCCGGGACACATCGCCTGCGATTCCGCCTCCAACTCCGAACTCGTGGTGCCGCTGATGCGTGGCGACCAGTTGCTAGGCGTTCTGGATCTGGATAGTCCGCGGCTGGGTCGGTTCCATGAGGCTGACCGTGTCGGGTGCGAACGGCTGGCCGCGGTGATCGCGCGGCACGTTGACCCCGGCGCAGCCGAAGCGCGGCGCGCTCGCCCCTTGGCAGAGGCGCACTAGGTCAGGCCAGGCGCCGGGGTGCGACCGCCGAAGATCGCGCTGCCGACGCGGACCCAGGTGGCGCCGCAAGCGATGGCGATCTCGAAATCTGCCGACATGCCCATCGACACGACGCCGAGCCCATGGCGGGCGGCCCGCCCGGCCAGCCATTCGAAATGCGGCCGGGGATCCTGATCCAGCGGCGGCACGCACATCAGGCCGACCAGAGCCTGGCCGAAGCGGCCCTTGCATGTATCGATGAAAACGTCGGCATCGGCACGCGCGATACCCGATTTCTGTGGCTCCTCGCCGGTATTCACTTCCACCAACAGTGTGGGCGTGCGGCCTTCCTTCGTCATCGCGTCAGCGATCGCGTCGGCCAGGCGTGGCCGGTCGAGCGTCTCGATGACCTCGGCAATCCTCACGGCGTCGCGCGCCTTGTTGGTCTGCAGGCCGCCAATGATGTGCAACTGAAAACGATGGTCGCCGCGGAGCGCCGGGAACTTGGCGTCGGCCTCCTGCACGCGATTTTCGCCGAAAACCAACTGACCGGCTTCCAGCGCGGCACGCACCGCTTCGACCGGCTTGGTCTTGCTGACCGCGACCAGGGTCACATCCTCGGGCTTGCGGCCTGCCTTTATCGCCGCTTGCGCGATGCGTTCCCGCACCTGCCGCAGATTGGCTCCTATCGTCGCGGCATCAGGCATCGTTGCAGTGATCGACATACTGCTTTCCCTCGCTGATTAAGATGATGAAACGCCCAGGCTTGCGGGATGCGGGCCGGCGGTCATGGCGATGCCGCGCGTTCGGCGAGGCTTTTGGCCACGTTCTCGATGACGGGACCCCACTCGCCTGGAGCTGCCTGGCGGAACTGGCGAAGCGTTGGGTACCATGGACTGTCGTCGCGCCCGAGCTGCCATCGCCAGCAGGTGTCGTAGCGGTTCAGTAGCCAGGCCGGCCGGCCAAGCGCGCCGGCGAGATGAACCACCGCGGTATCGACGCCGATGACCAGATCGAGCTGCTGGATCAGTGCGGCGGTCTCAGCAAAGTCGGTCAACTCGCTGGTCCAGTCGTGCAGCCGCTGCATCGGTGGACCGGAAACGGCGGTTGCCGCCTCTCCTTTCTGCAACGATATCAACGAAACCCCAGGCACATCCGCAATGGGTGCGAGTTGCTGCAACGCAACCGACCTGCGCATGTCCATCCGGAGCTGCGCCGGGTTTCCAGCCCAGACCAGACCGACCCGCAGCCCGTCCAGAGCCTCGACGCGTCGCCGCCACCGCGCGGCGCGAGCCGGATCGACCTGCAAGTACGGCACGTCTGCTGGGATGTCGGCCTCCTGGGCCAGTCCGAGCGCGAACGGCAGGCTCATCATCGGACACCGCACGTCGCAGGTTGGCGGAGCCTGGCCGGACGGCACGATGACGGACACGCCGCTGCAGCCTGAGAACAACGGAACCAGCGGCGCGAACATCTGCAGCACCACCCGGCCGTCCGACGGCAGCCGAGGCAGATAGCGGGCGAACTGGATCATGTCGCCATAGCCCTGCTCGAAGTGAACCAGCAGGGTCCGCCCGGCGAGGGGCTCGCCGTGCCAAAGCGGGATGCTGTAGTCCGGCGCCAGGCCGGGGTGCGCCCGGAAGCGCCATTCGTACTCGGACCAGCCCTCGGGATAGCGTCCTGCCAGCAACAGCAGAATGCCCAGATCGTAGTGAGCACGCGCGTCGTCCGGGTGAGCACGCAAGATATCCCGGTAGATGCCCTCTGCCTCGTCGAGCTGGCCCAGGTCCTTCAACAGCCCGGCGAGGTTGCCCCACACCGCAAGATCATCCGGCGTGCTTTGCAAAGCCCCGCGCAGGCAGGCGGCGGCGTCCTGCAAGCGGTTCGATTCGCGCAATGCGAGCCCGAGGCCGGCCCGCGCGTCATGCAAATTCGGTTCGAGGCGCAGGGCTTCCTGATAGGCAAGAACCGCATCCTTCGGACGGCCTGCATCGCTCAGTGCATGGCCGAGCGCCAGATTGGCCGGCGCACTGTTGCGCTTAAGCCGCAGCGCCTCGCGGGACGCCGCGATTGCGGCCACTGGCTGGCCCAGCGCCAACAGCGCGCCGGCGCGGTTGACATGGAAATCGGCGTCCGACGGTTTCAACGCGATTGCCTGGGAAAACAGCTCGAGCGCCGCCTGCGGCTGGCCGGACTGCAAAGCCGCGACACCGAGCATGTGCAGGCTGCCGGCATGATTGGGCGCGCCGGACAATATCTGCTGGTAGACCTGGGCCGCATCGTCCAGGCGTCCGGCACCGTGCAGCCGGAGCCCCTGCTGAAAGTGCGCCTCGATCGCGTGCTTGCGTTTGCTCATTTCGGGGTTTGGGCTAGTACTCCGAATCGATGCGCAGCGAAACGCCCGGCGGGTCAATGGACCCTCGCCTGCTGTCCTGGGCTCATTCAGTCAAGCGCCGCACGCACCTGCCACCGTTGTGGCTATTCACCGACGCGCGCCGCCTGCCGGACCCGCGCCGCGCCGCGTCGCGGCTGCCGAAGGGACTGGCGGGGATTGTGCTGCGGCATGACGACGACCCGGCGCGCCGAGCGCTAGGACGGGATCTGGCGCGCATCTGCCGGGCGCGCCGGCTTGAGCTTGTGGTAGCGGGTGATCCAAGGCTGGCCGCGGCGCTCGATGCCGGTGTGCACCTGCGCGGTGGCCGCTGGCCGACATCGCAGCGTGTCCGCCATCATATGCTGACCAGTTCAGCACATGGGCTGCCGGAACTGCGGCGGGCCCAGGCCGCCGGCGCCGATCTTGTATTCCTCTCGCCGGTGTTCACCACCGCCAGCCATCCCGGCGCCACCGGGCTCGGCGTGACACGGTGGGCGAGGCTTGCGCTGAGCGCGGCGCTGCCGGTCGCAGCTCTGGGTGGCGTCGATGGCGCTTCGATCCGGCGATTGCCGCGCCGTTTGTGCCAGGTGGTCGGGGCCATCCGCGCGCTGACCTGAGGGTCTGCCGACCCCTCTGTGGCTATACTGCAACAGTGTTTCGCAAACGCCATGCATCGGTTCGCAGCCCGTTGCGAGAGGGTCGGGGACCGGATCATACTGCCTACGAATTCGGCTGACCCCTGGGAAACACTTGGCTTGACGACGGGCAGGGGCAAGCGAGCCGGGTTAGCCATTGACGTCCGGCGCTGCCGGCGGAACGAGGAGGATAATAATGCGTAAGCTCTTGTTGGCCAGTGCAGCTACGTTTGGCGCAAGCGCTGGCATGCTGGGCGTAGCATTCGCCCAGGCGCCGGCCCCGGTGGTTGCTGCGGCTCCGGCGCAGAAGCAGATCATCCAGGTTGAAAGCAACGCGGCAGCGGCGCGAACTCGAACAACAACTACCAGGCGGCGCAGCTGCCCGGTGGCGTGGCGAACCCGACGCCTGGCACCATGGTGGTGCGCTTGAACGGACGTCTGTGGACGGAAATCGGCGTGGGCGGCGGCAGCGGCTTCGTGGCCCCCGGCTTCAAGGCCAATCCTTACTCCATCGGCACCTACATGCGTTTGTATCCGGGCGTAGACGCCATGGCGACGAACGGGTTGCGTTATGGTGCCCAGGTGGAAATTCGTGAGAATTTCCGTCAGATCACTGCCAACGGGTAGCAACATCGGTGCCGGTTCCGGCAACAACGCGGTCGCCAGCACCTCGAACACTGGTGTCTCGGCGCTGACCTCTGGCCAGACGCTGTATGTGCGGCGTGCGTTTGCCTATTTGGCGGGGGCCAACTGGGGCCTGATCCGCATGGGTCAGACGGACGGCGTGACCGGCGTGTTCGATAACGGTATCACCACCGGCCAGCAGGCTGGTCAGGGCCTGTGGAACGGTGACGCGCCGATCGTCGCCGGCGGCGCTGGTTCGGTGACCTTCCCGTGGCTCTCGCAGCAGGGCGCTGAATACGGCAGCAACAAGATCTTCTATCTGTCGCCGCAGTTCGCCGGCTTCGACTTCGGCTTCGACTGGGCGCCCAACAACGGCAACCAGGAAAGCGGTGGGTTTACCGCTGCCTCGGGTGATCCGCAGCTGAGTTCCTCGATCGTCGAATGCCGACGGGGTCGCGCTGGACCAACATGTATAAGGTTGGCGCGCGCTATCAGGGTACGTTCGGTCCGGTGGCGCTGTATGGCTTCGGCGCCTACATCGGCAGCGGCCATGTGAACGTGCCCGGGTTTACCCCGGTCGCGGGCAGCAGCTTCAACGGCAAGTTCCAGGGTATGAGTGCCGGCTTTGTCGGTGCCGAGGTTACCTTCGCCGGCTTCTCGGTGGGTGGCGCATGGCAGGGCGGCCGCTACAACGAGACGATGGCGCTCGCGCCGGAGGGCGGCACCAATGCGCAGGCTTGGTCGATCAACGGCTTGTATCAAACTGGTCCGTTCACGATCGGCGCGACCTACTACCAGTTCGACGATCAGGGTGCGGTGGCGTTGACCGGCTTCTCGCAGCAGCACCAGAACGCGTTCGGTATCGGTGGCAACTACCAGGCCGCACCTGGCCTGCAGTTCTACTGGGAATACCTGTATGGCCAGAAGCACCAGGGTGGCTTCAACTACATCTCTGGCACGGTTGGCTCGGCGAACAACAATGTTCATACCCAGGCGTTCCTGGTGGGCACGCAGGTCGGCTGGTAAGCCAACCTCGACAACCTGACTTCGGCTACCGGGCGGCGGGAAATTTTCCCGCCGCCTTTGTTTTGCACGGTTGCCAAATTGACGCTAAAGATTCAAAGTCATGCGGTTTTCCCACGGATTTATCATGGCCTACAGGTCGCTTGCTTCGTTACTGTCGCTGCTGTTCGCACTGTTCCTGGTGGGATGTGGCAGCGCGAAAGAGAACCCGACACAGCCGAACTACATGGGCATGAGTGGGCCCGGCGGCAGCGCTGACATTGGCAGCGTTTTGGGCGACCAGGGACTGGTGTTCGGCACGGCGAAGAAGCGCGGCGACGCCACTGGCGGTGGCGCCGGTGGTGGCGGACTCGGCGTGAACGCCTATCTGTGGCGCGGCACGCTGGATACGCTGAGCTTCATGCCGTTGGCGTCGGCCGATCCATTCGGTGGTGTGATCATTACCGATTGGTACACGCCGCCCGCCTCGAACGGCGAACGCTTCAAGGCGACAGCCTATATTCTCGGACGCGAACTGCGCAGCGACGGCCTTCGCATCAGCATATTCCGTCAGGTGCTGCAGAACGGCCAGTGGGTCGATGCCACGGTCAGTCCGGTCACGGTCGGTGACATTGAGAACAAGGTGCTGTCGCGGGCGCGCGAATTGCGTGAGCAATCGATGGCGAACAGTTAGCAACCACCTCTCCTGCAACGCGGGCGAGGCGTGCAAGTGCTCTTGCACCGCAGGCGATGCCGCACGATACATCGGGCATGAATGAGAGCGTGACGGTTGCGGCCGAAGCGCCGCGCTACGACTTCCGCGCAGCGGAGCCTCGTTGGCAGCGCGCCTGGGCCGATCGCGGCTGTTTCCGCGTGGAAGATGCGCCTGCGGACAACAAGCCCAAATATTACGTGCTGGAGATGTTCCCCTACCCCAGCGGGAAGATCCACATGGGCCACGTGCGCAACTACACGCTGGGCGACGTGGTGGCGCGCTACAAGCGGGCACGCGGTTGCGCGGTGATGCATCCGATGGGCTGGGATGCGTTCGGCCTGCCGGCTGAGAACGCAGCGCGAGAACGCGGCATTCATCCGGCGAAATGGACCTGGGAAAACATCGCCGCTATGCGCGCCGAGCTGCAGCGCATGGGCTTGTCGCTGGAGTGGGAGCGCGAGTTTGCCACCTGCGATCCCGCTTACTACGGACACCAACAGAAGCTGTTCCTGGATTTCCTGCGCGCCGGGCTGGTCGAGCGGAAGGAGAGCTGGGTCAACTGGGATCCGGTCGATGGCACCGTGCTGGCGAACGAGCAGGTCATCGATGGCCGCGGCTGGCGATCCGGCGCGTTGGTGGAAAAGAAGCAGCTCAGCCAGTGGTTCCTGAAGATCACCGATTATGCCCAGGAACTGTTGGACGCGCTCGACGGTCTGGACCGCTGGCCGGAACGCGTGCGCGTGATGCAGGCAAAGTGGATCGGCCGCAGCGAAGGTGCGCGGCTGAACTTTTCGCTGGTGACTCCGATCGATGGCATCAAAACAGCTGAAGTCTATACGACACGGCCGGACACGCTGTTCGGCATGTCGTTCCTGGCGTTGGCGCCCGAGCACCCGTTGGCTGCCGCGGCGGCCGCGCACGATCCGAAGGCGGCAGAGTTCATCGCTGAATGCCGCCGCATGGGCACGTCGGAAGCGGTGATCGAGACGGCGGAAAAGCGCGGCTATGACACCGGTCTGCGGGTGAAGCATCCGTTCCTGGGAGATACCACCTTCCCCGTGTGGATCGCGAATTTCGTGCTGATGGAATATGGCACCGGCGCGATTTTCGGCTGCCCTGCGCACGATCAGCGCGACCTGGACTTCGCGCGGAAATATGGGCTGCAGGTGCTGCCGGTCGTGCTGCCGCCGGGCGCCGACGCGGCAAACTTCGATGTCGGCTACGAGGCTTATGTCGGTCCGGGGACCATCTTCCATTCCGATTTCATGGATGGGCTGGATGTCGATGCGGCCAAGCGCACCGTGATCGAACGGCTGGAGCAAATTGGCGTCGGACGCGGCGAAGTTAACTGGCGTCTGCGCGACTGGGGCGTGAGCCGGCAGCGCTACTGGGGTTGTCCGATCCCGGTGATCCATTGCGAGGCTTGCGGCATCGTCCCGGTGCCAGACGATCAGTTGCCTGTGAAACTACCTGATGACGTGCGGTTCGACCGGCCCGGCAATCCGCTGGACCACCATCCAACCTGGAAACATGTTGCCTGTCCGGCTTGCGGCAAACCGGCACGGCGCGAGACCGATACGTTCGATACCTTCGTGGACAGTTCATGGTACTTCGCGCGTTATTGCAGCCCGCAGGCGAATGTGCCGGTAGATCGCAAGGCAGCCAATCATTGGATGGCGGTGGATCAGTACATCGGCGGCATCGAACATGCGATCCTCCATTTGCTGTACTCGCGCTTTTTCACCCGCGCGATGAAACGCACCGGACATCTGGATATTGAGGAACCGTTCGCCGGCCTGTTCACCCAAGGCATGGTGACGCACGAAAGCTACCGTTCGGCGCCTGGTGCCAATGGCACATGGCTGTATCCGGAAGAGGTTGTGAAACAGGCGGACGGCGCCGCGGTGCACCGCGACACCGGTGAGCCTGTCGTCGTCGGGCGCGTCGAGGCGATGAGCAAGTCGAAGCGCAACACCGTCGATCCCGAGGCGATCATCGCGCGCTACGGTGCCGACACGGCACGCTGGTTCATCTTGTCGGACAATCCACCGGATCGCGACATGGAGTGGACCGAGGCCGGTGTGGCGGGCGCATTCCGTTTCACCCAGCGGCTGTTCCGGCTGATAGACAGTGTGGAGGATTCATCGCCTGCGGATGATGCTGCAGCCCGCACGCTGCGGCAGGTCAGCCACCGGACGATTGCCGCCGTCACCGAGGCGTTGGAGAGCTTCGCGTTCAATGTCGCGGTGGCGCGGCTGTATGAACTGGCCAACGCAATCAGCGATGCACGCGGAGCCGGTGATGCAAGACGCGAAGCAATCGATACGCTGGCGCGGCTGATCGCACCGATGATGCCACATCTGGCGGAAGAAATGTATTTACACCTGCATCCACAGAGCGATCAGTTGGTCGCGCAACTGCCGTGGCCGGAGGCGGATGCGGCTCTGCTCGTGGCGGACAGCGTGACGATAGCTGTCCAGGTGATGGGCAAGCTGCGCGGCACGATCATCCGACCGCCGAACAGTGGCGAGACGGCGAACACCGAAGCAGCGTTGCGTGAGCCCAATGTGATGCGCGCGCTTGAGGGAAAGCAGATCCGCAAGACGATTTACGTGCCCGACCGCATCATCAATTTCGTCGCCAGCTGATGCGTTTGCGTCGCCGGAGCGTGCTGATTGGGAGCGCCGGCGCTTTGCTGTCCGGCTGCGGTTTTCAGCCGGTCTATATGCCGGCGGCGTCGGGTCAGGCCGGGGTCGCGCAACAGGAGCTGGCGTCGGTCTCGGTTGACCTGATCCCCGATCGTCCCGGCCAGTTGCTGCGCCAGGCGTTGCAGGACCGGCTGGAGATGGCCAATGGCAGCGCACCGCGCCGCTACGCGTTGAGCGTGTCGTTCTGGATTTCCGGCGAAGGCATCGCGGTTCAATCGGACAACACCGTGACGCGCATCCGCGCTATCGGCAATGCGACCTGGTCGCTCACCGCCAACGACCCGGGCCGCACCAAGCTGACCGGCGGCTTCGCCAAGTCGGTCGACGCGTACAATGTCTTCGACACACAATACTTCGCGTTGGATCTGGAGAACGAGGCCGTGCAGAAACGGCTCGCCGACGCCTTGGCCGAGCAGATCACGATGCAGCTCGCGGTTTATTTCCGTAAGCGCGCGACCGTCACCGGGTGAAGCTGCCGCCGCAACGTGTGGCTGGGTTCATGCGCGATCCAGGCTCGTGCCGGGTGGTGCTGCTGCATGGAGAGGATCACGGCATGATCCGGGATCGTGCGGCTGTCCTGGTGCGTGCGGTTGCCGGCTCGCTCGATGACCCTTTCCTGGTTGCGGAACTAAGACGCGAGGATATCGCGACGCTGGCTGACGAAGCGGCGTCGCTGCCACTGACCGGCGGGCGGCGGGTGGTCCGGGTGCGCGAAGCGACGGATATGGCGGCCAGCCAGGTCGCCCAAATCCTCAAGACGGGCGCGCCGGCCCTGGTGGTGTTGGAGGCTGGGGAGCTGCCGGCTCGATCGAAGCTGCGCACTTTGGTCGAAGGCGATGCCGACGGCGCTGCGATCGCCTGCTATCCGGAAGAAGGCCGGGCGCTGGCCGACACGATCCGGGCAGTATTGACGGAAGCCGGTGCGAGCGTCGATGGCGACGCGCTGGAGTGGCTGACCGGCCAATTGGGCGCCGACCGGGTATCCACACGGCAGGAGGCGGAGAAGGTTGCGCTGTATGCCGGGCCTGGCGGACGAGTGGACCTGGACGCGGCGATGGCGTGCGTCGGCGACCTTGCCGGTCTGTCGCTGGATGATGCGCTGTTCGCAGCGACCGCCGGGGACGTGGCGACGACGGACCGAGCGCTGGAATTGGCGATGGCGGAAGGATCGACGCCGGTCGGCATGCTGCGCGCTGGGCTGATGCACTTGCAACGGCTGCACCGGGTGCGACTGACGATGGACCAGGGCCGGAGTGCCAGCGAGGCTGCCAAGGCGGCACGCCCGCCGATCTTCTTCCGCCGCGTGGGGGCGTTCACCAGGGCGCTGGATCTCTGGTCTTCCGCAGGTCTGATGTCGGCAATGAACGGACTGGCGGATGCCGAGCGGGCTTGCAAGCGCACCGGGGCACCGGACGAGGTGCTGGCACGGAATGCAGTGCTGACGCTGGCGCGGCGGGCAGCGGCGAGTCGAGGCGGGAGAACCGGACGGAGTTGATCTTACACTATTCTTGTGGGGGCATCTATTTTGCTTAGTAGATAGTCCATCTGTTCAAGATTGTTATAGTAGAATTGAATAAATCCGCCGCGGCCATTGAAACTGATCTTGACGCGCAGGCCGAGCTGTTCCGCCAGATGCCGTTCCAGCGCCATGGTGTCAGGATTGCCGCTCGAACCGGCGGAGGGTGCCTCGACGCGAGGCCGCTGGTTGGCCAGTGCCTCGGTCTGCCGTACCGATAGCTGACGGCTGAGCACCTCGCGCATTGCGGCTTCCGGATCGGGCAGTGCGAGCAGTGCACGTCCATGCCCGGCCGAAAGATCGCCATTGCGCACTGCCTCTTTCACCGCATCGGGCAGGCCAAGCAGGCGAAGCATGTTGGCAACGTGGCTGCGCGATTTGCCGACTGCCTGACCAAGCGCGTCCTGGGTCAGCCCGAACTGGGTCAACAGGCGATTATAGCCGTCGGCCTCGTCGATCGCATTGAGGTCCTGACGCTGCAGGTTCTCGATCAGCGCAATGGCAGCGGCCTCGCTGTCGGTCATCGTCTGGACGAGAGCCGGCACCTGGTGGAGGCCGGCGGCACCGGCCGCACGCCAGCGGCGTTCCCCTGCCACGATTTGGAAGCGATCGGTAACTGCAGGGTGCGGTCGGACGAGCAGTGGCTGCAGGATGCCGTGGCTGCGAACCGACTGGGTCAGTGCATCGAGCGCAACCGGGTCGATGATCGTTCGTGGCTGGAACGGGTTGGTTTCCAGCAGGTCGATGGGGATCTGGCGAACCGCTGGTCCTTGCGACGGTGCCCGCACGGCCACGTCACCGAGCAGCGCGGCGAGCCCGCGGCCGAGGCGGGGACCGGGTTCCTTTTTTGCATTCATCCCCTAGTTCCCTCCATCGCGCGCTCGCGGCGCAGCACCTCACCCGCCAGTCTGACATAGGCCTGAGCACCCGGAGAGCGGAAGTCATACAGCAGGACCGGCTTGCCGTGGCTGGGCGCCTCGGAGATGCGGATATTCCTGGGGATGACCGTCTCGTACACCGTGTCACCGAAGAAACCGCGCGCATCGGCAGCCACGAGATCAGACAGATTGTTGCGCTTATCAAACATCGTCAACACGATACCCTGCAACCGAAGCCCCGGGTTCAGGTTCCGCTTTACCATTTCGATGGTCCGAACCAGGCCACTGATGCCTTCGAGAGCGTAGAACTCGCACTGAAGCGGCACCAGCACCGCATCAGCGGCAACCAAGCCGTTCAAGGTCAGAAGACCAAGACTGGGCGGGCAGTCGATGAGAACGAACGAGTATCGGGTGGGCGTCGACAACAGCGGCGCGAGCGCGTCGCGCAAACGGAATTCCCGTCGCTCCAGGCCCACCAGCTCGATTTCGGCACCAGCGAGGTCGGATTCCGCGGTGACCAAGGATAAATTCGGGATGGAAGTGCTGCGAATGGCTGTTTCCAGCACAGCGCCTTCCGTCAGCAGCCGGTAGCAGCCGATTGCACGGTCGCTGCGCGGGATACCCAGACCAGTGGACGCATTGCCCTGTGGGTCCAGGTCGACCAACAGCACCTTTTCCTGGATCGCCGCCAACGCGGTGGCCAAGTTTATGGCGGTCGTGGTCTTGCCGACCCCGCCCTTTTGGTTGGCGATCGCGAGGATACGAGGCCGGGCAACTGTCTCGATGGCTGTTGCGTCCTCGGAGTCAGGCTGTGGAAGCGACACGTCTGAGATGACTTATGCGCAGAATGCTGGCTTGTGGGTCCGTCCGACTGGGAAGGCAATCGGCCTGCATGTGCCACCGCTCGGCCGCGTGCGTCAATTCCGCCCGGACGTTGCGCCCTTTCAGGAAGAGACAGCAGCCATTCGGCGCTAGGAACGGTGCGGCAAGAGACAACAGTTTTGGGAGCGGCGCCAGCGCTCGGGCAGTGAGTAACCGTGCTGGGGGCAGGTTTGATGTCTCGATACGCACCGCGTGGACCGTCGCCGGGGCGCCCGTGAGCCGGATGGCCTCGCGCAGGAAAACTGCCTTGCGATGATCCGCCTCAATCAGCTCGAACGGGACGCCGGTCGCGATGGCGAGCACGAGGCCAGGGAAGCCGGCGCCGGATCCTAGATCAATGGCGCGATCCAGGCCGGGATCGAGCAGTTCGGCGAGCTGGACGGAATCCTCGATATGGCGGCTCCATAGATTTACTTCGTCGTGCGCGCCGATCAAATTGAGCCGCGCGTTCCATCGCAGGAGTGCGCTGGCGAATATTTTCAGGCGCGCCTCTGTTTCACGTGGAACGCCTGCAACCCTATGTTCCACGTGAAACGGCGGGCTGTTTCCGAACATGCGCAGCGATTGCCACCAAGGCCGCTGGTGTCATGCCTTGGATACGGGACGCCGCGCCAAGCAATTCCGGCTGCGCCTGGCGCAGCTTGCTCAACAGTTCGGCCGAAAGGCCCCCGATACGATCGAAGACAATCCCCAGAAGAGGCAGCGCCTCCTCTTTCTGGATTGACCGGATGTCTGCGTCTTGGCGGTCCAGATACCCGCCATACCGTGCCTCCGTCTGCACCTGATAAAAGGCGCGGGCTGGAACATTGTTCAGCCAGGGAAAAGCCGCAACAACCGCTGCGCTGTCGATCTGAGGATGCCCCAATAGCTCGAAGGCGGACCGCCAGCGGCCATCTGAGCGTACAGCGATGCCCTCGCGCTCAAGGTCGCGGGGATAACCGCCCTCTCGGCGGGCACGCGTCATCGCGTCACTCACCGCCGTCTGGTGAGCAAGGAACCGATCCGACCGGAGGGAGCCCACGCATCCCCAGGCGATCCCCCTTTGCGTTAACCGAAGGTCGGCATTGTCGGCCCTAAGAGTGAGCCGGAATTCCGCCCGTGAGGTGAACATCCGGTAGGGCTCACTGACCCCATGGGTGGTCAAGTCATCGACGAGGACCCCAATATAGGCCTCGGATCGAGAAAGAACGACGGAACCACCCCCACCTGAGCGGCACGCAGCGTTGATCCCCGCCAGCACTCCCTGGGCCGCAGCCTCTTCGTAGCCGGTGGTCCCGTTGATCTGCCCCGCAAGGAAAAGGCCCCTGACGTTTCGCAATTCCAAAGACGGGCTCAGGGACCGGGGGTCAACATAGTCATATTCGACAGCATAGCCGGGACGCAGCATGAGAGCGTGCTCCAAGCCAGGAATGGTTGACAGGATTTGCCGCTGTACTTCCTCGGGCAGACTGGTCGAAATGCCGTTCGGATAGACGGTGTCATCGTCCAGTCCTTCAGGTTCGAGGAAGATATTGTGGTTCTGACGTCCCTCAAACCGCACGATCTTGTCTTCGATCGAGGGACAATAGCGAGGGCCAGCACCTTCGATGCGCCCGCCATAAACCGCGGAGCGATGCAAATTGGCTCTGATCACCGCATGCGTGGCCGGCGTGGTAGCAGTGATACGGCAGGCGATCTGCGGATTCCAGATTCGTTCCGTTATCGTGCTGAATGGCTCGGGGAGAGCGTCGCCGGCATCCGCGGGCAAGCCTTCCCAATCAATGGTGCGGCGATCAAGCCGCGGCGGCGTACCTGTTTTCAGGCGCCCCAGAGGCAGGTCGAGCCCCGCCAGCGTTCTCGACAGACCGTTGGACGGCGCCTCGCCAACCCGGCCTGCCGGATACTGCTGCTCGCCGATATGGATGACACCCCGCAGAAACGTCCCCGTCGTCAACACGGCTGCCCCGCAATGCACGCGGCCGCCGTCAGCACAAACCACGCCGGCCAGTCTGCCTTCATGCCCGATGTCGAGGTCCTCGACAGTCCCTGCCCTCACCTCAAGCCGTCCGGTGCCGCGCAGTAACTCTTGGATCGCGCGCCGATACAATTTGCGGTCGGCTTGCGCCCTTGGCCCGCGTACCGCCGGGCCTTTGCTACGGTTCAACAGCTTGAAATGGATACCGGCAAAATCGGCAGCGCGTCCCATCAGGCCATCGAGCGCATCCACCTCGCGCACTAAATGACCTTTGCCAATTCCACCGATTGAGGGATTGCAGGACATCTCGCCAATTGTGTCGACGCGCTGGGTCAGCAGCAGTGTTCGCGCACCCATACGGGCCGCCGCCGCAGCAGCTTCACAGCCGGCGTGTCCGCCTCCGACCACAACAACATCGAACCGCTCAACCATTCTCACTGGACCTTGTTACAGACTGGCCGTATGGCCTTATGTAGGAAGCGCTGCGGCTGCGTGGTCAATCCGGGATACCGAAGTCAATCGCATTGGTTCACGTATGTCGTTCTTTTCACCGCATGAGCTCGTCCAACTTCTCCATAGCTACGGCCCAATCGTCCTCGCCATCGTGGTGGGGCTTGAATGCGTCGGGCTGCCCTTGCCCGGCGAAACTTTACTCGTCGCGGCCGCGGTGTACGCGGGAACATCGCAAAAGATCAACATCGCCCTGGTCATCCTGTTCGCCGCGGCGGGCGCGATCATCGGCCAGGCAGCGGCTTATGGCATAGGGTGGAGCATTGGCTACCGGTTGCTGCGCCGCTACGGCCGCTATGTTGGGCTGACACCGAGGCGCCTTGCGTTCGGACGCGTGTTGTTTCGCCGCCACGGGGTCAAGGTCGTGATCATTGCCCGCTTCGTGGTTGTGCTGCGGACGATCGCCGGGCTGTTGGCCGGTGCCAATCACATGCCTTGGCCGCGCTTCATCGTTGCAAATATTGTGGGCGGGATCGCCTGGACCACGGCTTATGGGCTGGCTGCTTACGAGCTTGGCCATGTGGCGAAAGACCTCGCCGGGCCGGTTGCAATCGGCTTGGGCGTGCTGATCATCGTGGCGCTTGCCGGCGCTGCCTTGTTCGCCCGACGGCATGAGCACCGTTTGCTGGCCTCGCCGGCCAGAAGAACCCAGAGTGCCGAAGGTTAGACGAAGTATTTGTGGTAGTTATGCCATGCTGTCGGCAAAAACGCGTAAGTAATTCTCGCCAAGTAGTTTGCCCACATCGACCGGACTGAAGCCAGCCTCCAGTAATGCCTGGGCAAGACCCGGCAAGCGGTCGTAGTTGGGCAAGACACTGGCGCCGACAAGCCCGCGCATATCACTGCCCAATGCAACATGGTCGATGCCGATGACATCGACCATTCGCGCCATGCCAACCGCCAAGGCAGTCAGCGAAGGAAATTCTCCGGCCGGAGGCCAAATGCCCACAACGCCACCGGTCGAAGCGATGATCCTCGCGTGGTCCGGTGTGATGCGTCGACTGAACGGCGGCGGATCATTGCGCAAAGACGTGTGCGACAGCACCAAAGGCTTGGTGGTCACATCTGCCGCACGCTTGACCAGATCGTACGTGCCGTGCGCCACGTCCACCACCAGACCGACCTGATTGCAGCGGCGGATGACCGCCGCGCCAAAATCTGTCAGGCCATTATGCACCGGCAATTCAGTCTGGATGTCGCCGAGCTCATTCACCCGATAGTGCGTCAGTTGCAGATGCCGTAGTGACCATCGTGTATATGCTTCATCCACCCGGTCGACCTGGCCTTCCAGGAAATCCGCCCCCTCGGCGCTGATGATGACAGATGGCGTACTCGAACGCGCATCGCGCAGGCTTGTCGCATCATCGATGATCGCAAGACCCTGTTCACGCACCATGCCATGCACGCGGCCGAAGGCGATCTGTGCGTAGTCATAAAGTTCGCCAGGAGCCGGATTGCGAAACGGACGGATGCGGTGATCGGCCATGACGCGATGCGTTGGCCCGTCAGAGACAATCGCGAGACAGATCGCCGCCATGCCGCCCTGGCGCATTGGCGACGCTACCGGATCGAATGGCCGTCCGCTGCGAACGCGCTCCACACTGGCGATGCCGCCGGCGTGGCAATGCGCATCCACCGTGCTCATGCTCGCCAGCAACTGGCGTGCGTCATCCGCACTCGCGTCGCGCGCACCAAGACACATCAACGGTCCTGCCGCCAGCAGGCCGCGCCGTGTCACACCGTTCCAGCCCAGCGGCTCGCGCAGCCGCGCATCATGCAACTGATATCGCCAGCCTTCGGTTTCGTCGCGCGCTATGCGCCACCTGCCGGCCAGCCGCAGTGGCTGGCCTCGTAGGGGAACCGGCGAAGTGGCAAGCACTTCCACAGTTGCCAGGCGGTTCGTTGGCACGCAGCCGCTGCAACAACTGGGTTCAGGCAGCAAGACGAAGTGCCGTGTGGTCAGCAGAGCGGTCGGTGCAAAGCCATCGATGGATACGGCAGAAGCATCTACCCCTGCCGCCAGATCATGCCAGCTGAGATGCCTTACTCCTGCGGATAGCGCCATGGCGTGGCAGGCTGCTGCGCACTCTCGTCAATCGTCCACTGCGGCAGCGACAGACCGGGAGAGACATCGCTGAAGACCATCCGCATCCGCGAACCGATGCCAACCCGCTTGACCATATCGGGAGGCGCCAGCTTTCCGTCCGTCGTGGTCAGGTTGCCGATGACACGCAATAATTCATGCTCGGTCGGCGTTGCCTTTTGTGTGTCCAGTTCCACCAGCAACACCATGTAAGGCACGCGCGCCTGGAATGCCGGCTGGATGCCGTGATGCACTTCCTCATAGGAATACACGGCGCCCTTCCCTTCCACCCGGGTCCATTTGGACGTCAGGCAAGTACACCATGGACATGCCGTGGTTGGTGGATAGCGCAGCAGTTTGCAATCATCGCATCGCTGCAGATGGAAATCATGTTCCGCGCAATGCGCGAAGTATTCCAGGTTCTCGCCATCCAGATCATCGATCGACACCGGCATGTCGAGATAGGTCCCACGAACTGACATGTTTGCTTGCCCCTCTCACCCGCGCCGCATGACCATGGCGGAACCAGTCATCGGATTGGCCCAGCCAAGATTGGCCGTGACTTCAATGTTCTTCACCTGGCGACAACCGCCTTCCCGGTAGTCAAAGGTGTGCCGGCGCTTGCCGTCCGGCCCGATCGGGCAATAGTCGTCGGCATCATGGCGCAACTGGCGCACATTCTCGATCACCATGTTCATGCCGTGCGTGTAGCCCTCGCACAGATGGCCACCCGAGGTGTTCTGCGGCCGCTTCCCACCCAGCCGTGTGATCCCCGAAGAGACGTACTCGCCGCCCTCACCCTTCTTGCAGAAGCCGTAATCCTCAAGCTGCAGCATTGAGGTGAAGGTGAACGCGTCGTAAGCGCCGACAGCGTCGATATCCTCGGGTCCGACACCGGCATTCGGCCACAGAATGTCCTTTGCGTAGTAGCCGGCGACGCGCGAGATCGGGCCGTGCTGATAGTGCATGTCAGTACGTGGCTTGCTGCATCGTCCGACGACACTGCGGATCAGCGCGGGCGTATGACGAAGGTCGCGTGCATGCTCGGCGCGCGTGACAATGATACATGTGGCGTTGTCGGTCTCGACACAGCAGTCGAGCAGATGCAGCGGCTTGCAGATGATTCGGCTGTTGATCACGTCAGCCACCGTATAGCGCTTCTTGTAGAAGGCTTTTGGGTTGTTCGAGGCATGCTCGGAATGCACCACCTTCACCATGGCGACTTGCTCGGGCTTGGTGCCGTATTCATACATGTGGCGCATGAAGGTTGGCGCGAACATCTGGCCCGCGCTCTGCCAGCCATAGGCTCGGCTGTGCAGCATATCGCCGTTGACCGGCGCAGCCGACCGCGCGCCAGTGCCGCCGATACGTACCTGCGAGTAGCCGTTCATCGAGCGGAAGATCGCTACGCACTTGCACAGTCCAGCCTCGATCACTCCGATGGCAATGCCGATGAGTGCTTCGGTCGATGATCCGCCGCCGTTCACGTCCATGAAGAAGTTCAGCCGGATGCCGAGATCGCCGGCCAGAAATGGCGACGGTGTCGAGTTCGTTGCCGGAATAGGAAAGCATGCCGTCGATGTCGGTGGGCTTGAGCCCGGCATCAAGCATCGCAGCGCGGACCGCGAAGGTGCCCATGGCGCGCGTGGTGCGGCCCGAGCCGCGTGTGTAGGTCGTCTCGCCAACGCCGACGATGGCGTATTTGTCGCGCAGATATTTCGGCGTGCTGGCGTCGGTGTCCGCTGGTAGCGGCATGGGCGTTTCCTTCCCGGTCATCGCGATGCAGTCAGGCTGAACGCGAAGCCCGAGCGCGTCAACGGACGCTGTGGTATCGGAGACCGGAGCAGGCGCTGCGGCGCGCTGAAATCGTGCGTCAGCTTTCTCGCACGAACCGGTTACGCAACACGCCAAGCCCGGTCAGTTCCACTTCCACGATATCGCCATGCTTCAGATCGGGCGACGTGCCGTCCGTTCCCATCCAGATGACATCGCCAGGATACAGCGTCAGGTAGCGCGTCATCGCCTCAATGTAGGTTGGAATGTCGAAGATCATGTCGTTGGTTTTGAACCTCAGATCTTCCTTCCCATTTACCCGCACAATGGTCTGCATGGCGTCGATATCGACATTGGTGTCGATATACGGCCCCATCGGTTTGAAGGTGTCGGCGTTCTTGCCACGCCAGAAGGTACGATCGCCGCGTTGCCAGGTGCGTTCGCTGACGTCGTTGCCGATAGTGTAGCCGAACACGCAGGACATCGCGTCGGCTTTGGCCAGATGCTTGACCTGCTTGCCGATGACGACGACAAGCTCGCCTTCGTAGTTGATCTTCTCGGTGGCGTCCTTCGGGACGACGACGTCCTCGCCGTGCGCAATCAACGCGTTGTTGGCGCGGTAACCGATGTCCGCTTTCTCCGGGAACACTGGCTGTACGCCGCGCTTTTCTGCCATTTCGCGTATGTGCGCCGCGTAATTGATGCCGGCAGCGTAAAACGTCCGCGGGATCACCGGGATTTCCAGCTTCACCTCAGCCAATTTGTGCGTCTTGCCGGTGGCGTCGTGCTTGCCCCATGGCTCGCCGCTGATCTCGTTGATGGCATCGCCATTCAACGAGCCGAAGGCGGTGCGGCCATTGGCCGTGAAGCGGACCCAGCGCATGTCAGGCTCCCATCAGTTCGTGCACGGGCCGAAGGAAATCAGCCTCGAATACGTGCGTCGCCATCACCTGGCAGCGTCGCATCAACCTGATCTCGTCGGGACCGTAGTCGGCGATCGCACGGTGGATCGTGCCGAGATGATCCCAAACCAGCAGGTCGTTCTCCGTCCAGCTATGCGTGTAGCGGAAGCGAGGCTCAAGCTGGAAGTCGAACAGGTATTCCAGCATCGCGTCGCTCTCCTGCGGCGACAGTTCGTTGATGCGAACTGTGTAGCCCGGATTGGCATACAGCACTTTCCGCCCGGTGATCGGATGGGTCAGGAACAGCGGATGCACAACGGGCGGGCGCTGCCTGCGCTGAAGCTCGGTCATCGGCGGCCGCTCGCTGGCCTTGTCGCGGCGCATATGCTCCCAGAACTTTTCGAAGTCGTGCGTTGCCGTCACATCGGCAAGACGCGTCTTCAGGTCGGCTGGCAGCGCATCGTATACCGCATGCATGTTGGCAAACTCGGTACCGCCGAGCGGCACGCCGTTACGGCGGGGAATGCGGATACCATACAGCACGTTCACGAAACCCATCACATCGCGATAGGACATGTCGGTATGCCAATCCTGACCGGCATCCGGCAGGCCGACGTATCTGCCGTCGCGCTTCAGGTTCGACAGCGTGCCGACGTGGGCATAATTGTCCTTGGCGATATCCGGCGCCGAACTGGGCCCCTGAATTTCACCGAAGCGTTCCGAGAAGCTGCGCAAGTCGCCCATGTCGATATGTTGATCGGGAAACCGCAGGACGCCGTGATTGCCCAGCGCGAGAAGGATCTCGGCAAACTCCTGATCAGTCACGCGCGAAACGTCTATGCCATGCACAGTCGCGCCCAGGACCGCACCGGTCGGTTCGATGGACAGCATTTGGATGTCCTCCCGTCAGCGAGGGGAAGCGTATCAGGACGCCGCTACCAGTGAAATCCCGGGACCAGCGCCGGCACGTCCCGCCGGTAGCGCGTGTAGCTGTCGCCAAACTGCTGCGTGAGAAAGCGCTCTTCGATGCCGAGCTTATGCACGAACGCCAACACGAAAAGCGCGAATCCAAGCAGACCGCGCCACTCGCCGATCGCAATCGCCGAGCCAAGCACCGCGAGCAGCAACCCGGTATAAATGGGATGGCGCACGAAGCGGTACGGGCCAGTGCGGATCAGCTCGTGGCCTTGCTTCAGCGTCACAGTGCCGCTCCAGTTGCCCCCTAGCCAGACGCGGGCCACGACCGAGAAGCCGAGCCCGAGTGCGACGCAGCAGAAACCTACCCAAAACCATGCGTATGCCGGCGGCAGTACGCGCACCCGGAGCCAGGGGCCGGCAAGACGAGGAAAGCTCAGCAACAAAACGCCCAGCAGCAATGGAACGATATGCGACGCGCGGGAGGCCAAACCTTCCTGCCGCCGTGTCGGCTTGGTACGGAGCGAGGCAACCAGCCAATAAAAGCACCAGGCGAGCCACAGTGAGAGTATCGGGTCGTGATAGAGGCGCGCCATGCAGCGCCCGTCACGCCGGAACTTCGGCTTCCGCCACGCGCTGTGTGACCGCCTGCGGCAACCACACGCTGACGGTTGTCCCGATACCCTCCTCGCTTTCGATCAGCAATTGGCCGCGATGGCGATTGACGATGTGCTTCACGATGGCGAGGCCGAGGCCGGTGCCGCCGGCGGCGCGCGAACGTCCGGTGTCGACGCGGTAGAAACGCTCGGTCAGGCGCGGCAGATGTTCGCGCGGAATGCCGGTGCCCTGGTCGGTCACTGCCAGCAGCACCCCCGGACGCGTGGGCCATTGCGCCCCTGGGACGGCCGCGGTGATAGCCAGGCGCACAGATCCACCCTCGCGGCCGTACTTCGCTGCATTGTCCAGCAGGTTCTGCAATACCTGCGTCAACTGATCTGCGTCGCCAGCCACCTGTGGAAGGTCTTCGCTCATCCGCACGTCCAGCGTCACCGAGCGCTCACGCAAGCGCGGTTCGAGACCTGCCACCAGCCGCATCGTCAGGTCACGCAATTCCACGATCCCCAACGGGGGCTGATGTTCGACCAACTCGATACGAGACAAGCTGAGCAAATCATCGATCAGCCGGTTCATGCGCGCGGCTTGTTCGGCCATGATCGCCAGAAACCGTTGCTGGGCCGGAGGATCATCAGCCGCCGGCCCGCGCAATGTATCGATGAATCCGATCAGGGACGCGAGCGGCGTGCGCAATTCATGGCTGACATTGGCGACGAAGTCGGCGCGCATGCGCTCCACCGCTCGTTCGCGCGTGCGATCCGACAGCACCACGACGGCGCGGCCGCCGCTGGATATCGGCCGTTCCATCGGCACGACGGCGGCGTGGACCTCTCGTGGCACCGGCACGGGCAGTGTCACCTCGGCAGTTTCGGCAGCACCCGAAGCGAGTGCTCGGTCGATCGCTGTACGCAGATCGGGATGGCGCAGCACCGCCGGCATCTCGGTGCCGAACGCCGCGCGCGCCGCTGAGTTCGCGCTGCGGACGCTGCGATCCTCGCCCAGTACCGATCAGCGGATCGGGCAGGCGATCCACCACCGCGGCATCCGCCCGGCGGAGTTGCTCGAGCGATGCCATACGCGTGCTGACGCGGCGGGTCAGCCGATCGAGCTCTCCGGCGAGGCGCCGCATGCCGGGCAGCACCGGCAAACCACCAGTCTGCGCCGATGCATCAGCGCCGACGCGACGCACACCCTCCGACAGCAGATCGACATCGCGCAGCCAACGCATTGCGAAGAACAGCGCGGCCAGCAGGACAGCTGCGATCGCCAGCAATGCCGGCACAACGGTGACCAGGCGCATTCCCGCCAGCAGTGCCAGGGCGATGACCGGCACCCCCGCGACGACGCCTGCTAGGCCAAGAACGCGCATTGTTGCTTATGCAACCAAGAGTCTATCCGTGGGGATCGACACGCCGATACCGGGCACGCACGCCACGCTCGATCGCAGCCGCGATCAGCGGATCGAGATCAAGTTCATCGCGGACGAATTGCAGCATCTCGAGCGTGCGCTGGCGCGTCACCTGATTTGCCGCGACGACTTCGCAGGCGAGAGCGTAGGCGGTCTCGCGCAGCCGCGGCTCCAGCGCGCCGCGCATCAGGCCCGCGGCATGCTGCAAGCCGTCTTCCTCATCCAGCAGCCGCACCGCCGCGTCAGTCGCGGTTGCGAGCTGCGAGCTGGTGAAATCGCGGAAAGCTGGCAGTGTCTGTACTTGTCCGGACATCACCCCGATCTCGCGGTCGCTCATGCCACCATCCGCGGCGGCAACAAGGACCATGGTAAGAACCAGTGCTTCGGGGGCGTCCAGCGTCTCGCGCGCGCGCATGCCGTAACTCCGTGCTGGATGACGCGGACCCTGATCGAACACTGTGGTCAGATCAAGTCGCCGGCGAATCCCGCAAGAAATCGCGCGTTTGTTTGACCGCCTCGGCGAGACCGACACGCCGGATTGTGACACCCGCGGGAAACGCCGAAAGCAGCCGCGACGGCGTCTGGCGATCCAGCAGCACGAACACGCCCCGATCGGTGGCACGGCGGATCAACCGGCCGAATGCCTGGCGCAGGCGCAGACGAGCGATCCTGTCGTCATAGGTTTTTGGATCGCCCTCGGACAGATGGATGCGCCGCTCGCGATGCAGGATATCGGGGCGCGGCCAGGGAACCTTCTCGAAGACCACCAGGCGCAATGCACGGCCGGGAACATCGACGCCATCGCGCATGGCGTCGGTGCCGAGCAGGCAGCTTTCCTCCTCGGTGCGGAAGATATCCACCAGCGTCGCGTTCCCCATCGCATCGACGTGCTGCGCATAGAGCGGCATGCCGGCCTGCTCCAGCTCCGGAGCGATCCGCGCGTGCACGGCCTGAAGACGGCGGATCGCCGTGAACAGGCCGAGCGCGCCACCGCCGGCCGCCATGAACAAGGTGCGATACGCCGCGGCGAGCTGCGCTATGTCGCCGCCGAATACGTCGGTCACGATGAAGGCGAGCGTCTGGGTGGCGTAGTCGAATGGGCTGGCGACCGTGGCGCGGATGGCCGGTGACGGCAGATGCGGCGCGCCGACGCGGGCTTCCGCGGATTCCCAGGCGCTCTCCGGGTCCGCATCACCGGCGTCGCGCAGCGTGGCCGAGGTGACCAGCAGCCCCTGCGCCGGGGCGGCCAGAGTTGCCGCGAATGGAATGGTCGGGTCGAGCCAGTGGCGATGCAGCCCGACATCCAGTTCGCGTCCGCCTTCCAGGCGATCGAGCCGGAGGAACAGGATCTGATGCGGACGATTGCCGGGCTCGGCGGGATCCTCGGTCAGGCTGCGCAGCATATTCTGCCAGGCAGACACCGGGATAAGTACTCGTCGGTTGAGCGAACGCCCCGCGGCTTCGATGCGGTTACGCGTGGCCGCATCCATGTCGTCCGCTTCCTCGTCGAGGCGGCCGAGCAGACGCTCGCGCAGTGTGGCGAGTGGTTCGGCAATCCGAGCCAGCGCGCGGGCCAGCCGATCGGCGGCCTCGCCGACACCTGGCCCCGGTGGAAAAACATCGCATTCCAGGGCGCCCCACCCGGTTTCGTCGCGCGCGATACGCGCCATGATCTGCTGGCGGATCAGCCGCAGGAACGCCTCGGTCGGGTTGGGCCGGCCGGCGTCCGTGCCGCCCATATCGGGAAGATCGGTGGTCAGCCGGCTGGACCATCCGCGCGCCGGCAAGGCGCGGGCAGCCTGCAAGGCCGCCTCCAGCGGCGTCTCGAGCAGCGGGCGAGCGGCGACCAGTTCCTCGAGCCGCCGCCTCAGTCCACGCGCGCGGGATCGGCCGCCCTCGGCGCCGAGCAGCCAGCGCCGCATCTCGGCGGTCTCCAGTCCCGACAATTCCGCGGAAAATGCGCCGTCCGCGGCGTCGAACACGTGATGACCCTCATCGAACACATAACGTGTCGGCACGACGCTGTCGTCCAGACCGCCCCAGGCCGCCTGGGTCATCACCAGAGCATGATTGGCGACGACAAGCTGAGCGGTACGGGCGCGGCGGATCGTGTGTTCGACGAAGCAGCGCCGCCAGTGTGGGCAGGCCGCGTGAATGCACTCGCCGCGCCGGTCGGCCAGCCCGAGTATCGTCGCACTGCCGAACAGCTCGGACAGCCAGCCGGGCAGATCACCGCCCTGAATGTCGCCGTCGCTCGTGATCAATGCCCAGCGCGCGATCAGACCGAGGGGTATCAGGGCCGCCGGTCCCAGACCGGACGTCGACGTCGCCACAGCGTCCTCGAGATTGAGCAGGCACAGGTAGTTTTCGCGGCCCTTGCGGATTACCACGCGCTTGTGGCGTTCCGCCGGGTCGGGAAACAGATGGCCCAGCTCGGCGTCGATCTGCCGCTGGAGATGGCGGGTGAAGGTGCTGATCCAGACGCCGCCGTGATTCTTCTCCGCCCATAGACTGGCGGGAGCGAGATATCCGAGGGTCTTGCCGGTGCCGGTGCCGGCCTCGGCCAGCACAAGATGCGGATCGCCCTTGGTTTCCCGCGGCGCGAAGGCGGCGGCGGCGGCCCCGGCATAGTCGGCTTGCCCGGGACGTTGTTCGGCCTGCGGACCGAGCATCGCTGCCAGCCGCGAGCGCGCCTCGCCGTCACTGACCGGCAGCGACGAGGGCGGCGGCAGGGGTGCCGCGTCCTCCCACTCCGGCAGGCGCCGCCACACCCGCAGGCCTTCGCTGGACGGCGCCGCATCAGGCCGATCGAGGGCGGCCATGACAAAGGGCGCCCAGCCCCAGCCGGCTTCGCCCATGCGTGCCGCGAGGCCGGCGGCGTCGCGATTGAACGAAGTGTCGCGGCCTTGCGCGAGCCGATGCAGCATGGCGGCTGCCAGATCCGGCAGCAGCGCGGCTTCGGTTTCCAAGCCTGCCTGTGACGGGTCGAAATCGAGTGCCAGCGCCAGCCCGCGCGGCGTGGGCGCCGCTGTGCGGGCCGGCAGTGCGAAGGCAAACAACTCCAACAGATCGAACGCCGGCATGGCACGCAGGCCGAGCCGGCGGAAGGTGGCCGGGGCATGCACCAGCATCGGCGGCGGCAGCGACCGCAACCGTTCAGCAGCCTCTGAGGCAGGCAACAGGAGCAATTCACCATCGGCGGTGAAGATCGCCGCCCGGCCGTGGCCGGCTACGACCGCCGGCGCGTCGGGCAGCGCGATGCGCGCCATGGGGCCTTGGGCAAACTCATGTGCTGTCCCTAGTAATCGGAATTAGCGGAAGGCGAAATGCCGCACTGCTCGTGCACCGCAAATATGACAAATGCAGCACGATCGGGTGAGCACTGGAATGTGACGCGCCGCTCTCGCGTCTCCGGCTGGGTGACGACACCGAGGAGGATCGCAAAATGACACATGCCATCCGCGCGATGTTGATTGCCATGAGCTGCCTGGTTGCCGTGTCGGCCTGCACGATGAACGGCAATCCGCCCATGCAGACGAACCGCTCGACGAACGGGCTGGCGAACGGGGGTGGGGGCGGCGGTGGTTCTGGCGGTTATTGATGTGGTGCGCGCTGCATTGCTGCTGTTGTCTCTGATACTGGGCGGCTGCGCGGATCTGGCGGCGGCGCATGGCCCGGTTGCGGTGATGCCGGAACGGTCGGGCGGCGGTGGGGGCAGCGCCAGCGGTGGCGGCGGGATGATGTAGGCGCCGATTTCGTCACATTGCGATGGTTCCAGTCCGGCTGGGTTTGCTCTAGGTTCCGGACGGATGAACGACACACTTCGCAACAACGAGCCAGCGATCGCAAAAGTCTGGCCATTCGAGGAAGCTGCCAAGGTTGCGCAACGGCTCGAGCGGTCGGGCAAGGACCATGCATTGTTCGAGACGGGCTACGGTCCGTCGGGTCTGCCACATATCGGCACGTTCGGTGAGGTAGCGCGCACCTCCTGGGTTCGGCATGCATTTCACACGCTCACCGGCAAGCCGTCGCGGCTGATCGCGTTCAGCGATGACATGGATGGGCTGCGCAAGGTGCCGGACAATGTGCCGAACCGCGAGCTGTTGATGCCGCATCTCGGCAAGCCGCTGACGCAGATCCCCGATCCGTTCGGCTCGCACACAAGTTTTGGCGCGCATAACAACGCTCGGCTGCGGGCGTTCCTGGATTCATTTGGATTCGAGTACGAGTTCGCTTCGTCGACCGAGTACTACGCTGCTGGCCGGTTCGACACAGCGCTGGTCCGCGTACTCGAATGCTACGATGACGTGATGGCGGTGATCCTGCCGACGCTGGGCCCGGAACGCCGCGCCACCTATTCGCCGATATTGCCAATCCATCCGAAGACCGGCGTGGTGATGCAGGTGCCGATGGAGCAGCGTGATGCGGCAGCCGGCACGGTGGTGTGGCGCGATCCCGATACCAGCGAGCGGTTTGAAACTTCGGTGCGCGGCGGCCGTTGTAAGCTGCAATGGAAAGCCGACTGGGCGATGCGCTGGTACGCGCTCGGCGTCGATTACGAGATGTCGGGCAAGGATCTGATCAATTCAGTGCGGCTGTCCGGACGCATTTGCAAAATACTTGGCAGCACGCCACCGGACGGGTTCACCTATGAACTCTTTCTTGACGAACATGCGCAAAAGATCAGCAAGTCGAGAGGCAATGGCCTCTCGGTCGAAGAGTGGCTGCGCTATGCGCCACCGGAAAGCCTGTCACAGTTCATGTTCAATGCGCCGCAGCGTGCCAAGCGTCTGTACTTCGACGTGATCCCGCGCGCCGTCGATGAGTATCTGGCCAACGCGGCGCGGCTGGACACGACACAATCGACCAACCCGGCCTGGCACATTCACGGCGCACAGCTGCCGAATCACGGTGGCAGCCCAGTGTCGTTCGGCATGTTGCTGAACCTGGCCTCGGTGGTGAATGCCGAGACGCCAGCGATCCTGTGGGGCTTCATCCGCCGCTACTCGCCGGGCGCATCGCCGGAAACGATGCCGTTCCTCGACAAACTGGTGGACCACGCCATCGCCTACTACCGCGATTTCGTGCGGCCAAAGAAGCAGTATCGGCATCCTTCCGATCTCGAGCGGGAAGCGCTGACCGATCTGGCGGAGACGCTGAAGGGATTGGATCACGGCGCGGATGCCGAAGCGATCCAGACCATCGTTTACGAAGTCGGCAAGCGCCACGCGTTCGCCGAACTGCGCGATTGGTTTTCCTGCCTGTACCAGGTCCTGTTGGGCCAGCAGGAAGGCCCACGCTTCGGCGGGTTTATCGCGTTGTACGGGATCGATGAAACGATCGCGCTGATCGAGGCTGCATTGTCACGGCCGGCGGACGCCGCCTGATCGCCATGCCAGCGAAGCGCGCCCAGGCAATTGGGAAAACCGCCCTCCGGCAATTGCCGGCGATCATGGGTGTGTTGCTCCTGATCGGCGCCATCTACGTGGTGCAGAAGGAGTTCCGCCACCTCCGGCTGAACGACATCAACGCCGCACTGGCGGCAATGCCGCTACGCACACTCGTTATCGGCTTTGCCTTCACCGTGCTGTCTTACGCCGTGCTGACGATCTATGACCGCCTCGGCACGATCTATGCCGGTCATAAGGTCACCTACGGGCGGGTCGCCTTCGCCTCGTTCTGCGCATACGCGCTGTCGCACAACCTGGGCTTTGCCGCGGTGTCCGGTGCCGCTGTGCGTTATCGGCTGTACGCTCAGTGGGGGCTGACGCCCTTCCAGATTGCCAAGACGGTAGCGTTCTGCAGCTTGACCTTTGCACTTGGCGGCATGGTGCTGGGCGGCGCCGTTCTGTTTGTCGAACCCACATCGGTGCCATTCTTCGGCGAGCATCTGCCACGCTGGGCGCTGCACGCCGCTGGGGCGCTGCTGTGGGCCATCGTCCTTGGCTATGTCACGCTGTCACGCATCCTCGGCAGGGTCCGGCTGTTCGGGCAGGACCTGACACTTCCCGGCTGGCGCATGGCGATCCTGCAGGTACTGCTGGCGACCGTCGATGTCGCGATCACCGCCTCGATCTTCTATGTGCTGCTGCCGAACGCACCGCATCTGACCTGGGCAATCTTCCTCGGCGTGTACGTCGCTTCCTACACGGCCGGACTGGCGGCCAATCTGCCTGGTGGCATCGGGGTGTTCGACACCGCGATCCTGCTCGGCCTCGAGCCGTACATCAGCGCCGCGGATGTCATCGGCGCGATCGTGGTGTTCCGGCTTTACTATTACGTGATTCCGCTATTCCTTGCGGGCGCCCTGTTCGCCGGCAACGAGATCGTGCTGCGCGGCGGCGTGTTGTTGCGGCGCGCAGAACGGTTGGGTCCGGCGCTGACGCGCTGGAGCGAGCCTGACTTTGCAGTTGCCAGTGCCACGGGGCTGGTCGCTCTGTGCGGCGTGCTGCTGCTGTGCGTTGGCATCCTGACGCCGCAGCCGGACTTTTCCTGGATGGATCCGGACATCGCCGAAGTCGCGATGCAAGCCGGGCAGTTCGTGCCCTCGCTCATCGGCGCCGGATTGATCGTGCTGGCCATCGGACTGTCGCAGCGGGTCAACCTGGCATGGGGCGCCACGGTCTTCCTTTTGGTGCTTGGCGCGGCGTTCACCGCGTCACAGGGCCAGCGGTTGTGGATTGCCGGCGTACTTGTGCTGATCACCATGCTGGTGGCGCCGTTGCGCCGCAGCTTTTACCGCCACGCCAGCCTGCTTAACGGGCCGTTGGATGCATCCAGCGCGCTGTCGCTGTTCGCTCTGGTGATCTGCCTGCTGGCGCTCGCCGGCACACGCCCCATGGTTCACCTGCTCACCAACAACGCCTGGTGGGCTGTTGTCATGTCGCGCGACCTGCCGCATTCGCTGCGCCTGACCGTGGCGTTGGCGGTGGCACTGGCGCTGATCGCGATCTGGCGCCTGCTGCGGCCTGGTAAGGTGCGGTGGCTTCCCTGGGACGCTGCGTCGCGGCAGCGGCTGGCACTGTTGGGAGGCACGATTCCACCGGCCCGGGCTGATGGCATCGTGCTCGGCGAGGCGGAACATGCCGGCATTGCATTCCGCCGCTGCGGCCGCGTGTTGCTCGGCCTGGGCGACCCGACCGGCGCCGAGGGAGATCGAATATCGGCGATCTGGCGGCTGCGCGACCTTGCCCAGCAGGAGGGGCTGGACCCCGCCTTCTGGCGCGCCGGCCCCGGCCTGTTGAAAGTCTACAGCGACCTGGGACTTACCGCACTGCCGCTGGGAGCAGACGGGCTACCGCTCCCGGAATCGACCGGCGAGCTACCGGTGGCGCGTCAGTACCTGGTGTGCGTCGCTGAACGCGATCTGAAGACGTTTGCTGCCGTTGCTGCCGCAGCTGGCGACCAACCATGTGGTGCCGGCGGCGGCCTAGAGGGCACGTCCGACGTATCGGAACGCTGCGTTAAACTCTCTGCCCGCCATCGATATGGATCTCAGAGCCGGAGATATAGCTGGCCGAGCTCTGACAGAGGAATAACAACAAGTCCGCAACTTCCTTCGACTTGCCGAGCCGGTGCAGCGGAATATCCCGTTCCACGATAGAATCGGTACCCGGAGACAGAATGCCGGTGTCGATCTCACCCGGCGACACCGCGTTCACCCGCACGCCGGCGCGCCCCAGATCGGCCGCCAGTTCGCGGGTCAACGCCCATAGGGCCGCTTTCGACGCCGCGTAGGCAGCCGACGCAAACGGATGTACCCGCGACCCGACGATGGAGGTCATGTTGACCACGGTCCCGCGCGCCTGCTCGAGCGGCTGTCGTAGCCCTTGAACCAGCTGCACGCAGGCGAAGAAGTTGACGTTGAAGATGTGCAGCCAGTCAGCATGCGCCATCTCCAGCGCCCCGATCTTCCCGCCGTCCGACCGCTTCGGAGAAACCGCCGCGTTGTTGATCAGCGCATCCAGGCCATCGCCGACGATGTCGCGCAGCCGTGGCATGGCTACAGCGAGGGCAGGCATGTCAGCCAGATCGAGCTGTATGTGGTTCTTCGCCCCGTCCCACGGGCAGCGCGGATCAAACGGGTGGCGCGAGATGGTCAGCACCCTCCAGCCGGCGTCGCTAAAACCCTTCACGGTCGCATGGCCGATGCCACGGCTGGCACCGGTCAGCAGGAGAACACGCTGTCGTTCCGACATGCGGATACTTTTGCAAGACGCCATCAGGTAAAGCAAATGCCAAACCGGTTGCCAAACATGCAGATATCTTTATATAGCGCCGCCACCAGCAAGGAGCGACAGCTTATGGCCGACTACAAGGTGAAGGACTTCTCCCAGGCCGAGTGGGGCAGGAAGGAGATTGCCATGGCCGAGGACGAGATGCCCGGCCTGATGGCCACCCGCGAGGAGTACGGCAAGACAAAGCCGCTGGCCGGCGCCCGCATCGCTGGCTGCTTGCACATGACGATACAGACCGCGGTACTGATCGAGACCCTCCAGGCGCTCGGCGCCACCGTCCGCTGGTCCTCCTGCAACGTCTTCTCAACCCAGGACCATGCCGCGGCGGCGATGGCGGCCGCGGGCGTGCCGGTGTTCGCCTGGAAAGGCATGAACGACGAGGAATTCTGGTGGTGCATCGAACAGACGGTACGCGGCCCGGACGGCTGGACGCCGAACATGATCCTGGACGACGGCGGTGACCTGACTCTGCTGATGCATCAGAAGTATCCCGAGATGCTGAAGGACGTGCGCGGCATCTCGGAAGAGACCACGACCGGCGTGCATCGCCTGCGCGACATGGCGCGCGACGGCAAGCTGCTGACCCCGGCGATCAACGTGAACGATAGCGTCACCAAGTCGAAGTTCGACAATCTGTACGGCTGCCGGGAGTCGCTGGTGGATGGCATCCGGCGGGGCACCGACGTGATGATGGCCGGCAAGGTCGCCGTGGTGAATGGGTTCGGCGATGTGGGCAAAGGTTCGGCAGCGTCACTGCGCAACGCCGGTTGCCGTGTGATGGTGACCGAGGTCGATCCGATCTGCGCGCTGCAGGCGGCGATGGAAGGCTACCAGGTGACCACCATGGAGGACTCGGCGCCGATCGGCGACATCTTCGTCACCGCCACCGGCAACTTGGATGTGATCACGCTGGACCACATGCGGGCAATGAAGCACCGCGCAGTGGTCTGCAATATTGGTCATTTCGACTCAGAAATCCAGATTGAGTCGCTGCGCAACTACAAGTGGGAAAATGTCAAACCGCAAGTTGACGAGGTGGTGTTCCCAGACGGCAAGCGTCTGATCGTGTTGAGCGAGGGCCGGCTGGTGAACCTGGGGAATGCCACGGGCCACCCCAGCTTTGTCATGAGCGCAAGCTTTACCAATCAGGTACTTGCCCAGATCGAACTGTTCAACGCTGCCGCCGGCCAGTACGAGCGGCAGGTCTATACTCTGCCGAAGGCCCTGGACGAAAAGGTTGCGGCTTTGCACCTCGCCAAGGTGGGAGCGAAGCTGACCAGGCTGACGCCGCAGCAGGCGGAGTATATCGGGGTGCCGCCGTCAGGTCCGTTCAAGCACGACCTGTACCGCTACTAGGTTCCTTGCAGCGCCGATCGGGGAAAACCGCAAGACAGCGGTTCCCTCGCGCCTGGATTTTGCTCTAGTGTCCAGCACGCAGGGGCTCTGGGAGAGGGAAGTACAATGAAGGAAGACGATCTGCGCGCCATGATCGCAGAGGTGCGCGACGGCAGGCTATCGCGCCGCGGATTCATCGGCAGGATGGTAGCGCTTGGCCTGACGGCGCCATTGGCAGTGCAGATGCTCAGCCACAGCGGGGTAGCGCAGGCGCAAGAAACGTTTGTCTACAAGCCAACGAAGCGAGGCGGCGGCGGCGCACTGAAGGTGCTGTGGTGGCAGGCGCCGACGCTCCTCAACCCGCATTTTGCCGTCGGGACCAAGGATCAGGATGCGTCCCGGATCTTCTACGAACCTCTGGGAAGCTGGGGGCCGGATGGCGACCTGGTCGCGACACTCGCGGCCGAAGTGCCGACACAAGAAAACGGCGGCGTGGCGAAGGACGGAAAGTCCGTCACCTGGAAGCTGAAGCAGGGCGTCAAGTGGCACGACGGCAAGCCGTTCACCGCCGACGATTGCGTCTTCACCTGGGAATATGCGGCCGACCCTGCAACAGCGGCTACGACCATCGGCAGCTACAAGGATATCAAAGTCGTCAAGGTGGACGACTATACGATCCGCATTGAATTCCCGAAGCCGACACCATTCTGGGCGGATCCATTCGTCGGCGTCGCGGGCATGATCATCCCAAAGCACCTGTTCGCTGAGTACAAGGGTGACAAGTCGCGCGATGCACCGACGAATCTCAGTCCCGATCGGCACTGGCTGCTACACATTTGTCAGCTTCAAGCCGGGCGATCTGGTGCAGGGCAAGCTGAACCCCGATTATCACATGCCCAACCGGCCATTCTTCGACACGATCGAGATGAAGGGCGGAGGCGACGCTGTCTCGGCCGCGCGTGCAGTGTTGCAGACCGGCGAATACGACTTCGGCTGGAACATGCAGGTGGAAGACGAGATCCTCAAGCGCCTGGAAGCCAGCGGCAAAGGCCATGTGGCTATTCTGGCGAGCGGCAACATCGAGCACATCGAGCTCAACAACTCCGATCCATGGCATGATGTGGATGGCGAGCGTTCGTCCATCAAGTCGAAGCACCCGTTCCTGACCGATCCGGCTGTGCGCAATGCGCTGAACCTGCTGGTCGATAAGAAGTCGGTGCACGACTACATCTACGGCCGGACCGGCGTCGATACCGTGAACTTCGTCAATGCGCCGGATAAGTTCGTCTCGAAGAACCTGCACTATGAGTTCAACATCGCCAAGGCGACCAAGCTGCTGGAGGATGCGGGATGGAAGCCCGGCACCGATGGCGTGCGGGAAAAGAACGGCGTGAAGCTGCACATGGTCTATCAGACCTCGATCAATGCGCCGCGCCAGAAGACGCAGGAAATCGTCAAGCAATCCTGTCAGAAGGCCGGCATATCGATCGAGATCAAGTCGGTGACCGCTTCGGTGTTCTTCTCATCCGACGTGGCGAACCCGGATACGTTCCCGCATTTCTCGACCGATCTGCAGATGTTCACCACCACGATGACGCAGCCGGACCCTGGCATTTTCCTGCGCCAGTTCCTGACCAGCGAGGTCGCGCAGAAGGCGAACAAGTATCAGGGGCGCAATATCACTCGCTGGCAGAATGCGGAGTTCGACAAACTGCATGACGACAGTGATAGCGAACTCGATCCAGTGAAGCGCGCCGCAATGTTCATCACAATGGATGATATGCTGATCAAGGACGTTGTGGTGATACCTGTGGTGACGCGGCCGAGCGTGCGGGCTGTCGGCGCCAAGCTCAATCTGCCGCTCAGCGGCTGGGACAGCGACATGTACGCGCTGCAAGACTGGTATCGCGATGCCTGATCGCGGCGCCATCCGCCGGTGAGCCGTTACCTCGTCCGGCGGATCCTTATCGCGATACCGAGCCTGTTGGGGATCAGCCTGGTGCTGTTCACCGTGCTGGCACTTGCGCCGGGCGATCCGTTCGGCGAGATGGCGACAAATCCCGCCATCCCGCCGTCAGTGGCGGTCGCCTTGCGCGCCAAGTTCGGCCTCGATGACCCGATCTACGTGCGCTACCTGCACTGGCTTACCGCCATGCTACATGGCGACTGGGGCTTTTCGTTCGTCAGCCGCGTCAACGTCGACACGCTGATCCTGCAACGTCTGCCGACAACATTGGCCGTCATCGGCGCTTCGCAGCTTCTGGCGATCATGGTGGCGCTGCCAGTTGGGGTGTACGCGGCGACGCGCCCTTATTCGATCTTTGATCAGGTCGCCAGCACGCTCGCTTTCATCGGCTTCGCCCTGCCGACATTCTTCACCGGCATCGTGTTCATCCTGCTGTTCAGCATCCAGCTCAATTGGCTGCCCTTCGTGTTCCGCTCCGACCTGTCATCGACCGGATTGGTCTGGTTCTGGGAGGAGGTCCGGCAATCCATCATGCCGGTGCTGGTGCTTGGCCTGTTCCAGGGCGCCACCTGGACAAGGTTCGTACGCTCTGCGGTACTGGACGTGGTCCGCCTGGAATACGTCACCACCGCGCGTGCGAAAGGCCTGTCGGAACAAGGTGTGGTACTGAAGCACATCGTGCGCAACGCGATGATCCCGGTGGTGACGCTGATCGCCTTGCAGATGCCCGTGGTGTTTGGCGGCGCCATCATCACCGAGCAGATCTTCCGCGTGCCCGGCATTGGCTCGCTGCTCATCAGCGCGATCCTGGCGAACGACACGCCGGTGATCATGGCTGTAACGTTTGTCTTCGCCTGTCTCGTTATCCTGTTCAACCTCATCGCGGACCTGCTGTATGGCTGGCTCGACCCCCGCATCTCCTACCGTTGACGCCGCGCGAGCGGTTGCTCGCCCGAGAGCGCGCGCGCGGCATGTCACGCCGTGGAGCGAGGCGTGGCGGCGCTTTCGACGGCACCGGCTCGCCGTGGTCAGTTCCGTCATCCTGCTGCTGATGATATTCGCTGTCGCCTTTGGTCCATGGATTTGGCAGGTGCAGATCAACGATATCGACTTTTCGTCGATGCTGCACGGCCCGAGCTGGGCACACCCGCTTGGCACCGACGATTTGGGCCAGGACCTGATGGCGCGGATGCTTTATGGCGGCCGTATTTCGCTATCGGTCGGTCTGGCGGCGATGGCGGTGTCGGTCACTGTAGGCACCATCGTGGGGGCGGTCGCTGGCGTATCCCGCGGCAGCATCGACGCGGCATTGGTTTGGCTGATCGATCTCTTCCTGTCGTTGCCGCCGGTGCCGGTACTTCTGGTGATCATCTATTTGTACCGCAATGCCCTGACGCGCATGCTGGGCCCGGAAGTCGGCATTTTCCTGCTTATCGTCGTGGGCATCAGTGCATTCCGCTGGATGACAGTGGCGCGTCTGGTCCGCGCGCAGATCTTTGCGTTGCGCGAGAAGGAGTTTGTTGAGGCGGCGCGAGCGCTTGGCGCCTCCTCGTTTCGAGTGGTGGTGCGCCACGTCCTGCCCAATGCGCTAGGCCCCGTTATCGTCGCCGGCACGCTCGATGTCGCCAACGCGATCATCGCCGAGTCTACACTGTCGTTCCTGGGCCTTGGGTTTCCCCCTGATATTCCGACCTGGGGACGCATTCTGTTCGATGCGAAGGACTACCTAGACGTCGCGCCGCACTGGGCGCTGATCGCCGGTGGCGCTATCTTCATCATCGTGCTGGCCATCAACTTCATTGGCGATGGGCTGCGCGATGCGCTCGATCCGCGGCGTGTGATCTGAAGGCATGTCCGATCGGCTGCTCGATATTCGCGGACTGAAGACTTACTTTCGTACCGATGATGGCATGGTGCGCGCGGTGGATGGCGTGGACCTTGCGATTGACCGGGGTGAGACAGTCGGCGTCGTTGGTGAATCCGGCTGCGGCAAGACCGTCACGGCGATGACGGTGATGAAGCTGATCCAGATGCCGCCTGGCAAGATCATGGAAGGCCAGGTGCTGTGGCAAGGCCGCGATCTGGTGCCGCTGGATGCGGATGGCATGCGGCAGATCCGGGCGAAAGAGATCGCTATCATCTTTCAGGAGCCGATGACCTCGCTGAATCCAGTATATACAGTCGGTGATCAGATCGCGGAAACCATCCGGCTGCATCAGCAGGTGAGCCGTCGCGAGGCAATGAATCGCGCCGTGGAAATGCTGCGTCTCGTGCATATACCAACGCCAGAACGGCGTGTGCACGATTATCCGCATCAGTTCTCCGGTGGCATGCGCCAGCGGGTGATGATCGCGATGGCGCTGTCGTGCGATCCGCAATTGCTGATCGCCGATGAACCGACCACCGCGCTGGATGTCACGATACAGGCACAGATCCTCGATCTGCTGGGTGAGATGAAGGCGCGCTTCGGCATGGCGATCATGCTGATCACGCACGCGATGGGCGTGGTCGCCGAGACCGCGCAGCGCGTCGTGGTGATGTACGCCGGTCGCGTGGTTGAGGAATCCACCGTCGAGCGGCTGTTCGCCAATCCTTTGCATCCCTATACGCAAGGATTGATCCGCTCGATCCCACGCATCGACCGCGATGCCGGACAGCGCACGCGGCTGGAGGCGATTGGCGGTGTGGTACCAAGCCTGATCGAACCGCCGCCAGGCTGCCGCTTTGCGCCGCGCTGCAAGTTCGCCAAGCCGGAGTGCACTGCCGCGGTGCCGGAGCTGCGCACCATCGAGCCAGGCCATAAGGCGGCCTGCATCCTGTATTGAGCGCGCACATGGCAGACCCTTTGCTTCGCATCAACGATCTGGTGAAGAACTTCCCGGTCAAAGGCGGCTTCCTGCGGCGTATCGTCGATGAGGTACACGCCGTCGATCACGTCAGCTTCGAGCTGGAAAAGGGCGAAACCCTCGGTCTCGTCGGCGAATCAGGCTGCGGCAAGTCCACCACTGGCCGTTGCATTCTGCGGCTGATCGAGCCAACCGGGGGCCAGATCTGGTTCGAAGGCCGCGATGTGCTGGCATTTGACCGCGGCGAACTGGACGCGCTCCGCCGCGATGTGCAGATCATCTTCCAGGATCCGTATGCGTCGCTGAATCCGCGCATGACGGTAGGCGCCATTGTTGGCGAAGCATTGATCATTCATGGCCTGGCGAAGAACCGACGCACTTTCGAGGATCGCGTCATCGAACTGCTGGAAACCGTGGGCCTGAATGCTGATCACATGCGACGCTATCCGCACGAATTTTCCGGCGGCCAGCGCCAGCGCATCGGCATCGCTCGGGCGCTCGCCGTATCGCCGAAGCTGGTTGTGTGTGACGAGCCCGTCTCTGCGCTCGATGTTTCGATCCAGGCGCAGGTGATCAATCTGCTGGAGGATCTGCAGGAGCAGTTCAGCCTCACTTATTTATTCATTGCGCACGATCTCTCAGTTGTTGAGCACATCAGCACGCGTGTTGCTGTGATGTATCTTGGCCGCATCGTCGAGATCGCACCGGCACGCGATCTGTACGACACGCCGCTGCATCCCTACACCGAGGCGCTGCTGTCGGCTGTGCCGATTCCCGATCCCACCATGAAGCGCCAGCGCATCCGCCTGCAAGGCGATGTGCCAAACCCAATTCATCCACCGTCGGGCTGCCACTTCCACACGCGCTGTCCAATTCGTGAACTGCCGCTATGCAGCACTGAGAAGCCGGCGCTGCGGCAGACAAGGGCCGGACACTGGGTCGCCTGCCATCTGCGCAGCTAGCGCCGTTCGATGACATCGACTGGTTTGTCCACACACGTTTAATTAACCTGATTCGTTGTTCCTTAGGGCTGGCGAAGCGCTACGCCGGCGCCTAACTGCGGCGTGCGCCAGATTCCGAAGGGGAAGCGTTGATGCCAACCAATGGTACTGGAGAGTACGAACCGCGCACCGAAGCGCTGCGGCGTGCTTTGCAGCGGGTGCAGGACCAGGCCGCGGCGGCCGACCTGCTTTTCCTCGAGGACTGGCAGACGCAGCGCCATCCCGGCGTTGCCGCGTGCTTGCGTGCCAGCCAGATTCGCCGCGCAAATCCGACCCTTGCAGCCGCGATACACGCGGAGCTGACGCGCCGCTGACCACTACTTGCCCGATGTGCCGGCGCGGTGGCACGTTGCCACCGGCAGGAGGGCGGGCATGGCGGTCAACAAGGTGTATCACGATGCGCATTCCGCGCTGGCCGGTGTCCTGCGCGACGGCATGACGATCATGTCCGGTGGGTTCGGGCTGTGCGGCATTCCCGCTGCACTGATCGAGGCAATTCGTGAAAGTGGCGCGAAGGGCCTGACCATCGTTTCCAACAACGCTGGTATCGACGATGTCGGGCTTGGTGTGCTGTTGAAGACGCGTCAGGTGCGCAAGATGATCAGCTCGTACGTCGGCGAGAACGCCACGTTCGCGCAGCAGTATCTCGCCGGCGAGCTGGAGATTGAATTCAACCCGCAAGGCACGCTGGCGGAGCGCATCCGGGCCGGTGGAGCCGGCATTCCGGGCTTCTACACGGCGACCGGCGCAGGCACTCAGATCGCTGAGGGCAAAGAGACCAAGGAGTTCGACGGCCGCACCTATGTGCTGGAGCGCGGCATCCGCGCCGATCTGGCGGTGATCCACGCGTGGAAGGCGGACCACGAAGGCAACCTGATCTATCGAAAGACCGCTCGGAACTTCAATCCGATCATGGCGACCGCGGCGGAGACTGTGGTGGTGGAGGTCGAGGACCTGGTGCCCAATGGCGACATCGATCCAGACCACATCATCACCGCGGGCATTTTTGTCGATCGCATCGTGCAGCTGGAGACCGTGGACAAGCGGATCGAGCAGCGCACCGTGCGCAAACGCTATTGAGGGAGGGGCCAATGGCCTGGACGCGCGATCAGATGGCGGCCCGCGCGGCAAAGGAGCTGCGCGACGGATATTACGTGAATCTCGGTATCGGCATTCCGACGCTGGTGGCAAACCACGTGCCTGAGGGCATGTCGATACAATTGCACTCCGAAAACGGCATGCTGGGCATGGGACCCTTTCCTTTGGAGGGCGATGAAGACCCTGATCTTATCAATGCCGGCAAGCAGACGGTGACCGAGCTGCCGACCACCAGCTTCTTTGACAGCGCCGCAAGCTTTGCCATGGTGCGCGGCGGACATATCGACATCTCGATCCTTGGCGCGCTGCAGGTGGCGGAGAACGGCGACCTGGCGAACTGGATGATCCCCGGCAAGATGGTGAAGGGGATGGGCGGCGCCATGGACCTGGTCGCCGGCGTGAGGCGGGTGGTGGTGCTGATGGAGCACACTGCCGGTGGCAAGCCCAAGCTGTTGAAGCGCTGCAATCTGCCGCTGACCGGGGCAGGGGTGGTGGACCTGGTGATCACCGATCTCGGCGTCTTCGAGGTAGCCGAGGGCGGCCTGCGGCTGGTGGATGTCGCGCCGGAAGTGACTGTGGAGGAAATCCGCTCGAAGACCGAGGCGGCGTTCAGCATTTCATCCGAACTGAAGGTGACCGCGTAGCGAAAGCCGGCGCCGCCGGCGGGCGGGCCAGCACTGGTTCCAGCGGGTTGCCCCAGTACGTATCACCGCTACGCGCCAGCAGCATGACGTCGGACTTGCCCCAGGCGTAGATACGGCGGCGTTCTTCGGGAGACATCGGCCCCCCGGTGGCGATGATGATGCGGAGTTCGGCGAGGTCATGCCGGTGCGGACGCCGGAATGCGGCGTCTGCAACCAGCAGGGCCGGCGCAACCAGCACGCTGGCCGACGCTTCGGCGGCCTGGCCGAACGGATCGGCGGTGCCGGACGAGATGACCAGCAGCTTGTCTCCGGGCCGCAGGTCGCCGAACAGCAATATGTCCGCAGCCCCCCAGCCGCCTCCCGCAAGAGCAGACGGGGTCTCGCAACCATTGCCGAACGTCTCCATCGCTTCCTGGAACGCCAGCGGTCGTTTCACCGACCACGCCTGCAGCGCCGCCCAATCCGGCAGATCGAGTGCCCGCGTGGTCCGCAGCCAGTGCAGGAACGCCCAGGCATTGGTCGTTATCACCTGTTCGCGGCTCGGCGCGTAAAGGACCTCTGGCATGGCGCCCCTTGATCGGGCTGGAACCCGGGAGCTATATGCCGCCCTCCGATCGGCCGGGGCCATAGCTCAGTTGGGAGAGCGCCTGAATGGCATTCAGGAGGTCAGGGGTTCGAACTCCCCTTGGCTCCACCGGTCAGGCCCGCAAGGTCCTGATAAGTTCCGGAAAATTTCGTCAGCGATCGACAGCCCACATTATTACCCACATGCAATTTGCGGATGGTAACTTCACACACTTCCAATACTTGCGAATGCCGGATCGTGGCCGGAACGCGGCGCGTCATCGGCCGCCTCAGCGGGCCTCGATGAGTTCGGAACTCTGATCAGACCATACCGTGAATCCCGGAAGCAGTCCCAAGATTGGCCCTGTGATCGTACTTTCCGATCCACAGGAGCGGATGCGCGGCGCGCTTGCCGGGCTGTGAGTGTGCGTTTGCCGTGGCTGGGCTGCGAACTTCTATAGGCGGGTAAGCGACGTGCTGCGACGCATGCAGTGTGTTTGCAGCTCTGGTGTCATCGGACGGGGCTAACACGGGGTCGTCCCGCGCCGCTTGGCGCTGCCGCGGGGGGCCGGACGCGTGGGAGTCGTTCAGCCTCGTCTAACCGACCACGTCCCCCGATGACCCGGTGTGGGATCCGACCACCTCCACCAAGAACCGCGAGCGCCTGCAGGCGGGCGAGGTGTTCGAGAAGTTCATGACGCGGCTGCTCAGTCATCCTCAGGTGAACCCCTGCTGTCGGACGAGCATTTCTCGGTGGACGGCACGTTGATTGAGGCCTGGGCGTCATAACGGAGCTTCCGCCCGAAGGACTGCAGCAACGAGGATGGCTCCGACTTCCACGGGCAGACCCGCAAGAACGATACGCACCGGAGCACCACCGATCCCGACAGCAGACTGTATCGCAAGGCGACGGGTCGCGAGGCGAAGCTGTCCTACATGGGGCACGTCACCATGGAGAACCGCCACGGGCTGGCGGTGGCGGGCATGCTCAGCAAGGCGACCGGCACGGCCGAGCGGCGCGCGTCCGAGGCGATGCTCGCTATCCGGCGCAAGCTGGCTCGCCGCCGTATCACTGTTGGCGAAAATAAGGCCTATGACACGGCCGATCATCTGGCGAAGCTGCGTGCCGCCGGGATCACACCACATGTGACGCAGAACAATGGTCCGACCAAGACCGGCTGGCAGCGTCGCAGCGCCATCGATGGCCGGACCATCCGTCACGGTAGCTACGCCGCATCGCAATCACGTCGACCAATGATCGAGTGCATCTTTGGCTGGGGCAAGCAGCATGGCACCATGCGCAAGACCAAGCATCGCGGTATTCGCCGCGTCAAAGCCGCCTTTCTGCTCAACCTCATCGCCTACAATCTGGTCCGCATCCCAAAGCTTCTGGCAGTGTGATGCCCAGGTTACAGGACACACCATCACGATGCAGCAAAAACGCACCCGCCCGCAAGCCGCCGCCTCCTCGTAGTCCCGATATCAGCCGGCAAGCTTCAGGTTTTTCAGCAGACTGCTAGAACCTGCAAGGTTGCGAGGGGGGAATGCAGGCTCACAGGGGTGCAGCCTTCAAGGGTTGTGACGCTTAACCGGAGGAGCGCCCGGGCGAGCTCCGCTGTAGCGGCCTGGTCATGCTGATCGAGAAGGCGGTTTACGAGTTCATGGCCCGTGGCCGGAATGAGTTACGGGGTATCGTCGCGGATGCCGGCAGCCTAATGCTGGCTCGCATCGATCACCCCATGCAGATGCGCGGCGTCGTTCTCTATGAAGTGTTTGTAATGTCCTGCCCTGCTCTCTGTTGACAGCACCGCACAACGATGGACATCGACGAAATCCCCGTACCGGGAATTCGTACCGCCCCCTGGTCTGCGGGTCCTTTTCATCATTAGGTCCAAGATGCCACTTACCAAATTCGTTGTAGTCGTGCGTCCGAATGAAATCGTTCTCGTCAGCCGCAGAAGGCTGGTGCTCACTCCAAGCGTCCTTCTGATCCGCGACGAACATCCCTTTGGCGATCAGATCCTTGGTATGCTCGAACGCATGCCTGTTCAGTCTCACGGCCATGATCTCGTGTTCCTCTGTGGCGACGGCAGCTTAGCAGTGACATACCGTCTTGCTTGATGTTGACGAACTCATTGAACCGTTTGGTCACCTCGCACAGGTCGTCCAGTTGATGCGGCTCCCTGTTCCTGGCGGCCCGCTGAGCACCGTTCACGTGCACGCCTCGTCATATTGTCGTCGGCCGATCGGTCGTCGACCGCTATGCCGACACCGTAATCCAGGGCCGTTCGGAATGGGGGCGGATGCTGCCCCACGCCGCACCGCTTGTGCGGTCTCTGCCTGACGGTGGCCGCCACCACGGTCCGTTGGCGGACGGCGCGTATTCACCCGAGCCGGTGCATTGCGTGCCTGGCGGTATCGCCCGCCCAAATGGACACCGAGAACCATGAGTGTAGCGCCGAACAGCACCGCATACCCGATCAGCCAAGCAGCCATTGCTCGTGGCTCATCCGTGACGTCTGGCCCAATCGCGGCTAATAGAATGCCCCAGCCCGTCGAGATGCCACCGCCTAGGGCGAGAATCCAACGACCATGGAATCGACTGAGCCGACGCGCTGCCGCGAGCATGAACGCGCCGCTGACGATCGCCCAGATGCTCAATGCGTGAAGAAGTGGAACCATCGCGATTGCTGGCCATACAAGAACCCAACCTGCGAGAACGAGATCGGTCAGCCCTTCCAGCATTAGAGTCGACCAGCGCTTCGCCTCGCTTTTTGCAGCGAGAATCGCCGTGAGGATGGCGAAGCAACCATCGGCGGCGACATAGGCAGCGAACAGCATGACGAACGAAGCGGTTGTCGAAGACGGCAGCAGCAGGATAGCAGCCAGACCGAAGATGATTGTCGCAAGGCCACGCAGGCCAACCGCCCACCAGTTGCGCGCGAGACCGGTGCTCATCGCGGCTCGCCGAGACGCTCGCCGAACCATGGATCGGCCCGCAGTGAACTCAACGGCAGGTCTTCGAGGCGTTTCTCGATCTCGATCTCGTGCACATGGACGGCATCGGCGCCACGGTCTTCCAGAATGCGCAGGGCCGCTTGTTCCTGTTCGGGCGTGCGGACGCGCACCCAGAGGACGAGGCCATCGATGCCTGCCGGTGTCATGGGTGATTGCCGCCACCGCCAGCCCAAGAGTCGGGCAATCAGGATACCGAGGCCGCAACCAATGGCACCGCCCACCACGGCGGCAATGACGGTCTGAGCCGTTGTTGCCCGTGAAGCGATGGCGATAATCGCACCAATCATCGCGCCAAAGCAGCCCGCAACCGAAACACAAAGGGCATAGATCCCCGCCGTGTCCTCCGGCGTGACAAATTCCTGTCGCGGAGCTTCCGTTACGTCGGCGAGATCCGGCGCTGAGACGACAATGTCGCCGATGCGCCTTCGCAGGGGTTCGCCTTCCGCCACCGCGTCGATATCCGCTCGATCGATGCCCGCGAGCTGCAAGTCGTCCACCGCAGGACTGGCGGCGGCGCGTGATGGAAAGACCCCCGTTACCTCGCGTACTTTGGCCCTTTCCAGCACCTCAGGTTCGCCCATCTGCTGCCTCCCTGGACTGATATCCGGCCCCTGAATGGCTGGTCAGTAGACCTTTGATCGCACGCTTCTGCCTTGATCACCGTCAATGTCAGCGATGTTGACAGGGATCAACGCGAACCGGCGGTCGAGGCACTACGCCGACGCGTTACGCCATTCTGGAGGGGCGCCTTGTCCATCAAAGATATCCTGGTCCATGTCGATCTCTCACCGGCTTGCAACGAACGTGTCCACTTTGCGATGCAACTCGCCAGGCGGTTCAAGGCGAACCTAATCGGAACGTTCGTGTTGCCGTCATCGGAAATGGTAGCCCCTCCTGTAAGCGGTGCGGCAGCGATCGCGGTCGCCACTTGGCTCGCCGAGGTAGAAAAGCGGCAGCCAAAAGAGGACAACAATTCGTGGCAACGTTGCGGGATGAGGGGATCGACGGCGCTTGGCTTGCCAAACGTGGGCCTGCGAGCCCTCAAATTGCTCGTTCGACGACGTTGGCAAGCACGCGATCATCGCCTGGGATGGCAGCCGTGAGTCCGCGCGGGCCGCTCACGATGGCTTGCCGCTGCTCAGGACGACTGGGAAAGCACTTGTGCTCTCTATCAATCCAGAGCGCGATCAGGACGAGCCGCGAGATGGCTTGGTGCGCAACCTTACTCACCATGGCCTCGATACGAGATCCGAAACGGACGTGGTCAGAGACACTTCGCTGGCCGAGGTGGGACTGTCACATGTTACCCATGTGGGTGGTGATCTCGTGGTCATGGGCGCGTACGGTCACGCCCGCTTGCGGGAGACCATATTGGGCGGGATGACACGCGACATATTACGCAGCATGACAGTACCGGTGTTGATGGCGCATTGATCAGTCCTCCGATGTGATCCCGGGCTGGCGATACAGGCAGGGTCAGCACAGATCGCTATGTTGTTATACTCATAAGTTGGGCTTCCTGTTCAGGGCGGTGTCGCATAATAGGACGCTGCCGCTGCGGCCCGTCCAAGCATTGACGCCCGTCAAACAGGCTTACCCTGCGCGGACCGTCGGCTACGCAAAAATGCGCGCGTGTATTTGGCTGCGAAAACCAAACCGTCGCCGTCGAGGCGACGATAGATCCAGCCCGCGGGGCTTTGTTGACGGGTGTCAATGCGGCAATGATCGCTGCGTCCTACCCTGCTTGGAATCATACGGCGGCATACGGTTCGGATCGATGACGGTGATGGCGGTAACGAAGTTCGAGCGCTTCTTTCGCGTTGTCGCGGGGCTGGACGTCGACAAGCAGGATCTGAAGCGCTACAGCGACTTCGTCAACCAGAAGATCTACGATCTGCTGCTTCGTGGACAGGCCACTTCCAAAGCGAATGGACGCGATATCATCGAGCCCCACGACCTGCCGATCACCAAAGGTCTGCAGGAATGCATCCAGGCCTTCGGCGCACTCGATGCGGAGATCGAGCTGAAGGCGATCCTGGATCATATAACCGCCCGGCCACCGCTCCATCTGGCGATTGGCGCCGATACAGAGTCCAAGCTTGCCGACATCGCGGGCGGATTGAGCGTGGCGCTTGCCCACACCTTCAGGCACGTAGATCCGACCGTAAAGAACCCCGCGAGCGAGCATTGGGAACGGGCATTTAAAATGTTCAACTTGCTTCTGTAGCCCCTCGCTGAGGAAACACGCCGATGAGTGCTTCACTTCGTCACGTCGTCTGCCCGTCATGCGGGGCAGTCAACCGCTTAGCGCGACGCAGCCCGCTCAACAGGCGAAATGCGGCAAATGTCACCAACCTTTATTCACTGGTAAGTCCGCGGCGGCTGATGGCAAGTCCCTTGAACGGCACATCACGCGCAACGACATTCCCGTGGTGGTGGATCTCTGGGCCTCGTGGTGCGGCCCGTGCCTGGCTATGGCTCCAGCTTATGAGCGGGCAGCCGCTGAGCTCGAACCGCGCTTTCGCCTGCTCAAGGTGAACGCAGACGAGGAGCAGCAGCTAATGGCAAAGTACGGCGTCCGAAGCATTCCGACGCTTATGCTGTTTGCCAAAGGACAGCCTGTCGCCCATAACGCCGGTGCGATGAACACCCACGACATCGTGGCATAGTTGAGGTCACACGCACCGACTGATTAGATCGGTCGATCGATCAGTTAGGTTCCCGCACGTGCGCCTCAGGGAGCCACAGCGCCTCTTCGAGGCCGCCTGAGGCCTCGGTGAACATGTCGGCGCTCGCACCAAGCCATCGGGACTGGCGCACGGCCTTTCAGGAGGCTTGGTCGAGCCGGCCGGTCGTCCTATTGCTTCGTTGTTGCTTGCGGCAGCGCCCCTTGTGACTGCGTATCGGCGGAAACGTTAGGATTAGAGGTGTCCGACATGTCGTCGGACATCATCTTGCCGTCCGCCATCTGCCTGTCGGGAACCAGGTAGGCGTGACCATTCTCCACGATCACCATTGTTGGATGGGCGGCTTGCGTGGCTTGCTGCATCGCCGAGTCAGCCGTGCTCGAGTTGATGATGTGAACGCGTGCTATCGTGCCATCCGGCCAGATGATCAGCATGCTGCCGTTCGGCAAACTGTCCCCCTGCTGCGGGCTTGTTGCCGCGAACGTCGGGACGGACAATACGCCGGCCAATGCGAGGCCGGACAGGATACGCGTGAGTACGCTCATTATTTCCTCCTGGTGCAATGGCAGGTCAGGATGATCGAGGCCGGTGCCGTCGGCCTTGATGCGCGTCAACTTCGTCTACTGCTCACGGATAGTTAGGCCGTACGCGGCTCCGCGGGCCGCCGGTGCTCACCCACCGGTTATTGCGAGAACGGATTTCTTAATCTTTGCCGGGGCGTACTGCCCCACGACTTCCAACTCGTGATGCGGCATGTTCGGCAGCTCGTTTGCAACGACAACGGCGTCAACGATCGCCGGACCATCGATGGCAAGGGGCCTCGCTGATCACTGTCCTCAATTCGTGCGGCTTTGTGGCGGTGAACCGTCGCCGCCGCAGGCTCGGGCCAAGGGTAAAGTCGGGGTGAGACACTCGATCCCTCTTTGGAGGGTGGCAAGCGCACGCTCTCCGCCTCCAGCGCGATCAGACCGGACTCCGAAATGTTGTAGGCCACAACCTTGACGGGCCACGGAACAGGCCGCCCCATATTGAGTGGTGCGGTGACGAATCACCATGCGCCATGTTAGGCGTGCATGTGTTCCGTGAGCGTCGCGTTCTTATCGATGACACGCAAGATCTCCTCACGACTGAGATCCGGTATCTCCAGAAGCGCGCGCTGAATGCCAGCCTGTCGATACTCGCCGAGAACTGCGGGATCTGCCGGAGCACCGAATACAGTAATCGAAAATGTCGAGGGATTGCGTCCAGCTGCCGATGCCATCCGGCGCAGGCGATCGACTGTCTGCTTGGCGTTGAAACCACTCACGGCACGCGGTAGCCAACCGTCGCCGAATTCGACAACGCGCTTCAACGTGTGATCGGTCTCACCTCCCAGCAGGACCGGCGGGTGAGGCTTTCGTGCTGGCTTGGGGTAGCTCCAGATCGGATCGAATTGCACGAACTTGCCGTGGAACGCGGCCTCCTCTTCCGTCCATATCGCCTTCATGGCCAGCACACGCTCACGCATCAAGTGGTACCGTGTTTCATAACGAGTGCCATGATTTTCCATCTCTTCCGCATTCCATCCAGCGCCGATGCCGAAGGCGAAGCGCCCACCTGACAATTGGTCCAGGCTGGCCACGCTCTTCGCCGTCACGATGGGATCGTGTTCGGTAACCAGGCAGACTCCCGTACCCAGGACGAGTTTGTGCGTTGCTGCCGCAGCGAACGACAGCGCCACGAAGGGATCGTGGGTGTGCGCATAGCGTTTGGGCAGCTCGCCGCCGCCAGGGAACGGTGTGCGTCGGCTGACTGGAATATGAGTATGCTCGCACACGAACAGCGACTCGAAGCCGCGGGCTTCAAGCTCGCGCGCCAGTTCGCCGGGATGGATGCCATAATCAGTTGGAAAATAGAAGACGCCGACGCGCATTTGGATCCTCCAGTCCTTTAGCCAACGGAGATAGCGCCGATCATGATCCAACGGCGTGGAACTGCCGTGATGCCGGTCAATTTTGCCGAAGTTTCGCACATGCCGCTTGCTACATTGCTTGGCATGCGGTTCGTGTCGATGCTGTTCGCCGGCATCGAATGGCGATGCAGCGCGCCTAAGGGCCGCTGCTCGTGCCGCAAACAAATCGCAGAACTCCCTTCGCCCACGGTATCGATATCAGTCTCGCCTACGTGATCGGACGCCCAAGCGGCGACGAATTTCCAGGGTCCAATCCAATTCGACTGAAATGCGGCGATCAGGGTAGCCGCGGCGGAGGCGGGCAAGCCGCGCAGCATACACAGCGCCGATCCCACAAGAGGCGCTGGTGATCAGCGCGGTCGTCTTACACAGGATTGACGGTCGTCAATGGAGGCGGGTCGCTTTGCTCCTAATATCTCCGCAGGGACAATCCAGGGGGCCGTCAATTCCACCCTCTGAAGGAGGGAATATGGACGAGGCAGCTACGATTACACGGATGCCCCGTGCCGTTCAGGCGCCGGACTCGGACGTGCTGTTCCAGCCGTACCGCCTTGGTCCCTTCAACCTGCGGCATCGCATCGTCATGGCGCCACTAACGCGCTCACGGGCGCGCCAGCCGGGCAATGTGCCGGGTTCCCTTGCCGCCTGCTATTACGCGCAGCGCGCATTCGCGGCGTTGATCGTGAGCGAGGCAACGCAGGTTTCGATGCAGGGCCAGGGCTACGCCTGGACGCCCGGCATCCACAGCCGTGAACAGGTGGAGGCGTGGCACCGGGTCACCCAAGCGGTGCATCAGGCTGAGGGATTGATCTTCAGTCAGCTTTGGCATGTCGGTCGCATTTCGCACCCAGCCCTGCAGCCAGACAATATGCTCCCGGTCGCCCCTTCCGCCATTATACCGGAGGGCAAAGCCTTCATCGAGAACGACCGCGGCGAAGGGCAACTGGTTCCGTTCGTACGGCCGCGCGCGCTCGACATCGAAGAAATGCCCTACATCCTGGCGCAATATGAACGCGCGGCCAGAAACGCCCAGGCCGCCGATTTCGATGGCGTCGAGATCCACGCCGCCAACGGCTATCTGCTCGATCAGTTCATCGAGACCGGCACCAACCGCCGCTCCGACACCTATGGCGGCCCGGTCGAGAACCGAACGCGATTGTTGTTCGAGGTCGCGGAGGCCTTGACGCGTATCTGGGGGCCTGATCGCATCGGCGTGCGGCTGTCGCCGATGGGCAAGATGAACGACATCCACGACGACCAGCCAGAGGCAACCTTTGGCTATATCGCGGAGCGCCTCAGCGACTACCGCTTAGCCTATCTGCATATCGTCAACCCCGCGATGGAGCAGATCCAAAGCGGAAAACAGCCAGATCCGCCGGCGCTGCGCATGGTCGAGACGATCCGGAAGAAATTCAAGGGAACCTTGATGGTGGCGGGCGGCTTCCAGCCCGACACCGCGGCGCAGTGGCTTCGCGAAGGCAAGGCAGACCTGATCGCTTTCGGCCGCAAGTTCATCGCCAATCCTGATCTGCCCGAGCGGTTGCGCGTCGGCGCGCCCATCAATGCCGACGATCCAACGACGTATTACGGCGGCGGCGAGAAGGGATACACGGACTATCCGTCTCTGGCACAGGATCACTGCGAACAACCGAAGGCTTGTGTCGACCAGCGCTGGCGGTGAGCCGCGACACTTGTTCTCGAGAGCGCAATCTTCCGCCGCTGTACCAACAGACCGCACTCACTACGCCAGAATGAGAAAGGAGCTGGATCATGGCAGAAGACACACTTAGGGGATTAAATGTGGCCATCTTGGTCACCGACGGCTTCGAGCAGGTCGAACTCACCGAGCCACGCAGAGCTCTGGACGAAACCGGCGCCACGACGAAGATCGTATCGCCCAAACATCAACGCGTACGGGCGTGGAATTTAACGGACTGGAGCATAGAGTTGCCGGTTGATGTGGAGCTCGATCAAGCCAAGCCGGAAGATTTCGACGCGCTGCTGCTGCCAGGCGGTGTTATCAACCCGGACTCGCTTCGGATTATGCCAAGGGCAGTTGCCTTCGCGAAGGCGTTCTTTGATGCCGGAAAACCGGTTGCAGCGATCTGCCATGGTCCCTGGACAGTGATCGAGACCGGCGCGGCGCGCGGGCGACGCATGACCTCATGGCCCTCGCTCAAGACCGACCTCAAGAACGCCGGCGCGGACTGGGTGGACCAGGAAGCGGTCGTGGACAAGGGATTGGTCACGAGCCGCAGTCCGCTGATATCCCGGCATTCAATCAGGAAACGATCAAGGTGTTCAGCCGCGCACGGGGGCAACGTCATGCCGCATAATGCCAGGCACAGTGCGCAGACCAGCGTCCGAAAGCGGCGGTTCGGTCCGCCGCAGCGCGAGGTCAGCACCATCGGCCAGGGGACCTGGTACATCGAGGAAAGTGACCCCGCCTCCGCGATCGCCGCCTTACGACGAGGTATTGATCTCGGAATGAACCACATCGACACCGCTGAGCTTTATGGTGCCGGTGCCGCCGAGGAACTGGTCGGCCACGCGATCGCGGGCCAGCGCGATGAGGTATTCCTGGTCTCCAAGGTGCTGCCACAGAATGCCTCCCGACTGGGGACGAAGATCTCTTGCGAGAGATCGCTCGCCCACCTCAAGACCGACAGGCTGGATTGCTATCTGCTGCACTGGCGCGGACCGCATCCGCTGGAGGACACGTTTGCGGCTTTCGAGGCGCTCCATAAGGAAGGCAAAATACTCTCCTATGGCGTGAGCAATTTCGACGTGCCGGATCTTGAAGACGCATGGGAGATTGCCGGCGAATCGGGCATTGTCTGCAATCAGGTGCTCTATCATTTGCAGGCGCGCGCGATCGAACATGCCGTGATACCCTGGTGCGAGCAGCACCGTCTCGCCGTCACTGCGTATAGTCCATTCGGACACGGCGATTTTCCGAGCAATCGCACGCCGGGCGGCCGCGTGCTTGCGGATATCGCGAAGGCGCACGATGCGACCACGCGCCAGATCGCGCTGGCATTTCTGACGCGGCGGCCTTCGGTCTTCACGATTCCCAAAGCGTCCAGCGTCGAGCATGTCGACGAGAATGCTGGCGCGTCCGATATACAGTTGTCCGAGGCGGAGGTCGTGCGGATCGATGCCGCCTTCCCACGTGGTCAGCCTCGCGGGCTGCCGATGCTTTGATGGTCAAACCAGCGTAGGTCGGGCGCCACCGCCTTCGCGCACATGCGCGTTCGGCCCGCGCTTACGATCGTCCGGGCGCTGCCGCGTACAACCGCCTCGACGTGGCACAAAATTGAACCTAGCCGCTGGTGGGTTCAATGGATCAGAAAACGGAGAGAAAAGCACTGGTAGGTAGCAGAGGAGCCTGTTATCGCGCGAACATAAGGTCTAGGTCACCGAGGACCTACTGATATGGCTCGGGAACTGGGCACAAGTCGCCGTTGTCGTTTGCGGTGAGGTCCCGGAAAATGCATCGCGCCGGCATTGGGTAAACTTCAGCAGAAGCGGGACGATCGGGTTGCAGCATTGACCTTCGTCAACTACCCCATTCGATCAACCATTCGGGTTTTGAGAGGTGGAGATTGGCAATCAGCTTTTCCGGGCCAAAGCACGAAAGAACCGGAGGTGGCTCTGCGCGACGTCGAGATCGAGATCGCCACGGATGCATCTGTAGACGTGGCCCTCGGTGTTTCGCCAGACTCCCCCGATATAAATTTGCAGGCGCGAGGTCCACTGCGATGCGAAACTGCGCAGGTGCGCGAGATCCCGCCCAAATCAGTGCACCGCTGCCCATCCGATCCAACTCCAGCCACACGTCGCCCATCGGAGATTAAGTGCAAGGCCGAAGAGGCGTTTCTGTGATATGCGGAATCGATGCCGAGCATATCACCATTGAGACGACTTGGCAGCGAGATGGTTCTCTGCGGTACGGTTCGCTCCGGGAGCCAGACGGCGCGAAGCAGAACGCGCAGCGTGGGCAGCGCCTGGCATTACGAGGGCGGACAACCAGATCGCCATCAGCAGACCCATGCTGGGCAAGGGTAGGCGCAATCCAATTGGAAGACCGGACAACTCGCCGAATCATTACGTCGTCAATTGGTGTAGGGGCCGCAGGCGGGAGTGCGAAGAGTCGCGATCAATTTATGAGCGAGTTGCCTCAAGCGGGAAACCTGCGACTGGTGTTAAGATAACGGGCTCAGCACTTTCGGGTTAAGTGCGTCTGTTCAGAGCTTGACGCACGCCTTCCGAGCGGATCGGCAGGTGGCGAAGGCGCGCGCCAGAGGCGGCGAAGATTGCGTTGCCGATAGCAGGTCCAACCACTGTCGTTGCTGGCTCGCCAAGCCCGACAGGTACTTCCGTGCTGGGGAGGAACTCGATCTCCAGAGTTGGTACGTCACCCATGCGCAGGGGGGTATAAGTGTCCAGGTTAGTATCCTTCGGCTGACCGTTCACGAATTCCGAACCCTCATGCAGGGCCATGCTCAGGCCCCACAGCGCCGCGCCTTCGACCTGGGCCTGGGCACTGTCTGGATGCACGATGGTGCCAGCGTCGACGACAAGCGTCAGTTGTTCGACAGTAACGTGGCCGTTGGCGCGATCAACTCGCACGCGTGCGACGCAGGCGACCCAGGTTGGCATGTCGCGCTCCTGGCCGAAACTCGAGGCGACGCCCAGCCCCGTATCGTCCGGCATCGCAGCACCCCAACCGGCTTTATTTGCGGCGCGTGCGAGCACCGCAGCCTGTCGGTGGGCTCCTCCGACAGAGTTTGGCGCCAAACCAGCATTGCGTCCGGTGGCATCGAGCAAACGTAGCCGGAACGCCACCGGATCGACTCCCGCTGCGTGTGCGGCTTCATCCATGAAGCTTTCAACCGCCCATACAGTCCAACCTGGTCCAACCGAGCGTAACCAGCCTGGCCGCAACGAGCGATTGGCAAGATCATTGGGGATCGCGCGAACCCGCTGCGCCCCTACGGTGTACCAATGATAGGCACCGTTTATGGAGAATTGGTCGTAGGGGATTCCTGCCGCATTCTTGGCCATGAATCCCGGAGCGATCACTCCGGTCGGCCAACCGGCGGCGGCGCTGTGATCCATCGCAGTCACGTCGGTATCGCTGAACGCCATGCGCACGAGTTGCACCGAAGGCGATCGTGGCGAATCGAAATGCATATCGTCGGGTCTCGTGCAGACCATCTTGACCGGCTTGCCAATAGCTTTGGCGGCGAGCGCGGCGGGAACCGCGTAGTCGCCGTTCAAACGCCGCCCGAAGCCTCCGCCGAGCAGATAGGTGCGTAGGACTATGGTTTTCTGGTCGCGGTCCAATGCCTTCGCCAACACCGGCAAGATCAGGGTTTGCCACTGATTGCCGGTGTGGATTTCAAAGATGCCTTCCCTTTCGAAGGCCAGGGCATTGATCGGCTCCAGGGCAAAATGCATGACGGTGCTGGTCGTGTAGGTGCGTTCCAGTTTCGATTTCGCTGCTGTGAACGCGGCATCAACATTCGGATCGTCTACGACTAGGACACCCGCTCTCGGATCAGCGATCAGCTCAGTCGCGTGTCGTTGCAAGTCAGCTTCGGACACGTTGGCCGCTTCGCCCGTGCTCCAGTTAACCTTCACAAGATCTGCTGCACGACCTGCGGCGACGAGACTGTCCGCATAGACCATGACCCAGCCGGGCACGGTGCCTGACGGATCATTGAGAGCCAGGCTTCTTATGTAGCCGGAAACATTCCTGGCGGCAGAATCGTCGATCGACAGCGCCGTGGAGTCATTACGCGTGGGCGGCACTTTGGGGCAAGCGTAGATCATGCCATCGACACTTGCATCGAGACCGTAGCGGGCCCTCCCATTGGTCTTCCGGGGAACGTCAAGCGCCATCGTGTCTCGCCCGATCAGGTTACGATCCGCCGGTTGCTTGATCTGTATGGCGGTCAACTGCTCGGACGTGTAGGTCCGCCGGAGATCGCCCCGGGCAACGATGTCGCCATACGCGATAGAATTGGCTCCGGCCACAACTGTGCCCTTGCGTGCGGTGCAAGCATTAGTATCGACGCCGAGGAGTTTGGCGCCCTCTTGGATCAGGGCAATGCGGCCTGCCGCACCGGCCCGGCTGAGTACCGGAAAGCTCTGCCAGACCGACCAGCTGCCACCGGTGACCATAGTCCCCCATTTTGGGCCTGAGTCGACATAGACGATGCTTACCTTGCTCCAATCGGCTTGAAGTTCGTCCGCCACGACGCGTGCGAGTGCCGTGCCGACATGCTGACCCATTTCTGCCCGGATTATGTTGACGGTCACGTCGCCGTTGCGGTCGATGCCGTACCAAATGGTTGGTTCGAACAGTTCGGTTGGAGACGGTCCGCCCTGGCCGACTGTGGACAATCGCAAACCAATTTCCGCTAAACTCGATCTAGCGAAACCCAAGGCAACACCGGTCCCAATCGTCGCGATCAGGAAACTGCGGCGGGATTGCAAATTCGTTTTCATTGCGCCGCCGCCAGCCGCATTCGCGCCGCCGCCAGCTTGATCGCCTTGCGGATCCGGACATAGGTCATGCAGCGGCATAGATTGCCCGCCATTATTGCATTGATGTCCTGATCCGTCGGGTCGGGGTAGTCCTTCAACAGCGTGACGGCCTGCATGATCTGCCCCGACTGACAGTAGCCGCATTGCGGAACCTGCAGTTCAATCCAAGCGGTTTGCAGAGGATGCTGACCAGTCGGATGCAATCCCTCGATGGTGGTGATACTGGCGCCGGCCACCTGACTGATTGCGGTTATGCAGGAGCGGGTCGCACGGCCTTCGACGTGAACCGTGCAGGCGCCACACATACCGATACCGCAACCGAACTTGGTTCCTGTTAGGCCAAGCTCGTCGCGGATTGCCCAAAGCAGCGGAGAATCGCTGGGGCTTTGGACTGAAACGGTCTGGCCGTTGAGCTGGAACGTCGTCATACTCGCGCATCTCCGGCTATCATTGGGAGGAAGCGGTCTGTTGGCGGATTGCGGCGACCTTTTCTTCCAGGCCCGTCCAAGGCGGCCGATCGGTGCGGCTGCGGCGTAGATACGCGGCGAGCCGCGCGATGTCGGCATTGGTGAGTGCCCAGGCATAGCTTGGCATCACCAGCCCATCTGCCCCCTCGCTGATGCTGATGCCATGGAGCACGATCTGGATCAGATTGGTCGGGTCGGACAAGGTGAGTGCGCTGTTGAGCGCGAGCTCCGGTCGCGGGGGAAGCGGATTTGGCGGAGCATTGTAGTGGCAGCCGATGCAGGCTCCGGCGTAGAGCTGGGCTTCCTGATCGTCCTGCTGGCCGCTACCGAGGGCCGACGCCTCCAGCGCCTTCTTCACCGCGACTTCGGCGACAGCCTCACGTGCGTTCGCGTGGTCCACGTCGGCGAAATATAGGGCCAGGGCATTGATGTCGGCGTCCGGCATAGCCGCGAGACCAATGCGAACGACCGGTGACATCGGCCCCGCGGTCACACCGTGTAGTGCTGTTATGCCCCTGCGCAGGTAGCCGAACATCTCGCTCTGGGTCCACGGAACCGGAGTCGGGTTTGTGTCGGTCAAGGACGGTGCGATCCAGCTGTCGATCACGGCGCCCGCATAGCTGTGGTTGATCTTCTCTGCGCCGAGTACGGTGCGCGGCGTGTGGCAACCGCCGCAATGGCTCAGTCCTTCGGCCAAGTACGCGCCACGGTTCCACTCCGCGCTCTTCGATCTATCCGGCCGATATCTAGCGCTACTGAAGAACAGAATCTTCCAGCCTTCTTGCAGGAGACGGATGTTCAGCGGGAAAGGAATGGTGTTCGTGGGCGGCGCTGCCCTGACGGGCGCGCGGGTCATCATGTAGGCATACAAGGCCTGCACATCGGCATCCGAGACCATGGTGAAGTGGTCGTACGGGAATGCGGGAAAGAGATGGGACCCGTCTCGGGCGACGCCTTGATGCATCGCGCGGGCGAATGCAGCCTCCGACCAGCGGCCGATGCCGGTGTCTGGGTCGGGTGTGATGTTGGTCGAATAGATCGTCCCAAACGGCGTCTGCAGCCCGTAGCCTCCGGCGAACTCCTGCCCGCCGGCACGCGTGTGGCACACCGCGCAGTATCCGGCGCCGGCGAGGACTTTGCCCTTCGCCACGAGGGCGGCCGGAAAACTGTCCTTGGCAGGTGGTTGGATGGGAGCGATGGCCGGACGCCATGCAAGCGCGAGAAACCCAAGAAGGCCGGCAAATCCAACCACGACGATGCCGACGACGATGTGCCTGAGTCGTGACATTCTTTAGCACCGAAACGCGCCGGTCATGATGAAAAACCAGTTCATCGCTTCTTGCTCTTCCGCGTAGTTGCTGCCTTCACACTTGCTGACGAGGATGTCGGTCCATAGGACGAACGACCGGGCACACAGCGATGTATCGCTATCTTGCCTTCGTCACTCAGGACGTGCTGCTCGCCGTCCCTGCGCACCCACCCGCGCTTGACCACTTCCCATACTGTAAACGTTTCATCATGTGGCAAAACGGACCTTGTATCCTCCTTGGACAATTACTGTCCGGTAAGTCGATGTCGCATATGATTTACCCTTTACACACACGACCGTACCTCCTGTGCGAAGGCGCGATACGGCAAAACACCGACGGCAGTGAGCACACCACCCGTTGTTCGCCGCACGAGTTCACTTCGGTGCGCAACAGACCCTACCATTGGTGATCATCCCATGCCTTTTAGCGCCAACTTTTGAGTGTAACGGCCATGACTTCGCATTCTTATACGACAACTATGTAATCTCTGGCGGTGTAAGCCACCTTGATGGATGTCAAGTGTTCAAGCACCTGTCATCTGAGGTTAGGGCCTGCGTGAAGCTGACACTCCTCTGCCAAAGTCGCATGATCGAAATGCCAGCAGTTGGGCGCTTAATGCGGTGAGCAGGTCCATACGGCCGTGAATGCATGCAATAGGAGAACATCATGCACGTCGAAGCAGTATTCCTGTTCGATCTCGACGGTACGCTGGTCGACAGCGTCTATCAACATGTCCTGGCCTGGAAGGACGCACTCGACCACGAGGGCATCTCGCTCTCCGTCTGGCGCATCCACCGGCGGATCGGGATGAGCGGCGGCTTGTTCATGAACCAGCTTCTACGCGAAACCGGCCTTGAGATCAGCCCGGAACGGCTCTCGAAGCTGGGACGGCTACACGCGGAAGCCTACCGACGTCACGTCGAGCAGGTCCGTCCGCTTCCGGGAGCCCGGGAACTACTTGCCGCACTCGATGCCGGCGGCCGTCGCTGGGATCGCCACCAGCGGCCGGATGGAGACGGCCGCGCCAAATCTGAAGGCGCTCGGCGTCGATCCAGCCAAGATTCCGGTCGTGACACGCGACCAGGTGAAGTATGCCAAGCCGGACCCGGATCTGTTCCTGGCTGCGGCAGCACGGCTCGAGGCGTCCATCGAAACTGCCGTGATCATCGGCGACTCCATCTGGGACATGCTTGCCGCGCGGCGCTGCCGTGGCCTCGGCGTCGGATTGCTCTCAGGCGGCTATGGCCAAGAGGAGCTGGAGCGAGCGGGGGCGGCTCGCGTGTACGAAGACCCCGCTGATCTCCTCCGGCACCTCGACGAGGTTGGAGGGCGGCGATGAGGCGGCGCGGGCTGCTGAGCGGGAGCCGAGCGCCATATAAACCCTCGCGCCATGGTCCTAAGTGCCGACACAAGACTTGGGTTGATGCCCGAAAGTAGCGTTTTGTTGAGGTAATTGGCTATTCCACTATGGTCGGCTTAATCGGGCACATGGGCGTAGCCAAAAATGCCAATCGGCCCATTAATCGCGGGGGGCTGCCAGCTCCAAGTTTGTTAATCACTCGCAGCTCCTCTGGCTCTGTGCCAAGTTTTCCAATCGCGATGTCGTTCTGGCCGGGGTCAAGGTCCTTCAGCTGCGCAGCTTTCTGGTTGGCATCGAGCCGACGGTCGAGCAGCGTGGTCGCGACGATTGGGCTGCCGGAGATGTCACCACGTAGCCAACGCGATGTTCGTGGCCTGAGGTGCGCGCCTGACTGACATTGCGAGGAACGCAGCGACAATCAGTCCATCACCGCATGGCCACCTCTGCCGCTCGACTGCCGTGGTCGGCGCATGAACGGCAGCAGCAGCAGGACGGGCAGCGACAGCATTCCCATCAGCCAAAAGTCGTTGTTGTAGGCAATCACCTGCGCTTGGTATGTGACCATCTTCTCGAGCAACACCACGCCATGCGCTGTCGTTGGTGAAAGTTGCTGGGCGATTTGCGGCGCGGATTCCAGCACCCGGTTCAACGGCGACGCGAACGGTGCGAGCACCGAATGCTCGACGGTCGTGTCGTTGACCTGCAGCGCTTCAAAGATGGAGATGCCGACGGCGCTGCCGATATTGCGCAGCAGGCTGATCAGCGCAGTTCCCTCATAGCGCAGTCGGACCGGCAGCGTCGCGAAGGCGACGACGTTGAGCGGCACGAATACGAAGCCGATGGCAGCACCCTGCATGATGGTATTGATCGACAACGTGATGTCGTCCACCGCTGGCGTCCATGAAGAGAGCCGCTGCAGGCTCCACCATAGGAGCACGACCCCGAAGGCCATGATGATCCGCGGATCGATGCGGTTGGTCAGCCGGCCTGCGATCAGCATTGCCAGCATGGTGCCAACACCGCGCGGCGCAAGCAGAAGTCCGGCGGTCCCCACAGGATAGTTGCCCATGTTTTCCAGCCAGGGCGCCAGCAATGCCGAGGAGCCGAACAGCACCATGCCCACTGCGAACATCACGACAGTGCTGGAGGCAAAGCTGCTGTCGCGGAAGATGGCGGGCGTGATGAAGGGCCGCTCCGCGGTCGGCAGGTGCACAAGGAACAGGTAGAAACCGCTCGTGGCCATCACTGCCTCGATGACGATCTCCGTTGAGCCGAACCAGTCCTTGGTCTCGCCCCGGTCGAGCACGAGCTGCAGGCCGGCGATGCCGATCGCCAGCGCCATGAAGCCGAACCAGTCGAAGCGAAGATTGCTCTGCGGCCGTTCGCTCGGAAGAAACAGCCACAGTCCGACCGCGGCGACAACACCGACCGGCAGGTTGACGTAGAATACGTAGCGCCAATCGTACAACTCGGTCAGGTAGCCGCCGAGAGTGGGACCGAGGATCGGCCCCACCATCACGCCCATACCCCAGATCGCCATTGCCGAACCGCGTTTCTCGGCTGGGTAGATGTTCAGCATAGTGCCCTGCGACAGCGGCACCAAAGCCGCGCCGAACACACCCTGGATCAGCCGATCTACCACCATCTCGGACAGCGTCGTGGCAACGCCGCAGGCCATCGACGCCACGGTGAAGCCGATGACCGACGCAAGATAAAGCTTCTTCTGCCCAAACCGCGCTGCAAGCCAGCCGACCGGCGCGGTCACGATCGCGGCAGCAATCACATACGACGTCAGTACCCAGGTGATCTCGTCGTAGCTCGCCGAAAGGCTGCCCTGCATATAGGGTAGCGCTACGTTCGCGATGGTGGAGTCGAGCGCCTGCATCAAGGTCGCCGCCATCGCACAGACCGTGATGATGCCGCGGTTCGCGACCTGTGGCGGTTCACGCTCAGCGGGGTTGGTTTCGGACACGGCCGGTGGTCAGAACAGGTCCGCGAGCGCGCGGCGATGGTGCGTGTCGATAGAGACCTCGGTACTCATACCGGCGGACAGCGGCGGGTCGTTGGGTCCAAGTTGGATCTCCACGCGTAGCGGCACACGCTGCACCACCTTCACCCAGTTGCCGGAGGAATTCTCGGCGGGCAGCACGGAGAACTGCTGATCGGTCGCGGGCGCGACGCTTTGCACGTCGCCGTGCCAGACAAAATCAGGATAGGCATCCACCGTGACCGTCGCCGGTTCGCCTGGCCTGACATAGGTCAGCGCGGTCTCCTTGGGCTTTGCGATGATCCACATATGCGCGGTATCGACTAGGCCGAAGGCCATCGTGCCTGCCGCCAGGAACTGCCCGGGTTGCAGTTTGTTCACGTTGGTCACCACGCCGGCGAACGCGGCGCGGACCACACTGTGGCGAAGGTCTCGTTCAGCCTGGCCAAGTTGCGCGGCGGCAAGCTTGTAGGCCGGCATCTCCTCCACCGGCAGATCGGCCTTGTCGCCGAGCCGCGCCAGTGCGGCAGCAGCGGTAGCCTGGCTGGCGGCCAGCGCCGCTGCGTCCGCCGCGAGCTTGTACTTAGCATCGTCGTATTGCTGGCGGGCTACCGCATTGCTAGCGACCAAAGCGGCATCGCGGTCGAATGTTACCCGATCCGCATCGACGATAGCCTGCTGCGCCGCAACCTTGTGCAGGGCGGTTGCATAGTCTGCCTGCAGCGACCTGAGCTGCAGGGCAGTCTGCCCAAGGTTGGCGTTCGCCTGGTCTAAGGCGAGCTGGAATCGCGTCGGCTCCAGCCGGAATAGCTCCTGGCCCTTGGCGATAGGCTCGCCCTCCTGCACCAGGATCTGATCGACGAGGCCGGAAACGTCAGTGGAAACGCCCAGCACGTTGCCCTCGATATAGGCGTCGTCGGTCTCGACATAACGGCCGCCGGAGAGCCAAAAGACAACGCTGCCGACGATCAGCACGATGGCGCCTAGGATGAACAGCGCGTAACGCAGTTTTAGGCGGAAGGCTTGGCCGGCGATCAGCGACTCCGGCCGGGTCGTCGTGTTACGCGGTCGGGCGACATCGGCCGACGCATCGGCAGTAACGGTCTCGACCATCGCTTTGTCTCCGGAGGAACGCCGCCGTTGGACAAGTCAGTAGGTGGGTCCAGACGAACGCCGGGAGATGGCCCGACCACCTGTTCGTGATCGGCCGCGATCGGTGGCCAGTCGCCCCTCCGCATCCCATCGGCGTCTCGGAACTGGCGAGCTTCTATGGTAGGCACCGGACGGTCGGCGAGGTGTTGCGCCGATTGCGTTGCGCTGACGGCTGTGGTGGCCGCCTATCTGGCCACAGGGCCGGTGCTCAACAGGCGTGTCTCGGCCATCACCTATGGCCTTCATGCGCGACCAGGGACCAGGGCACTCCCCCCGTCGGAGCGATGCCGAACTGGGCGGCCTAGCGCCGACCGCAAGATTGAATATCCGCATGCACCACAATCGATGATCAAATCAGAAAAACCGGCAACAGAGGTTTCGAGCGCGACGAGAGCTTGTATGACTTTGCATGCACCGCCTTCCGCCTCGCTCTTCTGGGCACTCTGATTGCACCCGCTGGCAACCCGGACGTGCGGCGCCATAACAAGCGACAGAGCGATGACCCCAATGATCGATATCGCACGCTTGATCGCCTCTCCTGGGAATGTCCCGATGCCTGAGACCAGGCCGCGAGCACGGCGTCGCATCGCCGCCCGTCAAGCCTCGCGTTCTTGTGTCTAATAGTAAATGATTACGGTCAACGCGGACGCGTGACCGTCTCGGATAGTCGCGCCGCATGATCCGCACCGCACTTTTGACCGCAATGATCGCCTGCGCCGCGCTTCCCGCGGACGCCGCCCAGCCGGCGGCTGGTTTCGGCGACATTGCGCCCGCACTTCTGCCAGCAGTGGTGAACGTCTACTCGATGAACATCGATGCAGCTCCGAGCACGGACCCACAGGCCAGCGAGCTCGTCGCCGCAACTCCGCGCAAACATCGGAGCCTCGGCTCAGGCATCATCATCGATTCCAGCGGCATCATTGTCACCAACGAGCACGTCATCGAGCACGCCTACGAAATCAGCGTCACGTTGCAGGATAATCTAACCCTGACGGCGCAGGTGATCGGTGCGAACGCTATCGCCGACATTGCGCTACTCAAGGTGCATGCTGCCAAGCCACTTCCGGCCGTGAAGTTGGGCGACAGCCACGCGCTGCGCGTCGGCGACCCGGTGTTCGCCATTGGAAATCCTCTGGGATTTGGTGGCTCGGTCAGCGCGGGTGTGGTCAGCGCGCTCAATCGCGACATCGGGCTGAGCCCATACGACGACTACATCCAGACGGATGCGGCGATCAATCACGGCAATTCCGGCGGCCCGCTGTTCAACTCCAGCGGCGAGGTGATCGGGATCAATACCGCACTTTATAACCCAGACGGACAGGCCGGCTTCGTCGGCTTGGGCTTCGCAATACCTTGGAACGATGCGGCGTTTGTGGTGCGGCAACTCCGGGAGAACGGCTATGTGCGCGCAGGTTACCTTGGTGCAGACCTGCAGCAGGTGAGCAGCGACATCGCCGCCGCCGTTGGGCTGTCAATAATCGGCGGCGCCATTGTCAACAAAGTAGAAGCCGGTGGGCCTGCCGACAAGGCCGGTCTGCAACAGGGCGACGTGATTCTGAAGGCCGGCGATCAGTACCTGTCGAATGCGCGCGCGGTGGCTCGGGCGGTTGCCGAAGCGCCACTGGGTCAACCGCTATCATTGGGTATCTGGCGTGAAGGCAGTGAGCAAACCATTCCGATCATCGTTGTCGAATGGCCCGGTGATCGCGAGCAGGCACCACTTCCTGCTGTCGCACGGCCACCGGTGACGCCGGACCTGGGACTGCACCTGGCCGGGATCACTGCTGGGCTGCGGGACCTGTACAAACTGTCTGCGAATCAAGCCGGTGTGGTGGTGACTGGTGTTGAACCACTCAGTCCTGCCGACGATCGCGGCCTGCGCGAGGGTGAGGTAATCGTCGACGTGCAGACGAAGCCGGTGCATACCCCGTCGGATTTGTTGCAAGGTTTCAATATTTTGCGTCAGCAAGGTAAGCACTACGTGCTGACACTTGTCCAGAACCAGAACTCCATAAGGTCCGTGGCACTGCCGTTGAATGGTGGATAGGTCACGCGCGGCCAACGCGATGATGATTTAGGCCTGGCCGTCCTTCGGAAATCTTTCCCGGCATCGAGAATTCTACCTCAACCACTCCTTACCGGTCGGTCGAGAGGCACGCGGCCGACTTCCCAGGAGAGCCTTCATTCTCCGTGCCCGCCGACCTGTCATCCAGCGAATCATCGAAGGTCCAGGAAGCGCATAGTAGCACAACAATAGAGCGTAGGTCGCCACGCTCAAGTAGGGACTGGCGAATGTCAGCACAAAAGCGACCCCGTAAAAGACAGGCACGAACATCCAATGCCAGGAAAGTGCATGCAAACGATTTGCGTCTGCATGGGAATTGACCAGGTGCGCACGCAAAGCATGCTGCCATACAAGGTTGAAGAAAATGCCAGCAGCGCCAAGCGCGGCACTGTAGATAAATGCTGCAACCTGGATATCGGATCGCATTGCCAGGCCGTACTCGGCAAAAATTGCCGTGGTGAACGGCACCAAGGCCGTGCAAAGCAGAAGCATGAGATTATGGAATAGCAGCACGTGGTCACTGCGCTGGATGTAGTGAAACATTGTGTGGTGATTGATCCATACCACACCTACCTGCAAGAAACTGAGCGCGTAGGACAGGTATAATGGCCACTGTTCCAGTAAGACCGCGGCAAGCGAGTGGTTGTCGAGCTCATCTCTTCGTGGGACGTGCAGATCGAGGACCAGCAGAGTGATGATAATTGCAAAGACACCATCACTGAACGCCTCTACGCGTGCAGGCGAGGGGGTCTCGCGTTGACCTTCTGATCCGGCCAAGTCCGGCATAACTGCCTGGTACATCGAGTTGACCATCAAAGCGTTGACAGGCGTCAACTTCCTGACTGCGATCTATCGCAGGCTTGCCAGAACGCCGATGCGTAACGTTTCGGCTAACGTGTGCACTCCAAGGCGCTGCATCAGGCGGGCGCGATGGACCTCGACCGTGCGGATGCTGATGTTCAATTCAAAGGCAATAGCCTTGCTCGACCGGCCTGCCAGCAGGCTGGCAAGCACCTGATGCTCCCTGAGACTTAGCGTGGCAACTCGTTCTATTGCATGAGCCACCTCCAGGTCCGGGTGGAAAGGTGCAGGTTGCACGAACGCCTTTTCGATCATTGCCAATAGTGGTTCGTCATCGAATGGCTTCACGAGGAAGTCCGAGGCCCCAGCCCGCAAGGCTCTCACCGCAGTTGATACGTCGCCGTGGACGGTCATGACAATTACCGGCGCGCGCATGCCGAGCTTGCGAAACGCTGCCAGGACCGCCAGCCCGTCCATGTGTGGCATCTGCACGTCCAGTAGCACACAGCCTTCCGATACCCTGGGCGCAACTGCAAGAAACGCCCCACCGGACGCGTAGCTCGTGGTAGTGTGCCCGGTCGCCTCGAGCAGCCGTGCCAGTGACAGACGAAAGTCCAGATCGTCATCGACGATATGGACAACACGCTCAGGTGACATCGTCATCCTGGACGGCCAGAGGCACTGTGAAGTGAAAGATGGTTCCGCCGCCGTGCTGGTCTTCATGCCAGAGACGTCCGCCGTGAGCCTCGATAATGGAGCGGCAGATCGAAAGTCCAAGCCCCATACCATGCCGCTTCGTGGTCACAAACGGCTGGAACAGGCGGAACGAGACATCGTGGGATATGCCCGGTCCGCTGTCAGCGATCGAGATCTCTATCGAATCCTTATTCAACAATCCTGCCGTCAGGCAGAGGATACGCGGCTCGCTGCTGACCATCGCTTCAATCGCATTCCGGCAGAGGTTGAAAAGCACTTGCTGTATCTGGGTGCGATCGACCAGTACCGGCGGTAGCCCCGGTTCGACCATCGACGAAACACAGATGCCGGCTGCTGCTTGACCTATCAATGCGAGTGAGAGGGCTTCCTCGATCATATCCTGGACATTTTCGGAACACCGCTCTGGCTCTACACCGGCCACGAAGCCTCGCACTCGCTGCAGTACCTGTCCGGTCCGCAGCAGCACGCCAGCTGCATCGTCGATGGCGGCGCGCACCAAATCTACCCGGTCACTCCTGTTCTCGAGAATACGACGAGCTGTCTTGATGTAGTTGATTACCGCCCCCAACGGTTGCCCGAGCTCGTGGACCAGGGTGCCCGCTACCTGCCCCATGGCACTGAGACGACCAGCGTGAAACAGCTCCGCCTGTAACTCGTTGAGGTGTGCGTCGGCCTGAATTCTCTCGATAGCCACTGCCTGCAAACTCCGGTTCGCCTCGCTGAGTGCTTGCGTGCGTGATTTCCGCAGCCCCACGGTGCCGAAGTCGATGCCCACGGTCCACACCGAGTCCGCCCACTGGTCCGCGATCCGCAGGATCTCGGACGGCGGGGCGTTGGTGGTCAGGTCGAAGTCGGTTGGCTCGCGGCCGAGGAACACGTCTCGCACCGGGCCACCGACCAGGGCCAGCTCGTACCCGTGGCGGGCGAACCGCCGCCCGAGGTCGTCGGCGATCGGCGACACCCGCCGCAGCAGAGCGGCGGCGGCCTGGCGCTGGTCGTCGTTCAGCGGGTTCACAGAGCTCACCAGAGGCGGGGAAGTGGAATTCGGCATGGCCATCGCGGGTATTGACGGGACGGGGGGTCAGGAAAAGCGAGGATACCCGGCAGGTGAGGGCGTTCGCTGGCCGGGCAACGGGGAAAAGAAGGAAGCGATCAACGTGCAGCAATCGCCTCAGGGGATCGTGCGATCATCGCGCACACCGCCTCTTTACAGGAAACGGCAATAACATTTCTGGCGTGCCCTGTCAGCATGCCGCGCCGGGATCCCCTGCCCGCGCGACGGTCACCCTCGCCCTCGTCGCCGCCCTCATCGCGGCGGCCAGCGCCTGCATGCTGGCGTCGGTTCCGGCCGCGCGGGCTGGGGAGGGCGCGACGGTGTCGTCCCGGTCACCGGCGTCGGTGGTCATCAGTTCGGTCAGCCCCCAGGTGGCGCGCCCCGGCAGCACGGTGACCGTATCCGGCACCGTGACCAACACCTCGCACTCGGCGCTGCCGGCGATCTCGGTCGTGCTCCGGTCGTCCGCGTCCGCACTGACCAGCCGGTCCGACCTGGCCTCTTACGCCCGGGGCACGCTGGACGCCGACACCGTGGTCGGCGACCCGGCCACGGTCAGCGCCAGCCTGGCCCCGGGGGCCACCGCGTCGTGGAAGCTGTCGCTGTCGGTGACCGCGATCGGCATCAGCCAGTTCGGCGTGTACCCCCTGGCGGTGCAGGCCGACGACGGGACGGGCACCGCGGTCGGTATCGAGCACACTTTCCTGCCGTACTGGCCGGGTGCGTCGGCGGCCGGCATGACCCGCCCGTTGCGGGTCGCCTGGGTCTGGCCGCTGATCAGCGCACCCCAGCAGGGCATTTGCTCCGCCCTGACCAGCAACAGCCTGGCCGCCAGCGTGGCCTCCGGCGGGCGGCTGAGCACGCTGCTCAGCGCGGGGTCGGCCCATGCCCGGGCCGACCTGACCTGGGCGGTGGACCCGGGCCTGCTGGCCAGCGTCTCCACCATGACCCGTGGCTACCAGGTGGGAGCAGACACCGACTGCTCCGGCGGCGGGCAGCATCACGCCAGCACCGCCGCGGCCCAGTGGCTGTCCGGGGTCCGGGCCACCGCCGCGAGCCAGCAGCTGTTCACCACCCCCTACGACGACGTCGACGTGGCCGCCCTGACCCACCAGGGCCTCGACAACGACCTGCGCAGCGCCTACAACCTGGGCCGGTCGACCACGGGCTCCCTGCTGGGTCAGTCCGGCAAAGCGGGGGCGATCGCGTGGCCGGCCGATGGGCTGGCCGACTCGAGCGTGCTGGGCAACCTCGCGGTCAACGGGATCAGCACCACGATCCTGGCCAGCAACGAGATGCCGTCCACCGGCGGGTCGTTCAACCCGGACGACGCGGTGGCCAGCACGCCCACGCCGGCCGGCACGACGATGAAGGTGCTGCTGGCCGACTCCACGCTGACCAGCGTGCTCGGCTCGGCCACCTCGGCTCCGGGCAGCACCTTCGCGGTCAGCCAGCGCTTCCTGGCCGAGACCGCGCAGATCGAGGCCGAGGACCCGGGGCTTGCGCGATCGGTGGTCATCGCGCCACCGCGTGAATGGAACCCCTCACCCGCCCTGGCCGGCGACCTGCTCAGCGAGAGCACCAGCACGCCGTGGCTCACTCCGGACTCCCTGTCCTCGCTGGCCACCTCGGCCGGAAGCGCCAGCCAGACGTCCCGGCAGGCGCCACCGGACAACCAGATCAGCGGCAGCGAGCTGCCCGGTGCCTACCTCAGGCAGGTCGGCCAGCTCGGCCGGGCCGTGCGGTCGTTCAAGAGCATCCTGGCCCAGCCCACGCAGCACTACCTTGACCAGCTGAGCACCGGCGTGGCCGCGACCGAATCGTCCGCCTGGCGGGGCCGCGGAGCCCCCAGCCGGGACGGCACGGCCATGCTGCAACGGGTAGCGGCCTACCTGTCCGGCGTCGACGACAAGGTACAGATCATCAATTCCGGCCGGATCACGCTGGTCGGGTCGTCTGGTTCGCTGCCGGTGTCCATCGGCAACGGGCTCCCCGAGGCCATCCGGGTCCGGCTGCAGGCCTCCGAGCCGCCCAACAGCCGGCTGAGGGTTACCGGCTACACCCCCAAGGGCCTGATCACGGTGGGGGCGGGGCAGACCGAGACGGTCCGGGTATCGGTCAGGTCCGGCGCGGTCGGCAACACCACGATGGAGCTCCAGCTGTTCGGGCAGAACGGCCGGGCGCTGCCCGGTGGTCCGGTGGCCCTCAGCGTGCAGTCCACCCAGTTCGGGACCACGTTGCTGGTCATCATCTTCGCCGCCTTGGGTGTCCTGGTGCTCACCGCGATCGCGCGGGCGATCCGGCGCGGGCTGCGAGACACCCCGCCGGACCCACCCTCCGGCCCGCCGCCGGGCTCACCGGACGACTCACCCCGAAACACTTCCAGCGAGGCCGCGGAAGGCAGCGACGAGGCAAAACGATCACCAGCGATGCCATCCGGGGCCGACGGAGCCGCTACCGTCGGAGGAGACAACGACGGCACCGAGACCCGCTACCCACCGGAGGCCCCGGATGACTACGCCCGACCACGAGACTGGGTCAGGTACACCTGACCGCAGGCTCTGCGCTGGCGCGGGCACCAGTCGGCGTCCTCCCCGGACGGGTGTGACATGAGCCCCCGTCATTCCGGCGACGAACCGGGCCGGACCTACCAGTACCCGCCGCAGTACGACGACCACGGCCAGCAGGACCAGACCGAACAGTGGGTTGACGAGGACCAGCCCCCGCGGGGCCCGGGCCCTGACGGACGTGCCGGGGAACGGCAGCCCGCCTTCTACCCGGCCGAGCCGCCCGAACGCCAGCCCGCGTTTTACCCGGCTGAGCCGGATGAACCGCAGGCGCAGCCGGCCTTCTACCCGGCCGACCCGGACGAACCGCAACCCCGGTTCCGCCCGGCCGACCCGGGCCGGGACGATTACGGCCGCCGTGCCGCTCACGAGCGATCTGGTTACGAGCCGGGCCGCCGCGATCCCGGGTACCCGGCCGACGAGGTGCTGCGCCGGCCCGATGACCCGCCCCGCCGGGCGGCCGAGAGCTACCGCAGCCCGACGACCTGGAACGGGCCCAGGGCTCCGGCGGCAGCACCCGGCCGCGAACCGGGCGGCTGGTACCAGCCGCCAGCCGACGCCCCGGCCGCTGGCCGGGATGCCCCGGCGGGTGGCCGGGCCCTTGAGCCAGCCGGTCAGGACCAGGGTGAGCGAGCCTGGTGGGACGACGCGTTCCGGCCCGCCGC
>CAVRDF010000009.1:0-931394 GCA_963719805.1 uncultured Alphaproteobacteria bacterium
CATCGTGCTCTCTGGCGAGCGTCAAAATGGCACGGGCAAAATCACCAATCCTGGCCTCGGTATCCCTTATTTGATCGACCAACATCGAAAGAGCACCACGCGCGCAGTCGGGAATTCTCTCGTCGTCGGCAACCAGTTCCATGAGCTCGCGTGCCTGCGCGATGCCCTTTGGGGCTACGATGCCAAATTCAGCAAGATGGCCCCGAAGAGCATTGACCGCACCGGTGCGCTGCCTTGTCAGCAAATCTCGCGCACGGTGCAACATCAAGGCGCCCTGCTGCTCCGTGCTCTTGACCGGCACGAAGCGCATGCCCGGTCGCTGGACTGCTTCCCAACAAGCTTCCGCATCCGCCGCGTCGTGCTTGTTTGTCTTGAGGTATGCGCGCACATAACGTGCCGGCATAAGATGTGGTTGGTGACCGAGCAATGCCAGCTCCCTCGCCCAATGGTGGGCGCTGCCACACGCTTCCAACCCAATGATGCAAGGCTCCAAGCGACGGAAGAAGTTGAGAACCTTTCCGCGGGCAAGCTTCTTCCTGACAATCACGCCATCGTGGTCGACGCCATGCACTTGAAACCAGCTCTTCGAGGTGTCGAGCCCGTAGATCGACATGGACATGAGACGTGCCTCCTCCTTCTTGCTGAAGTGACGGAGCCTATCAGTAACGGGGACCGTCCATCTCAGTACGTCCGCGATGGAAGTCCATACGGCTGCGCTGACCCGCCGGCGATCCTCTACCGCTACTCGCCGGATCGGAAGGGAGTGCATCCACAGGAACATCTGCGCGGCTTCAAGGGTATTCTGCAGGCCGATGGCTATGGCGGATTTACCGAGATCTATCGGGGCGGTGAGGTCGTCGAGGCCGCCTGCATGGCGCATGCACGGCGCAAGTTCTGGGATGCCCATGAGAAGACCAAGTCTGCGTTGAGCCGCGAGGCACTGGAGCGGATCGCCGCCTTTTACAAGATCGAGGAGATCATTCGAGGGCAAGCACCCGAGCAGCGCCTGCGGGTGCGCACGCAACACCTCGCACCGCTGATGGCGGACATGCATGCATGGCTTGAGGCGAGCCTCACGCGCATCTCCGGCCGCAGTGATATGGCGAAGGCGATCCGCTACAGCCTGAAGCGCTGGAACGCACTGACGCTCGTCTTGCGTGATGGACGCGCCTGCATCGACAATTCAGCCGCAGAACGCGCCATGCGTCCGATTGCCCTCGGGCGTCGCAACTGGACCTTCGCCGGTTCGGATGCAGGTGGGCTGCGCGCAGCGGCGATCTACAGCCTGATCGAAACTGCCAAGGCCAACAGTCTCGATCCTGAGGCTTATCTGCGGCATTTGATTGAGCAGATCGCCGATCATCCCGTCAACCGCATCGCTGAGCTTCTGCCCTGGAACCTCGAGGGCATCCGCCTCAACTCGATCAAAGGCTCGCCGCATAGCATCGCGATGCCGTGGGCAGACGCTTACTAGGCAACAGCCAACGCGCCGTTTTCGGCCTCAAAGCGGCGCAACAAGGGCGAGGATGGCAAGACCACGGCGGTTTGAAGCCAAGGGGTCTTAATCTTGGGGTTGTGCAGTCTAGCTAGAGAGATCCGCCCGCGGGGTAGCCGGAATGTCCGATGATGCGCGTTACACTTTCCGAGGGTTGCACAATCTCTGCCTCGTCTGCCAATGCGTCCCAGCGAGCTGCGCAGTATTTTATAGTCTCGCGACTTGCCAAGTCAGTTTCCACATCCACTGATCGTTCGCAGGAGCACCCCTTACGGGATTGTATCGGGCGGATTTCAATAGGTCTGCCTGCACGCTGCAAAACTCCTGGGCTTAATGAGCGACCGAGCAGCCGTTGCCTGGATCCGCAGAGGGTCGCCAATCTCCGAACCGAGACGGCCGTCGGTGACGGAGCTGTCGTGGAATCATCGCTGAGCCGGGGTTCTAAGTTCAGCAAACACGAGATTTTGTCTGGCTCCCGGCCCAAAAGAATAGTCGAGGTGGTGAACTAAGATCAGGCAGCATCAGCGCGGAACACGCCATTGTCGAGGAGGGCTGCATGTGGCGCTTTCTGCTTCCAGCAATGGGCTCGATGGCAGCACTGCTGGTTCTGTTCGCCGGAGCGTTCGGTGACCTAAAGTCATTGTCTGGCCTGTCCGACTGGGCGACCGCGATTATCGATGGCACACAACCGAGGCATGGTCCTCCGCCAGCTGCGCAAGCGGCTCAGGTGGCACCAGCCCCGCTTCCCGAACAGCAGGCTGCACGCGCTGCCTTGCAGCGACAGATCACTGATCTGCAGCGACAAGCCGCCGATCTACAGAACCAGATCGAGCAAAAGTCGCACGATATCGATGCCAGACGTGCCGAGGCGGATGTGCTGCACCAAGGGCTGGAGGCGATGCGCGCCGAAACCGAGACACTGCGCCGGCAGCGTCAAGCCGAAGAGGACGCGCTGTCGCATGCCAAGGCGCAGGACAAACCGAGTACCACAGCCACTGCACCGCGACGACTGCCCGCACCCAGGGCTGCTTCGCCACAACCGGCGCCAGCGGCAGCCGGACCGTCTGCGGCCCAGCAACTGGTAAACGCGCAACGCTCGTTGGCAGCAGGAAGACCCGACGAAGCACGACAGATATTGGCAATGGCCCAGACGCAGATGGTACTGCGGCCGGTGACGCCGGATCATCCGTTGGCTGAAGGCGGCAATCCATCGGCCACCGATATCGGGGCTGCCATTCGCTGGCTCGACATTGGCGCCGAGGGCCAAGCCATGCAGGCGATCAATCGTGCGATCAACCGCGCCGATGCTGCCGAGGCGTGGCGGGGCGAGTGAGCTAGAGGCTATAGACTGCCTTTGACTGGGATTCTATCCGATTGCCGACCCCACGCGGCCTTCGCCCACCGAAACTCGCCGGCTGGGGAACCGTCAGCGAGAGCAACGAGGATACCGTCCTCCTGCGAAAGCCCCACCGCGCTACGGCTGCCATCGGTGGCGACCGGTCCGAACATTTCCGCAACTCGCATTAAGCGCACTACCACCAGCACTCTTGTTGCCGGAGCTGCTGTCGATGATGCGCTTTCAGTGCCCCAATTGCGGCATGGGGGATACCGAAGGCGGCCACCCAACGAACGGGGACGATTTCCATTGTGTCCTCTGCCTTGAGGAGTTGGGTAGATTAATCCGCGTGGAACGCTGGGAAGACGATCCTCAGGCGCGCTTCCGACTCGGTTTGGCTTCTTCAGCTTCGGCAGACGTAGCCGCCTTTCCACCCTTGATAGGGAGCTTAAGCCCGGTTTGACGCGGGTTCGGAACTGCTTTCTTGCGCTTCGACTGTTCAGCTTCCTTACCAGGCGCCTGCCCCAGGCTCTTCTTCAGCGCGGTCATCAGGTCAATTACATTGCTCGGCTCTGGCGCGGCGTCGGCCGATAGATCCACGCCTTCGCCTTTTAGCTTCGCGTCGATCATCCCGCGCAGCCTAGTCTCATACCGGTCTTCCAAGTCTGACGAATCATACTTGCCAGACTGGCGTTCGATCAGCTGCGTTGCGAGTTGCACCATCTCCGGATCTACCTTGATGGCGTTCAACCCATCGAAGAGTTCCGTCGCAGAATTTAGGTCGCGATCTTCGTAAAGGGTGTGGGCCATCAGACCTTCGCCCATGGGCCGAAGCGAAATGGTCCGCTCGCGCTGAGAGATGACGACCCGTGCGAGTGCTGTCTTGCCCGTTTTGGCTATCGCCTCGCGAAGCACCGCATACACGTCGCGGCCAGCATCACCATCGGGTGCCAGGTAGTAGGCAGCATCATAGTAGACCGGGTCGATTAAGTCGGCATCGACGAACTTCTCGACCGCCATCACCGCCGAACTTTCGACTTTGACGCTGTCGAAGTCCGCGTCGTCGAGAAGAACGTATTGGTTTTTGCGAAACTCGTAGCCCTTCACCAGATCGCGCCGCTCCAGTTCTTTTCCGGTCTCGCCATCCTGCGTGACCATTCGGATCCTATTGCCGGTCTCCGGATTGATCAGATTGAACCGAATACCGGCCCGGTCATGCCGGGCGTTGAACAGCGCTACGGGGCAGGACACGAGCGCGAGCCGCAGATGGCCCCGCCAGATCGGTCTAGCCATCAGGCGGCCCTCAGAGGGCGCCAGGTCTGCCTCTCGCGTTCGGCCTCACCAGATTCCTCGGCGTCGGCCTTGTCGTCCGCATCAGCATTCTCAAGTGCCGCGAGTTGATCCGTCAGCATGTCTTCCAGCTCGGTCAGCGCGTCCTGCTTGCGCGGCCTAGCTCCCGACTGGGTTACGCGCGCGTAGTGCCGCGCTAGTCTCAGCAGCTGAACCACGCGTTCCTCCAAATTGCCGGCTAAAGCGACGCTGTCTTCCATTCCCATAAGACGGAGGATTCGGTGACGATCCGACAGGACAAAGGGCTGAAAAGGAAACAATATTTCCGGTTCGCTCAGCCTCGGTCGTAACGCGGTCGGGTAATCACTTAGGATCGCTGGCGGACTTCGCAAATCGCCCGTCACCTCACGTTTTGACGAGGAGACCGGTGTTCTGGACCTGTTCGCCCGCGCACTATGCCGATGATTTGCGCGAACCCGGCCGAATGATGGCCGTTCATGCGCGACCATAGGAGTTCCTCGACATGGCAGACGACCTAAAGGATCGAGGCGCGCGCGATCGCAGCCGCGTCAATGTGCATGAAGATCATGAGGTCCGGTACCTGGACACAGAAGTGGGAGGTCAGCAAGGAGCAGCTGGTCCAGGCGGTTCAGAAAGCGGGTGTATCAGCCGAAACTGTCGCCAGAGAGTTGGGGAAGCCTCACTCATGAGCGAATCCAGCCCGGCCACCCGCAGAGCCCCCGACGATGCCGTCGAGCCGCTCGTCCAGTATGTGCAGAAGCATCCTGTCTGCACCGCATTGGTAGCCCTCGCCATCGGATACGTGCTTGGAAAGATTTACTGAAAGAGGATGAACATGCGAAAGCTTGCGTACTCGGTCGCCGTTGTCAGTCTGCTGAGTGCTGCTCCAGCAATGGCTGCATTATCAGCAGCTGACAAAACCTTCGCCACCGAGGCGGCCCATGGTGGCTTGGCCGAAGTGCAGCTGGGCCAACTTGCTGAGCAGAAGGCTACGTCGCCGCAGATCAAGGAATTCGCGAAGCGCATGGTCACGGATCATACGCAGGCCAATGAAGAGCTCATGCAGCTCGGCAAGACGGAGAATCTGAGCCTACCGAGCCAGCTCGACGCGAAGCACAAGACTGAGATGGACCGGCTTAGTGCGATGAGCGGGAATGCTTTCGACGCCGCGTATATGCAGCATATGGTGCAGGATCATAAGCAAACCGTGTCGGAATTTCAGAAGCAGGCTCAGAGTGGCAGCGACCCCGCACTAAAATCATTCGCCCAAAAATATTTGCCGATCATTCAGCAGCACCTGCAGATGGCGGAGACAAGTGCCGTGAAGGGTTAAAGCCCTTTACCCCTAGAGCAGAGGGTGAGCACGAGCGGAGGAGTCCACATCGGTTTGGTTTCTAAGCAATGTTGAGGATGGAGTGGACAAAGGACTTCGGCCATAGCAGTCACATCGGAGCCGGCGGCAGACATCATCCGGCGTCAATCACTCCTCGTAGCCCCGATAGCTGTTCCCGAGAAGCACGGGGCGCCGTAATCGCGTCAGGTGATAATTCTGACCTAATCGAATGTCTCTATCAGACAAAGTCAAGACGGCGCTGGATGAAACGCGGACTCTCATCCTCGGCTCTCAGATCCTCCTCGGCTTCCAATGTCATGGCCCGTTCCGCGAGGGCTTCGACGAGCTGTCAGTAACCAGCCGTAATATGAGTGCCGCTGCGCTGGCGTTAATGCTGCTCGCAATCTGTCTACTGGTCGCGCCGTCGGCGTTCCACCGCATTTCCGAGCACGGTCGAAGCACCGGTCGCATGCACAGCGTAACAGGCTATCTTGCAGCCGCTGCGCTCATGCCCTTGGCTATCGCTCTCGGCCTCGATCTTACACTGGCGCTGGAGCGCGCCTGGCGCAGTCACCCCGCCGGGATGGCAGCAGGCATCCTCTTCGCCGTCATGGCGAGCGCCGGATGGTACGGCGTAGGATTTCTCATGCGAAGGACGCGGGGAGCCGCAGAACGTAGCAAAGCCGCGGCGGATCGGCGCCGGCGTGAAGGGGCGCCGCTGCACGCGCGCATTGAGCAAATGCTCACCGAAGGACGGGTGATACTGCCCGGCGCGCAAGCGCTGCTGGGCTTCCAGTTAGTGATCGTGCTGAGCGACAGTTTCAAAGAGCTGCCGGAGAGTTCGCAGCTCATCCATGGTCTGGCTTTGTTGGCGATTGCATTGACGGTCGTGCTCCTCATTACGCCGGCTGCGCTGCATCGCATCGTCTGGGCCGGCGAAGAAAGTGAGGAGTTCCTGAGCATCGGCAGCCGCATTACCATTGGGGCCCTTCTGCCTCTGGCTTGTGGGATGGCGGCTGACGCGTTTGTCGTGTGGGCACGGATCACAGGGGCGGTAATGGGTGCGGCTATCGCCGCTGTTTTGGTGCTGCTTGTGCTTCTTGGCTTTTGGTACGCTTGGCCAGTTCTCGACCGCCTCAGACAGCGACGCGACCCAGCGAACAGAAGAGACCCAGCATAGCCGGACGGCCTCAAGCGGATCGGCCTTCTCCGCACCCCGTTGCTGATAGAGTCGTGCCGACAGGCTTGTGATGGAACTCTGCCGAAACCTGCCGTTCCTTTGTCGGTTTGTGGGGGCGCCGTCGATCCGGACAATAAGGGGAGCCTCGCCTGATCGGCGCACTTACAGGAGAACATGCATGAAATCGGAAGTCCGTGAGCTGCTCACCGAAGAACTAAAGGATGCCTACAGCGCCGAAAAGCAGGCGCTGCGGTGCATGCAGAAGGCTTTGCGCAAGGCGAGTGCCGAAGAACTGCGGAATGGCATTCAGCTGCATATCGAGCAGACGCAGGTGCAGATCGAGCGCGTCGAGCAAGCGATGGAGAAGATGAGCGTACGGCCGGGCCGCAAGGTCTGCGAAGCCATGCGCGGCCTGGTCGAAGAGGCCCAGCACGAAATCGAGGAGCATGAGGCGAAGGGGCCGATCCTGGACCTGGTCATCGTTGCCGGCATGCAGCGCATTGAACATTACGAAATCGCCGCTTACGGTACGAACGTGGCGCTTGCCGTAGCATTGGGTGAGAAGGAAGTTGCCGGTCTGCTTGCCGAGACCCTAGAGGAGGAAAAGCAAACCGACATCAAGCTGACCGAAGTGACACAAAAGGCGATCATGCCCGAAGCCCTGGCGGACGACGAAGAGGCAGATGGCGAAGGTAAGGGCGGCCGGGCGGGCGGCCGGCGAAAGGCCGCCTAGTCCTTTCCGAACTGGTCGCGGAAATGGGGCCCGGAGAGTTTCGCTCTCCGGGCCTTATCGTCTGAAAAAGGAAAGCCACGAACGCCGGCGTCCGCCGCGGCGGTTGAAGCCCAGCAGCGTTGTTGCGGTCGGCACAGCAGCGGTAAAAAGCAATGACCCGCGGGCGGCGTCGAGCGCTTGCTGACGCACGCGCAGAGCTTCTTGTTCGGCATGTCCCGGCGATGAGCGTGCTGCCAGAAAGCCACAGATAGCAGCAATCACCAGATTGATGCCGAGCAGAATGAGCGTTGTAGGAATTGGCTCAATGCGCAGCCGCAATCCCTGCCAGCCAGCAACCTCCGCGAGCGCCAGTACGGCAAGCGCAAAGACGAGGGCGATTGCGCCGAAGGCCGCGCGCCGCCCCTGACGCGCAAGCAGCGCCCGCAGCCGCAGGATTTCCGCATCAAAGGCGAGCTTGAGAAGGTTAATGCTTCGCACGGTGCGGTCCCCAACGGCCCACGGCAAATCCAATCTGGAATGCAATCAGAAGGCTGATGAGCGGCCGCTCCTCGCCCATTTCGCGCACCATCGGTTAGCGTCCGCGCTGGTGGTGGAATTTCCCGGACGAGCTGAGGTGGCCATCGGATCGGCAGGCTAAGGTGGAGTTGCGACGCTTCACCCTGAGCCCGAGAGGACCCGATGACCGAGGAGAGATTACCGTTGGCCGAGCTGCTGGCCAAAGCGGGAGATGGTGACTTCCTGCGCAGCGTGGCTGAGGCCGTAGTGCAGCTGCTCATGGAGACGGACGTGGAAGGACTGATCGGTGCCGGTCGTCACGAGCGGTCCGGCGATCGTACGACCTACCGCAACGGCTACCGGGACCGAACGCTCGACACCCGGCTGGGCAGCCTACAGCTACGCATCCCGAAGCTTCGGCAGGGCAGCTACTTCCCTCCTTTCCTTGAGCCGCGGAAGACGTCGGAGAAGGCGTTGGTCGCGGTGATCCAGGAGGCCTGGGTCGGCGGCGTCTCGACCCGGCGCGTCGACGACCTTGTGCAGGCGATGGGGCTGGCCGGCATCAGCAAGAGCACGGTCAGCAAACTGTGCAAGGACATCGACGACCGCGTGAATGCCTTCCTCGACCGCCCGCTTGCCGGCGAATGGCCGTATCTCTGGCTCGACGCGACCTACCTCAAGCAGCGCGAGGGCGGACGGATCGTCTCCGTCGCGGCGATAATCGCCGTGGCCGCAAACACCGAGGGTAAGCGGGAGATCGTCGGACTCCACATCGGCCCGTCGGAAGCCGAGACGTTCTGGGCGACTTTCCTCAAGAGCATGCTTCGCCGCGGCCTGCGCGGGGTGAAGCTGGTGATCTCCGATGCGCACGAGGGCCTGAAGACCGCGATCCGTCGGGTCGTCGGCGGCTCGTGGCAGCGCTGCAGGGTGCATTGGATGCGCAACGCGCTGTCCTACGTGCCCAAGGCGCAGCAGAGCATGGTGTCAGCTGCCTTGCGCCAGGCGTTCATCCAACCCGATCGCCCGAACGCCAGCCAGACGCTGCGTCATGTCGCCGACCAGCTTCGGGCGAAGTGGCCGAAGCTCGGCGCCTTCATCGACGAGAGCGAGGCCGACGTGCTGGCGCATATGGATTTCCCAGTCCAGCACAGGACCAAAATACATTCGACGAACCCGCTGGAACGGCTCAACAAGGAGGTCAAGCGCCGGGCCGACGTCGTCGGCATCTTCCCGAACGAGAGTGCCATTGTCCGCCTGATCGGCGCCGTGCTTCTCGAGGCCAACGACGAATGGCAGCTCCAGCACCGCTACATGCAGACCGAAGCAATGGCCGAACTTACACCGCCGTTGACGGAGGCGATTGCTACCCAATTTTCCACCGTAGCCGCATGACCCGCGGCCACCTCAGACAAACCCGAATTTCCACCACGTTGACGGACATGATCAATCGGCGAACTCGCGGCTTCTTGCCAGCATAGTATCCGTCGCCCGATTGGAGAGATCGGCGATCGGAGCAGCACCCTGCCAGGTGAGCCGCCGCTTCAGGCGATCGATTTCTGTGTTTTCGATCATGGTTTTTTCCTAATCGGTGCTTTCACCGAGCGTGTCGGCGGCATGCGCATCCCGACGGCCCATCGCCCGCGGCGCACCTTCGGTCGAAATCCTTGAGCGTCTGTCGCTCGGACTGAGCGTTGATCACCGCGCCCAGTAAGACCATGAGCGCTGAGAGATAGAGCCAGGTGAGCAGGACGACCACTCCGCCCAGCGAGCCGTAGGTCTTGTCGTAGCTGTTGAAGTTCGCGACATACACGGTGAAACCGACAGAACCGAGGATCCACAGGACAGTTGCGGCGATCGCGCCGGGCGAGACCCAACGCCATTGCGGCTTGTCCCGGTCGGGACCGAAGCGATAGAGAACGGCAAGGCCGCCCATAACAAGGATGATGAGCAGCGGCCACTGCACGAGCAGCAGCAGCCATTTGGTCGCGGAGCCGATCGCCAATAGCTGAGCGGCGGCGGGCAAAACCGCGATGAGCGCGATCGCAATAACGCCGCCGGCCACAAGCCCGAGGGTGAGACCGAGCGCGATGAGGTTGAATTTTACGAAGCTGCGCCGCTCCTTCTCTTCGTAGGCGATGTTGATCGCGGTGATCAGACCGCTCATGCCGCGCGAAGCGCTCCAAATCGCCAGCAGCAAAGCGACGATCGCGGCAAAGCCGAGTGCCCCGCCAGAGCTTTCGACCAGGCTGTGCAGCTCTTGGCTTAAAAGCTCCTGCGTTTGCGCCGGCAGCACGCCCGACAGCGCCCCTACCTGCTTCTCAATCTGAGCAGTATCGAAGGCAAGTCCATACAACGAGACGAGGGCGGCCAAGCCGGGGAACAGGGCGAGCAGCACTGCATAGGTTACGCCGCCGGCGATGAGGAAGAGATTTTGATCCGAGACTTCCGCCCATGTGCGCCACGCAATGTCCTTCCAGCCGCGGGGCGGAATGTCGGCGGGATGCTCAGCGTCACGCCCGCGCGCCGGATCTCTCGCGTGCCTCGGCCTCGCACGTCGGTCAAGTTGGTAGGCAAGATCCTGCTTGAGCGCTTCCAGGCGCGCATCGATGCTCATCGGCTGCGGTCCTCCCTTCCAGGAGCCGCAGGCTATTCCGCCCGGCGCCTGCGTCCGCTTAAGGCGCAAGAGAGCCCAAGGTTCTGACAACTATGCGAAACGCCCAACAAAAGCTGGTGTGTGCACCGGAGCCCCGCCCAGAGAGCGATGGGCGTGTAGCCTCACGACCCTGCCGTGGCGCGACCGGTCAACACCGCGTTTTCGGCTACTCCTGCACCGTTCACGCCAGGGGAAAGAGCAGCGCGACGGTAGATCGGAGCGTCGAGCGTGCTACGAGGACCGGCCGTGAAGCAAATAGCCGAGGAGGCCACCGACTGCTGCGGCAATCAGAAGTCCTGACATTGGATTCTCGCGCACAGAATGAGAAACATACTCGCCGGCGTCTGCCGCTGCCCTGGAGGCATCGGGGGCTACAGATCGTACGCGGTCCCCCATCTCATACCCGCGATCTCGCCACTCTCGTGCCTGATCCCGCCAATCACCGCGATGGCGACCGCCACCACTGACAGAAGCACCAATCAGCCCTCCAACAAAAGCAAGAACCGCCATCCCCACTATCAGAGGGTGCTCAGTTGCCGTCTCGCCGACGTATCGCGCAGCCTTGACACCAGCATCATAGGTCCCGGGCGCCGCGGCTCGCACCTGCTCTGCCGCCGAGCCTACAGCTTCCTTTGCGGCGCCATAAATGCTCTCACCGCTTCCAGCATTCGACGTCCTATCACTCATGTCTCAGTCTCCGCCTGGGTAAGTCGTGTGCCGTGGTTGAGCGGGACAACGCAAACCATCGCCGTAAAGTTCCTCCTGTCGGAGCCGCCCTTCGCCTTCCAAAGACGATGCTAACGTCCCGCCCGACCGTAGTGACGTCTGCGGTCGGACCATGATCGCGCGCTTAATTTACCGGAGCGAAAGGCGTGGTGGCGTACTCCCAGTACGGTAGAGGCCGAAGCGAGCCCGGCGCTGGCGGCGCCCCAAGGCCTCCGCTGCCTGTTTTAAATTCTGCGTGCCCTCAGCCGATCTCCTCCGGTCGTCGGCTCGACACTCGGTCCGCGCGCGAGACCGTAGACCACGGCGACGCTGAACTGAGCTGTGCAGGGTCTACGCGGTTTTCTGACTGAGGATCTGCGAGGTGATCAACACCATTTACGGCGGTGAGTTCTAACCATCGTGGTGAGCCGGAGAGAGTGCCGGGTAGACTGCACCAATCCCAATTCCACATAGAGAACACTCCTAACGCTCAATCCTCTTACCGAGTACCACGACTCGATAAACCAAACGTCTCTAATCGTAAATTGTCTCCTTCAATTGTTTTAGAGGAGGCAACGGCGCACCCGATCGTTTGACGTAGCTCCCCAATATCTCCTTGTTGCCAAGCCGTGTAGGGAGGTCGATATGCCAGTGGGTAGTTTGGGGCTTTACAACAGCCCAAGTGGGGATCGATGGTTTTCTCGCGCATGAACCCGGTTCCTCGCGCGTATGCGTTCGGCATGAGCCAAACGTTGCCTCGGGCGGTGATGCATCTGTCATCGATATAGGCAAATCCTGATGATGCAGAGCCGCGGTCCGCAGCATCACGAGTTGCTGCGACTAATCGGCGCGTTGGTTACTCAGGCACCAATTTATCGCTGATGTCATGCCGTTCCTAGCGTGGCCAATGGAAGGTAGACTGGCGTCACCGTTCCAATTGCCGCCGGATGCTGGCTCACTTGGGCGATTTGCGTCTCGACCAATACGCATAGAGTCCCATTGTCGGATGTGGCTTGGTAACGGGGAATATCGCCTACCGGCGCCAGCAATCGGACTATAACATAGCGCTCAGACGCGACCGCGAGCGATTTTGAGACAACGGTTTGGCCAAGTTTAAATCGATGATGCGGCATGGTCCGGCATTTTGTGCTGGAGTGCATAAGCTGAGCACAGACAATACAATAAATCGCTTACCGCTACCTTTCAGTTCCATTGAGCAGTTCTACCCTTCGCCTGGATGTGTTTTATGCACGCCTCTTCTCCGAAGGGCTTGCCAGTTTCAAGCTACCTCGATAACTTGACCGGCCATCGCAGTGGTCGGTTTTCTTTCGCCGACATCTCACCCTTCAGGCGGCTATTCGACGCGGCGCACCGTTGACAGCGCAAGACGCCAAACGCCTGCCGCAGCTTCTAGCGCTTAAGGTCCCATGCCCGGCAATCCTGCCGGATGGCCGAGTAGTGTCTCAGTTCGTCAAACTCCAACGGGCACTGGTGGGCCTTGGGATATACCAATCAGGCGCCACGGAAGGGCGAAGGTAGCGCCATGGCAACCATATGCTAGATCGGTCTCAGCCCCACAAAGTCGGCTGACCGAAGATAAATTAGCCAGCAACTCCTGCTGGCATTTCATCCCAGACGACGCGATCGTAGCCCAAACCGGTGGCCATTTGCTCCACCCAGATCTTCACCTCGGCGGCACTGGTTCCGACGTGATAGTCCGGGATGTCCCTTGCATCGCTGGGGTCCGGGTTGATTTCGCCGCTGTACTCTGCACGGAATAATTCGCCTTCGACCTTGCGCATCCGTGCATGCAGCAACCCGAGCGATCGGCGCTTTTCCAGCATAGCTCAGCTCCTGACGATAGCGCCGTATAACGGGATCTGCTGCCGCGAGCTGGCCCGCTGAAACTCACAATTCGGAGAGGCTGGCGTGAAAACGGGGGGCCGAGTGCGTTGACTGGCGGTCCCGATGAGACTGGTATCCTTTGCAATCGTTCGTCAGCGCGGACACCCGCATGAGCCGCCAGTCCGCCGCCGCATCTAGCCGACAGGCCGGGTACGAGTGTAAAGAATCGCTCGCACCGCAACCTGCTGCCCTGGCAATCAACGGTGAGATGGTGCCCAACCGGCGGCGGTATATTCGTCGCGGTGTGCTTGCCATGGCCTGGACTGCCGGCTGTCCATTATTTCCTCGACGCGTAGAACGTCGGCGTCGTCCGCTTTAACGGCGACCAGAGTACCTCCTCTACGCACCCCTTCCTCGTAGACCTCCGCCTCGTCCCGATCGACGCCGGCATTAACCAAGCTGCCGATAATTCCGCCAGCCACCGCACCGACGCCAGCCCCCGCCAGGGTCGTAGCGAGCCATCCGGCCGCCACCAGCGGACCGACACCGGGGATGGCCATCAGGCCGAGGCCGGTCAAAATGCCGACAACCCCGCCCGCGGTCGCACCAATCGCCGCACCAGGGCCGGCCTCCGATCGCCGTTCAGTGCGCTGAGTCTCGACCGTGGTGTCGCGGCCGCGGGCGTTCTCATTGGCTATCAGGCTGATCTCGCGATTGCGCCTGAGATCCGCCGCTTCTAATGCGGTGACCACGGCCACTGCGTCGGAGTAGTTGTCGTATAGGCGGGTGATCGTACGCATCACCGGGCCTCCCCTACGTTGCCTTTATAGTCCAGCCACACCTGAACCGGCTGGCCGTTGTGTTGCGCGCTGCCATGCCAAACCCCGTCGTTATCCTTCTTGAGATCCGCGACATTTGTGTAACCGCGATCGGCGATGCGGCCTTTCGCTTGACCTTCCGTGAAGCTGTTGGACCCTTTGGCCGGCGCGGCCGAGTCATTCGCATTGGCTGCAGTTGCAACGGATGGATTGTGATTTTGCGTTGTCGCGGCAGTGGATGGCGCGGCCGGGCTGCGAGACGGTTGCTGCTGGGCAACCGCTGGTCCGACCACTAGAAGCGTCGCCATAGCGAGCGGTAAACACTTCATCGATATCTCCTAATATGAGTGGCGAGGTTGAATAACTCCGTCCCGGTCGGCGCATCGACCGCGGACGGGATTCCGAACCGGCAAGTGATGTCTCACTGTAGCTCCCGGCAGCGGCCATCACTGAGAGGGTAGGCGTCACGCCAAAACAGCGGCTCTGGTGCCTGGTTCCGTGGTGTATGTTCAAATCGGAGTGGCATGTAAGACGACTGGCGCGCGACTGTGATCGCCAAGGTGCTGCCGGGTGGAACCAAGCTACTAACCCGAGGCGAAGTTGTCGTGGCACGACGTGCCGTACGGCTCACAAAGCTCATCTCGGATTGAGCGGTGACATCGATGTTCCGAACGATGTCATCTTAACCTCCTACGAATTGCAGACCGGTCCGGCGTATGAAATTCAATTTGGCGCTCAGAACTCGTTCTGCATTCATACGAATGAACTCATCTGAAACTGTGGCGATTAAGGTTGAGATCGTCCTGTCGAACAGTGCCAAAACATCGTCATGAGATGTCTGCCATCGGTCGTTCCACGACATCAGGCGGTGTCGTGCTGAGATGAGGGTAATGTGGGGCAACCAAGGCGCCCGAGCTGGTAGCTGTTTGGCAAGAACTCGCGCGAGCCGACGTTCGGTTCAATTCGGGCCATTGAAGCTCCGACTGCGACAAGCCTCTGAGAGCGCACCTACGAGGCAGTATCGGCCACCATCCCTGAAGGAGCGTTTGAGCCAGTTTGCCCGGTCGGAGATGCGATCGCGAGCTTCCATAAGTATTTGAAGATCGCCATTAGGCGCTTGATGGGGATTATCGAAGGGCACTCTCACCTCCCAATCACTTCGCCCCAGTTAGCCTATCCGGTTTGCGCGAGGCTGGCGATCAAGAGGTGGCGATCCGGAGCATCAATGGTGCGTGGGGAAACCAAATGTCGGCCAGCCGGGAAGTCGCAACGACCGATCGATTAGCCATTCGGCATACTACGACGATGTGCCGGAAGAATAGGTAGGCGAGATCGTAGGGCCGAGCGCTGCCACAACCAGCAAGGTGTGAGGCCTCTCTTGTGCGCGCGACCTCATTTCCATGTGCCGATGCGCTTTCTCAACCAACGGGTGAAGCATCGCTTGGTGCTTCCGACGAGTGGCCAACTGCCATGCTCTCCAATTCAATAGGGCAAACTGGAGAAGCTTCCCGATTGGAAGCATGGGGAATGGGGAGCCGCGCGGATAGACCTGCAAGGAGTGCAGTGACAAACGCGATACTTCCCAACCAAACAATATGTGCGATCATGGCGCAGGGTCCATGCTCGTTGTTGGCCAAAGGCCGCTCAGGAGCACTTATCTAACATTTTCGCCGGCGGAGGGCGCAACAACACGCAGGTTGAAATTAGCGGTCTCGGCTCGCGTTCGACGAGTGACACTTTGTTCAGAGCAAACGGGACGGTGCCCGATTGGCGGCGTCCGACTCAGAGTTGCCTCACGGGTCACGCCGCGCGGACAACTTTTGCTGGCCGCGTCGCCTAGCCAATCACATCACCCAAACCATCAGGCCAATCAAGGCGGTGGCGCCGAGAAACGTCACAAGGAATGCCAGGTAGTCTGGCGACATGGCGGACCTCCCCGACGGTCCAAATCAACGCTCATCTGTTTAACCGCGTGGCAGTTTCCAATCATCAGTCCGTGCGGCCGTCCCGTTTGGCGCCAGGGCCGCGCAGAGTCGCAACTTAGAAATCTGGCGCGCAACATCGGAGGTCGTCCTTGGATTGTATCGCACTGCGGCCACAGTAGGGCTCACGCAACGGTGCACGTAATGTTTTAGTCGAGGTTTGTCGTCAGATTCGCAGTCCAGCAACCATGTTTTCTCATCCGGCAGCGAACGTAGCAGCTCAATTACGATTCTCTCGCTCAAGTCGCTAAGCTGCTTCCGAAGCGTCCCAAGACCGGCTGCATTGATGGTGTATATGCGATAGGTGACCACCGTTCCCCCCTCTCCGTTCACGGGGAGTGTCTGCAACTCTCAGCCGCCAACGTCCTGGTCGGAGCTTATGCTGGCGATGCGCCAGTCACCCGCTAATTTGCACCCGTGTCTAGGCGAGGAGTGCTGTCCTATGGTGTTGGCTCCGCAACACTAGAGCCACGGCTCCCCGGGCGCCCTTGCAAAAAGCGTTCGTCTTCTGGCGGCGATGGATAACCACCGAAAAAAGGGCGCGCCGAATGTCCGGCGCGCCAGTTGGCACAATCAAAGGGGCGCACGCACTGTGGAATGCGAGCGCCGATCATTGAACTCTTTGCGGACAACCGAGGCTTCTTCACAGCCTACTGATCGTGCGCCACTGGACATCAATTGTTCGTTGACCGTACCAATAAGCACGGCGAGCTGCTCGACCGGTTTGCTCTAGCGGCGCTCAATGACGAGGCATCGCGAGGAGGTGCAGCCATGTCAGGTCAAGCCAACGGCTACCTTGCCGACGATGAGCCTGTGGATGACGATTTTGATGACATATCCGACCACTGGGCGCTGCGACGGTTGAACGTGTTGTATTTGGTCGCCCAACCTGAAGAGGCGATCGTGCTGGCGGCGTCACCTGGACGGAACAGGACCGCATTCCGTAGATGCCACCCTGGCTTAGCCGTGCGCCGGCAGGCGGGTAGCTAAACCGCATCGTGTTCGGACAGCCGGCCCGCCGCAGCGGGTGGGGCTCGCGGGCCCGCTAGGGTCTGGATAGGAGGTGCGATGTGGACGACGCCGGATCAGTTGCCGCTCATTGCACGTTCGTTGCGGTTTGTCCCTTTGAGGACAATTACAATACGCAACCGTGCGTTGATGGCCGCTGCGAACGCCCGTATCCAGACGACAGAGAACTTCAGTTGTAGACATGCCCCGCAGCGGAGATGGATTGCCGCCGGCCCAAACCGAAACGCCGGGAGGATTGCGGCGGATGGCTTCTCGTGCGCGATTGTATGCGCGCGATCTACATCCCGGCGACGAGGGCATCGCTAGGCTCCGGCAGTTCGCTGAAGAACTGGAAGCGCGCGCCGTCGCATTGGACACAGTCGAGGTTAAGGCGCCCGAGGTCACCCCCTCGCCTCCGGCCCCAGTAAAGCCACGCGGCACGGCCGAACCCACCGGTTAAGCTCTGGGCCAATAACCAGCCACGCCGTCGATGGGGTCGGGCGCGAGGCTAGGCCAAACCTGAGTGCCGACGGTAGCTAATAATCTGAGATGATCCGCGCGAGCCGCCACGTAAACCCACACGGCGCTTCGGGCAGCGGCTCCCCCTTCATTAGCGTGGTGCACCTTCCGGTCGGCCTACCGAAGACGTTCAGTTCGTCATAATCTCCGGTCACGAGGGCCGGTTCGCGTGGGCTTTGCTCTGCCATCACCAGCACATAGCACTGGATGGCGGATACGAACCGCGGTGAAATCTATTGGTCGCCCCGTTCCAGTTCCGTCGCCCGGATCTCTAGCCCCACAGCGTATTCAAGTAGTCGGTCATAGTTCGCCTTCTCGACCATTCCGCCCATCAGACGGCGCACCCGTCCCGCCCTTCTGCGCAAGTTTGCCGCGATGATCAGTCTCTCGGACATAATTCCGTCGCGTGGCATGAGTGGACCCTCCTACGCCGGAACCGGCAGCGAAGCGGTCGGTTGCCTTACGTCGGAATTCAATCCCCAGTGTGAGGGACATCGTGTTCGCTCAAGGCGGTGGAAGGTTCTCCCGAATTACCCGCTCAAACTCCTCCAGCGCAAACGGTTTTGCGAGACGCACGGACTTGGGATTCCCCGCTGGATCGATCCCGGCCGGATGGCCGCTCATGAGAATTGCTTTGATCCCAAGCTCCTCGGCGCGTTTGGCGACATCGTGGCCTCGCCCGTCCGGCAACATGACGTCCGTAATGACCAGCGCGTGCGAAGCATGCGCGAGTAGTTGGAGCGCCTCGGCTTTCGTGCCGACGCAATGGCAACGATGGCCTGCATCCCGAACGATACCGCAAAGCGTGCGGCGGACAAGTTCGTGATCATCGACTATGAGGAGCCGTGCCATGATAAATTCAACGCCTGAATTGCCGTCGCGTGCTCGGGGGCCCGGCACCGCACCCCCAAATGCGAGCCTATTCATTCACACTATATAACGTTCCGTCAACGATCGTAACCTGGGGCTGCTGGCCGGTCGAATGAGATGGAGCATGTCGTCGCCAACGGCGAGTGTGTAGGCCGAGGGCAATGGGCGCCTGTCAGCGCCTGGCTCCATCGCGGTGCGGATTCGTAATGTCGCGTCGTTGCCAACGGGGCAAGCCTGACGGAGCGTCCCGAACGTTTTCGTCCGGGTCTCTCTTCGGTCTCGGGCGGAAGCCTCTCGGTTCACAACGCGGGGTCTTCGTTCGTCTGGTGCCAGTTCCTGGGTTTTCGCCGATCTGGATTTGCGATATTGCGGCGCTGCGCCGGCGCGCAGGCCGACGCTGTTCAATCGCTAGCCTAGGGCCCGCTGCATCTCCCATGCGGCGCGCTTTTTTGTCCCGCTATGCGGCCGGCCATTGCCAGGGGTGAGCTACAGTAAGTTCGCTCTCCAACGGACAACCTAGGCGCGTCCGTTGTCAGTTCAGGCTTGCATGGCGCCGACGTGTAAGAGCACCGCAATCATTGCGGCGATCTTGGTGAAGTCGATCGTCATCTCATGGCACGGCGGCTGAACTCGCCGCCTACCTTCTCCACCATGTCGCGACAGTTCATCGCGCCGGGCTCTCCTTTCGCGCAGCTTCAGTCAGCTCGCTTTTGACCCGGTCGAGCTCCTCCTCGGTGAGATCTTCAAGATTGATCAGGCGGTTGCGCGCTTGCTCTGTTACCCGGATCAGTTCATCGATCTTGAGCTGCAGCGCCTCCGTGTCTCTGTTCTGGGTGTTCTGGATGAGAAACACCATGAGGAAGGTCACTATTGTGGTGCCTGTATTGATGACGAGCTGCCACGTGTCGGAGAACTGGAAGAGGGGACCGCTAACGGCCCATACGACGACCACGAGTATCGCTAGGGCAAAGGTATGGGCATGACCGCTCTGCTTTGAAGTCCACTGTGCGGCCTTATCGAAAAGCGCAGTGATATGGTTCGCCATTGGAGTGCCTCGATGGACAATGGTTTGGGCCTTTTGCTTCGTTCGCCGTTGATGATCAAGGCAATGGCGGTCACACATCCGCGCAGCCAGAGAGTCGCTATAATGATGGTACAGCGGTGCAGCTGGAATAGCAGGCGCCTGGGCCGGGGCTAGATCGAGATGCGGATCGGCGCATTTGACGTTGCGCCTACGGTCCTGACGCTGACCCTATGAGCTGTGGGTGGGACGAAAAAATGCGACGGTTACAGACGGTGGGTAAGCAGTTTCCCGGGGAAAGGACAGCGGTAGTGTGAAGCCTACAGTTGCGTATTCGGGTTACGCAGCCAGCCGCAAAATGGCAGCGCGATGAAGCAAAGCGCTGCCATGAATAGAAATGCGAGGCCGCCGAACTTGGCATAAAGGAAGCCGGAGACGGAGGTCACCAGTGCGATCACAAGACCTACGCAAAACGTTCCATAGAGCGCCTGCGCTGTTGCAACCAGCCGAACCGGCACGACAGAGACAATGAGCTGGATGGCGGCGAGGTGAAACAAGGCGAAGGTCAAGCCATGCAAAGGTTGGATGAAGGCCAATACCCACGGCGAGGTCGTAAACGCTGCAACGCTCCAGCGGATCACCCCGGCCCCGGTGGCAAGCATCATTGATCCGTTGGTGCCAATCCTTCTGATAACCCGCGGCCCAATCACGACGAAGACGACGACTTCGGCGAATACCGACTCCGACCAGAGAATGCTGATGGTGCCGAAGTCGATCCCGGCGCCCCTCCAGCGGATCACCGCGAAGGAATCATGCAGGGCGTGGCTGCCCCAAAGCAGCGAGGCGACGAGCAAAAGCAAGCGATAGACCGGAATGCGAAGCAACAGGAGACTATCCCGCAGTATCGAAGAGCTTGATCGCGGGTATTCAAAGCTGAGCTTCGGGAGGAACAACACGAGCCCGCTGCTCATGATCAGAAGACCGGCGCTACTCAACATTGATGCAGGGAGACCGGCCACGGCGGTTAGCCATCCGCTCGCCAAGTCGCCGACCGCGAAAGCCCCAGATCCGGCTGCCCGAAGCCAGCCATACTGAAAGCGCCGCTCGCCCCGGCTGGTCTCAGCTGCCGTCGCGCCGAGCGCATCCATGATCGGTGCGATCGGTCCCAGCATTGAGGCATGGACAAGCGCGACGCTCAACAGGCCGGCAAAACTGCGCGGTAGAAGGAAGGCAACCGTTGCCGCGGCCGCGAGCAGGGCGCAGACGCTCAGGATCAGAGTGTGCCGACGAAGAGCGTCTGCGGCATGGGAGACGAGTGGACCGGCGGCGAGCCTGACGACCATGGCGCCTGCCAGGACAAGCCCGATGTTCTCCGGTTGTAATCCTCGCGCGCTAAGGAGAGGCGGGACGAAGGGGGATTGTACGCCGAAAGCGCCATAGAGAAGGGCGTATGCCGCCAGGAAGGAGCCGAGGGTGCGCATATCCGGGGACTACGCTGGCGACGTTCTAAAGGCGTAGCAACCGATTTCCTAGAACGAGTGACCCTGGGCTGACGTGCCGCCGGGCGCCGGGGGCGTAAAGGCGTGCCGGCGGATCATCCTTCTAGAGGCTCGGTTTTTTCGCGTGCTTAGCCGTCTCGGTGGCTTGGCGATCTCGGTTCGGCGTGCCTTTCGGGCGACTGTCGTCGTCGCGCTGGGACGCCGGCCGCGGCTTGTCGGCCTCGGGACCAGTGATACCGCTGGACACGGGCGGATCACTGGCGATCGTCTTGTCGTAGTTGTCCTTAGCCATTGCGCCCGTACCCTCCGTCGAGCTTAAAGCGGGCCACCAAGCTCCGAGGTTTCCTATTCTGGAACAAGCGGTGCGTTTGGCGGCGGTTCGCGGTTTTCATCGCCCTGCGGCTCCGGAGGCAGCTTTGGCAGAGTATCCGCCGGCAGGTCGTTGCGTTCGCCAGGCAGGCTGTCACGCGGCCCATTGATACGGCGTTCCACGCGATTGCGCCGGGTTCGTGAGGATTCTGTTTCGGGCATGAGCATCACTCCGCAAGCAACGGGCTCTGCCCGTCACTCACTCAACGGAGCGCGATGGCACTTGGTTGCTATTCGGCAGCCGCCGGTTCATCCAGTCGCCGACGGAGGGGGGAGAAGTGGCTATGCCTCGCATCCAAACAGTTTGGCGCAGCACACTTGCCGTAATTGCCGTATTCAGCGGGGTTCTCGCCGGTCTCGTGTTGTATGGGATCGCGGTCGTGTGGGCGCTGCTTGCGCCCTTCGTATTCGGCAGCGGCGACAACAGAGGAAGTCACGACCACGCTTCTGAGAAGCGCCGCGGGGCCTGACAGTCCGGGTCGGATATCGTTGCCGGGAGCAACTGCTCGGCCTGCAGTCACGTTTGCGAAATATTTCCGCATGCAGAAGCCTAAACATTTGATGCATCTGCGGGGCCTGTTGCCCGGTTAGGTCACAATGGACGTGCTCATTGTTGAACGTGACCTGTTAGTCGGGTCGGTGCTTACCGATGCGCTGGACGCCGAGGGAATTTCGGTCGCGGTTCTGCCGGATGACGAAGCGCTCAAGCTCACGCCGGCCCTTTCTCCGCAGGTGGTGATTACCAGCATGAACCGGGGGCATGGCGAAGATTGCTCCGGGCTTGATGTGGTCGCGGCCATGCGCCGCAAATTGCCGGGGCTCTGTGCGATCTATCTCGCCGCCATCTGGCCCGCGCGCCTGCCTCGGTGGGCGCTGGCGAAAGGCGAGCGGTTCCTCGAGAAACCCGTTGGCTTGGCGATGATGGTCCGCGCGGTGCGGGAGCTGCTGAATTCAAACTATGCGGGCAGGCAGGATCGTCATCATGAGCGATTATCGTCTAGGTCGGCGAACGGCTGGTGGCCATAGCATTCGGCGTGGCGATGGGCCTTTATGAGATCACGCGCACGTTGCCGCTCGCAGGCGGGGTTCCACAATACCGGGCGAAAAATCTCGGCGACAGTCGTGAACGCGCCAATTTGGAGCCATCCTTGCGCCCCGCTGCCGAGTGCCGCCAATCAGAAAATACCGCCGCGTCGATCAAAGCCGAAAGCGCCCTAGCAGGCTGCTGAAGTTCGGCTAGCGGCGCGGGCTGATTTCCGATTCTGTGCTGTGGGTTCGATGGGATGGGATTGGATGCGCGGGAGCGATGAAGTAGCCGGCTCGCTGTTCAGTTACGTTAGCTTGGAGAAGCGTGTGCGTGCTGACCACCCGCTGCGAGTGATCCGCGCGGTGGTCAACGCGACGCTGGCGGACATGTCGGTGGAATTCGATGCGCTGTATCCCGCAACTGGTCGCGGCTTGATCCCGCCCGAGCGGCTGCTGCGGGCATTGCTGCTGCAGGCATTCTACAGCATCCGCTCGGAGCGGCAGCTGGTCGAGCGGATCGACTTCGATCTGCTGTTCCGCTGGTTTGTTGGTCTTGGGATCGATGACCCGGTGTGGGATGCGACGACATTCACCAAGAACCGTGACCGGCTGCTGGCGGGCGAGATCGCTGGCAAGTTCCTCGCCACTGTGAACAGGCGCAGAAGCCCGTGAAGGCACTGCTATCGAGCGAGCACTTTTCGGTCGATGGCACTCTGTTGGAGGCGTGGGCCAGCCCCAAGAGCTTCCGCCCGACGGACGGCTCCGGCCCGCCCCCCTGCTGCGGGTCGCAACGCAGAGCAGGATTTTTATGGTCAGAAGCGCAGCAACGAGACCCACGCTTCGACCACCGATCCAGACGCCCGGCTCGCCCGCAAGGGACGGGGCAAGGAGGCGAAGTTGTGCTTCATCGGCCATGCGCTGATGGAGAACCGCAATGGGCTGATTGTCGGCGTGGTGGCGACCCGCGTATCAGGCCATGCCGAGCGGCTGGCGGCGGCACACTTGATCGAGCCGCACGCCGAGCGGCCAGCACGCATCACGACACATCGAGTGCGGCCCAGCCAGACAGGACACGGCTTTGCCGGCGCACAATCATTCGGGGTCGCATACGTTCGCGAAGTCCCGGCCCAGTCACCAGCCAGGCGGCCGCCACGTGCCGGCTACAGCCCCGTCCGCACCGCATCTGGCGCAGCACGTGCCCGACCGTTCTGTCGCCGCCGTAGGATTCTGCCAGGGCGCTGACGCCATAGGCGCGTTCGCCGGGGCACGCTGGATCGCCGCAGTCTACGGCCAGGGCGAAGCCGGTCAATTCCCGGAGCGGGCTGGCGAGGATCGCGAGACGCTGTCCGCGGGGCGAAGCATTAGCGGCTGCCATGCCGTGAGAACATCACGAGAACGTTCGGCGGACAAGAGGCTAATGCGGTGGGAACGTGATTGGCTTGCCCGAACCCGGGCGGTATCGTCCGGGGTCACGCCCGCAACGGCGTAGACCTCTACTCTAACCCTGCAAACTCACCGGCCCTTCGGGGCCGGCTCTTTGTCTGGGTTGGTGGAGTATTTCCGTTATGGCCCAACAAATTCGCTCAGGACGCCTGACGCGGTTGGCACGGGAAGCCCGAGCCGCCGCTGATATGCAGCGAACCACCCATGCCCGGCGCACGATGCTTGAGCTTGCGGACCACTATGAGAACTTGGCCAATCGCGCCCCCCGGTCGGCGGCTACCGGCGCCACGGCGCGGGCGGTCTCAGATGCCGCACAACCGGTCGGTCACCAGCGGAATAGCGACTAGGCCAAATCGTCTCGGGCGCAACGCCGATGGCTGCCGCGATGATTTGCTCCATCGCTGGCCACGACTTCTTCAGCGCCTTACCAACCGCCGACGGATCGTAGCCGTGGGCTATGGCCAAACCCGCGAGGCTATGTCCGCGTTTCTTTAGTTCGGCGGTGACGTCGGCAGGGTGCCAGTCGCGATCGACCGGCGGTTCCGGAATCCTGGCAGGTTCCACGTTTCCCCTCTCGGCAAACACGATGCCGGCTCACTCTGACATTCGTCAATCCATGCTCGGTGGCCGCATCATTCGGTCGAGGAACCGCTTCGCCTTCGCGTCGGCTTCCTCATTCGGCGCATACTCGGCCGGCTCATACCGCCAGCGCTTCGGGTGCTTGGCTGTGACGATCGTGGCGGCCGGTTGGGCCTTCGCGGCTAGATTTGCGGCTTCGGTACTTCGGGCGGTTGGCTTGGACCATGGGCATGGTGAACCCACTAAGTACCGGCCTAAGCAAGTACCTGGAACTGCACCCCTCCGGAAAAATCACTCGGTAGCTCAAAGTTGCGGAATAACTCCGCGTCGAAAAGCAAGACTTCCATCCGAGATGATTGGTTACACGCGTGACACCCGTAAGGTCAGCTGCGCTTCCACCGAACCACTTCACGGTCGAAGGATGCCTGGCAGCGCTCAGATGGCCATCAACGCCTTGCGCTATTGTTCTGTCCGCTGCTTCAGACTCGATCGTCTGAGCGGCAAAAACCTTGGGCAACATCCCTGCGTTTGAGTCGTTTATGAGAGTAATGTCTGCAGTGCATCGCATGATGGCGACTCCTTGGGCTAGGCCGGGCGGGCAGTCGATTAACCACTGGTTTAAGGGGCGGATCTCAGGAGAAGGCCAGTCAGGGCCTCCGGCACACATCCCCCTGCGCGGCATCAGTGCGGGAATGGTTCAGGATCATAAGCGCACGGTGGCGCGCATTCAGAAGCAGACGCAGAGCGGCAGTGACTCGGCACTGAAATCCTTCGCTCAGTAGTACCGCCGAGCACATCTAGCAGCATCGGCAGATGGCAGAGACAAGTGCCGTCAAAGCCTGAGGCCGAAGTCGTCTCCACCCGGTAGGTTAGAGGGATGCAACTGCCGAGTTCCCGCTCGTCGGACGAGCGGGGAAGTAAGGGTGGGCTCCTCCGCATTGTTGAAGGAAGTGTCCTCGCCCTACAAAGCGTGGCATCGGCTTTCTCAACAACTATTGGGGGATGGATGGGCAGTATCCTCCCCGGCTTACGTGCCGACGACTAAGAATCCTTGCTATGCGTCGAATTGGCGGGTGATTTGTCCGTTGCTCTCCCAGTAGGTTTTTTTGGTAGCGATCAGCGGATCATCCATCGCTGGCTGGACCTTACCGGACTGGTCGATTGCCCGTGATGTCACAGTATGCCGGCCCGGCGTAAATGCTCGATCGAGATGCCAGAACCGCCATGAGTATGGTGACTTGCTGTCATCCAGCGTCGCCTTGGTCCAGGTGTCGTTGTCGATCTTGACCTCGACAGCAGCTACGTTTGGCCCCCAGGCCATCCCGTCGATCTGGAACTTACCGTCGCGAAATGTGACTTGAGCAGGCGTCGATTTCAGCAGCATACGACCTACGGGTGTCTGCGTCATGAACGGTTTGCCGTCTTGCTCACCCTGACGCAGGGTGACGTATTCGCGACCCATGAATTTCCCGAGGTAGCGGGTATCGCGCACCTCGATGCGGCCAAGCCACTTGACGTTGGCGATGCCATACCAGCCGGGTGCGATGAGGCGCACTGGGTAACCATTGCGAGCCGGCAGCGCTGATCCGTTCATCTCGTAGCACAACATGTTAGCTGGGCTCATCGCGTCTTCGATAGACATGCTGCGGGCGAATGTGTCGGTGTATGTGAGTTCGTAAGGCGCACCCTTGTGCGCCACGTCCTCACCTTGATCGACGCCGTAGAAAACCACTTCGACGGCACCGTTCTTGATGTCTGCGGTTTTCAGCATCTCCGCCAGCGAGGCACCCGCCCATTTTGCGTTGCCGATCATACCTTGGAAAAAGGGAAAGCCACCATTGCCGGAGCATTCGATCGTGCTGAGCACTTCATGGCGCGGCAGTGCCTTGAGATCGGCCAAAGTGAATGACGCGGGTTTGGCAACTGAACCGCCCAGGTTGAGCTTCCAGGTATTTTCATCGATCTTCGGATAGCCGTAGTGGCCGATACCGAACATCTTATCGTTGGGTGTGATCCAGCCCATGTCCTCGTAATGCTGAACATTGGTGACGATGCCGGCGACAGGTGCGGGGAGCGGTGGTGGCTGATCGATCCATGGGATGGCTTTGCCCCCACTGGCGGGTTGCGCAAAGACGCGGCCGGACAATAGGGCGGCCCCAGCCACGGCGCCGGCGACCACTGTTCTGCGTTGCATATCCATTTGTATGTCCTCCCCAGTAGTGCTGTTTTTTTGCTACCAACGCGGCGGGAACTCCGACGCGACCTGTCACTGTGCCGGCACAGTTAACTCGCGTCAGGTGGTGAACCGCTCAACGCTAAGTCGAAGCTCGTCATCTAATGCGACAAGGCCGCAATAGAGAGTTCCATATTGATTGGACCGGATCGTCCCTCTCCAAGCGACATCGGCGCTCGGAGAGTCTAAAAAGATTTCGGCACGATACCGGATTTTGTTCTAGGGTCCGTTGTGCCCGTCTGTCAAGCTTCCAAACAATGCCGCGGCTTAGCTACGAAGGGTCAAGGATAGATTTGCTTTGCGGGCCCCCATGTCATGAGAACAACTGAATGGTGCCGACCCTTCGCCTGTATGGTCGGCGGACAGCCCGCAATAATCTACGAACCGATGTGCACGCGGCATTGCATAGACCGCTGCTGAGGCTTGGGTAGCAAAGAACAAGCGCCACGAAATATCCATGAGCAAGTTTCGGATGGAGCGGCGGTTTTGATGTCTAAGACGCCCAAACATCCAAGCGTGGGCGCGTCCTGACCCTACGGATGCCACACCGCGCCGGTTCCCGTCGAGAACTTGGCCGCCAGCTCCCTCAGCCGTCTCCAGATGTAAGCCGTTGCTTCAGGCGAACACTTAGCTCGATTGATACGGGCTACCTTCTCAAGCTCCGTTAGGAGCCGGAAGAGAGCTACTTCCTCCGCAGAGGTAGCAGTTCCGCCCATCGGCGATCTGCTCATGGCGCCGATATGGTGCTCGTGTGACCGAGCGTCCAGTAGACCGGCAGGGCAAAGTGGCGCCCTTGCGGTTCCAGCAGGCCGAAAATCGACTGTAAACAGATCCACGTATCGTGAGGATGCGTCGTGCTGGCGTGTGACCGCCCTTCCGGGCCAGCGTGATCGCCAGACGCTGGCCGCGCGGCTCATGCCAGTCTGTTCCGACTTTCGTCAATCCATGCTCGGCGGTCGTATCATACGGTCGAGGAACCGCCACGCCTTCGCGTCGGCTTCCTCATTCGGCACATACTCGGCCAGCTCATACCGCCAACGCCGCGGAAGCAAGGCTGTGACGATCGCGACGGCCGGCCGGGGCTTGCTCGGTTTGATAGATTTGCGGGGCTGGGGCTTGGGTCGTTTGACTCGGACGATCGGCATTCGGGATATGTAGGAGGGAGCTGGTGCGAGGCAGACCGCGCGGAGCGCCGTCTTTAAGCCGTCAGCACGGCTCCTTTGGACCATCCATCGAATACGTGCGGCCAGCATCGAGGCGGCGCATCGAAGCGACAAACGCCTCCGCTTCCGCCAGGGAGGCGAAGTCAGCAATCAGCCCGTGCTTGGCCGTCCCTACTGCGCTGACCTGGAAACACAGGGGGCCCGTCGGCGTGACGACGTATGGCATCGGGCCACTGTGGCACGAAACGTCTGCGGTTGCACTGTACCGCCCCCCTAGACAGTGGCTTGGGGCCCTCCGATGGCTGGGACAAAGACCCGGCCACCGGTAGCTGGCGGCCAGCAACGGGCCGGCGGTGCGACGCGCGGTGCTTACGTGGGCTAGGACGGTCAGGTGGCCTTGCCGCTGGTGACGCATCTGTTTGAGCAGTTGGGGCATTAGGCGGGCGCCTTGGCAAAGTTGGGATGCATTGCGATACTCTCTGTCCCAGACGCTTGCGTCCGGGACCTTTGGTGATGGGCGGAAAGCCTCGCGGTTCACGACGCGGGGCTTTCGTTCGTCTGGGCCAGTTCCTAGGTTTTCGCCGATCTGGGTTTGAGCTATTGCGGCGCTGCGTCGGCGCGCAAGCCGACGCCGTTATATCGCTAGCTAGTGCGCGCTGCATCTCCCATGCGGCGCGCCTCTTTTGTCCCCGCCATGCAGCTGGCCATTGCTCGGGGTGTGCTGCAGTAGTTCGCTCTCCAACGGACGACCTAGGCGCTCGTGCCTGACGCCCAGTGGGGAGAGCGCTCGGCTGGTCTGCTCACATATCTTGCAAACTCGTGTATATCGATTTAGCTATACAGTGGATGAGGTGAGTATCGGAGAGCCTGTGAGGGAAACTGAGTTGCAGATCCCAGAAACTGGTTTGATTGAGGACGCACCGACGTCAGAGGCTCCGCCGCATCCCGGCGAGCCTTAGCCGATCAGTCCGCGCGACGCTACTAAGCCGACCATTCCGAGAAGCGCGAAACGCCGATCGAAGCGGAGCTTGAGCAGGCGCCGAATTGACTCGCGAGAACGCTGTTGGCAACGCTCCGTATAGCAATCCAGCCTTTCAGAGCTTCTCATTGCAAGGTGCGAGGTGATGGATCTTGGGGGCCAGCCGGAAAACTTTGATTTTTCACGCGTTGAACGTAATTGCCTAGGAACTCAACCATATTCTCGACCGCGGCAAATGGCATCACTAGGCGTCCAATGACAGCGTCACTGAACATGTTGGGGTCTTTAGAGTAATCACACCGCCGCGCAACGAAGGTCATGTGAAAGTTTCCATGTGTAAGAAAAACACCTGCGATTGCATCAGCAAAAACATCAGGTGCCCTGATGTCGTCCACAACTGTTGGTATAGCTACCTGCTGCGGCTCCGGTGCGTTGGCCATGGCGAACATTCCTCCCTACGCGTTGCGGCATTGCGATCCCACAGACGGTCATTGGATCCCGTTGGGAGACCGCCTCAGCCAATACTTGCAGTAGTCCCGCTCATGCGACGTCGATTCGGTCTGCCGTATCTCGGCGGCACTCATTTCCAGATCGGCAGCAATTTCATCGTAATCCTTGGCGATTAATTGTAGTTGCTCGGCATCGGGGGACACTGGCTTTGCCGCCGCAAATCGTCGAGCACGCGCAGCTTGCTGCCGATAGTAGGCCGGATCCCTCATAAAGCGTCCTAACGATCGGAAGGTCTCAGGGTTCCGACCGCAGAATGATGGCGGAAGTCCTGTGCGTCCTTAGGCTGTTCCGGCGCATCACGAAGCCCACTAAAGCGCTCCAGGCTGGCGCCCTTTGCGGGTAGTCGGACCATCCGATGATACGGGAAAAGCTGCAGATTGAGCCAAGGTCGTCTCGGCCAGCTGGATCGCAACCTACGGCGCCTGCATGTCGAGCTTGCTACAGCCGCTCACGGCCCGCTGGGTCAACCCGTGTCATTGTGCATGTGCTGATCAATCCGCCGGCCGGTGGGTTGGCGCCGCAAATTGATGCGGACGCCGCGGCGAAAAAATACAAGAGTGGCCCAGCAGGCCGCAGTCGAAGCTCCGGCCGAACTCTGGTTCGCCAGGTGGGATCCGCCTACATTCTCTCCAGCCGGTCAAGACACTTTGGGCAAGTGACCTCTGCCGCCGGTGGTTCTGCCCATCCTGAGCTACTGCCCGGTTCAACGAACACAGCGCCATGCGCAATGCGGACTCATCCTAGTCGGCGTAGGGCCACGAATGCGCGGCCGTCCCTTTCGATAATGTGCATTTACCACCGGACCATTCTGGTGGAACCGCGTCAATCGGCTGCCGCCCCTCAGTCCCGACGGAAGGTGCGGCCGGTGCTTTTTGACGGAACTACCCGATACGTTCTTGGTTGATGCCGAGATGAAGATCAACCCGGCGGCACAGGACGGCGAACTGTGCGAGGTGACGGAGATCATGCACCGCAATCCGACAAAACTAATGGCACTGCGGCTCCAGCGACAGTTAGCAATGTCGTCGGGATCTTTGGCAAGCGATGGACGCCTGGGGAAGCGAAGGCCAGTGCTTGCAGCTAGGACTGAGCATAGGACAGCCGATCGGCCGGCCCTCAATGCATCATCGACCGCATAAAGGATGAGGCCGCTGAGTGTTGCGGTCGCTGGCAGCACCTGCACTAATTCGGCGCTGGCGAGGATGCAGGCACTGTATTGCCTTCCGATTCATTGCGCCCAGGAAGCACATTCCGCACCTCGCTCCTGAACGTTAGAGTTGTGGCTGCCCGGTGAAGGCGGATCCTTTGGAGGCGCAGAAGCTCGTCCACACAGCTGCGACCAGGCCGAGCACGCCCCTGATTTTCATTAACACAGCGTAGGTCAGAGCGATTACGCCACCGCCGTCCTGTTCCCCGCAAACTGCTCTCCCACCGGCTGCAACCATCGCTCGCGCCGCCCCACCCACAACTCATAAGTCGGCACCAGATCCGCAGGCGCGATATCGAGCGCGCCCAGCCTGATTTCGATCTCGCCTGTGCCGTCGGAGATGCCGAACACGGTTGATCCGCAGGACGGGCAGAAATGCCGCGCGTCAGTCGAATCTTTCCAGCTTGCCGTACCGCCCCGAACCGTCACGTCTTCCGCGCGCCAGATAACGTTCGCGGTGAACGGTGCGCCGCTCTCCTTCCTGCAGGTCGTGCAATGGCACAGGCCAACCCGGACAGGTTTGCCGCGGGCCTCGATCCGAATTGCGCCGCAGTTGCAGGAGGCAGTTCGTGAGTCGGGCATGGATTTTCCTTTTCCGTGACGTGAGATTCGCAATCGAGAGATGACGCATTCGGGGCCGGTCGGCTTTACCCAGCCACGGAGATTTGCATGCAAACTCCTGTCGCGTGTCGCCATGTGTGGGATTTCACTGGAGGGACATCTATGGCCGACGACCTGAAAGACCGTGGGGCACAGGACCGTGCCCGGGTCAATGTTAATGAGGACCACGAGGTCCGGGTACCTGGACGAAGAAGTGGGGCGTGACCAAGGAGCAGCTCATGGCCGCTGTCCGACAAGTTGGTGTCTCCGTCGCGGCGGTGGCTAAGCAGCTGGGCAAGAAGTGACGATCCAGTACCACAGCATCTATCGCAGCTCGAATGGCGACCGCTGGATGCTCATCTGGGATAGCGAGACTGCGCAGGGCATCGTCCGCCACGAGCCCGCCCTCGGATCCGGCAGTCGCATCACAGAGACGCCTGTAGAGGAGTGGCTGGACCGCACCGGGACAAGCCCGGAAAATCAGGCATTGCGGGGGTTGCTGGAGAGGCTGGCCGAGGGCGCATAGCTGGTAACCTGTGGATGGCGGACAGTTGGCGCGGATTCGTGCATGATTATTTCAGAACTCAGGCCCACCCCTAGCCCGGTGGCTTGCAAGCGCGAGAGAAGCCCGAGCGCTCGCGGAAACGATGACCGAAGATGGCGCACGGTCGATATTGTTTCGCATCGCCGCGGCCTACGAAAGTTTTGCCAGCGCCTGCCATCAACCGGGCTCGGAGGGGTCCATCAGGCTCGCGCAAACAAGGATTGCTAGATCACCCCTGGAGCTTGCTGTCGGTCCCGACGCATTAGACGCGCCGTCGCGACCGACAGAACATTCTCCCTCTCGGGAGGAATGCAGCATTCAAACGTCGCGCGCAACAAGGAGCGCGTAGGTCGGGCCACGAAACTCAATCAATCGCGTCTAATGGATCATTCGGTGAAGTCCATCCCACCCAAAAGCTGGGCGCCGACAAATCACCGATTGGTCGAGTGGCACGCTGCCAAAGCGTGCGATCAGGCTGAAGCGAGCCCCGCCGTGGTCAATACAAGCCCATCGTCTTGGACGATCAACCAACCCTGGGCGGCAGCGTAAGCGCAGGCGGTCGTGAAGTCAGGCATCTTCCAGTCACCGATCTCTATCACATCAAGGTCGTTGAAAGTCAGCCTCTCACCGATCCGGCAACACCTGCTGTAAACGATGACTGAGAGCAGGCGGCGGGCCAATGCATCGGGAGTCTGCTTTCCATTGAGCTTGCCAATAGGCTTCTTGCCAGTCACTCGCGCCACGTTCTTGTCCCGCGTGCCGGGCTGTCGGAAATCGCGACGCTGAAATTAGCTGAGCTTGTGGACCGCAGTTGGTCGATGCTGTTTGAATGAGCGTCTGCTAGCTCATCGTCATAACGCTCAGCGGGGAGATCTAACCACCGTGGTGAACTGGAAAGGGTGGCGGTAGATTGCACCAATGCCAATTCCACATAGAGCGCGCGCTCCCTCAAATGCCAAGGCGGAAAGAATCACCAGCCTACACCGACGATATCATGGCGCTGATAAGCCAAGCGCCTGAAAACGGGCAAGAACCATTTCAATTGTTATGGAGGAGACTAGGCCATCCCCCGTCTCGGGCGGCGCCACCCCGCGTAATCGACCACCAAACTGCGCGGGGTACAAGCGGAGATCGGTGGTTTCTCGTCCCATGAACCTAGTTCTGCGAGCGTTTGCATCAGGTATGACCCCACTGTTGCGCTAGGCGAGAAGCCGACGTTAATCGATATCGGTCAATTCCTAATGCAGAACCGGGGCCCCGCAGCATTGGCTCGTAGGTTAATCAGGCACCGGTTACCGCTGAGCGATTTGCCCGTTCAAGCATGCCGAACCGGAAACCGCTGTACAGACACCGTAGCTTCTCATCCATTGCACGGGCCTTTTAGCGCATCTCACCGCCGCATCGGATGGCCCCATCAAGCACGCTGCTAAAGCGACCGAATGGCGGGCAGCACCGAACGCAGGCCCGGCGAGCCGCCCTGCGACGGGCCACTACGAGGAGCTGAATGTGTTCGGCACTCCGACTGGCCGAGTTTACTGCGCAACCGAGGGAGAGCCGCTGCCCTGCGCCCTGCGAGGTTTCACATGGCGGTGGCTTTTGCACCGACCGACCGAGGGCTGAAATCTACCCCCTTGTCTCCGGTCCGAGGAGCGGCACACGGCGCGGCACTATGCGTTGACCGCGGTCCGGGCCCGGTCCGGTGACCAGCCGCGCGGCGCTAAGGGCCACAAGTAGCTATCCACGTCCGACGTTGCGGGCCGCCCCCCGTAGCTGGTCGCAACGCGGCCACGGCATAGACGTGCTCGCCACCGCACCGAAGATCGCCGCAGCCAATGGAGGCATCGGCGGCTGCCAAGCCAAGAGCATTCGGCGGCTGCATGGTTAAATGCGAGCACCCGGTGACGTGATTTGGCATTGCGCAAATCTGGCGCCTAGGCTCTCCGGGTCACGTCGGTGCTGGGGTGGACGGCTGACAACTGGACAACTCACTGGCCCCTCCTTCCGGGCCGCTCGGGTTGACTGCTTTTCGGCTTCATTCTGAAGGGTGGCCGGAACCGATCGGAGTCATCGGCCGTCTTCATCGGAATGCGCACTTCTGGTTCTACTCCTATTCATAATTCTGCGGCCGGAGACTGCAGTAAGCCAACAGGGAGAATAAAGATGATAATACCTCACCTTATATCATCAAATCTCATCCTCCGAGTGGATGACCAGATATCAATGATGGCTCAGCATGGTCACATGCCTGGATTTAGTCAATCGGCGTTCATTAGGGACTTAGTTGAATTGATAGGAACTGTATTGGGCTTGATAGTTGTATTCACGATAACGACTTCTCAGAATAGAGGAACTAAAAATAATGATAGAAAATGGCGAAGGTGATCGGGCCGGTCGTTTGTGGTATAATGCTCGGGCGTGAAGCTACGTTGGATTTGCCGGCAATACTGTCCGCCGCCGAATGTGTGTGAGTTAACCGCCGTGCGGTTCCAAGCCACATAACGGTCGCCGGCGAATAGAAGGGTTGGAATGACGATTAACACGACTGCCATCAAGACACCCGAGGCCGCAGTCAGAGCGCAAACGCTGGCAAACTGGAAACGTGCATGGGCAGACCAAAAGGAAACACGAGATCCTATCGGGGCAAGGTGGGAGCGCCTGGAAGCTGCAGACCTGGCTGCAAAGGCGGCGCACGTGCTGAACCCGCGCAATAGCTTAACCGAACCGCTAAGCGTCGGCCGCGGAGGTGAATTGATTGTCGAAACGGCTGCGGTGCTGACCTCAGAAGAGCAACGCCTACGCGATACCGTTACAAGCAATCCAGACATGATTGCCGCCCGCGCCAGCACTGACCGCCTTGAGTTGACTTCGGAAGCCGATGTTCTGTCGATGGCAGTGGATGTCGCTGACACAATCCAGGCAGCAAACAGTTTGGAAAAGATGCTGGCAGCTCAATTAGCCACGCTGCATATGCTGGCGATGAAGAATGCCGTCACCGCACGCACCTTCGCGGAAAAGGCGGCTGACATGTATGTTCCGGATAATCAGCGCCAAATTGCAAACACTGAAGCGACCCGCAGCACCAACGCAGCCGCGCGTGTATCGGAAGCATTCCAACGCGGAATGCTCACGTTGGACAGGCTGCGCAATGGTGGACGGCAGAATGTTGTCGTGCAGCACGTCAACGTCGGGAACGGGGCACAGGCGGTGGTTGCTGGGGCCATGAACGGCGTGGGGGGCTGCAAATGATGAGCGAGGGACCGGAGGAACCCATCCACTGGCGCGTCGGGCTGGCTGCGGCGGATGCGGCGCCGAGGTGTGGCGCCAAACGCAAGGTCAACGGGCAAAATTGCCGTGCTCCCGCAATGACCAATGGGCGCTGCCACAAGCACGGGGGAGCTTCAACCGGACCACGCACAGCCGAAGGGCTGGAACGTTGTCGCGCCGCGCCATGGAAGCATGGCGGCCGAAGCGCCGATGTGCGGGCCGCAGCGCGCGAGCGGGGCGAGGTGCGGCGGATGATTGCGGCGATCAGTGTTCACGACTGACAGCAAGGATGGGCCAATGTGCTGCGGCAGGTGGCCAAAATAGATGATCCCTACTTGGCTTCCGCTTGGTTCAATATCCGTTTCGTGTCAGCTAGGCACAGAACGAGATAGGATTTTTCATAAGCCTCACGTGCATCGATCACCTTCTTTAGTTCGGCGTCATTCCTGATGGTATTATAGTTGACCCCATAGGGGGGGAGGCCATTCGTAGGTTCATTCGCAGTGCTCATTGTCAGCTTAATATGGCAATATTGCCAATACGGATCACCGATCCCAATTCGATCAGCATACGCAGACGTGTAGGCTTCGATCCGCTTCCACATATCGGTTGAGGGAGTGCCAATGTCGATCCCAAACGGATTTCGTTGGGCTGATGCCGAACCGGCAACGATCATTGTCACGCAAGCACAGAATAGTCCCCACTTCCGCATTGTTCTCTCCATACTAGTCGCAGTCATCGTATGGCGCCCCTTGCTAACGTGAAATGCGCAACAAATTCAGTTCGCTGGGATTGCTTCTCTCTCAGTGCCTGACTATGAACTCGTGCGGAACGAGCGATGCGCCTGAGCAACAGCATGGCCGAGGCGGCGTAGAGAAAGGCTGTGGCGGAATCGATGGTGGCCTCGAAGGCCATTGCCAATTGGCAGTGAGGCCCAGCCAAGCGAAGCAGCGTTCCACGACCCAGCGGCGCGGATGCACGGCGAAGCCCACTTGATCAGGCGGCATGCGGACGATCTCGATCGCCACGCGGGTCGCATCTGCGACACGCTTCCGCCGCGGTTTTGGTAGCTATGTGGTTGCTATGGCTTTGAGGCCCACCGGTATCCGGCCACAAGCCATTGAAGTTATGGTGCTGCTGGAGGGGATTGAACTCTCGACCTCCCCCTTACCAAGGGGGTGCTCTACCACTGAGCTACAGCAGCGCCGCGGCTGGTAAGCCACTGGAACTACTAGCGGTCCACCCATCCGACGGCAAGGGTCCACCGCTACACCACCGGGCGATTTTGTGGGCCGCAGTTGCCCGGGCCTGCCGCTACCCGCGCCGCCGCTGTTGTCGGGGTAATTGTCAACGACGCATTAAGGAATTTGAGACGAAGGCGCGGTTCTGGGCCGGTTGTGGCCGCCGGGAGACCCGAGTGCTACATCGCCGCGATGACCGAGCGCCGCATTCCGACCGAGGCAGACGACAGCGGATCGGGGCCACCGCGTGGCACAGATTCAACTGTGGAATCGCGGAAACTTGCGACGCGCCGGCAACGCGAGGCCGAGGCCTTGCGGTCGAATCTGCGCAAGCGCAAGGATCAGGCACGGGCACGAGAAAAGCCAAAGCAGGAGTGAGTGGTGTTTGAACGGGCGCGGCAGCTTCAATGGCCAGGGACCAACCCGACCGATCGCGATTTGTCCGGGGTCGCCTGAATGCCCGTGATGTCCGACCGCTGGATCCGCCGCATGGCGCGGGACCACGGCATGATCGAACCGTTCGTCGAGGCGCAGAAGCGCGAAGGCGTGATCAGCTACGGGCTGTCTTCCTATGGCTACGACGCACGCGTCGCCGACGAGTTCAAGATCTTCACCAACATCGATTCCGCGGTGATCGATCCGAAGGCCTTCGCCCCGACCAGTTTCGTCGATCGCACGACGGACACCTGCATCATTCCGCCGAACAGCTTCGCATTGGGCCATACGGTCGAATACTTCCGAATCCCGCGCGATGTGCTGGTGATCTGCCTCGGCAAGTCCACCTATGCGCGCTGCGGCATCATCGTGAACGTCACCCCGCTGGAACCAGAGTGGGAAGGCCAGGTGACAATAGAAATATCCAACACCACGCCGCTGCCGGCGAAGATCTACGCACAAGAGGGGATCTGCCAGTTCCTGTTCCTGCAAGGCAACGAGCCGTGCGAGACCAGCTACGCCGACAAGTCCGGGAAATACATGCGCCAGCGCGGCGTCTCACTGCCAAGGATGTAAGCATTGGACCGTATTCGTATCCGCGGCGGACGCCCGTTGTCCGGCGACATCCTTATTGGCGGCGCGAAGAACGCCGCGCTGCCGCTGATGGCGGCGGCACTGCTGACCGACCAGCGCCTTGTGTTGTCCAACGTGCCGCAACTGGCCGATATCCAGACCATGGGCCTGCTGCTGAGCCAGCACGGCATCGCCGTCGAGCCGGTGGGAAATAATGGCCGCACATTGTCGCTCGGCGGCACGATCAATAACACCGAGGCACCGTACGATATCGTGCGGAAGATGCGCGCGTCGTTCCTGGTGCTCGGACCGCTGCTGGCGCGCTCGGGTGAGGCACGCGTGTCCCTGCCGGGAGGCTGCGCAATCGGCGCGCGGCCGATCGATCTGCACCTTAAGGGGTTGGAGCAGATGGGTGCGACCTTCCGGCTCGACAGCGGCTACATCGACGGATCGGTGCAGGGCCGGCTGCGCGGCACCACAATCGTGTTCCCGTTCGTGTCGGTCGGTGCGACGGAGAATCTGTTGATGGCCGCGGCGCTGGCGGATGGGCAAACCGTTCTCGCCAACGCCGCACGCGAACCGGAAATCGGCGACCTTGCGCGCTGCCTTATTGCAATGGGCGCCCGCATAAGCGGCATCGACAGCGATCGGCTGACGATTGACGGCGTCGAACGCCTGCACGGCGCCGAACACGCGATCATTCCGGACCGCATCGAGACCGGCACGTATGCCTGCGCGGCCGCGATCACCGGCGGCGAGGTCACCTTGACGAACGCGCGGCTCACGCATCTTGGCGCCACGGTGCGGACGCTGCGCGAGGCCGGGGTCGAAATCCTGGAAGAAACCGACGGTTTGCGCGTGCGGCGGCTGAACGGGCTGCATGGTGCGGATGCGATGACAGAACCGTATCCGGGTTTCCCAACCGACATGCAGGCGCAGTTCATGTCGTTGATGGCGATCGCCGAAGGTGCCGCTATGGTCACCGAAACCATTTTCGAGAACCGCTTCATGCACGTGTCGGAACTGAACCGCATGGGCGCGCGCATCAATGTGCACGGCGCGTCGGCGATCATCCGCGGCGTGCCGGCACTATCGGGCGCGCCGGTGATGGCGACCGACCTGCGGGCGTCGGTTTCGCTGGTCCTCGCCGGACTCGCGGCGCGGGGCGAGACGGTGGTGAACCGCGTGTATCATCTCGATCGCGGCTATGAAGCGGTCGAACAGAAACTCGCGGCCTGCGGCGCGGACATCGAACGCCTGGCAGGCTGATCGCAGCCTCCGCTTTCACCCGATCCTGGCGTCTGCCAGACTGGACCAAACAAAGTCCGGGAGGGACAGGCATGGCATTTTCATTGGAACGCCGCGCGTTGCTGGCGGGAACCGCCGCGAGTGTGGTTCTGCCACTGCGCCAGGCGGGTGCGCAGTCCGCCAGTGTGTTGAACATCGCAACCACCGGCGATCCCGGACCGCTCGACCCAACACCTGTCACCTCTGACCTGCTCTCGGAGATCACCCAGCTGTTCTACGAAACGCTGTACATCTTCGGACCTGATTTCAGTATCGCGCCGTTGCTGGCGGCCGAACTGCCGGAAATCAGCGACGGCGGCAAACGCTATATCATCAAGCTGCGCAGCGGCGTGCCGTATCATGACGGCAGCGCGATGAATGCCGACGACGTGGTGGCGTCACTGCAGCGATGGGGCCGCCTGTCACCACGCGGGCGCACACCGTGGACGTTCCTTGATTCGATCTCGGCGAAAGACCCCTCAACTGTCGAGATCGTGCTGAAGCAGGCGTATTCGCCACTATTGAATCTGCTGGCATTCCCGAATGGCTCGCCGCAGATCATGCCGAAGCGGGTTGCAACCGCGCCAGATCCACTGAAGGAGTTCGTCGGCACAGGGCCGTTCAAGCTGATCGAATACAAGCCGGACACCTGGGTGCGTGTCGGCAAGTTCGCGCAGTACGCGTCGCCGCCTGGGGCGGCAAACGGCTATGTGGGCAAGCGCGAGGCGCTGGTCGATGAAATCCGTTTCCTGCCGTCGCCCAATCCGACGACGCGCGCTGATGGGTTACTGGCCGGGCAGTATCATTGGGCCGATAACCTGACGCCGGAAAGCTATGCGCGCATCCAAGGCAAGCCGGATGTTGTGCCCGGCACGCTGACGGCCGCGTTGTGGGTATTGTTCATCATGAACACCAAGCAGGGCGCGATGAGCAACGTGCTGTTGCGCCGCGCCGCGCAGGCCGCGATCAACTGCGGCGATGCGCTGTCGGCTGCGTTCGGCGACAAGAAGCTGTGGACGCTGCAAGGCTCGATCTATCCGGAGGGCACGGCTTGGTTCGACGGCGAAGCGCCTGGCTACAACCAGGGCAACACCGACAAGGCGGCGGCGCTGTTGAAACAGGCCGGCTATAAGGGCGAACCGATCCGCATCCTGACCAGCACGCAATACGATTATCAATACAAGACCGCACAGGTGATCGAGGCCAACCTGACCGAGGCCGGCTTCAAGATCGACCTGGTTGTCACCGACTGGGCGACAATATTGCAGCGCCGGCAGAAGCCGGATCAGTGGGAGGCCTTCGTTACCGGACACGGCGTGGTTCCGGAACCTTCCTCCATCACCGTCTTCAATCCGAGCTATCCCGGATGGTGGGATACACCGGAGAAGCACGCGCTGCTGGACCAATTCACCACCGAGAGCGACACCGCGAAGCGCATCCCGATCTGGAAGAAACTTCAGGCGCAGTTCTATATCGATGCACCGACGGTGAAAGTGGGTGCGGGCTACACCACGTTCGGCGCCAACAAGAAAATGAGTGGCTTCTATCCGGGGATCTGGCCGGCCTTCTGGAACACGAAGCTATCGGGATGACATGACGCGATATCTGCTGCGTCGCCTCGCCGGGATGTTCGTCGTTATGTTCCTGGTAGCGACGATAGTTTTCGTCATCGCGCATATCATTCCGGGCGATCCGGCGGCGGTGATGCTGGGACCTGCGGCCACCGCCGCTGACATCGCCGCGTTGCGAACAAGGCTGGGGCTCGATGCGTCGCTGCCGGTGCAGTACGTGCAGTTCATGCAGTCGGTGGCGCAATTGCGGCTGGGTGAATCGATCTTCCTGGGCCGCAGCGTCGTCCAGGCCCTGGCCGAACGGGCACCGTTGACGCTGCAGCTGACTGTGCTTGCCGCCGGACTTGCCACGCTCATCGGCGTGCCGATCGGCGTGCTGTCCGCGGTGAAGCGCGGCAGCTTCGTCGATCAGGCGTTGACCGCGTCAGCAATGGCCGGCGCCAGTTTGCCAAGCTTCTGGATCGGGCTGACGCTGATCGAGTACCTTGCTGTGCGCCTGCACTGGCTTCCGGTCGCCGGCTACGGTCCGCCGGATTCCACAGCGCTGGAACGGCTGACATATCTGATCATGCCGGCGATCGCGCTTGGCATCCCAAGTTCGGCGCTGATCATGCGGTTCACCCGCACCAGCATGCTGGACGTGCTGCAGGAGGATTACGTCCGGACGGCGCGCGCCAAAGGGCTGCGTCCTGCCAGCGTGGTCTTCAAGCACGCGTTCCGCAATGCACGAACCTCAGTCCTGACCGTCATCGGCCTGACGGTTGCCGGTTTGCTCGGGGGCGCCATTGTCACCGAGACCGTGTTCGCTCTGCCGGGTGTCGGTAATCTCGTTGTCTCCGCAGTATTGCGTCGAGACTATCCGGTGATCCAGGGCGCACTGCTGGTGATCTCTGGTGTGTATGTGCTGATCAATCTTGGCATTGACATCCTATACGCGGTGATCGATCCGCGGGTACGTTACTGATGGCCGGCACAACCGCCGCACTGCCGATGCAGCCCTCCAGCCGCTCGCACTCGCCCGCATTGCTGGTGCTGCGCCGGCTGATCCGGCGGCGTCTGGTACTGATCAGCCTGTTCATTCTGCTGGTGATGCTGGTGGCCGCGGTGGGCGCGCCGTGGCTTGCACCTTATGCGCCGCGCAAGATGGACATCGCGCACCGCCTCGCCGCTCCCTCGGCGGCGCATTGGTTCGGCACCGACGAGTTCGGCCGCGACGTGCTGACGCGCTGCATGTATGGCGCGCAGCTATCGTTGACCGTTGGCTTCCTTGTCGTGCTGGTTTCGCTGACGCTCGGCACCGCATTGGGCGTGGTTTCGGGCTACGTGCGCCAGCTCGACAGCTTGCTGATGCGGGTCACCGATGCACTGATGGCATTCCCCGACATATTGCTGGCAATCGCGCTGATGGCAGCCTTGGGCGCCTCGCTGACCGACGTGGTGATCGCACTCGGCACCGTCTATACGCCGCGCGTGGCGCGGGTGGCGCGCGGCGCAGTTCTGGTGCTGCGCGAGTTGCAGTTCATCGAGGCGGCGGAAGCGCTTGGTGCCAGCGGAAGACGGGTGATCGTGGTGCATCTGTTGCCCAATTTGATGTCGCCGTTGCTGGTGCAGGGCACCTTTGTGTTCGCGTTTTCCATCCTGACGGAAGCCGCGCTGTCGTTCCTTGGCGCGGGCGTGCCGCCAACCAGCCCGACCTGGGGCAACATGATCGCGACGGCACAGGAGTACATGCAGAACGCAGACTGGCTGATCCTCGCACCCGGGCTGTGTATCGTGCTGACTGTGCTCGCGCTGCAAGCAGTCGGCGACGGGTTGCGTGACGCACTCGATCCAAGGTTGCGCCGCCTGACATGACCCCGCCGCCGTTGCTCGAAGTACAGGACCTGCAGACGCTGTTCCATGCCGAAGGCGAAGTGGCTCGCGCGGTCGATGGGGTCAGCTTCACGCTTGGCGAAGGCGAGACGCTGGCGATCGTGGGCGAGTCCGGCAGCGGCAAGTCGGTTACCTCGCTCTCCATCATGCGGCTGGTCCCGATACCGCCGGGCGAGATCGCCGCCGGGCGTGTGCTGTTCCGCGGGCGGGACCTGCTGGTGTTGCCCGAGGCGGAGATGCGGAACATCCGCGGAAACGATATCGGCATGATCTTCCAGGAACCGATGAGCAGCCTGAATCCGCTGCTTACGGTGGGCGAACAGATTGCCGAGGTGGTGCGATTGCACCAGGGTCTCGGCCGGACCGCGGCGCGACGGCGTGCGATCGAGATGCTGGCGCGCGTCAACATCCCCGATCCTGAGCGCCGCGCGGGCGAATATCCGCACCGCCTGTCCGGCGGTATGCGGCAGCGCGTGATGATCGCGATGGCCCTGGCCTGCCGCCCTGCCCTGCTGATCGCCGATGAACCCACGACCGCATTGGACGTGACAATACAGTCGCAGATACTGCACCTCATACGCGCCTTGCAGGTGGAGATGAACATGAGCGTGCTGTTCATCACGCATAATCTTGGCGTGGTGGCACAGATCGCCGACCGGGTCGCGGTGATGTATGCTGGCCGTATCGTCGAGCAAGGCGACGTAACGACCGTCTTCTCATCGCCGCTGCATCCGTACACGCGCGCCCTGCTCAGCAGCATTCCCCGGGTGGAGAGCAGCGGCCGCGATCCGGCCCGCCGGCTGCTCTCGATTCCCGGCCAAGTGCCAAGTCCCTCCGCACTGCCGCCCGGATGCAGCTACGCGCCGCGTTGTCCGCTCGCGGATGAAATGTGCCGCAGCACAATGCCGCCGATCGCCAGCGTGCTATCCGGCCATGACGTGCGCTGCCATCACTGGCAGGCCCGGTCATGAGCCTTGTCGAGGCGACGAACCTCACCGTGAGTTTCCCCGTCGGGGGCGGCATCCTGCGCGGCGGCCATACCGAACTGCGCGCCGTCGATCGACTGAACCTATCAATCGAGCAAGGCGAAGTGGTGGGGCTGGTCGGCGAATCAGGCAGCGGCAAGACCACGGCGGGCCGCGCAGTCCTGCGATTGCTGGAGCCGGCCGAGGGCACCGTCAGGTTCGAAGGCGCCGACATCACGCATCTCGACAAGGCCGCACTGCGGCCGTTGCGCCGGCGAATGCAGATGATCTTTCAGGATCCCTATTCCAGTCTGGATCCTCGCCAGAAGGTGCGCGACATCATCGACGAAGCGTTTGTCATCCATAGTATCGGCACGCGGCGCGACCGGCCGGAACGCATCGCCGAACTGCTGCAACGCGTTGGGCTGCCAGCCGACGCGATGATGCGCTATCCGCACGAATTTTCCGGCGGCCAGCGCCAGCGTATCGGTATCGCGCGCGCCCTGGCGGTCGGGCCGGTGTTCGTGGTGGCGGATGAACCGGTTTCTGCACTCGATGTTTCGGTGCAGGCCCAGGTATTGAACCTGTTGCTCGACCTGCAACGCTCGCTGGGGCTGGCACTGCTGTTCATCGCGCATGACCTGGCCGTGGTGCAGTACGTCAGCGACCGCGTGGTCGTGATGTATCTGGGCCGGGTCATGGAAGTGGCGACGGCGGAGACGATTTACCGGCGCCCCATGCACCCTTACACCGTGGCGTTGCTGGAGGCCGCACCGGAGCCGGACCCGGCCGCCCGCCGACCGTTGGCCGAACTGCCTGGCGAGATGCCGAGCCCATTCTCGCCGCCGTCGGGCTGCGTGTTCCGCACCCGCTGCCGCTACGCCGTCGAGGCGTGCGCCCGGATCGAACCCGTGCTGACCGAGGTAGCGCCCGGGCACAGCAAGGCCTGTATCCGCGACGACATCTTGTGATAACGGTTGATCTGAATCAAATACACTAGCCGTGAGTTGGCTAAGATTTACCCTAACCCTGAGGGACCGGCCGATGCTTGAGGAAGCAATCTACACCGCGGGCGATTTGATGACACGCGATGTCGCGGTCGTTGGGCCCGAAACATCCTTGTTCGATGCGGTAAAGCTGATGGCGCAGCGCCGAATCAGTGGCATGCCAGTCGTCGATGCATCCGGATCCATTGTCGGAATGCTGAGTGAAGGCGACCTGCTCCGCTTTCGCCAAGGCTACACCGAGCGGCAGTCACACTGGCTTGAGATGCTGGCGGAAGGAACCAACCTGGCCGCAGAGTTCCTGGAAGGCATCCACGAGCAGCAGCACAAGGTGAAGTCGGTGATGGCCAAATCTGTCATCACCGTGACCGAGGACACGCCGGCACGAGAAATCGCCTCGTTGATGTATGGCAAGAATATCAAGCGTGTTCCGGTGGTACGCGACGGCAAGCTGGCGGGCATCGTGGCGCGCTCGGACCTGGTACGAGCACTTGCCCAGAAACTGTCCGAAACGCCGGGAGCCGGGCCATCAGCACCCGCTTCAGTGGACGAGGCACTGCGCCGCGGACGCACAAAAGCGCCCTGAGCTATTGCGCATAGCGGCTGCGCGGCCGGGGCAGACCAAGATGGTCGCGCAGCATGCTGCCCTGGTATTCGGTACGGAACAGCCCCCGTTGCTGCAGTTCGGGGATCACCAGATCGATAAAGTCGCGCAGTCCGCCGGGCAGGTGTGACGGCTGAATGAGGAAGCCGTCGACCCCGTAGTTGACGAACCACTCCTGCATCTGATCGACGATTTGCGCGGCAGTGCCCTTCACCGTACGCTGGCCTCGTGCACCGGCGAAGCGCTGATACAACTGCCGTATCGTCAGCTTCTCCTCGCTTGCCCAGCGCAGCACGTTGCCGAATGACGTGGTGCTGCCCTTCGGTTTGACGCTGAACGCCGCTTCGGGCAGCGGACCATCGATGTCATAGGGACGCAGATCGAAATCTGCCAGTGCGTTGGACAGCAGTTCGAGGCCGACCTCGGGTTGAATCAGCGATTGCAAATATTGGTGCTTTTCCTCCGCCTCGCGCTCCGTTCGGCCGACGATCGGATTGAGGCCCGGCATGACCTTCAGGTGCTCGGGCGAGCGACCGTACTTCCCCATACGGCTCTTCAGGTCGGCATAGAATGCCTGCGCGCCCTCCAGTGTGTGCTGCGGAGTGAACACCGCTTCCGCCGTGCGCGCCGCAAGTTCGCGCCCAACATCCGATGAGCCTGCCTGGAAGATCACCGGCCGGCCCTGCGGCGGACGCGCGACATTCAGCGGACCGCGCACCGAGAAATGCTCGCCCTTGTGGTTCAATTTGTGCAACTTGGCGGGATCGAAGTAACGCCCCGTCGCACGATCGCGCAGGAATGCGTCATCGTCCCAGCTGTCCCACAAGCCGAACACCACTTCAGTGAACTCCAGCGCGCGATCATAGCGTTCGCCGTGTTCAAAATGCGCCTCGCGGCCGAAGTTGTAGGCTTCCGACAGGTTGGCGGAGGTGACAACGTTCCACCCTGCGCGGCCACCGCTGATGTGGTCGAGTGAGGCGAACTTGCGTGCGACATTGTACGGCTCGTTATAGCTGGTGGTCGCGGTGCAGACGAGGCCGATGCGCTGTGTCACAGCGGCGATACCGGAGAGCAGCGTGATCGGCTCGAAATACGCCATGTACTGTGGCCAGCGACTCAGCGGTTCCAGGTTGCCGTCACGTATTGCCAATGCATCGGCAAGGAACATCAGGTCGAACTTCGCCGCCTCGCTCATCTGCGCCAGTTCGACGTAGTGGCGGAAGTTGCTACCAGCGTCGATCTGCGCACCAGGATGCAGCCAGGATGCGACGTGATGCCCGGTGGGATGAAAGAACGCCCCCAGATGCATCTGGCCGCGCGAGGGATCACGCCGCGTGGTCATTGGCCTACCCCGTCAGTTGCCATTCCTTGAAACGCTGCTCTGTCTTGTCGAGGTTGGCTGCCCACCACTCGTCGTTCTTGATGAACACCTTGTCGCGCAATGCCGGGTTGGTCGGCAGAATGTCAGCAATGTCCTTTGGCACGAGTGGGATCGCCGCGGTGTTGGGGATCGCGTAAGCAGTCTGCTTCATGTACTCCACGTCGCCAGGTATGTCCGTGAGCATGAAGTTGAGGAACTGCATCGCCTCTTTCTTGTTCGCCGAGGCGGCACTGACACAGTAATAATTGCCGCTGACGCTGGCATAATCAGGTGTGAATCCCAGACTGGCACCGGCACGATTGGCGAGCAGCACACGACCGTGGAAAGCCTGCGCCAGCGACGCCGCACCAGAGGTAAGCTGCTGTATCGGCTCCTGGTTGTTATTGTACCAGATGATGTTGTCTTTCCCCAGCTTCTCCAGGCTCTTCAACGCACGCTCGACATCGAGCGGAAACAGCTTGTCGATCGTCACGCCATCGGCCAGCAGCGCCTGTTCCAGCACGCTGCCATCGGAGACATTGGCATCCAGCGAGCGCTTGCCGGGCCAGCGCTTGGTATCCCAGAACTCCGGCCATGTCTTCGGGGCCTTGTCGTTTGCGATCTTCTTGCTGTCCCAGCACATGACGAACAGATACAGCGAGTATTTGATGCCATACTCCTGCTTGTACTCAGGCGGCACGTGCGTGGCATCGATGATGCCGTAATCGAACGGGACGATCAGCTTGTCCTTCACCGCCGCGAAGTATTCCGAGCCGGTGAGGTTGATGGTGTCCCATTGCGCCGCGCCACCTGACGCCACCTGCAATTTTGCCAGTGCCAACGAGGCACCGGAACCGAAGTTCACCTTGATGCCCGTTTTCTGCTCGAACGGAACGGCGAAATCCTTGGTCTGCGCGTCGGCCAACGCGCCACCGTAGCCAGCAACATTGATCGTCTTGCCCTGCGCGACGGCACGCCTGAACATCGGTGCCGCCAGAGAACCCACCATCAGACCACGCCGCGTGATCCTGCCCATGCTCATTCTAGCCCCCTGTCCTGTTGATTGATTCGTCATCGGCCAGCAGTTGTGCGTCGTCGTCCATCCAACTGAGACGCACGTTCATGCCAAGGATCATCGGCGTAACCTCGGTCGTGCTGACGACAACGGCCTTGCCCATCGCCTGCACCACGGAGCGCGCATGACGCCCGAGGAATGAATGCGCGCTGACCACGCCTTCGGCCAGACATGGCCCTTCTTGCACGAAGCGAATGCGTTCCGGCCGCACTGACACAAGCGCCTGATCGCCGGTGTGCGGCGCCTTTCCGGTGTGCGGCAAGCGCGCGTAGCCGGCCGTGCCGTCACTGTAGCGCACAACAGCGCGGCCACCTTCTAAGCCCTGGAAAGACACAGGCAACAGATTGGTCTCACCCAGAAAGCCTGCGACGAATGGTGTATCCGGGTGCAAATACACGTCGGATGGTGTGCCGAGCTGAACGATCTCGCCATTCGTCATGACCGCGATGCGATCCGACATCATCATCGCCTCGTCCTGGTCGTGAGTGACATACAAGATCGAGATGCCGACACGGCGCTGGATTTCCTTGATCTCGATCTGCAACTGCTCGCGCAGCTTGCGATCCAGCGCGCCCAACGGTTCGTCGAGCAACAACGCATCCGGCTCAAACACCAAGGCACGGGCAAGCGCGACCCGCTGCTGTTGCCCGCCCGATAATTCACGTGGCCGGCGCGCGGCAAATTCGGCCAGTCCGACGCGATCCAGCATCTCCATGGCCCGGCGGCGCCGCTGCCGGCGCGCCACGCGCTTCATGCTCAACGGGAATTCCACGTTGTCCAGCACGCTCATGTGCGGAAACAGAGCATAGCCCTGGAATACCACGCCGAAATTGCGCCGTTCCGGCGGCAGGTTGGCGACATCGCGACCATCGACCCGGATGTATCCTTGCGTCGGCGTCTCGAACCCGGCAACCATCATCAGCGTTGATGTCTTGCCCGAGCCGCTGGGTCCGAGCAGCGTGAGGAACTCGCCTGGCTGAAGGGCGAAGGTCACATCGCGCACGACATAGTTGTTGTGCGTGTAAGCCTTCCAGATGTGCTGGACATCGACATGACGACCGGCGACGGTGGTGGCGACCTGCGCGTCCATCAACGTGCCGGCCTCTGCAGGAGGCTCTGCGCGATCAGCGCGAGCGTTGCCAGCAGGATAAACAGCGAAGCGCTGGCGGCGATTTTTGGCGTCAGTTCGAACTGGATGGCGGTGAACATCCGCACCGGCAGGGTCACAGTGTCCGGTCCTTGCAAGAACAGCGCGACCACCACTTCATCGAACGAGACAGCAAATCCGAGGATGCAGCCGCTCAACACGCCCGGACGGATCGCCGGCCAATAGACGTGGCGAAACACGCTAATGCTGCCGGCGCCGAGGCTGCGTGCCGAGCGGATCAGGGTTGGATTGAGAGCGGCGGTCAGGCTGGTCTGCACCGACACGAACACATAGGGCGTCACCAGCATTGCATGCACCAAGCCGATGACGACCCAGCTTCCCACTGCATGCAACCGGGCGAACAGCAGGTATTCACCGAGCGCCAGCACGATCAGCGGCACGACGATTGGTGCGAGGATCACGCCGGTCAGTACGCTTTTGCCGGGAAAGCGCCTGGAATGAAGCGCGATGGCGGCTGCTGTACCGGTGATGCAGCCAAGCACAACCGCAAGCGCCGACACCTCGAACGACAGCAGCGTGGAGTGCATCCAGCTTGCATCTTGCAGGTAGTCGGTGAAGGCATGCACCGAGATCCATTCCGGTGGAAATTGAATCAACTGCCCTTTGGTAAGCGCCATCGTAATGATGATCAGCGAGGGGAGCAGCAGGAACACGACAATCGGCGCTGAGGCGGTCAGCAGCAGGACTGCGGCGACGCGGTCACGCCGGGCCATGCATGCTCTCCTTCGGCAGCATCTGCTGCACGACAATGAGCGGCAGCACAGCGAGCAGGATCAGCACCGCCAGCGCGGCGGCGGAGCCGAAATTGACGACGGTGTGGACGTAGTAGTCCACCAGATTGGCAACCATCATGTCTGATGGCGCGCCGAGGATAACCGGCGTGATGAAGAAACCGCAGGAGACGATGAAAACCAGCAGGCCGGCACTGGTGATTCCCGGCAGCGTCAACGGCAGGATGATCCGCAAGACCACATGCGGCGTTGTGGCACCCATGCTGCGGGCGGCTTGCTCGATGCGCCGATCGATCCCGGCCATCGAGGTGTAGATCGGGAACACTGCGTAGGGCAGCACGTAGTGCACCATGCCAATGATCACTGCGAGTCGATTGTGCAGGAGGGTTATCGGCGTGCTGGTGACACCCAGCGTTTGCAGCATTGTGTTGATGGCGCCGTTGTCCTGCAGCAGTGACGCCCAGGCGAAGTTTTTGATCAGTACCGCGGTCCAGAACGGCAGCAGTATCACTGCCAGCAGCAGGCTGCGGCGCCGGGGAGTGGCGCGCCATAAAGCAGCGGCCAGCAGGTAGCCAAGCAGCAGTGCCACGACTGTGGTGATCAGGCTGATGACCACAGTGTTCTGGACCACACGCGTCAACAGCCGGCTGTGCAGCACCGCCATGTAGTGCGCGCCGCCATCCTCCAGGCTGAAGCGCAGGATCAGCCCGAGCGGCAAGAGAGTCAGCAGACCATACAGCACACCGACCGGCAGCAGCAGCCAGCTTTTATTCATAGGGCGCAAACTGCTCCGTGCGCCATTTCAGTGCGGCATTCAGCCCATCGCTGCGGCGGATCGCGTCGAACCTGTCGGCTTCTGGCGAGCCCAGCGAGTCCATGATTGCCGAAGCTTCCGCGCCATACATGATCGCGTTGCGCAGACCCATGGTCTCGAATGCCTGGTTGACCGAACGCTTGTTCCACTTCAGGCAGTCGAGCGCCACGCGTGACATGCGCTTGGCGACCTTTGTTACCTCGGCGTGCAGGGCCGCCTTGGGAAATACCTTGTCCACCAGACCGAGACGGAACGCCTCGGCGCTGTCGATCGCGTCGCCGGTGTAAATCAGCGAGCGGCACCGCTGGCCGATCAGCCAGGGCATGATCATGGTGGCGACGCCGTTGGAAAAACGCGCCTCGACCGCGGCAAACGTGGATGTCTCAGAGCAGTAGCGCATGTCGCAGCACATCGCGAACTCCAGCGCGCCAGCATAGCAGAACCCATCGATCATCGCGATAACGGGCTTGGAGCAGTCCCACACCGAGTAGGTGAAGCGGATGTCCTTCTGCATGCGCGCGCGCCATTCGGCCAATGTGCGCTTTGGTTTCTCCGCGGATTCCTTGATGTCATAGCCGGCCGAGAACGCCCGGCCGCCCGCGCCGGTGATCACCAGCACCCGCACTTCCGGATCAGCGTCGGCTTCGGCAACCGCCGTCATGATCTCGTCCACCAGCGGCTGGCTCAGCGCATTGTGCCGTTCCGGCCGGTTCAGCGTAATGGTGGCGACGCGATCATCGACCGCGTAGAGCAGATGGTTGTAGGTCATTGCTTGGTCCAATCGCTGGAATTCTTGCGCTTGATGAAGTCGCCGACTTTCAGCGGCGGATATTTCGCCGGATTGTCAGCGTTTTGGCACGTGGGCAGACACGCCACCACCGCATCGTAGTCGGGAATGCCGAAGAACGGCAGCGAGTAACGCTCCTGACCGGTACGGTTGAACACGCGATGCTTGGTGGACGCGAAGCGATCATTGGTCCAGCGCGCCATCATGTCGCCAATGTTGATCACATACGTGCCCTGTATCGGCGCTGCGGCGATCCAGCCGCCGTCATGCCCTTGCACCTGCAGGCCACCCACTTCGTCCTGATACAGGATAGTGAAGGCAGTCGCGTCGGCATGCGGCCGAATGCCGTATTCGTCCTCGGGCGCCGCCGGCGGCTGAGGCGGATAGTGCAGTAGCGACAGTTGTGTCTGCGGCTTGCGGAAGGACGCAAGGAAATAGTCCTCCTCGAGTTCCAGCGCCAACGCGAACGCACGCAGCAGCGCGTGCGAAAGACTGGTCATCTCGCCGAAGTAATCCAGCACCGTGCGGCGGAATGCATTTTCTCCCACCGGCCAGAGATTGAGCTCCTGGCCACGTCCGCCGGCGACGATATCCGGATCATCGGGTGGCAGTTCCTGCTGGACCTTGAACGCCTCCATCAGATCGGGGGCACCAGTGCCGGCATAATGCCGCGAACCCAATTTCATGTAGCCGCGCGTGCGCGTCGGCGTGGTGAGTATATTCGGATCCAGCCGCACGCTATCCGGCAGCGCGAAGAAACGCCGTGCCGCGGCAAGAGTTGCGGCGATGCTGGATTCCGGCACGCCATGGTTGCGCAGATAGAGAAAACCAATCGTCTCACAGGCATCGCGCACCTGATCAGCAACGGCTTGCTTCCCACTCGGCGAGCCATGCAGAAATGGCGCAAAGTCGACAAGCGGGATCGTCTCGACACGGCGTGCTACCGGGCTGGCGACTGACATTGCGATCTCCTGCAAGCGGTCGCGATACTCGCGCTGTTGCGGAGGGTTCACAAGCCTGCCACGCTTGTGGAATCTGTATTGAACCCACCCGAGGGGTGCCGTCTGCCATGCGTAAAGTCATCGACCTGGAATGCGATCTACCGCCGGACGAAAACGGCAAGCCGCGCAAGTCCGAAGCAACCGCCACGCACCCGCCGGGATATGGCGACCCGGAGCGGTTGCCGCCACTGCCCGGCCATGGGTTCTCTAACTACGAGCGTATCTTCACACGACGGACCGATGGCGATCCTGCGGCTGGACCGGCCAAGGCACACGGCATGTCGATGGCCGATTTCGTTGCCAGGATGGATCGCGCCGGCGTCGAGGTTGGCGTGCTGCGCGCCGGGAACGACATTGTCGCCGACGTGCTGGCACAATATCCAAAGCGCTTCATCGGCCTCGCCACGATAAGCCCGCATGACGGCATGCGCGGGGTGCGCGAGTTGGAGCGGCTGGTGAAGGAGCACGGCTTCGGCGCGTTGCGTGTCTCTTCGCTCTACAACATGGTTCCCGCGAGCGATCGGCGTTACTACCCATTGTACGCCAAATGCGTCGAGCTCGACATTCCGGTGCGTATTTACACCAACATGAATTACGCGACCGACCGGCCTTATGACCTTGGGCATCCGAGCCACCTCGATCAGGTGGCCATGGACTTCCCAGAACTTCGCATGGTGGCCGGCTTGAGTGGCTGGCCGTGGGTGAACGAGACTGTCGCATTGGTGCGCCGCCATCCTAACCTGTATTGCGACACCGCCTCGCATCGTCCGCGCTACTTTGGCGTTGCCGGATCGGGCTGGGAGCAGTTCCTGCAATTCGGCAATACGCTGATCCAGGACAAGGTCATGGTTGGCCTGTCCTGGGAAGTGTTCGGTCAGCCGATGGAAGCGCTGGTCGAGGAGTATGCGTCGCTGCCGCTGAAGGACAGCGTGATCGACAAGTGGCTATACCGCAACGCCCAGCAGTTCTTCCGGCTGGGGTGAGCGTCGAGGTGGAACACATGTCCGAACAGATCCACAGCGAGCAGGCGCACCATCCTTCTGCCTGGTACGGCCGAGACCTGGCGAATGATCCGTCATGGCTGGTCCATCTCACATCGAATGATCTCGCGGAGATCGAAGCGGCAGTGCGGAATGTGCGCGCACACGGCCTGGAGCTTGGACAGGTTGGGCGCAGCAACTTCCCACTGCCCACACTGTCAGCGAAACTGGCGAGATGGCTGGACGAAATCCGCACGGGCCGCGGCTTTGTGGTCGTGCGCGGCCTGAACGTTACCGACTACACGGATGATGAGGTTGGACTGATCTTCTGGGCGCTCGGCGCTTATCTTGGCGTTCCCGTGACGCAGAATCCACGCGGCGACCTGCTCGGCCATGTCTATGACCATGGCCGCCGCTACGGCGATATCGATGTGCGTGGTTACGAGACCAACGCGCATCTGCCGTTCCACTCCGATGGCTGCGATCTGGTCGGTCTGCTGTGTCTGCGGCGTGCCAAGAGCGGCGGGCTGAGCAGCATCGTCAGCTCGGTCACACTACACAACGAGATCCTGCAGCAGCACCCGGAGCACTTACCGCCGCTATATCGCGGCTACCATTACATCAAGCGTGAGGCTGCGTTGACCGACTCTCCGGTGACCGCAAGCCGCGTGCCGGTGTTCGGTGCCAAGGACGGCTACGTCAGTGCGCGGCTGGTGCGCAATCAGATCAACGCAGCAAGCGTCAAGACCGGTGAGCCGCTGGATCCTTTAGAACTGGCGGCATTGGATTTCCTTGACAGCCTGGCTTACGACCCGGCCATTCATCTGGACATGGATCTACAACTTGGCGACATGCAGCTTTGCAACAACCTGACAGTCCTGCATTCGCGTACCGGCTTCGAGGATTGGCCGGAGCCGGAGCGACGGCGCCACATGATCCGGCTGTGGCTGACGTTCCAGGACCGGCGGCCGTTGGCTGATGGATTTGCCGAGCAGAATGGTTACGGCCGCAACCAGATTGCCGAGGTTGCGTTCCAATCCTCGGTGGCGGCATGACCGCGCCGCGTCTTTCCGTCCGGCAGATCCTCCACCCGCGCGCCGTCGCGGTGTTCGGCGCGTCGGAGGATCGCGGCAAGTTCGGTGGCCGGATCATTCATTTCCTGATCCAGCATGGCTTTGCCGGCAGCATCGTGCCGATCAATCCGCGGCGCACGGAGATCCTCGGCCACCGTGCCTATCCGGCGCTGACTGATGCACCACCCGGCGTCGAGGTGGCAATTCTTGCTGTAACCACCAGTCAGCTTCTGCCGGCGGTCGAACAATGCGCCGCTGCGGGTGTCGGCTGCTGCGTCATCATCACCACCGGTTTCGCCGAAGCCGACGAGGCCGGCGCGGATCTGCAGCAACGTATTCTCGACATTGCTACACCGGCGGGCATGCGCATTGTCGGGCCCAACTGCATGGGTCTCATCAATCCGGCCGCGCAGCTTGCCTTGTGTTCGTCGATCGTGCTGGACACCGAGAAGCTACTTTCCGGGCGTATCGGCCTGGTCAGCCAAAGTGGCGCACTGATGGTGTCGCTATTCGATCGCGCCGCGGGCGACGGTATTGGCTTCAGTGCCTGCGTATCGCTCGGCAACCAGTCGGACCTGGAGATTTGCGACTTCCTTGAGTACTTCGTCGAGGATCCCGCGACGGAAGCATTGTGCGTCTATATCGAGGGGCTGAGGGATCCTGCACGTTTTGCAAGGGCTGCTGCAGCGTGCCGACATGCCGGCAAACCGATGGTGGTGCTGAAGACCGGCAAGACCGATGACGGTGTTCGCGCGGCGCGTTCGCATACGGCCAGCCTGGCGGGCAGTTACGACGCTTTTGCCGCGGTATGCCGCGCGAATGGTGTGGTGCTGGTTGACGATCCGGTCGCAATGGTGCGCGTCGCCGATACACTGCTGCGATATCGTCACATGCCGGCAGAAGGCGTGGCGGTGCTGTCCGGTTCCGGCGGCGGCAACGGGGTAATGGTCGATCGCATCATTGGCATGGGGTTGCCACTCGCACGCCTGTCGCAATCGACGCGCGCTGCATTGGGCGAGCTGCTATTGCCGCCCCAGGCGGACAATCCCGTCGATCTTGGAGGACGACAGCCAGCCGCGCCCGACGACATTGCCGAACCCGCGCTGCGTACATTGGCGGCAGACCCGGATGTCGGCGTGGTGCTGCTGTATATGTCAACTATGCCATTTTTCGCGGCCCGTACCCGCACGCTAGCGCAGACCGCGCTGGCCAGTGGTAAGCCGACGCTTGCCGTGATGGTGCCTGGGCCGGCGGCCGACGAACCACGCGCGGTGCTGCGCGAACTTGGCCTGCCCTATTTCGATTCACTCGAGGATCTGCTGGCCGCGCTGCGTGGGCTGTTCGATTATCATCGCGCCGCACCCCTGAATGCGCCGACGCGGCCGGCGGATCTGCCAACATCACTGCCGTCGTTGAAGGACCTGCCACAGCTTGTTGCGGCGTATGGCATTGCGGTTCCGCGCGTTATCGCGTGCGCCACAGCGGAACAGGCCGTTGCCGCCGCCGGCATGATCGGATTTCCGGTTGTGCTGAAGGGGCACGTCGAGGGCATCACGCACAAGTCCGAATTGAAGGCGGTCAAGCTCGGGTTGACAGAATCCGCGGCAGTGAGCGTCGCATGGCTCGACATCGCTGCTTCCGTTGCGGCGCATGACCTGTCCAAGGCATTCCGCGGCTGCATTGTGCAGGAACAGGTAGCGCCCGGCACCGAGTTGCTGCTTTCCATCCGCAACGATCCGCAGTTTGGTCCGATCGTCCTGGTCGGCGCAGGCGGCACACTGGTCGAGCTTCTGCACGACACCGCGTCGGCTCCCGCGCCGGTGTCACGCGAAACCGCACTGCGGATGCTGCGGGGCTTGCGTATCGCGAAGTTGCTCGACGCCTGGCGCGGCAACACAGCGCGCGATGTCGAGGCGATCGCCGACGCGGTTGTGCGGCTGAGTTGGCTGGCCGCCGATCTGGGTGATCAATTAATAGATCTTGAAATCAATCCACTGATCGCGGGCAGTGTAGGGGCGGGCGTGCGCGCGGTGGACCTGCGTGCAGAATGGGCGGGGGAAAAATGAAGAGACTGGGGGTATTTGGTCTGGCTGCCGCAGCCTTGCTGCAGCTCGGCGTAACTGCGGCAGTGGCGCAAACGAACTGCACACCCAAGCTTGGGCATCCGCCACTGGCGCGCAAAGGGATGCTGATCGCGGCAATCAATCCGACAGTCGCACCGATCCAGTATATCGATGACGATGGCAACATCATCGGTCTAGATGTCGATCTGGGCAATGCTATCGCCGATCGGCTGTGCCTGAAAATGGATTTTCAAAGCACGCAGTTCGCGACGATGATCCCGGTGCTGAAGGAGGGCCGGATCGATCTGATCAACTCCTTCATGTTCTACACGCCGGAGCGCGCTTCTCAGGTGTTGATGGTGCCCTATGGTGCCTCGACAATGGCGATTGTGGTGCAGAAGAAGAACACGGATGAAATCAAGGGACCGGAGTATTTTTCCGGCAAGGCATTCGGTGTTGAATTGGGCACCGTCGACCTGAAAGACGCGCAGACGGCCAGCGACGAATTGCAGAAGGCTGGCAAGCCGGCGATCGACATCCACACGTTCAGTACCTATGCGGACGTGTTGCAGGCACTGGCAGCCGGTCAGGTGGATGGTGCATTCATCGGTACTGAGCAGGCATTCTACTATCGCAAGAAGGGCCAGCACTTTTTCCGCATTGCGCTGACCGGTTACGATCCGCACGCCGAGGCGCTGGCCTTCAAGGATCCCGCGCTAGCCGATGCCGTTGTGGCAGCCATGAACGAACTGCACGCCGATGGCACGTTTGACAAGATCTTCAAGCCATATGGCCATTGCCTGCTGCCGGGGCCTTATAAGGTCACGACTGGGCCGCTGCCTCCGCCGCAGTGCCCACCGCAGACTCAGTGATTCGATCGGCGTGCGGGATACGGCAGCCCTAAGTGATCGCGCAGCATGGTGCCGGCATACTCGGTGCGGAACAGCCCACGCCGCTGTAGCACCGGCACCACCTGATCGACGAACACATCGAGTTCGTCGGGGAACCACGCCGGCATGATGTTGAAGCCGTCGCAGCCACCGCTTTCCAGCCAGAGCTGCATGTAATCGACCAGTCCCTCCACGGTGCCGACAAACGTGCCGTGCGAGCGTGACTTGGCGACCAGCGTTGCGCAGTCGCGTATAGTCAGGTGCTCCTGATCGGCGCGATCCATCAGGCTGACCACGCGTGGGGTAAATGCCTGGCCGGATGCCCGTATCTCGGCACACGGCAACGCGGCATCGAGGTCGTATTCGTACAGCCGGAACTGCATTTGCTCGCTCAGCATCCACACGCCGACAGCAGGCAGGATCAATTCGTCCAGTTCGGCTTCCTTGCGTTTTGCCTCCTGCTCGGTCGATGCAACGATGGGTGACAGGCCTGGCAGGATCTTCACTGCATCGGGCGACCGGCCATATTTCGGCATTCGCTGCATCACCGCATTGCGGAACGCCCGCGCCTCGTCCAGCTTCGCCTGCGCGGCGAAGATCGCTTCGCCGACCATCGCGGCGAACTCGGTGCCGGCTGGCGAGCCACCCGCCTGGATCAGCACCGGCCAGCCCTGCGGCGGACGTGGCAATTGGAGCGCTCCGCTGACAGAGAAGAAGCGGCCACGATGCTCGATCGGATGAATGCGCACCGGATCTGCGAACAGGCCGCGCGCCTTGTCGGCCACCAGCGCATCGTCGTCCCAACTGTCCCATAGCGCCGTGCAGATATCGACGAATTCCTTCGCCCGGTCGTAGCGGAGTGTCTTCTCCATGTGGCTCTTCTGGCCAAAGTTGTAGGCGGCATCATCGTTTGCCGTGGTGATGATGTTCCAGCCAGCGCGGCCATTGCTGATATGATCCAGCGAGGCAAAACGCTCGGCAATGTAGTACGGCTCGTTGTAGGTGGTCGACAGCGTCGCAACCAGGCCCAGGCACTCGGTGACGGCGGAGATCGCCGCGGTGATGGAAATCGAGTCGATGTTGTTCAGTCCGCCTTCGCGTACTACGCGGCCATCCTTCTCGCGCGCCGCCAGCATATCGCCTACGAAAAACAGGTCGAACTTGCCGCGCTCGGCTGTTATGGCGGCTCGACTGTAGTAGTCGATGCCCGCAATGCCGCGTGCATCGACTGCGGGATGCCGCCAGCTGGCAATGTGATGGCCCGCCGGATAGATGAACAGGCCGAGATGCATCTGGCGCGGCATCAGTGTGCACCTTTGCCGGTACTGACTGCGCGGACGCGTCAGCCGCAGCCGTTCACGCAAAGTGGCAGCCATCGGTATGTCGCCTCGGATGGGAGAATTTGCCAGCTGGTCCACGTCATCTGGCAGCACCGCCGGAAGCAAATTGAATCCGTCGCAAGCTCCCTGACGATGCCATTCCGCCAGTTGCTCGGCGAAGCGAGCATGGGAGCCAACAAACCATGCATCACCCGACAGCGCACTGGCGCGATTGCGCGCGGCGGCTTCGGTCTCACCCAATATGAACGCAACGTTAGCCAGCACGCGGATCTGCCGGCCGCCAGCCAGCCTATGCAACTCTTGGCATTTATTGACGGATGGGCCATCGATCAGCACAACATCGGCGGTGTGCGCGACAAATCGCCGCGCTACCTCATCCGCCGGATCGCGCATGATCAACACCGGGTGGCCTTGCGGCGGCCGCGGCACGTTCAATGGGCCGCGCACCTTGAAATAGCGTCCCTCGTGATTGATCGGATGCACACGATCAGGATCCACAAACATGCCGCTCGCCTTATCGAGGGCGAAGGCTTCGTCCTCCCAGCTATCCCAAAGCTGCTTGACCGTATCGATGAATTCGCCGGCGCGATCGCAATACGATGACAATTCGCCGGTCTGCCGCGGCTTGCCGATCAGCGGCAGCAATGCATCCGCTGCGAACGCGTCAGCGATCCAGCCGGTGCGCCCATAGGACAAATGGTCCAGCGTGGCGAAGACGCGCGCCACATGGTACGGCTCGGTGAAATCCACCGTCCAGCTTGCGCCCAGCCCGATATGCTGCGTCACGGCGATCAGCGAGCCCAGCAATGGCAGCGGATCAAGTTGCATCGTGTTGACATGGCCTGAACGGATGAGCGGCGTTTCCTTCAGCGGTATCCCCAGGAGGATCGCGTCCAACCCTGCCGCTTCCGCCTTTCGCGCCATAGCCTGATACGCACGTGCGTTCGGCGAATGCGGCGGCTGCGAGACCTGCCACGAGTTCGGATGGTATCCGCCAGCCGCAAGCGATAGCGTCAGGAGGAAGGTCATTCCTCTCCCTTCCCCATCACGAGACGCAGGAACTTCTGTGTCCGCTCATTGCGGGGATTGGCTACCAGCTCAGCAGGACTGCCCTGTTCCATGATCTGGCCTTCATCCATGAACAGGATCCGATCGGCCGCCTTGGTGGCAAACTGAATCTCGTGCGTCACGATGATCATCGTCATACCCTGTCGCGACAGCGCCAGCATGACCTGCAACACCTCAGCCACCATTTCGGGATCGAGCGATGACGTTGGTTCGTCGAACAGCATCACCTTGGGATGCATGGCGAGTGCCCGCGCAATTGCGACACGCTGCTGCTGGCCACCGGAAAGCTGATCGGGGTAGGACGCTGCCCTGTCCTCCAGGCCGACCTGGGCAAGCTGCCTCCGCGCCTCTGTCTCGGCGGTGGCCTTGCCTTGACGGAGTACCTGCACCGGGCCGGACATGACATTCTCCAGCGCGGTCATGTGGCTAAACAGGTTGAACTGCTGAAATACCATGCCGATGTGCCGGCGCTGCTGTGACAGAACGGCATCCGATACGGCCAGCATCGCTCCATTCTGCGCACGATACCCGAGCAGCTCACCATCGATCCGCACTGTGCCCCGATCCGGAGTATCCAGGTGGTTCAGGCTGCGCAGGAACGTGCTCTTCCCGCTCCCGCTGGGGCCGACGATGACCACGACCTCGCCTTTCTGGACAGTGAGGTCGAGGCCGCGCAGCACGTGATGGTTGCCGAAGAACTTGTGGATGCCCTCGGCCTCCACCATTCGTGTGGCGTCAGGTGGCATCGTGCGACAGGACTGCTTCGAGCTTCACCACTTGCGGGGCCGTTCCACGGGTGCGATCCGACGCTGTCACCGAGCGAGAAAAATGCGCCTCAAGCCGTTGCTGCACGAAGCCCCACAGTGTGGTCAACACCAAATAATAAATCGCCGCTACGATGAAAATCTCCAGCACTTTGAATTGCACCTGGATCAGCAGTTCGGTGCGGCGCAGCAGTTCCTCCATCGAGATCACCGACGCCAGCGAGGACGTCTTCATCAGCCCATTGAACGCGTTACCCAGCGGCGGGATGATGATCCGCAAGGCCTGCGGCATGACGACAACGCGCATCGTGGTCGTTCGCGTCATGCCGATTGCGCGCGCCGCCTCAAACTGGCCGCGCGGGACGGCTGAGATGCCAGCGCGGATGATCTCGGCAAGGTAGGCACCCTCATTTACCCCAAGTCCGAGCAGCGCCGACGCGACCACGCCCAATTTGATCCCAAGCTGTGGCAAGCCGGTGTAGATGATGATGAGCTGTACCAGGACGGGCGTTCCACGGAAGAGCCATACATAGAACGAGGCAGGATCGCGCAGCCAGCGGCGGGGGGAACGCCGCATCAAGGCAGCGATCGTGCCCAGAACCAAGCCTATTGCCATCGCGCCTATCGAGAGGGCGAGCGAGATGCCGGCTCCCTTGATCAGGTACCAGCTATGCAGATAGTGAAAAAAAGTCGTCCAATCCCACATTTGCACAGTATGCTAATGGGTAGCTGAGTGCCGCAAGGTCCGCCATTGAACACGCCGAATGCTGGCGGCATTTCCGTGGCAACAATTGAAAAGGGGAACGGAACTATGACCGAACCGGTTGTGCTTTATGAAGTTGATGGGAAGATCGGCATCATCACACTCAATCGGCCGAATAGCCTCAACGCAATCAATGCGCAAATGAGGTCCGAACTGGCGGCGGCTTATCTGCGCGCTGACGAGGATCCAGCGGTTACCGTCGTGGTGCTCCGTGCGGCCGGCCGCAGCTTCTGCGCGGGTTATGACATCAGCACCGGTGAGTCGGAAAAGGATTCATGGCGGCACGATGCACTGCGCTGGCACGCTCATCTATCACGGTCGCTCGAATTTGAGATGATGCCCTGGTATATGCGTAAGCCGGTGATTGCAAGCGTGCAGGGCCACGCCGTGGGCGGCGGCTGCGAGATCACCATGTTCTGCGACATCACGATCGCTGCCGACAATTCGACATTCGGCGAGCCGGAGGTGCGGTTTTCGGATGTGGGACCGGCCATCGTGATGCCTTGGCTCGTCGGCTACAAGAAGGCGCGCGAGTTGCTGTATCTCGGTGATCTGATCGACGCGCATGAAGCATTGCGACTTGGCATGATCAATCGCGTTGTCCCGCACGCCGACCTGCACAAGGAGACGATGAAGTTCGCACGCCGAATGGCGTTGATCTCACCGGAGGCACTCTATGCCGCGAAGATTGCTATCAGCCGCGGCGCGGAAGCAGCAGGATTCCGCAATGCCATGCAGGCCGGACTGGACATGATGGCACCGCTCTACGCTGCGCACACGGAAGTGCAGAAGGAGTTCGTTGAGATCACTCGCAAGGATGGGCTGCGTGCGGCTCTGAAGTGGCGGCGAGAGCAGTTCGACGCCATCGAACGTGAGTGATCAGGCACGCGACGCCTGAATTGCCGCCAACACCCGCTGTGGAGTCATCGGTGTTTCGTTGATCTCGACGCCCAGCGGAGCCAGCGCGTCGCGCACCGCATTGGCGATCGCCGCAGGCGGAATGACTGCGCCGCCTTCGCCCATCCCCTTCATGCCGTACTCGGTGTCTGTGGCCTTGGTATGCAGGTGCGAGATACGGATCGACGGCGTCTCGTGCGCGCCAGGCATGTGGTAGTCGAGAAATGTCGCGGACAGTGGCTGGCCCTGGTCATCGTAGCGGATCTCCTCGTGCAACGCGGTGCCGATACCCTGCACGACGCCGCCGCGGATCTGCCCTTCCACCAGCATCGGATTGACCATCGTGCCGCAATCCTCGGCCACGGCGAAGTCCAGCACTTCCACGAGCCCCGTCTCGGGGTCAACCGCCACGACTGCGCCATGTGTGGCATATGAATATACGCCGGTGCCGACCGCCGGCTCATAGGTCGCGGTGACATCGAGCAACGGCTCGACGCCGGGTGGCAATTCATGCATGCGAAGATGCGCAGCGCCGGCAATTTCGCCTATCGTCACCGATCCCTTTGGCCCATGTACCGAACCGCTCTCGCAGCGCACGTCGGATGGATCACACTGCAGCAAGTGTGCTCCGATGCGACAAAGCTTGTCGCGCAAGATACGGCTTGCACGCGCGACGGCGCCTCCTGACATGACCATGCTGCGCGAGGCGAACGTGCCGAAGCCGAAGGCGGTGCTTTCCGTATCGCCGTGCCGAACCGATATGTTCGACGGGTCAATGCCGAGTTCCTGGCAGGCAATCTGCGACAATGCGGTCTCCAGCCCCTGCCCATGCGACTGGATGCCGACATGCAGCACAAGACTGCCATCCGGCAAGATGCGCGCGGTGCAGCTTTCAAAGCCAGGGATCACGATGGCGCCGCGGCCGGCGTACTCGGCGGCTCCGTGTGCTGTCTGCTCATTGAAACAGGCAAAACCAGCGCCAATGAGCTTGCCATTCGGTTCGCCTGCTCGCTGCCGTGCGCGAATTGTCTGCAGGTCAAGCATATCGGCGCAAAGTTGCACGCTGGCCGGATAATCGCCGCTGTCGTAGTGCATGCCCGTGACCGATGTGTATGGCATCTGCTCGGGCTGAATCATGTTCTCCATGCGAACTTCTATCGGTTCGCGTCCGACCGCGCGTGCGATCTCGTCGATGGTTCGTTCGATGGCGAAGCAAGCGCCGGGCCGGCCGACACCGCGATAGGGACCAATCGGGGTCTTGTTCGTAGCAACCGTGTAGGTATGCGCACGATAATGCGGAATGACATATGGGCCTGGCAGACAGCGGGCCACCATGTTGGCTTCCTGATACGGCCCCTGCGGCCACATGCCATAGGCACCGCCATCCACGGTGACCTCACAATCGATGCCCAGGATCTTGCCTCGCCGATCGGCATAGGCGGTGACGCGGTAGTGATGGTCACGTGCATGGGCGCAAGTCAGCAGATGCTCACTGCGCTGTTCGATCCAGCGCACAGGATGGTCGAGTTCCAGCGCAAGCGCCGCGAGTATCACCTCTTCGGGATAAAGCCGTGCCTTCGGTCCAAAGCCCCCGCCAACGTCCGGCGACACAACGCGCATGCGGCGGAGCTCGACGTCGAGGATCTCACCGATTGCAGCACGTACCGTATGAGGCGTCTGCGTCGAGGCGTAGAGCACGATCTCATCCAGTCGGTAGTCGCGATACGCCAGAACGCCACGACATTCCATTGGCGCCCCTGACTGACGCGCCGTGCGAAAGTCGCGGGTGATCGTGATTTCAGCCGCGCGTGCCGCCGCTTCGATGTCGCCGCCTGAAAATGTGCGCTCCTGATATAGGTTATCGCCGAAATACTCATGCACCAACGACGCCGCGCCGCCGCGTTCGTTCGGCGCGTCGATAACCGCGTGCAATGGCTGATAGTCCACCATGACGCTGGCGGCGAGGTCCTCGGCTTCCGCACGCGTCGGCGCGACGCAGGCAGCAACGGCCTCCCCGACGTAGCGCACTTTATCGATGGCAAGCGGCGGCCAAAGCGGCGAGCGTGCACCCGGCGCCTGGGTCACCACGCGTATTGGCTTGAGCCGCGGCAGATCGGCGGCCGTGAACACGCGCCCAAGTACTTTGGGAGGCACGGAAATTGAGTTTATCACCGCATGAGCGTGCGGACTCCGCAGGAAGACAACCTCCTGCATCCCCCGCAATGCAATGTCTGCAACAAACTCTCCGCGGCCACGTAGCAGCCGGTCGTCCTCTTTGCGTAGAAGCGATGCGCCAACCCCATGGTGCGGACTGGTGGTACTATGCGCCATAAGCCGCCTCTTGCATTGGCCAAAGTCCTGAAACTATGCCAGTGCTTGGAAAATATTGTTTTGTACAGGGGGAGTCGGTGTGTCGGTGCGCTACGACGACATTGGCAATAGACTGAGGGCATTCCGTCTCGGTTCGCGGCTCAGTGCCGATGAAATTGCCCGCCAGACCGGAATCTCGCGCACCGCGCTGTATCGCTTCGAGAAGGGCGAGGTGGTGAAGATCGAAACGCTCGATCGCCTCGCCAGCCTGCTGCAAGTATCTGTCGCGACTTTGCTGGGGGTGGGTGTCGAATACCTCCCCTCGGCTGTCAGCTACTTCGAGCGCATGCGGCAGATCGAGTCGACTGCCCAGCACGTTACGGTGCTCGCCAGCCCCATTGCTTCGATCCTCGCCTCGGACAGCTTCGAGAACACACTCGAAGAAGTGCTGCGAGAGAGCATTCCCTCCAATACCGACGACAGGTCGAAACTGCTGGAAGACGTGACTCGCATCATGGCAATCCTGCGGGAGCGCAAGGCGACGTATCGTGCGCGGCAACCCACTGTTCTCAATCTTATTTCGGCACTGGAAATCGAACGCTTCGCACGCGACGGAATGGTCGGGACTGCCAATCTTCCCGCACGCCTGAAGCGCATGCGCCGAGAACTTGCGCGCGCGGAAATCGGGCATTTTGCGTCGTTGATCGAAGACGATCCAATCAATGTGCGCGTTGGCATTATTTCGGAAACATTGCCGCATACAGGTTTTCAGATTTTCCGCCAACCGGATCGACAGGTGTTGACCATCAGTCCATTCCGACTTGGCGAGCATCCCAATATCCGCGTCGGCGTCGCCATGATCACGTCGGCGCCGGAGGCGTTGGTGTTGCATAACAACGTTGTCAACCAACTGTGGCGGAGCGCGGCCAAGGGGAAGGACGCGGTGCGCTTTTTGCGGCGCCTGCTGACATAGTCTCCAGGAGCGCCAGCATCCGCTGCGGTGTCATCGGCAGTGAGGTGACAGCTCCCGGCATGCCGAGTGCATCGTCGATCGCCGAGGCGATCGCGGCGCCGGCAGCAGCGCAACCCGCCTCACCCACGCCCTTGATGCCGAGCGGATTATACGGGCTTGGAGCATCCTCGGTTATCATCACCTCGACATTCGGCACTTCCTGTATCGTCGGCATCAGATAGTCGGCGAACGTGGCCGACAGAGGCTGCCCTGCTTGGTCGTAACAGAACTCTTCGTACAGTGCCCCGCCAATCCCCTGTGCAACGCCACCGGCGACCTGCCCATCGATCATCATCGGGTTGACTGCGCGCCCGACATCGGTCGCGACGAAGTATCGTTCCACCGCCACCTGGCCGGTGCCTCGGTCCACACTCACCACGACACAATGCACACCATATGGATACGCCATATGGTCGGTGTGAAACCAACCTTCGCTGTAGAGCCCCGGCGTACCCTTGGCAGCCGCTTCCTGGCCCGGAGCATTGTCCCGCGCCAGCGCTGCCAAGCTGATGGAGGCACCATCCGGTGCATCGCGCCGGCTCACCACGCCATCGATAATGTCGAGTTGATCCGCGGGCGCCTGTAGCAATTCGGACGCCAGGCTTAGGGCCTTCTGTCGCACTTGCGCCGCGGCGACATGCACAGCTCCGCCCGTCATCACGGTCGCGCGTGACGCGTGCGCGCCGATGCCGAACCGGATGCGATCGGTCTGCCCGTGCACTACGCGCACCCGCCGATAATCGACGCCGAGGGTTTCGGCGCAGATCTGCGCCATCGCAGTCTCAAATCCCTGCCCTACGGAGGCGCCACCAGTGACGACTTCCACGTAGCCACGCGGATCGACGGAGACAATGGCGTTGTCAGAAGGGCCCTGGCCGCTCTTTTCCAGAAATATCGCAATGCCCGCACCGACAGTTTCGCCGGCCGCCCGTCTTGTTTTGATCCTAGCCGAAACGTCACGCCATCCGAAGGCGTGGAGCGAGGCACTCAGCAGCCCCGCATAGTCGCCGGAGTCGAGCAGTATAGGATGGCCGTTGATCGCCAGCGGCCGCGAGTATGGCATTTCACCGCTGCTGATCAGATTACGCCGGCGCAGCTCGATGCGGTCGATCCCAAGCCGATCGGCAATCATATCCAGGACGCGCTCACGCGCGAAATTGCTCTCGTAGCGACCGGGTGATCGATATGTCGCGGCAGGAGTCTTGTTGGTCAGGCGGAAATGACCCACCGCTCGGAATGCCGGAACGCGGTAGGGTCCTGGCAATGTACCGAGCGTCATGTCGAGCACGCGGGCGCCATGTGTGCGCACATATGCGCCCTGATCGAGAGTGAAGTCGTCGTCCATGCCAAGAATGTGACCATTGGAATCGACCGCCATCCTTATCCGATGGCGCTGCTGGCGCGAGTGGTTCGCGCACATCATGTGCTCGAAGCGGTCTTCGATCCATTTGACCGGGCGGCCGAGCCGCAGACTGGCAACGCAAACCAGGAAGTCCTCAGGATAGAGTTCGCCGCGGATGCCGAATCCTCCGCCGACATGACACTCGTGAAGCTGCACAGACGATGTCGGACGATCGAGGAAACGCGACAGTGCATCGCGGTTGCGATGCGGCACCTTTGCCGCACCCCAGAGCTCAACGATGTCATAGGCGGCGTCGTAACGGCCGATTGCACCACGGCATTCCAGCGGCATGCCGGTATGGCGGCCAACAGACAGTTCGGCCTCGACAATGCAGTGGGCGTCGCGAAATGCCGCCTCGATGTCGCCGTAGCTTTGGCGCAGCACGAGCGCTTCCGCGCTGACGCCCGGCGCAAACTCCGGCGTGGGGTCATTCGCATCAAGCGCCGGCGGCAGATCGTCGAGTTCCACCAGCACCAATTCCGCCGCATCTTCCGCAATTGCGGGTGACTCGGCGAACACCGCAGCCACTGGCTCGCCCACATAGCGCACACGATCGATGGCAAGCAGAGGCTGCCGGTATGGCTTCAGGACTTCGGCAGCTGGATCACGGAAGTCAATCGGCGGCAAATCGGCGATCGAAGCGTGCGTCCAGATCGCAACCACGCCGTCCAACGCAAGCGCCGCATCGATAGTGATGCCCGTGATGCGGCCATGCGCAAGACTGCTGCGAACAATGCGCATATGCAGTTGTCGTGGGAAGTTCAGGTCCGCGACATAGCGCCCGAGCCCCGTCACCAGCGGCAGGTCCTCGATGCGAGGCACAGCATGACCGAGGGTGCGCGTCTTGCCCTTCTCGAACGCAGGGCGCTCGTACGGCGCCTTCATTGCGTTGTCTTCATCTGCGTTGCGGCAGCTTTCACTGCCGTCAGGATGTTCTTGTAGCCGGTGCAGCGGCACAGGTTGGACGCCAATATCTCCTTCAGGGCGACATCATCGATATCAGGCGTCTCCTGCAGGGTCGCCATCGCGAGCATCAAGAATCCTGCGGTGCAGAAGCCGCATTGCAGCGCATGATGCTCGATGAAAGCACTCTGCAGTGGATGCAGGGCCCCGGGCCGCCCGATCCCCTCTACTGTGACGATCCGGCTGCCTTCTGCCTGGACTGCGAACATCAGACATGAGCGCATTGCCTGTCCATCGACCATGACCGTGCATGCGCCGCACATGCCATGCTCACAGCCCAGGTGTGTCCCGGTCAGGCCGCACTGGTCACGTAGCGCATCAGCCAAGGTCAGGCGCGGCTCCAGTGACAGCCGATGCCGCTGCCCATTTACGTCGAGTTCGACATCGACTTTTTGGTTCACCGAACACTTCGCTCCAAGGCCCGCCGCGCGACGGCTTGCACAAGCTGGCGCCGGAAAGCTGGGGTGTTCTGAGGATCTTGCATTGGATCGACGGTCGAGGCGGCGGCTTCGGCTGCCGCTTCGAATGTCTCGGCGTTGTGCTCGCTCTCCGCCAGGATCGCTTCCACGAGCGCCAAGCGACGCGGAACCGGCTCGACGCCGCCGATACCGCACCGAGGCTCCGCCATGCGTCCATCAACCGACCGATACAAGACGAGCGCGGCGGCCAGCGAGAAATCCCCTGCTCGCCGGCTCACTTCGTAAAACCCGAATCGGGTCTCGTCCGGCAGAAGTTTGAGGCGGCACTCAGTGATGAGTTCATCGGCCGCGAGCGCCGTCGTCATGGCACCCAGGAAGAAGTTTGTCGCTGGGATGGTGCGATATCCCCGCACGCTGCAAGCAATGACCTCCGCGCCGAGGGTCGCAGTCAACAGACCCCACTCGGCGGACGGATCCGCGTGCGCGATGCTACCGCAGAACGTGCCGCGGTTGCGGATTGGTTTATGCGCGATCGAGTGGGCGACCTCGCTGAGAAGTTGCCCAAGCGTGCCACCGGCCGTCATGCGTTCCAATGTCGCATGCCTCACCGTTGCACCAATGTGGAGCCACCCATCCTCCACCACCAGGTGGTCCAGAGCGGCAATGCGGTTGATGTCGATCAAGTGACTCGGCCGCGCCAGTCGGAACGCCATCATCGGGACGACGCTCTGTCCGCCGGCTATCACTCGGCCGCCTTGGTCACCAAAATCAGCGAGCAGCGTGACGGCCTCATCCACCGTTCGTGCCGCATGATAGGCAAAAGGCGCCGGCTTCATGCTTCGCGGACAGTCAGCACGACGCGGCCCTTGGCCCGCCGATCACGCACTGCCGCCAACGCTTCAGCCGCGCGGTCCAATGGATATTTGTCGACCTCGAGCGGCACCAACTTGCCCGCGCTGAACCAGTCAAATAGCTCGGCGTAGCATGCGGCCATCATGTCTGGTCGACGCTTGCGATAGTCGCTGATCTGCAAGCCGCTGATTTCGATGTTCTTGAGCAGCAGATAGTTGACCTTCACCGATGGGATGCGCCCGGCAGCGAACCCTATGACAACAAGTCGGCCCCGCCACGCCATCGCGCGCAATGCGGCATCGAACACATCGCCCCCGAGTGGATCCAGCACCACATCGGCACCTTGGTCATTGGTGAATTGGTAGACCTGTGCACGTAGACTATCGCGCAAGTCTGGTGCGGACAGATCGACAATTGCATCGGCGCCGGCACGCCGCACTTCGGTTGCCTTGCCGGGACGTGCAATGCCCGCCAGCACCCTCGCACCCATTGCCTTCGCCAATTGTACGGCGGCAAAGCCAACGGCGCCGGAGGCTCCAAGAACGAGCACCGTTTCGCCTGACTGCAGCCGCGCGCGATCGCGCAACGCGCACCACGCGGTGTCAAACGCGACGCCCATGCCGGCCGCCTGCTCGAATGACAGTCCGTGCGGCAGGCGATAGCATTGATCCGCCGCAATGGCGACCTGCTCGGCATAGCCACCCTGCTCTGCCATGGCCAGGACGCAGTCACCAACTTGCAGATTCGTAACCTCGGAGCCGACGGCAGCGACCACACCGGCCGGTCCTTTGCCAGGCGTGAATGGCAGCGGCGGCAAGAATTGGTATGCGCCGCTGACCACCAGTGTATCGACGAAGTTCACCGGCGCCGCATGTACGGCAACGACGACCTCGTGCGGACGTGGCTTTGGATCAGTCACGCTCACCAGCTTCAGTGACTCGACTGGGCCGAATTCGGCAATCTGCATAGCGCGCACGTCAAGCGCTCAAGCTGAAGGGACGCTGATACCGCACGGCAATAGGCATGCGCCGGCCCTCCTCGACCGCCTTGACCAATTCTCGCTTGGTAATCTTGCCACTCGCCGTCAGCGGCAGCGCATCGAGAAACAGCATGTATTCCGGCATATCGTAACGCGAGAGCCCGGCGTCATCGAGGTGCAGCAACAGCTCGTCAGGTTGCACATCGTGGCCCTCGCGGGTCACGACGGCGAGGCAGACACGCTCACCCAGCCGTTCATCAGTCACAGGAAATGCCACGACCTTGTCGATTCCTGGATGCCGCGCCGCGAGCGCCTCGATGCGCGCCGGGTAGATGTTGTGACCGCCTCGTAGAATGATGTCTTTCTTCCGGCCAACGATACGAAGGAAACCGTTCTCATCCATCCAACCAAGGTCGCCGGTCATGAACCAACCGGATGCGTTGAATGACTGCTCTGTTGCAATCTGATCGTCAAAGTAACCCAGCATCAGGCTCGCGCCGCGCCCGCCGATCTGGCCTACCTCACCGACGGGTACTTCGATATCAGGGTTCTGCTGATCCCATATACGAATCTCATAACCAGAGCATGATCGGCCGCATGTCTCGGCAATCAGCCTTGGGTCGTCTGTCGGCAACGTGTATTGGTGGGAGCATGTTTCGGTCATGCCATAGCCACTTTGCGGCATAACGCCTCGACGCATCAGTTCAGCCAGAACGGAGGCTGGCGCAGCCGCGCCGGATATGCGGAAACCCTTGACCGCCCCGAGTGTGTCCGACCCACGTATCCTCATCTCGGTCAGGAGATCGATCGCGTGCGTAGGGACGCCAAACAGGAACGTCGCGCCGGTCTCGACCAGCCGATCCAGCAGGCTGTCACCACGCGGCAGGTCATGCACGACAAGTTCGCCACCCACCGCAAGCGCTGCGATCATCGCGCCAAACCCAAGATTGTGGCTAAGCGGACTCAAAGTATAGATCACCGACTGATGCCCAAATGCCCAGTCAGCGGCCAGCACGCGAGCATTCGCCAACAATGTATTGTCGCTGTGCATGACGCCCTTCGGCTCGCCAGTCGTGCCGGATGTAAAGGGCAGATACATGACGCGATTCGGATCGTGGCTGGGTGGGCCAATGACCGAAGGTCCGCACCACACGGCATCCGCATGATAGATCGCACGGATAAACGGCAAGTCCGCGGCCATTGCAAACACATCGTGGCGCTCGCCGTCGGCACCGTAGGCGACCTGAGCAATCAGCGCCGCCGCACGCATCCGCTCGAGCAGCGACCGGACATCCGCCACGGTGTGGTCGCGATGTAGTGACGGACAGCAGACGTAGGCGTTGCGTGAGCACGCAAGCACCGCAATGGCCGTCTCCACGCGGCTCGGTAGCCAGACGGCAAGGCGCTGGCCGGGACGAACACCCTTCGCTGCGAGGTCGCCGGCCAGACAATCTGCCGCATCGATCAGTTCTCGATAGGTCAGTCGGCGCACGGCATCGCGAACCGCAAAGGCGTCCGGCGTGCGAGCGGCGTGCGCAGCCGCCTCCATATAGATCGTTTGATCGCGCCAATGTCCCGAAGCGGTGTGGTCTGCAATCCGCCCCGTGCTCAGCGACGTCAGTACGGTGTTGGCGGCCATGGTGCTGATGATCACACCTTGGCCAGGTCGAAAGTCGACGCGACAAAGAGCTCTTCAGCGGTCAGACGACGGCTGGTAAGCCCTTGTTCGAAAGCATAGCGCGTGACGGCGCCGATCTCGCGCATGTTCTGCTGCACGCCATAGCTCCAGAAGTCCTCACCCATCAAGGCGCGAGCCCGTTCCAATTCATCCACCGGCCATGGGAGTGTGGTGAACACGTGGCCGATCTTCTCCATGTCGCGATAGCACAAACGCTTTGCCTCAAGAAATGCGAGGTAAGTGTTCACGGCAAGCCAGGGGTGTTTTTCCAGGAGGCTCTTGCGAATGCCAACCACGTGCATGATTGGAAAGATGCCCGTGCGCCGGTAGTAGGCTTCCTCCGCGGCACGGTAATCAGGGAACAAGCGGCACACCATTGGATTGCGCCGAAAGCAGGATGGCGCCAGAGCAGAGATCACCGCATCAAGCTTCCCGTCGTTCAGGCACTCGGAAAGAGTCTCTCCGGCAGACAGTTCGCGCAGCTCGACGTCCTTCGGCAGCTCAAGGGCAACCTTCTGCTTACGGCCGGCCTGCTCCAGGCCGCCATTGCGCCAGCGCATGTCCGCTGGGCGCACGCCGTATTCGTCCTGCAGGATGCCGCGTATCCACACTGCGGCGGTCATTTGATATTCTGGCACACCAACGAGCTTGCCTCGTAGATCTTCTGGCCGCTCGATCCCGCGATCGGCACGAACATAGATCGAGGAGTGCCGGAACAGCCGAGAGGGGAACACAGGGATCGCGGCATAATGACCGATGCCGCGGTCCGTCACATTCATGTAGTTCGATAGCGACAGCTCGGTGATATCGAACTCCTGGTAGCGGAACGCACGATGGAATGCCTCCTCCGGCGCCATCGCCACCGGGATGACCTCGCAGCCGCGTATTGGGACAGGTACCGTTGAACAGCGCGCGGGTTCGATCGTAGTCGCAGGCGGCCAGGCTGACAGTCAGCTTCGACATGCCTCAGCGCTCCAGGATGGCGCGCAGGAACTGCCGCGTGCGCGGGTTGGCGGGATCCTTCAACACCCGAGCCGGTGATCCCTCTTCAACGATCCGTCCTTCATCAAACATCAGCACACGGTCCGCAATATCCGCAGCGAAGCTGATCTCGTGTGTCACCACCAGCATGGACATGTCGCTGGCATGTGCCAGTTCGCGCACGATCCGCAGTACTTCGCCGACGAGTTCGGGGTCCAGTGCCGACGTCACTTCGTCGAACAACATGATCTTCGGCTGTAGGGCCAGCGACCGCGCTATCGCCACGCGTTGCTGCTGCCCGCCGGATAACTGGGCCGGCCGCTTGTAGAGGTGATCACGCAGCCCCACCTTGCCCAGCAGATCGGCGGCGCGCGCTTCGCTTTCTTCGCGTGACAAGCCCAAGACGTGCACGAGCGGTTCCCGTACGTTTTGAAGCGCGGTCATGTGCGGAAACAGATTGAACTGCTGGAAAACGATGCCCATCGCCCGCCGTGCCTTACGGGCCTGGCGCTCGCCGGCTGGCCGCAACCCATCCGGCCTCTGCTCGTGCCAGAGGTACTCGCCATCGATCATGATCGTGCCGGTATCCGGTTTCACCAAACCGATTGCCAGGCGCAAGATCGTGGTTTTACCGGATCCGCTGGGACCGATCAGCGCGACCTTCTCTCGTGCGGCAAGATCCAGATCCACCCTATCTAGGATCCTGCGCTCGCCGTAGCTCTTGCTGATTCCTCGCATCGCGAGCAGCGAAGGCACAGGTGCAGGGCTGCTGTCCACGCGCCGCTCGATCGCGATCGGCTCAGGCATGGATTGCATGAGTGGCCTCTGCCTTGCGCAGCACTCTTGCCGCAGCGTAGCTGATGACGAAGTAGAATGCACCAGCCATCGTCAACGGTTCGACATAGCGGAAGTTGATAGAGCCGATATTGGACGCCTGCGCCAGGAGTTCCAGCACCGTGATGGTCGAGAGCAGCGAGGTCTCCTTGAACATTCCGATGACCTGATTGCCGAGCACCGGCAATATCGTGCGAATTGACTGCGGCAGCACGATACCGAACCACACCCGCCGTACCGGCAGGCCGAGGGTGAGTGCCGCCTCCCACTGTCCAGCCGGCAAATGCTCGATCCCGGCACGATAGATTTCGGTCGTGTAGCAGCTATAGAACAGGCCGATACCCAGCACACCGGTTGCGAATGCGGATAACGAAATGCCCCAGTCGGGAATTATGTAGAACAAGAAAAATAGCTGAACGAGTAGCGGTGTGCCGCGGATGAACTGCACCATCCATTCGACCGCGGTGCTGAAGTAAGCGATCCGTGCAAGGCGAACAAGCGTCCACACGAGGCCCAGCACAAAAGATACGATCGATCCCAAGAGCGTCGCGAGGATGGTGATCTTGATGCCGGCCAAGAGCTGCGGGATGATCGACCAGGCGAAGCTCCAGTCCCAGGAGAAGCCGCTCACCGTCCGCCCCCTAGTGCCCACTCAGGCACCGTGGAGTAAGCGGTCCCTGGTGCAAGAGCGGCATGCCGCCCAGTACGCCAATTCACCCAGCGCTCCAGCAGCTTTGCGCCACCGCCCAGGGCCAGTGCCAACACGAAGTAGATGATGATGATCAGGCCGTAGACCGGTCCGCTGCGGCCAAGCGATGTTCCGACGAGGTTGGCTCGGAACGACAGATCTTGAATGGTAACAAGAGAAACCAATGCGGTGAACTTAAGCATCGTCACCAGCGCATTGCCAAACGGCGGGATGATCACCGGCAGCGCCTGCGGCAGCGTGATCCGAAAGAAGCGATATACAGGGGAGAGGCCGAGGGTTACTGCTGCCTCGCGCTGGCCAGGCGCAACCGCATTGATGCCGGCACGAACCACCTCGGAAAAATAGCTGCCTTCGTTCAGGCCGAGTACCATCACGCCCGCAGCGAGTGCTGGCAGGTTGATGCCGAAGAAAGGCAGTACGTAAAACCCCCAGAACAACTGCACCAGCGCCGAACTGCCACGGAACAGCTCGATGACGAAACCCGCTGGCCAATGTAGCCAGGCATGACTGGAATTGCGGCCGAGCGCCAGAAGCACGGCAACCGGAATGGCAACTGCCATGGCAAGGAAAGTCACCTCCAAGGTGACCGGGATTCCCATCAGCAGGAATGGGAGATAGTCCCAGAGAGACCTGGGCGCGGTCATTCCCAGCCAGGCATCAGCGGCAGACGAACTCGGCCGTCATCTTCTCGGGCGGCAACTCGAACCCGTATTTTTGCAGGATTGACTTGAGCTCACCCGAAACCCGCATGGCGTGCAGTTCTTTCTCATACGCGCCGTACAGGTCGGTATCGTCCTTGCGAAAGGCGCAGCCGGAGCCGAGCGCTTCAACGTCCTCGACGGGATAGGCAGTCTGCACGTCGAGATTCCGTTGCGCTATCAACGCACGCGCCGGTGAGTTTGACATCACCGCGTATTGCACGCGCCTCGCCAGCACGCCATCCATAATTGCCGGATCGTTGGTAAACTGGCGAATGTTGTCCGGCGAGACGCCGGCGGCAATGATGGCACGATAGTCAGCACCCCCAGCCTGGCAGCCGACAACCGCGCCGATCTTCGCCAAGTCGGAAATGCGTGCCGTGGGCGCGGGCTGAGTGTCCTTAAGCGCGACAATCACGTCACCATCGTATACCAGCGGATCGCAGAACAGCACCTGGGCGCACCGCGCCTTGGTTATCGTCAGTGATGCGGCGACAAAGTCCCACCGCCCGGCCATCATGCCGGGAATCAGTTGGCCATACGTTGCGATGAAACCCTCGAGTTCGGGGACGCCAAGCCGCCCCATGATCACCTTGGTGACGTCCGGTGCCGCGCCGGTGAGCGAGCCATCTGGGTTCAATGCGCTGTAGGGGATCTGATTGGCAACGCCGACCCGCGCTTTCTTGTCGGACTGCAACTTCGCAAGCAGACCCTGCCCAGACGCTGATTGCGCCCAAACCTTGCCGGAGACGACGCTTCCTGCGGCTGCGACGAGACGCAAGGCCCGACGCCGCGAGATCGCTTGTGGCGCAATCTCAGTCATAGGTCGCGTAGTACCACTGGCGCAGCGCCAGATAGGTGATCGGTTCGTATTGTGACGGCCGATCGGGACCTTGGCACGTCGGCAGACACTCGATCAGGGCATCGCCGCTCGGCCCAAAGAACACCGGGATCGAATAGCGATCAACGTCGTTGGTGTTGATGACACGGTGCTTGGTGGACAGATACTCCCCGTTCGTCCAACGGACCATCAGGTTGCCGGTATTCACCAGCAACGTGCCGGGAATGATGTCAACCGCACGCCAATGACCCGACGGCATGCGCACCGCGAGGCCGGAAACATCTGACTGCGCGAGGAACGTCATCAGGCTATTGTCGGTATGTGGCGCGATCCCGTACTGGCGATTCCCGATGTCCTTCTGCGGCGGATAATACAGCAGCGACATCAGCAGGTGCGGCGTCAGGAAGTACTTCTCGAAGTAGTCCACCGGCAGTTTGAGCGACGTCGCCCACAACGGCAGGAAGCTGCGAGCGAGTTTTTCGATGCGGTGGTGATAGTCGGTGACGACGTCGCGGAATCCCGGCAGATTGTCAGGCCAGAGATTCGGATCCTTGCGTGCCGGCGTCATCGGCGCGCTCGCGCCGGCCGAACCGCCTTCGCGGTTGATCGAAAACTTGTCGTAGAGGTTGGGCTTGGCGTTGGTGATGATGTTGGAATTCGTCCGACCCTTTTCCTGCAAGGCAGGCTGGTAACCGGAACTGAAGCTGTCCGTCGTAACGTAAGGAATGGCGTTCTTCACCGCGGCCGGCAATGCGTGGAATCGCTTTGACTCGGCGAACACACCATTGAGCACCTCACGCGGTATCCCGTGCCCCTTCAGGTAGAAGAAGCCGACAGTCATGGAAATCTCACGTAGATGAGCCGCGACCTTTTCACGCCCGCCGGGCTCACCCTTCAAATAAGGCGTCAGGTCAAGAATGGGAATTTCTTCATCCGAGTCAGGATGATCCATCAAGTAGATGGACTCAGCATCATCCTTTATTTCGCCGCGCATATCGGTGACTGTCGCGCTCGCCATCATTCCTCTCCTCGGTCGTCGCCCCGCCGAGAGACTGCAGAACCTGCCACTCCGGGCGACTGTCCCAATTTTGGTATAGCGCAGCCGGCCCACTCGGTAAAGCGGCGTTTCACCGCCGCAGCGGCCGGAAGAACGCGCGTACCTCGTTCGCGAGTGCGTCCGGCTGTTCCATCGCTGCGAAGTGTCCACCACGCGGCATGACTGTCCAGCGCTGAATGTCGGTGAATGTGCGCGCGGCCAGCGAACGCGGCGGGTGCAACATCTCAAACGGGAACTCGCAGTAACCAGTCGGAACCGCGACCGTGCCACCGTCCGGTATCGGCCATGGACGATGAATGCGGAAATAATACGGGAAGAACGAGGAACCGATCGCCCCGGTGAACCAATACAGGCTGATATTGGCCAGCAGCTGGTCGCGTGTGAACACGCTTTCCAGATCGCCATTGCAGTCGGACCATGCACGGAATTTCTCAATGATCCACGCCGCCAAACCAGCGGGAGAATCAGTCAGGCCAAAGCTCAGCGTCTGTGGCTTCGTTCCCTGGATCCACTGATAGCCGGTCTCTTCCTTCAGCCAATCCTTGAGCTGCTGGAGAAACTCGCGCTCTTCATGTGTTGGATTGGCCAGCATGTCCGGGTCCCGGCGCACCGCAAGCAGGTTGACGTGGATGCCAAGGACTTTGTCGGGATGCGCATAACCGAGACGCGCCGCGGTAAACCCACCCCAGTCGCCGCCCTGTACGGCGAACCGCGAATACCCCAACCCGGTCATCAGATCGGCCAGACAATCAGCCATTTCCTCGACGCCGAAACGCTTTTGCCCAGGTTTGAACGACAAACCGTAGCCCGGCAGAGACGGCGCGACGACAGTGAATGCATCCGCCGCATCGCCACCGAAACTCGCCGGATCGGTCAGCCGCGGAATCAAATCGAGGAACTCGTACACCGAGCCCGGCCAACCGTGCATCAGCAGCAGCGGATAGGGGTGTGGACCTTTGCCCGGTACGTGCAGGAAATGCACGTCGATATCGTGCAACGCCGCCTTGTATTGCGGCAGCGCATTCAGGCGTGCCTCCGCGGCGCGCCAATCGAAGCTGTTGCGCCAATATTCCACCAAGCCACGCAGATATTCGACGTTCGCGCCATATGCCCAAGGTTCACCCGGCGCCTGATCGGGGAACCGTGTCCGAGCGAGCCGGTCGCGCAGATCGGCGATATCGGCGTCTGGAACCTTCAGATCAAACGGGCTCGGTTGCATCGTCCTGCCTCCGGCTGGGTGCGGCGATTTGATGCCGCTTGTGCGACGCTGACAAGCCGCGCTTTCGGCGTTGTCATGCGGCGAGATAATTGAATATAAATCGCTACAGACCGGAACAGCCCGGCCGGTCGAACAGTGCGGCGAGCCCACACACAGAACGGAACATGCGGCCGCCGCTATGCGCGACGTTCGGCACGAGTGCCATTCGCTGAACCAATCCTTGTGGATGCCGCGCCTTCATATAGGCGAAGTAGTTGGTGCCCCGTACCAGACGATAGGCACCTTCTGCCTCGGCGGCACAGCCCGTTTCCAGGTCTGGATGACGCGGGTCAACGTCCGCGGTGCCGAGCAGATAGACCACGTCGCGCGCGGCGTATCGCGTTTCCAACCCGGCGGTCGCGCCAACGTAGGGCGGCGCAGCTTCTAAGCCATAGCGCCATCGGTTGAGCAGTGGGCAGGAAGCTGCATCAACCTTCTCCGGCCGATCCGGCGACAGGTACAGATAGGATGACGGATTGGCGACGACGTAGCGCAGGTGAATCCCGCGCACCAGCAGCGCTACGTCGCCACGCCCAACGACGGCATAGCGCTGCACCACCTGCCCGCCTGCGGAATGGCCAGCAATGACCACCGTCGTCAGATCAGGCAGCACTGTGCGATCGGCGAGGCGCATGAGCAGAGCGTCGAACACATCGAATGTGGAGAGTGGCGCCGGCCCGTGCGCCGGCTCTCCAGCCGCCCAATTGCCTGCATCCCAGTGCAATACCGTCGCGGGCAACCGCCAAGTCGTCACATCAACATCGGCAAGGAACTGCGGCGCGATCAGCAGGCTCGCCTGCCCTTCCCCACCAGCGGTATCGCGCGCCGCCAATCCCGTGCGCATATACGCGTCCGCGTCCCGGCCGATGCCGTGCATGACGATCACCACCCGGCGAATTCCAGGCAATGGATGAGACCAATCGGCCGACACATATATCGGCACCTCGCCGTTGCCAGCCGGCGTCGCGACTCTGAAGCGGCCGTCAGCGATCACCTTGACCGCATTATGCCAATCCGCCCACGCCGCGTGCGCCGCAAACAGCAGAGCCGTCAACAGCGCAGCGGTGAGACGCATTCAGTGCCCGAAGTGCGGCATCACCTCGGCTGCGACGCGGCGATATTGATCCAGCATGATGGACTGCGGTGTGCCCATCGGCATCGACAGGTTGATGTGCTCCAGCCCTGGATATCGCGCCTCGAGGTTCTTCAGGAACGCCACCAGTTCCTCGGACGTGCCGGCGAACCAACCACCCATATCGACGTAATGCTCCACCTTCGGCACGCCAGCGCTGTACCAACCGCCTCGACGGCCGACAGCTTCAATCTGTTCCTTCGTCATGCCCGGCATGAAGCCGAGTGGCGCAAACATCTTGGCGTGCTCTTCGTAGAGCGGCGTGATCTCCTTCAGAGCCTGCGCCTTCGAATCTGCCAGATGGATGACGATACCGATCATCAAATTCTCGCCGAGCTTCCAGTCCTTGCCGGCCCGGTGTCCTGCCTCCTGGAAGGCTGCGATCGGTCCGCGCTCCATCGTCGCGGCGCCGCCGCCGACGGCACCCTTGATGTTGTGCTTGACCATGAAGTCGAGCCCGCGCGCTGATGCACTGACCACCGGCTGCCAGCATTCGACCGGGAGATGCACCGGGCGTGGCACCAATGTCAGATCCTTCAGCGTGTAGCCGCGATACGGCACTTCCGGCGGCAGCTTGTAGTGCTTGCCTTCGTGCGAGAACGTCTCATTGTTGAACGCCTTGAAGATGATCTCGACCTGTTCCTCGAACAGCTCGCGATTGGCATTCTGATCGAGCATCGGCGCACCGAACGTCTCGACCTCGCGCGTATGATACCCACGGCCCACGCCGAAGATCGTGCGTCCCTTGGTCATGATGTCGGCGGTGGCAAAATCCTCGGCCAGCCGTAGCGGATGCCACATCGGTGTGATGTTGAAGCCGCATCCGATGCGAAGGTTCTTGGTCAGGTGGCACAGATGCACCGCCACCATCATCAGATTTGGGATGACCTCGTAGCCTTCCGGTTGGAAGTGATGCTCCGCCAGCCACAGCGTGTCGAAGCCACTCTCGTCCATCACGCGCGCGATCGCCGTGGTCTTGTCGAACACGCTCGCCAGATGCGTGTTGGAGTAGCGGCGTTCGTTCGCCGGCGTGGCGTCCTGGCCGCGATCCGAAAGATCGACGTGGCCGGCATAGACAGTGGCAAATTTGCTGATCATGGCTTGCTCCGATGTTCGATGGTGGCGTGCTCAGCCGCCGTAAAAAACATTGTCCCCAAGGTCCTTCATCTCCAGGATTGCCGCATCCGGGCGTCCTGCCGGTGGATGACGCAGGTGCGCATCCACCACTTCGCCCACCACTATATGGTGGTCGCCTTCCTCGACAATCGTCTTGACGCGGCACTCCACCGCGCCGATTGCCGCGTCCAGTATCGGCTGCGAGGTCGTCGCGCCGCGCAGGAACGGCTGGCCCGACAGCGTGCCGTTCTCCAGCTTGGCCGGCTTGAAGAACGCAAACGCAAGGTTCTTGTGTTCCTTGCCGAGCATGTTGAGAGCGAACGTGCCGGCGGTCTTCAGCGCCGCATAAGCTCCGCTGTCGGCCTTCACACCCACCACGACGATGGGTGGATTGAAGGCAGTCTGCGTCACCCAGTTCACCGTGGCGGCGCCGACAGTGCCTTTGCCATCATCCGCGGTGAGCACGTATAGGCCGTACGGAATCATGCGCAGTGTCGTCTTCTTGGCATCGGCGTCCATCACTGCCTCCCGGTCGCTTGCAGCCCAAGCATCTCTTCTGCCAGCGATGTCCATTCATCTTCCAGCGGAACCGTAGGCGGCTCGCGACCGGCGCGGTTGTACCAGCCGCCCGCGTTGCGCATGTCGCCTTCCTTGCGATGCAGATAGGCGTGGACGCTGGAGCCGGTCTTGCCCTCGTCCTGCTGCGCGCATTGATGCGCGCGATCCCAATCGCCCTTGGCGTCCCACCACAGGGTCTGCAACGCGAGGCTGATGCCGTCTGGCGGGGTATCCTGAGCCACCGACGCGCGGAATTCATGCAACTTCATGCTGTCCTCCCGTAATCGTCCTGGATCCGCTCGATGTCGCTTTCCTCGAGCCGTTCGCCGTGCTGCACCTCGATGAACACCAGATCCACCGCACCAGGATTTTCGATCCGGTGAACCGCGCCGTGGCCGATCAACGCGTGCTCACCGGAGTTCACGGTCAGTACCTCGGAGTCGCGTGTCACGCGGCCCTCGCCCGCGACCACCACCCAATGTTCGCCGCGGAATTTGTGGCGCTGCAACGATAACCGCTGACCCGGCTTCACCACGATCCGCTTCACTGCGTAGCCACTGCCCACGGCGAGAATTTCCCACGTCCCCCAGGGACGCTGGTCGCTCTGGCCAACCTGGTAATCAGTGCTCACGGCTAGCTCTCCCGATTGACAGTAAAGCCTCGCATGGCCAAGACTTCGGGGAAAGCCAAAACGTTTTGGAGCGAAGCGCCGCGGAATGTCCATCCGCACCCTGGCGAATAACCTTGGGCTGTCGGTCACCACGGTCTCGCGCGCGCTTGCCGGGTATCCGGACGTGGCCGCAGCGACGCGCGAACGCGTCCAACGCGAGGCCGCGCGTTCCGGCTATCGTGCCAATCCTGTCGCGCGCCGGCTGCGCACCGGCCGCAGCGGGACCGTCGGTATCGTCGTGCCGGCCGAGCAAGGTACCTTCGACCAGTTCTTCTTGGCGATGCTCGGCGCGATCGGGCCATTGCTGTCTCGCGCCGGGTTGGATCTCGTCCTGATGGGCGCGCCGCCGGGCGACGCGGAACTGCATGCCTACCGTCAGTTGGCGGAGCACAACCGCGTCGATGGCATCGTGCTGGCGCGCACGCGGCGTGACGATACGCGCATCCGCTACCTGCAGGATCGATGCGTGCCCTTCGTCGCGCATGGACGCAGCGAAACCGGCAACGCGTTCGCCTTTCTGGATGTTGACGGCGAGGCCGCCTTTGCCGAGGCCACGCGGCGGCTGATTGAATTCGGCCATACTAACATCGCGCTGATCAACGCGCCCGCGCACTACATGTTCGCGCATCACCGTGCCGCCGGTTGGAGCAAGGCACTCACGGATGCCGGTTTGCCGCCTGGCACGGTGCTTGAAGCAGAAGCGACCGAGGAGAGTGGCTTCAGGCTGATGCATCAACTGCTGGCGCAGCCGCGCCCGCCGACCGGAGTGCTGTGCGCCACCGATCGTATGGCTGTCGGCGCGCTGCATGCACTGGCTTCCGCCGGCTTGCGCACCGGCCGCGATATATCGGTCATTGGCTACGACGATTTGCCGATGGCCAAATACACCGATCCGCCGCTCACCACGCTCGAGCAGCCGATAGCGCGGATGGCGCAGCGGCTGGTGGAGATGCTGCTTGCATTGCTGGACGGCGCATCACCATCGACGCTTGCCGAAGTCTGGACGGCGCGGCTGATCGCGCGCCAGTCCGATGGACCGGCACCCCGCAAACGAAGACGCGCCTTGGGAGGAAAGCATGAACAAGCCATTGGCACTACTGGCCGGCACAATTCTCACCTGCCTCGCGCTCGGCCAGGCACGCGCGGATGACCTGACATTCCTCTCGACGCAGATGCGGCCGCTGGAGGAAGCGACCAAGGCGCGCACGCTGATCCTGAAGAACGCGCCGAAGCCGGTGACCTACGTGCCGGAAGAGCCGCCGCAATTGCCCGTGCATCTGCAGGCCGACGAACAGGGTGCGCACACGATCAGCCTGGTTGGCGCGCTGCACGGCGAATTGGCACCGCTGGTGCCGATGCTGCAGCCGGTGGATGAAGCCAATGCCATGGTCACCCAGCAAGGTGTACCGGCAGATATCACCAAGCTTGCGCATCTTGGCACCGATCATCTGATGTACGTGCCGTGGATGCAGGCGACCTACATCATGGCTGCCAGCAAGAAGGCACTGCAGTATCTGCCGCAGGGCGCCAAGCTTGAGACGCTAACCTATGATCAGCTGGCGCAGTGGGCCGCCAATGCCGAGAAGGCAACCAACCAGCGCGTGCTTGGCTTCCCTGCCGGTCCCACGGGCCTGATGGCACGCTTCCTGGAGGGATATCTGCTGCCGTCCTACACGCACGGCGTGGTGACGCAGTACAGGTCAGCCGATGCCGCGGCGATGTGGGAGTCGTTCAAGGCGCTGTGGAAGCATGTCAATCCCAATTCGACAAACTATAACTTCATGCAGGAACCACTGCTGTCTGGCGATGTGCTGATCGCGTGGGACCATGTCGCTCGCCTGCAGAATGCGTTCCGCAACAAGCCGGACGATTTCGTCGCCTTCCCTGCCCCGGCGGGCCCGAAGGGGCGTAGCTTCATGCCCGTGCTGGTTGGTGTCGCAGTGCCCAAGACCGCGCCGAACAAGGCCGACGCCGTGCAGCTCATCGACTATCTGCTGAAGCCGGAAACCCAGATCGCCACGCTGCGTGCCAGCAGCTTCTTCCCGGTGGTGAAGGTCGCTTTGCCGGAAGACCTGGATGTCGGGCTGAAGCTGGAGGCCCAGGCGGTGCAGCAACAGCAGGCAGCTTCGGACGCGTTGCCGACGCTGTTGCCGATCGGCCTTGGCTCGCATGGCGGTGAGTTCGACAAGGTATTCGTCGATACATTCCAGCGGATCGTGCTTCGCGATCAGCCGGTGAAGGACGTTCTGGCGCGCGAGGGTGACGACATGCAGCGGGTGATCGACGCGGCGAATGCGCCGTGCTGGACACCGGACCCGCCAAGCCAAGGAGCGTGCAAGGTGCAGTAGCGCATGCCAAGCCGATTGGGCACGACGCTGCGTCCCTATCTGCTGATCGCGCCATCGGTCGCGTTCCTGCTGCTGTTGTTCGTGGTGCCGCTGGTGCAAACTGTCGCGCTGGCGTTCACCACGCCATCGGGCTTTGGCTTTGGCAGCTTCGCGCGGATGGTCGGCGACCTGGATTTCCGCAACTCGATCCGCAATACGTTTGCCTTGGTGATCTGTGTCGTGCCGCTGCAACTCGCAGCCTCGCTTGGTATGTCGATGATGCTGCGCCATGTGCGCTGGGGGCGCGACATGATCTTGTGGATCTGGACGATACCGATGGGTGTCTCCGATCTCGCAGCGGGTCTGGTATGGCTCGCGATCCTTACCGACAAGGGCTACCTGAACACGGTCCTGTATGAACTCGGCGCCATCCCCGCACCACAGGCTTGGCTCACCTACGAAACACCCGGCGTGCTGTTCCTTGCCATCCTGATCGCCGAGTTCTGGCGCGCCACGGCAATCGTGTTCGTCATCATTGTCGCCGGCGTGCAGTTGATCCCGAAGGAATTCGAGGAAGCCGCCAGCGTGTTTGGCGCTACCGCATGGCAGCGCTTCCGTCGCGTCACGCTGCCGCTGTTGCGTTCATCGATTCAGACCGCACTGATCCTGCGCACGGTGCTGGCATTCGAAGCGTTCGCGGTCGTACTTGCCATCGGGGGACGCAACTTCCCGGTGCTGATCAGTCAAGCCTATCTCTGGCAGAACCAGAACCAGGACTATAGCGTCGCCGCCTGCTATGCGGTGCTCATCACGCTGATATCGCTCGCCGCGACGCTGGTGATCCTGCTGGCATTGCGGCCGCGCTCGGGTGAACCGGCATGACCGGCGTGCGCCGCGGCCTGTTCGTCGCAGGCATCCTGCTGATCTGTGCATGGACACTGGTGCCGATATACCTCGTGGCGCTGGGTGCAATCGGTGGTGCATCCTCCGTCTATGCCTGGCCGAAGCCGTTCTGGCCCACGGGTCTCTCATTCGGCAATTTCTCCGCCTTCCTGCAGATCGAAGGCCTCTGGCCCGCCATGCTGCGCAGCTTCGAAGTCGCCGTGCTGTGCATGGTGTTGTCGTTGCTGCTCGGTGCACCCGCCGGTTACGCGCTGGCCCGCTTCGCGTTTCGCGGCGCCAACGTGTATCGGCTGATGATACTGATGACGCGCGCCTTTCCGGTTGGCATCCTGGCGCTGCCGCTGGCCGTCGGCTTCGTGCATCTCGGAATTCTACGACACGGTATTCGGTGTCGCGCTGATGCACACCGCGCTCGCATTACCCTTTGCCGTGCTGGTCACCGCCAGTCTGTTTCTCGGCATCCCGCGCGAATTGGAAGAGGCCGCCTGGGTGTTCGGCTGCTCTGGCCCCGGTGCATTCCGTCGCGTCGTGCTGCCGCTGGCGATACCCGGCATCGCCGCCACCGCGATCTTCGCTTTTGTGATTTCGTGGAACGAAGTGTTCGCGGCATCGGTGCTGACGGTGCGCAACAAGACGCTGACCGCTTATCTGCTCACCCTGCTGTCAGAGGCACCGCTGCAATCGCAGCTTGCCGGCGGCCTGCTGCTGATCCTGCCATCGGTGTTCTTCATCTTCCTCGTTCGACGCTATCTGTTCGCCATGTGGGGAGTTACCAGCCGATGAGCGGGACCGACTGATGGCCGACATCCGCATCGAATCCGTCAACAAGACCTTCGGCTCGCAGACCGTGCTGCGCGATGTCTCGCTGGATGTGCGAGACGGTGAATTCGTCGCTTTGCTGGGACCGTCCGGCTGCGGAAAGACCACGCTGCTGCGTATCCTGGCCGGCCTGGAACAGCAGACCAGCGGGCGCGTGTTCATCGGCGGCCGCGACGTCTCCAGTCTGCCGCCGCGTTCGCGCGGACTGGCGATGGTGTTCCAGAACTACGCGGTGTTTCCGCATCTTCGTGTGCGCGACAACATCGCGTTCGGCCTGACCATGGCTGGTGCCGACAAAGCGCGCATCGGTCGCCAGGTCGCTCGTGCCGCCGACCTTATGCACATCGAGATGCTGCTGGATCGCTATCCGGCGCAGTTGTCGGGCGGCCAGCGCCAGCGCGTCGCGGTCGCACGCGCGCTCGCTGTGGAACCGGCTGTGCTGTTGATGGACGAACCGCTGTCCAATCTCGATGCACTACTACGCCTGGAGATGCGCGCGGAACTGAAGGCGGTACTGGCCGAGGCGCGCACCACCACCGTGTACGTCACGCACGATCAGACCGAGGCGATGGGGCTGGCCGACCGGATTGCGATCATGCAGGAAGGCCGCATCGTGCAGATCGGACTGCCGCTGGACATCTACCGCCATCCGCGCTCCATGTTCGTCGGCGGCTTCATCGGCAATCCGCCGATGAATTTTCTCCGCCTGCCGGTGCGCGATGGCATGGTTCGGCTCGGCACGCTCACACTGACGCCGCCGGCGAACCGCAGCGGCGAGGTGACACTGGGGATCCGACCGGAGGATCTTGAACTGGCGCGTGATGGGCAGGGCTTCCGGTTCCGCGTGCAGGTACCGGAACCACTCGGCCCACACACGCTGCTGACCGGTGAAGCCGAAGGCCAAGGCATGCGGGTGGCGATACCGCCGGATCACGACGTCCATCCCGGCGAAATCGTCACATTGCGGCCAAACCTGGAGCGCATTGCCTGGATGGACGCCAGCACCGGCGTTGCCTTGGAGAGCGCATGACCACCGATATCATCGCGCGGGCGCGCGCCATCATGCAGGGCAACGATCGCGGCGGTTATACCGTGCCGACCGATCGGCTGTACCCTTTCCAGTGGAACTGGGATTCCGCTTTCGTCGCGATGGGCTTTGCAACATTCGACGAATCACGCGCGCTGACGGAAGTGGAACGCCTGCTCGAAGGCCAATGGGACAATGGCCTGGTGCCGCAAATCGTGTTCCACGCGCCATCGGATGATTACTTCCCCGGCCCATCGGTGTGGGGCACGCATCACACGCCGCCAACCTCCGGCATTACCCAGCCTCCGGTTCTGGCCAGCACCGTGCTGCGGATTTTCGACACTGCGCGCGACCGTGCGGCGGCCGAGGCGCGAGTGGCGACAATCTACCCAAAGCTGTTGGCGTCGCATCGCTGGTGGCAGCGGGCGCGCGACCCGCAAGAGACCGGGCTGGTCTCCGTGCTGCATCCCTGGGAAACCGGCATGGACAACAGCCCTGCCTGGGACGCCGCGCTCGCGCGCGTGCCGACCGACACTGTCACGCCGATCCAACGGCGCGATACGGCGCATGTGGATGCATCGATGCGGCCGCGCGGCGAAGAATATCAGCGCTATATCCATCTGGTGGATGCGTTCCGCGACGCCGGCTGGCAACCGGACAGAATGCTGGCGGCGACGCCATTCCGCATCGCTGACGTCGGCACCATCAGCATCCTGCTGCGCGCCGAACGAGACCTGCTGATGCTCGCCTCACGTTTCGGCACAAAGACCGACGCTGCCGAGATCACCAGCCGATTGGACCGCATGCAGGCGGCAATCGAGACGCTCTGGAGCGAACGGCACGGACTGTTCCTGTCACTCGATCAGATCAGCGGCGTGTTGATCGACGCTTCCACATCGGCGGGCTTCTTGCCGCTCTATGCGGCTGCGGCCGATGCCGACCGCAGCCGCGCGATGGTTGCGACGCTGCGCCAGTGGGCCAGCCATGTTGGCTTCCTGGTGCCATCAACCGCGCCCGATGACTCGAGGTTCGACCCATTGCGCTATTGGCGCGGCCCGGTCTGGTGCATGGTGAACTGGATGATCGCCGAAGGTCTTGCCGCATCGGGTGACACCGCGATGGCGGAGGCGTTGCGCACGGGCACGCGTGATATGATCGCGAACAGTGGCTTCAGCGAATATTTCGATCCGCGCAACGGACGCGGTATCGGCGGTGCGAATTTCTCATGGACCGCCGCGATCTACCTGTTGCTCAACTGAAAGCAGCAGCCGGTTGGATAGCGTTGTTGGCGGTGCTGCTGGCACCGCTGACGCTGGTCGATGTACCGCCGCTGCTGGATTATCCGAACCATCTCGCACGCGCGTTCGTATTGGCCTTTGGCCCAGCCGATCCGGTGCTGTCGCGGATGTATACGCCGCAGTGGGCGATCATTCCGAACCTGGGCATCGATCTCGTCCTGCCGCCGCTGCTGCACGTCCTTCCGGTCCATGTCGCCGGCCGTATTGTCATCGGCCTCGCGATCGTGCTGCCGGTACTCGGCACCGTCGCCTATAGCCGCGTCGTTTTCCGCACGCGTTCATTCTGGCCATTCGCGTCCGCGCTGATCGCCTACAACGGCACGCTGTTGCTTGGCTTCCTGAATTTCGTGGCCGGCCTCGGTCTGGCGTTGCTCGTCGCCGCCGGCTGGATCGAATGGCGCGAACGCCATCCGTTCAGCATCATCGCGATTAGCAGCGTCGCGGCCATCGGCCTGTTCTTTTGCCATCTCACGAGCGTCGGATTCTGCCTGCTGCTGATCGCAGGCTATGAGCTGGAGTGGCTGTACGCCCATCGGCACAACTTCAAGGCGATGGCGATTCGTATCGCGGCCGCCGTGCCGGTACTGGCCGGACCGTTGCTGCTCTATGCGCTGTCGCCGTTCTCACCCATGGAGTCCGGCACGGCGTGGCCGTCACTGTATGACAAGCTGCGCGAGCTGCTGATGCCGTTCGCCAACTACATCCTGCCGCTCGACCTGGTAACCGCGGCAACGGTGGCGGGATTTCTGTCGCTTTGCGCGATCCTCGGGCGTTGCCGCATTACCGTCTGCTCGGCCGTCCCACTCGTCGCCATCGCCGTGCTGTTCATCGCCTCGCCCAACGCATTGAAGGGCACATTCCTGTTCGACACGCGGTTCGCGGTCATGCTGGGTTTCCTGCTGTTTGGCGCGCTATTGCCGCGTTGCCGCGCGACCACATTGTTCGTCGTCCTGTTTGCCGTGCGGCTGGTTGTTGTCGGTGCTGCCTGGTGGGAACATCGTCAGGATCTCGCCGATCTGCGCGCCACGATTGCTTTTGTGCCCCCGGGCGCTCGCGTGTTCCTTGCCGAGGTTCCCGGCGGCTGGCGAAACGGGCCTGTCAGCCGCCGCCTGTCATTGGATCTGCCGCTTGACGAGCACATGTCCGCGCTGCTGCTGATCGAGCACCGCGCCTACTGGCCCTTTCTGTTCGATAATCCGTCGCAGCAGCCGGTTCGAACGCTGGCGCCCTACGCGCAACTCGCAGTGCAGGCGGGAGCGATCGGCGATGTTCGTGCCCTTCCGGATCTCAGCGGCTTCGATTATCTGCTCGTTCTCTACCCGGAGAAAATCGATCTGCCGGCGCCCGTCGCGCAGTCCGACATCGCCGCGCTGTACCGGGTCAGCGGTGGACGCTAATCCGCTGCGAGATCTGCCATCACTGCGGCAGCGGCTTCCCGCTCAGAGCGCCGCGACAACAGATCCTGGCGCGCTGCGGCCACGTCCTCGTAGCTCAGGCGACGGTCTCCCATCGCGGCCTGACGACGCGCGTGCATTGCATCGAGGACGGTCAACAGCTCCTCGGCGGTAGCCAAATCGCCGCCAATCAAAGCCTCGTTGAACACATCGATCACCCGGTCAGTCAGGCGGCGGCGCATCATCTTCGTGGCGCGCTGGCGCACTATCGTCGACATCGGTGTCTGCGGCGGTGGCGCCGGCGGAATGTCACGCCGGCGGAACTTGTCCGCGATCAAGATGGTCAGACGTCTCAACTCACACCTCCGGAAACCAGCTCATCGGCTTCCAACAGCCTGAACAGTTGGCCGGGAAAGGCCCGCACGACGCGCTCCGGGCTGGCACAGCGGCTGTTCCAGACCCCGAGTACGGTTCATCATCGCAGGACGCGGGTTACAGGTTGGTGTTCATTCCCTAGAACGGCAGAGTTACCGTCGCCTTGAGACCACCCATCGGGCGGTTGGCCAGCGTCACGTCGCCGCCATGCGCGCGGAAGATATTGCGAGCTATCGGCAGGCCCAGTCCCACGCCGCCGGTTTCCCGGCTGCGCGACGGCTCGCCGCGGTGAAAGGGTTCAAACACACGCTCCAGCTCGCTGGGCGGTATTCCCGGACCATCGTCCTCGATTTCAATGACCGCCACGCCGTCGCTGGGAGGCACCAGCCGCGCGCGCGTGCCACCTCCGTAAAGGATGGCGTTTGCCACCAGATTGGCCAGCGCCCGCTTGAGCGCCAGCGGACGCGCCCGCATGGTCAAGTGCGGCGGGCCCTCATAGGACAACTTATCCGCCATGTCTGGCCAAGCGTCGGCCGCCTCATCCAGCACAGTGCGCAGCAGCTCAACCATATCAAGGGATGTTACCGGCTCGGTGGTCCGTGCATCGCGCCCGAAAGCGAGCGTTGCCGATACCATCGCTTCCAGTTCCCCCAGGTCCGCCAGCATCTTGGCCCGCTGCTCTTCGTCGTCGACGAATTCCGCGCGCAGCTTCATGCGCGTGATTGGTGTCCTCAGGTCGTGACCGATGGCCGTCAGCAGCTCGGTGCGGTCCTGCACGAAGCGGCGAATCCGCGCCGCCATCGTGTTGAACGCCGCGGCGGCCGTGGCAACCTCCAGTGGTCCTCCCTCGGGCAGTGGCGGCGCATTGACATCCCGGCCCAGTGCCTCGGCTGCCGCGGCGAGGGTCCGCACCGGGGCGGTAAGACGCCGAACCGCCCAAAGCGTCAGTGCCGCCGCCGCTGCCGTCATGAGCAGGAAGGCGGCGAGAAAGGTCGGCGAATGCCATGGTCGTGGCGGCTCGAATGGCACGGTGAGTTTGAGCCACTGACTTTCTGAAGGCAGGTGCATTCCGATGACGATGAGGTTGTTCCGGCCATCGGTCAGGATGCGGAGGCCGCGCCAGTGTGGCACGCCCATCAACGGCACCAGATTCAGATTGACCCGCAGCAGCCGCTGCTCGATGGGTAGCGTCTCGCTCAATTCCTCGGTCGGCGGATCCTCGGTGAGTTCCGCGGAAAGACCAGGCGTACGGTCAAGCTCGGCCAACACCGCGTGGCGCCGCTCCGTTGCCGTCATCTGAACGGTGCGATACGTGCTGACTGCACGGACGGCAATCTCGCGCGCCTGCGCCAGGCGCTGCACATCGATGCGGTCGAGCGCATGAATGGCGAGGCCGGCAATCTGGACGACAGCGAGGCCGACCAGCAGAACCGTCGCCGTGCGAGCGGCGAGACTGCGTGGCCAGAGCCGAAGCCTCACGCCCGCTCGACCGTCGCCGCCAGAACGTATCCGCCGCCGCGTACAGTCTTGATGAGCTGGGCGTTACGGCCGTCATCCTCCAGCTTGCGGCGCAGGCGGCTGATGGCGACATCGATCGCCCGATCGAACGGGCCGGCCTGACGGCCGCGCAGCAGGTCAAGCAGCATGTCCCGCGTTAGCACGCGGTTGGCTCGATCGACCAGCGCCACCAGCAGGTCATACTCCCCGCCGGTGAGGATGACCTCGGCGCCGTCGGGATTGAGCAGCCGGCGCCGAGCCGGTTCCAGGGTCCAACCGGCGAACTTCAGACTGCGGGCAGCAGGTTCGCTACGATGGTCGCCACCGTCGCCGGCTCGTCGCAGCACCGCTCGGATGCGCGCCAGCAGCTCACGCGGATTGAATGGCTTCGGCACGTAATCGTCCGCGCCGAGTTCCAAACCGATGATCCGATCGGTTTCCTCGCCCATGGCGGTGAGCATGACGATTGGCACGTCGGACTGACCGCGCAGCCAGCGGGCAAAGTCCAAGCCGCCCTCCCCCGGCAGCATGAGGTCCAGCACCACCAGTTGATAGTGGCCATTGGCAAAGGCGCGCCGTGCCTCCCGGGTATCACGCACTGCGGTCACCCGCATGTGGTGTTTCTCTTCCAGGAAGCGCGCGAGCAGATCGCGGATTTCGCGATCATCGTCCACCACCAGTATATGCGGCACATGCTCCATGCTTCGTAACATAACGGCTTCCTGGCCGGTTCGGCAGGGTCACTTGCACTAAGTCGCACTTCGTCGCGCCCCTGTCACAAAGCCGCAATGTGCCACTCCCATGTTCGGTGCCGCCGCAAGCCGCGGCCCTTATTTGGAGACCGATATGCGTAAATTAATCCTTGGTGCCGCCGCAGTGCTGCTCATCGGCGCTGGCAGCACCGGCATTTTGATCGCCCACGCCCAACCGGCGCCCCCTAGCGCTTCGGATCAGATGGGCGGCCCGATGCAGCATTCCAACTGGATGGGCTGGCGCCACCGCATGGGCGGCCCAAAGGGCCTGCGGGCCTTCGCCCTGATCTATCGCCAAGCCGATCGTCAGCTTAGCCCGCCCGACGTGCAGAAGATCGCCGAAGCCTTCCTGCTGTGGAATGGCAACCACAGTTGGAAAGTGGTCGACGTGAAGCCGACACCGGATGGCGCCATCGGGTTCTCGCTGGCGACGCAGGAAGGCTCGGTCATCGCCAGCTTCACGATGGACCCCCACTCTGCACGCGTGACCCGCACGGGTTAACCGCCTATGGCGACGGGCGCGACGGCTTACGAAGCGCCCGCCGCCGCCCCGCGAGCAGTTGCTAATCACCCGTTGAATGGCAGCATGACGCGCCCGCATCATAGCGGTCGTGGTGGCGCACCCAGTCAGTGAGATTGCCGTTGATCGTCTCGTCACGCCCTTTTGGCGTAATGTCGAGTGCCGCATAACTGGTGAGGAACATTTCCCCGCCGCGGGCATAGGATGAGTAGGTGTGGAACACTTGTCCCAACTCATCTTTGTAGAACACGCTGCGGCCCGACATTTCATCAACCGGCACCGGCCGCGTCGCGTAGTTGTAATAGCCAGCGCCCTTGGCGATCTCCTCAGGCGTGAATGACACATGAAAATCGTAATTGAAGTCATTGCCGTATGACGAGACCCATCTGATCTGCCATCCCATGCGGCGTTTGAACGCCTCGATCTTGTCCAGCGGCGCACGCGATACCGCGACATAGCTCACGTCATGATGTTCGAGGTGAACCAAAGCACCCTCCACGTGGTCCACTTCGAATGAACATCCCACGCAACCTTCGCTCCACTCGGGGCCCAACATGAAATGCTTGACGATGAGCTGGCTGCGGCCGTCGAACAGGGCGGCCAGCAACTCTTTGCCGTTGGGTCCATCGAACACGTAGCTCTTGTCCACTTTGACCCATGGCAGGGCGCGCCGTTCGGCACTGAGCCGATCACGCAGGTGAGTGAATTCCTTTTCCTTGCGCAGAAGCTCGATGCGTGCGGCGAGCCACTCATCGCGCGAAACAACTTGGTGCTGCATGGCAGACCTCCTTCAATTGGTCGTGGCGTATTCAGCAAAACGTTCGAGACAGCTTGTCCAGCCGGCACGATGATCGTCGCATTGCTGCATCGTCTCGAACACAGCCTGACGCAATGTCAGCTTGGTCTTTGCACCGTGTTCGGCGAACGTCACCGTGGTGAGGAGTTCGTGTCCGGTGGTGCCATCAGGGTTTTCCCAGGAGAAGGTGAAGACGATGCGCTCCGGAGCGACGATTTCACGATAGACGCCGACTTTCCAATGCTCGGAGCCTCGCGGCGAACGCATGCCAAAGCGGAACGCACCGCCTTCGCGGATGTCCATGTCGCAATGGATCGTGATGAATCCCTGCGGGCCCCACCACCGCGCGACATGTTGCGGGTCCGTCCATAGACGGAACAGGAGCGCTCGGGGCGCGTCGATGATGCGCGCGATATGAAGCTCGCGTCCGCTTGCCGGTTCAATGTTTGCGAGCACGCCGCCTGCCCTTGCCTTGCAGCTCCTTCACGTAGACTTCCAGCCGATCGAGGCTTTGCTCCCAGAATGCCCGGTAATGCTCCAGCCAGTCGGACGCGGACTTCAGCGGACGAGCTTCCAGGCGGCACGGCCGCCATTGCGCCTCACGGCCACGCGCTATCAAGCCCGCGCGTTCCAATACCTTGAGGTGCTTGGAGATGGCGGGAAGGCTCATGGCAAATGGCTCGGCCAATTCACCGACCGATGCCTCTCCGGTCACGAGGCGTACCAGGATTGCCCGCCGCGTGGGGTCCGCAAGCGCTGAAAATGTGCGGCTGAGACGGTCCGGTGGCATGCAGAAAACCTGCTAGTTAATTAACTGGTTAGTTAAATATGGAGGCACTGCAGTCTTGTCAAGCGCTGCAATTCACGGCAGTTGCCGGTGCGTGATACCGCAACTGCAATCCGAGCGGCTGATTCTGCGTGCATGGGAAGACCGCGATCGAGCGCCCTACGCCACGCTCGCGACCGATGCCATCGCCATGCAATACTTAATGTCGCGCACCAGGCAGGAAACACCGGATCAATGGATCAATCGGCAGATCGTGCGCTTCGCAGAGATCGGCTTCGCCTATTGGGCGGTCGAAGCGCGGGAGACCGGAGACTTCGTCGGTGCGGTTGGACTTTCTCCCACAAACTATGAGGCGCATTTCACCCCGGCGTTTCAGGTGGGCTGGCGCCTGCTTCCTCGGTATTGGGGCAACGGCTACGCCACGGAAGCCGCTGCCGCTGCGTTGCGCCACGGCTTCGCCGATCGGCAACTAGAGGAAATTGTCGCCGTCACTGTTCCAGGGAATCTCCGTTCCCAGCAGGTTATGCGGCGGCTCGGAATGACCCACGATCCGGCCGACGACTTTGATCATCCGCGCCTACCGGAAGGCGATCCGTTGCGGCGTCACATCCTGTTCCGCCAGTCGCAAGCGGACTGGCAAACGCGGCAGCGCTAGAATTCCCCGCTGCGATACGCTTCATCCAGGCGCTCGGCGTCTTCCTCGGATGGCTCCGGCCATGCCTCACCGCGCTGCCGCAGCGCACCGGTGAAGTTTGGTGGCCGCTTGGCATTGAACGCCGCGCGCCCTTCCTCACCGTCCGTCGTAACCTGGATCAGCAGATTGTTGATCAGGTTCTGGACATGCCAAGCCTGATCCGTCGGTAGATCGCCGAACCGCACGACGAACTCTTTCATCATGCGCACCGCCACCGGCGGCAGCGTCACGATGTGACGCGCATAGCGTTCAGCGCGCTCCATTAGTTCGCCATGCGGCACCACCTCGTTGACGAGGCCGATACGCAGCGCCTCCTGCGCGTCGAATGGCTCATCGGTCAGCAGCACCTTCATCGCATCGGCGTAGCGGAGCTGCTTGATAAGCAGCGCCGCTCCTGGCCCGTGGCCGATCCAGCCCTGCGAGAGCAATGAAAACTTGAACCGCGCATGTTCCGCACTGGCGATACGGATGTCAGTCGAGGACAGCAGCACATACAGTCCGGCGCCGGCCGCCCAGCCGTTCACCGCGGCAATCACCGGTTTCCATACACGCGGATAGTGATCGCCGAACCGGCCATCCACGCCGGTCTTCTGCCCATGCACCGTGCCGGCCAGCGGCCAGAAGATCCGCTGCGTGCGCAGATATTCGCGCTCTTCCTCGGTGATGTTCTTGCGCGGCGCGAGATTGTGGCCGCCACAGAAGTGCTTATCGCCGGCACCGGTCAGGATCGCACAACGGATGTCGCGATCCTCCCACATATCGATCCAGGCCGCGGAAATATCGTCCGACGTCTCCTTGTCGAAGATGTTCGCCTTGGCCGGATTGTTCAGCGTGATGTAGGCGACGCGGTCGCGCTTCTCATACTTGATCGCCATCAGGTCAGCACCTGTCCCTTGCGCGCGATGAATTCAGGAAATGCATCCTCGGCCTTGGCGCCACGCATGACATGCGTCGTATAGTGCTGCTCGATCTCGTATTGCCGCTCCAGCGTTTCGCCTTTCTGCTCCAGCAGCAGCTTCTTCACGCCGATGACCGCGCCGCGATGATTGCCGGCAATCATCCGTGCGAGCTCCATCGTCTTGTCGCGCAAATGCTCGCGCGGCACGAGATGATTGAGCAAACCAATCCTGAAAGCCTCTTCCGCTTCCACCACGCGCGCCGTGAGCAACAATTCCTTCGCCATCGGCCAGCCGACCTGTGCGCCAAGCGACCATGTGCTGTTGATGCGGCCATATGCCGCGGCAAGGAAACGGAACTTCGTGTCCTCGCAGCCCACGCGCATGTCGAGCGACGAGGCCAGCACCGCTGCGCCGCCGTAGGCGAGGCCGTTCATCATCCCAATCGTCGGCTTGGCCGAGGCAGAGATATCATACGCTCTCCGCCCTTCCCGCATCGCCTCCAATTGTTCGAAGCTGTATCGACGATCGTCTTCACGCTGCTCGTGGATATCGCCGCCGGCAGAGAATGCCTTGCCGGTCCCGGTGATCACAATGCAGCCGACATCGCCGTTGGCATCCATCGCCTTGACTGCGTCGTGCAGCTCCGCCGACAACCTGCGGTTCATCGCATTCAGTTTGTCCGGCCGGTTCAGCGTCAACGTACCAACGCCATCCACCACATCTACCAGGATATGTTCGTAGGTCACGATTTCCTCCAGGCGATATGCCGGTCAGTTGGTGACTGGTGTTTTCGGCTGCGCGGTCTTTGCAATCGCTCCGGTCATCGGAATGAAGAACACGCCCATGTCGCGCTTGGAGTGGATTTTGCCTTCCGCATCCTTGGTATAGATGTACAGCACCTGTCCGCGCTTGAACGGCTGGCCGATCGGGATCACCAGGCGGCCACCCGGCTTCATCTGCTTGAACAGATCAGGCGGCGCATACTGAGCCGCGCAGGTAACGATAATTATGTCGAACCCGCCTTCCACTTCCGGCCAGCCATAATAGCCATCGCCCACGCGTGTATGGACATTGTGATAGCCAAGCGGCGCGAAGATCTTGCTCACCGCATTGCCAAGCGGTTCGATGATCTCGATCGAGTATGCCTGCTTCACGATGCGCGATAGCAGCGCGCTTTGAAAGCCGCTGCCCGTGCCGATCTCCAGCGTGACGTCATCCGGCTTGGGCTGACAGACCTGGGTCATGTAGGCCTGTCCGAGATAGTCCGACAGCGCGGAGCCATAGCCCAGCCCCCACGGCTTGGGATCCGACTCGTACGCATCGCCCGGTGTCGCGCGGTGTTCCGAGTAGATGTAGTGGAAATACTCGCGCGGGACTGTCTGGAACGCGGCAACCACCGCCGGATCCGCCGATCCGAGACGTTCCTTCAGATACTCCTCGATCCGCTTGACCACTGCGGGCTTGCGCTTCTGGATCGCGTCGAACTGAGCGTCGGTCAGGCTGACTGGACGCCCCGACGCATTCATCGCTGTCTGATACGCCTCGCGTGTCCAGGCATCCGCTGCATGGGACGGACGTGTGACCGCGAGCGCGCCGGCGGCGGCGATCAGCCCGCGGCGCGTGATCCTTGGGAAACAGGTTGCCACGCGCTGCTCTTCCTTGTTGCCGGAAACATCACCAGCGCCACCACATACAGCATCGCAGCGCATAGCAGAACCCTGCTGAACCCCGCCTCGCGTGCGAGCAGATTGGCGAGTGGCGTCGCTACAACAGAAAATGCACCGTTCAGTCCCCAGGCCCAGGGCAGCATCCCGCCCGACCCAGTCCGAGCCAAGCCGAGCGGGAACGGCAAGCCAAGCGCCACCGAAACCGGCGCCAGCACTGCGAGCACCAGCGCACCACGAGCCGCCCAAGGCAAGTCGAGCGTGGCCAGGATGGCAGGTTGCAGGCCGGCGAGCACGGCAATGCACCAAGCCACAATCACCAGGCATGCCAGCACGATCGACCGCATCGGCAGGTGCCCAAGCCGATCGGCTGCCATTGCGCCAAGGCCAGAGAATATCAGCATACCGGTGAGCACCAGGGCGAACCCCGACGTGCGGTCGTTCAACCAGAGGCTCGCCTTTTCGATCAGGTAGATCTCGATGAACAGGAAGCCGAGGCCAAGCGCAGGGAAATAGACCAGCGGCCGCAGCAGCCCAATTTCCGGACGTCGCAATCGCGGCATTGCCACCAATGGCACCAACAGGACCAGGATCGCGATCACCACTGCCTGCACGAGTCACTGCCAGGTTCACCAGCGCTCCGATCTCTCCCTGCGGCAGTACCTCCAGACGTTTCAGCAGGGTGCCGAGCTGATCGAGCCGCAACACCGCATAGAAGAATGGACGATCGAGCGTGATCGGCGAAAGATTGAACGCCGCACGCGATGCACTTGGCGCATCGGCCAGGACCGCTCCAGCTTCATCGGCGATCGAATCTTCCGGCTCATTTGAGGTGACCTCCCCGCTGGCGAAAGACACGGCGGGCAGGTCATTGTACAGATTGGCGCGTGCCGCAACTGGATCGAATCCAGGATACCAGGATATGTCGAACGATCGGTCGTCGCAGAATTTGCGGAGTGCGGCGATCCGGGACGCATCCCATGGCTGGTTGGAGAACAGGATGCGCGCGCTCCAGGCAGAGCGATAAATCACCGTGTGTGTTGCCGGATCGCTGATGCCTGCGCGCAACAGGCCCGCTCGCACCGTCCGCAACATACGCAATGCGTAAACCGGGAAATCGCGGATCGACACCGGGATCGATACGATGCCGCCAGGCGCGAGCGCGCGCGTATACTCAGCAATCGCCTCGACACTGAATGCCGTTGCATTGGCCTCCGCGGCATCCAGGAAATCCGCCGATAGATCGATGATGTCGTAGCCGGCGCCATCGTGGACGGCGGCAATCGGCCCCTCTCCGGACAATTCTGCCCGCGAGCCGGCAGGCCATGGCGGCGATGATCCGAGCCCATGCTGAAGCGCACGCAGCAGTATGGGCTCGGGCTCCAGCACACGCACCTTTGCCGCACCAAGCGACAGTACCTCGGCGATGCGAAATCCCCCGGAGCCACCTGCGAGCAGCACGTTCGCATGCGGGATCAGTTCATACGGCAGTGCATCCAGTGATGCCGCAGCGTAGTCCGTGTCGATCGGCCCCGGCTTCGGCAACGCAGCGATACGGTTACCGTCGCGGTACAGCCCGAACGTTTGCGGCGGCCCAGGCAATCCAAGCATGCCCGCATCGTTCGAGATATCGGTATCGACCCGCTCGGTGAAATCATCCAGCAGCGAATAATCGCCGCGTGGCGACAGCACCTTCGCCACGATACGAGCATTCGGCGTGTGCAGCGGCGCATAGATCGCCTTGAAGTCGTTGTACTGCGCCTGATTGTCGAGCAGCAGCCAACCCTCTGCCGCGATCAGCACGGCGCCTGCGGCCAGCATGCCGGACCAACGACGGCGTCCGGTCACGAAGCACGCACTGGCGGCCAGCGGCACCAGCAGCAGCGGCACCAGGTAGAATGCATTCACCACGAACATCGCAGCCAGCACCAAGGCCGCGCCGGCACCGGCGCCGGTCAAATCGTAGCCATACACACGGCCGATGTGGTCCGCGTGCAGAATGAAATTCAGGCTGACAAAGACACCGGTCAGGAAAAAGAACGGCAGAAGGCCAGCATAGTAGCCGGCGATGTTCCAAAGCTGCGGCTGCCAGGTCGCCAGGTTCTGCAATTGCAGCGGATTGAATGGATTGGTGGTGGTCAGGTAAAAGCCGATCGCCGCCGTGGCGACAAGCAATGCCGGCAGGCTTATCAACAGCGCTTCGCCATGGCGCGCGAACGCATCGCGAAAAAGCGCCAGGATCACGCCACTCAGCGCGAACCCGACCATCACGATGGAGATCACCCAATAGCCATACTCAGACCACTTGGCGACAGCGAAGTAACGGGTGAGCGCTGTCTCGTACCCCACCGCGGCCAGTGACACGAGGAAGAGCGGCGCCAGGGCGCATCGCCTCACGGCCAGATCGTCCTTGTCAGGAACCCGTCCAGCAGCGTGTTGAACCGCACGGAGTCGTCGACGAAAAGCGCATGGCCGGCATCAGGGAATACCGCAATTTGCGTGCCTGGGCGATTGCGCGCGAGATTTGCCGCCTGCTCAGCCAGCCAACCCGGCCTGACGATATACAACACCGGCCTGCGGGTCGCGTACAACGCGTCGCGCCAATAGGTGCGCGGCTCGGGATAGGCCAGAAGCGAGCGGCTGGCAGGTTCCGGTGTTCGCAGTGTCGCCTCGGTGAGCCGGTCGAGATACGTGGCGCTCTGCGGATGGTGGAACAGGCCGACCACAAACCGGTGCATCGCGATGGCATGCGGCAGGACCGGGCCTGGCCGATGCGGCGGCCGCACCGGCGGCGGTGGTTCCTCGCCAACCGAGTTGTCCACGAGAACCAGGCCGGCGAGCTTTTCATCGCCATGCGCGTGCACATAGGCGAGCGTGTCGAGCACGCCGAGTGACCAGCCCACCAGCACGACCGGAACCGGCTCGAGATTGGCGATCAGTTCGGCGATATCCTGGCCGCGACGGCGTGGCTCATAGCCTGTCACCGGCACATCCGACTCGCCTTGGCCGCGCGGATCGAACGCCACGACATGGTAGCGCCGGGCAAACGCCTGAAGCTGTGGCCCCCAGATCCAGGCCGGCATGGTCCAGCCGGGCACAAACACGATGGTGTGTCCAAGCTTCTGGCCGGCTTCCAGGTAATGCAGCCGCACGCCATCACTGGTGACGAAGTATCGGCTCTGCGCAGTCTGTGCCTGCGCCGGAGCGGTGAGCAGCAAGGCCAGGGCTGCGACAATCAGACGCATACCGCACAACACCGGCTTGCACCGCGCCGTGTCAACGTCCGTTGCATGGTTGGCCGCTGCTTCGCGCCTGGTCATGCGCCGCCTATTTGACGTCGGTCAGCCTCTGCAGTTCGTTGGGCTTCAGCAATACGATGAAGCCATCGTCAACACCCACAACGCCAGTCTCTCGCCATGCGCGCAATTGCTTGTTGACGCTCTCTCGGGACGACGCGACCAGGTTGCTGAGATCACGCTGCGACAGCTTCAGATCAATGCGCGTCCCGCTGGCGCTGGGCCTGCCATAGTCCGTACCCAACTTGAGCAGTACCCGCGCCAACCGCACCGGCAGATCGAACAGCGCGATTTCCTCCAGCGCGATGCTGGTACGCCGCACCCGGCTGCACAGCACCGCGAGCAGGCGCAGGAACAGGCCCTCGTTCTGCCGCAGGAACGGCAGGAAGTGCCGCCGCTCCACCACCAGCAGCGTGGTATCATCGATGGCGAACGCGTCGGCGCTACGCGGCTCGCCGTCCAGCAGGGCGATCTCCCCGAAGATCTCGCCGGGGTTGATCACATTCAGCGTCAGTTCCTTGCCATCTGCCGAAATCGAGCTGATGCGAACCCGGCCGCGCAACACGGCCATGAGCGATGATCCAGGATCGCCGCGCTGCAAGATCATCTGGCCGCGGCCAACCCGCCGCTCGGAGGCAAATTTCAGGATCTCATCGAGTTCCTCGGCGCGCATCGCCGCAAACAGCGGGCTCGCCAGCAGTGCCATACGTTTCGCATTGAGTTCGACCACCGCCACCCGCGTCCCCCGGTCCGTCTGCCCCGCCCCACGGTTTGCCCGCGATGGGCGATCCCACCGCAGTATGCGCTGGTTGCACGCATCATGGTATCCCAAGGCCAATCGACACCTGAGGGGACGTCATGCCGAAGTTGGATGAAGCAGTCCGCTATGCCCTGGCGCACGAGACGCCATGGCCCCGCGATCTGCGCGCGCATCTCGAATCGGGCTTTTTCGAACCGCCGCCGCACAACGAAATTCTAGGCCCCATCCAGCGACGCGGCGGCCCGAACGGGCTCATCATCCGCGGAAGCGAGGTGCTCGCCAAATGGGGCGACACCCGGCAGGTAGACTTTACCTTCTCGGTAGCCAAGAGCTATCTCAGCCTGCTGGCCGGCATCGCCGCGAATGATGGGCTCATCGCCAATATCGAGGAACCAGTCGGACGCACCGTGCATGACGGTGGGTTCGAAGGCGAACATAACGGCGCCATTACCTGGCGCCAGCTGTTGCAGCAGACATCCGAATGGGAGGGCACTCTATTCGGCAAATCCGACATCGTGGATCGCAACCGCAACCTTGCCGTTGAGGGCAAGGGACGCAAAGGCGACGCTCGGCCCTTACGGCCGCCGGGCACTTTCTGGGAGTACAACGATGTCCGGGTGAATCGGCTGTCACTCGCTTTGCTGCAATTGTTTCGCCGTCCGCTGCCCGAGGTATTCGCCGAGCGCGTGATGCAGCCGCTCGGCGCCTCGCCGGATTGGCGCTGGTACGGTTACCGCACCTCGATGGTGGAAATCGACGGACGCATGATCGAATCGGTCCCAGGCGGCAGCCACTGGGGTGGCGGTGTCGCGATCCATGCTGAAGACCAGGCGCTTATTGGGCAGCTGATGTTGCGGAAGGGCGGCGGAATAGTCCCGGCAAGCTGGATCGACGAGTCGCTGGCGCCGTGCCCGCTTAACCCGAACTACGGTTTCATGTGGTGGCTCAACACGAACCGATCCCGTTATCCTAGTGCGACGGGGGAAAGTTTCTTCGCCTCGGGCGCCGGCGGCAACATCACCTGGGTCGATCCGGTGAATGATCTTGTCGCGGTGATGCGCTGGATGGATCCGGCCTCGGTGGACGGATTTATTCGCCTGGCAAGCTAGCGCACCTGACCGGTAGAGAAGCCCATGAACGCTGTCGATCTCGCAATGGTCCTCGCCATTGATGGCTCCGCCAGCGTCACCTACGAGGAATTCGGTCTGATCGCCGGCGGCATGGCAGCGGCGTTGCGCGAACCGCCAATCATCGCCGGCCTGCTCGGCGGCCCCGCCAAGGCCAGCATCTGCTCGCTTCTCCTCTGGTCGGGCGCTGGCGCACAGGAGGTACTCACCGACTGGACGCTGATCGCCTCGGAAGCCGACGCGCGCGCTTTCGCGGACCAGGTGGACAACATGCCGCGCACTGTCACGCCCGGCCAAACTGCGATTGGCGAGGCCCTGCTCGCCGCGCTCACCCTGTTTGCGCACCTACCCGACGCGCCGGCGCGCCACGTGGTCAACATCATCGGCGACGGACGCTCCAACGACGGCATCGCGCCCGGCCCGATTCGCGATCGAATGGCCGCTGGCGGCATAACCATCAATGGTCTGTGCATTCTGCATGAGGAGCCCGACCTGCTGACCTCATACACCAACGAGGTTATCGGCGGCCCGGGCGCTTTCGCCGAAGTCTGTCCGGACTATCCGGCTTTCGCCGCCGCCATGCATCGCAAGTTGGCGCGCGAGGTCAACGCCCCAATCGTGTGACACGATGCAGAGGTTCGGCCGCGCTTGCCGTCGAACCGCCACGATCGTGCACCAATGACCCAATCCTGGAACACTCAAGCGACATCGCAATCGTGTGATGAACCACGCGGTGCGCCGTCGTGTTCTTTTGTATGGTGCCAGGCGCAAAGGAACCCGCGCATGCCAGCCGAGGTGGTGGAAACGATCAGTGAGTTGATACATGAAACCGTCCAGGTGGTGCGGACTCCGGTTGCGGTCGCCCCTGCTCGCGAAGCGCGCGACGAAATGCCGCTGCCCAGCGAGCCACGCACGTTCTTTCTTGGTGGGCTGTTTCTGCTCGCCACGCTGACCGCGCTTTATGTAGCCTCCCCGCTCATATTACCGGTTGTTCTAGCCATTGTACTCAAGCTGCTGTTGCAGCCTTTGGTGCGGCTCACTGATCGTGCCCACCTGCCGCGGGCGATTGGCGCACTGTTCGCCATCCTGCTGCTTGTCCTGGTACTGGCGGCATTGATCAGCGGTGCAGCGGGGCCTGCCGCCGACTGGGCGGGCAAATTGCCTGACGCATTGCCGAAGATCCAGCAACAACTGGCCTTCCTCGCGCGCCCAATCAGCACGCTGGACTGGATGATGGGACAACTGCAAAGCGTCACCGGCTTTGGCGGAGCCGCGGCGCCGCCACAAGGACCTTCGCTGCATTCCTTTAATGTCATGGGCGCGCTGTTCAGCGGAACCACCACTGTTGCCGCCGGCCTGTTCACCACGCTTGTCGTCTTGTTCTATCTGCTGGTTTCGGGCGAGACCTTCCTGCGCCGCTTGGTCGAAGTGCTGCCCGGCTTTGCCGAGAAGCGTCAGGCAGTCGAAATCACCCTGCACATCGAAGAAAACATCTCGGTCTATTTGATCACTGTCACGCTGATCAATTTCGTCGTCGGCTTGCTGACATTCTGCATCATGTGGGTTTGCGGCGTGGCCAACCCCTTGCTCTGGGGCGTCATCGCTTTCGTGGTGAATTTCGTGCCGATACTTGGCCCCATGGTCGGATTGGTTATCTTCCTGTTGGCCGGTGTGACGTCGCTCGGCGCCCAGTGGCAGGCCCTGCTACCGGTCGGCCTCTACTTCCTCGTTCATGTCATCGAGGGAGAAATCGCCACGCCCATGTTGCTGGCGCGGCGCTTCACGATCAATCCGGTCGCAGTGATCCTGGCCCTGTTGTTCTGGTACTGGATGTGGGGCGTGCCGGGAGCAATCCTGGCCGTACCCATGCTGGCGATCACCAAGATCATTTGCGACAACCTGCGGCCCTTGAAGGCATTCGGCCATGTCTTGGAGGCCTGACGCCTACGCGGTCACGACCTTCGCCACTTCGTCCGGCGACTGCCGCACCAGATCTTCGAACCCCTTCAACAGCGCCTCGGTAATGCGCCCAGGCTTATAGTGGCGTCCGGCAATCTCCCGGACCGGCGTCACTTCCGCCGCTGTGCCGGCCAGGAACACTTCGGTGGCACGCCCGATCTCGTCGAGTTCGATCGCGCGCTCCACTACTTTCATCTGCTGCCGGCGTGCCAGGCTCAGCACCGAACGCCGTGTGATGCCATCAAGAAAGCAGTCCGGTGTCGGCGTGTGCAGTTCGTCATCCATCACGAACACAACGTTGGCACCTGTCGCTTCGGCAACACGGCCTCGCCAGTCCAGCATCAGCGCGTCGGACCAGCCCTCGGCCTCGGCCCTGTTCTTGGCCATTGTACCGATCATGTAGAGACCCGTCGCCTTTGAAGCGACCGGTGCGGTGTCCGGCGACGGCCGTTTCCATTCCGCCAGCCCAAGGCGGAATTCCTTCCGCCCGCTGCTCACTGAAATAGCTCGGCCAGGGCCAGGCCGCGATCGCCAGATGGATCTTGGTATGCTGCGCCGCGACCGACAGCATCTCGCTGCCCCGCCATGCAATCGGTCGGAGATAGGCGTCGGTCAGCCCGTTGGCGGCCAGTACCTGGTTGCACGCGGCATCGATCTGATCCGCTGTCCAAGGGATTTCGAAACCAAGGATGCGCCCCGAATTGATCAGCCGTTCACTATGGTCGCGCAGCCTGAAGATGTTGCCAGAATAGGCCCGTTCGCCTTCGAACACGGCGCTGGCATAATGCAGCCCATGGCTCAGAACGTGCAGCTTGGCGTCACGCCACGGCATCAACTCGCCGTCCCACCAGATCCACCCGTCACGGTCGTCGAAAGGAACCAGCTCCATGGTCGAGTTCTCCGCAACATTATTTCGTCTACGCCAGTGACCCTATAACGGTTACTCATATAAGTCAACATCACTGACATAATTTGCGCCCAGAACCAGGAATGCCTGCCATGCCCCAACCGAGTGTCGAACTGACCGAGGCGGACATGCGCATGGCCCAGGACCTGCTGTTCTTCGCCTATCGCGACTTCACCAATGCCGCTGACGTGGTGCTGGAGGAGCTCGGCCTTGGCCGCGCCCACCATCGGGCGCTGTATTTCATTGGCGGCAATCCGGGCATTACCGTCTCCGATCTGCTCGGCATCCTTCGCATCACCAAGCAATCGCTGGCGCGGGTGCTCGGCGCGCTGATGCAGCAGGGCTACGTTGCGCAGTCCCCCGGCCATGCCGATCGGCGACAGCGTCTGCTCACCCTCACGCCAAGCGGTGCCGCATTGGAACGCAAGCTGTTCGAGCGGCAGTTGGCGCGCCTGCGGCCGGCCTATCGCGATGCCGGTCCCGACGCTGTCGATGGCTTTTCCCGCGTCATGCGCGGCATCATGGACGACAATGCGCGTGCCTATATCGACGCGCGGCGGCGAAAGGACGGCTGATGACAGAGGATGCCCATATCCTCGTGATTGACGACGATGCCAGGCTTCGCGCGTTGCTGCAGCGCTACCTCGCCGGCGAAGGCTTCCGCGTCACCACCGCTGAAACCGCAATGGATGCGCGTACGAAGCTGCGTGCGATTCATCCGGACCTGCTGGTGCTCGATGTGATGATGCCAGGCGAGAGCGGCCTGTCGCTGACCGAGTCGTTGCGCCGCGAACCTGGCAGCGATGTTCCCGTGCTGTTGCTCACCGCGCGTGGCGCGCCAGAGGATCGCATTGCCGGTTTTGAAGCCGGTGCCGATGACTACCTCGGCAAGCCATTCGAGCCCCGCGAGCTCGTGCTGCGCATACGTGCGCTGTTGCGCCGCGCTCCAGCGCCGCCGCCCGAGTTGCCGCATGGTCCAATCCAGCTTGGCCAACTCAGCTTCGATGTCGAGCGCGGCGAACTGCGCGGACTCGATGGCGTGGTGCGCTTGACCGGCGGCGAAGCCGCGTTGCTCGCGACGCTCGCCCGCAAACCCAACGAGGTGCTGTCGCGCGAGGATATCGCCGCTGCGCTCGGCATGGATGAAGCCGGCGAGCGAGCGATCGACGTGCAGGTCACACGCCTTCGCCGTAAGATCGAGACAGATCCGCGCGAGCCACGCTTCCTGCATACTGTGCGTGGCCGTGGCTACGTGGTGAAACCCGGCGCCTGATGATGCGCTGGGACTTGTCCCCCTCCCGCGTTGTAAAGCGCATCCTGCCGCGCTCGCTGCTTGGTCGCAGTCTGCTGATGATCCTGCTGCCACTGGTGTTGCTGCAGGCCGTCGCGCTGCAGATTTTCTACGGCAGCCATCTGGATGTGGTGTCACGCCGGCTTACCGGCAGCGTCGCCGGCGAGGTCGCCTATACACTCGAATTGCTCGAACGCTTCCCGCAGGATCAGGACTGGATCCTCAACATGGCGCAGCAGCAGTTTGACCTGGTGGTGCGCATGGAACCCGGTGGACACCTTGCCAGCACCAAGTGGGTCAACGTCATTGGCCCGGCGGACGATGACCTGGCGAATGCACTGCGCGACAAGGTTCGGCTGCCATTCAGCATGGACTGGCGCGCAGATCCGCAATCCGTCCTGATCCGCGCTCAGCTGCCGAACGGTGTGGTCGACATCCGGGCACCGCGCAAACGTCTTTACGCAACCACGCTTTATTTGTTCCTGCTGTGGATCGTCGGCACCGCATGCCTGTTGTTCGCGATCGCGGCATTGTTCATGCGCAATCAGGTCCGCGCGATCCGGCGTCTGGCTTCCGCGGCCGAGGCGTTCGGCATGGGTCGCGACATCGGAGCGATCAAGCCGGAAGGCGCCACCGAAGTGCGGAAGGCGGCCACGGCGTTCAACCGCATGCAGGAACGCGTTCGCCGATTCCTGCTGCAGCGAACCGAGATGCTCGCGGGCGTGTCGCACGACCTGCGCACTCCGCTGACCCGGCTCAAGCTCGCGCTGGAGATGATGCCCGAGCGCGACGATACGCGGCAGGACGTCGTCGAGATGAAGGCAGACGTCGAGGAAATGGAGGGCATGATCGGCGGGTACCTCGCGTTCGCGCGTGGCGAGGGCACCGAACAGGCTGAACCCGTCAACCTATCCGCCGTGCTGGAGGAAGTCGCCGCCGGCGCACGCCGCTCCGGTGCCTCCGTGGAGGTGGACGCCCCCGCGGCCTTGACGCTGTCGTTGCGAGTCAATGCGGTTCGTCGCGCCATCACCAATCTGGTGGACAACGCGCGCCGGCATGCGCACCGCGTGGCGCTCGCGGCAATGACACAGGGCCGCATGGTATTCGTCACTGTTGACGACGACGGCCCCGGCATTCCGCCCGAGCGACGCGAGAGTGTGTTCCGGCCCTTCGAAAGCGACAGCACAGGTGGAACCGGTCTTGGCCTCACCATTGCGCGTGACATCGTTCGCGCGCATGGCGGCGAAATCGTGCTGGAGGACAGTCCGCTGGGCGGCCTGCGCGCGCGCATCCGGCTTCCGGTCTAAGCATCGCGGTTATTACCGTGAATTAACGCGCAACCAAACTTCCGCCGCAACCTTGCCAAGGAGCGGTCGCACCTGGCGACCACAGTCTTTTGCATTGAGAACATTCGAAAGGATGCAGACCGTGCACAAGACCCTGATCGCTCTCGCGGCCACCGCTGGCCTTATCGGGCCAGGAACTCTTGCCGCATCGGCTGCTCCGGTTGAGCCAATTCATTCGATGCCTCAGGTGTCAGCTGTTCACCAGGCCGACTGGTCCTGCGGCCCCCGCTGTCAGTACAGGCAGCACCGTCGGTGGGAGGAGGCCCGTCGTGACCAGTGGTATCAGCACCACTCTCCTTATTACGGCTACAACTACAGCTATCATAACTATCGCTGAATTTCAGCGCGGGCATGGCGTCTCTCCGGCGAGGAGAGCGCCATGCTCCTTTTCCAGCATTTCCCCGTGCTTGGTTTGCGCACGCCAATCCTGTTGGCACCACGCGGGATCATCGGGCGTTCGCCGTCGCCGCGCCCGACGTCTCGCGCGGCATAACTGTAAGCCGCACAAGCTCGCTTCGCCTCAGCACTTGCAGCTCGATCTGTTCGCCGACACGTTCGGCGGTCAATGCTCGATGCAAGTCGTCAACCGTCGCGGTTCGGATGTCACCAAGCGACAATATGACGTCGCCCGCGGTCACTCCGCCTGCCGCAGCCGCTCCGTCAGATTGAAGGTCCAGAACCTGCACCGCGCTCACTTGCTCCAGATGGTGAAAGCGGCGAGCCCGCGTACTCAGCGGTACCGTCTGGCCTGACAACCCTAGACGCGATCGACGGACCCGGCCATCTCGCATCAGCCGCGTCGCTACCCAGACTGCGGTGTCGATACCGATCGCAAAGCAGATCCCCTGCGCCGGCGCGATCGTCGCGGTATTGATGCCGATCACTCGTCCGGCTCCGTCAACCAGCGGTCCGCCGGAATTGCCTGGATTGAGTGGCGCGTCGGTCTGGATAACGCTGTCGATCAGCCGTCCCGAACGCGAGCGCAATGTGCGCCCCAACGCCGAAACAATGCCTGCTGTCACCGTGCACTGGAAACCAAGAGGATTGCCGATTGCCACCACAAGCTGACCGACGCGAAGTGCTGAGGAAGTGCCCAGCGCCGCATGTGCGGTGCCGTTGCCAGCGAGCCGCAACACGGCGGTATCGGTGTCGACATCGGCGCCAGCCAGCGCGGCATCCATGGTCACGCCGTCGGCAAACGACGCACGCAGTTTGGCGGCACCCTCCACGACGTGCGCGTTGGTGAGCACATAGCCGTCGGGCGTGAACGCCACACCGGAGCCCTGCCCGCGCGGCCCGCCGTCAGCATCGAACGCGAGCACATGCACCACCGCCGGGCCGACACGTTCAAAGGCGGTCATCACCCGCGATGAGTAGGGATCCAGATCCAGTTCGGTGGCATCGAGTGGCATGCAATTGTCCTCGGGGCGCACTATCTGGGAGCGGAGCTGTTGGCCCAACACCCGGCCATGCGGCTGGGCTGCAAACCGGTCATCCGACCGATGCCGTGCCGACGATGGATCATGCAGGGTGACGATACAGCAACCGGAGCAATTCCATGATCACCGATCCGCTTGAGCAGCTCTCTGATACCCTGGCCGAACGCGTGGCTGCTGCCGCTCGCTTCACTGTCGCAGTTGGCGCCGGCCGGCGCACGTGCAGCGGCATTCTTTGGAAGGGCGACGTTGTCGTCACGTCGGAGCAGCTGTTGTCCGACCAGCGCGCGGTCACTGTCACACACCGCGGCACGACGCTGTTGGCCGAACTTGCTGGCCGCGACCCGGGCACCAATGTCGCGGTGCTGCGTCTGCCGCAGAGTCTCGACGCCACTCTCCCGCAAATCGCGCAGTCACCCCCTGCCGGCTCACTGGCACTCGTCGTTGGCGCCGACGAAGGCAGCACTGCAACGGCTCGCCTCAGCATGGTGCATGCAATCGGGCCGGAATGGCACAGCCAGGCCGGCGGCCGGATCGAAACCCTGATCCGCCTCGACACGCGTCTCGGCGCGGACGAGGGCGGCCCTGTGCTGACGACTGCCGGCAAGCTGCTTGGCATGTCCACCTCTGGGCCGCGCCGCACCGCGCTGGTCATACCCGCCGCGACAATCGAACGCGTGCTCTCCCCGCTGCTTACCGACGGCCGCGTCGCACGCGGCTGGCTCGGCGTCGGCCTGCAAAACATTCAGGTGCCGGAGCGGATGCGGGATGCGGCAGGGCGAGATGCCGGATTGATGGTGATTGCCCTGGCCCCCGCCTCACCTGCCGAGCAGGCCGGCATGCTGCCCGGCGATATCATCCTGGAAGTCGATGGCCGTCAGACCGGCCGCGCGCGCGGGCTTTCGACGGCTCTTGCCGCCGAACGCATCGGACAGCCCGCCACGTTGAAACTGCTGCGCGCCGGTGAAATCCGCATGGTGACGGTGACCATCGGCAGCCGACCTACGGCATGAGCCAGTCGCTTCGTGTCCTGCTGCGCGCCGATGATCCGGTGCGCCGGCAGGGCCTACGCGCGATGGTACAGTCTGCCGGTCATATTGTGACTGATAAATCGCCGGACGTCGTGCTCTGTGACCTGAACCGAGGTACCGGGCGTCCGACCGAATCAGATGCGCCAGTCGTGGTGCTGACCAATCAACCGGTGCGGGGAGAACCGCCCGCCGGCGTGCTGCCTCGCGATGTCGCGGTACCGCAACTCGACGCCGCCTTGCGTGCCGCCGCCGCGGGTCTCCTGGTACGGACAGTGAGCGCACCATCGTTCGACGGTTTTCGCGCGATGACCGACGAACCGCCTTTGACGCCGCGCGAGTCGGAGATCCTTACCTTGGTCGGTCAGGGCATGAGCAACAAGGTGATAGCGCGATCGCTCGGAATTTCACTGCATACCGTGAAATTTCACCTGGAAGCACTGTTCGCCAAGCTGGACGCGACCAGCCGTGCCGAGGCCGTCGCCAAGGGGATGCGAAGCGGCCTGATCGAATTATAGGATGGGTCCGAGCCTAAGGATGTGATGACGGGCTGCTGACGTGGACCATCTGATCCAGCCGCTGCCCGATAGCATCCGACACCGTTTGAGCGGCGGAGGCATGAGCGGATGTGTTATCCGGCACCTGCGCCACTTGGCTGCCATTGGATGATGGAGCAGCGGCGCTGCAACCTGACAGGCTTAATGCGAGGATAATCCAGGAAAGGCGAGGCGGGGTGCGCATGGTTGCAGGCTCCTTGCCGCGTTCTGACACAGCAACGACTGCAAAACGGTTACGGCTACTCCGGCTCGATGCGGATCAGCGTTGGCGCCTCGAGCACTGCATCAAGCGCCTTGATCCGCAGCAGTGCATCGCGCATCGCGCTTTCCTGCGTCTCGTGCGTAACCAGCACCACTGGGACCGCCTCGCCGGGCGAACGGCCGCGCTGCAGCATCAATTCAAGCGATACACCGAGGTCGCGCAGCACTGCTGTGACGTCAGCGATCACGCCAGGCCGATCGACCACCATCAGCCGAAGGTAGTAGGCACCGACATGCGCGCTCATCGGCACGGATGGCGCGTTGGACAGCTCGGCGGCGGCTGCGCCCCAAACCGGTGTGAAGCGGTTGCGTGCGATATCGATCAGGTCGGCAACCACGGCTGATGCGGTCGGCCCTGCCCCGGCCCCGCGTCCTTCCAGCATGACGCGGCCGACAAAGTCGCCTTCCGCCACCACCGCATTGAACACGCCATCGACCCGCGCAATGGGTGCGCTTTGCGGCACCATGCACGGATGCACGCGGGCTTCGATGCCGCCTTCCGTCCGCCGTGCGATACCCAGCAGCTTGATGCGGTAGCCGAGTTCACCGGCGAACGCGATGTCGAGCGCGGAAACCTTGCGTATGCCCTCGACATGCACAGCGTCGAACGCCACTGGCCGGCCGAATGCCAATGCCGCGAGGATCGCCAGCTTGTGTGCTGCGTCGATACCGTCGATGTCGAACGAAGGATCTGCTTCCGCGTAGCCAAGCTTTTGCGCATCGGCCAGCACTTCGGCGAATTCACGTCCGCGCTCGCGCATCTGAGTCAGGATGTAGTTGCAGGTGCCGTTGAGGATGCCGGCAATACGCGTGATGTGGTTCGCGGAGAGTCCCTCGCGCAGCGCCTTGATCACCGGGATGCCGCCTGCCACCGCCGCTTCGAACGCCAGGGGCACGCCGCGCGTTTCGGCCGCAGCGGCAAGCGCTCCGCCATGCACCGCGAGCATCGCCTTGTTGGCGGTGACCACTGGCTTGCCGGCCGCCAGCGCCGCCTGCACCAGCGCGCGCGCTGGGCCATCAGAGCCGCCGATGAGCTCTACCACCACATCGACAGCCGGATCGGCGGCGAGCGCCACCGGATCCTCGTACCAGCGCAGGCCGGACAGCGACACACCTCGGTCACGCGTGCGATCACGTGCCGAGACCGCGGTCACCGCGATCGGGCGGCCGGCCCGCGCGGCAACGATCGCGGCGTTATCGCGGAGCAGCTTCAGCACGCCGCCGCCAACGGTGCCCAGGCCGGCAACGGCGACTGATAGGGGATGGGTCATGGTGCGGCAGTCCGGCATTGCTGCGCGTGGCTGGCAGGCATTCGGAGCATCCCCATGCAGTTCGAATCGGTGCATAGCAGACCGGATCAGCCAATGCAGCGCCCGTTTGCAATAGCCGGCGACGCTGGCCCGGTGCGGCGTCAGGCGGTCAAATCCATCCGCTTAGCCGAGTGTGCCCTCGAAACGCATGAAAACCGACGCACGTTCATCCTCGGCCGGAGGTGCGTCGGCGCTATGGAACGTGCCCAGCGTGATGACCTCGGCATCGCGGCGGAACAGCCGGATCCTCAAATCGTAGCATTGGCCGATGAAGGACGGGCGGCGGAAGATCACGCGCGCCCGCGTCGGGACGTATTGCGCCAGAGACAATCCCGCCGCGGCCAGCGCGACGCCAATACCGTTCTCCATCGCCATCGTGTACTCCCGCGCGTGGGTGTGCTGGAACACATCGGAATTGGCGATGCTCCAGACACCGGAGAGTGTCTGCATTGCGCTCTCGCGTTCCTTGAAGCCGCGTTCGATGGTGCGCAGGAGCGCAATCGTTGGATAGGGTCCGTCGAAGGCGTGCACAGTCAGGTGCTGAAGTTCCTCGGGGATCTCGCGGACCCAGCGGTGGCCGGGCGGGTTCTTCGGCCGCGTCAGCACGTGCAGCACGCGTCCCGTGCCTGCGGTCGCCGGCGCACCGAGTGGCGGCGCAAAGCCGAGTGCGAGCGGTGCGTCCCGTGCCGGTTCGCCGATCAGTGTCGCACATGTCTCGAGGATGAGCCGCTCGACATCCTGCTGGCCGCCGTCACTGCCACGCGGCTCCCGCGACACCGATCGGCACAGTCTGACCACGTAGCGACCATCGAATACATCGCCGTAACCGAAGGGCGCCGGGTTGTTCTGGAAATCCTGAAAGTATTGCATCGGCGTGATGCCACGCTGCCCCATTTCGGTGTAGCGCAGACGCGGCTGAAGCTGGCGGAACACCGGTGCCAGCACGAGCCCGAGAAAGGTCCGGATCTTCAGGTTCCGGTTTTGATCAAGGTCGCCGATATCGACGATGCGCCGGACTTCGGTGTCGAGACTATCAAGCTTCACGCTTGCCATAGGAGGCTCTTCCTGAGTGATCGTTCACTAGTAATCGCGGGCATGATCTCAGGTCAAACCGGCACTTTGCGTGTCTCATAGGCTGGTGAATTGCCAGCCCGAGTAATCTATGGAATGATCGATCACTCGCTGGAGATCACCGCGTGTCGCCAACCCTCACCTCTTATGGCGGTCTGGAAAAGTTGCTGGGAATCAGCGTGCCCTTCGCCTCAAAACGACAGGTCATCGCCGAGCTTAGCATCGAGCCTCATCATCTGGCCGAAACCGGCGCCGTCAGTGGCGGCGTGATCATGGCGCTCGCCGATTGCGCCAACACGCGCGGCGCGACATTGAACCTGCCACCCGGCGGCCGTATCGAGACAATTGACTCAAAAATCCACGTCCTGTCGCCCGGACACGGTCACATGCTGCGCGCCGAGGCGACGCCTGTGCATCTTGGGGCCGCTGTTTCCATCTGGCGCGCAGCGATCCTGCGCGATGACGAACAGGTCGCCGAAGTGACACAGACCCAGGTGGCGGTAGACGGCGACCAATCGGCTGCCGCGAGTAAACATGGCGCAAGAGAGCCACCGCGAAGCCTTCCAGGCGAAGGCCGGCCGTCGCACAACTTCTCAAGAGATGTGGTTGACGAACGCTGGCAACAAATCGTCAACGGCGCATCGCGGGTTATCGCTGCCAAGGGCTTTGCCAAGGCCACCATCCGCGAGATCGCGGCCGCCTCCGACATGCCGGTCGCCACGATGTATCAGTATCTCGACCGCAAGGAAGACATCCTCTCGAACATCTACAAGCACTTCATGGGCGAGGTTGTCGCAGCGTTGACGCGTTGCCGCGCGAGCGAACTATCACCGCGCGAACGGCTGGCTGGCGCCATCCGGACGATGATCGACGTCTTCGATGAAAAGCATCGCTTCATCAAGCTGATGTTCCAGGAAACCAAGTCGCTTACGCCCGAGGCGCGACGCGACGTCTATGCGATCGACGCACAATACATCGCGGTGTTCCGCGACCTGCTTTCGGAATTCATGCGCGCTGGCGGGGCGCGGGTCCGCAACGTCGAACTTACCGCCAATTTCATTTATTTCCTCTGCACCATTTGGCCGCTGCGCTTTTGGTCTATCGGGAAATTCGGTGAGGAAGCTGTCGCTAACGACATCATCGACTTCGTCTTCAATGGGCTCGGTGCAGGGAGTGATGCCGCATGAAGTTCATGTTCTTCTCGGAGGCAGAGACTCTCGCAGGAGCGTCTTATCAGACCCGTTACTGGGAGCTCATTGAGCAGGTTATCCACGCGGAAAAATGGGGGTTTGATTCGTTCGGCGTCTCCGAACAGCAATACGCTATCGGCGGCATCGCAACATCTTGTCCCGAGGTGCTGTTCGCCTATCTGTTCCCCCTTACCAAGACCTTGCGCTTCGCGCACGCGATAACGTTGTTGCCACGCAGGATGAACCATGCGCTGCGGATCGCATCGCGGACGGCGGTGCAGGACGTGCTTTCGAACGGCCGCATCGAACTCGGCGTCGGCCGCGGCAACACCACCCTCGCATTGCACGCATTTGAGGTCGATCTCGAGAAGAACCGCGACGAGGTCAACGAAGGCATTCGGATCCTCAAGAAGGCGTTCACCGAGGATCCGTTCATGTTCTATGGCGAGCACTACAACATCCCACCGCGCTCACTGGTACCGAAGCCACTGCAATCACCGCATCCGCCGTTATATGTCGCGGCGACCAGCCCCGAGTCACATAAGATGGCTGGAGATCTGGGCATTGGGGTTTACAGTTGGTCCAACTTCATGGGTTGGGACGCGCTTGCCGAGTCCGTCGTCATGTTCCGCAAGGCATCCGACGCCACGAAGGCCCGCGGCGAGCATGTCAATCCCAGCGCCGGTGCTTTGCTTCAGGCCTATTGCGCGGAAAGCGACGAGATCGCCGAAGCAGAAGCCGGCGACGGCAACATCAAGTGGCTGCGCATCGCGATCGACGGTTACCCACGGCTCGCCAAGGTCGCGCAGAGTTACGCCTATATGAACAAAATCACCGAGGTCGCAAAAAAGACCGACGACTTTGAATACTTCCGCGAAGGCTCGGGCGCCGCGATCTTCGGCTCGCCGGAAAGCTGCATCCGTTCCATCGAGCGCTTCCGCCAATGCGGCATCGACCAGCTGGTGATGCGCATCGACAGCGTCTCACACGACAAGATCATGAAGTCGATCGAGATGTTCGGCCGCTACGTCATTCCTCACTTCAAGAACCCACGCAATTTCATGCGTCCGCCCGAAGATGTCATGGCCGACATTCGGGTAATGCGCGACCAGGCCCGGGCGATGGGCGTGTATCGAGACGGCAGTGGCCGGCCACCACTCAAGGCAAGCCCGACCGCAGCGGAGTGAGGCAATGGGCAGTATCATCGAGTTCATCACCATCAACGTCGCAACGCACGATCTGGATGGCACGCTCGCAAAGTGGCGGGCCATTGGTCTTGCAACTTTGCCGCCGGCGCATATGCCGCTGCCGCCCGCGGAGATCACGGACGTCACTTTGCCGCTCGGTCCGTCCGGCGCTATCTCGGTGATCGCGCCGACTAGTCCCGCTTCTCCGGTTCAACGTTTCCTCGATAAGCGCGGCTCGGGTGCTTACTCGATTGCGGTGCGCGTGGATAATCTGACCGAGGTGATGCATGAGTGGAGCAATGCTGGCGTCCAGTGGGTATTGTCCGAGCCTTACGAATTTCCATCGGGCACACCCGCCGGCCGCTATCTGCCCGAACGCCTTCGGGCGAATTGGGTGAAGCCGCCTTCGCTGGGCGGGATCATGCTCGAAACCTTCGAGTTTGGCGGTGAGGTTCAGGTGCTTGGTTGAACGCCATCGGGGCCGGATGATGCTCGAGAGGGAGGTGGCGTGAACTTCGGGACGATCTTTGATCTGCCGCTACGGATGTGGCCGCAAAAGGAAGCGCTGATCTATGGCGCGGATCGCATCACGTATCAGCGCCTCGAAGAGCGCACCAACCGCGTGGCCAATGGGCTGCGTTCGCTCGGCATTGGCGAGGGCGATCATGTCGCCGTGCTGGTCAAGAACGATCCGCGCTTCGTCGAGACACTGCTCGGAACATTGCGGGCCGGCGCGACGGCAACGCCGACAACGACGCGAGCCCATTACACGACGCTTGCGCACATCGTGGCCGACACCGGCGCGCGCGTGCTCTTTGCCTCGGCCGATTTCGCCGAGGAGGCCGCTCAGATTGCCGCACAAAGCGCGGGCCTCAAGCATGTCTTCGTCATGGATGCTGACGCGCCAGGAACCCTCCGCTACGATGATTGGCTCGCCACTCAGTCCGACAGCCGGCTCATCGTCGAGAAACTACCGGCTGACCTCGCCCTTATTTCCTACACGTCCGGTTCGACCGGGCTACCCAAGGGCGTATTGCTGACGCACGGCGCCATGGATTGGGCGACGCGCAACCTGCGCCGCGCGCTGCTGTATGGACCGGACGAGCGCTGCCTGCTTGCCGTGCCGATGTTTCATGCCAACGGCATGCTCGCCGGACTGTTCTCCATGCTCGAATGCGGTGGCTCGATTGTCGTTCTGCATGACGTCGACCCGAAGGAGATGATCCGCGCGATCGCACGCGAGCGCTGCACCTACACCACGGGTGTGCCGGCGATGTACAAATTGATATTGCGGGAAGACAAACTTCTGGCTGAGACGGATTGCTCCTCGCTTCGGTTCGTGATCTGCGGTTCGTCCGAGGTCCCGGAGGATCTGCTTGCTGAATTCACCGACCGGCTTGCCCCGATGCTTGAGGCTTATGGCCTTACCGAGTGCGGCTTCGTCTGCAACAACCCACGATGGGGTATTACCAAGCAGGGCACGACCGGCCTCCCCTATCCCGGCGTCGAACTGCGTATCGTCGATCAAACGGATGTCGCGCGCGATGTTGCTGTCGGTGAGCTCGGCGAGTTGCTTGTTCGCTCGCCAGGTAATCTGCTGGCCTACCACAATCTCCCTGAAGTCACCGCTGAGCGCCTGCTGCCCGACGGCTGGTTCCGCACACGCGACATCGTAAGGGCGGACGAGCAGGGCTACGTCGAGATCGTTGGCCGTGCGGACGATCGCATCAGCTGCGCGGGCGAGAGCATCTATCCGAAGGAAGTCGAAAACGTCCTCTTGCAGCATCCCGATCTTGTCGACGTGACGGTCGTGCCGATGCGCGACGAGGTAAAAGGCGAGGTTCCCGTTGCCTTCGTTATCGAGCGTGCGCCAGGCGCCGCGAAGGAAGCTGCAATCAAGGATTTCTGTATCCGCAACGGCGCGCCTTACATGCATCCGCGCCGCGTCTTCGTGCTCGCGGAGATGCCACTCACCCCCGTGAAGAAGGTCGATCGTTCTGCCCTCAAGCAGCTAGCGGAGGCATCCCGGCAACGAGAAGAACGCGGCTGACAGAGCGCGCGCTACTGCAGCAGCCGCGCTGAACCGCCTTGACCGGTCGCCTGCGCATCGACCTGCACGGCGGAGGCCGGCACGCCAGCTGCGGTCAACGCGGCGGCCATCGCCTTTGCGCGCGACAATCCCAGCGTGAGCGCGGTTGACTGGGCGCCCGGATCGCTCGAGGCCGCGTCACCGAACCCGGTAACTGCAATGATCCCATTGCCGCGGCGTGAGGCGAGCTGCCTCAGTTTGTCCGCCGCCGACTGTTGCAGGTCGGCCGATCCGGTGATGAAGACAACGCTGACGGTGTTGCTGGGAGCGGCAGGCGCGGCTACCGGGCTCGCGGACGCAACAGTGGCCGGCGGTGCGGCAGGTGGCGGTGCGGCAGGTGGCGGAGCGACTGGCGATGCAGGCGGCGCCGGAACCGCCGCGGTCACCGCCGGCGACGGCGACGGCGGTGGTGCGACCGGCGCGGGCGGTGGTGACGCCTTGGGTAGCGGCGGCGGCGGCGCAGCCATCGGAACGCCGGGTAGATTAGGTGGCGGCGGCGGCGCGGTTGGCACCGGCGGCGGAGCAGCGGCTGCGCCTACTGGTTCTGCTGCCGCCCCCGGTGGCGCCAATGGCACGCTGGCCACCGAGCCAACGGGCGCCTTGGCGGGAGGCGGTGCTGTCTCCGATGCCGCGGGCGGCGTTGCGGAAGCTGGGGGCGGATTCGCCGATGCCGGAGGCGCCGGTGGCGCCTCGACGGCCGGCACGGTGGCGCTGGCCGTGGCAGTGCCTGGCGGCGGGGGTGGCGGCGGTGGCGGCAGGCTGCCCTTGCCGAACAAGCCGGGCGAAGCACTTGGCGACGACGGATCTGCTATCGGCGCCGCCGCCGCCAGATGCTGCGCATTCGTCCGGTCAGCGATCAGTGCGTTGGCAATATTGGTCAGTGCCGCCCGGTCCGGTTGCGCCGGCGCGGGCGGTACCGAGGCGAGGTTCGGATAAGGCTGGTCCGCGCCCGGCGGAGGCGGGCGGTCTTCGGCAATCTTGCCGCCTTGCAGGTCGTGCCACCAGGTTACCGGATTGATCGAGGACGGCACCGACGCACAACTCGACAGCAGAAGTGCAAGAGCCACGCCGGAATGAGGGGCAGCGATGCGGGGATTCGCACCTCGATCGGCTTGAACGCGCCCCGGCACACCCCTAGTTTGCCCGCCTCTGCCACTCATCCGCATCGTCGATTCCGTTCCAGCCGATGTCCCTGATGTAGCTTGTGGTGGTGCCAACGGAAAGGACGCGCATGCCCGAGACCGATAAGCCCGAAGCCGGGTTCAAGCTCCCCGACCCGGCGGAGATCGGTCGTTCTATGGCCGACATCGCCGAGCGCTCGCAACGTATTGTCGGCGACTGGCTGCGCCGTCAGGCTGACGAGGACCATTCGCCCGATCCGTTCAATATCGGCAGCGCATTCCTGGAGATGACCGCCAAGCTGATCGCCAACCCGGCGCGCCTGATGCAGGCACAGCTCGGCTTCTGGCAGGACTACATGACCCTCTGGCAGAACACCGCGCGCCGGATCATGGGCATGCAGACCTCGCCGGTAATCGACGCGCCCGACACCGACCGGCGCTTCAGGGACGATGCCTGGAAAGAGAATGAGGTCTTCGACTTCATCAAGCAGTCCTATCTTCTGTCGGCACGCTACGTGCAGGACGTGGTGAAACACGTCGATGGCCTGGATGCGAAGACCGCGCAGAAAGTGGATTTTTACGCACGGCAGTTTGTCGACGCGATGAGCCCGTCGAACTTCCTGCTGACCAACCCGGAGGTGCTGCGCAAGACGGCGGAGACCGGCGGCGAGAATCTGCTGAAGGGCCTGAACAACCTGCTGACCGATCTCGAGCAGGGCAAGGGCAAGCTCCGCATCAAGATGACGGATATGGACGCCTTCAAACTGGGCGAGAATATCGGCGTCTCGCCCGGCAAGGTGGTGTTCCAGAACGACCTGATCCAGCTCATTCAGTACACGCCGACGACTGAAAAGGTGCTGAAGCGGCCATTGCTGATCGGCCCACCCTGGATCAACAAGTTCTATATTCTCGACCTGCGGCCGCGAAACAGCTTCGTCCGCTGGGCGGTCTCCCAAGGGCATACGGTGTTCGTGATCTCCTGGGTCAATCCAGATGCACGGCTCGCCGAGAAGGGGTTCGAGGATTACATGCAGGAAGGCTATCTCGCCGCGCTCGATGCAATCGAGCGAGCGACCGGCGAGCGAGAGATCAATGCCATCGGCTATTGCCTGGGCGGCACGCTGCTGGCCAGTACGCTCGCCTATATGGCGGCGAAGAAGGATGACCGCATCAAGTCGGCGACATTCTTCGTGACGCTGACCGACTTCGAGGACGCCGGCGAACTCGGCGTGTTCATCGACGAAGAACAGTTGAAGTCGCTGGAAGGCAAGATGAACAAGCGCGGCTATCTCGAGGGCTCCGAGATGGCGACCACGTTCAATATGCTGCGCGCCAACGACCTGATCTGGTCGTTCGTGGTGAACAACTACCTGCTGGGCAACGATCCCTTCCCGTTCGACCTTTTGTATTGGAACGCCGACTCCACGCGCATGCCCGCACGCATGCACAGTTTCTACCTGCGCAAGATGTACCAGGAGAATTTGCTGTCGCAGCCGGGCGGCATCAGCCTGTCCGGTGTGCCGATCGACCTGCGCAAGATCAAGACACCGGCGTATTTCCTGTCCACACGCGAAGACCATATCGCACCGTGGAAGTCCACCTATCGGGGCACGCAGTTGCTCAGCGGACCGAAGCGCTTCGTGCTGGCGGCATCCGGACACATCGCCGGCGTGGTGAACCCGCCCGAGAGCGGAAAATACAATCACTGGATCAACACCGATCTGCCACCCGATGCCGAGACGTGGTTCAAGGGCGCCACCGAAATGGCCGGTTCGTGGTGGCCGGACTGGCATCGCTGGGTCAGCGCGCTTGGCAAGGAACAGGTGCCGGCTCGCACGCCGGGCGAGGGAAAGCTAAAGGCAATCGAGGATGCGCCCGGCAGCTACGTCAAAGTGCGTCTTAGCTGATCACTGGCCCCGGCCGGCTCAGCGGTATTGCGCGCGCAGATAGTGCACCAGCGGATTGTCATGATCCGGATGCATCAAGTGGCGAAACTGCCGGCTCGGCCGACCGATATGCCGCTTGCGATATTCTGCCGCGTCGAAGTTTGGTGACGGGTCTATGTCGCGGTACATGCCGGCCTGCAGAAAATGCGCAAACGGATCACGGTTACCGCGCACCTCATCCGCGTGCTGCTCGACATACCAGGCGACGTCGAACATCGGAGTCGGGCTGAATGCCTGGGTCCTTCGGTGCAACAGGAAGTGCGCCAGGGCACTCTGCGCTGCCGGCACCGCATAGGTTTCGCGATACCACATGGGATCGAAATACGGTATCGGGCGGCGTCCCGCGTTCTCGCCTTCCATGATGTAGTGCACGACAGGGTTGACGCGAAGCTTCGCCACGCCTGGATTGGTCAGTAGATACCAACGCATATCGAAATAGATATTCGGCTTGCGTGACTCGCGCCAGCCGTAGCGGCAGAAATGCTCCACCGGATCCAACGCCGCCTCGTGCACGTCGGCACCGTTGATCAGGTAATAGTTCGGATCGATCAGACCCGATGGCTGAACAATATCGAAATCGGGAAACACCTCGCGCTGTTCCCGCGCCATATCCGACAGGAAATGCATGAACGGATCCTCGCCTGCCGCGGGATCGTCACGATACGGCTCGAGGTACAAGATCGCATGCAGTTCCGGCATCGGCGCGAAATGACCCGTGGCTCGCTGCGTCAGAAAATGCGCCAGCGAGACCGCGTCGTCCGGCAGATCATAAGCCGCGCGATACCAAGCGGGATCGAAATGCCACGTCGGCCTGCGTCCCTCGTGATCGCCGTGCCGCAAATAATGCAGCAGCGGATTCATTCCCGCATCCCGCACGTCGGTATAGGTCTGCAGATACCAGGCGGGATCGAAATATGGGTTCGGCTTGCGTCCCTCCTGCCAGCCGTGCCGATAGAAGTGCAGCAACGGTTCCAGGTCCGCGCTGCCCACGTCGGGATATTCCGCCAGGTACCAGGCGCCCTCAAACAGGCCGGACATTGCCAGCTCATCCAACTCCTGTGCGCTATCGCCCGGGTCGCTCAAGGCGGACCTCACTCGGCAGCAATACCCTCGGTGCCGGCGCGCAGCGCTCCGGCCAATGCGGCCGCGACCTCGGCAATGACTGCGTCCCACGCGCCGGGTGTCTTTTGCCGAAACAGCCGCGCCGTTGGATACCATGGGCTGTCGCTTCGCTCGAGCAGCCAGCGCCAGTCGGCTGCCTTCGGCAGCATGATCCATACCGGCTTGCCGAGCGCACCGGCCAAATGGCCCATCGCTGTATCCACTGTAATGACCAGGTCGAGATTGGCGATCACAGCCGCCGTCTCGCCGAAGTCCGTCAGTTCCGCCGAGATGTCGGTCATGCCAGGGAACTGTGCCAGCGCCGCCTGATCCGCCGCTGGCAACGCCTTCTGCAGCGAGACGAAACTGGTACGTCCGTTTTCGGCAAATGGCATCAGCCGTTCCAGCCGGATCGAGCGACGCCGATCGTTTGGATGCGTCGGCCGGCCGGTCCATGCCAACCCAATCCGGCGCTTGCCGGCCGGCAGCGTCGCATCCAGCTTCTCCCGCCAATGCGACACCCGCGCCTTATCAGCGAACAGGTACGGAACCTTGTTGGGGACGGTGTCGAGCACCGTGTGCACAAGACCAGGCACGCTGGACAGCCGGCAATGCGCGGCATGCCCCGGCACATCGGTCCAGCGGTGGCAGGACCGCTTGACACCAGGAATGACCGACAACAGCGGTGCCAACTCCGCGCTGCACCCCAGGATCAACTCCTGGCAGCGTTCCGCGATCATCGGGATGTAGCGCGCGAATTGGATTGTATCGCCGTAGCCCTGATCGCCCACCATCAACAGACGGCCATTGGGGATACGCATGCCGTTCCACGCAGCCGACGTCATCTTCGGCAGCGTACCCTTCCCTGCCTCGGTCTGATTGCGCCACTCGTATTCGACCCAGCCAGGTTCGAACTCTCCCATCGCGAGCAAATTCTGTCCAAGCGCCAGGTGCCCATCGGCATGGTCAGGTTTGATCCCGAGTGCACGCAACAGACAGGCGACCGCGTGCTCCCGGTCGTCCACATCCGTGAATACCAGCGAAAGATTCACCAGATGATCTGCGTTCTGTGGATCGAGCCGGATCAACTCCTGCCCGACCCTCAGCGCGTCCTGCATGCGATAGACCATGCGGTATAACGCACTCAGATTGGCATACCAGCTTGGCACGCCGGTGCGAAGCGACACGGCGCGTTCCAGCAAGGAGATGCCGCGCTCCGGATCGTTGGTGTGCGCGGCAATCATACCCAACAATGCCAGTGCAGAGGCATTCTCCGGCGCGCTTGCGAGGACGTCGTTGCAGATGCCCGCAGCTTCGCCAAATCGCTTCGCCTGCGCGGCAGCCTGCGCGCGGCCGAGCGCCTGTCCCGCTGTCTCACCCGCGGCGGCGGCGGCCGGCGCGACGGTCACGCTCACGCTGCCACCATCGTCCGCTGCCGCGGCATAACAATTTCGTTCATCGACGCCCGCAAATCCAGCATGCGGGAACTATACAACGCCCAGCCGGGCAGCGCTAAGCGGCCAGTAAGCAGGAGACTACGATGTCAGCTTGTCGATCTCGGCAAGTTCGTCGGCGGTCAGCTCCCAACTGCCCGCGTTAACGTTCTGCTCGAGTTGCTCGGGCCTGGTCGCTCCAGCGATGACGCTGCTGACAGGCTTCTGCGCCAGCAGCCAACTGAACGCGAGGTCCAACATCGAGTGGCCGCGACTTTCCGCGAAATCGCCCAGCCGTTCGGCGATTCCCCAGTTGCGATCGGTGAGAACGCGATCTGCCAGCCGCTGCGTGTTGGCCAGCCGCGTGCCGCTCGGCAGAGCGGCGTTGCGGCGATACTTGCCGGTCAGCAGTCCGCTCGCCAGCGGAAAGTACGGCAACAGCCCAAGTCCGAGCTTGCGCATCGCCGGCATCAGCTCGGGTTCCGGCGCGCGATGGACCAGCGAATACTCGTCCTGGCAGGAAACAAACGCATTCAGTCCGCAACTTTTCGCCGTCCAGTGGGCCTCCATCACCTGCCACGCCGGAAAGTTAGAGCAGCCGATGTAGCGCACCTTCCCTTGATGGATCAGATCATCCAGCGCACGCAGCGTCTCCTCGATCGGTGTGCGCGGATCGGGCTGATGCATCTGGTACAGGTCGATATGATCGGTGCGCAGACGGCGCAGGCTGTCCTCGACAGCAGTCATGACGTAGCGCCGTGAACCACCGATCTTTATATCGACGTCATCCATCGCCCATGCGAACTTGGTGGCAAGAACGATCCGCTTGCGTTCGTCACCGAGCAGCTGGCCCAGGCAGGTTTCGGAACCGCCACGCTCGCCGTACATGTCCGCGGTGTCGAACAACGTGATGCCAATGTCGAGCGCCTTATGAACGACCTTGCGCGTCGCCTCGAGGTCGATGCGTCCACCGAAGTTGTTGCAGCCAAGTCCAATCGCCGAGACGCGCAATCCCGACGAACCCAGATTCCGGATTTCCAAGAGTGGGACCCCGTTCAGAAGTTGAGCAGCCTGCTGACATCCTTGCCGCGATCCGACGGATCGTCAAAATTCAGCGCCGGGCCGGCCGGGACAATCCCGGTCGGATTGATCTGCCTGTGACTCTGATAATAGTGCCGCTTGATGTGCGTGAAGTTCACCGTCGCGGCCACCCCGGGCAACTGATATATGTCGCGTATATACGCCCACAGATTGGTGTAATCGACGATACGCCGGACGTTGCACTTGAAGTGACCATGATAAACCGCATCGAATCGCACCAATGTCGTAAACAGCCGGATATCAGCCTCGGTGAATATGTCCTCGCACAGAAAGCGCGATCTCGACAGCCGATCCTCCAGCCAGTCGAGCGTTTCGAACAACGGCGTCACTGCTTCCTCATAGGCTGACTGAGTGGTCGCGAAGCCCGCCCGATACACGCCATTGTTCAGCGTTTCGTAGATTCGCGCGTTCAACTCGTCGACTTCGGCCCGCTGGTCCTTTGGATAATAGTCTCCAGGCCGCGCACCGACGCCATCGAATGCGCTGTTGAACATGCGGATGATTTCCGATGATTCGTTGTTCACGATCGTCTGGGTATGCTGGTCCCAGAGTACCGGCACGCTGGCACGCCCGCTATAGTGCGCATCGGCACGCGTGTAGATTTCATGCAGGTAGCGGCTGTTGAACAGCGGATCCGGAATCACCCCCTCGCCCGCTGAGAACGTCCAGCCCTGCTCCGCCATCAGCCAATGCGTGACGGATATCGGGATGATCTGCTCCAGCCCCTTAAGCGCACGCATGATCAACGTGCGATGCGCCCACGGACAGGCGAGCGACACATACAGGTGGTAACGGCCTGGCATGGCATCGAAGCCATCGCTCCCGGTTGGACCAGGACGCCCGTCCGGCGTCACCCAATTGCGGAACGCCGCCGCCGAACGTTCGAAGCGGCCTGTTGGCTTTGCATCAGCCTTGGGCGCGGCAGGCTCCTGCTCGTGCCAGACACCATCGATCAGCACGCCCATCGTGGTTCCCCGCTTTCCCCGAAAACGGCCCTGCCACCCCGGCAAGGCCGCAGCAGCCTATCGTCCATTCAGTGCGCCGCAGCCAGACGACCCAGCATCGCAGTACTGGCGATCTCGGTCACCAGCTTGCGGGTCATTGCCTCACCGAAGGTGTGGAAATCATGCACCTCCAGCACGAAGCTAGCCGGACCGCCAGTGACATTCTCACGGTAGTAATTCGGCAGCCCGCCAGGCGGCTGCACGTGCGCATAAGTCCACGAGACCGGATGATCGTTGATGATCGCCAGCCCGTTTATGGTGATGCCCGCCTTCACCGCGTCGTCGCGGGCCTCGTTCACGTCGCGGCCTGCGTTGTTGGTGCCGTCGCCACAAACGTCGATCATCCGCCGACCGGTTTCGTAGCCGCTTTCCGCCAGCAACTGTACAGCATGGTCGATGCCTGCACTGATCGCGGTACGCCCCCAATATGTGCGCGGTGCCGCCGTTACCTTGTCGGCGAATGCCTGCGCCGATGCCAGGTCATGAATGGTTGACCAGTCGATCACCGTACGCACTTCGAAGCTCGAGGCAAACTCCACATAAGACACCGCGATCTTGCCGATGTTGCCCCCCTGGATCGCATCCAACACCTGCTTCGAGGTGAAGGCGGCTGCATAGCCATCTTTCTCCAACTTGAATTCCGAGTCATCGATGCTGCGCGAGACGTCGCTCACCAGCACGAGGGCAAGATCCACGTTTTCGGCCGAAGCGGCGCAGGGCAGCAGCCCGAGACAAACGGCAAACAGACAGACGGTCGGACGCATGAACCGGGTTCCCTGTTGGCGTGGCATCATGAGCCGCAGTCCCGGGGGGCCGTCAAAGAAAATCCCGCAGCTTGCCTACTGGCTGGCCCACACGATGCGGTGCATCCAGATTACCTCTCCCAGGTCGAAACTGAAGTTCTGGTGTGCCGGGTTGAGACTACGCAGTTCGATGCGGCGGGCAGAGCGCCGCGCAAGCTGCTTGGCCATCACCTCGCCTCGGCTGGTACGCAACACGACCCGGTCGCCCCGGCGGATTGGGGCGGCCGGCGAGACGATCACCATGTCGCCGTCGCGAAACACGGGCTCCATGGAATCGCCGCTAATTTCCAGAGCGTAGGTATTCGGATCGCCGATTTCCGGCAGCGTTACCTCATCCCAACCGCCGCCCACAGGATAGCCGCCGTCGTCGAAGAACCCGTCACCGCCGGCCTGGGCCAAGCCAATCAGCGGCACGCGCCGGGCGCTGTTGCGGCCACCGCCGGCCGAGCTCAAAGCCCGCGCGCCCGATACCAGCGAGGTAAACGCCTCGAGGCTGGCGCCCGTCGCGTCGAGCACCTTGGCCACGCTTTCGGTGCTGGGCCAACGCGCCCGCCCATCGGGCATTCGCCGCTTCGACGGGTTGAACGTCGTCGGATCGAGCCCGGAGCGGCGCGCCAGACCGGACGCCGAGAGGCCGTTCTCCGCGGCAAGCGTGTCAAGCGCACGCCAGATGTCGTCATGTTTCATACGGCGGTCCTGAGGCGAATCGGCGGGAGGCTCAGTGTTATAGGATTCCGGACCAAATGGAATAGGAAAAAAACCACTTGCCGGCTTTTACAACCTGTGGTTTAGTAAGTTCTCTCTTTGTTCGAAACGACTGGGCCAAAAGGAGACCCCGCATGCCAGCTATCGCTTCCCGTAGCCAGCCCTGGGCCCCTCGCCGCACTACTCCGGGCCGACGGCCTGAGCCGTTTCGCGACGCCGAGGAGGCGTGGTTCTGGACCATGGCGGCGCTGATGGCACGGCGCGAAGGTGCGCGTTATACAGCAAATCAGGGTCGATCACTGCGGCCCTGCGAGCCAGACGACGTGGTGAAATGTCTCGATGGTCTGTACCGCCAGCGCCGCATCGACCTGGTCCATGCCCGCGTCATGCGAATCTGGGGCGAGCGGCAGATCACCCCGAACCCCGCCTTTCCCCGCGAGCGCTGCGACTGGAGGTTGTGGCGCGAGGCGATGAACCGGCTCGAATGGCCGTTAAGGGTAAAGGGGATCGTCGGGTGATGTCGCAAGTTTCATCTAGGGATAGGAAAAAATGCATTGACATTGGCCGCGCGCATTCCTTAATGTGGTCTGGTCAACGGGTGGACTCCGCCCGCTGATCTTTCTCCTCCTCAAACTTCAAGGGCTGCCGCCTCACGCGGCGGCCCTTTTTGTTGGCCCGAAGGGAAACCAGCCGCCATGGCATTCGCCATCCGCAATCTCTCCGTGCTCGCCTACGCCAACGGCTTCACGCTTTGGCACTACAAGGCCGGACGCGACCGACTTGACCATGTCGAATTGCTCGACTTCTTCGCCGACGCTGCGGACATGTTGGCTGAGGGAGACATGCTGATGATCTCCGCCGCGGACGGAGGACGCATCCTGTCAATTGCCGCCGGGGCTGGCGGCGAGGTCGCTACCGTCCCTCTCGCCTGATTCTGCTCCCCCCAAGGCGCTCTCCGTGTGCCTACCGCCGTTTCACAATGCTCTGCGCATGCCGGCTCATGCCCGCCACGGTGATGGCGAACCGCCCGTCCTCACGTTGTGTCGCCAAGTCCATCCCGGCAAGCCGCCGCAGGCAGGGACCATCCTTCAATCCTGGCGGCCGCCCCACCGGCCCGCTCAACACCAACCGGTGCAAGGCCGATCGGCAACATGTCTCGAGATACGGTTCATCCCACACCGCCGCATCGTCCGGTGAGCGCGCCACCGTACGCAACCCCCGACCCGAGGGAAGTGCCGTTGCTCGATATCTTCCGCGTGATCAGAGCGCTACTGGTCCTGCTGTTGGATCTCGGGCAACCGCTGCGCGTCTTCCTGTTGCAGCCATTGATCACGGTCTGTGTGCTGCTCGCCCTCTACGCCGGCTGGCATATTCGCGACGAAGGCAGCATTGCTGCCGGACTGCACGTCGCGTTTGTCGACACGCGGGCATTCCGCGCCGAACACCTGCGCGAACTGGAGGCCGCTTTGTTGCAGAACGAGTTGCATCAGGCGGCGCAGACGGACCGGCTGATCGACCAGTTGCTGACAACATTACTGCAGCATGCCCCAACCGTGGCACGCGTGCGGCTCGACGTCGTGCATAATGGCGTCACAGGTGTCACCGGCACCGCCCTGTTGCGCTATGACGTCACCAACGCCGTGGCCGGCGCCGGGCATTCCGTCGGCCCGCTTTTGACCAATCAGCCGCTGTCCGACTGGAACGAATTCCTCCCATCGCTGCTCGCCGGAAAATGCCAGCTTCTCTCGGTGTCGCAGGGCGTCAACATCGCCTGGCGGGCAAGGCTGGAGGCGCTCGGCACTGGCACGGTGCTGGTATGCCCAGTGGTCGATATTCAGGCGCGCATCCTCGGCGCATTGTTCCTGCAGTGGGATGTGCGTGACGGGGCGCCGGCAGGCGAACAACTCAATTCACTGATGACCTATGCGCGCAGTATCGGTTTGCAGATTGCCTCGGCGCTCGACCTCCGCACCCCCATGGGGCTGCCGATCGGACTGGAGAGCACCGACTAAGAGGGCGTCCTTCCGCGACCTGCGCCGAACGGGCATAAGCCCCGCAAATGACCCCCACGCTCGCGTCCGCCCTACTGCCATTGCTACGCGGGCTCGACCCGGAACGCGCGCACGAGGCCGCGTTGCTGGCATTGCGTTTGGGTTTGGCCGGGCACGCACCCGAGGATGACGACCCGGTGCTGGCAATCGAGGCGCTGGGGCGGACGCTGACCAATCCCATCGGCCTGGCTGCCGGCTTCGACAAGAACGCCGTTGCCGTGCACGCGCTGGGCCGCCTGGGCTTCGGCTTCATCGAAACCGGTACGGTCACGCCACGGCCGCAGGCCGGCAATCCACGGCCGCGCCTGTTCCGACTGGAGCCCGACAACGCCGTCATCAATCGAATGGGCTTCAACAACGCTGGGTTGGATGCCTATCTCGCGCGCCTGGCAAAACGTCCGCGCGGCACGGTCTTGCTGGGCGCGAATGTCGGGATCAACAAGGATGGTGCGGACCCCGAACGAGACTATCCGGCGCTGATCTCCGCGGTCGCGCCGTATGCCGATTACCTGGTGATCAACGTCTCCTCGCCGAACACTCCAGGCCTCCGCGATCTGCAAAGCGAAGAGCGGCTGCGCGCCATACTGCATGCCGTCGGCGTCGCCGTGCCACAGCGCCCACCCCTGCTGGTGAAGATCGCGCCAGATATCGGCAACGAAGCCCTGGCCGGGTTGGTCGAAACCTGCGTCGCCGAAGGCGTGCAAGGATTGATCGTGTCCAACACCACCGTCACCCGTCCGGCGACATTACGTTCCCCGGTCGCAAACGAAACCGGCGGTTTGTCCGGCGCGCCATTGCTGCATCTCTCAACCGCCGTCCTCGCCCGTGCTTACCTGCTGTCGCGCGGAAGGCTGCTGCTGATCGGCGCGGGCGGCATCTCCACCGGCGAGCACGCGCTAATGAAGATCCGCGCCGGTGCTTCGTTGGTGCAGCTTTACACCGCGCTCGCCTATGCCGGTCCGGCATTGATCCCACGCCTCAAACGCGAGCTTGCCGCCGCTCTGCGCGCCGCCGGTTTCGCTCGACTACAGGATGCGGTGGGCAAGGACGCACAGCGTCTGGCAGAATGCATCTGATGGAACACCTGCCCGGCTTTGCCCCGCTCGCTGAACGCTATGACGGCTTCATCCTCGACCTGTGGGGCGTCATCCATGACGGCGTCAATGCATTCCCTCATGCTGTCGATTGCCTGACGCGGCTGCGCGCCGCTGGGAAGCGCACGCTGCTGCTCTCCAACGTGCCGAGGCCGAACGACAACGCCCAGGCGATGATGCGGCGCATGGGTATCCCCGACGATCTCTACACCGACATCCTGACCAGCGGCGAAGCCGTGCGGCGTGCTTTGCAGGATGCGCCGGATCTGTGGTGGGCCGAGCTTGGCCGGCGCGTGTTCCATCTCGGGACGGAGCGCGATGAGGGCGTGATCGCCGGGCTGCCATACGTCAAGGTCACGGAGCCAGCCGATGCGAACTTCGTGCTCAACACCGGTCCGGACCCGCGCTTCGAACTCGGAATGGCCGATTTCGAGCCCGTGCTACGCGACTGCGCCGGCCATCATCTGCCGATGATCTGTGCCAACCCTGACCTGCAGGTGATCCGCGGCGGCGTGCGCGTGTTGTGCGCGGGGTCGTTGGCGGTGCGCTATCAGGAGCTGGGCGGCGACGTGCGTTCCATTGGCAAGCCCGACCCGGCGATCTACCAGCCCGTGTTGCAGAGTCTCGGCCTGCCGGTCGATCGCATATTGGCCGTCGGCGATGCGCTGCACACCGACATCGCCGGTGCTGCCGGCGTGGATATAGCGGCGTGCTGGGTCCTCGGGGGCATTCATGGTGATGCATTGGGCAACGCTTCCGGCGGCTACGACTTGGCACGTGCCGAAGCAGAAGCCCGCGAGCATGGCGTCAGCCCCATCGCGACACTCCCGCGCTTCGTGTGGTAAAAGAAGACAAGGTCAAACGCAGGTTTCCGCAGAAGAGCGCAGAACACGCGGATAAGTATTTTCAAACCTTATCTGCGTGTGTTTAGCGCCCATCTATATTTCATCTGCGTAAAGTCTTTCCGTCGTCCGGTCACCCTCGGCATCCCGATTGGGTGGGGGCGCCTTCTCCTGTTCACCAGCAGATACGGGCAAGCGGCCGCCCCCGCTTGCCCTTCCCGCATGCCGGTGCGACAAGGCGCGCCGAATTCGCGGATCGTTCAACTCAGCCGAAACCGGCCGGCGCGCGCAGAGGTGCAAGCATGTCAGATCTCGAGATCGTCTGGACGAAGGTCGATGAAGCCCCGGCGCTCGCGACTTTCTCGCTGCTGCCGATCGTCCAAGCCTTTGTCGGCACGGCCGGCGTGACAATGAAGCTGAAGGACATATCGCTGACCGGGCGCATCCTTGCCAATTTCCCTGAGAAATTGACGCCAGCGCAACGGATCAGCGACGAACTCGCTGAACTTGGGCAACTCGCGCTGCGGCCCGAGGCCAATATCGTCAAGCTGCCCAACATCTCCGCCTCGGTCCCGCAGCTCAATGCCGCGATCAAGGAACTGCAGGACAAGGGCTACAATGTTCCGGACTACCCGGACAATGCGGCAACGGACGCCGAGCGCGACATCCGCTCGCGCTACGCCCGCGTGCTTGGCAGCGCCGTCAACCCGGTGTTGCGCGAGGGCAATTCCGATCGCCGCGCCGCCGGAGCGGTGAAGCAATACGCGCGCGACAATCCACACCGGATGGGCGCCTGGAGCGCGAATTCGAAGTCGCACGTGGCGCACATGTCGGACGGTGATTTCTACGGCTCCGAGGTCTCCACCACCGTCGCGGCGCCGACCAATGCCCGTATCGAACTGGTCGGCGCAGATGGTGCCGTCACGGTGCTGAAGGCGAAGACGCCGCTTCAGGCCGGCGAGATCATCGACGCGGCGACGATGAGCCGCAAGGCGTTGCGCGCGTTCCTGGCCGAGCAGATCGACGCGTCAAAGCGGGACGGCGTGCTGTTCTCGTTGCACCTGAAGGCGACCATGATGAAGGTCTCCGACCCCATCCTGTTCGGCCACTGCGTGTCCGAGTTCTTCGCTGACGTGTTCAACAAGCACGCAGCCGTGCTGAAGCGTCTCGGCGTCAATCCGAACAATGGCGTGGGCGAACTGCTGACGAAGATCGAGACGCTGCCCGACGCTGAACGAGAAGCGATCAAGGCCGATATCGCGGCCGAGTATGCGAAGCGGCCCGGCCTCGCCATGGTCAATTCAGATCGTGGGATCACCAACCTGCACGTGTCGAGCGACGTAATCGTCGACGCATCGATGCCGGCGATGATCCGCGAGTCTGGGAAGATGTGGGGCGCCGACGGCAAGCTGTACGATGTGAATGCGGTGATCCCCGATCGTTGCTACGCGCGGATCTACCAGACGGTCATCGAGGATTGTAAGGCGCACGGCGCTTTCGACCCTCGCACGATGGGAGATGTGCCAAATGTCGGGTTGATGGCGCAGCAGGCCGAGGAATACGGATCGCACGACAAGACGTTCGAAGTTCCGGCCAACGGCACGGTGCGCGTCGTCGCCGACGATGGCACGGTGCTGCTTTCACGTCCGGTGGAGACCGGCGACATCTTCCGCATGTGCCAGGTCAAGGACGCGCCGATCAGGAACTGGGTCAGCCTCGGGGTAAGGCGCGCGCGCCTTAGCAACACTCCGGCGGTTTTCTGGCTCGACGCCAATCGCGCGCATGACGCCCAGGAGATCGCCAAGGTCGAGAAATACCTGAAGGAGGAGGACACCTCGGGTCTCGACATCCGCATCCTGGCGCCGGTCGAGGCGATGAAGTTCACGCTAGCACGCATCCGGGAGGGGAAGGACACGATTTCCATCACCGGCAACGTGCTGCGCGATTACCTGACGGATCTGTTCCCGATCATGGAATTGGGCACCTCCGCGAAGATGCTGTCGATCGTCCCTCTGATGGCGGGTGGCGGGTTGTTCGAGACGGGTGCCGGCGGTTCCGCGCCGAAGCACGTGGAGCAGTTCCAGCAGGAAGGCTATCTACGCTGGGATTCGCTCGGGGAATTCCTGGCACTTGGCGCATCGCTCGAGCACTTGGCGCAGACCCACAAGAGCGCCGACGTGCAGGTTCTGGCCGACACGCTCGACACCGCCAACGGCAAGATCCTCGAATTCAACCGTTCGCCGGCGCGCAAGGTCGGTGAACTCGACAATCGTGGCAGCCATTTCTACCTGGCACTCTACTGGGCCCAGGCACTGGCCGCGCAGGGCAAAAGCGCGGCACTGCAAACCCGCTTCAAGAAGCTGGCCGAGGCGCTCGGGGCCAACGAGGCCAAGATCAACGCCGAACTGATCGCGGCACAGGGCAAGCCCGTGGACACCGGCGGTTACTACCTGCCCGATCCGGCCAAGACGTCGGCGGCGATGCGGCCGAGTGCGACACTGAACGCGGTGATCGCAGCGCTCTGATGCGGCGTTGGATGGACCACTCGTGAGACATCGCGCACCGATGGCGCGATCGCTTCAGACATCATTAAGTCTGCAACGCGATAATCGGAGCGTGATGTTGTCGCCCAGCACACTCGCGGCGTTCTCCTTCAGCGCCGTACCGCCCGGGTTCGGTCCGTCCAGTCCGGCCCAGCGAGTCAATCAGGTTGCCACTCAGACAGGGCAACCAGCTGTTCCGTTACGCGCGCCGGCTTTACCGTCCGAGCCTGGAGCAAAACTGCCGGGTCAGGCTTTGCCGCGCGGCTCCTTGCTCGATCTCACGGTATGATTGTCGCCAAAAGGTATTGATCCGGCACGGTAGAAGCGCCACGATTCGGCTATGCCGGAGTTCGTCCGCAGCATCCCCGAAGGGGACAACCGGGAGCGCCTGATCTGCGCCGACTGCGGGCACATAGCGTACGAAAATCCTAAAGTGGTGGTTGGTTCCGTGGTGGTGGCGGGTGACGCGGTCCTGATGTGCCGGCGCGCGATCGAGCCGCGCCGCGGCTACTGGACGTTGCCCGCCGGATACCTGGAACACGGGGAAACTCTGCAAGAGGGTGCCGCACGCGAGGCGTGGGAGGAAGCTCAGGCGAAAATAACCCTGGACGGCATCCTTGGCGTCTTCAGCATCAGCCGGATCGGCCAGGTGCAGGTGATCTTCCGCGCCCGGTTTGCCGAACCCGGCACGCCGCGTTTTGCCGCGGGACCAGAGAAGTCTCGAAGTGGGACTCTTCCCCTGGGCGCGTATCCCTCGCGGCGACATCGCCTTCCCTTCGGTCGACTGGGCGCTTGACGCCTGGCGCCGGGCTGGTTCTGGCCCCCTTGGCGCCCCGGCGGGCAATCCTTCGATGGTTGGACCTCCATGACACGCCGTCTCCTGTTACTGCTTGTCGGTCTTGCGACCGCTGCGGCGGGCCACGCGCCGCAACTGCCGGTCCCACCAATACCTCCGGCCAATCATCCGCCCAGTGGTCTCGCGCCTCTGCCGGATCCCGATATCGTTGCACCGCGCGACGGCGGCTCCACGGGGCCACAATTCAGCGTCCGCGACTTCCGGGCACGCAATTACGGGGCGGCCCAGGGCTACACGCCAGGCTCGCAATTCCAGACCAGTGAGGACAAGCGGTCGATCCAGACGCCAGGGGTAAACGTGAGGTTGCCCCTGCAATAGGCGCCCGGCAGGGATGATCCAGATCAACCCTCTTGGCCCCGCGATTGCGTATAAGGCAACACGCTAGCCACAGGGAGGGACTGATCAATGCCTCTGAAAGACATCCTGGTGCATCTGGACGTCACGCCACGTTGCGCGACGCGACTGGAGATCGCCGCCGCCTTGGCCGCACGCCACGGCGCGCACCTTGTCGGCGTGCACGTCATCGATGTCCCCTCGGCCAATTACTTTTACGGCGCCGCCATGCCATTCGTGCCCGCCAATCCGGAAGAAATCGTCGACCGAATTCGGGCTGAGGCAAGAGAAGCCGCCGCGCCAGTGGAAACCGCGTTTCGCGATTGCCTGAACCGCAACGGCCTGCAGGGCGAGTGGCGGCTGGTCGAAGGCAGTCCCCCCGCAATGGTCGCGCTACACGCGCGCTATTCCGATATTGCCATCGTCGGTCAGCCCAACCCATATGAACCGCAGGACAGCGATGCCGTCACGGTCACATCGGTGATGACCTCCGGGCGGCCGGTGCTGGCAATTCCGTTCGTCGGCGACTTCCCTACTCTTGGTGAGCGAGGTACCTGGTCGCCTGGAACGCTAGCCGCGAGGCCGCACGCGCGGTGAACGACGCGTTGCCGCTGCTGGTTGGCGCCAAACAGGTGACGATACTGGCAATCAATCCGCAGCGTGGCGTTGGCGGACATGGCGACGTGCCGGCAGCCGACATCGCATTGCATCTGGCGCGCCATGGGCTACGTGCCGAAGCCGCCCATACTGTCGCGAAAGACATCGCCGATGGTGAGGCCCTACTATCCTATGCGGCGGATATCGGCGCCGACCTCATCGTCGCCGGGGCCTATGGACACTCCCGCGCACGCGAATTGGTGTTCGGCGGTGTCACCCGAACGCTGATCGCCGAGATGACTGCGCCGGTGCTGCTTTCGCACTGATCCGCGGCGGATGCACGCGCTCAGACTGAGCCAAGCTGCTGGCGCGTGAAGTCGAGGAAGTCCTTGCCGACCGACGACTCGAACTGCGTATAGACAGGACGCGTTGCATCGACGAACAGTTGCTTGTCAGCTGGGCTAAGCTCGTTCACCTGCATCAGCGTCTTCAGCCTGACCAAGGACTTCTCGATCTCTTTCGGCTGTTCGCTCCACTGCCAGTCCATCGCCGTGCGCAGCGCCTGCGACATCATGCCGCGCTCTTCCTCGGCAAAGCCTTCCCACAGCGCCTTGTTGACCGACACCAGGAAGAAATCCGTGGTGTGTCCGTCGAGCGAAAGATATTTGCTCACTTCGTAGAACTTGTAGGAGATCAGGTCCGGCAGTGGGTATTCGAAACCATCGACGACGCCCTGCTGTAACGCGAGGTACAGTTCGGATGGGTCCATTGCGACAGCGGTGGCGCCCAATGAGCGGAAGGTCTGGATATACACCTGGCTGTTGATGACGCGGATCTTGAGTCCCGCACAGTCGGCTGGCTTGTTCACTGGCCGCACCTTGTTGACGATATGCCGCCCGCCGATGAGCCAGTAGCCGATGATTTTGAATCCCGTTGATTCTCCCATGCTGGCGATGCGCTGGCCGAGCGCGCCATTCAGCGCGGTCTGCAGCTTCTCTGCTGACGGTACCATATAGGGCAGCGTAAACGCATCCAGCGGCTTCATGAATTTCGAGTACCAGGCTGACACCGCCATGGTCATCTGCAGTGATCCGGTCTGCACCGAGGACAGCATCTCGGCGATCGTGCCGAGCTGAGAATCCGGATAGACCTCAACCTTCAGCTTGCCCGACGACAACTTGGCAAGCTCATCGCCGAACATTACGCAGGCACGGTGGTAGATGCTGTCCGCCGGCAGCATGCTGCCATAGCGCAGAACGCGCGCCTTCTGCGCGATTGCCGGTGCCGCGAGACCGGTGGCGGCGATCGTCGATGCAAGCACGCCACGCCGCGTCGTCAGCAATCTCTCGACCATTGATGTTTCCCCCTTGGCTTATTGCATGCCGAACAGATGCGGCACCCAGGTTGTTATGCCTGGAAACAGAACCACAATGAGCAAGCCCAGCACCAGAAAGGCGCTGTAGATGATGCTCGGACGCATCGTGGCATTGACGGGAGCCTCGCCGATGGCGCAGGCAATGTAGTAACCGATACCGACAGGCGGCAGGAAAACGCCAATACCGACGGCCATCGTCAGCACATTACCGTACTGTAGCGGATCGACGCCGACACGGGTCGCTATCGGCAGCAGGATTGGCGCGGCGATCAGGATAGCGGGAATGCCTTCCAGAATGAAGCCGACAATGATCATCACCACGACAGTGACGAGCAGGAACTCTGTTGGGCTGTGCAACGCCGCGAAGGCTTTCGCCAGCGTACGGCCGAGCCCGTCGATCACGATCGCCTGCGACAGCAGATTCGAGGCGGCCACCATGAACAGTACCATGCCGGCGGTCAGCGCGGCGTCGCGCAATGCAGCCCAGCCGCTGCCCAATCCGATGCTGCGATAAACCACCAGCGCGGCGATGAAGCCGTACACCACAGCGAAGGTCGCCGATTCAGTCGGCGAGGCGATGCCGCCGATGATGCCCCCCACCACGATGACTGGAACAAGGAAGGCCGGTATTGCGGGCGGCGTGCTGCGCAGCGCGCGTCCGATACGGAATGGCGGCCCCTTGACGTAGCCGTGCAGATGGCTGCGCACTATCACCGCCGCAATCAGTACCAACGCGAGGATCGCCGCCGGCAACAGTCCGGCAAGGAACAGTGATCCGACCGACAGACTGGTGATCGAACCCAACACCAACAGCATCAGCGAAGGCGGTATCGTCTCGCCCATCGCAGCACTTGCGGCCAGTACTGCCACAAATTCCGTGGGCGGATAGCCATAGGCGCGCAGCGGCACTTTCATCACGCCGCCGACGGTCGCGATGTCAGCCGCCTTCGAGCCGCTCAGCCCAGAGAACACGTACATCGCGACCACTTCGGCAACCAGCAAACCGCCGGTCCAGTGGCCGACCCACTCCTGCACCATGTCGATCATCCGGCGCGCCATGCCGGTGACTTCCATGAGCGTGCCGGCGACCATGAAGAAAGGCACCGCGAGCAGCACGAAGCTGCTGACGCCGTATTGCATCGCCGATGGCACCGTGGTTATCGGCGCCTCACCGGTGATGACGAAATACAGCAGCCCTGCAAGCGCCAGTACGCCGGCAATTGGTGCGCCGGTGATGAAGCCGATGACAAGCGCGGGCACAATCGGAATGAACGGATCGATCGCGATGAGATCCTGATCATACGCTCGGCGCAACGCATAAGCCGTTATCGCCATCGCCACCGCGACGCCAATGCCCATGGCGATCGCACGTGGCTGCAAGCGCATCAGCTTCTCGATCGCGAACAGACAGAACAGCAGCAGCCCGATGCCGAGCCATATCGCGACAAAACCGGAACTCAGGCCGATGACCTGGAGCGTCTGCGTCAGTTGCCCGGCGAAGAACGACGGATAGGCTGCCAAGGCGACCACGCACACGCCGAGAAAGATAGTCAGCCCACAGGCTTGCAACTTCTGCTGCCGCGCACCGTGCGACTGATCAATCAGCGCCGTATAGGCCATGCCCGCACCGCGGCGGAAATACGCCGGCGCGCCAAGGAAGGTGATGATCGAGATCAGGATGGCCCACACATCCGATGCCCAGGGAAAATCCTGGTTCGTAAGATAGCGCACGGCGGCATTGCTGAACGTGGTGGCAATGTTGACGATGATCGCGGCCACCACGAACGCCTCGACACCGAGCGCCAGCCGGTCGATGACCGTCGTGCTGGCGACAGTGTGCGCCGGACCCGTCGTATCGGCCACTGCGTCCGAGCCACCGCTCACCGCCGCTGCCTCCCTGATGATATCATATGAGTAATCGTGCCTCACCCTTGCGCCATTGCGCAATCCGGCATTCTCCCCAAGTCTCCGCCTTCACCCAGGAGAAGAAGCATCACCATGAACGACCTGTCCGAAATCAAGGGCCTGCATCGCTACCCGATCGTCCGTCGCGGCTTCGTCATGACCAGTCTGATCAGCGGCTTCACGCTGGCGACCCAGCGTGTGGAGGCGCAAGCGATCCAGACCGATACCACCGGCATCGATGCCGGAGAGATGCAGGTGCCGGTGAAGGACGGCAAGTTGCCCGGTTACTATGCACGCCCTGCCAAGGGCACCGGATTTCCGGTTGTCCTGGTGAACGAGGAAATCTTCGGCGTCCACGAATACATCAAGGATATCTGCCGCCGTCTCGCCAAGCTCGGTTACATGGCGGTTGCACCCGAGATCTACGCACGCATTGCCGATTTATCGAAGATGACCGACACGCAGCAAATCTTTCGCGACGTCATCAGCAAGAAGTCCGACGCCGAAACATACAGCGATCTCGATGCGACGCTCGCCTGGGCCGCGAAGAACAAGGGCAGTGCCACCGCCATCGCTGAGACGGGCTTCTGTCGCGGTGGACGCAACACCTGGATGTATGCCGCGCACAATCCGAGACTGAAGGCCGCCGTCGCCTGGTATGGACCGGTCAAAGGCAACACCAGCGATATCCAACCGCAGATGCCAATTGATATTGCGGACAAGATTTACTGCCCGTTGCTAGGGCTTTATGGTGGCAAGGATACGTCGATCCAGGTCGCCGACGTCGAGGCGACCATGGCAAAGGCCAAGGCGGCGAAGAAGATCGTGGAGTTGAAGGTTTATCCTGACTCGCCGCACGGCTTTCATGCCGACTACCGGCCGAGCTACCACGAGACTGATGCCAAGGATGGCTGGAACCTGATGCTCGCCTGGTTCAAACGCTACGGCGTCGCACCCAAGGGCCCAGCATAGCGAGCGGCGCGCTGCCGGCTCGGCAGATCGTGCCACGCGCGGCGCAGGCATAGCGCCAGTACCGCGGCGGCACTGATCGGCCCGAACGGCAGGTGGTACGCGGTGGCCAGCGGCCAGGCCAACAGGTCCAATGGATACAGCGCGAGCAGCACCATCTTCTCCCACGCCAGCAGGCCGTGCTGGCGTGCCTCGCGCAGCAGCCAACCCGCCGCGACCAGCAACAGCAATTTGTCGTAGAGAAGTGCCACCGGCACCGCGAGCAACGTCGCCGACAGCAGTGCGCCGGCGCGAAAGTTGGCGCTCACATCGCGGTGCCAAAGCCACGCTGTCAGCAACGCCATAGCGGCAGCGCCGATCCCAAGCACGGCGTAGGCGGCGCCCGCGCCTACCCCAAGCAGCCGTGCCGCACCGAACGGTGTGACGATGCCGGCAAAGTCGATCGCGCCAGCGGTGTAGACCTGATCGGAATGCACAAACGCCGAGAGATACGCGCTCCAGGTCTGCCAACCGAACAGCATCAGCGACACGGCGCACAGCATTGCCACCGAACCCAGAGCGCCGGCGAACGCTCTCCAGCGCCGCCCGGCGAGCAGCCCGATTGGCACCAGCAAGCCCAAGTGCGGCTTGTAGCAAAGACCGCCCAGCAGCATGCCAGCGGTGACCGGGCGCTGATCCACCAGCAACGTGAAGCCACCAAACAATGACGCGGTCATGAACGCGTTCTGTCCCAGCCCGACGTTCCAGAACACAGCGGGAAATGCCAACAGCGGCGCCAGCCATGCGATACCGGGTTCGCGCAACAGCGCGCGCATCATCAGCACGAAGGTGCCGAGCGTCACCAGTTCGAACACAGCGAACGCGACCAGATATGGCATCATCGCCAGTGCCGCGCACAGCATCAGAAACACCGGCGGATAGAAGAAGAACTGATGCGGTGCGCTGCTGATGCTGACCTGCTGCTGTGCCAGGAAGTGCGCTCCCTGGTCATAGGCGAGCGCCGGAGTACCAGCCAGCGCCAACTTGCCGGCGGCGTAGAAGCTGGCGAAGTCCGATGCCGGCGTCTGCGCCACCGGTCCGAACACGCCATGCTGCCACAATGCCAGGAACCCCAGCAGCAGCGCCTCGACAATGAACAGCACACGGCCCCAGGCCAGGACGCGCTGGCGCGTCAGCCAGTCGGCTTGCCCGGCCAGGCCGATCAGATTGGCAATGGATGCCATGCCCGGCGGGTATGTCGGGCCGCGTTGCAAAATGCTTTCAGCCGCTCAGCTTCGCTGCACGATACGGTGATAGCCTCGCGCGTAGTAGATCAATCCCTCGTTCATCGTCCCGACTTCGACCGCCTCGACTGAACAGATGAAGATGTCGTGGGTGCCCGCCTCCACGATGCGTTCGATGCGGCAGTCGAACGAAGCCAGCGCGCCATCGAGCGCCGGAGCGCCAGTCACCAACCGGCGCCAGCTGGCGCCGTCGAACCTAGCTTCCATCGTATGATTGGTCAGCCCGGCAAACACCGGTGACAGCCCTTCATGTGTGCCCGCCAGCGTGTTCACGCACAGTACCGCGTTCGCCTTCATCGCCGGATATGAATCGTTGGTCCGATTGGCGCAGACCAGCAGCGTGGGCGGCGTGTCGGTGACACTGCAAACCGCCGAGGCCGTGAAACCGGTTCGCCCGGCCGGCCCATCGGTGGTGATCACGTTCACGGCGGCGCCGAGACGCGCCATTGCCTCGCGATAGGCCTGCTTCTCGACTGCCACGCCATGCTCCATCCTGGCTGGATGGCACTATGCCGCTATCATCCTGCGGAGGACAGAGGCGCCCTGACATAGCCGCGCAGCTCCTCCAGCACGCTGTTCGCCACGACGATCCCGTCGCGTTCCGCCGCGCGCCGGTTGGCGTACCGGCGATCGCCCGGCAGTCTTTCGACGCCTGCTGCCTGCATTGCTGCCAACAGGCCATCAAGCCGTGCCGGGAAGTTGCCGCTTACGCAAGCGTCGAGCAGCAGGACGAACTGGCCAGCATTGGAAGTGACCGCACCCGGCACCGATGCGCTCTCGTCCTCGAATCCGAACCGTCCGCCGCCGAACGCCGCCACGAGCACTTCGACCATGAAGGCGATGGCGCTGCCTTTGGCACCGGCAAACGGCAGGAACGCACCGTCATCCAGTACGGCGGTCGCATCCGTTGTTGGCTGCCCGTCCGCGTTCACACCGATACCTGCCGGCAGCGGCCGTCCGGCGTTGGCGTGCAGCAGCACATCGCCTTGCGACATGATGCTGGACGCCTGATCCCACACAATCGGATCACTACCGGCACGCGGGCAGGCGAACGCCATCGGATTAGTACCAAGCACCCTTCGCTTGCCATCCCACACTGTCATCCAGGGGCGCGTATTCACCATGCTCAAGGCAATCAGGCCGTCAGCAGCAAAGGGCTCGATATCCGGCCAAAGCGCGGCAAAGTGATGCGAGTTGTGGATCGAGAGCGTGGCCGAACCATGCTGCCGTGCGGTCTCGATAAGTTCGGTTCGCACCCGCGCCAGCGCGATCTGCGCAAAGCCATTGGCGGCGTCCACCGATAACATCGTCGTCGCGCTACGCCCGATCACTGGTTGAGCGCGCACATCGACCCAACCGCTGTCGATGGTTTGCACATATCCGCGCATCCGTTGCAGCCCGTGGCTGCGCGTGCCGTCACGCTCTGCAGCCACTACGACGCCGGCCATGATCGTGGCATCGGCCTTCGACATCCGGCGCCCGGCAAATACCGCAGCCACCAGCTCGGTCAAGGTCTCAACTGAAACGTTCGAATGCACGCCCCCACTCCCGATGCCAATCGTTTTCCAATTCCCGAACTTCTACCGGAATGGGGAACGGCCTCCAACGGCAGCGATGCAAATCACGTAAGCGGCGGCTACCAATCTGCGTAGCTTGGGCGCTGGGTTAGCACTGCGGGCAGGATTAGTGGCATCCTGCGCGGGAGGATCGCAGCAATACGACGATCAGACCTTGTCCACCGACACCGCGATCGCGTCTGTCCTGACAACAGTGACGTAACTGCCAGGCATCAGTCCGTCGGCCAATCCATAGTTCGCAGGATTCTCAACGACGATGCTGTCGATCGACCCGTCCGGTTCACGGAAGGTCACTGTGTGAGTCGACTTGTCAACACTTAAGATCTGGACGGATCTCTGCGTGCGCGATGCCCAGACGGCTGCTGGCTTGCTTCCGAGCGGAGCCGACGCACCACGCTGGTCGACGATGATCCCGGGTAAGGCCATGTTGCCGGCAGCGGTCACCTCGATACGGGAATGCACCGTTAGCCGCACCTTGTCGCCCACGGCAATGCGATCGAAGTTGCGCACCGCGTCCGAGGCATAGACCTGCACCGGTTCGCCCGACGGTAGCTGCACGGTCAGCATCCGACGCGGCGCGTCGACGCCCACGATAAGCGCCACGATTTGATCATTGTAGGCAGCACTCGCTGTTGCCCCGGGCGGCGTGACCATGGCCGGCGTGCAGCCGGCCACAGCGAGGCAGAGCAATATACCAAACCCGCTGGCAATATGCGGAACGACCCGGCAAAGCATCATCGTTGCGCCCCTTATCCGTCTTTGACACATGCAAAGTTTCGCCCGCAAGTATGGCAGACGCTGATCGACCCATAGCGATATAATCATTCGGCGCAATAGACACGCGTTCGTGAAGTTGACTGGGCGGGTAACGACTCTCCTCTTCAACGGAGAAGCACGCGCCAATTCGTCGCGGCATCTGACGGGCTCAGTTACGTTCACTAAGAAGCGAGGATGGCCAGGGCGGCGATGGCGAAGACAAACCAAATAATGCCGCTTATCGCGGCCGACGCCAGGATGCCGAAAGCTGGTCCCAGATCGTCCGAACCGCGATCGGACGCCTCTGCCTCTACTGAACAGCTGCTCTGTCGTCTATTGAGATCAGCCGGAGAATCGGGAGAGATCTGCGCGATTGTCGCCCGCAGCAACGCAAGCAAATGCGGATTGTGAATGTCGGCACGTCCAGATCGGCGCCTGTCTGGAAGGGTATCCCTCGTGTCTCTCCGTTCGTCGGCCAACTCGCTCATTGCAAGTGACAGTAAAGCTAAAATTGCATTGCAAACCGAAAAAACCGTCAAAGAAATGTTCGAAATGCGTGCAGCGGGGTGTTCAAGTGCCGGCTGAAACCAGATGCCGGCCGAGAGAGGACCCTGACTTATAACGCAGGTCTCACGGTCGGCATGCCGGTTCGCACCTTCAAATGATCCCGCGTTCAGCGTACGGCTCGTGACGTGCCACGCGCTCCCAGCCCAACCGCGATAAATCGAGAGTCTGATAACTGCCGTCCATGATCAATTCGCCGATCGCCCGCCCTGTACCAGGCGCGTGCATGAGACCGTGGCCGGAAAATCCGGCAGCCATCAGAAAAGTTTCGCACTGCCCCCGCCACGGCCCGATGATCGCATTGCCATCGAGCTCGTTCTGGTCATACAGACCGGCCATCACACTGATCTCGCGCGTACGTTCAAACGCGGGAAAGCGGTGCGCCAGCGCCGGCCACACCACGCGCTCGAAATAGCCGTGATCGATCTCAAAGTTGAAGCCGCGTGGCTCGTCGCTGTCCGGCACGCCGCCGCTGTAGCCCTTGCCTTCGGGGCGGAATGCCAGCCGCTGCATGTCCTTCACATAAGGCAGCCGCTCGATCGGGTTCTGGCACTCGAAGTAATGCTCGAACCGCCGCATCGGCTGGATCGGATGCGGCATTCCGACCATATCGCAGATCGTGCCTGCCCACGCTCCGGCAGCATTCACCATCCAATCGGCCAACACCACGTCACCTGATGCAAAACGCGCGCGCCGCGCCAGCCCATTCTCCAGTTCGATCGCCTGCACAGCGTCCGCGACAAAGTGCGCACCGAGCGACGCTGCCTTCTTCCGGAAGCCCCACAGCACGCTGTGCGGATCGAGCCAGCCGTCGTCCAGCGAATGCGCGGCCGCTGCGAGATCATCGACGAACATCGATGGAAAGCGCTCATGCAATGCGTCGCGATCAAGCAGCTCAACTCGCGCCCCGTATCGACGCTGTAGCTCGATATTCTGTTCCAGGATATGCCGGTGCCTGTCGCCCACAATGAACAGATAACCACCGTTGCGGTAGCTGATCTCCGCAGGCTCGCCGCTCACCGCCATGTCAAGGTGAAAGCGCTCATAGAACGGGATGGAAAAATTCGATAGCCCGATATTTTCCGGCCCGGAGAACAGTCTTCGGACCCCGCCGGACGCACGCGGCGTCGATGCATTCGTATAGCTAGGATCGCGCTCCACCACGGTGACATGTGGCGGGTTCTGCCGCGCGCGCAGGAAATACGCGATGCTAGCGCCTATCGCGCCGCCGCCGATGACCAGCACGTCGGTCGCTTGCTGCATATGGTCCTATTACCATGCAAGCTTCACGTCCGCACAGCGGACAGCGGGGGCGCGACTTCCTCCAACGGCCGTCGTTCCGCCGCCACCGCCAGAAAGCCCGCGACGACCGCCGCCACCACCATCAATCCACCGCCCAGCAGATAGCCCCAAAATATCGACATGCGTGAACCGGTATCGATCAGCGCGCCGAACAGCGCCGGTCCGGCGACGCCGCCGATGCCGGTGCCGAACGCATAGAATAGCGCTATGGCAATTGCGCGCATCTCCAGCGGGAAGCTCTCGCCCACTGTCAGATAGGCAGAACTCGCTGCCGCCGACGCGACAAAGAAAATCCCTGTCCAGGCCATCGTCTGCTGAACGGCATCCAGCACGCCCAGCACGAACAGCCAGCCGGTGATCGCCATCAGCACGCCAGACAGCGCATAGGTCAGCGTGATCATGAATCGCCGCCCCAACGTGTCGAACAATCGTCCCAGCAGCAGCGGGCCGAGAAAATTGCCGGCCGCGAACGGCAGCATGAACCAGCCGATGCTGCCGGATTGCACCGAGTAGAAACGAGTGAGGATCAGCGCGTAGGTGAAGAACACCGCATTGTAGCAGAACGCCTGCGCCGCCATCAGCACAATGCCGAGGATTGCGCGCCGGCGATACTCAGTGAACAGCGCACGCGCCGATACGGCGAACCATGAGTGCACGTCAGTGCGCAATCGCAGTTTCGGTCCCGGTACCGGTGGCAGGGCACGGCCGGTTTCGCGCGCCACGCGTTCCTCGATGCCGGCGACCACGCGTTCCGCCTCGGCGGGATCGCCGTGCGTCATCAGCCAACGTGGGCTCTCCGGCAGGAACCGTCGCAACAGCAGCACAATGAAGCCGAGCACACCGCCGATGATGAAAGCGAAGCGCCAGCCATATTCTGCCGGCATCACCGCAGGATCCAGCACCACAAGCGCGCCCATTGCGCCCACCGCGGCACCAAGCCAGAAGCTGCCGTTCACCACCAGATCGGTGAAGCCGCGGCGGCGTGCTGGGATCAGTTCCTGTATAGTGGCATTCACGGCAGCGTATTCCCCGCCGATCCCGGCGCCGGTGAGCGCGCGGAACAACGCGAATGACCAGAAGTTCCAGGACAGGCCACAGGCAATCGTGGCGACCAGGTAGAGCAGCACGGTAATGCTGAACAGCTTCTTGCGGCCCAGCCGATCAGTCAGCCAGCCGAAGAACAGCGATCCCGCGACCGCGCCGATCAGATACGCACTGGCGGCGAAGCCAACTTCTTGCGGGCTGAGGTGTAGAACCGGGCTCTCGGTGAGCGCGCCGGAAAGCGAGCCCACGATGGTGACCTCGAGCCCGTCGAGCACCCAGGCGATGCCGAGCGCTATTATCACCAGCCAGTGAAAGCCGCTCCACGGCAGCCGATCGAGCCGCGCCGGCACGTCAGTTTCGTACACCGCTTCTGCGGCGGGCGGGCGCAGTTCATCCGGCATGTCGCTCGATCCGTCTCCCTGGCATAGTGTCGCGATAACGCTGGGGAGACTGATCATGGACGACTTCGAGGCCGAGGTTGAGGCAACGATTGCGCGATGGCATGGCGTTCGCGCGCCGAACGACCCGGCGAGGCGCATGGCCGCTGACCTGATCGCCACGATACGGGCGTTCGAGGCGCTGCGCGGCACGCTGGTGTTCGAGGACGAACCGTCCAGCTTTGAGGCCGCATTGCACGCAGCGAAGGAATAAGGCGATGACCGGTCTCGCAGACCTCTCAATGGTCGAAGCCGCCGATGCGGTACGCAACGGCGACGCAACGTCGATGGAACTGCTCGATGCTTGCTGGCGCAACATGGAATCGGCCAATCCCGCGCTGAACGCGACGATTTGGCTGGACCGCGAGGGTGCGGAAGCAGCCGCGCGCGCGGCTGACAGAGCGGTGCGCGAGCGCGGATGGCTCGGCCCGCTGCACGGCGTGCCGATGATGCACAAGGACATGTATTATCAGGCCGGCAAGCTTTCGACCTGCGGTTCCGCGCTGCGCAAGGACTTCCGTCCAACCACTACGGCGACTGTGATCGAGAAGCTGAGCGAGGCCGGAGCCTACACGTTTGGCGGCCTCAATATGGCTGAGTTCGCGCAGAATCCCACCGGTCACAATCGCGCGTTCGGCGATTGCCACAATCCGTGGAAGCTACCGTACATCACCGGCGGGTCGTCGTCCGGTTCCGGCGTATCGGTGGCGGCGCGCTTCAATTACATGGCGCTCGGCTCGGATACCGGCGGTTCGATCCGCCTGCCCGCCGCGGCCTGCGGCGTCAGCGGCCTCAAGCCCACGCAGACACGCGTGTCGCGCTACGGCGTGATGCCGCTGTCGTTCAGTGCCGACAATGTCGGGCCACTTGCCCGCACCGCGCGTGACTGCGCACGGGTCATGACGCTGATCGCCGGGCATGATCCGCGCGATCCCACCAGCTCGCATGAGCCGGTGCCGGATTATGAAGCAACGCTCGATGGCGACATCAGGGGACTGCGCATCGGCCTGCCATCGACGTGGTTCCTGCATGACGTCGATCGGCCGGTGCTTGACGCGATCGAACGCGCCGTGGCTGTCCTGGTGGAACGCGGCGCCGTATTGCAGCCGATGGAGTTACCGCTGATGGATGCGGTCACCACCTATGGCAGCATCGTCTCCCGCGTCGAGGCGGCGACCATCCACGCGCAGTGGATGCGTGAGCGTGCCGGCGAATATGGCATCCATATCAGCGGCCGCATGTATGGCGGCTACGCGATTCCCGCGACTTACTATGTCGAGGCGCTCAGCCGCCGCGGCCCGATCCTCAAGGCTTTTGCGAAGGAAGTGTTCGGCAAGGTCGATGTGCTGATCACGCCGACAATCCGGTCATGCCTGCCGACGCTGCAAGAGACCGACATCGATCACGGTCCGCCAGGCACCGAGGTGAAGTTCATGGCGGTGTCAGCGAACACGCGGCCGTTCAACTATCTCGGCCTGCCGACGATCAGCATCAACTGCGGCTTCGATCCGAATGGGTTGCCGATTGGCTTGCAGATCGCCGGGCGGCCGTTCGCCGAGGCGCGCGTACTCAAGGTCGCCGACGCCTACCAACGCGACACCGATTTCCATGCACGCCGTCCGCCGACGATGGAAGCGACGGACATCGGCGGTGTCATCGTCGCATGAAGCCGAAAGTCGCGTTCATCGGCACCGGCGGCACGATCGCCTCACTCGGCGCTGGGCCGCTCGACCTGCAGAACTATGGTGCGACCGGCCAGGTCATGCATGCCGAGGACATCGTCGCGCGGTTTCCCGAAATGACTCTGGCCGCCGATGTGCTGCCTATACGCTATCGCAATATCCCAAGCACGGCGCTGGCTCCGGCTGACTGGCAAGCGTTGGCAGCGCTGTGCCATCAGCTTGCGTCCGATCATCACGACCTTGCCGGTATCGTCATCGGCCACGGCACCGCGACGCTGGAGGAAACCGCCTACGCGCTGAACCTGACGTTGAAAATTCCGCACCCTGTGGTGCTGGTCGGAGCGCAGCGGCCCGCCAGCGCGCTGTCCACCGATGCGGCACTCAACCTGGTGAATGCGGTGCGCGTCGCGGCAAGTCCGGACGCGCGCGGCATGGGCGTGCTGGCGGTGGTGAATGACGAAATCCAGGCGGCGCGCGACGTTACCAAGACCTCGACACTGCGGCTGCAGACGTTCCGCACGCACGACTTCGGTGTGCTGGGCCACGCCGATGGCGACGCCGTGGTGTTCTATCGCCGCCCTTTGCGTCGTTGCTATCCGGACACCGAATTCGACAGTCGCGCCTTCGACGCGCTGCCGCGGGTCGATATCAGCTATGCCTATGCCGGCGCGGACGGCGCCGAGGTGCACGCTTTCATCGGCGCCGGCGCCAAAGGCATCGTGTCAGCCGGCTTCGCACCTGGATTTCCGTCTCCCGGTCAGGCAGAAGCGCTGAAGGAGGCGGTGGCGCGTGGCATCACCGTCGTGCAATCGACGCGTGCCGGCTCTGGACGGACGTTCCGCGGCAAGCGCGTGGCCGAGTATGGTTTTCTGATCGCCGATAATCTCAATCCGCAAAAGGCGCGTATCCTGCTGGCCTTGGCGCTGAGCATCACCACCGATCCGGACCGCATTGCCGCGATGTTCCGGACCTATTGAGGAGAACTTCGATGATCCATCACGTGTCGATATCCGCGCACGAACCGCAGCATGTTGCTGAAGTGCTGGCCGAACTGATGGGCGGGCGCGCCTATCCGTTTCCTGGCGGCGTCGCGAAGTCATTTATGGCAGTGAGCGGCGACGACAAAGGCACACTGATCGAAGTTTATCCCGAGGACGTTGCCTTGGTGCCAGGGACAAGTGACGAACAGCAGTGCCGTTCCGGCCCGACAACGCTGGGCTATGTGCCGTTCCATTTGCTGTTGTCAGTGCCGATAGATCGTGCGGCGGTCGAGCGGATCGGTGCGCGAGAGGGCTGGCGCACCAAGTATTTCGGTCGTGGCGCGCCGGGCCAGAAGCCGTTCTTCCATGTCATCGAATTCTGGGTGGAGAACCGGCTGATGATCGAGGTCGCGACGCCGGACATGGTGTCCGAGTACACCGACATGATCAGCTTCGCGCGGCTCGACGCGATGTACGGACGGCCGGCGGCTGCCGAATAAATCGCGACTCCAGGCGGGGGTCTTCAATGCGGATCATGCGCACGCTCGGCGCTGCCGGGACGCTTCTGCTCGCCGGCGCCGCCGGGGCTCAGACCCCGTCGGTGACCGGTGCATCTGAGGTCGGCACGGGCGAATACGTCGTCGCCATCGGCGGCTGCAACGACTGTCACACCGACGGCTGGAACCGGGCGCCCGGGCAGATCCCCAGCCCCAGCGTCTGACCGGCAGCAAGGTGGGCTGGAGCGGGCCGTGGGGCACCTCCTATCCGACCAACCTGCGCCTACTGGTGCAGAAGATGACCGTTGATGGCTGGCTGCAGTATGTCGCCAACATGCAATCCCGGCCGCCGATGCCGTGGTGGAATGTGCGCGCGATGAGCGAAGCCGACCTTCGCGCCATGTATGCCTATATTCATGGCCTGGGGCCGGCCGGCGAGCCGGCGCCCGATGCCTTGCCGCCGGGCCAGAAGCCGGCCACGCCGGCGATTGACGCGGTGCCGCACCCGCCGCACTGATCGGGCATCTTGTGGAACTAATAGCTATCCGCCACAATATGTGGTTGGAAAGGGAGGCGCAGCATGGATGGCATCACCCGCTCAGCCGACGAACACCCGGTGCGGTTCGACCTGCTTACCGAGAACCCGGTCTACAAGCCATTCCGTTATCCCTGGGCCTACGAGGCATGGCTCACGCAGCAGCGCGTCCACTGGCTGCCTGAGGAAGTACCGCTCGCTGACGATGTGAAGGATTGGCATCGCAACCTGAGCGCCGCCGAGCGCAACCTGTTGACCCAGATCTTCCGCTTCTTCACCCAGGCCGATGTCGAGGTGAACAACTGCTACATGAAGCACTATTCTCAGGTGTTCAAACCCACCGAAGTGCTGATGATGCTGTCGGCGTTCTCCAACATCGAGACAGTGCACATCGCCGCCTACAGCCACCTGCTCGATACCATTGGCATGCCGGAACTCGAGTACCAGGCCTTCCTCAAATACAAGGAGATGAAGGACAAGTACGACTTCATGCAGAGCTTCACGGTGGACTCGCGTTACGAGATCGCCAAGACGCTCGCTGCGTTCGGCGCTTTCACCGAAGGGCTGCAATTGTTCGCCTCGTTCGCCATCCTGCTGAACTTCCCGCGTTTCGGGAAGATGAAGGGGATGGGACAGATCATCACATGGTCGGTGCGCGACGAAAGCCTGCATTGCGAGTCGATCATCAAGCTGTTCCGCACCTTCGTGCAGGAGAACCCGGAGATCTGGACCGAGGAACTCAAGCGCGACATCTACCTGACCTGCGCCACCATCGTGGACCACGAGGACGCGTTCATCGACCTCGCTTTCGAACAGGGTGCGGTGGAAGGCCTGACCGCGCACGAAGTGAAACAATACATCCGCTACATCGCCGATCGGCGGCTGACGCAGCTAGGGCTTAATGCGCTGTATCACGTGTCGAAGAACCCGCTGCCGTGGCTCGATGAGATGCTGAATGCGGTGGAGCATGCCAATTTCTTCGAGAACCGCGCGACCGAGTACAGCAAGGCCTCAACGACAGGCAGCTGGGAAGAAGCCTTTGCCGCGCCGCCAGGCGGTGGCATGGAAGTCGCTGCGCTCTGAACGGCACTGGCGTCCAAAATATGCGATTTTCCCCACAAGCAAGACGACGCCTCTTGCCTCCCACATGGAATTAGGCCATATTTGGGGATGATTGACACGCGCCGGTAACCGATATTTGCCAAGATCCCGGTAAGTAACGGCCGTTTAGCGTACCAATTACGGTGTCCCACTGGCTCAAGTGCAAAGTTGAACGGCCGCTCCGGCTTGTTTTACGTCGCGTTTGCTGCTGGGTTGGACGCTATCGGCTGGATAATGCCAACGCGGATACAGATACGGGTACTAGGCCAATGGGCACGACGACAGACGAGACAGTCAACCAGACCGAGGAAGGTGCCGGACGCGAGAGCGGATCCGGCGGCCCGCCCCGCTATACGCGGCGCCTGTCGGACAAGATCCTCATCGCCTTCCATCATGCCTGCGATCAGGCCGACTTCGAAGTTGCCGAACAGCTGCTCCACATCCTGGAGATGATGCTGACCCGCCGCCCGCTGACTCCGGACGGCACACGCCGCCGCAACATGGAGAGTCTGGTCGCCGCGCATGAAAGGCTGTGGCACCTGCGGCATCCACATACCGCGGAAGACATCCTCTAAAACGCCAGCGGCTCACCGCCGCGCAAGACGGAATTCGCCGCTTGTGTGAAGCCGCCACCGGCTGCATGCAAAACGAGACCCGGCAGAATGCGGAACGCTGCGCGGCTGGCTTTCACCCCGCGCAATAACACCAACTTCGCCGGGCGGCCCGCCTTGGGCCACAGCGGCATCGCCGCTGTGAGGGGGCAGTCCGCAATACCGAACAACCGGACTGCCGCCGGCATCAGCGCAGCCGGCGCAATCAAGGTGAGCGTGCCGCCAGCCCGCAGAGGACGCGCCAACCCGGCGACCCAGTCCGCGATCACTGCCTCTCCGCCACGCTTGGCAATGCGCCGTGCCAAGTCGGTGGGCGGTGTGCTGTCCGCCGCATGATACGGCGGATTCGCACAGGCATGATCGAACACGCCGAGTTCTGGCAACGCCGCGATGTCGGCCGCGACAAATCGCAGATTGCCGAAGCCATTGGCCTCAGCGTTGTCGCTGGCCAGCCCGCACAAGACTGCGTCCAACTCGATGCCGATCCCCTGAACCCCGGGCACCCTCGCGGCCAGGCACAGTAGCGCCGCACCGGCGCCGCTACCGCCCTCCAACACCCGCTCGCCGGCCCGCGCCGGCACCGAAGCAGCCAGCAACACCGGTTCAAGACCACTGCGGAAGCCCCGCGCCGGCTGCGCATAGCGCACGCGGCCGTCAAGCAGATGGCCATGCGTGACCGCCTCTGCATCGCAGCCTCCCGGCAGTGGTTGCGCCATCTAACTCCCTCAACGCCGTCCTCGGCGCAGCAGCAGTTATGCGAAGCAGATCACGCGTCCGCCAGAGCGCCCAGGACACCGTCCAGGATATCGGCCATCTGGTCGATCTCGTCCTCGGTCACGGTCAGCGCCGGCATGAAGCGCAACGAATCGGGGCGCGGCGCGTTGACCAGCAACCCACGCGCCATCGCCTTTTCGGCAACTTCCGGCGCGCTGGCGCGGCTCAGGTTGAGTGCCTGCAACAGGCCCCTGCCCCGCACCTCGCCGCAGCCATGCCGCCTCGATAGCTCTTGCAGCCGTGCCCCAAGTTGGTCGCCCCGCTGCACCACGCGATCCATGAACCCGTGCTCGGTCACCGCGTCGAGCACCGCGCAGCCGACGCCTGCCATGATCGGGTTGCCGCAGAACGTGCCGCCCTGGTCTCCGTGCTCGAAGCAACAGACGTCGCGATGCGCGACCAGCGCGGCGAGCGGCACGCCCCCGCCCAGCCCCTTCGCCAAAGTCATGATATCGGGCGTTGTGCCGGCATGCTGGAAGCCGAACATGCGGCCGGTGCGGCCAATACCGGTCTGGATCTCGTCGAGGATCAGCAACAGGCCGCGCTCGCGGGTCAGCGCGCGGAGATCCCGCATGAATGCATCGGTTGCCTCGAATACGCCGGCCTCTCCCTGAATCGGCTCCAGCATGACGGCCACAGTGCGTGGAGTAATCGCCGCCTCCACGGCGGCGATGTCGTTCAACGGCACTTTCACAAACCCGGACACCTTCGGCGCATAAAGCTGCTCCCACTGCGGCTTGCCCGAGGCCGCCATGGTGGCAAGCGTGCGGCCGTGGAAGCCATGATCGAAGGTGATGATCTCGTAGGCGCCGTCGCGGTATCGGGTGCCCCATTTGCGCGCCAGCTTGATCGCCCCTTCATTCGCCTCCGCACCGCTGTTCGCCAGAAACACCTGATGCAAGCCGCTATGCTGCGCCAGCAGGTCACACAAGCGTATCATCTGGTCGTTGTAATATGCCGGGCTGCAATTGATCAGCCGCTGTGCCTGGTGCGCCAAAGCATCGCGTATCGATTGCGGTGAATGACCGAGGGTGTTGACAGCCCATCCCTGGATGAAATCCAGATAGGTGCGGCCTTCGCTGTCGGTCAGCCACGACCCTTGGCCGCTGACGAACACGACGGGCGGCCGCTTTGTGATCTCCATTACGGCGTCGAAATTGGTCAAACTGTCCTCCTGCTTGCTGGTGAGATGGAGCGACAGGACCCTGAAAGCACGAAAGCCCCCGTCGCTACCGACGGGGGCTTTCGTGCCTGCTTCGCGAACCGAACTAGCGCGTGCGCAAACGCATTGCCGCCGTCGATCGACGGCGGCGTCGGCGCATGACAATACAGATCACGCTGGTCATGCGCGAGCGAATGCCCGTTGCATCAGTACTTGTCAACTGACGACCGGTTCTGTGTTATCAGACGCGTCGCAAAATTGGGGGGAGACAGCGATGCGCGCAGTAATCATGATCCTGCTGGCTGGCCTGTTGCTGTACGATACACCGGCATTGGCACAGGATCAGAGATGGCCGCATCAGGTCACCGCACCCGGCGGCGCCACTGTGACAGTGTATCAGCCGCAGGCCATCTCCTGGCCGGACCAGAAGACGCTGACCGCACGAATGGCGCTAGCCATCACGCCGGTAAATACCAAGACACCGATACTCGGCACCGTCCAACTGAGCTTTGCCACCGCGACAGACAAGGCCAGCGGGTTAGTGACGTTGAGTGATCCGAAGCTGGATTCCTCGCAATTCCCGGCCGTCAGCACCGATCAGGCATCGCAGCTCGAGCAACGCATCCGCGCCGCTTTGCCGACGCTGCAGCTCAAGGCCGTGCCATTGAACAGTCTATTGCTGAGCCTGAAGGGCGCCGCGGCAGCCGCTCGGCCGGTCGCGGTGAACAATGATCCGCCTGCGATCCTGTACGCCGAACGACCCTCGAGCCTTGTTGTGTTCGACGGCGAGCCGGTGCTGGCGCCGGCTGGCAACAGCGGTCTGAAGTTCGCGGTAAACACCAACTGGGAGGTGTTCTTCGACCCGGCCGGGCAAGGCACCTGGTACTTGCTGAACAATGGCGCGTGGTTTGCGGCACCTGCCGCGACCGGACCGTACAAGCCCACCAACAAGTTGCCGCCGGCGTTCAGCAGACTGCCGAATGACGCGAGCTTCGCCGAAGTGCGTAAGGCCATACCGCCGAGGCCGATCAATGCAGCACAGGCGCCGACGATTTACGTCAGTACCAAGCCGGCAGAGATCATTGTCACCGATGGCCCGCCGGCGCTGGCGCCGGTCGCCGGCACAGGTCTGCAGTATGTCAAGAACGCCGCAGGTGACGTGTTCTTCGACAAGTCGACCAGCAAATATTACTACCTGACATCCGGCCGTTGGTTTTCCGCCGGGTCACTCAATGGTCCGTGGACATATGCGACCGACAGCCTCCCCGCCGACTTCGCGCTGATCCCGTCGAACGACCCGCAGCAGAACGTGCTTGCCTCGGTACCAGGCACTGCACAGGCGCAGCTTGCTGTGTTGCACGCCCAGGTGCCGCAGCAAGCGAGCCTGAAGCGCAGCGAGGCAAAGGTCAGCGTGAGCTATGGCGGCAATCCCGAATTCAAGCCGATACCCGGCACCGACCTGAGTTACGCGGTCAACACCTCGTTCGAGGTTATCCGCGCCGCAGGCAAGTACTACGTCTGCTATCAGGGCGCCTGGTTCGTCGGGGCGACGCCGAGCGGCCCGTGGGCATTGGCTGACAGCGTGCCGCAGCAAATCTACAGCATTCCGCCTTCGAGCCCAGTGTACAACACGACCTATGTGACGGTATACGGATCGACTGCCGAATTTGTCACCTATGGCTATACAGCTGGCTATACGATGGGCTTTGTGAGCGCGGGCGTGCTGGTGTACGGCACGGGCTACTACTATCCGCCCTACTTCGTGCCCGGGCCGACGCCGATATACTACCCTTACCCGTACTCCTACGCTGGCGGCGTCTGGTATAATTCTGCATCCGGCGCATGGGCGCAGGGCGGTGCGATCTACGGACCGTACGGTGGCGTCGCCAAGGGCGGCACCTACTACAATCCAACCAATGGAGCCTGGGCGCGCGGTGGCGCGATATACGGACCATACGGCGGCGCCGGCGCGGTGTCCTATTACAATCCCACCACCGGCGCCTACGCGCATGGCAGCGCGTCGTGGGGTCCGAACGGCGGCACCGCACATGGCGACTACTACAACCCAAGAACCGGCATCTCGGCCAATACCAACCAGAACTGGAACGCCTATTCACGCTGGGGCTCCAGCACGATCAGCGGTCCCAACAAGACGGTGAACACCGCCAGCGCGAGCAACGCGCGGCGTTCCGTGGGCGGCTTCAGTTCCTCTACCGGCGCCGAGGGCGCCGGCTATCGCGGCGTGAACGGCAACAAGGGCGGCGCCGTGAAGACGCAGAACGGGGACGTCTATGCCGGCCGGGACGGCAACGTTTACCAGCACGACTCGGATGGCTGGTCGAAGTGGAACAACGGTGGCTGGAACCCGGTGAACCCGCCAAAGTCCGGTGGAGGCAACCGCCAGTCGCTCGACAGCGACTCGTGGGGCCAGCTCGAGCAGGACCGCCAGGCGCGCTACGGTGGCGGTGGTTACGGCGGTAGATACGACAGTGGTTATGGCGGCGGCCGATACGGCGGCGGTTACGGTGGTGGCCGATACGGTGGTGGCGGCGGCTTCCGCCGCTGACGCAAAGGGAGCGATCAGATGAAGAAAGCTTTAGGTCTTGCCTCGCTGTTGCTGGCGCTTGGCGCATCCATGGGAACCGCGGGTGCGCAACAGCCGACACAGGCGCAGCGCGACGCGATCCGGCAGTCCTGTCGCAGCGACTACGAGGCGAATTGCGCCAGCGTTCCGGCAGGCGGCGCCGCGTCCTTGCAGTGTCTGCAGAACAACCTGGGCAAACTGTCGCCGGCATGCCAGTCCGCGGTCTCAGCGGTGACACAATCCGGCGCGCCGATGCCGCCGGCAACTGCCACATCGCAGCCGCCTTCCGCAACGCAACCGGCACCGGGAAACTCGCAAGCCGCGCCGCAGCCGCCAATGTCGCCGCGACAGGCAGCCGTGCGGATGCGCATGGCCTGCGGAGCAGACTTCCGCGCATACTGCCACGGGGTACCCTTCGGTGGCGGCCGTGCAATGGATTGCCTGGCCGCCAACGAAACGTTGTTGTCCCGGTCGTGTCGGGGCGCTCTGGCAGAAATGCGCGGAGGACGATGACCCTCAGAACGGTGACAGGATGTTCAGCAGCTGCTGACCCCACGGCGTGTGCTGCGCTTCACTGAGCTCACCCCGGCCTCCGTAGGTGATGCGTGCCTCCGCCATCCGGTCATGCTGCACGGTGTTGTCCGAGGCGATGTCCTGCGGCCGGATCACCCCCGTTACCTGCAACTCGCGCAGCTCGTTGTTGACGCGGAACTCCTGCCGCGCCGACACGACAAGGTTGCCGTTTGGCAACACCTGGGTGACCACGCCGGCAAGTTGCACGGTGACCGCGTCACTGCGCTGGATCTGTCCTGATCCTGCCTGGTTGTTCGTGCTGCCGACATTCAACAGCTTCGACGGATCTGCGATGGTCTTCGGCAGCAGCGTCTCCATGCCGAAGAAGTTGGTCAAGCTGCCGGTGGCGCCGCTGGTACGGCTCGTCGTGGTGGCGTTCTTCACGTTGGCGTTGTCGTTGATGCTGACCAGGATGGTGACGATATCGCCAACCTGCGCGGCACGCTGATCCTTGAAGAAGGCACGGGAACCCGAGCGCCACAACGCGTTTGCCTCGTTCGGTGTCGGCTCGCGCGCTGGCATCGGCATGGTCACCGGACGCCAGCTAGGGTCTTTCGTCGGATCCGATGTCGGTGTCATCGCCGGCGCGCGCCCAACTTCCGACAGCCGCGTCAGCGAGCCGCAGCCCGCCAGCAACGTGCAGACGAGCAGCGCAGGAACGATCCGCGTCATTGTTCGCTCACTCCGGCGGTACGCGGCTGACCCGTCGGCGCCACACGTACGCGGTCCGGCCCGATAACTTCCGCTTCCACCACGGCATGCGATGTCGGATTGCTGACGTGGATGCGCTCGCCGACCGCTCCGGCCTCCTGCGCCTGCCCCTGCGCCGTAAGCGCGATGCCGGGACTATCGAGCAGCATCAGCACGCGCGCCCCCTTCTGCACCATCGAAGGCCGTGCAAGTTCGCTGGCGGCGAGTGGCAGGCCGGCACCGATCTGGTGCTTCAGCTGCATGCCGACCGCCTCTTCAACGCGGCGCGCCACCTCGCCATGCACCAGCGACGCATGCACTCGGGCCATGTGAATGTCCTCGGCGTGCAGCACGCTGCCAGCAGGCAGCCGTGTGGTGGTGACGGGCAGTTCCATCGTGTCGTCGACGCGGCCACCAATGCGCAGGTTGACCGGGTCCATCGCTTCGCCGGTAACCGATAGCATTGCGCTGAAACGTCCGCTGTTCCCGTCGTATGCGAGATCGAAAACCACCGGATGTGCCGTCGCCTCCAGTGGCACGATCGGCGATGCGAAATCCGCCAGATCGATATCGCAATCAGCCGATGCGCCCACTGCATTCACCGCGGCGCGCACTGCCGTCATGACGTCTTCACGGCGCAGCGGTTTGCCCGGCCGTTCCAGCACCGCACGGTCCGCCGACGATGCCGGCCGCCAGTCAACACCGAACTGGCGCGCGATCGCGCCAAGCTGCGCGGACTCCACCACGATGCGGCCGCCTGCGCCGGGTCCCGGACCCAGGACGCGATCCGCATTGCCGCCGGCATTCTCGAACAGATCGGACAGCCTCACGATCGAGGTGTGCAGCGTGGTCATCACGCGCAGCGTCGCAGCCTCGGCGGTCAGCGAACCAAGGCACAGCGCCATTGTAGCCAGGGCAATCGGGCGCATCGCATCACCGTAGATTGTTCAGTGTGGACAGCATGTCGTCGCTGGCGGTGATCACCCGGCTGTTCATCTCGTAGGCGCGCTGCGCGGTGATAAGATTGGTGATCTCGGTCACGACGTTGACGTTCGAGGTCTCGACAAAGCCCTGCATCACAGAGCCAAATCCAGCGGATGCCGGATTGCCGGCGACCGGTTGACCGGAAGCCGCGGTTTGCAGGAACAGATTGCCCCCCTGCGATGCCAATCCCGCTTCATTCGGAAATACCGCAAGCTGCAACTGGCCGACTGTTTGCGGCGCGGTCTGCCCGCTGAGTGTCACCTGCACCTGGCCTGACTGATTCACCGTCACGCCAGTGGCGTTCGAGGGAATTTGAATCCCGGGTTGCACCGTAAATCCATCGGCAGTCACCATCGTGCCATCCGCCGCCAGACCGAATGTGCCGTCGCGCGAATAGGCGGTTTCGCCGTCTGGCAGCGTGACCTGAAAATAGCCGCTGCCCTGGATCGCCATGTCGAGGGTATTGGAGGTCTGCTGCAGATTACCCTGCTCGCTGATGCGATAGATCGCGGCGGTCTTCACGCCGAGGCCCACCTGCGCGCCGGACGGCACGATGGTGCCGCTGTCAGAACTGTTGGAACCCACGCGCCGCATGTTCTGATAGATCAGGTCCTGGAATTCCGGCCGCTGACGCTTGAATCCTGTTGTCGTCATGTTGGCGATATTGTTGGAGATCACCTCCACGTTGGTCTGCTGCGCCTGCATTCCCGTGCCGGCGATATCGAGTGAGCGCATGCTGCGTCTCCATTAGCTGCCTTGCTGCGGCAGCAGCTTGTCGATGACCGATTGTTGGCGGTCGCTTTCCGCCTGCATGAACTGAATGACGAACTGGAATTGCCGCTCGCCATCCATCATGCGGGTGACCTCCAGAACGGGCTGCACGTTGGAGTCCTCCACCGCACCTTGCACGACGCCTGGCACCTTGACCGGCGCCGTGGCGGAACCCGAGCGGAACAGCGTGTTGCCTTCCGCGCTGAGTTGCATCGCGTCGTTCGGCTGGACGATACCGATCTTCGCGAGTTGACCGTTCTCACTGGAGATCGTGCCGTCACCGGCAACTGTTATCTGGGTATCGCTGGGCGAGAGCTGCACCGGCTGCCCATTGCTATCGAGCAGAGCGTCACCGGCACTATCGGCTACCGTACCGCTGGGCATCAGGCCAAACCGCCCATCGCGCGTCAGGCGCGGACCGCGCGGCGTATTGACGGTGAAGTATCCATCACTCGTCAGCGCAAGATCGAGCGGATTACCAGTGTGGGTCAGCGTACCCGCATGCTGTTCGCGCCACGTCGCACGGTCCTGCGTATAGGCAACGCTGCGCTCGGGCGGCGCAGACTGACTGTTAAGCCAGTCGCTGAACAGCACACGCTCGGCCTTGAAACCGGGCGTATTGGCATTGGCGATATTGCCGGCGATCACGTCCATCGCGCGCTGCTGCGCAACCAGACGCGATGTGGCGACATTGGCGGTGATGTCCATGCCGATGCTGTGGCAAGCGGCGTGCCATGGGCGATGGAGTGGAGTTGCGGCCTTCTACCTCACCTCGCCCCTCTCCGCGCCCGGGCGGAGAGGGCATTATGCGGCAGGTTTTGCCGGGTAGTGCCGAATATGCCGGGCGATCAGCCGACGGTCACCGGTTCCCCGACACGAGCCTTCGCATGGTGGTCCGCCGCCAATAGCATATAGACCGCGGGCACCACGAACAGCGTGAACAGAGTGCCAATCGCAAGACCGGTAGCGATCACCAGGCCCATACTGAAGCGTGACGCGGCCCCGGCGCCGGTAGCGACGATCAGTGGCACCACGCCCAGCACCATTGCTGCCGTGGTCATCAGGATCGGGCGCAACCGGATGCCGGCCGCCATTTCTATCGCCTGCCGCCGCGAGTGACCTTCCTTTTGCAGGTTGTTGGCGAACTCCACGATCAGGATGCCGTGCTTGCTGATCAGTCCCATCAGCGTGACCAAACCGACGTCCGTGTAGATGTTCAAGCTTGCGCCACCCAGACCAAGCCCGACAAAGAACAGCGCGCCGGCGATCGACATCGGCACTGACACCAGGATTATCAATGGATCGCGAAAGCTCTCGAACAGCGCGGCAAGCGAGAGATAAATGATGATCAGCGCAAAGCCGAAGGTCACCAAGAATCCACCCGACTCCTGGATATACTGCCGCGATAACCCGCCGTAATCGACCGAGTAGCCCGCCGGCAGGTCCTTCGCGGCGAGTTCCTGCAGGGCCTGGATCGCTGTGCCCAATGCCACGCCTGGGGCTGCCACACCCTGTATCATCGCGTTATTCACCTGTTGGAAGTGATTGAGCGATTCTGGAACCGTGTGCGTCGTAATCTTTGCCACGGTGGACAGCGGAACAGACGCGCCGCTTGCGGTCCGCACATAGTAGTTCAGCAACTGGTCGGCGTTAAGGCGGAAGCGCTGCGCCACCTGCGGGATCACCTTGTACGAGCGTCCGTCGAGGCCGAAATAATTCACGTAGCCTCCGCCCAGCATCGCTGTCATCGCGCTGCCGATATCGCTCATCTTCAGCCCAAGCAGCGACGCCTTGCTGCGGTCGATCTCTAGCGTCGACTGCGGCTTGTCGATCTTCAGGTCGGTGTCGAGGAACATGAACAAGCCGGTGGCGCGCGCGTCCTGCAGAAATTTCTGCGCCACGTCATTCAAGCGCGAGAACGAATTGGTGGTGCCAATGATGAACTGTATCGGCAATCCCTGGCTGCCAGGCAGCGGCGGCGGCTGGAATGCCACCACCTGCGCACCGGCAATCTCCGCCATCTTCTGCTGCACCAGCGGCTGCAAGGTTCCCGTGGTGCGCGTGCGCTTATCCCATGGCGTTGTCACCATGCCGGCTATGTTCTGGCCAGGCATGTCCAGCTGGAACACATGTGCGGTTTCCGGATAGCTGGCGAAATCCTGGTAGATTTGCTGATCGTACAGCCGTCGTTGCTCCAAAGTGGAATTGGCCCCTGTGGTCGCCGACGTGATGATGACGCCCTGATCCTCCTGAGGTGCCAATTCACTGGTCGCGCCGTTGTACAGGAAGTAGATGCTGCCGAGGATGATCAGCGCGAACACCGCCGTCACCGGCAGGTAGTTCAGGCTGCCGTGCAGCCAGCGCACGTAGCGCCGGTGAATAGCATCGAACCGGCGATCGATGAAGCTGATCAGGCCGCCTTCCCAGCGCGGCAGGTCTTCGCTGTGGCGCAGCAGATACGACGTCATCATCGGCGATAGGGTCAGCGCGATGATGGCGGACACCGTCACCGCGCCAACCAAGGTGAAGGCAAATTCTGTGAACAGCGCGCCGGTCAGGCCACCCTGGAAGCCAATCGGCACGTACACCGCAATCAATACCACCGTCATGGCGATGATTGGCCCAGCAAGTTCACGTGCAGCCTGAACCGCCGCCGGTACCGGCGCCATACCATCTTCCAAATGGCGGTTGACGTTCTCAACCACGATGATCGCATCATCGACCACCAGCCCGATCGCCAGCACAAGCGCAAGGAGGGTCAGCAGATTGATCGAGAAGCCAAATGCAAGCATCAAAGTGAAAGTGCCGATGAGCGATAATGGGATCGCGATCACCGGGATCAGCACCGAGCGCGGCGACCCGAGGAACACGAATACCACCAGCGTGACGATGAGCACCGCCATCACCAGCGTGCGCACCACTTCGTGGATGGCGCTGCTGACGAACTCGGTCGAGTTGTAGACGATCTGGCCGTTCAGTCCTTCTGGCAATTGTGACTGGATACCGGGAAAGACCGCTCGAACGCCGTGGATCACGTCCAGCAGGTTCGCCGTCGGCGTGACCTGAATGCCGATATACACCGCGCGCTGCCCGTCGAAGCCGACTTCGGTTTCGTAGTCGTCAAAGCCAAGCGTGACGTTCGCGACATCCTTCAGCCGCACGATCGCGCCGCCAGACTGCTTGAGGATCAGATCACGGAACGAGTTGAGCGAGTGCAGATCAGTGGAAGCGTTCAGATCCATCTGCACCATCTGGCCCTTGGTGTTGCCCAGGCCCGAGATGTAATTGTTCGCCGCCAACGCCTGCGACACGTCAGCCGCAGTCAGGCTATAAGCCGCCAGCTTGTTCGGATCGAGCCAGGCCCGCAGCGCGAAATATTTGCCGCCGAGGATCTCGGCCGTCTGTACACCCGGAATCGCCTGCAGCTTCGGCTGCACGACGCGCACGATGTAATCGGTGATCTGGTTCGGTGCGAGCACCTTGCTGTTGAAGCCGATATACATCGCGTCGATGGTCTGTCCGACGCGCACCGTGAGTGTCGGTTGCTGGGTGCCGTTGGGAAGCTGGCTGAGCACCGAGGCGATCTTGGTATTGATCTCGGTCAACGCCTTGTCGGCATCGTAGTTCAACCGCAGATACACCATGATGGTGCTGACACCCTGCGTGCTGGTGCTGGTCATGTAGTCTATGCCGTTCGCCTGGGCGATGGCGTTTTCCAGCGGCGTGGTGATGAAGCCGGCGACCACCTGCGGATCAGCACCGTAATACACCGTGTTGATGGTCACCACGGCGTTCTGCGTCTGCGGATATTGCAGCACCTGCAAAGTGCCCAGCGCACGCAGACCAAGAACCAGTATCAGCAGGCTGACGACTGAAGCCAGCACCGGCCGGCGGATGAAGATATCGGTGAATTTCATGGCCGCGCTCCGTCAGCGATCCGCCGGCGTCGGCGAGGCATCCGACGTCGGCCGCACACTGTTGTTGATCGCCACCGGCGAGCCATTGTGCAGTTTCATCTGCCCGGCGGTGACCACGACATCGCCTTCCTTCACGCCCTTCAGCACGGCGACCTGATCGCCGCGTGTCGGACCGGTGGTAACGAAGGTCTGCTTGGCCGTGTGCGCCGCGCCGTTCTGCTCAACCAGATAAACTGTGCTGCCGTACGGATTATAGGCGATCGCGGTCTGCGGCAGCGTGATGTGCCGCTGCGCAGGGCCAACATCGATGTCGATTGTCGCGAACATGCCAGGCAGCAGCTTGCGGTCGGCGTTGTCCAGCGTTGCGCGCACCTGAACGTTGCGTGAGTTGGCATCTACCTGCGGATTGATGGCGGTGATCTTCCCGGCAAATTTCTGCCCGGGATAGGTATCAACCAGCGCGGTGATCGCCTGCCCGATCTTCAGCTGATCCAGGGCCTGTTGCGGCAGGAAGAAGTCGGCGTAGATCGGGTCCAATGCCTGCAACGTGACGACTGCAGTGCCCGCATTCAGGTACTGCCCGACATCGACCGCACGGATGCCAAGATGGCCGGCGAACGGTGCGCGCAGCACCTTCTTGTCGACCATAGCCTTCTGTTGTTCGACCTGCGCCCGCGCATTCTTCAGGTTGAAGTTGTCGTTGTCCACGTTCGCTTGGCTTATCGCCTGCGCCTTCCACTGCTTGACGTCGCGGTCGTAGGTGATCTGCGCCAGATCGGCCGTCGCCTGCAGCGCCTGCAGCTTCGCCACATCGTCGTCCGCACGCAGCCGCAGCAATACCGTGCCGGCGGGAATATCGTCACCCGAATTGAAGTGGAGCTCGCCAACGATACCGGACACTTCCAGCGACAGATCGGCGCCGTTCACCGCGCGGAGACTGCCCACTGCCTGCATATTCGGCTGCCAGTCCTGCATCGCAGCCGTCTCGGTGGAGACGGTTTGCGGCGGATTGGCCATGGTAGCCATCACCTGCGCGATAATGTGCGCCTTGAAATTCTGGAAGGCAAAGAAGCCGCCAAGCACGACTCCCACTCCCACCAGCATGATGATCATTCGCTTGATCATGTCAGTCTCCGTCAAGGCTCGTGCGCGTTGTCGGCGACCTGGGCGACATCGCTGCGATGCCACCAGCCGCCGCCGAGCGCCTGGAACAAAGCCGCCGTATCGGCGTAACGATTGGCCTCGGCCTGCACCAGGCTGATCCGCGCCTGCTGCCATGTGCGCTGCGCATTCAACAGCGTAAGGTAGTCGATAGCGCCCAATTGGTATTGCCGCCGTGCCAAATCCAGACTCGCCGCGGCGGCACGTTCGGCGCCGGTCTGCGCCACCAGCGCATCCGCATCCGATTGCAGCGCCCGCAACGCGTCGGCGACGTTCTGGCACGCCTTGATGACGGTGCTGCGGTACTGCGCCGCAGTCTGTTCAAACGCCGCCACCGCGGCGCGCTTCTTGTGCAGAAGGGTGCCGGCATCGAACAGAGTTTGCACGATGCCACCACCGATGCTCCATACGCCGGTTTCTGGCGCAAACAAGTTGCTGAAGCCGGTCGCGTTCGTTCCGAGCATCGCGGTGATGGAAAACTGCGGCAATTGGTTCGCGGTCGCGACGCCGATTTCAGCAGACGCAGCGTGCATCTGCGCTTCGGCAGCGCGAATGTCCGGCCGCTGTTCAACAAGCTGCGACGGCAGGCTTACCGGCAACACTTCCGGCAGGCGCATGCTGTCGAGGCTGAATGTCTCACTGACTTCGTGCGCCGGGAGCTGACCGGCCAGCGCGGTAAGCTGATCGCGGGTCTGCGCCAGCTGCTTCTGCAACGGCGGCAGCGTTGCGAGAGTTTGCGCCAACTGCGCCTGCTGCGTCAGCACATCGGCTTGAGATGCGCCGCCGAGATTGAAGCGCTGGCGTACCAAATTCAGCGATTGCTGCTGGTCTTTGATGATGTCCTGCGTAGCGCCGATCTGTCCGCGCAGCGATGCTTCCTGCACCGCGGCGACCACAACATTCGAGGTGAGCGTAAGATACGTCGCCTCCAACTGAAAACGCTGATTGTCCGCCTGCGCCGTAAGCGATTCGATCTCACGCCGCGTGCCACCGAAGACGTCCGGCACGTAGGAGATGTTCAGCGATGGCGTCACCAGTCCAAACGTCGCATGCAGACTGGGCGAACCAAAGCTGGCGCCAGAGATACGTTCTTTCTGTGCCTGCAGGCCAATCGTGGCAGAAGGGAACAATGCCCCCTGCTCCGCATAGACATTCTCCTGTGCCTGACGTAGTGCAGCCTGCGCGGCGTCTAGATCCGGATTTGCATGCAGCGACTGATCAATCAGTCGATTGAGTGACGCCGAGTGGAACAGCGTCCACCAGTCACCGGGGATGTCACGTTCCGGCATGAAGCGCTGCGCTTCTCCGCTGCGCGTTTTTGCCGAGGCGGTCTGGACCAGTGGCTGTCCCGAGGTATAGCCGGAATTTGCCGGTGCCGTTGGGCGCTCGAAATCAGGTCCCACCGTACAACCGCCTACGGCGAGCGCGAGAGTGAATGCGCCCAGGCTTGCTACTCGACTCACGTCATCTATTCCGTGCGATGCGAAAGATTGCGTTAATATGCTGTCGGACGATTGATTGGGCGGCACGTATGCGCGTTTCGTCGACGGTGTCCCAGTGCAGAAAACGATTGGTCCCCCATCCGCAAAAGATTTTGGCCTGTCCAATGATTGCCAATGCGTGGAGCAAAACCTGCTCATCATCCGGTTTGCGGTCGATCAATTGGCCGATAATTGCGCAACACGGGGACGAGACGTAGCGGATCATTTCATCTTGCAAGGCCTCAACCGCGGCATTGGGTTCAACTTCCATCCTGGCAAAGAATTTCTGCCGGCATTCGCGGTTCGGCATCCTGTCGTCGAGAATCAGCTCGATCACAATGTCGAGCATGTCGCATAACAGATCGATGAGTTTGCGGCGCGACGCTTGACCGTTCGTCAACTCTTTGCGTATCCGGTCGGCAACGGGCGCGACGCCGGCCTGCATCTGCTGGCTGAATTGCTCGATGACAGCGCGATACAAGCCCTCCTTGCTGCCGAAGTAATACTGGATGGCAGGAAGATTAATTCCAGCGCGCTCAGCGATCGTGCGCGTGCTGGCACCTTCGAAGCCACTGGCGGCGAACAGCTCGACAGCAGCCTCGAGGATGCGTGCGCGGGTCTCCTCGCCACGCTGATTGGCGGCCGACCGAAAGCGGCTGACGGTAGCCGACATGAACTGATCCCCATTCTTCGCGGCCGGGGCTGGTAGATCGAACGATCGCTAATGTCAATCGATCGATATACTCACGAGAGCGTGCGTCAGTCGATCTCTTCCAGACTGAACTGCTCGGCTTCCTCGTCGTAACTGAACAATTCGGCGTAGCGGCCCCAGGCGACCACCGTCCGCAGCGTGTCCTCGGCGTATTCCGGGGACATATGATCCTCCAGCTCGTCGCGGAACCGCACGGCCGACGCGCGGTGGTTCCAACGTTCGTCCAACACCTGGCGGATCATCTTCACCAGCGGCACGTAAGCCATCAGCGCAGCCGCAAACAGCCGCTTGCGCTCCTCGGTATCGGCAGAGGCGAAGCGGCGGCCGTCTTCGGAAAGATGGATGTCGCCTTCCTCCAGCATGGCGAAGTGCAGCAACTGCAGCGTCTCGCCGAGCGGCAGCAGTTCATCCGCCTCGTACTGCAGGACCGCGGCCAGCGCCGGCAGATCGGCGCGTCCGTTGTATGGCGGACCCGCGAGCGCTTCCATCAAACCCGCCATCTGGTTGGTGCCGACGCGCAGCAATGGGGCGGCTATGCTGACGACAGGCTGCGCGGCAATGGCACGCGGCACGGGACGGCGGGTCATCAGCCCGTAGATGTCGTCCACCATCTGGCGGAACGCCGGATCCAGGCGATTCCGAGGATGCGGGAAAGGCACGCGCAATTCGTTGGCGACGCGCCCAGGGTTGGCCGAGAACACCAGGATGCGGTCGCACATCAGCACCGCCTCCTCGATGTTGTGCGTCACCATCAGTACGGACTTCACCGGCAGCTTGCCTTCCGACCACAGATCGATCAGGTCGGTGCGCAGCGTCTCGGCGGTCAGCACGTCGAGAGCACTGAACGGTTCGTCCATCAACAATAGATCAGGATGCACAACCAGCGCGCGTGCCAGGCCGACGCGCTGACGCATGCCACCAGACAATTCCTTTGGATAAGCGCTTTCAAAGCCGCCCAACCCAATCAGGTCGATCGCCGCTTCGGCCCGCTGCTCTCGCTCGTGGCGAGGCACACCGCGCGCCTCGAGACCGAGTTCCACATTCTCCCGCACTGTCAGCCAGGGAAACAACGCGAAACTCTGGAACACCATTGCCACGCCTTCAGCGGGCCCGCGCACCGGCCGATCGCGCCACAGCACCTTGCCGTCCGTCGGCGTCAGCAGGCCGGCAACGATACGCAGCAGCGTCGATTTGCCGGAACCCGAACGGCCGAGCAGCGCAACCATCTCGCCTTCCCGCAGGCTCAGGTTCACATCGTCCAGCACCACCAGATCGGCGCTGGCTTCCTTGTGATACGCTTGGCGGCAGCCGCGGACTTCGAGCAGCGACGTCGGGCTGATGCTGGTATCCATCGCTTTCTCCTCAGCCCAGTTTCAGGTGCCGTTCGGAATAGGCATACAACGGCCGCCACAGCAGGCGGTTGAACAGCAGCACAAAGCCGGACATCACCACCACGCCCAGCACCACCCGCGCCATGTCGCCCTTGTCGGTCGCTGCTGCGATATAGGCACCCAGGCCGTGCGCCGTTAGCTTTGTGTCACCCCAGGAAGCCACTTCGGCCACGATCGCCGCGTTCCATGAACCGCCCGAGGCGGTGATGGCTCCAGTGACGTAGTAGGGGAAGATTCCCGGGATCATCACCTTGCTCCACCACAGCCACCCGCCGACGCGGAAGTTGCTTGCCGCCTCGCGCAGATCGCCGGGAAATGCCGCGGCGCCGGCCACCACGTTGAACAGGATGTACCACTGGGTGCCGAGGATCATCAGCGGTGTCAGCCAGATATCGGGGCTCAGCCGGAAATACACGATGAACAGCACGACCGGAGGGAATAGCAGGTTGGCGGGAAACGCAGCGAGGAATTGCGCCAAGGGCTGCGCTCGACGCGCCCAGACCGGACGCAGTCCGAGCCACACGCCAATCGGCACCCAGAACAGGCTGGCCAGCGCAATCAGCACCAGGACACGGATCAGGGTGAACACGCCAAGCAGCAGTACGTGCCCGAGATCGCTCCAGCTGAGTTCGCCGGAAACGAACCCGGCAATCCTGGCCAGCGCCCATAACAATACGAGGGCGAGCAGCGCCAGCCAGACCATATCGACCGTGCGGGACGGCGGACGATCTGCCGCGTGCTGCGGCATGATGTGAAATCGCAGGCCGCCGAGCGATGCAGCGGCGTCACCCACCGTATCGCCGAGACGGCTGAGCAGCCGGGTTCGCCGCATCAGCCGCAGCAGCCACGGATCGGCCGCGGTAGCGCCGGCGGTGGTTTCGAAGCGGAACTTCTGCGACCACGCCACCAGCGGCCGGAACAGCAATTGATCGTACGCCAGGATGACCAGCAGCATGGCGATGATCGCGTAGAGCACGGCAAGAATGTCTCGCCGCTCGAGCGCCAGCGCGACATACGAGCCGATGCCCGGCAGCTTCCAGCTGGTGTCGCCGACTGTCACGGCTTCGGATGCGACGACAAAGAACCAGCCGCCCGACATCGACATCATGGTGTTCCATACCAGGCCAGGAGCCGCGAACGGCACCTCCAGCCGCCAATAGCGCTGCCACGCCGTCAGATGAAAACTGTCGGCGGCTTCTTTCAAATCGGCCGGCACGGTCTTCAGCGACTGGTACAGGCTGAACGCCATGTTCCATGCCTGGCTGGTGAAGATCGCGAAGATCGCCGCGAGCTCCAGCCCGAGCACCTTGCCGGGGAACAGGCTCATGAAGAACACAACGGTGAAGGTCAGGAAGCCAAGGATCGGTACCGACTGAAGGATGTCGAGGATCGGGATCAGGATCAGACTGGCACGACGGCTTTTCGCCGAGGCGGTGGCGAAGGTGAAGGTGAACGCCAGCGAGGCGACCAGCGCGGCAAACATTCGCATCGTGGTCCGCACCGCGTAAGCTGGCAGGTGGATCGGATCGAGGCTCACTGCCAGCGCCTGCGGCGCGTTGATTGGCATGAAGGTGCCCTGCGCTTCGCGCGCGACGCCAATGAGCGCGCCGAACACGCACAGGATGGCAATGCCATCCCAGATGTTGGGCAGACGCCTTCCCTCGGCGAGGGCGGGATGTATGGTCGATGACATCGGCCCTCGCGCGGCAGGGTCGCGGGCCGTTTAGCCCGGGGCGATGCGCTAAGTCACTACCCGCCTATGTGGCAATCGCGTGACGGTGCTCAGTGGCCTGTGCTGCCGAAGCCGCCTTCGTTGCGCGTGGTGGCGTCGAGACTGTCCACCTCGTGCCAGCGCGCCCGGCTTACCGGCGCAAGCACGGCCTGGGCAATGCGCGCGCCACGGTCCACGGTGAACGGCGCGTCACCGGCGTTGAGCACGATCACCTGGATCTCGCCACGATAGTCCTCGTCGATTGTCCCGGGCGAATTGGGCAGCACGATGCCATGGCGCAGCGCAAGACCGGAGCGTGGACGGATCTGCAGCTCGTAGCCGGCAGGCAGCGCAATGGCGAGGCCGGTGGGGATCAGCGCACGCTGGCCGGGTGCGATTGTAACGGGTGCGGTGACAGCGGCGAGCAGGTCCATGCCCGCCGCACCCCCGGTGGCGTAATTGGGCAGCGGAAGATCGGTGTTGTGGGGCAGGCGGCGAACGCGAATCTGCGTGGTCATCAAGGCAGTGTGCGAGCTGTCGTACCAGCGGGCAATGACCAACATGACGATGGACGACGGCGCTGGATGCGCTCACGATCGCTGCCATTTCGAGACGCGGCGGAAGGAAGCGGCAGCATGAGCGAAGCCATCGCGGGCGTGCAGATCCGGCCGATACGGGGACGGTTCGGTGCGGAAATCATCGGGCTGGATCTGTCGGACGCATTACCGGACAGCGAATTCCGCCGCATCGAGCAGGCGTGGTTCAATGCCAGTTTCCTGGTATTCCGCGACCTCGTGATGACGCCAGAGCAGCACATCGCATTCACCCGGCGGTTCGGTCCGCTGCACATAATGACGCCGCTGCACTACAACCATCCGGACCATACCGAAGTGCTGGTGCTGACCAACCTGGAAGATCGCGGCAAGCCGCTGGGCATTCGCAGGGCGGGCATGGGCTGGCACAGCGATGGCGAGGACAAGCTGATCCCGAATGCCGGGTCGTTCCTGTATGCGCATGTGGTGCCGCCGGAGGGTGGCGACACGATGTTCGCCGATATGTACGCGGCATACGACGAACTGCCCGAGGAGACGAAGCGGCGAATTGCCGGGCGGCGAGCGCGGTTTTCTCGGGTGGACATGCATCATGTGCACTATCCCCACGAACCGGCGCTTACCGAGCAGGAGAAGCTTGATCGGCCGGACGTGTTCCACCCGCTGGTGCGCACGCATCCGCGGAGCGGGCGCAAGTCGCTGTATATCGGACGGTGGGCACGCGACGTCGAAGGCATGGACGCGGACGAAGGGCGAGCGCTGATCGAACAGCTTTTCGCCCACGCGTCGAGTGAACGCTTCGTCTATCGGCACGCGTGGCGGGAGCGCGACGCGGTGCTGTGGGACAATCGCTGCATGCTGCACTGTGCGACGCCGTTCGATGAGGCGCGCTTCACGCGGTTAATGCACCGGACGACCCTGGAAGGTGACGCACCCTTCTAAGCCTCAGCGCGGCGCGCACACTTAAGCTATTGCTTTAGTGTTTGGCCTACGATAGTTAGGCATATGCTTAACCAAGCGTCCGAACTGGACCGGGTCTTCCACGCCCTCGCGGATCCGGCGCGGCGGGCGATGGTCGAGCGGCTGACCCGTGGGCCGGCGCCGGTCTCCGAACTGGCGCGACCGCTGCCAATGTCGCTCCCAGCGGCAATGCAGCATCTGGGAGTCCTGGAAGCGGCCGGTTTGGTGCGGACGGAAAAAATTGGCCGGGTGCGCACCTGTTCGATCGAGCCCGGTGTGCTGAGCCAAGCCGAACGCTGGATCAACTCACAGCGGCTCGAATGGGAGCAGCGCCTCGATCGGCTCGGGGAATACCTGGGGACACTGGAAAGCAAGGGAGATGGCAATGGATGTTGACACCAGCCCGCGACCGCTGCGGCTGTCGCGCGTACTCCACGCGGCACGGCAGACGGTGTTCAGCGCATGGAGCAGTGCCGAGCACGTGAAGCGGTGGTTTGCGCCGGAGACATTTTCGGTGCCGGAAGCGTCGGTTCGGATGGAGGTTGGCGGCGTGTTCGACGTGCGCATGCGCTCGCCCACCGGCGAAGAGCACTGGGTGCGCGGGCGGTTCGTCGAGGTGACACCGCACACGCGATTGGTGATCGATATGACATGCACGGACCGCGACGGAAAGGCGCTCTTCGGCGCCATGACCGAGGTGGATTTTTCCGACGCGCTCGGCGGCACGCAGATGGATGTGACGCAAAGCTACACGCTGATCGATCCGAGCGCAGGCTGGATGACGAAGGGCGCGCCGGATGGCTGGCGCACCACGCTGGACAAGCTCGAGAAGGAGGTCTTGCGCATGCAAGGTGGCGCGGAGACGGGTGTGCGGTCGGTGGTGCATGCGGTCTTCCACCTGGAGCGCAGTTATGACGCGCCGGTTGCCCGCGTGTGGCAGGCGTTGACCGACAAGGCCGCCAAATCGAAGTGGTTTGGCGGTTCGCCGGGCAAATGGGAACTGCTGGAGCGTCGTATGGACGTTCGTGTAGGCGGCACCGAACGGGTGCGGGGACGCTGGGAAGGCGGCGTGGTGTCCTGTTTCGACGCGACCTACCACGACGTCATCCCAAACCAGCGCCTGGTCTACACCTATGTCATGCATCTGGACGATAAGAAGATCTCGGTCTCGCTGGCGACGCTGCAACTGGCAGACATGGGTGGAAGAACGACACTGAAGGTGAGCGAACAAGGTGCATTCCTGGACGGTTACGACGATGCGGGGTCACGCGAACATGGTACCGGATACCTGCTGGATGCCCTGGGAGCGTCGTTGTACTCATGACCTGCAAGGTAATCGACTTTGCAGGACGCCCCGGTGATTCCTGGCGCGCGCAAACGGCGATCGGACGCCGTCGCACACAGGAGCGGGAGTGTTAACATGAGCACAGTCAACGAGACCGTCGCCAACTACATTGCGGCGTGGAATGAGACCGATGCTGGACGCCGTCGTGATGTCATCGCGCGGGCATGGAACGACAAAGGCAGCTACGTCGATGCACATCGGGACAGCACAGGGCACGCAGCGATCGATGCGATGATCGCCACGGTGCAGGAGCGTTTCCCGGGGTACCGCTTCCGGCTCGCAAGCGGCATCGAAGCGCATCACACATTTGTTCGCTTCAGTTGGACGGCCGGCGGCACAGAACAGGCGCCATTGTTCTTCGGCGGCACGGATTTTGTAATACTGTCACCGGATGGAAGGATGCATTCGGTGACCGGCTTCACGGATGCCATGCCGCACCCGGGCTGATTGCCTGCGGGTCCGCGGGGCCGCTTGACCGGCGCCGACACTCCTCTGATACCGAACTGGTCATAGCGAACGAAGCGAAGCAATCCAGGCGCACCACGTTGGATTGCTTCGTGCTCGCTTCGCGCCATGGCGGGCCTGGCATAAGGGGAGATCGAATGCAGTCGAAGCACCTCTCGTTCAACGAACGGTTCGCGCTGGGTGTTACCAAGATCACCGGCACAATGCCGACGGCCTACATTTTCTGTGCGATCTCGCTTATCAGCCTGCCCGCTGCTTTGGCGTCGCACGATGCGTTTGTCATTGTGTCGTGGATCAGCCAATCATTCCTGCAACTGGTATTGCTGCCGATCATCATGGTCGGCCAACAGGTGCTGGGTTCGAAGCACGATCACTCGCATCGAATGCACGTGCAGCACAGTCAAAAGCTCGATGCCATTCTGGCCGCGGTGTCGAAGGACCATCGCTGAAGCGATAACGCGGGCGAACCAGACAGCGTCTGGTTGGCATTGCGATTTGGCGCCGTGCCAACGCAGTATATATGTGATGCATGCCGCTGGACACCCTGTTTATTCCGCCCCGGCCACCGATGCCGGCGGCGCCACTGCCGCTCTTCGCATTCCTGCGCGCGGTGCGAACCAACGCACTGGGGATCTGGGCCGAACCTGCATACCAAGAGTCGGTGCTGGCGAGGCAGTTCCTCGGCCGCACCAACATGCTGATCAATTCCCCAGAGGCGATCCACCGCGTCCTCGTTGAGAACCCGGGCAATTACCGTCGTTCACCCGCATCGATCCGCATCCTGCGGCCAATCACCGGCAACGGGCTGCTGCTGAGTTCAGGCGAGGACTGGAAGCTGCAGCGTCGCACCATCGCGCCAGCATTGGCACCGCGTACGTTGCCGGTGCTGGCCCACCACATCGTCAGCTGCACGCGCGAAGCCCTGACAGTATTGGCGTCGCAAACTGGTGGACCGCTCGATCTGCTGGCAGCAATGCAAACGCTGGCGCTGGATATTGCCGGGCGATCGATGTTCTCGCTGGAGACGCGGCAGTACGGTGCGGCGATGCGGCGGCTGCTGACCGAGTTCAGCCTGAACTACGCGCGGCCGCATTTGCTCGACATGGTGCTGCCGCCTTCGGTGCCGACGCTGCGCGACCTTGGGCGGCGACGGTTCCAGCGTCGTTGGATGGCACTGATCGATAGCATCATACAAACACGGCTGACGGCGCCGCCGACCGAGACGCCGCGCGATCTGTTCGATCTGTTGCTGGCGGCGCGCGACCCGGAGACCGGCGCGGGTTTCACGCGGGAACAACTCCGTGACCAGGTAGCGACCATGATCCTGGCGGGGCACGAAACCACGGCGGTGACGCTGTTCTGGTCGCTGGTGCTGCTGGCCGGTGCGCCCGACGAACAGGAGCGGGTCGCCGAGGAGGCCGCCGGTGTGACGGTAATGCCGGAGGACGCGATGGATGCTGTGCCCCGTCTTGTGCGGACGCGGGCGGTGATCAACGAAACGCTGCGGCTGTATCCGCCGGCGTTCACCATCGTGCGCGAGGCGATCGAAGCGGATCGCGCGGGTGCGCTGGAAATTCCGCGGCGCGCGGTACTCATGATCGCTCCATGGGTGCTGCATCGGCATCGTCAGCTCTGGCGCGATCCCGACGCATTCGATCCGTCGCAATTCCTGTCCGGTGAAACGCCGGCGCGATTTGCATACTTGCCGTTCGGTGCCGGTCCGCGTGTCTGCGTGGGTGCGCAGTTCGCTCTCACCGAGGCGACACTGGTATTGGCCATGCTGCTGCGTGAATTCCGCGTCGTGCTGGATGACGAACGGCCGGTGATGCCGGTCGCCATCGTCACAACTCAGCCAGACCATCCGCCAGTGTTCCGGCTGAGCGCCCGGTAGAACTATGCGGCGGCGGCGCGGGGTGCGTCGCGCGAAAAGCTTTCCTCGATATGGGCGGCGAGCGCGTCGGTGACCGGCTGCTCAGGATGACGGCCCTTGACCATCTGGATGCCGAAATCAGGGAGTTTGGGCAGCCCTTCCTCGGGCCGCATCGCACGCAACCCGTCAGGCAACCACGATAGCGTGGAGACGGTCACGGCGAGGCCCGCAAGAACCGGCGCGTGCGTCCCGATCTGCGAGGCCGACGTGTAAGCGATGCGGTAGCGGCGGCCAGCGGATTCCAAGGCGCGCACGGCGGCACCGGCCCAGTCGCAGTCCTGGTCACGCGTCAGGAATGGCTCCCGGTCGGCCAGCGCGAGCGGCAGCGGATCCTGGCGGTGTGGCGCGAACCGGGTGGAGGTAACCCAGACCAGGGGGCCGCTCCAAAGCTGCACGGTAGGCCAGCCCGCCGGACGGTGGCCATCGGATACCAACGAGAGATCAAGCTCGCCCGCTTGGAGCCGCTGCATCAGTTCGCCCGAGGGCGAACACATCACGTCCACCTGCACCGCCGGATGTGTCTCGCCGAAGCGCTTCAGGATCTGCGGCAAATAGGCGAAGGCATAGTCGTCCGGCGTGCCCAGGCGGACGCGTCCAGCAACCTGCGGCGTACGGAATGTGGTCAGCACCTCATCGTTCAGCGCCAGTATCTGGCGGGCCCGCGTCAGCAGGTAGTGGCCGTGCGGCGTCAACGCGACGCTGCCGCCTTTGCCGCGGCTGAATACCGCCTGGCCGAGCATTTCCTCGAGCCGTTTCACCTGCATGGAGACAGCGGATTGGGTGCGTCCAACGCGGGCGGCCGCCTGGGTAAAGCTATGCCCCTCGGCGATCAGCACAAAAGCGCGGAGCAGGTCGGTATCGAGGCCCTGAAGCAGCATGGTCATGAATATGGTTGATGCCTGCCATCAAGGCAATTCGTTTTTCTGATTACCTTCACCTACCCACATGCCAGTCGGGGAATTCAGGAGTGAGTGTGATGTCGAAGCGTCATGTGTTTGGTTTTCTGCGGGCTGCCTGGCGGCGGCACCGGCAGCGTCAACAGATCGCCCATCTCGATGGGGTGCTGCTGAAGGATATCGGGGTGAGCTTCGCCGAAGCAGAGGCCGAAGCGAACAAGCCATTCTGGCGATACTAGGGATATGGGGCCTGCCGGCGCGGCAGCGCCCCCTCCCCAACGAAGACGGGCAGATCAGACCGTGACTGGTTCGGCCTCGATGTCGAAGCGCTGCATATAGCCGTGGAACTTTTCGCGTTCGACTGTGCCGTCCAGGCCGTGATCCTCGAAGCGGTACTGCCGCGGACCATACCCTCCGTTGGGCCGCTGCCGGGCGTATCGGCTGATCGCGGTGGCGGATTCGGGCGCAAGCTCAATACCAAGGGACTGGTATAGTTGCGCGACGGTACCGAGCGGATCAGCAACCAAGGCGCGATGGTGCACATGCAGTATTGGCAAAGCCAGAATCCGCGGCAGCGGCCATTTGCTGCGTGCCTCCCAGCCAGCGGCTGCTCTCCTGGCGGCCAATGGCGCAAGGATCCAGATGGCGGGTGAATGGACGTCGCACAACTTCAGTGAGCTTGGCGACCGACAACAACACCTTCACCGGATCCCGGTGCACAAACACCAGCCGCGCATCGGGGTAGGTGGCGCGGATCGCATCGAGTGCGAACAGGTGATCGGGGCATTTCAACACCCAGCGCCCGCCGGGTTTCTGATGCTGCAGGTGCTGCAGGAAGCGGCGATGAAACTGATAAGCTGGCTCATGGCCGTTGGCGTCCAGCCATTCGCGGTAGGTCGGGATATCGTACGTCGTGTCGAAGCGGAGGCTGCGGAACACATGCGCGGTGATCTCACTGCACTCCTGCGGCGAGGTCGCATCTAGCGGATGCAGCGCGCGGAATTCAGGCGCGAGCCGCTCGAAGGCATGCAACTGGCGCGCGACGCGTGTCACCCTGGCGTCGCCGCTGTGCCCGGCCAATGGATACGGATAAATCGTCTGCCAGACCCGAGGTGCCCGGTTATCAGGGTCCTCCAACAGCAAACGATGCAGAAACGTGGTGCCGCTGCGAGGCAGGCCAGTGATGAAAATCGGTTGGGTGATAGGCTCACTGCGGATCGCCGGGTCACGCAGCTCGGCATCGTGAAAGCGCAGCAGGTTGGACAGGAACCGCACCACATCCCAGCGCGTCGCCATCCTCCCGACCACGCTGAGCGAAGCTTCGGCAACACAGGCATCGAGCAGGCGCCGCAACGGATTTAGAATTAAATCATCGCCAAATCCGGACAATCCGCTACGCGACTGGGCAAGCGCCACAAGCTCATCGGCCTTGAGCGGGCGTCGCAAAAGGCCCACGGCATCAGCCAGCCGATCGGCCAGAGCCAAGGCGGCGCGTTGCAAGTGCAAACAGGGGCTCCTTGATCCAGGTGCTGCCGAATTGATTGGCCCCCGGTAACACAATCATGTCTCAGCGGGAGACCGAAGCCAACCCCACGGGATCGTGAAGCCTTGCTACGGGCCGTGCGGTGGAATCGTCGGCTAAGGGCAGCATTTCAATCCTCTCTGCGGTCCTGTTGACCACGGCGCTGGCCGAGGAGATAAGCCGCCGCCCGTGCGTACCGGGACCGAACCGTTCATGCCTACCGTTTCACACGAAGGAGACGACATGCCGTTCGCCCCGATTGGCCGCCGGCGTTGGCTGGGGTCCGCACTGGCTGTTGGCGTGGCTGGCATCACCACATGGCAGGCGATGGCCGATGCCGGCACCGTCGCGCCAATACACGACTTGTGCGACGCCCTGCTCACGATCATGCGCAACGGCAAAGCGCCGTTTGGCCAGCGAGCGGATCAACTGGCGCCGGTCATGGACCGGGTGTTCGACCTGGCGACAATCCTGCAGGTTTCAGTTGGGCCAAGCTGGTCCACGCTCGCACCGCAGGAGCAGAACACACTGCTGAGCGCATTCCGCCGATATACGCTGGCGAACTACGTGAGCAACTTCGACAATTTCAACGGTCAGCGCTTCGACGTGCAGCCCGATACGCGCAATCTGGCCAACGGCGAACAGGTAGTCCGTACACGCATCACTTCGAGCTCCGGCGAAACGCACGAACTCGACTATGTGATGCGCAATGAGGCCGGCCGCTGGCGCGCGGTCGATGTGCTGGCGGATGGCTCGATCAGCCGGGTCGCCACGCAACGGTCCGACTTCCGGCGGCTGCTGTCGACCGGTGGCGCCCCGGCACTTATCGAGAGCCTGAACCGCAAGACCAAGGACCTGTCGGGCGGCGCGCTGACCTGACTGCGTGGTTTGCTAGGTTATCGCCACCGGCTAATTCCGGATCCGCTCCAGGATCGACAACCCTCGGGTTGGGTGGCGTGACGTTAGCCGCTGCATATCCCGCAGGTAGTTGGACGCTTGCAGCGTATAGAGGTCGTCCGCACCCACCGCCGGGGTAGCGACTAGGCCCTCGGTCGAGGCGGCCATCCAATCCACCGCCAAGACGACGCCCTCAATAGGCTTCATGACATAGTCGCGCACGTTGCCGTACGGCTGGTAGGGGGAGGTCTCGGCCAGTGGCAACGGCACCCTCAATTCCCGTTCCAGCTTCTGGCCGGCAGCAAGGCGGTGCATCAGTGGATGAATTGGACGCGTGACTGGCATCGTGCGCTGCGGCACGCCACGCAGAATCAGTGCGAAGTTGTCCGGCTCCATCTGAATCGAGACGAGAGCGTGGTCCACCGACACCGCGTGCGTTACCGGATCGACGTGATGAAACGCGTCGGATACATACACGTCGCCTGGTCCGCCGTTGGTGACGGTGTAGGGGAACACCAGTTCGTTGCCGTTCCGCGCCGGCGCGCACTGCAGAGTGACCTGCGGTAGCGGGTGCTGGGTCTGGCTCACCGGGCTGCCCCACCGCGATGACATCTGTCCGGCTTCAGCATGAGTTGCCGCATCAGAAGTCCCCGTAATCCTTGCGCTGGAAACTAGGATCAGGATTGCGGTCGCGACGATAGGCATTATCGTTCGGCAGATTGTTGAGTTCCTCGTTGTTGCCATAGCTGTCCGTGTTGTTGGGGGTAAAATCTTCCTGGCCATGACCCTGGTGGTCGGCGTGACCGAGTTCATGGTTCAGGATCACGTCGCCAGGCGCCTTGGTGCGTGATGTGGGATCGGGCCAGTCCGCCGGGTCGTAGTGAATGTTCGAGTCGCTGCCCTTGCCATTGCCCATTGCCAACGTGTTGCCCTTGTTGTCGATTGCCGCGATCTTGCCTTTGCCGCCAGCGTCGGAAAAATCGGAAAGCGCGCCATTCCCTGGTATCGTGTCGGCATTCGGTGAGGCCGGCTTGGGATGCGCGGAATCGTAATTCTGGATCGTCGTCTGCTTGCCGGAGTTGTCGATGCGATCCAGGCGCGCATGGCCGTCCGGCGTGCTGTTGATCGTGGTCAGGTCCTGAATCACCGAGCTGACATAATCCGGGGTACCTTTGACCTTGATCCCCTTGGTCACCTGGAACGAGCCGTCCTTGTTGCGCGTGACGTTCAGTCCATGCGACGCCTTCGCCGTGTGGTGATGGTGCCCGCCGCCACCGCCTCCGCCTTTATGCAACTCGCGCCAATTGAGCGGATCGCCTGGATCGGCTGATCCCGCGTCGATCGGGTCGGTCATGTCGGCATCCGACACAGAAAGCGCCGAACCGCCCGAATTGATCAGCACCTGAGCACCATTGATGAACACGCCTGACGGATCGATCACCACGAAGCTCGAACCGACCTTCAGCGAAATCTTGGACGAGGCCTCGAGGACGATTTTTGGTGCCGAGAGATTGATTTCGGCCTGAGAGATAATCTTCACCGCGCCGGTGACGTCAACGAACAGATGGCCCTTGATCGTCTGTTCTTCGTTGATGTCGATCCCTGTGTAGCGGCTCTTGACGACATGCAGGTTATCTTCGCCGCCCATGGTGGTGAACAGGCTACCACCGGATTGTCCGGTCTTTTCGTCCTTGCCGCCGATCTGGATGTGCCGGTCGCCGTGCGAGGTCTGAAAGGTGCTGGCAAAACTGGTCTCGTCCAGGCGTCCCTGGCTGCGGATCACCACCTGCTCCTTGTGCCAGCTATCGTCGAAGCGGAGTGCGTTGAAGCGCTTCTCCGTATTGCCCGACGGACGCGGTGTAGAGAACGTGCGTATGCCGCTCATCGGCCACTGCGGACTTACCGAGGCGGGCAACTTGGTGAGTGTTTCGAAAACGGTCGACGAGGCCTTCGGGCTGGGGAACGGCAACGCCGCAGCACCGCTGCCACCCTCACCATTATAGAGCCGGCCGACGATGATCGGGCGCTCGGGGTCGCCGTCGACAAAATCTACCAGCACCTCCTGGCCGACGCGCGGCAGGAATTGCGTGCCCCAACCCCGCCCGGCCCAACCTTCGCTCACGCGCAGCCAGGCGCTACGTTGTGAATCGTCAAATGGCGGCTGGGCCAATGGATCGCCGCTTTCATCCGGCGGCTCCCACGGAAAGCGGACTCGCACACGGCCGAGGGCATCTGCCCAAAGATCATCGCCACTCGGGGTCGCGCCATTCGGACCGATGACCACCGCCACATGCGGGCCTCGGGCGGTTTGCCGTGTCGCGACTGGAAGCGGCAGCAGAAAGCTGTCCTGGGTATCGTCAACTTGGCTCACGCCGATGAAGGTGTTGCCGAAGTCAATCTGTGCGCCGATCAGGAACTTATTGCTGGCATCGGTAACTGGCGTGACGGCGGCGGCGGTAGGTCCCAGCTTGTCGGCTGCCTTGGAGATCAGATCTGGCAGCGCGATGATCGCTGAAATCGGCGAGAAAACCGATGCCACGGTGGACGCCGCTCCGGCGACCGAACCGACGGTATTCGCGGTATCGCGCAGGAAGGAACCCATCTCGGTCTGCGCGATCGCCGCCGAGATGTCGGTCAGCTTTCCGTCGCTGAATGGATTGATCCCCTTCCATACCAGGCTCATGAAGCCGCCGAAGCCGCTAATCGCATGGCCACAGGTCGCGTCCAGGCCATGCAAGGACAAGGTGGTGACGAGGCATTTCTCAGCAGTGTCGCCTTGCTTGAGGAACACCCTGGCCCCCTCGCCGGCGCGGAGCGCGCGGTTCTTCGTCTGCCCGGTGGCAAGGATGATCTGAGTCTCGGCGGCGGCCATTTGATGCGTCGCCATGCCCTTAAGCTCTTCGTTGCCCAGGAATGATGCGGCGGGAAAGATTCGGTGCTGCGCGCGTCCCGGGTCATGAACAACATCGGCGGTGGCGATGTCGTAGTTCTGGTCGATGACGGCACTCCCCTGAAAGGGCGACTTCGGCTGCAGCGGGTTGAAATCACCCATAACAATGCGCCGGGGGCCAGGAGCGAAGACGCGCCGATAGCCGGCGACAAGAAAGCGTTCAGGCGCGTCCGCGGTGAACAGCCCGCGCACGTGGTCCGTCGGGTGCCGCTTCTTGCCCTCGCCCAGCACCATCCGCTCGGTCTTGCGGTCGAGCTGGTGAACAAAATGATACCATATCCCATGCATCGCCATCAGCCGATGCACGAACGCCAGGCTGTCCTCACCGAACTGCACGATGTACGGCAGCCTTGGGAGTGGCTTACCGAGGTTCACGATCAGATAGTCAGAGGGAAACTCGCCCTGCGCCTGAAGCACCGAGCGGATGGCCGTCAGCGCGTCAGTATCCTCGAAAATGCGGAAGGTCCGCTCGCGCTCAAGCAGCTTGAGTACCGGAACGAACCGCGCGGTATAGCAGCGGAAACCGGGAAACGGATTTCGGCCGACCTCCTCGAAGCGATCGATCATCCCGTGACGGTCATGCCAGTTGAAGAACTGTCCGTCGTTTTCCGCTTCCGAGATTCCGAAGCTTGCAACGGTGTTGATCAGTTTCGACGGCTCGATCTTCGCGCGCGGCGATCCATCATCATTTGATGTGCGCTGCAGGATGGTAAGGTCAAACGCATAGGGCGCCGACACCGCCTCAGTGCCGCTGATCTGCGCCAGCAACAGAGGGTCAGACTCATCGTCGCCCGCGCCCGGGCCGAGGATGGTGGAGATACGGAACGGTTTTGGCTGCTTGTCCGTCTGCGCAGGCGGTGTGCCACCTGATATCGCGTCGTCAGGCATTTCTCTCCCCCAGCGGCTGAGCCTGCGTCGCTCGTGCTGTCCCTTGCTCCCTGGTAAACATACCAGCCGAATTTATCGCAGATTGGCGGCACGGGCCGCCAGTACAATGAGAAACCGCCGGCGGCTGGTGGCGCCTATGCGAACGACGCCAGCGATACTGCATCAAGGTCATGGGATCAGTTCGGCGGTCTGCCCTGGCGAGATGATTGTGATCACGCCAAGCCAGGTGCACATGCACTTCGACTGGTTGTCCAGCGCCGGCTGGTTGCCGATCAACACTGTTGGTGCGCCCGTGATCCACGGTGCCGCAGTCGCTGGCACGCATGGCTGAGGCGTGAGAACACCCATCGCCGCCGCGGTTGCTGCTGCCACCTGTGGATTGGTGGGGGTCTGGCACATCCCAAACGGCATGATGTTTGTATTCGGAATGTGATCCATGATGTTGGCTGCAGGCTGATTGCCTGATTGCACCCGGTTGATCGGAAGAACCACCAGATTGGACGGAGCGGCTCCGAACGAGCACGAAAGCTGAGCACCGTTGACCACCTGAATTGCCATCTTCGGATTCCACCAAGTTGTCCCAGTCCAGACCTCAAAGTGTAGCCCAGGAAGGGCGATCGCACAGGGTGAATATGGTGCCACACGATTCGGCGAACCGGCGGCGGCGTCGCGTTGCCCTTCTGGTGGCCACGACCGCCCGGCAAAACAGGCAGCGTTCATCAAGAGCTATGATGCTCTGCTGAGCCAGCTGCCGACCTATGTAGCGATGATGTGCCGAAGAAGTCCTGCCGGCCATCACTGCATGCTAGGAGCGATCGCTGCCATCGCCGCATCAGCGCATGCGCTGGCCAACCTACACCGTGGCGACGGGAGTGGCCGGCGACCCTACGGCGCCAGGCAGGCGAAGTGGCGGACCGGTGAACAGGAAGCGGCTGCGATTATTGGCGCGCAGCCAATCTGCAAGTTCGGTCAGATAGAACATCTCACCGAGATAGCAGCCCAGCTTGAACAGGCAGTGCGCATGCAGCGGCAAGGTGGCACAGGCATCGTCCATGCACGGCCGCGCCGGCATGCTCTCGACAGCGAAGTTATCGGAGATCAGCGCGACCGCGCCGACGTCGGTCACCCATTGCTGGAGTTTCGGATCGCGGCCATCGAGCCCGCAGGTTCCGGTCATCAGCTTCTCGCGGTCGGGTTGTTTGTTCATCTCGAGCAGCATCTCGGCAAAGCCCGTGCGGAACAACACAAAATCGCCCTGCTCTACGACAACGTTGTCCTTCCGCATGATGTCCATCAGCTCGTCGTAGCTGACAATATGACCGGTACGGCCGAAATGCGCCTCGAGGTCGATCAGCACGCCGCGGCCCTGCATGCATGACTCGGCCATGTTCTGCACGCCCAGATGCCGCGCCCCCTGAGGTTCATCGCAGGGCGTCATGTTGCCCTGCGCGTCGTAGAACGCAGGGCCGATGATGTCGCGGCCGGCGCGATAGCCGTTGTAGAACACGTCTTCCGCTTTACCATCACCGTCGGCATCGAACATCTGGCCGACATGAGCGAGGCTGTCCCACTGCGTCGAGTACTGCAGCGTGAGAATCACCTTGTCGTCGCAGACGATGTCGGTAGCCGTGGGATCGTCGCAGCGCAGCGGATAGTTCATATTAGGCCGGTCGCCGCGCATGGTGGGCTGCAGCACCGGAGGATGACGGCGAGGCGAAAGGATGGCGCCGCCTGGATAGTCCAGCGGCAGCGACAGGCAGAAAGTCTTGCCGACCTTCACCTCGGCGATGCCTTGCAGGACCTTTTGCGGTGTCAGGAGGTTAAGCCGGCCACGTTCATCGTCGGCACCAAAGTCGCCCCAAGTAGATCCAGCGGGGCGGCGAGACCAGCGTTGATTGTCTGCCATGACGTTTCCCTATTGAGAGTGAAGCCGGCTACTCGGTCAATTGATAGGCCGGATCGAAGGCGCGGACCAAGCGGGTGATGGTCCAGCAGCTTACGAAATATCCGGCGGCGAGCACGACATACAGCGGATACGGGGCATAGACCGCGCTGTTGGTGACGTTGACCGCGCGGAAGAAGTCCATCACGCCGATAGCGTAGACCAGCGATGTGGTCTTGAACAACGAGACAAGCTGGGCGATCAGCGCGGGCAGCATGTTGCGCAGCGCCTGCGGCACGACGACGCGATGGAAGATGGCAAGGCGGCGCAGGCCGAGCGCGGCCGCAGCTTCGATCTGGCCACGCGGCACAGAGTACAGCCCGGCGCGCACCACTTCGGCGAGATATACCGCGGCGATGACGGAGAGCGAGCCAAGCGCGGCGTCCCATGCCGTAACCTGAAAGCCGGTGAGCACCGGCAGCGTGAAGTACACCCAGAAGATGATCATCAGTTCGGGCGTGGCTCGCACTGCCTCGATCAGCAATGTCGCGGCGCGGCTGGGCCAGCGCGGGCCATAGACGCGGATCAATGCAAGCGGCACGGCGGCCGCGAGACCAACGGCCATGGCGACGATGGCAAGCCACCAGCTCCGGCCAAGAGCAAGCAGCAGGAACTCCCAGGACGGTGCGATACGCGCCCAATCCAGGGACGGCAGGATGATTGCCGCGGCGAGCACGACCAGCGCGACCAAGCCGCGCCAGATCCAGACTTCCAGCTTCATCGCGGCATCTGCCGCTGCATCCAGGTCATGCCGGCAATCACCGCACCGGCAACGAGCATGTAGAGCAGTGTCGCCGCGGTTGCCGCCTCGAAGCCGCGGAACGTTTCGACGTTGATCTGCTGGGTCTGGAACGTCAGGTCGGCGACGCCGATGAGTGCCACGACAGCCGTGTTCTTTACCACCGAAACGTATTGCGACGTCATCGGTGGCAGCATGATGCGGACAGCCTGTGGCAGGATCACGCGGCGATACAGCTGCCAGCGATTCAGCGCGAGCGAGCGAGCGGCGTCGAACTGGCCTCGGCCGATGGAGCGCAGGCCGGCAGCAGTGACGTCGGCAATGTAGGCACTCTGATGCAGAACCAATGCGGCAACCGCGGCAGGCCAGACGGTCAGGCCGATGACGAAATAGAGGAAGAACAGCTTGACGACGAGCGGCAGGTTCCGCAGCACCTCGATGTAGGTGCCGGTGAGACGCCGGAGCAGGTATGAGCGGCTGGAGGCGAGGCAGCCAACCAGCACGCCCACCAGCGTCGCGCCAACAATTCCCATCGCCGAGACGGCGATGGTGATCAGCAATCCCTCAAGCAGCTCCGCGCGGTACTGCCACAGGATACCCCAGTCCATGCGTGTGGGTCAGTCGAGCTTCCACGAATCCGCGCCAAGCAGCTTATCGACAAACCCGTCCGGCAGGTCCTTCCACGGATCGTCGGTCTTGCCGATTTCCATCACGCGCGGCTGAATCTGGCCATAGTCGCCAAGACCATAGCTCGGCTCCACGCCGTACCATTTAACGTAGAGCTTTTGCAGCGTGCCTTCGACCCACATGCGCTGCAGCGCCCAGTTCAGCCAGTTGCGCCACTTGGAATCATCGAGGCGGACCATGATGGCATCCGGCGAGTTGGTCCACGGCTCGGTCATCGCGGTGCCCCCGGCGTGCACGAACACAAGGCCACCCGTCTGGTTGACGATGGCGGCATCGACATCGCCCTTGCGCAGCGCTCCGACGACATCGGAGGGCTCGTGGAAGAGTTGCAGCTTCGCCTGCGGCGAGGCCTGCTTCCAGCGATCGATGAAGCCATCGCCCTGCACCGCGCCGATGGTCTTGCTGGCGTTCTGGTAGTCCTTGACGTTGGTGCTGGAGCCGGAGCGGACCAACAGTGCTCCATTGTCCCAGATATAGCTGTAGGTGAAGTCCACCACTTCGTTGCGCACCTTCTGCGGCGTGGTGACCGCGACCTCGGCGTCGATGCGGCCAGTGGTGAGCAACGGAACGCGCGAGGCGGCGGTTACCGGCACGAATGTCAGCTTCACGCCGAGTCGCCGCGACAGATAGCGCGCGACGTCGGCGCAGTAGCCAACCTGGTGCCCCTGGGCATCCAGATAGGCGCTGGGCGGCGCATCGGAGGTGATGCCAGCGAGGAATTCGCCGCGCTTCAATACTGTTTGCAGCGTTGATTCGGCGTGGGCGGCACTGGCGCAGCACAGCGCTAGCGCAACTGCGGCTGCGAGTTTCATCAGTTTCATTCCGGCTCCCCTCCTGGCGCGGCCAGCAGCATAGCCGGAATATGCATTCAATCGAGGGGTGTGCCGCGTGTTTCCCGCATGACAATGAACACGACGGCGCTGATGCCGGCGATTGCCATGATATAAATCGCCAGCACGCCGGTGAGCTGACGGCTCAGCAGCCAGGTGGCGATCAGCGGCGCTGTGCCGCCAAAAATCGCGGCGCTGATCGCATAGGGAAGGCCTATACCGGAGGTTCGCAGGCGTGTGGGGAATAGCTCGCACAGCGTGACCGACAGCGCGCCATCGACCATCGCCAACAGCAGGCAGCCGACAATGTCCACCAGCAGGAATGTGAGGAAGTCGCCATTCTCCAACAGCCGCAGCAGCGGCCAGGCGAGAATGAAAAAGCCCACGGCATAGGTGATCAGCACGGGGCGTCGGCCAATCCGATCTGACAGCGCACCGGCAGCGGGGGTGGCAACGCAGAAAACGGCGAGCGATATGATTCCGCCAATGAAGCCCTGGCTGAGCGGCAGGCCGCCGGCGAGATGCGCGTATGTCGGCAGGAACACCGTCCAGATGTAGAACATCACCGTGCCCATCTGCATGGCGAATACCACAAAGGATTCCCAGGGGTGCTCGATCAGGGCGCGGATCAGCGGGTTGCGTTCCAGGGCCTGGCGCTGTTCGGCCGCAATGAAATGCGGGGTTTCCGGCAAACCATTCCGTATATACAAACCGTACAGCGACAGTGCGGCGCCGATCAGGAATGGGATGCGCCAGCCCCACTCGCTCAATGCGGGCTGTGCGATGAAATTGGTGGTGAGCGCGGAGATGCCGGTGGCGATCAGCACGGCGAAGCCGACACTGGCGATGTGCAACGAGCCGATAAAGCCACGGCGATTGGGCGCGGCATGCTCGACCAGGAAGGCGGCGGCGCCCTGGAACTCACCACCGGCCGAAAAGCCTTGCAGCAGGCGCGCAAACAACAGCAGCAGCGGCGCGGCGATGCCGATAGTGCTGTAGGATGGTGTGACAGCGGCGATCAGACTGCCGGCGCCCATCAACAACACGGTCAATGCCAGCATGCGGCGGCGGCCGTAGCGATCCGCCAGTGGCGACAACACGATCGAGCCAATCGGCCGCGCGACGAAGCCGAGCGCGAAAGTGGCGAGCGTGGCGAGCAACGCGGTCGTGCTGTTGCCGGTGGGAAAGAACTGACCAGCAAAGATGCTGGAAAGCAGGCCGTATATCGTCCAGTCGTACCACTCGATGATGTGGCCCATGAGGCCGCCAATAACCGTGGCGGCCGGGCGGTCGGCCTGCTCCGGAAGATAGGTGGCGGATGCGTGGCTCATGCGGCGGCTCCCGGCAACGCGGCTGCGGCGGAACGGATGGCGTGGTCGATCATGGCGGCATCGTATGGCCCCGGGCTGGTTTCGCGCAGGTGACGATAGGCCTGCGCCTGGGCGTGACGGCGCACGCCTTCAGGGAGCGCCGGCAGCCACGCGGCGATGCGTTCCGCCGCCTCGCCAAATGCGGCCTCCCATTCGCCGCGGCCAGGCCCGAAATCGAACGCCGGGCGTTGACCGCGTTGCGCCGTCATTTCGGCGCGGCGGCGCCGCGTTTCGTCGGACTGTGCAGCGCCGCCGGCAAGCACCACGCCGTAGACGTCACGTGCGCGGTCTGGTGAGACCAGACCGGCCGCGACATCCAGCGCGACCGCGCCGGGATCGCGTTGCAGCGGATCGCCCCAGCCGCCGCCGCCACCAGCCCAGATGCGGATCACTTCATCCATCGCCGCGCGATGCACTGTCTGCTTGCCGAGATCGTGCGGCGGCTGACCGGGACGCTCGCCGATGTTGCCGCTGGTGGTGCCGGCATGACCGCCGGACGCACCCCAAGCGCAGAAGCGATGGCGATCCTTGCCGCGCATCACCACGACCGCACTCGGATGACGGATCTGCAGATCGTATTCGACGCCGAAGCCGCCGCGATACTTGCCAGCCCCTTCGGTATCTGGGCGCAAGCCGAAGCGGCGCACCACGACCGGCGCCTCCGATTCCAGCACTTCCACCGGCACGTTGCGCAGGAAGGCGACCGAGAGCTCCGAACCGGAAATGCCGTCCTGCCGCGCGCTGCCACCAGAACCGCCGGACACCGGATTGGCCACCACCACGCGACCGGTCTGGCCGAGCTCGGACGTCGATATATAGGTAATGATCACGGCACCCGCTCCGCCAACGGGCGCCAGGCCTTCGACGGCGCGCGCCAGCAGGCCAAGCACCAGGTCATGGATACGCATTGCCGTGGTGAAGCGCATGCCGCAGGCAGCCGGGAAGCGCGCATTCACCACCGAAGCCTGTGGCAGCACCAGATCGATGCAGCGGATGATGCCGGCGTTGATGTGAATCGATTCCGATTGAGTGACGACGAAGTTGGTCAGCGACATGCACAGGAACGGATGCCTTGGCATCGATCCCGTCGGGAGGTTCAGCGCAGCGCGCACCTGTGGATCCGATCCGGTGAAATCCAGCGAAACGGTGCCGTCGCCGCGCGCAGTCAGCTTTGCGGTGATGCGCACCGGCAGATCGCTGACGTAGTCGTCCTCGAAGTATTCGTCGAAGCGATATTCGCCTTGCGGGATCAGCGCGAGTGCCTGACGGGCAATCTGCTCGGTGCGATCGAGAGTCGCGTAGATCGATTGCCGCACCTCGTTGTAACCGTAGCGTTCGGCGAGCCGGGCAAGGCGCTGCTCTGCCTTGTCGAGCGCCGCCATGCAGGCGGTGATGTCGCCCCAGTTGAGCGCGGGGATTCGGCAGTTGTCGGCGAAGATGTTCCACAGTTCCTGGTTCAGCGCGCCCTGACGCATCAGCTTCACCGGTCGCAGGCGCAGGCCTTCTTGGAACACCTCGTTATTGCGCATGTCGATGCTGCCGGGCGCGTAGCCACCGACGTCGGTGCAGTGGATGAAGGTCCAGGCGAAGCACAGCAGCTTGCCCTGCACGAACAGCGGCTTGAACAGATAGATGTCGTTCAGGTGCATCACCATGCCGCCCGTGCTGTACGGGTCATTGGTCATCATGATGTCGCCTGGCTGCCAGTCCTCGAACGCCCTGGTACCGGCGTGCATCGGCACACCCATAATCGGCGTGGCACCACTGCCGTACGGGTAGGCGAAGATCTCGCCCTCGTTGGTGACCAGCGAGACGGCGAAATCCTGCGTCTCCTTGACGAAGGTGGTGTGCGAGGAACGCAGCACGATCCAGGCCATCTCATCGACGATGGCCTTGAACAGGTTGGCGAAGATTTCGACGCTAATCGCGTCCTGCCGGACGGTGGCATCCATCATGGTGTGGCGACTCCCTGCGGCGTGACTCGTTCCAGCACGAGAGCGCCGGCTTCGATGCGGCGTGCCTGCCAGCCGGGCGGTACCAGCGTGGTGGTGTCCATCTGATTGATGATCGCCGGACCGGCGATGGTTCCCAGCACTGCGGCGCGCTCGATGACCTTGGCATCGAAGCTCCGGCCGAACAGGCGGATTTGGCGCGTTGTCGCCGTGACGGTCGTTGCTGCGGCCCGAGGATGCGGGGCAATGCGCGGCTTTGGCATTTCGCCCACCACGTGCGCGCGCAATTCCTTCAGCCAGATGTGCGCCGCCTCGTTGGCGTGACCATAGGTCGCACGATGCGCGGCGTGAAACGCACTTCTGATCTGCCGGATGTCGCCGGCCGCGAGCCAGGCACCATCGAGCGGAACGGTGACGTCGTAGCCCTGGCCGTCGTAGCGCATCTCAGCGGCGAGTTCGGTGCGCGTGACAGTGGCAGGAATCCGTTCGGTCTGCGCGGCAATCCATTGCAGCGCGCTGGCCTCCAAGCTCCGCAGCCGATCGGCTAGCTGCGCGGGCGCGAGATTGTCCAGCATGGTATAGACCGGCTGTACCAGATCGCCCTCCAGATCCGCGCGCGCGGCACCCAGTGCACTGAGAGCGCCGGGATGCGACGGGATCAGGATGCTGTCGATCGACAATTCCTCGGCGAGCAGAGCGCCGAGCAACGGGCCGGCGCCGCCGAATGCCACCATGCGGAAGCGCGGAGCATCGACACCGCGGCGGGCGAGCACGTTGGATGCCTCTGCGGTCATCATCGCGATGGCAATGCGGATCGCCCCGTCGGCCACGTCCTCCACCGCGCAGCCGAGCAGCGCGGCAATGCTGCCGAGCGCGTCGCGCGCGGGTGATAGCTGCAATGGCAACTTCCCACCGAGCCGCTGGCCCGGCTCAAGCAGACCCGCCACCAGGAAAGCGTCGGTCAGCGCCGGAACCAGCGAGCCAGTGCCGTAGCAAGCGGGACCCGGATCGGCGCCGACGCTGCGCGGCCCGACCTTGAGCGAGCCGGTGGGATCGAGCCAGATGATGGACCCGCCGCCGGCGCCGATGCTCGATACCGCGACGGTCGGGATCATCACCGGAAAGTCGGCGATGTGCTCCTCGGAACTCAGCACCGCGCGGCCGCCGCGTACCACGCCGATATCGGCACTGGTGCCGCCGACATCGAGCGTCATCAGGTCGGCGCTTTCCCAGCCGGCATCGTGGGCGACCTCGGCAGCACCGCTGACGCCCGCGGCGGGACCGGAAAGCAGCGCAACGACGGGCCGTTCGCGGAGGCTGGTGGCGAGTTCGGCGCCACCGTTAGAGCGCGCGATGCGTGCCGGCGACGCGATGCGCCGATCATGCAGCCCGGCGATCAGGCGTTCCACGTAACCTTCGACAAGAGGACGGATCGCCGCGTTGATCGCGGTGAGCACGCCGCGCTCGTATTCGCGCGCCTGCGGCCACACGTCGCTGGACAACTCGACGCGCAAAGTCACGCCGGCCGCATTGATTGCATCGCGTGCAGCACGTTCGTGCGTTGGATTGCGATAGCTGTGCAGGAACACGACGATGGCGATTTCCACGTCAGCCGCGTGCAATTCCCGCGCGGCGGTGACGAGCGCAGCAGTGTCCAAAGGTTCGATCTCACGGCCGGCTGCATCGATGCGTCCGGCGACCTCACGCACCAGGGCACGCGATACCAACGGCTGCGGCCGGCGTGAATCGAAGCGCATCGGATGCGGCACAGCCAGACGCTGCAGTTCGAACAGATCGCGAAAGCCGGACGAGACCAGCAAGCCGATACGCGCGCCCTTGCGCTCGATCAGCGCATTGGTGGCCACGGTACTGCTGTGCGTGTGGACGAGCTGAGCCGGATCGTGCGCGACCGCCGCCTGGATTTCATCGATGCCGCTGAGAATGCTGGCACCAGGATGCGTGGGCGTGCTGGGCACCTTGAAGCAGTGCAATTCGCCGGCATCAGTGATCAATGTTAGATCGGTGAACGTGCCACCGACATCGGTGCCGAGTATGCTGCTTGCGCTCATGATGAAGCTTTGGCCAATTCGGGCTGGATGCCAACCCCACGAACGAGTTGCACATGTTCCATCGGCTGCATGAACCAACCGCACGCGTTACGATCTTCCTGGACGAGGAGCCGCTGCAGGCAGCGGCCGGCGACAGCGTGGCGGCGGCACTGCTGGGCGCCGGCGTAACAACATTCTGCTCGGCGCCGCGGCACGGCAGCGCGCGCGGTCCGTATTGTATGATTGGCAACTGCTATGGCTGCCTGGTGGAGATCGACGGCGTGCCGTATCGGCAGGCATGTCTGGCGCCGGTTGCCGACGGCATGCACATTCGCCGGATGACCGATCATGGGCTGTGAACTGGCAATCGTCGGCGGCGGCCCCGCTGGAATGGCGGCTGCCGCGACGGCAGCATCGCTGGATCTCGATACGGTGCTGCTGGATGAACAGAGCGAGCCTGGCGGACAGATCTATCGCGGCATCGAGGCGGTGCAGCGCAACCGCGCCGGCGATCTGAAGGTGCTGGGCGAGGAATACGCCGAAGGGGCAGCATTGGCCGAGGCGTTCCGTGCGTCGGGCTGTGCGTATGAGCCCGGCAGCACGGTGTGGCAGGCGCGCGGAGACGGCGTGATCGGCATGTCACGTGGCGGTGCGTCGCGCATGCTGCCGGCGCAATGCATCCTGCTGGCGACCGGCGCGATGGAACGGCCGGTGCCGATACCGGGCTGGACATTGCCCGGTGTGATGGGTGCTGGCGCTGCTCAGTCGCTGCTGAAGGCGCCGGGCCTCGTGCCGGATGGGCCTGTCGTCATCGTCGGAGCGGGCCCACTGATATACCTGATCGCGGCACAGTTCGTGCGCGCGAGCGTGCCGATTGCCGCAGTACTGGTGACCGCGCCGGAAATCGGCGTCGTCGATGCCATGCGCGCGTTGCCGGGCGCGCTGGGTGCAGGACGCACCTTGCTGAAAGGATTGGCGTGGCTGAACGAATTGCGCGCAAGCGGCGTACATATGGCCTATGACGTGGTGCAGCCGTTGATCGAGGGCAGCGCCTGCGCCGAGGCAGTGACGTATATGCAAGGCGGTACACGGCATCGGGTGGCAGCGTCGCTCGTGCTGCTGCACAACGGTGTGATTCCGGCCACGCAGCTTGCGTTCGGCGCAGGCTGCACTGCAGGGTGGGACGCGGCACAGCGTTGCTGGCGACCGGAAAGTGACGACTGGGGCGCTACCAACGTAACGCGCATCGCCATCGCCGGTGACGGTGCTGGCATCCTCGGCGCGAAAGCCGCGGCGTGTCTCGGGCGACTGGCGGCGCTGGATGCAGCTGTGCGGCTGGGCAAGATCGATGCGGCACGGCGCGATCGCCTGGCACACGAGGATCGGGCGGAACTGTCGCGACAACAGTCGCTCCGCAACGTGCTTGATCGCTTATTCCCGCCGGCGTTGTCGCTGCTCGCGCCGGGCAACGCGGATGACATCGTCTGCCGCTGCGAAGAAATCACTGTAGGCGAGGTCGAGGAAGCGGTCGCACTGGGCAGTACGGAGATCAACCGGGTGAAAGCGTTCACGCGCTGTGGCATGGGTCCGTGCCAGGGCCGCATGTGCGGACCGGTCGTTGCCGAAGTGATGGCGCGAACGCTGAAGCAACCGGTGGAACAGGTCGGCCGACTGCGCACGCGCTTGCCGGCGCGGCCGGTGCCACTGGCAGAACTGGCGCAACTGCAATGAGCGCGCGAGCCATCGTTGTCGGTGGAGGCCTGCACGGTACGTCAACAGGCATGCACCTGGCACAAAAAGGGCTCGACGTGCTGGTGATCGAGAAGAACTCGGTCGGGCGGCACGCATCGGGGGTGAATGCTGGTGGCGTGCGGCAGTTGCAACGCGATGTGGCGGAGATACCGCTGTCGGTGGCAGCGATGGACCGCTGGCTGCATCTGGACGCCTTCCTCGGTGCCGATCTGGCGGAGATGTGCGAATTCACCGGCAACGTCGGACAGCTCGCGGTGGCGGAGAACGACGCCGAGATGGCGCAACTGGAAGCGCGCGAAGCAGAGTTGCGTGCGCTCGGCTGGACGCATGAGGAGCTGATTGATCGGGCGGAATTGCGCCGCGTGTCGCCGGCGTTGGCGCAGCATTGTGTGGGTGGACTGATATCGCGGCGCGACGGCCACGCCACGCCGTACCGCACGAGCCAGGCGTTCCGCATCAAGGCGCAGCGCGACGGCGTGCGCTTTCAGGAGGGCACGCGCGTGCTCGGTTTGGCACAGGTCGGCGATAGCTGGCGCGTCGAGACGACGGCGGGGAACTTCGACAGTGACGTGGTGGTGAACTGCGGCGGCGCATGGGGCTGGCAGGTTGCCGAAATGATCGGCGAACTGCTGCCGCGCGGACATTTCGCGGCATCGATGATGGTATCGGCGCGGGTGCCGAAGTTCCTCGATCCGGTGGTGCTCGGCACCGGACGCAAACTTTCCTTCAAACAGGCGGACAACGGCACGGTGATCATCGGTGGTGGTATCCTGGGCATTCCCGACCTGGAGGCCGAGACCGCTGAACCAGTGGCGGAACGGCTGGTGGAAAGCGCGCGCACAGTACACGACCTATTTCCGATCATGCGAACGGCGACCATCGTGCGATGCTGGGCGGGATTGGAGGCATTGATGCCGGACCAGATACCAGTGATCGGACCGAGCAAGGTCGCGCGCAATCTTTGGCACGCTTTCGGCTATTCAGGGCATGGGTTCCAGTTGAGTCCCATCGTCGGCTCGCTGCTGGCCGACCTGATCGTGGATGGGAAAAGCCCGCTGCCACTGGAGCCGTTTCGTGCCGACAGGTTCAACGCATGAGCCGCGTAGCAATCCTGGGCGCCGGCGGTATCGGCTGCGGTGCCGCGGCACTGCTGCTGGAACGCGGGCATGAAGCGATACTATGGTCGCCGTCGGGACGTGGTACCGCGGCGTTCGCCGATGGTGCGGCATTGCAAGCGCAGGGACGGTTGACCGGCAGCTATCGGCCGGTGATCGCGCCCGACGCCGCATCCGCGGTGCGCGATGCGGATGCGGTGATGCTGGCGGTGCCGGGTTATGGCCATCGCGCGGTGATCGACGCGGTGGCGCCGCATATGCGGCCGGGTCAGCCGATGATCATCAGCTCGCACATGTCATTCAGCGCGCTCTATCTGGCGCGGCTCGCTCCTGAGGTGCCGATCGCGGCTTGGGGCACGACCGTGACGACAGGGCGCCGATTGGATGGTCCGGCGGTGCGCGTTTCCAGCATCCGCGACAAAGTGGATGTTGCGGCGCTGCCGGCGGCAAACATCGATGCGATGCTGACGCTATGCAACGCGTTGTTCGGATATCGCTTCGTGCCCCGCGCGAACCTGATCGCGGTGTCGCTGAGCAACTGCAACCCGCAGAACCATCTGGGCATGGCGTTGTGCAACTTCACGCGCATCGAGCGCGGCGAGCAATGGTCGAACTGGAGCGGACTGACGCCGGCAGTCGGGCGGCTGATCGAGGCACTGGACGCCGAGCGGCTGGCGGTGGCGGCAGCCTTTGGTGTGTCGGTGCGCAGCGTGCGCGATCACTTCCACCTGTCGTTCGGCGTGCCGCTTGGACCTGTTGGCGATGCTGGCGCGATACTGGCGGCCAGAGATGCGACGCCGGGACCGGCAAGCCTGGAGACCCGTTACATCACCGAGGATGTGCCGTTCGGGCTGTTCCCCAGCACGTTGCTGGGTCGCCTGGCCGATGAGCCCATGCCGCTGCATGCTGCGGGGATCGCGATGTTCTCCGCCCTGTACGGCAAGGACTTCCGGGCCGACAACGATCTGGTACCAGCACTGGGGCTGGGTGAAATGACACGGGACCGGCTGATGGCGATGGTATCGGGCTAAGACGATCCGTTGGCGTCAGGCGTCTGCCGGCCCCATCGACTTGATCAGCTCAAACACCTTCTTCCGAACCGCGGGATCGGTGATCCGATAATACGCCCGCACCAGCTCCAGCGTCTCGCGCCGGTTCAGTGCGTCGTCGGCAAATCCGTCCTGCAGTTCGGAGAAACCGCCCGTTCGCCGGCTCGCCTGACCACCATACGTATTCGCCAGACTGTCCGGCATATCGTCAAAAAAGAAGCTTATCGGCACGTCGAGCACGCGGGAGAGGTCGAACAGCCGCGAGGCGCCGACGCGGTTCACCCCACGTTCGTATTTCTGTACCTGCTGGAAGGTCAGCCCCAAAGCCTCACCCAGACGTTCCTGCGACATGCCGAGGAGTGTCCGGCGCAGCCGGATCCGCGAGCCAACATGAACGTCGATCGGGCTGGGGCGGCTTTCCTTCTCGGCACCCACGACGTGTTCGCCGCGCGCCATGTCCACTTTCCTTCTCACTTCATCCAACATTAGTCGGCTCCCCAACACGAGTGCCTACGGCACGCACCCGGCACAACCGACTGCCGCGCTGTCATTAATTAAACCTTAACCTCACAACCGAAAATTGTCAACAACTCGGATCAAATTTTACCCGATGTATTTTTTTTCACCAGAACTACTCCGATGAAAATCAACCATACGCTGCATTCCGTCTTGCCATAATGCCGAAACCGAGTGCAACCAAACTCAGACCGCTGGGCAACCACAATCCAAATCGTGAAAATAGCGTTGGCGGCAGGGCCGGCGGAAGCCGCAGCGTGAGTACACCACTTGTTCGCATGCCGATTCGGCCAAGTTCGTGCCCACGCGCATCGAATCCGGCGGAAATCCCGGTATTGGCAGCGCGCATCAGCGGAAGTCCTTCCTCCACCGCCCGCATCCGCGCCGCCGCAAGATGCTGGCGCGGCCCGGAAGAATCGCCAAACCAGGCATCGTTCGTCACGTTGACCAGCCAGGCCGGGCGCTCCGCCGGATCGACGATCTCGCCGGAAAAGATCGCCTCGTAACAGATCAAGGCGCCGAACGCCGGAAGCCCCGGCACGTGCAGTGTCCTAGGCCCTGGTCCCATCGCAAACCCTTCTCCGGGCAGCACCATCAACGGCAGTGGCAGCCAATTGGGGATGTATTCGCCGAACGGCACCAGGTGCCACTTATCGTAGACGCCGCCGATCGCTCCATCGCTCAACAGCGCGAAGAGGCTGTTGCGTGGCCGCCGCTGCTCGTCGAACCGTACGCTGCCCACCAGCGACGGCACGCCATCGTCAGACTGTTCGATTACCTGGCGCGCCTGCGCGTCGAGATCCAGCAGCCCTGGAAAGGCTGTCTCCGGCCAGATCTCGACCGCCGGACCACTACCCGCCGCCGCCCGTCCCTCTGCCGCCAGATCCAGGTAATGACGGAAGATCCGCACTGCGAACGCCTGGTCAAACTTCTGCCCCTGCGCCACGTTGCCCTGCAGCAGCACCACGTTCAACATCGGAGCGGGCGCCACTGGCTGGTCCAGCCGCACCAAACCAGACGCTGCCCATACTGCCAGCAGCACCGCTCCGCCGATGCGCCAGCGCATGCCCAGACTTGGAACCGCCGCAAGCAGCAGCGTCGCCAGAGTAAGGCCGTGCACACCCACCCAGGCCGCCGGCTGGATGAAGACGTCGCCCATCGCACCCGGCATTTCCCAGATGCTGCCCCAGGGGTTCCAGGGGAAACCGGTCAACACGAACTGCCGGGCGAGGTCCATGAGTACCCAGGCGCCGGCCAGCGCCAGCACACGCGGCCACCCCGCGCGTGCAAAGCGCGCCACCGCACAGGCCACCGCAATGAATACCCCAAGGCCCGCGGCCACCGCCGGCACCGCCAGCGGCACCAGCCACCAGAAGCGTGCGGCCTCGAACAGGATCGCCTCGGTGATCCAGTAAAGCCCAATCAGGTGGTTGCCGAAGCCGAACCACCAACCCCGTCGCGCCGCCTGCCGCGCGCCATTCGTCCGGTCCAGCAACGCGAGCAGTCCCGGCACCGATATAAGCAGGTACCTGGAATCGCGTGCACCGGCGGCAGTGCCAGCGCCGACAGCAACCCAAGCCCGAACGCGGCCTGGTCGGCACGCGGCAACAAGCGCGACAGCATAGTTGTCGGCTACACGCCCACTTCACCCCAGACAAGCCGACGCGGCGATCCGGAGTAGAATATTCTGTTCACCCCAGCCCCCCTTGCCTTCAACGCGAAATATCTTTTCCTTCCGCTTCCGGGGAACCAAAGGGAGGTCAGGGTGCCACCATCAATCGGGCGTCGCGCGTTCGGCGCCGCTGCATTGGCGCTGCTCGCCGCACCGCGCCGTACCCGCGCCGCCGCCCCGGATGAGATCCATATCGACTGGGCCACCTACAACCCGGTCAGCATCGTGCTAAAGCAGCAGGGCCTGCTGGAAGAAGAATTCGCCAAGGACAAGATCGGCATCCGCTGGGTGCAGTCACTTGGCTCCAACAAAGCGCTCGAGTTCCTGAACGCCGGATCGATCGATTTCGGCTCCAGCGCCGGCGCCGCGGCGCTTATCGGCAAGATCAACGGCAACCCGATCCGCTCGATCTACGTCTATTCCAAGCCGGAGTGGACAGCGCTGGTCACCACGAAGGACAGCCCCATCCATACGGTGGCCGATCTTCACGGCCAACGCATCGCGGTGACGCTTGGCACCGATCCGCACATCTTCCTGGTGCGCGCACTCGCCACCGCGGATCTCACGGCGAAGGACGTGAAGCTTGTGCTGCTGCAACACCCAGACGGCCGCACCGCACTGGAACGAGGCGACGTCGCCGCCTGGGCCGGCCTCGATCCGATGATGGCTGCCGCCGAGATCGAAAGCGGCGCCCGGCTGTTCTATCGCAACCCCGACGCCAACACCTATGGCGTGCTCAACGTGCGCGAAGCGTTCGCCTCGGCGAACCCCGATCTCGTGCGCCGTGTGCTGGTCACCTATGAAAAGGCGCGCCGCTGGTCGGTGGAGCATCCGGCGGACCTTAAGGCGCTGATGGTCTCCGCCATGAAGCTGTCTGATGCCATCGTGGCGCGCCAGCTCGAGCGCAATGATCTTGCCAGCGGCGCCATCGGCGACAAGCAGGCGCAGACCATCATCGCCGCCGGCAAGGCGTTGCAGCAAGCGGGCGTCATCGCCGCCGATGTCGATGTCGTCGCGGTGACCAATGGCCTGATCGAACCATCCTTCGCCCGCGCCGCGGGGGCGTGAAACGCTGGCTCACCGGCCTGCTCATCCCGATCGGCCTGTGCGCCGTCTGGGAATTCGCAGTGCGCGGCGGTCTGGCACCCGGCCGCCTGATGCCGCCACCATCGCAACTGCTGCGCACCGCCATCGCATTGGCGAAGTCGGGCGACCTTGCGACCAATGTCGCCGCCACCATGTCGCGCGTCGCCATCGGCTTCACCACAGGCGCATTGGCGGGCACGCTCATCGGCATGCTTACCGGCAGCAGCGAAACCGCACGCCGTCTGCTCGATCCTTCAATCCAGGCGCTGCGCGCGATCCCTTCGATCGCCTGGGTGCCGATCTTCATCCTCTGGCTTGGCATCTTTGAAACATCGAAGCTGGCATTGATCGCCCTTGGGGTGTTCTTTCCGGTCTATCTCGGCACGCTCTCCGCCATCCAGGACGTTGACCGCAAGCTGATCGAGGTTGGCCGCGTGTTCGGCCTCGCGCGTATCGGCATCATGCTGCGCATCACCTGGCCTGCAGTGCTGCCAACCTGGATCGCGTCCTTGCGCAGCGGCCTCGGCCTCGGCTTCATGTTCGTCGTCGCCGCCGAGCTGATGGGCGCTTCGGAAGGACTCGGATATTTATTGGTGTATGGACAGCAGATGGGCCAAGCCGATATCATCCTGGTGGCGATGATCGTGTTCGCACTGCTCGGCAAATTGTCCGACGGCCTGCTCGTCGCGCTCACCAGGCCACTGCTGCGCTGGCAGGACACCGTTCGGATGCGGCTGTGACGCGGCTGGCGATCGAAGCTCTCGGCAAGACCTACGCTGACGGCACCGAGGCACTGCGCGACATGCAGCTTGTGGCGCAGAGCGGCGAAATCGTCGCGCTGCTCGGTGGCTCCGGCTGCGGTAAGACCACACTCCTGCGACTGACCGCCGGTCTCGACCAGCCCAGCGCCGGCAGGATTGCAATCGACGACACACCACTCATCGGCACGCATCCGGCGATCAGCGCGGTATTCCAGGAACCGCGCTTGCTGCCCTGGCTGCGCGTCGCCGAGAACATCGCATTTGGCGGTCGCCGCATCGACAAGCCGGAGCGCCGGCGCCGCGGCGAAGCACTGCTCGAACGCATTGGACTGGCCGGCTACGGCACGCGTTGGCCAAAGGATCTGTCCGGCGGCCAGCAGCAGCGCGTCGCAATCGCCCGTGCGCTGATCGGCCATCCGGGAATCCTGCTGCTAGACGAACCGTTCTCCGCGCTCGATGCGTTCACGCGCGCCAGCCTGCATGAACTGCTGCTCGCCTTGTGGCAGGATTTGCGCCCAACCATACTGATGGTGACGCACGACGTGGATGAAGCCGTGTTCCTCGCTGATCGTATCGTGGTGATGCGGCCTCGACCCGGCCGCGTGCATGAGACGATGACGATTGGGCTGGCACGGCCACGCAACAAGCTGGCGGCCGAATACGACATCACCCGGCGCAATGTGCTGCGCGCGATCGACCGTTCGCTCGCCGCCGATCGCGTTACCACGCCATCCGGCGGCGCCGTATCACCCTGGGTGTAGCAGCAACGATGTTCGGCAATTTCATCTCGTCAGATCAGGAGGAACCAGCACAATGTCGGAATGGGAAAAGCGGCGCGTCGGACGCACCGATCTGCACGTGACATCGCTCGGTCTCGGCACCGCCACCATGGGCGGCAGCCGTGTGCCGATGACCATGGACGAACGCGTCAAGCTGGTGGATGCCGCCTGGGACGCTGGCGTGCGCTATGTCGATACCGCGCCATTTTACGGCGTCGGCGCTGCCGAACGTGCCACCGGCGATGCGCTGCGCCATCGTCCGCGCGAGGAATGGGCGCTCTCCACCAAGGTCGGCCGACTGCTGCGCCCTACTGCAGACACGCCAAACGACGACAGGATCGCTCCGCTGCCCTTCGCGGTGCAGTACGACTACTCGTACGACGGCATCATGCGTTCGATGGAAGACAGCCATCAGCGGCTCGGCTTGCACAAGATCGACATTCTGCTGGTGCATGATATCGGCGTCTATCAGCACGGCGAGGAAACCAACGAAGCGCACATGAAAGAGCTGCGCGACAGCGGCTATCGAGCGCTCGACGAACTGCGCCGCACCGGTGTGGTGAGCGCCATTGGCCTCGGCGTCAATGAGAAGGAAGTGCTGCTCGACGTCATGCAATGGGGCCAGTGGGACGTATTCCTGCTTGCGGGCCGCTACACGCTGCTCGAGCAATCACCGCTCGACGACTTGCTGCCAAACTGCGTCACGCACGGCACTTCCATCGTCGTCGGTGGCCCCTTGAATTCCGGCATCCTCGCCGGACGGGATACCTGGAACTACGCCAAGGCGCCGCCGGAGATCGCCGCCCGCGCGAACTCGATTCGCCAGGTCTGCGATGCGCACAACGTGCCGCTGCCCGCCGCAGCCTTGCAATTCCCGCTGGCGCATCCTGCGGTTGCCGCGATCATTCCCGGCCCGCGCTCGGCCGAGGAGTTCGAGCAGAACGTTCAGTTGGTCCGGCAACCAATTCCGTCCGCGCTATGGGCGGACCTGCGCGACAAACAGCTGCTGCATCCCGAAGCCCCCACTCCTTCATAGAATGATGCGGAGGCCTCAGTAGCTGTAGCCGGCCTTCGTCATCCAGGTCCTCGCCTGATCCATGTCGAACGGTATCGGCTTCAGCAGATCGTGATCGTATTCCGGTGCGGACCATGGCATTGCGACAGTGCCAGGATGGCCCAAGCCGGCCGCGATCTCTTGCACGATCTGATCGCGTGGCGTCGCACAGCTGATCGCCTTGCGGATGTAGGATGCCGCTTCGAAGGCGCGTGATGGGTCCTGCTTGCCAAGCGGTGTGTCGACACCGGTGCCGAACACCGGGTGGCGCAGGTTATAGCAAACGTGCTGCCACTTGTACGAGTTCGAAGCGCTGCACTTTGCCCCAACTCGGGTCAATCGTGCTGAGGAGCGAGCCGATATCGTACATCGGGTCATGCGCGTCGATGTCCCCGGATTTCAGCGCGCTGAGCGCCGCGTCGGTGCCGTTGATGTTGACGATGAAGAAGGTCTTCACGTTGCCGTTCATCTTCTTCCAGTACTTTTCGTTGCGCGTGTACTTGTAGGCCTTGCGTGAGGCGTCGTAACCGGCGGGAATCCACGGGCCGGTGCCGATGCCGCCATGCGCTGTGAAACTTTCGCCGGCGGATGTCTTCACCGTGTAGGTGCCAAGCCAGGTGCTCGCGACGTGCCCGCGCATCGCTTCCGGCTTGATGTCCTTGTAAGCGTGTTCCGGCATGATGGCGACAGCGCTGAGGATCTGCTCGCGGAACAGGATCGAGGTACTGCGGCAGATCGACGGTGATCTCCAACGGGCCGGTGATCTTGTAGGCGTCTGCAGACCCGAATACCGACATTGCGTTGCCCTGGATCGCACTCGCATAGGCCTTGTTCATGATGACGTCCCAGGTGAACTTGACGTCCTTGGCCGTGAACGGCTCACCACTGTGCCAGGTTACGCCGGAACGCAGCTTGATGACGTGATGCTTGCCATCCGCCGAGCTGTCGATGCTCTCGGCAAGGCCCGACACAAGCTTCTTGCTCTCCCATGAATCGTATTCCAGCAGGCAATTATAGACCGGCCCAAAGATGTTCGATTCCTGATAACCAATTGTGTACATCGGGATAAGTGATGTGGGTGGCGGCCACGACGCAAAAGCCGCCGTCGCGTCGCTGCTGCCAGCTATCGTCCAGTTCTCCGGCTGCGGAAAGAACACCGGATTGAACGTCGTGGCACTGAAGCCGGTCAGCTTCGGATTCACCGCGATGGCATCCTCGGGATAGAACAGTATCGTCATCGGCTCAGTGTCATACCAGCGCTTTTCGAACGCCTTGATCGCCGCCATGCGGCCGGCCGGATCGATCGTGTAGGCATAGGTAGCAAGGATTTTGTCCATCTCCGGATCGCTGAGGTAATAGAAATTGGGACCATTCGGCGGAATCAGGTTGCTCATGAACAGCGAGTTCGGCAGCGGTGTGATGGAGCTGTAGTAGTAGCGTTCCAGATATGAATCCCAGCCGCCATCGACATGGATCTTGCCTGACCCCTTGGTGCGGCGCGAAGCGATGGTTGGGAAATCGACATAACTCGATATAACGTCGATGCCCAGCTTGGACATCTGCTGCGCCGCCAGAGTGCCCCAGATCATCCGCGCGGGCTGATTATTGGGGATCATCAGGTACAGCTTGAAGAACGGTGGCGCCGCATTGGCTGACCGGATCACTGCCGGAGCGGTCAATCCGACCGCCGCTCCGCCGATGGTCTTTAGAACGTCCCGCCTGCCCGCCTTGTGCATGTATGCCTCCTTGCCCCGGCACACTATGCGCGGTGGAGATCAACGGTTGTCAACCAGCGTACGGCTCGATTAGGGTCCGTGCGTGGGAATTGCGCGTTATCTGATCAGGCGGCTGATGTTCGCGTTCGTGCTGATATTCGGTGTCAGCGCAATCATCTTCTTCCTGCTGAATGCCATTGGCAATCCGGTCGATGTGTTGATGGCCGACAATCCCGGAATCACCGACGAAGCTCTCGCGGCGGTGAAGGCTTACTACCATCTCGATGCCGGTGTGGGACACCGCTATATGATCTGGCTCGGCAATGTAGCCAGACTGGACTTCGGCACTTCCATCACCATGAATATGCCAGTTGGCGGTATGTTGCTTGCATGGGGTGCGGAAACGCTGAAGCTGCAGATCCCGGCGATCGTCCTCGCGCTGCTGCTGTCGATCGCCTTCGCCTCGATCGCCGCGGTGCGCCAGTACAGCCGGCTGGATTTCGGTGTGATGAGTTCCGCGCTGCTGGGTCATTCACTGCCCGGCTTCCTGCTGGGTGTTCTGCTGATCCTGATCTTCGCATACTGGCTGGGTATCTTCCCAAGCTACGGCGCTTATTCGACGCGCAATCCACTAATGGGCAGCTATGTGGTCGATGGACTGTGGCACATGGTGTTGCCGCTGACGATGCTGACGGTATTCAACACGGCGACACTGACGTTGTTGCTGCGCGGCAATCTGGTGGATGTGCTGCGGCAGGATTTTATCATGGCCGCACGTGCGTCGGGTTTGCCGGAGCGGCGCGTGGTATTCCATCACGCGCTGCGCAACGCGATCATTCCCGTTCTGACCTATCTGGGCATTCTGTTCGGCCTGATGCTGGCGACAGCGCCGGTGACCGAGTCTGTATTCACCTGGCCCGGTGCCGGCGCACTCTACCTTTCCGCGATCCAGTCGTTGGATTATCCGGTGATCATGGGCGAAACCCTGGTGGTCACCATCATGCTTGTTGGCTTCACCCTGCTGACCGATCTGGCCTACGTGCTGATCGATCCGCGCATTCGTCTGGATTGACGTGACCGCACCGCGACCACCTGGACAGTTGCGACAGGGCTGGCAGCGGCTGCGTCGCAACCGTTCCGGGATGCTAGGATTGGTGCTGATCGCCATCGTTGTGCTGGCAGCGCTGATCGGACCGTGGCTGGCGCCTTACGCGCCAAACGATCAATCGGCAATGATCGGCTTTGCCGCGCGCGGTGCACCAAGCTGGGCACACCCGTTCGGCACCGACCGCAATGGCTATGACGTGCTGACGCGCGTGATCTATGGCGCGCCAACCGCACTGGCCGTCGGCTTGGGAGCAATGCTGGTAGCTTCGCTCTTCGGCATCCTGATCGGTGGCATCGCCGGTTACGTCGGCGGGTTGGTGGATGAAATCCTGATGCGGCTGACCGATCTGTTTCTGGTGATCCCGGTGTTCGTGATGATCCTGGCGGTGGTGCGGCTGTTCGGCATCGTCGTCGTCGGCACCTGGCTGGAACGCGTGCCATTCCTCAACCTCTCGACCATCATCGTGCTGCTCGGCGTATTCGGCTGGCCGCCGATCGCACGCCTGGCGCGCGCCGAATTCCTGCGGCTGAAAGGCCTAGACTTCGTTGAAGCGGCACGCTGCATCGGCACGCAGCCGGCCGACATTCTGGTGCGGCATATCCTGCCGAATGCGTTGCCGTCGCTCGCGGTGGTAATAGCGCTCGGTATCGGCGGCGCGATCTTGGCTGAATCGATGATCAGCTTCCTAGGTTTCGGTGACCCGAAGGCAGTGAGCTGGGGACAGTTGCTGTATTTCAACTACCAAGTGCTGAAAGTCTCGCCCTGGGCTGTCCTGGCCCCTGGCAGCGCGATCTTCATCACAGTGCTGGGCTTCAATCTCTTGGCCGACGGTTTGTCAGACGCCTTCAATCCACGCTTGAAGCAATGAGCGATCTGCTGTCCGTCCAAGGACTGCGAGTGCACTTCTTCACCCGCTCCGGTGTTGCACCGGTGGTCGATGGCATCGATTTTTCGGTCGCGCCGCGCGAGACGCTTGGGCTGGTAGGTGAATCAGGCAGTGGCAAGACGATGGCGAGCCTGGCAGTGCTGCGCCTGGTGCCGCCACCGGCTCGTATCGTCGGCGGTTCGCTGCGGTTTCAGCAACACGATCTGCTGACGCTGGACGAAGCGGCAATGCGCGGGCTCCGCGGCAAGAGCATTGCCATGATTTTTCAAAACCCGGCGTATTCGCTGAACCCGATCCTGACGATCGGCGACCAGCTTGGCGAGATATTGCGCTGGCACGAGCGGATTTCCGCCACCGCGGCTCGCGAGCGATCAGCGGAACTGTTGCGGCTTGTCGGTATCGCCGATCCGTTGCAGCGGTTGCGGCAGTTTCCACATGAGCTGTCCGGCGGAATGAAGCAGCGTATCTGCATTGCACGGGCGCTGCTGTGCAATCCAGCGCTGATCCTGGCAGACGAGCCGACCACCAATCTGGATGTGACGATACAGGCACAGATCCTCGACCTGCTGGAGGAGCTGCGCGAGCGGCTGCATATGGCGATGTTGCTGGTATCGCACGATATGGGCCTGGTGGCGCGCATGGCAGACCGCATTACCGTGGTCTATGCTGGGCGCACCTGCGAAACCGCCGACGCGCGCACAATCTTCCGCGCCCCACTACACCCATATACGCGCGCATTGCTCGACAGTGCGCCGCGCGTCGATCACGACTATGAACATGAGGCACGGCCGGTGCTGCGGACCATCAGCGGGCGGATTCCAGACCTTGCCGCGCCACCGGGTGGATGCCGCTTTCATCCGCGCTGCCCGGAAGCGACGGAAGAGTGCACCCGGCTGCGCCCCGAACTGACCCAGGTGACACCTGGACATTTCGTCAGTTGCCTGAAGCGCGGCAGCACCGGCGCAGCCGCATGACCGAACTGGTGCGCGTGCAGCATCTGATGAAACGCTATCCAGTGCGGCGGCGCGGCATATTGGGCGGCCGCACGGTCGGGCAAATCAACGCCGTCGACGATGTATCGTTCAACGTAGCGTCTGGTGAAGCACTGGCGTTGGTGGGAGAAAGCGGCTGCGGCAAGACCACGACAGCACGCAGCATGTTACACTTGGTGGCCGCGACGTCCGGCGAGGTGTGGTTCGACGGCAAGGACGTACTGCCGTTACTCCGTGGCAGTGACCGCGGCGCGATGCTGCGCGTGCGACGCGGCATGCAGTACATGTTCCAGGATCCGTACCTCTCGCTCAATCCACGCTGGACGATTGGCCAGACACTGCGCGAGCCGTTCCGCGTGCATCGGCATGTTCCAGAGGCGGAGTGGCAGGACCGGATCGCGGCGTTGTTGCAGCGCGTTGGGTTGGAGCCCGCGCATGCCTGGCGCTTCCCGCATGAATTTTCCGGTGGACAGCGGCAGCGCGTCGGCGTCGCGCGCGCGTTGGCGGTGGAACCACGCTTCCTGGTGCTGGACGAGCCCGTGTCATCGCTCGATGTGTCGGTGCGCGCGCAGATCCTCAATCTGCTGGTGGAGCTGCGCGCTACGCTTGGTCTGGCGTATCTTTATATCTCGCACGATCTCGCCTCGGTGCGGTTCATCGCGCACCGGGTGGCGGTGATGTATCTCGGCAGCATCGTGGAGACTGCGCCGTCGGAGGCGCTGTTCCGGCATCCGTTGCATCACTACACGCGGGCACTGCTGTCAGCTGTGCCGGTGCCCGATCCCGATGCGCAGCCCGAGCGCGTAGTGCTGCGCGGCGAACCGCCGAGTGCAATGAACGTACCCCCGGGGTGTCGCTTCCATACCCGCTGTCCGGCTGCATTGCCGCGATGCCGAACGGAGCCACCGGTGCTGACCGAGGCAGGCGACGGGCGTATCGTGGCGTGTCACAATCCAGCCTGAAGACCAGGAGACGTGCATGACGAAGATGATCGTGATTGGTGCCGGCGTGATGGGTGCATCAGTTGCCTATCGCCTAGCGCAGGCAGGTGCCGATGTCACCGTCCTGGAAGCAACGCGTGTTGGCGGTGGCACATCAGGCATCAGCTTTGCCTGGACCAATGCGCATCGTAAGCCGCCAAAGCCTTATCACGATCTAAATGTCGGCGGGATGAAGGCGCACGCCGCGTTGCGCGATGAGTTCGACGCAACGCCGTGGTGGCATGGCGGCGGCAGCCTTGAATGGGAGGCCGAAGCGGACCGCGCATCGCAGCGCGAAAACGTCGAACAGTTGCGGTCGTGGGGCTATGCGGCGGAATGGATCGACCGCAATCAGGTATTGGAGTTGGAGCCTGACATCGATCCGGCGACCATTGGCGATGCACCGGTCGCATTCTTTCCAGACGAGGGATGGCTCGATCCGATCGTATATGCACATGCGATGCTATCAGCAGCACAGCGGCGCCATGGCGCGAAGCTGATCTGCGGGACGCGAGTCGCCGATCTGGTGATGCACGGCGATCGCGTTGGCGGCGTGCGCTTGGCGGACGGCACGGTGCACGAGGCCGACATGGTGGTGAACTGTGCCGGCCGCTGGACCAATGACGCGGTGCGCGAAGCTGGGCTGCACTTGCCGCTGGCACCGACCGTCGGCTTCCTGGTGTTCACCCCGCCGGTCGCCGCGAGCCTGAGCCGCGTCACCCGCACCAGCGTTATCGACGCGCGGCCGGACGGCGCCGGTCGTTTGATGCTGCACTGGAACCCGACCGATGCGACACTGCAGATCGACAGTAAGCTTAGCGCGTCGATGCCAGAGGCGCGCGATCTGGTACAGCGCGCACGCCGGCTATTGCCGTCGATCGGTGACGTGGAACCCGAAGCGGTGCGCATCGCGATCAGACCGATACCGGGCGATCACCTGTCAGCGATCGGGCCGATGCCGCGCATCTCTGGCTATTATCTGGCGATCACGCACAGTGCCGTGACGATGTCGCCATTTCTTGGTGCAGCGGTGGCGGATGAAGTCGTGCGCGGGCGGCCGCGGCCGGAACTCGCCGACTTCCGGCCAGCGCGGTTCTTTAACTGACAAGCAAAGAGGAATGGAAATGTCAGGCGATTCAAAAGGCGAATATCGCGGACTTTATCATCGCAATGATGCAGATCTGAATGCGTGGCTGGCGAAGCGGCCGACCGAGAGAGCGCTTGAGCCGGAATTGCCAATCGTCGATCCGCATCACCACTTCTGGGATGTGCCGAATCGCGGGCAGTACTTCCTGCCTGAGTTGCTCGACGATATCGGCGGCGGTCACAATATCGTTTCGACAGTGTTCCTTGAGTGCCAGGCGATGTACCGCAAGAGCGGTCCGCCGGCGATGGCACCGGTGGGCGAGGTCGAGTTCGTCAATGGCATAGCGGCGATGAGCGCGTCAGGCATCTACGGGCCATGCCGCGTCGCCGAGGCAATCATTGGTCATGCCAACCTGACACTCGGCGCGGCGGTACGCGATGTGCTGGAGGCGGAACTTGCTGTCGGTGGCGGCCGGTTCCGCGGCATCCGCTACGGCGTGGCGTGGGATGGCGATCCGGCAATCGGCAAATTCGCTTCGCGCGTGGTGCCACAGCACCTTGTGCTCGACGCGACGTTTCGCGACGGCTTCGCGCAACTGGCAAAGCTCGGACTGAGCTTCGAGTCATGGCAGTATCATCCGCAACTGCCGGACGCGATCGAACTCGCGCGAGCGTTTCCGGATACCACGATCATCCTGAACCATGTCGGCGGTGTGCTGGGTGTCGGTTCGTATCGCGGGCATCGGCAGGAGGTGCTGACGGGCTGGAAGAAGGATATCCTTGAGCTGGCGAAGTGCCCAAACGTCAATGTAAAGCTGGGCGGGGCCGGGATGACGTCGTTCGGGTTCGATTTCCATGAACGTGACCTGCCTCCAACGTCGGAAGAACTGGCGGCGGCGTGGCGCCAGTATATCGAACCGTGCATCGAGGCGTTTGGCCCAAACCGCTGCATGTTCGAGAGCAATTTCCCGCCGGACAAACAGTCGGGCGGCTATACCGAGCTGTGGAATGCGTTCAAGCGCATCACTGCCGGCGCTTCCGCGGATGAGAAGAAGGCGCTGTACAGCGGAACGGCCGCGCGCGTGTACCGGTTGATCGTGCCGTAAGGAGCGCACCCCCCCGGCCTGCCGCCACTGCACCTGCAGAGATCCGAGTACATTGCGGCTCCATTGATCAACCGCCGGCAGTGCTTCATCGTGCGGCTGTCAGGCAGTGCAGGTGAACAGTTCGATGGCCAAAGATCCTGTCGATGTGTTGATCATTGGCGCCGGTGCGTCCGGGGGAGCCGTGGCCTGGAGCCTAGCCGAGACCAAGATGCACATCCTCTGCCTGGAACAAGGCGACTGGATGACGCCGTCCGAGTACCCCACCTCAGGGCGTGACTGGGAAGCTCGGCAGCTGGCGGAGTTCCATTACTCGCCGAATCGTCGCGCGCGTGTCACCGACTACCCGATCAACGATGATGGCTCGCCGATCCATGTCGCCAATTTCAATGGAGTAGGTGGGGGTACCGTGCTTTACGCGGGACACTTCCCACGGTTCCACCCATCCGACTTCCGAGTGCGCACGCTGGATGGTGTGGCGGACGACTGGCCGATCGACTATGCGACGCTGGCACCGTTCTACGACGAGAACGATCGCATGATGGGCGTGTCGGGCCTGGCGGGCGATCCTGCTTATCCGGCGCACGAGCCGATGATGCCACCACTGCCGCTGGGCAAATCTGGTGCGGCACTGGCGCGCGGGCTGAACAAGCTGGGCTGGCACTGGTGGCCCTCGGACAGCGCGATCGCATCGCAAGATTACGAAGGGCGTGCGAAGTGCATCAACCTTGCGCATTGCACGTCGGGCTGTGCGCAGGGGGCCAAGGCAAGCACCGACATCACCTATTGGCCGGCCGCGATCCGTGCCGGTGTCGAGCTGCGCACGCGCTGCCGGGTGCGCGAGATCACCCGCGACGAGAAAGGCATGGCGTCCGGCGTGATCTACTACGACGCCGAGGGGCGCGAACACTTGCAACCTGCACATGTGGTGATCGTCGCGTGCAATGCCATCGGCACCGCGCGCATCCTGTTGAACTCGAACGGATTGGCGAATTCATCCGGGCTGGTCGGCAAGAATCTGATGTTCCACCCCTATGCGCGCATTGCCGGCTACTTCGACGAACATCTGGACGGCAACCGCGGGCCAGGCAACTGCATCTGGAGCCAAGAGTTCTACGAGACCGATCGTTCGCGCGGCTTCGTGCGCGGCTACACGTTCGAGTTCTCACGCGGTCAGAACCAAGTGATGGCGGCGGTGCACGGCATGCAGACCGGGCGGCTGCCCTGGGGCGAAGAGCACCACCGCGCGTATCGGCGGCTATATGGGCATCGCAGCGGCATGGTTGCGATCTGCGAGGATCTGCCCGAAGAGCACAATAGGGTAACGCTCGACCCGGTGCTGAAGGACAGCGATGGCATCCCAGCGCCGAGGATCGACTACACGCTGAGCGAGAACAGCCGGCGCATGCTCGACCACGCGGTGGCACGGGCGACCGAGATCCTACGCGCCGCAGGGGCGCATGACGTGTGGCACGAGGCGCCGCTGAGCGATGGTGGCTGGCATTTGATGGGCACCGCGCGGATGGGCCGCGATCCGGAACGGTCGGTGGTGAATGAGTGGGGTCGCAGCCACGACGTGAAGAACCTCTTTGTGGTGGACGGCAGCATTTTTATCACCTCGGCCGGGGTCAACCCGACGCGCACCATCCAAGCACTGGCGCTGTATGTGGCGGACAACATCAAGCAGCGGCTGGCGACGCTGTTCGACTGACCCCAGTCGGCGTATTTTCATTCCTCGTTTACCATTCCATCGTCAGGGTGACCGGGATGGAACACGCGGAAATCCGGGTACGCGGCCGGGTACAGGGGGTAGGCTTCCGTCCAACGGTGTGGCGGCTCGCCCGCGACCTGGGACTTTCGGGCGATGTGCGGAATGATGCCGAGGGGGTGCTGATCCGTGTGTCCGGTGAAGGTGACGCCATCGCCGGACTGATCGAGCGGCTGCGCGAGCAACCGCCGCCGCTGGCGCGTATCGAACACATCGAACAGTCGCATACGGATGGAGCCTGCGCGCTCGGGTTCCGCATCATCGATAGTGCCGGAGGCACGGCGAACACCGAGGTCTCGCCGGACGCGGCAATCTGCGATTCGTGCAGGTGCGAGGTTCTCGATGCCCGTGAGCGACGGCATGCTTACGCCTTCGCCAATTGTACGCACTGCGGGCCACGCTTCAGCATCACGCGGCGCATTCCATATGACCGCGCAGGCACGACAATGGCGCCGTTCACGCTGTGCCTGGCGTGTGCGGCAGAATACCGCAATCCAGCCGATCGGCGGTTCCATGCGGAAGCGATTGCCTGCCCCGAGTGCGGGCCGCGGCTGAACGTGGCGCTGGCGACTGCCGTTGCGGCGCTCCAGGATGGGCAGGTTGTCGCGATCAAGGGCATCGGCGGCTATCAGTTGGCCTGCGACGCGACCAACGGCGATGCAGTGGCGCGGCTGCGCGCGGCGAAGCATCGCGAAACGAAGCCGTTCGCGCTGATGGCTCGCGATCTTGCGGTGATCCGGCGCTATTGCCTGGTGAACGAGGCAGAGACGCAGCAGCTTGCCAGCGCCGAGGCACCAATCGTGCTGCTGCACATTGCGGGTACGCGGATGCCGGAGGCAGTGGCGCCAGGACTCCGCACTCTCGGGTGCATGTTGCCCACGACGCCGTTGCATCTGTTGTTGCTGCAATCCTTCGATGTGCCGCTGGTGATGACCAGCGGTAACCTCAGCGATGAGCCGCAGATCATCGATGATGCCGAGGCGCGCGAACGATTGCAGGGTATCGCGGACCTGATCCTGTCACATGACCGCGCTATTGCCGTACGCGTCGATGATTTGGTCGTGCGCGTGGTGTCCGGCGTGCCGCGAGTTCCTGCGGCGAGGTCGCGGCTTCGCGCCCAGTGCCATTACAATGCCGGCGGGGTTCGAGGCTGCGCCGGACCTACTGGCAGCCGGCGGCGAATTGAAGAACACAATCTGCCTGTTGAAGGACGGCCGGGCGATCCTGTCGCAGCACATCGGCGACCTGGAGGATGCGCGCGCGTTTGACGACTACAGGGGAGCGATCGCGCACTACGCCGCACTGTTCGATCATGTGCCTGTCGTGATCGCAGCCGATCGGCATCCAGACTATCTGTCGTCGAAGTGGGCACGCAACAGCGGAGTGCGCGTGATTGAGGTGCAGCATCATCACGCACACATCGCGTCCTGCCTAGCGGAGAGCGGCCGTGCATTGAATGCGCCGCCGGTGTTGGGGATCGTGCTGGACGGTCTCGGATGGGGTGACGACGGCACGATCTGGGGCGGCGAGTTCTTGTTGACGAATTACCATGAGTTGCGGCGTGTTGGCTGGTTCAAGCCGGTGGCGATGCCCGGGGGAACCACTTCGGTGCGCGAGCCTTGGCGCAATCTGTACGCGCATCTGCGCGCTGCGGGATTGCCTCAGGAGACGCACGCGATGCTGGAAACGATGATCCGTTCTGGCACCAATTCGCCGCTGGCTTCGTCGTGCGGCCGGCTGTTCGACGCGATGGCGGCGGCTCTGGGAATTTGCCGCAAGCGACAGGGGCATGAAGGCGAAGCGGCGGCTCGGCTGGAAGCGCTGGTGTGTGCGGAGCACGGCGATGCCTATCCGTTTGCTGCGGACGAGATCATCGATCCGGCGCCAATGTGGCGCGCGGTGCTCGGCGATTTGCACGCCGGGGTGCCGCATGGGGTGATGGCGGCGCGGTTCCACAATGGGCTTGCCGCGGCGGTGGTGGAAATGGCGCAGCGTTTGGCCCGTCGATACGGGTTCGATGCCGTTGCACTATCCGGCGGGTGCTTCCAGAACGCGGTGCTTTTCGAATTGATCGAGCAGCAATTGTGCGAGCGCGGCTTCCACGTGCTATCGCATAGCCTGGTGCCGGCGAATGATGGCGGCCTCGCGCTGGGACAAGTGGCAGTGGCCGCCGCCCAATTGCTTGCAGGATAAGGAGCATGCGCCATGTGCCTCGGCATTCCAGCGCAGATCGTGCGGATCGACGATGCGGAGCGAATGCTGGCGACCGCGGAGGTGGGTGGCGTGCGGCGGCAGGTCAATATCATCTGTATCGTCGACGACGAACACCCGGCCGAAGCGTGCGTCGGCGACTGGGTATTGCTGCATGTCGGCTTCGCGATGAGCCGGATCGACGCCGCGGAGGCGGCCGAGACGCTGCGGCTGCTGAGCGAACTGGGTGAGGCGGTCGAGTCATGAAATACGTCGATGAGTTCCGCGACCGCGATAAGGCCGCCGCGTTGTTCCGTGCGATCGAGACGGTGGTGAGCGAGATCGAGCCGCAGCAGCCGTTGCAGATCATGGAGGTTTGCGGTGGCCATACCCACACGATCTTCCGCTACGGCATCGAGGCGATGCTGCCGAAGCTGGTGGAACTGGTGCACGGGCCGGGCTGCCCGGTCTGCGTGCTGCCGATTGGGCGTATTGACGACTGCATAGCCATCGCGACACAGCCAAACGTGATCCTAACGACATTCGGCGACGCGATGCGGGTGCCGGGCTCACACGGCAGCCTGTTGCAGGCGAAGGCGAATGGCGCGGATATCCGCATGGTGTATTCGCCAACCGATGCGCTGGAGATTGCGCGCAATAATCCGCAGCGGGAGGTGGTATTTTTTGGGCTTGGCTTCGAGACTACGATGCCATCAACCGCGCTGACTGTGCTGGAGGCGGAGCGCGACGGCGTCGGCAACTTCTCGGTGTTCTGCAATCACATCACCATCGTGCCGACGATGAAATCGATCCTCGACAGCCCTGATCTGCGGATAGATGGATTCGTGGGGCCAGGGCATGTTTCAATGGTCATCGGCACCGAGCCGTACGAGTTCATCGCTCGGCAGTATCGCAAGCCGCTGGTGGTGTCGGGGTTCGAGCCGCTCGATCTGCTGCAATCGGTGTGGATGGTGCTGCGGCAGATTGCGGAAGGGCGGGCGGAGATCGAAAACCAATACGGGCGGGTAGTGGGAGCTGGCGGGAACGCGGCGGCCCAGCGGGCGATCGCAGCGGTGTACGAATTGCGCGAGCACTTCGAGTGGCGCGGGCTGGGATCGATCGACGCGTCCGGTGTGCGGTTCCGGGAAGCATATGCGCGGTTCGATGCGGAGCGGCGGTTTGCCGTGCCTGGTGTGCAGGTGGCCGATCCGGCGGCGTGCCAGTGCGGTGAGGTGCTGAAGGGGACGTTGAAGCCGCAGCAATGCAAGGTGTTCGGCACCGCATGCACACCAGAGACGCCGCTGGGCGCGCTGATGGTGTCATCGGAGGGAGCCTGCGCCGCGTATTATCGCTATGCTGCGAAAGCTGCATGAGAACTGTGACGCTTAGCCATGGCGGCGGCGGCAAAGCGATGAAGGACCTGATCGACGAAGTATTCGTCGCAGCCTTCGACAACGAATGGCTCGCGCCGCTGGATGATGCGGCGCAGTTGCCGATACCGAATGGCAAGCAGCTGGCGATGACGACGGATTCCTTCGTGGTCGATCCGCTGGAGTTTCCTGGCGGCGATATCGGCAAGCTGGCTGTGTGCGGCACGATCAACGATCTGGCCGTCAGCGGTGCAACGCCGCTCTATCTGTCGTGCGCGGCGATCATCGAGGAGGGCGTGCGCTTCGATCTGCTGCATCGGATCGCGCGATCGATGGCTGCGGCCGCGCGCGAGGCGGGTGTGCCAGTGGTGACCGGCGATACCAAGGTGGTGCAGCGCGGCGCTTGCGACAAGCTGTTCCTGACCACCACCGGCGTTGGCGTGATCCGCACCGATGTCGCGCTGGATGTGCGGGACGTGCGGCCGGGTGATGCTGTGCTGGTCAATGGCGTGCTGGGCGATCACGGTGCGGCAATCCTGGCGGCGCGCGGTGATCTGGCACTCGAGGCGCCGATCGACAGCGACTGCGCGGCGCTGCATGGATTGGTTGACGCTCTACTGGCAGCGGCGCCGGGAACACGTTTCATGCGCGATGCAACGCGTGGCGGCGTGGCGACGGTACTCAACGAGATCGCGCAGTCCTCGCAATGCGGCATCGAGATCGATGACCGATTGGTGCCGCTGCGCGAAGAGGTGAAGGGGTTCTGCGAAATCCTCGGACTTGATCCGCTCTATCTGGCGAATGAAGGGCGGCTCGTCGCAGTGGTGCCATCGCAGCAGGCAGAGCGTGCGCTGACGGCAATGCGCGCGCACCAGCTGGGGCGCGGCGCCGTACGTATCGGCGAGGTCGTCGATCGGCGCCCAGGCATCGTGGTGATGCACACCGCACTCGGCGGCCAACGTATCGTCGATATGCTGGTGGGCGACCAGCTACCGCGGATCTGCTGATGCACGAACTGTCGCTCACTCGCGAGATTGCCGACATCGTCTGCCGCGCCGCCCAAGGTCAGCGCGTGCATTGCGTTTCACTAGAAATCGGCGAGTTGTGCTGCGCCAGCCCAGAGGCGATCACGTTCTGCTTCGACGTGGTTGTGCGGGGCACGGTGGCGGATGGCGCGCGCCTCGATATTCGCCGCACCGACGGCGACGATTGCAGAGTTGCGACGATAGAAGTGGAGGAGACTGCCTGATGTGCGGTCACTGCGGTTGCGGCCAACCCGAACACGAACACGTCCATGCCGACGGTACGCGGCACAGCCACGCGCATGATCACGACCATCCGCATGAGCATGCGACGACATTGATCGAGTTGCAGACCCGGGTGCTGGCAAAGAACGATGCGCTGGCCGCGCGGAATCGAGCATGGTTCGCCGGCCGGGAAATCCTGGCGGTGAACCTGGTAAGCTCGCCCGGCGCCGGAAAGACTGCGCTGCTGGAACGGACGATCCGCGACATCAGCGACAGTCACGATATCGGTGTCCTCGAAGGGGATCAGGCGACTGCGCTGGACAGCGACCGCATTCGTGCCGCCGGCGCGCCTGTGGTGCAGGTGAACACCGGCACCGGCTGCCATCTGGAAGCCGACATGGTGGCGCGCGGCCTGGCTGAACTGCGCCCTGCCCCGCGTTCGCTGGTGATGATCGAGAACGTTGGTAATCTTGTCTGCCCGGCGATGTTCGACCTCGGAGAGCGCGCCAAGGTTGTGATCCTATCGGTGACTGAGGGTGAGGATAAGCCGCTCAAGTATCCACACATGTTCCGAGCGGCCTCCTTGATGCTGGTGAACAAGATCGACCTGCTGCCGCATTTGGACTTCGACCTGGAGCGGGCATTGGACGGCGCGCGGCAGGTCAATCCTGATATGCCAGTTCTGCGCCTCTCTGCCCGTACCGGAGAGGGTATGGAGCAGTGGTACGACTGGCTGCGCCGCGAAGCGAAGGCGGCAAGCGAGGCAGCTTTCGCATGAGGGAAGGAACGTCCAGACGTGACGACAGAAGCGGGCGCCGAGTTCGGCCTATGCCTGGATGCGCCTTGCGATCAGCGCGACGCTGAGCACCATCGGCGGGATCAGCCTTTGGTCCGTTGTCGTCGTCTTGCCGGCGGTGCAGGCGGAATTCGGCGTGGATCGCGCGACGGCGTCGCTGCCCTATACGATGGCGATGGTGGCGTTCGCGCTGGGCGGCGTTGTCATCGGCCGCGTAGTGGATCGGTTCGGTATCATGGTGCCCGCGATCGTTGGCGGAATCGCGTTGTGCCTGGGCTATATCGCCGCGGGTGAATCGAGCAGCCTCTGGCAATTCGCCCTGGCACACGCGGTGCTGATCGCATTCCTGGGTGGTGCCGCTTTCTTTGGTCCGATGGTAACAGATGTGTCGCACTGGTTCGTGCGGCATCGCGGCATCGCCGTGGCGATCGCGGCGTCGGGGAACTATCTGGCCGGCACCATCTGGCCGCCGATCGTGCAGCATTTCGTGCAAACGGTGGGATGGCGGCAGACGCATATCGGTATCGGCGTGCTGTGCGGCGTGACGATGGTTCCGCTGGCCTTGCTGCTGCGGCGCCGGGCGCCAGTGCAGCAGCCCTCTTCCGCAGCGCAGACAACGCGGGCGCGCGCATCACTGGGCATGTCGGCAGGCACGTTGCAGGCAGCGCTGATCATGGCGGGGTTCTCCTGCTGTGTCGCGATGTCGATGCCGCAGGTGCATATCGTCGCGTATTGCGGCGACCTGGGCTACGGCGCGACACGCGGCGCCGAGATGCTGTCGGTGATGCTGGGACTGGGCATTGTCAGCCGTGTCGGTTCGGGCTTCGTCGCCGATCGCTTCGGCGGATTGCCAACGCTGCTGGTGGGTTCGATCGGCCAGATGCTGGCGCTCGTGCTGTATCTCGGCTTCAGCGGGTTGACGTCGCTGTATGCGATCTCGGCCCTATTCGGCTTGGTGCAGGGTGGCCTGATCCCTTGTTACGCGATCATCATCCGCGAATATCTGCCGGCGCGTGAAGCAGGCATGCGGTTCGGCGTGGTGATCATGGCGACGCTGCTCGGCATGGCATTCGGCGGCTGGATTTCCGGCGAGATCTTCGACCTTACAGGTTCGTACCGCGCGGCCTTCGCCAACGGCGCGTTGTGGAACCTGCTCAACGCCTGTATTGCATTGGCGCTGCTGACGCGCGGGACGCGACGGCTCGCGCCAGCGTGATGCGAGGGAGATGCGCGATGCAGGTGAAGCCGGAGGAAGTCGGACTTTCCTCGAAGCGGCTGGCGCGGGTGAACGCCTGGGCACAGCACTTGGTCGACAGCGGGCGGCTGCCCGGCCTGATCACCATGGTGGCACGCCATGGCAAGCTTGCACACTTCAACATCTGTGGCATGGCCGACGTAAAGCGCGAGATTCGTTTGGCGCCAGATACGATCTTCCGCTTCTATTCGATGACCAAGCCGCTGACCTCGACGGCGATCATGATGCTGTACGAGGAGGGACTGTTTCAGCTTGACGATCCGATCACCAGGTTCCTGCCGTGCTTCAAGGACATGCGCGTCGCGGTGGGCGGGATGCGCGGCAAGCTGGAGACGGTGCCGGCGGAACGCGACATCACATTCCGCGATCTGCTGACGCACACCTCCGGCCTGACCTACGGCTTCATGGAGGCAACGCCGGTCGATGGCCAATATCGCGACCGGGGCGTCGATTTTCAGACCTCCGACAAGAGCCTCGCCGAGATGGTAGAGCTGGTGGCGGAGATTCCGTTGATCGCCCAGCCAGGCGCCGAGTGGAACTACAGTATCGCGACGGATGTTCTCGGCCACCTGGTAGCCGTCATTTCGGGTAAGCCGTTCGACGAGTTCCTGCGCGAACGTGTCACCGGTCCGCTAAGCATGAGCGATACCGATTTCCATGTGCCCGAAGCACACACCGTACGCTTCGCGGCGAATTACACGGCGACGCCGGACGGACGGCTGATGCTGATCGATGACCCGCACAAGAGCATCTTCGGCAAGAAGCGGCCGATCAGTTCGGGTGGCGGCGGGCTGGTATCCACCGCGGGCGATTATATGCGGTTCTGCCAGATGATGCTCAACAAGGGCGAGCTGAACGGCGTGCGGCTGCTCGGGCGCAAGACGGTGGAACTGATGACCACCAATCACCTGCGTGGCGACATGGCTGACATGGGACAGCCACGCTTTTCGGAATCGTCGTATGCCGGTGTCGGCTTCGGACTTGGCTTCTCGGTGATGCTGGATCCGGCGAAGGCGCAGATCCTCGGCACGCCCGGCGAGTACGCCTGGGGCGGCGCCGCGAGCACTGCGTTCTGGATCGATCCGGTCGAGGACATGGCGGTGATCATGCTGACGCAATTGATGCCGTCATCGACCTATCCGATTCGGCGCGAACTGCGCGTGCTGACGTATCAGGCCATCGTCGACTGAATAAACTCCGCCTCGCCGAGGTCAGACCGGGTGCCTGGCGGTCTGATTGAACAGGATTCGGCGTTCCTCATCGGTTGGTGGTGCGCTGCGCCGCAGTTCCTTGCCGAGATCGATGCCACGTTGCACCGCCGGCCGCTGCTTTACGGTCTCGCGCCAGCGCGCGACATTGGGGAACTCATCCAGCGGCTGGCCGAGCGGCTTGGATATCAGCACCCAGGGAAAAGACGCCATATCGGCGATCGAGTACTCGTCCAGTATATACGACCGTCCCTCCAGCCGCCGCTCCAGCACACCGAGGCAGCGATGGTATTCATTGGCGTAGCGCTGCTTCGAGTAATCGTGCTCGCCCTGCGCATAATTGACGAAGTGGCTGAGCTGACCGGCCATCGGTCCGAGATTGCCAACCTGCCAGAACAGCCACTCGAGCGTCTCCTTGCGGCCGCGCCGATCGGTCGGCATGAACTGGCCACTGCGTTCCGCCAGGTGCAGCAGGATGGCACCCAATTCGAAAATCGGCAGCTCGTCATCGACGATGGCCGGCATGCGGTTGTTCGGACTGATCGCCAGGAACTCGGGCTTGAACTGATCACCTTTGCCGATGTCGACCGGGATCACGCGATATGGCAGGCCGCACTCCTCCAGCATGATCGAAATCTTCCAGCCGTTCGGCGTCGGCCAGTAGTAGAAGTCGATCATGCCTCGATGCCTTCCTCGTAGCCGATTTCGGCCAGGATCTCGTCGGTGTGCTCCCCGAGCGCAGGACCTGCGAGACGCATCGTCGTCGGCGTCCCGGAGAAGCGCGCGGCCGGACGCGCCTGGCGCAGCAATCCAGCCTCGGGATGCAGGTTCTCAACCACGATTCCGTTGGCCACCACTTGCGGATGCTCGATCATGCGGCTGCGTGTGAGCACCGGCGCACAGGGAACACCCTCGGCTGTCAGATGCTCCAGCCATTCCGCGGCCGGACGCGTCAGCAGCACCTCCTGCGTCATCGCCAGCCGGTCGTTGATATGCTTCTGCCGCAGCGCCGGCGTGGCGTAGCGAGGATCATCCAGCCATTCCGGACGTTCCAGTGCACGGGTCAGCGCCACCCATTCGCGATTGGTCTGCACTGCGGCGCTGATATAGCCATCGGCTGTCTGATAGATGAGGTCGATGAAGCTGGCTGCTTCCTGCTGTGGCAGTTCGCCGCCGACGAATGTCTGGCTGCCCATGTCGGAGCCCCAGAGAAATGCAACGATGGCGTCGAGCATGGAGAGCCGCACGTGCTGCCCCTTTCCCGTACGTTCACGCGCGAGCAGTGCGGCGGTGATCGCCTGTGCCGCGACGATGCCGCTGAGCTTGTCCGGCACGATGGTGCGCACCAGGCGCGGCCGTTCCTCGTCGGACCCGGCCTGCACGCTTGCCAGGCCGGATAGGGCCTGGATCAACGGATCGTACACCGGCTTCTGTGCAAACGGGCCTTGCTCGCCGAAACCGCTGATCGAGACGTAGACGATATCCGGCGCGATCGCGCGTACCACCGACTCACCAAAGCCAATCCGGTCGATCACCCCGGTGCGGAAGTTCTGCACGAATACGTCCGCCGTGGTGAGCAGCTTCTTCAGCACATCGGCCCCGTGCTCGGTTTTCAGGTCCAGCGCGATCGAGCGCTTGTTGCGGTTGTTGTTCAGGAATGAGGCGGAGAAGCCGCCTCGCCGGTTGTTCGCCGCGCGCGTGTGGTCGCCGCCATCAGGGTTCTCCACCTTGATGACGTCGGCGCCCTGGTCCGCCAGCAGCATGGTGGCAGTCGGCCCGGAGATCATGGAGGTAAGGTCGATGACGCGGTAGCCGTGCAGAGGGCCGGGCATGGTGGATCACTTTGTCCAAAGGGTGGTTTGCGGCCTGTCGGCCATTCGCTGCGGGCGGTCAAGCTCACGTGATCTTGATGCTGCAACTGCGAAGTGGATGGCAATATCACTATCGTAAGTATCTGGGAGCGTCTTCCAGGGAGGCAGAACCCGTCTCGTCGAACGAAGAGGTTCACCCGTGATGACCTTATCAACCCGGGCGCCTTTGAGCTCGGTTCTGGCCCAACTGGGCCGAGCCCTCGCGGCAAGGTCCAGTGATGGTCCCTTGCTGGACGATCCCGTCTTTCTGCCCGACTTTCCAATGGAAGAGCCGGACCAGGCGCAGGAGATGCGCTTCGGGCGCAGCCGCAGACCATGATACGGCGCAACGACAGACGCGACAGGCAGTCCGGTAATAACCTGCGGTCCGTCGTGCTCGGCTGCCTGATCGCTATCATTCTGGCCGGATCGGTCGCGATGGTCTCGGCGGCGCAGCGTCTCGATCTGGCGCCGAAGGTCGGCGACATCCTGGTGTTCCGGACGGGCAATTCCTTGAACGACTGGGAGTTCACCGTGGTCAAGGCGCCTGACGTCAGTTGCAAACTGGTGCCGGCGGCGATGGGCGGTGGCAGCCTGGTGGTGGAAGAGCGGGTCGCCGCAACGCAGACCTACCGGGTCCACTGGGCCGGCCTGCGCACCAGCGAGGACGCGGCGGACTGCGGCCACAGCGCCGACCTCGTGGTACAACGCGAGCAGTTGCAATTGCTGGCAAATTTCGTCGGCGGACCGGGCGTCGAACACCACGTCTTCAGCTACTTCTGAGCCGGAAAGAAGCGATTTTCCGGACGCGGAAGGCCAAGGTTCTCACGTAGCGTCGTGCCTTCATACTCGCGGCGGAAGATGCCGCGGCGCTGCAGTTCCGGCACCACGCGCTCGACGAAGTCATCGAGGCCGGCGGGCAAGAACGGGAACATGATGTTGAACCCGTCGCAGGCATTGGTAGTCAGCCATTCCTCCATCTGATCGGCGATCATCACCGGCGTGCCGAGCAGCGCCGGCCCGGAATAGCCGCCCATTCGCTGCGCCAGTTGACGCACCGTCAGGTCGTCGCGCTTCGCCAGATTGATCGCACGCTCACGGCCGCTCTTGCTGGCGTTGCTTTCCGGGATATCGGGCAGCGGCGCATCGGGGTCAAATTTCGACGCATCGGTGCCGAGGGCGATGGAGAGCGACGCGATCGCGCTGTCATAGTGCACCAGACTGTCGAGCTTGGCCCGCTTCTCGCGTGCCTCATCGAGCGAATCGCCAATGACGACAAAGGCACCTGGCAGGATCTTCAGATGATCGGGATTGCGTCCGATATTCGCCATGCGCCCTTTGATGTCGGCATACAACGCACGTCCGCCCTCGATGTCGCCGGCGCCGGCGAACACCGCTTCGGCAGTCTCCGCGGCAAGCTGGCGTCCGACATCCGATCCACCCGCCTGTACGATAACCGGCCAACCCTGGATCGGGCGCGCGATGTGTAGCGGGCCGCGCACCGAATAGAACTCGCCCTTGTGGTCGAGCACGTGCATACGGTCGGGATCGAAAAAATCGCCGGTCTCGACGTCGCGGATAAATGCATCCTCCGCCCAGCTATCCCACAGGCCAGTAACCACATCGTAGAACTCGCGCGCGCGGCGATAGCGTTCGTCATGATCGAGCGCTTCTTCGAGACCGAAGTTCAGCGCGGCATCAGGATTCGACGTTGTGACGATGTTCCAGGCCGCTCGGCCGCCGCTGATGTGATCGAGCGACGCAAACCGACGCGCGATATGGAACGGAGCTTCGAAACTTGTGGAGCCAGTGGCGATCAGGCCGATGCGCTCAGTCACCATCGCGAGTGCCGAGAGCAATGTGAACGGCTCGAACGAAGTCACTGTGTGGCTACGTTTGAGTGCATTCATCGGCATGTTCAGCACAGCCAAATGGTCGGCCATGAAGAACGCATCGAACCTGCCGCGCTCCAGCGTCTGGATAAATCGCTTCAGGTGCCCGAGGTTGAAGTTGGCGTCGGGATACGCGCCAGGATAGCGCCATGAGGCCGTATGGATCGTTGTCGGCCGCATAAAGGCGCCGAGATGCAGTTGGCGTTTGGCGGTCATGTCTGGGGCTCCCTCGACCCAAAGAATGGGCGCAGCCGGGGCTGGCGGCAAAGGACGTTTGCTCAGCATTCGCATGAATATTTGTCAGGCGGCAGCCCGCAGCACGTATCACCGTATAGTGAAATGAAATTGGCCGGCCAGATCCGCCGCAGAATTCGATTTCGTGTACGTTGCGCTGGATTGGCCAACAAGGAGTCCGGGATGCGTCTGTTCGTTCGTCTCGCCATGGTGGGGGGCGTGTTGGTTGCGCTGTCGGGTTGCAACAATCCCTACGACCCGGGACAACGCGCGCTTGGCGGGGCGGCGATTGGCGCCGGTGCCGGCGCGGCAATCGGCGGCGCAGCAGCCGGCTGGCACGGCGCGGCCATTGGCGCGCTGGCTGGTGGCGCCGTGGGCGCGGTGACCGGAGCGGTGACGACACCGAAGCCGCCACCGCCTGCCTATTACGCGCCACCACCGCCGCCGACTTATTGAGGTAGTTCAAACCGCACCCTAACCTCTGCGTCCATCGGACGCAGAGGAACATCGGATGACAGCCGCGATCATCGGCGACACGCCTAGAAGGCGTGAGGATGCGCGGTTCACCACAGGGCGCGGTGGCTACCTCGATGATCTGAAGTTCGAGCGACTGGCGCATGCGGTGTTCGTGCGTTCGCCGCACGCACATGCGCGGATTGAGCACCTGGACGCTGCGGTCGCGCGGGCGATGCCCGGTGTCCTGGCGGTGCTAACCGCGCCGGAAGTGCAAGCCGATGGTCTGCAGACAATGCGGCCGACGGTGGAAGCCAATGTTCAGACCGGTGAACCGTTCGCCTTTCCCGCACAACCGCTGCTGGCGTTCGATGAGGTGCGGCACGTCGGCGAAGCGATTGCGCTAATCATCGCCGAGACACGCGCGCAGGCGCTGGATGCCGCGGAAGCTGTGGCGATCGACTGGACGGGACTATCAGTCGAAACCACCAGCGGCGATGTCTGCATGGACTGGCCGTGGGGCGATACAGCTGGCGCTGATGCCGCATTTGCTGCGGCGGCTCATGTGGTCTCGCTGCATGTCGAGAATCACCGCGTCGTCACCAATCCTATCGAGCCTCGTGGTGCGGTCGGCATCTACGACGGTCGCTACACGCTACATGTTTCCAGCCAGAACATCCACGGCAACCGTGATGCGACCGCGCGCCTGCTGAATGTGCCGCCTGCGGATGTGCGGTTCATCGCACCGGACGTCGGCGGCGGGTTTGGTGCGAAGAACTTCAATTACGCCGAGTTCGCGTTGATCCTCTGGGCGGCAAAGCTTGTCGGACGCCCGGTGAAGTGGATTGCGACGCGGAGCGAGGGCTTCGTCTCGGACCACCAGGCGCGCGGCCATCAGGCCGATGCGTCGCTGGCGCTGGACGCGGACGGCCGGTTCCTCGCGCTGCGCGCATCCAGCGTGGCGAACATTGGCGCCTATATGGCTGGCGGCACCGGTGCCGTGCAGACCAACCAGTATATACATCTGCAAGGCGGCATCTATGACATTCCGGCCATCGCGCTGCGCGTGCGGACCGTGCTGAGCAACACGGTGCCAGTTGGCGTCATGCGTGGACCAGGATTTGCCGAGGCGATCAACATCATCGAGCGCCTGATCGATGCGGCGGCACGGCAATGCGGCTTCGATCGGATGGAGTTGCGACGCCGCAACATGGCGCGCGCGCCGCTGACCAATGCGCTGGGCTTCTCGGTCGACAGCGGCGATTTCAGACGAACCTTCGATCGTGCGATGGAACTCGCCGACATCGCGGGATTTGCGGCTCGCCGCGCGGCGAGCGAAGCACGCGGTATGCTGCGCGGGCTCGGCATGGCCTATCACATCAAGGGCACCGGCGGATCGCCGCACGAGAACGTCGATATCCGCTTCGAGACCGATGGGACGGTCTCGCTGATAACCGGCACGCAGACCATCGGCCAGGGCCACGAGACCACGTTTCCACAAATCCTGGCCGACCAGCTTGGGATTCCGAACGAACTGATCCGCCTCCGGCAGGGTGATACAGATCTTATCCCAATGGGCGGCGGACACGGCAGTTCGCGCGCCACCTATATGGGCGGCACAGCGATATGGCGTGCCTCGGAGACGATAGTTTCGAAGGGCCGCGCGGTTGCCGCCGAGATGTTGGAAGCGGCGGAAGCCGATATCGCATTCAGCGACGGATACTTTGCAGTGGTGGGGACCAATCGTTCGGTGGCGCTGCTCGATGTGGCGGCACGCGCACCGCTGGACACCTATCATGCCTGGACGCGTGAGCATCTGACGTACCCAAACGGCACGCACGTGGTGGAAGTGGAGATCGACCGCGACACCGGCGTGGCATCGCTGGTGCGGGTAACCGCGGTGGACGACTACGGCGTAATGGTCAATCCGATGATCGTTGCCGGCCAGGCGCATGGCGCGATCGCACAGGGAGTTGGCCAGGCGCTGCTGGAACACGCGGTGTACGAAGCCGAGTCCGGTCAGCTGTTGGCTGGATCCTTCATGGATTACGCGATGCCTCGCGCGGACGACGTGCCGTCATTCCGGCTGGATTTCAACGGCACGCGCTGCACGACCAATCCGCTGGGCGTGAAAGGCTGCGGCGAAGCAGGCGCCGTCGCGATGCTGCCAGCAATCACCAATGCGGTGCTGGATGCACTCGCGCCGTTCGGGGTGACACACTTCGAAGGGCCGGCAACCCCGTTCAGAGTGTGGCAGGCGATGCGCGGCGGCTGAGGCCAATTTGTCTAGCCATTCACCTGCCGCATGATTGTCACCCAGCGATCCAGTACCGGCAGTATCGTATCGGCTTTCTCCGATGGCAGACTGACTGACACGCGGTTCACTCCCAGCGCCTCATATTGCTTGACCAACTCCGCGTCCTCCGCCTGACCACCGATCGAAATGTCGAAGCCGTGCGGATCGCGGCCGGCTTCCGCGGCCATCTGGCGGAAACGCGGAAGCAGTTCACTCAGCGGCGTCGGCGACCCCGCCGTGACCTGCGGCATCCAGCCATCGCCATAGCGCACCGCGCGGCGAGCACTGTAGGGAAACGCACCACCGACCAGTATTGGCGGGTGCGGCTTCTGGACCGGCTTCGGGTTCGCGACCATCGGGCCGAAATCGACAAACTCGCCGTGATACTCGGCGGTGTCCTGCGTCCAGATCGCCTTCATCGCCTCGATGCGCTCACGCGCCAGCTTGTGCCGCGTGGCGAACACCGTGCCGTGGTTCTCCATCTCATCCTGGTTCCAGCCGTTACCGACGCCGAACACGAAGCGTCCGCCGGATACCCGATCGATCGAGGCAACCAGCTTCGCGGTCTGGATCGGATCGCGCTGTGCGATCAGGCAGACGCCGGTGCCGAGCTTCAGTGTCTGCGTCGCGGCCGCCGCCATGCTGAGCGTGACGAACGGATCCATCGCATCGTAGTAGCGCTTCGGCAGATCGCCACCGAGCACAAACGGCGACTTGCGCGACAACGGGATGTGCGAATGCTCAGGCGCCCACATGATATCGAAGCCGCGCTGTTCCAACGCGACGGCAAGCTCCACCGGCGACATCGAGTAGTCGGTGAAGAACATTGAAGCGCCGAATTTCATGGCCGATCCACCATTCCCATCCACCACATGGTTCGTTCGCCGACATCGATATGATAGGAGCGGGCGAATGCCAACCGCCCATCCGCGGCGATGCGGAACAACGAGAGTTCCGCGCCGTGGATGTGTGCCACGGCCATCAGCCGGCCGCTGGGATCGATGTGGAAGGTGCGAGGATGTATGCCGTGCGTGTCGATGTGCTGGATCAAGTCAGGCTCGCCGGTTGATGGGTCGATCGTATAGACGGCCAGCGAATTCTCACCATTGGCGTCACGGCCTCGATTGGCTACGTAGACAAATCGGCCATTCGGATGCACGTGCACGGTGCCGACAAGCTGGTGCTGCACGACCGGCTTGCCCAGCGCGGTCCTTTGGAACAGCGGTGCAGCCGAAAGCTTGCCGTTACTGCGGCTGAACAACGCCAGCGCATTCTGCCGTTCCAGCGAGACATAGACCCACGGTTGCGTCGGATGAAAATCGAGATGCCTCGGGCCGAAGCCGAAACCGCCATTCGGCGCGATCGACACTTCGTTGGTCAGCAGGCCATCGCGATAGTCAAACACTTTTAGCGAGCCCGGTTGTTCGGCCTTTCCGGGTTCCGCGTCATGCCCGCGCGCAACCAGGATCACCTGCTGGTTGTCGAGGGTGGCGCGCACCTGATGGGCGAAGATACCGGGATCGATCGGCCCTTGCTTCACTTCCTCGCCCGGCGTCGCATCGGCGTTGACCCGATACACCCGCAGCGCGCCCGGATTGTTGAACGCCACGAGAATATTCTGCGACGGAATATCCATCGCCATGTGGATCGGCCGCGACGGCAGCGCGATCGACGCACCGTGTGGGCTAAGCGCACCGCTGTCGTCGATGCGCAGTGCCGTCACGTGATGCTTGTTCCCAGGCTGACCCATCCCCGGCTGGCTGTCGCTGGTCGCCACGTATAGGAATCGCCGGGACACATGCGGCCAAGCGTATTGCACCGCTGCCGGCAGCGTGACGGTGCCGCGCTTGGTCAACGTGGCGGCGTCGATATCCGTGTCATAGTGCGTCAGCTCGGCGCCGACATTGGCGTACAGTGGCACGTTCCTCTCCTAGGCGAATGGTTCGACGACGATTTTCCCATGCCGCTCAGGGTTTGCCAGGTCGGCAAACGCGCCCTTCACGCCATCCAATCCGACGCGGCCGGTGATCAGTGGCGTCACGTCGATGTGGCCTTCCGCGATATGATGCAGGCTGGCGGCGAATTCGTCCGCTGTATAGGCGAGAACGAATTGCAGGTTGAGCTGCTTGACGATACCGAAGAACGGCTCGATGCGATCGGTTTCCATGCAGACGCCGACGACAATGATGCGCGCATTGTTGGGTGCGCCTTCGACGATCTGCTCGATGACGCCGGGGACGCCGACACATTCGAACATCACCGCCGGGCGTTGCTTCGGTCCGACGTTGAACATCTGCGCATAGCGGCTGCCGTCATAGCCGGCTGGCGTGGCGGCGTCGGTCCAGCTCTTGAACGGTGAGGTCTCCGCCGGATCGACCACGATGTCGGCCCCCATGCGCAGCGCCAAGGCGCGGCGCGCCGGCGAGTAATCCGCGGCGATGATGGGATGCACATTCTCCAGCTTAAGGCTGGCGATCACCGATAACCCAACCGGCCCGCAGCCGATCACCAATGGCACATCGTCTGGTGTGAGCCGCGCATTGCGCGCCGCGTGGTAACCAACGGCGATCGGTTCGGTGAGCGCGGCCTGCACCGCGGGCAGGCCGTTCGGCACCGGCAGCAGCATGCGCTCGGCCAACGACATGTACTGCGCGAAGCCACCAGGAATATCGTTCGAATAGCCGATACCCTGCACCGTGTTACCGGCAATGGTCATCGGCATCGAGCAGACCAGCGTTCCGGGCTTCAGCCGCTTGTCGGTGCCGGGGCCATGTTCCACCACCTCGCAACAGAACTCGTGCCCGAACACCACGTCGCGCTTCGGGTCCATTGGCCAGCGTCCACCAACGCGGTTCGATCGCTCGACGAACTGCTCGGTGAATTTGGCCGCGTGCAGATCGGTGCCGCAGATACCGCAGCACAGAGTCTTCACCAGCACCTGGCCTTCGATCGGCTTGGGCTCGGCGATGCTATCGACGACGAAGCCGCCATTGCGAAAGATGGCCGCACGCATGAGGTTTCCTCCGTTCGGTTGATTGTGCGCGTTCATGTCTGTGCGCGCAGGATATCGCGGATCTCCGGCAAGTGCTCACGGCCCCAGAACAGCTCACCATTCACGATGAAACTGGGCACGCCGAACACACCATCGGCTTCGGCAGCACGGCTGATCGCGGCGACCTGCGCGCGGCCTTCGGATGACCACGCGCGAAACGCATTCCCGTCCGCGCCTGCCTCATGCAGCACGGAGCCAATTGCCGCAGCGTCTTCGATATCCAGTTCGCGTTTCCAGAAGCGCTCGAAGACACTGTCATTGTAGCGACGGAACACTGCATCGCCCGCGTGTTTGGCATACAGCATCCCCGCCCCGGCCAGCGACGAATCCCAGATCTTCTGTGTACCGCGGATCACCAGTCCACGTTTGCGCGCCTGACGCCGGCAATCCATGTAGCTGTAGCGAACGCGGCGCCACTGATGCGGATGGCGGTTCTCTTCCAGCACGCGGCCCTGATCATCGACGCGCGCCGAACCAAGATAGCTGGGAATGTCGAGCACATACGGCAGCCAGTTCAGCCGGATCGGCAAATCGCGCTCGAGCTCGTAGGTCAGGTCCTTTGCCAGAAAAGCGTACGGGCTCTTGTAGTCTGTATATACGGTCACAATGGGTAAGTGCGGCGCTTGCTCATCTCGTCCCATAGCTTGTCCCGATCCATGTCGAACACGAAGCGCGGCTCTTCCGGCACGGTGAACCAGCCACCACGGGCGATCTCACCTTCGAGTTGCTGCGGTCCCCAGCCGGCATAGCCAAAGGCGATCAGGCTCTGCTTCGGACCATTGCCGTGTGCCAGGTCGCGCAATACGGCAGGATTGGGCGTGGCCGCGACGCGGCCATCGATGTCGATGGTGCCGGCAATGCGATACTCGACGCTGTGGATGACAAATCCAACTTGCAGCTCGACCGGCCCTCCGGCGTACACGGTTACCCGGCCGCTGACACCGGCGGTGTTTTGGCCGATTGCCGCGAGCAACTTTATCCACGGCATATCCTCGATCGGCCGGTTGACGGCGACACCGAGCGCGCCGGCCTTTGCGTGCTTCACCATGAGGATGACGGAACGGCGGAAACGTGGATCGGCCATCTCTGGCGTTGCGACCAGAAGCTGTCCGGCGAGCGATGCGGACCCTGGTTCATCATCGGGTTTCGGCAGCGCGGCACCGCACAACAATGCCGCGCCGGACAGCAGCATGACACGCCTGGAGTGCATGGGAGCGATTATACGACAGGTGCCTGGCTGGCGCGACCGATGGTCTGGTGGCTCCAATCCTTTGCCTACGCCAAACTAACCGCGGCCGGGCGCGATGAATTCCCAGGGAGCGTATTCCTGGGTGATGTCGGTCATCACTTCGATCAACGCAGGCGCATTGGCCGACAATGCCTCGCGCAATGCGCCACGCAGTCCGTCCGCGTCACTGCAACGCCACGACGGGACGCCGAAGCTCTTGGCATAGGTCTGGAAATCCGGATTGCGCAGCATGGAGCCGGAATCGCGTCCCTCGAACAGGCGGCGCTGATCGCGCAGCACATTGCCGTAAGAGCTGTTGTTGAACAGCACGGTGACGAGGTTGATGCCGAACTGCACCGCGGTTGCTAGTTCGGCGCCGCCGAACAGGAAACCGCCATCGCCGGTGAGCGCCACCACTGGCCGATCCGGCATCGCCACCTTGACGCCGAGCGCGGTTGGGAAGCCGGCGCCGAGCGTGCCGGAAAAGCCGGACGTGACCAGCGTGCGCGGCGCGTGGATCGGAAAGCCGAACCAGGAGACGTAGCCGGCCTGGGTCATCTCGTCGCACAGGATGCCGTCCTCGGGCAGCACGTCGCGGATCGCCTCGAGGAACGACATCTGCGGCTGCACCTTGCGGATCGTTTGTGCGGTTTCGGTTTTCACGCGCGCGATCTGTTCGGAACGCGCCGGATCTTTGCGCGGCTCCACGATGGCGGAGAGTGCGCGCGCCGCGTCCGCACTGTCGGCCACGATCGGGATATCAGCCTTCAGGCGGCGCATTTCGGCCGGATCGATATCGATGCGTGCGATTTTCAGACCGGGTGGCATTGCGCCCCAGCGCGACGTCGGCACTTCCAGGCGTGTCCCGAACGCGACAATCAGATCGGTCTGCGGCCACAGCTTGTACGCGGAGGCGACCGTGAGCCCGAGCGGATGATGATCCGGCACGATGCCGCGGCCGCTACGGAACGACACCACAGGCGCGTTGATGCGTTCGGCGAGGGCGCGGATTTCAACGGCCGCGTGCTGCGCGCCGCCACCGACCCACAACAGCGGTGCCTTCGCCTCGTTGAGCAGTTTGGCCAGCGCAGAGACGCGATCCGGATCAGGCAGTGGCTTCGGATGCAGTGGTAGCGGATCCTGCGGCGTGACCTCGGCGGACGCACCGAACTGGTCCCACGGCATTTCCAGCGCGACGGGGCCTGGCCGGCCGGACAACATCTCCTGGAACGCACGCGCGGTGAGATAGGACGCCTGGTTCGGATGCTCGATGCGTTCAGCCCATTTCAGCAGGCTGCGCAGGGTCGCAAGCTGGTCGGGCAACTCGTGCAACTGGCCCCGTCCGCGGCCGATCATCATGCTGGGCACCTGGCCGGTCAGGCACAGCACTGGCGCGTTGACACCCCAGGCGGTTGCCAGAGCCGCGGTGGTGTTGAGCACGCCCGGGCCAGGCACGACGGCGTAGGCGGCAGGGCGACCAGTCGCGCAGGCATAGCCGAGTGCCATATAGGCAGTTGTCTGTTCATGCCGCGCATTGATCAGCCGCAACCGGTTGGAGGCGCGCGCGAAGGCGTCGAACAATCCATAAGTCTGCACGCCGGGAAGGCCGAACACGGTGTCAATTCCGTGCCGCAACAGGCTGTCAACGATGGCTTCTCCGCCGGTCATGCGTGGCATGGTTTGGTCCTTGTGGTGCGCCGATGCGGGAAACTGCCACGCAGGCGGATCAGGTGAAAGTCGGCGCTCTCTTCGCGCGAATGGACCCCGCTGATAGTCGACGTGTTGCTCCGCGACGCCCTCGTCCGATATCCGGCCGGCTCAGTCCTGCCGGTAATTCGGCGCCTCCCGACTGATCGCCACGTCATGCACGTGGCTCTCGCGCAGCCCAGCGCCGGTAACCCGGCGGAACCGGCTGTTCTGCTGCAAATCGGCGATGCCGGCACTGCCCGTGTAGCCCATACCCGCCCTCAGACCGCCCACTAGCTGGTGGATCGCCTGCGCCACCGGACCCTTGTAAGGTACCATGCCTTCAATGCCTTCCGGCACCAACTTCAACTGATCCTTGATGTCCTGCTGGAAATACCGGTCGGCTGAGCCGCGCGCCATCGCGCCGATGCTGCCCATCCCACGATACGACTTGTACGATCGCCCCTGATACAGGAAGACCTCGCCCGGCGCCTCGTCGGTGCCGGCCAGCAGCGAGCCGATCATCACTGCATCCGCCCCAGCCGCAATCGCCTTCACGATGTCGCCCGAGGTGCGCATTCCGCCATCGGCAATCGCCGGCACTCCGGCCTCGCGGCAGGCTGCGGCGCACTCCAGGACCGCGGTGAACTGCGGAACCCCAACGCCTGCCACAACGCGCGTGGTGCAGATCGAGCCCGGGCCAATGCCGATTTTCACGCCGTCCGCCCCGGCCTCGATCAGCGCCCGTGCTCCTTCCGGCGTCGCCACGTTGCCGGCGATCACCTGCACCGCGTTGGACTGCTTCTTGATTGCTGCCACCGCGTCCAGCACGCCGCGCGAGTGGCCGTGCGCGGTATCCACCACGATCACATCCACCTCTAATTCAATCAGCGCGCGCGACCGCGCCTGCCCGTCCGGCCCGACACCGGTCGCCGCCGCGACGCGCAGCCGCCCCAGGTCATCCTTGTTGGCGAGCGGATGCGTCTCCGCCTTGTCCATGTCCTTCACGGTGATCAGTCCGACGCAGCAATACGCCTCGTCGACCACCAGCAACTTCTCGATCCTATGCCGGTGCAGCAGGCGCCGTGCCTCGTCCGGGCTGACGCCCCCGGTGACCGTGACAAGGTTCTCGCGCGTCATCAGCTCGTAGACCTTTTGCCCCGGGTCGCTGGCGAAGCGGACGTCGCGGTGGGTGATGATGCCGACGAGCCGGTTGGTGTCACGCTCGACCACTGGGATGCCGCTGATCCGGTGACTGTTCATCAGCGCGGTGACATCGGCCAGCGTCTGATCCGGATGGATGGTGAGCGGGTTCACCACCATGCCCAATTCAAACTTCTTTACGCGGCGGACCTGCGCCGCCTGCTCGGCCGGTCCCAGGTTCTTGTGGATCACCCCGAGGCCGCCCTGTTGTGCCATGGCGATCGCCATGGTGGCTTCGGTGACGGTGTCCATCGCCGCCGAGATGATGGGAATGTTGATCGAGATGTTTCGCGTAAGTCTGCTGCGCGTATCGGTCGCCGAGGGCAGCACCTGCGAATAACCGGGCACCAACAACACGTCGTCGAAGGCGAGCGCCTCCTCGATCCGCGTGGCTGTCGTGGTGCCTGAATGAGGGGTGTCGAATGCCATGGGGCGGGCCTCTCCGCTACCTTGGCGGCCCCACATAGGCTTGCGCCGCTGAGTCCGCAAGCGGCGCGTGTCAGCAGCTCAGGTCAGTTCACAACGACGGCCATCAGATCCGCCGCCGGCGGACCTGATGGCGACCCAAGCACTCACACCGGGACCAGCACCACCACCGGAATCTCGCGCTGTGTCTTCGTCTGATAGTCCGCATACGGCGGCCAGAACTCCAGCGACTTCGTCCACAGCCGCTTGCGTTCCTCGCCCGTTGCAGTGCGCGCGCGTGCCTTCACCTTCTTCGTGCCCACCTGCACCTCGACCTCGGGGTGCGCCTGCAGATTGCGATACCAACCGGGATGTTCCGGCGCCCCGCCCTTCGAGGCGATCACAAAGTAATGCCCGCCGTCCTCGCCGTAGAACAGCGGGAACATGAACTTCTCGCCCGACTTGCGGCCCGTCGTCGTCAGCATCAGTGAAGGCACGGTGATTTCCGGCCGCCCCGCCTGCTTCATGTGGTACATGTGCCCGTCAGTGCCGCCGCTTTTCAGGTAGCGGTTCGCGTGCTCCACCATCCATTCGGGCAGGTTCGGCGCCAGCTTCGCTTCGCTCATCCTCGCATCTCCTTTGGCCGAAGGAGTAAATGGAACCGCAAAGCACGCAGACAACGCAAATAGTGCTCGGCCGAGCGCCCCTTCACCATCCGTGCCGGCTGCAGCCGCGTGTGTCACATGCTTCCCAATTCCAAGCTCTGCGTGTTAGTAATTAACTAACATTATGTCTGTATAATTGACGCGGCCTTTTGCCTTGGAGCCATGCATGCCGACAGACACCACGCCTGACATCACCCCGGAAGACATCGCTATCGCCCTCCGCCCCTGGGACCCCGAGCATCCCGCCTCGCCAAACTTGCCACCGCCACCGCCGGAGGACCCGTTCGATCCGGTGTTCACCGACGAGACGGTGCTTGCCATCGTCCAGGGCATAGCCTTCGGCGACACCGACAGTGCGGAGCAAAAGGACAAGCGCAAGTTGGCGGCGATGCATTTGCTGCGCTCGCTCGATGCCCAGCAGCCCGTCGAGGCCGCACTCGCCACGCAGGCCGTGCTCGCATACCACGCCGCCCTCGCGGCCTACCGCCGTGCGGCGCGGTCACCGCAGGCCACGGCCGCCAGCGCCGGCCAGGACACGGCTCATGCCGCCCGCATGAGCACCATATTCTGCAAGCTGCTGCACGAGCTGCGGGATAAGCAGCAATCCTCGCTCAATCAGCTTCCAAGCAAGGGAAGACCGCGTTGGCGGCGGTGACACCCCATGCCCCGTGGAGCCATCGGTGAAGAATCGGGCACTCGCCGGCAATCCAACACGCGCGGCGCTGCGGCACCCGCACCCGTGCCAGCACCGCCTGCCGGCAGCCCGCCAAGTCCAACAATCGATGCCGACTGCATGGTGGTTTCAGCACTGGGGCGCGCAGCGCTGAAGGCCTCGCCCGCGTCCGCGCCGCCAACACCAGCAGCGGCCGCTACACCGAAGATGCCCGCACGTTCCGCCGGCTCATAGCCGGCTTGGAGGCACAGGCACGCTTGACGATTGCCATTGTCGGCGCGCGCCGTCAGCGGCCCGAGATCGCACTGCGCAATATCCAGCAGGCCCTCGCGCGGTGCCTCACAATCCCAGCAGAGCCATCGTGCGCGTCAGCACCGTCGTCTCGTCGTAGCGTTCGATGGCACGCACCCGTCCCGCCGCTCCCATCCGCGCCCGCAGCGTCGCATCCTCGGCCAGGCGCCGCAGCGCTGAAGCCAGGGCGCGAGGATCAGCGACCGGAACCAACAAACCGGTCTCCTCCGGCACCACCTGCTCCAAGGGCCCGCGTATGTCGCTTGCCACCACCGGCAAACCTGACAGCATCGCCTCGATCACCGACATCGGCAGCGCCTCAAATCGGCTGGGCAGCACAAAGATATCAGCCGCTGCCATCAGGTCCGCCACATCGTCGCGATAACCGAGCAGCCGAAGCCGCGCACCCAGCCCTGCGTCACGCAACATGGCGTTCATGTCGGGGCCGCGGTCGGACTCCAGGCGCTGCCCTACCACCCACAGCTCCGCCTCCGGCAGCGAACGCATTGCCTCCGCGAGTTCGGGGTAGCCCTTCTGCCAGACCAACCGCGACACCGCGAGCACGACCACCTTGGCGTTGGGCACATCAAACGCCGCGCGGACGCGCTGGCGCACCCCACCGTCGGGCCGAAATCGCTGCGGGTCGCGGCCATTCCCCACCACGGCTGCCCGCCCGAAGATGTGGAACCGCCGGGCATCGTCCGCATCGGCGGTTGAAACCGTGGCGAACACGTCTGTCAGCCGGCCGCCAATCCACTCCATGCAGAGCCCGGCAAACCGGCGGGGCCATCGACCCTCCTGATTGAAGACAAAGCCATGACAGGTGTACGCAACGCGCGGGACACCGACCCACCAGGCAGCAATCCTCGCCAGGAACCCGCTTATCGGCATGTGCGCGTGTACAAGATCGGGACGCTCGGCGCGGAACAGCCGCACCAGCGCGCGGAGTGCCCGCCAGTGCACCAAAGGGGAGACCCGACGCTCCAATGGCAATCCCACCACCCGGAAGCCCTCCGCGCGCGGCGCGTCCAGCAGCGGTCCCTCGGCACACACGCCGATCACCTCATGCCCGCGTGCGCGTATCGCCCGCATCAGCGGCAACAGGAATTGCCGCAGCGAGAAATCCACGTTGGTGATCTCCAGGACCTTCAAGCCGCTGGGCCGGTCGCTCATCCGACCTTGCTGATCGCCCACTTCACCTGCTGCGGGCCATCTGCATAACCGGTCAGCACCACCTGCTCACTGCGGCGTGGTTCGGCGCTGCCCAGATACACGCTCTCCTCCAGCGTCATCCGCCCGCCATCGGCGCGCAGCCGCCAACCGCCACCCGAACGCAGCCGCAACAACACCGCTTCGCCGTCCTGCTGCAAGCTGGCGCTGACATCCGGATGCAAGTGGAATCGCAGCGTGAAAGGCTGTGGGTTCGGCGCTTCGATGGCGTCCTCGCCGCGTATGTCCTCTCCACTCTCCGCGAGATACAGCCGCCGCCGGTGTACGGCACCGAACAACTTCTTCCAGCCGTCGTGGCTCGCTTCCAACCAGTGCGCGCCGTTCGCTTCCTGCCGCTGCACTTCTACCATCGCCGGCCGCCGCCCCAACCCGTGCGGCTTCAGCTCCGACGAGTTCACGTCGGAAATCACCAATGTCGAGTGCGCCGCTGTCGCCCGTGTCGCGTCGCGCCACTCCGCACTGCCCGCCGGAAACGCACCGCAATTCACAATCAGCCGATCCCGCCCGATCGACAGCTCCATCGACAATGCGCCCGCGTGCGACAGCCGATCCACTCCGGGGGGCGGCGGCGCACCGCAGTCTACAATCAACAAGCTGCGCCCAGCCTGTAGACGCTGGAAACCCCCGTCGACGAGCGATCCGGCACCGCGCCCCCCGCGCCCCGCCTGGGTCAACACGATGTCGATCAGGCTGCTGCTCTCTTCCTTGCTGCCGTTGAACAGCGCCAGCCCGCCGTCGCCGTGGCGCAGCGCCCGCAGCGCGAGCGCCATCCGCTCGATAGCATTGCCCAACGCCGGCGGCGGCGTCGCCTGCGCCGCCTGCAACAGCGCGCGGATCTCGGTCAGGTCTTGCAATGCGGTCAATTGCGCCGCCGGGCTGCGTTCCACATGACAGCCATCCGGCAACACCTGGCGCGCAATCTCCTGCGGCAGGAATCGCAAGGCGCGCGCCAGGAACGCGGCGTGTTCCGGCAACGCCACTGCCGCCGCGATCAGTCCCTTCAGTGCGGTCAGCGCTCGGGCGTCCAGCTCCTCGGCCGGCAGCGCTGCCGATAGGCCGCGCGCATCCGAAACCAGCCGCCCCATCAGCTTCTGCCGCAGGGCATCGTCCGCCGTTGCCGCGAAGAAATCGTAGTGCCCAAGCCAGGCGGTGATCCGCGCCCCCACCACGTCCGGCCGATGCGCGACCGGATCGTTCGGCGGCGCCCCCATCCATTCTCCCACCAGTCCCCGTGCCCGCAACCGCGCCGCGTCCGTGCCGAGCGCACGCAGGTCGCGCAGCCAGGTGAAGCCATGCGCCATCGCATCGAGCACACCGTTGCCCGCGGCCTCGCCCCAGGCACCTGGCCGCAGTGCACGCACCCCGCCACCCAGCTCAAGTTCACCGCGCAGCAGCCGCGCTCCGCGCGCGGCATCGCCAGGCCAGGGATCGCGCACCGGCAGCGCCGGCGCATCTGGCAGCCGGCTGATCCGCAGGCTCGGCAGGCGGGCAATCGCCCGGCGTGCATCGCGCAGCCAGCGCCTTGGATCCGTTGCGCTCATCCCCGAAGCGCGGCGATCGCCGCCGCATAGTCGCCGGTGCCGAATACCGCCGTGCCCGCAATCAGAGTGTCGGCGCCGGCTGCGATCACCTGCGGCGCGGTGTCCGGCGCAACACCGCCATCCACCGCCAACGGGATCTGCCGCCCCGCACCATCGATCATCCGCCGCAACGCCGCGATCTTCGGCAGCTGCGAAGACAGGAACTTCTGGCCGCCGAATCCGGGATTGACCGTCATCACCAGGATGATGTCGACGAGATCGAGAACCCACGCAATGCTTTCCACCGATGTGCCGGGGTTCAATACGACGCCCGCACGCTTACCGTGCCCGCGGATCAATTGCAGCGTGCGGTGCAGATGCGGTCCGGCTTCGGGATGCACCAGCAGATGATCTGCTCCCGCATCGACGAACGCGCCAATATAATCGTCGACCGGCGCAATCATCAGGTGCACATCGAACGGCAACTTCGTGCGTGCGCGCAAACTTTTCAGCACTGGCGGACCGAAACTGATGTTCGGCACGAAGTGTCCGTCCATCACATCCAGGTGCAGCCAGTCCGCGCCGGCCGCCTCGATCGCTCCCACCTCATCGCCGAGACGTCCGAAATCCGCCGCGAGGAGGCTGGGTGCTATGGTGACTCGGGGCTGTGGCATGGCGCTGATCTAGGCAGCCGTCCTGTCGAAAGACAAGCGTCAGACCTTGATAAGGCGTATTGCAAAGAACCCATCCATGCCACCACGTTCCGGCCAAAGGCATGGCAGTGTGCGCAAGCAGCCGTCCTGCGTCCGGGCTTCCGGCAGCGCGGCGAGTTCCCCCGCGCGGAACGGATCGTGCCGTAGCCCGGGCAGCGCCACCACCGGCATGCTTTCCTCGGGCTGCAGCGAGCACACCGAGTAAATCAACCGCCCGCCTGGCCGCAGCATCGCTGCCGCTTCTGACATTAACCGCACCTGTGCCTCAACCAGCGACCGCACATCGCGAGGGCGCTTCAGATGCGGCACATCGGGATGCCGCCGTATCGTGCCGGTCGCACTGCATGGCGCATCCAGGAGCACTGCATCGAACTGCCGCGGCGGCCGCCATTCGGCCACATCAGCCAGCACGGTCTCCGCGTTCAGCCGCCAGTGCCGCAGGTTATCGCGCAGCCGCGCCAACCGCGTTGCATCCCGCTCCACCGCAACCACCGAGGCGCCTGCCGCGGCAAGCTGCGCCGTCTTGCCGCCCGGTGCGGCGCACAGGTCCGCGACAAGCTCGTCCGGCTGCACCGCCAGCAGCTTCGCGGGCAGCGCCGCGGCCGCATCCTGAACCCAGCAATTCCCGGCGGCGAAGCCAGGGATATCCGCGACCCGCGTCCCCACCGGAAACCGCACCGATCCCGTCGGCAGCAATTCGCCATCCGGCATTGCCGTATCGGGACGCAATGTCACATCCAGCGGCGCCTCATGCTGATGCGCCAGCGCGATCGCGCGCGCATGCTCGCCCCACGACGCCCAAAGCCACGCCGGCGTATCCAGCCGCGGCGCATCCAGGTCGGCCATTGCGGCCTTTCCCGCCTCGGCGACCCGCCGCAGGACCGCGTTCACCATCCCGGCGAACGGCGCCAGTCCGCGCGCGCGCGCCAGCGCCACCGCGGTCGCCACCGCCGCATGGCCCGGCGTGTCCAACAACAGCAGTCCCGCCGCACCGAGACGCAGCACATGGCGGACGGGCTCCGGCGGCTCCTTGCGCAGGAACGGCTCCAGCACCGCATCCAGCGTGCCCATCCGTCGCAGCACAGCAGCGGCCAACCGATGCGCCGCCGCCCGGTCGCGTGACGCCATCTCCGGCAGTGCGTCCAGAGCCTCCTCGAGCGGCCGCCGTCGCTCCAGCACACCAGTCAACAGGTCGAACGCCGCCTCCCGCGTCGGGTCACGCATCAGCGCCGCGCGGCGTGGCAGGCAAGGTCCCGCCCATGGATCCGGCAAGTGGCCAGCACTGTATCGGCGATCGAATATACAGTGCCGGCCCAGCCGGTTGCGGTCCGATGCAACACCAGGTAGCCCCAGTCCGGAGAAGCAAATACCCGCCGCAGCTTCATCCCGTCTATCGACATGCCAGCGGTTATCGGCTGCACGATCGCATCGTTAGCATCGCCGCCCTCGCCCACCACAAGCTGTGCCGGGCGCGCCGGTCCGAACTCGTAGCTGGTAAAGTCATGGATGTGCCCGGACAGCACGAGGTCAAGCCCCGCCGGGACCAGTCCATTGATCGCCGCCTGCTCGGTCGCATTCAGTGTCGCCCCAGGCGCGGCACCCTCACCTTCCGTCACCGCCCAGATCGGCCGATGCGTCAACAGCCAGGAGTGCGAGGGTGCGTTCGCCAGCAGCGTCTGCATCTGGCTGCGATACACCGCGACCTTCGCCGGATCAGCTTTGCCGTCATCCGCATCCGCGCCGTCGAACACCAACAGGTTCATCGCGTCCACGCGCAGCGCATACGGCGCCGTGGTGGTGACGCACGCGACGTCCGGATGCGGGTCGAGCAGACGGAACCACCCGTGCCCACCCCGCGAGCAGAGTTCGTGGTTGCCGCGGACCAGCACCCAAGGCGCCGCCGCCAGCAACGGCGCGGCCGGCGAAAAAAAGTCGTGCTGCCAGACCGCCCAGATATCGCCGAATGGGCTGCCGGCACACCCCGCGCGCCCTTGCGGACACGGCGTCTCGCGGTAGTGATAGTCCCCGACATGGATCACCAGGTCCGGATGCCGCGCCGCTGCCAACCGCGCTACCGTCGCAAACGGCCACTTCACCGGATCATTGCAATCCTGCACGAAGCTGCCCTTCAGACGGCAGCCGGTATCGCCGATGACCACGATGCGTTTGATCGCGCCTGGCAGCGCCGGCACCGGAACGCCATCCACCGTCGCGGCGCGCGGCGGTGTCGCCAAATGCGCCACACACACTTGCACCGGATAGGCGTCATCCGGTGCGCCGCGCGGCTTGCTCTCCACCGCAGTACCATCCGCCACTACTTTCGGACACGGCATCCCCGGCGCGGTGATTGCGCGAATGTCCAGGCCGCCATCACTGGTCAATTGCACCCAAGGCCCCGGCAGATCAGCCGCACCCAACAGAACCAGCAGTGTGACCCAAAGCCGCTTCATATCGCCACTCTCAGAGCATCGTATTCGTATAGCCAATCGTATCGCGCGCCCATGGCACGCGGCGCGAACTCGCGCTGCATGAAAGCCGGCGCCCGCTGCGGATCGTCCAGCTCAGGGTTGTGGTAGCGTGAAACATTCTCCAACGAGCCCAGCACAATACGCGACGTGCGCTCCAGCCGCGCGCGTTCGTATTGCCGCAACGCCTCGGGCACATCGTCATAGCGTTCCAGACAACGCGCCAGCACCATCCCATCCTCGATTGCCATGTTCGCGCCCTGCGCCAGGAACGGCAGAGTCGGATGACACGCATCGCCGAGCAGGCTTACCCGTCCCACAGACCAATGCGGCAACGGCTCACGCCCGAGCATCGCCCACTTGTACGGCACGTCGATCGCATCGATGATTGCGAGGATGTCCGGGTGCCAACCGGTGAAGTCCCGGCGGCATTCCTCCACTGTCCCCGCCTCCGACCAGCTTTCGATCAGCCAGTCATCGCGTTCGATCGCGGTGACGAAATTCAGCAACTCGCCGCGCCGCAGCGGATAGGTGACCACGTGGCCATGTGGCCCGATCCACGTCATGCCATACTGCTGGCGCAGCCGTTCCGGCAGCCGCTTCATCGGCACTACGCCGCGCCACGCCATGAACCCGGTGAACGTCGCACGCGCTCCGCCGAACAACTGCTCGCGGATGACAGAATGCACGCCGTCGGCGCCGATCAGCACCTCGCCATGCACTTCCTTTCCGTTCTCCAGCGTCAGGCTCACGCCATCCGCATCCTGCATGAACCCAGTACAGTGCATGCCTACCCGCACCGCATCCGGCGCACGTTCGCGCAGCGCCTGCACCAGCACCGCATGAAAATCGGCGCGATGCACCAGCCAGTAAGGCGAGCCGTAACGTGTCTCGGCATTGGCACCGAGGTCCTGCACCCGCCACGCCTGCCCCGTGTTGTAAAGGCGCATGTCCTTGGCCGTCGGCACCGAGGCGATTGCCTCCATCGCCGCGCGCAATCCCAGCGCGTTCAGCACCCGTGAACCGTTCGGCGCAATCTGCACCCCGGCGCCGAGCTCGCGCAGTTCGCTCGCCTGTTCGTACAGCGCGACGGGGAACCCTTTTTGCAGCAGAGCGAGCGCGGCAGCGATGCCGCCGATACCGGCGCCTGCGATCAGGATGCGTGGCTTGCTCAAGCCCCTTCCCCTATGCGATGGCGTCACCTGACGCAAGCGGAGGGACGACATGCTGAGCCAACTGCCGTTGCGGCTGCATCACCATGCCTATGCGGTGAAAGACCAAGAGGTAAACCGCCAGTTCATCGAGGACATCCTCGGCATTCCGCTGGTCGCCACCTGGTGCGAACGTGCCTTCCGTCCCGAAGTCGGCCGCGAGGTGGATTATTGCCATACCTTCTATGAAGTCGCCGATGGCGGCGCACTGGCATTCTTCCAGTTCGCTGACCAAGACGCCTGGGAAAAGAATCGTGCCATCCTGCCGGATGTCGGCGGTTCCTGGCATGTCGCGTTCAAGGTGACGCAGCCGACATTCGACGAGCTGCTGCAGCGCATGCAGACGCACAAAGTGCCGGTGCGCAAGATCGACCACGGCTATTGCGTCTCGATGTATCTGAAGACGCCGGACGGACTGCGCCTGGAATTCACCGTCGATGCGCCCGACGCCGAGACCATTGCCGCGATGCGCCGCTGGGATGCGCATTCCGAACTGAAGCGCTGGCTGGGCGGCGACCGCCGCACCAACAACGAAGATCGCCCGCACTAGGAGGACCTACATCACCCGGTCGCTCAGCCCCGCAGCCCGCTTCACAAACCCCAGTGGCGCATTGAAATCGAAGTTCACATATACCGCGTTCAAATGCGCATACGGCGGAGACTGCGCGAAAAGCTCGAAGGTCAGCCGGTGCCCGGCATAATCCGAATTGATCAGATCGCGCGCAAATGCCAGCAGCCGCCGCCGATCGTCCGCACTCCAAGCCTCGTTCACCGTATAGAACTTCTCCAGCCACGGCCGCGTCTCCGGATCGGCAAACGCTGCGAAATCCGGCGTGACGCAGATCTGCCCACCGCATAATTCGCGCGCCAGGTGCATCATCGCCGGCAGCTTGGTGCACGCATGTACCCGCCCGGTGAACAGCATCGACTGATTCGGCATCAGCAATCCCGCCGGACTTGGCTGCGCCGCGGCGATCGCCGCCGTCAGATGCGCATTGATCCCCTCGCGATAGCACACCAGCTCGGCCAGCTTCTCGCGCACCGCCTGCTGCTTGTCCAACCCGGTCTGCCGTGCATTGAACAATGCCGCCCCGATCAGCATGTCGGCGAGATACTGGATGCGCTGTACGTACGGAAACGCCGAATAGCGATGCAACGTCGCGCGGATGAAGGTCGCGGCACGCGTGTGACGGTAGAACAGCACGTTCTCCCAAGGGACCAGCACATTATCGAATACGATCAGCGTATCGACTTCGTCGAACTTGTTGGACAGCGGATAATCCTCGGCCGGCGCCCGCCCGGCGAAACCCGTGCGGCAGATATGCTTGATCCCCGGCCAGCCCATGTCGGCGACAAATCCCACCGCGTAATCCGACAGCTTGTCGTCCCCCCAGTTCGCGATGGTGGGCTTGACGAACGCCTGATTGGCATAGGCTGCGGCAGTCTCGTACTTCGCCCCGCGCACCACGATGCCGGCATCCGTTTCCTTCACCACGTGCAGCAACATGTCCGGATCCTGGTCCTGCGGCCGTTTCGAGCGGTCGCCCTTCGGATCGGTGTTCGCCGACACGTGGAACGGATCGAGGGTCAGCGCTCGCATGATGTGCCGCTCGACGTTCTGGCTGAATCGCGGATCGATCTCGTCCAGTACGGCCTTGCCGTCCCACAGCGACCACAGCTCGCCAATCGTCTCGTCACCGACGCGCACCACGACGCCGCCGACGTCATTGAGCTGCGTATCAACATAGGCGCGCTTGTCGTGCCAGTCCTGCTGCGTCTTCGGCAGCTTCAGCGCCAGATTGCAACGCTCGCCGCTGGTTTCCTCGACATAGGACATCGCCGCGCTATGCTTCGCTTCATGCGCCATGTCGTACATCCGCGCCCGCAGCGACACGATCGGCGCGAAAGCCGGATGTTTCGTCACATCGCTGACGCGCTCGCCGTTCATCCACACCTGGCGGCCGTCGCGCAGGGAATCGAGATATTGCTGACCCGTTCTGAGCATAATGTGGTTCCCCGCGAAATTCCCGCTGATTTCGGTCCACCAACCTAGACGGCGCGATCATTCTCTTGCAACCGTATCACCGATGCGCGCCCGCGTTGCCATAGTGGATGACAGCGACCTGCCGCCGGCCGCCCGGCTTGCGGCTGCGTTGGAGCACGTCGGCTTTTGGCACCTCCTGGCCGATGGTGCGCGTGCTGTCATCAAGCCGGAGCTTGCTGGCTTTACCTCCAGCTCTCCCTGCTTCACCGATCCCGCTTTGGTCGAGGCATTGATCGACCTGCTGCACGACCATGGCTGCGCTGATGTTGCCGTCGCCGGCACTGCCGATAGCAGCGCGCTATGGGCGGACAATCGCGATATCTACGCGCTTGCCGATCTGCTGGGCTACCGCTTTGTCACGCCCGGCGGCCGTGCTTACGACCTGATCGATCTCGCCGACACACCGGATCACGACACGTTTCCGCCTGGCAGCATCCTGCATCGCAGTGGCCTGTCTCCCGCCTGGCGCGACGCCGACATCCGAATCGTGTTCAGCAAGAACCGCACCGACGAAACCAGCGGCTACGCGTTGTGTCTCGACACGCTCATCGGTGTCCTGCCGTTGTCCGACAAGGATCTGCACTATCGGCGCCGCCGCCACTCCGGGGATGTCGTCTCCGCCTTGCTCGACGTGGCGCCGCCACATCTCTGCCTGATCGACGCCATCACCAGCGCCCATGGGCTGGCCGGCCAACGCGCACCTGTCGCGATTGACACCGGTACTATTGTTGCTGCAACCGACGCAGTGCTCGCCGACTACGTCGGTGCGCTTAAAATGGACCTGGACCCCGGCGTCTCGCCCCTGTTCGCCCGAGTCACGCGGCGTCACGCAGTGCCTTTGCACGCAGTCACGGGCTCGCTCGCTCCGCTCGCTTCGTGGGTCAATGTGCCGGAAGTTACGCTGCGCACCACGCAATCGCGCCATCGCGCCGGCGTGCTGGATCGGCTCGTCGCGCCTTGGCTCCAGTGCCTGGATGCTGAGTTGTTTCCGTTGAAGCATCCGCTCGATGCGCGAATGAATGCTACCATCGCGCCGTTCTTCGCCGAGCGCGACACTCTGCTGACCGCTGCCAATGCATTCGTCGGCCTCATTGGCCAGACTATGGAGTCCTACCGAACGCTGTTCGACAAGGACGCGCTGCACCGTGCCTTGGTGCCACTCGGGATCGACACTGATGCGCTGCCAGACGATGCGTTTGACGCCCTGGTCGAAGAGCTGCGAACACTGGAACCGGTTGCACTTGCGGCGGCGAAGGTGTCAGAGGAACTGCGTTGGCGCTATGTCGAGGGCGCCGTTGTGTTCAGCTATAGGCGATATCTGCCGATTGATTTCACGCTTTTCACGCGGCAAGTCGATGTCGCTCGCACCATCCAGTTCATGAACGATTATCTCGGGGGTGTCGTGCTGCCGTTGGTGCACGATGCATCGGGTCGCCCGATTCGCCAGGCTGAGCGCAATATCTATCTGCCGCAGCCAAACTACCTTGTCCTGTATCAAGGCAAGCCCATCGATGTGAGCAAGCTGGAGGTCGTGGAATACGCACCTGAGTGCCATCGGCTATATTGGAAGACCATTGCCAGCGAAAATGCCTCCGCCACCTACGACGATGGCATTGCCACGTTTGAGCGCGCCGAGGGCGGCACGCGCGTCACCTTCATCGGCCGCCAGCAGTTCACCTTGCCTCTGTTCTGGCAGGTGTTCGATCTCGACCTGATCCCGGAGGTGAAATCCCATCTGGTGACCCACGCCTATCAGACGTTCTTCGATCGGACACTGGCAAACTTCGAGGCGCTGGTTGAAGGCCGCGAGATCCGTATCGGGCGCCCCGCGGATGAGTCTGCATCACTGCCCGCCGAACAGCTCATGCCGCTATTAGAGCAAATTGGCGAAGCCGTCGCGCCAATGCTGCAGCGCGCGACGCAACTTTCCATAACAAAACCCACAGGATACACCGACGAAGACGGATTCACCCATCTTACCTCCGTTGACAATTCGTGCCCCGATGAGCCCGCAGGCTGGATCAATGAAGTTGCGCGCTTTGTCGCCGGGCTGAGCGACGCGATACGGCGTGACATGGTGCTGGCACCATGAAGGCACTGGTAACCGGTGCCACTGGGCTGATCGGTTCGCACATCGTTCGGGCCCTCATCGCCGAAGGCCACGATGTTCGCGCGCTCGTGCGTGCCGGCAGCAATCGTGCGGCGCTCAAAGATTTGCCGGTGGAGTTCATCGTTGGCGATATGCAGAGCGGTGATCTCGCAAACGCTTGCCGCGACCGAGATGTCGTGTTCCATGCCGCCGCGCACTTTGCCTATACCGGCATCAGTCCGGCGACTTTGCATGATACCGCCGTAGCAGGCACCCAACGGCTACTGCACGCCGCTGCCTCCGCGGACGTGCGGCAGGTCGTTGTCACTTCGTCATCAGTTGTGTTCGGGTATGCCATGTCCCCGACGCAGATAGACGAAGCAGCTGATCTGGTCAGCGAAGCCGGCGAATCACCCTACGTTGCATCCAAGCTGTCGCAGCACCGGCAGGCTGCGGAGCTTGCGGAAACGCTGCATCTCGACGTCCGCTTCGCCTGTCCCACCATGACGCTCGGTCCAAGCAATGCGCGCCTTGGCCCAAGCAACGGGCTCATTGTCGCGTATCTATCCGACCCGTTCCGTTGCACTTTCCCTGGGGGTTGCAATCTTGTCGCCGCGCGAGATGTGGCTCGTGGCCACCTGCAGATCGCCCAACGCGGCAGTACCGGCGAGAGCTATCTGCTCGGTTCCGAGAACCTGACCTGGCGGCAGACCCACACAATCATTGCGAAACTTGCCGGCGTTCCGCCTCCCGCGGCGCAACTCACTCACTCGCTGGCCTGGCTCGCCGCCACCGCCGATGAGATCCGCGCTGCGCTCGCACATCGCATTGCGCTATCGACACGCGAACAGGCTGCGATGATCGGGCGCTATTACTGGTATTCGCACGCCAAGGCCGCCGCGCTTGGCTATGAACCAGCCTCTGCACACGATGCGCTGGTGGAAGCAATCGCATGGCTCGCCGCATCGCCGCACATTTCACGCGAGACGCGCATCAACATGCACCTCGCGCCCACAGTCTACCGCTTCCGCGCAGGAGCCGCCGCTTGAAGACCTTCCGCAGCCTCGTCGTCCTGAAACGCCCACGCCATGAACTCTGGAGCGCGATGCGCGATCACATGCCAGACTTTGCTGGACAGATCGCTGACATCGAAGAACTTCGTGAGTTGGAGCGTTCCGCCGATACCAACGGCACTGTTCGTATCGTCAACCATTGGCGCGTGAAACAGCAGGTGCCCGTCATGATGCGTTCCGTCCTGAAAGCCAGCGAATTGAGTTGGATCGATCGTGCCACATGGCATGCTGCGGCTTTCACCTGCGACTGGGCGATCGAACCCAACTTCCTAACCGAACACATCGCCTGCTCCGGCCGCACCAGCTTCGCCGAGGCGATGGCCGGTCAGGGCTCCCGGGTCACCTTCGAGGGCGCGCTCGATCTGAAGCCGGGCTTGCTCGGCTCGCTCGGCGGCCTGGAGAAAGTCCTGTCAGGCTTCCTGGAATCCATCGTTACAACCATCATCCCGCGTAACCTGCGTGCCGTGGTCGAAGCCGCCGCACAATATCGATAGGGCGGCTTTCAGTGCCATTGCGATGAACGCGGCGACGACGCTATCCCGGTCATCCGCCTACCCGATTAACACCCCGTGATGAAATCCCAACCGCGGATCTGCCAGCGGCGATAACCAGGACAGATACTGTTGCAGCTCCGGCATCGGCACTCGAAGGCGCACGTCACCAGACGGGTAATCATACACCGTAATCCAGTTCAGCCCACGGTTCGCAGTGAACAGCAGCGACTGGTCCCCCGACAATTGGCACGCATACACCGAGTCAAGCAGACTGAATCGGCTGACCCGCAGCGCACTCAGGAACAGATGGCTGTTCCCGCCGAAATTTCCACGAGCGAACACGTCGAACAATTGTGTTGCCACCTCGCGCGGTCGCGCCAAATGGGCCGCCAAATCGGGCTTTTCATCGATGATCCGGAACCGCGCGAAATTCTCCAGCTCAATTGCCACAATCGACTGGCTGCCGCCATTGCAGAAGATCAGCTCGTGGTCCGAGAGCGTAATGTCCGAATTGATATGCGCCGGCACTTCGCGTCCAGCCGCCCAGTGACGCGTCACGCACTTCTGCCGCGCGTCGATCTCAAACGCATATTCCTTGCGGAACGCCATGCCCCAGTCGTGGTAGTCAACATGGTCCTGTGGCGCGACACGAAACGACACAGCATAGAACCTGTCGTCCGTCGGATGCGTGACCACATGCCAGCACGTCGCCGGCAGAGGCACGACCGATATACGGTCAGTCTCACGGTCCCAAATCCCGACATGGCACGCTTCGCCCGCCGCGCCATCGGCCGGATTGTCCATCGAACCATAGACCACATAGCGCCCAGATGCGGTACGCTTCATGCCGTGCGGCAGCTTCGCGCCGTGCCGCATCAAACGCCGCGGATTTGCCAGATCACCGAGCCGGAACGCATAGAAATGCTCGCCGATCGGCGTGACAATTTCGTCATTCGAGAGCCACACAACATGCGTGCTGCCCTGCAATGAGGTGCGCGCTGTCTCGAAACGCAGGGTCGAAATGCGATCGATTTCGTTCAGTGTGTGTGAGTCATAGAACAGCAGGTGCTGCCCGGCATTGCCAAGATAGCCAACCGTCCCTGCCGGATTGACCGATACCGCGTGTCCTGCGGCGATCCCATCGTAATATACGATCTTGTAGGCGTGCCGGTTGTCCGCCGGATCAAACAGGAACAGGCAGACACCCGCCATGCCCTCCAGGCCGTTCACGCCGTTGCCGTCCAACGCGATGTGAAACGCGTACGGATAGCCCTTCACGCGCGTTGGTTCACTGCGCGGTTGTGGCGGCGCTATGCGCGCCGAACGTTTTCTGACCGCTCGTGCCAATCAGGGAGCCAGGGACGACGCCGCCAGGGCGTAGTGCGACAATGGATATGATACGCTGATTCCGAGCAGAGCGCCGGCTGCGACGTCGCTCGGATAATGATGCGCCGAGGCCAGCCGGGCCCAGGCCAGCAGGCACCACACCGCGACCGCCGGCATGGTGATGACAGGAAAAGCCAACACCAGCGGTACCAGCGCTGCAGTCAGGGTCATCGCGTGGCCACTGGGAAACGAATGCTCGTCCAGTGCGCGCAGTAAGGGTGTCAGCTTCGCATCGCGCCGGTACGGCCGTTCGCGGGCAATCCAACGCTTGATCGAAGGATAAAGGGAATGCAGCACACCGGCATTCAACACACCCACCGCGATCGCGGGCAATGCCCTGGTGCCGGCGGCCGCGACGCTTCCAGCCGCGATCGCCAGATACGCCCAGCCGTTGCCCAGCCAGCTCAGCGACTTCGCCAGCGAGCGCAGCAGCGCCGGCCGCGCAGTCAATACAAACCCATGCACGACCGCAAGTTCGATCGCGCTAAGACGTGCCAGCCCCAAATGTCCGCGGGAAACCACCTGCGCCATGGCCGCCATGTTAGGGCGGGGCCGCAGCGGGCGGAAGGCAATTCCATTAGCCGTAAATATATAACCTAACGTACGATGCCCCGGCAGGTGCTGCACAGTCCTTCCGCTTCAATCGTCGCGCTGCCGATGCTGAAGCCGGCTTCCCTCGCCGCGCGCGCCAGCACAGCCGAAACGTCGTGGCTCTGCATCTCTGTCACTCTGCCGCACTGGCGGCAGATCAGGAACTGCGCGGCGTGCGAATGGCTTTCGCCGTCCGGTTCCGCGGTGCAGCCGGCGACGCAACCGACGAACGCCGACAGCCGCTCGACCCGATGCACCAACCCCTGGTCCAGCAGGAAATCCAGGGTCCGGTATATTGTCGGCGGGGCTGCGCGACGGCGGGTCTGGCGCAGCCGATCCAGTAGTTCGTAAGCGCCGGTTGGCGACGCGGCATCCAGCACCATGCCCAGCACGTGCCGGCGCAGCTCGGTCAGCTTCGCCCCCCGCTGCTCGCACACCGCCGTCGCATGGTCGAGCAATGCCTCCGTTCGGCGCGAGAACTCTCCACTCATTTTGTCACCATGCCGCCCCCACGAGCGATTGCATAGTCATATGTTATATCATAACATCGCCAAAATGCCCAGCACCCTTGCCCTTTTGGCGCTGCTCTGCCTGTTGGCCGCGCCGGCCGCCGCCCAGCGGCTTGGCATCGTGGCGGCGGAGAGCTGCTACGGCGATGTCGCGCACCAGATCGCCGGCGGAGCCACCAGTGTCACCAGCATCATGAGCAATCCCGACCAGGACCCGCATTTGTTCGAGGCCAGTCCGTCAGTCGCGCGCCAACTCTCCGCCGCCGCCATCGTGGTCTATAACGGTGCCGACTACGATCCATGGATGGCTAAACTGCTGGCCGCCCCGCGCGCGCCGGACCGTGCCATCATCGTCGTGGCCGACATCGTCCAGAAGCAGCCCGGCGACAACCCCCATCTGTGGTACGATCCGCTTACCATGCCCGCCTTCGCCGCGGCGCTGGCGGCTTCGCTCAGCCATCGCGACCCCGACCGCGCAGCCGATTATGACCAACACCTCAGAAGATTCCTTGCTTCACTGGAACCCATGCATGCGAGGATCGCCGACATCCGCAACAAGTCCGCCGGCATTCCCGTAACCGCCACCGAGCCGGTGTTCGGCTACATGGCAATGGCACTCGGCTTCACCATGCGCAACGAGCGCTTTCAGCTCGCCATCATGAACGATACGGAACCTCGCGCCTCGGATGTTGCGGCCTTCGAGAACGACCTGCGCGCGCGTCAGGTACGGCTACTGTTCTACAACAGCCAGACCATCACGCCGGCAACGCAACGCCTGATCCATATCGCCAGACAATCCAAAGTGCCCGTTGTCCCGGTCACCGAGACCGAGCCCGCTGGCAAGACCTATCAGCAATGGATGATCGGCGAACTCGATGCAGTCGAACGGGCTCTCGACGAATGACCGCGATCGAATTCAGCCAGGCCACGCTTGCGTTCGGCGCACGCAACGTGCTCGCCAACATCGATCTCGCCATCAACGGCAGCGAGTTCATCGGCGTGCTCGGCGCCAACGGCGCCGGGAAGACCACACTGATGCGCGCCATACTCGGCCTGATGCCACCGCGCAACGGCAGCGTTCGCGTGCTCGGCCAGCCTACGCGTCGCGGCAATCCTGCCGTCGGCTACATGCCGCAGACGCGCGGCGTGCTTGGTCATTTGCGCCTCACCGGCTGGGACTTCGTCGCCAGTGCGGCCAATGGCCACCGCTGGGGTCTGCCGCTGCTCAACCGCGCAGCGCGCGATGACGTGGCATGGGCGCTCGACCACGTTCAAGCCACGGAACTTGCGCACCGTCCGCTCGCCGAGACTTCCGGCGGTGAGCGACAACGCCTGCTGCTGGCACAGGCGCTGTTAGGCCGCCCGCGCCTTCTGCTGCTCGACGAACCGCTGATCAGCCTTGATCCGCATCATCAGGCGGCTGTCGTGCAACTGACACGCACGCTGCAACAGGACCTCGGCATCACCGTGCTGTTCAGCGCCCACGAACTGAATCCGCTGCTCGGAGCCATTGACCGCGTGCTATATCTCGGCAGTGGCCACGCCGCGCTCGGCACCGTCGATCAGGTGATCACAACACCCGTCCTGTCTCGCCTGTACGGCGCGAATATCGATGTGGTACGCGTCAATGGGCGTATCTTCGTGATGTCAGGCGGCCACGACGTTGAACGCGACGCACACCAGCACGACCATAACGGTCATCATGTTCACGTATGACTTCATGCAGAACGCCTTCGCGGCGTCCGGTATTGTTGCACTGCTTGGCGGCATCATCGGCTGTTTCCTCGTCCTGCGCGCACAGACCTTCGCCGGACATGCGCTGTCGCATGTCGGCTTCACCGGGGCGACTGGCGCGGTACTGCTCGGCCTTTCACCGCTCTGCGGCATGATCGCGCTGACGGTCGCCGCGGGTATCGGCATGGGTCTGCTCGGCGAGCGCCTGCATCAGCGCGACGTCGCCATCGGCATCGTGCTCGCGATGTCGCTTGGCCTCGGCCTGCTGTTCCTGCACTTCTTCACCGCCTACGCCGCACAGGCTACCGCATTGCTGTTCGGCAACATCCTCGGCATCGACGCGGTGACCGTATGGACTCTGCTGCTCGCCGCCATCGCCGCGCTGGCATCGCTCGCCGCCATCGCACGACCCTTGTTGTTCGCAACTCTGCAGCCCGAACTCGCCGAGGCGAAAGGCGTTTCGTTGCGACTCGTTTCGACCCTGTTCCTTGCCATCGTGGCGCTCGGCGTCACCGAGTGCGCACAAATCGTCGGCATATTGCTGGTATTCGCGCTGATGGTGGGACCGCCCGCCGCCGCGCTCCGCCTCACCACACACATCTGGCACGGCATCGCGCTCTCCGCCGTGCTTGCACTCACCGAGGCCTGGTCCGGCCTGGCTCTATCCTATCTCACCGATTGGCCCACCAGCTTCTGGATCACCACGTTGAGCGGCTGCGTCTACCTTGCCGCCAGCTTGCGCACCTCGCATTCCGTCGCTACCGCTGCGGCATAACTGTCGCGAGCCGAACGATGCGCCTGCTGTTCGTACTGCTGCTGCTCGCCTTGCCCACGCCTGTGCACGCCCAGGATCCGGCACTCAAGCTCGAGCATGTGTGGTCCCGTGCCGCGATGGCTGGGCGCGAGGGTGCGGTCTACCTCACGATCACCAACAGCGGACCAACCGACACGCTGACCGGCGCATCCACTCCGGTCGCTGCCAGCGCCGGCGTGCACGAAACAATAAACGACAAGGGCATCATGAAGATGCGTCCGGTGCCAAAGCTGCCGGTGCCGCAAGGCCAGCCGGTGACGCTAAAGCCGGGCAGCTATCACATCATGCTGATGGACTTGAAGCAGCCGCTGAAGCAGGGCGACAGTTTCCCCATCACGCTGACCTTCGCCACCGCCGGTGCCATCACAGCAACCGCGACAGTGGAGAAAGCTGGCGCGATGAGCGACATGCCCGGAATGAGCATGCCGATGCTCGGCAAGCAGCCGTGAGAGTGTGACTGCGCTGGAATTCTTCATTGCTCTGCTCCGCGGCGTCCATGTCGCCGCGCTCATCTCACTGTTCGGTACACTGCTGTTCGGCGCGACGCTCGAAGCATTGCCGGCGCTGCGCCGCCTTGCGTGCATCAGCGCCGCATTTGCGCTGCTCTCCGGCATTGCCTGGCTGGTCAGTGAATCCGCGGTGATCGCCAATGCCGACGGCCTCGCCGCCACGCTGCGCGCTCTGCCAATTGTCGGGCTGCAAACGCAATATGGCCGATGGTTCGTCGCCCGCTGCATTCTGCTGCTAATCATCCTGGTGCTGCCACTCGGCCGCTATCCGGCACTCATCGCGTCCGGAGCGGCGCTGGCAATCCAGCCAATGCTCGGCCACGCCGGTGCCATCGGCGACGCAGCGCTGCTGGCGAGCGAGACGTTGCACCTGCTCGCCGCGGGCGCGTGGTTGGGCGGCCTGCTGCCGCTATTCATTGCCGTAGCAACGCTACCACCCGCCCGCGCCATCACGCTGTGCCACAGCTTCACACCGATTGGCCTGTCATCCGTGCTGTTGCTCGGCGGGACCGCCATCCTGAAGGTGACCGAACTCGTCGGCGGCATGCCAGGCCTGTTCGGCACCGCCTATGGCCATGTCGCGCTGATCAAGCTGGCTCTGTTCCTAGTGCTTCTGCTGCTTGCCATGCTGAATCGCCTGGTGCTCACCGAACGCCTCGCTCACAGCACCTCTGCAATGCTGGCGTCGATTGCGCTGGAGATGCTGATCGGGACGGCAGTGATCATCGCCGCGGGTTTCCTTGCGTCGCTGACACCCGGTACGCATCAGCAGCCGGTATGGCCCTTCCCTTGGCGCCCAAGCAAAGTCGCCTTCCTCGATCCCGATCTGCGCGACGAACTCATCGGTGCGTTTGCCGCCCTCGCGCTCGCTGTTTGCATCGCGATCGCCGCGGTAATCTGGCGCCGCGTACGCTGGGTCGCAATCGTCGCCGCCATCGGTATTGCGGCGCTTACAATCCCACACTTTGATCTTTTGTTCGTCGAGGCGTTTCCAACCAGCTTCTTCACCTCGCCCACCGAGTTCGCCGCCACCGCGATCGCTCATGGCAGCATGTTGTTTGCCGCGAACTGCACCACTTGCCACGGCGCCGACGCACGCGGCGACGGCCCTGCCGCAAAATCACTGCCGGTACCGCCAGCCGATCTGACTGCGGAACATCTCTGGGCGCATGGCGACGGTGAGATATATTGGTACATCGCACATGGCTTCGCGGCACCCGACGGCACCATCACGATGCCCGGCTTCGGCAGCCGCCTTTCCAGTGAGGCCATCTGGGACCTGATCGACTTCGTGCGCGCGCACAATGCCGGCATCGCTATGCAAACAACCGGTATCTGGCCACATCCGCTGCTGGTACCGCAGTTTGACACGCAATGTCCCGGGAATACCGAGCGCGATCTCGACGACATGCGCGGCACTCCGATCCGCATCATTGCTGCTGCAGGGGATGAGCAGACGCAACCCCCATCGCTCCCTGACGCCACTACGGTTTTTCTAGTTCGCAAGCCGGCGAAACCGAGCAGCGCCGCCTGTGTCGCCAGCGAACCGCAGACCTGGACCGCGTTCGCCATCCTGCTCGGCGTACCGCTGGATGCCATGGCAGGCTGGCAAATTCTGGCTGACAGCAACGCGTGGCTGCGCGCTGCGTGGCATCCGGGCGTGGCCGGCAATTGGGACGATCCGTCAATCGTCGGCGCCCGCTTGCGTGGAATCGAGGCGAATCCGATCGCGTCCGATACGGCCGAGGGCCACGTGCATCGCCACTGAGGCACTGGCATGATGTGCTCTCACGCCTTGCCAGGACACACGCATGACCCGACGCCAGATGCATCTGATTGGCTACATGATCGCCGGCCCCACCTGGCACAACAATGGCAGTTGGCGCCATCCGGAAAGCGACGCCGACAGGGCACTCGATCCGGGGCGCTACGAGCACTTCGCCCAGATCCTGGAGGATGGCAAGTTCGACGCGCTGTTCTTCGTCGATGTGCTGACGCTGTTTGATACCTATGGCGGCGGATTTGCGGGCCAGGTGTCCGGTCCCGGACAGATGTGGTTCCTCGATCCGCTCATGCTGCTTGCCGCAATGGCGCGCAAGACCAGGCACATAGGGCTCGCCGGTACGTTATCCACCGCATTCTACCATCCGTTTCACATCGCACGCACGTTCGGCACGCTCGATCACATGAGCAACGGCCGCGCGGCCTGGAATGTTGTCACCTCGGCCAACTCGCGCGAGGCGCAAAACTTCGGCATGGACAAGCTGATGGAGCGCGGCGCGCGCTACGACCACGCCGACGAGGTCATGGAAGCTTGCGACGCGCTGTGGAATTCCTGGGACGCCGACGCCATCGTGTACGACCGCGAGCGTGGCATCTACGCCGACGCATCGAAGGTCCACTACGTCGACTATCAGGGCAAGTTTGTGCGCACGCGCGGGCCGTTGCCCACGCCGCGCAGTCCGCAAGGGCGCCCCGTCATCATGCAAGCCGGTTCATCTGAGCGCGGCCGTCAGTTCGCCGCACGCTGGGCCGAGGTGGTCTTCACTTTACAGCATTCCAAGCCCGACATGCAGTCGTTCTACACCGACATCAAGACACGCATGCAGCAGAACGGCCGCGCCCCCGAGGAGTGCATCATCACCCCGGCGATCGATATCGTGCTCGGAGAAACTGACTCGATCGCGCAGGAACGCTCGGAATATCTCAACAGCCTGGTCAGCGCCGAGGTCGGAGTCTGCGACATCTCCAATGCGCTGGGCGCCGATCTGTCGCGCTATCCGATGGACCAGCCGCTCGAGGAACTGGAGATGAACGACGGCTCACGCGGGGTACTGGACGTGATACTGCAAGGCAGCCGTGCCGCAGGCTTGACATTGCGCGATGCTGGCTACCGCTATGGCGTCAGCCAATTGACGCCGGCACTCGTGGGCACCGCGAAGACGGTGGCCGACAGGCTGCAGGACATGTTCGAATCGCATTGCTGCGATGGCTTCGTGATCTGCCCATCGATCACGCCAGGCACGTATATGCAGTTCGTCAAGACGGTGGTGCCCGAGTTGCAGCGCCGCGGCATCTACCGCACCGACTACGCCGGCAAGACGCTGCGCGAAAACATCCGCAGTTGAGACAGGCGCTCGCCGCCCACGTCGCTTCGCGCGGCATCTTCTACGGCTGGATCATCTTGTTCTGCGCCTGCTGCGCCGGCTTCTCGCGCCAGGGCGGCGCCGTCGCCACGCTGTCCGTGTTCGTCGAGCCAATGACCGATTCGTTCGGATGGTCGCGCACCGCGATGTCAGGCGCGGTATCACTCGGCGGCTTGCTCGCCGCATTCGCGGCACCGCTGTTAGGCCGCGCACTAGATCGCGTCGGCCCACGCCTGGTGCTGTGCGCGGCAGTGCTGACCACCGGCGCCGCCAACCTGCTGCTTTCGTTCACCAGCTCGTTGGTCATGTTCTATCTGCTGTTCTGCATCGCGCGGATGAACTTCGCGGGTCCGTTCGACTTAGGCATCTATGGCGTGGTCAACAACTGGTTTGTCGCGCGACGCACCTTCGCCAACGGCATCGCTACTGTGGCGCAGATGTCCGGCCTGGTGATACTGCCGCTCATCGCGCAGTTCAGCATGCTGCGCGGTGGCTGGCCTGCCGGCTGGCTCGGTGTCGGCACTGCAGTGCTGCTCATCGGCCTCCTGCCAACGTGGCTTTTCATCGTACCACGGCCGGAGGATATGGGCCTGTCGCCCGATCGCCTCACCAATACGCACAGTATACGCCCCACCGCACCCGAACCGCACTTCAACCGCGCGCAAGCGTTGCGCACACGCGCCTTCTGGATGCTCTCTCTGTTCGCCCTGTTCGCCTATCCGGTGCAAGCCGGTGTCAGCCTGCATCAGGCACCATACATGATCGAGCGCGGGCTCAGCCCAACCATAGCCGCGACCATCGTCAGCACGTTCTCGCTGATGTCTGGCGTCGCCAGCCTCTGCTTCGGATTCTTCCCGCGCGCCGTGCCAATACGCTACGCGATGACGCTCACTGGCCTGGCGATCAGTGCCGGCACATTCCTACTGCTCGGCGTCACCACTCCGAATGATGGCTACATCGCGGCGGGCGTATTCGGCTTCGGCATCGGTGGCCTGATGGTATTGCTGCCGATAGCCTGGGCTGACTATTACGGTCGCGCCAGCTTCGGTGCGATCCGCGGGATCGCACTGTTCCCGCAGATATTGGCGCAAGCCGTCGGACCGTTGCTCTCCGGCATCCTGCGCGACTGGTCGGGCAGCTACCGTCTCTCGCTAGAATGCTTCCTGGCACTGGCCTGTCTCAGCATCGTGGTAGCTCTGCTCGCAGTACCCCCGGCAAACCCGTATAGTGCCGCGCACCGGTAGAAGGATTTGCGCATGAGCCTGGCCAATCGGGTCGCACTCGTCACCGGCGCCGGCCAGGGTATCGGTAAAGCCTCGGCGCTCGCCCTCGCTGCCGTCGGCGCGCATGTCGTGGCTGCCGACATCGATCGCGCGAAGGCCGAGGAGACCGCCAACGAAATCATGGCGACCCAATGCAGCGCGCTTGCCGTGCAGGCCGACGTCGGTGACCTGCAGGAAATCGACCGCATGGTGCGCCAGTCGGTGGAGCAGTTTGGCCAGATCGACATCCTGGTGAACAACGCCGGTGTGACCCGGCGCGCCGATATCATGGAACTGACCGAAGCGGATTGGGACCGCATTCACCGCATCAATGCCAAGGGCGTGTTCTTCTGCCTGCAGCGTGTAGCACGCGAGATGATTCCGCGCCGCAGCGGCCGTATCATCAACATGGCCTCCGTCGCCGGCAAAGGCTATGTGGGCGCGTCCAACGTTGCTTACGCGGCCAGCAAAGGCGCGGTGATCAGCATGACCAAGCTGGCGGCGCTTCAGCTTGGCCAATACAACATCAACGTCAATTCGGTGTGCCCTGGCGTCACCCGCACGGCGCTGTCGGATGCCAACCTCGCGGTCGCCGCGCAGAAGGGAGGCGTGACGTTCGAGGAAATGGAACGCCGCCGCGCCGCGGCGATCCCGCTGCAGCGTGCCAATGATCCCGAGGACATCGCCGCCATGGTGGTGTTCCTCGCATCCGACGGTGCGCGCAACGTTACCGGCCAGTCGTTCAACGTTGATGGTGGCCTTATACCAGATTAGGACGCGGCAAGCCGAGGTTCTCTCGCAGCGTTGCGCCCTTGTAGTCGCGCTGGAATATACCGCGGCGCTGCAGTTCAGGAACGACGAAGCGGACGAAATCCTCAAACGTTCCGGGAATGTGGGTGCCACCGACGACATAGCCGTCGCAGGCACGCTCGACGAACCATTGCTCCAGCCGATCGGCAATTTCCTTGGGACCACCGACGATGGCCTCGCGCGGGCGGCCGCGGCGGGTGACTTCCAGAAAGTCACGAACCGTCGGATTGCGGCCGATGACTCGCATGACGCGATTGCGCATTGCCTGCATACCGGACATGCCATCCAGCTCTTCGTCGGTGAAGGCCTCGTCCATCGTCTTTTTCTTGAAGTCGAAGTTCAGCGCCTCGGACAGCAGCGACAAGCCATCGACCTCACGGTACAGGCTGTCGATCAGCGCCATCTTGTCCTCAGCCTCGGCCTTGGTCGCGGCGGCGACCGGATAGGCGATTGTATTGACACTGATCAGATCGGGGTCGCGCCCCAGGCTGGCGACTTCCGACTTGAAGTCGGCGTAGCTACGCTTGCCCTCCTCGAAATCAGGATATGCGACGAACACGGTTTCCGCCCAGCGCGCGGAGAAACGCTTGCCGCGATCTGAAGCTCCGGCCTGGATGACGACGGGATGACCCTGCGGTGAACGCGGCACGGTGAAGGTGCCGCGCGAGGTGAGGTATTTGCCGCGATATTCCAGCCGACGCACCTTGCCTGGATCCGCGAACAGGCCGCTGTTCTTGTCCACCACGAGCGCATCATCATCCCAGCCGTTCCAGCAGCCGAGCACGATCTCCATGAACTCATCGGCGCGGTCATAACGCGGATCATGCGCCAGATGCATCTCGCGGCCCATGTTGTGCGCCTCGCCGTCATTCACCGACGTGACGACATTCCAGGCCGCACGGCCACCCAGCATGTGATCCACTGTCTGGAAGCGGCGCGCCACGTCGAACGGCTCGTAGTAGGTGGTCGACGCGGTGGCGCCAATACCGAGACGTTGTGTGCCGAAGCCCATCGCCAGCAGGGTCGCGACCGGATCCAACTTCACCACGCGCACGCCGTTCGCCACCACTTCCGCCGGATTGCCGCCATAAATGTCAGGCATCGCCAGCCGATCGTCGAAGAAGGCGAGCTGGAATTTCCCTTCCTCCAGCACCTGGCCGATCTTCTGGTAGTAGGCCGCGGTGGTGAAATCGGTGCGCGACTCAGGGTGGCGCCAGGAACTGGCCAGCGTGGTGCAGTTCTGCGCCTGGAGAAAGCCTACAAGGACCATCTGGCGCATTGTGTCGTCCCTTCAGAACTGGTAGCGGCGCAATCCGCCATCCACTGGAATCACCGTGCCGGTAATGTAGCGCGCCAATGGCGAGGCAAGCCACACCGCCATCACCCCGAGATCTTCCGGTTCACCCCAATAGCGCACCGGAATCTCTGTTTCGGCAAAGCTCTTGCGGAACTCTTCCGGATAGTTGCGGCGTATTTGCTCGCTCATGATACGGCCGGGCGGGATCGAGTTCACCGTGATGCCGAACTGACCGACCTCGCGCGACAAGCCCTTCGCCCACGCATGCAATGCAGCCTTGGCCGAGAACGCAGCGTTGAGATGGTCGGGTTCCGACTTGCCGGTGATATTGATGATGCGCCCCCAACGCCGCTCGATCATCTTCGGCAGAAGCGCGTGTGCGATCTGACGCTGACGGGTGAAGTTCAGCGTCATCGCCTCAACCCAGCGTTCTTCCGGCGCGTCGATTGGCAACACGCGGCTGCCGCCGGCATTGTTCACCAGAATATCGACATGGCCAAGTTCGGCGTAGGCGGCATCGCGCAGCGTTACCGCCGCATCATCCGCCATGAGGTCCTGCCGCAGCAGCATCGGCCGCGTGCCACCAGCGGCAACCGCTTCCTCGGCCATCGCTTCCATCAGCTCGACACGGCGTGCAACGGCAGCGACATGAACACCCTCGATCGCCAGCATTTTTGCGATGGCGCGGCCGATGCCCATTGACGCGCCGGTGACCAGGGCGGTCTTGCCTTTGAGTTGCAGGTCCATGGTCAGCGCCCCTTGAACACCGGCTTGCGCTTTTCCAGGAAGGCGCGGCGGGCTTCTTGCGCGTCTTCGGTCTTGCTCAGCATGACCGTGACGCCTTGTTCGAAGCGGTAGCCATCGCGCGCCGGCATATGCATCGTGGTGTTCATCGACTGCTTGGCATAGCGCATGCCGATGGGCGATTTCGAGGCAATCTCGGCTGCGACCTTCATCGCTTCCGGCATAAGCTGTTCGAGCGGCACGCAGCATTCGACCACGCCAGTGCGATACAACTCGTCGGCTGGCATGCGCCAACCGGTGTAAAACATCCGCCGCGCGCGTGAACGGCCGAACAGCGTCTGCAGCATGGCCGCACCGCCAGCCAAACCGACGTCGATTTCCGGCATGCCGAGCTGCGCGTTGTCGGAGCACAGAATGATGTCGCAAGATGCGACCAGACCCAGCCCAGCTCCAAGCGCGGGCCCGTTTACCGCGGCAATCACTGGCTTGGCGCATTCGGCGATTGCGTTAAAGCATTCGCGTGCCAGGCGGTTGAAGTGCCAGGTACTCGCCGCGATGTTCCGGGTCCGGACGCTCCTTCATGTCGGCGCCGGCGGAGAACATCCGTCCGGTGCCGGTGAGAATGGCGACACGCACATCGTCTCGATCGGTGAGCGAGTTGAATGTGCCGATAAGTTCCTGGCGGAATTCGGAGTTCTGCGCATTCACCGGCGGCCGGTCCATCACCACGGTGGCGATGTAGTCCTGCACTGTAAGTTTGACGGATCCGGACATGGATGTTCCTCGGCGCGTTCCTGACGTACGCTAGGAGATGCGATTCTTGGACGCAAGGACATGTCGATCTACGAGCAAAGCCTGGACCGCACTCTAGCCAATTACGTTCCGCTGTCGCCGGTTTCCTTTCTGGTGCGCGCGGCGCGCGTATACGGACCGCGTGTGGCAGTGATCTACGGCGGTCGGCGCTATAGCTATGCGCAGTTCCTGGAACGTGCGCGGCGGCTGGCTTCCGCACTGTCGCGTGTGGGGGTGCGCAAGGGCGAGACCGTTGCGATCATGGCGCCGAATATCCCGGAGATGCTGGAGGCGCACTACGCGGTGCCGATGCTGGGTGCTGTGCTGTGTTCGATCAACATCCGGCTGGATGCGGCGGCGGTGGCGTTCATCCTGCAGCACTCGGACGCGAAAGTGGTGCTGGTTGATCACGAATTCGCCGAACTGATGCCGGCAAGCGGGCCACCGGTGGTCGAGATCGATAGCGACTACGAAGCATTCATCGGCGCCGCCGATCCAGCGTTTCCAGTGCAGTTGCCGGACGATGAGTGGCAGGCCATCGCGCTGAACTACACGTCAGGGACAACCGGAAATCCGAAAGGCGTGGTGCTGCACCATCGCGGTGCCTACCTGAATGCTGTCGGCAATGCGCTGACGTTCGGACTGTCACCGCGCAGTGTGTATCTGTGGACCTTGCCAATGTTCCACTGCAACGGCTGGACCTATACCTGGGCAGTCACATTGGCTGGCGGCACGCATGTCTGCCTGCGCCGCGTCGAACCGGCGCCGATATTCGCAGCAATCGCGGAGCATGGCGTGACGCATATGTGTGGTGCGCCGGTGGTGCTGAGTATGCTGATCCATGCGCCTGAGGAAGCGAAACGGGCGTTTCCGGAAACGGTGCAGATCGCAACAGGCGGCGCGGCGCCGCCGTCGGTGGTGATCGCGCAGATGGAGGTGATGGGCTTCGCGGTGACTCATCTGTATGGGCTGACAGAAAGCTACGGGCCATCGACGGTTTGCATGTGGCAGCCTGGGCTGGATGACATGCCGATTGAAGAGAAGTCAGCGTTCATGGCGCGGCAGGGGGTCAATACGCCAACATTGGAGGAAGCGGCAGTGCTGGATCCCGCGACGATGACTCGCGTGCCGGCGGATGGCGAGACGATGGGTGAGTTGATGCTGCGCGGAAACACAGTGATGAAGGGATATCTGAAGAACCCCACTGCCTCGGAGGAAGCTCTTGCCGGTGGCTGGTTCCATACCGGCGATCTCGCGGTGATGCATGCGGACGGCTACGTTGAGATCAAGGATCGCGCGAAGGACATCATCATCTCCGGCGGAGAGAACATATCATCGCTCGAGGTGGAGGAAGTGCTGTACAAGCATCCTGCGGTGATGGAAGCAGCGGTGGTGGCGCGGCCAGACGCCAAGTGGGGCGAAACACCGCACGCGTTCGTCACGCTGAAGCCGGGCGCGAGCGGCGTAGTCGCGGCAGACATTGTCGCGTGGTGCCGGACGCATCTGGCGCATTTCAAGTGCCCGCGCTTCGTTTCCTTTGGAGCGCTGCCGAAGACCTCGACCGGGAAGATCCAGAAATACGAACTGCGTAAACTCGCTGCTCACGACTGAGTGATTCCAACGCAGGCATCGCTGCTCTGGTGAGATGCGTCACATCGCCTTCATTGAGTATCAGGCAGAATCCCTGTTGCCTCGACAGGGAGGATACAACAATGGCGGAAAAGAAAAGCACGCCGACCACGGCCGGCGTCATCAATCCGTATGCCCTAACCGAAGTCAAATTGGGTCGAAAGATCGACTGGCCGAATGTCGCGGACCGGAAGCGGTTCATTCAGACTGTTCTAGACTGCCCGTATGAGCGTCTGTTTGACCCGAAACACGGTTCGCCGCTCTACGCTGGCCTGCGGTTCGATACGCGCGAGCGAGCACTGGTTCCGAATCGATGAATCCGCGCCACTGATCAATGCTACAAACCGGCATCTGTACCTTTCTCCGAATGTGCTGAATGCCGGCGCTTTGGGCAGAACGTGGCAGCAGTGGGTCAATCCCGGCGTCTTCTTCACCAACTCGGCTGACTTCACGGCACCAGTGCAAGGGGCTTTGCCGGACTGCCACTTCATCTCGGCAATGGCGGCGCTCGCATGGTCTGATCCATTCGCAATCGTGCATGCAACGCGACCGATCAATAACTTTGCCGATGCGCTGACGACCGGTGGCGCGATGGATCGGATCTTCTTCTATAGCGGCGCCGAAGCAGCGCCCCAGTCGGTTGAGGTCACCGAGTTGGTGCCGCTGATCGAGCCTGGTGGTGTCTTCCAGTACGCGCGCTCCGGTCATACTGGCGAGACGTGGCCCGCCGTCTATGAAAAGGCCTGGGTCAAGTGGTTCACCAACGATCCTGGAGATCAGCCGGACTACAGCGAGGTGACGGGGGGAGACCCGATCGCTGACCTGGTCAGTCTCACCGGCAAATCCTACCACTCGGTTTCGACGACGGGGCAGACAGGTAATCAAATCTGGACTGCCGTCCGTTCGCATTGCCGCGGTTCATGGACCTTCGATCCGATGGCGGCGTGTACCTACGCCAGCGATGCCGATGCACCGACGCCAATCGATTACGGCACGTCGGGCCTCGTTGCATGGCATTGCTATGCGATACTCGGTTGGCAATACGTCAACGGAGCGGAGTACATCGTTCTGCGCAACCCGTGGGGCTACCACGAAGGGACGCTGAACGTGGACATTGGGCCTTGGACCAGTTTCGACCAATTCGATGGTGGTGACGTAGTGGGAACACTCGCCCTACCGGAGCACGGAGTGTTCGCGCTCGAGGCAAATACATTCCAACAGTATTTCGCCGGCTATGGCTGGGTAGATTGACGCGCGCCGCTGGCGGGGTGCGCTGACTAATCAGTGCACCCCGCCGCGCAATCGCCAGCTATTCAGCTGCCGCCTTCTGCGCCGGGATGTCGGTCGAGTACTTCAGGTGAACCGGTGCGTTGGCTTCCCACGGATCCTTCAGGCCGAGCGACTTGCCGTGTTCCTTCACCGCGGGCATCACTTCCTTCACCAGCAGTTCGATGCAGCGCCGCCGATCATCTCTCGGCACCGTGCCGTCATTGCCCCAGATGCCCATGATGCCGGGACGCGTCTGCTCGATCAGGTGCTTCAAGCGCGCTGTCACCTGATCGGGCGTGCCGCAGATGATCATGGTGTCGGCGACCTGTTGCTCGAAGGTCGGGTTGCCACGCGGGTTCTTCGCGCGCCCGACGGCGAACTCGACGAAGTTGCGCCGGCCGGACGGCGAGAAATAGCCAGACGGATTTGCCCACACCGGATGCGCAAGGCCGGTGAACTCGCCCTGCATCCACATGAACTGGCGTGCGTTCTGCATCGCCTTTTCCTCAGTGTCCTGCACATGCACGCGGATCAGGTAGCCGAAGTTCTCCGACCCCGCAGTGTAACCGACTTCTGCTGCAGCCTTTGAGTAGGTATCCCAAATCACCTTCGTCGCATCGATTGCGGTGTTCAGTGCGATGTACGGATAGCGCTGTTGCGCCGTCCAGATCACTGTCTCCTTCGACAGCACACCCGGTATCCACACACGCGGATACGGCTTCTGCAACGGCACCGCCCATGGATTGACCACGCGGTGCTGGTAGTGGGTGCCTTCCCAACGGAACGGACCGGGTTGGGTCCAGATCTTGGTGATCAGGTCGTGGGCCTCAACGAACCGTTCACGGTTGTAGGCCGGGTTGACGCCATTGGCCAACTGCTCCTGGCCGCCGCCGCGTACGAAGCCGGACACCACGCGGCCCTTCGAGATCATGTCGATCATCGCGATCTCTTCGGCCAGCTGCAACGGATTGTCCGACAACGGCAGCGGATTGCCGAGGAACACGATTTTCGCATTCTTGGTCACGGCAGCGAGGATCGCACCGAACATGTTGGTGCGCGCCTGCATGCAGAACGGCGCATTGTGATGCTCGTTCAGCATGATGCCGTCGACGCCCCACTCGTCGGCCATGATGTATTCTTCGAGGAACTCGTTATACAGCTGACTACCCGACACCGGGTCGAAGTGGCTGTTGGAGAAGGTAAGAGCCGTCGCGCCGTACTTCAGGCCGGCATGCGAGTCATATGCGGCCATCGGCTGCTCGGTGAAATACATCAGATGCATGGTGCGCTTCCTTCAGTTCGCGTTGACGAACGTCGTGACGAGTTTTGCCAGCTCGTCGGGCTTCTCCATATCGACATAGTGCCCACAGGCGCCGACGGTCTCCAGCCGCGCGTTGGGCAGCATCTTGGCATAGACCTCGCCAGCGCTCTTCGGCACATGCTTGTCATCGTCGCCCCACACGACCAGAGCGGGCGCACGGATGCCACCGAGCAGGTGCGGTAGCGTCTGGCTGTACATGTACGGCTTCCAGGCCGTGCGGAACACCATCTCGCGGCAGATGTCCCACTGCTCGAGCTGGTCTGTGGATATATCGCCATAGACGCGGTTGAATGCCGCTTCATCGTGAAACCCGGCCTTCGGATAGTCGATGTACGAGACGATTGCCTGATCCGCGATATAGCCGCCTGGCGGATTGATCCCCATCGCGCCGACCAGCACCAGCTTGCGGTAGGCTTTCGGCGCCTGGCTTGCCATCTCGGCGGCGACCCAACCACCGAAGCCGAGCCCGACCAGCGACACATCGCTCAGGTTGAGTTCGCCGAGCAGCCAACTGTGCATGGCCGCGATATCGCGTACGCTGCGCAGCCATTGCGGCCGTTCCGATTTCCCCCACCCGGGATGATGCGGCACGAGCACGTCGAAGCTCTGCGCCAGCGTATCATAGAACGGCAACCGGTCCAGTGTGCCGATGTCATGATGCAGCACCAGCACCGGCCGGCCACTGCCACCGCGCGACAGGTGCATCGTTGTCCCGGCGATAGTCTTCGTGGAGTCGTTCCAACTCGGCATTCAGGCTTTCCTCCGGCGCATCGTTGCCGCAAGGATACTCACCGGTAGCCTAGCTTGTCCAATGCCCGGCGCATGCCATAGTGCGCCGCAATCGGGACTGGAGGCACGGCAATGCAGGCACTGGCGGGGAAAGTTGCAATCGTAACGGGTGCGAGTTGCGGCATCGGCGAGGCAGCCGCGATCGCGCTGGCAGAAGCCGGCGCCGCGGTGATGCTGACTGCGCGCAACGGTGCGCAGGTGAACGCGCATGCGCAGCAGATCGCGGCCAGGGGCGGCAAGGCGGCGGCATTTGAATGCGACGTCTCCGACTACGACGCGTGCCAGCATGTGGCGCAGGAAACCGCGCGGCGCCTCGGTCCTCCGGACATCCTGGTGAACAATGCCGGTGTCATTGAACCGATCAGCCTGACCGCGGACAGCGACCCCAGGGAGTGGGCCCGCAACATCGAGATCAACCTGATCGGCGCGTATTATGCGATCCGTTCGGTGCTGTCCGGCATGCTGGAACGCGGCGGAGGCACTATCGTCAATGTGTCGTCTGGAGCGGCGCTGCGTCCGCTGGAAGGCTGGAACGCGTATTGCAGCGGCAAGGCAGGCCTCGCGATGGTGACACGCGCCATCGCCCTGGAGCACGGCGCCGCCGGCATCCGCGTGTTCGGCTTCCAGCCCGGCACCACGGATACCGATATGCAGGTGAAGATCCGCGCATCGAGGTTGAACATCATCAGCGAGATACCGCGCGAGAAGCTGACCCCTGTCGCATTACCGGCCCAAGGTATTGTATATCTGTGCACGCAGGCGGCGGACGATTACGCCGGCAAGGAGATCAGCCTGAACGATCCCGAATTCCGTCAGCGCGCCATCGCCTAGCGGGGCGCGCGGGGGAGCTGCACTCGCGCGAAACTGAGCAAGGATTCCAACAGGATGCCGGCCTATCAATACGTCTATGTGATGAAGGATCTGACCAAGGCATATCCTGGCGGGCGCGAGGTCTTCAAAGGCGTCACACTTGCCTTCCTGCCCGGCGTGAAGATTGGCGTGCTGGGCATCAACGGCGCCGGTAAATCCACGCTGCTCAAGATCATGGCCGGGCTCGACAAGGAATTCGGCGGCGAGGCCTGGGCAGCGGAAGGCGCACGCGTCGGTTACCTGGAACAGGAGCCGCAACTGGATCCGGACAAGACGGTTGGCGAAAACGTCGAGCAAGCATTCGCTGAGCTGAAGGCAACACTCAACCGGTTCAACGAAATCTCGATGAAATTCGCCGAACCGATGAGCGACGATGAGATGAATGATCTGCTGGCTGAACAGGCAGACCTGCAGACCAAGATCGATGCCGAGGAAGGCTGGGACCTCGATCGGCGAGTCGATATCGCGCTCGACGCGCTGCGCTGTCCGCCGGCGGATGTCGCCGTCACCACGCTGTCCGGCGGCGAGCGGCGCCGCGTCGCGTTGTGCCGGTTGCTGCTGGAAAAGCCGGACCTGCTGCTGCTTGACGAACCGACCAACCATCTGGATGCGGAAAGCGTCGCGTGGCTGGAGCACACGCTGCGCGACTATGCCGGCACCGTCATGGTGGTGACGCACGATCGCTACTTCCTCGACAATGTCACCGGCTGGATCCTGGAGATCGAACGTGGTCGCGGTTATCCGTTCGAAGGCAACTACTCGTCGTGGCTCGAACAAAAGCGCAAGCGCCTGTCGCAGGAAGAGAAGGAAGAAAGCGCGCGGCAGCGGGCACTGGCGATGGAGCAGGAATGGATCGCTGCTTCACCGCGTGCGCGTCAGGCGAAGAACCGCGCGCGCATCCAGCGTTACGAGGAGTTGCTGGCAAAGTCGCAGGAGCTGGCTGCCGGCGTGGCTGAAATTGCCATCCCGCCGGGTCCCCGTCTCGGCAACGTGGTGATCGAGGCGGAAGGGGTGCGCAAAGGCTATGGCAATAACCTGCTGATCGACGATTTGTCGTTCAAGCTGCCTCCCGGCGGTATCGTCGGCGTGATCGGGCCGAACGGCGCCGGCAAGACCACACTGTTCCGTATGATCATCGGCCAGGAACAGCCGGATGACGGCAGCCTGCGCGTCGGGGAGACGGTGAAGCTCGGCTATGTCGATCAGTCGCGCGACCGCCTGAGCTCGGACAACACGGTGTGGCAGGAGATCAGCGGCGGCGAGGACACGATCTATCTCGGCAAACGCGCCGTCCCGTCGCGCGCGTATGTGAGCTGGTTCAATTTCAAAGGTCCGGATCAGCAGAAGAAGGTCGGCATCCTGTCAGGCGGCGAGCGCAACCGGGTGCATCTGGCAAAGATGCTGAAGATCGAACACAACGTCATTTTGCTGGACGAACCAACGAATGACCTTGACGTGGATACGCTGCGTGCGCTGGAGGACGCGCTGACCGAATTCGCCGGCTGCGCGGTGATCATCAGCCACGACCGCTGGTTCCTCGATCGTCTCGCAACTCACATCCTGGCGTTTGAGGGCGACAGCCATGTCGAATGGTTCGAGGGCAACTTCGAGGCGTATGAAGAGGACAAGCGGCGTCGGCTAGGAGCCGATGCGACGGAGCCGCACCGGATCAAATACCGGCCGTTGGCGCGCTGACTCTCCCGGATACTCTCTGCCAGCCTGATGCAGGCGAAGCTATCGACTTCGCCTGCTTCATTAACTGCGCAGTCAACGGCTCCAGCCATGCTCCATCGCGGTTGCTTCGTCCTTCGCTGAGAGGCTGGGTCCGAGTCCAAGCCCTCCCAGTGCGCCGGTCGATGCTGCGGCGACCTTGTCGAGATCGCCCCTGCCCGCCGCCGTAGCAGCCTTGGCGTCATCTCTGTCGTGGTCGGCGAGGTCGTGATGGCCGGCCACATCATTACGGTCGTGGGCATTGTGCCCGGCGGGATCGTCGTCCCCGGCGGGACCGCCGCGCCCACCCATTGCGGCCTGGCCTCTGCCACCATCGTCACGGCCGGCTGCATGTGCGGTGTGGTCCCCGGCAACGCCGCCATGCGAGCCTTGACCGCTGCCCCCGCTACTACTGCTCCCGGTTCCGCCGCCGCTACTGCTACTGCCACTACCGCTTCCACCGCCGCCATTGCCGCTGCTTCCGCCGCCACCGTTGCCGCTGCTGCCACCGCCGCCGTTGCCGCTACTTCCGCCGCCACCACCACCGCTGCTACCGCCGCCGCTCCCGCCGCCGTTGCCGCTGCTTCCGCCACCGCCGCCGCTGTGGTCTCCGCCGCCACCATTGCCGCCGCCACCGCCGCCGCCACCTCCGCCACCACCACCACCATTGCTATCGCCGCGGTCGGCGAAGGCGCTCTGGACCTGCCAGCTTTGCGAGGGCAAGTCGAAGCGAACAGGCGTCGCGACGATTGCAAGCGCGCAAGCCCCAGCAGAAATGATCAGCCAGGGCTTATGGCCGCGTGATTGCCGCTCCTCGTCGCTGAACTCTTGTAAGTGACGTGCATGTAGAGAATTTGCGCGCAAGAGACATTGGCTTCTCCTCAGATACCCACAGTTGAATTGGCAGGAATTCCAAAATCACCATCGCACGCTCGCGTAATCCGCGTGCGCCTGCTACCGGGGCGGCCCTCAAACTTCCTGCCTTACAGAAACCATAACGACTGAAGCGGTGGTTTATTCCCTCACACCTTGAAAGCACCGAACGACGGCAAGTACGGAAACAAAGCTCAGATCGACGCGGAATACTTCCGCTCCGTGCGCGTCCCACGGAGTCATGAATCAATCGACCGATGGACTGGCGGATGCTGACCTGGTCTTGCTGCTTCCTCGACTGAATCGCTTTGCCAACTCTCTGACCGGCAGCAGACAACAGGCCGAGGATCTGGTGCAGGAAACCCTGCTCAGGGCATTCGCTGCCTGGCGCGACCTGGCACAAGAACCATCGTCGGTTGCTGCCTGGATGTTCCGGATAATGCGCAACGTTTGGCTTGATATACAGAAGGCGCAGCGTGTACGGCGCCATTATGCCGACATGATATGGGCCGGAACGCCAACGGAAACCGGTGGAGAGAACACAACCTTGGCGGCGCTCACACTCGGTGCGGTCGACGCAGCACTACAGTTGCTCCCCGAGGAACAGCGCGCCGTCTTGCTGCTCATATGTGTGGAGGAATTCACATATGCGCAGGCTGCCGAGGCACTCGATATTCCAGTTGGCACTGTGATGAGCAGACTGGCCCGTGCTCGTTCGGGTCTGAAGCGTCTGATGAATGGGTCCGCTTCCGCCAACGATGACTGTGCAAAACAAGCGCGTGAAACAATACCATGAAACACTATGACGATGAAACTGTCGGCGCCTATGTCGATGGAGAGCTCGACAGTCATGAAGTGCGCGAATTTCAAGCTACCCTGACGGGCGATCCGGATCTACAACGAAGAGTTGCCGAAGTGCGCCGAATGGACACCGCGCTGCGGGCGTGGAGCAGCAGGCGATCGCAGCAGGCAGCGTTAGCAACTCCCCCGCTGCTTGCGGCCGCTGTCGAACCCCGCCCTCCTCGTCACCGACGTTTCCCTGGTGCCCTTCAGTGGTCGCAGGCTCTTGCTGCGGGCGTCGCGCTGATGTTTGGCATCGGCATCGGTCAGTTCGTCAAGTTCACGCCGTCCACAGACGGGCGTCAGGAGCAGTCGATGTATCGCCTGTTGCAGACGACGCTCGAGCATACCCAAAGCGGTCAGTCCGTGACTTGGAACGATGCTGATGCCGAGCAGACGATCGTAGTCGAGCCACTGCGCACATACCACGCGAACAATACGTTCTGCCGCGAGTATCGTGAGTCGATTGGCAGTCCGCAGCAGGATGCGAAGGTCATTTATGGATTGGCCTGCCGGGAACCCGATGGGCCATGGAATGTCGAATACACCTTGATGCGGGGTCCGCAACCAACACATATCAGGCGATAATCTCCAATGCGATCAGCGATCTTGCTTGCCGCTGCACTTGCAGCATCCGGATGTGCACATCAAGAGGCAGGGCCCGTGCAGCCGCCGGTCCCGCCACCGCACCTTGCTGTCGGCGACACGTTCGCATTCGATGACGGCCGCATGGAACGCGTAACGGCACTGTCTGCCGGAACGGTGCAGTGGCACGGTCAAGACGACTTTGCATACACGACATTCGTCGACGTGCTGGCTCCAAGGATCGCATGGCACGGTGGCACGGTACGCGGCGAGCGACGATTTGCAGCGTCGCCGACGTCTATATTTCCGTTGTCGGCCGGCCGGGTTGTGGTGTTCGATGCCGAGCGGCGCCTCGCGGACAGCGGAACCGGCGTGGCAACCACGGTGGCCGAGACGTGGAGTTGCCGAACCAATGGAACCGCACGCATCGCAACGCCTGCCGGCGCATTCGACACGTTTCGAGTGGATTGCACGCTGACAACTCAGCCGCTGACGCCGGCGCTGACCCGCAGCTTCTATTATGCACCTGCCGTCAATTATTTCGTCCGCCGCGATGACGAAACAGAGAACGGCACGGTCACATCGATCAGCCTGACCGGGTTCGCCACGGCAGAGCCTGCGCTGCCGGCAGAGACCGAGCGACTGCGCTCTGCGGCGCGGCAGTCGGCGCTGGAATCGACACCGAGTGGGCAGGCACTGCCGTGGCGTGACGATGTGGGCGGGATGAGTGGCACAGTACGGCCCACCCGCACGATGCAGTCGTCACACCGTGGCTGGTGCCGCAGCTACGCAGAGGAGATCGAGGCAAATGCTCGGCGATATCGGTTCGAGCGCCTTGCCTGCCGCGTAGGCAACAAAGCCTGGCAACCAGTCGCTGGCTGAACCGGAAACCGCACCCGCAAGGCGCGGAGCCCTCCATCGACTGTTTGCGCGGGATGCCCGCAAGCCGCTAAATAGCGGCGAGACTCAACGGAAGAGCGGTCGATGGATATCGATACTGCTGCCACATCCACTACCGACGCCGACAGGCAGGCACGCGTCGATCTCGCTGCGGTGTATCGCCTGCTGGCGCAGCACGGCTGGGGCGACGTGATCTTCAACCACGCAGCGATGCGGTGTCCCTCCAACCCGCGCCACTTCCTGATCAAACGGCACGAGCTGCTGTACACCGAGGTGACCGCTTCGAATCTGGTCGAAGTCAGCATGGACGACGATCTGGATGAGCGATCCGGGGTTAACAGGCCGGGGTTCACTTTGCACAGCGGCGTGCTGCGCGGCCGGGCGGATGTGAACTGTTCGGTGCACGTTCACCCTGACGAGGGCGTGGCAATATCCGGCCTGAAGAACGGGCTGCGCCCGTTGTCGCAGAGTGCCATGCGGTTCTACCAACGTGTCGGCTACCATGACTACGAAGGCCTGACCGACAGCTTTGATGAGCGCGAGCGCATCGTTACTGCGCTCGGCAAGAACCGCGCCCTGGTGATGCGCCATCATGGGGTGACCACGGTCGGCGTCACGGCGCGCGAGGCGTTCAGCCTGATGAAGGAATTCGTCCGCGCGGCGCGGATACAGTTGATGATGGAGTCGAGCAGCCAGCCGGTGCTGGAGATCGCGCCGGAGATCTGCGAGCACGTTGCCGCACAGTATGAACTCCATGACAGGGGGCGGGCATCGGCTGAGTGGCCCGCATATCTTCGCCTGCTCGACGGCATCGATCCGAGCTACCGCGACTGACGCTACCGACGGGCGGCTGGCATGAGCCCGCTGTGGGTATTGCGCACGGCGCGGCTGACGCTGGCGCCGGTGAGTGGCGCCGATCTGCCGGACCTGCGAGCCATCAAGGCTGATCCACGGGTATTCGCGATCATGCTAGGCGGTGTACGAACGCCGCAGCAAACCGCCGACGAACTGGCTGACGATGTTGTGGCGTGGGGTGCCAACGGGTTCGGCATCTGGTCGATCCGCGAAGCCGGACTGTTCGCCGGCATGACTGGACTGGAGCCGCGGCCGGACCGTCGCGGCGTTGCTTTGCGCTTTGCGCTATGGCCTGAGGCGCAAGGCCGCGGGCTTGCGCGCGAGGCCGCGGCCGCCGCGCTACGATTCGGTCACCAGCAGGCTTGCCTCCCCCGCATCGTGGCAGTGGCACGCGAGAACAATTTCGCCTCGCGCATGGTGCTGGGCGGTATCGGCATGACGGAATGCGAAGCCTTCATCCAGCAGGGCCACCGGATGGTGATGTATGAGAGTGTGGTCAGCCCGCCTGCGCCACCTGCTGGCGCATCGCGTTGAGCAGCGCGTCGATACTCTCGTTGTTGTGGCTGAGATATGACGCGTAATCGCTTCGCTGCGTCAGGCGCAGCGAGGTGCCTTCCGCGACAACGTCTATGATCTTCGGATCGCTCGCGGCATTGCTGACGATCCAGTCGACGTTGGTTGGCGGATTGTTCGGCCGCTCCACGATGGTGGAGACCACCACGGTGTCGTCGCGCTGCTGCGCGCGAACCATTGTGAAATGCACGCCGCGATACTCGCCAAGTTTGCTGGTGATGTTGTTCACCAACACCTGGTGGAACAGAGCCATATAGTTCTGCTGCTGTTGCGGCGACGCACTGCGCCAAAAACGGCCGAGGCAGAACTTCGCCACGCCATCCACATCGACCGAGCCATCGACGATTTGCGTCAGCTTCTGGCGCTTCTGTTGTTCAGGGTCCGCGCCGTTCACCACGGCGACCAGTTGATCGCCGACACCCTTGATGAAGTCGTTGCCGCGCTGCGTTACCCCTTGGGCATGCGCGATGCGGGCTGTTGGCAGCAGCGCGACGGTGGCCAGGATCATGAAATTTCGGCGCTTTGGCATGGTGTGTTCTGGCGGCCTCAATCAATGAGCCGGCGAACCGGCTGGCGAATATGTGAAGTTGTCCGGTTTGGCGTATTGGGGAAACCACACCGGAATTGTGGCACGATTGTCGTTGCGAGCGCTCTCAATCGCAGAAGCCCGATGCTGTCGATATAGACTGCGAAAGGTCGCATACGGGTCAAGAGCCGTCTTCTGGATGCTATCGATGTCATCCAGATGGCGTTCGCGCTGGTCGAGCGCGTTTAAGCCAAAGCGCGACCAGTCAAGCGCCCGCACCGCGGCGCCCTGCCCCACCCAGTTGAAAGGATCCATCGCGGCATTGACGCCAAGCCCGATGGCATCGCGCGGACCGGAAGGACCGAATACCGGCAGAAACAGATAAGGCCCATCCGGCACGCCCCACAACGCCAGGGTGACACCGAAGTCGTTGTCATGATCCGGGTAGCCCCAGTCCTTGGCGACGTCGAAGAACCCGACAACACCCACTGTGGTGTTGATCAGGAAGCGCATGGTGGTGTCGCCGGCACGGCGTGGCTTGCCCTCGAGCATGTCATTGCTGAGTTCGACCGGGGTGCTGAGGTTGTTCAACACATTGTGGATGCCGGTGCGCACCGGCTGCGGGAGCACAAAGCGGTATGCCTGCGCCGCCGGCTTCAGCAGGACCGTGTCGAGGCCGTTATTGAACGCGTAGATCGCTCGGTTCGTCGGCTCGATCGGGTCGTTGGTCTCATTATAATCAGCGACCGCATCCGGGTCGCTGGCAGGCGGCGGCGTAGCGCAGCCGCCAAGCGAACCAAGCAGCAGCATAGCCATGATCACCGGAAGGTGACGAAGAGAGGCGGCTCGCATCATTTTCCTCGGATGAAGCACAAGTGTCGGTCGCGCTGCCGGACCAGGGCGGAGGGGCAGCTCATGGCATCCTTGTTGCCCAGTGGGAACTCTCGCTCGCTGACTCTAAGGTGGGCCAGCGTGTTGCGCAACGTTGCTCTCGCGATGTTGGAAAGCCTTGCCTTCGCGGGTGAAGGCGCGGAAACAGGTGGCCATGAACGCTCTCCCGGAAGAGACACTGGGCACGGAGCCGGCGACGCTGGAGCGCTGGCTGACAGGACCGCGGTTTGCCGCCCTACCGACGCGCGGAGCCATGCATCCACCGCCATTGCTTTCATTCGAGTTTTTTCCGCCCAGGACCGAGGCCCTGGAGCAACAATTGTGGACCTGCATCCGGCGCCTGGAGCCGCTCGCACCGCGCTTCGTCTCGGTGACCTACGGAGCGGGCGGCGGCACGCGTGTGCGCACCCACGCCACCGTGAGCCGGATTCTGCAAGAGACCAGACTGATACCGGCAGCGCATCTGACCTGCGTCGGCTCCAACCGCGCCGAAGTGGACGACGTGGCGCGGCAGTACTGGGAAGCAGGAGTACGTCACATTGTCGCGCTGCGCGGCGATCCGCCACCCGGTGAGGCCTACGCGCCACATCCCGAGGGGTATCAGTTCGCGGTGGACCTGGTGGCCGGGCTGAAACAGGTAGCACCCTTCGAAATCTCGGTGGCGGCCTATCCCGAGATGCATCCGCAGGCGCCATCGCGCGTGGGCGATCTCGACAACCTGAAGCGCAAGCTGGATGCCGGCGCCAATCGGGCAATCACCAATTTCTTCTTCGATACCGGCGTATTCCTCCGCTTCCTTGATCTATGCCTGGCGGCCGGCATCACGGCACCGATCGTGCCGGGCATCATGCCGGTGACCAACCTGGCCGGTCTCAAGAAAATGTCGGCGCTGTCGGGCGCGAGCGTGCCGGACTGGCTCGGCCATATGTTCGACGGACTGGACGACGACCCGGAAACCAGGCGGATGGTGGCGGCGGTGGTGACTGCCGAGCAGGTGCGGCTGTTGCAGGCGAATGGAGTTGATGAGTTCCACTTCTACACGCTGAACCGTCCGGAACTGACTTACGCGATCGCGCACATTTTGGGGGTGCGAGCGACCGCCGGATGATTTGGCCCGAACCGGCGCCAAATCGTATATCCGAGCCATGACCGACTACCTGACCCGTCTCAACACCGAGCAGCGCGAAGCCGTGGAAACGGTGGACGGACCTTTGCTGGTGCTGGCGGGGGCGGGAACCGGCAAGACCCGCGTGCTGACGACACGGTTCGCCCATATCCTGATGACGGGCCGCGCCTATCCCGGGCAGGTGCTTGCGGTGACCTTTACCAACAAAGCGGCGCGCGAGATGCGCGAGCGGGTCGGTGCAATTCTCGGACGCCCTGTGGAAGGGCTTTGGCTGGGCACGTTCCATGCGCTATGCGCCCGCATGCTGCGCCGGCATGCCGAGCAAGTCGGCTTGACGTCGAACTTCTCGATCCTGGACACCGACGATCAGCTGCGCCTGCTCAAGCAGGTAATGGAAGCCGAGCGGATCGACACCAAGCGGTGGGTGCCGCAGGCGCTGATGGCGGTGATCCAGCGATGGAAGGATCGTGGCCTGGCGCCGGCGCGTGTTACTCGGCAGGACGATACCGATTTTGCCGGGGGGCGGGCGCGCGAACTGTACACGGCTTATCAGGCACGACTGCGCGCGCTGAACGCAGCGGACTTTGGCGACCTTCTGCTGCACGTGACGGACCTGCTGCGCGATCAACCGGAAATCCTGGCGCAGTATCATCGCACGTTCCGCTACATCCTGGTCGATGAGTATCAGGACACCAATCTGGTGCAGTATCTCTGGCTGCGCTTGTTGGCACAGGCGCACCGCAACATCTGCTGCGTCGGCGATGATGATCAGTCGATCTATTCGTGGCGTGGCGCGGAAGTCGAGAACATCCTGCGCTTCGAGCAGGATTTCCCCGGAGCGAAAATCGTCCGGCTGGAAGCGAATTACCGGTCCACTGCACCGATACTCGCTGCTGCCTCGGCGCTGATCGCGCACAACGAGGGACGGCTGGGCAAGACCTTGCGGCCAGGGCGGCAGGATGCTGATGGTGAGCGTGTCACCGTCGTCGGCCTGTGGGACTCGGATGAAGAGGCCCGCATGGTCGGCGATCGCATTGAAGCGCTTCGCCGCCAGGGCGAACCGCTGGCCGAAATGGCGGTCTTGGTGCGCGCCGGGTTCCAGACGCGTGCCTTCGAGGAGCGGCTCATCACGTTAGGCTTGCCGTATCGTGTCGTCGGCGGACTACGGTTCTACGAACGGCAAGAGATCCGCGACGCGATTGCGTATATGCGATTGTTGGCGCAGCCGGCGGATGACCTGGCGTTCGAACGCATCGTCAATGTGCCGCGGCGCGGCGTTGGCGAGGTCGCACTGCGTTCAATGCACGAGGCGGCACGAGCCGACGGTGTGCCGCTTATGGAGGCAGCAGCAAAGCTGGCGGCAAGTGGCGCATTGAAAGGACGGGTAAAAGAGAGCGTCGGCACGCTGCTGCGCGACTTTGGGCGCTGGCGTGCGATGCTGGAAACCGAGGGCCACGTGCTCACCGTTGCAACGCTGCTGGACGAGAGCGGCTACACCGGGATGTGGCAGCAGGACAAATCGCCCGAGGCACCGGGGCGGCTGGAAAACCTCAAGGAACTGGTGCGCGCGTTGGCAGATTTCGAAACGCTGGCTGGATTTCTCGATCATGTATCGCTGGTGATGGAGAACGACGAGGCAGCCGAGGGTGACCGCATCAGCCTGATGACGCTGCATGGAGCGAAGGGCCTTGAGTTCGACACGGTGTTCCTGCCGGGTTGGGAAGAAGGGTTGTTTCCCAACCAGCGGGCGCTCGACGAGGGCGGGGTGAAGTCTCTCGAGGAGGAGCGGCGGCTGGCCTATGTTGGCCTGACCAGAGCACGTCGTCGCGCCATCGTGTCGCATGCAGCCAACCGGCGCGTTTATGCCAACTGGCAGACCAGTATTCCGAGCCGCTTCATCGAGGAATTGCCGGACGCCGACGTGGAGCGAACCGGCTCCGCGGCGCTCGCGCGCGACGCACGGGTTCTGGCGGCGACTACATTCACCGGACAATTCCCGCTGGTGGCGCGCCGGCCACGCACGATCGATGTGTGGGAGAAGCCGGCGCGACCGGCGCGCAGCGACGCGATCCCGGTTGGCGCACGAGTGTTCCACCAGAAGTTCGGCTACGGCACGGTCACCTCGGCCGAGGACGACAGGCTTGACGTCGCCTTCGACAAGGCCGGCGACAAGCGGGTGCTGGATCGGTTTGTCGAGAAGGCCTGAACGCGTGCGTCAGCGCCCCCGGCTTCTGGAGACGGTGTCGGTCGATGTGCCCGAGGCCGCGCTGGAGGCTTACGAGGCGGCGCTCGGCTCGGTTTGCGCCACGGTAGGATTCTTCCGCGATCAGCGAAACGGTGACTGGCGGGTCGAGGGGGTGAAGCCGGTCGGCGAGAGTGAAACCGAACTGGCCGGCGCGTTGTCGCTGGCTGCGGCGCTCAGCGGGGCCAGCGCGACATTGCGCAGGGTCGCCACGGCCGCCGAGGGCTGGCTGGCTCGCAGCTACGCCAGCTTCCCGGAGCAACGGATCGGGCAACGCTTCGCCGTGCGCGGGACCCATCTGCGGGGTCCGGCAGCGCCCGGACGGATCACCCTGACACTGGACGCGGGGCTGGCGTTCGGCTCGGGCGAGCACGGCTCGACCCGAGGCTGCCTTGAGGCCTTTGAGCTTGTAGTGCGGCGGCGTCCGCGACGCATTCTGGATCTGGGTACAGGTTCGGGGATCCTGGCGATGGCCGCGGCACGGCTCCTGCATCGTCCCGTGCTGGCGGCTGACATCGAGCCATGGTCGGTAAAGGTGGCGCGCCGTAACGCGGCCGACAATCAGCTTGGGCGGCTGATCCGGTTCCGGCTCGCGGACGGCTGGCGACACCGGGTTGTTCGGGCTGGCGCCCCGTACGACCTGGTGTTCGCTAACATCCTTGCACGTCCGCTGTGCCAGATGGCGTGGCAGCTATCGGTTTGGTTGGCCCCCGGCGGGACGGCTATCCTGTCGGGATTGCTCCGCTCGCAAGCGCGGGCCGTGCTGGCGGCGCACCGCCGCCATGGCCTGCACCTTGATCGAAGCGTTCAGAATGGCGAGTGGACGACGCTGGTGATGCGGCGTCCGGCCGGTCAGTAAGCGACGTAATCGTGGCCGCGACGATGATCCTCGGCGAACACCGGGTCGAATACGCGGGCCAGATCGCCACGAGACAGGCCGATGTCCGCGAGTTCGTGGTCGGTCATCATCTGCATTTCGCGCAGCACTTCCTGGCGCTGCCGCCACGCGGAAATCGCGTTGACGATGCGGCGGAAGAAGCTGGTCGCCTGCTGGACACCCTGGTTAACGGATGCGCGCTGCACATCTTCGTATGCAGGGCCGATGTAGGAGCGATGGCCCAGCGAGAAAGCCAGTTGATCCTTGGTGACGGGTGCGTTCATCTCTGTCATTCCAATCGAAAGGCCGGAGCAAGCGCGGCGTCACCGTGGCGGAGCGCTCCCGGCAGATGGTGCAGCGCAATATAACCCTCATTGCGACTGTGGATAATTGCCGATTTGCCCGCGCAGCTCTGCAGCAGACGCATGCGTCAGGCGGAAGTTATGAATAAGGCGCTAGCCTCACTACGAAAGGCCGAAAATGACCACCACCTACCGGGAACGGCTCACAAAGTTGCGCGACGAGCTTCGGCGGCAGGGTCTGGACGGCTTCATTGTGCCGCGCGCCGACGAACATCTGGGCGAGTATGTCCCCGCCTCGGCGGAGCGCCTGGCCTGGCTGACTGGCTTTACCGGTAGCGCCGGCATTGCTGTAGTGCTGTTGGACAAGGCGGCCGTTTTCACCGATGGCCGCTACACTCTGCAACTGGCCGCGCAGACTGATGCGGATCTTTGGGAACGGCGGCACATAACCGAAGAACCGCCCCCCGGCTGGATCGCCGCCAATGCGATGGCCGGCGCACGGATTGGCTACGACCCCTGGCTGTTCGCCGAGGAGGGGCTCGCACGTTACACTGATGCCGGCCTTGCTATGCAGCCGGTCGCGAACAACCCGCTCGATGCGGTGTGGGACGATCGGCCGCCACCGCCGCGGGCGCCGGCCGAGCCGCACAGCCTGGGTTACGCCGGGCGCAGCGCCGGGGAAAAGCGCGAGCAGATCGCCGCCCTGCTGCGGGAGGGCAAGCAGGATGCCGCAGTTGTTAGTGACCCGGCCTCGATAGCGTGGCTGTTGAACATTCGTGGCGCCGACGTGCCGTTCACGCCATTCGCGCTGGGCTTTGCCATTATCCATGCGGATGGCGGCACCGAGCTGTTCATGGATCCCGCCAAGCTGCCCGAGGCGACCCGCGCCTGGCTGGGCAACACCGTTTCGGTAGCGGGACGTGAGGCGCTTGAGCCGGCGCTGCAGCGGCTGGCAGGCAAACGAGTACGCGTCGATGCCAGCGGCTCAGCGGTCAGGCTCGCGCAATTGCTGCGCACTGCAGGCGCCATCGTGGTAGCCGGTCCGGATCCCTGCCTGTTGCCCAAAGCCTGCAAGAACCCGGTCGAGCAGCAGGGCACGCGCAATGCTCACGCGCGGGACGCGGTCGCGGTTTGCCGCTTCCTGCATTTCCTCTCCGACGCCGGCACGCGCGGCGGCGAAACCGAGATCTCGGCGGCAGCAAAGCTGCTGTCGCTGCGACAGCAGGTGCAGTGGTTCCGCGGCGAGAGTTTTCCGGCGATCTCCGGTGCCGGTGAGCACGGTGCGATCATCCATTACCGCGTCTCCGAGGAGACCAACCGGCCGATACAGGCAAACGAGGCCTACCTGAGCAATTCCGGCGCGCAGTATCTCGACGGCACCACGGACATCACCCGGACGGTCTGGACCGGTCCAGGAGAGCCGCCGCGCGCACTGCGAGAACAGGTGACGCGCGTCATGCAAGGCCACATCGCCATTGCTATGCTGGTGTTCCCGCGCGGTGTTGGGGGGGCACACCTGGATGCGTTCGCGCGGCGCGCGCTGTGGCAGGTGGGGCTCGACTACGACCACGGCACAGGGCACGGCGTCGGCAGCTATCTGTCGGTGCATGAGGGGCCGGTGAGCCTATCGCGTCTGGCGCGGCCAGTGCCGATAGAGTCCGGCATGATCTTGTCGAACGAGCCTGGCTATTATCTGCCGGGCTCGCACGGCATCAGGTTGGAAAACCTGTTGCTGGTGCAGCCAGCGGAACTGCCGAGTGCGAGCAAGCCATTCCTGCGGTTCGAGACGCTGACGCTGGCGCCGTTCGATCGGCAACTGCTGGTGCCGTCACTGTTCGCCCCGGCAGAACTTGAATGGCTGAACGGCTACCATGCGCGCGTATTGCGCGAAATAGGGCCGCAACTCGAGGGCTCGGTGCGACAGTGGCTGGAACGCGCCTGCGCGCCTCTGGCATGATGCGGCCTGTTGGTCTCCTCGCGGCGCTGCTTTCGCTGACGGCAAGCACGGCTTACGCCTCTGACCTGGCGTATGTCGGTCGAGCGGACGAAACCGCCGCCAAGGCAGCCGAAACGGTACGGATGCGCGCGCCCGGCTTTGATCGGGCGGTACCATTCAACAACGTCGCCGCGGTGGCAGACGCGGTCAGTACGGGCCGGGCCGAGGAAGGATTGATCCCAGCCATCAACGACGATGGCGTGCTGGCGCCGACTGCAAATCTGCTGCTTGCGCGCGCCGACTTCGGTCTGCGCATCGTCGGCGAAACCCGCGCCGGGGAACCGGACGCCGGGCCAATCATCTATTGGGTGCTTGCCAAGCCGCTGGAGCACCTGACCGAGACGCATCCCGATCGACTGATTCTCACGTTGGACGCGCCGGAGGGATCGAAAACGTTTTCCTTCGTCGTGGCCGGTCTGTCCAAGCTCGGCTTCACCGTCACATGTGCAACCGGCGCGCCATTGCCGGGCAACGCGCTTGGCTTCCGTTATCTGCTCGCACTGGCGGCGGACAAGCCCGTGCTGGTGCTGCGTGTCACCGACGCGATCGCGCGTGACTCGCGCGCCGGCGGCGGGCACGCCCTGATGATTGGCGCATGGAGACAGGCGATCGGATGATCCATCGGTTTCAAATCGGCGATGCCGCCGCGACAATAGTCTCGGACGGTCCTCTCACTTTGCCGGCGGTGGCGAAGCTGTTCCGCGGGCCGGACAAAGCAATCCTCGATGCCACGGCGACGGCGGCAGGCCTGCCTACCGATGCCGTGCGGGTTGAGCAGAACTGCCTGCTGCTGGAAACCGGCGGCCGGCGTGTGCTGTTCGACAATGGCATGGGATCATCGAAACTGTTCGGCCCTGACAGCGGCCAGTTGTTGGACAGCCTGGGCCAGGCCGGTATCGATCGCGCGACGATCGATGCACTTGTACTGACACACGCGCACTCCGATCACTGCTGGGGGACGATGCGCGACGACGGTACGCCGAATTTCCCGAATGCGACGATATTCATGTCGCAGCAGGAGATGGACTATTGGGAGAGCAATCCGCCCGGTGAGCGGCGCGAACGGAGCATCGCCGGCGTGCGGCAGCATCTGCTACCGTTACGCGACAGGATCCGGTTTGTGCGCGATGGCGAGTCGTTCCTGCCCGGCGTGCAGGCCTGGCTGACGCCGGGGCACACGCCCGGACACATGTCGTTCCTGTTCGATGGCGGCTGGTGCCTGACCGGCGACGTGGCATTCCACGATCCGCTGTCCTACGCATTCCCCGAAGCGGCGAGTGCCTATGATGTGGAAGCGCAACAGGGCATCACGACACGGCTGCGGCTGCTCGAGCGCTTGGCCGATGAGAAGCTGCAGGTCATTGGCTATCATCATCCTTGGCCGGGGCTAGGGCGAGTAGAACATAGCGGCGGAAGTTTTCGCTTCGTCGCAGATTAACCCTCACCTATCGCTGAATCAGGCTTTGCAACGGGACAGCCGGATCGGCCAGCCGGGCCGCATCCACCGGCTGGCGCGATTTGATCAGAGCCTGGCCGGCGCGGATGTCGCGGGGATTATTCGCGGCGGTAACGCCGATGACACAGCCCTCGGTGTCGAGATGAACCGAGGTGAAGTTTTCTGCACGCACAATGGTCCGAGCAGCTTCAGCGGGCAGCCCGGCGACTTGCAGATTGACGCCGTATTGGTCGGTCCAGAACCAGGGAATGTCGTCGTAGGGCGTGGTATCGCCACACATTGCCTTGCCCACGGCGATGCCCTGATTTTGCGCGTGGCGCCATGACTCCAACCGCATGCGGCGGTTGAACACCGGATGATGAAATGCCGTGACGTCGCCCGCGGCATAGACATCCGGGGCGCTGGTGCGACCGAACTCGTCCACCACGATGCCGCCTTCCAAACTCAGCCCGGCCGCGTCCGCCAGTGCGAGGTTGCGCTGCATGCCGACACCGGCCACCACCAGATCAGCCGGATAGTGACTGCCGTCGCGGCAGATCACGCGCGCATCCTCGATGGCATCGACAATGACGCCGAAATGCAGTGCTGTTCCGGCGGTGCGGTGCAGCGACTCAACATAGGCAGCGCCTTCGGGCGAAACGCTGCGGCCCATGGCGCTCGGCAGTGCCTCGAGTACCGTAACGTCGCAACCGCGCGTCCGCGCGGAGGAAGCGATTTCCAGACCGATGACCCCGGCGCCGATACAGACCACGCGCCTTGCGTTTGCCAGGCGCGCGCGAATGATATGTGCGTCCTCGATTGTGCGCAGGTACAGCGCCTTGTCACCGCCGGGTATCGGTAACCGGCGAGCCTGACCGCCAATGGTCAGCAGCAGCCGGTGGTAGTCCAGATCGCGTCCGTCCGAGAGCCGGATACGATGCGATTGCGGATCGACTCCGCTGACCGAGACGCCTAGCAGCAATTCGATTCGCTGCTCGGCATAGCGTTCCTCGGTATGGAAAAACATCATGGGCGGTTCCACCGCCTCGGTGAGCACCGTCTTGGAAAGTGGCGGACGCTGGTACGGCCGCCAGGCTTCGTCGCCGATCAACAGGATGCGGCCGTCGAAACCTGCCTGTCGCATCCCGATGGCGGCCCAGCCGCCGGCCTGCCCGGCTCCAACGATGATGTGAGTGGTCATGCGTTGGCGGCGAGACGTGTCATTGCGAGCGCACTAGCGGGCAGCGGGCGCCTTGTCGGGCAACCAGACGTCGGTCCAGCCGGTGGTGTTTCCCGAACCGTTCAGTCTTACCTGCGTCTTGCCGGGTCCTTCTCGGCTGACGATTTGCACGCCGGTCGGCTGCGCGATGGCGTGGCAATCTGCTGACTGAATGTCGCCGCCACCGACGCGCGCAATCATGTTGGAGGCATGCCGGTCCAGATCGTCCGCGGTGCGGCAAAGAATTGCGCCGGCATCGAGCCGGGGCCAGACCAATGGCTGTGCACGTGGCGGCGGCGGTCCGGCATCCTTCTTCGGCGGCAGCAGACCTGGTGCGTTGAGCATCACGTTCTGTGCCGCGGCGAAAGGTGTGCCGCACAGCAGAACCAGGAGGAACGGGATCGAACGCCGGGGACGCAATCTCAGCATGGCCAATCCACTCGAATCGCAAGGCAGTTTAGGTTCCTTCTGCTATGAGCGGCAACCGCCGACTTGGCCGCCTCCCCAACGGCTGGCATGTTGGTGCATGAACGAACTTCGGGAGAGCAAGATGGCGGAAGCCGGTTGGGTGCGGGTCGCAAGTGTCGGCGATGTGGCCGAGGGTCAGGTCCACGCGGTGCGCGTAGGTGACCGCGAGATCGCGCTGTATCACCTGCCCGACAATGACTTTCGCGCCACGGACAATATCTGCACGCATGAATACGCGCAGTTGTCGGACGGCTGGCTGGAAGACGGCTGCATCGAGTGCCCGCTGCATGCCGCACGGTTCGACGTGAAGACCGGCAAGGCGCTGTGCGCGCCGGCCGAGGAAAACCTGCAGGTGTTCGAGGTGAAGGTCGAAGGTACCGACCTGTTGGTGAAGGTCTAGCACCGCCACACTCATGGTTGTGTCGCCGATTATCGACTGCGATCTGCATCCAAGTATGCCCGGCTTCCCGGCGCTGATGCCGTATCTCGACGAGATGTGGCGCGAGACCATTGTGCGCCGCGGCATCGATGAGCTGAACACGATCGCCTACCCGGCCAACAGTCCGCTCACCGCGCGCGCGGACTGGCGCGACGAGCGCGGCAAGCCGGCGAGCACCGCGGAACGGTTGGGCAAGGAGGCGCTGGACCCATTCGGCACGACGATTGCCATCTGCAATTGCCTCTATGGCGTGCAGGCGACGTTCAGCGAGGATTTCGGCGCCGCCATGGCACGCGCGGTGAACGACTGGATCGCACGCGAATGGCTGGATCGCGATCCCCGGCTGCGCGCCTCGATCGTGGTGCCACAGCAGAATGCGGAGCTGGCGGTGGAGGAGATCGAACGCTGCGCGCCCGACCGCCGGTTCGTGCAGGTGATGCTGCTGGTGTCCGGCGAGCTGCCGCTCGGGCGGCGGCAGAACTGGCCGATCTACGCAGCCGCCGAGCGCCACGGCCTGCCCATTGGCATCCACGCCGGCAGTACCTATCGGCATGCCAACTCGCCGGTCGGATGGTCGAGCTATCTGAGCGAGGACTACATCAACCAGGCGGGGGCGTTTCAGACACAGCTTACCAGCCTGGTCTGCGAGGGTGTGTTCACCAAGTTCCCGCAGCTGATCGTGGTGCTGATGGAATCAGGGGTCACCTGGTTGCCGGGTTATCTCTGGCGGCTGACCAAGTTCTGGAAAGGGCTTCGCCACGAAGTGCCATGGGTGTCAGACCCGCCTGCCACGATCGTACGTGAGCGGGTACGTCTGACTTTGCAGCCATTCGATGGTCCGCCGGAATCCGCGACCATCACCCGGTTCATGGAGCACATGCAGTCTGATGACTTGCTGCTGTTCTCTACCGACTATCCTCACTGGCAATTCGAAGGCACCGCCGCGATCCCCGATGGCCTTGACCCGGTGCTGGCCCGGAAGATCATGGCGGACAACCCGCTGAAGACCTATGTTCGGCTCAGGGAGACCGGCAAATGATGGCCGGGACAGGCCCGGCCATGACGCCAGAGGACCGGGCTATCGCCCGGAGGCAAACATGAACGTTGACGTCCTGAACCGCTCCGGCGCGCAGCCGCCGAACCAGTCGAAGCTCGCGATCGCCGACTGTGACGTGCATCCCCGCGCGCCAGGTGTCGGCATCGGCGGTGTCAGCAAGGCGCTGCATCCGTTCCTGTCGAAGCGCTGGCTTGAGCACATCGAGACCATCGGCGTGCGCTATCGCCAGCCTTGGGAGCGCGGCTCGGCCTATCCGAAGGGGCAGCCGCAGGCGGCACGGCGCGATTCCTGGCCGAACGGCGACAATCCCGGCAGCGATGTCGCCTTCATGGCGGCACAGCACCTGGATCCGAACAACGTGGCGTTCGGCATCCTCAATCCGCTGACCGCGGGCCAGGGTGCCCAGGACAACGACCTGTCGGCAGCGCTGACGCACGCGACCAATGAATGGCAAGTGGCGGCGTTCACCTCGCGCGATTCTCGGCTGAAGGCTTCGATCGTGGTGCCGCTGGAGGATGGTCCGGCCGCAGCGAAGATGATCGAAGCGCGCGCGGGCGATCCAAATTTCGGCCAGGTGCTGCTGTTGACGCGCACGGCTGAACCGCTGGGCCAGCGGCGCTACTGGCCAATCTATCAGGCGGCCGAGGCAGTGGGGCTCCCAGTGGGCATCCACGCATTCGGCTACGGCGGCACGGCTCTGACCTCGGGCGGCTGGCCGTCGTTCTACATCGAGGAGATGGTCGGCCACGCACAGTGCCAGCAGGCGGTGCTGACCAGCCTGATCTTCGAGGGCGTGTTCGAGCGCTTCCCAAAACTCAAGATCGTGCTGGTCGAGGGCGGCTTCGCCTGGGCCCCTGCCCTGCTGTGGCGGATGGATCGGCAGTTCGCCAAGCTGCGCAAGGAAGTGCCGCACCTGAAGCGCCTGCCGTCGGAATACGTGCGCAGCAACGTATGGTTCACCACCCAACCGGTGGAAGAACCCGAGCCGCGCGAGCACCTCGCCGATGCGATCGAGTGGCTGGGCTGGGATCGCGTACTGTTCGCCACTGACTACCCACACTGGGACTACGACGATCCGGCGCACGCATTGCCGATACGGATGAGCGAAACACAGAAGCGCGGGGTGTTCCTGGAGAATGCCCGCGCGGTGTACGGTTTCGCGTGAGCGACGGCGGCATGCCGGCAGGATTCGATCCCCTCTCGCTGCCGGAGAGCAATGCCACCAGCTATCCGGAGCCGTTCCGTGGTGACAATCAACGGCGCTGGAACCGTCGCCTCGGCGATCATGCCGGCCTGACGAACTTTGGCGTGAACCTGACGCGCCTTGTGCCCGGCGCGCAGTCGTCGCATCGACACGCGCATCTGCGTCAGGACGAGCTGATCTATGTGCTGCAAGGCACGGTGAACCTGGAGACAAATGCAGGCGTCGAAGTGATGAAGGCCGGCATGTGCGCCGGTTTCCCCGCCGGCACCGACAATGCGCATCGCTTCGTCAACCGTTCGGCCGAGGATGTACTGTTGCTAGTCGTCGGCGATCGCACCAGCGGCGACGAGGTAACGTACCCGGACGTCGATCTGCACGGGAAGCTGGGGGCGGACGGCAAGTTCCACTATTTCCACAAGAATGGCACGCCGTACTGAAATTGCGCGGCCAAAACCAATATGACCCCCATGGACATCACCCGGCTTCCCGGATCTCGCATCCTCGACATTGCCCGCATCGCATTCGCCACGCCGGGTATTGATTTCCTGTGCTTCGGTGAATCGGATCAGCCGAGCCCCGCCGGCGCGCATGAAGCAGCAATCGCCGCGTTGAACGCCGGCGCGACGCGCTATCCGGATGTGCGCGGCCTGCCGGAACTGCGTTTCGCGCTCGCCAAGTATCTGACCGATCTGCACGCCAAGCCGGTGGATGAAGAGCGCGTGCAGCTTACCGCCTCGGGGATGTCCGCGGTGTCGGTGGCACTTGCCGCGACGGTGCGCGCCGGCGACCGCGTGGTGCTGCACAGCCCAGCCTGGCCGAACGTCGGCAATGCGGCGCTGCTGCGTGGCGCTCAGGTTGATGAGCTGCCGCTGACAGCCTTGGCGGACGGCGGCTTCCGCATGGACTTCGAGCGGCTCGATGCGATGCTGGATGGCGCGCGGGCGTTCATCCTGAACAGCCCGAACAATCCCACAGGCTGGACCGCGACGCGCGACGAACTGGCGGCGATACTGGAGATCGCGCGCCGGCGCCGCGTGTGGCTGATCTCCGACGAGGTATATTCAAGGCTGGTCTATGACGGTTCGCAGGCCGCGCCGTCGCTGCTTGATGTCGCTGAACCAGATGACCGCGTTATCGTGTGCAACAGCTTTTCGAAGACGTGGGTGATGACGGGCTGGCGGCTCGGATGGCTCGTGGTGCCGGCGGGCACGCGCGATGCGATCACCGAACTGGTCGAGGTGTCGCATTCCGGTGTCGCACCATTCATCCAACACGCCGGTCTCGCGGCGGTGCACGACACCGACGTGGTGCAACGGTTCCGCGCGCATTGTGCGACCGGGCGCGCACTGAGCAGCGAAGCGCTCGATGGTCTCAACGGTGTCCGATATATGCAGCCGGACGGAGCGTTCTATGCGTTTGTCGGCGTTGAGGGATTGGCCGACAGCCTAACGCTGGCGAAGCGCCTGGTCACCGAGCACAACGTCGCGGTGGCACCGGGCATCGCGTTCGGCGATGCCGGCGAAGGCTATCTGCGGATCTGCTTTGCGCAGTCGGCCGAACGTATCGAGCGCGCGATGGGACGGTTGCGCGACGGGTTGCGAGCGCAGGGAGCGCGCTGAACAGCGTCATTGCGAGCGAAGCGAGGCAAACCAGTGGCTCAGAGCTGGATTGCTGCGTTACTGCGTTCCTCGCAATGACCAATTTTCACCCACTGAGCACGATGATCAGCACGCCGCACACGACCAGCAGAAGGCCGGCGACGTCGCTTAGCTTCAGCGTCTCTTTCAGGTAGAAGCGGCTGAACAACAGGGTGAACACGATCTCCACCTGACCGACCGAACGCACCACCGCCACATCGGTCAGCGCAAACGCGGTGAACCAGCAAGCAGAACCCAGCGCCGACAGCGTTCCCGCCCAGGACGAACTGCGCCATGTGGTGAAGGCCTTGCGCAATTCGTTTGGCTCCCGCCAAGCGAGGAAGCTGCCCTGCATCAGCGTCTGCAGCGTGTTGGTGACCACCAGCGCAAACAGTGCGCGCACGAACAGGCTGGGACCGCTTAGCGCGAAGTTGGCAAGTTTGATGAACACCGTAGTCACTGCGAACAGGAACCCGGCGCCAAGGCCAGCCAGCGCCGCGGGCTGCACCGTTGCCGCGGCCAATTCGCGCGGGTGCATGCCGCGACCTGCAAGCGACAGGGTCATCACGCCGGCGAGGCCCACGCAGATGCCAAGCCAGGTGGTGGGGCGCAGCACCTCGCCCAGCACGATCAGCGCCACCACAGCGCTCTGCGCGGTCTCGGTCTTGGAATACGCGGTGCCAACAGCGAAGTTGCGATAACCGAAGGACAGGATCAACAGATTGGTGGCTAGGATCTGTGTCAGACCGCCGGCGATGCAATACAGCATGAACCGCCACGTGGGCGACGGCAGCGGCAGCCCGGTGACGGTCATTGCCGCGATCAGCAGGACCAGCGCCGTCGGCGCGCCATACAGATATCGCACGAAGCCAGCACCGTTGACCGACAGCAGGTGGCGCAGCTTCTGCTGCACAGCGGTGCGCCAGCACTGGAACAGCGCGGCAGCGATGGTGATGGGGATCCAAACAGGCATCCGCCGTGCTCCGACCTCCGGCCATGGCCGGAGCGGCCCGGCAACGTCGCGTCAAATACACGAAGGGCGCGCCGGTTGTCAGCGCGCCCTCCGCAGTTGGCATTACCGTGAGATCAGGCGAGATCGAAGCGATCGAGGTTCATCACCTTGTTCCACGCCGCCACGAAGTCCTTGACGAACTTCGCCTTCGAGTCGGCGCAGGCATAGACCTCCGCGAAAGCCCGCAACTGCGAGTGCGAACCGAAGATCAAATCGACCCGCGTGCCGGTCCACTTCACCGCTTCGGTCTTCCTGTCGCGCCCTTCGTAGACATCGCTGCTGCCGGTGGGCGCGTACCATTGGGTGCCCATGTCGAGCAGGTTGACGAAGAAGTCGTTGGTCAGCGTCTCCGGCTGCTTGGTGAGCACACCGTGTTTGGAGTTCCCGGCATTGGCGCCCAGCACGCGCAGGCCACCGATCAGCACAGTCATCTCCGGCCCAGACAGCCGCATCAACTGCGCCTTGTTCACCAGTTCCTCTTCCGGCTGCATCATCTGCTTGCCGCTGAGATAGTTGCGGAAGCCATCAGCCGCCGGTTCCAGCACAGCGAACGATTCGGCGTCGGTCTGGTCCTGCGAAGCGTCCATGCGCCCAGGCGAGAACGGCACCTTCACGTCCACACCACCGGCCTTCGCAGCCTTCTCCACCGCCGCGCAACCGCCAAGCACAATCAGGTCTGCCAGCGAGACCTTCTTGCCGCCGCTCGCCGAGCCATTGAACTCCTTCTCAATGCCTTCGAGCGTCTCCAACACCTTGGCCAACTGCTCCGGCTGATTGACCGCCCAGTCCTTCTGCGGCGTCAGACGGACACGCGCGCCGTTCGCACCGCCACGCTTATCGGAGCCACGGAAGGTCGCGGCCGATGCCCACGCGGTCGAGACAAGCTGGGACACCGTCAGACCAGACGCGAGGATCTTGGCCTTAAGCGCGGTGGCATCCTGATCATTGATCAGCGGATGATTGACGGCCGGAATCGGGTCCTGCCAGATCAACGTTTCCTTCGGCACCAACGGGCCGAGATAGCGGATGGCCGGCCCCATGTCGCGATGGGTCAGCTTGTACCAGGCGCGGGCAAACGCGTCCGCGAACTGATCCGGATGCTGGTGGAAACGGCGGGAGATCTTCTCGTACGCCGGGTCGAACCGCAGCGACAGGTCCGTCGTCAACATCGTCGGCACGCGCTTCTTCGACTGGTCGAACGGATCAGGGATGTCGGCTGCGGCGCCTTTCGCCTGCCACTGCTGCGCGCCGGATGGGCTCTTCGTCAGTTCCCATTCGTATTTGAACAGGTTTTCGAAGAAGTGGTTGCTCCACTTGGTCGGCGTCTGCGACCAGACAACTTCCGGACCACCGGTGATCGCATCGGCGCCGTGGCCTGTGCCGTATTTGCTCTTCCACCCCAGTCCCTGATCCTCGACGGCGCCGCCTTCCGGTTCCGGCCCAACCAACGATGGATCGCCAGCACCATGGGTCTTGCCGAAGGTGTGTCCGCCGGCAATCAGTGCCACGGTCTCTTCGTCGTTCATCGCCATGCGGTAGAACGTTTCGCGGATATCCTTGGCCGCCAGGACCGGATCCGGGTTGCCGTTCGGCCCTTCCGGATTGACGTAGATCAGGCCCATCTGGACAGCGCCAAGCGGATTTTGCAGTTGGCGTTCGCCACTGTAGCGCGTGTCGCCAAGCCACGTCCCCTCGGGGCCCCAGTATAGTTCCTCGGGCTCCCAGACGTCCTTGCGTCCACCTCCGAAGCCGAAGGTCTTGAAGCCCATCGATTCGAGCGCGACGTTCCCCGCGAGGACCATCAGATCGGCCCAGGAGAGCTTCTGGCCGTACTTCTGCTTGATCGGCCACAGCAGCCGGCGCGCCTTGTCGAGGTTGGCGTTGTCCGGCCAGCTATTCAGCGGCGCGAATCGCTGCTGGCCCGCGCCGGCCCCGCCGCGTCCGTCGGCAATGCGGTAGGTGCCTGCGGCGTGCCATGCCAGGCGGATCATCAGACCGCCGTAGTGGCCATAATCGGCTGGCCACCAGTCCTGCGACTGCGTCATCAGGGCATGAAGGTCCTTGACGACTGCATTCAAGTCGAGGCTCTTGAATTCCTTGGCGTAATCGAACCCATCGCCCATCGGGTCCGAAAGCTTGGAGTTGGCGTGCAGAACGCTTACGTCGAGCTGCTTCGGCCACCAGTCACGATTTGCCGGTCCACGGCTGCCACCGCTAAACGGGCACTTGCTTTCATCTGCCATATTTTCCTCCAATGAGCTTTCCCAGGCCGGATAAAATCCGCATTCAACCTGATCGAGCGCCCCGAAATAGGATCACGGGCGACCCTAGACCAAGCGTCCAGTGAATTGAAGTTGACGGGCTCATGAATTTTTTCGATTAGTTGGACCGGTCGGGGGATGACCGGAAATTTGTGCGCGACGGCAAAGGCATGGCAGGCTGTTTGCCCATGCGAATTCATATCCAGAATCCCGTTGACGACCCAATGTACGAGTTCTCGCTGGACATGTGGCGCGCAGCGGCCGACCGCGCCGGCGATATTGGGACAGGGCATGAGGTTACGCTTGGCGTTACCGATGCCGAGTTTGCCACAGGCATTGCCAAGGCCGAGGCGTTGGTCACCGAGGTCAGCGTCGTCGCCAAAAAATTCCCCTGCGATGCGCCCAGGCTGAAGCTGCTGTTCGTCAGCAATGCAGGCCTCGATCGGCTGGCGCCATTCGACTGGCTGCCGCAGGGCGTGCAGCTGTTGAACAATGCCGGTATTCACACCGTGAAGGCGGGTGAATTCAGCATCATGTCAGTTCTGATGCTAGCCAACCGCATCCCTCAGATGGTGACGCATCAGCGGGCGGGTGAATGGCACCAGGCGTGGGGCGCGGTGCTGGCTGGCCGGCGCGTCACTGTTGTGGGCCTTGGTTCGCTTGGCGGCGCGGCGGCAATGCAGTGTGCGCGGTTCGGCATGCACGTGACCGGCGTCCGCGCGAGACCTCAGCCGCATGAGCATTGCGCGAAAGTGATCACAACGGCGGAAATCGATCGCGTTCTGCCGCAGACCGAGTTCCTCGTGTTGGCCTGCCCGCTTACCGATGCGACGCGCGGACTGATCACGCGGCACCGCCTGCAATCGTTGCCGCGCGACGCCGGCTTCGTGAACATTGGCCGCGGCGCCTTGGTCGATCAGGATGCGCTGTGCGATCTGCTCGATGACGGACACCTGTCCGGCGCGGTGGTCGATGTGTTCACGCCAGAACCGATACCGGCTGGGCATCGCCTGTGGAGCACGCGCAATCTGATCATCAGCCCGCACACCGCGGCGGACGACACGAAGACTTACAATCCGCTCAGCCTGGATCTGTTCTTCAAGAACCTGCGCGCGTTCCGCGAAGGAAAGCCGCTGCCCAACCTGTTCGATCCGGTGCGCGGCTACTGAGGGAGAGTCCCGATCATGGAATTCGGCATGTTCCACGAGTTTCAACGCGTGCCGGGGCAAAGCGAAGAAGACGCATTCACCGAATCGTTCGAGCAGGTTGACGCGGCCGAACGCTACGGGCTGGACGTGATGTGGCTGGCAGAACTGCACACCGCACCGGAACGCTCGGTGCTTGCTTCGCCGCTGATGATCGCGACCGCGATCGCCGCACGCACCAAGCGGATGAAAATCGGCACCGCGGTGCAGGTGCTGCCACTCTGTCATCCACTGCAGCTTGCCGAGGAAGCCGCGACCGTCGATCACATCAGTCATGGCCGGCTGATCTTTGGCGTTGGGCGCAGCGGATTTCCGCGGGTTTATCAGGCGTACGGCGTGTCGTATGCGGAAAGCCGCGAGCGCTTCGCCGAAGTTCTGGAGATTCTGAAGCGCGCGTGGACACAGGAGAAATTCAGCTTCGACGGTCAGTACTATCACTTCGATAACGTCTGCATGGTGCCCAAGCCGTACCAGAAGCCCTATCCGGAGATCCGCGTCGCGGCAACAAGTCCGGACACCTATCCGGCGAACGGCGCGCTGGGTAACCCGATCTTCTGCGCGACGCGGCTAGGCGATCTGTCGGAGCTGGGACCGAACCTCGCGGCGTATCGCGAGAGCTGGACAGCGGCGGGGCATGAGGGCAACGGCAAGGTGTTCCTGCGCGTGCCGGTGTATGTGGCACCGACCGAGGAGCGCGCACGGTCGGAACCGGAAGAGAGCGTCATGCACTTCTATCGCTATCTTGGTGCGCGCATCGAAGAGTCGGCGGCACTGGACGGCGCTCGCGCCATCGAGAACCGCGCGGAGCGCGGCCAGCGGCTACAGAATATCACCTATGATGAAGTGCTCCGCAGCAAGATCATCGTCGGCACCCCGCAGCGGGTTGCCGACAGACTTGCCGCGCTGCGCGACGAGCTGGGACTGGACGGCATCCTGGCCGAGATGAACTGCGGCAGTCACATCCATCATCAGCAGGTGCTGACGTCGCTGCAATTGCTATGCGAGGACGTGATCCCGAAGTTTCGCTCCTAATGCCGCACGCGCTGCCGATTACGCAGTAGTATATACGCCGTGACGATGACGCAGGCGACCAGCAGATAGCTGATGATTACCTCTTGTACTTCGGGCCGCGTCTGATTAATCGAGGCGACCAGGAGTGCCAAGCCGACATTGCGCAGCGCACCTGCGATGGCCACGGCGTGGCGCGTTTCCGGCAATGGGCCGCCGAGCAGGTGACCCGAGGCAAGCGCGGCCAGTATCGTGACTGCTGCGGCGGCCATAGGCCACGGCCGTGCCGCTAGAATGATCGCATGCAGATCGACTACCTGACCGACGATCATTCCGATAAGCAAAATCGCGCCAGCGCGCCCCAATGTCCGGCCAAGCCATTCAGCCCGTTCTGGTGCGAATTTCGCCATCGCGGCGCCCAGACCAAGCGGCAGAAGCTGTGCGAGAGTTACCTGCTTGATGACCGCAGTCACGTCCACAAACCCGTGGGTACCAAAGATGCCGTTGCCGATAAGCACCCAGAGCGGCAACGCGGGTATTGCAAGTACCGCCACCGCGATCTGCAAAGTCGGCGCGAACCCGGCGTGCGCGCCTGATCGCAGGGATCGGCGCAGGGCCAGAGGAGCACCCGGCGCGATCGCCATCAGCGCCACGCCGATCCGTTCGGGCTGGTTGAGCTGAAACGCGTAGCCTGCCGCCAAACCAACCACCGGGACGACGACCAGCACGCTGGCAAGGCCACGGATCAGGAGGGATGGCGCGCGCACGTGCCCGAAGAAGGCACTCGGCGACACCGTCGTACCGATGGACGTCATCACGGAAAAAACGGTCGCGAACGACAAGGCGTTGACGAGCCATAGTGGTATGATGGCGGTCACTGAGATGGTCCGAACGTTGCCCGCCCGCAGACGCATTCGCGGCTGCCAAGACTGATACGCCGCATGGCAATTGCCACGATCACGTCTTATCGAACAGTCTGCGGCGCTCGTCCATGCGTCAGATCATATGGGGACATAGGTCATGCGGAAAGGTTCGCGCCCCGCACGACGCCGGCTACTACGATCTCACGTCACGACTTCAGAGATTGCGGCGAGAGTGGGGAAGCGATCAGCAATACGAGTGGTCCGGGCTACTGAAGTGCCAGGATGTTGTTGCCTCTGTGAACGTCGCAGAAACGAAGAAAACCCAACGCTTGGCGGCATCAGCAATGTGGTACCGCAATGCATCGACCTAACTCGGGGCTCAACATCTAGGCTCAGGACCCTATACGCGGCTCAGCGTGGTGTGATTCTAGGTGGGTCGGAGGTGCTGGATGTCCGACTTGGTTCTGTAGTCACGTGCTCAGATGCGACGCATCGAGCCATTCTTCCCGTGGCTTTGACCGGGTTAGCCACTGAACTGATGCGGCTGACCTTCATCGAAGGAGCCGGCGACGAATTAGATCGTGCCGCCAAGTTGATCACCAGCTCGGCGACGGCAATCAGCCCCAACCACGTCGCGGTGCTGGATGCGATCGCCTATCTGCAAATACGCACAGGGGCGTTATCTCGAGGCGCCGTCAGCGTATCAGCGCCTCCTTGATCGGTATCCCCATATTGACCGGCCGTGCCGAAGCGGCAATTCCAACGATCGAACAGGCCATGCGGCTGAACCCCAGAAGTCCATTTCAACTACAGCCGCTATGAGAACATGAGTTTGGCGCTGCTGATGATCGGGAAAGATGAAGAGTCGATCAACTGGTCGCAGCGTGCCCTGGCCGCAACCCGAATACTTTCCGAATGTTAGAGGCCAGCACTACATCCGCATGGCTGCCGCTCATGCGCCCCTGGGCCGTCTCGCCGAGGCACGACAAGCACTTGCCGAATCGAACCGGATCTGGCCCTACGACACCATCCGCACGCATTTCCCCCATGATCTGAACAGTCGCGTTCACGCAACGCAGAATGAGAAATTCCAGGACGCGCCTGCCCGAGAATACGGCCGACGTGCAGGAGTGGTAGCGTTGGCCTCAGCTGGTGCTGTTTTCCTGTCCCGGTTACCGAATTGCAGGATCCCATCCATCAAAATGTTCATCTGACGATAATATCGAGCTTCAAATCATCGAAATAACGGGTCTCGGTTGGGTTGACGACCACACGGCCCTGTTTACACACAACCTATCATCCGTGCTGTCATCGCCTATTCCGACAGATTGGCTGGCGTCGCACAATCGGTTTACACTCCTATTCTATGCGCACACTTGTGGCTCTCTTCTTGGTGCTCCTGCCGCTTGTGGCATGGGCGAATAACCCGGACGGCACCTGGCTGATCAGTCAGCGTGTCGCTTTCGAGGTCTTCCCCTGTAAAGCCGACTTGTGTGGCAGAGTTGTTTGGCTGCGCAATCCCGATCTACGCGCCAACTGTGGCCGCACCATCGTCTGGGGTTTGATCGCCAAAAGTGCGACCGAATGGGATGACGGCTGGTTGTTCGATCCAGAAGACGGCAAGACCTACAGCGTCGATGCTCGTACTGATACGCCCGACCGGATTATCGCCCGCATCTATGAGGGACTGCCCTTGTTCGGACGTACCGAATATCTCACCCGCATTGCGCCTAAGAGCCTGGCTGGCTGGTGTTCTTAGCGGGCCAATTGCTTCGGACGGGCGGGTCGGCAGCTGTCTCTGCAGCAATGAAACGGCGTGAAGATGCTGCCGTCAGTCAGGGATACGCCGCGAGTCCCACCAATGCATCGCCTTTCCAAGCACGCGCAGCGTGACGCGCCTGACAGGCGGAATATCCTCGCCAATCAACAGTGCTCCGACCGGCAGCATCCAAAAACCCAGCACCGGCAGAAATCCCAGCATCCCCCCGGCAATCAGCACGCATCCCAGTGGGAGTCGAACCCATTTGGCCTGCGGTTGCACCATCCAGGTGTACGATCGCTGCACTGGGCGCGGCAGCGCCCGGAGCAGACGCAGCAAATGCGCATCGCCCGTCGCGTGATCTGGGCTCAACTTGTTTCATCCAGGGCACGGACGGCACGGCCTCGTGTCCTCCGTGACTGCTGCCGCCGGCTCGCAACCTGGTTCAGCATTTCCACGCATGCCGAGAAGCCGATCGCCGCGTAGATATAGCCCCGGGGCACATGCACGCCGAACCCGTCGGCGACCAAAGTCATGCCGATGAGCAACAGGAACGAAAGGACCAGCATCTTCACAGTCGGGTGGCGTTCAATGAACGTCGTTGTCGCGCCGGCTGCCAGCACCATCACGGCCATGGCGACGACGACAGCAGCGATCATGACCGGCAGTTCGCTGACCATCCCCACTGCCGTGACCACACTGTCCAGCGAAAACACGGCGTCAAAGAGAGCGATCTGCATGATAACGCGGGCGAGTGCGGCGTCGTCCGACGCTGCGATGATCGGATGGCCGTCGCCTTCAAGGCGCAAATGAACCTCGGACGTGCCCTTGAAGAGCAGGAAGAGCCCGCCGCCGACCATGATCAGATCGCGCCACGAGAACGCTTGCGCGGCGATGACCAGCACCGGTTCCGTCAGCTTGGCGATCCAGGTGATGCCACCAAGCAGCGCCAGTCGTGTCCCAAGAGCGACTGCAAGCCCCAACTTGCGGGCCAGTGCCTGGCGCTCGGCCTTCACGCGGCCGACGAGGACGGCGATCAAGACCAGGTTGTCGATCCCGAGCACGATCTCCATCGCCGTCAGCGTAAGGAGACCCACCCAGATCTGCGGGTCGCTGAGCCAATCCATGTCGGCCTCGGGTCCGGCTCAGATGGTCAGTCGCGGCGGACGCCCACCAACTGCAGCATCGAGATGAACAAGTTGACAAAGTCCAGGTAGAGCATCAACGCGCCAAGGATCGCCATATTGTTGGCTCCCGCGACGCCGCGGTGCTCCACAAACATCGTCTTCAGGCGCTGGGTGTCCCAGGCCGTCAGACCGGTAAATACGATGACGCCGATCACTGACAAGGCGAACTGCAATGCACTGGACCCGACGAACAAATTCACCAGGCTAGCTAGAACGATGCCGATGAGACCCATGACCAGGAACGTACCGAACCGGCTCAGATCTGCGCGTGTGGTGTAGCCCCAGGCCGCTGTCGCTGCGAAGGTAGCGGCGCTGATGAAGAACACACGGGCGATACTGGCACCGGTGTAGACCAGAAAGATGCCCGCCAAGGATAGCCCCATCAGCGCAGCGTAGCCCCAGAACGCAGCTTGCGCGGCACCAGGACTCATCCTCGCGATGCGGAAACTTAGCAGCAGCGCCAAGCCGAACGGCGCCAGCATGACCAGCCAGAAAAGTGGAGTGCCAGCGATGGCGGCGTAAGCGCCGGATGACGCCGCGCCGTAGGCGACAGCACCAGTCAGCGCCAAGCCACCTGCCATGGTGTTGAAGACGCGCAGCATGAAGCTGCGCAGTTCGCCGTCTAACGCCGGCGCGGCGATGTAGCCAGGAATCATCCGGGAAGAATTATTCGAATAGCCCGACATAAGGCGCTCCTTCGCGTCCGGGGTTGGCACACATGCGGAGGAGCGATTGCAAGGAAGACGGGCCTACGATCGCCGCGCTCCGCGCGGTGATCCGACATCGCAAGGTTGGTCGGCCGTAGCCAACGTCCCGCCAGAGGGGCCCGGATCTTATTGTTTACGAGAGATGGCACTCCCGACGCGATCCTTCAAGGAGGGTTCGATCTTGGCAATGGACGACGGCGTGCAGAATGTCCCACTGCCATTCCCTCGTCGTCACTCTCGTTGGATTCTTGATATTTTCGGGTCAGCACCGTTGCAATCGCCGAAACTCCGCCTGGCCTAAAGCTCGAGGTGCGATGGATTACCAAAGCAAGACGGCTCCCCTCGCATGGCCCCTCGTCCGACCTGTTGAGCTGGCTCGACCACCAAATATGTCGATTACCCTTCATCACAGTCTTGCGACCTGACGGACAATTTTCGCCGTATAGTTGTTGGAAATCTGCGGCCCACGCATGACCCGAAATCGTAACGTCATGGGTTTCTTGATTTTTCATAAACCCTGAATTGCAACCAACACGTTATTGGTCGTGAGCCGGCTCTCATGCTACGGTCCTGATCTGGTTTCACCCACCGGCTACTGCGCAACAGACCATGGAAGAACGCGATGATCGCACAATTGGTGTGGTTTGTAGGTGTCGCGTTTGTTACTGCAATTTTCGCAGGTATATCCGCCAAACTTCCCATTCCATCCGGGCAGATTAGAAGAGATTCTGCGGATCAAGCGGATGATCTTCAGGTCGCTGTTGATAGGTGGCGCGAATCCCGACACGATTCTCAGGAATCGCCGATAGTAACGCACCTGCTTGGTGCCGCGTCGAGGCCAGGCAAGCCGCCGTCGACCCAAAGCACTTACCTCGCAATGGACTCGGCTGTGATGACCTCCGAATGCCCGCAGCCCGCGCACAGAAAACCGTTGCTGCTGGCACGCTACGCGGCCTCGGTGGGATGTGTTGTTGCTCTGCTCATCGGCCTGGTCGTGCTCGCGGCGACGGATCCGCGCCAGACAGCGCTCGCCCCCGCTGGCGCCCCAGGGATGGCTTCCGCCGCCCCAACCGCCGGAGCAGCGGTCTACGCGGCCCTGCCGAGCAGGGATGCGAGCGGAGGTGACGAGGTCACACATCCGACAGTCGAACAGGGCGAATCAGTCACGAAGATTTCTGCCCCGGCCTTGCCGATAGCGACCCCGATGCCGATTCCGCCGCGCCTCGACGTTGCACCAACCCGGCCAGCCATCACGACATACCCCCAAGCGCCGCGCGGAGTGGCAAACAGCTCGCGGCAACGGCCGCAGGCGCGCGCGGCGCTAGCCAGTGGCGCCCCGTACGGAGTTCGAAGGACGGTGAAGGATGCGCAGACCTTGATCGTGTTTGAGCCGAGTGGCTCGAGATGACCGCACTGTTGTGGGCGCATGCACTGAGCCTCCCAAGACCAGCGCGCGCAGCATCAGCGGCAACGCCTCACGACCGCGGCACCACGATTTCCTGCAAAATGCACGCAGGCCGTTGCCCGAGCAGCAGAATGCGATGCGCCAGCGCCATGGCCTCGGCTTGATCATGAGTCACCAGCAAGCCGCCAACCGGCCGCTCACGCCAGGCGCTCAGTAACAGCTCCTTACTGCGCGCAGCCGTGTTCGCATCGAGTGAGACGAAGGGTTCGTCCAGCAGCACAAGCTCTGGCCGTATCGCGAATGCTCGTGCGGTCGCGACCCGTCGCGCCATGCCAAGCGACAGAGTCCGTGGAAATGCATCCCGAAATGGCGTTAGGTCCAACGCCTCCAGCAAATGGTCTGCAAGCTGTGCATCAGTTGTTGGCTGAGCCAGGAGCAAGTTCTCGCGCACCGTGCGCCACGGCAGCAACCGAGGCTCCTGAAAGACTGTGCCGATGCGCGGGATCGCGCCGTCGCGCCAGTCAACCGTTCCGACAAAATCCCGATCCAAGCCACCAATGATTCGCAGAAGAGTCGTCTTGCCGCACCCTGATGGACCGACAATGGCAACTATTTCGCGCGCGCCAAGTGTCAGCTCGATGGGCCCCAGCACAGGCAATTCGCCATCATCAGTCCTGAAGCTTTTGTGCTCGATGCGCAGATGCACGATCACTTCCGCCATCGCATTGCCCATAGCTCAAGGGGCTGCATCACAAACCACTCGATCATCTGGGTGACTGCAATGAAGACGAGTGTGTAGGCCAGGATCAGTGTAACGTCGAATAGCTGAAAATAGATCTGGATCTGAAAGCCGACCCCATTGCTGCGGCCAAGCAACTCAACCACAAGCACGATCTTCCAGATCAGTGCCAGGCCCGAGCGCGCCGAGACAAACAAATACGGCATAAGCTGGGGTATCATCACATGCTGCATCGTACGCCCACGTGACATGTGAAAACTCCGGGCCATTTCGCTGAGCGCCGGATCGAGCGCACGAGCGCCTTCTCGCATGGTTACCACTGTCGTCGGCAGCTTACTCAGCGCCACCGCAGCGACAGCTGCGAACTCGCTTAGCCCGAGCCACACATAAAGCAACACGATCAGCACCAGCGCAGGCAGGTTCAGCAGCACAGTTACCGCATTGTCCAGCCACAGATCCAACGTGCGCGAGCGGCCCATGGCGATCCCGAGCACACTGCCCAACACCAGCGATAGTACAGAAGGCGGCGGCGACACGGCCAAGTGTTATGGCCAGATTCCATGGCAGCACGCCCGACAGCGTTTGCTGCACGATGGCCTCGACGACAGCAGTGACTGTCGGCAGCAATCGGCTATGCGCAATATCGGCAATGATCTGCCAAGCCAACAGAAGCGCCCCTGCGGAGGCGAGCCGAATGGCCAGCTCACGAGGCGACGATCGCGTCAGGCGTTGGTCTCCCAGGTGACCGGCCAGAATGTGCCCGATGGTAGCGCCTTCATCGGACCGACGAGATCAGGGCCGCCAATCTTTGCGAGAAGTTCGAAAAGCTGCCCCGCTGCCTGGCGTTCAGACGGACCCCAGCGCTGCGGAATGCCGCGGCGATACCAGTCGCGCAGCCGTTCCAATTCTGCGTCATCCGTCACGCCGGTCAGCGATTTAAGGCGTTGCCACTCAGCATTTGACGTCGCGAGGATGTCGCGTGCCTGGCGCGATGCGCTGAGGAACCCATCGATCAGTGCGGGATTCTGCCCAGCCCAACCTTGCGAGAAAGTATACCCGATATATGGCACGCCGGCGCCGATACCCAGAGCACTGACTGCATCCTCCACGGATAGGATTTGGCGCGCCCCGGCAGCCTCGGCTTTCGCGGCGAACGGCCAGAAAGTCAGCAGAGCATCCAGCCGTCCGGCTCTCATTTGCTCGTACAACAATGGCGGCGAGGCGAAGCTCTTATCCACGGCCGCGTCGAGATCGATATTGTGATGCTGTTTTGCGTAAGCGCGCAGGATGAGCCAACTCTTGTCCAGCGGGCTGCCGGCGATACCGAGCGATCGTCCGACCAAATCCGACACAGTGCGTATTGGCGAATTCGCAGGAGCGATCAGAGCGCCCACCGCGTTGGAAAACGGCACGAATGTCCAGTCCGTACCCGCATCGCGCTGCCGCGCCACCCACAGCCAATCGACCACCACCAAATCGACCTGATTACCCTGCAAAGCGACTTGCGTAGCTTGCGGTGCCGCAAACTCCATCGGGACGATCGAGACGCGTGCCGCTTCATCAAGCTTGTGATGGCGTATTACATCAAGTTCCCACGAGACTGTGCCGTAACGCAGCACGCCGACGCGGGCAGATTGAGCAGCAGATGCGATCCGCCGCCCGGCTGCTGTGGCGATTGCCGAGCCCAACATAGCGCGGCGCGCCATGAGCATCCGATGTTCCTCCCGGTATTTGCGCGATTATCCCCGCCTATCGCGGCATCATGTCAATGAGTGCAGTGCGTCAATGCATCGGTGCCAATCGAAAAAACCTTGCCGGCTTTTACTTCGACGCCGCTGACCGTGCAGCTCCGGCCGGTCTTGTCGGCGAACCTTACATCGTAGCGTCCCGATGCAACGCCGGTGATCTTGAGCCGTTCGTCGAAATCCACGCTCCCATCAGGATCGTTGTGGCACTGATCGGGACCCCATTGGGTGGTACCCGCCGGTGCCAAGTGCAACTGTGTAATCGTCTCGCCGGTCAGGTTCCAAAACCTCGTGACACCGCTTTCAGCGCCATACACCGTGGCAGTAGCGGTCAAGCCGAGAAACAGCGTATACATCAGGTGTCTCATGACGTTCGCGAGGCTCCGATGGCAACATCACGTCGCCAATTGATAACGATCGCGGCGCTGTGCTGCCCACTGTTCGCGACCTCCAGCCACGCGGACAACGGCTATGCAACGTCGGTGCGCGCCGAATATGTGTTCGCGTGCATGGCGACGAATGGCGGTACGCAAGATGCGTTGCAGCGCTGCTCTTGTGCAATTGACGTGATCGCTTCCGTTATACCGTACGACAAATACGAGCAGGCTGAAACCGTGCTGCGTATGCGCCGCTCGGCCGGGGGCTACCTTGGTGCAGAATTCCGTAGCGCGGCGACGAATGAAGTCGTGCGCGATCTGGAAGAAGCCCAGGCAGAAGCGGAAGTACGCTGCTTCTCGAGTCTGCCGATCACGTCGCGTTCTCTGCCCACTCTTTCTGGTACAACTCGCCGTCGCTATCCTCTATCTCGACCTTGAAGCTGGCCGCACCGTTCGGACGATAGTCGAAGCGATACTCCGGATTCTCGGCAATCGAGATGCCGCCTTCGACAGACATCAACAGGTCCTGGCCCTGCCAGATCCGGATCGATTTCACGAAGCGCGCCGGTACATAAAGCCGCGTCAATTGGTTCATCTGCATCCCAGAATAGTTGGGGTGCCGTATTAAAAGCTGAGCTTCGCGCCTGGCCGGATCGCCATTGGGTGCTGGCGGAAATTGCCGGAAGCGCATGGCGCCGGTCGGGATCGCGTCGGCTTCTTCCTTCGCCGCCGGCGCGGAACAGCCACCGGCAGCCTTGACGAACCTTACTGCTCCGTAAAGCTGCCCGTCGCTCAGCTCGGCGACAGCGTGGAAATTGGTGTAGCTCTCAACGCGCACCCGGGTGGAAACCGAGCGGACTCCGCTGGTGGCGCCCAAGGTGAAGAGAGCCGCGAGCGGCGACGGGTTTTCGTCGATCACCAGTGTGATGCTCTTGATTAGCCGGGTGTCGTCCGCCGCCAGAAGGCTACGGATCTCAACCGGAACGACGGCCGCGTCCTCTGCCCGGTAGGGCGCGTCGATCGCCAAAATCTGACTTCCATCTCGAATGGCTCGGTCATTGAAGATTTGTGCAGCCAGCGGCGGCCACGCGTCCTGCGGCGCCGGAGCCTGTGCGGCGGCGTGTCGACCCACAGCACCGGTCGCGAGCGCCGCGAGCATGACGCGGCGCGAGAGGTGGGAATGCCGTTGGTTCATGGGCGGTCTCCTGAGAGCAAGCGGCACGCGCCACAATCGCGCCTGGAACGCACCATTTGCAAGGTCTGCTCGTCCTGGACGCTCCGCGGGTGTCGTGTTAAGTCATGTGAGCTGCAAAAGTGGCAACCGGTCTCGCTAGGGACCCGAACAAGCGAGGAGACATTCCATGGCCTGGACACGTCCGAAGTTGCGCGAGCTCTGCATCGGCATGGAAATCAACGGCTATTTTGCCGGGAAGCTGTAATCGGCCGCTGCTTCTAGCGCATAGGCAGGCGTCTGGTTGACCTGCCCGATTAAGGGTTGATGCAAACCTTACGCTTTCGGGTAACAGTGTCGCTGCGATTAACAGCGACACTCAAATCTTCGCGATCGCTTAAGCAACCGTGTCCGGCGCGGGCCGGGTGTCCGTGGCGACGCTACACGCTGTTCATCGACAACCAGATGCACGTCGCGACGTTACGACAGGGCCATTGTCGGCGAGCGCTCAGGTCAGTGGGCAAAGTGGGACGCTCCAGCGGCTTGTTGTCTACGCCGCGTCGTGGGTGTCCCTTCTTGCGTCAGCATCTGCAACTCGACCCCGCGGCTGGCTCCACTGACGCGACACCAAGTGGAAGCCGCCGAACACAAAGTCGCTTATCAAGCGATGGAGGTGCTGCCTTGAGCAACGAAATAGAGACGCGCTTACGCGAGCTAGGCGCCAAGCGGTACCACAACCTGCACCCTTTCCATCGCATGTTGCACTCCGGCCAATGTACCAAGGCACAAGTGCAGGCCTGGGCACTTAACCGCTATTACTACCAGGCGATGGTACCTTTGAAGGACGCCTCCCTGATAGGCCGTTGCGATGACGAAGCATTGCGGCGAGAGTGGCGCAAGCGCCTGGAAGACCACGATGGCACAGACGAACGGCCGGGTGGCATCGAGCGATGGCTGAGATTGACCGACGGGCTGGGGCTGGACCGGGACATGGTACGATCCACACGGTTCCTGCTGCCGGCGACACGCTTCGCTGTGCAGGCCTATGTGCATTTCGTCCGGGAGCGCAGCCTGCTGGAGGCGATTGCCTCGTGCCTGACCGAGCTGTTTTCACCGCAGATCATCACCGAACGGATGAGCGGCATGCTCGCGCACTACGAATTCATCACGCCCGAGATCATGCAGTATTTCGACAAGCGTCCACCACAGGCAGAGCGTGACGCGAATTTCGCGTTGGAGTGGGTGAAGCAGCATGCCAAGACACCTGAACAGCAGCAGGTCGTCGTGGATACTCTTGCGTTCAAATGCGATGTGCTCTGGACCATGCTGGATGCACTGCATTATGCCTATGTGACGCCAGGACTGATCCCACCAGGTGCCTTCGTGCCGCCCGATGGCTGAATTACCCGAGCACCCGCGCCTCGCCGCTGGCGTACGTCTGCACTTCGATCAGAAGCGCGATGCCTGGGTGCTGCTTGGGCCGGAACGCGTGATCGAAATTGAAGGGCCAGCGAGCGAAATCCTTCGCCGTTGCGATGGAACGCGGGCCATCGGGCAAATTGTGGACGAACTCGCGGCGTTGTACACGGCGGATCGGGCAGAAATCGAGGGTGACGTCCGCGACATGCTAGCAGAGTTGGCGGCCAAGCGGATGGTGATATGAGCGGCACTCTTCCCGCGCCGCTCGGTATGCTTGCGGAACTGACCCATCGCTGTCCGCTGGCTTGCCCCTATTGCTCCAATCCACTCGCTCTGGATGACAGGACCAGCGAGTTGGACAGTGCGACATGGGCGCGCGTGTTCCGTGAGGCGGCGGACCTGGGTGTATTGCAGGTCCACCTGTCCGGTGGTGAACCGGCCTCCCGCCGCGACCTTGTCGACATCACCAGCGCGGCACACAACGCCGGTCTGTACACCAACCTTATCACCTCGGCGATCGGGCTCGATGCATCGCGTCTGGCGCGCTTGAGGGACGCAGGGCTGGATCACGTTCAGCTCTCAATCCAGGACGTAGACGCCGAGAGCGCAGACCGCATCTCGGGCTACCCAGGAGGACATGCGCGTAAACTGGCGTTCGCCCGATCAGTATCCGAGCTCGGAATGGCGCTGACGGTCAACGCAGTGATCCATCGCGCCAACATAGACCGCGGCGCCGCAATGGTGGAGTTGGCAGCATCGCTTGGTGCTGGGCGGGTCGAGATTGCCCACGTGCAATATTATGGCTGGGGACTGCGCAACCGCGCGGCGCTGATGCCGACACTCGATCAGGTCCGCCGTGCGATGCAGGAGATCGAGGGCATTCGGCCGCGCTATGAGGGCCGCCTGGTGATCGACCTGGTGACACCGGACTATTACGCACGACGCCCAAAGGCCTGCATGGGGGGCTGGGGGCGCCGCTCATTGAATGTCACGCCGTCGGGTCGTGTGCTCCCATGCCATGCTGCCGAGACGATCCCCGGCTTAGAATTCTGGTCAGTCCGCGATCGGAACCTGGCGGAGATCTGGCAGTATTCCCCGGCGTTCCAGGCTTTTCGTGGCACCAACTGGATGCCGGAGCCATGCCGCTCATGCGATATGCGCGAGATCGACTATGGCGGCTGCCGCTGTCAGGCGATGGCCCTGGTGGGCGACGCGGCGGCAACTGACCCCGCCTGTGAGCTGTCGCCACACCATGCCCGCATGCGGAACCTGGCGGCACGGGATTCGGCCGGCCCACCGCCTGCTTATGCCTATCGCGGCCGCGCTACTCCCACTCCAACTCACTGAACGCTGTCGTTGCGTTGCGCGCGTTGTAATCATCGAAGAGCTGCCAACGGTCCCGTTCCACATTGGCAATGCGGTTGACCGCGTCCGCCAGACGAGCCCCGGCAGCGACTTCTCGGCGCGTGTCCTGTTCTAGCACCGTCAAGTAGCGGCGTTCGTCATCGAGCGCCTGCGGCCAGGGCGCCACCAGCTGACCATGCCCCGGCACCACGGCTCTTGCAGGCAACTGCGCCAGGCGCGGCAGTATGGATAGCCAACCCTTCAGGCTGCCATCCAAAACCGGAATGTGCTGGAGGAACACCAGATCGCCGGAGAACAGAACGCCGGTCGCCTCGTCCAGCACGGTAAGGTCGCAATTCGTGTGAGCAGCCGGCGTCCAGGCAATCAACCGAAGCCGCCGATCGCCAAGGTCCAACGTGGTCTCGCCATCGACCAGCAGTGTTGGCGGGATGATCTTGACCGCAGCGAGCGCCGTGTCGCCAAGTTGCTGCCGGTACGAGCCAAGATAATACGTCCCACGCTTTGCCAATTCGGCAGGCAGATTGTGGTGGCCCACGAAAGTCACGCCGTCTGAGAAGGCCGAGTTGCCGAATAGATGATCCGGATGGTCGTGCGTATTGATGACGTACCGTACCGGCTTGTCGGTGATTGAGCGGATCGCCTGAAGCAAACGCTGACCCACGGCGACACTACCGCCGGTATCCACGACCGCCACGGCTTGGCGGCCCACGACAATACCAAGATTGGCGATATCGCCGGCATTGGCCGGCGTGGTCATCGCAACCTGGCCGAAGTGGGCATAATCCCCTTCTGCCACCTTGATCACTGCAAGTGGGCCGAGTTCTTGCCCCTTCGCAAGGGCAGTGCAAAGCATCGGCGCCGCCGGCATCATGAGCCGTCTGGTGATGCCGGGCACGTTCCGGTCACGATTCCGTGGCTTGCTTGCAACCGGCCATTGCTTAAGCTCCTCCTGATTCTGGCTTCTTCGGATGCCCGTACGTGGGAGGGTGGGCATGCGGCGGCGCAAATGCTTTGCACCGGGCTAGCTATTCGACACCGGTCGGCTCGCCGGACGATCCCCTCCTAGGCTGACTGAGCGCAAATTGGGAGGAAACAATGAAATGTGCCTTGGCGGCCACCCTGCTCCTGGCAGGGACCATCTTGTCATCGCAAGTGGTGTCCGAAAGTGCCCACGCGGAAGACCTGCTGAAAATGCAGGAGAACGCGGCGAATGTCGTCATGCCGACGATTACTTATGACAATCAGCGCTATTCCAAGCTCGACCAGATCACCACGCAGAATGTCGGCAAGCTGCAAGTGGCGTGGACATTCTCTACCGGCGTGTTGCGCGGTCATGAAGGCGCGCCTCTGGTCATCGGTAACGTCATGTATGTGCACGCGCCGTTTCCTAACACGGTGTTCGCTCTCGACCTCGACCACGACGGCAAGATCCTGTGGAAATACGAGCCGAAGCAGGATCCCAACGTCATCCCGGTGATGTGCTGCGATACGGTCAATCGCGGCCTTGCCTATGCCGATGGCAAGCTGTTCCTGCACCAGGCCGACACCACGCTGGTGGCGTTGGACATGAAGACGGGGAAGGTGGCCTGGTCGGTGAAGACCGGCGATCCCGGCAAGGGCGAGACTGGCACCGGCGCGCCCATGGTCGTGAAAGACAAGGTCTATGTAGGTGTCTCTGGCGGCGAGTTCGGCGTACGCGGCTGGGTGACGGCTTATTCGGTTGCGGACGGCAAACAGATCTGGCGCGCGTATTCCGAAGGTCCGGACAGCGACTTGCTGATCGATCCGCAGAAAACAATGGAATTCGGCAAGCCCGTCGGCGCCGATTTCGAGCCTGAAGACCTGGCAAGGCGATCAGTGGAAGATCGGCGGTGGCGACACCTGGGGCTGGTATTCCTATGACCCCAAGCTCAACCTTATCTATTACGGGAGTGGCAACCCTTCGACCTGGAACCCGAAGCAGCGTCCGGGCGACAACAAGTGGTCGATGACGATTTTCGCGCGCGACGCCGACACCGGCATGGCGAAGTGGGTCTATCAGATGACGCCGCACGACCAATGGGACTATGATGGCGTCAACGAAATGATTCTGGTGGACCAGAACATCGGCGGGCACGAGGTCCCAACCCTTGTTCACTTCGATCGCAACGGACTTGGTTACACCTTGAACCGTGCGACCGGCGAGTTGCTGGTGGCGGCGAAGTATGATCCGGCGGTGAATTGGACCACCGGTGTCGAGATGAACAAAAGCAGCCCGAACTACGGTCGGCCCAACGTGGTGGCCAAATACGCACCGGGTGAACAAGGCGAGGACGTGAACAGCCAGGGTATCTGCCCAGCCGCGCTGGGGAGCAAAGACGAGCAGCCGGCCGCCTATTCGCCGGAGACCAAGCTTTTCTATGTGCCGACCAACCACGTCTGCATGGACTATGAGCCATTCCGCGTGTCCTACACTGCCGGTCAGCCTTACGTCGGCGCGACGTTGTCCATGTTCCCGCCTGCTGGACAGACCAACATGGGCAACTTCATCGCCTGGGATGCCACCAAGGGTAAAATCGTATGGTCGGATCCCGAGCAATTCTCGGTCTGGTCAGGCGCGCTGACAACCCGGGGCGGCGTTGTCCTCTACGGCACGCTGGAAGGTTACCTGAAGGCGGTCGACGCCAAGACAGGCAAGGAGCTGTACAAGTTCAAAACACCGTCCGGTATCATCGGCAACGTGATGACCTATGAACATCGTGGCAAACAGTATGTCGCCGTGTTGTCCGGTGTTGGCGGTTGGGCCGGTATCGGTCTGGCGGCGGGATTGACGGATCCGCATGCCGGTCTTGGCGCGGTCGGTGGCTACGCTGCGCTGAACAACTATACCGCTCTCGGTGGCACGCTGACAGTGTTCGCGCTGCCATAAGCAACTCGCCGGAATCCCTGGCCGGCCTCGTTACGTCACGAGGCCGGCAGTTTCGGCAATTGCGAGGAACGCTTAACGTGTCACGTGTTTTCCGTATCGCCGCCATCGCAGCGGCGTTTTCAATGTCTATCGCCGCTTATGCCTTGACTGACGGGTCGGGTGATCCGACTGCTTCGAAGTCGGACAACGGCAAGTGGACTGATCAGAACGATGTCCCGACATTCAAGGTGGAAAAGGACGGCAGCGTCGATTGGTACACCTATGTCGGGTTCACCCGCTATTCGTCCGAATGCCTGCGCTGCCACGGTCCGGATGGAATGGGCTCGACCTATGCACCGGCGCTGATGGAGTCGATGAAGCACCTGAGCTACACCGATTTTTATGCCATTGTCGCTGGTGGCAAGAAGGAAGTGTCTGCGTCCCAGGATTTGGTGATGCCGGCCAATGGCGAAAACAAGAACGTGATGTGCTTCATCGATGCGATCTACAGTTATCTGCGGGCGCGTGCTGATGACGCCGTGGGGCGAGGCCGGCCCGCGAAACACGCGCCGAAACCCGACGCCTACAGCAAGGCCGAGGACGAATGCATGGGTTGATCCGAGCTGCCACGAGCGCGATCGCAGTAGCGCTGTGCGTGCTGGTAGTGACGGCGGGGCGGCTTTGCGCGCAAGCGCCGGGTCTCGGCGAGCCCGCAGAGCTGGTCGACCCGAAGGTGTTCCGAGTTTGTGCGGACCCGCACAATCTGCCATTCTCCGATGAGGCTGGCGAAGGATTCGAAAACAAGCTAGCCGAACTGTTCGCGCAGAAACTCGGCGAGCCGACCAACTATACGTACTTCCCCCAGGTGATCGGCTTCGTGCGCAACACACTGAACGCGCTGCGTTGCGACGTGGTTATCGGCGTGGCGGTGGGTGATGATCTCGTGCAGACCACAAGCCCTTATTACCGCACGACGTATGCTTTGGTGTTCAGGCCAGATAGTGGACTCGATGGCATAGAGTCGCTTGAGGACCCTCGGCTCAAGGGCAAGCATATTGGCATTGTCGCAGGAACTCCGCCGGCGACTATCATGGCCGAGCAAGGTTTGATGACGCTGGCTCGGCCTTATGCACTGACTGTGGATACACGTGTCGATTTGCCCACCAAGCGAATGGCCAGCGATGTAGCAACAGGGCAGATCGATGCTGGCGTACTATGGGGGCCGATGGCGGGCTATTATGCGCAGCGTGTAACCCCGCATCTCCTGGTCGTGCCGCTGCTGAAGGAGCAGGAGCGCATGGACTTCCGCATTGCCATGGGTGTGCGCCGCAGCGATCAGGATTGGAAGCGCAGGCTCAATCGGCTCATTGCGGAAAACCAACCGGAAATTGACCGTATTCTTACTCAGTACGGCGTTCCTCTGCTGGACGAGCAAGGCAAGCTGATAGTCCCGTGAGGGCGTTGCTTGCTTGTTTGGCGGTAGTCACGGCATTTGTGCTGGTCGCTGCTGCTCCGCCAGAGCCGAGCGGCTACCGCTTGGACGACTATCGCTCACCCACGCCTGCAACGCTGCAAGGTGCAAAGGTTCTGAGCACCGAAGAAGCCAGGGCACATTGGGAAAAGCACGACGCGCTGTTCATCGATGTATTGCCGCAGGCGCCGAAACCGGTGGGACTGCCGGCGGGCACCGTCTGGCATCGAACGCCACGGAACGACATTCCGGGCAGCATCTGGCTGCCCGATACCGGTTACGGCGCGCTCGCTCAGGTCATGGAAGACTATTTTGAGCATGGGCTGCATCAGGCGACTGGCGGGGACAGCACGCGGCTGATTGTCTTTTACTGCCAGGCGAATTGCTGGATGTCCTGGAATGCGGCGAAGCGCGCGATCGCACTGGGCTACGAGAACATTGCCTGGTACCCAGATGGCACCGACGGTTGGACAACCGATAACTTACCGTTGGAGCTACGCCCTTCACCGGAACGCCCGCAAGCAGCGGAATGATCGGAACAATCCCGCACCGATCATCGCCGGTTGCGCTACTGTAGTTGATCCTGGATCGCGCGGGCCAGCGCGAAAAACCGCTGCTCGATCTTGCCTGGTACATCACACGCATAGCTCAACGCTTGGCGCCGGTCCTGAAAGACCTGCGCTTCCCATGTGACGCGCTGCGTTGCCTGATTGATCTCAGCGGCATCTGAACTGGCATCGGCTCGCAAGGCTCGCAGCTTCTCATTTTCATCACGCAACTGCGATGCAAGCTCCTTCTGGCGAGCGCCAAATCGATCTAGCCCCGCAATAACACTACTGCGCTCCTCGTCCAGTGTGCTGAACAAACCGCCCGCGAGTGCGAGCAGTTGCACCTGCTTTTGCTCGCCGGCCTGCTGAGCGAACGCGCGTATCTTCTGCTGCGCCTCCTCGACCGGCATGCGACGCTGCGCCACCGCCTGTGCCAAATCCACCGCTTGCTGATCGCGCTGCCAGTCGCCCGGCACCGGAGGGCCAGACCACACCGACGCAAGCGATAGCTGCGGCACCTTGATCTGCTGACATGGCCAGTCCGGATCATGTGGTCCCGGTGGCGCCGAGTTCGCTGCGGGGAACACGGCCACCCATAGCCCAAATGCGGTGACGACTAGCTTCATCCACCGCCTCCGCCGCGCCGGGCGATCAGCCCGCGCGCCGGGTCATAGGCAATGATCGCGCCAACGGTAAAGATAATCGTCATGACAGCCACCACGGCGAGCGACCTCCAATCGATCTCCACATACAGCGCGAACCGAATCAGTTCGACCGCATAGGTGAATGGATTGAGGCGGCATATCGTATAGACGACGGGACTCGATTGCTGCACCAGCCACAGCGGATAGAGGGCTGACGAAGCAAAGAACATCGGGAAGATCACGAAGTTCATCACGCCGGCAAAATTCTCCAGTTGCCGGATCGCCGACGACAGCAACATGCCGAGTGCGCCCAGCATCAACCCGGACAGCGCGAGGGCGGGCAACACGGTCAGGTAGCCCCACGCCGGCGCCTCGATGCCCCAGAGCCACGCAATCGCCAGATAGGCATAGACCTGCGAAATCGACACCACCGTGCTCGCCAGCAACTTGCCGCACAGCAGAAACCATCGCGGGAATGGGCTCACCAGCAGCATGCGCATGTTGCCCATCTCTCGATCGTAGACCATCGAGAGCGATGACTGCATGCCGTTGAACAACTGGATCATCGCCATAAGGCCGGGCGTGACATAGACCTCATACAGGACATAGGTCTGATATGGCGGGATGATCGAGACGCCGAGGATCTGACGAAATCCAGCGGCGAAGATAAACAGCCAGACCAACGGCCGAACCAAGGCGGAGACGAAGCGCTCGCGCTGATGCACAAAGCGCAGCGCCTCACGCCATGCGATTCCGTTCAGGCAAATCAGAAATTGCCCGAGAGTGAAGCCCTTGCCGGTCGTAGCGCTCACTCCGCTCCCTCCGGCACCGCACCCGTCAAAGCAATGAACGCCCTTCGCATGTCGGCCGCTCCGGACGCAGCGATGACATCCGCCACATTGCCCGACGCCAACACCCTGCCTCGATGCAACACAACAACAGCATCATCAGCCGCGACCTCGTCGAGCAGATGAGTGGCCCACAGCACGGCGACGCCGCGATCGCGCACCAGCGAGCGAACTTGCTGCAAGATGGCCGAGCGTGATGCGACATCCAGCCCAACCGTAGGTTCGTCCAGCACCAGAACACGCGGCTGATGCAGCAAAGCGCGGGCGATCTCGACCCGCCGCATCTGGCCGCCCGACAACTTGCGTACTGCTTCCTTGGCCCTATCAGCGAGCTCAATTTCCTGCAATGCGGCGATCGCACGCTGACTGGCCTCGCGTCGCCCGATGCCGTGCAGCGCGGCGTGATACAGCAGATTGTCCATCACCGAAATGTCGAGATCGAGCGTCCGCGCCTGAAATACCACGCCGAGCAGGCGCAACGCTTTGCCCGGTTCACGCGACACGCGATGGCCGAGCACCTCGATCGCTCCTTGCCGCGTGTCGTAGAGTCGTGTGATCAAGGAGAACAACGTGGTCTTGCCGGCACCGTTCAACCCAAGCAGCGCGGTGAAGCGGGATGAAGGGACGGTCAGGCTGACATCCTGCAATGCCTTACGCTGACCGTAGGAGTGGCTGACATTGTGCACCGCCAGAGCCGGTGCAGTGGCGATCATTCGGTCTGGCGACAGTCCCGCGAGCGTGTCCGGGCTCAATTCGGCGACACCACAACACCCCACGGCAACCGCCCAACCTGGATCGATTTCACCACGTTGAGATCGGCTACATCGATCACCGATATATCGTTGGACAATCCATTGGTGGTCAGCAGGTATTTCTGATCCGGCGTGAACGCCATCTGCCAGACGCGCTGTCCAACCAGCAGCAACTTGCGCACCTTGTATGTCTTGGTATCGATCACCGCGACCCGGTTGGCCGGGCCGAGCGCCACGAACGCCGTCGAGTCGTCCTTGGTGAAGCGAATGCCGACGGGCTGGATCGCCTCGGCGCGTAGTCCTTGCACTTCGAACGCAATCCTGTGCGTGACGGCATGCTTAACCGGATCAATCACGCTCACCGTACCGCCGAGTTCCGACGTGACCCAGACTTCTGATCCGTCATGCTTGAACATCGCCCCCCGAGGCCGCGCGTCGACCAGCACGGCACCTACCATCTTGCGCGTTCCGTAGTCGAGAAAATGCGCCATGTTGGTGGTTTCGGACGTATTCACGATGGTCTGGCCATCAGGGCTGACCGCCATTCCTTCGGGCTCGACGCCGGTCGGAATTTCGGCAAGCACCTTGCGTGTCGGCACATCGATCACAGTGATCATGTTGTCGTCTTCATTCGACACGTAGAGAGGATTTCCCGAGACATGCAGGGCGAAGGTCTCGGGATCCGGTCCCGACGGAAGATCGCCAACAACGCGCAGTGTAGCGGTGTCGATGATCTGTATCGTGTCATCGTCGCTGGCGCAGACCAGGATCTGGCGGCCATCCTTGGTCATGGTGATGCCGCGAGGACGCTGACCGACGGGAATGGTTTTTACCGTCTTCATCTGGTCGAGATCGACCACGCTGATTGTGTTATCGCGCTCGTTGGAGACATATGCGGTGTATGCGGAAGCCTGGCTTGAATAGGCAATCACCAGCAGCCCGAGCCACAACCTCTTCTTCATAGCTTGCACTTCGTCTCGGGCCGATCGAAGCCTAGTGTGTCGAGTTCAGTCACCTGGTGCAGGAAGCCGGGCTGCGGCGACACCGACACCACAGTGCGCCCATCGGACAGCAGGATCGGCTGGCGGAGCTGCCAATCCCAACTGCGCAACGAGAGTTTCCGGCCCTTGTAGGCAGCGATACCGAAATCCGGTCCCTTCATGTCCTGCACGATCTTCGCCGGGTCGATCGAATTCGTGCGGCTCGCAGCTTCCCCGATCATACGGCATGCGGTCCATGCCTGCATGTCCAGTTCAGACATGCGCCGATGCGCCAAACGGATAAAGCGATCCTGAAGCTGTGTGCCTCCCCACGATTTACTTGCCGGATCCCAACTGACCGGCCGCAGTCCAGCAGAACCAACGACTGGCCGCGCGTCCCAAGTGCGAAACGGCAGATAGCCAGCGAATACCGCATTCTCATCGGCCGTCACCAACACATCGTAGTCTGGCAAGCCTTGGGTGAAGACCGGCATCTGTTGCTGGGTTTGAACCACGCCGGAGTTGGTCTGCCGTGCGCCGCCGCTGTCCTTGAATTCGCGCTCTTGCACGATGCGCGCGCCGAAGCGCTGCGCCGCACGCCGATAGGCATCTGCCAGCAACGCATCTTCGGGATGGGAGCCATAGACCAATACCCAGCGTGACCATTTCTTCCACACCAGATACTGAGCAAGTGCGTCTGCCAGCATGGCGCGCGACGGTGCGACATGGATCACGTTGTCGCGACAATCCGCCTGTCGCAGCAAATCGTCCGGCGCCCCGATGTTGAACAAGGTGATCCCCTTGGGACGCCCGGCCTCGGCCATCTTCAACAACACGTCCGCGGGGCAGTCAGACAGGATCAGGGTGATGCCGCGCTCAGTCAGCCCGGCAAATTGCGATGCAGCGTCCTCGCCCATTCGGACCGGCGCATCGACCAACTCGAACTGCTGGTTCATGAAACGTCCGGTCGTATTGTTGTCGGCCATCGCGAGCTTCGCACCCGCTAGGCCATTATCCGGTGCTGGCTTATCCAGTAGCGATATTGTCGGATGTTGATCCAGCCAGCGTAGATAGCCAACCTGAACCGGGGCCACATCCGCTCGTGCCACGGGCGATGCAACCGTGAGCACGGCACCAGCGATCAACGACCGCCGGTTGAACCGGATTCCAGGCGGCTTCATAGGACGTTCCATTGGCTGGCAGGATGAGACACATGCCGGGTGTCTTCAAGCAAAGACTGGGCGTCCGGCGTCACCGATCTTCCCGGCCAGGATGAAAAATTGGCAATCCATTGGCCCCGGGTGTATGATTCCCGCGTGATACCTAAGGATAGCCGAGGCCGTCGTGAATCCGATCGATCTCATTTTGTTAGCGTGCTCTCTGGCAAGTCCTGATGTGTGCCATGAATATCATCTGCTGATCCAATCAGCTTCACCTCGGACTTGCACGATGGAAGCTGAACCTTATCTCGCGCAGTGGATCGATAGCCACCCGAACGTCCGAGTGGCACGCTGGCGTTGCGTATGGCCGGGTCAGGAAGATCAAAAAACTTGATCGGGCGTTGACAGCGCTTCACCGGTATCTACACCTTTAGCGCAAGCAATACCGTGGGAGTGGCGGCCGGTGCTACGCATTACATTCGTTACGATGATGATGACTGTTGCAGCGACGGGCTTTGCCGCGGCACAGGACGCCGCCGCGGGCGAGAAGACCTTCCTGGTATGCCGCGCCTGCCATCAGGTTGGCCCCAACGCAAAGAACGCAGTCGGTCCGGTGCTGAACGGTGTGGTTGGCCGTAAGTCCGGCACCTACCCCGACTATCAATATTCGGATGCGAACAAGAATTCAGGCATCGTCTGGACACCCGAAGAGCTTGCCAAATACCTGGCATCGCCACAGGCGGTCGTACCCCACACCAAAATGATCTTTCCAGGCCTGAAGGATGAGCAGAAGCAGAAGGACGTGATCGCCTATCTGGAGCAGTTCGGTCCGGACGGACAAAAGAAACAGTAGCTCAAGGCCACAGGCATTTGTCACACGGACCAGTTCGCGCTGTCGCGTGCAGCAGGCACCGCGTTCGGTGGCGCCCGCGGCCGCACCGACTTACTGACTCCTGCCCCACAGTCGCGGCGTCAGGCCGCTAATGCTCCGAAGCTTTCGCGGCGTGCGTCGCGATCTGGTCCATGAGCGCCGGCGCAATACGGTCTCAAGGCTGCAAACCGGAGATTTCGACCCATGAACCACCTCCGGCTGGCACAATCCAGTAGTCGCGCGCTAAGTGCTCCAGCAAACGCGATGCTAAGTTGGGCAGACTGCTTTAGTTTGGAGCTTGATGTTGATCGTATCCGCTTTCCCGCGTCCGGTTCGGACGATCGAACACACACTGATTCCATTGCACGACGGTACGATGTTAGCGGCAAAGATTTGGCTGCCCAGCGATGCAGAACAAGATCCCGTCCCAGCGATCCTTGAGTATCTGCCGTATCGCAAACGCGACGGGACTTGTGAACGCGACGCGCTCACGCATCCCTACTTTGCCGGCCACGGTTACGCGGCCGTGCGCGTGGACATCCGCGGCAGCGGTGAATCAGACGGCCTGCTGTTCGACGAATACACGAAGCAGGAACAAGACGACGCCCTCGAGGTGATCGCCTGGCTTGCTGAGCAGACCTGGTGCAGCGGCGCCGTCGGCATGATCGGCATTTCGTGGGGCGGGTTCAATGCACTTCAAGTCGCAGCCCGACGCCCGCCAGCACTCAAAGCCATCGTCACGGTCTGCTCAACCGATGATCGCTATCGTGACGATGTTCACTACATGGGCGGAGCACTGCTCACGGCTGGCATTGCATGGGGGTCGTTCTTTTTCAGAGCGATGGCCCACCCGCCTGATCCCACACTGGTGGGCGATCGCTGGCGGACGATGTGGCTGGAGCGATTGCAGAACTTGCCGGTTTATCTTGAGACATGGTTGCGCCATCAGCGGCGCGATGGCTACTGGCGCCATGGTTCGGTGTGCGAGGACTACGACGCAATACGTTGCCCGGTATATGCCGTCGGTGGCTGGACTGACGGCTACACAAATTCGATTCCTCGCCTCCTGCAGCGATTGACCGTGCCACGAAAGGGTCTCATCGGGCCCTGGGCACATGCCTATCCCCATTTTGCGCAACCGGGACCACAGATAGGGTTCCTGCAAGAGACGCTCCGGTGGTGGGATCACTGGCTCAAAGGTATCGATACCGGCATCATGGAAGAGCCCATGCTGCGTGCATGGATGACGGAAAGCGTCGAGCCCGCGCCGTATCATGAAGTTTTGCCTGGACGATGGATCTCCGAGCCCTCATGGCCACCACAAGGGATCGAGCCACGGCAATTCTTCCTTACGAACGAAGGATTGCAGACGACGGCTGCGGCGCTGACGGCGCGCGCTGTGCATTCATCCGAAACAGTCGGCCGCTGTTCGGGTCAGTGGTGCCCGTTCGGTCGCGCTTCCGATCAAGCGGGCGATCAGCGGGAGGACGACGCACGTTCGTTGGTCTTTGATACTGCGCCACTCGATGCGCCTGTCGAAATACTTGGTGCGGCGATCGTCACATTCGACATCGCCTGCGACAAACCGATCGCAAATCTGGCAATCAGGCTGTGCGACGTGCACCCATCCGGTGCGTCATTACGCGTGTCGTATGGACTGCTCAACCTGGCACATCGCGATGATCATGAGACGCCCTCGCCCCTCATGATCGGCCAGCGCTACCGGGTGCGTGTTCAGCTCAACGACGTCGGTGCCGTGTTTCCGGCCGGTCATAGGATAAGGCTCGCAGTGTCTACCGCTTATTGGCCGTTGATGTGGCCGGGACCGTACCGGGCAACCGTAACGATATTCAGCGGCACACTCGAGCTGCCTGTCCGTCCAAGCCGAACGGCGCAAGGATTAAGACCATTGCCACGTCCGCTCACAGCGCCGCCGGAACCGACGACGGTGATTGCTCCTGGGGTCGTGCGAATTGACCGCCTCGGTCTTGAAATCGGCAGCAACGGCCAATCCAGATTTAACATCGCAGACGACGATCCGCTCAGTGCTGTTGCCGAATTAAGGGCGACAGACACGATCACACGCGGTGCGTGGCAAATAAGGATCGACACAGAAACACGACTATCGTGCACGCAGGATACGTTTGTTATCCATGCAAACCTTCGAGCCTGGGAGGGTGCGAATAAGATCTACGAACGGACCTGGGATTACTCGATCGAGCGGGACTTGTTGTGATTCAGCTGGGTGCGCCGAAATTCACCGCCTTTGTTTGGATTGTACGGGCCTGCCCTGTGGTGCTCGCCATATCAGTGTAATTTAGCTCCCAACCCCGCCGTTTTCGGCGTTGGAGTTATCGGAAAATACGGTCCCGCCTGTCCAGAAGTCATACGTACTCGGGCCGTTATAACAACGGCACTTGTCAGTCTGAAACATCATTCCTGCATCCTTACTTAGTAGCCTATATCATTGTGACAAACGGCCGCCGGTTTTGATCGATGCAAAGTACAAGTTGCAGTTTGTAATTTTAACCTCAGTCAAGCTCTACAAGCCGCCGTCCGGCGTGCACGCAACCGTCAAGCTGAAGGCTCCAACGAACGGCTCGAATTCCCGCAAAGGGGCTATTGCGACGCATTCTTAGTTGCAATACGATTGCCCTTCGCTTTTGGAGCCTCCCGCGTGCCCATGTCAGCCAATTCTCCTCCGTCCGCGGCGATCCCGGATCTAACGCCGATCTCATGAACACGAGAATTACATCGCCGGCGTCATGGCGGTGACCGGCTTCGTGGGCCGCCGACCAGGAAACGAGCCGTCATTGGCGCGCGGGACATCGGTTGGACCGCTCATTCTGAGCGATCCGCCGTTTCCAGATACTGCTCAAGGATCCGCCGGAAGGTTTGTCGAGAAGCTCCTGCTGACAGTAAGGATCGAGCGTCTGACCCGGATCGCAGCCGGCAATGTCGTGCAGATCCGGCAGGTGATCGTGCCGTGAACAGCGGCAGTCTAATGAGAATTAGCGATCCGAGGCTCTGGGAGAAACTGGAAGAGCTTCGCCTAGAGTTCGAGAGGGACCGGGCATTCCCAAACGTCCTTGCGGTGTGGGAGGCGATCGAACGGGTTACCGGACGCAATAAGGGCCTCCGCGACAGGGGACGAGCACCGCATCCAATTCCTGTTTGGATAAACGAGTATCTGGTTCGCTCGGCGAATAAGATAGCCCGTCGCTCCGTGGGGATAAGACCGGACGACGATCGAGCGCTCTCCCCAATGTCGAACTTCAGCGAACTATGCGAAGTCCTTCATGCGCAAGGCTATAATGACGATGGCGGAAAATCCAAGCAATTCCGCGATGCAAGGACGCATCACGTGGCCTCTGCCCTGGGTTTCGTCATGAAGGGAGCGAGTGCATTCCAGCGAAACGACCGCATAGAGAGAGACGATCGGTATCTACGCGTGTATGACGACCCGCAACTCGAGTATGATAAGGTATTGCAGCGCGACATCCGTGCGCGCGTGACGCGCGCAATCGTGGAGAACGAAGGGATCGACGGCGAACAAGCAAACAAGGGCCGCCTTCCGCAAACCCGCGAGACCAGGCGCAAGCGATATAGCACCTGATTGTCGCTTCTCAGTTGTGTCCGGCTTTATGCGCCAGTGACGCGCCAGATCACATTGCCAACATCGTCCGCCATCAGCACGGAACCGTCCGGGCCGATCGCTACACCGACCGGACGCCCGTATGATTCCTTTTCGTCGGGTGCGAGGAAGCCGGATAGGATGTCCCGTGGCGCACCAGACGGATGACCGTTCACGAAAGGCACAAAGATCAGCTTGTAGCCGCTGAGCTTGCTGCGATTCCACGAACCGTGCTGACCGATTGCCATGCCGTCGGGAAAACCTGGCAACGTTCCTGCAGGCAGCCAGCAAAGCCCGAGTGACGCCGTGTGGCCGCCCAGCGCGTAGTCCGGTGTGAGCGCCTTCGCAACCATCGCCGGGTCTTGTGGCACCCGGTCGTCGACTGTCTGCCCCCAGTAGCAGTAGGGCCAGCCGTAAAAAGCGCCTTCGCGCACCGAAGTCAGATAGTCGGGTGGCGTCTCATCGCCCAGGCCATCCCGCTCGTTCACCACAGTCCACAGCACGCCGGTGTTCGGCTCCCATGCCATGCCGACGGCGTTGCGCAGGCCAGACGCAAAAATACGATCCGTGGCACTGGCAATATCGAATTCGTAAATCGCCGCGCGGCCTTCCTCAGCTTCCATCCCATTGTCGGCGATGTTCGAGAGTGAGCCAACGCCGACATAGATCTTCCGTTTATCAGGACTTGCCAACAGGCTGCGCGTCCAATGGCCGGCGGGTCTGAATGTCGCGAGCGGCCGCCCTGGTGCTGTGATGCGCGTCGCTCTAGACGTATACGGATACGACACCAGCCCGTCGGTGTTGCCGACATAGAAGGTGTCGTTGATCAGCGCCATGCCGAATGGTTGGTTCAAGCCGTCCAGAAACACCTCGCGAACTTCCGCGACGCCGTCACCGTCCGCATCGCGCAACAGCGTGATGCGATTCGCGCTGACACCCATCGCGTCGGCGCGGCGCATCGTGGTGACCATCGCATAGTCGAATAGCGACCGTGGTGGACGATCTATGCTCAAGGCCTCTGCCACCAGCACATCGCCATTCGGGAGCACCTCGATCCATCGCGGATGGTCGAGATCGGTGGCGAATGCGTTGACCTTAAGGCCCGGGGCCGCCGTGGGTTTCTGGCCCGGCCGCCATCCGCGCGCGGTCGGCATTTTCAGAGTTGGGATCGCTCCCTGCGGCTTCGCCTCGGGGATCGCAGGGCTCGCTCCCCAGGCCGGCGTGTGATCGCCCTGCAGTATCCGTCGCGATAGAAGGGCTGCGCCACCAACCAATGCGACCACCCTTGAAAACGCCGTCGAAAAACTCACCGATTATCCCCCGGTCGTGTCTCACCCCGCAGGCCGCGGCTGTCACTCGTTATGTCGCCACCACCCGCGCTATATATGTATTGACATAGCGATTGCACGCGCTGCAAGTTGGGTCACGGTGCTCACCGGCGCTCCCGTCACAGATTACCCTTTTCGGCACGCCGCCGCGCAGTAGGCGGCCTAAATTGGCTTACCTTCGCTGCCGCGCCAGCGTGCCATCAGCGTATTGCTTGGAAGGTTTCGATCGACAGCCTTGCGCGCACTCTCAACCCCCACGACCGGCAATCCGGTGGGATCCAGCACGCCAATCTGCGCCAGCACTGAAGCCTGATCCCAGTAGATGTGTTCGTGCACCAGCTTGTCACCACTGAACTGAACGATCGCAACCAGCGGGATCTCAACCCGGCGGCCAGTGGGCGCGATGCCCGGCAGCATCCAATCGATCTCCGACGTATGGGTAAACGAAAACAGCATCTCATCGACAAGGCTGTTCGACCCAACTGTGCGGCTGATCAGCGTCATGCTCGTGTCGGCGGGATTCGCACCAATGAAGTGGTATTTGTAGAAGCGCTTCAACTGGTCGTGCCCGACACCTCCGGTCATCGTGGGAATGTGGTTGACGTAGGGTTGCGCAACCATAGTCGCCATAGTGCCATCCACATCACGCGTTTCGAACTCAGTGCGTGTGTGAGCTTCCCAAAGTGCGACGAGATCATGATCCGGCATGGTTGTCTCCAATGGAGCGGCTGAGCGCGACGGATTACCAGGGAATAGTCCGGCCACGATAGTCGAGGTAGTGCAGCCCTGTCTTCCCGGCGTATCCGCTGATCGTATCAACGACACCTTGCACACTTTCCTCGACGGACAAATCGGCCTGCGGTCCACCCATGTCGGTGCGGACCCAGCCGGGCGCAATCAGCAACAAGGCTCTGGGTTCGCCGGCATGGCGGGCAGCAAAACTGCGCATGAATGTGTTCACCGCAGCTTTGCTGGCGCGGTAAACTTCGTACCCGCCACTTTCGTTGTTCGAGACACTGCCGAGACCGGACGACATGACGCCGATAGTGCCGGATGGCCGCACCAGAGCAAGCAGCCCTTCGATGACACGCATAGGGCTCAGCGCGTTCGTCACCATGATGCGGGTGAAGTCCTCCAAGGAAACATCGGCGACTGTTTCCTCCGGCCCGATCGATACGCCCGCATTGACGAACAGCAGCTCGAACGCCCGACCGTCCAGATGCTGACGCAGCGCGGTGACCTGAGCCGGATCGTTGATGTCAACGCTGGTGATCTCGAGCCTACCGTCGGCCTGTCCCATCAGCTCGTGCAACGCAGTCCGCCCCGAACCGCGCACGGTCGCCACAACGCGCCAGCCGCGCTTCAAGTACTCGCGGGCCATCCCCAGGCCAAGCCCGCGCGATGCACCCACAATCAGGGCGGTCTGTTCCGAGTGACGATGATCCATTGCAGTATCCTTCGAACAAGCGCCCATCGGTTCCATCAACCGCCGCTGGCACCCGTATCTGCTATCACAAACCTGCGATCCGCGCGATTCCGGGCGAAATATGGCGCGGCCGCCGGTGTCTCACAGCAAGGATGCGTCCTGCATCCGCCAGCGAAGGATCCATGACCATGATGACGCGACGCGCTCTGCTGCTCAGCAGCACAATCGGCCTGACGATCGGGCGGATTGCCGCCTTGCGGGCCGCCCAGACTTTCGAGGTCGTGCACAGCGACGCTGAATGGCGAAAGCTGCTGACGCCGGTCCAGTATGCCGTGGTGCGCCAAGCATCCACGGAGCGGCCATTCACCAGCCCGCTGCTCGACGAACACCGTCACGGAACCTTCGCATGCGCCGGTTGCGAGCTTGCTTTGTTTTCCTCGGATACCAAGTTTGAGAGTGGCACAGGTTGGCCCAGTTTCTGGGCACCCCTCGACGGCGCCTTGGCAAGACGCAGGACACTACCTTTGGCATGACGCGCACCGCAATTCTTTGCGCGCGCTGCGGTGGTCATTTGGGTCATGTGTTTGACGACGGCCCAAAGCCCACCGGTCTGCGGTATTGCATGAACGGTGTCGCTCTGAGGTTTAAGCCGGCCAGTGCCTGACAGCGGACGACACGCACCATGCTCCTGTTCATCCTGGCCTATCTCGGCGGTGTGCTGACGATTGCCAGCCCCTGCATCCTGCCGGTTCTGCCCTTCGTGTTCGCACGGGCGGACCAACCGTTCATGCGCAGTGGCCTGCCGATGCTTGTTGGCATGGCCGGGACATTCGCCATCGTCGCCAGTCTCGCGGCTGTCGGTGGCGGTTGGGTGGTGGCTGCCAACGACTACGGCCGATTGGCCGCGCTCGGCTTGATGGCACTGTTCGGCGTCGCACTGCTGTTGCCTGGGCTGTCGGATCGACTGACGCGTCCCTTGGTCGCGCTGGGCGCCCGCATGTCACAGTCCGCTGATAGCGCGCACGGCACCGGTCGCGCATCGCTTCTGTCGTCCTTCGTCCTCGGTATCGCAACAGGCTTGCTTTGGGCACCCTGCGCTGGGCCGGTGCTAGGCCTGATCCTCACCGGCGCAGCACTGAAGGGCGCGAGTGTCGGCACCTCGTTGTTGCTCATCGCTTACGCGGCCGGCGCGGCCACATCGCTGGCGCTGACGCTTCTTGTCGGCGGACGTGTCTTCGTGGCCATGAAGCGTTCATTGCAAGTTGGCGAATGGGTACGCCGCGGTCTCGGTGCTGCGGTGCTCGTCGCTGTCGTCGCGATCGCACTGGGTCTCGATACCAACTTCCTCACCCGCGTTTCGCTGGCCAGCACCGCACCGCTGGAGCAGAGCCTGCTCGACAAGCTGCACGTCGCCAGCAATACACCCCCGCCAACGAGCGGCGTGCTGGCGGTTGGCCACGCGATGATGTCCGCGATCCCGCAAGCCCAGTCAGACAAGTTGGCGGTTGAGGACGTCGCGCCATCCTTCGCAGGCGCGACCGAGTGGCTGAATTCGCCGGCGCTGAGCGCCGAAGGCCTGAAAGGCAAAGTCGTCCTGGTCGATTTCTGGACCTATTCCTGCATCAACTGCCTGCGTACTATACCATACCTCCGCGCCTGGGCCGAAAAATATAAAGACCAAGGACTTGTGGTGATCGGGGTCCACACACCGGAGTTTGCCTTCGAGCAGAAGGTCGACAATGTGAAACGGGCAATCGCCGATCTCCACATCACCTATCCGGTCGCCGTCGACAACAATTATTCGATCTGGCGCGCATTCGAAAATGAATACTGGCCGGCGCACTATTTCATCGATGCGCAAGGCCATGTGCGCTATCACCATTTCGGCGAAGGCGACTACGGTCACTCGGAGCACGTGATCCAGCTTCTTCTGGAAGAAGCCGGCAAAACCAACGTATCGACCGGTGTGGTCGCGGTGACCGCTGCGGGCGCCGAGGCAGCATCCGACGACAAAGTCGTCAAGTCACCGGAGACCTATATCGGCTACCGCCGGTCAGAGAATTTCGCCTCGCCGGGCGGCGTCGGGCAAGATGTGTCACGCGTCTATGCCGTCGGCACACCCCACTTGAACGAATGGTCTTTGACCGGTGACTGGACTATTGGTGGCGAACACGCGGACCTCGACGCCAAGGACGGATCCATCGTGTACCGGTTCCACGCCCGCGATGTACATTTGGTGCTTGGCCCATCGGCCGGCGGGCAGCCGGTACGGTTTCGCGTGACGATCGACGGTGCGGCACCTGGCGACGATCACGGCGCGGATGTGGATGCTAACGGCGACGGCACCGTCAAAGAGCAGCGGCTCTACCAACTCGTCCGACAGAGCGGCACGATTACCGATCGCACATTCGAAATCCGGTTTCTCGACCCGGGCGTGCAGGCATTTGCCTTCACCTTCGGCTGAGCCTCTGACGACGAAAGAGCCCGCACCGTGTCTCCGCATGACCATCTTGCTGCACTGCTCGAAGCCGAAGCCCAAGGCCGAGGCGCTCTTCACCGCCATCGGATCGCAAGGCCTCGTTCGTCCTGGCCGGACCGAGACCGAGGTCGATCAGGATATCTACACGCTCGCTGAGCGTGTCATTCGGCGTGCGCAAGCATTGGCACAAGCGGATCGTTCGCGCCGGTCCTAATACCGTGTGCGTCTTTGCGGAAAATCCGCCGGTTCGCGAAATCGCTCCGGACGACACGGTTTTCTTGATCTCGGTCCGGTGTTCGATGAGTGGGAAGCCGATGTCGGCCGCACCTTTGTGATGGGCGACAACCAGAAGAAGCATCGGCTCTGTCGGAGATCTGCCGCGCGTATTCGATGCAATCAAGCAATAGTTCGACGCCCATCAGGATGTGACGGGCGCCCAACTCTATGCCTTTGCGCAGCAATGTGCGGAGTCAGCCGGCTGGCTGTTCGGTGGCGCAATTGCCGGCCATATCGCCAGCAAACACGCAGCGCATGCGCGACCCGGATGCAGCGGGACAGACCAAGCACTGGATCATCGAGGTGCACCTGGTTGATCGTACTCGAACCTTTGGCGGATTCTACGAGCGACCCCTTCAGCCGTCGTAAACCGTCCATTTCATCGCCCATTGGAATCGATCCGCCGTCACGGCGCGGCCAAAGTCGGCCTCGGCACTTTGCCATTCGCCCCTAATCAGGATTTTTGATATGTCGGAAGTGCCCTGGAAAGCCTTCTGGCTTGACGTGGTGGAGGCAGACGCCGGCTTTCCCGCGTGTCATATCCATGCATACGTAGCGTGGGAGGAACAGCGCCGTCATGATCAATCCAGAGACCGACCGCGTGCTGATCACCGGCGCTGCCGGGGCCATCGGTACAGCGTTGCGCAACGGACTTCGCGGGAACTGGCGCCACCTGAGGTTGACCGACATAAAGTCGCTGCAAGACCTCGCCAACAACGAAGAGGCGATCGTCGCCGATATCGCCGACTGTTCCGCCATCGAAGGCATGATGCACAGCGTCAAGGCGGTGGTTCACCTCGCCGGTGTCATCGGCAGCTACACGCTCGAAGATCTGTTCCGGGTGAACGCACGTGGCCTGTTTGACGTATGCGAAGCCGCGCGGCTTGCCGGCGTGGAGCGAATTGTCTTCGCCAGCAGCAACCATGCATTCGGCTGCTATCCGATCACTCAAAGCGTCTCGCCTGAATTGCCGGCACGTCCCGACAGCCTCTACGGCGTGTTCAAGGTCTGGGGCGAGACACTTCTACGAAACTACTATGACCGCCACGGGATACGGTCTGTGTCGCTGCGGATCGGCACGTTCCGATCGCTGCCGATTGATCAGCGATCACTCGCCACCTGGCTCAGCCCGGTGGATATCGCGCATCTGGTTGACGTTTCGCTGCGTCACCCCGATCCCGGATGCATGGTGGTCAATGGCTATTCCAACAACACACGGCTCAAGACGCACGATCCCAACTGGGCGACGCTCGGCTATCAGCCGCGCGACAATGCGGAGGATTATCGGGAGATGCTGCGCGGCAAGGGCATCGATGTCGATGCGCCCGATCACGAGGAGTGGGAATGGCCCGAACACGGTGGTTCGTTTGCCCGCGCGGCCGAACACCCCGCCCGCTGACGCCACCGGTCAATCGCCATAACGATCGCAAAGCTCCTCCAGCGCCGGAATTTTGCGATAGCTGTCCTGATATTCGCGTTCACGCTGCAAGACTTCCTCGCAGGACATGGTTTCCAGTCGATCGATATTGCTCTCATCGACATCCAGCTTGAGCACCAGTCGGCGCGGCCTGGTCGCTGTCTCCAGCATGAGTGGAATCCACTCCCGCTCCGACAACCAGGTGCCGAAATTCCCTGAATGGAGTTCGCTGATCGGCTGTCGACCAGCCTGTCGCGATCCTCCTCCGTCAGGCGTTCGTCCTCGTAACACGTCGCCAATCCGGCATAGAAGAACGGACTGGCGCTGCGACTGCGCAGTTCGCCCGGAATTGCGTCGAGCAGATCTAGCAGGTGGTCGAACATCGGCAGCGTGTTCCTGGTCAGGAACAGCTTCTCCTGTCGCATCTGCCGCGCTCGCCCCCTAGCTGCAGCACGGTGAGCTGATAGTCGAAATCGCCGGCGCGGCCGTTCCAGCGATCGTGTATCGCGCCGAAACCCGCGAGCGATATGTGCAGGCCGGCAATGCCAGCGTCCTGTCGTTCCTGTAACCAGCAGCGCCGCTCGTCGTGCGGCGCATGCGAGCCCGAGATGCGCGCAGCGCGTGACGCAGCGAGAATCGCGGTCCCTTGCCGACAATCTCACTGGACATTTCAGCGCTTGCTGAAACCGCTAGGTCTTCGGTGAAACCGCGACCGCCTGATAGTGCGCCTCATCGACCGGCTCCATCCAGTTGTTGTTGTCCGGTCCCTCAATCTCCAGGAACGAAATGTGCGCGAACAGATGCCCGGCCAGTGCGCCATGCCAGTGCACGAGGCCGGGCGGTACCTCGGCCACGTCGCCGGCCCGCAGCACGCGCGGCGGCTTGCCGCGGACCTCGATCATCCCAGTGCCTTGCGTGGCAACGAGCACCTGCCGGGTCTTGTGGGTGTGCCAATTGGTGCGTGCGCCCGGGGTGAAGGTGACCAGCGTGGCGTTGGTGCGCGACGATCCTTGCGGTGTGGCGAGCGCGTCCTGCAGCACGGATCCGGTGAACCAATTGGCGGGCGCGGCCTTGGTGGCGCGATTCCCGGCGGGCCGTACTGTCACATCATCCATGGGCGTCTTCCTGATCGGGCTGTATCCATACAAGCATAGCAGACCCCCCGGCACGCCGGAAACGCAGGTTGAAAGCGGCGACCGAGGTGGCATTTGTCGGGTAGGATTGCCCAGTTTGCTTCGATAGCATCACAAGGCGGCCTCGCATGAAGAAGATCGGTTTCCTCTCGTTCGGGCATTGGACGCATGCGCCGCAGTCCCAGGCCCGTACTGCTTCGGACGTGCTGCTGCAGTCCATCGACCTCGCCGTCGCCGCCGAGCAGTTGGGGGCGGACGGGGCGTTCTTTCGGGTGCATCACTTCGCTCGTCAACTTGCATCGCCATTCCCGCTGCTGGCAGCAGTCGGCGCCAAGACCAGCCGCATCGAAATCGGCACTGCGGTGATCGATATGCGTTACGAGAACCCGTTTTACATGGCCGAGGACGCAGGCGCCGCTGACCTTATCGCGGGCGGCCGCCTGCAGTTGGGCATCAGCCGTGGCTCACCCGAGCAGGTGATCGCCGGTTGGCGCTATTTTGGCTATCGCCCGGTGGACGGCGAGACCGACGCGGAGATGGGGCGCCGCCACGCCGAGGTGTTTTATGACCTGCTAAAGGGCAAAGGTTTCGCGGAGCCGAACCAACGGCCGATGTTTCAGAACCCGCCTGGATTGCTACGCCTGGAACCCTTCTCCGACGGGCTGCGGGAGCGGATCTGGTGGGGGTCGGGATCCAATGCAACCGCGGACTGGGCGGCGAAACTCGGCATGAACCTGCAAGCTTCCACTCTCAAGAACGACGAAACTGGGCAGCCTTTCCACGTTCAGCAGGCTGCTCAGATCCGGGCCTTCCGCGATGCCTGGAAGGAAGCCGGTCACACTCGCGAGCCCAGGGTGTCGGTCAGCCGCAGTATCTTCGCACTGATCGACGATAGGGATCGCGCTTACTTTGGAAACGGCAGTGACGATGAGGACCAGCTTGGCTTCATTGGCGAAAGGACCAGGTCGATCTTCGGTCGAAGCTATGCTGCCGAACCGGACGTGCTTATCGAGCAGCTTCGGCAGGACGAGGCAATCGCTGCGGCCGATACATTGCTGCTAACGGTCCCCAACCAGCTCGGTGTGGATTACAATGCGCATGTCATGGAAGCGATCCTGACCCACGTCGCGCCAGCGCTCGGTTGGCGCTGAGATCCGCCTGTTGGCAAGCCCATAATAGGACTTGCGGCCAGGGCATCGAGCCCACTTCCCATATCGTCGTATTCATACGTATATAGCGACGGCAAGCCAGCGGTCAGTCTGCACCGGCTGCGCTTGGGCGCCTGCAAAGCGCAGGATCACTCGATGCAGCACGAACGCCAGCACTACGTCAACGGAGCATGGGTGGAACCGCTGGAACCGCACCTGGTCGATGTCATCGACCCATCGACCGAGGAGGCAATCACCAAGATCGCCGTCGGTGGAGCGAAGGATGTCGACCGCGCTGTCGCAGCGGCGCAAGCCGCCTTTCAGCATTCGCCCGCACGTCTCCGAAGGAGCGTCTCGAGCTTCTGCGCACCATCCTGGCGGAGTGCACCAAGCGCCGTGAAGACATCGCCGCAGTGATCTCGCAGGAGATGGGCGCGCCGCTGCAGTTTGCCCTCGAGCGACAGTCGGCGACTGGCTCCAGTCACCTCACCCGCATGATCGAGGTGTTGCAACACTTCCAATTCGAGGAACTGGAAGGCACTACCATGATCGCCCGCGAGCCGATTGGCGTCGTCGGATTGATCACGCCATGGAACTGGCCGATCAATCAGATCGTCTGCGACGAAGGTGCGGAACTGGTCACCGGTGGCCCGGGCCGGCCGGAGAATCTTAATCGCGGCTACTTTGTGCGTCCCACCGTGTTCGCGAATGTGCGCAATGATATGACCATCGCACGCGAAGAAATCTTCGGTCCCGTCCTGACCATTCTTCCCTACCGGGACGAGGCTGAAGTCGTCGCAATGGCGAACGACACTGTGTATGGCCTGGCCGCCTATGTGCAGTCATCGGATATCGCGCACGCGCGTCGGCTCGCGCAGCAGATGCGCGCGGGCAACGTTCACCTCAACTATCCCGCAGGCGATAATGCCGCGCCGTTCGGCGGCTACAAACAGTCGGGCAACGGCCGCGAATACGGCAAGTGGGGGCTCGAGGAATTCCTCGAGGTGAAGGCGGTCATCGGCTACGAAGCCGCTTAACCGCGATCGCCGCATCCACTGCGCATGCGGCAGCCAACGTTCTGATCATCGATGGATGGCGAGCAATTTGCTGCTCGCCATCCTCAGTCAACGCATCAGGCCGCGCGATTGCCGCGATCGCCTCCCCGTCCCGCTACCACCGCGCATCGCGGCTGCACCGGCTTCGGCATATCGCCCACGTTACGCACGCTTGATTGCCAGGGGGCCAGGTGCCTGGCAGGTCGGCATGATCTCCATGCGGTTGATGTTCATGTGCGCCGCGAGGCCGATGACCCAGGCCGCTGCTTCCGCGATGTCGTCTGCGGTCAAGGGCACAGTGCCGGCATAGACGGCACTGGCACGAGCCACGTCACCGCCGAAGCGGTTGATGCTGAACTCGGTACCACCACTCAGGCGGCAGAGCGTCCGGCAAGGCGGCGGTGGCTCCGGCGTCAGTCACATCCAGCGGCAGCGGAAGCAACACCGCACCGAGTTCCTCCCGTAAGGCTTGCAGGCGTCGGCCCGGCGTGCCGCAGCGATGACGCGGTGTCCGTCACGGACGAAGCGGCGTGCCATTGCTGATCCGAAGCCGGAAGTGGCGCCAGTCAACAGAATTGTCAAAGTCATCAGCGTCATTTTCCTTTGTCGAGATCGGCGGCGCGTGCTCGCAACTACCATGAAATGCGTGCCACCATAGACTGGCGCCCATGGCGCCAGATGCCAAGGTCGTATTGCTGACTTTCCCAGCCCGCCCAATTTCACCGGACGAGCGGAAGCTCGTCCGTGAATGGTTCGCTCTCGCCGGCGATATCGCCGCCGCCTATACATCGGACCGCCGCTCCGATGACCCGGCGCTGTATCGACACATCGTGGTGGTTGACAATCCGCATGGTCGCCCGACTTTCCTGATCCACCAGCCGGCTGGGCTGACGATGTGGATCAAGACAGTGGTGCGGCGAAAGACCCAGGTTGAGACGTTCGAGACGCTCCGCGCTGCGCTCAACTCTATCCGTCAGGTGCTGGACGAAACCGCGCGCTAGCGCGACACCCACAACGGACGAAGCGCAGGAAGATCAATCAGCCGCTAGTTTGTCCGCACAGGCGGACTCGGACACCGACACGGTCTGCTCGATAACTGCAAGGCGTTCTTCATACTCGCGTGCGAGATCAAGCAACGTCTCTCTGACCGGCGCATCGAGAAGATTATCCCCAGCCATCCGCCTGCACCAGCTTGACTGCTGCCGGAGAAAATCATCGCTGGTGAGCCGACGATCTGCTCCGCTATTGCCGGGCCCCATTCGGAAGCGGTCCGCCGTGAAATACGGCGGTCGGCGCTGCTGTTGCGTGATCTCCATTAGACAAATCCGTTCCGGCTAGTTCGGCGATTCTGCCCGGCGACCCTTGCAATGCCGTTTCAAGTCGGCCGAAACGTTGCGGTCACGATTCCATGACCCAAGGCACCCGGATAGTCGCCCTGTGAGGCTGATGCCACATTGGCGGCGCTACGCGCGCGCGTCAGGGCGTACTCCTTGTTGAGACACCATCGCGCGCGACGATGAGGCCGCGCTTCACAACGCGCCGCTTGTGTGAGCGTGAGACGATCGCGTCTGCCACTGTTTCGCCGGAAAGAATGACGAGGTCGGCGACGTTGCCTTCGGCGAGCCCATACCCGTCGACACCCATCACCTTGGCGCCCTCGGTTGTGCAGACCTCGAGCGCTAGGCGCAGCTCTTCATCACGGCGGAAATTGTTGCGAAGCCCCACAAACATCGCTCGCTCCAGCATGTCGCCGTTTCCGTACGGACCCCAAGTGTCGCGGATTCCATCGGAGCCTGCACAGACGCGGATTCCCGACTCCAACAGTCTCTTGACGGGTGGGGTCGGACGGCTGGCGGGCGCCGTTGTCATGATGGCAATGTCGAGTTCCGCAAGCTGCGCGATCAAAGGCTCGACCAGCGCAGGGTCGGGAGTGCCGAGGCAAAAGGCGTGGCTGACGATAACATTGCCGCGCATGCCGAGCGCTCGGGTGCGCTCACAGATCAGGTCCAATGAGAAGGCGCCCATTTCACCCGGTTCGTGCAAATGGATATCCAGCGGGCGGCCAAAGCGCTGGCACAGGCCGAAGACGGCATCGAGATGTCCCTTCGGATCGCGGTCGATGGCGCAGGGGTCAATACCGCCAACGACTTCGGCACCTGCCACCATCGCCTCATTCATCAATTCCAACGTCCCCGGCCGGCATAGCAGGCCCGATTGCGGGAATGCGACGATGTCGATGTCAACGATGTCACGGTATTCCTCACGCGTGCGCATCACGCCTTCGATGCCCCACAGGCCATTCTCGGTATCAACGTCCACATGGCTGCGGATATACGTAGTCCCCATGCGAGAGGACTGGATGCATTGCCGTGCCGATTGCCGCGCAGGATCGATCCCAAGCCGGCGTCTGTTCATGCGTTCATTGTCAATCCTATCAACAAGGCGTGGACCGATTTCATTCTTGTACCAGGGCATGCCCAACATCGTCTTATCGAGATGGGTGTGCGCCTCGACCAAGCCCGGCAGCACTATCTCCCCTTCCCCTTCCTCGACGGTTGTACTGGGCGCAGCGTTGATCCCCGGAGCAATGCGGACAATTCGACCATTCTCCACGAGTACGTCAGTCGCATCGCCCGCATAGGGGCGAACGTTGCGCAGGAGGAGTGTACCGGTCATGCAAGTGATCTCCCTTCGTCTGGCCCGATGCCACAGCGCAGCAGACACACGACGGCAAAGTCCACATGGCAGTTGGTCAGGCCACACTTGTTGAGATTGGGCGTAATATCTTGTTCAGGGAACACCCTCTGACCCCCGCCACCGGCTCAGCCGGATAGCAACGGAAGCCGTCGATGCCACCCAAGCGCAAGCTGCCGCACAATGCTCCAGCACCTGGCGATGAAGCTGTCGCAGCGATCTGCGCCGTAATCCGCCGCATCCCCAAGGGCTGGGTTGCCACTTACGGCCAGGTCGCCGCGATCGCCGGATTGCCGAGACGCGCCCGCCTAGTTGGCCGCGTCCTCCAGGACCTGGGCCCGGCAACCGATATTCCGTGGCATCGCGTTGTCAATGCGAAGGGCGAGGTTTCCTATTCTCTCTCTCGCAATGGCGGCGATGCGCTTCAGCAACGCCTGCTCGAAAAGGAAGGCATCGAGTTCGATCGAAGGAAGAAGCGCTTTAACCTGGAACGGTTTCGCTGGCCCGAATAGAATTGGGAGGTCGTTCTGGCGGCTGACGATCGGGCCGGTAGCGCTGCACCCAACCGACGCAACGCCGCTGTCCCTTTGCCTGCACGCGAAGCATCAGACACCGCATCGCAGCCTTCGTTTCGTCAGCGCGGATTGTGGCATGCCAAAGAATGGTTGCGCCCTACGACTGCTGTCGCTGGATGTTCCACTTCGCAGCGTGCAATCCGCCTCGGACATTGCGATTGATAGATGCAACCAGACGCATTCGGATCCACAAGCCCGCGCCGCGCCGTGCCGGTCGCGGCGCCCATATCCTCGATTGTTGCCAGTAGCGCCTGCGTATATGGATGCTGGGGCGCCCGGAACAATTCATGCGCCGGAGCGGTCTCGACGATCCGGCCAAAGAACATGACCGCGATCCGGTCGCATAGATAATTTGCCACATGCAGGTCGTGGGTGATGAACAGAAAAGCCACTGCCAGCCCGGCTTGAAGATCCTTCAGCAGGTTCAGAATCTGCGATCGAACCGATACGTCGAGCTTTGACACCGCCTCATCTGCGATCACGAGCGGCGGTGACAGCATCAATGCTCGTGCCAGGGCCGCTCGCTGTAGCTGCCCGCCCGACATTTCATGTGGATAGCGCTTGAGTACCTCTCTTGGCAGCCCTACGCGCCGCAGCAGGTCAGCCACCTGATCCTCGGTTTGGGTAGAGCCAGTGACCCATAGCGGCGTAGCAAGCGAGGTCCTGATTGTATGGCGCGGATTGAACGAGGACAGGGGATCCTGGAAGACCAGCGCCATGTGACGCCAGACACGCCGAAGTTCGTGTTCACGCAGGTGGCTGATGTCCTCGTCATCGAACACCACATTGCCTTCGTCCGGCTCATGCAGACGCAAGATGGTTCGCCCGAGCGTCGTTTTTCCACTGCCCGATTCCCCGACCAGCCCGACGACTTCCTGGCGGTTAATGGTGAGTTCAGCCTCGGCGACCGCAGGGAACGTATTTTCGCCACGCGACAAGACCGCGCGGAAGCCACGTTTGCTGCGGAAACGGACCGTCACCTTCTGAACATCAACCAGAAGCCCTGGTGCTGGCTCACTCATACAGCAGGCACCTCGCCTGTCGCTCAGTCCCGATCGAAGTCATATTGATCCGTCGTGATTCGCACACATCCATCCGTTGCGGACAGCGCGCAGCGAATGCGCAGCCTTGCGGCTGCCGCGTCAGTGCCGGCGGTTCGCCCGCTATCTCCGGCAACCGGTCCCGGCCCGTCTCAAGTGCCCGCGCGGTACTGACCAGCGCGACCGTGTAGGGATGTTTTGGATCGTCGAACACCTCCCGAACCGGTCCGAGCTCCACAATCTCGCCAGCGTACATGACTGCAATCCGGTCCGACAGCGCCGCTGCGACCGACATGTCATGTGTGATGAAAAGGAAGGCTGCGCCATGACTGTGCTTCAGGCGTCGAAACAGCTGGAGAATTTGGCGTTCCACTATGTTGTCGAGATTGGTGGTCGGTTCGTCCGCAATGATCACCTGCGGTTCCGCAGCCAGCACCAATGCGATCAGTACCCGTTGCAGCATGCCCCCACTGAGCTGGTGGGGATACGCGGCAAGCACACGCGCGGCGTCAGTGATGTCCACTTCCTCCAGACGTTCCAACGCAGCCTGACGCCAGGCACGGACACCCCGCCTTCGCAACACCTCACGTACATGCCAGCCGATGCGCTTGGCAGGATTGAACGCGCCCACCGGATCCTGGAAGATCATGGCAATTCTGCTGCCGCGCAGAGAGCGCAGCTCGGATTTGCTGGCCGTGAGCAGGTCGGTCTGCCCCATCTTCAGTATTTTGGCGGTGATCTCCGCCCCCTCCGGCTCAAGACGCAGCAGCGACATCCCTGCCATCGTTTTTCCGGAACCGGACTCGCCAATCAGGCCCAACACCTCCGACGTGCGCAGCGTCAGGCCCACGCCGCGTACAACGTGCAGACGCCGCCCGCCACCGTCCAGCACAAGGTTCAGATCAGCGACTTCCAGCGTCTCGCTCATGTGCGGCGGCGCAGCCGTGGGTCCATGGCGTCGCGTAGTCCGTCGCCCAACAGGTTCAGCCCCAGGATGATCCATGCGACCGAAAGCCCCGTCAGTGTCAGTACCCACGGCCCTTTCTCAAAATAATCTTTGCCGTCCGCCATCATCACGCCGAGCGATGGGGTAGGCGGTTGCACACCCAGCCCAACAAAACTCAAGCCAGCCTCCAGGATGATGCCGAACCCCAGCCCCGCCGAGAACTGCACCATCAAGGGCGCGAAGATGTTGGGCAGGATCTCCCGCAGCAGGATCCGCACTGGGCGCTGGCCCATCAGCCGTGCCGCCACAACGTAGTTGGCCGAGCGTGTTGCAGTCGTCATGCTACGCGACAGGCGAGCGAAGTTCGGAACGTATACCAGCGCGATTGCCAGCGCGACGCTGCGCGCCCCATAACCGAAGGCCAGCATGAGGCATAGCGCCAGCACATAGGTCGGGAACGAGTAGAGCAAGTCGATGAATCGCATCGTGATTGAATCGACAAACCCACTCCAGTAGCCGCAGATCGTGCCGATAGCGGTGCCAATGAGCCCGCCCAGGATCAGGCCGGCAAAGCTGATCAGCAGCGAGACCTCCGCTCCCCAGGCGACGCGCGTCAGCACGTCTTCGCCATACGAGTCGGTACCGAATGGATGCGCCCAGGAGGGCGCTCGCAGAATGGCCAAATAGTCCTTGTCGTTCGGAGCATAGGGGGAGAACGCGTGGATCAGCAGGATGGCGAGCAGCGTGCTAAGCACGATTACAGTGCCGACCTGCGAGACACGACTTGCGCGAAAGCTACGCCACATTGTTCAGGCTGCTCGGCGAGGGTCCAGCAGGGCGCAGATCAGGTCCATCAGGAAATTCACCGCAATAACAATGATCAGGAACACAATTGCGCAACCCTGCACCACCCCATAATCGCGCGCGAACGCACCATCTACGATGACCGAGCCGATGCCGGGCACGCCAAATACGCGTTCCACCACCACCACGCCCCCCAGCAGGTATCGCGCTTGAAGACCAATCGATGTGATGTAAGGGATCAGTGCGTTGCGGAATACATAATGCCAGAAAATGAAGAAGCCACCGAAACCCATGGCGTGCGCGGAGATTACATAGGCTTGCCGGAACGTCTCCAGCAATGACGTACGCAGCATGCGGGTAAAGATGCCGGCCATCGGAATGGCGATGGCGAGCGCCGGCAGGAATGCAGCATGCATCGCACCGGAAAACGACTTCTCCGGCGATACGAAGCCGTAGGCTGGAAACAGATGCAGACCAAGACTGAAGATCAGGACCAGCACATAGCCGAGCCAGAAGTCTGGCATCGATATCGTGACGATGGCCCCTGAGGTGGCCAGCACGTCCTCCAGCCGTCCTTGGCGGCTGGCGGCAATCGACCCAGCAACGAAGGAAATCGCCACCGCCAGGGTCAGCGCGTAAAACCCGATGAACAAAGTGTTGGGGAGGCTGTTGCGAATGAGCTGTGCGGTGGAGAAGCCACCGGCCAATGAAATGGACTCGCCAAAGTCGCCGATGAGCGCGGCGCGTGCCCAGCGCCAGTACTGCACCATAAGCGGGTCGTTCAGATGATGCTCGGAGCGGAACGCGGCCACCGCCGACGGAGAAGCATTCTCCCCAAGTGCGGCAAGCGCCGCATCGCCGGCGCCGGCATGCATCAACAGGAAGATCAGCAGCGATCCGAATACCAGCATCGCAAACGATCCAAGCAGCCGGACGCCAAGGTAGATCAGGACCCGCACGGCGCCTCGCTATCAGACTACCCCCGCCGCATGCGAGCGCTTCACGCCGGTTTGGTCGCCGCGAGTTGGGCGCCAAATCCGTCATACGGCGTGTGCTCGAAGCCGGTGACGGTTTTTGGCCAGGCCGAGCTGGAGAACGTGTTCATCAGGAACACCGAAGGGCAGTCCATGGAGATCAGGCGCTCCGCCTGCATATAAAGTGGGCCACCCTTGTTCTCCCTATCCAGCTCCCGCCGCGCCTGCTCGAGCAGCTTGTCCACCTCCGGGTTGTTGTACTTGGCAAAATTGCGCCATCCGGTGCTATGGAAACTGTCGAAGAGGTATTCATCCGGATCGCATAGTGCGATCCATCCATCAGACCAGGCTTGGCCGTCATTCTTCATCCAGCTCGCGAACTGTGCGCGCGCATCCATGAACTGAACGCTAAGCTTGATGCCAAGTACTCGATTCGCCATGTCCACGAACACTTCAGCCATGCGCTTCCACCATGAGTTCGGGGAACGCGAGGATGACGGCTTCTGTTCCGGGTCCGTATTTCGACTTTGCCAACTCTGCCTTGGCACCCTCTGGATCGAAATGGGCGTAGGCGTGCTTCTCCTTGTCATAAGCCCAGGAGATCGCCGCGGGAACGTAGCCCTGTGACGGCAGTGCCTGACCGAACACCACCGCCTGCACGAAGGCATCGCGGTCGATCGACATCGAAATTGCGCGACGCAAATTTACATCGTCGAATGGTGGGCGCTGGATGTTGAACGCGACAAAACGGGCGTTAAGCCCTGGCATCGAGGAGAATTCGACATTTGGCAACCGCTTCAGCCGGTCTGTATCCGCGTAGGGCACCGCATTATCGAAATCCAGGCCACCGGCCAGCAGTGCATTGACCGCGCTCGCATCGTCCTTGATGAGTTGCACTTCAAGCCCCGCACAACGCGGTAAGCCGGCTTCGAAGTAATCAGTGTGCGCGGCGAATGTCAGCTTCTCATTCGGCTTCCAGTCAGTGAGTTTCCAGGGACCACTGCCAACTGGCGAGCGTCCGTATTGCGTATCACCCATCGCCAGCACCGCCTTCTTACAGACGATCTGGGTACTGGTGCGGGTGTTCGTGAGGTAGGTGAGCAATGGGGCAAATGGCTCGTTCGTCTTGATCTGAACCGTATACGGGTCCAGCGCGGTTACCCCGGTGACCGAAGCCATTTTCTGCCGCACGGGCGAGCCGAACTGCGGGTCAGCGATGCGCTGGAACGTGAACACCACATCCTCGGCGGTTAGCTCGCTGCCGTCGTGAAACTTCACCCCTTTGCGGAGCTTGAACTCCCACGTTGTCGGATCTGGATTACTCCAGGAAGTGGCGAGGTCTGGCACGATCTTCATATTCGCGTCGAACTTCACCAATGTGTTGAACATGCCCCAGATCAGATAGAACTCCGGGTTAACCGCGGCCTTCGTAGGATCGAGCGTGTTTATCACGCTGAAACCTGCCATTGCCGCGCGCAGCGTCTTGTCGCTCGCCGGTGCGGCATAGGCGTACTGGCGCAGTCCACCTCCTGCGATCAGCGTGGCCGATGCCGCCGCGCCGGCAATCAAGTCTCTCCGCAACATATGCAAGTCCCCCAAAACCAATGTTGTTCAGCCTCCACCGTTGTGGCGGAGTTCTCTAACTTCTAAGCGGCACTTTGTGGCGCGGCACGTGCGGTCTGGTGTGGATTGGGCTGCGCCGGCACACCGAGGTTCGCGCGCAGCGTGGTACCCTCATACTGCGTCCGGAACAGCCCCCGCCGCTGGAGCTCTGGGACAACCAGTTCCACGAACTTCTCGAGCCCACCCGGTAGATAAGGTGGGCAGATGTTGAACCCGTCCGCCGCACCGTTCTCGAACCAATTCTGCATGTCGTCGGCAATCTGCTCCGCCGAACCTATCAACACGCGGAGACCCCACGCGGACGCCTGGCGCTCATAGAGTTGCCGGATGGTCAGGTTCTCACGTCGAGCCATTGCGACATGCTCGTTGCCGATGCTGCGCACCTGAATGTCGTCTCGGGGATCGGGCACCGGACCATCGAGCGGGTAGCCTGACAGGTCACCCAGGAAATTGTGCAGTACCCAAAGACCGATCTTTGGATGGATCAACTTGCGCATGCCGTCGTACATGGCGTGCGCTTCTTCCTCCGTGCGGCCGACAAAAGGCGTAATACCAGGCAGAATCTTGACAGAATCCGGCGAGCGCCCGTGCTTGACCGCACGTGCCTTCACGGACTGGTAGTAACGCTGCGCTGACGCGAGATCGAACTGCGCCGCATACACCACCTCAGCAAAAGCGCCAGCGATCTCCTGTCCCTGCTCGGCGGCACCTGCCTGCACCAGGATCGGCCGGCCTTGCGGCGTGCGCGCGCAGCTTAGCGGTCCCTGCACCTTGAAGTGCTTCCCGACGTGGTTCAGCGCATGCATCTTGGCCGGGTCGAAGTAGAGACCCGATTCCTTATCGCGCACGAGAGCGTCGTCTTCCCAGCTGTTCCACAGCCCGGTGACAACGCGCACGAATTCCTCAGCGCGTTCGTATCGGGTGTCATAGTCCAGGTGCTTGTCGCGACTGAAGTTACGTGCCTCCTCATCGGACCAGGAGGTAACGATGTTCCAGCCCGCGCGTCCGCCACTGATATGGTCGAGCGAGGCAAACTTGCGCGCAATGTGGTACGGCTCGTTGTAGGTGGTCGAGGCAGTCGCGACAAAACCGATATTCGTGGTGTGCGTGGCGATTGCCGAAAACAACGTGAGAGGTTCCAGCTCGACCGTCTGTTGGTTGCGGCTAAGCGAGCCTTCCGGTTCGTCGCGTGTACGGATGCCAATCCCATCCGCCAGGAATACCATGTCAAACTTCGCCTGCTCAGCGATACGCGCGGTGTTCAGGAAATACCGGTAGTCCAGCGTGCCGTCGGCCGGCACGTCAGGGTGCCGCCAGGCACCCAAGTGATAGCCATGGTAACGCATCGAGCAACCGAGGCGCATCGTCGGGGAAACGGTCATTGCACGCGACTTCTGACGCAGTGCCATGCGTTTTCAAGCGTCCGGGCTGATATCAACGTCCTGATCCTTCAAATCGGCAGGGTTATAATCGATCCATGATAGCGAGCATGGCGGATGTGGTGCGCCCTGTCGATTTCGGGATCGCGAGCAAGGTGCGCTCTATTTCCCTTTGTGGGCGTCAGCCATGGCCTGCAATGATGGGAATCGGAAATCGACTGCGGGCTGTTCGCCTGGCGCCATAGTCGCTCCCCAGCCCGCCTGATCCTGCCGCCGGTCGATCCAGCAGGTGGCCAATCCGAACCGCTTCGCGGGCTCATGGTCGTGGAACAGACTCTGCGCGGTGTGCAGGATGTCCGATTCGGGATGGCCCAGCTTGGACAGCCGATCCAGCATATACTCAAAGTTTGCCGGGTTGGGCTTATAGGAGCCAACATCCTGTGCCGTGTAGATCGCGTCGAATTCGACACCGAGACGGCGGTTGCTCGCGGCAAAGCTGGCGCGATCCACGTTTGACAGGATCGCCAGCTTGTAATGCTGCTTGAGATAGGTAAGCGCCTGCTGCGAATCAGGAAATGCCGGCCAATCGGGCACTGATGCGCCAAATTTGTCATGTTCGGCAGGGCTCATCGTCGCCTGCCATTCCTTCGCCAGGCGGCGATGCACTTCGGCGAGCAGTTGCGGATACACCATGTCTGGTGTTTCCGTCTCCTGTGCCGATTCATGGCGGGCAAATGCTTCCAGGGCGGCGTTGCGCGGCAGCGGTGTGGCGGCCTTCCCCAGCAGCGGCTGCAGGGCGGCGAAGATGCCGCTCTCCCAGTCGATCAGCGTTCCATAGCAGTCGAATGTCAGAACCCGGAAGTCGTTCAGCTTCATTGAGACACTTCTCCGATGGTGACGCGTGAAGCGATGCTGCTACAACGCGATGCATGGAAGGGAAAGGCGGCGGTGTGACGACGGTTCGTGAGATCATCCTGGTGAAGTCGGGCGGCGAGGCGGCGATGCCGCAGTGGCGTCGCGCCTTTGCCGAGCTGGTGCCCGATCTCGACGTGCGATGGTGGGACGACGCATCGGTCGATCCGGACGCGGTGCTTTATGTGCTGGTATGGCAGCCTGAGCCGGGGCGCATCGCGCGCTATCGGAACCTGCGGGTGATCTTCAGCAGCGGCGCCGGTGTGGATCACATCACGCCCGATCCCGATTTGCCGCGGCAACTGCCGATCGTGCGGATGGCCAGCGATGAGACGATACAGACAGTGTGCGAATATGTCTGCCTCGGGGTGCTGGCAATCCAGCGCGATCTGCGACGCATGATCGATGCGCAGGCGGCGCGCCTGTGGGAGGAGTTCGAACCGCCACGCACCGCATTCGACACGCGCGTCGGCATCATGGGCCTGGGCAACATCGGCGCGAGCGCGGCGCGCATGCTGCGTGCGCTTGGCTATCAGGTTTCCGGCTGGGCTCGTTCGGCAAAATCGCTCGATGGCGTCAGGTGTTTTGCCGGCATGATCGAGCTCGAGCGGTTCCTGGCGGAGACCGACATTCTGGTGGGTTTGCTGCCGGATACGACGGAAACGCGCGGGCTGCTCGATGCGCGCCGTATCGCCATGCTGCCACGTGGTGCCGGTGTGCTCAACGCGGGGCGCGGCACGTTGATCGTGTTGCCGGACCTCATCGCAGCGCTGGATGCCGGACACTTGAGCAGCGCGTTCCTTGACGTGGTCGAGCCGGAACCGCTGCCAGGCGATCATCCGGCCTGGCGGCATCCACGTATCACCATCACCTCGCATATAGCGGCATTTGCATCCCGGCCGGCGCGGGCGCGCCATGTGGCGGCGGCCCTCGCGGCGTACCGGCGTGGTGAAGAACTGCCCCATCGTTATCAGCCCGAACGCGGCTACTGAACTACAACACGCAACACAGGCGCAGCGCATCGTAGATTGCGCCGTGCACGTTCCGGCTGGTGACCGCGTCGCCGATACGGTGCAGCTCAAAGGCACCGTTGGCCGGCCGCTCTGGCATCTGCGGGCGCCGGTCCAGCAGAGCGTCAATGTCGGTGACGCCATCGTTGACAGATCCGGCACGCAACCCGTTGAACACATCGTCCACCGGCACGGTGCCATGCTCAATCACGACCTGTGATGCGCTGAGTTCCAACTCCGCATCGGTCAGCTCGTGACGGAATGTCGCAACAAGGCGGTTGCCGCTCGGGCGCACGCGCGTGAGGGCATGGTCGGTCGTCACGCGCACGTTGTTCTCTGCAAAACGCTTCCGATAAATCGTACGTGACGGGTACTCCATCTCAGCGCCGACATTGTCATCAAGAGTGACGAATTGTACGTCGTGGCCCTGTTCGGCAAGGTGAAGCGCGCAGGATACCGCCTGGTGACGCCCTGTGCCGTCATACACCAGGACGTCCTGCTTGGCGCGGGATGCATCTTCTAGCACGTGCCATACGGTGTCGCAGTGCTCAGCGCCGTCGAGCCATTCGATGTCCGGCACACCACCGGTCGCGATGATCACCGCGTCAGGCTGCTCGCGCAGCACGTCGCCCATTTCGGCAAACGCGTTCAGCCGCACATCGACGCCCAGGCGCTCGAGTTCGGCGGCACGCCAATCGACAATGGCAATCAGATCGCGGCGCCATGTCGCGCGCACCGCGCTCAGCAACTGGCCACCCAAGCGACTGGCCGCCTCAAACAGCACGACGCGATGGCCGCGTTCGGCCGATACACGCGCAGCTTCCAGGCCGGCAGGTCCGCCGCCGACAACAACAACCTTGCGGCCAGGTACCGCTGCACGCTCGATCACCTGCGGCAGGATCTCCTCGCGGCCCGAGGCGGGGTTATGCAGGCAGGCAACCTTCTTGTACATGCAATAGGACGCACCAACGCAGGGACGGATGCGTTCCTCCTCGCCGCGCATCAGCTTGTTGACGATATGCGGATCGGCCATGTGCGCACGCGTCATCGCGACCATGTCGAGCAGGCCCTCAGCGATCGCGTGACGCGCCGTGGCTATGTCCTGGATGCGCGCGGCGTGAAACACTGGCAGCTTCACCTCGCGCTTGAACCGGCCGACCACCGGCAGGAATGGTGCGAGCGGCTGCGACATGCCGGGCATGTTGTGCTCGGCAAGCGCCAGATCGGTGTCCATGCGACCGAAAATGCCATTGAAGAAGTCGATATGGCCCTCACGCTCGAACAGTTGCGCGATGCGCAGGCATTCGTCGAAGTCGATGCCATCCTCGGTACCTTCCTCGACGACAAAGCGGATGCCGACCAGCCAGTCGTCACCCACGGCCTTGCGGATCGCCTCGTGCACCATCAGGCCGAAGCGCGCGCGGTTTTCGGTGGAGCCGCCGAAGGCGTCGGTCCGGTGGTTGGTGCGCGGCGAGAAGAACTGGCCAATCAGATGGCCACCGGTGACGGTCTCGACCCCATCGAGCCCGCCTTCCTGGCAACGCTTCGCTGCGGCGGCGTATTCACGCACGATACGGTCGATGTCGTGGCGATCCATCTCGCGCGGGAAATTGCGGTGGCGTGTTTCGCGAATGCGCGACGGACCGACCGTCGGCAGCCAGTTCCAGCCCATTGCATCGGCGCGGCGGCCGAGATGCGAGATCTGACACATGATATTGGCGCCGTGGCCATGCACGCGCTCGGAGAACTGGCGCAGCCAGGGGATCACCGCATCGCCGGACACGTCCACCTGACCACCGCCCCAGCTCGAATTGCGCGACACCATCGACGAACCGCCGAACATGGTGAGCGCGATGCCGCCTTTCGCCTTCTCCTCGTGGTAGCGCTGATAGCGCTCTTTCGGGATGCCGCCGTCATCCAGAGTGGCAGCATGGCTCGTGCTCATGATGCGGTTGCGGAAGTGCGTATTCTTGATCCGGAACGGCTTCAGCAGCGGGTCGTTGAGGCGCGGCGTCGTAGACACGTCGTTCATATCAGATCCCTTACGAGAGATGGGCGTATAACAGTTGCGCAGATGGTGCATCGCCGGCGCCATTTTGCGCCAGGAGCAGTGCGTCCTCACTGTGGTGGCAGCGGATGCGCGCGCCTTTAGCAAGGTCGCGCAACGGCGGTGCTTCGACGTCGCAGAGGCCGGGCATGCGATGTGCGCAGCGGCTGAAGAAGGCGCACGGCTCGGCGGCCATGCGCAGCGAGACCCCGCCGGCAGCTTCCTTCAGATGCGTCGCACTGATGCCATCGAGCCATCCAGTTCGCAACTCCGGCACCGAAGAAATCAGTAGATCAGTGTAGGGATGCATCGGTCGCCCGCGCATCGCGTTGCGGCCGCCGGTTTCCACCAGCTGGCCGGCGTAAAGTATCGCCACGCTGTCGCAGATGGCGCGCACGGTGGACAGGTCGTGGCTGATGAACATGTAAGCGACGCCGAGTTCGCGACGCAGTTCGGCCAACAGATCGAGGATGGCCGCGCCGACGACGGTATCCAGCGCGGAAGTCACTTCGTCGCACAGGATCAGGCTCGGTTCGGCGGCGAGTGCGCGCGCGAGGTTGACGCGCTGCTTTTGCCCACCCGACAGTTCTTGCGGATAGTGGTCCGCCAGAGCGGCAGGCAGATGCACCATGTCGAGCAATGCAGCAACACGGCGCTGCAACGCTTCGCCGCGCATTGCGTGGTAGAAGCGCAGCGGCCGCGCCAGGCTGTGCGCGACAGTATGAGCCGGGTTGAGTGCGACATCCGCCGACTGAAACACGATCTGGATACGGCGAAGCTGCTCCCGGGTGCGCTCCGCGGCGAGCGGGGAAGCGGCACGCCATCCAGTTCGATACTGCCGCGCGCCGGAGGGATCAGGCCGGCGATTACCTGTGCCAGCGTGCTCTTGCCGCAACCGGATTCACCGATCACGCCCAGCACGGAATCGCTTTCGATGCCAAGATCGATGTCACGCAGCACGGTGATCTCGGGCAGACCGTGCACATCGGCTGGACCATAGCCCGCGACGAGCCCATTGATCCGCAACAACGGCGGCGGTTCGGCTTGCTGCTGGCGTTCCACCACGCGTGCAACCGGGGCAACAGCGGCCAGCAGGCTGCGGGTATACGGATGCACGGGCGCATCGAGTAACTGCTGCGTCGCCGCCATCTCTTGCACCTCGCCATCGCGCAGCACCACGACGCGATCGGCCATCTGCGCAACGACAGAAAGATCGTGCGACACGTACAGCGCCGTGGTGCGGCGTCCGCGCACCACCTGCCGGAACGCGCGCAACACCTCGATCTGCGTGGTGACGTCGAGCGCGGTGGTGGGTTCATCCAGAATGACCAGATCCGGATCGGTGATCAGCGCCATTGCAGCGAGCAGCCGTTGCAACTGGCCACCCGACACCTGATGCGGAAAGCGATCGCCGATACGGTCGGGATCAGGCAGCGCCAGATCGGCGAACAGCGTGCGGGCCTTCGCCTCGGCATCGGCGCGCGGCATCAGTCTGTGGATCAGCGCGCTTTCGATAACCTGCGGCATGAGACGGTGAGCAGGATTGAATGAAGCGGCGGCGCTTTGCGCGACATAGCTGACGGTGCGGCCGCGCAGGCCGGACAGCGCTGCATGCGACAGCGACCGGACATCGATATCGCCGACACGGATGCGGCCCTCGGCGATCCGGCAGCCGCGCCGCGCATAACCCATCAACGCCAAGCCGATCGTCGTCTTACCTGAACCGGACTCACCGATCAGCGCCAGCACCTCGCCGCGCGCGATGCTGAAGCTGACGTCGCGCACGATCTGTGTTCGGCCAGACACCACATGCAGCCCATCCACTTCCACCAGCGGTGCTTCAGCGAGCATCCGCACCTCGACGACGGCCGGACAGACTGTCGATCAGCAGGTTCACGCTGATGGTCAGCAGGGCGATGGCAATCGCGGGGGTGATGACCGCCGGGGCGCCGTACGCCAGGCCCTCGATGTTCTCGCGCACCAGCGAGCCCCAATCGGCCTGCGGCGGCTGCACGCCAAGCCCGAGGAAGCTGAGGCCACTGAGCAGCAGCACGACATAGATGAAGCGCAGGCCGAAATCAGTGAGCAGCGGCAGCAGCATGTTGGGGAGGATCTCGTCTCCCATGATGAACACCGTGCGCTCACCGCGGGCACGTGCGACGCGGATGAAATCCATCGCAGCGATGTTGACTGCGAGTGCGCGCGCGGTGCGGTAGGCGCCGGGTGTGTAGATCACTGCGGCCGTGCCGATGAGCACCGGGATCGACGAGCCGAGGGCTGCAATGACGACGAGGCCGAACAGCAGGCTCGGTACCGAGATCAGCGCGTCCATCGCGCGGCTCAGCAGCGTGTCGGTCCAGCCGCCGCGCACCGCCGCGCACAGCGCCAGCGTTCCGCCGGCGACGCAGGCGAGCAAGGTAGCGAGCAACGCAATGCCGATTGTATCACGCGCGCCGAACAGCACGCGGCTGAGCATGTCGCGGCCGAGGTAGTCGGTACCAAGTGGAAACGCGGCGCTGATTGGCGCGAACACATCGGACGAGACAACACTGCCCTCGGCGTGCGGTGCGACGAGCGGACCCGCGATGGCCAGCACCACCCAGAAACCAACGATCGACACGGCGATGATGCGGCCGATCGGCCGGTTGCGCGGGCGGCGATGTAGAACGACATCGCTCATCGGTAGCGCAGCCGTGGGTTGGAGAGGATGGCGCAGACATCGGCGAAGGTGACGAGCAGCAGATAGGCCGCGCAGAACAGCATCGCGCAGGCCTGCACCAGCGGCATGTCGCGTGTCGCCACGGCGTCGACCATCAGCTTGGCAAGGCCCGGGTAGTTGAAAATCGTCTCGACGATGATCACACCACCGAGCAAGAACGACAGGCTCAATGCAACGGCATTGACGATGGGTCCCAAGGCATTCGGCAAGGCGTGATACAGCACGACGCGGACCGGACGCGCGCCCTTCAGTAGCGCCATCTCAACATAGGATGAGTCGAGAACGTTGATCAGCGCGGCGCGGGTCATGCGTGCCATCTGCGCGATGATGACGAAGCTGAGCGTCAGCACCGGCAAGGTGAAAACGCGGAAGAATTGCACCGGCGAATGGACAGAAACGCCGTACGAGATCGCGGGCAGCCAGCGCAAATTCACCGCGAACAGCAGCACCGCGAGTGTCGCCACCAGGAACTCCGGCACCGACACCGCCGAGACGATGAGCACGCCAACGACGCGATCGTACAGCGAGCCGCGCCAGATTGCCGCGGTGATCCCAAGCGTCAGCGCTACCGGCACACAGACGGCGGCGGTGACGGCCGCGAGCAACAGCGAGTTCGGCAACCGGCTGCCGATGAGTTGCGCGACCGGCAAGTGGTTGACCAAGGACCGTCCCGGATCGCCATCCAGCAAACCGCCCAGCCAAGTCAAATAGCGCCACCAACCGGGCTGATCGAGGTGCATGACCGAGCGCAATGCCTCGACGGCATCTGGCGTGGCGCTCTGGCCGAGCACAGCCTGGGCAACGTCGCCCGGCAACAGCTCGGTTGCAAGGAACACCAGCATGGACACGATCAGCAGCGTGAGCATGCTGATGGCAAGCCGGCTGGCGATGAGCCGCGGTAGCGGACTCATGCGGTCATCACGCTGTCAGGCGAGCCAGACATTCTCGGCGAAGTCAAAGCCCATTAGATCGCCTGTCGGTATCGGCTCGAGCCCCTTCAGTCCGGAGATATGCGCATCGAGCAAGCTGATGAACAGCGGGATGCCGATACCTGCGTCATCGCTGATCATCCGCTGCATGTCGGCAAACATCTGCTTGCGCTTGGCAACATCGCGCTCGGCACGCGAAGCGTCGAGCAATTGGTCGAACTTCGGATCCTTCCAGCGAGACTCGTTCCATGGCGCATCGGACTTGAAGAACAGAGTCAACAGAATGTCTGCGCTGGGACGCGGGTTGATGTTGCCGAAGCACACCGCAGACTTCAGCCAATAGTTCGACCAATAACCATCGGCCGGCACGCGCTTGATGTTGAGATTGAGGCCAATCTTCCGCGCGGCGTCCTGCATCAGGACGCCCATGTCGGGCGAGGAGTTTGCGGCTGGCGAGACAACGACATCGATCGGCGTGTTGCCGATGCCCGACTTGCCGAGGTGGAACTTCGCCTTGTCGAGATCGAACGGACGTTGCGGCAGGCTGGGATCGTAGAAGCGATTGGTCGGATCGACCGGTTGATCGTTGCCGAGTACAGCATAGCCCTGATAAATCGCGGTTCGCATCTGCTCGCGATCCATCAGGTATTTCATCGCCATCACGAAGTCTGGGTTGCTGGTCGGCGCGGTATCGAGGCGGACGATCAGATCGGTGTAGGCGCCGGACTTAGTCTCGAACACTTCGAAGCCCGGGGCCTGCTTCACCTGGCGCGTTTCGTGCGGGGTGATGCCGCCGGCCAATTGGATATCGCCGGCGAGCAACGCATTCACACGGGCGGCGTTGTCGGCGATGCCGAAGAACTCAATCTGGTCGAGGTACGGTTTGCCGGATTTCCAGTAATTCTCGTTGCGCACGCCGACCGAGCGAACGCCTGGCGAAAACTCCTTGCACTTGTACGCACCCGTACCTACGGCAGTGGTGAAGTCGGTGACGCCTTCCTTGATGATCTTGAAGTGGAAAGTGCCGAGCACGACCGGCAGGTCCGCATTCGGGCCAGAGAGGGTGATTTGTACCTCGTTGGGCCCGGTCGCCTTGATCTCCTGCATCTGTGCGGCCAGCGTCTTGGCGATCGATCCGACCTTCGCATCTTTGTGGCGGTTCAACGAATACACCACGTCGGCGCTGGTCATCTCCTTGCCGTCGTGGAATTGAACACCCTTACGCAACTTGAAGGTCCACACGGTGGCCTTGTCGCTGTCGAATGACTCGGCAAGCGCGGGCTGCGGCGTCAGGTTGCCGTCCAGCGTGGTGAGGCCGTTGTAGAACATGTTGCAGCGGACGTAGTCGGTGGACAGCGTCTGCTTGGCGGGATCCAGCGTATCGGCGGTCGAGGACGAATAGCCGGCGACGCGGATCTGTCCTCCACGCTTTGGCGTATCGGCCAGCGCGCGAGTCGCGCGTGTCGCGATCGTGCCGGCGGCAGACAAACCCAGGCCGGCGCTGCCCAACCAGGCCATTACCTCACGCCGTGTCGCGCCTCGGCGGAGCATCTGGTCGATGGTGCCACGTTCTGCCTGCGACAGCTCGATCATCCTGGCCCCCTGGCGGTGCTAAATTCACGGTTCCGCACCGTGGGTTTTCCACGCCTCGGGGTGGGTGGCCACCTTGACAATGTGAAAGGGGGCCATACGCTCAGCGTATGACCGGCCTCGGCAGGCTGATCCCTTCGCCACGCACGTTACTGATCTTCGATGCTGCCGCACGTGCCGGAAGCTGCAGCGGTGCGGCGCGCGAATTCAATCTCACGCAACCCTCGGTCAGCCGCAACATCGCAATGCTGGAATCGCAGCTTGGCACGCCGCTGTTTACGCGCAGCCACAACGGCCTGGAGCTCACGCAGGAAGGCCGGTTATTGCACAGCGCACTAACCGAGGGATTCCAGCGGGTGGAAGTCGCAATCCGCGAGATCATGGCGCAGCAGACGCGAAAGCAGGTGGTGGAGTTGTCGCTGTCCACTGCGTTCGTCACGCACTGGCTGATCCCTCGGCTGACCGAATTCCACGCTGCGTTTCCAGAAGTGGACCTGCGATTCCAGTTGATATCCGGCACGTTGCGCGGGCCGCCGGGCAATGTCGATCTGGCGATGCGCATGACGTCGCCGGAAAGCGAGGCTAATTATCATAGCTGGGCGTTCGGTCCGGAGATCGTATTGCCGGTCTGTAGCCCCGGCTATTTGCAGGCGCACGGCAGGCTGGAGCAGCCGACAAGCGAGAAGGGCCACCTCCTGCTGCACTTCTCCGACCCGCTGCTGAACTGGGAAAAGTTTTGGGGAGCGCCGCTTGCCAGCCGGCGCGCACCCCGCATGACGTGGATCGAGTTCTCCGATTACGCGGTGGTGCTGCAGGCGGCGATGAACGGCGAGGGTATCGCGTTGGGTTGGGTCACCGCCGCATCACGCGCGCTGGCCGAAGGCAAGCTGGTAGTTGCTTCGGAGCGCAGTATTCGGACCGGACGGAACTACCATCTGTTTGCACCGCGCACCAAACCGTTGCGCGATGTCGTGCTGGCGATCCGCGACTGGCTGATCGAACAGATGCAGACCGATCTTGGAAAGCTGAACGCGATCTTGAGGTAGTATCCACGAGCTTTGCTACGTCAATCCGGCCTACATTTCATACGGTCGAATACGGCAAAACCGCCAGGCGCATAGGACATGAAGGTTACCGGGTTGGTACCCTGAAGGGTCACAAAACGCGCGTTCGGCACCAGCTCATTGGAGCTTACGAAGATCTGTATCCAGTACATACCCGTTGCGAGGACCGACAGGCTGAAACCGAAGCTCGCCCCTGGATTGACCGAGTTTGTACCGGTATCGACGAGCACCACCGAGGTGCCACCGCTCTCCTGATTGACGATGATACGCGTGGTCGCTGTTAGACTACTCGTGTTAAGGGCGAAGACCCCCATTGCGTCATTGGCGAAGCAGAATTCGGCACCGCTAACGTATTCCAACGTCATAAGTTTCCCCCGCAATTGCTTGGTACTGCACCTGCCCGACGAGTTATTCGACCGTCACGAAGTTTGGCTCCGGGAGCTCAACTCCGGCGCTGTTGCCCGTCAGCATCATATCGATCCGCGCCATCCAGGCGGTCAGATCGCGATGAGCAGGTTGGCCATGGCCAAACAGGCGCTCACGCATTCCGGCCAGAAGAGTGGAGGCTTCGCGTAGCCGCGCCGCACGCCCCGCCCACTGCCAGTTACCCTGTATCTGGTCCTCGGTCGCGACAGATAGCGCCAAGACGAGAGCAGCTTCGTATTCGTGGAGCATGGGACGCACCCGGGGCGTTGCAACCGGAAGCGCCGGGGCGCCGGTCGGGTCATCGTTGATAGCACGCAGTACGTCCCAGTCTTGGCGCGCCGCATCGTATCGGCCGAGTTGGTGACGAATGCGCGCACGCATGTAGTAGTAAGGAACCTCCACGATGCGATCAGCTATTGCCTGGTCGATCGCCTCGCTCAACAACGCCTCAGCGCGCGTCGTGTCCTGCAGTAACTGAGCGGCGTCGGGAGCATGCGTCAGCAACGCACCGGCTGTGTCGCGCGGCCTCGCGAACGCAACACGAGCCGCACGGTAGGTTTCGAACGACGCTTCCCAATTTGCGCGGCCGCTGCTCTCGAATTGACGAGTGCGGCGCATTGGACGATCGGCAACAGGACTCAGCATGAACGCGTCCCAATCGATGCGCCAGCCCGCGTAAATGCTCTGACAGGCGGGCAGTCTATCGCCAATCGTCATCCAGGCCTCGTCATGCCCCGGTCGTCTGGCCGGATCGCCGCGGACGATGCTGCCCAGTTGCCCATACGCTTTGCGGGGCACCCGTCCGAACGAGCGCTCGATCCCATTGACCGCAAGGTCGAGACCGCGGCGCTGTGCCAACTGGATGAGTTCGCCATCCCGGCCCGAAGCGAGCAACTCTATCGCGCTATCGGTATCTCGCCCCACGCCGCTTGCCAGCGACTGGTCAACCATTGTCAGCCGGCTACGGGTTTCTAGCCATTTGCCGAAGGTCGGAGTAAAATGCGCATCATTGTCGTCGAACAGATGTTCGACCATTTCGGGATGCAAGAAGTGATTGGTCTGACCGATTGGACCATCGACCACCGGTCCTACCCGAATCTTCTCACCGTTGAACTCAATCCGTTGCGCCCGGCCGGCCGCAGCATCCGAACAAAAAATCACCCAGGCAGAGAATGGTTGAACAGACCGGATAATCTCGACGACTTGCTCCAGCGAGCCTGCCTCGCGCAGAATTCGCTGCTGCACGAAGGGCGCGATCTCGGCGTGGCTAGTAGTAAATCGTGTGCGATAGCGAGTCGTCGAAAGCTGGTGCAACGAGACTGCAATTCCAGCGTCGTTCAAACCGCTGATGCCACCTGGATAGATAAGACCCGCGGTCCCGAACGCCACATAGCGATGCCAGCCGGGATGGTTATCGGTCTCGTCGATTAGAAATAGTGTGCTTGCGACGTTCCAATTATACAGGTCTGCGTCCAGATTGCGTGCATGCAGATGGCGTCCATCCTCGGTCAGGCTACCGGGCAGGCTGAACCCAGTACAGGCGATGCCGGTACGGTGGTTCTGGTGAGCCAGACTTGCGCTGGCATCGGCCAGGCTCTGAGCCGCAACATCCGATGGACCCGCAAGCAGGGCACGAACTTCTGGATCCGCATGGGGCATGCATAGGTCGATGGCTTCGGCAATCGCCGCGAGGCGTGTCGGCAACGACGGCAAGGCGAGCCGCCGCTGGATGCCGTCAGCGAGGTTATCAAGCTCGATTGCGACAAGTGCGTCGACGACCTGCTGGCGTGAAAACTTTGCACTCGGTAGTGCGTCACGATAACCATCGGCCACCGCGCCAATAGCCTCGCGGAACTCACTACCGATGCTCTCGACGATACGGTTGCTGAGACCCCGGAAGAGCGCTGTCGCAACACCAGTCTTCAGGGGACTGCCAAGGTCGGTGCCGCGAGAGATCGCTGAGAGGATTTCTGGAAACACTCCATCTTCGATCTCGCGTGCAAGCAGTCGGCCATGGTCGTAGGCTAAATCGACAAAGCGGCCACGCTGTCGCATAACGTAGAAAGGTTTGCCGGCCACCAGCAATTTATGCAGCGTGCTGTCGGCGCGGCCAGCACCGGTGGGCAAGCGGATCTGCGATGTGCCTAGATCTTGCAGCGTCTGTTTGTCACTCATCGTGCGCGCTCCGCTTGACCCCCCAGTCTGTTGTATCGTAACTCACGAAGCAGTGCCGCGGTCCGCAAGCTCCTTCCATCACCCATCGGCGATCCTTCCGTCAATGAAGTCCATCACACCCGGGATCGGCAAAATATGCCAACCAACCGAGGTGCTGCTCCGTTGTCCCTGTGCCGAACCAGGCGCTTCGTCAGCGACTCGGTCGAGGTCGTCCTTAGAGTTGCCGTGCCACGCGGTGACCGTGGACAATTGCAATTTCGATATCGCGCGGTTGGTAGCAATCCCCGACTATATGGACCGATTTGCGTTGGCCTCGCAGTGCACGGAAAAGCCCATCGTCCGCCCTACCACCCGAGCCGAATACGACACTTTCGACATTATCAAGGGTATCCGGTGCCCAATTAACGACGTTGTAGGTTTCGATGCTACGTTCTCCGACTTCCCAAATTGCAGTATAGGTCAAAACCGCAACCTTGTTGTTCATCAGCTTTTCCAGCAAGTGATGACGCGACGGTGACGGCATATATGGTGCTATTGTGGGCAGGCCCGTCAGCAACTGCACCCGGTGTCCCCGTTCGATAAGAAAATCGGCCGTCGTCACTGCTTCAGCCCGGCCGAGGGTATCGACCACGACGACGCTTTGTCCAAGCTGAGCGTTGCCCGAGAGAACATCGCGGGCAGTAAAAACGTTGGGGCGCTCGATTCCACTGACCTCAGGCAGAAATGCGGTGGAACCGGTCGCAACAATTACCTCGTCGGCATTTTCGAACAATATCATCCCGGCGTCAGCTTCGGTCCTGAGGCGAATCTCGACGCCCAGTTTCGGCAGCTGCCGCTCAAACCAGGAGATGATCTCCTCAAAGGAGCCGCGATTGGGCGTCTTCATTACCAGATTGACCTGACCTCCCATGCGCGCCGCGCGCTCGATCAGGATCACGGTGTGCCCGCGCAGCGCCGCGATGCGCGCCGCTTCCATGCCCGCAGGACCAGCACCGACGATTACCACCCTCTTCTTGGTGGTCGCAGGCTCCAGCTCAGCCCATTCCTTTTCGCGGCCCACAACCGGATTATAAATGCATCCAATACCAAGACCGACATCGACATGTCCAACGCAGGATTGCGTGCACGCAATACACGTGCGGATGTCCTCCATCATTCCGGCCTTGGCCTTGTTGGGGAAATGTGGATCGGCGATCAGCGTCTTCACCATCCCAATCATGTCGGCCTTGCCATCCGCCAATGCCTGCTCGGCAACGGCAGGCGAGTCCATCCGGCCAGTGCCAACGACCGGCAGCCGGACCGCTGCCTTGATCGCCTCGGACAAGTGCACGAAGGCTCCCGGGTCGTAATAATAGCTTGGCCAATGCATGCGGCCTTGACGAGCGTTTGGCACAATTCCGTGCCACATGTTCAGGTAATCGATGATGCCGTCACGTTCGAGCAGCTTGGCGAGCTCGACAAATTCCTCGAGCTGCATGCTGTAGTCGACCATATCGTCGTACATTCTCATCCCAAGAAGACGATCGGGCCCCAGTTCGGCCCGCGCCGCCGAGATCACTTCGCGCAGGAATGTCATGCGTTCGTCTAGTGTTGTGCCACCATATCTGTCTGCACGGCGATTGCCGTTGCTATGCAGGAAGTTGGCGAACAGATAGTCCATTCCTACCGAAAGCTCGACACCGTCGAGCTCGCACTTCCGGACTCGGCGGAACGCGGCGGCAAACTGTTCGACAATCTCCTCGACTTCAGCCGTCAGTAACTCGTGCGGCATGAACATCGGAACGGAAAAATCGGGGGATGGGATGGGCGAGGGCGCCACGATATCTCGTTGCAGGAAAGCGGCGCCATCGGCAACACGTCGCCCGCGATGACCCAGCTGCGCCAACAGTGGTACATCGTATGCATGGGCGGCGGCGCCCATGCGCTGCAGAACCGGCACGATCCGATCATCGAAGTTGGTCAACGACAGCGAGGTGTCTCCATCATAGACAGGCACGGTGTGCCCGGTAACGATGATCGCTGCCCCACCCTTGGCGCGTTCGCCAACGTAGTGGACATAGTTCTCGCTTGGCGTGCCATCCCCAGCCTGAAAATGCGCCGCATGGCCAGTGTTCATGATCCTGTTTTTGAGCGTGTATTTTCCTACACGAAGTGGCCTGAAGAGATGTGGGAATTGCTCGGTCACTGGCGATGCCCCATTGCGTGAGGGTCCGTGGCGCAAAGGAAGTCGGCGATTTTATGAGAAGCAGCGCGCCGCCTACGCTCCCTCAACCTCCAGGACGAAGTCGATATTGCCGCGCGTCGCATGACTGTAGGGGCAGATCTTGTCGTGCGTTTCTTGCACTAAGGTACGCGCCTCGTCAGTCGGTAACGTCGGAATTTTGACATGCATCTTTACCGCTATCCCAAATCCACCCCCCTCCCGAGGACCAACAGACGTCGAGCAGGTCACGACCGTTCCGGCGACACTTTTCTTCTGTTGATGTGCGAGAAACTCAATCGCACCGCCGAAGCATGCTGCGTATCCCGCGGCAAACAGGTGCTCAGGTGTCGTCGTGTTCGGCAGGCCTGGTCCTCCCATCTCCTTTCGCACGGACAGATTGACACTGACGGAATGATCGCTGGTTTCGGAGTGTCCGTTGCGGCCACCGGTATTAACAGCAGTGGCGGTCACGAGCGGCTTGATGGTGTAGGCAGGCATTCTAATCTCCTTCGGTATTATGATTTCGCGCGAGGGCGTCCCAAGGGCTCGATCGCGGGCCCAATCACGCTGGAGTCATAGCAGCCAACGAGGCCTATAGCCAAAGAAATGCCGCCGCACCGTCTGTGCTGCCGGTTTCGGCGGCCGGCCCGCGCTCTTTCGAGTGGCAAGCGTCGCGCCACGGCACATCAGTTGTGCATAGCCGTGACACCGGCTAGCGTGACTGGGCGGAAGCCTGAAACCAAGACCGCCATTGGGGGAGATCTGCAGATGACCACTGCCATTCGGTCGACGCTGGTCCGTTGCTGCCTGTTGTTGGGAGTGATCGGCGTTACGCTTTCGCTGTCGGCGGTGGGCCACGTCGCCACCGCGCAGCAGTCGGAGGATTTGTGGAAGGCAGTGCAGGATCGAGGAACACTGCGCGTGGCCGCGGCGCTCGCACCGCCGCACGTGATGAAGGATCCAAAGTCCGGCGAGTATAGCGGCGTCTTCGTCGATCTCATGAAAGAGTTCGGCCAGCAGGTACTGGGCGTTAAGGTCGAGTTTGTCGACACCACGTGGGACAACATCATCGCCGGCATGCAAGCGGGCAAGTGGGACATCGCCCCTGCCCTCAATCGCACGGCCAAGCGTGCGCTCTCGATCAACTACTCGATGGCGCCGTGGCAGTATCAGATCTCATTCGTCTTCAATAAGTCGAACCCAAAGATCAAGCCAGAGTGGAAATCGATGGCCGACTTCGACCAGGACGGCGTTACCCTGTCCGTCATGTCGGGTACCGCGCAGGACCACACGATCACCGATATCGTCAAGCACGCCACGATCATGCGTCTGCCTGATATCGACGCGGCGCGCCTGGCTGTATCGTCGCGCCGCGCCGACGTATCGGTCGACGATGCCGATACCAACATGTTGTTCGCGACGGTCAACAAGGATTGGTCCGCCACGGTCCTGCCCACGCCGTCACTGGCCAAACAGGGCGTGGCCTACGGTTTCCGCAAGTCGGTGCCGCTCGCGCAGATCGAGGCCCTGAACATCTTCCTGGAAGAAGCTGTCGCTGAAGGACACGTGGCAAAACTGGGCGAGCTTTATGTGAATAAGGTCATCAACGGCGGTCAATAAACAGCCGCCGCTGGCAGCAGGTACAGACATTGAGCCGGCTCCCCCTCCAAGTGCCGTATTGCGCCGCCAGGCGCGCAAACTGATGCCGGATGACAATTTCATCCGCATCAAAGGCCTGCATAAAAGCTTCGGGCATGGCGCCGTCCAGGTATTCAAAGGCCTCGATCTCGAGATGGGCCGGCAGGATCGCTTGTTCATCATTGGACCCAGCGGCGGCGGCAAGAGCACGCTGCTCCGATGTATCATGGGTTTGGACCCGATCGACGCAGGGGAGATCCACGTCGAAGGCAAGCTCTACATTGCCTCCGGCGCAAGCAAGAAACAGAATCACATCGAGCGTGCGATCCAACGCCAGATCGGTATGGTCTTTCAGCATTACACCCTGTTTCCCCACCTGAGCGTGATCGGCAATCTCATCCTTGCCCCTGTGACCTCCCGCGGTGAGGCAAAGGGCGCCGCAACAGAGCGTGCGATGACCTTGCTCAATCGTTTCGGCTTGGCCGACAAAGCGCGCTCCTATCCCGCCCAACTGTCCGGCGGCCAAAAGCAGCGTGTCGCCATCGCGCGCGCTTTGATGCTGGAACCCCGTCTCATGATGTTCGACGAGGTGACATCGGCGCTCGATCCCGAGCTTGTCGTCGAGGTGGAGCACATGATGGTCGAACTCGCCGAGCAGGGCATGCCAATGATGGTGGTGACACACGACATGTGGTTCGCCAAGAACATCGCAACACGCGTCGCGTTCTGTGCCGGCGGCGTCATCCTCGAACAGGGCGTCCCGGGCGAATTCTTCTCCAATCCCAAGTTGGACCGGACGCGGGACTTCATCGTCAATATACTCCGTGCCGCCTGATGGCCAAGCCGGTCTGACCGCGGACACCAGAGTGCAGGCCTCAGGATGAATTACCACCTCAACTTTTTCTTCGTCCTGAGTGACTTCGACAAGCTTCTCACCGGATTGGTCGTGACTTTAAAACTCACGATCCTGGCGAATGCCATCGGACTTTCCGCGGGCTTCGGCATGGCACTTCTGGTCATGAGCCCGGCGCGCATCCTTCGCTGGCCGGCGACTGCTTTCGTCGAGTTCTTCCGCTGCACGCCAGCACTTATCCAGATCGTGTGGTTCTTCTACTGCGTTCCCATGCTGTTCAACGTCTTTCTTGATGCCGTGACGATGGGTGTGCTGGCGCTTGGGCTCAATCTGACGGCGTTCAACGCCGAAGCGTACCGTGCGGCGATCCAGGCGATTCCGCGTGCCCACCTCGACGCGAGCGTGGCACTTGGCCTCAGCTGGCGCGCGCGGATCCTGCATGTTGTTTTCCCCCAGGCGCTGCGCTTGGCGCTCCCAGTCCTCATTACCAACGCGATTGGTTGCTTCCAACAAAGCGCGCTGGTTTCGCTCGTAGCCGTAAGCGACCTGATGTACCAGGCCAAGACTTTATCGACCCAGACCTACCGGCCGATCGAGACGTTCACGACCGTCGCCGCCATCTATCTCGTGATCTCGTTTCCGGTCAGCCAGCTTGTCACCTATTTCGAGCGCCGCAATGCCCGGCGATTGGCTGCCTGAGCGGGAACGTCAGCGATGACATATCACATCTCGTTCGGCTTCATCCTGGAGTATTGGCAAGCATTATTGTTTGGTCTGGCGACCACGCTTGAGCTCACCGGCATCTGCGTCGCACTTGGAATAATCATCGGCTTCTTACTGAGCCTGATGCGCACCTCGGAAAACCGGATCGTCTATGCAGTCAGTTCGATCTATGTCGAGTTCTTCCGCGGCACGCCAGTGCTGATCCAGATCTTCTGGATCTTCTTCTGCCTGCCGATCGTGCTGCATGTCGATATCGGCAACCTCACGTCGGCGGTCATCGCACTCAGCCTCTACATGGGCGCCATCACCAGCGAAACGTTTCGTGGCGCGATGAAGGCAATCGCCCCCGACCAGCATGACGCGTGCGTTGCGCTCGGCCTCGGCCCACTCACCAAGACAACTTACGTCATCCTCCCACAAACTATTCTGCGCGCCATGCCGACGCTGCTATCCAATACGGTCAGCCTTTTCAAGGAAAGTTCGCTGGTTTCGGCGGTTGGAATGTCGGATCTGCTTTACGTCGGGCAGAATATCGCAACGCACACATTTCATCCGGTCGAGATACTGACGACGGTCGCCTTTATCTACTTCGCTATAGCCTTCCCACTGACCCGGGGCGTCGCGGTCCTCGAACGAAGTCTGCTTCAGAAAATCGAAGTGTGAACGAGTGGGCAGCAGTGGGACGAATCGCGCCGCGCCGATGGGATGAACAGCATTGCTAGACAGTCGGTTTACCAGCACAACTGACCGCGCTATTGCCATGCTCGCCGCCCAACCTGGAGAACTATACCCTATGCACTATGATCGGCCGTCTCCCGCGGAATTCCGCAAGAGAATCAAGGAGCGCCAGCATGTGCTGGGCACGTTCATCAAGATACCGACCTCGCACACCATCGAAATTGTCGGACTCGCCGGTTTCGATTTTGTTGTTGTCGACCAGGAGCACGGCGCCTTCGACCGTTCGGCACTCGATATTGCCTGCCTCGCCGCGCGCGCTGCCGGTATCGCCGCCATTGTGCGTGTTCCCGAGGCCAACGCCTCCGCGATCATGGCGGCGCTCGATTGCGGCGCGAACGGGGTCATGGTGCCGCACTGCGATTCTCCGGCAAAGGCGCGTGCCATCGCCGCCGCCTGCCGGCATCGCGGCGGTGTTCGCGGCTTCGCCACCACGACGCGCGCGGGCTCCTATGGTGGCGTTCCCGGCCCGAAGCACATTGCCGACCAGGATGCGGCAACGACCTGCATCGCTATGATCGAGGATGAGGCTGCTCTCAGCCATCTTTCGGACATCGCGACAGTCGAGGGTGTCGATGCATTGTTCATCGGACGCGGCGATCTGTCCGCCGCTTTGGGCGCCGACGGCGTGAAGGCTGCCGTGCTCCGCATCACCGAGGCGGCGCGAGCGGCAAACATCCCCACCATCGCTCTTGTGACTGGCCGCGATGACGCGCGTGCGATGCGCGACCTCGGCGTTGCGGCGTTCCTTCACTCGAATGACCAGAATTTGCTCAAGGCAGCCGCTGAACAGGCAGCGAAGGAGTATGGCAATCCCGCCAACTGGTGACGCCGCGAACTTATCTCGTCAAACTACGCGGGATTGACCGCCTTGCTTGGGAGTGAAACGTGAATTCAAAAAGTCTGTATCGGCAATTGCTGTCCCTTGCCGCAGCCACATTGATCGCTTTGGTTGCAGTTCCCTGCGGCGCGCACGCGCAGTCGAAGGAACCGATAAAGGTCGGCCTGTTGATGACTCTCACCGGCCCAGGTGCCGCCTCGGCGCTCGCAGCGCGGCTGGGTGTCAACATGGCGATCGAGGAGTTTAACCAAAAAGGCGGCATCGACGGCCGCCAGATCAAACTGGCCGAGGGCGATGACCAGGCGAACCCGACGTCTGGGACGAACGAGGTCAAGCGCCTCGTCTATCAGGAAAAAATCGCGGCGATGGCCGGGCCGATCGCCAGCGCCGTTACAGTGGCGATTCTGCCGACATTGAACGAGGCCAAGATTGCCAACTTCACCCAGAGTGGTTCCGCGTTGTTGACGCCGGAGAATGGCCCCTATCACTTCGCCCTGGTTGGTTCCGCCGCATATTCCGGCACCCAGCTTGCTGACTATGTGGCCTCGGTTGGCGCCAAGCGTGTCGCACTGCTGCAGGACGATTCCGCCGCAAGCCTGAGCGGCGGCGAGGCAATCCGCGCCAGGTTGAAGGAGAAGGGCGTCGAACTTGTCGGCGTGCAGCAATACAAGTTCCACCCGACGGATGTTGTCCCGCAACTTCTCTCGCTGCGCGGAACCAATCCCGAATATCTGATCCTGTATTCTGCCAGCCAGGACGATACCGGCATCGTGCAGAAGAACATTCAGGAGATCGGCTGGACCGTGAAGGAAGTCGGCAGCCTCGCCACCGGCTTGGCACCGGATCTCGTGGTCGAGAAGGCCGGCCCCGATGCCTACAAGAACATGGTGACCCAGGTGGTCCGCAGCATCACCTATTGCCCGAAGGAGAATGATCCAGGTCCGCCGGATATGGTTGCCTTCCTCAAGCGCGCGATTCCCTACGAGAAGGCGCACCGCAGCGGACCGGCGGTGACCGACTTCTACAACATGGCCAACGGCTACGATCTTGTTTCGATCATCAAGCAGGCAGCGGAAGCAAATGGTGGCAAGACCGACGGCCCAACCATTGCCAACTGGATCATCGATCATCCATCGGACCTTAAGCTGTTGACCGTCCAGCAGAGCAAGGCAACCAGGCAGAACCACTTCATGTTCAGCCCGGACGACTTCGTGCTGGTAGAGACGCCGACGAAACGCAACGAGCTCTATTTGTACAAACGCGCCGGCTGCTGACCCAGCGCGTCCATGACGCTCGACATCCTGCTGTTCATCGCGATCCGCGGGATCGGCGCCGGCGCGCTGTTCGGGCTGATTGGGATGAGCTTCAACATCGTGCACAACTCCAGCACGGTGCTGAACTTCGCGCAGGGCAGCATGCTGGTGCTTGGTGCCCTGGGCGCTGCGCTGCTGGCGCAGCACGGCATGAGCCTGCCGCTGTGGTTATGGGGAGCCTATCTCCTTGCCACGGCGCTGGCGCTCGCCGCGCTGATCGCCGTGCAAGGCTACATCACCCTCATTCCACTCGGTTACTCCAACGATTCACATTCCTGGTTGATCACCACGATGGCGGTATCCGTGATCATCGGTTCAGCGATGCTGATCATGCTGGGCCCCTACTCCGCGACGGTTGATAGCCCCCTGCGCGGTGCACTCATCTTCAACATGTACATCCCGGCGCCTTACTTCTTTGCAATCGCGCTGCTGATCCTTTGGTACCTGGCACTACGCTGGTTCCTCGGCAGCACCCTGCCCGGCCTGGCCATCAACGCGCTCTCGCAGGATTTCGATGCGGCACGCGCCGCGGGTCTCAAGGTGCGCAGGCTCCAGGTGCTGGCCTTCGCCATCAGCGGTCTCATCGTCGGTTCGGCAGGTTTCGCCGCTGCGCCTGTCATCACGATCGCTCCTGAGGCGGGACTGAAATATGTCATCTATGGCTTCATTGCCTCCGTGATCGGCGGCATCGGCAACAACGCCGGCGCACTAGTAGGCGGCCCTATCGTCGGCCTGATCTCAGCGTTCGCGACCTTCCAACTTGGCGGCGAGTTCGAATCGCTCATTCTCGTTCTCGTGTTGGTGGCGATGCTGCTTATCCGCCCCAAGGGACTCTTCGGCGCCACAGCGGAGCGGCGGGTTTGAACGTAACGCGCAGCTCGGTTGCCACGTCGGTCCCTGCAGCGACGAACGCGAAATGGCGACCTGACACCATAGAATTTGTCATTGCCGCGGTTCTCATCTGGCTGACCATGATCGGCGCGGATCTCGGCGGCAATCCCTACTGGATCCACATCTTCCACTTGCTCGGGATCTACCTGTCCATCTCCGTCCTGTTGAACTTTCTCTATGTCGATGCGGGGCAGACCTCATTCGGGCAAGGCGCCGTGCTCGGCGCCGGCGCTTACATGGCCGCGGTTCTGACCGGGCTGCACGGTGTGCCCTACCTCGTGGCCGCAGCGTTCGGTGTTGTCGCGGCAATGGCCGCAGGGTTACTTTGTGCCCTGCCCGCTCTGCGCGTCCAGCAGTATTACCTTGGCTTTGTCACGTTCGGCGTTGCCCTGGTGTTTCCCGAGATGATCATCGCCTTCCCAAAATACACGGAAGGCATCAACGGCATCCGCATTCCGTTTCCCGGACTTTCCCACATGAGTTTGGGCGGCGTGTCGCCGCTTACCGCGATGATCGCAGCCGTCTGCTGCGGCGCGCTCGCCCTGCACCTGTGGATACGGCGGACAGCCTATGGCCGCGCCCTGCGCGTCGCAGCGGTAAGTCCCGAGGCGGCACAGGCACTCGGAATCAGTCCTGGATGGATGCGCTTCTCTGCCTTCATGATCGCATCCTTCGGTACCGGCATCGCCGCAGCCTTCTTCTGCCCCGTCGTCGAGTTCGCGGGGCCAACCGCATTCGACCTCGATCTCTCGATGCTGTTCTTCTTCGCCATTATCGTCGGGGGCCGAGGCCACCTGCTTGGTCCAGTGCTCGGCGTGTCCCTGCTTTTCCTGGTGCCCAACGTCCTGCTTGCCGACATCGTCAAGTATCGGCTGATGATTTACGGCGGCATCGCGCTCGGCGTGATGCTTGTCATGCCGAACGGCCTTGTTGGCAGCTTCGAGGACTGGCGCCGGCGCAAACGCAGGCACGTGGACCCACTCGATTTGCAGATCATGCATGTGATGGACGAGGGCTCGGCGAAACCGATCGGCGCGGCGCCAGGACTTCCTGCCATCGAAGTCATCGAGGGTACCAAGCGATTTGGTCACGTCGTGGCGCTGGATGCTGTCAGCCTGACGGTCCAGCGTGGCGAGATACATGGGCTGATCGGTGCAAACGGCTCCGGCAAAACCAGTTTGCTCAATGTGCTCAGCGGTTTCAGTCAGCTCGACAGCGGCAAGTTCGCCCTTTCTGGCATCTGGGTACACGGCTACAGCCCGCACCGCATCGCCAGGCTTGGCCTCGGCCGCACCTTCCAGATGCCGCGTGTCTTTCCCGCGCTCACCACATGGGAGAATCTGCAGATCGGCCTCGATGCAAGATCGGCGTCCATGCCCCCCATCCCGCAGGCAACGCTGCATCGGCTGTCGACCAGCCTGTCGCGCCATGAGGTTGATCTCGTTCCGCACGGTCAACGTCGCTTGCTCGAGTTACTGCGAGTCTCCTTACAGGGTTCCGAAATCCTATTGCTGGACGAACCGGCTGCCGGTCTCTCCACCCGCGAACGCAGCGAGTTCGCCAACCTGCTGAAGCAACTGCGCAATCGTCACGGCAAGACCATCGTGCTGGTCGAGCATGATCTTGACCTGGTTCTGGGGATCGCGGACCGCATCACTGTGCTTGAAGCTGGACGCGTCGTCGCATCAGGCAACCCGACGGAGGTTGCCGCCGCTCCCAGTGTTCGTGGTCTCTTCGTGGCAGCTCGCCATGCTTAAAGCCAAGGCCCTGTGCGCCGGTTATGGCAGTGTTCCAGTCCTGCGAGACATCAGCTTCGCCATTGCGCCCGGAGAGATCATGCTGATCGTTGGCGAGAATGGCGCAGGCAAAACCACACTGTTACGCACACTCGGTGGATTCATCGTGCCAACGTCCGGCAGTGTGACGCTTGGAGACGAAGACATTACCGGACTTCGGCCCGAAGCTATGCCGGACAAAGGCCTGCGGCTGGTACTGGACGGACATCGGGTGTTTCCAGGACTTTCGGTGCTGGACAATCTGCGGCTTGGCGCCACGCATCGCATCACGAAGACAGGCTTCGCAAAGGCAATCGAGGACGTGTTCGCGATGTTTCCGGTTCTCCAGCAGAACCTTCGCGTGCGGGCACGGGACTTGAGCGGCGGTCAGCAACAGATGCTGGCGCTGGGACAAGCATTTGTCGCTCAGCCAAAAGTACTGTTGTGCGACGAACCTTCAACGGGGCTCGCGCAGGCGCTGCTGCCTGGCATACTGGAATTCCTCAGGCGGTGGGCGCAGCGCGGCACGGCCATCGTTATCGTGGAGCAGCATATCCGGATCGCCCTTCCCGTGGCCGATCGGGTGCTGCTCATGGAGCGTGGTGAAGTGACTTCGAATTCCGACGCAGCCGAATTCGAGCGGAACTACGCCGTTTTCTAGCTTCGCGCAGATGCCTTCATCTTGGCAGCGACGCATGTTGCGCGGCGTCGCCAAAATAGGCGTGCTCCAACCTTTGCGGTAGATCGGCATCGGTGGTGCGCGCCTCAAGGACGATGTTGCCACGCGCGAGCGCATAGACACGGTCCGCCAACGCCAGCGCCTTTTCGATCAACTGCTCCACAAGAAGAATGGCAACGCCCCGCTCGCGAAGCTGACGTGCCACGCCGAGCACGCGATCCACCAGAACCGGTGAGAGTCCTGCCGATGGCTCATCCAGCATCAGCAGCCGCGGCCGCCGCACCAAGCCTTGCGCGACCACCAGCATCTGCTGCTGCCCGCCCGATAGCGCGCCACCGCGATCATGCCGCTTGGAGGCAATTTCCGGGAAGAACGCGAGCGCCTCTTCGACCCGCGCCAAGCGTTCGGCACGCGGCACGTCGTAGGCGGCGAGCATCAGGTTGTCGAGCACTGAAAGCTGCGTGAACACCCGATGCCCTTCGATGACGTGCGACAGTCCGCGGCGTACTGTTTCGCGCGCGCCCACATTGCGCAGATCGCTGCCGGCAAACCGCACGTCACCCGCTGACCACGGCAGCAGGCCTGACACCGTTCTAAGGAGCGTGGTCTTGCCCGCACCATTTGGCCCAAGCAGCGCAACGACCTCACCCGGCGCCACTGTCAGATCTACGCCGTGCAGCACAACGATTTTGCCGTATCCCGAACGCAATCCGCGCACAGCCAGCAGTGGTTCAGCCGCCGAGATAGGCACTGACCACCTCCTTATGGGCGCGAATCTCCGTGGGCGTGCCAGCCGCCAGTTCGCGACCCAGGTTCAGCACCGTTACGTGATCACAGATGTCGAAGATCAGGTCGGCATGATGTTCCACCAGCAGAACCCCCGTGCCGCAGCGACTGATCTCTTTGATCAACTCGCCAAGCCGCAGAATCTCGGCTGCGGCCAAGCCGGCGGCGGGTTCGTCCAGCAGAAGGAAGCGCGGATGCAGCATTAGCGCCCGGGCGACCTCCATGAATCGCAGTTCACTATGCTGCAGCCGATCGGCTCGGACGGCGGCGAGCGACTCCAGCCCGACGATGCGCAATGCCAACTCCGCCTCTCGCCGCAGAGCTTTTTCGTCATGGCGATGCCGGGGCAGACACAGCAGCGATTCGAAGAACGTTGCCGTTCCATCAATTGTGCCACCAACCATTACGTTCTGCAGCACCGACGCCTCGCCGATCAGGCGCGGAGTCTGGAAGGTGCGCGCAATGCCAAGACCGGCACGCGTCTGCGGTGCACCGTGCGCCAAGTTGTGCGAACCCAACATGATCTGCCCAGTGTCCGGCCGATTGTAGCCGCTGATAACGTTCAGCGTGGTCGTCTTGCCAGAGCCGTTCGGGCCGATCAGGCCGTGAATCTGCCCTGGCCGAATCTCAAGCCGCAATCCATCGATCGCATGCACGCCGCCGAACGCCAATGCGACGCCGGATAGTATGATCGGATCATGCGCGCTTTTGGCGTTGAGCACTGCCGTCAGCAAGTCAGGCTGCGGTACGATGGCCCGATCGCTTTCCAGCGGCTTGCGGTTGGCAAAGTCCAGCACATCGGCGATGCCACCCGGTATCGCCAACACAATCACCAGCAGCAACACCGCGTAGAGAAACGTTGACCATGCGACCAGCGGCGCGGCGAATTCCGGCAGCACAGTCAGGATGATGGTGCCGAGCAGCGGTCCGATGATCGAGCCGCGTCCGCCAACCAGAATGGCGATGAAGAACAGTATCGTCAGGTCGAAGGTGAAGGCGTCGGGAGTTATATAAGACTGCAGCGTCGCGAAGAGCGCGCCAGCCAACCCCGCGATCGCGCCGCTGAACAGGAAAACCGACATCAGCAGCGCCGGTTTTGAGATACCGATTGCTTCCGCCGCGACCTCGGCATCCCGTATCGCGACCAGCGCGCGGCCAAATCGGCTGTGCGCGATGTTGGAGGTCATCCAGGTACACAGCGCGGCTACGATGAGGCAGAGTGCGTAGAGACCAGCGGTGCTGGCGAATGGCCAGGGCAGTGCTGGGCCTGGAACGCCAATTCCTCCGCCGGTCACGCTGGTCCAGGCCAGCACGCACTGCGTCACGATGGTGGCGAAGCCAAGCGTGGTCATGGCAAAATAGAATGAGCGCAGCCGCAGCGACGGCAATCCGATGATCACGCCGACCGCGGCACCAACGACGCAGGAAGCGGCAAGCGCTGCATAGACCGGCCACGGTGGCCCGAGATTGCCGAGCACCAGGATGCTTGCCGTATATGCGCCCAGCGTGAGGAGTGCCACATAGCCGATAGCAAGCTGTCCGCCGAAACCGACGACGAGATTGAGGCCGGCAACCAGCACCCAATAAACTGCCGCGCGTGTGCCGATCAGCACCCAATAGTCGTTCGCGACGAATGGCAGCACGACGGCAAAAGCCAGCACCAGCAGGAATGGCGTTGCGGACTGCAGGGTTGAGACTGTGGTGCCGCGGGGTATGCGGGAGCGATCCCGGCGATCTGATCCAGCCTGGCAGCCATCTAGACCCGCCGCTCTGATATCGAGCCAAACATCCCGCGTGGCACCGCCAACAGCACGACAATGAACACCATGAACACAACAACGGAAGCGAACACACCGCCAAACAAGAAGTTACAAGCCTGCTGCAACAGGCCGAGTGCAATTCCGCCGATGACAGCGCCTCGATTGTTGCCCATACCGCCAATTGCGATGGGCACGAAGCCGTAGAAACTCAACATCGCGCCGTTAGCGAAGAATGCCAGCAACAGTTCGCCTCCGGCGAAGCCTGCGATCCCACCTACAATGCCCGACAGTGCAAAGCTCGCCATGCGCAGATTGCGTTCCGGCAGGCCTAGCGCGCGGGCCGCGAAGTTGTCCTCGGCAATGGCAAGGAAAGCGTGACCGATCAACGTTCGCCGATAGAGCAGATCCAGCGCGATAAACACCCCAACGCAGGCAACAAGGGGTAGCCAGAATTTCTCGTCGAGTGGCCCGGCCTCAGGCAAGCCGAACAGACGCGGAAACGGTTGCGGCTCGGTACTCCACTCGACGGCCGTGGCCTGCTGGATCATCAGCGTAAGGGCAAGGGTCGAGAGCACATATAGATGCTGCTCGAGCTTGGTCAGCACCGGCCGAACCGCGATGATTTCGGTCAGCACGCCAATCGCGGCGCAGACAGTCAGAGTTGCGAGGAAGCCCAGGAGTGGAGGCAGACCCAGGCGCAGAATGAACAGCGAACCGAGCACGCCGCCCAGCATGCCGGTCTGCCCTGCCGTAAAGCTCATCACCCGCGAGGCTGTATACATCGTATTATAGACGATGCCGATCAGCGCATAGACGGCGCCGATCGCCAGCCCCGAGGCAATGATCGATAAGAGCATCGGCTACGAGTAGCCCGGTGCCAGTGCGTAAGCACCATCACGTTCAGAGTTGGCTCGGGACATCACCAATTCGTCGGTTGGGAAGCCATTATGCTGCGTAGGCGAGAATGTGTAGTCGGCGAAAAGGCCAGGGTAGTTCGTCAGCGTGTTCCAGTAACCGATGATCGCCTCAGGCGAGGAAGAGCCGCTTACTTCAACCGCCTTCGCGATGAGCTGGATTCCATCGACTGCCGATACGATCCACCACAGGGAAGTATTTTCCAGTGAGATCTTGCCTCTGGCGGAATCGATGAAGGCCTGGGTGCGCGGCGGCAGTTTACCGTCTGGCAGAAAGCTGCAGTTCTTGAATCCCATATTGAAAACGTTCTGCCAGTATTCCGGCTTCTGCAGCAAATGGCCCACCTCGCCCGAGCCCATCGCTTGGTGGCCGACGAACGGCACATCCCAGCCCATACTTCCACGAGCATTCAGCAACCGCGCAATCATGCCGGTGGAGACCGTCCAGATGACGATAGCCTGTGCGCCCGCATCCTTCATGCGCAGCATATCAGGCATCATGTCGGGCTGCGTCGCATCGATCTGCCCGCGATAAACCACGTCACCGCCGTTCTTCTTGAAGTTCTCCACCGAATCGGAGACAGCGGAAGTGCCGTAGCCGGTGCTATCGCCGATGACCGCGACCTTGGCGACCTTGAGGATCTTCTGACAATAGACACGCGGCGGATCGGACGCTTGGTCGTTGTTCGGCGTCTGGCGAAACGCGTTGGGGAATTTCTTCTCGTCGATCAACGACGTGATGCCGCAGCAATGAATGTTGGGAACACCGCGGCGCGCGATGATCGGTGTGGTGGCAAGGGCCTCACCTGAGTTGTTCGGCCCGAAGATCGCATGCACATGATTGTTGGCCATCATTTCCTGAACGGCGTTGACAGCCTTTGTCGGATCGCCCTGCGTGTCGCGCGTGACCATTTCGATTTTGCGGCCATTGACACCACCCGCCGCATTGATCTGTTCGACGATGTAGGTCACGCCGCGGTTCTGGCCGACCCCGGGCGCCGAACTGGGGCCGGTCAACGCGGCGGGATAGCCGATGATGATGGGCGATGTATCCGCACCGCGTGCGCGGCGTGTCATCGTGCTGGCCGCGGCGGCCAGCGGCAGGCCAAAGGTCAGGCCACGGCGTGTGATTTGCATAGCGTTTCTCCCTTTCCTTACCGTTTGTGAGCACGTGTCATTGCGATAAGCAAAGCGACGAAGCAATCTGGGTCCAAATTGCTCCGCTTTGCCTGCAATGACACGAACCTACGTCCTTGTTGCCAGCATGCTGGATATCGCGGTTGCCGTGCCCAAAAGGTCGGGCAGGTAGCGCTCGATGATGGTTGGTTGTGCGAAATCGAGCTGCGCACTGACGCTGAGCGAATAGCGGATCTCGCCATCCTCTCGGATCGGCACGGCGAGTGAGGCGATGCCCATCGCGGTCTCCTGGTTGATATAGGACCAGCCATCCTGCCGCACGCGTTCTATCTGCTGCAGCAACACCTGGAAGTCGGTGACGGTGAAAGCCGTCACCGGTGCAAGCGGCAGACGGTCCTCGTAGAGCGCGCAAATTTGCGCACGCGGCAAGGCGCCCAGCAGAACCTTGCCTGTCGAGGTTGCATGTGCCGCAAAGCGGGCGCCGACACTCATGTAGTCACGCTCAAGCCGGCGCGCAGTGGCTCGCGCAATGCAAAGTGTGTCGGTTCCATCGAGGATCGACAGCGCACAGGATTCGTTCAGTGACTCCGCAAGTGCGGAAAGTCTTGGCTGGATCAGGTTCACGATCGGCTGCGAGGAGAGATAGGAGTAGCCGAGACTGCAGCGCGCGTGCCGAGAGACGAAAGCGTTGATCCTTCATCCAGACATAGCCAAGCCGCGTAAGGGTCACCAACACGCGCCGCGCCGAACCAGGACTGAGGCCGTTGCGCCGGGCCACCGTACTCAGCGTCATTTCAGGAAAGTCCGGTCCAAAGCTCTCGATGACCGCCAGACCCTTGGCCAGCGACTTGATGAATTCTTCGTCGGCGGCGGGATCGACTTCCGCCATCTACATGCGCCACACCGGATCAGATGCACCCGCGGGCTCCGGAGGAATCTCCCAGTAGGAGGGTGTTTCGGAATACTGCGGAATCGGCGACGGGTGCTCGATCTCGCCATACGCTGTGCGTGTCACGGTCAGCTCTTCCGGCAATGGATCCGGCAATTGCGCAACGCCCTTGCTGCCATCCTGCCAGTATTGCGCCTGCATCTGCCCCAGCATCTGTACCCACGTCGATGCACCGGCGAGCGAAACCTTCACGTGCCAGCTGCCGCCTTCGCGTGCGCGCTTCAGCAGCGCGCTGTTGGTGCCGGCCGCGGCCAGGTAAGCGCCGAGATAATCGTTGAGCGTGAAGGTCGAGGCCATGATTGGCGCATCGAGCGAACCCTCGCCGGCGGCCAGGCCACTGCACACCTGTCCAAGCGGATCATAGCCGGCGCGATTCGCCCATGGTCCGTCATAGCCGTAGCAACTCACCGACACGTAGATCAGTCCGGGCCGTCGTCGCGCGAGTTCGGTAGGTGACAGACCGCGCCGATCGAGCGAGCCTGGCCGCCAGGAATGCGCGAAGACATCGGCGCTCGCGATCAGGCGGTGCAGGCTTTCCACATCCTCCGTCCGGTTCATATTGATGAAAGCGCTGCGCTTGCCGAAGCCGGTGTCGATAACAACGTGCGCCGGATCCGGCTGGTGCGGCGCGGAAACGTGGATCACCTCGGCGCCCTGCTCAGCGAGAACGCGAGACGTCACGGGGCCGGCCAGCACATGTGCCATGTCGACGACGCGAATGCCGGCGAGTGGCCGCGGCGCCGGCGTGAAAGGCACCGGATCTGCATCACCGATGCGCTCGATCTCAACCGGCAGGCGACCCTGTAGATACCGCCCCTGCGGACTCGCACGCCATTCGTCGTAGCTGCGCACGATGGTGCCCATCAGCTTGCGCTCGGCAAGCGCATCCTCGAGTTCGGCCGCGTTCCAGCGAGCCACGCTGCGTGCGATCGCAGCGCTGTCGGGCGCGCAATCGAGGAAAGCAAGCAGCTTGCTGAGATGTTCGTAGTACACCGCATGACGCATCAGGTACATCAACCGGCCATCTTTGGTCGGGAAGAACACCTGACGTTCGGACGCCGGCCAGGGCACCTGCAGCGTTCGGCCGCCGCGGCGCGTGTGCGAGATCGTGCGCAAGCCTGGCACTGCGGCACGCCGGAGGTCGATCGTCACGGTCTGGTCGCGGCCACCGCGCTGCTTCCAGATCTCGATGATGCCAACGGCCTGCGCGGCAAGAGCAGTCGCGCTTGCCGTTCCCACGCGATAACGGCTCGGCACGACCGGATCGCGCCCAACAAGCCGGATGTTGCGGTCGATTGCTTCCAACGGCAGCTCTAGCGTGTTGAGCAATGTGCTCAGAACCGAGCGGGCGTCGTTGTTCATTGCGTCCCCGCGATTTTCTTGGACTGGTTTCCGTATAGCGGATGATGCCCACTGGTCGAGCCTCTGTCAATTTGCCCGATTAACCCGAGGATTGACGCAACCGCGACGCGGTTCATACTCCATCGACGATAAGAAAATACCGGATTCCGGAAACACCGCCGGAACTTTGGAGGAGCCCAGACATGCAGCGCAGCACCGACCGCATTCTGACCACTCATGTCGGAAGTCTCGTTCGGCCACCCGAGGTGCTGGAGGACATTCTCCTCACCGTTGCCGGCAGCCCGGTCGACAAGAACGTGTTCGAGCCAAGGTGCAGCGTGGCGTTGCCGAGGTGGTGCGTCAATCAGGCCGACATAGGCATCGACATCCCCAGCGACGGGGAATTCTCCAAGCCCACATTCTCCAGCTATGTGTCGGAGCGTTTGAGCCGGTCTGGGCCCGACGCCACCCGAGGCCAAGCCGTACACCTACGCGAAGCTGACCGAAGAATTCCCCAGCTTCATGAAGCAGTACAACTCCATGTACACGATCATGTGGATGCCGCCATCGATCCCGCAGGAGACGATACGTGCAGCCATGGCCGCACCGCCAGACATTCACTCTGTTGTCGGCCCGATCAGTTACCAGGGGCAGGCACTGGTGCAGCGCGATATCAGCAACTTCAAGACCGCTCTGGATGGGTTGAGCTTTGTCGAAGCCTTCATGCCATCGGCCACGCCGTCCCGCTCGGATATCGACACGGATCAGATCTATTCGACCGAAAATGCCTATCTCTACGCGCTGGCCGACGCCATGCACGAGGAATACAAGGCCATCGTCGATGCTGGCTTCGTCGTCCAGCTCGATCTCGGTCTCCCCGCTGCGCAATCAGGTGCTGCCGAACAACCCAAATCCCGACTGGAAGGACCTACGCCGCGCGTCAGAAATGCAGATCGAGGCGTACAACCACGCATTGCGCGGCATTCCCGAGGACCGCGTCCGCTATCATCTGTGCTGGGGCAGCATGAATACGCCGCACACTACGGACGTGCCGCTGAAGGACATCATCGACCTCATTCTCCGCATCAACGCGCAAGCCTATTCGATCGAAGCGGCGAACCCGCGTCATGAGCACGAATGGATGGTGTGGAAGGACGTCAAGCTGCCCGAAGGCAAAATCCTGATCCCTGGGGTGATCAGCCACCAGACCAATGTTGTCGAGCATCCCGAACTGGTCGCGATGCGGATCAAGAATTATGCGTCGGTGGTGGGCCGCGAGAATGTCATTGCCAGCACTGACTGCGGCTTCGCCCAAGGCTGGAGCATGATCCGCGTCCATCAGGAGGTGCAGTGGGCGAAGCTTGCTTCTCTGGTCGAAGGCGCCAGGATCGCCTCGCGCGATCTTTGGAGATAGCTGCAGGCTGACAAAAAACCAACGGGGGAAACGGCGCGATGGCGGTGGAAATTCTCGACGAGGCCATGCTTCGGATCGCGCCGCCCGATCGCGCGCCGGAGCAACTGGGCAGCGGCTATGGCGGACCGCATGGACCGGCTGAGGGCCCCGTGTGGATCCATGAGGGCGGCTATCTGCTGTTCAGCGACATTCATGGCAGCCGGCGGATGAAATGGCATCCGCGCGATGGCATCACGCTGCACAAGGACGGCACCGATAATGCCAACGGCATGACGCGCGACCCGCAGGGCAGGTTGGTGGTGTGCCACCATTTCAGCCGCCGCGTTGACCGCGAAGAGGCCGACGGCTCGATCACCGTCATCGCCGAACGCTATCGCGGCCTGCGCTTCAACCGGCCGAACGACGTGGTCGTGCGAATGGACGGTAGCATCTACTTCAGCGATCCACCGCCGCGCATTCCGCTGACGCCGCCCGACCATTATCCGGAGCTCGACATCGCCGGCGTATACCGCGTGTCACCCGACCTTGCGCGCGTCAACATGATCATCCGCGACTTTGCCAATCCCAATGGGCTGTGCTTCTCGCCCGACGAGAAGGTGCTGTACGTCAACGACTCGAACCCAGGGCGCACGCTGATCAGGGCCTATACGGTCGAGGCCAACGGCTTCCCCGACCTCGGTAGCGAACGGCTGTTCTGCGACATGAAGGGCGACCCACGGCGCGGTAGCCCGGACGGCATGAAGGTCGATGTCGAGGGCAACGTTTACTGCACCGGGCCGGGCGGCATCTGGGTGCTCAGCCCCGCCGGAAAGCACATCGGCACGATCCTGAGCGACAATCAGCCGATCAACATGAACTGGGGCGACGACGACTGGTCGACGCTGTATTTCACCGGCCTCACGACGCTCAATCGCATCCGGCTGGGCGTTCCAGGCATGCCGCTGCCGCGAATCGCCGCCGGTTGAGCTCACGAAAGGTCCTGGGCTTCGTACATGGCCGGCTACGACGCTCGGCCTCGTTAAGCATTGATACTAAAGCCATCCCCTCGCCGTCCGGCGGCCCATCGCAATTCGCTCCTCGCTGATCCGTGATGAAACACGAGCTTTTAACGCTATTATTCTGCCAACTTAACGGCCTCGTTCACATTCCAGATATCTTGGCGCTGTCCGGTAACAAAAAAGTGACCAGATTAGCGCAACGCCGCCCCAAACGGCACTCTTAGAGGACCTCTTACAGATGGACGGGATTCCGACGCTGACCGCGATCGAGTCAGCGACAGCAGGTGATGACTGGATTAAAGTATTCCATGATCGAAACGTATGGCATCTGACTCGTGACATTGTTGATCGCTGGGTCGTCAACAATGGCGTTTTCTTCAACATGCTGCTGCGCCAGGTGCCACTAGGCAGCCGAGTACTCGAATTGGGGTGCGGCCCCGGACGCCATGCATTGGGGTCGGCCACTCTCGGCTTTCGGGTCACCGGCATCGATATGGATCCGCGCATCGTGATGCAGGCCAGGCTGAATGCCGACGACGTCGCGCCCGAGTGCCACGCTGCATTTCAGGTCGGCGACATGTTCAACCTGACCGGAGTCGCCCCCGCCGGCACCTTTCACGCCATCACCCATGGTGGCGTCATGGAGCATCTGGAATCCGCCAAAGCCATTCGCGAGGCGCTGCGAGCGCAATTGGATTTCGCCCCCGTCATCGTCTTCGACATACCTTTCAGCAGCGAGAAGAACCGGCGCCTGTTCGAGCGTGACGACATCTTTCGTCAGTTGTGGACCGCAGAAGAGTGGGTGCAGGACGTGCTGGCTGGCTTGAATGTGGTCGATCACGCAATCGACCTTCATCCGGCAAGCAACATGACAGACGATTTGGTCGTGTGCCTGCGAGCGTGATGCACCGGGTCTTGGCGTGCCAAATCGACAGGCACGCCAACGGCACCTGCGCATTCAAACATGTCTGAAGCACGCGTAGCTGGCGCGTCCGCCGTTCCGCGCGGAAGACGCCCGTTCATTCTGGCGGCCTGCATGGCGGCGAGCTTCATGGCCGCTGTGGAGGCCACGATAATGGCCACGGCGATGCCGGCGATCGTGTCCAGCCTGGGCGGTTTCGCGATGTTCGCCTGGGCTTTCTCGGCCTACATGCTCGCCCAGGCCGCGACGATACCAATCTACGGCCGATTGGCCGATATCTACGGCCGGCGCCGGGTGTTCTATGCTGGCGCCAGTCTTTTTCTGCTCGGTTCCACGTTGTGCGGCCTCTCGCACAGCATGCTGCAATTGGTGGTGTTTCGTGGAATCCAAGGGCTGGGCGCCGGTGGCGTTCAACCGATCGCCAATACAATTGTCGGGGATATCTACTCGCCGATTGAGCGTGCACGTGTTCAAGGCATGCTGTCCGCGGTGTTCGGCGTATCAGCAGTTATCGGGCCATCGCTCGGCGCTCTCATTGTGCAGTATGGCAACTGGCCATTGGTGTTCTGGATCAACCTGCCAGTCGGAATCGCTTCGATCGCGATGATCGCTCTGTTCCTGCCGGAGCAGGCGCGGTTGCGCACGCATCAGATCGACTATGCGGGTTCGATACTGCTGATTGCCGCGGTGACAACGCTGATGCTGTTGGCGATGGAATGGGCGGCACTTTCGACTGCCGTGATAGCAATGTTGGTTGCGATTTTCCTGCTCGCCGGTATCGCACTCACCCTGCATGAACGGCGCGCCAAGGAGCCCATGCTGCCGCTCGACCTCTGGCGCAATCGTGTCATCGTCAGCAGCAATACAGGCAGCCTGGTCACCGGCATTTTGATGATGGGCGTGACCGCCTATCTGCCGACGTACATCCAAGGAGAGATGGGGCGTGGGCCGGATACGTCAGCGATCATCCTCGCGCTGATGTCGGTCGTTTGGGTTATCGGCAGCACCACCGCCGGGCTTTATTTGCCACACAGCACCTATCGGCGCGTAGCGACCTTCGGTGCGCTGCTGCTGATCGCCGGATCCGTGATGCTGATCGTGCTGACACCTGCAGTCAGTCCTGGGTGGGCCGCTCTTGGTGCGCTTCTTGTCGGCGTTGGCATGGGCTTCTGCAACACCACCTTCATGATCTCGGTGCAGACCGCGGTATCCTGGCAGCAGCGCGGCGCCGCCACCTCGTCGACCATGTTTCTGCGGTTCCTTGGTCAGTCGCTCGGTGCTGCACTATTTGCCGCGGTGATCAACGCCAGCCTGCGTGCGCGGTCACCGGGCGCGGTCGACGCGTTGGAACAGCTCATGGATCTGCACTGGCGCGCCACACTCGATGAAAATCACCTGAACGCGCTGATCACCCTGACAGCTTCGGCAATGCGGCACGGCTACTTGCTGACCGGCACGCTGGCGATCCTGGCGCTTCTGGTGGCGCGTTCATATCCGGCAAGACTCGGTCCCGCCAGTCAGTCGGGGCGATCGTAGCGTCATGGGTCTGACAATAGGACGTCCATCTCCTGCTGCATCCACAACGAGCTTCGGCCTTTTGCAACAGCCTTTGCCGTATCCGCAATTCCTGCCCGTCGGCGATGCCGCCATCACCGTGGAATTCGGCAACAAGGTGGATCCAGGGCTGAATGACAAAGTGATTGCGCTGGACATCGCTTTGGCCGCCGCCGAATTGGATGGCATCCGCGAAACGGTGCCGAGCTATCGTTCTCTGCTCGTCTGTTACGACCCTCTGGAGATTTCCTTCCATAGCTTGGTCGCGGAGCTCCACGGACTGGTCTCCCGGCTGCCTCGGACACCGGCGAATCGGTCAACACTTTGGACTGTTCCCGTCATCTACGACCAGCCTTACGCCGAAGACATTCCCGAGGTGGCACGACGCGTCGGGCTGAGCGAGGAACAGGTTGCCGCGGTCCATTCCGCCGCTGAATACCACGTCTATTCAATCGGCTATGCGCCCGGAATGCCCTACCTCGGCGGCGTACCCCCAGCGTTGCACATCTCACGGCGCGAACTCCCAAGACCACAGGTCAAACCCGGAGCCGTCATGATCGGTGGAGTACAAGCGGCAATTGTACCGACCGAGGTACCCAGCGCTTGGTACATTCTCGGTCAAACGCCGCTCCGGCCGTTCGATCTGCGCCGTCAGGATCCATTCCTGTTCCGTCCCGGAGATCGGGTGCGTTTCCGGAGGGTGGATCAATCCGAATTCAATCGCCTGTCCGGCTTGCAGCAAGATGCTTTCTTGTCGCTGATCAGCGGCGCTGCATGACCTCCGCCCTGCGCGCGATCGCGCCCGGTCCTTACGTCACAATCCAGGATGCAGGCCGCACCGGCTGGCGCCGATTTGGTGTGGCAGGTTGTGGCGCAATGGATATGCCGGCGTTTGCCGCAGCCAACGTCCTGGTCGGAAACGTCCCCAACACCGCAGCTCTCGAATTCGCCCACGTTGGTGGCACGTGGGAGGTTCTCGCCGAATCTGCGCGAATTGCTGTCACCGGTGGTAGCTTCGACCTGTCGGTTGACGATGTGAAGTTGCAACCATGGCGGAGCCATACGCTCCGGCGTGGACAGCGTATCCACATCGGAGGAGCCACGGACGCGGTCTGGGGATACCTCGCCGTCGCTCGTGGCTTCAACCTGGAGCCGCAGCTCGGCAGTTACGCGACCCATTTGCGATCGGGTCTCGGCGGCCTGCGCGGTGCTCGCATCGCTGAAAGCGAATCGGTGCCGCTGCGCGTCTCTCAAGCTCCTGCTTCCCGCGAACGGCAGCTCGCACAATGCAGCGGGTCTGCCGATGCGGTGCGCATCGTGCTCGGTCCGCAAGATGAATATTTCGACTCGGACACGTTAGAGACGTTTTTGACCGACAGCTATCGCGTTACCCATCGCAGTGACCGTATGGGCACGTGGCTGGAAGGCCCTGCTCTACCCCATGCGAACGGCTATAACGTGGTGTCAGACGGCTTGGTTCCAGGATGCATTCAGGTGCCTGGCGGTGGCCAACCGGTGGTTCTGATGATGGATTGCCAGACGATTGGCGGCTACCCAAAGCTGGGAACCATCATCTCCGCCGATCTGCCGCGATTCGCGCAAACACGTCCGGGCACATTGGTCAAATTCGCTGCCATCGACATAACGATGGCGCAGCGGCTGTATCGTGGCTACCAGGCCGGGTTGAACGCCATTTCCGAATCGGCGATCGAACTGGTGGAGCGCACGTCCTTGCCGTTTTGGCTGCGAGGCTAAGCCGGTGTTGGGCTTAACGGTGCCCTCTGCGCGGCGGTCATTGCGTGCACCACCACACTGCGAGTGCCCGCCAGTTCCTGACATAGCTCGCGGATGAAGGGATCCTCCGGCGACAATTGCGCCAGCCACCGCGGATCGATCAGGTGAACGGAACCATCGGCGCAGCGTGGCGCTGCAACCGAGCCTTCTCCGCAAGGCTGAAGCACGAAGCGCGCCGGCCACCCGCCAAGAGTCGCGACCAGGCGGGATGCCAGCTTGAAGCCGTGCGACACAAGCAGGGCGCACAGCAGAGTGCGCAGCAGCAGCCGGCGGCGTCCCAGGACTGGCTGCACTTCGAACATGACTGAGGCGCATAATTCACGTGCCTGCTGATGGTCGCCAGCCAGCGCCAGATCCATGGCGCGTCGCAATCTGTCGAGGCTGGAGTTTGCCATCGCATCCTCCAGGTTCCGGCGACGCAGTCGCGGTTCAAAGGATTGAAATACTTGAGTCATCGCCACCGCGTCCGTCTCGAATGTCAGCACCCGCAATTTCGTCCGCTTCCCGTTACAAACTGGTGTCGGGACCATTGCTATCCTTGGGGCAACAGCGAAGACGAAACGCGCCGGTAACCCTCCCTGCTGTCCATTGCGGTCTGCGGCAGCGGCAGATATCCGGATCTGCGAAGGCTCGGTCCGGCAGACAGGAACACAAAAGGTGCAACTAACCGGGTCCGGTACACGAGCGTCGCAGATTTCGCGATGGCTGCTTGGAGGCTTGCGTTGGCGCGGCGACAATGAGTCGATGCTGCCTGAACTAGCCGCAATCGCTGGTTTTATCTGCCTGCTCTGGGCATGTGTCGCCGTAGCGATCGAGCACGAACACCACACGGCTGAGCAAGCCACGATGCAATCGACCGCCAATCTGGCGCGCGCATTCGAGGAAAGCACGCGCCGGACTATCAGCCAGATCGATCAAGTGCTGCTCAGCGCCAGGGGCTTTTACGCCGCGCAGGGCGAGAACTTCAGTTTCGACGACTGGGCGCGCACCCAGACCTTGTCCGACAAAATGACGGCAGCCATCGGCATGGCAGACAAGCAGGGGCATGTCTTCGCGGACACTCTGCCAATCCCCAAGGGTGTCAGCATAGCCGACAGGCCGCATTTCCTCGCTCAGGTCGATCCGAGTCGCGATGAACTCTACATCAGCCGGCCGGTGCATGGCCGCGTCAGCGGTCAAGACACTATTCAATTCACGCGCAAGCTGCTGGGCCCGCACGATGAATTTGCCGGCGTGACGGTATTCTCGCTCGATTGCAACAAACTATCGCTCTTCTACCAGAACCTGGATCTGGGGAATGGCTACGTCTCGTTGTTGCTGGCAGACGGCACGACACTGGCGCGCGGTCCGCTTGTTCCACAGTCGATCGGCAAGCGCATCAACGACTTGCCTGCATTCAGCAAAATCTCTTCGCAGCACGAAGGCGTCATCCGACACTCGAGCGATCGGGTTACCAACGGGGAGATTCTCAGCTTCCGGCATCTCGACGACTATCCGCTCATCGTGATGGTCAGCATCGATAAAGACACGGCTTTCCGCCAGTACCGCGCCATGCGGACGCGCATGATCATCGCTGCGAGCGCGGCGACGGCAGCTATCATTCTCGTCGGCTTGCTGTGGCTTCAGCAAAAGCGCCGCAGCATTGCCTCACGGCGGGCGTTGAATATAACTCTCGAGACGATCAGTCAGGGCATCCTGATGGTCGACGCGCACGGCGAGGTGCCCGTGATCAATCCGCGTGCCAAGGACTTGTTGGAACTTAACGACGCCGCGTCGGACGACATACCAAAATTGGCTGCGGGCCGTGCATTGGAGTTGGCCACACGCAACCCCGGGAGCGTCGATAGCTCAACAAGTACCGCTCACGACAGCCAGTTCGACGTGGCGCGCGAGGACGGCACGGTAATCGAGGTGCACAGCCATCTGCTGCCCCATGGCGGCTTCGTTCACAGCTATACAGATGTGACCGAACAACGATTGGCCGACGCACGGGTTCGCTATCTGGCGCACCATGATACGCTCACCGGCCTGGCAAATCGCGTGCAGTTGCGGCAGCGCCTGACCGAATACTTCCCAGGGCATTCGCCATCCCAACCAACCGCGTTCCTTATGATTGACCTGGATGGCTTCAAGGGGATCAACGATACGCTTGGCCACGATGCTGGCGATGAACTCCTGGTCGAAATCGCACGCCGCCTGCAAATGCTTGTGCGGGAGTCCGATTTTGTCGCTCGTCTTGGCGGTGACGAGTTCGTTATCTTGCAGCCCTCGATCGGCCAGCCGGATGATGCGACCGTGCTCGCCCAACGACTACTGGAAGGTACTGTCCGAACCCGTCTATGTCGGCGGCCAGCAGGTTCGCGTCGGCGCCAGCATAGGTATCGCGCTGCATCCGGTCGATGGGACCGATGGTGATACGCTGTTCAAGCATGCGGACATTGCGCTCTATTGCGCGAAGGCAGGCGGCCGCGGCATCTTCCGCTTCTTCGACACTCAGATGACCCGCGCGGTTACCGAACACCGGCTGCTGGAAAGCGGCCTTCGCTGGGCACTCGAGAACAATGCGCTCGAGGTCCACTTCCAGCCGAAATTCGCATGCGACTCACTGGCCATCGTAGGTTTTGAGGCACTTGCGCGGTGGCGGCATCCTACACGCGGCAATATTTCGCCCGAGACGTTTATTCGGGTTGCCGAGGAGTGCGGCCTGATCAAACCGCTTGGCCTCTGGGTGATCGAACAGGCATGCGCAATGGCCGTGAAGTGGAATTCCCACCTGCCTATCGCGGTGAATGTATCGCTGCTCCAGCTCTATGACGGAGAACTTCAGAACGACATTGCGGCTGTCCTCGCGAAAACCGGACTATCCGCAGAGCTCCTGGAGATCGAGGTTACCGAGAGCGTGATGGCGGAAGACAACCATGTCGTGCTCGATACCCTGCACGCCCTCAAGGCAATGGGCATCCGCATCGCACTGGACGACTTCGGCACCGGCTACTCCAGCCTCAGCTATCTACGCCGCTTCTCGTTCGACAAGATCAAGATCGACAAGACCTTCGTGCAGGGGCAAGCGCACGATCAGGGAGTGCGCGTGATCCTCGAGGCGATCCTTGGCATGTGCCACAAGCTTGGCCTCGCGGTTGTTGGCGAGGGCGTCGAGACCAGGCAGCAACTGACAATGCTGCGCCAATGCGGCTGCACCGAGATTCAAGGTTACCTCCTCGGTCGGCCAATGCCTGCCGAAATGGTCGACAAATTCGTGCAGAACAACAGTCGTGAGCTGACCCAGGAATTGGGCTTGGTCATTGCCGCCCAGGAGTTTGCCCTCGCGTTATGAGTGCGTGGCCAGCCGATCAACCAGTTGCCGGATAAACACATCGCATTCGGCAAGTTGCTGTTCGGTGATCCACTCGTCAGGCTGATGAACTTGCGAGATATGGCCTGGCCCGCAGACCATGCAGGCAATGCCGGCCGGTTGGTAAAGCGAGCCTTCGCTGCAATAACTGACCTTGCCGCCGCAAGATGCTCCACTGATGTCCAACGCCGCGCGTGCCAGCTCATGGCTCGGCGGTGTCGATAGCGCCGCAAGATCCAGCGCGACCTCAAAACTGAAGCCGGCATCGGATGACACTGCTCGCATCTCGGTCTGCAGGGTGTCCGCAATATGCGTCTGGAAGTGCGCCAGTTCCTGCCGCGGATCGTCTGCCGGGATATTGCGCCATTCCACACTGAACCGTGCAAGTCCGGGCATCGTGTTGGGCAGTGCACTGCAAGACATACCGGTGACCTGAAGCGTCGTGTAGGGCGGATCGAACCCAGCCTCAAAAGGACCGGTCTGCGTGTGAAGCCACGACCTCTCGGCCAACCATGCAATGGCCCGTCCGGCCACATGCAGCGCATTGACCCCGCGGTGTGCCTCGCTGGTGTGGGCGGGAAGTCCGCGCACGTCGACATTCAGGATGAAGCGTCCCTTCTGCGCCAGTATCGGCCGCATTCCCGAAGCTTCGCCAACCAGACAGATGTCCGGCCGCAAGCCTGATTCGCGCAGATCTTCGATCAGACGGCGCACGCCGTGGTAGCCGACTTCCTCATCATAGGTCAGCAATAGGTGCACCGGACGAGTAAGCTTGCGCCTGGCGATATCGGGCACCGCCGCCAGTGCCGAGGCAACGAACCCTTTCATATCGCACGCCCCGCGGCCGATCAGCCGACCGTGCTGCCGGCGCAGAGTGAACGGGTCGCCAGTCCACGATTGCCCCTCGGTCGAAACCGTATCGAGGTGACCGGACAGCGCCAGACCGCCAGATTGCTGTGGCCCGATGATCGCGTGGATGTTCGCTTTCAGCCCGGTCGAATCGAAACTCAGCCGATAAGGCACGTCATGCAAATCGAGCCAGGAGCGGATAAAATCAATCAGCGGCAGATTGGAATTATGGCTAACCGTGTTGAACCCGATCAGCCGTGCAAGCATGTCGATCGACGACAATGCCGCGTTGCCAGCGACTTTCCCCATACGCACTCTTTGCCACGTGTCAGCCTTTGGAGCCAGGAATTATCCCGTTCTCATGGCCGAACTGTCGCTTTTCAGTGCGGCACTTGCAGATGCACGACAGGCTGACCCGTTTCCGCCGATATCATTTCAGCCACAAAGCGGCGATGGCACGTCATGTGATCCTGCTCGAAGCAGAGCAGGCAGGCGCGCCGTTCACCCGCCAGTTGCTTGGCCTGCGCCAACTCGACCAGCGCTCGGTCCGATCGCATGTGCTCGCGAAATATCGGCTCCATCCGCTCGGGATGTCCCGCACGCACCGCGTCGCGTCCAGGCTTCGGCGTGCCAAGGCCCTGCAGGTGCACATAGGCGATGCCATGCTCGTCCAGACCGGCCGCGAGCTGGCGTTTCGAGAACCCGGGCTTGCGCGATTGGGGTACTGCGCGCACGTCGATCAGTAACTTGACCTTTGCCTTCCGCAAGACCGCGAGCACGTCGTCAATCGTGCAGCCTTCGTAACCAATGGTGAGTAGATCCTGCATCAGTATTTCTGCACCGGTTCCACACCGCCAGGGGGTGCCAACCCCTTTTCCCGCAGACATTTCAAGTTGGCCTGATGAAATGCCACGTTGAACCTTTCATCGCCAATGACGGCGGCTTCGTTGGTCTTGAAGGCGCCAGCGATGTACATCTGCTTCACCGCAGGGTCGTTGTATGCCTGACGCTCGCACTGCGCCACCGGACTGTTGTCGTTTCGGGTGCAGGCCATCAGCAGCAGCGGCACAAGCCAGACGAAGCGTATCGTCACGCAGCGGTCATCCAATCCTCGATCAGCCGGCGTGCGATGCTGTCCATGCGCGGCAGGAGGAAGTCATGCGCCTCGCTGTTGGCGATCTGCTCGCGCGAGAACCAGCGGACGTCGAGCATCTCTTCCGGGTCGATCGTGATGTCCTCGGTGAGGCCTTCGCCGTAGAAGCCAAGCATGATGTTACCGGGGAACGGCCAGGGCTGGCTGGAGTGATACTGCACCTCGCCCACTTTGATGCCCGATTCCTCGAACACCTCGCGGCGCACGGCCTCTTCCAGCGTCTCGCCCGGCTCAACGAAACCGGCCAGCGTCGAGTACATGTTCGCCCGTGGAAACCGCTGCGAATGGCCCAGCAGCGCAGTGTCGCCGCGCGTCACCAGCATGATCACGGCAGGATCGGTGCGCGGGAAGTGCTGCGCCTCGCAGGCGGTGCATTGCATCATGTGCCCGGCGGTTCGCACATCGCAGACGCCGCCGCAGACCCCGCAGAAGCGGTGCCGCGCTCGCCAGTGCATCAGGCCGCGCGCGTGCGCCAGCACCGAGGCCTCGGGCCGCGGCACGCCCCAGCCGACCGAACGCAGATCGACGAACGTGCCCATTTCCTGCGGCAGCAGCGGCACCGGGTCTTCCGCGGTACTGATATCGACGGCGAACACCGCGCGTTCATCATGCAGGCCGAGAAATGCCCATGGGCCGCCCTGCATGCGCAGCGCGTGCGCCATTTCGCCAGTGATGAACACGGCCTCGGGCGCGCCCGCGTCCATGCCGCGCACCAGGTTGCGGCTGCGCCAGACCGGGACGTACAGCGTCTCTGGGTCGTGCAGCCGTGCGTCGATCCAGGCGGCATCTTCTCGCTTGTGGCCGATGCGATCGAGCGGACTGGATGAATAGACGTTTGGACGGCTAGCCAGGATGAATGTCACGGAAACTGCTCACAATACGGGTTTCGTCCGGGGCCGGACGGTGCCATGCGAGGGGCGCAGCGGCAACCGTGCTACAGGGATGACATGCAGATAACCGCCACGGCGGACAAACCTACGCTCGCTTCAGAGCCGATGGTGGCGAGAGGCGCCATCGTCGCGCTACGGCTGTTCGACGTCGCCTATGCAATCGACCTGGCGCGCGCCGAAACCCTGCTCGCAGGCCAGACACGCGCTGCCAGACGCAGCCGGCTCAGCGCAACGCCGCCCAAGGCGATGGCATTCGGCGTGCCTCCGGTCGCTCTGCAACTCGAACCAGTAGCATTGATACTGGATGGTCAGACGGTGACGGCGGACGCCACGGCGCGGCTGTACGATTTCGGAGCCGTGACGATAGCCTTGCGGGTTGCGGTCACCGGCGCACCTTGGGGCGAATTCGCGGCTCGGCTCAATGATGTGGACCGCCAGGTCGAAACCGATGCACGCACCTGGGATGAATTGCTCCGGCAGGTGCGGACCCTGGTCGGCGCGGCGCTGATCCGGCCCGAGGAATTGCGCATCCAGGAGGAATACATCATCGGCGTCGTTCACGCCTTCGATCGGCCGCTGTCCGCGGCCGCGTTGCAGGAGAGCGTCGACCTGGTGCCACTGTTATCAGGCGAGCAGCGCCCCTTGTCGGACGGCGCCCGCCAGGACCTCCTGCGCCAGCGATTCTCCTACTACACCGACGATATGGTCGTACTGACCTGGGACCGTGCCTTCGTCTACGAGCCACGCGGCGATTCCGATGTGCTGGACGTACTGGAAGTCGCCAACGCCCAGCTGTTGGAAATGCGCTACTACGACGAGCTGCTGGACGATGAGCTGCCACGTATGTACGACTTGGTCGCACGGGCGCGCAGAACGCGGACATTGCTGGCTTCCAAGCGCTTCGCCAATCTCGCACGCCGCCTTCACACGTTGGTCGCCGAAGTCACTGAACTGACCGAACGCGTCGACAACGCGCTGCAGGTGACCGAGGATGTTTACCTCGCCAGAATCTACGCAGCCGCGCTCGATCTGTTCCGGGTCCGCGCCGTCAGCGTCGCGGTGGATCGCAAGCTGGCGATCATCCGGGATACCTATTCCGCACTGTACGACGAGAGCTCCGCCAGCCGCACCGAGCTGATGGAGATGCTCATCGTGATCCTGATCGTTGCCGAAATCGTCATCGCCCTGGTGCGTCCCTAGCGGAAGGATAAGCCAATGCCGATACCGACTACCGTTCACGCGCGTATCGACGGGCCGCTGGTCATGGTCGGCTTCGGCTCCATCGGCAAAGGCACGCTACCGCTGATCCTGCGCCATATCGACGTAGATCGGGATCGCATGGTGATCATCGATCCCGACGACGGCGGGCGCTCGATTGCCGAGTTCGCCGGGATCCGTTTCGAAAAACTGCCGCTGCTGCCTGACACTCTGCGTGATATTCTTACACCTCTGCTCACCCCCGGCGGTTTCCTGGTGAACCTGTCGGTCGGAGTATCGTCTGTTGCACTGATCGAATTGTGCCGCGAGCTGGATGTCCTGTATCTGGACACTTGTGTCGAACCGCCCCCGGGTGGCTACACCGACCCGAACAAATCGATTTCGGAGCGATCGAACTATGCCATGCGCGAGTCCGCGCTGGCACTGCGGCGCGACGGTCCCGATGCAACGGCGGTGGTCGCACATGGCGCGAACCCCGGCATGGTCAGCCACCTCGTCAAGCGAGCGTTGTTGCATCTGGCACGCGATCTGGGGCGGCCGGCCGCGCCGAAAAGTCGCGACGATTGGGCTCGTCTGGCGCGCGATCTTGGCGTGAAGGGCATTCACATTGCAGAACGCGATACGCAGCGCGCCCGCATCGCCAAGCAAAAGGACGAATTCGTCAACACCTGGTCGATAGATGGCTTCCTGTCGGAAGGCTTGCAGCCGTCGGAACTTGGTTGGGGCACGCACGAGAAGCAGATGCCGCCGGAAGGCGCGCGCCACGCGTTCGGCTGCGATTCGGCAATCTACCTTGCACGCCCCGGCGCCGGCACGCGCGTGCGAAGCTGGACGCCGTTGGCCGGCCCGATCCAGGGCTATCTGATCACCCACAACGAGTCGATCAGCATCGCCGACTACCTGACGCTGCGCGAAAACGGCCACGTGGTGTACCGGCCGACATGCCACTACGCGTATCACCCTTGCGATGATGCGATCCTGTCGTTGCATGAGTTGCAGGGCAATGCGTTCCGCCCACAGTCACACTTCCGGCTGATGAACGACGAAATCACCGACGGCATCGATGAACTTGGCGTGCTGTTGTTCGGTCATGCGAATAACGCCTATTGGTACGGTTCGCAGCTTTCCATCGAGGAGACGCGGCAGCTCGCGCCTTACCAGAATGCGACCGCTCTTCAGGTCACTTCGGCGGTGCTGGCCGGCATGATATGGGCGATCGAGAATCCGCGACGCGGCGTGGTGGAAGCCGATGAACTCGACCATGAACGGGTTTTGCAGATCATGGAGCCATACCTTGGCCCGATGGTGGGCACCTACAGCGACTGGACTCCACTTGCCGATCGCGGTGGTCTCTTCCCCGAAGACATCGACGCCGCCGATCCCTGGCAGTTCCGCAACGTGATTGTCCGCTAGTGCCGCGCCAGTGTCATTGCGAGCGAAGCGAAGCAATCTCGGTCGATGGCGGGCGCGATGACTGACATACCGACCTTCGCAACACCAGGCAGCTTCCTCGGCCTCACCCGCCACACCCCCGACGCGGACTTCGTGATCGCCGGCATCCCGCTCGATATCGGCACCACCAACCGCTCCGGTGCGCGCGACGGACCGCGCGCCATCCGCCATGCCAGCCGCATGCTGACCGATGGCGAGCATCCGGAATTCTGGGTCGAACCCGGGACCATGAACGTCGCCGATATCGGCGACCTGCAGATCGCGCTCGGCGACATTCCGGCAAGCCTGCAATTGGTTGAACAGCAGGCAACCACCCTGTCCCACCTCATCGCCCTGGGCGGCGAGCACGGCATCACGCTTCCGCTGCTGCGCGCCTTATCGAAGCGTCTAGGCCGCAAACTGGCGCTGGTGCACTTCGACGCGCACGTAGACACCTGGCCGACAAATTTCGGCCAAGCCTACGCCCACGGCTCCGTCTTCTATCACGCCATCGAGGAAGGCCTGGTCGATCCCCGCGCGATGATCCAGATCGGCATCCGCTCGCCGGTACAGCGCGAAGTATGGGACTGGACCATCGGCCAAGGCGTCACCGTGCTCAGCGCACAGGACGTGCACGCCCTCACCCCCGACGCGGTCGCGCAACGGATTCGCCACACGGTCGGCGATGCGCCGGCCTATCTCAGCTTCGACATCGATGCGCTGGATCCAGCGTTCGCGCCTGGCACGGGGACGCCGGAAATCGGCGGCCTCGCGTCCTGGCAGGCGCAGGCAATTCTGCGTCGCCTCCACGGTATTGCGTTTTCCGGCATGGATGTCGTGGAGGTAGCACCAGCTTACGACATTGCGGAGATCACCGCACTCGCCGCGGCAACCGTTGTTTGGGAGTATCTGGCGCTCATGTCCTCAGCGCCTGCCTCACCAATCATAAACGCATAACACGCGCGCCCGATTTGTCCCTATATGCGCGGCCCCGCTCGTCCTCTGGATGAGCGGTGCTTCACGCATCGCACGTGCCGCGAGCCCCTCAGGGGCACAGCAACGACGTAACGCGTCCTTTTCGGTCGGTCCGGTCCGTTTGTGGGGCCGGGGTCGTTAGGGAGCCGCCTATGTTGGCTGAACGGTTCGCTGCGGAGCGAAGTCCTCGCAGCTTCGACTGAGTCAATCGCCGCGGCGCATTCGCGCGGCGTTGGCTGTCTTCCTGTCTCGGTCGCTTGCTCGCGAGGATATCGCCATGAACACTGTACGCGTCCGCACCGCTGTTTCTCCGTTGCGCCGCCGCTTTCCCGACGTTGCCGCACCGCTGCCTTCGGTCGATGACGTGATCGCCACGCAGCGCCCGGAAGAGCCGGTGCACTGCCTGCGTCCGGCCGCCGTGCGCGCCAATGCGCGTGCGTTCGTACAGGGCTTCCCCGGCGACGTGATGTATGCGGTGAAGTGCAATCCCGAGCCTGCGATCCTGCGCGCGCTGCACGCCGGTGGCGTCACGCATTTCGACTGCGCGTCGATCGGCGAAGTATCGCTGGTGCGGCAGATGTTCCCCACTGCCGCGATCCACTTCATGCACCCGGTCAAGCCACGCGGCACGATCCGCGAAACCTGGGCGCGGCACGGCGTGCGCGACTACGCTCTCGACAGCACCGAGGAGCTGGCGAAGATCTTGCACGAAACCGCGGCAACCGGAGTCGCCGGCGACCTCGGCCTCATCGTGCGCCTGGCGTTGCCGAGAGGCTCCGCGATGCTCGATCTGTCCGGCAAGTTCGGCGCGTCGCCTGATGCGGCGGCTGAATTGCTGCGTGCCTCACGGCCGCACGCCGTCCGCCTGGGGCTGAGCTTCCATGTCGGCTCGCAGTGCCTCGATCCGTTGGCCTGGCGCGCCGCACTGGCACTCGCACGCGAGGTGATCGCCATTGCCGGCGTAGCCGTCGACGTGATCGATATTGGCGGCGGTTTTCCGGTCCCATACCCCGACATCGAGCCGCCACCAATCGGCGCTTTCCTCGCCGAGATCGAGGCCGGCGTCGAGCGACTTGGCCTGCCGAATGCTCGTCTGTGGGCGGAACCCGGCCGTGCTCTCGTCGCCGGCGGCGCATCTGTCGTCGTGCAGGTTCAACACCGCCGCGGCGATGCGCTGTACATCAGCGATGGCGTGTACGGCGCGCTGGCCGACGCCGGCGAACTCGGCTTTCGCTATCCGGTGCGGTTGATCCGTCCGGACGGTGCGCAGCCATCCACCCAACACATTGGCTTCTCGTTCTTTGGCCCCACCTGCGACAGCGCTGACAAGATGCGCGGGCCGTTCCACCTGCCGGCGGACACAACGGAAGGCGACTGGATCGAAATCGGCCAACTCGGTGCCTACGGCGGCTGCATGCGCACTGCGTTCAATGGGTTCGATCGCGCCAGGCTGGTCGAGGTGGCCGATGCACCCCTGATGCACGCGGCACCGTTGCCATTGGCCGCCTGATTACGGCGGCGGTGGCGCAACCGCGCCCGGGGCGACCGAGCCGATGAGCCAATCGCGGAATAGCGCGATCTTTGGCGCGTCGGCGGTCACCTCGGGTGCCACGATGTAGTACCCGGCATCGCCCGGCAGTACGATGTTGAACGGCACCACCAATCGCCCGGCGGCGATGTCGGACTTCAACGAAGCGATTACGGCCGAGTGCAACGCCAAGTCCTTCCACGGCCGCCTGGATCGCCATGAAGCTCTGATCGAAGCTGAGCCCGCGGCGCGTTGCGATCGATACAGGCAGTCCCGCGGCGGTGAGCCAGAGCTGCCAGTCTTCGCGTGACACCGTGGCGTGCAGCAATGTGTGGTGCTGCAAATCCTCCGGTTTGCGCAGCGGATGTTCGCCATCCTGGAGCGACGGGCTGCAGACCGGGAACATGTCCTCGGCCATCAGCCAGTCGGTGCGCAGTCCCGGCCAGACGCCGTGGCCATAGCGCACCGCCATATCGACTTCCTCACGCTGGAAATCGACCAGATGCGACGACGTGCTGATCCGCACCTCGATGCCTGGATTGACGTCCTGGAATGCGGCCACGCGAGTCACCAGCCATTTCGCGGCAAGCGATGGCGTGGTGCTGACGGTCAGCACGCCGTCGCGCTCGGAGCGGCGCAGGCGTGCCGTGGCGCGCCGCAGATCCTCAAACGCGCCGCGCACGGCGGGCAGATAGTCCTGCGCCTCGCGGGTGAGTTCCAGCGCGCGATTGCGGCGCACGAACAGCTTGATGCCCAGTTGCTCCTCCAGGCGCCGGATCAGGTGGCTGATCGCCGTCTGGGTGACATTCAGCTCATCCGCCGCACGGGTGAAGCTGAGATGACGCGCCGCCGCCTCGAACGCGCGCAGGCCGGTCAATGACGGAAGAGTGAGCGCCATGCAGCCTGTTTAGCATGAATTTCCCTCATGTGGAGACTGACAAAGTATCCTTTGCGGACAGCGGCGGAGACGCCCATTTCCTTGCCAACGGTCCAACTGAGGAGAAAGACCATGTCTGGCTTCACTTATCCTTCACTGACAAATTCTCAGCTTTCCACCTTGCCGGCCGAGCACCGGAGGCATCGCCCGAACCGGTTGGCGCGGCTGTTCTTCGCCTATCTGGCGTGGCGCAAGCGGCGCCGGGAGCTGAACGCCCTGGCGCAGCTGAGCAACCGCGAGCTGGCGGATTTCGGCGCCTCGACGGCCGATGTGTACCGCGAGCTCGACACGCCGTTCTGGCGCATCCCGCCCCTGTGACCGACCAATCGAGGAGGAGCCAACGATGAATGCCATCAGCCCACGCTACGTGACCCTGCCGCACATCGATGCGCAATTGAATTACCTCGCGCCGATGGCCGATCGGCCACGCAACTACACGTTCGATCCGCCCCCCGGCGTGCCGCGCTCCAACAGCGGCCATGAGGCGCACACCGTGGCGATCCACGATGTGCGGCCGGTGGCTGGCGACATGACGCTGGACCGTGAGGGCTTCGCGGTACTGCATCAGCAGAGCGCGGTGCGCGACTTCTGGGATGAGGATGAGCTGCGGCGCACGTATTATCCCGAGGCCGAGCGGGTGATCGCCGAAGCGACCGGCGCGAGCAAGGTGTTCATCTTCGACCACACGCTGCGGCGCCGGGTAAAGGGTGCGGTGGATTGGTCGCGCGATGCGCCCCGGCAGCCGGCGACCCGCGTGCATGTCGATCACACCGCCAGATCCGGGCCGCAGCGCGTGCGCGATTTCTTCGGCGACAAGGCCGATGCGTTGCTGCGCGGCCGTGTGCAGGTGATCAACCTATGGCGCCCGGTTCGTGGGCCGCTGCGTGACGCGCCGTTGGCGGTATGCGATGCGGGCTCGGTCGCGCCCAACGATCTGGTCGCATCCGATCTGGTGTACCAGCACCGCGTCGGCGAGACCTACGGAGTGACGTTCAATCCGGCGCATCGTTGGTTCTATGTGCCCGAAATGCAGCCGCACGAGGCGCTGCTGTTGAAGTGCTATGACTCTGAAACGGACGGCCGCGCGCGGTTCGCGCCGCACACCGCGTTCGAGGACCCAACCGTTCCCGATGACGTGCTGCCGCGCGAGAGTATCGAACTGCGCACCTTGGTGTTCCACGAGGCTTGATTTGGCCAAGCCGGTGGGCAGGGCGACGCCCGCCCACCGGTGCCTTGCTCGCGTTGGCGCAGAGGCATTGGTCCCTGTTATCGTTCGGCTGCGAATCGGACAGGGAGAGTGATCGATGCACCGGGTTGCCGGTCTCCTGATTGCACTGCTGCTGATCGGATGTGGCGGCGGCGATAAGTCATCCGGAACACTGACCGTCACCTGCACGAGCGGCACGCAGTTGGTCGGCGCCAATTCGGTCAGCGTGCTCGGCGACCTCGCCAACGGCCGTCCAACGATGGAATTCCCCGACCCTGCCAATGTCGGCAAGACCGGGGTCATCGGCGTGCCACCGCACGACAGCTGCAAGATAACGCCATCCGGTAGCTGACCATGTGAGGCGGCCCCCCTTCCCCCCAGCCCCCGAAAGCATGATATGCATCCCTGGGAGGTCGGCGGCGGACGGGCGCCTCGCCAACCCGGTCAGGTCCGGAAGGAAGCAGCCGCAGTGAGTTACCGCTCGGGTCGTTGCCCGGCCTCCCACCGTATGCCACCACGCAACCAGGGGGCCGCCGCGGCGGCTGACACCGCCCCGCATGTCTGGCCTGTTCCAGGACGAGGACGATCGGCAGCTTGAGGCCCCCCCACCGCCGGGCGGTCCTGGCCTGTTCGGTGATTCGCCGCCCGAGCCAGTACTTGCAGCGCCCTACCGGGTGCTGGCGCGCAAATACCGCCCTACCCGCTTCGAGGATCTGATCGGCCAGGAGACGACGGTGCGCATCCTGCGCAATGCCTTCGCCATCGGCCGGGTCGCACATGCCTTCATGCTGACCGGGGTGCGTGGGGTGGGGAAGACCACGACCGCGCGCATCATCGCCCGCTGTCTCAATTGCACCGGCCCCGACGGCAAGGGCGGAGCGACCGCGGAGCCATGCGGCGTATGCCCGGACTGCGTCGCGATTCTCGCCGATCGGCACCCGGACGTGGTGGAGATGGATGCGGCGTCGCGCACCGGTGTGGATGACGTGCGCGAGATCATCGAGGCGACGCGCTATCGCCCGATCCAGGCACGCACCAAGGTGTTCATCATCGACGAAGTGCACATGCTGTCGCGCAACGCTTTCAACGCGCTGCTGAAGACGCTGGAAGAGCCGCCGCCGCATGTGAAGTTCGTGTTCGCGACAACCGAATTGCGCAAGGTGCCGGTGACGGTACTGTCGCGCTGCCAGCGGTTCGATCTGCGGCGCGTAAGGATCGCCGAGTTGGCGGCGCATTTCGGCCGCATCGCGGCGCAGGAAGCGGTGTCGATCGACCCGGCGGCGCTCGATGCTATTGCCCGCGCGGCGGATGGCTCAGTGCGCGACGGATTGTCGCTGCTCGATCAGGCGATCGCACAGGCCGATGGGCCGATCAGCGAAGCGGCAGTGAGCGACATGCTCGGCCTGGCGGACCGCGGGCTGGTGTTCGACCTGATGGATGCGGTGATGGCGGGGCAGCCGCGCCAGGCGCTGGAGATCACCGAACGGGCGCATGAACGTGGCGCTGATCTGGGCATGATCCTGCAAGACCTGCTGGAACTGACCTATACGCTGACCCGGCTGAAATCTCTGCCGGCGCTGCGCGAGAGCCACGACCTGCCCGAGGCCGAACGCATCCGCGGCGGGGCATTGGCTGAACAGCTATCGGTGCCGGTGCTGGCACGCACCTGGCAGATGCTGCTGAAGGGTGTCGGTGAAGTCGAGACCGCGCCGGATCGCCGCGCCGCAGCCGAGATGGTGCTGATCCGGCTTTGCCATGTCTCGGACATGCCGCCACCGGGCGATCTGGTGCGCCGGCTCGGCAATGCTCCTGTGCAAATCGCGGCGCCGCCGGCGCCCGTTGTGCCGGGCGGTGGCGGCGGCGTTCGCGCTGTAGTTGGTGGCGCGCCGATTGCCGTGGATGCGGCGCCACGTTTGGCAAGTTTTCGCGATGTCACCGCGCTGGTGGCGGAACGGCGCGAAGCGATGCTGCATGCCCATCTGATCCACTCGGTGCACGTGGTGCGGTTTGCACCGCCGGTGATCGAGCTGCGACCGCAGCCGGAGGCGCCAAAGGATCTGGCGTCGAAGCTCGGCGCGCTGCTGTCCGAGGTGACAGGCACACGATGGACGATTGCGCTGTCAACGGCGCAGGGCGAACCAACCGTTGCCGAGCAGGGCAATGCCGCCGACGCGGCGCGGCGCACGGCAGCGGCAGATCATCCGCTGGTGCGCGCGATCATGGATGCGTTCCCGGGCGCACGGATCGACAGCGTGCACGACAGCGCCGCCGATGAGTACGGCCTGACCCCGATCGAGGTGCCAGAGGCCGAAGCGATTGAAGAGAGCGACGATATGGAGTCCGACGAATGAAGAATCTCTCCGGGCTGATGAAACAGGCCCAGCAGATGCAGGCCAAAATGCAGGAGATGCAATCCAAACTGGAGAGCATGGAGATTGAAGGCGAAGCCGGCGCAGGCCTGGTCAAGATTACGCTGAACGGCAAAGGCGACCTGCGGAGCATCAAGCTCGATCCGAAAGTCATCGATCCGGCGGATGCCGAGATGCTGGAAGACCTGATCGTGGCGGCGCACGCCAATGCGCGGCAGAAACTTGAAGCCGCTACAGCGAGTGAAATGCAGAAAGTGACCGGCGGGCTGCAACTGCCACCCGGGATGAAGCTGCCTTTCTAGTGCTCAAGCGATGTGTCATTGCGAGCGAAGCGAAGCAATCCGGTTGTTGTTGGTCGCAAACACCCGGACCGCTTGGCCGCGCTGCTCCTCGCAATGACGCTGGAGGGTGGCCGCACTAGTGGGCGGCCCGGAGATCGAACATCTGATCGGGCTGTTGGCGAAGCTGCCGGGCATGGGCCCGCGCAGCGCTCGCCGTGCTGCGTTGAAGCTTTTGCAGCAGCCCGACGCGCGCATGCTGCCGCTGGCATCCGCGCTTGCCGAAGCGGCACGCTCGGTGAAGTCCTGCCGGTTGTGCGGCAATCTCGACAGCCGCGATCCGTGCGCGATCTGCACCGACCCGCAGCGCGATCGCACCTCGATCTGTGTCATCGAGGGCGTCGGCGATCTATGGGCACTGGAACGCGCATCCGTGCATCGCGGCCTGTATCATGTGCTGGGCGGCACGCTGTCGGCCTTGTCCGGCGTCGGACCCGAGGACCTGAACGTCGCGCCGTTGCTCGCACGAGTCGGTGAAGGCGACGTGACCGAAGTGATCCTAGCACTCGGCGCCACCGTCGATGGTGCCACCACCGCACACTGGCTGACCGATCGGCTGCGCCCGCTTGGCGTGACGGTGACACGTGTCGCGCAAGGCGTGCCGATTGGCGGGGCGCTCGATGTGCTGGACGATGGCACGCTCGCCGCGGCACTGCGCGCTCGCCGGCCTTCATGACGCTGTCGCGCCGCGGCCTGATCCATCAGGTCGGTAAGGTCGGTGGCGTTGCTGCCGCATATCGCACCATGGCGGCGATGGGCCTGCTGCCGATACCCGAGGCCTACGCCGGGCCGCCGGAGCTGCCTCCCGGCAAAGGGCGTCGCATCGTTATCATCGGTGCTGGTATTGCTGGCATGGTGCTGGCGTGGGAACTGCGGGAAGCCGGTTTCGCACCGCTGGTCCTGGAAGCGCGTTCACGCCCAGGCGGCCGCAACTGGTCACTGCGCGGCGGCGATGCAGTCGAGGAAGCCTCCAGCACCCAGCATGTGACTTGGGACCGCGCGCAGCACCTTTACTTCAATCCTGGGCCGGCGCGCCTGCCGTATCATCACGAAGGGATCCTGTCGGTACTGCCGTAAGCTCGGCGTACCGCTCGAAGTGATGAGCAACGACAATCGCGGCGCGCTGCTGCAAAGCGACCAGGCATTCGACGGCAAGCCGGTACGCAACCGGCAGATGGTCGACGATATCCGCGGCTATGTGGCCGAACTCGCGGCAAAGTCGATCGACGCCACCGCCTTGGATCAGCCCGTCAGCAATGACGACAAGGAACACATACGCGTGCTGCTGCGCAGTTTCGGCGCTCTCGACAAGGACATGCACTACAAAGGCTCCGGCCGCGCCGGCTATAGCGAAGCGCCCGGTGGCGGCACCCAGGTCGGCACGGCAAAGCAGCCGCTGGATCTGCGAGCCATCCTGGCTGCCGGCTTCTGGCGATACCAGACGAATTTCGGCGAAAGCTGGGATCAGGCCGCGACAATGATGCAGCCCGTCGGTGGGATGGGCCGCATTGGCGAGGCATTCGGCGCACAACTGCGCGGTTCGATTGTCTACAATGCGCAACTGCGCGCGTTGCGCAGAACCGCGAACGGTGCAAGCGTCGTTTGGCATGATGGCAAACGCGAGCACGCGACCGAGACGTCAATCGTTGTCGTCACGGTTCCACCGCCGGTGCTGCGCGATATGCCGAATGACTTTGCGCCGGACACACGCAGTGCTCTTGCCGCGGTTGACTACGTGCCTGCCGTGAAGGTCGCGTTTCAGGCAGAGCGGCGGTTCTGGGAACTCGATGAGTCGATATACGGAGGGATTTCCTGGACATCACACGACATCACCCAAGTCTGGTATCCGTCAGCCGGCATCCACCAACGCAAAGGCATTCTGGTTGGCGCCTACATCTGGTCGGATGACGTTGGCGACAAGTTCACCGGAATGCCGCCGGCGGCCCGCATCGAAGCGGCGCTACGCGACGGCGAGGCGTTGCATCCAAATTACCGCAAGCATCTGACCAAAGGCGTGACGGTAGCGTGGAAGAACATCCCATTCAGCGGCGGCGCGTGGTCGGAGTGGAGCAAGGATGCGCGGGCGCAGTATTACGGCACGCTGTTGAAGGGTGATGGGCCTTTCCTGTTCGCCGGCGAGCATATGTCGTACCTCAACGGTTGGCAGGAAGGCGCCTTGCGGTCGGCGCACTACGCACTGCGCGACATCGTGACGCGGCTGCAGGCCTAGGCGTTCAGCGCCGGCCGTCGTGACCGCGTACCGGCGGCCTGTTCGAAATGATGGCCGACGCGCAGTACCGTCGCGTCACCCCAGGCCGGACCCATGATTTCCAGACCCAATGGAAGTCCCGCGGCAGTGAAGCCGCCGCACACGACCATCGACGGCACTCCCGCCACATTCGCAACCGTCGTGATCAACGCCCGCGAGAAACCGTCGTCAGGCCGCTGCTCGGTCAGCAACGGCGGCGTACTCGCAGTCGGCGCGGTGACCAGCACATCGAACCGCTCGAACGCCTTGGCAGTGATGGCAATCAGGTCACTGCGCCGGCGCTGCGCCGCGATGTAGTCGGCGGCTCGGATCAGCGCACCCGCCAGCACCCGGACACGGAACACCCGCGAATAATCGGACAGGCGCGTGCGCAGCGTCGGCTCGTGCAGCGCATAGGCTTCTGAGCAGATGATGATGCGGCCGACGGCGTTGTATTCCTGCACCGGCGGCAAGGACGCGTCCTCCACGCGGCAGCCCAGACTGCGCAACGTCGATGCCGCCCGGCTCATCATTTGCAGCATCTCGGGCGAGGCTGGCACGTCATGCTCGTAAAATCGGCGCAGCAGGCCAACGCGCAGTCCGCGCAACGGCGTGGCGATGGCATTCGCATAGGATACCGGCGGGCCTGCGACGGACGCCGGATCGGCGGGATCATGCCCCGCGAGAGCGTCCAGCAGGATGGCGCAGTCTTCCGCCGTCCAGGCCATCGGGCCGGCGGTATCCAGGCTTGGCGCGAGCGGAATGACGCCGCGGCGCGACACCAGCCCTGGCGTGGGCTTGATGCCGGCAATACCGCAATACGCCGCCGGAAGCCGGATGGAACCACCGGTATCAGAGCCGAGTGCGCCGAGCACTAGGCCGGCCGCCACTGCGGCGCCGGAACCGGAACTGGAGCCGCCAGTGAAGCGTCTGGTGTCCCAGGGATTGCGCGCGGGTGGCCAGGGCAGATCGAACGCTGGCCCGCCGACGGCGAACTCGTGGGTCGCCAGCTTGCCGAGCATGACGGTACCCGCGGCCTGCAGCCGGCGCACGGTCTCGGCGTCCTCCTTGGGGACATTGTCGGCGAGGATGCGCGACTGTGCCGTGGTACGGATGCCGGCGGTCTCGTAGATGTCCTTGTAGCCGACGGGTATTCCTAGCAGCGGTGAGCGCTTGCCCGACATCACTGCCCGTTCGGCTGTCCGTGCTGCGGCCAGCGCCTGACGTTCAGTGACCAGCAGGAAACTACTCAATTGCGGATCAAGGGCGGTGATCCGCGTCAGCAACTCCTTGACGAGTTCGACAGGCGATAGCCGCTTCGCTGCGATCAACCGGCCCGCCTCGGCGATGGTAAGGAACGGCCGCGTGGCACTGCTCATCGGCGGCGCCGAACCTGCTTACGCGGTGCCGGGCGCTTGGCGGCGGATTTGCTTTTCGCCCTGGGCTTAGCCGCCGGCGGCTTGGCCTTGGCCTTCTTTGGAGCCGCCGCCTTAGGCTTCGGCGCAGGTGCCTCACGCGCCGGCTTGGGGGCAATCGGCACTGGCGCAGCGGCAGAACTGGCCGGCGGGGGCAGGCGGAACGTCAGCGCCATATCGTCGGCGAGCGGCCGATCATGTGGCAGCGACGCGATCAGCCCTGCCACCTGGCGCCACGCCAACACGAGGTCCGCCACCTGTCCGGGGTTGAGAACGAGCCCGGCGCGCGACAGCAGGAGCTGCATCTCGCCTGGGCTGATCGGGGCGACAGTATTTGTCGGCGGCACAGGCACAGCAGACTCGGTGACCCTTTGAAGCGGGCGGAACCCTAGTCAGCCGTACTGGCAGCGGCAAGCGGATGGACCACGTTTTCTGCCCCCACCGGGTCAATTCGCAGCCCGGTGCGTCCGTCGAATACGTGCAGGTGCTCGGCCCGCGGCGTCACCGACAGAGTCTCGCCGCTTGGCGGGGCGCCGGCGAGCCTGACTGTCATCGATTCTTCCTCGCCCCCGGCGAGGTGGCCGTGCACCAGCGTCTCCGAGCCGAGCGGCTCGATCAGATCAATCGTCAGATCGAGCCCGGGACCGAGAATCAGATGCTCCGGCCGCACGCCGATGGTCAGTGGGGTTCCGTCGGGTCCAGGGCGACGGCCATCCGCGAACGGCAGCAGCAGCCCGGCCGCAAGCTGCCCCGCCGACCCGTCGCGTGCCAGTTCGGCAGGCAGGAAGTTCATGGTCGGTGCGCCGATGAAACCGGCGACGTAGGTATCGGCCGGCCGCTCGAAAATCTCCATCGGCGTGGCAAGCTGCGCCGGGCGCCCCTGGTGCAGCACCAGCAAACGGTCGCCCAGGGTCATCGCCTCGACCTGGTCGTGGGTGACATAAAGACTGGTGACGCCGAGCCGATGCTGCAGGCGGCGGATTTCCGCGCGCATCTGCAGGCGCAATTTGGCGTCCAGATTGGACAGCGGCTCATCGAACAGAAACAACTTGGGGTGGCGTACGATCGCCCGTCCCATCGCCACCCGCTGACGCTGTCCGCCGGACAGCTGGCGCGGCTTGCGGGCGAGCAGCTCTGCCAGACCTAGCAGACCGGCTGCCTCATCGACGCGGGTTCGGATGTCGTCGCGCGAGAGGCCGCGGATGCGCAGGCCATAGGCCATGTTGTCGAACACGCTCATATGCGGATAGAGCGCGTAGTTCTGGAACACCATGGCGATGTCTCGCTCGGACGGATCGCGATCGGTCACGTCGCGGCCATCGACCATGACGCGGCCACCAGTGGGACGCTCCAGCCCGGCGACCAGACGCAGCAGGGTAGATTTGCCACAGCCTGAGGCGCCGACGATGACCAGCATCTCGCCCTCGGCGAGCGCGAGATCGATGCCGTGCAAGACGTCGATCAGTCCGAAACTCTTACGCAGGCCTTGAAGCTCGAGCGTCGCCATGCGCGATCAGGCGCGACGCAGCAGGAACAGGCCCTGTTCGCCGAACAGGTTGGCGAGCCGGGGTGCACGGCGCCACGGCGTGCGGCCACCTTCGTCATCAGCGGCGAGCCAGCTTTCCACCACATAGCCATCGTGCGAGCACAAGTCGAAGAAGTCGCGGATCGTGCAGGGATGGATGTTGGGCGTTTCATGCCACGGCCGATCCCATGTCGGCGTGACCGGCATGCGGCCGGTGCTAAGCAACTGCCAGCGCACCAGCCAGTGACCGAAATTGGGAAAACTGACCACGGCGCGGGCGCCAATACGCAGCATCTGGCGCAGCACCGCGCGCGGCTGCTCGACTGCCTGCAGCGTGCGCGACAGCACCACGTAATCGAACGCGCCGTCGGGGTAGTGCGCAAGGTCACTATCGGCATCGCCATGCATCACCGGCATGCCGTGCGCGACTGCGCGGATCACCTCGGTCATATCGATCTCGATGCCGCGCGCGTCGCAGCCTTTGGTGCGCGACAGGTAATCGATCAGCGCGCCGTCGCCACAGCCGATGTCGAGCACGCGCGAGCCCGGTGCGATCATCTCGGCAATCAGCCGCAGATCAACGCGCATGTTCTTGGCGACGAAGCGGACGGGATCGTGGGTAGTCATTGGTCTCCTCTGAATTGCAAGACCAGGGGACGCGGGCCCCCTCTCATCACCGGATGAGGCGGGTGCCAAGGGCTACGCCCTTGGCGGAGTTCCAAGGGGCAGAGCCCCTTGGCCTTCCCATTCACGCAGACAGCGCCTGTGGTTCGGTGCGAACGCGCTTGACCAGCAGCTTGTTGAGCGCGTGCACGTAGGCGCGGGCGGACGCGACGATGGTGTCGGTGTCGGCGCCCTGGCCATCGACCAGCTTGCCATTCTCCTCCAGGCGCACCGTCACCTTGGCCTGCGCGTCGGTGCCCTCGGTCACCGCGCCGACAGAAAACAACACGAGATTGGCGGTGTGCGGGAAGATCTGCTGGATCGCCTTGAACGTGGCATCCACCGGACCGTCGCCGCCCGAAACCGCGGACTTCACCGCGCCATCGACTTCCAGTTCCATCTCGGCGCGCGGCGGCGCCTTCGATCCGGCGCGCAGATCCAGCGAGACGAAACGGATGCGCTCGTGGTCGCGCATCACTTCATCGTCCACGAGTGCGACGATGTCGTCGTCGAACACCACCTTCTTGCGATCCGCCAGATCCTTGAAGCGGCGGAACGCATCGTTCAACTGGTTGCTGCCGACCTCGCCATAGCCCAGCGCCTTCAGCTTGTCGCGGAACGCGGCGCGGCCGGAGTGCTTGCCCATCACCAAGTTGGATTTGGTCCAGCCGACGCTCTCCGGGGTCATGATCTCATAGGTGCCAGCGTGCTTCAGCACGCCATCCTGGTGGATGCCGGCTTCGTGCGCGAAGGCGTTGCGGCCGACGATGGCCTTGTTGGGCTGCACGTCGAAACCGGTAATGGTGGAGAGCAGTTTCGACACGCGCAGGATGTTCGGCGTCTTGATGTTATTACGGAACGGAATCGCATCCTGGCGGGTGCGGATCGCCATGATCGCCTCTTCCAGCGAGGCGTTGCCGGCGCGTTCACCGATGCCGTTGATGGTGGACTCCACCTGACGCACGCCGGCGCGGATTGCCGCCAGCGTGTTGGCGACCGCGAGGCCCAGATCATTGTGGTTGTGCGTGGACAGCACGATCTTGTCGGCGCCAGGCACGCGCGTGCGCACCATGGTGAAGATACGCTCCATGTCTTCGGGCAGCGCGTAGCCGACGGTGTCGGGGATGTTGATGGTGGTGGCGCCAGCCTTGATCGCGGCTTCGACACAGCGGCAGAGGAAGTCAGCTTCGGTGCGCGTGCCATCCTCGGCCGACCACTCGACATCGTCGGTATACTGACGGGCCAGGGTGACGCTGTCGCTGACAGCCTGCAGCACTTCGTCCGGCTCCATCCGCAGCTTGTATTTCATGTGCAGCGGGCTGGTGGAGAGGAAGCTGTGGATACGCTTGCGCTTCGCCGGCCGCACCGCATCGGCGGCGCGCAGGATGTCTTCGCGGCCGGAGCGGGCCAAGCCGCAGATCACCGGGGTGTCGTCACGCTGGCCGACGGTTTCGGCGATCGCCTTGACACTTTCGTAGTCGCCGATGGAGGCGATAGGAAAGCCGGCTTCCATCACGTCGATGCCCAGTTCGGTCAGGGCCTCGGCCATGCGGATCTTCTCGTTGAGGTTCATCGAGAAGCCGGGCGACTGTTCGCCGTCGCGCAGCGTGGTGTCGAAGATGATGATTCTGTCGTCGTCCAGCTTGCCGAAGCTGGGATGCTCGATGCTCATTGTAGGTCGGGTCCTTGGTCTGATTGCACGACGTTGGCCTCAGGGGTCCCCCTGAGCGAAGCCGGCGATTCAGCGACCCGGCGCAGCGCTCAGGGGCGGCTAAGTCGAAGGAGGAGGCCGAGAGCGAGCAGGCATGCGCCACCGCGCGCTACGGCGCGGGCAGAACGGCAAGCGAGGCGCAGGCCACAGAACATAGGCTGTGCATAACGGATCGGTGGGCGGATGGCAACCGCGTCTTGCCTTGATCCAGGTCAAAGCGCAGCAGCCCCGGTTGCGCTTAGGTCCGGCACATGGAGCCGACCGAGCTGATCGCGCGCTATGACCGCCGCGTGCCGCGCTACACGAGCTACCCAACCGCTCTGCAGTTCAATGACGCTGTTGGCGCGCCAACCTATAGCGCCTGGCTGGCCGCGTTGCCGGGCAAAGCAGCACTCTCGCTGTACGTGCATGTGCCGTTCTGCCGTTCGCTGTGCCTGTTCTGCGGCTGCCACACCACCGCCATTCGCCTTGCCGAGCCAGCTGTCTCGTATGCCAAGACACTGCTCGCCGAGATCGATCTGGTGGCGGCGGCGATTGGGCGCCGCCTTCCGGTCGCTCAAATCCATTGGGGGGGTGGCACGCCGACGCATCTGCCGGCGGAGTGGATGCGCGCCGTCAATTCCAGATTGCGCGAGCACTTTGCCTTTGGAACAGAGACCACCGTTGCCGTGGAGCTCGACCCGCGAACGATCACCGATCAGACGTTGCGCGTACTGTCCGACATCGGCACCACGCGGGCGAGCATCGGCGTGCAGGACCTCGATCCTCGGGTCCAGATCGCCGTCAATCGCGTGCAGCCGTTTGGCCTTATCGCCAGCGGGTTCCGCGGCCTCCGCCAGATCGGCGTGCGCTCGATTTCGGTCGATCTGATGTACGGCCTGCCCCTTCAGACCACGCGGAGCGTGACCGATACGTTGCAGCAGATACTGTCGCTGGCGCCCGACCGCGTCGCCGTGTTCGGCTATGCGCATGTGCCGTGGATGAAGCGCCATCAGAAGCTGATCGCGGAGAGCGCGCTGCCGCAGACGCGCGATCGTTGGGCGCAGCGCAACACTGCGGACAGTATACTGCGCAAAGTTGGATACGTGCCGATCGGCCTGGACCACTACGCACGCGAAGGCGATGCGCTCGCGGTCGCCTGCCGCACCAGTGGCCTGCATCGCAACTTCCAAGGTTACACAACGGACAACGCGCCGGCGCTGATCGGTCTTGGGGCATCGGCGATCGGAAGCTTGCCGCAGGGCTATGTGCAGAACGCGTCGTCAGTTCCTGATTGGCGCGCTGCGATCGGATCAGGAATACTCGGCACAGCCCGCGGCTGTGTGTTGTCCAAAGACGACAGCCTGCGGCGGGACATTATCGAGCAGATCATGTGCAACCTGGGAGCCGATCTCGATGCGGTCGCGGCTCGGCACGACGCTAATCCCGCGCCGTTGCGCCGAGCCATTGATGAACTCGCCGCGCCCATTGCGGATGGGTTGGCCTGTTGGGACGGCCGATGCCTTACTGTCACGGAGCTGGGGCGCCCGTTTATACGTACCATAGCGGCAGCATTCGATGCCTACCATCGCCCAGCAGAGTCTCGTCACGCTCCTGCCATCTGAGTCGAGCGGGCGCTGCATGATGCCGGCGCCGACGCATCGACGTCGTGCGCGGATCGGAGACCGAAGGACGCGGCGTTCCTTCAGCTGGTCACCCGGTATGGCGATATCGTGTCGCCGGGACCCGCTTCAGTACGCGCGCTGCGCCTCCGGATGGCCAGCAGTGAAACGATGCTGAGCAGTGCGGTTGCCATCAGATAGAAGCTTGGCGACAACGGGTCCCCGGTTGCCGCAATCAGCCACGTCGCGACAAATGGCGCGAAGCCGCCGAATACCGTCACCGACACGCTGTAGCTGAAGGCAATTCCGACGGCGCGCGCGTCGACCGGGAATTGCTCCGCCAGCAGCGACGGCAGCACCCCGCTGTAGCCTCCCTTGATCACATTAAGGAAGCCGACAGCGAACATGGCTGTGGCAAGCGACGGATACGCCACCATCAGCCAGAACGCCGGATAGGCAGCAATGGCAAACAACCACGCCATGGCCAGCATGATGCGCGTCCTTGCGGTCCGGTCCGACCAATGTCCCGCAATCACCGAAACTACGGCCAGCGCGACACCGCCCACCAGCGTCGCCGCAAATCCGGTATAAGCTGGCAGATGCAGCGTCTTGACGGCGTAGGTTGGAATATACAGCAGCAGGTAATACGAACTGTTGGAGATGATCGACGCGCCGAGTGCCAGCAAGACGGGCACGGGATAGCGGTGGAACAGGTCGCGTATGGGCACTGTGGTGGGTTTGACGCTTTCGCGGAATTCGGGCGTCTCCGTCATGCGTGAGCGGATGTAGATTCCAATGGGCCCGACCAGCAGACCGAACGCGTAGGGAATGCGCCAGCCCCAATCGAGAAGCTGCTGGTGCGTCAGCAGCGTCGTCACAGCAAGGCCGAACAACGCGACGATGACCGAGACAACGCCGGTACTCGACCACTGCCAACTCGCACTGTAGCCCTTGCGATCGCCGGCATGCTCCACCAGGAATGCAACAGCGCTGCCGAACTCGCCACCGACTGAGAAGCCTTGGAGAAGACGTGCGAGCGTGATGATGACCGGAGCGGCGATGCCGATGGTGGCGTAGCCGGGCGTGACGACCATCAGCGTCGTGCCAAGCATCATCAGTGTGATCGATAGAGTGAGCCCGGCTTTGCGTCCGGCTCGATCGGTATAAGTACCGATGACGGCGGCCCCCAACGGGCGCACGACATAGGAAAGGCCAAAGGCACCAAAGGTGATCAGCAGCGATACGGTCGGATTGCCGACTGGAAAGAAGACCTCGGCGAGTGTCGCAGCGAAGTAGCCGTAGACGAGGAAGTCGAACCATTCGAGAACGTTGCCGATCGTCGCGGCAACAATCACACTGGACAGGTGTTGCGGTTCAACTCTACCCCTCGGAGCCGCTGCAGCAGCCATTGATCGACCTCCCGCTTCTTGGCGGTGATTCGCCGCCAGGGAGGAAGCAGGGTCAAGAGGCCATCGCCACAGCCGTGGGACAGCAACGCCGCGTCAAGCCGCATCGTGGAAGATGACGCCGACAGTATGCCGCTTGCCCGAGCGGAGCTTGCTGACACCGTGGCTAAGCTTCACCTGGTAATCTCCACGCACCCCTTTCATCGGGCGACTGTTGACGGCGAAGACCGCTGCGTCACCCTTCTTGAGCGGCAGAACCATGGCACGGGTCTGCATCCGAGGACGCTGTTCGGTCATCACGAACTCACCACCCTCGAAGTCCTCGCCCGGCTGGTCCAGCAGGATCGCGATCTGCAGCGGGAAGACATGCTCGCCGTAGAGATCGCGATGCAGGCAGTTATAGTCCTCCGGTGCGTACTCGAGCAGGAGCGGCGTAGGACGAACCTGGCCAGCCTGATGACAGCGATCCAGGAACGACGCGTGGTCCTTCGGGAAACGCACGTCCTTGCCCATACGTTCGTGCCATCGATTGGCGATCGGCACCAGGTGAGGATAGACGGCGGTCCTCAGCGCCTGGATCAACGGTGGCAACGGGTAGCTGAAGTACCTGGTACTGACCTCGACCGAAGCCGTGCCGGCTCATGACGACTTGGCTGCGGAAACCTTTCTCTTGAGGGTAAAGGCCCGCGATCGCGTTCGCCTCCATGCAGCTAAGTAGTTCCGGCACAATCGCCCAACCTTGTGCGTCGAGATCGGCATGGATCTTAGTCCAGTCCACCGAATCCACCCGATCCTGAATTGCGCTTGCTATGCTGGCATCGTCGGTCTTCGCTCGGTAGAGATTGGTATCCATCACGCCACTCCCTCGATGTTGATCAGGCGGCGCTTGCGCTGCACACCCCATCGGTAGCCGGAGATCGAGCCGTCGGACTTTACGATGCGGTGACACGGCACGGCGACCGCAATGCGATTCGCGGCGCATGCCGCACCGACGTCCTGGGCCGTCGCCGTTATCGGCAGGCTCTTTGCGATCGCGCCGTAGCTACGCGTCTCGCCTGCGGGAATTGTGCGCAGCGCATTCCAAACGGCAACCTCGACTGGCGAACCGCGCAGATCGAGCGTCTGATCGAACCCAGTGTGCGGGGCGTCGACCAGGGCGGTGGCTTTTGTGACGGTTTGTGCCAGGCCGGTTTCGTCGTGAACCAGCTCGGCCTCAGGAAAAGCACCTTTCAGATCGCGCAGGAGCTTGGCGCGATCGTCGCCGATGAAGAGGGCAGCGATGCCGCGCACGCTCTCCGCAACAACGATGGTTCCGAGAAGGGTGTCGCCATAGGCAAAGCGCAAGGTTTCCCGTGCGGCGGCGTCAAGAATATTCGCAGTCATAGCGGACTCCTCCATGCGACCTCGCCCGCGTGGCAAGCGGGCGAGGTGCACCTTGATTTCAGTCAAACCCCCGAATGCTCAAGCGGTGCGGAGCAATCCCAATTGGGTGAGTGCCGTGACACCGTCGTCCAAGCCGACCTCCTCGACGATCTTGCGGTCAACGAGCTTGAGGACAGTGACACCGGTGAAGTGCATTTTCCGGCCCGTGTTGGCTGGAAGGCCGCCAGCAAGAAAGTCGGTGAAAGCCGGTCCCGAGTGCGTGCCACCGCCCTTCCACTGTCCGACGACATAGTCACCCTCGGCGATCAGGTCGGCAGTGCCCCAGAAATTGAGATCGGGGAACGCAGCACGGAAATCCATCATGAAGGCCTTGATATCATCACGGCCTTTCCGCGGCTCGTGCAGCGAGTATTTCAGCAGCATGTCCGGCGCGGCGATTTCATCGACCACACCCAGATTGCAGGTTTTGCCCCAGAAGTCGGTAAACCAGCGGCCGACGATTGCCTTGTTGTCATCTTGCAAGCTCATGGGAACGCCTCTCGAATGTTGCACAGAAGGTCACCGATCGGTGCCGATGGCCTTGGCATGTGCGTAGCCTGCTCGAAGGCGTGTACGAACTCCGGTTCTTGCTGCGGCATCAAAGCTCCAATACCGCCCTGCCGCCGGCGGCTCTATCTATCTCTCCGCGTTTCGTCCGCGGTGAAGCTGCGCACCGCTTCCTCATGAATCGAATGCATGATTCGGCGCTTCAGCGCCATGAACGCCTCGCTGGTCAACAGCTCCACGTTGCGCGGCCGTGGGAGATCTACCTTCACCACCTCTTTGATGCGCCCTGGACGCGCCGTCATCACGTAGACCCGGTCACCCAGCAGGATCGATTCGTCGACATCGTGCGTAATGAACAACACTGTCTTGTTTGACTGCTGCCAGATGTCCAGCAGCAACTCCTGCATCAACGAACGAGTCTGGCTGTCCAGCGCACCAAATGGTTCGTCCATCAACAACACCGCCGGATCGTTCGCCAGTGCGCGCGCCAACGCCACGCGTTGCATCATTCCGCCGGACAGCTGCTTCGGATAATGCCGTTCGAAACCATCCAGCCCCACTTGGGCCAGATATCGAAGCGCAACGTCGCGCCGCTCGGCTGGCGGCATGCCACGCAGCTTCAGGCCGAACTCGACGTTCTGCTGCACGGTGAGCCAGGGGAACAGTGTGTATGACTGGAATACCATGCCGCGGTCCCTGCCCGGCCCAGTCACCCGCTTGGTATCCAGCCAAATTTCCCCCTCGGTCGGTTCGGTCAGTCCGGCCACCAGCCGCAGCAGGCTGCTCTTTCCACACCCCGACGGGCCGACGATGACCGAGAACTCTTGATCCGCGACTTCCAGCGAGATGTTTTCCAGCGCGGTCACCGGCATCGCTGTCTTCGGCATGAAGCGCAAGGTAACATTGTCAATGCGCAGCTTTGCCGGCGCGGTCTGTTGCAGCATCAGGGGCTCATTGCCCACGGCAGCATCCAGTTCCGCAGTGCCTTGAAGATCTGATCGGTCAGCAATCCCAGCAGGCCGATGACCATGATGCCGAGGAAGATCTGCTCGGTGAACAGTCCCCGCATCGAGTTCAGGATGAAATAGCCAAGCCCTTTATTCGCCGCCACCAGCTCTGCCACCACGAGATATGTCCAGGCCCAGCCAAGCGTGACGCGCAGCGTGTCCATCACACCTGGCATGGTCGCTGGGATCAACACGCGCGCTACGACATCGCGACGTTTCGCCCCCAGCGTATACGACACATCCAGCAGATCCTGAGAAACTCCACGCGACACGTCGGCAATCAGGATCAGCTGCTGAAAAAACGTGCCAATGAAGATGACGGTGATTTTCTCGGTGATGTCGATTCCCACCCAAAGGATCAGTAGCGGGATCAGCGCGGATACAGGCAGGTAGCGAACGAAATTGGTCACTGGCTCGATGGCGGCTTCGACGACTTTGAAGCTACCCATGAGAATGCCAAGCGGAACCGCGAAGACAGACGCGATAACGAAACCAGACATGATCTCGGTAACGCTGACGGCCGTATTGACCGCCAGCGATCCGTCGCCAAGTCCTGCTCCCGCCGCGGCAATGACAGCGCCGGGGGTGGGAAGGAAATCCGCTCGCACCAAGCCACCGTAAGAGAGCCCGCACCACACCGCCAGTATTGTCGCCGTGACCACGACGCTGACAGTCATGTAAACGCGGCGCGGGATCTCCTTCTTGGGCGCTACATAGGTGTCGAGTAGCGATGCCATTAATGGTTGACGTAACCGTAGCTGATCAGATCGGCAGGGGTCACTTTCACCTGCAGCTTGCCATAGCCGCCCCAGATCCCAATCGCCTGCTGTACGGTTTGCGCGAGCGGCCCGGGGTTGGCAGGCGTACCGAAGAACGCCTTGTTGGCAGCGGCGTCATAGAACTTGATCCCCGACAGCGTGTCCTTGAAGTCCTTGGGATCCTTCAGCCAGCCACCAACGCCTTTCGCCATGATCGGGATCGCCTCGTCAGGATGCTGCTCGTAGAAGGCCACGGCCTCGTTCCACGACTTCACGATCGCTGCGATGTCCTTCTCGTGTGACTTGGCCCAGTCGGCCTTCACGATCAGCACGTCGGTGATCAACCCAGGCGTTTTCGAACTGTCGGTCAGCAGATGTCCGAACTGGGTTGCTTTACCACGGCTCAACCAAGGCTCCCATGTCACCGCGGCATCGAGCCGCCCTGCCACGAACGCACCGCCCGCATCCGCGGCCGTCATGTTCACCGTCTTAAGATCGCTCTCCTTCAGACCGGCTTTGGTCAGCAGCACATTCAAATAGAAGTCTGAGACCGAACCCTCGCTGACCCCGACATTCTTACCCTTGAGATCAGCAACGCTGGTGATCTCCTTCTTTGCGACAATGCCGTCCCCGCCGTTCGAATCATCGATCGCCACGACATACTGAAAATCGTTCGGCTTCTTCAGATAAAGCAGCGCGGTATCGACCGTGCTCGCGATCATCTGGATCCGGTCCGCCATGAGCGTGGGGAAGCGCTCCTTCGGATCCTCCATGAGTACCAGGTCCACATCGACCCCGTTCTGCTTGAAGAAGCCCTTGTCGCGGGCGATGTACAAAGGTCCGTAGCCCACCCAGGTAGAGTGAGCGATCTTCACTGTGTCCGCCAATGCGACTGTCCCGCCGGTAATCGGCAGAAACGCCAGCCCAAGCAGCAGAACTGCCGCGAGCCATGCATGCCGTTTCATTTTTCCCTCCCTAATCCACACGCCGCGACGCACGATGCGCCACTCGCAACGTCGGTGATTTCTGAATAGCAAGAGTATCCGCGCGCGTCATCACGCCTGGCTATTGCGACACTCTCGTAACGTCTGGTCTAAGTCCTGCCGCCTCGGGCAATGTTGTCGGCGCACCCTTCGTAAGCCAGTCGGCAACGAGTGCGCCGATGATCGGGCTGAGCTGGATGCCGTAGCCACCGGCGCCAGCCGCGGCAATGAGATGCGGCTCTCCGTCGAATGGTCCAACGAGGGGACGGCGATCGATGCTTTCCGGATAGAGCCCCGCCCAGCCATGACCGAACCCCGCACCGCTCAAACCCGGAAGCCGTTCAAGCAGCAGTTCCGCCAGTTGTTCTTTCGCCGCATCGTCGATCTGCTCGTTGTAATCGTCGGGATCCGCTGGTCCGCCACCGGTTGATTTATGGAATTCAGTGATGAGCTGGCCTGGGCGATCATGCCGGACATTGAGGCCGGTTCCGCCGCCGCCATAAACCAGGTCCATCACCATCGGCATGACGTAAGCGAGCGGCTCGGGGAGACGAATGGTCACCGCCTCATGGCGCTCGGGCATGACAGGGAGACGCTGGCCAAATAGTTCCGCCGTGCGGCCCGCCCAGGCCCCGGAGGCAATAACGACACCATCGCAATCGATCGTCTCGGCCGACGTTGTCAGGCGGTAACCCCTGCCACTTCTATCGGCACCGATGAGCTGACAACGCTGGCGCACCGTGCCTCCCTTCTCGCGCACCATCTGCGCAAGCACCGTCGCAAGCTGGTGTGGATCGAGGAAGCCGTTGTCCGGTCCGAACAAGCCACCGGTTATCCCGTCAGTGCTGATATCGGGCACCAGCGCGCGTATTTCGGCCGGTTCGATGATGCGCGCCGTTTCAATCCCGGCCGCGCGCTGATAATCGAGGCTACGCTCGAATAGCGCGAGATCGCTTTGCGACCGTCCGAGCCGCAGATAACCGATAGCGTGAAACTCGAGCCCGTGTTGCGCCCAGGCGCGGACGCACCGCAGGCCGTAGGCGCGCATGGCGACATCGAGGGCGGTCACGTGCTGGGTCCCGACGACGCCGATGGAACGCCCAGTCGAACCGCTTGCCAGTGCGTTGGCCTCAAGCACCGTCACGGTGACACCGCGTTCAACGAGGTGGAGCGCGCTCGACAGGCCGAGGGCGCCCCCGCCGATGACTACGATATGCAACGCGCGCACTCCTTCGAGGACCCGGTGAGGAACTGAGCATTATTCCGCCGGGACGGTAAGTCACCTGACGCGCCACACGGCACCAGACTTTGACCAAACGAGACCACCGAACCGCGCGTTCGTGTGATTTGCATCTCCCTGAGACGTGTGCTCTGCTACCTACGGTTGTTATACTGCCGGGCCGGACTTCCGCAGCGTAGGTATATGCTGATGGGGAACAGGTTCTCTCTGTATCGGTGGTTCAGGAACATCTCAATTGCTCGCAAACTGTATTTCACAGTTGGCGCCATGGCGATTCTTATAGGCGTTGAGCTGTTCGTTCTATTGTTCTCTCTGCATACGCTTTCGTCTTTGCGAGCTTACGTTGGCGGCGAAGGTCTCTGGTCCAAAGCACAGAAAGATGCCGTACTCCATTTGTATCGATATGGCGTTTCGCACTCCGAGGCTGACTATCGCCTCTTCCAGCAGTTCATGAAGGTTCCGATCGGCGACGCCAAGGCCAAGCGCGAGCTACTCAAGAGCGATCGGAATACTGCTGCTGCGTACCAGGGTTTCCTGGAAGGTCGCAATCATCCTGACGATATCGGGGGAATGATAAGCCTCTTTGTTGACTTCGGTGGTATTTCCTACATCAGCAGAGCGATCGGGATTTGGGGTGAGGCGGAATCCATCGCCATGCAACTCCCGCCGATCGGCGAGGAATTGCATGCCGAGATAAGTTCTTCCAACCCCTCTCAGAATGGCATCAATCAGATGCTTCAATCAGTCTCTGAGATCGATCAAAAACTCACCGCCTTCGAGGACGAATTTTCCTATACGCTCGGCGAAGGTTCCCGCTGGTTGGAACGTGTGGTGCTAAGGCTGTTGTTTGCAACTGCGCTCACCGTCGAAATCACCGGCTTGCTGCTGACCGTCTCCGTCAGCAGAGCTATCCACAAGGGACTGGCCGGCGTCATCGAGGCTGCCAACGCATTCTCTGCTGGAGAGTTAGGCGCGCGCGCCGGAGTATTGTCACGCGACGAAATCGGGCTGGTTGCTGGCTCATTCAATGACATGGCAAGCAATCTACAGACGCGGGTGAAGGAACTTGCCGAGCTCAACAGGCACCTGACTCATGAGATCGGCGAGCGGCAGCGAGCCGAAACAAGGCTCCAGGGAACGTCTGCGCAGCTGGAAACCGCGCTTAGCGAATTGCAGCGCGAGACCGATGAGCGACTTCGTGCCGAAGAAATGCTACGCCAATCGGAGAAGATGCGAGCGCTGGGCCAGTTGACCGGTGGTATCGCGCACGATTTCAACAACGTGCTGGGAGTGATCATCGGCGGCGTCGAAATCCTGGAGGATGCCGTGCAGGATGAGCCGAAACATTCCGAACTGGCGCGCGAAATCCTGAACAGCGCTTTAAGCGGATCGTTGTTGACCCGTCGTCTGCTTGCTGTCGGACGCAACCAGCCGCTTCAACCACAGCGCGTCGACTTGAACGCCCTGCTGTCTGGCATCGTGGACATGCTGCGTCGGACCCTCGGTGAAACGATCGCGATCGCGGTTGTCAGTACTCCCGGGCTCTGGTTGACCAGCGCGGATCCTTCTCAGATCCGAGATGCCCTGCTCAACCTCGCACTCAACGCACGCGACGCGATGCCGCGTGGTGGCGAACTCAAGATCGCCTCGGCCAACCTTTACCTGGATGCCCAAACCGCGGCAGCCTATGGCGAATTGGATGATGGCGACTTCGTCGTTCTGAGCGTAACCGACACCGGCGCCGGTATGCCTGAAGTTGGGTACTGCAACGGGCGATCGAGCCATTTTTTACCACCAAACCGCCATCGGCTGGCTCTGGCCTTGGTCTCAGCATGGTCTATGGCTTTGCCAAGCAGTCCGGCGGACATCTTGACATCGAAAGTGCCGTTGGCGTCGGGACCCAGGTGCGGTTGTTCCTGCCACGAGCGCGCGATCCGGCGGATACGATTGCGGAGGCGACTTCGACGCAGATCCTCCCTCCGATGGGAACGGAGATCATATTGCTGGTCGACGATAATCGGAGCCTGCTGGAGGTAACACGCCGCAGCCTCACTTCATGGGGCTACAAAGTGGTGACGGCAGCGAACGGACCGATGGCGCTCGCGATCCTGGAGACCGGAGAGCCGGTTGATCTGCTATTCACCGACGTTGTCATGCCAGAGGGCATGAGCGGTCCGGAACTTGCGGATGTGGCACGGCGTGCGAACCCCCGCCTGAAGGTCCTGTTCACGACCGGATACGCGGTCGGGTCGTCAGAGCTGCGAGGCGAACACGTGCTTCACAAGCCGTATGATCGGCACGCTCTGGCATCAGCAATCCGTACGGTATTGGACGACGTGGTGGCATCCGGGCTCAGCCGTCGTTCGGTGCAACTGATCTGATTGTCACCCACGCGGCAGCAGCCAAACCGAATCGTCTGATTATGCCGCCTTGTGCCGCTCGCGCAGGAACTGGAAGAACTCGACACCCTCGCGCAGCCGGCGCTTCATCATCTGCGGGCTTCGCACCATCTCGCCGACGATGGAGGCGATCTTCGGCGCGCGGAAGTAGAAGCGCTTGTAGAACGTCTCGACGTTGTCGAAGATCTCGGTGTGCGACAGGTGGGGATAAGACAGCGGCGCGATCTGGATGCCGTGCTCGTCCACCAGCTCGGCGTGCGTCTCATCCAGCCAGCCGTTCTCCACTGCCTGCCGATGTAGATACGTCCCAGGATACGGCGCGGCCAGCGACACCTGGATCGTGTGCGGGTTGATCTTGGTGGCAAAGCGGATGGTCTCCTCGATGGTCTGCTGTGTCTCGCCCGGCAGCCCGAGGATGAAGGTGCCGTGGATCTTGACGCCGAGATCATGGCAGTCGCGGGTGAAGCGCTCGGCCACCTCGATGCGCATGCCCTTCTTGATGTTGTGCAGGATCTGCTGGTTGCCGCTTTCATAGCCAACAAGCAGCAGGCGCAGGCCGTTGTCCTTCAACACCTTCAGCGTGTCGCGCGGCACGTTGGCCTTGGCGTTGCACGACCAGGTAACGCCGAGTTTGCCAAGCTCGCGCGCGATCGCCTCGGCGCGCGGCAGATTGTCGGTGAAGGTGTCGTCGTCGAAGAAGAATTCGCGCACCTGCGGGAAGTAGCGCTTCGCCAGGGCGATCTCTTCCGCCACGTGCTGCGGTGAGCGCACCCGGTAGCGATGGCCGCCGACGGTCTGCGGCCACAGGCAGAAGGTGCAGCGCGATTTGCAGCCGCGGCCGGTGTACAGCGAGACATAGGGGTGCAGCAGGTAACCTATGAAGTAGTCCTCGATGCGCAGGTCGCGCTTGTAGACCTCGGTGACGAACGGCAACTGGTCCATGTCCTCCAGAATCGCGCGGTCCTGGTTGTGCACGATCCCGCCGGCGCTATCGCGATAGGAGATGCCATCGACCGAGGCCCAATCGCGGCCTTCGGCGATCTCCTTGACCGTGAAGTCGAACTCGTTGCGCGCGACAAAGTCGATCGGCGCGCCCTGGCGCAGGCTTTCCTCGGGCTGCACCGCTACCTTGGCGCCAACGAAGCCGATTTTCAGCGACGGGTTGGCGTCCTTCAGCGCCGCGGCGACCTTCACGTCGGACGCGAAGGAAGGCGTGGAAGTGTGGATCACGGCGAGTTCGAAGCCACGCGCCTGCGCCGTGACCGTGTTCAGGCCGACACCGGCCGGCGGCGCGTCGATCAGCTTGCTGTCCGGCACCAGCGCCGCCGGCTGGGCGAGCCAGGTCGGATACCAAAAGCTGCGGATCTCCCGTCGCGCCTGGTAGCGCGAGCCAGCACCTCCGTCGAAACCGTCGAACGACGGCGGATGCAGAAACAGCGTCTTCATCATCGCGGGTGAAACCCCTCCGCCTGAAGTGTGTGACCGCGCCACTCGACGCGGCGGCCGGTATAGCTCGCGGCCATCACCGCTACCGACATAAGCTCGCGCAGCGGCAGAAGCCAGAGCGGGGAGCGAATGGCAAGGGCTCGGTTAACGCCGTGGGCGGTCAAAGCCCGCACCCCCCAGGCGGCAACGAACCACAGCACGAACCAGAAAGATCCGCGGCCGAGCAGCAGCGCAAGCAGTGCCCACACGAGCGGGTATTGCAACACCGACGCCGCGAATGCGAGCGGCTCTAGCGCGCGGATGGTGCGCGCCCAGCGCAATTCGTGGCGCCAAAGGGCGGCCAGAGACGACTCTGGGACCGTGGTGGAGGGGATCGTGTCTGCCAGCGCGACCTTGAGCCCAAGGCGCTGAACCAGCCGGCCCAGGACATTGTCATCAGCGAGGTGGTCCGCCAGTGCGTGCAGGCCGCCGATTTTGTCCAATGTCTCGCGCCGCAGCATCATCGTGGCGCCGAGGCAGTCCTGCCGGCCGATGAAGCGCGCCAGCAGAGCGCCCGGCAGGAAGTACTGGTTGATCTGCAGAGCACCCAGCTTTTGCAACACAGTGCCCGTCGCAGGCCGCCCGGTATAAAGTGTCGTTACCAGCCCGATGCCTGGAGCCTGCAATGCCACAACCGCCCGGGACAGCCAGTCGCGTGACACCCGGACATCAGCGTCCGAAATCACCAGGACATCATGCTTCGCAGCCGGCAACATATTGATAAGGTTGCCGATCTTGCGGTTCGCGCCATGCCCGCTGCCCACCACGATGGCAAAGTCGACTGACGGGTACAGAGCCTGCACCTTGTACGCTATCGCCAACGCAGGATCTGCCGGATCAGTGACACCCAGCACGATCTGAAAGCGGGGAAAGCGCTGCCGGCATACCGTAATGAGCGACTCTTCCAGCAACGGCTCGGCTCCGTGCAGCGGCTTGAGCACACTTACCGCCGGCAGGGTGTCGGTCATGGATATCCGGCTGCGCCGTGCCAGTGCCACACGATCGGCCATCCAGCTTACCGCGACCCAACCAGCGGCCGACTGGGCGATGCCCACGGCCGAGAGCGCCAGCGCGCTGCCGGCGAACCAGGCCGTGATGGCGGGCATACCGACCCTCGATGCCGCCGCGCGACGTCTGGCTATCGGGCCGTGATGGCTTGCCCGCCCGGCAGCGCCTCGCGCCATCCGATCGCGCCGAGCGCCGTTGCCACGATGTCCTTCGCGCTCAGCCTGGCCTCGGCCAACTGCTTGGCCTGCGAGTCATGATCGAGGAACACGTCGGGCAATACCATCGGCCGCACCTTCAGGCCGCCGTCCAGCAGGCCCTTCCAAGCCAGATGGTGCAGCACGGCTGAACTGAAGCCGCCGATGGAACCTTCCTCGATAGTGAGCAGCACCTCGTGGTGCCGCGCCAGTTGCTCGACCATCGCCGTATCCAATGGCTTGGCGAAGCGGGCATCCACCACGGTTGCCGGCAGTCCACGAGCCGCCAGTTCGTCCGCTGCCTTCAGCGCGTCCGCAAGCCGCGGGCCGAGCGACAGGATGGCGATGTTGTTGCCTTCCCGCATAAGACGCGACTTGCCCAGCGGCAGGACCTCGCCGCGCTCCGGCAGCGGCACGCCCACGCCGTCGCCGCGCGGATAGCGCAACGCGCTGGGCCGATCGTCGATAGCGACGGCCGTCGCGACGGCGTGCACCAGTTCGCTTTCATCGGATGGCGCCATCAGCACGAAGCCAGGCAGGCAGCCGAGATAGGCTAGATCGAACGACCCGGAGTGCGTCGCGCCGTCGGCGCCCACCGGACCGGCGCGATCCAGCGCGAAGCGCACCGGAAGCGACTGGATCGCCACGTCGTGCACGACCTGGTCGTAGGCTCGTTGCAGGAAGGTCGAGTAGATCGCGCAGAACGGTTTCATCCCCTCAGTTGCCAGACCGGCCGCGAAGGTCACCGCGTGCTGCTCCGCAATGCCGACATCGAAGGTGCGATCCGGGAAGCGCTTGCCGAACCGATCGATGCCGGTGCCAGACGGCATCGCGGCGGTGATCCCGATAATGGAGGAATCGCGCTCCGCCTCGGAGATAAGCGCCTCAGCAAATACCTTCGTATAGGACGGCGGACCGGGAGGCGCCTTGGCCTGCTCGCCGGTAATGACATTGAACTTGGATACGCTGTGCAGCTTGTCGGCAGAGGCCTCTGCCAGCGCGTAGCCCTTGCCCTTTTGGGTAATGGCGTGAACCAGGATCGGCCCGGCTTCCTCCGCCTCGCGCACATTGCGCAGCACGGGGAGCAGATGATCGAGGTTATGGCCGTCGATCGGGCCGACGTAATAGAAGCCGAGTTCCTCGAACAAGGTGCCGCCCGTCAGCATGCCGCGGGCATACTCTTCCGCACGGCGGGCGGTGCGCTCGATGCCCTTGGGGAAGCGCTTGGCCATCCGCACTGCCAGGTCGCGTAGCGACAGGAAGCTGCGCGACGACATCAGCCGCGACAGATACGCGCTCATCGCGCCGACCGGGGGCGCAATCGACATGTCGTTGTCGTTCAGCACGACGATAAGGCGGGTGTGGTGGGCGCCAGCGTTGTTCATTGCCTCATAGGCCATGCCAGCGCTCATCGCGCCGTCGCCGATCACCGCGATGACGTTGCGCTCCTCGCCTTTCAGGTCGCGCGCCACCGCCATGCCGAGGCCAGCGGAGATCGAGGTCGAGGAATGTGCCGCGCCGAACGGGTCGTATTCGCTCTCGGCGCGGCGGGTGAACCCGGACAGGCCTCCGCCCTGACGCAGCGTGCGGATCCGGTCGCGCCGGCCGGTGAGGATCTTGTGCGGGTACGCCTGGTGGCCGACGTCCCAGAGCAGCCGGTCGTGCGGTGTGTCGAAGATGGCGTGGATAGCGACAGTCAACTCCACCACGCCGAGCGAGGCGCCCAAATGGCCACCGGTGACGGATACCGCGTCAATGGTCTCCGCACGCAGCTCATCGGCAAGCTCCCGCAGTTGCTCCGGCGAAAAGTTGCGCAGATCGCCCGGAATCCGGACACGATCCAACAGCGGCGTCTTCACTGGACTCATCTCGTTCTCTCTGCCCCGATATTCAGTTCCGTCGCGTCACGACATACGATGCCAGTGACCGTAGAAGCCTGGCGCGTTCGCCGAAGCCTTCCAGATGGCCGGCTGCCTGGCGCGCCAGTAAGTCGGCCTGCGCCCGTGCCCGCTCTATGCCAAGTATTGCGACCATTGTCGCCTTGCCGGCAGCGGCGTCCTTGCCAGTCGTCTTTCCGGTCTGCTCCGTGCTGCCCTCCGCGTCCAGTAAGTCATCCGCGATCTGAAAGGCGGCACCTATGTCGCGGCCATAGGCTGCCAACAGGTGACGCTGCGACAACGGCGCCCGCCCAAGAATGGCACCGGCCTCGGCGCTGTATTGTATAAGTCGGCCGGTTTTTAGCGCTTGCAACCGCGCAATCGTCGGTGCGTCCAGCGTTTTGCCCTCGGTCAGCATATCGATCATCTGGCCACCGGCCATACCGCGGGCACCAGCGGCCGCCCCAAGCGCTGCCAATAGTTCGCAGCGGGCCTGCGGGTCCGAGTGGGTATCCGGCTCGGCCAGTACTTCGAACGCCCGGGTCTGCAACGCGTCGCCGGCCAGGATCGCGGTAGCCTCATCGAACGCCTTGTGGGTCGAAGGCCTGCCGCGCCGCAAATCGTCATTGTCCATTGCCGGCAAGTCGTCGTGGACCAGCGAATAGGCGTGCAACATCTCCACCGAAGCGGCGACCCGGGCCGCGCAGGTCTGCGATACCGCGAAAAGGCCGGCGCTCTCCATGACCATGAAGGCGCGCATCCGCTTGCCGCCGCCCAGGGTCGCATAACGCATGGCCTCGGCCAGCCGCCCTTCGGCGCCCTCGACCGGGGGAAGTAATGCCTCGAGCGAGGCTTCCACCACCTCGGCGATACTCGATAGCGCGGCGGGCAGGTCCATTTCAGCCACACTCATCGCGTCAGCCTTCCGCTGCCACTCCCCAAGCAAATCCATCTGTCATAATCCGAGCATATGGGAACGGCGTCTCCCCCAGTGGACTCGCGGATCACACCTCTGTGTGGCTCGGCCGCTAGACCGCATCACTGCATTACCGCAACCTCCCGCGTCGCGCCACCCGGCGGCATTGCCGCTCCGGGGTACCCATGCCATATGCCGGCGATCGGGGAGAACAGCCCATGATCCGCGTCATACTGGCCCAACCCCGCGGTTTCTGCGCCGGCGTGGAGCGGGCAATCGAAATCGTCGAGCGGGCCCTGAAGAAGTACGGGCCGCCGATCTATGTACGTCACGAAATCGTGCACAACCGCCACGTGGTAGAGGATCTGCGCACACGCGGCGCGGTTTTTGTGGACGAGCTGGATGAAATTCCGCCCGGCGCGATGACCATTTTCTCGGCCCACGGGGTTGCCAAGCGGGTCGAGCAACTGGCCGCCGAGCGTGATCTGCCGGTGATCGACGCTACCTGCCCGCTGGTTGCCAAGGTGCACAACGAAGGCCGGCGCTACGCGGCGCAGGGACGCGAGATTGTGCTGGTCGGCCATGCCGGCCACGCCGAGGTCGAGGGGACGATCGGTCAGGTGCCCGGCAAGGTCCACCTGGTGCAGACCGTCGCCGATGTGGCCACGCTGCGGGTGACCGATCCCGACAAGCTTGCCTATATCACCCAGACGACACTGTCGGTGGATGACACACGCGGCATCATCGCAGCCCTGAAAGAGCGCTTTCCTTCCATCGTCGGACCGGACGTGCGCGACATCTGCTATGCCACGCAAAACCGCCAGCAGGCGGTGCGCGATCTGGCGCGTGAGGTGGACATGATCCTCGTCGTCGGCTCGCGCAACAGTTCGAATTCCAATCGGCTGCGCGAAATCGGCGAGGAACTGGGACGCCCGTCCTACCTGATCGACGATGCGGATGCGCTGCTGCCTGAATGGTTCGTCGGCGTGGGGTCCGTTGGCGTCACCGCCGGCGCGTCGGCACCGGAGTTGCTGGTGCAGGGCGTGCTGGACGGGCTGCGCCAGTTTGGTGAAATCGAGGTTGCTACCCTGGCGGGGGTGGCGGAGGACGTGCGCTTCCGCTTCCCCAAGGAACTGGCTGAAGTATAGAGGACAGACCGCAATGGCCGTGCCGTTGAACCAGGCGCTGCGTGTCGGCGCCTATGTCGTGAAGCAGCACCTGCTGGGGCGCAAGCGCTACCCGCTGGTGCTGATGCTGGAACCACTGTTTCGCTGCAACCTGGCCTGTGCCGGATGTGGCAAGATTGACTATCCGGCAGAGATCCTGAACCAGCGGCTGTCGGTCGCCGAATGCATGGAGGCGATCGAAGAGTGCGGCGCCCCGGTAGTGGTGGTGGCCGGTGGCGAGCCCTTGCTGCATCGCGAGATCGAACAAATCGTCGAAGGCGCGATCGCGCGCAAGAAGTTCGTCATCGTGTGCACCAACGCGCTGCTGCTGGAAAAGAAGATGCATCTGTTCCAGCCGAGCAAGTGGTTCACCTGGTCGGTGCATCTGGACGGTGCGCGGGAAGAGCACGACATCTCCGTATGCCAGGACGGCGTCTACGACCGCGCGGTGGCGGCAATTGCCACGGCAAAGCAGCGCGGCTTCCGCACCGTTATCAACACTACGCTTTTCGACAATGCGAAGCCCGAGCGGGTCGCGTCGTTCTTCGACGATGTGATGGCGATGGGGGTGGATGGCATTTCGCTCTCGCCCGGCTACGCCTATGAACGTGCACCTGATCAGCAGCATTTCCTGAACCGCCGCAAGACCAAGGAACTGTTCCGCGGCATCTTCGCGCGTCAGGGCAAACGCAAGTGGTCATTCAACCAGTCGTCGATGTTCCTGGATTTCCTGGCGGGCAACCAGACGTTCCACTGCACGCCCTGGGGCAATCCGTGCCGCACATATTTCGGCTGGCAGCGACCCTGCTACTTGTTGGGTGAGGGCTATGCCAAGACCTTCAAGGAGCTGATGGAAGAGACCGATTGGGATCGCTACGGCACCGGCAATTACGAAAAATGCGCCGACTGCATGGTGCATTCCGGCTACGAGGCGACGGCGGTGAACGAGACCATCCGGCGCCCGTGGAGGGCCGCGGCGCAGGCAATACGCGGCATCCGCACGGAAGGCCCAATGGCACCGGACATTGCGCTGGATCGCCAGCGTCCCGCTGAATACGTGTTCAGCGCGCATGTGCAGCAGGCGATGGCACGCATACACGCGCGCAAGGACGCGGTGGCAGAGGCATCGGACTAACCAGTCTCGCCGATATCAGCCGGGAGGGAGCCGCCATGGCCAATCGCATCAATCGTGCCATTGAGCTATTGGAACAGGGGCAGGCGATCTACTACGACGGACCACATACCGGCCATGTATTGACGCACGCTCAGGGACGCCATGATGCGCACACCTGGGCCGACTATATGAACGTCGGCATGGAACACGGCGCCTTCGACATGACCGGGCTGGCCGAATACATGCACGGCCTCGTCGGCGGCGGCCCGACGCGCTCCGGCCACCGCACGCCAACGGTCATCGTGGAAGCGCCGGTGAATGGCACCGACGAAGCGAATGTTCGGTTCAATGCGTGGCAGTTCCGCCAAATCCTTGGCCGCGGCGCGCATGGCATCCTGTTGTGCCAGGCCGAGACCGCTGATGCGGTGCGTGCCTTCGTTGAGTCGTGCCGCTATCCACATCATCCGGCCGGAGTTGATGGATCAATCCCCTCACCCGTGGAGCGCATGCGTGGTGCGCAGCGTCCAGCCCATGCCAATGAAGGCAAGCTGGGGATCGGTACGCGCGGTCGCGGTTCCGAAGCGACAGCCGCGGAAATCTGGGGCGTAACGCAACAGGACTACATGCAGCGCTGCGAGCCTTGGCCGCTGAACCCAGCCGGCGAGCTGCTGCTCGGGGTGAAGCTGGAAAGCCCGGAAGGCATTGCGCACGCCGATGAAATATGCGCGGTGCCGGGGCTTGGCTTTGCCGAGCTTGGACCAGGCGATCTGGGCTTGTCGCTGGGCTATACCACGCTACAGCGCGATCCATATCCGCCAGAGATGGCCGAGGCCCGCGCAAAGGTGTTTGCGGCGTGCAAGCGCAACGGTATCGCGTTCCTTGAGGGCTGCACGCCCGCCAACATCAAGGCCCGGCTGGATGAAGGCGTGCTGGTGATCGCCGGACATAATGCGGAAACCGCCGAGATCGGACGCGCGCATCAGAAGCGCGCGATGCCTGTGTAGTCAGTATCCTGCCGCCGCATAGGGCGTTGCGGCGGCGCGGCGATAGACCAGCAGGGTCCGGCGATACGACAGCACTTCATCGTCCCGTTGATTGCGTGCGCGCGTGGTGACCGAGACGATCCCCTCGCCTTGCCGGGAGCGCGAGGGGCGGGCTTCATCGATTGTCGATTTAGCCTGGATCGTATCGCCGATGGCGACCTGCGCAGGCAATTGCACATCCTTCCAACCAAGGTTGGCGACCACGCGACCGAACGTGCGCGTGGTCAACGCAGTCACTACAGCAATGACGAATGCCTCAGGGACATGATCGTACTGCGTTAGATCGAGCGAACGCCAGGCGTGGCGGTGGGATTCCTCCTCGTGAAAGGTGCGCGACGGCGCATGGACAAATGTCTCTCCGGCAATGCAATCCTCGAACCAAAGACCGGATTGTTCCACCAACGCGCCACCGGGCTCAGTGTGATACGCGGAAAAGCGATCTGCGACGGCAGGCTGCGTCGCCGGATCGCGGCGCATCATTGCCATCCGGCACGTCATCCGTGCCACCTCGCTGCCATCCGCCTTGTGACCACGAAGCAGCACGCGGATCACCGCAGCCTCTGCATCGATATCGAGCACCTCAGACTCGGCATACAGTGTGTCGCCACCGAACAGCGGACCGTTCATCGCGATATCGTCGAAGCCGATGATGGCGCGACGCCGGCCATACGTCTTGCTGGTCATACCGATCAGCCGCTGCAATGTCAGAGTGCTCACCATCAGCGGGCGCTGCCACGCGGTCGCCGCGGCATAGTGCGCATCGAAATGCAGCATGGCACCGTTCAAGGTGTCGAGTGCCTCATCCACGTTGTCCTGCTGTGAAAGAGTCACACCGGGACGATGGCGAAAGCGCTGGCCGGGAGCAAAATCCTCGAAGTCGAGGCCGATACGCTGGCGATAACGGTTCTCGCCGATGAGGTGGTAAGCGCTGAACATTGTCGCCTCCGTTGTCCGCGCCAAGCCGGCGCCGCATACTGCCAATATGACAGATACCCTGGTCCTCGACGCAATCGATGCATTTCTGGCGCGTGACGTCATCCAGCATGTGCACGCGCTCGAGCACGACGACATCTATCCCGAAGCCATCGTCGCCCGCATGAAGGAACTCGGCTTGTTCGGTGCGACAATCGCGGCGCAGTACGGTGGGCTCGGCCTGGCGTGCGCGACCTATGCGGACATCGTCGAGCGGATCGCTCGGGTATGGATGTCACTCACCGGCATCTTCAACTCGCACCTGATCATGTCGGCGATCGTGCAGCGCAATGGCACCGAAGCGCAGAAGCGGGAGTTCCTGCCACGCTTTGCCTCGGGTGAGCTACGCGGCGGCTTGGCGTTGACCGAGCCGGATTGCGGCACCGACCTTCAGGCGATCCGCGTCACCGCACGCCGGGACGGCGATGCCTACGTGGTGAACGGTACCAAGACCTGGATCAGCAACGGTATTTATGGCTCGTGCTTCGCTTTGCTGGTGAAGACCGATCCGGCCGCGGAGCCACGCCATCACGGCATGAGTATGCTGCTGGCCGAGAAGGGTCCCGGCTTCTCCGTCAGCCGCAAGTTGGAAAAGCTAGGCTACAAGGGAATCGACAGTGCCGAGCTCGTCTTTCAGGATTACCGCGTTCCAGCCGATCGGCTGATCGGCGGCGTGGAGGGGCGCGGCCTGCAACACGCTCTGTCGGGCCTTGAGCTCGGCCGCATCAATGTTGCATCGCGTGGTGTCGGCATTGCCCAGGCAGCGCTGGATGAATCGCTGCGCTACGCCCAACTGCGCAGTACCTTCGGCAAACCGATCGCCGAACATCAGGCAATTCAGTTGAAGCTCGCAGACATGGCGACGCGTACCGAAGCAGCTCGGCTGTTGGTACGGCGCGCCGCGGAGATGTACGACCGGGGCGATCGCTGCGACATGGAAGCCGGTATGGCGAAGCTCTTCGCTACCGAGACAGCATTGGAGAACGCGACCGAGGCAATGCGCATCCATGGTGGCTACGGCTATTCGACGGAGTTTCCCGTCGAACGGTTGTACCGCGATGCGCCCCTGCTGGTCATTGGCGAGGGCACCAACGAGCTGCAACGCATCATCATCGCGCGCCAGCTCGTCGCACGGAATCCGGCCTAGGGAGCGCCCGCCACGCCATAGGTCATGCAATCCAGGTCACAGCAGGCGCGCAGGAACCCGACCTCGATCGTATGACCTCGCTCGCAATGACACGTTTCAGGCGCGCCGGGTCGCGTGCTGCTCCAGCCACCCCATAGTCGAATCGAGCTCGCAGTCGGTCGATTTCAGATACGGCTTGATGTCGAGCAGCGGCGTGCCGTCGACACAATCCAGGTAGCGCACCTTCAGCGTGGCACCATCGATCCCTTCGAACGCAACCACTGACATCCCGATCGGGTTGGGCCGTCGTGGCGAGCGTGTCGCGAAGATACCGCGCGGTTGCGCGTCGAACGGCGGCCTGAAGGTCAGTTCCGGCGACTTCACCTGATCCATCCAGTAAAGCAGGATCAAGTGGGAAAATCCTTCCAGGCTGCGCAGGCCCTCGAGGTATTCAGGCAAGACGACGGCAGTGCATAAAGGTGCGGGGTTTGGCTGCCGTCCATTGCGCGGACATTCGGCAACGCTTCGCCAGGGCGTGTGCAACGCGCCGATCGGGCGCAGCATCATAGCAGATCGCGCGCGCGCTCGATGTCTTCGAGCGCGTCATGATGAGATACCAGCAACACTTCGTCGAATCCGAGGTCATTCAATCGCTTCAACTTCTCCCCCACCTCGGCCGGCGTGCCGACCATCGATAGCGGGGCGATGCGCGCCAACTCGGCCGAATCAGGGCTGCCGCTGAAATCAACCGTTGTGTTAGCGAGGACGGCGTGTGTGCCACCGGCTTCTCGGAAGATGCGCATCCCGTACTCAAGATCTTCCCAGTTGCTGAAGCGTCCGGACGGAGTCCAGCCCTGGCTTTCTTTCGCCGCATAGGTGATCCAACGCGGACTGCGCCAAGCGCCGATGAGTATTGGCGGGCCGCCCTGGCACCCGGGCCAGACCGACAGCGCGGACTCACCGGCCCAGGTACGGCGCATCGTCGCAAGCGACGTGCGCAGCGTCTTGAACCGGGTCTCATAGTCATAGCCAAGCAAATCAAAATCATCCTTGGTCGAGCCGCTGCCGACACCAAGCACAAGGCGATTGCCTGACAGCGCCTGCACCGACTGTACGCGATGCGCCAGCTCGATGGGATTGCGCAGCGGGATCTGTAACACACCGATGCCGAGTTCCACCTTGCGCGTCACCGCGGCGAGCGTTGCCAGCTCGACCAGCGGATCAAGCGTCGGTCGTCCACGGCCGAGCGAATCGCCCACCCAGATGCCGGGAAAGCCAGCGGCTTCGATGCGGCGCGCATAGTCGCTGACGCGGTCGAGCATTCGTTGCGGGTCGTTTCCGGGCGTGAACCGGATCATCGTGCCGATGCGCATGGATCCTCCTTGGTTGCGCCAAGATTGCATTACATCCGCCGTGCGCGCCATGCTGGTGGCGACAGCCATGGAGGAGACGACATGCCGCGCGACGCACTGCGCTCGATCCTGCCAGTTGTTGGGCTTTCGGCCGATCGCGCCGATAGCGTTACGTTCACCGGCGGCACAGATCCGATCCTGCCGACACCGTTCCGTATCGGCGTTGCGGGGGCAGCGACTGTGGCGGCTACCGGTCTCGCGGCAGCTGATCTGTGGGAGATGCGTACCGGCCGCAAGCAATCGGTTGCGGTGGATGTGCGCCAGGCGACCGCCTCGCTGCGCAGCGGGCATTACATGAAGCTTGGTGATGGCGAGCTTTCGCATGCGCGCAATACCATCATGGGCGTCTATCCCACCAAGGATGGTCGCTGGAGCTATCTGCACTGCAATTTCCCCAATCATCGCGCGGCGGCGCTAAGCGTGCTCGGTGTGCCGGAGGATCGCGATGCGGTGGCGCGCGCTGTGCTGAATTGGAACGCGCAGGACCTGGAGGAAGCGATCATCGCCGCGAAGGGCGCGGGCGGCATGGTGCGCACACATGCGGAGTGGGCGAAGCATCCGCAAGCCGCCGCCATCGCCTCACTGCCATTGATGGAAATCGTCAGAATCGGTGATGCGCCGCCGCAGCCGTTGCCGGCCGGCAACCGTCCGCTGTCAGGCATCCGCGTGCTCGATCTGACGCGTGTGCTCGCCGGCCCAACCTGCGCGCGCACACTCGCCGAACACGGTGCGGACGTGCTGAAGATCACCGGGCCACACTTGCCGAACATCGGCTATCAGGAGTTCGACACCGGCCACGGCAAGCTGTCGGCACACCTCGACCTGCGTCAGCATCGCGACGTTGATATTCTGCGCGGCCTGGTGCGTGAGGGCGACGTCTTCTCGCAGGGCTATCGCCCCGGCACATTGGGAGGACGAGGCCTCTCGCCCGAAGAACTCGCAGCAATACGACCGGGATTGGTCTACGTGTCACTGTGCGCGTTCAGCCACGCGGGGCCATGGGCATCGCGCCGCGGCTTCGACACCGTCGTTCAGACCGTCAGCGGCATCACCTCACGCCAGGCCGAAGTGGTGCCGGGCAAGACACCTGGACCGCAATTCTATCCGGTATCTGCCATCGACTATTGCACGGGCTATCTGATGGCATTCGGCGCAATGGTCGCGCTGGCCCGCCGCGCACGCGAGGGCGGTAGCTGGCTGGTGCGCATATCACTGGCACAGATCGGCAAGTGGATCGTCGATCTCGGCGAGGTGCCGGAAACCGCCGCGCGCGATGCGCCGGCGGAATTCACCGCGGACGAACTCGAGCGCTGGTCGATGGTGACCGAAACGCCATCCGGCAAGCTCCGCCACCTGCGGCCCACCGTGCAGCTGTCGGAAACAGCACCCCATTGGGCGCGTCCGTCAGTGCCACTCGGCTACCACCAGCCGGTGTGGCCGGATCGCGGAACCGCGTAGCTGCGGCTAAATATACACGCCCTTCATGCCGCCGGCGGGGTAGCGGGTTCCCGCCACAGCATCCTTCGGCACCGCCGCGGAAATGCGAGCCACGTCATCTGGCGTCAGCTTGACCTGCAACGCTCCGACGTTCTCGTCCAGCCGGCGCGGATAGCGCGTGCCCGGAATCGCCACCACATCCGGTCCCTGCGCCAGCACCCAGGCAAGCGTGAGCTGTGCCGGTGTGCACCCTTTCTCCGTCGCGATCGCCTCGACCTTCGCCACCAACACGCGGTTCTGCTCGAAGTTCTGCTCCTGGAACCGCGGATGTGCCGCACGCCTGCCATCGACATCTGCAAATGTCTGGATGGCCCCGGTCAGGAACCCGCGCCCCAGCGGAGCATAGGCAACAAAGCTGATTCCCAAAGCGCGAGTTGTTTCGCGTGTTTCCTCCGCCTCTGCGCGGTACAACAGCGAATACTCCGTCTGCACCGCCGCAATCGGATGCACCTTGTGCGCGCGTCGTATAGTTTCCGGCGACGCTTCTGACAGGCCTAGATGCCGTACCTTGCCCTGCTGTACCAGTTTGGCCATCGCGCCGACGGTCTCCTCGATCGGAACCGATGGATCGACCCGGTGCTGGTAGAACAGGTCGATGACGTCCACGCCTAGCCGCGCCAGACTCGCATCGCATGCCTGCAACACGTACTCCGGCCGGCCGTTGACGCCGTTCGGGCCGCCGGGATTCTGTGTCTGGCCGAACTTGCTCGCGAGCACGACGTGATCGCGGCGCCCCTTCAACGCACGTCCGATCACCTGCTCGTTGTGGCCCCATCCGTACATGTCGGATGAATCCAGATGGTCGACGCCTTGGTCGATCGCATAGCGGATCAACTCTTCCGAAGCCGCATCATCTGCCGCACCGTAAATGCCGGACAGCGACATGCAGCCTAGCCCGATGGCCGAGACCGAGAGTCCGCCCGTTCCCAGTGCGCGATGCTCGAGCTTTTCCATGCTGATCCCCTTCCGTGCTTTGATTGGCGGTATAGTCCAGCCAAGGCTGCCAACCAAATCGGAAGGACCAGCTATCTAGCCTGTTTACTTGCTGTAGCGATCATAGTGCGCCGTCGCCGATTGCCTCGATCAAAGCGGCAAACAGCGCACCGCGCGTGACAATGCTGGCAACCTCCACGCGTTCGCGCCGGCTGCATGTGTCATGCGTAATCGGCCCGAGCCCATCCAGCGTCGGCACGCCGAGCGCGGCCGCGAAGCTACCGTCGGAGCCCCCAGGCGACACAACGTCGAATACGGGCATTTCGAGCCTGGCGCCGATATCACGTGCGCGCTCGAACAGGCGCCGCGTGCCTTCGCTGGTGGGAAACGGCGGACGACCGAATGACCCGGCAAGCTCGATCGCGACGCGGGGATCTTTTGGCATTTCCTCAGCAATCCGTCGTGCTGCGGCCAATAGACGATCTGCACCGGTCTGATCCTTCGCACGCAAATCGAGATGCAGTTCGGCCGAATCGGGTACGACCTGACGCGCCTCGCCCCCGCGGAATATGCCCACCGAAGCAAACACGCCACGCTTTGCGTCACTCAGCTCTTCCAGGCGCGCAACCAGCGGCGCAAGCGCGGAGATCGCTGATGCGCCGGCCTCGCGGGCGACACCGACATGCGCGGTGACGCCTCGCGCGCGTAGATACAGCGCGCCTACAGCGCCGCGGCCGACTACGATACCGCCGCCCGGGCGGCAAGGTTCCAGCGTAAGACAAACGTCGGCCGAGCGAGCCTCGTTCTCGATCCATGATCGGCTCTGAGGGCTACCGATCTCTTCGTCTGGCACCACAAGTACCGGTGATGCTGCCGATACCGGCCAATCCCTGCCGCAGCAACAGACGCAAGGCGTGCAGCGCCATCACCACGTTGCACTTCATGTCGCCGACACCGGGGCCGGTAAGCCAATCTCCATCGCGTGTGAACGGCCACCCCGCGGCTGTTCCGGCGGGCCACACCGTATCGGCATGTCCGAGCACCAGCACACGCGGGCCATTGCCAAGCATGCGGCGTGCGGTCAATTGATCGCCTCGACCCTCAATCGGCGCGCGCGCTACATCGAACTCGGCATCCCGCAGGAAGCTGGCGAACACGTCGATCACGGCGTTGACCCCGGCGGCGTCGTAGCTGCCGCTGTCGATGTTCACCACGCGCTCGGTCATCGCCAGAAGTCCTGGCAACTCCGCGAGCAATGCCGCCGCGAGTTTGCGTGGCTCGGTCATCGTGGTTCCCTCCAATAACTGCTGCCATACTGTGCCGTTCACTGGAGAAATGCGCCATGGATCCGTTGCAAACTGCGCTCGGCCGCATCTGGGCATCGCGCAGCATTGGCGAGGACTTCGCGACGTTGTGTTCGTTCGGCGGCCGCTTCGCCGGCACCGAAAGCGAAGCGCTTGCGCGCGAATGGCTTGCCGGACGCATGACCCAGGCGACGGGCGTGCCGGTGCTGCGCGATGCGGTGCCGTATCGCGGCTGGACGCGCGGTCCCGCCAGTATTGTTCTGCCGAACGGTCAGACGCTGCCGGCGCTTGGCCTTGTGCGCAGCGTTGCGACGCCGTCGCAGGGTCTTGTCGCGCCGCTGCGCGATCTCGGGCGCGGCACGCCAAAGGATATCGTACGCGCCGGCGACACGGTACGTGGCGCCATCGTGCTGGTACGGCACGAGTTCATGTTCAGCTCGACCCATATGCACCGGCGCCGCAAATACCTCGCGGCACGCGATGCCGGCGCGGCCGGTTTCCTGATCGCCTTTCATGAGCCAGGCGGATTGGCGGTTACCGGATCATCCGGCGAAGGTGGCGCGGGCGAAATCCCCAGCGCCGGCGTCAGCTACGAAACCGCGGCTGCACTCGCCGCAGGCGATGGCCAACCGGTGACACTGCATACCAGCGGAGATTTTCACGACGCCCGCACCGAAAATCTGATCGCGCGCATCGGTGGTGCTGGGCACGCGCGGGTTGTACCTCTCGGCGCACTACGATGGCCACGATCCCGCTTGTTCCGCAATCGACAACGCCTCGGGCGTGGTTGCTGCGATCGCCGCCGCGGAAGCCTTGCGCGATTTCGTGCCGAATTTGGCTCGTGGCCTGGAACTGGCACTGTTCACCGTGGAAGAATGGGCTTTGATCGGCTCGCGTCTCTATCTCGAAGCCATGCCGTCCAGCGAACGGGACGCGATTGCCTTCAACATCAATCTTGACTCTGTTGCCGGCGGACCCGGGCTGACGGCGATAACGGGAGGCTTCCCTGGCGTTGCTGAATTCGTCGCGCATGCAGTGAGGATGGTTGGCGTACCAGTCGGTATTCACCACACATTCATGTCGAATTCAGACCACGCCAACTTTGCGCGGATGGGAATTCCGGCTTTCCGGCTCTGCGCGGCGTTCGATCAGCCGCAGTCACATTTGCGTTTTCTGCTCACCGCCGCCGATACGCCCGATAAGGTACGCGTCGAAGAACTGAAAACTGCCGCGGCCGTGACCGTCGCCCTCGTGCTGGCTGCCTGCGATGCAGCGACCCTGCCCGCGCACCTTTCGGCGCAAACGGCGGCCGCGATAGGAGAATGATGCGTCAGAGGCTCCCGCCGATTGTGTTGAATTTGCCGGACAGAGCATTACTCAGCGACGTGAACCCAATCAGGATTGTCGCGACGATGATGCCAGCAATGATGGCATATTCGAGTGCCGTAACCCCCCGGCAGTCGCGACAGAGTGCCCTCGCCAGCTTCAGATAATACGCCATAATTGAGCCCCGTTCCCCGCAACCATCATGCAACCAGCCGACTGGTTACATCAAGGTTTCGCGGCAGCGGGGCTTTTCTGGCGATTTGACGTTACAGGCTGGTGCCGATGTTGTTGAACCTGGCAGACAGGTCCCCAGCGAGAACGTTGAAGCCGATAACAATCGTCGCCACCAGAACCCCCGCGATGATCGCGTACTCCAAGGCGGTGACGGCCTTGCGATCCAACTTCAGCGCCGACCAATTTGCCAGATACTCGATCATCGGCGGCTTTACTCCCAGGCAACACATGAATTTCCAGGCCCGTCACAAATCATGTGATCGATTGCAGAAGCGTTTCGAGTAACGCTCCAGCCGCGCTTACAATACAGGATTCGCCTCGGCCAGATGGCCTATCGGAATGTGGCATTCAATGAACAGGTTCGATGACGCTTCCTGCCGGGGTGGCGTTGCCGTGTCGCAGATTGATCCGAGCCGACGTGGGCAGCGCGCGGCGAAGCAGCAGCCGGTTGGGTTCGCGGACGCGCCCGGATCGCCTGCGAGCCTGATCCGGCGGGATGGGTGCGAACCAGGTATCGGCACAGCAGACAGCAATGCCTCGGTGTACGGGTGATAGGGCGGCCGCAACACTTCGGTCGCCAATCCTGCTTCGACAACGCGGCCGCGATACATAACGGCTATACGATCGGCGATATGCGCCACGACGCCTATATCGTGACTGATGAAGAGATACGCCACGCCAAGCCGGCTTCTTAAGTCGGCCAGCAGGTTTAGGATCGCCGCCTGAACCGAGACGTCGAGCGCGGACACAGCTTCGTCGCAAACCAGGAACTCCGGACGCGACGCCAGCGCCCGTGCGATACTTACACGCTGCTTTTCACCACCGGAGAGTTGGTGCGGGTAGCGTCGACGATAGTCCTGCGGCAGACGCACCATCTCCAATAGCCGCTCGACTTCCGCGGTTGCCGCAGCGCCGCGGGCGAGGCCGAATCGGTGTAACGGCCGACGCAGTATGGCATCCACTGTCTGACGCGGATTGAGCGACGTATCGGGGTTCTGAAAGACGATTTGCGCGCTGCGGCGGAATGTCAGAGGTGGCCGCGCCGGCACATCATCGCCCGCGAAGTTCAATCCTCCGCCATCCGCGCGGATCAGGCGCAACATCAGCCGGCCGAGCGTGGTCTTGCCGCTGCCGGACTCGCCCACCAGTCCCACCACTTCGCCGGCGCGAACCGTCAGCGAGACGTGATCCACGGCAACTGTCGGCTCGGCGCGTCGGAACAGACGCTGCAGGCTGCCGCCTGGGTTGAATGTACGAGACAGTTCGACGGCGGTGAGCAACGGCTTGCCGACAACGCGTGGCGCATGCTCCGCAGCCGGCACTGCTATCGACGTGGCAGCGACGATTTCGGCACGATGGCAACGTACCATGCGGCCGTTATCAAATTGCCGAAGTGCCTGCGGTTGGGCGCATGTATCGACCGCGAAACCGCAGCGCGCACGGAAGTTGCAGCCGGGGTCCAGGCTGGTCATGTCGGGCAGTCCGCCATCAATCGGCACCAAGCGTCCCGGCCGATCTGGTCGCGGCAATGCCGCCAGCAGACCGCGCGTATAAGGGTGCCGTGGAGCGGTCAGGATCTCCGCGGCATCGCCGATTTCCACTGTTCGGCCAGCATACAGCACAACAAGACGATCGCAGATTCGTTCGACCAGTCCGAGGTTATGGCTGACCAGCAGCATGGCAATGCCTCGGCGGGAGCGCAGGTCCGCCAACAGGTCGAGGATCTGTGCCTCGATGGTGACATCAAGCGCGGTGGTCGGTTCGTCGAGCAGTAGCAGGTCCGGTTCGGCCGCAAGCGCCGTGGCGATGACAACTCGCTGCTTCATGCCGCCGGAGAGTTGATGCGGATAGGCCTGCATCACCTGTGGTGCGCGCGGGATGCCGAGCTCTGTCAATAACGCCGCTGCGCGGTCAAATGCTTCGTCACGCGGCACACCACGATGCACCAGCATTGGTTCCGCCACCTGCAAGCCGATGCGCAGGGCGGGGTTGAGCGCTGCGGACGGGTCCTGGAAGACAGGTACCGATGCGGCGTCCGCGCAGTGTCGATGCTTGCGGCAGCAAAGCGCCGCCTTCGAACACCGCGCGCCGAGCGGAAACCTGCGCGGCTTCGCCCAACAGGCCAAGCAGGGCCAGGACCACGGTCGACTTGCCGGAGCCCGACTCGCCCACAAGGCCGAGCACCCCGCCTCGCCTGATGTCGAAAGCAATGTCGTCCAGCGCGTGCAACCACCCGCGTGATGTCCGGTACGCAACGGACAAACCCTCAACGGTGAGCAACGGTTCAGACATGACCGCTGAGCCGTGGATCGAGAGCTTCGCGCAACCCTTCACCGAACAGATTGATCGAGATCAGCAGCACGCACAGACACAGACCCGGCGCGAGACCGATCCATGGTGCCTGGTCGATGAACTGGCGGCTTTCGGCGATCATCAGGCCCCATTCGCTGGATGGCGGTTGCGGGCCGAGACCAAGGAAGGACAGGGACGAACCAAGCAGGATGGCGAAGGTCACGCGCAGCCCGCATTCGACGATGATTGGCGGCCATGCATTCGGCAGGATCTCGCGCAGCAGGATCGAGGCCGCGCCTTCGCCTCGTGCATGCGCTGCCTGCACGAAGTCTTCCTGCAGCAGACCGAGCGCGACCGAGCGCGTCAGGCGCGTCATGATCGGGATATAAACAAGCCCGACCGCGGCGATCGTCTTCCACAGGTTCGGCGGGGTCACCGCGAGGATCAGCAGGCCAAGCAGGATGGGCGGCAGCGAGATCAGCAGATCGACCACACGCATGATGGCTTCATCAACGAGTCCGCGATGAAAGGCCGCGGTCAGCCCAAGCGGAACGCCAAATATCAGGCTGACCAACATCGCGCCAAATCCCATGGCGAATGAATAATGTGCCCCAGCCAAGACGCGAGAGAACACGTCGCGACCGAACTCATCGGTACCGAACAGGTGCAGGAAGGACGGTGGCGACAGACGCAGGCGAACAGCGAAGGCCGTTGGATTGTATGGTGCAACGCTGGGGCCGAGTATCGCCACAATCGCAATAGCGGCGATGATGGAGCCACCCAGCAGAAGCGTGCGATGCCTCACGCTGCCGCTTCGCTGAACCGGATGCGTGGGTTCAACGCGGCATAACAGATATCGGCGACCAGGTTGGCAACAGCGTAGATAGTGGTGACCACCATCATGCCGGCCTGAAGCAGTGGCAGATCGTGGTGCTCGATCGCATAGACCAGCATCCGTCCCAGGCCGGGGTAGGCGAAGACGGTTTCGACCACGACCACTCCGCCGATAAGGATACCGGCATCGATCGCCAGGATTGTGATCGTCGGTAGCAATGCATTCGGCAGCGCGTGCCGCCGTAGCACGAGGGATTCCGGCAGTCCCTTGGCGCGCGCGGCAAGGATATAGCGGCTGTTCAGGGTCTCCAGCATTGACGAGCGCGTCAGGCGCGAGACGTGCGCAATCAGTCCCATGGCGAGCACGCAGACGGGAAGCACCAGGTGCGACAGCCAACCGAGGAATCCAGCGTCCGAGATCGGGGCATATCCGGTCGCCGGCAACAGATGCAGCCATGACGCGAACAGCAGGATCGCCAGAATTGCCCAGAAGAAATCCGGCACCGCGATGAACAGAAACTGCGCGAAGGTCAGCACGCGATCCGACATGGCGCCCTTATGGGTGGCTGCTCGGATGCCGAGCGTGATGCCGATGGTCGCGACCAGAATGAAGCTGATGGCGGCAAGGATCGCCGATCGGCCGAGTGCGTCGAATATCACCGGACCTGCTGGCCGATCCATCGTCAGCGATTGGCCGAAGTCGCCGTGCAGCATGGCCGTCGCCCAGCGCCAGTACTGCATGGCGAGCGGATCATTCAGGCCGAGTTTCGCCTCCAGCGTGGCTACCGCGCTCGGCGTGGCGTATTCGCCAAGGATGGCGTAGGCGACGTTGCCCGGCAGGATGTGGACGATGGCGAAGATCAGTATCGACATCGCCCACACGACGCCTATGACAGCGAGCAGGCGCCGGGCGACATAGAGGATCACGCGACAGTAGCGTGCCGCAGATCGAACCAGCGCATCGGATGCGTCGCCACGTTCTGCACGCCTTTGTGATAGGCGCACGCGAAGTTCACAGCGTAGGCAATGAAGCCCGGTGGGTCATCGAACATCGCCTGTTGCATGGCGAGGTACTGCGCCTTCTGCTTCTCCGGATCGCCGGTCAGCCGTGCCGCATCCAGCGCCTTGTCCACCTCGGCGTTACTGTAGTGCCAAAGCCGCGCATTCCAACTCCCCTTCGAATGCAGAAAGCCATAGGTGCTGGTATCGATCGTCGGGCGCGCGAAGTAGCCGTCGATGTACAGCGGTGCCTTGCCGGATACTTCCGCGTCATAGGTGGAAAACGGCACGCGCTGGATCTGCAGATCGAACCCGCCGGGCGCCGCCAGCTGTTGCAATGTGATGCCAAGGCGTTCGCGCACTGGCCGGCCAGTTGGCGTGATCAGTTGCACCTGGATGCCGTTCGGATGTCCTGCCTCGGCCAGCAACTTTTTTGCGCCGGCCGGATCAGCTGCGTTGAACTTGATGTCCTTCGCGAAAAACGGGTGTGTCGGCGGGATCGGGCTGATGGTCGGCGCGCCTTGGCCAAACAGCGTTAGGTCAACCACATCGCGCTTGTCCACCGCCAGTTGGAAGGCACGGCGTACGCGAACGTCGTTGAACGGCGGGATCGAGTTGTTCATGATCGCGGCGTCCCACGACGCGGTGGGCACGCTGTCCACGCGCAACGCGCCGTTACCACCCAGCGGCTTGACCTGTTCCAGCGGGATATCCCAGACCACGTCGATGTCGCCGGCCTGCAACGCAGCAAGCTTCACGCTCATCTCCGGTATGATGCGCAGTTCGACGCCATCCAGCTTCGGCAGGCCGGTTTCGAAGTAGTTGGGGTTCTTCACCAGCACCATGCGATCCCCGGGCGTGTAGCTCTGGAACATGAAAGGCCCGGTGCCGATGGGCTTGGTGGCAAGCTGCGCCACGGCGTCGCGCGGAACGATCTTTACCTGGCGGTCGGACATGATGTCGGCAAAGCCGCCGTACGGATAGCTGAGATCGAACACCACCGTGTAGTCGTCCGGGGCCGCCATGTTGGCGATCATATCATAGTTCGTGCGCGACGGCGCCGCACTGGCCGGATCAAGCAGCCGCTTGAAGAACGCGACGACATCTGCCGATGTCATGTCGCTGCCGTTGTGGAATTTGACGCCACGGCGCAGTGTGAAGGTCCAGTGCTTCAAGTCGTCGCTGTATTTCCAGCTTTCCGCGAGATCCGGCTCGACGGAGAGATCTTCCCGCATGCGGGTAAGGCCGTTGAAAACCAGATTGTCGTAGATGTACTCGTCGCCGATGGTGGTCTTCATCGGATCGAGGTTGGTCAGCGACGTACCGATGCCGATGCGCAGGACCTGGGCGGCGCGCGCCGCCCGGATGGCCGGAATAGCGAGCGTGCTGGCCAGCACGAGGCGGCGCGTCAGATTCATCGCGAAGTCTCCCGAATATTATTTGTTGAAGTAGCCGGCGCGCACCGCCGCTCCGATCAGGTTCACGATGAGGCGGCCGGCGGTGATGCAGGTAATGTCATTGACGTCGGTGCCGGGCGTGATCTCCACCACGTCCATACCGACGACGCGGCCTTTCTTCACCAGACCGTGGATCAGCTTGCGTGCCTGCGGGAAGGTAACGCCGCCAGGCGCCAACGCCGCAACGGCAGGTGCGATCGACGGATCCATACCGTCCATGTCAATGGTGATGTAGTAGCGTCCACCGTCCGGAATGCGCGCCAGAATCGCGTCCATGCCAACATCGTGCAGTTCGTGCGCGGTGATCAGATGGGCGCCATAGGCCTTTGCGGCTTCCACTTCCTCGACACGGGCACTGCCGGTCGAACGCAGGCCGATCTGAAAGATCTGGTCGATATGCGCCATTTCCGATGCGCGGCGGATCGGGCTGGACAGACCCTCGCGCACGCCATTCACCTCGTCGCGCCAATCGATGTGCTGGTCGATCTGGATCAACGTGATCGGGCCACGCCCTTCAAACGCACGGATGACGGGGATCGGGATCGCATGATCGCCGCCCAGGATTATGGGCATTGCTCCGGCGGCAAGTATGCGGCGCACCACCTGTTCTGCCCGCTTCAGATGGCCGGTCGTGTGGCCAAGTTCCGCGCGCACGTCGCCGCAATCCACCACGTCGATGTCGCGTCCGTCGTATAGTGGGCCGCCGAGATCGAAGTCGTAGCGTTCCAGTGAACGGATCAATCGATCGGTGATCCGCCGCATCGCCGCTGGTGCGTTTGCCTGGTCATTGACGATGGCGCGGTAATCGTAGGCGTTGCCGTATGGGATGCCGAGAAAAGCGATATCCGCCGACAGGTTGTCCAGGCTTTCGACCAGGCGGGAATACAGGAACGTCCGCGGCGATGCGGGTGGTGCGACGATGGGTTCCATAGGCTTAGCCCGGCTGAATGACTGTGGTGCTTTCGCAGTCCGCTTCCAGCTTGTCGCGCTTCAGTTGCACGGTGTGGTATTCGCCGCGCAGCCAAGGCTCGAACTGGTCGCGATAGTGCGGACTGCTGGGCACGCCAGAGTTGCCGATATTCTGCACCGCAAGGAACGAGCCGGGCTTGGCGAAATCAACGACGATACGGTATTCGGCGCCGGAGCTTGCTGCGTGTGGCGGCAGTTCGCCGCCGGTGTTGCGCAGGGTGTGGGACCCGCCGTCGACCTCGCTCGGTCCGATGTCGAACGCCGCGTCGCCGAGCGGATGGTGCCAATGCGCCTGATGCAGACGCCCCCACTGCCATGCAGCTTCGTCAGTTCCGAGGCGGGAGCGCAGGCTGGCAAGGGTCCGCTGCGCCACGGCGGCAACGTGCTTTGCCGTGCCGTCTGGGAAGTAGTCGAATGAAGCGTCTTCCAGCAGCGTGGTGCCAAGATTGGTCTGCTGATGCGTCAGGTCGAACAGGCGAGGCTCGACGTGCTGACCGATCACCTCGTGCTGCCACTCCGCCATGAAGGATTCGAACACGGTCGCGGCCACGCTGGTGACGCTGTAGCGATAGTCCCAGTCGTCCAGGATGCGGCGCAGCGCTGCAGCGTCAGGATCGCTGCTTGATGCGAGGTGCCGCACGATATGCGGGCACATGCGTTCGGCGCGGCAGTTCTTTACGTCGTTTTGCAATTGGATGTTGGACGGGACATCCTTGGTGTCGCGGCCACCCAGCGCCTGCGCCAATCTCACGCCACGATGGCCCTGCGAGTAGGCGCCATAGATCGGCTGCGGCCAGTTATCGGGAACGATACGTTGGTTGGCGCTGGCGACATAACCACTGTGCGGATCGTACATGTGGGGCATGTCGTCGAACGCAATGTAGCCCTTCCATCGATCCTCCACCGCGCTGGCGTCACGGAAGCCCGGCACCACGCGGCCGCGGATCGGAATACGGCCAGCCATCTGGTAGCCGATATGTCCCGCTGCATCCGCATAGACGAAGTTGAAGATGGCAACGGCCCAGTCGCGCAGCGCATTGCGGAAGCTGGTCCAGTCGTGCGCGCGGCCGATCGCGATGGAGGCACGGATGTCATCCATGTGTTCCATGCCGACCCAGCGCAACGACAGCGGTGGATCGCCGGCGGCGTCGAGCGACGGCACGATGGCGTTGACGATAGGGCCACGGACCGTGGAACGAATGGTCAGCGGATGCGCCGCCTCGCCGCGCACCTTGATGCTGACGTGGCGTTCGCTGAACTCGCGCCATTCATCGCCGTCGCGATAACGGCGCGGATTGTTGGGATCGACCTGCTCAACGTACATGTCACGCGTCGAGGCCATATTGTTGGTGATCGCCCAGGCGATCTTACCGTTGCTGCCCCACCACATCCCGGGGAAACCGGGATGGCCGGCACCGGCGACATCTTCCTCCGGTCCATGCAGCGCATATTCATACCAACTCGACGGCACCCAGAACGGTTGGTGTGGGTCGCCACACAGCACCGGCTTCCCGCCGGCGGTACGGCTGCCATGCAGCGCCCAATTGTTGCTGCCGGTGTTGTCGTCGCTGCCGGCGGCATTTTGCAGGACGCGGCTTTCTGACGCTTCGGGTGTCAAGTACAGCCCGCGGTATTTTTCCGGCAACAGGCGCGCCGCTTCCGCGGCGACAATACGATCGATGCGGCCATTCAGCGACCACCAGATGCCGCGCGCGATCGCCACCACGTCGCGCACGGTGAACGGCTCCGGTGCATAGCCAAGCCTGCCGAATTCCGGCGGCAGATCGCGCGCCGACACTTCAATCTGGCGGTTGATGCCGGCGACCAGCGCCTCGACCATGCTGCGCGTCGAGGAATCCATTGCATCAGCTTCACGCGCGGCGATCTGATCGATGCCAAGAGTGAGATGCGCGATGTCGCTTGCGACGTAGGTTGCTCCGAGGATCTCCGCCTGCCGACCCAGCGCGCGGCGGCGCAGCCGATCCATTTGCCATAGCCGGTCCTGCGCCATCGCGATGCCGAGGCCAAAATACAAGTCTGGCGTGCTAGCGGCATAGATATGCGGCACGCCGGCACGGTCGCGCAAAATCTCCACGCGGCCGCCCACGGCGCCGTGCATCTGCTGAGTCTCTGGCATGGCTTAGTCCCCCGTCAGCCCATCACTTGCACGGCGTTCGGTGTGATCTCGAATGTCACGCGCACTTCGCCGGCTTTCGCGAACGGATATTTGTCCTTGCCAAGATACTTCTTCGCCAACGAGTCAATGTGCGCGCTGGCGCCTTCCTCTGTCACGCGCGTCACCTTGCCGCGCAATTGGATGTAACGGTACGGGTTATCGGGATCCATGATCGACAGCGCGACCGGCGCGCCTTCCGACATGTTGCGCGTTTTGGTGCGGCCCTTCGCGCTGTTCACCCAAATCTTGCCGCCGGTATAGTCGAACCACACCGGCGTGACCTGCGGCGATCCGTCCGGCATCACTGTCGCCAACTCGGCAAACGCCTTCTTCTGTTGCAGCAGGTCGAGATAGGTATCAGGGATCGAGGTCATCTGGCTGCTCCTTCATAGCGTTCGAGGCTGGACAGTGCCGCAAGGCGGGGCTGGGGCGCAAACTCGACGCCCCACGCCTCAGGGCGTAGGCTGGAACGAACCCTTGGGAGGGAGTCGTAACGATGGCAACCGATGGCCCGGAGACCAGTCTGACCGGCGTGCGCGTCCTGGACCTTACTCAGTTCGAGGCCGGACCGTCATGCACCGAGGCACTCGCGTGGATGGGCGCCGACGTGGTCAAGGTGGAAAATCCCAAGGTCGGAGATCCAGGCCGCACAGCTGGCAATGCGCCAGGCAAGGACGCCCACTACTTCCTGCAATACAATGCCAACAAGCGTTCGGTGACGGTGAACCTCAAGGACCCGCGCGGCGTTGAGCTGGTGAAGGAGATGGCGAAGAAGGCCGACATCTTCTGCGAGAATTTTGCGCCAGGTGCCATCGAGCGGCTCGGCCTGGGTCCCGATGTGATCCGTGCGATCAACCCCTCCGTCATCTACTGTCAAACGAAGGGCTTCGGCGCGGGCAGCCCGTTCGAAAAGAATCTGGCGTTCGACATGATCGCACAGGCCGCGGGCGGTCTGATGAGCATCACCGGTGAAGAAAACGGTCCGCCGTGCAAACCTGGCGCGACAATTGGTGATACCGGCACCGGCATGCTGATGGCGATCTCCGTGCTCGGCGCGTATATACGGCGGCAGCGCACCGGCAAGGGCGAGCATCTGCAGCTCGCGATGCAGGATTCGATCCTGCACTACATCCGCAATTCGTTCGCCTATATGGAACGTACGGGCAAACCGGCGCCGCGTGCCGGTTCAAAGACAGTAGGCGGCGGCAATCCGCCGATTGGTGTATATCCATGCAAGGGCGGCGGCCCGAATGACTATGTTTACATCTACTGCAGCCGCGCCAATCCGGAGCACTGGAACCGCCTGCTCAAGGTCATGGGGCGCGAAGAGCTGATCGGCGATGCACGTTATGATTCGCCGGACGAGCGGACAAAGCGGCGCGAGGAGGTCGATACCATCGTGTCGGATTGGACGCGTAAGCACGACAAGCACGAAGCCATGAACCTTGTCGGCGCGGCGACCATTCCATCGGGCGCGGTGATGGACACCATGGAACTCGCCAACGATCAGACCTTTGTGCAGCGCGGCATCCGGCAGGTGATGCACCATCCCCAGATCGGCGACTACACGATGAGCGGCTGGCCGGTACGCTTCTCGGGCGAGACACTGCCAATCAAGGCTGCGCCGCTGTTGGGTCAGCACAACGCCGAGGTGCTGGAAGACTGGCTGGGGATGGACAACGACAAGATCGGTGGGCTGCGCAATGATGCCGTGATCGGTGGGTGAGGCCCCGAGCGGCCGCTCCGGCCGATAGCAACCATCGGCCTGCACGACAGCGAGTCCACCTCAGCGTTCTACCTCCGCCGCGTAACGATGATCGCGGTGGTCGGTCAGGATGTGCGTTCGGCCCATTCCTGGACCGGTTCGGCTATCCGTGCTGAACTCCGCCGCATCATGACCCAGCAATATTGCATCGTGCAGGACGAAGGCCGCGTCCGAATCGTCACGCTAAATCGGCCGGAAGTACTGAACGCTCTGCACGCCGATGCGAATGACGAACTCGCCGCGGTGTGGGATGAATTTGCTGCCCGCGACGACTTGTGGGTCGCCATCATCACCGGTGCTGGCGAACGCGCCTTCTCGGCCGGCAATGACCTGAAGGTGCAGGCAGCTGGACGGCGGCGGCCCAACGGTCCCAATGGGTTCGCCGGCATCACGCATCGGTTCAATCTCGATAAGCCGATCATCGCCGCGGTGAATGGCTGGGCGATGGGCGGCGGATTCGAGACGGCGCTTGCCTGCGACATCATCATCGCCGCAGAGAATGCACTGTTTGCATTGCCGGAGCCTCGTGTGGGACTGATAGCCGGCGGTGGCGGCGTTCATCGGCTGCCGCGCATGATCCCACGTAAGAAAGCGATGGGAATGATCCTGACCGGGCGCCGTGTATCCGCGCGCGAAGGCTTCGAGCTGGGCTTCGTCACGGAAGTGGTGCCGCAAGGACAGGCGCTGGAGGCGGCGAAGCGCTGGGCCGCGCAGATTCTTGAGTGCTCACCCAAAGCCGTGCGGGCGTCGAAGCAGGCGGCTTACAGCGGCCTCGATGAGCCATCGCTGGAACGCGCGATGCGTACGGTTTATCCGGCGCAGCAAGCGAACATCGATAGCCAGGACTACATCGAAGGCCCGAAGGCGTTCGCGGAAAAACGCAAGCCGGACTGGCGGAACAAGTAGGAGGACGCGATGCGGATACACAACCTTTACTGCGACACGAACGGCGAATCGCATTGGCGCGATGTCGAGGTCAAATGGGCCGAGGAGCGCGACTTCTCCAAGCTGTCCGCCCGGCTGCCAGCCAACGGCATCATCTTCCGCGAGACCTCCGGCGATTACGACCTGTCATGGCATCCCGCGCCGCGTCGGCAATACATCATCAATCTTGACGGCGGCGTGCAGCTCACGGCAAGCGACGGCGAGGCAAGAGTGATCGGTGCCGGCGAAGTCGTCCTGGTGGAAGACATCACAGGCAAAGGCCATCTGTCGAAATCCGTCGGCGGCAAGATGCGTCACTCGATCTTCGTTCCGATTGAATAGAGGGGACTACAATGAAGCTGGCATACTTCAATGACTACAAGTTGGGCGTGGTGAAGGGCGACAACATCGTCGACGTGTCCGCCGCCGTGCGCGACATTCCGCATCAGAATCCAGCCGACCTGATCAACGGACTGATCGCGCGCTTCGGCGATTATCGCAAAAAGCTCGAGGACGCATCCGCGAGTGGTGGCGTTCCGCTGTCGAGCGTGAAGCTTCAGGCGCCGCTGCCAAAGCCGGGCAACATCGTGTGCATGGCGGTGAACTACATGGAAGACGGCACACGCAAGGAGCCGGCGCCGATCAACGCCTTCCACAAGGCGCCCACCGCGGTGCTGGCCCCCGGTGGAACCATGGTGCTGCCCGACGTGCCCGCAACCATCTTCGAGGGCGAAGCTGAAATGGCGCTGGTCATCGGCAAGCGCGCCAGCCATGTGAAGGCAGCCGACGCGATGGACTATGTGTTCGGTTACACCAACTTCATCGACGGTTCCGCGCGCGGCATTCCGCCCACCAGCTTCTTTGCGATGAAATCGCGCGACACGTTCGCGCCGATCGGCCCGTATCTGGTGACAAAGGACGAGATCGCCGATCCGCACAAAGTGCCGGTCAAGCTGTGGGTCAATGGCGAGATCAAGCAGAACTTCAACACCGATGACATGGCGCACAAGATTCCGCGCTGCATCGAGTGGGTAACCTCCATCCACACGCTGGAACCAGGCGACATCCTGGCCACCGGCACCAACCATCGCGGGCTGAACGCGTTCATGGACGGCGACACGGTGGAGCTTGAATGTGCCGGCCTGGGTAAGCTCAGCTTCAAGGTTCGCGACGAACTGAAGCGGACCTGGTCACGCGAGACTCGACTGGATCGGCAGAACAAGGGCTTCGATACGCCGACGCCGCAGGTCAGCGGCAAGCACGCGCCATCGAAGTAGTGCTGGCAGATGGGCGGGCGCTCGGCCCGCCCTATGCCGCTTCCGTCATCACTGTTCCGGACTGCTCCGCCTCCGGCCAACGATACTGGCGCACCGCGCGCACGAAGGCCGATAGCGGCGATGACCAGCGCCTTCCAGCCACCGTCACCAGCGACACCTCCCGCGCGACCTCCGGGTCAACCACGTGCCTGCTGATGACGCCTGGAATGGTGTTGGAGAATTCCGGCAGGAAGCTGATCCCCATGCCGGCAGCCACCATGGTCAATATCCAATCCTCGCGTTCGCTGCGGAATGACCCAACCAGGCGCGAGCCATTGGCGTGGCAGACATCACGCAGCGCATCGAAATACTCGCAATTGATCCGCGCCAGATAAGGCTCGCCGTCCAGGTCTGCGATCCGGACGACATTCCTGCGGGCAAACGGATGGCCGGCCGAACAGGCGATGACGAACCGCTCCTGATACAGCGGCTGCGGCTGCAACGGCGAGGCGAAGCCATCGGGTTTCGCCAGCAACGCCACGTCAAGTTCGCCCTTCAGCAACAACTCGCACAAACGGTCAGGCACCGCCTCGACCAGCGTGATCTCCACGCCTGGATTGTCGGCGCGGAAACGGCTGAGGAAACTTACGAAGCGCACGGGACCGATTGTGCACATCACGCCAAGACGGAGCTGCGCGCTGTCCAGCCGAAGGAATCGCGTGGCGCTCTCCTTGGCCTCCTGCGTGCGGGCCAGCACCTCGGTCAGGTGTGGCTCGAGCAGGCGTCCGAGCTCGGTCAGGTGCGTGTTGTTCCGCTCTCGCGAGAACAACAGCCCGCCTAGTTCGTCCTCCATCTTCTGGATCGCCCTGGTCAGCGCCGGCTGACTGACATTGGATATCTCGGCCGCCTTGGTGAAGTTCAAAGTCTTGCTGAGTGCCAGGAAGTAGCGGATTTCATGCAGTTCCATGACGTCTCCCTCGCTCTTCTGATTTTCTGTCCCGGTTTTCTGTAGCGCGTTACACTGCTGACGCGCCAATAGCGCTGGCGTATCGGTTCCATCCGCACACGGCATTGGAGACCTCGGCGCCCGATCGGCAGGTTCCCTCGCAGCAACGAGGAGAACCGAACCATGACGACGATGATGACATCGGCGGGCCTCGCCCGCTCCGGGGCGCCGCGGCCTTTGGATGGCCGGGTCGCTGTAGTGACCGGCTCAACCAGCGGCATCGGTCTTGGCATCGCAAACGCGTTGGCCGAGGCGGGAGCGATGATCGTGCTGAACGGCATTGCGGAGGCCATCGAGGCGGAAACGCTCTGTCAGGTGATGGGCGCCCGTTACGACGTGCCGGTGCGCTTCGACACTGCCGACATGTCCAAGCCAGCGGCCATCAGCGATATGGTGGAGCGCGTCGGGAGAAGCTTTGGGCCGATCGACATCCTGGTGAACAACGCGGGCATCCAGCATGTCGCGCCGGTAGAAGAGTTCCCCACGGAACGATGGGATGCGATCCAGGCAATCAACCTGTCCGCTGCCTTCCACACAATACGTGTGGTGCTGCCCGAGATGAAGCGGCGCGGCTTCGGCCGCATCATCAATGTTGCATCGGCACACGGATTGATCGGATCACCATTCAAGTCGGCCTATGTCGCAGCGAAGCACGGCATCGTCGGACTGACCAAGGTTGTGGCATTGGAGGCCGCTGAGTTCGGCGTCACCTGCAACGCGGTGTGCCCCGGCTACGTCTGGACGCCGCTCGTGGAGAAGCAGGTGGATTCCCAGGCGACGGCGCACGGCATCAGCCGTGACCAGGTGATCCGCGATGTATTCCTGGCCGAACAGCCGACCAGGCGCTTCGTCACCATAGACGAGGTCGCGGCGACCGTGACGTTCCTGTGTGGCGAGCGCGCCGGATCGATCACCGGCATCGCGTTGCCGATCGATGGTGGCTGGACGGCGCACTGACGTGAACCGGGACGAGAGGCCGGTAGTGCTGACGTGGCAGCGCTCGCCGGCGCTCGCCTGCTTACTCGGACTGCCTTGGCCCTATTCCACTTCACTGATTGAGGACGCAGCAGATGACCAAGGTGGTCGAGCTTCCAGCCGGCGCGAATCAGGTGGTACCTGGTGCTGCAGGGCGGCGGCGCGCTGGGGGCCTATCAGGCCGGCGTATACCAGGCACTGCATGAGGCAGGCATCGAGCCGAACTGGGTCATAGGCACCTCGATTGGCGCGATCAATGCCAGCCTGATCGCCGGCAACGAGCCGGCCGATCGCGTCGCGCGATTGCAGGAATTCTGGCGCCGCGTTCAACACGGGCCATACCATCAGGCGGTGTCGTCGATGCCCTTCATCGGCACCTTGGCAGCGAACTGGCTCACCATGGCCGGCGGGCTCGCCGACTTCTTCCAGCCTAATCCAATGGCATTCGCCGGGGCTCACGTGCCGCTAGGCAGCGAGCAGGCGGCCTATTATTCGACAGTACCGCTCGAAACGACCCTCCGCAGCCTGGTGGACTTCGAGCATATCAATCATGGCGATACGCGCCTGACCGTGGGCGCGGCGAACGTCCGCACCAGCGAGATGCGCTACTTCGATAGCCGCGGCATGCCGCTCTCCGTGCGGCATGTGATGGCATCGGGCGCATTGCCGCCGGCGTTCCCTGCCATCCGCATTGATGACGAGCTCTATTGGGACGGCGGCGTCCTGTCGAACACGCCAGTAGAGGCAGTGTTCGACGATAATCCGCGCCGCAACTCACTCGTGTTCGCGGTGCATATCTGGAACCCGCATGGATCCGAACCCGAGACGATCTGGCAGGTCATGAATTGGCAAAAGGATGTGCAGTACTCAAGCCGTGCGCTCAGCCATGTTGCGCGGCAAAAGCAGTTGCACCGGCTTCGGCACGTCGTATCCGAGCTCGTGCGTCTGATACCCGAGTTCGAGCGGCAAAGCGCCGCTGTACGCGAGTTGGCCGAGTATGGCTGTCAGACGCGCATGCATGTCGTGCGGCTGTTGGCGCCCGCGCTTCATGGTGAGGACCATATGAAGGACATCGACTTCAGCGCCGCCGGGATTTCCGCGCGCTGGCAGGCAGGGCTGGCCGATACACGCAGCGTCCTGTCCAAGGCACCTTGGCGGGGCGAATTCGATCCGATCGAGGGCGTCGTCCTGCATGAGGCTCGGTCGGGGGCGGAAGTCAGCAGCGGCTGACGGCCCGCCCCTGCCAGCTGTGCATTCTGCGTTTCACCGATCAGCGAAGCGCAGTTGCGTGGTGAGCACAGTCGCCAGCACCAGAATGCACGCAATTCCTCCGACGCAGGCTGGCCAGCCCAGTCGATCGTAGATCTGCCCAAGCACAATACTGCCCACCAGACCTCCGACAAAGTAGCACGCGAGATATAGACCGCTGGCTGCCGCACGATCGGCGCGCGCGGCACGACCAACGAAACCGGTCGCGACGGCCTGTGCGAAGAATGTACCAACGCTTAGCAGCACCATGCCAGTGAGTACCGCAGGCAGCGACGGCAACAACATCAGTGGCATGCCAAGCACAGCGAACGCCAGGGCGCCGGCGCAGGTGATGCGCGAGCCATAACGCAGCGCCACGCGTCCCGCGAACGGCGTGGAGATCACAGACGGCAGGAACACGAAGTACACGAATCCAAGTTCCATCATGCCCAGCGCGAACGGCTGCCGGACCAGCACGAAGTTTACATAAGTGAAGGTGCCGATGAACGCGAACAGGATGCAGAAACCGATGGCGAACGCGGCCCGCAACGCCGGATTGCGTAGGTTGGCAAACCAGGCCGCCACGGCACTCATCATAGCAGCGCCATCGCGACGCATGGGCTGGCGCTCAATCGAAGCGGCGACAAGCAGCGCGCCACACAGGTTCAATGCCGCGAAGGCACCAAAATTCCATGCCAGCCCGAAGTGGTCTGCCACCGTCGCCGACAGCAACCGGCCAAACAGATTGCTCGCGACATTGCCGGTGATGTAGGCGGCGAACGCCGAGGCGGCCATCTGCTCTGTGTTGGTCTCGGCGATATAGGCAAGCGTGAGCGTAAACGCGGCAGCCATGAACAGCCCCTGTGCCACGCGCAGGCAAGCGAATAACCCGAGGCTGGGCATCGAGGCGAGCAGCAATGTCGGTATCGTCAGCAGCGCCACGCTAAGTATGATGCCGAGCCTGCGATCGATGCGGCGGCCGAATAGCGCCATCGCAAGCCCGGATATAGCCATGCCGATGGTGCTTGCGTTGACACATAGGCTCATTGTAGCCGGCGTCGTGCCATAGGCGCGGGTCAAGGCAGGCAGGATCGCCTGGGTAGCGAACAGATCGACCACCGTGAGGAACGCTATAAGGCCAATGAGCAGGGTGCGCAGCAGGCTGCGCGCCTCCGCTTGCACGACGGGCATCGTCGCAACGGCTGACGCCAACGGCATCATGACATTTCTCTCCATTTTGAATCGCTGTGATGAAAATGGCGCGGGCACGCAGCCGACCGCGCCATCAGCCCGGCGCCAGCTACATCATGTGCTGGTCGGTATTCACCGGGAACAGATCGGCTGACAGCAGCACAACAGTCTCGCGGCCTGTGTTCTTCCACCAATGCGCCGTCGCGTGCGTTTCGTTCGCCGTCTCGCCGGCGCGGTGCAAGATGGGAACAGCGCAGGTGCTCGCGTATTCGACGATTTCGCCCTGCACGACGTAGATGATGGCCGGACGGTTGCCATGCGAGTGCCAGGGCACGACGCCGCCAGGCTTGATCTCGAGCCGTCGCAGACGAAGCAGCCGATCCTTCACCGCCGCAGGTTCCTTCGCGAGATCGATCTGTGTCAGCACGGCATCGCTGACGTCCTTCGCGGGCGTCGCATTCATCTTCTCGCCGCTGCCGTCGGACCTCAGCTTATCGGATGGACATGAACCCGCGAGCGCGGGGCCAGCGAGCGCGATGCCGCCGGCGATCACGGCAGCCAGCGCCAGGGAACGCTGCAAGACGATGTGCGCGATGGTCATTTTTCGGTTCCTTCGTATGCCAGGACCAGACCGCCATTGGCCGGCCCGCATAACGAAGATCGCGAGATGCAACCGCGATGAAAAATGCCGTATTCTTATCGGTTCAATCGTTGTGGGTCATGTCGGGTTGCGCTGCCATCCCAGCCAGTCGCACACGCCTTGGCCCATCACGAGTTCCAGGTCCTTGCCTCTCAGCCATGGCAGTTCCTCGGTGAACATCGTCACGCACTGCCGGTAGCTGCAAGGCATGCGGGTGATGTCGGTGCCCCAGAAGAACCGCTTCGGCCCATATGCATCGAAGATCCGTTGCAGTCCGTCGTGTATATCGCGGAATGGATACGGCGCAGCGGAATAGCCGGGGGCGCCGGTCGCCTTGACCGCGACATTCGGGCACTCCGCCAGCGAGCACAGCGTATCCAGATCGACCAACGCCGCGGCCCCTTTCGCCGAACGCACAAGGCCAAGATGATCGATGATCAACTTCAGGTTGAGATGCTGTTCGGCAATCTGCCTGAACAGCGGCAGGAATCGCCAGGCCATGGTCGCGACCGGTGTGCCAGCATGCTCCGCCGCCGGCCACAGCCAGTCCATTGTACCATCCTGGTGCCAGTTCTCCTGACCTGCGCGGGTCAGCGACCAGCGCAGACCCAGCATGCCGGGACGCTGCTTCCATGTTTCTATGCGCTTGCGCTCCTCGGGCTTATCGAGCGGGAACCAGCCAAGGATGCAGAAGCGGTCCGGATACTTGCGCGCCGCCTCGACCGCCAACTCGTTAGAACCGTTGTCCCAGCTTGGCGGATGCAGCACCGCGCCGTTCACGCCGGCTGCGTCCATTTCAGCGATCAGCTCTTCAGCGGTGTAGCGCGAGGTCTGCCGATGATGGCCGCTCGGCGTGCCGCTGCCCCAGATGTGCACCTGGGCATCGATGATCTGCATGACCGGTCTCCTTCCCGCGGGCATGCTGGACGGCGGCAAGCGGACGCGTCAAACAGGGAGTGGACGAAGCAACGGAGTGGGCGCGTGCTGGATCGGATATTGCTTACCAATGACGATGGGATCGACGCGCCTGGGCTGGCGATCCTGGAGGCGATCGCCGCCGAACTGGCGCGTGAGGTGTGGGTGGTGGCGCCAGAGCATGACCAGAGCGGCGTGTCGCACGCGATCAGCCTGCATCACGCGCTGCGCGTGTCGCAACGGGGCGAGCGGCGGTTTGGCATTTCCGGCACCCCGGGTGACTGCGCGGTGATGGGTATCTGCCATCTGATGCAGGACGCGCCGCCGGAACTTCTGCTGTCCGGCGTGAATCGCGGGCTGAATCTCGGGATGGAAACGGTGTTCTCCGGCACCGTCGGCGGCGCCATGACCGGCATGATGCTGGGCGTGCCATCCATTGCGCTGAGCCAGGCTTACAAGGACCGCAACAATCCCAACTGGGATGCATCCCGCACGTTGGGTGCCCAGGTTGTACGCGACCTGTTGGCGATCGGCTGGAGCAAGGACGCATGCCTGAACATCAACTTCCCTGCGTGTTCGGCTGCTGAAGCGGGACCGATGACGCTGGCACGGCAAGGCGTGGGAATGGTGGCAGGCATGCATGTAGATACACGTACCGATCCGCGCGGCATGACATATCACTGGCTGAATTTCCGCCGTGGCGATCTGCCGCAGGCACCGGAAAGCGATTACGACGCGCTGCGGGCCGGGAATATTGTTGTATCTCCGCTGCGTTATGACCGGACCGACGAGGATGCGTATCAGGCGCTGGCCGAAAAGCTGCCGCGATTCGGCCAGGTGACCGTCACAGCCCGCCAGTCACGTCAATCGTCAGACCGGTGACGAAGTCCGCGTCGGACGAGGCCAGGAAGCAGATCACCTTGGCCTGATCTTCGGCCTCGGCGATGCGGCGCAGCGGAGTGCGTTCGATCTCCGCTGCCTGATCTTCCGGCGACTGTTGATTCCAGCGTGGACGGATCCGTTCGGTCAGCGTGCGGCTCGGTGCGATCGCATTGACCGTGATACCAAACGGCCCGAGTTCGAACGCGAGCTTCCGGGTGAAAGCGATGATGCCACCTTTGGCAGCCGAATAGGCGCTGCTGGATGAAATGCTGAGCCCACGGCCGGCGATCGACGCGAGGTTGACGATTTTTCCGTGCTTGCGCCGCTTCATCAGCGGCGTCACCGCGTGACAGAACAGGAATGTGCCGTTCAGGTTGAAGGCGATCAACTTCTGCCATTCGTCGAAGGTCAGCTCATCCACCGTCGCGCCGGGCTTTTCGATGATCGTGCTGCCGCCAACGGCGTTCACCAGGATATCGATGGCCCCGTACTGCTTGGCTGCCCAGGCGACAACATCGTCCACTTCCGCTTCGTCCAATGCATTGCTCGGGCGGCTGATCGCACGGCCGCCTGACATATTCATCGCCTCCACCGCCATGGCGAGGCGGCGTTCGTCGTTATCGACGCCGATGATGGTCGCGCCCTCACGGGCCATGATTTCGGCCGTCGCGCGGCCAATGCCGCTGCCAACCGCGGTGATCAGCGCGACCTTGTCCTTGAAGCGCATGTTGCCTCTCCCTCAGTTGAGTCGCGCGGCCTGTGCCATCACTTCGATTGCTTCTGCCTGGCGTGAGCGAACGGTGACGCCCGTGGCGCCAAAATCTTCCCACGCGCGGAAGCGCTGCTTGATGCGCTCCGGCGGCCCCACCAGTGATTTCATGTCCACCCATTCGTCGGGCACTGCCGCGATTGCTTCATCCTTGCGATGAGCAAGATACAGTTCCTGGATGCGCTCTGCTGCGTCCTTGAAGCCCCTCCGGATCATCATGTCCTTGTGGAAGTTTTTGTCGCGATGGCCCATGCCACCAACGTAGAGCGCAACTTCCGGCTTCAGCTTCGCGAGCGCCGCCTTTACGTCGCCATCCACGGTGACGTGGACCGATGCCTGGATCGCGAAGTCGCGCAGGCTCTTGCCGTTGCCGGCGCGCCGGAAACCTTCCTCCAGCCATGGCAGGTATTCGGGCAGCGATCCCGGCACGAAACCAAGCGGCAGCCAGCCATCGGCGATCTCCGCGGTGAGCTTCACCGTGGATTCATTGCCGGTGCCCAGATAGATCGGAATGTCAGGGTTCATGTGCAGGATCGACTTAAGCGGCTTGCCGACACCAAGAGCGCCTTCACCGGTGTATGGCAGCGAGATTTCGCTGCCCTCATGCGTCACCGGCGCTTCGCGGCGGAAGATCTTGCGCATGATCGCGACGTAATCCTTGTAACGATAGTACGGCCGCCCCCAAGGCTCGCCGTACCAACCTTCGACAATCTGCGGACCGGATACGCCGAGACCGGCGATGAAGCGGCCACCTCCTGCCAACGCATCCACCGTCGCCGCGCACATCGCGGCATTGGCGGGAGCACGCGCGGCGAGCTGCATGATGCCGGTGCCAAGCTTGATCCGCTTGGTCAGCGCGGCGAGATACGCCAACGGCGTGACCGCGTCGGTGCCATATGCTTCCGCCGTCCATACACTGTCATAGCCAAGCTGTTCTGCCCGCTGCACAAGCTGAACCGGCATATCCAGATGGGCCCGCGAATAGCCAATGTGGATGCCCAGCTTCATCGCACATTTCCTGAAGTCGCACGCGGTATCGGCAGGCCCAGGTTCTCTCGCAATGTCACGCCCGCGTAGTCCTTGTGATACAACCCGCGCCGCTGCAGTTCCGGCACGACGTGCTGCACGAAGTCCATATATGTGCCGGGAACATGTGTCGCTGCGAGCACGAAGCCATCAGCCACCGGCTCGGTGAACCACTGCTCAAGTCCATCCGCTACTTCCTTGGGACCACCAACAAACGGCTTGTTCGGCCGCGCACGATGACTGATTTTGATAAAGTCGCGCGGCGTCGGGTTGGCGATGCCGCTGGCACGCAGCACCCGGTCCCGCATCGACTGTGTGCCCGAGATGTTCGCCAGTTCCTCGTCAGTGAACGGTTCGTCGATGTCCTTCGAAGCGAAATCGAAGTTCATCGCTTCAGACAGCAGCGATAATGCGTCCTCGTCTGTTGCGAGTGTATCGACCAGGGCCATCTTGTCCTCAGCCTCCGCCTTGGTTGCCGCGCAAACGACATAGACCGACGGCGTGATGAAGAATTTGTCGGGATCGCGCCCCTGGCTTGCAACAGCGTCCTTCATCTCGCGATAAAGCTGCTTGCCGTGCTCCAGGCTAGTATGGGTGGAGACGAACACAAGTTCACCCCAACGCGCCGAGAAATGCTTGCCCCGGCCGCTTTGTCCGGCCTGAATGACCACCGGATGGCCTTGGGGGGAACGCGGAACGGTGAACGGCCCGCGCGAACGGAACCATGTCCCCTGGTGATCCAATCGCCGCACTTTTTCTGGATGCGCGAACAGCCCGCTTTGCCGGTCGAGCACAATCGCGTCGTCATCCCATGAATTCCAATGGCCGAGCACCACGCCCATGAACTCATCAGCGCGGTCGTAACGCGCGTCGTGATCCAGATGCTCGGCATGTCCCATATTGAGCGCTTCGCCATCGTTCATCGACGTGACGACATTCCACGCCCCACGGCCACCGGTCATGAGATCCAGCGTCGCGAAGACGCGCGCGACATGGAATGGCTCGAAATACGTGGTGGAACAGGTAGCGCCAAGACCAAGACGCTCCGTCGCCATCCCCATCACTGTCAGCACGGTGATCGGATCCATCTTCACGCAGCGGATGCCGTGTTCCACCGTATGCCGATGATCGTTCCCGTAGCGGTCCGGCATCGCCAGACGATCGTCGAAGAAGCCGAGATGGAACTTGCCTTCCTCCAGCACACGGCCGATGGTCCGGTAGTAATCGGCCGACATCGAATCATCGCGTGATTCAGGGTGGCGCCACGAGCTGACCAGATTGGTGCAGTTCTGCGCTTGCAGAAATCCCACCATGACCATCTGGCGCATATTCGACGCTCCGTCCCTGCGTGCCCCGCATCATTGCGCGGAACACCAGTGAAGGGAAAGCCGTCCCAATACAACGACGGCCGGCCCAGGTTGGACCGGCCGTCGCAGGCTCAATCTAGATGAACCGCTAGCTGTGCCAGCGGAACTCCTGTGCCTTACGCTGCGAGCCGAGGCTCAGCTTCACGTTGACCAGCGCCGGCCCGCGGAAGTTCATCGCTTCATCCAGCGCGCCGCGCAGGTCCTTCGGATCCTCGACATAGAAGCCTTTGCCACCGAAAGCTTCCATCATCAGGTCGTAACGCGCGCCCCAGATCAGCGAGTTCGGGCGCATCTTCAGCATCGGATCATTCGGGATTTCTTCCATTCCCGGACCGATGCCGCCATTGTTGAACACCACGATCTTCGCTGGCATCCCATAACGGCACAGCGTTTCCATCTCCATGCCAGAGAAGCCAATCGCCGAGTCACCCGACACGTGCACGATCGGACGATCGGGATGCACGACGCAGGCGGCGATGACAAAGCCGAGACCAACACCCATCGTGCCGTAGCTACCAGCGTCTAGACGCTGCCGTGGCGCGAAATTCGGCAACTGGGTGCGGCCGATATCCATCGTGCTCGCGCCTTCACTGCAGATGATCGCGTTTTTCGGCACCCAGGCTGCAACGTCACGCAACAGACGATAGTAGCCGCCCGGTGCGGAGTTATCGGCGATCTGCGGCGCGATCGCAGCGGCGTTCTCGGCCGACTTCTTGGCAATCGCCCCGCGCCACGGCGTTTCCTTCGGATAGAACCACTGACGTGATTGCAGCGCCTTGTTCAACTGTCCGACGATGGCCTTGCCATCGCCAACAAGGGCGACTTCGGCCGGCTTGTTCTGGTGCATGGCCTCCGGCGAGATGTCGAGCTGGATCACCCGCACATCCTTGGAGTAGCGCGGAGGCAGACCGAAATGCATGATCCAGTTGAAGCGCGCACCCATCAGGAACACCACGTCGGCCTGCTGCAACGCCAAACTGCGCGCGGCGCCCACCGACAGCGGATGATCGTCTGGCATCACGCCCTTGCCCATCGGCGACGCAAGGAACGGCACTTGCGTGCGCTCGATGAACGCGCGCACTTCGTCCTCAGCGTGCGAATACGCCATGCCCTTGCCGATGATCACCAGCGGCCGTTGCGCCGACTGCAACACGTCGAGCGCCTGATCGACATATTCCGGCAGCGTCTGGATCCGAGGTGGATCAGGGCACTTCGCCACCTCCACCACCTTGTCTTCATCGCACGAGCCGCCGATCAAGTCGTCGGCGATGTCGAGATAGGACGGACCCGGACGCCCGTAGATTGATTGGCGCACGGCCATCTCGACATAGAACGGAATGCGGTTCACGTGCTCGATCGCGTGCGCCCACTTGCTGACTGGCGTGGCGATCATCACCTGGCGTTCCTCCTGGAACGCACCCATGCCGTTGCGATAGGTTTCCGATGCGCCGCCGATCAGCAGCATCGGCCAACAGTTCTCCTTCGCATTGGCAAGGCCAGCGAGGCCGTGGATCACGCCAGGGCCGGTCACCGTAATGCAGGAGCCAGGCCTGCCAGTCAGGAAGCCCACGGCGCCCGCGGCATAGGAGGCGGTTTGTTCGTTACGCATCCCAATGTAAGGCAGTCCGGCTCTTTGCGCTGCATCAGCGAGCGGCCCCACCGGGAACCCAACCACGCCGAACATGAATTCTACGCCCTGCTCCTTCAGGCTCTTCGCCAGCAGGTCAGCGCCTTTGATCTCAGCCATACATCCCTCCCAAGTCAGATGACAGAACGCTGAACGATGTGCGAGGGCGCGTCAAATTCACAGCGCCCATCACCGCAGCTTACGTCCGCTCGATCACCTCCATCTGCGCGCCATCGGGACATTCGACGAAGGCGACGTGTTTGCCGTTATTCGGCGGCAGCTCCTCCAGGATGCGCACGCCATTCTTGCGCAGCTGCGCCATCGTGCCGGCGTAGTCGTCCGTTTCCACCGCGATGTGCTCGATGCCGTAGTGCTGTTCGTGGTTCTGCACAGTGATCAGGCCTGTGATGTTGAGTTGCGTCCCATGAAGATCGACCATGAAGCCGCGGCCTGGGATTTCGCCCTTCGGCTTGGCCCCGAAGTTGTCGATGTAGAACTGCGCCGTTTGCTTCGGATCGTGTGTCTTGATGTGGACGTGCTGGACGGTGAAACCCATGGCCGTTCTCCCTTCGTTAGCGTATGACGGCAGCGACGCTGGGTGAATTTTCCCAGCCGGTCAAACCCTGGGGGAATACTGCGCATGACCGCACCGCATGGGCCATTGCAAGGCGTCAAGGTCGTGGCGTGTTCCACCGCACAGGCGGGCACCGTGCCATATATGCTGATGGCGGACCTTGGCGCCGAGGTGATCAAGATCGAGGTGCCGGATGGTGGCGACACGTCGCGCGGCACCAGTGTGCTGCCCGGTTTTCCCAGCACCTATTTCGAGACCAACAACCGCGGCGTGAAGAGCGTCACGCTGAACCTGAAATTGCCGGAGGGCCGCGAGATACTGCATCGCCTGGTCGCGCAGGCTGAAATTTTCGGTCAGAACTTCCGTCCCGGCGCGGCCGAGAAGAATGGCTTCGGCTACGAAGACTTACGCAAGGTCAATCCGCGGCTGGTTTATATGTCGATCTCTGGTTACGGGCCCAATGGTCCGCATGCCGATCTGCCAGGCACCAACTCGATGGCGCAGGCATTGGGCGGCATTGCCGAAGCGTATTCGACACCGGGCCAGCCTCTGCGCACCGGCATCGTGTCAGTTGCCGATGAAACCTGTGCTATCCTGGCGTTTGGCGGCGCGCTGGCAGCGCTGACCCATGCGCGGGCCACCGGGGTCGGTCAGAAGGTTGATTGCTCGCTGCTCGGCGGACAGATCAGGCTGATGGGTTGGACGCTGACAACCACCATGTGGCGCGACCGCAATCCGGTCACCGGCCAGGCGCGCGTGACGGGCACGCCAACACATCCAGGCCTCAGCGCCAGCTTCAATGATCGCGACAGTAAGCCGCTGGTGTTCCAGTTGAACGGCGCGCGGCAGTGGAAGACAGCGATGACTGCACTTGGCTTCTATGACGCACTCGAACACGATGGTTTCGCCGATCTTGGCGTCATAGTTGCATCCGACGAGCAGCGGGTGACTTTGCTGCGCAGACTGGACGAGTTGTTCGCGACGGGACCTCGCGACGATTGGGTTGCCCGCTTGCGTGCCGCTGACATTGTATCGGCGCCAATAAACACATTGCTGGAAGCGTCCAACGACCCGGATGTGCTGGCGAACGGCTATGTCGCCGAGGTGGACTACCCCAGGCACGGCAAGACGCTGAAGGTGCATGGCACTCCGTGGCAGTTCTCGGAAACCCCCGCGCGCATCGGCATCGCACCGGAACTCGGCGCCCATAACCAGGATGTTCTGGCCGAACTCGGCTACAGCGCCGAACAAATACACGAGTTCCGGGAGCGGAAGATCATCTGATCGTGCCACCAATATCCGACATCCTGCGCGGCATTCTGCTGATGTGTGCCGGCGTTTCCACTTTCCCGTTCATGAACGCGGCGGTGAAGCTGCTGGCCGACAATTACCCGGCGATGCAAATCACCTGGGCCCGCTTCACCGGCCATCTGCTCGTCATGCTCGTGGTGTTCCTGCCGCAATATCGCTGGGCATTGTTCCGCACACGCCGTCCGCTTGCGCAGATTGGCCGTTCGCTGGCGATGCTGGCCAGCAATCTGGTGTTTGTCATAGCCATCGGCCACATTCCGCTCGCCACTGCATCCGCGATTGGCTTCACCTCGCCGCTCATCGTCACAGCCTTGTCCGTGCCGATGCTGCACGAAAGCGTCGGCTGGCGCCGGTGGAGCGCTGTGATGGTCGGGTTTGTCGGTATGCTGATGGTGATCCGGCCACAGACCGGATTTAACGACCCCGCCGTCTTGCTGATCCTGCTGTCGTCCGTCATCTACGCGCTCTACCAGATCGGCACCCGCTGGGTCGGCACCTATGACAGCGCCGCGACCGGTATCATTTTTGCTGCCCTGCTCGGCTCACTGGTGATGACCGTGCTGATGCCATTTGTGTTCGTCATGCCGCGCAGCTTGTTGGATGGCTTGCTGTTCAGCAGCCTCGGTCTGTTAGGAGGCTTCGGTCACTATCTCATCATCCGCGCCTTTCAGCTTGGTCCCGCAGCGGTGATCGCACCGCTCGGCTACATCGAACTCCTCGGTTCCGTCGTGCTTGGCTATCTGTTGTTCGACAATTTTCCCGATGCTTGGACCTGGTTCGGCGCCTGCGTGATCATCGCATCAGGCATCTACATCGCTTTCCGCGAACGGCGCCGGCGCGAAGCACAATAGGCGCAGCACCGCTCGCTTGCGCGCATTCGCCAATCAAGTCAGTCCACGCAGGCGTCGCGGACTACCGGCCGAGGCGGTCGCACCATCGGTAGTACATGACCGATGGCGCCAGGAACCACGGATTGCCCGTGTAGAACGGCCGGGTCGGGAATGGCAGATCGTCGAAAGCAGTCGCGCCTTCCTTCAGGCTGAGCACCTGCTGGCCAACGCGCATGCCTAGATACCCAGCCATGCCGGCACCGGAGCCGCAGTAACCCATCGCATAGTGGATGCCGTCATGCTCGCCGGCGCGCATCATCTCGTCGAACGTGTAGGCGACAAATCCCATCCACGAATGGCTGATCCGCACCGTCGCAAGTTCCGGAAAGATCTTCACCATGTCGGCATGCAGCCGCGGCCCGCTGATGCGAGGATCGGTCTCGCTGAACGAAACACGGCCGCCGAACAGGATGCGTTGGCCATCTGGGGAGGCACGATAATAATACACAATCTTGCGTGAGTCGCTGACGACGCGGTCTCTCGGCATCAATCGCGCCATGGTCTCCTTCGGCAGAGGCTCCGTGGCGATGATATAGCTGCCGATGGGGATCACCCGGCGCCGCAGCCAAGGTGTCAGTGCACCGGTATACCCGTTCGTAGCAACGACGACATTGCGGGCAGCGATGACACCCCGTGCTGTGCGCACCCGAAACCCGCTGCCATCCCGATCGATCGCGGTCGCGGCGCAATGCGGTATCACCGAGGCGCCGGCCGTCAGTACACGATCCAGGATACCTTGATGGAAACGTGCCGGATTGACCGAAATATGGTGCGGATAGACGATGCCACCGAAATACGCATCGGTACCAAGCTCGCTGCGTTGCTCGGCGCGCGGCACCATGTGCCCTTCGACCTCCAGTCCCTTCGGCTGGTGGGACAGACGCTGTGCCAAGGCTTCATAGCGTGCGGGGTTGTGCGCCGCATGGAAACGTCCCGCCCGGCGGAGATCGCAGTCGATCCCTTCCGTGGCAATGAATTCACCGACCCATGCCAGCGAGCTGCGGCCCTCTTTGACGATGCGAAACGCGCGCTCCGTGCCGTATTGGCGCGCCAGTTCGTCATATCCCGACTTTATGCTGGTGGAGATCTGCCCGCCATTGCGCGTGCTGCAGCCGAAACCGGCGTCTTCCGCGTCCAGCACCACGGTTTCGCGCCCGCCGCGCGCGGTCTGCAGTGCCGCACTCAGTCCTGTGTAGCCCGAGCCGATGATGACAACATCCGCCTTGGCCGGCGGCGCAACCGCGGGCAGCGACGGTCGCGGCACGCCGTCCCACCAGTATGGCGTCAGCTTCAGGTCCGCGGTGAAGAGTTGGTTCGTCATTTACGCCTGCGGCATGTGGTTCCAGTAGTGATGCGAATACTGCAAACGGCACGCAGCCTTCAGAGCATCCTCGCCCATCGTACCCTCTCGTCCGGGCGCCAAAGGCGACAGGTCCATCGGAGCTTTGCCATCCACTATCCATGCCGCCAGCACTTCGCCGATCGCCGGTGCGATCGAGAGCCCCCCCACACAGCAACCGCCGGCAACGTACAAGCCTCGTACACCTGACACCGGACCAACCGTGTGCTCGCCATCCGCCGTCATTGTCGGCAAGCCACCGCGATGCACACGCAACTTGATCTCATCCGGTACCCGCTGGAATACCGGCAACTGTTCGCGGACTGAGTCTGCAAAGCCGCGCAGCACGCCAAGGTCCAGTGGCAGATCGGCGATGTCGAAACGCGCCGGCAAAGCGCCAGCGTCGTACTGTAGCGGGTTTTGCTCGTAGCCCCCCAGCATCAGCCCTCCTTCGTCCGGCCGCACATACACGTTGACGTCGATGACGCGGGTGATCGGCTGCATGGGATCGACCCCATCGATCGGTTCGGTGATCAGCAGCTGATGGCGCGTCGGCACCATGCGAACCGCGGCACCCGACAGCGCCGCGACCGAGCGCAGCCAGGCGCCGGCCGCGTCCACCACCGTCTCACACTTGATGGTGCCACGCTCGGTTTCCACTCCGTGTACCGAGCCGTTCTGCACGGCGATACCGGTCACCAGCGTGTTGGGCAGCATGGTGACACCCAACTTACCAGCCGCACGCGCATAGCAATTGGGAATCTGCGAAGGTTCCAGGTACAGGTCAGTAGGCGAATAGATCACACCCAGAATACCCGTGGTTTCCAGGAACGGATTCTTGGCCCTCGCCTCGGCCGGCGAGATCATCTCAATGCCTGTGCCCATGCGCCGCCCGCGCTCGACTTCGTCTTTCAGTTGCTCGACATGCTCCGGCAGCCGAGCAATCTTCAGCGCACCAGGCTGATGAAATACCAGGTCCTCGCCTGTTTCTTGCTTGAACGCTTCGATCTTGCGCACCGCCCGCTTGGCGAGCGCCGTCATCAGATCCGTGCCTCGTGCCTGCGACGTAAGCCCAGCCGCGCGTGGCGAGGTCTGCGATCCCAGCGCGTGCTTGTCCACGAGCGCCACCTGCTTGCCGCTCTTTGCCAGATGGAAGGCAACGCTTGACCCCAGCGATCCTGACCCGATCACCACACATTCCACCGTGTCGATCATGTCCCGCTCCTCAGCTTGCCACGCGGCCTTTGCCCATCCGCACTTCAAGGTAGTGCGCACCCTTACCCAGTGGATACGCCATCACCAGGTACATTGCACCCGCCAGCAGATACAGTTCCATGGGCATGAAATACTCGCTGCTGAGATCACGCGCACGCAACATCAATTCCGGCGCGGAGATCAGCGAAGCGACGGACGTGTCCTTCAGCAGTGACACGGCATAGTTTGCCATTGGCGGCACAATGATGCGCAGCGCCTGCGGCAAGATGATGTTGCGCATCGCCACCGCATTGGTCATGCCGATGGCAAGCGCCGCCTCGCGCTGGCCACGATGCACCGCCGCGATGCCTGCGCGATATACCTCGGACATGTAGGCAGCGTAGTTCAATCCAAGGCCGGCCACGGCTGCCACAAAAGCTGGAAGTGCGATCCCGATGGAGGCGAGACCGAAATAGATCAGGAAGAGCTGTGTCAGGGCTGGCGTGCCGCGTACGAGCTCCACATACCAGGTGGCAGCAGCAGCCACCCAGGCACGACGAGATAGCCGTCCCAGCGCGAGCAGGAGCCCCGCCGAGATCGCAACCAGATAGGCCAGCGCCGTCATCTTCAGCGTTCCACCGGCGGCGACCAGTAATTGCGGTAGCCATTCGATGAAATCGTCCCAGCTCACGCCGCCCGGCCGCGCGCCAGCCGGCGCTCCGTCTTATGCACGAGCCGCGACAGGGGCAGGCTCATGGCGAGATACAGCACCGCGACCGTCAGATAGATCTGCGTGCTGAGATATGTCTGATCGACCAGCATATGGGCGCGAAAGCTCAGCTCGGGTGCTGCAACCGACGAAGCAACCGACGTATCCTTCAGCAGTCCGATCGCGAAGTTGCCGAGTGGCGGCACGACAATGCGCATGGCCTGCGGCAGGATGATGATGCGAAGCGCCTGCCAGCGTGTCATACCGATAGCCAATGCCGCCTCATTCTGTCCGCCATGAACTGCCTGGATGCCTGCGCGGAATACCTCGGTCAGGTAAGCGCCGCCGTTTATGCCGAATCCGATGATCGCGGCCGGTATCGGATCAAGCTTCACGCCAAGCTCTGCCAGCCCGAAGTATATGATGAACAGCTGCGTCAGCACCGGCACGGCGCGAAACACATCGACGTACAGCGTGCCAACCATACGAGCGGGCAGCATGCGTGCTGTCCGCAACATCGCGCCAAGCATGCCAAGCACGACTGCGACAACAAAGCCTCCGAGCGTGACTATTATGGTCATCTCCACGCCCAGCAGCAGTGTCTCCATCACATAGGGAAACTGCTCCGCGAAGCGTACCCACGGATCACCGGTCATGCGGCACTCGCCGGATAGACCTGCCGATCAATCACCGCTCGCAGGAAGGCGCGTGTGCGTGCATGTTCCGGAGCACGGAAGATGTGATGCGGCGGTCCTTCCTCGACGATCTGCCCGTGATCCATGAAGATCACCCGGTCCGAGATATCTTCCGCGAACTGCATCTCGTGCGTGACGATGAGCATCGTCATGCCTTCGGCGGCAAGCTGACGGATCACGGTAAGTACTTCGCCGACCAGCTCCGGATCGAGCGCCGAGGTTGCCTCATCGAACAGCATCAATGCCGGCTGCATCGCCAACGCACGGGCAATGGCGACACGTTGCTGCTGGCCGCCGGACAGCATATCCGGATAGACGTCACGCTTGTGCGCCAGACCAACCTTCTCCAGCAGTGCCAGCGCGTCGCGGCGCGCATCCGCCGCCGGCTGGCGCAGAACCTTGATCGGCCCAACCGCGACATTGTCCAGCGCCGTCAGATGCGGGAACAGGTTGAAGCGCTGGAATACCATGCCGATGCGGGCACGCATCCGTGCCAGTTCCACATCACGCATGTCGACACGCCGGTCGCCCGACCGCTTCTCGCCGATCGGCTGGCCGTTGATCAGGATCTCGCCGTCACTTGGACGTTCCAGCCAGTTGATGCAACGGAGCAAGGTCGTTTTGCCCGAGCCGGAAGGTCCGATGATCGACAGCTTCTCGCCCGGTTGCACGGCAAGGTCGACGCCGCGCAGCACCTCAAGCGCGCCGAACCGTTTGTGCAGGCCGACGATTTGCAGCAGCGGTGGTCGGCCTGCATCAACCGGCATCGTTCAGGCGAACAGCGACGAGTAGTCTTTTACTGCATGGGCACCCGCGCCCACCAGGCCGCCCTTGTCGTCACGATCGACACCAATCCGTGGATTGACCGGCGGCGGCACCAAATAGTCAGCGTTGCTCACACCGTATTTCTTGAGCAGTTCGACATTTGTCTTGCTCTTCCACAACCAGGCCACACCCGCATTCACTGCATCGAACAGGTCATGGTTGTCCTGGTTCATGCCCATCACGGTGTGCTGCTTGCTGGTAAGCTGCGGGAATGCATCGTCGTGCACAACCGGGATCTGTTTCAGCCCCCAACTGGGGTTTTGCAGGATCATGTAATCAACGGTTGGTGCGTCGAGAATTCCGAAGTCCAACCGTCCGGCCACCACGTCGCGAATGCACGCATCGCTGGTATCGTACAGCTTGACGTCGGTAGTACCTGGGACCTTCTTCATTTCCGGAACGATGGTGAAGCCGGTGACCGTGCCGATACTCCGGCCCTTCATGTCGCCAATTGTCACCTTGTCGAGCGGCACGTCCTTTTTCATCGTGATAAAGGTGCCGGGATAATAGATGGCGTCGGTAATCAGCATCACCTTGGCGCGCGTAGCCGTCCAACCCATGTTGCCCAGCATGATATCGGTGCGCCCGGTGCGCACACTCTCTACTGTGGCCGACCACTCCATCAGCGAGGGCTTGGCTTCCAAACCCAGCTTTTGCGCGATCATTGAGATCATCTCGCCGTCGGTGCCGATCAGCTTGCCGTCCTTCACGCTGGTCATCGGCATATCGCCGTTGATCGCCACGGTGAGCACACCAGGGGAGACTGTCTTGAAGCTGGGTGCGGCGAAGCCAGCTCTGCTGCGCAGACCAGCGAGCATGATACCGCCCAAGGCTGCGCCCGAGAAAAGCGTCCGGCGTCCGATAACCCGTGCCATGCTATCCCCCACGTTTGTTTGTTGCACTAGGGAGTATCGGCGCGTCTGCCCGTCTCTTACAAGTGCGGGCGCCGGCCCGCATCAAGGTCGGAACAAACGTGTCCTGATGATCGTCCAAAGCAGGGCGAACAAGCCAAGCGGCCTCGCAGTCTGTGGGTTATCGCCAGCGATCAGTGCTTCCAAATTCTTGGCAAACGCCACGGCAAGCTGCTTCACCACCGCACCAACCAATGCGGGCCGATTGAACTGCGCCAACATGCCGGAAAGACGCCAGGACAACGTCACGTCGATGATCGCACCGCCGTCACCGCTCCCCGGCTCCCGCACGGCAAATCGTGCCTCGCCGTGCGCCAGCGAACCGGAACTGTTATCGCGCCCCTGTCCGGCGATCGTGCCCTGACGGGTTGCCTCATCGCGTGTCATCACACCACGGCCGGCAAACGATGCTTTGATCGGACCAAGCGCCACGCGCATATGGCCGGCAAAATCGTTTCCCTCGATTTCGGTGATTTCCGCACCGGGCACACACGACGCGACGCGGCTGACATCGGCGAGGGCTGCCCACACCGCGTCGGGCGTCGCATTGACCATGACGCTCTCGGTCAAGGTCGCATCACCGGCGGATACACGCGCGACCGGTATCGGCGGTGCCGCCGCCACAACGGCCGCAGCAACCGGTTGGAGCTGCTGCGCGACGATGGGGTTGGCGGTCTGCACCGCTGGCTGCTTGTTCACAGCGACAGCGCGTACCGCGTTGACGATGCCGACATAGCCGGTGCATCGACAGAGATTGCCGGACAGCTCCTCGCGGATGCGCGCATCGTTGATGTCACCGAGGCGCATAACTATATCGCGTGAAGTGATCAGCATGCCCGGCGTGCAGAACCCACATTGCAAGGCATGATGCGCCGAAAAAGCCTCGCGCAACTCAGCCATCAACCCATCATCGTCGAACCCTTCAATAGTGCGGATGTCGCCACCGTCGCAATCGACCGCGTAGGCAATACAGGAACGCTGCGGAATACCGTCGAGACTCACGGTGCACGCACCGCACACGCCCTGCTCACAGCCGAGATGAGTGCCGGTCAGATGCAGGTGCTCGCGCAGGAAGTCAGCGAGATGCGTACGCGGCTCCACCAGCGCCTGCACCGTTCGGCCATTGATCGTCAGCGTGACTGGGGTCATGCAAGCTGTCGCAATGCGCGCTTCACAGCGACGATATGCACATCCGCCTGATCGAGCAGCGCGCCAAGCTCCTCCGCGACGACAGATATCGCTGCATCGACCCCAGCGCCCGCTAAACGAGCCGCTGTCTTTGGCAGCAGCAACGGTTTGCCCGACGTCGCGCCACTTACCACGCGTGCAATGCCGTGTGCTTCGTCGATCACCGCTGCGCCGATCGCGGTGGCGAACTCGCCGCGCTTGCGGCAGATCTTGTAATAGCCCCAGCTTGCAGATGCAGACAGCCGCGGCACCTCGATCGCCACGATCAGTTCACCGCGATTCAGATCGGTGACGAAACCGGCTTGCATGAATGCGTCGGCAGCACAGCGGCGCAACTGACTTCCCGGCGCATGCACGATGACTTCCGCGCCCAGCACCGCGATCGCGGTAATCCAATCCGCCGCCGGATCTGCATGTGCCAGGCTGCCACCAAGAGTGCCACGATTGCGTACGGCACGATATGCGATGCCACGCGCAACCTCTGGCAGCAGGCCACGCGTCACATCCGGCACTACGCCGTCCTCGATCTCCGCATGTGTCCAGCAGGCGCCGATACGCAGCACCTTGTCGTCCGCTTCCAGCGTGCGCAGCGATGCAATCCGTTTGATATCCACCAGCGTAGCTGGTCTGGCCAGACGGAGATTGAGCATCGGTCCCAGTGATTGCCCGCCAGCCAACACGCGCGCATCGTCTGCTTGCATTAGCTCGACGGCGTGAGGAACGCTCTGCGCACGGACGTACTCGAACACCGCTGCCTTCATGCCGCGGCGCGGATCGCCGCGAGAATGCGCTTCGGCGTGGCGGGAATATCGCGCAGTACGGCACCCAGCGGCGCCAGCGCATCGTTGATCGCATTTACCAGTGCGCCGGCTGGCGCGATCGCCCCACCTTCGCCAACGCCCTTGATGCCGTGCGCGGAATGCGGCGACAGAGTTTCTGTATGATGCACTCGGAACTTCGGTAATTCCGTTGGGCCGGGCAGCAGATAATCCATCAGCGTCGAAGCAAGCGGCTGTGCGTTCGCGTCGTAGGGGCATTCCTCGAACAGTCCCGTGCCGACGCCCTGGGCTGCGCCGCCATGCGCCTGACCCTCAACGATCATTGGATTCACCATGCGGCCGCAGTCTTCCGCGATGACATAGTCGAGGATCTCGACCAATCCGGTCTCGGCATCCACGGCCACACGTGCGGCATGTGTCGCATAAGAGAACAGGCCGGTATCGACAGCAGGCTTGTAGCCTTCCGTCACTTCCAGACCCGCCGTGTTGACGTCATCGGGCAATTGGTCGGGTCGAGCGTACCAGGCCTGGCCGATATCGGCATAGCTCACGCTCGCACTGCCGGCATGGATGCGCCCGTCGCGGAACGCCACGTCATCAATGCTGGACTGCAGCAGATGTGCCGCGATCGCCTTGATGCGCTGCGCCACCACATCGGCCGCCCGCGACACGGCACCACCCGCCATGACAATGCCGCGCGAGGCATAGACACCGGTGGAAAATGGTGTGGTCGCCGTATCGCCCAGCGTCACGCGGATCGCGTCGAATGGCACCCCGGTCATCTCATGCGCAATCTGCGCCAGTGTGGTTTCCAAGCCCTGCCCGATCGTGTTCGCACCGGCCTTCACTTCCAGCGCGCCATCCGGCGTCAGCTTCACATGCGCCTGGTCGTAGCCCGGCACCAACGGCAATCCCCATGCGGCGAACACCTTCGTGCCGTGTGCGGTCTGCTCCGTATAAGTCGAAAAGCCGACACCGAGATAACGGCCGTCCGCATCGCGCGAGGGGCCAGCACGGTGGGCATCGAATCCGATCATGTCCTTCGCCGTGATCAACGACGCTGGATAGTCGCCGCTGTCATAGCGCTTGCCGGTAATGTTGACGTACGGCATCGCCGACCCAGGCACGAGGTTTTCGGCACGTACTTCCCAGGCCTCGCGGCCCACAGCTTTGGCTATCGCGTCAATCGTCAGTTCGATGGCGAAGCACACGCCCGGCCGTGCCACGCCACGATACGGCGCGAACGGCGGCTTGTTCGTTGCAACGGAAAATACCTTGCACCGGTACGCCTTCAGGTCATACGGGCCAGGCAGATTTCCGCCCGCCTGCGCGGCTTCAAGACAGGCGGTGAACGGCCAAACCGAATAGGCACCTGTATCCACCGACACTTCCGCATCCAGTCCCAGCATTCGGCCGCGCTCGTCAGCATAGGCCGTCAGCAGATAATGGTGCTGCCGCGCATTGGCTCCGGCGACCAGATGCTCGCGCCGATCCTCCAGCCATCGGAACGCCGTCTTCCGGGTTAGAGCCAGCCAAGCGACCGCGACGTCCTCGGGCTGCAGCAGGCACTTGTAGCCAAAGCCACCACCGACATCAGGCGCGGCAACACGGATATCCGCCTGCGGGATGTTCAGCATCTCCGCCAGGCCCATGCGGATCAGATGCGGTACCTGGGTGGCACTCTGCACCACAAGCTGATGTGCGCGATGATCCCACCATGCCAGCAGGCCGCGCCCTTCCATCGGATGCATCACCTGGCGCGCGCATGACAGTTCCAGTTCCACCTTCACTGGAGCGCGTGTCGCTATGTCACCGAAGCCGCTCTCGATGGTGGTTTCCAGGAACAGGTTGTCGCCCCAGTGCTCGTGCAGCAACGCGGCACCCGAGGCGCGGCCTGCCGCGCAGGAGGCGATGGGCGGCAGCTCCTCGTATTCCACCTGGACCAGTTCGGCGAGGTCCTCGGCGTGCGCGCGATTATCCGCGACGCACATCGCGATTGGCTCACCGACATAGCGCACGCGTTCGGTCGCCAACGGCGGATATTCCGATACCTTGTAGCCCGGCAACGCCGACCGCGTGACAATCGGCGAAACGCCCGTCAGGTCGTCCGCGAAAAACACGCTGTCCTCATGACCCTGCGGCTTGCCACGATGCAGGATGCGCGCATGCGCCAACGGACTGCGCACGAACGCCACGTCCTGCATGCCGGCCATATGGATATCGCCGACGAAACAGCCGCGGCCGTGCAGATGACGCGCATCCTCCTTGCGGCGAACTCGTGCGCCAATGCCGGAGTGTTCCATCACACCGGAATGCACAGCGCGTTCGGCACCAGCAGGTTATCGTAGATACAGCGCCGCTCTTTCAACTTAAGTCCCGCGTCGGTGCGGCAGAACACATCGTGATAGCTGCCGATCTGGTGCAGCGTCGCGTCCGGCCGGTCGAATAGCACCTGGAACACCACGTAGTTCGCCTGGGCGCGGATGTCTCCATCGACTTGCTCACCGGTGACGACTAGGTTGCCGATGATGTGCCGCAGATAACGCGGCGCGAACATCGAAGTCTTTTCCAGCGCGAAAGCGCGATCACGGATCATCGCCTTGCCTTCGCAGTAGATCAGTCCGACCGGCAGCCGCTGGTCCGCGTTCTCGCGCGACGTCACCAGATAGAACGCGTCATCAGCGAACATCTCGACCCAATCCGGCAGACGTTGTTCGTCTAGCGCCGTCGCATAACGGGCGTTGAATTGTTCGATTTCGTGATGCAACAGTAACGCTGCCAAGCGAGCATCGGTATAGGTTGCCTGCATCGCGTCAAACACCCATGACTTCGCGCCAATGCCGGTACATGCCGCGGATCGCTGCCTCCGAGATCAGCGTATCGGTCGTGCCTTCCTCTGTATCGGGGTCCAGTTCCACGGCATGCTCGCCGTCCGGCACTTCCTTCATGCCGTCCTGCACGAACTTGATTGCCTCGTTGTCCTCCAAACCAAGAAAGCCCGCGGGGCCCATCAGGTTGCCCTGCCGCAGTCTGTGGCGCGTCATCGCCTCGTCGTCGCCCTCGAAGCCGAACATCGTCCATTTCATGATGAACTCGTGCGGCCCCGTCGGCACGATCTGGCGAATGCCCAGCGTGTTCATCTCGCGCTGCACGATCAGGTTCGGCCAAATCGTCGCCATCGTCACCGACCACGGGCTGTCGAACTCGTCGACGAAGTCCATCAGCCGCGTATCGGCCAGCGTCATGCCCTCCTTGTAGGCGCGCATCTCCGCACGAAGCTCGCCGGCAACCTTGGTCGCGTCGGACTTGGCGGAACACATCACCCCGTGCCGTCCTGACTCGTCCGCCAGCATCAGCGAGCGATTGCCAGCGACCAGCAATCCGAACGTCACCAGGAACGTGTGCAGCAGTGTCGCGTGATACGGGTCCTTGAGGTTCTCGTGGTAAAGCTTCCAATTTCCCGGCAGCGTGTGCCGGTAATGGCCTAGCACGCACAGCTTGCGGCCATCGAACGTCGCCTCAAACTCACGCAGGATCTCCGGCCCGAGGTACTCCGCCAGCGGCTCCATATCGTCGGCATAGGACGCGAACACCACGCCACGATGCGTGGTGACGTTCAGCCGCCGCAGCCCATGCTGCGACAAATCGAAGTCCTCGGGCATGCCGCCCTTGCCGGCAACTCCGCGGCGGAACGGCACGCTGCGCAGCGCACCGGTCAGCTCATACGTCCACTGATGGTACGGACAAACAAACTCCTTCACGTTGCCGCTCAGTTCGCGGCAGAATTCGGCGGCACGGTGCGCGCAGCAATTCTCCACCACATGGATCGCGCCATCGGCGCCGCGCGCGACCACCACAGGCGTCGGACCAACGTTGGAGCGGATGTAATCGCCAGGGTTCGCGACCTCGGCCTCCAGCGCGACATAATTCCAGGTGCGGCCATGAAAGATCCGCTCCACCTCGCGCTGATAGATCGTCTCGTCGGTATAGACCCAGTCGGGGATCCGGCGGAGCCCCTCGTCTGGCCATACCAGGCCGTCAGTCATTCCCATCCTCCGCGTTTGCGTCCAGACTATTAGCTGATCACTGGCGCCGCTCCAAGGAGGCTGCGATGGCACAGGAACCATTGGCAAAACGAGGCAATTTTCTGCACATCTACGATTTCCGCGTGGAGGCAGGACACGAGGATGAATTCATCCGGCTGTTCGAGGAATTCGACTATTCCGACGGCAATCCAATGCACAAATCGGCGGCTCAGGTGAAGGACGGCGTGTTGTGCCGCGATACCGAGGATCCGCAGCGCTTCTTTCTGATTGCCGAATGGGCGGACATCCAGGAACACGCGCGCATCAGGCGTATCCTGGCCGAGCAGATCAAGCCTGAATTCATCAAGCTGATCGAAGGTCGCCGCTTCGTGCCGAAATACGTCGAGGTGGTGTCGTCAACGCCGGATGAGATTCTGCAAAAAGCCGCCGCCGGCTGAGGCCGCATGAACATCGATCCCGCCAAGGATCCGCTGCTGCAGCCATTTCAGCTCCGGCACCTGACGCTGCGCAACCGGCTGATGAGCACGTCGCATGAACCGTCGTTCTCGGAAGACGGGATGCCGAAGGATCGCTACCGGCTGTATCACGTCGAAAAGGCCAAGGGTGGCATTGCACTGACCATGACCGCCGGCTCCGCCGTCGTGGCGCCGAACTCGCCGCCGGTATTCGGCAACCTGCTAGCCTATAAGGACGAAATCGTTCCCTGGATGAGGCGCCTCTCCGACGGCTGCCACGAGCATGGCACCGCGGTGATGATCCAGCTCACGCATCTCGGCCGCCGCACCGCATGGAACAAGGCCGACTGGCTGCCCGTGCTCGCGCCATCGCCGGTGCGCGAGCCGGCGCATCGCGCGTTTCCGAAGGTCATCGAGGACTGGGACATCGCGCGCGTCGTCGGCAACTACGCCACGGCGGCGCAGCGCATGGAAGCCGCCGGGTTGGATGGCATCGAGATCGAAGCCTACGGTCATTTGCCCGATCAGTTCTGGTCGCCCGCCACCAATCAGCGCACCGACGACTATGGCGGGAGCCTGGACAATCGGCTGCGCTTCATCCGCCGTGTGCTGGATGCGGTGCGCGCAGCGACCGATCCACGTTTCATTGTCGGTGTCCGCCTGGTTGCCGACGAGGATTGGGACATCGGCCTGTCGCGCGCGGAAGGCATCGAGATCGCCCAACGGCTTGTCGCATCCGGCAAGGTGGATTTCCTCAACGTCATCCGCGGCCATATGGATTCGGATGCAGCCCTGCGCCGCATCATTCCAATCCATGGCATGCGGAACGCCCCGCATCTCGACTTTGCCGGCGAGGTGCGCGAGACGACGAAGTTCCCGGTGTTCCATGCCGCGCGCATCCAGGATGTAGCAACCGCGCGTCACGCCATCGCCGCGGGCAAGCTCGATATGGTGGGCATGACGCGCGCGCATATCGCCGAGCCTTATATCGGGCGCCGGCTGATGGAGGGACGCGAGGATGAAATCCGGCCCTGCGTCGGCGCCACCTATTGCCTCGATCGTATCTACGAAGGCAATGACGCGGTCTGCGTGCACAATCCGGCAACCGGCCGCGAAGCGACGATGCCGCATATCATCAAGCGGAGCGAGGGTCCGTTCCGCAAGGTGGTGGTCGTCGGCGCCGGCCCGGGCGGCCTTGAAGCGGCAAGGGTCTGTGCCGCGCGCGGCCATAGCGTCACCGTCTTTGAAGCAGCCGACCAGCCCGGTGGCCAGATACTGCTCGCTGCCCGAGCCGCGCGCCGCAAGGAACTCATCGGTATCATCGACTGGCGCATGCAACGCATCGCCGCGCACGGGGCCACACTGCATTTCTCCACCTACGCGCACGCCGACGATGTGCTGGCCGAAAAGCCCGACATTGTGTTCCTTGCCACTGGTGGCGTGCCGAATACCGAGATAATCCAAGCCGGCAGCGATCTTGTCGTCTCCACCTGGGACATCCTGTCCGGATCAACCAAGCCGGCGCAGCGCGTGCTGGTTTATGACGACAACGGCGCGCATCCAGGCATGCAGGCGGCCGAGTTCCTGGCTGAAGCCGGCAGCACGGTGGAAATCGTCACGCCGGAACGCTATTTCGCGCCGGAGATTGGCGGCTTGAACCATGCCGCTTATGCCGAAGTGTTCCACCGCCACGATGTGCGGATCACCATCAACGCCCGCGTGGTCTCCGTGCAGCGCGACGGGAACGGCCTGCGCGCCACCATCGGTTCGGATCATGGTCCGGAGTTGTTCGAACGCTCGGTCGATCAGGTCGTGGTCGAGCATGGCACATTGCCGATAACCGAACTTTACGAAGCGCTGCGCCCGTCATCGGTCAATCTCGGCGAGGTGGACTACGAAGCGCTGATCGGTGGCCTTCCGCAAACCGTGACGCGCAACCCGGCTGGCACCTTTCGCCTGTTCCGTATCGGCGACGCGGTCGCCAGCCGCAACATCCACGCCGCGATCTACGACGCGCTGCGTCTGTCGAAGGATCTGTAACCGCCCCGCGCGAGCGGAAGGTCAGCCGGCCGAAAGCTGCCGGGAAATATACTGCGCAAAGTCGTAGTTCGGCCGTTCCAGCCAGCTGAAATGCCCAGGCTTCGACAACGGCGCATGTGCATTGCGGAACACCATCTCGACGCCGTGCCGATCCTCCTCGTTCACCTCATCGAGCAGAGTCTTCAGTGTCCGCATGTGCTCGGGTCCTTGCGGGTCGTTGATGAACTCCGGCGCAAGTCCGCCGCCGAACACAATGTGCACCTGCCCGACGCCACGCGGCGACAGCAGCAAATACCAGAAGTATCCCGGCGTCAGCGAAATAAGCTGGGTCGGATAGATCGCCAGCAACGCCACCGTCCGCCGCCAGTCGCCTTGCAGCACCGTGTTGGACGGATGTGCATTGCCGATGGGCAGCGAGGCGTCCTTGGTCAGCCAGTGATAATTGAACGCCTCGAAGCCAGGCGGGCATTCCATTTCACCAATCGGCGACGCCGGCCCAATCGTCGCGCGATGCAACGTTGGCAGGTGATAGCTTTCCATGAAGTTCTCAGCGAGCAGCTTCCAGTTGGTGTTCCACACCAGCTCGTCGCGGAACGTCGAGACGTAGTTCTCCATTTGATACTGCTGAATAAGGTCTGTCAGCTTCGACAGCCGCTGCGCGACCGGAGCGATATCGGGATTCAGCGTGACGTAGATCCAGCCGAGCCAGATATCGGTGCGCAATTCGGGCAGGCAGTAGTCTTCCTTGCGGAAACCCGCGGTACGCTCCATGTGCGGCGCGCCGCGCAACGCACCATCCAGCCCATAGGTCCATGCGTGATACGGACAGATGATCGCCGAGGTGCGGCCACGTCCTTCCAACAGGAGCGCCATGCGGTGCAGGCAGACATTGGAGAAGGCACGTACCGCCCCGGCCTGGTCCCGAATAACGAAGATGGGTTGGCCACCGATTTCGTAGGTCAGGTAACAGCCAGGTTCCGGGACAGCATCAGTCCGCCCGACGCAGACCCATTCGCGCCGGAACACACGCTCCTGTTCCAGAGCCAGCACGTCCGGCGATGTGTAGATAGTTGCCGGCATGCCGCACGCGTCCGCAAACGGCCGCTCGATGGTTTCTCGCAACGTACGAACCGCAGCTGCCCCCGCGTCGGCTGCCTTCAATCCGGCTCCCACATCATCCATCGCGCCACCTCTGTTCAATCGAACCCGAGAAACCCCTCCATCTCGCGTATAGGCCGCGCCGCCTTCAGCCGCGCCAGATCAGGCACCGGCCGCGCCGTCCGTGCATCACTGGCGAGCATCGCCTCCAATTCGGCCGCAACCGACAGCACGAACGCATCGCCGCCACGCGGGCCGACAATCTGCAATCCAAACGGCATGCCATGCCGATCCAATCCCAGCGGCAGGGAAACCGCCGGATGGCCCGGCACGGTCACCGCATAAGCCAGAGCGAGCCAGTGGAAATAGGTTCGCGTCTTCTTGCCGTCGATCTCCGCCGGAAACAGCTCACGCCATGAGCGTGGGCTGATGGTGATCGATGGCGTCAGGATCACATCGTAATCCTGGAAGAACGACTGCCAGCGGCGATACAGCGCGGTTTGCAAGGCCTCTGCCCGCGCGACATCGGCGGCCGAATAGCGCATTCCCTCTTCGACATTGGCGCGCACATTGGGTCCGACATCCTGCGGCCGCGTCTGCACCTTCTCCTGGTGTCCGGCAAGGAAGCCCAGCGCACGCAGTACCTCGAACGCCTCGTCCACACCGGCGCAATCCGGCGTGGTGTCGTCGGCGCGTGCGAACATGTGGCGGAACAGCCCGGTTTTCTCCGCGAACGCCTCAGCGATCTGCCGCTCGGTCGGCGCAAAGCCGAAGTCGGGAGTCAGCGCGACGCGCAGACGCGACAGATCAATCGGCGCAGGCGTTGCGTAATCCGCCGCATTCACCTTCGCCGCCAGCGGATCGCGCGTATCGTCGCTGACCATCGTTGAGAGCAGCAGGCACAGATCCGGCACAGTGCGCGCCATCGGCCCGGCGACCGGCAGATTGCTCCAGCCAAGGCCGCGCCGCTCATTGGCGACCAGACCCGGCGTCGGCCGGAACCCGACGATGCCGCAGAACGATGCGGGATTGCGCAACGAACCGCCGGTATCGGAGCCGGAGCATATCGGCACCATCCCGGCCGCCAGCGCCACCGCGGAACCACCAGACGAACCGGCACAGGACTTCGCCGGATCGAACGGGTTGCCGGTCGCGCCATAGACCGCGTTGCGCGTGTTGGCGCCAGCACCGAACTCCGGCGTGTTGGTCTTGCCGACGACAATCGCGCCGGCAGAGCGCACCGCGGCAACCAGCCTCTCGTCCGCCTTCGGCACGTGGTCGCGGAAGATGACGCTGCCGTGCGTGGTGCGCAGACCCTCGGTCTCCTGCAGGTCCTTGATGCCGATAGGAAGGCCGTGCAGCGGCGGCAATGCATCGCCACGCGCCACTGCGGCGTCTGCAGCCTTTGCTGTGACACGTGCGCGGTCGAAGTCACGTGCCACCATGGCGTTCACCGCATGGTCCACTGCCTCGATCCGCGCGATGCAGCTTGCCAGCAGCTCGCTCGGCGCCAGCTTCTTCCGCCCGATAAGGCGGCGCGCTTCGATGGCGGTCAGGTCACAGGCTTCGGTCATGCTGGCTCAATACCCCAACGCCAATCCGTCCTTGCGAGGATCCGACCCGCCAACCAGGCAGCCGCGCGCGCGATCGATCCAGATCGCCTGGCCACCGCCATGCGGACGATCGACATGCTCGATGTCGTGGCCAAGCTTGGACAATGCCGCGCAGATCTTGGGCGTGATGCCGCGCTCCACCTGCACCTTGCCCTTCAGCGGGAACAAACGAGGCAGGTCGATCGCTTCCTGAATGTCCAGCCCGTATTCCAGCATGTTGGTCAGGAACAGCGAGTGGCCCATCGGCTGGAAGTGGCCGCCCATCACGCCATACGGCATTACTGCCTGACCGTTCTGCATCACCATGCCAGGGATGATCGTGTGCATCGGCCGCTTGCGTGGCGCGATGCAGTTCGGATGACCGCGCTCGACGCGGAAGCCGAAGCCACGGTTCTGCAGCATCACGCCCGACCGTTCGGCGAGGATCGCGGAACCAAATCCCTCGAACAGCGAATTGATGAAGCTGCACGCGTTGCCGTCCTTATCGACCACGCAGAGATAGATCGTATCGCGATGCGGCGGCAGCAGCGCCTCGCCCGCTGACGGCAGTGAATGCAGCGCCTTGCCATCGTCGATCAACTTACGCAGTCCGGCCAGGTACTCGGCGCTCAACATCTTCTTCACCGGCACATCTACGTGCCCCGGATCGGCGACGAACGCATCGCGGTCGCGATACGCGAGCCGTGCCGCCTCGATGTGGCGGTGGAAGCGCAACGCGCCGAATGGCCCATCCGGCGCTGATTTCAATCCACCCAACATGCCCAGGATCATCAGCCCGACAATGCCCTGGCCGTTCGGCGGGCACTGGTACACATCGTAGCCGTTCCAGTTCACCGTGATCGGCTCGACGAACTCGGCGTTGGACGCGCCTGCGGCGAAATCCTCCTCGGTGTGCAAACCGCCGCGCTCGCGCAACGTGGCGACGATGTCGGCGGCAACCGGTCCTTCGTAAAATGCCTTCGCGCCGCGGCTGGCGATGCCGCGCAACGTCTCGGCCAGTCCGGGCTGGCGGAACGTATCGCCGGCGGCAGGCGCATGGCCGCCCGGCAGGAACGTGTGCGTGCCGTTCTTGCGCAGCTTGGCTTCCAGCCCCTGCCACGCCCAGGCCACGACGGGATGCACAGGAAACCCGTCCGCGGCATAGCGGATCGCTGGCTGCAACAGCTCCTCCAGCCCCTTGCGCCCGTGCGCTTTCAGCAGCGTCTCCCAGGCGTTGATCGCACCAGGCACGGTGACAGCGTGCGCCGACGTATTGTCGATCGCTGACATGCCCTGCCGCTCATACCAGTCGATGGTTGCGGCAGCGGGCGCACGGCCCGAGCCGTTCAGCGCGATCACCTTGCCACCGCCGGCCGGCGCGTAGAGGCAGAAGCAGTCGCCGCCGATACCGGTGGACTGCGGCTCGATCACGCACAGCACAGCAGTGGCCGCCACCGCGGCATCGAGCGCATTACCGCCGGCACGCAGCACGTCGAGGGCCGTCAGGGTCGCAGCCGGCATCGAGGTAGCGGCCATGCCATGTGTCGCATAGACCGGGCTGCGGCCGGCCAGGTGGTGATCGCGCATTCGGGCTCCAGATCAGAGGTCAGTGGTCAGTATTCGGCGGTCAGGGCAGTATGGGCCGGTTACAGGTCCATGACCACCTGGAGTGCGTCCAATGGCTGAGACAATTGGCTTTAGCGATTTCGAGCGAGTGGACATCCGCGTCGGCACAATCACCGACGCTCAGCCGTTCCCGCAGGCGCGCAAACCGGCCTACAAGCTGACGATAGACTTCGGCCCGGAGATCGGCGTGAAGCGCTCCTCGGCCCAGCTCACCGTGCATTATCGCACCGACCAGTTGATCGGGCGGCAGGTCTGCGCCGTGGTGAATTTTCCACCCCGGCAGATCGGACCGTTCATCAGCGAGGTGTTGACGCTTGGCATGCCGGATGGAGACGGCGCGGTCGTGCTGATCAAGCCTGACTTCAAGGTGCCGAACGGTGGCAATCTGTTCTGATGCCGACACATTACTACACGGTGTCCTGGGACCAGTTGCACCGCGACGCGCGCGCGCTGGCCTGGCGTCTGATCGACAAGGCGCCGTTCACCGGCATCGTGGCGATCACCCGCGGCGGACTGATACCGGCGGCGATCATCGCGCGCGAACTGGATGTGCGCCTGGTCGAGACCGTGTCCATTGTCACCTATGGGGCGGACGGCACCGGCACGCTTGGCGCCGAGTCGAATAAAGGTCCACCGGTGGTGATCAAGCCGCCGGCCGCGGCGGGCGATGGCACAGGTTATCTTATTGTCGATGACCTTGTGGATACAGGCACCACCGCGCGCATGGTGCGCGGCCTGTTGCCGCGCGCGCATTTCGCGACCGTGTACGCCAAGCCGGCCGGGCGCGTGACAGTGGACGACTTCATCACCGAGGTTTCGCAGGACACCTGGATCCTGTTCCCCTGGGACACCGAACCGCAGTTCGTCGCGCCCCTGGCAAGCCGAAAATGAGGCTTACTCGAACAGCGCCACCGCCCTGATCGGGCTGGCCGTTCCACCTCGTATCTTCAGCGGAAAGCCGATGAAGCGAAACCGCCCGCGCCCGATCAGCTTGTCGAGATTCGCCAGGCATTCCATGTGCGTGATGCCGCGCTCGGCGCAGGCCATGTGCGCCTGATAATTCAGTTCGCCTTCCGGTGCCGGACTGATCGCCTCGACGCCGAACATGCCGATGCCGCGATCCGCCAGCCAGTGCACCAATTCCAGCGCGAGCCCGGGGAAGTCGTGCTGGTAGCCCGGCTTGCCCAGCAACCGATCGTTGGTCGCCATGTGGATCAGCACCGTGTCGCGCGGTCGGATCTCCTGCCCTGATTTGTCGAGCGCCGCTTGCATCTCGTCCACCGTGATCGCGTGCTTCAGAGGAACGTGCGACAGGTCGAGGCAGATCGCCGACGTGTAAAAGTCCTCCAGCGGCACCTGGTCGATCGACAATGCGCCAGGTCGCGGATCGAAGTGCACCGGCGCATCGACATGCGTGCCGGCGTGATCAGACAGTGCGATCGACAGTGCCTTGGAGGTGAATACCGTGTTCCCCGCATACTTCTTCTCTGAATGATCGCCCCATACGGTGACGATGACCGGGGGGTGCGACGGATGCGTCTGTGTGCGATGAAACAGCTCTCGGCTGAGGTCGATCAGTTCCATGCCAAACACCCTCTCCACCCCTGGGGATCGAGAGAGTAGGGTGAGCCCGGGGAAACGAAAAGGTAGTGCCATGGCCGGATTGTCCGACATCCTGGAAACCACGCAGCTTCAGAAGGTCGCCGGCGGCTTCGTGTTCACCGAAGGCCCGCTGTGGCATCCCGAAGACTTCTGGTACTTCGTCGATATACGGCAGAACCTGCTGTACCGCATGATGCTCGGCCAGCAGCCCACGGTGGTGCGCCAGACGATTGGCGGCAACGGCACGACGTTCGATCTGCAAGGCCGGCTTATCAACTGCGAGGGCGACGGCCGCATGGTGACGCGCCTTGCGGCGGATGGCTCGGTCAGCACGCTGTGTGACAGCTTCGAGGGCAAGAAGCTCAATCGCCCGAACGACGTGATCTGTCACTCCAACGGTTCGCTGTACTTCACCGACCCCGGCTACCGCGTGCCCGTTAAGGAACGCGAGTTGGACGCGGCGGTTTACCGTATCGGGCCGGATGGCTCCGTCAACGTGGCTGCGCCGGTGGAATACCCAAACGGCCTCGCGCTATCGCCGGACGAACGCACGCTCTACATCGCCAATACGCGCTGGTGCCAGTACATCCACGCGGTGGAGTTGGACGCCGGTGGCGCGATGATACGGCGCCGCGTGTTCGCCGACATGTCAGCCGATGGCACCAACGGTGTGCCGGACGGCATGAAAGTGGACCAGGCTGGGCGCGTCTTCTGCACCGGAACCGGTGGCGTATGGGTATTCGCCCCGGATGGCAGCAAAATCGGCATCATCGAAATGCCTGAAGTGTGCGCCAATATCGCGTTCGGTGGCCCCGATCTGCGCACGCTGCTGCTCACCGCAAGTACTTCTGTCTATACGCTCCGGGTGAAGACACCGGGAATGGCGCATCCGTGGTATAAGAAGCTGTAGCGTTACCCCTTGCTCACATTCCAGAACACCGGCACCGGTCCCTTCATGGGACCGGACAGCTTCGGACTCCATGCGGTCCGCAGCATGTAACGGCCCAGCGGAATGAACGGCACCGAATTCCACGCTGCCAATTCGTAGTCCCGCTCCAGCCGTGTCTGCTCGGCCGGATCGCCAGCGTCCAGCCACTCATTATAGATCTGTTCGATCTTCGGATCGTCTGGCCAGCCGAACCACGCCTTCGCGCCGTTCGACCGGAGCAACGAGGCCAGCAGCGGATCGCGCGATTCAGGCACCGGCGTCACCGAGGTGAACAGCGACCAGCCGCCCTTGTCGAGCGGTGCCTTGCTGCCGCGGCGCTGCAACGTGGTACCCCAGTCCATCGCCTGGTCCTCGACCTTCATCCCGACGCGCGACAATGCATCCGCCACGACGGTCGATGACATATTGTGGAACGGCTGATCCGTGGTGTGCAGCAGCACCACGCGCTCACCGTTGTAGCCCGCTTTGTCCAGCATCGCCTTCACCTGATCGGCGCTGTGCGGCGTGGTGACATTCTCGATGCCCGCCTGATCGACCTCCGGCTTGCCGGTCACCATGAAACCAACCGGCACGACGGAACCGCCCGGATCGCCGCCCATCAGCGCCTGCATCACGTCGTGCTGGCTGATCGCCGCCATCATCGCGCGCCGCACCCCCACATTGCTGGTTGGTGACATAACGTGGTTCGGCCGCAACTGGCTGATGAACCCCCACGCATCGAGCCGCTCCGTCACCGCACCGCCGCGCTTCAGGGCCGGCAGCAGATCTGGCACCGGTTGCTCGATCCAATCGATCTCGCCGGTCAGCAACGCATCCGCCGCGGTGTTGGCCTCGGTGATCATCCGCCATTCCACCCGATCCAGCATCACGCGATGCCCGCCCGCCGTGCAGCTTGGCGGTTCATCGCGCGGCGCATAACCGTCGAACTTCGCGAACGCGGCGAAACTGCCGATAACCTGCTCATCGGCGAGGAAGCGGAATGGACCGGAACCGATAGCCTCGGGGATCTGCTTGAACGGATCGGTTGCGGCGAGGCGCGCCGGCATGATCACCGCCGCGGTCTGGAATTTCGAAAGCGCCTGCGGCAGTTGCGGGAACGGCTTGCTCAGCCGCCAGACGATGGTGGTGTCGTTGGGTGCCTCCAACGCATCGACGCGTGCCTCGATTGTCGCCCCCACCGGATCGCGCTTCATCCAGCGCCGCAGTGATGCGACGCAGTCGCGCGCCAGCACCTTCTCGCCATCGTGGAATCGCAATCCGTCGCGCAACGTCATGGTGCGGCGCTTGCCGTCGTCCTCGATCACTTCGCCGGCGAGCATCTGCGGCCGGGCATTCAACGCCTCGTCGCGGCCATACAGCGTCTCGAACACCATCATCCCAAAGTTGCGTACGGTCATCGCGCTGGTCCACACCGGGTCAATGCTGGACAGCGCTGCCTGCGGCACGAACACCAGCGTGCGTGTGGTCGCACCGATTGAAGGACGCGCGAGCATCGCTGTAGCGGCACCCAGCATGAAGCTGCGTCGGCGCATGGTTTCCTCCGGGCTTTGCCGCGCAGCCTAGCGCACGTCGCCGGCCTGCTCCATCGCCGCACGCACCTCCTGCTCGATCGCATCGAGCAGACGCACCGGGAAGTAACGTGGCACGCCTTGCGTGATAAACACCATGCGTGTGGTCTGATCATCCGATGGCCAGCGTTCGAGGAACTCCGGCGGCGAGAACACATGTTGCACGCCATGGATCAACGCCGGCTGGCCCGGCATCTCCTCGATGGCCACCAGTCCCTTCACGCGCAGCAGCCGAGCACCGCAATGTTCCGCCAAGGCTTGCAGCAGCAGTGTCAGCGCCAGCGCCGGAACCGGACGTTCGCGCTGGAGCACGAAGCTTTCGATGCCGGCCGTGTGGCGCGCATAGGATTCAGCGTCACGATTGACTGTTGTTTCAACGAACAACGCTGGTGGCGTGACTTCGGTTGTGTCGCTCAACGGCGCATCGGGGTTGAGCGTTGCCAGCCCCTCGCGCAACGCAACGGACGGCGCGGCCATGTCGGTCTTGCTCAGCAGCAGGTTGTCGGCAAGGGCGACCTGCCGCCTTGCCTCGGCAAGCTGCGCAAGCGTGGCCTCGCCATGCACCGTGTCGACAAGCGTGGTGACGCCAGCAAGACCGTGCCGCTGTGCGACATCGTGGTCGGTCATCAGCGCGTGCAAAATCGGCGCCGGATCGGCCAGCCCGGAGGTTTCGATCAGCACCCTGTCATATGCGATCTCCCCCGCCTCTTGCCGGCGCTGAAGATCCAGCAGCGTGGCCACCAGATCGCCCCGCACCGCGCAACACAGGCAGCCGGTAGTCAGCGCCAGCAGTGTCTCATCGCTGCTGGCGATCAGTACGTGATCCAGCCCGATCTCGCCGAATTCATTGACGATGACCGCGGTGCGGGCAAAGGCCGGGTCGCGCAGGATGCGGCCAATCAGCGTGGTCTTGCCACTGCCGAGAAAGCCGGTGACGATAGCGACAGGAATCTTGGCTTGAGGCGACAATGGACGGCACCCTGCTGACCGACACGACGGCGTTACGCGAACTCTATGGCGAACCGTCCGAGGCCGCGATCGCCAAGGAGATCGACCACGTTCACCCGCATTATCGCGCGATGATCGAGGCTTCGCCATTCGTGATCATAGCGACCAGCGGTCCGGAAGGGCTTGATGTGTCGCCGCGCGGCGATCCCCCCGGATTCGTCGTGGTCGAGGACGAACACACGCTGCTGATTCCGGATCGGCGCGGCAACAATCGCACCGACAGCCTGAACAACCTGATGACCGACCCGCGCATTGCACTGCTGTTCATGATCCCCGGCGTGGGCGAGACCCTGCGGGTGAACGGATGGGCGGAGATATCGGTCGATCCCGCTCTGTTGGAACGCTTTCCCGCGCAAGGCAAGCTGCCGCGATCGGTGATCATGGTGCATGTCGAACGGGTGTATTTCCAGTGCCCGAAGGCGCTGGTGCGGTCAGACCTGTGGAATCCGGCAAAGCACGTGGAGCGCAAGAGCCTGCCGAGCAGCGGCACGATCCTGGCGGATCTCACGCGCGGACGGATGGACGGGCCGGCGTGGGACGCCGCCTACCCCGAGCGGCTCAAGGCGACGATGTACTGAGCCTCACGCTACGCCCAGTACCCGCGCAGCCTCCTGATACGCTGCCAGCACCTCGGCGCCAAAGCACGCCAGCACCACCTGCTCGATCGACGGCTCGGTCGCCACAAGCCTCGCCACAGTCCCTACCGCAATGCGCGCCGCATCGGGGATCGGATAGCCGTATATACCACAACTGATGGCCGGAAACGCTATGGACCGCACTCCATGCGCCACTGCCAGCTTCAGGCTTTCGGTGTAGCAACTCGCCAGCAGCTCCGGCTCGCCATGCCGACCGTCCCGATAGCGCGGCCCCACCGCGTGGATCACGTATTTCGCCGGCAACCGGTATGCTTTGGTGATCTTGGCCTGTCCGGTCGCACAGCCGCCCAGCGTGCGGCACTCCTCCAGCAAGTCCGGACCGGCAGCGCGATGAATCGCGCCATCCACCCCGCCGCCTCCCAGCAAGGACTGATTGGCCGCGTTGACAATCGCATCGACCGAAAGGCGCGTGATATCCGCCTCGCGCACCTCGATCCGCCCGGTCAAATCCAGTTACGCCATTTGAAGATTCCCAACGGGATCAGTGCGGTCACCACGATCATCGCAAGCCCATACGGATAGCCCCAGGCCCAGTTCAGTTCCGGCATGAATTTGAAGTTCATGCCATAGATGCCGGCCACCAGCACCGGAGGAATGCCGACAACCGAGACGACTGTCAGCACCTTCATCACGTTGTTCTGCGCGATGTTGATGAAGCCCAGCGTTGCGTCCAGCAGGAACTGCAACTTGTCATTGAGATGCGTGTCGAAATCATTCAGCGATTGGATATCGCGTTGCAGCGTGGCGCAGCGCGGCTTCAGGTCCGCCGGCATCCATTCCGCGGCATTCGTCTCGACATAGGGTACGATGCGCCCCGCGCCCACCTGGCTCTCGCGGATATGCGACACCAGATCGCCAACCCGGCCCAGCGTGACCAACGTCTCGCGCAGCATCGTGTCCTCGCGCTTGCGGCCGCTCGCCGCGGCCATGTCCGGGCAGAAGATGCGATGCGATATCGTCTCCAGATCAGCCTTCACCAGTTCGAGCGCGTCCGCCTGGCGGTCTACCATCGCTTCGAGCAGCGCGATCAGGACGTGCGCGCTGCTGCCGCAGGCCACATTGGTCTGCTGCATGAAGCGATCGAATAGCCGGCTGGGCGCGAAGCGCACCGTGAGGAAATTCTTCGGCGAAAGCACAAAGCCCACGGACAGTGCGCGCGGCTCCGATTCCGGTTGGCTGACCATCGGCATGCTGAGGTAAAGCACGCCGTCACGCATAGACAGGCGGCTCGAGCTTTCGATCTCGCTGATACTGGCTTCAGTCGGTACCGCCAGGCCAGTCTCGCGCGATACGCGCACCCGCTCGTCCGCCGTTGGATCGACCAGGTCGATCCACTGCGCGTCGGCCAGCCGCCCCGTCGTCCGACGGAGCACGCCAGCCTCGCAGGTGAACGCGGTCAGCAACTCAGTTGCGCGACTTGTCCACCAATGCGTTCTTCCCGATCCATGGCATCATCGCGCGCAGCTTTTCGCCGATTTGCTCGATCGGATGCTCGCTCATGCGCCGGCGCATCGCCTTGAAGGCGGCCTGGTTCACTTTGTTCTCGAGCATCCAGTCGCGCGCGAACTTGCCGCTCTGGATGTCGTTCAGCACACGCTTCATCTCCGCCTTGGTCGCATCGTTCACGATGCGGGGGCCGGACATGTACTCGCCGTATTCAGCGGTGTTGCTGACCGAGTAGTTCATGTTGGCGATGCCGCCCTCGTACACTAGATCGACGATCAGCTTCACCTCGTGCACGCATTCGAAATATGCCATCTCCGGCGCATAGCCGGCCTCGACCAGCGTCTCGTAGCCGGCCTTCATCAACTCAACCAACCCGCCGCACAACACGGTCTGTTCGCCGAACAGGTCGGTCTCGCATTCCTCCTTGAATGTCGTCTCGATGATTCCCGCGCGTCCACCACCGATCGCGCTCGCATAGGACAGCGCAACCTCCATCGCGTTGCCGGACGGATTCTGCGCCACCGCCACCAGGCAAGGAACGCCAGCGCCGCGCTGATACTCGCTGCGCACCGTGTGGCCAGGACCTTTCGGCGCGATCATGAACACGTCGATATCCTGGCGTGGATCGAGCAGGTTGAAGTGCACGTTCAGCCCATGCGCGAAGGCCAGCGCGGCGCCGCTTTTCATGTTCGGGCCGAGCTTCTCGCGATACAGGTCGCCCTGCCCCTCATCCGGCGTCAGAACCATCACCACATCGGCCCACTTCGCGCAGTCTGCCGGGTCCATCACCTTCAGGCCTGCGGTCTCGGCCTTGGCGACACCGGCGGACTTCGGACGCAGCCCGACCGCGATCTCCTTTACGCCGCTGTCCTTCAGGTTGTTGGCGTGGGCATGGCCCTGACTGCCATAACCGATGATGGCAACACGCTTTGCCTTGATCAGGTTCACGTCGGCATCGCGGTCGTAGTAAACGCGCATCTGTTGCTCCTGTTATCTGGGCGGTTCGGCCGCGGACGGCTCGAACTTCATGGGGCGCCAGGCATAGTGGTCCGTGCCTGCCGCAATGCGAAACCAGCTTCGTCCGGTCATGGAATCAACCAGCATGGTCAGTCCGGCGCCGGATGGCTGTACCGATGGTATAGCGGCCGACGGGTTCGGCCACTCGATGCAATGGCGTTGGGGTTGCGTTGGTGACGGTCGCCGACATTTTGGCTGCTCCCGACAACGATGGCAGAAGCGAACATTAGATCGTTCGCGTGCCACGCGCTATCGTGGCGACGCCGGTGCGCGACACCTCGGCGAGCCCCAGATTCCGCATCAGCTCGATGAACGCGTCGAGCTTTTCGGTCCCGCCGGTCAATTCGAACACGAAGCTTTCCTGCGTTGCATCGATCACGTGGGCGCGGAAGGCGTCGGCGATGCGCAACGCCTCAACGCGCCTATCGCCAGTTCCCACCACCTTGATCAGCGCCATTTCGCGCGCGATGTGCGGCCCCTCGCGCGTCAGGTCGGCAACGCGGTGCACCGGCACCAGCCGATCGAGCTGAGCCTTGATCTGCTCGATAACCATCTCGGTGCCCGAGGTGACGATATTGATGCGCGACCGCTCCCCGCCACTCTCCACCGGCGCGACGGTCAGGCTGTCGATGTTGTAGCCGCGGCCCGAGAACAGCCCGACGACACGCGCGAGTATGCCCGGTTCGTTCTCCACCAGGACCGAGATCATTGCGATGCGCAGTGTCGCGTCGGGCATTGTCACTCCAGGCACCCATCGTCATGGCCAGGTTCGGCTCAGCCATCCGCGTCTTTGGCTCCAACGGCAAAGACGTGGATGGACGGACCAAGGCCGCCATGTCGGTGGGGGCAGTCCTATACCAGTACCAAACCTTCGTCGGTGATGCCCGCGGCTTCGCCTTCGTGTTCGGCGCCGAGGATCATCTCGTTATGCGCGGCTCCGCTCGGGATCATCGGAAAGCAATTCTCCTTGGGATCCACCGCGATGTCGGCAATGACCGCGCGATCCGTCATCAGCATCTCGCGGATTACGTCATCCAACTGCTCGACACGCTCCGCGCGAAGTCCGACGGCATGGAAGCTATCCGCCAGCTTGACGAAATCCGGCAGTGCCGCGCTGTAGCTTTCCGAATAGCGCCCGCCATGCAGCAGTTCCTGCCACTGCCGCACCATCCCCATGTACTGGTTGTTCAGGATGAAAACTTTAACCGGGAGCCGGTACTGCGCCAGCGTGCCCATCTCCTGGATGTTCATCAACACGCTTGCCTCGCCGGCGATGTCGATCACCAGCGCCTCGGGATGCGCCACCTGCACGCCCATTGCCGCCGGCAGGCCATAACCCATGGTGCCCAGGCCGCCGCTGGTCATCCAGTGGTTCGGCTGCTCGAAATGGAAGTGCTGCGCCGCCCACATCTGATGCTGACCGACTTCGGTGGTGATGAAGACTTCCCGCTTCACCGCGCGGGTCAGTTCATACAGCCGTTGGATCGCGTATTGCGGCTTGATGATCGACCCCGGCGCCATGTCCTGGGTGAACTTCAGGCTCTCCTTGGCGCGCCATGCATCGATCTGCCGCCACCATGTGGCGAGCGCCTGTGTGTCAGGGGCGGTGGCGTCCGCCTTCCACCCGGCGATCAGCGCATCCAGCACACGGCCTGCATCGCCCACGATGGCGACATCGACCGGCACATTCTTGTTGATCGAGGATGGATCGATATCGGCGTGGATCTTGCGCGAACCCGGGCTGAACGCATTCAGCCGCCCAGTCACGCGATCGTCGAAGCGAGCGCCGATGTTCAGCAGCATGTCGCAGCCGTGCATCGCCAGGTTCGCTTCATAGGTACCATGCATCCCCAGCATGCCGAGGAACTGCGGGTCGGATGCCGGGTAGGCGCCAAGCCCCATCAACGTGTTGGTGACCGGGAAGCCGGTCATGCGGACGAACTGGGTCAGCGCGGCGGACGCGGCAGGACCGGCGTTGATCACGCCGCCGCCCGCATAAACCATCGGCCGCTTCGATTGCTTCAGCAGCGCGATTGCCTTGGCGATCTGCGCCGGATCAGGCTCTGTCTGCGGCCGGTAGCTGCGGTGACCGGAACTGGCGGGCGTGTAGGGCGCCTTGCCGATAACGATATCCTTTGGCAGATCGATCACCACCGGGCCGGGCCGCCCGGACCGTGCGACGTAGAACGCCTCGTGCACCGCGCGCGCCAGATCCTCCGGCCGCTTCACCAGGTAGTTGTGCTTGGTGGCAGGACGGGTGATGCCCGTGGTGTCCGCCTCCTGGAATGCGTCGTTACCGATCAGGTGCGTTGGCACCTGGCCGGTCAGGCAGACCACCGGGATGGAATCCATCAGCGCGTCGACCAGGCCGGTGACCGCATTGGTGGCGCCGGGACCGGAGGTCACCAGCACGACGCCGACCTTGCCGGTGGAACGGGCGTAACCCTCGGCGGCGTGCACCGCACCGCCCTCCTGCCGGACCAGGATGTGGCGAATGGCGTTCTGCTGGAACAGCGCGTCGTAGATCGGCAATACCGCGCCGCCCGGGTATCCGAAGATAACCTCGACACCCTCGTCCTTGAGGGCGCGGAGGAGAACTTCTGCTCCCGATTGGCTGGCGTCGGCCGACATCAGACTGGCTCCGGTAATGGCGGGGGCGCACCGATAGAGCGGATGGTGCGGTGCGTCAAGCCACGCTTTTAATAAATTCCCAAAATTCGGGGTGTTTTCTTTCCGAAAATTGCGCCATGTCTGCTATTCGCGCATGGATCGTATGCGTCAGCTTGCCATCAGCCAATCCATGATGCCGGAACCAAGTGGCCTGACGCTTGGTATATTGGCCGGTGACCAGCTCGATGCGCTGGATCGTCTGCTCGAGCGTGAGGCCACCGTGGATATACGCCGCAAGTTCCGGCACCCCATGCGCCCGCATGGCCGGCAGCGCCGGATCGAGACCTAGCGCGAGCAGCGCGCGAACCTCCTCGACCGCTCCGTCGCTCAGCATTGCTGACAGACGGGCCGCGATGGCGGTGCGCAGCTCGGTGCGCGGTGGATCGATCATGATCGCGGCAAAACGCCACCGAGCAGGTTGCGCCGCCGTTGTCTGCCACGCCGCAAGGCCACGGCCGGTGCCGCGCCATACCTCCCAGGCGCGCGCGACACGCTGGCTGTCGGTCGGACGCAATCGGGCGGCGGTCTCCGGATCTTCGGCGGCAAGCCTGGCATGCAACGCGCCCGGTCCGAGTTCCTTCAGCAGCCGTCTTGCCTCGTCGCGTGCAGCCGGCGAGGGCGCCGGAATCTCGGCAAGGCCCTGCGTCAAGGAGCCGAAGTACAGACCGGTGCCGCCAGTGAGTATCGGCAGCCGCCCCGCCGCGCGCGCGTTTTGCATGGCCTCGAGAGCCGCCGCACGCCACCAGGCGACCGACCCAGCCTCGGCGGCAGGCCGGACACCATAAAGCTCATGCGGAACCCGCGCCTCATCCTCAGCCGTCGGCCGGGCAGTGACGATGCGGAGTTCCCGGTACACCTGCATTGCATCGGCGTTGATGATCGTGCCGTTGAGCCGCTGAGCCAGAGTCAGCGCGAGAGCTGACTTGCCGCTGGCGGTCGGCCCCGCGACGATCAACGCGGGTGGCGGGTCGGAACTCATCGCGGCGGCGGCATTGCGATTGCTACTTTTTCGTCTCCTGGACGCGCCCGTACCATATCGGCTCGGTTCGCACGAGTTGCCTCACTCCGTGGCCCCTCGCTCGGTCTCCGTGTTAAAGACTGCGCGTCATCCGAATGCGCCACCTCCTTACCCTCATCGCGGACCGCACCGCCGCGACACTGACCCCGCAACTGATAGCGCACGTGCGTGATGCAGTCGGCGGCGGCGCCGCGATCATCTTGTCGCCTGGCGAGGCCGCAGATATCCCGCTGACCACCGCACCGGACATCGACGCGCTGCGTGACGTCATAGGGGACGCGCCGATCGATGCGATCGCGACGACGGACGAGCATCGCCGCAAACGCCTGTTGGTCGCCGACATGGACAGCACCGTCGTGACCGGCGAAACGCTGGATGAACTCGCGGACTTCGCCGGACTCAAGCAGAAGATCGCCGCCATTACCGCACGCGCGATGAATGGCGAGCTCGACTTCAAGGCAGCCTTGCGCGAACGCGTCGCCATGCTGCGCGGCTTGCCGCTCGACGCGCTTGAGCGCACCTGGGAACGCGTGCGCCTGACCGGCGGCGCGCACGAGTTGGTCGCTACCATGCGTGCGCAGGGCGCCTACACCGCTCTGGTCTCGGGCGGCTTTAGCTTCTTCACCAGCCGCGTTGCTGCATTGTGCGGGTTCGATATGCATCGGTCGAACCGCCTGCTCGACGATGGCAACGCACTGACCGGAGACGTCGGCGAGCCGATCCTTGATCGCGATACCAAGCTTGCGATGCTGACCAAGCTTGCCGCCGAGCGCGCGCTGCCGTTGACGGCAACACTCGCAGTCGGCGATGGCGCCAATGATCTCGATATGCTGCGTGCCGCCGGCCTCGGCGTCGCCTTCCATGCCAAGCCTGTTGTCGCGGCCGGCGCGCGCGCTCGGGTGGATCATGCCAACCTGCGTGCCTTGCTGTTCGCTCAGGGTTATCACGCCGGCGAACTGGTCGGCAGCTAGCACATTTACCGCGCGCGCAAGCAACCAAGCGCGTGCAGCTTCACCACCTTGGCACTGGACGCGCTGGTTGGCGGCAAGTTCGGCACAATCAATGTCCCAGGTGCCGCGTCCGCCAGACGGATCGCCGCGGCGGCCAGTTCTTCGGCTTCGTCCAAAGGCAAATTGAGCAGCAATCGGTGGTCGAGCGCGACCAAGGCGAAAGCATGGAAATCGATCGCTTCCTGCCAGCAAGCCCGAGGATCCACTTCGCGCAAGGTGCGGGCATCGCGAGACAGGCCAAGCGCCTGTTGCGCCGGTTTCCCAGGCCCTGTGCAGCCGACAAGCAGTGGGCTCAACCCGGCTTGCTCCGCGTATGATCGCACGGTGCCGATATCGGCGATGACCGCGTCCCGGCTCGACGCCATCAGCGCGCCGCGCAACTGCCGTGCGGCATAGCGCAGCACAGCGAGAGCGATCACATGGTCCCACGGCTTGCGCGCGCGCTGCAGCGTAGCGACACCGAACTCGCGCAGGATACGCGTGGCGAGTTGCCCGGTGGCGTCGTCGACCTGCGGGAACTTTCGCCACGCGGCTTGCCACGGGTCCTGCGCCGGCGCTCGCGCGATACCTGGATCGCTCGTCGCATAACTCACCTGGCCACCGCGATTGTATTCACGCGGCACATTGCGCCATTCGTCGATCGCTTGCCGGACGAATAGCAAGACCGCGCGCCAGACATCGTTGCTGACCATGCCGGACTGATCGAGCCCGCTGAGGAACTCCTCGGCATTGGCGGCCATGCGCACAGCCTGCACGCGTGCCGCCCGATGCAGCACCTGCGGATCCTGGGCGATCGCGTTGAAGGCGAAAGCACGAGCCTCGACACCGCTGGAGCTTGCCCAGATCCCGACGGCATCAGGATAGGCGTGACGCAACCGCCACCGTTCAATCTGCCCGGGCGCAGGCTTGGCGAGCGCGGAACCCACAACCGGCATGATGCCGGCGAGGCGTGAAGCGGCGGTAAAGCTAAGCGATTATTTACGTCGCGGGCCCAGGCTGAGCCGGTGTCGCATGCACCCACGCCCGACCTCAATCCCATAAGCGCGCACGAATTGCCGGGCATTCTGGCAGCGCACAAGGCGTACCTGGCGCGGCGGCCCGGCGGTCAGCGGGCGCACCTGAAGTTCCGCGACCTTTCCGGACTGGACCTCACCGGCTGCCAGCTTGCCGAAGCAGATCTCAGCGGCGCCTGTCTGCGTGACTGCCGCATGGCGCGCGCCAATCTGCGCGGTGCCAACCTGTTCGGCGCTGAACTGACGCGGGCCGATCTGACCGCCGCTGTGCTGGTCGACGCCGATATGCGGGGCGTGGCGATGAGCGACGCTCGGTTGATCCGCACGGATCTCACGCGCGTCGATCTCCGCGAGGGCATGCTGATGGCGACGTGTGCCGGCGATATTCGCCAGACACAGACGATAGCAACCAGCACGATGTTCCGCGCCGAAGTGATCGAAGCCAGGCTGGAGCGGGCCAAGCTGTCGAACTCATTCCTCAGCCAGGCCGACTTACGCTTGTCCGACCTCAATCGCGCGGTGCTGATGCGGGCGAACCTGACCAACGCCGATCTGCGCGGCTGCAATATGCGAGGCGCCGACCTGACCTGTGCCAACCTCGCCGGTGCCAGCCTGGAAGGCGTCATCCTCATCGGCGCCACACTCACCAGCACCAATTTCGAGGGCACCAGTTTGATCGGCGCTCTGCTCGACGAGGCCGATGTCCGCGCGAAACCGCGGCGCTCCGGTCGCAACTCGCAGGAGCTTGGCCTGGGCCTGACACAGGTCCTGGCTGCACATGCGTTGTGGACGCAAAGCGGTGGACAGAACGGTCAGCGCGCGGACCTGACCGAGGCCGATTTGTCGGCTCTCGACCTACGCGACGTCGATCTTGGCGCGGCCCTGCTGCGAGGTGCTCGGATGCGCGGAGCCAATCTTCAGGGTGCTTCCCTGGCGATGGCGGACCTGTCGCTGGTGGATGCCCGCGAAACCAATCTCGCCAGCGCCGACCTGCGCGGCGCCAAACTGGAACGCGCGACTCTCAGCCGGGCCGTGCTGATAGACGCCAACGCCAAGCCGCTTCTGGTCGCTGGCGCGCACCGCTGCCCGACGGACTTCACGTCCGCACGCCTGGACCAGGCCTGCCTGTTGCGGGCCGATTTGTCGCTGGCCCTGCTGGTGCACGCCGACCTCACCAACGCGGACGTCCGCCGTACCGATTTGCGCGGGGCCTCCTTGAACGGCGCCATCTTGAGTGGCGTGAACCTTCGCTCGGCGTTCATCGACGGCATAGATCTGGCTGACGCGAGCGGACTCGGCACGCCGCTACTGGACCTGGCAGCACGCAACGGCGCGCGGTTCGGCGACGGCCCCTACTAAGAGCCGCCGGTTCCGTCCGAAGTCAGCCCGGCTGCTTGTCCTTGTCGCCCGAAAGGGACAGTGGAACCCACTGCAGTCCGTCCTGACGCTGGATCAGCATGAGTACCGATTTGCGGTTTTCCTTGCGGACGGCGTCCACTTTGCTCTGCACGTCGGCCGGCGAGGAAACTTCGCCTTGCTGCACCTCGACGATCACGTCGCCAGACTTGAGGCCGCGCTCTGCCGCCGACGTGTTCGGAGCGACATCGGTGATCACCACACCCTTCTGATCCGCGCCAAGCGAATACTTGTCCTTGGTGTCCTGCGTGATCGGCGCGAGCTTGAGCCCAAGACCGGTGATTTCCGTCGGCTTTGCAGGCTGCGGCTTGTCCGTCGGCGTGGCTGACGCGGTCTGCACGTCATCCGGCTTCTCAGCGAGCGTCGCCTGCACCGTCACTTCCTTGCCGTCGCGCCACAACAGGACAGGGACCGACTTGCCGACATCCGAATCCGCCACGATGCGCGGCAACGACCGCATCTCCTTCACGTCCTGGTTGTTGAACTTCAGGATGATGTCGCCGTTGCGGATCTTCGCCTTGTCGGCCGGTCCGCCGTCGTTGACCCCGGCGACCATGGCGCCGTTGGCGTCCTTCAGGCCGAGACTCTCGGCGATGTCAGGCGTCACCTGCTGGATCCGCACACCCAGCCAGCCACGGCGCGGATGGCCGTACTGCTTCAGCTGATCCACCACCGCCCTGACCATGTTGGCCGGGATCGAGAAGCCGATACCGATCGATCCGCCGGACGGCGAATAGATTGCGGTGTTCATGCCGATGACCTGACCGTCCATGTTGAACAGCGGTCCGCCGGAGTTGCCGCGGTTGATCGCGGCATCGGTCTGGATGAAGTCGTCATACGGGCCCTGACGGATATCGCGGCCACGTGCCGAGACAATGCCCGCAGTCACCGTGCCGCCTAGTCCGAACGGGTTGCCGATCGCCAGCACCCAGTCGCCGACACGTTCGGTATCGGAATCGCCAAACTGCACGGCAGGCAAGGGCTTGTCCGGTTGCACCTGTAACAACGCGATGTCACCGGTCTCGTCACGGCCCAGCACCTTCGCCTTCAGCGAGCGATTGTCCTGCAACGTCACGGTGATCTCGTCGGCGCCGTCAATAACGTGATTGTTGGTCACCACCAGGCCCGATGGGTCGATGATGAACCCCGAGCCGAGGCTCTGCATCCGATGCTCCGGCGCCGGCGGGGCGTTGTCGCCGCGCTGACCCTGCCCGGGGCGGTTGCGGTTCAGGAAATCCTTGAAGAACTGCTCGAATGGCGAACCAGGGGGGAACATCGGGATTTCCGGGCCGCCGCCGCCGGGGCCGCCGCTGCGCGCCTGCACATCCTGCGTGGAGGAAATATTGACCACCGCCGGGAGCAGCTTCGCCGCAAGGTCCGCGAAACTATCGGGCGCCGGACGGGCAGTGGCGGCAAGCGGCGCGGCGAGCACCACGGCGAGGGCCACCGTTGCGGCACGGATGGAGGGGCGACGTATCAGACGCATGGTCGGGAATTCCCTGGCGGATTGGCCGGATATGGTCCGGCGCACGGCGGCTGGCAACTGCCTAGGGCCCTGCCGGCGTCGGCGGTGATTGAAGATACCGTAAGAAATCGTTGTCGGGGGTAAGAACCATGCGAGATGTACCGGAATCGAAGGTGTCCCGATAGGCCTGCAGCGTACGCCAGGCGGTATAGAAATTGACGTCCTGCGAATAGGCCTGCGCGGAAATCCGCGTCGCCTCCCCCTCGCCCTCGCCACGCAGCTTGTCCGCGGTGGCGCGCGCCTCAGCCAGTAACACCGTGCGCTCGCGCTCGGCATCAGCCCGGATCCTGGCCGATGCCTCGGCACCCTCGGCACGTGCCTGTGCGGCAACGCGCTGCCGCTCGGACTGCATACGCGAGAGAATCGCCTGCGTGTTCTCCTGCGGCAGGTCGGCTCGGCGGATACGCACGTCCTCAATCGAGATGCCGAATTCCGGCGTCTCAGCGTTCACCTGGTCGCGGATCGTCGCCATGATCCGCTCACGGTCGGCCGACAGTACGTCGAGCAGGTGATTGTTGCCCAGGACGCGGCGCAGGCTGGCGGTCACGATGGAATTGAGCCGGCTTTGGATCGCGAACATGCCCGGCCCGACCGACTGATAATATTTCAGCGCGTTGGTGATGCGAAACACCGCGAAGCTATCGACGATGAGCCGGCGCTGGTCGCCAAGGATGACTTCCTCGCCCGGCAGCTCGACGCTCAGCAGCCGCTTGTCGAACGGAATAATCGTCTGCACGAATGGCGTCTTCACATTGAGCCCAGGCTCCGTGATGACACGCACCGGATTGCCGAATTGTGTGATCAGCACCTGCTCGGTCTGATCGACGGTGAACAGCGATGCATCCGCGAAGACGAACAACACCACCAATGCAGCGATCAGGATGATCGGCCCACGGGTCATGGCGAATTCCCCTGCGTGGGCGCGTTGGGGGTCGCCGGACGCGCCGCCGCCGGAGGCGGATTAGGCACGCTGAGCGGCAGGAAGGGCACCAGGCCCTTCAGCTTGTCATCCACCACCAGTGTTGCCGAATGCTGCAGGATATCCTGCATGGTCTCGATGTACATGCGGCGCAGCGTCACATCCTTCGCCTGCTGGTATTGCGCATATATTGACAGGAAGCGCTGTGTCTGACCGGTGGCATTGGCCACCGCTGCCTGCTTGGCACCCTGCCCTTCCGCGACAATCCGCGCCGCGTCGCCACGCGCCCGCGGCACGATGTCGTTGCGATAGGACTCCGCCTCATTGCGCATGCGTTCGGCGTCGGTATTGGCACGCTGCACGTCGCGGAAGCTTTCGATCACCGCATCCGGCGGATCGACCCGCTGCAACTGCACATTCGTTATGTCGATGCCGGCTTTGTAGCGATCGAGGATCTGTTGCGTCTGGGTGTGCACGTCGCTTTCGATCTGCGCGCGCAACTGGGTCAGTGCGGGCTGGATCGGCGTGCGGCCGACGACTTCGCGGACCGAACTCTCGGCGATCGCCTTGACCAGATTGTCCGGGTCGCGCGTGTTGAACAGATAGGCCTGCGGGTCGGCCTTGATCTTCCAGAACACCGTCAGGTTGATGTCGATGATGTTCTCGTCGCCGGTCAGCATCAGGCTTTCCGACGGCACATCGCGCCCGCCGCCTTCGCCACTGGGCGACGCCGAACGGAAACCGATCTCGGTGCGGTTGATGCGGGTGACCGCCGGCAGCAGCACCTTCTCGATCGGCCAGGGCAGATGATAGCGCAGGCCCGGCTGGGTCAGCCGCGTATAGCGGCCGAAGGTCAGCACCGCACCGACTTCATCCGGCTGCACCCGATAGATGCCGCTCGCCAGCCAGAGCACCAGAACGCCCATACCGATCAGGGCGATGCCGCGGCCACCGGTGAAGCGGCTGCGCGGGCCGCCACTGCCGCCGCCGAGCCAGGAGCGGACGAGAGCCTGCAGCCGGGCGATGATCTGGTCGAGATCGGGTCCGGGTCGCGGACCGCCGCCCGGACGCGGGCCGAACGGACCGCCTGGGCCACCGCCAGGTCCCCACGGACCGCCGCCACCGGGTGGGCGCTGCCCGTTGCCACCGGAACCGCCACCAGGCGTCCCCCAAGGGCTTGGGCCACCACTGTTCGAGGACATACGGAGGTTCCTGGACGTTGGCGGATCGAATGCCATGCGCCATATGCCCCACACGGGCGGCGTCACAGCGGCCTGCTTATCGTCCGGTGGCAGAAGGTTTGCAAGCGAATGACGACTGACCCCAAGGGCGCCCCGACGATTGACGGCTTGCGCGAAGTGCTGCGCTCGATCGCCGATCCGGCCTCAGGCAACGACATCGTGACGGCTGGCCTCGTCGAGGGCATCGAACTGCGCGGCAACCTGGTGCAGGTGGCACTGCTCACCGACCGCGCTCACGCCGCGGCGATGGAACCGGTGCGGCGTCAGGTCGAGGCTGTGCTGTCCCGCCAGCCCGGCATCAGCAACGCCACCGCCGTGCTGACCGCGCACAAGGCGCCAGCGCAACCGCAGCCCGCGCCGCAACAGCCCGCTCACGCTCACGGCCACGGCCACGGCCACGGCCAGAAGCCGCCACTGCTGCTGCCCGACGTGAAGGCTATCGTCGCTGTGGCTTCCGGCAAGGGCGGCGTTGGCAAATCGACCGTGGCGGTGAATCTCGCGGTGTCGCTGGCCCGCGCCGGCCATAAGACCGGGCTGCTGGACGCCGATATCTACGGCCCCAGCCTGCCCCGCATGCTCGGACTGTCGCGCAAGCCCGAGGTACGCGGGGACCGGATGATACCGCACCAGGCCTGGGGCTTGTCCTGCATGTCCATCGGCTTCCTGGTCGAGGAGGATACCCCGATGATCTGGCGCGGCCCGATGGTGATGGGCGCGCTGGAACAGATGATGGGTCAGGTGGAGTGGGGCGCGCTCGACATCCTGGTGGTCGATATGCCGCCCGGCACCGGCGATGCGCAGCTCACCATGGCCCAGCGCGTCGCGCTGACCGGCGCAGTGATCGTGTCAACGCCGCAGGATATCGCGCTGATCGACGCACGCCGTGGGGTGCGGATGTTCGAGCGTGTGCGCGTGCCGGTGCTGGGACTGGTGGAGAACATGAGCTTCTTCACCTGCCCGCATTGCGGCGGAACCAGTCACATATTCGGTCATGGCGGCGCGCAGCAGGAGGCGCAGCGGCTGGGCACCGAATTCCTTGGCGAGGTGCCTCTGCTGCTGGACATCCGCACGACCTCCGATGCCGGCACGCCGATCGCCGCGGCAGCGCCGGACAGCGTCGGCGCCAAGGCGTTCAGCGCCGTGGCCGCCAGGATCTGGGACAAAGTGGCCGGCGCGGGCGCAGCCCGCGGCAGTGGGCCGCGGATTGTGGTCGAGTAGGCCGGGCCTCGGTTCAGAGAGCGTCCGGGTCGCTCATCTCATCCGGCACGGCCAGCGCACGCAGCTTCTGGATGTCGTGCAGGATGACGCGCGCACCGTGCGTTTCCACCCCGTAGGCGCGCAGCGCGGCAAAGGCGCGCGACAGGTTCTCCTGCCGGCAGCCGAGACGCGCCGCCAACAGCCCCTTGTCGAACGGCAGACGGAAATCCGCCTTGGCCGTGTTCGGATCCTTTACCTGGGCCAGCAGATAGCAGCCCAGCCGTTGCGCCGCGGTCCGCAGTTTCAGGTCGCGCACCTGGCGCACCATGGTGCGGAACTCGCGCGATACGGAATGCAGCAAAACATTGGCCAGCGGCGCTTCGTGCTCCACCAGCTTCAGCAACCCCGCCGCCTCGACCGCCAGCAGCCGGGAACGCGTCACCGCCCGGGCGGTCATCAGATACGGCAAACGCGTCAGCACCGAGGCCAGGACAAAATGATCGACCGGATGCAACACCTCGACCAGCGCGGTGGTCCCGTCGGCAGCCGTGCTGCTCAGAGCGATCTGGCCGTCCATCAGGATGTACAAGAACTCGGGCATGGCGCCTTGCTGCACCAGCAATTCGTCCGCATCGAACGCAACCTCTTGCGTGATACGGTCGATGCGGTGCCGCAGCGAAAAGTCCAGCCGGTCGAACAGCGGCGCCATTCCGACCCTATCGGCCGCGGTATCCATTGACCCTACTCCCGCAAGAGGCGTCGAGGCCCCAGAGGTTAATGCGGCATTTTTGCGATAATGCCAAGCATGACGCGGCCGATGGCCGGCCGCATGGGCTGTGATAGGGTTGTTGCACGCGGGCGTGATGGAATTGGCAGACATAAGGCGCTTAAAACGCCTTGGCCCAACGGCCGTGCGGGTTCGAACCCCGCCGCCCGCATTGCCCTTCGGTTGATCCACGTCAATGCACGCCCTGACCTCGTCGCGCACACTGGCGCTGGAAGTCAGGAACAGCGGCCATGAATTTCGCCACGCCCGACGAAGCAGCAGACACTCACATTGCCGACGCACGGCACATCACCGAAGCGCAGTTGCGGCGCCTGGGGGTGCACAGCCTTGTCTACCTGCGATACGGCATACTTGATGGCGAAGCCGCTTACGCCATCCATGCCGCCGACGGGACGCGCGTCGCAATCGTGGAGGATGTGGAATTGGCGCTTGAACTCGCCGCGGAGAATGGCATGAGCTTCGTCGCGGTGCACTGATGTCCGTGATCGCCACCGCGATCGAGCCACCGGGCATCGTCCGCGTCTTCTTCGATCTGAGCCAATCAACGCCCCAATGGCAGGATGAACGATTGATTGCCCGCACCTTCGAACACGCGGTGGATAACATCGGCCATCCCGGCGGACTGACGCAGCCGGTGCCGCATGCTACGGATGCGGCACCATGGCCGAGCAAGCAGCTCCGATCTTCGACCCCGCCGCGTTCCGCCTCGATGCCAAAGCGGCGGCGCTGATCGGCCGGGCGCAGACACTCGCAGCCGAACAATTCGCAACGCGCGCCGCACAGCACGACCGCGACGCCAGCTTCCCGACCCAGAACTATCGCGACCTGCATGCGGCAGGACTGCTCGCCATCTGCATCCCGACTGCGCATGGCGGACTCGGCGCCGACTACCGCACCTATGCGCTGGCCGCGGCGGAGATCGCACGGCATTGCGGTGCGACTGCCCTGACGTGGAACATGCATGTCTGTTCGACATTGTGGGCCGGGTCGCTGGCTGACGACTTGGACATGGATGCAGCGGTTCGCGCGGAACACGAACGCCGCCGCGCCATCCACTTCCGGCGAATTGCCGCGGATGGCGCGATCTACGCGCAACCGTTCTCCGAGGCGAATGCCTCGGCCCTGGGTGCCATGCCGTTCGGCACCGCGGCGAAACCGGTGGCAAATGGCTGGATGCTGAGCGGACGCAAGGTGTTCGCCTCGTTGTCAGGCCACGCCGATTACTATGGTGTTTTGTGCACCGAGGTTACCGACAGTCAGGCATCGCGGCGCAACACACTCTATCTCGCCTTACCCGCCAACGCACCCGGCGTGAAGGTAACCGGCGACTGGGATCCGCTCGGCATGCGTGGCACCGTGTCGCGCACGCTGGAATTCAGCGATGTGTTCGTCGAGCAGGACGCGGCAATCATGCCGCGCGGCGTATATTTCCAGGCGGCGACACGCTGGCCGCACATGTTCCTGACGTTGTCGCCGACATACATCGGTCTTGCACAGGCGGCGTACGATTTCACCGTGCGTTATCTGCGCGGCGAGGTACCGGGCGCCACAGCCGGCAAGCGGCGCGGCAATGTGGTGAAGCAGCTCGCGGTCGCCGAGATGCGCATCAAGCTGGAACAGACCAAGGCGCTATGGTTCCAGGCGGTGAGCGAGGCGCGCGTCGATCCAACGCCGGAGCAAAGGCTGCGCGCCTACGCGGCGCAGTTCGCCACGATGGAGACCGCCAACGACCTGGCCCGGCTGGCGATCCGCACCTGCGGCGGCCATTCGATGCTGAAGTCGCTGCCGCTCGAGCGGATCTATCGTGACAGCCGCTGCGGCTCGTTGATGGCGCCCTGGACCGCGGAAATCTGCCTGGAACGCCTCGGGCATGGCGCGTTGTTCAATGAGGGCGAGCGCGACGAATGACGCTGGCCGATCTGATCGCGCGCAACGCGGCATTCGCGCCCGATAAGCCGGCAATCCGCTACCAGCACGACGTGTGGGACTACGGGTTCCTGGCGGCGCGCATCGAGGCACTGGCACGGCTGCTGAAGTCGCAGTTCGGTGTGCGGCGCGGTGACCGCGTCGGCATATTGGCGATGAACCATCCTGACTACCTGGTGCTGCTGTACGCCTGCGCACGGCTGGGCGCGATGCTCGTGCCGCTGAACTGGCGCCTGGCGTTGCCGGAGCTGATGTTCATTCTCGCCGACGCCGAGGTGCGCGCGTTGTTTGTCGGCGATGGCTTCGAGACTGCCACAGCCGGGGCGAACACGCCGGTGATCCCGCTCGATCGATTGCAGCAACTGGTTAGTGCAGCCGGTGGCGACGCCAGCGAGCCCGGCGTCGATTGGTCCACGCCCGTGCTCATCGTCTATACAGCCGGCACCACGGGACGGCCGAAAGGCGCCGTGCTGACGCAGCAGGCGCTGCTGGCCAACATGATGATGAGCCAGCACATGCACGCGATGACATCAGACGATCACGTGCTGACCGTGTTGCCGCTATTCCATGTCGGCGGGCTGAACATCCAGACCACGCCGGCACTCCAACTTGGTGCCACAGTGACGCTGCACGCTCGGTTCTCTCCTGATGAAGTGCTGCATGCGATCGCGCATGATCGGCCGACACTGACGGTGCTGGTACCGGCAACCATCCAGGCGCTGCTGGATCACCCGAAGTGGGCCGATACCGGCCTGTCCGGTCTGCGCGCGATCAGTACCGGCTCGACACTGGTGCCGCAGGGCCAGGTCGATGCGATCCAGGCGCGCGGCGTGCCGGTGTTGCAGGTGTACGGCGCAACGGAGACCAGCCCGATCGCGATCTACACCAGGCTGGGCGGTGATCTGTCACGTCCGCTGTCAACCGGATTACCCGGATTGTTGTGCGAGGCAAGGTTGGTTGACGATACCGGCAACGCGGCCGCAGCCGGCGAAGTCGAAGTGCGTGGTGCCAATGTGCTGACCGAATATTGGCGCAATCCGACCGCGACGGCTGAATCACTGCATGACGGCTGGTTCCGTACCGGCGACATCGCGGTGCGTGACACGGATGGCTACTTCACCATCCGCGACCGCAAGAAGAACATGATCGTGTCGGGTGGCGAGAACATCTATCCCGCGGAAATCGAACGCGTGTTGCTGGATCATCCGCTGGTTGCGGAAGCCGCGGTGATCGGTGTGCCTGACCCACGTTGGCAGGAAGTACCGGCGGCATTCGTCGTCAGGCGCGATGCGGTTTCCATTGAGGATCTGCGCGCGCACTTACTCGGCCAGCTGGCGCGCTTCAAAGTGCCGCGCGACATCGTGTTCGTTGAAGAATTGCCGCGCAACGCGCTGGGCAAGGTGCAGCACTTCCGCCTGAAGGAGAACTGGCGCGGCGACTGACCGCTACGCCACGCCGAATTGCTGGCGCAGTGTTGGCTTGTGGACCTTGCCCGTTGCGTTGCGCGGCAGCGCCTGAACGAACCGGATCGAACGCGGGTGTTTGTAGCGCGCCAGGTGTACCTCGCAATGCGCGAAGATCTCCGCTTCGCTCAGCATCTTGTCCGGCTTCAACGCGATGATGGCGCGGCCAACCTCACCCCAGCGCTCGTCCGGCACGCCGATGATCGCCGCCTCGGCAACAGCCGAAAGTTGGTACAGCACATCCTCGACTTCCGCCGGATACACGTTCTCGCCACCGGAGATATACATGTCCTTCCAGCGGTCCACGATATAATAGAAGCTGTCAGCGTCGGTCAGCGCGGCATCGCCGGTGCGCAGCCAACCATCGGTGAAAGCGGCGGCCGTAGCGTCAGGCCGCTGCCAATAGCCCGGTGTCGTGCTCGGCCCGCGCACCCAGATTTCGCCGATTTCGCCGGGCTTAGCGCCGCTACCATCCGATCCAACCAGACGAACCTCGATATGCAGGCATGGCTTGCCGGCTGATCCCGCCCTGGGGATCGCATCGCTCGGCTCCATGATGGTGATGACGCCGCAGGTCTCGGTCATGCCGTAGCCCTGGAGCAGATCAAGCCCCTGCGCCTGCCATAGCTTCAGCAACGGCAAGGGAACCGGCGCGGCAGCGACATAAGCGAACAGCGGATTGAAGCGTGCCGTGGCGAACTCCGGCAACGCCGCCATGAACTGGAAATGCGCCGGCGCGCCGATGAAGTGGCTGATATCGGCGTTGGGATCGGTGAACAGACGCAGTGTCAGCGCCGCATCAAAGGCGCGCATCACCACCACCTTGCCGCCGAGATGGAACAGCGGATTGGCGAATACATCCAGCCCGCCAACGTGGAACAGCGGCAGCACGGTGAGGCAGGCGCTCTCGGCGGAGAGACGGCAGGGGCCAGTCAGATTGACCGACTGCCAGAAGCGCATGCCGTGCGTGATGATCGCGCCCTTCGGATGCCCCGTGGTGCCCGACGTGTAAAGGATGGTCGCGATGTCGTCATGCGTCTGCGGTTCCGGCGTTACGTCATTCGTGGATTTCAGCGATCAATTGCTCGTAGCCGCCATCGCGTCCACATAGATGACGCACACCGCACGCCGCCGAAAGTTCCAATGTGGTCTCGCCGAACTCTGCATCGTAAAACATGACGACAGGCGTGCAGTCATCCACGATGAAGCGAAGCTCCGATGCGGTCAGCCGCCAGTTCATCGGCGCGAAGATCGCGCCCAGCCGGGCGCAGGCGAATTGCAGTTCGCACATATCGGACGAGTTGTGTGCCAGCACCGCGACACGGTCTCCGCGTGTCACGCCGAAGCGTGCGCGCAGGCCGGATGCCAGGCGCCCGACCCGGTCATTGAATTCGCCGTAGGTGAATTGCCGATCGGTCGCCAGATCGTGCAGCGCGATGGAATTGGCGCGCGTCGATGCATGATAAGCGACCCAGTCATATGTTGGTATCGCCATTGTTGCCTCCCGTTCCGGCGATCATACCGGCCGGGGGCAACCAGGGAAACCGTGCTACTCCGCGTAAGCCAGCCTCATGTGGCTGCTGCGCCAGACGTGTCCCGCGACCGCCGCCATCACAATGATGCCGCCAGCAGCGCTGGCCAGCGTTGGCACTTCGGCAAACGCGACCCACACCCACACCACGGCGAGTGGTGTTTCCAGCGTGTTGATAAGCGCTGCCTCGGTTGCGGATATCAAGCGCCCGCCGAGTGTGAGGAACACCAGGCCAAGGCCGAATTGCATGGTGCCGAACAGCAGCAGCCACAGCGCATTCATCGCGTCCACGTGCAATGGCGCTGCCACCGGCCAGACCAGCAGCGGGCAGAGGAACGCCGACAGACATGCTGCCGGCACCATCGGCGTATCGCTGTGGCGGCGCACGATGAGCATCATCACCGACATGCACAGCGCCATGCCCAAGGCGAGCAGGTCGCCGAACAGGCGCCCGTCATGCACGGCGCCGCCCATCATGACGATGATGCCCAACAACGCGACAAAGCTCGCCAGCAACGTCGCCCAGCTTTCGCGCATGCGATACCATAGCCAACCCAGCCCGGCGGTCATGAACGGCGCGGCGGCGAAGATGATCACCACATCGGCGACAGACGTTCTGCGCAGGGCGTTGATGAACAGGAACGTGGCGAATGTCGAGCAGAGTGCCGCCACGACCCCGGGCCAGCCGATGGCGCGTATTGCCTTCACGGTGTTGCCCCGCTCCTGCACGACGATGACCGCGAGGATGAATATGCCGCCGCTGACCCCGCGCCAAAACAGTATCGTCCATGGGTCAAGCGGAATCAGCCGCGTGAAGAAGCCGGCCGAACTGTAGGCCACCGCCGAAAGTGCGATAAGCAGAATGCCCTGGCCATGCCGGTCCATTCTCATATCCCTTTGCCGTCCTGAAGCGGAACTGTACCAGACGGCTGCTGACAGCGTCCTGTCAGCAAGGGATCAGAAATTTCCGCGGTAAGCATAAAGGTCGCGAGCGGCCTCTGGGCTGACCTTGCCATTGGCGATATCGGCACGCAACAGATCCGCCTCGCGTTGCGCCGGGCTGCCGTAGCCGCCGCCTCCCGCGGTGGTGATGACCATGCGATCGCCCTTGCGAAGCGTCGCGACGATTTTGGACTTCACGACTTCCTCATTGCCGCCGGCCCGGCGGATGACCGCGCTGGCCCGCCCGCCGGCGAGGCCCTCGGCCGCGCCATCCGCCTCGCATAGATGGCGCTCGCCGCGATAGGTCACCGTCGCCTCGCCATCCAGCAGTTCGTATTCGAACACGCCACCCAGCCCGCCGCGCTGCTTGCCCGGGCCGCCGGAATCGCGGTTCAGCGCGATGCGATGCACGCGTATCGGCGCCTCCAGCATCAGCGCTTCGGCCGGCACGTTCAGGCAGTTGCTGGCGTCCGTCTCGATCACATCGACGCCATCGAGCTGGCGCGACGCGCCGCTTCCGGCGACCAGCAATTGCGACGTCACATAGCGCCTCCCATCCGAGCGCTTGCCACCAAAATGCATGATGACGATTTCGCTGCCGGAATCCGCCGGCACGCGATCAGGCGCCGCTTGGCGCAGCGCACCCAGGATCGCCGTGGTGATGCGCTTTATCGTCGAGGTGCGGCAACCTGTCGGCGCCGGTTCACGCGGATTGACCAGGCTGCCTTCTGGCAGATGGAATGCGATCGGGCGGAAGCAACCGCCGTTATTGGGGATGCGGCCTTCCGGATCGGTGACCGCGCGCAGCGCAAAACAGGCGGCGGCGTACGGCCCGGACGCCATGCAGTTGAACGGCCCGCGCACCTGCGGCGAGGTGCCGGTGAAGTCACACATCATCGTGCCGTCGCCGATTGTCACCGCGACCTCGATGCGCACCAGCGTGTCGAGCTCGATACCGTCGTTGTCGAGGTAATCGACATGGCGATAGGTGCCGGCGCGCAGCCCACGCAGCGACTGGCGCGTCATCACCTCGGAACGGTTCAGCAGTTCGTCGAACAGCGCCAGCAGCTCGTCACGGCCGAAATTCCCCGCCAGTTCGCCGAGACGCCGCGCGCCGATGGTGCAGGCCGCGACCTGTGCGTTGATATCGCCCATCAGCACGTCGGGCAGCCGCACATTCTGCCGCAGCATGGCGATCAGCGTGTCGTTCAGCACATCGCCGTGGCGGAACCGCAGCAGCGGAATGCGGATGCCTTCCTGGAAGATCTCCGTCGCGTTGGTGGGCGTCGATCCAGGCGCCATGCCACCGACATCCTGGTGATGCGTCATCGCCGCACTGATCGCGATGACGCGGCCATCGGAGAACACCGGCATCATGATGGCGATGTCGGGCAGATGCGTGCCGCCGAGATAGGTATCGTTGAGGATCCAGATATCGCCCTCGCCCATGGTGTCGAGCGGCACATCGTGCAGCAGCCGCCCGACCATCGGTGTCAGCGCGCCGAGATGCACCGGGATAGCGAGCGCCTGAGCCAAGGTTTCGCCCTGCAGTGTGAACAGGCTGGCCGACGCATCGAGGCCCTCCTTCACGATGGCGGAGAAAGCGCTGCGGACGAGCGTGAGCTGCATCTCGTTGGCGATGCCATCAAGCTTGTTGCGCAGCACTTCCAGAGTGATCGGATCGATTTCCATGTCAGCCTCGAATGGGTGGAGCGTGCGCAGTGAAGTTCCACAGCAAAGTAATGTGGCCACACGTTCTTATATTGTTCTAGCGCTGGCGACACCGGGTGGGCAACCGATGGCCGCGATGTGTCATGGCGTTACCGGCGGCAGGCCCGACATGAATTTCACCAGGTAGGGCTTCCAGACGGCTGCGTAGTAATGCGTGAAATGCCCGTGCGTTGACTTGCTGTAGGGGGTCAGCACGTAGGTGCCGTGCGCGATCTTCTTGAACGCGCGTTCAATGGTGCCGAGCGCCGGCGGATCGGCGAAATCCTCGTCATTGTTTATCAGCATCACGTGTGCCTTGATTTTCGGCAGGTCGGCCTCGGGGCTGTAATCGTAGATCGATTCGATCTCGTAGAGCGTGTTGTTGGCGTCGCCGGTTTTCATCAGCGCTGCCAGCCGTTTGTCGTAGAGCGCCTTGGCGGCCTGCATCGTTGGCGCTTCTTCCTGGATGCGTACCGGACTTTCGGTCAGGTCGGCGCCGGCCGCCGCATACATGTAGAGAGTGGGAGTCTTGTCGTAGTTTCCGTCCTGCCAGGCCGGGTCGTGGCGGATCTGCTCCGCCGCGGCGTGGCGCAGCATGTAGTTGCGGCCGCTGATCTCTATCGGCTGGCACGACATCCCGATCGTGCCATCCATCAGATCGGGATACCACTCGGCCCAAAGGAATTGCTGCATGCAGCCCAGCGAACTTCCGATGACCAGCCGTAAATGGTCGACCTTCAGGCCGTCGGTGACCAGCCGATGGGTCAGGTCGACCATGTCGTGATAGCGGTAATGTGGAAATGCGGCCTTCAGACCCTCGGATGGCTTTGACGAGCCGCCACGGCCCAGAGCATCGGGCACGATGATATAATACTTCGCGGGATCGAGCGGTTGGCCCGGCTTGAACAGTTCGTCGGCTATGCTCGAGCGAAACCAGTTGGCACCGGTGCCGGTGTTGCCCTGGAGTAGCAGTACGGCATTGATGACCTGATTCTTGGAATTCCGTTTCACGGTGCCGATGGTGCGGTAATGTATTTTTGCCTCCGCCAGCTTCTCGCCACTGGCGAATTGGTAATCGCGGACGACGTAATCGCTTTCCTGGTAGCCGGGCCAAGTGGTGTCAGGCTTTTGTGGCGTCTCCTGCGCCATGGCTGGAAGCGCCGTGGCCAACAGGACGATGACGAGCAACGTGCGAACTGACATCCATTCGTCTCCAACGATCATTCGGCAAGTCCATCCTATTCATGATTGCCGGGCATGGCGAAGGGCTGGAATATCCGTTGTCCGGGCGGAGCGCGGCCGCTCACTTGAAGGTGGACATCTGGCAAAGGCGGACATCACGTGCCACGTTACGCCGCAAAGAACCGGAGGTGTGCCATGAGCCAGCTGGATCTCGCCGAAACCACCGTCACGACCGAGACGCCGGCCTATGTGCCGTCGCTGCAGCGCACGGAAGGCCAGCCGCCGCCAATCGCGGCGCATGGCGGCCTGTCCTACATGTCGTTCGACCAGGACGGCGACGCCGGAACCCACAAAGCAATCGAAGATGCGCTCGCCCAGATCGCTGACGGCGAAGGCCAGCGCGTCATCGACATGATCGACAAGGCGCCTCCTGGTCCGATCAAGACCAAGTGGGGCCTCGCGTTCCGCGAGTGGGATGAATGCGCGGCCTACATCCGCAGCTCGAACAGCGTCAAAGCGCCCGAGGGCGGCGTGGTGTTGCCGCTGCCTTATACCGTTTATGAGCGGCCGACATATTCCATCGTACCGTCAAACGCCGTGTGGCGCGACCCGGCGCGCGCCGATATTGCTGCCACTTTGCGCCAGAACGAGAAGGCCAATCGGGGCCGCGATCTGTTTTTCGCGCAGGTGCTGCGCGATGCGCGGCGCATCGGCGAATACTACCCAGGCCTGTCGCCCACCAGCCCTGAATGCATGGACAAGCTTGGTCTGTCGCTGGCGCATCTCGAGTTCCAAGTGCACGAACATCTATGATTCAGCCGAGGTCGAGCGCGTTTACTATCCAGAGATCGAGAAGCTGCTGCTTGAGTTCTTCCCCGGCGCGACCGATGCACTGGTTTATAACCACGACGTGTTCGACAAGGACTATGCGGGCGATCGAACGGAAAACCAGGACGCCAAGAACCCTGGCGTGAACGCGAACTACGCCATGCTGGTGCACAACGATCTGAACGACAACAGCGGGCGCGTGAGGTGCCGGGAACTGCTGACCAAGAACCTGCGCAACTTCGGACGCACGCAGAACTACACCGAGGCGGAAGCCGATGCGAAGATGTCGCGCCGGTTCGTGTCGATCAATCTGGCCAAGCCGATCGAGACGGTGGAGCAGTATCCGTTCGTGCTGTGCGCGTGGCCGTCATTCGCCGATCAGCCGTATATCACCAACTACCGGGTTTATGACGACAGGGTGGGAGAGACGACACGCTTCACCTATCGTCCGAACCACGAGTGGTACTGGTTCCCGCAGCAGAAGCCGAATGAGGTTTCCATGCTGAAGTGCTATGACTTGGTAACCGACGGTTCGGTATCACGCTGGTCGTTCCATTCGGCGTGCATCGACCCGACTGCACCGGCGGATGCGCGTTGCAGGAAGAACGTCGTGGTCCGATCGTTCGTGTTCTTCTAGAGCGGCTTGGCGCCGGTATTCGCCCATCCGGCCGAGGACTGAGCAACGGCGGCGGGCTTCGTTGGCGCCGCCGGGAGAGCATCGCGGCTATCAGGCCCTGATGGCTTCCCCATGGGAAGCGCGTGGGCGGACATCCGGTTCGAGACGGGGGCCACACACGGGCTGACCGCCTGCCGGGCTATGTGTGGTTAACAAGCAACGAATTGCTAACGCCGATGGTCGACACTCGCCCAGGGACCATAGGTTCCGTGACCGTGGCGGCAGTCAGTCCCGGCACTGTGCGGCGAAGCCCCAGTCGAGAAGTGGCAAAAACTGAAATGCAGGACACCCTTCCCTGCGGACCACGTGAATGAAATCGACGCCCCATATGAGCGCCCGCGCCTTCTTTGCAGGTGAAGGTTATGCGGTGGAGAGCCTGTCCAAGGATCAACTGCACCAGGCCTGGATCACCCTACAACGAAAATACCATGAAGGCGGCGAAAGCCCTGACCCGCAGAAGGCGCAGATGGCCAATATGGCTTACGATGTGCTCAAGCGTGCATCAGAGGAGCCGGCGGACGATGCCGATGACGAGGCCGACGCAAAGTTACCATTAGATGAATACACAGTCTGGGGATGGGACGGGGAATACATATTCCCAGGGTTTAGCGTCACATGCACAGCAAGAAATTTTAACAAAGTGATCAGAATGGCCCGCGACCGATTGCGGCGCGGCTTTATCTGGCCAAAAGCGGTGCTGCTGCAGCCGAAAACAACGTCCTATGATCCTTACTTATTGCTCGTCTATCTCAACGGTCATTTGGTCAACCCGCCACGGAGGCTGGATACCGAACGGGATCCGCGGGTCGATCCGCATCTCAAGGCCATGCTCTCCCGATATAATTCCTAGTGTTTGCTCCGGCTCACTCCGCGGGAATGCGGACTCTATGAACCCGCAGCTCGGTTTCCCACGCGAGATCAGCGGTGCTCCTGGCACCGAGACGACCGACCGCAAGGTGCCCCTCGACCCGGACGGTCCAGACGTCGTTGGCGACCCCGCCGGCGAGCGGTTCGATGCGAACTGCATCTTCACCCCACTGCCCGAGCGCGCCCCATCCCGATGCCGATATCACCGCGCAGCTGCCGGCGTTCATCGATCGCCGCTGAGCAGAAGATTGCCGTTGTCCAGCACGATGCCGCGCCAGCCGGGTTCGACCAGCGTGGTGGTGTCGTTCTGCTCCACGATCGCGGGTCCGGCGAACGTCAGGCCGGGCGGCATTGCGGCGCGGCGATAGATAGCCGCGGAGACCGGCGCGCGCTCACCGGTGACACGGATCGCGCGCGGCGGTTTGCGTGCTTCGGCGTCCAGCGGCTGGTAGTTGCCTTCATCCAGATGATCGCTGCCGCCGGCGCGATGCACGGCGCGCAGGTTGACGATGGCGGCGGGCTGCGGGGTGGCATGGCCGTAGATACGATCGTGTAGTGCCAGGAAATCGCGGTACAGCCTGCCCAGCGGATCGGGATCATCCATCACCAGTGGCACTTCCAGATGGTACGACTGGCCGATGTACCAGACATCCGCCGAATACTGGATCGAAACCGCCAGCTCGCCGATGCTTTCCTCGGCCATCAGCGCGCCGCATGCGTGGTCCAGCTCGTGCAGCACACGCCGCACTTCCTCGATATCCAGTCCGGCGAGCGGACGCGGCAGCGCTGTTGCCACTTCGTGTTCGATCGGTGCGGCAAGCAACCCAGCAGCGGATAGCACACCCGGATGGCGTGGGATCAGCACGTTGGCGATGCCTAGCTCGGCGGCCAGCGCTGTGGCGTGGATCGGGCCGGCGCCGCCCAGAGCCACCAGGGTGAAGCGGCGAGGATCGAGGCCACGGCGGATGGAAACCAAACGGATGCCCTCGACCATCTGGCCATTCACCACGCGATGGATGCCAAGCGCGGCATCTTCCACCGACAGGCCGAGCGGCTCGGCCACATGACGTTCGATCGCCATGCGCGCCAATGAAGGGTCAAGCCGCAGCGAGCCGCCGGCGAAATATGCCGGATCCAACCAACCCAGCACGACCGATGCATCCGTCACGGTTGGCCGCTCGCCGCCGCGTCCATAACACGCGGGCCCAGGTTCGGACCCCGCGGAATGCGGACCGACACGCAATCCGCCAGCCCCATCCAGCCATGCAACGGAGCCGCCCCCGGCACCGATCGCGTTGACATCGACCATCGGCACGCGGACCGGAAAGCCGGCGATGCTGCCTTGCGTGCGTATCACCGGCTCGCCTGATTTCAACCAACGCAATGTCGCTCGAGGTGCCGCCGACATCGATGGTTATGAGATGCCGATGACCCGAGACGCGGCCAACGATTGCGCCACCGATGACGCCGGCCGCAGGCCCGGAAAGAAACAGACGGACCGGCCGTTTGCGCGCCACCGTCGTGCCTGTGAGGCCGCCGCGTGATTGCATGATCTGCAACGGCGCATTCACCCGCGCGGCGCGCAGCCCTTCGTCCAGGTGTTGCAGATAGCGGCTGACGACGGGCTTGATGTAGGCGTCGAACGCGGTGACCACGGTGCGCTCATATTCGCGGAATGTCGGATCGACGTCGGACGATAATGACACCGCAATGCCGGGATGCTCGGCCTCGATCAGCGCGCGCGTCCGCTGTTCGTGCGCCGGATGCAGGAACGAGAACAGATAGCACACCGCGATCGCCTCGGCGCCATCGGCAACGAGTTCCGCCGCCGCACGCCGCACCGCTGCTTCGTCCAGCGGAACGATCACCTCGCCTTGCGCGGATACCTGCTCCGGCACTTCCTTGCGTTGCGCTCCCGGTGCGAGGAACACCGGCGTGACCGGCTCCAGCAGAACGCGATGCAGATCCTGGCGAAGCTGGTAGCCGATCTCCAGGATGTCGCGGAATCCCGCGCTGGTGATCAGGCCGATTCTTGCGCCCTTGCGCTCAAGCACGGCGTTGGTGGCAATCGTCGTGCCGTGAAGGAAGCGCGTGATGTCGACGGCGGCAACGCCCAGATCGCGCGACAGATGCGCGACCGCGTTGAGCACCGCCTGGCTCGGATCGCCGCGCGTGGTGGGGATTTTCAGGATGCGCGTGGCATCGCCGGTGCGGCGGCACACGATGTCGGTGAAGGTGCCGCCGATATCGACACCAATGTCAACGGAACTGGGCATGATGCCTGGATAGCACGGCAGCCCTGCCGTCGTGCAGGTTGCCATCACGCGGTGGGGGTGACAGAAAGCGCGCCGCGTCCCAACCATAAACGAGGCGACCAGTGCCCGATGAGGGGTTCAAGCCGACGACAGCCCCGATTCACGTCGCCCCCGCCTCTTCGTCTCGCCGGACACTGGTGCTCGCCGCCTGCCTGATGGCCACATTCATGGCGGCGGTGGAAAGCTCGATCGTTGCGACAGCGATGCCGACGATTGTCGCCGATCTCGGCGGTTTCAACCTGTTCTCCTGGGTATTCGCGGTCTATTTGCTCACGCAGGCGGTGAGCATTCCGGTCTATGGACGGCTCGCTGACATCTACGGGCGCCGCAAGGTGTTCTTCTTCGGCGCCGGTATCTTCCTGGTTGGCTCCACACTTTGCGGCTTCGCCCACAGCATGGTGGCGCTGATCCTGTTCCGCGCCTTGCAGGGCTTCGGCGGCGGCGGCGTGCAGCCGATATCGATGACCATCCTCGGCGATATCTACACGCCGACCGAGCGCGCCCACGTACAGGGACTGGTGTCCAGCGTGTTCGGCGTGTCGGCCATTCTCGGCCCTTCGCTCGGTGCGTTCCTGGTCGAACAAGTGAGCTGGAGTTACATCTTCTGGGTCAACCTGCCGATCGGCGCCGCGGCGATCGGCATGATCGCGACCTTCCTGCGCGAACCACCGGGACATCAGCAGCGCCGCATCGATTATCTTGGCTCGCTGCTGCTGATGGCTGCGGTGACCGCGCTGATGGTGGTGCTGGTGCAGGGCAGCAGCCTGTCGCACACCGCATTGGCGATTGTCGGCGTGATCTGCGTCGGGTCCTTCGTGGCTCTTGGTGTGCATGAGTCCAGCATCGCCGAGCCGATGCTGCCGCTGGAACTGTGGCGCCAGCATCGCATCATCATTGTGGGCAGCCTCGGCGGAGCCGTGATCGCGGCGGTGATGACCGGGATTTCCGCCTTCCTGCCAACCTATGTGCAAGGCGCGATGGGCCGTAGCGCGCTGACCGGTGGCCTTGTGCTGGGAGTCATGTCGGTCACCTGGGCGATCGCCAGCTTCTATGGCGGCCGGCTGATGGTGCGCACCACCTATCGGCTCACTGCGATCCTGGGCACGTCGGCGCTGATCATCGGCAGCGCCGTGCTGATCACGCTGACGCCAGAGCGCGGCCTTGCCTGGGCGAGCACCGGCTCGTTGCTCATCGGTACCGGCATGGGCCTTTGCAACACCACATTCATCGTCTCGATCCAGGCGGCGGTGCCTTGGAATCAGCGCGGCGCGGCGACTTCGTCCGTTATGTTCCTGCGCTTCATCGGCCAATCGTTGGGCGCCGCCTCGTTCGGTGCGGTGTTGAACTTCACGCTATCGGGCGAAGAGCACATGGTCGATCTGCTGCTCGATCCAGTGCATCGCGGCAGCCTGGCGACGAGCGAACTGGATCACCTGGTCGGGCTGATCGCGCTGGGTATCCACAACACGTATGTGCTGGCCGGCGCTCTGTCGGTGGCTGCGTTCATCCTGGCGCTGATGCTGCCCGCGCGGCTATCGCCGTCGCGGCAGTGAACGTGACGTGAACATCTGGCATTGAACCAGGCGGCGCGCCGCCCTATCCTCCGATCAACACGGAGCGGCGTCCTGTGAGCATTCCCGCGCCTGGCGCGATCGACTGTGACATCCATCCCGCCCTGCCCAGCATGCAGGTGCTGGTGCCATATTTCGACGAATACTGGCGGTCGCATGTCCTGATGCGCGGGCTGGAGCGCGACAATTACACCGCGTCCGCCTTCCCGCCCAACGCGCCGATCAATTGCCGCCCGGATTGGAAGCCGGCGAAGGGCGTGCCGGGCAGTGACAGCGACCTGCTGCGCTCGCAGGCTCTGGACGCATTCGGCACGCGCTACGCGATCTGCAATGTGCTGCACGGCGCGCCGGCGGTTTTCAGCGAGGACCTGTCGGCGGCGATGTGCCGCGCCATCAACGACTGGCTCGCCAACGAATGGCTCGCGCGCGACGACAGGTTGCGCGCCTCGATCGTGGTGCCGATGCACAGCCCGGAACTGGCGGCGAAAGAGATCGAGCGGATGGCCGCCGATCAGCGCTTCGTGCAAGTGCTGCTGTGGGAGATGAGCGAGCTGCCGCTCGGCCGCCGCATCCATTGGCCAATCTATCGCGCAGCCGAGCGGCTGGATTTGCCGATCGGCATTCATGCCGGCAGCTCGTACCGGCATCCGCCGACCAATCTTGGCTGGCCGTCTTACTACCTGGAGGACTACGTTTCGTGGTCCACTGGATTTGCCGGCGTGCTGAACAGCCTGATCGCCGAGGGCGTGTTCGTCGAATTCCCGCGCCTGAAAGTGGTGCTGATGGAATCCGGCGTGACCTGGCTGCCCGGCTGGATGTGGCGTGCCGACAAGACCTGGCGCGGCATCCGCGCCGAGGTGCCGTGGCTGGAGAAATCGCCGGCGGCCTATGCGCGCGAGCACGTGCGGCTGACCGTCCAGCCGTTCGATGCCCCGCCACGCGTCGATCAGTTGCAGCGCATCATCGAGGAGATCGGCTCCGACGAGATGCTGCTGTTCGCGACCGACTATCCGCACTGGCACTTCGAAGGCAATGATGCGTTACCGGATGGTCTGCCCGAGCATCTGCTGCGCAAGGTGCTGGTCGATAACGCGCTGAAGACCTATCCTCGTTTATCCCCGTGAGCATGGAGAGCATCCGATGAACGTCACGGTCATTGATCGCCAAGCCGACACCTCGTCGCAGACGAAGCTCGGTATCGTCGATTGCGACGTGCACCCCTACGTCAAGACAGCAGCCGACCTTGATCCGTTCCTGTCGGAGCGCTGGCGCAAACATCGCGTGTCGATTGGTGGGCGGATGCGGTCGCCGTTCTCCAACGCGCCAAACTATCCACGGATGTCGCCGTTCACCGGCATGCGCATCGACGCCTATCCGAAGGATGGCACGCATCCCGGTTCCGAATTGGCGTTGATGCAGGAACAGTTGCTCGATCTGTTCAACGTTTCATACGGGCTGATGATGCCGCTGTTGGGGCGTGGATCCGACGAACGCAACGTCGAATTCGGCGCGGCGATGGCGACCGCGGCGAACGAATGGCAGGCACAGGTCTGGTGCGATCGCGAGCCGCGCCTGAAGGGCGGCGTGCAGGTTCCGCTGGAATACACCGAAGCCGCGGTGAAGGAGATCGAGAAGCGCGCGGGCGATCGCCGCTTCACCCATGTGATGATCCCGCCGCGCGGACTTGAACCGTTGGGGCGCCGCCGCTACTGGCCGGTGCTGGAAGCCTGCGCGGCGAACGGCTTCTCGATCGCGCTGCATCTCGGGGGTACCAGCGGCCATCCGTCCACCGGCGGTGGCTGGCCGTCGTTCTATCACGAGGAGCATCCGTCCTATCCGCAGAGCAAGGAAGCGCTGGTCACCTCGCTCGTCGTCGAGGGCGTGTTCGAGCAGATTCCGAATCTTCGTGTGGCGCTGGTGGAAGGCGGCTTCGCCTGGCTGCCGTCGTTGAGCTGGCGGCTGGACAAGCACTACAAGCGACTGCGCGAGGAAGTGCCGCACCTGAAGCGGCTGCCATCTGAGTATATACGTTCGAATATCTGGGTGACGACGCAGCCGATCGAGGAGCCGGAGCGCCCCGAGGATCTGCTGGCGACCTGCGAGTGGATCGGCTGGGACCGCATCATGTTCTCGACCGACTATCCGCACTGGGACCAGGACGATCCGCGCTACGCCTTCAAGGCGCCATTGAACGAAGAGCAAAAGCGCATGGTGTTCCGCGAGAACGCACTGTCGTTCTACGGCCTGGAGTAACCGCGTGGCCCGGCACGTTGTCGCACCCGTGAGCGAGATCGCGCCGGGCACCTGCAAGATCGTGGATATTGCCGGCCGCAGTATCGGTATCTTCAACGTGAAGGACGAGTTCTTCGCGTTGATCAACCGTTGTCCGCACGAAGGCGCGCCACTGTGCATTGGCCCGATCCTCGCCCGGTTTACCGCCGATCGGCCGGGGGAGTACCGGCTGGAACGTCACGGCGAGATGCTGCGATGCCCCTGGCATGGCTGGGAATTCGACATCAAGACCGGCCAGTCGTGGTGTCACCCGGAAAGCGTGAAGGCGCGCACTTATCAGGTTGAGGTGGTGCCGGGCGAGTCGCTGGCGAAGGGTCCATTTGTTGCGGAGACGGTGCCGGTGTCGGTGGAACAGAACTACGTGGTGGTGGAGCTGTAGCCGCTCGTCAGCGGGCGCAGCGAAGCAATCCAGGCGAAACGCTGCGTTGAAGCTCTGGCTTGCTTCGTCGCTGCCCTTCTCGCAATGACGCACGGGACAGATAAGGGAGAGAATACACATGGCCGATAGCGAACTGCGCATCAAAGGCCGCGAGATGCGACGCAAAGTGCTGGGCGATGCCGCGGTCGAGCGCATCGACAAGGCGGTTTACAGCGACCCGATCATGGCGAAGTTCGCGGAACTGACGCAGGAGACCATATTTGGTGCGTTGTGGACCCGGCCTGGGCTTGATCCAAAAATCCGTGCGCTGATCTGCGTGATTTCCGATACCGCCACCGGTCGCGATCCCGAACTCAGGCTGCATTTGCGCATGGCGCGCAACCTGGGCTGGTCCGAAGATGAGCTGGTCGAGGCGCTGCTGCACCTGCTTGGCTATGTCGGTGCGCCGTTTGTGCGCGAAGCACTGCTGGTCGCGAAGGACACCTTCGCGGAGATGCGCGCCGAGAAATGATGGCCGGAACAAGCCCGACCATGACGCATGTGGGCCGGGCTAACCCCCGGGAGCGCGCATGACCAACGAAGCCTGGCGGCAGACGATCGCCAAGGCCGAACTGCTGCTGTCGGAAGGTGAGGCCGCCGAGGATATCTCTGGCATCGCCGACGCGGTATCGGCTTTCAACGCCGCATTACGTTTGGCGCCGCGCGCGGAGGCTCCGCTCGATTGGGCGAAGACGCAATCGCGTCTCTCCGGCGCATTGCGTGCGCTGGGCGCGCGGATCGACGATCCGGTAATGCTGCAGTCGGCGATGATGGCATGCGATCACGCGCTGGAAGTGTATCGGCAGGATGGCACGCCGGAGGATTGGGCACGCACCATCGCGTTGCTCGGCGCGGCACAGGTTGTGTTGGGCGAGCGTGACAGCGATCCGGCCTGGCTGAACGCGGCGCTGAACAGCTATCGATTGGCGACCAACGTCTATACGCGCGATGCCATGCCCTCCGACTGGGCGCGCATGCAGCGCAATTGCGGCGCGGCGCTGTCGCTGCAAGGCGAGCGTACTGGCGATACCGCATCACTGCGCGACGCGATCGATCACTACCGCGCGGCGCTGGAAGAATACACGCGCCAGGAATCGCCGATCGATGTCGCGATAACGCAGAGCAACCTCGGCCAGGCACTGCGGGATTGGGCGAACGTGACGGCGATCGCGAACTGCTGGCCGAGGCGGCCGCAGCGTGCCGTGCCGCCCTGGCTGTGTATACGCTCGAGGCTACGCCATTGGAATGGGCGATGGCCAGCACCAACCTGGCCAATGCACTGACCGCGCTGGACGACGCCGACTCGCTTGAGGAAGCGGTGGCGATCTATCGCGAAGCCGTTGCCGCGCTGGACGGGCCGGCACGCCTGCAGCAGCGCGCCATCGCCCGCTACAACCTCAAGCGCGCCGAGCAGCGACTGGCGGCGCTCCGCCAGTCCCAGAACGGCCCCCATCAATGACGATGTGCGTGCCAGTGATGTCGCTGGCAAGGTCGGAGCAGAGGTAAAGCACGGCGTTGGCAATTTCCTCGGGCGTCGCATAGCGGCCAGTCGAGGTCGAGGCGGCGTACAGGTTGTGCACATGTTGCGGGTCGTTCGGATTCCGCTGGCTCTCGATCGAGCGCATCATGCGCGTCTCCACGGGCCCCGGACACACGGCGTTCACCCGAATACCAAGGGCCGCGACATCCGCCGATGCAACCTTGGTAAGCCCCAGCACGCCGTGCTTCGATGCGACATAAGGTGCCATGCCCGGTCCGCCGAACAAACCTGAGGTCGATGCTGTGTTGACGATAGCACCGCGGCCCTGCTTCAGCATCACCGGCAGCACGTGGCGCATGCCAAGGAATACGCCCTTCAGGTTGACGTTGATGACAGCGTCGAAGATGGCTTCGTCGTATTCCTGTGTCGGCATGAACGCGCCCTCGATGCCGGCGTTGTTGAAGAAGCAGTCGATCGCGCCATAGGCATCGAGCGTCGCCTTCACATAGGCCTGGACGTCCGCGGATTTCGTAACATCGGCGCGAAAGAACCGCGCATCGCCACCGCGCTGACGCACCAGTTCGGCGCTCGCCTCGCCGAGCGTGGGGTCGTTATCGACCACGATCACCTTGGCGCCGCGCGCGGCGAAGCCAATCGCGCTGGCGCGGCCAATGCCGCCGCCGCCGCCCGTGATCAATGCCACCTTGCCAGCATAGTCCATCGGCATTTCCTCCTGCCCGTATGACCTGTAGCTTGCACGATCCTCGCACAACAGCAACGGCGCATGACTGATCACACGCTCAACCTTTCATATCGCGAGGTGTTGCGTGTGCAGTATGTGCGTTCGCTGCTGCTCAGCATGCTGCTGCTGCGTCTCGCCGGACGCATGTTCGCATTGGCGATCGTGCTGTACGCATTGACGCGCACGGGATCACCGGTGCTGGCGGGTTGGCTGGCATTCGCCGCGGTCGCGCCGGGACTGCTGATCAGTCCGATTGCCGGAGCGCTGATCGATCGCGCCGGATCAGTCTGGGCTGTCACCGTCGATATGTTGGCGAGCACTGGATTGGTGGTGGCACTCATCCTCGTCGATCGCGTCGGATGGGCGAGCCCTCCACTGCTGCTCGTGCTGGTTGGCTTGTTCTCGCTGACCAGTCCGCTGACCACTGCCGGCGTCAGGACCTTGCTGCCGCGTTTGGTGCCTGTCAGCGCATTGGATCGAGCCAACGCGCTCGACACGGCGTTGCACGGCGTAACCGACATCTGCGGCCCAGCGCTGGCTGGCGTGATCATCGGGTTTGGCGGGTCCGAACTCGCATTCGCTCTGATCGCGGCGCTGTATGCGATGGCAGCGTGCTGCGTCCGCACCATTGGTGGTCCGCGTGGCCGGTTGCCGCGCCTGTGGCCGCTGCTATTCGAAGCAGCCGGCGCCGTCGTGCGCGTTGTGCGCCAGCCGACCTTGCGCGGACTGGCTCTGTCCTATTCGCTCTACGAAGTGTCGTGGGGTGTCTTACTCGTCGCTGTACCGGTGGTTGCGGCGAGCAACTTTCCCGGTGGGACCGGTTCTGCCGTTGCCGGTTTGCTTTGGGCCATCGTCGGTGCCGTCGGCGGCATCGCCGCATTGATCGCCGGCCACTTGCGGATCATGGGACGCGAGCGGCCTGTCATGGCGCTTGGCATGTTGGTAACCGCGCTGGCCGCATGGCCGTTCAGCGCACTGTTCGGTTTGGCAGGATTGGCCATCGGACTGATGCTGGTCGGCGCCGCGGCCGGCCCAATCGATGTCGGCGTTCTGACTCTGCGTCAGCGCCGCACCGACCCGAAAGAACTGGGGCGCGTGCTGTCGGTGTCAATCAGCCTGAACATGGCGGGCGGCCCGCTGGGATCGGCGTTGGCCGGCGTGATGGTCACGCGCTCGATTTCCACAACGTTCGTGGTAGCGGCGGTGGCTTCGGCAATGGCTGCGGCGTCAGTCGCGCTGATACCCGCGCAGGATGCGACAGAGTAGGCCGCCGTTCAGGCGAGCGGCCGGCCGGCCAGATTCTCCAGCACGCGCAACGGCGATCGCTCGGGATGCACCATCGCGTTTATCGGCAGATGGAAGGTCTGCTCCAGCGCACAGTGGCCGGCGAGTGCCGCGTGCAGCACCTGATCGGTGAAACACAACCAGGTCGCGCCGGCGGGAAATGCCACATCTGCACGCGGCGCTGCTGACTGATAGCCGGAGTCGAGCTTACCGGTGTCATGCAGGCGCAACATGATGCGGTCATATTCGCTGCGGCGTCCCTTGGTCACGCCAAGCCGCTCAAGAAACCACGCGCTACCCGGAAGTTCGTTGCCGGTGCGCGGCAAAAACTGGCGCGCGAAGTTTGCGAACGGTTCGCCGACCCGCCATGCGCGCGGTGCGCCGTCCGGCGCCACATTGCAGAACAGCCGCAGGATGCGCTGTCCTTGCATCGGCCGGCTGGGAAACGCATCGACATGCAGCAACCTGTCGTCATGCCGTGGCGAATATGTGCGCCCCGCGATCTCGGCCGGGCGAAAGCTGGTGCGCGCGCGGCGCAGTCCCGTTGCATAACCGGGCAGCAGATCGCACAGCAGTGCCTCCGCGGCATCGCCGAAACGGCGAAGCATCGCGCGCAAGCTGTCGGCGCGCTCGCCGGACAGCGACGTATTGCTGACGTCGCCAGTCCCCCGATCGAAGCTGATGTTCTTGCGCTCGCTTCCCATCACCGACGCGGACAGCAGGAACGCTTCTTCCGGCGCGATGTTGAAAGGCAGTTGCGGCAGCAGCAGCACGCGGCCCGCTTCGAGGGTATCGACCGCGCGGTCGCGCAGAGCCGGATCGAACGGGCCATGCCATTCGACGATTGGCAGATTCTCGATAACGTCGCTCGCGTCCATAGCTATTCGTGCACCAGCACCCAGTCGTTGATAAAGCTCGCCAGGCCGTTGGCGTGGAAATCCCGCCGCAATGCCGCCTCATCATAATCATCGCGCACCCAGTCGAGAAAGGGTTTGCGCCCTTCCGCCACACGTGCGTAGTGATGGAAGAATGCATCGAGGATGCCGGTGCGGGCCTGCCTGATATGGCCGAAGCGCAGCGAAAGCTGTGCCAGCGCTTCGCGTGCGGTGCCTCCCTCAAACAGCACGAACAGCCCGGCCGCCAGTCCGGCCCTGTCAGCCCCCGACTTGCAGTGTATCAACGCGGGGGGTCGCATCTGCTCGAAGATCCCATGCAGCCGCAGAATACGGTCGCGCTGCGGCGCACCGCGGCTCTCCAGCGCCATGTCGATGAAGTCCAGCCCCAGCCGCTCCGCCTCGGCGCGGCTCAATGCGTCCGACCCGTTGCCGGTCTTGCCGCGCAGGTTGATCAGCGTTTTCAGACCATAGCGCCGGGTGAGCGCGGCAAGCCGATACGGTGTCGGATGGTTGCACCGATAGAGGCGTCCGGGAGCGACCGCGGCGAAATTGCTCCACACCAGGCGGAAGATCGCGTGGTCGATGAACAGCGCGTCAGTCCAGGCGAGAGTTCGGCCGCGGGCGGTGTTGAGATCGCCTCGGTATATGGTGTCCATCGATCCTGAGCGCGAAAAGATGCGCGCATTTGGCCATGCCGGTCCCCGGTGCGCAACCCGAAGGGACCCGCAGCGCGGGAAGCTGAACATTGGCCTTGACGCGGCGCATGCCGGGGTCCGGATTCACCGCGTGCGCAAGCCAGCCCAGCTGCCCCTGTACCTCCCCATCGCACAGCGCTACGCCGCGACCGATTTTTGCAAATCGCCGTCGAATGAACAGGCGGTACAATGGCTTGCCCGCACGGCGGACTGGCCCGACCTGCGGCTTGCCCTGTGGGGACAGGCTGGCTGCGGCAAGACCCACCTGCTGCACGTCTGGGCCACCCGCACCGGTGGCGACGTCCTGCAAGGGCCTGAACTCGGCAGCATTCTGGAGCAGCCACCGGCCCGCCCGATCGCGCTCGATGCCGCCGACGCGGTGCCGGACGAGACCGCACTGTTCCACCTGCTTAACGCGGCCGGTGAGGCACGCCTGCCGGTGCTGCTCGCCAGCCGGCAGCCGGCCGCGCGATGGGGTGTGCGCTTGCCGGATCTGGCCAGCCGGTTGCGCGCGATCACCGCGGTCGAGATCCGGGCGCCGGACGACGAGCTGCTGCGCTCGCTGCTGGTCCGCCTGATCGCCGCGCATCAACTTCCGGTCACTCAACCTGTGCATGATTGGCTGCTCCGGCGGCTGCCGCGCACCGCCGGGGCACTGCGGGAAGCGATGGCTCGGCTGGACAGCGCTTCGCTGGCCGCGCACCGCCCGATCACCGTGCCGCTGGCCAGGGAAACACTCGCCGACATGCTGGCTGCGAGCGATGATGAAATTTCCGGGTCATAGGGTCCCCCCTCGCAGGACGACCCGCGTCTCCTGTAGGATCAAGACATGGACAAGCCGGAGCTGAAGGAACCGCCGCACACCGAAGCTGCGGTTGAGGAGCTCAGCCGGCCCGCACGCGCGGCGAAGCAGCCGGCGGCGGAGCCCATGGCGATCTCGCCAGTCAGTCCCGACCGCTTCATCAACCGCGAACTATCCTGGCTCGACTTCAATCACCGCGTGGTCGAGGAGGCCGAAAATCCCCGCCATCCGTTGCTGGAACGCTTGCGTTTTGTCTCGATCAGCGCGTCCAACCTCGACGAATTCTATTCGGTGCGCGTTGCCGGCCTGATCGGCCAGGCGAAGGCGGGTGTCACCGCGGTTTCGCCCGACGGGCGCACGCCGGCGCAGCAGCTTGCGGAAATCAAGATTCGCGCCGAGTCGCTGCTGGCCGAGCAGCAGCGGGTGTGGCGCGAACTGCGCAGCCTGCTGCGTGACGCGGGAATCGAGGTCTGCGAACCCGAGTCGCTGAGTGCGGATGATTTGAAGTGGCTCGATGCATGGTTCATGGAGCGGGTGTTCCCGGTGCTGACGCCGCTCGCGATCGACCCGGCGCACCCGTTCCCGTTCATCCCGAACATGGGACTTGTCATCGCGCTGCTGTTGCTGCGCGAGGAAGACGGCCAGAGCATGCGCGCCTTGCTGCCGTTGCCCAGCCAGGTCGAACGTTTCGTCCGCTTGCCGGGCGCCATTGGCGATCCGATCCGCTTCGTCCTGCTGGACGAGCTGGTCACTATGTTCCTCGACCGGCTGTTCCCCGGCTTCAGCATAACCGGCCAGGGAACCTTCCGCCTGATCCGCGACACCGACGTGGAATTCGAGGAAGAGGCGGAAGACCTCGTTCGCTCCTATGAAACCGCGTTGAAGCGGCGTCGGCGCGGCGTGGCGATCCATCTCGGCATGGACGCCAGGATGCCGGAGGAATTGCGTGCCGTCGTCGCAGCGGAACTCGGCGCGACACCAGACGAGATACATATCGCCGATGGCATCCTCGGCGTGGTCGATCTCAAGCAGCTTATCGTAGACGATCGGCCGGACCTGCTGTTCCCGCCATACACGCCGCGGTTTCCGGAACGCATCCGTGACTTCGGCGGCGATTGCTTCGCCGCGATCCGCGCCAAGGACATCATTGTCCACCATCCATTCGAGAGCTTTGACGTGGTGGTGCAGTTCCTGCGTCAGGCGGCGCAGGATCCCAATGTCATCGCGGTGAAGCAGACGCTGTACCGCACCAGCCGCAACTCGCCAATCGTCAAGGCACTGATCGAGGCGGCCGAGGCAGGGAAGTTCGTCACTGCCGTGATCGAACTGCGCGCGCGCTTTGACGAAGAGATGAACATCGAGCTTTCGCGCTCGCTGGAAGCCGCGGGCGTGCAGGTGGTGTTCGGCTTCGCCGAGCTGAAGACGCACGCCAAGCTGTCGCTGGTGGTGCGGCGCGAGGGCACCGGCGTGCGCTCCTATGCGCATTTCGGCACCGGCAACTATCATCCGATCACCGCGCGTATCTACACCGACCTGTCGTTCTTCACCAGCGATCCGGACCTGACGCGTGATTCGGCGCGGCTGTTCAATTACATGACCGGCTATGCGCGGCCGGCACTGATGGACGCGCTGGCGTTCAGTCCGCTGACGCTGCGTCCCGTGCTGACCGATCTGATCAAGCGTGAGATCGCATTCGCGCTTGCGGGCAAGCCGGCCGGTATCTGGCTGAAGATGAATCAGCTCGTCGATGAGAAGCTGATCGATCTGCTGTATGAAGCATCGCGCGCCGGCGTGAAGGTGATGGCGGTGGTGCGCGGTATCTGTTGCCTGCGTCCGGGCGTTCCTGGCCTGTCAGACAACATCCGCGTCAAGTCTATCGTCGGGCGCTTCCTGGAGCACAGCCGCATCTGCGTGTTCGGCGACGGTCATGTGCTGCCCAGCCGTCATGCGCGCGTCTATATCAGCTCCGCCGACTGGATGGTGCGCAACATGGACTGGCGCGTGGAGACGTTTGTGCCGATCCATAACCCGACGGTGCATGCCCAGGTGCTGGATCAGATCATGGTGGTGAACCTGAAGGACTCGATGCAGTCCTGGGAGTTGCGCCCCGACGCTGCCTGGCGGCGTGTACCGCCGGGCAAGAAACCAATATCGGCACATGATTACTTCATGACCAACCCGTCGCTCTCGGGCCGGGGTTCGGCGTTGCATGGTCCGGCGGTCGCTTCGCCGCTCGGCAACCATAGACGACAGGATCGCGTACAGCAGGATTAACCGCATGCCATTCACGCCGCCTGCCGATTCACCGCGCTGCGCGGTGGTCGATCTTGGATCGAATTCGGTCCGCCTTGTGGTGTACGAAGGGCAATGCCGCAATCCGGTGGCGATCTTCAACGAGAAGGCGGTGCTGCGCCTGGGGCGCGGTCTGCAATCGACCGGCCGGCTGAACGAAGACGGCATGGCGCAGGCGTTCACGGTGTTGCACCGCTATCACGCCGTGGCGCGAGCCATGGGGGCGGCGCCGTTCGAAGTGCTGGCGACCGCCGCAGTACCAGATGCACGCAACGGCAAGGATTTCGTTGCGGGATTGCAGGCCCGCCTGCCGGGCGTGCGCATCAACGTGCTGTCTGGGATCGAAGAGGCGGAGTATTCCGCGATGGGCGTGCTGTGCGGCATCCCCACGGCGGATGGCATCCTGGCCGATATCGGCGGCGGCTCACTGGAAATGGTGCGGCTCGATCACGGCGCGCGCGGCCTGTCGCAGACCCTTAGCCTCGGCGCGATCCGGCTTGCCGAACGGGCCGGTGGCGATACCGCGCGCGCTCGCGCGATCGCCGAAGCAGACCTTGCCACGGTACCGTGGCTCGCTGAAGGCGCGAACCGCGATCTGTATCTCGTCGGCGGTGCATGGCGCGCCCTGGCGCGAATCCACATGGTGCAGACCGGTTATCCACTACAGATGGTGCATCACTACACCATAGGGCGTGAGGAAGCGCGCGACCTTACCGGCGTTATCTCGGGTGCCGGCCGCCGCGCCCTGGAACGGATGCCGGGTCTGTCGCGCCGGCGCATCGACGACTTGCCGTTCGCCGCCGTCGCGCTCCGCCGCGTGCTGCGCGCGACTGGCGTCCGCCGCGTGGTGTTCAGCGCCAGTGGCCTGCGTGAAGGCTGGTTCATGCAGCGCATGCCGGAACCAATTCGCGCGCAGGATCCGCTGCTCGCCGCGGGTCGTGAACTCGCTGGACGGCTTGGCCGCGATCCCAATCTGCCGCCGGCTATGCTCGGCTGGACCGACCCGCTGTTTCCGGGCGAGACCGGCGAAGCACGGCGGCTGCGCGAAGCGGCCTGTTGGATGTCGGATATCGGCAGCCACGATCATCCGGAGTTTCGTGCCGAACAGGCGTTCCTGCGTGTGCTGCGCCAGCCTGGTATCGGCCTGGATCACCATGCGCGTGCATTTCTCGCCCTGGTGATCGCGATGCGTTACGAGGTCGATGACGAAGCGCCGTTCCTGCGGCCGGCGCGCCTGCTGCTCGACGTCGCCAGCACGCATCGCGCCGAAGTATTGGGCGTTGCGTTGCGGCTTGCCTATACGCTGTCGGCCGGCACGCCGGATCTGCTCGCCGGTACAGGTTTGCGGCTATCCGGCAGCCGGCTTGTCCTTCGTCTCGAGGAAGATAGCGGCGTCTTCGCCGGCGAAAGTGTGATGCGCCGTCTCGATCGCCTGGCCCAGGCACTGGGCCTGGAAGCAGCCACGGAAGCCGCGCGCGAGCGTGCCGCATGATACGGGCCGCTAACCCGACTGAAGCGGACGCGATGCGCGATGTGGTGCATGCGGCGTATGCGCATTACATCCCGCGCATCGGCAAGCCGCCGGGGCCAATGCTGGACGACTACGCGCAGCGCATCGCCGACGAGCAGGCCTGGGTGTTGGAGGACGCGGGCCGCATCGTCGGCATCCTGGTGCTGGAGCAGACCGCATCGAGCGTCCTGCTGGACAACATCGCGGTATCGCCGGACGGACAGGGCAAGGGTTTCGGCCGCGCGCTCATGGAGTTCGCGGAAGCCGAGGCGCGACGCCGGGGCTTTCAGGAAATCCAGCTGTATACGCACGCGCTGATGACCGAGAACATCGGGATCTATACGCGTGCCGGCTACGTGGAGACGCATCGCGTCAGCGAGAAGGGCTACGACCGTGTCTACATGACAAAACGCCTGGAGGGATGAATGGCAACACTCGAGATCATCGGTGCGCCACAGAGCAACTTCGTACGCACAGCTCGCATGGCCTGTGTGGAGAAGGGCGTTCCCTACACGCTGAGCCCGGCGCCGCCGCACGCGCCGGAAGTTCAGGCGGTCCATCCGTTGGGCAAGATCCCGGCGATGCGGCATGGCGATGTGACGCTGGGCGAGACCAAGGCGATCTGCACCTACATCGATATGGCGTTCGACGGGCCGCCGCTTATGCCGCGCGATGCCGCCGGCGCCGCTCGCATCGAGCAGTGGATCTCGATGGTGAACACAGGTTTCGACCCGGTGCTCGTGCGCCAGTATCTGCGGGCGTATTTCTTTTCGGGTCTGCCGGATGGCGCGCCTGATCGCGCGCAGATCGACGCGGCGCTGCCGAAGATGCGCGATATGTTCGCGCTGCTCGATCGCGAACTCGGCGCACGCCCATATCTGGCGGGGAACGAGTTCAGCCTCGCCGACGCGTTCCTGCTGCCGATCATGCACTACATGCGGCAGATGCCGGAGAGCGGGGAGATGGTGACGGCGTCGCCGAATGTCGCCGCGTGGTTCGATCGTGTCTCGGCGCGCCCCAGTGCCAAGGAGACCGTACCCCCGCCGGTACCGGGGCGCGGGTAGCTCTCTATTCGGCGGCGGCGAGACGGGGCTTGGCTGGGCGATTGCGATGTCCGCTCAATTCGGCGCCGGCTGATTTATCGAACTGACGGCTGAGCAGCGGCGCGGCCAGCGACACGACGGTAACCGCCAGGAACGCCACCGAGAAATCGGTGAGTGTCAGCTGCGGATGCCCAAGCAGGTATTCGGACGCCGCCAAGGTTGCTGCCGACATCGCGATGCCGAGTGTCAGCGACATCTGCTGGAATGTTGTGTAGAAGCTCGTCGCAGTGCTCATGCGCGGACGCGGCACATCGGCATAAGCGATGGTATTGTAAGCCATGAACTGCAGCGACTGAAAGAAGCCGTTCAGCAGCAGCACGATGTAGATCACGACGATCGGCCAGCTCGGCCGGAAGCCCGCGACGACGGCGAGCAACAGCGTTGCGATCAAGCCAATCCACATCATCACATTGCGGAAGCCCAGCCGGCGCAGCAACACCGGCGCGCACAATCGCATCGCCAGCGATCCGAGCGAACTGACGAAGGTGATGAGCCCGCTGCGCGCTGCCGACAAGCCAAAGCCAAGCTGCAGCATCATCGGCAGCAGGAATGGCATGGCACCAACCGCGATACGAGACAGTGAGCCGCAGATCACCGAAAGCCGGAACGTGGGGATTTCCATCATGCGGAAGTCGAGCATCGGCTGTGGGCAGCGTCGCGCATGCAGCACATAAAGTCCCGCCGATGCCGCACCCGCACCGACGAGGCCAAGCACCACGGCCAGCGACCCGACGCCGCGGCTGGCCATCTCGATGCCGAACATCAACGACGCCAGAGCGGTACCCGCGAGAATCAAGCCGCGCAGGTCGAACGGCGTACGCGCCGGCTCGCGCATTTCCTCGATATAGCGTGTGACCAACAAGATCCCGGCGATGCCGATCGGCACGTTGATGTAGAAGATCCAATGCCATGACAGGTAGGTGACGATGAAGCCACCGACCGGTGGACCCATGATCGGGCCGATGGTCGCTGGAATCATCAGCCAGGCCATTGCGCGCACGAGTTCCGACTTCGACACCGCGCGCAGCATCACCAGCCGTCCAACCGGCGACATCATCGCGCCGCCGACGCCTTGCAGCATCCGCGCGGCGACCAGGAACGCCAGGGTCGGTGCCTGCGCGCAGGCCACCGACCCCAGGGTGAACAAAGCGATCGCGGCTCGGAAGACAGTGCGCGACCCGAACCGGTCCGCCAGCTTCCCGCTGGCCGGAATGAACATCGCCAGCGTCAGCAGGTAGCAGGTCAGCGCCACATTCATGTGCAGCGGATCTGCATTGAAGCTGCGCGCCATCGCCGGCAGGGCGGTCGCGAGCACCGTGCCGTCAAGCTGCTCCATGAACATGGCGCTGGCGACAATGAGCGAAACAATCCGGGCGTTGCTGGTCGGAGCGGCAGGAGACGGCATGACGTGCGAATAATAGCCGAAGCACGTTGCGCGTTGCCATCCGTGGCCGCCTGAGCAAGCCTGTTTCAACATGGGTGGGGAGACGAAAATGCAGAGCGGTCCGCTCGCCGGCATTCGGGTGATCGATCTGACGACAGTGGTGCTCGGGCCATACGCCACGCAGATGCTGGGCGATCTCGGCGCCGACGTGATCAAGATCGAAGCGCCGGACGGCGACGCCTGCCGCTGGATCGGGCCCAGCCGCAACAAGGGGATGGGCTCCTATTTCGCCATGCTGAACCGCAACAAGCGCAGCATCGTGCTGGATCTGAAACGCCCTGCCGCGCGCGATGCGCTGTTAAGGCTGGCCGATGGGGCCGATGTGTTCGTGCACAACATGCGCCTGGGCGCGGCGGATCGGCTGGGCCTTAGCTATGCCGGCCTGTCCGCCCGCAATCCAAGGCTGATCTATGCTTGCGCCTCGGGCTTCCGCAAAGGCAGCAGCCGGCAGGAGCATCCAGCCTTCGACGACTTGATCCAGGGGATGAGCGGTCTCGCCGCGCTCAATGCCGGTCCGGATGGCGCACCGCGCTACGTGCCCAGCGTGGTGGTGGACAAACTCACCGGCCAGATGCTCGCCTCGACGATCGGCATGGCTTTGTTCCATCGCGAGCGCAGCGGACAGGGACAGGAAGTGCACGTGCCGATGCTCGAAACGATGCTGTCCTTCCTGTTGGTCGAGCATCTGTGGGGCGCGGTGATCGATCAGCCGGAACTCGGCCTGGGCTATCCGCGCATGCTCACGCCACATCGCCGGCCTTACGCGACCAAGGACGGCTACATCTCGGTGATCGCCGTCAGCGATACACATTGGAGCCGGCTGTTCGAGGCGATGGGCCGCGGTGCGCTGATCCACGATCCGCGCTTCGCAACGATCGCCGCACGCTCGGACAACGTCGATGCGCTGTATGCCGTGCTGACCGACGGCATGCGCGAGCGCACCTCCGCCGACTGGCTTTCGATCCTGGGCGAACTCGATATTCCCTGCGGGCCGGCCAGCAAGCTGACCGACCTGCTGGACGACGCCTATCTGAAGGAGACAGAGTTCTTCCAGCACATGCAGCATCCGCATGACGGCAACGTCACCATCACAGCGCCGCCAGTGCATTTCTCCGCCTCGCCGGCAAGCGTGCGCCGGCTATGGCCGTTACTCGGCGAACACACCGAGGAAGTGCTGCGCGAGATCGGCTGCGATGCAGACGAAATCAGAACGATATCGAACTAAGGTCCGGCGAAGACCGGGCTTTCGGGAAGACGAGCGCCGCCATCAACCACGATGGTTTCACCTGTGACGTAGCTCGACTCGTCGCTCGCCAGGAAAACCATCGGGCCGGCAATCTCTTCCGGAAGACCGAGACGTTTGGCGGGAATGAAGTGGGCAATCCGTTCCGCGCCGAAGCGCGCCTTGAGTCCCGACAGATCCCGGTGTGTCGATGTAACCGGGTTCAATGGCATTGACCGTGATGTTGTCCGGCGCCAGTTCGATGGCCGCGGTATGGATAAAGCCGGTGACCGCGGCTTTGGATACTGGCATAGGCGCCCGAACCGGGCATCGAGACCTTCGGACCGGTGACCGACGAAGTGATGATGATGCGTCCGGCACCTTGCTTGCGCATATGCGGCAGCGAGGCCTGGGTCAGCGTGAAGCAGGCTTTCACGTTGACATTGAACAGCCGATCGAGCGTTGCTTGATCCATCTCCTCGATGCTGCTGCGGCCGAAGGCGGCGGCATTGTGCACCATGATATCGAGCCGGCCGGCAGCGGCAGCGGCCTCGTTCGACCATGGCGCGGGTGGCGTCATGGTCGGCGATATCGACCTGCCGGAAGCATCGCCTTGCCGCCTTCGGCCTCGAATCAGGCGAAGGGTTTCCTCGCCATGCGCGGCAGTGCGGGTGGCGATGACAACGATTGCGCCCTCGCGCGCGAACGCGATCGCCATGGCGCGGCCGATGCCCTGGCCGGAACCGGTGACAATGGCGACTTTGCCGGTAAGGCGGGTGGCCATAGGAATGTCCTTGTTGATCAGGCGGCGTCGTCGATCACGACGCCGCTGGCGTCAAAGCCCTGGTTGGCGCGCAGCAGCTGCTGCGAATAGGGATCGGTGACGCGGCCCTCGGCCAGCGCGGCGGCCGTGGTCATCTCGAGCAACCGGCCGCTGTCGCATGACGCCGATGCGGTCGCAGATATGCGCGATGACGGCGAGGTCGTGGCTGACCATCAGCATCGTCAGGCCGTGATCGCGGCGCAGGCGCGTCAGCAGGTTGAGGATCTCGGCCTGCACGGAGACGTCGAGCGCCGAGGTGGGCTCGTCGAGCAGCAGGACCTTGCGGCTCCAGGATCAGCGCGCGCGCGATGGCCACGCGCTGGCGCTGGCCGCCGCTGAGCTGGTGCGGATAGCGGTAGCGGTGCTCGCGGCCCAAGCCCGACCTCGGCGAGGGCCGCCATGATGCGCCGCTCGGCGTTGCCGAGGCGGTGGATGGCGATGGGAGCGCTGAGAGTCTGGTCGACCGTCTGGTTGGGATGCAGCGATCCATAGGGGTCCTGGAACACCATCTGGATGATCTTGCGTGACTCGCGCGGACGGCGGTTCGGCAACTCGCGGCCGTTGATCACCACGCTGCCCTCGGCGTGCGGGATCAGGCCGGCGACGGCGCGCAGGACGGTGGACTTGCCGGAGCCGGATTCGCCGACCAGGCCCAGCGCCTCGCCGGCTGCGATGCGGAACGACACATCGCGGGCGGCGCGCACGATACGCCGGCGCCGGCGCCGTAGGTGACAGAGACGCCTTCGAGTTCGATCAAGCAGCGGCTCCCACGGCGGCGGGAAGATCGATCAGCCATGCGGGATCGCGCTGCAACTGCGGCAGCTCGGCGCGGCGGCGGCCGAGTTCGGGAAGCGCGGCGAGCAGGCCCTTGCGTATAGGGATGGCGCGCCTCGTGCAGCCGGCCGGCATCGCAGACCTCGACGATCTGGCCGGCATACATCACCAGCACCCGATCGCAGAACGACGAGACGAGATGCAGGTTGTGGCTGATCAGGATCAGCCCCATGCCGCGGCTTCGCACCATCTCGTCCATGATGGCGAGCACCTGCTGCTGCACCGACACGTCGAGCGCCGAGGTGGGTTCGTCCGCGATCAGGATGTCGGGCCCGGCGATGAGCATCATGGCGATCATGATGCGCTGGCCCATGCCGCCGGAAACCTGATGCGGATATTGGTTGTAGACGCGCTCGGGATCGCGGATGTGCACGGCCTCCAGCATCTCCAGCGCCGCGGCGCGCGCGGCCTGCTTGCTGCTGCGAAAATGGTAGCGGTGCGTCTCGGCGATCTGCTTGCCGACGCGTCATCACCGGATCGAGCGAAAATTTCGGGTCCTGCAGCACCATGGCGATGCGCTTGCCGCGCAGGCGGCGGAAGCCGCGTCTCGTCGAGCGCCGTCAGATCGGTTTCGCCGAGGCGCATCTCGTCGGCCTCGACGCGGCCCGGATAGGGGATCAAGGCCCATGATGGCGCGGCCCGTGGTCGATTTGCCCGAGCCGGATTCGCCGACGATGCCCAGCCGCTCGCGGCCGAGGGAGAAGGATACGTTGCGCACCGCGCGGAAATCGCCCTCGTCGCCGGGGTAGACGACGCGCAGGTTGCGCACGGTCAGAAGCGGGCCGTCGCTCATCCGGAGCGCGAATCCGCCACGTCGCGCAGGCCGTCGCCAAGCAGGTTGAAGCCGAGGCTGACGATGAAGATGGCCATGCCCGGGATGGTCGCGACCCACCACTGGTCGAGCAGGTACCTGCCGGCCGGAGGACACCATGGCGCCCCATTCGGGCGCCGGCGGCTGCGCGCCGAGGCCGAGGAAGCCCAGGCCGGCGGCGGTGAGGATGATGCCGGCCATATCGAGCGTGAGGCGGATGATCACCGAGGGCAGGCTGAGCGGCATGATCTGCGTGAACAGGATGCGCAGATGCGAGGCGCCTTGCAGTTCGGCCGCCTCGATGAACTCGGCGTTGCGCCGCGTCAGCGTCTCCGCGCGCGCGAGCCTGGCATAGGGCGGCCAGGCGGTGAGCGAGATCGCGATCACCGCGTTCTCGATGCCCGGCCCGAGCGCGGCGGCGAAGGCGAGCGCCAGCACCAGGCGCGGGAAGGCCAGGAAGATGTCGGTGATGCGCATCAGCACGGCGTCGATCCAGCCGCCGAAATATCCGGCCGGCAGCCCGATGCCGAGGCCGACCGGCACCACGATGACGCTCACCAGGGCGACGATGGTCAAGCGTGATGCGGCTGCCGAAGATGACGCGGGCGATAGATGTCGCGGCCCAATTCGTCGGTGCCGAACGGATGCGCCCAGGACATCGGCTGCAAGCCGGTCGGTGAGCGTCTGGGTGAAGGCGGCGGTCGTGATCGGCGAACAGCGGGGCGACAGACCGCGATCAGCACCAGCGCCAGCACGATCGACGAGCCCGGTCATCGCGAGCCCGTTGCGGCGGAAGCCGAGCCAGGCACGATACCAGCGGCCGAGCCGGGCCTGGCTGCGGCTGGCCGGCGCGGGGTCGAGCAGCCAGCCGCGCCAGCCAGTCGGCACGCCGATGCGCAGGCCGGTCGCGCTCATCTGCGGCTCCGCGCGCGCGGATCGACCAGCGGATAGATGAGAGTCGGAGAGCATGTTGAGGAAGATATACACCACGCCGATCACCATGGTGCCGCCGAGCACCGCGTTGAGATCGGCGTTGAACAAGCGAATTCTTCATGTAAAGTCCAAGTCCGGGCCAGGCGAACACCGTCTCGGTCAGCACCGCGCCTTCGAGCAGGCTGCCGAAGGTCAGCGCGATGACGGTCACCAGCTGCACCCAGACATTGCCGAGCGCGTGGACCCAGACCACGCGGAACGGCGACAATCCCTTGGCCAGCGTCGCCAGCACGTATTCCTGCCTGAGCTGACCCGAGCATGAAGCTGCGCGTCATGCGCGCGACGTAGGCGAGCGAGAGATAGCCGAGGATGGAGGCCGGCAGCACGAGGTGGCTGAGCGCGTTCCAGAACACGTCGTATTCGCCGGCGATCAGGCTGTCGATGGTGATCAGGCCGGTGACCGTCGGCACGATGTCGTCGTAGGACACGTCGAGGCGGCCCGGCCCCTCGACCCAGCCGAGCTTGGCGTAGAACAGCAGCAGCCCGACCAGCCCGAGCCAGAACACCGGCATCGAATAGCCGAGCAGCGAGCCGAAGCGGATCACCTGATCCTGCCAGCGGCCGCGATGGGTGGCGGCGACCACGCCGAGCGGAATGCCGAACACCGTGCCGACGATACAGCGCCAGGAGCAGCCAGCTCCAGCGTGGCGGGGAAGACGCGGAGCATGTCCTGCAGCACCGGATGCGCGGTGATCAGCGAGATGCCGAAATCGCCGTGCAGCACCTTCATCAGATAGCGCCAGTACTGCACCGGGATCGGCAGGTTGACGCCGATCTCGTTGCGCGACCCGGTCATAGGTCGCGTGCGAGGCCTTGTCGCCCACGATGGCGAGCACGGGATCGATCGGGATGATGCGGCCGATGAAGAAGGTGACGCAGGTCAGCCCGAGGAAGGTGAGCGCCACCGAGAACAGCAAGCTGCATGACGCGGCGAATGGGCCCGGCTACCCGCCGGACCCATTCGTTAGGCGCGGACGCTGCCGTCGGCTGCGGCAGTCACATGGCGACGGTCATGACTTCGTGATCGTCCGATAGAAGTAGAGGTCCTCGATGATGCCCGGCTTGTAGCCATGCACGTTCGGCGCGCGAGGCGACCTGGTTGGCGGTCTGGAACATGAGGATGAACGGCCCCTCGTCGGTCACCTGTCTTCTGCAGCGCCTCGTAGTCGGCCTTGCGCTTGGCGGTGTCGACCTCCTTTGCCGCCGCCTGCATCTTGCTTGGTGATGTCGGGGATGAACCAGTGGTTGCGCCAGGCCAGCGGCTCGACTTCGGCGTCGTCGGAGTCGTCGTCGTTGTGCGCGAAGGTGTCGGCGTTGCTGTGCGGATCGAGATAGTCCGGCGTCCAGCTGGTCAGCACGCATCTGGTGCTTGCGGGCGCGGTAGATGCCGCAGCACCTGCTTCGAGCTCGGCCGAGACGATGTTCAGCTTGATGCCGGCCTGCCCCATGGTCTGCTGCACCGACTGGGCGATATCGATCCACGGCGAGATGTTCGGCGCGTCGAGCCGGAGCTCGAAGCCGTTGGGATAGCCGGCCTCGGCCAGCAGCGCCTTCGCCTTGGCGACGTCGAGCTTGTACGGGTTGTAGGCGAATCGCACCGAAGAAGCCGATCGGCAGGAAGGCCTGCTGCACGATGAAGCGGCCCTTGAGGAACGTGTTCACCATGCCCTGGTAGTCGACGAGATCTTCATCGCCAGCCGGACCTTCGGGTTCTTCAGCCGCTCGTCGGCCAGGTTCAGCGCCGCAGTACCAGGTGCCGGAATAGGGGAACGACTCGATCCTGATGTCCTTGTTGCTGGCCAGCGGCGTGAGCTGATCCGGCGGCAGGCTCAGCGCGATATCGATATCGCCCTTTTCCAGCAGCAGGCGCTGCGTGCCGGGCTCGGGAACATGGCGGACGACCACCCGCTTCATGTGCGGCGCGCCGAGATGGTAGTCCGGGTTGGCTTCCAGCGTGACGAACTCGTTGGCCTTCCACGAGACCAGACGGTACGGGCCCGAAGTCGCCGAATGGGTCTTCAGCCAGGTGTTGCCGAGATCGCCGTTGGCCTCGTTGGCCATCGCCACCTTCTTCTCCACGACCGAGGCGGCGACGGTGGCCATCAGGTTCAGCACCAGCGAGGGGGCGAAGCTCCTCGGTGATGGTGAACTTCAGGGTTGACGCGTCGGGCGCGGTGATGAGCGACTTGACGTTGTCCTTGTTCCAGCCGAGCTGGGTGAACAGGAAGGCGGGCGTCTTGTCGAGCAGCACGACCCGCTGCAGCGAGAAGGCCATGTCGTCCGCCGTGACCGGCGCGCCGCTCTCGAACTTCTGGTTCGGCCGCAGCTTGAAGGTGAAGGTCTTGGCGTCGGGCGATACTGTCCAGCTCTCGGCGACGCCGCCGACCAGCTTGGTCATGTCCTCGGCTTCGTAGCGCACGAGGCGGTCGTAGATATTGGAGAGGATGATCTTGCGCCGCGATCTCGTAAGCTTCGCCAGGATCGCAGGTGATGATGTCGTCGATCTGGCTTGCGATCACCACGGTGTCCTTCGGCGTCGCTGCCCAAGCCGCCGGAATTAGTGAGGTCAGCGGGAATGCCGCCGCCGATCCCATCAAAGCCCGCCTCGTCACCATGCGTAAGTCTCCCTTTATCTTGGTTTTATCCGAAAACACTTTGAACCGACATACTTCCGGGGGCCAGCCCCACCTGAACACCGAAAGGATATCGTAACGGTCCTCTGCAACGCCGCCTAGGGCCTCAGCGTGTCATCGGACTTTTTGGTTGCCGGAGCAACAGCGTGACCACGATACGTATCGCGGGTATGCGCACCGGCGAGCAGCCGATCGGCGCGCTTGCAAACATCCCGGGCAAACCTCCTGGATGTTGCCTAGCGTTGCACCGTTCCAAGCACAGACTTTGCGCTCAGTGGCGGCCAATGCGGCAGACTTCACGACGACCATTCAACGACACCACGCACGCCTGAAAAGCTCAAATGAAGCTCAGCCCGACCTTAACTTTTCTTGCGTTATCACAAAATGGCTGCGGGGTGAAGCGGTTCAAAGTCTGGGTTTCCGCTGCTCGCGCCAGCCGTTGAGGACAAAGTTGCCGGCGGCGCTGTCTTGCAAGACTGGCGCCGCACGAATGTAACAGCCGCCCGGTTGTTAGTTTGCATTGCGTATCAGCCATCCACCGTTTAGACAGCGCCCCCGATCAGCAGGTTGAGGGCGAAGTCCCGCGCGTCCGGCTCAGCCAGCTTGCCAATGCAGAAGCTCCGGATCACGACACGCACCGACCCAAAGGAGGCTCACCATGTCGTTGAGGATCAACTCGGAAGCACCGAACTTCACTGCCAAAACAACCCAGGGAACGATCGATTTCCACGAATGGATCGGCAACAGCTGGGCCATCCTGTTTTCCCATCCCAAGGACTTCACCCCGGTCTGCACCACCGAACTTGGCTACATGGCCGGCCTGAAGCCCGAGTTCGACAAACGCAACACCAAGATCATCGGCCTCAGCGTCGATCCGGTGGACAATCACAGCAAGTGGGCGAAGGACATCGAGGAAACCCAGGGCCACGCCGTCAATTATCCAATGATCGGCGACACCGAACTCAAGGTCGCAACGGCGTATGACATGCTGCCCGAGGGAGCCGGCAGCACGTCCGACGGCCGCACCGCCGCCGACAACGCCACCGTTCGCTCGGTGTTCGTCATCGGTCCGGACAAGAAGGTCAAGGCGATGTTGACCTATCCGATGAGCACCGGCCGCAACTTCGACGAAGTGCTGCGGTTGCTCGACTCCATGCCAGTTGACCGCGAAGCATACGGTGGCGACGCCGGTGAACTGGCAACCCGGACAGGACGTCATCATCCCGCCGGCGGTTTCCAATGAGCAGGCCGCGTCGAAATACCCCAACGGCTGGAAGACGCTGAAGCCCTATCTCCGCGTGGTCGCGCAACCACGCGACTGATGCCTTCGGCTGCAATCGGTCTGGCTAGATCGCAGGCCAGACCGGCAGCAGCCCGCAAGGCGTCAGGCTTCGTGCAAGTGGCTGCGGAAGGTCTGCCCAGCGTATTCCGTTCTGAAGATGCCCCGGCGTTGCAACTCGGGAACGACGCTCTGGCAGAATTCCTCATAGCCGGCCGGGCTGAGTGACGGGCAAAGTATGAACCCGTCGCAGCACGCCGATTCAAACAAGTCCTGCAGCCGATCGGCGATCATCGTCGGGGTACCAACCAGCAGCGGGTTCATGCGCGTGTGGCCGTAGCGCCGTCCGGCCTCGCGCAGCGTCAATGCATCGGCTTGCGCGCCTTGCAGGATCACATCGAGCATGCCGCGGCAGCCTTCCTTCAGGTCAAGCTCATCAAGTGGCTTGTCGATGTCCTGCCCCACGAGGTTGTTCCCGGTCGCATTCGACACCTCGGCCACGCCGAACTCCGCGTTCACCAGACTGCGGAGATACGCGGCCTTCTCGTGGGCGATCGATTCCGTCTCGCCTAGCACAACGTCGATCGCCGGCAGGATCGAGCAGTCGTCGGGGCGCCGCCCTGCCCGCTCGGTGCGCGCTTTGACATCGGCATAGAACGTTTGCATGTCGGATTTCGCGTGTTGCAGGGTGAACACCACCTCGGCCCAGCGCGCGGCGAAGTCACGGCCGCGGCCGGATGACCCGGCCTGCATGAACACCGGCCTGCCTTGCGGCGGTCGTGGTGTCGGCAAGGGGCCACGCGTCTTCACCCAACGCCCTTCAAACGACGCGTGATGCACCTTCTTGGGGTCGGCATAGATGCCGTTCTCGCGGTCATACACGATCGCGTCCGGCTCCCAGCTTTGCCACAGCGCGCAGCACGCCTGCACCACTTCATCCGCATGGTCGTAGCGCAGATCCGGATCCATGAGGCGGTCCAGCCCGAAATTCTGCGCCTCGCGGTTCAGCGTGGAGGTGACGATGTTCCACGCCGCGCGTCCTTTGCTGATGTGATCGAGCGTGGCGAAGGCGCGCGCGATGTGGAATGGCGGATAGAACGCGGTGGACATTGTCGCCGATAGCCCAAGATGCCGCGTCGCGCGCGCCATGGTGGCCAACAATTGCAGCGGCTCGAGCATATAGATCTGCCCGCCATGCCGCACCACCGCAGCATAGCTGTCGTCGTAGAATTCCATCAGCGCCAGCGTATCGACGAAAAACAGCCCATCGAACTTGCCGCGTTCCAGCACCCGCGCGATGTGCTCGTAGCGGCTCGCATCCAGCGCATGCACGGCATCGCTGCCGGCATGCCGCCACGACCCATTGTGATGCCAGGTGGGGCCCGCAATCACGAAACCCATCAGGTGCATGCGCCGGTTCGGCATGGATCAGCTCAACAGCCAGGAGTTGAACTTTTCGCCGGCCTTGGCCCCGTTCTCGGCCCACCACTCGAAATTCTGGAAAGTGCCCTTCGCCAGATTCTCCTTCGATGAAGGCAGCACCGCGAGACGCTGAGCATCGAGCATGTCCAGCGCCTTCGTGTTCACCGGACCGTAAGGCATGCGCTTGGCGAACTCGGCCTGCGGTCCCGCCTGCAAGGCAAACGCGATGAATTCCATCGACGTTTCCCTGTTCTTCGCGCCGCGCGGAATGACAAACGCATCGGAAACGAACAGCGCCTGGTTGAAGTGGAAGTCCACCGGAGCACCACTCATCTTCGGGTCGTAGACGCGGCCATTCCAGGTCATGCCAGCGGCAATGTCGCCATCGATCAGGATTTGTGCCGACTGACCGCCGCTGGTCCACCAGAAGATGTCCGACTTGATGCGATCAAGCACCTTCAGCGCTCGGTCCACATCGATCGGATACAGCTTGTCCTTGGCCACACCGTCGGCCATCAGCGCCAGTTCCATCGTTTGATAGGGCTGTTTCCAAAAGCCCCGCTGGCCACCGAAGCGTTTTGTGTCCCAAAGCTCGGCCCAGGTCTGCGGCACCTGCGCCGTCTTCACATTCTTGGTGTTCCACGACATCACCGCCGCGGCCACGTCGCACTGAACGTAGAACTCGGTTGCCCCACCCGGGATGAAGTCAGTCTTGTTGATCACCGCGTAATCCAGCTTTTCCAACAACCCCAGGCGAGCATTGGTCGCTGCCGCCGAGGAGTTCGATCTGCATCACATCCCACTCGACCGCGTTGGCTTCGACCATTGCCTTCAGTTTGGAGTAGGTGTTGACCGCGTTGACGATTTCGATCCCGGTCTTCGCGGCGAACGGCTTGTAGTATGCAGCGGTGAAGGTTTCCTCGAGCTTGCCGCCGCTGGTGGCGACAACAATGCTCGTGGGTTTGGCGCGCGCGATGTGCGGTGCGGCCAACGCTGCGGCGGCGGTTCCCAACACGGCCCGGCGAGTGATCTTTGTCATGAGGGTTCTCCCTGTTCTTGCTTATTCCGACAGCACCAGCATGTCTTCGGCATCCCAGCCGACATGCACTTCGTCGTCAATCGCAGGCGGCCTGACGCGGCGTCCGGTCGCCATTCGCACGACAACACTGGAACCCGGTGCGATCGCGACGCGATAACGAACACTACCAGCGACATGCACGGCGTCCATGACGCGTCCGGAAAAGCAGTTGTCGCGCGCCGGCGGTGTCGTGCCGATGCCGATATTCTCCGGCCTGATGCAGAGCATTGCGCCAGCAGCGGCCCCGCCACAAAGCAATGTCAGGCCGCCCTCTACCTTGCAGCGCGTACGAGCATCGCCAGCACGCTCTGCGTGCAGCAGACGGAACATGTTCGCCTCACCGAGGAAGCGCGCGACGAAGCTGTTGGCCGGATGCTCGTATACGCCGTGCGGCGGACCGATCTGCTCGGCCACACCATGGTTCATGATGGCAATGCGATCCGCCATCGACGCAGCTTCCTGCTGGTCGTGCGTCACGTACAGTATCGTGGCACCGACATTGCGATGGAACAGCCGCAGCTCCTCTTGCATTTCCTCGCGCAGGTTCTTGTCCAGCGCACCAAGCGGTTCGTCCATCAGCAGCAACGGCGGATCGTAGACAGCCGCACGCGCCAGAGCCACGCGCTGCTGCTGGCCACCGGAAAGCTGCGCCGGCATACGCGCACCGAAATCAGCGAGCCGCACCATGTCGAGCGCGCGTGCCACGCGTGTCGTCACCTCGTTGCGCGGAAGGCGGCGCATCTTCAGCGGAAAGGCGATGTTCTGCGCGACGGTCATGTAGGGAAACAGCGCGTAGTTCTGGAACACCATGCCGATATTACGTTTATGCGGCGGCATACCGGTGACGTCCGTGCCATCAACCAGCACCCGGCCACTGCTCGGCGAAATAAAGCCGGCGACGGTGCCGAGCAGCGTGGATTTGCCGGAACCCGATGGCCCCAGCAACGCGAAGAACTCGCCCGGCGCGATCGACAGCGTTATCGGCCGCAGCGCGGTCACCGCACCGAACGTCTTGCCCACGCCATCGAACGTCAGCTCGGCGCCACGCGTCATGCCGCGGGTTCCTCCGCATCATGGCGGCGCAGCAAGGCGACAATGCCCAGCAACAGCAGTGAAAATATCAGGATCAGTGTCGCCACAGCGGCAATCGCCGGGGTGATGGTCTGCGACAGATGCTCCCACAGCAGGCGCGGCAGTGTTTCGGTGCGCGGACTGGCAAGGAACAGGGCCAGCATCAGTTCGTCGAATGATATGGCGAAGGCGAAGATGCCGCCGACGGCCAGGCCGCTGCCGATCATCGGCAGCGTCACGTGACGGAAGGCGCGCCAGCCATTGGCGCCCAGCGTCATTGCCGCGAGTTCCAGTGCCGGATCGTAGCCGCGCAACGCCGCCGAGACGGTGATGAACACCAGCGGCGTCGCGACCACGGTGTGGCCGATGACGACAGCGGCATAGGTGCTGTTGAGCCCCAGGTCCAGCATGGTTGGATACAGGCCGATAGCGATGATGACGTGCGGCAGCATCATCGGGGCGACGATCAGCGCGCCGACGGGCGGCATCCAGCGGCGCTCGCCGCGCGTGAAGGCCAGCGCCCCAAGCGTGCCGAACAGCATCGACAGCACGGCCGTCGCGGCGCCGATCTGGATGCTGTTCCACGCCGCGCGCAGCCAGCGGCCCTGGTTCCAGACCTCGATATACCAGCGCAGCACCAGGTGCGTCGGTGGAAATGCCAGGTAGAGCTGGTCGGTGAACGACATCAGTACCACGACCAGCACCGGCGCGATCAGGAAGACGACGAGCAGCGTCAGGATAACGCCACCGACCGAACGTCCGGCAACGGCAGGCACGGTCATCGCAGGCTCCGTGCCACGTTGATGCGCGTGAGGCGTCCATACAAAAGGTACAGCGCCAGCGTCATCGCAAGCAGCACGGTGGCGATCGCCGAGGCCATCGGCCAGTCGAGATAGATATCGGCCTGCTGCTCGATGATCATCGCCGCCATCATCGTGCGCCCGCCGCCCAGCAGTGACGGCGTGATGAAGAAGCCGAGCGCGGTGATGAACACCAGCATGGTGCCGGCATTCACCCCAGGCAGCGACAGCGGCAGATACACCCGCAGGAAAAGCCGTACAGGACCGGCGCCAAGTATTTCACCGGCGCGCAACAGGTTCCGATCGATGCGCCGCATCGTGGCGATCAGCGGCAGCAGCATGAACGGCAGCAGGATGTGCACCATGCCGATGACCACCGCGGTGTTGGTTTGCAGAATGCGCACCGGCGCGTCCGCAAAGCCGAGTGCGATGATTGCCTGGTTCACCACGCCGTAGCGCTGGAACAGGATCATCCACGCATAGCTGCGGATCACCGCGCTGGTCCATAGCGAGCCGACAATCAGCGCGGTCATCAGGCGCAACCGCAGACCACGCATCCGAGCCGTGAGCGCGGCCACCGGGTAAGCGATCAGCAGGCACACCACGGTGACGATGGCGGCGATTTCCAGGGTGTAAAGCAGGATCTGCAGGTACGGGCCGCTGAACAACACTTTCGCGTAGTTTTGCAGCCCGATCCGCGGCTCCACCACGCTGCGCAGCATGACGCGCAGCAGCGGCCAGACGAAGAATACCGCCAGGTACAATGCAGGCAGCATCAGCAGCAGCGAATAACCCCGTCCCAGTACCCAGGGCCGGGAGGTCACCTGGGATGGCCGATATGCGCGAGCCCGCCAAAATGCCGCTCCAGCTTTGGCATGACCTCGCTCCCGAAGCGTTCCATTGACCGCAATGTACGTGCCTGCGGCATGGCAGGCAGCCCCATGAAGCAACTGATGTGCACTGGCTGCAGCGCACTGATCTCGGCGGCCAGCTTCTCAGCGCACGTCTCGGCATCACCCACCACAAGCCGGCTGGCGATCTCTTCCAGCGGCGGTTCGTCGGGCGCCGGTATCTCCTGCAGGAACGCGCCATCGAGCCGTGCGACGTTGTTGCGCATCGACATCGCGACTCGCCGGATGTAGCGCGCGGCTTCCGCGGCACGCAGCGCCTCGGCCTTGTCGTCGGTGACGAAGACGTAGCGCTGCATGGCATATGGTGCGCGCAGCTTGTCACCCTCGGCTTTTGGATTGGCGGCGGTGACCAGATCGCGTGTCTCCACCATCTGCTCGACGGCGCTCCATCCGGTGGTGAATATCGGCACGTAGCCACGCTCGGCGACGCGAGCCCGCGTTTCCGGATCGCGCGCCAGGCCCGCCACATAGACATCCGGGCGGCGCTGCATCGGATGCACGACGAAATATGTCTCGGGGATGTGGATCGCCTTGCCGTCGTAGCGCACCGGACCGCCCGACAGATATTGTTCCAGTACATCCAGCGTTTCCAGGAAGGTGTCGCGCGCGGCTTCCAGCGAAATACCAAAGCGATGAAACTGGTACTGCTGATAGCCGGTGCCGAGGCCGATGACCGCGCGGCCATTGCTGACCACGTCGAGCATGCCGATTTCCTCCAGCATGCGAAGCGGGTGATACAGCGGTGCCACGATCACGGCGGTGCCGAGGCGGATGCGCGTCGTCTGCGGCGCCAGCGCGAGCGCCATTGCCAATGGTGATGGGCAGAGGCAGTAGTTGGAAAAATGGTGCTCGGCGAACCAGGCGATGTCGAAGCCGATGGCTTCGGCCATTTTCACCTGTTCCACCATTTCTTCGTAAAGCTGCCGGGCCGACACAGCGCGATCGCGCTGCGTCATCAAACTGAACAGACCGAAATGCATGAGATATCTTCCGTTAAATGCCCACGATGGTGTCGCCGCCGTTCAGGCTCAGCACCTGGCCGGTGACAAAGCCGGCCGTCACCAGATACAGCATGCCTTGTGCGATCTCCTCGGGTTCCGCCCAGCGGTTGAGCGGCACCTTTGCCATGCGTTCGCGCACCGCGTCCATGCCATCCTTCTCGATGGCCATCGGGCTGGTGACGCCACCAGGTGCGATTGCGTTCACAGTGATGCGGTGCGGCGCCAGTTCCTTCGCCCATGACTTGGTGAAGCCGAGGATCGCTGCTTTTGCCGCGCAGTAAGTGGAGCCGAAATGGTGGCCGACCATGCCCCAGATCGATGAGATGTTGACGATGGCGCCGCTGCCCAGCGACTTCATGCCCGGCAGCACAGCGCGCGTGGTGAAGAACGTGCCCTTCACATGGATGTCGAACATCTTGTCGAACATCGCCTCATCAATACCCTCGGTGACCGCGCGATCTGCGCCAATACCCGCGTTGTTCACCAGGATCGATATCGGTCCCAGCTCCTTCTCGATCCGCTTCACCAGCTGCTCCATCGCGGCGGGATCAGACACATCGGTCACTGCTTCCAGCACGCGATTGCCATGCTGGCGGACAATGCCTGCTGACTCCGCAACGCGGTCCGCCACGATGTCGTGCACGACCACATCGGCGCCATGCTGCGCCAGGATCACCGCATGCGCGCGTCCCATGCCGCGCCCCGAGCCGGTAACCAGCGCGACCTTGCCGCGCAGCATTGCTTCATCGTACATCCATCTCTCCTTGATTCAGGCCATCAACGCGCCGCCGTTGGTGATCACGCATTCACCGACGACATAGCGGTTGGCGGGCGACGCGAGGAACAACACTGTTTCGGCGATATCTTCCGGCTCCGCGGCGCGCCTGACCGGGATGGTAGGAATGCGCTGCGCCAGCCAGCTTTGCGATTTCGCGGTTTCAGTCGCGATCGCCCCTGGCGCGACTGCGTTCACGATGACCTGGTGCGGTGCAAGTTCCTCGGCGAAGGTTCGCGTCAGGCTGACAACTGCTGCCTTCGCCGCGGCATAAACCGGCAGGGTCGGTTTTGGACGATATCCGTCGGTGGAGGAAACATTGACGATACGTCCGTAGCGGCGCTCGATCATCATGTCCATGCACGCTCGCGATGCGACGAACATGCTCAGCAGATTGACCCGGAAGGTCCAGTCCCAGTTGGCCATGGTGACTTCACGGATATTCTCGTATCGCCAGCCGCCGGCATTGTTGATCAGCACATCCAGCCTGCCGCTTTCAGATGCGATACGGTCGCGCAGGCGCAGGACAGCGGGTTCATCCGCCATGTCGCAGGCACAGCCAAATGCGTTCAGACCTGACTGCCGCAATGCCGCCGCGGCCGCCTCTGCGCCGGCCCCGTTCAGGTCCGCGAGATAGACCGTCGCACCACGCTGCGCCAGCAAGGTTCCAATTGCCTGGCCAAGTCCCTGCGCTGCGCCGCTCACCAAGGCGACCTGACCGCTGAATACCGTCATTTGCTTAAATCCAATAAGTCAATCCGCAATGTTCGGCCGCTGCAAGCCACAGCGTCAAGTGCCGCTACGGCAGCGCGGTGTCCGAACTGTGGATGCATCACATGTATTTACCACGGAAGTGGATCAGCGGTGCCACATCGGCATTGGCGACAAAATCGACGACGCGGCCGATTGCGATCACCACGCCATAACGTTCGATCGTGTCTTCCAGCCGGCAATCGATCGCGCCGACGCAATTGCGCAGGATGGGCGCACCGGTTGCAAGTGTTGTCCAACGCTCGGCATTGAAGCGTTCGGCACCCTTCGGCGCGCTGCCTCCGCCGAACAAGTTCGCCAGTTCAGCGTCGGCCGCGCTGACATAGTTGATTGCGAAATGGCGCGACCCCAGGACCTTGGCCAGCGCCGATGTCCGCTTGTCGATCGATACCAAGGTAAGCGGCGGGTCTGCCGTCACGTGTGTCGCGGAAAGTGCCAGGAAACCCGCAGGTTCGTCGTCCTGCGCCGCGGTGACGATGGCGACGCCGATGGCGCGCGCCCCGAGGGCGGTCCAGAAAAGCTTGGCGTCAATGGCTCGATCTTGGCTCATGCTTGTCCCTCGTTTGCGCGAACATCATCGCTACGTGTTCAGATTGCAGCTGTTCAGCTTCAGCCGCCTGTGTTCTCAGGCTTTCTTGTCGGTCGCGGCGCTCGCCCAACCCGCGATCGCCTGCTCCAATTGCAGCCGCGTGGACGCATCCAATTGAAAGCGCAAACGCAGGATCTGCTGATCGACCGCCACCACCCAGCAGGGCACCGGACCACGCAGCAATTGCCACAACGATACCTCGTCGCCGCTGCCGCGCGACAAAGGCCATGGCCGCCGGCTGGTCGATTGCGGGATCCGTACTGCGCAACCCGTGAGGGACAAGTTCACCAGCACACCCTCTACGGAAGGCAACCGGGGACTGGCGATCCGCACCGTCCGTTCGATCGTATACCGCGGAGCCCCGCGGCGATCGGCTCCGGCCGGAGAGGATGATGGCCCAGACATGGCTGTCGGTTCCGAAGTCCCAATTCTTAGAACCGTAGCGCGCCACGTCGCCGATTGGCCAGCGTTCAGAACACACCCAGGTGCAGGCCGAGATCAATTCCGTCGCGCTGGAGGTTGGCGGTCGTTGCATCGACCACCACGTGGCCGCTGTTCAGGATCACGATATCGTCCGCAACGTCGAACACGAGGCGAGGGTTCTGCTCAACCAACAAAATCGACAGCCCGTGTTCCTTGAGCCGCCGTACTGTGGCCATCACCTCGGCGACGATTTGGGGCGCGAGCCCCTCGGACGGCTCATCCATCAACAGCACACGCGGATTTGCCATCAGCGCGCGGGCAATCGCCAGCATTTGCTGCTCGCCGCCAGAGAGATAGCCAGCGTGCTGATCGCGGCGCTCGCTCAGCCGCGGGAATGCCGCGCAAACGCGGTCAAACGTCCACGGTTCTCCGCCGAAGCGCGCGCTTCGCGCCGCCACCGCAAGGTTCTCGCGCACTGTCAGGCTACGGAAGACGCGCCGGCCTTGCGGCACCAGCGCGACCCCGCGTGCGGCAATCGACTCTGGCGGCCGCCCTGTCACTGCCGCGCCATGCACGGTGACACTGCCGCGGCGCGGTGCGAGCCATCCCATCACCACACTCATGCACGTCGATTTGCCCGCGCCGTTGCGACCCAGCAGGCCAAGCAACCGCCCTTCGCCAAGCCGGAACGAAACGCCATGCAGCACATGGCTGTCGCCATAAAACGCGTCGATCTCGCTTAGTTGGAGCGCATCATTCGCCAAGATAGATCTCCCGCGTGCGCGGATCCCGCACCACCTCGGCACGCGTTCCCTCGACCACCACGCGACCGAAGTGCAGCACCGTGATGCGCTCGGCGAATTCCAGTGCGACATCCATGTCGTGCTCGATCATCACAATCGTCACCTCGCGCGGAATGCTGCCGATAAGCGCCAGCACGTCGCGCCGTTCCTCCACTGAAAGCCCGGCGAACGGTTCGTCCAACAGCAGCACGCGCGGCTGCTGTGCCAGTGCCATGGCGATTTCCACACGGCGCCGCTCGCCGTACGACGTCTCCGCGACCTTGCGATCCGCAAGATGTTCAAGCCCAACCTGTCCCAATGTCGCGTGCGCACGCTCCAGCAGATCGCGCTGTGCCTTCAGCCGCACCAATGGATTCCAGCGCAGCGGTGACAAGCCAAGCAGCGACAGCATGACGTTGCGCGCCAGCGTTTCACCTGGAAACAGCGTGATGATCTGGTAAGTGCGAGCCAGGCCCAGATGCGCTCGCTGCCGCGTCGGCAATCCCATCAGGTCGCGATCGAACAGCATGATGCGGCCGGAATCAGCGCGCAGCTCGCCGGTGATCAGGTTGAACAGAGTGGTCTTTCCGGCACCGTTCGGCCCTATGATCAATCGGCGCTCGCCGGCCTCCACCGCGAGGTCCACCGCCGCCGTGACGCGCAGACCGCCGAACGATTTGCTAAGCTCCTGCACGTGCAAGGCGGTCATCGCCGCCTCACCAGCCGCACGACGCCTGGCACCAGGCCCTCCGGCATGAAGACGACAATCAGCACGAAGATCGCGCCGAGCACGAAGTTCCATCGCTCGATATAGGCGCTGGCGACATACTTCATGGCGATCACCAGAACCGCGCCGGCGATCGGCCCAAGCAGCGTGGCTGTGCCACCGGCAATCACCATCAACAGCGCCTCAGCCGACGCGCTCAACGCCACGGCCTGCGGACTGATGAACTGGTTGTAGTACAGATACAGCAACCCCGCGACCCCGCTCCAGAAGCCTGAGAAGAGAAACGCCAGGAAGCGTGTCAGCCACACATTGTAGCCCAGCGCGGTCATCCGCCGCGGTTGATCGCGTGCACCGCGTACCGCGGCGCCGAACGGCGAATCGACGAAGATCACCATGGCTGTCAGCGTGGTCAAGAATACCACCAGCGTCGCCCAATAGAATGCGGAAGCCGACGTCAGCGACAATCCAAACGGCGCGGGACGCGTCGAGATCGACACGCCGTTATCGCCGTTGGTCAGGCTGATCCAGCGATAGGCGATCCCCCAGACAATCTGTCCCAGCGCCACGGTGATCATGACAAAGCCGAGGCCGGTGCCACGCAGCGCCAGCACCGCGAAGATCGCGCTTGCGATCACCGTCATCGCCAGCGCGCCGATCGCCACCACGATCCCCATTGATCCCGCGTTGATCAACGTGGCGCCGGCGTAAGCGGCGATGCCGAACAGCGATGCATGCCCCAGCGTCACCAATCCCGCGTAGCCCACCAGCACATTCAACCCCAACGCCAACACGGCATAGATCAACATCTGCGTCGCAATGTTGATGTAGTAGCTGTTCGACACCCAGAACGGCAGCGCCGCCAGCATCAGCAGCGCGACGACGAGCGGGACTCGCTTCACAATGTGACTCGGCCAAACAGCCCCTGGGGACGCACCACCAGCACGATCAGCATCGGCAGGAACAGCACGACATAAGCGAGCTCGGGAAAGATTGCCTGGCCGAAGTTGTACAGGAAGCCGACGATGAAACTGCCGACGACGGATCCAAGCAGGCTGCCGGTGCCGCCGAGGATCACCACCACCAACGCGAGCGGCAGCATGTCCTGATCCAGTCCAGGGTATACGGACAGAATCGGACCGCCGATGACGCCGGCAAATCCCGCCAGACCAGCGCCGAGGGCAAACACGATGGTGAACAGATGCGACACACGGATGCCAACGGCCCGTGCCATCGCCGCGTCGTCGACCGCGGCGCGAATCATCGCGCCGAGGCGTGTGCGCTCCAGCAACAGCCATAGTCCCAGCGCGATCACGACGGCCAGCAGGATGATCGCCAGCCGGTAGATCGGGAATGCCAACCCCAGCAGTTTCGCAGCGCCGCGCAAGGCGGTGGGCGTTTCCACTGAAATCGGATCGCCGCCCCATTGCATCAGGCAGACATCCGCGACCATGAACGACAGGCCCAGCGTCACCAGCACCTGCGCCAGTTCCGACCCAGCCAGCCGCCGCAGCACGAACCGTTCCACCACCGCGCCGAACAGCGCGACGCCCAGCCCCGCCAACAGCGCGGCCGGCCAGAAGCCGAAGCCCCAGGCAATGCAGGTGACACCGAAATACGCACCCAGCATGAACATCGAGCCATGCGTGAGGTTGGGGATCCGCATCAGTCCAAAGATCAGCGAAAACCCCGCAGACAGCAGGAACAGCAGTCCGCCGAGCGAGAAGCTGTTGACCGACAGTACCAACCAAAGGTTCACCCTCTCCGCCCTCGCGGGCGAAGCGGGCAGGGCGTGGTGGGTACCAGCATCAGCTCTTCAGCGGCGGATAATCGCGTGAATACACTGGTTGCGCAAGAAACCACTTCTCATCGAAGGTCCAGAACTGGCTGACGTTCGGATAGGTCTTGATTGTCTGCTGCGCCAGCTTGCCGTCCTGTTTCACCAGCTTACGCACATAGACATTGCCGATCACATTGCCGAAGTGGTCGAAGTGGAACGGTCCGCGCGGCGAGTCCGGCAGCGACACCGCGCGCATAGCCGCGATCAGAGCTTCCTTGTCATCGGTCTTGCCGCCCGTCGCCTGCAGTGCCGCTTCGGCGACCATGCCGTTGATATACAGGCCGGCCGCATAGAGTCCTGGAATGGCACCCGTATCGCGCACCATGCCGGCGACGAACTGCTTGTTCACCGGAGAATCGAGATCGGAAGTGTAAGCCGATGCGGTCACCAGCCCGATCGCTTCGTCACCGAAGCTCTTCAGCAGCGCATCGTCGCCTGCCGTGCCGCCGCCGATGACCGGCAGAGTCGCGCCGGCATCCTTGTACTGCTTCATGAATTTCAGCGGGTTGGACCCAGCGAACCCTTGAACGACAGCATCGACCCCGCTGATCTGGGCGATGTAGGGCGTGTAGTCCGGGGTAACAATTGGCGGCCACAGCTTTTTGACCACGCGTCCGCCGCCGTCCTCGAACACGCGCTGGAAGCCGCCCATCTGTTCGTAGCCGAAGGCGAAATCCTCACTGATGGTGATGACGCTTTTGTACTTCAGCTCTTTCGACGCGTAGTCTGCCAGCGCGTGCATGTTCTGCGCCGACGTGCCGGAGGCGCGCACGAAGAATGGGTTGGGCTTGCGCTGCGACATGTCTTCCGCCGCGGCCAGGCTGAGTATCGGCGTCTTGTGCGCGGCCACGTAGTCGGAAATCGCCAGCAGTTCGAATGCCGCCAGCGGACCGAAGATCATATCGACGTTGTCGCGCTCGATCAGTTCCTGCGCCTTGGTCTTGGTGCCGGCCGGATTGCCGCCGGTGTCGCCGATCACCAGCTCTACCTTGCGCCCGGCGATCATGTTGTTGCGGTCCTTGAGGAACAGATTGGTTCCCTGCTCCATCTGGATGCCGCCCTGCGCCAGCGGCCCGGTCTTCACCGTCAACAGGCCGATACGTATCGGGGCATTTTGTGCAATAGCCGGCATTGGCAGTGCCACAGTGGCGCTGCCGGCAAGGAACGTGCGACGACGCATGGACCTCCTCCTCCCTGCTTCCAATTTGTTTTTTGCATTGGTAGGGCGCGGGCGCTACCGCGTCCAGTACCGACTATTGCTGGCGCAGGAAATCCACCAGCAGCGCGCTGACCCGCTCCGACTGTTCCTGCTGCACCCAGTGGCCGGCGCCGTCTATCAAGTGGCAACCGGCCATCCGTGTGCACACCGTGTCCTGCATGCGCTCAAAGGCGTCGGGCCGTTGGTAGGTTCCCCAGTCCGCGGTGCCGGCGATGAACATGGACGGCACATCGATCGTGCGTCCGGCGAACAACTGCAGCTCGGATGTATCGAGCCCCGTTGTGCCGCGCCGATACCATTGCAGGCCACCGGCAAAGCTGTTCCGCTCGTACTCGCCGGCATACACTGAAAGTTCGGCATCGGTCAGCCAAGCAGCTTCGCGCGGCGGCATTTCATGCGCCACGGTCTCGGCCATCGTCTCGCCGAGATCCATGATGTAATAAGTCGGCATCTTCGCCAGTTCCGCGGCGGTCCAGCCATTCAGCCGGTACGGCTTGTTGCCGGCCCAGTCGGCGCTTTTGTGGTGATAATAGGCGCGCAGGAACGCGTGCACGCCCTGCTTGCAATGCGACATGTCCTCATTCGCCGGACGCGTCGAATAATACCACTGATAATGCTTGCGCGGCCGCAGCAATGCCGCCATCGCCGCATGGATATCGCCGCTGCGTGCCGGCGTTTCCAAACTTGGCGCGCCTTCGAACGGCGCGCTCATGAGCACGACCGAGCGGAACACATCGGGCCGCACCAGCGCGCACCAGGCGGCAACCGGCGAGCCGAAATCATGTCCCACCACTGCCGCAACAGAACGGCACCCCAGCGCGTGCACCAGTCCGAACTGATCGCGCACGGCATTCAGCAACCGGAACGGCCGCAAATCGTCCATCGAGTTGTAGTCGGCGCCCCAGCCAGTGGTTCGGCCGTAGCCACGCAGATCGGGCGCCACCGCGTGATACCCTGCCTCCGCCAGCCGCGGCATCACCTTGCGCCACGAATACGCCAATTCAGGGAAGCCATGCAGCAAGAGCACGCATGGCCGTCCTGGCTCGCCTGCTTCCAGTATATGCACCTGTAACCCATTGACATCCGGCACCATGCGCGATCGCAGGCCTGCCGGCAGCGGCAGTTCGTTCATCGGGTCTTCTCCCATGCTTCGGCGCGATCGAACGCCGCCTCGATGCGCTCATGGCGCGCCTTGACCGCGGCGCGCTCCTGCGGATGCGTCAGCACATAGAACTCGCGATCGCGGATCGCCTGCACGACGCGCTGCCCTACCAAATCCGGTGGCAGGCTGCGTCCCATCGCACCGCGCATCGCTTCCTGCTGCGGGCGGGCATAGGGTCCGCCAAACCGCTCCGGCCGCGTTGCCGCGGATTGGAAGATGTGCGTGCTGACCGCACCGGGGCATAGCACCGATACGCCGATATTCGCGTCTGAAACTTCCTGCTCCAGCGCCTCCGACAAGGCGACCACCGCATATTTGGTCATCGAATATGCACCCTGGTTGCGTCCGGCGCGGACGAAGAAGCCCGAGATGGATGCGGTGTTCACCACGTGTCCGCCTTCGCCATGCCGGCGGATCAGCGGCACGAACGCGCGAATGCCGTTGATCACACCCAACACGTTGACGCCGATGACCCAGTTCCATTCGTCAGCGGTCACGTCCTCGACGCGGGTGCCGTGCATCGCCACACCGGCGTTGTTCACTGCCACATGCAGTTTGCCGAATGTCTGTTCGGCAGCCCGGCCGAGCGCTGCCACCGCCGCCGGGTCCGAAACGTCAGCCGGCATGCCCACGGCTTTCACCCCCAGCGTCTCGATCTTGCGGCGAGCTTCCTCCAAGGGAGCGGGCTGCAAATCCGCCAGCACAAGGTTCATTCCCGCGCCGGCCAGCGCTTCGGCGATTCCCAGCCCGATCCCTGACGCCGCGCCGGTTACAATTGCCGTCCTGCCGCCTAGTTCCACGTGCCCGCCAACGCGAATTCACCAAGTTTGAGGTAACGGGGACGGCCACCTGCTCCACGCATCAAAACGTAGAGGATCAATGCCAGCACGTATCGTTGTGGTGCATAACGATCCTGCTTTTGGCGAATGCGCCTTGGCGGCGATGGAGGCGGCAAGTCACGAGTTCCAGGTTTTCCCGGCAGCATGGAAACGCTCGACGCCTTCGAGTTTGTCCAGCACACTAAGCTTCTTATCACCTGAGACAAATCCCCGAAAGGCCGACCGGATGGCGCTGCGCTCGCACACACGACGCGCTTGAAAAGCGCTTGGCATTCGGATCTTATTTGCCGGGCGCGGAGAGAATTGCGACATGCCGAACGGTTCGGGGGCGATGCCCCCGTTTTGTGGGTCACGAAAGCGATCAGATGATGGCTGCTACGTCGGCGTCCCTGGTCTCCGGCGGCCGCCCGTCCAGCCGTCGCCATAGGGGCGCTGTCCCTGGTCCCTTCACCCGCGGCGTTGGAAGGTATCGGAGACGAAGACCCGGCGTGGACAATACGGCAATCAATGCAGCAGCTGCCCAATAGGTCCACCGAGTTGTGGGCATTCGCTCAACCAATAGCCAGGGAACCATCAACAGCCATCCGCTGATTGCCAATCGCACCGCATAGGCCCACGCCTCGTGAGGCGTGACGGCGGCCAGGGCAAGGAACATCGTTACGGAAATGGCAAGACAATGCTTCCAGGCGGCAGCCCCGTCGGCACCATAGATCTCTGCCCATGTCGCTACCGAAAGCACGACCACACACACCAGCAGGACAATATCCGCAGCCCGCTGTCGCATCACACGATCCGGCCTCACGGTCTGGCTCCATACTCCGTTTCTACTGATAAAGCGGACCCGGCTGGATTGGCCGGGTCCGGCTCGATCGCTAGTTCACCGTAATCCGGCGGGGCTGGGCATCCTTCAACTTCGGTAGGGTCAGTGTGAGAACGCCATTTTCCACCTGCGCGGAAATCGCGTCCCGGGCGATCTTATTCGGCAGTGTGAATGCGCGCGTATAGTGCCCGACATTATACTCGGTATAGACAGGATCGACCTCTTTATACGCCGAGTAGTCGATCTTGCCTTCCACGCGCAGCACGTCGTTCTCGATCTGGATATCCACGTTGTTCTTGCTGACGCCCGGCATTTCCAGCATGAGGGTCAGCGCTTGATCGGTCTCGAAAATATCCGCGGCGGGCACGTAATAACGGCCGGGAGTCGTCTTCTCCTCTTGCTTCGCCAATTCCTGTTTCTCGCGGATGGCCAATTCCTGAGCTCCTGACATGGTTCCTCCTTTCGCTCTGCTGTCAGCTGATCCGGATCGAACGGGGTTTGTCACGCTCGGCACGTGGCAGCGTGACGGCCAGAACGCCGTCGCGGCACTCGGCTGTGACGCGGTCCTGATCCACTTCGATCGGCAGCGTGATTGAACGATCAAAGCGCCCCTCAGCCCGCTCCCGGCGATGAACGCTGGCTTTCTCCGGATAGCCGACGGCTTTGGAGCCGGACAGGCGGACAGTGCGGCCTTTGACCTGAATGTCCAGGTCCGACGGGCTGATACCCGGCACCTCCGCGATCAACGCGAAATCGTCACCTTTGCGGAAGACGTTCAAGGGTGGGTAGCTGCCGCCCGCGCTGGGACCTGATTGGAGCCAGTCGCTGCGGCGATATGAATCGAGTGCATTCTGGAGACCCAGCAATGTGCCAAACGGGTCAGGAAACAGTGCCATGGTGACTTTCCCTTCCTGTTGACCGAACCACCGGGAAGGTAGGCCGCCAGGCTGGGAGACGAACCGAACGCGAGTCCGATGTGCAGCCCGCCACGCGGCGTTGGCATTCCCGGTGTCCGAGTGCCAGTGAAGTAGTATTTGGGAACGACCCGTCAAGAGGGTTGGAGCCGCGCGCTTTTATCATCCGCCATACGGCAGCGACCTGCCGAGAGGAGCGAAATCCCCACCCTCAGGGCATCGAGTTCATGGCCGACTTCCCGGCATTGCCGGAGCATCATACAGGGGGCAAAAGGTGCCAAAGCTGCTTGTGGTAATACTCGCTATGGTTGTATTGCTGCCGGTGGCAATGGGGAGGCGTCGCACTCAATGCCGCAGCTAGCCTCAGCGGAACGGGGCGTGTTTCTTTCCACAGTGCCGCCATCGGCACGCGAGCGCGTTGTTGCCCCGCTCATCGCCGCCATCTCCCTGGTGGTCTTCCTGATCCTCGTGCCGTTCGCCAAGGTGAAGCTCGGCGAGGTCTGGGCGTTCATCCCGATTTATGAATCGTCTCTGCTGATCATCGACCTGATCACCGCGGTGCTGCTGTTCATTCAGTTTGTCATCCTCGGCTCCGTCGGATTGTTGCTGGTCGCCGCCGGCTACCTGTTCACCGCTTTGATGACGGTGCCACATGCGCTCAGCTTTCCGCGCGTGTTCGCCCCGTCCGGCTGGTTGGGCTCGGGTCTGCAGACCACCGCGTGGCTGTACATGATCTGGCGGTCCGGTTTCGCCCTCGCACTTATTGGCTACGTGCTGGCGCGAAAGCGGCCGCCAAGCCGCCGGCCTGGTTTCGTCGTCGGGGTCACCTGCACACTCGTCGTCGCGATTGTCGCCGGTTCGGCAATACTCACCACAGCGGGCCGGGATCTGCTTCCCGTGATCATGCGCGGCGACACCTACACGCCGCTGTTGCCGTACGTCATCGACGCCGTCTGGGGCTTGAACCTCGTCGCGCTTCTGGTGTTGTGGCGAGCCAAGCCTCACTCCGCATTGGACGTCTGGCTAATCGTCGTAATGGCGATCCGTCTGTGCGATATCGCGTTGAGCGCGATGGTGAATGCGCAACGCTTCGATGTCGGCTTCTATACGGGCCGGGTCTACGGTCTGTTCGCCGGCAGCCTGGTGCTGTTCGTGTTGGTGGTGGAGACCAGTACCTCTGTATGCCCAGCAGGTACGATCCTTCGCGATCGAACGGCAGGACCGCGAACGGCAGCTGCGCGAGTTGCAATCGGAGCTGATCCATGTCGCCCGCCTGACCGAGCTCGGCCAGATGGTTTCCGCTTTGGCGCATGAGGTAAACCAGCCGCTGACCGCCGTGGGAAGCTATGTCCGTGCCGGGCTTCGCCTGCTGCAAGGCGGCGACCCCGCGAAAGCGGAACAGGCCATGCAGAAGGCGTCCGACCAAGTCATCCGCGCGAGCCAGGTGATCCAGCGGCTGCGCCAATTCGTCAAGAAGGATGACAGCCAGCGCGGCGCGGAGGACGTTCGACAAACCATAGAGGAAGCAGCGGCCCTAGCCTTGCTCGGCGCCGAGGGCCGTAAGGTCCGGCTCGACATGAATTTTGCGCCTGACACGCCTCTCGTGTTCATCGACAAAGTGCGCATCCAGCAAGTGCTGCTCAACCTGATGCGCAATGCCGTTGAGGCGATGCACGAACAGGATCGGCGCGATCTCTTCATCCGCGTGAGCCTGGCCGATCCCAACACGGTCGAGGTCAGCGTGGCGGACAGTGGTCCCGGGCTGTTGCCAGAGGTGCGCGCAAAACTATTCCAGCCCTTTGTGACGACAAAGGAACAGGGCATGGGTGTCGGCTTGTCGCTCTGCCGCTCGATCGTCGAGGCCAGCGGCGGCCGCATGTGGGTCGCCGATACGGCGGGCGGTGGCGCGGACTTCCGCTTCACGCTGCCGGTGCTCGGCGCCAGCCTTTCAGCCGCCGCGCCGGCGACCGCAACCGCGCGCGCTTGACCCCCCTGGCGGGCGCCCCTACACGCGCGGCATGACCCAGGCTGATCCGCTCGATATCGCTGCCGCCACTGAGCGCGCGCACGTTCTGGCCCAGGCGCTGCCATTCCTGCGCCGCTACGCCGGCGCGACCATCGTGGTGAAATACGGTGGGCACGCGATGGGCGAGGATCATCTCGCGAAGCAATTCGGCAGCGACATCGCGCTCTTGAAACAGGTCGGGGTCAATCCGGTCGTGGTGCACGGCGGCGGCCCGCAGATCAATGCGATGCTGAAGCGGCTGGCGATCCAATCGACTTTCGTCGACGGACTGCGCGTCACCGACGCGGCGATGGTCGAAGTCGTTGAAATGGTGCTCGCGGGGACGGTGAACAAATACGTTGCCAACCTGATCACCCAGGCCGGGGCGCTCGCCGTCGGCGTGTGCGGCAAGGATGGCGGCATGATCCGCGCGCGCAAACTGAAGCGGACGAAGAAAGACCCCGACAGCAACATCGAGCGGATACTCGATCTCGGCTTCGTCGGTGAGCCGGAGCACATCGATGTGCGGGTGATCCATGCGCTCACCGGAGGCGGGCTGGTCCCGGTGATCGCGCCCGTCGGCGTGGGCGAGGACGGCCAGACCTACAACATCAACGCCGACACCGTCGCCGGCGCGATCGCCGGTGCATTGGGCGCCACACGGCTGCTGATGCTGACCGACGTGCCCGGCGTGCTCGACCATGACAAGAAGCTGATTCCCGAGTTGAGCATTGCCGATGTCGATGCCGGCATTCGCGATGGCATGATCACCGGCGGCATGATCCCCAAGGTTGAGAACTGCGTCGATGCGGTGAAACGCGGCGCCAAAGGCGCGGTCATTCTCGACGGCCGGGTACCGCATGCCTGTCTGCTGGAGTTGTTCACGGAAGCCGGGCCGGGCACGATTATCCGGCCTTGAGCGGCGGAGGCTCTTAACCCGCGCGCGGACGCCGCCGCACATCTGGCCGCACGTAGCGGAAATTCAGGATCGCCGGATCAGCCACCACCGGTCCCGGCGCCACGCCCACCAGGATCTTCTCCGCAATCGGCCCATAATCCGCGCGGAAATGCACTGACGACTTCAGGACCAGGATCGGACATTCGCTCGGCTCGATCCCGACATGGCGCAGGATCGCCTGATCCAGCGCCTGCACCTTGCGCGACACGACCATCACGCGCACGCCGTCGATATCCACCAGCGCGCACGGGCCAAGGTTACCGGGATTGCCGGCGCCCATCGGTCCGGTCAGGGTGAATTGTCCGTCCGTCAGCTTCAATACACGCACTGTGCAATCGAACGGCATGCCATCCGACTTGCCGCCGAGCGACAGCTCGACAGCGGCACCAACACCGGCCGCCACGCACTGTGCCACGCTCTGCTCGTCGTTGATCAGGCACAGCACAGCGCCCTTCGCCTTCTGCGCCACCAGTTCGCGCAGCAGTCCGGTCGTGTCGCCATGCCCACCGCCGCCCGGATTGTCCTGCGTGTCGGCGATCACAATCGGCTTGCGCGCGCCAATCGCGAGCCGTTTCGCTTCCGCCACTGCCTCGGCTGCCGGCAGCAAGTCCTGCACGAAGGCACTCTCGCGCGCGCTGACATGGGCGGTGAACGCATCCGCCGCCGCATCGGCCTTCGCCTGGGTGTCGGCGTAGGCACCAATCGCTGGCCCGCAATCGGTAAAATCAGCGAACGGGAAGCCGAAGCAGAACGCAAGTTCCGCCACGCCCATCCGCTCGGCCAGCGACGCACGCTCTGCCATCACTTCTTTCATCGGCTCCAGCAGCGTGCATTGGCTGCCGAGCGGCAGCCAGAACTCCAGTTGCCGGAACGCGTGCGCCCATGGCTTGCCGCGCTTGATGCGCTCCAAGAGCAGCCGCATCGCCTGCGCGCCGGCCGCTTTCATGTCGATGTGCGGGTAAGTACGGAATGGCACCACGGCATCCGACAGCGTCACCATCTGCGCCGTCAGGTTGGCATGCGGATCGAGGCTGATGGTCAGCGGCAAGTCACCGACGATGGCACGCACGCGGCGCAGCAGTTCGCCTTCCGCATCGGGGAAGCTCTCCACCACCGCGGCGCCGTGCAGGTCGAGATAAATGCCGTCCAGCGGCGCCTCATCCAGCACATGCGACAGCGCGGCACAGATCATGGCGGCGATCCGCTCGAATGCCTCGTCCTGCACTGGCCCCGCGGGATTGGCGAAGCACCACATCAACGGCACCACGCTGGCACCCGCTTCCTCGGCAACCGCGAGCGCGCCGGCCGCCGGTACCGACCTGCCGCGTACCGCATCGAGCATCGCCGCACCTTCGGCGAGGGGCGGGAAGCCAGCAGGATGCAGGAAATCGATGTAGCGGGTCGGGCGCGGCGCGAAGGAATGGCTTTCGTGCAGGAAGCCGCCGATGGCGATGCGGTGAGTCATCCGCGTCTCCGTCACGCCAGCCAGCCGGGCACCGGCAAATCCTTCGAGCGCAGAAACTCGGGATTGAACAGCTTCGACTGATAGCGCGAGCCACCATCCGCCAGTATCGTCACCACCGTGTGACCAGGCCCGAGATGCTTCGCAATCCGCACCGCGGCTGCGATGTTGATGCCGGATGAGGTTCCCACCGAGAGTCCTTCATGAATCAGCACGTCGAATATGTGCTGCAGTGCCTCGGTGTCCGGGATCTTCTCCGCGTCATCGATCGGCGCGCCGTCCATGTTGGCAGTGACGCGCGAATTGCCGATGCCTTCGGTGATCGAGCTGCCTTCGATCTTCAGGTCGTTATGCTTGATCCAGCCGAAGAGTCCGCTGCCTTCGCAATCCGCCAATACTGTCCGGACCTTTGGGTTGCGTTCCTTCAGCGCCATTGCCACGCCGGCCAGCGTGCCTCCTGTGCCGCAGGCGCAGGTGAACGCATCGACCTTGCCATCCGTTTGCTGCCAGATCTCGGGCCCGGTGTGCGCGCGATGGCCCTCGCGGTTCGCGGTGTTGTCGAACTGATTGGCCCACAGCGCGCCGGTCTCTTCGGCCATGCGCCGCGACACGTGCACGTAGTTGCCGGGATCGCGATAGGGTTTTGCCGGTACCAGCCGCAGATCGGCCCCGATCATGCGCAGGAAATCCAGCTTCTCCTTGCTCTGGGTTTCCGGCACCACGATGATGCAGCGATAGCCGCGCGCGTTGCCGACCAGCGTAAGGCCGATACCGGTATTGCCGGCGGTGCCTTCGACGATAGTGCCGCCGGGCTTGAGGGCGCCGCGCTTTTCCGCATCGGTGATGATGTAGAGCCCGGCGCGATCCTTCACCGAACCGCCCGGATTCATGAATTCCGCCTTGCCGAGGATGTTGCACCCCGTCGCATCCGACGCTCGGCGCAGCCGGATCAGCGGGGTCTGACCGATCGACGCCGCCAGGTCCTCTTGCCAACGCGAGCCATGGTAGAGTTGGGTCATTGCCGTCCTCGTTGCAGCGGGAGTTTCTGCCATGGTTGAGAATGTGCCCCCGAGCCGTGTCTGGGAAGCCCTGAGGAGCAACCCCCATGCACAGCTTGTCGATGTGCGCACGGATGCGGAGTGGAATTTCGTCGGGGTCCCCGATCTTGTGTCAGCTGGCAAGCAGGCCGTTCTGATCCAGTGGCAGGTGTACCCGACGATGCAGCAGAACGCGGCATTCGTCGATCAGTTGAAGGAGGCGGGCTTCACGCCGGAGCACCACATCTACTTCATCTGCCGCAGCGGCCAGCGCAGCTACGCTGCCGCACAGGCGGCGCGGGGGGGTGGCTTCCCGCACGCCTTCAACGTCGCCGACGGTTTCGAAGGGGGGGTGAACAGCGAGGGGCATCGCGGCCTCAGCGCCGGCTGGAAGGCTGCCGGCCTGCCTTGGCGACAACGCTGACGCCGCTTCACAGCGGTCCTGGCGGAAGCCGCTGCATCACCCATCGGTTCATCGCCAGCACCATGTCGTCGCGCCAGGACAACGGGCCAGGCCGCGCCAGCCGTGAGCCCAGCCCGCGCTGCTGACGTTCCAGGATGCCGACGTCCTCGCGCGCCACCGCTTCCCAACGCGCGTAGTAAGGCGCCGCCCGATCTTCGAACCCCGGCTGCTCCACATAGGCGCGCGGAAAGCAGCCGCCGACAGACAGCACCGATCGGTCCACCGCGACTGGCCGCACCGCCAGCCACCAGATGCAGTCCTGCGCGCAGGCGAACTGAGTCGTGGGATGGATCAGCGTGAAGTAAGTGCCCTTGCGTGACTGCTCGGACAAACCGTCGATCGGCGGGAATGACGGCGTTCCATTCATCACCGCGATCGATTCCGAGGCCAGCACCTGCATGCACAGCCATTCGCCCATTGTCGGGAAGCTGACGCTCTGTTGCGCGCCGACGGTCTTGGCGTGCACCAGGGCGGTGTGGAACGACTCCATCGCGTTCTCGCACAGCAGCTTCCAATTGCATGCCGTCTCGATCGAGATTTCCCAGGTCTTCACCATCTCGCCGAACCGGTGCGAGCCGAGCACCGCCGGCAGGTTGCCCAGGTGCGTCGCCAGATCCGGCGCCGCATTGTCGTAGTTCAGGAAGATCGCGCCATCCCATTCCGCCAGCCGTATAGACAGCAGCCCGTGCGGCGGCTTTTCGAAGCGCGGCACTTCGCGCATGCCGGGCGCGCCGACCAGCGTGCCATCCAGTTCATAGGTCCAGCCGTGATACGGGCATGCGATGCTGCCGACCGTGCCGCATCCTTCGAGCAGGATGGAGTTGCGATGACGGCACACGTTGGCGAACGCGCGCAGCGTGCCATCGCGGTCGCGCAGCAGGATCGCCGGCCCGCCAACCGTTTCGATCGCCTTGTAGTCGCCCGGCTTGGCCAATTCCTCGACGCGGCCGGCGAAGAACCAGGTCTTCAGGTGGATATGCTCGATCTCGGCTTTGAACACTGCCGGATCGGTGTAGAGCGCCGGCGGCGCGCTTGTTGCCTCACCGAGCGGCGGTTCGGTCCACACGTAAGGTGCCGGTATCAGGGTCATCGTTGCTTCCGGTGCGCGGTTCTGACCGGCACGATGATTTTGTCCGTGGCGGCTGTCCAGGTGCGCCCGCGTCTGAACCCGCAACGTCCGGTGTGCGCCGGATCATCACAGGTCAGGGCGGCCCGGTGGCGATGGCCGCTGCGGAAGCGAACGGGTTGACCGGCGGTTCGCCGATGAAGAAGCCGAGCACCTGGCGAACGGCATCTCGTTTCAGACGCAACCAGTCCCAGTTGCCGTTCGGGTTGCTGTCCTGCTGTTTGGCGAAGGCCTGCTCGCGGCGCGACTTCTGCTGCATCAGTGCTGCGACGTTGCCGCCGAAGACGTGCATGATCTCGAACAGTTCGTTCCAGAATTCGCCGGTGCAGAAGCCGGGCACGACAGCGAGATCGAGACAGATGTCGAAGATGGTGCGGCCGAGCGGACGTCGACGTATCTGACGCTCGAGGTCGCGGATGGTCGGCATGAAGAGCTCTGGATTGTTCCATCCCGTGGGGCGGGATGCACGGGGTGTGAGCTTGCATGTGGCGGCCTGCGGTGTCGGCGCGTCCGATGCGGCGGGTGGTGACGGTGGCACGTGGATGCGGCGTTCGACGACGTCGATGTCGCGGCCGGTGGCGGCGCGGATGACGAGCATCCGCTCCAGCGCGGCGGCACGTTGGATGCCGCGATTGAGGTGGGCGAGGATGGTGGTGAGGTTTGCGGTGCCGAAGCAGGCGGCGATGGCGCCGAAGTTGGGAGCGGTGGCGCGGCGGCAAATGGTGTCGCGGAGGTGGATGCCATAAGCGAGCAGGGTGTGGGCGGCGTGCAGGAGCAGCGCGATGTTGTTGGGAGGAGTGGCGGCGGGCTCCATGGGAGTGTTTCTAACAGAACGTTAGATAAGTGGGCAAGGAATATTTTCAGGGACGGGTGGATTCCGGCCCTTCCGTGGGCGGCGTGTTCTTGCGAGTTTCCGGCGCGAGATTCTGAAGGTGGCTGTTCAATGAGCCTATAGCGACACGGCGCGGGCGGAGTATGCGACGGCTATGGCAGCGCTTCGAGTGTTGTCGCCGCGCCGGCAACGTGGTCGCCGCGTTGACGCGCCGCGTCGATCGCCGCCTGCAGGTCGCGCAGGTAGACCCCCGCTGTCTCCGCATTGCTGGGCCGAGGCTTGTCGAACAGAGCGCGCGACGAAGCGACCGCGATGATCATATCGGTGCCATAGGGCGGCCCGATCACCCAGGCCGGATTGCCCAGGTTCAACGTCTCGCTGGCGCTGATCGTGCGTGGCGGATCGGCTGCGATGTTGTCCTTCGGATCGGCGATCTGTGGATACAGATGTTGCACGGTGCCGTCGTGGGCGAGGTAATCCACCCGCAACCGGCCGGCAAAATCCGGCATCGTCAGGTGCACGCGGACACGCTCGCCATCCTTGAGGCGCGTCTTGCCGTCCGCCATCTGCACCGCGAGGCTTGAAACATCGGTCGCACCGAATGCCGGTACGAGTGGCCGCAACGCATCGAGCGCGGGACAGAACACACCGTCGACGCCTGCCACATGCCATTCGATCTGATTAGGCGGCGCGAACGTGGCGATGCCCTGCCGCAGACCATCGATGGCAGGGTTGCCGGCGAACCCGGCCAGATTGATCGCGCCACCGTTGCCGACATTGCCGCCGAGCAGAGCGCAGCGCTGCGCTCCAGCCCAGTCGGCGACCTTGCCGCGCAGCACCCCCAGATTCGCCATCGCCAATTGCTGGTCGTTCACTGGCGCAGCCGGGGGTGAGGGAGGCGGCGCCGGCGGCGTGAGCGCGATGGCCGGGGCCGGCGGGGCCTCGCTGCTCTGGCCTGGCGGCTGAGCGACCGGCGCGGGTGCCGCCGATGGTGGTGCCGGTGGCGTTGGTTCTGGCGTCGGTGCCGGCGCCACGGCTGGCGGGGGAGCCGGTGGCGCGGCCACGCTGCCCTGCTCGGCGGCCGCTGACTGATTGGACGGCGGCGCGGAAGGTGATGGTGTTGGCGCAGGGGGTGGCGATGGCACCGCCGTCGCACTGATTGGCGGCGTGGCCGCCGGCCGCATGAGGAACCACCATGCTCCACCGCCGCCCGCCAGCAACAGCACAATCACTGCGGCGGCGATTGCTCCCAGCGGCATGCCACGCGACGGCTCGGGTGGCACGGCAGGCGGCATATCCAGCGCCGGCGGGATGGCTGAGGTGGAGGCCACCGATCCAGGCGCGGCCATCATGGTGGCCTCGTCCTCGCTCACGACCGGTTCCGGTGGGGCGGCGGCCGCGGCCCGGATCGCCTCGGCAAACGCCACCGCCGAGGAGTATCGCTCCTCCGGCCGCTTTGCCATGGCGCGCCGCACCACCGCGTCGAACGCCGGAGGCGCAGTTACCGAAAGCTGCGACGGCGCCGGCGGTTCGGTGTGCAGCGCCTTGTGCATGATCGCCGACATGCCGCCCTCGAACGGCCGCTCGCCGGTCAGCAACTGGTAAAGCAATACGCCCGATGAATAGATGTCGGTGCGCGCATCGACCACCTGACCCATGAACTGCTCGGGCGACATATAGGCCGGTGTTCCGAGCAGAGTGCCGGCCTGCGTCATCGAACTGCTCTCGATGCGTGCAATGCCGAAATCCGCGATCTTCGCCTGGCCGGCGCTGGTCAGCATCACGTTGGCCGGCTTGATGTCGCGATGCACGACGCCACGCTCGTGGCTGAACTGCAGGCCGGCGAGCAGATCCTGCATGACGCGCAGAGCGTCGACCAACGCGAACCGCTCCTGCTGGTCCAGCAGCGTCTTCAGCGGCGGTCCATCAACGAACTCCATGACGATGTACGCCACGTCATCGGTCTCGCCGTAGTCGAACACGCCGACGATGTTGGGATGCGTCAGCCGCCCCGCGGCCTGCGCCTCGCGCCGGAACCGCGTCAGCGCTTCCTGGGTCTCCGCGTCATCCGAATGGTCCGGCAAGCGCACCGTCTTGATCGCCACGCGGCGCGCGATGATCGGATCCCAGCCTTCGTAGACCGTGCCCATGGCGCCACGCCCAAGCGGGCGTTTGATCTCGTACTTGCCGAGAGATTCGATGATCTGATCTGGCATGGCCTCGCCGGTTATAGACCGGCCAGATGCTGCGACGAAACGCGTTGCTCCGCTCTTACACCGGCGCGCTCGCCGTTCTCGCCGATGACCGTGAACGGCGCCCAGAAGAACGGATGCGCGATCTCGGCCGGCAGGCCCTTGCCGGCGTCGGCCAGAATCGAGAGCTGCGCGTCCCGCAACGCGCCGGCAACGCCGAGGTTGGAATTGTCCTTCATCCGCCGCAGCGTATCGGCCACCATGAACGCGGCGACCTGGTCATTCACCGCCCAGTGGGTCACCGCCAGCGCCCGCGCGCCAGCATAGAAAAAGGCACGCGCCAGCCCGGACAGGCTTTCGCCGGCCGTGGCACCGCCCGGACCGCCGGAATTGCACGCCGACAGGATCACCAGGTCAGCGTCGAGATCGAGGCCCACCACCTGCGATGCCGTCAACAGTGCGCCGGATGCGTCGGTCGCACCGGGCGGCGCCGAGGTCACAATCGCCGGCTCACTCTGACAGCGCAGTTCGGACGGCAGCAGCGCGTGGGTGGAGAATTGCAGGATGCGGTAGTCCTTGAGCCGGGTCCTCAAGACTGCCTGCGCGGTGAACGCGGTGCCGAGCAATTCATCGGATCCACCGGCGCCCAGCAACGCACGCGCAGCCTCCAGTTCCTTGCGCGCGTAAGGCAGCAGCGGCAATCCGGCGAGCAGCCTCGCACTTTCGCCGCACGCCGCGCTGGAGAACGTCTTTTCCGCCTGCGCCAGGGTCACCGGCACGAAATCGCCGAAGCCGAACCATGGCTGCGATGCCCGCGATCCCGCGGCAACCTTGCGCAGCGACACGAAATTCGACGCTGCCGGCACATGCGCGATGGTGAATTTGCGGATAAGCCAGGGCGCCTCGGCGAGCGCGGAAGCATCCGCCGGACCGGTCAACAGCGTCTCGAACGGCAGCGACAGCAGCGGACCCGCGGGTGCCACGATCAGCGCCTTAACGCCCTCGAGCGAGGCGGCCACACCGCCGAGGGTCATCTGATAAAGCTGTGCATCGTCTGCGATGTCGAAGGTCGGCAGGCCCGATCCGGTCAGTTCGATGCCGGCGCGGATCCGGCGCACGAGCTCGCCGATCTGCTTCACGCCGCCATCGATTTTGGAGATTGCGATCCTGCCGTTGCGCAGCAGGAACACCCAGCCCTCATCGTCGCTGAGCGTTATCCCGGCAAAAGCCTCGTCCGGATGCAACGCGGCGAGCACATCCTTCGCGGTCACCACCTGCTGCACAAGCTGTCCGTAATTCGGCGAGGCGGCTTGCAGCGCCGCGTCTGAATCAGCGAGTGCTGCCTGGGCATCGCTGATCTGCTTGTCGAGTTCGGCGCCGGTCGCGGTGCCGGGCGCAATCACCGCGCCCTGCTTCTGCGCTTCCGCCAGTGCGTCGCGCTGACGGTATAACTCGGTCAGCTTGCCGGAAGCATCCTGCCTGCGCCGGATTGCTTCGGCGACCTTGGGATCGCGCGAGTTTTCCGACAATCGAGCTGTCGCCTGGGCGATCTGCTGACTGGTGATGCTGCCTTGCGCAAGCTGCGCGGCGGTGAACATCTCGGCCAGCAGTGTCTGATCCTTGCCATCCGACGCCGCCGCATAGACGTCGAGACAGGGGGCCATCAGTACCGGCGTGGTGCCCGCGCGCAATGTCGTCAGCGCGGCAACGGCATTGCGGCATATCGGCAGCGAATCGCTGGTATCGCCGGCCTTCTGCAACTGGCGCACACGCAGCAGATAGGTTTCCGCCAACGGCTTCGACCCGGGCAGCGACCGGTCGAATGCCGCTGTCGACTGCAAAAGATCGGTGAGCGCCTGATTGTTGTCGCCCTGCGCCGCTGCTGTCAGTCCGCTGGTGCGGTACAGCCGCGCATTCAATAGCGGCCGCGCCAGGCCATTGCCCTTTGCCAGATCAGTTGCCGAGGCCAGCTGATCGTCGCCTTCCTTCGCGCGTCCCATCAGACGCAGAACCACGGCGCGGTTGCGGCGCACTTCGATCAGGCCGAGCAATGCCGACTGCGCTCTGGGATCGGTCAACAGATCCTGGCTCGGCATCAAGTCGGTCAACCGCAGCTGACCGGCCTGCGCGAAACGGTTCGACGGCTGCGCACTGCGCGCCTTCGCCGCCAATGCATCCGCCGGCACGTTCGCGGCATAGGCTGCATCGGCCCTGCTCAACAGGTCGAGCGCTTCGGGCAGCCGTCCGCGATTGAGCGCGTCCAGGCCGCGATAGTGCAGAAGCCGCGCGCGCGCCGTCGCATCAGCCGATCCCGGCACCAGCTTGTCCGCATCGGCGAACAGCGAACCTGCTTCGGCGTAGCGGCCTTCGTTGGACAGCTCCAACGCCAACGACATCAGTGCGGTCGACGTGTTCGGATTGTCCTTGCCCAATGCCTTCTGCTGCAACGCGAGCGCGGCGCGGAATGCCGTCTCCGCCGAACCGGGGTTGTCTGCCAGGTTGGCGCGGGTCCCCACTGCCATCAGCGTATCGTATTGGCCGATATCGCCGGAGCTGAAGGCCTTTGCCGCCAGCCTGTTGGCCAGCAATGCATCGGCGCCTGAGGTGCGCACCACCGCATCGGCGCGCGACACACCCGCGAGCACCCCGATGGAGCGCTCCATCACCTGCGCCACGGGCAGCACGCCGTCCGCGTACCACACGTTACCGTTGACGGACGCGACCATCGCGACATGCGCCCATCCGCCAAGCCGCTGCGTGCATTGCAGAAGCTGAGTCGGATCGCCGCCCAGGATGGTGGTGGCAACTGGCGGATCGCAGCGGAACCGCGTGTCGATGCTGCTGCGCCATTGGCTGTCGGTGGCCAGGCGCGCCAGATCCGCAGCCGTCCCTGGTCCGCCCGATCGCACATGCGCACTGGGTTGTTGCCAGGAACCACAAAACACTTCCGTGCTTTGCCGGGCGCCGCTCGACTGGGTGCAATCCTCGCCGACCGAATTCTTGCCAATCGACACCTGTGCCGCCGGCTTGCCGCCGCCCACCTGCACGCCCTGCACATAAGCGTCCGCCGGTGGCTTCTCACACGCCCATAGAAGCAGCACTGGCAGCAATAACTGAAACAGCCGGATAGCGCGCACGGTCAGTAGTCCTGATCGGAGACGATTGGCAGCAGCAGATCATCCTGATCATTAGGATTGTACAAACTGCCGATGGCGATATCGTTGAGCGGATTGGCTGTCGGAATCGCCTGTGCCGTCAGCAGCACGCAGTTGACCGAGTGGATCGGGCACGAGTTGAAGCGGAAATTCGAGCTAGGGGTAGGAGTGATCCCGGCCGCTCCGGCCGCGGCCGGACCTTTGACGCCGGCGATCGTTCCCACCAATTCAGTTGCACCGGTGGTTCCAGTGCGGTTCACGTCCAGACTACGCACGAACACGTTGCCGCTGGCCAGACCGGAATCAATGTCCAGGATGAGCCACGTGTTGCTGCCCTGAAGTCCTCCGACCTTGGAGAAAACGATGCCGCCCGCGCCAGCGACGCTGATGCGCAGGATGTTCGGATTGGCGATATCGCCAAATCCCTGCACGATGCTGGTGCCGACCTGCAGGAAGTTGCCGACTGTCAGATAGGCGCCCTCGGTCGTATCGCTGGTCGGGAAAGTTGTCAGCGATCCGGGTGGACGCGGTATGCCGCCGGTGGCAATCGTCGCACCGTCGCTCAGCGTCACCAGATTATTCGGCACGTTGATGACGATTGTCGGCGCGGCGAGTGGTCCGTTAATCGTCAGGTCGGTGCTGTCGTTCAGCGCGAACAGCGTATTGGAAAAGAAGCTGTTGAGCGTGGCGATCTGATTGCCGCCGTTGCCAAGCAGCTTCACGTCGCCTGCCGCCGCGCCGGTGATCGAACTGGCTATCAAGGCACCGGTTTCGTTGATTGCACCACCGCTGAACAAACTGATGTTGCCGGCGGCCAAGGCGCCGCTGATCGAAAGCGAGCCGCCGACGGTGATCGCCGCCGATGTCCCGGCATTGACGATGCCGATGAGATCCAGATCGGTGTTGTTCATCAGCGTCAGGCCATTCGACGAAAATGGCCCGAAGGCACCGATCGTGTTCGCACCGACGAAGTCCGCTGTCAGCGGCGTTGATCCGCTGAGCGTGCCGAGTGCCAGCGCGCCGGTTTCATTGATCGGGCCAGTGGTGGCAATGAACGTACCGGTTCCTCCGGACACTGCGCCGGGGATGCTGATGCTGTTTGCCGTCAGGCCTACCGCCGCCGCCGATACTGCACCGCCGATGGTCAGTGTCCCGCTGTCGACGATGCCCACACTTGTGCCGCCGGTCACTGAGCCGATCACATTCAACGGGAGGGTGTCACTCAGAGTGAAGCCGGTAGACGCGGAGAAGTTGCCCAGCGCGCCGATCTGATTGACGCCGACGAACGTCGCACTGGCCGCCGCGCTGCCTGTCAGCATCGCCGCGTCGATCGTGCCGGTTTCGCTGATCGCGCCGCGAGTGCCGGTCAATGTCACAGTGCCGCCGATGACGCTGCCGGGGATGAATATGCTGTCGGCGGTCAGAAATGGAGCGATCGCCGACACCGTCCCGGCGATCGTAAGGCCTGCGGCATCGACAATGCTGGCAGTCGAGCCGGCTGTCAGCTTGCCGGCCACCGAAAGCGGAATGGCATCACCGAAGATGAAGTCGATCGGTGTGGTGAAGTCGCTCAAGGTGGATACGCGGTTATTGCCACTGCCAAGGTTCGCACTGCCGGACAAGTTGCCGGTCAGTGTTCCAGCGATCAACGCGCCGCCGGTCTCGCTCACCGGACCTCCGACGAGATCGATGGTCCCGGCTGCCATCAGCGTGCCGGGCAGAAGCAACGCCGGCGCGTTCACGGTGATATTGCCGGCAGATATCAGACCTTCGACCACGACGCCGGAACCGTCGTTGATCGCAACCGCATCCGCCGACAACGGGCCGGTCACGGTAAGCGGGGTGTTATTGAAGAGACTGAACGAACCACCGCTCACTGCGAGCGGGCCCAGAGTGCCGATCGTATTGCTGATACCAGGCAGGGAGACATTTCCGCTTATACCCAGGCTGCTTTGCAGCGTCCCCGCGTTGATCGCGGCTGAGGTTGCTTCGCTCACGCCACCGGACGATGCACTCAGATCCACCACGGCACCGGTCAGCGTGCCGGCCGTCTGTGCAATACCGCCTGCCGCATTCAGAGACACGGAACTCGCGCTTACATTGCCGATCACGTCGAGCGCGCCCGCGGTCCGCAGCGCGAAGTTGCCGAATGTATTGAACAAACCGAGCTGTGCTATCGCATTCGCGGTTCCGGCCAGATTCACATTCCCACTTACGCCCGCCGCGCTCTGCAGCAACGACGCGGCGATCACGCTCGTCGGCGCTTCCGTCACGCCGCCTGAAGCAGTGGTCAGATCCAGCAGACCCGCACTGCGCACCGTTGCGCCGCCGTTGAGCACAATCGGTCCGAGACCGCCGTTCAGATCGATCGCGGTATCCGAGACCAAGGTCGCGCCGTTGCCGAGCGTGATGCCACCGGCGCCTGTCAGCGCCAACGCGCCACCGGGGCCTGCCGTGACCCTGCCGCTGCCGGCAATTGCGCCAGTCGTTGCGACCGACACGTTGATCCCGCTGAGCGGCCCGACAATCGAGAGGTTCCCGTTGTCAGTGAGACTGAAATCACCACCGCTGACGTTGAACGCGCCGATGCTGCCGACGAGATTGCCGCTGCCTGCCAGGATGGCGGACCCGGCAACGCCGCCACTGCTTTGCAGTGCCGCTGCGATGATCCGGCTGCCGGCGGCCTCGCTCAATCCGCCAGTGGCAGCGCTCAGATCGACCGTGGCACCTGGCTGGCCCACCAGCGCATTGCCTGTCAGCACGATGGGTCCGGTGGTACCGGCCAACGTCACCGACCCGGCCTCGACCGACCCGAGCACATCAATGCTGCCGGCGCTCAACGCAACGGAAGTCCCGGTGACGTCGCCGGTAATCGTCAGCGCCGTGCCATCGTCAAGCGTGACGGCGGAGCCGGCGGTGAATGCAACCAGTGTCCCGATCTGATTCGCAGTTGGCGTGGCGCCGGTCAAACTGGCGCCTGCCGCGGCGCTGCCCGCCAACGTGCCGGCGATCAGCACCCCGGTTTCAGTGATACCGCCGGTCGACGCGATCAGATCAACCGTGCCGCCGTTGACTGTGCCCGGGATAGCGATGCTTTGCGCGGTGAGCCCGATCGACGCGGCACTTGCGCTGCCGCCGATTGTCAGCGCGCCTGCGTCAGTGATGGCAAGGTTGGAACCGCCGGTCACACTGCCAGCCACGAGCAACGGCAGGTCGTCGTTCAGTGTGAAGCCAGCCGCGGCGCTGAAATCGTTGAGCGTGCCGATCTGATTGGTTCCGCTGAAATCCGCGCTCGTCGATGCGTGGCCTGTCAGCGTGCCGGCAATCAGTGTGCCGGGTTCACTGATGGCGCCGACCGTGCTGGTCAGCGCCACGCTTCCGCCATTGACCGTGCCCGGAATAGCGATGCTGTCCGCTGTGAGGCTTACTGCTGTGGCGGACAGCGCGCCGTTCACCACCAGCGTGCCGCTGTCAACAATCGTAACGTTCGGACCGCCTGAGACAGTACCGGTCACCGTCAGCGGTATGAGATCATGCAGCGAGAAACCGGTTGGCGCGTTGACGCTGGCAAGCGTGCCGATCTGGTTGGCGCCATCCAGTGTCGCGCTCGACACCGCACTGCCGTTCAGCGTCGCCGCATTGATGATCCCGCTCGCACTGATGCTGTCGGCCGAGAGACTGACCGCGACGGCGGTAACCGCGCCGTCGATCGCCAGCGCTCCTTTATCGACAATTGTCACGCCCGATCCGCCAGACACGTTACCAGCCATCACCAGCGGCACGCCGTCATTCAGTGTGAACCCGGCAGGCGCCGAGTATGCACCCAAGATTCCGATCTGGTTCGTCGTCGAAGTGGCACCTGACAAATGCGCGCTGGTCGCAGCACTGCCGGTCAACGTGCCGGCAATCAGTGTGCCGGTCTCAGCGACCGATCCTGTTGTTCCGGTCAGTACCACGCTTCCGCCGTTGACCAGGCCAGGAATATTGATGCTGCCTGCAGTCAGACTGACGGCTGACGCCGAAACAGCGCTGTTCACTGTCAGCGTGCCACTGTCGGCGATTGCCACGGTGCCGGCATTGATGGCGCCTGCCACGTTCAGCGCGCCGATGTTGTTCAACGCAAAACGGAATCCGGCATCATTGAAGCCAGTCAGCGCCGCGATCTTGTTGGCATTGCCGAGCGTGACATTGTTTCCCGCGCTGCCGGTGAGCGAGGCAGCCGTCAATGCGGCGGCGCCGGTTTCGCTGATGCCTCCGAGACTATCGAGTTCCATTACGAGTCCGGGACTGCCGAAGTTCCCGCCGATAACGATGGTTCCCGCGGTTGTCGCGAGGCCGGTCGTGGGCACGTGTATCGAGCCAATCCGCAAATTGCCGGTCACGACACCGGAATTCAGCAGCGAGAGACCGCCGAATGCACCCAATGTCATGCTTGCACCGCTGGTCAGCGGCGCCAGTTCCACTTTGCCGCCGGTGAGCGAACCTGCAAGCACGTTCAGTGCGTCCGTCTGCACGCCGAGAGTGCCGGTTGCGGAAACCGTGCCGTTCAGCTGGAAACTGGGGCCGGCCAGATAGACATTCCCACTTGCCGCGTCGCCGCCGAGTATTGCACCGGGCAATGCGTCGAACAGTTCGAGGTTGCCGCTGTTCGCAGTGAGATTGACCGCACTGAACCTGTTGCCGGGATTCAGCAGAACATAGCTGGCTGCCTTGCCGGTGATTTGGCTGCCGCCGGTGAGTGGCGCCGCCCCGCTTACCGCACCGCTCGCATCCAGGGTCAAGGCCGCAACGCCTGTTGTGTCGAACGATCCGCCAACGCTGATCGAGCCCGCGGTAACGCCGCGCGAACCGCCAGGTGGCGTTACCGCGCCGGCAATCAGGTTGCTCGTGGTGATGCCGGCCATCGATGCCAGGGATAGTCCTCCACTGGCTCCCAGCGTCATGCCGAGTCCGATGGTCTTGGGCGCCAGTTCCAGCGTGGCTGCCGTGATATTCCCGTTGTTGCTGAAGGTGTCGGTCTGCAGTGAAACCAGTCCACCGCCGCTGTTGCCAACCAGTGCCCCGGTTGGGTCGACGGTGACGCCAGGGCCGTGCAACGAAAGCTGCGCTACCGGACCCGATACCGACGCGGTGCCCGCGACGTGCAGTGCAGCATTGTCCAGCAATGCAAAACCGCCGCTGCCGCCGACAGCGAAATTGCCAAGATCGCCGATGCTGTTGTTGCCGAGCAGCGATACATCGCCGCCGATTCCTCCGCTGCTGCGCAGCGTGCCGGCGCTTATCCCGCCGCTTTCGCCTACGGAGGTGAACCCCGTGAGATCAACGAAGCCCGGGGCGCCTATGCTGCCGCTGATCGCCAGTGCACCATTCCCGCTCAACGTCACGTTGGTCGCTGTCAGTGGGCCAATCACGTTCAGCGTGCCGGGCAATCCAGCATCGGCCAGCAGGAAATCGCCGCCGGTCACCGCGAAGTTGCCAAGATTTGCGATACCATTCGTCTCGCCCAGCAGAACGGATGCCGCGCTGCCCGTCAGGTTGCTCACGTTGGTTATCGGGGCGCCCACGCCTTCAGTGATCGCGCCCGTGCTGTTCAAAGCCAGAGGGCGGTTGCCGACGTCGAATGATCCAGTCGTCGTGATCAGCGATGCAGCCGGGGTGAGGCTGCCGGAGACAGTGATGCCACCAATCTCGATGTTATTCGCAGCGATCCCGGCGAGCGAGTTGAACGAGCCGCCGGCGCCTAACGCGACGGTGCCTCCCGCATTCGGCGCGAATTCAAAAGTACCGCCGGTGATTGTCCCCGCATTGCTCAACGCCGTCGCTTGAAACGACGCGTTGGACGCTGCAGCCGCCGCGACCGTCCCTGTTGGGGCAATCGCGATGCCACTTGGGTTCGATGTCTGCAGATAAACATTGTTGTCCGAGGATAGTGCGCCGGCGACTGTCAAAGGCGCGCTGTTCGAGAGCGCAAAGCTGCCGCCCGTTACCTGGAGCGTACCGATGCTGCCGACAGCATTCGTTGGCGACATCAATGTTGCGCCGCCAACCACCCCGCCTGCGCTTTGCAATGTCGCCGCAGTCAGTCCGCCCGCAGTTTGCGCAATGCCGCCACCGGTAGTGCTGAGGTCAACTGTTGAGCCGAATACATTGGCGCCGAGTGTGATGCCGCCGACGCCAGCGCTCATGGTGATCGCACCGGTCGTGGGGCTTCCCACCGCGGCGTTGATCGCCAGCGAACCAGCCGGGTTGAAGTTGGCAAACGTGGTCGTCCCATCGGTCTGCACGGCCGCACGCAGCACCAGATCGCCGCCCGCCGTGCTGATCGGCTGATTGACCGTCAGGTTGTTGCCTGCCAGGAACGTTATCGATTGTCCCGCTGTCTGATTGCTGAACGTCAGGCCCGCGTCCACGGACAGATTGCGGCTGGCTTCGATCAGCAGATTGCCATTCAATCCGATCAATGCCGATGCGCTTACCGTGATATCGGTGGCTTGGTCGGGATTACCGACCGGCAGGCCGCCGCTCGTGACATTGCCGTCGCCGGTTCCGGCAGCGACGATGTCCAGGTCGCGCGGGTCGAACAGAATATTGCCGGCGCTGCCCAGTGGCGCCGATACGTCGATCGAGCCGGTCTGCAGTCCCAGGGTGTCGCCCGATACTTCCACCGAGCCGCCGTTGCCGCCCTTCGGACCGCCCTTCGCGGCGATCGAGCCGTTCACTTGAGTCGGGCCCTTTGACAGCACCGTCACCCGGCCGCCGTCACCGGTGCCGGTGGCATTCGCTGCGATCGTCGCGCCCTGCGCTATCGCCGCCTTTCCGGCGGTCTGCTGTCCGGTCACCGCGGGCCCGCCGCGCGCCCGCGCCAGCGTCGTGCCGATCGCCACCACGCCGCCGCCGGTGCGCCCCGATGCATCGACCCGCGCGCCCGCGCCGATCGTGACCGCGCCGTCCGCCACGACTGTGATCGCGCCGCCTGGACCGCTGGCCCCCGTGGCAGACAGCTGGCCCACCACCTCGATCGAACCGCCCACGCCGTTCAGTGCGACCGTTCCGGTCTGGCTGCCCACTGTCGCCGCCCGCACCGTGCCGCCGGAGCGCACCAGGGTCTGCACGATCCCGTCGGCCGCGCGAGCCGTCAGTTGCACCGTCCCGCCGTCCGCGGCGATCACCCCGGTGTTGGTCACCAGCGCTGTCGCGGCCTTGCCGTCCGGCCCGACCGGCGCCTGCGTCACCTGGTTGCTGACGTCCAGCGACAGCAGCCCGTCGCCGTACAGGTCCAGCGTCGCCGTTTTCGCCCCAGCAAGCACAACGTGGCCAAGCCTGGCGTTGATCACGCCGGAGTTGGCGACCTGCGGCGCCACCAGGGCGGCCAATCCCGCCTGCTTCACCGTGATGGTGCCGGCGTTGGAAATCTTCGCGTTCGGATTGCCCGGCTGATCGAACACCATCTTGCCGGCCATGAAGTTCGAGTTGGTGATGCCAACCGCGCTGACCATCAGTCCGGTGGTGTTGACCTGGGCGCCTTTGTAGAAGGTCACCCCGGACTGGTTGACCAGAACCACCTGGCCGTTCGCGTCGATCTTCCCCGCGATCCGTGATGGGTCCGGTCCGGCCACCCGGTTCAGCGTCATCGCGCTCGCCGACGGCTGCCGGAACTGCACGGTCTGCTGGCTGCCCACATCGAAGGATTGCCAGTTCACCGCAGCTCGCTGGCTGGCCTGGGTGATTGTCGTGGTGCTCGGGCTCTGGCTGATCGCCGCCGAGCCTGCCGCCACCACGCCGCCCGCCGGCCGTGCGTTCGGCGCCGGCTGTGCCTCCGCCCGCAGAACCAGAAGCAGCGAAACGCCGGTCTGCAGCGCTGTGCCCATCAGCAACGCCGATCGCCTGGGCTGCAGGACGCTCAGCAGCCTGATCCGGTTCTCGCTCCGCGCCTTACCCATTCTGGGATCCCCACATCCGAGCGGGCGAATTCGGCCCCGCCGGTCCACTATTACTCAAAATCGCGTGAGCACGCGCCAGTAAAATGCGCCGCCGTACAAGGGCGATACGCCGCTGCCTGGAACGTTGCCGCCGTTCGGGAACCGGTTGAAACGCGCCAAGCCCTCAAAGTCGACCTCGACGTTCCGGGTGAGCTGCGTACGGACCCCGCCACCTGCCGAATTGATCATCGCCGCATGGTCGGTGTTGACGTTTTGCCAGGTCTCGCCCCAGTCATAGAACAAATAGAATTGCTGCGAGATGTCGAACGAGTGGTTGAAAAGCGTTGTTTCGAACGCCGTGTTGAGCTGCAGCTCCACCGTCGCCGCCAGCGCCTTGTCCCCGGGCACCTGGCCCGAATAGTAGCCGCGGGTGAACTGCGACCCGCCAAGGTAGAATTGCTCTTCCGGCGGCAGGACGTCGCCTGACCACTGACCGGTCACCAGTCCCATCAGCCCGACGGTCGCTCCCTCCCACGGGGCAAACAGTGTCTGCGTCCGGGTAACCTGGAAATTGATCTTGTTGAACCTAAGATCCTCGCCGATACGCGCCGGAGGTCCGGTGGCCGCTCCCAGGATCGACAAGCCTTGCGAGAACCGCGCGGACACCGAGTTGACCGCCGAGCGGTCGGCGCCAAACCACAGGTCCGACAGCGCGTAATCCTCACCGATACGCAGCACGCGCAGAGAATCGTAACTGGCCTGCTGGCGCGGCCCGGTCGTCGTGGTGCTGATATTGGATTCAATGCCATCGAACGTCGCATAGACGTTCAGCGTCTGCTGCCGCGAACGAATCACCGGATATGTCGCCTGCGTGCCGAATACCGTCGTGAAGCCCCGATAGCCGATTTGCGCCAGGCTGCCGGTCGGATTTGTCACGCCGTAGCCGGCATACGCTTTCAGCTTCAGCCCGGACCCGCCAACAAAGGTCTCGTATGACGCCTGTCCGAAATTCTCGCTGTTCGGCAGGGTGTGGTAATAAGAGAATTCGGTCTTCTCGCCGAGCGCGGTGAAACTGTTGAAGTCAATGACTCCCAGCAGCTCGATCGGGCCGGTCTCGTTGAATGCACGATTGTCCATATTGGCCAGCCCCGACACCGGCGATCGCGATACCTGCGCGATCAGGTTCAGTGCGCCTGGCTCATCCGTCGAGGGCTCCAGCACGGCGCGCAGGGTCACGCCGGGCACATCCTGTGCGAGCAGCAGGTAGCGCTCGAGTGTCACTGAATCGATCGGCTGCTTCTCGGTCAGCTTGTTGAGGAAGCGCAATACCTGTGTGCCGGCCGGGCCGATGTCGCCGTCAAGCTTGACGCTGGCGATGTGCCCTTCAGTGACAACGAAATGCAGCACGTAGTTGGCATCGATCCGCACGGAAACGGTGGTCAGCACGTAACCATCGCTGCGATAGCGCTGCAGTATCGCCTGACGCGCCGCATCGATCCTGGTCAACGGCACCGCCGGTCCGACCAGCCCGGACGCGAGTTGCGCCAACTCCGGCTGCGGATAAGTGGTGACACCCTCGAAGTTGACGTTGTTGACCCTGACGGGCTGGTTCGGCACCTCGCCGCCCGGCGCGGTTGGCGAGGTCAGTCCGGTGCCGGGCGAGACCGATGGCGCCGCCTGGGGCAGCACGCGCGGTATGGGCGATCCTTGCGGCACCGGGTTCGTCGGCACCTGCGCATTCGCCTGGATGATGCCGGCCTGCGCGACGATGAGCAGCGACAGGACGGCATATACCCGGACCATGCCCCAAGCGCACAACGATCCGTGGTTTGATTGCCGGCCAATCTCCCCCAGGTTCAATTTTTGCCTTCTTCCTTCGCGATCCGACGCGGCCACCCTGGCGTCTAGCTTCTTGAAACATCTCCGCAGGGTCAATTACAAATCAGGCACGCGCACACGGTATGTGTACTTCGTAAACTCAGCTGCGGTCTGTTATCGGCTCTGAAGGTGAGGCATCGCTCAGTCTAGAGCGTCGCGCAGCTGACGTTCGTAGTGCCGATAGTATTTGTCCGTGACCAGGTCGGTCTTCACCACCACCGCGACGTCGGTGGTGTTGAACTGCCGATCGATCACCGCTCCGTCTCCGACAAAGCCGCCGAGGCGCAGGTAACCCTTGATCAGCGGCGGCAACTGCGCCTGCACGCGCTTCGCATCCAGCATATGCGGCAACAGCCGCCGCATATCGACGTAACGATGAGGATGCGCACGCAGACGCACCGCCGGCGGTGCGAGATGGTTGTAATAGAGATAGGTCAATTCAGGTGCCAACGCGTCCGGATCGGTACCGTGCAGGCTGGCGCAACCGAACATCAGATCGATCTGATAATGGAACACGTAGGCCGCGATACCACGCCAGAGCAACTGCATCGCCACCCGACCGCGATACGCGGCATCGACGCAGGAGCGCCCGAGTTCGAGCACGCGCCCCGGAAAGGCCTCAACCGGTGTGATGTCGTATTCGTCGGCCGAATAGAACCGCCCAAGCTTCGCTGCCGCTTCACGCTGGATCAGCCGATAGGTAGCGACCACGCCTTCGGCACCCGGACCGATCTCGTGATCCACCACGAGGAGATGGTCGGCGACCGCATCGAACGCGTCGCGGTCGCGCCGGACTGCCTGCGCGGCGGCATCGGCCCGCGCGCCCATTTCGTCATAGAACACGCGATAGCGGAGCGCCTGCACCGCATCGATTTCCGCGGCGGTTGCGGCGATCCTTACCCCGAGGTTGCCGGCGCGCAGTTCCGGGAACGGCAGGCTGTCGTTGCGGGACCTCGCAATCGCCTGCTCCACCGTCATCGCGCTGCCCTTCCCTGTTCCACCGCCGGCGCCGAGTCGCGGTCCCTGGCCGGGCGCGCGGCACGGCGCGGCGCTTCTGCCTGCCGGCGCCGCCCGAACAATTCCAGGCGCAGTGAAACAAGGTCGAATCCGAGGCGCTCGGCCAGGGTTTGCATGAGACGTTCGTACTCCGGATCCTGGAATTCGATCACTTTGCCGGTTTCGATGTCTATCAGGTGATAGTGGTGCCCATGCTCAGTGGGTTCGTACCGGGCGCGGCCTCCGCCGAAGTCCCGCCGCTCAAGAATACCCTTCTCTTCCAGCAAGCGCACCGTTCGATAGACCGTGGCGATCGAGATACGCTCATCCAGCGCGCTGGCGCGCCGGTACAGTTCCTCGACGTCAGGATGATCCGACGCCTCGGACAGCACGCGGGCAATGACCCGACGTTGCCCCGTCATCTTGAGGCCTCGTTCGACGCACAGGCGCTCGATGCGCGATTCCATCGGATTCCCTGCGATCAACTTACCCTGCCCCGGCCATACCGGACCAGTCCCCCGGTAGCCCCTTGCAAATCAGGCACCCGGAGCGCGCGTGGGCGTAGCCGATTAGGGTCGGGGCTGTCCAATGCCCCGGGCGGTGGTTAGCCCGGGCCGCCGGGCTTTTGGCCGAGACCGATCTTCTTGGCCAGCGATGAGCGCTGCCTGGCATAGTTCGGCGCCACCATCGGATAGTCGGTCCGCAGCCCCCAGCGATCGCGATATTGTTCGGGCGTCATGTTGTAGGCGCTGCGCAGGTGCCGCTTCAGCATCTTCAATTTCTTCCCGTCCTCCAGACAAACAATATGGTCTGGGAACACCGACTTCTTCACCGGCACTGCCGGTTGCGGGCGCTCGGGTTCCGGCGCGCCTTTGCGGACGCCCGACAGGGTCTTGAATACATCCTGAATCAATGCCGGCAACGCCTCGGCTGCTACAGAATTATTCGAGATGTGCGCCGCGACAATTTGTGCTGTCAGTCCCAAAACATCATCAGTTGACGCTTGCCCTGACATGGTAGTTCCTTCCGGCGGAGAGCCGTCGTCATATAGATGTATCTGCTGCCAATTCGCAATGGTTATTTAGCCCGCCAAGAAGCGATCAATAACATGACAGACAAGCAAGTAGCCGATAAGGAACTGGACATCACGTCGGAAGTCTGTCCGATGACTTTTGTACGGACCCGACTTGCTCTTGATCGCATGGCGCCAGGCGAAATCTTGCTCGTCCGCCTGCGCGGCGATGAACCTTTGCGGAATGTGCCCAGGACCGCACGAGAGCAAGGGCACGAGGTTCTTTCGCTGGATATCGCCGCCGATGGCGTCGCCAAGCTGCTGCTCCGCCGCGGCGCCTGAGCCGGCAGGATCACGAAAGATTCATCCGCAGCACCAAGGCATCGACTGAACCCGCGTAGTAGCGGGGCCGCCGTCCCACCTCGGTGAAGCCGAATCCGGCATACAACGCCAGCGCGGCGAGGTTCCGCTCGGCGACTTCCAGAAACACCGTTTGGCCGTCCCGGGCCCGGACCTCTGCCAGTGCCCCTGCCAGCAGACGGGTCGCCACCCCCTGGCGCCGGCATCCCGGCGCTACCGCCAGGGTCAGCACCTCGGCCTCGCCGGCCGTTACACGTGCGAGCAGCATGCCGCCGGCTCGGTCGATCAGCCCGAATACGCCCGGCAACGCGAGCTGGAGCGATATCGCATCCGCCCCCCACGCCTCAGTCGGCGGGAATGCAGACGCGTGGATCGCCGCCATTGCCGCCGCGTGTGCTGGTCCGGCGTGCACCAGGTCCGTCATCCCGCGGGGGGCGGCCGCAGGCCCCTCGCCGGCAGCTTCGCTTCCGGTGGATCGACGTACAGGGGCAGCGCTTCGCGCGCCGGCAACTCGCCACGGAATCGCCGCCCCGCCACCGCAGAGATATGCCGCGCCATCGGCAGCCGGGCATCTGTCAGCATGACATCGGCATCGCGCGCGGCCAGCCGTGCCGCTACCCGGGACGCAGCATCGCCGGCCACGGCGACGCCCCTCTCGGGCAGCGGCAGCGCGTCGAGCTCTGCCACGGTGACAACACCATCGCGTTCCAGGAACACGCGGCCGCGCCGGTTGTCGATCACCGACCAGAGCTTCCGCGCGCCGATATGCGGCAGCGAATTGGCCAGCGCCTCGCCCACCGTCACCCCCACCACCGGTATGCCAGCCGCCAATGCCAGGCCGTGCGCCAACGCGAGCCCGGCGCGAATGCCGGTGAAACTGCCTGGCCCCACGGTCACCGCCACGAGGTCCAGATCCGCCACCCGCACCCGTGCCTCCTGAAGCACCGCGTCGAGCATCGCCGGCAGCAGCGCCGCATGGCCTTGCCGCGCATCTTCCTGCCGCGCCGCGGCCAGCCGCTCATCGACCACAACCGCAGCCGAGCAGCGCGCCAGCGCCGCATCCATCGCCAGGATCAGCATCGCGACAGCGCAGGCCGCCTAAAGCAGCAGGCAGGCTTCGTCGAAGTCCAGCCGGGGCAGACGTGGCAGAAGCCCGGCCGGATCACCGTGGCCAATGTTGCACAGGAAGTTCGACCGCCATCCCTTGTCGGCGAGAAACAGCGTATCGACCATGGCATTGTCGAACCCCGACATCGGGCCGGTATCCAATCCCACCGCACGAGCCGCCAGAATCAGGTAGGCGCCCTGCAACGTGCCGTTGCGGAATGCCGTCGTGGCCGCCAACGAGACGTTGTCGGTGAACCAGGTCGAGGCTTCCGGATTATGCGGGAACAGCTTCGGCAGCCGGTCATAGAACTTCGGATCGTAGGCGATTATGGCGGTGACCGGGGCGGCCAGGGTCTTGTCGTGATTGCCGCCCGACAGCGCGGGAGCCAGCTTCTGCTTCGCCTCCGTCGTGCGCAGGAACAGGAACCGCGCCGGCGAGCAGTTCGCCGAGGTCGGGCCGTTGCGCAAAATGGCGTAAAGCGCCTGCAGTTCTTCGTCGGTTACCGGCTGGTCGGTGAACTTGCTATGGGTGCGCGCCTCGCGGAACAGCAGATCGAGCCCGGCGTCGTCGAGACTCACAGATCAACCTGTTCGACGCCGACCACCTCGGGCACGTAATGCCGCAGCATATTCTCGATGCCGTGCTTCAGCGTGGCGCGTGAGGACGGGCAGCCAGAACAGGCGCCTTGCATGTGCAGCCGCACGATGCCGTCGCGATAGCCACGGAACACGATATCGCCGCCGTCCCCGGCCACCGCCGGACGCACGCGGGTGTCCAGCAGCTCCCTGATCTGAGCGACGATTTCTTCGTCCTCGGGGGCGACATCCTCCACAATGTCTTCGTCCGCGCTGCCTTCGACCACCGGCCGATCGGCGACGAAATGCTCCATGATCGCGGCCAGCACCTGCGGCTTGAGCGCCTGCCACGACGTGTCGTCGGTTTTCGTCACGGTGATGAAGTCGCCACCCAGGAATACCCGGGCCACGCCCTCGAGGTCGAACAGCGTGGTGGCCAGCGGACTGCGCCCGGCCGATGCCGCCGAGGCAAAGTCCGCGGTTCCGCTGCCCATCACGTAGCGACCGGGGAGGAATTTCAATGTCGCCGGATTGGGCGTGCCTTCTGTCTCGATGAACATGGCGCGAACCTGTGCTGCTGGTGACCGGGAAACCGGACCACAACGGTCCGGTCGGTCCGCGTTACATCGGCCGATTCACCCCCGATGACAAGGGGACCAGGGGTTCGGAATCAGTCGGCTGCGGCCGAAACGCCGACCATGCCGTCGCCGGCGACATAGGCGCGCACCGCCGCGGCGAAATCCTCGAAAATACGGCGCGACACGATATCGGTCTGCCAGTCGTATTCGGGATGCCACTGCACCCCGACCGCGAATCCTGGGACCGGTCCAGCCGCCGTAGCGAGCACATGCACCGCCTCGATCGTGCCGTCCGGCGCCACGCCTTCCGCGCGCAGCCCTGGCGCCAGCTTGTCAACGCCCTGATTATGCAGCGAGTTCACCGCGATTTCGGTGGTGCCGGCCAGGCGGTGCAGCCAGCCACCCGGCGTGATGCGGATCCCGTGCGCCTTGCCGACACGCACCTCACGCGACGGCACCATCGGCGAGGAATGGTCGAGCCGGTCCGCCAGGTCCTGCAGCCGTTGGTGCAGCGAACCGCCCAGTGCCACGTTGAGTTCCTGGAAGCCCCGGCAGATGGCCAGCACCGGCACGCCGCGCGTCACCGCGCCGCGGATCAACGGCAGCGTGGTTCCGTCACGCGCCAAGTCTTCCCAGGTGCCTTCCGCGTGCGGTGGGCCCTCATAATAACTGGGATGCACGTTCGACCGGCTGCCGGTGAGGATGATCCCATCGAGCCGCTGGAGCAGTGTTTCCACATCCGCGGTCGGCCCATTGGCCGGGATCAGGATCGGAACGCCGCCCACGATGTGATCGGTCGCCTCAACGTAGGTGTTGGAGGCGGCGTGGTTCGGCATACCGAAAATGCCGAACTGCTTGGTGCAGCAACTGATGCCGATGAGCGGCTTGACGACCCTGGACGACTTCATTCCGGAACATAATGTTCGCATCGTGCGGCAAAATGAAGACATTTTCTGCGATACCGGACATGCCAGATACGCAAATATCGCCTCAGCCGGGGTTCGCCCCCCCGAAACGCGGGTCGATCGGCGCGAACAGCTTCGGATCGAACTTGCCGCCGATCTCCACGTTGTAGAGGGTGACGCGGGTTTCCTGCCGCTGCGCGTCGAGCACGGTCCATTGCCGCAGCACCAGCGGATTGTCGGCGAAAATCAGGGTCAGCGTGCCATCCCCCGGCGAAGCGGTCCGTACCAGCGACACCTGGATCTGTCCCGGCAAACGCTGCATGTCGGTCACCGTAACATCGCCGCCCAGATGCACCTGGTCAGCCAGGAGGATGCCCAGGGGCGTCTGCGACAGCGGAATGTTGCTGGTCTGGCCGAGCGAGGAATCGTGAAACATCACGACGCCGTAGCCCGCCACCAGCAACAGCGGGCTCGGCGGATTGTATTGGAACCGCATCCGCCCCGGCCGCTCCATCCATGCCGTCCCCTGGCTGGTTGCGCCGTTCGGCGCGACCTGGAGGAACCGCGCCTTCAGTGTTCGCATGCCGTCGAGGTAGCCCTCGATCCGCTTCAGGTCAGCCTGGTCCTGCGGTGTCGGTTGGAACGCCGCGGTCAGCAGCGGCGCGAGCGCCAGCCAGAACAGGTCACGTCGGTTCATGCGCTGCATGTGGCGCCGCGCGTGGCGGTTTGCAAACCCACCGGCAGTCTTGGCATCCTGCGCTTACCGAGCCAGGAGAAGTCGCAATGGTTGCCGTCGTTCACAGCCTCACATCCAGCGAAACTGAAGCGGAGGAGTGGCGGCTGCGCTGCGACATGGCCGCGGTATTCCGCGTCTGCGCCCGCCTCGGCTGGAACGAGCAGATCGGCAATCACAACTCACTGATGCTGCCGCAGCGCTCGCGCGGCGACACGCCACTGTTCCTGATCAATCCACGCGGCTGGCTGTTCCAGGAACTCACCGCCAGTTCACTGATTGTCTGCGATCTGGATGGCAACGTGATCAGCGGCAAGGGCGAGCTGCGCAAGGTTGCCTTCCATATCCACGCCCGTATCCACCTGAAGAAACCCGACGCGAAGTGCATCGTGCACGTGCATCCGCAGTATCTCACCGCACTGTCGATGCTGGACGATCCGTCATTCGGGCGGGCGCATTACAACAACCTGTTTCTCAACGACCGTGTGGTGTTCGACAACGGCGGCACCGCACCGGTCGGCGACAACGAGGAAGGTGATCGTCTGGCTGAGCTGATGGGCGACAAGACCATCATGGTGATGGGCGCGCACGGCGTATCCGTGGTCGGTCCCACGGTGCATGACGCGTTCGACGAATGCTATATGGCCGAGCGCACCTGCATGTACCAGATGACCGCGATGTCCACCGGCCAGAAGCTGCGCCATCTGCCCAAGAGCGGCCTGAAGCGCTGGAACGGTCCGTGGGGCGAGAAGCTCGATGCACGCCTGCATCTCGACGCCTGGCGCCGCATCCTCGATCGCGAGGAGCCAGACTACACCAGCTGAGCGCAGGAGCGCCGGCGGGCCGCTAAGCCACGCCCGGCACGCCACTCGTCGTCGAATATTCGAAGTGCAGCGCCTCGCCCGGCCGCACCACATGGAAGATCGCGTGCGCGGCGATCGCCGCCTCGCTGAAGCCTTGCAGGATCAGTTTCAGCTTGCCCGGATAGGTCGCCACGTCGCCGATGGCGAACACGCCCGGCAGCGACGTCTGGCACGTTGCGGGGTCGACCTTTACGTGGTGCACCTCCCGGTCGAGTTCCCACGCCGCGATCGGTCCGAGGTCCATCGAAAGACCAAAGAACGGCAGCAGCACATCGGCGCCAAGCCGGCGCGTCTGGCCTTCGAGCGTGGCGACCTCGACCTCGCGCAGCGCGCCGTCCGCACCGTGCAAGGCATGCAGCTGATAAGGCACCACCAGATCGATCTCGCCGTTGCGCGCCGCCGCTTCAAGCTGCGCGGCACTCTCCGGAGCCGCGCGGAACTTGGCCCGCCGATGCACCATCGCGATGCGCGCGATGTCCTTCAGCGCCAGCGCCCAGTCCACCGCTGAGTCACCACCACCCGCGATGACCACGCGCTTGCCACGGAAATCCTCGCGCCGCCGCACATAGTATTGCACGGCACCCGACGCTTCATATGCCGCCAGCCCGTCCAGCGGCGGCCGGTTTGGTCCGAACGCACCGGCACCGGCGGCCACCAGCACCGCGCGCGCCCGCACCACATCGCCCGCATCGGTGGTCAGCATGAACGCCCTCGGCTCACCGGACAGGCCGACCACGCGCCGCGCCAGTAACCGAGGTGGCGTGAACGGTGCTATCTGCTGCTCCAGCCGTGTCACCAACTCGCCCGCGTCGATCGCCGGATGCGCCGGGATGTCGTATATCGGCTTCTCCGGATACAGCGCCGCGCACTGTCCGCCGACTTCGGCCAGCGCATCGATCAGCACACATGACAGCTTCAGCATGCCAAGCTCGAACACCGCGAACAGCCCGACCGGGCCGGCGCCAATGATCGCCACGTCTGTCTCGATATCGCTCGCCATGACACGCTCTTAACCGAGCCACCGGTTGTCCGCGACTCCGCCACTGCGGGAGAGTGACCGCATGTCCCGCACCGTCGATTTGCCCAGCGTCGCAGCCACCCAGGCGCTGGCCGCGCGGATCGCCGCGATGGCGCACGCCGGGGACGCGATTCTGCTGCAAGGCGAACTCGGGGCTGGCAAGACCGAATGGGCCCGCGCCTTCCTGCGCATCATCGCGCAGGACCAACTGTTGGACGTGCCCAGCCCCACCTTCACCCTGGTGCAGAGCTACCCAACCGACGCCGGTACGGTGCATCACTTCGACCTATGGCGCCTGACTGGCCCGGATGGCCTGGCCGAACTTGGCTGGGACGCCGCGCGCGACGATATCGTGCTGGTCGAATGGCCCGACCGGCTGGGCGATCTGCGCCCGTGCGATGCGCTGACCGTCGCGCTGCAGATCACCGGCACGGACAGCCGCCGGGCGGTGCTGTCCGGCTGGCCGGAGCGTCTCGCATGACGCGCGACCGTCGGATTGCCAGCTTCCTCGAGAGCCACGGCTATGGTTCAGCGCGTGCCGAACCGCTGCCCGGCGATGCCGGCCTGCGGCGCTATGTCCGGCTCTCGCCGGGGCCACGACCGGCGCTGCTGATGGATGCGGCGCCTCCTGAGGACGTCCGGCCCTTCGTGCGCATCGCCAGCCACCTGGCGGCCGCAGGTATCTGTGTGCCGGAAATCTATGCTGTCGAGCCGGAGTGCGGCCTGCTGCTGGAAGAGGACCTGGGCGACCATCTGCTCGCCGGCCTGATCGACAGCAGCGCCGGTGATCTGGAACCCGCATTCGACATTGCCATCGACGTCCTTGCGCGCATTCACCAAACCGAGCCGCCGCCGGAGCTGCCGCGGTGGGATGCCGGCACCATGGCACGCACGGCTCTCGCCACGGTGTTCGATTGGTGGTGGCCGGCGATGTTCGGGGCTCCGGCCCCCAACGCCGCCCGCGACGAGGTGGCAATTGCCCTCGACACCATGCTCGCCCCGGTCGCCGCCGGCCCCGCCGGCTTCGTCCATCGCGACTACTTCGCCGGAAATCTACTCTGGCTGCCGCAACGCACCGGCTTGCGCCGCATCGCCGTGATCGACTTCCAGGGCGCGGCCATCGGCCACCCCGCCTACGATCTTGCCTCGTTGCTGCAGGACTCGCGCCGGGATATTCCCGCCGCAATCGCCGAACGCGCTTTCGCCCGCTACCTGGCCGCCCGTGGCGAACTCGACCCCGTTGCCTTCCGCGCTGCCTACGACGCCTGTGCGGCGCAGCGCCATCTGCGTATCGCCGGCCAATGGGTGCGTCTCGCGCAACGCGATGATCGGCCGCACTATCTCCGCCACGGTCCGCACACCTGGGCACTGCTGGACCGGGCACTCGGCCAGCCGGTTGCCGCGCCCCTCGCGGCCGCGCTGGACCACTGGATCCCGGCGAACAACCGCTGCAATCCGCCGGGCCTGACCGCATGATCGGACCGCCGCGCACCGCCATGCTGCTTGCCGCGGGGCTTGCCACGCGCATGCGTCCGCTCACCGATCGCACCGCCAAGCCGCTACTGCCGCTGGGCGGCCGCGCGCTGATCGACCACGCACTCGACCGGCTGGCCGAGGCCGGTGTGGAGACGGTGGTGGTCAACGCTCACTGGCACGCTGACCTGGTTGCCGCCCACCTGCGCGCCCGCGCCAACTCGCCGCGCACCGTTCTTCGCCGCGAGGCGTCGTTGCTGGAAACCGGAGGCGGGGTGAAGGCCGCGCTCGACCTGCTTGGCGACGCGCCATTCTTTGTGGTCAACGGCGACGCTTTCTGGCTCGACGGTCCTACGCCCGCATTGGCGCGTTTGACCGCCGCGTTCGACCCGGGTGCGGTGGACGGCGTGCTGCTGGTGCAGCGAACATTCCAGGTCCGAGCCGATGTCGGCTTCGGCGACTTCGCGCTGGACAAGTGGGGCAGTCCGCGCCGCCGGGCGGAGCGGGAAATCGTGCCGTACGTCTATGCCGGCCTCCAGCTCATCGCGCCGAAATTGCTCGCCAGCACGCCGGACGGTTCATTCAGTATTAACCGGGCTTGGGACACTGCAATGTCGGCCGGGCGGCTGCGTGCCGTGGTGCACGACGGTCTCTGGTTCCATCTGTCCACGCCAGCCGACCTGGCCGAGGCTGAATCAATCCTGCAGGCCCGGATCGTAGGGGAAACCCGGTGAATCTGTTCACCATCCCGCCCAATGAACCGTTCCTGGACGCGATCGCCGCCCATTGGCTGGAGCAAGCCGAAGGCCCGTTGGACGTCTCGCGCGGGCTGATACTGCTGCCCACCCGCCGTGCTGCCCGTTCGCTGGCCGAAGCATTCCTGCGCGCGTCGGGTGGCCGTCCGCTGCTGCTGCCGCGCATCACCGCGCTCGGCGCGCTCGACGAGGCGCCGCTGACCCTGACGGGAGCGCTCGACCTGCCGCCAGCGGTCGAACCGGCACAACGCCTGGCGGCGTTGACCCTGTTCATACTGAAGATGAATGGCGCCAACGGCGCACCGCGCACCGCCGATACGGCGTGGCCGCTGGCGGCCGAACTCGCGGCGCTGATGGACGAGGCGGAGCGGGAGGGCATCGATCTTGCCGCCAGGCTGCCGGGGGCCGCCGATCCCGCCTATGCCGCGCACTGGGAGCAGACGCTGCAATTCCTGCGTATCGTCACGCGCGCCTGGCCGGACTGGCTCACCGAACAGGGCCTGATCAATCCCGCCGCGCGCCAGGTCGCGTTGCTGAATGCACAAGCTGACGCCTGGGAGCGCGAACCGCCGGGCGATCGGGTGCTGATCGCCGGCACGACCGGCGGGATACCCGCCGTTGCGCGCCTGTTGCGTGTCGTCGCCCGGCTGCCCAATGGCGCGGTGGTGCTGCCCGGCCTGGATACCGCCATGAGTGACTCGGCCTGGGCCACACTGGACGATGCGCATCCGCAGGCGGGGCTGCAACGCCTGCTGGAAGGTCTCGGCGCCACCCGAGGCGACGTCCGCCCCTGGCCCGGCAGCGCAACCGATGCCGGACGCATCGCCACGCTGTCGCGCGCCTTGCTGCCCGCCAAGGCGCTGACCGAATGGCGCGACGCCCAAACCGCGGACATCAGCCGGCTGTCACTGCTGTCTACCGCAGATCCCCAGGAAGAAGCCGCCGCTATCGCCATGGTTCTGCGTGATGTGCTGGAGACCCCGGCGGCCACCGCGGCACTGGTCACGCCGGACCGTGACCTCGCCGGGCGGGTCGCGACCGAACTCCTGCGCTACGGCGTCGTTGCCGACGATAGCGCCGGCGAAAGGCTTTTCGATACGCCGCCCGCCGTGTTTCTTCGCCTGCTCGCCGAAGCCGTGACCGAGGACCTGGCGCCAGTCGCCTTGCTGGCGCTGCTGAAACACCCGCTGACCGCCGCCGGGCTTGCCCCAGCCGATTGCCGTGCTTGCGCCCGCGCGCTGGAACTTGCCTGCCTACGCGGTCCACGCCCGATTGCCGGTGTCACCGGCCTGCGGCTGGCGCTGGACCGCGCCGCCCCTAGCCCGCCCGCCCGGGACCTGCTGCTCCGGTTGGAAGCCTGTCTGGAACCGCTGTTGCGCGACCGCGGCGTCGAGTTCGCTCCGTCCGAGGCCTTTGCCGCGCTGATCGAATCCGCTGAGCGCCTCGCCGCCTCGGATGAAGCTGCCGGTCCCTCCCGTCTCTGGTCGGGTGAGGAAGGCGAGGCATTGGCTGAGCGCCTGGCCGACGTGCAGGCGGCGATAGGCTTGCTGCCCGACCAGCGGCGCGGCGTGCTGCCCGGCCTGCTGGATGCCGTGTTGGAAGGTGCCGTCGTGCGGAGCCGCCGCGCATTGCGTGGCCGCGACGGCGCTGAGCACCCCCGGGTGTTCATTTGGGGGCTGCTCGAGGCACGCCTGCAAACCGCCGACACCATGATCCTGGGCAGCCTCGTCGAAGGCGTCTGGCCGCCTACGAGCGACCCTGGCCCGTGGCTCTCGCGCCCGATGCGTGCGGCCGTCGGCCTGCCCTCTTCGGAAGTTATCGTCGGCCAATCGGCGCATGATTTCGTTGCCTGCGTCTCGGCCGCACCGAATGTGGTGCTGTCCTGCCCGCGCCACCGCGATGGCGCTCCGGTCGTTCCGGCGCGCTGGCTGACCAGGCTGCAGACCATGCTTGCCGGACAGAGTGCCCGCCTGCCGCGCCATCCAGCCGACGCCTGGGTTCGCCAGCTCGACCAGCCAGCCGGCGGACCGCACCCCGTCCACCCACCGCGCCCTTGCCCGCCAGTGCCACTGCGCCCGCGCCGTTTGTCGGTGACCGAAATCGAGACCTGGCTGCGCGACCCTTACGCGATCCACGCCCGGCATATCCTGAAGCTGGTGGCGCTCAAACCGCTGGAAGAGGCAACGGACGCCGCCGATTACGGCAGTCTGGTGCATGCCGGGCTGAATCATTTCTTCGAGGAATTCGGTCCCCGCTGGCCGGCCGATGCCGGGTCGCGCATGCAGCGCGCCATGATGCGCGCATTGCAGGAAGCCCGGTTGCGCGAGGCGCTCGCCCGTTGGTGGGAGCCGCGTCTGCTCCGCATCGCCGATTGGGTCACCAACACCGAGGCGGAGCGGCGCAGCAACCGGCTACTGGCGGCTATGGCCACCGAGTTGCGCGGCGCATGGGAGTTCAATCGCCCGGGCGGGGCTTTCCGCCTGACCGGCCGCGCCGACAGGATCGAGCGCTGGGGCGACGGCGGCATTGCGGTGCTCGACTACAAGACCGGCACGCCGCCGAGCCAGAAGGACGTCGATGCCGGCCGTGCACCGCAGCTCTTGCTCGAAGCCGCCATGCTGCAGGCCGGCGCATTCGGCGACACTTTGTCGGGTCCGGTTGAGGAGCTCAGCTACTGGCATCTTACCGGCGGGCACGACCCTGGCGAACTACGGAGCCTGTTCAAGGGTGACAAAGCTGCCATCGCCACGGCGATCGCCGGAACGCGCGACGCGCTGCTGCACCTGATCGACGCCTACGATGGACCGGACCGCTGTTACCTCTCGCAGCCCGAGCCCGGCATCGCGCCGCGCTTTTCCGATTACACCCAGCTGGCGCGCGTCGCCGAATGGGCCGCGGCGGGGGACGAGTGATGGACATCAGCCCGCGCGAGCGCGCCAATCTGGAACAACTACAGGCGTCGGATCCCGCCATCTCGACGTTCGTCGGCGCCTCGGCGGGCTCCGGCAAAACCAAGCTGCTCACCGATCGCCTGCTCCGGCTGATGTTGTCCGGCGCGCGGCCGGAGCGCATCCAATGCCTGACCTTCACCAAGGCGGCAGCCGCTGAGATGGCCGTGCGATTGCAGACCACGCTCGGCAAATGGGTCACGCTCGATGATGCAGCGCTGTCGCGCGAACTCGATGCGCTGCGCATCGAATCATCGGATGAGACACGCGCCGCCGCGCGGGCGTTGTTCGCGACCGTGCTCGATCTGCCTGGCGGCATGCGTATCGGCACAATCCACGCCTTCTGCCAGTCACTGCTGCGGCGCTTCCCATTGGAGGCAGCGCTGTCACCGCATTTCCGCCTGGTCGATGACCGGGACGCGGAAGACGCGCTGACCGATGCGCGCGAGACCATGCTGGCGCACGCCAGCGCGGACAACATGCGCGCGGCGCTGCAGGTCCTCGCCGGTCTCACGTCGGCCGACATGTTCGGCCGCCATGTCGCAACATTGCAGTCCAGCCTGCCGCGGCTGCGGCACGCGCTCGATATGGGCGACGCGCTGGAAGCAGCGCAGCGGCGCGCGCTTGGCGTCACCGCCGCCACCGAACAGGAGATCATCGCCGGCGCGATCAACTGGCAGTCCGAGCGGGAGCTGCGCGAAGCCGCGTTGATCACCCAGCAGCTTGGCTCGCCGAGCTGCGCAGAACGCGCCGGACGCATCCTCGACTGGCTGGGTCTGGGGGACGCTGAGCGACACGAACACTGGGGGCTCTGGTGTAATGAATTCCTCACCAAGCAGGGCACGCCGCGCGCCGCGAGCAACTTCGCGAGCAAGGCCGTCAACGATCGTCACCCCGATCATGCCCGCTTTTTCCTGGCGGAATGCGAACGCATCCTTGAAGCGAACGATGCCTGCCTCGCGCTGAGGGTCGCCTCCGTCTCCGCCGCGCTGATGACGCTCGCCGCGCCGGTGCTGCGCGCCTATGCCGAACACAAGGAAGCATCGGGCCTGCTAGACTACGATGACCTGATCGGCCGCACGTCCAACCTGCTGATCGATCCTGGCGCCGCCTGGGTGCTGTACAAACTCGACGGCGGTCTCGATCACCTGCTGCTCGACGAAGTGCAGGATACCGCGCCGGCGCAATGGCGCATCGCGCACGCGCTGACCGACGAGTTCTTCACCGGCGAATCCGCCAACGAAACCGAACGAACGGTTTTCGCTGTCGGCGATCGCAAGCAGTCGATCTATTCGTTCCAGGGCGCCGACATCGACGAGTTCGATCGTTCAAAGGAACTGCTGCACCGTCGGGTGAAAGCGGCTGGCAAGCGGTGGGAAGACGCGAGGCTCGACGTCTCCTTTCGCTCCACCTCTCCAATACTCGAACTGGTCGATCGTGTATTCGCCAATCCGCGCGCGGCCGAGGGTGTGGCCAATCCTGCTGAACCTTTGAAACACTATGCGGATCGTGCCGGTCATGCCGGCAGCGTGGAACTATGGCCGCTGACGCCGGTGCCGGCCGCGAGCGAACCCGAGCCGTGGTCGGTGCCGGAGCAGAACCACGGCCTGACCTCCGCGCCACAGCAACTCGCCGAGGCATTGGCGCGCTGGATCGCCGGCGAAGTATCGGGCGACGTTTTGTTGTCCAGCCAGGGCCGTCCGCTCGCGCCGGGCGATGTGATGGTGCTGGTAAGGCGGCGAAACGATTTCGGCCACGCCCTGGTCCGCGCGCTGAAATCACTCGATGTCCCGGTCGCCGGGCTGGATCGGCTGATGCTCACCGAGCAGCCGGCCGTGCAGGATCTGATGGCATTGGCCGAGTCGCTTTTGCTGCCGCAGGACGACTTGACCTTCGCATGCCTGCTGACCAGTCCGCTTGGCGGCCTGACGGATGACAGTCTGATGCAACTCGCCGTCAGCCGCCCCGGGCGCTTATGGGACACGCTGCGGGCGCGTGCCGGCGAACGGCCCGACTGGCAGGCTGCCTGGGACTTCTTTGCCGCGTTGCTGGCGAGGGTCGATTACGTATCGCCGCACGCGCTGTTCGCGGAGGCATTGGGCCCGCTTGGCGGCCGCGCGCGTCTGTTCGCCCGGCTTGGTCCTGAGGCCGCCGAGCCAGTCGATGAACTGCTCAATGCCGCGCTGTCATACGGCAGCCTGCATCCGCCATCCCTGCAAGGCTTCCTGCACTGGCTGCGCCGCTCCGGTGCCGAGGTGAAGCGCGAGGCCGAAGGTGCCGGCGGGCTGGTGCGGGTGATGACGGTGCATGGCGCCAAGGGACTGCAGGCGCCGCTGGTCATCCTGCCCGATACCACCGCCCTGCCGCCGGAAGAAGGCAGCATCCTGTGGGCGGCCGACCCGCTCACGCGGCACGAAGTGCCGATTTGGTCGCCCCGCAAGGAAATCCGCTGCAACGCCGCGCAGCGCCTGCGCGACAACGCGGCGCGCCGCCGCATGGCCGAGCACAACCGCCTGCTCTATGTCGCCCTGACCCGCGCCGAGGATCGGCTGGTGGTTTGCGGCTGGCAGACCCGGCGCGCGCTGGATGATGCATGCTGGTATCGCCTGGTCGAACAGGGGTTTGACGCGCTTGGCGCCGAACGCACGCCGTTCGCTGCCTGGGACGGCGAGCTGCGCAGGTACGCCACCCAGCAGACCGCCGAAGCAAAAATCACAAGAGCCGATACGGCCCGTGCGGCGCTTGTCGAGCTTCCCGCCTGGCTTGGCAGGCCACTGCCGTCAGAACCTGCCCGGCCCCAGCGTCTGGCGCCCAGCCGCCCGGAAAATGCCGAGCTCGGGCCGGTGCCTGCCGCCACGTCGCCGCTGATGGCGCGCGAGGCAGCGGCGAACCGCTTCCGCCGCGGCTCACTGCTGCATGCCTTGCTGCAGCATCTCCCGGAAATCCCGGCGGATCGCCGTGCCGCGGCGGCTCGCGCGTGGCTTGATCGGCCCGGAAACAGCTTCACCGCCGACGAGGCCGCCGAGCTCACACGCGAAACCCTGGCGATCCTCCAGCATCCCGATCTGGCCCCGCTGTTCGGGCCCGGCAGCCGCGCCGAAGTGCCGCTCACCGGCCTGGTCGCCGGTTCCATCGTCGGAGGCCTGATCGACCGCCTGGCCGTGCTGCCGGACCGCGTGCTGATCGCCGACTACAAGACCAACCGCCGGCCACCCGGGCGCCTCGAGGACACGCCGGTGCTGTATCTCCGCCAGATGGCTGCCTATCGCGCCGTGCTGCGGGCGATTTTTCCCGGCCGCGCCATCGTCTGCGCGCTGATCTGGACCCAGGCTGCCCGTGTCGTCATGCTGCCGGACGCGCTCTTGGAGTCCCACGCGCCTCTCCCTACGTTGTGAGCAAATAGATTGAGGTTGAGACGATGAGCACGAACACGAAGCCCGTCACTGACCAGAGCTTTGCCACCGATGTGCTGAAGGCCGAGGGCCCGGTGCTGGTGGACTTCTGGGCCGAGTGGTGCGGTCCCTGCAAGATGATCGGACCCGCCCTGGAGGAGCTCGCCGGCGAGTTCGGCGAGAAGCTGACGATTGCCAAGGTCAACATCGACGATAATCCGGTTACGCCGAACAACTACGCGGTGCGTGGCATCCCCACGCTGATCCTGTTCAAGAACGGCCAGCCCGCCGCGACGCAGGTCGGCGCGCTGCCGAAGAGCCGCCTGAAGGACTGGATTTCGTCGAACATTTGACGCGTTGCGCCGCGACCTATCGTGTCCGTTCCACTGCGGGCGCGATAGCGGCGCGCGCTGAGGCGATCGCCGTCGAGCAAAGCGTCGAGATGCCGCTTGCGGCGATCGACGATGGCGGCATCCTTAATGACATCGTTGGCAAGGTCGAGGCGATCGAGGATCGCGGCGATGGCACGTTCGACGTGCGCATCGCGCTTGCCGCCGCGACGCTTGGCGATGACGCCGGCCAATTGCTCAACATGCTGTTCGGCAACACCTCGCTGCACGAGGACGTGGTGCTGGTGGACGTTTGCACAGCGTCTTGGCCGGGCGGGACCAGTTATGACGGGGGTGGGCTGAGCGTCGATGGCACAGATCGCGGCATTGCTCGGCTGCGCCGCCGCGCCGATGCCTATGGCCGCGCGCTGACCTGCACGGCATTGAAGCCGCAAGGCCTGCCGCCGGCGCGGCTGGCGCAGCTTGCCGAACGCTTCGCGCGCGGCGGCGTCGATTTCATCAAGGACGATCACGGGCTGGCCGATCAGGCGTATTCGCCGTTCGCCGAGCGGGTGGCTGCGGTTGCCTGCGCTGTTGGACGCACGCGCTACGTGCCGAGCCTGTCCGGCGATCTGGATGCCATGCGCCGGCAGATCGACACCGCGTTGTCGCGTGGCATCGACAGCGTGCTGATCGCACCGATGATCGCCGGCTGGAGCAATGTCACCACGCTGGTCCGCCGCTATCCGGAGGTCGCGTTCTTCGCGCACCCCACGATGGGAGGTGCCGCGCGCATCGCGCCGGATCTGCTCATCGGCAAGCTGTTCCGTTTGCTTGGCGCCGACGCGGTGATCTTTCCCACCTATGGCGGACGCTTCGGCTATTCGCCCGAGACCTGCCGCCGCCTTGCCGAGTTGGCGCGCCCGAGTGTCCCGGTTCCCGCCGGCGGCATCACGCTTGACCGCATTCCCGAGCTGCTTGACTTCTACGGACCGGACGCGATGTTGCTCATTGGCGGCAGCCTGCTGCTCGCGCGCGAGCAGCTCACCGAGGAAACCGCCGCATTCACCCGCGCCGTGGCGCAACACAGGTACTGAGATGGACATCGAACAGCAGCAGCCTTTCCGCGAGTTGCACGACTATCGCTGGGACGACGTCACGTGCATGCCGTACAAGGAAGACGGCACCGCACCGTTCAAGGCGATCTCGCGCCAGGTGCTGTTCGCTGAGTCGAACATGTCCAGCGAGCTGCGCTATTTCGAAATGGCGGCAGGCGGCTATTCGACGCTGGAGCGCCACGAGCACATGCACGCGGTGATGATATTGCGGGGGCACGGGCAATGCCTCGTCGGCGACGAGGTGCGCGCATTGAAGCCGTTCGATCTGGTCACCATTCCTGCCTGGACGTGGCACCAGTTCCGCGCCACCAACGGCGAGGCGTTCGGCTTCCTCTGCATGGTGAATGTGCTGCGCGACAAACCGCAGTTGCCGACTGACGAGCAACTGGCGGAACTGAAATCACATCCCGCTGTCGCTGCCTTCCTGGCATGATGGGACTCGACGCTCTCGAACAGCGCGTCCGCTTCGACCTCGCCTGCATCAACTACCCGCCGCCCAACTGGATGGTTCCCGCGCCGCACAGCGACGTGGTGGTCATCGGCGCCGGCATGGCTGGCCTGGTGCTGACCTTTTCGTTGCTGCGCAACGGCATCCGCAACATCCGCTGCGTCGATCGCAATCCGGCCGGGTTCGAAGGTCCCTGGGTCACCTATGCGCGCATGGAGACGTTGCGCTCGCCCAAGGTGCTGACCGGTCCCGCCGCCGGCATTCCCTCGCTCACCTTCCGCGCCTGGTTCGTCGCGCAGTTCGGCGACGAGGCGTGGGACGCGCTCGACAAGATTCCACGCCCGCAGTGGATGGAGTATCTACGCTGGTATCGGCAGGTGCTCGCTCTGCCGATCGAGAACGGCGTCGATGTGCAGCGCATCCGGCCGCACGATGGGGTGCTCGCGCTGGAACTCGCCGACGATTGTATATACGCACGCAAGGTGGTGCTGGCGACCGGCCGCGAAGGCCTTGGCCGCGCGCGCATTCCGGAGTTCATGCGCGAAATTCCACGCCGCTACTGGGCGCACACGTCGGACGCGATCGACTTCAGCACGCTACGCGGCAAGCGCGTCATCGTCATCGGCGGTGGCGCGTCGGCGATGGACAATGCCGGCGAGGCACTGGAAGCGGGCTGTGCCGACTTGCGCATGCTGGTTCGCCGCGCCGATCTGCCGCGCATCAACAAGCTGACCGGTATCGGCAGCGCCGGGTTCACCAACGGCTATCGCGAGATGGACGACGACTGGCGCTGGCGGACGATGTACTATTCCGACGACACCGGTCCGCCGTCGCCACGCAACTCGACGCTGCGGGTCAGCCGGCATCGCAACGCATCCTTCCATCTTGGTTCCGGCATTGTCGATGTGCGTCTGTGCGATGCGGGCCTTTCGGTGCGCACGACGCGAGGCAAGACATTTGCTGCCGACTTCATCATCCTGGGCACCGGCTTCACCGTGGAAACGGCAGCGCGTCCGGAGATTGCCGAGCACGCCGACAAGATCGCCACCTGGGGCGATCGCTACACGCCGCCACCTGACCTGGCGAGCGCGGAACTCGCTGGCTATCCCTGGTTGGGGCCACATTTCCAGTTCACCGAGAAGCATCGCGGCGATGCGCCATTTCTCGCCGACATCTACTGCTTCAATCACGCCGCCAGCCTGAGCATCGGCAAGGTTGCCGGCGACATCCCCGCGATCAGTGTCGGTGCCGCGTGGCTGGCTGACGGCATCGCCGCGGAATTCTATAACCGCGACATCGAGGCGCACTGGCAGACGCTGCTGGAGTTCGACAAGCCGGAACTGTTCGGCGACGAATGGGTGGATGCGGAGCGTTAGTTTCCAGTTTGTCGAAGCGCTACGCGCAGTGGCTTGACCATCCCACACATCGTCATGCTCTCCTTAGCGACACTTGCTGCTGGAGTACCCTGTGCTGACGTATGATTTCCGCCTGCCGCCCGGTCCGCGAACCGCCGACTACGCGCTTCTGGCTGAAGAGCTCGGCTTCCGAGCGGTGTGGTGCCCCGAGGTCCCGGCCTTCGGCCACGACATATGGGTCACTCTTGCCCGCATCGCGGAAAGGACGCGCCGCATCAAGTTTGGGCCGGCGGTTTTGATCCCGAGTTATCGCCACCCGATGGCTCAGGCTTCGGCCATCGCAACACTCGAGCACATCGCACCAGGACGGCTGATGGTCGGGTTCGGCACCGGCTTCACCGGCCGCGCGGGGATGGGCAAGAAGGCATTGAGCCTCGAGAGCATGCGCACGCATATCACGCAGGTGAAGGCGTTGCTGCGCGGCGACGTCGCCGATATCGACGGTGGTCTTGCCCAGATCCTCGCGTCCGACGGCCAACTGCCTGACCGTCCGATCAACGTGCCAATCTACATGGCAGGCCAAGGCCCGAAGGCCCGCGCGCTTGCCAAGGAAATCACCGATGGACTGATTTCGCTCGGCGGTCCGGCCGAGGGTTTCGAGACCTGTCTGGTGTCGACCAACGGTACGGTGCTGGATGATGGCGAGGATGTCACCTCGCCGCGCGCCTCGACGGCCGTGAGACCGATCATCGCGCTTGCCTATCACCATCGGTACACCACCGATCCGGAGAGTGTGAAGGAGCTGCCGAACGGCGAAGCCTGGCTGGCGAGTGTCGAGCGGGTGGACGCGAAGGTTCGCCATCTCTCGGTTCACCGCGGCCACAACCTCGATGTCTCAAACGGCCACGACCGGCTGGTTGACGTGTCCAAGGCCAAACAGATGACGTTCACGGGCACGCGGGCGGAGTTGCGCGAACGTCTCGCCAAGCTAGAGGCTGGAGGCGCCACCGGCGTTATCTTCGGGACGACCGGTTACGATGTCGAGCGGGAGCTGCGGGCCTACGCGGAGGTTGCGGGGTTGCGGTGATCGGGGTTGAACGGATTAAAGCGAATCCAGTCGCCCCATAGAGGCGGCCGCTTCGTGAGCTTGCGCGATGAAGAGATCCACCGCGGGGCTGAGAGTGCGGTTCTTCAAGGTGAAGATCGCGATCGGCATTGGCGGGAATTTGAGGTCGGTGCGCAACGCCTTCAGCGACAATTGCTTGGCGTTGAACCGCAACACCGAGCCGTGCAGCACCGTCAAAAAGCGCTCCTGTGCGACGAGATGCAAGCGGAGCTGTGGCGAGAACGAGGTTACGGCTCGGCGCGGAAGCGGCAAGCCGAGGCTGCGGAATGCTTCGGCGATGTAGCCCCCGGAAAGGCTGTTTTCCGGGAACAGGATCCAAGGTTCTTCAAGCAGTTCGGCGACCGCGACGTTCGATCGCCGGGCCCAGCGGGTTCGACTGCCGGCAGCGACAAAGAATCCGTCCTCGCATAGAGCATCCACCTCCACGTCATCGTCCGATACGGGCTGAAATACCCGTCCGATGAGCAGGTCAACGCTGCGCTCCCGGAGTTCCCGGAACTCCTGTTCGCCGGCCTGCGCCGTCAGCACGCGCACGGTCACGCGCGGATACCGGCGCGACAGGCGGTCGATCACCGCCGGGACGAAGCCGGCCGACAGGGATTCCGGACAGCCTATCCTGACTTCTCCCGCGCCGGGGTCGGACAGGAACTCGATGTCCTGAATGCTCTGCTTGAGTTCGTCGAAGACGACGTTGGCACGCCGAAGCAGGGTGCGTCCGTAGATCGTCGGCTCGACCCCGCGTGGGCTGCGGTCAAGCAGACGGACGCGCAGCGCCGCTTCCAGCTTGGCCACCGCCTCCGAAACAGATGGCTGCGACAGGCCAAGATGGCTGGCTCCTCGCGCCATGCTGCCCCATTGGACGACGGCGGCCAGGATATGCAGATCCCGCAGCGTCACTCGCCCTCTGATGCGGTCCCAGCTGAGTGTCGGGCGAGACATCGGAGCTACCTATAGCTACCCAGGAAGTTTCGACATTCCCCTATAGCACACAACCAGGACAATTAAGCCAAGGTAACGGAGGAAAGCGAATGAACGGCCATCCAGCCCGTCGTGCCGTCCTGGCCACCTGTATTGCAGTGACTGCCGCGAACGCATTCGCGCAGGACACCGCCGAGCTAACCGGGAACTGGCGGCTGGTGTCGTCCGTGACTGAGAAGGACGGCAAGAGCACCGACCAATTCGGAACCGGCGCCACCGGTATGATGAACCTCGATGCTAGCGGCCACTTCATGCTGACGATTATCGGTCCGGACCTTCCCAGGTTTGCGGCCAACAATCGGGCAGGCGGGACAGAGCAGGAGAACCGGGCGGTGATGGGCAGGAGCATCGCCATGCTCGGGACCTATGCAGTGGATTCAGCGGGCAAGACGCTCACATTCAAAGTAGAGCGAGCGACGTTTCCGAACTGGGATGGGACCGTGCAGCAACGCCTCATTGTCGCCGCGAACCACGATGAGCTGAAATATGTCACCCCGACCGCATCCAGCGGTGGCATCGCCACCGTGACTTGGAAGAGATCGAGATAGAGCGACCTCACCGGCACGAACGCGCCCAGTGAGCTATCCGGGCCCCGCCCGGAACGCCGCTCAGCTTCCCCGAACCACGAAGCACCTCGCAAGCGAGCAGGAGATCACGGATGATCGCGCTATCCGCACTGGCGTCCGGTGTCGTCATCGGCTTGTCCACCGCCGCTCCCGTCGGACCCATGGCGATACTGTGCATCAACCGGACCCTCGAGGCGGGGATCAAGGCCGGCATCAGCACGGGTGCGGGGGCGAGCACTGTCCATGCAGGTTACGCCAGCGTGGTCCTGCTCGGGCTGCAACAGGCTCAACCAATCCTGACCACCTATCGCCCTGCGATGAGCGTCCTCTCGGCTGCACTCATGCTGTTGTTCGCCGGGCGCATCCTGCGCCGTGCGCCGGCCGCCAATTCTGGACCGGACGGCGGCTCCGTGCTGCGGAATTATGTCTCCGCGGTCGCCTTCAATTGCCTCAACCCGATGTTGCTTGTGTTGCTGGTCGGCGCCGTGGGCGTCGTCATCGGCCCGGAGCCGCCGCTGGGTCCGGCGGTCTCGATGGTGCTGCTTGGTGTGTTCGCCGGGTCGGCCGGGTGGTGGATCGTGCTCAGCGCCGTGACGTGCGCGGCTCGCGGACGGCTCAGCCTGGCCATCACGCAGGGCATCAGCCGTACGGCAGCAGTTGGGATGGTCGGGTTTGCGGCGCTGTCACTGGCCCGTGTTGCCGGGAGCTGACAGCGGCGAGCGCTAAGCCCGCACCGGTTCCCCCAGCGTCTGCATCAGCCGATTGGCGTTGGCGAACATCGCCACCGCATGAATCAGATCGTGGATCTGCAAGTCATCCATACCGACGGCGCGCAGCGGTTTCAGATCATCGGCGCCCACCGTCTGCGGCGCGCGCGTCAACTTCGCGGCGAAATCGACGATGGCGCGCTGGCGCGGTTCCAGTGTTGTCGTCAGGCCTTCATCGTACAACCGCTGGATCACGTCCGGCTGCTTCGTCAGTTCAACGAACCGCCGCGCATGGACCGATGAGCAGTAAACACAGCCGTTGATGATCGATACCACCACCGTCGCCAGTTCACGATCGGCGCGCGGCAGGCCACGCGGCGCATACATCACCGCATGAAACAACGGCGAGCGCTGCTCCAGCGAGTCGACGTCATGGGCGAGCGTGCGGAAATACGGCGAGTCGCGCTGCGGACTCGCTTCCAACGCGGCAAGTTGGCGCGGGGTCGCGCTGGCGGCCTCGACCGGCGGCATCCACGCATCCCAATCCACCGGTTCGAGCGTGAAGCGGCTCATGGTGCCTTCTCCCGCGCCAGGGCGCGCAGACCGGCGGCGACGCGAACCTGATAACTGACGAAGGCCACGATCTGCGTCAGTGCCACGATGTCGCGCGGCGCCAGCCCGGCATCGCGCAGCGCCGCGAGCGCGGCCGGCGTTGCCGAACCCGGCGCTGCGGTCACCAGCTTCACATGCCGCAGGATGGCTTCCCGCCGCGGCGAGTTGTCTGCTGGCGAACTCAGCGCGCGGTAATGCTCGGTCAGCGCGACATCACCCTCGATCGAGGACACCAGCGATGCGATCGCTGTGCGCTCGGCGACGCTGAGCCCCGCCGGTTCGGCCGGAGTGATCAGGACGTCATGGCTGCCCTGACCATAGCGGACGAAGTCCGGCCGCTGGCGCCGCAACGCCGCAACAGGCGAACCGTCTGGCAGATCGGCTGCCGAATCGATCACATCCATCCCGGACCCCTTATTTCAATCCAAATGCCTCATAGGCGCGCGCGCTCGGCGGCCAGGCCGCGATGATCTGGCCGCGCCACTCGTAAGCGAGCCAAACGGCGGCCGCGATCACCACGGCGGTCAGTCCCCACGCCAGCAACAGTGGCAGTGACGACTTCGGCCGCGCCGGCGACGCCGCCAATCGCTCCATCGCGGATTGGCCCGCTATCACCACCGGCGCGGGCGGCGTCACGGCGGGTTCAATGGGTGCCACTACTGCGGGGGCCAGCACTGCGGCGGCGAGTGGTGCCGGTTGCTCAGCTTCCGGAAGCGCCGGCTTGGGGATTTGGGCTTCGATGGCGGGCGCGGGCTCGGTGACAGGGGTCCACTCGCCGCTGCAGCGCACGCATCGCACTGGCCGGCCGGCAACCAGCAGCGAGTCCGGCACGTCATACGCAGCGGAGCAAGACGGACAGACAATGCGCATGAGCCAATGGTGCGGGACGGCATGACACGAAGCAATGGGCGTGCGGCTAACCAACACGCGCATTCGCTTCCGGCGCACACCGCGTGATGGCAAGAATAGCGCCGGCATGGTCCGATTCGATGGGGTGGGGCTGCGATACGGCGGCAACGGCACCGGCGCGCAAAACGCGCCCGGGCCGGAAGTGCTGCACGACCTGACGTTCAGCTTGCCCGACGGTACCTTCCGCTGGCTGCTTGGCCCTTCCGGCGCCGGCAAGACCAGCGTTCTGCGCCTGATGTACCTGGATGTGCGGCCATCCCGCGGCCAGCTTGCCCTGTTCGGCACCGACATCGCGACCGCGGAACGCCGCGCGCTGCCGCGGCTGCGCCGCCGCATCGGGGTGGTGTTCCAGGACTTCCGGCTGCTGCAGCACCTGTCGGCCTTCGACAATGTCGCGCTGCCGCTGCGGATCGCCGGCCGGCCCGAGGGACAGATCCGCGCCGACGTGAGCGAGATGCTGCGCTGGGTGGGCCTCGCCAAGCAGGCCAACGCACGCCCGGCGGAACTCTCGGGCGGCGAGCAGCAGCGTGTCGCCATCGCACGCGCGGTGATCAATCGTCCCAGCCTGCTGCTCGCCGACGAACCCACCGGCAATCTGGACGACGTGCAGGCGCAGCGCCTGATGCAGCTGTTCAAGGAAATGAACCGTTTGGGCACCACCGTGGTGGTCGCGACCCACAACGACTCATTGGTCGAGCGTCATCCCGCGGAGGCCCTGCAGTTGTCGCACGGCCGCCTGGTCCGCAGCCGCTGATCGTGGCGATGCTTCGCACCCGGCACCTGCTGAGACCAGCCGGATTTGATGAACTCGGCCTGCGCCGCGCCATTTCCGACCGCATGCTGCCGTTCCTGGTCGCCGCCATGGCCTTCCTTGCCGCCCTTGCGGTGGCCGGCTGGATTGGTGCCGCCGCTCTGGCCCGCCATTGGCAACTAGGGGCTGGTGCCGCGCTGACCATCCAGGTGCCGCAGCCGAAGGATCCGGCCGCGCAGGGCGCCGGAGCGCGCATTGACCGCGTGCTGGCGCTGCTCACCGGTACCCCGGGTGTCGCTGACGCCCACGCCCTGAGCGAGGACGAACTGGGCGACCTGCTGCGTCCCTGGCTTGGCAGCGGCGCCGAGCGGCTGGCCCTGCCGCTGCCCGCCGTCGTCGCCGTGCAGCTGTCGGACCCCGGGCTCGACCTGACCGACCTGACCCGCCGCCTGGTCACCGCCGCCCCCCGCACCCTGATCGAAAGCCACGGTGTCTGGATCGGCCGGCTGGCCGCCCTGGCGCGCAGCCTGCAGGCCTGTGCCGGCCTCGCGCTGCTTCTGGTCGCCTCGGTCGCCGCCGCAGTCATCGCCGTGGCGACACGCGCCGGTCTTGCCTCGCGCCGCGAGGCGATCGAGATCGTGCACGGCCTCGGTGCCACGGATAGCTACATCGCGGCCCGCTTCGCCGGCCGCGCCACGTTGCTGGCTGCCTCGGGGGGCTTCGTGGGAGCTGTGCTGGCCCTGCCGGTCCTGTTGACGCTCGGCGTGCTGGCCGCGCCGTTTACCGGCGGGGCAGTCGATATCGCCTCGCCCGCCGGCATCACCGCGTCCCTGCCCGCCGCGCTCTGGCTCGTGCTCCCCGGGTTACCCGCAGCGGCAGCCATCATCGGCTTCCTCACCGCGCAGGCGACCGTCCGCCGCTGGCTGCGCCGCCTGCTATGAAGCGCGCGTCTCAGCTGGCCGCGGTGCTCGCGCTCGCCGTCTTGCTGGCCGCCGGCGGCGGCTTCGCCTGGTTCCTGCATCGGGTGGCCGAACCGGCGCCGATTCCCTCCCACGCCGACGCAATCGCCGCTTTCAGCGGTGGCCCCGACCGCGTGGAAACCGCACTTCGCCTGCTTGCCGACGGCCGCGCCAATCGGCTGCTACTGTCCGGCATCGGCGGCGGCGCCAACCTGACTGAACTGGCGCATCTTGCCGAACTCGATCCACGTCCGCTCGCCGCGCGGGTCAGCATTGGCCGCGATGCGACAACGACACGCGGCAACGCGCTGGAGACCGCGGCCTGGGCGCGCGCCAACGCGATCCACACGCTGCTGGTTGTCACTGCTTCGTACCACATGCCGCGAGCCTTGGCCGAGCTCGGCCGCGCATTGCCCGACGTGACACTCTATCCGGTGCCTGTCGCTCCCCATGAAGGTGGCCTTCCGCTGCGTCTCGCCGCTGAGGAGTATGTGAAGTTCCTGGCCGCCGAGACAGGGCTCAGCACACTCTTGCAGCCCCGGGGACATGCCGGATGACCTTCCTGCGCTCGGCGTTGTTCAATGCCTTTTTCTTCATGGTCACCTTCGTGATGACGTTGGTGCCCGGCACCATCGTCCGCTTCGTCGCCCCGCACCGGGTGCTGGACGTCGCACGAGCATGGGCCCGCATGGTGTTGTGGGCATTGCGTGTGATCTGCGGGATCCGGCTCGAAGTGTCTGGCCTGGAGCGCGTCACTGGCGGCGAGGCGAGACTGATCGCCTCACGCCATCAGTCCGCATTCGACACTTTGGTGTGGCTCACGCTGGTGCCGCGCTGCTGCTACGTTCTGAAGAAAGAACTGCTTCGCATCCCGCTGTTTGGCTCGCTGCCGATGGTCAGCGGCATGATCGCGGTCGATCGCTCCGGCGGCGCGGCGGCGCTGCGCAACCTGGTCAAAGAAGGCGAGCGCGCCGCCCGCGAAGCCCGACAGATCGTGATCTTCCCCGAGGGCACGCGGGCCGAGCCTGGCTCCGTCCTGCCGCTTCAGCCCGGCATCGCCGCCCTGGCGGCGCGCACCCATTTACCGGTGATCCCGGTGGTCACTGATTCCGGCCACTGCTGGGGCCGGCGCGCCTTTCACAAGCGGCCCGGGACCATCCATATCCGCGTGCTGGAGCCGATTCCCGCCGATACCCGGCGCGCCCAGTTCATGTTGCAACTCGAACAGGCGCTGCGTGGGGAGGCTGTGAATAACTCTGTGGGCTGAGCCTGAAGCCAGCTCTTATCACGGCGCAGTGATCCGCTCCAAGCCATTGAGAAACGTGGCATTTCGTGGCGGTCCGGACCGTCGATCCATAGCTCGCCGATGCTGGGGATGAAACGCTCCAGGCTGATCGCGGCGGGTTGCCTAGTGTTGCCGATTGCCTATAAGCGCCGCTCGGTTCGGGACCAAGGTACATGCGGCGCAGGCGCACGCTATGGATCACTCTATTGGCTGTCCCACTCGTGGTTCTGCTCGCCGATGCCGCCTATTGGTGGATCGCCAGCCGCAACCTGCGTGACGGGTACAATGCCTGGCTGGCCAATGCTCGCGCGGCCGGTTGGACAGTTGTCACCGATGCGCCGAAGTCCGGAGGCTGGCCGCTCGCCGCCAGTCTCTCGATCCGCCGCGTGACGCTGGACGGCGGCACAAGGGACATTCCAGGCGGATTGACCTGGAACACCGACAGGCTGGTCTTGCGGGTAGACCTGATCGATCCTCGGATGCTCCGCGCCAACGCGAGCGGCCAGCAGAAGCTGCGCGTGGGCGATACCCCGGAGATCCCGTATACCGCGCACCGTCTGGAACTGGCACTGCCGGTCGTGGCAGCGCCCTGGCCGGATACGCTTGAGCTATCCGCCGAGAACCTACGCGGCCCGAATGCCAGCGTCGCCTCATTGCAGTTCCATCTTGCCGGCACGCCGCCAAACCCGCTGGGTTTCACGCTGCAAGCGAGAGGCATCAGCCCGCCGCCGGATGTCGCCCGCCCGTTTGGACCCGGCACCGCCAGCCTGTCGCTCGATGGCACGCTGGCGGACGCGCCGGTGGCCGCGGCCACGCCGAAACTATGGATGTCTGCCTGGCACCAGGCCAACGGCAAACTGGCACTGGAGCATCTCGCCCTCGCCTGGGGTCCGCTCGACCTCACCGCAACAGCGATGCTGACGCTCGACGACAAACTGCAGCCCGCCGGCAGCGCCAGCGCGAAGGCCAGCGGCTATGCGGAGACCCTCGATTCGCTCGCCACCCACAGCGTGATCAGCCGCTCCGCCGCAACCGCCGCCAAGGCGGTGCTGTCGCTGCTCGCCACGACCCCGGCGGATGGGAGCGCACCGAGTGTCGAGGTGCCGCTGACGCTGCGCGACCGCACTCTCTCGATGAGCATGGTGCCCTTGCTCCGCCTGCCCACGGTCGAATGGCACTGACACGACAAGTTACTTGTCTTTAGCCGGCGGCATCGTAGTATGCCGCGCATGGTTCTCTGGACGACACGCACGCGAATTAGCCGCCCGGCTGCCTGAGCAGCCGGGGAGTCCCCGCACTCGTCTTTCGCGTCGTCTTTCGTCCGGAGCTTTTCTCCATGTTCGCCGAACTGTCCGAATCTGTCCGCTTCATGCTCGATGCTGATGTCGAGCCAGGTCTGCTGTCCCGCCTGCTGCAACCCTTCGCCAAGCGTGACCTGATCCCCGACCGCATGTGGTCGCATCGCTCGCACGACACCATGCATGTTGAGATCGCCCTGACCGGCATGCCCAGCGACGTGGTGCAACTGGTCGAAGGCAATCTTCGCCAAGTCGTCGGCGTGCGCAGCGTCACCCGGCTGAACCAGCGCGAGTTGCGCCAGGCGGCTTGAGGCTGCGGCATGGCAGGGCTTATGCCTGCCATCTGTCGAGGCATGTGCCATTTCTGATGGCCGGCACGGCGGCCGGCCATGATGGTGTGGGGGTCAGCGTGAACGAGTTTCGGTATTGGCCTCGCCGAGCAATTGCTCGACGATGACGCAATCGCGCCATTGCCCGTCGAGCTTGCCGTGGCGTTGATAGGTGCCGACGACGCGGAAGCCCATGCGGGCCATCAAAGCGAGGCTCGCCGTGTTCTCCGGAAAGATGCGCGACAGCAGCTTCCAATATCCGGCTTTTGCCGCCGCATCGATCAACGCCGTCATGGCGATGCGCCCGGCTCCCGTGCCGCGGTGCCCGCGCGCCACATAGACCGAGAATTCCGCGATGCCTGCGTAGCAGGCGCGCGTGCGATAACCTGCTGTGGACGCAAACGCCGCCACTTCACCGTCGGCACGTTCCACCACGACAATCGGATGCCGCCCGTCGAACCACTGTTCGATCTGCTGCGCCGTGCGTGGCTCGGTCTCGAATGTCGCGATCCGATCGGCGATCCCGTCGTTGTAGATTGCCGCGATCGCCGCCGCGTCGTCGATCCGCGCCGGCCGTGCCGTGAATGTCATGCGGCGGACCGCTCGCGTTCGTACCAGCGCCGCGAGCGCCGCACGATATGCACCACCGACAGCATGACAGGCACTTCCACCAGCACACCAACGACTGTCGCCAGCGCCGCCCCGGACTGAAAGCCGAACAGCGCGATCGCGGTCGCCACTGCGAGCTCAAAGAAATTGCTGGCGCCGATCAATGCGGACGGTCCTGCCACGCACCATTCAACGCCGAGCCGGCGGTTCAGCCAGTAAGCGAGTCCCGCGTTGCAATACACCTGTATCACTATCGGCACCGCCAGCAGCGCGATGACCGCCGGCTGACGGATGATCTGTTCGCCCTGCAAGCCGAACAGCAACACGAGCGTCAGCAGCAGCGCGCACAACGACAGCGGTGACAGTGCATGTAGAGCACGATCAAGCGCCGCAACGCCGCCGCGCGACAGCAGAATGCGGCGCCATAGCTGCGCCACGATCACCGGAACCACGATATACAGCACCACGGACAGGAACAGTGTGTCCCAGGGCACGCTGATCGAGGACAGCCCCAGCAGCAGGCCGACAATCGGCGCGAACGCGAACACCATGATGGTGTCGTTCAGCGCGACCTGGCTCAGCGTGAAATGCGGCTCGCCATCCACCAGGTTCGACCAGACGAACACCATGGCGGTGCACGGTGCCGCGGCGAGCAGGATCAGCCCGGCCGTGTAACTGCTGAGTTGATCCGCCGGCAACCATGGCCGGAACAGATGCGCGATGAACACCCATGCCAGCAGCGCCATCGAGAAAGGCTTGACCAGCCAGTTCACGCCGACGGTCGAGACAATGCCGCGCCAGTGCTGTCCGACTTCGCGCAGCGCCGCGGGATCGATCTTCAGCAGCATCGGCACGATCATCAGCCAGACCAGCACCGCGACCGGCAGGTTGACCTGCGCGACCGTCGCGTTGCCGATGACATGGAACACGGCCGGCACGAGTTGGCCGAGCGCAATGCCCGCAATGATGCACAGCGCCACCCATAACGTCAGGAAGCGCTCGAACACATTCATTGCCGGCCGCGCCGCCGCGTGTTCCGCGCCTATCGTCGATTGGCTCATGCAGCGCGCGATCCGCAGCACGCAGCGTCGGGTTTGCGCGCCTCGATGATAGCCGCGGCCACATAGTTCTCGATGCCACGGCCGGGTGCCCAGCTCGCTACCAGTTCGCGGCTTTCCGGTTTCACCGAGACCCGCACGTCCTGGAAGCCCGCCGCCTGCAGCCACGTCTCGATGTCGCGCACCGGCGCGGCACCCGCCACACAGCCGCACACCAGCGCGCGATCCGAGGCGAGCTCGGCAGTCAGCGGCCTGGTATTCACCACATCGGAGATCGCCAGCCGTCCACCCGGCTTCAGCACACGGAAGGCTTCGCGAAACACCTGTGCCTTGCCGGGCACGAGGTTGATCACGCAGTTGGACAGAATGACGTCCGCCGTGTTGTCGCCAATCGGCAAATGCTCGATCTCGCCGAGACGGAACTCGACATTGGCGGCGCCGACATTGGCCGCATTGTCGCGTGCCTTCTTCAGCATCTCGTGCGTCATATCGACGCCGATGACGCGGCCGGAGGCACCGACCTGCCGCGCGGCAAGCAGGCAATCGAATCCGGCGCCACTACCGAGATCCACCACGGTTTCGCCAGGCCGCATCGCCGCGATGGCTTGCGGATTGCCGCAGCCAAGTCCGAGGTTCGCACCCTCGGGAACCGCGGCGAGTTCATCGGCGGAATAGCCCATCTCGCGCGCCTTGCTGTCGACCGCTGGGGGCGCACCGCAACATGATGCCGCCGGTGCGCAACAGTCGGAGACCGTGCCCACCGCAATGCCGCCGTAGCGGGCGCGCACCATTTCCTTGATCTCGGTTGCCGCAAACACTTCATCCGGCATGGCTCAGGCGCTCCTTCGTGCGCGCGGCTCGGCTTTCGCCGCCGCCTCGGGTTGACAGATGGGCAGGCATTGGCTGTCGGAACCGCCGCAGCAGTTTTCGGTCAGATAGGCCAGCAGCGCGTTCATTGTCGGATATACAGCCGCATACACAAGCGAGCGGCCGTTGCGGGTGAACGTTGCCAGCCCTGCGTTCTTCAGTTCCTTCAAATGGAATGCGAGTGTTGCCGGCGGCAGCCCAAGATGCGCGCCGATCTGCCCGGCCGGCAGGCCGACGGGGCCGGCCTGCACCAGCGAGCGGTAAATATCGAGCCGCGATTCCTGCGCCAGCGCACCGAGCGCGGCCAATGCATCGGTCTTTTCCATATTTCTGGAAATATGGATATAAGACACACCTTGTCAAGTCATTTGCGGCATGGAAACCGGGGCGATTAGGCTTCGCGCCATGCGGACAGCGTTTCTCGGACCCGCGGGCTCCTGGACCCACCAGGCCGCGCTCGATCTGTTCGGCGAGGCCGGTCTCGTTCCTCTCGCGCGCGAGGAACTGTTCGCGGCCTACACGGTGGGAACGGTCGAACGGGCTTGCCTGCCAGTGACCACGTCGATCGTTGGCATGACGCCTTACATGGATGCGGTGCTGGACCTGCCGGACGTCATGGTGATTGCCGAATATCCGCGGATGCTCGGCTATAGTCTGTTGGTGCGGCCCGGCACGCGCCAGCAGGACATCACCGAGGTTTTCGCGCATCCGGTGGCGCTCGAGGAAGCCAAACCCTGGCTCGATCGGGTCATGCCGCATGTACGGCGCACCGAAGCTTTGAGTGGCGGCGATGCGGCGCAGCGCGTGGCGCTGAGTTCCACGAGGGACAAGGCGTCTGTCGGTCCCAGGATCGGTGCGTCGATTTATCGCCTGGTGTCGCTGCTCGATGGCATCGAGGAAGGACCGCACAACGTGACCCGCTGGTGGGTGCTGGGCCGCGCGATGCCGGCGCCAACCGGCCGCGACAAGACGTCGATGCTCGCTTGCGTGCGCGATGAAGATCTTGCCGGACTGCTGGCCGCATTCAGCGGCGCGGGTGCGCAGGTGCTCACCATCTACGAACGGCCAAGCCGAGAATCGCTGGACACGCACCGCTATCTGATCGAGGTCGCGGGGCACGCGCGCGACGCTGGACTGATGCGGCTGTTGGAGCAGCGCAGCAACGTGCGCCTGCTGGGGTCTTATCCACGCGCGTATTGATACGCGGCGCAGTTCGCAGGCACCGGCATCACGCCTTCCGCGGCGGCTTCTCCACCGGCGGCAGGGTCTTGTCGGGATACTTGCACCACTCGCGCGCCACGCAGCGCCAGCATTCCGGCGCCCGAGCCTTGCACACGTAGCGTCCGTGCAGGATCAGCCAGTGGTGCGCATCGCGCAGCAGCTCCGGCGGGATACGCTTGACCAGCCCATCCTCCACCGCGCGCGGCGTCGCTCCCGGCGCGATGCCGGTGCGATTGCCGAGTTGGAAGATGTGCGTATCCACTGCCATCGTGCTCTCGCCGAAGGCCACGTTCAGCACGACATTGGCGGTCTTGCGTCCGACGCCTGGCAGCTTCTCCAACGCATCGCGGTCGCGCGGCACCACGCCGCCATGCTGCTCGATCAACAGCCGCGACAGCTCGACAACGTTCTTCGCCTTGCCCTGCCAAAGGCCGATGGAACGGATGTGCTTTGCCACGCCGTCGGCACCAAGCCGCAGCATCGCTTGCGGGGTTGCCGCCTCCTGATACAGCGTTTCGGTCGCACGGTTCACCGACGCATCGGTCGCCTGCGCCGACAGCACCACCGACACCAGCAGGGTGAACGGATCGGCATGCACCAGTTCGCTGCGCGGATCCGGATTGGCCTTGGCCAACGCCTTGATGAAGCCGCGCACTTCGTCGCGCGTCATCGGGCGGGTCTTGCGAGGTCTTGCCGGCATGGCAATGGTTGTCGCGCGCTCTTGTTCTGCCCGCAAGGGTAAGCGCAACATGCAGCGCATGCAGCAGGAAGTCCTGTTCGAGGCCTTGATCGTACCCTACCGCAGCCTCTCGCCACGCGGGCTGCGCATCCTGATGCTGGTGATCTGCCTGCTCTCGGCGCTCATGGTACTGCGCTTCTGGCTGATCGGCGCGTGGCCGGTCGCCGGATTCGCCGTGGCCGAAATCGGCCTTGCGTTGTTCCTGCTGCGCCTGAACGCGCACCGCGCCCGCGCCAGCGAACTGATCCTGTTGTCCCAGGACACACTTCGTATCATCCGCACCGACCGCAACGGCAAGCGTCAGGAGCGCTCGCTGTCGGCTGGCTGGCTCAATGCGGTGATCGAGGAACCGCCCGGCACAGTTCCGAAGCTGCTGCTGGTCAGCCACGGCCAGCGCGAGGAGATCGCCACGTCGCTCGGCGAGGCGGAAAAGCGAGATCTATGGGAAGCGCTGCGCGGCGCATTGCACCGGCTGCGCAACCCCAGGTTCGACAACCCGCAACTGCGGGCCTGACCACTCATCCTTTGATGGCGCCCAGCGCCAGACCGCGCACCAGGTGCCGCTGCAGCGCCATCATGAAGGCGACGATTGGCAACATGATGCCGACGGCCGCAGCGGCGGACAGCGACCAGTAGTTGATATCCTCCGCGCCGTACTCGGCGATCGCCACCGGCAGTGTCTTGGTATCGGGCCCGGTCAACACCAGCGCGAAGAGGAACTCGTTATACGCAAGCAGCAGACTGAACAGCGCGGTCACCCACAGCCCCGGCCGCACCACCGGCAAGGCGACGCGCATGAATACCTGCCAGGCATTGCAGCCATCGATCACCGCTGCCTCATACAATTCATGCGGCACATCGACGAAGAACCCGCGCATCAACCAGATGGTGAATGGCTGATTGATCGCCACCAGCGCCAGGATCATCGCCGGATAGGTGTTCACCAGGCCGAGCGACTTCGCCAGCACGAAGAACGGAATCGCCAGCAGGATATGCGGGAACATCCGCATCGCCAGCAGTCCGAACAACAGGCCGCGTGACGCTGTCGTGGCCATGCGCGACAACCCGTACGCCGCCATCGTGCCGACGGAAACCGACAGCACCACCGTGCTCACCGATATGACCGCGCTGTTGATCAGGAAATGCCAAAATCCCTTATCGACCCAAACCTGCCAGTGGAACTCGAAGGTCGGCGTGAAGATCAACGTCGGTGGCACGGAGAACGCATCCACCGGCTGCTTGATCGAGATCATCACGCCCCAGATCACCGGGATCAGGTTCACCGCGGTGAATCCGGCCAGCGCCAGGAACAGCAGCATCTGCCAGCGCATCCGTGCGCGCATCAGAACGCGCCCCGTTCACGCCGATAGATCATGCGGATCATCGTTCCGATCAGCACGGCGACGAACAACAATGTCAGCACACCGAGCGCCGACGCTTTGCCGATCTGCAGCAGACGGAACGCGAGCGCGTAGGTATACAGCGTGATGGTCTCGGTTGCCGTGCCTGGGCCGCCCGAGGTCAGCACATAGATCGTGTCGAAGAAGCGGAACGCATCCATCAGCCGGATTGCCAGCACGAACACGATCAGCGGCCGGATCGACGGCAGCATGATGCGGAACAACTGCGTCCATACACCGGCACCATCGATCTGCGCCGCCTCGATCTGGCTTTGGTCCACCGTGTTCAGCCCGGCATACAGCACCAGGATCATGAAGGGCGTGAACTGCCACGCATCGGCGAACACCACGGTGGCTCGCGCCCATGCCGGATTGCCGAGGAAGTCCGGCGGGAAGATACCGAGCGCGATCAGCCCGCCGCTGAGCAAGCCCCAGCGGCTGACGAAGATCCAGCGGATGAACAGCGCCGCCACGACCGGCGTCACGATGTTCGGCAGAAACAGCAGCAGGTTCAGCGTGCGCACGCCGAACGTAAGGCGGTACAGCCCGTACGCGATCAGCAGGCCGAACCAGAATTCCACGCCCACCGCAGCCAGCACGATCAGCACGGTACGCAGCAGCGACGACCAGAAGCGTTCGTCGGTCAGCAGCGCGGTGTAGTTGCCGAGGCCGATGAAGTCGTACGCGCCGCTGCCCAGATCGTAGTTGAACAGGCTGAGCCAGATCGCGTAGCCGAGCGGATACAGCATGATGGTGCCGAGCACGATCGCGCTCGGCACCAGGAACAGCCAACGACTATCGGTAATAGCCGTGGCCCTTGAGGAAATCCTCGGTCTCCTTCGCCGCCGCATCCAGCGCCGGCTTCACCGGTGTTTCGTTGTTCACCGCCTGCAGGATGCGCCGGGTGATGAACTCGCCCACCGCATAAAACTCCGGCAGCGACGGTGCCGGCGTGCCGACATCGTACAGACTCGAGCGCGGCAGGATAGAACCGGTTGGCCTTTTTCAGCTCCGCATCATCCAGCAGCGACTGGCGCGGCGGGATAAGCAGCGATGCCGCCCCGCGCATGCTGGCCGCGCTCGCCGAGGTGGCGATGATGCGGAACAGCACATCGGGATCCTGCTTGCTGAACGCCGATATCGCGTAGCCGTCGCCCGAGATCCTTCCATGCCCTTGCGGCGGCGCCACCCAGTCGATCTTGTTGATCACCCGCGACTTCGCCGGATCGTCCATCGCTTTCGCGCGCGTCGCCCATTGGATGCCCATCACACCGGTATCCTGCTGATAGGCGATCATGCATTCGTCGTTCGCGGCGGCGGAAAAGCCCTGCTGCGCGTATTGCGCGATCTCCTCCATCATCTCGATCGCCTGCACGCCCTTGGCGTCGTTGAACACCGGGTGCCACTGCGCATCGAACCAGCCATCGCCGAGCGCATTGAAATACCAATGCGCCTCGTTGATCGCCGCATCGACCGGCTTGAGGCAAGCGACCGACCCGGACCGCATCGGGCTGTTCATTGCCTTCGCCAGGTCGCGGTACTGCGCGATGGTCTTCGGCGGCGCCTTGCCGCCGGCATCGAACAGGTCCTTGCGGTAGAAGAACATCATCGTGTTGAGGGTGTGCGGCATCACGTACAGCTTGCCGTCGTGCGTGTAGGTCTTGCGCACCGATTCAGGGAAATCGTCCAGCTTGAACTCGTCGCGGTACTTCGCCCACAGATCGTCCAGCGGCCTGAACCAGCCGTTCTTGACGAAGGTCTGGAAGCTGGTGTCGCTGGCATACACGATGTCCGGCGTGTCGGACTTCGACGACATCGCAATCGTCGCCAGTTCCAGCGCCTTGTCTATCGGCATGAGCTGCGTGTTGACCGTGACGCCCGGGATCGCGCCGCGCATCTTCTCGGCGTAATATTCCAGCGCAGGATAGCGGTGGCTGATCATCTGGATGGTACCGGCCGCGCGCGCCCGGCTGCCCAGGATCACCGGGGCCGCAAGCGTGGCCGCGACCAGCGTGCGCCGGCCGATGGTATGCTTTGTCATGAAACGTCTCCTCCTGCGCCGAGCCTATCAACCGCGCGTCACGCCGCAAACCCGGTCTTGTTCCGCACGTATTCCAGCCGATACACGCCGCGCACGAACGGCCCGCGCGCACCGGCGGCGCTGAGCGCGCTGTCGGTCAAAGCGCTTGCGAGGGCCGCCGCATCCGTTGCCTCCAGCATCACGAACACGTTGGGGGGCGTCTGGATATCGGTGCGGTCGCGCGTCTCCGCCGTGCGCACTGCCGAGGCGTCCGCATCGCCCATGCACAGATGCGCCCCGGTGATTCGTGGCAGCGCCGCGGCATCGCGCACCACGGCTGTCAGCGCCGTCAGATGCGCCGCATCGCAGTCGAACCGGATGGTCAGCAGCAAACCGCCCATGCCCGGCCCGTGACTTGCCAGCACCCGCGACAGCGCACGCGCCGAATCGCGGAACTGCGCGGTGGTGGACCGTGTGCCAGGAGTCGGGTTGTTGAGCCGGTTGCCGTAGTCGCTGCCCTGCAACACCTGCATCGTATCGGTTTCGTACAGCGTGAAATACTCCGGCTGAGTCGCCGCGTCGGCCGCGATATAGCGCCGCCCGCGGCGGAAGCCGGGGATGCCGACACGCTCCGGCATATGTTCGTTGGTATGCCAGTCATAGAACTGGGCCCGCGCCTCCGGCGCGATGCCGTTCCAGATCGCCACCACAGCCTCGCCTCCCAGCATGGAGTTCCCCTATGATGCAATTGTTCTCGTAGGAGCAAAGCAATGCCTGAAGTCTATGTCCATGCCATCGAGGGCCGCAGCAAGGATCAGAAGCGCGCGCTGATCAAGGACATCACCGAGGCGGTGGTGAAGAATTTCGGTGTCACCGCGGATGCCGTGCTGGTCGAGATCATCGAAAGCTCGCGCGACAACAAGGCAAAAGGCGGCGTGCTGTTCAGCGAGCGCTGAGCAGCGACAACAATCCTTGCAGCAATTCAGTCGGCGTCGGGGGGCAGCCTGGGATCACCAGATCGACCGGCACCACCTGCGATACCGATCCGATGCAGGCCGGGCTGTTGGCGAACACGCCGCAACCCGCCGCGCAATCGCCGGCGGCGACCACCCATTTCGGATCGGGCGTCGCGCGCCACGTGCGTTCGAGTGCCTCGCGCATGTTGCGCGTCACCGGCCCGGTGACCAGCAGCACATCGGCGTGCCGCGGCGAGGCGACGAAGCGCAGCCCGAAGCGGTCCAGATCGTAGAACGCGTTGTTGAGTGCGTGGATTTCCAGCTCACAGCCGTTGCACGAGCCGGCGTCCACTTCGCGGATCGACAGGCTGCGCCCGAGCCGCTTCTGTGCCGCTGCGTCGAGTTCCGCCGCCAATGCCGCCAGCGGCGCCGCTTCGGTCACCGGCGTGCGCAGGCCTTGCAGCAGCGTTCTTAGCATGCAGCGTTCCCGCTGCTGTCACTGCGTTGCTTCGTCACTGTGTTCCTCGCAATGACACGGGTGCGCGCATCACAAATCGTGGCCTGAATAGGAACAGTTGAACGACTTGTTGCACAGCGGGAAGTCCGCGACGATGTTGCCTTCGATCGCCGCCTCCAGGAGCGGCCACTGGAACCACGACGCGTCGCGCAGATGGCAGCGCTCGATGTGGCCGCGTCCATCGGTACGCAGCCACACCAGCACATCGCCACGAAATGCCTCGGCGAGTGCAATGCCTTCGCTGCTGCGCGCCGCGCCCAGCCCGACCCGTAGCTCGCCCGCGGGCATCTGATCCAACATCTGATCCAGTAGGGCGAGGCTTTGCGTGATCTCCTCGATGCGGATCCATACACGCGCATTGACATCGCCATCGGTGCGCACCGGCATTTCAAAGTGCAGGCGGTCATATGGTGCATAGCCGATCGACTTGCGCGCATCGAATTTGCGTCCGGAAGCGCGCCCGATATAGCCGCCGGCACCGAACCTCTGCGCCAATTCCGGCTTCAGCACGCCGGTGCCCACCGTGCGGTCCTGCAGCGACGCGGTCTTATCATACAGCGCCACCAGGGCCGGGAACCGCGCGCGTATTTCTGTGATCAGCGCACGGATATTGCCCGCGTCCACCAGATCGGCCGCGACGCCGCCCGGCACGACGCAGTCCATCATCAGCCGATGGCCGAAACATGCGGCGGCGCAACGCAGCACGAGTTCACGCAACATGCCGCAATGCGCCAGCATGATGCTGAACGACGCGTCATTGCAGATCGCGCCGAAATCGCCGAGATGGTTGGCGATGCGCTCCAGCTCCGCCATCACGCCACGCAGCCACACCGCACGCGGTGGCGGCTCGACGCCGAGCGCTTGCTCCAGCGCGCGCGCGAAGGCGAACGCGTAGGCTACCGTGCTGTCGCCTGACGTGCGGCCAGCAATACGCGCCGCATCGGCGATCGACGCGCCTTGCAGCAAATGGTCGATGCCCTTGTGCACATAGCCGAGCCGCTGTTCCAGCCGAACCACCGTCTCGCCATCGGCGGTGAAGCGGAAGTGTCCTGGTTCAATGATGCCGGCATGAACAGGACCCACCGGAATCTGATGCAGGCTCTCACCCTGCACTGGAAGGAAGGGATAAGCTGTCGCCTCGGGGCCATGTTCGAGCCACGGCCGCGTATCGGGCAGACCGACCGGCTCCAAGCCATGCAGATCACGCGCCGTACGTTCCAGCCGCATCGCCGGAGCGTGCACCGCGCTGACGGATGGATACTGGTTGTCTGGACAGTCGAGAACTCAGCGCCACAACACTGGTGTGCCACACCGCCATGTTGATGCGGCGTGGTTCGCCCCACAGCGTCAGCAGCGTCGCATCGCCTGCCGCCAGATCGCCCAGCGCCTCGTCCCAGAATTCGCGGTCGACCAAGGTCATCCGAGCAGTGCCGCCACGTGCTGGAACCACGCGACCAGCGGTCCGGGCAGCCAGATGCCTGCGATCAACACCAGCGCGAGATGCGCGAACATCGGCAGATACGACGCGGTCACCGGTCCCACCGGCCCGCGAGGCTCGCCGAACGCCACCGCCGTCACGCGCAGAAACAATGCGCCGAACGCCAGCAGCAAGCCGAACACCAACAAAACCGCCAGCACTGGCTGTTGTGCGAAGGTCGAGCTGACAACGAGGAATTCGCTGGTGAACACGCCAAACGGCGGCAGCCCGGAAATCGCCGCAACGCCGGCAATCAGCCCCCATCCAAGCAGCGGATGTGTGGCGGTCAGGCCGCCGATATCGGAAATGCGCTGCGTTCCCTTGGCCTGCGCCACGTGCCCTACTGAAAAGAAGATCGCCGACTTGGTCAGGCTGTGCATCGTCATCTGCAACAGCCCGGCGAAATTGCCCAACGGCCCCGCCATGCCGAAGGCGAACACCGTGATACCCATGTGCTCGATCGACGAATAAGCGAACATGCGCTTGATGTCACGCCGCTGGTACAGCATGAACGCGGCGAAGATCAGTGACAGCAAGCCCAGCGCGATCATCAGCGGCCCAGGCGCGATTGCCGCGGCATTTGCCGCCAGCAGCATCTTGAATCGCAGCAGTGCGTATAGCGCGACGTTCAGCAGCAGACCCGAAAGCACCGCGGAAATCGGCGTGGGACCCTCGGCGTGCGCGTCCGGCAGCCACGCATGCATTGGCGCCAGTCCCACCTTGGTGCCGTACCCCAGCAGCAGGAAGATGAACGCGACATTGAGCAGTGCTGGATCGAAGTCCCGGGCGTGCTGCACCAGCACGGTCCACACCATGCCGTCGAGCCCCTCGCCCACCGTTGGCCGCGCCGCGAGATACACCAGGATGGTGCCGAACAGAGCCAATGCGATGCCGACGCTGCCGAGGATGAAGTATTTCCACGCCGCCTCGATCGCTTCGTGCGTGCGATAGATCCCCACCATGACCACGGTGGTCAGCGTCGCGAGTTCCACCGCCACCCACATCACGCCGATATTGTTGGCAAGCAGCGCGAGGTTCATGCCGAACAGCATGAGCTGGAACATCGCATGATAGAATCGCAGATAGCTCGGCGTCAGCTGGCCGGAGGCAAGTTCGTGCGAGATATAGCTGGCGCTGAAGGCGCTGGTGGTGAAACCGACGAACGTGCTGAGCAGGATGAACACAATGTTCATGTCATCCACTGCGAGGAACCGCCCAACCTCGGGCCGGTCCCACAGCAACAGCAGCGCCGCGAGGAATACCAATCCGCTCGCCGCCATATTGATGCCCGCCGAGATACGGTAGTTGCGCACCAGGGCGAGTATCGCCGCGGAAAGCAGCGGCACGAGCAAGATGAGAGCCTCGCTCACCGCCGTTCTCCCCGGAACCGGTCCAGCGCCTCGAGGTCCACCGTGTCGAACCGCTCGCGGATCCGGAACAGAAAAATCCCCACCACGATGAACCCGACCAGGATGGAGAAAGCGACGCTGATCTCCACGACCAGTGGCATGCCCTGCGCGCCGGTCGCCGCCAGATCGACGCCATTCTCCAGCGACAGGAACCCCGCCACCTGGCTCACTGCATTGCGCCGCGTCACCATCATGAGCAGCCCGATCAGCACCACCGACAGCGCCAGCGCGATATCCTCACGCGTTACCGGATCGGCGTGCGCCGTCACCGGCAGCATCACCATCAGCGACAGCGCCACCAGTGCGATTCCGGCGAGCATCGTCAGCCCGATGCTCACCACCGTCTCGATCTCGCGGTGAATGCCGAGGCGGAACACCATGCGCCGCAACGCCCACGGCACCACGATCGCCTTGAAGCCCAGGGCGATTGCCGCGGTGATATACAGATGCGGTGCGCCCTGGATATACGCCTGCCAGGCGACCGACGCCGCCAGTATGGTCGCATGCAGCGCCAGCACGTTGATCAGCGCATACAGCCGATCCTGGTACAGCATGGCGAAGCTCGCCAGCACCAGGAACCCGGCCAGCATGTGCGCGACATCGAAGCCGAATCCGTGCTGCATCACATGCCTTCCGACACGAACAGCAGCAGCACACCGAGCAGACTCAGCATCAGCGCAGCGCCAAGGAAGTTGGGCACACGGAACACCCGCATCTTGGCGATCGACATCTCGAACACGCCCAACAGCACGCCCGCCGCCGCCAGCTTCATCAGATAGGCGGCGAACGCGAACACGTAGCCGCCTGTCAACCCCACGGGAAAGAAGATGCAGGCGATCACCGACACGTAAAGCAGCAGCTTCAGCGATGCGGCCAGCTCGATCAGCGCCAGGTGCCGCCCGGAATACTCCAGCACCATCGCCTCGTGCACCATTGTCAGTTCCAGATGGGTCGCCGGATTATCCACCGGAATGCGCGCGTTCTCCGCCAGCGCCACCACAATGAACGCCACCAACCCCAATGCCAGCGACACGCGCAGCCCGATATTGGAGAACGCCATGTAGTCGGCAATGGTGGAAAGCTGCGTCGACCCTGCGATCAGCGCCACCGACAGCACGATCATCAGCATCGCCGGCTCGGCCAGCGAGGCGATCATCACCTCACGTGACGCACCGATGCCGCCGAAACTGGTGCCGACATCCATTGCCGCCAACGCCTGTGCGAAGCGCGCGCTGCCCAACAGCGCGGTGATCGCGATCAGGTCGCCGGACCAACTGAACAGTAGTCCGGTGGCAAATGTCGGCACCAGCGCCGCTGCCACCCAGGTCACGGAAAAAATGACATACGGTGCGACGCGGAACAGCCACGACGCGTTTTCGGCCAGCACCACGTCTTTCAGGAACAGTCTTCGCAGATCGTAGTACGGCTGGATTACCGATGCCCCGCGCCGGCGCTGCAACCGCGCCTTCACCTTGCGCACCAGCCCAGTCAGCAATGGCGCCAGCAACAGCACGAGCGCCATCTGCACGCCCTGCACGATCAGGCCAACAATCACTGCCACAGCGCGAGCGCCAGCAACAGTATCACCAAGGCAGCGAACACGAAGCCCAGATAACGGCGTATGGTCAGGAATTGCAGCACATTCAGCGCTCCTGACGCGCGCCACACCACGCCAGCTATCGGCGCGTAAATCATGTCCCAGACAGGATCGGTGATGTGCTTCTCGATCCGCGCCGGCGAGATATCGCCGGGCGGCGGCATCACCACGGTCTCATGCGTGCGGAACACCACCGCGCCGTAAACGCGGCGTGTCGGCTGCACGAAGCTGCCGCCGGTGTATTGCGTTTCCGGCCGTGGATCGGGAAAGCCGCAATCCCACGCCGGCGCCCGCCGTAGCGCACGAGACGCGAAGCGATGGATCACCACCACCGCCAGCGACGCCGAAGCAGCGATGAACAGGAACACCAGCAGCCCGTTATACGAACTGCGCGCACTGCCAATCGGCACGATCGACAGCCACGCGACCTGTAGCTGCGTTGGCATATGCGCGCCGGTCAGTGCCTGTGTCACCGGCGCCAGCAGATCAATCATCGCGCCAGGAAAGATGCCGGCCAGCAGGCACAGCGCCGCGAAACCGAACATTGCTGCCAGCGAGCAACGGTCCACTTCTCGTGCATCCGCCGCTGCCAGGCTGCGCGGCCGCCCCAGGAACGTTATGCCGAACGCCTTGATGAAACACGCCGCGGCCAGCGCAGCCGACAGCGCCAGCAACGCGCCATCCGCCGGAATCGCCAGCTTCAGCCCCCATTGCGGCAAATTCGGCCGCAACAGGATCGCCTGGAACGTCATCCACTCGGACACGAAGCCGTTCAGCGGCGGCAATGCCGAGATCGCCATGCAGCCAATCAGGAACGCGAATGCCGTCTTCGGCATGCGATGGATCAGCCCGCCCAGGCGGTCCATGTCGCGCTCACCGGTTGCAGTCAGCACTGCACCCAAGCCGAAGAACAGCAGACTTTTGAACACCGAGTGGTTGAACACGTGGAACAGCGCGGCGGTCAGCGCCAATGCCGCTGGCGCCGGCAGATCGTTGACCGAGAAGGCCATCGACAGTCCGAGCCCGATGAAAATGACGCCGATATTCTCCACCGTGCAGTACGCCAGCAGCCGCTTGAGGTCCCGTTCCATCAGCGCGTACAGCACTCCCAGCACCGCAGTGATCCCTCCCACTGCCAGCACCAGCACCGCTGTCCACCATGTCGGCAAACCCAATAGATCAAACGCGATGCGCACGAAGCCGTACACCGCGACCTTGGTCATCACGCCGCTCATCAGCGCCGACACGTGGCTCGGCGCCGCGGGATGCGCGAGCGGCAGCCAGGCGTGCAGTGGCACCACGCCGGCTTTCGAACCCGCACCGATCAGCGCCAGCACCAGCGCCAGTCCCGCAACGCCGGCGGCCGGATGCGCCGCGTGCATCGCCGCGAAGCTGTAGTCGCCCGCTTGACCCGCCAGCAGGCCGAAGCACAGCAGCAAGGCGAGCCCGGAAAAGCTCGCCATGACGATATAGACGTAACCGGCGCGCGCGTTGCCGTCCTCGCGGTGATGCGCCATCACCAACGCCCAGGACGCCAGCGACATCAGTTCCCAGGCGAACAGGAAGCTGAACGCATCCGCCGCCACCACCACCAGGTTCAGCCCGGCGAGAAACACCGGATAGAACGGCAGCACGCGCTGCGGCTCCGCCTCATGCCGGCCGTAGCCCAGCGCGTAGAGGCTGGCGCCGGCGCTGCCGAGTCCGACCACCGCCAGGAAAAACGCCGCCAGCGCATCCAGGCGGAATTGCGCGCCGGTCCACGGCAGTCCGAGCGGCAGCACGATGGTGCTTGGCATTGACGCGAGTGACGCCAGAGCCAGCAGCAGCGATACGGCCGACACGGCAAGGCATCCGCCGTACACAACGCTCCGGCCGTGCGGCAGTCTGGCCAGAGCCGCGCCGGCCGGCGCCAGGCACAGCAACAGCAAGACGCAGATCAGTATTGCCGCGATCATGGTGCCCGCCGCTGCGGCGGCGACGGCGTGGTGAGCCGCACACCGCGGCCGCCGTGGCCGCTGACCGCATTGTCGCTGATCAACTCAACGCCGGCCTCGTGCAGCGCATCAATCAGCTTCATCAGCGAATCGACGTTGCCGCGTACTGTGCCCTCGCTTGCCTCCATGCGCTGGATGGTGGGCAGCGACAGGCTGGACAGACCGGCCAGTTCCCGCTGGTCGATGCCCAGCATCGCCCGGGCGGCCCGCATCTGCGCCCCAGTGATCATTAGCTGGATGTGATAAGTGATTGCTCAAACATCGTTATCCAGCATGCATCTATCTATTTAGATGTGCAAGAGCGGTTATTCGAGTCGGCGGCACTTGCTGCCGTCAACCGTTGGCTAGGGATTGCGGCCTACAATCGCCCCACCAAAAGGGGCATGCGGCAAATGACGGTGCCGGCTATCGGCGTTGCGTGGGTCAGCAGGTTGCGCGCCGGCGGCCCGCAGGCCTGGGTGTTCGCTCTCGCAGCCGTCGGCATTGTGCTGCTCGCGTTCCTTTGGCGCGACGCGGTCCGCTCGGCCGAGCAGCAGGCCGACGCCACCGCCGCGAGCATCGCAGCCACGCTGGAACTCGATATCGCGCATAACCTGACGCTGCAGGATCTGTATATACAGAGCGCGATCAGCCGCCTGGATCCGGCGGATCCCACCCGCAACCGCGCCATGGTCGAAAACCTGCCGCGCGATCAGTATCACGCCTTCATCGAACTGCTCGACAGCAATGGCGACACGCTCGCCGGCTCGCCACCACCCGAGCATAACGAGAACTGGGCCGACACCGAATATTTCCGGGCGCTGCGCCAGCAACCGGGCACCACGCCGTTCATCGGCAAGCCATTTGCGGCCACCACCGACAGCGCCGGCATCACGCTGGTCCGCCGCATCGCGACGCCGGATGGCGGCTTTTCCGGTATGATGGTGGTGGGTCTTCGCCTCAGCTATTACCGCGACCTGTTCGCCCGGCTTGGCCTCGCTCCTGGCGACACCGTCAGCCTGCTTCGCAACGACGGAACGCTGCTGATGTGCCAGCCGTTCGAGCGTAACCGTATCGGCAATGTGCTCGATACCGCCGAACCATTCGCCTCGTACCGTGCGACCGGCGCTACCCGCGTCACCGCCTCGGGCCCGGCGGACAGTATTGAACGCCGTTTCGTGCTGCGCCCGGTGCAGAACTTCCCGCTCATCGTCGCCGTGGGCCTGGACAGCCGGCACGTCTATGTTGCCGCGCTGCGGCGGATGCTGATGCCGGTCGCTTTGTACGTCGTATCCGTGGTCCTGCTTGCCTGGGCCGCCGGCAAGCTGTCGCATGGCCGGCACGCCGACGCGGACTTATAGTCCGCGCGTCAGCGCTGACGGGACAGTTGCATGGACCACACACGTGTCGTCGTCATCGGCGGAGGCGCCGTCGGGGCAAGCTGCCTTTACCACCTGTGCCAACTGGGTTGCACCGATGCGATCCTGTTGGAACAGAACGAGCTGACCTCGGGTTCCACGTGGCACGCCGCCGGCAACGTGCCGACATTCTCCAGCAGTTGGACGCTGCTGAAACTGCAGAACTACTCCGCCGCGCTGTACCGCCGCCTTGGCGACGATGCCGGGTATCCGATCAACTACCATGTCGATGGGTCGCTGCGTCTGGCGCACACGCAGGAACGCATGGGCGAGTTCCACCACGTGCGCGCGATGGCCCGCGCCAACGGCCTGCACTACGAAATCCTCGGCCCCAACGAGATTCCCGAACGGCATCCGTTCGTCACGCTGGACGGCATCAAGGGCGCGCTATGGGACCCCTACGACGGCGACATCGATCCGGCGCAGCTGACCCAGGCGTTCGCCAAGGGCGCGCGTGACAAGGGTGCCAAGGTGCGGCGCTTCGAGAAAGTCGTCGGCCTTGCGCAGCAGCCCAACGGCCACTGGCGTGTCAGTACCGACAAAGGCGAGATCGCCGCGGAGATCGTGGTCAATGCCGCCGGATATCGCGCCGGCGAGATCATGGCACTGCTCGGCCGGACCTTGCCCATCGTATCCCTGTCGCATCAGTACCTGGTGACCGCGCCGATAGCGGAACTGGAGCAGCGCAAGCAGCGGCTGCCGTTGCTGCGCGATCCCGACGTCTCCTGGTACATGCGCCAGGAGGTCGATGGGCTGCTGCTTGGCCCCTATGAGTGGCAGGCCACGCCGATGTGGCTCGACGGCATTCCCGCCGACTTTTCCTTCCAGCTCTGGAACGAGGATCTCGACCGCCTCGGTTCGATCATCGAAGCGGCTATCGAGCGCGTGCCGCTGCTCGGCAGCGTTGGCGTGCGACGCGTGGTCAACGGGCCGATCCCGTACTCGCCGGACGGCAATCCCTATCTCGGCCCCGAGCATGGCCTGCGCAATTTCTTCCACTGCAACACGTTCAGCTTCGGCATCACCCAGGCCGGCGGCGCCGGCAAATGCATCGCGGAGTGGATTTTGCACGGCCGGCCCGAATGGGATGTCTTCTCGCTCGATCGGCGGCGCTACACGGGCTACGCCGACACTGCCTATACCGCGGCGAAAGCGGTCGAGGTGTATCAGAACGAATACGCCCCATCCTTTCCGTTCGAGGAACGCCCGGCCGGCCGGCGGCAGCGGCATTCTTCGCTGTATGGACAACTGCGAGACAAAGGAGCGCGCTTCGGCGCACGTGGCGGCTGGGAACGTGCTGCCTTCTTCGATCCAGGCAACATCGCGGCGGAACCGACGCTGTCGTTCCGTCGCGCGCGCAACTGGATGCCTTTGGTCGCGCAGGAAGTGCGTGCGGTGCGCGAGGCCGTTGGCATCATGGACTTCCCCGGCTTCTCCCCCTTTGAGGTCGCCGGCTCCGGCGCCGCAGCCTGGCTCGATCGCCTGGTGTGTTCGCGCTTGCCCAACGTCGGCCGCGTCAGTCTTGCTTACGCGCTGACGCCGGATGGCAAACTGCTGAGCGAATTCACCATCACGCGTCTTGCGGACGAACGCTTCCTGCTGATCGCCGCCGCCACCGCCGAATGGCACGACGCCGATGTATTGGCTGCCGCGCCAGAGCCGGTCTCGGTGACGCCAGTCACAGGCCACGGCACGCTCATCGTCGCGGGCCCGCGTTCACGCGACGTGCTGACGCGCGTCACCGATGCGGACCTGTCGAACACCGCGTTTCCCTGGCTTGCCGCGCGCCATATCCGCCTTGGCGGCACCGAGGTGCTGGCGCTGCGCGTCAACTATGTGGGCGAGTTGGGCTGGGAAATTCACGCATCTGACGACGTGCTGCCCGAGCTGTACGATGTGCTGTGGAGCGCCGGCGCTGCGCATGGCATGCGCGACTTTGGCATGTACGCGATGGACAGCCTGCGGCTCGATAAGTGCTATCGCGGCTGGAAGACGGATCTGGAGATCGGCTACTCGCCGCTCGAGGCGTCGCTCGACCGCTTCTGCGATCTGACCAAGCCGGATTTCATCGGCCGCGAGGCCTTGCTGGCCGAACATGCGCGCGGCCCGGCGCAACGCTTCGTTCCGCTTGTGCTGGACGATCCTGGCGACGCCGATGCCCCGTTCTGCGCCCCGGTTCATATATCCGGCGAACCGGTGGGCCTGGTCACATCCGGCGGCTGGAGCCACACGCTGAATGCCAGCGTCGCGCTCGCCTATTTGCGGGCCGATCTTGCCAGACCCGGCACGCGAGTCGATGTGGCCATCCTGGGTGAGCGCCGAAGCGCAACCGTACGCCGCGAGCCGCTCTACGACCCGGATAATGCGCGGTTGCGATCATAGCGTCTTTGTTGGACGCGAAGAAGCAATCCGGGTTTCACCACTCGACCCGCAGCTCCACTTGCTTACCGTTGCATCCCGGGACCGCCACTGCGGCCCAGCAGGAATGGCCGGGCATCCTGCCGATCCGTATACCGGCACGAGACCTCGGCCCAATCGTGCGGCGGTAGGTACGATGCAACGCCTGGCGCCGCATCGCCCAACCGTACTCGCACGATCCGCGACGTGCACGGCACCACCTGGACTGGAAAGGCCGCGTCCAGACGGATCACTTCGCGAGATACTCGGCGATCGCCTGGAATGCCCGACGGAACGTGCCGTTCTTCACCTGATCGGTGATGCGCTCCTCATCCGCCGGCGCGATCTCGAATTCGGCCCACCAGTCGATGAAGGTGCGATCGCCTTCGGTAATCGGCAACACCCGATAACCCGCGACGTAGCCGGTCACCGGCAGTGGACTTTCCAGGATGCAGTAGACGCAGGAGTGTTCACGGTCCGACAGCGACAGCAGTTGCTCGCGCAGGTGACCGCCATTCGCCAGGTGGAAATTGCGCACGCAGCCGACCGCATCGCTCGGCAGACCGTTCTCGATATGGCTGTCGCTGATGAACGGATGCCACTTCGGCATTCCGTTGAAGTCGCGGATCAATCCCCACACCTTCTCGATCGGTGCGTTGATCATGTCGCTGACATAGATCCGTACCATCATATCCTCCCGTTTTGCTTCACCAAGTCTGCCGTCCAGCCACTGACACCAGCAATCCCAGTGCCACCATCTTGTTGTATAAAGTCTTGCGCGACACACCGAGGAACCGTGCTGTCTCGGCGCGGCGAAACCTGTTGCGCCGCAGGCCGTCCAGGATCCATTCGCGCTCGCTGGGAAATCCCACGCGCGCGCCACGCGCTGGCTGCGGCTGCAACGGTGGCAGATGCCCCGCGAGGATCGCCGAAGTGCCTGCCCCCAGCAGGGCTTGTTGCAGCACGTTGCCGAGTTCGCGCGCATTGCCCAGCCAGTCGTGCGCCAACAGCACGCGCCATGCCGCTGGATCGAGTTCCGCTGGCAGCTTGCCCACGGTCAGCGCATCGAGCATGTGCTGGATGATCTGCGGCAGGTCCTCGAGATGCTCGCGCAACGGCGCGAGGTCGATGCGGATCGCTCCCAGCACATCGAGCAACTGCGGATCGAACCGTGCAACATCGCGCGCTGGATCGAACCGCGTCACGCCGATCAGACGGACGTCCAGCGGCAGTTGATCGCTGCCGCCGACACGCCGGAACGCGCCGCTTTCGATCGTCGCGCACAGCAACCGCTGAGTCGCCAGATCCATTTCGCCCAAGTCGTCCAGCACGAGCGTCGAGCCTCGTGCCAATTCCAACCAGCCGATGCGGCGCCGCGCCACACCAGGCGCGGCTCCCGGTTCGCAGCCGAACACATCAGCGTCCATACGCTGCTGTCCAGCCGCGCAGGTCAGCCACGTGAGTCGTCGGGCACGATGTTGGCCGCCCGCATGCAGTGCCCGCGCCAGGTCGCGCCGTCCGGTTCCGGCCTCGCCTGCGACCAGCACCGGCAGATCGGTGGCCAGCGCCTGTTCATACGCCGCGCGCGCAGCGATCACCGAAGGCGCGCCACCAATCAGGCAGCCCGGCATCTGCCGCGGATCCAACCGCCGTTCCAACCGCGTGACGCGCCTACGCAAAGCACCCATCGTCTTGAATGCCGAGGTCACCAATTCGATCGCGGTTTCCAGCGGCACGCGATCGATCGTCGAGCCGCCGATATAACCATCCGCGCGAGCCGCGCGGCACACCTCGTCCATCTGCTCCGGCCGCACGATCGGGCCGCCTTCCACCACGCAGATCGTTTCAGCGGCAATCTTGCGCACCGTGCGGATCATACGTCCCGCCACGTCCGATGCCTCGGCTATTGGCATCCGCGTCGCCACACCCAGCGCGCCGCCGGTATTCCAGCCGAGATCGATGTTAATGATATCAACCCCGGCCATCGCCATCTGACGCGCCTCTGGCGCGGTGTGTATATATCCGAGTGTAGCCAGTCCTTGCGAACGCGCCTGCCGCAGCAGCGCGATCTCGCGCGCCATGCCAAAGCCGCTGGCTTCCAGGAACCGGCGGAAGCGCCCATCGATCAGCGCCACGGTGGGGAAATTCGTCACGCCCTCGAAGCCGGCGTCGCGCACCTGCCGCAACAAAACCTCTGCATCCAGCCGAGGATCGAACGCCGCCAGTCCAACAAACACCGGCAATGCGGTGCGCGGCCGGATCTCCGCCGTGGCGAATTCCATGACGAAGCGGTTGGTGTCGCGCAGCGCCAGCAGGGACGCGACAGATGGTTCGCCCATGCTGCGCAAATGCCCGGCGTTCAGTGCGACCAGAAAATCCGCCCCGCCACGTGCTGCCGCCTGTGCCGCCATGCCGGTGCCGATGGCCGCCGCCACCAGGAACGTGCCGCTGCGCGCCTGCGCCTCACGCAATGCAAGCCGCACGCGCTCGGCCGGCTCCATCATCGGTCAGTTGAAACTGGCGATGTAGTCCTGCACCTTCACCAGGGAGTTGGTGCGCGCGGACTGAATCGATCCGAACACCAGTGCCGATGCCTGCAGGTTGGCCTGCACCTCCGTCTCCATGATCGGGCCGCCATCACGCCACTGGGTGAACTTCTCGATCAGCCAGGTGTTGATCCATTTCGGCTGCACCAGCAGCGGTAGTTTTTGCCCGGTGCCTTCGCGATGCTTCTGCCGCGGCAGGTCCTGGCGCGTGAACACCTCGATTTCGCGATGGTTCAGGATCGCGGTGCCCAGTTCGCAATCGACGCGCAGGTATTCCTGATACCAGTCGTTCAGGCCGACCGCCGTGCTGCTGGAGCCTTCATACACCGCGCGTACGCCGTTATCGAACACCATGGTGACGATACCGTCGGTGTCGCCGGCGTACTCCGCCCAATCGGGCTTCCACGTTGAGGCGAACAGCGTATCGCACTTCCCGCCCGCCAGATCGGCGACGATGTCCAGATGGTGGATCGCGCCTTCGATCAGCATCGGATCATCCATCGTGTGACGGAACAGTGCGCCCCACGCCATGTGCTGGCGCATATCCGACTGATAGCGGCAGGAGATGTTGTTGACCCGCCCGAGCTTGCCCGACCGGATGATCCGCCGCAGGGTCGTCTTGTCCTGGTCGAAACGGTGACTCATCGTCACCGCCATCTTGCGTCCCGCCGCCTTGATCTTCTGCGCGATGCGTACCGAGCCGGCCATGCTGTCGGCAATCGGCTTCTCGCTCAGCACGTCCATCCCATGCGCGATGGCAATATCGACGATGGCTTCATGGAAATTCGGCGGCACGACGACAGTGCAGAAATCCGCCTGCACCGCGTCGAACGCCTTGTGCGGATCGGTATAGCAGGCGCTGTCCGGCAGGCCGAGCATCTGTGCGCCATACGCCAGAGACTTCGGATCGAGATCAACCAGCGCGACGACCTCGATCGTGCCGTCATCGACGTTGCCGCGCAGGAATTCGCGGCACCAACGCTTGCCGAAGCTGCCGATACCGACATGGATCACCCGCTGCTTCATCACACGCGCCCCGGCATCGGTTCCGCGAGTCCGTGCGTGTGGTTCCACAGATGCCCCGTGCGCTTGCGTCCGTAGAGCGTGGTTTCGAAGAACACTGCCTTCACTGGCGAGTCGATCAACGGAAAGTCGTGCGGATGACCGGTGCCGATGCACAGGCAATCACCCGCGGCGACCTTGCTGTGCCGGTCATCGACCACGACTTCACCGGCACCATCCAAAATGATCCAGTATTCGTCGCAGTCATGGTAGTGCCGATCGATCGCGGTGTGCTTGGGATAGGTCACCGGGTCGCCCTTATCGCCGGCATCCGAGCGCTGCACGCGGAAGATGCCGCAGCCCGCCATCTCCTGGCCCCAATGTCCGCACAACCGGACGAACTGCGCGGGATCGGAGGCACCGGTGACGGTCCACGCGCCATCGTTCGGATCAAGATCGATGAACTGCGCCTCTTTCAGCAGCAGGCTGGTGTTGCCACGCCGCAACTGACAGGTGCCTGTGGTGCCAATGAGCCGTTCGGCCCGCGTCGATGGCGCGCGCGTTATCGTCGCATCGCGCGGCAGCGTGACGATTTCGAAACGCTCCAGCTCGCACCAGGCGGGAGGTGCGGTGTCGCTGCGGAACACAGTCATGCGGCGGTATCCTTGTTGGCAGATGGCATGGTCAGGGCACGGAATTGGCGTGTGCGCTCGGTGATTGCGGTTTCCACCGGCAGCCGTTCCATCGAGCTGGCGCCATAGAACCCGTTACAGTGGCGGCTGGTGTTGAGGATGTATTGCGCGTCGTCCGGCGTGGCGATCGGCCCACCGTGGCACAGCACGATGATGTCGCGGCGTTTTTGCTTCGCGGCTTCGGCCCATTGGTCAATCAGCGCCGGACATTCGGCAAGTTTCAGCGCCGTCTCCGCGCCGATCGAACCGCCGGTGGTCAACCCCATATGCGCGATGATGATGTCGGCGCCGGCGTTCGCCATCGCGATGGCGTCCGCCTCGCAGAACACGTAGGGCGTGGTCAGCAGGTCCATCGCGTTGGCGACGCGGATCATTTCCACTTCCAGCGCGAACCCCATACCGGTTTCTTCCAGGTTCTGCCGGAAGATTCCATCGATCAGCCCAACGGTGGGAAAGTTCTGGATGCCGGCGATGCCGAGCGCCTGCAGCCGGGTGAAGAACTCTTCGGTCAGCAGGAATGGATCGGTGCCGTTCACCCCGGCGATCACCGGTGTGCGCTGAACCAGCGGCAGTACCTCATGCGCCATTTCCAGCACGATGTCGTTGGCGTTGCCGTAAGCCAGCAGTCCGGCGAGCGAACCGCGGCCGGCCATGCGATAGCGGCCAGAGTTGTACAGGATGATCAGGTCGATACCACCGGCTTCTTCGCATTTTGCCGATAGTCCGATCCCCGCGCCGCCGCCAATGATCGGCTCGCCACGCCGCACCATGTCCTGGAACTTCTGTAGCAACTCGCGGCGCTGAAAGCGCGGCATCGTGTGTTTCTCCTAACCCGCGATTTCCCGGAATGCCGCGACAAGCGCGGCCACGAACGGCGGATCGTTGATCGCATGCGGCAAGCGGATCACCTGCCGTGCCGGCGTCGGTTTCACCCGCGATGTCAGCGTATCGAACAGCGCCTTATCGGCTGCCGGATCGTGGAACGGCTGGCCCGGCACATCCAGCGCCGATACGCCGCCCGCCGGCAGCAGCAGCCGCACCGGTCCATCCATGCGATTGAGGCGCGCCGCGATCCACTCGGCCATGCGCACGTTTTCTTCCACCGTGGTGCGCATCAGCGTGACCTGTGGGTTGTGCACATAGAGTCGCCGATCGCGATAGTGCTGTGGCACGCTATCGAGCGGCCCGAAGTTCACCATGTCCAGCGCGCCGCAAGAAACCACGTACGGAATACGTGAGCGGATGATCGACTCGAAGCGTGTTTCCTCAGCTGGGAAGATGCCGCCCATCAGCAGGTCGCACACTTCGGTGGTGGTGATGTCGAGCGCCGCGGTGAGCAGGCCGGATGCGATCAGCTTCTCCATCGCCTGACCGCCGGTGCCGACGGCATGAAAGACCACGCAGTCGTGCGTCGGCTCCAGCGCGGCGCTAACCGCCTGGACGCATGACGTGGTGACGCCGAACATGGTCAGGCCAACCGCCGGACGCGACTGCGTTGCATCATCCGCACGCGCAAAGCGGATCATGCCAGCCAGCGCATGCGCGGCATTGCCCAGCAGGCGGCGCGAGATGCGGTTGAGTCCCTGGACGTCAGTCATCGATGGCACCAGCCACAGATCGCTGGCGCCGACATAGCCGGCGACGTTGCCCGACGCGACGGTGGACATCAGGATTTTCGGCACACCCACCGGCAGCGTGCGCATTGCCGGCGCGAGCAGCGCGGTGCCGCCGCTGCCGCCCGCTCCGATCATGCCGGCGATGTCATCGCGGCCAACGACGAAGCGTTCGAATGCCACGATCATCGCGGTGACCGCGGCGCCGCGGTCAGCCAACCCGAGCACGGCGGCTTCGCCATCCGGATGATGCCGCGCCACCGCCGCCGCGCTGACGTCACAATGCGTGCCGTGCGGTCGCGTCGATACATCGACCGTGCATACGTCCACGCCGAGCTCACGCAGACATGTGGCGATGAAGCCGAGTTCCGGTCCTTTGGTGTCGAATGTGCCGCAGACGTAAGCCCTGGGCATTTCTCTCCCCTGCCACGCGCGGCCACTGGCCCGGCCGCAGACCGCAAGCTATCAGAGACCCCGCTGGGGGAAAGGCGGCAGGGTGGCGCACAGGGGTAAAATTGAGCAACGCGCGCCCCGGCTGATCTCCCGCTGGCCGCCGCCGCGGCATCCGCACGGCCCCATGGTGTTGTGCCCGTTCCTGCACGGCCTCGATACCGCCACTGCCTTCTGGCTCGGCGGCCTTGGCTGGCACGACGCCAACGCCGACCTGCTGGCCGCCATCGAAACGCCGGCGCACCACCGCCATCGCGTCTATGCCGGCGTGTTCTGCGTCGATCCGTTCCGCCGCGACAGCGACCTGTTCGCCGCACTGCGCCGCGCCAACATCGACGGCATCGTCAACCTGCCCACTGTCTCGGCGTTCGACGGAGAACTCGAATCCATCCTCGGCAGCTTCGAGCTTGGCATTGGACGCGAACTGGATTTCCTGCGTCGCGCGCACGATGCGGGATTCCACATTGCCGGCTGTGTCGCGACGACAGAAGCGGCGGATCATCTCGTCACTATCGGCGCTGATTTCATCGTCGCGCATGGCGGGCCACCGCAACCGGGCAACGCAGACCCAAGCCGTATCGTCGCTGAACGGCTGCGCCGGCGCTATGCTGACGGACCGAGGGTGATCAGTGTCGCGGAGCTTCTGGCGGGTCCCACGCCGGCGCGAAATCGACATTGACCACGCGCTGGTGCTTTGGCAGCCGCGCGATTGCCGCACGATCCTCATCGTCCAGCGCGATACGCAACGCGTCGAGATTTTCCTGCTGGCTCTCGCGCCGCCCGGCGCGCGGGATCGCCGCAACCAGTTCCTGGTCCAACAGCCATTTCAACCCGATCTGCGCCGGCGACGCATTGTGCTTCCGCGCAATGCGCTGGATCTCCGGCAGACCAAAGAATGCCCCGCGCGCAAGTGGCGCGTAAGCGATCACCGCGATGCCCTTGCCGCGCGCGTAGCGCAGCACCGCCGACTGATCCAGCAATACGTGATACTCGATCTGGTTGCAGGCAATCGGCGCACCGATCTCCTCCACCGCCTGCCGCAACAGCGCCACGGGGAAATTGGAAACACCGATGGCACGCGCGTGCCCTTGCTGTTGCAGCCGCATCATCTCGGCCAGCGTCGCGGCAAGGTTCATGCCGGCCATCGGCCAGTGGATCAAATAGAGATCGACATAGTCCGTCTTCAGTGCGCCGAGGCTGCGCTCCATCGACCGCCGCAAATCGTCTGGCTGCATATGCTCGGGAAGCATCTTGGTAGAGATGTGGATGTCCGACCGGGGCACGCCGGACGCGGCGATTGCCGCGCCCACCGTAGCCTCGTTGGTATACATCTCCGCGGTATCCAGGTGGCGGTAGCCCAGCGACAGCGCCAGTTCCATTGAAGCCTGCCCGGGCGCGTTGCGCAGCAGGCCCGTGCCGAGACCCAGCCGCGGCATCCGCAGTCCGTGTGTGATGATGCGTTCCATTGCGTCGGTCACAGCGGCGGCAGATCGCCCAGCGGCAAATGCCGCCACTGCTGGCTGATCGCCTCCAGCTCGCCGTTCGCCTTGATCGCATAGACAACCGTATTGAGGAATTGCAGCAGATCGCTGTTGCCGCGCCGGATTCCCATGCCGAAATGCAGCGGCCGCAATATCAGCTTCGTCTCGTACCCCTTGCCTGGATCGTCGCGGTTGATGATCTGGTATTGCAGCAATCCAGTGCCTGCCAGATCGACCTGTCCCGCGATCAGCGCCTGCACCGCCGTCGCCTGATCATCGAAGCGCATGATCTGCGCGCCTTGTGGCGCGCTCTTCGACAGCACGATGTCCTGCATCGCACCGCGCGGAATTCCGATACGCTTGCCGACCAGATCCGCCAGCGTCTTCACGCTGACGCTGGCGGGCCCCACCAACACCGCAGCCTCTACCGCATAGGGCATGGTGTACCAAACCTGGCGCGCGCGCTCCGGCGTGATGCCCATCATGATCACGTCAACCCGGTCGGTCAGCAGATAGCCGATACGGTTCTGTGGCGTCGCTGGGACGAATTCCACCGGTACGCCGAGATACTTACCCACCAACCGCGCCACATCAGGCTCGTAGCCTTCCGGCTGTCCGTCCTTTCCCATGGAACCGAACGGCGGATTCGCCGTATCGACACCGAAGACGATTTTGCCGCGCTTGATGATGTCATCGACGCTCTGCGCCGCTGCCGGATGAAGCTGCAGCAGCGCGAATGCGAAAACCGCGGCGAGACTGATAGCGGCAAGCCGGAACCTGGACATCGTTCCCCTCCATGACCGCGCCTGTTCTGTTGCAGGGCGTCACGCGAGCGTAGGAGCGGGCATTACCCACGGCAAAACATATCGGCCCGGTTCTGGGTAGAAATGGGTAAGGGCGTGGCGCCGACGCCGTTGCAGCGGGGTTTCGGCCTTGCCACATGCCATCCCTGCAGAGAGGCTCGCGCCTCGGAGGCGTCGCCTTGAACTACGTGTTCCACTTCGGCTTCATCTGGGACAGCCGATACGACCTGCTGCGCGGCACATTGCTGACGCTGCAACTATCCGCCGAGACCATGGCGCTCGGTCTGCTGCTCGGCATCGCTGGTGCCGCGGCGAAAACCTCTCGCTCCCGCATGCTGCGCGGCATCGTGCAAGGCTACATCGAGGCGATCCGCAATACGCCATTCCTGGTGCAGTTGTTCCTGATCTATCTGGGCCTGCCGCGCCTCGGACTGCGCTTCACGCCGGACGGCGCGGCGTTGCTCGCGATGGTGATCAACCTTGGCGCCTACGCCACCGAGATCGTGCGCGCCGGTATCGAAGCCGTGCCGCGCGGGCAGATCGAGGCTGGCCGCGCGCTTGGGCTGCGCCCATGGCCGATCTTCCGCTTCATCGTCATCGTACCGGCATTGCAGACGGTGTTTCCGGCTCTCGCCAGCCAGTTCATCCTGGTGGTGCTTGGATCGAGCGTGATTTCGACGATATCCGCCGAAGAACTCACCGCGATCGCCAACAACCTGCAATCGCAAAGCTTCCGGCCGTTCGAAATCTATTTCACCGTGGGCGGCATCTACCTCGCGATGGCACTGACGTTTCAGGCCATATTCGCGGCGATCCAACGCATCGCCTTTCCCACCGCGCAAACACTGGACGATGCATCGCTATGATGCGGCATTTCGGTGCCGATGAAGCCTGGCTGCTGATCCTCGCCACGCGCTGGACCATATTGCTGACGCTCACAGCCTTTGCGGGTGGCGGCATCGGGGGCGCGCTCATCGCCGTGGCACGCGTGGCACCGCCGCGTCTGCTGCGGCTGTTTGCTGCCGGCTATATCAAGGTGCTGCAAGGCATCCCGCCGCTGATTCTGCTGTTCCTGGTGTTCTTCGGGGCCAACATCCTTGGCCTGCGCATCGCGCCATGGACCGCCGCTGCTGTCGGCTACAGCCTGTATGGCAGCGCATTTCTTGGCGAGATCTGGCGAGGTTGCCTGCAAGCCGTGCCGCGCGGCCAACGCGACGCGGCGACGGCACTTGCACTGTCGTTCATGCAGCGCCTGCGCCTGGTGATCATGCCGCAGGCGGCGCGCATCGCCGTGCCGCCGTCGGTGGGATTTCTAGTGCAATTGCTGAAAGGCACATCGCTGGCATCTGTTATCGGCTTCACCGAACTCACCTGGACCGGCCAGATGATCAACAACGTCACGTTTCAGCCGTTGTATGTGTTCGGCACGGTCGCCGCGCTCTACTTCGCGTTGTGCTGGCCGCTGTCGCTGCTGAGCACGCGGCTGGAACGCCGCCTGCTGCACCCTTGAGGCCGGCTACCCGCTGTTACCCATTTTTTCCCAACAGACGCAGCGCGGCGAATTGCCTGCATCGTATTCGCTGTGCATCCTCGCCGCTTCCCGGGCAGGCACCCACCAGCCCCAACACATATTGGAGGAAACACCGTGCTGCGAAGGTCATTCCTGGCTGGCTCCGCCGCCGCTGCCGGTCTCACCGCAAACCGCGCCCACGCCGAGCCGGCCACGGTTTCACTGTGGCACGTCTTCAATCTCGATACCGACATGATCTATCCCGGCATGCGCGACTTCAACGCATCGCAGACGGAATACAAGGTCGAACCGCGTCTGGTGCCGGGCGTGCAAATCGTCACCGAACTGATCCGCGCCATTGCCACCGGTTCAGTGCCTGACCTGGTCACCATCGACAGTCCTATCGTCGCCAGCTTCTCGGCCCAGGGCACACTCACCGAGCTCACTGACCGCGTCGCCAAGTCGCAACACATCAAGCCGGCGGTGTATTTCAAAGGCCCCTGGGCATCCGGCCAATGGCGCGGCAAGACCTATGGCATTCCGCGCGACGCGAACACGCTCGGCCTGTATTACAACGCCGACTTGTTCCGTGCCAAAGGCCTGGATCCTGACAAACCGCCGCAGACCTGGTCGCAGCTTCGCGAAGCCGCGCAGAAACTCACCGACACGGCAAAGAACGTGCACGGTTTTGGTTTCTGCGCGACGCAGGCCGAGGAAGGTGTGTTCCAGTGGCTGCCGTTCCTCTGGCAGGCCGGCGGCTCGATCGACAAGCTCGATCAGCCCGAAGCCGCCGCGGCACTGCAATATGTCGCCGAGATGGTGCAGCACGACACCGCTTCGAAGGACGTGATCAACCAGAGCCAGTACGAAGTCACCAACACCTTCATGGCCGGCAACACCGCGATCATCCAGGGCGGACCGTGGGAATTACCGCGCATGTCGAAGACCGCGAAGTTCGATTGGCGCCTCGCGCCGCTGCCGGTGAAGGACGACAAGCAGATCAAGGCGGATTGTCTCGGCGGCTACGACTTCGTCGTGCCGAAAGGTGCCGCGCAGGTCGAGGGTGCGTTCCGCTTCATCGAGTTCATGTCCAATCCGCAGGTGCTGAACGAAGGCTGGAAGAGCGGCCGTATCGCGCCGCGCGAGGATGTGGTCGTGCAAGATCCGCAATGGCCGCAGGCCTATGCGACATATCGCGGCGAAATGGCCTATGCGCGGCCACGCGGACCGCATCCGCAATGGCCCGACATCTCGCGCCCCATGCAGGTCGCGCTGCAGCAGGCGATCACCGGTGCCAGGCCCGCGGCTGACGCATTGAAGGATGCCGCAGCCAAGGTGAATCCCATCCTCGAGAAGGTCCCGCTCTGACCCTGTCCGCCGCCGGCCATATCCCCAGGCGTCGAGCACGGCGGGGTTCCTCGGTCGTGCTCTACGTTTTTCTTGCCGTGTCGATGTTCTATCTGCTGGCGTTCATCGGCCTGCCGGTCCTGTACAACCTGGTCATGAGCGTCCAGGACGTACACCTCAGCAATATCGTTGATCTCGTCCGCCCATTCGTCGGCTGGCAGAACTATCGCGACGCGTTCGCCGATCCGTCGTTCCGGACAGTGCTGGTGAATTCGGCGATATTTGTCGGTGTCAACGTGGTTGCACAGGTCGGTATCGGCCTCGCGGTCGCGCTGTTCTTTGCCCAAAGCTTTCCTGGCGCGCATTTCATGCGTGGCCTGCTGCTCGCATCCTGGATCTTGCCGGCGCTTGTCGTCGGCGCACTGTACAAGTGGATCTTCGCCACCGAATACGGCGTCGCCAACTTCATCCTGTCCTGGCTGCGGCTGATCAATGGCCCGATCCATTGGCTGTCCGATCCGGCGGTGGCGCTCAGTTCAGTGACCATTGCCAATGTGTGGTTCGGCATGCCGTTCGCGATGATCCTGACGGCGGCCGGGCTTACCTCCATCGCGGAGGAACAGTACGAAGCGGCCTCACTCGATGGCGCGGGACCAGTTGCGCGATTCTTCTACATCACGCTGCCGTCGCTGTGGCCGACGCTGGTCGCGGTGGCCTGCCTGGTGACGATATACACGATGCGCGCTTTCGATCTGATCTTCGCGATGACGCAAGGCGGCCCGCTCGATTCCAGCAATGTGCTGCCGCTGCTGTCGTATCAACTCTCGTTCCAGCGCTTCCACTTCGGCGTGGGCGCCGCCGTCGGCAGCTTCTCCTTCATCATCGTGCTCGCGGTGGCCGTGCTCTACGTGCGCACGCTGCGGCGCGAGGCACGCGACTGATGCCCAGTATGCGCCGCCTGCTTGGCTCTCGCCGTCTCGGCTGGCTGCTGTGCGGCATCGGCGTGTTCGGCGTCGCCTGCTATCTGTTCCCGGTCTATTGGATGCTGATCTCGGGCCTGAAGACCTCGGCGCAGATCTTCGCCAATCCGCCGAACCTGATCCCGATCCATGCGACGCTCGACGCGTATCGCCACGTGTTCGAGCATGAGAACGTCGCGCGCTACATGCGCAACAGCCTGGCGATCGCAATTCCAGTCACGGTGTTGACCCTCGTGCTGGGTTCCAGCGGCAGCTACGCGCTGAGCCGGCTGCGTTCGCCGCTGGTCGATGCCGCGCTGGTTATCACGCTGATCCTGCAGATCTTCCCCGATGCGTTGCTGGCGACACCAATGTTCATCATGTTTCGCCACTTCAACCTGCTGAACACGTTCGCGTCGGTGGTGCTCGCGACCAGCGCCAAGTCGGTGGCATTCGCGTTGGTGATCCTGCGGCCGATGTACCGCCAGGTGCCGATGGAGATCGAGGAGGCCTCACGCGTCGATGGCTGCAACACGATGCAAACGTTTATCCGCATTGTGCTGCCGATCATGCGCGTGCCGCTGATTGTCGTTGGTGTGCTGAGCTTCGTGCAAGCGTATGGCCAGTTCGTCTATCCGCTGACCTTGCTGAGCAAGCAGGAGCTGCAGCCGGCGACTGTCGGGATCTACAGCTTCATCGGCGCGGAATACGCCGACTGGGATCGCGTGATGGCATTCGCTTCGGTGTTCGCGTTGCCGGTGCTGATCCTGTTCCTGGCGCTGCAACGGAAAATCGTTGCGGGGCTTACCACCGGCGCGCTGAAGTAGCCGCACTCATGCCGCCCGCTTCTGGTTCATCCACGGCGCGGCGCCGCCGCTGAACCGCCGCGCCAGGAAATCCAGCAGCACTGTCACGCGCAAGGGCCGCGGTTCGCCGGCCGGCGTCAGCAGATGCAGCGACAGCGGCGGCGGTGACCAGTCATCCATGACCGTCTCAAGCACACCGTCGCGCAGCGCCTCCCACACCAGGAAATCCGGCTGCAGCGCCACGCCGCATCCGGCGGCCAGAGCGGGGCTCAGCGCATCGGCATTGGTGGCGCTGAGCGGCCCCTTCACCACCAGCGCCTCTTCGGCGCCCGACGCATCGGTGAACCGCCATGTCTCACCGCTCGCCAGATAGCCATAGCCGAGGCACCGGTGCTGGCGCAGATCGCGTGGCCGCGTTGGGCGCCCATGCCGCGCAAAATACCCCGGTGCGCCAACGACGAACCGCCGCACCGGGCACAGCCGCCGCGCCAGCAGACTGGAATCCGCCAGATCGGCAATCCGCAACGCCACGTCAATGCCGCCGGCAATCAGATCGACAATCCGGTCATCGAGTTGCAGGTCCACCGACACCTCGGGATATGCCTGCAGGAATTCCGGCAGCAGCGGCGCGACATGCCGCAGCCCGAACGACATAGGTGCCGCCAGACGCACCCGCCCATGCGGCGCGGCGCTCTTTGCCTGGGCTTCCGCCTCTACCGCCTCGCCCTCGCTGAGGATGCGGGCCGCGCGCACTGCCAGCACGCGCCCCGCCTCGGTCAGCGCGAAACGCCGCGACGTCCGGTGGATCAGCCGCTCGCCCAGCCGGGTCTCCAGCCGCTGCACGGCCTTCGACACCGTCGCTCCCGACAGGCCAAGCTCCGCCGCCGCGCCGGCAAAGGAGCCGGTTTCCGCCACCTTGGCGAACACCGCCCAGGCCTCCAGGTCCGGCAGCCCCACGGCCTTATCCCCCAAATCGTAAACGATGACTTTCCATCATTTCTGTTTTCCTGCAACCGCCGCAGCCCCATATCGCCGTCAACCGAACAGGAGGACGAGATGATCGAACGCAGACCCTTTGCTGAACTTGGTGGCGCCGACCACGGCTGGCTCAAGGCCAGGCACCACTTCTCCTTCGCCAGCTACAATGACCCGTCCCGCATGAACTGGGGCGCGCTGCGCGTCTGGAACGACGATGAGATTGCTGCCCAGGGCGGGTTTCCGCCGCATCCGCACGCCGACATGGAGATCATCACCTATGTCCGCGAAGGTGCCATCACGCACCAGGACTCGATGGGGAATAAGGGCCGCACCGAGGCGGGCGACGTGCAGGTGATGTCCGCCGGGAGCGGCGTGCGTCACTCGGAGTACAACCTCGAGGACGAGACAACGCGCATATTCCAGATCTGGATCATGCCGGGGTCGCGCGGCGGTACGCCGTCGTGGGGCGCCAAGCCGTTCCCCAAGTCGGACCGCTCGGGCCGCTTCGTCACGCTGGCGAGCGGACGCGCCGGCGATGACGATGCGCTGGCGATCCGCGCGGATGCGCGGGTGCTGGGCGCGACGCTGAAGGCCGGTGAGCGCATCACGCTGACGCTCGATCCATCGCGCCACGTTTATCTCGTGCCGGCGACCGGGGCGGTCGAACTGGGCGGCACACGGATAAACGCCCGCGACGGTGCGGCGATCACCGATGAAACCAGCCTCGACATCGTCGGTCTGGAGGATGCGGAAATCGTGCTGGTGGACGCGGCGTAGGCGTATCGCGAGGAAGGCAGCGACGAAGCGATCCTGGTCATGCATATGGATTGCTTCGTCAGCTCGCAGGCCGCTGATCGATGACAGCCTTTGCGCAAACCGTGTATTTCGTCACCCACCCCGACGTGGTGATCGACCCGGCCACACCGGTGCCTGAATGGCCGTTGTCGCCGCGTGGGCGAGCGCGTATGGCGCAGGCTCTGACGCTTCCCTGGATGAGCGGGATTCGTGCTGTCTGGTGCAGCAGGGAACGCAAGGCGCTCGATGCGGCGGATGTGCTGGCGGCGAATTTGGGTCTGCCAATCAGCACGCTGCCGGTGTTGGGCGAGAACGACCGTTCGGCAACCGGTTACCTGCCGGGCGCTGAATTCGAAGCCTTGGCTGATGCATTCTTTGCAAATGCGGAGCAAAGCGTGCGTGGTTGGGAGCGGGCCGTCGATGCGCAGCACCGCATCATAGATGCCGTCGATCAGGTGGTAAGCGCTTCAACTGGCAGCGGCGGCGATATCGCCATCGTCTCGCACGGCGGCGTCGGCACGCTGCTGCTTTGTCATCTGCGCGGTGAACCGATCAGCCGCGACTATGACCAGCCACGCAACAACGGTGGCAATTACTTCGCTTTCGACGCGGCAACGCGAGGTCTCCGGCACGGGTGGACGCCGATCGACGGAACTTGATCATCACCGTTCCTGCGACTGGCGCGCGCGCACAGGCGGCCAACTCATCGCGGGAGAAGCGCAGCGATTTGCTTCGTCACCTAAGACGTGGCGGCTTCGCTTCGCGCCGTGGCGCCATGCGTTCCCTTTGCATCGCGACCCGCCGCGCCGCCCCGAGCGCGGCACGCGCCCACGATACAAGTTCATCCGGCTCATCCAGCAGCCTGTCCGGTACGCGCCAGAATGAAAGATCGATCAACCGCCCCTGCTTCGCGTAATTCAGCGGCGGCGCGGACTCAGCTTCCTTGAGCACTGCCTTGCTGTCATCATCGACACGCACATACAGCGTGTCATCCGTCACCATCCCGAACATCACGCCGTTGTGGAACACGCCAGTCTTGCCGAACATACGCCGCATCGTGATGCGTCCCAATGGCGCAAGTTGCTCGCGCAGGAATTCGGCAAAGCTATCGCTTGCGACCATTTGACAACTCGCTTCGCTGCATTGCCGCGGCACGGGAGCGACGCCCCTTCCGCTTCACCGCGGCCAGCGCCTCTGTCTCCTCGGCGCGCAGCGCCTCTGACGCCGCCAGCATGCGGTCCAGCAGCTCCCCCAGCACCTCGCGTTCCGGCTTTGACAGCGCCGCCTGGATGATCGCCTCGCGCCGCCGCCATTCAGGCCGCAGCCGCTCTACCAGCACCTCGCCGCTCTTGCTCAGCCGCCAGGTGCGCCGGCGCGGATCGCTCTTCGACGCCGAGGACACCAGATAGCCGCGCCGGCTCAACGTGGTCAGCACGCGGCTGACCAGCGCCTTGTCCATCGAGGTCAGCGCGACGATGTGGAACGCCGCGAGCGGCCCTTCGCTGCCCAGGTTGCTCAGCACCCGCATCTCCGGCAGCCCGACGCCGAAATGCGCGCCGTAGTACTGCGTCGCACCTTTGAACAGCGAGCTGGCCAGCGTGTGCAGCCGGAAATTGATCGACTTCGGCGCCCGCGGCGGCTTCATTCAGAACATCTCCAACAGGCGACGCTCGTCGCGCAGGTCACCTGGGTCGCCGTCATACACTTTCGCACCGCGATTCAAAACGATCGCCCGCGAGGCGATTGCCAGCCCGTGCTTGAGGTTCTGCTCCACCAGCAGAATGGCCGAACCGAAGCTCTGGTTGATCTCGCGGATGCTTGCCATCACCCGCTCCACCAACAGCGGCGCCAGGCCGATCGACGGCTCGTCAAGGATCAGCAGCCGAGGCGCCGACATCAGCGCCATGCCAATCGCGAGCATTTGCTGCTGCCCCCCGGACAGCGTGCCGCCGATCTGCTTCTGCCGTTCTGCCAGCACCGGGAACAGCGCGAAGGCGCGCTCGATGCGTTCGTGCAGCAGCGCGCGATCGGTCACCGAGAAGCCACCCAGTTCCAGATTCTGTCGCACGCTCAGGGTCCGGAAAATACCATGCCCCTGCGGCACCATCGCCAGGCCGTCGCTGATATGATCCGACGGACTCCGCCCGGTGATATCCGCATCGTCGAACGTGATGCGCCCGGACCGCGCGCGGATCAGCCCGAAGATCGTGCGCAACAGCGTGGTCTTGCCGGCACCGTTATGCCCCAGCACCACGAGGATTTCGCCTGCACCCAGCGCGAGATCGACCGCGTGCACCACTGTCTTCTTGCCATACCCCGCCGACACGCCGGCGACCGACAGCAACGCGTTCACTGGAAATACCGCCGTACCAGATCAGGATCGCGCATCAGCGCATCGGGCTCGCCTTCCGCCAGCGCGCGGCCTTCATCCAGATAGATCAGGCGGTCGCATGCCGAGCGGATCGCTTCCAGATTATGCTCGATGATGCAGATCGCCTTGTTGCTGCGCGCCAACTGCCGCAGCAGATCGATAATCGTCTGCATTGCGGTGCGGTCCAACCCAGACAGCGGTTCGTCAAACAGCAGCACCTCGGCTTCGGTGGCGATCAGCCGCGCGACCACCAGCAGCTTTTCCTCCGCATAGGACAGGTCCTCGGCCAGATCGAACGCCCGATCGCGCAGGCCGATGAATTGCAGGATCGCCATTGCCCGCCGCGCATTCGCCGCGTCCTCGAGACGCACGTGCCAGGGCCGCAGGAACAGTGCCAGCAGCCGATCGCCGCTCTGCCGCGGCAACGCGACCAGCACGTTCTCCAATACCGACATGCCGGTGAACAGCCGCAAGTCCTGGAACGAACGAGCGATGCCGGCGCGCACCAGTTCATGCGGCCGCAGCCGATGCAGCACGTCGCCCTTGTAGCGGATCTCGCCACCATCCGCGCGCAGGAAGCCGGTCAGCACATTGAATGCCGTGGTCTTGCCGGCGCCATTCGGCCCGACCAGTCCGGTGATGCGTCCTTTCGCCAACTGGATGTCCAGCGCACGGATGGCAGTGATGCCACCGAAGCGCTTCTCCAATCCACTGCCTTGCAGCACCACCTGCTCGGTCACCGCGGTGTCGGTCACCACCGGCGCGGCATCCGCCGTCGTCGCCATCGCACGCGCACCGCCGCGGCGGGGTTCGCGCAGCAAGCCTTCCGGCCGGAACACCAGGAACAGGATCAGCATGCAGCCATAGATCAGCAGCCGTATCTGTCCAGCGACGACACTCGGCAGATCGATGAATGCCAGCAGGTCAGGCAGCAGCACCAGGATCGCCGCACCCAGCGCCGAGCCGAGCAGATTGCCGGTGCCACCCACCACAACCATCGACAGGATCAGCACGGTCTCGGAAACCTGGAAGCTGTCCGCGCCGACATAGGACAGGTAGTAGGCGAACAGCGATCCCGCGACCGAAGCCAATGCAGCCGATACGCCGAACACACTCACCTTCATGCTGAAGATGTTCTTGCCCACCGACGCGGCCGCGCTTTCGTTCTCGCGCATCGCCCGCAGCGCGCGCCCGTACGGCGAGTTGCCGATATGTCGCGCCACCAGGAAGCACAGCAGCGCGATCACGATCGCCAGCGGCAGGAACAGCGCCGGTCCCGATAGCTGTAGGCCGAACAACGTCACCGGCGGCACATTGGAAATTCCGGTCGGTCCGCCGGTCAGGCTGGGCCAGTTGATGATCACATCGATCGCGATCACCTGCAGCGCCAGCGTGGTGATCACCAGGTAAATGCCCGATATGCGTAACGCCGGAAGTGCCACCGCCAAGCCAACCACACCGGTGATCACCACGGAGATCAGCAGCGGCAACGGAAACGGCAGGTGCAAGCGGATTGCCGTCAATGCGGTTGTGTAGGCACCCAGCGCATAGAACACCGCGTGGCCGAACGCGAACAGGCCGGCGAAACCGATCAGCAGATTGAACGAGGTCGCGAGGATGACATAGATGCAGACCATCACCGCGATATGCAGCACGAGTTCCATGTGCTGTGCCTATCGCCGCGCGCCGGCGAACAGGCCTTGCGGCCGCACCAGGAGCACCAGGAACAGCAGTACGAACGCGATCGAGTTCTGCCACTCGGTGGGGATCTTCCACAGTCCCAGGCTTTCCACCAAACCCACAAGGTATCCGCCGGCGATCGAGCCTGGGATCGACCCAAGTCCGCCCACCACCGCCACAACGAAGGCGACGAACACCGGATAAAATCCCATCGTCGGGGTCGCCCCTTCATTCAGCAGCGTGAACACCGCCGCCACGCCGGCGATTGCCGAACCCAGCGCGAACACGATCAGCGAGACGCGATCGGTATCGATCCCCACGATGCGGGCCATGTCGCGATTGTCGCTCAAACCTAGGATCGCCTTGCCGTAGCGGGTCTTGCGCAGGAATAGCAGCAGCACAATCGTCACCGCGATCAGCGCCAGCGTCTCACCAATTTGCAGGCTGGTGAGGAATACCGGTCCGATGATGAAAATGGTGCTACTGAAGCCAGGCACGGTGTGGATGCTCGGCCCGAACGCCAACGTCAGCAGACACTCCAGGATGATCGACAATCCGAGCGACAGGATCAGCACACTATGCGACGCCATGCCGCGGCGCTCGAACGGACGATACGCCAGCCAGTAAAAACACCCGCCCCCACCACACCGCTGACGATTGGCGCCAGCAGCGCCGCAAGTACCAACGGCATTCCGATTTGCGCCGCCAGCCACGCCGCATACGCGCTCACCGCGTAGATCGGCCCATACGCGAAGTGCACGATGCGCGTGGTGGCGAAGATCAGGCCAAACCCGAGACCCAGCAGGGCGTAGAAGCTGCCGTTTCCCAGGCCGTTCGCCAGGAGTTGCGCGAACAGGTCCATGTTAACGTGTCGTCCTGGGCTGGATTGCTTCGCTTTGCTCGCAACGACACGGTGGTGAGGCTGTGTTCACGCCAATTCCGCATAGTGCTGGAACTGCGCCTTGCCATCCTTCACCGTGAAAATCCCTACCCGCTTGAGGCACGTGCCGTCTGGCTGCCAGGTGATATTGCCACCGTACACGCTTGGCATGCTTGGCTTGGCCTTCAAGGCCGCAACCAGCCTTTCGCCGGTGAAGTAATTGCCGCCCTCGGCCCGCGCACGCCGGATCAGCTCAGCGACGATGTATATACCCTCGTAGTAATTTGCCGCGTAAACTTCCGGGCTGTCGCCGTACTTCGCCTTGTAGCTGGCAGCGAATCGCTTCGGCCAATCGTCCGTCGCATCGGGATTGAAGTAGTCCGATGCCATTTGGTAGCCCTCGGCATGTTCGCCCGCGACCTTGGCGATCTCCGCCGTGTACTCCACGCCGATGATCGGCTGCTTCATGCCGAACTCGCGCGCCCGCTTCAGCACAAGACCTGGTCCCGGGGAGAATTCCCAGATCGCCAGAAAATCCGCATCGCTGGTGCGCAGCTTGGCGATCTGCGTGTCGATGTTGCTGGCCGTCGCCAACGCCTGTTCGACATCGACGATGGTGCCGCCATACGCTTCCCAGTCGGCTTTCGACAGCCGCAGCAGGCTCTGCCCCTCGTCGGTCGAGGCCGCCATCACCGCCATCTTCTTGAATTTCTGCGCCTTCGGTATGGTCGGCGCGGCGCGCGCCAGCACCGTGGCCACTGCACGGTTATGATAGAGGTAGCTGAACTTCCCCACCAGCGCCTCGGACACCGAGCCGCCATCCAACATGAAGATCTTGTTCTGCTCGCAGATTGGCGCCGTCGCCAGCGCCACCGTTGAATATGACAGCAGCACCGCCTGGATGTCATAGCGCGCACGCAGGCGCTCCAGACCGTCGACGCCGACACGCGGGACGCCCTGATGATCCTCGATCACGGCCTCGACCTTGATCCCGTCGATGCCGCCGCTCGCATTGATCTCATCCACCGCCATCATGATGCCGCGCTGCATCACCGTGGCGTTCCAATTTGCCTTGTCGGTCAGTCCTAGCAGCGCGCCGATACGAAACACCGGCGGATCCTTGGGCGGGTCCGCGGCACGTGCGCGCGCGCTCAGCAATGCCGGCCCCAATGCCAGCAACGACGCCGCGGTGCGGCGGGTGATCGTGTTCTTCATGATTTCCTCCCAATCGTTCGTTGTCAGAGATGCGAGTACATGCGCCGCCCCGGCACCTCCATACGCGCTGTCAGAATGACGCCCGCTTCGGCTTCGGTGATGTACAGCGTCCGCATATCCGAGCCGCCGTAAGCGACGTTGGTGGTGCGGATACCGGCACAGGACCTGACGCGCACCAGCGGCTCACCCAGTGGGCTGAACAGCCACACCGTGCCAAAACCCGCATGCACCACGGCAAGGTTGCCGGCTTCGTCGATTGCCATGCCGTCCGGTCCCGACAGCCCGCCGGAAAGCTGGATGAATGCGCGCCAGCGCTGTGTGTGCAGAGCAAACCGCACGATCTGCAGCGAATGCGTCAGCGCCACCAGCAGTTCACTCTGGTTTGGGGTCAGCACCAACCCGTTGGGATACGGCAGCCCCTGCATCAGCACATCGACCGCGCCCTTTGCTCGCAGCCGCAGCACGCGCCCGACCTGATTGCCGAGATGGCTGCCTTCCGGATCGGTGAAGTACAGGTCGCCGTTGTCGGCGAACATCAGATCGTTCGGCCCGGCAAGGTCACCGACAATCGGCATGCGCTTCCCGCTATGCGGATCGAACGACACGATGCCATGCTGCCCGTCGGCGACAAAAATACGGCCGTCGCGGTGGATCTTCAGTCCGTTGGGCTTGCCCTCATACTCGGCGAACACTTCCCACTCGCCCCCAGGCGAAATCCGGAAGATGCGCCCATGCGCGAGATCGACGCAGTATAGATTGCCGTCGCGATCGAACGCCGGCCCTTCCAGGAATGAATGCATCGGTCCGCTGCCGCGCGCACGCGTCCACGCACTCTCCCGGTCGCGATTGCGATACGCATCCGGCAGGCGCGCAAACACTTCGGTTTGTATGGTCGGTGGCGCGGCAAACACGGCTGGTCCCTTCCGTGCGTCCACTGCACACTAACTCTGTGAGTTGATATGTCAAGCCGATTGCGCCATGCTGCAACCGGCCGCAAGGGAGATCCATCATGCCAAGATACGAATCCCCGTACGATCCTTCGACCGCGCCGAGGAACCTCGAGCACCTGATCTACGAGAAGAAGGGTCACGTCGCCTACGTCACCATCAATCGCCCGGAAACCCGCAACGCGCTGCACAGCTACGCCTACGCCGAACTGCGTTCGTGCTGGCGCGATATCGGCCTCGATCCCAACATCTACTGCGGTATCGTCACTGGCTCGGGCGATTCGTTCTGCGCCGGCCGCGACGTGAAATTCCTCGCGCGCTACCAGGCCGAGGGCAAGCGCACGCCGCACGAAGATCCCAATAACCCGCTGTTCCACTGGGGCGGCGGCGGCCAGCCCAGCGATTTCAAATCTGGAAAAGCCGCTGATCGCCGCGATCAATGGCCTCGCCGTCGGCGTCGGCCTGTCGCTCGCGCTGCAATGCCAGCTTCGCGTCATGGCCGAGGACGCCTGGATCGGCGATACCCACACGAAGGTTGGCCGGCTTGGCTCCGCGCACAATCTCTACGCCATGCTGCCACGCACCACAGCTGCCTATCTGACGCTGTGCAACGGCCGCCTCACCGCGCGCGAATGCTATGAGCAGTCCATCGTCAACAAGGTCGTGCCGCGCGCCAAGCTGATGGAAACCTGCGAGCAGATGGCCGAGTTGATCTGCGACAGCTCGCCGCTTGCCGTGCAGGCCGCAGTTCGCCTGTATCGCCTCACCGCCGCATTCGACCCGGCGCTCGTGTCGTATGCGCGTCATCTCGATCAGGAGATCGCCGAGAGTGAGGATGGCGCAGAGGGCCCGCGCGCCTTCCGCGAAAAGCGCAAGCCGGTGTGGAAGATGCGCTGATGCCGGGACAGTTCGGCGATCTCACGCCGCTGCTCGCGCCACGGTCCGTTGCCGTCATCGGGGCATCGGATCGCGCGGGCAATCTCGGTGGGCTCGCCGTGCAGTTCCTGCAAAAGTTCGGCTATCAGGGCGCGGTCTGGCCGGTGAATGCCGGCCGCGCCACGGTCGCTGACCTGCCGTGCTTCCCCAGCCTCGCGGATCTGCCTGGCACACCCGACATGGCGATCATCGCCGTGCCGGCGGAATCGGTGCGGGACGTCGCGCGCGACTGCATCGCAGCGGGCGTGCCGTCCGCCGTGGTGTGGGCGGGCGGTTTCGCCGAGGGCGACGATGCCGGCTGCGCGCGGCAGCGCGAACTCGAGCAACTTTGCCGAGGAAGTTCGCTGAAACTCTGCGGCCCCAACTGTATCGGCATCGTCAACACATCGATCGGTCTCACCGCATCGTTCAGCTCACTGATGACCGAGATCGACCACTTCACGCCCGGCAACGTCTCCATCGTCAGCCAAAGCGGCGGCATCGCAGTGAACGCGCACGCCCGCGCACAGAACCTCGGCCTGGGTTTCCGCCTTACGATCAGTTGCGGCAACGAAGCCGCAATCGGCATCCCCGACTTCATGCGCGCGCTGCTCGAGGATGACGGCACCCGCGTCATCATGCTGTACGCCGAGGCGATCGCCGACCCCGATGCGTTTGTGGCCGCGCTGTCCGAGGCACGCGAACGCCGCAAGCCTGTGGTGATCCTGAAGGGCGGTGCCACCGAAGCCAGTGGCCGTGCAGCGCTCGCCCACACTGGCCGGCTTGCCGGCAGCGACCGAACCTATGACGCGATCTTCCGCGAGTTTGCCGCGATCCGCGTGTTCTCGCCGGAAGAGATGCTGGAAGTCGCGTTGCAGCTCGCCTCGCAACCGCAAGGCCTGCTGCCGCGCGGCAATCGCGTGCTGATCAGCACGTTCGGCGGCGGCAGCGGCGTCATCGCAACCGATCAGTGCGCGCGCGATGGCCTTGCCGTGCCGCAGCTCGATACCGAAACACGCGCCCAGCTCGGGCCGATACTCACGCCGCTCGCCTCGTCGATGAATCCGGTCGATCTCACGCCAGGTTCGATGACCAATCCAAAGAACCGTGAGACGCTGCCCCAGGTGCTTGGCCTGCTAGCCAACGCACCCGGCATCGATCAGTACCTTTGCTTCGCCTCCGGTTTTGGCAAGTTGGCTCCTGCATTCGCCGACATGTTCGAAGGCGTCCGCCAGAACACCACGCGCCCCATCGGCATAAGCTGGCTCGCGCCACCCGACGGCATCGTGCCGCGCCTCGCCGGCAACGGCGTCATGGTGTTCAGCGAACACGCGCGGCTGATCCGCGCCGCCGGCCATCTCGCGCGCTATGCTGCCAATTTGCAGCACCGCATTCGCGTCGTGCCGCGCACGCGTGCGACGTTCCCGTATGGAGGCAGCGAGCGAGTCATCACCGAGGATGAGGTCGCGCGCATTCTGCAAGCCGCCAATCTGCCTGTTGCCCCCGGCCGCATCGCCCGCGCCGCGGACGAAGCTGTCACCGCAGCTCAAAGCGTCGGCTTCCCAGTCGCGATGAAGGCGATCTCGCCATCGATCACCCATCGTGCCGCAGCAGGACTGGTCGCGCTCAACATCGCGACAGCAGATGCTGTCGCCGCGACCTTCGCCACCTTCCAGTCGCGCGCATCCCTCGATGGCGTCTGGGTGCAGCACATGTTCCCGGGCAATGTCGAATTGCTGGTCACTGCGTTCCGCGACCGCGAGTTCGGTGTCATCGTCGGTTGTGGCATGGGCGGCGGCATGACCGAGATCATCGACGATGTAACCTTCGCGCGCGCGCCGATCGATGCGGATGGTGCGCATGATCTGCTGCACACGCTGCGTACTGTGCGACGCATGCCGGCGCTGCTGAGCGACACCCAAGCGCAACACGCCGCGAATTTCATCGCCAGCTTCAGCCAGCTGGCTGCCAGCGCGCCGTGGCCCAACTTCACACTCGAGGTAAATCCACTGAAGCTCGGCGCCGACTCGGTTGCCGCTGTCGATGGCCTGCTGATCATCGAAGCCTGATCCGCCATGCCGTCGGGTGACGGCTGCCGCGCACAGACGTGACCTGGATTGCTTCGTCACTGCGTTCCTCGCAATGACATAGAGGCCGCCCGTCGTCCCCGATTCGCCGCCAATGCGATCCCGCTGTACCATCCCGCCAACAACGGGAGGACAACGACATGAAGCTGAGCACCGACCGCATCCTCACCACGCATGTCGGCAGCCTGCCGCGCCCGCAGGCACTGGTGGATCTGCTGGTGAAGAAGGACCAGAACCAGCCGTACGACCACGCCGAATTTGACCGGCAGGTGACAAAGGCTGTTGCGGAAATCGTCGCGCATCAGGTCGCCGTCGGCATCGACGTGGTCAGCGACGGCGAGGCCAGCAAAGTCGGTTATGCCACCTACATCAAGGAGCGCCTCACCGGCTTCGGCGGTGAACCATTCACGCCGAAGCCGCAGCGCGATCTCGCGGACTATCCCGAATTCCGCAACCGCATGATCCAGTTCACCGGCCCGCAGGTGTTCCGCCGCCTCTGCTGCATCGGTGAGGTCAAACTCAGCGATCATGAAGCGGTGAAGACCGACATCGCCAACTTCAGGGCGGCGATCGACAAGTCGCATCCCACGGATGCGTTCATGCCCGCGGCCTCACCCGGTGTCGTGTCGTCGTTCCAACCCAATCGCCACTATCCAACGCACGCCGCCTATATCGGCGCCGTTGCCGAAGCGATGCAGGAGGAATACGAAGCCATCGCCAAGGCCGGTATCGTGGTGCAGCTCGACAGTCCCGATCTCGCGATGGCACGCCACACCGGCTTTCAGGATCTCGATGAAGCGACATTCCTGAAGCAGGCCGAACAGCAGGTCGAAGCGCTGAACCATGCGTTGGCCAACGTCCCCGCCGGCTCGGCGCGGCTGCATTTGTGCTGGGGCAATTACGAAGGCCCGCACGACTTCGACATCCCGTTGCAGAAGATGCTGCCCGTTATCCTGAAGGCGAAGCCGCAGGCGATTTCGTTCGAAGCCGCGAATCCCCGGCACGCGCACGAATGGGCAGTATGGAAGGAGACCAAGATCCCCAACGACAAGGTGCTGATACCCGGCGTCATCGACACCTGCACCAATTACATTGAGCACCCCGAACTGGTGTCGCAACGTATTTGCCAGTTCGCCGACATCGTTGGCCGCGAGCGCGTCATCGCCGGCACTGATTGCGGCTTCGCCACCTTCGTTGGCCACGCTGGCCGCGTCGATCCGGAGATCGCCTACCGCAAGCTCGGCGCATTGGTCGAAGGCGCCAAGCTTGCCTCGGAAAAGCTGTGGCATTGAAGGAGCGCGCACGATGAAGCTCAGCACGGACCGCATCCTCACCACGCATGTCGGCAGCCTGCCTCGCCCGCAGCCGCTGGTGGAGCTGTTGATCAAGAAGGACCGCGGCCAGCCGTATGACAAGACCGAGTTCGAACGCGAAGTGAAGCAAGCCGTCGCCGATATCGTCGCCCGTCAGGTGAAAATCGGCATCGACGTCGTCAGCGACGGAGAGACCAGCAAGATCGGCTATGCCACCTATGTGCATGAGCGGCTCACCGGTTTCGGCGGTGAGCCCTTCGCTCCGAAGCCGAACAAGGATGTCGCACCCTACGCCGACTTCCGCCGACGCCTGGAGCTGTTCATCGGTCCGCAACAATTTCGCCGCCTGTGCTGTACCGGTCCGATCACGCGCCAGGATCACGCCTCCGCGCAGCGCGACATCGACAACTTCAAGGCGGCGATCGCAGCATCGCGTCCGGTGGATGCCTTCATGCCCGCTGCTTCACCGGGCGTGGTCTCCGCCTTCCAGCCCAACCGTCATTATCCCAATCACGCGGCGTATATCGGTGCGATCGCCGATGCGATGCAGGAAGAGTACGAGGCGATCGCCAATGCCGGCATCGTAGTGCAACTTGATAGTCCTGATCTCGCCATGGCGCGTCACACCGGCTTCCAGGACCTGACCGAAGCTGAGTTCCTCAAGCAGGCTGAACAACAGGTGGAAGCGCTCAACCACGCGCTTGCCAATGTGCCAGCGGCTTCGTCGCGCCTGCATCTGTGCTGGGGCAACTACGAAGGCCCGCACGACTTCGACATCCCACTGCGCAAGATGCTGCCGATCATCCTGAAGGCGAAACCGCAGGCGATCTCTTTCGAAGCCGCCAATCCGCGCCACGAACACGAATGGACGGTGTGGCAGGAGGTCAAACTGCCGGACGACAAGGTGCTGATCCCCGGCGTCATCGACACCTGCACGAACTACCTCGAGCATCCCGAGCTGGTCGCCCAGCGCATCTGCCGCTTCGCCGATATCGTCGGCCGCCAGCGCGTTCTGGCCGGTACCGATTGCGGTTTCGCTACTTCCGTCGGCACCGCCGGCCGCGTCGATCGTGAGATCGCCTTCCGCAAACTCGGCTCTTTGGTGGAAGGCGCGCAGATCGCATCCAAGCGCCTGTGGCACTGATGCAATCCGCACGCTTCCACTACGGCTGGGTCATCGTCGGTGCTGGCATGATGATGACCTGCGTTGGCCTTGGCACGATGATGTCGCTCGGCGTCTTCCTCGAGCCGATATCGCAGAGCATGGGCTGGTCGCGCGCCGGCATTTCCGCCGCCGCGACGCTGAACTTCCTCGCCATGGGAGCGGGCGCCTTCGCCTGGGGCGCGTTGTCCGATCGCCTCGGCACACGCACCGCGGTGCTGGGCGGCACCGTGTTGCTCGGCCTCGGCCTTACCACTGCGAGCCAAGCCACCCAATTGCTGCACTTCCAGCTGCTGTTCGGCATCCTTGTCGGCCTCGCTGCCGGCAGCTTCTACGCGCCGATGATCGCCACCGTGACTCGCTGGTTCACCACCAATCGCAGTCTCGCCGTCGCATTGGTATCGGCTGGCCTCGCGATGGGCTCGCTGCTCATAGCACCGTTATCGCGCACGCTGATCAACGCCTATGACTGGCGCACCGCGATGTTCGCGCTGGGCTGCATGGCATGGATCGTGCTGTTTCCGCTCGCACTGCTGGTGCGCCGTCCGCCTGCCGCCGCACTCGCCGGCCGCGCCGCCGGCGAAGGTGGCGACTTCACCGTCGCGCAGGCGCTGCGCACACCGCAGTTCGCCGCCATCGCACTGACCCATTTCTGCTGCTGTGCGGCGCATTCCGGGCCGATCTTCCACATGGTGAGCTACGCGATCGATTGCGGAGTACCATCGCTCACGGCCGCCACGGTGTTCGGCTCAGCTGGCGCCGCCGCGTTGGGTGGGCGCATCCTGTGCGGCCTGACCGCAGATCGTGTCGGCGTGCGGCCGACCTTGCTCGTTGGCCTAAGCGTCCAGGCGACCGCGATCGCGCTGTATCTTGTGGTGCATGACGCCTGGAGCTTCTACGCGCTCGCCGCGCTGTTCGGTTTCTCCTATGGCGGCGTCATGCCGCTCTACGCCATCCTGGTGCGCGAGTATTTTGGCGCGCGTATCATGGGCACCATGTTCGGTCTGGTCGCGATGATCTCCACGCTCGGCATGGCGCTCGGCCCATGGGGCGGCGGCTGGCTGTTCGACACGTTCGGCGGCTATTTCTGGCTCTACGTCGCCTCGTCCGGCATCGGGCTCGGCGCCATCGCGACCGCGCTGACCACGCACCCGCCGCGCGCGGTACCCGCGGCTCTGGCACCGGTGTGATGGCGGACAAGCAGAACTTCGTTCTGGTCCCCGACCCGGAGCCCGAGGAGCAACCACCGGCCGCACCCACGCTGATGGGCTTCATCCGCTCGCTGCTGCCTTTCAACACACCGCGGCTTCCCGCCACGCAGCCCACGCGGCCGCGTCTGATCTTTGGCTTCGATGCCACAGCTTCGCGCGAACCCGCGTGGAACACCGCGCGCACTGTCACCGACGCACTGGTGCAGGCGCTGCCGGGGGAACTGGATGTCGCGTTGGCGGTGCATGGCGGGTCGATGCTGCACACCTTCACCGAGTTCACCAACAACGCCAGCACATTGCGCGACCGTGCTGCCGGCATTCGCTGCATCGCCGGCATGACGCGCCTGCTGCCGATACTGTCGCGCGCGCTCGCCTCGCCCGGCGTCCGCGTCGTTGTGTATACAGGCGATGTGTTCGAGGAATCCCCCGCACGCGGCCGCAAGCTGGCCGACGCGATGGGCCTGCGCAACATACGCCTGATCGTGCTGCACGACACCTCTGACTGGAACGCCAAGCGCGACGCGGAAGTGTTCCTCGATCTCGCTCGCCGTACCGGCGGCTGCGTGCTGCCGTTCGACGCCAACGCCCCGTCCCGGCTGCGCGAACTGCTTGCCGCGGTCGCGGTGTACGCCGTGGGCGGCACTGACATGCTTGTACAGAAGAGCGCCGAGATGCCTGGCGCCGCGCTGCTGCTGGAACACCTGCGTCGCTGACGCACGTCAACGGAGACCGAAGCGATGAATGACATGAACCCAACCCAGGCCGCACCGATCGCCGAGACCACCGCCGGCCGCGTGCGCGGTGCGTGGATCGAAGGCGTTGCCGCGTTCAAGACAATTCCCTACGGCGCGCCCACCTCTGGCGCCAATCGCTTCCTGCCGCCGAAGCCGCCCGTATCCTGGTCCGGCGTGCGCGATACACTCGAATATACCGGCCACGCGCCGCAACAAGGCCTGCGTCCGCCGACGCGCCCGGAACTCGCCGATTTCTCCGGTGCAGCCGACACTTCGCCGGAAACCGAGGACTGCCTGACGCTCAACGTATGGACGACAAACACGGACTCAACGGCCAAGCGGCCTGTCATGGTCTGGTTCCACGGCGGTGCGTTCGCCTACGGCACTTCGAATTCGCCCCGGCTGCAAGGCTCGCGCCTGGCGAAACGCGGTGACGTGGTTGTGGTCACGGTCAACCAGCGGCTCAACATCTTCGGCTTCCTCGATCTCTCTGCCATCGGCGGTGCAGAGTTTGCCGCGTCCGGCAATGCCGGTGCGCTCGACATGGTGGCGGCGCTGCAATGGGTGCGTGACAACATCGCCCGCTTCGGCGGCGATCCGGCCAATGTCACGATCTTCGGCGAGTTGGGTGGCGGCGGAAAAGTCTGCACCCTGATGGCGATGCCGAGCGCGCGCGGCCTGTTCCACCGCGCCATCGTGCAAAGTGGTGCCGCCGTGCGGCTGCGCGAACGCGAACGCGCCGCCAGGCTGACCGACGCGGTGCTGCAAGTGGTGGGCGTCGAGGATGCTCGCGCGTTGCAGGCGCTGCCAGTGGCGACACTGCTCGCGGCGGTCAACCCGGCACAGCAGGCACTCGGCCCCGCGGCGCAGCCCCTGCTGGACCGTTATGCGTTCGGTCCGGTGATCGACGGCGACATCCTGCCGCACCACCCATTCGATCCGGCCGCGCCGAATATTTCCGCCGACATTCCGCTGCTCATCGGCGACATGAAGGACGAAATGGCGAGCTTCCTCGCACGCGACAACAAGGTATGGAACCGCAGCCTCAGCGAGGACGAGATGCGCGAGCGCGTCGCGGCGGTCGCCGGCACTCACACCGACAGCGTGATCGGCACGTATGCACGCCTGTATCCCAACGCCAATCCTGCCGAACGCCTGCTTGCCACCCTCACCGACTCGAACTTCCGAGTCCGATCACTCATCGTCGCCGGCCGTAAAGCCCGCCAGGGCGGCGCGCCGGTCTACATGTATTCGTTCGAATGGGAGACGCCGCTGCACCAGGGCCGCATGAAGGCGCCGCACGCGATGGACGTGCCCTTCACCTTCGACACGATCGACCTGACCAACGCCACCGACCGTAGTGCGACGGCACATAAGCTCGCCGCGACAATGGCCGAGACATGGGCGAATTTCGCCCGCTCGGGACGACCGCATCACAGCGCGATTCCCGACTGGCCTGCTTACGACACCACGAGCCGCGCCACCATGCTGCTGGACGGCGACTGGCGCGTCGTCAACGATCTGCGCGGTGAAACCCGAGCCCTGTGGCTTTCCATCACTGGAGCCAGCCAATGAACGACATGACCGACCGTCAGCAGTTCTACGATCAGATCGGCAACCATTCACTAGCCCCGCTGTGGGAACGCCTCCACGCGATGGTGACGCGCACGCCCGTCACGCCGGCGCTGCCCAACAAGTGGGATTACGACAATGTCGTGCGTCCCTATCTCATGCAGGCCGGCAACCTGATCACCGCGAAGGAAGCCGAGCGCCGCGTGCTGATCCTGGAGAATCCCGGCCTGCGCGGGCAAAGCTCGATCACCCATTCGCTGTTCGCCGGGCTGCAACTGATCATGCCAGGCGAAGTGGCGCCCGCGCATCGCCATACCCAGTCGGCGCTGCGCTTCATCATCGAAGGCCACGGCGCCTACACCGCCGTTGAAGGCGAGCGCACGATGATGGAGCCGGGCGATTTCGTCATCACGCCAAGCTGGACATGGCACGATCACGGCAACGATGCGGATGGTCCGATGGTCTGGCTTGACGGCCTCGATGTGCCGCTGGTGCGCCTGCTCGATGCCAGCTTCGCGGAACCCGCCAATGCCGACAGCCAGACGGTGACGCGCCCGGTCGGCGACAGCCTTGCGCGCTTCGGCGCCAACATGCTGCCGGTTGATTGGCAGCCGACGGTGAAAAGCTCGCCGGTGTTCAACTACCCGTACGCCCGATCACGCGAAGCACTTGCGACGCTGGCCCGCAACGGCGAACCCGACTCCTGCCACGGCTACAAGCTGCGATACGTCAATCCGGCAACCGGCGAGTTGGCCATGCCGACAATTGGCGCTTTCATGCAGCTGCTGCCGAAGGATTTCGCCTCCTCGCAGTACCGTTCGACCGACGGTACCATATTCGTCGCTGTCGAAGGTGAAGGCGAAACCACCGTCGGCGACACGACGTTCCGTTGGAAGCCACGCGACATCTTCGTCGTGCCGAGCTGGCACTGGCACCGCCACCGCACGTCCAGCGAAGCGGTGCTGTTCAGTTTCTCTGATCGCCCGGTGCAACATGCCCTGGGCCTCTGGCGCGAAGAACGCTGAAAAAAAGAAACCCTCTCCGCCCTGCAGGACGGAGAGGGTTTCGTGGTGAGTTAGGCTTTAGCCCTCGGAACTCTGATCCATATTGACACCAACGAACACCGGCGCGCCGTTGCGGATGATGCGCAGCGCGACAGCGTGATCCTTGGTCGCATTGCGGATCGCGCTGGCCGCTTCGGACGGCGAGCCAACCTGCTTATCGCCGACGCCAACGATGACGTCGCCTGCCTGCAGGCCGGCTTGATCGGCCGGAGAGCCAGGCTGCACTTCACGCACCACTGCACCGTGCGTGCCGTCGGGCACCTCGAGCTGGTTGCTCAGATCAGGCGACAGCGGCGCCAGCGCCAGGCCGATACGGCCCTGCGATGATTCCCCGCTCTTCTCATTGCTCGCCACCTGCTCGTTCGGCATCTGCCCGACCTTGACGGAAATCGTCTTGGCCTCGCCGTTGTGCTGCACGTCGAGCTTGGCTTCGTCACCCGGCGACACTGCCGCGACATCGACCGCCAGATCACGCGGGTTCTTGACCGATTGGCCGTTCACCGCGGTGATCACGTCGCCCGGCACCAGCCCGGCATGCGCCGCAGGTGCATCGGGCTGCACGCCAGCCAGCAGCGCACCGGAGTTCGCACTCAGATGCATCGCCTTCGCCATGGTGTCGCTGACCTGCTGCGCTTCCACGCCGATATAGCCACGGGTCACGTGGCCGGTCTTTTCAAGCTGTGCCACGACCGTGCGGATCATGTCGGACGGAATGGCAAAGCCGATGCCGACCGAACCACCCGAGGGTGACAGGATCGCCGTGTTCATGCCGATGACCTTGCCATCCTGCGTGAACAGCGGACCACCCGAATTGCCCTGGTTGATCGGCGCATCGATCTGGATGAACTGATCGTATGGTCCGGAGCCGATATCGCGGCCGCTTGCCGAAACGATACCGGCAGTGACCGTACCGCCGAGCCCGAATGGATTGCCCATGGCCACGACCCACTGGCCCGACTTCACATTCGTCGAGTTGCCAAGCTGAATATACGACAGCGGCTTGTCCGCCTTGACCTTCAGCACGGCGATATCGGTGCGCGGATCAACGCCCAACACTTTCGCCGGCAGCTTGCTGCCATCGTCCAGCGTGACGGTTACGGTCTTCGCACCCTTCACCACGTGGTTGTTGGTCACGATCGTGCCGTTGGCGTCGACGATGAAGCCTGAGCCGCGTGCCTCAACCGCGTGCATCCGCTGCTGCGAGTGCGGGCCCATACCGCCGAACGGCATCTGGTTGAACGGGTACGGCAACTGTTGCTGACCCTGCATCTGATCGCCCTCTTCGTCGCTGGCTGCCTGCGGCGAGAGTCGTGTGGTGATGGAAACAACTGCCGGCTTCACCTGCGTCACGAGGTTGGTGAAATCGGGCAGGGTTTGCGGCGTTGGAATACTGCCAGGCGGGTTGACCGGGGCACCGGCTGGTGTCTCCGTCGCGGCAAAGCCAGCATGACCGGCGGCGAACCCGCCCAGTGCTGTACCGCCCAGCAGAACGGCGACGAGCGCCGTGCGGCGCCACAACCTCGGCGACCGATTGTTCGAATGGCTCATTGTTGCTCCTTCAGGGATCTGCATCGACCCGAGCAACATGTGCCATGCGAGGTGAACGTTCTCCCGGTGGAGCGATTAAAGCGCTGTCATCTCGATTAAACTTCCGTCATCCGAGCTTCATGTGACGATGCTCAGTCATTCATTGGATAAGCCGCCATGAGCCGTTTCTGCCGCCGCCAAAGCCGGTACATCGTGCCGAGGCCGCTGCTCGCATAACCGCGCGCTCGATTCGCCGCCCCGATGCGGAATGCTTCAGCATAGTGAAAGAATTGCGCGCGCCAGGCCTCCAGGAGTCTCGTCCGTGGATCCCAGATATGCGTCGCCTCCGATCCCGCACCGTTGACCTCGATGATGCGGAACCCTTCACCCCGCGCCAGCGATGGCAACGACGCGAAACGCACATCGATGCGGCCGAAATGGAATCCGGGAATTGCGCGCGCGATACGTTCGAACGCGCCGGTCAGCGCCGGCGTCGCCAGATGCCAGCCATCCTCGAAGATCGAACCCTTGCAGTGGTTGCCAGCGAATACCAGCCGCACGCGCTCGCCCTGTTGCGGCACTTCGTGCAGCCGCGCCTCCAGCCGTGGCAGGTAAAGATGCGATACACGCCCTGCCCGTGGGTCTGCCAACACAAGCTGCTTCAGGGTCGATCGGCCATCGCCGATCACCATCGGTGCATGCTTCAAGGTGATCGAGGTGATTCGCCCATTCGCATCATCGGGATGCCGCATGTAGAAAATGCCGGCCTCGCCCTCATGCTCGATAAAGGTTTGCAGCAACAGCGTCTCGCCGGTTGGAAACAGCGTCAGATATCGTTGTAGATCGCCCCGGTTGGCAATCAACCGTACGCCCGTGCCGTTGCACGCGACATCCGGCTTCGCGACCACGGGATAGGCCAGCCCCGCATCCTCCATCGCGCGTTCCGCCGCACCGGCATCATTGCCTACATAGCCCACGTACGGCGCGAGCAGCTCGCGAGCCGGCGACGATAGCTGATCGAGGATTTCCAGCTTCGACTCGCCGCACAGCCCGCCTGCGGTCATCGTGGGATTAGCCGCTGTCGGGAGACTGAAATCGCCATAGCGAATGCCGAGCGCGATCCAATGTGCCGCGACCGGACCATAGAACAGCCAATCGGGCCAGAACTCGAAGAAGGACAGTGGCCTGTCCGGCTTTCTCGCCGGCGTGGCGATGCGTAGCGCAGTGTCCAGCTTCATTGCCGTTTGCTCTGCATAGTGGATGCGGTCAGCCGGCCAACAAGAATCACGAACACCGCGAAGCCCGCCGCGCCGGCCCAGCGCCATGCGCCGAAATGGTCGATTAGCACCTGCCCGAGGCGCAGCGACGCGCCGAACAGCAACGAAGTCCAACAAACCGTTGCAATCACCACCGCGCAAGCGAATTGCCGAAGATCGGCGCCGACAAATCCGCACGTCGTGTAGGTCGGCAGACGCAGTCCGGGCAGGAAACGGCTGGCGAGCACCACCTTGAAAACGCGCCCTTGCAGCCACGCACGGATCGCTTCGGTTCGGTGTGGCGGCAGATAGCGCGCGATCATCGGCAGCTTCGCCGATAGCCGCCCGAGACCGTACAGCCCCAGATCGCCCAGTATGATGCCGGCATAAAGCGCTGCCAGAGCCAGCGACGCAGGAAGCTTGCCTTCATCCACCTGCATCGCCGCCAGCACCGTTGCGGCATCCTCCAAAACGAAGGTGCCCAGCACGATGGCAGTTGCCTGCAGCAACGGCTGGTGGCCAGCCCAGGCGAGCAGCACGGCGATCGAATTGCCGGGCATTGAGATGAAGTCAGCTCCTCGATCGGATTGAGGCGGGCTGAAGCAGATTGGCTGGCCAATCGCCGATGTCAGGGCGCTTAGCGTTGTGTGATCGCTTCGGCGTTATCACCCCTGCGTGAAGTTTGGGGTGGCGAGCAGCGGCACTCGTGCAATAATCCGGCGGTATGCCGCACAACCACTCGCATCACCATCACCACGACCATGCCGGACAGGGTCATTACGATCGCGCCTTCGCGCTCGGCACTGCCCTGAACCTGGCTTTTGTGATCGCTGGTGTGGTGTTTGGGATAGCCGCCAACTCCATGGCACTGCTGGCCGACGCCGTGCATAACTTCGGCGACGTGCTTGGCCTGCTGCTCGGCTGGGGCGCCGCCTGGCTCGGCCGCCTGCCCCCGACGCGACGTCGCACCTACGGCTGGGGGCGCGGCTCCATCTTCGCCGTGCTGTTGAATGCGGCGATCCTGCTGATCAGCGTCGGTGCCATTGGCGTCGAATCGGTACGGCGATTGTTCATGCCGCAACCCTCGACCGAACTGATCATCATTCTGGTCGCTGCCGCCGGCATCGTGGTGAACGGCATCACCGCGCTGATGTTCATGCGCGGCCGCCACGGGGATCTGAACCTGCGCGCGCAGTTCCTGCACATGGCCGGCGATGCCGGTGTCTCCGCCGGCGTCGTGGTCGCGGGACTGCTGATGCGCCTGACCGGGTGGTCCTGGCTCGATCCACTGGCCAGTATCGGCATCGCCCTTGTCATACTCATCGGCACGTGGAGCCTGCTGCGCGAATCGCTTGACCTTGCCATGGATGCGGTACCGAACGGCGTGCCACGCGACGAGGTGCTCGACTATCTCGCATCGCTGCCCGGCGTGCAGGAAGTGCACGACCTGCACATCTGGGGTCTCAGCACCACTGAGACCGCGCTCACCGCGCATCTCGTCTGCGAGAGTTTAACAGCGGAGCAATCGCTGCACGACGTGACCACCGCGTTGCGGGATCGCTTCGGCATCGGCCATTCCACGGTGCAGATCGAAACCGACGCCGACGCCGAGATGTGCCGGCTGCGGCCGCAGCACGTGGTGTAAGCAGATGCAAGGCAATCGGGTCGTTCTGGTGACCGGCGCCGCGAGCGGCATTGGTGCCGCGGTGTGCCGGACCATGGCCGCTCCTGGTCTTTCGCTGCTCGTCCACACGCGCAAGAACCGCGCGGGTGCCGAAGCAGTTGCCGACGCCGCTCGTGCCAAAGGCGCGCACGCGGAAGTTGCGCTGAGTGATCTCGCTGCCGGCGACGCAGCCGATGCGCTGATCGCCGAGACCGTCGAACGTTTCGGCGCGCTCGACGTGCTGGTGAGTAACGCGGGCTTCGCTGATCGCACGCCGTTCGCGACACTCAGCGACGCCGCGATGACCGCCTCGGTGGAAGCGATCCAGGGCGCATTCTTCCGTCTGGCGCGCGCCGCTATCCCGCATCTGCGCAGCGCGCAAAATGCGCGCGTCGTCGCGGTTTCCAGTTTCGTCGCCCACGCCTTTCGAACCGACATGCCTGCGTTCGCGGCATCCGCCGCCGCAAAGGCTGCACTCGAAGCGCTGGTTCGCGCGCTGGCGATGGAACTCGCACCATCGAGCGTGACGGTCAACGCGGTGGTGCCGGGTTTCATCCGCAAGGATCCTGGCGCGCACGCCGCGATCGACCCGGCGCGCCTGCGGCAGCAGATCGCGACCGTCCCGCTTGGGCGCGTGGGGCTGCCAGACGAGGTCGCTGCGGCGATCGCCTTTCTTGCGTCACCGCAAGCCAGTTACATCACGGGCCAAATGCTCCACGTCGATGGCGGGCTCGTAATCTAATATCGGATGGAAGCGAGCTTCTAGACGAGGTACCACACGGCGCCCGCAACGGCACCCCAAATACAGGCGCCAATCGCGCTCGCAAATGTCAGCCCCCGCGCCGCATTCATGCTGGCCGGCAGGCTGCGGTGTTCGTGTATAAGCGGCGATTGTGCAAGCGACAGTTGTTGTCGAGGGATCGTCGTTATGTGCATGAGCGATTTCCTCCTGCACAACTTCAAACGCAAGATCTTGGTCGAAGATGGGCATCACGAGACACAATCCCGCGATTGACGTCGCCCGCGGGCAGCGTGGCCTAAACGCTCCGCCTTAGTCTTTCACCCGCGCGATAATGCCGCCACGCGGAGACCTGCAGCACTATCAACAGCGCCGGGCAAATGACATCCGTGAAGAAAGGCACGCCCGCGTTGCCGGGTGCGAAATTTCCCGCCGCCAGCATCTGGTGAACATGGCCTACGGCATCACCCAACAGGAAGATCGATGCCACCCAGATCGCCGCCGCCTTGAAGGGTAGGCTGCAGAAGAAGGAAACCGTGGCCGTGACCCCAATGGCCAGGTCCGCCATGCCGACTTCGAACTGGAACGGACTGGTTTGCCAGCCAATGAGTTGCGCGGCGACGGACGGGAAAAAGAGGTGAAATATAGCAGCCCACAGACCTGTCACACCGACAGGAAGGAGCAGGATCCAGGATAGGAACCGTTCGGGCGTGGACCAGCGGGAGGCTCGCTGGAGGGCGGCGATCAGCAACGCCGCGACGAACAGAAAGGCAGGCAGGTTGCTGAGGACGAATGCTATCGACGCGGCGATCATGGTGGGTTCCTGAGGTTGGGCGAAGGGTTGCGATCTCGGCGAGACTTAAGCTTGCCAGCTACGTGTGAGTGAAAATCGCCGCCAGCAACCCATTTTCCGAACCGACAACTTTCCGGCAAGTCATGGGATAATGCGGCACCACCTCCAGCCCGGAACGCGGGGCGCGGCAAACGCCGCGGAAGCGAAATGCAAGCGCCGCAACAACCAACTGTTGCTGAACAGAACAGCGACTGCAAGCGCGGTTGTGGCAGCGTCGATCGGGAAACGCGAGGCGGGAAAGTGCCGGCGCGCGCAAGATGCCCAGGGCCTGGTCCGCGGACTGCTTATCGATCCCGCATCGATGACAGACCCTGACGGCCTTCCCGCTAACCGCAGAGTCTGGAATTGAGCAGTTCCCGCACGGTACGGATCATCTGCGCCAATGGAAATGGTTTCGTGAGAAACCGTTCGCGCGCGCCCAGCATCTTGCGTCGCAAGCGCGCCGGCCACAGCGCGGCGAGGTAGACGGCGCACAACTGAGGCCGTTGGCGCCGCATAACCGAGACCATGTCGAGGCCGGTCAGATCCTCGTTGTGGCCTCGATTGATGCTGGTGATCACGACCTTTGGGGCATCGACCGTCAGCAGTTTCAACGCCTCCTCATCGGAGACGAGCGCGGCCGATATGCCCTCGGCCTCGAGTGTATCGGCGAGCATGGAACCCACCAGCCGGTCGCGTTCAACGATAAGCACGTCCATTGCGGTTTAACTGACGAATAGCGCCGGAGATGCATCAAGTTTTTTGGCTTCTGTATCAGGAATTGTCCGTGAGCGGGTTCGCCGGGATGGACGATCCAGAGCGATTTCATCGATTTTCGGAATAGTAATATCTGCTGGAGCCAATTTAAGCAGAAATCCCCATAGCTATCTTGCTTGCTCAAATACGGCATCAAGCTGCCGGAACGAGGAGAGAGAGGGCAATGAGCGCGGTTGTCGAACGTGCTCCCAGCATCGCGGCTGGGACCGCGAGCCGTTGGGGACGGCGAACATTCAAACAGGCACTTTGGGGGCTGGCGGCGGTCACCGGTATCGCTGTCGCGGCTGGTTACGGGGTGCACTACTGGCAGGTCGGCCGCTTCCAGGTCGCGACGGACGATGCCTATGTCCAGGCTGACTCGATCATCATCGCACCGAGGGTCGCCGGCTACATTTCCGACGTCCTGGTCAATGACAACCAGCCCGTGAAGGCTGGGCAGATATTGGCGCAGATCGATGATCGAGATCTGCGGACTGCCCTCGATCAGGCCATCGCCGATCGGCAAGCCGCTGACCACAAGGTGGCCAATCTCGGCGCCCAACTGCAACTTCAGCAGTCCCTGATCGACGGGGCCGGGGCACAACTTGCTTCGGCACGGGCAGCGGCCAGCTTCGCTGCCGAGGATCAAAAGCGTTATAGCGATCTTGCGCGCACGGGCGCCGGCAGCGTGCAACAAGCGCAACAGACCAGTCGTTGCTGATCCAACGGGCGGCCGATGTGCAGCGTGCCCAGGCGACGCTGACGAGCGCGGAGCAGCAGGTTGACGTGCTGCGCACCGCCCAGGCCGAGGCGCAAGCGGCGCTTGCCCATGCCCAGGCAGTGGAGCAGCAGGGCCGGCTGAATCTCAGCTATGCCACGATCGCGGCACCGCAGGATGGCACTGTCGGCGCCCGCACACTGCGCGTTGGCCAATATGTACAGGCGGGCACGCAGTTGATGGCGATCGTGCCCCTGTACGGGGTTTACGTCGTTGCCAACTACAAGGAGACACAACTCACCGACGTCCACCCCGGTCAGCCGGTCGAGATCGCGGTCGATACATTCCCCGATCACATGGTGCACGGCGTGGTCAACAGCATAGCGCCGGCCAGTGGTCAGCAATTCGCGCTGCTGCCGCCCGACAATGCGACCGGCAACTTCACCAAGATCGTGCAGCGCATTCCGGTAAAGATCACCTTGGACGGTAGCGCGCTGGCCGGGATGTTGCGGCCCGGCATGTCGGTCGAGCCGACGATTGACACCCGGCGAGGCTGAACCATGGCCGCCGGAATCACCGCCACGCCCGAACCCAAGGTCGACTTCAAGGTCTGGCTCGCCGTCATCGGCTCCATCATCGGTGCGTTCATTGCCGTATTGAACATTCAGATCACCAATGCATCGCTGCCTGATATCCAGGGCGCGATCGGCGCCGGGATCGACGACGGCGGCTGGATATCCACGTCGTATCTGGTGGCGGAGATCGTGGTGATACCGCTGACCGGCTTCCTGACGCCAGTCTTCTCGCTACGCCGCTATCTGCTGGCGAATACCGTATTGTTTCTGGTGATGTCGGTTGCGTGCGCGCATGCATCGACGCTTCAGCAGATGATCATACTACGCGCGCTTCAGGGGTTCTTCGGTGGCGTGCTGATCCCTTTGGCCTTCACGATCACGCTGACCATGCTGCCGCGATCGAAGCAGCCGACTGGGCTGGCGATGTTCGCACTGTCCGCCACCTTCGCCCCCGCGATCGGTCCGACAATCGGTGGCTATCTGACGGAAACCTATGGCTGGCAGTACATCTTCTACGTGAACCTGGTGCCTGGCGCGATCATGTTGGCAGTGCTGTTGCCGGCCTTGCCGCGTGCGCCGATGCAGCTTCGCATGCTCCGGGATGGCGACTGGCCAGGCATCGCGGCGATGGCAATCGGGCTCGCTTCATTGCAGACGGTATTGGAGGAAGGCAACAAGGACGACTGGTTCGGCTCACCGTTTATCGTGCGTCTGTCGTTGGTATCGGCGGTCGCGCTTGGCCTGTTCCTCTGGATCGAGCTGACCACCGAGCGGCCGCTGCTGAACCTGAGGTTGTTGATGCGCCGCAACTTCGGTCTTGGCAGCGTGGCCAATGTCATCCTTGGCATGGCGCTGTACGGATCGGTCTTCCTGCTGCCGAGCTATCTGTCGCAGACGCAAGGCTACAATGCGCAGCAGGTTGGCGAGGTCCTCGCCTGGACCGGGTTGCCGCAGCTTGTGCTGATCCCGCTCGTGCCGCGCCTGATGCGCCGGTTCGACAGCCGCCTGCTGGTCGCGGCGGGACTTGGCTTATTCGCGGCGAGCTGTTTCCTCAACATCAGCGTCAATCAGAATTATAGCGGCGCTCAACTGCTGATTCCGAACCTGGTGCGTGCCATCGGTCAGGCGTTGGTCCTGACGCCACTGTCCGTGCTGGCGACCGGTGGAATTGAGAAGGAAAATGCCGGATCGGCCTCGGCCATGTTCAACATGATGCGCAACCTCGGTGGCTCCATCGGCATTGCCGCGCTGCAAACGCTGCTCACGCGCCGCGAGCAGTTCCACTCATCGATCATCACTCCCGAGGTGTCGCTGTTCAACGAGGCGACACGGCAGCGATTGGCCATGCTGCAACAGCATTTCCTGGCTTCCGGCACAGCTGATCCGGCAAGTGCCTGGCATGATGCGGTGGTGGCTGTCGGGCGGGCGGTACGGGCCCAGGCTTACTTCCTGGCTTACGGCGATACGTTTTTCATCATGGGCTGCACGCTTTTGTTGGCCATCGTCGCAGCCGTGCTGATGCGGCAATCCGCGGGAGATGGGGCGGGAGCGCACTAGACAAGCCAGAGACAAGCCAGGTTCGCGCCGCTTGCGCTCAGCAGATTCGGGGCACGGTCTACTGGTCTCGGCCGGCGAACTCGTTCCGCAACGTTTCGACTGGCACTTCGGACAGATCAAGTTGATCCAGCAATGTATCGAACCCCTGACCCGGCTTCTTGGCGCGCGCTAAAATCACCCTCGCGACGGCGGCAAGCCGGGTACAGCGGCCTGCTTGATCCAACTCATTCGCCAATCGTGTGAGATCCTGCGCTACCTGAACATATCCTCCGAGATATGCATCAAGTGCCAGGCTCAGCAGCTTCTGGCTGTCTGTCGTTGAGCGTTCAGGGGCTAAGCCCTGGAAGGGGTCTGAACTCATGTGATGCCGCATCCGCCTCCGCGTCAACGACGCCTCTGGACCAGCTGCGCATGATAAAACCTGGATCGTCTTTAAAGGTTGCAGAACTAGCATCACAGTCGCGCGCTGTTTATGTGGACGCGCGTTCTGCTATTGAGGCGAAAAAAGGGGCCCAGTATGAACGCGCACCCCGACGCGGAGCACAGCCGGCGTCCACTTCTGCCCGAACCATCCCCGCTCCGCGCCTTGACCCAGCTTGCTGCCTATCCGTGGCTCGTCGTTTCTGTCGCTTGTCTCGGCGCCTTCGCCGGACAGGTCGATGCCAGCATCGTGCAGCTGGGGCTGCCGAAACTCGAGTCTGCGTTCGATAGCCCACTGAACGAGGTCAGCTGGGTCGCCGTCGCCTACAGCCTCGCGTTCGCTGCCACGCTTCCGATCTATGCGCGGCTGGCCGAGATAGCAGGGCGCAAGCTGATGTACATCCTCGGCTTCGCGCTGTTTGGTCTGTTCTCAGCGTTGTGCGGCTTTGCCTCGGATCTGCCATGGCTGATCGCGTTCCGCGTTCTGCAGGGGGTCAGCGGCGCGTTACTCGGAGCCAATAGTGTCGTTATCCTTGTCGCCGCCGCGGGTCCCCAGCGCCGCGCTCGCGCGATGGGCCTGTTCGCCGCCGCGCAAGCGGTTGGGGTCAGCGCCGGGCCGGCGCTCGGCGGTGTGCTGCTGAACAGCCTAGGCTGGCATTGGATCTTCTGGGTGACCGTGCCATTCGCGGCTTTGGGTGCTGTGCTCGGCTAGTGCGTCGTGCCGGTCAGCAATCGATTGTCGGACAGTACGTCGCTCGATTGGGTGGGCGCGTTGTTCTTGGTCCCTGCACTCACCGCGCTGATGCTGGCGATCTCAAAGCTCAATGCGTGGGGTGTGGGCTCGTTCGGCGTGCTCGGCTGCGCGGCGGCGGCAATCGTATTGTTTACGGCATTCATCCGGCGGGAGAGACGGACAAGGGTGCCGCTGATCCATCCGGGCCTGTTCCGGTCACGAATGTTCTCGGGCGGCACGGTCGCCGTGCTGCTGTCCTACGCAATGCTGTATTCGATGCTGTTCGCGATGTCGTTCGCGCTGGTGCGCGGCTACCACGACTCACCGCTGGCGGCGGGGCTCCGCCTTACCCTGGTGCCCTTGGCGCTCGGCGTCGTTGCGCCGTTCAGCGGCACTGCCGCCGAACTAAGACCACGCCAAGTGATGCTCGGCGGCCTGTTGCTGTGCGTGGCCTCGGCGATTTGGCTTCGCTGGTGGTTCACCGGAACGCCAGACAGCATGCTCTTTGTTTCGGCCGGCTTGGTGGCGTATGGCGCCGGGCTTGGACTATTCATCGCCCCCAACAACAGCGCGACGCTGGCCGCCGCGCCCGCCGACCATGCGGGACAGGCTGGCGGGCTGTTGAACCTGATGCGGGCATTTGGCACCGCCGCCGGTGTCGCGGGCGCCTCGGCGCTGCTGGGCTGGCGACTGGAACTAGCCACCGGTGTGCATGAAAGCACTATCGGCGCCAACGAACACGCTCTGCTTGATGCCGCGGGAGACGTGATGCTGCTGGTGGCAGCCTACGCCGTAATCGCGGCGATCGCGTCATCGCTTAAAGATAAGGAGGTCGAGGTCATAGGCGAGCCCGCGGCAAATAACGCGGTGCGCTCGCCTCTTCCATAGAGGCCGGGTACCGCAGCCAGTGTGCGGCCCGTTTGGCACGCGCGGCCGCAACCGAATCCGCGCCCGATAGCGCACGTTTGTGCGCATTGATCTCAACCGGCAAAGTTGATACGGACACGACATCTACCGCGAAATTTGTGTTGGTTTCCGTGTTCGAGGAGGGGCGCGCGGTCCCTGGAACTGGAGGATGCCATGCTCGCGACCTCGCTTGTGCCATGGTTCACCCGCCACGGCATCCATTACGGTTGGGTGATGGTAGGACTCACGTTCCTATCGGCCGTTTGCACCTCGGCGGCCACCACGTTGCCTGGCGTGCTGCTGCTGCCGATGATCGCCGAATTCGGTTGGGTGCGCTCCGACGTCTCCAGCGCCATGGGTTTGATGCTGATCGTGTTCGCCGTGGTCGCGCCATTCGCGGGTGCGCTGATCCTGCGCTATGGGCTGCGCCGCATCGTGATTGCCGCAGCCACCTTGACGACAGTCTCGCTGCTTGGAACGACGCAGGTGAGCGCACGATGGCAGCTTTTGGTTACGTTTGGGCTCTTGCTCGGCACCGCAGCTGGAATGGGCGCCCTGGTGCTATCCGCCACGGTAGCCAATCGGTGGTTCGCCGCGCGACGCGGCCTCGCCATGGGTATTCTCACCGCGGCGTTCGCTGCCGGGCAGCTAAGCTTCGTGCCGGCCGCTGCATGGCTTGCCACACACTACGGCTGGCGCATGGCGGTGCTGCCCGCGATCATCGGCGCCGGCGCATGCGCGGTCCTCTACATACTCTTCGCGCGCGATTGGCCGGCTGACGTCGGTCTAGCCCCTCTTGGCGCGGATAAGATCACTCCGCCCGCGCTGGGCTCGGCGGAGAATGCCATCAGCCTGAGCTTTTCAGTGCTGCGCGAGGCTGTGGCGACGCGCATTTTCTGGGTACTGGCCGGCACGTTCTTCATCTGCGGTCTGTCAACGTCCGGGATCGTCGGGCAACACTTCATTCCGTTCTGTGCCGATAACGGTGTGACGGCTGTGGCCGCGGCCTCGTTCCTGGCGCTGATGGGCGTGTTCAACTTCGCGGGCACCATTTGCTCCGGCTGGCTGTCCGACCGCTTCGACAACCGGGTGCTGCTGGCGTGGTATTACGGCTTGCGCGGGTTATCCCTGCTGTGGCTGCCGTTGAGCAACTTCGATGTCGTCTCCTTGTCGCTCTTCGCCGCCTTTTTTGGCCTGGATTATATTGCCACGGTGCCGCCGACGGTGAAGCTCGCGGCACAGCATTTCGGCCCGATCAATGCGCCGATTGTATTCGGCTGGATCTTTGCGAGCCATCAGGTCGGCGGCGCGGTCTCCGCCTTCGCTAGCGGAGTATCGCGCGATGTTTGGGCAACCTACCTGCCCGCCTATCTCGCGATCGGCGTGGCATGTCTGCTGGCTGCCAGTGCTGTATTCGCCGTGCGCGACATCCGCCTGGCGACCGCGCAGGTTGCCCGCTAGGCGGCTCGCCTCGCTTACCGCGCAGACTACGGCATCATGTTGCTGTTGAGATTGGCGACGATCCAGACAGAGCCGGTGATGACGAGGAAGACGATCAGCATGCCGAAGGCGAGGGCCAGAACATTGTTCGTGCTGTCTGGCCCGCTGCCAAGGTGCAGAAAGAAAACCAGGTGAACGCCGATCTGCGCGAAGGCGAGCACGATCAGCCCGACGGGAATGCCTGGGGCCCATAGAAGATTGGTCTGCGCCACAACGAAAGAGACGATTGTCGTCAGGACCGCGAGGCCCAGTCCGACCGAGTACGATACGTAACTGGCGGTAAACTCATGTTCTTCGACGCCCGGTGTACGGTCGTCGAATACGCGCTCGGGACCGTCCATCAGTGAAAGTCTCCCATCAGATAGACCAAGGTGAAGACGCCGACCCAGACGATGTCCAAGGCGTGCCAGAAGAGGCTCCAGCACAGTAAGCGCCGGAGCACAGCGGGGTGCAGGCCTTTGACGATTACCTGGGCCACCAGATAGACGAGCGCGATCAATCCGCTGGTAACGTGGATGCCGTGTGTGCCGACCAAAGTGAAGAAGGCAGACAGAAAGCCGCTGCGTGATGGGCCGGCGCCCTTTGCCACCATGCCGGCGAATTCCGAGCCCTCGATGAACAGGAATGTCGCGCCTAGCACGAACGTCAGGGCTGCGAAGATCAGGAACAGTCCCATCTGACGCCGTTCAGCGGACAACGCTCCGAGCCCGCAGGTATAGCTCGACAACAACAGACACATCGTCTCGATGAAGACGTTGCGCAGATTGAACAGCGCTGCCCCGCCCGGTCCGCCCGCTGTATTGCCAGACAAGACCGCGTAGGCCGCGAACAGCGCCGAGAACATGACCATGTCGCTGAGGATGAAGATCCAGAATCCGTAAGCGACGACAACGCGCTTGGTTGCCGGCCCACCGCCGCCGCGCCCACGCACCAGCTCGGTTGGCACCGCGGTTGAAGCACTGTCGACTGTTGCGATCGTCATGCGGGCTGCCTCATCTCACCGCGACCGTTCGATTTGAGCGATCTCATCGGCCGAGGTCTCATGTTCACGCTCGATGCTCCAACCGGCCATCAGGACCACCACTGCGGCGGCGAGGAAGCCCAGGATCGCCAACCACCAAATCTGCCAGATCAGCGAAAAGCCCATGATGACCGCGAAGAAAGCGGTGATGAAACCGGCTGGGCTGTTGCGCGGCATTTCGATCGGCTGATAGGCCGGACGGGAGACCGGCTGCCCGGTATGCTTCATGTGCCAGAACGCGTCGATCGTCTCGACCGTAGGCAGCACTGCAAAGTTATAGGCAGGCGGCGGCGAAGAGGTCGACCACTCCAGCGTCCGGCCATTCCATGGATCGCCGGTCCGGTCGAGCCGGCGTTCACGCGTGCGGATGCTGACATAGAGCTGCGCGATCTGGCAGAGAATGCCGCTGAAAATAACCAGCGCTCCAAGCTCTGCCACCAACAGCAACGGCCGCCAGCCTGCATCCGGTATGTGCTCCAGGCGACGCGTCATGCCCATCAGGCCGAGCGCATAGAGCGGCGTGAAGGCGAGATAGAAGCCGACGAGCCAGCACCAGAAGCTGGCGTGGCCGAGGCGTTCATCGAGAGTGAAGCCGAATGCTTTCGGGAACCAGTAGTTGATCCCCGCCAGCGCGCCGAACACTACGCCACCGATGATGACATTATGAAAATGCGCGACCAGGAACACACTGTTGTGGAGCACAAAATCAACCGGCGGTACGGCCAGCAACACGCCGGTAAGGCCGCCAATGACGAACGTGACGATGAAGCCGATGGAAAACAGCATCGATGTTTGGAACACGATCCGTCCACGGAACATCGTGAACAGCCAATTGAACACCTTGGCCCCAGTCGGCACCGCGATGATCGACGACATGATGCCGAAGAAAGCATTGACGTCGGCACCCGCGCCCATGGTGAAGAAGTGGTGCAACCAGACCGTGAAGGACAGAATACAAATCCCGAGCGTCGCCCAAACCATCGATCGGTAACTGAACAGACCCTTGCCGGAAAAGGTCGCGACCACCTCTGAATAGACGCCGAACATCGGCAGGATCAGGATGTAGACTTCGGGATGACCCCACGCCCAAAACAGATTGACGTACATCATCTGATTGCCGCCGGCATCGTTGGTGAAGAAATGCATGCCGAGGTGGCGGTCCAACAGCAACATCATGAATGTGGCGGTCAGGATCGGAAAGGCGGCGACGATCAACAGGCTTGAGGCAAGCGCGGTCCAGCAGAACACCGGCATACGGAAATAAGTCATGCCTGGGGCACGCAGTTTTAAAATCGTCGTCACGAAATTGACGCCGGTCAGCAAGGTGCCGATACCGGAGATCTGCAGTGACCACAGATAGTAATCGACGCCAACATCTGGCGAAAATGCGAGTTCGGAGAGCGGTGGGTAGCCCATCCAACCGGTGCGCGCGAACTCACCGATGACGAGCGACATGTTGATCAGGAGTGCCCCTGTTGCCGTCAGCCAGAAGCCGACCGAATTGAGCACAGGAAACGCGACGTCACGCACACCTAGCTGCAGCGGCACGGCGAAGTTCATCAGTCCGATGACAAGTGGCATCGCGACGAAGAAGATCATGATCGTGCCGTGCGCCGAGAAGATCTGGTCGTAGTGCTCGGGGGGAAGGTACCCCTGCGCGTCACCAATGGCGATCGCCTGCTGCGAGCGCATCATGATTGCATCGCTGAATCCGCGCAGCAACATGACCAGGCCGAGGGCCACGTACATCACGCCGATACGCTTGTGATCGACGCTTGTCAGCCACTCGCGCCACAGATAGGGCCACCAGCCTTTCACGGTGATGAATGCGAGTATTGCCAGTATGATGATGACGACGACTGCTCCGGCGACCAGCGGCAGCGGTTCGCCAAACGGAATTGCTGCCCAGCTCAGTTTTCCCAGCATATCAACCTCCCGCCTGATTCAGCGGTGGGTGCAAAGCCGCCGCGCCGACCCCTGTCTTTCCGGACACACTTGCCGTCGTCCGGTCGATGATACGCTCGAACAGCTTCGGGTCGGCCAACCGAAAAGTGCTGGGTGAGACGTCCCTGCTCGGCTTTGCCAGCTCGGTGTAGGCTGCCTCGTCGAGGGTCGTCCCAGCGCCGCGCGCCTTGCCGAGCCAGGCGGTGAATTCCGAAGCCTGCACCGATTTGACAACGAACCGCATCCAGGAAAAGCCATCGCCGCTGAAGTTTGCCGAAAAGCCGGGATACTCCCCCGGGTCATTGGCGAGAAGGCTGAGGTGCGTGGTCATGCCGCCCATTGTGTAGATCTGGCTGCCGAGCTGCGGCACGAAGAACGAGTTCATCACCGTCGCCGAGGTGAGTCGAAACTCGACTGGCGTTCCGGCGGGAATGACGAGCTGGTTGACGGAAGCAACACCCTGTTCCGGATAGATGAACAACCATTTCCAATCGAGCGCCACGACATCGACGTGCAACGGGCCGGCCTTCGCGGGGATCGCCGCTCGTGGATCGAGCTGATGGGAACCAATCCAGATGACCCCACCCAGCAGGATCACGGTCAAGGTTGGAATGGACCAGACGACGAGCTCGATGCGGCCTTCGAATGACTCATCTGAGCTGCGCATCGCGCGGAGGTTGGACGATCTGTACCACCAGGCGAACGCCAGGGTGGCCAAGATCACAGGGACCACGACGACGAGCATGATCGCGGTCGCATTGAGCAGAAGGAGCTGCTCGGCCGACGCGATCGGCCCCTGTGGATCCAGCACACCGGTGCGCTGACAGGCGGCGAGCAACATGACGGCGCACAGCGCGGGCCAGCGATGCTGCGTCAGACGGAAGGCGTGTCGCGGCTGATCCGCTTCTTTGCTCATCGACGGCGAGCGTTGTGCGAGACGAATCTGCCTGGCAACCTGAATGTCGCTCATAGATCCTCCCCGGATCTCGACTGCGTCCCCTGAGCCGCCCCGTGTATCGCGAATCCCCGCACCCGCGCCTCCCCTGTAGGCACGCAATGGTCCTCCGTTATGGCCGCCTTTGCAATCGCAAAGCCCATCCGGGGCCAAATAACGCCAATCAGACGATGGGCGGTGGCTGGCTATTGCTTTGTATTGTCATATTGTGATTGCGGCACTTCTTCGCTTTAGCTGCCCGAAAATGCAGCCTGATTGCGCCGCACCGATGGATCGGTCCGCCGGCTTCCGACGCTCCATGGCGTGTCAACATAGCGCTGCGGCCTGGTCCGGCGCGGTCCCAGATACTGAAGGCTCACTCGAGGTGAACTTCTTGCAGCGTATTCGGCATTACCGTTATGCCGCCTGCCCCGAAAGGGCGGTCATTGATCATGAGCAAGACAACGCAGGCCCCCACCGCAGTGGAAAAAACGAAAAGGTTGACCGCCGTGGTTGTGTTTCGCCCGATATGCAGCATCACAATCGTCAGCAGTATGGAGGCGTCGAGTAAAAATATGACGGCCCACTGTGCCGGAGCGATTGCCGCCTGGCTCAGGATGATCCGGTTCCGTCTGGCTTGAAGAGCACGTTCAATCGCCCGTACCGCATGTTCCTGCGCAACCTGCTGACCAGGTTGCTGAGGAACGAAGGTCAAAAGCGTCGTTAGAGCGTCAGGCAAACCCTCGGGCAATTTTCTAAGGCTCGCATGTCCTTGCAGCATGGATGGCCAATCCTCTGCTTCGACGAACTGGATGTAGCGGCCGAGTTCGCCGCGCAGCTCGGCTCGCACGTCTGCCGGCAACACTTCGACGAGCAGCGCCATCCCTCGGATTTCGCTCGCCTCTTCAGCAACATAGGCGTGCGCATGATCGACGTTGGCCCAAACGCGCGCAGCCAGGAAAGCAATGACGAGTTCGGTGACCACACCGAGCGGCGTCAGCATTGCCGGCGTCGTCGCATTGAGGTGACGGGCCAGCGCGGAACGAGAAACGATCGCTCCGATGGCAAATATGACCATGGCCAGCAAATAGCAAAACCCAAAGACCAACACGGCGATTACTGGCGTATCCTGTGACTCCACCCACGCAATCATTGTTCTGGCTCCGATGGCATCGTTGACCCTGCACCAACTTGAGATTGTCTGCCAGATTACAAAGACGGCGATGGCCGGAGCGGACCCGGGAACCGGAATGATGGGGTAGAGACCACAGGGTGGCGGCGCAGCATCTGCAACCGTGGTGAAATACCCCGGCGCCTACGCTGTAGAGTATGCCGGCCGATGCGAATGCCGTCCTGCTTACGTTTCCCCCCCGCGAGCTGTCCGACGACGAGCGGGGGCTGGTTTGCGAATGGCTGGCATCTGCCGGTGATATTGCTGGCGCCTACGTGTGCGCGCGCCGTTCGGACGACCCGACGCTGCTTCGCAAGATCGCTGTCGTCGAAAATCCAAACAGCCGGCCAACCTACCTGATCCACCAGCCGAAAGGCCTGTCGACCTGGATCAAGATGACGGTCGGACCATACGTTCAGGTGGAAAAGTTCGAAACGCTGTCAGCCGCGCTAAACTCCATTCGTCCAGTGCTCGGCGCCTCGGCTGCGTGGTGATGGCCGGCATATTCGCGCATATTGGTCTAGCCGGTTCGGCATAGACCATCATTCGCGACGCTGCTTTCACGGTTGGCGCAACGTCACCCATGTGGGTGCATGATCGCTGGCGCCCTCTTCGCCGCGCACGCTGCGATCGACGCCAGCTGCAATGAGGCGGTCGGCGGCTACCTTGTTCAGCAGGATGAAATCGATGCGTAGTCCCGCATCCCGCTGCCATCGGTCGCGCTTATAGTCCCAGAACGTGTACATGGGTTCGTCAGGGTGGCTGATACGCACTGCGTCAACCCAACCTTGTGCGAGCAGTCGGCGAAAGCATTTGCGGCTCTCCGGTTGTAGCAGCGCATCCTTCGACCAGGACTTGCTTGGATAGATATCCCGATCGGTCGGCACAACGTTGAAATCACCGGCCAGCACGACAGGCGCATCCAATTTGTAGAGGCTCTTGGTGTGGGCAATAAGACGCTCGAACCAGGCAAGCTTGTAGTCGAACTTGGGACCCGGTTGGGGATTGCCGTTGGGAAGGTAGATCGATGCGATCAAAACGCCTTTGACCGCAGCCTCGATATAGCGGCTCTGCTTGTCTTCCGGATCGCCCGGCAAGCGGTCTCGCGTCAGCTGCGGTTCGCCGAGGTTTGTGAGAATTGCGACGCCGTTATATGTTCGCTGTCCACGCCAGATGGCATCGTACCCAGCGGCATGCATTGCGGCCACTGGGAAGGCATCATCCGTACATTTGAGTTCCTGAAGGCATACCACGCCGGGTCCGGAGGTCTTGAGCCAGGACACCAGATTGGGGAGCCGACGGTTCACGTTGTTGATGTTGAGCGTGGCGATTTTCAGCGTCTGCTTTGAGTTTCGGCCACGCGACGCCGCCTTTTTCGGCGCGCGAACGGCAGCCGGACTGGCTCTGGGCCCACGGAGTTCCCCGAGCCGGCGCGCGAGGTGGTCGAGATCCCATTCACGAGCCAGCACAGCCGCTTGGTCCCAATGGGGCGTTTGGTTGTCGAGCGCGGGCAGCGGCGCGGCAGCATCCATCGTCGCGATCTTCTTGAACAGCCGCAATTCGTCGGCCTGCTGCGTGAGGCGCTTATCCACCAAGGCTTTTTCCAGTGTACTGTAGCGAGACAGCAGGGCTGCGGCTCCCTTCGGACCCACGCCTCGAGCGCCTGGCAGCTTATCCGAAGGATCACCTCGGAGTGCGATGAAGTCAGGCACTTGCCTCGGCTCGACGCCATAGCGCTCGCGCACCTCCGCAGGTCCAATGCGCGCGATTTCGCCGGCCCTCAGGGGATGGAGAATCGTGGTGGCAGCGGAGGCTAATTGAAACGCGTCGCGATCCCCGCTGGCTACCAGCACGGTGCCGCCGCGGCTTTCTTCCTTCGCCACGGCCGCAGCGAGAAAGTCGTCAGCCTCGTAGCCCGGCGACTTTGCGTTGGCAAAACCACACGCGGCGACGAACTGGGGCAACACTTCCAGTTGGTCGACCAGTTCATCGTCGAACACCCGCCCGCTTTGGTAATCAGGAAAGAGGCGCTGGCGGTAGGTCGGCGAACCGAGCGTGTCCCAGCCGACCAGCACTGCTCGCGGCTCTTCAGTCTCGAACAGGCGCAGCAAGAAATTAGCGAACCCGACGATTGCACCACCGCCGCGACCGCCGGCGCGCCTGATCGATTTCGGCAAGGCGTGGAAGGCACGATGTGCGAAGGAATCGCCGTCTATGACGAGCAAGGGCTTCTTCATCGGCTTGCTCCGCTTACGACCATCCCTGTGTTCTGTCGGCGGCGGCGGTCACCCCGTGCGCTGCGCCGCAGGCATCCGGCGCATCCTGACGATCCTTGACGTCAGGAACACAAGCAGGAGAGCCGCGATCAGCATGGTGGAGGCCGCTGCAATCGTCGGCCGGACTTCCGTCGTCAGGAACTGGAACATCTGCACCGGCAGAGTTTGCAGCAGCGCACCACCGACAAACAGCACGATCACCACTTCATCCCAGGAAGCCAGGAAGGCAAACAACGCCGCGCCGAAGAGGCTGGGGAGGATCAGCGGTACCGCAACCTTCCAAAACGCGCGAAGCCGGCTTGCGCCCAGGCTGACGGCAGCATCCTCCAGGTTGGGATCGATGGACTTGAGCGCGTTCTCGAGAATGAAGAAAGGGAAAGGCAGCGCGAGCACCGTATGGCTCAGCAGCAGACCGAGGAACGTGCCGACCAGATCAAGCCGCGTCATGATGTCGAACAGGCCGATGGCGGTAACGATCACCGGGGCAATCAACGGCGACAGGGCAAGCGCGCGGATAGGTCCTTTGCCGAAGCTCACGAAGCGCACCAGTGCCACCGCGGCGCCCAGACCGAGCAAGGTCGCCAGCACAGCCACGGCCAGCCCCAGCTTGATGCTCAACCAAAGTGCTTCAAGCCACGATGAGTCACCAAAAAAATCCTGGTACCAGCGCAATGACAGGCCCGTTGGCGGGAACTGAAGGATGGCGCTTGGACTGAACGACTCCGGCACGACCACGATCAGTGGAAACACCAGAAAGAGCAGCACCAGAATGGCCAGTATCCAAAGGCCAGCGTTCGCCGCCGCCAGAAATATCCTCCGGCTGATCATTTTCGCAGGCCACCGACGAGCAGCCGTTCGGTGCCAAACACACGATCCAACAGAACGAAGAGCGCGATTGTGACGATCAGCAGCACCGTTGCCATTGCCGTGGCAGCGCCCCAATCGAGCACGCCAATCTCCTGGCGGACAAACGTAGCAATTGTGACGTCACGGCCGCCGCCCAAGACCGCTGGCGTGACAAAAAAGCCGAGCGATATGATGAACACGAGAAGACAGCCGGCATAGGTGCCAGGAAGCGACAGCGGCAGAAAGACCCGTCGGAAGACGCCGAGAGGGCTCGCGCCGAGGCTGGCGGCCGCGTCCATGAGGGCGCGGTCGATGCCGATCATCGCCGAATAGAGCACGATGATCATGTATGGCAGCATGACATGGACCATCCCGATCACCACACCAGTGCGGTTGAACAGCAGTCCGATAGGATGCTGCAGGATGCCCCAGCGCGTGAGATACGTGTTGATGACGCCGGCATCGCCGAGAATAATCGTCCACGCGTAGAGCCGCGCGAGGATCGCGGTGAAGAAGGGAACCAGGCAGACGGCCAACAGCGTTTGGCCCAGACGCCGCGGCAGTCGAGACAGGTGATAGGCGAACGGATAGCCGACTGCCAGGCATATCGCCGTCGTCCACGCTGCGATCTGGAAGGTATTGATGAGGATGTTGCGAAAGGCGACAGAGCTCCAAAGCGCCGTATAGTTCTGTACGCCCGGCACAGGGTCACTGAAGCTGCGGGACAGCACGATGAAAAGCGGAAAGACAAACAGCAGCAGCAGCACCGCCATGCTTGGGGCAAGCAGCAGCAGGCCGGTCAGGTTCCGGCGCGTGGAGGGCAGCAGCGCCATTCTGCCGAACGGCGCTGCTATCTCGGACTCACTCATCGGCGCCTGAGCATCCGCGGCGCGACAGGATGATCAGGAGGTGATCCAGGCATTGAACTTGGCGATCAGCTCCTTGATGTGCTCCATGTAATATTTCGCATCCTGCTGCGCTCCAGCAACCGAACGATGCTCCTGGGTGACCGCCCAGGTCTTGCCAAATTCATCGATGCAACTTGGATCGATCGGAATGCCATAGCCAATTGTATTGATGAACCGGCACTGGTTCTGCGGGGTGAAGTCATAGGCGATCAGCGAGTTGACCGCATCCATGTGTTTGGCACCTTTGGGTGATGCCCAACCGGAGTTGGTCAGCAGAACGCCCTTCCAGCTCACGCCGATTGGCGCACTCGGATCGTCCTTCAGACGCAGGGCCGGACGGCCATGCCAAGTGACGCCCATCGCACAATCGCCATTGACGATCCGCTGTACGGATTCGGCTCCGCTGCTCCACCAGACAACACTGCTCTTGATGGAATCCAGCTTCTTGAATGCACGATCGACGTCGAGAGGATAGAGCTTGTCCGCTGGAACCCCGTCGGCCAGCAATGGATATTCAAGCGTGCCGCCTGTACTCGGGGAACTTGAACAGGCACCGCTTGCCAGGGAATTTGGCCAGATCGAAGAGATCGTTCGGCGTTGTCGGATGCTCGCCGGTCATCGGCCATTTGCGCGTGTCCCAAATCAGCAGCACGCCGAAGAAGCCATATTGTACCCAGTGGTCGGTATGCTGATATCCTGCGTTCGCCGGGAAGCTGGCGATGCGCGGGTTGAGCAGCGTCATGTCGAGCGGCTGCAGCAGGCCTGCCTTTTCCTCGGCGAGAGCGTCGCCGTTCGAGCCGGTTTCGAAGATGTCGAACTGCGGGTGCCCTGACTCGGCCTGAGCCTGCACCTGCCCTGGATCCGGCGAAGGCGCCAGGTCCTTAATCGTCCAGCCGGTGATCTTCTGCCAGTTGTTCAAATAGGCAATCTGCTCGCCCTTGTACAATTCGCCGCCAGAGTTGTTGAGCACCAAGGTATTGGCTCCTTGTTGCCTCACCTTGAGCAGCGACGCGACCACATCGTCTGGAATATCCGCTGTCAGCAAAGGCCGTACATCGGCAGGAAACTGCTCGATCATACTCTGCCGATCGGCGGCGTAGGCGCCGGCACTCAGCAGCAACAGGGCTGATAGTCCTGCCGCCGTTCGCGTGTATCGGGCAACTCTTGTGGCAATACTCATCGCTTTTGGCCTCCCCCCATTTCGCCGGGCAATGCGACTGTCCCGATCACCGTGCAGGAAAGATTCGCATCGCAGCGGCATCCCAACCGACGACAACATTGTCGCCCTCAACGACACTCGAAGCGCTGGGCAGCATCGCAATCACGGCATCGCCCGAGGGCAACAGCAGTTCCGCCCAGTAATGACTGCCTCGGAACGTCAGTGTGCGTACCAGCGCATCATAGCGGTTGTCGCCAGCGATGCCACCGCCCACTTGCACCAGCTCTGGTCGAATCCCGCAGCCGATCTGGGCTCCTGACGCACCGGAGCCGTTCGCGTCCACACGAATCGTGAGGCCGCTGTCGGTGCGAAGCATGGCTTGACCTTCGCCCGCGGGTGCCAGCCGTCCCTCGAAATAATTGAGGTCACCGACAAAGTTGGCAACAAAGTCGTCGGCGGGCTGCCGATAGACATCCTCGGGCGCACCGAGCTGGTGCAATTCGCCATGTCCCATGACCGCAATAAAGTCGGACATGGTGAACGCTTCTTCCTGGTCGTGGGTCACATAGATCGTCGTGATGCGGACCTCACGCTGCAGGCGACGAAGCTCCAGCTGCAATTGCTGACGCAGACGCTTGTCCAACGAACCCAGCGGCTCATCCATGAGCAGCACAGTCGGATCGAAGACAATTGCCCGCGCCAGCGCAACCCGCTGCTGCTGCCCACCGCTGAGTTCCGCTGGATAGCGGTGATCAAGGCCATGCAGAAACACCTTTTCCAATGCGCTTCCCACTCGTTGACGAACCTGATCAGACGGCACGCGCCGGAGTTGAAGTGCAAAGGCGACATTCTCAAACACGTTCAGGTGCGGGAACAACGCATAGTTCTGGAAGACAAAGCCGATCTGGCGCTTGTCGGCCGGCAGACGGGTGACGTCGCGATTCCCGATGAAGACACGGCCCGAGCGTGGGGTCAGCAGCCCGGCGATAATGCGCAGCAATGTGGTCTTGCCTGACCCGCTTGGTCCAAGCAGGCTCAGGAACTTGCCCGGCTCGACATCAAGCGATACGCCCTTGAGCGCCGCGAATTCGCCAAACGAGTGGCGGATGTTCTCAGCCCGGACGGGAACCCCGCGTGAGGATTCTGATCTGGCGCCGATGGGTTGTCTCATCGCATCAGCGCGCCGCCACTGGCGATGACCGTTTCACCTGTCACGAACCGGTTGCGATCGGACGCCAGGAACAGAACGACGTCAGCGATATCCTCGGGTTCCGCGTTGCGCCGCACCGGGATGTCGCCGATACGAGATTCGAGCCAGCCTTGCGACTTCGCCGTCTCGGTCGCGATGCCGCCTGGCGCAACGGCATTGACGAGGATCTGCTGCGGTCCGAGTTCCTCGGCAAAGGTCTTCGTCAGGCTGATCACCGCCGCCTTGGCGGCCGCGTAATGCGGCAGGGTCACCTTCGGCAGGTATCCATCAACGGACGCGATATTGACAATGCGCCCATACTTCCGCGCGATCATCATGCCGGCGAACACGCGTGTGCATAAGAATGTGGTCAGCACGTTCACATCGAAGGTCCAACGCCAATCCTCTGTTGTGATCTCGTTGTACCGTCCGTAGCGCCAACCACCGGCGTTGTTCACCAGGATGTCGAGCTGTCCGTTCTCATCCAGAATGCGCTGTCGAACCGCGGCGAGCGCAGCTTCATCAGTCGCATCCACAGCGTGCGGACGGATAACCAGCCCCTCTGCGTTCAATCCCGCAGCCGTAGTGCGGAGCGCTTCGCCATCCTTGTCGAGCGCATGCACCACCGCACCCTGTTGGGCGAACCGTGTTGTAATTGCTTTTCCAAGTCCACGCCCGGCACCGGTGACCAGTGCCACCCTTCCTTTAAAATCAGACATGTGCAAATCCACCGCTGGGGCGACGGTATGAGTGGGCCATGCGTGAGTCAACTGACGCACGGCCATGTTCCGCGCGAGCGGTATATTAAATGGGGAAACATATGCAGAAGCTTACAGGACGAGTTGCGTGCATCACGGGCGCTGGTGCGGGTATGGGCAGGGCTCATGCTCTGATGATGGCGGAACAGGGAGCCGCTGTTGTTGTACAGGACATTGCCGGAGAACGCGCCGAAGAGACCGCATCGCAGATCCGCTCAACCGGCGGCACGGCTCATGTCGCCATCTGTGACGTCGCTGATCGCAAGGCTGTCAGCGCTGCCCTGCGCGCGGCCGAACATAAGCTAAATACGATCGGCATCCTGGTGAACAACGCCGGCATCGGCGGCGAACCCACGATTGAGAATACCACCGAGGAGGAGTTCGATCGCACATTCGCCGTGCACGTGAAGGGCAGCTTCTTCGTGACGCAAGCTGTTGTTCCGGGAATGAAGCAGCTGCGCCAAGGCAAGATCATCAACATCTCCTCGATCTGGGGCATGGTCGGACACCACTATGCGTCGCCTTATTGCGGCGCCAAGGCTGCGCTGCTGGGATTCACCAAGGCCTGGGCGAAGGAGCTTGCGCCGTGGAACATCACTGTGAATGCCATCGCCCCAGGCGGGGTGTTGACGGAAATGGTGCTCAGTCAGCCGGATATCGCGTCAAGGATGCCGGAGAAGGTTAAGCGCGTGCCGCTGGGGCGGTACGCGGAACCACAGGAAATATCTCACCTCGTGACGTTCCTTGCATCATCGGGCGCCGATTTCATCACGGGGCAGGTGATCAGCCCGAACGGTGGCGAGGTGATTGTCGGGATCTGATCAGCTGCCAGGGTTTGCTCGCTGTACTGCTGCAAAACTTCCCATGGCGGCCATCAAGCGGACGGTCAGGACGCCCAGTACCAAAGACGGATGTTCCAGCAGTTGGAGCGGACGTTCACGTTTGGCTCATAGCCGATGAGCTTGGCCTTGGTGCCCTCTAACAGGGTGTACTGGAATATCGGCAGGAACGGCAGGTCATTGCGCACGTCCGCTTGAATTTTCTGATAGATCGGCTTGCGCGCTGCCTGGTCCAGCATGGCGCCGCCCTGCTTCAGCAAGGCATCCACATCGGACGAGACGTACTGAAAGGTGTTCTGCCCGGACCCGCCCTTCGCCGGCGTGGACTTGCTGTCGAAGTAGTCGGAGGCGTCGGGGTCCGCGCCGGTCATGAAGTCGATACCAGCGACGCCGGTCTCGAACTGCGACTTCATCCAATAATCTCCCCACATCACGGCGGGCGGCAGATCCTTGATCGTGAGTTTCACGCCGATCTCCTGCCAGCCTTGCTGCAGGAATTGCTGGACCTGTTCGCGCAGATGATTGCCGGCGGTGGTCGAACTGGAGAATTCCAGGCGCACGCCGTTCTTTTCACGCACACCGCCACCACCGGGCTTCCAGCCGGCATCGTCAAGCAGCTTCTTGGCCTTCTCAGGACTATATTCGTGCTTCGGCAGATCCGGATTGAATGCCCACGATTGCACCGGCAAGTAACGATTCCGCTTGTGTTGGCAGCCCGTAGTAGATGTCGTGGATGATGCTGTCCTTGTCCATCCCGTAGTACAGCGCCTGGCGCACCGCGAGTTCCTTGAACTGCGGATCACCGAGGTTGAAGCTGTAGGTCTCGATGAAGGGTTGTGGTGCCTTGACGACGACACGATCCGGTAATTTCGCCGCTTCCGCGTAGTGGTCGGCGGAGACGCCTTGCAGGCCGATATAGTCGATGTCTCCAGTCTGGAACTGTGTGTACAGCACGGTCAGGTCTGGGATGTACTTGATGACGACTTTTGCCAGGTATGGCCCGGGACCGTAGAACTTGTCGTTGGCAACCAGAGTGATGTGATCGCCCGCTACGCGCTCGCTCCACTTGAACGGGCCAGTACCGACAGGGGAATTTGCGAACGATGAGGTGCGCGGGTCCTTGGTCTTGCCGAGGATGTGGGCCGGCACGATGAACGTCCAGGACAGAATCGAGGGATAGGGCGCGAAGGCTTGCTCCATTTCCCAGGTAAGTTCGGTGGGGCTGACGATTTTGATGTTCTTGACCAGGCTGTGGCCGGCGCGGCTGTAGGCCGGAAAGTCCGGGTCGTTGAGCAAGTCGATGGTGTATTTGACGTCGTCAGCGGTGAATGGTGTGCCGTCGTGCCAGGTAACGCCGCTGCGCAGCTTGATGCGCCAGTTCTTGCCGTCCTGCGAGATGCCGCCGTTGGCGATGGTGGGGATTTCAGCCGCCAGCTCGGGCACGAAGTCGCCCTTCGGGTCGACCGACCACAGCGGGCTGAACAGGTTCATGTAGACGCCCTCATCCACCTCGATATGCAGCAGCAGTGGATTGAAGACTGTGGGCTCCTGCGAGATGCCGACGATGACCTGTCCGGTTGGCTTCGATGGCGGCTTCGATTGCGCACGTGCCGCGCTGTTGAGCAGCGGTATCGCGGCGGTCGCCGCGCCGAGCTGCAGGATCGACCGACGAGACAGCGGGAAGTTGGACAATGAAACCTCCTGGACCGGTGTGATTTTCAGAAGCCGGCTTCGACGTGGATGCGCGTGCCATCGCTGAAGCGGGAGAAGCGGAAAGGCGTGGGATCGACCACTGGCGCGCCGCCGGTGACAAGGTCGGCAGCGAGGCGACCGGCGCCGGGACCTATTCCGAAGCCGTGGCCGGAAAAGCCGGTGGCGATCACGAGCCCTGGCACGCTTTCGACCGGGCTGATGACCGGGACCGCGTCCGGCGTCACGTCGATCAGACCGGCCCAGTGCTGCACGATCTGCATTCCGGCAGCGGTGGGGAATTGCTGCTTCATCAACGCCACCGCCTTTTCACTGCGCGCCTTGTCGGGCGTTGGATCCAGCACACGCACCGCTTCGAACGGCGAGGCTTGATCCATCGGCCAGGTGCGCGGCTGGCGGGCCTCGGTGATGAAACGGTTGTCGAGGCGCAGATGCAGTTGACCCCATTCGGCCTTCAACGCTGGCAGGAACTTGACGAAAAACCGGAACGTGTCGGGCACGATAGGTACCGTATGGTTGCCCCCGCCGGCAATATTGTAGCCGCCGTCCAGGCGCTTGCGGAATGCGTATTCGCCAGTGTTGACCGACGATTCAGGCAATCCGTCGATCGGTGCGGTACGGCACACAGAGGACAGCACTTTCAGTTGCGGCAGCGTGATGCCGTAGGCGCCGCAGAACAATCGCGACCATGCGCCGCCCGCGAGAACGACAGCATCGCACTTGATGCGGCCCTTCTCGGTGATGACACCGGCGACACGGCCACCAACCATGTCAAGGCCACGCACGGCGCAATCGGCGACGACATAGCCGCCTGCGCGGCGCACGGCTGTGGCGATGGCGGGTGCGGCCTTCTGTGGCTCGGCACGGCCATCGGTTGGATTGTACAAGGCGGAGCGGAACTTCAGCGTGCTGCCGGGGACAAGGTCTTCAAGCTCCGAGCCTTCGACGATGCGCGAACCCACCTGATAGAGATTGGCTTCCTCGACGAATCTCTCGTGCCGTTCGCGTTCCGCGTTGGTGCGGGCGACGCTGACGATGCCGCAGGCGCGGAAGCCGGTCTCGGCGCCGACTGTCTGGTTGAGGCCGGCCCACAGGCGCAGGCTTTCGACGATGAGCGGGATTTCGCGGGAATCGCGGCCATTCTTGCGCACCCAGCCCCAGTTACGGCTGGATTGCTCGCCAGCGATGTGGCCTTTCTCGCAGAGCGTCACCGCGACGCCCTTTTGCGTCAGCGCCAGCGCGGTGCTGGTGCCGATGATGCCGCCACCGATAACGACGATGCCGGTTTCAGTGGGCGGACGCTCATCGGTTTCTATGCGGTCGACTTCTGGGCCCATTCTCAGACAGCTTTCATGGCAATGGATGTTTCAGCGGGCCGCACCACGGCCGGCGCCAGTTCAAGGTCGTCGCGAATACAGGCTTTCCAGTGCCGCGGCGCAACCTCGCGCAGCTCGGGCACGTCTCGCGCGCAGTCGTTGAGAGCATAAGGGCAGCGCGTGCGAAAGGGACAGCCCGACGGCGGTGCGACCGGACTGGGCATGTCGCCGGTCAGAATGATGCGCGTGCGACGTCCCTCGGACTCTACCTGGGGAACAGCCGAGAACAATGCTTCCGTGTAGGGGTGGCGCGGACTGGTGAACAGATCCGCCGTGTCCGCCATTTCGACAATGCGGCCGAGATACATCACCGCGACACGGTCCGAGATCGTGCCGACAACGGCAAGATCGTGCGCGATGAAAAGTATGGCGAGGCCGAGACGGGCGCGCAGATCGAGCAGCAGGTTGATCACCTGCGCCTGCACCGAAACGTCGAGTGCGGAGACCGGCTCGTCCGCCACCAGCAGATCGGGACCGGGCATCAGCGCGCGCGCGATCGCGATCCGCTGACGCTGTCCGCCGGAGAATTCGTGCGGATAACGATCCGCGGCGGCCGGAAACAAGCCGACAAGTTCGAGTGCCTCGTCGATGCGCTGGCGCCGCTGCGTGCGGGACAGTTCCGGGCTGTGCACAATGAGCGGTGTGGCGAGCAGGCGTCCCACCGTCATGCGCGGATTGAGCGAAGCGAAGGGATCCTGGAACACGAGCTGCATGTGGCGGCGGATCGGGCGCAGCAGCGTGCGGGACAGATGCGTGACATCCGTGCCGCGAAACAGGATCTGTCCATCGGTTGGTTCGATGAGGCGAAGCAGTGCGCGGCCGACTGTCGTCTTGCCGGAACCGGATTCGCCGACGAGTCCGAGAACTTCGCCGGGCGTGATGTCGAAGGACACGCCGTCGATCGCGCGGACGACGTCGGTGGACCGGGAGAACACACCGCCGAGCCGATAGTGCACACGCAGTTCGCGCACTTGAGCAAGCGATGTCATGCGGCGATGTCCCGCCAACGGCAGCAGCGAACGCGGTGATCCTGCATTGCGGTTTCCAGTGGCGGCCGTGCGACGTCGCACACCGCGGGGACGGCGTACTCGCAGCGGGTGTGGAAGGTGCAGCCAACCGGCTTGTTCGCTGGGTCGGGCACGTTGCCCTGGATGGCGCGCAGGCGCTCGCCCTTGCGCAGCACAGAATCGAGGCGCGGTACCGACCGCAGCAGACCGGTGCTGTAGGGCATCAGCGGATTGTGCAGCAGCGTGGCGACGGGGGCTTCCTCCACCACCTGTCCGGCGTACATCACCAGCACGCGGTCCGCGAGTTCCGCAACGACGCCGAGGTTGTGCGTGATGAAGATCACCGCCATGCCGGTCTCGCTTTGCAGGCGGCGGAGCAGGTCAAGGATCTGCGCCTGGATCGTGACATCCAGAGCCGTGGTTGGTTCGTCGGCGATCAGCACGCGTGGCCGGCAGGCGAGCGCCATCGCGATCATCACGCGCTGGCGCATGCCACCCGATAGCTGATGCGGATAGCTGCCGAGACGGCGGCGCGGTTCGGTTATGCCGACATGATCGAGCAGTTCGATGGCGCGCGCCGTGGCGGCGCCGGAACCGAGATGCTCGTGCGCGATCAGGGTTTCGACGATCTGCGCACCGACCGTGTGGACCGGATTGAGGCTGGTCATCGGTTCCTGAAAGATCATGGCAATCTGTTTGCCGCGAACATCCTGCATCGCCGCATCCGGCATTCCGAGCAGATCGAGTGTCTCATTGCCGGTGGAAAGAATTGCGCTGCCGCCGATGCGGCATGTTGGCGGCGCGGCGAGCAGACGCATCAGCGCAAGCGCCGTCACGCTCTTGCCGGAACTGCTTTCACCGACGATGGCCAGGGTTTCGCTTTCGGCCAAGGTGAAGGAGACGCCCTCGACCGCGGGCACCGGTCCGCCCTGGCCACGGAATGTCACGCTGAGATCGCGCACCTCAAGCACTGCCGTCATCGCTCAAGGTCCATACGCGGATCAAGCGCATCGCGCAGGCCATCGCCGACGAAGTTGAACCCGGTGACGGCAACGGTGATGATGGCGCCAGGGAACAGTGCGAGCCATGGCGCGGAAACCAGATACTCCTGTGCGTTGTTGAGCATGTTGCCCCAACTCGCGGTGGGCGGCTGGATGCCGTAGCCGAGATAGCTCACGTAGGATTCGAGCAGAATGGCGCGCGCCACATTCAGGGTGGCGGCAACGACAATCGGCGCGATGGCGTTTGGCAATAGCTCGCGGAACATCAGGTAGCTATCGGATGCGCCCATCGCCTCTACCGCGACGGCGAAATCGCGCTCGCTGAGCGCACGTATCTGCGCTTCGACCACACGCGCGACCTCCATCCAGGCGGTGAGCGCGATGATGAGAGTGATGGTGACGAGGCTGGGGCTGACCATGGCAGCGAGCGTCAGCAGCAGGAAGATTGTCGGGAAGCAGAGCACGGCGTCGACGAAGCGCATTAGCGCGCTGCTGACCCAGCCGCCATAGAAACCGGCAACGGTGCCGATGACGAGGCCGACGGCCGTGCTGAGGATCATTGCGACGAAGCCCACCGTGAGCGAGATGCGGCCTGCCATCAGCAGACGCGCGAGCAGGTCACGGCCCAACTGGTCGCTGCCGAGCCAATGCGGACCGTCGAACGGCGCCTGAAAGCGGTGTCGCAGGTCAATATGGATGTCGTTGAACGGCAGCAGCTGCGGGCCGAAGGCACAGGCGAGCACCAGGATGACGATACTGATGAGGCCGAGCACGGCGAGGCGATGGCGCGCGAAGCGGCGCAGGCTACGGTAGCGCGGGCGAGCGGGTGCGATGCCGATTGCGGCGCTCATCGGATACGGATCCGCGGGTCGGCCACCAGATACAGCATGTCGGCAATGAAGTTGCCGAGCAGCACCAGCACGGCGGTGAACATCAGCAGGCCCATCACCATGGGGTAGTCGCGGTAACCCAAGCTGTCGAGGAACAGGCGGCCCATGCCGGGCCAGGTGAATACGGTTTCTGTCACCAACGCACCGCTGAGCAGCGTGGGCAGTTGCAGACCGGCAACTGTGATCATCGGCAGCAGTGCATTGCGCAGCGCGTGGTGGATCAGCACTCGGCGGCGCGACAGGCCCTTCGCGCGGGCGGTGCGGACGTAGTCCTGGCTGACCACTTCCATCATGGAGGCGCGCATGTAGCGGCTCCATGTCGCGATGGTCACCAGCGCAAGCACGATGGATGGCAGGATGAGATGGATGGCGTAATCGCCGATGCTGCCGGTGCCACCGGCGGTGGCGATGTTGCCGGCGGGCAGCCAGGCAAGGCGAACGGAAAAGATGTAGATGACGACAAGGCCGAACCAGAACGTTGGGATCGACAGCGCGATCATCGCGCCGATGGTGGCCAGATAGTCGGCCAGCGAGTAGCGGCGAACGGCGCCCAGCACACCGACCCAGGTGCCGAGAAACACCGCGATCAGTGTGGCAGTGACCATCAGTTCCAATGTTGCGCCGAGATGCGACGCGATGATGGTCAGCACCGGCTGGTTGTCGCGATAGGAACGGCCCCAGTCGCCGCCAATGATGTGGCCCGCCCAGACGCCGTACTGAATCGGCAACGGCTGATCGAGGCCCATCTGGTGGGCGATCTTCTGCATCTGCGCGACACTCATGCCGGGCGACATGGCGAACTGCGCTAGCGGGCCGCCGGGCGCGAGATGCAGCACGGCAAAGCCGATCATCGAGACGAGAACCAGCAGGACGATGCTTTGGCCGAGGCGGCGAAGGGCGTATCGGAGCATGCTTCAGCCGTGCAGCGTGATCGGTTCGGCGATGCCGTTCCAGCCGTCGAAGCGTTCAATACGGAACGGATCGAGCTGCAGGCCCGGGTCATTGCCCTGCACCAGTGCTGCCATGATGCGGCCGGTGATCGGGCCAAGACAGAAGCCGTGGCCTGAGAAGCCCATTGCGACGACCAGGCCATCGGGTTCTGTCATGGCCTGCAGCACTGGCAGCGCGTCGGGAGTCTGGTCGATCAAACCGGCCCAGATCTCTTCGATGGGAGCGTCGTGGATAGCTGGTATGAGGTTGCCGAAATCGCGGATCGTTTGGGCGATGTCGCGCGCGGTTGGTCGCACATGAGGCTGAGGGCCATCCTCCATCAGGCCGTGCCACGTTTCGATGCCATTGGTGTAGCGGAAGCGGCCAGACGCTTCCTGCCGGCCGGCGGACGTTCCGCCCACGATGCCAATCACCTGGGCGAGCTGCGGTACCATCGGGACGCTGCGTAGGACAGTGACCATCTTGACGTCGAGCGGCACGCGCAAGCCAAGCGGCTGGAGCAGATCGTTGCCGAAGATACCGGCGGCAAGCACGACACGGGCAGCCGGGATTTTTCCGCGATCAGTGGTGACACCGGAGACCCGGCTGCCATTGCGCTCGATGGACAATGCTCGCTCGCCGAACCGTGTTGTCGCACCAGCGCGCACGGCGGCATCGACAAAAGCCTGCACGGTCGCTTTCGGGTCAGCGTGGCCATCGCTGGGGCAGAACGATGCGCCATGCACATGCGGGGCGACAGCGGGGGCGATCTGGCGCACGGCGGCGGCGCCACGCAGCAGGCTGATCTGAAGGCCGGCCGCCGACTGGTCGTGCACCATCGCGTCCAGCATGTTCATATCCGCGTCGCTGAGCGCGAGGCGAAGATTACCTTCGCGGCGATAGTGCGTTGGCGCATCCAGACGCTCGGCCAACGTGCTCCAGATTTCGACCGCCGCGGCAGCGAGCGGCAGTTCCGCCGGGTCGCGGCCGGACTGGCGAACGCCGGCAAGCGTCCAACCGGATGCCATGGCCGCGGGGGCGTAGCGATCGAGCAGCACGACGTCCAGGCCAGCAATCGCCAGCTCATAGGCGGCCGCCGCTCCACTGATCCCGGCGCCTATGATCACCACATCGGCCATATCGGCTCCTCTACGATCCTGCACTATCGACGATTAGACATGAAACGGGCACACCGTCTCCCTGGGATCACGATCACAAGCAGGCGAAACAGCATTCTGGAGAGAGAGAGAGAAGCATGGAGCGCTATCTGTTCGCGCGCGATTGCAACATTGACGCGCTTCTGCCAGCAACACTACGCTTGTCAGTAACGATCGCTTCCGCGCAGCTGCAACACAGAATATAAATCATGAAATTCCATGGATGAGCGGTTCGATGAATGCCTTACCTTCACCCTTCGCGCGGAGGGTGGGTTTGTGGACAATCCTGAAGATCCAGGCGGCGCCACGAACATGGGCATCACGCTCGCCACATACCGAAGCTGGTCGGATGACACAGCGGCTGGCGTCACCCAAATCCAGGATCTGACGCGAAAGGTCGTCAGCGCGATCTATCGGACGCTTTACTGGAATCCGTTGCGCGCGGATGCCTTGCCCGCGGGCGTAGATCTCAGCGTGTTCGACTTCGGCGTCAACGCCGGTGTGTGGCGGTCCGGGCGCATGCTGCAATTGGCGCTCGGCTTTACCGGCGACGAGGTCGACGGCTGCGTCGGCCCCGAAACGCTCGCCGCGGCCGGCAAGGCGAGTGCAAGGGGCGTGATTGAGTCGCTCGCCAAGCGGCAAGCCGATTATTATCGCAGCCTCAGCGAATTCGCTATCTTTGGTGCAGGATGGCTGAACCGCACCGACGCGCGCCGCAACGCCGCGCTGGCGATGCTGACCGGCGCGGACACGCGGGACATCTAACGCAGCGTTGGGTCCAGGCGATCTCGAACCCAGTCACCGATCAGACTGACCGATAGCGTGCAGAGCGACAGCACGATGCCGGGCAGCACGGCGATCCACCACGCATTGACGAGATAACTGCGCCCGTAGCTCAGCATGCTGCCAAGGCTCGAGAGCGGTGGCTGGATGCCGAGACCAAGAAAGCTCAATGCCGTTTCCAGCAGGATCACTTCAGGGAATCCGATGGTCGCATTGACGATGAGAACGCCGGCGGCATTGGGCAGCACGTGACGAAGGTATACGCGCGTCGGACGGGCACCGAGGGCCACGACCGCGCGGATGTAGTTGCGGCGCGTTGTCGTCAGCGCCATGGCGCGTGCCAGACGGGCATAGGTCTGCCAGCCATAGAGTCCCACGACGACGACGAACAGCGTCAGCGATGTGCCAAAGAAGGCGATGATAGTAAGTGCCACGATGATGAACGGGATGGCCGCCTGAGCGTCGGCCAGCATCATCACAAGGTCGTCGAACCAGCCGCGGAAATGCGCTGCCAGGAATCCCAACGCCGTCCCGATCGTGGAGCCGATAACCGTGCCGGCAAATGCGACCAGCAGGCTGACGCGGATCGAGGCGAGCAGGCGGCTGAACACGTCGTGGCCGACTTCGTCCGTACCAAGCACATGATGCCAGGTGCCGCCGAAGAGTACAGGGGGCACCAGCCGCGCACGCAGGTCGAGCGTCTGATAATTGGCCAGCGCCAACCAGTCCGCGAAGGCGCCGGCGGCAATGCACAGGCCGATCCAGACGAAGGCGAGCACGATCGCTGCCGGCCAGCGCCGGTGCACAGCGCGAGCCACGGTGACGCTCATGCGTCGGCCGCCGGCGCACGCATGCGCGGATCGAGCCAGATGTAGACGAGATCGACCGCCAGGTTGGCGAGCACCATGGTGCTGGAGATCAGCAGCACGATGCATTGCACCACCGCGAGATCTCGCCGTGCAACCGAGGTGACGATGAGCTGACCGATGCCGGGCCAGGCGAACACGGTCTCGGTGATCACCGCGCCGGCGACGAGTCCGCCAAGCAGGAAGCCGATCATTGTCACTGTAGGAATGGCGGCATTCGGCATCACGTGGGCTCGCACCACGTTTGACCAGGAGAGGCCGCGCGCTTGCATCGCGCGCACAAACGGCTGGTGCAGTGCGTCCAGCATCGCGGTCCGGGTGAAGCGCGCGATCACGCCAGTGCCGGCGGCGGCGATCGTGATGGCAGGCATGATGATTGACTGTGCGATCAGATCGCCACCGCTCGGCAGCAGGCGCCAGCGAACCGAGAACAGCAGGATGAGCAGGATGGCAAGAAAGAAGCTTGGCACGCTGTGTCCCATCACCGCGCCCGCGACGATAAGGCGATCGAGTGCGCGGCCACGGTTGAGTGCGGCGACGACGCCGGCGGGGATGCCGACGCATAACATCATCAACAGGCCAAGGCCGCTGAGCTGCAGCGTGCGGGGAACTCGCTCGCCCACCACTGTGAGCGCCGCGCGCCCGTCGAGGAATGAAGTGCCGAAATCACCGTGCAGTACGTTTTGGATATACACGACATACTGAACCGGCAGCGGCCGATCGAGGCCCCAGCGGTGATGGAAACTGGCGATCATGGCTGGTGTCGCGTCTGATCCGAGGATGGTCAACGCGGGATCGCCGGTGCCGCGCAGCACAACGAAGGTGAGGCTGACGACGATCCACAGCGTCAGCAGAGCGCGAAGACATTTCCGCAGGATGATGCTGCCAGCCATCATTCTGCAGCGCCTTGCGCGACGTGGCACGCAACACGGTGATCCGTGTCATTTGTGGCGGCAAGCGATGGGTCTGACTGAGCGCATACCGGTAGCGCAACCGGACAGCGCGGCCTGAAGCGGCACCCACCGGCGATAGCCGTAGGATTGGGCGGCTCGCCGGACAAGCGAATGCGATGCCGGTCACGCCGTGCCGGATCGAGTTCGGGCACCGCCGAGAGCAGCGCTTGCGTATAGGGATGACGCGGCGCGGCGAACAGCTCGGCGGGCGGTGCGATCTCGACGATGCGTCCGAGATAGACCACGGCGACGCGATGCGCGATCCGCTGGACGGTACGCAGATCATGGCTGATGAACAGGTAGGCGAGCTGACGCTCCTGCTGCAGCCGCATCAGCAGGTCGATGACCTGCGCCTGGATCGATACATCGAGCGCCGACGTCGGTTCGTCCAGCACGAGCATCCGTGGTTGCAAGACCAGTGCGCGAGCGAGCGAGACGCGCTGACGTTGGCCGCCGCTGATCTCATGCGGACGGCGATGCATGATCCACGGTTCGAGACCAACCGATCGCAGTGTGGCGCGCACCAGATCGCGGCGTTGTTCACGATTGCCGCCGGCACGATGGATCAACAGCGGCTCTTCCACCTGCGAGCCGCAGGACAATCTGGGATCCAGCGCCTCACCGGGGTCCTGCAGCACGATCTGCAATTTGCGGCGCAGTGCGCGGCGCTGCGTGGCTGTTGTATCGGCAAGTTCCTGGCCGTCGAATTCGATACGGCCGGCGGTGCGCCCGAGCAGACCGGCGACCATCAGCGCGGTGGTCGATTTGCCGCAGCCGCTTTCGCCTACCAGCGCCAGCGTCTCGCCAGGCGCGATGTCGAAGGAAACGCCATCCACTGCGCGCAGTTCGCGAGTCGTGCGGCGAAATAGCCGCCTCCGTTGCACGAACGAACGCGTCAGCCCCTGAACGTGCAGCAGCTTTGTCGGCGTCGCGCCTCGGGTGGCAGAGTCCGTCGCACGCGGCAGGGCATCCAGCAATTGCCGCGTATAGGGATGAGTGGGTTGCTTGAAGAGCGTGTGCACTGCCGCCTGCTCGACCACTTCTCCGGCGCGCATCACGCTCACCCTGTCGGCGTATTGCGCGATGATGCCGAGGTCGTGCGTGACGAGCACCACCGCGAGCCCCGCTTCATCGCGCAGCCGCAGGAGCAGATCGAGCACCTGCGCCTGGACGGTGACATCGAGCGCGGTGGTTGGTTCGTCCGCGAGCAGCAGGCGCGGTCCGCCGGCGAGCGCCAAGGCGATCGCGACGCGTTGCGCCATCCCGCCGGAAAGTTCATGCGGATAGACTCGCATCTGCCGCTCTGGCTCCGGCAAGCCGACGTGCCGCAACAACATGGCGGCCTCCGCGGCCACGGCGCGTCTGCTCAGATCAGTGCGATGCAGCGCAAGCACTTCCCGCAATTGGTGCCCGACGGTGAACACCGGGTCGAGCGAGGCGCGCGGCTCCTGGAAGATCATGCCAATGCCGTGGCCGCGCAACGACGCCGCGTTGACGCCGATGGGCTGACCGGCGAATTGAATCTGACCGTCGACCTGGGCGCGTTGACCAAGCAGTCCCATTACCGCCAGGCAGGTCGCACTCTTGCCGCTACCGCTTTCACCGACCAAGCCGTGGATCTCGCCGGGCCGGACATCCAGGTTGACGCCTTTGACGGCGTCAACGATGCCTTCCGGCGTGTGAAAGCGGACCGAAAGTCCGCTTAGCTCCAGCAGCGCTCGATCGCTCACGCCTTGCGCGGTTGCGGTGGAGCACTGAACGCCGCGGCACGGAAATCCATGTGCTCCACCGGATAGGGTTGCCAGTGCAGGGAGCGTCGCTGGGCATAGAACATACCAATGGCGAACAATACGGTGCCGGGTGGATCATCCCAATCGTAGATATCCAGCATGCGCTGGAACGCCGTGTAGCGTGCCTTGGTGTCAAGACTGGTGACAAGGGTCGGGCCTAGGTTGTTGAAATCGTCATCCGACCACATCTTGTACTGCACCTGCAGCGTGCTGTCCTTGCCATAACGCCGCCAAAGCTCGGAGACAGGATCCGGATACAGGGCGGTATCGGACGTGTTGTTGATGCCGCGGCTGGGTGGCTTGAAGACCTGCGCAAAGTTTTCCTTCAACTCGATCTGCACATTCAGACCGACATCCTTCCACATCGCGACCAACGCCTGCGCGGTGGCGACCTCATTCGGGTAATAGTCGCTGCCGATGACGCGATAAGGGATCGGTGTGCCGTCGTATTTCGACAGTTTCAGTTCGGCGCGTGCCTTGTCCGGGTCGTATGGAGGATACGGACGATCAGGATCTGTACAGCGGACCGAATGAGGGAAGCTGCATCGAGCGCGTGAGCACCAGACGGCCGTGCCAGAACGTATCTATCAGCAATTTTCGATCAATCGCCAGGCTCAGTGCGCGGCGCACATGCACGTCAGCGAGTTGCGGATTGAATTTATCGTAGAGCAGGACGAGATGATTCAGGATCGGCCCGCCAACAACCTGGAGATCCTTGTAGCCGTCGATCGTGTCGAACTGATCGGGGGGCACCTCGGTGATCAGGTCATAGTCACCAGCCGACAATCCCGCCATCCGGGCCGCGATCTCGGGCACGATCTGGAACTTCACCGACGCAGCCGGCGGCGGGCCGCCCCAATACTGGTCATGCGCCACCAGCAGGATTGATTGGCCGCTTTTGAATTCTGCTACTTTGTAGGGGCCAGTGCCGACGGGTGCGCGTCCCCATGCGTCCCAGTCCTTGGCGGCGAGGAATGCGCGCTTGCTGACGATCTGCGCGCCCCAGCCAGCAAGCCTTCGTTCAATCAAAGGATCCGGCTGTTTGGTGGTCAGCCGGATGGCGTATGGTCCGGTTGCCTCGACCTTCTCGATCGTGCCGAGAAATGGCCGGCTGGGCGCATAGCCGCGCGACGACGGCGACATGATGCGCTCATCGCCAAAGGTGAATGCAACATCCTCCGCGGTCATCTCGGAACCATCGTGGAATTTCACGCCCTGGCGCAGCGTGAACTCGAGCGTGCGATCGTCCGTGCGACGCCACTCGGTGGCCAGCATTGGGCCATTCTTCAGGTCGTGCAGGTAGTCCGTGGCGATCAGATAGTCCCAGATGTTGTCCTGCACGCGATACGAGACGTTCGAGATATCCAGGAAAGGATCCAGCAGAGTCGGGTTCTGCTGGACCGCGATCACGATGTTCGGGCGGGTTTCGGCGCGCGCCGATCGCGGCCATCCAGCCCCACCGAACGCGGCAAGGCCTGCCAATGCCATGCGGCGCGATACGGCGGGTGAAGTCGTGACGATACTCATGGATCCGATGCCCCTCCCGGCGTTACGCGGCGCTATAGCGTCGCCATTTCGCCGGTGCAAGGCGCGGACCATGACATCAACTTCGCTTCCGGCTCATGTCCACGGCGATCGATTCAGTGGCCCGCACTCTGGCCGCCGTCCACGTGAAGGATCTCACCGGTCACGAACCCCGCCGATTCCAGATAGAGGATCGCACCGACGATATCCTGGATTTCGCCCATGTGGCCGATTGGGTGCAGAGCGTCCAGCTCCGCATGAGTTTCACCAGGATTCATTGGCGTTTTGATGATGCCCGGCGCGACAGCGTTCACGCGGATACCTCGCTTCGCGTATTCGATCGCAAGCGATCTGGTTGCCGCGTCCAGCCCGCCCTTCGTGAGAGATGCAAGCACCGATGGCACCGCGGTACTCGCATGGTTCACCAGGCTGGTGGTGATCTGCACGACATGCCCACTTCGCTGCTTCTCCATCTCGGCGATTGCCAGCTGAGTGATGTGGAAGAAGCCGGTGAGATTGACTGCCACCATGGCGGCATAGTCGGTGCCGGTGTATTGGGTGAATGGCTTGGCGATGAAAATACCAGCGTTGTTGATGAGCGTGTCGACCCGCCCAAACCTGTTCACAGCGGCCGCAATGGCGCACTCGGCCGTCTGCCGATCGGCAATATCACCCGACACTGTGACAACGCTATCATCGGTGGACGGCTGCACTGACCGAGCTGTGGCAACCACCCGGTAATCTCGATCGCGGTAGGCCTTGACGAGGGCCGCGCCGATCCCCTGTGACGCACCGGTGATCGCCGCGACCTTGCGTTCGATGCTCATCGTGAAGCTCCTGCGACCTGCGGACTTGGCTGCCGCGCCATTGCGGCGCCACCATGCAAACAAGTGGGGTGCCAAATGCGAAGCGGGAATACCCGCCACCCGGCAGACACTGTGGCGTGGTGCGGTCGAGACTAGGTTCGTCTGTGGCCTTGGAGCGTGTCAATCATCGGTGCCACGATCGATTTATCGCAACATCCTCGCGAAAACGTCCAAGCCGACGTCCAGTGTCGCCAGCACGAAGTATATGTCAGCCACCCGGTCAAGTTCCCGCTGCTCTGCCGAACGGCCCAATTTTTCCGCCTGAAGGCGATGATCGACGGCCATCGCCATGAGATCTGCCGCAGTCGTCGCACGTCGCATCATTGCAGTTGGCACAAATCACCTTAGACTTGGTCGCGAGCGCCTCCTTGCCGGCATTGATCGCGATGGTCTCGACCTGGATCGAAAACCCCAGTCAGCAACACGTCCCGGCAGAATTGAGGTGACCCAATGGCGGCTGCGCCACGTTCATGCAGGCTCGCGTCATCGTGTCCTCCTTGCTGCGGGCAGCGAAATATAGGTGCTCGCCGACACGGGCGCTCGATCGAAGTGCGCATGAGTGTCTGCCGGCGCACGCCGCTCAACCCTCGTCGCTGATGCGTTGCTGAGACAACACCCTTGGAGCCGGCAAATCTCTGTGCAGGGCGATGTCGGTCTCGGGGAACTCCGTTCGTCGTTCCAATGCAGGCCATTGATGCCGGCTAACCAAGGAGACAGGCGATGCGTGTGATGGTGCTCGTGAAGGCTACCGAAGACAGTGAACGGGGTATTCTGCCGTCGACCGAGATGTTCGCGGCGATGGGCAGATATAATGAGGAGTTGAAGAAAGCCGGGATCATGCGCGCCGCCGACGGTCTCAAGCCTTCCTCGGAGGGCAAACGCATTGCGTTCGATGGGCCCGGACGCACCGTTGTCGAAGGGCCCTTCGCCGCGACACGGGAACTGGTTGCCGGCTTCTGGCTCTGGGACGTCAACGACATGGATGAGGCGGTTGCGTGGGTGAAGCGCTGCCCCAATCCGATGCCCGGGCCGAGCGAGATTGAAATCCGCCCGCTGTATGAGTTGGCTGATCTGAAGATTTAAGAGCCTGTGTCAGACGGGTCCGCGTTCGACCCACTGCGAGGTCAGACGATGCGCACCGCCGACGGCAGTTTTGTCGTGTCTTGCCAGAATGCGTCGGCCTCGAAGAAGCTCGATATACCGATCATGGTTTCATGCGGATTGCCTTGCGCGCCAGCAGTGGCTTCAAAGCTCCCTGATACGAAGCGGGCCACTGCATCATCCGCACGCCGATGCTGGTAGGCGCATTTCAGTATATCTGGACTGAATCAGCGAAAATGCGCATTGTTTCTCCGTTGGGTTGATTGACGCCACCGGGATTCTGGGAACGGCATCGCAATACCCGGCGCCGACGTCTGACCAAGACGCACGAAAATACAAAAGGGAAGCTCCAAATGTCTGCAACGATCCGAGGATCAGCCGTACCCTGGTGGAAGGAACCCACCAAAGACCAATGGTATGCCTATATAGCGGCTTGGCTAGGTTGGACGCTGGACGCGTTCGACTTCACGGTCTTTCTGCTGATCATGGCGCCGATCGCGCAATATTTCGGCGTGCCGCTGATTGAAGTCACTGCGATCTTCACCGTCACCCTGATCATGCGTCTCAGTGGCGCTACGGCTTCCGGTTGGCTGGCCGACCGTCTGGGACGCCGGGCGCCGCTGATGATCTCCATCCTGTGGTACTCGATCTGCAACCTCCTCGCGGGCTTCGCACCCAGCTTCACATTCCTGTTCGTGATCCGGGCACTGCTGGGCATCGGGATGGGTGCGGAATGGCCTGCAGGCGCGGCGCTGGCCATGGAGTCGTGGCCGGCACGGTCGCGCGGCTTCATGTCCGGTGTGCTGCAAGGTTCATGGGGGCTGGGATTCGCGTTGTCGGCGGCTGCTTACGGCCTGCTGTACTCGCCGCTGGAAGCCTGGCACAAGGGCTATGGCTGGCGTGGCATGCTGATCCTGGGCGTGTTGCCGGCCCTGGCCTGTGTATGGATCCGGATGTACGTGAAGGAGCCGGAAGTCTGGGCCGAGAACAGGCAGATCCAGAACACGACTCAGAAGCAGGCGTCGCTGCCGCTGTTCGCCATCTTCAAGCCGAAATACCTGTTCAATACGCTTTACGGGCTGCCTGTGGATGGCGGCGAATTTCTGGGTCTACTACGCGATCTGGGCCATGCTCGGTACCTATCTGACGAAAGAGCTGGGCTGGACGCCGGCACAGGCGTCGATCCCGGTATTCTGGGGCAATATCATCACCTTCCTCTCCTGCGCCTTCTGGGGCGCGGATGTCGGAAAAGGTCGGGCGCCGGTGGGCACTGATGATCCCCACCTTCATCGCCATCTTCATCGCCCCGCTCTATCTTTCGACGACGGTCGATCCGACCATGTTCCTGATCTGCTTCATGCTGATGATCTGCTTCGTCGGTGGCAAGGATGCACTCAACCCCGGCTGGCTGTCGGAGCGCTTCCCGACCGAGGTCCGGGCGACGGCAGCGGGCTTCGTGTATCACCAGGGTGCGGTGTGGGGCGCGTTCGTCGCACCGGTGCTGACCTATTTCGCGGTCAATCAGCACATGGGCTTCGCCAAGCCGATGCTGTACGCCACGGTCGGATCTCTGATCGTGTATGTCATCGCGGTTTATCTGGGCCCCGAAACCAAGGGCAAGGAATTGACCGCGGAGCTGGAAATCTTCGGGCAGGAAGAATATCCGTAACGTTTCGCAGCAGCGCGATGACAGCGGCCGGGGCCTTGGCTCCGGCCGTTGTTCTGTGCGGGACGCATGACGACATTCGCGGTCGCCTGGTTCGCAGCGGAAAGATTGGCGAGCCTTCGCAGCTTCGGGTTCTCGGGTGTGGGTTTGAGGAGCGGCACACGCCGCCATAGACTTCTCGCTGTGACCTCTCGTTTCCACTGGCGCGCTGGGAAAGCGCGGACGGCATGCGGCGATGTCGTCGCCTTGGCGGTTTTCCTGCTGGTTGGGATTTGCATTGCCACCGCTCACGCCCAGGTGCCGTCGGTTAGACGGACAGCGCCGGCAGACCCGAATGCCTGGCTGGCAGAACAGAGCGAACTCTGTGCAGGCGCGGTGCAGCAAGCGGAACAACAATATCATCTGCCGCATGGACTATTGACCGCTATTGCGAAGGCCGAGAGCGGCCGCCCAATCACCTCGCTCGGCGATGTTCGTCCTTGGCCGTGGACCATCGATGCCGACGGTACGGGGCTCTTCCTCGACAGCAAGCCTGCGGCAATCGCCTGGGTAAGGTCGCAGAGTCCGCGGCACAGCTTTATCGACGTCGGCTGCATGCAGGTTGACCTGAAATATCACCCGAATGCATTTGCTTCGCTGGAGCAGGCATTCGATCCAGTCGCCAACGCCAACTACGCTGCACAGCTCCTGCTGGGACTGTATCAAGGCGAGGCAGGTGGCAGTTGGGACCTGGCCGTTGGCTTGTATCATTCCCACACGCCATGGCTTGCGGCGGTGTATCGCGACCGGGTCGCGATGATCGGGTCGGACATCGAACATGGCACCCTTACGGAAGTGCCGCTGTATGTACGCGCCATCCGCCAAGGCACGCTCCGGTTGCCGCTAACAGGCGGCAGAGTGACGGTGATCCATGTTCACCGGCAGCCGGCACTGCGCAATCGGCACTCTTACACCGTATGCCAGATTGAAAAGATTCTCGGTCCCTACCTTAGTGGCGGCCAGCGGGGGGCCGCGTGTGCGGCAGCAACTCATGAGCCGACACACCTCGCCAGCACTCCGCCTGAAACGAAATAGGTCCGCGGGGAACTGGCCGCACGCGCTTCTTCGGCGGATACCGATGATCCGGCGCGATTGATCGGTGCAATGCATGAGCGCAGCTCAAGTGGAAGATGAGAACTGGTCCTTTGTTCTCAAGGCTACGCGGACCTAATTACACGATCGGCTGTCCGCTGTGCCGCGATGGAGAGTCCATCGGGGTTACGCACAATGAATGGCGGAACCGAAGACCTGACCCGGAAGTTGATGATGAACGCTCAGGAATTGTCGCCAGCGATCTCGGGCGCCAGCATTCGGCGGCTCGATGGCCGTGATATTGCCGGCATTGAGCAGCATCTGCTTGAGCTCGACATGGTTTCGCGCAACCGCCGGTTCCACTGCGGCTTCGGAGATGCGGCGGTCAAGGCGTATGTGCGACGTCTCGATATCTCAATCGACATATTGTTCGGTGCAGTCGAGGAGGCCAGCGGCCGTATCGTCGGATTGGCGGAAGCGCACCCGGCCTCGGCGCAGCAGACCGTCGAAGTCGGAACATCGGTTCTTCCAACCCACCGCAAGCGCGGTCTGGCTCGCGAGCTCATCAGGCGGGCCATTGCAGCCGCGTTTGCGCAAGGTGCGACTGCGGCGGAACTGATATTTGATCCAAGCAACCGCGCCATGGTTTGCCTCGTGGCCGGACTGGGCGCCAGATCCTGCGTGCCAGGCCGTGCGGTACTATGTGCCCGGCCGGATGTTCATGCACCGTGGCCCGGTTGCGCCGAACGCATTCGACCAATGCCCGATACGTTTTGCGATATGTGAAGCGTTGACGGGACCGGAGCATCTACACGCCATCGATGGAGCTTTTAGCCATGTTGCGCAGTACTCTTCTTCGCCGCCTTCACTCTCAGCATTTCGGCGGCACATGCGCAGATGCCGGACGCGATTGCCGCACAGGGCCAAGTGGCGATTGCAAGCTTCCATGCCGTAGGAGCGCAGATATACGAATGCAAGCCGGACGCGGCAGGCAAACTCGACTGGCGGTTCCGGGAACCAATTGCCACACTGCTGGCCGACGGCCAGACGGTCGGGCATCACTATGCGGGCCCGAGCTGGACGTTGAATGATGGCAGCACAGTCGTCGCCAAGTCCGCTGCCAGCTCGCCAGGCGCGACATCAGCCGATATCGCGTGGCTAAGGCTCGACGTCACGGCGCATCGCGGCAATGGTCGCCTTGATGGCGCCGTCACGGTTCAGCGGATCGACACAAAGGGTGGCGTTGCGCCCGCAACCTGCGCAGCCGCGGGCAGCTTGCTCAGCGTCCCCTATTCAGCGGAATACGTGTTCCTGCGCCACGAGTGAGTGTCACGCCTTTCGCGTTTCAAACCTGTAGGGTGTGTCGCCCGCAGTCTGCGGATCGAGCGTCAGCCGATGCTGCAACGGTGGGAATGCCCGGCTTCGGCAGTCCGGCCGGTCGCACAACCGGCACGACAGGCCAATGCCCACCCGCGCGCGCTCCAGGTCCAGTCCGTCCGCATATATAACAGCGTTAGCATGCGCCAAGCCGCAGCCCATCGCCACGACATGCGTCGGCTTGGGCTCGGTCCAGGTGCGCGCCGGCCGCGTCACCGTGCGAGCGAAGCACAGGAAAGCGGCGCCATCCGGTAACTCGGCCAACTGCACATGCACCGCACCCGGCTGCGAGAACGCCGTATGCACCACCCAGCGGGGGCACGATCCACCGTAGCGCGCGAACGGAAAGCCCGCCGCCGAAAAGCGTTTCGACACATTGCCGGCCGGATCGACCCTAACAAAGAAGAATGGCACGCCGCGCGACCCTGGCCGCTGCAAAGTCGATAGCCGATGGCAGGCCTGCTCGAACGAGACGCCAAACCGCGCCGCCAAAGCCTCCAGGTCATGGCGCAGTGCATGTGCGGCATCGAGGAACGTCGCGTAAGGCATCAGCAGTGCACCCGCGACATAGTTCAGCAGACCGACACGGATCAGCATGGCCGCCTCCGTGGAGGAAGGAGCAGCATCGGTCAGCACCGCCTCGATTGCGTCGCGCGCTTCCAGCAGGGCGAGCTGGAACGCCATGTGGAAGCCGCGGCTCTCGCGCGGCAATGCTTCGGACAGCGCCAGGGTCCGGTTCGCCGCATCGTAGCGCCGCAGTTCACCATCGAGCGGCAGAACGCTCACCGTCAGCCCATGCTTGCGCCGCAGACGCTCGGCGATGGCGTGGTTCATGTTCGCTGGCGTGACACGCAGTTCCGTGGCGATCGCGTCGGCCGCGCTCTCCAGTTCGGGGAAATGGTTGCTGCGTTCGTCGAACAGGTCGCGCGCCTCTTCGTTCGGCAGCAACACGCGGCGCCCCGAGGGCAGGGCGATGCCGCCGGCGTCCTCGCGCGCGACGCGCAGGGCACGGTAGAGCGCCAAGACCGAGCGGGCGGCGTTGGGGGCGACCGCCGCGAGTTCAGCCACCTCGCCCTCGGCTACCGCATCGGCGGACAGCAACGGATCGGCGAATACTTCCCTCAAGGCAACTTCCAGTTGCCTCTCGGTGCGGCCGGACAACGTGGCGAGATCCACCTGAAACGCCTCGCCGAGTTTGATCAACAACGAGGCGGTGACCGCGCGCTGATCGTGCTCGATCAGGTTCAGGTAGCTGGCGGAAATGCCCAGTTGCGCCGCCAGCACCTGCTGTGTCAGCTGACGCTCCGCGCGAAGCCGCCTGATCGTTCGGCCGATCAGCGGGCGTGCCATCTTTACATCCTTTACAAATCCGGCGTGTCGCCAGTGAAGCCAAACACATGATTTCACGGGGCTGAACGAAATTCCAGGTGCAATTCGCGGCTGCAATGTCAATTCTTGACGCACACGACATCTGACGCCAGGAACACACCAATGCACCTTATCCCCGACCCCGAGCGCTTCGACGGAATCCGCCGCGACTACACGCACCAGGATGTCGAGCGCCTTTCCGGCCACTTCCGCATCCGTCACACCATGGCGGAGATGGGCGCGACGCGGCTCTGGCAGTTGCTGAAGACCGAGCCCTACGTTCCGACGCTCGGCGCGCTAACCGGCAATCAGGCGGTGCAGCAGGTGAAGGCGGGTCTGCAGGCGATCTACCTGTCCGGCTGGCAGGTGGCGGCCGATGCCAACACCGCCGGCGACATGTATCCGGATCAGTCGCTGTATCCGGTCGATTCAGTTCCCGGCGTGGTGCGGCGGATCAACAAGGCGCTGCGCCGCGCGGACCTGATCGCCAAGGCAGAGGGCGATAACAGCACCTATTGGATGGCGCCCATCGTCGCGGACGCTGAAGCGGGTTTCGGCGGTGCGCTCAACGCATTCGAACTAATGAAGGCGATGATCGAGGCCGGGGCCGCCGGCGTGCATTTCGAGGATCAACTCGCGTCGGAAAAGAAGTGCGGCCATCTCGGCGGCAAGGTGCTGATCCCGATCGCCCAGCATATTCGTCCGCTGAACGCCGCGCGTCTCGCCGCCGACATCGAGAGTGTCGCCACCGTGCTGCTGTGCCGCACCGATGCACATTCGGCGCAACTGCTGACCACCGATATCGATGAACGTGACCATCCGTTCATCAGCGGAGAGCGCACCGCGGAAGGTTTCTTCCGGATCAAGCCTGGCCTGGGCGTCGAGTATGCGATAGCGCGCAGCCTGGCGTTCGCGCCATACGCCGATCTGCTTTGGTGGGAAACCAGCGAGCCGGATCTGGAGGAGGCTGAGCAATTCGCCGACGCCATCCATCGGCGCTTCCCTGGCAAGATGCTCGCCTATAACTGCTCGCCCAGCTTCAATTGGCAGAAGAAACTGTCGCCCGAGCGGATTGCCGGGTTCCAGCGCGATATCGGCTCCATGGGCTACAAGTTCCAGTTCGTCACACTGGCCGGATTCCACAGCCTGAACCTGTCGATGTTCGACCTGGCGCGTGGCTATAAGGCACGCGGCATGGCGGCCTACTCCGAGCTGCAGCAGAAGGAATTCGTCGCCGAAGCCGAAGGCTATACCGCCACGCGCCATCAGCGTGAGGTCGGTGTCGGCTATTTCGATGCGGTGGCGACCGTGGCCTCGGGTGGGATGTCATCCACCACCGCGTTCTCCGGCAGCACCGAGGCGGCGCAGTTTCATGACACGCCGCGCTCACCCGAGATGCCCCAAGGCGATGAAGCAGGCCTGGTGCGCAACGACGAACTCGCGGTGGCGAAATGAACGACATCGTCGTCGGCACGCAATACATCGATCATGTCGAGTCGGGTGGTTTGAAGATCGCGCGGCCGCTGTACGAGTTCATCAACCACGAGGCTATTCCGGGCAGCGGTGTCACGATTGCCGCGTTCTGGCAGGGGTTTGGCGAACTGATCAGCGACTTCGCGCCGCGCAATCGAGCGCTGCTCGACCGGCGTGACGACTTACAGCGGCAGATCGATGCGTGGCATATTGCACATCGCGGTCAGGTGATGTCCTCGGACAGCTATCGCGACTTCCTGCTGCGGATCGGCTATCTGCAGCCGGAGCCACCGGACTTCTCGATCACCACGAGCAACGCGGATCCCGAGATCGCCACGATTGCGGGACCTCAGTTGGTCGTGCCGATCACCAACGCGCGCTATGCGCTGAATGCTGCCAATGCGCGCTGGGGCAGTCTGTACGACGCACTGTATGGCACGGATGCGGTGCCCGACACGGGGGATGCGATCCGTACTCGGGACTTCAACCCGATCCGGGGCCGCCTGGTGGTTGAGAGGGTCCGTGAATTCCTGGACCATGCGGTGCCACTGGCGTCGGGCAGCCACCACAACGCCACCGCCTACGCCATCGATCATGGGGAACTTGTCGTCAGGCTGAACGACAGCACCACAGCCGGTTTGGCCAAGCCGTGGCAGTTTGCCGGCTATCGCGGTGTAGATACAGGCCCGAGCGCCATTCTGCTGCGTCACAATGGCCTGCACATCGAGACGGTAATCGACCGCTCTCGTCCGATAGGGGCCGGGGATCCAGCAGGTGTGGCGGATGTCCTGCTTGAGGCTGCAATCTCCACGATCCAGGACCTGGAGGATTCGGTCGCCTGCGTCGATGCGGCTGACAAAGTGTTGGCCTATCGGAATTGGCTCGGGCTGATGCAGGGAACGCTTGAGGAGAGCTTTGAGAAGGACAAACGCTGGGTCACCCGCCGGTTGACAGCGGATCGCGAATACAAGGCGCCTGAAGGCGGCACGCTCGTCTTGCCGGGCCGCAGTCTGATGCTGGTACGCAATGTTGGGCAGCACATCTACACGGATGCGGTACTCGACGAGCTGGGCACCGAGACACCCGAGACCCTGCTGGATGCCGCGGTCACCGCGCTCATCGGGACGCACGACCTGAAGCGTCGTCGGAACAGCCGTGCGGGATCGATCTATGTGGTGAAACCAAAAATGCACGGGCCGGAGGAGGTCGCATTTGCGGACGCTGTTTTTGCCCGAGTTGAAACGATGCTGGGCCTGGCGCGCAATACGCTCAAAATGGGGATCATGGACGAAGAGCGGCGCACGTCAGCGAACCTGAAAGCCTGCATTCATGCAGCCAGGGATCGCGTGGTGTTCATCAACACCGGGTTCCTCGACCGTACCGGCGATGAGATCCACACATCCATGGAAGCCGCCCCGATGATCCGCAAGGCTGACATGCGCAATACCTCGTGGATCAAGGCGTACGAGGACCAGAACGTCGCTATCGGTCTGGCATGCGGACTGCGCGGCCGAGCGCAGATCGGCAAGGGCATGTGGGCCGCGCCCGACCGGATGGCAGACATGCTGGTGCAAAAGATCAACCATCCGAAGTCGGGTGCCAGTACCGCCTGGGTCCCCTCACCCACCGCTGCGACCCTGCATGCAATGCATTATCATGCAGTGGACGTGGCCGCGCGCCAAGATGAACTCGCGACGGCTGGTCGAAGTGACTCGCTTAGCGAACTTCTGAGAATCCCAGTCGCTGATAAGTCAGATTGGTCAGCCGAAGACATCTCGGAGGAGTTGGACAATAACTGCCAGGGCATCCTTGGCTATGTCGTGCGCTGGATCGATCAAGGCATCGGATGCTCCAAGGTTCCCGACATTCACAACGTCGGGCTGATGGAGGATCGGGCAACGCTACGGATCTCCAGCCAGCATATCGCCAACTGGCTGCACCATGGGATCATATCCGAGCAACAAGTACTGGCTGCAATGCGGCGAATGGCCGAGGTCGTGGATGAGCAAAACGCAGGCGACCCGCTCTATCGGCCAATGACACCGGGATGCGATGGACCCGCGTTCCGTGCCGCGTGCGATCTTGTATTCAAAGGACGCTCGCAACCCAATGGCTACACCGAGTACATCCTGCACGCACGGCGGCGGGAAGCGAGGTGAACGGGGTGCGCGTTCTTTGGCCGTGCTACTCAGTCAGAATGATCTATCGTCCAAGCATATCCGCGCCTTGGTACCAGGCCTGCACCAACGGCAAGAACCAGGGCTTCCCATAGTAAACCGGCGATGCCGGGTGCCCAATGTCCGCAAAGGCGCTGTTCCCTTCTGGCCGGCCCAGCAGCCTCAGCGCAGCCTTGCGCCCGAGCCAGGTGGACATCACGACTCCCGAACCGCAATAGCCCATGGCGTAATGCAGGCCATCGTGCTCACCGACGTGCGGCAGCCGATCGAATGTGTAGGCTATATAACCGAACCACGAATGGCTGATTTCCACATCGTGCAGCTCGGGAAAAATGCGGGCCATATAATTCGAGAGCCGCTCGGCAGCACGTTGCGGACCGATATCGGTGTAAGCTGGCCGGCCGCCGAACAATATTCGGGTGTTGTCCGGCGACGGGCGGAAGTAGCAGAGTAGCCGGTTGCTGTCTGACAGCATGCGGCCTCTCGGCATCAGTGTCGCCATCAGGTTCGACGATAATGGCGCTGTCGCTACCATGTAGCTTGTCACCGGAATCACGCGCCGGCGCAGCGCCTGGGTAACAGCGGCCGTATAGCCATTCGTGGCGACGATCACATTGCGCGCGGTGATCGAGGCGCGTGGGATAGTAACGGTGAAGTCGCTGCCATTCCGGTGAATAGCAGTGACCGGACTGTTCCCATCCACCCTCGCCCCTGACCGGCGCACGCGGTCGATCAGGCCTGCATGGTAGCGTGCGGGATGCAGCCCGGCACGACGAGGCATCACCCTGCCGCCGCAGTAGAGATCGGTCCCGATTTCGTCCCTCACTTCGGACTTGGGTACCATGTAGGCCTCATAACCGGTGGCGCGAGACAGTGCTTCGGTCTCACGCGCCAACGCCTCGTACTGTGCTGGTTTTACGATACCAGTGAAGGCCCCGCTCTCGGCATAATCGCAGTCGATGGCTTCTTCCGCGATGAAATGCTGAAGGAAATCGTACCCTTCCCGTGCCTCAGCGAGAAGTGCCTTGGCTTGCGCCGCGCCATAGCGCCGCGTCAGCGTGCTCAGCGACGGCTTCAACGCATAACCAAGCATCCCGCCGTTACGTGAACTTGCGCCGGCACCAGGAACACCATCGTCGAATACAATGACGGAGCGGCCAGATCGAGCCAGGGTCAATGCCGCCGAAAGGCCTGTATAACCGGAGCCGACAACCGCGACGTCAACCCGAGCGGGCAGCTCCGATGCTTCGGTGACCGTTGGCCGCGCGTGTTCCCACCAGTACGGTTCTGTTCTCAAGATCGGCTCCTAACCCCGGGCGTGAGGTTGCGGCTCTCAACACGACTTGGCAAGATTGCAGAAGCAAGAAGAGGGCGCGCGCAGTTGAACGGCACGCTGGCGCAAGGCAGGAACACCGAGGCTCTCGTTCAGTTCATCGGTGTTGAGAAGAGCTACGATGGCCGCTCGCTCGCCGTCCGCGATTTGACGCTCGATGTCGGTCAGGGAGAGTTCCTCACGCTGCTCGGCCCATCCGGTTCGGGCAAGACAACCACGCTGAACATGCTTGCCGGTTTCGAACGTCCCACGCGCGGCGAAATCCTGCTTGCCGGACGCCCGGTCGATCGGCTGCCGCCCTATGAACGCAATATCGGCATGGTGTTCCAGGCCTATGCATTGTTTCCGCACATGACGGTGGGCGAGAATGTCGCTTTCCCGCTGAGCGTTCGCCGCACGCCGCGCGCCGAGATTGCCGGAGCGCGTGCAAGCGGGCCTTGGCCATGGTGCGGTTGGAAAAATTCGCCGATCGGCGCCCTGCGCAACTCTCGGGCGGACAGCAGCAGCGCGTTGCGTTAGCGCGCGCGCTGGTGTTCGAGCCGAGCCTGGTATTGATGGACGAGCCGCTCGGCGCGTTGGACAAGAAGCTGCGTGAGCAGTTGCAGATCGAGATCAAGTTGCTGCACGAGCGACTTGGTCTGACTGTTGTCTATGTCACGCATGATCAGAGCGAGGCGCTGACGATGTCCGACCGCATCGCCATATTCCACGATGGCGAGCTGGTGCAGCAGGGAACGCCGGACGTCCTGTACAGTCAGCCGCGCGATGCGTTTGTCGCGGGATTCATCGGAGAGAACAACATCCTATCCGGCACGCGTGGCCGCAATCGCCAATGGCCATGTTCGTGTCACGGTTACCGGCGGGCCGGACATCATGGCGACCGCGGTTGGGCCTCTGGATCGTGGCGCAGAGGTCCTTGTTGCTGTACGGCCGGAGGCAGTGAGAGTGTCGGCGGACCTGCCTGTCGGGGACAACGCGTGCAGCGCCGTGGTGACGAGCCAAATCTATCTTGGCGACCATCAGCGACTGCTGACCGAAATCGGCAACGGGCACCGAGTGACCGTCAAGGTCCCTGTCGGTATCGATGCCGCGGTAGGAGCGTCGATCTTCCTGTGCTGGAATGCCGCCGATTGTCGTGCCTTCCCAGCTTCTGTCACCGTTGAAGCTTTGCTGGAGCAGGAAACCTGAAGGGGGAAAGGAATAAAGCAATGAAATTGATCCGGTCTGTGGAACTATCGCATTTTGACGGCGGGGCTTGTGGCAGCCACTTCCGCCGGTGCCGAGCAGCAGCAACTGACGATAGCGTCGGCGGGAGGGGCGTGGCAGCAGGCCCAGCATAACGCCTGGTATGCGCCCTTCGCGCAAAAGATGGGCATCAAGTTCAATGAGGAAGAGACTTCGGCCGGTATGGCGCGCGTCGAAGCGATGGTGAAGGCGCATAATGTCACTGACGATGTCGTCACGGTGGATACGGCGGAGGTTCTCTCTGCCTGTGACTCGGGCGTTCTGGTTCGGCTCGACTGGAGCAAGATTGCGCCGCGCGACGGCTTTCTGCCGGGCGCAGCGCGCGACTGCGGCATGGGGCTGGATGTTTACGGCGACATTCTCGCTTACAACACCGATGTGGTGAAGAGCGACGCGCCCACTTCGGTGCTCGCGCTGTTTGACACCAAGCGCTGGCCGGGCAAGCGCGGCATGCAGAAGATCGCCGCCAACAATCTGGAATGGGCGCTCGAGGCTGACGGCGTGCCGCCCGATCAGGTCTACAAGGTGCTGGCCACGCCGCAAGGAGTGGACCGTGCCTTCGCCAAGCTTGATACCATCAAGCAGGATATCGTCTGGTGGCAGGCTGGCGCGCAGCCGCCGCAGTTGCTGGCCTCGCACGAAGTCGTCATGACGACAGCGTGGAATGGCCGTATCCAGAACCCGATCGACCATGATCATGCGCCGTTCAAGATCGTATGGGGCAACGAGATCATCGAATACGACATGATCTCGATCCCGAAGGGATCGCCGAATCTCGACATGGCCTATAAATACCTCGCTTATGTGGCCGAGCCGGAAAACAATGCGCGGCTCGGGCAATTCATCCCCTACGGCCCGGTGGTGAAGGATGCCGTCAAGTTCGTGCCAGCCGACACGCTGCCCAAGCTGCCGACGGCGCCGGATCACATGGTGAACGCGCTGCCGATCGACATGGAATTCTGGGCAGACTACGGGCAGGAACTGAACAAGCGATTCAACGACTGGCTGGCGAAGTAGCGTCTTGAGCGCCAGCGTCAGGCCGGCCGCGGCGTACCCTGGACTCTCTGCCGCGGTCCGCCGCGCGACGCGTGGGCAGCGCATGCGTGCATTGCTGCTGGTGGCGCCACTGCTCGTCGTTGCTGCTGTTAAGTTTCTGCCTGCCGATTGCGATGTTGTTGTCGCGGGCAGCGTATGACCCGACGACTGTACGATGCGCTGCCACACACCGCGGCGGCGCTTGCCGGTTCGCCGGGCGAGGGCGTGCCGGATGATGCGGTGTTCGCCGCGCTCGGCGACGATCTGCTGGCGGCGAAGCAGAACGACTCGCTTTATAGCGTCGCCAAGGACACTCAACAAGCTGCTGCCTGCTGCGCGTAGCCACGTGCTGCGTACAGCGCGCAGCCTTACGGGCGACAAGGCGATGACGCGCGCCGATTTTGTCGCCGCGGATCCGTTTTGGGGAGAGGACGACGACCTGGTTAGCCATCAGAAGCGGCGTACATCCGTTCACGACGGACTATCTGCTCGCCGCTGTCGACCTGCGCTGGGCACCTGACGGCGGAATCGGACCGGTGCCGCCTGACCAGGCGATTTATCGCACGATATTCGTCGCGCACGTTTGGCGATGGCGCGGCCGTGACGTTGATCACCCTGCTCATGGGGTTTCCGCTGGCCTGGCTGCTGGCAAATCTTCCGGGGCGGTTGGCGGCACGGCTGATCATGCTGGTGCTGCTGCCATTCTGGACGTCCATCCTGGTGCGGACGGCGGCGTGGACGGTGCTGTCTGCAGAAATTCGGGATACTGAACGATCTGCTGCTCGCGCTGCACATCACGGATCATCGCTTCGACCTGATGTATACGCGGACCGGCCTGATCATCGCGATGGTGCACATCCAACTTCCGTTCACGCTGCTGCCGATCTACAGCATCATGCGGACGATCTCGCCGTCGCAGATGCGGGCCGCCTATTCGCTCGGCGCGCGGCCGTTTTTCGCATTCCGGCGCGTCTATCTGCCGCAGGTGATGCCCGGGGATCATGGCAGGCTGCCTGCTGACTTTCATTCTCTGCCTCGGGTATTTCATCACGCCGGCGCTGGTAGGCGGCCCGGCCGACCAACTGATGGCGAACTTCATCTCCAACTACATCAACGTCGATCTGAACTGGCAGATGGCGGGGGCACTGAGCTGCATCCTGCTGGTGTTGACGCTCGGGTTGTTCGCCGTGTTCGCTCGCATGTTCGGCATCGATCGCATGAAGCTGGTCTGACCATGCTGTTGTCGCCCTATGCAACTTTGGCCGACCGGGTGCGCATTGGCGCGCTGATCATGTTCTGTGCGCGCTGGTGCTGGCATTTCTGGTTTTGCCGATCTTCGTGCCGGTGCCGCTGTCGGTGAACTCGGAGGCGTTTTTCACTTACCCGCTGAAGGGGTTTTCGTGGCGCTGGTATCGCGACGTGCTGGGCAGCGGGCAGTGGCGCGACGCGATCTGGCACAGCATCGTCATTGCCATCGGCGTGACAATGCTGGCGACGAGTCTGGGGACGCTTGCGGCGGTTGGGCTTTCCAGCCCAAGCATGCCTGCTCGGCGGAGCATCATGGCCGTTCTGATTTCGCCGCTGATTGTGCCGGTGATCATCACCGCCGTCGGCGCGTATCTGTTCTATGCGCCGATCGGGCTCGCCAACTCGTTCATCGGCATCATCATCGCGCAGACGACGGTCGCCTCACCGTTCGTCGTCGTTACCGTTGGTGCGAGCCTGGCCAATTTTGATCGCACGCTGATGCGGGCAGCGGCGATTTCCGGCGCCCGGCCGCTCGTGGCATTCCAGCGTGTGATGCTGCCGTCGATCCTTCCGGGCGTGCTGTCGGGCGCAGCCTTCGCGTTCGTCGCTTCATTCGATGAGCTGGTGATCGCGCTGTTCCTCGCCGGCCCGCAGCAGCGAACCCTGCCGATGCAGATGTTCGTGGGATTGCGGGAACACCTCGATCCGACGATCACCGCGGCGGCCACACTGATGATGTCGCTGTCGATCCTGCTGCTGATCGTCGCGGATTGGCTTGGCCGGCGTCGCTGAACCCGCTGTCCCTGGGTGCCCCAAGCGCGCTCGATGGCCGCAAAACCAGCGCAGGACAGGGATGACCTGAAGAGACTACAGTGAACGCACAGCGAGGGTGGTCGGAGAGAACGAGGCATGTTCGTCGCGATCAGAAAATACCATGTGCGGCGCGGTTCGGCCGCGGAATGGGCACAACGCGTGGAGACTGGCTTTGTGCCGCTGATGCGCGAGTTGGAAGGCTTTCAGGGCTACTACCTGCTCAATGGCGGCCAGGACGTACTGATCACGATCAGCATGTTCGACAGCGCGGATGCGGCACTGGCCTCCAACGCCAAGGCGGCTGACTGGGTAAGGCACAATGTGCTGGAGCTTGCCCGAGGAATGCCGGAGGTCATGGTGGGTGACGTCCTGATCGCCGAGGCCAAGCCGTAAAGGGCGGCGTTTCCACCGCTTCAAAATTCCGCACAGGACACTGATCGAACAGTGAGCATCCAGCCCCGCGTTGCGCCGCCGCCCGCGACCTTGTCCGGAACCTTGCCACTCGGCCTGCCGGCGGTGCTCTACGGCGTGCGGCTCTGGGTGGCAGTGTCGTTGTCGCTGTTCCTGGCTTTCCGTCTGCAACTGGACAACCCAGGATGGGCCGGCACCAGCGCAGCAATCGTCTGCCAGCCCGCAGTGGGAGCCGCTTTGCGCAAGGGCTGGGCGCGCATGGTCGGCACCACCATCGGTGCAATCGCAATCGTCCTCATCACCATCATATTCCCGCAGGATCGCGTTGGATTTCTCAGTAGCCTGATTCTGTGGGTCGCCGCCTGCGGCGTGCTGGCGACGCTGCTGCACAACTTCCTTAGCTACATGGGCGCGCTGGCTGGCTTCACCGCGGCCATCATCGCGGCCGACATATTGGGCGCGACGGGTGGTGCCCACAACACGGTTCTCCAAATGGGCATCAGCCGGACAACCGAGATATTGCTGGGCATTGTGTGCGGTTCCGGCGTGCTCGCAGCGACGGATTTCGGCATGGCGCGAGCGCATCTCAGCGAGTTGCTCGAATCTCTCGCGACCCGGGCGCTGGCAGGGCTTCGCCGCGCCTTGGCTCCCCGTGTGGACGCGGACGCCGAACGGCTGGAGCGCCGCCGGATGCTCAGCAGTGTTGCCGGCATAAGTGTCGTCATCGAACAGGCCGCCGGTGAGATTTCTGCCCTTCCGTTCCGGCCTCGCGTGCTGCAGCGCTCCATAGATGGCCTGTATGCCACCGTTTCAGCCTGGCGCGTCGTCGCCACACACCGCGAAGCAAACCCGGCGACGACAAGCGAGGATGCGGCGCGCCTGTTGGCGTGCATTCCAGAGCGCCTTGCTCATGAGACCGAACAGACGGATCGGCCGATCGATCCGATGCTGCTGCGCTCGGACTGCCTGAAGGCCGTACGCCGCATGGTGGCACTGCCTGTTGAAACGCCGTCGGGCCGACTGCTCGCCGATGCGACGGCGCGTGCCTTGCTTGAGGCCTGGCAGACCCTGGGCGGCATTGCACGGCTACAGGGGGTGCCCGGGTTTTTCGCACGGCCGCGGCGCGTGCGTATCACAGTGCCGGATTACCTGCCGCCGCTGCTCAACGGGGTCCGCGCGTTGCTGATGATGGCATTTGCCGAGTGGCTCTGGATCGCAACCGCCTGGCCGAATGGCAGCGTGATGATCGTGTGGGCTTCCGCACTCGTCATCCTGATGGCGCCTCTCAACGAGGCCGCGAGTTTGGCGGCGTGGGGTTTCCTGTTGGGCGCTCTGCTTTCGACGGTGCTGGCCGCAGTGATCGTCTTTGCCGTTCTGCCGCAACGCTCCGGCTTCCTCGAACTCGCCGCGGTGCTCGGACTGGTGCTGATCCCGATCGGGACCTTGTCGGCGCAAGCGTGGAGGCAACCGCTGTTCGTCGCAGCGGGCATAACGTTCAGCTCGCTGGTCTCCCCGTCGAATTTCCAGACCTACGATCCGGCGACCTTTTACAACAATGCGCTGGCGTTGGTGTTTGGGGTCGGGCTGTCGCTCCTTGCACTGCGTCTGATGCCGCCGCTGTCCCCCGCCTACCGCGCCCGGCGACTGCTGGCGCTCACCTTACGCGACCTGCGGCGGCTCACGTGCGGCCCACGCCCGGCACCGGTCCGCACATGGCGACGCCGCGCCGTCACCCGCATGGGCACGCTGACCGACGGGATGGATTTGCTGCAACATGCCCGCATGTCGGCGGCGTTCGCGGTGGGTAATGCCATTCTGCGGTTGCGCCGTTTGGCGACCCCGCTGCATCTGGAAGCGGACTTGGAACCGGTGCTGCGCGATTTGCGCCGCGGCAATTCTCGCGGTGCCATCGCTGCACTCGCGGCGCTGGATGCCGTGTTGCAGGCGGCCTACACGGACGCGGGCGAAGGACATGCGCGCCGCGTCTTGCGCGCCCGCGCCGAGGCCGCCGAGTTGGCCGATGCACTGCGGCTGCATACCTCCTATTTTGATGCTAACCCTGTGACATGAACTATGCCGAGTTTGACGTGTTGGGCGTCTATGTTGCGCCGATCGCGCCGATGCTGATCGTTGCCTGGCTGCTGCTATGGGGGTTGCGCCGGTTGGCTGCTGTCTTCGGCCTGTTCCGCTATGTATGGCATCCAGCGTTGTTCGTCTTTGCGATCTACGTGATCGTGCTGGCCGGGGTGGTGCTGTTCGCGAAGGGATTGTTCGTCTGATGGCGGATACGGTGCCGCGGGCTTTAATTTCGGACCTGCCATCGACGACACGGCTGCGCGCCGTTCCGGTACTGTTGACGCTGATCGCGCTTGGCATCGCCGGCTGGGCGGGCTGGATGACGTGGCAGGCGTACATGGGCACGCCATGGACGCGCGACGGCGTGGTGCTTGCCTATGTGGTCACAGTCGCGCCGCAGGTTTCCGGTCAGATCACGCATCTGAACGTCACAGACAATCAGTATGTGCATAAGGGCGACATACTGATGACGATCGATCCCACGGATTATGCCCTCGCGCTTGATCGCGCGCAGGCACGAGCCGATCAGGCCAGCGTTGATGCCACCAACGCGCAACGCGAAGCGACGCGGCGCCAGGATCTGGGCACGCTCTCGGTCTCGGAGGAAGAACGCCAGACCTATGTGTCTCGCGCGGCGGCATCGGCGGCGGGCTACCGCGACGCCACGACCGCGCTCGCGCAAGCCCGCGTCGATCTGCAGCGAACCGATGTGAAGTCGCCGGTCAACGGCTATGTCACCAACCTTCTCACGCAGCAGGGCGACTATGCCAGCACCGGCGAGAACCTGATCACGCTCGTCAACAGTGATTCCTTCTGGGTCACCGGTTTTTTCGATGAAACCGCACTACCCAAGATTCAGATTGGCGCAGCCGCGAGCATCAAGCTCATGGGCGCGAGCGATATCATTCACGGCCATGTCGAAAGCTTCTCGCACGGTATCGCAGTCGCCAACGTGCAGCCCAACAAGTCCGGCCTGCCGTCGGTGGATCCGATCTTTGCCTGGGTACGGCTGGCTCAGCGTGTGCCGGTGAGAATCCATCTTGATGGCGTGCCGGAGGCCACGAAGCTCTTTATTGGTCAAACGGCGAGCGTGGAAGTGCATCAGCCAGCGAAATAGCAGAGCCCTGGTTGTTCAAGGCATCTATGCTGCGGCCGGTGGCGCGGTCCAGGCGCAAGGTTGTTCATTCGTGGAACGAGGAGTAACGTGAAACGAGTATCTCGTGTCCGTTGGACCTGGCGAAAATCTGCATCGGTCGTCCAGTCGAGCCAGGTCATGGCTTAGCAATTCAACGGCGCAACCTGTCACATGCTTTCGGGAGCCCTAAGTCACTGCCATGCATTGGGGAAACAAGAGTACGAAAATTACTCGGGCAAATGCCTGCACAGGCGCATTCGTCGCCTGCGCGTTGCTCGCCGGGTGCTCTGGCAACCAATTTCCCAGCGTCGAGGTCGCCACCCCGACAGGTGTGACCCCGATCTACACGCCACCCGGCCCCGTCATGCCAGGTGGTCAGGCGCCTCCACCCCCTGGGTTGGAGGCACCACTTGCCGCGCCGGCACAACCCATCCAACGAAGCGGCGATTATGAGGGCACGCTCGTGCCGCTGGATTCAGGCGGCGGATCCTGCCTCAACACGATACGCATCGAGGGCTTTCATGTTCGCGGCAACGCGGTACGATTTGGCGAATATCGCGGCACCATCGACGCAAACGGCGGATTGCAGATGCCATTCCGTGACAGCTGGATCATTGGGCAATTCGAAGACGCGAGCTTCCATGGCCAATACGATCCGCCGGGTAGTTTCGGCATGGGCTGCTCCTTCACCATAAATCTGCAGCGCGTAGGCCCCTGACGCCAATCGCCGATTTTGAAGGTCCCCTTCGAATCATTGCCGAATGGGGCCGTCGATCATACCATCAAAGGCGTCACCTACTTCACGTTCGATCGCACCCCTGGTATGAGCCAATATACAGCAGTGGTGGCGTCATGTACCGCATTGTCGCGCAGCCAACGTGAGCCCTGTGCGCCTCGCCAAAGGGATGACAATGGTTGTTGCGTTGGCGGCCTGCGCGCAGCAGCCAACGGCTGACTTGAGCACTGCACTCAGCGGCATCGAGCAGTCGCGCTTCCTGTCGTGCTCGGGACCGCCTTCGCTGGAGATTCCGCAGGGCAAACAGACCCGTATGTGGTTTGTCAGCAATCTCAAGCGGGGCGCGGCAATCGGCATCATGCCGCCGGCAGCAGATCCCTTGGAGTCATGCTCTGTCGATGCGACGTTCGAGAACTCGCATCTCGCCAGTGCCAACTTCTCGGGAAACCAGTCGATGTGCCAGATGGTCTTCGCTCCATGCCTGCAGAAGTAGAACGCGCGCGGTTGCGCCGCTGGGCTACGCATGTGCCCGGGCGATACGTCGCGCTTGCGATATTGGCTGCGGCCAGTGGCCTTGTGCCGTTTGGTGCTTACGCTTCGCCGCGTCAGGTTCGTGGATCGACACCGGCTGCGGAGGCAATCATTCACGGCCGGCACGCTGAATACGTCGTCCAGTTCGATGGACCGGTGGATCACCGGACGGCTCACCTCGACATCACACGATCCGGCAAGCTGGTCCAGTCATTGCGGCCGCTCCTGGATAGTGCAGCTGATGTGCTGTTTGCGGCGAGCACGGCGCCGGCTCCAGGCAAATACCTGCTTCACTGGGAGGTCCGATCCAGCGATGGAGAAAGTTCTTCCGGTGACATCCCGTTTTCAGTGGCACCGTAAAGGAAGCGATCGATGCGCGGCATGAAGTGGGTCAGCATGATGTCCAGCCTGCGGAGATTGGGTTCGCTGATCGCACTCGCGATTGCGATGCTGCTGCCTGTCGCATGTTCGACTTCGGTCAAGGTCGGGCCGGAGGCAATCGCCGGACTTACACCGGATGGAACCGTCGATATGCAAGAGGTCGAGGTCGCCTATCTTGCCAGCGGTGGAGGCGGCAAGGGCACCTTGTTCTATCGCGGTGGTGTCTATCCGTTCACCATCGGTGGTCTCGGCGTCGGCGGCATCGGTGCGTCGACGCTAAGCGCCGAGGGCGAGGTGTACAAGCTTGGCAACATCTCGCAGTTTCCCGGCGCCTATGCCCAGGGACGTTATGGCTTTGCCTTTTTCAACAAGTCCGGTGGGGACCTTTGGCTGCAAAACGAAGCTGGCGTCATCCTTCACCTGAAAGCCAAGCGCGAGGGCCTGATGTTGAGCCTCGGCGGCGATGCCATCGTCATCTCGATGCAGTGAATGCCTTGTCAGGCGTACTGCGCGGCGTCGAACTGGTCCGGCAAAACGCCGCGGGGGCGGATCATGTCATAGGGACCGCGTGCCAGAAACTGGCCTTGTCCCGGCTTTGCATCGATGCGTCCGTTCCGCATGACGACGCGGCCCCGAGCGATCGTAATCACCGGCCATCCAACGACGGCGATACCTTCGTAGGGGGTGTAGTCGATCGCATGATTCATCAGATCGTTCGTTATTGTCATCCGTTTTGCCGGATCCCATAGCACGAGGTCGGCATCCGCGCCGGGCGCGATCGTGCCCTTGCGCGGATGCAGCCCAAACAACCGAGCCGGATTGAACGAAGTCAGGCGAACGAAGTCGCTCGCGCTGATCCGGCCTTTCGTCACCCCTTCGCTGAACAAGATCGGCAAACGCGTGGCCAGCCCAGGGATGCCGTTGGGAACGACAGGGAATGGTCCTTCACCCCGCAGCCGCTTGCCGTGATCGCCGGCGAACGAATAGCCGCAATGATCCGAGGAGACGACGTCGAGGACGCCCATCTGGATGCGTTCCCATAGACCAGCGCTATCATCAGGCGTGCGTGGGCTCGGGCTACACATGAACTTGGCGCCTTCGAAGCCAGAGCGGTCCATGTCCGTCGCCTGCAGCATCAGGTATTGCGGGCAGGTCTCACCCCACACCTTCAAACCGCGCCGGCGTGCCTGCGCGATCTCGTCCGCGACCTCGGGGCATGAAACGTGAAACACCTGGATTGGCTGATCCACCAGTTCAGCAAGCGCGATCGCGCGGTAGGTCGCTTCACGCTCCACCACGGCGGGCCGTGACCATGCATGATACTTTGGCTGTGTCATGCCGGCCGCCAGCAGCGCCTCGGTACGCCAGCCGATCGCGTCGTTGTTCTCGCAATGGACAGTCACCAGCGCACCGTGCCGGCGCGCTGCCGCCAACACGCGTAGGAACTCACGATCTGTCAGATGCAGCGGATCGTAGGTCAGGAACACTTTCAGGCTGCGGACCCCCTGTTCAATCAAACGGGGAATCTCATCCTTGATAACCGCGTCGGTCGGGTCGGAAATGATCTGATGGAAGCTGTAATCCATCATCGAGTGCGCCGCCCGCGCGCGATAGTCGGCAAGTCGCGGCGCAAGCGGTTCGCCCTTGAACTGCGGAACAAAGGAAATCGTCGTCGTCGTCCCGCCGGCGAAGGCCGATGCGCTGGCAGTGACAAATGTCTCCTCGTGCACGCTGCCATCTGCTTCCGGCTGCTCGATGTGACAATGTAAGTCGACACCGCCCGGCATCACCAACAGCCCGCCCGCGTCTATGACATTGTCCGCATCCAGCTGGTCGGCCAGCGCGGCAATTCGCCCGTCGCGCACACCGACATCGCAGCGGATCTGCTCGCACGGAGTGACAACCGTTCCGCCGCGTATCACCAGATCTAGGTTCATCGTGCACCTCCGCCCACCAGTGCATCATGCGACGCCCGCTCTGTCATCACTCGACCGGGTGGGGCCAAGGTGTCATGCTCCGGGTCGCGAGGAGAGTAGTGCATGCCCAGCAGCCAAACCGACTGGCCTGGTGAGATTGTTGCCGGTGTCACGCCCTTCGCGAAGGACGGACTTTTCGCCGGTTCGGCCCTTGCTGCCGAAGATTGAGCATGTTCCGCAGAACGCAAGCATTGGTGCAACGCCCCGAGCCGGTCGCAATTCGCGTTGACGGCGAGGCGGTCATGGTGGAGCCCGGCGAAAGTCTCGCGGTGGCGCTGGCGGTGCACGGACGAATGGTCCTGCGGAAAAGTCCCAATCGCGGCGATCCACGTGGTGCGTTCTGTATGATGGGCGTTTGCCAGGAATGTGCCGTCGTAGTGGACGGCAAGAAAACCACAGCCTGCACCGTTTCCGTGCATGCCGGCATGATTGTGGAGACTGGAGTGACGCAACGCTGACGACGAAACCGGATCTGCTGGTGCTTGGCGCGGGGCCTGCAGGCGTGGGTGCTGCCCTGTCGGCAGCCGCGGCGGGCCTCGACACGGCCATCGTCGATGAGGCGCCGCGCAGCGGTGGACAGGTCTATCGCGCTCTGCACTCTGGCCTTGCTTATCGTGCCGAGGCCGATCCCGGACCCGACGCCCACCATGGCGAGACGCAGCGTCGCGCGCTTGCGGCGAGCAACGTGCATTGTTGCTTTGGCCGGCGCGTGTGGTCGGTATCGAGTTCCCTTCGCGTCGACGCCATCGGGCCAGACGGCGCCGAGACCTGGACGCCGCGCGCGCTGGTCGTCGCGACAGGCACGACAGAGCGCGTCGTGCCTTTTCCCGGCTGGACCACACCGGGGGTGATCGGACTTGCGGCTGCCACGTTGCTTCTGAAGTCGCAGCATACGCTGCCTGGTCAGCGGCCAATCATCGCGGGAAGCGGGCCGCTGCTGGCGGCCGTTGCGCACGGCATTCTGAAGGCCGGCGGCGATGTTGCGGCAATCGTCGATATCGCCGGTCGAGCCGAATGGCTGGCGGCTCTGCCGTCACTCGCGCAGCGCCCATCGCTTATGTGGCGTGGCCTTTCGATGATGCGCGCAATCCGTGCCCGCCGCGTGCCAATCTTCACCGGCTATCGAGTGAGCGGCGTGCACACCGAGGCAGAGTCGCTGGTGGTGGAAATCTGCCCCGTGGATGGTCGTGCCGAAACCCGCCGCATTACGGGGGATGTGCTGCTCGTCGGCCATGGCCTAACGCCGGCCACCGAGGTGACGCGGCTGCTGCGCGCTCAGCACATTTTTCGACGACAGGCGGGGGGTTGGATACCCGAACAGGATTCGTTTGGCCGCAGTTCGATCCCCGGTCTGTACGTGGCGGGCGATGGCGCGGGCATCATGGGCGCCGATCCGGCTTACCTGCGCGGCCAGCTCGCCGGACTCGCGGCCGCGCATGATCTTGGCGGTCTCGACGACAATGCATTCCACAAGATCAGCGCACCCATTGGTCGAAAGCTGCGCGCCTGCGCGCCAGCGGGCCGTGCCATGGCAAGCTTGATGGCATTGCGTCCCGCCGAGGTCGCAGCGATCCCAGGCGAAACCATCGTCTGCCGTTGCGAAGACGTCACCCGTGACGAAATCGAGAGCGCCATTACTGCCGGCGCGCGGGATCTGAACCAACTGAAAGCCTGGACGCGCTGCGGCATGGGGCCATGCCAAGGGAGGATGTGCGGCGAGATTGCTGCCGAACTCGTTGCCCGCCATGTAGGCGGGCGCGAGGCGGCGGGATATTTCACCGGCCGGGCCCCGTTGCGGCCGATCAGTCTGGCCGACCTCACCGGCACATTCACCTATGACGACATCCCGATTCCGGTGAGTGCTCCGCTATGACCTATGACGTAGCCATAGTAGGTGGCGGCGTGATGGGCTGTAGCGCCGCATTGTTCCTTGCGCGTGGCGGCATGCGCGTGGCCCTGATCGACCGCGGTCCGCTTGCGCGCGAGGCATCCGGCGTGAACGCCGGGACGTTGACGTTGAACATGACGCGCGCGGCACTCATCCCTTATGCCATGCGCGGTTGGGAGATGTGGACGTCCGCCCGCGCCTGGCTCGGACACGATGTAGGCGTCGTCGCGAGTCACGGGCTGACGCTCGCATTCACCGAGGCTGAGGAAGAGCTGCTGCGTCAACGCGCCGCGGCACGCCAGCAGCAAGGCGCGCCAATCGAAGTTATAGACTCTGCACAAGCGCGCCGCATCGAGCCCGGGCTCAGTGAGCGTGTCCGCCTGGCAGCGCATTGTCCGATCGATGGTCACGCCACCGCTTACCTCACCGGCCGCGCGTTTCATGCGGCGCTGACCGCGGCGGGCGTCGATATCCTCGAAAACACGCGGGCCAATGGGATGGATGCCGCCTCTGGCGCATATACATTGCTCACGGAGAGTGCACCGATCGCGGCGACGCGCATCGTGCTGGCCGGCGGGGTGTGGCTCGAGGAAATGCTGGCGTGGCTCGGTGTCGACATTCCGGTCAAGGTTCTCATCAACCAGCTCATTGTGACCGAGCGCATGCCGCCGGTGATGCAGACCGTGCTGAGCATCGCCAATGGATTGCTTTCATTGAAGCAATTTGCAAACGGCACGGTTCTGATCGGCGGCGGTTGGCAGGGGATCGGCGATCGAGAACGTGGCGGCGTCGAGGCGGTGCCCGAAAACCTGATTGGCAATGCGCGGCTGGCACAGTGGGTGATTCCGGCGCTCGCCAAGGCACGCATGGTCCGCATCTGGCTCGGACTCGAATCCGAGGTGGCAGACGCGATGCCATTGCTGGGTCCGATTCCGGGCCACACCGATGCCTGGGTCATCGGTACCGTGCACTCGGGCTACACGAGTGGCACTTTCATGGGCAAATTGCTTGCCCAGGCGATATTGGGCGACGCGCCCGAACTGCCGCTGTTCCCGCCCGACCGCCTGTTGAACAAAGCTGGAGCTATCGCAGCATGACGAAAACCACACGCTATCATGGCATCTATCCCTCGATCATCTGCCCGCTCCGGCCCGACTATTCTCTGGATGAGACCGCGCTCGCGCGACACGTGGCAGAGCTGTGCAATGTTCCAGGCGTCGTTGGAATTCTCTGCAACGGCCACGCCGGCGAGAATGCATGGCTCGAGCGCTCCGAGTTGCGGCGGGTCCTCGCCATCACGCGCGAGGCCGCCGGCGCGAAGCTTGTGGTCGCCGGCATCAACCACGAAAGCAGCCTGGCAGCCGCTGTGTTGGCCCGTGATGCCGAGGCAGAACGGGCTGATGCCGTCATGGTCTTCGCGCCTTACTCATGGGCGCTTGGGCAGGACGAGCACATGGCGATCGCACATCATCGTTTGGTGAGCGACGCGAGCGGGCTGCCGATGATGCTGTTCCAGGGATCGGTCCGCTCCGGGCGTATTGCCTATTCGCCATCGGTTCTCGCCGAATTGGGGCGTCTGCCGGGCGTGGTTGCCATCAAGGAAGGCAGCTGGGAAACGGCAGCCTATGAAGCAACACGGCGCATACTTGCCGAGGCGGCGCCGCATGTTGCGGTCATGGCGTCAGGCGACGAACACCTGCTTACGTGCTTCGTGCTTGGCAGCGAAGGCAGCCTGGTCAGTCTCGCGGTACTGATCCCTGAGCTAATCGTCGAACTCGATGAGGCAGTGCGCCGCAACGAACTTGCTGCGGCACAGCGCGCGCATCGCGTCATCCAGCCGCTTGCCAACGCAATTTACGGCTCGCCACCGGGTTGCTACGCTGCCGCAAGATTGAAAACCTGCCTGAAGATTCTCGGCCGTCTGCCGACCGACCAGATGCGGCCACCGCTGGCTCCGCTCGGCCGCGATGACGTTGCACGACTTCGAGCGTGCGCTGAGCGCGGCAAATCTGCACTGAGTGGGCCCGCGTGCCACAGCCGGCTTCACAACAACATCAAGGGGAACCCATCATATGAACCGCCTGCTTTCCGCCACGCTCGCCGCTGCGCTCGCGACGACTATGACGTTGCCCGCGACGGCCCGCTCGCTCGACGCCATCATGTCGTCCGGCGAGATCCATGTCGGGGTCAACCCGAACTATCCGCCGACAGCGATGTACGACGCGCAGAACCAACTTGTTGGTTTTGATGTCGATGTTGCCAACAAGCTCGCCAGCATGCTGGGTGTGAAGGTGGCCTTCGTGACGGTTGACCCCAACAGCCGCATTCCGTTTCTCACCAGCGGCCGTATCGACATGGTGATGGGCGGCATGACACGCACACCGGACCGGGCCAAGCTGATCACCTTCACAGCGCCGATCATGACAGAGTCACTGGGCGCGCTGACCATTGCGGGAAAATCCTTCAAGACGCTGCTCGATCTCAATAAGCCGGACGTGACACTGGCCGAAATTCGCGGCACTACCCCGATCCCCTGGATTGCCGCCAACCTTCCGCAGGCAAAGGTGCTGTTGCTCGACAATCACCCCGATGTGCTGCGCGCGGTGGCGCAGGGACGGGCGGACGCGGTGGTGGACGATCTTGCTTCCCTCGGCGAGATAGCGAAGTCGATCGATGCGAAATGGACGCCGCTGGAGGGTCACGCGAAAGAGGTCGATTATGATTGCATCGGCGTCGCAAAAGCGGATGACTCGCTGAAGCAATGGCTGAACGTCGCGCTGTTTTCGCTGGAGGAGTCAGGTTTCATCCCACAGGATTACAAGAAGTGGTACGGGTTCGAGATGTCGGCGCCGGTTCTGGCACAGCCTTACTTCTGAGCACGGCTGCTTCGCGCCCTGCATGGATTACACGTTCCAATATGGTCAGGTCACTCGCTTCATCCCTTTTCTGTTAGGCGGTGGCCTGGTCAGCCTGGCGTTGGCTTTTCTGGCCTTTTGCGGTGGCATGTTGCTCGGGCTGCTTGGTGCCATGGCCAAGAGCTTCGGCGGACCGGTGTTGCGGCGGCTCGCACATGGCTACGTCGTCTTCTTCACCAACACACCCCAGCTCGTGCAGGTGTATTTCCTGTTTTTCGTGCTGCCTGATGCCGGCATTCTGCTGAGCCCATTCATGGCGATGCTGATCGGCATGACGATTAATGCTGGGGCCTACCTGACCGAGATCCAGCGTGCCGGATTTGCCTCGGTCCACCAGGGTGAAATGGAAGCTGCCGAGACACTGGGGATGTCGCGCCTGCAGCAGGTTTGGTATGTGATCGTGCCGCATATGGTCCGCACGCTGTTCGCGCCACTTTCCAATCACTACATCGTCATGGTGCTGGGCACATCGATGGCCGCGGTTTTCGGCGTGGAAGAACTGACCGGCCGCGCCTATACCGTAAACGCTGAGACATTCCGGTCGATTGAGGTTTTCTCGATCGCGGCTGTCATCTACGTGGCAATCACGCTGATCGCGAGTTTCATGCTCGCAGCAGTGGGACGCCATCTCTTCCGAGTTCGGCTGGCGATCATCTAGGATGTCGCATCTCGTGGCGCAGTTCCCGCGCTTCTTCACTTCCTACAACGCGATTTTTCTGCTCGACGCGATGCTGCGGACACTGGGCCTGACCTCCATCGGCTGTGGCATCGGGCTGGTCTTCGGATTTGCCATTGCCGTGCTTCGCCGCACACGGAGCGCGCTGTGCATGCCTGTCCGCGCGCTTGGCATTCTGTTCGTCGAATTGTTCCGCCGCATTCCGTTTCTCGTCACGCTCCTGCTGGTCTTCTACGCCTCGCAGGTTATCGGTTTCGAACTTCCGCTACTGGCGATCGCGTCGATAAGCGTCTGCCTGATCGCCACGGCCTACATCTCGGAAATCGTGCGTGCCGGCCTCGATGCCGTGCATCCGAACCAGTGGGACAGTGCCGCGGTCTGCAATTTCTCTCTGTTGCAAACGCTCTGGCTGGTGGTCGTGCCGCAGGCCTGGCGGATCATCCTGCCACCGGCATTTGCGTTCTTCCTGCTGTTTCTCAAGGATTTCAGCTCTGGCCTCACAGATTGGCGTGGTGGAACTGACCTATGCCGGCAAGGTGCTGAACAATCGCGGGTTTGCACCGGCGCTGACCTTCGGAACAATCCTGTTGCTTTATTTCGCGCTGTCCTATCCGTTGACGCGGGTGGGCCAGCGCATGGAGGCTTATCTTTCCCGACCTCGTCATCACTGACCTGCACGCGTCCTATGGTGCGCGTCCCGTACTGCGGGGCGTCAGCCTGCACGTCGGGACAGCCGAGATTGTCAGCATCATCGGACCTTCCGGCTCCGGCAAGAGCACGTTGCTTCGCGTGCTCGTGGGTCTGTTGCACCCGGATGGCGGCAAGGTGGTGGTTGACGGCCAACAGATCGACTATGCGAACCGGCAATCGATCCGTGCGCTGCGCGATCGCTGCGCCATCGTTTTCCAGCAATACAACCTGTTCCAGAACATGACCGTGCTCGGCAACGTCACGGTGGCACCGATCAAGATCAAGAAGCGCAACCGCCGCGAAGTAGAAGCCGAGGCGGAACTCCTGCTCGCAAAGGTCGGACTTGCCGACAAGCTGCGGGCGTACCCCGATCAGCTCTCAGGCGGGCAGCAGCAGCGCGTCGCGATCGCTCGGGCGCTGGCATTGCAGCCGGAGTTCCTGCTGCTTGACGAAGTCACCTCCGCGCTCGACCCCGAACTGGTCAACGACGTGCTGGACACAATCCGCGTGCTCGCCGCTGATGGCATGACAATGCTCATAGTATCTCACGAAATGGGTTTCGTTCGCGAGGTTTCTTCCAAGGTCGTGCTGATGGTCGATGGATCGATCCTTGAAGCGGCGAGCCCGAGAGAACTCTTCACCAGTCCGAAAACCACTCGCGCGCGCGAATTCGTAAGCAAGATCTTACGAGCCTGAAGCATCACATCGTTCTTGTTGATGTCAGTCGCGATCAGGAGCGCCAAGCGGGAAGAAGTGCCGATAGGGGCGCGCGTCGTCGATGCAGCGGGCAAACGAAGGACGCGCAAGCAGGCGTGCGCGATACGCTTTCAGGGTGGCATGACCTTCGCCGATCGGATGGACCCAGTCGGCATAGAATAGTGCAGGTGCTGCCGCTGCGTCGGCCAGCGTGAAGGCCTCACCGGCTGCCCAGTGCCGCCCGGCCACCATCTGATCGAGCCAGGCGTAGATCGTATCGAGCGCGGTGTGAGCCTGCGCGGCACCGTAGGCATCGCGCGATGCTTCGGGACGGCGCGCATCAAAGACGATAGCCTGCATTGGAGCCATTACGTGGCTGTCGAACACGCGGTCGAGCATCCGTATTGGCGCTGCAGCCTTTGGGTCTGCCGGAATCAGCGGCACCGGGCCAGGGTGGAACGCCGCAAGGTGTTCGATGATCGCGCTGGTTTCGAACACCGTCGCGGCGCCGTCGACCAATAACGGGAACCGGGCGACCGGCCAGCGCCGTGCCAGCTCCGCGGTGTTTTCCGGATGATCGGGATCGAGTATGCGGAATTCGAACGGCGTCTCGTTCTCGTACAGCGCGATGAGCGCTTTCATCGTGTAGGACGAAAACGGATGGCCAAAGAGCTGCAGGCTCATGCGGCCGGCGTTCCAGCGCGAGCCCGTTCGATCGCGGCTATGTCGATCCGCTTCATGGTCATCATTGCATCCATGGCGCGCTTTGCCGCGGCTCTGTCGGGGTTTGCCATGGCGCTGAGAAGCGCGCGGGGGACGATTTGCCAGGAGAGCCCGAACTTGTCCTTGCACCAGCCACACTGCGACTCTTCGCCGCCGTTTTCGACGATCGCATTCCAGTAGCGGTCGGTCTCATCCTGGCTGTCAGTATAAACCTGGAAGCTGACCGCCTCGCTGAATTTGAAGTGCGGTCCAGCATTCAATCCGACGAATGGCATGCCCAGTATGGTGAATTCGACCGTGAGTTCATGTCCCTCCTTGCCGCCAGGATAGTCAGACGGCGCGTTGAGATGGGTGTCCACATGGCTGTCAGGAAATGTTGCGGCGTAGAATTCGGCCGCCTTGCGCGCCTGGCCATGATCAAACCACAGGCAGGTGGCAATCTTGTTCTGGGTCATGTCGATATTCCTTTCATGCCGCCGGCGCGTCGAATGTCGCCATATGATCGGCCATTGCCTTCTTGTGTGCCGGCCGGCCTTCGCCGCGCGCAACATAAGCGGCGAGCCGAGGGAAGCCGGCGAGTTCGCCAGTGCCACGCAGCCCACCCAACACTGAGATCATCATGAGATCGCCAATGGTGAATTCGTTCCCATCCAGCCAGACGTTGTCGCCGAGCGCCGCTTCCAGGTCGGCGAGCCGTGTTTTCAGGTCTGCCACCACCTTGACGTGGCGCGCTTTGGACCATTCGCGATCCGCCTCGAAAAGGTCATTCATCGCGAGTGCCATGACGTAGGGCTCGACAGAATTCAGTGCCGCCGCCAGCCATTGCAGCGCTTGCATGCGCGCGGCGGGCTCCGCCGGAATAAGCTTGCCGGCGCGTTCGGCAATGCGCAGCACGATCGCGCCCGACTTAAAAATCGCAACCTCGTCGTCGCGATACGTCGGCACCTGTCCGAATGGCTGGTAACGGCGATGTTCGGGCGTTTTTGAATTGGTGATCAGGTTCACGTCGTAGCGTTGGCCAACTTCCTCGAAGGCCCAGCGCGGGCGCAGGTCGCGAACAAAGCCGCGGGCGAATTCAGGGACCCAACCGAAGGTGGTGATCGTGGGATTCATGGCATGATCTCGCTTGCTGATCTGAAAGAGTGCATGAGGCTGCAGAGCCATCGACCGAATGTGCGAACCTCTGTCTCAGGTCCGATCGTTGGTGAAATGGCGCACCAGCTTGTCGAGGGCGCCGTTCCAACCCTGCTCGTGGCTGGCGCGAGACGCCTCGGATTGCAGGCGCGAATGAGTGAAGGTGAGCTCGGTTCCGGTATCGATGGGCCGCAGATCGATCTCGACACGCGATTCCTCGCCTGCCTCGTCGGGCTCCCCGCCGCCGCTCCAACGCCAGCTCATGACCACACGCAGCGGCTTGGCGACTTCGATATACTGGCCGGCGCATTCATGCTCCGTGCCGTCAAGCATCTGGAACCGTACCTTGAACCGGCCGCCCACGCGGGTATCGGATTCGGCGAAGAGTACCGGTCCCGCGTCGGGACCCCACCAGCTCGCCATACCGTCGGCTGTGGTCAAAGCATCGAAAACAATCGAGGGGCGTGCCGCGATCCGGCGCACCAGGGTCAGGCTCGTCACGTTGCATGCTCCCCGGCGCCGGTGCCTGCCGCCTTCGCTTCCTCTGCCTCCGCGTAGGCAGCAAGCCGGTCGAGACTCACCGACCAAAAGCGTTCGTATCGGCGCAGCCAGTCCATCGCCTGTGCCATGGGCTCGGGCGCGAGGCGCACCGCGACGATCCGTCCCTTCTTCGAACGGCTGATCAGTCCTGCGGCGCTCAGCACATCAAGGTGCTTCATCACCGCGGGAAGCTTGATCGTAAAGGGACGCGCGAGTTCGCCGATCGACACGCTGTCGTCCAACGCCAGACGCGCCAGGATCTCCCGGCGCGTCGGGTCAACGAGCGCCGCGAATGTCCTGTCCAGTTGCGATCCCGAAAACTTCACCATGTGGTGAAGTTTCGTGCCGGCACTGCGCTGTGTCAAGGGCGAGCGCGTGACCTGGCATCAAACAGAGGTGACACCCCGATAGGCGTAAACCATAAGAGTTTGGCTCGATCGCAAGGAGCCTCAACGTGGCGAAGCCAGTCGAGATCAAGACCGTCGCGATCGGCCTCCAGGGAGGCGGGTCTCACTGCGCTTTCTCCTGGGGTGTGCTCGACGCGTTGCTGGAAGAGGTTGATCAAGGTCAGCTCAAGATCGCTGCGATCAGTGGCGCGAGCGGTGGCGCGCTTAACGCCGCGATTTGCGCGTATGGACTGCACAAAAGCGCAAGAGAGGCACGGGAGCTACTCAGGAAGTTCTGGATCTCCGTATCCGAGCAGTCGCTCTGGCCGGTGAACCCGCTACGGAACATGTTACCCGAGGACGCGCCGAGCCGATGGAATGTCGATCTCGATCCGCTGGCAATCGGCCTTGGCATGGCCGAACAAATCACCTCGCCCTATCTGAACCCCTGGGGCTCGCACAACATACTCCGGGCACTGCTGGGTCACGTGATTCCGGACGTCAGTGCGTTCGTTGCACGCGAAAGCAATGCGCCCAAGCTCTTCATCAGTGCGACCGCCGTTGACCGGACGGCGCTGCGCATTTTCGGCCCCGGGGAGATCACGATCAACTCACTGCTGGCCTCCGCCTGTCTACCAACGTTCTTCCAGGCCATCACGATTGATGGAACGCCGTATTGGGATGGAGGCTACCTCGCGAACCCGGCTTTGAATCCGCTGCTGGATTACGCCGATGATCTACTGACTGTCCTGGTCGATCCGCTCGACGTGAAGGGCGGGCCCCCGGTAACGCCACGGCAGATCGTCAATCGCATCAACGAGGTCAGTTTCAACGCATCCTGGATCCTGGAGATCCGGCAGATCGAGCTTATCAACAAGCTTTACCGCGACGGCTTCCTGCAAGGCAGCAAATACCGGGAGAAGCGCCTGCATCTGATCAGGAATGATGAATTCATGGAGGCGATCGGTGCCACGTCGAAGATCGTACCTTCGCGTGATTTCCTGCTTGCATTGCACCAGGTGGGCAGGGTGACAGCGAAGGAGTGGATTGCCAGAAATTTCGGCAAGATCGGCATCGCTTCGAGCTTCGACATAAACGGCGAGGTCGCATCGCGGCTGAAGGGGTCGCGTCAGTCCGTTGCCGGACTAGGGTCTTGAGACGCACGCCCTGGATACGGCTGGCGCCGTCACGATGCGCATGCGGACTGCACGCATCGCTGGTTCAAATATGGCTAAGCTGCCGTTCAGTTTTGGGGGAACGTCATGAAGCTTGCTCGCAGATCGCTGCTGGGAGGTTTGGGTGCAGCGGCGCTGCAGCCGATTGATGTGACGAACGCAGCGGTTGCACGAGCCGCGAAGCCGCGCGTCCGCCCCGGTGATCCGAGCTGGCCGTCACCCGCGACGTGGCAACAACTCAATCGTGATGTCGGGGGACGCCTTATCAAGGTCAGCCCGCTGTTTGCGCCATGCGAAACGAGACCAGACAGCACGAGCTGCAAGGATCTGCTGCAAGATCTTCGGAACCCTTACTTCATTGGGGAGCAGCCGGCGGGAACCGAGAGTTCCGGCTGGCTCGATGCCTGGCAGTCCGCTCCCAGCGCGTACGCCGTCCCAGCCCATAGGACCTGGCGACGTTGTTGCCGCGGTCAGATTTGCCCGCGCGCATCGCCTGCGCCTGGTGGTAAAGGGCGGCGGGCACTCCTATCTCGGCGGCTCCAATGCGCCAGACTCGCTGCTGATCTGGATGCGGCAGATGGACACGATCACGTTGCACGATCATTTCGTGCCGACTGGCTGCGCCGGACGACAACCAGGGCTGCCAGCCGTTTCGGTCGGCACCGGAGCGCGCTGGCTCCCGGTCTACAACGCGGTAACGACCAAGGCCGGACGATATGTGCAAGGCGGTGGCTGCACCACAGTTGGTGTTGCGGGACACGTGCTCGGCAACGGCTTTGGCAGCTTTTCGAAACGGTATGGCGCAGCGGGCGCAGCGCTGTTGGAAGCAGAGATCGTGACCGCCGATGGCATGGTGCATATCACCAATGCCTGCAGCGACCCGGATCTGTTCTGGGCGCTGAAGGGCGGCGGAAGTTGCAGCTACGGCGTGGTCACCCGTCTTACGCTACGCACCCGCGAACTCGCCGACTTCGTCGGCATAGCATTCGGCGAAATCAAGGCGAATGGCGATGACGCATTCCGCAGACTGATCGCGCGTTTCACGGAGCTTTATGCCGCCAGTATGTTCAACCCGCACTGGGGCGAAAGCGTCGCGTTTGGAATGGACAACACGCTTGGCCTGCATCTGGTTTTCCACGATCTTTCCGAGGCGCAGGCGCGTGCGACGTTGCAGCCCTTGCTGGATTACGTCGCTGCGGCGAAGGCTGACTATTCGATGACCATGCCTGTGCAGATTGTCGCGGTGCCCGGTCGGCATTGGTGGGACCCGGAGTATCTCGTTAAGAACCTGCCCGCGGCATTGCTGAACGATCCGCGCCAGGGCGCACCCGATGTCAACGTCTGGTATGCGGGAGACGCCGGTCAGGTTGGTTGGTTCATTCACGGCTATGAATCGGCGTGGCTGCCGGCGAGCATGCTTGGCGCAGACGGCCGGGGCCGGCTCAACGAGATGCTGTTTGCAGCTTCGCGGCAGTGGTCTTTGGCCTTGCACTTCAACAAGGGTCTCGCCGGCGCGCCGGCCGATGCGATTGCCGCGGTGCGCGAGACGCCGATGAATCCAGCGGTCGCCGAGGCCTTCGCGCTCGCCATCATTGGTGCCGGCGGTCCTCCCGCCTATCCGGGGATGCCGAATGCGAGGCCGGACCTTGCGCTGGCGCGCCAGCGCGGCGCCGCGGTGTCTCGAGCGATCGGCGTGCTCCGGGACGCTGTGCCGGACGCGGGATCGTACGTGTCCGAGGCTAGCTTCTTCGATGCCGAGTGGCAGCGCCGGTCCTTTGGCGATAACTACAAACGCCTGTTGAGCATAAAAGAGCGTTACGATCCCGACGAACTATTCGTCACGCACCACGGCGTTGGCAGCGAGAGATGGAGCCAGGATGGCTTCACGCCGGCCTAAGCCGGCCATCGTTGCAGCGCGTAGAACGATTTGATCGCAAGAAGGTATGCTCTCTGTTGCGAGGCAAGGTCCATTGACACAACAAAATTGGCAAGAGCAACGTTGGGTGCCGGCACCGTACAAACGTATCATAGACAGACGTGTCGGATAGACGGGGGAAAACCAGTGCCAATCGGATCAATCAGTTGCCGGGAATGGATTGGCCCCGTGGCATGAAAGTACTTTGGCTGACAGGTGCTGCGCTGCTTCTGATAGTTGCTCTGGTGACCTTCCAGACCGGTTATCGCAGCACGTATCAACAGGAACAGAGCAGTAGACAGCCTTCACCGGTGCCTCAAACGTCCAGCCGCCCAACGCCCACTCCCCAGCCTTCGAGTCCGCTCGATGAGGCACTGAAGAAATTCGTAAAGGGCAACATCGCCTTCAACAACCCTGAACAGATGCGAGTGGGCAACACTGGAGAAGTTCAGGCAGTCCTTTCCATCGATGTGCCGGTAAACGAACTTATGGACACCCTGACAGCGGCAGGAAAAAAGGAATCAGCGCTGTTGCAGGTGTCCGATCATATGCAAGCGACATTGACCGGAGGTGGCGCCTTCGACGTGACACCCGCCGGTCCGCAATCCCAATGGATAAGCACGGCCGGAACCACAACGTGGCACTGGTTGGTGACGCCGAAGCTCACCGGCGAGCAATTCCTTACGCTCACGATGGATGCAATCATCACGATCGATGGTCAGAAGGATACGCGGAACGTCACGACGTTGACACGCCAGATCAATATTGAGGTCGCGCGTCCGCACAATAGTGACGAATGGTTTGCCTGGATTAAAGAGCGTGTCGAGGCAATCGGTTGGGTTTGGGGAATTGCCGTGGCTGTCGTCGGGGTGATGGTCGGGTTTTGGACCAGAATCAAACGATGGTTGCGGCCGGGCAGCAATGGTGACGCTGATCCGCCAGGCTAGAAACGACGCGTCGCAGCCTTGAGCGGCTTAAGGGTTCACCATCCTCCAAACCAGATGCCGATCCCGTGGACGATTCCAACTGGAAAAAATGCGGCGGCGGTGATCATAAGCGGCCGCATCCCGTTCGCGGCGCAGAATACGATCGAAGTCAGCCAAGCCGAATAAGCAGTCATGCCAAGCAAGGCTAAAATGGCCAAGCTTGCGAGATCAATCGACCCGCTGTCCCGCCAAGTCATCCTAACCCCCATTGCAGCTCATCACCGATTACTGGACCCAGCTTAGCAGGCGCTTCGGGCAATTGGTGGTTGCGTCGGACGGCAAGACGGACGCCCATTTTGGTAACTACAGCACGAATCAGCCAGCTGCCATTTCTCGTGTCGCCTTGATGGGTAGCCGCAGCACCTTGCAAAGCGCGGACAGGTTCGCGTCGCGCGGCCGAACGCGATCAGTCTCCCAAAAATAGATGCTGCTCTGACTGACCCCAACCTGCTCGGCTACTTCGGCCACCGATAGACGACGCTTGATCCGAGCGTCACGCAGGTAATGAGCAAAATTGGGTTTACGGGGCACTGCACTTAACCTTTGCATCTTTCATTGCAGTACATAGTAGCGTTCAGCCGACTCGGCAAGGTTGTCCGCAGTCGAGCGCGCTCTGATAAATCCGTTAGCAGAACTATGAATGCACTCACAAATGCGATGCATCGCAGGTTCGCAATATATTCCCGTTCATAAGGCAGCAAGCCGTCGTCTCGACACGGCGGCCGAAACGAACCCGGCCGATCTGCCAGCCCAACCAGGCATCTGTTGCCGATTGCGCATTGGGGGGTCCTTCATTGCGCGCTCTGCGCACCGGGTAACCTCCGCACATCCTGCAACATTGCAATGTCGAGTAAGAGATCAGCGATCAGCGGCAATGGACTAGGATATGGTGCACGGCGCGCGCCATGATCCGGTCAGTGCGGGGCTATCCGCCGATCGGGCCAAGTGGCCAAAATTCAAAAGAGGATTGGTTAACGGGACGATGCCCAGAGGACCATCAAGGCCGTCTGGATCTCTCGATAAAATGGCGGAGGGGATGAGATTCGAACTCACGATAGAGCTTGACACCCTATAACGGTTTAGCAAACCGCCGCCTTCAGCCACTCGGCCACCCCTCCGCCGGGGTAAGCATCCCCGGAACAGGCCCGGGGATATTCACGGCGTTTGCAGAGCGGTATCTAGGCTCTCCTCCAACCAGCGTCAAACGTTCCGTCACGCCTTCACCAGCGGACAGTGGCCCTCGTTCAGTGGCCGGAACGCCTCCTCCAGCGGCGTGGTCGCCAGGATCTTGGCCACGTCCCACGGCTGCTTGCTTTCCGACGCCGCCTTCGCCTCCAGCAGGTAGCAAGGGTGCAGCGCCCGCCCGTCCTCGCGGATCCGGCCAGGTCCAAAGCAGTCGTCATCCGTCGGCATCGCCTTCATCCGCGCAACTACGGCGCGGCCGTCCGCCTTGGCCGCGGGGACGCCCATGTCCGTGACCGCCTTCAGGTAGTGCAGCACCGCGCCGTAGTTTCCGGTCTGCGTCATGTTCGGCCAGATGCCGTTCGGCGTCTTGCTCTTGATGCGTTCGTTGAATGCCCGCGTGCGGTCGTTGAGGTCCCAGTAATACGACTCGCTCCAACGCAATCCATGTGCCGCCGGTAGCCCGAGAGAATGCACGCCAGTACTCTGGATCAGCAGCGCGGCGACCTTCATCGTCTGCATCAGTCCGAATTCCTGCGCCTGCTTGATGCAGTTCAGCGTGTCGCCACCGGCATTCGCCAGTCCCAACACCTTGGCGCCCGAGGCTTGCGCGCGCACCAGCATTGCCGAGAAGTCCGTGGTCTCCGGGAACGGATAGCGGATGCTGCCCAAGACCTTGGCGCCAAGCTGGCTGATCACCTGTGTGGTGTCGCGTTCCAGCGCCTGACCGAATGCGTAGTCGGCGGTGATGAAGAACCAGGAGTCACCACCCTCCTTGGTGATCGCGCCGCCGGTCGACTTGCCCAACATATAGGTGTCGTAGGTCCAGTGGATCGTGTTCGGGCTGCATTGCGGACCGGTCAGATCCGACGTTCCCGTGCCGGAATTCAGCATCACCTTGTTCTTCTCGCGGCACACTGTGTTGACCGCGAGCCCAACCGATGATGTCGGCACGTCGGCGATCGCATCCACGTCGCCCTGGTCGAACCATTGCCGCGCAATGGAAGCGCCAACGTCCGGCTTGTTCTGGTGGTCCGCCGCGATCACCTCGACGTTCAGCCCCTTGCCGGGAATGCCAAAGTCAAGCAGCGCCTGCTTGACGCAGACCACGCTGGTGGGACCGCCATCGTCACGATATGTCCCGGACTGATCGTTCAACACGCCAATGCGCAGCGTCGGCGTCTGCGCGCGCAGGACGCGAGGGGCAGTAGCTGCGACGGCGGTGGCGCCAAGCAGCGTTCGGCGAGTCCAAGGCATCGTGGTTTCCTTCAATAACGTCAACGTCGGTTAAAAGCGCCCTGTCAGCTCAACGCAACTTCGAAGCCCTTTTTCGTGCCGGGGCGCGCCATCATCGCGTCATACCAGCGCTTGACGTTGGGGAAATCGCCGAGGTCCACCTTGTGCCGCTCATGCCGCCAGGCCCAGCCAAGGATCGCGAAGTCGGCAATCGATACCGGGCCGCCTACGAACTCGACCTGGGACAGCCGCTTGTCGAGAACGCCATACAGGCGGCGCGTCTCCTTCATATAGCGCTCGAGGCCGTAGCGCCGGTCCTGCTCGTTCTCCACCTGCAGGAAGTGATGCACCTGGCCGGGCATCGGACCGAAGCCGCCCATCTGCCACATCAGCCATTCCAGCACCGGCACCTGGGCGCGCAAGTCGGCGGGATAGAACTTGCCGGTCTTGACGCCGAGATAGATCAGGATCGCGCCCAATTCGAATATGCTGATCGACTTCCCGCCCGGGCCTTCCGGATCGATGATGGCGGGAATGCGATTGTTTGGAGAGATCTTCAGGAAGTCGGGATTGAACTGCTCGTTCTTGCTGATGTTCACCGGGTGAACGGTATAGGGCAGGCCCATTTCCTCGAGTGCCACGCTGATCTTGCGGCCATTCGGCGTGTTCCAGGTGTAAAGCTCGATCGGCATCTCTGTCTCCTCGTTAAGCCGGCACTTCGCCCTTCAGCATGAGGCGATACAGATAGCGCCGCTCGCTCATGTCGTAGTCGGGATTGGCCTGGTGCATGACGCTGCGGTTATCCCAGATCACCATGTCACCATGACGCCATTGGTGGCGGTACTCGTATTTCTGCTGCGTCGCATGTGCCATCAGTTCGCCGATGAGGTCGAGCGCTGCCGAGTCCTCCATGCCGACGATTGATTCGATGCGCACCGGGTTCAGGTACAGCGCCTTGCGGCCATTGTCGGGATTGGTGCGCACCAACGGGTGGATCCCGGGCGGTGGCAGCGCGTTGCGACTCTCGTCCGAAAGCAGGCCAAGCGAGCGGGGGCTGTACTTGCTGAGATAGACGTGCACCGCTTTCAGGCCGTCGATCCGGCGCTTCGTCGCGTCAGGCAGGTCATTGTAGGCGTCGTGCATGTTGACATACTGCGTATCGCCCCCGCGGCTGGGCAGCGATACCGCGAACAGCGTGGTGGCCTTGGGCGGCGCCGGATGGTTGGAATGGTCGGTGTGGAAGCTCTCGCCCGGGATGATGCGCTTGCCGTTCACCACCTGGTCGTTTGAGACGTAATAGACATCCGGATGGCCGGGGACGTGCGTCTCCTTCTTGTCGTGCTGCAACAATTCACCGAACACCTGTGCAGCCTTTTTGAAGCCTTCGGGGGACAGATCCTGGTCACGCATCACCAATACGTGGCGGCTGGCGAAGGCGCGGTTGAGGTCGGCGCGCGTATCGGCGTCGACATCGCCGGCAAGGTTGACACCGCACACTTCCGCGGCGGTGTGATCGGTCAGCGGATTGATGGTGTAGGACATTGGACGCTCCCTCAGTCGCAATGACACAATAACTAAGTCAGTTTGCGCTTGAGTGCCTCATTCACCAAGGCCGGGTTGCCTTTGCCTTTCATCGCCTTCATCACCTGGCCAACAAACGCCCCGAAAAGTTTGTCTTTCCCGGCCTTGTATTGCGCCACCAGAACCGGGTTCGCTTGCAGGACGCTGTCGATCGCCAAGTCGATGATGCTGGTGTCGGTGACCTGTCGCAATCCCTTCTGTTCGACGATGACGTCAGGGTCTTCGGCAGACTCGACCATCGTCGCAAATACGTCCTTGGCGATCCGCCCGCTGATCGTGCTGTCGGCAATGCGATCAAGCAGCTTGCCAAGCGATGCAGCGGAGACAGGGCTGTCCGCGATCGTCCGCCCTTCCCGGTTCAGCGCGGCGAACAGATCACCCATGATCCAGTTCGCGGCGATCTTCGCATCCCGGCCTTTGGCCACGGACTCATAGAAGTCGGCGGTCACCTGCTCGGCGACCAGCACGCCGGCGTCGTAAGCGGACAGGCCATAATCGCGGATGAAACGCTGCTTCTTGGCATCAGGCAGTTCCGGCAGCTTCGACTTCAGCTCCCCGACCCAGGCCTCGTCCAGCACCAGCGGCAGCAGATCCGGATCGGGAAAATACCGGTAGTCATGCGCATCTTCCTTGCTGCGCATTGACCGGGTTGTGCCTCGCGCATGGTCGAACAGCCGCGTCTCTTGCTCGACTGCGCTGCCGTTTTCCCACACCTCGATTTGACGCTTGGCTTCGACCTCGATCGCCTGCATCACGAAGCGGATGGAATTGACATTCTTCACCTCGCAACGCGTGCGGTACGGCTCACCGTGCTTGCGCACCGACACGTTGACGTCGGCGCGCATGGAGCCTTCCTCCATATTGCCATCGCAGGTGCCAAGATAGCGCAGGATGGTGCGCAGCTTGCGCAGATAGGCGCCAGCTTCCTCGGGCGAGCGGATGTCCGGCTCGGACACGATCTCCATCAATGCCACGCCGGCGCGGTTGAGATCGATGTAGGACTTGGCCGGATGCTGATCGTGCAGCGACTTGCCAGCATCCTGTTCCAGATGAAGCCGCGTGATGCCGATATCGCGCGTCGAACCATCGGCAAGTTCGATCTCGATCTTGCCTTCGCCAACGACCGGGTGCTGGTACTGGCTGATCTGATAGCCGGCAGGCAGATCGGCATAGAAGTAGTTCTTGCGGTCGAACCGGCTGACCAGATTGATGCGCGCATTCAGCCCGAGGCCGGTGCGCACTGCCTGGGCGACACATTCACGGTTGATCACCGGCAGCATGCCTGGGAACGCCGCATCGACGAAGCTCACCTGGGTGTTGGGCGGCGCGCCAAAATCCGTGGCGGCGCCAGAGAACAGCTTGGCCTTGCTGATCACCTGCGCGTGGACCTCAAGACCGACGACGACTTCCCAGGAACCGCTGGACCCTTCGATTGCGTATGTCACGACCTACCTCGTGAATAGGAGCCACAGATGGACACCGATAAACACCGATATGTGTGTCCATCCGGGAGCATCTGTGGTTGCAAGCTACGCTCCCGCCCGGATCTGCGGCAGCGCGTTGAAGCCGGCAGCGCGCTCGATCGCTGCACCGACAGCGAAGACGGTTTCCTCGTCGAACGGCTTGCCAAGCACCTGCAGGCCGAGCGGCAGGCCATTGGCATCCAGTCCTCCGGGCACCGAGATCGCCGGCACGCCAGCCAAATCGGCCGGACCCGTGAACACGTCGTTCAAGTACATCTGCACCGGATCGTCCATGTTCTCGCCCTGGGCGAACGCAGCGGAGGGAGCCGTCGGCGCAACCAATGCATCGACCCGTGCGAACGCCTCGGTGAAATCGCGCAGGATCAGCGCACGGACCTTCTGCGCCTTCAGATAGTACGCGTCATAATAGCCAGCCGAAAGCACATACGTCCCGATCAGAACACGGCGCCGCACCTCGGCACCGAACCCGGCAGCACGCGTGCGCTCGTACAGGTCGCGCAGATCGCTGCCGGCTTCGCGCAAACCAAAACGCACGCCGTCATAGCGCGCCAGATTGGACGAAGCCTCGGCCGGCGCCACGATGTAATAGGCCGGGAGCGCGTATTTGGTGTGCGGCAGCGAGACATCGACGATTTCGGCGCCGGCGTCGCGCAACCAGGACAGGCCTTGCTGCCAGAGCGTTTCAATCTCGCCTTGCATGCCATCGACGCGATACTCACGCGGGACGCCGATACGCATCCCCTTGATGCTACGCGTGCAGGCTGCTTCGTAATCTGGCACCGGGAGATCGGCGCTGGTCGAGTCCTTCGGATCGTGGCCGGCCATCGAACGCAACAGGATGGCACAATCCCGCACCGTGCGCGCGAACGGTCCGGGGTGATCGAGCGAAGACGCGAACGCCACCACGCCCCAGCGCGAACAGCGGCCATATGTCGGCTTCATGCCGGCGATGCCGCAGAACGACGCGGGCTGGCGGATCGAACCACCGGTATCGGTACCAGTCGCGCCCATTGCCAACCGGGAGGAGACAGCGCTGGCGGAGCCGCCCGAGGAACCGCCTGGCACCAGCACCGCGCTTTGATCCTGCCGGCGCTGCCATGGATTGGTGACCGGACCATAGGCACTGGTCATGTTCGACGAACCCATGGCGAATTCGTCCATGTTCGCCTTGCCAAGAAACACCGCGCCGTCGCGCAACAGATTGGCGCTGACGGTGCTTTCGTATGGCGGCACGAAAGGACCGAGGATCTTGCTGCCGGCAGTGGTGCGCACACCCTCCGTGCAGAACAGATCCTTGATCGCCAATGGGATGCCGGTGAGCGGCGCGAATTTGCCAGCGGCCAGCGCGGCATCCGCCGCATCGGCCTGCGCCAGTGCACGTTCGCCGGTGACAGTGATGAAGGCATTGAGCCGCGGGTTCAGCGCCTCGATTGCAGCGAGATGCGCCTCGGTCAGTTCGCGCGCGGAAAACTTGCGCGCACGCAAATCGTCGCGCGCGGCGGCAATGGTCAGGTCAGTGAGGGTCATGAACTGTCGCGGGCGAAGGCCCGCTGCTGATCCGTCATAGCCGGGCCTGACCCAACCATCACTCAACCACCTTGGGAACGACGAAGAAGTCCCCTGCCCGCTCCGGCGCGTTGGCCAGAATCTTCGCCTGATAGCCGCCGTCGGTCACCGCATCCTCGCGCATTTTGAGCGCCATCTGTGCCGCACCAGTGAGAGGCTCGATGCCATCCACATTCACCTCATTCAGCTGCTCGATCCAACCGAGAATGCCGTTGAGCTCCGACTGCAAGGTTGCAAGTTCGCTGTCCTCGACATGAATGCGGGCCAGATTGGCAATGCGGCGGACGGTCGCAGGATCAAGCGACATGCGGCTTCAGTCCCTGTTGTAAAGAAACGCAGCAGACCATACCGGCCGGGCGATGCCGCATCAACCAACGGAGCGGCGTGTCGGAATCCAGTGGCAGGGCCCAACCGGACGCGTTTTGCAATGCGAACAGCGCCTGTCGATACTCCCGGCATGGCGCTGTTCAGCATGCGTGACTTGCGTGTTTCGCTCGCTCGCCACCAACGGCTGATCGGACTCGACCCGGGCAGCCGCACCATCGGCGTGGCGCTGACCGATGTCGAAGTGTCGCTGGCTTCGCCGTACGGCAGCATACGGCGTGGCAAACTGCGGCAGAACGCCTCGGACATCCTGGCAGTGGCGCGCAAGGAAGGAGCGGGCGGACTGGTGGTGGGTCTGCCGCTGTCGATGGACGGCACGCTTGGACCGGCCGCGCAGGCGGCGCGAGACTGGGCATTGGCATTGTCGGATGCCACGGGACTGCCGGTGGCGTTATGGGATGAGCGCCTGTCGTCGGCGGCGGCCAATCGATTTCTGATCGAGCAGGCCGATGTAAGCCGCAAGCGCCGCGGCGACGCCGTCGATCGGTTGGCAGCGGCCATTTTGTTACAATCAGCGATCGATTCTATCAGATAGGAGCCAACGGCCAGCACCGCAGGATGCGCAATCAGCCTCTGACCACACCGCTTACTGCACGCGGTTACCCGATGCGGAGGTCAGCTACGGCCGTTGCACAAGTTCGATCGAGTAACCGTCAGGATCCTTGACGAACGCGATGATCGTGGTGCCGAACTTCACCGGGCCCGCGGGACGGGTGATCGTGCCGCCGGCCTTTGCCGCGATCTCACAAGCCGCCGCCACGTCCGGCACGCCGATAGCCAAATGGCCGAACTGATTGCCAAGTTCGTATTTCTCGACACCGTAGTTGTAGGTGAGTTCGATCACCGTGTTGCTGTCTTCGTCGCCGTAGCCGACGAACGACAGGGTGTATTTGCCGTCCGGCACGTCGCGGCGGCGCAATTCCTTCATGCCGAATGCCTTGGAGTAGAAACCGACGCTGCGGTCCAGGTTGCCGACGCGCAGCATGGTATGCAGATAGCGGCTCATGAGCTCTCTCCCCTCAATTCATCCGGACTGAGACCCAGCAGGAACAGGCCGGTCTCATCTGCCACGGCTATGGTGGCGTCTCGCTCGGCCAGAATGGTCCCTCCTGCCTCGAAGGCAACCCCCCGCAGCGCCGCAGCCGCGGCACCCCGGAGCGTCTCCGGCCCTATGGTCGGAAGATCGGTACGGCGGTCCTGGTCTGGCTTGACCAGCTTCACCAGCACGCCACCGCGTCCCGGCCGCGCCAGCGGCGCACAACGCGCCAACATCGCGTCGGTGCCCTCGGCCGCCTCGACCGCCAGGACGACACCCTGCTGCACGACACAGCCCTGCCCGACGTCAACCCCGCCAAGCGCTCGCGCGACGGTAATGCCGCGGCGAATGTCTGCCATCGCGACGGCGTCGGGTGCGCTCCGCGACAGCAGCCCCGACGGCCCGAGTGCCTCATTCAGGATCTCGTGCGCTCCAACAACACGGAACCCCTCCTCGCTGAACACGCGTACCACCGCTGCAAGCAGCCCGTCGTCGCCGGCGAAGGCGGCACGGCCAATGCGGGCCAGAATGCGCGCACCCTCGGCATCCGGCCGCAGGTCGAGCAGGGACGGCCGCCGCACCGGACCGACCAGCACAAGGTCGCGGCAGCCATGTTCGCGCAACGCGGCGATGATCCGCCCGGCCGCGAGAATTCGGATAAACTCATGCGGCCAGGGCGCCAGCACGGCGGGATCCGCGAAGCCTTCCAGTCCGACCAGGAAAACGGCGCGGCCAGCGGCACGCGCTGCCGCGGCGACTTGCCCCGGTAAGCGTCCGCCGCCCGCGAGGATGCCGAGAGTCGGACTCACTCCGCGCGGATCAACCCACGATGGCTGGGAGCATCGATAAACGCCAGCACCTCGGCGACGAGCGCCTCGGCGCCGTAGCGTTCGCGAACGCCGACCAGCCGCTGCGCGAACACGCCTTCCCGGCGGAACAGGTCGCCGAAAGCACTGTGCAGCAACTGGATCTGCGCCTTGCCGAAACCGCGGCGCTTAAGCCCGATGACATTCAAGCCTGCGAGCCGGGCGCGATTGCCGATCACGCTACCGAACGGAATGACATCGCCTTCGACTCCCGAGACGCCGCCGATCATCGCGGCGCGACCGATACGCACATACTGATGTATAGCTGCGGAGCCGCCGATGACCGCGTGATCGGCGATGCTGACATGCCCGCCCATTACCGCGTTATTGGCGACGATGACGTGGTTGCCCAGCAGGCAGTCGTGCGCAACGTGCGCGACCGCCATGAGCAGACAGTCGGCGCCGACACGCGTGATGCCTCTCCCGGTGACAGTGCCGCGATGGATGGTGCAGTGCTCACGGATCTGGGTGCGCGCGCCAATCTCGCATCGCGTCGGCTGGCCGGCATACTTCAGATCCTGTGGCGCGAGCCCGACTGTGCAGAACGGGTAGAGCAGCACATCGGGACCAATCCGCGTATGACCGTCCACCACGACGTGCGATACCAGTTCGCTGCGGTCCTCGATCACCACGTCGGGCCCGATTGAGCAATAAGGACCGATGCGGACGCCGGCACCCAGTTCGGCACCGCGCGCCACGATGGCAGTCGGGTGGATGTCAGTGCCGGCCGGCCGTAGAGCGATCGTGTCGGGCATGGCATCCATTCTGCTGCAACTCACGCAAGTAATGAGGCTTTCAGGCTAGGGCGGCGCGGGCCGAGGGCAAACTCAATCATTGTTGCCCTATATTTCGATGATCGGCCTGTAACTGCTTGTTTCAGCGGATATTTTGGCTTTATTGCGGCGGCGGCGTGGCTCGATCCATGATCATCGCCGCGTAGGTCGCCTCGGCCACCGACACGCCATCCACACGGGCAACAGCGTTGAATTTCCAAACGTTGCCGCGGCTGCGTTCCTTGGTGACATGGATGCGAAGCTGGTCGCCCGGGACGACGGGGCGGCGGAATTTGGCGCCCTCAATCGACATGAAATAAACCACCTTGCCCGCTGCCCCGGGGCCGAGCGTCTCCACCACCAACACCGCCGCGGTTTGCGCCATGCTCTCGATGATCAGCACGCCCGGCATCACCGGATGGTTGGGGAAATGCCCGGCAAAAAACGACTCGTTCACCGAGACGTTCTTGATCCCGATGGCGGAGTGATTGCGTATCACCTCGATCACGCGATCGATCATCAGGAACGGATAGCGGTGCGGGATCGCGTGCATCACGCGCCCGATGTCGACCACATCTATCGTGGTCTGGCCGGAAACCATTTGCGGTGCGGGGGAATCCATCGCTCAGCCTGTGTCTCTGTCCGTCCCCGAAGTCCTTTTCGAACGCTCGCGAGCCTGCCGCCGGAGCAAGGCAATCTGGCGGAAGAACTCGCGCACCGGCTGCGCCGGGCTACCCACCACATCCGCGCCCGCCGGCACGTCCGCCATCACGCCGGCCTGTGCCCCTATCCGAGCCCGGCGCCCGATTCGCAGATGGCCTGTCAGACCCGCCTGGCCAGCGACCATGACGTGGTCTTCCAGGACCGTTGAACCGGAAATGCCGGCCTGCGACACAATCACGCAACCGCGGCCAAGGCGCACGTTGTGCCCGATCTGCACCAGGTTGTCGAGGCGCGAACCGGCACCGATAAACGTATCGTGCAACGACCCCCGATCGATCGTGGTGTTGGCGCCGATCTCGACATCGTCCTCGATCACCACACGTCCGAGCTGAGGGACGCTCAGGAACCCCTCGGCGGCCATGGCGAAGCCGAAGCCATCCTGGCCAATCCGGGCCCCCGGGAAGATCACCACCCGGTCGCCCAGCAGGGCGTGGCTCAACGAGACGTGCGGCCCGATGCGGCAATCCGCGCCTAGCACCACGCCGCCGCCAATGACGGCGCCCGGTCCGATCCGGCAGCGCGGGCCGATCGCGGCACCTTCGCCAATAACGACGAGCGGACCGATCTCGCTGCTGGGATCGACCCGAGCGTGCTGGGCGACGACTGCCGAGGCATGAATACCAGGCAAAATCGGTGCAACCGGGTGAAACAATGCCGCGACACGTGCCCAGGCGGCATAGGGTTCGGCGGACACGATAGCCACGGCGCCGGGCGGCACGCGCGACGCCAGGTCTGGACGCACGATCACCGCAGCCGCCCGGGTTTCAGCCAGAGCGGGGGCGTATTTGCGATTGTCGAAGAAACTGACTTCGAGTGATTCCGCGGTCTGTAACGGCGCCACGCCGGTCAGCATCAGGCGCCGGGGCGGGGCGTCAGCCTGCGCCGCGTCGGCCACCGCCGCGAGACTATGCGGGCCGCTGCACAGGAAGAAGCGAGGATCCCCGGACACCTGCGGCCAGTCCATAGCAGCGCACCGCGCGTCCGCTCAGCGCTTCTGCGGCGTGCCGGGCGGGGGAGTGGTGGCCGGCGTACTGGCGGTGGCAGTCGCCGGCTTGGCTGGCGCCGGCTTCACGGCTGATGTCTTGTCCTGCGAGGGGGCGGCATTGTCGGCCGGTTTGTTCAAATCCACCGGGGAGACGCCATCCGGCGGGATAACGACCTTGGCCAGAACCTTGTTCAGATCTTCGACCACCGCCGGAGTCATATCGAATTCGGCAGTCGATCCCAGCACCTGAGCGCGGTTCAAGACGATATTGATACCGCGGCTGATCGCGACCTGTTGGGTGACCATCTCAGTCGCTCGGTCGATCTGCGCGAGAACGTACTGGCTGGACTCCTGGATGATGCGGTTCCGCTCGCCGAAGACCCGGCGCGATGTGGTGATCCGGTCCTGCAACTCCTTCTCCCGCGTGCGGATTTGCTCGGGGGTAAGCTTCGTGCGCTCGTTGCTGAGCTGCTGGCCAAGATCGCGCAATGCGACCTGTTCCTTTTGCGCGTCCTCATTCAACTTCTGCCGGCGAGCAATGAACTCCTTGTCCGCCTCGAGATAGGCGGTGGAAGCATGCATCACGTCCGGAAGCGACAGCACGCCCAGGATGGCGGCTGGCGGTGTCGCCCCCTTGGGAAGGGGCGCAACCTCAGGAGGCGGTGGCAGTTGGACCTGCACCTGTTGCTGCGGTGCCTCGCCGGCCCCGCCGTCTGGGCCCAACGCCGACTCTGCCTGCGGTTGATCCGTGGGCGCCGGCATGGCACGCGGCGCTGGCCGGGGCGCTGCGGGGCGAGCCTGGTTGGGGATGAACCACTGCTGGTTACGTTGCGGAGCCGGCTGCTGCTGGGCAGTGGCCGGCAGGGACAGGCCCATCAGAGCGGAAAGTACCGCCGACACCGCGAGAAATTGGGATTGCGACACTAGAACCTCGTACCGAAGCCAAAGCGGAATATCTGCGTCTGGTCGTGCGGTTGCTTGATCACGAATGGTGTCAAGTCAACGTTTATCAGGCCGAATCTTGTGTTCCACGAAATACCCACACCGATACCAACACGCGGCGCTGCTGAGGCAACGATCTGACAGGGCTGCCCGTTCAATTCAGTGCAGGTGTTGATGCCGATGAAGCTGGCCTGGGTCAGGCCGCCGACATCGATAAAGGCGCGGCCGGACAACCCGAGGTCCGGCGAAACCGGCAGCGGGTAGTGCAGTTCTGTCGACCCGGTCCAGATGAAGCGCCCACCGATCGGATCCCCGGTAACCGCGTCGTGCGGGCCGGCACCGCCGACCTCGAAACCGCGCAGGTTGTCGCCCCCAAGGAAGAAGCGGTCGATGATCTGTTCCTGCTGGCCCTCATTCCACAGGTATCCGACGCTGCCGGTGAGCGACACGCCCCAGTCGCTGTTACCCGTGAAGCGGTCAAACGGGATGAAATACTGACCGTTGACATTGCCGCGAACGAATTGGGCGTTGCCACCGAGACCCGCGACGTCGGTACCAATGCTGGCAAGATAACCTGTGTGCGGATCGATCTTACTGTCGCGATGATCGAGTGTGATCGCCTGGCTGACCTGAGAAAGCAGCGTGTACCCCGATAGCTGACGAATAAAGAAGCTGGCGTTGGCAGCGACGTCAAAGACGGTTCGTCCAACCAACGAATAACTCCACACCTGGCGCAGGTATTCGTTGAAGCTATAGCCAAGCCGGGTATCGAAGCCGACGCGCTTTTCGTCGTACGGTTCGGTGCCCAGGTTGTTGGTCTGCACAAAGAACAGATCACCTCCCACGACCAGGTTCCGATCGAGGAAGTACGGTTCGGTCACCGAGGCGGTGATGGAGCTGCGCTTCTGGGCGAGCACGCCGTTGATGCCGGCGCTGATGCCGGTACCGATGAGGTTCTTTTCGCTCAGCCCGATGTCGAGCAGAGCGCCAGCATCGGTGGAGTAACCACCGCCAAGCGACAGTTCGCCTGTGGCCTTTTCACTTATGTTGGTCGTGATGATTGCCTTGTCAGGGGCCGAACCCTGCGCGGTCGCGACATCGACCGAGTTGAAATACTGCAGATCCTCCAGCTGCTGACGGCTGCGGCGCAACGCACTGGCGCTGAACGCGTCACCTTCGCCGAGGCGGAACTCACGCCGGATCACTCTGTCCTGGGTTCGCGTATTGCCGACGATGTCGATGCGTTCGACGTATACGCGTGGGCCCTCGCCAACATCGAACAGAAGATCGATCGTGTGCTTTACCGGATCGCGGTTGACCAGCGGCTTCACTTCGACGAATGCGTAACCGCGGTTGTGCACTTCCTGTTCCATGGCGTCCGCCGAGCGGCCGACCGCGTCGCCATCGTACCAGTCACCCGCGTTCAACTGCAGCGCATCGCGCAAGCTGTCGCCATCGAGATTGCGGATGTGCGAGTTGATGGTGATCTTGTCGATCCGGTAGCGCTCGCCTTCGCTGATCGTAAAGGTCAGGAAAAAGCCAGAGCGGTCGGGCGCCAGTTCGGACTTGGCGTTGACGATTTGAAAGTCCGCATAGCCGTTCTTGAGGTAGAAGCGCCGCAACAGTTCCTTGTCGAAGTTCAGCCGCTCCGGATCGTATTCGTCAGACGTGGAAAGGAAGCGCCACCAACGCTCCTCGCGGCTGTTGATGACCTCGCCGAGTCGGTCCTCGCTGAATTCGTGATTCCCCACGAAGACGATTTTGCTGATCAGCGTGACGGCGCCGTCGTTGATCTGGAACACAACATCGACCCGGTTCTGATCCAGGCGAATGATCTGGGGGTCGACGCGCGCGTTGTAGTAACCCTTCTTGGCGTACAAATCGAGGATGTGCTGGCGGTCCTGTTCAGCCAGGGCAGGCGTGAACACGGCGCGCGGCTTGAGCTGGAGTTCCGGCCGCAGCTGGTCGTCACTCAGTTTGTGATTGCCCTCGAACGCGATGCGGTTGACCAGCGGATTCTCCACCACATGCACGTCGAGCACGTCGCCGTCGCGCGTCAGGCGGACGTCCTGGAACAGACCCGTCGCGTATAGCGTCTTGAGGCTTCGATCGAGGCGATCGGGGTCGAATGGATCGCCAGGCTGGACCAGGACGTAGGACAGAATGGTGCCGGTCTCGATACGCTGATTGCCCTCAACCTTGATCGACTGAATCGTGCCACCCGCGCGAACCGGAGTGGCAGCAGGTGGCGCAACTTGCCTGACAGGCACAGCCGCCGGCCGTGCCTGCGGCGGTGGCTTCGGTGCCTGGGCGACGGCTGACCCCGCCAGCCAAACGGACAACAGACAGGCAATGGCAATCCACGCGGCGCGTGTGCGTATCAAACAGCGTCTCCCCTCACCCGTGCGCCCCACCAGAATCGCGCCGCGATAGGCTAAGCGGTTGAGCGGCAGAGACTACCTGTGGCCTGTCGGCCGCGCCAGTCAATGCCCGCGGTGCCGTTTGCCACCTGGGCAGGGGAAAATGGCGATCCGGTGGCATGGGCTGAGCCCGGACGAAGTGCTCTGTATCCGCCCGGAACGGGCGACGGGTTGCGCGACCACGGCAACTCTCCCAGGATAACAGCAACCTATCCGGAGAGACCTGATGTCGGCCGCGCTGAAATTACCGCAAACCGAAATGACCGACGCCGAATGGCAGACCCGTTGCGAACTCGCGGCGCTCTATCACGTGGTGAATCATCTTGGCTGGACCGATCTGATCAATACTCACATGTCGGCGCAAATCCCCGACCAGCCGGACACCTTCCTGATCAACAACTACGGCGAGATGTTCGACGAAGTCACCGCGTCGAGCCTGGTGAAGATGGATATGGACGGCAACGTCCTCGGCGGCGGCGGAAAGTTCAACAATGCCGGGTTTACCATCCACAGCGGCGTCTACAAAGCGCGGGGGGACGCGATGTGCGTCATGCACACCCATACCCGCGCAGGCGCTGGATTATCGCTGCTGAAGCATGGCCTGCGCCCGATCAGCCAGGATGCGCTGCAGGTCTATGACGACTTGGCGTATCACGATTACGGCGTGCCGGCGACGCCGGAGGAGTGCGAGGCATTGGGCCGCACGTGCGCGCGCGGCACTCACGTCGGTACTGATGAATCATGGTCTGCTGACGTTCGGGCCGACGATACATGGCACGATGTACCGGATGTACTCGCTGGAACGGGCTTGCGAGTTGGAATTGATCGCCCGGCAGCTCAATGCGGACCCGGTGGAGATCGACGGAAATGTGGTCGGCAAAGCGGCCGAGCGGATGCGCAAGCGCCGCGATACACCGGAATATGGACTGGCTGAGTGGAAAGGCCTGGTACGCACGGTTGACCGCGCGGGCGCCGACTATAGGCGGTAGGAGACAATCGCATGCCGCTCGATGCACTGCTGACACCGGACTATCGACGGCTCGCCAACGCTGTTCCGCTGGAAGCACTGGAGGCGCATCGGCAAGCTCAACTTGAGCGGTTTGCGCCGAGCTTCTGGCACCAGCATCAGGCCTGGTTGCCGGTGGGGCTCATCGGCTCTGTCGGCTGCATGGCGGCGAGCGGCGGTATCGCGAACGGCGCATTGCCCGATTCGCTGCTGCCGTCATGGCTGTGTGTCGCATGGCTTGGCGTGATCGGGCTGCTGATTCTGTTCGGCGTGTTCCGGGCGAGTGCCGGCGCGCACTGGGAAGAGCGCTGCGTCGCACCTTGGGCGCTCGAGGAAGTCGGTGTGCCGACGCCGGTGGCCTCGCTCGCGCGCTCGCTCTGCGACGATATCCCCGGCGCTACATTGATCCTGGGAGAGCTCAAGCAGGAAGAGATCGTGCTTGACCCCTACCTGTTGATCACGTTCGCCGGTGAACGAAACTGCCTCGGCATCTGGGATGGCGACCGGATTATCGCCGCCGCCTAGTGAAATGCGCCCAGGTGGGACAGATCGTTCCAGGTAGCGAGCACGAACAGCCCAAACAGCAGCGCCAGTCCCGCGCGGAAGCCATATTCCTGCGCACGTGGCGGCACCGGACGGCCGCGGATCGCCTCCGCCAGATAAAACAGCAGATGGCCGCCATCCAGCACCGGGATCGGGAACAGGTTGATCAGGCCCAGGTTCACCGACAGCACGGCGATGAATGAAACCAGGCTGGCGAATCCAAGCTGGGCGACCTGGCCGGAAAGCTGAGCGATCCGCAACGGGCCACCGAGGTCTTCAGTGCCACGCTGGCCACTGATCATCTGCCCTACGCCGGCCAGTGTTTCGGACGTCACCTGCCAGGTCTGCGTCACGCCGCCGATCAGCGCCTGTGGCAGCGAGACATGCTGGTACGTCACATCCCCGCCGCGGATGCCCAGCACACCGACTTTACGTCCGCCGGACTCGCGCGCATCGGTGAGTATCGGCAGGTCCAATGTCGCATCGCCCCGCTTGACCGTGACGGTAAGTTTCTCGGCCGGGTGAGCGGTAATGATGGTCTGGATGTCCTCGAAGCTAGTGATGCGAGCGCCGTCGATGGCAACGATGCGGTCATTCACCTGCAGACCGCCGCGCGACGCCGCGCTATCGGGCAGTATGCCGCCGGCGACCGGCTGGATGACCGGACGGCCCGCTGTGGCGAACAGTGCGGCGAAGAGCACCATGGCCAGCAGGAAGTTGGCGATCGGACCCGCGGCAACGACAAGTGCGCGCGCGCCGACGCGCTTTTCGTGGAACACCTTTCCCGGCATCCACTGTGTCGGGACGGGGGCGGGAACGGGTGAGGGCTCGCGGTTGCCGCGCGCTCCCAACATGCGGGCAAGGCGGCCTGGTTCGCGCGGCTCGACCGGCTCAGCTGGGGCGGGACGTTCCTGCCCGTGCAGCTTCACGTAACCGCCGAGCGGCAGCCAAGCGAGTTTCCAGATCGTGCCGACGCGATCGCGCCAGGTCACGATCGGTGGGCCAAACCCGATGGAAAACACCTCGACATGCACGCCGACCAAGCGGGCAGCGAGGTAGTGGCCAAACTCATGGACGAAAACCAGCACGCCCAGAACAACGATAAAGGCTAGGGCGCTGTGCAGCACGTCAGGCATGGGATGAAATACTTTCGGTTCGCTTCAGTAAGGGCTCTTACGCGGCGCGCGCTGTCATCAGGCGTTCCGCGGCACGTCGGGCGGCAGCATCCACGGCAATCACTTCGTCCAGCGTATCAGCGGAATGGGCGCCCATGGCGTCGAGTACCCCGGAGACCGTTCCGGCAATATCGAGGAAACCTATCCTACGCTGCATGAAGGCTTCAACCGCAATCTCATTGGCGGCGTTGAGGATGGCCGGCGCGGCGCCGCCTGCACGCAGCGCGTCGCGGGCCAAACGCAGGGCGGGGAACCGATCGGTATCAGGTTGCATGAAGTCGAGGCGGGCGAGGCTGGCAAGGTCGAGGCGGGGCGATGGCGTGGCCATGCGATCGGGCCATGCCAACGTATGGGCAATTGGAATACGCATGTCGGGCGTGCCCATCTGCGCCAATACGCTGCCGTCACTATAAAAGACCAGGCCGTGTATCACCGACTGTGGATGCACCAGCACGTCGATCTGTGTCTCGCGCAGCGAAAACAACCGCGCTGCTTCGATCAACTCGAGGCCCTTGTTCATCAGGGTGGCTGAGTCGATGCTGATCTTGGCGCCCATCGACCAGACTGGATGCTTCCGCGCAACGTCGGGCGTGGCGGCGGCCATTTCATCGAGCGTGGCCGTGCGGAACGGACCGCCGGACGCGGTGAGGATGATTTTCTCAACGGCGTGATGGTTGCCATCCTCCAGAGCCTGGAAGATTGCGTTGTGCTCGGAATCGACCGGCAGGAGTGTCGCGCCGGCATCCCGCACCGCCTGCAACATGACGTCGCCGGCGCAGACCAGCGCTTCCTTGTTGGCCAGTGCGACACAGGCGCCGCGGCTGATCGCGGCCAGCGTGGCAGCGAGGCCGGCTGCACCGGTGATCGCTGCCATGGTCCAGTCGGCCGGGAGCGAGGCCGCCTCAACCACCGCCTCGGGCCCGGCGGCCGAATCGATACCGGTGCCGGCCAACGCCTGGCGAAGCTGCGGATATGCGCCGGGGTCCGCGATGACCGCGCACTGTGCCCGTAATGCGACGGCTTGTTCGGCCAGCAGCCCGACATTCCGGCCGCCGACAAGAGCGCGAACCTGAAAGCGTTCCGGCTGGGCGGCGAGCAATTCAATCGTCTGGGTGCCGACGCTTCCGGTGCTGCCGAGGACAGTAACGCTGCGGGGACCCGAAGTCATTGCCACAGAACTACTCCACGTCCGAGGGCAAGCGCCAGCAGGGCGGCCACGGGAGCCGCAGCCATGACGCCGTCCAGACGATCGAACAAGCCGCCATGACCGGGTATGAGATGGCCGGAATCCTTCACCTCGAGACGACGCTTGACGTAGCTTTCCAACAGATCGCCAGCCTGCGCAACGACACCCAGCAGCGCCGCGACCAAAGCAACATGCGAGGCCTCGGCGCCACTCGTCAGAAAATGGGCAGCGAGCAGCCCCACGGCAACGGCGGCGACCAGGCCGCCGAGCGACCCTGACCAGGTCTTGCCGGGTGAAATGCGGGGAGCGAGGCGTGGACCGCCGATCCAGCGGCCGACCAGATAGGCGCCGATGTCGCCCGCCCACACGACCAGGAGCAGGAACAGCACATCGGCGCGGCCGTTGGCTGGGCTGGCCCGGAGCCAGAGCAGCGCGCTGCCGGCAATGACAACATAGACCAGGCCCGCAGGCCAAAGCAGCGACACACCGGGGCGGCGGCAGAGGTTGAACCATTCGATCGCGAGGCCGCCCATCAGCGCGATGACGATGAGGGTAAAGGCCATGCCGCCCAGCCAGACACAGACCAAGGCGAGGGGTGCCAACACGGCGGCCGAGAGCACGCGCTTGCCAAGGTCTCCCCAGCGCCCGTCGCGGGGCTTAGCCAGGGCGGGCACCGAAGCGCCGCTCGCGCCTGGCATATTCAGCGAGGGCGGCGGCGAAATGTTCGGGACTGAAATCCGGCCACAGCACGTCGAGGAATACGAGTTCCGCGTAGGCACCCTGCCAGAGCAGAAAGTTCGACAACCGCTGCTCACCTGAGGTGCGGATAATCAGGTCAGGATCGGGCATTCCGCTGGTCGCGAGTGCCGCGGCGACCATGACCTCGTCGATCGTTTCCGGATCCAACCGGCCTTCACGGGCAGCAACTGCCAACGCGCGCGCGGCGCTGACGATTTCCGCCCGCGCGCCATAGGATAAAGCGACGTTGAGATTGAGCCGCGTGTTGCTCGCCGTGTCGCGTTCCGCGTTGTTGAGGTCACGCTGGATGTCGGCGTCGAACCGGCTGCGATCACCGATGATGCGCAAGCGTACGCCGTTCGCCTTCAGCTCCTCGATTTCGTTTTTCAGATAGTGTCGCAGCAGGCCGGTCAGGTCGAGCACCTCACCGACGGGGCGGCGCCAGTTTTCGCTGCTGAAGGCATAAATGGTAAGCCACTCGACGCCAGACTTTATTGCCGCCTCAATGGCGCGCCGAACCGCACGGGCACCCTCGCGATGACCGGCGATTTTTGGCAGACGGCGCGAGGCGGCCCACCGGCCGTTGCCATCCATGATGATGGCTACATGCGTGGGTATGAGCGCTTCGGTGACGGGCAGCTCGCGCTGACTGACGGCGGAGGACATTGGCACCGATCAGACCTGGCGGATGTCCTTTTCCTTGTCGGCGAGTGAGTTATCCACCCGCTTGATATATTGATCAGTCAACTTCTGCACTTCGGTGCTCCAGTCCTTTGCCAGGTCCTCGCCGATGTCGTGCTTCTTTTCGTGTGTCTTGACCTGCTCCATTCCGTCACGCCGAACCGCGCGCACCGCCACCTTGGCGCCCTCGGCATATTTGTGCGCTGCCTTCACCAATTCGGCGCGCCGTTCGGTGGTGAGCTGAGGGATCGGCACGCGCACCATCTGGCCATCGGCGGCCGGGTTGAGCCCAAGGCCGGAGTCACGGATGGCCTTTTCGACCGCGCCGACCAGGCTGCGGTCCCAGACCTGGACGGTCAGCATGCGCGGCTCTGGCGCACCGACCGTGCCACACTGGGTCAAGGGCATCTCCGAGCCGTAGGCCTGCACCTTCACCGGCTCCAGCAGCCCGGGATGCGCCCGCCCGGTCCGCAGCCCATTGAACTCCCGCTTGAGCGTGTCCATTGCGCCGTCCATCCGGCGGGTCAGGTCCTGCTTGAGCTTGTTGACATCGGCTTGTGGCATGACGGCCTCCCAGACGAATTCCCGGGTATTTTATTGCAGTTCGATGATCCGGGTGAAGCGGCCCTCACCCCGGACCACGGAGGCGAACGCGCCGGGCGCGTGGATGTTGAACACGACGATCGGCAACCTGTTCTCGCGCGCCAGGCTGATCGCCGCGGCATCCATCACCCCCAGATCGTTCGTCAGCACGTCAAGATAGGTGAGCTGGTCGTAGCGCCGTGCGTCGCTGACCTTGCGGGGATCGGCCGAGTAGACCCCGTCGACCTGGGTACCCTTGAACAATGCGTCGCAATGCATTTCCGCGGCGCGGAGGGCGGCAGCGGTATCGGTGGTGAAGAATGGATTGCCCGTGCCGGCGGCGAAGATCACCGCCCTGCCCTTCTCCATGTGCCGCTCGGCGCGGCGGCGAATGTAGGGTTCGCAGACCGAGGACATCGGAATGGCGGACTGCACGCGGGTGGGGACGTTGGACTTTTCCAGGGCGGACTGCACCGCCAGCGCGTTCATCACGGTGGCCAGCATGCCCATGTAGTCTGCCTGGGCGCGCTCCATGCCGGACGCGGCACCAGAGACCCCACGGAAGATGTTGCCGCCCCCGATGACGATACAGACCTGTACGCCCATGGCGACCACTGTGCCGACATCGCTGGCGATGGCACGGACAGTCTCGTTGTCGAGGCCATATTCGCGGCGTCCCATCAGGGCCTCGCCCGATAGCTTCAACAGGACACGCTTATACACCGGCTGGTCTGGCATGGCGGCGAGTCCCCTGGCCGTGGCGGCGGCACCCTAGTCGCAGGGGATCAGGTGAACAAGCGGGGCAAGAATCCGGAAGACACCTTCAGACCGTATCAAGTTAAGGTGACCATCGCATGACAAGATTCGAGGTAGCGCGGAAAGCAAGGTAAGAAAAATTCGGACGTTTGAGGCCTCAGGAATGACCGGGAAGGCGACGATATTGGTTGTCGAGGATGAGGTGCTCGTGCGTCACGCGGTCATCGAGTTCCTGCGGGATTACGACTTTCATGTTCTAGGCGCGGCGAACGGCGATGAAGCTGTCACCGTGCTGTCGGCCGGCGTCGCCGTGGACGTGGTGTTCTCCGATGTCGTCATGCCGGGCAGGTTGAACGGCTTCGCGCTGGCGCAGTGGATTGCGTCGAATTGGCCCAAGGTTCGTGTGCTGCTGACTTCGGGTTACGCCGGGATGGAACAGCGGGCGAGCGATCTGGCCGCGGATGTCCGGGTGCTGGATAAGCCGTACCGACTTTCAGGACCTGTTGCGGCGCATCAGCAGTCTGGTCGGGCAGTCCGACCCCGTCTGAGGCAAAGCGCGGTCAGGATGGATCAATCACGGTGAGCACGGCGGGGTGATACTTTTCGCCGTTGCCTGCCTGCTCAGAGGCATGCAGGCGTTGCATGGTCAGTTCGGCACCGGGCACCTCGAGACCGCACGCAGCCGCCATTTCCAGCGCATACGATAGGTCCTTGATGGCGTAACGCGTGGAAAACGCGCGCTCGGGAAACTCACGTGGCAGCATCGACTTCATCCCGTGGCTGCGCAGCACGAAACTGTCGCCTGACCCCTTGGCAATCGTCGGCAACAGCACGTCTGGTGCGACGCCATTGCGCCGGCCGATGGCGATCGCCTCGGCCAAGGCAGCCGTGTGCTGGAACACCAGCATGTTGTTGAGGACCTTCACCACCTGACCGCAGCCGACGGGACCGCAATGGGTGACGTCGGTGCCCATGGTCTCCAGCACCGTGCGGATGTGCGCGAACACCGTCTCGGTGGCGCCCACCATGATGGACAGTTCGCCGCGCGCGGCGGCTTCCCGGGTGCGGGCAACCGGGGCGTCGGCATAGCCAATACCGCGGGCAGACAAACGAGCGCCAATCTCCCGGGTCAGCGCAACCGACGAGGTGGAGGTGTCCACCACGCACTGGCCTGCGCTGAGCTGCGGTTCGAGTGCGGCGACCACGGCACCAACCGCCTTGCCGTCCGGCAGCGACAGCAGGATGAGGTCCGCGCGGCGGGCGATTTCGTCCAGTGGAGCGACGGTCACGCCGTCGGTGGCGAGACGCGCCAGCGGTTCGGACCGCAGGTCATGTGCCAATACCGGGCGGCCGATGCGGCGGGCAAGATGGCCACACATCGGCTCGCCCATAACGCCGAGACCGATGAACCCGAGGGTGACGACAGGACGGAGCGTGGTGGTGTCGTGGGACATGCGCGCAGTCTAGACTGCGGACAGGTCGACGGGGAGAGGACGATGTTCGCAGCCGTACGGGGCACGCGGATCTATTTCGACGTGGAAGGCTCGGGCCTTGTGCCGCGTGGCGGCGAGATGCACGAGCGGCCGGTGGCGATGGTGATCCACGGCGGGCCCGGAGGCGATCACAGCGGGTTCAAGCCGTCGATGTCTCCGCTCTCGGGGCGCATGCAGTTGGTGTATTTCGACCACCGCGGCCAAGGGCGATCGGACCGCGGCGACCCGGCGGCCTATACGCTGGATGAGAATGTCGAGGACATGGAGGCTCTGCGCCGCCACCTGGGCCTCGGGCCCATCGTTTCGATCGGCACTTCGTACGGGGGCATGGTGGCGATGGCGCATGCCGCCCGTTATCCCGACAGCGTATCGCATCTTGTGCTGATCGTGACCGCGGCCCATGCCGGCTTCATCCCGCGTGCCCAGGCCATCGTGCGCGAGCGCGGCAACGATGAGCAGAAGGCGGTATGCGAGACGCTGTGGGCCGGCGGGTTCCGCACGGTCGAGCAAATGCAGCACTATTACGCGGTGATGGGGCCGATGTATGCGCGCAGCCACGATGCCGCGGCGGGGGCACCCGGGCGGGAGCGGGCGATCTACTCACCCGAAGCGCTGAACCGGGCATTCGCGCCCGACGGCTTCTTGCGGACGTTCGATCTCCGGCCCGAACTGGGGCGTATCAAGGCGCCGACGCTGGTGATGGCCGGGCGGCATGACTGGATCTGTCCGCCGGAGTTTTCCGAGGAGATCGCGCGTCTGATAGCGGGTTCCGACCTGAGGATCTTCGAGCGGAGCAGTCACTCGATCCGCAGCGATGAGCCGGAAGCCATGATGGACGCCATACTGGGCTTTGTTGTGTACCGCTGAGGCTGCAGGATCACGCCGTCGCCGGGTCGGTCATGCGCCGGATAGTCCCGGTGGTACTGTGGCCGGCCTGTAGTTCCACCAGCAGCACGGTCCCACCCCAGCTTTGCACCAAATCGGCACCGACAACCTGGTCGATGCTGTAGTCGGCCCCTTTCACCAGCACATCGGGACGCAGCGCCTTGATCAGCTCCAACGGTGTGTCCTCATCGAACAGCACAACCAGATCGACCGGCGCGAGTGACGCCATGACCGTCGCGCGTGCCGTTTCGTTCTGCAGTGGCCGCGTCGGGCCCTTCAGGCGCTGTACGGATGCATCGGTATTCAGCGCCACTATCAAACGATCGCAGCGGGCGCGGGCCTCGTTCAGCAACCGAACGTGGCCGGGATGGATAAGATCGAAGCAGCCATTGGCGAAACCGACGCGCAACCCCTGAGCGCGCCAGGCGGTAACCCGCTGCACCGCGTCATCCCGCATGGCAACCTTCCGGTCGGTGCTCACCAGATCCTCGAAGTGCAGCATGCCCAGCAGTTCGTGCTGGGAAACGGTCGCGGTGCCCTGCTTGCCGACCGAAATGCCCGCCGTGACGTTGGCGAGCAAAGCGGCCTCCGGCAGTGAGGCGCCTGCGCCCAACGACACCGCAAGCGCTGCCACCAGGGTATCACCCGCACCGGAAACGTCGGCCACTTCGCGGGCGCGGGTGGCCAGATGCAACGGGGGCTCATCACGGCGCACCAATGTCAGGCCCTTGGCAGAGCGGGTCACCAGCACCGCCTCGCCGTTGATCTGGTCCAACGCGTGGCGCCCGGCCCGATCCGCGTCCATGTCATCCGCGGCGTCGATCTGAGTCGCGCGCCGGACCTCGTGCTCGTTCGGAGTCAAGATAGTTGCGCCGTGGTAGGCGGAGAAATCCGACCGCTTGGGATCGGCAATCACGGTCCGTCCCATCGACCTGGCCTGCGCCAGAATGCTCGGCAATACCAAATCGGTCAGCACACCCTTGGCATAATCGGACAGGACGATGACATCGGCGTCTGGCAGCAGGTCGGCGAACCGGGCCAGAATTGTCTGTGTCGTCGGAGCATCGATCGGGGATGTCGTTTCCTCATCCAATCGCAACAGCTGGTGCACGCCGGCCATGAAGCGCGTCTTCGCTGTCGTCGGGCGCCCGACGGCCACGACGAGGTGGGGCGTGATCCCCGGTGAGGCGGCCAGCAGTTGAGCAACCTCCTTGCCTGGCGTGTCGTCGCCGACAACACCCACCAGCGCCACATGTCCGCCGAGCGTTGCGATATTCATCGCGACGTTCGCTGCTCCGCCAAGAGTTGCCCGGCTCGCGTTTGGCCGCAGCACAGGTATTGGTGCTTCCGGAGACAAGCGGCTGGCGTTGCCGCTGACATAGCGGTCCAGCATCACGTCGCCGAGAACCAACACCCGCGCATTGGCGAAACGGCGGACAATTTGCGCCAGTTCGGTATCGCCGATCGGCGGCTGCGTGGTTCGCATCAGTGACATCCCGCTTCCGGTTGTGCCAGCCAGCCACTGGATAACATATGCTGGGCGGCGTGGCGCAACGGGAAGGTCTTTCTTAACCATCGCGCGCTATCCGGTCACCAATTAACGAAAGGCCGCCGGATGCGCAGCTGATGGGTTCCCGCAATGACCTGGATCGAGCTTTGTATCTACGATGATATGGCAAGACCGCGCCTTACCCATCCGAAGATTCGGCGGCGGCCGAAGAAGTCTGTCATCCTTGCTCTGGACGCTTGCAGCAAGCACCTGATATGCCCTGAATAAGCGGGTGCGCCGTTCAAAGAGGGTTTCGGACCCGCGTAAAGGGTTGCCCGCGAAGAGGTAAGCATGGCGCGCAAAGACGTGGATAGCGTTGTGGCCTGTCGGCATCAATGCGCATTCGGACAACCGAGCGAATGCCACGATATGAACTTGCACGGTAACGTTAAATTTCGAGCCAAAGCGGCGTTAACGCCTGGCACGGACGAGACGCCGTGATCCCGCCATCAAATACCGAGCTTGCGATCCAGTTCGACATCGACCCCGCTATCACCGCTGGGTTCATCCATGATCGTTATGATTTGCTGATTCGCGGCAGAGCCGTTGCGCCGGCCGCGCTCGAGGAAGTCGCAATGACGCTGGATGGTGCATTGATCGGCCGTGTGCAGTACGGCGAAAAAGATCATGTGCAGATCAGCGGCGAGACAGATCGCCAACACGCATTCCACATCAACCTGCCGCTCAGCCGTTCGCGCGTCCACCGGCAGTGCACTTGCGTTTTGACAGCGCGGACTGTCGACGGCCGCGAAGGTCATCAGAGCTTCGAACTGGCGGTCGATCCCTCCGGTGCAATGCCGGTGGCCGTGATATCCGGCCCGACACGCCTGTCCTCCAGTTATGCGCAGCTCCGACCTCCTGTCGTGCTTTATGTGGAACGCGCGGCTCTCGACGACACCGGGCGGCTCCTGGTCATCGGCTGGGCGGTGTCACTCACTCCCATGAGTGAGGTGCAGGCGTTTGTGGCCGATACCCAAATAGGGACGACGCAGCCTGGCAGACGCCGTAGCGACGTGGGGGACGTGTATCCGCTCTATACCAACTCGCGCCGGTCAGGATTTTCAATGGCTGCGCAGGCAATTGCACCAGTCGACGAGATTGCCACGCTACGCGTGCGCGCGGTCAATCAGGAGGGACTGTCGCATGAAGTCGTGTTACCGGTCGAACGAGTGAGCAGCCTGGCATTACCCGGCGTCACTCCGCCGCTGGCGATCCTGCAACCCTCGGCATCTGTCGTCACACCGACGCAATCCGGCTACCGACTGGCCACAGAGTTCAAGATAGAGCGCGAGCTGCCATCATTACATTCCGAATTGATGCCGGCGTCCGCCGACCCGACCGCGCCATCGAGCACCGATCCGCGCCGGGAAATCCGTCTCTTCTGCGATGAGTTCGAAATCGATCCTGGTGGTCATCTCGAAGTTGTTGGGTGGGCAGTCTGCGCGATTGGTGTCTCGAAGGTCAGTGTCCACTTGGACAGTGAGATGCTTGGAGAAGCGGAGCTTGCGATCCCCCGCCAGGACGTGGGCGATGAATACAGGCACATACCGATGGCCCGGTATTCGGGCTTTCACTTCGCACGGGAATTGGGATCGATATCGGCCGGCGAGCACCGGATCCGCATCGTGGTGCATAACGGCCTGGACGACGTGCGCGAACTGCATCGCATCATTGTTGTCGAGACACCGGCGGCAGGAACGCAGATCCCGAACCAGTTCCGACTTGAGATAGACCATCCAACAATCGTTTCAGGCATCGTCGTAGATCCAGTAACCGGGCGCCTGACAATCGAGGGCTGGGCATTGGCACGCTCCGGAGTCACTGGCATCGACGTGCTGGTGGATGATACGAAGCTGGGCGCGGCACATTACGGCATGGCACGACAGGACGTCGGTGCCGCATTCCCGGAGTGGACAGACTCATTGCGCAGTGGCTTTGCGTTCCACTGCCCGCCACGCAGCCTGCAGAATGGCGATCATGTCGTGCAGCTCAACGTGCGCGCTCGGAGCGGAGAGCTATTGGAGTACCGCTTCAACATAACAGTCCGGAAGTCGGAGGAATTCGATGAAGGTTTAACCATCCGTCGCCGGATAACGCGTGTCGAAGCGGACGTGCTGCATGACGTGCTGGATGATCTCGGCCATCGGCCAGGCTTCCGGATGATCCTCTGCCAGAATTCCACACTCGACATCGAACTTCTGCTTCCAACACTGGAATCCTTGCGCACTCAATTATACCGAGACTGGCAGCTGCTGATCCTGACAAAGGATGCGGCAACCTGTGCCGCGATCGGCGTGCTGATCAAGGAGGCAGCGCAGGACCTGACTGAACGTCTCACGGTGATCGATCCATCGCATCCTACATTCAACGATCCCCTTGGCTCAGAAGCCGGAACGATACCGCAGCTCATCGGCTTCATTGGTGCGGGCGATCAGCTTGGTTGCGATGCTCTCATGCAAGTGGCTATCGCCAATGACCTGCATCGTGAAGTTGACGTGCTGTACGCTGACGAGGCGAGAACCAGCCCGGTCAGCCGGGAACGTGAGCCGTTTTTCAAGCCAGATTTCTCGCCGGACCTGTTGCTTTCGACCAATTATATTGGACGTCCGTGGTTCGTATCGGCGGCGCTGGCAGGCCGTCTCGGGCTGACTGCTCGTGAACTTCTGGAGGCTGGCGAATACGATTCCATCTTGCGATGTACCGAACTGGCGGCACGCATTCATCACGTCCCCAAGTTGCTTTGCCTGCGTGGCAAAGAACAGATCGACGATGCAGGAGTTGAGGCAGCCGCGCTCGCGCGCGCCATGAAACGGCGCAGCATCGCCGCTGAAATACTGCCCGGCACGGTATCTGGCACTTGGCGCGTTCGCCGCACACAAATGGTAGAAGGCAAGGTTTCGATCATCATCCCAACCTGTGCCGCGCGGGGGCACATCGAGACCTGCATCGAATCATTGCGAGAACGCACAAGATACCGCAACATCGAAATCGTTTGTATCGATAATATCCCTGACGCCGAGGTTACCTGGAAGCAGTGGCTGCAACAGCACGCCGACAAAGTCGTGCCGGCGCCGGACACGTTCAACTGGTCACGCTTCAATAACCTTGGCGTCGCAGCGTCGTCGGGAGAGTATCTGCTATTCCTCAACGATGACACGGAGGTGACGCAGCCAGACTGGCTGGACGTCATGCTGGAGCACATCGACCGGCCGGAGGTTGCGGTTGTTGGCCCGCAACTGCTGTATCCCGACAACAAGGTACAGCACGCCGGCATGTTTCTGGCGACGCCAGGTGTCGCTCGTCACGCATTTCGCTTTGCAGCCGCGGATGACCCGGGATATTTCGGTCTGGCCCTGACCCTGCGGAACGTTATCGCAGTCACTGGCGCCTGTATGCTGATGCGCCGCAGCATGTACCAGGCCTTGGGCGGTTTCGACGAAGCGCATCAGATCATCAACAATGACCTGGATTTCTGCCTGCGTGCATTCGAAGCCGGCAAGTTGACTGTATACACGCCATACGCGTCACTTCTACACCACGAAGCAGCAAGCCGCGACGGGCTGAAGGACGTATTCGATCTCAGTCAATTCGAGTCGAGATGGAAAGGGCAGTTCGCGGCCGGCGATCCATATTTCAGTCCATGGCTGACACGTCATTCGGACGATTACCACCCGGACGACGAACCGGTGGAAGCGGTATTTGCTGGCCATCCGATGTTCCGCCATGACGAGATCAAGCGCATCCTGGCGGTGAAGGTTGATCATATTGGCGATTTCGTCACTGCGATCCCGGCGCTGCGCCGTCTTAAGCAGCTGTTCCCACAGGCCTCGATCCACGTGCTGGCCGGCCGCGCCGCACGCGCCTTCGCCGAGATCGAGGATTGCATCGATGAGCTCATAGAGTTCGAGTTTTTCCACGCAGTCTCCGGATTGGGCCCGAAGAACATCAGCGACGAGGAATACAAATCGCTGCGCGCCCGGCTCGCGCCTTACCGCTTCGACATTGCGGTTGATCTGCGCAAGCACCTGGATACCCGCGACCTGCTGCGCTTCACCCCAGCCCGCTTCCTGGCGGGCTATGACTACATGGGTCAGTTTCCGTTCCTGGACATCGCCCTGGAATGGGAAGGTGACAAGAACCTGCAGCGCAAGCGCAGTCACGTGACTGATGACCTGATCAATCTGGTCGACGCCATCGGCACGGCGGGCACGAAGGAACGCACCGAACTGAATATGACAGTGCCCGTTGCCGGACCGCCGAAATTCCTTGCTTCGAGCGTACGCGCACTGTTTGGAAAACCGGTGGTTGCGGTGCATCCGGGCGTTGGCAATGCGATGCGGCAGTGGCCACCAGAGCATTTTGCATCGCTCGTCGATCTGCTGATCGAGAAGAACGCGGTGAACGTTGTTCTTGTCGGCGGACCCGAGGAGACTGAGCTGACGAACGGGGTGCTTGGGCAGGTGTTGCACCGGCAGTCCGTTGCCTCGCTGGCGGGCAAGACGACATTGCGTCAGCTAGCGGAACTGCTGCGCGCCTGCGCGCTTTATATCGGCAACAATTCGGGGCCAAAACATATCGCCGCGGCGATGGGCGTTCCAACGATCGGTATCCATTCGGGAGTGGTCGACGCCATCGAATGGGGGCCGATCGGCAGACGGGCCGTAGCGGTGCGGCGCAATATGACCTGCAGCCCATGCTATCTCGCACGACAGGAGGACTGCCCGCGTAGTTTCGCGTGCATGCGCGGCCTGGAGCCGATGGCCGTCCACGAGATTGCGGAAACGTTCCTGGCACATCCGGTGCCGTTCCGCGCGATCGAGCCGTTGGTCGAGTGGCCATCGGTTGCGCCAGTGGTCCGCGCTATGGCTACGCGGCCAACGACGGCTGGAACCAAGCCGCGGCGAAAGCGCCGCCGGACCGTGACAGCCGTTTCCGCCGATTAGACCGCTGCGCGCTCTCACATGCGTTGCGTTGGCGCCGCGCCGCCGCTAATAGCGAAACATGAACGATGAAGCATTGCTTTCCTTGGCAGCGGCGCTGGCGCTGGAAGCGGGGAAGGCGATTCTCGCAGTCCGCCAGCGCGGTTTCGACGTGATCCGCAAGGAAGACCGCTCCCCGGTTACCGAAGCAGACCATGCAGCGGAGGCGATTATCGTCGCGGGCCTGCGCAAGGCGGTACCGGAAATCCCGGTGATCGCCGAGGAAGAAGTGGCCGCGGGCCGCATAACCGCGCCAAGCCAGACATTCTGGCTAGTGGACCCGCTGGACGGCACCCGCGAGTTCACGGCGGGCAATGACGAGTTCGCGGTGAATATCGGCCTGGTCCGCGATGGCCGACCGGTATTGGGAGTGGTGGGAATTCCTGCGGCGGGTGAGTTGTTTGGCGGCATTGTCGGACAAGGCGCGTGGAAGCGCGTTGGATCGGATGAAACCAAGGTCATCGCACGATTACCACCGGATGAAGGGCTGACAGTGCTGGCCAGCCGCTATCACGGCAGCAGCGGGCGGCTTGACGAATTCCTGCGCGACAAGCGCGTGGCGAAGCTGATCAATTTCGGATCGAGCGTGAAATTCTGCCGTCTGGCGGAGGGAATTGCGGATCTGTACCCGCGGTTCGGCCGCACAATGGAATGGGATACCTGTGCGCCGCAGGCCGTGCTGGAAGCAGCCGGCGGGACGGTGCGAACGCTTGAAGGCGACGTGTTGCCCTACGGCAAGCCAGGGTGGGAAAATCCGCACTTCGTCTGCACCGGACGCGTGGCGTAAGCGTTACTGCCCGCGTCCCAGCCGGCGTTCCACACTGCGGCCGTAGGCCGACAACGCGAAACAGCAGAAGAAGAATACCAGCGCCGAGAACACGTAGCCCTCGGTGGCGAAGCCGAGCCACGCCGGGTCCTTCAACGCCTGCTCTACCGCGCCAAGCAGATCGAACAGGCCGATAATCGTCACCAGCGTGGTGTCCTTGAACAGGTCCACCACGGTATTGATGATTCCGGGCACCGCGATGCGCATCGCTTGCGGCAGCACGATGAAAGCCTGGGTGTGCAACCAGTGCAGGCCGAGCGAGCTCGCGGCTTCTTCTTGTCCTGCCGCGACCCCTTGCAGTCCGCCACGGATCACCTCGGCCATATAGGCGGCATTGAACATCACCAGCGCTGCCATCGCGCGCAGCAGCCGATCAACCGAAACGCCTTCGGGCAGGAATAGCGGCATCACGACCGCGGACATGAACAGCACGGTCAGCAGCGGCACGCCGCGCCAGACCTCGATGTATGTCACCGACAGTGTGCGAACGACAGGCAGTTGCGAGCGGCGGCCGAACGCCAGCAGGATGCCCAACGGCAATGATCCTGCCACCACGACGAACGACACGATGACGTCGAGCATCAGGCCGCCCCACAGCGAGGTATCCACATAGGACAGACCGAAAAGGCCGCCCCACAACAGTATGCTCGCGAGCGTTGGGAAGACGACCAGCAGCAACAGCACGTACACCCAGCGATGGCGTACGCCTTCACGCAGCACAGGTGTGCAGAATGCCGCCAGCAATGCGAATGTCAGGTCGACACGCCAGGTTTGATCGGTCGGATAATTCCCATATATGAAGTGCGGGAATCGGACACGGATGAAGGTCCAGCAGGCACCGTCACCGGCGCACGCCGCGCGGGTGCTTCCCGATATGGTCGCGTGTGTCACGCCCCAACGAAACAGTGGAGGCAGGATCAGAGCGGCCAGCGCCACGACAACAATCGTGAGAATGCTGTTGAACACCGAGCTGAACAGGTTGCGGCGGATCCAGTCGATGGCGCTGGATACCTTGCCACCCGCGCCCTGAGGAATAAATCCGCCGTGCATCGGCACGCGCTCTCCAGCGGCAATGTCGCTCATCGTACGACCAACGCGACGCGATGATTGTACCAATTCATCAGTGCCGAGACGACGAGGTTGATGGAAAGGAACACGCCCATCAGCAATGCGATCGATTCGATTTCCCGGTTCGATTGCATCATCGCCGTGCCAGCAAAAATCTCGTACAGTTCCGGGTAGGCGACCGCCGCGCCTAGCGAACTTGATTTGATAATGTTCAGGTATTGGCTCGTCATCGGCGGCACCATCACGCGCAGTGCCTGCGGCAGCACGATCTTCGACAGCACGAATCGGGGCCGCAGCCCTAGGCTGAGTGCCGCTTCGCGCTGTCCCTTGTGCACCGACAAAATCGCGGCGCGCACGATCTCGGCTATGAACGCTGAGGCATAGATCGACAGTCCGGCCCACAGCGCCACCAGTTCCGGAACCACTTGGACGCCGCCAGTGATATTGAAGCCATGTAGCGCCGGGTAGTCGGCGTGGTCGGTTCCCACCGCGAACAAAATGATCGCGAGCGGCACAAGCCACAGCGACTTCAATCCGATAGGAAAGTCACCCAGACGCACCCGCCAAATGAATGGAACGGCAATCAAGATGAGGCCGGCGATCGGCCAAAGGGTTGCGCCGAGATCGCTGGCGACAAAGCTCGGCAAGAACAGGCCACGGATATTCAGCTCGACACCCGCGAATAGCACGATGCTCTGGCGCGGGCCTGGCAAGGTCTGCAGCACCGCCACGTACCAGAAGATGATCTGTACCAACTGGGGCGTATTGCGGATCAGTTCGATATAGCCGAGCGCAATGTTACGGATCAGCCAGTTGGTGGAGAGCCGCATGATGCCGATCATGAGGCCGAGCAAAGTGGCCGCGACAATGCTCATCGCCGAGACCAGCAGTGTGTTCAGCACGCATACGAGAAGCGCACGCGCGTAAGTATCACCGATCGCCCAGGGGATCAGGTGAAACGGAATATCGAAGTTCGTAGAATCGGCGAGGTAGCCGAACCCTAGCGAGCCATGTCGTGTACCCGACGTTTCGGCGGCTATCGAGCCAAGAAACCAGACGACCGCCACAACCGCGGCGAGCAGAAGCCATTGCGCGGCTCGCGCGCGTGATGACGGTCGTCTGACCACGTCAGTCGATCACTTCCAGCTTGGGGTCACGAACAACCCGCCTTTGTTGTACAGGTTGTTCATGCCGCGGGGCAGTCCGAGCCCCTTGTCGCCGAAGTATTCGTCGTAGACCTCGCCGTAGTTGCCGACATCCTTGGCGATCCGATAGGCCCAATCGTTATCGACGAGCAGCAGCTTGCCGAAATCACCTTCCAGACCGAAATAACGGCGGGCTTCCGGATCCTTCGTCGAGGTTTTCATCTGTTCGGCAGTCGCCTTTGTCACGCCCAGCAGCTCGCCTTCAACCATCGCGTCCTGCACCCACTTCACCAGACGTGACCAAGCCTGATCGCCCAGCCTGGTGAACGGTCCAAGCGGCTGCAATCCGCCAATCGTCTCTGGGATGAACATCCAGTCGTCTGGCTTCTTCATGGTCGAGCGTGCCGCAGCAACCGATCCGCCGTCATCGGTGTAGCCATCGCAACGGCCCGCATCGGCCGCGGCGAATGCCTCTTCCGGCTTATCGAACAGCAGAGTGTTGATCTTGATGTTGTTGGCCCGGTTATAGTCCGCGATGTTGGTTTCCAGCGTGGTGCCGGTCAGCAGACAAATCGTCGCACCGTTCAGGTCCTTGGCATGCGCCACATTGAGGCTCTTGCGCACCATAAACGTTTGTGCAGTGAAGAAATTATAGGCTGGTTCATCGAGGCCAAGCTGGGTGTTGCGAACGAAGGTCTGTTCGGAGTCACGTATCAGCACGTCGATTTCGCCGGACGCGAGAACCGAGAACCGTACCTTCGATGTCGTCCCGATGAATTTGACCTTGGTCGGCGAGCCGAGCAGAGCATCGGCGATGGCGCGGCAATACGCGACGTCCAGGCCCTGCCATTCGCCCTTGGAATCCTGGAAGGCATACCCCGGAATTCCGGTGTCTATGCCGCAGATCAGCTCCCCACGCTGCTTGATCTTGTCCATCGTCGGGCTCTTCAGCTCATTCTGCGCCACGGCGGCGCCGCTGAGTGCCAGTGATCCGGCAAGGCAAGCGACCGCCGCCACTAGGTGCAAGCGTAACATAACCCCCTCCTTATTTTTGATCGCAGTCAATTACAGCTTAGCCGAGCTTTATGGTCTCGTCACGCGCAGGCGGGCAGATATATTCGGCCCCGGACGACAGGAGGATCAGCGATGCCATTGCTGGGCAAGGCGGTGCGCCACGAATGGGCGATCGATTGGGATTTCCTTACTGTCAATCATGGATCGTTCGGCGCGACGCCGCGCGTCGTGCTGGCGGCGCAGCAGGATTGGCAGCGGCGGATGGAGGCGCAACCCAGCCGGTTCATGCGAGCGGTGCTGCCCGAGGCGTTACGTCACGCGGCCGGGCTGCTTGGCGCCTTTATCGGCGCCGATGGCAAGGACGTTGCGTTCGTCGAGAACGCCACCACCGGTTGCAATGCCGTGCTGCGTTCGCTGCGGCTTGGCGCCGGTGACGAGATCGTGGTGTTGACGCATGGCTATGGCGCCGTGCGCAATACCGTGCGCTACGTCTGCGAACGCGCGGGCGCGCGCATGGTGGAAGCGGTCGTGCCGTTTCCGCGGCCAGAACCAGACGCGATCCTGGCGAACATCCAATCGGTGTTGACAAAGCAAACGCGCCTGGCAGTGGTGGATCATATCACGTCGGGCAGCGCACTCGTGGTGCCGCTCACGCGCATCGTGGCGCTGTGTCACGACGCCGGCGTGCCGGTGCTGGTCGATGGCGCGCACGGCCCCGCGCAGGTGCCGCTCGACATGAAGGCAATCGGCGCCGACTGGTACGCCGGCAACTGCCACAAGTGGCTTTGCGCGCCGAAAGGCTCGGCATTCCTTTATGCCGCGCCTGATCGTCAGCAAGATCTGCACCCAGTGACCATATCGCATGGGCTGGGTAGCGGTTACCTCAAGGAGTTCGATTGGACGGGCACACGCGATCCGAGCGCCTGGCTGGCAACCGGCGTCGCCATCGATTTCCATGCGCGGCTCGGCGGCGCGGCGATGATGGCGCGCAATATCGCGCTCGCGGCCGAAGCATCGTCGCTGTTGGCGCGGCGCTTGAACTCGGAAGCCGGGACGTTTGGCGAGACGGCCGGTTGTATGGGCATTGTCCGGCTGCCGCTCACCGGTGAGGCAACGGCGGAGCGCTCGGCCGCACTGCGGGCCAAGCTGCTGGCCGCCGGCACGGACGCACCGACGCATATTCAGGCCAACGGGATTTGGTTACGGCTATCCGCCGCAGCCTATAACGAAATCGATGACTACGAGCGTCTCGCTGAAATTGTCGCTCGCGTGGTGCGTGAGTCCGGCTAGGTGACCCAGCCGGCATCGTCAACCGTAGATGCCGCGAGCGACATCGGCGTCCATGCTTCCTTCGCTCACATCGCGTCGCACGGCGTCACGGTCGCGCTGCTCCGCTGGTCCATAGCCACCTGAGCCTGCAGTGACCACCTCAATGATCTCGCCCTTACGCAGCAATCCGGATCCGCGATTCAGTGCATCCGCACCACCACGCAGCACGATCTCCGCCTTGCCGCCATCGCGTCCACCGAACAGCCCCCACGGCGCCGACAAACGGCGCGCGATATCGACGCGCACGTGGCATGGCGCTTCTGCGCGATAGACGCGGCGCAACCCCATGCCGCCACGATATCTTCCCGCGCCCCCTGATCCGTCCACCAATTCGTAGCGCAGCAGCGTCAGCGGATATTCGATTTCCAACGCCTCGACCGGCAGGTTCGACGTGTTGGTGAGATGCACATGCACGCCGTCCATGCCGTCCTTCGTGGCACGCGCCCCGGAGCCGCCGCCAATGGTTTCCAAATACACCCACAACGCATTGTCCTTCGGCTGATGGCCGGCAAAGGTGATCGAGGTACAGGCGCCATTGGTCGCCGCGATCACGCGCTCGGGTAGTGCGGCCGACAACGCGCCATAGATTAGGTCAACAACGCGCTGGCACGTGCCGAGCCGGCCGTTCACCGCGGCCGGATGACTGCAATTCACCACGGTGCCTTCGGGCGCGGTCACGTGCAGCGGGCGCGCCAGGCCGGCATTCGGCAGTATCGTCGGATCGACCAACGTCTTCACCGCGTAATATACCGTGGACAGCAACGCGGTGTAGGTCATGTTCATGCCACCGCGAACCTGGGGCGGCGCAGTGAAATGCAAGCGCATTTCGTCGCCATCCACCTTGATTTCGCACGTCAGATCAAGCTCGCCCTCAACTTCCGGACAATCGTAGCGATCGGCGAAGCCGTAAGTGCCATCCGGGATCGCCGCAATGCCGGCGCGCATCTTGCGCTCGGCATAATCCTGCAGCGCGTCACCGGCCGCGAGCACGGTGTCGCGCCCATACTTCGCACATAAAGCCTGCATGCGCTGCACGCCCAACCGATTGGCCGCCATCTGCGCCCGCAGGTCCGAAAGCCTCTCGCGCGGCACCTGGCAGTTGAGCAAAATCAACTCGAGCACATCGCGTTGCAGTTCGCCAGCGCGATAGAGGCGCACGGGCGGAATGCGCAGGCCCTCCTGATAGATGTGCGCATGGCCGCGATCCGCGAAGTCAGCATGATGCGCCAGGTTCACCGCGAACGCGACGATTTGGCCGCCTACGAAGATCGGCTCGGCCAGCACGATATCGGGCAGATGCGTGCCGCCGCCTTCGTAGGCATCATTGCCGCAGAACGCATCGCCCGGCTGCATCTCCTGCATCGGATGGCGCTTCAGGATGTGCGGAATCAAACCAATGAAGCTGCCGAGATGCATGGGGATGTGCTCGGCCTGACACAGCGTGTTGCCGCGCAGATCGAACAGCGCGGTGGAGCAATCCCTGCGCTCTTTGATGTTAGTGGAATAGGACGCGCGGATCAGCGCCTCGCCCATCTCCTCGGTGATCGACGCAAGCGCGCTGCCGATGACCTCGACCGTGATAGGATCCACGTCAACCGCGTGGTGGTGCAAAAGGGCATCGTTCATGCCTGCTCCAATATCACATTGAGATACGGTTCAACCCGCGCGACCATGCCCGGCAACACCAACGTTGTCGCATCCATCTGCTCGATGATGGCGGGACCGCTGATGCAATTTCCGGCCCGTAAAGCCGCGCGTTCGTAAACAGCGCAAGCAACGAACCCGCCGGCTTCGGGCAGCCAAACATCACGCCGAGCGACGATGGCGCCCGAGGCATCGGGACCGGCATCCGGATGCGGCGCGAACGATGCCTTGGGAACGATACCGCTGGCCTCGATCCGGAACGTGACCAGCTGCACCGGGTCTTCCTCGGCGATGAAGCCGTACATTCGCAGATGCGCTGCAGCGAACGCTTCGGCGAGCGTATCCAAAGTTGCCGGCCCGATGTCGCCATCAGGTAGAGGTATCGGCAGTTCGTAGTTCTGGCCGGCATAGCGCATATCGACGGTGCGGGTGATCTGCCGTGCATCGGGTGCGATGCCCTCTTCGGCAAACCATGCGTCCGCCTCGGCGCGCAGCAGGCGAAATGCATCAGCGATGTCGGGCAACGCCGCGGTCGACAGCGTGTGCAGCCGTGTCGTCGCGAAGTCAGCGCGCAGATCCGTCAGCAACAGCCCCATCGCGCACAGGATGCCGGGATTGCGCGGCACGAGAACGCGGCCGATCTCCAACTCCTTCGCCAGTCGCGCGGCGTGCAGCGGACCGGCGCCGCCAAACGCCACCAACGTATAATCGCGCGGATCATGGCCTCGCTGCACGCTGATCACCCGGATAGCCCGCGCCATGTTGGCGGTGACAACCGAGATGATGCCCTGCGCGGTCGCCATCATGTCCATCGCAAGCTTGGCGGCCACGCGTTCCAGTGACGCACGTGCCAGATCCTGCCGCACCGCCATGCGGCCACCAAGCAAATGCGTCGGGTTCAGCGTCTGCAGCACCACGTTGGCATCAGTCACCGTCGGTTCACTGTTGCCGCGGCCATAGCAGACAGGTCCGGGATCAGCCCCCGCACTACGTGGCCCCACTTTCAGCAGACCGCCAGAATCGACGTAAGCAATCGAGCCACCCCCGGCACCGACTGTATGGATGTCCAGCATCGGTGCCTTGATCGGATAGCCGTGCACCACAGCCTCGCTGGCCATGCGGCACGTTCCGTCCTGCAGCAGCGCGACATCGGTGGATGTGCCGCCCATGTCGAAAGTGATCAGATTGGCAAAGCGGGCATGCCGGCCGACGGCCTGCGCGCCGATGACGCCCGTGGACGGCCCAGACAGCACAGTGCGAACCGGCAGCCGCGCGGCGTGATCGAAGCCGATAACGCCGCCGTTCGATTGCGTCAGATGTGGTGTTGCACGCATACCCAAGTCGGCGAGCCGTTCGCCCAACCGGCTGATGTAGCCGCGCATGGCGGGGCCAAGATAGGCGTTCACCACGGCAGTGGACATGCGCTCGAATTCGCGGAATTCCGGTGCGACCTGGTGCGAGACGCAGGCGAACGCGTCGGGGAATTCCTCGGCGAGGATGCGGCGCGCGGTCTCTTCATGCGCGGTGTGGACAAAGCTGTAGAGAAAGCAGACCGCAACGGCCTGCACACCGGCGTCGCGCAACCTGCGCACCGCAGCACGAAACGCCGCTTCGTCGAGCGGTATCTCCACGCTGCCGTCGTGCCGCACGCGTTCCGGCACCTCCAGACGCAGATCACGCGACACCAGAGCCGGCGGCTTGTCCGCTTGCAGGTCATACAGATCGGGCCGCTTCTGCCGGCCGATCTCGAGCAGGTCGCGAAACCCTTCCGTGGTGATCAGTCCGGTCTTCACGCCACGATGCTGGATCAGCGTGTTGGTCGCCACCGTGGTGCCGTGACCGAAATAGCCTACCGCCGCCGGCACCGCATCGACGCGCGACACGCCTTCCTGCACACCCTGGGCAATGCCGCGCGACGGATCATCCGGCGTCGACGGCACCTTCCACACTTCGATGCGGCCGGTGTCTTCGTCGAACAGGCAGATATCGGTGAACGTTCCGCCGGAATCGACGCCGACACGCCAAGACATCGGATGCAGGGCTCCTGTGTTCGCTGGTCAATGGTCAGTCCGATATACCGGCACTAGTCTGCCGCTCCAATGTCTCCCCCCGTCCAGATCGTTCACTCCGACCCAAGGTTGCCGGCGCGCGCCGGCGTGGTCATCGTCGGCGGCGGTATCGTTGGCGCCTGCACTGCGCTCAGCCTTGCCGAAAAAGGCCATTCCGTCGTGCTGTGCGAGAAGGGCCGTATCGGCGGCGAGCAATCCAGTCGCAATTGGGGCTGGTGCCGCACGATGGGCCGCGACATGGACGAAATCCCGCTGGCGATCGAAAGCCTGCGGCAGTGGCGTGGCATGAACGCGCGAACCAACCAGGAGACCGGCTACCGTCAGACTGGCATCGCCTATCTGTGCGAGAACGAGAAAGAGCTGGCCGAACGCGAGAAGTGGCTGAACGAGGCACGCCAGTACCAGGTCGATGCACGGCTGTTGCGCGGCGCGGCGATCGATACGGTGGTGCCCGGTGCTTCCGGCATGTTCCTCGGCGCCTTGCACACACCGTCGGACGGCCGGGCCGAGCCGTCACTGGCCGCACCGGCGATTGCCGAGGCCGCGCGCGCCGCAGGGGCATCGGTGTTGACCGACTGCGCGGTGCGCGGCGTTGAGACACAGGCCGGCCGCGTGTCCGGTGTGGTCACCGAAAAGGGCCGTATCGCCTGCGATGCGGTGGTGCTGGCGGGCGGTGCCTGGTCACGCCTGTTCTGCGGCAATGCCGGCATCGAACTGCCGCAGCTGAAGGTGCTGGCCTCGGCGTTCCGCACCAACCCGCTCAACGGCGGCCCCGACGTCGCGGCGAGCGGGTCGGTATTCGCGTTCCGCAAGCGGCTGGATGGCGGCTACACCGTGGCCCGGCGCAATGCCAACGTCGCCGACATCACACCGGATTCGTTCCGGCTGCTGCGCAAGTACATGCCGGCGCTGAAAGAAAACTACGGCGAAATCCGCCTGCGGTTTGGCCGGCGTTTCTTCGAGGAATGGCGCACCAAGCGGCGCTGGTCGCTGGACGAATCCACCCCGTTCGAAGCAGTGCGCGTGCTCGACCCCGAGCCGCGTCACGCGGTGTTGGAAGAAGCCCGCTCGGTTCTGTCGCGATCGTTTCCCGCGTTCGCGCGCATGGAGATCGCGGAGAGCTGGGGCGGTATGATCGATGTCACGCCCGATGCGGTTCCGGTCATCGGCGAAGTAGCGTCGCTTCCGGGGTTCTTCCTCGCCACGGGATTTTCCGGCCACGGCTTTGGCATTGGCCCAGGCGCCGGCCGGCTGGCCGCCGATCTGATTGCCGGCGATCCGCCGGTGGTCGATCCGACGCCGTTTCGGTTTGGCCGGTTCGGCGGCTGAACGTTCACCGAAAACCAACGCGCCAACGATATATCGCTGCCGATGACAGGTGAGACCTTGGTTGCCAAACGTGTTGGCATCACGCCCGCCGCGCGACAGCGCGCGCTGTTTGCGGTGCTATGCTTCGTGTGGGGCACCACCTGGCTGGCGATGAAGGTCGGCATTGCCAGCGTTCCGCCGGGCGTGTTTGCCGGCACACGCTGGACCTCGGCGGGTCTTATCCTGTTGATTTGGCGTTGGGCGCGTGGCCAGCGGCTGCAAATCCCCATGCGGCTCACCGGACGGCTGGTCATCGTGGCGATCCTGATGGTGTCGCTGAGCCAGGTGATCCAACTCTATGGCCTGCGCCACATCACGGCGGGCCTGGCGGCGGTCCTGTCTTCGGCACTTACGCCGATAACCCTGCTCGGCTTTTCAGTCGCCATGCGCCAGGAACGCTTCGACTGGCGCCAGCTCGGCGCGATTGCCATCGGCGTTGCCGGCATTCTGGTGTTGTTCGGTCCGGCCGCGATAGCCGGCAAGCTGGACATCTGGGAACTGCTCGGTGCGGTGGGCGTGATCATCGGCACGCTGTCCTACTCCGCGGGCTCGGTGATGGCGCGGCCGCTGATGACCACGTTGGCGCCGGCGCAGATGGCGGCGATGACCAATCTCATCGGCGGCGCTCTTTTGCTGGTTTCTTCGGTGGTGCTGGAGCCTGGCGCTTTTGAGGCGTTGATCCATCCGTGGGGATGGTCGGCAACCATCGCCTGGCTCTACCTGCTGTTTCCAGGCGCGATCATGTCCACGGTCATCTACTTCCTGCTGGTGCGCGACTGGGGCGCCAGCCGTACCGGCACTTACGCGTTCGTCTCGCCGGTGATCGCCGTGATCCTTGGTACGACACTGTTCGACGAGAAGCTCGACGTGGGTGACGTAGCCGGCATGGCGCTGATGCTGATCGCCGCCGCGATCGTGCTGCGGCGGACCTAGCGTTTGTCCGTGCAGATGAACGTCATCCGCTGACGTGCAGCACGGCCTTGCCTGGAAACTCCCGCGCCAACAGGCGGCGCGCGATGCCGGCGATGTCGGTCCACGGCGCTTCGACCGAGATGTGCGGGCGTAACCGGTCACGCGCGATCTCCTGCGCCAGGATGGCGAGCCCTTCGCCGGCCGGTTCGACATGGCGCAGTTCGTGGAAAAGGATCAGGCCGTATAGCTTCACACCGCCCTGGCGGAAGAACGCGCCCGACTCGAATGTGCTCTGCGGTGCCTCCGATACACCGAAGTGCACGCAGGTGCCGTTCGGCTGCAACATGGTCAGCGCGGCAGACAAGGCCGCACCGCCGACAGAATCCAGGATCAGGTGATACGGTCCGCTCGTCGCTGCCGCGCGCAGATCGGCAGCGACGATGGTGCGGCCGCCGCACCACTCGCTGATCATCGCTTTTTGCTCCGCACGGCGCACATGGCCGTACACCTCGGCGCCCGCTGTGGCGGCCAGCTGCACCGCCAGATGCCCCACACCACCGGTCGCGCCATCCACCAGCACCTTGCGCCCGAGCAGCAGTCCGCCCTGGCGCAGTGCATGCAGCGCGGTGAGCCCCGCCACCGGCAGGGTGGCCGCCTGCGCATCCGTCACAGCATCCGGCAGTGCGGCGACGGCGTGACTCGGCGCTCGAATACGCTCTGCCCAGGCACCGCTCGCCAGCATACCCACGACACGCGTGCCAACCGGAGGTCCGCTGCCGTCCGCAGCGGCTTCGTCTATGCGGCCGACAAAATCCCAGCCAGGCCGCGCACCTGCGGTGGGCTGCGACAGCGCACGATTCACCTCACCACGGTTGAGCGAGATCGCCGTGACCCGGACCGTGACCTCGTCGCGCGAGGCCTGGGTCAGTTCCACGGGCTGCAGTGTCAGCTTGTCGCTGTGCGACGGATCGACGACGACGGCACGGACCGATTGCGGCATTGGGGCCTCCTGGTTCAACGTCCTTGAACTTGGGCTTGCGCCGTTCGCGCCAAGCCTGGTGGGCTTCGCGTTTATCCTCCGTCAGCTCGAGCGTCGCGAAGCGGTACAAGTCGCCCAATACGGCGTCGGCCAGCGGAACGTCCATGCCGCGATTCAGCGACTCCTTCACCAAACGTGCGGCCAGGGGCGGCAGTGAAGCGATGTGCTCCGCCACCTCCATCGCCCGCGCCATCAGTGCTTCGTGCGGCACCAGCCATTGCGCTAGACCGATGCGATAGGCTTCCTCGGCCTTCAGTGGAAAGCCGAGTGAGGCCCGCATCGCGAGGCCTTTGCCGACCCAGCGCGCCAGCCGCACCGCGCCGCCCTGCGCCGGGATGATGCCCAGGCTGCTTTGCGGCAGGCGCCACTCGGCGCGTTCCGAGGCCACGATCAGATCGCAGCAATATGTCACGATGCAGCCGATACCAACCGCGTAGCCGTTCACCGCGGCAACCACTGGCTTGGCGAAATCAGTCAGCATCGGGATCGGATGCGCGCGGCGGCGGTTCGGCAGGTCCTCGATGAACGCGGCCACCGAATCCATCGTGTGCGTGCGCGGATTCTTCAGATCGGCGCCGGCACTGAAGGCCCCGCCTTTCTCGTCACCGGTGATCACGACGCAGCGAATGTCGGTATCGGCTTCCAGTTCGGGCAACAGTTCACGAAACCCGGTCTGGAATTCCTCGCACCAGGCATTGCGCGCTTCCGGGCGGCTCAGCGTCAGGATGGCGACGGAACCGCGGCGTTCGCAGAGCAGAGGCATCGGCTGGTTCCCCTGTGGTTCAGGGGTGATCCCACCGCAGCGGTTCGCGTGACACAAGCACCTCACCGGCCTGGGTCAGACGGATGACGTTGACCGTCTGCGCGAGGTCGGGCGAGCCGGAATAGTAAGCCGGCACGCTGCCATCCCCCACGCGGGCTGGACGATCCCAGTGGCCAAGCGCCAGATAATCGGCGCGCGTTTCAGCGATATGCCCGTCGCTGAACAGCCAGGAAGGCCGCAGCGGCGTGGCGAGCGAGTGCGGCGGCTCATAATGGCCATGCGCCATAGCGATCTGCCAGCGAGTCGTGCGGTCGCGCGGGCCGCGCAGGGGGGCCATGTTCTCGTAGTCGCGATGCGCGTGGCCCCAGATCTCCAGGTCATGACTGGGGAAAGCCGCGGCTTCCTCATGCGTGATCCCGAATATCGAGATGGCAGGGATCTCGGCATAACGGCCGCGGTGGAACACCGAATTGGGCAATACCGGATCGTGGTTGCCGGGAAGGATCACCACCGGCATTCCGGCATCGGCGATCATCCGGCCGGCGCGTTCGACGACTGGGGCGGAGACACGGTTGTTGTCGAAGGTGTCGCCGGCCAACAGCACGATATCGGCGTTGTGGGCGCGGGCGGCGGCGAGCACGGCGGCGAGGCCGGTGGTTCCGCCAGCATGCTTGGTGCCGGTGGCTTCGTCATCGACGTGCAGATCGGAGGAGTGGACAAGGACGATGTCCACTGGGGACGGCTGAACTGGGAGCATGGCTGAGGAAATAAGGGAATCGGCGGGCGGCAGGCAAGGGAGGCCCATCGCGTCACGGCAATCGCGACAAGCGCCACTGCCGCGCCGGCGAGGACATCGACCAGGTAGTGGCCGCCGATTGGGACCAGGGCGACCACCATCACCGCGTTCAGCGTCGCGCAGGCGAGCAGCAGCCAACGGCGGTGGCGCGCCACATAGGTGAACAGCACGGCAACCGTCATGTGGAAGGATGGGAAGCAGACGATTGACGGCGTCTGTTGCCAGCTCATCGTGGCGGCGTGGGCGCGGATTTGCATCAGGCGGCCGATGTAGGCGGTATTCAAATGGCCGATGCGGCCGATGGCCGGCGCGAACAGGAAGATTGCGGCGGTCAGCGCGCAAGCGAGCATAGCCGCCCAGATCAACTCGCCGCTGCGCTGGCCGGGAAACAGCAGACTGCCGGCAAGCAGTAGCACCGCTCCTTCAGGTGTCGCGCTGACATAGGCCTGCCGCAGAAGCTGCTCGATGAACGGGTGACGGGCAGTCCAGGCCGCGACGGCATCCCAGTCGAAACCAAGATGCGCGTCGTAATATTGCAGCATGTCATCACGTAACGGCACGGCCGCGCCGAACCACGCGCTGAGGTAGATCAGCAGCACGAAGGCCATGCCCAGCACCCACACTTGGGCGACAGACAGGCAGCAGTCCTGGGTAAGGTCGAGCGGATGTTGCAGGCGTCGCATCACGCGACGGAGCCTCGCGCACAAGGCAGCCAGCGCGAAGAGCACGAGCAGCAGCCTTGCATCGGGCCACGCCGAGGCCAGATCGAGCGGCGAGCCGATTACCCGGCATGCGGCCAGCGATGCCAGAAAGACCGCGAGCAAAATGGACCAGCGGATGGCGTAGTCGCCGCGCAACATGACAGCGCCGCACCATAGTCAACCGGCGTTCACAAAGGCTCAACGCGCCGCCACCCCTTCCACCCCTGCCCGGCCGGCGCATATACCCTTCCCATGGCGCGCTTCCTCAAGATGCACGGCTGCGGCAACGACTTCGTCGTGTTCGATGAACGCGCCGGCGCGCTCGGCCTGACGCCACGCCGGGCGGCCGCCATCGCGCATCGGCGCACCGGCGTGGGTTGCGACCAGTTCATAGTGATCGAGCCGCCTCCGCCCGGCAGCAATGCCGACGCCTTCATGCGCATCCGCAACCCGGACGGCGCGGAAGCCGGCGCCTGCGGCAATGCCACCCGCTGCGTGGCCTCGATCCTGGCGGACGAGACCGGACGCCGTGTCCAGGTGATCCGTACGGCCGCTGGCAACCTTCCCTCCGAAATGCTGTCCGACGGCCGGGTTTGCGTCGACATGGGGCTCGCCCGGCTGGACTGGTCCGAAATCCCGCTGGCCCGGCCGATGGACACGCTGCACCTCGACCTGCCCGGCGACCCTGCGGCGGCGAACATGGGCAACCCGCATGCGACCTTCTTGGTGGCGGACGTCGAGCACCATCCGGTCACCGAACTGGGCCCGCGTCTGGAGCATGATCCGCTGTTCCCGGAACGCGCCAATATCGGCTTCGCGCAGGTGCTCGCGCCTGACCGCATTCGCCTGCGGGTGTGGGAACGCGGCGCCGGACTGACGCTGGCCTGCGGCTCCGGCGCCTGTGCTGCCCTGGTGAACGCGCACCGTCGCGGCCTGACCGGGCGCCGGGCCACAATGGTGATGGATGGCGGCGAGCTCGAGATCGAATGGCGCGGCGATGGCCACGTGCTGATGACCGGACCGGTGGCGACGTCGTTCATCGGCGAGATCGAGCTGGCGGCGTATCCCGCATGATGGCCGGACTAAATCCGGCCATGACGGTCGAGGATCGGGCTTGCACCCGAAATCGAACATGAGCGTGGAGATCCTCACCTTCGGCTGCCGGCTGAACGCCTATGAGAGCGAGGTGATGCGGGGGCACGCCTCCCAGCTGAGTGACACGATCATCGTCAACACCTGCGCGGTGACCGCGGAAGCCGAGCGCCAGGCGCGCCAGGCAATCCGCCGTGCCGTACGCCAGCGACCCGGCGCGCGTATCGTGGTGACCGGCTGCGCGGCGCAGATCGATCCGGACGCGTGGGCGAAGCTGCCCGGTGTGCATCGCGTACTGGGCAACGAGAACAAGCTGAAGCCCGAGAGCTGGGCGCCGGACGCGCCTGGCGCGGTGTCCGACATCATGGCGGCACGCGACACCGCGCCGCATCTGGTCACCGAATTCGCCGGACGTGCCCGCGCGTTCGTTCAGGTGCAGCAAGGCTGCGACCATCGCTGCACATTCTGCATCATTCCGTTCGGCCGCGGCCCCAACCGCAGCGTGCCGATCGGCGCGGTCGTGGCGCAGGTGCGCGCCTTGGTAGAAGCCGGCTATCAGGAAGTGGTGCTCACGGGCGTCGATATCGCATCCTACGGCAGCGATCTGCCGGGGGCGCCACGCCTCGGCCAGATGGTCCGCCGTCTGCTGGCGCTGGTGCCGGACCTGCCGCGGCTACGGCTGTCATCGCTCGATCCCGCGGCGATCGATGACGACATATGGTTGCTGCTGGGCGCCGAGCCTCGGCTGCTGCCGCATCTACATCTGTCACTACAAGCTGGCAGCGACCTGATCCTGAAGCGGATGAAGCGGCGGCATTCGCGCGCCGATGCGGTCGCGGCCATTGCCCGCGCGCGGGCCTCGCGTCCCGGCATCGCCATCGGCGCCGACGTGATCGCGGGCTTTCCAACCGAGGATGAAGCGCGGTTCCGTGAGACCTTGGATTTTGTGTCTGAACTGGAGCTGCCGTTCCTGCACGTGTTCCCCTATAGCGAACGCCCCGGCACGCCGGCGGCACGCATGCCGTCCGTGCCGGTGACCGAACGGCGCGAACGCGCGGCGCGACTGCGCGATGCCGGACGCGACGTGCTGCAGCGCTTCCTCGGCCGCCAGATCGGCCGCACCGTGTCGCTGCTGACGGAAACCACGGATGCCGGACATTCGGAGCATTTCGCCGCGGTGCGGCTCACCTCCCCGGCCGCGCCAGGACGCCTGTTGGCGGCTCGCGTCGTCAATACGTTTGGAGATACACTGCTGGCGGAGGCGGCCTGATGGCGCTGGGATTTTTCTCGCGCCTCAAGGAAGGCCTGACGCGCAGCACGCAGAAGCTGAGCGATGGCATTTCAGCCGTCTTCCGCAAACGCCGGCTGGACGATGAGGCGCTCGAGGAACTGGAAGAGGTGCTGATCGCCGCGGATCTCGGCACCGGCGTGTCGCGGCGGGTGATCGAGAACTTCCGCCGCTCGCGCTTCGGGAAGGAAGTCACCGACGAGGAGATCAAGCAGTCGCTCGCCGAAGAGATCGCGGCGATCCTGTCACCTGTGGCGCAACCGCTGGCGCTCGACCCGGCAAAGCGTCCGCATGTGGTGCTGGTGGTTGGCGTCAACGGCACTGGCAAGACCACGACAATCGGCAAGCTGGCGCAGAACTTTGGTGACACCGGCAAGCGCGTGGTGCTGGTCGCCGGCGATACCTTCCGCGCCGCGGCGGTGGAGCAGTTGCAGATCTGGGGCGAACGCGTCGGTGCGCCGGTGATTGCCGGCGGCCCCAATGCCGATTCCGCCGGCCTTGCGTTCAACGCATTGACCCAGGCGCGCGCCGAGAGCGCCGACGTGTTGCTGATCGACACCGCCGGCCGGCTGCACAACAAGGCCGCGCTGATGGACGAACTACGCAAGATCATCCGCGTGCTGCGCAAGCAGGATGAGACGGCGCCGCACAGCGTGCTGTTGGTGCTGGATGCGACGACAGGACAGAACGCGGTGCAACAGGTGCGCGTGTTCAAGGAGATGGTCGATGTGACAGGCTTGGTGGTGACCAAGCTGGATGGCAGCGCGCGTGGCGGCATTGTCGTGGCGTTGGCGGAGACGTTCGGCTTGCCGGTGCACGCGGTCGGCGTCGGCGAAAAGGCCGGCGATCTGCGGCCTTTCGATGCAGGTGATTTCGCGCGTGGGCTGGTCGGAATGTAGCCGCGTCCGTCCCGTGCAATGAAGCGAATTGTCGCTACGGTTTACTTTGCGACAAATCGTTCCAGCCAGTGAATGGTAAAATCGCCCCGCCGGAACTCGGCGTCCTCCACGATCCGCTGATGCAGCGGTATCGTTGTCTGGATTCCGACGATGGCAAACTCATCCAGCGCGCGCCGTAGCCGATTGATCGCGTCCAGCCGGGTCGGCGCATGCACGATCAGCTTCGCCACCAGGCTGTCATAGTAGGGCGGGACGAAATAACCGGCGTAGAGCGCTGAATCGATCCGAACTCCCAAACCGCCTGGCGCATGGAACGCAGTCACGCGGCCCGGGGTTGGCATGAATGTCGTTGGATCCTCCGCTGTGATCCGGCACTCAATGGCGTGGCCGGAAAACTGTATATCGCTTTGTCCATACCCGAGTGCCTCGCCGGCGGCGATGCGAATTTGCTCGCGCACCAAGTCTACCCCGCACACCATCTCGGTGACCGGATGCTCCACCTGAAGCCGCGTGTTCATCTCGATGAACGAGAACTGCCCATCCTGATACAGGAATTCCAGCGTGCCGGCATTACGGTAGCCGATTTTGGCCAGTGCCGCGGTGGCCGTCGCCCCGAGCAGATCACGCTCGGCACCATCAAGCGCGGGCGAACCTGCCTCCTCGAGCAGCTTCTGATGCCGGCGCTGCAGGCTGCAATCGCGCTCGCCGAAATGCACGACGTTGCCATGACCATCGGCCAGCACCTGCAATTCGATATGGCGCGGATGGTCCAGATACTTTTCCATATACACGGCATCGTTGCCGAAGGCAGCGCGCGCCTCCGTGCGGGCGATGCGGAACGCATCTTCCAACTCCGACGCATCCCGCGCGACCTTCATGCCGCGGCCGCCACCGCCGGCGGACGCTTTGATCAGGACCGGATAGCCGATTTGTGCGGCGACATCGCGCGCCTTGGCAAAGTCCGGCAGCATGCCATCGGACCCAGGTACCAACGGCACCCCTAGCTTCGCCATCGACTGCTTCGCAGCGATCTTGTCGCCCATCATGCGGATATGGTCGGGCGAGGGACCAATGAAGGCCAGACCGTGCGCCTCGACCATTTCGGCAAAGCCCGCATTCTCGGACAGGAAGCCATAGCCGGGATGAATCGCTTCGGCGCCGGTGACGAGCGCCGCTGTCAGGATGGCGGCAACGTTGAGGTAGGAATCCTTCGCTGGCGGGGGACCGATGCAGACGCTCTCATCGGCCAGCCGAACGTGCATCGCGTCGGCATCCGCGGTCGAGTGCACCGCGACGGAGTAGATGCCCAATTCGCGGCAGGCCCGTTGAATTCTTAAAGCGATCTCGCCGCGATTGGCGATGAGGATTTTCTGGAACAACCGCTCATTCCAGAAGCAGCAGGACTTCGCCGTATTCAACCGGCGTGCTGTTGGCGACCAGAATGCGCGCGACGGTCCCGGCCTTCGGTGCCTTGATCTGGTTGAAAGTCTTCATTGCCTCGATCAGCAGCACGGTCTGGCCGGCGGTAACCGCCTGGCCGACGGTCACAAATGGCGGCGAGCCAGGCTCGGGCGAAAGATAGGCGACGCCAACCATCGGACTGGTCACCGCACCGGGATGGTTCGTTAGATCAGGCGCAGACGCCGCCGGATGCCCTGCGACGGGAGTGACCGCAGCAACCGTTGCTACTGGGAGAGCCGCCACAGTCGGTACGCCGCCACGCACGACGCGGATGCGGCTGTCCTTTTCGGCGATTTCAATCTCGGTGAGGCCGGTTTCGGTCAGCACCGCGGCAAGCGCACGGATCGCGTCGGGATCGAATGGAATGCGAGTCATTCACCTGCCTCGAGCAGTATTTCCGCCATCGCGGTCAGCGCCAGAGCGTAACCGCGCACCCCCAAGCCGCAGATCACGCCAACCGCGGCCTTGGAGACGTAGGAATGCTGACGGAACTCCTCGCGGCGGTGGATGTTGGTGACGTGCACCTCGATCACCGGCAGTTCGCTCGCGAGCAAAGCATCCATCAGGGCAATCGAGGTGGTGGTGTAGCCAGCGGGATTGATGACGATGCCACGCGCTCGGCCACGGCATTCCTGCACCCAGGACACCAGCTCACCTTCACCGTTGGTCTGCCGGAAATCGATCGCCAGCCCAAGTTGATCGGCGGCTTCGGCGCAAAGCTGCTCGACGTCGTCGAGCGTGGCGCGGCCATACAGATGTGGCTGGCGCAGGCCGAGCATGTTCATGTTCGGCCCGTTCAGCACGGCGATCAGTGGCAAGGAACCGGATTGCGACATATCAGCGCGCGTAGCATAGCTGGCCGCGCCGGTCCAACCGCCGTGCTAGAGCGGCATAACCAGCAGAATGTCCACCCGCCGCGAATCCAGCACGACGCGGCGCGAGCGGAAGCGCAGCGCCGAACCGTCGCGTCCGATCCGGTCCAGATAACGGCCGGTGGCGAAGGTCACCGTGTCACCATCCTGGGCGATGCGGAACACGGAGAAATTTGAGCGAACAGCGAAGTCGTCGCCTTGCTGCTCGACGCGCGGGCGCCCGAGCAGATGCCGATACGCATGCGGCTCGTAGATATTCGCAGTTCGCAGCGCGCGGATGCGGTCCTCCATCATGCCGCGGCTACTGCAATACAGGATGCCGATGGGCAAACCGGCATCATGGCTTTCGCGCGTGATGATCTGGTATTCCCCATCCTCGGCGAAGAAACCGGGCCACCTCTCCAGTGCGCCATCGTCGATCGCCTCGGCGTAGTCGGCCAGCAGATCTTCGATCGCCTCGCGCACCACTAAAGACCCATCAGTTCGCGATAGCCCTGCCAGAAGCCGCGAATGCCAGTTTCGGTCGCGCGCGAACCATCCGACGAAGCAACATCGCGCCCGCCCATCTCCAGGAACGCGTTGACGTTCTCGCTGCCGCGCGTGCCACGCTGCACGAACTCGTTGATGCAACCATCCTCCAGCGACACCAGCCCCGCCGCGCCGGTCAGGTTGCTCTGCATCAGACGCCGCCGGGTCTGCTCCTCGCTGTCATCCTGATAGCCGAGGTAGATCCAGAACAGCTCGGTCTTGTCGATGCCACGCGGCGTGAAGAACCGCACAGCCAGCGAATTCAACGTAAGCTGCACCACCAGCGTGGGGAAAATCGTCTGGATGCAGTGCGTGATGCCGTCATCGAACTCGGTGAAGGTCTCCAGCATCTCTGGCGCCGCGAGCGCGGAATTGTACTGCGCCGAATGCACCTTCTTATATTCGTCCGACTGTTGCAGCGTGTCGCGCCTGGCGTAACTGATCGAGTGCCGCCCGTCGTCCGACAGCAGCATCCCGCCATCCATGTCCAGGCGGTTCACCTTGAACGTGGTGTAGAACGTGTGCAGCAGCGTCGCGTGATATGAATCGCGCACATTCTCGGCGTACAGCTTCCAGTTGTTGTGGATGATCTGGCTGTGCATACCCAGCATGCGATGCGGCCGCCCGAGGTTGCGGCGGATCATCTTCGCCATCGTCGGGCCAAGGTAATCTTCCACCGGCACCGTCGCCTCGGAGAATGTGCCGAACACCAATCCGCAGAACACCTCGACACGCAGCTTCTGCAACCGATGCTGTGCCAGGTCGAAATCCTCCGGCATGCCACCCTTGCCGCGCACCCCATGACGGAACGCGACGCTTTGCAGCTGGCCCGCGAGATCGTAGCTCCACGAATGGTATACGCATGTCAGCGCTTTGGCGTTGCCGCGCTCTTGCAGACACACCAGTGCGCCCTTGTGCGCGCAGCGATTCACCAACGCGTGGATCACCCCTTGCTCGTCGCGCGTCACCACCACGGGTGTCTCGCCGACAGTGGCGAGGCGCCAGTCGCCGGCGTTCGGTATCTCGATCTCCAGGCACAGGAAGTTCCAGATCGGCCCGCGGAAGAAGCGCCTCTGCTCTTCGGCGTAGATCGCGGGATCCGAGAACACCCGGAACGGCACGCGCGTTACGCCGTCCCGCGGCCAGGTCAGATCGATTGCGGGATCGTGCGTCACCGGGACGTCCATCGTTGGCCTCCAGGCATCTGCCTCGGGCGACGGTAGCGGTGCCCGCTGCGACCGTGCAATGTGCCGGCGCCGGTCAACGAACCGGCGCGGGAGAATCACAACGTTCGGGAGAACAAAACATGATCAACCGTCGCGCTGCCCTGACTGCCGGGCTCGCCACCGCCGCATCCGCCGCGCTACCCAGCGTGCGCGCGGCCGAACCGGTCAAAATCGGCAACACCATGCCCTACAGCGGCCCGGCCTCCACCTACAGCGTGATCGGCCGCACCGAGACCGCTTTCTTCAAAATGACCGACGAACTTGGCGGTGTCGACGGACACCAGATCGACTTCATCTCTTACGACGATGGCTACAGCCCGCCGAAGACGGTGGAGCAGGTGCGCCGCCTGGTCGAGGAGGACAAGGTCGATTTCTGCTTCCAAAATCTTGGCACGCCATGCAATTCGGCAATCGCCGAATATCTGAACCACAAAAAGATTCCGCACCTGTTCGTTGGCTCCGGCGCCAGCAAGTGGAGCGACTACAAGAAATATCCGTGGACCATGGGTTGGCAGCCCAACTACCGCACCGAGGCGCAGATCTACGCCAAGCACATGTTGGCCAACGTAAAGGAGCCGAAGCTCGCCATCCTGTATCAGAACGACGACTTCGGTAAGGACTACCCCGCCGGCATGCGCGACGTCCTTGGTGAAAACTGGGACAAGATCGTCACGAAATCGGTGAGCTACGAAACCACCGACCCGACCATCAATTCACAAATCGTCGAGTTGCAGGGGTCAGGCGCCAACGTGCTGCTGGTGGCCGGTATTCCCAAGTTCGCCGCGCAATCGATCCGCAAGGTGCACGACCTCAACTGGAAGCCGACATTCTTCATGACCAACGTATCGATCTCGGTGGGTGGCGTTATAACGCCAGCCGGACCCGAGAATGCGATCGGCATGCTCAGCACGCAGTACCTGAAAGACCCGACCGATCCCGGCTTCACCGACGACGCAGGCATGAAGCAATGGCGCCGCTTCATGGCGAAATACATGCCGGGCGGCGATGTCAGTGACGCCAGCTATGTGTTCGCCTATGGCATCAGCCAGACGATGTTGCAGGTGCTGAAGCAATGCAACGGCGACTTCTCGCGCGACAACGTCATGAAGCAAGCGGAGAACCTGCATGACTTCGAAGTGCCGGTGCTGTTGCCAGGCATCAGGATCAACACCGGCCATACGAACCATCGGCCGATCAACGCCATGCAGATGGCGCGCTGGGACGGCAAGACGTGGGTGCGGTTCGGCGGACTGATCGAAGGCGCGACTGTGTAGTGGACAGCAGGTGGGGCGGCGGTCACGGCCGCCCTGCCCGATGATACGGATGACCGGCAGCGATGGACCGCGCGCGATAGAGTTGCTCGGCCAGCATCGGGCGCACCAGGAAATGCGGCCAGGTCAATGGACCAAGCGACAGTATGTAATCGGCCTGGGCGAGCACATGGGCGTCCAGGCCTTCGGCGCCACCAATCAGGAAGCACACGGGGCGACCGGCTGACAGCCATTGTTCCAACCGCCGCGCAAGTCGTTCGCTGCTCAGGCCTTCGCCACCGGTATCAAGCGCTATGACGAAGGCGCCCGCCGGCACAGCCGCAATCAGTGCTGCTGCTTCCCGCCGTTTTATTTCGGCTGCAGCGCCGCGTGCCTCGGGCAGTTCGGTCAGCGTCAGTTTCGGCCGCAGCCGCGTATTGTAGCGGGCGAACAGTTCAGCCTCGGGGCCATCGCGTAGCCGGCCAATCGCGATCAGGTGCAGCATGACAGTGACCCCTTGCGGCGGCACGCAATGATCGCAGACGATGCACGTATCGGCTCATAGGGGGAAGCGATGGAATGGCCAACGCAGCATGGCACGTTCGAGGCAGGCGATGTGACGCTGCAATCAGGCGCCGTGCTTCGGCGCGCGCGCCTGTCGTGGAAGGCGCACGGCACGCTCGCGCCGTCGCGTGACAATGTCATCGTCTATCCCACCAGCTACGGCGCACAGCATCCCGACCTGGAGTGGCTGATCGGTCCCGATGGTGTGCTGGACCCCACGCGCTGGTTCATCGTGATCTGCGATATGTTCGCCAACGGGTTATCATCCAGCCCATCGAACACCCCGGACTACCCCTCGTTGGTCACCGTATACGACAACGTGCAGGTGCAACGCCGCGCGCTGCACGAGATGTTCGGCATCGAGCACGTCGCCTGCGTGTACGGCTGGTCGATGGGCGGCTTACAGGCCTATCACTGGGCCGCGCTGTTTCCCGAAGCGGTGAACCGCATCGTGGTGAACTGTGGCGTTGCGCGCACCGCCGTGCACAACCAAGTGTTCCTGCGCAGCCTGATGGCAACGCTGGAGGCGGCACCCGAACACATTGGCGACGGCCGCTTCTCCGCCGAACCGCGCGCGGCGAAACGCGCGTTCGGACGTATCTACGCGGCGTGGGCCTTGAGCCAGGATTTCTATCGTGCCGACTTGCATCTCGCCTCCGGCCCGCAGCCCAATCTCGGCGCGCCGGACCTGGAGACGTTTCTGCGCACCGACTGGGAGGATCGTTTCGGCGCTCGTCCCGCGGCCAACCAATACGCGCAGTTGCGCACATGGGACGCCGCGGACATCAGCGCCAATCCCCTGTATGGCGGCGATCTGCCGCGCGCGTTGCGCGCGATTAAGGCGCGCGTGCTGCTGATGCCCGGCGAGACGGATCTTTACTTCCGCGTCGCCGACAATGCTGCCGAACTGCCGTTGCTGACACGCGCGGAACTCAAGCCGATACCCAGCATCTGGGGCCATCGCGCCGGCAATCCGACAACCAATCCGGCGGATACGAAGTTCGTGAAAGATGCGGTGCGGGACTGGCTCGCGCGGTAGCCGGGGAATCCGTGCTATAATTGCTACCGGTTGACCAATGGAGCGATTCTTATGGCAGTCATCACCGCGACCAATCCCCCGGCCGTGCGCGCGCCGACTGGCTACACCCACTCGATGCTGATCGAGGGCGAGCATCGCCGGCTGATCATGTCCGGTCAGGTCGGCGTCGCGCCCGATGGTTCTGTGCCAAACACCGGCGAGGGTCAGATCGCGCAGACGTTCGCCAACCTGCGCGCGTTGCTCGACGCGAACGGCATGGGTATCACCAACCTGGTCAGGACCACGGTATTCCTCACCGACCGGTCGCTGCTGCCGTCATTCCGTGCCGCACGGGATGCTGTGTATGGCGGACATGCGCCGTGCTCGACACTGCTGTTCGTCGCTGGCCTCGCGGATCCTCGTTTCGTGGTGGAGATCGAGGCGGAAGCGGTGGCGTAGCGCTGGCGATGCGAACTTTCAGCACATTGGCACTGGTTACAGCGGGGCTGCTATTGGCGGGTTGCGGCAGCAGCGAACCTGAACGTGCGCAAGGCGGCGCGGCAACGGGTGCCGCGACCGGCGCCGCTATCGGCATCATCGGCGGACCCGTCGGCATCCTGGCCGGCGGCCTGATAGGCGGGGCTGCCGGCGCAACCACTGGCGCCGTCACCAGTCCAAACAGCGTGGACCTCGGACCGCCGCCGTGGAGCGATAATCCGTAATCAGGCAGAACCGGAGACGTAAGCCTTCAGGCTGTCCACCTCGTCTTCCTGGTCCATGATGCGCGCCTTCACCACGTCGCCGATACTGATCAGCCCGACCAGCACGTCGCGATCCATCACCGGCATGTGACGGAAGCGCCCAACCGTCATCATCTGCATCGCTTCGGCCACCGTGGTCTCCGGATGCGCCACCTTGAGCGTGCGCGTCATCAACTGCCCGGCTGTCATCTCAAGCGTGCGCGCACCATTCGTCGCGAGATAGCGCACGATGTCGCGCTCGCTCACGATTCCGAGAAGCTGCTCCGCCCGGTCCATTACCAGGGCCGCGCCGATCCGCCGCTCGGAGAGAATCTCTGAGACGCGCGCAATCGTCGCTGTCGGCTCCACCGCCGTAACCTGGTAGCCCTTATGCTTGAGGATCGCGGCGATCGTCGTCATGGCCTGTACCTCCTGGCTTGATCCGCGTCGGTCAGCATCATGCGCTTTATCGCAAGCCCGCCGCAAACTTCAGGCGTGCACTGCACAATGACGGCTTCTGGACAAGCCTGGGGCACGGTGCTTAGGTCGCGCCGGCGCAAGTTTCGCGCCATTGCCGCAACAAAAATCCCGGGGAGCCTCACAGATGAGCATTTCTCGTCGCACCATCCTGCGCACTGGTGTAGCGGCAGGCGCCGCCGCGGCGGCTCCCGGCATCATTCGTGCGCAGGCACAGCCCGCGGCCGCGAAGACACTGCGCGCCGTCATGCAAGGCGACCTGCGCTCGTTCGATCCGATTTGGACCACTGCCAACATCAGCGCCTACTACGGCGCGATGGTTTACGACACGCTGTTCTCGATCGACTCGGACTTCAAAGCGCAGCCGCAGATGGTCGATAAGTGGAACCTGAGCGACGACAAGAAGACCTACACCTTCCAGCTTCGCGACGGCCTGGCCTGGCAGGACAACACCCCCGTCACCGCGGCGGATTGCGTCGCCTCGATCCGGCGCTGGGCAGTGCGCAATTCCGGCGGCCAGGCGATCATGGCACGCACGCAGGATCTGTCCGCGAAGGACGACAAGACGTTCGTCCTCACGCTGAAGGAACCATTCGGCCTGGTTATGACGGCGCTGTCCAGTTCAACCACGCCGCTCTGCTTCATGATGCCGAAGAAGGATGCGGAAACCGATCCGTTCCAGCAGATCACCGGCCGTATCGGCTCCGGGCCGTTCACGTTCAATCAGACCGCGACGCAGCCGGGCAGCAAGTATGTGTTCGACAAGTGGGACAAATACGTCCCGCGCAAGGAAGCCCCATCAGGTCTCGCCGGCGGCAAGGTGGTGCACCTCGATCAGGTGATTTGGGAGAACATCGCCGACGAGCAGACCGCAAGCGCGGCGCTGACGGCGGGCGAGATCGACTTTTACGAGCTGCCGCCACTAGACCTGATCAAGCAGCTGTCGAGCAATCCGGATATCAAGCTCAAGGTGATGAATCCCACCGGCAATGACGGCATCTGCCGGCTGAACTGGTTCAACCCACCGTTTGACAACGTGAAGGCGCGTCAGGCGATGCTGTACCTGATCGACCAGAAGGCAATCCTCAACGCGACCTTCGGCGATCCGAAATACTACAATGCATCGCCGTCCATCTTCGGCTACGGCACGACGATGGCAAACGACGCCAACACTGACTGGTTCAAGCAAGCGCCGAACCCTGCCAAGGCAAAGCAGCTCTTCCAGGAGGCCGGTTACAAGGGCGAGAAAGTCGTCGTTCTCCAGGCGACCGACTTCGCCTTCATGAACAACTCCGCCCAGCTCATCGCCGGCTGGCTGCAGAACATCGGCGTCAATGCCGAACTCGCCGCGATGAACTGGGGCGAGGTGATTACCCGCCGCGCCAGCATGAAGCCGATCGATCAGGGCGGATGGAGTGTCTTCATCACCTATGGTGGTGGCTACGACTTCGCCGATCCGGCAATGCTGATTGCGATGGCGGCCAACGGAAAGAAGGGCTGGTTCGGCTGGCCGGAGAACGAAGCCTACGAGGCACTGCGCTCCAAATGGGCCGAGGCCGGGTCGGTCGCAGATCAGCAGGCCATCGCCAAGCAGATGCAGGCCGCCGCGTACGACTTCGTGCTGATGGTGATGCTGGGCTCTTGGACCCAGCCTGCGGCGATGCGCAAGAACATCGATGGCTTCCTGACCGATCCCGACGTGGTCCCGTTCTGGAATGTCACCAAGACCTGAGCACTGCTGATGGGCGGCTACATCGTCCGCCGCCTGCTCGCGACCCTGGTCGTGATGGCTATCGTCGGGATCATCGTGTTCCTGCTGATCCATCTGGCACCCGGAAGCCCGGCGGCGATCCTTGCTGGCGACAATGTCACACCAGCGCAGATCGACCAGATCAACCATCAGCTTGGTCTCGATGAACCGCTGCCCGTGCAGTTCGGAATCTGGGCGTGGAACATCCTGCGCGGACAGTTCGGCACCTCGATCTTCTCCGGCGCCCCGGTGATGCAACTGGTGATGCAACGGCTGCCAGCCACTGTCTCGCTGACCATCGTCACGATGATATTTTCCGCGACGATAGCCGTTGCGGCCGGCGTGTTCGCCGCGTGGCGTGCCGGTGGTTTGCTTGATCGCACGCTGATGGGCATCGCGGCACTTGGCTTCTCGGTGCCGGTGTTCGTGCTCGGTTTCTTTATGATCTATCTGTTCGCCATCACGCTGCATTGGCTGCCGGTGCAAGGCTATTCACCGTTGTCCAGCGGTTTCGGACCGTGGATCAGTCATCTCGCCATGCCAGCGCTGGCCCTTGGCCTCGCCTATCTTGCGCTGATCGCACGCATCACCCGCGCCAGCGTGCTGGAAGTGCTGGCCGAGGACTATATCCGCACCGCACGCGCCAAGGGTGCATCGTCGCTCAGCCAGCTGTTCCATCACGCGCTGCGCAATGCCGGCGTGCCGATAGCGACGGTCATCGGTATCGGCATCGCATTGCTGATCAGCGGAGTGGTGATCACGGAAACCGTCTTCAATATCCCCGGCATCGGCCGCCTGACGGTCGATGCGATCACCAACCGCGACTATCCGATCATCCAGGGCGTGATGGTGATCTTCTCTGGCGCCTATGTGGTGATCAACCTGCTGGTCGATCTCAGCTACACGCTGATCGATCCACGCATCCGGCGCTGATGTCCGAAGCGGCTTTGCCAACCTTGGCCGTGCCGGCGCGCATGCGGGACCTGCGCCGCTTCTGGCGCCGGAATCCGACGCTGATCATAGGAACAGCGGTGATCGTGCTGATGGTGCTGCTGGCGATCGCCGCGCCGCTGTTCGCCGGCAACCCGCTGGCGATGGACCCGATGCACCGGCTGCGTCCGCCATCCGCCGAGCATTGGGCAGGCACCGACAACCTGGGCCGCGACGTATTTGCCCGCACCGTGTTCGGCGCGCGCATCTCGCTGTTCGTCGGCATCACCGTCGCCATCGGCGCTCTCGCCGGCGGCCTTATCGTCGGCTTGCTATGCGGCTTCTATCGCCGCGTCGACGCCGTTGTCATGCGCTTGATGGACGGACTGATGGCGATCCCGTCCATCCTGCTGGCCATCGCGCTGGTATCGCTGTGGCATGGCGGCGTGCCGGTGGTGATCCTTGCGATCCTGATACCCGAACTGCCGCGTGACGTGCGCCTGGTGCGTTCGATCGTGCTGGGCGTGCGCGAGCGTCCCTACGTTGAAGCCGCCATCGCCGGGGGCGCGCGCACCGGCAAGATCCTGCGCCGACACATCCTGCCGAGCACCATCGCACCGCTCACCGTGCAAGGGACCTATGTCTGTGCCTCGTCAATTCTGGTCGAGGCCGGGCTGTCGTTCCTCGGTGCCGGCATCCCGCCGAGCATCCCGACCTGGGGCAATATGATCGCGGGTTCGCAGCTTTATCTGGCGATCGCGCCATGGACGATATTCTGGCCTGGTGTCTCGCTCGCCGTGCTGGTGCTGGCGGTGAACCTGCTCGGCGACGGACTGCGCGACTGGCTCGATCCGCGCATGTCGCGACAGACATGACCGCGCTGCTCGAAGTGGGGGACTCGAGCACCGAATTCTCCAGCGGCGACAGTGTCGTGCATGCAGTCGATCGCGTCAGCTTCAGCATCGCCGCAGGCGAAACGCTCGGGCTGGTCGGCGAATCCGGCTGCGGCAAGAGTGTAACCGCACTCTCGGTGATGCGGCTGCTGCCGAAGAACGGACGCGTCGTCGGTGGTTCGGTGCGCTTCGACGGCAAGGATCTGCTGCCGCTGTCCGAGCAGGAGATGCGTGACATCCGCGGCAACCGCATCGCGATGATCTTCCAGGAGCCGATGACCAGCCTGAATCCGGTGCACACCGTGGGCGCGCAGATCGCCGAGGCGGTGCGTATCCACAAAGGTCTTGGCAGTTCCGCGGCGATGGCACGTGCCCGCGAGATGCTGCGCGTGGTGCACATCCCCGATCCCGAGCATCGCGCGCGCGACTATCCGCACCAGTTCTCCGGCGGCATGCGCCAACGCGCGATGATCGCCATGGCGCTGGCCTGCTCGCCGCAACTGCTGATCGCCGACGAACCGACAACCGCGCTCGATGTAACCATCCAGGCGCAGATCTTGCGCCTGATGCTGGAACTGAAGGAACGCACTGGTTCGGCGATCCTGATGATCACCCACGATCTGGGCGTGGTCGCCGAAACCTGCCAGCGCGTTGTGGTGATGTACGCCGGACGTGCGGTCGAGGAAGCGCCGGTGCTGGAACTGTTCGACCATCCGGCGCATCCCTACACGCGCGGCTTGCTCACCTCGGTGCCGCGCCGTGCCGCCGCACGACGCCGCCGGCTGGCGGAAATCCCGGGCATGGTCCCATCGCTGAAGCAGGTCATCCGCGGCTGCAGCTTCGCGCCGCGCTGTCCGATCGCCATTCCGCGCTGCCAGGTGGAACAGCCACCAATGCTGGAATTGAGCAACGGTCATCGCGCTGCGTGCTGGCGCGCGGACCAGGCGTTGCCATGACAGACGCTCCCGTGCTGGCCGTCGATGATCTACGGAAGCGGTTCCCGATCCAGCGTGGCCTGTTGCATCGCGCTTTGGTTGAATTGCGCGCCGTCGATGGCGTGTCCTTCACGGTGCGCGCCGGTGAAACGCTTTGCATCGTGGGTGAATCGGGGTGTGGCAAATCCACCGTCGCAAAGCTGATCCTGCGTCTGCTGGAGCCCAGTGGCGGCCGTATCGTCATCGAGGGTATCGACATTACCTCGCTTGATGCCAATGCGATGCGGCCGTTCCGCCGCCGCGCCCAGATGGTGTTCCAGGACCCATACTCCTGCCTCAACCCGCGCCTCACCGGCGAACAAATTGTCACCGAGCCGATCGAGAACTATCAGGCACTGTCTCGCAGCGAACGTCGCGAGCGCGCAACGCAATTGCTGGCGCGTGTCGGCCTTGGCCACGACGCACTGACAAAGTTCCCCTTCGAATTTTCCGGCGGCCAGCGGCAGCGGCTTGGCATCGCGCGGGCACTCGCGCTGCAACCGTCATTGATCATCGCCGACGAACCTGTGTCCGCGTTGGATGTGTCGGTGCAGGCGCAGGTGTTGAACCTGATGCTCGACCTGCAGGACGAGTTCGGGCTCGCCTACGTGTTCATCTCGCATGACCTTGGCGTGGTGGAACATATCGGCCAGCGCATCGCGGTGATGTACCTGGGACGCATCGTGGAACTGGCCGAGCGCGATGCTCTGTTCGCTTCACCGCAGCATCCGTACTCCGAAGCGCTGATCGCCGCCGCGCCGGTGCCCGACCCTCGTGCGGTCCGCAAGCATGCGGTGATCGAAGGCGAAGTACCGAGTCCGGTGAATCCACCAAGCGGCTGCACCTTCCATCCGCGTTGTCCGCTGGCGATCGGGCGTTGCCGCGCCGAGGAACCGAAGCTCACACCGATGGCCGACGGCCGCGTGGTGGCCTGCCACGTGCGCGCGCCTGCGTAGCGAGCTTACTTCTCCCCCTCGGTCAGCCCCGCGACGAACCAGCGCTGCATCAGCACCACGACCACCACCGGAGGAAGCAGCGCAAGCACGGCAGTCGCCATCACCGCACTCCAGTCGGTCTGCGTCTCGACACCGATCATCTTGACGATACCAATGACGATGGTGTCGAGCCCCGGGCTCGTGGCGACCAGCAACGGCCACAGATACTGGTTCCAGCCATACACAAACAAGATGACGAAAAGCGCCGCGATATTGGCGCTCGACACCGGAATCAGGATGTCACGCAGGAAGCGTAGCGGTCCCGCGCCGTCCATTCGTGCCGCTTCCACCAACTCATCCGGAATCGCGACAAACACCTGACGGAACAGCAGCGTCGCGGTCGCCGAGGCGATCAGCGGCACGGTTAGGCCGGTGAAGCTGTTGATCAGGCCAAAGTCCGCCATCACTGCGTAGGTTGGTATGATGCGCACCTCCACCGGCAGCATCAGCGTGATGAAGATCAGCCAGAACGCGACATGGCGAAATGGGAAGCGAAAAAACACCACCGCGTAAGCCGACAAAACGGAGATGACGATTTTGCCACAGGCGATACCCAGCGCCATGCCGCCGGAGACCAGCAGCATGCGCCAGACCGGGACGGTGCCGAGCGTCCCTTCCGTCAGGATCCGCGTATAAGTAGAGAAATCCGCAGTCGGCAGCAATGAAAGTTCGCCGCGGGTGATTGCATCGGAACTCTGCGTTGATCCGGCGATCACCAGCCACACTGGCAGCGCGAACAGCAACACGCCGAGACCAAGAACGAAATGGGCGGGCCAATTTCGCTTCATGCGCTGGTCCGCCGGCCGATGAAGCGGAACTGGATGGCGGTGAGCGCGATCACGCCGGCCATCAGCACCACCGATTGCGCCGAGGACGACCCGAGGTCCAGGTTCACCACGCCGTCCCGGTACACCTTGATCACCAGTGTCTCCGTGTCCTTGCCCGGGCCGCCACGAGTCAGCGCATAAATGATGCCGAATGTGTCGAATGCCGCATAGACGATGTTCACCACGATCAGGAAGAATGTCGTGGGTGCGAGCAGAGGGAACGTGATGGTGCGGAACCGGTGCCAGCCTCTCGCTCCGTCCATGCGCGCGGCCTCCACCACCGCGCGCGGTATCGACTGCAGTCCCGCCAGGAAGAAGATGAAGTTGTAGCTCACCTGTTTCCAGGCGCTGGCGACGATGACCATCAGCATCGCCTGGCCGCCATTGATCGTGTAGTCCCAGGCGATGCCGTGCGCGTTCAGCCAACGCCCCAGCAGTCCAACGCGTGGATCAAGTATGAACAGCCACAGCACGGCGGAGATTGCCGGCGCGATCGCATAAGGCCAGATCAGCAGCGTGCGATAGATGGCTCGCCCGCGGATCTCATGATCGGCAAACACCGCAAGCAGCAGCGCGATGCTCATCGACAGCGCGCTGACCGCCGCGCAGAACGCCACGGTGCGTATGATCGATCCGATATACAGCAAATCAGCGAACAGATCGCGGAAGTTCTCGAGCCCGACGAATGTCGAGCCGAGCCCGAATGGGTCCTCGCGCGTCATGCTCGACCACACTGCCGCGGCCGCCGGCCAGAGAAAGAAAAAAGCCGTCAGCAGCAGTTGCGGCAGCACCAGCAGGACCGGCAGCAGCCAGCCTTCAAAGACGGTGCGTCGTTCCATCCAGGCTGGTCAGGTCTTCACCGACTTTTCGAAATCGCGCAGCACCTTGTTGCCGCGGCTCGAAGCGTTGTCCATCGCCTGCTGTGCGCTCTGCCCGCCCTGGAACGCCTTTTCCATCTCCTCGTAGATGATGTTGCGGATCTCCACCAAACGTCCAAGCCGCAGCCCACGCGAATTGGCAGTCACCGTTCCCCGGGTCAGTTGTTTCACCGGCAGGTCGGCGCCAACGTTCTGCTGATAAAACCCCTGCTTCTGCGACGCCTCGAACCCCGCGAGCGTCACCGGCACATATCCGGTATGCTGATGCCAATAGGCATCGTTGTCAGGCTTGCCGATGAACTGCAGGAACGTTGCCGCCGCCTTGTATTCCTCCGCCGAGCGATTCGGCGCCGTCATCGTCCACAGGCTCGCGCCGCCGATGATCGAATTGAGCGGCGTTTTGATAAGATCAGGATCATACGGCAAATACGCCTCAGCCCAATCAAACTTGGCGCTCTTCACCATGTCGCCGCGCATGCCGGACGAGTTGAAATGGATGCCGGCCTTGCCGGAGATCAGCAACTGATCGGGCTGGTTGTCGCGCCCGGTGTATTTGAACGTTCCGTCCTTCGACATATCGAGCAGCCGCTGCACATGCTTCACATGCGGCGCGCTGCTGATCTGCAGTTCGGCATCCAATCCCTCGAACCCGTCCGCCTTGCTGGCGAACGGGATGTTGTGCAGCGCGCTGTACTGTTCGAGCTGGATCCAGCTCAGCCATGAACTGGTCATCGGAATCTCGGCGGCGTTCTTCGCCTTGATCGCCTGCGCCGCCGCGACCACCTCCGCCCAGGTCGCCGGCGGCTTCTCCGGATCAAGGCCGGCGGTGCGGAATGCATCCTTGCTGTACCACATCACCGATGTGGATGAATTGAACGGCATCGACGCCATACGCCCATCAGCGAGGCTGTAATAACCGCGCACCGCCGGAATGTACGCCTGCGGATCGATCGCGACGCCGGTCTCCTTGATCAGTTCCCACACCTGCTTGGTCGCCTTGCCGGCGGCCAGCATCGAACCGGTCCCCACTTCGAAGATTTGCGCCAGGTGCGGTGCCTGTCCCGCGCGGAATGCCGCAATCGTCGCGGTGATCACCTCGGGATACGCGCCCTTATAGATCGCCTGCACCTCGATCGCGTCCTGGCTCTGGTTAAACGCCTCCACGACGTGCACCACCTGATCATTCAGCGCACCGGTCATCGCGTGCCACCACACGATCTTGGTCTTCTCCGCGGCCCGCGCGGTGGCCGGTACCGCCAGGGCGGCGGCGCTCGCAAGCAAGGTGCGACGCTTCATGCTGAGGTCTCCGTTCGGTTCATTGCTCGAAGCTCGCCGTAGCGGCGAAGCAACCTGGTCGAGCGGCTACATAGCTTCGCCGGTGTGCTCCTCGCAATGACCGGCCCGAAACGTGCGGCATGTTGCCGCGCGATGACGGCAACATGACGCATGTACGACGCAGTCAGAAGCTCAGTGGCTCCTCGATCACCGGTGTCCAGCGCGCATTCTTCACGACGGAGAGGAAAGACTGGTTGGACGCATGGTGATTGTCCGCAGCCAGCGTAAGCGCCGGACCTTCAAACACGTCCCGCCAGTTTTTCATGCTTTCCATCGCAGCGATGAAGCTGTCCGTGGTCAGGTCACGGCCGGCTTTCTCAAGGACTGCCGCGGTGAACTGCGCTGCGGTGTAGCCCGCCTCGCCCAGGTAGTTCGGCTCGATCCCATACGTCTGCTTGAACCTGGTCGCGAAAGCCCGCACCGACGGACGCGGGTCATCGGGATAGCGATAGGGCGCCGGAGACATCGAATAGAAGCCTTCCGCCGGAGCGCCGGGAGCCTCCGCCACCGCGGTGGAATACGTCGCGAAGTTGCCCATGAAGATCGGGCTCCATCCCAGCTTGTGGGCCGTCTGCAGGATCAGCACGGTGTCCTTCACGATGCTGCCCAGCACAATCATATCGCAGTTCGCCTCACGCAGTTTCGCCACGTTGGCGTTGAAATCGGTGTCCGTCGGCTTGTGTCCGGTGGTGCCACCCAGTTTCAGCCCCATCGCTTCAACCTGCGCCTGTGCGCCGGCCAGCACATCGCGGCCATAGTCGGTGTCCTGGTACATCACACCAACGATTTTCACGCCTTTCGTCGTGGCGAAGTGTTTCACGCCCGCGCGCATCTGGTCGTAGTACGAGGCAAACTGACCGAACTTGTACTTATTGAACGGCTCATACATCGAACGCGCGCAAGTGGTTGGGAAGACGTTCGGTACACCCTTCTCGATCATCGACGGCAGCACTGCGTCGTTCATCGGTGTGCCGCCATTGCCGACGGCGAAGAAGATGTTGTCGCGGTTCAACAGCTTGTTCATCGCCTGAACCGCTTTCGGCACGGTGTATTCGTTGTCCTCGACGACGAAACGGATCTTGCGGCCGTTGATGCCGCCCTTCGCGTTGACTTCATCATACGCCATGCGCATGGCGTCGGCATTATTGACACCCTGCACGGCGGTGACGCCGGACAGATCGGCCATACTGCCAACAACGATTTCGTTGTCGCTGACGCCGCGTTGCGCGGCACGTGCGATCGCCGGCATGAACAAGGCACCGGTCGTACCCAGCAGCGCGCCGCGGCGCGTGAGCAAGATTTGATTTTTCATGTTTGTTCCTCCCTGTTGACGCTTATCCCAGGCTTGTTATCCGGTTGACAGCAGTGACCTCCTGCTTGACAGGAATTCTTCCACCGCATCGGCCAGCTTATCGCATTCGGTATCGCCGATCGGCAGACACAGCGTGAACATGCCGCGCCGCGCCATCCAGATGCCGTGTTGCAGCATGTCGAAGAAGAAGAGCTCCTTCAGCTTCTGGTCACTCTTCGCCGCATCCGCTGGCGAACGCACCGGGTCGCGCGTGAAATGCACCGAGAACATCGAGCCGATGCCGGTGAACTGCATCGCCGCGCCGTGCTTGCGGCATAACGCGTTCAACCTCTCGCGCAGCGCATCGCCCCGCGCATTCAGTGCGCGCGCCGCGTCCGGCGTATAGACCTCGGTCAGGCCAACCAGCCCCGCCGACATCGTCAGCACGTTGTTGTTGAACGTGCCGGCATGCGGCAACGCATCCGGCCGGCGCGGATCGAACAGGTCCATGATGTCCGCCCGCCCGCCGAACGCACCGAACGACATGCCGCCGCCGATGTATTTTCCGAACGTGGTCAGGTCCGGCTTGATGCCGCGCACCTGCTGCAATCCGCCCGGCGACAATCGCGACGTCATCACCTCGTCCAGGATCAGCAGCGCGCCTATCTTGGTGGTAGCCTCGCGCAGCATCTTCAGGAATTCCGGCGACGCGGCGATGCAACCGCCACCACCCATCATCGGCTCCAGGATCACCAGCGCCAGCTCGTTGGCATGCTGGTCGATCAGTGCGCGCGTGGCCGGGATGTCGTTGTACGACGCCATCACATAGTCGAACGGCGCGTTCACGGGTGAACCGCCGCCGGCGAAGCCGAACACCGCGCCATGATAGCCGCCGTTGAACACCATCACCTTCGGCCGCTTGGCGAAGATCCGCCCGACCGTGATCGCCAACAGGTTCGCCTCGGTGCCTGAGTTGGTGAAGCGCACACGCTCCAGCCCAAAGCGCTCGCACACCGCGCGCGCGAACTTCGCTTCCGTCAGGTTGGTACCGCCGAAGTTGATGCCGGCGTCGAGCGCGGCATCCACCGCGGCGCGGATCTTCGGATGCGAGTGGCCGTAAATGCCGGCAGTGTATTCGCCGAGGAAGTCGACGTATTCGGCGCCATCCAGATCCCACAGACGGCATCCCTCGCCTCGCCCGATACCGATGGGAAACGGCGAATAGTGCAGCACGGTACGCGTATTGCCGCCGGGCATCACTGCGGTGGCCTCAACGAAACGGCCGAAGCTCTTCGGATTGCGCTTGACATAGGCTTCCTTGGCCTCGTTCAGGGCAGTATCTATGTCGGCGTTGCGCAGTTCCGTTTCGCTCATGGCGGTATCCCCCGGGTTCGATCGACACAGTCTGACACAAGGCGGAAAGGATACAACCGGAACCGGTGGAAGGGCACGGTGACGTCCGGTGGTCCTCGCAGCTGTGCCGTGTTAGGAAAATCGTTCATCAACCGCGCGAGCCTGACTGCATGGACCTTAAGGACCACATCCGGAGCATTCCGGATTTTCCCAAGCCGGGCGTTCTGTTTTACGACATTTCCACGCTGCTGCGGGACGCCGACGCGTGGCAGGTCGCAATGGGCCGCATGGCGAAGGCGGTACGCGCCTACCAACCCGACCTGCTGGCGGGCATCGAAAGCCGCGGTTTCCTGATCGCCGCTCCACTGGCGCTGAAGCTCGGCTGCGGCTTCATCATGCTGCGCAAGCGCGGCAAGCTGCCGGGCGAGACCATCGGCTTCAACTACTCGCTGGAATATGGCTCCGACCGGGTCGAAGTGCAGGCAGATGCCGCGGAGAAAGGCCAACGGATCGTGGTGGTCGATGATCTGCTGGCAACCGGTGGCACCATGGCCGCTGGCATCTCGCTGTTGCGTCAGGTTGGGGCCGTAGTACCGGCGGCGGCGGCATTGATCGAGCTGACATTCCTGAATGGCAGATCGAGGATCGACGTGCCGTGCGAGGCGCTGGTGGCTTATGACGAGTAGCCGGGGAATTTGACTCCCGGACCGTTCTGGTTAGGAAGGTTCGGGGGAGGCCAGAATGATTGACCCACCCGGCCGGCGGCATCTGCTTGCGATGTTTACAGCCCTGCCCGCACTGTCGCGGGCGGGAGCCGTATTGGCGGCACCTGCTACTCCCGCGCCGCCAGCATTTCCGGCAAGCCCCAGGCTGTTGGTCGCCGGCCCCAGCGACGGCACGCTGAACCGCTGGGCGGATGCGTTGCAGCCGGCGCTGGAACAATCGCTACCGCCCGATACGTCGATCCGCCGCGTCGAAGTCGGCAGTGCGGACGGCGTCACCGGGGCCAATCAATTCGAAGTCCGCGGCGTGCCGGATGGGATGACCGTGATGCTGGTTCCCGGCCACGCAGCTTTGGCCTGGATGGTCGGCGATCCCCGGGCGCAATTCGATGTTGGCCATTGGGTGCCTGTCGTCGCCGGAACGGCATCGGCCATCGTCGTCGGCAAGCGCACGGCCTTGGGCGAAAACGCCACGGCACGCATTGGAGCTGTAGCACCCGGCAGTCCCGATCTGCCAGCTTTGCTGGGCTTCCAGTTGCTGGGCGCACAGATGGAACCGGTGTTCGGCATCGCCGATGCCGGCGCGGCACAGAAGGCGTATGCGCAGGGTTCGGTGGATGCCGTGTTGCTCCACGGCCCGCATCTGGTGGAACAGCTCAGTTCGCTTGCCGCATCCGGTGCACAACCGCTGTTCACCCTGGGAACGCTGGATGAAAATGGCAGGCTCATGCGAGATCCGGCATATCCGAGTGTGCCGCATTTTGGTGAATTGTACGAGGCGCGGGCCGACGGAAAGGCAAGGAACCCACTCTACGCGGCCTGGCATGCTGCCGCCGCCGCGACGCGCCTCGAGTTTGGCCTCGTGCTGCAGCAACTCACCCCGGCCGCGATGGTGGCGCTATGGCGGCATGCGGGAGCCGATGCGCTCGCATCGCACGGCGTACAAGCGACTGGCGCAACACTCGGCGTGCAATTGCTCTCGGGTCCGGGCGCCGGAACCAGCACGCTCGCCACGGCTGCCGACGCAGCGACCCTGACCGAACTGCGGCGTTGGCTGGCCATGCGGTTCAACTGGCGCCCGGTCTAATGGCCCTGGTGCTACGCACCGCGGTGGGCAAGTCGCCGCTGGTTCGTGCCCTCAAGGACGGTACGGTGAACTCGGATCGGATTGCGTTCGACTTCGTCGAAGTCGATCCGGTCACCCGCGCGTTTCGCCGCATGACTCGCGCGATGGAATTCGACCTGTGCGAGATCGCACTCACCACGCACGCACAGGCCCGGGCCTTCGGCAAGCCGATCTCCGCTCTGCCGGTCGTGCTGCTGCGCGGACTGCATCATGGCGCGCTAGTTTGCCGGCGCGGTTCATCGATCCGTGGTCCCGCTGATTTAATCGGCAAGCGTATCGGCGTGCGCGCCTGGTCGCAGACCACCGGCGTATGGGTGCGCGGTGTGCTGCGTGACGAATACGGTATCGCTCATGACTCGATGACCTGGGTCACCGAGGAAGATGCCCACGTGCAGGAGTTCACCGACCCGCTATTCGTGCAACGTATGGCGCCAGGGCAGGACCTGCGCGCGATGCTGCTGTCGGGCGAGATCGATGCAGGCATCGCGCTCGCCGGGATCGATCCGGCACAGGTGCGCACCGTCATTCCGGATGCAGGCGCGGCGGCTGCCGAATGGTCGCGGCGCACCGGCGTCCACCCGATCAACCACGTCGTCGTGGTGAAGGACGTGCTGCTGGGCGAGCATCCTTGGCTGGCAGACGAACTGATGCGGTTGTTCCTGGCATCGAAGAAGCTGGGCGACGACAGCGTGCCGTACGGCATCGATGACAACCGCCCTGCCATCGAGCTGCTGATGCGTTATGCTGCCGAGCAGGGACTGATCCCGCGCCCATATCGGGTGGAAGAATTGTTCGTAAGTTAGGGAGTAACGATGGCCGAGATTCCCCGCCTCAACGGTGCGATCAAGGCGCTGGAGTCAGGCAAGCCGGCATTCGTGCCGTTCTCACCGGGCGAGATCAGCAGTGCACTGACCATTGCGGGCGCGCCATATGACGGCGTGGTGTTCGAGATGGAGCACAACCCCTACGACATCAAGGCGCTGCGCGATTGCCTGCAATACATGCTGAACCGACGCCAGATCGCGGCATCGGGCAGCATAGCACCGGCAGTGACACCGCTCGTGCGCATCCCGCCAAACGGCGGCGAGAACAGCCAGTGGATCGCCAAGCAGGTGCTGGATATCGGCGTCTATGGCATCGTATGGCCGCACGTATCCACGGTGGAAGATGCGCGCAACGCCGTGCAGGCCTGCCGCTACCCACGCCCGCGCGAGGCAAAATACTATGATCCACCGGGGCAGCGCGGCGACGCGCCGCGTTCCGCCGCCCGTTACTGGGGGCTGACAGACCAGGAATACTACCCGCGCGCCGACACTTGGCCGCTCAACCCGGCGGGCGAAGTCCTGGTGGTGATCATGTGCGAGGAAAAGCGTGCGATCGCCAACCTGCCGAAAATGCTGGAGCAGGTTCCGGGCATCGGCGTCGTGTTGATCGGCGAGGGCGACCTGTCGCAGGACCTCGGCCATCCGCGGCAATACGAACATCCCACCGTTGCCTCGGCGATCAATGAGATCCTGGCGATCTGCAAGCAGTACCATGTGCCGTGCGGCCATCCGCACGTCGATTCGAAGAATGTGGAAAGCCTGATCGAGCAAGGCTTCCGCTGGCTGATGCCTGGCCCCGTACCGTCCTTCGCCGCGCTGGAGATCGGCCGGCGCGTGTCTGGACGGAGCTGAAGCGTGGTCGAACTCTCAAACGAGATCGCGCAACGCATCCACCTGTTGCGCTATGAGGACCTGACCTCGGCGGCACTGGAATGGACGCGTGCGGCCTTCATCGACACGATGGGCTGCGCCCTCGCCGGTATCGTCGAGGACGGTCCCCGCATTTTGATGACGGTGCCCGGCGTTGCCACGTCGCCAGGTCCGTCGCTGATCTACGCCACCGCCACGCGTACCAGTCCGCTGGACGCCGCGCTGGTGAATGGTACCGCGGCGCACGCGCTCGATTACGACGATGTGTCCGGGGCGCTGGGTGGCCATCCCTCGGTCATGCTTATCCCACCGATGCTGGCATTGGCGGAACACGTGGGCGCCAGCGGACGCGATCTCGCTGTGGCCTATGTGGCGGGTTACGAAACCGCGTGCCGCATTGCCCGCGGCGTGCATTTCCATCACTACGACAAAGGCTGGCATCCGACCGCGACGCTGGGCATCTTTGGCACCGTAGCGGCGGCTGCGAGGCTACTGCACTTCGTGCCGCAGCAGACCGCGATGGCGCTGGGGCTCGCCGCGTCTTTCGCCGCTGGACTGAAGGCCAACTTCGGCACCATGACCAAGCCGCTGCATGTTGGCCACAGCGTGCGCAACGGACTGTTCGCGGCACTGATGGTGAAGCAAGGCTTCACCGCCAATCCCGCCGCGCTGGATGCAAAGCAGGGCTTCCTCGACGTATTCAATGGCCCCGGCACCTACGACACCAACAGGATGCTCGCGGACTGGTATGCGCCGCTGGAGGCGGAGGGCGGTGGCGAGCCGGAACTCAAGCCGTATCCATGCTGCGGCTCCACGCATGCGTCGATCGCACGCATGATCGAGCTTTCGCGCACGCATGACCTGCGGCCCGAACAGGTGGAGGCGATCGAGATCATGCCGCACGCGCGGCGTCTGCCGCACACCGACAATCCGGATCCTCGCACGCCGCTCGCGGCGAAGTTCAGCATGCAATACGTGGTGGCGCGCGCTCTGGCGGACCGCGCGATACGGCTCGAGCAATTCGAAGGCGACGCGCCGTTCGATCCGTTGATCCGCGATCTGATGGTACGCACGGCGGCACGGCCGCATCCCGACATGCCGGACAACTCGCCACTGCAATGGGGAGCCGAGGTGGTGGTGACCACACGCGATGGTCGGCGCCTCGCCTCCCGCGCGGATGATTTCGAGCGTCGTGGTCCCGGTGGCAAACCGATGTTGCGCCACGAGTTATGGGACAAGTTCGCAGACTGCGCCAGCCGATCGCTGCCACAGCCGGCTATCGCGCCGTTGTTCGAGCGGTTGAGCCGCATCGAGTCGCTCGGCGGCATCGGCGACCTGATGTCGATGCTCGCCCTTCCCGACAGCAAAGTTAGAAGGATTGCCTGAATGAGCGCGGATGAACGCCTGGCCGCTCTTGGCCTCACCCTGCCCCCGCCGCCAAAGCCGATTGGCAACTACGTGCCATTCCGCTTGGCGGGCAACCTGTTGTTCCTGTCGGGCGTCGGTCCACGCCGCGCCGATGAGTCGATGATCACCGGCAAAGTCGGTGCCGATTTGAGCGTCGAGCAGGGTTACGAGGCAGCGAAACTTTGCGGCGTCAACCTCCTGGTCAACATGATCGCCGCGGTCGGCACGCTGGAGCGTGTGGATACCATTTTGAAGGTGCTCGGCATGGTGAATGCGGTGCCGGATTTTGGGCAGCACCCAGAGGTGATCAACGGCTGCACTGACCTGTTCGTGCAGGTGCTGAGCGAGGGCGGACGGCCGGCACGGTCGGCCGTTGGCATGGGCAGCCTGCCGCGCAACATCGCGGTCGAGGTCGAAGCGATCGTTCTGGTGAAGGGCGCTTAACCGCGGTTTAACCGTTCCGGGAGCAGGATCACGGTGTTTCGAGCGCCAGGATGGCGTTGCCATCGCGGTCGAAGCCGCCATGTCAAACGATCTTGCCGTCAGTTCAGTCGCAGCGGCCTATGCCGCAACCGACACTCCTGGCCAGAAAGCGGCCCCCGTTACGCAGGTGGCACAACTGAAGCCAGCCGCAAGCGCTTCAGCTCAGCCAAACCCGAGCCTGCTGCTCAATCCGGCGCTCGGCCTGGTGGTGATCGAGTTCCGCAATGACGCCGGCGCCGTCACGACGTCGATCCCCAGCGAACGGCAGCTTCAGGAATACCAGCGCTGGCAAACGACGCACTTCGGGCCGGCGCCGAGCGGAATGCCTGTGGCCACACCGGAAGCACCGCCGGTGACGAAGGAGAAGCATTCCGCAAAATAAAGCAGCCGGGCGCCTGGCTTCCACTCTCGCCCGGCGGATTATAGGTTGATCCCCACCGTCGCGAGGATCGCCGCATGTCCGATTTCCCAAAATTCGTGCAGATCAACGAGGAAGGCCCGCGCGAAGGCTTCCAGTTCGAGAAGGGTCCGATCTCAACGGAGCGCAAGGTCGAACTGATCGATGCGCTGTCGGAAACCGGCCTCAATCACATTCAGGTCGCCTCGTTCGTCAACCCCAACCGGGTGCCCGGCTGGGCGGACGCCGATGAAGTTGTGCGGCGCTACAAGCGCAAGCCCGGCATCCACTACACCGCGCTGTGGCTGAACCTGAAGGGCCTGCATCGCGCGCTGGAATACCGTGAGCGGCGGCTCGACATCGAAGGCTCGTTCTCGCTGACCGCCTCGCCGACGTTTCTGGCGAAGAACCAGCAGCGCTCGATGGAGGACAACATCCAGCAGGCGCACGAAACAATCAAGCTCTACAAGCAGCACGGCATACCGCTGAAGCGCGCCAGCGTCATGGCGGCGTTCGGTTGTAACTTCGAGGGAGAGGTTCCGCATCAGCGGGTGCTGGACCTGATGCAGCAGCTTCTGGATATCGCCGACGAACACGGGGTGAAGCCGCAGGTGTTCTCGTTAGCGGATACCATGGCCTGGGCGACACCCAAGTCGATCCGCGCACTGGTGGGCAAAGTGCGCCAGCAATTCCCAGAGCTGACTCTGTCATTGCATCTGCACGACACGCGCGGCATGGGGATCGCGAACGCATACGCCGGGCTGGAAATGGGCGTGGCAATCTTCAACTCCACTGTCGCCGGGCTGGGCGGCTGCCCTTTCGCCGCTCACAAAGGTGCTGCCGGCAATGTGTGCACCGAGGATCTGGTGTTCATGCTGGACGAAATGGGCATCGAGACCGGCATCGACCTAGACCAGCTGATCGAGGTCGCCCAGCTCGCCGAGGACATTGTCGGTCATCCGTTGCCGGGTTCCGTCAAGATGGGCGGAAGCCTGAAGGCGCTGCGGGCTAAATTGCACTAGATCCATATCACGCATGGACGCCGCGCTGTTTGACCCGGCTGGCCGAACCCGCACAAGCTGCAACGCGCATCACGGAAGGAAGCGGTCATGTCGCTGACAAAGACACTCGGCCAGTTCGTTGCCGACCTTTCCCCGAACCGCCTGCCAGAGGAAGCGGTGCGCATCGCGCGTCTCGGCTTTATCGACTGCATCGGCACGATGATCGCGGGGCGCCGCGAGGACTGCGTGCGGATCATGAAGGACGTCCTCGCACCCGCCGAAGGACCGGCGACACTGACCTTCGGCAAGCAGAAGAGCGCCGCGCCGGAAGCTGCCTGGATCAACGGTACCGCGGCGCATGCGCTGGACTACGACGATGTGGGATTGCGCGGCCACCCAAGCACCGTGCTGGTGCCGGCGATCCTTGCCGAGGCCGAAGCACTGGATTCAACAGGCGCCGACATGCTCGTTGCCTATGTCGCTGGCTACGAGACCTGGGCCGAGCTGTTCCGCCGCGATACCGGCTTGCTGCACAAGAAGGGCTGGCATCCTACCGGCCTGTATGGCGCGGTTGGCGCCGCAGCGGCCTGCGCGTCGCTGCGTCGCCTGGACGCGGACAAGGCGGCACAGGCGATCGCGCTCGGCGCGTCGCAGAGTTCCGGCCTGATGGCGAACTTCGGCACCATGACCAAGCCGTTCCACGCGGGTAAGGCGGCGCACGCCGGCATCATGGCGGCGCGCCTTGCAGAGGCGGGCTTCACCGCCAGCACCGACGCGCTGGAACATCCGCAAGGTTTCCTGCATGCGATCTCGCCGAGCGGCACCGAGGATCGCACCAGCGAGGCGAAGCCCGGCGAGAGCTGGGCGATCCTGACGCAGGGGCTTGGCATCAAGAAATACCCTACGTGCTACTGCACGCATCGCGCGATTGACTGCATGCTGGATCTGGTGCGCGAGACGCCGATACGCGCCGACGATGTGAAGAGGATCACGGTCAACATCAGCGACTACTTCGCGACCGTGCTGCGCAATCACCAGCCGGACACCGGCCTCAGCGCCAAGTTCAGCATGGAGTTCGCCATGGCGAGCGGCGTGATCGCCAAGCGCGTCGGCCTGCGCGAACTGACCGATGAGTTCGTGCAACGGCCTGACATTCAGGCGCTGATGCGCAAGGTCGAAATCGTCACCACGACCGAATACGACGCCGACATGCCGGGTGCCGCGCCACAGGATCAGGTGACGGTCGAACTCGCCAACGGCACCAGGGTTGCCGGCGACCCGGTGAAGCGCGCCACCGGCCATGCGACCCGCCCGCTGAGCGAGGCGCAGATCTACGAGAAGTTCGCCGACTGCCTGGATGCCGGTGCCTCCGACATCCCAGCCGACGTGCTGTTCAAACGGCTATCGGCGATCCAGTCGATGTCGGCCCGGGAGGTGACAGCGCTGCAGTAACTCCCTCTCCCGCGGAGCGCGGAGGCTAGGAGGGGATGCTATCGCCACAGCGGATCGATCGCCCCCCTCCCCCCCAGCACCGCGGCGATGTTATCGAGCGCACGGAATCCCATGGCGTTACGAGTCTCGATCGAGCCGCTGCCGATATGCGGCGACAGGATGACATTGCTCAGATCGGCAAACCGCGTGTCGTAGTCCGGCTCGGATCGAAACACGTCCAGTCCAGCCGCGAACAGATGCCCCGATGCCAGCGCGTCGTGCAGCGCGTCCTCGTCCACCAGGCCGCCACGCGACACGTTCACCAGCACCGCCCCAGGCTTCAACTTCGCCAGCGCCACGGCGTTGACGATTTTGTCGGTCGCCGGACCGGCCGGCGCATGCAGCGACAGGAAGTCGCAGTGCGGCAGCATTGCGTGAAATGTCGGGAAGTATTGCGCACCCTGCTCGAGTTCAGGCGCCAGCCGATGGCGTGAATGATAGATGACCTTCATGTCAAAGCCGCGCGCCCGCTGCGCGACAGCGCGTCCGATCCGCCCCATGCCAAGGATGCCCAGCGTCTTGCCGGTCACACGAACGCCCAGCAGTTCACCCTGGCCGATGCGGAACCCCCAGCCGGAACGCATGATCTTGTCGTACTCATAGGCACGGCGCGCTGCCGCGAGCAGCATCATGAAGGCGAAGTCCGCGGTGCACTCGGTGAGCACGCCCGGGGTGTTGGTCACCACCATGCCGCGCGCCTTGGCGGCGGCGACATCGATGTGATCGTAGCCGACGCTGCTGGTGGCGCCGACGCGGACGCTTGGTGGCAACTGTGCGATCACGCCGGCGCTCAGCGGCAGCGTGTTGACGAACATGATTGCATCGGCGCGGTGCGCGTTGGCTGCCTCGACTACCTGCTCGGCCGTCATGTCGTCCTGACCTTCAACGACGACGGCATCGAATTCCTCACGTGCCCGCGCCACCACATCCGGCGGCATCAAGGCGGCGAGCACCAGGCGTGATGGCATCCTCTTCTCCCCGGTCGGTTGGCGCCTTTATCGCCAACAGCGGCGGCTTGCGGAAGTGCCTTCGGCGCGTCAGTTTAGCCGCATGTCTCGCACTATAGTCATTGGGGGCGGCATCGTCGGCTCCTGCACCGCATATTTTCTCGCACCACACGGCGAAGTTGTCGTCATCGAGAAGGACCCAACCTACGAATTCGCTTCCACGACGCTCTCCGCAGCGTCGTTCCGCAGCCAGTTCTCGCTGCCGCTGAACGTACGCATGTCACGCTTCGGCGCCGAGTTCCTGGAGAGCATGGCGGATCGCGTCGGACTGGTTCGCCGTGCCTATCTGGTGCTGGCCGGACCGCAAGGCGTCGCGACGCTGAAGGCCAATCGTGAAATGCAATTGTCGGAGGGCGCGGAGATCGCGCTGTTCGAGGGCAAGCAGATTACCGAACGCTTCCCATGGCTGAATGCCGAGGATATCGCATGCGCCACGCTTGGCCTGAAAAACGAGGGCTGGTTCGACGCCTACAGCCTGCTGCGTGCCGTGCGTTCCGATGCAATCGAGCGCGGCGCGCAGTTCGTGCATGACGAGGTGACGGCGATCGACCGCGTTGGCGACCGGATTACCGGCGTGCGCACCGCGAGCGGTCAACACTATGCCGGCGATCATGTGGTGATTGCGTCAGGCCGTGCATCTGGCCGGGTCGCCGCAATGGTTGACGTGCCGCTGCCGATCGAGCCCCGCAAACGCACGGCATTCATGATTCGCGCACCGCTGGACGGCAGCGCCATGCCGCTAGTGTTCGATCCTTCGGGGGCGTGGATCCGGCCGGAAGGCGCGGGCTTCATTTGCGGCATATCGCCAAAGCCGGACAACGATCCGAATCCCGGTGAGGACTTCAACCCGGATATGGACCTGCTGGAGGATCCGCTGTGGCCGATCCTGGCGCATCGTATCCCGGCGCTGGAGCAGTTGCGCTTGCAGCGCGCCTGGGCCGGCCACTACGACATGTGCCTGCTCGACCATAATGCGGTGATCGGTCCGCATCCGGATATCGGCAACCTGATCATCGCGTCGGGCTTTTCCGGCCACGGCGTGCAGCACGGACCGGCCACCGGCCGCGGGGTGTCTGAGCTGATCCGGTTCGGTCGATACCAGGCCCTCGATCTCACGCCGATGGGCTACGAGCGCATCCGGGACAACAAGCCGATGTGGGAGAGCGTGGTTTATTGATGTCAGAGGCGCAGCCCTTACGGGCAGCCCACGCGCTTGCAACGCACTGCCTGACAGGCTTCACTGGCCATTCCACCCAATTTCTCGAGGACTTGATGCCTTCTGCTCGACTTGCCGTCGATATTGGCGGCACCTTCACCGACCTTGCGCTCGAGCACGACGGCAAGCGCACCACCACCAAGGTCCTCACCACCTCCACCGCTCCCGAACAGGGTGTGATGTCCGGGGTGCGGGAGATCCTGCAAGCTTCCGGCATTGCCGCAGGCGACATCGCCATCGTCATCCATGGCACAACGCTGGCCACCAACGCGGTGATCGAGCGCAAGGGTGCCCGCACCGCGCTGATCACCACGCAAGGCTTCCGCGACGTCATCGCAATGGGCAACGAGAGTCGCTACGACCAGTACGATCTGAATATCGTGCTGCCGGAACCATTGGTGCCGCGCTATCTGCGTTTGCCGGTGCCTGAGCGCCTGGACAACGAAGGCAATGTTTTGCTGCCGTTGCAGACTGCGGCGGTGCGTGCGCTGGTACCCGTGATGCAGCGCGAGCGCGTGGAGAGCATCGCCGTCGGCTTCCTGCACTCCTTCGTAAATCCGGTGCATGAGCGGCAGGCGCGCGACATTCTTGCGGAAGCGCTGCCTGATATCCCGGTATCGTTGTCCAGCGACGTATCGCCGGAGATGCGCGAGTGGGAACGTTTCTCCACCGCGGTCGCCAACGCCTACGTCCAGCCGCTGATGGCGCGCTATCTGCGCCGCCTCGCGGCCGACCTTAATGCGACCGGCATTACAGCGCCGGTGTTCATGATGCTGTCCGGCGGCGGATTGACCACCATCGATACGGCGTGCCGCTTTCCGATCCGGCTGGTCGAAAGCGGACCAGCAGGTGGTGCTATATTCTCGGCGACGATTGCGCGCGAGTGCGGCATCGCCAACGTCCTTTCGTTCGACATGGGCGGCACGACGGCGAAGATCTGCCTGATCGACGGAGGCAAGCCGCAGACATCGCGCTCGTTCGAGATCGCGCGGGTCGGGCGGTTTCGCAAAGGATCGGGTCTGCCGCTGCGGATTCCGGTAATCGAGATGGTGGAAATCGGCGCTGGCGGCGGCTCGATCGCGCATGTCGACACCATGGGACGCATCGGCGTCGGGCCGGAAAGCGCGGGCGCCGAACCGGGACCCGCATGCTATGGCCGCGGCGGCAATGAAGCCACTGTGACCGACGCGAACCTATCGCTCGGCCGCTATGATCCGGCGCGCTTCGCCGGCGGTTCGATGGCGCTGGACACCACCGCGGCACACGATGCGCTCGCGGCGCGCGTTGGCGGCGGCCTGGGACTGACCGCGGAAATGGCGGCGCTCGGCGTGATCGAAATGGTCGATGAGAACATGGCCAATGCGGCACGCGTGCATGCGATCGAATCAGGCAAGACGTACGAAGGCCGCACGCTGATCGCATTCGGCGGCGGCGGCCCGGTGCACGCCTGCCGCGTTGCGGAGAAGGTCGGCATCAACCATGTGCTGGTGCCATCCGGCGCCGGCGTCGGCAGCGCCATCGGTTTCCTGCGCGCGCCCGTCGGCTACGAAGTGGTTCGCAGCCTGTATCAGCGCTTTTCCACCTTCGATGTTGCCGCGGTGAACACGCTGCTCGCTGACATGGAAGCAGAGGCGATCGCCGTGGTGTCGCAGGGCAGCTTCGGCGCGCCGACCATGCAGAACCGCATCGCGTATATGCGCTATGTCGGCCAGGGCCACGAAATTCCGGTGCCGTTGCCGGCACGCGTGCTGGGCGACGAGGACGTGCCGCAGATCCGTGCCGCCTATGATGCTGAATATACCCGCTTCTATGACCGGCCGGTGCCGGGATCGGACGTTGAGATCATGAGCTACGCGGTGCTTGTTGCGACGGTACCCAAGGACAGCCCAACGGTTCTTGCAGCCGGCGATGGCGCTCTATTCGTGCCGGACGCTGCGTCGGCCCGATCGCAACTGGTGCGAGACACCTCCACCGGCGAAGTCGCGCCATGGTCGGTGTATGATCGCACGGGACTGGCGCCGGGCGCACGCATCGCGGGTCCCGCGCTGATTGCCGAAGATGAGACCACCACGCTCGTGAGCCCTGGCTGGCAGGCGACAATCAACGGCCTGGGCTATATCGAACTGACACAGGAGACAGCCTGATGGCGCACGAGACCGGCGCACTCGCGCAGATCCATCGCCAGATCATGTGGAACCGCCTGATCGCAGTGGTGGAGGAACAGGCGCAGACCATGATCCGCACCGCGTTCTCCACCACCGTGCGTGAGGCCGGCGATCTGTCCGCGGGCATCTTCGACCTGGCCGGACGCATGATGGCGCAGGCGGTCACTGGCACGCCCGGCCACGTCAACTCGATGGCGGAGAGCGTCGGCCACTTCCTGCGCAAGTATCCCGCCGATACCATGCGCGAGGGCGATCACTACATCACCAACGATCCCTGGCTGGGCACTGGCCATCTGCACGATCTCACTGTGGTCACGCCCGCCTTCCACAAGGGACGCATCGTCGGTCTGTTCGCCAACACCGCGCACGTGATCGACGTCGGTGGCCTCGGCATGGGACCGGAAGGCCGCTCGGTGTTTGAAGAGGGCATGTATATACCAATCGTCAAGTGCTTCGATCAGGGCCGCCCGAACGAGACGTTTTTCGATTTCGTCCGCGCTGGCACGCGGCTGCCGGTGGAACTGGAAGGCGACATCTATTCGCTTTGCGCGTGCAACGACGCCGGCGTGCATCGCCTGGCCGAGATGATGGACGAATTCGAGATGGGCAGCCTCGATCCGCTCGCCAACTTCATCTTCGAAAGTTCGATGCGCGCGACGCTGGCAGAAGTCGCTCGCCTGCCGCGCGGCGCCTACAGCGCCGAGATCCGTTCCGACGGCTACGAGGAACCGGTCACGCTGAAAGCGAAGATGACCATCCTGGATGACGGCATCGAGGTCGATTACGCCGGTACATCCGGTCTGGCCTCGCGCGGCATCAACGTGCCGCCGGCGTACTGCCGCGCCTATTCATGCTTCGGCATCAAGTGCGTTGTGGCGCCGGAAATCCCCAACAACTGGGCAAGCCTGGCACCGTTCCGCATGAAGATCCCGGAAGGCTGCATCCTCAATGCGCCGCATCCCTATCCGGTTTCAGTGCGGCACGTCATCGGCCACCTGCTGCCTGATCTGATGATGGGCTGCCTGCATCAGGCGGTGCCGGAGCGCGTGATGGCGGAGGGTGCCTCGGCACTGTGGAACATGCCGTTGCGGGGTGGCTCTTCGGTGTCAGGACAGGCGCGCGGCAATCGCCGGGTGATCGCGGATTTCGAGATCATCACCTTCAACTCCGGCGGTACTGGCGCGCGCCAAACTCAGGATGGACTGAACGCCACTGCCTTCCCATCCGGGGTGCGCACCATGCCGGTGGAAGCCACCGAGAACGTCGCTCCCGTGGTGTTCTGGGCAAAGGAACTGCGCCCGGATTCCGGCGGTGCCGGCCACACCCGTGGCGGTACCGGTCAGACGATGGAAATCGCCGCGAAGAGCGATCTGGAATTTGCGGTGAACGCCACGTTCGATCGCGTCGCCAACGCGCCCAAAGGCCGCGAAGGTGGCCGCGATGGCACTGCCGGTGTGGTTGCGCTGAAGTCCGGCAAGACGCTGCGCACCAAGGGCTTCCAGGTGATTCCCGAAGGCGATCGCCTGATCCTGAAATTGCCTGGCGGCGGCGGCATGGGCGATCCACTGGCGCGCGATCCTGCCTCGGTGGCGCGCGATGTGCGCGACGGACTGGTTTCAGCCGAGAACGCGCGCGCGCTCTACAAGGTGGCGGTTGCGGCGGACGGTACGCTGGACACCACTGCTACAGCGCAATTGCGAGGCTGAGCCGATGGCACTCCGCTGCGACCTGATCATCCGTGATGTCACGGTGTTCGACGGTACGGGCGGCGCGCGCTTCAAGGCGGATGTGGGTGTCACCGGCGATCGCATCACGGCAGTCGGCGATCTCGGCTCAGCAAGCGCGGATCGCGAACTGGCCGCTACCGGAAAGGCACTCGCACCCGGCTTCATCGACGCGCATACGCATGATGACCGCGCGGTGCTGTGCGGGCCGGAATGCATGCTGTGCAAAATGTCTCAGGGCGTCACCACCGTGGTGGTGGGCAACTGCGGCATCAGCCTGTCGCCGGTGCGGATGAAGTCCCGCCCGGTGCCACCGCTCGATCTGCTTGGCGATGAATCGTGGTGGACCTTCGATAGTTTTGCCGATTACGCCGATCGGCTGGCACGCGATCCGGCGCCAGTGAATACCTGCGCGCTGATCGGCCATATGGCGCTGCGCGTCGAAGCGATGGATGGCGATACTCAACGGAGCGCGACCGAGAAGGAAGCGGCGCATATGCAGCGCCGCCTGGCGGAGGCGCTGGCGCAGGGTGCAACGGGCTTTTCCACTGGCCTGTATTATCCGCCGAACATGATGGCGCCAACGGACGAAGTGGTCGCTGTCGCCGAGGCGCTGCGCGCATGCGGCGGACTATATGTCACGCATATGCGCGATGAAGCCAACGACGTGATGCGTTCGATTGAGGAGACCTTGCTGATCGGCCGCGCCGTCAACGCACCGGTGGTGATCAGCCACCACAAATGCGCGATGCCAGAGAACTACGGCCGCTCGACACAGACGCTGCCACGGATCGATGCCGCATCTGCGCAGCAGCGTGTGGATTTCGACATGTATCCGTACGTCGCTGGATCAACGGTGCTGATGCCGGAGCGGCTACGCCCCGATGTGCCGACACAGGTCACGTGGTCGATCCCGCATCCGGAAATGGCTGGCCGCATGCTGGATGACGTCGCGCGCGACTGGAACACCACGCCGCGCGAGGCCGCCGAACGGCTGTTGCCGGCTGGTGGGATCTTTTTCCAGATGGACGAGCAGGATGTGCAACGCATCATGTCGCATCGGCTGGCGATGATCGGCAGCGACGGCTTGCCACATGATGCGTTTCCACACCCCAGGCTGTGGGGAACGTTCCCGCGCGTGCTCGGGCATTACGCGCGCGAGCTTGGTTTGTTCAGCATGGAAACCGCCGTGCACAAGATGACCGGCCGCACGGCCGATGTATTCGGGCTGGTGGACCGCGGCGTGATCCGTGCTGGCGCCTATGCGGACCTGGTGTTGTTCGACCCCGCGACAGTGCGCGATGCATCGACGTTCACGGAGCCGACCAAGCCCGCCGATGGCATCGAAGAGACCTGGATCAACGGGCAATCAGCCTATGTGCACGGCAAAGGTGCCATAGCCGCGCACGCGGGGCGGCTGGTGACGCGCAATCGCGCCTGACCTTGCGTCGAAGGCGCCATAAAACATATGAAACCGCAGATTCGCACGGATAGCTAAAATTTATCTGTGTGTATCCGCGTGCATCTGCGGTTGACTAATCTTCACTTCGCCTTTGGAAACACCAGCGGCACCGCAGCCTGCGGTGACAGCAGCCAGAAGGTGAAGCTCTCCTCGATGTAGAGCCGCACGCGTTCAGCGTCGTGATCCAGATAGCCGATAGAGAAATCCTGCCCGACAGTCAGTTGGAAATCATCGCCCCGCATCGACAGGACGACGGCGCCGTCCAGGCCGGGCGCCCAGACGATCGGCCCATCGATCAGCCGGCGGACATGCTGCAGGACTGGATAGCCGCCGACCGTCGACTCGGTGAGGCCGGTATAGCAGCGCTCGCTCAGTGCAACGGCGAACGGCCCCTCGACGCCTTCATCGCGCAGCCGGTTGAGCGCGGTGGCGATGAGCGCCGGATAGCTGGCGTAGTCATCCGTCAGTTCGACGGCACGCTGACTGCTGCCCTGACAAATGCCCGCGATGTCGGCCGCCGGATAGCCGTGGAAGATCGCACGGTCCTCGGCGATGGCGATCTCGCGGGCCGCGTCGATTACCGGATCGGTATCGATGTCCTGCGCGCCGCGATCGGCCGCATCAATTTCGCTCCGGCGCAGTTCGAACACCGCGCGCAGTTCCACCAGAGGCAGCACCTGGCGCAGGCCGCTTTCGACCTTGCTGCGCGCCGGTGGTTCGATCCGGCGAACACGCCCCTTGCCGACGGCGGATGCCTGCCAGCCTTGCGGACCGACGAAATCCACCAGCTTGCGCGCGGCACATGTCGTCTTCAGCGTGCGGGTGGCCTCGGTCTCGATCTCCTGCCAGGCGGCGTCGGAGACCGGGGCGAGTTCGCGGTACAGATGATTCATCGTGCGGCCCTCAGGCTGCCGATGGACAGGCTGCCGCCGGAGGCATTGCCGCCTTCCGCTGGCTTGTCGCGGATCGGTCCAGGGTTGAACAGATACTTGCGCATCTGCGCGTCGAGTTCGGCGTCGTGCCGCCGCAGCCATTCCAGCAGCATCGACGCGTGTTCCTTCTCTTCGTTCCGATTGTGCGCGAGGATCGCCCGGAGTTCGGGATCAGCGCTGGTTTTGATGCGCTGGTCGTACCAATCGATCGCCTCCAGTTCCTCCATGACGGTTGAGATGGCACGGTGCCGATCAAGGATTTCCGGCCCAAGCTCTTCTCGCGGTTCATGCAACACTTCACCCGCCATGATCGCTCCCATCGGACTGCGGCGCCGATAATGTTGCGGTTCGATGCCGTCTTCCACCCCTGCCACGTGAACGTGAGTGAATTTGGCCTCACACGGGGGGGTCAATAGGTTGTTGCCGGCAAACGTCAGCTATGCTGTCGTATTGCATGGACGGCGCCCTATTGTCGCTGATCGGCTTCGCAGTGGTGATGTACGTCACGCCCGGGCCGAACAACGTGATGATTGCCGCCTCCGCGGCGAACCACGGCGTGCGTGCAACCATGCCCCACATGCTGGGCATCGTGGTCGGGTTCTCCGTCATGCTGGCGCTGGTCAGCGGCGGCCTCGGTTCGGCGCTTGTGACATGGCCTTTGTTGCTGCCGCTGTTCCATTGGGGCGGCGCGGCATGGCTTGCTGTGCTGGCATGGCAGATCGGCTCTGCGCCACCTCCCGGCGAAGGCACGCGCCGGCGCGTGCTCGGATTCTTCGGTGCAGCCGCCTTCCAGTGGATCAACCCGAAGGCCTGGCTGATCGTTATGGGCGTCGCCGGGGAATTCCTGTCGCCCAATAGTCCACTTCTCCTGCAGCTCGCGCGCGTCTTTGTGGTGTTCCTTATTGTCGGCATGCCTTGTGCGTTGGTGTGGGCGGCACTGGGCAGTGGCGCCGGCCGGTTGTTGCACTCGCCGGGACGGCTGCGAGCCTTCAACATCGCCATGGCATTGCTGCTTGTAGCCTCGCTGATCCCGGTGTTGATTGAGGGGTAGGTGGAGGAACTGGTCGCATGAAGATCACGCGCATCGAGGCGTTTCAGGTTCGCTGGACGACAGACGAGAAGCCGTCGCAACACAGCGCCTTCGTGCGTGTCGTCACCGATGATGCGATCGACGGCATCGGTGAAGCGTCACCAATGCTGGGCGGCCTCGCATCGCTTGGCATCATCAAGCATGACCTCGCGCCGCGGCTTATCGGCAAGGATCCGCTGGACCATGCGGTGCTGCTGGACGAAGCGATGCATGTGCTGGTGAAGCTTGGGCCGGAGGGCGCGCTGACCGGTGCTCTGGCCGCGCTCGACATCGCGATGTGGGACCTCAAGGGCAAGCTGTTCGGTCAGCCGATATACAAGCTGCTTGGCGGCGCTTGGCGGACGGCGTTGCCGTTCTATGCCTCGATCGGCGGCAATGGTGACCGCAAGCTGGACGATGTGCTGCGCGTGGTGGAAGGCCGGATGAAGGATGCGCCAGCGGCAATCAAGATCCGGTTCGACAATCCGCGCACGCAACTGGACCGTGACATTCCCGGCGACATCGCGAAGGCTCGCGCAGTCCGCAAGCTAGTGGGCGATGCGTTTCCGCTGGCGTTCGACGCGAACAACGGCTTCACCACGGGCGGTGCGATCCGTGTCGGCCGCGTGCTTGAGGAACTTGGCTATTGGTGGTTCGAGGAACCGGTGCAGCACTACCACGTGAAGGCGATGGGCGAGGTGGCACGCGCGCTGGATATCACCGTGTCGGCGGGCGAGCAGACCTACACGCTTGCCGCCCTGGCGGATCTGATCGACGCCGGTGTCCGCATGGTGCAGCCCGACATCGTGAAGATGGGCGGTATCACCGGCCTGGTCCGTTGCGCAGCACTGGCGCACGCGCATGGCGTGGAACTGGTGTCGCATCAGACGCAGCCGATGATCGGCCACATGGCGAACATGCACGTTGTCGCTGCTCAGTTGCAGGCAAGCAAGCCGATCGAGTGGAACGATCCATCGTCTCGCACGCACGCGGCGTTTGAGAATCCACCGAAGCCGACGGATGGGCAGTTCCATCTGCCGGAAGGGCCGGGATTGGGGCTGCGCGTAAATGAAGCGGAACTGGGGAAGCGGCGGGTGGAGATCTGACGTTACGAACCCAAGCCGTAGTCACGCTTCGCCGCCTTCGCCGAGACGTAGCCCAGGCGCACATCGCGCTTCACGGCTTCCGCGTCGCGTTCGTTGGGAGCGCCCATGCCACCGCCGCCGGGCATCTCTATGACGAGCCGATCACCCGGTGGCACAACGGCGAGGCCTTTGGGCTTGAGTTCGGTGCCGGACTTCAGCGACAACCGCCCTGACTGTCCGGGTGCACCGCCGTGCCGGCCCCGCGCTGGATATTTCACACGCTCGAAGCGGGCGAAGATTCCGAATGCAGCGTCCTCGCGCGAGCTGATCTCCATCACCTGCCCCAATCCGCCGCGTTGACGGCCGGCGCCACCGGAATCCTGGCGCAGCTCCTTGCGCCAGATCACCAGCGGTGTGATCGCTTCAGTCGCTTCAACCGGAACATTGCGCACGCCGGACGGGAACGGCGTTGCGGACAGGCCGTCCTGGTTCGGGCGAGCACCCGCTCCACCGGAATGGAAGCTGTTCACCATGAACGGCGTGCCGGCGGCGCGGCCGATGCCGGTGAGTCCGTGACCGGCGATCAGGTTGAGCGTCCACAGATTGGATGTGCCTTCCGCCGGCACCCTTCCAGGCAATGCCTGATCGAGACAGCCGTAAACCACGTCCGGCAGCATGTGTCCCATCACCGAACGCGCATACACCGCGGCGGGATGGGTGGCGCTGAGGATAGTGCCTTCGGGTGCGGTGACGCGCACCGCATCGAGGGTGCCCGTGTTGTTCGGGATGTGTGGTGCCACAACGCAATTCACCCCGAACGTTGTATAGGCCTCTGTATAGCAGAGCGGGCAGTTGATGGCATAGGACGACATGCCAGACGTGCCGGTGTAGTCCACGTGAATGCTGTCGCGACCGATGGTCAGCGTGCCAACGAGATCGATCGGTGCCTCATAACCATCGATGCGCATCGACGCGGTCCAGGTGCCCTGCGGCAGTTTGCCGATGGCTTCCGTCATGCCCTGACGGCTGCGGCTGATGATCGCCTCGCCCAGCATATCCAGATCACGCAAGCCGAATTCGCGCATCATCGCGACCAGGCGGCGGCTGCCGATTTCGTTGCAGGCGATCAACGCATAGACGTCGCCGATGACCTGCACCGGCTCGCGCACGTTGGAACGGATCACCGCCAGCAGGTCCTCGTTCATCTCACCGGCGCGCGCCAGGCGCAGTAGTGGAATGAACAGACCTTCGTGATAAATCTGCCGGCCCTCCGGCGTCTGACCGACGCCGCCCATGTCGACCAGATGCGTGGTGCAGGCGAACATCGCGACGATGCGGCCATCCATGAAGGTCGGCGAGACAACGACCAGATCGTAGAGATGGCCGGTGCCCTTCCATGGATCGTTGGTGATGTAGACGTCGCCTTCCTTCATCTGTGCCGCAGGAAACACATCGAGGAAGTGGCCGACGGAACGGGCCATCGTGTTGATGTGGCCCGGCGTGCCGGTGACGGCCTGCGCCAGCATACGGCCTTCCAGATCGAATACGCCGGCCGAGATGTCACCCGCCTCGCGTGCCGACGTGCTGAAAGCGGTACGGACCAGGGTTTGCGCCTGCTCCTCCACCACGGAAAGCAGCCGGTTCCACATGATCTGGAGTTCGATCTCCGAGATGTTCCTGCCTGTCACTGGGCTGTTTCCTCGATCACGATGTCGCCGTCGGTGCTGATATACGCGGCGTAGCCAGTTGGTACGATGGTGGAGGTGCCGGCTTCGACGATAATCGCAGGTCCGGTCAGGCGTGCACCCTTCGCCAGGTCATCGCGCACGAATACCGATGCATCAACGCTTTCGCCGGTTGCGGTTTCGAGCACGCGACGGTGCCCGGATGGATGGGCAGAGATGGCTTCGGATGGTGCAGGTGAGCGTGGCGGCAATGCATGTGGTTCGGCGAGCGACAATGTCCAGGTGACCGCCTCGACTTCCAGCTTTGGAATCACGCGACCATAGACGCGCGCATAGGTCGCATCGAACGCCGCGCGCAATGCTGTTGGATCGAGTTTTCCATCCGGCAGCGTCACGGCGACTTCATGGCCCTGACCCCGATAGCGCATGAAGCCGGTGCGCGTTTCGACCAGTGTGCCATGCGGAACTCCCAAGCGAACCACTGCTTCCGCCTCGGCGCGCATCCCGGCGAACAGCGAGTCTATCGTCGCCTGCTCCAGCAGATCGAGGCGAACCAACGCGGTCCGCACCACCTCGTACGCAATCGGCGCGCCGAGAAATCCAAGAGCCGAACCAACCCCCGCATCCGGCGGCACCACGACACGGTGCATGCCCAGCTTCTGCGCCAGGCGCACGGCATGCAGTGGCGCCGCGCCACCAAACGCAATCAGCGTGCGGCCAGAGGTTTCCTTGCCATTCTCCACCGCATGCACGCGTGCCGCACTCGCCATCGTTTCATCGACGATTTCAGTGATGCCACGTGCCGCTTCCTGCGGCTGCATCGACAGTTGTGTGCCGATTGTCGCGCTGACCGCCTGTGATGCGCGAGTTGGATCAAGAGCGATCTTGCCGCCGGCGAAATGCGCCGGATCGATGCGCCCCAACGTGACGTCAGCATCGGTCACCGTCGGCTGCTCGCCGCCGCGCGTGTAGCAGGCAGGTCCCGGGTTGGCCCCCGCGCTGTCAGGCCCGACTGCAATCCGCCGCAACGAGTTCGAACTCGAGCGATCGACCCACCACCGGCGCCGATTTCCACCATGTCGATCACCGGGATGCGCACCGGAAAACCGCTGCCCTTGGCAAAGCGGTAGGCGCGCGCGACTTCGAAATGACGCGACTGTTGCGGCGTATAGTCATCGATCAGCGTGATCTTCGCAGTGGTGCCGCCCATGTCGAACGAGATCGCCCGATCGTAACCGCCGCGCGCGGCGACATGCCGCGCCAGGATCGCGCCACCGGCCGGCCCGCTTTCCACCAACCGCACCGGAAAGCGACGCGCGGTATCCACCGTGCAGATGCCACCCGACGACATCATGAGCAGCAGGGGGCAATTCGCCCCGATGCGGTGCAGCCCGTCCTGCATGCGCGACAGATAGCGATCCATCATCGGCAGGACGTAGGCATTCGCCACCACGGTGGAGGTTCGTTCGTATTCGCGGATCTCACGGCAGACCTCGGACGATATGGTGATCGCGAGATCAGGCAGCATGCGCGACAGTAGATCGCGCGCGCGCTCTTCGTGTGCCGGATTGATGTAGGAGTGCAGGAAGCTGATCGCCAGCAATTCGATGCGGTTCTGCCGCAGCGACGCGGCGAGTGTCTCCAGCGCGGTCTCATCGAGCGGCAGCAGCACCGATCCATCCGCGGCCAGTCGTTCCGGAACTTCCAGCCGCAGATCGCGCGAAACGAGCGGTTCTGGCCGTTCCATGTATAGATCGTATTGCTCGAACCGGTGCTCGTAGGCGATTTCCAGGGAGTCGCGAAAGCCGGCGGTGGTGACCAGAGCGCTCCGCGCCCCCTTGCGCTCGATCAGCGCGTTGGTGGCAAGCGTGGTTCCGTGGATCACCAGGTCCAGCGCAGACGCGGCTACTCCGGCCTCGGCCAGGATCGCCTGGGTTCCGGCAATGACCGCGGCGTCTGGCGCTTCGTGTGTGGTCAACAGCTTCGATGACAGTGTGCGGTCCGGCAGGTCGAGCACGACATCAGTGAACGTCCCGCCGATATCGACGGCGAGCCGAGTACGCGGCGTCCTTGTCATTCATCGTCCCTTGCACCTGCCGCGGTGATTTTAGAGCGGGCCGGGTCAGGGGGTCCAATTGCCAACGATCAACTGACAAGTTGACTGTCAACCGATAGGTTGATAAATGCGCAAGCGATGGTTATTCAGGCACTTCGCACAGCGGAGCAAGAGGCGAACCTTCAGGAAGAGAGGTTGGACCGCGTATTTTTCGCGCTGTCTGACCCGGTGCGGCGAACCATCCTGAACAGGCTCGGCGAGGAGGTATTGCTGGTCTCGGAAATCGCGGCACCATTCGACATCTCGCTGCAGGCGGTGTCACGCCACATCCAGGTGCTGGTCCGCGCGGGACTGGTGCGACAGGAGCGGTCGGGCCGCGTCAGCCGCTGCCGTCTCGAGGCCGGGCCGATCCTTGAGGCTGTGGTCTGGCTCAATCGGTACAGCAAATACTGGCAAGAGCAGTTCGATCTGCTCGCCGCCTCCCTGTTGGAAATCGAAGAGCAACAGCCGCGCAAGCGACACAGGAAGGAGCACAAGCGATGATCGACAATCACGCCGTGGTTTCGCACGACGCCTGGATCGAGGCACGCAAGCGGTTCCTGTCCAAGGAAAAGCAATTCAATCGGCTGCGCGACGAACTCAGTGCGGAACGCCGCGCATTGCCGTGGGAATGCGTCGAGAAGCAATACGTGTTCGAAGGGCCGGGAGGACGCGAATCGCTGGCCGATCTGTTCGGTGGGCACTCACAGCTTGTGGTGTACCACTTCATGCTGGGCGCCGATTGGCAGGCCGGATGCAAGAGCTGCTCATTCTGGGCTGACAACTTCAATGGCATCGACGTGCACCTGGCGCATCGCGACGTCACTCTGCTGGCTATTTCGTCCGCGCCCTTTGCGAAGGTTGCAGCGTTCAAGCAACGCATGGGATGGACGTTCAAGTGGGTATCGTCGGCAGGCAGCGACTTCAACCACGACTACCATGTGACGTTCACGCCTGATGAAATCAAGGCGGGTGAGGTCGACTACAACTATGCGCGCCGGAAGGCATCAATCGACGAGCTGCCCGGCATCAGTGTTTTCTACAAATCACCTGACGGCGGAATCTACCATACCTATTCCACCTATGCGCGCGGCCTCGACATGATGAACGGCGCATATCACTTCCTGGATCTCGTGCCGAAAGGCCGTGATGAAGACGAGCTGCTGCCACACATGGCCTGGGTGCGCCATCACGACAGCTACGAGGACTGATCAGCCATGAACTATCGTGACACCACCGCGAAGCTGGCTGAATGGCGCGAACAGATTGCGGACCTGCGCCGCAGGATGCGCGAAGCGCAGGCCGCAGCCGAACCGGAGCCGGTGCAGGATTACGAGCTGCATACTGCCAAGGGGCCAGTGCGGCTCGCGCAGTTGTTCGGCGACAAGCGCGACCTTATCGTCATCCACAATATGGGCAGATCATGCGTGAATTGCACGCTCTGGGCCGATGGGTTCAACGGTGTATATCCACACATCGCCGATAGGGCAGCGTTCGTCGTCGCAAGCCCCGACGCACCCGATGTGCAAAGCGAGTTCGCAGCAAGCCGCGGCTGGCGTTTTCCGATAGTCAGCCACCAGGGAACCACATTCGCCGCCGACATGGGATATCGCTCGGAGAAAGGTGGCTGGTGGCCGGGTGTGTCCGTATTCCGTCGCGATGGCGATCGCATCGTCCGCGTCGCTGACACCGGCTTCCAGCCTGGCGATGACTTCTGCACGGTGTGGCACCTGTTCGATCTGCTGCCCGAAGGCACCGCCGGTTGGCGCCCCAGGTACAGCTACGGTTAGCCCTTTTTCTTTTTCTTGCCGTCCTTCAAGTTGCCGGTGGCAGACGCCGCGATATCGCGGAAGAACTTCGCGCGTTCGATCGAGCCGCTCACGATGAAGCTGTGATCGTTGCCGGATGAGAGATAGCGCGCGCCCATGCCGATGTATCGCCGCGCGTCCTCGTCGCCGTTGATGCCGCCCATGCCGAGCACCTTGCCATGCTTGCGGCAGGCATCGCCAACTGCCTGGTATGCATCAATCAGCTTCTGATGACCCATCTGGCCGGGGATACCAAGTTCGGACGTCAGGTCGAAACTGCCGATGAGCAGCACATCAACGCCGTCCACCGATGCTATGTCATCGGCGTTCTTCACCGCCTCGGGGCTTTCGATCATGACGATGGTCAGGACTTCATCGTTGATCGCCTTCTGTGCCTCGGAGACGTGCGGCGGCACGTAGTGAAACAGCGGCGGGGGACCACCCCAGCTGCGCGTCCCCATCGGCGGGTAGTGGAACGCATCGGCGATGCGTTGTGCCTGCTTCCTGGTATCGACATGCGGCACGACAATACCGAGCGCGCCGTTGTCCAGCAGGCGCGTCGCTTCGTCGATCGCACCGGCGCAAACACGAATGATCGGCGCGATGCCGGCAGCGAGCGACGCCAGGCAGATCTGCGTCGCCTCCTGTATCGTGAACGCACCGTGCTCCATGTCCATGAACAGGTAGTCGTGCTGCGCAGCGGCCGCGAGCATCGGCGCGGCAGTGCTGCGCAGATGATGCAACCCGAAGCCGAGCGCGATGTCACCTGCCCGCAGCTTGCGCTTTGCCGCGTTGTGTACCAATGCCACTGTAGCCTCCTGTTGATTCAGCCGTTGGCCCCCGGCAGTTTCGCGAAGAACCCGCTACGGGCGTTGGCACCCGCCATGATGTAGCTGTGATCCGAACCGGTGAGCACGAACTTCGCACCCATCCCGACATAGCGCGTGGCATTTTCCTCGTCGTACACGCCACCCATGCCGAGCACCTTGCCATGCTTCTTGCAAGCCGCACTGACCGTGGCGTAGGCATCGATCACCTTTGGATGACCCATCTGACCGGCGATGCCAAGTTCGGACGAAAGATCCGAGGTGCCCATAAGCAGCACGTCAACACCGTCGACGGCAGCGATCGCATCGGCATTGCCGACGGCCTCCGGGCTTTCGATCATCACCACGGTGAGTATCTCGGCATTGATCGCCTTCTGCGCCTCCGCCATGGCAGGCGGCTGATAACCATATACGGCAGGAGGGCCACCCCAGCTTCGCTTGCCTTGCGGCGGATAGCGGAAAGCCTCGGCGAGCCGGCCTGCCTCCGCTGCCGTATCTACATGCGGCATGACAATGCCGAGCGCGCCATTGTCGAGTGCGCGCGTCGCCTCATCGATCGCGTTGGAACAGACCCGCACCAGCGGCGTCACACCGGTTGACAGCGAGGCGATGCATAGCTGGGCGATTTCATGCACGGAAAACGAGCCGTGCTCGTTGTCCAGGAACAGCCAATCGTGGCTGGATGCCACGGCCAGAGTGGGTGCGGCGATGGTGCGAAGATGATGCACGCCGAAGCCAAGCGCCACCTCGCCAGCCTGCATCTTGCGTTTCGTGTTGTTCGGCACCAGTGGCATCGTTGCGGTCTCCCCTCTTGATGCGGCGCAGGGCAGCACGCGGGCGAAAGCCGGTCAATCGGCGGCAATCTCCGCCGGCTTGTTTTCGACGAGTGCCATAAGGCTTTCCAGCTTGTCTGCTTCGGCGGCGGGCTTGTCAGTCCGAATGCGGGCGATTCGGGGAAACCGCATGGCAACACCTGATTTGTGGCGATTGGAAAGTTGCGCGGCATCGAACGCCACTTCCAGCACCAGCGATTTTTCCACCTCGCGCACCGGGCCGAAGCGCGCGACGGTGTGGTTGCGTATCCAACGATCGAGGAATGCCAACTCCTGGTCGGTAAAGCCGAAATACGCCTTGCCGACCGGCACCAATTCGTCGTCGCGCCAGAGGCCGAAGGTGTAGTCGGAATAATAGCTGCTGCGCTTGCCATGACCGCGCTGCGCGTACATCAGCACTGCATCGACAGTCAGCGGATCGCGCTTCCACTTCCACCACAGGCCTTTCACGCGGCCCGGCAAGTAAGGCGCATTGGCGCGCTTCAGCATCAGTCCTTCGATCGAAGCAGCACGCGCACCGTCACGCAACGCCATGAGCTCTTGCAGCGACCTGAAGTGGATCAATTCGGAGAGGTCCATTCGCGCCGGGCGAGTGCGTGCGTACCATGATTCCAGGCGTGCGCGGCGTGCATCGAAGGACAGAGGCCGCACATCCTCGTCCTGCTCGAACAACATGTCGTAGAGCCGGATGGCCACGGGATAATCGGTCATCATGCGTGCACTCACGACTTTGCGGTTCAGCCGCTGCTGCAAATCGGCGAACGGCGAGACAATGCCGTCGCGCACCACCAGCAACTCGCCATCGAGCACGGCGTGGAAGTTCATTGCTTCGACGATTTCCGGGAAGGCGCCGGAGATATCGTCGGCGCCGCGCGAGTAGAGCCGCCGGCCGCCTTCCGTTGCGACAAGCTGCACGCGGATGCCGTCCCACTTCCATTCGGCGCGCCAGTCCTCCGGCTGCAATCCAGCAACATCGGCAACCTCCAGAGGATGCGCCAGCATCGGCGGCCGAAACACCGGTGCCTGTGCCGGATCAGGCCGCGGTCCACGCTTCTCCAGCCAGGCGAACAGCGCGAGATATGGCGGCGCCAAACCGTGCCACACCTCTTCCACTTCATCGGGCTCGACACCGCCGGTTTCGGACAGAGCGATTTTCGCGAGACGCGCTGAAGCACCAACGCGCAGGCCCCCGGTTATCAGCTTCAGCAGCGCAAGACGCACCGATGCATCGGAGGCATCGAGCCACGCGGCAACGATACCAGGCAACGCAACCTTGGGTGCGGATTCCAGCGCCTCGACCACCTCGGCAAGGCGCGGTGGTGCGGCGTTGGTGGGCGCGGCAGGCCACATCAGCGCGACAGTCTCGGCCAGATCGCCGACATAGTCGTACGACCACGCAAACAGCACCGGATCGGTGCGTGCCGCGGCAAGTTCGCGGATCAAGCCAGGCTTGGCCGCGGTGAACGAAAGTTCGCCGGTGATTGCTGCCAGGCCAATGCCACGATCTGGATCCGGCTGGGTCTCGAAGTAGCGGCGCAGCAGCGCAATCTTCGCATTGCGTGATGGCGTGAAGACGAGACGTTCCAGCAATTCGGCAAAAGCGATCATCGCGGCTGATGTGGCGTCGCCGCCGGGTCAGCGCAACGCCGGCATCACTTCCGTGGCGAACAGATCGAGCGAGCGGCGCGCCTCACCGGTGGTGAGGTCGCCCCACTGGAAGGCACCGCACAGATAATTGTGCTTCGGGCCGATCGCAGCGACGAACTGCCGCAACGCGTCGCGCACGGTAGCGGCAGAGCCAGCCAGAACATGCCCGGCATCTCGCATCGCATCGAAGTTTGCGCCGCCGACCGCCGGTAGTCCTGGATTGCCCGATGGCGCACCGCCAACATGCGGATCGGTGGCATGGAAGTGATCCGCATAGGCCACGAATGCCCGGCGCGCGAGCGATAGCGCCTCGGCATCGGTTTCGGCAATGACGAGGTGGCGGGTGGAACCGACCAACGGGTCCTCGCCGTCGAAGCGTGGATCGCGCCGGGCGCGGCCGGCTTCCCAGATCTGCCAATACTGCTCGACCATCGCGCGCGTGGTGCGGCCGATGGCGTTCATCCCCTGCTCGGCGGCACGCTGCAGGTTACCGGCATACCAGAACCGTGGATGCGGCTTCTGCACCATCTCGAAATGCACCGCCACATCGTCGTAGTGGAATCGCTTGCCATGATGGTCGATGCGTCCGGTACGCAGGGCCTGTTGCACGACGGAGAGGACTTCTTCGTAGGCGTCACGTGTCTCGCTGATGTCGGCTCCGAAAAGCGCGTGCTCGATGTCGCGCACGCCACGCCCCACGCCAGGCATGAAGCGGCCATGCGAAAGCTGGTCGATCATGCAGATCTCCTGGATCAGCCGCGTCGGATGGTAGAGCGGCAGGCACAGCACCAAAGTGCCGAGCCGGATCTTCGACGTGCGCCGAGCCGCTGCCGCCAGGAACACAATCGGCGACGGTGCCATGTCGAGCGTGGTGAAGTGGTGCTCGGCAATGTGATAGCCGTAGAAGCCAAGATGTTCGGCGTGCCGGATCAGCTCGATGCGCTCGTCGTATTGCTGCCACAGCGGGATATCCGAACGCTGCTCGAAATGATCCCACCAGCCGAATTGCAGGGGCATACCTCTCTCCGTGTCAGCGCCTTGACCCACTTTGTGCCGATGCCGATGCTTCTGCCAACCCAGGAGACCCTGATGCCGTCGCTTTCACTTCCCGCCGTGTTCATGCGTGGCGGCACCAGCCGCGCCGTCATGTTCCATGCGCGCGATCTGCCGGACCGCAGCGAGTGGGATCCGATCTTCCTCGCCGCGATGGGCAGTCCGGACGCGAACGGGCGTCAGCTCAACGGCATGGGTGGCGGGATATCGTCGCTGTCGAAGGTGTGCGTGTTGGCGCCGTCGGATCGAGCGGATGCCGATATCGACTACACGTTCGCGCAGGTGCAGATCCGCGAGCCGCGCGTCGACTATCGCAGCAACTGCGGCAACATGAGTTCGGCGGTCGGACCATTCGCGGTGGATGAGGGCATCGTGCGGCCGAACGGCGATACCGCGGTGGTGCGCATCTTCAATACCAATACGCAGAAGATCATCCGTTCGACGTTTGCGCTGCAGGATGGGCGGACAGCGACGGATGGCGATCTGGTGATCCCAGGCGTGGCGGGGACCGGCGCGCCGGTTCGGCTGGATTTCCTCGCACCGGGCGGGGCGACCACCGGTCGACTGCTGCCGACGGGCCACTCAGTCGATCGGCTGGACGTGCCGGGGGTGGGGACGATCGAGGCCTCGCTGGTCGATGCGGCCAATGCGTGCGTGTTCGTGCGGGCACGCGATCTGGAGCTGAGCGGGCGCGAACTGCCGGAGGAGTTGGAGCGCGATGCGGCGTTGCTGGAGCGGATGCAGTCGATCCGGCGCCAGGCCTCGGTGGCGATGGGCATCGCGCGCGATGATGCCGAGGCGCGCACGATCGCCGGCGTGCCGATCATCGGGTTCGTGGCGCCGCCGATGGATGCGCCGACATTGTCGGGCGAGCCGATCGGCGCGGCGCAGGTCGATCTGACCGCGCGGTTTTTGTCGAACGGGCAGCCACATCGGGCGCTGCCGCTGACGGCGTCACTGTGCACCGCGGTGGCGGCCAATATTGCCGGTACGCTGGTGAATGAGGCGCTGCGGGCTGGCGTGGGGGCGCAGGTGCGTATTGGCATGCCGTCGGGAACACTGACGGTGGGAGCCGAGGTATCGCAGGAGGGCGGCGGCCAGTGGGTCGCGCTCAGCGGTGCATTTTATCGCACGGCGCGACGGCTGTTCGACGGCCGGATCTATGTGCCGCGGCCAGGTTGACCCAGGTTCGCCGGAAACATCAGCGCGAGATAATCGGTTTCCCCAGTGAGGCGCTTCACTGAACACGGGCGGACGCGCCGCTAGCATCAGCACGCAATAGGCCGAGGCGCGGCCATCCAAGGATGGTTCACGCCGCAGTGGTGAAGACGCTTGGGGGAGGAAGCAATGCTGTTCGATTGCCGCCCATCCAGTTGGATCAAGTGGACGATTGGCTTCATCTTGCTGGTGGTTTTCGAATTGGCACAAGCCAGCCCGGTGTATGCGCAATCGTATGTATTTTTCTGCCAGAACTACCGAGTGGTCCTGCGCAGCGAGACGCTACAGCCCCCCGTGAGAATCAGAGACTCTGTCCTGAGTATATACCCGAACGAAATGCAATGGACGATTTCGTTCGTGCAAGAGGACGGCAATCTCACGCGCGCATCCACGCGAAGGATACACAGCATAAACGACGACGAAGTCATCCTTTATCAGAGCAACATGGGCGGCCAGCCGATAGAAGAGAAGTTTCAGCCTGGCACACTGACATATTTGGACACTGAGTACAGCCTGTATGGCAAAGTCCGGACACACACGCAGGGGATTTGCGAACAATCGCAGTAGTGGCTTGAGCGGTTATGGCGAGGCTGGGCCGTGCCGCATAATGCTGGAGTGGCGCGGGGTTTGAGCTTCAGTTTCGCCCGGATGTGGGCAATCGGAAGTTCTGTTTGAGCCGGTCCATGACCAGGCGGAAGCAATTGCCATACTCGCCGATGACATCGAACAACTTGCTCGCTGGGAACGGCTCGCTGACGGAGCGTCGCGGCGAGTCCCCTGCCGTAGCCGATGAGCTTACGGACCAGAGAGAGCAAGCGGCCGGAGCGGCTGGGTAAGGGGGCCGGAACGGCAGGCGCTGGCTTGCTTGTCCCGTGGCCATCAATGCCGCACCATGCCGGCTTCGTTACCGTATCCTTCCATCACCGCCCAACGTGCAGAACTGGTCGCCATCCGTGCCATGATGAGTTGCGCAGAAGCCCCAGTCGCGCCCGCTTCCGTTCGGCGGCCATGGCGCTCGATAAGCATCTCGCTTCCAGCCGGGTTATTGCTGAGCACACTATCGGTGGCCGTGATGGTGTGTGGCTGGTGGGCGATCGCGGCGCTGCGGATTGTGCGCGCCGACCTGCTGCCCTCGCCGGCCGATGTGTGGACGGCGCTGGTCGAGATCCTCACCCAGGGCTACCGCGGCACCACGCTGGCGGAGAACATCGCCGCCACATTGGGCCGGCTGCTCGGCGGGTTCGGCGCGGCCACCGTGATCGGTGTGCCGCTTGGGCTGTGGATGGGTTCCAGCCGGGTGGCGAACGCCGCGGTGGACTGGATCATCCAATCGATGCGTCCGCTGCCACCGCTGTCGTACATGATCCTGCTGATCCTCTGGCTCGGCACGGGCGACCTTTCAAAGGGCACATTGCTGTTCCTCACCGCGTTTCCGATCATCGTTTCAGCATCTGCGGCCGGCGTACGCGGGGTCAAGCGGCAGCGCATCCAGGCGGCGCAGGCGCTCGGTGCGTCGCGGCGCGCAGTGTTCGTGTGGGTGGTACTGCCCTCGGCGGCACCGATGATCATGACCGGGCTGCAGATCGCGCTCGCCGCAGCGTTCTCTACCGTGGTGGCGGCGGAGTTGCTGGCAGCAACGGACGGACTGGGCTGGATGGTGATCTCGGCGAGCAGCTTCCTGCGCAACGACATCATCATCCTGAGCATCATCATCCTTGGGCTGCTCGGCGTCGGCCTGGCCGCACTGCTGCGCGGCGCGGATCGCCTGGTGATCCACTGGCGCGGGCGCGAATGATGCGCGTACTGCCGGCGTGGAGCATCACACTGCTGTCGGTGCTCGTGGTGACGGCCGCCTGGATCGGCGTGACCAGCACGGGGCTGGTGCGCGATCTTTTCCTGCCCGGACCGGCAGACGTCTGGTCGGGCTTCCAGGAATTGCTCGATGACGGCTACCGGGGTAGCCCGCTGCTGCTGCATATCGGCATGAGCCTGTATCGCGTCGGTGCCGGATTCGTCGGTGGCGCACTTGCCGGCACCGCGCTCGGTCTCGGCATGGGCTACATGCCGCGGCTGAACGCAATCGCCCGCCCCTTCATCGAGTTTCTCCGCCCACTGCCGCAGCTCGCCTATCTGGTGCTGCTGATTGTCTGGCTGGGCATCGGCGAGAGCAGCAAGATCACCATGCTGTTCCTCGCCGCGCTGCCGGTATCGGCGATCGCCGCCCGCGACGGCGTCGCCAATGTGCCGCCCGAACGGATCCAGGTGGCGCGCGCGTTGGGAGCCGGTCCGTGGCAGGTGTTCTGCTTCGTGATCCTGCCGTCGGCTTTGCCGGAGATCCTGGTGGGCGCGCGGCTGGCCGCGGGGATCGTCTATGGCACCCTGATCGCTGCCGAGATCATCGCCGGATCGAACGGCATCGGCTGGATGATCATGGATGCCGGGCGCTTTCTGCGGTCTGACTATGTGTTCGTCGGCATCTTCATCATCGGGCTGGCGGGCATTGCGATCGACCGCGCGTTGTTGCTGCTGGAGCGGCGCGCAGTACATTGGGCCGGACACTAACAATGGGGGGTGGATAATGGGCAATATGCTGATCACACGACGGACTGCGTTGCAGGCCGCGGCTGCCGCAAGCCTGGTGCTGACTCGCGGTGCGAGGGCGGCGGCGCCGGCGACGGTGAATGTCGGCTTCTTCACCGAGACCAAGCCGACGATGATCGCCAAGGGCGAGGGCTGGTTCGCCACTGGGACCGGAGGAAAAATAAACTGGACCGAGATGGGCAGCGGCGCGGAGATCAATACCGCGATCACGTCCGGAAGCTGCGATTTCGGCCTGGCCATCGGGTCATCGCCGACCGCCGCGGGTATCGCGCAGAAGCTGCCCTACAAGCTTATCGGCATGGTCGACAATATCGGTCCGGCCGAGGAGATGACGGTTCGCAACGCTGCCAACATCAAGACGGCGGCGGACTTCAAGGGCAAGAAGGTCGCGACGCCGTTCGGCTCGACAAGCCATTTCCGCCTGCTCGGATTTCTAAAGACCAACGGGCTGAGCCAGAAAGACGTGACCGTGCTGGACATGAAGCCGGCCGCGATTGTCGCAGCGTGGAGTCGCGGCGACATCGATGCCGCCTATGTCTGGGCGCCGGCGAAAAGTCAGATCCTCGCCGATGGCGGCAAAGCATTCCCGACGTACGAGGCGCTGGACAAAGCCGGCTACGTGATTGCCGACCTGATCGTGGTGCGTGACGGCTTCGCACAATCATATCCGGAGGCGGTGAGCGGCTTCCTCAAGGCCTACGTCAAGGCGCTGGCGATGTATCACGACAAGCCTGATGCGGCCGCCGATATCGTGGCGAAGCAAGCTGGCGTTACCTCGGCGGTCGCGCTGTCCGACATGAAGGAATACGATTTTGTGCCGCCGGCACAACAGATCTCCCCGGCATGGCTGGGCGGCACCGACTCCGATCCGGGGAAATTTGCCCACGTGCTGAAGTCCACGGCCGACTTCCTGGTCGAACAGCACAGCATCAAGAGCGCGCCCGACCTGAAGGCATTCCAGGCGGCGATCGACACGTCATACATGCAAAAGGCGCTGGCCTGACGCCACGAACGCAGTGAGCGACTTTGTCCGTTTCGAGGACGTCTCGGTGTACTACGGCACCGGGGCGTCCATGGTGCGGGCGGTGGAGCGGGCCAATCTGAGTTTCGCACGCGGCGACTTCATCTGCATCGTCGGCCCTTCCGGCTGCGGCAAGACGACGATGATGCAGACGCTCGCCGGCTTCCTGCCGCCGAGCAGCGGAGCGGTGAAGGTTGACGGGCAAATGGTGACCGGCCCCGGACCGGAGCGTGGGGTGGTGTTCCAGCAGCCGGCGCTGTTCCCGTGGCTGACGGTGGCAGCGAATGCCGGGTTTGGACCGCGCATGACCGGCGCGCCCGGACGCGATGAGCGGGTCGAACAATGGCTGCGCACCACCGGATTGTGGGAGTTCCGCGACCGCTATCCATATGAACTGTCAGGCGGCATGCAGCAGCGCCTGGCGATCGCGCGGGCGCTGTGCAACGACCCCAAAGTGCTGCTGATGGATGAGCCGTTCGGCGCGCTGGACGCGCTGACGCGGGAGCGCATGCAGGAGGAACTGCACGCAGTCTGGCGGCGCACCGGAATGACGGTCGTGTTCATCACGCACAGCGTCGAGGAAGCGGTGTATCTCGGCACCGAAGTGGTGGTGATGTCGCCGCGCCCGGGACGCATCGTGGCCCGGTTGCCGGTGCCGTTCGCACGGGGCCATGCGACCGAGGGGATCCGCGCGGTCAAGAGCCGTGCCGATTTCGTCGCCGCGCGCGAAGAAGTGCTGTCGCTGATCTGGTCGATGGGCGAGGCCGAGTAACGCCGGTATTGCCGCCCCCAATCCACTGACATTCTCGTGCTCAGCGCTGCGTAACTGCTTTGTGTGGCGGTCAGGCGTTGAGCGTGCCGTTGCGGTTTGTATATCGGGTTGAGAGTTTTAGGGCGGAAGGTTCAAACGATGCCTATACTTTTGTGGCTGCTCGGCGTGCCTATCCCGATCATCATCCTGCTGTTGCTGCTCTGGCATTGATCGGAAGAGGAAGCCCCATGTCACTTGCCACCGCGGAAATCGCCACCATCGAAGACCGTCCCGCAGTATCCTGGGCTGCCGTTTTTGGCGGCGCAGTTGGAGCTGTCGCCATCACGCTGCTGTTGGTGGCTCTCGGATCAGGGATCGGATTGTCATCGGTCTCTCCCTGGTATTCAGCAAACCCGACAGCGACGACATTTACTGTCCTCGCGGCCGTGTGGCTGATCATCGTGCAGTGGCTAAGTTCGGCGGCGGGCGGTTACCTCGCCGGCAGACTGCGAACCAAATGGACTGGCGTACACACCGATGAGGTGTTTTTCCGCGATACCGCGCACGGTTTCCTCGCGTGGGCGCTCGCTTCCATGATCGTCGCCGCCTTTGCCACGTCTTCTATCTCATCCGCGGTCAGTTCGGCAGGGCGGGCAATCTCCAACGTGGCGGGCAGTGCTGCATCCAGCGCTACACAGGTTGCAAGCAGCGCAGCATCCAACGGCAACGGCTACTTCATGGATACGCTGTTCCGCAAAGATCAGCCCGATGCCAATGCGAGCAATGCGGATGCGCGCGCGGAAGCGGGGCGGATCGTCGCGAGAGCTATCGCCAACGGAAGCCTGGATGCCGGAGATCGAACCTACCTGGCGAAGCTTATCGCGTCGCATACCGGGATTTCCCAGCAAGACGCCGAGAAGCGTATTGACGACGTTCTCGCGCAGATGAAGGCGGCGGAAGAGAAGGCCAAGCAGGCAGCGGATACCGCCAGGAAAGCGTCCGCATCGACATCGTTCTTCCTGTTCTTCTCGATGCTGATTGGCGCGTTCATCGCGTCGGCCGCGGGCGCCCTGGGTGGGCGCCAACGGGACCTCTGACGCAGGAACCTCGCCTCAGCGCGAGCTTCGCGTCAGGGCGCGTTCGTCACACCGACTTTCGAAGGCGCACTCTGTGCGCCTTCGCGGCGTAGGCGGTGCTCGCCGAGGAACAGCAGGATCGGGGCGGCGATGAAGATCGAGGAGGACGTGCCGACGACGATGCCGAACAGCATCACCCAGGCGAAACCGGAGATCGACTCACCGCCGAACAGCGCCAGCGGCAGGCTGGCGAGGAACACCGTCATCGAGGTGCCTAGCGTGCGGTTCAGCGTCTCGTTGATCGACAGGTCGATCAGTTCGCGCAGCGGCATGGTCTTGTACTTGCGCAGGTTCTCGCGCACGCGGTCATAGACCACGACCTTGTCGTTGGTGGAGTAGCCAAGGACGGTCAGGATCGCGGCGACCATCACCAGGTCGAACTCGATGCGGGTGAGCGCGAGGAAGCCGATGGCCTTGGTGATATCGAGCACCAAGGTCACCACGGCGCCGACGGCGAACTGCCATTCGAAGCGGAACCAGATGTAGACCATGATCATCAGCAGGCTGATGCCGAGTGCTAGCAGGCCGTTGCGGAACAACTCGGCCGAGACGCGAGGCGCCGACGGCATCGGTGCGCAGCAGTTTCACGCCGGGGATGGACTTTTCCAGTGCGGTGCGCACGCGGTCGACTTCCCGTTGCACGGCTGCTTCAGTGGGCTGCGCGCCGAGGCGGATCAGCACCTCGGATGGGTCACCGAAGCGCTGGACGCCTTGCTCGGGGATGTTCTCGGCGGCGAGTGCGGCGCGGATCTGGCCGAAATCCGCCGGGGCTTGGCGTGCGCACCTCCATGACGATACCGCCGGAGAAATCGATCCCGAGGTTAAGGCCCGGATAGAAAAACAGAATCACGGACGCGGTGGACAGGATGGCGGACACGATGAGCCCCATGATGCGGCCTCGCATGAACTGAATGCGCGTGCCGTCGGGAACCAGGCGGAAGATGGGACGCATGAACATGGCGATCAGACCGGCAAGAGCTGTGGACGCCGCGCGACATACCAGCGCGAGACCAGAAGGCGCGTCAGCATCCAGGCGGTGAACAGCGATGTGGCGATGCCAACGGTAATGGTCACGGCGAAGCCCTTCACTGGGCCGGAGCCGAAGATGAACAGCATCACGTGGGCCAGGAAGGCGGTGGCGTTGGAATCGAAGATCGTGTTGTAGGCGCGGGTGAAGCCATGCTCGAGCGCGGACAGCGGCGGCCGGCCGAGGCGCTGTTCCTCGCGGATGCGCTCATTGATCAGGATGTTGGCATCGACCGCCATGCCGAGCGTCAGCAGGATACCGGCCATGCCGGGCAACGTCAGCGTCGCCTGCAACAGCGACATGATGCCGAGCATCAGGATCAGGTTCACCACCAGGCAGACGTTCGCGAACCAGCCGAACAGGCCATAGAAGGTGGCCATGAAGCCAATGACGAGGATGAAGCCGACGGCCAGCGAGATCGCGCCGGCGCGGATCGAAGTCGGCGCCGAGTTCGGGGCCGACGCTGCGTTCTTCCACGACGGTCAACGGTGCAGGCAACGCGCCGGCGCGCAGCAGCACGGCCAGATCGTTCGCGCTGGCCGCGGTGAAGTTGCCGCTGATCTCACCACGGCCGCCGGTGATCGGTTCGCGGATGACCGGTGCGCTGATCACCTTGCCGTCGAGCACGATGGCGAAGCGATGGTTGACGTTGGCGCGCGTGATGTCGGCAAAGCGGCGCGCGCCGAGCGAATTGAAGGTGAAGTTCACGACCCATTCGCCGTTCTGTTGATTGGTGCCGGCGCGCGCGTCGGTCAGGTCGCCGCCATCGACATCGACGCGGCGGCGCACCGCGATCTTCTGGTTCGGGTTGTCCTGCATCGGCAGGAATATCATCACCCGGCGGCGGCGGACCGCCGCCGTTGGGCTGTGCCGTTTCGTCGACAAGCTGGAACGTCATGTGCGCCGTCTTGCCGAGCAGTTCCTTGATCCGGTTGGGATCGCTGATACCGGGAAGCTGCACAACGATACGGTCGTTGCCTTGCTGGATGATCTGCGGATCGACGACGCCGGTCTCGTCGATGCGGCGGCGGACGATCTCGATCGACTGCTGCACGGCACCGACCGCACGGGCGTTCAGCGCGACCGGTGACAGGGTCAGGATGATGGTGCCGTCGGCATTTGATGTCATCTGGAATTCCGGCGTGTTGGCCGGGGCCTTCGGGCGCGATCAGCGGGCGGATCGCCGCCTGGGCCGCGTCGAGTTTGGTGGCGTCGCGCAGCTTCAGCAGGATGCGGTTCTGGTCCGGCTGGGCATCCAGCGTCTGGTAGAAGATACCACCGGGTCGGAGCGCCTGACGGATACCATCGACCATGCCGTTCAGCCGCTCTTTCTCCACGGACTTCATGTCCACTTCGAGCAGCAGATAGGAACCGCCGCGCAGGTCGAGGCCGAGATGCACCTGCCGCCACGGCATCCAGGCCGCCGGCGCCGGGAACAGATTGGGAATGCAGAAGATCAGGCCAAGCAGGCAAAGCCCTAGGATCACCGCGGTTTTCAGGGGAGTGAAGTACATCATGGGTGGGCGGCTTGTCCCTCCGGGCGAGGCGCCCCTATGCGCCAGGGCCGCTGGCACGTCCAGATGTGGTTGGAGTAGGAAGGGCTGGTTGCACCCCTCCCCGCGCTCCATCGCTGCGCGGGAGAGGGGGATAGGAGTTCCCCATGCATATCGGACTTATCGGCGGCATTGGTCCGGCCGCCACGGAATTCTACTATCGTGGCCTGATCGACCGTCACGCCGCCGCCGGCACTGCCCCGGATCTGACGATTGTCCATGCCGACGTGCGCGAGATGGCGGCGAATTTGGCAAGCAACGATGCCCAGAAACAGGCGGAGATCTTCGCCCGGCTGATCGAACGGCTTGCCGCGGCAGGGGCGGAGCTTGCCGCGGTGACCTCGATGGGTGGGCATTTCTGCATTCGAGAGCTGGAGGCGATCTCGCCCCTGCCCCTGCTGAATGCGATCCCGGAAGTCGATGCGGCGATCCGGCGGCGCGGGCTGCGCACCGTGGGCATCATCGGCACGCGCACTGTGATGGAGAGCGGGCTGTACGGTGGCATCACCGGGGCGCGCATTGTGCGGCCGCAAGGCGAGGCGCTGGACCAGGTTCACACTGCCTATATCACGATGGCCGGCGTCGGGCGGGTCACCGATGCGCAGCGAGAGGTGTTCTTCACAGAGGGGCGGCAACTGTGCGCGGCGCAGGGCGCGGAGTGCGTGGTGCTCGGTGGCACCGACCTTTTCCTTGCTTTCGCGGGACAGGAGTGCGGCTTTCCCGTGCTGGACTGCGCAGATGTGCATGTCGAGGCGCTTTACCGCCGATCGGCGGGGATGGCGTGAGTCAGCCGGCGTAGAGGCCCTGCCAATTGGGGAACGTCGGCTCCAATGGCTGCAGCAGTTCGCCGATGGTGCGGTGCAGACGCTCGAGCACCTGCATCTTCTGTTCGGTCGAGCCGTTGAACGGATAATCGCAACGCAACAGAACGTCGCGCAGCGAAGCTTCTGCCTGCGCGCAGATATCCGCGGTCACGGCTGCCGGAATGAGCCCGCGCACAGCCAATGCATGGAGCAACAGAACCATGCACTGCCGCTGCGCTGGGCGCTTCGGCGCTGTGTTGAGCAGCCGGAAGACGCTGGCGATTGAGGGATCCGCGCCGTCGGCGCCGAGTTCGCTGAGACAATGTGAGGCGACGACGCGCTGGGCTGCACGCAGGCGATTGTTGCGCCCGTGGCCAGACGGTGGACTTTCCAGCGCGTGGGCCAAATCGCGCAACGCGGCATCGAGATTCATGCATTGCCTCCGAGTTGACCCCCGCCTGGAGCGGGATAACGCTTGGCTCCTCACGTGTCCAACGCAGGTGCGCCGTGAACGGTTTTGAACTCAATACACCATTGCCCGGGGCGAACTTCGGCGGCCGGCTTCGCCTGCCGGATGCTCCAGGCGCGCAGGCGATGATCGAGGCCGCGGAAGCCTCCCCCGAGGCGCTGCCTCGGGCCCTGACGTTGGCCAATGGATTACTGCTGCTGCCGGGCATGCAGGCGATGGCCGAAGCACCGGAACTGCTGGTGCGTCTGTCCCACCTGTTCGGTGTCGAGGTCGAAGACTATCGGGAGACGCTGACGCCGTTGACCGCCGTGCACCCGGCAGTGCCGGAGATCCTGCTGGTGACCAACACGCCGCCGACCTCGCGGCCGACACCGCGGCAGCCCGATCCGCCGCTGACCGCGGACGGCAAACTGCCCGTGCAGTTCCCACACCGGCGCGGCTGGCATACCGATCAAAGCTACCGGCGGCCGCCACCGGATATCTCGCTGTTCCTGGCAGTCCAGCCGGTGCCGCGCGGCCAGGGCCAGACTTTGTTCGCGGATGGCGCCGCCGCGTACGACGCATTGCCGGCGGCGATGAAGGCACGCATCGACACGCTCGACGGGGTGCACGTGTCGTCAAGCAGCAAGCGCACCTACGACGCGGTACGTGCCGGTGACACGCGGCACGAACTGGCGCCGCATGAACGGCCGCAGCGGCAACCCTTGGTGCGCGTGCATCCGGTCACCGGGCGCCGCGCACTATATATGTGCGAGCGCGGGCAGATGGATTGGTTGGAGGGGCCCATCGCGGGCATGCAGCCGGGACCCGACGGCGATGGCGGCAAGCTGCTGTTCGAATTGATGGCGCATGCGACCCGGCCGGAGTTCGTCTATGCGCATGAATGGGACGCGGGTGACCTGCTGGTGTGGGACAACCGCTGCCTGCTGCATGCGGCGACGTGGTTCGATGCGGACAAGGAGGCGCGGGTGATGTGGCGGACGACGGTGAGCGGCAACCCAGGCGCGATGTACGCGGGTGAGCGGCGGAGCTGGCTCCCGGCATGACGTCAAAGAAAAATGTAGAAGCCGAAAGGATCGTGTAACCGCTTGTGATGTGATGATCCGCCCATGATGGAAGGGCGCTCCGCAACATTCCCAGGAGCCGCGATAGCCGCCCCGAGGCGGCCGCTCGGCAGGGTGCTGCAACACTATCTGCTCGACCTGTCGGTTTGCATATTTCTGGTACTTACGTTCGGCTTGATCTTCCAGAGCTCGGCCAGCGAGGTGTCGCTGCACACCGCACTGACCACGCAAAACGAAATTTACACCGCCATCGGACAGTTCACACCGTACAAACTGTTCACCAGCTATATCTCCAATGTCGATCGCATGGTCAGCAGCGAATGGTATGGCTACAATTCCACCGAGGGATTCAGTGCGATCATGCATCACGCGCTGGGCTCGGTTGTTGCCCTGCTGCTCGATCTGGTCGTCGCCGCGCCGCGCACACTGTATACACTATACCAAAACACCAGCGGCACCGCATCGATCGTGGTTCTGGCCGGCTTCGCGCTGGCGGTTGCGACGGTGTTTTTCGTACTCCTGGCGACAGAGACCACGACCTGGCGATTGCTGGCGGCCGCCGCAATCAGCCCGATTGCGATCTCAGTGGTCTTTGTTGTCCTGCAGTCGTTCATGCTGATGATGCTGAACGCGTTCTTCTGGCTGACCGCACTGGCGCCCTATGCGGTCGCATGTCCAGTGATATGCACGCTCTATTGGCTGGCGTTGCCGCATGCCGAGCGTGGCGTGGTCGCCTCTCTGGCATCCATGCTGATCAGAAGTTCAGAGTCGTGACGGCCATGCAACTGGCCACGGCGCCGGTCACGCCAGCCGCGGCGGTCAGAGTGCAAAGGCTGATAACCAGCCAGCGATATACACCGCGCAACCGCTGCGGCGGCGGAAGTGCCGTCATGGCAAGCGCGATGAGCACGCCCAACATCACCGGCAACATCAGCGCGTTCATCACCTGAATGCCGATATTGAGCCTGACAAGGTCCGGCCACAGCGTCACTGCGTATGCAGTTCCAACAACGAGGACAGTGTAGCAGGCGATGAACCATGCCGGCGCCTTTCGCTCGAGCGTGTGCCGGTAACCGGCCACCTCGCCCAAGCCCCAGGCGAAACCGAGCGAGCACACGGCCGCAGCGACCATGCCGGCGCCGAGCACAGCGGCGCTGAAGACCAAACGGCCCAAAGGCGCGCCCAGGAACGGTGTCAGCGCGTTGCTCATGTCGCCCACGCTGCGCAACGACACGCCCGATCGGCCGTGCAGCGTGGCGGCGCATGCGATGATCACGGCGGCCATCACCAGTTGAGTGACGATGGCGCCGACGGCCGTGTCGCAACGTGCCAAGGCATAGTGCTCCGGGAGCAACTTCTTGTCCGCCACGGCTGACTGCTGGTAGAAGATCATCCATGGCATCACGACCGATCCGATATTGGCCGCGGCGAGCCAGAGGTAGTCTTTGTCGCCCCAGGCGATGTCAAAACTGCCCCTGAGCAGTTCCTGTGCGTTTGGGCGCGCGGCCCAGGCGACAACGAAGAGCGCAAGCTCGAACAACCCGACGGCGATGGCGACCCGTTCAAGCCGACGGTAGGAGCCGGTCAGCACGATACCGATCAGGCCCACGGCCGCCAGCGGCAGCGAAACGAGCCGTGGCACGCCGTAGAGTTCGCCGATCCCAGCGACACCCGAGAATTCCGTCAGCAATGCGCCGGCGGTGGCAATGACGAGACCGGCGAGCATGATCGACGCCCACCCCCGGCCGAACGTCACTCGCACCAATTCCCCGTGGCCACGGCCGGTGAAGATGCCCAGACGGACGGTGAGTTCCTGCACACAATAGAGCACGGGGATCAGCAGGAATTGCAGGCCGAGCAGGCGATAACCCCACTGCACGCCCGACTGGCCCGCGGTGACGATGGAACCCACATCGCTGTCGGCGAGCATCACCACGAGACCGGGGCCAAACACGGCGAGGAAGCGCGTCCATGCCCCGCGCCTCATTGATTCACCCGGCGGTTTGGCCGAGAACGCCGCTTCCCTGGAGAACAGTCGCATGCACGCGCTCTTTCTGCACAACAGCCTGAGCCGCCGCAAGGAGCGGTTCGAGCCGATCGATCCGCAGCATGTGCGCATGTACGTCTGTGGGCCGACGGTCTATGACCTTGTGCATGTCGGCAATGCGCGCCCCGTCGTGGTGTACGACGTCCTGTTGCGCGTACTGCGCCAGCTCTATCCGCGCGTCACCTATGTGCGCAACATCACCGACATCGAGGACAAGATCAACGCGCGCGCCAAGGAGCTTGGCGAGCCGATCCAGTCGCTCACCGCGCGGACCATCGTCGATTATCATGCCGACGTGGAAGCACTCGGCGCATTGCCGCCGGACGTGGAACCGCGCGCAACAGGGCATATCGACGAGATCATCGGCATCATCGAGCGGCTGATCACGGCGGGGCACGCCTACGCGGCGGAAGGACATGTGCTGTTCTCGGTGCCGAGTTTTCCGGCGTATGGACGATTGTCGGGACGTAGCCCGGAGGAGCTGCTGGCCGGCGCACGCATCGATGTCGCGCCATACAAGCGGGATCCCGGTGATTTCGTGCTGTGGAAGCCATCGCCGCCCGATCTGCCAGGCTGGGACAGTCCTTGGGGCCGTGGCCGGCCGGGCTGGCATGTCGAGTGCAGCGCGATGTGCTGGAAGCATCTCGGCACCGACTTCGACATCCACGGTGGCGGCACCGACCTGATATTCCCGCACCATGAGAACGAGGTGGCGCAAAGTGTCTGCGCGTTTCCTGGCAGCCATTTCGCGCGCTACTGGGTACACAACGGCATGCTGCTGGTGAACGGCGAGAAGATGGCCAAGAGCCTTGGCAACTTCACCACGTTGCGCGACGCACTGGCGCGCGTGCCGGGCGAAGCGATCCGCCTGCTGCTGATCCGCACACATTATCGCTCGACGCCGGATTTTTCGGATGGCGCGATCACCGAGGCGAAGCGCGAGCTGGATCGGTTCTATCGCGCGCTGGAACGCTATCCGTCGTTTGACGGTGTGGACGTGCCTGCGCCGGTAATGGAGGCGCTGTGCGATGACCTGAACACGCCGCTGGCGATTTCGGCGATGCACGCGTTGGCGGATCGCGCCCTGGCCGGGGATTTCGAGGCGGCGTGCGGATTGCGCGCGGCCGGCGGGGTAATGGGATTGCTGCAGGGCGATCCCGCGGCATGGTTTCGCGGCGGGGAGAGCGACGCAGCCGCGATCGAGGCAGCCATTGCCGAGCGCTTGGCGGCACGCAAGTCACGCGACTTTACCCGCGCCGACGCGATCCGTGCCGAATGGGCGGCCAAGGGCATCGCCTTCGAGGACGGACCTCAGGGCACAACGTGGCGACGCATGAGCTGATGACCGGACGCGAGGGCGGTGCCAATATTGCGCCCATCGGCAACTCGCCCGTCATCGTGCTGGTGCGCCCGCAGCTTGCCGACAATATCGGCGCCTGTGCACGCGCGATGGCGAATGGCGGGCTGTTCCATCTGCGCCTTGTCGCGCCACGTGATGGCTGGCCGCAGGAGAAGGCGTGGCGCAATTCGTCGGGAGCGGACCGTATTCTGGATGCAGCAACTGTGTTCGCTTCGGTGCCGGACGCGGTCGCCGATCTGCACCACGTGTTCGCCACGTGCCCACGGCCGCGTCACATCATCAAACCGGCGCTGACCGCGCGCGGCGCCGCCGCGGAACTGCGCGAGATCTGTTCGCGCAATCTGCTGACCGGCGTGCTGTTCGGACCGGAACGCGCGGGGCTGGACAATGACGATATGGCGCAGGCGGATGCACTGGTGCGCTATCCGCTGAACCCGGCGTTCATGTCATTGAACCTGGCACAGGCAGTGATGGTGCTGGCGTACGAGTGGTGGACGGCCGGCGACTGCACATCGCCGCGCGAGCTGATGACCAACGAGACGCAGATCGCGACCAAGCGCGAGCTGGAGAATTTCCTGGCACACCTGGTCGATCAGCTCGATGCGTGCGGGTTCCTGCGCAATGTGCCAAAGCGTCCTGGGATGGTGCGCAACATCCGGCACTTCTTCGAGCGTGGCGAAGTGACCGAACAGGAATTGCGCACGTTGCACGGTATCGTCACCGAACTGGCGATTGGCCGGCGGCGGTTGGGACGGCTGGAGAAGGAATGACGCGTATCAACGCGCGCAGTCGATAACCACGGTGCCGATCTTGTCGCCACGCTCGACTGCTTCGTGTGCCGCGGCAGCTTCATAGAGTGGAAATTGAGCGGCCACCGTTAACATGCGCGTTCCGCTGGCAATCCAGTGCGCGATGTCGCTCTGGGCGCGCTTGCGTGCGGCGTGCGGCGACCCGGGCAGCGACATCGGGTAGAGTGTGATATTCCGCTGCATGAGTTCACCCACCGGCAGCATCGGCGTGCGGTCGCCATTCGAGGCGTAGATCGCGACGCTGCCATTGGCGCGCAGGCAGCGCAGTGTCGCCGTCAGATTCCCGCCGAAGTCCACATCAACCACGTGATCAACTCCTTCGCCGCCGGTGAGGCCGCGTACGCGTTCGGCCACATCCTCGGCGCGGTAGTTGACGACGTGATCTGCGCCGCCGGCGCGCGCCCTGGCAGCCTTGGCCTCGGAGCTGACCGTCGCGATCACCGTTGCACCGGCCCACTTGGCGAGCTGCACCGCATAGTGCCCGACCGCGCCGGCAGCGCCGGTGACAAGCAGCGTGCGGCCCTGCACCGGTCCGGCGACAAACACGCAGTAATGCGCGGTCATGCCTGGAATGCCGAGCGTCGCTGCCTCGGCGAACGAGATATGCGACGGCAATTCCGTCACGAGGTCAGCGTTGAGCGCGATGTATTCGGCGGCGGTTCCCATCCAACGGCCATTACGCTGTCCGTTGTACAGCCAGACGCGTTTGCCCAGCCAAGTCTCCGCCACCATGCGGCCAACACGATCGACCACCCCCGCGCCATCGCTGCAGGTAATGACGCGAGGATATTCCATCGCAGGCATCGGACCGCGCCGCCGGTAGGTATCAGAGGGATTAACACCGGCTGCTGCGAGCCGGACGCAGACCTCGTAATCACCCGGTTCTGGCGTCGGCAGTTCGCCGCTGATGAGAGCCTCTCGCGCCGGCCCCTGCCGGTCGTACCAGACAGCGCGCATCGGATTGCATCTCCTTGAGGTGCGCCATCCTAACGGCTGCACCCGGCCTGGGAAAGCGTGTCAATATTTAAACGAATACGCATCAATTAATATCAAATACAGCAAATTTATGTTGCATCAGCGTTCTTGTGCCGATATTGGAACGCTCAGTCACCGAAAAAATCAGCCCGCACCAAAGGATCACGGCCCATGGCCTTTTCGACTCGTTCTTGTTGCCTGATGGCAGGCCTGCTGCTCGCCCTGCCCGTCGCCGGCGGCGCTCACGCTGCGAACATTGTGGTGAATGACGGTTTCGAATTCAGGCACCACCGGGTTCAGCACCGGCTACGGCTACGTGGCACCGACGCCGAACACCAACTGCTTCCCCGAAGGCACCTACACCGTCGGCGCGAACCCCAATGCCTGCCACTATCTGTGGTCCTCGTTCGGTCCGCACAGCGGCGATGCGATGATGATCGTCAACGGTGCCGTTAGTTCGGGCGTCCCGGTTTGGCAGGAAAGCTCGCTCCCGGTGACCGCTCACACCGATTACCTGGTGACCGCCTGGATCGCATCCACTTATCCGGCAAGTCCTGCTCAACTAGAATTCAGCATCAACGGCGGCCAGATCGGCAGCGCATTTACTGCCGCCACCACCGCTGGCGAATGGCAGGAATTCACCGCGACATGGAACTCCGGCTCTAACACGTCTGCCGTATTTTCCATTGTCGACCAGAACACCGCCGCCGGCGGCAATGACTTCGCGCTGGACGACATCAGCCTGAGCAAGGCGAGTCCGGCACCGGAGCCGGCGTCACTTCTGATGTTAGGCACCGGTGTACTCGGTTTGGGCTGGACGCTCCGTCGCCGGCGCACCGCTGACTAACCGATACTCGGTTCGACCTGCTGCCACGGCCGCTGATAGCCTCGGCTATCGTCGGCAGGCAGGAGGGAATCAATGAGCGATCTACGCAAGCCGGTGCTGACCGGCGGTTGCCAATGCGGCGCAGTACGTTACGCCTTGTATGCGACCCCAACTCGCGTTGGGATCTGCCATTGCCGGATGTGCCAGAAGGCGGTTGGCGGGCCATTTTTCGCCTGGGCCGAGGCGGACAAAGCGGACATCGTCTGGACTCGCGGCAGCCCGGCGCAATTCTCCAGTTCGTCCGCCGCCGAACGAGGTTTCTGTGCACAGTGCGGCACGCCGCTGACATTCAGCTACAGCCAGAAGCTGCAGCACGTTGACGTCACCATTTGCAGCCTGGACGAACCGTCGGCGGTTCGACCGGCGTTGCTGCTTGGTGTGGAGAGTAGGCTGCCGTGGTGCGCCGCCGTGCTGAATGAAGTGCAACCGCAAGTGACGGGTGCGGGTGATCCTCCCGAGGATCTCAACCGTATTGTCAACTACCAGCACCCGGATCACGACACGGCGCCGGACTGGCGACCACCACGCCGCTGAGCGGCTTGGCAGCCGTCGGATCGTGCCCAGATGAAAACGGGGTAATTTGGCGCCCAGAGCTTGCCCGATCAGGCGGGCACGGATGAGAATGCAAGGATGTTGACGCCCAACGTCCAGCCTCTGGCCGAACCTGGCGCACACAAAATGAGTGAGCGGCGCTTTGCCGCCCCGACGTTTGCGGCATTGGACCTGGGTACCAACAATTGCCGCATGCTGGTTGCCTCGCCCGCGGCAGACGGGTTCCGGGTCGTGGACAGTTTCAGCCGCATCGTGCGGCTCGGCGAGGGTTTGCATCATACCGGCGAGCTCAGCGCCGCGGCGATGGAGCGTGCGCTGTCGGCGCTGCAGGCCTGTGCCAACAGGCTGGAACGCCGTCCGATCCGGAAGTTGCGCGCGATCGCCACCGAGGCATGCCGGCGCGCTGCCAACGGGCCGGCGTTCCTCACCAAGGTCAAACAGGAAACCGGACTGGACGTTCAGGTCATTACGTCGCGGGAAGAAGCAGAACTCGCCCTGGAAAGCTGTGCGCCTTTGCTTGCTGGCTGGGGGCGGCGCGCGCTGCTGTTCGATATCGGCGGCGGATCGACCGAACTTGCGTGGGTGCGGGTCAGCACCGATGGCCGGCCCGAGCTCATCGGTTACAACTCGCTGCCCGTGGGCGTGGTAACCCTGGCCGAACGATTTGGCTCGGCGAGCTTCGAGGCCGACGGTTTCGAGGCGATGGTCGATGATGTCGCCGATCGGCTGGCGAACTTCGAAGCCGTGCACCGCATCACACGGGAGATCCGCGTCGGCGGTGTGCAGTTGCTCGGTACGAGCGGAACGGTCACGACATTGGCGGGCGTGGCGCTTGGCCTGCCGCGTTACCGGCGCCTGCTGGTGGACGGCACGATTCTTACCGCGGAGGCTGCCGAGGACGCTCTGGAAAACGTTCGAGCTCTTGGCCGGCCGGCGTTGGAATCCCACCCCTGTATCGGGCCTGATCGGGTGGACTTCGTTCTGCCGGGGTGTGCGGTATTCGCCGCGCTGGTGCGGTTGTGGCCGGCGCCTCGCGTCGTCGTTGCGGACCGGGGACTGCGTGAAGGCATGCTGCTGCGAATGATCCGCGCCGACCGGGGGCGTGGTCGGGGGTGAAACCGCGTGGGCTGACCGTACGGGTGCGCACGGCGAAAAGCCGAAGCGCGGCCTCGCAGCGCTGGCTGGCGCGCCAGTTGAATGACCCCTATGTGGCGGCTGCAAAACAGCAGGGCTGGCGCTCGCGCGCGGCGTTCAAGCTCATTGAACTGGACGAGCGGTTCAAACTCATCCGGCGTGGGACGCGGGTGATCGATCTCGGTGCCGCGCCCGGCGGATGGACGCAGGTGGCGGTGCAGCGCGGGGCTGGTGCTGTCGCCGGTGTGGACCTGCTGGCGATGGACCCGGTTGCCGGCGCGTCACTGCTGCAAGGCGATTTCACAGATCCGGCAGTACAGCAGCAACTCGTTGATCTGCTTGGCGGCAAGGCCGACGTGGTGCTGTCCGACATGGCGCCGAACACCACGGGGCATGCAGCAACCGATCACCTGCGCATCGTGGCGCTGGCAGATGAGGCCTTGGCGTTTGCCACCGATGCGTTGGCGGAGGGCGGCACGTTTGTGGCGAAGGTGTTCCAGGGCGGCGCCGAGCGAGATATGCTGGAACGGCTGAAGCAGCGCTTCGCCACCGTGCGGCACGCCAAACCACCGGCGAGCCGCAAGGAGTCGAGCGAACTTTACGTGGTGGCGACGGGATTCCGGCTTAGTCGAGTGTAAGCGCCGCGCCGTCCAGGTCTTCCGCGCGCTCCACCTTGATCAGCACGGCGTAGCCCTTCTTGTCGGGATCGCGGTCTTTTTCCGGCTGCACCAGCCGGCGCCAGACTTCGTCGTACTGCGCGCCGGACTTCACCACCTTCGCTGTGCCATAGAACCGCGCGATGCCACCCTTCGGCAGCACACCGTCGGCGCGTAACTGCGGTTTGCGGAAGTATACAGTGACCTTGGTGCCGTCCTTGAGCGCGGCATTGGTCGATCCCTTGCCGCGTTCCCACAGAGCGAGGTGCCCGTCATCGAACACCATGGCGCTGCCGCGCGGCGTGATCTGAGCGTAGCCGTTCGGCAGCACACTGCCGACGAGGCAGACGTGATCGGGGAATGCGGTGTTGATGTGCGATTGCAGTGTCTTGGGAATGGTTGCCACGCTGTTGTTCTCCTGGTGTTAGGTCCGGCCGGAATTTGATGCGCGCTGCCCCCTCTCCCGGCACTGCGTATCGCCCTCTCCCACTGCGTGGGCGAGGTGTACTGATTAGGCGACCTTCGGCACAAAAGGCCGGCTGGTGAAGTGCTCGTCGCCCGATGCGAAGCGGAGACCGGCTTCCGTCACAGCCGAGTCCGGCACCTTGTCGAGCGGCACATAGAACCGGTCATGCTCGCGCACCACGGTGTCGTTGTCGATACGATTGTAGCAACAGATCAGCGTCCAGCGGCGGTGCGGCGAACGGTTCTGGTCCGAGCGGTGCAACGTGTTGGCATGGAAGAACACCGCGTCGCCGGGTTCCAGTTCGCACGGCACGACCTTCAGCCGCTCCAGGATGTGTTTCATGCGCGCCGGATCGGCGACGTTCTGGCCTTCACCCAGCACCGGAACGTGGTCGATGCGTCCGAGCAAATGCGAGCCCTGAACCATTTGCAGGCAACCATTGGCGCTGGTCGAACGGTCTAGCGCAACCTGGCAGCTTGCCAGATGCGGGAAGATGCAGCCGTTGTGGTACCAGTAGCCGTAGTCCTGGTGCCATTCCCACGCGCCGCCGACGAATGGCTCCTTGGCGGTGAGCTTGGATTGGAAGTGGTAGACGGCACCGCCGAGCAATGCCTCCATGGTATCGACCATGCGCGCGCAGCGGGCCGCCATGCCATAGACACTGTCGCCAGTGCGGTTCCACAGCGCGATGCGGGTCGCGGCGCCTTGTGCGTCGAGCCGATCGATCAGATGTCCGGCGACTTCCGGATCCTGTTCCATGGCGGTGCGGAGAAGCTGGGTCTCCGCCGCGTCGAACATCGCGCGCACGATGACGAAACCATCGCTGTTGAATTGCGCTTGCTGCGCGGGCGTGAGCAGGTTGGGCATCGTACTTCCTTAAGACAGACCTAGATTGCGCTTCGCTCGCAATGACACGGCCAGACAGCCCTACTCGGCGGCCTGGGCTACTGTCACGGTGTCCCCGGCTACCGTGGTGCGGCGCATGTCACGCGGCTTCGATTCATCGTAGCGGCGCACGCGGTGTATGACCTGGCGGTTGTCCCAGATCACCAGATCCAGCGGTTGCCAGCGATGCGCGTAGACGAACTGGGGCTGGGTGGCGTGTTCGGTGAGATCGCGGATGAAGGCGCGCGCCTCGGGCATCGGCCAGCCCAGAATGGTGCCGATATGCGAGCCGAGATACAGCGATTTGCGGCCGGTGGCGGGATGCGCACGCACCAGGCGCTGACGCACCGGACGCATGCTCGCCTGTTCCTCGGGTGTGAGATCGAAGCCAAGCTGCTCACGCGAATACAACAGGGAATGTTCGCAGACCAGGTCCTCGATCTGCGCCTTGGTAGCGGCATCAAGCGCATCATATGCCGCGCGCATGTCAGCGAATTCCGTCTCGCCGCCTTTCTCGGCGACGATACGGCCGGACAGGATCGAATACTTCGCCGGTATCGGCTTGAACGAACTGTCGGAATGCCACAGCCGGTTGCCAAGGCTGTAGAGCCGCCGCCGGTTGTCGCGCGCCAGCGGCTGATTGTCGGTGCCGAGGTTGGATACGTCGGCGAACGCTGGATGCAGCCGGATCTCGCCAGGCTTGCTGATGCCGGTGCCACCGGTGAATTCCATCTCACCGAACTGGCGGCTGAAAGCGAGCTGTTGTTCGTCGGTCAGCTTCTGATCGCGAATCACCAGAACCGCATTCTGGTCGAGCGCTGCCTCGATCGGTCCGACGTCATCGAGACGCGTGACGTCGCAACCGGACAGCTCCCCGGCGAACAGCGGATGGAGCGGACGAACGTCGAATGCCATGGTCAGTCCGCTGCCTGTGCCTGTTCGACCATCAGACCAGTGCCCTTGATCGACGTCCGCCGCAGATCGCGCACCTCCTTCAAGTCGTCGAACCGTCGGGCCCGATGCATGACCGTGCGGTTGTCCCACATGACCAGGTCGTTCACCCGCCAATCATGCGCATAGACGAACTGACGCTGGGTAGCGTGCTCCACCAGGTCGCGGATGAAGGCGCGCGCCTCCGGCACCGGCCAGCCGACGATGCCGCCGATATGCGACGACAGATACAGCGATTTGCGGCCCGTGACCGGGTGAGTGATCACCAGCGGATGCTGAACCGGGCGCAAACGATCCTCGTTGCCCGGAGCGTAATCGGCGAAGCCGATTTGCTCGCGTGAGAAAACGATCGAGTGCTCGGTGATCATACTATCGACGTCCGTTTTGGTCGCAGCATCCAGCGCGTCGTAGGCGGCACGCATGTCGGCGAACTCGGTGTTGCCGCCCTTGCCTGGGATGACGCGGCCATGCAGCAGGGTGTAGCCGGCGCCGATGGCACGGAACGACGCGTCGGAATGCCACAGCCGGTTGCCGAGCGCGTACATGCGCGCCCTGTCGTCGCGCTCGCGGATCTGGTTGCGCGCCGTGAGGTTGGAGATATCGCCCAGCTCAAGCCGATCGCCGAGGCGCCTGTCCTCGGGTTTGGCCATCTGACCGGCCAATGTCACTTCCAGCTCGCCGAAGTTGCGGCTGAATTCGAGCTGCTGTTCGTCGGTGAGCGGCTGATCGCGAAATACCAGGACGGCGTGGCGGTCCATGCCGGCCTCGATCGCGCCAACCTCATCGGCGGTGAGAGGCCTTGCGATATCAATCCCGGATACCTCACCGACGAAAACCGGATGGACCGGGCGGATGCTGATGTTCATGGCCGGACGCTCCCGCATTAGCGAGATACTATTATAGCTGTGCGGGTCGCCATTGCCCAAGCCGCTATGCGGCGGCCATCGCGGGAGTGCTGGTGATCGGCTTGCCTGGGCGGGTTTCGGGCATCAGCAACCACACCGTGAAGACCGCGGCCGCACCGGCAAGAGCCAGCAGCATAAAGGCCGATTGGACGCCGAACTGATCGGCGACCCATCCCGCAACCGCGGTGCTTGCGGTCGCGCCGAGGCCGGCAGCGAGGCCAAGCGAGCCGATAGCCGTATTGAGATAACCGGAGCGGCGCGTCAGATCAGCTGCGATCAGCGGCATGGTGAGACCGAAAACCGTCCCGCTCACGCCATCCAGCACTTCGATCAGAACCAAGGGTACCGAGCCGGGGTCGGCCATGAACAACAGAGCGCGCAGCGGCAGCGCGGCAAAGCCGATCAACAAGATCGGACGGCGGCCAATTCGCTCGGCGAGGCGCCCGGCAAACGGAGAAAACAGAGCAACCACGGCCTGCGGGACGATGATCGCCGCCGACACCACAAAGCCGGCGTGGCCAACGCGCTTTGCCAACTCGTTGAGTGCCAGCGGCAGCATCGCCGCGTTCGAGAGATGAAACAGCACGACGCACCCGGCAAAGGTGTGTAGCGGCGTCTCACGGAATATGTGCCAGGCGCGATGCTCGCGGCGCTTGCGTTCACGCGGATGCAGCACCGCCGGATGCTCATCCTTCTCGGGGACCCGATCAGTGCCGCGGATCAGCAGCAACGACGCCAGCGCCGGCACAACAAATGCAGCACCCACGAGGAAGACCACACGCTCGGATAAGAAGTGCGCAAAACCGCCGAGCAACGCAGCAGCGCACGCAGCGCCCAGGGAGGCATAGCGGCCGTTGATGCCAAGCCGTTCGCTGTAAGCGGCGTGACCACACAGCATCAAAGTGAGTGCCGCGATCGCCGGAGTGATCATGCAACTGGCAAAGCCGTGCAGTATCTGGGAAGCCAACACCATTCCCATGGTCGGCGCGGCGACGACCATAATCGCGCTGTTGGCAATGATCAGGAGAGCGAGTGCGGTGGCGAGACGCTTGAGATGAATGTTGTCGACGACCCAGCCGGCGGGCAACTGAAACGCCAAAGCCGAGGCGGTTCCGATGCTGAGTGCATAGCCGATATCTCCCTGGGTCCATTCCCGCTGAGTGAGGTAAACAGTGAAGAACGGACCGAACGCGACCTGCATGGCCGCGCTGAAGAAGTTCAGGCCGTTGAGGCCGAGCTGCGGGCGAAGCGAATTCATGAACGAACGGGACTGCCACCGACAAAATGGGCCGGGCAGATAACCGCCCGGCCCTGATGGTAGCCGCCCCGCGTGAGGCTGTCAGTCCCCGGATTGATCCGGGATCAATCCCCGACTGCGCGAAGCAGCGGAAGCTGCGGCTCGCAGAGCTCGGTGTAGATATCGAGGTAGTCCTCGGCCATGCGGCGAGAGGTGAAGCGGCGGTCGAAGGTCGCACGCACCGTTTCGCGGCTCAGCTCTCCGAGCCGATCGACTGCCGCGATCGCCGACGCCTCATCGTGGACGATGAAGCCGGAGACGCCATCGTCGATCACCTCGGGCACCGAGCCGCGGTTGAACGCGATTACCGGCGTTCCACAGGCCATGCTCTCGATCATCACCAGGCCAAACGGCTCCGGCCAGTCGATCGGGAACAGCAGCGCATGGGCGCCTGAGAGGAATTCCGGCTTCTGGCTGTCATTGATCTCGCCGATGAACTCGACCCACGGGCTGGCGTCGATCAACGGCTTGATCTCGTTTTCGTAGTACTTCTTGTCGGCGTTATCGACCTTGGCGGCGACTTTGAGCTTCATTCCCGCCGCGCCAGCGATGCGGATTGCCTTATCCACGCCCTTTTCCGGTGAGATACGTCCGAGAAAGGCCAGATACTGCTGTTTGACCGGCTGCGGCGTGAGTAGTTCGGCCGGCATTCCGTGATGCACGGTGCGGATCCAGTTGAGGCGAGGGATCGGCCGCCGCTGGCTGTCGGAGATCGACACAAACGGCGCGTCGAACAGCTCATAGACATCCTTGAATTCGGGGATGTCGAGCCGGCCATGCAGCGTGGTGAGGAACGGTGTCTTCTGGCGGCTGAACAAAGACAGCGGGAAGTAGTCGGTATGGAAATGCAGCACATCGAATTCGTCAGCGCGGCGATAGATCAGTTCCATCATCCGCATGTAGATGGCGATCCAGTCCACCACGGTCGGATCGAGCCGCAACGCCTGATCGCGCATCGGCGCGAGTTTGGCCGACGTGATCGAATCACCGCTTGCGAACAGGGTCACGTCGTGACCCATCGCAACCAGCTCTTCGGTCAGCGAGTAAACAACGCGTTCAGTGCCACCGTACAGCTTGGGCGGCACCGCCTCGAACAGCGGCGAGATTTGAGCGATACGCATGAATGCGGGCCCCGATTTTACTATGTGTTAAGCAGTAATCAGCTCGGCTTTACTGATGCTTGACTTTCCTCAGTGGCCGAGCGTATCACTTTGTCGTTATAGATTGGGAATGTGGCGAAAAATCGGCGACTTCCCGCCGGGAAATGAGCCAAACAGCCGGGTGACATGAGACAGATCAAGGCGGAACCGAAATTGGATACGATTGGGCTACGCGACTTCAGAACGCACCCGATCGGTTTCCTGTGGCACTATGTGCGGCGCCATCCGTGGGGGCACGCAACGGTGTTCGCCTCGGTGCTGGTGGCAGTAACCTGCGCGGTGTCGGTGCAGTACCGGTCTTAAGAACCTGATCGACATTATCGCTCAGGGTCCGGCAAAGGCGACGGGCCTTTGGTTTGCCTTCGCGCTGCTATGTTCCCTGGTTGCCGCGGACAGCCTACTGTGGCGCGTCGCCGGCTGGGCGGCTGCCTATACATTTGTGGCTGTGACCGGCGACATACGCCGCGATCTGTTCGGCCATCTATCCGGCCACTCTCCCAGCTATTTTGCCGAACGCCTGCCGGGGGCGCTGGCCAGCCGTATCACCGCGACGTCCAACGCCGTGTTCACGACCGAGAATACCAGCTCGTGGAATGTACTTCCGCCAGTCGTGGCAGTGGTTTGCTCGATCATCTTCATTGGCTTTGTTAACGCGATGATGGCGTTCGCGCTGGTTGGCGCAGCTTTAATATTGGGCGTGCTGATCTTCCATCTGGCCCGGCGCGGCACGCCGCTGCACCGCAGTTTTGCCGCCAAGGCGGCTGCGGTGGATGGCGAACTGGTGGACGTCATCGGCAACATGGCGGTGGTGCGGGCATTCGGCGCCATGTTCCGTGAGCAGCGGCGCATCGCCTCGACGATCGATGTGGAGATGGGAGCGCGACGCAGCAGCCTGATCTATCTGGAACGGCTGCGGCTGATCCATGCCGTGGTCACAGCCATCCTTATCGCGGGCATGGTCGCCTGGGGCCTGGAACTTTGGCAGCATGGTCAGGCGACTGTCGGCGACCTCGTGCTGGTCACCTCGCTCTCGATTGGCATCCTGCATTGCACGCGCGACCTCGCGGTGGCGCTGGTGGACCTGACCCAGCACGTGGCGCGGCTTGAGGAAGCGATTGCCACCCTGCTGGTCGATCACGAGCTCCCGGACAAGGTCGACGCGAAACCGCTTCTGCCTGGCTTGGGACAGGTGACGTTCGACGAGGTCACCTTTGCCTATCCGGGGCGTGCTGCCGTGCTGCGTGGCTTCGATCTGACCATCAAGCCGGGACAACGGGTCGGGCTCGTCGGTTACTCCGGCGCCGGCAAATCGACCGTGCTCGCCTTGCTGCAACGCTTTTACGACGCACAGAGCGGCCGCATCCTGATCGACGGCCAGGACATTCGCGATGTGACGCAGGAGAGCCTGCGCACCACGATGGCGATCGTGCCGCAGGACATCAGCCTGTTCCACCGCACGGTGCTGGAGAACATCCGTTATGCACGGCCGGATGCGCCCGAAGCCGACGTGCTGGTCGCTGCCGAAATGGCGAACTGCCGGGAATTCATCGAGGCGTTGCCGGATGGCTTCGACACCATGGTAGGCGACCGCGGGGTAAAGTTGTCGGGTGGTCAGCGGCAGCGGCTGGCGATCGCACGGGCGCTGCTGAAGGACGCGCCGATACTGCTGCTCGATGAGGCGACCAGTGCGTTGGACAGCGAAAGCGAGCGGGCGATTCAGGATGCGCTCGATCGGCTGATGCACGGGCGGACGGTGATCGCCATCGCGCACCGGCTGGCGACATTGAAGAGCTTCGACCGGATCATCGTGATGGATCGCGGCCGCATCGTGGACGATGGGCCACCTGGTGTGCTGGCGGCGCGGCCTGGGCCGTACCGCGACCTGTTGCGCAAACAGCAGCTTTCTGAACCGGTGCAAGAGGCGGCGTAGGTCAGAAGAAGCCAATGGGCGGGTCTTTCCCGCCCATTTTCGCCAGTGGGGGCTAGCAAGATGTCCCGCCTCGTGGTGGTTTCCAACCGGGTGGCGCCGATCACGGAAGGCGAACCAACTGCGGGCGGCCTGGCAGCCGGTGTGCTGGATGCGCTGAAGCAGCAGGGCGGCATCTGGTTCGGCTGGAGCGGCGAAGTGACCGATGACGCGGTACCGGCGGCGCATGTCGAACGGACCGTCGGACAGATCTCGCTCTATACAGTGGACCTGTCGCGGCGCGACTACGACCAGTACTATCGCGGCTTCGCCAACGGCACGTTGTGGCCGACGCTGCACTATCAGATCAGCCACGCGCGTTTCGATTGGGAGGACTTCTCCGGCTACCGCCGGGTGAACGCGCTGTTCGCGGAAGCGCTGGTGAAACTGCTGCGGCCGGACGATGTGATCTGGGTGCACGACTATCATCTGTTCGGGCTGGCCGGGGCGTTGCGCGATGCCGGCGTACTCAACCGTATCGGCTTGTTCGTGCATACGCCGTTTCCAGCACCCGGCGTGCTCATGACAGTTCCGGCACACGCCGAGCTGGTGCGCTTGCTGTGCCGGTTCGACCTGCTCGGATTTCAGACCGAGGATGACCGCACTGCCTTCACCGACTATGTGCAACGCCATGGAGACGGGCACGCTGTAAAGACAGGCGTATATCCGATCGGTGTGCATGTCGATGAGGTACGGCAAGAAGCGAAATCGCCGCACAACCAGGGCTACGCGTCCCGACTCCACGGTAGCCTGCTAGGACGGCCATTGATCCTGAGCGTCGATCGGCTGGATTACTCCAAGGGCCTGCGTCAGCGCTTCATCGCGTTCGAAAAGTTTCTTGAGCGGCATCCGCAGCACCAGGGCCAGGTGGTGTTCATGCAGATTGCACCGCCGTCGCGCGGCGATATCGAGACCTACCGCGAGATCCGTCACGCATTGGAAGCTGAAGCCGGCCGCATCAACGGCCGGTTTGCCGAAGTGGACTGGATGCCGCTGCGCTATCTGAATCGCGGCTTCGCCCGCAACGCGCTGATGCCGCTGTATGCCGAAGCGCAGGTCGGCCTAGTGACACCGCTGCGCGATGGCATGAACCTGGTGGCAAAGGAATATGTCGCGGCACAGGATCCGGACAATCCCGGTGTTCTGGTGCTGTCGCAATTCGCCGGTGCCGCGCGCGAGTTGGATGCGGCACTGCTGGTCAATCCGTACGACCAAGCGGGTGTGGCGACTGCGTTGCACACCGGCCTGACGATGCCGCTGGATGAGCGGCGCGAGCGCCACGCCGCGATGTTGCAGGTGATGCGGCGCAACAGCCTCGACACGTGGCGCGACAGGTTCGAGGCAGATCTCGCTACTTGATGCGGCCGCGGCCGGCGACGCGCCAAATCGCTTCGATCTTTCCGTTGCGCACCGCGACGATTTCCTCGTGCAGATGCACGGTGGTGTCACCATAGCCGACGACAAGCTCGATCTTGTCGCCGATACGCGGCAGATCGTTCGGTTCGGCGAGGTCTATCGTGCCGTGTTCCGCCGACAGCATCACACCGGTTGACTTCAGGCCGACCGGCTGCGGCACGGCGGCATCGCTGCTCATCGACTTCTTGCCGGCGTCGATAATGACGCGTTGCGGTGTCGGCCGGCTGGTGACTGTCGCCAGCAAGGTGAGCGCCTGCGGGAAATCAAGGTGGTAGTGCGTGCGGTAGTGCACGTCGCTGAAGATGATCCCGCCGGCCTCGATTTCGGTGACACCAGGTTGTTGTGCGCAGAACGGGAATGTGCCGGTGCCGCCGCAGCTCACGATGTCCACAGGCAGGTCAGCGGCACGGCAGGCGTCAGCACTGGCGGTGAACTGCTTGAGGGCTTCGGCGACCACGCGAGCCTTTTCCGCTGGATCTGCGATGGTGACGGCATGGCTTTCCCACGTGGTGATGCCAACGAAGCGCAAGCCAGGTTGCGCCGCGATTGACTTCGCCAGCGACACCACGGGTGCGCCAGGCTGCACGCCGGCGCGATGCATGCCGATATCGACTTCGATCGCCACGCGCAGCGTGCGGCCAGTGCCATGCATCGCCGCGGCGAGCTGTTCGACATGCGCGATGCTATCGACTGTCACGATCGGATCGGCGATCGCGGTCAGCGCGGCCAGACGCTGCGTCTTGGCCGCACCGACGATTTGATTGTGGATCAGGATGTCACGCACACCATTCTGTGCCAGCACCTCGGCTTCTCCAAGCTTGGCGCAGGTCATGCCGATGGCGCCGGCCGCCAGCTCCTTCTGGATTATCTCGGGCGTCTTCTGGCCTTTGGTGTGCGGCCGCCAGCCAACTCCGCTGGCTCGGCAAACCTCCATGACGCGGCGGATGTTCGCCTCCATCAGGTCGAGATCGACCAGCAAAGCTGGTGTATCGACGGCGGTCTTCGACTGGCCGATCGGCGACGATGCGGACATGAGGAGGCTCCTTGCGGCGGGTTGGCCAATCCTATGACAGTTCGGTGATTTCCGGCTAGCGTCGCTCGAAAGCCGAAGGGATGGATCGCCATGCAGCGACGCGCGTTTCTTGGCAGCCTGGCGGCGGGAGCATTGGCGGCGCCACGCTTGGCGCGCAGTGCGGGCGCATCGACGCTGAAGTTTGTTCCAGCGCAAGACCTGACGCTGCTCGATCCGATACAGTCGCCGTCGGCCTCGACGATCATGCACAGTTGCATGGTGTTCGACACGCTGTATGGGCTGGACGACAACTACAAAGCACAGCCGCAGATGGCCGAGGGCCACGTCATCGAGGACGATGGCAAGACCTGGAAAATCACACTGCGTGACGGACTGAGGTTCCACAATGGCGAGCCGGTGCGCGCACGCGATGCGGTGGCAAGCCTGCTGCGCTGGGCAAAACGCGATACGTTCGGCCAGACGCTGTTTTCGGTGACGGATGAACTGACGGCACCGTCGGATAGGGTAATGCAGTTCCGGCTGAAGCAGCCGTTCCCGATGATCCCAGACGCCCTGGGCAAGATCGGCGCGTTCTTCGCGATCATCGTGCCCGAACATCTGGCGCAGACCGAACCAACCAAGGGCATGCCGGAAATCATCGGCAGTGGTCCGTATCGGTATGTGGCGAACGAGCGGGTTGCCGGTTCGCTGAATGTGTATTCCAGGTTTGCCGATTATGTGCCGCGCAGTTCGGGTAAGCCGAGCTTCCTGGCCGGACCCAAGGTGGCATATTTCGATCGAATCGAATGGCGCACGATTCCCGATCCGGCCACCGCGATGGCGGCTTTGCAGGCGGGCGAAATCGATTGGTGGGACCAGGCGACGGCGGACGCATTGCCGCTGCTGCGCAAGAATCGTGACATCACCGTGGGGGTGCGTACCATCATCGCCTGGTTCGGCATGCTACGGCCGAACACCACGCAACCGCCGTTCAACAACCCAGCGGTACGGCGCGCGGTGATGGGTGCGATCAATCAATCGGACTTCATGATTGCTGTGGCCGGCGAGGACAAGTCGCTATGGCATGCCGATTGCGGCTTCTTCACGCCCGGTTCGCCGATGGCGAATGACACTGGAATGGACGCGCTTAACGGTCCGCGCGATCTTAACAAGGTGAAGCGCGACCTCGCGGCGGCGGGTTACAAAGGCGAGAAGCTGGTGTTCCTGGCGCCCACCGATCTGCCATCACTGAATGCGATCAGCGGAGTGGCGGCCGACATGTTTCGCAAGATCGGCATGAACCTCGACTACGTGGCGACCGATTGGGGCACCGTGTCGCAGCGCTTCGCCTCACGCGAGCCGCTCGATCGGGGCGGTTGGAGCATGTATCCGAACTACGTGTACAGCGTGTCGATGATCAGCCCGGCGGCGAACAATTACATCCGCGGCAATGGTGACAAGGCGATGTTCGGCTGGCCGGATGCACCGCGGCTGGAAGAACAGCGCTGGCAGTGGCTGAAGTCGTCAGACACCGCCGAGCAGCAGCGTATCTGTCGCGATATGCAACAGCAGGCATTCCAGGACGTGCCATACTATCCGCTCGGCGTGTTCTATCCGGCAACCGCGTATCGCAACAGCCTGACCGGCGTGCTGGACGGCTACTCACTGTTCTACAATGTCCGGCGAGTGTAGCGGAATGTGTGGGTCAGGGTGACCGGGATTGCCGCGTCGCTGCGCTCCTCGCAATGACACTGAGACAGGACCGCGCGTCTTGCGGTTCGGCCGCGGCGGGAGCCAGATTGTGGCACCGCATGGGGAGACAGAAATGCCTGACGCCGTTCACCTGACCGAACTCGCCGGCGATTATCAGTGCCTGCACGAATTCATTCCGGCCGCGCGGGCCAAGCTGGACAGCAACATATGGGGCTACCTTATCGGCGCCACCGAGAGTGAGACGACGTTGCGCCGCAATCGCGCCGCGCTGGACGCAATCGCCTTGCGCCCGCGCGTGCTGCGCGATGTATCGAAGGTGGATGCCAGCACGACGTTCCTAGGCATGAAATTGCGCATGCCGGTGATGCTGGCGCCGGTGGGCTCGCTGGAATCCTTCAATCCGGGCGGTGCCGCCACCGCGGGCCGGGGCGCCACGGAATTCGGTGTACCGATCATCGTGAGTTCGGTGACCAAGCCGGGTCTGGAGGAAACTGCGAAGGCTGTCACGGGGCCGAAAATCTTTCAGCTTTACGTGCGCGGCGATGATGCTTTCGTGGACGATCATGTCCGGCGCGCGGTGGACAATGGATACAACGCCTTCGCCATCACTGTGGACACAGCTGCCTATTCGCGGCGCGAGCGCGACATCGCGGCGCGTTTTGCCAAGCCGTGGCGGACCGCGGCGACTGGTCATAATTTCCAGGCCAATTTTTCCTGGGACCATGTGAAGCGCTTCAAGGACAAGCATGACGTCCCGCTGATCCTGAAGGGTATTGGCACCGGCGAGGACGCCGCGATCGCCTGCGAGCATGGCGTGGATGTGGTCTATGTCTCGAACCACGGCGGCCGGCAGCTTGATGCTGGCCGCGGCTCGATGGATGTGCTGCCCGAGGTGATGGACGCCGTGCGAGGCCGCGCGAGAGTGATGGTCGATGGCAGTTTCTCGCGCGGCACCGATGTGGTGAAGGCGATCGCGCTCGGTGCCGACGCCATCGCGGTTGGGCGGCTCTATTGCTATGCGTTGGCGGCCGAGGGCGATCGTGGCGTGCACCGTTTGCTGGAAATCCTCGAACAGGAAGTGATGGTGGCGATGGCGCTGGCCGGCGCGCGCAGTCTGGCGGAGCTGAACCGCTCGTTCCTGCATTTCGGTGCACCGCCCGTGACGCAGCCTCATGTGCACAGCGCCTTCCCGCTGCTGTTCCCCACTCCGGAAGCGCCGCGCTAATATCAGCCCAACCGATCAGCAGGAGGAAACCATGCGTGGTGTCGTGTTCACCGGCGGCAGAGAACTGGAATTGATGGAATTCCCTGATCCGACGCCCGGGCCGGACGAAGTTGTGGTCGAGATGAAGGCGTCCGGCATGTGCGGCAGCGATCTGCATCAGTATCGCCGGCCGAAGGGGCAAACGCGGCAGGCGACCGGCTTTCCGCAGAACCCCAATCCGGTGATCGCCGGGCACGAACCGTGCGGCGTGGTCGCCGCGGTCGGTCCTGGCGTGTCCGAGAAGGAAGCCCGCGTCGGCGAACGCGTGATGGTGCATCACTATCAGGGCTGCACGCAGTGCAACCACTGCCGTTCAGGCTGGCAGCAGCTTTGCCAGGAAGTGCCGGTGAAGGTGTACGGCAGCAACTCGCATGGCGGCCACGCGAAGTATCTACGCGTGCCGGCAAACACGCTGGTTCCGTTGCCGGACGAGCTTTCGTTCTGCGGCAGGCGCGGCGATTTCCTGCGGCTCCGGCACGGCGTATAGCGCGCTGCGGCGGATGCGGTTGTCGGGCAACGACACGATCGCGATCTTCGGCCAGGGGCCGGTTGGTTTGGCCGGTACGCAGTTCGCCAAGGCGATGGGCGCGCGGGTGATCGCGCTGGACGTCAGCCCGCAGCGGCTGGAGCGGGCGAAGCAGTTCGGCGCGGACGAAGTGGTTGATCCGGGATCGAACGATCCGGTAGCGGCGATCAAGGATCTGACGCACGGCCGCTTCGCCGATCTGACGCTGGACACGTCGAGCAACCCGGAAGCGCGGGCGAATGCGATCCGCAGCACCAGGGTTTGGGGCACGATGTGCTTCGTCGGCGAAGGCGGCGACGTGCATATCGAGGTCAGCCCGATGCTGCTGCGGCGGCAGTTGACGCTGATCGCGTCGTGGACGTTCTCCAACATCATCCAGGCGGAATGCGCGACGTTCTGCGTTGAGCGGAAGATCGACGTCGACGCGTTGTTCACGCATCAATGGAAGCTGGACCAGGCGGAGGAAGCGTACAAGCTGTTCGACAAGCAGGCGGACGGCAAAGGCGTGTTCCTGATGTGAATGACGCCGAGGCGCGCCGGCAGATTACGCGGCGCTCTATCGCGAGGTCGGCCGGCGCGGACTGATTGTTGCCAGTTCCGGCAATGTCAGCCACCGCACGGCGGCCGGCATGGTCATCACGCCATCCGGTTGTTCGGCGGACACGCTGCAACCGGATGCGCTGGTGGCGATGACGCTGGACGGCGGGGTGAAGGGTAAGACGGCACCATCCAGCGAATGGGCGATGCATGCGGCGATCTATCTCGCGTATCCGGCTGCGCAGTGCATTGTGCATACGCACGCCGATGCCTGCACGGCGCTCGCCTGCCTGAACGAAGCGATTGCCGCCATTCCATTACATGGTGGCGAATTTCGGCGGCGAGGATGTGCGTTGCGCGCCGTATGTCACATTTGGAACGCCGGAACTGGCGCGGCTCGCAGTCAAAGCATTGGCTGGACGAACCGCGTGCCTGCTGGCCAATCACGGCATGATCGTGCACGCGGCGACAGCCGATGCGGCGCTGACATCGGCGGTCGTGTTGGAGACGCTGTGCCGGCAGTATCTGCTGGCGCGTTCGGCCGGCAGCGTCCGCCTATTGACCGAAGCGGAGATGCGCGCGGCTCAGGAGCGCTATCAGACCTACGGGCAACCTGCAGCGGTTACGCCGCCAGCAAGGTCTCCGCGGCGGCGTATGGCAGGTTGAGGTCCTGCGCGACCGCCTCATACGTCACCTTGCCGGCGTGCACATTCAATCCGTGCAGCAGATGCGGGTCGTCGGCCAGCGCCCTGCGCCAGCCCTTCCCGGCCAATGCGATGACGAAGGGTAGAGTGGCATTGGTGAGTGCGAAGGTGGAGGTGCGGGCGACCGCGCCCGGCATGTTGGTCACGCAATAATGCACCACGCCTTCGTCGACGTAGGTCGGTTCGGAATGCGTGGTCGGACGGCTGGTCTCGAAGCAGCCACCCTGGTCGATGGCGATATCCACCAACACAGAACCGGGGCGCATCTGCCGCACCATCTCTCGTGTCACCAGTTTGGGGGCGGCGGCGCCCGGCACCAGTACCGCGCCGATCACCAGATCGGCGGCCAGCACCTGCTGCTCAATCGTCTCCGCGGTTGCGTATAGCGTGGTCGCTCGCGGGCCGAACTGCAGGTCGAGTTCCTTCAGCCGGGGCAGCGACTTGTCGATGATGGTGACACTCGATTCCAGGCCGACCGCCATTCGCGCGGCATTGGTGCCCGATACGCCGCCACCTAGGACGACAACCCTGGCGGGCGTCACACCGGGAACGCCACCGAGCAACACCCCTGCACCGCCTTGCTCCTTTTCCAGGCAGTGCGCACCGACCTGCACCGACATGCGGCCGGCAACTTCACTCATTGGTGCAAGAAGCGGCAGCGCACCAATGCGGTCGGTGACCGTTTCATAGGCGATGCACGTCGCGCCCGTGCGCATTAACCCTTCTGTCTGCGTCTTGTCGGCAGCGAGGTGCAAATAGGTAAACAGCACCTGGCCTTGCCGCAGCATGGCAATCTCGGACGGCTGCGGTTCTTTCACCTTCACGATCAGATCCGCAGACTCAAACACCTCTTTCGCGGTATCGACCACAACCGCGCCGGCGTTGCGGTAGGCATCATCGGAGATGCCGATACCGGCAGCAGCGTCGTGCTGCACCTTCACCTGATGGCCGTGCATGACCAGTTCGCGTGCGCCTGCGGGCGTGAGGCCCACCCGGTATTCGTGGGTCTTGATTTCCTTGGGAACGCCGATCCTCACGCCAACCTCCTTCAGCCGCATCCGATCCCGCGGCAGCGGATTGCATGTTTAGCAACATTGGAGTCGAATGGCGATGATGCGCAGAGCGAAAGAGCCAGACGAACCGCGGCAGCCCGAGGTACCGTTGTTCGCAGGGGCGATGATCGGATTGACCATCTCCACGTTGGCCGCCGGCGCGATCATGCTGGGCGCCGGCCTTGCATTCGGCGAGGCGGCTATCCGCGGCAAATAGATTCAGGCGGCGTTCATCAACCTGTTGTCGCCGCGATAGCCCCAGAAGATGTCGGGCGTGACCTCATCGACAGTACGGCAGCCGGTATAGGCCATCGTCTTGTCGGCCTCGTTCTTAAGGATGTTGATTGCCTTCAGTGCGCCAGCCTCGCCGCCGACTGCCGTGCCATAGAGTGTCGCGCGTCCGGTCAGCACCGCTTTCGCACCCAGCGCCAGTGCCTTGACGATGTCGGAGCCGCGGCGCACGCCGGAATCAAGGATCAGCGTCATCTTGTCGCCGACGGCCTCGGCGATGTCCGGCAGCACGTCGAGCGTTGCCGCCGCGCTGTCCATGTTGCGGCCACCGTGGTTCGACACGACGATACCGTCGATGCCGTAGCTGAGCGCCTTGATCGCATCATCCGGCCGATTGACGCCCTTCAGCATCAGCACGCCTGGCCACATGTCGCGGAACTTCACGATGTCATCCCAGTTCAGCGAATCAGCGCGCAGTGCATCGCGCGAGCCGACGCCGCTGAGGATCGATTTCTGGTATTCCTCGGGATAATTCTCGTGCCGAGGGAAGCCCTGTGACGAGAAGTATTTCATCAGCACGCCGGTGGTCCACGACGGATGCCGTACGATGTCGAGCAGGAAGCGCGGCGTTGGACTGAACGGCAGGCCGAAGCCGTTATGCGTGTTGTATTCGCGGTTCGCCCGCGACGGGTGAATCGACCGTGACGATCAGCGCCTCGAAGCCGTTGCGGTTGGCGCGCTCGATGAGCTGATGCGACAATTCGCGCTGCTTCCAGACATAAAGCTGGAACCACAGACGGCCGCCGACGGCGGCGATCTTTTCCATGCCGGTCATCGACGCGGTCGATAGCGTCAGCGGGATCTTGCGCCGCGGCCGCGGCGCGCGCGAGTTCCAGTTCGCCCTGGTGCCAGCACAGACCGGCGGCCCCGGTTGGTGCGATCGCCATCGGGAAGGCGGCGGGTTTGCCGAACAGCGTGGTGGCGACGCTGCGGCCCGAAACATCGACCAGTGCGCGATGGCGCAGCTTGATGCGTTCGAAGGCCGAACGGTTGTTGGCGACCGCGATGTGGTCCTCGGTCGCACGGTCGACGAATTCGAACACGCCCTTCGGCAAGCGCCGTTTTGCCGCGGCGCGCAGATCCCAGATGTTCAGGCAGCGATCGAGATTGGCCATCACACGGTATCCATGTCCATCACGCGGTCGAACATCCGGTTGCCTTGGCGTCCGCCGAAGAAGATGTCGGTTGTCACCTCCTCGACCGAACGGCAGCCGGTATAGGCCATCGTCTTGTCGAGCTCGTTGCGGATCAGGTTGATCGCCTTGAACGCGCCAGCCTCGCCGCCGACAGCGGTGCCATACAGCGTGGCGCGGCCGGTCAGCACCGCCTTCGCGCCGAGTGCCAATGCCTTGGCGATGTCGGAGCCGCGGCGCACGCCGGAATCCAGGATCACAGTGAGCCGATCGCCGACGGCCTCGGCGATCTCCGGCAGCACATCGATCGAGGCGACGACGCTGTCCATGTTGCGGCCGCCGTGGTTCGACACGACGATGCCGTCGACGCCGTATTCGATCGCTTTCAGTGCATCGTCCGGCCGGTTGATGCCCTTGATCATCAGGATGCCAGGCCACTTGATCGCGGAAGATCTTGATGTCATCCCAGTTCAGCGAATCCTGCCGCACCATCTGCGCCGTAGTAGGATCGTAGCGCGACATCCGCTTGTATTCGTCGGGGTAGTTCTCGTTGCGCGGCATGCCGATGGTGGTGAAGTACTTCATCAGCACCTTGGCGAACCACACCGGGTGCCGCATGATATCCAGCGTGAACGTCATGTTCGGCGTGAACGGCAGCTCGAAGCCGTTGTGCGTGTTGTACTCGCGGTTCGGTGGCACGATGGTATCGACGGTAACGATCAGCGCCTCGAACCCGGCCCGATGCGCGCGATCGATAAGCTGGTAGGACATCTCGCGCTTGTTCCAGACATAGAGCTGGAACCACAGGCGGCCGCCAACGGCGGGGCCGGCCTCTTCGGCGATCTTCTCCATCGAAGTCATCGCGCCGGTGGCCAGCGTGAAAGGGATCTTCGCCTTCGCGGCGGCCTTGGCCAGTTCCAGCTCGCCTTCGTGCCAGCAAAGGCCGGCGGCCCCGGTGGGTGCGATCGCCATCGGCATCGAAACGGGTTTGCCGAACAGTGTCGGTGTTCATGGTGCGGCCCGACACATCGACCAGAGCGCGATGGCGAAGTTTGATACGCTCGAAGGCATTGCGGTTGTTAGCGACGGCGACGCCGTCCTCACTGCCTCGATCGACGAATTCGAACACGGCCCTTGGCAGACGGCGTTTCGCGGCGGCACGCAGGTCATAGACGTTCAGACACCGATCGAGGCTGGACATTCACAATCCCTTTGGGACTTCTCCCCAGATGACCGGATGATGAAGCCGCACCGGGGGTTGTCAAGCAGATGGGGCGCGGTTGGCCGCGTCATGATTGCATGGCTCATCGTCGCAATGCATGTCGTGCCGCGGGCCATCGACCAGTCAGGAGACATCCCATGAACCAACCATCCGATCCTGACCGAGACGCGCGGGCAGCCCTTCGGCTGATCGGTCCCGATCCCGCCAACTGGGTCCCAAATCGATCCGGCATCGAGCATAACGTTGCCATCATCGGCGGCGGCCAGACCGGCTGCGCGCTGGCGTTCGCGCTGCGCCGCGCCGGGATCGGCAAGGTCACGGTGCTCGAGGCCGCGCCGGACGAGCAACGCGCCGGTGTTTGGCTGAACGCCGCGCGGATGAACCTGTTGCGGACGCCGAAGACCCTGCCAGGGCCAGAACTCGGTATCCCGGCTCTGAGCTTCCAGGCCTGGTATGAGGCGCGTCACGGCGAGCAGGCCTACGCCGCCATCGAGCGGATCAAGCGGCTGGAGTGGGCTGACTACCTGAGCTGGTACAAGCGGTTCCTCGGCATCGATCCGCGCTATCGGACACGGCTGAACCGGATCGAGCCAGCCGGGGACCATTTCATGTTGCACCTCGATGCACCTGATGGCGCAGCAACAGAGTCCACCAGGAAGATCGTTCTCGCGACAGGGTTTCCCGGAGGCGGCGGCCGCTTCATTCCGGATGTGCTGACCGAGCATCTATCGCCCGCGCTTTATGCGCATACCGAGGATGCGATCGACTTCGCCGCTTTGCGCGGCAAGAGCGTCGGTGTGATCGGCGCGGCGGCCGCCGCTTTCGATGCGGCAGGGGTGGCGTTGGAACATGGTGCCGCAGAGGTTCATCTGTTTGCCCGGCGCGATACGATCGCGGCGACCCCGGTGACGCGCGCCCGAGGGTTTGCTGGTGCCTATGACAATTACCACCAGCTTCCGGATGCGGATCGCTGGCAACAGGCGATCCGCTTCTTCCGTGCGGGATCAACGCCGACGACGGATGCCATCGAACGCGTGGTCCAATTCCGCAATTTCCATCTGCACCTGTCGGCAGCTGTGGACAGGTGCCGCAGAACGCGACGGCCAGGTGGATGCCACTGTCAATGGGACGACGTACCGCCTGGATTTTGTGATCGCGGGCACCGGCTATTCGTGCGATCTGACCTCACGGCCGGAGCTGCGCGATTTCGCCGGGCAAATACTGCTGTGGCGTGATCGTTACGCGCCACCAGAGGCAGAACTGGACGCGATGCTTGGCAGCGCGCCGTATCTCGGCAGTGGGCACGAGCTGCTGGGAAGAACGGCGGACGCATCGCCGCTGTTGCGGCACATCCACGTACAGAACCCTGCGGGCTTTGTCAGTTTCGGGCTGCCGATCGGCGATGTCCCGAGCATGAAGCGGGACATCCCGGTGATTGCCGGGCGGATCAGCGCAGATCTGTTCCAGGCGGATCTCAACGTATTGCGCGAACGCATGACCGGCGATGTCGCACCGGATTTCACCGACGAACTGTATCGGTCGGCGATCAGGCGTTGAAGCTGGTCACTGGTTACCCGGCTTCGCGCAGTACCTCCCGCTTGACCGGCAACACCTCACCCATCCACATCGCATTCAGCGTGTGATCGTCGCGTGGGCGGCCGGACTGCGGATGCACCAGGACGGTCAGCCCCATCCGGTTCATCATCAGGAACGGCACCAGGGTGGGAAACAGGTCGGGCGGGAAGGCGATCTGATACATCGCCTGCACATGCGGGCCGACCTCTTTGTCGTGCCAGCTTCCCATGCGCATCCGGCCGGCGAATCGCTCTTCCACCCACTGCCGCAGTTGCGCAGCCTTTTCCTTGGTCGATGGGTCGTAATAGACGTGCGCGTGGTAGTCCTGGATGGCAGTGATATCGTGCATCACGCGGTCTCCTCCAACAGGCGTTTCACGTCGCGCTTGGCGACCTTGCCGTAACCAGACTTGGGAAGTTCCGGCCAGAACGCAAAGCGCGCCGGCCATTTGTATTTCGCCAGCCGGCCATCCAGATGCGCCAGCAGTTCGGCATCCGTGGCGTGCGCGCCCTCGGCCAGCACCAGTACCGCGACGCCGCTTTCACCCCAGCGTTGATCGGGCATGCCGACGACACAAGCCTCGGCCACCGACGGATGGGTCAGCAGCACCTCTTCGATCTCGCGTGGATACACATTGGAGCCGCCGGAGATGTACATATCGGACGCGCGGCCGGTGATATAGACGAAGCCCTGTTCGTCCACATGGCCGAGATCGCCGGTGTGAAACCAGCCGAAGCGTGTGGCCTGGGCGGTGGCGTCCGGGTTGTTATAGTAACCAGAGAATACACCGGGGCCGCGCACGCAGATCTCGCCTGTGGTGCCGGCCGGCAATCGCGCACCATCGAGATCCAGGATCGCGATATCCATGCCGGTGCGCGGAAAACCGCAGCTCCCCACCTTCATGTCGTCGTCGATGCTATGCAGCTCGGGGGGCAACACGGTGATATTGCCGGTCACCTCGCCCAGGCCGAAATACTGCACCAGCACATTGCCCAGTTTGCGCAGCGCATACTGCTGATCGGCGCGATACATCGGCGAACCGGCATAGATCACATAGCGCAGCGACGAATGGTCGTGCTGATCGACAGCTTCGTGCCGGGTCAGCATGATCAGTATCGTCGGCACGGTGAACATGTTGCTGATGCGATAACGCTCAATTAGTTGCCAGGCCTCGGCGCAATCCAGCCGCTCGCCTGACAGCAGCACGCTGGGCGCCCCACGTGCCACCTGGCTGAGCGCGTGGATGCCGGCGCCATGCGACAGCGGCGCCACCACCAGCGATGCGTCCTGCTCGGTGGTGCCTGGCATCAGGTCGCACAGATGGTTGCATATGACATATTCCATCTGGCCGTGCGTCAGGATGCCGGCCTTGGGGCGGCCTGTCGTGCCGGAGGTGTAGAAAAACCATGCAGGATGGTCGCGATCGACATCCGCTGGGTTTTCGATGGTGCGGCCCGATGTGGCGAGTTCATCCCATTCGCTAATGGCGAGATGCACACGCGCGCCTGGATTATCCGCGCGCGCCGCAGCCACGTGATCCGGAAATGCATCGTCGAAGATATGCACTGCGGCACCGGACGATTGTGCCAGATACGCGACCTCGGTCGGTGTCAGCCGGAAGTTCGTCGGAACCCACACCGCGCCAAGCATCCATGATGCGAACATCGTTTCGAGCACGGCGTTGGAATTGCGCGCGTGCAGCAGGATGCGATCGCCATGCTGCACGCCTCGTTCGGACAATGCGCCGGCGGCACGCTGGACCCGCGATGCGAATTGCGCCCAGGTCCAGGTTTGCTCGCGCGAGATGAGCGCCGGCCGATCAGGGAACCGACGCGCGGTCTGCAACAGCAGATGCGCGAGGTTGCTGGTTGGGATCAGCGAACCGCCTCCAGGATCGAGACGTAGTTCGCCACTGCCGCGCCGCCCATGTTGAACACGCCCGCGACGTCGGCTTTCGGCAACTGCATCGCACCGGCCTGGCCGGTGAGCTGCATCGCGGTGATCGCGTGCATGGACACGCCTGTGGCGCCGATAGGATGTCCCTTGGCCTTCAATCCGCCCGATGGATTGACCGGCAGACGGCCATCCTTTGCTGTCCAGCCTTCCAGCACGGCGCGCGCGCCTTGGCCAGGCGCGGTCAGACCCATCGCCTCATATTCCAGCAACTCGGCGATAGTGAAGCAGTCGTGCGATTCAACGAAGGACAGTTCGTCGAGTTTCAGGTTCGCGGCGTCCAATGCACGTTGCCACGCTTCCGCTGCGCCCTCGAAGCGCGTGATGTCGCGTTTGCTGATTGGCAGGTAGTCGTTCACCTGCACCGCGGCGCGGAAGCGCACGGCCTTGCCCATCGTGCGTGCGGTTTCCTCGTCGGTCATCACCAGGGCGGCGGCGCCGTCGGATACCAGCGAGCAGTCGGTTCGCTTCAGCGGCGGTGCGACGTACGGGTTCTTCTCGCTGACATGGCGGCAGAAATCGAAGCCGAGGTCACGGCGCATTTGCGCATAGGGGTTATCCACGCCGTTCTTGTGGTTCTTCGCGGCAATGGCCGCGAGCGCGTCTGACTGGTCGCCGTAGCGCTGGAAATAGCGCTCGGCGATACGGCCGAACACACCGGCGAACCCGGCTGGGATGTCGGCTTCTTCCTTCTGGTAGCTGGCCTTCAGCAGGATGTCGCCGATTTCGGGACCGGGGGTGGCAGTCATCTTCTCCACGCCAATGACCAGCGCGAAGCGTCCCCGGCCGGCGGCGAGAAAGTCGCGTGCGCCATGCACCGCGGCCGACCCAGAGGCGCAGGCGTTTTCGTAGCGGGTGATCGGGCGGAAGCGCAGTTCCGGCACGTGCTGCAACACCAGCGACGCGGGAAAGTCCTGCTTGGAAAAACCATTGTTGAACAGGCTGACGAAGCTGGCCTCGATATCGGCCGGCGCGATGCCGGCATCCTCGATCGCCGCACCGGCGACGCGGCCGATCAGAGCTTCGATATCCGGATCATCCAGCTTGCCAAATGGCGAATGCGCCCAGCCAATGATGCAGGCTTCGGTCATGATCGGTCTCCTGATCTGGTTAGGATGAGGCTAGCGGATTGGCTTCGCGCATGCGATCGGGCGGCGGCTACTCGGCGCCCCAGCCACCATCGATCACCAGGCTCTGCCCGGTCATGAATGCGGACGCGTCTGACGCCAGGAAGACCACACCGCCCGCCATATCCTGCGGCACCGCGAAACGGCCCATCGGGGTGTGATCCAGCAGGCGCTTGCCGTGCACGTTGTGTTCCAGCAGGCCGTGCGTCAGATCGGTATCCACCCATCCCGGCGCCAGGGTGTTCACGCGCACGCCGCGCTTCGCCCAGTCCAACGCCAGCGCCTTGGTCAGCAGTTCCACGCCCCCCTTCGACGCACAGTACGGCACCGAGCGCGGCAGACCACCGTGCCCCGCCACCGAACTGACGTTGATGACCGAGCCGCCTTGCCCCACCGCTCCGCCCAGATGCTTGCAGCACAGGAATACGCCGGTCAGGTTCACGTCGATGATCTGCTGCCAGTCCTCCAGGCTGATGCGCTCGATGCCACGGAAGATCGGGTTGACACCGGCGTTATTCACCAGCACGTCGATGCGGCCACAGCGCGCGAGCACCGCGTCGCGCAGTGCCACGACATCGGCTTCGCGTGACACGTCGGCCACCTGCACCATGGTGCGATCGCCGATGGCCGTCGCCGCTTCATCGAGCGTTGCCTGTGTGCGGCCCACGAGGACGACGAAGCCGCCATGCCGACCCAATGCTTCCGCCATGCCGCGGCCTATGCCGCGGCCAGCGCCGGTGACGATACAGACCTTGCCGGTGAGGTCGAACTCGCTCACCAGTTCGGTCCATGCCGCGCGATCCGCTGCGCCAGCGACCAGCGATGCACCTCGGAGGGACCATCGTAGATACGGAACGCGCGTACCTCGCGGAAGATGCGCTCCACCAACGTCTCGCCGGTGACGCCCTGGCCGCCGAGCACCTGCACACAGCGATCGACCACGCGCCAGATCGCCTCGGAACAGAACACCTTCGCCATCGATGATTCGGTTGTGCCGCGCGCACCCTGATCGAGCACCCAGGCGGTGTGCCAGATCGACAGGCGGCTCATGCGGATATCGATCTCGTTATCGGCCAACATGAAGCCGACGCCTTCGTGGTTCACCAGCTTGGCACCGAACACCTCGCGCTCGCGCGCGTAGCCAGCGGCGATGTCGTGCGCGCGCCGCGCCGCGCCGAGCCAGCGCATGCAATGCGTCAGCCGCGCCGGCGCCAGACGGACCTGCGCGTAGCGGAAGCCCTTGCCGGGTTCGCCGAGAATGTCGCTGGCCGGAACACGCAGGTCGTTGAACCGCACGACCGCGTGGCCGCCGGCAAAGGCCTGGTCCATGCTGTGCATGGTCCGCACGATCTCGACGCCGGGCTGATCCATGTCGGCGAGGAACATCGTCGCCGCGCCGTCCTCGCCCTTCGCCATGATGATGGCGAAGCCGGCGCCCTCGGCGCCGGTGATGAACCACTTGGTGCCGTTGATCACCCAGTGATTGCCGTCTTTCACTGCCGTCGTGTTGAGCGCGGCGGGATCGGAACCTGCGCCTGGCGCCGGCTCGGTCATGCAGAAGCACGAGCGGATATCGCCGCGCGCGAGCGGACGGAGCCAGCGTTCCTTCTGCTCGCGCGTGGCGACGACTTCCAGCAAATGGATGTTGCCCTCGTCTGGCGCGAAGATGTGCATTGCGACCGGGCCGAGCAACGAATAGCCGGCTTCCTCGAACACCACCGCTTTGCCGACATTGTTAAGCCCGAGACCGCCGTATTCGGGCGACGCGTGTGGCGCAATCAGCCCGGCGTCGCGGCCTAGCGCCACAAGTTCGCGGCGGAAGTCCTCGGTGGGGCCGTGCGCGGTCTGCCGAGGATCGGTTTCCAGCGGAAGGATTTTGTCGCGGATGAAGGCGCGCGTGCGCTGCTGCAGATCTTGCAGTTCAGGCGTGAGCGAGAAGTCCATGTGCGGTCCCTGTCACTCCTGCGCAGGCGGCAGGAAATATATTCAGAATGCACGTCCATGCGCGATTTCGTGGGCGAATTCGACGATGCCGGTGCCGATGGCGGTCAGGCCCGCGTAGCGAGGTTCGGTCGTTGCGCCGCTACGCCAGCGATAGCCAAGCTGCAGGAAGATGATGCCTAGCTTGTACATCGCCAGCACACGGTGGAACAGGAAGTTGGAGACATCGCGGCCACTCAGCGCGGCATAGGCCGCCACCGCCTGCTCGCGCGGCCAAAAGCCACCTTCATCGGCCGGCATCTGTGCCATATCGTGCAGCGCGGGCGGATCGTCTTCGTGCACCCAATAGCTCAGCAGCGTGGCGAAATCGAACAGCGGATCGCCGCGCGTGCCTTGGTCCCAGTCCACCACCGCAACCGGCGACAGATCGCGCGGGTTCAGGATCATGTTGTTCAGCTTGAAGTCGTTATGCAGCAGCGCCGGCTGGCCATCAGGCACCAGATGCTGCTCAAGCCAGGTGCCCATATCCGCGTGCAGTGCCTCGGTGCCGGCTTCCAGTACCGCCAAGCCGCGCTTGCGCCAGCCCGCGACCGCGCGCGCCAGAAATCCGGCGGGCCGGCCAAGATCGCCCAGCCCGACCGCGCCAGCATCCACCGCATGGATTGCCACAATGGTCTCCAGCAACACCTGCGACAGGCGAGCGCCGACTTCCGGACGGCCTGAAAGCTCGGCTGGGATGTGTTCGCGGATCACCAAGCCCTCGCGGTATTCGATGATCTGGAACTGCGCGCCGATGATCGATGCGTCTGTACCCAGGAACAGGCCGCGCGGCACGAACGGCAGCGCATCGGGCAGGCGCGCCAGGATACGGAATTCGCGCGACATGTCGTAAGCGCCCGCCGGCAATTCACCGAGCGGCGGACGGCGCAGCACCGCCGGCTTGCCATCGACATGGATCAGAAAATTGAGGTTCGCCAGTCCCCCGGCGAACTGGCGTGGCGGCGGATCGCGATCCAACCGCAACCCATGCGCCGCCAGATGCGTCGCCAGCGCATCCCAATCCAGCGGCACGCTCTGCCCGGCCGCGCGTATGTCAGCGGTGGACTGCTCCACTGCTCGATCGCGCCGAACTAGCGCGTGAACGGGTTCTTCGAATCGAGACGGCCGAACATGGCACTCCAGGCCGCCTCGCGTAGCAGCCGGTTCGGATTGTTGCTGCTGACCGGCGCCGCGGCCGGTGCGGTGGCCAGACGCCCTGCTGGCTGCTTCGCCGGCGCCGCCTTGCGGGCCGGTCGTGCCGACTTTCCCTTGCGTGTTGCCATGCTTCCCCCTGTGAAAAAATCCTCGCCGCACCTTGCGACGGGACGCTGGCGTTATGCCATAGCCGGACCCGCGGCGCCGCGCCATGCGCGAGCCCAGGCGATCACGCGCCGTACCGTCGAGCCGGCGATACCGCCTCGCTTGCCCGCCGGCGAAGCGACCCGGGCCGCTCGCTCCATCCCGGTAAGCGCATCAATCGTCTGGCGGACGCGGCCACGCGCACGATGCAACAGCACGCGCTGGTTCTCCGCGCTGATGCCCAGCAGTGTGCAGGCATCTTCCGCCTCGCAACCTTCCATATCGCGCAGGATCAGGACGGCGCGCTGGCCGTTGGGCAAGCGCTCGACAACCTCCATCACATGGAGCCACAACTGCCGGCCGCCAACAATGCGCTCGGGGTCAAGTTCGTCCCACAGCCTCGGCGCCTCGACCCAATGGCCGTCCGGCTTGAACTCGGTCAGCGGGACGGCCCGGCCGCCGGGGTTGGTCCCCTCCAGCAGCGCGGGCAGACCCACCAGGCGGCCTTCTCGCGAAGCGCGTGTCCGCGCACGGTTCAGGACGATGCTGAACAGCCATGTGACGACGCTGGAGCGGCCTTCAAAGGCGCCAATGCCCGAGAAGACGGCCAGCCAGGCGTCCTGGACGACTTCCTCGGCCTGTGCGCGGCTGCCGATGATGGATGAGGCCACGCCGACGAGCGAGGCGTGGAAGCGACGAATCAGTTTCCGGTAGGCGCGTTCGTCGCCGCTGCGAAGCTGCGCCAGGAATTCCGGGTGGTCGAATTCGGTCTGACGCATGGCGTGCTGCCCCGGACGCTGGCGGTGTGTCGCTGAAACCCTGCATAGTGTGAGTAACGTATTGTCGCATACCGAGTTACAGGGAATCGTAGCGCCTTTTGAAGGGATTCGATCGCGTGCCGACGTGCCGGGACATGAGCGAGCTGGTGACCGACTATATGGAACGCGTGACGCCAGTACGCATGCGCCTGAGCATGTGGTGGCATCTGGTGCGATGCGACGCATGCCGCCAATATTTCGATCAGGTGCGCCGCACGGTGCGGCTGCTCGGCAACGGCACGCCGCCAGCCTCGGATGGAACCGTTGAGCAACGGGTCATCGCCGCCGCGCGCGACCGGCAGGACCCGAATAATACCTGACAGTTGCACAGGGGCTGGGCAATTGGCGCCATGAAGCCAGCAGCCAGCCCATAATTCGCGCGTTGTCGAGCGACCGATTTGCGCAACGAAGTGGGAAACGCCGTAGCCAAACCCACCGCGACTCGATCCAATTCATGCGCGAGAAAAACGCGGTGTGGTTAACGCGGCGTTAGAAATGCAGTTGTACACTTGGAGGATTTGGCGCCATTTGCCGCCGCAGACGGAGGCGTGGGTGTGAGGCAATATTGCAACGGTCTCAGCTCATTGGAAATCCGGCTACCGGCCGCAGATCCGTCTGCTCGTGCTCTGGCGCTGCGGCCAACGCCTGTCGGTGGCCTTGGTCCGCCCAAAGACTATCCCATTAACACATTGAAGATAAACTATAAAATACCCCAACCAGGGTATCGGCAGTGATATGCCGGCGGCCGGGTGCCGGGGCTTGGCTGCCGCCGATACGAGGACACCTGGATCCGTTCACATGCCACGTCGGCGTGAACTGCCACAAAGTCACCACGCTTCGTCACCTTGTGATTTGCAGCGCCGCTATGCGCAGGAGGCGATGATGCCCGAATCGGATTCCGACACTCCAAGCCTGCAATGTGCAGGGCTGAACAAAAAAACATTCACGCGACAGGCACACCATACGCTACGCTCGCACCTATCTTGCATCAGAGCCAGCGGTGTCACCCTTACCGACGGAGCGGCCGATGTATCCGGTCGATGACCTCTTCTCAGCCTACGCCAGAAGCTTCGAGGCAAATCGCGAAGCGGAGTTGACGCTTCCTGAGTATCTTGAAGCGTGTCGCGAAAACCCGATGATGTACGCGACGGCGACCGAACGTCTGCTCTCGGCCATCGGCGAACCCGAGATGGTGGATACGGCGAAGGATGCGCGACTTGGGCGCATCTTTATGAACCGGACAATCCGGGTGTATCCGGCGTTTTCCGAGTTCTACGGCATGGAAGAGACGATAGAGCGTATCGTCGGATTCCTGCGCCACGCCGCCCAAGGGCTCGAAGAGCGCAAGCAGATTATGTACCTTCTTGGCCCGGTCGGCGGCGGCAAGTCGTCACTCGCCGAACGGTTGAAGGCACTGATGGAAGCGCATCCCGTTTATGTGCTGAAGGCCGGCGATCAGTTGAGTCCGGTGTTTGAGAGTCCGCTCGGGTTGTTCAATCCAGAACGCATGGGCGCGATGCTGGAGGATCGTTACGGCATTCCGCTGCGCCGCCTGACAGGGCTGATGAGCCCCTGGTGCATCAAGCGACTCGATGAGTTTGATGGCGACATCTCGCGCTTCCGGGTCGCCAAGCTCCAGCCATCGCGCCTGCGGCAGATCGCCGTGGCGAAAACCGAACCGGGTGACGAGAACAACCAGGACATCTCATCGCTTGTGGGAAAGGTGGATATCCGCAAGCTGGAGTTGCATGCGCAGAACGATCCTGATGCGTACAGTTATTCCGGCGGCCTCAATCGCGCCAACCAGGGACTGCTCGAATTCGTCGAGATGTTCAAGGCGCCGATCAAGATGCTGCACCCGTTGCTGACCGCGACGCAGGAAGGCAACTACATCGGCACTGAAAACATCGGTGCGATCCCGTTCCAGGGGATAATCCTGGCACACTCCAACGAGGCGGAGTGGCAGAGCTTCAAGAACAACCGCAACAACGAAGCCTTCATCGACCGCATCTATGTCATCAAGGTTCCTTACTGCCTGCGGGTGACGGAAGAGCAGAAGATCTATGACAAGCTGGTGCGCGGTTCGGAACTGGCGGAGTCGCCTTGCGCGCCCGCCACACTGGAAATGCTGGCGCGCTTTTCGGTGCTGACCCGGTTGCGCCGGCACGAGAATTCCACGCTGTTTGCCAAAATGCGGGTCTATGACGGCGAGAGTTTAAAGGAGACAGACCCGCGCGCCCGCAGCTTGCAGGAATACAAGGACGCGGCCGGCGTCGAGGAAGGCATGGATGGCGCCTCCACGCGATTCGCCTTCAAGGTGCTCGCGGCGACGTTCAACCACGACACCACGGAAGTTGCCGCCGATCCGGTGCACCTGATGTACGTGCTGGAACAGTCGATCCGCCGCGAACAGCTGCCGACCGAGACCGAGAAGCGCTATCTTGAATTCATCAAGGGCGAGCTTGCACCGCGTTACGCCGAATTCATTGGCAATGAGATTCAAAAGGCCTACCTCGAGTCGTACCACGACTACGGACAGAACCTGTTTGATCGCTATGTTGCCTATGCCGATGCGTGGATCGAGGATATCGACTTCAAGGATCCTGATACCGGTCAGCTGATGAATCGTGAGCTGCTGAATCAGGAACTGACCAAGGTCGAGAAGCCCGCGGGCATCGCCAACCCGAAGGACTTCCGCAACGAGGTGGTGAAGTTCAGCCTGCGGGCGCGCGCCAACAACAATGGCAAGAACCCGTCCTGGACCAGCTACGAGAAGATCCGCGAAGTCATCGAGCGCCGCATGTTCAGCCAGGTCGAGGAACTGCTGCCAGTGATCAGCTTCGGCTCGAAGAAGGACAGCGACAGCGAGAAGAAACACGCGGAGTTCGTGGATCGCATGGTCGCGCGTGACTACACCGAGCGGCAGGTTCGCCGCCTGGTCGAGTGGTACATGCGCGTCAAGCAGGCGGGGTGACAGGGACCCCGCCCTGACAAGGCATCTCAATGCACATCGTTGACCGCCGTCTCAATCCCAGCGGGAAGAATCTCGCCAACCGGCAGCGCTTTATGCGCCGCGCCAAGTCACTGATCCGCAAGGCGGTGCACGAAAGCTCGGCGAGCCGCAGCATCAAGGACGCCGATCAAGCTGGCGAGGTCGCCCTGCCCGCTCAGGGCGTGCATGAGCCATCGTTCCATCGCAGCCCGACTGGCGGCCTGCGCGATCATCTGCTGCCCGGCAACAAGCAGTACATCGAAGGCGATACCATCCCGCGCCCGCAAGGTGGCGCCGGTGGCGGAGGCGCGGAAGGCAGCCCGGACGGCGATGGTCAGGACGACTTCCGCTTCGCGCTGTCGCGTGACGAATTCGTCGATCTGTTCCTGGAAGACCTGGAACTGCCGGATCTCGCGAAACGCCGCGTGGTGGACACGGAGAGCGTAAGTTGGCATCGCGCCGGCTATTCTGTGTCGGGTTCGCCGGCCAACCTCGCGCTGTTGCGCACGGTGCGAAACAGCCTGTCGCGGCGTATCGCCCTGAAGCGGCCGAAGCCACATGAAATCCAGCAACTGCGCGACGAGATCGCCGCGCTGGACCCCGACGGCGCAGAGCAGGCGAGGCGCCTGGAGCTGGAAGAGGAACTGGCGCGCAAGCTGCGCCGTACCGGGCTGATCCCGTATATCGATCCACTCGACGTGCGCTATCGCCGGTTCGAGGCGCAGCCGAAGCCGGTGGCGCAGGCAGTGATGTTCTGCCTGATGGACGTCTCCGGCTCGATGACCGAGCACATGAAGGATCTGGCGAAGCGGTTCTATGTGCTGCTCTATATTTTCCTGAAGCGCCGCTACAAGCATGTCGACGTGGTGTTCATCCGCCATACCCATCAGGCACAGGAAGTGGACGAGGATACATTCTTCCACTCGCCGGAGACCGGCGGCACCGTTGTCTCCACCGCGCTCGAGGAGATGGAGCGCATTGTCGACGAACGTTACAGCCCGGACTCGTGGAACATCTACGCGGCGCAGGCGTCCGATGGCGACAACACCGCGTCCGATAACGACAAGACGGCGGCACTGCTGACTGGGAGCATCCTTCCGGCCTGCCAGTATTATGCCTATCTGGAAGTGGGCCGTGACTCCGAGCATTTCCCGCCCGGCTTCATCCGCCGCGATTCCGACCTGTGGCAGACCTATTCGGCGATCTGCAAATCGGGCGCGCCTATGGCAATGCGCAAAGTGGGGCATAGGCGCGACATCTATCCGGTGTTCCGCGAGCTCTTCGCCAAGAAGCAGGCAACGGCGGAGGCAGACGCGACATGAGCGACATCGCCACGGGTGCGCGCACCGAACGTCCGCTGTTCGAAGGGGCGGACTGGGAATTCGGCACCATCCAGCGTGTGCATGACGCTATCGAGCGCATCGCGGTCGATGAGTTGGGGCTGGATGTCTATCCCAACCAGATCGAGGTTATCAGCGCCGAGCAGATGCTCGATGCTTACTCTTCGATCAGCATGCCGCTGTTCTACAAGCATTGGTCCTTTGGCAAGCACTTTGCCCGCAACGAGGCTTTGTATCGCGCTGGCATGCAGGGGCTCGCCTACGAGGTCGTGATCAATTCCAATCCATGCATCAGCTACATCATGGAAGAGAACACGGCGACGATGCAGACGCTGGTGATTGCCCACGCGGCATTCGGGCATAACCATTTTTTCAAGAACAACTACGTATTCCGGCAGTGGACCGATGCGGCCGGCATTCTCGACTATCTGGAATTCGCCCGCGACTACATCGCGCGTTGCGAGGAACGCTATGGCGAAGGACAGGTAGAACGCCTGTTGGACGCGGCCCATGCGCTGATGACGCACGGGGTGCATCGCTATCCACGCCCTCGCGCTGCCGATCTGCGCTCCGAGGCGAAGCGGGAGCAGGAGCGCCGCGAGCACGACGAGCGTGTGTTCAATGATCTCTGGCGGACGGTTCCTGGTCGCGAGACCGCCAAGGAAGACACGACGGCGGAAGATCGCCGCCGCGCGCTGTTGCAGCTCCCCCAGGAGAACATCCTCTATTTCCTGGAAAAGACCGCGCCGCGCCTACAGCCCTGGCAGCGTGAAATCCTGCGCATTGTGCGCATCATTGCGCAGTATTTTTATCCGCAGCAGCAGACCAAGCTGATGAACGAAGGCTGCGCCACATACACGCACTATCGCATCATGAACAGGCTGCATGAGAAGGGCCTGCTGACAGACGGCAACATGGTGGAGTTTCTGCGCTCGCACACCAACGTAGTGTTCCAGCCGGACTTCGACGATCCGCGCTACTCCGGGATCAATCCTTATGCCCTCGGCTTCGCGATGATGCGGGACATCGAGCGCATCTGCACCGAACCCACGGCCGAGGACCAACAGTGGTTCCCGGACATCGCAGGCAATGCAGACCCGATGGCGGTATTGCGCGACGTGTGGGCCAACTATCGCGACGAAAGCTTCATCCTGCAGTATCTCAGCCCACGGCTGATCCGCGAGTTCGGCTTGTTCCATGTGCTGGACGATGCGAATGAATCGAACCTGCGCGTGGAGGCGATCCACGATGAACGGGGCTATCGGCGGATCCAGCGCTCGCTGGCCCGGCAATACGATATCGCTTGGTCACTGCCGGACATCCAAGTGGTTGACGTGAACCTCACTGGCGATCGGCGGCTGATCCTGCATCACCGCGCCCTCAACCGCGTACTGCTGGAAGAGCGTGACGCGCGCTACGTGCTGCAACACCTCGCCGATCTGTGGGGCTACGACGTGCTGCTAAAGGAAGTAGATCCGGGGAGTGATTCGGTCCTGAAGGAGCACGCGGCAACTCCGCGCGCCGGATTATTGCAGCCCGACTGAGCCGGCTTAGCGCCAGCCGCGGCTGGCCATGCAACTATCCACCGCCTTCTGGTCGATTTCCTCGTGTTCGCTGTAGGCGCCGCCCGGAATCAGGTGAGTGTTGGCGGTGCGGCATTGCGCCCGGTCCTTGTTATACTCAGCCGGGCCATATGCGGGGTGATCCGCGTTCTTGTAATTGGGCGGCGGTGCTTCCGGTGGAGGTGTACACGCGGTCAACAGCGCAAGTATGGCCGCAGCCGGCGCGCCAAGGCCGTTTCTGCGCATTGTCCGCTCCCCACTGTCCTGGGGCCGAAATTACAACGTAGTAACCAGCACACGCAACAAGGGCCGGCGGTGTCCCGCCGGCCCTGTTTCTAGCGTCTAGGTTAGCCGTATCTAACGGCTGCTACCGCTGGTGCCACCACTGCTCGAGCCGGAAGCTCCGCCGCTATTGGCGCCCGAATTGCCCGGGGTGCCTCTCGCCTGGCCCATCGGAGTTCGCATACTGACCGCCTTGCCCAACGACGGTATTCTGTGGCGCGACTGCCGTCGAATTCGGCGGCGTCATCGTGGTCTGCACGCTGCCGGGGCCGGTGGCCGTGGTGTCGGTACTATTGGTCGCAGCGAAGCCAGCCCCGGCGGTCGCCACCGCCAATGCCGCCGCAAAGCTCAAAGTGCGCATCGTTTTCATCGGATGAATCTCCTTGTTCCGAGGATCTTCGGATAAACGACCGGCGGCAGATGGCGATGCCATGCCTCACGCGAACGGGAATCAACTCCGCATCCAAGGCGGGGCGATACGCCTGTCAGGTCAACGGTCCGCGAGCAAGGAACTATTCCGCTGCTTTGCGCAGCGGCCAATCGGCGACATCGATTCGGGGCATATCGAACCGATCCGTTGTGCGTGCGTACCATCCGCGGCCATGCATGCGTCCGATCAGCTCCAAATTCGGCGTATCCACGTAGCACTTCGCCGCGTCCAGCACGAACTGATCGGCCACATGGATTGCGATCACCTTGCCGAGAATGACCGCTCGATCGACCCCTACTTCCACGATAACCAGCCGTTCGCACTCGAATGACACCGGACTTTCCGCGATGCGTGGCGGTTTCACCTTAGAGGACGGCGCAGTCGTCAATCCTGACTCGGCGAGTTCGTTCACGTCCTTGCCGAAATCGATCGCCGTGATGTTCATCTTTTCTGCCAGCGCATTGCTGACCAGGTTCACCACGAATTCCCCGGTGCGCCTGATATTGCCACCGGTGTCCTTCACGTCACCCGGCGCCCTACCGCCGATGCCTATGGCGACGACAGGCGGATTGCCGGAGACGGCGTTGAAGAACGAGAATGGCGCCGCATTCACTGTCCCGTCGATGTCGCGCGTCGTCACCCACGCTATCGGCCGCGGCACAACAGTGGAGACCAGCAGCTTGTAGATATTTTCGCTGGATGTCTTATCGCATTCGAAGAGCATGGCAGTCCCTGGCGTGTCTGCCCGAGCGTTACGCGGGGATACCGCTCCTGTCCAGTCGCCGCGTGGTCATTGTGCACGCTCGGCAACGAAGCGAGCCAGGCCGGCCAGTTCTGGCACCTGCCTGAGCTGGTCCAGCGGTCCCGCCAGGCGGATGGAAATGTCCGGAGCATGGGCCAGCGCCGGGCGCAGCGTCAGCAGAAGATCAAGGGACTGTGTCGGCAGATTGATGTCACCACTGATCACCCCATCGCCGGCACTGCTGCGCATCGATGCCTTTCTCAGTGCAATGTCGCCCTGCGCAATATCACAGGTGATGTCGAGCTGATCGAAGCTTGTCGTGCCGTACATCAAGGCGTCGCGTGCTGTCTTCTCCGCCGAGGCCGCGTCGGTCCGTTGCACGGCCTGCCGAACGCCGAACAGATCGAAGCCGGTCAATGCGCCGTCGGTGAGCCTTGCCGACAGCCGGCCGGTAAGCGTCGCCAGGATCGTGGCAGGACTGTATCCAATGGCACTCACGTCGATATCGGCCGCAACCGTTGCAGCGCCAAGATCGATTGGGGTATTGGCCAAGGGGGTAACGAGCCGAGCCTTGCTGACCCGCGCCTGAAGCGCCAGCGTCGGCGGATTTGCTGCCCCGTTGAACAGGATGTTGGCGGTTAGCCTGCCACCCGCTAGTTCGCCGTCCAGGTGACCAATTCTCAGCGCGCCGTCGGAAACCGTGACCACTGCCGACGTGTCGCGCAGGATAGTGGCGCTTGCACCCGACATGCTGCGCAGCGTGACGCCGACATCGGCCTGCCATCCGCGCAGTATGCCAATCGGAAGCGGCACACTCGAAGCGCCGTTCGGCAAAGGCAGGGGCAGCCTGTCGGCAGTCACCTGCCCTGTCACTCGCGGTTCTTCATTGGCTGCATCAACCGCCAGCCTGCCTGCCAGATGGAGCGCCGCCGCGGTCAGATCGAAGCTGTCAGCACCGAGCCGGTTCGGTGTACCGCTCAGGTTTGCCACCAATGACAGGGAACCATCGCCGATCCAGGCCGGGAGATCCGGTAGTCCGATGCGCTCGGGCAGGCCGAGCGACGCCAGCAACCGGCGCGCACCCGGATGGCGCAATGTCATCGCGCTATTCCAGTTCCCCGACGTGATATCGATCATGGGCTGTGCGTCGAGCGTCGCGTCGGCGAGCCGCAATTTCAAATCAAGGCCAAGCTTCCCCGGCACTCCGTCAGCCTGCGCAGTGAGATTGATCGGCCCATGCCACAGTGCCGGTGTGCCTCGCCAATTAGCCGGCAACATGGTGGACAACGGCGTCGCGTCATTGGCAGCGAGTTCGAGTTTGCCCTCGCTGATGCGGCCGTCAGCGGCCAGATTACCCGACGCTGACAGGCGGATGCCGTCAATGATCCCAGCAAGCCGCCGCAACGATACAGCACCACTCGCCATCATTGCCTGGACATCGACATTCCTGGCCGACACATTGCTGAACTCGGTGGTTCCAATTGCCAGCCGTAAGGCGATATCGAGCCCCGTCAGAGCCTTCGCGAGTTCGCGTGGATCAAGCAGCCGGCCGCCCAGCCACGGTTCGAGCGCCAATCGATCCAGCGACACATCAGCTGCTATTGCCAGTGGTGCACCGCGCCTGAACGTCACGCTGCCGACGACTGCGGAACCGTCGACATTGCCAGCCAAGCGCTGCAACGAGAGATCATTGCCGCCGACGACGACATGCGCCGCCAAGGCTGCGCGTTGCAACACTCCATCGGGCAGCCGCAACAGATAATCGGCTGGCAGTAACGCTGGTGCCGCATCGTGCAGCCACTGCAAGGTGGCGCGCAGCACCGGCGCATCGAGCTTCGCATCACCTTCGAACTGCGGGTTGGACAAATCGTTCCGCGCCACACGGCCTTGTAGGTCAAGATGGCCATTGCCAGGCAGCACCGCGCTGACGCCGCGCACGGCCAGATATCCGCTCGACAGATCGAACGCAGCCCGCACATGTTGCAGTGCGCCACCGCCCAACGCCGCCAATTCCACCGAGAAGTCCATACCGATTGGCAGGTTGACGCCGGCGATTGTGGGCCCGGCGTGCAGCAAGACCGGCAGCCAGGCATCCAGATCCAATCGATTGGCGGTAATGGCGACGTCGAGCCGCTGATCCGGCGTGACCCGCAAGGCGACCGCGCCACTGGCAGGTGAATCGCCGATCTGCAGCGCGAGATCATCCAGCGCAACCAGACCGCCGCGTAACGTTAGTTTTCCTTCGGCACGAAACGGCACGGACGGCGACGGCATCAACACGGCGAGGTTGGGACCTCGAGTGCTGATGGTGCCCACCAGCGAACCATCGGCCGCCAACTGTCCCGCGAAACTAGCCCCAAGTCCTGCCGCCTTGCCTTGTCCACCGAGCGACATGTTCAGACCAGCCGCTCCGTCGTTCCCCGCAGCGGTAAGGCGAGCGGTAAAATTCCAGTCCTGGCCATTGAATTTTGCACTGCCGGATGCGGCCATGGCGCCGGTTTCCCGCGACGCCAGTGTCGCTTCGATGCCGGTAAACACCAGCCGGCCTATGGTCAGCCGGCCCTCCTCAATCCGTGCGTGGAACGCCGTCAGCCATGCCGGCGTGCGCGACGACGGGAAGCCTGCATCGGTATCCCAGGGCATGCGGATATCGGCGCCGTGCAGCACCAGTTCGCGTGCATCGATACCACCGGTGAGCAGTGGCCACAGCGCCACTCGCAATCGCAGTGCCTCAACGTGAATGGAGGTCTGCGCGCCGCCGGCACCGCCGATAGCGACCTGGGCCGCGGTCAGTACCTGGCTGCGGCAGGAGACTGAGACTGACCGCGCCACGGATCTCAACCGGCTGGCCGAGCCGTGCCGTCGCCAACGCTTCGATCGATGCGCGATAGCGAACCCAGTCGAGGTACTGCGGCACCTGCCAGACGGCAATCAGAGCGATAACGAAGACGGTCGCAACTGCCAGCAGCCATGCGCGCGCGCGAGTCACGTTCAGGCGGCAGTTCCGTAACCACCGCCACCCGGTGTTTCAATCACGAACACATCACCCGGGTTCAACTCGGCGCTGTCGGTTCCGGTGAGGATTTCGTGCCGTCCGTCAGCACGTTCCACCCATTGGCGGCCAACCGCACCTTCATCGCCGCCTTCCAAACCGAAGGGCGCGACATTGCGGCGCGATGACACGATCACCGCGGTCATCGGCTCCAGGAAACGGATGCGGCGAATGGCACCGTCGCCGCCGCGCCATTCACCCTCGCCGCCTGAGCCGTGACGGACGGCAAAGCGTTCCAGCCGTACAGGATAGCGCAGCTCCAACACCTCGGGATCTGTCATCCGTGTATTGGTCATGTGCGAGTGGATGGCCGAAGTACCGTTGAACCCGGGCCCAGCGCCGGTGCCGCCGCATATCGTCTCGTAATACTGTCGCGTTGCATCACCGAACAAGAAATTGTTCATCGTCGCCTGCGAGCAGGCGATCGGCTTCAGCGCACCGAACAGCGTGTTGCACGTCGCCTGCGACACTTCGGTGTTGCCAGCCACCACGGCGGCGCCTGGCTTAGGCGACAAGAAGGTGCCGGCCGGAATGATCAGCTTCAACGGCTTCAAGCAGCCATCGTTCAGTGGGATGTCGTCCGCGACCAGCGTGCGGAACACATACAGCACGGCAGCACGCGTTACCGCCGGCGGCGAGTTGAAATTGCCCTCGCTTTGCTCGCCGGTACCGGTGAAATCCACCACAGCGCTGCGGCTTGCGCGATCGACGCTGACCTTGACGTGCAGTGGCAATCCACTGTCCATCGTATATTCGAATTCACCGCTACCGATACGGTCGATCACGCGGCGCACCGACTCCTCGGCATTGTCCATGACGTGCCGCATATACGCACTGACCGTTGGCCAGCCGTACAGCACGACGACACGTTGCAGCTCTTGCACGCCTTTCTCGTTAGCGGCGACCTGCGCCTTGATGTCGGCGACGTTCACGTCCGGGCTGCGCGCGGGGTATTTCGCGCCCGCCAGCAGTGCACGCAGCTCGGCTTCGCGGAAGTGCCCGCCATCGACCAGCAGGAAGTCGTCGATCACCACGCCTTCCTCTTCCAGCGTGCGCGATACCGGAGGCGTCGAGCCAGGCGTGATGCCACCGATGTCCGCGTGATGCCCGCGACTGCCGACGAAGAACATGATGTCGCGGCCATCCGCGTCGAATACCGGCGTGATGACGGTGACATCAGGCAGGTGCGTGCCGCCGTTGAATGGATTGTTCAGTGCAACGACGTCGCCGGGCTTCAGTGTGGTGCGCCGGTTGTTCAGCACCGTGCGAACGCTTTCGCCCATCGCGCCGAGATGCACCGGCACGTGCGGCGCATTCGCCACCAGGAAACCCTGGGCATCGAAGATCGCGCAGGAGAAATCCAGCCGCTCTTTGATGTTCACGCTCATCGATGTGTTCTGCAAAACAGCGCCGGTTTGCTCGGCAACATTCATGAACAGGTTGTTGAACAGTTCCAGCAACACCGGATCTGCTCGCTCGCTGCCCAGTGGGGCACGCGTCGCCATGCGTTCGGTACGGCGCAGCGTCATGTGGTCGAGCGGCGTGATCTCCGCGGTCCAGCCGGGTTCCACCACGGTCGTCGCATTGGCCTCCCGGATCAGCGCGGGCCCGGCAATGCGATCGCCGGCGAGCAGATCGGTACGTTCAAACACCGGGGCGTCACGTTCGGTGTCGCCGGTGAATATCTGTATGGTGTCGATCGGCGACGGTGCGCCACTGCCGCGCTCAGCAACCTTCGCTTCCTTGACCACTTCGCCTGGCGCGACTGCTTCAACCGCGACCGCTTCCACCACCAGCGGCCGATCCGGCGTGGCGAAGCCGAAGCGTGCGCGATGCGCGGCGGTGAAGTCGTCGACGATTTGCCTCACGCTGCGCAACGGCACGATCAGTGCAGCCTCGGTGCCGGCGTAGCGTATATGCAGATTACGGTGCGCGGTGGCGTGCGCGGGATCCGCACCCTGGTTGACCAGCGCCGCCGTCGCTTCCTGCGCCAACCGGTTCGCCAGGTCCTCGAGTTCAGACATCGCATGTGGTTCGAGCGGGATTTCCACCGCCTGTTCGCGCATCACCGTCTGATCCGCGAGGCCCATGCCATAAGCGGAAAGCACACCAGCATAGGGATGGATGAACACGGTCTCCATACCCAGCGCGTCAGCCACCAGGCACGCGTGCTGTCCGCCTGCTCCGCCGAAGCACTGCAAGGCGAAGCGTGTTGCGTCGTGCCCCCTCTGCACCGACACCTGCTTTATCGCATTGGCCATATTGGCGACAGCGATGCGCAAGAAACCTTCCGCCACCTGATGCGGCGTGCGCTTTTGTCCGGTTGCTTGTGTGATCTGCTCGCCGAGGGCGGCAAACTTCGTGGTCACCACGTCGATATCGAGCGGCTGATCACCACTCTTGCCGAAGATCGCCGGAAAATGGCGTGGCTGTATTTTGCCAACGCAAACGTTGGCATCGGTCACTGTCAGTGGACCGCCATTGCGATAACAGGCGGGGCCCGGATCAGCCCCCGCGCTGTCAGGCCCCACGCGATACCGCGAACCATCGAAGTGCAGGATCGAGCCCCCGCCAGCGGCGACGGTATTGATCGCCATCATCGGCGCCCGCATGCGCACGCCGGCAACGGCGGTTTCGAAGGCGCGCTCGAAGGCGCCGTCGTACAACGCCACGTCGGTCGACGTGCCGCCCATATCGAAGCCGATGATGCGGTCAAGTCCGGCCATCGCCGCGGTGCGCGCCGCACCGACGATGCCACCGGCCGGCCCCGACAGGATCGCATCCTTTCCCTGGAACGCTCCGGCGTCTGCCAGTCCGCCGTTCGACTGCATAAAATACAGCCGCACGCCGGAAAGTTCTGATGCAACCTGGTCCACATAGCGCCGCAGTATCGGTGACAGATACGCATCAACCACGGTGGTATCGCCGCGTGGCACGAGCCGCAGCAGCGGACTCACCACGTGGCTGGCGGAGACCTGCGTGAAGCCGACTTCGCGCGCGAGTTCAGCGAGACGCCGCTCATGCTCTGGATATTTCCAAGCGTGGATCAGCACGATGGCGCAGGTGGTGATGCCCTTGTGCCGCGCCGTGGCGAAGGCATGGCGCGCGCCGTTCTCATCCAGAGGCTCGACTTCATCGCCATCGACGCCAACGCGGCCTTCGATCTCCACCACCTCTTCGTACAGCATCGAGGGCAGGGTGATCGCCAAATCGAACAGCCGAGGACGCGCCTGATTACCGATACGCAGCGCGTCGGCAAAGCCACGGTTCACCACCAGCAATGTGCGCTCGCCTTTGCGCTCCAGCAGCGCGTTGGTGGCGACGGTGGTGCCCATCTTCACGGCTTCCACCACGCCAGCTGGTATCGGCGCATCCAGCGGAACGCCAAGCACTGTCTTGATACCGGCGATGGCGGCGTCACGATAGCGGCCAGGGTTCTCGCTCAGCAGCTTATGCGTGGAGAGTTGCCCATCCGGATCACGCGCAACGATGTCGGTGAAGGTACCGCCGCGATCGATCCAGAACTGCCACTTGTCACTCATTATGCCAGCTTCTCCGCCTGCCAGGGCAGGTCCCACAATTCCTTGTTGCTCAGCTTTTCGGCCAGCGCGCCAGAGATCGCCTCGAACAGACGCTCGCCCTTTTCCGCAGTCGCTGCTTCGGGATTTCCGATCACGCCGGACGACGAACGTGCGCCGATCGTACGCCACGTATAGACGCCGCCACCGACAACGTCAGCGACATCCGGAGTGCTGTTGGCTTTCGCCAGACCGGCACGGTCCATTGCAACCAGATCAGGCCGCACTGCCAGCATCATCGAAGTTTCCGCCTCACAGGCGTGCAACAGCGCGCTCTGCGTTTGCAAAATCTCCGCGATTTCCAAGGCGGCCGCATACCAATAGGTGAACTGCACAATTGGCACGCCAAGCTTAGGTGTCAGTTCGTCGGTGATGGTGCGTAGCGCGTTCTCGTTGCCGCCGTGCGCGTTCAACAGCACGATGCGCTTGAAACCGTGGCGCAGCACCGAACGGCACACGCATTCGATCACCGCGAAGAATGCAGGGAAGTCGAGCGTGATAGTGCCGCCGAAGCTCATGTGGTGCTCTGACAATCCCTGCCACATGACCGGCAACACCAGCGCCTGCTGTCCGCGCTGCACGAGCTTGCGCGCGGCTCGCAGCGCGACCGTCTCGCCCAGCATGCTGTCGACTTCTACCGGCAGGTGCGGGCCATGCTGTTCCAGCGACGCAACGGGCAGGATCACAATCGCGCCCGCCCGCGCCTTCTCACGCAACTGCTCGGCGCGCAGTTTGCGCCACTCCACCTCGGCCGGAGCCGCCATCGCCAATCTCCCCTTCCTGGCGTAGCAATGGGCCAGAAACGCAGCCGAGAAAAGGGACATCGCGGATGAATTTACATCGCCTGCTGGCTCGGCGCGTGGAGGCTGGCCGTCCGGTGCGCGTCGGCCTGATCGGCGCGGGCAAGTTCGGCTCGATGTTCCTGTCGCAGGTGCCCACTACACCCGGCATCGAGGTCACCGCGATCGCTGATCTGGCACCGGATCGCGCGCGTGATGCATGCCGCCGCGTGGGCTGGAGCGAGGACCGCATCGCCGCGACCCGCTTCACCGACGATGCGGCGGCGATGATGGGCGGCGATGTGGAAGTGGTGGTGGAGGCAACCGGCCACGCCCCCGCCGGCGTCGCGCATGCACGCCGCGCGATCGCCGAGGGCAAGCACATCGTGATGGTCAACGTGGAGGCCGATGTTCTGGCCGGCCCGGCGTTGGCCCGCGAGGCGGAGCGTGCCGGGGTAGTCTATTCGCTCGCCTATGGCGACCAGCCGGGGCTGATCTGCGAACTGGTGGATTGGGCGCGTGCCTGCGGGTTCCGCGTGTTGGCAGCGGGCAAGGGCACCAAGTACCTGCCGGAATATCATGCCTCCACGCCGGCGACGGTGTGGCCGTATTACGGGCTGACCGTCGAGCAGGCGCTTACCGGCGGCATGAACCCGCAGATGTTCAACTCGTTCCTGGATGGCACCAAATCAGCCATCGAGATGGCGGCGGTGGCGAATGCCACCGGCCTGGGTGTGCCGGCTGATGGGCTGGCCTTCCCGCCGTGTGGCGCCCTCGAACTGGCCGACGTGCTGGGCGGACGCGACGGGCAGGTGGAAGTGGTCTCCAGCCTGCATCGCAACGGTCGCGAGGTGGCGAACGATCTGCGCTGGGGAGTCTACGTCGTGTTCGAGGCGCCGAACGACTACACCGCACGCTGCTTCAAGGAATACGGTGTTGCGACCGATGCCACTGGACGTCTTTCGGCGCTGTATCGCCCGTTCCACCTGATCGGACTGGAACTCAACATCTCAATCCTGTCCGCCGCACTGCGCGGCGAAGCCACCGGCGTACCGACAGCCTTCCGTGGCGACGTGGTGGCGACGGCGAAGCGTGACCTACGCGCCGGCGAGTTGCTGGACGGCGAGGGCGGCGCCTGTGTGTGGGGCAAACTGCTGCCCGCCGAAACCAGCCGCACGGTTGGTGGTTTGCCGATTGGGCTGGCCAACCATGTGCCGCTGGTGCGCGACGTGCCGCTGGGTCAGTGCGTCACCTGGGCAGATGTGCGCATCGATGAAGCAGACGATGCGTACCGGTATCAACTGTCATTGCGAGGAGTATAGCGACAAAGCATCTCGGTCATTCTGTGCGCACACAAACCTGACCTGGATTGCTTCGTCGGCTTCGCCTTCTCGCAATGACACCCTACGTCATCCGCCCAGCAGTGCGTTGAAGTCTGGTGTCGGTATCGAGGTGTCGATGTAGCCCAGCGTCCCGATTTCCTTCACCTCGCGCGCCGCATTCACCAGCCCGGTCATCGCCGCGCGATACAGCGATGTCGCCAGGCTGATTCGCTTCACGCCGGCATCGCGCAGTTCAGCGACGGAAAACGATTTTCCCTTGAGGCCAGCCATGAAGTTGAACGGCTTCGACAGTGCAGAACACACAGCGCGAACCGCGGCGAGATCGGGCAAACCTGGCGCCATCAGCACATCGGCACCCGCGGCCTCGAACGATTGAAGCCGACGGATCACGTCATCCAGATCTGGATTGCCGCGCAGAAAGCCTTCCGCGCGCGCCGTCAGGGTGAAAGGAAATGACATGGCACGGGCTGCTTCCACCGCCGCGGCCATCCGCTCCTTCGCATGCGACGCATCGAACAGCGGCTTTTGTGGATTCCCTGTCGCATCCTCGATGGAGCCGCCAACCAAGCCGATTTCGCCCGCACGGCGAATGGTGAGCGCCGCATCCGCCGGTGCGTCGCCAAATCCCTTTTCCAGATCGGCTGACACAGGCAGTTCGGTCGCTTCCACGATGGTGCGGGCATTTGCCAGCGATTCATCACGTGTGATCATGCCGTCGCGCCGCCCGAGCACGCCCGCCGCGGCCCCGCTCGACGTGGCAAGGGCAACAAACCCCATTCCGGTGAGGACGCGTGCCGAACCGGCATCCCACGCGTTGCCAATGACAAAGCAGCTTGCATGCAGCTCACGGAAACGCTTCGCCTTATCGGATTGACTGGCCGGCATGGATCCCTCCCCTCGTGTGCGCGCAACATGAGCATCGCGCTGCCGTGTGACAATGTACCAAACCACCCCGCGGTTGACGGACCAAACCGTCCGTTCCAGCTTTGCCGCAGCGAGTCGGAGGGGGACATGATGCGCGGCCTGCTGGGACTGGCCGCGTTGTTGGGTATCGCGTGGCTATTGAGTGAGGACCGGCGCCGCATCCCATGGCGAACCGTGTTCACTGGTCTCCTGCTGCAATGGGCGCTGGCGTTGTTGCTATTGTATTTCCCGCCGGCGAGTAAGCTGATCGGTTGGCTGAACGACGGCGCGACCGCGTTGCAGGCTGCGACGCAGGCCGGCACCAGCTTCGTGTTTGGCTATCTCGGTGGGCCGCCACTGCCGTTCGCCGAATCCCGGCCCGGCACCAGCTTCATCCTGGCGTTCCAGGCACTGCCGCTGGTGCTGACCATCAGCGCCCTGGCGTCGCTGCTGTTCCATTGGGGCGTGCTGCAGCGGATCACCGCGGCCTTTGCCTGGCTGTTGCGCCGCGCAATGGGCATCGGAGGCGCGCTTGCATTGGGTGCGGCAGTGCATGTGTTCGTTGGCATGGTCGAGGCGCCGCTGCTGGTGCGACCGTATCTCGCGCGCATGCAGCGAGGCGAGTTGTTCGCATTGATGAGCTGCGGCATGGCTGGCGTGGCCGGCACGGTGATGGTGATCTATGCATCGTTCCTCGCGTCGTTGGTGCCGAACTCGCTAGGAAATATCCTGATGGCGTCGGTGATCAGCACGCCGGCGGCGCTCGCGGTCGCAGCGCTGATGGTGCCGTTTCAGCGGCCGGAAGCCTCGGAACAGCGGCTGGTGATTGACGATCCACCGGTCAGCTCACTGGATGCATTGGTGAAAGGCACGCTCGACGGCGTGCCGATCCTTGTTGGGATTGTGGCGGTGCTGCTGGTCGCGGTCTCTGTGGTCGCGCTGATCAATCTAACACTTGGTCTGCTGCCACACTGGGGCGGAGACACCGTCACGTTGCAGCACATCTTTGCGCTGCCATTCCGCCCGGTGATGTGGCTCATCGGCGTACCGTGGAATGAGACCGCGGCGGCTGCGGCGCTGATGAGCACTAAGACGGTGCTCAACGAATTCGTCGCGTACCTGAACCTGTCAACGTTGCCGCCGGATACATTCTCGCCGCGTTCACGCCTGATCCTGACCTACGCATTGTGCGGCTTCGCAAATTTCGGCAGCCTGGGAATAATGATTGGCGGCCTGGGCGCCATGGTCCGCGAGCGGCGGCACGAAATCGTGACGCTCGGCCTCCGGTCCATCCTGTCCGGGACACTCGCCACCTGCATGAGCGGCGCAGTCGCCGGCGTGTTGGCCAATTGAGTGGAGGCGGTCCGGTGGATGGCAAACGTCCCAGCGTGTCTTCGTTGCGCGGTATTGTCGCGGCAGCGCATCCGCAAGCGGCGCAGGCGGGAGCGGCAATCCTGCGCGCCGGCGGCAATGCGTTCGACGCCATCGTCGCCACCGCAGCCGCGTTAAATGTCGTCGAGCCGTATATGTCGGGCATCGCCGGCATGGGCATGGCGGCGTGTTACATCGCCAAAGAACGTCGAGTCCGCACGCTGGATTACGTTACCCGTGTGCCATCGCAGTTCCCCACCGGACGCTTTACGCAACGCGAGGAACTGTCGCGCGGACCGATGGCAAGCGGCGTGCCAGGCAATCTGGCGGGCTGGTGCGAATTACTGCGCTCGCATGGCACGAAGCCACTGGCTGACATTTTCGCGCCCGCCATCAGACTTGCAAAGGAGGGCTTTCCGCTCGCTGAATACAATGTCGAGGGTTTCCTCGACACGGTAGCAGAGTTCAAAGGCCACTACCCGTTCTACGACGACTGGGCGCGGGCCTACGTCGGTTGCGAGTCGGCCAAATTGGGCAGCGTGTTGCGGCAGCCCGATCTCGCACGAACCTATGAGGCCATCGTCAGCGAAGGACCGCGCCATTTGTATGGTGGCGCGCTCGGCCGCGCGCTGGTCGAACATGTGCAAGAGCTAGGGGGTTGCTTGACGTTGGAAGACTTGGAGTTCGTCGCACCGGTCTGGCTGGAGCCGCTCGTCGCTTCCTATCGCGGCCTGGATGTGCAATCGCTACCACCACCCTCCGAGGCGTTTCAATACCTGCTGACGTTACGCATTCTCGACGGCTTCGATCTGGCGTCGATGCAGCGCAATGACATCGAACATCTGGATACCGTGTATCGCGCGATACAACTCGCCGCCGGAACACGCATCGCGCACAACAATCCCTCACTCGATCGGCTCCGCACGCTGCTGTCGGATGACTCGGTCGCTGAACTTCGTTGGCGTATTCGCGATGGCAAGCCGATCGAAGGATTGACTGAGCAGTTCGTCGGCAGTCTGCAGCAGCACACCACGTCGTTCTCTGCCGCGGACGCGGAAGGCAATGTTGTCTGCATCACGCAAAGCCTTGGCGCACGCTTTGGCTGTGGCGTGGTGATTCCTGGACATGGCGTGTGCCTCAATAACTTTCTGTATTGGGGCGAAGTCGATCCGAACGGCGCCAATGCGTTGCGTCCCGGAGGTGCGCTGGCGCTGCCGATGGCACCCAGCATCGTCACGCGTAGCGGACGACCGGTGCTGGCTCTCGGCACGCCGGGCAGCTATGGCATCTGCCAGACGCAGACACAGGCGCTGATCCAGCATGTCGATTTCGGCCTCGGTGTGCAGGACGCGATCGAGGAACCACGAGCGCGATTGTGGGATGGCAGGCACGTGCAGGTGGAATCACGAATACCCGCGGCCACCATCGTGGCGCTGTGCGAGCGCGGTCATGCCGCAGAGGCCACGGATCGCTGGACGCCGACCGTCGGCGGCATGCACGGCATCGCAATCAATCCCGATACCGGCGTCATGACAGGCGGTTGCGATCCACGGCGCGACGGCTTCGTCGCCGCAGCATAAGGAGGCATTCATGCATTGGGCCGATCGGCGGAAGCGGTTTCGCGAAGTGCTGGCGGGTGAACAGTGCATCCATCCGGGGTCTGTGTTCGATCCGATCTCGGCGCGCATCGCAGAGGAGATCGGCTTCGAAGTCGGCATGTTCGCCGGATCGATCGCGTCGTTCACCGTGCTCGGCGCGCCTGACCTCATCGTGCTGACGCTGAGTGAATTCGCCGAGCAGGCGTATCGCATCAACCGCGCGGGCAAGCTGCCGCTACTCGTCGATGCGGATCATGGCTACGGCAATGCGCTGAACGTGATGCGCACGGTGCAGGAGCTGGAAACCGCCGGCGTCGCCGCGATGTGCATCGAGGACACGTTGCTGCCACGCGCGTTTGACGAGAAGCAGCCGAGCCTGATCTCGCTCGAGGAAGGTGTTGGCAAGATGCGCGCCGCAGTGGCCGCGCGCGAGGATCCGTCGTTCGTTATCGTCGGCCGCACCAGCGCTGCAGCCATCACTGGCACCGAAGACGTGGTTCGGCGCGCCAAGGCGTATGCCGAAGTGGGGGTGGATGCACTGTTCTTTGCCGGCGGTGTGACCCGCGAGCAGCTCGACGCGATCTCATCGGCGGTGACGATACCGCTGATGCTTGGCGGCGGACGCGAGCAGCTTGATCGCGCGTATCTGGCGAGCCGGCGCGTGCGCATCGCGCTGCAAGGGCACCAGCCGTTCTCCGCCGCGGTGCAGGCGGTATACAACACGCTGAAAGCGCTGCGCGATGGAACGAAGCCGAGCGAGCTGACCGGCGTTGCGTCGGCGGAGACAATGCGACGCGTGACGCGCGAGGGTGACTACAAGAGCTGGACGGAGAAGTTCCTGGGAGGCTGATGGCCCCCCTCCCTACCCTCCCCGCTGCGGGAGAGGGCGTGCAGCGAGTGGGTGTTAGGTCTCGTTCGACTTGTCGAGTACCGGCTGGCATGCCGCTGTTGCCTTCTTCAGTTCGGTTGCCGGGTCGGCGCCGGATATGAGATTGGTGACCGCCGTGCCAAGCGTGTCGCGGAACTCCGTCACCGGCACGATGACCGGCAGGCCGGAACGCGCCATCTTCAGGCTGGTCTCCGTCGTGTCGAACCATTCCTGCGGAAATTTGCTGCTTTTGACGATTTCCGTCTGCGCGTAGCACGAGAGGCGCGGTGGCGTGCCCGAACCGGTGCGCAGCACCTCACCGAGCATTTTCTTGCCGGTCACCCATTGCAGGAACAGCCACGCTTGCTTCTTGTTCTTCGCGGTTGCCGGAATACCCACGCCGTCAATGAACGTCGCGCAGTTGGCGACCTTGCCGGCAGGATCGGGCGCGAACCCCACCTTGCCGACAACACGCGACTTGGTTGGATCGATCAGCGGCGCGGAGAAGCCGATACCATCCCACCACATCGCGGCGCGGCCCTGCATGAACGTCGTCTGGCATTCGTTCCAGTTGAAACCAATCACCCCGGGCGGGGCGCATTCGCGCATGATCTTCTGGTACCACGTCGCCGCCTCGATCGCCGCAGGGGTATCGGTCAGTAGCTTCTTGCCGTCGGCGCTGACCGTCTCTTGGTCCCACTTCAGCAAAATGTCGTCCCAGAACGTCATGTTGGCGTTCTTCAGGCCACGACCGACGAACCCATAGGTACCCTTCGACGCATCGGTCAGTTGATGCGCCATGGCCATCGTCTCGTCGAGCGTCTTCGGCGCGGCATTCAGTCCCTTCTGCGCAAACAGTTCCTTGTTCCAGTACAGGATGAACAGGTCCTGGTTCAGCGGCAGCACGTTGAGCTTGCCATCGGGTCCAGTTGCCACGTTCATCGAGGGCTTGCTGAAGTCGGGCTGATCGAAGTCCGGCGAGGTCAGCGACTTATCGGCGATGAACGGCCGCAGATCTTCCATCCAATTGGCGCGCTCGATCAATCGTTTCTGCACGTGCATACCGACATTGACGACGTCGAAGCTGGGATGACCGGTGGCCATCTCCATCGCAACCTTGGGACGCTGCTGTTGTTCGGGGATCTGCTCGAAGCCGACGGTCATGCCGGTCAGCTCCTCGAACTCCTTCATATGTGACTTGGCCACGTCGCCACGCGGCGAAAGCTGGTAGTTCACCTCGATCGACTGACCCTTGAATTGCTTCCAATCAAAGGCCGATTGCGCATTGGCACGCTCCACAATCGGTGGTGCGGCGAGGACAACAGTGGTGGCGGCCAGCAATTGGCGACGGCGGATCATCGTTTCCTCCAGGTCAGGCTGGGCGCCTTATAGGGCTCAGCCGCCCTTTACGCCACCCGCCGTCAGACCGGCAACGATTTCCTTCTGCATCAGCAACGTCAACAGCAGGACCGGTGCGGTCACGACGAGCGCGGCGGCGGCGAGCGGCCCCCAGCTAATCTGCTCAAAGGTCAGCACGTTGTACACTGCGACTGGCAGCGTGCGCGTGGTGCGGCCGGCCAGCACGACGCCGAAGATGAAGTTGTTCCAGGAGAAGATGAACGACAGGATCATCGCCACCATTATCCCCGGCCGCGCCAACGGCATCGCGACGTGAACGAACGCCTGCCAAATCGTTGCGCCATCGACCAGCGCAGCTTCCTCGAGTTCACCAGGCAACCCCTCGAAGAAGCCGATCATGATCCACACGACGATGGGCACGGTGATCACCAGATGAGTGATGATCAGCGGGTAGAGCGTGCCGATCATGCCAAGCCATTGGAACAACAAAAACAGTGGAATGAGATACGACAGGCCGGGCGTGACGCGCGCAATCAGAATCAGCGCGGCAGCTTTTGTCGCCTTCGCCTTGGCGATGCCATAGCCAGCCGGCACGCCCAGCAGCAGCGCCAGCCCAGTGGCCGAGAACGACACAATCACCGAGTTGATGGTGTAGGTCAGGAAGTCATTCTTGGCGAACACGTCAATGAAGTTAGCCAGGGTGGGTGGATGCGGGATGAACACGGGTGGATACGCGGTGTTGTCCAGCTCGTTCTTCAGCGACAGCGACAGCATCCACAGGAAGAACAGCACGGCCGGCGAGACCAACAGAATGACGGAGAAATAGAGCCCGGCCTTTCGCAGCGCGCGTCGCAAGCGATGCCGGTTCATCGCCAGGCCTCCCGCTGCCGCACGCGCAACAGCAGCAGGCTGATCAACAGGATCAGCAGGAAGAACACCACCACGATCGCCGAGCCGTAGCCGAGGTCATAGTAAGCAAATGCAGTCTGGTACAGCAGGATATTGATTGTTTCACTGGATGTGCCCGGACCGCCAAGCGTGATCACATAGATCGTGTCGAAGGTCTTCAATGCATCGATCAGCCGGATCACCGCGGCGACCATGATGAACGGCCAGACCAGCGGCAAGGTGATGTGACGGAACATCTGCCACATGCTGGCGCCATCGAGGATCGCCGCCTCATACGGCTCCTGCGGCAGGCTGGCGATGCCGCCCAGCACGATCAGCATGACCAGCGGAGTCCATTGCCACGTCTCCACCATCACCAGCGTGGGGATGACGGTGCTGCTGTCGTACACCCAGCTTGACGGTGGCAAGCCCACCGACGTCAGCAGGTAATTCAGCACGCCCAACTGCGGGTGGAACATCATCGTCCACACCAGCGCGATCGCCACTGGTGTCGCCATCATCGGCAGCACGAACAGCGTGCGCGCCAGGCCGCGCAGCTTGAACTGCGAGGCGAAGCAGACCGCAGCCCAGACGCCCAGCAGCATTGGCGCCACCACTGTCGCGGCGGTGAACTCTATGGTCCGCAGAATCGCCCACTGGAAGCGTTCGTCCTGCAGCATCTTCAAGTAGTTCGCCATTCCGACGAATGGCGTCGCGCCGCTGACCTTCCAGTCATGCAGCGACATGAAGATGGTGAACACCCATGGGAACAGGATCACCAGCAGCACAACCGCGGCGGCCGGAACCGCGAACGCCCAGTAGCGACGCGCATAGGCATGCCCGCGCTGTGCTGTCGCAGATAGTGTTGTCGCGCTCATCTCAAACTGGCATCGTTATCCGGCGGCCCACGCCGTTCGGCAGTGGCCGGCCCACGCGTGCGCGCACCACGGCTTGCAGACGCTCCGACACGTCAACTGGAAATGGCGCCGTCCGCCGCACGCGCAGATCGATGTGCAGCGCAAGCAGCTCCTGCGCGGCAATGCGGTGCCCTTCGTCCGCATGAAACATCTCGTGGAAGTAGTGCAGCCGCTTGGCATCCGCGCCGAGCAGGTACGGCACCACCCGCACGCGTTCGCCTACCCCCACCTCGCGCTCGTAGATCGTGTGCGTCTCAGCCGCGAAGGTCGAGTTGCCCGTGGCCTCGCGATACGCCTGGCCAACACCTAGGATGTCGTACAGCAGGTCGGTCGCCTGATCGAACAGTACGCAGTAGTAGGCCAGGTTCAAATGGCCGTTGTTGTCGATCCACTCCGGCAGGACCACGCCCTCATAGTGCGGAAATTCCATGGGGCGGCACATTGTTGACGGAGCGGCATGTGGTCAAGCACACAGGCTGGATGCGCCGCATACGGATCAGCGAGATGGAGGTGGCCGACGGGCTGCCGCCGCCTGAACGGTGGCGCGCAATGCTCGCGGTTGCCCTTGCCGTTGCGATGTCGGTGCTGGTGACGTCGATTGCCAATATCGCACTACCGACTATCGCGCACGATATGAATGCATCGCCGGCGGCTTCGATCTGGGTGGTCAACGCCTACCAGCTCGCGGTGACGGTGACGCTGCTGCCGTTCGCCTCCATCGGTGACATTTACGGCCATCGGCGTGTCTACATCTGGGGGCTCGGCGTCTACACCGCGGCGTCGCTGCTTTGCGCCGTGGCACCTTCCCTTCCTGTGCTGGTGCTTGGCCGCGTGCTGCAGGGCTTTGGCGGCGCCGGGATCATGAGCGTCAATGGCGCTCTGGTGCGGTTCATATTTCCGCGTGCTCTGCTCGGCCGGGGCATCGGATTGAACGCACTGATCGTTGCGGGCTCCTCTGCCGCGGGTCCATCGGTCGCCGCAGCCATCATGTCCGTGCTGTCCTGGCCCTGGCTGTTCGCGTTGCAGTTTCCGGCCGGCCTGCTCGCGCTGTGGCTCGCGGATCGCTTCCTGCCGCGCACGCCGCGCACGGGGCATCCCTTCGATCCGATCAGCGCCGTGTTGAATGCGGTCACATTCGGACTGTTCATCACAGCCTTGGATGGTGTCGGCCGAGGCCAGAGCACCGCCAGCGTGCTGGTGGAGTTCGCTGTCAGCATCTGCGTCGGCTGGGTGTTCGTGCACCGCCAGTTCACACTTCCCGCGCCGATGTTGCCGGTGGATCTGTTCCGCCGCCCGGTGTTTGCGCTGTCGGTTGCCACCGCGATCTGCGCGCACGCCGCACAGCTGATCGCCTTTGTGGCACTGCCGTTCTATTTCCAGTACGTCAGCGGGCTGTCGCCGATACAAATCGGCATTCTCATCACCCCATGGCCCGCCGCTTTAGTCGTCATGGCACCCATCGCCGGCCGCCTAGCTGATCGGCACTCGGCCGGACTGCTTGGCGGCTTCGGGCTCGCGGTCATGACGCTTGGACTCCTGCTCGTGCTCTTCCTTCCGGCACGGCCGGCACAATTGGATGTGGCGTGGCGACTCGCTGTGTGTGGCGTCGGGTTCGGCTTCTTCCAGTCGCCCAACAACCGGCTAATGATTGCCAGCGCGCCGCGCGATCGCGCCGGCGCCGGCAGCGGCATGCTGTCAACCTCGCGCCTGCTTGGTCAGACCACGGGAAGCGCGCTGGTTGCCTTGGTGTTCGGCGTGACGCACGGCGCGGGAGACGCGATCGAACTCGGTACCCGGCTTGCCATTGGCATGGCGGCAGCGTTTGCCGCTGTCGCCATGGTGTTAAGCAGCTTACGCGTGCGGCAACCGCAACTGCTGTAAGCTACGCTGCCCTGCTGCCGCGTTTCCAGTGACGCGCGATATCGTCCAGGCAGGCCGACATCGCCGGACTCAACCGCCCGGTCACACGCTCAAGGCGCTCCACCAGCGTCTCGGCACGCGACCGGTCATTGCGCGTCACCGCGTCGGCGATCTCTTCCAACACTTCGCCCAGCCCAATTGCTCCACAGGTCTCCGCCAGTCCGCTGATTTCCTCGCAGTTGCGGATGATCGCACCCAATTCCCAGCCGGGCAGCAATTCGCCGAGTCTCATGCAACGCGCAGACGCGTCGGCGACGAAATCGGCGACACAGGCGCGGGCGCGGTCCATGCCAACGACAGCCACCATTTCCTCCAGGAACACCTGCGAGACGTCGGCCGAATAGTCATACCCGTCGGCCTGCATCTCGTTCGCGGCAACCGTGACAGTGTCTCGCGCGGAGACCCCGCCCGGCAGCCAGCGCCGCAGCGTCGCACCGAGCCGGTCGAGGTTAACCGGCTTCTCAAGGACAGCGTTGAAGCCGACCTCCGTGCATCGCCGCCGCATCAACGGCCCTTTCAGACCGGTCAGGGCAATGATCGGGATGCCGGCGACCCGCCCACCCAGACTGCGGATCTTGCGAGTCGCCTCGAATCCGTCGCGATGCGGCATCTGGATGTCCATCAGGATCGCGTCAAAGCTGTCGCAACTCGCCAGCCGCACCGCTTCGTCACCGTCATTCGCAACGAAAGCTGAAAAACCCCGCCGCGACAGAGCGGCGATCAGCAGCGACTGATTTACCTTATCGTCTTCCACCACCAGGATACGTCCGCCGCGTGCCGACGACGCCATCGGCTCCAGCACCTCGAATGGCGAATGCTCCAACAGTTGCTGTTGTGCCAGCGCGGCGACCTGATACGCATCCGTGGTGGCGCTGACCTCTGCATCGACCTTGGCCGCTCCGCCGCCTTCACCGTCCCAAATGATCACCGTACGAAGCCCAAATGACGTATCGCGCAGGCGCAGCACGAATACCTCGGCAGACATCCCGACGAGCTTGCCTTGCACAATCACAAGGTCCAGCGCACCGCGCTGTGCCTCGATCCGCTCCGCCATCGCCAAGCCGAAATAGCCATCCGGCGCGGTCTCCACCATCACGCCGGCATCGCCCAGCTGGTCCGCAATGGTGCGAATCCGGGCGTCTTCATCGCCCACGAGCAGTGCGGTTCGTCCGGTGAGACGTTGATTATGGGCCGCGCGCGACGCGCGTTCGGCGGGAAACTCAAAGGAAAATTCGCTGCCAACACCGACCGCACTCTCCACGGTCAGCTCGCCGCCCATCAGCACGGCATTCTCACGGCACAGCGCAAGCCCCAGACCGAGACCCGCATGGCCCGAATGTTCCTGATCGAGACCGCGCTTGAAGCGTTCGAAAATGCGCGTGCGGTCCTCCGGCGCGATCCCCGGTCCAGTATCGGACACCGAAAGCTTGATCGAGGTGCCGCCGGCAGCATCGGTCACCGCCGAAGCGCGGATCTCGATATGGCCACTGGCAGTGAACTTGATGGCATTACCGACAAGGTTGAACAGTACCTGGCGCAGCCGCGTTGGGTCAGTCAGCCAGTATCCGCGCAGCATGTCGTCGTAGCGCGTCTTCAGATCGAGACCCTTGTCGCGCGCCTGCGGCAACAGCGTGTCGCTGACTTCCTGGACCAAGCCAATCATGTCGACTTCGTCGGTTTGCAGGCCGGAGCCGCCCACTTCGCCGCTGGCGATTTCCAGCAGCCCGTTCAGCATGGCGAGCAACGCTTCGCAGCTCGCACGGATGCGCTCCAGCCAGGTGCGCTGCTCCTGCTCCAGCTCGCTATCGAGCAACAGTGAGCAGATGCCCATGATCGAATTCATCGGCGTGCGCACATCATGGCCGAGCGCGGTCAGTACACGGTCGCGATCGCGTGCGACCGCCGCCGCTTCTTCCTGTGCCGCCGCACTGATGGCGGAAGTGGTTTCCAGCTTCGCAGCCAGCCGGGCTTCCGCAGTGGCGTCGCGGCCGCTGCACACGAACTTGCCATCGGGCAGAGGTTCGAGACTCAGCCGGTGCACGCGTTCCTGCCCATCGTCGCTGGTGATGCTCGCCTGCACCGCATCCCGTCGAGTTCGCGACTCGAGCGCCTCGGCAATGGCGATGAATGCCTCGTCGCTTGGCGTAAGCCCTAACGCGAATCCCAGCGGCTGACCGTTCGCTTCGCACAGCCGGTCCGGCGCGAAGCCCTGCACGCCCACGACACACCCGCGCTTATCCAGTTCCACCTGCCAGTCGGAACCAAATCCCGTCGGTACTTTTTCCGTAGCGCCAGTCCGCGGCTTGGCAGACACCGCCAAGGTCAGGCAGGTGATCCATACAGCGAACAAATACACGCCAAGAATGCCCACAGCGCGTGAACCGAGCCAATGGCTCTTCAACGCAACGTTGGTATCCATCTGCGCGGTCACGGTAGCGTCCACCATCCGCAACGGCGCCGCGACGGACAATCGCGGGGGTATCCCGAGCATTTGGTTGGCGGCCGCCATCAAATTGGCGCCCCATTGCCATTCGCTATCATCCGCCCCAGCGGGCGGCGGTACAGTCGAGACTTCGCTGCGCAGGATCGTCTTGCCGTCGGCGCTCTGGAATGCAACCGACACGCCCGGCCCCAACCAGGTACGCCCGATCAGTCTGGACAGGTCCTCGGCGCGCAGCACGACACCAACAAGACCTGCGGCCTTGCCGGAGGTATCACGCACCACGCGGGTCAGCACGGCGGACTGCCCTGGACGTAGCCACCCCTCCGAGGGCTGCAAAGCCAGGGGCATCGCATTGTCGGCGGATGCGCGTTTGAACCAGCTTGTATCGGCGACCGATGCATCGGTTGAGCTGAACGGCGACGTCGCCGCAAGCAACTGTCCCACCGCATTCACGGCGAATGACGCGCCCACCGGAGGCAGCGCACTTTGCAAGCGAAGCAACCGCGACGTCAGGGCTATGCGGTCGGTGGACGTGAAATCCGCCGCACGGAAGCCATCCGTGACGTCAGCGAAGTGCTCGAGCGGCACATCCACAGACGCAGCAACGGCGCTCGCCGAGACTGTCAGGCCATTCAGTGCATCTCGTGCCACCTGAGCAGTCTGTAGGAACGCCGTCAGTCCCCAACCGCCTATGAGCAACAGTGCCGCGGCGACCAGAGCCACAGAGCGCGATATCAGACGCAGCGGGGCTACGAGGAAGTTGATGACGCGGTACACCGCGGTCTCCATCCCGATCTGGGTCAGGATAGTAAACCTCGGCTACGGGTTGGTTTCAACACGACCGTTCACGGAATGTTGAGCCGCGCGCAATCGAACCAGAGTTGACCCTTGGTTTCGGATGGCACGATCGCAAGCGATGCGATGAGTCGATCCGACGCACCGACCTCGAGCACGCCCCCACTGAGCAAAGCCAAAACACGGCTCAACGCCAGATTATCGGCCGGCAGTGTCAGGCCAACCTCATGCGCTGCGAATCGTCTCGCGGCCATGCGCCAGTTTCCGGCGGGTCCGGTGAAGCGCAGGGGCACTTCAGGTTGATCTCCGGCCAAGGCGGGCATGACGGTTACGGAAAGGCGAATCGGCGCTGCGTGTCGCACCACCACCCGCAGGGCGGTGACGCCTGACGATGCAATAGCGACGCACTCGTCCTTGTTCGTGGCGAACGACCAAGCGGTACGCAGCGGCACCACCGACGGACGCCGGGGTGTCGGGGGCGGCGGCGGCGCGGGTTCTTCAGCGGGCGCTTGGGACTCCGGTTTCGGTGTGCAGCCGGCGACACCCAGCGCGCAGGTCAGCAGTGCAAGTACAGCGATACGGACAAGCAACAACGAGCCAGCCGTCAAACAGAAAGGGGCGCCTTGCGGCGCCCCCTGTCCGGAGTCATCCAGCCCAGCGTCAGCGGATGATGATCTCGACACGCCGGTTCTGCGGCTCGCGCACACCCGGTCCCGTCGGAACCAGCAGATGCGTTTCGCCAAAGCCCTGCGTCGTGATGGCATTCGCCGGGACGCCGTCTTTGATCAGCTCTGCCTTCACCGCGTTCGCACGGCGGATCGACAGGCCCATGTTGTACTGCGGTGTGCCCGAGGTATCGGTGTAGCCATTCACCTCGAGCCGCGTGTACTGCACATGCGTTGAGTTGTCCGCCGCTTCCTTGATGATCTGGCGCGCACGGTCGGTCAGAGTTGCCTTGTCCCAATCGAAGAACACCAAGTAGGACTTGGCGGGTGCCTGTGCCGGAACCGCTGCCGGAGGCGGCGGAGGCGGCGGCGCTACGCCGAAGTTGTAGCGCAGGCCGACCATGATGCTGTGGTTGTAGTCCGGGCCCAGCTTGACCGAGACCGGTGTCGCACCGATTCCCGAGGCGAAGGCTGTTCCGCTGTAGCTGCGGTCGCCAGCGGTACCAAGGAAGCGATACTCAAGAGTCGCGGCCAGCCCAGGCATGACCTGCGGCAGCGGGAAGGCTGCACCGATGATTGCCTGATAGGCGAACGCACCCTGGGTGGAACTGCCGGTTGCGCCGATGCCGCCGGCGCCGATGCCAGCAACCGTGGCGGTGTTATAGGTCTTCCACTTCTCCTCGATACCGAGGTAGCCAATGCCCGCGCCGACGTATGGCACGAACCACGGCGAGATGCCGTTGAAGTCATACAGGGCATTCACCATGCCGCCGAACTTCTGCTCTTGCGTCCCGCCGGCGAAGCCGGAGACGCCATTGAAGCCGCCGATATGGTTGTAGCGGTAGTTACCCTCGATTTCTGCCCGAAGCCCGTTGCCGAAGCCCCAACCCAGCGACAAGACGCCGGCAAACCCCCAGCTGGACTTAAGATTGCCGGTCCTATCGACGCCCAAGCGGGCATCCGGGAAAAATAGGCCCTTGACATTCTCCTGCTGCGAGAAATTCACGCCCGCGCCTGCACCGACATATAAGCCGGTCACTGGCTGCGCGCTTGCTGCGATGGGCATGGCCAGCACCGTTGCCGCCAGCAGTGCACCCCGAAGCCGCATTTGCTTTCTCCTCGTTCTTCCGTCGTCGCTGACGCGTTCAGCTAGATAAAGAGCACACCTGCCCTTTCGCTGAGGCTAACCATAGCCAAGACGCGAACGTAACGCGAGAGGGGGCGCAGGTTTTTGGGCACAGTGTGACGCCAAAGCCACAACTCGTTCCCGGCGCCCCCGTAGGCGGAAGAGAGCAGGAGTCGAACCTACCCGGAGCCGCCGAGCGGCCCCAACCGGCTTTGAAGGCCGGCCGGCCCACCGGAGCCGCGTCTCTTCCGCCATCAAGTATCCGACCTGCCAGACAACTGGGCAATGAATGCAGTTTCGTCCCCAGCCTCTAGGCAGCGGCAGTCCAGCCATAGCCGCCTCTCCGCCAACCTGCCGATGACGGGCTTCGGTAGATCACGTAATTGTGAAACCAACTGATCCAGCCGGCCGCCATCGATCGTGACCGCATGGGACTCGAGCAGATCGACCGGCAGCGCGCCCGACCCGATCTGGCTGCGGCAGGCCTCCACGATGGCGCGCCGATCAGGCCACACCCGGCCCAAGGCAATCGCCACCCTTTCAGCCGTTGCACGAATCTCGGACGCAGGGCGTGTCAGCAGCCGAAGCGTCGGCAGCAACTCGGCGAGCCGGTCCGCATTCAGATAGAGCAGCAGCACTTGCTCCAATGCAGCCAGCCTCGCCTTGTCCAGCCGAAGCGCCCGTTTCAGCGGGTTGCCATTCAAGCGCGTTATCAGTTCGGCCCGACCGACCACTAACCCTGCTTGTGGTCCACCCAACAGCTTATCCCCCGAAAAGCTGACGAGATCGGCGCCTGCCGCCAGCGATTCCTGTGGCATCGGTTCGTGCGGCAACCCCCAGGTCGCCAGGTCGACCAGGCTGCCGCTGCCGAGATCCTCCACCATTGGCAAGCCGGCCTGATGGGCGATGCTAGCCAACTCCGCCGGTGCCACAGCAGCGGTGAAGCCCGTGATGGCATAATTGGCCTGGTGCACGCGCATCAGCAGACCAGTCTCCGGCCCGATCGCCGCCTGGAAGTCACGCGGATGCGTGCGATTGGTCGTGCCAACCTCGCGCAACGCCGCTCCCGCCCGAGCCATGATCTCCGGAATTCGAAAGGCCCCGCCGATTTCAATCAGCTCGCCACGCGAGACCAGCACCTCGCGACCCAGCGCCAGCGTGTTGAGGATCAGCAGCACCGCCGCAGCATTGTTGTTGACCACTGTCGCGGCCTCGGCGCCGGTGATTTCACGCAGTAGCCGAGCGACGTGCTCGTCACGCTCGCCACGCCGCCCGGTCGCCAGATCGAATTCCAGTGTGGTGGCTGACGCCAGCGCCTCGGCGGCGGCAGCGGCGGCGGCCGGTGGCAAAGGCGCCCGCCCGAGGTTGGTGTGCAGTACCGTGCCGCTCAGGTTGAACACCGGCCGCTGCGAGGTGGCGAACCGGCGCGCCAAGGCATCGGCCGCCGCGTCGATGATCGCGCCGGCCGGTACTGGAAACACCCGGCCGGCCCGCCGCTGCGCCAGTTCTGCACGCAGTGCTGCTGCCGTCGCCGTACGACCGAACCGATCCTGCAGCGCCACGGCTTCGGGCGCACGCAGCAGAGCGTCGAGTGACGGCAGCGGGCTGGCGGGTTTGGTCATGGAGACGGCATGCTACGGGGCATGACGACGACTTTCGAGATACCGACGCTGCGAACGGAACGGCTGGTGCTGCGCGCGTTCCGCCCGAGTGACCTCGATGCCTGGGCTGCCATGGAGGCCGATCCGGACGTCAGACGCTATCGCGGCAACAATCCGCGGACGCGCAATGAGGTCTGGCGGGCGATGGAGGTCTCGCTCGGTCAGTGGGCGTTGCGCGGGTATGGGCTGTTCGCTCTGGAACTCGCTTCCAACACGACGTTCGCCGGATTCGCCGGCATCCTGCACCCCACCGAGTGGCCGGAAGCGGAGCTCGCCTACTCACTGACGCAAAGTCTGTGGGGCAAGGGCCTCGCCGTCGAAGCAGCTCGCGCGGCGCGTGACTGGGCATTCGCGCAACGAAGCTTCGCGCGCTTGGCCAGCTTCATCCTGCCAGAGAACACCCAGTCGATCCGCGTCGCCGAGAAGCTCGGCGCCATCCAGCAAGGTATGGCAGAACTGCGGGGGTTCTCGGTGCAACACTGGGTACACTTCGTGTAGGAACCATAAATGCAATTGCTCCAATCCGATGAGCCATCGCCGGTGCGTGTTCTGCGCACGAACGGTGCTTCCGATCTGTTTCTGGCGGCTGATCATGCCGGTCGGCTCATCCCCCGCAGCCTCAATCAGCTTGGCCTGCCGGACAGCGAAATTCGGCGTCACATCGGCTGGGACATCGGCATCGCCAACGTCACGGAACGCCTGTCCACCGCACTTGATGCGACGGCGATCTTCCAGACCTATTCGCGCTTGGTGATCGACTGCAATCGCGACCCCGAGGTGCCAAGCTCGATGCCGGAAGTCAGCGAGCTGACGGAAATTCCCGGCAATCGCAACCTCTCGCCGGAGCAGCGCACCGCCCGCCGCCAGGCGATCTTCGAGCCCTATCATGCGTGCATCCGCGACCTGTTGGATGCGCGTTCCAGTCGGCGAACCGTATTCGTTGCGATGCACAGCTTCACCCCGATGTTCAAAGGAGAATCGCGCGCCATGCAGGTCGGCGTGCTTTACAACCGTGACGCTCGCTTGGCGAACATCATGCTCGAACTGCTGCGCGCCGAGGGCGACCTTGTTGTCGGTGATAACGCGCCGTACGCGGTAAGCGATCTCACCGATTACTCCGTGCCGGTTCATGCCGAGAGGCGCGGCCTGCCGCATGTCGAAATCGAAGTACGCCAGGACCTGATCGCCGATACCGCCGGGCAGGCCGCCTGGGCGGCGCGCTTCGAGCGACTGTTGACCGTAGCGAGCTCTCGGCTATGACGCTGAGCCGCGAAGTCCCGATCGACCACGCGCACGCTGCATTGCTGTTCGTCGATGTGCAGAATTACAACGCGAGGCCGGATGGCGGCGAGTATTCCGGCATGAGCGATGCGGATCGCGATGCCCGCTACGGCTGGTATTTCCAGGTCATGCGCGAGACCGCGCTGCCGAACATGCAGCGATTGCAGGCCGCGTGCCGGCGCGCGCGCATCGAGGTGATGTACACCGTGATCGAGGCACTGACACGAGACGGCCGCGATCAGAGCCTGGACTACAAGATCAGCAAACTGTTCGTGCCGCACGGTTCCTGGGACGCCAAGGTACTGGACGACATCGCGCCCATCGACGATGAGATCGTGCTGCCGAAGACATCCTCGTCGGTGTTCATCTCAACCAACTTCGACTACGTGCTGCGCAATCTCGGTGTGCGTTCGCTGATCATCGCCGGTTGCCTGACCGATCAGTGCGTCAATTCAACGGTGCGCGATGCGTGCGATCTCGGGTACCTGGTGACAGTACCGACGGACGCGTGCGCCACGCTGACCGCTGAACGACATGAATGGGCGCTGCGCAACAACCGCGGCTACTGCCGTCAGGTGTTGACTGACGACCTGGAGAGGGAGATTCTCGCTGCAGTTCCACGTTGAACGGCTGCTTCGCGCAACCGCAAACAACTCCAGTGCATGGGCGCAGCGCACCCCGCACTGGCCGACTATTGCGGTTTCGGCGTGGACGCGGTGCGGAACACGTATTCATCCACGGCCGTCTTGCTGATTGCGAAGCGCCCCTTGTCGCCTGGGGGCAGGATGTCGGCACCCGGCTTCTCGACCACGCCGAACGCCGGGCGTGATCAGCGTCGCTTCGAAGGCCTCGATAGCACGCGCGAAGTTGTCGAAGGTCACCGGATTCGGCTCGTTGGGGAACGCCTTCCAGAACATCTCTACATAGCCCGGCATCGATTTCAGCGTGGCCTCCACGAATTCACCGGTGCTGTTCACCTCGGCGCTGGCCTGCACCGGGCCTCTGGCCTGTGCTTTCAAATCCTCCGCCCGCCCGTCCCAAACTGCGCTACGTTGAAGACCGCGTTGAGCACTCGGTGCGCGGCGCGGGCCTCTTTGCCATTTGTGGCCGATCGAGGTCGGACCGGCATCCGATGGATCTCTGCCCACCTTGCGCATGCGCCATTCGGCCGTGCGCTCCAGGTCATCGGCTTCCTCCATCACGCCTCACGTCGCGAGAACGCCGTCTCCTCATTGGTGACGAATTCGAGCAGGCACGCCCTGCCATCCTCGGTCTGACGCCGCGCCCGCCGGATCGCATTGCCGACGTCCGCTGGATCGTCCACACGTTCACTCCAGCCGCCGAGGTCGCGCGCCAAATTGGCGTATGAACCACCCAGGTCACGCGCATTGTGCTTCTCATGCGACAACTTCATGTGCGGAATCTCGATTGCCATCGTCGAGTTGTTCAGCACGATCGTACATATTGGCACGCCACAGCGCACGGCCGTCTCGAAGTCGAGGCCAGTCATACCAAACGCCGCATCGCCCATGAAGTTGACGCAGAATTTGTCCGGTGCGGCGATCTTCGCACCGATGGTCAGGCCGAGCCCGGTACCAAGCTGGTGCGATTTGCCCCATCCCAGGTACGAACGCGGACGCGTTGCCCGATAGAATGGCAGCAACTGCTCGCGCGGACTACCGGAATCGTGCGTGACAATAGCCTCGGCCGGATCGACCGTGTTGATGAACTCGTTGATCACACGGTAGGGCGTTATGGGCGCCTCGTTGGAATTCAACTTCGCCTGCCATTTCGCCAGCCATGCTTTGCGGCGCGTCGCTATCTCTTCCGCCGGTGAGCGATTCAGCCGCCGTGAACCAAGACGATCCTTTACCGCATCCGCCAACGCGGCCAGTGTCAGCCTCGCATCGCCTAGTAGTGCGACCTCGGTCTCGTAACTCTTGTGCAGATCGCGCGTGTCGTTGGTTGCGTGAATAATCGGCACGCCGCTCGGCAGCGGCGGTGTGGTGAGTGGATGTCGATTGAGCCCCGTGCCGATCGCCAGGATCAGATCGGCGCGCGAGTACAGAAAATACGCACCATGTCCGGTGAAGCCGTTGCCGCCTGATCCCAGTGCAAGTGCATGATCTTCGGGGAACGCGCTCTTGCCATCCACCGTGGTCATCACCGGGCTTTGCAACAGCTCTGCCAGACGCACCAGTTCATCGCTTGCTTCGGCATATAATACGCCCTGCCCCGCCAGGATCAGCGGACATGTGGCCTCAACCAGCATACGCGCGGCATCCTCCACGTCGTCCGCATCGGGCGTGGCACGAGCCGTGCGTACCGGCCTGTGTTCCAGCGTGTCGCTACCGATATCCAGCGCCAGCAGATCGCGCGGCAATTCAACCATCACCGGACCCGGCCGCCCATTCCGCAACTGACTGAACGCACGCCGCATCGCTGCTGGCACCTGCTCGGGCACGATGATGTGCTCCGCCTGCTTGGTCACCGAGGCATAGGTGCGGCTGGCGTGGAACATCGGAAACACCTGCGCCTGTTCGCGCGCATGCCCGAGCGGCAGGAACAGCACCGGAACTGAGTCGGAAAACGTCGTGGCAATGCCTGGAAACGCATTCTCCGCGCCCGGCCCGTATTGCATCGCGAACACGCCTGGCGGGCGGCCATTGGTGACGCGCGCATAGCCATCCGCCATATCGACGCCGACGCGTTCCTGCCGGCAGATGATCGGCCGCAGCCCGCCCGCCACCGCGGTCTCGATCACCGACGTCGTGGGGAAACAAAACAGCGTCGTTACGCCTTCGCGCTTGAGGATTTCCACCACGGCCTGATCAGCGCGCATTCACTCCTCCTTTGGCGTTTGCGGGAGCCTAGGCGTCCGCCGCCAGACGCGTCTACAGTCGCTTCAACAAAGCGGGGAGGCTCAATCATCATGCAGGGATTGATGCAGCAACGGCCTCTGCTCGCTGCAACTGGGGCACCATCGCAGGGCGAGCGAAGCAGGGGGCCAATGCATTGCGCCGCCTCACCTGCAGTGGAGCCGGCTGCACACAATCAATCTAAGACTGTTCCCCGAACAGGTACGCTTCATCATAGACGTCGCGACGCTGATAGAACAACTTTCACCGAAGCTACCGCGCGTGCGGGGTTTCATCGCGCTCTGCGAGCATGATGCGTTAGCGGCGGTCAATGTGCCAAACCTACTGTGCTACGAAGACCTTCAGGGCGCCGAGGCCACGGAATACGCATGGCCTGTGTTGGACGAGAACACCGCCTCGGCATTGTGCTACACGCCCGGCACGACCGGCGATCCCAACGGCGCGCTGCAAAGTCACCGGCAAGCTGCTGAAGACGCGTCTGCGTGAGCAGTTCGGCGACTGGCTGGAGCGCGCCGCCGTTACGTGATCGCGTCCGCCAGCGCGGTCATGCTGGGCACAAGCAGATCGGGCTGGTGTGGTGTCGCGCCGAACGGACGCTGGCGCCTGTCGATGAACGCCGTGCGCATGCCGGCTGACTTCGCGCCGATGCAGTCGAACGCATGATTGGCGATGAACAACACCTCGTCCATTCGCACGCCGCATATCTCCGCCGCCCTAGTATAGGTCGCGACATGCGGCTTGAACGAATTCGCAACAGCGACCGATATCGCTCGTTCGAATGTGACGCCGTGGTATCTCTTGGCGTTCTCCAACATGTCGGGGTCACCGTTCGACAGCACCACGAGCCGATAGCGCGCGCGCAGCCGATCCAACGCGGCGGGAACCTCCGGAAACGGCCGCAGCCGCACAATGTGGTCCACCAGCGCGCGCACCTCATCCATCGTGTAGACGATGCCGGCACGGTCCATAACATTGGCGACGGACCGCTCGCCAATTTCACGGTACGGCGTGTGCTGCTTGTGCAGCAGTGCGTCGATCATCGAATTCTCGAAATGCGTGCGCCGCCACCAGGTGACGAACGAGTTGGCACTCCCGTGCCAGCCTTTCGCACGCAGGAACGGCGTCGCCGCCTCGACCAGTCCGGTCTGCATGTCCACCACCGTGCCATATTGGTCGAACATGCAGACCTTGACCGTGGCTTTCAGCTCGTCCGGATTTGTCATGTGAATGTCCCTGTGGCAGTAGGCGCGCGACCAACCTACCGCGATAAGGTGACAGCGTGACCAGCTATCTGTTCAGCGGCGGACGTTTCCTCGATCCCCGTCAGGATAATCTGCGTGACGGCATGTCCGTCCTGGTCGAGGACGGCATGGTGAGGGAGGTCTCTGACCGCCCGATTACCGGCACATCCGCGACCCGCATCGATCTGAAGGGCCGCACGCTGATGCCCGGGCTGATCGATGCGCACATTCATGTGGTGCTGACGGAAGTGAACCTGCGGCTGCTGGCGGACGTGCCGTTGACACTGCTCGCCGCCAAGGGCTCGGTCGCGATGCGCGCGATGTTGCATCGCGGCTTCACCACGCTGCGCGACACCGGCGGCGCCGACTACGGCATCAAGGCGGCGGTCGAACAGGGCTTGTTCGAAGGACCGCGGCTATTCATCGCGGGCCAGCCACTCAGCCAGACCGGCGGCCACGCTGATCACCGGCTGCGCACGCAGGGCCGCGAGTTCTGCGCCTGCTGCTCGGGCCTGTCCTGGACGGCGCGTGTCGCCGACGGCGTGCCGGACGTGATCAAGGCGACGCGTGACGAACTGCGCAAAGGCGCAGATCATATCAAGCTCATGGTGTCGGGCGGCGTGGCGTCGCAGGCCGATCCGTTGGAAAGCCTGCAATACCGGATGGACGAAATCGAGGCTGCGGTCGAGGAAGCCACCCGCTGGGGCAGCTATGTCTGTGCGCATGCCTACGCGGCGAAGGCAATTGAGCGCGCGGTGCAGGCCGGCGTGCGCACCATCGAGCACGGCAATCTGATCGATGCACCCACCGCCCAACTCATGGCAGAACGCGGCGCCTACCTGGTGCCGACACTGGTCGCCTATGATGCGCTGAAGCGGCGCGGCACCGATTACGGACTCTCCAGCTACAGTCTGGAGAAAAACGAAATGGTCTTGAATGCCGGGCTACGGTCGCTGGAAATCGCTCGCGGCGCCGGGGTGAAGATTGGCTTCGGTTCCGACCTGCTGGGGCAGTTGCAGAACGATCACTGCAACGAGTTCATCATCCGCCGTGAAGCGATGAGCGCGCCGGATATCATCCGCTCTGCCACGCTAGTGAACGCGGAGATCCTACGCCAAGAGGGCAAGCTCGGCGAACTGGTAGCGGGCGCGTTTGCCGATTTGCTGGTGGTCGAGGGCGACCCCACGCGCGACATCACCGTGCTGCTCGGCGATGGCCGCAACATTCCCGCAATCATGCTGAACGGAAGGTTCGTGAAGCACGCACTGTGAGGCGCACCGGCGAGGTCCTGCTCGTCTTCCTGCGCCTCGGCTGCACGTCCTTCGGCGGCCCGGTTGCACATATTGGATACTTCCGCGCCGAGTTCGTGGAGCGCCGCCGCTGGCTGGCGGAAAGTGTCTTCGCCGATCTGTTCGCTTTGTGCCAGTTCATGCCTGGACCGGCATCGAGTCGAGCTTGGCATGTCTATCGGCCTGCTGCGCGCTGGGCCGCTCGGCATGCTCGCCGCCTGGTTCGGCTTCACCTTGCCGTCCGCGCTGCTGATGTTCGCGTTCGCCCTCGGCGTCCAGGCGCTGGGCGATGTCCGCAACGCGGACTGGTTGAAGGGATTGAAGCTGGTCGCCGTCGCTGTGGTCGCACAGGCGGTATGGGGCATGGCACGCAGCCTGGCTCCCGATCGGCCGCGCGCTACACTGGCGGTTGCCGCCGCTTTAGTGGCGCTCGCCATGCCATCATCTGTTGGCCAAATCTCCGCCATCGTGCTTGGCGCAGCCGCGGGTGCGACGCTGCTGCCGAAACCAGTGGCCTCCAGTAGTACAAAGCACACGCCGTTCGGCATCGAGATCCACCGTGCGTTCGCCGTTGCCGCGCTCGCAGTATTCTTCGTTCTGTTGGTTTTTTTGCCGACACTCGCTGCAACCACGAACAGCCAGGCGGTGCGGCTGTTCGACGCCTTCTACCGCGCCGGAGCACTGGTGTTCGGCGGCGGCCATGTCGTGCTGCCGTTGCTACAGGCCGCGGTCGTGCCACCAGGATGGGTCAGCAACGACGCATTCCTCGCCGGCTACGGCGCGGCACAGGCGATGCCGGGGCCGCTTTTCACCTTTTCCGCCTATCTCGGCGCGGCGATGATCCCGCTGCCGCACGGTGCAGCCGGCGCACTGATCGCCATCGTGGCGATTTTCGCGCCGTCCTTCCTACTCGTGATCGGCCTGCTGCCGTTCTGGGACACATTGCGGCAGCGCCAGGCGATGCAGGCGATCCTGCACGGCGTGAACGCCAGCGTGGTCGGCGTGCTGCTCGCGGCTCTCTATACACCCGTATGGACGAGCGGTGTTCACACCCCGGCTGGCTTCGGTCTCGGCGCCGCCGCGTTTCTCGCGCTCGCCTTCTGGGCCGTGCCACCATGGATCGTGGTGATTGCCGGCGCTTTGATCGCCGCCGGCCTGGGCGCGCTCGGCGTGCCGCTCTGATCAGCCAGGCATCCGCGGGAATTTCTTCATCTCACCACCCAAACTCACCCAGGGCTGCGCGCTGTCGCAGTAAATTTGCATCGCCGGCTTCACCCAGCTCGGATCGTCCAGCGTACCGGACGCGATCATCACGATGCCGGGCAGTGCGTCCGCCTCATCGGCGATCGAGGAACCGCATTCCGGACAGAAACGCCGCTCGATCGACTTTCCGGTATCGCCCTTCTTGCTGTAGGTACTCATCTTGCCTTGAGCGGAAAACGCTGGCTTTGGCACGCCGATCACCACGCCAAATGCGCTGCCGGTAAACTTCTGGCAGTCGGTGCAATGGCAGACGCCCACGAAGGCGGGATCGACATCCGCGCTATAGCGTACCTTGCCGCAAAGACAGCCGCCGACGATTTTCGCCATGACCCGCCTTCCCTTTGTCGCCGGCTTACGCTGACATGCCGGCGACGCTCAGCGCAATACGTCCGACAGCACGTTCAGCCCGTTGAGCGCCGGGAGGGAAATGCTTTACGATGCAGCTTGCACAACTGTTCGATCACCATTGGATTGCCAGTTCATACAGCGCGTAGGTCTCCCGATGACCGAGCCAACCGCATTCACCATCGTCGAAGCCGAACCCGAGGACGCTTCTACGATTGCCAGCATCCATATCACTGCTCGACAACAAGCGATGCCTTACCTTCGGCGTGCGCATACGGATGACGAGACCCGGAAGTATTTTGCCCGAGTGGTGGCGAACCGGGCGCAGGCATGGTGGGTCGTGCGCTATCGAGGCCAAGTTGCTGCTTACATGCTGATCGGCGGAGATCAACTCGACGATCTTTACGTATCGCCGGCCTGGCAGGGCCGAGGGTTTGGTTCTGCACTGCTCGACATGGCGAAAACGCTGAGCCCAGATCGCCTCATCCTCTGGACATTTCAGCGCAACCAAAGGGCGCGATCATTCTATGAAGCGCGAGGCTTCCGCCGCATCAACCAGACCGGCGGAGATAACGAGGAAGGCGAGCCCGACGTGCAATACGAGTGGCGGAAGGCCCCGCAAACGGCGTAGTCGCAGTACGTTTGGCAAAGTCGCATGTCTCGGCCGCCATGCAGCAATCAGAGCCTCCGCGCATCGTCCAGCCATCCCCCTATCGTGTGCTCGATCTGGGTCAGGGTCTTGGTGCCGCAATTGGCCTGGGTCGAGAAATACGGCTTGCCTGATGAACGGGCTTGCTCCGCATTCCGGCAATTCGCGTAGGCAAGCGCACTGCGCGCTCGTGCCGAGAGACCCCGCGATGCCCAATACGCCACCAGCGACTTCGCAACTCTGTTGACGAGACCCGGCTTGGCCGGCCGTCGCTCACGCAACCAATAGGCTTCGTACCATCCTTCATCGACTCCGAACACGGCAGCCCTCGCTTCGTCTGCTGCATCAAACAATGCTTTCTTCATGGTTCCCTCCAGCAATTGTGCCTTGCGGAGAGGTCCTGGATCCCTCTCGCGGTCGACGCTCGCAATTGAGCACCGCGTTCCCACCGGCGCCTGAGACCGAGCTGAAAAAGGGATGCAATCTTGCCGAAATTGCCCTGAGTGTTGGCCGCCCGAGGCGATCCGGCCGTCAATGACGGCGCCCCAGCCCCCAGCGGGCTGCCACACGAAATGCCAAAAGCAGGCTTTCAGGGGCCAGAACTCTGCTTAAATGGCTCTGGCCGCTCAAGGGGGAACGGCATGGAAGTGGCTGCCTCGGAGGCGGTCTACCGATTCGAGGGTTTTGCGCTCGACCTCGCGCGTGGGGCGTTGCTTGACTCGAGCGGAGCAGAAGTCGCTCTGCGAGCGAAAGCCTTCGAGCTTCTGCGGCTGTTTGTGACGAACGCCGGGCGGCTGTTGGATCGTGACACGATCAACCGTGCGCTCTGGGCCGATGTGATCGTTACCGACGACGCAATCACGCAATGCGTGCGGGACATCCGCCGCGCGCTCGACGACGCGCAGCAGCAGACGATCCGAACCATACCGCGCCGGGGATATATTTTCGCGGCGTCAGTCACCGCCGAAAGCGAGCAGCGGCCTTATCTTTCGCCAACTGAGCATCCACCGTTTCCGGACCAGCCGTCGATCGCCGTGCTGGCGTTCACCAACATGAGCGGCGATCAGGGGCAGGAGTATCTATCGGACGGCATCGCCGACGACATCATAACCGAGCTCTCGCGTACTCGGTCATTGTTCGTGATCGCGCGCAATTCCAGCTTCACCTATCGCGGCAAAGCGGTAGACGTGAAGCAGGTCTCCCGCGAATTGGGCGTGCGATATGTCCTGGAGGGCAGCGTTCGCCGCAGTGGTGATCGAATTCGCGTGGTCGCGCAGCTTGCCGATGCGGAGAGCGGCAATCACGTCTGGGCGGAGCGCTACGATCGTGCGATCGAGGACGTGTTTGCTGTCCAGGACGAGATCAAAATGCCATCGTTGCTGCGATCCGGCCAGCGGTCGCTGAGGCCGAATTTCACCGCGCGCTACGCAAACCACCGCAGAGCCTGAGCGCGTGGGAGAATTATTTGCACGGACAGTGGCACTACGGACTGCGAACTGAGCCGGATCATGAGCAGGCCAAGCAGTTCTTTCAGCGTGCCGTCGAAATCGATCCACAATTTTTGGCGCCCTATATGGCATTGGCCAGAACATATCTCGATGACACGGCGGGATATGGAACAAGATCGCTGGAAGATGCCGCGGAATTGGCGGCCAACTGGGCGCGAAAGGCCATCGCTATCGATCCCAATGATGCCGATGCTCGGGCCATGGTCGCGCTTACAGCATTCGTTGTTGGGAAAGTTGATGAGGCGCGCGAGCAAGTGGCTCTAGCCAAGACAAACAATCCAAACTCGCCTTTGGCGATTCTGATCGAGGCTCATGTTCTGCTGTTTACAGGTCAACCAGTGCAGGCGCAGCAAGGCTTGACGGCGTGCCTTCGCTTTGACCCTCGCGGCCCATACAGCTTCTGGGTGATGCATCAATTCACTATTTCGTACTACTTCGCGCGCGATTATAGCAGGGCGGTCGAGGTAGGCCGGCGCACTGTAGCGCTGCACCCGGAATCGTCCTCGACGTGGCGATGGCTGGCGGCGGCGTTGGGACAGCTGGGCCGAAGGGAAGAGGCGCTGGCAGCTTTGCGCAAAGCGATCGATATTGCGCCACGCTCGTTCGAATTCTACATCCGCAGGCGGCCGCTGTGGCACCGGCCCGAGGATTACGATCACATGCTCGATGGCCTGCGCAAGGCGGGCTGGAAGGCTGACGCAGCAACCGGCCCTTCGGTCGTGGAGAATCCGTGAGGGCCTGTCAGCTATCGGGCAGCGCAGTGGTGATGCTGCCAGCGGATGGTGCCCAGGGGCGGAATCGAACCACCGACACTGCGATTTTCAGTCGCATGCTCTACCAACTGAGCTACCTGGGCATCCGGCGAAACCGGGCGGCAGGCCATAGCCCATGCCCCTCGGGCGATCAAGCCGAGTCGTCCGAATCCGCCTCGTCCGCTTCATCCTCGGCGCCTTCGATGCGGTAATGCCCGATCAGCCACCGGCCGAGATCGACATCGGCGCACCGCCGGCTACAGAACGGCCGCAACTCTGCCATCACAGCCTTGCCGCACACCGGGCAACCCTCTGCCTTTCGCCGCTGTTCAGCCATCAGTCTCGATCCGCCATTCCGTCGCGCCCAAGCCGGGGTCCGCGCGCAGAATCAAGGAACGTCCGACGCGACGTGCAAGATCCGCCAGCGCCTCGGCGTCCGCCTCGAGTGCGGCGGCAACCGCCGGTGCGGCCCGCAATGCCAGCCGCCGCAACGGTTCCGCGGCGACGCGCCGCAGCGCGGCTAGTCCAGCGGCGTGAGAACCTGCCAATAGCTCGTGCAACGGAGAATGCACGCGCGATCGGACGATCTCGGCCAGGCCAAGCATGGTGAAGCCAAGCAGCCGCGGGTGCAGCGGGTCATCCGATAATGCCGACTGCAATTCTGGCCCGAGTGCCGCGCGCCGGCGCGCCGGCAAGCCGGCAAAATCGACCAGGATGGCGCCTGACAGGTTGCGCAACCGGATCTGCCGGGCGAGCTCCGGAAGTGCCGCACGATTGGCCGCCAGATGCGCCGCAACCTTGCCCTGCCGCGCATCGACTGCACCGCCTGCGTCGATGTCGATAGCCACCAGCGCGGACGTCGGCTGGATCCGCAGCCGCCCGCCACCGGGCAGATCCACCTCCTGTTCCGCCAGCGCCGCGACCGCATCCTCGGTCGCCGGGTCGAACGCAACGGGGCACATCCTGACCCGGTCTCCGAGTGGCCCCCGCATGCGCGCCGCCAACGCCGCATCGTCAATCGCGACCTGCACATCGGGATAGCGCATCGTCAGCTCCAGCAACGGACCCTGTCCGCGCGATGGGATCACCGCATCCGCGTCCAGCCGAGCGCTTAAGCGCGGCCCCTTGCCGCCCTGTGCCGACCGCGTGATGCGTACGGCAACGCGGGCTCCCTCGCTTAACCCGGCGCCACCTTCACTATCAGGTAGAAACCCAGTCGCGCCGTCCAGCGCGACAAACGCACCCGCCATCGCCGGCACCCGCGCGGTGACGCGCCCGTAGAGCGTGTCGCCAACACCGTCCGGCGCACCCGGCCGCCAGATCGCGTAGTCCAGCAGCGTGCCATCCTGCACCACCGCGATCCGGACCTCGCCCGGACTGGCACTCGCCGCGATGCGCACACTCATGGCAGTCGCCAGCCGAGGCCACGGAGCAATTGCGCCGTCTCGAATAGCGGCAGCCCCACCACATTGGAGTAACTGCCCGAAAGGAAACGGACGAATGTTGCTGCCTTGCCCTGGATGGCATAGCCGCCGGCCTTGCCGCCCCACTCCTCACTGGCCAGATAGTCCGCAACCTGCCGTTCGTTCAGGCGGCTGAAGCCGACGACACTCTGCACCAGCCGTTCGACGCGCCGCCCATCCGGTGCACGCACGACCACGCCGGTGAACACGCGATGGCGGTGGCCCGAAAGCAGCGCCAGGCACAGCCGGGCATCGGCCTCGGTCTCTGCTTTGGGGAGGATACGCCGGCCGGCGGCAACGACGGTATCCGCCGCCAGCACGAAAGCACCGTCCGCTGCCACTGAATCGGCCTTCGCGTAGGCCAGCCGCAGCGCATACTGTCGCGGCGTTTCGTCGCGCAGCGGAGTTTCGTCGATATCGGAAGAAATAACGCGGTCCGGCAGGATGCCGATTTGAGCCAGAAGCGCCAGCCGGCGTGGACTGGCCGAGGCCAGGACCAGCGCGCGCGGCGTCACTTGAAGCGGAAGGTGATCCGTCCCTTGCTCAGGTCGTAGGGTGTCATCTCGACGTTCACCCGGTCGCCCGCCAGTACACGGATGCGGTTCTTGCGCATCTTGCCCGACGTGTGCGCCAGGATGGAGTGCTCATTGTCGAGCTTGACGCGGAACATGGCGTTGGGCAGCAGCTCCATCACCGTTCCGCTGAATTCGATCATATCCTCTTTCGACATCCGACCTCATCAATTGCCTTAATTCGCGGCGGAACATGGGCGCGAGGCGGAGCGAGGTCAAGGCAGCCGCAGTGCCACGCTGCGGGCGTGCGCGCCAAGCCCTTCGGCCTCGGCCAAGGCCACCGCGGCCGGCCCGACTCGCGCCAGCGCCGCCGCATCCGCCGTCATCCAGGTGGTGCGCTTCAGGAAGTCGAATACCGAGAGGCCGGAGGCAAACCGGGCGGTGCGACCCGTCGGCAGCACGTGGTTCGGCCCCGCCACGTAGTCGCCCACCGCTTCCGGGCAAAACGCGCCCAAGAACACGGCGCCGGCATGGCGGATACGCGCGAATACCGCGGTTGGGTCCGGCAGCATCAGCTGCAAATGCTCCGGCGCCAGGCGGTTCACCAGCCCGGTCGCCTCATCCCAGTCGCGCACCACGATAATCGCGCCGTGCGCCTGCCAACTCGCCCCGGCGATCAGCGCGCGCGGCAATTCTGCCAACGCGTGTCTCACCGCATCGGCGACCGACGCGGCAAACGCGGCGTCGTCAGTAATAAGTATCGCCTGAGCCGCCTCGTCGTGCTCAGCCTGTGCCAATAGGTCTATGGCAACACGCCCTGGATCGTTGGCCGCGTCGGCGAGGATGACAACCTCCGACGGGCCGGCGATCGCATCGATGCCAACGCGGCCGAACACCTGACGCTTCGCCTCGGCGACATAGGCGTTGCCTGGCCCGACGATACGGTCAACGGCAGCGATGGTCGCGGTGCCATAGGCCAACGCCGCAATCGCCTGCGCGCCGCCGACGCGATAGATTTCCGCCACACCCGAACGGCGTGCCGCTGCCAGCACCAGCGGGTTCAGCACCCCATCCGGCGTCGGCACGCACATGGCGATGCGCGGCACACCCGCGACACGCGCTGGAATCGCATTCATCAGTACCGAGGACGGATAAGCCGCCTTGCCCCCGGGCACATATAGTCCAACAGCATCGAGCGGCATCCAGCGCATACCGAGCGTGAGCCCCGCGGCATCTGTCGTCTGCAAATCGGGTGGCACCTGCAAACGGTGGAACGCCTCGATGCGCGCCGCCGCAAGCTCGAGCGCCGCCATCAAATCCGGTTCGATGCTGCGTGTCGCTGCCTCGATGTCTGCATCGCTGATTCGCAGCCGCGCGGGCGTCAACGCCAGGCGATCGAATTGCTCGGTATAACGCAGCAGCGCCACATCGCCTTCCGCGCGCACGTTGCCGATGATACCCGCAACAGCTTGATCGACATTTTCGGTGGTCTCGCGTGCCTGGTTCAGTAACGCGGAAAAGTCGCGCTCAAACCCGGCATCGCCTGTCGATAATCGGATCACTGTCCCAGCGCTGCGCGGAACCGGGCGATCCAGGCGCCAATCAACTCCGGCTGCGTCTTCAGCGCGGTGCGGTTGACGATAAGCCGGGAGGTAATCGGCGCGATCACCTCGGTCTCCACCAGTCCATTCGCACGCAAAGTCGATCCGGTCTGCACCAGATCGACAATCAGCCGCGAGAGACCGAGACCTGGCGCCAGTTCCATTGCGCCATTCAGATGCACGACATCGGCATGCACGCCGCGCGACGCAAAATGCCGCCGCGCGATATTGGGATACTTCGTCGCCACCCGCACCCGCGACCAACGCGACGGATCATCGGCGTCGGCCGTCACCGCCGGCTCGGCCACCGACACACGGCACACGCCAATGCCGAGATCGAGCGGCGCGTAGATTTCCGGGTAGTCGAATTCCATCAGCACATCGGCGCCGCAGATGCCAAGCTGAGCCGCGCCAAATGCCACGAAGGTGGCGACATCAAATGGCCGCACCCGAACTACGTCCAGTGCAGGATCATCCGTCGGAAAACGCAACCGCCGGCTCTCTTCGTCGGCATAATCAGCCGCCGGAGTTACCCCCGCACGCAGCAGGAACTCTCCGCACTCCGCCAGGATGCGACCCTTGGGCAATGCCAGGATCAGCGGCGTTGTCGCCTCGGGTTCAAGGGCAGCAGTCGAAAAGGGCGCGGTCATGTGGCGCCGCGTTTACACCGCGGCCGGGAGCAAAAGAAGAGGGCCGGGGAACGCCCGGCCCTCCTGGTCAACCCAATTTATTCTGGTGTTCAGGGAGTCTGAACGACCGTCGCCGTCGGCGCCGGCGTTACGTAAGTCGTGGTCGGCGCCGGTGCCGGTGTGACGACAGTCGCCGCGGGCGTCGGATTCGGGCGTTCATGCACGTTGACACAGCCGGCCAAACCCAAAAACACCAACGGCAGCAGGAAGGAGATGCGCATCGGACGTATCCTTCAGTTGCGAACAGGGACGCGCTGAATGTGTCCCCTTCCGTGGCCGGTCCATGCCGGTTTTGTGGCAGGTTGTTGGCCATCCGATCACGAGCAGGTGCGTCGTTACGACGCCATTGACCCAGGGTGGCTGAACACTAAAAGCTGACGACCGATGTGGACCCTGCTTGATCTCGCCGGCTCGGTGGCGCTGTTGCTGTGGGGACTGCACATGGTGCAGACCGGCATACAGCGCGGCTACGGCCCCGACTTCGCCGCCGGCTGGGTACCGCCTGGGCAATCGGCTCGCCGCCTTTGCCGCAGGCCTGGGCGTGACCGCGATCCTGCAAAGCAGCACCGCGACCGGACTGATGGTGGCGGGATTCGCCGCCGGCGGTGCCGTCGCCTTGGTCCGGCGTTGTCGGTCATGCTGGGAGCCAACGTCGGCACCACGCTGATCGTGCAGGTGCTGTCGTTCAATGTGGCCGAGATCGCACCGGCACTGATCCTGCTGGGGTCATCCTGTTCCGCCGCGGCAATGCCGCCCGCACCCGCGACATCGCCCGCGTCGCCATCGGGCTCGGCCTGATGCTGATGTCGCTGCACCGCCTGATCACGCTGATGACGCCCTACGAGGACGTGCCCAACCTGCGCATGATCCTGGGCGCTATCACCACCGAGCCGATGCTGGATGTCCTGCTTGCCGCCGTTCTGACCTGGGCCGCGCATTCCTCGGTCGCCGTCGTGCTGCTGGTGATGTCGTTTGCCGCCAAAGGCACCGTGCCGCCGGATGCAGCCTTCGCACTTGTGCTCGGCGCCAATCTCGGCACCGCGATCAACCCGGTGCTGGAGGGTGTGAGCGGCGACGATCCCGTGGCGCGCCGGCTGCCGCTGGGTAACCTGCTGAACCGGCTTGCCGGCTGCGTCATCGCACTGGCGCTGCTGCCGCATATGGGTAAAACCGACGGTGACTGATTGATCCGGACCCCGGGCGGGCGGTGGCCGACTTCCACACCGGCTTTAACCTGATCCTCGCCGCGCTCTTCCTGCCGGCACTCAGCCCCATGCCTGGCTGCTGCGCAAGCTGCTGCCGGCCCGCGTGGAAGCCGACGACCATCGCCGGCCCGCTATCTCGATCAGGCGGCGCTGGAGTTGCCGCCGATCGCCCTGGGGGCAGCCGCCCGCGAATCACTGCGTATGGCGGACGCGCTGGAGGCGATGCTGGCGCGCGCCGCCGACGTGCTGGCCAGCGACCGATCGGCACCGCATTGTCGAGGTGCGCCGGCTCGACGACGTGCTCGATCGGCTGAACGCGGCCATCAAGGCCTATCTGACGGCGCTCGACCCCGACGCGCTTGCCGAGTCCGATCATCGGCGGCTGTCGCAGATCCTGATGTTCGCCACCAACCTGGAAGCCGTCGGCCGATGTGGTGGACCGCGACGTGATGGGGCACCTGGCCCAAGCGCCTGAAGCGCGGCCAGCCGCTGGGATGAGGGCGGGCGCGCTGAGGCGCGGCGCCTGCTCGAGCGCCTCGGCGCCACTGTGCGCGCCGCCGCCGCCGTGTTCATGACCGAGGATCCCCGCGCCGCGCGGCTTCTCGCTGCTGAGAAAGAGGCATTTCGTGACCTCGAGGCGGCGGCGACCAAAGCACACTTCGCCCGCCTGCGTGGCGGTAACAGTGGCGGGCTCGACCTCGATATTGTTCGCGACCTGAAGCGGGTGAACGGACACCTGGTGGCCGCCGCCGCATATCCCGTCCTGGAAGGCCAGGGGGAATTGCCCGCCAGCCGGCTCCGGCTGGAACTCCTCTAATCCCTCTCAATCGTCCCACATGTCCCTTGCATGAGTGGGGGGAGGTATGGAGACTTATCGCGAGAGCGGCGGCCCGCGTTTTGAGAAACACATAGTGACCCAAATGCAACGCGGACTATCTAGTGCCGAATGGTGAACTGGCGGACCATATGTTGTTGTTGACCCCGAATCCGGCAGGGCTCGACCCTCACGCAACTACGACAGGGGAGAGAGACGTGCTCGACGCCGGGAGATGCCAGGTCGCCATCAGGTCCACATCGATCGCTCCCTGGACGTCCTGCTGACCGATTTCGGTCGCGCCACCCTGTCTGACCGCTACCTGATGCCCGGCGAGGAGTTCCAGGACCTGTTCGCCCGGGTCGCCTCCGACCACGGCGACGATACTGCCCACGCACAGCGCATCTACGATTACATGTCGAAGCTGTGGTTCATGCCGGCCACGCCGGTGCTGTCGAACGGCGGCACCCCAGCGCCGGCCCGCCGATTTCCTGCTTCCTCAACGAGGCGTCTGACAGCCTGGAAGGCATCGTCGGCCTTTGGGACCAGAACGTCCTGGCTTGCCTCCAAGGGCGGCGGCATCGGCTCTGACTGGGGTGACCTTTGCTCGATCGGTGAAAAGGTCGGCGCTGTGGGCAAAA
>CAVRDF010000010.1:0-460089 GCA_963719805.1 uncultured Alphaproteobacteria bacterium
CGGAACAGCGCGGTGCTGCCAGGCCCCAGGCCGTCAAGTGTGCCAAATGGCATGGCCTGCGCCACGCCTTGGCGGAAGCCGATGATTTCGGCGGCGATCGACCGGCCATCGCGCGTCAACAGGGTAAGCCGGTCGCCAATTGCGGCATGGGCATGCAAGCCGTCGAATTCGACCATCAGCCCGGACAGCGCGGTCATCTGGACACGCACCTGGAAAGGAGCAATCTCCCGCAGCTTGGCGGTGCAGGCCACCGCCCTGTCGCGTAACGAACCTGTATACCTCATGGCACGACAGCCATCTCTCTTATGAAATCTTGCTTGGAAATGAAGGTACCGATCTCACACTATGAAGATGTAATACCACCAACGATACAGCCAAATGGTGAAAAAAGATTGGAATGACACACGCTATGGTGGTATAAAAGCATCGAGATCATACCGGGGAAGCATACGAAATGCGCATCCTGCTCATCGAAGATGACGTGGTCGCCGCACGAGGCATCTCCATGATGCTGAAGTCGGGCGGTGCGGTTGTCGACCATGCCGACACCGGCGAGGAAGGTCTCGAACTCACCCGCCACTACGACTACGACATCGTGGTGCTGGACCTGATGCTGCCCGACATCGAGGGTTTCGAGGTCGTGCGCCGCATGCGCATAGCGCGCAATGGCACCCCGGTACTGATTCTGTCCGGCCTGTCGCGGCCGCAGGTCAAGGTCAAGAGCCTCGGTCTTGGCGCTGACGACTTCATTACCAAACCGTTTGACAAAGCCGAACTGATGGCGCGATTGCAGGCCATCGTGCGGCGCAGCAAGGGCTTCAGCCAGCCGTCGCTCAACGTCGGTTCGCTCTCGCTGAACCTCGACAGTCATGACGTGTCAGTCGATGGCCAGCCGGTTCACCTGACCGGCAAGGAATACTCGATTCTCGAACTTCTGGTGTTGCGCAAGGGCATGGTGCTGACCAAGGAGGCTTTTCTCAATCACCTCTATGGCGGCATGGACGAACCGGAGATGAAGATCATCGACGTGTTCATCTGCAAGCTGCGCAAGAAGCTGGCGCTTGCGGGGGCGGGCAACCTGATCGGTACGGTTTGGGGACGTGGCTACATGATCCGCGAATCGTCCGTCAGCCACACTGGATCGGTACAGGTTACGGTCGACGCGCTCAGCGCCGCCTGACAGAACAGGACGCTATTCGTCGCCGAGTACCCAACTGCGGAACAGCGCCAGATCGATGTTGCCGCCGCTGATCACAAGGCCCACGCGCTTGCCGGCCATGCGCGTGCGTTCCTGTAGCAGCGCTGCCAGCGGGGCTGCGCCGGCGCCTTCCACCAGATTATGCGTGTCCGTCCAATAGGCTCGGATCGCCGCAGCGATTTCGGCGTCTGACACCGTGACGATACGCGACGCGCCGCCGCGTATGATGGCGAACGCCTCCGCATCCGGTTGTCGTACCGCCATGCCATCGGCATGGGTCTCGGCGCGATTGACCGCGACCAACCGCCCTTCGGCGAACGAACGCGCGTAGGGCGGCGCACCAGTCGCCTGCACGCCGACGATTTCGGTTTTCAGCCCCAGCAGGTCGCGCACCAGGATGGTGCCACAGATGCCCGATCCGAGGCCGATCGGCACGTAAACAGCATCGAGCGGCGGCGCGCCCCGGAACAATTCCAGCGCGTAGGTGGCAACGCCTTTCACCAGATCCGGCGCGAACGATGGAGCGAACTCGAGATCCTCGGCTGCTGCGAGCCGTGCTGCCTCGTCGCGCGCCATCTCGAAGTCATCGCCGTGCTCGACCAGCCGTGCGCCGAACGCGCGCATCGCAGCATTCTTTTCGACGCTGTTGCCATGCGGCACCACCACCGTGACGCCGACGCCATAATGCCGGCCGGCATAGGCCAGCGACTGTCCGTGATTGCCGCGCGTCGCCGAGACGATGCCGCTTACCTGCGGCCGATCGCGACGCAGCCGTTCCGCGTAGACCAATCCGCCACGCAGCTTGAATGCGCCCGTCGGCGTTTGATTTTCGTGCTTGACCCACACGTCGGCACCGCTGCGTTCCGCCAATAGCGGCCATGGATATTGCGGCGTGCCGGGGAAGCTCGCGTGCACAACTGAAAGGGCGTCTTCGAGTTCGGGAAGGGTGAACATGGCGGACCGTACAGGGCACGCCTCGACAGCCTGGTCAAGCTGCCGTTGACACTCTCCGCCGCTCCCCGTACGTCCGCGCGCTTCCAGGAACCGCCGCCACCATGTCCCGCCGCAAGCCACGCGGCCGTCCGCTCGACGGCTGGTTGATTATCGACAAGCCGCCGGGGCTCACCAGCACCGACGTGGTCAACCGCGTCCGCCGCGCGTTCGACGCGCAGAAGGCCGGCCACGGCGGCACGCTGGACCCGCTCGCCACGGGCGTGCTGCCCATCGCCTTCGGCGCCGCCACCAAGACCGTCCCCTATGTGATGGACGGCACCAAGCTGTACCGCTTCACCCTCCGCTTCGGTGAGGCGCGCGATACCGACGATGCCGATGGCAAGGTCACGGCCAGCTCACCCGTCCGGCCCAGCGATGAACAGATCCATGCTGCGCTGCCGCGGTTCCGCGGCGATATCATGCAGATCCCGCCGGCGTTTTCCGCGGTGAAGGTCGCGGGCGAGCGGGCCTATGACATGGCCCGCGAAGGCCGCCCGCCGGTCCTCGAACCTCGCCCCGCGCGCGTCGATTGCTTCGACCTGATCGCAAGACCCGACGCCGATAACGCCATCTTCGAGGTCGCCTCCGGCAAGGGAGTCTACATGCGGAGCCTGGCGCGCGACCTTGCCATTGCCTGCGGTTCACTCGGCCATATCGCCGCGCTGCGGCGGCTGCGGGTCGGGCCGTTCACCGAGGCCCGGGCAATACCCCTGGACAAATTGCACGCAACGGAGGATACCGCGCCGGCTTCCCCGGACCTGTTGCTTCCGGTCGCGACCGCGCTGGCCGACATCCCGGCGCTGGCCTTGACCGAAGCAGAGGCCAGTGGCCTGAGGCACGGCCAGGCGATAAGCCTGGTCACGCTGATGGGCCGCATCCCCGGTTCGGCCGATCCATCTGGTGGGTTGGTACGCGCCATGGCGGGGAGCCGCGTCCTCGGACTAGCCCGGCTGGCAGACGGCTGGATGAAACCCGAACGGATGCTGTAACCCGTAGCCAAGGAGACTGCATCGATGTCGATTACCGCGGAGCGCCGCACGGCGCTGATCGGCGAGTACGCCACGGGCACGAGCGATACCGGCAGCCCGGAAGTCCAGGTTGCCCTGCTGTCCGAGCGTATCGGCAACCTGACCGAGCACCTGAAGACCCACGCCAAGGATTTCCACTCTCGCCGTGGCCTGTTGATGCTGGTCGGCCGTCGCCGCCGGTTGCTCGACTACCTCAAGGCGAAGGATCAGGCTCGCTACGAAACACTGATCGGACGGCTCAGTCTGCGCCGTTAACTTCTTTGGCCGCTGAATGCCCCTATATGGGCAATAGTGGTGCCTACCCCCGGGCCATGGTGGAACGGGGCAACGCCGAGGGAGCCGGCAATTGCTCCCGAACGCCGCGACATGCGGCGGACCGACAGACCGTCGAACCGGCGACCCGAGGTGCGGGTTTCGCGACGGCGTTTCCGGCCACATGGCCCGCGGCTGCGCCCGCGCTCTCCGCTCACGCAGCCCGCGCCTTCCATGCGACCCGAGACGCCGCCTCCCGCCCCAGTTGGGCCTCTGGCGCGATCGGAATGCCGTCCGCCGATGCCAGCGCATCAACCAAGGACGTGTGAATGTTCAACTACTACCGCAAGGAACTCGACTGGGGCGGCCGCAAGCTGATCCTGGAAACCGGCAAGATCGCCCGCCAAGCCGATGGCGCCGTGTTAGCACGCTATGGCGACACCATCGTGCTGTGCACGGCCGTCGGGGTGAAGACCTCCCGTCCGGGCCAGGACTTCTTCCCGCTCACCGTGAACTACCAGGAAAAGGCGTTCGCCGCCGGTAAGATCCCCGGCGGCTTCTTCAAGCGCGAAGGCCGGCCCAGCGAGGCCGAGACCCTGAAGTCGCGCCTGATCGACCGCCCGATCCGTCCGCTGTTCCCGGAGAATTTCCGCAACGAGGTGCAGATCGTCGCCACTGTGCTCAGCCACGATCTGGAGAACGACCCCGACGTCGTCGCCCTGATCGGCTGCTCGGCCGCACTGACGCTGTCCGGCATCCCGTTCTTCGGACCGATCGCCGCCGCCCGCGTCGGCTACGAAGACGGGCAGTACATCCTCAACCCCACCTCCGACCAGATGAAGCGCAGCCAGCTCGAACTGGTGGTCGCCGGCACCACTGAAGGCGTGCTGATGGTGGAGTCCGAGGCGAAGGAGCTGTCCGAGGACGTCATGCTTGGCGCCGTCACCTTCGGCCACCAGAGCTTCCAGCCGGTGATCCAGGCGATCATCGAACTGGCGGAACATGCCGCGAAGGAGCCGTGGGCGCTCTCCGAGCCGTCCGCCGAGCAACTGGCGTTGAAGGCCCGGGTGGACGCCGTGTCCCGCGCCGGCCTCGCTGAGGCTTACCAGGAGCCGGACAAGGCTGCCCGCCACACCAAGGTCGATGCCGTGCGCGGCAAGATGGCCGAGACATTGGCCGGCGAAGGTCTCGACACCGAGAAGGCCAAGTCGCTGTTCCATGATCTGGAAGCCGACGTGGTCCGCAGTGCCATCCTGGACACCGGCCGCCGCATCGACGGCCGCGATACCAAGACGGTCCGGCCCATCGTCGCCGAAGTTGGCGTGCTGCCGCGTGCGCACGGCTCCGCCTTGTTCACCCGAGGCGAGACGCAGGCATTCTGCGTCGCCACGCTCGGGACCGGGCAGGATGAGCAGATCATCGACGCGCTCGAGGGCGAATACCGCGAGCACTTCATGCTGCACTACAACTTCCCGCCCTATTCGGTGGGCGAGGCCGGCCGCATGGGCTCGCCGGGACGCCGCGAAGTCGGCCACGGGAAGCTCGCATGGCGCGCCATCCATCCGCTGCTGCCGGAGAAGGACAAGTTCCCCTACACGCTGCGTATCGTCTCCGAAATCACCGAGTTCGAACGGTTCCTCGTCGATGGCGACCGTATGCGGCAGTTCGCTGTCGCTGATGGACGCCGGCGTGCCGCTGAAGCGGCCGGTGGCCGGTATCGCCATGGGCCTGATCAAGGAGGACCGTGGTTTCGCCGTGCTCTCGGACATCCTGGGAGACGAGGATCATCTCGGCGACATGGACTTCAAGGTCGCCGGTACGGATACCGGCGTCACCGCGCTGCAGATGGACATCAAGATCACCTCGATCACGCCCGACATCATGCGCATCGCCTTAGCGCAGGCGCGCGATGGGCGGATGCACATCCTGGGCGAGATGGCGAAGGCGCTCACCGGTCATCGTGGCGACGTGGCGGCGACCGCACCGCGCATCACGATCATGAACGTGCCGAAGGAGAAGATCCGCGAGGTTATCGGCACCGGCGGCAAGGTGATCCGCGAAATCGTCGAGCAGACCGGCTGCAAGGTCGACATTGAGGACGATGGCACGATCAAGATCGCGGCTACTGATGCGCTGCAGGCGCAGCGGGCGATCGACTGGATCCGCGGCATCGTCGCCGAACCGGAAATCGGCGTGATCTACAATGGCAAGGTGGTGAAGACCGCCGACTTCGGCGCCTTCGTCAACTTCCTGGGCTCGCGTGACGGCCTGGTGCACATCAGCGAACTGCAGCAGGGCCGTGTCGGCAAGACCGGCGACGTGGTGAACGTCGGCGACCAGGTGAAGGTCAAGGTCATCGGCTTCGATGACCGCGGCAAGGTGAAGCTGTCGATGCGGGTGGTCGATCAGGCCACCGGTGAGGACATCACCGAGAAGGTCGGCGCCAAGCCCGGCCGCGGCGACCGTGACCGCGGGGAGCGGGGCGAACGCCGCGAGCGCCGCGACAACGACCAGCAGCCCGAATCGGATGTCCCACCGGAAATGGCCGATCAACCAAGCGTGGGAGAGTAAGGCAGGTCGGGCCCTCTCCCGCGAAGCGGGGGAGGGGGTCCACCGAAATTCACTTTTCATCCGCCCACAACCGCCGTAACGGTTGTGTCACACGGCCTCGGGAGGCGAAGGCCCATGAAAGCGATCAACGCGATCCGCATGGGAGGTATGGAGGTCTTGCCGCTGGTCGAGGGCGGCAAGGGCATCTCGATCTCGAACGGGATTTCGTCCGGCAACTGGGCGTTCACCGGTGGTGTCGGCACGTTCAGCGCGGTGAACGCCGACAGCTTCGACGCACAGGGCAACCGCATCGACCAGGTGTACCGCGGCCGCACCCGCCGCGAGCGGCACGAGGAACTGGTCGCATACGCCATCCAGGGGGCGCTCACCCAGGCGCGGCGGGCTTACGAGCTGGCCAGCGGCATGGGACGCATCCATGCCAACATCCTGTGGGAAATGGGCGCCGCCGAACGCATCATCACCGAGGTGTTGGAGCAGGCGAAGGGCATCATCAACGGCATCACCTGCGGCGCCGGCATGCCGTACCGGCTGTCCGACATCGCCGCGCGATTCAACGTCTACTACTATCCGATCGTTTCCTCGGCGCGTGCCTTCAACGCGCTGTGGAAGCGCGCCTATTCCAAGGCCGCGTCGCTGCTCGGCGGCGTGGTGTACGAGGATCCCTGGCTCGCCGGCGGCCACAACGGACTGTCCAACGGTGAGGACCCGACTCGTCCGGAAGACCCGTTCCCGCGTGTGCTGGCGCTGCGCAAGTTGATGCGCGAGTTCGGCCTGCACGACACGCCGATCATCATGGCGGGGGGCGTCTGGTGGCTCGAGGAATGGTCGGACTGGATTGACAATCCGGATCTCGGCCCGATGGCCTTTCAGTTCGGCACGCGCCCGCTGCTCACCCAGGAGAGCCCCATCGGCGACGCCTGGAAGGAGCGGCTGCGCACGCTGAAGGAGGGGGACGTCTTCCTCAACCGGTTCAGCCCGACCGGTTTCTATTCCAGCGCGGTGAACAACGGCTTCATCCAGGAACTGCGCGAGCGGAACGATCGCCAGGTGGCGTACACCACCGAAGCGATCGGCGAGCACGTGGCGGAGTTCGGCGTGGGTCCGCGCAAGCGTCTCGTCTACCTGACGCCCGCGGATCTGGAACGTGCCCGTGGCTGGGAAGCGGACGGCTTCATTGAGGCGCTGCGCTCGCCGGATTCCACCCTGGTGTTCGTGACACCTGACAAGGCGAGGGAAATCCTGGCCGATCAGGTCGCCTGCATGGGTTGCCTGAGCCAGTGCCGCTTTTCCAACTGGGAACAGCAGGAACCGGACTTCAGCACCGGCAAGCGCCCCGATCCGCGAAGCTTCTGCATCCAGAAGACATTGCAGAACATCGCGCATGAGACCGATGATGCGTTGGCACTGGAACGCAATCTGATGTTCAGCGGCCACAACGCATTCCGCTTTGCCAAGGATCCGTATTACTCGAACGGCTTCATTCCGACTGTGAAGCAGTTGGTGGAACGCATCCTGACTGGCCGGTAGCGCTATCCACGGGTCAGCGCAGTCAGCGCCTCGGCTTCGGTATCGACATGTATTGTGTGGTAACCGGCCTCCTCCGCGGAACGGTCCATCTGTTCCGATGCGATATGCGCACCGCCGCCCCGGCCCACGATGCGCACGACCCGCCGCATCCCGGCCTTGTGCAATGCCGCCTGTAGATGCTCGATGTGCTCCATCACGTGCCGGGATGCCGGCCGCATGTTGGCGATGTCGCTGATGCAGTCGAATCCAGGCTTCAGTTTGGGCAGTAACGACATGACTTCAGCCTGCAACCGGTCGACATCCGAAATGCTGAGCGAATTGATCCAGCGCAGGATCAGACGGTTGTGCTCCTGATCGATTTCGGCACGGTGCATGGCGTTGCTCCTGTTGCTGCGCACGCGAACGACGTGACCTCACTACGCACAGGTGAACGATCCATTAACCACTGGTCCTGACATGAACCTCCTGCTCATCAATCCCAACATCACCGAAGCGATGACTGCCTCGATGGCGGAGGAAGCGCGCCGCTTCGCCTCGCCAGGTACCACGATCAACGCCGTCACCGCGGCGTTCGGCACGCAGTATGTGGAGAACCGCGCCGAGGCGGCGATCGCATCGCATGCCGTGCTCGACGCGCTGGCAAAGCACGCGGCAGGTTCCGACGCCGCCATCGTCTGCGCGTTCGGCGATCCCGGCCTTGCCGCGGCGCGCGAGTTCGCCGACATCCCCATCGTGGGCATCGAAAAGTCCGCGATCCTCGCCGCCTGGATGCTCGGGCGGCGCTATTCGATCATCTGCCTCACGCCGCGGCTGCGTACCTGGTACATCGAGTGTGCGCAGGAGCACGGGCTTGCCGGCCGGCTTGCCAGCGTGCGTGCGCTCGACGCGCCGATCGGCGACATCATGCAGGCCAGGCAGCAGTTCCGCGACACGCTGCTGCGCACGTGCCTGGATGCGATTGAACAGGACGAAGCCGAGGTCATCATCTTCGGTGGCGGGCCCATCGCGGGACTGGCGCGCGAGCTGCGCGACGCAATTCCGGTTCCGGCACTCGATGGCGTGGGCTGCGCCGTGCGGATGGCCGAGGCCCTCGTCGGACTGCATCCGCGTCCGCCGCAACGCGGCAGCTTCGCGCGTCCGGCAGGCAAGCCAGCGAGGGGACTGGCGCCGGAGCTGATGCGGCGCATCACCGGCGAGACATAGATCAGCCGGCCGGCAGTGCGTCCAGGATGATCCGCCCGAACATCGTCATCTCCGGGCTGGTCTCGGCGTAGCGGTCCACTGCCGCGAGTATCCGCCGCGTGGTTTCGGCATCGGGCGCCGTACCGCGCGGAGCGGGTAGCCGCGCTACGATGTCCGCTGCTGCCTCCCGCGCGGCCGTCTGGAACGCTGCCCGCCTGGCATTGGTCTCCTGCGCGTGCAGCCGTGGCACCAGTTCGTCCGCCAGCCACACCAGCGCGGTGGGCCAGTGCGCGATCTGTCGATACAGCGCGGGGATGAACGGCGCGCCACCGACCTCGGTAGCAAACCGCATAAGCACCGCACGCTGTTCTGGCGGCAACGCTCCGGGCTCCACATTCCCCGGCATCGGTGCGAGCAGATCCGGTGGCGTCCATGTGCCGGAGATGCCGGGCCCGGCTGGCGGCGTTGCGGTGAGCAGCCGACGCAGGCAGGAACCGAACACCAGATTCACCGGCGACACCCGTACGAAGTTGGCGGCGATGTTGCGGATCGCCGCAACGTCCGCTGCATCCCAGGACATGACGGTTGGAGACGCGGGTTGCAGCCGCACATCGGCGGCAAGGCGCCATCCGGTTTCCGGAATGACGCCCGATGCCATTGCTGGCCGTAACGCCTCCCAGGTCCATTCGAGCACGCCAGGCAGCGTCGCAAGATAGCGCTGTAGCGACGACACATACGGCACACCGGAGAAGCGGCGGATCCCCGCGTAGATCGCGGCGATACGGCCGGTGGCCTGCGATTCAAGCAGTTCAGGTAGCATCGCTGGCCACGCGCCTCAGTGTCACGCTACGGATCAACGCACCCTGCGCCGGCCTGGGCATAGTCGGTCCAACCGTGGTTCTCGGCGTAGGCAACCCAGTGCCGATGCTCTGCCACCGACATAATCCCAGATGGGCAGGCGACATTGAAGGTCTTCAGTGCAGCCACGCCATACAGCGCGCGATTCGGCTTGAAGCAGCCCGGGCCAGCTTCGGTGTAGCGCGGCCAGCCATGTTGCGAGGCGAATTCGGCCCAACGCTCCTGCTGGGCCGCCGGCGCGTCTGAATCCCTGCAGGCGACATGGAAAACATAGACATTGGCTGGCATGGCATCGCTCGGCACCTGCCGTGCGGCGATCTGCTCGGCGGTCAAGAACAGCCGCATGACGCAATAGCCGATGTCGTCGGCGAGGAACGCTGGACTGATCAGAAGCGCCATCATGAGCAGTGCACGCGTCCGTTGCGGCAGGCGAGGCCAACGGAAAGCCGGGATCGGCACGGACGGCATGGTGAGATTGGGACGTGTCGAAGCGGCACCTGCGTACGCCATCGCAACCTCCTGATTAAGTGTGCATCGACCTGACTGCCTTCGTCATTCCCTGAGTTGTGGCTATGTCTCGCTGATCCGTGCGATGTAGCGCGCGACTGACGCAGCGACCAATTGCTTGCCGTTTGTGTCGATCTGCCCCCGGCCTGAAAATGAGCCGTAGACTGCGTCGAACGCGAAGGGCTCCAGAATCTCTGCCATGCGCTGAACCTTGGCGGCAGAGAGCGGTATCAGGTTCGGATAGGACCACATGAAGCTGACGTGGCCACTCGGAACCACTTGGAGAATATCGCCCGACAACACCACGCCGCGGCCTTCGCTCCAGTCCGCCAAGTGCAGGACGGTGCCACCATCGAAGTGTCCGCCCAATCGCACCAGCGCAACACCCGGCCCGATTGTCTTGGTGTTTCCCTCCCAGAACTGCACCGCGGAATCCGGCCGCATCACCCACTGACGATCGGCCGCGTGCAGGTAGATCGGTACGCCTCCGAGCGCGCGGCTCCACTCCACCATCGTCGTATAGTAGTGAGGATGGGAGATCGCGATCGCTACGACGTTGCCCAGGCCCTTCAGCAGATCGACCGTGGCGTCGTCGATCAGGGCGAGGCATTCCCACAGCACGTTGCCGGCCGGCGTTTGTGCCAGGATCGCGCGCTGCCCAATGCCGAATGCCGGGGTGGCCTCGATGGTTATGAGCCCCGGCCCGAGGCGGCGAAACTTGTTGCAATACGCCCGGCGTAGCGCCTCCAGCGTGGTCCAGGACTGGCCAGCAGCCGGGATGAATTGCCGCTCATCGGTGCAGATCGGACACGCCGCCGGCGGAGCCTCGGATGACGGATACTGCGTGCCGCAGGCGGTGCAGATGAAGGCTGGCATGTCGGCAGGATACTCCTGTCTGTCGCTGGTTGGAATGCATGGCGCATGCAGACGGCGTGCCCCAGCGGGAAGTGCTAACATGCAGCGATGCCGGACCAGGCCGTATATCTTGTCGAGCACGATCCATCGTGGCGGACGCGTTTCGTCACCCAGCGCGACGCGCTGGAGCGTCTGCTGCAACCTTGGCTGGCCTCACCGCCCGAGCACGTTGGTTCCACCGCAGTGCCAGGCCTGCGCGCCAAGCCGGTCATCGATATTGCCGCACCGGTCATCTCGTTCGATGCCGCACAGTCGGCAGTAGCGGTGCTGGAAGCGGATGGCTGGCTGTTCTGGCCCGACGATCCGAACCGGTCGTATCGGCTTTGGTTTCTGCGGCCGGCGCCGGCCATGCGCACGCATCATCTGTATCTGATGCAGCACGATCATCCAGAGTTGCAGCGCGTACTGCGGTTCCGCGATCTGCTGCGTGGCGATGAGGCGTTGCGCAAGCAATACCAGGCGCTGAAGCAACAACTGGCGCAGCAGTATCCCGATGATCGAGACGCCTACACCGATGCAAAGAGCGAGTTCATCCGAACCGTGCTAGGCGAAACATCGGCCCGACGCGACCACACTCAGTAGTTTGGTACCGGTTCGCCCGTGACCAGCCAGGCCGCGCACTCAGGCCCCAGGCGCTCACGCGCAAGGCCCTCGTAGCGCTTGTTGTCATCCGCCGACAATACGTCGCGGCAACGCCCGTTGGTGCCTCGGTTGATGAAAACCTCCGCGCCGCCTTCCCAGAACGTGCCGCCGAGTGGCGTGCTGCGGGTCGCATTCGCTTTCATCCAGGCAAAGCTGCAATGTTCGACCATCGACGGGAAGCGCGGCTTATCGATCGCGATGTCTAGGAAGGCGGCGATGCGGCGCATCTGTCCAGACAGGTCGCGCCGAAACTGCTCGAAATGCAGCAGCATCAGGTTGGGCAGCGTCCGGATGTCCCACCACGAGGTGACATTGTCCCAGAATGGCCAGAGGGTGGCCATCTCGGTCCAGCACAGGTCGCGATGATGATGTCGTTGTTGCGGAAACGGAACTCGTTCCAGCCAGCGCGGTCGAAGTGATGGTTGTGGAGTTCCAGCGTATCGCCGGCCACGCGACCGAAGCCACGATTCGATCCTCCCCGTGACAAGACCAGGAAGCACCATATTGTTTCGTTTCGCTGCAACCGCCTTGGGGATCAGCGTTGGCGTGTTGGCAGGAATCCACTTAGGAATGCGTGTAGGTTGTCGCCTAGCTTTTCGATGAGATAACCGCCTTCCTGCACCAGCAGAACCGGCACATCGACGCTGCCGATCCGATCGCCGATAGTGCGAAATCCATCGCCGGTAACTGCGAGATTTGCAGTCGGGTCGCCCAGGTGCGCGTCAAAGCCGAGCGAAATGATCAGCACGGATGCGCCGAATTTGCGGATCGCTTCGAGCCCCTTTTCCACCGCCGCGACATAGCCGGCATCGGCCGTCGCCGCCGGCAGCGGCAGGTTCAGCGTGTATCCAGCACCACGGCCGCTGCCGGTTTCATCCGGATACCCCGCGTACCATGGATACAACTCGCGCGGATCGCCATGCACCGAGCAGAAGAACACATCGTCTCTTTCGTACAGGATGCTTTGCGTTCCGTTGCCGGCATGTACGTCCACATCCAGGATAGCCGGTTTGGCGCCGCCGTTCACCAGCGTCTGCGCCGCGATTGCCGCGTTATTGAGATAGCAAAAGCCGCCTGCCAGATCTGCGTAAGTGTGATGTCCGGAGGGGCGGCACAGCGCATAGGCCTCGCGCGCACCATCCAGCACGCGACGCGCGCCCTCCACCGCGACGTGCGCTGACACTTTCGCTGCATGCCATGTCGCTTGCAGGATCGGTGCACCTTCACCGCTGAGATAATAACCCGCCTGCCCGATGACCGAGGTCGGGCAGCGTTGCATCGGCCGCACCGCGTAGCCGAACGTGCGCACCACTGGTCCGGCCAGCGGTGTTGCCTGCCAGCGTTCGTGAGCGGTCTCCAGGAACTGCAGATAACCCGCATCATGCACCGCCGCGATCGGAGCAATGCCATGATCGGGTGCTTCAACCGTCGGAAGGCGCAGCCTGTTTACCGCGCCGAGCAATTGGTCCACACGTGTCGCGCGATCGTAGAATGGACGGCCGCTTGCCGACGGTGCCATGGTGGCGGGATCGTGCGCCGCGTGCGCTTTTGTGGTGATGACGATCATGCAACGTGTTGTCCTTGTAATGCTCGATGGGCTGCGCCGAGACTTTGTCGATCCGGTGCGCACGCCGCACCTTGCCGAGTTCGCCGCGCGCGCCGAACGCTTCATCAACTACCGCACTGCGTTTCCTTCGGCCACCCGCGTCGTCACCGCGACGCTGGCCACCGGCTGCCATCCGGCGCGCCACACGCTGCAAGGCAACTCGATGGCCTTGCTGGAGGATGGCCGGTTGGTGCCACACGACGTCGGCCGCCCGGATTTCCTGCAGCACAAGCGCGCGGTTACCGGGCATTCGCTGGCGATGCCGACATTGGCGGAGCGGCTGGCGCCTCATGGCGGTGCGATCATCTACAACAACGTATCGCCCGGCGCAGCTTACGCGCACGACCCGGATGGGTTTGGCCATGTTTATCATCGCGCCGGATCGTTCGCGCCTGGCCGCTCGGCGCTGGATCCGTTGCCGGTAGCGCTCGACGCTACAGGTGACCGAGCGATGACTGAACGCTTCATCGCCGATGTGTTCGGCCAGCGGCGGCCCGCGCTTGCGGTGCTGTGGCTCGGCGAACCGGACCACATCCAGCACAACGCACCGCTTGGTTCGGCGGAACATCTGGCGGTACTGCGCGAAGCTGATCGCAACGCTGGCCTGGCGATCGAAGCCGTTGATCGCCGCCGCGCTGCCGGCGACGACATTCTGCTCATCGTCGGATCCGACCATGGGCACGAGACCGTCTCCGGCATCGTCGATATCGAGGCAGAACTGATCGCCGCTGGTCTGAAGGCGGCAGCGGATTCCGGCGATGTGGTGGCGATGTCCAGTGGCAACGCGAGCCTGATCTACCTGCATCCCGATGCAGAAGGCCGGCGTGATCGGGTCGGCGATTTCCTGGCGTCGCAATCCTGGTCGGGCCGTTTGATCGATGCGGCGAACCTCGGCAGCATCGGCCAGGCGCCGCACAACGGTTTGGCGTTTGCGTTGTCGCTGAAGGCAGACACAGAAACGAATGAATTCGGCGTCCCTGGCCGTTCTCTTGCCGCCAAGCCGCGCTGGGACAAGCCTGATCGACTCGGTTGCGGTCAGCATGGCGGGTTGGCGCAGTACGAGCAGTCACCAGTGCTGATGATCGATGGGCCGGGCTTCGCGCCGGGAGCGACCCGCGGCGATGCGGCGCACGTTGTCGATTTGGCGCCGACAATATTGCAGCATCTCGGAATTGCGGCGGCGGGCCTGGACGGTTCAGCGCTTTTCCGGTTTTGACTTGAAGCTGCGCGTCGGTACTTCGCGGAACAGCGACAGGTGCGTGTGCTGCGCCAGCCACGGCGCGCCGGCCGTGTTGCGTATCAACACCACGGTGGCGCGACCCGGCCGATCATAGGACTTGCCGTCCTGGTGATAGCCGGTGGAGTCAAAGACCCCCATGCCAACCGCCTGCAAACGATCGGGCGAGACGATGGTCCTGATGTCGGGCCGCCAGCGGAAATCATCGATGTGCGACCACACATTGCGCCATTGTTGCTGTTCGGCCACGTCGCGTCCGGTCATGAAGTCGGCGAAGGTGCCAAAAGCGATCATGTCGGGCGCGAATATCGGCCGTGCGCCGACAAAATCGACATCGCGCACATGCGACGCCAGTGTCTCAAACCAGGCTTTGACGCCGGCCAGGTCGTCGGGATGCGTCATCGGCGTTGCTCCTCAGCGTCCGCGGAAATTTGGCTTGCGGCGTTCGCGATGGGCGCGAATGCCTTCCTGCATGTCCTCGCTGCTTCGCACCCGGCCGAGTGTTTGGCTGATAGCGACCATGTGCTCGACCGGCCCTGTCGGCATCACTTCGCTGGCAAGCCGCTTCAGCGCGCCGATGACCAACGGCGCGGAGTTCGAGCATCTCGTTGGCCATCTCAAGTGCTGCCTTTTCGTGCTGGCCGTTCGGCACAACGCGATTGACGAAGCCCACGTCATAGGCGCGCTGCGCGCTGACCTTGCTGCACAACAGCATCATCTCCATCGCCAGCTTGTGCGGCATGCGCGAGACCAGCGAACTGATCATGCCGCCGGTGACGCCAAGCTTCGCCTCCGGGTAATAGAACTGGGTATTTTCAGTTGAAACCATCAGGTCGCACATCATGACCATGACGATGCCGCCGCCAATGCACCAGCCGGAGGTGGCGGCGATGATCGGCTTGTCGGTCTTGAAGCCGACGGTCGGGATACAGCGCCATAGTTCGGGCAGATCGGTGACGTCGGCGCCGGCGGTTAAGGCGCGTTCGCCGGTGCCGCTCAGGATCGCGACGCGCTGATCGGACGCGTCGAAGGTCTCGAACGCCTGCTGCAATTCGATCGCGACGCCGCTTGAAATGGCGTTCAATTTCTCCGGCCGGTTGATGCGGATGATCGAAACGGGGCCGTGCTGTTCAATAGTGACGACGCTCATATGGGGCATTCCTGAGCCTGTTGGTGGCGGCCTGCTTTTAACACAGGGAGCAGCGAGGACCACAGAGGTCCACCGGCCCTCCGTGTTGAAACTTTGCAGCGGATCGCGCAGGTTTGCGGGCACCGGAGATGAATGGTGCTCACCATGAACGAATACGTATCTATCTGCGAGGTCGGCCCCCGCGACGGGTTGCAGATTGCCAAGACCCGTATGACCACGGACGCCAAGGTCGGCTGGATCACTGCGATCGCTGCTGCTGGTGTCAAGGAGATCGAGGTTGGCAGCTTCGTTCCGCCACGCGTGATCCCGCAACTGGCGGATACGCCAGAGGTAGTGGAGCAGTGTCTTAAGATCCCCGGTCTGGTTGTCCAGGCGCTGGCGCCAAACCTGCGCGGCGTGCAGAACGCCTACAATGCGGGCGTGCACAAGATCAGCATCCCGATCTCGGTCAGCGAGGGCCACAGCATGGCCAACCTGAACCGTAAACCCGAGCAGTCGATCGTGATGATGCGGGAAATCATGGGTTGGCTGAAAGCGCAGCCGCGTAAGGTTCCTGTGGTGGTTGGCTGCTCGACGGCATTCGGCTGCTCGATCGATGGCGTGGTGACAACTGCGCAGACGGTCGCGATGGTGAAAGGCCTCGCAGACGCCGGTGTCGACCAGATCATGCTGGCGGACACCGTCGGCTACGCGCATCCGGCACAGATCAAGGACGTGGTGCGTGCGACGCGCGACGCTATCGGCAACACACTGTACGGGCTGCATCTGCACGATACCTGCGGGCTTGGCATCGCCAACGCGCTGGCCGGGCTGGAGGAAGGCATTCGTGCATTCAACTCATGCCTCGCCGGGCTCGGAGGATGTCCTTACGCGCCGGGTGCTTCGGGCAACGTGGTGACCGAGGACCTGGTGTTCATGCTGGAGAGCATGGGGTTCGCCACGGGTATCGATCTGCAAAAGCTGATCGATGCGCGGCAGGTGCTGCATGAGGGGCTGCCGGCGGAACCGATGCATGGACAGCTGCCGAAGGCGGGCATTCCGCGGACGTTCAAGGCAGCGGCTTAAAGCCTGACAGCACACCGAGAGGCGGGCGTGGGTCTGGTTCCGTCACCGACGGTTCTGAGTGTTGATGAAATGGGTCGCATCTCGCCGCCGATATTTGCTTCGGTGGGCCGAGGCGGCGTGAACGCGCCGGGCGACGTGTTCGTCATCCAGTCGCTGCTCAACGATCGGCTGCCAAAACCACACGCGCCTGTGCCGGTCAGCGGCAAGGCCGACATCGGAATGAATCTGGCGATCGACACGTATCAGGCTGTGTTCCTGGCGATGATGCCGCCGACCGGGCGCATCGATCCCGGCAGCGCGACCTACTATTCGCTCGCTGCGCGGCCGTTGGTAGAGAATGCGCCACCGCCGTCGATCGGTCATTTCGGTCAGGTCCCGGGCGATGTCGCCGACGCTGCGATCGGGTCGCGGAAGAAGTGGGAGGTGCCGGCTTCTGTCACTGTCGCGCAATGGGCGGTTGAAAGCGCATGGGGTGCCTCCACGCCGCCAGGCAGCAACAATCCGTTCGGCATCAAGGCGGTTGGCGATCAGCCGGCGGTGGAGAGCCCGACGCGCGAAGTCATCAATGGGGAGAGCGTTGTCATCAGCGCCCGCTTCCGCGCGTTCACCTCTTTGTCGCAGGCATTTGATGAACATGGACGGCTGCTTGCGACGGCACCCGTTTACAAGGACGCAATGAAGCAGGCGAACAATCCCGAGGCGTTCGCTGATGCGTTGACCGGGGTGTATGCCACGGACCCGAACTACGGGTTCACCCTGAAATGGGTGATCGAGAATTACGGCCTTACACAATACGACCGCTGATGGCGCGCAAATGAGCGACAACCCGTTCTCGGAACCGGATGACGACAGGACGGTGATCAGACCCGTGCCCGGTGGGCGTCGCGCGCCGCCGCCACCGGCTTCGCGCGATACAGCGACGGCACCGTCGCCGGCTGCGATGGAGGGCGCACCGGCGGCGATCAGCGTTTCGCCGCTGGTGGCCACGGCAGCGCCCATATTGCAGCTGCTGAACCATCTGCGGCAGTTGCGCCGATCGCCCGATATGCCTGCGTTGCGTCAGCGCTGCCTGCAGGACCTGCGCGCGTTCGAGCGTCAAGCGCGCGACGCCGGCATCGCGATGGAGTTGCTGCGCCCGGCGCATTTTGCATTGTGCGTGGCAATTGATGATGTGGTGATGAACTCGCCATGGGGTGCGGCGAGCGATTGGCAGCTGCAGACACTGGTGGCGGACCAACATCCGGGTGCGCGCGACGCGGACGCCTTCCTTGTGCAGTTCAAGCAGATGCACGCGGCGCCGCAGCGTTTTCTGCCGGTCATCCAGCTGATGTACCTGTGTCTTTCGCTTGGATTGATTGGCCGACGCGGGGACATTGCAGCCATGCGAGCGGCGGCACATGCGGCGATCGCGTCCCAGCTTCCTGCCGCTGCGCCAGAGCTTTCGCGGCGCTGGCGTGGCGTGGCCGTGCCGTATCAACCTCGTCGTCGTGGCGTGCCGGTTTGGGTGGCGATGGCGGGTGCCGCGACAGTGTGCGGAGGCCTGGCGCTGTGGACGTCCGGCAATCTGAATGCGGCATCGGACGTGTTGCAGACACAGGCACTGGCCGCGGCACCGATGCGGATGCCCCAAGTGACACGCTCGGCCGTGGTACAGCCAGTGCCGCCACCGCCCGCACCGCCGGAGCGAACAGCACTCGATCGATTGCAAGACGCATTGCGCGCGGATATCGACAGGCATGCGGTGATGCTGCTCGGCACGCCGGCGACGCCGGTCATTCGCATCGCCGATACAGCGATGTTCGCGTCAGGTGGCGCGACGGTCGCGGCGGCTTCGGTACCGCTGCTGGAGCGCGTCGCCATTGCATTGCGCAATGAACGCGGCTCGCTGCGCGTGATCGACTATACCGACAATCAACCGTTCCACACGGTGCGCTTTCCGTCGAATGCGCAGCTTTCGAGCGCGCGCGCAGAGGCGGTGCGTACAATCGTCGCACGCACCGTCGGCGATCCGGCACGGGTGAGCGCGGAAGGGCGCGGCGAGGCAGATGCGATCGCACCGAACACCTCGCCGGAGGGGCGCGAGCAGAACCGGCGCGTCGAGATCGTGCTGCAACAGCGCCCGGGATAACGCGGATGGTGCGCGCAGCCGGATTACTGACCTCGCGCTGGTGCGTCAGCTTCGTCGGCGTCGCGCTGCTGGCGGTGTTGGTATGGCTGTTCGCGCCATTGGTGCCGGGGTTGGATGGCTGGCCGGCACGCGCGGCAGTGATCGCCGCACTGTTGATGGCATGGGCGGGTGTCAATGCCTTGCTGGATCTCCGCCGGTTGCATCGCGAAGCTGCGCTGACCAAGGGAATTGCCGCGGGAGCGCAGCAGACCGACGAGGCTCAGGCATTGCGAACGCGGCTGACTGCCGCGCTCGATCTTCTGAAACAAACGTCGCGCAGCCGCGGGTATCTCTATGAACAGCCGTGGTACGCGATCATCGGCCCGCCTGGCGCCGGCAAGACCACCGCATTGTTGAACGCCGGATTGCGTTTCCCGCTAGCGGATCAGATGGGGCAGGGCGGGGTCGCTGGTGTCGGCGGTACACGCCTGTGCGACTGGTGGTTCACCGATGACGCCGTGCTGATCGATACAGCCGGCCGATACACCACGCAGGATTCCGACACGGCGGTTGATCGCGCCGGCTGGGATGCATTTCTGGACGTGCTGAAGGAGACGCGGCCAAAGCAACCACTGAATGGGTTGATCATAGCCTTTCCGATCAGTGACCTCGCACAGGGTTCGGTTGCCCAACGCTCGGCGCATGCGGAGGCGATTCGGAGCCGGATCAAGGAACTGCAGGTGCGGTTCGGCTTACGCATGCCGGTCTATCTGCTGTTCACCAAAGCCGATCTGATGTCAGGGTTCACCGAGTTCTTCGATGATCTGAATCGGGAGAGGCGCGCGCAGGTCTGGGGCACGACGTTCGATTTGACGCAAGATGCCGGCAGCGCCATTGGTTCGTTCCCAGGCGAACTGAACGCGCTGATCGATCAGTTGAACCTACGGTTGTTCGATCGCATGCAGGCCGAACACAATGTGGAGCGGCGTGCCCGAATAGCGCTGTTCCCGGGCCAGATTGCCAGCCTGGAACCAGTGTTGATCGAGTTCCTGCATACCGCGTTCGACAGTCGGCGTGACGAAGCGGCGCCGCTGTTGCGCGGCGTGTACTTCACGTCGGGCACGCAGGAGGGGACGCCATTCGATCGGCTCACCGGCACTCTCGCACGGGCATTCGGCGTGAATCAGGCCGCCACACGCAGTTTGCAGCCGGTGCAGGGACGCAGCTATTTCCTTGAGCGCCTGCTGAAGGACGTCATCTTCGGCGAGGCGCTGCTGGTTGCGCACAGTCCAGCAGTAGCGAGACGGCAATCTGCGCTGCGCATTGCCGGCTATGCTGCCGCTGCACTGCTGGTGGTAGCGACGGCAGCGACGTTGTTGTGGGCACGGTCGATCGGGCAGCACGAAATAGATGCATCAGCGAGTGCCCTTGCGCACTACGAACAGACAGCGCAGGGGCTGAAGTTGGATCCTGTCGCGGACGATGACCTGGCTCGGCTGGTGCCGCTGCTTGACCAGGCACGTGCATTGCCCCGAGGCAGTGATGAGCCCTCATGGCTGCCGGCGCTTTTGTCGCAGCGCGAGACGCTCGGTGCTTCAGCGCAGATGGTATATCGTCACGCATTGCAGTACGCGCTGCTGCCGCGATTGATATGGCGGCTGGAAGCGCAGTTGCGTGGCAATCTCAACAGCGAGGATTTTCTGTACGAGGGCACACGTGTCTATCTGATGCTCGGGAACGCCGGTCCGCTCGATGCCTCGTTGGTGGACGCGTGGATGAAGCTGGATTGGGAGACGGCTTATCCCGGTCTCGGCTATGCGTCACTGCGTGATTCACTGCTGCGGCATCTGGATGCACTGCTGGCGGAACCACTGCCACAAGTACAGCTTGATGGTGCGCTGGTTGCGCTGGTGCGCGGCCGGATCGCCCAGGTGCCATTGGCGCAGCGGGTCTATTCGCGCATTCGATCATCCACGGCGGCGCAGCTTCTGCCACCGTGGCGGCCGAGCGATGTGCTCGATGCTGCTGGTGCGACTTTATTCGTGCGTGCGTCCGGGAAACCGCTGACGGATGGCATTCCGGGGTTCTTCACGACGGACGGGTTCCATAAGGCGTTGCTGCCGTCGCTGGACAGCGCGGTCAAGAGCGTTGTGTCGGAGAGCTGGGTGCTGGGCGATCATGTGGAGTTTGACCCGAATGGGCCGCAAATGCTGGCGCTGGATCGCAATGTCATTGGCTTGTACGAGGCGGACTACGTGCAGGCATGGGACCAGATGCTGGCTGACCTGAATGTGGTACAGCTTCGGAGCCTGCCGCAGGCGGCGCAGGATTTGTATATACTTGCGGGAAATGAATCGCCGATGCGGAGTCTGCTTGCGATCATAGCGCGGCAGCTGACGCTGTCGGTTATGACAGGCGGCGCACAACCCGGCGCTGCACCCGGCACCAGCGACACGCAATTCAGGCTGCAGACCATCATCGGAACGGCAACCGCCTCTAATGCACCACTGCCGCCGGGGCACGAGGTCGACGAACGCTACAAGGCACTGCGCGATTTCGTCGGCAGCAAGCCGCGTGCGCCCATCGATCTGGCCTTGCGCGAACTTGGCGACGTGCAGCAGCAGGTGGCGAAGCTGGCGGCAACTTTGGTGAGCACCCCCGCTGCGACCACCGCGAACGGTGCGATCGATCCCCTGGTGACGCTCAAGGCTGACGCGGCGCGACAGCCGGACCCGGTCGGGCGGTGGCTGACGCAGATCGCGAACAACGCGATTGCACTGCGGAGCGGAGATCCTCGGTTGCAACTGGCTACCATCTTCAATGCCCCCGGCGGACCGGGACAGATCTGTCCTGCGGTGGTGAACGGCCATTATCCGTTTATGCCGGCCTCCAGTGATGATGTGTCGATAACTGACTTCGCGCGGTTGTTTGCGCCCGGTGCTGCGATGGACGGCTTTGCGAGCACACTGCTGGGACGCTACGTTGATACGTCCGGCAAGCTATGGCGGCTGATCTCTGCAGACAGCACGTCGTCGCCGGTTTCCGCGGCGGATGTGGCGCAGTTCCAGCGGGCCGCCAGCATCCGTGACATGTACTTCGCAGATGGCGAGACGCGCCCGCATTTCCGGCTGGACATCACGCCGGTGAGCGCCGACGCGGCGACCCGGCAGGTGACGCTGGAGCTCGACGGCACGACGATTATCTATACGCGCGGTGTGCAGCAGGCGACGCAGATGATGTGGCCGACGTTTTCGCTGCAGCCTACAATGCGGCTGGTATTTGATCCGCCGGCGGCGGGTGAGAACGAGCTGCAGGCGACGGGGCCTTGGGCGCTGTTCCGGCTGTTCGGGCGGGCGCATATGCAGCCGCAGGCTGGCGCGACAGATCGCGCTACACTGACTTTCCAAATCGGAAAACGGCAGGCGGTGTTCGATGTACGCGTGCCGCCACAGGGCAATCCATTGACGCTCGGCATGCTACAGGATTTCCACTGCCCGAGCGTGCGGGCGAATTGAGCCCGGGCGGTTGAGGCGGGTAGCGCCGCGGGCCGAACGCGCTGAAGATCCTGGACGTCCGCTCAGGGTCGGAGATAACCACCGTTGGCGATCACTGTCTCGCCGACGATGTAGCGATTCTGCTCGGACAGCAGGAAGATCACCACGTCGGCGATGTCTTCGGGCTCGGCGGCATGGCCGATTGGCGTGACACTGTCGCTTTCGCTGAGGAAGCCTGCGGCCTTGGCCTTCTCGGTTGCGATCGGGCCAGGTGCCACACCATTGACCAGGATGCCGTCGCCAGCGAATGCCTTGCCGAAGGTCTTGGTCAGGCTGACGACGCCGGCTTTCATCGCGGCGTAGTGGGCGTTCTTGGGGTGCCCGATGAAGGCATCGATCGACGAGATGTTGACGATACGCCCCCAGCGGTGCGGGCGCATGTGCTCGATGGCCGCCGTGCTCATATGATAGAGACCGCGGACATTGACGCCGAAGCTGAAGTCCCAGTCCTCGTCACTGATCTCGAGCAATGGGCGGCGCGGGTAAACACCAGCTACATTCGCCAGGCCGTGCACCCGGCCCAGCGCATCAACCGCCTGACGGAACATGTCGTGCGCCGAGGCGCGCCGGCTGATATCTCCGGCGATCGCAACCGCGGTCCCACCGGCGGCGCGCAGCGCCGACGCGACACGTTGGCCGCCGTCCGCGTCTGCATCGATGATGGCGACACCGGCGCCGCGCTGGACCAACCGCTCGGCGAGCGCCTTGCCCAGGCCATTGGCGCCGCCGGTCACTACAACGTTCTTGCCTTGCATGCGTGACGTTCCCGGATCAGTGACCTCGTCAGGTCTTTCTCAGGTTCCAGTGCAGAATGCCCGGTGCCTTGACGATATCGACGATGTTGTTGCGGAACGCCGTTGGATAGAACCACTGGCCGATCGGGATGAACGGCACCTGCTCGAACGCGTAACCTTGCATGTCCTCGCAGATCTTCTTCTGGCCTGCGACATCCGGCGCGTCAAACCATGAGTCGCGCAGCGTTTCCATCTTCGGATCGGTGGGCCAGCCGAACCAACCGCCGTCGCCGTTGCCACGTATTGGAAAATGCCCGCCCGGATCAGCGACCGACAGACCGGACCAGGACGTGCAGAAGGCGTTCCAGCCGCCCTTGTCCGGCGCTTCGCGCGAGGCGCGGCGGGCGACCAGCGTGGACCAGTCCATCGAGGCGTAGTTGACGTGGATGCCAACTTTCTCGAACACCGATCGCGTCACCTGCGCGACCTGCTCCAATGCCGGCTGGTCCGTAGGCGACATCAGCAGCACCGGTTCGCCTTTGTAGCCGCTCTCGCCGACCAGCCGCTTGGCTTTTTCTATGTCGCGCGGGCCGCTGAGCGCGTCCATGCCGGCCATGTTGGCCATGGCGCTGCCAACAGTGAAGTAGCCTGCCGGCAGCTTGCCGAGATCAGATTGTTCGCCGATGACCGCGGCAAGAAACTCGCGCTGGTCGATCGCCGGCAGGATGGCGCGCAGCAGCTTGCGGTTGTCGAACGGCGGGTAAAGGAAATTCGGCCGGATAATGCCAAGCCAGCCAAGCGGATCGTACACCGCGACGGTCACGCCGGAGCTCTTCTTCAGCTTCGGCACCAGGTCGATCAGTGGCACATGCACCCAATCGACCTCGCCGGTCTGCAGTGCCGCCGCAGCGGTCGCGCCATCGGGCATGACAAGGTGCTCGACCCGATCGACATAGACTCGCTTGCCGCCGGCATAGAAGTCAGCGGGCTCATCACGCGGCACATATTTGTCGTTCTTCACCCACACGGCACGCGCGCCGGCGATCCACTCGTCCTTGACGAAGATGAACGGACCGGAACCCGTTGGGTCGGTGATCTGCTTGAACGGATCGGTCTTGGCGACGCGTTCCGGCATGACGAAGCATCCGCCCACGCCGAGCGCGTACAGCAGCGAAGAGAATGGCTTCTTCAGATGGATGACGAAGCGCTTGTCATCCTGTGCCTTCATCTCATCGGTCACCGCGGCAAGCGCCTGCCCCCACGCCGCCCGCTTGGACCAGCGATTGATCGATGCAATGCAATCAGTGGAACGCACCGGCTCGCCGTCGGAGAACACTAGGCCATCACGCAGCGTGAAGGTCCACGTCAGCTTGTCGTCCGACACCGTTTGCCCGGCGACCATTTGCGGACGCGGGGTGAGCGAGAGGTCTGTGCCGTACAGCGTGTCATAAACCATGTAGCCGTGGTTGACCGCGACAGTGGCGGTGGTCCAGATCGGATCGATGCTGGCGAGGTTCGCTTCAGGTGCGCAGCGCAGCACCTTGGCATTGCCCTGCGCGATGGCAGGGGCGGCAAGTGTACTTGCCACTGCGGCGGCAGAGGCTTTGAGCAGTGTCCTACGGTGCATAGGTGTCTCCCCCGGTGCGGTTGCTGAACGGCCTCCCGGTTGTTGTTGTTACAGAGAGAGGATCGCGCAACTAAGCCATCTCGGCAACCCAACCGGTGTGTTGGCAGCCACCTCGCCGCTGGCGGCGAGGCTTCGCCGAAGAAGGCTAACGCAATGCCGGTTTGTCGAGCATGTCCCAACCATAAGCCCGAGCGGCCCGGTCGATGATCTCCTGCAGCAAGGGAAATCCGTTGTCGCCGTTGCTCATCACGACGACTCCGTAGCCCCTGGCACGGTGCGCGATTGCATGGCAGCGAAATCCCCAGTTGCCGCCACTATGCTCGAAATACCAGCCTTCGCCCTTCCGCGCGATGGAAAATCCCACAGCATACGAACCGACGCCAACCGGCGTTACCATTTCCTGCATCATAGCGCGCGTGAGCACTGTCGCCGATCGGCCGTCCAGCGTCTTCTGCACCTCGATCATGAACTTCGCGAGGTCGGTCGGCGTGGTCCATAGCCCCGCTGCGGCCTGTTCTGGATACACATGCCAGCGCGGTCCCATGCTGCTACCCGAGTGGTCATGACCTCGGGCGGTCAGCCTTATCCAATCGGCCGGCAATGGGCATTCGAAGCTGCTGTTGGACATGCCGATCGGCGTGAGAACGGAATCCCGCACAATGTCGGTGAAGGGCATTCCCAGCGCATCGGTAAGCGCGAGCTGTTCGATCATGGTGCCCCCGCCTGAATAATGCGATGCGGTGAGCGGCGGCCGAACCAGCCGCACGGGACCAACATTGGAAGGCGTCTGGCCGTCCAGTATCTGCGGCACCGTCGGCAGTGGCGTTCCAGGCTCGTAGCCGGGAAAGCCGAAGCCATCGCCGGTGCCGGAGGTATGGCTCATCAAGCTTCGCGGTGTGACGGGAGGGCCACCGTTGAACGGCGAGCCACGCAATCTCCAGGATTGCAAAATCGTGTTGATGTCCTGATCGAGCCCGAACCTGCCGCTTGCAATGGCCTTCAGCGACGCCACGGCGGCGACAGGCTTGCTGATCGATGCAGCCTGATACAGCGTTTCGTTCGTGCTGGGCGTTCCGGTCTCGACATCCGCCAGTCCCCAGGACTGCGCCCAATGAATTGCGAAATCGTTGATGACGGCGATACTGAGACCAGGCACGTGATAGTAGCCCATGATCTCCTGGATCGTGAGGTGATCAGCGCCTTGGCGGTTGGGAAACTGAGGACCTTCGATTTCTGCCATCATCCAAGAGCGGAGCCTCTGAGCGCCCGCGCGCAGCATAGACGCGGCGGTCTCCGCTACGCCAGTGACGCGGCCGCCTTACTCCATGACGAGGCTCAATACCGCTCCGCGGCAATCGCTCCTTTGCCAAGCACGATCAGCAAGGTTCCAAGAGGGCCGCCAGGGCTGCGCGTAAGACTGATATCCGATTTGTCGGCTAGGCAACCAAGCGAGCTGGTGCCTTCAAACTCACCAACTTCAGTAGGCGTTGCGCCGTTCGCGGCAATCGCGATGACTTCCTGGTTTTTGATAGTACTGTAGATTGCCAGCCGTTCGGTGCCGGAGATGCTGATCGGTGTCGCAAGCACCACCTTCATCTTCGCGGTGCCGTCGCCTTGGCAGGTCTCGGTGAAACAGGCTACCGGGACGTTCTTCTCCGGGTCGATCAGTTCAGCCTTGCCATGGAACATCAGTTCGCCCTCGCCTTGCGAGCGAGGAGTTATGGCCGCGTTCGCATCATCGCGCTGTGAGACGTGTCACAGCGCGTATCTGGCGCGAGTGTGCGAGGGGCGCAGGCGGCACAGATCGCTGCGCCACCTCTACCCAGCGTTCTTAGGTTGTTGGGATCAACCGGCCGGCAGCACGCGGACCCCGCCAGAGCAGCAGCCCCAGCAGGCCGCTGGCAAACAGCCAAAGCGACCCTGGCTCCGGCGCGAACGCCACGACGCCACCGCCAACATAATCCAGCGCCTCGGCCGATGTGGCGACAGCGACGCCGTAATCGGCAGGCCCCCCGAAAGAGCCGTTGCTCCAGAGGTCAACCACCTGGCCACCGGCGATGACGAACATCAGGCCATAGATGTCGAGGAATCCACCGTGCGGCGGATAGTCCGAAGCAGTCTGCGGCGATCCCCCCGGCCAGAAGAGATTGTCGTAGGTGAGGAAGCCGTTGTTCAACGCGGGCAAACCTGATGCGACGGCGAACCGGCTGAAATCGTTCGGGGCGAGAAGGTTGGTCGGTTCCGGTGTAGCGTGATTGATGGCGACCAGTCCGCCGATGGAAGAATTGACGATGTTCAAACCGTTGTTCGAATCGGAGAAGGTACCGGTCACGCCGGTGACCTCGAAAGCGTTCGGATATTTGGCATCTGTCGCCGCGCCATAGGTCAGCTGGAGCGAGCCGCTGACGCCGGGACCACTGAATACCACGCCTATCGTAGTGGCACTCGCCTGACCCGAAACTGCTGCGATCATGCCAAGCGCCGCGGCCGCGGCCCATGTTTTTCTCATATCCACCCCATCCCTTTCTGCGTAGTCAGATCAGATGATGATACTCACCCGCGCTGCCTGGTGTTGATTATGCGGATTGTTCCATCATCGTCGAGGCGATGCAACACACGCCGCGGAAAAGGATGCTCGCTGGATAATTACGCCATCGCTTGCAGAGCAGCTGCCGCCGCATCGGATCCGCGCAAGATCTCGATCAGCCTTACCCTGGTCACACGCGCCTGGATATCTTCGCCGCTGCGCGGACGCAGAGCCTGCGCAGCACTGCCCAACTGCCGATCATAGAATTCGGTGCCGCCAATCTTTTTTGCCACGGCTTCGTATCGCCGCAGGGCGCGTGCGGTGTCCTCGAAGCCCTCGACCGATTTCGAGTCAGCAGTGGCGATGCTCGAACAGGGCTCCAACAACTGGCTTGCTACCTCTGCCGAAAAGCTGTTGCGGCACGCGGTGTCGACGGCCTGACGTGCCTGCTCAATTCTGTTCCGGCGTCCGGGTTTGTCTGAAGAACTGGCGACCAGATTCTCCAGGATGAGCGCAGCGCGCCGTATTTCGTCCGTCGCCGTGGCAAGTCCAGCCCCATAGGCGGGCGACTGCTCGATGCCGGACAGGGTATATTCCACCGCTTTGTCGGCGGCCGCGACGATCGAAGCGTTGTTGCGCGAACCAGCGAACTCATCCATTGCCCTGACGAAAACCCGTGTGCGTGGCAGCCATCCCAGACCCATCGCAATGAACATCGCGGCGACCTGCGCACCGGCGGGCGCTACTGCCTGCAACATCGCAATCAGATCGCTCGGTTCCGGGTCGATACCGGCGTTTGCATCAATCGCTATCTTGAGCAGCGGCGCCGCCTGAGGGAACAGCGTCTGCAATGCGGTGCTCAATGCAGCGTAGTCGCGATCTCGCAGACCGGTCTCGCTGGTCCATTGCGCTGGCATTTTCGAACCGCGAAGGATTTCCGCCGCCGCCGACCACTGTGGCCGGCCGCGCGACACAATGGATGGCAAATCGTCGGCGGTGATATCGGGCAAGCAGACATTGCCCGCGTCTGTTTCCCTTGCGATTCCCGCCTCGACCTGCCGTGCAATGGGTGGAATCGCGCTTCTGGGGACCGCGGGGGTATCCGGATTCCATTTGGCTGGATCGACGATTAACGGATTGAATGGCGTAAAGAGCAGCCGCGCGAAGTTGAGCTTGCGCTTCGGCTTCAGCCTGGCCAGACGCATCCGGAGAGGCGCGATCAGGTGGTCCGCGTCGCCCCGCAGTGCAAGGCGATCGACGAGTTCCAGTACGCGGTGGATTTTATCATCCTCCGCGGTGGTGAGTTCGCTTTTCAACTGGCGAAGCGTCGGACCGCTCAATTTCGAACTGTTCGGATCGGAGCCCATTCCAGCGCCTTCCAAAGAATCGTTAGAGCGATTGTTCGAGCAGGGACTCGTTGCGCGCGACCAGATCGGCAATGGTGACCCCCGTCCGCCAATCCTCCAACAAGCGAACGACCGACCGCCGGTATTGCGGAATGTCGATCTGATAGCCAACGCGGTGACTCAACCACGCTTCGGCTTCACGTGGGATGACCGGAACCAGAGCGGCCATTTCGCCAAGCGCGTTGTCTGGATTGCCAGAGGAACGCCATAGCGCGCAAATGCGATTCCATCCGTCCAGAAGCCAGTCCGGCCGCGCCAGCAAAAGCATTATTGGTGCGGGATCAATAACCCAGTCGCGCAGGAGAGTGCGGATGTTATCCGCCAATGCCCTGCCGTCGGCCAAGGTCGATGTTGTCAGCAAGATGGTGAGGTCCGCCGCCGACGCTATCAACTGAGCCTGAGCCGCCATTGTGTCCGAAGCGATGTCTGAGTACTTCAGCACTTCCAGCCTGACGCTCGTGAGCGTTTGCAGTTCCTGCGGAATTCTTGAGCAGTGCTGGATCCCGATGCTTTGAAATACGTTGGCCAATTGCTCGAGGGCGGCGACAGCGCCATCGTGGGTGAAGCCCAATTTAGTGGCCACTCGTCCGACAGCGCGCCTGCCGCGAACTTCCAGGTCGATGGGACGGGCCTTTTCCGGAGGGACGGGCTCCTCGCCGCTTGGCTCGGTCTGGCGCACCAATCGGATGAGCAGGTCAAAGTTCGCCTGCAATTTGGCAAATTCCTCGCTTTGCCTGGCCTGTTCCGCCGCTGCGAGTGCGCCGCGGCCGGCTAGGCCTTCGCCGGCAACGTCGCGGGATATCTGCCGGATGGCGCTCGGCGTCACGCCGCGAATTCGGGTGATGGCATCCGCGAGCCGGCGATCGCTGACGGTAAGGGAGCAAAAGTCCTGAACATTTCCGAGGGGTACAACGTAGACACCGCGCCCGCCGGAAGGATTTGGAATGATGAGTTCCAGCGGCTTTCGCTCACCGGGTCGCACACGCGCCCCGTTCAGCTGAGGCGTGGTGAACGGGACCGCGACGCCGCGCTCAAGGAAGGTGGTCGGGAGGAATGACTCGATCAGATTGGGCGACTGTCCGGGAACGGCCTGAGTTGTACTCATGTGCTACCAAGGGGTGCCCACACGTCCGATTTGCCACAAAATGATCAAGGCTTCCCTACTTTTGCATTCCGTGCGTTTGCCTCCTCACAGGCCGCCGCGGCAGTGCGAGCGATAACCTCTGGCCTCGCGCAATCCAGGGCACGGATACTTCTTCTTAACAGGCCGCGAATAGAACGGTGGCAGCCTTTTCCCTGGCCCCGGCCGGGGCAGGCGGTGCGGCCTGCTGGGACATCTGCGTCGTCAAGGTTCGCGGAGCCAAACTCATGAAGATTTCGCTCGCGTCGATACGGTCGAAAGTCACAGTTGGCGTCATGCTGATTATGGCTCTGGTCCTGGGTGGAACCGCGCTGACGTTTCTTTCCGTCCAGCAACAACAATTCGCGCTCGGTGACGTTCACCAGGCAGCGGACATAGTCGCTGTCCGGACTATCGCATTGATGGGCGCCGCGAAGAATGTGCAACTGGATGTCGTGCAAATCCAGCAATTCCTGTCCGACATATCAGCTACGCGTGGTCAGGACGGATTGAACGATGGTCTTGAGAAGGCAGGGAAATTCGCTGCGAAGCTTGATCAGGATATCGGCGCGGCAGCAAATGTCGCAAAAGCTCTTGACCGGCCGGACATAGCGAAACTCCTGTCCGAGACGAAGCTTGCCTTCGAACCCTATTACCAGACCGGCAAGCGAATGGCTCAAGCCTACATCGAGAAGGGGCCGGCCGGGGGCAACTCGATCATGCCGGAGTTCGACAAGTCGTCGGAAACCTTGCAAGCCAAGATGGACGACTTGTTGGCCATAGCGAATAGCGTTGTCGACGATACCACCAGACAATTGCGCACGACGATTGGGTCGATCGAGTCCCAAGGCGACCGGCTTGTGGTGATGACAGGTGTTCTCGGTGTCCTTGGCACCCTTGCCGCCGCTGCAATCGGCGCTCTGGCCATCATTTATATCGTCCGGCCGGTGGGTCGTATGACCGGTGCGATGCATGAGCTGGCGGAGGGCAATCTCGAAGTGCAGGTATTCGGACAACACCGGCGGGACGAGATCGGCACGATGGCCGCCGCCGTCCTGGTGTTCCGCGATCATATGCGGACCGAAAGCCGCCTCGCCGCCGAACGGGCCGAGGATCGAAAGAAAGCGGAAGCCGCGAAGCACGCGGCTCTATTGGCTATGGCAGACAAGATCGAGGCTGATACGACAACAGCGCTGCACGAAGTCGATGTCCGCACCAGCGCGATGACCACAACCGCCGACGAGATGGGCGCCTCCGCCGTTCGCACCGGAAGTGCCGCCGAGAGCGCGGCATCCGCCGCAACGCAGGCGCTGGCAAATGCGCAGACCGTGGCAAGTGCTGCCGAGGAACTGAGTGCCTCGATCCGAGAGATCGGCGCGCAGGTCGCCCAGTCGACCGAGGTGGTTGGCCGTGCCGTTGCGGCAGGCCACGAGACAAGAACGCGCATCGAGGCATTGAACGAGCAGGTCGGGCGTATCAGTGCTGTGGCGGACATCATCAGCGACATTGCGGCCAAGACAAACCTGCTCGCGCTCAACGCCACGATTGAGGCAGCGCGTGCCGGCGCTGCCGGCAAGGGATTCGCTGTCGTCGCCTCTGAGGTGAAGCAGCTTGCGACCCAGACCGCCCGCTCCACCGACGAGATCGCGCAACATATCGATCAGGTACGGACTGCGACCGGAGCGTCGGTAAACGCCGTAGCGCAGATCGAGAAGACGATCGGCGAGGTGAACGCGATCGCTGGTTCCATCGCCGCCGCAGTGGAGGAACAACAAGCGGCAACGGCCGAGATCGCCCGCAATGTGACGGAGACAGCATCCGCGGCCAATGAGATGACCCAGCGGACGCAGGACGTTTCGGCCGAGGCGACGCAGACCGGCAAGCAGGCCGCCGAGGTAAGGGAAGGCGCAACGGCGTTGGACACCGCAGTCAGTGAACTGCGCCGTTCTGTCATTCGTGTTGTACGTACCTCCACATCAGAGGTGGACCGCCAACTCGCCGAACGGCATCCGGTCGATATCCCATGCCGGCTGTCTATTGGCGGCGTCTGGTCCACCGCGAAGGTGGCTGACCTGTCCGAGCGTGGTGCGATGGTGCGCGGTGCCGCGGAAGCCTCGGCGGGAACCAGAGGGACACTGGCGATGGAAGGAGTCGATATCGCGGTGCCATTCAGCGTGCGTGCGGTCGGGAAGGACACGCTGCACGTAGAGTTCGAGCTGGATGCAGCATCCGCCGGCAAGGTCCGCGCGTTTGTCGAGCGGATATCGTCGCGCCGGGCAGCGTAGATCGGATACGCAGCCCGCACGGGGCGCCTCCCGTTCGCCCGGACTTCGTCCTGCATAAGCCTTTGAAAACGCCGCAATTGAGAAAAATTCGGAAACCTTTGGAACCGCCACATAGCGCGGCACCGCAACTGTGTGTCTCGTCCCGGCAATTGTGCGGCAAGGCAAGAACGGCCGCAGGCAACGGGGAGGAGGCAGGCCATGCAAAAGTGGAGCAACCGGTCTAGGTCACAGCGTATCTGCTGGATCTGCGTCAGGTTACTCATTGCCGGAGCGAGCGTCCCGGCTCCGGCCGCAGCCAATGCGGTCTTCACGTGGGACCCGGCGGGCGTGTCATCGTCACTGGGCGGCGCATTCACGGCGAATGCCATCCAGGGGACGCATAACCTGTACGACGTTGGCTCGCTGATAAACACCTACACGGTGAATTTCCTTGAGCAGATCAACGGGTTCACGCTCAACGGCGCCCCGGTCGCCACGCCTGGCCTTAATGGCACGCCGGGCGCCGCAGCTTCGTATGGTCTGTATTTGACCATGCAGACGCAGACCCGCTTTATCGGGCCGCCAAACACCTATCAGTACCTCAGCGGGAACGTGGCGCTGATGCTGGATCCCGGTGACAACAATGGGGCGGCAAGCGCAACGCTGACAGGACTGACGTTTGCCAATACCGGTCCCACCGGCGCGGCGGATGACATCACCCTTGCAACCGGCACTCTGGTTTCCGGCCACTACGTCCTCAACCCGGCGGCAGGCATTCGCAGCATCGGCGACTTCGTTCAGACCTTCCGGCCGGCGGCAGGCGAAGCAGGGTTCTTCGTCGCGCCGGTTTCGTCAAACGAAATGATTGAGCTGATCGATACAACGTTTCCACAGGATATCGCCATCACTCCCGACCCCAGTGCGAGCGATCCCACTCGTTCGATCAGCGTGCTGAATGGCGGTGTGCTCGTCAGCGATCTCAGGGTGCCGGAGCCTGCTTCAATCTTGCTGCTCGGCGTGGGCCTCATGGGGCTGGCGAGCACCAGACGCCGCCGAAGCTCGCACAGGTATTCGCTTTCCTGATCGCTGTTACCTGCGTTGCCCGAGCAATATGCTCGTTCGAGCCTGCTCCCCGAAGCAACGGCCGAGGCCTGCTGGAGATGCGGATTGTGAAGCAAAAAACCTGAACGCTGCTTCCGGCTGTATCCCGTGGCGGCGGCACTCATGCTAAGGGATGTCGGGGTTCAGCGGGCAGGGCATGATGGCAACGAAGCTCACGCGGCGGATGGTGGCGTTCGTGCCATTGCTGATGGCCGCCGCGGCACCGGATGCACAGCCTGAGGATGCACTGACGCGGCGACTCGGCGGGCGCTCCTTCGACGAGTTCATCAGTGCAACGTTACGCGATTACTCAGTGCCCGGTGCGGTCGTGACTATAGCGGATGCGTCTGGGACCGTGTCGGTGAAAGGATATGGCATTCGCCGGGCAAATTCGGCCGATCCGGTTGACGAGAATACGCGGTTTCAAATTGCTTCGCTGAGCAAGTTCATCGCCGCCACGGCAATCGCGACACTGGTGGATCGCAGCGTGGTGTCCTGGGATGTGCCGGTGCGGACGTTCTCACCGGACACGATGCTTGCCGAACCTTACGCCACGGACAACGCCTCGCTGCGGGATTATTTGGCACATCGCACGGGGCTGCCAGCCTATGCCGGCGATCTCTTGGCACAGCTTGGCTATGATGCCGTGGAGTTGGTTCGCCGTGCCCGCTTTCTGCCGTTCGAGCACAGCTTTCGCGCGGAGTGGGCATATTCGAACTACGGGATTTTTCTCGGGCAGCAGAGCGCGGCTCATGCCGCAGGCATGACTCCGCCTGAACTGCTATCAAAGGGGATGTTGCAGCCACTTGGCATGATGCGCAGTGGTCCAACCCAGGCCGAACTGTTCAAGGACGATAATCGAGCGACCGGACACAACGTGGATGGTTCGATCATGCCCTACGAGAACGTCGACGCCTTCAGCGGCGCCGGCGCGATTGTGTCCACCGGCGGGGACATCGCGCGCTGGATGCGGATGCTGTTGGCGGAGGGCATGTTCGACGGACAGCAAATTCTGGCGCCGCAAACCGTCACGCAGATCTTTGCTGCCAGCATGGTGCAAGGCCCCGGCGGCCCACTGCGGGATCCGAATGATTGTGCGGGACTTGGCTGTGAGAGTTATCAATTCCTGGGCCATCGGGTGATCGAAAAGAACGGCGCGCTCAATGGTGTGCGGACCATCGTGACGCTGATTCCCGAGCAAAAGCTTGGCATTGCGGTGTTTGCCAACAAGCAGCTTACGGTGTTTCCCGAAGCCGTTCGGGCGGAGTTTCTAGAGCGGATTCTGGGTAGGTCCGGGCGCGATCTGCAGAAGCAAATTCGCGGCGAGCAGGCAGCATGGAACACGTTGATCGGGATCCCGAAGCCACCTGCGGACGCCAAGCCATTGCAGCGCGCTCTGAACGCTTTCACTGGACGCTTCGTCAATCCGTATTACGGATCGCTCCAGGTGGTCCCAGAGGGTGGCTCACTGTTTGTGCGGATCGGCGAGCACAATTATCCAGCGCGCCTGACGCATTGGTCCGACGACACCTTCCTGCTGACATTCGACAACCCGGATATAGCGCCTGGGCTGCTGACATTCCGGTTCGACGCCGCCGCCGAACGCGCGAATGGTTTCGTCGGAAGCAAGATCGCCAACGCATTCACGATGGATTATGGGCGCTTCGAGCGCACTGGGTGATTGAGTTCATTGGGGCATAGCCGAACCCACCGCCTCGCCATTGTCTGGCATTGCGGAGAGGTGCCATCCTGTCTCTCATGAACCAGCCGCATCCGACGACGTCGATCTGACCGATGCCAGACGACCAGAAAATGGCCAGAACAGTGCTGATCCGCGACGCCGCCTGCGTGCTCGCCGCGCCGGGCAAGGTGCTGAGCGGTCCGCTCGACATCCTGATCAGCGGCGGCCGGATCACCCAGATCGCGCCACAAATCGCGCCGCCGCCGGGCGTCGATGTCGTCTCAGGCGTGAACCGTTTGGTCGCGCCGGGTCTGGTCAACGCGCACTGGCATTCGCCGATGCAGCTGTCGCACGGCACTGCGGATCGGATGAACCACAAGCTGTTCATGTGGGAGAACCAGGTCGATACCGCACGGCGCTCGGCCGAGGAAACCCACATCAGTGCGACCATCGGTTGTCTGCAGATGCTGCGCACCGGCACGACTTCAGTGATCGATCACTTCCCGGAGCAGGGGTTTGCGGCCGACGACGTTGGCGTCGCGGTGAACGCGTTCGAGCAGAGCGGCATGCGCGCCGTCGTCGCGTTGCGGATCTTCGACGCACCATACGACGACATCCTGCCACCGGTGGACCAGCGATCCGCCGCGCTGCGGTCAGCACTCGCGGCGGGCAACACGCTCGCGCCGCGGCCATTGGATGAAAGTTTGGCGATCGTGCGGGAGAGTATCGCGCGCTACGATCGGCGCGCCGGGCGCATCCGCATCTTCCCAGCGCCGTCGAATCCCGTGCGCTGCTCGGACGACTTGCTGGTCGCGGCGCAGGAAATCGCCGCGGCGCACGACACCGGCGTGCATTGCCACATGCTGGAGACCGAGGCACAGGTCGGCATCGCGCAGGCGCGCTGGGGCACCACGGTCATCGCGCATCTCGCCGAGATCGGCGCATGGAGCGGGCGGTGGAGCAACGCGCATTGCAGCTGGGTCGGTCAGGCGGACATCGATTTGCTGGCGCAGCATGGTGCAGTCGCGGTGCTCAATCCGGAAAGCAACCTCAAGATCGGGTCCGGTGTGCCGCCGATTCCGCACCTGTTGCGGGCCGGTGTGACCTGCGCGCTCGGAACCGACGGCGCCAGCACCAACGACAACCTGGTGTTGCAGGATGCGATGCAGATCTCGGCCATCCTGCATCGGGCCGGCGAGCCGGACAGGCGGGCGTGGGTGCGTGTCGAGGATGTGCTGGCAATGGCCACCACCGGCGGAGCCGCAGCGATGCTGGAGCCTGAACTCGGGACGATCACCGTCGGCGCGAAAGCCGATCTGGTGCTGTACGATCTCGATGAGCCGGTATGGGTGCCGTTGAACGATCCCGCGCAGCAGCTGGTGTTCGGTGAGCGCGGCGGTGGCGTGAAGACCGTCATCGTGGATGGTCAGGTTGTTCTGCGCGACGGGCGCGCGGTGTTTATCGATGAGGCGGCGACCATTGCTGCGGCAAAAGATGTGCTGCGCCACGCGCAGGCGCGCAACGGCGATGTGCGGGCGATAGCGGACGCCATCGCCGCGCTTGCCTAACGCCGAACCGACACCGTCACGCTATCCCTGTTTGCTGCGCCTGGCATAGGCACGGCGCGCTCGTTCGCGATTTCCGCAAACCTCGCTTGAACACCAAAGCCGGGTGCGGTTCGGGCTCTCATCGACATAGAACCACCCGCATCCCGTTGCCTGGCAGCAGCCAATCCGTGTTGCATCCGCAGAGGTCAACACCGCGGTCAGCGACCAAAGGACAGGCCAGAGTGGCGCCTGCAAGTCATCGCCCGGCAGATCGTGCAGGTAGGCACCCTTCTGCCCGAGTAACTTAGGCTGACGAGGCAGGTGCGAAACCATCGCATTGATGACTGCAAGATCGATCGGTTGGTGCTTCCGCAGCGCATCGGCGGCTTGCCAGGTTTCCGCCCGCAGTGACAGCGCGTCGGTCATCGCTTTCGCGGCCGCCGCCGGATTAGCACGCGCCCGCGACCTGAGTCCTGCCGCGATCGCCGGCGACATTGTACCCGTCGAACGCTCCAAGCAACGAAGGACTGATAGTCCGGAATGAGTTCCTGCGGTTCGTCGGAGGTCCGCCAGTCGAGGGTGTTGGCGAAATCCAAACAGACGCGCCCGCCAAAGAACTGGGTGGCCGCTCGCACAGGATCTCTTGACATGGAAACTGCCATCAGGCCTATCTAATGGTCATGGCCATTATAAACCACATGCCCGCGAACCTGAAGGGCGGATTGACCCTTGCGGGTTTTCGGCGCGGGTTCATCAAGGCGTCGCCTTTCATTCTGAGCAACGGCATCGCGGGCGTGGTCATGGGCGTGGCGTATCGCGGCGTCGGGCTGGGTTTCGTTCCCGCCGTGTTGTTCAGCGTTGCCGTCTACTCGGCCACCGCGCAAGCGGTCATGCTCGGGATGTGGGTTTCCGCGCCATCGTTCGTCCCGATGGCATTCGCATGTATTGCGACGAATGCACGCTATCTCCTGATGGGCGCCCATCTCCATCGGCTATTCGGCAATCTTCCGAAGCGGACAATGTTGCCAATTCTGTTCTTTCTCGCCGATGCATCCTGGCTGATGACCACCGCGGACGCCGAGGTCGCGGGAGCCGACGCCGGTTATTTTTTTGGCGCCAACGTGCCGATGGCGATCGGCTGGATGGGCGGCACGGGCCTCGGCTACGTACTGCCGTTGGCTCCGGGCGGACCGCTTGCCGTCGCCGCCGCGTTGCTGCCGGCTGCGTTCGTGGCGACGCTGCTGCCAAGCAGGTGGCAGGGAACGCGAACGTTATTGCCATGGACCATTTCTTCCGCCGCAGCCGTCCTTGTGTCGCGGGTGCTGGCACCCGAGTGGGGGATGCTGATCGGCGGCGCGATCGGAACTGTCGTCAGCATGCGACGCGGCGATCATGTATGATTGGCGTATCTTTGCGACAATTGCCGCGCTGGGGCTCGTCAGCTACGCGCTGCGCTCGACGGGGTTTCTCGCGGCTGGCCTGATCCGGGAGGACAGCCCCGTTGCGCGCTTCCTTCATCTCGCACCCAGCAATCTGTTTGTCGCGTTCGTCGCGGCAACATGCCTGGAAGGCGGATGGGCGAACATCGCGGGTTGTATCGCTGCTCTTCTGGGTATGTTCGCAACACGCAGGGAGTGGTTCGCCCTGGCCGCCGGCTTTCTGGCCGCCGCCATCGCAGCCGAAGTCCTCCATTCGTACTGAAAGAACAGCGCAACGGGCGCCGGCCCGACCTGCGGCTACTGCTTGGAGAATTGGTAAGAGCAGGGACGGCCCTCTGTGCGGGTGCCGGTTCCCGAGGACTGTTCGAAGTGAGCATCGATGTCATAGCCGTATTCGGTGCCTCGCGGCGTGTCCCGGCCTGGAACATATTCCTTCGAGCCGGTGAAGCCTTTCGCGTAAAGCTTGCCGCTCCCGTCGGCTTCGATGGTCCCATCGATCTGCAACGAGCTTACCTGGCCCGGCGTGCCGTGCAGACCTTGCAGAACGCCGTTCTTCACCGTGCTGACGAAGCGAAACGAGTAGCCCAAGGCATCCCGCGCCGCCGCACACGAAACCGTCGTCTGCCATGAGCCATCGTAGCGTTGCGTACCTGCTGCCGATGCGGCGTCCGCTAGGCACGTCAACAGAAGAGCCGCGAGCAGTGCAGGCAATTGGCGCATCAAGGTCATTCTCCATCGCGGATCCGGCCGCATACTGCGAAGCATCCTTTGCCCCCTGTATCAGTTCAGAAAGATCTTGCCCGGGTTCAGAATGCCGCGCGGGTCGAGCGTCTGCTTCACCGAGCGCATCACCGCCAATGCCTCGGCGCCATGCTCTTGCTCGAGAAACTCGCGCTTGCCGATCCCGACGCCGTGTTCGCCGCTGCATGAACCGCCGAGCGCCAGCGCGCGCGCGACGATTTTCTTGTCCAGGTCCCAGGCGCGTTGCAGCCCGTCGGGCTCGGGCGGCACCAGGATCACTGTGTGGAAATTGCCGTCACCGACATGGCCGACAATAGGCGCCGTCAGCCCGGATGCGGCGATGTCCTCCTTGGCACCCAGGATCGCTTCATCCAGCCGTGATATCGGCACGATGGCGTCAGTGGCGATGCCCTGGTGCCCCTGCTTCAGCGCCAGGCACGCCCAATAGGCGTCATGGCGTGCCTTCCACAGCTTGCCGCGTTCGGCGGCGTCGGTAGCCCAGCGAAAGCCCTGGCCGTCATACCCGGTGGCGATCTCTTCCGCCTGCTGCGCCTGTTCGGCAACCGAAGCTGTCGTGCCATGGAATTCGAAGAACAGTGTCGGCAGCGCGTCCAGCCCTTCGAGCTTCGAGTAGCGGTTGCAGGCATCCATCTGCACTTCGTCCAGCAATTCCATGCGTGCGACCGGAATGCCCATTTGCAGAATGGCTATCACTGTCTCCACTGCGCCGCGCAGTGTGGGGAACTGGCAGGTGGCGGACGACATCGCCTCGGGAATGCCGTGCAGCCGCAACTGCACTTCGGTGATGACGCCGAGCGTGCCTTCCGAGCCGATGAACAGCCGCGTCAGATCGTAGCCTGCGGCGGACTTGCGCGTGCGCCCGCCGGTGCGGATCACGCGTCCATCGGCCAGCGCGACAGTCAACCCGAGTACATTCTCGCGGATGGTGCCGTAGCGCACCGCATTGGTGCCGGAGGCACGCGTCGCGCACATGCCGCCGATGGTGCACATCGCCGTGCCCGGATCGACCGGGAAGAACAGGCCCTGGTCGCGCAGATGCTCGTTAAGCTTATCGCGGGTGACGCCAGCCTCGATGCGGCAGTCCATGTCGGGCTGGCTGACCTGCAGGACGCGCGTCATGCGCGACAGGTCGAGCGTGATACCGCCGCGCACCGGCGTGACATGGCCTTCCAACGATGTGCCGCCGCCCCATGGCACCAGCGGCACGCGGTTGGTGTTGCACAGCGCCAGCACGCGTGCGGCTTCGTCGGACGTTTCGATGAACGCCACAGCGTCCGGCATGACGGGCGGCTGGGTGTCCTGGCCGTGCGAATGCTGCTCGCGCAGCGCGGCATTGGTGGTGATGCGCTCGCCCAGGAAATCGCGGGCGGCGGCGATCACGGTGTCGGCTTGCGTTGGCATCGCGGTCCTCGGGGGTTGTGCTTGCCCCATAGGGCCTGGCGGCGCGGGGTGGCAAGGCGGCCGGCCCAATTCCTCCGCCGCGGTTGCTTGACCAGGTTGGCCGATCTCTGGTGGCTGCCTGTTTGGTCAATGCGGTCAAGGAGCCGATCGATGCCGCCTTTTGTCACCCTCTACCAAGCCAAAACGCACCTTTCCGGCTTGGTCGACCGCGCTGCGGCGGGGGAAGAATCATCATCGCCAAGAACGGCGAGGCGCTGTCCGGCAGGGGCAAAGAGTGAACCTGCTGCTCGATACAAACGTCTTCCTGTGGTGTGACAGCCAGCACGATCCATTCGACTGCATGCTGGTCGCACAAGCCCGACGCCGCTTACACTCGCGACCGCCGACGTGGCGATCCGCGCCGATCCGAACGTCGTCCAGTTCTGGGCTGGCTGACGGCACGGCAGGGCCGTCCCAGCACCAGCTGTCAGGTCGCGTCCGGATAACTCGTGCGGTAGGTTTCCAGCAGCACCTCATCGAGCCGGCGTCCCGGCTGATACGCCGCCATGCCGCCGGCCTCACGCGTCACGTCAGGCAACTGCCGAGGGCATTCCTCGGCCTCGCCGATGACAGTGCGCAGCGGGAAGACAGCGCACCACGCGGGGACGTTGGCGTAATCCTCCTCATCGTCCGATACGCCGGTGGATCGGATCTTCGCCGCCGCATCCTCGATCTCCATCTCGAGGATGGTGATCGCCTTGATCTCTTGTGTGGTCGGCTGGCGGATGACCGCGGCGCGGCCGGGAAAGAAGCGATCGATGAAGGCGTCCATGGCGGCCAATTTCGCTTTCTGCTCGGTCACCGCGTGCGCCATCCCGTACGCCATCACGCAGCGATAATTCACCGAGTGATGGAAGCCCGACCGGGCCAGGACGATTCCGTCGTTATGTGTGACGGTCAGGCAGACCGGCATTCCCTTCGCCTGCGCGCGTGCGATGCGGCTGGCCGAGGACGCGTGCCAATACAGCCGATCGCCTTCGCGCCAGAACGATGTGGGCGTGCAGAACGGCTGGCCGTCGATCGCATACGCGATATGGCAGACCATTGCGGCGTCGAGGATCGCGTGGACTGTAGGGCGATCGTAGTGGCTGCGCTCATGTTTGCGTCGCACGCGATTGCGGCTGGTAATCGGGTAGGCGTCGCCCATCGGGCAGCTCCATTGCTACATGTCCCTAGGACACCCGTTATGCGACCGGATCAAAAGGGCCGCACATCGTGACGTCGATCAGTCCAATTGGCGCCGCGGGACGAGTGCAACGCCGCTGTGAACGAGAGTGACGGCGACTTCGCCCGCGACCTCGAACGGTGATTCGACATCGTGTGAGATGACGAACAACTGCCTCTCTAGCCCCGCTATGCTCACCCAGTATTCCATGTGGCTGCCGAGATAGGCTGCCCTGGCGATACGGCCGTTCAGGCCATCGCCCTGGCGCGACAGCATGAGCGCCTGCGGCCGGATGGAAAGCTCCGCGTCGCCTTCGGCTGCGCCGTGATGCGGCAGTGTCAGTTGCAACGAGCCCAGCCGCACTGTCGCCAACTCACCCTGGCGGCTCGCCACCGTCACCGGCACGATGTTGGCGTCGCCGATGAAGTCGGCGACGAAGTGGCTGTTCGGCGCCTCGTACAGCGCGCGCGGTGTGCCATCCTGTGCCACCTCCGCCATGCGCATAACCATGATGCGGTCGGAGATCGCCAGCGCTTCCTGCTGGTCATGCGTGACATAGACCGCGGTGAGCGACAGGCTCTCCTGTAGTTCGCGGATTTCCTCGCGAACGCGCCGGCGCAGCTTGGCATCCAGGTTGGACAGCGGTTCGTCGAACAGCAGTACCTTCGGTTCCAGCACGATGGCGCGCGCGACCGCGACACGCTGCTGCTGGCCGCCGGACAACTCGCTTGGCAGCCGCGCGCCATAGCCGGCGAGTCCGACCAGCGCCAGCTTCGCTTGAGCAAGGTCCACGGATTGTGCCTTGCGCATGCCGGACGCGCGCAGGCCGTAACAGACGTTCTCCAGCACCGTCATGTGCGGGAACAGTGCATAGGACTGGAATACCATCGACACGTCGCGCTCGGCTGCCGACAGCAATGTGACATCGTCGCCGTCGATCAGGATGCGCCCGTCGCTCGCCTGTTCCAGACCAGCGATCAGCCGCAGGATCGTCGTCTTGCCGCAACCCGATGGTCCCAGCAGCGTCACCAGCGTACCGCGTTCAATGGCGAAGCTGACGGTGTGCAGCGCCGTGACGCCGCCAAAGCGCTTGGTGACGCCGCGGAATTCGACGGCAGCGGTTGTCACGATTGCACCAGTGCAAGTCCCGGGGCCTCGACCGGCGGCGCCTCGCTGCGGCGGCCGATGCGGCGCTCGCCGACGACAAGCTGGATGAGCACAAGCACCAGCATCATGAACAGGACCAGCATCGCCGAATACACGATCGCCACGCCGTATTCACCGACATCAGCGCGGCCGACGATATAGACGGTGGCGAGATTGTAGTGGCCGGTGACCAGGAAGATCACTGCGCTCACCGCGGTGACGGCGCGAACGAAGCTGTACACCATGGCGGTGACGATAGCCGGCCGCAGCATCGGCAGGATCACCCGGATCAGTGTGCCGAACGAATGCGATCCCAGTGTCAGCGACGCTTCGTCAAGACTGCGATCGATCTGGCTGAGATTGGCGAGGCCGGCACGAATGCCGACGGGCATATTCCGAAATGCGAAAGCGATCGCAATGATTGTGCCGGTGCCGGTGAGTGATACCGGCGGCACATTGAACGCCAGGATGTAGGCGACACCGATCACTGTGCCAGGAATGGCGAAGCTCATCATTGCCAGGAATTCGAACACACGGCGTCCCGGAAACTGTTGGCGATCGAGCAGCCATGCGGTGAGGATGCCGAGCGCCGCGGTGAAAGGCATGGCGATCAATGCGACCTCCATCGTCACGATGAAGGAGTTCCAGGCGGAACCGGACAGGAACCAGCCGCCGACGCCCTTCTCGATGGAGAACGCGGTCCAGAAATATTCCAACGTCGGCGTGTTGTCGCGGCCGACCGAGACGACGAATCCGCCGATGAGGATCATGCCGTACACTGCGACGGTCAGCATCAGCCACGGCACGATTGCCGCGTAGCACGCGGCGCGTATTCCGCCCGGCAGCGTCGCCGGAATGCCGGTGTGCCCCTTGCCGGCGACAGTCGCGTAGCTGCGGCTTCCTAGCCAGAATCGTTGTGCGAGGAACGCGGTCAGGGTGAATGCCAGCAGTACGATGGCGAGCACCGCGGCACGGCCCTGATCATGCGAAGCGCCGACAACGGCGAAGAAGATGTCGGTGGAAAGCACATTGAAGTTGCCGCCGATGACCAGAGGATTTGCGAAGTCGGCCATGCTCTCGATGAAGCCGATAAGGAAGGCGTTGGCAAGTCCTGGCCTGATCAGCGGCCAGGTGACGGTGCGGAAGGTGTACCAGCGTGTCGCGCGCAGCGTCTGCGACGCTTCCTCCAGGCTCGGTGCGACCCCTTGCAGCACGCCCAGCAGCACCATCAGCGATATCGGCGTGAACGCCAGCACCTGCGCGATGGTGATGCCGGGCATTCCGTAGATCCAGCGGCTGCGTGGCAGGTCGAACAGGTTGGTGATCCACACGGTCACCATGCCGGCGCGGCCGAACAGCAGGATCAGCGCCAGTCCGATGACGAACGGCGGCGTGATGATCGGCAGGATCGACAGCGCGCGCAGCAGCGGCTTCATCGGCATGCGGGTGCGCAGCGCGACAAGTGCGAAAGCGAGCCCGAGCAATGTGGTCAGCACGCCGACAAGTGTTGCCTCGGCAACGGTGTTCCACGCGACGCCGCAGCTTCGTGTACCAGTAATGCAGTCGATGCCCCAGATCGAGCGGCTGAACAGCTTCGTCAGGAACAGTGAAGGCGCAAAGCCGCCGTCATTGTCGCGCACCGCCGAGGACAGGACGCAGACCACCGGATAGAATACGAACAGCGCGATCAGGCCGACGACGAGCAGGATCGAACTGACGACGAACACGTCGCCCTTGCAGACGCCGAGACGCGCGAGGCCATAGGCAATCAGCATCAGGCAGGCAAGCGCATAGGCAATGGCGCCCCAGCCGAGTGCCTGCTGCGCTGGGCCAGTGCCGGACGCGAAGCTCCAGCCGTGCTGGCCGATCAGCAGGCCTTCCAGTATCAGCCACAGCAGGCCGGCGCCGCCGCAGGCGATCAGCAGCCGATACGATGGACGCGCGAGGCACAACAGCAAAGGCAACCCCAGCGGCCAAAGCCACGGCGCACCCGCGAGCAGGGCCGGCGGTGAGATGCGGTCGTCGAGACCATACCATGGCAGAAACAGCAGTCCGGCTCCGCCCACTCCGAGCCAGACGATCAGGAAGCGTGGCAAGTGGTCCGGCCCGAACAGTCGCGCCACTGTCCTTACTTCGGTGCGTTCTTCACCTCGTCGGTCCATTTGCCGAGCAGACGCTTGCGCGTGTCGGACGAACCGTACTTCGCGAAGTCGTATTCGATCAGCTTGATCTTCGACAGGTCAGGCGCTTCCGGCGGCACCGGCGTGTCGGGGTTGGACGGAATCTGAAAACTGCCAGTGGTGGCAGCGATCTTCTGCGCGTCGGCGGTCAGCGCCCAGTCGTAGAACTTCTTCGCTTCGTCCATGTGCTTCGCGCCGGCAATCAGGCTGAGCGAACCGATTTCATAGCCGGTGCCCTCGCACGGCGACACCACGGCGACCGGTTTTTTATGCTCGGCGACATCGATGATGTCGTGCTGGAAGGCTATGCCAATCAGTGTCTCACCCTGCCCGGTGGCAAGAGCCGGAGCGGCGCCGGCCTTGGTGTATTCGTTGATGTTGTGGTTCAGCGCCTTCAGGTATTCGAAGCCTTTGTCCTCACCCATCAATTGCACCATCGTCGCCAGCATGGTCCAGGCGGTGCCGGATGAATTCGGATCAGCCATCTGCACCTCGCCCTTGAACTCCGGCTTGATCAGATCGGCCCAGCAGGCGGGCGCCGTCAGCTTGCGCCGCTTCATGTCCTCGGTGTTGTAGCCGAAGCCGAGCGCGCCGAGATACAACCCTACAGTGCGGAATTGCGATCGTTGCGCCTGGCGCTGCGCCCAGTCGCGCAGTTTCGGCAGCATCGGCGACTGGTATGGCTCGGTGACCTTTTCATCGGCCGCCTGCAAATGGGGATCGCCGGTGCCGCCAAACCATACGTCACCGTGCGGATTGTCCTTTTCCGCGCGCACGCGGGCATAGACCTCGCCGGCGCTCATGCGGGTCATATCGACCTGTACGCCCGTCTCCTTCTGGTAAGCGTTGGTTACGGCACGGCACCATTTCTCATCGACGCCGCAATAGATCACCAGTTGCCGCTGCGCCTGCGCGTGACCGATCACCACCGCGGTCAATGCGATGGCGCCGGCGATGCTGCTGCGAATGCTTGCCACGGCGCTTCTCCCGATCCTTATGACCGCGCATTGGATCGGGCTTCGGGCGCCACTGCAATAGACCTGTCGCGTGGTTATCCTGCCATTCGCCGCAGCGCCTCGGCCGTCGCCGCGTCGGCTGGATAGAACGCCTCCATCGCCAGTTCAGAGAGCGTGATATCGACCGGTGTGCCGAACACGGTGATGGTGCCGAAGAACGACAGCTGCTCGGTATCGGTCCTCATGCGGAACGGCACCACGACGGTAGCGGAGTCAGGTTCCGGGTGCGTGCCTTCGGGCGCCGGGTAGTCGCGCAGCTCGCGCATCAGGCGGATCAGCACCGGATCGCTGGTCATGTCGATCTGGTGGCGCAGCCGCGATAGCAGATGCGCGCGCCATTCCGCCAGGTTGATCGTGCGCGGCGCCAGGCCATCCGGATGCAGGCTGACGCGCAGCACGTTCACTGGCGGCTGCAGCAGATGCGCCGCCACACTGGACATCAGCCGCTGCGTCATGGTGTTGGCGGCGACCAGCGTCCAGTGCCGGTCCACCGCCAGGGCGGGGAACGGCTCGTGGCCGGCCAGCACCTGGTCGATCGCAAATCGCGCGACCTGCAAGGCAGGATCGGTCAACGCACGCTCGGGAAACACCGGCGCGAAACCGGCGGCATGCAGCAGGATATTGCGCTCGCGCAGCGGCACATCCAGCCGCTCGGCAAGCTGCAACACCATGTCGCGGCTCGGCCGCGACCGGCCGGTTTCCAGGAAGCTCAGATGACGCGTCGATATCTCGGCATCCAGCGCGAGATCCAACTGGCTCAGGCGGCGGCGCTGGCGCCACTCGCGCAACAGGTCACCAACGGGGCGAACGGATGTGCTCATGCGGCGACGATACGGCTGAGACGCGAGGCGATCCAATTACCTGCAAGGTAATATCGAGCCTACAATATGGCTCGCCCTCCCTTGCCGCGCCGCAGGCAAACCCGTTGAATGGTCCGCACGAAGGTTTGCAACGAGGAGGGACATCGATGCCGAAGCTCGCGGGCAAGATCGCCTGGATCACCGGCGCCGGCAGTGGCATCGGCGAGGCCGCCGCACTCGCACTGGCAGAAGAAGGCGCGACCACCGTGCTCACCAGCCGTACGCGCGAGAAGCTGGAACGGCTGGCCGAACGGATCAAGCAGAAGGGCGGCGAGGCGCACGTGCAGGCAGCCGACCTGATGGATGCAAAGCAGGTAGGGAAGATCGGCGAATACATCCAGAAGACATTCGGCCGGCTCGACGTCCTGGTGAACAACGCGGGCCTGAACATTCGCGACCGGCATTGGGACAAGCTGACGCCGGAAGGCATCGACGAACTGGTGCACGGCAATCTGTCGCAGGCGCTGTACTGCGTGACCGTCGCATTGCCGTTGATGCGCGCGCAGCAGGACGGCGTGATGATCCACACCGCATCGATCGCCGGCCGCTTCATCGGCGGGTTCTCCGGGCCGATCTATGGCGCGGCGAAGCATGGTGTCGTGGCGATGAGCCATACCATCAACATGGAGGAGTGTTTGAACGGCATCCGTTCCACTGTGCTGCTGCCTGGCGAGGTCGCGACACCGATCCTCGACAAGCGGCCCAACCCAGTGGGACCGGAAGAGCGCGCGCGGATGGTGCAGGCAGAAGATTGCGCCGATGTGATCCGCTACGTCGCCTGCCTGCCGAAGCATGTGGTGATGAGCGAGGTGATGCTCGCGCCGACCTATAACCGCACCTATGTCGCGAACCTGCAACGCAAGCTCTAAGGACACATGATGGCTTCGAATCGCAAGAAAGTCCTGCTGCCGGACAATATGGGTAAGGCAGGTGTCGATCTGCTGCGGGCACGCGGCGACATCGAGGTGCACATGTTTCCTGGCAGCATCGGGCAAGCGGAGTTGCTGCCGCTGTTGTCGGACACTGCCGGCATCGCATTGGGGGGCACGCCGTACAAGCAGATCGAGCTGGACGCCTCGCCGGCAATCCAGGTGGTGGCGCGTATCGGCGTGGGCTACGACGCAGTTGAGGTTCCCGCACTGAGCGCGCGTGGCGTGCCATTGATGGTGGCCGGCACGTCGAATTCCACATCGGTCGCCGAGCACGCGTTCCATCTGATGATGGCGCTGGCCAAGCGCGTGACCGCGATGGACGCGGTGGTGCACAGGGGAACCTGGGGAGGCCGTTTCCAGACCGAGCTGCCAATGGAACTGTCGGGCAAGACCGTGCTGATCGTGGGTTTTGGCCGCATCGGCACACGTTCGGCGCGGCGCTGCCTCGGGTTCGACATGCAGGTGCTGATCTACGATCCGTATGTGCCGGCAGAGAAGATCACCGCTGCGGGATGCGAGCGCGTCACCGATCTCGATGCAGCGTTGCCGCGCGCAGATTTCGTGTCGATCCATTGCCCGAAGAATGCTGAAACCGTCGGCATGTTCAACGCCGCACAGTTCGCGCGCATGAAGCGCGGCGCGTTCATCGTCAACACCGCGCGCGGCGGCATCATCGATGAACCGGCCCTGCACGCCGCGCTGACCTCCGGTCATATTGCTGGCGCGGGGCTCGATGTGTTCGAGGTGGAGCCGACACCGGTCAACAACACGCTGCTGAAGCTTGATAAGGTAATCACCTCGCCGCACATGGCTGGTGTCACGACCAAATCCGTCGCTGGCATGGCGAAGGTGACGGCGGAGAACATTCTCAGCGTGCTGGATGGCAAGCCCAACCGGGACAACGTGATCAACAAGGAAGTGCTGGACTGATCCATTCCGTCATCGCCGGTACTGCCCGGCAACGTGGACTGAGAGGAACCGATGCCTCAGCCTGATCACATCTCCAAACTTGGGGTGCCGGATCCCGCGACGCTGGACTCCGATCTGCAGGCCATTTGGCAGAAATGCGCGGACAAGCTCGGCTTCGTGCCGAACGTGTTCAGTGCCTACAGCCTGAAGCCGCAGCGGCTGCGCAACTTCATGGCGACGTACAACGAGATCATGCTGTCAGAATCCGGCCTGTCGAAGCTGGAGCGCGAAATGGTTGCTGTTGTCGTGTCGTCCGCCAACCGCTGCTACTACTGCCTGGTTGCGCATGGCGCCGCGGTACGGATGCTGTCCGGCGATCCGGAACTCGGCGAGATGATGGCGCTGAACTACCGCGTGGCGAAGCTCGATCCGCGGCAACGCGCGATGCTGGACTACGCGTGGAAGCTCACCAGCACGCCCTGGCTGATCGACGATGCAGACCGTGCCGCATTGCGCGGCGCGGGGCTGTCAGAGCAGGACATCTTCGACCTGTCGGAGACCGTGGCGTTCTTCAACCTGTCGAACCGCATGGCATCGGCCACCGACATGATGCCGAACCGCGAATACCATAAGGCGCTGCGCTAGCCTTTCAGGCGCAGCACCCAGGCCTTGAAGGCAGTGAGGTGCGCGGTGACGAACTCGCGCGTTACCTGATCGGTGAGTTTGCCCTCGGCGTCGAACTTTCCGGACGCGGCGGCGATCATCACCTCGGGGCGGTTCATGATGAGCCCGTTCAGGAACACGAAGCATTGCCGCAAGTGGTGACTGTGCGCGTGCCGTGCCTAGCGCGCCGCCGCTGGCTCCCATGATGCCGATGGGCTTGCCGTCGAACGGCTGCTCGGGCGGCCGCGATGCCCAATCGATCGCATTCTTCAGCACGCCGGGAATTGAATAGTTGTATTCCGGCGTCACGATCAGCAGCCCGTCGGCTGCCTTGATGCGCGCGCGCAGATCTTCCACCGGTGGCGGAAATCCTTGCTGCCGCACGTCTTCGTTGTACAGCGGGATCGGCGCGATATCAAAGTGCTCTATCGTCATGCCGGCTGGCGCCAGCTCCTGCGCAACACGCAGCGTCGCCGCATTGAACGAGCCACGCCGCAGGCTGCCTGCTATGCCGAGGATACGCACCATTCCGCCGTCGCTCATTGCACCACCTTCTGGCTATTGGAAGCGGTGCGCATAACACGGCGGCGGAGTAACGCCTATCGGGGTTCGTCGAGGGTCTCGCGCACGGCGCGGCGCAGTTCCTCCTTGCGATACGGCTTGCTCAGCAGGCGTGCGCCGGTGGACTGGCTGGAACTGCCCAGACGGGCGTCAGGGAACCCAGAGGTGAGCAAGGTGCGCAACTGCGGCCGTTGCGCCGCGGCGGCGCGGGCAAGGTCGCGGCCGTCCATCGCGCCGGGCATGACAATATCGGTCAGCAGCAGATCGATCGGCTCCGGCGAGCCGATTATCGTCATCGCGACATCTGCATCGGGCGCTTCCAGCACGCGATAGCCGGCTTCCCGGAGCTGGCGCATCACGATGCGGCGGAGACCTGCGTTGTCCTCGACCACGAGCACGGTTTCGTTGCCGCCGCGCGAGGCAGGTTCGTCACGGCGATCCTCCACCACGACTGGCATGCCGCGAATACGCGGCAGGTAAAGGCGGAAAGTCGTGCCCTTGTCGGGCTCGCTGTACACCGTGATGTGGCCACCCGACTGCTTGATGAAGCCGAACACCATGGAAAGGCCGAGACCGGTACCCCTGCCTTGCTCCTTGGTGGTGAAGAACGGTTCGAAGATACGCGAAAGGACGTCGGGCCGCATGCCAATGCCGGAGTCGCTCACTTCGACCACCACATAGTCACCTGCCGTGACATCGGAATGCATGCTGGCGTAGGCCTCATCCAGGTGGCCATTGTGCGTCTGGATCAGCAGGGACCCGCCGCGTGGCATGGCGTCGCGGGCGTTGGTGGCAAGATTGGCGATCACCGCCTCGAACTGTGCCCGGTCGATCTGCACCGGCCATACGGTCGGCGACATCGCCAGTTCGATGATGATGTTCTCGCCCAGGGTTCGCATAAGCAGCCGGACGATCGCGCCGACCACTTCGTTGACATCGATACGCTCGGGCTGCAGGGGTTGGCGGCGCGCGAAGGCCAGCAATCGCCGCGTGAGGTCCGCCCCACGCAGGGCCGAATCCAGAGCATCGCGCACCAGTTCGTCGGTCACCGGGTCCTCGGCGCGGATTTCGCGCAACATATCGAGGTTGCCAACGATAATTGCGAGCAGATTGTTGAAGTCGTGCGCCAGACCGCCGGTAAGCTGGCCGACCGCCTCCATCTTCTGCGCCTGGCGCAGTTGCTCGCGCTGTTTGTCCGCCTCATGGCGCTCGGTCAGGTCACGGATGATCGCGACGAACGCTTGATCGCCGCTGTCCGCTGATTCACTGACCGCGAGTTCCATCGGAAAGGTCGAGCCATCCTTGCGGCGGCCCAGCACCTCTCGGGCACCGCCGATTATGCGCGCGATGCTGGCGTCCAGCCCAGGTGCTACGGAGTCAATTGGCCGGCTGGGCCGTGGGCCGCCGATGAGCATATGAACGGGCTGGCCGATCGCCTCTGACGGCTCGTAGCCGAACAGGTTGGTGCAGGCCTTGTTGTACGACTGGATGACGCCTTGCCGGTCAATCGTCACGAGCCCATCGACCAGGGTGTCGAGCACCGTGGCGATCAGGCTTCGAAGCCGGCCTTCGCTGGCCTTCACTCCAGCTTCCGCGGTCATCCGCAGGGTGATGTCGCGGGTGATCTTGCCGAACCCGAGCAGTGCACCGCTGGGGTCGCGGATGGCGGTCACCACAACATCTGCGAGGAAGCGCGAACCGTCGGGTCGCTGGCGTTCGCCGATATCCTCGCAATGTCCCAGCGCGGCGGCGGCTTCCAGGATGTGCCGCGGCTTGCCCGCGGCGACCTCGGGCGGCGGGTACAGTTGCGACAGGTGTTGCCCGAGCACAGCGCTGGCGGGGTAGCCGTTGATCAGTTCAGCACCACGATTCCAGGTGAGGATGCGGCCGTCGGCATCCAACAGTACCAGTGCGTAGTCGCTCAGCGACGCAATGAAGGGCGTCCACAGTGCCTCGACATCGTCATGCAGTGGAGAAGCGAGTTGGGTTGACGGCATCACGGGCTCGGCGTCGCGGTTGCGGGAAGCCGCAGAAGAACCCCGGGAAGTAAGGATCGGGTAAAGAGATGCTAATGCGTGGGCGCCATGGAGGTCGAATTTCTGCTACGTCGCTGTATTATAAACGATAAAGCATCAATCGAAGGGCGGCTGGACGCCACAAACCGGCTTCGCCGTTGGGGTTTTCAAACGTTCTGGGGTATCTTTCTCATTCTAATAATCTATAAATTCTAGCCGCGGTGCGGCTAGGTAATGGTCGCTTGGTTCGCACAATGTCGCAATTTTGTTTGCTGCATCTTCACGAATCGCCACCATGTTTCCTGGTTCCGGGTGCCATCGAGGTGCCCGGGATGGCACGGCTGTCCCTGGGGAGGACAATTCGATGGCGAAGAAGCTGCTGGTGATCGATGACCAGACGGGGATCACGAAGGTCATCGAGATGATCGCCAGGCAGCTTGGATTGAACGTACGGTCGCTGAACAGCTCGGCCGAGGCGACCGAGGCCTTCATAACATTCAAGCCGGACGTGCTGATGCTGGACATGATCATGCCGGAGAAAGACGGCATCGACGTGCTGAACGAGGTCCTGCTGACCGGCCTTCCGGTAAAGGTGATCCTGACCTCGGGCTTCAGCAACTCCTATCTGCGCCTGGCGGAAGGGGTGGCGAAGTTCCACGAGCATCCTGACGTTGCCGTGCTGCGCAAGCCGTTTCGCCGCGAGGAGCTGATCGAGCTGCTGAGCAGATTGACAGACGACTGAGCGGGCTCACCAGGCGGCTTCGAGCAATGCCCGGACATCCGCAGGCCCGCCGATTTTGCGGGGATTGGTGTGCACCCAGCGGTCGTGCATGGACTCTTCAGCGATCCGGTCGAGCTGTTCGGCCTGCACGCCGACGGCACGCAGGGTGCCCGGAAGACCAAGTTCGGCAATCAAATCAGCCACGGCGTCAGCGGCGGCCTGGCCGGGGCGACCAAGTGCCTCGCTCACCCAGACCTGGCGCTCGGCGTTGACCGCGGCGTTGTAGCGCAACACGGGTGGCAGCATGACGCACGAGGTGTAGCCGTGCGGCACGTGGGCGGTGCCGCCGAGCACATGGCCGATTCCGTGGCTGGCGCCCTTGGTCACACCGTTCTGCGAGCCCATCATCGACATCCAGGCGCCAAGCTGGCAGTCGAGCCGTGCCTCCAGATCAGCCGGGTCGGCCTTCACCGCGCGCAGGCCGCGGCCGAGCAGGCGCAACGCCTGTAGCGAGGTGCCGTCCGACAGTGGCTGCGCATTGATCGAGCAGATGTCCTCCACCGCATGATCGACCGCACGGATGCCGGTGGAAAGGAACAGCCACTCCGGTGTGTGCACGGTGACGGCCGGATCGAGGATGACGCTGCGCGGCATCATCAGCGGATGCAGGTAGCTTTCCTTCACATGACGCACCGTGTCGGTGCAGCCCGCGGGCGAGTTGAACTCACCTGCCGAGAGGGTTGTGGGCACCGCGATCGAACGGACCGAAGGCGGCTGCACCGGCGGACGCTCGGTGCGCCCGTCGCGATGGATGATGGCGCGAAACTTATCGAGCTGCGACGGATCGCTCACGCCGTTGCCGAGGCAGAGGCCGACCATCTTCGCCGCATCGGTGATCGAGCCGCCGCCGACGGTCAGCAGCATATCCGCGTGTGCATCGCGCGCGGCGTTCGCGGCGGCGACCACATCGATGCGTGGGGTATGCGCGCCGATTTTGCTGCAAACGCCGGCCAGACGGTTGCCAAGCACGCCGCGTAATTGGTCTATCAAGCTGGTCTCGCGGGCAAGCGTGCCACTGGCCAGCACGTAGACCGCACTGGCGCCGGCACGTTTTAATTCGCCCGCCAGTGCTTCGGCGAGCGGGACGCCATAGATCACCCGCTCCATCGGCGGATAGCGGTGGGTGCCGCTGATCATCGGCTCAGGCCTTGGGCTGGCAGAACGCCTCGAGCGCAGCGATTTCCTTGCCCGGTCCATCGTAATCGGCGGCGAGACGCTCGTAGAGGCGAGCGGCACCTTCATAGAACTGGCGCGCGGCCGGGTCCTCGCCGACGAAATGGGCGATCTCTTCCATCTCCGCGACCCAGCGATATGCCTTGGAATACATGCCGGGCACTCCGCGGGTGAGGAAGGCAAGCAAGGTAGGCTGGCTGGCGGCGAGTTCCGCTTTCAACGCCTCGGCGGTACCGGCGCGCGAGGCCGCCAGCATCATCGCCGCGCCGAGCGCGGTGAAGCCTTTGGTGATGCCGGCGTACGACATCTTCATCGCCGAGGCGGCGCCAATCGGGCCAGGCTGTATCGGCATCTCCAGGCCGTATTTCGTCAGCTCTGCCACGCGTGCTGCCGCTTCGCCTGACAGGTAAATCTTGGTACCCTTGGAGCCCGGTCTCGGTGGGCCGCCGATGATGCCGCCGTCAACGAACGTGGCACCGGTTTCCTGCACCACGCGGGCGATGCGCAGCACCGTGGCAGGGTCCAGCGCATTGCAATCGACGAAGATAGGTTTCTTCGCGGTGCCACGCAGTGCCGGGGCGAGCCGCTCGGCCAAGCCGAGCGCATCGCCAGGCGGCAGAATCGACAGGATGATGTCGCTGGCGGCGATCTGTTCATCGGAGACGCCGATCATGCCGGCGGCCTTGGCGCGCGCTGCGGTCGCTTCGCTGCGGCCGGTCAGCGATGTACGGACCTCAATGCCATTTTCGACCAGCCGTTGGCCAACGGCGCTTCCCATCATGCCCGGAGCGATCACTGCGACGACTGGCTGCATGGTTGGCCCTCCTGTCACTGCGGCGAGTGTTCTGCACGCCGGAAGCGAAGGCAAGAATGCGCCGCCGCGCCCCTGGCCATCTGGCACGCCGCCTGCAATGAACCGGACATGAGCTTTCCCGCCTGGCTACCCATCCTGCTCGGCTTCCTGACGGCGGTCGGGCCGGCGACAACTGACATGTACCTGCCGGCGTTTCCGGCGCTGGAGGCGTCGTTCGGCGCGCCACCCGGTTCGGCGCAGCTTACCCTGGCGGCTTGGTTCGCCGGACTGTCGGTCGGGCAGATGACGCAGGGCACCCTGTCGGACCGGTTCGGCCGCAAGCGGCCGCTGATCGTAGCCACCGCTGTCTATACGGTGGCCTGCCTGGGCTGCTCGCTGGCACCATCCATCGGCTGGCTCTCGGCGTTCCGCGCGGTCGCGGCAGTCGGTGCGTCGGCGGGCATGGTGATCCCACGTGCCATGGTGCGCGACCTGGCCGAGGGCCACGCCGCGGCAGTGCTGCTGTCGCGTCTCTCGCTGGTGATGGGCGCGGCGCCGATCCTGGCACCAACCATCGGCAGCGCGGTGCTGGCGTTCGCCGACTGGCGCGGCATCTTCTGGATCCTCACCGTCTATGGCGCGATCTGCTGGGTGCTGGTGGTGAAGCTGCTACCCGATACGCTGCCACTGGATCGGCGAATACGATTGCATGCGGGCGAACAGCTTGGCCGCTATCGCAGCATCCTGGGCGAACGCGGCTTTCTGACGCACGCCGCGATGGGCGGGTTCGCGACCTTCGCGTTCTTCGCCTATCTGGGTGGTTCGTCACCGGTGTTCATCCAGGGATTTGGACTGACGCCGGCCGAGTTCGCCATCGTCTTCGGGGCAAACTCGGTTGGGCTGATCTGCTGCGCGCAGCTCAATCCGCATCTGCTGCGGAAGTACGGGCATTACCGCGTGCTGCGCTGGGCGGGGCGAGTACACCTATGCGCGGTATCGCTGCTCACGCTGATCGCGTTTGCCGGCCTGCATGTATTGGCGCTGGTCATCGCGCCGGTGTTCGTGGCGATCAGCTGCATGGGTATGCTGAACCCGAATACGATCGTTGGCGCGCTGGCCCGGCATCAGCAGCATGCCGGCAGCGCTTCGTCGGTCATGGGAACCGGTCAGTATCTGCTCGGCGCGATCAGCGGCCTGCTGGTGGGTTTCGCCACCGACGGCACGCCACGCGGCATGGCGGCACTGATGCTGCTGGGCTCCATCGGGATGGCAATTGCCGACGCGCGGCGGCCCCGCGCATAGGTCAGGTGGCTTTGCTCCAGCCACGCGCCTGGGCGATGTTCAATCCGTTCGCGATACCGTATCCTGCCGCCATGCCGGATAGGCCACAGGAGGCTGAGCTTCTGCGTCTGCTCGAGGCGCATGACATCATGCGGCTCATCCCCCCAGAGGCTCTCCGCGCACTGATCCGCCGCGCGGCATTGCTCGATTATCCCGAACGGGACGAGATATTTGGCCAGGGCGATCCCGGCCGCACGGTCCTCGTGGTGGTGAAGGGGTATGTGAAGCTGTCGCTCACCATGGTGAGTGGGCGGGAAGTGGTGCTCGACCTGGCCGATGCAGGCAGCGTCATCGGCGAGATTGCCGTCCTGAACGACTGGCCGCGCGCGGCGACCGCGACAGCACTATCCGCCTGCACACTGCTGGCGATCGATGGGCGTTCGTTCACGCGTGAACTGCATAGCGCCCCAGAGGCAATGCTCGCGATCATACGCCTGCTCAGCCGGCGGTTGCGCCGAACGACGGCGCAGGTCACAGAGAACCTGGAGCTGCCGGCGCCAGTTCGCCTCGCCAAGGCGCTGATCGAACTGGCCGCGTTGCATTCGCGTCTCACTCCACAGGGACCCCAGCTCGGCCTGTCGCTGTCGCAGCGTGAGTTGGGCGGCATGACGGAACTCATTCGGGAAAGCATCAACCGACATCTTGGAACCTGGCGCGACGCTGGCTGGATCGCTCTGGCCGAGGGGACAATCACTCTGTGCGATGTGGGGGCATTGCGCGCCCTGTTGAGCGAGCACGATCTCGATGAGGCGTGTGTCTCGGATTGAAGCTGCTTGATGCCGCGCTTGCCATCGTCCGTGCGTCATCGACACGCTGAAGCGGGGTGATGTCCGTCCGGATCGGACGCCACCCCGCGTCAGGATCAGCTCTTGTGGACCTGCACCAGCATGCCATCCGTGTTGCCGGCGTTGTCGAGATAAAAGCCTACGATCTGGCCCTTGTCGTTGATGCCGTTGGCGACGGTCATCGCGTTCGGCCCTTTCGCCGCGTTCGGATCGTTGATCGTGGTGTAGGTGTTGTTTGCCTGCTCGTACAGGAAGCCGTGTGTCGCGCCCGCCCCGTCGGTATACAAGCCGACGACTTCACGCTCGTTGTTGATGCCCAGCGCCTGCACCGATACCGCGCCATTCGGCCCGTTCAGCCAGACAATGGCGTTGCCTTCCTTGACGAAGCCCACGTCATTACCGGCTGCGCCCGCCACAAAACCTGCGATGTCACCCTTGTTGTTGATTGCCGTGGTCGTGGTGCTGGCGAAGCCTGCGATATTCACCTCACTGAACCCGTGCTTGTTGATGTCATAGACGAAGCCGTGATCGTTGCCGGCGGAATCGACCCAGAAGCCAACCGCCTTCCCGTTGTTGTTGACGCCGAGAAGCTGCTCTGTCGTCATGTGACCAGCGGCCTTGCCCATGCCACGCGGATCAACAACGTCGGTGAACACGCCGTTCACGTCAGTGAATCCGAAGTTGTCGCCTTGGACATCGGCCCAGAAGCCAACCGTCGCGTTGTGGTCATTGATGCCGGTCACCTGGGTCTGCGCTGAACCACCGAAGTTCTCATTCGTGTAGTTGCCCTGACCATCGGGCGGGCTCAGCGTGTAGCCCTTGTTCGGATGAGTCGCGCTGCCGCTGCCGAAGTAGCCCGCGATCTTCCCTTCGTTGTTGATGCCCAGCAACTGGTTGAACGTGGGATCGGCATGATCGTTCAAGGTCTTGAAGCTCAGCGTTTCCATTTGAGTATCTCCTGTTCCGTGTTCCGTTCGGCCTGTCCCCCAACCGGGTGATCCGGCTCGGTCTGGCCGGAGCAACTTGACGCGTCTTGCGCCTGCCGCTGGTGACTCCAGTCACGCCACCCATCGATCTCAGGAAAACAGCGCCGCCCTGTGTTTCGAATCACCCGTCGCGTCCGTGAGGGCGGGCAAATAGCCCGGGCAGCAAGTCTGCATTTGAGACCGGGAGCAAAAAACTATGGACACCTGCGTCGACACCAACCATCGCCAGAGGCCTGGGATCGAAGATCTGATCCCGACTGCCGGCGGCGCTTTGGCTATTCAGATACGGCTCATGGCCGTGGCCGCCGCCGCACGATTCCATGGCCGTGAACTGGATCCTGCCGAACTGCGCTGCGCGCCGGACCAGACGCCGTCGCCTGCCGCGTTGGCCGAATGGGCTGGTGCCGCGGGTCTCTGGTCCAAGGCCGCCCGGCTCTCATGGGATCGCCTCGTTGCACTCAAAGTATCTCGGCCGGTGCCGCTGTTGCTCGACGACGGCAGCGCCATTCTGCTGATCGCGACGGACAAGCAGCGAGACCTCGTGCTGGTTCGCCACTCTCGCCTTGCCCCGGATGCGGCACCGATCGCCGTAAGGCAATGTGACCTTGCCAACATCTGGTCCGGAGATACCGTTCTGCTGCGCGCCAGGCGCGGTGCAACCGGCGAGGACGCGCCGTTCAGCTTCGGCTGGGTGGCGAAACTCGTATGGCAAGAGCGTCATGCGATGCGCGACGTTCTGCTGGCATCGCTCGCGCTCAGTATTCTCACCGTCCTGCCACCGCTCATGGTCATGAGTGTCGTTGACCAGGTCGTGGTGCATCAGAGCCTTTCGACGCTCGTCCTGATGTCTCTGCTCATCGGCAGCGCGATGATCTCCGAGACCCTGCTCGGCTATGCGCGTCGGCAACTGACTCAGATCGTTGGCGCACGCGTGGATGCGAAGCTGAACCTGCACGTGTTCGAGCGTCTGCTGCGCCTGCCGCTCGATTATTTCGAGCGCAACCAGGCCGGTTTCATCTGGTCCCGTACAGGTTTGCAGATCGGCAAGATCCGCGAATTCCTTACCGGCCGGCTGCTGACCACGGCGCTCGACCTGGTCACGTTACTGGTGTTGCTGCCAATCCTGTTCTTCCTGCAGCCGATGCTGTCGTGGATCGTGGTGGCCTGCGCCGGCGGCATCGCGTTGATCCTCGTCGGCTTCATGAAACCGATGAGCCGGCGGGTCGAGCGGTTCATCAATGCGGAAACCGAGAAGTCGAGCGTGATGGTGGAGACGCTGCACGGTATCCGCACCGTCAAGTCGCTGGCGCTCGAAGCGCAGCAGGCCGAGCGCTGGGACGAACGCGTGGCGTGCGCGACGGATGCGAAACTTGCGGTGAGCCGGTTGGCCAACCTGCCGCAGACGTTGATCGGCCCGATCGAGGGCTTCATGCAGCGCGGCGTTCTGTTGCTGGGCGCCTACATCGCGCTGGAGGCACCCGGTACCATGCCGATCGGCAGCCTGATCGCCTTCATGATGCTGAGCGCCCGCGTTGCGCAACCGCTGGCCAGCCTTGCCAGGCTGATGGAAGACCTGGGCGAAGTGCGCACCGCCACCACGCTCGCCGCGTCGGTGCTGAACCAGCGGCCGGAGCGCGACAACCCCGCCGCCGGCATCCGTCCCCGCCTGCAGGGTGCGATCGGCTTCAGGCAGGTCACTTACACCTATCCGAACGGCACGACCCCTGCCTTGAGTAATGTCGGCTTCGGCGTCGCACCCGGCACGGTGCTGGGCATCGTCGGCCGCAGCGGCTCCGGCAAGTCCACCATCACGCGGCTGCTGCAAGGCATCACACGCGACTATAGCGGCCAGATCAACATCGACGGCTTCGACCTGCGCGACATCAACCTCACTCATCTGCGTCGCAACTTCGGTGTCGTGCTGCAGGACAACTTCCTGTTCCGTGGAACGGTGGCGGAGAACATCTTGGCTGGCCGGCCTGGACTGACACTGACGGACGCCATCCACGCCGCGCGCCTCGCCGGTGCAGTCGAATTCATCGAGAAGCTGCCGAACGGGTATGAAACGCTGATCGAGGAAGGGTCTCCGAACCTGTCCGGCGGTCAGCGCCAGCGCCTCGCCATTGCCCGCGCCCTGGTACATGACCCGCGCGTGCTGATCCTGGACGAAGCGACGAGCGCGCTGGATCCGGAAAGCGAGGCGTTGGTGAATGCCAACATCGCCCGCATGGCCGCCGGCCGTACGATGCTGATCATCTCGCACCGCCTGTCATCGCTCGCCGGCTGCGACGCCATCCTGGTGATGGACCAGGGACGCGTCGTCGACATCGGCCCGCACAGCGATCTGCTGCAGCGCTGTGCGATCTACCAGAACCTCTGGCACCAGCAGAACCGTCACCTCACCGCAGCGCAATGAACGCGAACCAGGGAGTAAGGGCCATGTCCGTCACTATCGCGCGCCGCGCCGATGCCGCGCTGCTGGAATTCGAATCCCCGACTGCTGCCGTTGTCGCGCGTCCAATCCCGCGCAGTGCCCGCACGACCACCTGGGTGGTCGCCGGTGCAACCCTATCGGCAATCGCGGTGATGGGTCTGTATCCGGTGGATAAGGTTGTCACCGTGCCAGGAAAAGTCGTGGCGGGCGTGCCCAACATCGTCGTCCAGCCGCTGGATACTGCGATCGTGCAGCAGATCTCGGTGCACGAGGGACAGATCGTGCATGCCGGAGACCGGCTGGCGACGCTGGACCCAACCTTCGCTGCCGCCGATGCCACCGCATCGGATGCGCAGGTTGCCAGCCTGCGAGCCGAGGTGGATCGCCTGGAAGCCGAGTCCGAGGATCGGCCGTATAGCGGCGACGGCAGCCAGCCCAGCCAGATCCAGGCGATGATCTATGCCCAGCGGCACGCCGAGATGCAGGCAAAGCTGGAGAATTATGCTCAGCGGATCGCAGGCCTGAACGTCAAGCTCGAGCAGTCCTCGACCGACATCAACAGCTACGTGGAACAATTCAGGGTCGCGCAGACCAAGGAAAACATGCGGCGCGAACTCGAGCATTTGCAGGTCGGCAGCAGGCTGAACACGCTCGACGCGGACGCCCAGCGCGCCGAGGTCCAACGCGCGCTGCAGGCGGCAGTCGCCGCCCGCAAATCCGCGCGCGCCGAACTGGACGGCATGATTGCGGAACGCGACGCCCATACCGTGCAGTTCAAGACCGAGGTATCGCAGCAGCTCGCAGAACAGGGACGCAGGCTGGCGGATGCCGAGGATCAGGCCAGAAAAGCCTCGCTGCGCCGCAGGTTGACGGTATTGCTGGCCGACCGTGACGCCATTGTTCTGAATGTCGCCAAGGTCTCGGTCGGCTCGGTGGTGCAGTCAGGCGACGAGTTGATCAAGCTGGTTCCGGCCGATGCGCCCTTGCAGATCGAGGCGAGCATCCCGGGGCGCGAAGCCGGCTTCGTCCACGCCGGCAACCACGCCGTGATCAAGTTCGCCACGCTGCCCTACACCACCTATGGCTATGCCACCGGCACGCTGCGAATGGTCAGCGCGGACAGCTTCGACGCGCCGCGAACGGGCAGCGAGCGGCTTGCGCGTCCGACTCTGTCGCAACCCGAGCCCGACAGCGCGAATGCATTCTATCGGGGCACGGTCTCGGTCGACGCGATGAAACTGCACAACCTGCCGCAGGGGTTTCACATGGTACCCGGCATGCCGGTGACGACGGACATCAAGGTCGGCAAGCGCACGATCCTCGCCTATCTCCTGTCCAGCGTCGTTCCAACCCTGACCGAAGGCATGCGCGAACCGTGAGGTCTTCTCGCCCCCACAACCAATCGCACCGCGCAAAATCCGTCCCTTGGGCTACGTCCTTGGCGGGGTTCCAAGGGGCGGAGCGGCATGGCCTTCTGAGCATTGCGCGGGGCAGAGTCCGAGCACGTCGATCGCCTCGGCGCGGAACAGTCGCGCCAGCCGCGCATTCGGTGACATGTTGGCGGCGAGCAGTCCGATGTGCAGGCGATGGGTCTCGTCAGCAATCGGCAGCTTGCGGATGCGCTGCTCGAGATTCCATGGCGAGGGCCACTCGGGCACCAATGACACGCCCAGTCCTTGCGCGACCAGCGCGGCGATCGCATCGATCGCCGATAGCTCGAACCGCTCCTTCGGGTTCAGGCCGGCGTGCTTGAGATATTGATCCACCACATGGCCGCCCCAGTTCTTGCGGTCGTAGCGAATGAACGGCTCACGCATCAGGATATCGTGCGGATCATCCACCTGCATCGATACCGGCGTGACGACAACGAGCTGCTCGCTCCGAAGTAATGTCCAAGAGAATACTTTGGGGATCGGGAAGCGTGGCTTGACGGTGACGACCGCGTCCAGGTCGCCACGCAACACGGTGTGATAAAGGTCTACCGAAAACCCGGGGACCAGATAGATCTTCACCTGCGGGTACTTCGCGACGAACGGCACGAGTATTTGCGGCAGGACGCCGGAAAGCATGGCGGCAGGTGCTCCAAGCCGCAATTCCCCGGTCGGGCGTTCATCGGTGGTGACTGCCTTGAGGTCGCGCGCCTGGCGCAACAGGGCGCGGGCTCCATCCAGCATGGCCGTGCCGATTTCTGTCGGAACGACGGTGCGGCCGGTGCGTGCGACGATGGGCTTGCCGATTTCGCGCTCTAGCGCACGCAACTGCTGGGCGACGCCGGCGGGTGTCAGGTTGAGCCGGCGCGCGGCTTCGGCAATCGATCCCTTTTCGACCACGGTGACAAAGCTTTCCACAAAGCGCGTGTCCATTGCCAAGGGAACCTTTCTTTTGAAGCTACAAGAACGTACGTTTCCTTGCGTATTGCCGGCTCTTAGACTTTGGCCGTGGGCAGCGCCAGCCAGTGCGTCCGGGACTTTTGCGGACGTGCGCTGGAGACAACCGGGGATGCCGGCTGGGCCTTTCCATGCCGCCTGGCAAACCCCGGTTGTTATAACCACCGCTTGCCTTAAGGCCGGACTTGCTGTGAAAGGCGCCTCTGCTCTGCCGGAGGTTGGTTCCCCATGCCCCCTGTCGTCGGTATTCCCGCCTGCGCCATTCTGATGGTGAGGGAGCAAATTCGGCACGATACGCCGGCGCGTTATCCTGCGGCGGTGCTCGGCGGTGCCGGGGCGGTGCCGATATTGATCCCGCCGATGGGCGAGGCGGCGCTGGCGGTACTCGACCGCATCGACGGCCTGCTGCTGCCAGGCAGCCCGAGCAACGTGCATCCCAGCCACTACGCCGGAGGCGACAGCGAGACGCCCGATCGGCATGATCTGGAGCGCGACGCCACCACGCTGCGGCTGATCCCCGAGGCGCTGTCGCGCGGCATGCCTGTCCTGGCGATCTGCCGCGGCATCCAGGAACTCAACGTGGCGCTTGGTGGCACGCTGCACCAGCAGGTGCATGCAGTGGCCGACCGTCTGGACCATCGCCCCGGGGAGGGCACGCTCGAGGAAAAGTATGGGCCGCGCCATTTGGTTACGTTGTCTGGTCAGCTCGCCGCGATCATCGGCAGCGGCAATATCCTGGTGAACTCGCTGCACGGCCAGGCGATCGAACTCGCCCGCGCCGGGCCTGGTGGTGGAAGCGCGCGCGCCGGACGGCACGATCGAAGCAGTTCGAGTGGAGCGCGCGCGCGGCTTCGCACTCGGCGTGCAGTGGCACCCGGAATGGAACTACGCCAACGATACCGCCAGCCTGGCGCTGTTCCGCGCATTCGGCGACGCGTGCCGCGCCTACCAATCCGGATTGCGAAAGGCGGCCTGAAGATGGATCTGCAACTCAACGGCAAGAAGGTGCTGATCACCGGCGGCTCGAAGGGCATCGGCCGTGCCAGCGCGGAAGTGCTCGCGGGCGAAGGCTGCGATCTGACACTGGTGGCGCGCGAGCAGGCGGCGTTGGACGAGGCGGCCGCGGCCATCCGCGCGCGCCGGCAGGTCAATGTGCGCACCATTTCGGCGGATCTGTCATCCGATGCGGCGGTGCGGCGGGTCGCTGCCGAAGCCGGCGCGATCGATATCCTGGTGAATAACGCGGGTGCCATTCCACCCGGCGATCTGTTGTCGATCGACGATGCACGCTGGCGGCAGGCATGGGACCTGAAGGTGTTTGGCTACATCTCGTTCAGCCGCGTGGTGTACGAACAGATGAAGACACGCGGGGCCGGCGTGATCATCAACGTCATCGGTGCCGCCGGTGAAGGCTTCCCCACCAACTACATCGCCGGCGCCGCCGGCAACGCGTCGCTGATGGCGTTCACCCGCGCACTGGGCAAGGGCGCTCCGAAGGACGGGCTGCGCGTGGTGGCGATCAATCCCGGTCCGGTGGAGACCGATCGCCTGGTGATGCTGCGCCGCGCGGAGGCGCAGGAGAAGTTCGGCGATCCGGAACGCTGGCGCGACCTGACGTCCGGCATGCCGTTCGGCCGCGCGGCGACGCCGAAGGAAATCGGCAACGCGGTGGCTTTCCTCGCCAGTCCGCTGTCCGGCTACACCACCGGCACCGTGCTGACGATTAACGGCGGCGGCTGACCGCACGCCGCGGAAGCGCGGCATTTACCGGATATTTGTGAGTACCGTCGACATTGGGGCGTTCACCAGAGGCTCCAATCATGTCCGGTTCCGATCCAGGCGATCTCGCCGCCCGAACGCGCTTTCTTGGGCTTAACGCCGCGGCATGTGAGGCGCTTCGGACATTCTGGCCGGTCATCGAGCAGCATCTGCCGGAAATCCTCGACGGCTTCTACCAGCACGTCACCAGCGAACCGCATCTGAAGCGGATGCTCGGCGAACAGATCTCCCGCCTGAAGCAGGCGCAGTCGGCGCACTGGCAGCGGCTGTTCTCCGGCCGCTTCGATGACGCCTACTTCCGCGGCGTGCAGTCGATTGGCCTGGTGCATCATAAGATCGGATTGGAGCCACGCTGGTATATCGGTGGCTACGCCTATGTGCTGAACCGGCTGACAGCACTCGCGGTACGCACGCATCGCTGGTCGCCGGGCAAGCTGGCCGACACCCTCGCGGCGGTGAACGCCGGGGTGATGTTGGACATGGACATCGCCATATCCGTGTATCAAGAGGCGCTGGTCATCGAGAAGCAGCAGCGGGCGAAGCGGGTGGACGCACTGCTGAACGGGTTCGAGGACAAGACCGCCGCTCTCGTCGGCGTCGTGGCGTCTGCCGCGACCGAGTTGGAAGCCACCGCGGGCGCCATGGCGGCGACCACCACCCAGACCACGTCGCAGGCCTCCAGTGTGACCGAGGCGGTCGAAGCGGCCAGCGTCAATGTTCAGACCGTCGCCTCGGCCGCTGAGGAATTGTCGGCGTCGATTTCAGAAATCTCCCGCCAGGTGGCGCAATCGTCTGCAGTCGCCGATCGCGCGGTGCAGGATGCCAATCGAACAGATGAAATCGTGAAGACCTTGGCGGATGGCGCGCAGAAGATCGGCGAGGTGGTCAACCTGATCAGCACGATCGCGGCACAGACCAACCTGCTTGCATTGAATGCGACGATTGAGGCCGCGCGTGCCGGCGATGCCGGCAAGGGCTTCGCGGTGGTGGCGTCCGAGGTCAAGAGCCTTGCCAATCAAACAGCCAAGGCGACCGAGGATATCAGCCAACAGGTTTCGCATATCCAGGTCTCGACCAAGGAGGCGGTCACCGCGATCGAGGCGATCACCCAGACCATCGGCGAAGTCAGCCGGATCGCCACCGCGATCGCTTCCGCGGTTGAGGAGCAGGGCGCCGCGACACAGGAAATCGCACGCAACATCCACGAAGCGGCAACCGGCACGCGGCAGGTCAGCACCAGCATGGTCAGCGTCAGCGATGGCGCCAAACATACCGGCGACGCGGCGACGAAGGTGCTGGGCGCCGCTGGCGAACTGTCACGCCGGTCCGAGCAACTCAGCGGGGATGTGCGCCACTTCATCATCGAGGTGAAGGCTGCCTGACCGCCGGGCTTGACCCGGCTATCAGGCACGATAGCGCCGCGGGATCAGGTGGCTGGCCGCGGCGGTCAGCAGCAATGTCGTCGCCATCAGGATGAAAGCGATGGCGGCGGCGAACGGCCAGTTGCTGTCGCTGCTGAACGCCCAGAACAGCAGCGGCGCCATCATCTGAAAGCGCGGTCCGCCCAACAGTAGCGGTGTGGCGAACGCGTTCATGCACAGGATGAAACACAGCACCGCGGCAATCGCAATGCCCGGCAGCGCCAGCGGAAACACGATGCGCCAGAACGCGCGCGACGGTGCGGCGCCCATCGAGGCGGCGGCTTCATCGAGACGTGGGTCGATGCCTTCGAATACGCTTTGCAGTGTGAGTGCGGTGAAGGGCAGGTTGATCGCGATGATGCCGGCGATCACCGCCGGTTCCGCGTACATCAGTTGCAGGCCGCTGAGCCGATCGAGCAGGCCGCCTTTGGCGAACAGGATCATCCAGCCGGCGGTGCGCGTGGTGGTGCCGATGAACAACGGCAGCACCATCAGCACGACGAGTGCCGATTTCCAGCGGCTGGTCATGCGCGCGAGACGCCACGCCATCGGGATGCCGAGCAGCAGACAGGTGACAGTGACAATGACCGATACGCGGATCGTGGTGACCAGCACGCTCCAGTAGAACGGGTCTGAGAAGAAACGCAGATAGTTGTCCGGGGTGACCGCGGCGATCATCAGTTCAGTGGGATCGAAGCGGTTGAGGCTGTCGCGGAACAGCAGTGCCAGCGGCGTGACGAGCATCAACAACATAAGCAGCGTTGCTGGAGCGAGCAACGCCACCGGTTCGCCAAGACCGCGCTTCTGTTCCAAGTCAGCTCCGCAAATTCTCGCGCATGGTTCTCCCGGTATATTCCTTGCGGAATACGCCGCGCCGCTGCAGCTCAGGCACCACCATGCGTCCAAATTCCTCGAACATGCCGGGAAAGATCGTTGGCGCGACTATGAAGCCGTCGCAGCCGCCGGACTCGAACATGTCCTGCATGAAATCGGCGACCATCGCCGGCGTGCCGCATAGCGGAATCTTTCGCTGCCGCTTGGCTTCCTCGAAGCTGATGCCCTGTGTCTTCATCGTCTGGCGCAGCCGATCTTCCAATCCCTGATGACCCTGCGATTTTTTCGCCGCCGCCAAATCGTCGACCTCGCGCACCTGGCTCAGGTCGGCGCCGATCATCGCCGAGTTCGTCGCAATCTCCAGCTCCGGGCTGGCAAGCGAATCGAGATGCGCGAGCCGTTCGTGAGCGATTGCGTCGGTCTCGCCCAGCACCACCGATATCCAGGCCAGCATCGCGCAATCTTCTGGCGCGCGGCCACGCAGAACCATGCGCGATTTGATGTCGTCATACAGTGCGATCGCGCTTGGCTTGTCGGCCGGCGAAAAAAATATCACTTCGGCCCAACGTGCGGCGAACTCGCGTCCGCGCGGCGAAGAGCCGGCCTGCATCAACACTGGCCGTCGCTGCGGGCTGGGCGGGACTGACAGCGGTCCTCGCGTGCTGACGTGCTCGCCACGATAGTTGGCGTACTGCACCTTGCGCGGATCGATGAACAGACCACGCGCCTTGTCCATTATCAGCGCGTCCTGGTCCCAGCAGTCCCACAGCGCACAACATGCCTCGACCACCTCGTCGCCGCGGTCATAGCGCGACTCCTTGTCCGCCAGTTCCTCCATGCCGAAGTTGCGCGCCTCGAAGTCTGTGCTGGAGGTGACGATGTTCCAGCAGGCGCGGCCGCCCGACAGCATGTCGAGCGAGGCCAATGTGCGTGCCAGATGGTAGGGATGATGGAACGACGTCGACAGCGTGGCGCCGAGGCCAAGATGCTGCGTGGCCTGCGCCATGATCGGCAGGATGGTCATCGGATCGAGATAGGAGAGCTGTCCGCCATGCTGCAGGTAGGCGCGCGGGCTGCCTTCATAGATGTCGGGGATGCCTTGCGTGTCGGCATAGAAGCAGCCGTCGAAGCGGGCGTCCTCCAGCACACGTGCGATATGTGCATAGCGGCTTGGGCTGAAGATGTCGTGCAACGGCGCAAGCGGATGCCGCCAGCCGCCGGAATGCATGGCGCTGGGGCCCGTCTTCAGATAGGCCATCAGGTGCATCTGGCGCGGCATGGCGGTCTCCTGCGTATGCTACCCGGGTCATGGCGAGGAGCGAAGACGAAGCGATCTCGATCAGGGTTGCTCAGCTGTGCTGGATGTTCTTCAGCCACCAGTCGTTCAGATCGGGTGCCGCCTTCGACAGCACAGCATAGTCGGCGGTCACCAGCTTCGGCTTGGGATTCGGAAACGCGAGCTGGTCGCCAACCTTGCCCGAAAGCGTGGCATTGCTGACCGTCGGCAGATAGCCCATGTGCGCGGCGAAACCTTGCTGCGCCGACGGCTCCAGCAATGCATTCATGTATTTGTAAGCGGCTTCCTTGTCCGGCGCGTTCTTCGGCATCACCATGCCCGAGACATAGAGAATGGCGCCTTCCTTGGGGTAATTGCCCTTCACCGGGAAGTTGCTGTTCTGCCACATGAAGGTACGCGCCAGCCAGATCACGCCGACATCGATCTCGCCCGACTTGAACGCGGGCGCCAGCGCATCGGTCTCGGGATACAGCCGCAGCCCGTTGGCGTTCAGCTTCAGCATGAACTCCTTGGCCTTGTCGAAATCATTGGTCTTGCCGGTCTCGTACAGGCTGGCCGCGCACATCACCCACTGCGCCACCGTGCTGACCATGCCGATCTTGCCTTTCCATTTCGGATCGAGCAGGTCACCGAAGGTCTGCGGCGGCTCCTTGACGTTATCCGGATTGTACACCAGCACCTGCGCGCTATAGATGTGCGGCACGAAGCCGGGCATGCGCAGCTCTTCTTGTATATACGTGAGGTTCGGCACCTGCTGTTCCGTGACGTCCTCGACCAGGCCGGCGGCATTCGCGCGATAGCCGTTGATGGCGCCGAAGCAGGAGATGTCCTGCGCGCCGCGCGGCAGTTTCGACGACGCCTGCATCTTGGCATAGCGCGGCTGTTCGTCGCCGACGTCCTGCACGACGGTAAGGCCCATCGGCTTCAGGATCGGGTCGTCGATGTTCTCGCGCAGCAGGCGCGCATAGTCGCCGCCCCAGGTGCCGACGACACATTGCTCAGCGGCGAGCGCCGGACGGATGATGGCCGGGGCAGCGAACAGTGTGGCACCGGCAAGCACGCCGCGCCGCGACAGCCTGGGTTCATGCATGATCGGACTCCCTGATTCTGATGGTTATTGCGTCGCCGCTCGCGTCGAACAGACGTTCATCCTCTGCCGCCCAGCGCAGTGCGACGCGTGTGCCAGCACTGTGGCGCGGAGCTGCGTCGGGGCCAAGTCCCGGACCGCGCGCCACCAGCGTGGTATCCGGCGTGATACGCACGGCGTGTTCCACCACCGAGCCGAGCCAGGTGCACAGCTCGACCTCTCCGTCCACGCAGCCGCTACCAGGTGCAACGAGACGCATGCTGTCCGGGCGTACCGCGAGCGATGCATTGTCGTTGTGCGCGTAGCGGCCGGCCAGCGCGATGGTGGCGCTGCCTGGCAACATCAGGCGGCCGGCGTTCACTTCGCCTTCGATGATGTTGCTGCCGCCGATGAAGCGCGCGACGAATGGATTGGCCGGTCCGGCGTGTACCTGCTCGGGCGAACCGATCTGCTGCACGCGTCCCTCGTGCATCACCACCAGCCGATCGGCCATCGCCATCGCCTCGGTCTGGTCGTGGGTGACCATGATGGTGGTGATGCCGCCGTTGCGTTGCAGGATGCGGATCTCGCGCGCCATCTCCTGGCGCAGCGCGGCGTCCAGATTGGACAACGGTTCGTCGAGCAGCAGCACACGCGGATGAATCGCCAGCGCACGTGCCAGTGCCACGCGTTGCTGTTGGCCGCCGGATAGCTCGCGCGGCAAGCGCTGCGCGAAGGCTTCCAGCTTCACCAGCCGCAGCATCTCCGCAACGCGCGCCTGCATCGCCTCGCGCGGCAAGTGCTGCATCTCCAGACCGAATGCGATGTTGCGTGCGACGGTCAGATGCGGGAACAGCGCGTAACTTTGGAACACCACGCCCATGTCGCGCCGATGCGGCGGCAGTGCGGTGATGCTGACGCCGTCCACGCGGATGTCGCCGGCGGTCGGCGGCACGAAGCCGGCGATCATGCGCAGCGTCGTGGTCTTGCCGCAGCCGGATGGACCGAGCAGCACGATCATCTCGCCCGGCTGCACATTGAGCACAACGCCATCCACCACGGTGTGTCCGCTGAACTGCTTGCTCAGCGCGTCGAGTTCGAGGGCGTGCGCGTCGCTCATCTCACCACCTGGCCGAGGCGAACGAACCGGTCCAGCACCAGCAGGAACGCCGCGACCGCGACGATCTGTGCGACGGCGACGGCGGAGACCAGCGGATCGATGTGGTATTCCAGGTATTGCAGCACAGCGACCGGCAGTGTGGTGACGCCAGGGCTGGTGAGGAACAGCGCGAGCTCCAGGTTCTCGAACGAGATCACAAAGGCGAACAGCGCGCCGGCGATGATGCCGGATCGCATCGCCGGCAGAGTGACGCGCCAGATCACCTTCAACGGGCCGGCGCCGAGGCTTGCCGCGGCTTCCTCGGCAGCACGTTCGTGGTTGGTGAGGCTCGCCAGGCACAGCCGCACCACCCAAGGCGTGGTGATCATGATGTGAGCCATCACAAGTCCGGCCAACGATCCGGTGACGCCGAAGCCGAACTGCTCGTCGATCGCCACCAGAGCCACATAGACGGCGAGACCGAGTGCGATGCCTGGCACGGTCAGCGGTGCCAGCAGCAACGTCGAGATCGCGCCGCGTCCACGGAAGCGGTGCCGCGCGAGGCCAATGCCGGCTGGCACCCCAATGAGCAGGCTGCCGGCAACCGAGGCGGTGGCAAGCTGCAGGCTGGTCACGATGGCGCTGCCAAAGTTCGGCAGGATCGCCGGATACCAGGCGAGCGTGTAGCCGCGCGGCGGGAACAGGATCAGCTTCTCGTCGAAGACGCTCAGATACAGCGTCAGCAGCAGCGGCACGACGATGAGAGCGGTGCCGCAGCCGATCAGCACGCGCACGGCCGAGCGTTCGACGGCGCGAACGGTGGCGTCGTGTGCGGCGGTGCTGCTGCGGGCCATGCGATGCGTGAACCTGACCGGGCGCGCGCGATGCTGTCAACGGAGTTGACGCCGGGGCCGGCGGCATACGAACCTTGCCTGTCCTGACGGGGACCCGCCAATGCCAAAGGTTCTCTCTCCTGCGCAAATCGAGGCCTTCGAGCGCGATGGCTTCGTCGCACCGGTGCGTGCGATCTCGCCAGAGCGAGCGGCTTACTACCGGCAACAGCTCGAGGCATTCGAGGCGCGCTATCCCGGCGACAAGATCAAGCTCGACCAGAAGGCGCACATGATCTGCCCGTGGGTCGATCAGATGATCCGCGAGCCTGGCGTTCTCGACGCCACCGAGGATCTGATCGGCCCCGATATTCTATGCTGGGGCACCTCGCTGCGGGCGAAGCGCGCCGACGGCAAGACCTTCGCCGGCTGGCATCAGGACACCGCCTATGCCGATGTGAAGCCGATCGTGGTGATCGTCGCGCTGGCACTGTCGCCGGCGCGCGCCGAGAACGGTTGCATCCGTGGCGTGCCTGGCTCGCATCGCGGACCGCTGCTGCCGCACAAGGAGGCGTTCGCGACCAACAGTCTTCTGTCACGTGAGCAGTTCATCGATTCACCGATCGACGATGCCGCGGCCGTCGACTTCGCGCTGGACCCTGGCGAGATCGCGCTGTTCAACAACGCGATGATCCATTCGTCCAAGCCAAACTTCGGCGCCGATCGGCGGATCATCTTCCTGCTCGAAATGGTGCCGACGCGTGCCTATCAGCACGAGCCGCGCGAGTCCGCGGTGCTGGTGCGCGGCGAGGACCGCTTCAACAACTTCGATCGCGATCCGCTGCCGCGCGTCGAAATGGGTGCCGATGAAGTCGCCGCCTGGCAGCGTGCGGTGGAGGTCCAGGCAAGCGTGCTGTTCCGTGGCGCCTCGCGGCCGCCGCGTGCGCTGCACGGTATGACCAGCGGCCAGGCGCCCAGCGGCTGACATTGACCGAACCTGTCGTTGCGGGTGAAGCGAAGCAATCCAGTGCCGAATGCTGCATTGCTTCGTTGCTTTGCTCGCAACGACGAAACTCATGGAGCTAAAGATGCCCGACGCTTCGCAGATCCTGCCGCACGCCAGCTATCGCAGCATGGCGGAAGGCACCAAGGAGGACTACGAGCTGGTCTTCCAGCACTTCAAGGCGTTCGAACGCGACATGGCGAGCCGCGTGCTGAAGGAAGTCGCTGAGCTGGAATTCAGCTATCCGGGCGAACTGGTGAACCGCCTGGTGCACTCCCTGCAAACCGCGACACGTGCGCATCGCGACGGGCGCGATGAGGAATACGTCGTCGCGGCGCTGCTGCACGATGTCGGCGACCTGCTATCGACGATGAACCATTCGGAATACGCGGCGTCGATCATCAAGCCGTATGTGCGGCCGAACACCTACTGGATGATCCGCCATCATGGGCTGTTCCAGGGATATTTCTACTTCCATCACTTCGGCCAGGACCGCAACGCGCGCGACCGCTATCAGGGACATCCGGCGTTCGAGATGTGCGTGGATTTCTGCGACAAGTATGACCAGGCGGCATTCGATCCGGATTACGACACCATGCCGATGGCGGCGTTCGAACCGATGGTACGGCGGTTGTTCGCGCGCGAGCCATGGGGCACGCATGCCAAGCTGGACGGCGGTTACGGCGACCAGTTCTAAGGAAGGTCAGGGGGTCTTACCCCCTGAAACCCCCACCAAAGGCGGAGCCTTTGGAAACCATCCTATTCGGGTTTTAAGGGCTACGCCCTTAGCGGAAATCCAAGGGGCGGCGCCCCTTGGCCTTCAGTTGTTCATGGTGTCGTCGGTGCCCCCGCCGGTATCCCAACTGTCGGTGCCACCACCTGAATTGTCGTCGAATCCCGACTGATCAGCACCACCGCTCGAACCGGTGTCCCAGCTGCCGTTATCGACGTAGCCCTGATCGGGCGCAGCGCCCCCACCGGAACCGGTGTCCCAGGTGCCCTGATCGACGTAGCCTTGGCCGGGCGGGGCGCCCCAGGGGCTCTGGTTCTCCTCGATGATGGTGGTGTTGCCGCCGCCGAAGCCGCCGCCGAAACCGCCACCGCCAAATCCGCCGCCGTGGCCGCCGGAGAACAGGTTCATCAATGCATTGCCGGCCACCAGCCCACCGGCCACGCCGGCCGCAGTGGTCAGTGCCGAGCCCAGAAAGCCTGAACCCTGGCGCTGGAACATGCCGGGCTGGTAGCCGGGCGCGTATTGCGGCGGCGGCGGGGGCGCTTGCTGGTATCCCTGTTGATAGCCCTGCTGTGGCGCGCCCTGGTTCCACATCGGGGCACCTTGTTGTGGCGGGGGCGCCTGGCGGGCACCGCCACCGAACAGGCCGCTGAAGAACCCGCCGCCAGAGCCCGCTTGCTGCTGTTGCTGCGACGCCTGCTGCGCTTGCTGGCGCGCCTGCTGCAGCTCCCATTCCATCCGCTGGATGCGGTTCTGCGCCTCGGCGAGCGCGTGCTCCTGCACGAAGGCGAGCTGGGTGATGCGGTAGCGTGCCTCGGGATAGCGGCTGAACAGATCGGTGATCAGCCGATCGGCTTCGGGATCAACCGGCGGAAGGGCTGGCGAGGTGGTGGCCGGCACCGAGCCGCCAAACGATGGCTGGGCCTGGGCGCCGCCCACTCGGCCGATGAACTGGCTGATGATATCGCGTTCTTCGTTCGTCATTGGGGCACCCTCCGGGTTCCGTGGCGTGCGATGTGATAGCGCCGCGTGGTTGCTTCAATGGCAGGCGGTTGCCCGCGGCGCGTGTCTGCTTTATGTGGCCGCCGCAACCATCATACCCGGTCGTATGGACGGCACGAAGCTCAGTTTTCAGGCACTGATCGCCCAGCTGCACGACTACTGGTCGCGGCAGGGCTGCGTCATCCTGCAACCTTTCGATGGGGAGATGGGGGCGGGAACCTTCCATCCGGCCACCACGCTGCGCTCGCTGGGTCCGCGGCCCTGGCGCGCCGCCTATGTGCAGCCCAGCCGGCGGCCGACCGACGGGCGCTACGGCGAAAACCCAAACCGGCTGCAGCACTACTATCAATACCAGGTCATCATGAAGCCCTCGCCCCAGGATGCGCAGGACCTGCTGCTTGGCAGCTACCAGGAACTCGGCCTGGATCCGTTGCTGCACGATTTCCGTTTCGTCGAGGACGACTGGGAGAGCCCGACCCTCGGGGCCTGGGGGCTTGGCTGGGAAGTCTGGTGCGACGGCATGGAGGTGGGCCAGTTCACCTACTTCCAGCAGGTCGGCGGCATTCCGGTGACGCTACCCAGCTTCGAAATGACCTACGGGCTGGAGCGTCTGGCGATGTACGTGCAGGACGTGGACAATGTCTATGACCTGGACTTCAACGGCGCCGGTGTCAGCTACGGCGACGTGTTTCTGCGCGCCGAGCGCGAATACAGCGCCTACAACTTCGAGCATGCCGACACGGCGCTGCTGACCCGGCATTTCGCTGACGCCGAGGGGGAGTGTGCGGTGCTGTTGGAGCGCGGGCTGGCTCTGCCGGCTTACGACCAGTGCATCAAGGCGAGTCATTTGTTCAACCTGCTGGATGCGCGCGGGGTGATCAGCGTGACCGAACGGGCGAGCTACATCGGCCGCGTGCGCAGCCTGGCGAAGGGCTGCTGCGAGGCCTGGGTGGCGGGCGAAAATCAATGATTGTGGAAGACGCTGAGGAAACGGAAGGAAACACCATGGACGAACTGGTGATCGAAGATGCGGAAGCCTGCCAGCTCGCGGCCGAGCTGGCGGAACTGACCGGCGACAGCCTGCGGATCGCGATCGTGACGGCGCTGCGCGAGGAGCGCGACCGGGCCCTGACGCGGCGGCGGCGGCATGAGCGGATCATGGCGATCACCAGGGAGATCGCGCTGAGCGCCGCCTGACGCGCGCCCATCGAACTCGACTTCTGCAGCCCGAATGCCTAATTCTACCTGGTCCCCAGGTTTTCTACCAAGGCTGCATCATGGGCGCGCAACTGAACATCAAGAGCGAGGACGCCTACCGGCTGGCCTCCCGGCTGTCCGAACTGACCGGTGAAAGCCTGACCAGTGTGGTCATCAAGGCTCTCCAGGCAGAGCTGGCGCGCGAGGAGCGCGCGAATGATCGCGAGGAACGGCTGAAGCGTGTGCGCGAGATTTCCGCCGACATCCGCCGCCACCTCGTGCGGCCGTTGCCCGGCTCCAACCACGATTGGCTCTACGACGAGAACGGGCTGCCCAAATGATCGTGGACAGCTCGGCTCTGCTGGCTGTGATCCTCAACGAGGACGACGAACCGCGCTACGTGGCGGCGATGATCGACGCGGACGTTCTGCGCATGTCCGCGGCGAACTGGGTTGAGACCGCCATAATCGTGGACTCGCACGGGAACCGCTCTGTCAGGCTTCGTTTTGAGGACCTGACCGAGGCCCTTCGTCTGCAAATCGAGCCTGTCACGGCAGCGGATGCTCGCCAGTCAAGGGTCGCTCATGGCGACTACGGACGTGGACATCATCCGGCACGGTTGAACTACGGCGACTGCTTTGCGTATGCACTGGCCAAGCGCTGTGGTGAGCCGCTGCTGTTCAAGGGCAACGACTTCGCGCAGACCGATATCGAGCCGGCGCTGAAGGACTGACCATGCCGGAATTGTTCCTGGAGCTGTTCAGCGAGGAAATCCCGGCGCGCATGCAGGCGAGGGCGGCGGAGGATCTGGCGCGCCTGTGTGGCGAGGCGCTGGCACCGCTGTCTCCGGCCAACGTGCGTACGTTCTATGGCGCTCGGCGTATTGCGCTGGCCGCCGATGTCGCGCCGGGCGTCACGGCCAGTTCCACGATCGAACGCGGGCCGCGTGCCAACGCGCCGGAGCAGGCACTTGCCGGCTTCCTGCGCAAGCACGGCGCCGGCCGGGACCAGTTGCGCCAGGAGGGCGACTACTGGGTGTTGGACAAAAGCGCCGAAGCGGTTCCCGCCGCGGCTTTGATCGCCGGCACCATCCCCTCCTTGCTGCGTCGCTTCCCTTGGCCGAAGTCGATGCGCTGGGGCGGCACCAGCAGCTTCATCTGGGTGCGCCCGCTGCGCCGGATCGCCTGCCTGCTGGACGGCACGGTGGTGCCGTTCGATCTGCGCGATGGCGGCGACGATGGGCACGGGCTGAAGTCCGGCGATCTGACCGAGGGCCACCGGTTTCTCGCGCCGGGCGCCTTCGCGGTCCAAACGTGCGCCGATTGGGTGGAAAGGCTGCGCCAGCGGCGCGTGCTGGTCGACGCCGAGGAGCGTCGGCGAATCATCGCCGAGGGCATCGCCGCGCTGACCAACGATGCGCGGGTGGTCGATGACCCGGGGCTGCTGGACGAAGTGACGGGGCTGGTGGAATGGCCGGTGCCATTGCTGGGTCGGATCGACCAGGCGTTCATGGACCTGCCCGCGGAAGTCCGGCAGGTGTCGATGCGGGTGAACCAGCGCTACTTCGCGTTTCGCTATCCCGACGGTGCCGCCGCGCCGTATTTCGGTTTCGTCGCGAATATCGCGCCGGCGGACGGCGGGGCGGCATCGATCGCCGGCAATGAGCGCGTGCTGCGCGCCCGGCTGTCGGATGCGCGGCACTTCTGGGACCTCGATCGCAAGGCACGCCTGGAAGTCGCGGGTGCCGTTGCTGGACCATGTGACGTTCCACGCCAGGCTCGGGTCGCAGGGCGAGCGGGTGCGGCGGCTTGAGCGGTTGGCGGAGGAGATTGCGCCGCAGGTTGGCGCCGGTCCTGCCCTGGCCCGTGACGCGGCGCGCCTCGCCAAGGCTGATCTCACCAGCGGTATGGTCGGTGAGTTCCCCGAACTGCAGGGGGTCATGGGCCGCTATTATGCGCTGCACGACTGCGAGGATCCGCTGGTCGCCGACGCCATCCGCGACCATTACGCGCCGAAGGGGCCAACCGACGCGGTGCCCACCGCGGATGTGTCCATTGCTGTCGCACTGGCCGACAAGATTGACCTGCTGGTCGGCTTTTTCGCCATCGGCGAGCGGCCGACCGGCGGCGGTGATCCCTATGCGCTGCGCCGCGCCGCCCTCGGCATCATCCGCATCATCCGCGAGAACGGGCTGCGGCTTAACCTGACCAGAGTGATCGGGTGGGCACAGGATAATTTGCATCACCCCGGCGTTCAGCCGGTTCCCACGTCCGAGGTGCTCGACTTCATTGTGGAACGCTTGCGCGTCCAGCTTCGCGCGGAAGGCGCGCGGCATGACGTATTGGCGGCGGTATTTGCCACTGGCGCGGATGACGACATCGTTCGTCTGCTGGCGAGGAGTTCCGCGGTCGCCTCCCTCCTGGGCACCGGCGACGGCGCCAATCTGCTGACCGCCTACCGCCGCGCCGCCAACATCCTGCGCATCGAGGAGCGCAAGGATGGGCCGCATGATGCCGCCCCGGAGCCCGGCCTGCTACGGGAACCCGCGGAAATTGATTTGAATCATGCGCTTCAGGCCGTGCCCGTGGTATTGCAGCGCATCGAGCAGGAGGATTTCGGGGGTGCCATGGCCGCGCTCGCGCTGCTGCGTGCGCCGCTCGACGCATTCTTTGATAAGGTCACCGTGAACGCACCGGAGCAGGACTTGCGCCGCAATCGTTTGCGTCTTGTTCATAAAGTCCGGTCCACGATGGACCGGATCGCGGATTTCTCGAAAATCGAGGGCTGAATAGCATGAGCAAATGGGTGTACAGCTTCGGCGCCGGCGCCAACGAAGGCCGCGCGGACATGAAGAACCTGTTGGGCGGCAAGGGAGCCAACCTGGCCGAAATGGCCACCATCGGCCTGCCGGTCCCGCCGGGCTTCACCCTCACCACGGAAGTCTGCACTGCGTTTTATCAGAACAACCGGCACTACCCGAACGAGCTGCGTCCGCAGGTGCGCGAAGCGCTGACCAGGCTCGAGAAGGCGCAAGGCCTGAAGTTCGGCAACAAGCACAAGCCGTTGTTGGTATCGGTCCGCTCCGGCGCGCGCGTATCGATGCCGGGCATGATGGACACGGTGCTGAATCTTGGTCTGAACGACGTGACGGTGGAAGGGCTCGGCGAGGAAGCCGACGATCCGCGCTTCGCCTGGGATTCCTATCGGCGGTTTATACAAATGTATGGATCGGTCGTGCTCGGCGTCGAGCACCATCGGTTCGAGGAGATCATCGAGCACGCCAAGCAGGACTCCGGCGTCACCGAGGATACCCAGCTTTCCGCACAGGACTGGCATCGCGTCGCGCAGTCCTACAAGGACATGATCGAGAACGAGACCGGCAAGCCATTCCCGCAGGATCCAGAGGAGCAGCTTTGGGGCGCCATCGGTGCGGTCTTCGGTTCGTGGATGAATCATCGCGCGATCACCTATCGCAGGCTGCACGACATTCCTGCCGAATGGGGCACCGCGGTGAACGTGCAGTGCATGGTGTTCGGCAATATGGGCGACGACTGCGCCACAGGTGTGTGCTTCACGCGTGATCCATCGACCGGCGAAAATGTATTCTATGGCGAATACCTGGTGAACGCGCAGGGCGAGGACGTGGTGGCCGGCATCCGCACGCCGCAGCCGGTGTCGAAATTGAAGGCCAATAAGGGCGAGACGCCATTGGAAGTGGCGATGCCGCAGGCCTATGCCGAACTGATGAAAGTGCGGCAGACGCTCGAGCAGCACTATAAGGATATGCAGGATCTGGAGTTCACCATCCAGCAGAAGAAGCTGTATATGCTGCAGACGCGCAACGGCAAGCGCACCGCGGCGGCTTCCCTGAAGGTCGCGGTGGATATGGCACGCGAAGGGCTGATCGATCAGGCCGAGGCGGTGCGCCGGGTCAATCCATCGGCGCTCGATCAGTTGCTGCATCCGACGCTGGATCCCAAGGCGCATCGTACGCAGCTGGCGAAAGGCCTGCCGGCGAGTCCCGGTGCCGCATCCGGTGCCATTGTGTTCACTGCCGACGAGGCAGAGAGCCGGGCGCAAAAGGGCGAGGACATCATCCTGGTGCGCGTCGAAACCAGCCCGGAAGATATCCACGGCATGCATGCCGCGCGCGGCATCCTGACCACACGCGGCGGCATGACGAGCCACGCAGCGGTGGTGGCACGCGGCATGGGACGGCCGTGTGTCGCCGGCGCCGGCGGCATTGCCGTCGATTACAATGCGCAAACGCTGTCCGCGGGCGGCCAGACGTTGCACGCCGGCGACGTCATCACGTTGGATGGCGCCATGGGTGAAGTGTTCGTCGGCACGGTGGCGATGATCGAGCCGGCGATGTCGGGCGACTTCGCCACGTTGATGGAGTGGGCCGACAAGGCGCGGACGCTCGGTGTGCGCGCCAACGCGGAAACGCCGCTGGATGCCGAGACTGCGAAGAAGTTCGGCGCCGATGGTATCGGGCTGTGCCGTACCGAACACATGTTCTTCGATCCCGAGCGCATCGGCGCGGTGCGTCAGATGATCATGGCAAGCAACGAGAGTGGCCGCCGTGCGGCACTGGCGCGTCTGCTGCCATTCCAGCGCGACGACTTCCACGAGCTGTTCCGCATCATGGGCGATCTGCCGGTGACGATACGGCTGCTCGACCCGCCGCTGCACGAATTCCTGCCGCACGCCGAGTCAGAGATGGCGGAAGTAGCGAAGGCGACCGGTGAGAACATCGACGCGATCCGGCGGCGCGCGGCAGAACTGGCAGAGGCAAACCCGATGCTGGGTCATCGCGGCTGCCGGCTCGGGATCTCATATCCGGAAATCTACGAGATGCAGGCGCGCGCGATCTTCGAGGGTGCTTTGGCGGTGGCCAAGGAAATCGGCAAGGCACCGGTGCCGGAAATCATGATCCCGCTCGTCGGCGTGACCAAGGAGCTGGAAATCACCCGCGCCCTGGTGGATCGCGTCGCGGAGGAGGTGTTCAAGTCAGCTGGCCGTCGGATCGAATATACTGTCGGCACGATGATCGAATTGCCGCGCGCGGCGATCGTCGCGGACCGGATCGCGGAGCACGCCGACTTCTTCAGCTTCGGCACCAACGATCTGACGCAGACCGTGTTCGGGCTGTCGCGCGATGATGCCGGCAAGTTCCTGCCGCAATATGTCGAGCAGGGCATCCTGCCCAAGGACCCGTTCGTATCGATCGATGTCGAGGGTGTCGGCGCGATGGTGCGTATAGCGTCGGAGCGCGGACGCAAGACCAAGGATAAACTGAAGCTCGGCATCTGCGGCGAGCACGGCGGCGATCCGGCATCGATCGCGTTCTGCCAGGAGGTCGGGCTGGATTACGTTTCGTGCAGCCCTTATCGCGTGCCAGTGGCACGGCTGGCGGCGGCGCAGGCGGCGTTGGGCGCGGAGTCGGACCGGACGGCTTGATCGGCTATTTTCCGCCTTGGGATATGCAGCGGGGGAGCGCGTCGACATAGAGACCCGCGACGGTGAGATCATCCTCCGCCGAGCGGTTCTGCATTCCACTTTGGAAGAACTGTTTCGCGGCCATAATCCCGACGAATGGCGGGCCGTCTATGAGGCCGCATACGATTGGGGTCCGGACGTTGGTCGCGAGAAGGTGGACGAATGACGGCTGCGACCTACGTCCCAGATGCCGGCGATCTGATCTGGACGGACTTTGATCCGACAGCGGGTCGGGAACAGACCGGCCTTGGTTATTTCGCCGGCCAAATTCACTGAGAACACCGGCTTCGCCGTCGTATTGCCTGCCAGTCTGCCGGTGACAGGCGAGATCTTGATCAGCCATATCCGCAGCGTCGATATCCCAGCCCGGCCGGTGCGCTATGCGGGAGCGACCATAGGGCCCGAGGTCGCCCGCTTCGTGCGTGCCAAGCTCAACGCGATCATTACGATCTGACAGCGCGGGCGAGGTGCAGCGGCTACGCCGCCTCAGCGAGCACCAGGCGCCGGCGCGGCACCGCTTCCACCGGCATCGCGGCATACAGGTCCTTCACTGCCTCGGTAATCGTCACACCGGCCAGGCCGGGCAGCCACTTGCGGCCGGTGCGCTCCAGCAACGGCGCGCCACGCAGCATCAGCCGCCAATTGAACGGCGGCACGTACAGCGCGGTGTCGCGGCGATCCACGCGATACAAGGATGCAGCCAGCAGCCGTCCGATCTGGCCGAACGAATAGGGCTGGCCGTGACCGAACGGCGTGCTCTCGCGGTATGCCCACATGCCGCTGCGATTGGGTGCCACCACCAGCAGCCGGCCATCGTCCTTCAGCACCCGCCAGGTCTCGCGCAGCAGGCGCCGGGCACTTTCCGCCGCTTCCAGGCCGTGCACCAGCAGCACGCGGTCGAACATCAGGTCCTGGAAGGGCAGGGCGTCTTCCTCGGCCGTGCAGGACAGGCTGGGAGCGCCCGCCGGCCAGCGCGTGGCGCCCATCTGCGCCGGCGTGAGTGCTATGCAGCGTGCCGCCTCGTCCCGCCACAGCCGCAGGTACGGGGCGGTAAAGCCGATACCGAGCACCGACTGGCCGCGCAGATCGGGCCACATTTCCGACAGCCGCTCCCGCAGCAGGCGGGCCGCGACAGCCCCCCGGGCCGTGCCGTAAAAGTCCGCCGCGGCGTGCGCATCGGCTGCCATGACACGGTCCTATAACACGGCTGGCGGTTTCCGGTGGCCTCCCGCGGTGCTAGGCTGCCGCTATGACCATATCAGCACAACCCGTCCCCATCCTCTCCGACAATTACGCCTGGATGCTGCGCGACAGCAGTTCGGGTGCAGTTGCCATCGTCGATCCGGCCGACGCCAAGCCGATCATCGCGGCGCTCGAGAAGGCCGGCGGCCGGCTGGACCTGATCCTGCTGACGCATCACCACTCCGATCACATCGCTGGCGTGGACGAGGTGCGGGCGCGCTTCGCCGGCGCCAAGGTGGTTGGCGCGGCGGCCGATGCCCATCGGTTGCCGAAGCTCGACCAGGCGGTGAAGGAAGGCGACACCGTCACGTTCGGTGGCGCCAGCGCACAGGTGATCGACACGCCCGGCCACACGCGCGGGCAGATCAACTACTTCTTCCCCGATGGTGAAATCCTGTTGTCCGGTGACACGCTGTTCAGCCTCGGCTGCGGGCGTCTGATCGAGGGCACCGCCGCCGAGATGTTCGCCTCGCTGCGCAAGCTCGCGGCACTGCCGGGCGGCACCAAGGTATGCTGCGGCCATGAATATACCGAGAGCAACGCGCGCTTCGCGCTGAGCGTCGATGGCGGCAACACGGCGTTGAAGGCGCGCACCGAACAGGCACGGCAGCAGCGCGCGGCGGGACAGCCGACGGTGCCATCCACATTGGCGAGCGAGATGGAAGCCAATCCATTCCTGCGCGCAACGGATGTTGCGACGTTCGCCGATCTGCGCGCGAAGAAGGACAAGTTCTGACGTGAAACTCAGCAACGTCTCGACCAGTCCCTTTGTGCGCAAGGTACGCGCCTGCGCGATCACGCGCGGGATCGATCAGAAGATCGAGCTGGTGCCGACAAACCTCGCCGCTGCGTCGCCGGAGTTCATGGCGATCAACCCGCTCGGCAAGGTGCCGGCGCTGGTGACAGATGACGGCGTGGCGCTGTTCGACAGTCCGGTGATCTGCGAATACCTCGACAGCGTGGGTGACGCATTGCCGATGTTCCCTGCCAAGGGACCGGCGCGCTGGCTGGCGCTGAAGTTCCAGGCGATGGGCGACGGCATCCTCGACGCCGCCGTGCTGTGGCGCGGCGAAATGTCGAAGCCCGAGGATGCGGGACGCGCGGCGTTGATCGCCCGGCAGCGCGCGGCGATCGACCGGGGGTTGGACGCGCTGGAGGCCGATCCGCCGCACCAGCATATCGACATTGGCTCGATCACCGTGGCCTGCGCGCTCGGCTATCTGGACTTTCGCTTCGCGGCACGGCCGTGGCGCGAGACGCATCCCAAGCTTGCCGCCTGGTTCGAGGCGTTCGCACAGAATCCCGGCATTGCGCAGACGGTGCCGAAGGATCCTGGCTGACGCATGCAACTCGGCATCCACCTCCCCCACGCCGGCGAACAGGCCACACCGGCGCTGATCCGCCGCCACGCCATCCGCGCCGAGGCGCTCGGCTTCGCCGACGTCTGGGTCAGCGAGCACATCATCGTCCCACGCAAGCAGTTCCCTCGCTCCCCGCTGTTCTACGACCCGGTGGTGACATTGAGCTGGGTTGCCGCCGTCACCCAGCGCGTGCGTCTCGGCACCACGGTGCTGGTGCTGCCGATGCGGCATCCCCTGCCGTTGGCCAAGGAACTCGCGACGCTGCACAACCTGTCGGATAGCCGGCTGATCCTAGGCGCCGGTGTCGGCTGGCTGGAGCCGGAATTCGCCGCACTCGGCATTCCGTTCAAGGAGCGCGGCCGGCGCATGGACGAAGGCATCGCGATGATGCGGGCCGTGTGGACGCAGGACCCGGTGACCTTCGAGGCGAAATACATCCCGGCGACGATTGTGGAGATGACGATGCAGCCGCAGCCGGTGAGCTCGATTCCATTGTGGTTCGGCGGCAGTTCGGATGCGGCGCTTACGCGCACCATCCGTCTCGGCGATGGCTGGCATGGCAGCCGCGAAACGCCGGAAGAGGCAGCGCCAATCGTCAAGCGGCTGCGTGCGGAGCGGCCCGGTGCGGATTTCACCGTGTCGATGCGCGTCCAATGGAACGGCAAGGATGTCGGCAAGCTGCGCGACATGCTCGCTGCCTACGAAGCGGTTGGCGTGCAGCACGTGCTGGTCGCACCGGAGAACCGAGAAGTCGACGATTGGGACGAAGTGATCGAAGGCGCCGGTAAGCTGGTGAAAGGTTAGAGCCTAAGCTCGCTGTCATCGCGAGGAACGCAGTGACGAAGCAAGCCGGCGATCGATGTTGGTTTGCTTATCCGCTTACGCCCCCGCCAATCCCAGCGCGCGCGGGAACACCAGGGTGAGCCACGGTATGAACGCCACCAGCAGCAGCCCGATCAGCAGCACGACAACGTAGGGCACCATGATGCTGGACGATCGTCCCATCGGCGCGCGCGCCACGGCGCAGGCGATGTAGAAGCCCACACCCAGCGGCGGCAGGAATGCGCCAATGCCCATCGCGATCAGCAGCACGATCCCATAGTGCAACTGGCTGATGCCGAGCGCCGGGGTCATCGGCAACAACAGCGGCGCGAGGATCAGCAGCGCGGGCAATCCCTCCAACAGCGATCCCAGCACGACCAGCCCGATGATCGAGATCAACATGAACAGCGTCGCGTTCTCATGCATCTCGGCGAGCAGGTGTGCCAGCGACTGTGGCACCTGCGCGGCCGACAACACCCAGGAGAACGCCTGCGCCGCCGCCAGCGTGAACAGCACCATCGCGGCGACCGTGGATGATGTGGCGATGACACGCGCCAGGCTACGCACGCTCAGTTCGCGATACAGGAACACCGCGATCAGCAGGCCGTAGGCAACGGCGAATGCGGACAGTTCCGTAGGCGTGGCGAAGCCGGTGAAGATCCCGGCGAACAGGAACACCGGCATGGACGCCGGAATGACCGCATCAAGCGCCAGCTTCAAATGATGCCCTCTGCCGATATCGACCGAGCGCCGGTTGCCGCTGCGCAGCGCGCGAAACCAGATCAGCGCCATCAGGCACAGCGCGATCACTGCGGCCGGCAACAATCCCGCTGCGAACAATGCGCCGATGGACAGCGACGTCACCGATCCAAGCACCAGCATGGCGATGCTCGGCGGCACGCATTCGCCCATCGCGGCGGAGGCGGCGAGCACCGCGGCGGCTTCCGACTTGTCGTAGCCTTCCTCGTCCAGCATGTCGCGCATCACCAGGCCGACAGCGGCGACGTCCGCCGCCTTCGAGCCGGAAATGCCCGAGACGATGTACATGCTGACCACGGTCACCTGCATCAGCCCACCGCGCAGGGAGCCGACGAGCGAGGCGACGAACAGGATCAACCGGCGCGAGATGCCGCCCGACTCCATGACGAAGCCGGCGAGGATGAAGAACGGCAGAGCCAGCAGCACGAAGCGGCTGACGCCATCCACCATGTTCTGCGGCAACGCGATCATGCCTACAAGGCCGCCGCTGTACAGGAACAGCAGCGTGCCGAGGATCAGCGCGAAGCCAATTGGCAAGCCAAGCAACGCGGTGACCAGCACGACCACGATCGCGACAGAAACCGCGGTTCCGGTTGAAACGGCCGGCAGCCACCACAGATGCACTGCGATGACTGCGGCGGTGCAGGCAACGGCAACCACACCAGACGCCACCACCGCGCGCAGCGGCTGCTCGCATAATCGGATCAGCGCATAGAGCGCCAGCACCACCATTCCCACCGTCAAGGGCAGCGCCAGCCAGGTGCCGCGCATCTCCAGTATCGGCGTCGTCTCATCCCAGCGCGTCGCGAGTACGCCAAGCGATGCCTTGAAGCAGATCGCCGCGATGCCGATGACCAGCCAGTCAACGAAGGCATAGCAGGCGTGCCGAAGATTGTCGGGCAGCAGATCGACGATGGTGCGGATGAAGACGTGTTGCTCACGGCGATACGCGATGGCGCCGCCGATGAAGGCGATGACCGAAAGCGCCAGGCTGGAGACTTCGTCCGCCCACAGAAGCGGTGAATCAAAGAAAGTGCGCCCCAGCACATCGGTTATGACCGCCAGCAGCTCGCCAACCAGCGCGACGCCGACAACGATATCGACGCACGTGTCCAGGATCGCGACGGGTTTGGTCATGTCTCCTTCGGAAACGCTCCCGCAAGGCGGCGCGTGTAAGCGACATAGACGTTGACCAGGTCGAGATACCGCGTGGCGGCGCCGAACGCGGCGGCATCGACGGTGATGTTGCCGCGCAATTCGACGATGCCGATGAAGTCGGTGCCATCCGGCTGATTGCAGATGAACAACCGGATCTGCGCTGTCGCCGGGCTTGCCTCGAACTGCGCGCGCAGTCCTTGCTCAATCTGTTTCGCCAGATCGCCTGGCACCTGTCGGAATCGGCACAACAGAATGCGCGCCGCAGCCCCTTTTCCGGCGAGCAGCGCATCGCCGGGGTAAAGCTGAACGCCCTCGGCGCGGTACTGACCCCACACACGCGAGATCACCCGGTGTGTCCATGGCGAATAGCGCGCACCGGCGAATTTCGCGTAGTCCGGTCCGTGCAGCACCTGCACATCGTCCAGGTCGTACAGGGCAAGGTAGCGCGGCCAGCCGTCCACGCAGATGAAGCGCTGCGCCGTCAGGAACCCCTTGCAGCCCGCGCGTTCCGGGAAATGCTCGGTGTCGTACCAGTCCTGGAACTCTTCCTCCATCGCCGGAGGCGGTTCCATCATCGCCAGCAGCAGGCCCCGCTGCGATGCACTCACGACTGCTGCGCCAGGATCGCGTCGAGCTGTTTGCCGAACTTCGGCCGGAAATCGGCATAGACCGGTTCCATCTTCTTCTGGAAAGGCGCGAAATCCACCTTGCTGATCTGCATGCCGTGTTGCTGCAATGTCCCTGCGGCAGTCTCGGACGCCTTGCTGATGGTGTCGCGCCAATACGTCCGTATCGACTTGCCGGCTTCGCGAAACGCCGTGCGTTCCGCTTCGCTCAGCTGCGCCCAACGCGCCTTGCTCACCATCAGGATGCCGGCGTTATAGATGTGGTTGGTCAGCGCAACCTGCTTGCAGACCTCGTACACCTTGAAGTTCACCGATGTCGGCAACGGAAATTCCAGACCGTCCACGGTTTTCTGCGACAACGCGAGATACACCTCGGTGCCGTCGAGCGGCACCGGAATGGCGCCCAATGCCTTGAACATCGCGACGAACACCGGTCCCGCCTGGATGCGCATCTTCAAGCCGTGCAGGTCATCGGGGGTATGTATGACGCGCTCGCGCGTTTCCATCTGCCGCCAGCCGTACCAGCCCCATTCCAGGCCGATGATGTTCTTCGCTTCCATGTCGGTGAAGATGTCCTGTCCGACCTGGCCATCGAGGATTTTCGCAGCACTGTCGGCGTCCTTGAACAGGAACGGCATATCGACCACTTGCACCGTCGGCACAAAGGACTGCATCCAGCCGGTGGTAAGAATCGCGCAGTCCAGAATGCCGGTCTGCAGGCTGCTGGCAAGATTCAGCGCTGTGCCAAGCGCGCCGTTGACGAACAGCTGCATCTCGTATTTGCCGCCGGTGCGTTGTTTGACCTCATCAGCGAAGTGCTGTGCGACGCTATAGGACGTGTCCTGCATCGTGTCGGCGGTGGCGAACTTCAACTGGATCGCATCGGCGGCACGGCTGCGGATGGACGGCAATGCCAATGCGGCACCGGCGGCAAGACCAACCGCGCGACGACGGGAGATCGGGTGGAGCCGGGTCATGCTAGTTTCCTCCTCCTGGCATTCCTCGCGTTCGTTGACACGCCGCGTATGGCCAATAGTCTTATGATATGAACACGAGCACTCCTGCGCGTCCAGCATCAGCCACATCGATCGACGATCGGTTCGGCATCAGCGACCTGTTCACGCGCTATACCTGCGCGTTGGATGCTGGCGATGTCGATACGCTGGTGGATTGCTTCACCGAGGATGGCGCGCTGGTGAGCCCGGCGGTCGGTGCGCACCAGGGCCACGCCGCGATTCGCGCGTTCGCCGAACGCTTCGCGCGGTTCCAACAAAGCGGCTCGCAGTTGCGGCACGTGATCTCCAACCTGATGATGCGGGTCGACGGCGATCGCGCGCATGCCACCTGTTACCTTACCGTGTTCCTGACGCGAGACGGCAAGAGCCGCCTGCTGGCGCCCGGCCAATACGAGTGTGAGTTGCGCAAGACCAACGGCATCTGGCGTTTCCAGCACCGCATCGTGCGGCACGACCATGACTACACGCTGGAGGGGCTGTAGTACGCCTCGCCCACGCAGTGGAAACCGGCTACCTCGCCGCCCGCCGCCGCCGCCGCTCCGTATCGTCCAGATGCCGCTGCATCGCCAGCCGTGCGGCATCCGGCTCGCGGGCCGCGATCGCATCGCGAATCGCACGATGCAGCGGCAGCGAAACTCTACGGTTCTCCTCGGGATCTCGGTTGGTCACGCGCATCGAGCTCATCAGTTCAGTACGGATGGCATGCGCGACCGGCAACAGGAAGTCATTATGTGCCGCTTCGAGGCAGGCAATGTGGAACGCGACGTCCGCATCGACGAAGGCCAGCACCGCACCGCCGGCCTGCTCCATCGCCAGATAGGCCGCATCGATGCGCGCGAGATCCTTCGCGGTGCGCTGCTGGGCGGCGAGCGCGGCCGCGGCGGGCTCGATGATGCGGCGCACTTCCATCAACTGATCCAGGCTGCGCTCCAGCGTCCGGTGCTGCTTCGCACGACGCCAACCCAGCACCACAGGATCAAGCTGGCTCCAGTCAGAACGCGGCCGGACCATCGTGCCCCGCTTGGGGCGAGCGTCGAGCAGACCTTTGCCGGACAGCACGTTCAGCGCCTCGCGTAGCACGGTACGGCTGACGCCGTAGCGCGCCAGCAGCACGTCCTCACTCGGCAACAGATCGCCCGGCTGCAAGCGTCCATTGATGATGTCGCCACCGAGCATATCGACGAGCTGCTCGCGCAGATTTCGTCGCAGCGGACGGATCAGGGCGGCAGGTTCGCTCATCAAACCTTGACGAGTTTTTGCAGGCTGCGAATGCGGTCGGGCTTTGGCTGCTTGGGAAACACCGAACCCCACGCAGCGTACGACACTTCGCCGACGTAGAGATCGCCATGCGAGTCCAGCGCCAGCGTGTGCGGCGCGATGAAGGTGCCAGGTTCGGTGCCGGCATGCGGTGCGCCGAGTTTGCCGACTACCTCGCCTGTGTGGTCCAGGATGCTGACGCGCGGACCGATGTTCGGGTAGTGGCGGTTGATGTCCAGGAACGGGCCAAGCTCGCCGACAAAGAACGTCGGCCTGTGCGTGCCATGCATATATAGGCCGCATGGCCGGTGCACGTCGTTCCACTGCGCTTCAAAACGACCGTTGCCATCGAACACCTGGATGCGATGGTTCTCCCGATCGGCGATATACACCCAGCCATCGGCGTCGCAGGCGATGTTGTGCACCACGTTGAACTGGCCGCGGCCGGTGCCGCTTTCACCCCACGAGAACAGCAGCCTTCCGTCAGGCGAGAACTTGTGCACACGTGCGTTGCCATAGCCGTCGGAGACATAGATGTCGCCCTGCGGTGACAACGCGGTATGGGTGCAGCGATTGAACGGCGCACCGCTGAACTCCGCCGATGGCTTGCCGGGTGTGCCGATGGTCCACAGCACTTTGCCGTCCAGCGTGCATTTGCGCACCGTGTGGTCCAAATCGTCGGTGCAGTAGATCGTGTCGTCGGGCCCGATATGCACGGCGTGCGGACGCTTGAAGAAATCCTCGCCCCAGGTCGCCAGGAAATTGCCGTCACGATCGAGCACAATCATCGGGTGGCCACCGCGATTGAACACATAGATCCGATCGCGCGCGTCGACGCCGATGCCACCGATATCGCCATAGTCCCAGCCGTTCGGCAGCTGACCCCAACCCGGCACGACGCGGTAGGTGAAGTCGCCGCTGCCAACGATCGCGCTCATGCCATCTCCTGCTTGCGGAATTGCACCGGCTGGCGCTTGCGCCCCCACGTGCCATGCACGGGCTCGAACACGCCGGCCGCCGCGGCGCCGCAGGCCTGGCAGCATCCACGCGCGTCGAGGCCCCAGCCGGTCAGCTCATACCAGTCGCGCCCGATCAGCAGTGCGCCGCAGCCGTGGCACCAGGTGCTGCCGCCGGCACTGTCGTGCACGTTGCCGGTATAGACATAGCGCAGCCCATGACTCATCGCGATCGCCCGCGCGCGGGTGAGCGTCGCCGGCGGCGTGTGTGGATGGTCGCGCATGCGCCAGTCGGGATGGAAGGCGGAGAAATGCAGCGGCACGTCACGCCCGAGCTCCGCCGCGAACCACGCCGAAAGCACGCCGATCTCTGCATCGCCGTCATTTTCGCCGGGAATCAGCAGCGTGGTGACTTCGAGCCAGACGTCGGTGTGGGTCTTGATCCAGACCAGCGTGTCGAGCACGTCGGCGAGACGGCCGCCGCACAGGTTGCGATAGAACGGCTCGGTGAAGCCTTTCAGATCGACGTTGGCCGCGTCCATATGCGCGTAGAACTCGCGCCGTGCGTCAGCCGTGATGTAGCCGGCGGTCACCGCGACCGTCTTGATCCCCAGCTCATGGCAGGCACGCGCGGTATCGACCGCATATTCCAGGAAGATCACCGGATCATTGTAGGTGAACGCCACCGAGCGGCAGCCGAGTTGCCGCGCCGCATCGGCGATCATCGCCGGCGTCGCGTCCTGGTTCAGCCGATCAATCTCGCGCGCTTTGCTGATGTCGTAGTTCTGGCAGAACTTGCAGGTGAGGTTGCAGCCGGCGGTGCCAAAGGAGAATACCGGCGTGCCGGGCAGGAAATGGTTCAGCGGCTTCTTCTCTATCGGGTCGATGCAGAAGCCCGAGGACCGGCCGTAGGTGGTGAGCACGATCGCGTCGTTCTGCCGTGCGCGCACGAAGCACAGGCCACGCTGGCCTTCGTGCAGCTTGCAGAAGCGTGGGCAAACATCGCACTGAACCCGGCCATCATCGAGTGTGTGCCAGTAGCGGCCGGGGAAGAGTACGTCTCCTGACGCTGTATCCATGCGCGCAGTCTGCCGCAAAATCGTGACGAAGGCACGCAGGCTGTTACGGGAGGACCGGCCGCCAAGGCGTCAGGGCGTGCCCATCGACCACCATGCCAAGCGGGAGCATGATACCTCTCTCTCCAATAGCGACCCTGCCGCCCCATGATCTCGCCACTGCCCCGCTTTTGCCATCCGATCGGCCTGCTTTTGTGCCTCCTTCTTGCCCTGGGCCTGGCCGCGTGCAGCGCACCGGTGAAGGTCGACCGGGTCGACCTGCGCAGCGCCTATGACGACTTGAATCGCACCGCGCTGTCCAGCGACCAACTGAGTGAGGTCACGCGTACAGTTCTCCGCCGCGCCGCTCTGCTCGATACGTTCGAATATTATCCCGGCGAAACCGTGGCCGCACTGCGCGCGCAGGCCATCGCCACCGGTATGCACTGGACGGACCTCTATGCGTTGGCGGAACTGAATTACTACGAAGGCCGCCGCACCAAATCCAAGGCAATGCTGCTGGCTTCGGCGCTTTACGCCTATGCCGTGCTGTTTCCCGCCGGCGACGCCGATCGGCCGAGTCCTTACAGCGGGCAGTTCCTGCATGCGACCGATTTCTACAATCTGGCACTGACCCAGGTGCTCAGCGGCACGGGCGCCGAAGGCGTCGCCGATCTGCAAAGCGGCCGTTACGACCTGCCGTTCGGCACAGTGGACGTCGCGGTCGATCAGGCCAGTCTGAACTTCGCCGGGCGCACGATGACATCGTTCGTGCCGACGATGAACCTGCAGGTGCAGGGTTTCCAGAACGACTACCGCAGCGATGGACTTGGCGCCCCGCTTGCCGCCGGCCTGGAGCCTTCGCCACAGCCTGCCAGCGGTCTCGTGCTGCCGGTCAATCTGCGCGTCCCCACGTCGGCTGTACTGCAGATGGATGATCCGCGCCGGCAACTGACCGGCTCGCGGCTGACCGCGCAGCTGAAGCTCTACACCATCTACGACACAGCCAATATCCGTATCGACGGGCACAATGTTCCGCTGGAATACGATCAGACCGCGGTGCGCGCGCTGTTCGCGGTGGAGGGCAAGGCTTGGACCCGCGAACTGTCCGGTCTGCTCAACAATGTGCTGGCCGGTCCCAACGGCACCGCAAACGACAACCTGTTCGCGCTAGAGCCCCACCGGCATGGACGCATTCCGGTGGTGCTGGTCCACGGCACCGCGTCCAGCCCGCTGCGTTGGGCCGACATGGTCAACGACCTGTTGGAAGACAAGGAGATCCGCGACCATTTCGAGTTCTGGTTCTTCACCTATAATACCGGCAACCCGATCCCGGCTTCCGCCAACGTTCTGCGCCACGCGCTGGAAAATGCGGTCAAGTCCCTCGGCGGCGTGCAAGCCGACCCGGCGCTCGGGCATATGGTGGTGATCGGCCATAGCCAGGGTGGGTTGCTTGCCAAACTGATCTCGATCAACTCCGGAACCCAGCTCTGGGATGCGATCGGCAGCAAGCCGGTGGATGAGCTGAACCTGAAACCGGAGACCAAGGCCCTGCTGAAGGAGTCGCTGTTCTTCAATCATCTGCCGTTCGTCCAGACAGTGATCTTCATCGCCACACCGCATGGCGGCAGCTATCAGGCCAGCCTTACCATTGTCGGCCTGTTCACCCGGCTGGTGACCCTGCCGCTCGCCATCACCGCCGCTGCCGCCGACGTGCTGGCCAATGGTGGCGACGCGCTGAAGCTGGATAAGGATTATCGCTCCTTCAACAGCATCAGTGGCATGTCGCCCGGCAATCCGGCAATTCAGGTGGTGCGCAAGATCCCGATCGCGCCCGGCATTCACGCCCACTCCATCATCCCGACACTGCAGGACGGCCCGCTGGAGGATCGCGACGACGGCGTGGTGCAGTACAAGAGTGCCCACATCGACGGCGTGGAATCTGAACTGGTGATTGAACGCCAGGGTCATTCGACCCAGTCCAATCCGCTCGCGGTTCGCGAGGTGCGCCGGATCCTGCTTGAGCAAGTGGGGCGACCGACAACGCCTTGAGCCAAATAAAATAGTCGTGTTCTGCACGAGCTGTTTTCATGTGAAAGCATGAAGAGAAATCGTTTGTCCACCAAGTCGCAACGGAGTTAATGCCCGCCTCCCAGAGCTTTTCCGGAGGGCGTCCGTGGTTGCAACACCAGTCGTCGGCAGCGAGATCACGTTCTCCACGGACCCATTCGCGGAAATACCAAGGGTAACCGCGCTCGCGGACAATTCATTCGTCCTGGCCTGGGAAAGCGACGTATTTTCTGGCGGATCGCTGACATCGGGCGACCTGTTCGCGCGGCATTTGGATGCCACAGGCAACTTCACGACCGGAAACTTCCTGCAGTCGACGGACACCGTCGACCACGGCACCACGGGTAATCCGTTGACGACGCCGCTGATCGTGCAACAGAGCAACGGCACAATCATGACGCTGTTCAACTGGACCAACAATCCGGGTAGTACCAGTGAGGGGATAGGCCTGCATGGTGTCGACGCGAACTTCACCGACACCCCCGCTCCTGGGGTTACCTACAATCCGCTGTTCTTTGGCCACCAGTTTGAAAGCCTGACCAGCGCCACATCCACGTTCCAAGGTACCGCGGTCACTTTCGAGATCCTGGACAGCCAATCGAATACCCGCACCCTCGTGCGGTGGTTCGACCCGGCTATGAACGTGAGTGGCACCCAGCAGCAGCTCGGCAATCCGGGGGAGACGGGCTCAAATCTCAACGCCAAGCTGCTCTCCAGCGGCACCAACTCGGTCTTCGTGGTGTATACGCACTTCGATCCGGCGACCTTCCAGCGCGATATCCGCTTTGAGTCGCTGACGCCGCTCGGCATCAACAGCAGCCCCATCAGCCTGAGCGGTGCGGGAACCAACGCCGACTTCGCCGACATCACTGATCTGCACGACGGCACATTCGTCGCGGTCTGGCAGGATTCAAGCGGCATCGCAGTCAAGCACTTCCTGTTCAACGGCATCAATCTGGGCCTGACGCACATTGCCGGTTCGGTCGGCGGCTTCATCCCGAAGGTCACTGCACTCAATGATGGTACCTTCATGGTTGCCTGGACCGCGGGCTCAGGCACCGAGTCTGATGGTTCACCGAATGAAGACATCTTCCTTCAGCACATGGGCTTCGATGCCTCGGGCAACCTGACGAACCTGGGCTCGCTGATTCATCTCATCGAGCCAGGCGATCAGGGCCTGTTCCAGATGAGCATGACGACGCTTGCCGATGGTCGTGTTTTGCTTGCCTATGCCAGCGAGACCGGTGACGCCACGAACGTCAACAATATGGTGTACCGGATCATCGATCCGCGCGACCCGCTGATCAACGGAACCGCGGGCAACGATGTCATCACGGCAATTGCGTCCAATTCGACAATCAATGGGTTGGCTGGCAACGACACGTTGCTCGGCCAGGGCGGCAATGACGTGCTGAACGGCGGCGACGGCAACGACACCCTCGATGGCGGTCTTGGCAATGACACGCTTGATGGTGGCAAGGGCAACGACACCGCCAGCTTCAACCACCTTTCAAACGCGGTGACGGTAAATCTGGTCAAGGACACCGCGACCGGCCAGGGCAGCGATACGCTCAAAAACATCCAGAACGTCACCGGTTCGAATTCCAATGACACGATCACCGGCAATTCCGGCGACAACATCATCGATGGCGGTCTCGGTACCGACACGGTCAGGTTCGATGGCATTGCCTTCGCCGTGACCGTTGATCTCAACAAGGGCAAGGCATCAGGCCAGGGTCACGATACCCTCCTGAACATTGAGAATGTCGTTGGGTCGAACCTGAACGACACGTTCATCGATGGTGCCGGCAACAATGTCATCGATGGCGGCGCTGGCATTGACACGATCGAATTCAACGGTATCGCCGCGGGGGTCACGGTCAATCTCGCCAACGGCACGGCCACCGGACAGGGCAGCGATATCCTGCGCAATATCGAGAATGTGGTCGGCTCGAACCTGAACGACACGATCACCGGCAATGCCGGCAACAATGTCATCGACGGCGGCGGGGCTATCGACACCGTCAAGTTCAATGGCGTGGCGGCGGCGGTGACGGTCAATCTCACGACTGGAACCGCAACCGGACAGGGCACTGATACCCTGCTGAATATCGAGAACGTCACCGGCTCGAACCTCAACGATACAATCACCGGGAACGCCGGCAATAACGTTCTGGATGGCGGAACAGGCGCCGACGTCCTCAAAGGCATGGCCGGCGATGATACCTACATCGTCGACAACGCCGCGGATGTTGTTCAGGAGGCATCCGGTCAGGGCAATGACACCGTCATGGCAAGCACCAGCTATAAACTCGGTGCTGGCCAGTCGATCGAGACCTTGCAAACCACCAATCCCGGTGGCACGGGCGCCATCAATCTGACCGGCAATGACCTCAGCCAGGCGATCATTGGCAACGCCGGTCCGAACTTCATCGATGGCGGCTTCGGCAATGATACGCTGACCGGAGGCAACGGCCCAGATACCTTCGTGTTCGACACAGCCCTGAGTGCCACCGGCAACGTGGATCGCATCACCGATTTCAAGCCGGGAACCGACAAGATCGACCTAAGCCACTCGATCTTCACCACGCTGGCAACCGGCGCATTGCCGAGCACTGCGTTTTTCATTGGCTCGGCTGCACATGCCGCAGCCGACAGGATTATCTATAACGCGACCAGCGGTGCGCTGACCTATGACAGCAACGGTAGCGCAGCAGGAGGGGCAACGCAGTTCGCCACCCTCCAGCCAGGCCTTGCCCTGCACGCAAGCGATTTCATGGTGACCTGACGCCGAAGCGACCAAACCGCACCAAAGCCGGCGCTGCCAGACCGGCCAAATCATTTGGATCGATGGCCACGATCGCAGGTATCTGGGTCAAGCTCCAACCAAGGAAGGCTCTTCAAACGCCGTTATCGTTCGATTGCAATTGCGTGATTTCACCCGAGGGTGACCGTATATCGATAATGGGTCGGACTATATTGCAGGCGCAACAGCCTCCAGGACTATCAATGCACAAGCTTTTCCCGCTCGCGATCTTGCTGACGCTCGGCCTCGCCGCCTGCCATCAGGAAGGCCCGGCCGAAAGGGCCGGCAAGAGCCTGGACAACGCGAGCCAAAAAATCACCGATGCACTGAACCCGCCGGGGCCGGCGCAAAATGCCGGCCGCAAGATCGACAAGGCTCTGGCCAATTGATGCCGAACGGCTCCGGCCGAGCGTCCTTGGATTACAATATTATCATGAGGACTTGTCTGAGCTTCATCGCTCTGCTGGTCGGCCTGGCATCGACCGCCGTTGCGGCTGATCCATCGCCCCCAACCTCGGCGCTCGTGGCCACGTTGCAGCCAGCTGTGGTCAACCTCTCAATCACCCGCCACACAAAGGAAGGCGGCGGTCCGAACCTTGTCGGTCAAAGCACCGTGACGGCGAAAAAAGTCCAGGGCTCCGGCTTCATCATTGATCCGGCCGGCATCATCGTGACGAACCGCCATACCATCGCTGATGCAACCGACATTATAGTCACGCTCAATGATACCACGAGGCTTCGCGCCACGGTTCTTGCCGCAGCCATCCACAGCGATATCGCCCTTCTGAAGGTACGCGCCGGGAAAGCACTGCCGGCCCTGCATCTCGGCAACAGCGCAGAGCTGCTTCCTGGCGATCCTATTCTGGTAGCTGGGAATCCATTGGGCTTCGGTAGCACTTTTACGTCCGGCATCATCAGCGCCCTCAACCGGGTTAGATCCGAGAGCGAAACCGGTTCTTACTTTCAGGTCGATGCCCCGCTGAACCCGGGCAATTCCGGCGGACCTGTCTTCAACATGGCAGGCGATGTCGTCGGAATAAGCACGGCATTCCTCTCGCCGGGCAATGATGCCGGGTCGGTCGGACTGGGCCTCGCTATCCCTAGCGACGAGGCTCGCATCGTCATTGCCCGGTTGGAGAAGAATGGACGGGATCGGGTCGCTTCGATCGGCATACGCGTACAGCCTGTTACCGATGCGATCGCCGCCACCGCGGGATTGCCGGCCGTGTCAGCTTCAATCGTCACGCAGGTAGATGCGGACGGCCCCGCTGCCAAGAGCGGGCTGGAAAGCGGTGACATCATAGAAGCGATCGACCGCAACGACGGAGGCTCTCCGCAAAAGCTCGACCGCACACTAGGTGCGGCTTCGGTTGGCGACGTCATTGAGATCGGTATCTGGCGCGACGGCGAACGTCTTCTTATTCCCGTCACCACCGTGGCTTTCCCTGGTGATGACAAGACCTCGGCAACAGTGTCTGAGAAAGCGCCTGTCATAGACGGTGATCAGCTCGGCCTGGTGCTTGGACCGCTCACGCGCGATGCCCGCGAGAAGATAGGAATGGCGGCGGACGATACAGGTGTTTTGGTCGAAGACGTGCAGGCCGGTAGCATTGCGTGGGATCGAGGGATTTTGGCCGGCGCGGCGATTTTGAAAGTGGATCGTCAGCCTGTCACGTCACCGGCAGAAGCACAGCGTTCTATCGACAACGTATGGTCCACCGGCCGCCGCTCACTCCTGCTGCTGGTTCAGGACGGGGATGGGCGGCGCTGGGTGGCGCTCACAATGTGATCCCACCGCGGTGGCGCACAGCATAAGTGAGCCGCGCTCCGCTTCGTCAGTAAGGTGAATGATACTGCGTAGCCATTGATTGCATCGCTGCGGCCTCCGGTCCATGATTGGTTTCAGGGTCTCACCGTCCCCGGCTCACCCGGCACGATGTGCTGCACGATCGCCGACTGCCGCATCGTCGAATCCAGATGGAACGAGCAGACACAGCACTACGAGGCTAAGATGATCCTCGAAGCGTTCAACAAAGGACTGGGACAGGCCGTATTCCGTTGGTCCGTGTTCAACCGCGAAGCCAACGGCGTCTGCTGTTTCGTGCCCTTCATTGCGGCCTTCAACGAGCGCTCCGTACGGATAACCATGTTTGTTTGATTGGAGTGTCGGTTCGTCAGCGTCGCCCTGCCGCGCTATCGTCGCCCGCAAGGGACTCGTGCGGAGGAAAACGTCGATGAGCGCCGCGAATCAAGAGGTAAAGATCCTCACAGTCGCCAGTTGCTCGAACGTCCGTGCCGAGCACAGCTCGCATGTCGTCGTTTCCGGGTCCTATGGCGGACGCTACAACGCTTTCAATGCGGCCAAGTGGTCAGTCCGTGCCGTCATCATGAACGATGCGGGCGTTGGCAAGGATAACGCCGGCATCGTCGGCCTGGATTTTCTTGATCAGATCGGCTTGGCCGCAGCGGCCGCGGATGCGCGGACCTGCCACATCGGCGACGGCGGCCATATGCTCGCGCACGGCACCATCAGCTATGTCAATCGCGCCGCTGCTGCGCTCGGTTGCGCACCTGGCCAAAGTGTCCGCCACTGCGCCGAACTGATGCGGGCGGCAACCGTCCCGGTGGTCGCGCCCCCTCCCATCACCGAAGGCGCACGCTTCGTCATGCGTGACGTTCCAGGCGAGCCGGCGCTGATCTGCGCCGATTCCATCGGCATGCTGCTGCCTGACGATGCAGGACGGATTGTCGTGACGGCGTCGCACGGCGCGCTCTCCGGAGGGCGTCCCGACAATGTGGTTCCGCCGGGCATCCACGCGGTGTTCTTCAGCGATGCGGGCGGTGGCATGGATGGCGCCGGGATCGCAAGGCTGGAAGACCTTGATCAGAAAGGGATCGTCGCCGGTGCCACTTCCGCGGCAAGCGCTCCGATCGGAGATTCCCGCGCTCTGTATCACGATGGCATCCTGTCGCAGGTTAATGGCCAGGCGTTCCTGCTTGGTGGCCGGGTTGGCATGAAGCTCAAGGACTTCATCGACATTCTGATCGGGGCCGCGAATCAATAACCTCGTTTTGCCTTGTACATGCTGCCTTCAACCAACTGCGGCTTGAATGTGGCGGGCCAGCCTCCCACATGATTGGCACTCCCAGGATCAGAGTGCCAGCGAACTTGCACCGTGATGTGCCGGTAACGGCACCGGGCAAGCCGACCAGCCTTCATCCGCTGGCACCAGGTTAGACACAGCCAATGAAATTTCGACCACTGCACGATCGGGTGGTGATCCGTCGCCTCAACGCCGAGGAAAAGACCGCGGGCGGCATCATCATCCCGGACAACGCCCAGGAAAAGCCGATGGAGGGCGAGGTCGTCGCTGTCGGTCCAGGCGCCCGCAACGAGCAGGGAGAAATCGTCGCGCTCGCAGTTCAGGCCGGCGATCGCATCCTGTTCGGCAAGTGGTCCGGCACGGAAGTGAAGCTCGACGGCGAGGAGCTCCTGATCATGAAGGAGTCGGATATCATGGGCGTCGTCGAAGGCAGCCCTGCCAGCAAGAAAAAGGCCGCGTGATTCGGCCGCATCATCCAATCGGGGAAGGATTAAGCAAATGGCTGCCAAAGACGTTCGGTTCGGCGACGATGCCCGCCAGCGCATGCTGCGTGGCGTCGATATACTAGCCGCGGCGGTGAAGGTCACTCTCGGTCCCAAGGGCCGCAACGTGATCCTGGACAAGAGCTACGGTGCGCCGCGAATCACCAAGGATGGCGTGACGGTCGCCAAGGAGATCGAACTCTCCGACAAGTTTGAAAACATGGGCGCGCAGATGGTGCGCGAAGTCGCGTCCAAGACCAACGACATCGCCGGTGACGGCACTACCACCGCGATCGTGCTGGCGCGGGCCATCGTCAGCGAGGGTGGCAAGGCGGTTTCGGCCGGCATGAACCCTATGGACGTGAAGCGCGGTGTCGACAAGGCAGTCGTCGCGCTGGTCGAGGAGCTGAAGAAACGCAGCAAGAAGATCACCACGCAGGCCGAAACGGCGCAGGTCGGCACCATTTCCGCCAATGGCGAGACCGAGATTGGCGAAATGATCGCCCAGGCGATGCAGAAGGTCGGCAACGAGGGTGTCATCACGGTCGAGGAAGCCAAGGGCATGCAGACCGAACTCGACGTCGTCGAGGGCATGCAGTTCGATCGCGGCTACATGTCGCCTTACTTCGTCACCAATGCCGAGAAGATGACCGTGGAACTGGATCAGCCTTACATCCTGATCCACGAGAAGAAGCTCTCGGGTCTACAGGTCCTGTTGCCATTGCTGGAGGCAGTGGCGCAGTCAAGCCGTCCGCTGCTCGTTGTCGCCGAGGATGTCGAGGGCGAGGCGCTCGCGACGCTGGTGGTCAACAAGCTGCGCGGCGGGCTGAAGGTTGCGGCGGTAAAAGCGCCTGGCTTCGGCGATCGCCGCAAGGCGATGCTGGAGGATATCGCGGTCCTCACCGGTGGCCAGGTGATCAGCGAAGATCTCGGCATCAAGCTGGAGAACGTCACGCTCGCAATGTTGGGCAAGGCGAAGAAAGTGCTGATCGACAAGGAGAACACCACAATCGTCGAAGGTGTCGGCAAGAAGGCCGACATCACCGGCCGCTGCACCCAGCTCCGCGCGCAGATCGAGGAAACCACCTCGGACTACGATCGCGAAAAACTGCAGGAGCGGTTGGCCAAACTGGCCGGCGGTGTTGCGATCATCCGTGTCGGCGGATCCACCGAGGTCGAGGTGAAAGAGCGCAAGGACCGCGTGGATGATGGCCTGCACGCGACCCGAGCGGCGGTCGAGGAAGGTATCGTTCCGGGCGGCGGCGTCGCCCTGGCGCGTGCGTCGATGATCCTCGGCAAATTGAATGCCGAAAATGACGACCAGCGCGTCGGCATCGAGATCGTGCGCAAGGCGGTGCAGATGCCGCTGCGGCTGATCGCCGAGAATGCCGGCGAGGACGGTGCGGTGATCTCAGGCAAGGTCCTCGACAAAGACCAGTATAACTATGGCTTTGACGCGCAGACCGGCGAGTTCAAGGATCTGGTCAAGGCCGGCATCATCGATCCGACCAAGGTTGTGCGCTCCGCCTTGCAGCACGCAGCCTCGGTCGGCGCACTGATGATCACCACGGAGGCGATGGTCGCCGAGCGGCAGGAGAAGCCCGCTGCGGGCGACGGTTCATCGGCTGAGGGGGGCTACTGAGCGAAGCAAGCAAGAGCTCCTGGGAGACAGCCGATGGTGGATCAGAACGCGCCCGATGCGCAGTTCGACGCGATGACAGCTCGTCTGTTGCGGCGCGAAGCACTGCGTCGTGCCGCCGAGGAGCTGAACACGATGACCGGGCCGGGGTTGGAACAGACCCTGGCCCAGGTTTCGGCTGAGGTGACACAAGAGGCCGCCTACCGGCATGGGGCCGTCGCCGGGAAAACCGACCATGCCAATGCGACAACTGTCCAGACGGTGCCGGATCAGGCGTGATCTTCCATGGCACGTGAGACCGCTGAACGCTCGGTTGCAACGAGTTGGCCGCCGCCGCGGCCCTGTACTCAGCTCACTCGTAATCGGTCAGCGCGGCCGCCCCGTCGGCGTATGCCGATTCCATCGAATCGAAGGATCGATCGGATACCTTGATCGGCTGATCCTCTTTCGCCTCATGGACGATTTCCCAGGTGAACCTCTTCGGCCTGGTGTTCGCCGACCTCACTACGACCCGATGAGTGCGCGGCCGCCCAAACTCAGGTCGGATAGGGGTGCTCGGATTCATGACCCAATATGCCGCTCTTGCTCAGGACAACGCAATGTCCCGCCAACGAACCCGGCTAACGCGCGAACGATATCCCAACCCGGTCCTTATATCGCCCACCGCAAGGCCCCATGTCTGAGCTCGATCCGTCGCTCGACGAGGCGCCAACGTGGACGAACTCCGATCCCCAATTCAGTGACTGGAATGCGCCTGCTGACCGTCCGGCATTCCACAATCTATCGCTATACGGGGCTGGTTCGGCTGGGCGAACATCGCATGATGTTCCGCCCGCGCGAGAGTCACGATCTGCGCCTGATCAGGAGCAAGCTGGTCATCCTTCCACAGCCCACGCGGCTGCACTGGCTGCATGATGTGTTCGACAATTCGGTCGCGGTAGCAGCCTTTAGCGGCGAGACCGACAGCCTCAGCTTCGACAGTACGGTCACGCTGGAGCACACCGAGGCAGCGCTGCCCGACTATCGGCTCGAAACCGACGCCATGACGTTCCCATTCAGCTATTCGCCGGAGGACCGGCCCGAACTTATCCGCGCCCTGCACCGCGAAGACCCCGATGACGCAGTTGATCTCTGGGCTGCGAACGTGCTGCCACATTCCGGTTCCTGCGCAACGATGGATTTGTTGCGAACTATGACCCGCCGCATTCAGGAGGAGTTTGCATACTCTCGGCGTACCCAACGGGGCGTGCAAAGTCCGGGCGAGACATTGCGCCGCGGCAGCGGCACGTGCCGCGACTTCGCCTGGATGATGATCGATGCTGTCCGGTCAATGGGTCTCGCCGCCAGGTTTGTCAGCGGCTACATCTTCCTGCCGAACCTATCCGACATCGCTGTGGTCGGCGGTGGCGCGACCCATGCGTGGCTGCAGGTCTATCTGCCCGGGGCAGGGTGGGTGGATTTCGATCCGACCAACAGCATCGTCGGCAACCGCAACCTCATCCGCGTTGCGGTTGCATGGCATCCTGCCCATGCTCTGCCGCTGTGGGGCACATTCACCGGCAGCCCCGGTGCCACCCTCGGCATGGAAGTGGATGTCGCCGTGACCGAGGAACCGGTTCCAATTGAAGCAACCGCAGTGCGAGCGACAGCATGAAACTTCGCGTGGGCTACGAACTGATCTACGCCTGTCCGCAACCGACGCCGATGATACTGATGCTGCATATCCACCATACGCGAGCGGCTGACATCATCGTTGCCGACCAGGTGACGACAAACCCAACGGTGCCCGTCGCCGCCTATCGCGATGGCTTCGGCAACTGGTGTAGCCGGCTCGTCGCCCCGCAAGGGCAATTACAGATTGCCAGCACTGCCGTCCTGCATGACAGCGGAGAGCCGGATCCTATCAGTCCCGGAGCGCACCAGCACCGCGTGGAGGATCTGCCGGATGAGGTCCTGGTGTTTCTGCTGGGCAGCCGATATTGCGAAACCGATCGATTGTCCGAGACCGCCTGGCAACTGTTCGGCCACATCCCAACAGGTTGGGAACGCGTGCAGGCGATCTGCGACTTCGTCCATAACCATGTTGCGTTCAATTACGCAGACGCTCGCTCGACCCGAACGGCGTGGGAGACGTTCAATGAAAGGCGGGGTGTCTGCCGCGATTTCACGCATCTTGCCGTTGCATTTTGCCGATGCATGAATATCCCCGCGCGATATTGCACCGGCTACCTCGGCGATATCGGCGTGCCGCCGCCCCATGGCCCGATGGACTTCTCTGCCTGGTTCGAAGCCTATCTCGATGGCACGTGGCATGTCTTCGACCCGCGCAACAATACGCCAAGGATCGGCCGCGTGTTGATGGCGCGCGGGCGCGATGCGGTTGATGTGCCGCTCAGCAACACTTTTGGTCCGAACACGCTGCAAAGCTTCAAGGTGTGGACCGACGAGGAGCCGGTCCAGACTTAGGCGACAGTCGCCCTGCGGTTGCTATCCTTTCCTTGGGGCGTCCTTGTCGCCGATGCGGGGGACCTGACGGCTGGCCACCGGCTGGCTGGCCTTCTGCCGCTCCGCAACTGTCTTCTTCGGCTTCTTGATTTCGCGGTTCGATCTCTTCTGACCTTTGGCCATCAGCAATGTCCATTCGTGCCTGCGACACGAAGGACCATATCATGGTCGCAGGCGGAGCGGCGTTATTTTCGGCCGCACGATGTAATGCCGGCGCAGCGCCCCATTTTTACTGGGACGCACCGTGCCGATGCGGGGAAATCAATTCCCGCACAGCGAAAAGAACATCCAATGAAAATTCCTGTGTGGTTAAAGCCCGGCATCTGGGGGGCCGTGTTCGGCGCGCTTGCTATAGCGATCATCGGCTTCTCACAGCTCGGATGGACCACGTCAGGGACAGCCGAGAAGCTCGCGCAGGAGCGTGCCGACACGGCTGTCGTCGCCGCGCTCGTCCCGTTCTGCGTCGCGAAGGCTCAGCAGGATCCCGACAAGGCCGTGTTCGCCAAACTACAGGCCGAGACGTCATCTTACTCGCGCAGCGACATGGTGACGAAGGCAGGCTGGGCGACCTTGGGCAATGACAAATCTCCCAACGATGCGCTGGCACACGCCTGTTCAGACAAACTCAACAACGCGAAGTCCAGCTGATGGGCAAGCCGGAACTGGGCACCAAGCTTGCCTGCGCGAGCTGCCACGAGCGCTTCTATGATCTGAACAGGTCACCCGCCAAGTGTCCGAAATGCGGTGCCGAGCAACCGCCGGAAAGGCCACGCGCGCCGCGCCCACCTCGCAGCACGTTTGGCACTCGATTGCTGCCGCGGCAGTCTCCGGCAGCCGCTACCACCGAGGACGATGTCGAGCCAGCCGATACCGCTGATATCGAGGCCGAGGATGACGTGCCGGAATCCGACGACGAAGCGGACGACGACATCGAGATCGATCCGGATCTCGCCAAGACTGCCGACTGATAGCTGCCGCAGGTGATGCCGCGCCACGAAGGCGCGGCACCGGCTCGACGACCGAAGGCATCCCCCAGGTCATGGCAGCAGCCGCTGGGCGAGCGGCAGCAGGATCGCTGTCAGCAAACCGCACAGTCCCATCGCCAGGCCAGCGAATGCTCCGGCCGTCGCATCCAGCGTCAGCATCCGGGCGGTTGCGACACCGTGGCCGGCGACACCCGCTGCCAGGCCGCGCGCGCGCCAGCATCGCACCCCGATCAATGCCGTAAGCCCCGGTGCGCAGACGGCGCCGAAGACCCCGGTCGCCACTACCAGCACCGCGGTAAGCTGTGGCATTCCGCCGATCGATGTGCTGACCCCGATCGCGATCGGCATGGTCACCGATTTCGCCGCGAGCGAACGGATCACCACCGGTGAGGCACCCAGCAGCCAGGCGGTCGCCACGGCGCTCGCGCTGGCGGTAATCGCGCCTGTCGTGACCGCGACCCCGATCGCCAGAACAGCGCGTCTGATCTCCCCGATATGCTTGTACAGCGGGATTGCCAGGGCGACAGTCGCTGGCCCCAGCAGGAAATGGATCCAGGCAGCGGTGCTGAACCAGGTCGGGTAATCCGTGCCGGTCAGCCATAGGAGTGTGATGAGCAAACCGATGGCGATCAGTACCGGATTGCATAGCGCGTTGCCGCGCGAGCGTTGCTGCATGGCGCAGCCGAACTGGTAGGCCAGCGCGGTGGTGGCGACGCCGAAGGCCGGTGTTCGCGCAAGGGTCATCCAAACAGCGTGGAGCGTGCTCACGGTGCACCCGTTGCGCCGGCTGTCTCGGGTGTGGAAGGTCGTTGACGGAGCGCGGCCAGCGCCCGTTCCGCACCGCGCATCGCCGCCGCGGTGACAACTATCGTCAGCAGAGACGACGCGGCGACCGCCGTGACGATGGCTGGCCATTGGGCGCGTATCAAATCGACATGCACCATCACGCCAACGCCGGCTGGAACGAACAGCATCGGCAGATAGCCAAGAATGCCAGTCGCAGCGCGGTCGAGCACTGCCGGCAGCTCGCCTTTGACGATCAGGCAGGCGAGCAGCATGGCCATGCCGATCACCGGGCCAGGGATTGGCGACAGTAGCGTCTGGTGCACCAGGTCTCCCGCCACCTCGAACAGGACAATAGCGGTCAAGCCTGTCAGTGCATTGTGCATGGCGCACAGTGCACCGGGGCCTCCGTCAGCCGATCTGAAGTGTTTCGTTGCCCGCGACGGCAGGACAGTCTTTGTCGGGGTGCTTGGCGCCCGTTCGCCCAAGCAGGACGCAGTTGCGTCTGGTTTCGCTCGCCGTAATGTCACATATTCGACGTTGGAAGTGCCGTACTGATACTGATCCGGACCGGATCGTAGTATAAGAGCAGCGTCCTAAGGGGCGGAACTGGGCCATGAGGGAGTAACCAGGCAGGTGAAGCGGCTCCTCCTGATCGTGCTGCTTCTCGCAGCGATCCCGGTCACGAGCTTTGGGCAGCCAGTGCCGCCGGCGGCAGATCGGCGCGTGGCTTTCGTGATCGGTATTGGCGCTTACAAGAACGCTCCCAAGCTCGCCAATCCGGTCAACGACGCGCATGCGGTCGGTGAAGCACTCAAGGGCCTGGGGTTCGACGTGCAGGAAGTCGATGACCCCGACTTTCGCACGCTGTCCCGCTCGCTGCGCGACTTCGGCATCAAGGCGGCGCAAGCCGACGTGGCCGTGATCTATTACGCCGGCCACGGTGTTCAGGTGGGCGGGACGAACTATCTGCTGCCGGCGGACGCCGCACTCGAACGCGAGCGCGACCTGATTTACGAGGCGCTGCCGCTGGACCTGTTTCTCAGCGAAGCTGGCCAGGGGCGGAAGCTCGGAATCATTCTGCTCGATGCGTGCCGCAACAATCCGTTCGTCGATCGGCTGTCTCGCTCATTCGCGGTGACAAGCCGTGGTCCCGCGGCGGCGGGCCTTGCCCGGGTGGACAACGTGCCGCGCAACACGCTCGTTGCCATGGCGACCAAGGCCGATCAGACCGCCGAGGATGGTGCCGGCCAGCACAGTCCGTTTGCCCAATCGCTGTTGAGCAATCTGCAGAAGCCGGGCCTCGAACTGAGCCTGTTCTTCCGCAGCGTGCGCGACGACGTGCTGCGGGCAACCAATAACTCACAGGAGCCGTTCGTCTTCAGCTCGCTCGGCGCGGAGCCGTTCTACTTCCATCCGCGTCCGCCCAACCGGCCCCCGCAGGTTGGTGCCATCACCCCGCTGGAGGTACGCGACAACGCGGGTCCGACGCCGTTGGGTATGCCGGCGCCGACTGACCCCGACCAGGACCCACTGACCGTGCGCGTCACCGGTTTGCCGCGCTCCGGCGAGATACGCGTCGCCGGCATGCCGGTCACGCCCGGCGCGGTCTTCACCGTCGAGCGCTTCGCCACCGCCACCTTCAAGCCGACCGGGACGGCGGTGGGCGACGTGGGGACGTTCGACATCCTGGTTGAAGACGGCAGGGGCGGCAGCGTCCTCGCCAGTCTTCCGATCAGCATCATCGCTTCGAACCGGCCGCCGGCGGCGGAGGCTCGCCGCCGCCTGCGGATCTACACCGGCGCGCTAGGGATCACACCTCCCACCGATCCGGACGGCGACAGGCTGACCGTGACCGTGCAGGCCGTGCCGAGCGGTCTGGTGCGCTTTGGCGTGACCAGGATACGCGTCGGCGATCGGATCCCGCCTGACGAACTCCCCGCCCTGACCTACCTGCCGGAGCCTGGCTTCATCGGTCCGGCGGGCATATTCCAATACCTGGTGGAAGATGGCCGAGGCGGCCAAGCGGTCGGATCGCTCGATATCGAGGTCATGGATCCCGCCGAAGCAGCGGCGCAGATGGCAGAGGCCGCCTTGTGGGAACGGCTGGGCGCCAGCGGCCGGGTCGAGGATGTCGACACGTTCCTGCGGCTCTATCCCAATTCATATCTGGCTGCCGCGGCGAAGCGGCGCCGTGAAGAACTGCTCGCCCAAAGTGCCGCCAACAATGCCCCGCCGCCTTCTCCGGTGCAGCAGGCAGCAACCCCGCAGCCACTTCCTCCTCCGCCAGTACAGACCACACCGAAGGCACCTCCACCCGCGCCCCCGGCCGTGGCGGAAGTGCCCAGGAAACCCGAGGTGCTCGCCGCGCTGCAACCGGTGGCACCGCGCGTGGATCCATCGCCGCCGGCGCAGCCGCAACGGGAACTGGCAATGGTTGTTCCTCCTGTTGCGGCTCCCTCAGCCAGCGCTGATGGGCGGTTCTTCCAGGATTGCCCGACCTGCCCAAGGATGGCTCGGATTCCGGCCGGGAGCCTGATGATGGGGCAGGGCGCCAAGGATCTCAGCGCCGCGCCGGCGCACCACGTGGCGCTGAAAGCCTTTGCGCTGGGCCAATACCCGGTCACCGTCGCGGAATGGAATGCCTGCCGCACCGACGGCGCGTGTGGGCCGCCACCGCGCATGGCGCCGGAGACCAAGGACGACACGCCGATTCATAACGTCAGCTGGGACGATACACAGACCTTCATCGCCTGGTTGTCGCGCCGTGCCGGGCATGCCTATCGCCTGCCAACCGAGGCGGAATGGGAGTATGCGGCCCGTGCCGGCACGACAACCCGTTACTGGTGGGGTGACCAGCCGGGAACCGCGTTGGCCAATTGCACCGGGTGTGGTGGAACGCAGGACCCGCGGGCGCCGCTACCGGTGGCCACGTTCCAGCCGAACCCCTTCGGTCTCTACGGAATGCTCGGCGGCGTTGCGCAGTGGATGCAGGATTGCTGGCAACCCAACTATCGCAATGCACCGGGCGACGGTTCGGCGCGGCAATCGCCGAGTTGCATGGAACGCGTGCTGCGCGGCGGATCGTTCCGCGCTGGCTTGGACGACATCATGCCAACGGCCCGCGGCTATTACGATGCGCCGGTCCGCTACCTCGCGAATGGCTTCAGGGTTGCACGCGATCTCAACTGAGCGGCAGAAGCGCCAGCCGGCAGCCCGTTATCCCCGCACGTAGATCGTGATGCGCTTCGACATCAGCGCCGGATCATGCGGCACATGGTCCGCATCGCCCATGAGCAATTGCAGCGTGTGCTTGCCGGGCGGCAGTTCGATAACCGTCTCTGTCTGGCCCAGCCCAAAATGCAGATGGTTGCGGTCGTTGGGAATTGGTTGGTCCAGCGGCGGCACTGGCACATCGATCAGCAGGTGGTGATGTCCTGTATTCTTCGTGGTCACCCCGGCTGGCGCGATGCCGAAGTTGCGCGTGCCGAACCAGACCTTGATGTGATTGCCGTTGACCGTCGCCCCATCGATCGGCCAGCCGATATATACATAGGCATCCTTCGGTGCTGGCGTGCGCGGTGTGGCTGGGGCCGCGGCTGACGCGTTCGCCGGCGGGGTGGCCGCTGCCGGGCTTTGGGTTCCCTGCGCCGCAGCGCCCGCCGTGACCAGGCAGATCGCCGCGGCTGACGCGCCCAATGTCCGGAGTGAGATCAGTGACATGCCGTGTCTCCTTCCGGCCTATTGGACGACAGTGATGGTGATGCGATTCGAGTAGAGCGGTGGCTTGTGCGGGATATGGTTCTCGTCAGCCAACAGCAACTGCAGCGTATGCTTCCCCGGCGGCAGATCGAGATGCGCCTCGGTCTGCCCGAGTCCGAAGTGAAGGTGGTTGTGGTCGTTGGGTATCGGCTGATCCAGCGGCGGAAGGTCGACATCGACCAATAGATGGTGGTGACCGGTATTGGCCTTTTGAACGCCGGCCGGAGCGATGCCGGCACCGCTCAATCCCATTCGGACCCAGAAGCTCCCCTTGATCACCTGACCATCCGACGGCCAGACGATGTAGACCTTGGCATCCGCCGGCATGGTCGATTGTTGCGCGATGGCAACCCGGCCCTGGAGCAAGATGCCCATAACGACAGCCGCAAAAACTGAGATAATCCGCATCGTGCCTCCCATGCGACCGCCAGCGAAGCGTGGCTGGAGTTGCGAATGTTACGGTACGGTACCTCATGCGTTGCTGATGGTCCAGTGCATTGCGACCGCTCCGTGAGCAGGATAATGCATCGTCAATGACAACTCGCGGGTGGATATCCAGCTTCGTTGCTGTGATGGTGTTGGTTTGCGGCTGCACGGTGATCATTGTCCGCAATGCAAGCAGCGCCCCGAATGCCGGCCCTGGCGAAGCCAATCCGGTATTCGCGCCGTGCAGCATCTGCCATGCGATCGGAGCGAGTGCGTCGGTGAGCGTTGGGCCGCCGTTGAACGGTATCGTCGGCAGACGCTGGGCCACATACCCGACATTCGCCTACTCGCCGGGGCTGGTTGCCGGTCGTGAAGCCGGAAGACTATGGGACGAGACGACGCTGGACGCCTGGCTCGCAAAGCCGAGCTCCGTTGTGCCCGGCACCAAAATGATATTTCCCGGCTTGGCCGATCCCAAGTCGCGGCAGGCCGTCATTGGCTACCTTCGTCGCTTCAGCGAGGCTGGGCAGGCGCAGTGACAGCCGCCTGATCGTCCTTGCGCTGGTGCATCCCGGCTGTGGTAACCTGACGCCGATGGGCGCGATCCGTCAGCCCGCTGTTGCCGGAACCTTCTATCCAGCCGAACGCGATGTGCTGGAGCGGCAGCTTGCCGGCTTCATGTCAGAGGCTGCGAACCAGGCGCCGGTAGCTGCTTTCCCCAAGGCGATCATCGGACCGCACGCTGGCTATGCGTATTCCGGCAGTGTCGCCGCGCGCGCCTATGCACGCCTGGCAGCGGCGCGCGGCAAGATCCAACGCGTCGTGCTGATCGGGCCGTCGCATTACCTCGCGTTCCAAGGCATGGCGGTCGATAGCTCCGAGGCGTGGATGACGCCAAGTGGCAGCGTGCCGCTCGACCATGACGCGATCGATCGCCTGCGTGCATTGCCGATGGTTGGCGAACTCGACGCGGCGCATCAGCGCGAGCATGCGCTGGAAGTGCATCTGCCGTTCCTTCAGCATGTGCTGGGCGATTTCCGCCTGGTACCGATTGTCACCGGCGATGCGCCGCCCGAAGCGGTGGCTGCGGTGCTCGATACGCTGTGGGGCGGGAACGAGACGCTGTTCGTGGTGTCTACTGATCTGTCGCACTATCTCGACTACGTCGCGTGCCAGCGCGCCGATCAGATCACCGCGGATGCAATCGAGCGCTTGGATCCCGATGTGCTGACGCCGACGCACGCCTGTGGCGCGGTGGCGACGCGTGGCCTGCTGCATGCGGCGCGTGCGCGTGGCATGGCGATCGAGCGGCTGGATCTGCGCAATTCCGGCGACACCGCGGGTCCGCGCGACCGCGTCGTCGGCTACGGCGCGTGGGCGCTGTACGATGACGCTGCGCCCGATCCGGAACGCGCGGCGGTGGAAGCGCTTGCTCCGACGTTGATCGACCTGGTGCGTGGTGCAATCCTGCACGGTTTGGACACTGGCCGCGCACCGGACGTGCGCGTTGACGGCACTCTGCCGCCGCTGCTCGCCGGGCAAGGCGCCGCCTTCGTCACGCTGCGCCGCCGCAATGCACTGCGCGGCTGTATCGGCTCACCCGTCGCCAGGCGTCCGCTCATCGTCGATGTCGTGCAGCATGCGTTCAATGCGGCCTTCATGGATTGGCGATTCCCGCGCCTCGGCTGGCTGGAACTGGTGCAACTCTCGCTGTCGGTATCGGTGCTGACACCGCCGATGGCGATGACGTTCGACAATGAGGCGGATCTGCTGGCCCAGCTGCGGCCTGGCATCGATGGGCTGATCATCGGCGACCAGGGACGACAAGCGCTGTTCCTGCCAAGCGTGTGGGAGGAGATCGGCGAGCCACGGATCTTCGTGCAGGCGTTGAAGATGAAAGCGGGGCTGAGCGCTGAGCATTTCTCGCCGTCATTCAGCGCACGCCGGTTCCGCTCGATCGAGGTGAAGGGCGCGATGCAGGCGGGGAACCGCGCTGGACCCGACACCATGTCCTGGAGAGTCGTGTAGGCGCGGGGCCACCGCCGCCCGAAATGATTATCGCGGATCGAGCCGTAGCGTCGTGGGCAGTGTGTCGGCTGCCACTATCGATTTCGCATAAGGGCTCGTGGCGTACTTGCGCAGGAACTCATTGCTGACCGCCTCGATCGTCGCGGCGTCGGTAACCGGCGTCAGCTTCACCGCGACCTGACGCCCGGCCACTTCCAGCATTGCCTCGCCGTCCCGCGCCGCGGCGATATACCATTTTCCCTTCGGTCCGCGCACCGAGCGTACGAACGCCGCGCCATTGGCAACAACCGCCCAGATGACGACGGGACGACTCCGGTTCTTGCCGGGCGATATGGCAACCTCCTGATCGGCATGCAGATGCCCAAGCAATGCAGGGTCGAACGTTCCGCTCATCACATCGGCCTCCTCAACATGACTGACTTAACCTGGGGACTGCATCGCCACATTGCGACTCCTGGACCTCGGGACCACGGCCCACTCATCGACACATCGTTGCAGGTCTCGCAGGTTCTCCCGCATCTGTTCGAATGCAAAGCTCAAGGTGAACAGACGCTCCAAGACTTCTGCCGACAGCTGATCGGTTCTCCGGTTCTTACGAAGTTCATCAAGCGACGCGGCATACCCGGTCAACGCTGCATCCGTCGCGTCAGTCGATGGCGCTTGCCGATGCGACGTCAGCGCGGCACCAGCCGATCGCAGATAGTTGGCAATCGTGACATCAACGCGAGCGAGCGGCGCGGCCAGCGAGGCGGCAAGCGGATCCGGCAACGGTGCGTCGGCGGCACGGCCAACCATCACAAGATCATGCCGTAACCGAAGCAGCGTTCGCCGCAACGGTCCGGTTTGCGGCGCCGAGGCCAGGCGCGCCAGCCGCTCGCTTTCGGCCTCGCTGCACAAGCTGGCCAACTGATCGACGCTCTGACCGATGCCGTGCTGTATGCCGCGCAGAGCATCGGCATCTCGTCGATGTGTCAGGCCAGCGAGCAGTTCGTTGAGCGCATGCGCCATATGTTCCAGCAGTTCGCCTGCTGCGCCGGCCACGAGGTCGTGCGCATTTGCCGGCAACAGAAGAAACGATACCATCAGCCCGACACCGCCACCGACGGCGACTTCGAGCATCCGATCCACCGCGGAGGCCAATATCGTCGCATGGGTCATGGTTGGGATCAGGATCACGATGGCTGCGGTGATCGGTGCAACGCTCAGCACGGGATTGATCGCGGCCAGCAAGGCAAGCGGCGCGACTGCCAATGCGATGACCGCGAGCAGCGCGGCTCCGTGCGTGTGTGGTATGAGCGCGGCGACAGTACCACCGAACAGCGCGCCGCCAACGGTTCCGGCGAAATAGTTCAACGTCGCCTTGAGCGATCGCCCAATGCTGAGCTGTGTTACGACCATTGCCGTCAGCAACGACCACAATGGCAGATGCAGACCAAGAGCCTGCGCGAGTGCCAGTGACAGCACCGCCGCCGCGGTAATCCGCAATGACAGATTGAGCTGCGCGCGACGCTCGCGAAGGAAGACGCCGATATTCGGCCAGAGCTGCACGACGGACGTCAGGATCAGTGCGGCCTAGCCTCCCAGCACTCCCTGAGCCTCGACATAGACCGCATACACGGACTGGCTCGCGGCCATGAACAACCGGTTGCGCTTGCGGCCGCCGAAACACACGTTGGCGCACCGCTCCGGCAAATGGATGCGGCCAATCAAGGTTCCATCTGGGGCAAACACCGCGACGCCATCTTCGCCCTCGCCACCGGTGAAGCCGCACCAGACATTGCCTTCGGTATCCACGCGGATTCCGTCCGCCCAGCCCTCGGTGTCGAAGAACACCCGGCCGTTCACCGCCTTCGTGCCATCGACGATGTCATAGACATGCGTGGTCTTTGGCTCTGCCGGCGTATCGACAACGTAGAGCCGCGTTTCATCCGGGGAAAACGCAAGGCCATTCGGCCGCGCCATGTCGTCAATCGCGACGGCAAGTTCGCCGGTGCGGCCGTCGATGCGGTACACCCGGTACGGCAGTTCCGGCGTGCCCTTGGTGCCGAGGTAGTTGCCGCGAATGCCGGCGCCATTGTCGCTGAACCAGATCGAGCCGTCGGACTTCACCACGACATCGTTTGGCCCGGTCAGCGGTTTGCCGTCGAAGCGCTCGGCCAGCACGGTGATCGTGCCGTCATATTCGGTGCGGGTCAGCCGCTGGCTGCCCATCTCGCAGGTGATCAAGCGGCCCTGCCGGTCACGCGTGTTGCCGTTGGCGTAATGCGATGGACGGCGGAACATGCTTACCGCGCCGGTCTCCTCATCCCAGCGCATGATCCGGTCGTTCGGGATGTCGCTCCACAACAACTGCCGTGTGTCGCCGAACCACACCGGCCCTTCGGTGAAACGGCAATCGCCGGCGATCCGCTCGATCGCCGCATGACCCAGCATGATGTGCTCGAAGCGCTTGTCGAGCGCCACGATATTCGGGTCAGGGTAGCGAATTGGTGCGGGATTGTCCCAACGGCTCATTATGATTTCCTCCCAGGGGGAACCGACTATGACAGTGCGCCAACCTCCGCTGGATTGCGCGGCGGTTCGACCTTGAGCGGGTGCGGCAGCCCCGCCATCCGGTCGTACAACGCATTGGTCAGTTCCACGCGCCGCGCCCATAGCGAGCCGTACCACGCAAGACGGGCTGCCACCTGATAGGCCAGCATGCGCTCGGCGGTGACATAGTTTCGCGCCGCATCACCCAGGCTGCGTGCCAGGTCCGGCATCGCCACCAGCCGCAACAGCCGGTCGCGCAGTTCATCGGCGTCGTGGAACAGCAGGCCATTGCGGCCATCCTCGATGCTGTCGGCATACACGATATTGCTCGCGAGCGCGGCAACACGGCAGGCGCCGGCCTCGATGAATTTCAGGTCGGACTTGGCCCGGTTGAACGGCGTGTCAGCCAGCGGCATGAATGAGATCTCGCACTGTCCGAGCGTTCTCATGTAGCTGTCGTAGTCGCATGTCGGGGCAAATTGTTTGTGCGGCGTGCGCAACGCGCTGAAGAACGCCTGATCGTGCACCACGCGGAACCGCAGGCGATCGCCAACCTTGTCAGCCACCTCGTTGAGCACCGGCATCAGCGGCGCCCAATCCTGTTCGCGATTCAGCGCGCCAAAGAACACGGTCACGGCATTGGGGTCGGCAAAGTTGCGCACATCCGGCAGCACGCGGATCATGTTGGGAAACATCCCCACTTCCGGATTGAGCGGGCGAAGTACATCGGCCAGCGCCGGCGTGCTGGTTTGCACCGCGTGCACGCCGCGGAACGCGTACTGATCGTCAACATCGAGCATCCTAAAATGATCAGGATGATCGTCGAACTCGGTGACGATAAGCCAGTTGTCGGACAACAACCTGCGGATCAGCGCGGCACCGCGCTCTCCCGCCAGCGAAGGGCGATGCATCATGTAGATACGCGGCGTATCGCCTGACTGGACCGGAAAATCACCGGGATTGAGCAGGCGCGTGATGATGCCTGGCTCGGTGCGCAATGCCTGCAACGGATAGACAACGCGGACATGCGACACGCCTCCGACTGGCTCTAGCATGTTCGACACAACGGTCATCAACTGGCGTGGGCGCTTACGTACGCGCCAGATGAATTGCAGTGGTGCGGAGCGCTGTGCGTATGCCTTGGGGTCAACGCCGAGAGCGACCAGCGCGGGCGCAATTTTGGCAGCGAACTGCTCGGCGTCTTTTGCGTCGAAGATGCGCGGCATCACGTCAAGCGGAATCAGACCGAGATCATTCAGACCTTGCCGCATCGTCTCTAGACTGAACCAGCGCAGATGCGTCGAATCCATCAGTCCGCTCGGTTCGTATTTCCACACGCCGCGCAACAGCCGATCGGCAAAGCTCCAGTGCTCAAGGTTAGGCACGCAGATCAGTATGGTGCCATCGTCGCTCAGCAGCTCGGCGTGGCGGCGGAGCACAGGCCACGGGTCGCTCAGATGCTCCAGCACGTCTCCATAAATCACGCAGTCGAGCGGCCGATCGAGCGCGAACGGCATCGGGCTGTCCTCGACGTCCACCGCCGCCACTTCATCGAGCCGCTGCATGGCCTGCCGGGCGACAGCCGGGTCCTTGTCGATGCCATACAGACGAGCTCTTGGATTGAACCGGCGATAGCTGGCTCCCAGGATGCCGGTGCTGCATCCGACGTCGAGCACAGTGCCGGCGTTCAGCGGAATGCGATCGAGCAGATCGAAATTCGGCAGCTCAGGTTGCGGCGGCATAGGCAGCAGACTCCGTGCTGGCGGCAAGGCCGGGACGGTGGGCCGCCCCGTCCGGCAATCAGTCGCGCATACCAGGGTGGTAGGCGGAATTGCGGCTGGGATGCAAGGCGAGGGCGGCGTTCAGCGGGTCACGCCGCAGCGCTTCCAGCCGCTCCAGCATACGTGTCTGACACCGGTCGAGCGCGGCCGCCGCGGATAGCTGTGGTGGCGCCGCGGCGGCCGATGCAAGCGATCGTGCCGCTCGCTCGGCGAAGTGCCGGCAACCGACGCGCTCCATGACCGGGGTCGCCAGATGCAGCAGGCGGCGCGCGGAATGCATGCGACCAGGCCTGGAAGCCAGCAGCGATTCACGTAGCGACGAAGCTGCCAACGGCCGGAACGCGAGCCGGATATCCAGTGCGTCCGCCCAGTCGTGCCACTTGTTTCGGTGCACGCCGACCAGTGGCCGCAGCGCGACCCACGGCACGCGCAACGCATCGGCGACAATGGCGCCGTGCATCGCCTCGCTCAACAGCAGGCGGCAGCGCCTGATCGCGGGAATGATCTCGGCCGGATCGCCGCGTGGATCGATCAGGTCGATGCCGGCAATGGCAGCGGCTTCGGGCCAGGCCCCGCGCTCCAGGCTTTCGAAGTGCGGCATGAACCCGATGCGGCATGGCGCATTCGGCGTTTGATCAATCTGCGGAACCAGCACGGCCGGATCGCCGAGCCCATAGGACGCAGGCAGCCCCAGCCGTCGGGCAGTATGCGGGCCGCGTACCCAGTGGACGAGCCAATTTTCGTCCAGCGCCGGCGGCGGCTGATAGCCGCCAAATCCAGCCCCTGCCACCACCTTCACCGGCGCCGGCGCATGGCGCGCGTCGAGCACCGAACCGATTCCCAGGAACAGCGTGGCGTCGTCATCGTCCAGCAATCCTGGCAGCAGGCGGGGCCAGAGCAGCAGGTTCAACTCGTCGCCAAAGTTGCGCGTGCGCCCGCGCCAGCAATACAGCTTCACGCCGCTAGCTCGTGCCGGGGGTTGCGGCGAGCGCCGCGCGAATGAAGCCGACGGCATAGGCGAGGCGCCAGCGGCACGCGACCAGCCGCTTGCTGGCACGCGGGAAAAGACCGAAGGGCGCCAACAAGGCGGCCACCGCCACCCGGCGCGGCAATTCCTTCCATACCGAGGCGGGATCGCCCAGCCTTCGACGGGTGCGCACCGTCGAGACGCCCTGCCAATACAGCCGTGACAGCAGCCAGGCCGGGGTCAGCCGCACTGCCTGGATCTGATGGTGAACGACGATGCGGGAGTCATAGCAAACCGGGTTGCCTTCGCCCTGCAGGCGCCAGGCAAGCTCCACCTCCTCGTCCGACAGCAATGCCTTGCCGTCCCGGCCACTGCTCTGGCCGAAGCCGCCGGCCGCGCGCAATGCCGGAGCGTGCACCACCATGTTGGCGCCATAGGGTTCCAGTTTTGCCGGCAGCGACGCCGAGCGATATTCGCCGCGCCCCTCGAACTCGATGATGGAAAGCGTGCCGCGCAGACTGGCCGGCCACCATGCCGGTAGCGGAACTTCCCACTGCGGCAGAATGCGCCCACCGATCAGCGCCGGCGGCCGATCGGCCTCGCCGATGACGGTGCGGATGCATTCGACCCAGTCCGCGGCGGGCACCGCGTCATCATCGATGTAGGCAATGTATTCGCCGGCCGCATGTCCGGCCCCGGCATTGCGGGCAACGCTGATGCCGGGTTGTTCAAGCCGGATCAGACGAGCGTTCGAGATGCCGGAGACCAGAGCGGCGATCTGAACCGGGACCTCGCCATGCGAGGCGCTGTCGACCACCAGAATGTCGAAGCACTCAGGACCGGCGGTCTGGTGTTGCAGGCCTTGCAGACAATCGCGCAGGTAGCCTGGCCGATCGTGCGTGCAGACGCACACCGTGATGGTCATGGATCACAGGCTAGGCGCCGCCTGTTGACGAAGCGTTACTCGCTCTGGTCGGGCCGCCCGACGCAGTGGTAGGTGAAGCCCGCCTGACGCATCGCGATTGGATCGTAGACGTTGCGCAGATCCACCAGCACCTGGCCGCGCATAGTATCGCGCAGGCGTGCCGGGCTGAGCGCGCGGAACTCGTTCCATTCGGTGATAACCACCAGCGCATCCGCATCCTTCGCGGCGTCGAAGGCGTCGCGGCAGTAGATCACGCTGTCCGGCAGCACCTGCTTCGCCTGCTGCATGCCCTCGGGATCGAAGGCGCGTATTGTCGCACCGTCACCGGCCAGCCGCGCGACAATTGAAAGCGCCGGGGCATCCCGCATGTCGTCGGTCTCCGGCTTGAAGGTGAGCCCGAGCACACCGATGGTCTTGCCACGCACCGAACCGCCGCAAGCGGCGATCACGCGCATCGCCATGGCTGATTTGCGGGCGTCGTTCACCGCGACCGTTGTCTCGACCAGACGCGCGGGTGCGCCATAGTCTTGCGCGGTGCGCATCAGCGCGAGGGTATCTTTCGGGAAACAAGACCCGCCGTAGCCGGGACCAGGGTGCAGGAACTTGCGGCCAATACGGCCGTCCAGGCCGATGCCGCGCGCCACGTCGTGCACATCGGCCCCGACCTTCTCGCACAGGTCCGACATTTCATTGATGAAGGTGACCTTCATCGCGAGAAATGCGTTGGCGGCATATTTGGTCAGTTCGGCCGTCTCTATGCCGGTGAATACGATCGGCGCCTCAATCAGATAGAGCGGACGATAGAGCTGGCGCAGCACGTCGCGCGCACGCTCGCTTTCGGTCCCGATGACCACGCGATCGGGACGCATGAAGTCGCCGATGGCGTTGCCTTCACGCAGGAATTCAGGATTGGACGCCACATCGAAGTCGGCATCGGAACGGGCGGCGCGAACGATTTCGGCAATCCGCCGGCTGGTGCCGACGGGAACAGTGGATTTGGTGACGATGACGGCGTAACCGGTCAATGCGCGGGCAACCTGATCGGCGGCGGCGTAGACATAGGACAGATCCGCATGGCCATCGCCGCGCCGCGTCGGTGTCCCAACGGCAATGAAAACCAACTCGGCGCCGTGCACCGCTTTGGACAGGTCGCCGGTGAAGGACAGACGCCCGGCGGCGACATTTTCTGACACCAGCTTGTCGAGACCCGGCTCGAATATCGGCATGCGGCCGTCGTGCAGTGCCGCGAGTTTGCCGGCGTCGGCCTCGACCACCGTCACGTCAGTGCCGAACTCGGCGAAACAAGCGGCTGAGACCAGGCCAACATAGCCGCCGCCGATCATCGCAATGTGCATATACGCGGATTCCTTGCGCGTGTGGCTCAGGGATAAAGCACGGAGCGGGCAGGGAATGCCACCATTCGCCTACCCGCCGCCGTCGCGGCGCATTGATGCCAAAAAGGGTGTCGAAAGTCTTACTCGCCGTCGGAAACCTCGCGCATCGCCTCGGCTTCGTGCCGCAGGCGGCGGAAGCTGCGAACGCTGAACGGCAGCATGCCGAGATACAGCAGACCGCCGGCTGCCAGTGCGGCCCAGGGATCCGCCACCAGCACTGCGGCGAAGGTCACCGCGCCTATCAGCAGCGGCAGGACATATTCGTGCGGCACCTTGAAGTTCTTGAAGCTCCATACCGGGATGGTGGAGACCAGCAGGAAGGCGGTGCCGACGAGGACGAAGGCGCAGAACAGCGGGAACTGGGCGACGCTCAGCAGCCAGCCCCAGCCCAGGCTCTTCGCTTCGAGGCCAAGGAACAATGGGAACAGCGCGACGCCGGCACCTGCGGGCGCCGGCACGCCGGTGAAGAAGTTATAGGTGTAGGCGGGCGCCGGGGCACCATCCAGCGCCGCATTGAAGCGCGCCAGCCGCAACGCCATGCAGACAGCAAAGATCAGGCACGGCGTGTAGCCGAACCCACCGGCGCGCTGCAGCGACCAAAGGAACAGAATGAACGCCGGCGCCACGCCGAAGCACAGGAAGTCGGCGAGGCTGTCGAGTTCGGCCCCGAATCGCGAGGTAGCCTTGAGCAGCCGTGCCAGGCGGCCATCCAGCCCATCGATCGCACCGGCCACCACAATGGCGACCGCGGCGGCACCGAAGCGGCCTTCCAGGCCAAAGCGCAGTGCGGTCAGGCCGGCGCACAGCCCGATCAGGGTCAGCAGGTTGGGCACGATGTGATTGAACGATGGGCCCTTGAAGCGCGGACGCGAGCGCGGACGCAGCCGGCGCAGCCGCCTCATCGGCGAGACACGCGCCGGACCACCCTGCCATTCGGAACGTGGCGAACCGCTCATGACGCCAGTTCCGCGATCACTGTCTCGCCCCCGATCATGGTCTGGCCGACAGCAACCAGCGGGCGGACCCCTTCCGGCAGGTAAAGGTCGGCGCGGCTGCCGAAACGGATGATCCCGAGATGCTGGCCGGCCTGCACCGTATCGCCCTCGCGCAGGTCGCAGACGATGCGGCGGGCCACCAGGCCGGCGATCTGCACCACGGCGATCTCGCGTCCGTCCGATAGGCGCAGCGCGATGGCGTTGCGTTCGTTGGCCTCACTGGCCTTGTCCAGGCCGGCATTCACGAAGCTGCCGTGCCGGTAGGCGATGCGGGTGACGATACCGTCGGCCGGCACGCGATTCACATGCACGTTCACCAGGGAGAGAAAGGTACGTCACCCGCCAGCGCGGCACCACGCCCAATCCGAGTTCCGCCGGCGGTACGGCTGGGGCAATCGACACCACGCGTCCGTCCGCTGGAGCCACCACGGCGCCCGCCCGCCCGGGCGGTACCCGTTCGGGATTGCGGAAGAAGAACAGGCAGAACAGGGTGAACAGCAGGCCAAGCCAGGCCAGCCATGGCCCAAGCGCCAGGCCCAACATGATGGCGATCAGGCCGCCGAGGATGAACGGCCGCCCAGTGGGATGTGGCGGGGCCAGGATATGGGCAATGTCTTCGACCAGCGCCATGTGCCGCAGGTTTATGGATGCTTCACCTTGGCCGGGCAAGATTGGCGGACATCCGGGAGCCAGGCGATGCCGCTGAGAATGCCGTGCAAACTAGGCCCGTTTTCCGTCGACCGGGACGGACGGCTGTCGCCGTGTGATCCGCGCGCCTCGCCAGCATTCCTGTTCCGCTGGCGGAATCGGCTGGTCCGCTTGCGGCTGGCGCAGGCCGATCCGGCGGGCGGCCGGCTGATCCTGCAAACGACGCTGGCGCGGATCACCAGCACCGCCGCGGCGACGGATGAGCAGTTGCGGCCGCGCAGCTTCGCCTTGCTGCGCTGGCTGTCGGGGACCGTGCCGCCGGACTGGCGGGTGAGCCTGCTGCCCGATCACCGTGTGTTGCTGGAAACCGAAGCCCCCATCGACCTGCCGATAACCGCGGCGGCACTGCTCAGCCGGATCACCAGCTTCGTGCTGGAACTGGCACCATTCGTCGAACTGCTGGACGAAACCGGCTTGACGGTACCCGGCACGTCCTCAGCATAACGGCCGCTCCTCCAGGGCGAACGCCGCGGCCATCAGGGCACGGGTGTATTCCTCGTGTGGGTGCGTGAAGACAGTGGCGGCATCGCCCTGCTCCACGACTTGCCCCTTGCGCAGCACCACGACGCGGTGCGCCAGAGCGCGCACCACCTTAAGATCGTGGCTGATGAACAGGTATGCGAGCCCGTGCGCCTCTTGCAGCCCTCGCAGCAGATCGACGATTTGCGCCTGCACCGACATGTCGAGCGCGCTGGTCGGTTCATCCAGCACGACGAAGCGGGGCTTCAGCACCATGGCGCGAGCGATGGCGATGCGCTGGCGCTGGCCGCCGCTGAATTCGTGCGGGTAGCGCTCCACCGCGTCGGACGGCAGGCCGACTTCCTCGAGTTCCGCGGCAACCCGGCGCATCCGCTCTGCGCGGGTCAGTCCTGGCTCGTGCACCAGCAGTCCTTCGGCCACGATGTCGCCCACCGGCATGCGCGGCGACAAGCTGCTGAACGGATCCTGGAACACGATCTGCATGGAGGAACGCAAATGCCGCAGTGCGCGGCGATCCAGTGTCTCGATGTCGGTGCCAGCGAATACGATCCGCCCAACCGCCGGCTCCAATCGCAGCATCGCAAGCGCCATCGTCGTCTTGCCCGAACCGGATTCTCCGACCAGGCCTACCGTCTCACCTTCGCGTATGGCGACCGAAACGCCATCGACCGCGCGCACCTGGCCAACGGTCCGTCGCAGGATGCCGCGGCGGATCGGGAAGTGCACCTTCACATCGTCCGCCCGCACCAGGCAGTCCGCATCGTTGCGCAGCGGAGCGGGCCCGCCCTGCGGCACCGCGGCCAACAGCATGCACGTGTAGGGATGGAACGGCGCCGCGAATACATCGGCAACGCGGCCGGCCTCCACCACCACGCCGTCCTTCATGACGCAGACGCGATCCGCATAGCGCCGCACGATCTGCAGATCGTGCGTGATCAGCAGCAAGGCCAACTGCCGTTCGGTGCGAAGACGCGCCAGCAGCTTCAGGATCTGGGCCTGGATGGTGACGTCGAGTGCTGTCGTCGGTTCGTCCGCGATCAGCAGGGCCGGGTCGTTCGCCAGCGCCATCGCGATCATCACGCGCTGGCGCTGGCCGCCCGAAAGCTGGTGCGGGAACGCGTCAAGCCGATGTTCGGCGTCCGCGAAGCCGGCCTGATTGAGCACCTCGATCACCCGCTTGCGCAATTTGCCGGCAGGCATCGGCCGATGCAGCGTGATCGCTTCGGCAATCTGCCGCCCCACGCGATGCAGCGGGTTAAGGCTGGTCATCGGTTCCTGGAACACCATGCCGGCCAATTCACCGCGCACCCGATGCAAGGTGGACGGCTTGGCGCCGATGATCTGTTTGCCGTCGAGCAGGATGCTTCCCGCGGGATTGTTGCCGCCCGACGGCAGCAGTTGCAGCAGCGACAGCGCTGTGACCGACTTGCCGGAACCGGATTCGCCAACCAGCGCCAATGTTTCACCGCGGTCGAGCGTGAACGATACGCAATCGACCACACGCTTGGTGCCGAATGCGACCGAAAGGTTGTTGACCTCGACCAGGCTCATGGCGGGTTTGGCCGTGACGTCATGGCCGGACCTGTCCGGGCCATCATACCGGCAACCGCCGCGGATCGAATGCATCGCGCACAGCTTCGCCGATGAAGATCAACAAAGTCAGCACACCGCCGAGCACGAAGAATGCGGTGAAGCCGAGCCAGGGGGCCTGCAGGTTGTTCTTGCCCTGCGCCACCAGTTCGCCGAGCGATGGTGATCCTGGCGGCAGGCCGAAACCGAGGAAATCGAGACTCGCCAGTATCGTTACCGAGCCCGACAGCGTGAACGGCAGGAAGGTCAGTGTCGCCACCATCGCGTTCGGCAGGATGTGCCGCCACATCAAGGCGACGTCCGATACGCCGAGTGCCTTCGCCGCTCGCACATAGTCGAGATTGCGTCCGCGCAGGAACTCGGCCCGCACCACACCGGTGAGGTTCATCCAGGAGAACAACAGCAGGAATATCAACAGCACCCAGAAACCGGGCGTGATGATGCTGGCGAGAATGATCAGCAAATAGAGTTGCGGCATGCCGTTCCAGATCTCGATGAAGCGCTGGAACAGCAGGTCGGTCACACCGCCGTAGTAGCCTTGCACCGCGCCTGCGGCGACGCCCACCGCCGAGGACACGATGGTCAAGGCAAAGCCGAACAGCACCGATAGCCGGAAGCCATAAATGACGCGTGCCAGCACGTCGCGTGCCTGATCGTCGGTGCCGAGCAGGTTGCGCCACGTGGGCGGCGAGGGCGCCGGCCGCGTCATGTCCTTCATGGTCGTTTCGTAGCTGTACGGCACGAGCGGCCAGATCATCCAGCCATGTGCATTGATCGCCTTCTGCACGTCGGGATCGGTGTAGTCGGCTTCGGTGGGCAGGAACTCTTCACCGAACGTGTCCTCGCTGTAGCCGTGCAGGACGGGCACGTACCATTCGCCCTTGTAGCGAACCAGCAGCGGCCTATCGTTGGCGATCAGCTCAGCGAACATGGTGATGCTGAACAACACGATGAAGATCCAGAAGGCCACGTAGCCGCGCCGGTTCTGGCGGAAGATCGCGAACCGGCGGCGGGTAACCGGAGAAAGTGTCACCTGGCCTCGAAGTCGATGCGCGGATCGACGATGGTGTACAGCGTGTCGCCGACAATCTGCATCAGCAGGCCGAGCAGCGTGAAGATATAAAGTGTGCCGAACATCACCGGATAGTCGCGCTGGATCGCCGACTGGAAGCCGAGCAATCCCAGGCCATCGAGCGAAAATACGATTTCAACCAGCAGCGCCGAAGTGAACAGGATGCTGATGAAGGCGGCTGGAAAGCCGGCGACGATCAGCAGCATGGCATTGCGGAACACGTGACCGTAGAGCACGCGCTGTTCGCTGGCGCCTTTGGCGCGTGCGGTCACCGTGTACTGCTTGCGGATTTCCTCCAGGAAGCAGTTCTTGGTCAGCATGGTAAGGCTGGCGAAGCCGCCGGCGACCACCGCAATTGTCGGCAGCACCATGTGCCAGGCGTAGTCGAGTGCGCGCGCGGGGAAACTCCAGCTGGCTGAACCATCGCTGGTCAGGCCACGCAGCGGGAACCAATGAAAGAAACTGCCGCCGGCGAACAGCACGACCAGCAGGATCGCGAACAGGAAGCTGGGCACGGCGTAGCCGACAAGCACGACGGCGCTGCTTGCCACGTCGAATCGGGTGCCGTCGCGCACCGCCTTGGCGATGCCGAGCGGGATCGAGATCAGGTACACCAGCATTGTCGACCACAGGCCGAGCGAGATCGATACCGGCAACTTCTGCAGGATGAGATGCAACACGGTCTGGCCGCGGAAAAAGCTGCGGCCGAAATCGAAACGCAGATAGCCGCCCACCATGTTGGTGAAACGGGTCAATGGCGGCTTGTCGAAGCCGAACATCTTGTTGATGTCGGCGATCATGTGCATGTCGAGGCCGCGTGCGCCGCGATAGGCTCCGGCACCACCGACCTCCGACATGCTGGCGCCAAGCCGGGATGAGAGATTTCCCCTGCCGCGCAGCTCCGCGATCATCTGCTCCACCGGGCCGCCCGGCGCGAACTGGATCACCGCGAAGTTGATGGTGATGATGCCGAACAGGGTGGGGATCACCAGCAACAGGCGCCGGATCAGGTAGGCGGTCATTGACGAAGACCGTCGCTGTTCACTGCGCCTTTGCCGCCTCGAGCGCCTTCACCTTGGCCGGGTCGATCCACCATGAATCGAAGTTGAGGCCCTCGCGTATCGGCTTGTCGGGGTAACCAAAGATGTTCCAGTAGGCGATGTTGAACTTCTGGTCATGCCAGTTCGGCACCATGTACCAGCCCCACAACAACACCCGGTCTAGCGCGCGCGCGGCAGTCTGCAACGTCTCGCGATCCTGCGCGACGATCACCTGCTTGACCAGCGCATCCACGGCCGGATTGCAGATACCGGGAACATTGAAGCTGCCCTGCGCCTTCGCCGCGGCGCAGGTGAAGAAGTCGCGCAGCTCATTCCCCGGGATCTCGCCTTCCGGATAGATCCACATCGTCATATCGAAGTCGAAGTCATCCATCAGGTGCTGATACTGCGCGGGATCGACCGTGCGCACATGCGCGTCGATGCCGAGCTTCTGCAGATTCTGTGCGTAGGGCAGTGCCACGCGCTCAAGCGAGGGCTCATCCACCAGGATGGTGAATGTCATTTGATCGCCATCCTTGTTCACAAGGCGGCGTTCCTTCACCGACCACCCTGCCTGCTGCAACAGCTCCAGCGCGCGGCGCTGCTGCTCGCGGTTGTTGCCGGAGCCGTCGGTCACCGGCAGCTTGTACGGCTCGGTGAACAAGGCGGGTGGCACGTCCGCGCGGAACGGTTCCAGTAGCTTCAGTTCATTACCTTCCGGGATCCCGGATGACGCCAGCGGGCTGTTGCTGAAATAGCTGAGCGTGCGGGTATAGGCGCCGTAGAACAGGTTCTTGTTGGTCCACTCGAAGTCGAACACCTGCGCGATTGCCTGGCGCACCAGCGGGCTGGCGAACACTGGACGGCGGGTGTTCATCGCATAGCCTTGCATGCCTGTCGGCAGGTGATGCGCGAACTCGCGCTTGATCACCCAGCCCTTGGCGACAGCAGGGAAGTCGTAGGCGGTGGCCCAGGTCTTCGAGATGTTCTCGCTGCGGATATCCGCCTGTTCCGCCTTGAACGCTTCCATCGAGACCGTGGCGTCGCGGAAATATTCGATGCGTACGCGATCGAAGTTGTTTGTCCCCTTGCCGGTGGGAATGTTCGCCGCCCACCAGTCGGGCCGCCGTTCGAACGTCACGCTGCGGCCAAGTTCGAAGTTGCTAATCTTATAGGGGCCCGAGCCGATCGGCGGATCGGTCAGCGGCTTGGTGAAGTCGCGGCCATCGAAGAAGTGCTTCGGCAGCACCGGCAGCCCGCCCAGGATCAGCGGCAGTTCGCGGTTCTCATTCGAGGTGAAATGGAACACCACGCGGCGCGGGCCTTGCACCTCCACGTCCTTCACGTCGGCGAACTGCATGCGCCAGCTTGGCCGGCCCTCGGTGATCAGCGTGCGGAAGGTCCAGGCGACGTCCTCGGCGGTGACGGCGGTGCCGTCGGAGAATTTTGCCTCTGGCCGCAATTCGAAGCCGACCCACATCTTGTCCGCCGGCAACTCGATGGTTTCGGCCAGGTGGCCATACGCTGCGTCAGCCTCGTTCGCCGAGGACGTCAGCAGGCTCTCCCAGACATGGCCGACACTGGAACCCGACCCGGAACCGCCGGCCAGGATGATCCATGGGCCATCCAGCCCCAACGTCGCGGAGCCGCGCAGGATGTAGGGGTTGAAGCTGTCGTAGGTGCCCACGACCGCGACCGTGACGCTACCGCCCTTTGGGGCGTTGGGATTGACGTACGGGAAATAAGGAAAATCGGGTGGCAGCGCCGGCTTGGCCAGCACAGCAATGGCGTTGCTGCGTGTCACCGGCCCGTCGTCGGCCCGTGCAGGCAGCGCAGCGGCGAGTAGCAGCAGAAGGGCTAATGCGCGCATTTGCCGCAATGATGTGCCGTTCGGCGCACGATCTGGCAACTAAAGACTCGGCAATCACCTGAACAGGTTTGCTGCCAGTGGATGATCATTGCAGCAACGCGACCACTTTTGGCAGCAGCGCCGGATCGCCGACAGCGAGCACACGGCCATCGCCGTCCGGTTTCAGCACCTTGCCGGACCAGTCGGTGACCTTGCCGCCGGCACCCTCGATCACCGGCACCAGGGCAACCCAGTCCCACAAATGCATGGTGCTTTCGGCGATCACATCGATCTGCCCGAGCGCCAGGAGCCCCATGGCGTAGCAGTCGCCGCCCCAGTAGTTGCGCCGCACCGCATCGGCCAGTTTACGCCAGCGCGGCATGTCGTCGACCAGCATTTCCGGACTGGTGCAGGACAATTCGACGTCTGCGACCGAACGGCACGGACGGCAGCCGGCGCGTCCGCCGAAGGGACCGTTGAAGCTGGTGGCGCGGCCGCTGGCGCCGACCCATCGCTCACCTGTCACCGGCTGGTCGATGACGCCGACGATAGGTGTGTCGCCATCGAGCAGTCCGATCAGGGTACCAAAGGTCGGGCGGCCGCTGACGAAGGCGCGCGTGCCGTCGATCGGATCCAGCACCCAACGCAGCTTTGCCTCTGGCCGGTCGAGCCCGAACTCCTCGCCAAGAATGCCATGCTCCGGGAACCGCTCTGACAATACAGCGCGCATCGCCTGCTCGGCGGTACGATCGGCGATCGTCACCGGCGAGCGGTCGGACTTGGTATCGATCGTGTAGCCGGCGCGGAAGAACGGCCGCACCACCGCGCCCGCAACATCAGCGGCGGCCTGGGCGCCGGCGATGAAGCGATCGAGCTCGGCCGGCGCGGCGGCCAAGCTAGGGCGACTTGGCGGGCGCGGCCGGTGCCGCCGGCGCGGCCGGTGCCGCCGGTTGCGCGGCAGCCGCACCACCGGGCGCCGCTGCCGGCGTAGCTGGCGCAGGGGCTTTCGCCTCTTCCGGCTTCGGCAATGGAACCGGGCTGTCGGACAGCGACCGCAGGTAGGCAATCACATCGGCACGCTGCTTGTCGTTGGCGATGCCGGCGAAGGACATGCGGGTGCCTGGTGCATAGGCATTCGGCTTGTACAGCCACTGGTTCAGCGCATCGAACGTCCACGGCTGGCCCTTGTACTTCTCCATGGCCGGGGAGTAGCTGAAGCTCGCCTCGTGATCGTGCGGGCCGCCGACGACGCCATACAGGTTCGGACCAACGCCGTTCTTGCCACCCTTGTCGAAGGTGTGACAGGCGACGCAGACCCGGTGCGCGAACTGATCGCCGGTCTTCACGTCGGCATCGGCGAGCAGCGGGGCGATCGGCGCCGGGCCGGTGGGCGCAGCGGCGCCGGCCGACGCGGCAGGTGCCGCCGCGATATTCAGCACCGGCTTCTCCAGCGACGCCTGGTGGACCAGGATGTCGCCGAGCAGTCCGGTGAGAAAGAACAGGATGCCGCCGACGAGCAGTGCGGCGATCCCCTTGTTGACTTCCATGCTATCCATGCGGCGTGGCTTCCCCGTCCCTTCAAGCGCGCGCGGAGGTCCAACGGCCCGCCGTTGCACGCGGCCGTTGGCCTCCATAAGGTGCGGCCACCATAGGGAAACCACCATTACCCATCAACCCACCCGCAGCGCCGCGTGACCGTGAATCCGATCGTTGTCATTCCCTCCCGCATGGCGTCCACACGGCTGCCGGGCAAGCCGCTTGCCGACATCCACGGACGGGCGATGATCGTGCACGTGCTGGATCGCGCGCGTGAGGCCGACATCGGCCCGGTGGCGGTGGCGTGCGGCGATGCGGAAATCGTCGAGGCCGTGCGCGCGTCCGGTGGCATGGCGGTGCTGACCGATCCGACCTTGCCGCGCGGCTCGGACCGCGTGCACGCCGCGCTGGCGCAGTTGGATCCGCAGGGCCGGCATGACGTGGTGGTGAACCTGCAAGGCGATCTGCCGAGCATTCCGCCGGTTTATCTGCGCACTGTGCTGACCCCGTTGTCCGATCCGGCGTTCGACATCGCCACGCTGGTGGCGCCGATTGATTCCGAGCAAGAGGCGGCGCTGCCGTCCGTGGTGAAGGCGGCGTGCGCTTTCGACCGCGGCCGCGCTGTGTCGCCGGCACTGTATTTCTCCCGCGTGCCGATACCCTGGGGTGACGGGCCGCGCTGGCACCATATCGGCATCTACGCGTTCCGCCGTTCGGCGCTGGCGCGTTTCGTGTCGTTGCCCGAGGCGCCGCTGGAGCGGCGCGAGAGTCTGGAACAGCTTCGCGCCCTGGAGGCCGGTATGCGCATCGCCTGTGCTCGCGTGGAATTCGCACCGTTCGGCGTCGATACGCCAGACGATTTGGAGCGCGCGCGCCGGGACCTGGCGCCATGAGCGGCACGATCTCATTCCAGGGCGTGCTGGGCGCCTATTCCGATCTTGCCTGCCGCATGGCGTATCCGGAGATGACCACGTTGCCGTGCGAGTCGTTCGAGGCGGTGCTTGACGCGGTGCGCGATGGCCGTGCCGATCTGGCGATGCTGCCGTGCGAGAACAGCCTGGCGGGCCGCGTTTCCGACGCGCATCACCTGCTGCCGGAATCCGGCCTGCATGTCATCGGCGAGCACTTCCATCGCGTCGAGCATTGCCTGCTCGGGGTAAAGGGCGCGGCGATTGCCGACTTGCGCCGGGCGCATTCGCATGTCGTGGCGTTGGGCCAGGTGCGTCACAGCCTGCGCAAACTGGGCCTGAAGCCGGTGGTGCAGGCCGACACCGCGGGCGCCGCGGAACTGGTGGCGCAGTGGGGGCGGAAGGAGGAAGCCGCGGTCGCCTCCGGTCTCGCTGCCGAGATCTACGGGCTGGACATCCTGCAAGCCAATATCGAGGACGCCGAGCACAACACGACGCGGTTCTATGTGATGGCGCGGCAGCCTCGGGTGGTCGATCCGGGCGAGCCGAATTTGATGACGACGTTCGTGTTCCGGGTGAGGAACGTGCCGGCGGCGCTTTACAAGGCGCTCGGCGGGTTCGCCACCAACGGCGTCAACATGACCAAGCTGGAAAGCTACATGCTGGGCGGGCACTTTGTGGCGACTCAGTTCCTGTGCGACGCCGACGGACATCCCGAGCAGCCGGCATTGCGGCGCGCGCTCGAGGAGCTGTCGTTCTTTTCGTCGGAAGTGCGGGTGCTCGGTGTCTATCCATCCGCGCCGTTCCGGTTGCAGCTAGGATTTGGCTAGGGGATCGCGCAATCGTTGTAAGCGCGGTGCTCGGACTGCGTCATTGCGCACCAACACGTCCTGATTGACCAAACCCGCCCCCCACCGCCTAATCAGGCCATCCGGTGATTGCGACTCGTCTGTCTGTGGAGGCGCCGATGGCCACGATCCGCATCAGCTTCGACGGCGGCAGCGTTCCTGTCGTGATGGGCGACATGCCAGCGAACGACCAGACCCCGATAGCGGATCCCACGCCGACGCAGTTCAGGACCAATCGTGCTTTCATCGTGCTCGAAGGTGTCTATTGCTTCGGCCTTCAGACTACGCAGCGATACACGCCGTTGTGGCAAGTGGTGCAGGCGGTCGATGGCGAGCAGACCGACATTGCCTTCCGAAAGTTGCCGTGACCACCACCGTGCGATTGATCGTGGGTCTATGGCTGTCGTTGCTGTGCGCCTGCGGCACGCGACCAACCGACTACCCGCTGCTGGCGGGCGCCGCCAATCCGCCGCAGCCGCTTGTTGAGGCAGACCCGGCGCATCCCCTGGTGCTGCTGGCAATCTCCGGTGGCGGTTCGCGCGCGGCCGCACTGGGCGCAGCGGTGGTCAAGCGGCTTGACGAATTGCGCTACGCCGACGGCGGTTCGATGCGGCCGTTGGCCGCCGACATCGCTATTGTCTCATCGGTGTCGGGCGGCAGCGTCTACGCCGCAGACATAGGCCTCAACGGACCGGGTCACGCCGCGGCATTCATGGACCGCATCCAGAGTTACGACGGGATACGCTGGCTCGCGGACAGGGCGCTCAATCCAGGCACGTGGATCTCGCTGCAGTTGCAAAGCAAGACCCGCGTCGATGTGTTGCAGGAAATGATCGGCGACCTGCTGCAGAGCAACGCAACGATGAGCGTGCTCAGTCAGCCTGACAAGCCGCTCATCCTGCTGAACGCCACCGACATGGTTTCCGGTCAGGTGTTCACCTTCAACAGAGACACGCTCGACGATCTTTGCATGGACTATGACCGGGTGCCGCTAAGCCTTGGCGTCACCGCGTCGGCAGCATTTCCGGTTGCCTTCACGCCGGTCTTGCTACGCAATGACTCCTATCTGCCTGGCGGATGCCCCGCCAAGCGAACCGGGCCCTCCGCATGGCGTCTGCCGCTCGAGGTTCCCGGCGGCGCGTATGCCAACCTGGAGACCTATCGCATCGACCGCTACCGCCAATCGCTGCGCAACGACAGCGTGCGCGAACCAGGTGCCGACAGCGAGATCGCACCGTTCCGCCGGCCACTCTATCTGCGTCTGGTCGACGGCGGCGTCGGCGACAACTCAGGTCTTACTGCATTGCGGCACGCGCTGTTGTTGCCGGATGCGCCCGCCAATATCGGGCGCATGGTCGCTCAAGGCAGGCTGAGCCGTATTGTCGTCATAGCCATCAATGCCCGCGGCGATGCGCCGAACAAACTCGATCAATCGACCGAGTACACCAACGTTGTCGACATCGCCGAAGGCATCAGCGGAGCGCTGGTGGACAGCGCCTCGGCAAATTCCGCACTCGTCTTCCAGAGCTTCATCAAGTTGCTGACCGACGATCGCGATCGGCTGGTTGCCGAAGGTCAGGCAGAGGCGAACTTCGCAGTCTATCCAATTTCCATCGATTTCGATCAGTTGCCCAACGTGACCGCGGCGCAGCGAACGGAGCAACTGAGGGTCAAGTCGATCGCGACCAGTTGGACCCTGCAGGCCGGCGATGTCGCCTTGCTCGACAAGGTTGCCGGCGAGCTGTTGTGGCGTCATCCCTGCTTCAGAGCCCTGGTCGCGGATATCGGCCTGCAAGGCGATGAAGAGGCGCCGCCGGTTCCGGCTACGCGATGCCCGGTGAAGCCGCCACAGCCGGCGCCGCATCGGCGAACGTGACGGGTGTTCGCGGCCTAACCGGCGCCGCGCAACGCCAGCTCCAGGCGCCTCGCGGTATCGGCGGCCAACGCGGCCGGCGTGCCGGCAAAGCCCATGATCAGGCCGGTCATCCTCGGCGGTCCGGCGTAGTAGGCGCGCAGCGGCGATACGGCGAGGCCACGGCTGCGGCAGGCCGCCACAGTGGCCGCCTCGTCCGTGCCATCGGGTAGGCGGCCAACCATGTGCAGCCCCCCTGGCGCGGCGAGCGGCTCGATCGAAGGGGCGTGGCGCGCCAGCGCGGTCAGCAGCGCGGCACGGCGGCGGGCGTATTCGGTGCGCATGCGGCGGATATGCGGCGCCAAAAGCCCTTGCCGCATGAACTCGGCCAGGATCGACTGGTTCAGCGTGTCTATGCCGCGATCCATCAGCGCGCCGAGCCGGATGAATGCCGGCACCAACGGTGCGGGTACCACCGCGAAACCCAGCCGCAGCGCGGGGGCCAGCGTTTTGCTGAACGTGCCGCAGTAAATCACCCGGCCGGCGCGATCCAGCGTGGCGAGTGGCGGCAGCGGATGGCCACTCCAGCGGAACTCCGAATCGCAGTCGTCTTCCAGGATCCAGGCATTGGCGCGCGCCGCCCAGTCGAGCAGCGCCAGGCGCCGGCCGATCGGCAGCGCGCCTCCGAGCGGTGTGGCGTGGGATGGCGCCACCAGCGCCAGCCGCGCCTCGGGCGCACGCTGGATACCGGCGGCGACATCGAGCCCCTCATTGTCGCTCGGGACCGGCACGGGGGTGGCACCGGCGGCCAGCAGCGCGCCACGCCCGGCGATGTAGCCAGGGTCCTCCACCCAGGCGGAGTCGCCCGGATCGAGCAGCAGTTCGGCGGCGATGCGCAAGGCGCGCTGGGTTCCCGCGGTGACCACGATATTGGCCGGATCGGCCAGCAGCCCGCGCGTGGCCGCCAGGTGCGCGGCGATCTGCGCTCGCAGCTCCGGCAGACCTTGCGCCATCGGATAGCCGGTCAGTTCGCTCGGCAACGTCTTGAGCACCCGGGCGGCGCAGCGCGCCCAGGCCTCCTTGGGGAACAGGTCCGGGGCGGGAATACCGCCAGCCAGCAGCGTGCCCAGGCCCTCGACGCGCGGCGCGGCGGAAATCGGGATGGCGGCCAGGGTCTGGCCGCGCTTCGACAGCGAACTGGCGGCGGTGGGCGGGGGGGTTGCCGGGGTTGGGGCGGCATCGGGCAGATCCGGCGCGACGAAGGTGCCGCTGCCGGTGCGGGCCCGCACGTAGCCTTCCGAGGCCAGCCGCTCGTAGGCCAGCACGACAGTCTGGCGGGCGACCCCCAACTCCTCGGCGAGCGCGCGGGTGGGCGGCAGCCGGGCGCCGGCCGGCAAAGTACCGACCAGGATGCCTTGCCGCAGCCTGTCGAAAACCGCCTGCTGGCGGTTTTGGTCTGGTGTGAACATCGCCTAACGCCCTCGGGGGCTGGTCCAATCAGACCCTAGCGCCGGGGGGCCAGGCGAGCAAGATTTCGGGCTAGAAGCCTTCGCGCTCGATCCGCTTGCGCTCCAGCTTGCGGGCGCGGCGGACTGCCTCGGCGGCCTCGCGGGCGCGCCGCTCGGACGGCTTCTCGTAGTGGCGACGCAGCTTCATCTCGCGAAAGATCCCTTCGCGCTGCATCTTCTTCTTGAGCGCCTTGAGCGCTTGATCGACATTGTTGTCACGCACGAGTACTTGCACTTGGCCGCCTTCTCCTTCTCTGCTGTCGCCGTCCCCGCCGATCGGGGACGCGCCCTATATCACGGGGTCAACGCGGAGGCTACATGGCGATTTTGAAGATAGCGCGCATGGGACATCCCGTGCTTTTGCAAATGTGCGAGCCGGTCGCGAACCCCGGCGCGCCGGAAATCCGCCGCCTGGTGGCGGACATGTTCGAGACGATGGAAGACGCGACCGGCGCCGGCCTCGCAGCCCCGCAGGTGCATGTGCCGCTCCGTCTGTTCGTCTTCCGGGTGTCGGAGGCCCGCGGGCAGGAGGACCCCGAGGACGTACCGGTGGGCAATACGGTCGTGATCAACCCGGAGATCGAGCTGTTGAGCGAGGAACGCGTGCTGCGCTGGGAAGGTTGCCTGTCGATCCCCGGCCTGCGTGCCGCGGTGCCGCGTGCGCCGCGCATCCGCTATCGTGGCGTCGATTGCGACGGACGCCCGGTGACGCGCGAGGTATCGGGCTTCCATGCCGGCGTGGTGCAGCACGAGTACGATCATCTCGACGGCATCCTGTATCCGATGCGCATGAAGGATTTCTCTTTGTTCGGCTTCACCGAGGAACTGGCACGAGCCGCGGCGGCGCAGCGATGATGCCGCCGGAGCGCAGCGAGGAGCGCGATGCGGCAGTTGTGGCGATGCTGCCGCACGTGCCGTTCGATGGCTGGACCCGGCGGTCGGTGCGGATGGGTCTTGCGGACGCAGGCGCGGAACCGGACGATGCCGAGTTGCTGTTTCCCGGCGGTGCCGCCGACATGATCGAGGCGTTCTGCGACCTGGCCGATCGGCAAATGGAGGTGGCGGCTGAGTCGCTTGATCCGGGGCTGCGGCTGCATCAGCGCGTGCGAGCGGTGATCGCGCTTCGGCTGGAGCAGAACCGCGGCAACAAGGAAGCGATCCGCCGCGCGTTGGCGTTGCTTGCGCTGCCGTTGCACGCGCGGCTGGCCGCACGTTGCACGGCCCGCACGGTCGACGCGATCTGGCATGCGGCGGGCGATACGTCGACGGATTTCAGTTGGTACACCAAGCGCTTGATACTCACCGCCGTGTATGGTGCCACCTTGCTTTACTGGCTGCGCGACAGCAGCGAGGACGGCAACGCGACGCTGGCCTTCCTCGATCGGCGGCTGGCGGATGTGGGACGCATTGGATCGGTACGTGCGCGCGCGACCGCGCGTCTGCGGCCTGCCTGATTGCGGGGGCTCGCACAGCGCGCCAGTGTCGTTGCGAGCGAGGCAAAGCGATCCAGGTGTAGTGTGCCTCGAAGGCTTCGTCTTCTGGTCCCTCGCGACACCACGAAAGTATCGACCATGCCCGACCGCTATGCACGCTACACCCGGCTGTTCTTCGATCGGCCGCACCCGCGCGTCCTGCGCATCACCATGGGCAACCAGCCGGAACGGCTGAATGCGGTCGATGCGGTGATGCATCGCGAACTCGGCGAGGTCTGGCGCGACGTGGACGCTGATCCGGACGTCAATGCGGCGATCATCACCGGCGCCGGCCGCGCGTTCTCGGCCGGTGGCGACTTCGCGATGATCGAAGACATCATGGCCGACTTCGAAACCCGTGCGCGGGTTTGGAAAGAGGCGCGCGACCTGGTCTACAACATCATCAACTGCAGCAAGCCGGTGGTCAGCGCGATGCGCGGACCGGCGGTGGGCGCCGGCCTGGTGTGCGGCCTGCTGGCGGATGTTTCAATTGCAGCCAAGGACGCGCGCATCATCGATGGCCACACCAGGCTCGGTGTCGCCGCGGGCGATCATTCGGTCATCGTGTGGCCGCTGCTGTGCGGATTGGCCAAGGCAAAATACTACCTGCTGCTGTGCGACGCGGTGTCCGGCGCCGAAGCCGAGCGCATCGGTCTGATCTCGTTGGCGGTAGAGGATGCCGAACTCGACGCCAAGGCACTGGAGATCGCGACACGCCTGGCTGAAGGCGCGCAGAGCGCGATCCGCTGGACGAAATACGCGCTGAACAACTGGTTGCGCATGGCCGGTCCATCGTTCGATGCGTCGCTGGCGCTGGAGTTCATGGGATTCACCGGACCCGAGGCGCAGGAAGGTCTGGCGTCGCATAAAGCAAAGCGCCGGCCGGCATTTCCGCCAGAATCGCCTGTCTGACCCGGGCCGCCCGCGCCTCGCTGTTGACTTGACACCCGCCCGCTCTCCGTAGCCAAAATGGCTGAAACAAATGTTCGGAATCCGAACATAGGGAGAAGGTCCAGTGTCGTTCCAGGCATCAACTGCCGCGGATCAGCGGGTGGCACTCATCACCGGATGCGGTAAGCGCATCGGTATCGGCAGCGCCGCCGCGCGCGCACTGGCCGCCGCGGGTGTCGCAGTCATCGTCGGCGACGCGGCGCCCGCGGGTCTCTCCAACGACAATGAAGACGCGGATGCAGGGCAGTCCTGGCGCGGCCTGCCATCGCTGGTCGACGAGATCACTGCAGCGGGTGGAAAGGCGATCGCGGTTCAGTGCGACGTCACCAGTGAGACAGACTGCCGCAACATGGTCGGCGCTGCGCTCGATAGCTTTGGCCGCGTCGATATCCTGGTGAACAACGCCGGCGCGCCGCACGGGCGCGACCGCGCCGATCTAGAGGAGGTTCCGCTCGAGGCGTGGCAACGTGTCATGGCTGTCAATGCCGGCGGTGTCTTCCTGATGTCCAAGGCAGTCCTTCCGCATATGCGCGCCCAGGGTTGGGGACGCATGATCAACATCGCATCCAGCGCGGTGAAATATCCGCTGCGTCATCGCGCCACCTACAGCGCATCGAAATCCGCCGTGGTCGGCTTCACTCAATCGCTGGCGATTGACCTCGCTCCATCCGGCATCACGGTTAATGCGATCTGTCCCGGTTCTATCCGGACCACGCGCGCCATGAGCACGGCGCGTCACACCGGCTGGAACGACGTTGAAGCCGGGCTGGCGGAGCGCGCGAAAAGCATCCCCATGGGCCGGCACGGCAGCACAGAAGATATCGCCGCGCTGATCGTTTTCCTGGCCAGCGAAGGCAGCGCCTATATCACCGGGCAGTCGATTTACGTCGATGGCGGCGGCGTTCCACCCACATGACCTGAACAAACAAAGAGGCCAGATTGCCTTCGGGAGGAGTACCAGGAATGCACAGCCGCTCCGCTTTCGCCCTAGCCGGCGCACTGATCATGATGATCGCCGGCCCGGCGCTCGCCGGGCAAATCGTCGTCACCAATTATCCCATCGGGGCAAACGCATTCCCTTACGCCGTTGCGCTGGAAAAGGGCTTCTTCAAGCAGGCGGGCGCCGATGTCACTGGCATCCTCGCGGCGTCCGGTGGCGGCACGACGATGCGCAACCTGCTCGGCGGCAACCTGTCTTATGGCGACGCGGATATCGGTTCAGTGGTTGAAGCGGCGTCCCAGGGCGCGCACGTGAAAATCGTCGCCGGTTCCAACAATTCGACAGCCGAGCTTTTCCTGATCGCGCGCCGGGGATCCGGAATCAAGAAAATCGCCGATCTGAAAGGCAAGAAGCTCGGCTACACACAGCCCCATTCGACGACGCAAGCAGTCGAGATGTTGATCCTGCAGAACGCGGGCATTCCCGTCGATGATGTGCAGATGATCAAGACCGGCGGCATGGGCCAGAACGCCGTGGCACTGGAACAAGGTCTGGTTGACGCCGCGGTATTGTCCGAGCCTCTCTGGTCGCAGAATCAGCATAAGTTCGACCTTATTGGACCTGTCGTCGATTTCATTCCGGTGCTTGGCGAGAATGTCGGCGTGACAACAACCGAAGCAGCAAAGAACGATGCGGCATTCATCCGCGGCGTTATTGCGGGGCGGCGCATGGCAGTCGATTTCATGCGGGAACATCCCAAGGAAGCGGCCGATATAATCGCCAAGGTCATTTCGCAGCAGCCGGAATATGTTGAATCGGCTGTCGAGCATATCGAGGCGATCAGCGAGCGGATGAAGGTGCCGTACTGGAGTCCAGGTAACATCGATCTGTCCGGGCTCCAGGCGATGGTCAACGCTCAGATCGGTGTGGGTGCGCTGAAGACCCAGCCCGACTGGTCAGCGCTCATCGACGAGAGTTTTCTGCCATCGGACCTGAAGCGAAGTAATGGGCAGTAGCAGGACGGGTCCGTGAGCAAAGCGGCCTGGCTCCGGTTGTGGGTCTGCTGCGTCGCGGTTGGAATTCTTGAACTGCTGTGCCGCATCGGCGTGATCAGCCGCTTCAACCTCCCGCCGCCGAGCGAGATTGCCAGCGATCTCGTCACTCTCCTCGCGTCCGGACAGTTGAATGGCGCCATCGCACGCACGCTGTCCGCTGTTGCCATCGCATTCATAGCCGCGATCATCGTGGGCATTGCCGCCGGCATCGTGCTGCATTCGCTGACCTGGGCCCGCCGCGGCGTCGACCCGTTTCTCACCGCCTATTATGCCGTGCCGATATTTGCGTTTTATCCGCTGTTCATCGTGCTTTTCGGCTTGTCGAGCGTCCCCGAGGTCCTGATCGGTTTTCTCTATGCTGTCGTCGCCGTCATCGCGAATACACTGACCGGGTTGGACCGTGTCCCCCGCGTGCTGCGCAACACCGCCAGGGTGTTTCGCATGGGCCGGCTGGAAACCGCGATACGGATCACACTGCCATCAGCCGCGCCTTACATCCTCACGGGTGTCAAGCTGGCGACCGCCTATGCGTTCACCGGCGTCATCGGTGCCGAGTTCATCATGGCACCGTCGGGACTTGGGTATCAGATCGCCGACGCATACAACAATTTCGACAACAGCGTCATGTACCCTCTCATCCTGCTCGTGCTGATCGTTGCGATCATTCTGAACGGCGTGCTGTACAACATAGGCGGTAAGCGCGCCGTTGGCCGGCCGGCGATCTATGACTGAGCTGGTCAGGACGTTCGTTGTCAGCCGTATGCCATGGCACGCAATCGGTGTGATCGCGGTGTTGCTGCTGATTTGGCAGATCGCTTTCCTCGCCGTTGGCAACGATGTGCTCGCACCTCCGCTCGCTACCTTCCAGGCGGCTTATGGCATGATCTCCAGCGCCGCGTTCTTTCCAAATCTGCAGGAGACTGGCCTCGCATTTGTCGCCGCTTATGCCGCTGCCGCAATCCTCGGTGTGGCATTCGGACTCGTCTTGGGCTTCCATCGCCTCACCGGCGATGCCGCCGAACCGATGATCGCCGCCTTCTATGCGATTCCCAAACTTACACTCTATCCCATCATCCTGCTTATCGTCGGTATCGGCATGCCGGCGCGGATAACGTTCGGCGCGATGCATGGGATCGTACCCATCACCCTTATCACCATGAGCGCGGTACGCGAAATCAGACCCGTGTTGTTGCGGACCGGCCGGGTCATGCGACTCTCCCGTTTGTCGATCATCGGGCATATCCTGGTGCCTGCCACGATCCCCGAGATCTTCTCCGGCCTGCGCATCGGGTTTTCGGTTACCCTGCTCGGTACCTTGCTGGGTGAGATGTTCGGCTCGCAACGCGGCGTGGGCTTTCTCCTGATGAACGCCATCGGCCTGGCGCAGGTGCAGACCATCATGAGCATCACGCTGTTGCTCTCGATATTCGCCGTTGGCGCCAATGCCTTCTTGCTTGCGCTCGACCGGCGGCTGCATCGAACCAATAGCTGAATGCTATGGAACCGGCGCGGGTGATCGGGTGTTGACCAAGGCAGCAGCGGCAGATCAGCCGCCATCGAGCGCGTCAGATCCGCCGGCGCACGCGATCCTGCGCGGCGTCACGCGGGTTTTCGCTACCGCGACGCCGGTGCACGCGCTCGGCCCCATCGATCTCGACATACGCGCGGGCGAATTCTTTTCCGTCGTCGGCCCGTCCGGCTGCGGCAAATCCACCCTGCTCGAATTGATCGCGGGCCTGTCCGCGCCGACGCAGGGCAGCATCACCTTCGAGAACCGTCCGATTGTCGGCCAGGTGCCCGACGGAATCGGTGTGGTGTTCCAGGAAGATGCCAGTTTCCCCTGGCTTACGGTGCGCGACAACATCGCATTCGGGTTGCGGCGCCTTCGTGTTCCCCGCGACGAGATCGCACGGCGCGTGGACTACGCGTTGGCGTTCATGGGGCTGACGGGCTTCGCCTCGGTTCATCCGCCACAGCTCTCCGGCGGCATGCGTCAACGCCTGTGCATCGCCCGCACGATGGTCATGCGATCGCGCCTGATCCTGCTGGATGAACCGTTCGGCGCTCTCGATCAGCAGACCCGGCTATTGATGGGCGACGAACTCCTGCGGCTCTGGCGCGAGACCAATGCCACTGTTGTCCTCATCACGCACTCACTCGATGAGGCGGCGATGCTATCCGACCGTATCGGCGTCATGTCGGCGCGCCCTGGACGTTTCATCGATTTCATCGCCACCGGCTGGCCGCGCGAGCGCGACAGCAGCCTTGTCAGCCGGCCGGAATTCGGCGCCATCACCGCGCGCCTCTGGTCGTCGCTGCGCGTTGAATCGTTGAAGGCCATGGGACGCGAGGGTGTTCCTGGCTCAGCCGTCTGAGGCGTGGCCCTTTGCTGTCATCGCCAGCGCGCGCGCATAGACCAGCTTGCGCGGCAGGCCGGTGGCGGTGGCGACCAGCGCCGCGGCATCCTTGACACTGTTGCCGTCGAGCGCGGCGCGTAGACGCTCATCGAGGTTTTCGGAATCGTCCTCCTCCGGCGGCGGCCCGACGACTATCGTCACCTCGCCGCGCGCCGCATGGGCGGCATAGTAAGCAGCCAGTTCCGCAAGATCGGCGCGCCGCACTTCCTCGAAACGCTTGGTCAGTTCGCGCGCCACGGCTGCCGGCCGCGCGCCGAACGCCTCGGCCATATCCGCCAGTGTCTCGCCCAGCCGATGCGGTGCCTCGTACCACACCAGCGTTGCCGACAGACCGGCGCGTTCGGCCGCCCGCAGTTGCCCGAACGCAGCACGGCGCGCGGCCTGCCGGGGTGACGGGAAGCCGAGCGTCAGGCAGGGCAGTGGCGGCAAACCGGACAGCACCAGCGCGGTGATCGCGGCATTCGGGCCGGGGACGGCGCTGACCGGCAGACCCTCGGCCAGCGCGGCACGCACCAGCCGGTAGCCGGGATCGGACACCAGTGGCACGCCCGCATCGGAGACCAGCGCGATCCGCTTGCCCTGCCGCAGCATCGCCAGCACCGAGGGGATCCGCGCGTCCTCATTGTGCTCATGCAGCGGCTGCAGTTTCACCCTTGCGCCGATGGCCGCCAGCAGCTTCGCCGTCTGCCGGGAGTCCTCGCACAGGATGAGGTCCGCGCCGCGCAAGGTATCCGCTGCCCGAGGTGTGAGATCGCCAAGGTTGCCGATCGGGGTGGAAACCAGCACAAGTCCGTCCGGCAAGGCGGACGGTCCGTCCTGCGGCGCTTCAGGCTCAGGAGATGTGGCGCATGCTTCGGCGGGCATTTGTGCTCCTTCTCGGTACACTAGCACTTAGCGGCTGCGGTGGCGGCGGATATGGCTATGGCGGATACGGCTATGGCGGTTTGCCGACCCCGCTCGGTGGCGCGCAGCAATCCGGCGGTGCCATGCCCGCGGGCGGACCGGCCGGGCGGCGCGTGGCGATCCTGTTGCCGCTTTCAGGCGCACGCGCCGATATCGGTCAGGCGATGCTGCACGCGGCACAGCTTGCGCTCGATGCCCCTGATGCACCGCCGCTCGACCCCAAGGACACCGCCGGCACACCGGATGGCGCCGCGGCGGCGGCACGCGCGGCGATCGCTGATGGAGCGGGTCTGATCCTCGGACCCCTGACCTCCGCCGAGACAGCCGCGGTCGCGCCAATTGCGCGTGCGGCCAACGTCGCCGTGCTGGCGTTCACCAATGATCCGTCGCAGGCGCAGCCGGGCGTGTGGACGCTGGGCATCACGCCGGGACAGCAGGTTCGTCGTCTGGTTGCGGCGGCACAAGGCCAAGGCAAATCGCAGTTCGCGGCGCTGCTGCCAGACAATGATTTCGGCCATGCGCTGGCGCAGGGGCTGATCCAGGCCGCGGCCGCAAGCAGCGCAGATCAGCCTAACGTTCGCTTCTATGCGTCAGGCATGCAGGCGATCAATGTCGCGGCGCGCGATCTGTCCGGTTATGCCAGCCGGCGCGGGCCGATCGACGCGCAAATCAAGGCAGCTCGGGCGCTTGGCACGCCGGAGGGGCGGAAGCAGGCGCAGGATCTGGCGAAGAGCTCGATACCGCCACCAAACTTCAATGCCTTGCTGTTGGCGGACACCGGCGAGGGGCTCGCCGAGGTCGCCTCGATGCTGCCGGTACTACGACGTCGATCGCTCCGCCGTGCAGATCATGGGACCGTCCTTGTGGGCGTCGCCCGCGAGCGGTTCCGGGCAAGTGCCAGGAGCGTGGTATGCGGCGCCGGATCCAGCCGCGCGGGCCGGCTTCGAGCAGGGCTACAGCGCGAAGAACGGCGGCCCGCCGCCGGCGGTGGCCGATATCGCGTTCGATGCGGCGTCGATCGCTCGCGTTCTGGGCGGGCACGGCGACTTTTCCATCGGCGCGCTGACCCAGTCGAACGGCTTTCTCGGCGCGGACGGCTGGTTCGGCTTGCTGCAGGATGGGCAGGTGCGCCGTGCGTTGGCCGTGTTCATCATCCAGCGCGGTGGTCCGCAGATGCTTGAACCGGCGCCCCAATCGGGCAATGTCCCTGGCGCATGAACCCGCGCCTCGGGTAGTTTGACGCCGTGAGCAGTACCCAATTCATGCCCGGTGCCACGATCCATCTGCATCGCCACGATCTGCCCGAGGGGCTCAACCTCGGTCCCGTGGTGGCGGTCGATACGGAAACCATGGGCCTCAATCCGCACCGTGACCGGCTGTGTCTGGTGCAGCTTTCCAGCGGCGACGGGCATGCCCATCTGGTGCAGCTGGTTCCGGCGAAGCTCGGGGGATATGGCTACGACTGCCCAAACCTCAGCCGCCTGCTGGCCGATCCCGGGGTGGTCAAGCTGATGCATTTTGCGCGCTTCGATGTGGCGGTGCTGCAGCACGCGCTGGGGATCACTGTCGCCCCGGTGCGCTGCACCAAGATCGCGGCGCGTCTCACCCGGACGTTCACGGACCGCCATGGTCTCAAGGACCTGTGCAAGGAGCTGCTGGGCGTCGAGCTTTCGAAGCAGCAGCAAACCTCGGATTGGGGAGCGGTCGAGCTGAGCTCGGAGCAGTTGACCTATGCTGCCTCGGATGTGCTGCACCTGCATGCCCTGTGGGCCAAGCTGGAGGCGTTGCTGATTCGCGAAGGGCGGCTGGAATTGGCCGAATCGTGCTTCACGTTCTTGCCCGCTCGTGCCCGGCTCGACCTGCTTGGCTACGAGCAACCTGATATTTTTGCGCACTAGTCACGGTGTAAGGCCGTCAATTGGCACGATTCTTGTCAGAGACAGTGCTTAAGGGTTGACCGCACCCCCTCAGACGGCCAAAACCGATCCATGCTGCGGGACGTCGTTCACTGATGACCGCCATAACTGCCCCCCGTCCAGAGACCGAGGTTCTAGCGGGCTCTGGCGATCTGCTTGTCGCGCGCAGTGTGTTGCGCATCGAGGCGGCTGGCCTGGAGGCTCTCGCCGCCGGGCTCGACGCGGCGTTCGCGCGTGCCGTGGACCTGTTGGCCAGCGCCGCCGGCCGCGTCGTGGTGAGTGGCATGGGGAAGTCTGGCCTGGTCGGCCGCAAGATCGCCGCCACGCTGGCGTCGACCGGGACACCTGCGCTGTTCGTGCATCCGGCCGAGGCCTCGCACGGCGACCTGGGTATGGTCGTGGCGGGCGATGCGGTTCTGGCGCTGTCGAATTCAGGCGAGACGGCTGAATTGGCGGATCTGGTGGATCATTCGCGGCGCTTCGCGCTGCCGCTGGTGGCGATTACCGCGCGGGCCGGTTCGGCGCTGGCGCAGGCCGCGGACGTAGCGCTGGTGCTGCCGGGGGCTGATGAGGCCTGCCCGATGGGCCTGGCTCCGACCACTTCGACAACGATGCAGATGGGACTGGGCGATGCGTTGGCTGTGGCGCTGTTGACCCGGCGCGGCTTCACGGCGGCGGACTTCCACCGGTTCCATCCGGGCGGGCGCCTGGGCACGCGGCTGAAGCGGGTGCGCGATCTGATGCACACCGGCGAAGCCGTGCCGCTCACCGCGCCGGATACGCCGATGGACCGGGCGCTGCTGATCATGACCGAGAAGCGCTTCGGTTGCCTGGGTGTCACGGACGCGTCCGGGTGTCTGATTGGGATCGTGACCGACGGCGATCTCCGGCGCGCCATGGGGCCCGATCTGCTGTCGCGACAGGTCGGCCAGATCATGAACCACTCGCCGCGCACCATATTGCAGGACGCACTGGCGGCTGAGGCTCTGCATGTCATGAATGCGCCTGAGAAACCGATAACCTCGCTGTTCGTGGTCGACACCCAAGGCCACCCGCTGGGGGTCCTGCACATCCACGACGTGCTCCGCGCGGGGGTCGCGTGAGCATCACGCCGTTGCCCGCACGGCTGGGGAAGAATCGGACCGGCAGCCAGCTTGTCGCGGCGACGGCGAACCGCGTCCGCACGCCCCCAAGTGCCGGTTGGCTGGCGCGGCGGCATTTCTTCATCACCCTGACCAAGTGGCTGCTCCCGGCTGTGGCGCTCCTGTTGCTGGCGAGCATCGCGCTGTGGCCGGAGGTCGGCCGGGTGCGCGATGCCACGCGGATTGCCTTGCAGCGGGCGGGTGCCGATGTGGGCGCTACCCTGACCGACGCCCGCTATCGCGGGGTCGATGACCACAACCGGCCCTACACGGTTACCGCCGCCACTGCGCAGCAGGACGGTCCCGAGCGCATCAACCTGACCTCGCCCAAGGGTGACATCACGTTGACGGACGGCACCTGGCTGATGCTGCAATCCAAGAGCGGGGTCTATCTGCAGCACGCCGACCAACTCGATCTGTCGGGCGACGTGACGTTGTACCGGGACGACGGCACCACGATGAAGACCGCGAGTGCCGCTGTGGATCTGAAGAATGGTGCCGCCGCGAGCAACGAGCACACCCACGCGGAGGGACCATTCGGCGTGCTCGACGCCGAGGGCTTCACCATCACCGACAAGGGCACCGCCATCCAGTTCGCCGGTCCCGCGCACCTGGTGCTGAACGGCGCCTCGCCGTGACGAAGATAGGCAACCTTTTGGGCCGCCTGGCGGCGACGCTTGCTGTCGTGACGATGCTACCGCTGAACGCCGGCCGGGCGCAGCAGTTGGATCTGGCGCATGGCGGGCCAATCGCCATCACAGCCAACGATGGCATCGAGTGGCGGCAGCAGGATCGGGAGGTGATCGCCCGCGGCAAGGCGCGCGCGGTGCGGCAGAATGTGACGGTGACCGCGGATCAGCTGATTGCATTCTACCGGCCGAAGAATGGTGCGGCAGCGGCACCGCAACCGCCGACCACTGGGATCACCGATTCGACCGACACTGGCGGCAATGAGATTTTCCGCGTCGAGGCGGTGGGTAACGTGCACATTTTCACCCCCACCGACCAGGCGCAGGGCGATCGCGCGATTTACGACATCGATCAGGCGGTGCTGGTGATGACCGGGCGCAACCTGAAGCTGACCACGCCGAACGATGTCCTGACGGCCCGCGACAGCCTGGAGTACTGGTCGCAGAAGCACATGGCGGTCGCTCGCGGCAATGCGGTTGTCGTCACCAACGACGGGCGCCGGATCTCAGCCGATACGCTGGTGGCGTACACCACGGGATCGCAAGCGCAGCCGGCAGCGACACCGGTGGCGGCGAAGCCGGATGCGAATTCCGACGATCCGCTGGCGGCGTCGGGCAAGCTGCAGAAGGTCGAGGCATTCGGCCATGTGGTGATCCGCACGGTGACGGATACGGCCATCGGCGATCGCGCGGTCTATGCCCCCGATACGGGGATCGCGCGCCTTGTCGGGCATGTGCGGATCACGCGTGGCGAGAATCAGCTCGCGGGCACCGAGGCGGAAGTCAACATGAAGACCGGCATTGCGCGTTTGCTGCCGGGTGACAGCGGTCAGGTGCAGGGCCTGATCATGCCGAACGACGCGACCAACCAGGATATGGCGGGGCCGGCGCCGCCTCGAGTAGAGCCGAAGAAACCAGCAGGAAACACGAAATGAACGACGTTGCGGCCGAGCAGCGATCCATGGCGGAACTTCGGGTCATCCCAGGGGGATCCGGTCTGATCGCGCGTGGCGTTGGCAAGACCTACAAGAAGCGGCCGGTGGTGCGTAATGTTTCGATTCAACTGCGGCGTGGCGAGGCAGTGGGTCTGCTGGGTCCGAACGGCGCCGGCAAGACCACGACATTCTACATGATCGTCGGCCTGGTGAAGCCCGATACCGGGGGCATCAGCCTGGACGGCGCCGATATCACCAGCCTGCCGATGTACCGGCGCGCGCGCATGGGTATCGGTTACCTGCCGCAGGAGGCCAGCGTGTTCCGCGGCCTGAATGTCGAGCAGAATATCATGGCGGCGCTCGAGGTGGTCGAAGCGGATCACGATCGGCGCGATCTCATGCTGGATGAATTGCTGGCCGAATTCGGCATTGGCCATCTGCGCCGCACGCCCGCGCTGGCACTCTCGGGCGGTGAACGGCGACGCGTCGAGATCGCCCGGGCGCTTGCCACGCAACCGGCCTACATACTCCTGGACGAGCCGCTGGCCGGTATCGATCCGATCGCAGTGAACGAAATCCGCGATCTGGTGTCGCATCTGAAGGATCGCGGCATCGGCGTGCTGATCACCGATCATAACGTGCGAGAGACGCTTGGCATTATCGACCGTGCCTACATCATGCATGACGGTCGGGTGCTGATGGAGGGGCGGCCGGACGAAGTCGTCGCCGATGAAGACGTGCGTCGCGTTTATCTCGGTGAGCGGTTCAGCCTTTGATGGCGCTCGCGTGAACCTTTTGTTTGCAACGGCGCATTAGCATCATGCGCGTGAGCTGCCGCACGACAGAGGCCGGACACTAGCAATGGCGTTGGGTCCGCGCCTCGAACTCCGCCAGACTCAAACTCTGGTGATGACGCCGCAACTGCGGCAGGCGATCAAACTACTCCAGTATTCGAATGTCGAGGTTTCCAGTTTCGTCGAGGAGGAGCTGGAGCGGAATCCGCTGTTGGAACGCGACGAAACCGCGGAGCTTCCAACGGCGGAGCGAGCGGCGCCGGATCAGTTGCCGGAACGCGTTGGTGAGACCATCGATGCGGCCGAATTGGCGCAGGCGGAAACCTTGCCCTCGGAAGGCTCGGCGCCATTGGATGCCGATTACGGCGAGACCTATGACCCGGGCAGCGTTGCCGATGGAGCGCCGGCGTCGCAAGCGATCACCGGCCACGGCGGATCAAGCGACTTCGATGCGGACGAACGCGGCATCGACGATCTGGCAGCGCAACGCCGTCCACTGCGCGAACATCTGAGTGAGCAGCTTCGCTTGGCATTCGAAGATCCGGTTGATCGGATGATTGGTGTGCATCTGATCGCCCTGCTGTGCCCGGCCGGCCGGCTTACCGCGGACCCGTTGGCGATCGCCAACGCGATGGCGATCCCACTCGAGCGTCTCGAGGCGGTGCGTGCGATCATGATGCAGTTCGATCCGGTCGGTTTGTTCGCACGCGACCTGCGGGAATGTCTTGCGGCACAGCTTGCCGAGCGCAATCGGCTTGATCCCGCGATGCAGGCACTGCTGGACAACCTCGACCTGCTGGCGCAGCGAGACCTGCGCCGGCTGATAACGGTGTGCGGCGTCGATATGGAAGATCTCAGCGAGATGATCGCGGAAATCCGCTGCCTCGATCCGAAGCCGGGCTCCAGCTATGAGGACGCTCCGACTCAGCTGGTGGTTCCGGATGTGTTGATGCGTCCCGGGCTGGATGGCGAGTGGATCATCGAGTTGAATCCGGAAACGATGCCGCGCCTGCTGGTGAATGAGCGCTTCTACGCACGCGTGGCGCCGCGCGCGCGCAAGGAAGATCGGGTGTTCCTGGCCGAACAACTGGCCAGTGCGAACTGGCTGGTGAGGTCGTTGCAGCAGCGGGCGCAGACGATTTTGAAAGTGTCGGCGGAGATCATCCGTCAGCAGGACGGTTTCGTACGACACGGTGTGGCGCATTTGCGCCCGTTGATCCTGCGCGACATCGCGGAGGCGGTCGAAATGCACGAAAGCACGGTCAGCCGGGTAACCGCCAACAAATACATCGCGACGCCGCGCGGCACCTTCGAACTTAAGTATTTCTTCACCACAGCGATCCCAGGAACGGATGGTGCCAGTCACAGCGCCGAGGCTGTGCGATATCGGATCAAGGCATTGATCGATGGGGAGACAGTGCACGACGTCCTGTCAGACGATGCGCTGGTGGTGGCGTTGCGCGGCGAAGGCGTGGACATCGCACGGCGAACGGTGGCCAAGTATCGCGAGGCGCTGCGAATACCCAATTCGGTGCAACGCCGGCGCGAGAAGGCAGTTCCAGCTTGATCATTGGGCTGGACCCGGTGACTATGTTGAACCGCAGCTCCTTGGTCTGGGAGAGGCAAGATGCAGATCACGGTTTCTGGTAAGCAGGTTGATCTATCCGACGCGCTGCGCACGCGTGTCTCCGATCACCTCGACGTTATTGCGAGCAAGTACTTCGACCATGCGCTGGAGGCGCAGGTCACCTTCAGCCGGGCTCGCAGCTTCTTCATCTGTGACATCAACGTGCATGCCGGCCGCGGTCTGCGGCTGCGTGGCGAGGGCGAGGCAGCAGATGCCAACACAGCGTTCGACGATGCGGCCGAGCATATCGCCAAGCGGCTGCGGCGTTATCGCCGGCGGGTAAACGAACACGCGCGCGAGAGCGCCAATCGCGAACGCCCGGAAGCGGCGCGGCAATACATCCTGCGCCAGGAAGACGAGGCGGCCGGCCGAGCCGGCAACGGCGACGGCATGGCGATCGCACATGCGACGGTAATCGCCGAGCAGCTGACCGAGATCAGCATGCTGTCGGTGAGCGAAGCGGTGATGCGGATGGATCTGGCGGATCAGCCGGTCTTGATGTTCCGCAACAGCACGACAGGCGAGCTGAACGTGGTGTATCGCCGCAGCGACGGCAACATCGGCTGGATCGATCCCAGCGAGTAGCGAGCCGCCGCAGCTGATTTGGCCCTATGGGAATAAAACTGTCGGAGCAGAGGTATCCGCTGTTGCGGCGTTAGCGCCGCATAAACCCCATGGAGGCTTTCATGCGGATTCTGGTTCTGCTGGCTCTGCTGGCTCTGGCCGTGCCGACGACACTGACGAGTTCCGACGCCTCACGGTCGAGCGGCGCAGGCGCCGGCAAGATGGGATGTGACTGCCAATAAACACGGCCCGGGATGGCGGCTTCCCTGCCGCCGTCCCGAATGATGAGGCCGTATCAGCGCCTCAGTGGTTCCAATCGCCTGTGCCCGGCCGGTCAGTGGACCTGCGCGGCCACCATCTCGTGCTGCAGGATCGCGGCCATCGCGACGTCGCGGTCACCAGCGATCGCCATTGGCGTGCCGTCGGCGGCGTAAATCGCGAACGCTTCGGTCCCATTGACCACCACCGCCTTCACATAGGCGATCTGTTGCATGCCGAGCTGGCCAAGCTGCTCGGCTGAGATGTGCCGAATGTCTACCAGAGCAGCCATGGCCGCGGCCTCGGCCGCCGGTTCGATAGTGTTGGTATTATTGTTGGTATTCATCGTCTGGCTCCTTCCGAGCAGCGGCCTGTGTCAGCAGCACCGCGGCTTTTGGTGATTTGGCCCGCCTTTTGCGGCGCCGTCGTGTCGAGCTGGGCCTTATTCCTGCCCTTCTTGGCTGTTGACCATCTTGACCCGCCCGCTGCCGTTGCCGGTGGAGCGGCTGATCTGGATGGTCTTCACCCGCGGCTCGGGTTGCGGCCGAACCAGGTCGATGTGCAGGAGCCCGTTGTCGAGCCACGCACCCTTCACCTCGATCCCCTCGGCGAGCACGAATGCCCGCTGGAACTGCCGCGCTGCGATCCCACGATGCAGGAAGACGCGCCCTTGGCTGTCGTCAGTTTGACGCCCTCGGATTACCAACTGGTTGTCTTCCTGCGTAATTTGCAGGTCATCCATGGTGAATCCGGCAACCGCGAGCGTGATGCGCAGCCCAGTCGGTGCGGTCTGCTCGATGTTGTAAGGTGGGTATCCGTCGGACGAGGTTTTCGCCGCGCGCTCGAGCATCTGCTCGAGATGGTCGAAACCCAGAAACAACGGTGAGGCAAACATCCTCGTCGTCATGGCCCCCTCCTGAGAGCGAAGCGTCACCGGAACCCTTGGCGGCATTCCGGCTTGCGAGAATCTTGGCAGAGGCGGGCGCGGTTGCAAGGGGGCCTGACGTTGATCGCATCAGACGGCACCGCTACATGCCCGATATGACTGCGATGGCTGAGACCTTGCCGATACTGCTGGTGCCCGAGCCGATCCTGAAGGCGCGGGCGCGTCCGGTGGGGACGGGCGATATGGAGCAGGTTCGCGCGCTGCTGCCGCGGATGTTCACCACGATGTATCAGGCGCCCGGCATCGGTCTCGCCGCGCCGCAGGTGGGCGTCGGCCTCCGTTTCGCGGTGATCGACCTGATGGCAAACGACAAACCCGATCCGATCACTCTGATCAATCCGCAGGTGATCGCGCGGAGCGAGGAGCTGGCGACCCGGGAAGAGGGCTGCCTGTCGCTGCCGGGGCAATATGCCGACGTGACGCGCCCGGCACGCGTGACGGTGCGGTATACCGATGTTGGAGGTGCCAAGCGGCAGATCGAGGCCGAGGGGCTGCTGGCCGCCTGCATGCAGCACGAGATCGACCATCTGGATGGTGTGCTGTTCGTCGACCATCTGTCGGCGCTTAAGCGCAACATGATCCTGCGGCGGCTGGCCAAGGAGCTGCGGCAGAAGCGCGCCGAGGCGATGTAGCCCATGCGCATCGCGTTCATGGGCAGCCCGGATTTTTCGGTGCCGGCGCTGCGGGCACTGCACGAGGCCGGACACGAGATCGCAGCGGTCTACTGCCAGCCGCCTCGTCCGGCCGGGCGCGGCCACGCGGTGCGCCGGTGCGCGGTGCATGTGGCCGCGGAGGAACTTGGACTCGCGGTTCGCACCCCGGCGCGGCTGCGCGGCGAAGCAGAGGCCTTCGCGGCACTGCGGCTGGATGCGTCGGTGGTGGCGGCCTACGGGCTGATCCTGCCACAGGCGATGTTGGACGCGCCGCGTCACGGCTGCCTGAATATCCACGCCAGCCTGCTGCCACGGTGGCGTGGCGCCGCACCGATCCAGGCGGCGGTACTGGCTGGCGATGCAGAGACCGGCATCACCATCATGCAGATGGATGCCGGGCTCGATACCGGGCCGATGCTGTTGCAACAGGCTGTACCGATAGGGCCGGCAACCACCGCGGCGGAGTTGCATGACATCCTGGCTGCATTGGGCGCGCGGTTGGTGTTGCGGGGCCTCGCCGAGGCGCCCGCGCCGGTGCCGCAGCCGCAGGAGGGGGTGACGTATGCGGCGAAACTGACGCGCGATGCCGGCCGCATCGATTGGGCACATGAGGCGGCCCGGATCGAGCGGCAGGTGCGGGCGTTCGATCCGTGGCCTGGGACGTTCACCTCGTTGCACGGTGCGGTGCTGAAGGTGCTGCGCGTCGAACCTGCCGTCGGAAATGGGCCGGCCGGGATTGCGCTGGACGATCGGCTGACCATTGCGTGTGGCAGCGGAGCGCTGCGGCTGACTCGGGTGCAACTGGCCGGCCGGCCCGCGATGGCGGCCGAGGCATTCCTGCGTGGGCACGCGGTGACGGCTGGCACGATGCTCGGCGGGTAGCGGATGCACAGATGGGCCCTGCTGCTGGAGTACGACGGCGGGCCGTTTGTCGGTTGGCAGCGGCAGGGGGCGGGGATTTCGGTGCAAGCGGTGCTGGAGGCCGCGGCCGCGAAGCTCAATGGGAATGCGCCGGTGGCGACCGTGGTGGCGGGCCGCACGGACGCAGGCGTGCACGCGGAAGGGCAGGTGGCGCAACTGGAACTCACGCGGGCGCTTTCGGCCATCAAGCTGCGCGATGCGCTGAACTATCACATGAAACCGCATCCGGTGGTGGTGCTGCGCGCGGCACGCGTCCCCGATGGTTGGAGTGCCCGGTTCTCTGCGATTGGGCGCGCGTACCGGTATCGGATCCTGAATCGCCGCGCGCGGCCGGCGCTGCTCGCCGGGCGTGTCTGGCATCTGCCGGCCCCGTTGGATGCCGAGGCGATGCATGCGGCGGCACAGACGCTGCTGGGGCGGCACGATTTTTCCTCTTTCCGCGCGGCGGCCTGCCAGGCGAAATCTCCGCTGCGCACGCTTGATCGGCTTGATGTGCGCCGCGACGGCGACTTCATCGATGTCATCGCCGAGGCGCGCAGCTTCCTGCACCACCAGGTCCGCAACATGGTGGGCACGCTGAAGCTGGTTGGCGACGCGAGTTGGCCAGTTGCGCGTGTTGCATCCGCGTTGGCCGCGTGTAATCGGTCAGCAGCGGGCCCAACCGCCCCGGCCGATGGGCTTTGCCTGACGGCGGTCAGCTACGCTGCTGATCCGTTCGCCTCGGCCGGCCGTACGAATGGCTGCGGGTCGACGCCGATTTCCAGCGTCATAGCCTGAGTATCGCAAGCGGCGGGCATGCGGCCCGCGGCGATATCGGCGAGCAGCGTGTCGATATCGCGCGACAACGCGACCCGCACGGTCCGGTTGTCCGCCGCGGCCTCGATCGAAGCCGCTTCGAAAGCAAGCGTATCGCGGAACCCCGGCAAATGGAGATCGCGCGTGGCGAGGAAGCAACGGAAGCGCAGTGCTTCGTCGCTTGGGAACGCGGCGGACGGCACGCTCGATGTATAGACATCGAGCAGTTCGCGCACGCCGGTCTCGCCAAGTGAAAGCAAGAGCAGCCGGATGCTGTTGCGGAGCAGATCGGAGATCGCGCCGAAGCGGAACTCCTTGGCCAGCTCGGTGTACAGGACCATGGCGCGTTCGCTTGCCGGATCATGTCCGGCGGCAACTGGGCGCAGATGTCCGGGCAGCATCCTGCCAGCGATCCATTGCTCCCACTCGTGCGGCGACGGTCCGTTGAAGCCGCTGCCGGTGGGATGCTCCGGTGTTGATGCCACGGCCGATTGCGACGCTGTCTCCCACAAGCGGTGCAGCGTCTCCATCTCGCGCAGATACGCGGCCGCGCCGAAACGCGCGACGCGATCGGGCGCGATCTCGAAGATGATCGCACCGAGATTCGGCAGATCGGGAATGATATCGGCGGCGATCATCGCGAGTTCCGGTTCGATCCCGCCGGAATGGGCATCGAGCCAATGGCCGTGCGCGAAGGTCGCGCCAGCGAGGTGCACTTCCCACACACGATCCAACGGAAGCTGTGCGAGCACGTCGCTGACGGCGGCGCGGCCGTTCTTCGCATTGACCCAAAGATTGTTGAGATCGAGCAAGATGCCGCAATTGGCCGCCTCGGCGATCGAGGCGAAGAATTCGCCGTCGGGCATTTCACCTGGTTGCGGCGCGAAATAGTTCACGCCGGTTTCAAATGCGAACGGGTGACCGATCTTCGCTTTGCGCTGACGGATGTTCTGCGCGGCTAGCGCTACCTGTGCGTCAGTGGCGGCATCAGGAACCCGCATGGCTGCGGACCATGCTCGGTTGCCACATGCAGGATGCTGAGGTGCTCACTGGTCCACGGTGCGTGGAGTTGCTGTGTCCAGTGGCGGAACTCATCGATGTGCTGTTCCTGGTCACAGATCGTGCCACCGATTGGATAGCCGATACCGTGCGTCAGAATATGCTGCGGCAGCGTTGTCAGCTCGCGCAGCTCCGCGGCACTGCCGCGTGGCATCGCATTGGGCGCCGTGCCCTTGGTCCAAAGCGTCTGCGGCTCGATCTCCACCACCCGCACCAAATCGGCGTTATTGCGGAACAGCCGATCGAGTGCGGGCAGATAGATCGCGCCGGGACCGAGGCGCGGCGCCCGGAAGGCGTGATTATTGATCAGGGAGCGATCTCGCGCACCTCGAGGTTCGCCTGGACAGCGAAATCGACGGCTTCGGTGAAGCGCACATCGAAGCCGGAGAAACAACCGGTGTGGCCCAGCTTGCCCATGACGTTGGCGACGACTTTCTGTGCCTGCTCAAGGTTGAGCTTCGGCGGAACGCGGACGTTGACGATTTTCATCTGTTTCCTCCTGCCGTTGACGTGTTGCAACGACGCAGTCATAGCAGCCATCGATGATGGCGCTGTGTGGCCCAGTTCACTGCCATGTATCGACTGTAACCATAGGGCCGGTGGCCAGACGCAAGAGATGACGAAAGGCGAAGCGGGATGAAGCTGCCACTGATGGGAGGCTGCATCTGCGGTGCAATCCGCTACGAGATCGGTGTTGCGCCGATCATGGTTTATGCGTGCCACTGCACCGATTGCCAGCGCATCACCAGCAGTGCGTTCTCGATTGGCATGGTTGTGCCGGAAAAGGCATTCAGGGTGATAGGCAAGGACGCACGTTCAGTGCCCGGCGGCGTGACGGCTGGCGGACGCATCAAGAGCAGATGGACGTGCCCGGATTGCGGAACGTGGCTCTTCGGCAATGCACGGCCAGGGACCGATCATCCGGACCTTGTGCGGATCGTGCGCGGCGGCACGTTGGATGACACGGCATGGCTGAACCCGACAGCGCATTTCTGGACGCGAAGCAAACAGCCATGGATCACGCTGCCGATCAGCGCGACGGTATATGAGACGCAGCCGGCGGCGGGTTGATACGGATTTCCCTTCGATCAGCCGGTGGGCGGCGCCAGGACGTCCAGCGCGACGCCGCGCGATTCCGGTCCCAGCAGCTTCACTGTGAATGCCGCGATCACCAGAACTGTCGCCACCGCGATAAACACCACGTTGATCCCGTAACCTGTCTGGATCCACAGGATCGCGGGAATGATGAATGCGGTCCCCAATCGCCCGGCGCCTTGAGCGATGCCGAAGCCCGATGCGCGCGCGTTGGTGGGGAACACCTCGGAGGCGAAGATCTGCATCGAGTTGCCGGCCAGCTGGATGAAGAAGATCATGCAGAAGCCCACCGCCAGCAGCATCGTGTCGCTACCGGCGTTGACGAAGCCGATAGCGAACACACCGGCGAGGACGAACGCCACGATGGCTGTCGCCTTGCGGCCAAAATGGTCGAGCGCGTACATCATGCACAGGCTGGCGCAGGGAAACGCCAGCGTCATGCCGAACGTGTAGGTCAGCGACTTGGTTATCGTCATGCCGCGTTCGGCCATCATGTTGGGCAGCCAGGTGCCGAGGCCCAGCGCGACACCGAAGAACGCGACGAAGCAGATCATGCCGGCGATCACGCGGCCCGGATAATCGCGGAACACCACCAGGATCGGATCGCTGTGCGTGTTGCTGGCCGCGTCGGTGGTCAGTGCTTCACGTGGCCGGGCTATGCCCATGCGTTGCAGCAGGTCGAGCGCGCGTTCGCCCTGGCCGTGCGTGGCCAGCCAGCGTGGTGATTCCGGCAACGAGAAGCGGAACAGGAACACCACCAGCGCGCAGGCGCCGATGACGATCCAGATGCCGCGCCAGCCGAGCGTGTCGCGGAAGGCAAGTGCGAACAGCGTCGACAGCGGCCATGACCAGGCGCCGCCGATCATCTGCACGCCGGCGATGAAACGGCCGCGGATGTTGCGCGGTGCATATTCGCCTGCATAGGCGAAGCACAGCGGCTGTTCGGCGCCGAGGCCGATGCCGGCGACGAAGCGCAGCACGGCAAGCCAGATGTAGTTCGGCGAGAACGCTGCCGCGATGGTGGCGATGCCGTACAGCAGCAGGTTGAACTGGTACACCGTCTTGCGGCCGAAGCGGTCAGTGAACTCGCCCTGCGCCAGCGTGCCGACGAACAGGCCGAACAGCGTGGCGCTGCCGACGGTAGCAAGCTGCACCGGCGTGGCGAAGCCAGTGCGCACCATGTCGGGGATCAATGCGCCGAAGATCACATAGTCGCAGACATCGAAGAAATAGCCGGCGGCGATCAGCGAAAACACGCGCCAATGGATCGGGCTCATGCGGGCTTCGTCGAGCGACGCGCCGACGAAGCCCTCGATTGTCTGGGCCATATGATTCCTCCGCATGACCGCCGTCTTTGCGGCGTGACAGAGGAGCGTCGCAGCACAGGCCGTGTGCGGTCAACCGGCGCTACATCGGCGGTGCGACTCCTTTGGTCCCGACGGTGACGGAGCTGGCGGTGAGTTTGCCCTCGGCGTTCTTGCTGGCGCCGAACATCACCTTTTCGCCGGGCTTCAGATCGGCGCGCTCGGCGGGTGCGAATTCGACGATTGGCGCGTCGGGCGGGACGACGATCTGCGTGTTGCCGTTCTTGTAGGTCAGCGTCAGCGTGTTGCCGGATTTTGCCTGCACCACGGCGCTGACGTTGGCGTTGGTCATCATGCTGCCGGGCTCGAGGTCCCACGCGTAGTGACCTTCGCCGGCGCCGCGCATTGCTTCGGGGAATACCAGTACCTCGATCGCCTGAGCCTGGCCGTCGGCGCCGGTCCGGCTGGCGATGCCGACATAGGTGCCTTGCTTGATGCCGTCGAGCGGCACGCGCGTCACCGTGCGCACGGTGAGCGGGTCATTCAGCGTTACATCGACATTGGATCCTTCGCGCGTCTGCACAGTCAGGTTGGGACCGCTGAGCGCCACGATGGTGCCGCGGATCCGGGTGGGCGGCGCGGTCTGCGCCATCGCGGTTGCGGTCAGCAATCCGGCGGCGAGCGCCAGCGGCAAGAGGCGGGTCAGCACTTTTCTTTCTCCCCAGTTGTTTGGTTGACCGGTGGAGGATGGGGACGAAACGCGGTTCGGGAAGGGGTGCCGTGTCCGGGTGCTTGCGGGGGCGATGGTTCGGCAGTCACTCTGCAGGTGGTCAACCACCACGAGGTGCCGCCATTACGCTGATGCGCCGCAAGCTGACGCTGGCCGCGCTGCGCCGCCAGGCAGTGCTCACGTCGCTGTCGCCGCCGGTGACGCTCGGCCGCGCGGTGGCGAGCACGGGATTCGTGCAGGCAGATCCGATCCGCGCGCCGGCCCGGGCGCAGGACCTGATCCTGCGGCACCGCGTGGCCGAGTACCCGGGCGGGCGACCTGGAGCGGCGGTTCCGCCGTCTGGGGCTGGAGGAGGATTTCCTGTACGCCTATGGCTTCATGCCGCGCGAGACGATGGCGCTGCTGCATCCCCGGCCCGATGAGGGAAGCTGGCAGGTGCCGGGTGAACTTGCCGCGGAAGTACTGGCGTTCGTGCGGGACCGTGGTCCGACGCATCCAAGGGAACTGGAGGAGCGTTTCGGCAAGGAGCGCGCGGTCAACGGCTGGGGCGGGTTCTCCAAGGCGACGACGCGCGCCTTGCAGAGCCTGCAATATCATGGGCTGCTGCGCGTGCACGGGCGGCGTGATGGCATTCGTATCTACGAAGCGGCGACACCGTTCGCCGAATCGCTGTCGCCGGAGGAGCGGCGGCGGCAACTGGTGATGCTGGTCGCGCGCATCCTGGCGCCGATGAACGAGGCCGGGCTGGCATCGACCTTCGGCCTGCTGGGGCGCGGCGCACCCGGGTTGGGGGGATGGCGCGACACGGTGGAGGCGCTGGTTGCCTCGGGCGAGCTGGAAAGCGGCGAGGTCGATGGCGTGCGCTATCTGTGGCCGGCCGGCGATGCGGCACGGCGAGGTGCGCCGGACCGCGTGCGCCTGCTTGCCCCATTCGATCCCATCGTCTGGGAGCGCCGGCGCTTCGAGCATGTGTGGGGCTGGGCGTATCGCTTCGAGGCTTACACCAAGCCCGAGCAACGTCAGTACGGCTATTACGCGATGCCGCTGTTGTGGGGCTACGATATCATAGGCTGGGCGAATGTCGGCATGACCGAAGGGCGGCTGGACGTGGACCTGGGCTTCATCGGCGCGCGGCCGCGCGATGCGCCGTTCCGCCGCGCGCTGGATGCCGAGCTTGCGGCAATGGAAAGTTTTTTGCGCACTGGAGGCGAGTGAATGGCGCCCCGCTTCGGCTACCTGTTGCCGACACGCGAACGGATCATGGCGAGCGAACCGCGGACGGCGCCGCTGCTGGATCTTGCCGCGCGCGCCGAAGCGCTGGGTTACGACTCGGTGTGGGTCGGCGATTCGGTACTGGCGCGGCCGCGGCATGATCCGCTGACGTTGCTGGCCGGCGTGGCGGGACGCGTGCCGCGCATCGCGCTGGGCACCGCGGTGCTGTTGCCGGCGCTGCGCAATCCGGTGCTGCTGGCGCACCAGGTGGCGACGCTGGACCAGGTGTCGGAGGGCCGCTTCATCCTTGGGGTTGGGATTGCGCGCGACGTGCCGAACATCCGCGCCGAGTTCGCCGCGTGCGGCGTGCCGTTCGACAAGCGTGTCGGACGCATGATGGACGGGCTGCGGTTGTGCCGCGCGCTGTGGACCGGCGCGCCGGTGGACTGGGACGGGCGGTGGCCGCTGACCGGCGGCACGCTGGCGCCGGTGCCGTATCGGTCCGGCGGTCCGCCGATATGGATCGGCGGCAATATGCCGGCGAGCCTGCAACGCGTCGGCAAATCGTTCGACGGCTGGTTTCCCAATGCGCCGGATGCGGTGGAGTTCGCAGCGCAGTGGCGTGAGGTGAAGGCGGTTGCGCGGGCGGCCCGGCGCGATCCGTCGCAGCTGTCGGCGGCGATGTACTTGACGCTGACGCTGGACGATGACGCGGCGCGTGCGGATGCGCGGATGGACGCTTTCCTGGAGGGCTATTACGGCGCGCCGGCCGCGGTGCTGCGGCAACGCCAGGCGGTGTACTCGGGCAGTGCCGCGGGTGTGGCCGAGTGGCTGGATGGGTATGCACGAGCGGGCGCCACCGATCTGGTGCTGCGTTTCGCCGGCGAGCACGAGCGGCATCTGGAGCTGCTGGCGAAGGTGCGGGGCGCGTAGCGGCGGCGTTCCGCGACGGTTCACGGCGGGCCGGTGGCGATCGCCGCATCCGGTGTGAGCGGGTTGACCGGCGGCTCGCCGATGAAGAAGCCGAGAACCTGCCGGGCGGCGTCTCGTTTCAGACGTAACCAATCCCAGTTGCTGTGGGGATTGCTGTCCTGCTGTTTGGCGAAGGCCTGCTCGCGGCGGGATTTCTGCTGCATCAGCGTGGCAACGCTGCCGCCGAAGGCGTGCATGATCTCGAACAGCTCGTTCCAGAATTCGCCGGTGCAGAAGCCGGGGACGACGGCGAGATCGAGACAGATGTCGAGGATGGTGCGGCCGAGCGGACGGCGGCGGATCTGGCGCTCGAGGTCGCGGAGCGTGGGCATGAAGAGTTCGGGATCGTCGTGGTTGACCGGCCGGGACGAGCGTGGCGCGAGTGTGCGTGGGGCGGGCTGCGGTGTCGGCGCGTCTGTTGCGGCGGGTGGTGACGGTGGCACGTGGATGCGGCGTTCGACGATGTCGATGTCGCGGCCGGTGGCGGCGCGAATGACCAGCAGGCGCTCCAGTGCGGCGGCGCGTTGGATGCCGCGGTTGAGGTGGGCGAGGATGGTGGAGAGGTTGGCTGTGCCGAAGCACGCGGCGATAGCGTTGAAATTGGGGGTGGTGGCGCGATGGCGGACGGTGTCGATGAGGTGGATGCCGTAGCCGAGGAGCGTGCGGACGGCGTGGAGGAACAGGGCGATGTTGTTGGGGATGGGCGTGGAGGCTGGGGCGTCCATGGGAGTGAGGCTAACTGAAAGTTATTTTGGGTGTCAAGGAATATTATCCCAGCCATATCACGCGCGCGGATGCCCCTAGCCCGCCCAAGACATGGGTTAGTCTAATCTTTCAACATGCCGTTGCGCTGGCTTATTGGGTGTTGCACCTACTTGGGGAGCTAGGGAACTCGAGCCACCCTGCCCCGGTGGGGTCTCCCAAGCAGACGTGATATATCGGCGCTCCCCGATCAGCGAATAATCTCACTCTGCCGAAGATGAAAACTCTCGAACCAAAAATCCAACTTCCAACATCAATCCTGGATCGAGAGGAATCCGGTTCTTGCAAAATTGGATAATCGGTTCCAACGAAGTAATCGGCGCCAAAGTTTAGGAATTTTGCGCCGAGTAATGTCGGTTGTGGATACCGCACGAAATCTGGAATCAGTGAATTGAAGGCGTCCATGCCTATTCTAACGATGGCGTTACAGTATGCAATCTTAGCTATCATTCTGGCGAATGACATTGAGTCCGGGTCAATTAGTTCCGCAGTAGCCCCTTCTCCTGCTAACGCCGGTTGGTTTGACACTGGAGTTAGTGGAGGCAGCAGTTCATCATCAAGCGTCGCGGTGACGTTGCTGAGAAGCGGTCTAGAGAGAACATTAGGTGATGTCCCGAGAAACGCCTTTGCGGGGAGGAACACGGGCATATTAGCCCGGGCGTAATGTCCTGAGTGTTCAACTTGCACGTCTACCCAAGAGCCATTCTGAATTCGCTGCAAGGGGATGGTCTGTGGCTGACTAGTTTTAAATCCCTCAATCAAGCGAGGGAGCAAGAGAGCCTGCATAGCCCGGCCTTCGAAGGCATGCGTTTCCTGCTCGCATTCCCTGCAACTCGCATCCCTAATTTCTAACACTCCTCCCAGCCCCTTAGGATAAATGTGCTCCCTCCGCAGCGAGGTAGACTGTCCTTTGCAGTATATGCAAAGACCGAAACCGTCATACTTGCCATCCTTGCCATTCCTAGGGCCAAGGGGGCGCTTGACGTAGTCGGGAGTGAGATCCCAAGTCATAAATGCGTAGTCTAACTGTGGGACGCTGGATTCTCAATCGAGAGATGTGGGCTCGATTCCCGCCGCCTAAATCGAAGGGCCGCAAGTGCGCGCGCCATATCGCTGTAATCCAGCCTCAATCCGGTTGTAGTACCGAAAGTCGCATTCGGCAAATAGCGGCGCAGATGCGTTTCCGCGCAGTGTTGGTAGATGCCAATCGTGTTATGAGTGAAGCTACCCTAGAAGGCTTCGGCCGAGTTTGTGGCAATCAGATCGGGGCCTTCGCGGCGTGCGCATTCCTTGGCCGACTGCATACGGTATCAGGCTTCTTTGCATGGGTGTCGATACCAGCGTGAATCCGCTTTCATCCGTGTAAAGCCGCGCCTCCTTGGTCACACTTTCGCGCACGATCCGTGTAACTGTCGCCTTGCCCGCTGAGAGAACGGAAGCTCCGGACTTCTCCACTACGCTCGACAAGGGAGATAATTACACGCTTGCCTGCCGGACCTGAGAGCCCCTTCTTGGTATGCTCAGGGACGCGCCCGCGCGACAGACGAACTGGCGTCTCGGGCTTGCCGTGGTAAACCTCATTCATCTCTACAACGCCACCATCGCCGCTCACAGGAGACGCCAGACCGCCTGCACGCATTGCTTCCCCGGCGCGATGCGAAAGGAACCAAGCTGACTTCCCAGGCTTCGCATGAATTGATCTGAACTGATGCGCTTCTTGCTGGATGACTGCAGATAAAAGGTCATGAGCCACTTGTGCAGCAGGGTATAGAGAACGGCTGATGCAGGGATCGCTCGGAAAGAAGATCGGCGAAGGCGCTTACTCGGACGTGCACGACTGGGCGCCGGGTCAGGTCGTGAAACTGTTCAAGGCCGGCTTCGAGCGGCGGCATAGCTGGTGGGAGGCGCGAATGACCCGCGCAGCCTTCGCTGCCGGCGCGCCGGCACCCGAGGTGTTCGACGAGGTGACGGTGGAGGGGCGCTTCGGCGTCGTGCTGCAGCGCCTCGACGGGCCGACACTTGTGCAGCTTGGGCGAAGCGGCGGCATGACGCGCGAACAGACCGGCGCGATCCTCGCGGCCATCGCCTTGTCGGTGCACAGGATGGCCGCGCCGCCGGATGTGCTTTCGCTGCGCGAGACGTTGGCGGGATCGTCGCGGCTCTCCGGCACGTTCCCGGAGCACATTGCTGCAGGCATTCCACGCCTGATCGAGCGGCTTCCGCCGGGGGACACGCTGTGCCATGGCGACCTACATCCGGGCAACGTGATCATGACCGCGGATGGTCCGAAGTTCATCGACTGGGGCGGTGCGACGCGTGCGCCGGCCGGCCTCGACCTTGCGTGCTGTCAGGTCTGCCTTTGCGAGCTCGCCGCGGAACGGGTCGATGATCCGGCGCGGCCGCGGGCCGTCAATGCAGCCACGCAATGCGAGTACGCCCGGCTGGCCGGCATGTCAGCCGCGGCGCTGACAGCGATGGTGGAGGCATATCTGCCGATCATCTATGTCCGCGTGCTGCTCGGACCGCCGGGGAGCCCCGCGTTGCGGGAGCGGATGATGCGATGCGTGGAAGCGGCGCTCGATCGGACATAAGGGCAGCCTGCCTCCGGCGAGCTGAAAATCATCGGTGTTGATCGGTGTCCATCGGTGGTTGCAGGAAAATCCGTCGGGCAATTCGAGCGCCGAGGATGCCACGGCAATGGGTTGGCGTTTAGCATAGGACGAAAGACGTGGATGGCCGGGCCGTGCCCGGCCATGACGATACGACGAGCATCAGCAGCGCAGAAGCACCTATGCGCGCATGACCGCATCACCGTCGGAGCTGCTGACCGTCACGTTCCGTGAACCGCAGCATCGCGACGCCGAACTGAATGTCATGGTCGACCACGCGTCATCGGCGGCCGGAGCAACGGCGAGCGGCACCGAGGATCGCGTGGTTGCGGTTGGGGTCTCTCGCGTAGCGAACCCGCAAGCACGCGCGACAAACAACGCATGGCCGGGTTCCTGAGAGGCGTCTGGTCACAGACCTATCCCGGTTACGATCGTGGCCACTTCTTTGCTCGCACCGATAGTGCGGAGGCCTCCTGGTCCGACTGCGTAACGTTTGATCCAGGTCAATGACGCCCGAGACACCAAGGCCAAGCTCTCCGATGAAGCTCGGAGGGTTTGATGGCATTGGCGCAAGGTACCGCAACGGTCGATCGGCTTCGCGATGAGATCCAGGGGGTGCGCTACCGCGAGGCGACAACCACTTTCTGCCGCCTGATCGCCGAGCAGGATCGTCCGCTCAAAAGCATGATCAAACAAGCGATCGCCGCCGCGGCGCCCTATGTCCAGGTGCCATCGCATATGATGCGTCTGCCGAGCGGTGAAATGCGCGGCGTGAACTACGATCACACCATCCTGGGCTGGCGCGGCGCGATCGCCCTGACACGCGAACTCGGCGGACGACGCGGCGTGCTGCCGGATGTCCAGGCGATGTGGTACGTGCCGCAAGGCCTGAACGTGTGGGAACAGGTGATCTGCCAATTCCCCGGGCACTACGCGCGCGATGCCGAACAGTGCAATCGCAAGTTCCCCGGATCAGACGAGGGCGCCGACCGCTTCGATGGCCCTGCATGGAATGTGCCGAAGATCTATTTCGAGGATCATGCCCCGATTGTCGACGGCAGCGTGGACGATCGTCTGGTACGGATGAATTGGGCGATCGCCGAGGGAGACAAAGAGGAAGCCTACGGGCTGTTCCTCGGGCTGGCGCGGGAGCCGGAACACCGGGAGCGGCTGAAGGATGCGATCCTGTTTTCCGGCATCATCGATCTGCAGGACACCATCATCAATCGCGGCGGCTATCAGAATATCGGCCATAAGGCGCTGCGCGCGCGTGCCCTGGTGGACATCGCGGACTACCTGGGCTGGGACGACTCACATGAGCTGATGTACACCGTGGTGCCTGACCTGGCGTGCTCGCCGCATCTGCACGGGCTGTGGAACGAGATCAGCAACATCTGCCGCACCGAACTGCCGGACCAGGCGTCGATCGCCAAACGGTCGGGCAGGCCATTCAGCAACCGGGATCTCGACCAGCTGACCGAGGTGCTGCTGTCGGGCGGCCCGTACGATGTGAATGCCGCCATCATGGGTCTGTTCAAGCAGGGCGCCGGGATATTGGATGTGGGCGACGCCGTCGTCGTCTGCTTTCAGCGCTATCTCATCGATGTGCTGGAGAATCCGCATGCGTTCCTGCACCCGACACATGCCCTGGACTACATGAACGTGGTGCAGTCGTGGTCGCGCAATCATGACAATCCGCATCAGGTGAAGGGTGTCTTTCTGGGCGCCCGCTTCATGAACGACACCATCCGGTCGAACGCGACATTCCCGCGCGACGCGAACTTCGCGCTGGAACCGCGTCAGGCGTATCGCGACTGGGCCGACGGGATTGCCGTGGACCGGCTGCTGCCGGTGCTGACGAAGTACGTGCTGGCGCAGGATGCACCACGGTCCTGCGCACTGGTCGATTCATACCTTGAGCGTACCGATGAACGGCACGAGCTGCTGGACACGATCACGTACGCGTCCTGCAGATGGCAGAACGATCCTCATGTCATGCGCAACTGCAGTTCGTCGCTGGAGGAATTCCGCGACAACCGCACCATACGCCGCGACGACATCATCCGCGGCTTCGTCAAACACCAATCGCGCTATGTGAAGCGCGCAGCGACGCATGACTGCTACCAGCTGTTCGTTGACTACTTCCACCCTGCCGACGACTGAGGAACGCATCCGAGCGGCGGGTCCGCGAGGGTGGCCGAGGTTGTGATCGCCTCGGCGCTTCATCCGCTGAAGATCGCCCCATCTCTTCATGCCAGAGCGAATGGGCAGGAGGGATGGAATGTCCGAGGACACCTCGCAACCGAAAGGTCCCGATTTCAGCCAGGGCTTGGCGCTGAAGGACCTGGCTGACGATGCGATGCTGCGCGGGCACGTCGGCGGCGAGCCGGTGCTGCTGGCGCGCGTGGCGGGAGAGCTGTTCGCGGTCGGGGCGACCTGCACACATTATGGTGCGCCACTGGACGAAGGACTGCTGGCCGGCGACACGGTCCGCTGCCCTTGGCACCACGCCTGTTTCAGCCTGCGCACTGGCCGCGCGCTGCGTCCGCCGGCGCTGAACGATCTGAAGACGTGGCGTGTCGAGCAGCGGGACGGGAAGGCTTTCGTGCGCGAGGCTCTGCCGGAGAGCGCTCCGGTGAAGCTGTCGCCCGCCGGGCTGCCGTCCTCCATCGTTATCGTGGGAGGGGGTGCGGCGGGCAACGCGGCGGCCGAGATGCTGCGGCGCGAAGGTTACTCGGGGTCCTTGACATTGCTCAGCGCGGATGCGGCGCCGCCATGCGACCGGCCGAATTTGTCGAAGGATTATCTGGCCGGGACCGCGGAGGCGGATTGGATACCGCTGCGGCCGGCTGAGTTCTATGCCGAGCACGCGATCGACCTGCGGCTCAACACGCGCGTGACGGCGATCGATGCAGCGGCGCACACGGTTTCGCTGGCAGACGGCAGCAGGGTTCCGTATGGCGCGTTGCTACTGGCGACGGGTGCGAAGCCGATCGGGCTGACAATACCCGGTGCCGACATGCCGCACGTGCATGTCCTGCGCACGCTTGCCGACAGCAATGCGCTGATTGCGCATGCCGAAACGGCAAAGCGCTGCGTCGTTGTCGGTGCCAGCTTCATCGGGCTGGAGGCAGCCGCGTCGTTGCGGCATCGCGGCCTGGAGGTGCATGTGGTGGCACCTGAGGCGCGGCCGCTGGAACGCGTCATGGGGGCAGCGATCGGTGACATGGTTCGCGCGATCCACGAGGCGCAGGGCGTCAGATTCCATCTCGGCGCCACGCTGACCGCGATTGCGAAGGACGCTGTCACGCTTTCGACCGGCGAGCGGCTTGCCGCCGACCTTGTTGTGGTGGGTATCGGCGTGCGGCCGGAACTGGCGCTGGCGGAACAAGCCGGACTGGCGATCGATCGCGGTGTGACGGTGGATGCGCATCTGCGCAGCAGTGCGCCGGACATCTATGCCGCCGGCGATATCGCGCGATGGCCGGATCGACATAGCGGCCAAAGCATTCGCGTCGAGCACTGGGTGGTTGCCGAACGCCAGGGCCAGGTGGCCGCTCGCAACATGCTCGGACGGCAGGAGCCGTTCGATGCCGTGCCGTTCTTCTGGAGCCAGCACTACGACACCGCGATCAATTATGTCGGCCACGCGGAGAAATGGGATCGTGTCGAGGTCGATGGCGACCCGAGCGCTCGGGACTGCACGGTGACGTTCTGGCAGAATGGCAGGAAGCTTGCGGTGGTGACGGTGGGCCGCGATCTTGCGAGCCTGCAGGCGGAGCGCGCGTTCGAGACGGCGCCGGCAGGGTGAGGGGGCACCGACGCAGGAGGAGTACATGCACGGGCGGGTGGAAGTCATCGTGACTGTTGGACTTTGGCTCGGGTTGGCAGTGGCGTTTGCACCAGAGGCCGGCGCACAACAGCCACCGGTGACGGCGATCGACATCGCGCTCGAGCCGGATGCGACGATGATTCAGCATGCGAGGGACGCCAACGCTCGTTTGCTGAAGGATTTTCCGAAGGGCTTCACGCTGGATGCGACGCATCACCCGCATGTCTCGCTATTGCAGCAGTTTGTCCGCACCGACGACCTGGAGAAGGTATATGCGGCGGCGAACGCGGTCATGGCCAAGGAAAAGCCCACTTCGTGGACGCTGAAGGCGTTCAAGTATTACTACATCCCGGCCCCGCCGGTGGGTCTCGCGGGGATCGTTGTCGAACCAACGAAAGACCTGCATCGACTGCAGGATGAACTGATAGCGGCCGTCAAACCCTTCACGGTGAAGACGGGAACCGCAGCGGCGTTCTTCAGCGAGGAGGGCGGCCGCGATATCCAGAAATCGCTGATCGGCTACGTCGCCAATTTCGTGACCGACGCAGCGGGCAAGCGCTTCAATCCGCACGTGACGATCGGCGTGGGGATGGAGACGTATTTGAACAAGATGCTGGCGGAGCCGTTCGCGCCGTTTACGTTCTCGGCGGCCGGCGCGTCGGTCTATCAGCTGGGAACGTTCGGCACGGCGCGGAAGGAACTCAGGGCGTTGACGCTGACACCTTAATGCGAGCGTTGCGGCGCGATAGGCTCCGCTGTTGCCGTCAGGGTGGATCGACGGGCGAAAGATCAAATGGCGACATGACAACCGGCTGCGCAAGCGATCACACGGAATGATTCGCGTCACGCGCGTCGCTACGCGCGGGCTGCCGCTTGGCATCGACCGAACCGGACTGAAGCGTCATTGCACCACCGGATGAAGCAGCCGCGCCGCTGCAAGTCTCTCGAAGTTTCCGAATGGCGTGGGCGTGAACGGGAGCGTTGAGACACGAACCGCTCAATGGAGTGTGCCGAATGCCCCTCCTGGGCCGGTGCATTCATGATCGCTCTGATTTGTGCAGCAGACGCCGAGGCAGCAATTGGCGCCCGGAGCACAACACGTCGACACAGTGATTCCGTTTGGTCCCACGGAGTTGCATGTGACGGTTCCCGCCGGGCAAGCCGAACAGGCGCCATTGCAGAAACCTGTGCCGCGTACAGAACGCAACTCATGCGCGAGACGTGATGCGACGCTTCGGTGCGCAAGGCCTTGGACACGAAATGGTGAGTGCTGATACCTGCGATGCGTATCAGCGGTCACAAAGGCGAAATTGCCGCGCGATCGCGCATTGCTTGCCGCCAGCGCGCGCTATTTCTCGTGTGCTTGGTCGCAACCCTGTCCGAGTTTTCGCAATGGGACAGGATCTGACGCTTTGCCAGGGCCGAAGTTTGTCCGCGCGTTCCTCCGGTGAACAGCCACCGCGAGCTGGGAAGATGCTGATCGTATGAATGGGCCGCTTCTGCATTTCGGGCGTGAGATCTGGGTAGTCGATGGCCCGGTGACATCGTTTCATGGCTTCCCCTACCCAACGCGGATGGCAGTGATCAGGTTATCCGACGGCGGTCTGTTCATCTGGTCGCCCATTGCGCTCACTGAATCTCTTCGCGCTTCAGTCGCCGCGCTTGGTCCGGTACGCCACCTGGTTTCACCCAATGCCCTGCATCACCTGTTTCTCGCGGAATGGAAGACCGCCTTCCCAGCGGCTCGCCTCCACGCAACGCCGCGACTGCGGCGCAAGCGCAAGGACCTGATGTTCGATGCCGTGTTATGCGATGCGGTTGAGCCCGATTGGGCGGCCGACATCGACCACGTCGTCATGCATGGAAGCTTTGCGCTGACCGAGGTCGTGTTCTTTCATCGCCGTAGCCATACGGCCCTGTTCGCCGATCTGATCCAGAATTTTCCGCGCGACTGGTTCAAAGGATGGCGCGGAATCCTGGCTCGGTTTGGTGGTATCGTCGCGCCTAATCCCAGCGCACCTAGTGATTGGCGTGCGAGTTTCCTCAATCGCCGCGCGGCGCGCGCGTCACTCGACAAGATCCTCGCCTGGCCTATCGAGCGCGTTCTGATTGCGCATGGCGATCTGCCGACAGAGAGTGGCCCCGCCTTGGTGCGGCGTGCCTTCGCCTGGTTGATTGGGCGAGATGGTTAGCGACAGAAGCTGCCGGACAGCGAGGTTTACGGCCTAGACAACAGCGAAGGTTCCGCCGGATCCGAAGAGGCTCAATTCTCCGGAGCGGATATCGAAATGCGCGCCGTGCAGGCGTAAGCGGCCTGCCGAAACTCGCTGCTTGATCCAGGGAAAGGTCAGCAGATTGTCGAGCGTCAGCTTTACTGTCTCCTGCTCGCAGCGAAGCTGCCACTCGGACGGGTTCGCCTGAGCCAGTGTGCGCTGCTTTGCCGGCGCGGCGATGGCGATCCATTGCGCGATGAAGTCGGATGCTTCCGGTGGCGGGCCTTCCAGCAGCGCGCGCACGCCGCCGCACATGCCGTGCCCCATCACCAGCAGATCCGGCACGTCGAGCACGCGCACACCGAATTCCAGCGCCGCGCTGGTGCCGTGATGCGCGGCGTCCGGTGCGTAGGGCGGCACCAGGCTGGCGACGTTCCTGACGACGAACAGCTCGCCGGGGGCGGTGTCGAAGATCATGCTGGGATCGACGCGGCTATCGGCGCAGGTGATCACCATGGCTCGCGGCTGCTGACCGTGGTCGGCGAGCAGCTCGAACAAGCGCCGCCGATCGGGCCATGCATCGCGGCGGAAGCGGCGGTATCCGTCCAGCAGACGATCCATCAGCGCAATTGCTCGATCAGTGTCATCGCCGCGGCGGGCGCCTTCGGCTTGAAGCCGTTGATGAAGTAGATGAAGACGTCGCGCGATTTTGGCGGCTTGCGTTCCGGTGGTGCGATCAACGGAAGGTCGCTCGGCGTCTTGCCCGCGGCCCAGTCGCGCGCTCGCTTTTCCCATTGCGCCAACGCATTTGCGGCATAGCCGGCCGCGTGTTGCTCGGAGGCGTCTTGCAGGCGTGCATAGACGAACGGCGCGGTCACATCGTGCAGCCGCGGATAGGTTGCGTGGTCGGCAAGGACCACCCCGACCTGATGTTCGCGCGCCAGGGCGACGAATTCGGCGCAGGCGAAGCTGGCATGGCGCACCTCGACGACATGGCGCAGCGCGACACCATCGATGCTGTGCGGGAGCAGCTTCAGGAAGGCAGCGAAATCCTCGGGATCGAATTGCTTCGTCGCGGCCATCTGCCAGTTGATCGGTCCGAGCTTCTGCTTCAATTCTAGCACGCCGCTGGACAGGAAGCGCTCGACCGATGAGCCGGCCTCGGCCAGCACGCGCCGGTTGGTGGTGAAACGCGGGCCCTTCAGGGCAAAGACGAAATCATCCGGCGTTTCGTCGCGCCAACGGGCAAAACTCTCGGGCTTCTGCGTGCCATAAAATGTGCCGTTGACCTCGATCGAGGTCAGCTTGCTGCCGGCGTATTCCAGCTCGCGCTTCTGTGCCAGGCCAGATGGATAGAACGTTCCGCGCCAGGGCTCGAAGGTCCATCCGCCGATACCGACACGGATGCGTGCCTGTTGCTTGGTCATGCTGATGCCTCGTTGCTGCCGAGCACCGGCAGGCTGAGTGGCGAGATCTGTTCCGCATCGCGGCCGGCCCAATCGCGCGACGGGGCATCGCGCATCATCCGCTGCTGTCCTTCGGCGACCGCTTGCAGTGCGGCGGCATGATCCATCGTCAGCACCTTGCCCTGGTCCATTACCTTGGTGCCATGCACGAAGACCGTGCGCACGGCCCTGTCGGCAGCGGTGAACACCAGCGAGCGCAGCGGATCGCGCGCCGGGCGCATCCAGGGATTCGCCATATCGACCAGCACCAGGTCGGCCTTCGCGCCCGTCGCGAGCCTGCCGATGTCGCTGCGGCCCAGCGCATCCGCGCCACCCACCGTCGCCGCATGGAACAGAGCGCCGACACTGGTGGTGTTGATGTCGCGCGCCGATACGCGGGCGAGCGTCGAGGCCAGGCGCATTTCCTCGATCACGTTGTGCGGGGCGACATCGGTGCCGATACCGAGATTGACGCCGGCACGGCGATAACGCCCGAAGTCCTCGAGCGTGTGGCCGTAGCGGGCGAACGGCGACGGGCAGTGCGCGACGTGCGTGCCGGTATCGGTCAGGGCGGCAAGGTCCGTGCGCGTGTGCCAGCGCACCCATGAATGTTCGTCGATGAACATCGCATGACCGAGCACGCTGCGTGGCGACAGGATGCCGGTATCGCGCGCGAACTGTATCGGCGATGTGCCGTGGCGATCGACCATCACCAGGAACTCGTTGACGCTCTGCGCGCAATGCACGGTGAGCGGCAGGTCGCGCGCTTCGGCCGCGGCGAAGCTGTCGCGCAGCAGGTCTGGCGTGCAGGTGTCGATCTGCGCCGGCGAGACGATGCCGGAGAGACGGCCTGAGGGATGCGCGGATGCCTGTTCGATCAATGCCAGCGCGGCATCGAGGCCGCGCTTTCCGGCCGCTTCGTCCCAGCGGTATTTCAGTGCCCAGCCGTTATCCAGGTACCAGCGCGCCGAGGCGTAGGATGGTGCGAGGAACACGCGCAGTCCGCTGTTCGCGGCGATGTCGATCCAGCCTTCATCGATGCTCGACAGATCGGCGACGCTGGTGACGCCGGACAACAGCATTTCGCAGAACGCCACCTGCTTGCCGGCCTTGCGTGCCACCGGATCAGGCTGGAACGCGACGGAGCGTTCGTACAGGCCGCTCATGTACATCGACGGCACGCCGTGTTCCTCGCGCACGCCGCGATAGAACGGTTCGGTGCTCGGATGCGAATGCAGGTTGATCAGACCCGGCATCACCATCTGATCGGTGCCGTCGATCGTGACGTCGGCGGTGCCGTCGAAGTGGCGGCCGATGTAGGTCAGGGTGTCATCGGTGAAGGCAACGTCGCCGCCCATCAGATAGGCATGCCGCTTGTTGGTCGCGTCCCAGGCGACGATACAGGCGGCATCACGGATGCAGGTCGTTGTGGTCATTGCTTCGACTTATCCAGAGGGAGGTCGGCTGCGAGGAGGCAGCGGATGGGACGTTTCATGTTTTTCCTACCGAAGTCGAGCCAGCTTGCTTCGTCACTGCGTTCCTCGCAATGACACGCGAGGCACGGCCTAGCCAACGGCGGGGAAGACATCCTCGGCGAGCAGCTGCATCGTTTCGAGAGCCAGGCTTTGCGGCATGCCGACCCAGTGCACGCCCAGGATGAGCGTGGTCACGCCGAAACGGCGGCGCAGAGCGATGATCTGTTCGGTCACTTCGGCGGGTGAACCGATCAGGAAACGGTCATCGACGAGCTCGTCGAAATTCAGGTCGAAGTGATCGCTGGCGGGCATGACCTTGTCCTGCCCCCACGCGCGATACGCCTTGTATTTCGTTTCCAATGATGGACGTGCCAGGCGCAGCGCCTCATCGCGCGTGCGTGCGACGAACACTTCGCGCGCCATCGGGAATTCGGCGGGGAACGGCTTGCCGCAGGCATCCAGTTCGCGCCTGTACACCGACATCTGCTGCTCGATGGTGGCGAGCTTGTTGTGCGGATTGACGAACCACGCATCGGCCATGCGCGCGGCGCGGCGGATGCCGATATCGATGTTGGCGCCGATCCATACCGGCGGCATCGGCTTCTGCACCGGCAGTACGGTGCAGTTCGCGTTTTCCAGCGCGAAGTAAGAGGCCTGCATGGTGACGAAGTCTTCCGTCCACAGCCGCTTCACCGCGGTCAGGCATTCCTCGAACCGTTTGCCGGCCTGCTTCAACGTGGTGCCGAAAGCGCGGAACTCGACCTCGCGATAGCCAATGCCGGCGCCGAACACCAGTTTGCCGTCGCACATGACATCGAGCGAGGCGAGTTCCTCGGCGACGTGCAGCGGACTGTGCAGCGGCAGCAGCACCACGCCGGGGATCAGGCGCAGTTTCGGCGCCACCATGGCGACCTGGGTCAGATAGGGGATCTGCTGGATGTACTGGAATGGGTGCGAGCTATAGTGCGAACCCTTGGCGACGCAATCGTAGCCGAGCTCTTCGGCGCGCTTCGCCGCGTCCAGGTCCTCGCGCAGGCGGAGCCGCATGTCGTCGCCTTGCGGGTATTGGCCGCGAATGATCAGTCCGTAGCGCATGGCGTCCTCCTATCGTGCGGGGACGCCATCCTGATAGCTGGCCAGCAGGTCGTGCAACCAGCCGGGCGGCATTGCGGTCAGGAAATGCACCCGCAACTCGGCCGCCCGTTGCGGTGTCATGCCCGCCATCTTCGGTGTGAAGAACAGCGGATCGCGGGTGAACATCAGGTAGGCCTGCATTTCGTTGTACATCAGCACCTGTTCGGCGCGGTCGTAATCCTCCTTGGCCAGGAAGCTCATGAAGCCGTCACGCTCGGCGCCGGTCAGGACGTTGAGCCAGAACCGATGCACGTAATCCGCGTACGCCGGATTGCTGAAGAACTCGCCATGCGCGAGTTCGTGCCGCAGGATCGAGCTGCGCGCCGGCAGCGTGACTTTCGGGTCAGCGCCGACGGCGGGCAATGAGATCAGGCCAGCCGACACGCCGGGTTCGAACCAGCCTTCCTGACGCATCAAGGCGCGCAGTCGCTCTTCCTCGGGGTTGAGTGCGATGTGCTGGCTGTCGGCCAGCGTGAAGAAGCGCACCAGCGAGGCGGCGGCGTAGTCGTGGCCATAGTAGAATGTTTCGACGGTATCGCCGCGCTCGCTGATTGCCGCTTTCAGTTCGTCGTCTGTCAGCACGCGGTCGCGCGGCAGGCCGGCCTTCTCGATCAGCGCGGCGACGCGGTTCAGCATTTCCCCCTGCTGGTGCAGCGAGGCGAAGTCGAGCACGAGGATTTTCGGATTGGAGGCGAGGCGAAAAATCGTCAGTCCGGTGGGGACATTATCGCGGATCTGCTGTTCATTGGCTGTGGCAGTCTGGAACGCCAGCGCGGGCGGCGGCGCTGGGCGCGGCCACAGCAACCATGCACCAGCGGCCGCGGCCAGCACGGCGAGGACAGCCGCGACGGCAAGCGGAACCGCTACGCCCTTGCGGCGCGTCACCGGTTTAGTCTGTTAGACGTTGCCGGCGGTACGGCTCAGGTGCCGATATTGATGACCTGGACGCGGCGGTTGCGCGGCTCCGGCGTCTGCGGCGGGGTGGCCACCAGGAGGCCCTGTTCGCCTTCACCGACCGGCTCCAACCGTGCCGTGTTCACGCCGTACTTGCTGGCGATGTAACTCACAACGGCCTTGGCACGGCGCTCGGACAGCGCCTGATTGTAGTTGGCTGAACCGACCGTGTCGGTGTGACCCTCGATACGGAACTTGTAATCCGCCAGATCCTTGCTGCTGAGCGCCTGGCCCAGTTCATCCAGCGTCTTCATCGCCTCGGGTGTCAGATCGGCTGAACCGTTGGCGAAATTGACGGTCAGGTTGACCGCTGGATTGCTGGCTTCCGCGGGTGCGCTGGGCCCTGTCGCGACCGGCTTGCTGGAGGCAACGCGAGGCTGCTGTGCAGGCGAAGGTGCCGCTGCTGGTGCAGTGCTATCCGTGCCGGGCGAGGCCAGGCGAATGCCGCGCGTGCCGCCCATGACCAGATTGCCGCTTGGCTTGAGCGAATTGATAATCTGCGAGGCGGATGGATTACCCTGCGCGAACGCCGGCAGCGACGCGATTACCAGTGGTGCTACGATAAATGAAGCAAACAGTGGGCGCAAAGTCTCCACTCCCCCAAAATCCGGCGCGGCTTATACCACGAAATTGACCCGACGCGAGGATTTGTGCTTGGCGGAAATCATTTGCCACGATTGGCCGGTTCGTTTCAGGCGACGCCTTGGGTACGTAGCGTGGGGACCCGTACGGTGAGGCAGCGGCGCAGCACGTCGCGCAGTCGGCCGCGCCCTTCCGCATCCAGCTCTGCCGGACCCAGATCCTGTATCCAGTTTTCGATCTGCTGCTCCCCTTCGCCCGACTGGGTGCGCTCGAGCACGTAGAGGTCGAACAGGGTGGCAGGAGCGCCTGCGCCGAGCACATGGCTGGCGGCGCCGACGACAGTGCCGAGATTGGCATTTTGCATCAGTTCGGTGCGGATCAACCGGTTGAAGCGAAGGGCGCCCGGGACCGCTGACGCACCCGGACGCGACACCGGTTCGGCGATGTCCAGCCCGACCAGCAGGCCGACGAGTTCGGCCGCGTTGCCCGGCTTGCCTGACGCCGCGAGCAGGTCGCCGACCCGGCTGGGCCCCCTGGCCATCGTGGCCACGATCGGGCGGTAGAAATCGGGATTCAATGCCGCACGACCGGCCGGCATTTCCGCTTCCGCCGGCATGTCGTCCGGCGCGATGTTGAGCGACAGCCAAACATCCATCAACGCCGCGTCACGCCTGGCGACGCTGTGCCGGCGCACGCCGCGGACGAACACATCGTGCCGCAGCGATCGCTCCAGGCACATGTCCTTCACCAGCTCGCGCATCACCGGGTCATCGAAGCGCTGCATGACGGCGCGCTGCCCGGAGTCGAGCGAGAGTTCGGGGAAATTCTCCACCAGGTTGGCGGACGCCGCCCATTCCAGCTTGGCGTCGCTCAGGGCCGCCGCGACGTCGGCATGGAAGCAGGGCGACCAGGCATCGTTCATGTACTCATGGGCGAGATACTGGATTGGCGCCGTGCCTATTCGTTCCAGCACGCCGGCAAGCCACGGTGAACGTGACAGGTGCGAGGCCTCGGCCTTGTGCAGGTCCTGCACGATGCGCAGGCCCTCGACCGCCTGCCGGTCGCTGCGAGTGGCCAGACGGCGGCCGGATTCCATCAGGAGACGCTGCATGCCGAGCGCCGGACCCCAGGCGGGCAGGGCGTTGTAGCTGAGATGCACCGCGCCGCCGGGCTTCAGGCGAGCGCGGAGCAGGCGTACGATGCCGGAGCGGACGGCGGGCGGAACCCAGCTCCACAAGCCGTGCATGCTGACGAAGTCGACCTCGGGGATGGCGGCGAAAGCCGGTTCGTCCGCGAGCGTCGCCAAATCGGCCTCGAGGAAGCGGATGTTGTCCAGCTGAATTGCTGCGGCCCAGCTTCGTGCTGTCGCGACATGCGCTGGATTGAAGTCGATGGCGGTGACCTGCCAGCGCGGATTGCTCGCTGCCAGGACCAGGGCGCCGAGCCCTTGACCGCAGCCGAGTTCCAAATAGCTCACCGGCTCCTCGGGCCCGGGTATCGGCATGGCGATGCCGTTCAGCAGGCATGCCAGTGCCATGATCGCCGGCGATTGCTGCCGGTAGTAGCCCGGCATGTAGGCGACATCGGTCACATAGCCGCCGCCCCAGCTGGTCATGCCGCGGTTTCCAGTGCTCGCCAGTCCACGCGCTGCGCCTCGATCACCTCTGCCTCGAAGACCGCGTCGGCGGCGTCACCCTGCGTGGTGAAACCGCCCGCCGGCCCGGGGATCCAACTGTTCCAGCCCAGCCGTGGTGGCGGATCGGCGGCCGCGTCCAGGCGCAGCGGCGGCACCTGCCGCGCTGCCAGCACCGGATTGATGGCGAAGCCGAGCTCGTAACCGACATAGGCGCGCACCAGCGACACGAGGCGGTGCAGCGCGATGCGATCCGGAAGCAGCCGCTGGAAGCCCGGCAGGTCCAGTGGGCCGATGCGCAGGACAATGCGCGCCTGCGGATCCCAGGAGCGGACGCCGGCCGCGGCATCGATGCCGAGCCGGGACCAGGCACCCTGCGTGGACAACCGGGTGCGCTGATCGGGCGGCAATGACAGCCAGGCGCCGGCGAATTCCACCACCTCGACCTTCATCCCCAGCCAGTCGGAGATAAGTGCGCCCAACCGCTCGGCGGAGCGCGGCCGCATGGCGAACAGGCCGGCATAGTGCAGCAACGGACCGGGTCCCGCGGCAAGCCGATGGGCCAGATGCGGGGTGCCGTAGCCGGTGAGCGAGAGCAGCAGCCGCTCGACCGGATCGCCGGTTGCGCCTTGCAACTGGGCGATTTCCGCGGTGCGAGCCGGCCGGTATTTCGCGCCGCCGCGCGCAAAGAACGCGACGAAGCGGTGCGCGAGAAGATCGATGAAGTCGCGCATCGCCGCTGAGCGGGCGCGCAGCGACTGGGTGAGCGTCTCTGTGTAGTAGCGCGGCAGCACGCCGGAAGGGCCAGTGAGGCCCATCATGCCGACGGTCACCTCGGGGAGCGCCTCGCCAGGCTGGCGGACCTCGAGCACGTCGGCGGGCGGGTAGACCAGGCCGGGGGGCGAACTGAACCGCATTGCCTCGGCCGGGTCGGCGGTCTGGCGGGCGCGGCTCAATACCCGAACCGCCGCATCGAAGCGGAACCGCCGGGGCATCGAGCCCAGCAACGCCAACGCGGAGCGCGGCTTCATACCAGCACGCGTGTCCCGCTGCGCGCGGGCCAGGACGCGGCGAGACCAGAGCGGCCACGCAACGCGACGTGCGTCCTGGTGAAGCTGTTCACCGTGCCATGCAGGGCGAGGAAATGCTCCAGCACGGCGGCCAGCAGGTAGAGGCCGCTGGCCTGCCAGTTCCGGGGCTCGAATTCCAAGGTGATATCAAGGCCGCGGCAGAAGCCGCCGGCGCGCCCCGGCGCTCGCGCGGTGCCCGGCGCGGCGCTAACGCCGGTCAACGCCTCGATCGCGCCGCGGGTTTCCGGGGTGTCGCGCAGATCGTACAGCCGGAGCACTTCCTTGAGCGCGGCGGCGCCGTCCGGCCCACCGGTAATGGACAGGTGGCCGAGCGACAGATGGGAAACCAGGCGCCAAAACCCCGCTTCGCGGAGCGGCGGGCGCATCGTTGGGGTAGCGGCGGTAACAGCATTCAAGGCCGCCACCGCAGCCGCACCTTCGACCATTCGCAGGCGTGGATGGCCGCCACCGAACGGCAGGTCGGTTGGCAGGTCGCGGTTCACGCAGAGGGTATCGACCGACAGTACGGCCTCGGACGGAGCGTCCGGGTCGAAATCGGGGTCGTAGGGTGCGAGGAACACCTCGGTGCCCGGCACGCCCGGCGCGGCGTCACGCCTGGCCAGATGGTAGAAGGCGCCGGCAGCGCTTTCGTCGGGATCATGGCCGGCCAGCCGGTGGAACGGCCGCCAGGCCCGGAACCTGCCATCGGCCTGGGTTTCGCGCACGCGCTCGATGCTCCAGATCTCCGCCGCGCGCGGCCGGCGCGCATCGGCGACGACGCGATATTCGGTATCGGTGTGACTGACGGTGACCGGCTCGCAGCGTTGCGGAAAAAGGTTGACGAGAGGCACGCAGCCAAGCGCGAGCGATTGCCGGCTGACGGTGCGCTCCAGTTCGGGCAATGCGCGATCGAGATAGACGAAGATCTCCAGCCGGTTGCCGGCGGCGACGAGTGTCTTCGCGTCGATGCGCGTGAAGTCGAGGAAGAGGAATTTTTCCGGAAAGGCGAAGTACTCGGTGAGCAGGCGGAAGCCGGAGAAGCCGCGCGCCGACCAGGGCAGCAAGGCTTCCTCCGGCGCGAAGCCGACGGGCTCGATGGCACTTCCGGGGACGATGACGGGCGCGGGATCAGCGGCACTGTCGGCGTAGGCGATGGAGATCGCGTGCGCGCACACCAGTTCGTACAGCGGCAGCGTCTGATTGATGGCGCCGCGCAGGAAGACGCGCAGCCGGTCGACCCCGAGGGTGGTGAAGGTGGCTTCCGGCGACGTGCATTTCAGCGTGATGCGCAACAGGCCGGCAGCGCCGGCAGCGGATGGATTGGCGGGCGCGATCAGCGGCAGGCCGGATAGCCGCACATTCTCCACTTCAATCGGCCACAGCGTCACCGGCGCAGTGGTGCGATAACGCAGCGTTTCGCCATGCACCGGTTCGGTGTCGATCGCGAGACTCGCCGACAGATGCGCCGGATTGCTCAAGTTCGGCTGGCAATCGAATTGCGCGATCATGCAGGACGGCATCGGCGCGAGATAATGCGGGTAGAGCAGACCCAGCAGCGCGTCGGTCAGTTCCGGGAATTCATCATCCAGCCGGTGATGCACGCGGGCGGCAAGGAACGCGACGCCCTCGAGCAGACGTGCGACGTGCGGATCGTCCACCGCGTCGGCCGACAGGCGAAGACGGCCGGCGATCTTCGGATGCGTGTCGGCAAAGCTGGCGGCGAGACGCTTGATCGCGTCGAGTTCGCGTTCGTAATAGGGGAGCAGCGAGTCAGACATCGGAAGGTCCACGCCTTACGTTGCGCGAGACGTGAAGACGTGGATGGCCGGGCCAAGTCCTGCCATGACGGTTTGGACGGGCGCGCCCGCGTTCAGACCACATGGCCGGGACGCACCAGGATGTCGTCTGTCGTCGGATCGACCAGCGTGTCGAAGGCGATGGATTCCGGCGCCGGTTCGGCATGCAGCGTGGCCTCGATGCGCAGCCGCAGTGTCGCATCGAGTTGATCGCGCGCGTCGATCAGTTGAACCCGCACGGACAGGAAGCGTGGTTCAAAGCGGCGTATCGTCTCCTCGATCTCGATACGCAGCGCCTCGCGCCGAGTCGCGTCATTGAATGCGCCGGAGGCGAAGTCTGGTATGCCATAGCCGACGGGAGAGGTGGCCAGCTGCTGCATATGCGATGGCCAGGAGCGCCAGCGCCGCCTGCCATTCAGCAACGCCTCCAGATCGCGCCGCACCGATGCACGCAGCATCGCCATCGAGTTGGCGGCGGATACCGCGTTGTCCTGTTCGCGGTCGGGCGCGTCGTCGATCAGGCGATCCAGCAAAGGTGCCTGAACACGCGTCGTCTGTCCGCGCGGCGTGCCGCCCGAGCGACCGCTCATGCACCGAACCGGATATTGCCGAGATCCATCAGCGCCATGTCTTCCTCGCCTACCAGGAAGACGCGCTGGCCGACGCCGCGTACCGGACCACCGTCCGGCTGTCGCCAATCGGTCTCGCGGCCGAGCTGCTGCGCATCGGTCATGGCTTCGTCGGTCGAATACACAGCGGGAATATACACATCGCCGTCGGGACCCTCGGCGACCGACATCGATGCGCGCCGCCACAACAGATCGCGCGGGCGCTTCGGGGCATGGAACTCGACAGTTTCAATACGCTCGGTCGGCACCCAGAAGTATTTGCCGGTGGTGGTGAGCACTTCGAAACTGCCAGCCAGCAAGTCGTCGATGTCGCGGCAGTCATCGAATGCAACGTCGCCGTGTTTGCCGGGCACGCGCGGCCGCACGGCCTCCGCGGCTTCTGCCTGGCGGCTGGCTTCGGCGATGTCGCCGGCGCGCAATGCGACCATTGCGGCGAGTTGCAGACGTTGCGTCTCGGTTGGGTCCGACAGGAACTCCGGCACACGGCCATCGCGGAACAACTGCCGGCGTGCCATGTCGGCGCGGATCAGCTGACGGAACTCAGCGACCACCAGCGCGGTCGACGGATCGATGGCGGACGCCGCATCCAGCACGACATCGGCACGCTCCAGATTGCCGGAAAACGCCAGCAATTCGCCGAGCAGGACGCGTGCATTCAGATCGGTGGGGGCCTTGCGCAGCGCGGCCTGCGCCGCGGCAATCGCTTCGCTGAGCTTACCGGCGCGAAACAGCGATGCGGCCGTCTGTTCTGTTCCACTCATGCGCTTACTCCGAAGGCCGGTCTTCGCTCATCGTCCGCTGAGATCGGTGACGAGCTGGAAGGCGGCGGAAATATCGTCGAGCTGATAGTGCGGCTGCAGGTGAATAACGCAACCAAAACTGCCTGGCTTGCCGGCGACTTCGTTCACCGCGACACGGCCGGCGACCAGTGGGAAACGCGCGCGGCTATCGCCGGTGGCTGCGAGATTGCCGTTGACATACTGGGTCAGCCAAGCCTGAAGGAAACGCTCGATCTCACTGGCTGTCTTGAACGAGCCGACCATGTGGCGGCCCTTCATTTTGAGATGATGCGCAAAGCGTGAGGCGCACAGGATCGAGTTGATCTGAGTGGATAGCCGGGCATTGCTGTCCGCGGCTTCGGCATTGGTGCCCTGGTGACGCTGCGGCGTCTGCAGGCTGCGCACGGCGCCAAAGACCAGTTCCTCGCTGTATGGCACCGACGACAGCGGCATCAGGCCGGCGTCGAGCAGCGAACGCTCCTGCCGGTCGGTAAGCATGATCTCGATGGGACTGCGGACCCAGACATGGCCGGGATCGGTGCTGAATGGTTCCAGCGGCAGTCCCGTGACCAGACCACCGCCGACGCGATCGGTTTCCACACCACGCACATCCGCCGGCCACATGTAGAGCGCGAAGGAACGCGCGACGACGGCGGCGAAGGCGAAGCCGGCGTTCATCCATACGCGCTCCTCGATGGTGGGAGCGTATTCGGCATAGCGGAATCCATCCGCGCGGGTCCCATCGTCCGCCCATGGCGGACGCGCCAGCGCATGCGGCAAGGCGATACCGACGAAGCGCATGTCGGCGCGGGATGCCAGGCTGCGCCAGCGCGTATGCTCGTCGTTGCGCAAGGGAGCGGCGAGATCGATGGATGTGGCGAGATCGGCGAAGCTATCCACCTCGAGCAACGCCGGCGAGGCGCCGACAACGACCGGGGAGAAGGCCGCGGCGGCGACACCGGACAGCAGGTTCAGCGCGGTCACGTCATCGGTGCGGAATTCGGCACTGGAGCGATGGCGCACGTCGTGGTCGACGACCAACAGGCCATAGGGTTCGCCGCCGGGCGTGCCGAACTCTTCCTCATAGACCTTGCGGAACAGCAGGCTCTGGTCGAATTCGATCGCGCGTTCCAGGTCGCGGCAGATCTCCGGCCAGCCGACGTTCAGGATCTTGATCTTCAGTCGGTTGGAGAGATCGACGTTGTCCATCAGCCAGGCGACGCCGCGCCACGTGCCTTCGAGCTTGCGCAGGCGGCGGTGGTGCAGGATCGCATCGAGCTGGTCGCTGAGCATCGCATCGATTGCCGCGATATCGCGGTCGATGGCGTCGCGCAGGGCCTGGTGGTCGATGCGCAGCCGCGCGGCTTGTTCCGCGCCGAACCAGTGATCGATGGCAGTGCCGGCGGGTGCCGGGAGGAACGCGGTGAGCGCGTCGGCCAGCCGGGTATCCTTGCTGCCGGCGAAGCGGCCGGTCAGCAGTTGGTCGCGCAGTGGAGAGGCGGTGGGCACGTCCACGGTGAGACCGAGTTCATTCACCGTGACGTGCCCAGGTAGAGATCAGTTCGCCGCTGCCGGGATGCGGGCGACCATGCGCAGGCTGGTGGTCAACTCTTCCATCTGTAGCCACGGTCGTAGATACGCGACTGCATTGTAGGAACCGGGCTTGCCGGGGATCTCGCGCACCTCGACCTTTGCCTCGCGCAGCGGGAAGCGGGCCTTCATCTCCTGCCCGGCGTTCTCGTTGCCGTTGACATAGTTGTTGATCCAGCGGTTCAGCCAGCGTTCGCAGTCGCCGGCCTCCATGAAGCTGCCGATCTTGTCGCGCGCCATGACCTTGAGGTAGTGGGCGAAGCGGCTGGACGCCATGATGTATGGCAGGCGTGCCGAGATCGCGGCGTTGGCGGTGGCTTCCGGCCGATCGTACTTCTTCGGCTTCTGCGTGGATTGGGCACCGAAGAACACGGAGTAGTCGGTGTTCTTATAGTGACAGAGCGGTAGGAAGCCGAGATTGGACAGTTCGAATTCGCGCCGGTCGGTGATGGCGATCTCGGTCGGGCACTTCGCGTCCTGATCGCCATCGTCCGAGGTGAACACGTGGTACGGCAGGTTCTCCACCTTGCCGCCGCCTTCCGCGCCGCGGATCGCCGTGCAGAAGCCATACTGCGCGAACGCACTGGTCAGCCGCGTGCCCATCGCATAGGCGGCGTTCATCCAGCAGGTACTCGTTGTGCTGCATGGACTTCGCCGCGCCTGCGTCGTCGTAAGGCGCTTCCTCGTAGCTGAATTCGTCGATTGCCTTGGTCGCGGCGCCGTATGGCAGGCGCGCCAGCGTGCGCGGCATCACCAGATTGACGAAGCGCGCGTCCTCGCTGTCACGGAAGCTGCGCCACTTGGTGTATTCCTGGGTCTCGAAGATCTTCGCCAGATCGCGCGGCTTGGCGAGTTCGGGCCAGTTGTCGAAGCCGAACATGCCGGCACCGGCTGCCGAGATGAACGGCGCGAAAGCCGCCGCGGACACATTCGACACCAGGCGCAGTGTCTCGATGTCGTCCGGGTGTTGCGTCCATTCGTAATCGCCGATGAGCGCGCCGTACGGTTCGCCGCCGGGCGTGCCGAATTCGTTCTCGTAGATCTTCTTGAACAACTGACTCTGGTCGAATTCAACCGCACGCTGCAGGTCGCGCGAGAGTTCGCGCTTCGGCAGGTTCAGCACACGCAGCTTGAGGCTGGTGCTGGTCTCGCTGTTCATCACCAGGTAATGCAGGCCGCGCCAGGACCCTTCGAGGGCCAGGAACTTCGGGTTATGGATGATCGCGTTGAGCTGTTCGGACAATTTGCGATCGATCGCGGCGACAGCACGTTCGAAGGTGCGTGTCACATTCTTGTCGAAGGTGACGGTGCCGGCGAGCGCCTGCTCGACCAGGTTCTTCACCAGGTCCTGCGCCTGATCGGGCGCGGTCTGCTTGGTGGCAGCGACAACCTGATCGAGGAAGGATGCAGCTTCAGTCGTCGTTGCTGCGCCGGGCTGTGCAGCGGACTGTGCGCCTGACATCGATCAACCCTCCTTCTTGTCGAGGCCCAACTGGCTGGACAGCGACTTCAATTCATTTTCGTTCTTCAGGACCTGCTCGAGCAGGCCTTCGAGTTCCTCGGAGCGATCGACCTTGCTCATGAGGTCGCGCAGCTTGGCACGTGTCTCCATCAGGGCGCGCAGCGCGGGCACTTGCTGAGCGACACGGGCCGGCTCGAAGTCCTCGATCGAGTTGAACTTCAGATCGACCGCCATCTCGCCGCCGGCCTCGGACAGCTTGTTGTCGACGCGCATCTTCAGGCCGGGATTCATCCCCGCCATCACATCGTTGAAGTTGTCGCGGTCGATCTGGATGAACTTGCGATCGGCCAGCGGACGCAACGGCTGCGTCGGATCGCCGGAGAAGTCGCCCATGATCCCGACAATGAACGGGAGTTCGCGCAACACTTCCGCGCCTTCCGTTTCGACCTCATAGGTGATGTGTACTCGCGGCTTGCGGACGCGCTTGAGCTTGTCGTGGATGCTGGCACTCATGAATTCGCTTCCCCATACATGGTGACTGGCGCGGGGCACTTGGCCCAGCTTCGGCGCCTGCACGCAGGTCGTTCTGCCCCGCAAAGATTAGTCATCTGAGACGACTAAGGTCAATAATTCCTTCAGTCTGTGACGTTTTTCACACGCCCGCGACGTTGCCGCTGGCAGGCTGAGAAGGCGGTCATCGTTCAGCCCTCCTCGGCGGCAGGCGGTCGGATCCCGAGCCTGGTCAGGATGCCGTTGCGGGTTTCGGTGTCGGCAACGACTTCGTCCAGCAATTCCGGCCAGGTCATCCGGCCGCGGCGCACGGCCTCGTCCAGCGTGTAGGAGAGCGGCGAATGTGGCTCGGTCTTGCGGAAGAAGTTGGCGATTTCGCCGAGCGCGCGCAGGGCGTCCTCACGCGAGGCGGCCCTGCCGGGTGCCGCGCTGACGCCGGCAAAACCCCCGCCGGCGGCCGGCGCGAGCACTTCGGTGGCCTCCGACGCGGCTGCATCGGCGGCAGTTTCGGCCGGTGCGTAGCGCGCCAAGACGTCGGATATGCCATTGATCAGATCGCGCACCGCGGTGGTCGAAGGACCGTCGGCACCAGCTTTTCCGTCCACGATGGCGGCCATTGCCTGCCAGGCGTCGTGCGCCGAACGCGCCTCGCTTCGCAGGGTCGCGAAGTGCTGCTGGCCGGCGGCACGCGCATCGCGGTCAAGTTCGTCAAGCGGAATTGCGCCGGCCTCGATGCGCTGCTGCCTGCGTTCCGCCTCCAGCGTGCCAAGCTGCTCGGATTGCCGATACTGGTAGTAGGCGATCGGCGTGCCGTCGGCGCGATTGAACAGCACCAGCTTGTACAGAGGTTGGATGAGCGAGCCGTTGCCATCGCGGCCGTTCAATCCGGTAATGGGAGCGACACGGGTTTCCATGCCGTAGTCGTCTGGCAGAGGAAACAGCCCATCCCAGTAGCGTTCGGCCAGACCGGCGATGAGCTGGGCTCCAGCGGTGAGTCCGGCGAGACCGTGACTGCGCACCAGCGCCTCGGTGGCCCAGGCAGCGACCTCCAGGTCCTTGCTGGCTTCCGTCAGCGTTTGCAGGGCCAGTTCGCGAACGGTACGCCACAACGGCGACGGATCACGTACGTCGGTGTCGCCGGCATCGGCGGCGCGCTCGGCATCGCGAGCCTCGGACCGCGCGTCGCGCAGCCGGTTGTACGGCGACGCCGCGGCGAAGTCCTCACGAATGTCTATACCTTGCGGCGCGTCACCGGCGATCGGTGCCAGCAGGGCCTCGAGGTCGAAGCCTTCCGGCAGATCCGCCATTCGCCCGCCTCTCATTTGCTGGACAATGGTTCCGCGTAACACATAGTCTTCAACGACGGAAAGAGGGACTTTTCCCGGGGGAAAACAATGGCCGCGATCGATCTCAAGCAGCTGGTCGGCCGGCTGAACGATGTGTGCCGCCGAAGTCTGGAGGCGGCGGCGGGCATGACGCTGTCGCGTACGCACTACAATGTAGAAATCGAACACTGGCTGCTGACGCTGGCGGATCGGGCTGACTGCGACATCGCCACCATCCTGCGCCACTACGAAATCGATCAGGGGCGCTTCGTCACCGATCTGAACCGCGCGCTGGAGAAGCTGAAGACCGGCAATTCACGTGCGCCGTCGCTGGCGCCGGACATTGTGGAGCTCAGCAAACAGGCGTGGTTGCTGGCGTCGCTGGAACACGGTGCGGCCCGTGTGCGTTCGGGACATCTGCTGTGGGCGCTGCTGGCGGATGAGACGCTGGCGCGGCGCGCGCGCGAGGCATCGGGACAGTTGTTGAAGATCAATCCCGATCTGCTGAAGCGCGATTTCGCAGCTATCACCGCCAACAGCGCGGAAGCGGCGGAGGCTGCCGCGACAGGTGCGACGGAAGGCGCGGCAGCTGACGATGCTTCGCCGGTGGCGCGGCGTGGCGGCGGTGCACTCGACCAGTTCACCACGGATCTCACGGCGCAGGCGAAAGCGGGGAAGATCGACCCGATCCTTGGGCGCGACAGCGAGATCCGGCAAATCGTCGATATCCTGACACGGCGGCGGCAGAACAATCCGATCCTCACCGGCGAAGCGGGTGTTGGCAAAACCGCTGTCGTCGAGGGTTTCGCATTGCGGCTTGCGGCGGGCGATGTGCCGCCGGCGCTGCAGGGCGTTTCGCTGCGCGTGCTGGACCTGGGGCTATTGCAGGCGGGCGCGGGCGTGAAAGGCGAATTCGAAAATCGTTTGCGCGGCGTGCTCGACGAGGTGAAGGCCTCACCCAAGCCGATCATCGTGTTCATCGATGAGGCGCATCAACTCATCGGCGCCGGCGGCGCGGCGGGGCAGGGCGATGCTGCCAATCTGCTGAAGCCGGCGTTGGCGCGCGGCGAACTGCGCACCATCGCGGCGACCACCTGGGCCGAATACAAGAAGTATTTCGAGAAGGATGCGGCGCTGACGCGGCGTTTCCAGGTGGTGAAGGTGGACGAACCGCCGGAGCCGATGGCGGTGGCGATGGTCCGTGGCCTCGTCGATACGCTGGAGAAGCACCACAAGGTGCGCATCCTCGATGAGGCGGTCACCGAGGCGGTGCGGTTGTCGGCGCGCTACATTCCATCGCGCCAGTTGCCCGACAAGGCGGTGTCGCTGATCGATACCGCCTGCGCGCGCGTCGGCATGAGCCAGGCGGCGGTGCCGCCGCCGATCGAGGATCGGCAACGCCGCATCGCGTTGATCGATACCGAGGTTGGCATTCTCGATCGGGAGATTTCCGCCGGCGAACCGCATGAGGTGCGGCGGGAGGACCTGCTGGCGGAGCGCGCGCGGCTGGCGCAGGAACTCGTCGATCTCGAGGCGCGGTGGGAGCAGGAGAAAGCACTTGCCACCGACATCGGCGCGCTGCGCGGCAAGATAGAAGATCCGGCAAGCACCGAGGACAAGGACGCGCTGCGGACGCAGCTCACGGGCACGTCGAAGAAGCTGCGCGACCTGCAAGGCGAGACACCGCTGATCTATCCTGTGGTCGATCGACAGGCGGTGGCTGAAGTGGTGGCCGGCTGGACCGGCATCCCGACCGGCCGCATGCAATCCAATGAAATCCGCACCGTGCTGAACCTCAAGGAAGCGATGCAGGCGCGTATCGTCGGTCAGCCGCATGCGCTGGATGCGGTGGCGCAGGCGATCCGCACGTCGCGTGCCGGACTGACTGATCCGCGCAAGCCGATCGGCGTTTTCCTGATGGTTGGAACCTCGGGTACCGGCAAGACGGAGACCGCGCTGACGCTCGCCGATCTGCTGTACGGCGGCGAGCAGAACATGACGACGATCAACATGACCGAGTTCAAGGAGGAACATAAGGTCAGCCTGCTGATGGGCAGTCCGCCTGGCTATGTCGGCTATGGCGAAGGCGGCGTGCTGACCGAGGCGGTACGTCGGCGGCCGTATTCGGTGATCCTGCTGGACGAAATGGAGAAGGCGCATCCCGGCGTGCAGGACATCTTCTTCCAGGTGTTCGACAAGGGGAACATGAAGGACGGTGAAGGCCGCGATATCGACTTCAAGAACGCTGTGATCATCATGACATCGAACGCGGGAACCGATCTGATCACCCGGCTGTTCGCCGATCCGGAAACCGCGCCCGATGCGGCGGGACTGGCCGATGCTTTGATGCCGGAGCTGATGAAGCACTTCAAGCCGGCGTTCCTGGGGCGGGTGAACCTGGTGCCGTATTTCCCGCTCTCACCGGAGATCATCCGGCAGATCGTCGAAATGCAGCTCGGAAGGGTGGCGAGGAGAGTGCGCGAATCTTATGGTGCCAAATTCGCCTGGGACAAATCCCTGGTGGACGTGATAGCAGCGCGTTGCACTGAGACATCTTCAGGAGCACGCAACGTGGAAAAGATCCTGTCGCGGACACTGCTGCCGGAGCTTTCCGCGGAGGTGCTATCTCGCCTCGCTGAAGGAGCGACAATCAGCGCGATCACCGTTGGGGTGGACGCGGCCGGGTCGTTCCAATACGCAATCGCTTAACGCCGAAACCACCTCGCGGGGAAACAAAGGAGCGCAATCGTGGCCATCTATATGACGTGGGAAAGTATCGACGGAGCCGTGACGACGACAGGGTTCGAGAAATGGATCGAGCTCAACTCGTTTCAGTGGGGGGTCGGCCGTGCCATCGGCACCGCCGCACGAGGTGCTGCCACGCGTGAGGCATCGGAGCCGAACCTCAGCGAAATCGTGGTCACCAAGCGCTTGGACAAGGCGTCGACCAAGTTGTTCATGGATGCGGTCGCCGGCGATCTGAGTGCCACGGTGAAGTTCAAGTTCACCACGACGACGAAGGACAAGGTCGACACGTATCTTGCGTATGAGCTGACCAATTGCGGGCTTAGTGGCTACAGCATTTCGGGTGGCGGCGACGCGCCGCAGGAGAGTCTGTCGCTGAACTTCACGAAGATCATGTTCACCTATACCGAACGCGATCCAAAGGTTGCTGGGTCGCCCGATACCGTGGGCTACGACCTATTGACGATGGGCAAAGTCTAACGACTGCGCTGCCAAACGCGCGAAAGACGCCTCTCCGGAGACGGGAGAGGCGTTTTTCGTTGCCGTGGTTTGGGAGACTTGGGGCGCAGGCTAACGGATAAATTCGACAGCGACCGCGGTGACGTTGTCACTGACATTCGCCGCGAGCGCGGCGTCGATCAATGCCTGCAGCGGGACGCTATCCAGCGAGCCGAGCAGGGTGCCGAGTTCATCATCGGACAACGACTTGCACAGCCCGTCGCTGCACAACAGGAAGCGATCGCCGGGGACCAGCCGATCGCTGATCTTGTCGAGGATGAAATCGTCGAGTTCGGCGCCGACTGCGCGGGTGATGACGTTGCTGCGCGGATGATTGAGTGCGTCCTCCGGGCGGATCGTGCCTGACTCGACAAGCTCCTGCACCAGGCTGTGGTCGCGGGTGATCTGCCGGAACACGCCGCCACGCAACAGGTATGCGCGCGAGTCACCGGCCCACAGGCAGGCGAAATGTTCGCCGCGCGCCAGCATCACCACGACGGTGGACGCCACCACGACATCGGGTCCGCGCCGCGCAGCCTCCTCGCGCAATGCGAGATGCGTCCGCTCGATTGCCAGACGCACTTCGGCGAGCAGTTCGGAGGCGGACAGACCTGACGGGACGGCTTCCAAAGCCTCGGCGATCATGCCGGAGGCGACTTCTCCGGCCGCATGGCCGCCGGCGCCGTCGGCGACTGCCCAGAGTCCGAGATCGGCGCGATCGACGTAAGCGTCTTCATTGTGCTTCCGCTTGGCGCCGGGGTGGGTAACGCTCCAGGAGCGGAAGCGCTGGGTCGTCAAGACTTGGACTTCCATAGACCCTCCCCGGTGACCGGCGTCTCGGCGCCTAGCATCGCCGCATAGACCGCTGCGCTTGGAAGGCAGCCTAGCGTCAGCCGGCGCGGAGGGATACGGGGGGCGCCATCGCTCCACCACGTTGCGCTGGCCGACATTGTCGATTCCGGCAGGTCGGGGATGCCGGCCATGCTGGCAGTTTCCTCGGGCGACGTATCGTTTTCCAGGGCGGCGCGCCCGGCCGCTTCACAACGATCCAGCCAGGCATCGGCGGCCGCGCCACTCCCGCCGCCGGTGAGTGCTGCAAAGGTCAGCGGAAAGTAGCGTCCGGTCTTGTCGACACTTGGCAGCATGAGGCCGAACGCGGCGCGCGCGCCGCACATGCCGGGCGGCAGCGAGAAGCGCCAGACCGGCGATTCCAGAAATGCCGGAAGCCAGTCTTCGCCCATCACTGTCTGGCTGCCCGCGATGACCAGTTGCAACCAATCGTCCCAGGGATCGGTGAAATCGCGCGGCAAACCGACACGGACGAAATCGCCGCGCGCCGGCAATTTGCCGTAAAGGCCACTTACAATCCCGGGCATCGGAAGTCCCGCAACACCCCGGGCGCAAACGGGTTCAGCACGGACCCGGCGCGGATCGCGAACGTCGCGTGGTGATCGCCCAACTGGAACGACAGCGTGTATTGGTCAGCCGAACCGCTCTGTTGCAGCGTTCCCTGAGCAAACAGCCGGAACAGCGCCCAGGGACCGGTCGCTTGCAGCACCTGCGGTCCGCTCGACGGCGGCGGATCGAACACCAGCCGCACACTGTTCATCCGGTTCTGTCCCGGCCAGGTGACCGACGTCGAGCGTTGCGGACCGTGCGCATAGACCACTGTCAGTCCATCGAGGTCGAGCGTGACCTGCTTGGCGTCGGTGTCCATCGGCGTGATGTCGAACCGCACTGTGGGTTGCGTGCCGCCGGCGCTGAAGAACAGGTCGCGGATCTTCGACGCGCGCTCGAACTGCGCGAGGTCGCCGGGCGTGACTGGCGGCGCGACGCCGGCGACCGCCTGCGCTTTCCACACCGGTCCCGAGGTATCGACGAACGATTGCAGATTGTCGGTGAAGTATTTGTCGAGCAAACCGCCGGCGGCGAACAGGCGCGCGAAGTCATCGAGTGGAATGTCGTTGGGCGAGCCGGCGGTGAATGGATAGCGGCCGGCCACCGCCTGCTTGCACAGCGACGCGGGGCCGCCGGGTGCGTTGAAGGCTTTCTTTGCCTGGTCGAGGGCGCCGCCGCCGCGCAACTGATTGCCGGTGACCGCGAGTGCCTGGAGCCAACGCGCCACCGGCTGTGGATCGCGGCTGGCCTCGGCCTGCAGCAATGCGGCCGGATCGTCGCTGCCGCCGATGGCTGCGGCAGTGCCGCCCACAGGTGCCGCGGCCAGCTTGGAAAGCTGTATCTGCAAATCGTTCAGCAGCTTGAGCGCATTGTCGATCGGGGCGCCGGGGCCTTTGCCGACGAAGCTGATCAGTGCGGCATAGCGGGTCTCGATCGCCTTGCCGGGCGGCTCGGGTGGCTGACCATTGGTCTGCCCGAACAGGCCTTGCAACTTGTTGGCCGCGCCACTTGCCGCCTGCGCGGCCGCAGCACCAGCGGCCTGTGCGGCCCCGGCGGCAGTTGGGGGCACGGGTGGCGGCTGCGTCAGAGTCAGTTGCCGAGTGATCGCGGCGAGCAGATCGCGCATCGGCGACTGTGGTGACGCCAGTATATACAGCTCCTGCACGGCATCCTGCATGCCGCGCATCGGCACGACGTCGAGGTCCGCCAGCAGGCCGTCCCACTGCTTGGCGTAATCCGCCATGTAGAGATTGATGACATCCTGCTGCAGCGTCAGCACCTGCGGGCTGGCAGGATCGATCTGTGCTTCGCGGCCCAGCACCCAGCTTTCGCTCGCCACCTGCTTGATGGCACCGGGCAGGCCCGGGAGAAGCACTTTGTAGAAGCCATCGATCGTGAAGAAGCCTGGGACGCCGTCGGTCAGCGGCGCGCCGGAGCGGCGCATGAACACGCGTACGCCCGATGCACCTGCCGCGTTGGCCGGCAGCCATGGCGGCAAGGCGCGCGCGGCCTGCGATCCCTTGATCGCGCTGTACACCCGGTCGGCAAGGGTGACGCGGCTGAAGGTGCGACGGGCGTCCTCGATCAGCGCGCCGTCCAGCGGCACCTTGGGCAACGGTTGGTCGAGCAGCGCGGCGAGATGGCGCTCCAGGCTGTCGCGCAATGGTTTGGCTGCCGGACCCGGCCACGCGGTCTGCCAGTCAAGGCTCATCCACTCCTTCACCAGGCCACGGTCGAGCGTGCCGGCGGAGCCGAGCATCAGGTAAACGCGGGTTGCTTCGTAGAGGAAAGCGGGCTGTTCGAAATGCGCCCGCATCTGGCCTTCCAGCCGCAGGAGCAAGCGCGGCAACAGCACGTTCTGCAGGTCGTGGATGTAGATGGAGCGCGCGCCTTCGGCGAGCTTGCCGGTCTGCGACAGGCCAGGGAACCATTGCGCCGGTGGTGGCGCGGCATCCACGCCGAATGGTAGCGCGCGCGCCGCATCGAGCAGCGGCACGATCTTCGGCAGATCGGTATCGGCCACTGGATCGAGCGGCAGCGGCTGCGCGAGCTTGGTGTAGGCAGCGAGTGCCGCGGAGGACTCTGCCAGCGCCGCCTTGTTGGCCTGCTGCGTCTGGACCAGTGCACCAGCGCCGGCGATCGCCACGATGGCGGCGATTGCAGCGGCGCCAGCGCGAACCAGCAGGTTGCGGCGCCGCTGCGCCGGATCGCGCGCGACCAGCGTTGCCTCACCGAAGATCACGTCCTTGAGCAGCCGGCTGAGGAAATAGCTGCGTCCCTGCTCCGGCCGCAGCGACGGCGCGCGCTGCGAGTCGATGCCGAAGCTGCGCGCGAGTGCGCCGGTCAGCCGATCGATCGGCGTGCCTTCCTGCGTGCCGGATGTCATGTAGGCGCCGCGCAGCAGCGGTGCCGGATCGAGGCGGGAGCCGCCAAATGCCTCGGTGAGGAATTCGCTGAGTGGCGCTGCGAGGCTGGCGACCTGAGCCGGGAAGCCAGCGATCAACGTGCGGCGTTCCGGACTGCGTTCGGCCTGCAAACGCTCGAGCAGGCGCTGGTTGAGCCGTTCGACCAGCAGGGTGAATTCGCCGGCGAACATGGGTGCGGTGCCGGTGTCGGACTTGTTCAGCGGGAAGGTGGTGCCCCAGACCTGGCCGCGCCGCTCGCGGTCGAGGTCATCGAAGAATTCGGTGAAGCCGGCGATCAGATCGGCCTTGGTGAAAACCGCATAGACCGGCACGCGGACGCCAAGCTGGTCGTAGAGTTCCTTCACGCGGCGGCGGATGGCTCGCGCGTGCGCCAGACGTTCGGTGGATGGCGCGGCGGCGATGTCGGACAGCGCGATCGCCACCAGCACGCCGTTCAGCGGCTGGCGTGCGCGGGTTCGGCGCAGCAGGCCAAGGAACGCCTGCCAACCGGCTTTGTCGACGGCGCTGTCGGAGTCCTGCGTGGTGTAACGGCCGGCGGTGTCGATCAGCACGGCGCTTTCGGTGAACCACCAGTCGCACATGCGGGTGCCGCCGACGCCGGCGACCGGGCTTTGTCCCATCTCCGAAGCGAGCGGGAACGACAGGCCGGCGTTGAGCAGCGCAGTCGTCTTGCCGGCACCGGGCGGGCCGATGATCGCGTACCACGGCTGCTCGTACAGATAGCCGCGTGAGCCCGAGGCCTTCCTCAGCAGCGCGAGCGCGGCGCCGAGCTTGTCGCGCATTGCCGCGACTTCTTCGGCAGAGGCGGCGGCGGTTGGGTCTGCCTGTGCCGCGGTGACGCCTTCGACCAGCGCGGTTTCGTTCTGCTTGCGCCGGCGGTCGAGCCAGAGGTTCACGCCGCCCCAGATCAACAGCATGACGAGAATGACGATGGCGCGCGGGAGCCAGTCTTCCAGGAAGGACAGGAACGGACCGAACAGCCAGACCAGGACACCGAGCAGCGCGATGCCGATGAAGCTCAGGAACCAGCGGGATCGCAGGAAGCGGAGCACGGCGCGCATCGGCTAATACGGAGTTTCGAGGGGTGCGGCCCAACGACGTGGATGGCCGGCCTTCGCCGGCCATGACGAATTGGGTCGGGGTGGCGACGCGGCTATGTGCATCGGAATCATCCGCCTTGCCTCCGCAGCACGACTTCGATGCGGCGGTTCTGGTCGCGTCCTTCCGGTGTCGCGTTAGAGGCTATGGGGTCGGCGTCGGCATGGCCTTGCGCGGTGACGCGGCCAGGATCGCCGAGCGCGCGCACGATGATCGCTCGCGCCGCATCGGCACGCGATTGCGAAAGCTGGAAGTTGGACGGGAACTGGACGGTGTGAATCGGCTGGTTGTCGGTGTAGCCGTTGACGGTGACCGGGCCCTTCTCGGCTTTCAGCGCCTCGCCGATACGCTCCAGCAGATGCACGTAGGCGGGGGCGACGGTGGCACTGCCGGATGCGAACATGCCTGCGTTGCGAATGCGCACGATCGGCATCGCATGATCGCCAATGACCGTGACGAGACCCTGGTCGATCTCGGGCTTCAGGAACACGTAGAGCGGCTCGGGCGCGGGCTGCGCCTGCGGTGGTGGAGGCGGCGGCGGGCGAACCGGAGCGGCGCGGGTGATCTGCGGCATCTTCGCCAGCGGCGCGGCAAGATACTGCGCGAACACATTGTCTGACTCGGCATTCAGGCTGGTGGAGAACCAGACGAACAGCAGTCCGATCACCGCCAGAGCGGCTGCGCCCATCACCCATGCCGGCACCACCGCGCGCGCCGGTCTGTATGGCGCCTGCACGCCTTGCCAGTGTGGCGACAGCGCCGGATCGGCTGCCTGCCGTTGCCGCGTGATGGTGGTGTAGAGATCCTCGCGCAGCCGATCGAGTTCGCCCGGCCCGCGCGGCGACAAGCGATAGCGGCCCTGGAAGCCGAGACTGAGGCAGAGATACATCAGCTCGAGCACCGGCAGGAATGTGCCGGGGTTGGTGCGCACCTGACCGAGCAGATCGAAGAAGCGTTCGCCGCTGCGCACTTCCTGATGGAAGCTCGAGACCAGCGAACGCGCGGCCCAGGCGCCGCTGCTGCCCCATGGCGTGTTCAGCACCACATCATCGAGGCTGGCGCACAGCGCGTAATGTGCCGGGCGCAATTGGTCCATCGGCACGCCGCCATCGCGCGCGGTCTGTTCGAACGTGCGCATCTGCTGGATGGCACGTTCGCGCAGTTCGCCGGGATCGGGTTGGCGCAACGTGTTGCGCAGCCGCCCGAGCAGTTGCAGCAGCGGTGCAGCCGCTTGGATCAGCGGGCTGAGCCCGAAGCTGATGCTTTCGGCGCTTTCGGAACTGGCAGGGGGGGCGGAACGCGCCAGGCCGGCGCGCGTGTCCTGCGCATCCGATGGCGGCGTGGGCTGCGGTGCGCTGCGGCGCCCGCCAGGCGTTGGGCGGATTACTGTCTTGTCGGCATCATCAGGTTCGGAGAACGGATTATCGCTCACGGCCGCATCATCCCCTGATCGCCCAGAGTTCCAGGCGCAGGTTGGGGAAGTCGCCGGAGACGTGGATGGCGAAGCCACCGGAGTTCTGCATCTGCTGCCAGTGCGGGCTGGCGCGATCCAGTTCGAAATACGTGGCACCGGCATAGAATGGCAGTTGGCGCGGTGCGACCGGCAGCGGACGCACCGCGATGCCGGGCAGTGCGACGTTGACCAGTTCGCGGATATGCTCGACCGCGCCGATCTTCACCTGCGAGGGGAACAGCCGCCGCAACTGTTCCGCCTGCACGTCCGCCTGCACCGTCAGCACGAAGTTCGACGCACGCAGGATCGAGCGGTCAATGATCGGGCCGACACGCACGCCATGCCGCGCCTCGCGCAACGGAATTGCAATCGCGGTGGCTTCCAGCACCGCCGACAGCGCACGCCGCAGATCGGCGACCACAGGCGCGAAGCTGCGCTGCAAGTCGTCGTGGCGATACGCGGGGTAGGCATTGGGGCGCCGCGTTTCGAGGAACGTGGAGAATTCGCCCGCCATCTGCACCAGCGTCGCGTAGAGCGATTCCGGGTGCACGTTCGCTGCATCGGCCCAATGCGCCAGCACGTTCTGCCAGCCGTTGATCGATTGCAGCAGCAAAAAGTCCTGCACCTGTGCCACGCCCGCCTGGCCGGGTGCGGTCATGCGCGCTGCCAGCGCTTCGCCGCGCTGGTTCAGCATGCCGGACAGTTCGGCGATCAGCCCGGCGAGCGGCGGTGCTCCAGAGCACACCAGCATTGGCGGGATCCACCGGTCATCGAGGATGATGCGCCGGTCGGAGGTGACCTCGGTGATGCGCGCGAGACCAATACATAGATAGCCGGTGCGTTCGTCGGTATCGAGCAGGTAGCGAAGGCGCAGCCGCCCGACCTGCAATTCGGCGGGCTGCGGCGATGCCGAGTGGGTGTCGGTACGCTTCGAACGGCCTGGCGGCGTAGCGGCCTTCCGTCGCACTGTCGGCGACTTCGACCGCGCCGGCCTGGCGTACCGGCAGTGCCAGGTAGACCAGCACGTTGCGCGCGCTTTCCGGCAGTTCGAGCGGGGGTGGATGATCGGTCTCGCCGGGCAGCGCGAACGGTGTGCCGTCCTCGAATACGCCGGCGGCGGAGGCCAGGGCAAACCGGCCGGTGCCGAGCAGGTCGCGATCCAGCGCGTATTCGACGAGACCCCAGGGATGCGGGCGCAACGCCTGGACGCGGCCGCGCAGCAACTGTTCCGTCCAGCGATCCTGCTGCTGGAAGTGCTGCGTGCGCAGGAACATGCCTTCCTGCCAGACCACGCGGTTCGTCCAGCTCATCTATCGGCAATCCCCCCAATGGCGCCTGGTTTCAGGTCGCGGGCTTCAGCGTGATAGCAAGTTTGCCGACATTGAGTACAAGTTTTGTTGGTCCGCTGCTCGCGGCCGGCGCATCGGCGCGCCATTGGGCGTTGTCGATGTCGCGATACAGCACGACAACACCGATGGCAGTGACGCCAGGTTTCAGCTCGAAGGTCTTGGTCTGCGTCTCGCTTGGCGACAGCACGAATTCCTGAGAACCGGCGTCGTCCTGGCCGAGCGCCTGCTGCTCGTGCTCGGTCAGCGCGAAGACATCGCCGCGTTCGAACTTGGCAGTGGCGGTGAGCTGATAGATGCGCACCGCGACCGGTGAGGGCTTTCCCGCGATGTCCGGATTCTGCCCGGCGCTGCCGATCATCGTGATGGTGAGCACCGGCGGCGGCTTGGGCGGTGCGCCGCAACGCGCCAGCAGCAGCGCCGGCAACAGCAGCAGCGATCGACGAGGACTCATTCCTGCTCCTTTGCCGAGACCTCTTGCAGCGCGCGTTCGTAGGCGCGGGCGAACGCCTTGCCGAACACGCTGTCGAAGTCGTCCGACAACGCCTGCACGGTGCGTGCGTGCAGTGCTTCATAGGCATCCCAGGCGCGGGCCTTCCTTTGTGCCGGCAACAGTGTCAGTCCGCCCTGCTCGGCGCTTGCGCGCAGTTTCGCTGGCTCCAGGCCGTCCAGCACGGAACGTACCGCGGCCTGCATCGCCGCCATCGAAGCGAGCTCGTGCAGCCGGATGTCCCGCAGTGCGTCCGCCACCGCTTCGTCCGGCGCCATGTCGGTGCGGCGGCCGGCGCCCAACAGAGATGCCACCGCATCCTCGTCACCGGCGGAGAACTTCAGCGGATTGTTGCCGCGTGCCTGGATCATGGTCTGCTCGATGCGGAACTCGCTCTTGACCGCGGCACGCGCGATCATCACGGCGCGCAATCCGACGACGAGGTTGCGGAACGCCTTGCCGAGGGCAAGCATCGTGGCGGCGGGATTCTTCGGGGTGCGCGTCCTCGATGCCGATGCCTTCCAGGAACGCAGCCAGCAGCGCGCCATCGTCCGCGGCCAATGCAGGCTCTGGCGGCACCGTTGGAGGGGCAGCGGCCACAGGCTCCGGCTCTGGCACGATCGCGCGGGGAGGAGGCGGCATGGCTGGGGGCGGCGCTGCCGGCGCGGGCCGCGGCGGAGCGGCAGGCGCGATCCCTTCGAGCAGGTCCTTGTCCCAGTCGTCGGGCAGCAAGTCGTCGCCGGGAAGCAGGCCTCCGGTGTTCAGCGGCACCTGGCCGATCTGCGCCGGCGCACGGAACGCGTCCTGCATCGCGGGTGAATGATCCGCCTGGGTCGGACCGCGGAACACCGGATCCTCCCTGGCATCCGCGAGGGGGTCGTAATCGTGCGGCAACTGGGCGCCGGTCGGGACGATGCGCAGGCTCGGATGATCCGGTTCGTCGAACGGATTGCGCTCGGGCCGTGACGGTGCGAACGGGTTCGGCGCAAACGGATCGGCAAATGGATTGCTTCTTCCGCCGCCCTTCTGCGCCAGTGCTTCCTCGGTCAGCCGCACCTCGATCTCGTAGGCACCGAGCCGCAGCCTGTCGCCGTCGCGCAGGCTGCGCACGTCGCCGCCGCCGATAGGTTCGGCTTCGCGGTTCATGAAGGTGCCGTTGGTCGAGGTATCCGCGAGCTGCCAGGTGCCGCCGCGGAACGCCACGGCGAAGTGCCGCTTGGACAGCAGCCGCTCGGGGTCGGGGAGAATCCAGTCAACGCCAGGGCCGCGGCCGACGGAATATTCGCCACCGGAAACGCCGCGCGTTTCGGGGGCTACGGCATCCGGGCAGCGGAGAACGGTCAGTGTCAATTGCATTCGATCAGCCGATTGGAGGTCAGCCAGCGATTATTACGCCCGATTTCGCCGCCTGGGTGCAATCTTCCCGTTCAATGCACGGCATCGGCGACGCCGCGCAGCGCCAATTCCTTGGCGCGGATGCAGCGGACCCACTGGCCGGGCGCCACTTCCTCGAGGGGCGGAACGGCCTGACGGCATTGCTCGGTGGCATAGCGGCAGCGCGGGTGGAAGGCGCAGCCGGGCGGTGGGTTGGAGGGGTCAGCCACGTCGCCCTCGAGCACGATCCGCTGCGCCCGCTGCCTGGGGTCGGGTACCGGCACCGCCGACAGCAGCGCCTCGGTGTAGGGGTGCCTCGGGTTGGCGAACAGCGCGGCGGTCGGCGCGATCTCCACGATCCTGCCGACGTACATCACGGCGACGCGGTGGCTGACATGCTTCACCACCGACAGGTCGTGCGCGACGAACAGGTAGGCGATGCCGAGACGATCCTGCAGTTCGAGCATCAGGTTGACGATTTGCGCCTGCACCGAGACGTCGAGCGCGGAGACCGGTTCGTCGGCGACAATGAGCGACGGGGAAAGCGCGAGCGCGCGGGCGATGCCGATACGCTGGCGTTGCCCGCCGGAGAAGGCGTGTGGGAAGCGGTTGAGATAAGCCGCCGGCAGATGCACAAGGTCGAGCAGTTCGGCAACGCGGGCGTTGCGCGCGCGCGTATCGGTCATGCCGTTCACCAGCAGCGGTTCGCCGATGATCTCGGCAATCGTCATGCGCGGATTGAGCGATGAGAACGGGTCCTGGAAGATCATCTGCATCTGCCGCCTGAGCGGGCGCAGTTCGCTACGCGGCAGTGTCGCTACATCGATCTCGGAGCCGCTTTCGGTGCGGAACTGGATTTCGCCTGATGTGGGGCTGATCGCGCGCAGGATGCAGCGCGAGGTGGTGGTCTTGCCGCAGCCGGATTCGCCGACCAGCGACAGTGTTTCGCCACGATCGATGCTGAAGCTGACGTCGTCGACCGCGCGGACGTGCCCTACCAGCCGGCCGAGCAGTCCGCGGTGGATCGGGTAGAACTTGCGCAGTGCGCGCACGTCGAGGACGCGGGTCATGCGGCGGCCTCGACGCTGCGCGGGTAGAGATGGCACGCAACGTCATGACGTTCGCCGATAGCGACCTCGGCGGGGAAAGATTGTTCGCACACGCCCCTGATGTGGTCCGGGCAGCGCGGATGGAACGGACAGCCGGGCGGCCGCGCGTAGGGATGTGGGATAGAGCCGGAAATCGTCGCCAGCCGCGAGCGCGGTTCGGCCAGCACGCTGGGGATCGAGCGTAGCAACGATCGTGTATACGGATGCCGCGGGGCGTGGAAGATCGCGTCCACCGGGCCTTTTTCCACCTCGTGGCCCAGGTACATCACCACCACATCGTCGGTCATCTCGGCAATCACGCCCATGTCGTGGGTGATCAGGATGACCGCGAGGCCGCGTTCCTGCTGCAGGCGGCGGATCAGATCGAGGATCTGCGCCTGGGTGGTGACATCCAGCGCGGTGGTGGGTTCGTCGGCAATCAGGATGCGCGGTTCCGCGGCGAGTGCCAGTGCTATCATCACCCGCTGGCGCAAGCCGCCGGACAGCTCGAACGAATATGCGTCGACGCGCTGTGCCGGGCGTGGAATGCCGACCATCGCGAGCAGTTCGATCGCGCGCGCCCGCGCCGCACGCTTCGACAACGTGGTGTGCAGGCGGATCGCCTCGATGAGCTGATTGCCGACGGAGTGGAAGGCCGACAGCGAGCTCATCGGCTCCTGGAACACCAGGCCGATTTCGCCGCCGCGGATCGCGCGCATTGCACTGCTGTCGGCGGCAAGCTGCACCAGATCGACGCTGCGGCCATCGGCGCGGCGCAGCAGGATTTCGCCTGACACGATGCGGCCGGGGCGTTCGACGATACGCAGGATGGAGCGCGCGGTGACGCTCTTGCCGCAGCCTGATTCACCGACGATGCCGAGGGTGCGGCCGGGGAACAGGTCGAACGAAGTGCCGTCCACCGCACGCACGATGCCTTCGTCGGCGAAGAAGTGCGTGTGCAGATCGCGGACGGACAGGATCGGCTCAGCCATAAGGATCCGCCGCGTCGCGCAGGCCGTCGCCAAGGAAATTGAAGGCGAGGATCACCACGATGACCGGGACCGCGGCAAACAACAGCCACGGTGCCAGGCCGAGCGTCTGCAGGTTCTGCGCGTCCTGCAGCATCACGCCCCAGGAGATCGCCGGCGGACGCAGTCCCAGGCCGAGAAACGACAGCGTGGTCTCGCTGATGATCATTGCCGGCAGTGCCAGGCTGACCGCGGCGATGATGTGCGACAGGAACGACGGCACCATGTGCTTGAAGATGATGCGCATGCGCGATGCACCGGCCAGTTCGGCGGCGGTGACGAAGTCTTCCTCACGCAAGGCGAGGAAGCGTCCGCGCACCACGCGTGCCAGTTCGGTCCAGCCGATGAGCGAAATGATGAGGGTGATGGCGAAATAGACCTGCTGCGGCGACCAGCTTCCGGGCACGGCGGCGGCGAGACCCATCCAAAGCGGAATGGTGGGGATGGAACGCAGGATTTCGATCACGCGCTGGATCACCACATCGACCCAGCCGCCTTGCAGCCCGGATATGCCGCCCAGCAGCACACCGAACAGCAGGCTGAGTGCGACGCCGACGAGTCCTATGGTGAGCGAGGTGCGCGTGGCGATGACCAGGCGCGAGAACACATCGCGGCCGAGTTCATCGGTGCCGAGCAGGAACAGCGCATTCTCCGGCTTGCCGTCGGACACGCCGAGCAAGTGGATGTCCGTCGGGATCAGGCCGAGGAAGTTGTACGGATAGCCATGCGCGAAGAGCACGAGATTGCGCGGTTCGCTGGCGTCAGGCGCGTAGGTCAGCTTGAAGGTGCGCATGTCGCGCTTGCCCTTCAAAGCAAAGACATGCGGATTGAACGAGCCGTTGCTGTCGAACCAGTGGATCGGCTGCGGCGGGATGTAGCTGCGGCTGGCCTGGGTATCGAATGGTGGCGTGTAGGCGATCATGTCGGCGAAGATCGCCACCAGGTAGAACAAGGCAACGATGACGGCGCTGACCACCGCCAGCTTGTGCTTGCGGAATCGCCACCAGATGAGCTGGCGCTGAGTGGCGACGGCGACGCGGGATTCCGCCTCGGTGGTGACCAGGGGTTCGGTGACGACGGCCTCGCTCATCGGGCCCGGCCGAGCCTGAGACGCGGGTCGATCCACATCAGCATGAGGTCGGACAACAAGGTGCCGATAACGGTGAGGACCCCGAGCAGCAGGATGATGGTGGATGCCAGCAGCATGTCCTGGGACAGCAGCGATCGCAGCAGCAGCGGACCCACGGTCGGCAGGCTGAGCACGACCGAGATGATCACGGAACCGGACACCAGTTGCGGCAGCAGATAGCCTATGGTGCTGGCGAACGGGTTCATTGCGGCGCGTACCGGGTATTTCAGGATCACCCGGCGTTCCTGCAGGCCGCGGGCGCGCGCTGTCACCACATAGGGGCGGCGCAATTCATCGAGCAGATTGGCGCGCATGATGCGCACCAGTTGCGCGGTGCCGGCGAGCGACAGGATCAGTATCGGGACCGGCAGATGGTGCAGCAGATCGGCGACTTTCGCCCAGCTCCATGGCGCCAGTTGCTGATCAGCCGAGAACAGGCCGCCGACGCTGCTGCCGAACAGCTTGAGGCCGAAATACATCACGATCAGAGCAAGCAGAAAATTGGGTATGGCGAGACCGATGAAGCCCAGGAAGGTCGCAACGTAATCGCCGAGCGAATATTGCCGCACGGCGGAGTAGATGCCGATCGGCAAGGCGAGGCCCCAGGTGACGATGAGCGCGCCGAGCGAGACGACGATGGTGAGCCAGAGCCGATCGCCGATGACCTCGGTGACGGGGCGCCCGTATTCGAACGAGCGGCCGAAATCGCCGGTGACGACCATCGACAGCCACTTCCAGTACTGCACGTAGAGCGGCTGGTTGAGGCCGTAGGCGAGGCGCATGGCATCTGCTTCGGCCGGCGAGATGGACGAACCGGACGCCGCCATCTGTGCGGCGTACGCAGTGACGAAATCCACCGGCGGCAGATGCAGGATGGCGAACGTCACCAGCGTGATGGCGATGGTGGTGATGGCCGCGAGCACCAGGCGGCGGGCGAGGTAGGTTATCATCGCAAATCGTCATGGCCGGCCCTGTGCCGGCCATCCGTGGCAGCGCCGCAATGGAACCGATGGCCGGCACAAGGCCGGCCATGACGGAAACGGGTCATGTCTTGAAGTACCAGGTCTCCGCATGCGAGTTGCCTGGCGTGCGGCAGTGCTGCGCGTTGCACACGCGTGAGGCGATGTTGCCCAGCTTGTTGCTGACCAGCCGCACGCCAAGTCCGGCGGGTGATTGCCCCACGGTGCCGATGCCGTATTGCTGATCGACCAGGATCTTCCAGATCTCCTGGGCGTTCTTGTTGCGGCCATCGGCCCTGAGGCCCGAGGCTTCGGTGTACAGTTCGAAGATCTTCAGGATGTTCGGATCATCCGGCTTGGTGCCTTGCTTACCGCCTGACGAATACCACGTCGCATAATCAGGCCCGAACGCGGCGCCGGGAATCACCGGGACCGCCCAGGTTGGGAACAGATACAGCAGCTCGGTCCCGCCATTGTTCCAGACGAACAACTGATGCTCGTTGTTGGTCTGCTTGGAGAAGCCGAGACCGCGTTCCATTTCCTTCACATCAGCGACGATACCGATCTTCTTCCATTGATCGGCGACCATTTCCGACAGCTTCGGATAGGGCAGGAACGCGGCGATCGCGATGACCTGGAGACGCAGCACGTCGCCGTTGTCGGTGCGCAGGCGCATGCCGTCGGCGTTCTTCTTGCTCAAGCCAATCTTGTCGAGCAGTGCGTTGGCCTGTTTCACGTCGAGCACCGACCACTTCTTGCGCCAGTCCGGTCCGGGACTTTGCGGCATGGTCTCGCCGGGGGCTGGCGAGCCTGGTGTGCCGACACCGAGCCAGAAAGTCTCGTTCAACTGGTCGCGGTCGATGCCCAGCGCGAGCGCGCGGCGGAAGTCGGCATTCTTCAGCCACTTGGCGATTTCCGGATCGCCCTTGTAGCTCTGGTTGACGTGGAACATGAAATCGGACCCGGCGAAACCGAGATCCAGATGTACCTTGTAGTTGCCCTTCGCCTGGTTATCCAGCAGCACCGGCAGCTTGCCGAGATCGATATGACGCTCCTGCTCGTCGTATTCTCCGGCCATCGCGCGCAGGTTGATGACTTCGAGATTCTCGGCCAGCGTGAACTGCACGCGATCGAAATACGGCAACTGGTTCCCGTCGGTATCGACCGCGTAGTAGTACGGATTGCGCTCCAGCAGCCAGATCGGATTGTTTATCGGCTTGACGCTGCGCCATGGGCCGAGCACCGGCAGTTCGGTGTTCAGTTCCCAGTCCTTCTTGAAGTGCAGCATCTGCACCCAGTTCTCGAAGCCTTCCTGCTTGGCGCGTGCGTTGACGGCGTCGACGGAGGAGTATTTTGGCAGGAACTGCTTCAGGTAATGCGCCGGCGAGTAGGAACCGAAGCTGACCTTGCCGGCCTGACGCACGGCCTGGCCGCCGCCCATGGCGGTGTCGCCCGCCATGATGTCCTCGAACAGGAAATACGGAACCTCCCATTCCCAGCGCACCGTGGTTTCGTCCACTTTCACCATGCGGCCGGCTTTGCCGCCGGGACGCATCTCCGGCGTTGGCGTCGGCACGATTTCCGGGTTGCCGTAAATGTCTGCGAACCAGAAGATGAAGTCGTCGGCGGTGAACGGTGCGCCGTCCGACCACTTCATGCCCTTGCGCAGATGCAGCGTGTAGCTCTTGCCATCGTCGCTGAGGTCGTAGCCTTTCGCCATGCCGGGCACGATCTTGCTGCCGTCGGCGCTCCAGCTCAGCGGCTTGTCGGACGACTGGATGCGATTGCCGTTTTCGCCATCCGCCGGGCCGGTGAAGGCGCGCCGCCACGTACCGCCGTATTTGCCGGTTTCGTTCAACGGCTGCCACACCATCGGTTCGGCAGGAACGCGTTGCTCGACGGGGGGTAGTTTTCCGGCCTTCACCTGTTCGGCCAGCATCGGTGCCTCGGAGAATTTCTTCGGCCATTTCGCCGGATCGGTGATCATCGTGGGGCCTTGCACCTCACCCACCAGGCCCGACTGCGACAGCCCGCTTTGTTGCGCTTCAGCGACGGCGCCGCGCAGAAATTCCACGGCGGCCGGGCTGGCGGCGAGGGCGGCCAGCAGCCCACGGCGAGACAATTCGGTTTTCGACATCGGCGCGTTTCCCCGCAATACAATGTTGCGGGCAATCTACCGTGCGCGTCGATCAGAGCAAGACGGTGCCGCCGTCCACGGCGATAGTTTGCCCAGTAACGAAACTGCTGCCCTCGGAGATCAGCCAGGCGATCGTTCCGGTCAGGTCCGATGGCTCCAACGTGCGCTGGATGGTCTGGCCCGCGCGGATGACCTCCAGGCCGCGGTCGAGTTTTTCGCCGAAGAATTCCGCGGTTCCCTCGGTCATCACCGCGCTGGGCGCCACCGCATTGACGCGGATGTTGTCGCGGCCGAGCTCGCGCGCGAGACCGCGTGTCAAGCCGATCACCGCGGCTTTGGAGGTAGTGTAGTGCAGCGCGAACGGCATACCGTAGGTTGCCGCCAGCGAAGCAATGTTGACGATCGATCCGCCGCCGGATTGACGCATCGCGGGCACAGCCGCCTTGCAGCAGTTCCAGATACCCTTGACGTTCACCGTCATTGCCGCGTCCCAGTCAGCCTCGCTGATCTGGTTGAAACGGCCGCCGCGCAGCGATCCGTAGAGCGCTGCGTTGTTGATCAGTGCATCGACGCGACCGAAGCGTTCCATCGCCAGTTCGACCATGGAATCGGCCGATGCGATGTCGGCGACATCGAGCCGCACCGCGAGCGCGCCGTTGCCAGCGACAGTGGCGGTGTCGGTGCAATCGGCAACATCGCCGGCGACGATGAGCGCGCCTGCCTCGCCGAGCGCACGGGCATATTCGAAGCCAAGTCCGCGTGCGGCTCCGGTGATCAGCACGACTTTGTTGGCGACGCTCATGGGTTCCTCCTGGCAATCGGCGGGCCACCCGCGGTTGAGTGGGGGCGGCGTGGGGGTTAGGCTGAATTTGCGTTGTGCAAAAGGGGAGACGCAAAATGTCATTGTTCACTCGCCGTAGCGTATTCAGGCTGTCGGGGGCATCCGCCGCCGCCGGCCTGCTCGGCTCGACCAGCGTATTCGCGGCCGACAAGTCCGTCACCATCGGCATCGACCTATCGCTGACCGGCGCGGATGCGGAAACCGCTGTGCGCATCAGGGATGGGTTCGACCTGGCGATCGATGAGGCCAATGCCAAAGGCGGCGCCGATGGCTACCACCTGAACGTCCTGTTGCTGGACGACGGCACCGCGACAGCGGGGCAGTACGATCCGGCACAGGCGGCGACCAATGTCCGCAAGATGGTGGCGGACAAGACGGTGGTTGCGGCACTCGGCCCGATGTCGAGCACGCCGGGCAAGTCGATGTCACCGATATTCAGTCAGGGCAACCTGGCGACGATCACTCCGACATCGACCAATCCGGACATCACTGACCCGAAGTTCGCGTCGCTGTACCGGCCAGCCGGCAAGGCGGTGTATTTCCGCACCGTGACGACGGATGCCTATCAGGGCCCGAACATGGCGAACTACTTCGCCGATACGCTGCATGTGAAGAGCGTGTATGGGCTGGACGACAGTGGCGCGTACGGTATTGGCATCGCGACGGCATTCGGGGCGCAGGCGGCGAAGCGCGGCATCAAGGTGCTGGGCCACGATCGGCTGGATCCGAAGGCGGCCGACTACACGTCGGTGTTGACCAAGATCAAGTCGCTCGGTGCGGAATCGATCTACTACGGCGGCGACGCGCAGGCAGGCGTGAAGCTCGTCAAGCAGTCGTACGAGCTGGTCCCGGGCATTGTGAAGGCCGGCGGCGACGGCATGTATGGGCCGTCAATTCTGTCAGGTGCCGGCTTCCCGTCGGCCGATGGCTGGTACGCCACGGTGGCCAGCCCGCACATGATGGAAGATGCGGAGCTGCAATCCTGGGTCAAGCGGTTCACGGCGAAGACCGGCCGCCAGCCGTCCGACTACTCGATCACGGCGTATGATGCCGCGATGGTGGTGATCGATGCGATCGAGCGTGTGGCGAAGTCGGGCAAACCGGTGGAACGCGGCGCGGTGCGCGATGCGATCCAGAACACCAACCTGAAGACGCTGCAGGGCACGGTGAGCTTCGACGAGAACGGCGACATCAAGCAGCGCGTCGTCGCGGTGTTCCAGGTGAAGCACGATGCGAAGTTCCCGGTGGACGATCTGGTGCACCAGTACAAGTATGTCGGTGTCGCGCCGGCGGTGTAGCGGCGAAATTTGAGGAAGAAGCGGCATGGTCCGAATGGGCCGTGCCGTGACTATTCTGGGAGGACCCTATGTCCATCATCGTCGGCACTGGCGAACACCGTTACGAGGTGATCGAGAACTGGGGCAAGCTGCCCGATGGTTGGCACTACGGCGAAGTCGCCGCTGTCGGCGTGGACAGCAAGGACAACGTCTACGTGTTCGCGCGCTGTGAGCACCCGATGATGGTGTTCGACCGCGACGGCAATTTCCTGCGTTCGTGGGGCGAGGGATTGTTCAAGCGTCCGCACGGCGTGCACCTGGCGCCGGACGACACGATCTATTGCACGGACGATGGCGATCACACGGTGCGGCGGCTGACGCTGGAGGGAAAGCTGCTGCTGGAAATCGGCGTGCCGGGTGAGCCGGCGCCACTATATGGCGGCGATCCGTTCAATCGCTGCACGCATACCGCGCTGTCGCCTGGGGGCGATATCTACGTTGCCGACGGTTATGGCAATGCGCGTGTCCACAAGTATTCGCCGAACGGGAAATTACAGTTTTCGTGGGGCGAGCCGGGCACCGATCCGGGTGCGTTCAACATCGTGCACAATATCTGCTGCGACGAAGACGGCTGGGTGTATGTGGCGGACCGCGAGAACCATCGCGTTCAGGTGTTTGACGGCAAGGGCAAGTACAACGGCCAGTGGAACAACCTGCATCGGCCGTGCGGGCTGTGCATGACACGGGGCAGGAATCCGATTGCGTATATCGGCGAGAGCGGACCAGGCATGGCAGTCAACGCGAAGTCGCCGGGTATCGGGCCGCGGGTCTCCATCGTGACGCATGAGGGCAAGCCGATCGCGCGGCTGGGCGATGCGACGCGGGAAGGAGCGAGCCAGTTCATCGCGCCGCATGGCGTGGCGATCGAACTCGCGTGGCGATATCTATGTTGGCGAGGTGTCGCGCACCGCGATGCGCAATCGCGGCACGCCGATCGCGCCGGAGCAGGACATCCGCTGCATGCAGAAGCTGGTGAAGCTGGGCTGACGCTACTCGCGCAGGCCGGCCACGGCGACGAGTCACTAGTGCGGCGGCGAGCGCGACGTTGATGATGCGCGAGGCAAGAGGATGGTGCAGCAGGCGTGATAGCGACGCGCCGGCGATGAGCCAGGCCAAATGGATGAGCACGATCATCCCGGTGAGCAGCACGAGCTTCAGTGCCGGATGCAGTGTACTCGCGGCGAACACCGCGGCTATTGCAAGCCACGCCTTGGGATTGGCGATCGCCAGCAGGAAGCCTCCGGCGAAGGCGGGTGCGGTGGCGGCGTTGGTTCGTGCGTCGAGCGGTGGCGCGGTGGCGATGCGATATGCGAGATACAGGATGTACAGGGCGGAGATGGTGACGAGCACGGGGGCGCCATGCGGTATCGCCAGCAGGAACGCGACGACGCCGACGGCCACCGCGCACAGCACGGCGGTGGTGCCGGCGATCAGGCCGCTCGCGTAGGTCAGCGAGCGGCGGAAGCCGTAGGCGGCGCCGACGGCGGTGACGCTGATGGTGGACGGGCCGGGGCTGCCCATGATGACGAGCGACGCCAGCAGCAGTGCGAGAACGGATTGCCACAGGTCCATGCGGGGACGATGCCGGCGAGCGGTGCGGGCGGTCTTGAACGCTTGTGCGAGCCGGCGCCGGGCGATCGGATCAGGATGATGGGTGGTGCCGGCGGCATCGAGCGCTTCGAGGCACACCTGCATGGCCAGGCGTTCGCGCCGCATCGGCACGACACCTATGGCATCGGTATCACCCTGTCGGGCGTGCAGAGCTTCCGCTTCCGCGGCGTGCAGTGGCACTGCCTGGCGGGGCAGTGTCACGTCCTGCATCCGGACGAAGCGCACGACGGTGGCGCGGGAACGGAGGCGGGGTTTGTCTACCGCATCATCCATGTCGATCCGGCGCTGGTGCAGGCGGCGCTCGGTGGCAGGGCGCTGCCGTTCGTGGCGAACCCGGTGATCGATGCGGCGCTATTGGATGGTGAGATGTGGGATTTCAGCGATGCGATCGACGAACTGACGCAGACCGATCTGGTGGAGGCCGTGGCCCGGCTATTGGTTGCTGCGTCCGGCGGTGCGGTTGCGCGCGGCGTGCCGGCGTTGCGGTGCGTGTCGCCGGTGCGGGAGTTGCTGGCGGCGCGGCCGGAGCAGCGGGCTTCGATGCAGGAGTTGGAGCGTGTGTCGGGGCTCGATCGCTGGACACTGGCGCGGCAGTTCCGTGCGGCGTTCGGCACCAGTCCGAGCCGGTTCCGCACGCTGCGGCAGCTCGATCTGGTGCGCGTGCTGGTTGGGCGCGGGGTGTCGCTGGCGAGCGCCTCGGTGGAGGCGGGGTTCGCGGATCAGAGCCACATGACGCGGCGTTTCAAGGGCGCGTACGGGATGACGCCGGGGGAGTGGATGGCGGCGGTGAGATGAGGGAAAGGGTGCTAACGACCGGTCAGGCGGCTTCTTCGCTGCCTCGCCGCTGTGTCATGGCGATTGAGAAGGAGGTTCTGAACCAGCTGCTGTTGGGACGGTCCCGCGTGAGCTGTTCAGCAAAGATGGGCTGATTGACGAGTTGCAGAAGGCGCTGTCGGAGCGGATCCCGAGGCAAAGACCCAATTCGCCGTGCTGGTCGGCGAACGGTTCGTGATCTGAGGTCAAATGCCTCGGGCGCAAAATTTCGGATGGTCCCCTCGTATGGTCCGAAACTCCTGCCGCTTCGTTTCGGCACCGCCATCTTGGCCCTAACGGGCCGAGGAAACGGTCCTGGTTCCTACCATGCTCACTGGCTTCGTCGCCGAGCGACGACAAGACCAACCAGCGCTGAGCACATCAACACCAATGCTCCCGGCTCCGGCACGAGTTGAGCCGTCCCCGTGCTGCCGCCGTCCGCGCCCACCACGTTCAGCACAGTCAGGGGGTCCAGTCGGAACACCTGGAAAGTGCTGGCGGGCGAGTTCAGGAACTCCTCCCAGTTAACGTTGAAACCCGGTTGCACGAAGAAGGCAGACTCGGATGCGACCGGTCGGAAGGTCGTGACATAGTGGGCATTGCGCGTTCCCGTCGGACTTACCCCCAACGAGGCGGACAGCAGGCTGCCGGTTGCCAGCACGACGTCGTTCCCTACTCCGGCGGCGTTGCTGAAGCCGATGCCGGCCAAGTTGTTTACGACGCCGCCGTCGTCGTAACCGACGTCGGCGACGAGCTGCATGTCGAGAAGCGAATAGACTGGGGGCCCGACCACCGCGCCGGCGGCGTTGATCGGGAAGGATCCGGCCGGATTGATGCGAAAATACAGCCCGTAGCTGGAATTGAGCCCCGGCGCCGTCACGGGCGCGCCTCCCAGCGTGAATCCATTGATCGTCTGGATCTGCGAGCCCGAGAATGTCTGCCTCAGAGTCGCTAGATCGTTGACGTTAGTGGTGCGGATGTAGTTCGTCACCGAGATGGCATCGGCCGAGAAGGCGGCGGGCCCGGCGATCAGCGCGGGCGAGGCGCCAGCCGGGTCCCAGATAAAGGTCACGGCGGCCCGGGCCGTAGATTGCCCGCAGACGGCCACTGCCAGACCCAATGCCGCGTTCACGGTCAAGCGCGCCAGTGTGCGTGTCATCGACGTCCCCTTGAAGATGTTGCTCGCGCCGGAAAACCCCTTGATCCAACGCTCGGGTATCAGGCGGGCGGGTCCTTTGAATCCGCCACGGCGACGGGCTTAATTCTTCTTAAATGGAACGAATTGATGCAAAATAGCGACTTCGCGCGAACCAGACATGCTCTGATCTGGGCTTCGCGCGAAGGGGGGAAATAGGTTGCTGACCGCAGAGTCACCTCCGGGCCTGCCCGCGTTCCGGTTCAGCGGCTTCCGCCTGGATCGGCGCGGCGGCGGCTTGGCGCGATGGCCCAACAACGGCGAGCCGGTCGAACCGGTCGTGCTCGGGTCGCGCGCGCTGGACGTGCTGACCGTCCTGGTGGAGCGGCGGGGCGAATTGGTGACGAAACAGGCCCTGATGGAGGCCGTCTGGCCGGGAATCGCGGTTGAGGACTCCAATCTGGCGGTGCAAATCTCCGCGCTACGCCGCATCCTGGACGAGGACCGCGCCGGGAAAAGCGTGATCCAGACGGTCATTGGGCGGGGCTATCGGTTTCTGGCGCCAGTCGAGATGGAAGCTGAAACGCCTCCAGTGCGTTCCGCTGCGGCATCGCCGACTTCCGACAAAAGTGCCAGCACCAATCCGGCGCCTTCTTCTGGCATGCCGGGGCCGGCGGCATCGGCTGGACCGTACCGCTGGGCGCGACGGTATTCGCTTCAGTTGGCGCTTGGGGCCGCGATGGTCCTGGGTGGCGCTGCCCTGAGCGCACCTACGGTGTGGCGCGCGGCAAGCGTTCGCTGGACTGTCCCGCTCGCGGCGCCGCGCCTGTCCCTTGTGGTGCTGCCGTTTCAGAACCTCAGCGGCGACCCAAGCCAGGACTATCTCGCGGATGGGATCACCGACGACCTGACTACGGACCTCTCGCTCCTTCCGGAGGTGCTTGTGATCGGCGGCGCCTCGGCCCGGGCGCTCAAGGGACGGGCCGAGGACGTCAAGTGGGTCGGCCGGGAGCTGGGCGTCCGTTATGTGGTCGAGGGCAGCGTGCGGCGGGCCGGCGCTACACTGCACGTGAACGTGCAGTTGGTCTCGACCGAGACGGCGGCGCACGTCTGGTCGGATCTGTTCGATGAGCCGTTTGCCGACCTCGCAAACGGGCACGACGCGATCCTGGCACGGCTGCGCGGTACGCTAGGGGTCAGCCTGATCGCGGTCGAAGCCGCCCGCGGGCGACGGGCGCCGCCGGCCAGCCCGGACGCGTTCGATCTCATCCTGCGGGCCCGGGCGTTGCGCAATCAGCCCTACAGCGTGCAGCGCTACGACGAAGCCCTCTCGCTCTACGAGCAGGCGCTCCGGTTAGATGCGTCCTCGGTCCTAGCCCTCATGGGCGCTGCGGCCATGCTGCTCGACCAGCAATTGAGACCTGAGGGCTGGCGCAGCTTCGAGGCACGGCGGCGCGTTGAAACCCTGCTGGCGCGTGCGAGGGACATCGCGCCAGCCTCCGCGGAGTACCGTGGCGTTTACGCCTACTGGCTGTCCGGCGAAGGCGGCGGTTGCCGTCGCAGCATGGCGGCGATGCGGGCCATGATCGAAACCTACGCGAATCCCTACTTTGGCTATGGGCTTCTCAGCAACTGCCTGATCACCACGGGTCACTCCGAGGACGCCATTCCGCTGGCGGAGAAGGCGATAAGGCTGAACCCATTTGGCCCGGGTCTGCACACCCGTCTCACCCTGATCGGTTCGGCGCACCTGTTTCTTGGGCACGACGAGGAGGCGATCCGGTGGCTGGAGCAGGCGCTGTCGGTGAACCCGGACCTGCGAGACAACACTCCTGGTGGGACCAAGCGCAAGCTGGCCGCGGCCTACGCCCGTGCCGGCCGAGACGTGGAGGCGCGCCACGCGCTGGTGGCGGCGGACAAGGACTGGCCATTCGACACGGTGCGCGGCCACTGGCCCGACGATCCCAACCCGATCTTCGCTGCTCAGGTTCGGGCGTATCAGGAAGGATTACGGCGGGCCGGCGAGCGCGACCACGCCGATGAGGATGCGGACTTCGGCCTGCCTGCCGATGCCGATCTGCGCGTCGAGTACGCCGGGCGCACGCCGACCACCGCGCCCGGAGCGATCACCATCCGCACGGCCGACTTGCCGGGATTTCTCGCCGAGCGGAAGCCGCTCGTCATCGATCCCCTCCTCTACTTCTGGGGCAATTCGCTCCCAGGAGCCATTGGCCTTCGCAATGCCGGAATCGGCGGCTCCCTCACCGACGAGGCCCAGGACCGTCTGGGGCGCGCCATGTCGGGCCTCACAGGGGGCGACCTCGCCAGGCCGATCGTCGTGGTTGGCTGGAACGCCGAGCGGTTCGACGGCCGCAATCTGGCATTACGGCTGGTCGCGCTGGGTTACACCAACGTTGTTTGGTATCGCGGTGGACGCGAGGCATGGGAGGTGGCGGGCCTGCCCGAGACGGAACTGATCCCGCAGGATTGGTGATCCTTGAATGAGGCCACTTCGTCATTCCCGACCCGGTGACCGGCAGAGCACACGCGGGTCGGCCATACTTAAGTATCCACCGACAGGTCATATCGACGAGCAGAATACTGACAGCACACCTGTGGTCCAAAACTCATATGTGGACGACACCCTCGGCGAGGGTTTTCGAGGTGGTTTTGGCGAAATGGTCAGGTGCAGTCAGATGTCCGGCCCTGCACATAGTCGTCGAAGCAGCGCTCGCGCAGTTCGCTTACAGACGTACAAGTACCAGTCGATTTTCAGGCCGCATGATGTGCGTCCAGCGTCACAATTTTGAGAGAGCGGGGCGAATATCAGGCGGTTCTTGCAAAACTGCGCGTGGGGTGACCCTACAGAAACGACACCGGATCGACATCCACCTCCACGCGCGCGCCCCTTGTCACCGCCACCTTCGCAAGCCAGTCGCGCAATATCGGCTGCACCGCGATGTCGCGGCGCGTCTTCAGCAATAACCGCCGGCGGTGGCGGCCGCGCAGCACCGACAACGGGGCGGGGGCGGGGCCGAGGACTTCCACGCCCTCGGCATGCGGTGCCGCGTGGCCGAGATCGCGTGCCAGCTCGTCGGCGGCAGCGGCAGTGTCGGCGGATACGATCAGCGCCGCCAGGCGGCCATAGGGTGGCCAGTGGCCGGGTCGGCGCTGCGCGGCTTCGCGCGCCATGAAGGCGGCGAGATCGCCCTCGACCAAGGCGGCCATCACCGGGTGCTCGGGCGCAAACGTCTGCAACAGCACGCGGCCAGGTGCCTCGGCGCGTCCGGCGCGTCCGGCGACCTGATGCAGCAACTGTACGGTGCGCTCCGCAGCCCGAAGGTCGCCGCCGGCGAGGCCCAGGTCCGCGTCCACCACGCCCACCAGCGTCAGATGCGGAAAGTGCCAGCCCTTGGCGACAATCTGCGTGCCGATGATGAGGTCCACGGCGCGCGCCTCGATGGCGTGCGCGGCGGCGGCGGCGGCATCGGGGCCGGTCATCGTGTCGCTTGCCATCACCAGGCGGCGCGCGTCGGGGAACAGCGCGGCGGCCTCCTCGGTGATGCGCTCGACGCCGGGGCCTACCGGCACCAGCGCGTTGGCCGCACCGCAGGCAGGGCATTCGTCCGGCAGTGGCACGCTGTGGCCGCAATGGTGGCACTGCAGCGAGCGGCGGACGCGGTGCTCCACCAGCCAGGCGGTGCAGTTCGGGCATTGCATGCGATGGCCGCAATGCCGGCACAGCGTCAGTGGCGCGTAGCCGCGGCGATTGAGGAACAGCATCGCCTGTTCGCCCTGCGCCAGTGTCTCGCGGATCGCGGCGATCAGCGGCGGGGCGAGGAAATGGCCGCGATCTGGCGGCGTCGCGCGCATGTCGATCGCCGACACCGTGGGCAGCACCGCGCCGCCGTGCCGCGTCGGCAGGGTGATGCGCTGGTAGCGGCCGGCCTCGACGTTCGCCAGTGTCTCCAGCGACGGCGTCGCGGAGACCAGCACGGCGGGCGCGTGACAGAAGCGGGCGCGCACCACAGCCATGTCGCGGGCGTGGTAGACCACGCCTTCCTCCTGCTTGAACGCGGTCTCGTGCTCCTCATCGATCACCAGCAGGCCGAGATCGGGGAACGGCAGGAACAGCGCGGAGCGGGCGCCGACGACAACCGGCGCGGCGCCACCGGCCACGGCGCGCCAGGTGAGGCGGCGCACGCGCGAGGTCAGGTCGGAGTGCCAGACGGCGGGCGCGACGCCGAAGCGGCGCTCGAAGCGCTCCAGCCACTGCGAGGACAGCGCGATCTCCGGCAGCAGCACCAGCGCCTGGCGGTGCTGGCGCAGGCACTCGGCAACGGCTTCCAGGTAGACCTCGGTCTTGCCGGAGCCGGTGACGCCGTCGAGCAGCGTGACGGAGAATTCGCGCGCGGCGACGGCCTGTCGCAGGGTCGTGGCGGCGGCAGCCTGATCGGGCGCCAGCACTTCGCCTGGGTGTTCCGGGTCCGGGATGGCGAAAGGCGTTGCGACCGGCAGCACGGCGGGGATCAGCAGGCCGGCATCCGCCATGCCGCGGATCACGCCGCTGCCGACACCGGCGGCCCGCGCCAGTTCGGTCGTGCCAAGCGGTTCCTGTTGCTCCAGCGCGGCGAGCACCTTGGCGCGTGCCTCGGTGATCCGCGCCTCCGGCGGGGGCAACACGCGCTGCCAACCGGTGTGCGGCGCTCCGGTGCCGGACGCGATCACGCGCAGCGCCATCGCCATCACTTCACCGGGGGCGGACAGCGTATAGCTGGCGACCCAGTCAACGAAGTGTCGCAGCGCGGGGCGCATTGGCGGCGTATCCACTACCCCGGATACCGGCTTCAACTTGCGGTCCGGCACGCCATCATCGGCGCCATGATCCCAGACCACGCCAATTTCCTCGCGCCGGTTCAACGGGACGAGGACGACATCGCCGGGTTGCGGGTGCAGATCGGGGGGGACCCGATAGTCGAACGGACCGGCGAACGGGTACGGCAGCATCACGGGGACGCGCCGGACCGCAGCGTCGCGTGAGCTTCGCTTTTGGTCGCTGCCCTGCATCCTATATGATCCGCACCTGCAAACTGGAGCCCTGGCATGAAGTTCTTCGTCGATACCGCGGACACAGCCGAGATCAAATCACTGGCTGCCAGCGGACTGCTCGACGGCGTCACCACCAATCCGTCACTGATGGCCAAGACGGGCAAGAAGTTCCAGGACGTGCTGGCCGATATCTGCGCGACCGTGCCGGGTCCGGTCAGCGCCGAGGTGGCCTCGACCGAGTTCGACGGCATGATGGCGGAGGCGCGCGTGCTGCGCGGCGTCGCCAAGAACATCGCGGTGAAGGTGCCATTGACGCCGGATGGCCTGCGCGCCTGCCGCCGCCTGACCGATGACGGCGCGATGGTCAACGTGACGCTATGCTTCTCGGCCGCGCAGGCGATCCTGGCGGCGAAGGCCGGCGCTACCTTTGTCAGTCCTTTCATCGGCCGGTTGGACGATGTGGGCGAGCACGGCATGGGGCTGATCGCCGATATCATGACGATTTTCCGGCAGTACCGACCACTTCAGGACCGAGGTGCTGGTGGCCTCGGTGCGCAGCCCCATGCATGTGGTGGAGGCGGCCAAGATCGGCGCACACATCGCCACCGTGCCGCCCACCGTGCTGCGCCAGTTGTTCAACCATCCGCTGACCGACAAGGGCCTGGCGGCATTCCTGGCCGACTGGGCGAAGACGGGCCAGCAGATCGCCTGATGAGCCTGAGCGAGGGGGAATTCGTCGAAGCTTTCCTGCGCGCCAACCCGGCGTGGCTGGCGCAGCATCCGCAGCTTTACCACGTGCTGGAGCCGCCGGCGCGGGTGCACGGCGATGGGCTGGCGGACCACATGGCGGCAATGCTGCGGGCGCAGCGGGCGAATGTAGATGGGCTGCTCGCCGCCGGCCGGGCGAGCGCGGGATTGGCGGGCAGGGTGCAGGAGGCAGTGTTGGCGCTGTTGCGTTCGGCGGATCCGGCCGACTGCGTCAGCAGCGAGATGCCGGGGATCCTGGCGGTCGATGCGGCGCATCTGTGCATGGAGGCGGAGCACGCTGGCGCTCGGCGGATTCCGGATGGCACGGCGGCGCGGCTGCTGAACGGCTATCAGGTGCTGTTTCGCGATGCGCCGGCGGATGCGCGGACGCTGCATGCGGAAGCCGCTGGCCTGGCGCGGCATGACGCGCTGGTGCGGGTTCCCGGCGACGGACCGCCGGCATTGATCGCGCTGCTGGCGCGCGATCGGCATCTACTGGATCCGGCACAAGGGGCGGGGCCGCTGGCTTTCCTGGGCCGCGCCGTGGCCGCGGCGCTCGGCCGTTAGTGCGATGACCGGCGAGGAAGCGCGCGGTGTCTTCCTCGGATGGCTTGGGCAGGAGCGGCGTGCCGCGCCGCTGACGGTGGAAGCCTACGGCGCCGACGTCGCCGGTTTCCTTGGGTTCCTGACGCAGCATCTGGGCAGCGAGCCGGATCTTCCGGCATTGGCCGCGTTAAGGGCGGGTGATCTGCGTGCGTGGCTGGCCTTCGAGGCGTCGAGTGGCGCCGGCAATGCGACGCGGGCGCGCAGGCTGTCGGCGGTACGCACCTTCTATCGCTTCCTCGGGCGCCGGCATGGCGTGGACAATCCCGCGCTGTCGCTGATCGCCACACCGCGGGCGCACAAGCCGGTGCCGCGCGCCCTGGCGGTGCGGGATGCGCGCGATGCCGCGGAGAATATCGGCGAGATGTCGGACGCCGCGGCGATGCAGGCACGCGACACCGCACTGTTCACCCTGCTGTACGGCTGCGGGCTGCGCATCGCCGAAGCGCTGGCGCTCGATATGCGCGACCTGCCGGCACCGGGCGCGCCGCTGCGCGTGGTGGGGAAGGGCAACAAGGAACGGATCGTGCCGGTGCTGCCGGCGGTGCATTTGGCACTTGGGGCCTGGGCGGCGCTGCATCCGAATCCGCAGCCGGGCAGCCCGTTGTTCCTCGGGGCGCGTGGCAAGCGATTGGATGCGGCAGTTGCGCAGCGGACACTGCGGAATTTCCGGCGGCTGCACGGATTGCCGGAACACGCGACCCCACATGCACTGCGTCACTCGTTCGCGACGCACCTGCTCGCGGGTGGCGCGGATCTGCGTTCGATCCAGGACCTGCTGGGCCATGCAAGCCTGTCCACCACGCAACGATACACGTCGGTGGACGAAGCCCGGCTACTGGAAGTCTGGCGGAAGGCTCACCCGCGGGCGTAGCCCGGCAAGCCCCAGATTTCGCTGGCGTATTCGCAGATCGTGCGGTCGGAGGAGAACCAGCCCATGTGCGCGGTGTTCAGCACGCTCGAGCGCCACCAGCCGTGCTGGTCGCGCCAGCGCGACGCGATGGCGTATTGCGCATCGGCGTAGGCGTCGAAGTCGGCGGCCACCATGAACCAGTCGTTGTCCAGCAGGCCGGCCACCAGCTCGTGATAGCGCTGCGGTTCGTCGGGTGAGAAGCGCCCGGTCGCGATCGCATCCAGCACCCGTTGCAGCGTTGCCGACGGCGCCGGGGGCAGCGAGCGTGCGCGGCGCGCTTCCACTTCCTGCGCGGTCAGCCCGAAGATGAACATGTTCTCGCCGCCGACGTGGTCGAGAATTTCCAGGTTGGCACCGTCCAGCGTGCCAATGGTGAGCGCACCGTTCAGCGCCAGCTTCATGTTGCCGGTGCCGGAGGCTTCCATGCCTGCGGTAGAGACCTGCTCGGACACGTCGGCCGCGGGGATGATCACCTCGGCCAGGCTGACGCTGTATTCCGGCAGGAACACGACCTTGAGCCGATCGCGCACCAGCGGATCGTTGTTCACGGTGTGGGCGACGTCGTGGATCAGCTTGATAATCAGCTTGGCGCGCCGGTAGCTGGCGGCGGCTCGGCCGGCGAACAGTTTCACCCGCGGCACCCAGTCGCGCGCCGGCTCGGCACGGATTGCCTGGTACAGGGCAATCGTCTCGAGCACGTTCAGCAATTGCCGTTTGTATTCGTGGATACGCTTGATGTGCACGTCGACGATGGCGCTGGGGTCGATCGCGATCTCCAGCCGGTTGGCGATCATCGCCGCCAGCGCCTGCTTGTTGGTGCGGCGCGTCGCGATCAGCCGATCATGTAACGCGCTGTCGTCGGCCAGCGTGGCAAGCTGCTGCAGCGCGTTCGCATCGTCCAGGAAGGCCGGACCGATGGCATCCTGCAGCACCGACGTCAGGCCGGGATTGGCGGTGACCAGCCAGCGGCGGAAGGTGATGCCGTTGGTCTTGTTGACGATACGACCCGGATAAACCTGGTGCAGCGGACGGAAGACGGTGTGCTGCATCAGGTCGCTGTGCAGCGCCGATACGCCGTTCACCTTGTGCGAGCCGACGAACGCCAGCGCGCCCATGCGCACGCGGCGATCGCCGTGTTCGTCGATCAGCGAGACCTCGTGCAGCGCCGGCGCGCCAACCGGCAGCGCGTCGAGGTGCTGCTTGTTGATCGCATAGATGATCTGCATGTGTCGCGGCAGCAGATGCTCGAGCAATGCGACCGGCCAGCTTTCCAGCGCTTCGGGCAGCAGGGTGTGATTGGTGTAGGAAATGACGCCGGTGGTGATGCGCCATGCATCCGCCCAGGCCAGGCCATGCACGTCCACCAGAAGGCGCATCAGCTCGGGCACCACGATAGCCGGATGCGTGTCGTTCAGCTGGATGGCGCACTTGTCGGCGAGATTGTCGAGGCCGCCATACTCGGCAAGGTGGCGCCGCAGCATGTCCTGCAGCGAGGCCGAGGAGAAGAAGTACTCCTGACGCAGCCGCAGTTCCTGGCCGGCCGGGGTTTCGTCGCTGGGATACAGGATTTGCGAGATTGCATTAGCCCGCACCCGCGCCGCCAGCGCGCCGACATGATCGCCGCGGTTGAAGGTTTCGAGCACCAGAGGATCGGGGGCGCGCGCCGACCACAGGCGCAGGGTGTTGGCGTGCCGTCCGCGCCAACCGATGACCGGCGTGTCGTATGCCACGGCGAGCACGGTTTCACCGGGGCGCCATTCGTTGGCTTCCACCACGCCGCCGAAGCCGACGGAATAACGGATGTCGGGACGCTCGAACTCCCAGGGGTTGCCTTGCGACAGCCAGTCTTCGGGGAATTCGTGCTGCCAGCCGTCGCGGATGACCTGTTGGAAAAGCCCGTGGTTGTAGCGGATGCCGTAGCCGTAGGCGGGCACGCCCAGGCTCGCCATGCTTTCCATGAAGCAGGCTGCCAGGCGCCCGAGGCCGCCATTGCCGAGGGCTGGGTCCGGCTCTACCGCGCGCAGATGCTCGAGGTTCACGCCGAGATCCGCCAGCGCCTGGCGCATCGGTTCGGCAAGGCCAGCGTTGTTCAGCGAGTTCCTGCAGCATGCGGCCGGGCAGGAATTCGAGTGACAGATAGTGCACGCGCTTGCACTGCCGCGCGGCGTCGTCGCGACGGCTGCTGAGCCAGCGCTCCACAATGCGATCACGCAGCGCGAGCGCGGCGGCGACAAACCAGTCGCGGTCGGTTGCTGCCATAGGATCGCGGCCGGCGGCGTAGGTGAGCTTGGCCAGGACAAGGTCGCGCAATGAATCCGCCGAGCCTTCGACGGCTGCCGGTGACAGAGCAAACTGGCGTATGGGGGAGATCAAGTTTTCAGGCAGGTCCATCTATCCGGTCATCCAAGTCGATTGAGCTGCGCAGGCAATGCCCGGGAGTTCGCTGATGACCTGCGACTTTCGGCAAACCGATAGATAGCCGCGCTACGCCACCTTCCGGCTCGCGTCATCAAAGCGTCTCCTCACGGTCATGTGTTAACGAACCGGGGCGACCGCACGCAACGACTAAATCAAGGAAATGCGATGGCAGGACGGCGATAATCGTGTGGCGTCGTAATTTGGCGACGCCGGTATGCGACGATTGTCCCAGGATGACAGGAACACAACCGTAGGTTTACTAATTCGGCCTGCTATACAACTCAACCTGCAGCGCTGCGCAGCCCGGCCCCGGCGGCGATTGGACAAAGCGGGAACGCCGCGGCGAGCAGCGCGCCGAGTAGCAGAAGATGCGGTCGAGGAGAAAGGCCGCCGGCCGCCGCATCGGCAGCGGCAACCCCAAAGATCAGCACGGGCGTGGCGAGCGGCAGCACCAGAAGCGGCAGCAGCAGGCCGCCGCGCCTGGCGCCGAGCACGATTGCGGCGCCCGCGGTGCCAAGCAGCGACAGCAGGAGGGTGCCGGGGAGCAGGCCGAGCAACAGGGCGGCGATGGCTGTCTCCGGGGCGCGGAGCATCACCGCCAGCGGAGCCGCGGCGATCAACAGCGGCAGGCCGGTCACCAGCCAGTGCGCCAATGCCTTCCCCAGAGCGATGAGTGCTGGCGGCAGGCCCGATAGCAGCAACTGATCGAGCGAGCCGTCTTCGTAATCGGCGCCGAACAGGCGATCGAGCGGCAGCAGGGCGGCCAGCAGGGCGCAAACCCAGACGATGCCGGGAGCGATGCGGCCCAGGGTTTCCGGTGCCGGGCCGATGGCGAGAGGAAACAGCGTGGCGGCGAGTAGGAAGAACAGCAACGCGGCGAGGGTGTCGGCGCCGTGCCGCAGCGACAGGCGAAGCTCGCGGGCAATCAGGGCGAGGAACAGGCGCACGCGCTACGCGGTCTGGGTCTGCACGCCGGACATCGTCAGCGTCGAGGCGTCAGGCAGGGGCAGCGGCAGGTGCGTCGCGGCCACCACGATCCCGTCCGTCTTCCGATGTTGCTCCAGCATCGCGCCGAAGCGATCGATCGATCCTGCATCAAGCCCCAAGGTTGGTTCGTCCAGCAGCCAAACAGGTGCTGCCAACAGCACCAGCCGCGCCAGGGCGAGGCGCCGCCGCTGTCCGGCTGACAGCATGCGCACCGGCAGGTCGGCCAGTTCGTCCAGCCCTACCCTGGCGAGGGCAGCGGGAATGTCGCCGCCGCTCCGCGCGGCGTCGAAGCGAAGGTTCTCTGCTGCGGTAAGTCCCGGCTTCACCGCATCCTGGTGGCCGACATAGGCCACATGCCGGGCATGCGCCGGGACATCGGACAGCGCGTCCTCCCCGTTCCACAGCAGTGTTCCGGCAGCCGCCTGCAGCAGTCCTGCCAATAGGCGCAGCAGCGTGGATTTGCCGGCGCCGTTGGGACCCACGAGAAGCAGCGCTCCACCTGGCGGCACGGTGAACGAAAGATCGCGGAACACCAGCCGCTCGCCGCGGAATGCCGCCAGTCCCTGCGCCTGTAACACGCTGCCCCCTGCTTGTGGACGCTTGCGGGCTGGTGTGTTCTAAGCCCGCCGCCGAGGACCATTGCATCCGCAGTACACCAACGGAAGGCGCCGCCATGAAAGCAGTCGGGCACGACACCCTGAAGACTCGCCGCACTCTGACCGTGCAGGGCAAGAGCTACGATTACTTCTCGCTGACCGAGGCAGCGAAGTCGCTGGGCGACATCTCACGCTTGCCGGTGACGCTGAAGATCCTGCTGGAGAACGTGCTGCGTTTCGAGGACGGCAGCAGCTATAAGGTCGAGGACGCCAAGTCGATCGCCGGATGGCTCGGCGCGGCACACTCCGACAGGGAAGTGCCGTTCAAGCCGGCACGCATCCTGATGCAGGATTTCACCGGTGTGCCCGCGGTGGTCGATCTGGCGGCGATGCGCGACGGCATCACGCGGCTCGGCAGCAATCCGCAGAAGGTGAATCCGTTGGTGCCGGTGGATCTGGTGATCGACCACTCGGTGCAGGTCGACGTGTTCGCGCGGCCGGACGCGTTGCAGAAGAACGTCGATATCGAATTCGAGCGCAACGCCGAGCGCTATCGTTTCCTGCGTTGGGGACAGGACGCGTTCGACAATTTCCGTGTGGTGCCGCCGGGCACCGGGATCTGCCATCAGGTGAACCTGGAATACCTCGGCCAGTGCGTGTGGACCTCGGCGGACGCGGGAACGAACTTCGCCTATCCGGACACACTGTATGGCACCGACAGCCACACCACGATGGTGAATGGTCTTGGCATCCTGGGCTGGGGTGTCGGCGGCATCGAGGCTGAGGCGGCGATGCTCGGCCAGCCGATCGCGATGCTGATCCCTGACGTCATCGGCTTCCGTCTGACCGGCCGGCTGCCGGAAGGCGCCACCGCGACCGACCTTGTGCTGACAGTGACGCAGATGCTGCGGCGCAAGGGAGTGGTGGGCAAATTCGTCGAGTTCTTCGGGCCGGGGCTGGATCAACTGGCGCTCCCGGACCGTGCCACCATTGGCAACATGGCACCGGAGTACGGTGCGACGTGCGGCTTCTTCCCGGTGGACAAGGTGGCACTCGACTATCTGCACCTGTCGGGACGCGACGAGCATCGCATCGCGCTGGTGGAAGCCTACTTGCGCGCGCAGGGCATGTTCCGCGAGCCCGGTGCGGCCGACCCGGTGTTCACCGACACGCTGGAACTCGATCTGTCCACGGTGGTGCCGAGCATGGCCGGACCGAAGCGGCCGCAGGATCGGGTGCCGCTGAAGGACGTTGCTGCCAGCTTCAAGGCCGATCTGACCAAGGGCCTGGGTGTGCCGGCGAACGAGGCCGGCAACGTCGGTGAAGGTCGAGGGCAAGAACTACGAGCTGACGCATGGCGACGTGGTGATCGCGGCGATCACCTCGTGCACCAACACATCGAACCCGTCGGTGCTGGTGGCGGCCGGTCTGGTCGCCCGCAAGGCACATGCGAAAGGGTTGAAGCCGAAGCCGTGGGTGAAGACCTCATTGGCCCCGGCTCGCAGGTGGTGACCGAGTATCTGGACAAGTCGGGCCTGACCAAGGACCTCGACGCGATCGGTTTCGAGACCGTCGGTTATGGCTGCACCACCTGCATCGGCAACTCCGGCCCGCTGGATGATGCAATCGTCGATGCGATCGAGGACAACCGTCTGGTCGGTGCCGCGGTGATCTCGGGCAATCGTAATTTCGAGGGCCGGGTGCATGCCAATGTGCGGGCGAACTATCTGGCGTCGCCGCCGCTGGTGGTGGCCTACTCGCTGCTGGGCAAGGTGACGCTGGATATCACCACCGAACCGCTGGGCACCGGCAACGACGGCCAGCCGGTGTATCTACGCGACGTATGGCCAACCAACAAGGAGATCGCCGATGTCGTCGGCGCGTCGCTGTCGCGCGATCAGTTCCTGAAGCGCTATGGCGAAGTGTTCAAGGGACCGAAGCAGTGGCAGACGATCGAGGTGGAAGGCGACAACGCGACCTATCGCTGGTCGGACGGTTCCACCTACGTGAAGAACCCGCCGTATTTCGAGGGCATCACGATGGACCCGCCGCCCGTCGGTGACGTGAAGGGCGCACGCATCCTGGCGGAGCTGGGCGATTCGATCACCACCGACCACATCAGCCCGGCCGGTTCGATCCGCAAGGTCTCGCCTGCCGGCGATTACCTGCTGGAACGGCAGGTGACGCAGGCGAACTTCAACAGCTATGGCGCTCGGCGCGGCAATCATGAAGTGATGATGCGCGGCACGTTCGCCAACATCCGCATCCGCAACGAGATGCTGAGCAATGTCGAAGGCGGCATGACGAAGCACCTGCCGTCCGGTGAGCAGATGCCGATCTATGACGCGGCGATGCGCTACAAAAAGGAGGGCGTGCCGCTGGTGGTGTTCGGCGGCAAGGAATACGGCACCGGCTCGTCGCGCGACTGGGCGGCGAAGGGTACGTTCCTGCTCGGCATCAAGGCGGTGATCGTGGAGAGCTTCGAGCGTATCCACCGCTCCAACCTTGTCGGCATGGGCGTGCTGCCGCTGATCTTCAAGGAAGGCACGGATCGCAAGGCGCTCGGCATCACCGGCGAGGAACTGATCGATGTTGTCGGGCTTGAGAACGCCATCACGCCGCGCATGGACCTGTCGTTGGTGATCCACCGGCCGAACGGCAAGACCGACACGGTGCCGGTGACCTGCCGCATCGATACCGTCGATGAGGTGGAGTACTACAAGCACGGCGGCATCCTGCAGTACGTGTTGCGCGGGATGGCGAAGGCTGCCTGAGGGGGGCCACGCAGCTGGCAACGATCGAGGACATCGAGTCCCGCATCCGGCGCAATGCCGGGCGCGTCATGTTCGCCGCGCGCTGGATCATGGCGCCGATATATATCGGCCTGTTGCTCGCGCTGCTCCTGGTGGTCGTGAAGTTCGTGCAGAAGCTGGTGGAGGCGGTGCCAGGCTTCCTCGCGCTGTCCAGCAACGATGCGATCTTCCTTGTGCTCACCCTGGTCGATCTTTCACTGGTCGCCAACCTTGTGGTTATCGTCATCTTCGCCGGTTGGGCGAACTTTGTCGGCCGCCTGCTGGCGTCGGAATCGGATGACCAGCCGGTCTGGCTGAGCGGGATGGACTTCGCCACCGTAAAGCTGCGGCTTATTGGCTCCATCGTGGCGATCGCCGCGATCCAGATCCTGGAAACCTTCGTGCATATCGACGAGGTAAGAATCCAGGACGCCGAATGGCAGCTCGCGATCCTGCTTGGCATCGGCATGGTCGGCGTGTTGCTGGCTTTGGCGGAGAAGCTGAGCGACCGGCACGAAGGGAAGTAACTGATGCAGGCCGGCATTCAGTTCTTCCCTGATGTTGGCCCCGCGGTGAAGTCGGCGCGCGATTACTGGCAGGAGGCCCTGTCGCTGGTCGCCCTGTGCGATCGCTATGGCTACAGCCATGTCCGTACGGTCGAGCACTACTTCCACCCGTATGGCGGCTATAGTCCCAATCCGGTGGTGTTCCTTGCGGCGGCCGCGCAACTGACGAAGCAGGCGCGATTGATCACCGGCGCTGTGCTGCCGGCGTTCAACCATCCGCTGAAGCTCGCCGGTGAGCTGGCGATGCTGGACGCGCTGTGCGACGGCAGGCTCGACATCGGTTTCGCGCGTGCGTTCCTGCCGCATGAATTCGCGCGCTTCGGCGTGAAGCTGGATGAAAGCCGCGCACGGTTCGACGAGGGCGTGGAACAGGTGCGGCTGCTGCTCGAGCAGGAAGATGTATCGTGCGAGGGACGCTTTCACAGCTTCCGCAACGTCACCTCGCTGCCGCGGCCGACGCAGCGACCGCGCCCGCCGTTCTATGTCGCGGCGCTGGCGACGAAAGAGTCGTTCGCGCGCGCCGGTGCCGCGGGTCACGGCATCATGGCCATTCCGATGGCCGGCGGCGCGATGGCGGAACTGATCAACATCTATCGTGACGCGTGGCGCGGTGCCGGTCATCGCGGCAAGGGCACGGTGATGCTGGCGTTCCACATGTTCTGTCATGAGGACCAGGAGGTTGCGGAACAGATCGCCCGCGAGCCGCTCAATCGCTATCTGCGGTCGCTGGTGGCGGCGGCGTCGGATTGGATGGCAGGCGAAAGCTCGGCTGACTATCCGGGCTATGACAAGATCATCGCCATGCTGGCGCGCGACGATTTCGACTCGCAGGTGGCGAAAGGCGCGGCGTGGGTCGGAACGCCGCAGCGCATCCTGGACACGGTGCAAAGCTACCGCGCGCAGATCGGCGATTTCGAGATCGCTTCGCTGCAGGTGAACTTCAACGACATCGCGCTGGCGGATGCAGAGGCGTCGATGCGGCTGTTCGGCGAAACGGTGCTGCCGCGTTTGCCGCGGCTTTGACGCGCGCTTTCGCGGATCAACGGTTGCGCATCACGCCGGGGCTGACGCCGAAGCGCCGGTGGAAAGCGCGGTAGAACGAGGCGAGGCTGTTGAAGCCCCAGGCGTAGGCAATGTCGGTGACCGACCGGTCCCGGCTTGCCGGGCGACGCTGCCGGCCGAATGGCTGTGAAGCGTTTCAGAGCGGCGACGATGGGTGGACTCTAGAAACGGCTGATCATCGCGAGAGAAGCCATGTTAGACCCAGATCCATCAGCCGCAGAGAAACCTGCCGCCGCGGCGTTGCCGCAGTTCTCTTCAAACAACGATGTACGCACGACCGTTGCATGCCTGATGCACTGGTGTCCGAATAATGCACGCGCCTTCGCCATGGCCATGCATGAGCTCGCAGCCTGGCACTACGATGACCATCGGATCGAGCACTGGCTCGCCGTGCTCGGGCGGCTGCTAAAAGACTAGGCCCTGACTGCCCGATTCGTCCGCTGGTCTGCTACTCCGCCGCAGGACGCGCCGGTATCGGCACTGTGTTCGGCCCGAAGCGGTCGCGGTATGGCGTGGTATCGATAGCTCTAAGCTCGATTTCGCTGGCGAGCACCTTGCGCTTCCACTCCTGGTGCGCCGGTTCCTTGGCGTGGAACTCCGGCATCACCTCCTTGGCGAACAGCTCCAGGCTTTCGCAGATGTGCTGATGCGAGTTCTTTCCCGCCTGATTGAGCAGAATGACCTGGTCGATGTTCGAAGTTTCGAAGCGCCGCAGCCGCTGGCGCAGCGTTTCCGGCGAGCCGATCAGGCCGCCTGAGATGGCGCGGGCTGCCGCTTCAGGGTTCTCGCGTTTCCACTTGTTGTATTCGTCCCACATGTTGACGGTGTAGGGATCGGGCCGCTTCCGTCCGGAGCTTGCGCCGTAGAAGCTCAGCGCGAACTGGAAGAACGTGGCGCCATCTGCGCGGCGGCGCGCTTCCTCGTCGGTCTCGGCGCACATGAAGTAACTTACCAGCGCGATGTTCGGATTGGTGTTGTAATCGCAGAGCTTTTCCTGCTGCTTGGTGAATGCGTTGTAGTAGGCGTGCACCCAGGCATGCGCGGCGTCCGCCGACAGGAACTGGAACCCGAGCGCACCCATGCCGCGCCGGCCCGCCATCTCGATCGTCTCGAGCTGCGAGCAGGCGACCCATAGCGGAGGATGCGGCTTCTGTACCGGTTTCGGCAGCACATTGCGCATCGGCATCTTGTGCCACTTGGTGTCCAGCTCGACGCCGCGATCCTGGAACATCGGCATGATGCAGCGGATCGCGTCTTCCCAGATCTCGCGCTTGGTCTCCATGTCGCGGCCGAAGCCGCCGAGTTCGGTGATGGAAGCGGATTCACCGGTGCCCATCTCGACGCGGCCATTGCTGACAAGGTCGAGGCAGGCGATGCGTTCGGCGACACGCTGCGGTGGATTGGTGGTGAGCTGCACGATGCCGTGGCCGAGGCGGATGTTCTTCGTGCGCTGCGACGCCGCACCGAGGAACACTTCCGGCGCCGGTGAGTGCGAGTATTCCTCAAGGAAGTGGTGTTCGACTTCCCAGGCGTAGTCGTAGCCAAGCTTGTCGGCCAGCTCCACCTGATTGAGTGCGTTCTGATAGAGCTGCCGTTCATCGTCCGGCCCCCATGGGCGCGGTAATTGCAGCTCGTAGAAGATGCCGAATTTCATCGCCGTTCCCTTGACCTACTGACGAGTATCCGGCCGCACGTGCGACAGGGTGTCAAGCTTGGACACTGGTTGACAGGCGACATGGTTCGCGGGATGCGCTGTGGGATCAGGCAAGCGAGGGATACCGTGAGCTACACGCTGGACTATTCGCCGGGCGCCGCCAGCATGGCAGTGCATTGGATGTTGATCGAAACAGGTGTGCCGTTCGAGGCGAAACTGGTCGATCTCGACGGCGGCGCGCAACGCGATCCCGATTACCTGCGACTGAATCCCGCGGGACGGGTGCCGACACTGGTGGTCCATGGCTCGCCGCATGGCGAATCTGCGGCATTGCTCATGCTGTTGGCAGAGCGACATCCGAACGCGCGCATGATGCCGGCGGCCGGTTCGGCGGAGCGCGCCGATTGGCTCGAGATGATGGTGTATCTTGCCAACACTCTGCTGCCGGCGATGCGGGACTGGTTCTATGCCGGCAAGGATGGTGACGCGAGCGGTGCCGCCGCTGTGACGGCGCTGGCGGTGCGGCGGATCGAGGCAGCCTGGGACCGGCTGGAGGCGCATCTGGCGAATGGACGCAGCTACATCGTCGGTGATCGGCTCAGGTACCCGCGGACCTGCTGGCGGTTATGCTGATGCGCTGGTCACGCAACATGCCGCGGCCGGCAACGACATGGCCGGGTCTTGCCGGGTACGCCGCGCGGCTGTGCGCGCTGCCGTCATATGGGGAGCTGAGCAAACGCGAGGGCCTGAGCGGCTGGCCGCCCGGATAGCGGCGAACGTTACGTTCATTCCAGGCGTTCCTGAAGCCAGACCTTCGTTTGGCGGACTGTTACGACCCTCCGCGGTTGTAGCGCTCGGCGGACGCTCGCGAACGGCCGCTACACCGTTGCCGGCTGAGGATGCGGCGACGGCGCGGCTCCGATGATGGTTCTGATTAGCGCCGCGTGGCGAACTGCTGTGTCGGTCCAGGTGAAACGCTCTGCATATTGACGCGTCGCAGTGCGGTCAGGGGGGAGGTCCAGCAACCGGCGCACACCCTCTACTACCGAGGCGGCGCTGCGATCGCGCAGCAAAAGGCCAGCCTCGGGTGTAGTGACGATTTCGGGGGAGCCCCACACCGGTGTGGCAATCACCGGTGTGCCGCAGGCCAACGCCTCGAGTAATACGTTGGCGACGCCCTCGCGGTCGGAGCAAAGCACCAATGCGTCGGCGGCACCGATCAGGTCTGGCAGCAGCGACTGATCCACATGTCCGAGAAACCGGACCCGGTCGGCCACGCCCATATGGGACGCAAGCACGCGCAGCGCCTGGTCGTCAGGGCCGTCACCGACAATCAGCAGAACGGTATCGGAAAGGACGGCCAACGCCTCGATGGCAAACTTGTGCCCCTTACGCTGTATCAGATGGCCAACCGAGATCAACGTTGGGCACTGGAAACCAAGGCGGCGGCGCAGGGCTCCGCGGTCTGCGGGGGGCCGAAACAGACTTAGATCGACGCCGTGATGGATAACATGAATCTTTTGTGCAGGGACACCGAGTTCGGACAGGCGGTCCTTCAACGCCCGACAAACCGCGGTGACTGCGGCCGCACGCCGGGTCGCCCAAAGGAGCTGCTCGCGTGGAAGGACGTAGCGTGGCACTAAACTGACGTCCGAGCCGAAAGCGGTGACCAGAACTGGCCGGTGGAGCAGGGCTCCAAGTAGCACGGCGGCGACGCTGTCGGGGTAGAGATAGTAAGTGTCGATGACGTCAAAATCGAAGGCGGTTGCGCGTATCGCCAGAAGTTGCGGCAGCAATGCGGCCGCCATCAATGCGGGCGCTACCGTCATTCCGATCTTGGGTATTGCCGGGTAACGCGGATGCACCACCTCAATCCCGCGCTGCGTGCTCGTTCGGGGGGCACGGGCGTAGTTGGCGTAACGGCCGAACATACGGTGACTCGACGGGAACCACGGAACTGGTGCCACCACGCGCAATGCGATCCCTTCTATGGCCGCCAGTTGCGATAGACGATGCAGCGTGAAGATACCGTGGCGTGGTTGTGCCGCATTGGGAAACAGCGTCGCTAAACTGAGAACTCTCACGGTCTGCATGCTATTGAACCGTTATGCTTCCTATGCAACGGCACCGCGAAAGTATAGCTCTCGGGAGAACTATCCAGCCTATTATCGGAACCCCGTTAAATCGGATTGGCGGTCAGCGCACTTCCTCCGCAGATCACACCCGATGCTTCCAGCTCCTGCACCAAATGCGGCGGTAGATCTTCAGCGCCTCCGCGTCGGCGTCGAGCAGCCAATTGAAAGCGGCAATATTGGTCGGTATCGGAACCTGGCGCACCGTAGGTACAGAAAATGGAGAGCTTTCGTTGCCTGCCCCAAGCCCGCCGCCAAACATCCTTGGCTCCCGCGGCAGCCGCCGGCAGTCTCAATTTTCGTCCTAGGCGCAGTAGTATTTGCTCAACAGGATCGGCGAATTGCCCGGCGTGGGTCAAACGGATATCAAAGAAAACGACATCGCCCGCGCGAGTACGCAGGATTTCGTGACGACCCTGATCGAGGGAACGCGTGCGGTGCGAGCCAACGCGTACGTGCAGTCCACGCCCATCCGTGTCGTGATCCTGCAGGTAGATACCTGCGCGCAGAACACGCACACTGTCACGATCGAAATAATTCCCCTCGAAACAGCCACCTTGCCCTTCGCTCGTGTCCTTGTGCCACCAACTCAGCATGTCCATGTGCGCGTCGCAGTTCGCAGTGAAGACCGGACGATCGCTCTGCGTTAAAGCGCGGATCACCGCGATGATACCAGGGTGGGAAAAAATCCATCCAATGGCGGGAATTTCGAAAGCTGCAGCGGGTTGGTGCCGGCCGAGGCCCTCCCATTCCCAACGCTTGGCGAAATGCTCAGTCAGTATGTCGCGCAGTCGCGCTATTTGTGGGGCATCAAGCAGATTGCGGGCAATAATATAGCCATCACGCTCAAACCTCTCCTCCATTTCTCCGCGAGCCATTTGCATCCAAGGATGGACATGCCCCGCTTCGGTATTTCCTTGTTTACTGTGCATTGGGCGCTGCCACACCGGCTCCTTCAAACTGTACGGATGGTGCTGATCTGAAACGTAAGTGTAGAGCCCAATCTAGGCTCATGACCATACCGGTGTCCACATCGCTCGCTCCGGCTCCTCATTTGGCGGGTCGAAAGTATTGGCGTGGAGGTCGGACAACAGATGTGACCAAGTATCGGGCAGAGTACTACAAGACCAATCGGTCGATCCGGCCCTTTCAGCGATGTGGGCTTCACCGATCCGCCGAGCCGCTATCGGTTTCGGGGCTCCACGCGTCCTGTTTGCAATGACACCGAGACCGTGCCTGTACCGTTTTGGTCATCCAGAAAGCTGCTCACCGTTGAATAGGTGAGCTGCGGGAGGAGCTGAGGACACAAGTCGGAATATTGTCTATCAATTCCAGGCGCAATTGGTTCACCGTAGAGAACTTGCCTGTCGCGTCTCTGTGCAAGCCTGCGAATAGCCTAATTCGGCCTTCCGTGTTGAACGCGTACTTCGCCAAGCTCCACCCTGGCTGACGTCGGGGTCCCGGAATTCACGGTTCGCGCTGCAGCAGTGCGGTGAGCGCGGCGGCGGCGAGGATGGCGCCTGACAGCAGCAACCCGCCGGACAGGCCGTAACGCGCATCCGATACGACGCCGCTCAGCCATGGCCCGACGCATTGGCCGATGGCGAACACCACAGTCAGCATGGCGATCGCTGCGGTCCAGGATCGCGGCGGCGTGGCCTTGCGGGCGAACGCGGTGACCGATGTCGGCACGATCAGGAATGAGCCGCCGAACAGTATCGCGGAGATGTAGACGGCGGGCTGTGCGTCGATCAGTACCGGCAGGATCGCGCCGAGCATCACGACTGCGTTGGCGACCGCGACACCCTTGCCGCCAGAGAGGCGCGCCAGCAATGGTCCCCAAATCAGTCCGGCAAAGGTGGCCGCGACGCCGACACATGCCCAGAACAAGGTGACGTCGGCGGTGCCGAAGTCGAAGCGATTGTGCAGATAGGCGACGATGAACGTGGTGTAGGCGATGTAGCCGGCGCCGAAGAACACGTAGCTCAGCATCAGCGCGTGCAAGCCGCGTGCGGCATGCGGTTTGAAGACCGACACGCGCTGCTTATCACGCGCCGCGACATCCGGTGCGCGCGCCAGTGCCGGCAGTGCCAGCAGCGTCGCGAGCAGGCTTAGCGCGCCCAGCACGAACCATCCCGCGCGCCAGCCCATCGCCGCGTCGAGCGTGGGAACCGCGAAGGCCGACACCACCATGCCAAAACCGGCACCGCCGAAATACACGCCAAGCGCCAGCGCAGAGCGTGTCCTGCCGCCGCCGCTGCCGGCAGCGGCGGCGAGTGCTCCACCAGTGATCAATGACAATGCGCCGGCAGCACCAGCGACGGCGCGCAGCAGTGCCAGCACGGCGTAATCGCTGCTCATGCCGTTCGCCAGCAGCGACGCGGCGGTCAGCAGCAGGCCCGCGAGGAAGCCGCGCTTGTCGCCAAACCGCGCGGCGATCGGTGCCGCGATGAGCGCGCCGATCAGATAACCCACGGCGTTGGCGGTGTTCATGGCGCCGGCGGCGGCGTAGTTCCAGCCGAGATCGATCCGCATCGCCGGCAGCAGCAGCGCATAGGCAAAGCGGCCAAGCCCGAGACTGACCGCCGGTCCCATCGCCAGCCCGAGAAGGATGCCGGGATGCGTCGTGCGCGCGCCGGGCAGCGTTATGACGGCTGGTTCAGCCATCGGCCGGCAACAGATGCGGGATATGGCTGTCGCAGTTGGTGTCCCAGGCCTCGACATGCATGCGGATCACCCGTTCGACGCGCGCCGGATAGTCCTTATCGCGCACCTGCTCCAGCAGCGCCGCGTCATTTTCGACCACTGTGCCGCGGCCCCAGATCTTCAGCCGCGTGCGCTCGGCGTAGTCGAGCAGCAGCAGGAACATGCGATCGTTGTCCGCGAGATTGCCTACGCTGATGTATTGCCGGTTGCCGCGGTAATCGGCAAATGCCAGCTCGTCCGGCGCGAGTACCTTGATGAAGCCGCGCGGTCCGCCACGGTGCTGAATGTGCGGCCAACCCTCGCGGCTCGCGGTGCCGATGATGATGCTGTTGGCGCGGCGCAGGCGGGCCTGCAGCTCGCCGGGCAACGCGGTGCGCTCCGGTTCGAGTGCCGCCAGCTTCTCCATCAGCGCGCGAGAGCCGTTGTGCAGCTGGGCGGCGCGCACCGCGGGACTGAATGCCAGGTTGGTGAAGGCGCGGGTCATGACCGACGCTCCTTGCTATGAGGCCAGCGCACCACATAGGCTTCGTCAATGCCTGCCACAAACGATCAATTCTCACATGAGCGGTGAAATCAGCTCACATCACCTGCCGCCGCTGAATACCCTGCGCAGCTTCGAGGCCGCGGCGCGCCATCTGAATTTCACCCGCGCTGCTGCCGAGCTGCACATCACCCACGGCGCGGTCAGCCATCAGATGCGGGCGCTGGAACGCGACCTGGGTATCATCCTGTTTCAGCGGCGCAGCCGCGGCGTGGTGCTGACGACAGCAGGACACGACCTTGCCCAGACGGTGCGCGAGGCGCTCGACCGCGTGGCGCAGCGGATCGCCGAATTGCGCGGCAGGCCGAATCGCGCGCTGACCATCAGCGTGCTGCCCGCCTTCGCCACGCACTGGCTGATCCCGCGCCTGGCTGACTTCAATCGCCGTCATCCGGCCATCGACATCAACGTACGCGCCGGCCAGGCATTGGCGGATTTCGCCACCGAGGACGTCGATCTCGCGGTGCGTTATGGCGGCGGCCAATGGCCAGGGCTGGTGGCACTGCAACTGGCGCAGGAAGACGTTTTTCCGGTGTGCAGTCCGCGCTTCAACGGCGGGCGTTTGCCGAAGACGCTGGCAGCGTTGGCAAAGTCACGTCTGCTGCATACGCCGTTGCAGCCGTGGGATGAATGGTTCCGCACTGTCGGCGTCGCTGCATCGCCGTCGCAGCGTGGCATGACCTTCACCGAAACCGATATCCTGTTGCGCGCCGCGATCGATGGCCTGGGTATCGCATTGTCGCGGCGTTTGCTGGCGCAGCCGGAGCTGGATGCTGGGCGGCTGGTGCGTCCGGTGCGGCAGAGCGTGCATGCCGACAGGTCGTACTACGTCGTGTATCCTGATTCGATCGAGCCGCCGCCGCGGCTGCTGACCTTTCGCGATTGGCTGCTAGAACAGGCCGCCACCAGCTCAACCCAGGCCTCTCCGCCTCGCCGCGCGGAGAGGCGGCAATCAACAAGGATCGAACATGCCGCGCGCCAGACTGCGTGACCTGGGTATTGCTGTTGGCGCGTTGCCGCCGGGGCGGTGGAATGCCATCACCGACGTGCCTGGGGTGCGCGTCGGCTTTACCACGCTGATCAGCGACACATCCGCTGTCGTCCGCACCGGCGTCACCGCGATCTGGCCGCGCAGTGCCGATCCGTGGAGCGATGCGGTGTTCGCCGGCATCCACTCGTTCAACGGCAACGGCGAGATGACGGGCTGGGCGTGGATCGCCGAACAGGGACTGCTCGCCTCGCCGCTGTGCATCACCAATACGCATTCGGTTGGCGTGGTGCGCGACGCGGTGCTGGTGCTGGCGGCGCGCGAGAGGGTGCCGGTTCCCTGGCTGCTGCCTGTCGTCGCCGAAACCCACGATGGCTGGCTGAGCGATGCATATACCTTCCCGGTCACCACGGAACACGCGATCGCGGCGTTGGATTCCGCCGCGTCCGGTGCAATAGCCGAAGGTAATGTTGGTGGTGGCACCGGCATGGTCTGCCACGAGTTCAAGGGCGGCACCGGCACCGCGTCGCGCATCGTCTCGGTGGGTGACGCCAGCTACACCGTGGGCGCGCTGGTGCAGGCGAATTACGGCGCGCGCGAACTGCTGCGTGTGGACGGCGTGCCGGTCGGCCGCGAAATCGGCATCGACGTGGTGCCGTCGCATCGCGACGCGCCGCGCGACGCCGGCTCGATCATCGTGATCCTGGCGACCGATGCGCCGCTGTTGCCGATACAGTGCCAGCGGCTGGCGCGGCGCGCGACGACAGGCCTGGCGTGGGTTGGCGGCGTCGGGTTCAACGGCAGCGGCGACATCTTCCTGGCGTTCGCCACCGGTAACCACGTGCGGCAGGGCGAGGCAGTCAGCGCGGTGCGCATGTTGTCACCCGACGGCATGAACCCGCTGTTCCAGGCAGCGGCGGAGGCGACCGAGGAAGCGATCCTGAATGCGCTGACGATGGCTGAGACGATGACTGGATTCTCCGGTCATACCGCGCACGCTTTGCCGTTGGACAGGCTGACGGATGCGATGCGGCGCTATCGCCCGGCTTCCGGCACGGCGAAATAGACCCACAGCAGGTTGAGCGTGAGCAGCACCGCGGTCACCGCGAAGACGAAGCGGATGCCGATGGTTGCCGCCACAAGGCCGCCGGTCAGCGGGCCCAGCGTGTTGCCGACGAAATACGCCGAGGAGACCATGCCGTAGACGAAGCCACGGCTCGACGCGGTGGTGATCCTGCCGATGAGCGAATTGGCCGCCGGCAGGATGCCACCGACGAACAGGCCCAACCCGAAACGCTCGACGACGAATGCCGGATAGCCGAACTGAAACGCCTGCGGCACGGTGAACAGTGCCGCGCCGAACAGGCTGATCAGCAGTATGGTGCGGTAGCCGATGACATCGCTCTTGCGGCCGAGGAACGGCACCGCCAGCACGCCGGCGACGCCGGTCACCGAAAATGCGAGTCCGGCCAGCGTTGCGAGATCCGGGCGCTGACCCAGCATCTCCTGTACGAACAAAGTCACGACCGGCTGCACCGCCTGGGTCGCGAACTGCGCCATCAGCATGACGACGATAAGCGCGAGCAGTCCCTTGGTGCGGGTCAGCACGCTGAATCTGCGAGAGCAACGCCGCGCCCTCGCGGGTGCCGGTTGGGGGCGTGAAACGCTCCGGCACGAAGCGCCAGGTGCCGAGGAATGCCAACAGCGAGATCACGCCGGCGAAGACGAACGGCAGGCGGTAGCTGCCGGTGATGTCGGCCACGGCGCCGCCGATGATCGGGCCGATCAACGAACCGACGAGTTGTCCGGTGCCGAGCCAACCCAGCGAATAGCCGAGCCGCTGTTCCGGCACCTGGGTGGAGATCAGCACGGTTGCGGCGGAGTTGAAGCCCGCGAGTGCTCCCATGCCGGCGCGGAACGCGAGCATGTGCCAGGGATTGCCGGCGATCGCCATCAGCGCGGTGAAGATGGAGATGCCGAGCGTCGAGCGCATCACCATAAGCTTGCGTCCGTAACGATCGGACAGGCTGCCCCAGATCGGCGCGGTGAAGATCGCGACGAATGAGGTGATCGAGGCGAGCACCCCCGACCAGACATCGACGGCCTCGCGCGAGATCACGCCGAGTTCAGGCAGGAAGAGCGGCATGATCGGGGTGAGGATGCTGAACGAGATGCTCATCACGAACTGGACCCCGACCATGGTCCACAGCGTGCGCTGCCAATGCGCTGCCACCTGCTGCGGCGCGCCTGCCCCTCCCGTCGCGTCCATCCGATGCCTCGATTGCGCCATGGAATCATTCGGGGGATTGGCTGGACTGTAAAGTATGCTGCCCTTTGCCCGCTGCGGCGTCGCGCGCTATGGGTACGGCGAAGCTGCGAGGAAGCTATGGAGAACGATCAGGAGCAACGGCCGGAAAGCCTGCTGCCCTACGAGAAATGGATGGAGACCGCGATGCGCCAGGTCGTGGCGCAGGCGATGCAGCACATTGCGGAAAATGGCTTCCCCGGCGAGCACCATTTCTACATCACGTTCCGAACCGGCCACCAGGGAGCCCAGATGCCGGAATGGCTGCGCCGGCAGTATCCCGAGACGATGCGCATCCACCTGCGGCACAACTACGTCGACCTGCGGGTTGATCCGGGCGCGACGCAATTTTCTGTCGGCCTGTCGTTCTCCGGCACGCCTTGCACGCTGATCGTGCCGTTCACGTCGGTTACCGAATTCGTCGATCCGTTTATCGGCCTGGCGTTGCAGTTGCGCTCGGGCGAACCGGAGCAAGCGGTGGAGCAGGAGGCAGAGCCGGAAAAGGATCAGGAAGCGGAACCCGCGCCGCCGAAACTGGCCGGGACACCGCAGGTGGTCAGTCTGGATGCATTTCGCCGGCGCACGCCGACAAAGGAATAGCGATGAACGCGCCGCTGCCAAGGCCTTCCGGTTTTCTGTATTCGCCGATGTTTCCGCTCGGTCCCGATCGCACGGCGTGGAAGCAGCTGGCGGTCGGTGGCGTGCGCACCGCGACGTGCGACGGGCAGACGGTGCTGCGGGTTGCTCCCGATGCGCTGAGCGAACTGGCGTTCCAGGCGTTCCGCGATGTGTCGCATCTGCTGCGGCCTGGCCATCTCGCGCAGCTGCGCGCCATCCTCGATGACCCGGAGGCGAGCGGCAACGACCGGTTTGTCGCACTCGACCTGTTGAAGAACGCCAACATCGCCGCCGGCGGCGTGCTGCCGATGTGCCAGGATACCGGCACGGCGATCGTGTTCGGCAAGAAGGGACAGCGGGTCTGGGTCGACGGCGACGAGGAAGAGGCTCTGTCCTGGGGTGTGCATCGCACCTACACGGAAACCAACCTGCGCTATTCGCAGATGGCGCCGCTGTCGATGTTCGAGGAGGTGAACACCGGCAACAACCTGCCGGTGCAGTTCGACATCATGGCCGCGCCCGGCGAGCACCACGCCGACGAGTTCCATCTGATGTTCGTTGCCAAGGGTGGCGGCAGTGCGAACAAGTCATTCCTGTTCCAGGAGACGCGCGCGATCCTGTCGCCCGAGCGGCTGCTGAAGTACCTCGACGGCAAGATGCGTTCGTTGGGAACATCGGCGTGTCCGCCGTATCATCTGGCCATCGTCATCGGCGGCACCAGCGCGGAGATGACGCTGAAGACAGTGAAGCTGGCGTCGACACGCTGGCTGGATACGCTGCCGACAACCGGCAGCAAAGCCGGGCATGCGATCCGCGATCTTGAGATGGAACAGAAGGTGCTGGAATTGTCGCGCACGCTGGGTATCGGCGCGCAGTTCGGCGGTAAATACTTCTGTCACGACGTGCGGGTGATCCGGCTGCCTCGGCATGGTGCTTCGCTGCCGGTGGGTATCGGTGTTTCATGCAGCGCCGATCGGCAAATCCTGGCGAAGATCACGCCGGATGGGGTGTTTCTGGAGCAGTTGGAGACCGATCCGGCAAAGTATCTGCCGGAGACGACGGATGAGCACCTGGGCGATGATGCGGTTGCGGTGAACCTGAACCGGCCGATGGCGGAAATCCGCAAGCAGCTTGCGGCGTATCCGGTGAAGACCCGGCTGATGCTGACGGGCACGATGGTGGTGGCACGCGACATCGCACACGCGAAACTGCAGGAGCGGCTGGATCGTGGCGAGGGGCTGCCGGCGTACATCAAGGATCATCCGGTTTACTACGCCGGGCCGGCGAAAACGCCCGCCGGCTATGCGACCGGTTCGTTCGGTCCGACCACGGCGGGGCGAATGGACAGCTATGTGCCGGCATTCCAGGCGGCGGGCGGTTCGCTGGTGATGCTGGCGAAGGGCAATCGTTCGAAAGCCGTGCGCGAGGCCTGCAAGGCCAACGGCGGCTTCTATCTCGGCAGTGTCGGTGGGCCGGCCGCGCGGCTGGCGTTGGACTGCATCCGCAAGGTCGAAGTGCTGGAGTATCCAGAACTCGGCATGGAAGCGGTGTGGCGGATCGAGGTCGAGAACTTCCCTGCATTCATCGTGGTCGATGACAAGGGCAATGATTTTTATGATGGGCTGGAGTGATGCGCTTCACCGTCGATCGTATCGACCACATCGTGCTGAACGTGAAGGACGTGGAGATCACGGCCGCGTGGTATCAGCGTGTCCTCGGAATGGAGCGCGAGGATTTCGGCCCCGATAACCGCACCGCGCTGAAGTTCGGTGGCCAGAAGCTGAACGTGCGGCCGATCGACGCTGATCCGGGAAGCTGGCCGACCGGTGTGAATGATGCAGCCGGTTCAACCGATGTCTGCTTCATCACGGCAGCGCCGCCCGATGAGGTCGTTGGCCACCTGCACGAATGCGGTGTGACGATAGTGAGCGGGCCTGTCGAGCGGACCGGCGCGTTGGGGCCGATACGCTCGGTGTATTGCCGTGATCCGGACGGCAATCTGGTCGAGATCGCTTCCTATCAGCCAATCTGATGGATAGCATCCTGCGCAACCGTGTGGGTCTTACCGCGTTCGCATGCTTCCTGGCGTCGATCCCGCTTGCCAACTGGATGATCGGCCATGTCGGCACGGTCTGTGTGCCGCAGGGTCCATGCCTGGTACCGGTGGCGCCGGGGCTGCTGGCACCGTCGGGGGTGCTTATCGTCGGCGCCGCGCTGGTGTTGCGCGACGTGGTGCAGCGCTGCCTCGGGCTGACATGGGGCCTGTTGGCTATTGTCATCGGCACGGTGCTGTCCGCGCTGATCGCGCCGGCGTCGTTGGTGTTCGCCTCCGGTCTGGCATTCGCGCTCAGCGAACTCGCCGACTTTGCTGTGTATACACCGTTGCAGCGGCGGCAGCTCACCCTTGCCGTGGTTGCGTCGTCGATCGTTGGGCTGCTGGTGGATTCAGTGGTGTTCCTGTCGCTGGCGTTCGGCAGCCTGGATTTCCTCGCCGGTCAGGTTGTCGGCAAGCTATGGGCAGTGTTGATCGCCATTCCGCTGATGCGTCTGCTGCGCCGGGTCGCGCCCACGCCTGCCTGATGCAGCTTGCTGCCTTCGACTTCGACTTGCCGGCTGATCGCATTGCGCAGCATCCGGCCCGGCCTCGCGATGCCGCACGATTGCTGCATGTGGCGCGCGAGGCGGCTACCGACCGCATGGTGCGCGATCTGCCGGACCTGTTGCGGCCGGGCGATGTGTTGGTGGTCAATGATACGCGGGTGATACCGGCGCAGCTTGCGGCGCACCGCGGCGATGCACGGATTGGGATCACGCTGGACCAGCCGTGTGCCGATGGAAGCTGGAACGCGCTGGCGCGCAATGCGCGACGGCTGCATGCCGGCGATGAATTGACGTTCGAGGGCAGTGACGTGCTGCGTGCCACTGTCGTGCGGCGCGATCCGGATGGCGGCGTTGTGCTGGCATTCAACCGGCCGGACGAATTGCTACGCGCCGGCGTCTTGGCGCTGCCGCCGTATATCGAGCGTCCGGCCGGACCGCTGCCGGAGGATTCCCATGATTATCAGACGATGTTCGCGCGGCGCGAGGGTGCCGTGGCGGCACCAACGGCCGGGCTGCACTTTACCCCGGGGCTCATCGAGGCGCTGGAGCGGCGCGGCGTGCAGCGCGTCACCATCACGCTGCATGTGGGCGCTGGCACGTTTCTGCCGGTGCGGAGCGATGACGTTGTGCGGCATCACATGCATGCCGAACGCGGCGAGATCGCCGAAGCCGCGGCCGGGGTGATCAATGCAGCCGAGCGTGTCGTCGCAGTTGGCACCACCAGCTTGCGGCTGCTGGAGACCGCAGCAGCAGAGGACGGGAAAGTCCGTGCGTTCGCCGGCGACACGTCGCTGTTCATATTGCCAGGCTATCGGTTTCGTGCCGTGGATCTGCTGCTGACCAACTTCCATTTGCCGCGTTCGACGCTGTTCATGCTGGTGTGCGCCTTTGCCGGCACCGCAGCGGATGCGTGCGGCCTATGCGCATGCGATCGATGCCGGGTACCGCTTCTATTCGTACGGCGACGCGTGTCTGCTGGAGCGGGCCGGGGAAGGGGCGATATGACCTCCTTCGCCCAGCGCATCATTGCCACGGACGGTGCGGCGCGAAGCGGCGTGCTGCACACCGCGCATGGCGATATCGCCACACCGGCGTTCATGCCGGTTGGCACCGCCGGCACGGTGAAGGCGATGACGGCGGATGCGGTGCGCGTCCACCGGCGCGGACATCGTGTTGGGCAACACCTATCATCTGATGCTGCGCCCTGGCGCGGAACGCATTGCGCAACTCGGCGGGTTGCATCGCTTCATGGATTGGCCGGGCCCGATCCTGACTGATTCCGGTGGCTTCCAGGTCATGTCGCTGGCCAAGCTGCGCAAGCTGGATGCGGACGGCGTGACATTCCAGTCGCATCTCGACGGCGCCACGTACCGGCTGACGCCGGAGCGCTCGATCGAAATCCAGCATTTGCTGGATGCGACCATCACGATGGTGCTGGACGAGTGCACGTCGTTTCCCGCCACGCAGGACGAAGCACGTGCATCGATGCAGTTGTCGATGCGTTGGGCGCGGCGCTCGCGCGAGGCGTTCCGGGCGCGCGATGGCTATGGCTTGTTCGGCATCGTGCAGGGCAGCGTGTATCCCGAGCTGCGTGCGGAGTCGGCGCGCGCGCTCACCGATATCGGCTTCGACGGCTATGCCGTCGGCGGCCTGGCGATCGGCGAAGGCCAGGCCACCACGTTCGCCGTGCTGGATGCCACCGTGCCGCATCTGCCGGCAGATGCGCCGCGCTATCTGATGGGTGTCGGCACGCCGGACGACATCATCGGCGCGGTGCAGCGCGGCATCGACATGTTCGACTGCGTGATCCCGACGCGAGGTGGCCGCACCGCGCGTGCCTACACATCGCGTGGCGTGTTCAATCTTCGCAACGCGCGTTTCGCCGATGATGCCGGTGCGTTGGACGCTGGGTGCGGCTGTCCGGCTTGCACGCGTCATACCCGCGCCTATCTGCATCATCTGTTCAAGGCCGAGGAGATGCTCGGGCCGATGCTGCTCACCTGGCACAATCTGCGCTATTATCAGGACCTGATGCGCGGCCTGCGCGCCGCGATCGCCGATCATCGGCTGGATGCCTTCGCCGCCGCCACACGCGCTGGCTGGGCGCATGAGGAGCCGTCATGACGCAGGACAACTATAGCGGGCTGACCCAGCTTGGGCATCACGTGGAGCCACCCGCCAATCCGGATACCGCAACGCTGGAGCGCGTGCCTAATCCTTCGTGCGGGAAGCACTACGTGGTGCGCTTCACCTGCCCGGAATTCACCTCGCTCTGCCCGATCACCGGGCAGCCGGACTTCGCGCATATCGTGATCGACTATGTCCCACGTGACTGGATCGTGGAGAGCAAGTCGCTGAAGCTGTATCTCACGTCGTTCCGCAATCACGGCGCATTCCACGAAGCCTGCACGATGGCGATCGCTGAAAAGCTCATCGCGCTGCTCGATCCGGTCTGGCTGCGTATCGGCGGCTACTGGTATCCGCGTGGCGGCATTCCGATCGACGTGTTCTGGCAGACTGGCGCGCCGCCCGATGGCGCGTGGATTCCGCCGCAGGACGTGGCGCCGTACCGCGGACGTGGCTGATGCCGGACAGCTTGGCTGCGATTTCCCCGACCGATCTGAAGCCGCAGATTCGCGATCGTGCGCTCGCACTTGGTTTTGACGCTATCGGCTTCTGCCGCGCCGAACTTGGGCTGGAGGCGCGCAAGCGGCTGGCTGACTTCCTTGCTGCCGGGCAGCACGGCGACATGGGCTGGCTGGAACGCCGCAGCGATCAACGCGCCGATCCACGGAAGCTCTGGCCCGACGCGCGCAGTGTCATAGCACTGGGCCTTTCCTATGCGCCGGACGTCGATCCGCTTGCCACTCTTTCGCAGTGCGATCGCGCCACCATTTCGGTCTACGCGCGCAATCGCGACTACCACGACGTGATGAAAGGCAAGCTGAAGCATCTTGCACAGTTTATCGTGGCGCGTTTTGGTCCGCAGGTGAAAGTGTTTGTCGACACCGCGCCGGTGATGGAGAAACCGCTGGCCACGAGCGCCGGATTGGGCTGGCAGGGCAAGCACACCAACCTGGTGTCGCGTACGCACGGTTCGTGGCTGTTCCTGGGGGAGATCTACACCACGCTCGACATCGATCCGGATGAGCCGCACGCCGATCACTGCGGAAGTTGCCGGCGTTGTCTGGACGTTTGTCCCACGGCGGCGTTTCCCGCGCCGTACCGGCTCGACGCGACGCGCTGCATTTCCTACCTCACGATCGAACATCACGGGCCGATTCCGCACTGGGCCCGCCCGCTGATGGGCAATCGTATCTACGGTTGCGATGACTGCCTGGCAGTCTGCCCGTGGAACCGCTTCGCCGCGACAACGCCACACGACAAGCTGCGCGGGCAGGACAAGTTGACTGCGCCGCGTCTTGCGCAACTGGCGGCATTGGACGATGCCGCCTTCCGCAGCATGTTCAGTGGATCGCCGATCAAGCGGATCGGCCGCAACCGCTTTGTGCGCAATGTGCTGGTTGCCATCGGCAATTCGGGCGATCCGGCGCTGCGGCCTGTCGCGGCACGGCTGATCGGGGACGCCGACGCGGTGGTCGCAGAGGCCGCGAGGTGGGCATACGAACGGCTGGAAGCATGATCGCGCGAACACGTTGCCGTGACGAATGCCGAGGTTCCGGCCGCCTTCGAGCCGGGGTAAGCAAAGCAGTGCTCAATGGGACAGACCGGGGTTTGCTGCCGAATCCTGCTGAAACCGCGGAGAGTCCTGCGCACATGCTGATCAGGAAGCTCGAAGCAAAGCGGGGCAGCACCGCGCGAACCTGACGCAGTCGCTCAGGCTCGTGACACGCGCCGAACCTGCTTATTCGCTATGACACGTAGGCAGAAATCGGGAAGCTGACTTCGGAGAGGATTGCCAGTGAAGCAGGTGGCGGGAACGGGAGGCAGCGGCTGAGCAGGCTGGTCAAGCGCAGCTTCTCACTCGCCGGCCACCGCACCAGTGTCGCGTTGGAGGAGGAGTTTTGGGCTGCGCTTACGCATATAGCATCGGCGCGGCAACAGACGCTTACGGCGCTGGTCGCTGCAACCGATGCCGAGCGTGGCGACAAACGACCCCTGGCTTCCGCTCTGCGTGTGCTGGCATTGTGTGAAATCTCCCGGGTGCCGTTAACCTCTTCCTAAATTGCGCATCGCAGTATCATCCACGCTAAATTTTCAGATGGCGGAAAATCCTATGATGCACGCAATGATCCTCCGAGAACCACCGAAACCGGCGTGCGACGAGCTGATGTTGTCAGACCGCTTGATTGCGCTTGCCGAGGACGCCGATAAGGCGGGCTTCACCGGGACAGCAGAAAGGCTGGTGACGCTGGCGTGCAGCGTGTTCGACGAAGCGACGAAGAAACCGCACTGAGTGAGCTGTCGTGCCGCTATCGTCCGATCACGCCTAGACCGCGCATGAACTGATCGCGGATGCGGGGTGGATCGCGTTCCGTGGTGTCGGCTGGCTTCTCTTTGTCGATGCGGCAGCCGATGAGCCAGGGCCCGTCCTCACGCAGGGACAGATCGATCAGTTCCTCGAAGGCGGTTTCATCCGCCGCCCAGGCGCTTTGGCCGATGCCGGCGCCGCGCGCCATTGCCACAATGTCGGCACCCAATTCGGTCGCGGTAAGCTGGCCGCCGGTGATCTGATATGTGCCGTTGTCCATGATGACGATGGCCAGATTTTTTTGCCCCCGCGCGGCCACCGTGGCCAGCGAACCGACCTGCATCAGGATCGACCCATCGCCTTCCAGCGCGATCACCTTGCGCTGTGGCTGCGCCAACGCGACACCGAGCGCGATCGGCACAGCGAGGCCCATGCTGCCGAGCATGTAGAAGTTCTGTGGCCGCCGTCCGGCGGCCCACAGATCGAAATTGGTATAGCCGATACCACCGATGACGGCTTCGTCGTGCTTCAGGCGTGCCACCATGCGCTTGGTGATGTCGAAGCGGTTCATCACCTTGGCCTGGTCGCGCTTTGCCGGATGGTTTGCTGTGGAGACTCATTTCGCGAAGACCTTTCCGCCGGTCAGCAGCGGCGACAGGATGAAAACGCAGGGCGCGCGCGTGGCGACCGCCTGGGTGATGCTGCGATCGACAATGAATTCCACCTCATCGAGGCGCGTCATCGTGTGGTGCTCGACGGCGAGAGCTTCCAGCACCGGCCGCATGGTGCGCGCGACCAGCGATTGGCCAATGTTGAACTCGCCGAGCGTGCCACGCTCTGACACGATCATCAGCACGGGAATTTGGAATGGCACGGCAAGCGAGGCGATGACATTTGGCAATGTGGCGAAGCCGGAGGTCTGCATCAGCACGATGCCGCGCAGGCCGCCCATCCAGGCGCCGGACACGATGCCCACCGCTTCCTCCTCGCGTGCGCAGGAGAAGGTGGTAAAGAACGGGTCGGCGTGAATGCCATCGATCAGCGGACGCAGTACGTTGTCCGGCACATAGGTGACCAGCTTCACCTGATGCCGCTTGAGCACGTCGCGCACGATGCCGTGCCATGTGCCTTGGGCTTCCTCGTCCATTCAGCTCTCCTTGCTGTCGGCGGATTCGAAAACCACGCCTTCGTAGAATTCGGTGAGCGGCATCTCGATGCCGATTTCCGGCATCGCCACGACCGCGTTGGCGCCGAGCACGTGGCCGACCCAGTCGTCGCCGGCGCGGGCGAACACGGTGGCGCCGATGAAGTCCTGCTCGAGGATCACGTACCGCTGGATGGATGGCGTGTCGCGGTATTCCTGGTTCTTGACGAAATGATCGATGCTGGCGGTGCTGGGGCTGAGGACTTCGAACACTACGACCGGTTCCGTAACCACCGTCGCGTTTCGTGGGACCTGAGAACATACGACAAAGGCATCAGGGTAGCGGATTGATTCGGCAACTCGGATCTTCAGATCGGCGGTATAGGCTTGGCACGGCTTGCCTCGTAACCGGATGCCCAACGCGATTGCCAGGTTGCGCTGAATTGCGGAATGCCCAGCGGTGCCCCCGGTCATCGCAGTCGGTGCAAACCCGTCGAATTCCCAGCGGAGTTCCTGCCCGTGTTCCCAGGCAAGGAATTCCTCCATCGTCATCGGGCGCTGCGCTGCGACGCTCATGGCGCTGCCAATGTGCGACGCCTTGCGCCAGGCGGCAACCGTTCGTAAGGAGGCGGGACGAAGGATCAGGAGGCCCCGATGACTGATGCGGCGTATGACGTGATCGTGGTTGGCGCGGGCAATGCCGCGCTGTGCGCCGCTCTTTCCGCGCTCGAGCAGGGTGCCAAGGTCCTGGTGCTGGAAAAGGCCAGCGAAGAGGAGCGTGGCGGCAATTCCACTTTCACCGCCGGCGGTTTTCGTTTCGTGCATGAGGGCACGGACGACTTGCGCAAGGACGTGCTGGTCGATTTGTCGGAGGCCGAGGCGAAGTCGATGTACATCCCGCCGTTCACGGCGGAGACCTACACCGAAGACCTGATGAAGGTGACGGAGAACCTGTCCGAGCCCGACCTGATCGACCTGCTGGTCGGACGCTCGCGCGACACCGTGGTTTGGATGCGCGAGAAGGGCGTGCGCTGGATCCCGATGTTCAAGCGCCAGTCGTATCTGGTGAACGGCATCAACCACTTCTTCGGCGGCATGGCAGTTGAGGCTGTTGGCGGCGGGTGGGGCCTGGTCGATTTCCTGTTCAAGTCAGCTGAACGCAATGGCATCCCGGTGCGCTACAACACCGGCCTGCGCAAATTGATCCAGAACCGCAAGGGCGAGGTCACCGGCGTCACGGTGTTTGGCCCCGACGGCTACGAGGATATCTCGGCGAAAGCGGTGGTGCTGGCCTGCGGCGGCTTCGAGGCCGATCCGGAAATGCGCGTACGCTATTACGGACCAGGCTGGGAGATGGCCCGCGTGCGCGGCACACGGCACAACACCGGCGACGGCATCAAGGCGGCGCTGGAAATCGGCGCGGCGGCGTTCGGTGGCTGGTCAACCTGTCATGCGGTGCAGTGGGACCTGAGCGCGCCGCCGTTCGGCGACCGCGTGGTGCTCGACAACTACCAGAAGCATTCATATCCCATCGGCATCATGGTCAACGCTGACGGTCAGCGTTTCGTTGACGAGGGCGCGGACTGGCGCAACTACACCTATGCGAAGTATGGCCGCGAGGTGATGAAGCAGCCGCAGCGCATGGCGGTGCAGATCTTTGACAACAAGACCAACCACATGACGCGCGATGAGTATCGCATCCGGCAGGTGACCAAGGCGGAAGCCAACACGCTGGAAGAGCTGGCTGCGAAGCTCGAGATCAGTCCGGCGGGTCTGGTGAAGACGGTGAAGGAATTCAATGCGGCATGTCAGCCGGGCGATTTCAATCCGGCAATCCTGGATGGCAAGACGACCAAGGGCATCACGCCACCGAAGACCAACTGGGCACTGCCGATCGATGAACCGCCATATCACGGCTATGCGGTGACCTGCGGCATCACGTTCAGCTTCGGGGGCCTGAAGATCACCACGGATGGCGAGGTCGAGGACACGACCGGGCGTGTTGTTCCGGGGTTGTTTGCCGGCGGCGAGCTGGTCGGTGGGATTTTCTATCAGAACTACCTGGGTGGCGCGGGGCTGATGTCGGGCTCGGTGTTCGGGCGGATCGCCGGGCGAGGGGCTGGGAAATACGCGAAGGGGTAGCCCGACTTATCCAGCACGCGATACCGGGTTGCTTCGTCGCTGCGTTCCTCGCAATGACACGTGTCACATCAGACGTTCGATGGCGCGAGGGGTTGCCGGCCCCTGATCAGATCTGATGCGCGTTCCGCCAGCATCATCACGATGGCATTGATGTGCGCGGATGGCATGTCGGGCAAGGCGGCGGCATCGACAACGCGCAGGCCCTCGGTGCCGCGTACTCGCAGGTCGGGATCGAGCACGGTGCCCATCGCACAGGTGCCCAGCGGATGATTGACCGTGATCACGTTGGCGCGGAGCCAGTCATCGATCTCGGCGTCGGTCTTCAATGCCTCAGTCGGCGTGATTCGTTTGCCGCGGAACCTGTCCATCGGTCTCTGGTAAGCGACTTCCTCGGCAAGCCGGACTCCGGCGCGCAGCGTGGCGCGATCGGCTGGATCGGCAAGGAAGTTGGCCACAACGCGAACCAGCGTGCGCGGATCGGAGGAACGCAACGTCACCTCACCGTGGCTGCGCGGATGCAGCAGCGCCGGATGGATGCCGAAGGCGTCTTCATAGCGAGGCGTCACTCCGGGAAACCAGATGCGTGCATCCAGAAGTGCCGACAGGAAAAGGAATTCGAGGTCCGGCGCTTCGAGGTCAGGCTGGGATCTGATGAACGCCTTCACAGCATTGGGCAGCACGGTCGCCGGACCTGATCTGAACAACCAGGCCTGCGCAATGGCGAGTGCGATCCGATCGGCTCGCATCAATCGTTGAAACGGCGATGAGCCGAGCCGCGACCATCGCAGTCTGACCTGCAAATGATCGCGTAGGTTCTTGCCGACCGGGAGATCGATCAGCGGAGTGATGCCGTTGTCCTTCAGATGCGCGGGCGGCCCGATGCCGGACAACATCAACAATTGCGGCGAGTTGAACACACCGCCGCACAGGAGGACCTCGCGCTTCGCCTCGGCGTGTTGAGTGGCACCATTGTGCACGAACTCGATGCCCGTGGCTCGGGTGCCGCGCATGATTACCTTGGTAGCAAGTGCATTCGTTCGCAGCGTCAGATTGGGACGCTGCGAGACCGGCTTCAGGTAGGCGCTTGAGGCCGACGCCCTGCGGCCACGCCGTATTGTCAGTTGGCTATACCCAAGGCCGGTGAGTTCGGCCGCATTAGGATCATCGGTGGTGGGCCATCCCAAGAGCTGGCCGGCCTCCCACAAGGCGTCAAACAGCGGGTCGATGTCGCGCGTTGCCTGGGTGTCCAGCGGGCCTTTGCCGCCGCGCCAAGGGTCTTCGCCAAGTTCCCACGACTCGCTGCGCTTGAAGTAGGGCAACGCATCCGCGTAGGACCAACCGGTTGCTCCCTCGCGTGACCAGCGATCGAAATCGGCACGATGGCCGCGGGTATAGGCCATCACGTTGATCGAGGATGAACCCCCCAGGACTTTGCCTCGCAGCAGGGGAAGCTGACGGTTGTTCAGATTCGGCTCGGGCTCTGTCATGTAGCCCCAGTCGAACATCTTGTGCTGCTGAAGCTTGCCGAGCCCCAGCGGAATCTGGATGTAGGGGTGGCTGTCGCTGCCGCCGGCTTCGAGCAGCAGGACCGTTGCACCCGTGTCTTCGGTGAGCCGATTGGCGAGCACGCAACCGGCCGATCCGGCGCCGACGATGATGTAGTCGTAGCCGGCACGCATGCCGGTGCTTCAGTCAGCCGGTCTGATTCCCATGATCCGCTCGAAACGCGCGCAGTAGGCTAGCCAGACTTCGGGATTGATCAGGCGCGGCGGGCGCTTGCCGTCGAGGATGTCGATCAACTGCTCGGCGGCGAAGCGCGCCATGTTGTCGCGCGATTCATGCGTGGCGCCGGCGGTGTGCGGACTTACCAGCACGTTGTCGAACGCCATCAGCTTGTGATTGTGCGGCGGCGGTTCGTCCTCCCACACATCCAGGCCGGCGCCGGCGATCTGCTTCGCTGTCAGCGCGGCTGCCAGCGCATCTTCGTCATGGATGCCGCCGCGCGCGGTGGTGACGAGGTAGGCGTGCTTCTGCATCAGCGCGAACTGCGGCGCGCTCATCATGTTCTTCGACTCTTTGGTATAGGGGCAGTTGATCGAGACGAAGTCCGCGACGCGAAGCATCTCGTCCAGCGTGGCGACCTTCTCGGCGCCCTTCGCGGCGATCTGTTCGTGCGTCAGATACGGGTCGTACGCCAGCACGCGCATGCGGAACAGGCCCTTGCACAGTTCCGCCAGCCGTCCGCCGACATTGCCGATACCGATGATACCGACAGTCTTATCCAGCAGTTCCATGCCGATATAGTCGTTGCGCGGGATGCCATCGGCACGGCGCATGCGGCGATCGACTTCGATGATCCGCTTGGACAGCGTGAGCATCATCGCCAGCGCGTGTTCGGCGACCGCTTCTTTGTTGCCGCCCGACTGGTTGACCACGATGATGCCGGCGCGTGTGCAGGAATCCACGTCGATCGTGTCGTAGCCGGCGCCATTCGACGACACCGCCACCAGATTCGGCGTCTTCGCCAGCAGCGCGTCGGTGACCTGCAGATGCTTGCCGATGACCTGGCGCGATGCACCGATCTGATAGGCATGCGCCTGCGACAGAACCGGTGTGGCTTCGGCGTCCGGCGTCTCGTTCTCGAGTTTGTCGAGCTGGATGTCTGGCCGCTTGGCCAAGATCTGCGCGAACACCGGGCCGGACAGATAGTTCACATAGAACACGCGCTTCGCATTCGGCGCCATGGAGGCTTCCTTTCAGGTGAGATCGCGACAGAACCGCTGGATGCGGGCGCAGGCCTCGCGCAGCGTGTCGGTATCGGTGGCATAGCTGAGGCGGAAGTGGTTGGGGCAGAGGAAGACCGCGCCATGCACCAGCGCGACACCAACTTCCTCCAGCAATGCAGTGACGAAACTCAAATCGTCGGTGATGCGCGTGCCGTGCGGCGTGGTCTTGCCCAGGCATCCTGCCATCGACGGAAACACATAGAACGTGCCTTCCGGCTTGTGGCAGGTCAGTCCTGGCGCAGCGTTCAGCATTTCCACCACCATGTCGCGCCGCTGACGGAAGACGCCGACCATGTGGCCGATGAAATCGGTCGGACCGGTCAGTGCCGCCAGCGCGGCGGCCTGTCCGATCGATGAGGTGTTAGAGGTGGATTGGCTTTGCAGCTTGTCCATTGCCTTGATCAACGGCAGGGGCGCGCCTGCGAAGCCGATACGCCAGCCGGTCATCGCATAGGCCTTGGAGCAGCCATTGATGGTGACGGTGCGGTCGCGCAGTTTCGGTTCCGCCTGCACTATCGTCGCCGGTTTTTCGTCGTAGGCGATCTTCTCGTAGATGTCGTCGGTCAGCACCCAGACATCGGGATGCCGCAACAGCACATCGCACAGCGGCTTGAGGTCGGCCGCGGTATAGGTCGCACCGGTCGGGTTGCACGGGTTGTTCAGCAGCAGCCAGCGCGTGCGCGGTGTGATCGCGGCTTCCAGATCGGCGGCGCGCAATTTGAAGCCATGGTTCTGTCCGCAAGGCACGAACACCGGCTGGCCGCCGGCCAGCGCGACGATGTCGGGATAACTGACCCAGCATGGCGTCGGCACAATGGCTTCGTCGCCATCGTTCAGCGTCGCCAGCATCGCGTTGAAGATCACCTGCTTGGCGCCGGTGGCGACGACGATTTCCTCCGGGCGATAATCGATGCCGGAATCGCGGCGAAATTTCTCGGCCACAGCGCGACGCAACTCAGGCGTGCCGGCGACATCGGTGTATTTGGTTTCTCCCGCCTCGATCGCGCGGATCGCCGCATCCTTCACGTGGCGTGGCGTTTCGAAGTCGGGTTCGCCGGAGGAAACGCCGAGCACATCGCGCCCCTCGCGTTTCAGCGCTGTGACCTTCTGTCGGACGGCGATTGTCTGGCTTGGGCTGATGCGATCTAGGCGCTCGGCGGTTATTGTCATGCCGCAGACCCTAGCGGCGGGTTGCGCATCACGGCAACCAGCCGCATCGTACGCCGCATGTACCAGCCCTTATCCGATCATGCCGGCCCGCCCGATGCGTATGTGCGTGCCGCACCGCCGCCGCCGCCCACACAGCCGTTGGAGGACCGGCGGCATGTTTCCGTCGCGGTGATCGGTGGCGGGTTCACCGGATTGTCGACCGCGCTGCATCTTGCAGGATCCGGCGTCGATGTCGCTGTGCTGGAGGCCAACGAAATCGGCTGGGGCGCATCGGGACGCGCGTTCGGACAGGTGGTGCCTTATCTGAAGCCAGGCCAGGACGCGATCCTGCGGCATTACGGTCCGGAGCGCGGCCCGCGCATCGTCGATGCTGTTGCCGCCGGTCCGGACCTGGTGTTCGAGCTTGTCGGCAAGCACGGCATCGAATGCTGGGCGATGCGGTCGGGCCTGATCTTCGCCGCACACACGACTGCCGGCCAGCGTACGCTGGAAGCGCGCACGCGGTTCTGGCAACAACGCAATGCGCCGGTGGAGATGCTGGAAGGCGCGCACTGTGCCGAGACCATCGGCTCGTCATTCTATCAAGCGGCATCGCTCGATCGGCGCGGCGGCAACATCAATCCGTTTGCCTACGTGCGTGGCCTTGGGCATGCCGCGGCACGGGCCGGCGTGACGCTGCACACGCGTACTCGCGTGCGCGGACTGAGCCGGCGCGATGGGCGTTGGTCAGTCGATGCCGGTACCGCCGGGCTGACCGCGGACACGGTGGTGATCGCCACCAATGCCTATACCGGCGAACTGTGGCCCGGATTGCGCGAGAGCATCATCCCGATGCGCGGCCATGGCTTCGTCACCGAGCCGCTGTCCGACAACGTGCGGCGCACGATATTGCCGGAGCGGCAATCGCTGACCGATACGCGTCTGCTGTATTCCGGCGTGCGGATGCTGCCCGACGGCAGGCTGCATGCCAGTGCGCATGGCCCGAGCTTCGGGCCTGAGCCACGTCCGGACTGGCGCCGCGTCGATGCGCGGATCAAACGCATGTTCCCCCAGCTCGGCACGGTGTCGTGGCAGCAGGGATGGAGCGGATGGGTGGCCATGACGACGGATCACTTCCCGCGTCTGCACGAATTGGCACCGGGACTGTTCGCTGGCCTGGGTTACAACGGACGCGGCATTGCTGCCGCCACGATGATGGGACGCGATCTGGCGAGCTTGGTGCGCGGAACGGGCGAGACGGTGTTTCCGGTGACGCCACTGCGGCCGCTGGGATGGCATCGCATTGCGCCGAGTTTGATCAAGGGTCTGGTGCAGACCTATCGCGTGCGCGACATGATCAACGAGTATCGCCTGAGCCGCGCGGCGTGAGGCCAGGTCCAGACTACGGCGCTGCTGCCTGATCCTGTAGGTTCTCGTCCGCCGGCGTGATCTCGCGCAGCCCTTCCGGCACACCAGCCAGCCGCAGGCCCTCGGCGTAATGTTCGCGGTCGGCCACGCGTTCCAGCGGCGAGGTGGCGATGAAGCGTTGGATCGTGAAGTCTGGTTCGATCGACATCAGCCGGCGCCGGATCATCGCTGCCTCCTGTTGGCGGCCAAGATGGCCGAGCGCCGACAGGTAAGGCTTGTAAGTGGCCGAGAACGACGGATTCATTTCGCTGACCGCGCGCCCCACCGCCACCGCCGATTCATAGTCGCGCTTCATCAGGTGGATCAGGATGAAGAACGCGTCGAAGAAGAAAGCGTGCGGATCGAGCGGCGACAGCTTCTTGTAGCGATTGTTGCGCCGCTCCGCCTCGTCGGCTTCGCCCATGTAGGCATAGGTGATCGCCGACAGCGCCCAGGCCATCGCCAGGTTCGGGTTCAATGACAGGGCGCGCTCGTGCAGCGAAGCTGCCTCATGCAGCCGGCGATGCAGGAAGGCGCGGACGTGTCCGGCGATAGTCAGCGCACGCGCGTCGAAGGGGTCGAGGACGATAGCGCGTTCCGCCAGTTCGCCGGCTTCTTCCATCATGGCGTGCGCGTCTTCTGCCCAGCCCTGGCCCACCAGGAAAATGTGCCAGTAGGCGTACCAGGCGTGCGCCGCCGCATAGTCCGGCTCGAGCGAGATCGCATTCACGAGGTACTCGCCCGCCATCATGTATCGGTTGCGCTCCATGCGGCCGATCAATGGAATGGCGCGCAGCACGAGGTCATAGGCGGTCGCATCCGTCGGCGGTCGGCTGGAGATCCGCTTCGCTTCGATCAGCAGGATCTCAGGATCGATCTGCGCGACCACTTCTGACGCGATCTCGTCCTGCAGCGACAGCAGATCGTTGGTCTGGCGATCGAATCGCCGTGCCCAGACCACCTGATTGCCGGCCCGAAGGTCGAGCAACCGCACCGTGATCCGCAGCCGGTTACGGACCTTCTGGATCGTGCCATCGAGCAGGAAGTCGATGCCGAAGGTCCGGCGGATCGCGGTCTCGTCGCGGGTATCCGCGGCGAAGCGGGCCAGCGAGTTGGAGGCAACCACGAAGATCCAGCGGAACCGCGCCAGCGCGGTGGTGATTTCCTCGGCGAGCCCTGGGGCGAGATGCGCCTCTTCGTCGGTGGTGCCGACCAGCTGAAGGGGCATGACGCCGACATGCGCGCCGCCGCGTGTCGCGTCGAACCTCCTGCGGCGCGCGGTTCGAGGACCGGCGGTGGTTCGTCCGGCTCATCGGCGGTTTGCACCGGGCGGTGGATTGCGGCGGCCGGTGGTCGCAACGGCATACGGCTGCCGGATGGGCCGCGTATTTCCGCCAGCAGTTTCTGGGTCTCGGCGGATGGCGAGGCATCCAACAGGTCAGCCAGCACAGCGCGGCAGCGATCATAGGCCTGGATGGCCATGCCGCGCTCGCCGCGCGCGGCGTGCGCCCGCATAAGCGCCCGCCAGGCGCCCTCATGCGCCCGATCGATCTGGAGCAGCCGCTGCGCCGCGGGGATCGCAGCCTCCGGCTCGACCTGCTCGCGCAGCAGCGCTTCGGCCACGTGCGGGCGCGGTCACGCAACCGCTCGCGTTCGGTGGTCAGCCAGGCGTCGAAAGTCGGGTCGATGCCATCGAGGTCCTCCAGCAGGTCGCCATCGAGCAGCGACAGCGAGGCCGGCTGGTCGGTAGTCGCCCGCATCACCTCCTCGACGTCCACCCAAACCAGGCCGGGACGCAGCGAAAGGTGGTCGCGGGTAACCAACAGCAATTCGGTGCCGGCAGGAGCCAGCGATTCCAGCAGACCGATGGATTTCCTGGCGCAGCGAGGCGCGGGCCTGTTCCTCGGGACGGCGGCTCCACAGCAGTTCGGCGAGCCGGCCACGCAAAGCGGGCCGCGGCGACGACAGCGCGATAACGGCCAACAGCGCACGTGTTTTGCGCCCGGCTGGCAGGACATTTTCGCTGGTGAGGGTCCAGGCTTCCATCTGGCCGATCAACCGCATCCGAACCACAACCTGACCGGCCGAGTTGGGCTGGGCCAGGTGGGCGGAAGCTCGGGGTGAAGCGCCAGCCATCATTGCATCATATCTGCGGAGGTCTCACGTCCCGTTTGGCCGTTTCGAGCACGCGAAAGTCCAAGCCCCCTTTCAGATTGCCCCCTCTGAGAAGATTCGACGGACATCACCCTGCCACGCCTGATGAAATCGCGCCAGCCAGTGTTCAGCCTGGGTTGGTTCCCCACTCACAATAGCTGCCAGAGGTTGCAGGAATATCCGATTCATCGCGTCCAGCGACGTCCAGCCTTCGCCGCGCACGCAGCCCATCGGTCGCGGCTGCCACGACGTCACGCGCCAGGTCACGAAGGGTGCCGCCGCGCCACGCCGCGGCCAGGCCCTCGCGCGGCACCGCCGCGCGCAATCTCACGGCATCTTCCCAGGTGGCATCGCGCAGCAGCGCTCTCGGTGGCCGCGAGCGCCGCCTCATCGTACAGCAATGCCAACCCAGAACGCCGACTGCGCCACCATCATGTCGGCGCGCCCAGCGTCGGCGCCGCGCATCTCCAGGAAGCGTTTGATGCGAACATCCGTGAACACCGTCGTCACATGGTCAGCGAAATCGCCGACTGTGGCCTCGCTACCTGACAAGTTGTGCAGCCGCCCGGCCATGAAATCGCGGAACGATGCGCCTGCCACATCGATATAGCGGCCGTCGCGATAGACGAAATACATCGGTACGTGATCGACCAGCCACTCGACGTAACGTTCGAAACCAAAGCCGGGCTCGAACATCACCTTTGGGATGCCGGAACGGTCGTTGTCCGTATCGGTCCAGACCTGTGCACGAAATGAGAGGTAGCCGTTCGGGCGTCCCTCGGTGAATGGCGAGTTGGCAAACAATGCTGTCGCCAAGCGGTTGCAGCAGCAGCGACACGCGCAGCTTGCGCAGCATGTCCTGTTCGGATGCGTAGTCGAGATTGACCTGCACCGTGCAGGTCCGCGTCATCATGTCGAGGCCGAGCTTGCCGACCAGCGGCATGTAGCGACGCATGATGGCGTAACGGCCTTTCGGCATCCACGGCATGCCTGCTCGCGAGTCGCTGTCGGATGAAAGCCTAGCGGCAGGAAGCCGAATTGCAGGTCGCGGGCGACGGCGCGGACCTGGGCGATAATGCGCCTCCAGTTCGGCGGCGGTATCGTGCAGCGTCTCCAGCGGCGCACCGGACAGTTCGAGCTGTCCGGCAGGTTCCAGCGAAATCGCCGCATCGCCTTGCTTCAAGCCGATGGTGTTGCCGCGGTCGACGATCGGCGTGCCGCCTTGGGCATGCAGCCCCTCGAGCAGGCCGCGAATCGAGCCGGGCTGCCCATCGGCTGGCGCGTATGGCGGAATCGAATAGTCGGCAAGGCGAAAGCCGAACTTCTCGTGCTCGGTGCCAATACGGAATTGCGCCGCAGGCTTGCAGCCGGCGGCAATGTGGTCAGCCAATTGCTTCAGCGACGTGATCGGGGTCGCGTCGGCGTCTCCGGGATTGGACATGTCATTCCCAGGCGTAACAGGTTGTGTTTCATGGTACTAGCGGCCGTCCATCCCCTGCAATAACGCCAGCCCGGCGATACACGCCGTGTCGGCCCGGAGGATGCGCGGACCCAGCGATACCGAGTTTACAAAGGTGCGCAGACGCAGCGATTCAAGCTCCGTTTTGACGAAGCCACCCTCGGGACCTACCAGCAGTGCCCGCGGGCCACAGTTTGCGGGTATTGGTGGCGCATCGCTGCGTTCGATCGCGGCGAACAGCGGCCGGTTCGCCGGCCAGCCGGCCAGCAGCGCCGCAAGCGATTGTGGCGAGCGCAGCTCGGGCACCGACAGACGTTCGCACTGCTCGGCCGCCTCGACAGCAATCGCCGTCAGCCGGTTGGCGTTCATCCGATGCGTGTTGCTGCGCTCGGTGGTGATCGGCAGCAGGACGGCGGTGCCAAGTTCGGTCGCCTTTTGTATGACGAGGTCGGTGGCGTCGCGCTTCAGCAACGCAAATGCCAGCCACAGATCGGGTTCCGGCAGTTGCGGCCGGAGCTGGCGATCGACCTGAAGGCGCGCATGGTCGCGCCGGATGGTCGCTATCCGGGCGGCGAATTCACCGTCGCGGCCGTTGAACAGCCGCAGCGGGTCGCCCACCGCGCGTCGCATCACGGTTCCCAGATAATGGGCCTGCGCGGGTGTCGCGGTAATGCTCTCACCGTCGTGCAGGGGCTCGGTTACGTAAAGGCGGATTGACCCGGTCATGCTGGTGGGCAGAGTAACAGGCATGCAGGCGCATACCGATATTGCCGCCACTGGTTGGGTCGCGCGACTGCCGTCATCGTGGCTGCCCTATCTGCTGCTTGCCCGGCTCGATCGTCCGATCGGCGTCTGGCTGCTGTTCCTGCCAGGCCTGTGGGGCATCCTGCTCGCCGGCCCGCCGGCCGGCGAGGCGATCCGGCTGGTGCTGCTGTTCGCCATCGGCAGCCTGGTGATGCGCGCTGCCGGGTGTGTGGTGAACGACCTGTGGGATCGCGACATCGACCGGCTGGTGGCGCGCACCGCCGGACGCCCGCTTGCCTCTGGTATGCTGCGGCCGCGCGAGGCGCTGGTGTTCCTGGTGGTCCTGCTGCTGGCCGGTCTGACGATACTGCTGCAGCTCAACCATCTGGCACAGGCCCTGGGTGCGGCATCGCTGTTGCTGGTGGCGCTGTATCCGCTGGCCAAGCGTATCACGTGGTGGCCGCAGCTGATGATGGGCGTGACGTTCGGCTTCGGCGCGCCGCTGGGTTATGCCGCCGCGGCGGGCCGGCTCGATGCCGCCTGGGCCGTGCTGTATGGCGCGGCGATCCTCTGGGATCTTGGGTTCGATACGATCTATGCGCATCAGGACCGCGAAGACGATGCGCTGGTGGGCGTGCGCTCGACCGCACGGCTGTTCGGCGAGAACACCGCGCCGTTCCTGGCCGCGTGCTACGGCGGCGTGATCGCCTCACTGGCATTGGCGGGGTGGCTGTCCGGCGCAGGCGGCTGGTTCTATCCGGCATTGGCGCTGCCGGCCGCCTTGCTTGCGCTTCAGGTGCTGAGGTTGGACATCGATGATCCGGCGCTGTGTCTGCGGCTGTTCCGGGCAAACCGGGAGGCCGGCCTCGCGGTCGCCGCTGCCATCCTCGCCGGCTGGGCGTGAGCGGTCCCGGCGCATTCATCCGCAGCCAGACCCAGCCTGGCCATGCTGCTCTGGTTCCCGAGATCACCCTGCATCTTGCCAGCGAGATCACGCCAATCTGGCAGGCCACCGAAGCGTGGCTCTCGGCCAATAACGTGGATCCACCGTTCTGGGCATTCGCGTGGCCCGGCGGGCAAGCGCTGGCGCGTCATGTGCTTGATAACCCCTCCGCTGTGGCATCGCGCCGCGTGCTCGACTTCGCGGCCGGGTGCGGTATTGCCGCCATCGCCTGCGCCATGGCGGGGGCGGCCTCGGTTGAGGCCGCCGAGATCGATCCACTGGCCCGGACCGCGATCGCGCTGAATGGCGAAGCCAACGGCGTGACCGTCGTCACGCCGGTCAGTGACGTCGTCGGCTCAGATTGCCGCTGGGACCTGATCCTGTGCGGCGACGTCTGCTACGAGGCACCGATGACAGCACGAATCCTTCCCTGGCTGCGCACCATGGCGCGGCAGACCGAGGTCTGGCTGGCGGATCCCGGCCGCGCCTATCTGCCGCGCGACGGGCTCAAGCAGTTCGCCAAGTACCGGGTACCGACCAGTCTGGAATTGGAGGACAGCACGGTACGCGAGGTCACGCTTTACGGCTTGTTGGACTGACCACGCTTCTTCGGCGGCGGCTTGCCTGCGCCGGCATTGCCACCGCCGCCGAGCGCTGACAGATCGACGCCGTTCACCGTTATCTTGTTGCCGTCGCTGACGATCTGCCAGACCAGGTGATCGCCTTCCGGCTTCGCCATGCCGCGCGCCATGATGAGGAACGGCACCGCCTGTGCCAGGTCGGGATTCTTCTGCGCCGCGGCGACAAGGTCATCCAGGCCGGTCGCGGTGACCCGGCTCTCGGCGTGCCAGTTGTCCGCGGACTGCATGGTCGCGCGGCCAGTGCCGTTGAACTTCGCCGGCCCTAGATCGAACGCCATGGAGTCCACACCGAGGCTGGCGCCATTCGCCAGCATCGCGGTGAGCTCCGGCGCAAGCTGTGATTCGTCGGGCTTTCCGTCTGTCGCATCCGCCGCCAGCTTTTCGATATCGGCGGTCCGTATTCCCGACAGGCTCGGCTTGATCTCGAAATGCTTCGGCAGATAGGCGGCGATCTTCGGTGGCAGAGTCGGGCTGTCCAGTCCGTCGATACCGATGTCGATCCAGGCGTGCAGCTTGCCGTCCGGCGCTTCGCCGCCGAAGCCGAACAGGAAATGCTTGACGGTCAGGCCGCCCATGCTGGCGACCTCGATCTGCAGCCCGTCCAATGTTTCCTGCACACTGACGGTTGTCATCAGGTCCAGCATTGCCGCCGCCATCAGGTGCAATTGCATCATCGCGGCGGGCGGGATGTCTGCTCCCAGAGTTGTCGCATCGTTCGGCAACGCGCCGATCAGCCCGCCCGTGGCGGTGATCAATCCGCCGAATTTATCGCGGTTGATCCCATCGATCTCGCCGACGGCGTGCATTGACTGCGCGGCGAGTGCGATCGCGGTGCCGTCCTGCAGCTTCGTCGCGGAACGCCAGCCGTCCATCGCGGCGTCGCTGACGAAATCGAGCCGTCCGCTGGCTGCGGGCTTCACCGACGTATCCATCGACCAGCGATCGAAATGCTGCTCCTGGTGCTGCGTCGCAGAATCGGTACTGACCGCGACATCGCGCAGCTCGGAGTGCAGCGTCGAGCCGGATCCGAGACTGGGGTCGATCATGCCATGCGTATCCTGACGGCCCACGGTGTATGCCATCTTCAGCGGGCCCGAGACCGGCGAGTCCGGCGCATCCGGCATGGTTATGGTAAAATTGCCTGACGGCGGTGCCTGGAGATTTTCCAGCGACCAGCGGCCGCCATCCATCGGCTTCGCGATGGCGGTCAGCGCGGGATCTCCGGTGGTTTCGAGTCCGGTGAGCGGCCATGTCAGCTTGTAGTGGTCCTGTTCGCCTTCGATGCGCAGCGGCAAATCGGGCAACTTGACCGAAGGTCCGAGGAGGCCTGCCAGCCAGTCTTGCAATTGCTGCTTCAGCGCCTGTGCCTGCTGCGGCCCGATGCTCTGTGCGCTGACGGAAACTGGTAGCAACAACGCTGCGCACAACGCGGCGCAAGACTTGAGACGCACGATGCAGCCCCCCTAAAACCCTTGTTCAGCGATTCATCATGACCGGCAGTGAGGCGTGTTCGAGCACATGCCGCGTGACACCGCCGAGGATCAATTGCCGCAGGCGGGAATGCGAATAGGCACCCATCGCCAACAGGTCGCAGCCGAAATCCTGTGCCGCTGCGAGCATGCCGCCGCCCACAGAGTTATTGACCGAGCGGAACATCACGATGTCCGCGTGCACGCCATGAAGTGACAGATACGCTGCCAGTTCCGGCGCTGCCGGGCCGCGCCGCTGGTAGCCTTCCGCCGACAGGATACGTACCGCGTCGGCGCGCTGCAGCCAGGGCAGGGCGGCGTACACCGCCGAGGCCGACTCCGCGGTGCCGTTCCAGCCCAAGCAAACCCGCGCGCCGATGGTCGTGGGCGCCATCTGCGGTGCGATCAGCACAGGCCGGCCGGAATCGAACAGCACCGCATGCAGGGCGTCGGACGATGACACGTCCTCGCCAGCATCCGGGTGTGGCACGATGGTCAGGTCGGCCAGGCGCGCCTGCTGCGCGACCAGGTCTTCCTCGCGGCCGGTGACCGAGGCGAAGCTGGCGGTCGCTGCCTCGGCCCCTGGACGAGGCTCCGACAGGATCACGTCGTGCTGCACCACGAAGCGGTCGAACATCGAGCGGACGGCATGCGCCCGGTCGCTGCTCTCTTTCTCGGTGGCCGACATCATTTCTTCGATCATCGCGCCGGACAGGCCCTCGCCGGCGAGCGGCGCGACATCGCGGCTATCGACACGCACATGCAGCGCGGTCACATGCGCGTTCCATAGCCGGGCGATCATCAGGCTGGTGGACAGCGCTGCCTCGCCGGCGGCGGTGCCGGTCAGCGGCAGCAGCAGCTTGCGGATTGCCATCTCGGCTCCTCCTCGCTTGCAGGTCAGGAATGCATTGCTAGCACGGTTGCGGACCGTTCCGCATCAAGTGCTGGTGGATGGCGATGCGTGCCGCCGCGACAGCCTTGCCGGGTGTGCTTGCGTCAACCGCGATCCAGTGCCCGGGCTGAGGGTCGCAGCGCGCCGTGGCATGCAGCACGGTGAGTGTCGCATCCGAGGCATCGCCCTGACGCGATGCGATGCGCGCCTCCAGTTCGGCTAGCGGTGCCTGCAGCCATAGTCCGACAAATGGCACGCCGGCCGCCTTTGCCGCTGCTTCCACCAGTGAGCGGTGCCGGAGATCGATAAAGGTCGCATCGGCGATGGCCGCATGGCCGCCCGCCGCGGTCACCTGTGCCAGTTCGGCGAGTTCGGCGAGCACGGCCTCGCTTGCCGCGTCGCTGTAGGCGGGTTGCGGCAGCCGCTGCTCGGGCGGCGCGCCATGCTGGCGCTTGCGTATCTCATCGCTGCGCAGCACCAGCGCGCCGGGCGCATTGCCAAGCGCGGGGGCCAGTGCGCGGGCCAGAGTGGATTTGCCGGTGCCCGGCAGCCCGCCGATCGCCACCACGCCGGCAGGTGTCGTGTTCAGATAGCCCGCCGCTGCGCCGAGGTATTGCGTGGCTGTCGATTGGTTGCCGCGTTTTGCTTCGACGTGCGCGCGGATCATCGCACGCAATGACAGGAACACCGGCAGCGCGCGGGTGAGTGCGGCATCGCCGGTGCGCGCGACGTAGCGATTGAGCACGCGGTTGGCCGCCGCGCGATCGACCCGCTGGTCCAGGTCCATCAACAGGAAAGCGAGGTCGTAGCCGAGGTCGATCGTTGCCATCGCCTCATCGAATTCCAGCGCATCGAACGGCACCGGCGCGCCGCGCCATAGGCACAGATTGCCGAGGTGCAGATCGCCATGGGCGCGACAGACGAAGCCGTCGCGCGCGCGTTGCCGCAACCAGCCGGCGATGGCATCCAGGCCGGTCAGCGTCCGTGTCTCCCAGCCCCTTATGTCCAGCTCCGGCAAGCCGGCATCGAGTGCGGAACGGGCATTGCCTCCAGCCACGTGCCGCATCGCTGCCGGTGCATCGAAGTTCACTGCGTGCGGCGTGGCGCGGTGATATGCAGCGACCGCGTCACCGAGCGCGTCGAGCAGTTCCGGATTGAGCCTGTCCGCGCCGGCGATCGCATCCATGAAGTCGTGCGACGGCACGCGCGCCATGCGCAGCACCCAGTCGATCACCTCACCAGATTCGTCCAGCGCCAGCGAACCATCGGCACGCCGCACCAGCGGCATCACATCGCGGTAAAGCTCCGGTGCGGCCGGCTGGTTCAATTCCAGTTCACGCCGGACGAAACGTTCGCGCGCTGCCAGCGGGGTGAAATCGAGGAAAGCCAAGCGCACGGCTTTCTTCAATTTCCACACCGTGTCCTTGCCGATGAACACCAGCGATATGTGCGTCTCGGCTGGAGGCGCGGCGTCGGCGAGGCCTTGCAGGAACGCCGCTGCCTCCGCCTGTTCCGGCGGCACGGCCATCCCGGGTCAGGGGAACAGCTTGCCAATCGTCCAACCGCCGTTCGCCGCGCGTGTATAGACGGTGCGGTCGTGCAGCCGGAACGGCATGTTCTGCCAGAACTCGAAGCGCGCGGGGATCACCCGGAAGCCTGACCAATGTGGAGGACGCGGGATCTCGTCGCCCGGATACTTTGCCTCGTATTCGGCGAGCCGGTGTTCGAGCTGCGAACGCTCCGGCAGGACGCGCGACTGGTCGGACGCCCAGGCGCCCAGGCGCGAAATGCGCGGGCGCGACGTGTAGTAGGCATCCGCCTCGGCCGCCGTGGTCGGTTCGACGCGGCCCTCGATGCGGATTTGGCGGCCTTGCGGCTTCCAATGGAACAGCAACGCGGCGCGGCCATTTGCCGTGAGTTCCTCGCCCTTGCGGCTCTGCGTGTTGGTGTAGAACACGAAGCCGCGTTCATCGGCGCCCTTCAACAGCACGATGCGTGCCGACGGCGAGCCGTCCGGCGTGCACGTGGCAACCGTCATCGCGTTGGCGTCCTCGGGTTCGTGCGTCCAGGCTTCCTTCATCCATTCCTGGAATTTCGCGAACGGATCGGTGACGAGCGGCGCGGCATCAGGCATGTGGGCAGATCCCCTTCAGGCGGGCGCACTCTGCCGCCATGTTTGCGCTTCGCCAAGGGAGTACATTGGCACTCATACTTCGGGAGCATTCGATGAGCAGACCGGCGGCACAACGAAACCTGCCGGCGATTGCCCCGCGCGATGGCGACGCCACATCTCAATATAGGCCGCTTCCAGATTTCGGGTGCAGCGAGCCGCGTCGAAGAGTTCCGTATCGCGCGCCTTGTCGCGTATCAGATGGCGAATGCGCGTCAGTTCTGATGGCTGGGTGGCCAGGCGCAACGCCAGTGCCTCGTAGTCCGCCGCTGTTCCGGCGATCAGTTCGGTCAAGCCGCACGCAGTCAGAACGCTGGCTGCCATCCGCCCGGCGAAATCGCTGCCGAGACACGTGACCAACGGCAAGCCGGCCCATACCATGTCGCTGGCCGTCGCACCTGCACTGTAGGGCAGCGTGTCGAGAAACAGGTCAGCGACCGCGCAGCGCGCCAGGTACTCCTCGTAGCTGACATGCGGCGCGAATATCAGACGGTCCGGGTCGATCCCGTGGCTCGTGGCTTCGCGGCGCAAGTTGGCTTCGGCCGGTGGACTGCTTGCTACCAGCCACAGCACGCTACCCTGCATCGCGCCGAGCAGGCGCATCCATATCGCGAACACATCGGGCGTGATCTTGTAGCTGCTGTTGAAGCAGCAGAACACGAACCCATTCAGCGGAAGGCCGCACTCGGCTCGGCTATACAGATGTGTGGACATCTGCCGCGACTTGCCGTTGGGCTGATAACTGACAGGTAGCTGGACGATTTTCTCGTCATAGAACTGCTGCTGCGACATCGGCAGTGCGATCTCGTCGGCGACGATGTAGTCGATGAAGTCCGCGCCCATACTGCCGATGTAGCCGAGATAGCTGACCTGTACAGGAGCAGGGCGCGACGCGAGTATCGCGGGGCGTGCCTCGCGGGTGTGGCCGCTCAGATCCACCAGAATGTCGGTCTCCGTGCTGGCGATCGTTTCCGCTGCTGCGGGATCGGTCAGACCGGACACGTCCACAAAGCGATCGCAGCCTGCGGCGATCCGCTGCCGTATCGCACTGCCATCATCGCCTTGCAGGCTGTAGCACACCACATTGAAGCGCGTGCGGTCGTGATGCTCCAGCACATCAGCAATAAGATACGCCAGTGGATGATGCCGGAAGTCACCCGATATGTAGCCCACTGTGAGGCGCGGCCGGTTCGGTGTGTCGCGGTGTTGCGCGAGAGCGGCGGGCGGGCGCGGAAAACGGCGGCTCCAGTGGCGCGCACAGTTCAGCCGATCCATCGGCGTGGCAGACGTCGCCAGCAGAGTGAACGGTGCCACCGTTTGGTCACGGTGAATCAAATCCATCAGTATTGCATCGTCTGCCTGCCGCTCGCGCCAGTCGCAGGTCAGGTAGCGGACGTGAATGCGTTCACTCTGTGCCTCGGGAAAGTCCGGCCGCAACGCCAGAGCATGATCGTAGCTTTGCAGTGCAGCATCGAACCGCGAAAGCCACTGCAGCACATTGCCGCGGTTGCACCATGCCTCGGCGAGCGAGGGATCCGAATTGATCGCGCGGTCATAACAAGCGAGGGCTGCTTCCAGGTGCTGCATGTCGGACATTGCCGCGCCACGATCAGACCAGGCCGGTGCATGATCCGGCCGTAACGCGAGGGCTCGATCGTAGCTTTCCACCGCTGCCGCAGGGCGGCCCGACTGTGCCAGGACCTGGCCGCGCGTATGCCAGGCCACGGCCATTTCCGGCTGGAGCGCCAGCGCCTGATCCAAGCTTTCGAGCGCAGCATCGAACTGCGCGAGCGCTTGCAGCACATTGCCGCGGTTACACCATGCTTCCGCGAGCGAGAGGTCCAGTCCGGTCGCCCGATCGTACGACGCCAAGGCGGCTTCGCTGCTTTGCTGCTCGAACAGGGCCGCGCCACGATCCGACCAGGTGGCTGCGTGATCCGGACTTATCGCGAGTGCCCGATCGTAACTTTCGACCGCAGCCGCGAGCTTTCCCGATCGCGCCAGGGCCTGGCCTCGACTATGCCAGGCCTCGGCCAGTTGCGGCCTTAGCGTCACTGCCCGGTCGAAGCTGGCGATTGCGTCGCCGTACTGTTCCAGATCGAGCAGCGCCACGCCGCGGTTGGTCCAGGCTTCCGCCATGTCCGGGCGCAGCGCAACCGCCCGGTCGTAACTGGCAACCGCTTCGTCCAGGCGCCCGAGACCGCGCAGCGGATTGCCCCGGTTGCACCACGCTTCGGCATGCTGCGGATCGATCGCAATGGACTGGTCATAGCTGGCTAGCGCCGCGGCTTGCTGACCGAGTGCCGCGAGCACATCGCCGCGATTGGCGTAGGCTTCCGCATAGCCGGGCTGTAGCGAAATAGCCCGGTCGTAGCTGCTGATCGCCAATTCCAACTGGTCAAGGCCGGCCAGGGCGTCGCCGTGATGGCAATGATAGAGCGGACTGCGGCTGTTGACCTGAATAGCGCGCGTTAACAGCTCGAGCGCCATGTCCATATGGCCGCTGTACAATTCGATGACGCCGGCAAGGTGAAGGGCGTCAGCATGCCGGGGATTCGCCGTCAGCACATGACGGCACGCCACCGCGGCCTCGGCCAAGCGTCCGGCCTGGTGCAGGGTTACGGCCGCTTGAAACATGTCATCGAGCGCGACAGGCGCACCGATCGGTGCCCGGTTCCGCCGTTCAGCCGCCCGCCGTTGCTGACAATTCATGCCGGTCCACCCAATCCTCTGCGGTGCCGAGGGCTGCCGGACCGTGCTCCTACACCAGCCGACCGACCCGATCTATACGGGAGCCATGACCCAGAACATTTACGACGATCCCGGATTCTATGCCGGCTACAGCAACCTTGGCCGCTCGGTGCACGGGCTGGACGGAGCGGCGGAATGGCCGGCTTTGCGCGCCATGCTGCCGGATATGCGCGGACTGCGCGTGGTGGATCTCGGCTGCGGCTTCGGCTGGTTCTGCCGCTGGGCGCGCGAGAGCGGAGCGGCGAATGTGCTCGGTCTGGACGTGTCGGAGAAGATGCTCGAGCGGGCGCGCGCCGACACGGCAGATGCGGCGATCGATTATGCTCGTGGCGATTTGGAGCATCTGCGGCTGGAGGAAGCGTCGTTCGACCTCGCCTACAGTTCGCTCGCCCTGCACTACGTCGAGCGCCTTGCCGATCTGCTGGCCGTGGTGCACAGCGCGCTGGTTCCGGGCGGCCGGCTGGTCTTCTCGGTTGAGCACCCGATCTACACGTCCCCGTCACGCCCTGGCTGGTCGGCGGAGCGCACCTGGCCGGTGGATGGCTATCTGGTCGAGGGTCCGCGCACGACCGACTGGCTGGCCAAGGGCGTGATCAAGCAGCACCGGACCATCGGCAGCTATCTCAACCTGCTGCTCGACAGCGGTTTTGCCATCTCGCGCGTGATCGAATGGGGACCGACGGACGAGCAGATTGCCGCGCGGCCGGAACTCACGCCGGAGCGGCAGCGTCCGCCCTTCCTGCTGGTTTCGGCGCGGCGATGAGCTGGACGGCCCTTGCTCTATATCGTGTGAGCATGCGACGACCTGGACCACGATTCCTGAAGGATCGGTAATGCCCGACAGCCCCCCGGTTACCGGCTCACTTCTGCAAGGCAAGCGCGGCCTGATCATGGGCGTGACCAACGACCGCTCGCTTGGCTGGGGCATTGCCGCAGCCTGCGCCGCCCATGGCGCGGAGTTGGCGTTCACTTACCAGGTGGAGGCGCTGGGACGCCGCGTGCGGCCGCTGGCCGCGTCCCTAGGGATGGAGCGGCTGTATCAGTGCGACGTTGGCGACGAGGCGAGCATCGATGCGGCCTTCGCGGCACTGCGCGAGGAGTGGGATGGTCTGGACTTCCTGGTGCATGCCATCGCCTTCGCGGACAAAACCTATCTGCGCGGCCGCTATCTCGATACGCCGCGGGCCGCGTTCGTGCAGGCGCTGGATATCTCCTGCTACTCACTGGTGGCGGTGGCGCAGCGCGCGGCGCCGATGATGAAGCCGGGCGGCAGCCTGTTGACGCTCAGCTATGTGGGCGCCGAGCGCTGGACGCCGCACTACAATGTGATGGGGGTGGCGAAGGCCGCGTTGGAGGCGTCGGTGCGCTATCTGGCCGCTGATCTCGGTGGCTCGGGCATACGGGTGAACGCGATCAGTGCCGGACCGATCCGCACGCTGGCCTCGGCTGGTATCGGCGACTTCCACTACATCCTGCGCTGGAACCAGTTGAATTCGCCGATGCAGCGCAACGTGACCATAGGCGACGTCGGTGGCGCGGGTGTCTATCTGCTGTCCGATCTGTCGGGCGGTGTTACCGGGGAAGTGCACCACGTGGATTGCGGCTACCATATCGTCGGCATGAAGAATCCCGCCGCGCCGGATATCAGTATCGTCGAGAGCTGAGGGATGGGCGATCTGTACGACGAGGACATTCTGCTGTGGAGCGAACACCAGGCTGATCTGCTGCGCCGGATTGCCGCCGGTGAGCCGGTGAATGAACGACCTGACTGGGTGAATATCATCGAGGAGGTCGAGAGCGTGGGACGCAGCGATCTTCGGGCGGTCAAGTCATTGCTGTTGCAAGCGCTGTTGCACAAGCTGAAGGCAGAGGCATGGCCGGATTCGCTTTCCATGCCTGTCTGGAATGCGGATTCACGACTGTTCCGCATTCAGGCACGTGATGCATTCGCCCCTTCCATGCGGCAGCATATCGACGTTCAGCGGATCTACGCGGATGCCTTCCAGGCGCTGCCGGAGACCCTCGATGGCCAGCCACCACAGCCGGTTTCGCCGAATTGTCCGATGACGCTGGACGAATTGCTCGGCGTCTGATCTGCCAGCATGTCGCACAACAGCTTCGGCCATCTATTCCGAGTGACGACGTGGGGCGAAAGCCACGGGCCTGCCATCGGCTGTGTCGTGGATGGTTGCCCACCGCGCATCGGACTGTCCGAAGCCGATATCCAGCCGTGGCTGGATCGGCGCCGTCCGGGACAGTCGCGCTTCACCACACAGCGCCAGGAACCTGACGAGGTGCGCATACTGTCGGGGGTGTTCGAGGGTGTGACGACAGGAACGCCGATAGCGATGCAGATCGACAATGTCGATCAGCGGTCGCGCGACTATTCGGCGATTGCAGCGCAATTCCGGCCGGGGCACGCCGATCTGACGTATGAGCTGAAATACGGCATCCGGGATTATCGCGGTGGCGGGCGTTCCTCGGCGCGTGAGACGGCGATGCGCGTGGCGGCCGGTGGCGTGGCGCGCAAGGTGTTGGGTGACGGTGTTCGCATCCGCGGTGCATTGGTGCAGATAGGACCACATCGCATCGATCGCGCGCGTTGGGACTGGGATGCGGTGGACGACAATCCGTTCTTCTGTCCGGACCGTGCGATGGCGGCGCAGTGGGAAAGTTACCTATCCGAAGTGCGCAAGGCCGGTTCGTCCACCGGCGCGGTGATCGAGGTAACGGCTGAGGGTGTGCCGCCAGGCCTGGGCGCGCCGATCTATGGCAAGCTCGATGCGGATATCGCCGCGGCGCTGATGTCGATCAACGCAGTGAAGGGCGTGGAGATCGGTGAGGGCTTCGCCGCTGCTGCATTATCCGGCGAGGCCAATGCCGACGAGATGCACATGCGCGAAGGCATGGTGGAATTCGCATCGAATCATGCGGGCGGCATTCTCGGTGGGATTTCGACGGCGCAGCCGATCGTCGCCCGGTTCGCGGTGAAGCCGACGAGTTCGATTCTGGCGCCGAGGCAGACAGTGGATCGCACCGGCGCGGATATCGAGATCAGCACCAAGGGCCGGCACGATCCTTGTGTCGGCATTCGTGCTGTGCCGGTGGGCGAGGCGATGCTGGCCTGCGTGCTGGCCGATCATCTGCTGCGGCATCGCGCGCAGAACCCAGACGCGCCGATGACGGCGCGTCTGCCGCGGAACTAGCGAACCGCTATTCTGCCGCCGCGCGGGACTGCGCCGCTTCCGCGTCTACGGCTGATTGAACGACATCCAGCGCGTGCTTCACGTCGGCAGCCTCATGCGCGAGCGAGATGTAGAACTTGCTCTCGCCCTTCAGGATGCCGCCTTCGCGGAAGCGGCGATTGAAGCGGCGCGACATTTCAGTGTCGGCACGCAGCCATGAGCGATAGTCGTTGATGTCGCCCGAGGCGTAGATGATGTCGAACAGCGGCGGCACACCGATCACCTGCGCCGGCAGGCCGGCCTTCTCGATCATCTTGCTGATGCCATTCATCATCTCGGTGCCGGTGGCGAACACCTTGTCGTATGCGCCCGGCTGCCGCAGCACTTCCAGCGTCGCCAAGCCGGCCGCCGCGGCAACCGGATTGCCGGACAACGTGCCGATCTGAGTGAGGAAGCGTTCGTCGCCTACCTTGCCGCGATCGAACAGCGACATGATGTCTTCGCGCCCGACGATGGCAGCGAGTGGGAAGCCGCCGCCGATGACCTTGCCCAGCGTGCAGAGATCCGGCGTGACGCCATAGAACTCTTGCGCGCCGCCGTAGGCGAAGCGGAAACCTGTTACCACCTCGTCGAAGATCAGCGGGATGCCGTGTTCCGCGGTGGCATCGCGCAACGCCTTCAGGAAGCCGGGCTTGGGCGGCAGCAGACGCTGAAACGGCTCGACGATGACGCCGCCGAGTTCATCGTGATGCTCGTGGATCAGGCTGGCGGCCATCACCGGATCGTTGAATGGCGCGATGATCATCTCGTCGCGCACGCTGCGCGGAATACCGGGTGAGTCCGGCACCGCCTGGGGGAAGTTGCCGGGGCGCTTCGGCGCGAGGCTCATCAGGCTGTAGTCGCTCATGCCGTGATAGCCGCCCTCGAACTTGAGGATCTTGTCGCGGCCACGGAAGGCGCGGGCGACGCGCATGGCGTAGGCGTCGGCCTCGGTGCCGCTGCTGACGAAGCGCACCTTCTGGGCGCAGGCGACCGCATCGACGATGGCGGCGGCGAGTTTGATGCCATGCTCGTTGTTGGCGAAGAAGGTGGTGCCGTGCTTGATCTGCTCTTGCACCGCGGCCATCACGTCGGGATGGCAGTGGCCGATGAACATCGGGCCGGAGCCGAGCAGAAAGTCGACATACTCGTTGCCGCTGACGTCCCAGACGTGACCGCCGCGACCCTCGCGGATCACGATGTCGCCGGCCAGGTTGCCGAAGCTGCCGCCCGGCAGCACGCGCTGCGCCAGTTCGAGAAGCTGCTTCTCTTCGTCGCCGTGTACCCGTGCCATCGCGATCACTCCGCCTGCGTGCGGTCAGAGTATCGCCGCAGCGGGTTCGGCGGCAATGCGCTTCCAGGTACATTCTGGTTCCGGTCAGGCCGCCATGCGGCTTCAGCGCGTAGTCCGGTATCTCGCCGGCGAAGCGGAACCCGATTGATTCGTACAGCCCGGACGCGCCGCCTTCGCTGGCGGTATCGAGCACCAGTATTGTGCGCTCGTGCCGCAGCGCGAGCGTTTCGGCGTGACGCATCAGCGCGGTCGCGACGCCGCGGCCACGATAGCTGACGCGGGTCATCATCTTGGCGATCTCGGCGCGATGCGGCTGATTCGGCGGCAGGTCGAGCAGGAGCGTCACCGTGCCGACGAGCAGGCCGTTGTCCCACGCTCCGAGCACGACGCGCTCGCCGCGGTCCGCGGCGGCCAGGGCGGCGTCCCAGAACGCCGCCGCGGCCTCTGGTGCCAGCGGATGCAAGAAGCTGACGGAACCACCATGGGCGACCACTTCGACCAGGATCTCGGCGAGCATGGCGCGGACGCATGGGGCGGAGCGCAGAGGCTCGATGGTGAAAGAGGCCATCTTCGATCAGCTCCGGGCAAGGGCAACGAGATAGCTGCAGGACGCCGCGCTTTCGTTGGCGAGTGTCACGTCGGAAGGCGGCCCGAAGGCCAGGCAATCGCCGGACTTCAGCTCGTGGCGCTCACTACCTTCCAGCACGACGAGTTCACCGGATTGCAGCCAGACAGCCTGCCGGATGCGCGCGTAGGACGAGGCCGGGAATTGCACACTCTGTCCGGCCGGGAGTTCGACCTGCGCAAGCTCGAGCGGATGCTCCGGCCGGCTGAACACCTGGCGCCGGCGATAACCGGTTGCCGGATCGCGCCAGACCGGCTGGTCGGCAGCGCGTGACAGGAGCTGGCCGTCGCCCTCGGCGCGCAGCAAAAGGCCGGCCAGGGTGAGATCGAACGCACCGGCCAGGCGAACCATGACCACGGCGGTGGGGCTCATTTCCTCCCGCTCGATTTTGCTGATGGCGGCCTTTGAGACGCCGGACCGTTCCGCCAGTTCAGCCAGGGACCAGTCCCGGGCGTCGCGCTCCAGGCGGATGCGGCGGGCGAGGCGCGTATTGGTGTCATCCACGATAGTAGACATATGTCTCGTATAGTGGATGGCGTGAGGTCAGATCAAGGCCGACCGCTTGCCAAGCAGACGGTAGTTACACTGAAGCGCGAGACAGGGCGGCCGCACCTTGCGCGCGGCGGCGCGACCACCAGTCGCCGGCGAGCACTGCGGCGACCGTCAGAGCCATGAAGCAGACCGAGCTGTAGAACACCCAGCGCGGGGCGCCATGGTCGACACACCAGCCGCCGAGCATCGGGCCGACGGCACCGCCCACGTTGAAGCCTGTGGTGACGACACCGAAGACGCGGCCGGCCATACCGGGCGGAGCGACCGCGCGCACCATCATGTCGCGTGACGGCATGATCATGCCGGCGAGGAAGCCGGCGGCGGCCATCGCCGGCAGCAGCAGGATCATCCCAAGGTCAACGGTGCCGATACAGAACACCACAACGGCGGCAGCGGCGAAGCCGGCGGCGGTGACCTCGGCGTGACGGCGCGTGGCGTCGGCGATGAAGCCGCCGGCCAGCACGCCGACAGCCATCGCCATCAGGTAGGCCGACAGCGCGGCATTGGCAGCCGACGGCGCGATTGCATAGAGCGCGACGAGAGCCACGGCCGAGAAGGTGGAGATTGCCGCCGACGATAGGCTGAGCAGTGCGAACAAGCCGGTCAGGCCGATGATCGCCGGCGACAGCAGTGTCCGGATCGAGCCTTGCGCGGCGCCATGATGTTGCGCCGCGCGGGGTGGAGCAGCCTGGTCGAGGAACGGCGCGAACAACAGGGCGCCGGCAACCAGGGGTCCGAGCAGCGCGGCCATCAGCAGTGCCGGGCGCAGGCCGAAGGTGGCGGCGGCAAACAGCATCGTGGCGGGGGCGAGGGCGCCACCGGCGAAGCCGGCAAAAGTGTGCACCGAAAAGGCGCGGCCGACGCGCGACGGCTCGATCGCCGAACCGAGAATCGAATAGTCGGATGGGTGGTAGACCGCGTTGGCGACGCCGCCGAGTGCGGCCGCGGCGATCAGCCAGGTGTAGACCGGAAAGGCCGCGATCGAGGCGATGGCAACGCCAGACAGAGTGAGGCCGAGGATCAGCATGCGGCGCGGCCCATAGTGGTCCACCGCGTAGCCCATCGGGGTCTGCACCAGCGCGGTGACCACGTTGTAGACGGTGACGGCGAGGCCCAGCTCGATGAAGCCCACGCCCAGGCGATCGCGCAGCAGCAGGAACAGCGGGGGCAGCACAAGCTGATGGAAGTGGCTGACCAGATGCGCGGCGGAGACGAGCCAAAGTGTCTGGCTCTCGGCCGGTCTTCTTGTCTCGGACGTCATGGCGGCAAAATAGGTCATTTGTGGCACCGGGCGGAAGCCCAAGGGGAATGCGCGCGGCGGTAAGCACGCCGGCGTTGTTGTTCGGTTTACCGCGGCTTGGCGCCCCGGCTGTGGGCGCCTACGCTTCAGTCATGCGTCTTAATCAGGTCACCGTCGGGTGCACGGATTACGCGGCTTCGGCCCGATTCTATGAAACGCTTGGGCTGACCCGCATCGTCGATGCGCCGCCACGTTACGCTCGGTTCGAGACGCCCGGTGGCGAGACCTTGTCGCTGCATGCGGTCGATGCGGTGTCGTCGACGACAGTGGTTTATTTCGAAGTGGATGATGTCGATGCGGTCGTTTTGAATTTGACGGCGAAGGGCCTGGTATTAGACCAGCCGCCGCGAGACGAACGCTGGCTGTGGAGGGAGGCGCGCCTGCGGGATCCCGCGGGCAACGAGATCTGCCTTTTCCATGCCGGCGAGAACCGGCGCTTTCCACCGTGGCGAGTGGAACGCGCCGAGCCGGCCTAGCTGCCCCGCCTATCCCTTCGCCAGCCGGCGCTCGACGAAATCGAGCCGATCCTGACCCCAGAAAATCTCGTCGCCGATGACATAGCTGGGCGCGCCGAACACGCCTCGATCCATCGCCGCCTGTGTGTCGGCGGTGCGGCGCTCGTTCCAACGCGGTTCTGCACCCAGCTTCATCACTGCGTCAGCATCCAGGCCGCACTCTTCGACAAGCCGTGCCAGCGTTGCCGGATCGGCGGGGTTCAGTTCGTCCTGCCACACCGCCTTCAGCACACGATGCGCCAGCTTGATCGCCGGTGCATCGCCCTGCGTCTCGCGCAGCGCGATCGCACAGGCCGCGGTCAGCGCCTCGCTGGAGGGGAAGTATTTTGGCTGGATGTTGATCGGGATGCCGAGGAAGTCGCGCCAGCGGCGCAGTTCCATCAGCCGGTATGCCTGGCGTTGCGGCGCGCGCTTCGGCAGCGGCAGGCCGCCGGAGCCCGCGAACACGGTGCCGAAATCAACCGGCCAGATGCGCAGCGTCGCCTGGTATTTCGCGGCGAACGCCTCGATGCGCGCGGCGCCGAGATGTGTCCAGGGCGAGTTGAGCGAGGCGTAGTAGTCGATGTGCAAGGCCATGGCGCTTCCTTCACGGGTTTTCCGACTGCGGCTGCCGGGCGTATTGCACTATTGGCGTTCGTGCAATGACACGAGGGCCATGATCCGTTGGGGAGCAGTTATGTCGAAGTGGCGCATTGGCGATGTGACGGTGAGCAAAGTCGTCGAGCTGGAGGTGACCGGCGGCAGCCGGTTCATCCTGCCGGACGCGACACGCGAAGCGGTCCAGCCGATCGGCTGGCTGCAACCACACTTCGCCGACGCGGATGGACGGCTGCGCATGAGCATCCACAGCTTCGTGGTGCAAACACCGTCACGGCGCATCGTGGTGGACACCTGTTTGGGCAACGACAAACAAGGCCGCCGGATTCCGACCTGGAACGATCTGCACGGTCCGTTCCTGCAAGACATGGCAGCGGCGGGCTATCCGCGCGAGTCAGTCGATACCGTGTTGTGCACCCACCTGCATGTCGATCATGTCGGCTGGAACACCATGCTGGTGAACGGCAGATGGGTGCCGACGTTTCCCAATGCCCGGTACCTGATGGGCCGCATCGAATACCAGCACTGGTCGAAGCCGCAGGGACGCGAGGACATGGTCACGGTATTCGGCGATTCGGTGCAGCCGGTGTTCGATGCTGGTCTGGTCGATCTGGTGGAGACCGATGAACGGCTGTGCGATGAAATCGATCTTGTCGCTACACCTGGCCATACGCCGGGCCATGTCAGCGTGCGCATCCGCTCGCGCGGGGAGGAGGCATTGATCACCGGGGACTTCCTGCACCATCCCTGCCAGATCGCGCATCCTGAGTGGGCATCCACCGCCGACAGCGATCCGGCGATGGCACGAAGCACACGCGAGCGGATGTTCGCGAAGCTTGCCGGCACGCCGGTATTGATCATTGGAACGCACTTCGCCGGCGCCACGGCAGGACGGTTGGTGCGCGATGGAGCGACGTACAGGCTGGAGGTTTAGCTTTTACCTAGAGAGCCACGGAGAACACACGAGGGCCACCGAGCAGTCTTCACGCGCTTCGCGCGAAGCGCATTATATTACTTCCTCAGTCGCTCTCCGCGTGTTCTCCGCGGCGCTCCGTGTAAAAAGCCTTACTTGATCTTCCCCATGGCACGCAGGCTTTGCTCCACCGTGCCCATCAGTCCCGTGTACGGCCGCGCCTTCGACAGATCGCGGATCGTGCGCATCTTCTCGGCCACCATGTCGAGCGTCACCGGCTGATCCGGATCGAACTGCACTCCCTCGCTCTGGAAATACTGCACCCGTGCATAATTCCCCGCCGTCGCCGCGATGATCTCGCCGCTGGCGTCGCATTCCTCGCTGCACAACCAGGCGACCGCGGGCGAGACGAACTCCGGGCGCATGAACTGCACCATGTCCGGCGGCAACAATCCTTCCGTCATCCGTGTGTGCGCCGACGGCGAGATCGCATTGCACAGGATGTTGTATTTGGCGCCTTCCAGCCGCAGCACGTTGATCAGGCCGTTCACCGCCATCTTGGCCGCGCCATAGTTGCTCTGGCCGAAGTTGCCGACGGTGCCGGAGCCTGAGGTGGTGACGACGATCCGTCCATACTGCTGCTTGCGCATGATCGGCCACGCTGCCTTGGTGCAATACACGGTGCCCATGAAGTGCACCTGCACGGTGAACTCGAAATCATCCAGTGTCATGTTGTTGAACGCCTTGTCGCGCAGGATGCCGGCGTTGTTCACCAGAATGTCGAGCCGCCCCCAGGTATTGACGGCGGTATCGATGATGCCCTGCGCGCTTTTCTCGTCGGCGACCGAGTCGTAATTCGCCACTGCCTGGCCGCCGGCGGCCTTGATCTCCGCCACCACCTGGTCGGCCACCGCATGCTCGCCGCCACGGCCATCCACCGCGCCGCCCGGATCGTTCACCACCACTTTGGCGCCGCGGCTCGCCAGCAGCATGGCGTGCGAACGGCCGAGTCCGGCGCCGGCACCGGTGACAATGGCGACGCGTTCGTCGAAGCGGATGGGCATCGGGGGTTCCTCCGGGATGGTTGCGGGCTTATCCTACTGCCCAGTAACTCCACGAGGCCACCCATGAGCTATCTGCGCAGCGGCATCTTCCTGGCGCCGTTCCACAATCTGACCGAGAACCCGACGCTCGCGCTGGAGCGCGACATGGAGCTGCTGCAGCACATCGACAAACTGAATTACCACGAGGCGTGGATCGGCGAGCACCATTCGGGTGGTTTCGAGATCATCGCCGCGCCGGAGATGTTCATCGCCGCGGCGGCGGAGCGCACACGCCACATTCGCCTCGGCACCGGCGTCGCGTCGCTGCCGTACCACAATCCGTTCATGCTGGCCGATCGGATGGTGCAGCTTGATCACATGACGCGTGGCCGCGCGATGTTCGGCGTCGGTCCAGGAGCATTGGTGCACGATGCACTGAAGATCGGCATCAAGGCAGCCGACCAGCGTCGCATGATGAACGAATTGCTCGACGTGATCATGAAGCTGCTGAAGGGCGAAAGCGTCACTGAGCAGACCGACTGGTATAATCTGTCCGATGCCCGGCTGCAGCTGCCCTGCTACACGCAGCCGATCATGGAAGTGGCGGTTGCCGCATCGCGTTCGCCGGCCGGCGCGCTGGCATCCGGCCGCCACGCTGTCGGCATGCTGTCAATCGGCGGCACCAGTCCTGACGCAATGGCGAAGCACACGCTGAACTGGAGCCTGTACGAGGAGCAGGCGCGGCTGAATGGCCACGTACCGGATCGCAGCAAGTGGCGGCTGGTGACGTTGATGCACATCGCCGAGACGCGTGAGAAGGCGCGCGAGAATGTCCGCTTCGGACTGGATGCGTTCCGCGACTACTTCTCGGACGTGGCGACCTTCCCGATCGTGCCGGGCGACATCAAGGATCCCTACAAATTTCTGGTCGAGAGTGGTGCGGCCTGCATCGGAACACCGGATGACGCGATCGCCTATATCGAAAATCTGCTGAAGGGATCCGGCGGCTTCGGCGCCATCATGGAACTGTCGCACAACTGGGCCGATTGGGATGCGACGAAGCATCACTACGAACTGATGGCGCGTTATGTGCATCCGCACTTCCAGCGATCGCGCGAATGGCGCCGCGAATTGTACGCCTATGCGCGCGATCACCATGACGAGTTCATCGGGCAATCCAGCGCCGCGGTGCAAGCCGAGATCGATCGGCATGCAGCGCGGAGGGCAGCGGAGTGACCGCGCCGCCAATCCGCTTCAACGACGGCGCCGCGTATGAACGCGGCATGGGCGGCTGGAGCCGCCTGGCCGGCGAGGTGTTCCTCGACTGGCTGGCGCCTTCGCCTGGCCAGCGCTGGATCGATGTTGGGTGTGGCAGCGGAGCGTTCACCGCGCTGGTGGTTCAGCGTCACGCGCCGGCCGAGGCACAGGGCGTCGATCCATCCGATGCGCAGTTGGCGTTCGCGCGCACCCGGCCCGAGGCATCGCACGCGGTGTTCCAGGTAGGCGATGCACTGGCTCTGCCATTCCCTGACAACCGCTTCGATGCGGCGGTCATGGCATTGGTGCTGTTCTTCGTACCTGACCCGCCCAAGGGTGTTGGCGAGATGGTTCGGGTGGTGCGGCCGGGCGGCATCGTGGCGGCCTATGCCTGGGACATCCTCGATGGCGGCTTTCCGTTCGAGCCAATCTGGGTGGAAATGCGGAAACGGGGAGTCGCTCCGCCGCTGCCACCGAGCCCGGAAGCCTCGCGCATCGACCAGATGCAGAAGTTGTGGACACAGGCGGGTCTGGAGGAGGTTGAGACGCGGGTGATCACCGTGCAGCGGACGTTCGCCAGCTTCGATGAGTTGTGGGCCGTGAGCACCACCAGCGGCAGCATCCTGCCGTTATTGAACAAGATGAGTCCCGCCGAAGTCGCGCAATTCCGTGACCGTGTGCACGCCGGGTTGCCGGCGCCTGATGCGCAGGGGCGGATCACGCATGGCGCGCGGGCCAATGCGGTCAAAGGGCGGGTGCCTGCGTAGGGAGTGGTGGAGTTCTGACGACGTCACTCCGCCTGCTCGCGGACGACATCACCGGAGCGCTCGACTCTGCCGCGCGGTTTGTCCCGCTGACCGGTCCGTTGCCGGTGGTCTGGCGCAGCACCGACGTGCCGCCGAGCGCCGCGATCGACAGTGGCACGCGCGATCTGCCGGAGGATATGGCGCGGTCGCGGATCGAGCAGTTCGCACCACTGCTGCTCGGTGCCGACATCGCGTTCAAGAAGATCGAACTCGCTGCTGCGCGGGCATGTCGCCTTGGAACTTGCCGACTGCATGCGTCACTTCGATCACTGCGTCCTGGCGCCAGCGTTTCCGTATCAAGGACGCGTCACGCGCGGTGGCCGTCAGATGTTCCGCAGTGCCGACTCCTGGCGCGATACCGGTGTCAGCATGACAGGCATGCGCGATGCCGAGACCGACAGCGATTTGGACACCATCGTTGCCGACGGACGTGCATTGCCGGGGAAAGTGCTGTGGTGTGGCACTGGCGGGCTTGCCGGGGCGCTTGCCGATCACCGTCCGATACCAAGGCCGGATTTGCGATCGCCGATCCTGGCACTGGTTGGCAGCGACCACGCGGTGAGCCGCGCGCAGATTGCCGCTGTGCCGCGGCATCGGCGCGATGCCGTGATGACGTGCGACATCCCGCCCGACACATCGCGCGCTGCCGCACGCCGAATCATTGGCACGGCTTTCGCCGCGCTGCTGCGACAGGCCGAGGGTCCTGGCACGCTGTTCGTCACCGGCGGCGAAACGCTGCGCGACCTGTGCGAAGCGCTTGGTGTCTCGCATCTGGAAGTGGACGGCGAACTGGAACCTGGTGTTCCCACGTCGGTGATGCGCGGCGGCGCCTGGGACGGCCAACGCCTGGTGTCCAAGTCAGGTGCGTTTGGCGACGCGGGGTTCCTGGCGAGGCTGATGCTATAGTGCAGTCCAATCCATAAGGAGGATCCGATGCGACTGGGCGCCATGCTGCCGCTGACCGATATTGGCGGCGAACCGAACGTGCTGCGCGACTTCGCGCTGGCGGCGGAAGAGATGGGCTACAGCAATCTGGGCCTGCCCGATCACGTGCTGGGAGCGAATGCTGCAACGCATCCGGAAGTCGCCGGCCGCAACACCTCGGCTGACTTCTTCCACGATCCGTTCGTCGCATTCGGTTTCCTGGCGGCGCTGTGCAAGCCCACGACCGAGTTCTCCACCCAGGTGCTGATCCTGGCGCAGCGCCAGGCGGTGCTGGTGGCGAAGCAGGCTGCCAGCCTTGACCTGCTGTGCGGCGGGCGCTTTCGGTTGGGCGTGGGTGTTGGCTGGAATCCGGTGGAGTTCGTCGGCTTGAACGAGAACTTCTCCAACCGTGGCCGGCGATCCGCCGAACAGGTGGAGGTGATGCAGAAGCTCTGGGCGGAGCCGCACGTCGTCTTCAAAGGCAAGTGGCACACGATCGACGATGCGGGCATCAACCCGTTGGCCGTGCATCGGCATATTCCGGTGTGGTTCGGCGGGCATGTCGATCAGACGCTGGAGCGGATCGCGCGCATCGGCGACGGGTGGATCATGAACGCTTATCCGCCGGGCGATGAGGTGCTGGCGGAGTTTGCCAAGCTACGCCGCCTGACCGAGCAAGCTGGGCGAGATCCGGCGAAAATCGGCATCGAGGTATGGATGTCTTGCGGCGAGGGCACACCCGGCGACTGGCTGAAGGAAGCGAAGTTCTGGAAGCAGCACGGTGCGTCGCATCTGACGCTGTTCACCGCGTTTGGCCGCCGCCACCACAAGCGGATTCCGGGGCGGACACCGGCCGAGCATCTCGCGTCGATGCGCAAGTTCCGCGACGCGGTGGCGGAGGCGCTATGACATTGCGTCTCGCCATCACGATGGGTGATCCGGCCGGCGTCGGGCCCGAGATCATCGTCAAGGCGTGCCGCCGCCTGCTGCCTAGGATCGAAGCCGGCGACCTGCGTTTGCTGGTCATCGGCCATCGCTCGCAACTGGAGGCAGCGCGGACCCTGCTGCACGAAGACCTGGTGTTCACCGCGGATGGGAAGCTGGCGTTCATTGCCGCGGGCGAGGAGGCGGCGCCGATACATTTTGGTCGGATCGCACCGGAGGGGGGGCGCTTCGCCTATCTGGCCGTCGAGCGCGCCGTTCAACTCGCGCAAGCTGGCGAAATCGACGCCATCGTCACCGCGCCGTTGAACAAAGAGGCGCTGAACCTCGCCGGTTATCACTATGCCGGCCACACCGACATGCTGGCGGCGCTGACCAACACGCGCAGTTCGGTGATGCTGCTGGCGCACGGGGACATGCGCGTCGGCCACGTCACCACGCATGTCGCGCTGGCCGATGTGCCGAAGCTGCTGAACTCCGGAGCGGCTGCGCCGCACCATCGACCTGACCTATGCGGCGGTGCGTGACCTGGGCATTGCCCGGCCGCGCGTTGCGGTGGCGGCACTCAACCCGCACGCGGGCGAAGGCGGGCTGTTCGGCCGGCAGGACATCGAGATCACCACCCCGGTGGTGGAGCAATACCGTGCCGAAGGGCTGGACATCAGCGGGCCGGTCCCGGGCGATACCGTGTTCGTCAAGCTACGCGCGCGGCAGTTCGATGCGGTGGTGGCGATGTACCACGACCAAGGCCACATCCCGGTGAAGCTGCTCGGCTTCGATGTCGATCCCGCCACCGGCACCTGGCGGGCGCTGTCGGGCGTCAACATCACGCTGGGGCTGCCGGTCATCCGCACATCGGTCGATCACGGAACGGCGTTCGACATAGCGGGGACGGGCGTGGCCAACGAAGAGAGCCTGATCGAGGCGATCGATTACGCGGGGCGGCTGGCGGCTGGCCGCCAGGCAGTTTGATCTGCATCAATGGCAACGTGACCCCTTCATGCAATGTTAACCATTGTACGGAGGACCAGCCATGAACCGAGAAATGGTGGAAATAATCCGCAATCAGAAGCCGTTGACGCTGCCGCCCACTTCCACGGTGCAGGAAGCCTGCCGGCATATGCATGGCCGCAAGATCGGAGCGATCCTGGTCACCAATCCCAAAGGTGAACTGGTCGGGATTTTCACCGGCCGCGATGCGGTGCGCGTGCTGGCCGAGGGCAAGGACGCGGCGACCACGCACCTCAAGCAGGTGATGACCAAACAGCCGCATCATCTGCCGCCTCGCCATACCGCGATCGACGCGCTCCGGCTGATGCGTGATGGTGGCTTCCGCCATGTCCCCGTGGTGCACGAGAACATTGTCATCGGCATCGTTTCGCGCGGCGACTTCCGTGGACTGGAGCAGGATCGGCTGGACGAGGAGACCGGGATCTGGGAGCGGATGCGCTAGCGACCGCGCCCTCGCCTGAAGAAACGAAGCCCGATCCGCAGCATCTCCATGGTCATTGCGGACAATGCCAGCGTGCCCGCGATGCTTTCAGTGGCACGCTGACGCACGGCCAACGCCTCGACTTCGACACGCCCCGGCGTTGAGCGGGCGGCAACCAGCGCCAGGATGACGGCAAGCACCAGATCTGTGCCGGCCAGGATCAGCGCCGCGAGCGGACGATCCCAGTGCTGGCGCAGCCATGACCAGCCGGCGAGGTGGCAGAACAGAACGGCGCCCAGCAGGAAGCCGAGCGAACCCATTCCAAGAGTGGCGCGAAGCGCGGCCCGTTGGGCGCGGTGACGCAGCCGAAGCCCTTCCGCCTCGGCCGCGATCCGCGCGAGGCGGAAGGCTCGCATCTATCAGCGCATCGCCCGGCCAAGCACGAAGCCTATGCCCATTGCGATCAACACGGCCATCAGGGGCTGATCGCGTACCCGTCCGGACACTGCGTCGGCCTGTTCGCGCACCGCACCTGCGGCAGTGTACATCGCTGATTCGGCGCGGCCGGCGGCATCGGCCAGTGCCGGTGTCACGCGCTCCCGCATCAGCGATTCAACCTGTTCGCGCAGCCGAGCGATCTGCGCGTGGGTGTCTTCCATGTCTGCCATGACCTGCAATCCTTCCTGATCCTGGCGCCGAGGGTCGCCAGCCTAACCGCTGTAATATGGGAAGCGAGACGACCGCCGTGAGTTCGCCTCGCGCGATTGGCACTATCCGGCTGCCGCTTGCAACATCCGCTTCGGGGTTGATTGCAACATTTGACTGATACGCGCCAAGAGAGCGCTCACTTCATCGGCAGGGACGGCGGGACTGAACAAATAGCCTTGCACTTCGGTGCAACCAGCGCTCGACAAGGCATCGAGCTGCTCCTGGGTTTCCACTCCTTCTGCCGTGGTTGCCATGCCAAGTTCCTGACTAAGCCCGGCAACGGCCCGCACGATGGCGCGGCAGTCGGGTTTGGTACAGAGATCGCGAACGAAAGATTGATCGATCTTGATGCGATCGAACGGGAAGCGCCGCAGATAGCCGAGCGATGAATACCCTGTGCCGAAGTCGTCCATGGCGATCCGCACGCCTAGATTGCGCAGCGCGCTCAATGTGGCGAGCGTGGCTTCGGTATCCTGCAGCATCACCGTTTCAGTGATTTCCAATTCCAGCCGATCGGCGGGCAGGCCGGATTGCTGCACGGCGGCGTGAATCGCCGGCAGCAAATCGAGGCTACGGAACTGCGCCGGCGACAGATTGACCGCCACACGCATGTTGCCTGGCCAGGACGCCACTGTGGTGCAGGCTTCGCGCAATACCCACTCGCCAATCGGCACGATCACGCCGAGTTCCTCGGCGAGCGGGATGAATTGAGCCGGCGGTACCAGCCCGCGGTGCGGGTGGCGCCAACGAAGCAGAGCTTCGACGCCGCTGACCGTACCCTCATGCAGGTTGACGAACGGCTGGTAGAACACCTCGAACTGATTGCCGGGGAGTGCCTGCCGCAGATCCAGCTCCAGCAGCCGCCTGATCTGCATCTGCGCGTCCATCTCGGACTGGAACAGCCGATAGACACCGCGGCCATCGAGCTTCGCGCGATACAGCGCCAGATCGGCGTTGCGCAGCAGTTCGTCGGCGTCCATCGCGTCCTGCGGCGCGAAGGCGATTCCGATGCTTGTGCCGATGACGATCTGGTGTCCGCCGATGTCGAATGGCGCTTCGATCAGCGCATTGAGACGGCCGGCAAGGCTGGTGGCCTCCGTGGGGCGCTGTATCGGCGCCTGTACAATGGCGAACTCGTCACCGCCGAGACGCGCTATCGTATCGCTGTCCCGGATATGCGGACGCAGGCGCTCGGCAACCGCCTGCAACAGAGCGTCGCCGATCGGGTGTCCCAGCGTGTCGTTCACTGCCTTGAACTGGTCGAGGTCCAGGCAATGCAACGCCACAATATCGCCGCGCCGTGCGAAGGTGAGCGATTCTGATAGCTTGTCGCGAAACAGCGCGCGGTTCGGCAAATTAGTGAGCGCATCATGATGCGCCAGATAGGTGATCCGCGCCTCGGTGGCCCGCAACTCCGTGACGTCTTCGAAAGTCGTAAGCCAGCCCTCATCGATCGGCTGGTGCGTTACGTTGAAGATGCGACCGTCCGATAGCTCCCATGTGGAGGTGGCCTGCTCACCACCGGCGATCAGTGCGGCGCGCTGCTCGCGTACGCCGGCCATGTCGTCGGCGCAAACATTGCCGTATTCGACGACACGGCCGGTCATTTCCCGGTAGCTCATCCCGGCGACAATACAGTTGGCGGGCAGTCCAAACAGCTCATGGAAGCGCCAATTGACCACCAGCACGGTCCCTGAATGGCTGACCATCATCAGGCCCTGCAGCATGTTCTGCAGGGCCGTATCGAAGCGCCGCTCGTGGGCCTGCAGTGCCTCAGCCGCGCCTTCGCGCTCGCGCGCCAGTGCGAGTTCGACCTCGGCGCGATGCCGCCCGGTTTCGGCGATCTGCAGATGCTCGTAACCGCGCAGATGCCGGGTCGCGATCAAGGCGGTCGCCAGCAGCACCACTTCCAGCAGCCCGGTGATGGCAACGAGAGCATGGGTATCACGGCGCCACGGCGCGAGAATTGTTTCTGTGGTGTCGCTGACCACGACGAAGAGTGGGAAATGGGCAATGGTGTGCGGGACCGCCAGCCGGTGCCTGCCGTCGATCCTGCTGACCACAGGCACGACGCCGTCGTCGAGTGCATCGACAAAGAGCTGGAAATTTTTTGTGGCGAGGTAGCTTTGTCCGATCTTCGGATCGACACGAGGGTAGTGCGCCACCAGTGTTTCATTCCGAAGGAACAGGCCATAAGCGCCGTCGCCGGTCAGCGGCAACCTGGCATAAAACGATTCGAAATAACTCAGCTCGATAGTGCTGCTGATATAGCCGATCAGTTGGCCATCAGTTGCAAGCAGTTTCCTGGTGAAGAAGAGGGCCCACAGGCCGGTTGTCTTGCTTTGCACCGGGCCATTGATGGACGTTGGGCCATCGCCCTCCTGTGCCAGGCCGTGCACCACGACCTCATGGTTTTCGTCGAACGGCGGCGGTGGCCATGACCGCGATACGTTGATGACCGCGCCACGCCGGTCGATCAACGAAATCGCCGCGATGAAAGGATGGCCGGTGATCTGATCCTTCAAATACCGGTGCATCTCTTCGCGTGCCATCAGCCGCTCGAAATCCACCGGTGCGTCGATGTCCAGTTCCTGAATGTGTTCGGCCACCGCAACCTGGACGATATCCACTGCCTGGAGCAGACGATCGTCCTGCTCGGCAAGCATCAGCGCGTCGTTGCGCATCTCACGCGTCGCATCGTCGATGGCAGAGTGCCGGAGTGTGATGACAAACCAGCCAATCGCCATCGGGAACATCAGGCCGATGAGCAGGACACTCAGGGCGAGGAGGAGTCTGGCACGGGCAAAGCCAACGGCCGATGCAAGATTGGCCGCTCGAGACAGCATGCAGCGTGATCCGTTCTGGCCTTGCTGCTTTGCCAGAAACCCCTGAAATCGCAGTTAACGGCCGGACGTGGGTTGCGCCCGGCCGGCGTGCCTATCCGGCGGGTTGTTCCAGGCTTTGCAGTGAGCGCCCGCGGGTTTCCGGCAGCAGCAGCAGCGCGATGATCATTATGCCGTAGGCACCCAGGCTGAAGATGGCGATTGCCATGCCGAGTCCGAGCCGGCCTGACAGGAAGCCCACGAATGCCGGAAACAAGGCGCCGATGCCGCGGCCGGCATTGTAGCAAAAGCCTTGGCCTACGCCGCGCACCGCGGTGGGATACAGTTCCGTCATGAACGTGCCCATCGGCGAGAACATGATCAGCGACACGAAGCCCAGCAGGAATCCGACCAGCAGGATCCAGTCGTTGCTCAGCGGGGCGAACAGATAGACGATGGTCAGTGCGATCGAGCCGACGGCGGAGACCGCGAAGGTTGATTTACGGCCGATGCCGTCGGCGAGGTAGGCGCCGCTGACGAAGCCGAAGAACGCGCCGAGGATCAGCACCATCAGATAGCTGCCGGTACCGACGGAAGAGATGCCGCGTACAGTCTTGAGGTATGTCGGCAGCCAGATGGTCAGCGCGTAACTGCCGCCTTGCGCCCCGGCCACCATCATTGCAACGCGCCAGGTGGTGGAGAGGTAAGGCGGCTTCAGCGCCGAGAAGATGTGCAGCAGTCCGGCAGTGCGTTCCTGCCGCCGATTGAGTTCGGGTTCCTCGACGAAGCGGCGGATCCAGAACACCAGCGCAGCCGGCGCGATGCCGATCCAGAACAACGTGCGCCAGGCATATTCCTCGGGCAGCGTGGCGATCAGGATGGTGTAGAGCAGAGCGGCGGCGCCCCAGCCGATGGACCAGCCGGTCTGCACGATGCCGACGGCGCGGCCACGATATTTGTCGCGGATCACTTCGCCCATCAGCACGGCGCCGGCGGCCCATTCGCCGCCGAAGCCCAGGCCTTGCAGTGCGCGGAAAATGAAAAGCTGGGTGAAGTCCTGCGCGAAGCCGCACAGGAAGGTGAAGAACGCATACCACAGGATGGTGATTTGCAGCACGCGCACGCGGCCGAATCGATCCGCCATGGCGCCGGCGATCCAGCCGCCGAATGCGGAAATCAGCAGTGTGATCGTGGCGAGTTCGCCGGCCTGGCCTGCACTGATCTTCCAGAGAGCCAACAGGCTGGGAATCACGAAGGAGAAGATCTGCACGTCGAGTGCGTCGAGCGACCATCCACCGAAACAGGCGCCCATGGTCCGGCGTTCGCGTGGCGAGAGGTCGGAAAACCAAGCGAGCATGACGAATCGTTCCCTGCTTGTTGTGCTTGCGCTCAGACGCAGGCTGCTACAGGGGATTCGCGGTGTCCACTGGCGGTAAGGGATCTGGCCGGAGGCAGGGGACGGGAGAGGGCGGCTTATGTGACACCCTCTCCCGTGTTGCTTTGCTCTGTACTTCTCCCGCAAGCGGGAGAGGGGGTAATCAAATCACGTGGAAGAGATACAGCAGGATGATGACGGGGATCGGGATGCCCAGACCCCAAAGCAGAATGCCACGCATGTTGAACCTCGAGCTTTGTATCGCCGGATGATTTGCAAATGATAGGTGGCAGATCGATGGCAATGCGTTCACAAGACGGTGGCTACAGCTTCACGCGTACGCCAGCGAGAAACGATGGTCCGGGGGTCTGATAGCCGTTCACCGGCTCGAAGCGCGAGTAGAATAGATTGCGGGCGTTGGCGTAGATCTGAACGCGTGGCGCCACATCGTAGGTGATGGTGAGATTGACGATGGTCCCGGAGGGTGTGGACACGATCGAACTTGTCGCAAAGCCGCCGTTGTCCACCAGAAAGTCCTGGAAGGCGCCGGTCAACAGTATCTCCGGCGCTATCGTCAGACCTGGCAACGGCTTGATCGCCGCATTGATCGAGCCGGCGTTCTGCGGCCGCCGCACCAGCCGCGAACGCATGTCGGCATTCTGTGCATCGGTGAAGGTGTAAGTCGCCTGTAGATCGAGCCATGGTGCCAACCGCAGGGTCAGTTCATTCTCGACACCTTGGATGTGCGCCGAACCGATGTTGACCGCGGTATCTACAGGTGTGAACACAGCGACGATCAGGTTCTGGATCTGCTCGTTGAAGTAGGTGGCGCCGAAGCTGACTGGTCCGATTGTCGTGGTGAAGCCGGCCTCCCAGCCCTGGGCGCTTTCCGGCTTGAGGTTTGGGTTCCCGACATAGCCGAACGAGTCAACGCCGAAGCGGTCGAAGAGGGAAGGTGCGCGGAATGCCGTTCCATAAGCCGCCTTGAAGCGGGTGGCGACCTCGGGGACGTCCAGCACGGCACCCAGCCGCCAGGTGAACGGCGTATCGCCGGCAACCCAGTCCTGCCGTAGCTGACCGGTCAATGTCAGGCGCTGCCAAAGTGTCGTTTGCAGTCCGGTGTAGAGCGCGTTCGTGGTCATCGATGCGCGCGCCGACTGCTGGAACGGCGATCCGAACGATGTCTGATCGACTTTCACATTGATGTTGTCGGCGATGTGCTCGTAGCCGAAGGTGAGATCAGTGGCCGAGGCGGTGTCCAGGTGGACCGTATTGTTCCATTGCACATCGGTGCGATAGCTGTGGTAGCGCGAGTTGTTGCTGGCCTGGTTGAAGACGTCGAGTGGGTTGAGCGTCTCGGTGTACTGCCTGTCATCCTGCAGCCGGCCGATATAGGCGTTGGTTTCGTATAGACCATCGAACAGCTTGGAGCTGATGCCGACGCGGCCGAGCAGCGAAACGTCCTGGCCGGTGGAATTGCTGTCGTCGAAGGTGGGCTCGCCGAGGGCATTGAAGCCGAAGAACGCCTGGCGCGCACGCAGCAGCAGCGAGATGCGGGTGCCGTCAATCGGGGTGTAGCCGAGATTGAGTGTGCCGATGCGGTCGCGGAAGCCTTGCGGCACACCGGTGTAGATGGACTCGCGCTGTGGCGTCGTGTCGTAGCCGCGCTGCGACTGCGATTCGAAGGTGACCGAGTAGTCAATGGGTCCCTCGATGCCTGAGGCATTGGCGCTGCCCTGGATCTGCTTCGGATAACCGCCCGCGAGATCACCGTTGAAGTGAATGCCCTGCTCGTGGCCTTGACGCGAGATCAGATTGATCACGCCGCCGATGGCGCCGGAGCCATACAATGCCGCCATCGGACCGCGAATGACTTCAATGCGCTCGACATCGGCCAGTGTATCGACGCCGAAGTTGAAGGCGCCCGAGGAATCGGCGGCGTCGTTCAGCGGCATGCCGTCACGCAGGACGAGAACCTGGTTGGAATTGGTGCCACGGACGAAGACGCTGGCATTGCCGCCAGGGCCGCCCGATTGGCTGACCCGGACACCTGGAATTGCCGACAGCGCCTGCGTCAACGTGGTGTAGTCGCGCTGCTCGATGGTCTGGCGATCGACCACCGTGACGCCGGCGGGAATGTCTTCCACCGGCGTTGGCACGCGCGTCGCGGTCACCACCACTTCGGGTGCTGTTGCGGTGGGTTCGTCGGCGAACGCGGCACCTGCTGTCAGTGCCGTGATGGCAGATAGCCAGATCAGTCGGTGTGGGCCAAAGGCATAGACGCGCATGGCGTGGTCTTTCGTCGTTCGAGAGACGACAGCCCGCCTGCGGGTTTACCCCCGCTGCGCCGGTTCACCCCGCCCGCCGCGCGCGTGCAGTCTCGATGCCGGCCGGTCTCCTGGCTCGCGGGTCTTCGCTGAACACCGCCTTCTCGCCTTGTGGCAATGGCATGATGGTGTTCCACTCGCCGCGCACAGTTGCGGGGGCAGCAGCCCTACCCTTGGGCTTGACCCAAGCGTCTAGCTTTCCCGTTTCAGCCCTTGCGGGCCACCTGCATCTGGAACCAGAGTAGCGTATCCAAGAGAGCAGGCAACGATGGCCGGCTCAAGGCCGGCCACGACGCATGAAGGACGGGTTTGCGCCCGCGACCGTTTGATGATCCCACGCATCGAGTTCGAACCGAATGCCAGCGCACCGCTCGACGGCATTCGCGTGGTCGATCTGTCGCGCCTTGTCGCCGGCAACATGCTCAGCCTGCAATTGGCTGATCAGGGTGCGGAGGTGATCAAGATCGAAGATCCGCGCGTTGGCGATCCGTTGCGTGCGTGGCGGGTGAAGGGATTGAGCCTGTATTGGAAAGTGTATGCGCGGAACAAGAAGAGTTTCGCGCTGAATCTGCGCCCTCAGGCTGGGCGCGATGCACTGCTCGACCTGGCGGCGAACAGTCATGTGCTGATCGAGAATTACCGGCCGGGCACATTGGAAGAGATGGGTGTTGGCCCAGATGTGCTGCGTGCACGCAATCCGAAACTGGTGATCGTGCGTATCACCGGCTTCGGCCAGGACGGCCCGTATCGCGATCGGCCGGGCTTCGGTTCATTGGTCGAGGGCATGTCCGGCTTTGCCGCCAAGAACGGCTACGACGATCGGCCACCAGTGCTGCCGCCGCTGGCGCTGGCCGACATGGTGTCTGGGTTGTATGGCGCGTACGCGGTGATGATCGCGCTGCGTGTGGCGGAGCGTGGTGGTAGCGGACAGGTGATCGATCTGCCGCTGCTGGATCCGATCATTTCGGTGCTTGGCCCGGATCCCGCGATCTATCAGGCGTCCGGCGATAAGCCGCGCCGCACCGGCAGCAGATCGCTCACCACGTCGCCACGCAATGTGTATGGCACGAAGGACGGCCGCTTCATCGCGATCTCCGCGTCGATCCAGGCAATGGCGGAGCGATTGTTCCGTGCCATCGGCAAGCCGGAGATGATCGATGATCCGCGGTTCCGGACCAATACGGATCGCGTGCGCAATATCGAAGAATGCGATGGCGCCGTCGGTGGCTTCATTGCCGAGCGCACGCTCGACGAGAACATGGCGATTTTCCACGCGGCGGAGGTTACCGCGAGCCCGGTGTATGAGGTCGACCAGTTGATTGCTGACGAGCACATCGGGGCCCGTGGCGTGGTTGTCGAGGCGCCGGACGCGGAAGCAGGCTCGGTGCTGATGCACAACGTGATCCCGCGGCTGTCGGAAACACCCGGCAAGCTGCGCCGGCCGGCGCCCGATCTCGGGCAGCACACGTGCGAAGTGCTCAGTGCGATTGGCTATGCCAAGGAGCGAATTGCCGCGCTGGCCGCGGATGGCGTGATCAAGGAAGGCTGACATGCGCATCACCAAGATCGAAGATCTGCATTGCAACGCGGGCTGGCGCGACTTCTCGTTCCTGAAGATCAGCACAGATGAAGGTATCGTTGGCTGGTCGGAGTTCATGGAGTTGTACGGTTCGGAAGGGCTGTCGGGTGTGGTGCGCAAGCTGGGTGCGCGGCTGATCGGCTGGGATCCGCGGGCGGTGGAGAAGATCACAGCATATCTGCATGGTGTGACGCGCCAGTCGGTTGGCGGCATCGCGCACCAGGCGATCGCGGCGATCGAGAATGCGCTGGTCGATCTGAAGGCGAGGGCGCTTGGCATTCCGGTCTATGAAATGCTCGGCGGGCCGATACGCGATCGCTTGCAGGTTTATTGGTCGCATTGCGGCACGTGGCGGATCAGTCATGCGGAGCGCATCAAGGAGTGGACCGGCTTTGATCCGATCCGTTCGCTGGCGGATGTGGAACGCGCCGGCGCGGAAGTCGCGCGGCGCTGCTTCAAGGGACTGAAGACCAACATCTTCCGCTTCGACGGGCCAGAGCCGTATGTGCACATGCCAGGCTTCAACGGTCCCGGCTGGCCGGAGCTGAACATCTCGCGCGATCTGGTCGATGGGCTGGTGGCGCAGATGACGGCGTTCCGCAACGGCGCCGGCCCGAATGTCGGGCTGCACCTTGATCTCAATTTCAACTTCAAGACGGAGGGCTACATCCGGCTGGCGCAGGCGCTGGAGCCGTTCGATCTGGTGTGGCTGGAGATCGACAGCTATGACCCGGCGGCGCTGGCGACGATACGGCGCTCGGCGCGCACGCGTGTTGCTTCTCTGGAATCGCTGCATGGGCGGCGGCAATTCAAACCGTTCTTCGAGCAGCAGTCGGTCGATGTGGCGATCATCGACGTGGCGTGGAACGGCATCCTGGAGTCGATGAAGATCGCCGCGATGGCGGACGCCTACGAGGTGAACGTCGCGCCGCATAACTTCAACGGGCACATCGGCTCGCTGATGAGCGCACATATGTGCGCGGCGATACCGAACTTCCGGGTGATGGAGATCGACATCGAGGACGTGCCCTGGAAGGACGAACTGGTGTCACCGGTGCCGAAAATCGAGGACGGCATGTTCGTATTGCCGACCGGGCCGGGCTGGGGCGTCGAGGTCAATGAGGAAGTGATCCGCGCGCATCCGCCCGAGCCGATGGGCCGCTGGGAAGTACCGCTGCGGCGGTGAGGGCGCAGGCGATCCCCGCTATTCGCTTTCCTCCAGGTCGCGCGCTACTTCCGGGCGATGCAGCAGCCGATCGATCTTGGTCGCATATTCCAACGCGTGATCCGGCTGGAATGTCAGGTCCGGTGCGAACTTAAGCCGTAGCGCATGTGCCAACTGGCCGCGCAGATATGGGGTCGCGCGCTTCAATGCCGGGAGCAGCAGATCGACATCGGAACGCCCGAGGCGCGAGACGAAAGCGACGGCGTGCTTCAGGTCGGGACCTATGCGCACCTCGGCGACGGTGATCTGCGCCTCGGCCAGCTCTGGGTCTCGGAAGTCACGGCGCTCGAACACCGCGGCAAGCACGTGGCGAATCTCCTCCGACACGCGCAACTGGCGCTGTGTCGGTGCCGCATCGCGTTTCTTCAACCCGGCACCATCTCCGTCTCGAAGCACTCGACGACGTCGCCGTCCTGCAGGTCATGGAAGTTGGCGAACGACAGGCCGCATTCATAGCCGCGCGCCACTTCGCGCACGTCGTCCTTGAAGCGCTTCAACTGCGACAGATCGCCGTTGTGGATCACCACGTTGTCGCGCAGCACGCGCACGCCGGCACCGCGCTTCACCACGCCCTCGGTCACCATGCAGCCGGCGACCTTGCCGATACGCGTGATGTTGAACACCTTGCGCACCTCGGCGTAGCCCAGGAACTTCTCGCGCGCCTTTGGTGCGACCTTGCCCTGAACCAGCTTCTCGATGTCGTCCGCGACCTCGTAGATGATCGAGTAGTAGCGGATATCGACACCCTCGCGTGTTGCCAGGTCGCGCGCCTGCGACGTGGCGCGCACGTTGAACGCCAGCACATAGGCGTCCGACGCCTTGGCGAGCTGGATGTCGCTCTCGGTGATCTGGCCCACCGCGGCGTGCAGCACGCGGACCTTAACTTCTTCATGGGCCAGCTTCAGCACGGTCTGCTGGATTGCCTCGGCGCTGCCCTGCACATCGGCCTTGATGAGCACCGCGACTTCCTTCTGCACCCCGGCCTGGATGCGGGCGAGCATCTCGTCCAGCGTGCCGCGCGCACCGGCGGTCACGCCGGCCACTTTGTCGCGCAACTTGCGGGAGCGGAATTCGGAAATCTCGCGGGCGCGGCTTTCATTTTCGACCGCGACGAATGGTTCACCCGCCGACGGCACGCCGGCGAGACCAAGTATTTCGACCGGCACGGACGGACCGGCCTCGGGGATTTGGCGCGCCTTGTCGTCGAGCATCGCGCGAACGCGGCCCCATTCGGCGCCGGCGACCACGATGTCGCCCTGCTTCAGGGTGCCCTTCTGGACCAGCACGGTCGCGACCGGACCACGGCCGCGGTCGAGCCGGCTTTCGATCACCGTGCCTTCCGCCGCGCGCTCCGGGTTCGCCTTGAGGTCGAGAATTTCGGCCTGCAGCGAGATCGCCTCGGTTAGCTTGTCGAGCCCGGTCCGCTTGGTCGCGGAGACTTCGACATCCTGCGTCTCGCCGCCCATCTCCTCCACCACGATCTCATGGCTGAGCAGTTCCTGGCGTACGCGGTTCGGATTGGCGTCCTCTTTGTCCATCTTGTTGATGGCAACGATGAGCGGCGCGCCGGCTGCCTTGGCGTGGCGGATCGCCTCGATGGTCTGCGGCATGACGCCGTCGTCGGCGGCAACGACGAGCACGACGATGTCGGTGACCGAGGCGCCGCGGGCACGCATCGCGGTGAACGCCTCGTGGCCTGGCGTGTCGATGAAGGTGATCTTCGAGCTATCGGGCATCTGCACTTGATAGGCGCCGATATGCTGGGTAATGCCGCCGGCCTCACCGGCCGCGACATCGGTCGAGCGCAGCGCGTCGAGCAGCGACGTCTTGCCGTGATCGACGTGGCCCATAACGGTGACGACAGGCGGCCGGGAGATCAATTCGGCTTCGGTATCAACCGCGCCTTCCAGGCCGAGCTCGACATCGGATTCCGAGACACGGCGGGCCCGGTGGCCGAACTCCTGCACCACCAGTTCGGCGGTGTCGGCATCCAGCGACTGGGTCACGGTCGCCATGACGCCGAGTTTCATCAGTGTCTTTATGACTTCACCGGTGCGGGCGGCCATGCGATTGGCCAGTTCCTGCACAGTGATCGCGTCGGGCAGTATGACGTCGCGCACAACCTTCACCTGATCCGAGCGTAGCCGTTCCAATTCAGCCTGGCGGCGCTCGCGCTCGCGTTGGCGGCGGACCGAGGCGAGTGAACGGACGCGTTCGTCCTCGCCCTCGATTGCGGCCTGCACGTCGATGCGGCCGGCGCGCCGGCCGCTGTCGGTGCCCTTCTTGGCTACGACGGTCTGCGGCTTGCGCGGTGTCAGTAGCCCGCCGGGGCGGCGAACCGGTCTCGCTTCGTCCTCGTCCTCACCCGGGCGCGTGCCCGGCCGCAACCGGAGGGTCTCGGTGGGCGCCGCGGGCGCTGCCGGAGCCTGCGGTGCCGGACGGGCGCCTGGCTCTTCGGTTCCGCGTGCTGCCGGGGCAGTGGTGGCGGGTTGCGGTTGTGCCGCCTCGGCGGCTTCCGCCGCCTGGCGTGCGGCGTCCTCAATCTGCTGGCGCGCGGCGTCCTCGGCCGCGAGCCGCGCCTCTTCTTCCGCGGCCTTCTTGGCCTCTTCCTCGCGCCGGCGCGCTTCCTCGGCTGCGGAGAGGATCGAAATCGTCTCCTGCTCGCGCCGCTCGGCCTCGCGCTTGGCTGCCTCGCGTTGCTGCTCGACCAGAGCGCGCTGCCGCGCGGCCTGCTCGGTCGCGGTCAGAGCGCGGGGGGCAGGGGCTGGCGTTTGCGGTGTCGCGGCGCGGGCCGTTGGTGCGCCGGCTGGCGCGCTGCCGGCTGCCGGCGTACCGGCCGCCGGAGCGCCGGGCGCGGCGACGGGGGTGCGCTTCTTGCGCACCTCCACCTGAACCACCTTGGACCGGCCGTGGCTGAAGCTTTGCCGCACGGAGCCGGCGTCGACGGTACGGCCCAGCTCCAGCCGTCCCGCTGGCCGCAACGAGAGCCTGGTCTTTGTGGTATCCTGATCGTTCGTTTCGCTCATCGACTACTCGTTGGCCCCATCCAGCTTCTGGCCAGGCTGCACCTGGCTGTGTCGTCGCAATCCGTTCAGCCGCGCCGCCTCAATGGCAAGACGCTCACCCAGTCGTCCAGGTGCAATCGCTATGTGCACCACATGGTCACGACCGAAGACCTGACCAAGCACCTCAGCGGGCAGGGGATCCAGCACCGTGACCGAATTCGCGGTCCCGTTCAGAAAGCGGGCCCGCTCCGCCACGCTTCCATCGGAAGCTTGCAGGATCAGTATTCCCCGACCACTCCGTAGCCACTCACGCGCCTTGTCGAACCCCGCGACCGCCTGACCAGCCCGGCGGGCAAGTCCAAGCAACTCGCCGATACGCCGGATCAGCGCCACCTCTAGCACGGCAGGTAGATCTGGGGGCACGGTGACAGGGCCACGTGCTGCCCTGGCGAAGGCACGCCCCAAACCTCCCCGGGCGCGGGCGAGTTCTAACACATCCCCGCACGCGCTCAACCAAATTCCCCGTCCGGGCAGAGTTGCAGCAAGATCGGGCACCACAACCCGGTCCGGGCCAACCACGAAGCGGATCATCCGCTCCTTCGGCAGCTGCTCGCGGGTTACGATGCAGCGGCGGAGCGGACCAGTCTCGGGTTCGTCGCAGTCCGACCCGGCGGTGACGCAGGGAGCATCAGTCGTTTTGAGCCTCCTGGACGGGCTCTTCCTCGAACCAGTGCGCCCGGGCGGCCATGATCACGTTGTTGGCAGTCTCCTCGTCCATGGCTTCCGCACCGACGATTTCGGTCAGCTCGTCCGACGCGAGGTCGGCCAGATCGTCCAGCGTCTTCACGCCTTTTTCGCCCAACGCAACGAGCATTGCCGGGGTCAGCACCTCGATCGAGGCGATCTCGTCGCTGACGCCCAACTCGACCCGCTTCTCGCCGAGTTCGGTATCGCGCTGGGTGATGAAGGCCTGTGCGCGGCGGATCAGTTCCTGGGCGACCGACTCGTCGAAGCCCTCGATCGCAGCCACTTCATCCTCGGGCGTGAATGCCAGTTCCTCGACACTGGTGAAGCCTTCGGTCACCAGCAGCCCGGCGATCACATCGTCCACGTCGAGTGCCTCGACGAACAGCCCGCTGCGCCGGCGGAATTCCTCCTGGCGACGCTCGCTCTCTTCCGCCTCGGTCAGGATGTCGATGTCCCAGCGGGTCAGCTGCGAAGCCAGCCGCACGTTCTGGCCACGCCGGCCGATGGCGAGCGACAATTGCTCGTCTGGCACCACCACTTCGACCCGGCCCGCTTCCTCGTCCATCACCACCTTGGTGACTTCAGCGGGCGCCAGGGCGTTCACCACGAAGGTGGCGGCCTGCGGCGACCACGGAATGATGTCGATTTTTTCGCCTTGCAGTTCCTGCACGACTGCCTGCACGCGGCTGCCGCGCATACCGACGCAGGCGCCGACGGGATCGATCGACGAGTCGCGGCTGATCACCGCCATCTTGGCGCGGCTGCCGGGATCGCGGGCGACCGCCTTGATCTCGATGATGCCGTCGTAAATCTCGGGCACTTCCTGAGCGAACAGCTTGGCCAGGAAGCCGGGATGCGTGCGCGAGAGGAAAATCTGCGGCCCGCGCGGTTCCTCGCGTACGTCGTAGATGTAGGCGCGCACACGATCGCCGTTGCGGAAGCTCTCGCGCGGGATCAGTTCGTCGCGGCGCAGCAAGGCCTCGGCCCGGCCGAGTTCCACCATCAGGTTGCCGTACTCGGTGCGCTTCACCACGCCGTTGATGATCTCGCCGACGCGGTCCTTGAATTCCTCGTACTGCTTCTTGCGCTCGTATTCGCGGACCCGTTGGACAATCACCTGCTTGGCGGTCTGCGCGGCGATTCGCCGAAGTCGATTGGCGGCAACGGATCGACCAGGTGCTCGCCGAGTTGGATCTCGGGTTTGAATTTCTTGGCGATGTGGACCGGGATCTGGGTTTCCTCGTTCTCGACAGTCTCGACCGCCTCGGTCCAGCGCGACAGCCGAACGTCGCCGGTCTTGCGATCTATCGTCGCGCGGATGTCCTTCTCGTGCCCGTATTTGGCGCGGCCGGCCTTCTGGATGGCCTGTTCCATCGCCTCCAGCACTTCCTCACGATCGATGTTCTTCTCGCGCGCGACGGCATCGGCGACCAGCAGCAGTTCGGGGCGGGCAATGGCGGTGTCCATCTTTGCCTCTTAGTTGGGACGTTGCGGGGTTGCAGTGGCTTCGATCAGGGCGTCGGTCAATACCAGTTTGGCACGCCTGATCGCATTCAGCGGCAGCACGACTTCGTTGCCGTTGTCGAGACGCAGCCTTGCGGCGTTGTCGTCGGCGCCAAGCACGACGCCGGAAAAGCGACGCTGTCCATTGATCGGCATCACGGTCTCCGCGCGTGCCAGATGGCCGGCGAAGCGGTTCCAGTCCTTGGGACGGGTGAGCGGGCGGTCGATGCCGGCGGAGCTGATCTCCAGCGACCAGGTGCCTGGGATTGGATCTTCCACGTCCAGCACCGCGCTCAGCGTGTGGCTGATCGTCTCACAATCGGTGACGGTGATCTGGCTGCCATCGGCACGATCCGCCATTACCTGCACCGTTGGCCGATCGCGTCCGAGCACGGCGACACGCACCAGCTCGTAGCCCATGGCCTCGAGCGTAGGGGCCACGATGGCGGCGAGCCGCAACTCCAGACTGGTGTGGGTTGCGTCCGATGTCTCCAAAACAAAAAAGGCGGCCTGTTAGGGCCACCCTCCGTAGCGATGCGGAAGATTGATTTACGCGGCAGATGTAGAGGACGGGGGCCCGCTTTGCAAGTGGCCACATGGCGGCCGCTCAGAACACCGGCGCTTCGTATAAGTCGCCGGCCGCGTCCCCCACCCATATCTGTGGCTCGGAGGGCCGGTAGTCTTCCTGCTGTTCCATCCGTGCCACTGCATTGCGGATTGTGGTGAAGACCTGGTGCAGGCTGCGATTGCGCTCATCAAATGCTTCAAGCTCCGCACCGCCAAAGAACGTGTGTCGGCTGTCCGCCGCACAGCCGAACGAACTGCGATCGGCGCGTGCCGCGGTGATGACGATACGTGACGGCGCACGCAGCGCGCCGATAAGCGAACCGGAGTAGCAGGCAGACAACACGATCACCGTACGATGTTCGCCGAGTGGCGCAAGCGCGCGCGCGAGCGTTGCGGCGGAGATGATGGTGGGTGGGTTGTTGCCGATCTTGCTGGCGAGCAAACCGCGTCCGCCATGCGTGCTGATATGCACGAACACGACATCGTTTGGGCCGGCACGTTCCGCCGCCGTGCGCAGCAGTGACGTTATCGCCGTGCCATCGGCGAGCGGATAGGTTCGCGGCGACGCGGCGGGTCCGTTGCTGGCGATCATCGGCACGACGTCGAAGTCGCTGGTTCGGCGCAGCTCATCCGCAAGTTCGACGACGTCGTTCTGCGACCATGCCTCGGAGTAAAGTGCAAGTCCGACATAGAACAGTCGAGGCCGCGCCGATGGCTGCGCGGAGGCTGCCGGTATTGCCGGCGGGTCGGACGCCGCGCTGCAGCCGCTGAGCCAGAGCATGCAGGCCAGCATCGCGGCGAGACCACGGTGCAGCACCATCAGCCGGGGGTGTCCGTGGTTGCGGAGTCTGCCCATGCTTCATTGACCCAGCCGTTCTCGTCGTAATCCGCCATGCACTGCTCGACCAGCGCCTCCATTGCCTTGAGATCGCCGCCACGCTCTGCGCCGGTGAGGGACTGGGCGCGAATGTCCTCCCAGCCGCCAGCGTAGTTACGTTCATATAGCTCGTGCCGGCCGCCGAACTCGGTGCCAATCGCGTCCCACAGCAGCTTCATGATCTTGATGCGTTCCTTGTAGTCGATGCCGTGCGAGCCGCGCACGTAGCGCCGCAGGTAGGGCTCGATTGCCGGATTGGCGAAATCCTTGACCGAGGATGGCAGGTAGATCAGCGCGGACGTGATGATACGTTCGACGATGTCCTTGATGCGTGGATATGCGTCCGGCGCGAACACGCGGTATGCGAAGCCGGCGCGGTGGTTGGGCACGACGGCGTCGCCGGCCAGCGGATCCGGATTATTGGCCATCGCGTCGGAGAGCGACCAGAACAGGTTGCGCCAGGCGATCGCCTCGCCGAGCTGCACCTTGTTGCCCGGGGCCTCGTCGCCGCCGGTGCATCGCAACGCCTTGGCGATCAGGCCGCACAGGAAATCCAACTTCACGGCGAATCGCGTGCAGCCCTGGAACAACGAGCCGTGCAGGAAGCCGGAACGCAGGTAGAAGCTGAGCACGCGTGCCGGATCGCGATAGATGAAGACGTCCTCCCAGGGGACGAAGACGTTGTCGAGGATGAAGATCGCGTCGTTCTCGTCGAAGCGCGACGACAGCGGATAGTCGAACGGCGAGCCGTTCAGCAGCGCCGCCTTCTCGTAAGAGTTGCGGCAGATCAGCTTGAGGCCCGGTGCGTCGATCGGGACCATGAACATCAGCGACATGTCGAGATCCTCGGTCGCTGTCTTCGAACTCTGGCCCATGAAGTTGTAATGAGTGATTGCCGCGGATGTCGCGACGACCTTGGCGCCGGAGACGATGATGCCGGCGTCGGTTTCCTTCTGCACCGAGACGAATACGTCCTTCACCTGCTCGGCCGGTTTGTGCCGGTCGATCGGCGGGTTGACGATGGCGTGATTCATGAACGGCATGGCTTCTTGCGCGCGTTTGTACCAGGTGCGCGCATTGCCCGCGTACGGGCCGTAATAGTCGGCATTGCCGCCGAGCGTGTTGGAATACGCCGCCTTGTAATCCGGCGTGCGGCCCATCCAGCCATAGGTCATGCGCGACCACTCGGCGATCGCCTGCTGTGCGCCGCGCAAGTCGTCGCGTGAACGGGCGAAGCGGAAGAACTTGTGGGTATAGCCGCCGGAGCCGGTATCGGTGGGGCAGGTCAGCAGATCGTGGCGCTTCGGATCATGCAGCGCATCATACAGCCGCGCGATGGAGCGGATCGAGTTGCGCAGGGCCGGGTGGGTGGTGACGTCCTTGATGCGCTCGCCGTCGATATAAACCTCGCGGCCGTCGCGCAGGCTCTGCATGTATTCGGCGCCAGTGAAGGGGCGCTTGCGATCGGCGATCACGTCCTCGGGTTTCATGCTGTCTCCTGACAGGCGGGGGCACCCGCAGGGAGGGTAACACGGATCGAGGTGCGGGGCAGGGATGCCTCGCCGCTTCGCCGATAGGTCTCCTGCTCAGGGCGATCAAAGGCGAGACAGGGTTTAGGCAGATGCAGGAAGATGTGCGCAAATGCACGCAGGTCGCGGCGTAATTCTCTACTGCGCAAGAGCTTATCTTCGCATTACTCCCCCGACAGCTCCCGGCGCCGCCGATCCAGCTCTTCGCTGTAGCGCCGCAGCGCATATTGCTCGGTCAGCAGCCCGATCACCCGCCGCGTCTCGGCACTGTCCACCACCGCGAGGGCATCGCTTTCGGCGTTCTCGAACATCGCGACGGCTTCCTTGATGGTCATCTGCGGCAGCAGCACCGTCTCGGTATAGTGCAGCAGGTCGCTGACGTGATGGTTCTCGTCAGCGTCGGCGTGCACTTCGGCTGGCAGCACGATGCCGGCGTAGCGATCCTCGCTGTCCAGCACGATGACGCGCTGGTGCGCGCCCAGCGGGAAGTCGCGCTTGAATGCATTGATCGCGGTATCGGCGCGGATCGTGCGCATCTCGCGCCGCATCATGCGGCCGACCGTCAGATTGCGCATCCAGCCGATATCGACCGCGCTGCGGATGGCCTCGCCGCGCAGGTGGAAGCGCCAGGTGGCGAACGAGTAGCCGAAGGTGCGGCGCACGGTCAGCGCCGAGATCACGCAGGCGGCGAGCACCGCGATGGTCAGCGGCAAGCTGCCTGTGCTTTCAAGCGTCAGGAAGCCCATGGTGAGCGGACCGCCGATGATCGCGACGGCGAGCGCGCTCATCGCGACCAGGGCGCAGACCACGGCGGAGACGGCGTGTGCCGTGCTGACGATGGCGAGCGCGCCGGCGAATGCCTTGCCGACCAGCGCGCCCAGGAACAGCGAGGCGAAGAACAGGCCGCCACGGAAACCGGAGCCGATGGAGATCGCCGATGCCATCGACTTGAGCACCACCAGCATGCCGACATGGCTGAGCGTGTAGGGCGCCTCGATGACGATATCGAGCGCGCCATGTCCGGACGACAGCACCGCCGGTGTCGTCAGTGCCAGCACACCGACGGCGAGGCCGCCGCACATCGGCCGCAGCCAGCCGGGCACGCGGCTGCGGCGGAACAGTTCCTCGGTCAGCGTCACGCCGCGCATGATGGCGATGCCGACCAGCGCACAAACCATGCCGAGGGCGAGGATCGGAATGTAATCCAGCGCCTCCACCCGTGTCGGCACCTGGAGTTCCAGGCTGAAGGGCGCGGCGCTGATCGCGTTGACAACCGACACGGACACGATGGAAGCGACCGCGACGGGCGCGAAGGTGCCCAGCGTGTAAGTGCCGATGACCAGTTCGAAGGCGTAGAAGGCGCCGGTGAGCGGGGCGTTGAAGGCTCCGCCGATGGCTGCGGCGGCGCCGCATCCCACCAGCACGCGCAGGTCGTTCCGCCGGACCCGGAACATGCGGCCGAAGCGCGAGGCCAGCGCGGAGCCGATCTGGGTGTAGCCGGCCTCGAGGCCGATGGAGGCACCGACGCCGTTCGACATGATGGTCTGGGCCACCACGACCAGGCTGTCGTTCAACGACATCCGGCCGCCGTAGAGGGCGTTGGCCTCGATCGGGTCGACCGCCCGGCGCGGGTTGTAGCGGGCGATCAGCAGGCCAAACAGGCCGATGACCAGGCCGCCGAGCGTTGGCACGACCAAAGTGCGGATCGGGCTGAGCTCGACCATGGCGCTGAGCCGTTCGTTCGCGCCGATCCGGAACAGCAGCTCATGCACCAACTGGGTGGTCTCGGTCATCGCGGAAACCACGATGCCGGCGCCGCAGCCGATGAACGCCGAAAGCACCACCAGCCAGATCTCGTCGGCGCGGACCAGCGCGCGCAGTGTCTGCGGCGCGTGCAGGACGGCTTCGCCCAAGGCCCGGCGTGGACGGTGGTAGCGCGCGGACACAGTTGTCCTCGCTTGCGGGCCTGTTGAGGCGCCCGCGATGGTTGAGTCGCCAGGAAGTGTCGACATGCGCGACGTCCAGCGGGTCTGCGAGGTGCGGACCTCTTCTTGGAACTTGTGCAGCGCGCGATCAACCGGCTTGGTGCCGATTTGCCACGATGTGTGGTAAATTTAATTAACCGAACGTCGCGACGTCAGGCGGACGCCGGCAGTCCGCGGTCGGTTCTGGTGGCTGCCAAGTCGTCTTCGATAAAGGCGCGAACCACCTCGACGACCGGCTCGTGCATCGCGAAACCGAGGGAGCGTGCCCTTACGGGATCAAAAGCCGGCGGCCAGAGGCCAACGATGTCGGCGATCTGCTTGTCCTCGGCGCGGCGGACCAGTGCCGATGCGCCCGGTTTCACCTCGTCCAGCGCCTGGAGCAGATGCGCGATCGTGCTGCTGACCCCGGGTGGATTGACGCTGCGGTCCAAACCCATGTGCGAGGTGTCCATCGTGGCCGCGTGCAACAGCCAATCGACCGCGCGGCGCGGACTGCAGATCCAGGCCGCGAACGCATCCGGCACGGGGAGGTCAGCGGGCAGCCCGAGCAGCGGCTCACGCACGATCGCCGAAAGGAACGAGCTGGCGGCGCGGTTGGGGCGGCCGGGCCGCACGATGACCGTTGGCAGCCGGATCGACACCGCGTCGAGGAAGCCGCGGCGCGTGGCATCGGCGAGGATCAGCTCGGCGGCAGCCTTCTGCGCGCCGTAGCTGTTGGCCGGCACCTGACGCGTGTCGTCCTGAATCAGCGCGTCCTGGCCACCCGAGAAGCTGGCGACGGACGAGGTGAACACGACGCGCGGCGGCTTGCTCTGGCGGCGGCAGGCATCCACCACGGCATCGGTGCCGCGCAGATTGACCCGGCGGCCAAGTTCGTAGTCGGACTCGGCCTGAGCCGAGACGACGGCGGCGAGATGGAACACCACGTCGGTGCCGGGCGGCACGGCCTCGGCCGGCAGGTCGACGAGGTCGCCACCGAAGCAGGCGACCGGAAATCTGGCCTCGGGCTTCGGCGGGGAAGTCAGATCGAACAGCGTGAGGCCGGAGACGCGGCTGTCCTGCGCGAGACGCGCGGCGATCTTGCGGCCGAGGAAGCCACCGCCGCCAAGGATGCTGATCTTCATACCGGCACGATTGCACCGAGTGGCGGCCCGGTCCACCGTTCGCGGATGCTCGACCCAATGCCTTTCCGGGTGTTCACCAATCCACGCTGCGGCGAGAGCTTGGTCTCGCCACTGCCGGATGACGAATACCAGCGTGCCAAGACGGCGATCACTGCATGGCCCGACTACCATCCCACGCCAATGCGCGATCTTCCCGCGATGGCGCGGCAGGCCGGCATTGGCGCGTTGCGGCTGAAGGACGAGGCCGGGCGCTTCGGGCTGGGCAGCTTCAAGGCGTTGGGAGGTGCCTATGCCGTATCGTGCGCGCCGCCTGATGCGCGTGTGGTGACCTGCGCGACGGACGGCAATCATGGCCGTGCCGTTGCCTGGGGCGCCCAGCGATTCGGCCGGCAGTGTGTGATCTTCGTGCACGAGACGGTCAGCCAGGGACGCGTCGATGCGATCGCGCGTTATGGCGCCGAGGTGCGCCGAGTGCCGGGCACCTATGACGATGCAGTGCGTGAGGCGGCGCGGCAGGCGGCAGCGCACGGCTGGTTCGTGGTGTCCGACACCTCGTGGGATGGCTACACCGAAGTACCACGCCTGATCATGCAGGGTTACCGCGTGATGGCGGATGAGGTGGCCGATGCGTGGCAGGGCGCGCCCCCAACGCATGTGTTCGTGCAGGGCGGCGTCGGTGGCGTGGCGGCCGCGGTATCCGCGCAAACGCGTGCGCGGTTCCGCCCGGCGCCAGCGCTGATCGTGGTGGAGCCCGACAAGGCGGCCTGCCTGCTGGCCAGTGCCGAACTCGGCGAGCCCGCGAGCGTGCCCGGCAATCTGGATACGCTGATGGCCGGGCTGGCCTGCGGCGAGCCGAGTCTCCTGGCGTGGCGTGAGCTGAACCACGCCGCGGCAGCTTTCATGGCGATCCCGGATGAGGCAGCGGTCGCCTGCATGCGCCTGCTGGCCGCGGAGGGCGTTGTCGCCGGGGAATCAGGCGTTGCTGGTCTTGCAGGGCTGTTGCTCGCCACAGCGGATGCCGCCGCGCGGGAGACGCTGGGACTTGATACGTCAAGCCGCGTGCTGGTGTTCAGCACCGAGGGAGCGACCGATGTGGCGCTCTATGAGCAGTTGGTCGGCAAGGCGCCCTCGGCGGTCGCTACGTAGTAATGCGGATCGACAAAATCGTTAATTCCGTGCCAAGCTCGCGCAGACGTTTACGCCTTCAAGCGGATGTAATTGGGCACTACGCGGATTCGCCGTTAACCGGCCACCAAGCCATCCATTCTACGCTGGTGGTGAGTAACAGGAAGGGCGCGAGCATGGCGGCCAAAAAGGCAGCATTCGGGGCGTTGCTGACTGTTGTGGTAGCCTATGGCGTTTATCCCTACGTGACTTTGTATCGGCTTGGCCAGGCGATCCGCCAAGGCGACCAGGAATCCTTGCAGACGATGGTCGATTGGCCCGCGGTGCGCGAAGGCATCAAGGAAGACATCTGCGATTTCGTCGTCGATAACCCGCCCGAAGCGAAGCATGGCAACAAGTTGCCGCCATTCGGTGCCGGTTTCATGCGCGGCATAGCAATGAATGCGGTGGATACCTCCGTGACGCCGGAGGGGCTGGTATCGGCGGTCAAGGAGCCAAAGCCGAGCACGGCACCGAAGGGTGCGGAAGTGCGCGTGGATTGGGCGTTCTTCGACGGCCCGTCCGGCTTTGTGGTCGATCTGAGCGCGCCGGGTCAGCCGACGCCGATACGGCTGAAAATGGATTTCCGCGACGGCGGCTGGCAGGTGACGCGCGTCTGGCTGCCACGAGACCTACTTGCCGGGGGTAAGACCCGCACCTGAGGTCAGTAGCCGGCGGCGCGATCGACGACTTCCTTTAGCGGCTCGTTCTCGAGGAACCGGCGCAGGTTCTCGACGAACAGCTTTGCCACGACCGTGTCGCGCCGCGGATGACCGCCGCCGATATGTGGCAATACGATTATATTCTCGGTCTGCCAGAACGGGTGATCCGACGGCAGCGGTTCCTGGCGGAACACGTCCAGCACGGCGCCGGCAATTCGCCCGACTCCTACGCCCGCGATCAGATCCGCATCGTCGATCAGGTGGCCGCGGCCAAAATTGAGCAGCCATGCTGTCGGCTTCATCAGCGCGAGACGCTCGGCGTTGATGAAGTTCTCCGTCTCGGGCGTTGCCGGTAGCAACAGCAGCAGGAAATCGGACTGTCCCAGCACGGTGTCGGTGCGTTCCGGCGGCAGCACCTGCGCGAGGTGGGGCAATGGCGTGGGCCGGCGCTTCGTGCCAATGACGCGCATGCCGATGGTATGAGCGATCTCCGCCACCTGCTGGCCAATGGCGCCGAGACCAAGGATACCGAGCGTCTGACCGGCGAGCGGTGTGGCGACGCGGCGTACCCACTTGCTTTGCTTTTGGTCCTGCACGATCGCGGCGTACGGCTTGGTGAGGTGGAACAGCGCGCCGAAGATGTTCTCGGCCATTGATTCGCGATGCGTGCCCCTGGCGCAGGTGAGCGTAAGCGAGCGCGGCAGGTCGGGCAGCGCCATCCAGCTTTCCACGCCAGCCGTCAGGGCCTGTGCCCAACGCAGCTTCGGCATGTCCGGCAACAGGCCAGCAGGCGCACCCCACGCCAGCATCGCCTCGGTATCGGCGCGCTGCGCCTGGCTGGGGCGTTCGGTGCGCGGCAGCGTTTCAACCGTGACGCGGCTGTTGAGATTCGCCGCAGTGATGGCATCGACGTAGGCGGCAGGTGTATCGGTCCACAGAAGAACGCGTGTCGGCATCGGGTGCGATTCCTATGACGGTTTACGCAAGATCGGCCGGGCGGAATCCCAGACGTTCGGCGAAGCGATCAGCATAGCGCGGCCAGACTTCCGGATTGACCAGGCGCGGCGGTGCGCCACCGTCGAATATTGTCAGCCATTGCAGCGCCGTCGCCTCGCACATCTCGGTCATCGTCTCCACGGTCATACCGGCGATGTGCGGGCTGGCAACGACGTTGTCCATGTTCAGCAGCGGATGGCCCGGGTCTGGTGGTTCCTTCAGAAATACGTCCAGTCCCGCCCCGGCGATACGTCCCGCGCGTAGCGCGTCGGCGAGCGCTGCCTCGTCATGGATGCCGCCGCGGGCGGTGTTGATGAAATACGCGCCGGGTTTCATCGCGGCGAACTGCGCGGCGCCGAGCATACCGAATGTCTCGCTGCTGCGCGGGCAGTGCACGGTGACGTAGTCCGAGCGGTGGAGCAGTTCGTTGAGCTCGACCTTGGTGGCGCCCCGCATGGTGATTTCGTCCGCGGTGAGATACGGGTCGTAAGCGAGCACCGTCATGTTGAACAGCGCACCGCACAGCTGAGCGACACGGCGGCCGATATGGCCGATGCCGACGATGCCGACGGTCTTGTTGCGGATGTTGTTGCCGGCATAGGCGCGGCGGTCGAGATTCGGGGTGCGCTTCATCGCGCGTTCCGACAAGGCGATCTTCTTCGAGAGCGATAAAATCAGGCCGAGGGCGTGTTCGGCGACCGGCTCCCAGTTGGTGCCGGATTGGTTTACCACGATGACGCCGGCCTCGGTGCAGGCATCGACATCGATCATGTCGTAGCCCGCGCCGGTCGAGCTGACCGCGAGCATGTTCGGGCAACGCGCCAGCAGATCAGCGTCGGGGAAGAATGGCTCGCGCAATTCGCCGCGTGCCTGCACCTGGTAACCGTGCGCTTGGGTCATTTCATCCCAGTTGGCGGCTTCCGGCGTGGTGTATTCCAGCCGCACCAGGTCGATGTCATCGCGCTTGCCGATGATCGCGTTGGCGATCGGATCCATGAAGCTGTCGAAATACACCAGGCGCTTCAGGTTCACTGCCACTGTTGTTTTCCTTCCCGCGTGGTGACCGGCCCTTGTGCCTGCCATCCGTCGTGGCACTGTGCCGCAACTGATGGCGGGGACAATCCCCGGGACAATTGCGGCGACGTGCCCCGGGGACGTGGCCTGGCCCTGACGAGGTGAACATGAACGAAGAACCCACACCGAAGCGCGGCCTGGCCCGCAACACCGCCAATTACGGCGATCGAGACTTCGCGCTGTATCTGCGCCGCTCGTTTGCCAAGTCGATGGGCTATTCGCAGGCGATGCTCGATCGGCCGGTGGTGGGCATCGTCGATACCGGCTCGGGTTTCAACAACTGCCATCGCACGGTTCCCGAACTGATCGAGGCGGTGAAGCGCGGGGTGCTGGCGGCGGGCGGATTGCCGTTGCCGTTCCCCACGGTGTCGCTGTGCGAGCCGTCGCTGTTTCCCACCTCGATGCACTATCGCAACCTCGCGGCACTCGATACCGAGGCGATGCTGAGCGCGCAGCCGATGGATGCGGCAGTGCTGGTGGGTGGCTGCGACAAGACGGTGCCGGCGCAGTTGATGGCCGCGGTGTCGGCCGACATTCCGGCGGTGCAGCTGGTCACTGGCCCAATGCTGGCGACACCGTATCAGGGTGAGCGTTTGTCCGCCTGCACCGACTGCCGCCGCTACTGGGCGATGTACCGCGCTGGACGTGTCACTGCCGAACGTATCGGCGAGATCGAAGGGAGGCTGGCTACCACGGCAGGCACATGCGGCGTGATGGGCACTGCTTCCACCATGGCCTGCATCGCCGAAACGCTTGGCATGGTGCCATTGGGGCACGGCTCGATCCCTGCGGTGCACGCCGATCGGCTGCGCGCGGCGGAGGAGGCGGGCGCGCTGGCGGTGAAACTGATCGCACAGCCGATACGGCCGTCGGAGATCATCACCGCGGCGTCGGTGGAAAATGCGCTGCGCGTGCTGCTGGCGCTCGGCGGATCGACCAATGCACTGATCCATCTGACGGCGATCGCCGGACGTCGCGGTGTGAAGATCGATCTGCATCGGTTGAATGAGTTGTCAGACAGCACGCCGGTACTGGTCGATCTGAAGCCCACGGGTGAAGGCTACATGGAAGACTTCCACGCCGCGGGGGGGATGCCGGCTTTGCTGTGGGAGCTGCGCGATCTGCTGCATATGGAAACGCGCGATGTCACCGGCACGACGCTGAAGGAGCGGTTGGGTGAACCGGTGTTCGTCGATCGCCGTTATATTCGCGCGCGTGCCGAGCCGGTGTCGCCGGTGGGCGGACTGGTCGCCCTGTTCGGTTCCTTGGCACCGCGTGGCGCGATACTGAAACGCAGCGCGGCGACGCCGTCGTTGTTCGAGACCGAGGCGCGAGCGGTGGTGTTCGACGGGCTCGAAGATCTGGCGAACCGCATCGACGACCCCTCGCTGGATGTGAGCGAGAAGGACATCCTGGTGCTGAAGAACGCCGGTTCGCTGACGCCCGCGGGCATGCCGGAAGCTGGTTATCTGCCGATACCGCAGAAGCTGGCGCGCGCCGGGGTGAAGGACATGGTGCGGATGAGCGACTGCCGGATGTCTGGCACCGCGTTCGGTACCATCGTGCTGCACATCACCCCGGAAGCAGCAGCGGGTGGTCCGCTGGGCCTGGTGGAGAGCGGCGATCGCATCCGGCTTTCGGTGAAGGAGCGGCGGCTGGAACTGCTGGTGGATGCGGCGGTACTGGAGCGGCGGCGCACGGCGTGGCGACCGCCGGTGGTGCCTCGGCGCGGCTGGGATCGCATCGTTGCAGAGCAGGTCTTGCAGGCGGATGAGGGCTGCGACCTGGCGGTGCTGCGGGCTGCTACCGGGTAATAAGGAACCAGTCCAGGATCACAGAGCCCGCCTCGCGCGGATAAACGTGCGATAGATCGGCGATCTCGCGATAGGTCACATTGGCGCCGGCTGCCGTCAGCGCGTCGTGCGCGGCGCGCCCCATCGCCACTGGAAACATCCAGTCGAGCGCTCCGTGCACCAGGTATACCGGCAAACCTCGGACCCTCTCGGGCGATGCGATGCTCAGCAACAGCGGATGGAAGCTGGCGGCGACCGGCGCGAGATGAGTGAAGGGCGAGGCCTCGTTTAGCCCGCTCAGCAGTGTGAAGGTGCCACCGTCGCTCATGCCGGTCAGCAGCAGGCGTGACCGATCGACCTGCCAGTCATGTGCCACCGTATCCAGCACGTCGGTCAGATGCGTGCTGTCGATCTGCGGTTCGAGCAACGACCACGTATCGCCGATCGCGGTGGGCGCCACCAGGATCACGCCGCGGCCACGCACTTCGCGCAGCCAGCTCCACAGGAACAGCCGGCCATGCCCGGAACCGCCGTGCAGCGCCATCACCATCGGATAGCGCCGCGCATCGTCGTAGTCCTCGGGCACATAGATGGAGAAGCCGCCACGCTCGCTGGTTTCATTGGCGACGTGCCTGACGCCGGTCCTTGTGTCAGCCCGAGCCGGGCCGATGCCGCGGTCATCAGAGGCGAAGAAGCTGCGGTTCACCGACGGCAGCAGGCCGGCCAGCGGGTACAGTGCCTCCAGAGCACGGCTGACATTCCGCATCGCCCGATACACCTGCCGCAGATCCTCGGCGGTGCGCAGACTTTCGCAGGCACGCAGCAGGTATTCTGCGGCATGCTCGACCGGCTCGCGCAGAGTCTCCGGCAACCGCGCCGCTGCCAGGGCCGCGCGCAATTCCGTGTCACGGTCGCCGAGCGTCGCGATCAACCGTTCGGCCTCGGGCGGATGGATGTGGCGCGCGATGTGCTCCAGCGTGTCCAGCAGATCCAGCAGGCGCGCGATCGCTTCGGCCTCATTCATCCGGCCCCGCCCTTTCCGCCGCCGCCGCGGCAGATTACACTCCGGTTATCTACAAGGAGATACATCATGGCACCGCCCCCGCCGTTTGGCGCCAATTCCGCTGCTGCGCGCGACATCGCCAACGTGCTGCACCCCTATACCGACCTGAAGACCCACCAGGAGGTCGGCCCGACCATTATCACGCGCGGCAAGGGCGTGCGCGTGTGGGATGACACCGGCAAGGACTACATCGAAAGCATCGCCGGGCTGTGGTGCGCCGCGCTTGGCTTCGACAACGAGCGCCTGGTGCAGGCAGCGGCGAACCAGATGCGCAAGCTGCCGTTCTATCACTCTTTCACGGCGAAGTCGCACGAGCCGCTGATCGACCTGGCCGAGATGCTGATCCAGCGCGCTCCGGTGCCGATGAGCAAGGTGTTCTTCGCCAACTCGGGCTCCGAGGCGAATGACAGCGTCATCAAGATGGTGTGGTATTTCAACAATGCCGTCGGCCGGCCGGAGAAGAAGAAGATCATCGGCCGCATCAAGGGATATCACGGTATCACCATCGGTTCGTCGTCGCTTACCGGCATCCCGCACAACCATCGCGCGTTCGATCTGCCGCTGCCCGGCTTCTTCCACACGATGAACCCGCACTACTATCATGGCGCCAACGCCGGCGAGAGCGAGGAGGCGTTTGCCACGCGCTGCGCCGAGGAGCTGGAGAAGCTGATCCTCGCCGAGGGTCCCGACACGGTTGCCGCGATGTGGGCCGAGCCTGTCATGGGTGCCGGTGGCGTAATCGTGCCGCCGCGCACCTATTACGAGAAGATCCAAGCGGTACTGCGCAAGTACGACGTGCTGCTGGTCGCCGATGAGGTGATCTGCGGTTTCTGGCGCACCGGCAACTACTGGGGCAGCCAGACGATGAACATGCAGCCTGATATCGTGACGTGTGCGAAGGCACTGTCCTCGTCTTACTTGCCGATAAGTGCGGTGATGGTGAACGAGCGCTTCTTCGAGGGGCTGTCCAAGCAGAGCCACGAGATTGGCATGTTCGGTCACGGCTTCACCTATTCCGGCCATCCGGTGCCGGCGGCGGTGGCGATCGAGACGCTGAAGATTTACGACGAGATGAACATCGGCGCTCATGTGCAGACTGTCGGTACTCACATGCAGAAGGAACTGCGGCGGCGTTTTGCCGACCATCCGCTGGTTGGCGAAGTGCGCGGCGTGGGACTGGTGGCCGCCGTCGAGTTGGTTGCGGACAAGGAGAAGCGGCAGAACTTCGATCCGTCTGCCAAGGTCGGCGCGCGGTTCGTCAAGCTGATCGAGCAGAATGGCGTGATCGGCCGCTCGGTGCCGGGCGATGCCCTGACGCTCAGCCCGCCGCTGATCATCAGCGAGAGCGAAGTGAACGAGATGCTCGACCGTATCGGCAAGGCGCTCGACGAGCTGACCGTGCAGTTGCGGCGCGAGCAGATCGCGGTGGTGCGCTAAGCCGCATCGCGCCACCCGCCGTTGCGAGTGAAGCGAAGCGATCCAGACCGGGCTTGTAGGTTTGGATCGCTTCGCCCGCGGCTCGCACTGGCAGCGGCTTTGCTGGCCGCGTTCGGGTTCTCGGGACAAAACGCTCGGGCGCAGGCGCCGTTCGATGCGGCGCAGGCCAGCGCGGAGATCAGCAACGATCTGCTGAAGCAGGATGTCGATGCCGCCGCAACCGCCGCGGCGCGGCTGATGGAAGGCACGTCAGCGGCTAAGCTGAAGGACACCTTCCGTCTGGTTCGCGAGCTGGGCCAAGGGCAGTACAGCGATCTGGTTTATGCACGCGATTACGGACGCACCGAGAAGGACATCATCTACAAGATCGACTTCGACAAAGCGTTCCTGTTCGCGCGCTATCTGTTTCACGTCGATAACGGTGCCTGGCGGCTGATCCACATCAATCTGAAAACCGAGGACGAACTGCCGTTCCCGAAGGATTGGGCTCACATCTATCCGCAATAGATGGGGATCGGCCTAACGCGCCCGGCTGACCGTATAATCGGCCACATCGAGCAATGCGCGGCGGAATTCGTTGTCGGGGAATTGTGCCAGGGACGACTTCGCCGCGTGCACGAAGCCGCGGGCACGATCGAGTGTCGTGCGGATTGCATGACAGCGCTCCATCAGATGCAGCGCGCGATCCAGATCAGCCTCGTTCTGCTCCATCGCCTCAATGGTGCGATGCCAGAAATCGCGGTCCGCCGCATCGCTGGCGTGATACGCCAGCAGCACCGGCAAAGTGATCTTACCTTCGCGGAAGTCGTCGCCGACGGTCTTGCCCAGGACCGCCTGGTCCGCCGCATAGTCCAGCGCATCATCAACCAGTTGGAATGCGATGCCGAGATTGGCGCCGAATTCTGCCAGTGCCACCGCGTCGCGTTGCGGCCGATCGGCGACCACTGCGCCGACCTGGCAGGCCGCGGCGAACAACGCGGCGGTCTTGCCCCTGATGACCTCCAGATAGCGCGCCTCGGGGGTGGTCAGGTCGTTCTGGGTGACAAGCTGCAGCACCTCGCCTTCGGCAATCGTTGCCGCCGCGCGCGAGAGGATGCCCAGCACCTCCAGGGAGCCATCCTCCACCATGAGCTGGAAGGCGCGGGCGAACAGGAAGTCACCCACCAGCACGGATGCCTGGTTGCCGAACACCGCGTTGGCCGACGCCATGCCCCGCCGCAGCGAACTCTGGTCCACCACATCGTCGTGCAGCAGCGTCGCGGTGTGGATGAACTCGACGCAGGCGGCGAGCTTGACGTGGCGGTCGCCCTGGTAACCGCACAGGCGGGCGCAGGCGAGGGTGAGCAGCGGGCGCAGCCGCTTGCCGCCGGCGGCGACGATATGCGCGGCGAGCTGCGGAATGAGCGTCACCGGGCTGTCCATGCGGGCGACGATGGCTCGGTTGCATGCCTCGAGGTCAGCCGGCAACAGCGCGATCAGCGCGCTCAGCGCATCCGGTGGTCCCGGAGGCGCCGGACCGGCCTGGGACGGACTGACGACAACGTCCAAGGTGGTCTCCTGGCTTGCATGTCTGGCGGACACGGGCACCATATCGGCGCGCCGGAAAAAGGGTCAAGCGAGGTGCGGGTGGTGGCGATGTCGAATGATCCGGTGCGGCTTTCGTTTCTCACGGCGCTGCTGGCAGACGCCGGGATCCGCGCGGTGGTGCTGGACGCGTATACGAGTGCGGTCGAGGGCAGCATCGGCGCCATCCCGCGGCGTCTGATGGTGGCGGACGAGGACGAAGCGCCGGCGCGGCAGGTCCTGCGCGAGGCGGGGGAGATTTAGCGCCGGTCCTCAGGCGTGGACATGGCGATGCGCCGTCTCCCTGCCGCCGTGACGGTGCCGATCGTCCGATAGCTCGGCGGGGACGACGTGCAGGTTGGCGTGGCGCACGCCGCGCTGTGCGGTGAGGGCGTCTGCCAGTCCGCGTACCGCTGACGCCGGGCCGCGCAGAACGGACACTTCAAGGCAGCTCTCGTGATCGAGATGCACGTGCATTCCCGCGACGCTGAGGTCGTGATGGTCGTGCGCGGTGCGCGTCAGCCGCTGCGCCAGGGCGCGGGTCGCGTGGTCGTAGACGTATCCCAACACGGCCACACAAGGTGTCTCGTCCGCCAGAACGATCTCTTGCGCGGCAGCCTCCCTGATCAGATCACGGACGGCCTCGGAGCGGCTGGAATAGCCGCGGCGCCGCATGACTGCGTCGATTGTCCCGAGCAGATCCTCTTCGATGGTGATGGTGAAGCGCTGCATGATGATCTCCGGGTGGCGATGGGGGCCGTGGCTGGACGTCATATCTTTCGCAGAGATAGTATGACCAGGGAATGGGGCTCGGGTTGCGATGCGGCGTGTGGTGTCGGGCATCTTCATCGGCAGTATCGGCGACCTGAGGTGCAAGGTCGGCGGCATGTTTGCCGTCCTGCTGATCTTCAATGTTGCCGCGTGGGGCTGGGCGCTGATGGCGTTCCAAAGCTACCCTTTACTGCTCGGCACGGCACTCCTGGCCTATACATTCGGACTGCGGCATGCGGTCGATGCGGATCACATCGCCGCCATCGACAATGTCACCCGCAAGCTCATGCAGGGCGGCGGACGGCCAGTCGCGGTCGGGCTCTACTTCTCGTTGGGCCATTCAAGCATCGTCGTGCTGGCTTCGGCCGCCATCGCGGCGGCGACCACGGCGTTCGGGAACAGGATCGAAGCCTTCCACGCGGTGGGCGGCGCCATAGGCACGCTGGTTTCGGTGGCATTCCTGCTGGCCGTTGCCGCGATGAACCTGGTGATTTTCGCGACGGTCTACAGGACGTTCCGCAGGGTGCGAGCCGGGGTTGGTTACCGGGACGAGGATCTCGACACGCTGTTGGCTGGCCGCGGCATCCTGGTGCGGCTGTTCCGGCCGATGTTCGCAATGATCCGGCAGAGCTGGCACATGTTTCCGCTCGGCGTCCTGTTTGGCCTCGGCTTCGACACGGCGACCGAGGTCGGGCTGCTTGGCATTTCAGCCACTCAGGCGTCGCACGGGCTTCCGGTCTGGGCGATAATGGTCTTTCCGGCCCTGTTCGCAGCCGGCATGTCGCTGGTGGACACGGCCGACAACATCCTGATGCTGGGCGCCTATGGCTGGGCATTCATCAAGCCGGTGCGGAAACTCTATTACAACATGACGATTACCCTGGTGTCCGTCCTGGTCGCGCTGCTGGTGGGCGGTGTCGAAGCGCTTGGGCTTATTCAGGACCGGCTCGCTCTCAAGGGTCCTTTCTGGGACCGGATCGGTTCGCTAAACGGCAACCTGGGCACGGTCGGTTTTGCGATCATTGGGATTTTCGTCGCAAGCTGGGTCGTATCGGCCGTGATATACCATGCGCGCGGGTATGATCGTTTGGAGGTCAGGATCGGCTGAGGCTTATGTGGTAATATGATACCACAAGCCCAAACGCTTGACCACAGGCGGGTTTCCCGCCATATCCCGCCGCCAATTCGCAGGGTTCCCACATCAGATGCACAAATCCACCCTCTCGCTGAAGCCCGCGGAGGTGAAGAAGGACTGGGTGCTGATCGACGCCGAGGGCGTCGTGCTCGGCCGGCTCGCGTCCATCATCGCCAACCGCCTGCGCGGCAAGCACAAGCCGCAGTTCACCCCACATGTCGATTGCGGTGACAACGTTGTTGTGGTGAACGCGGGCAAGGTGCGGGTGACCGGTAACAAGCCGGACCAGTCGGTATTTTACTACCACACCGGCTATCCTGGCGGCATCAAGGGCCGCACCATCCGCCAGCGGTTGGAATCGCAGCATCCCGAGCGTGTGCTGGAGAAGGCGGTGGAGCGCATGATCACGCGGGGTCCGCTGCAGCGCCGCCAGATGAAGCACCTGTATATCTACGCTGGTTCGGCGCACAAGCACGAGGCACAGCAGCCCGTGTCGCTGGATGTCGCCGCCATGAACCCGAAGAACAAGCGAGGCTGATCGCGCATGTCCGGAACTCCCACTCGTACGCTGGCCGACCTGAAGGACGCGCTCGCGGCGCAGCAGGTGACGGTTGGTGCACCGCCGGTGCCCTCGGATCAGCCGAAGCGCGAGCCGAAGCGCGATGCGCTCGGACGCTCCTACGCCACGGGGCGGCGCAAGAACGCCGTCGCGCGCGTTTGGCTGAAGCCTGGCAAGGGCGACATCACCGTCAACAACAAGAAGGTGGTGCAGTACTTCGCCCGGCCTGTGCTGCGCATGCTGCTCACCCAGCCCTTCCTGGTGGCTGATCGTTACAACCAGTTCGACGTGTACTGCACGGTGGTGGGCGGCGGACTGTCCGGGCAGGCGGGCGCGGTACGTCATGGCATCTCGCGCGCGCTGACCAATTACGAGCCGGACCTGCGGGGCATCCTGAAGGTTGCCGGCTTCCTGACGCGTGACTCGCGCGTGGTCGAACGCAAGAAGTACGGCAAGGCAAAGGCACGACGAAGCTTCCAGTTCAGCAAGCGTTAGTTTGTCATGACTGGAGGTTCGACATGGCCACCAAGCCGAGTGTTTTCATCGACGGAGAAGCAGGTACCACAGGCCTAGGCATTCGCGATCGGCTGCGCGCGCAGCCGGATATCGAACTCAAGAGCCTGACTGCGGAAACCCGCCGCGATCCGGCGGCACGGCGCGACATGATGGCGCAGGTGGATCTGGTGATCCTTTGCCTGCCGGACGATGCCGCGCGTGAGTTTGTGGCGTTGGCGGACAGCCTGGGCAATGCGGCACCGAAGGTGCTGGACGCCAGCACCGCGCATCGCGTGCATCCTGACTGGGCCTATGGTTTTCCGGAGATGCAGGATGGGCAGGCGGACCGCATTGCCACTGCGCGCAAGGTTGCCAATCCCGGTTGCTATCCGACCGGTGCGATCGGGCTGGTGCGCCCGCTGGTCGATGCGGGTTTCATACCGGCGGACTATCCGATCACCATCAACGCGGTGAGCGGCTATTCGGGCGGTGGGCGCCCGATGATCGAACAGCACGATCAGACGGGCGGTCCGGCTTTCGAGTTGTATGGACTGAAGCTCGAGCACAAGCATCTGCCGGAGACGCAACTTTACTGCGGCCTGTCGCGGCGGCCGATCTTCGTGCCGTCTGTGGGGCATTATCGGCAGGGGATGCTGGTGTCGGTGCCGCTGCATCTGGACACATTGCCTGGCAAGCCGGCGAGTGCCGATCTGCTCGGCGTTCTGGAGGCGCGCTATCGCGGCTGCGAGTATGTGCGTGTCGCCGCGGCGCCGGCGGATGGCAAGCTGGAACCGCAGGCGCTGAACGAAACCAACCTGCTGGAGCTTTATGTCCATGCGAACGAAAAGCATCGCCAGGCGGTGCTGGTCGCGCGGCTGGACAATCTCGGCAAGGGTGCGTCGGGTGCGGCGGTGCAGAATCTGCGGCTGATGCTTGGGCTGCCCGCGACCGCGGCGCGCCCGGCCATGGCGCATGCCTGAGGGGCCGATCTACACGCTCGATGGTGTAACGCCGAGGATCGCGCCGGACGCCTTCATCGCCCCGACCGCGGCGGTGATCGGCGATGTCGAAGTCGGATCGGAAACCGGCATCTGGTTCCACTGCCTGGTGCGCGGTGACCTGAATTACATCCGCATCGGCGCGCGCACCAATATCCAGGACGGTGCGATCATCCACGTCGATACCGGGGAAATGGCCGCGGTGATCGGCGACGACGTCACGGTTGGGCACAACGCGGTGATCCATGCCTGCACGCTGAAGCACCGAGCGTTCGTCGGCATTTCCGCAACCGTGCTGGACGGCGCGATGATCGAGGAAGGTGGCGTGCTGGGTGCCGGCGGGCTGCTGACGCCGGGCAAGACGATTGGCCGCAACGAACTTTGGGTCGGCGCGCCCGCCAAACTCGTGCGAGTAATGAGCGATGAAGAGCGGCGCAAGTTCGACCGCAATGCGATAGTGTATTGCGATCTGGCGCGGCGGTTCCGCGCTGGATTGCGCAGCACCTGATCCGGGAGACGTAAGATGAGCGATCCGATCCCGTTCCGCCCGCTGACGCCGGGTACGCAGCCGCCGTACGACGCGCCGGCTTATATGGGCACCATCAAGCGGCACCCGAAGCAGAAGCTGCATCCTCTGCCGCAGACGCTTACCGAGACCACGGGTCCGAGCTTTTCCGCGTCGCATTTCCCGCCGCTGGCGGACATGACGATGGTGACGGGCAAGCCCGCGTTGGGCGAGCGCATCGTTGTGGCGGGCACCATCACCGATGAAGATGGGCGCGCGGTGCCGAACACCATGGTGGAAATCTGGCAGTGCAACGCGACCGGGCGCTACGACCATCGGGGCGATCAGCACGACGCGCCGCTCGATCCGAATTTCCATGGTGCCGGCCGCGTATTCACCGATGCACAGGGACGCTATCGGTTCCTGACGATACGGCCGGGCGCATATCCGTGGCCGAACCATCGCAATGCCTGGCGGCCGAACCACATCCACTTCTCGTATTTCGGCCCGGCATTCGCCACGCGGCTGGTGACGCAGATGTATTTCCCCGGCGATCCGTTGCTGGCTTTCGATCCGATCTTCCATGCCGTGCCGGACGAACATGCGCGCAATCGGCTGATCGCTGTATTCGACCTGGATATCACCGAACCGGACTATGCGCTGGGCTATCGGTTCGATGTCGTGCTGCGCGGGCGTGGTGCAACGCCGATGGAGAACTGAGCGATGCCGAGTGCGACTGCCAGTCAGACGATAGGGCCGTACTGGCATCTGCTGGAGGATCCGACGTGGGCGGATCTCACGCGATTCGGCGCGCAGGGCGAGAAGATCACGCTGACAGGTGCAATCCTCGATGGCGACGGCAAGCCGTGCGCGGAAGCCTGCGTGGAGATGTGGCAGTCGGATCCTGTGGCATCGGACACGTTTCCCGGGTTTGGCCGCAGCAACACCGACAAAGATGGGATGTTTCGCTTTACCACGGTGAAGCCGGGACCGGTCGCCGGCCGGGGCAACGCGCAGCAGGCGCCGCATATCGCTTTGTGTATACTCTCGCGCGGGCTGATGCGCAGCCTGGTGACGCGCGTCTATTTCCAGGGCGAGGCGCTGAACGACAGCGATCCGCTGCTGATGTCGATCGAGGAACCGGCGCGGCGCGGCACGCTGATTGCCAAGCCGGCGGGATCCGCGACGTGGCGCATGGATGTGCGCCTGCAGGGTGACGGCGAGACCGTGTTCCTGGACCTGTAGCCAACGGCGATGGCCCAGTATGACGCGCTGATCATCGGCGGCGGGCATAACGGCCTGGTCTGCGGCACTTACCTGGCGCGTGCCGGATTGAAGACACTGGTGCTGGAACGGCGGCCGATCTTTGGCGGTGCCGCAGTGACCGAGGAATTCGCGCCGGGGTTCCGCGCCTCGCGGTTCTCCTATGTGATGAGCCTGCTGCATCCGCGCGTCATCGCGGAATTGGAGCTGCAGCGGTTTGGGCTGGAAGTGCTGCCGGCGAACGATCTGTTCTGCCCGCTGTACGGCGACGACTACCTGGTCTACAGCGACGACATGCAGAAGACACAGGCGGAGTTCGCGCGCTTCTCGAGGCACGACGCGGAGATCTATCCGCAGTTCGCAGCCTGGCTGGAGGAAGCGACGAACATCGTCCGCGCGCTGCTGCTGGAGACGCCGGTCGATCCGACGCGTCGCGACTGGCGTTCGTTCAAGCAGACCGCGTCGCTGCTGTGGCGGCATCGGCGCATCGGCGGCAAGTTCTATCGCATCGTCGATCTGATGACGCAGAGCGCGTACGACTTTTTGTCGGCGTGGTTCGAGAGCGACATCATCAAGGCGGTGTTGGCGTATTACGCATCCATCGGCACTTTCGCCGGACCGAAATCGCCTGGGTCGGCCTATGTGATCATGCACCACATCATGGGCGAGCATGCCGGCGCCGGCGGGTGGGGCTTCATCAAGGGCGGCATGGGCGGCATCACGCAGGCGATCGCCGAGTCTGGCCGTCGCTTCGGTCTGGAGATCATGACAGACGCGGCAGTGGCCGAGGTGGTGGTGAGCAACGGCCGCGCGACCGGCGTGCGCACTGCCGATGGACGCGAGTTCAGCGCGAAGACCGTGGTGTCCAACGCCAACTGCAAGACGTTGTTCGAGCGGCTGGTGGACAAGCGGCATCTGCCGGCCGATCTGCTGGAGGAGATCGCGCGGTTCCGCACCTTCTCGACCGCGTTCAAGATGAACATCGCAGCGGAACAGCCGCCCCACTACCGCGCGTTCGATAAGGCTAAGGCGGGCTTCGACTATCCGACCTATGTGCATATCGCCCCGGACATCGACTATCTGGAGCGCGCGTTCGACGACGCGAAATACGGCTGGTATTCGGCGAAGCCGTTCGTGACGCCAGTGGTGCCGACGATAGTCGATGATACTTTGGCGCCGCCGGGCAAGCACGTGATCAACCTGTTCGGCGGACATGCGCCCTACAAGCTGCGCAACGGACTGTGGGAGAACGAGCGCGACAATTTCACCCGCAACGTGCTTGGCGCGATTGATGAGATGGCGCCTGGATTTTCCAGCGGCATCATCGACATGCAGGGTACTGTTGCCGCCGGACCTGGAGGAGATCCTCGATCTGCCGCAAGGCCACATATTCCATGGCGAGTTGTCGCCAGATCAATTGTTCTTCCAGCGGCCGGTGCCGCATTATGCCGATTACCGCACGCCGGTGGCCGGGCTGTATCAATGCGGTTCGTCGTGCCATCCCGGAGGTGGCGTATCCGGCATTCCGGGGCACAACGCGGCGCGCGAAATCCTGAAGGATCTGAAACGCCGGAAGGCCGCATGACCCATCGACTCGATCCGTTGTTGGCGCCACGTTCGCTGGCGCTGGTCGGTGCGTCGGCTCGGCCGAACACGCCCGGCAATGACATGGTGCGGATGGCGCGCATCGCCGGCTATGACGGACGCATCTATCCGATCAATCCGAACTACAACGAGATAGAGGGGCTGCGTTGCTATCCGTCTTTGGCGGCGTTGCCGAAGACGGCGGACCACGCCGTGTTGAGTGTCGCCAACCATCGGCTGGAGGCCGCGTTGGATGATGCGATCCGGCATGGCGCGAAGGCGGCGACGATATTCGCGAGTGGCGTGCTGGTGCCGGACGATGATCCGAGCTTGGCTCGGCTGATCGGGGACACGGCGCGGGCGGCGGGCATGGCGCTGTGCGGCGGCAACTGCATGGGCTTCTACAATCTGGCAGCGGGATTGCGCGTCGCGGGGTTTCCCTCGGCCGCGGATATGAAGCCAGGCGGTATCGCGTTCATCGCGCAATCCGGTTCGGCGTTTGGCGCACTGGCGCACAACGATCGGCGGCTGAAGTTCAACCTTATCGTGTCATCTGGCGGTGAGTGGGTGACGACGGCAGCGGATTATCTCGACTGGGCGCTGGCGCAGGACAGCACGCGGGTGGTCGCGCTGTTTCTGGAGTCGGTGCGTGATCCCGCAGGCTTTGTCGCGGGGCTCGCCAAGGCGGCGGAGCGCCGCATTCCGGTGGTGGTGCTGAAGATCGGACGCACCGAGGTCGCGGCGGCTATGGCGCTGAGCCATACGGGCGCTTTAGCGGGCAACGACGCGGCGTATGAGGCGGTGTTCCGGCGGTACGGCGTGATACGTGTCGAGACGTTGGACGAAATGGCGGCGACGTTGCTGATGCTGTCGCATCCCAAGCCATTGGGACGCGGCGCGCTTGCGGCGGTGCATGATTCCGGCGGCGAGCGGGAGATGGTTGCCGACATCGCCAGCGATATCGGCGTGCCGTACGCGGAGATCAGCGAGGCAACGCGCGCGACGCTGGCGAAGAGCCTGGACCCTGGGTTGGATCCAGTGAATCCGCTGGATGCCTGGGGTACCGGCGCGGATTATCAGAGTCAGTTCGAGAACTGCATGACGGCGCTGCTGGATGATCCGGCGAGCGCCCTGGGTGTGTTGTTTGTTGATGTGCGCGACGGCTACTACCTGTCGGAAGGTTATGCCGCGGCGATGCGCCGAGTAGCCGAACGTTGCGGCAAGCCTCTGTGCATTGCCACCAACTACTCGATGGTGCTGCACGAAAAGCTGGCGCTGGAAATGACCGAGGCTGGCATTCCGGTGCTCGATGGTACGCGCGAAGCGTTGCTGGCGGTGCGGCATGCGCTGTATTTCCGCGATTTCCGATTGGCGGCGATCCTGCCGGTTGGCGCGAAGCCACAGTCGGACAAGGACGCGCTCGATCTACTGGCCGAATATGGGATCTGCACGACGGCTCGGTGTGTCGTGCAGACGCGCGATGCGGCGTTGGAAGCGGCGAACGCCATGGGTTATCCGGTCGTGCTGAAGACTGCCGAACCGCATATCGCGCATAAGACGGAAGTGCGTGGCGTGCATCTGCACCTACGCGATGAGGCGGCCGTTGCCGCGGCTTATGATGACGTGGCGTCGCGGCTTGGCCGATTGGCTGCAATCGAGCGCATGGCGCCGGCGGGGATCGAGATTGCGGTCGGGGCGGTCAATGATCCGCAGTTTGGCCCGTATGTCATGATCGCCGCCGGCGGTGTGCTGATGGAACTACTGGCGGATCGCGCTGTTGCGCTGGCGCCGATCGATGCGGCGACTGCCCGAGGGATGATCGAAGGGCTGAAGGTGCACCGGCTGCTGGCTGGTTGGCGTGGCGCGCCGCCTGCGGATGTTGGCGCGCTTGCCGAGGGTGTTGCGCGGCTGTCGATGCTCGCGGCCGAACATCGCGACAACATTGCCGAGATCGATGTCAATCCGCTTATCGTCCACCCCGATGGGTGTACCGCGGTGGATGCGCTGATCGTGCCCATACAACGCGGCGCCCTCTCCCGCGTCGTTTAGCGACGCGGCGTACTAGAGGCGGAAGATCTCTCGGGCGTTGCCTTCGCGGATTGCCTGGCACACATCAGCCGGCAATGCCGCAGTGTTCGCCATTGAGCCCTTCATGTCGTGCACCTGGTGCGGATAGTCGGTGCCGAACAGCACACGGTTGGCACCGACGATGGAAATCAGGAATTGCAGCGCCGCCGGATGGTAGGTGATGCAGTCGTACCAGATGCGCTTCAGGTATTCTGACGGCCGTGCCTTCATTCGCCGCCGTGACGGGATTTCCACCTCGTCGCCCTTGTCGAAGCGGCCAACCAGATACGGCAGCGCGCCACCGCCGTGCGAGGCGATCATCTTCAGGTTTGGATACATGTCGAGGAATCCATCGAAGATGATGCGGGTGAACGCGAGCGTGGTGTCAGCGATGAAGCCGACCGACCAGCTCAGGTCGTATTTCTTCATGTCCATCTGGTCGATGCCAGGCAGGTCGGTAGGATGCACCAACACCGGCAGCGCGCGCCGATCAATCTCTTCCCAGACGGGCGCAAACAGTTCGTCGGTGAGGCTGCGGCCGGAGATGTTGGCGAGCACCATGACGCCGACAGCGCCGGCATCGCAGCTGCGCTTCAGTTCATCGATTGCGCGCTTCGGGTATTCCCAGGGCACCGACGTGAACCAGCGGATGCGATCGGGCCAGCGTTTCTGCGCCGCGGCCATACTATCGTTGGATTCGCGCGCGGCTTCGCAACTGGTGTCCTCGGTGCCCCAATAGACGTTCGGGCAGGTGAGTGACACGATCGCCATGTCGATTTTCGCGGCATCCATGTCGCGCAGGCGTAATTCATAGTCGAAATGACCCCGCTGCGGGATCGCCACCGGCGTGTCGTGGCGGAAGATTTCGATCTGTCCGTCGGGGCGCGTTTGTAGGTTGTAGATGCCGCCCTTCGCCTTCAGCAGCTCCATGAACTTTTGGGTGAACATGTGCGTGTGGACGTCGATCACCGGCATTGTAGCGTTTCCCTGGACGTTGGCCGCCCGTGGTGTCGGCCCAGGGATGCCGTCGTGTCAATCGGCGGATTGATTTCGCCGCGCGGCATGCCTTTATGCTGAGTCCTGTGGACAAGCTGACCCAGTTCCATCCAGCCGTTGCCGCGTGGTTTGCCGGGCGCTTCGCCACGGCCACACCGGCGCAGCAGCAGGCCTGGCCGGCGATTCAGGCCGGGCGGCACACGCTGATCGCCGCGCCTACCGGCTCGGGGAAAACGCTGGCCGCGTTCCTCGCGGCGATCGATGCACTGGTGCGGCAGGGCCTGGAGGGCGGCCTCACCGACGCGACGCAGGTGGTCTACGTGTCGCCACTGAAGGCGTTGTCGAACGACATCCAGCGCAACCTGGAGGAACCGCTGGCTGGCATCCGCGCCGAGTTGCATGAGCGCGGCCTGCCTGACGTGGAGATCCGCACCTGGGTGCGCACCGGCGACACGCCGCAGGGCGAACGCAACAAGATGCGCCGCCGGCCTCCGCATATCCTGGTGACGACACCGGAGTCGCTTTACATCCTGCTGGGGTCGCAGTCGGGCCGCGCGATGCTGGCGACCACGCGTTCGGTCATCGTCGATGAAATCCATGCCATGGCGCCGAACAAGCGTGGGGCGCACCTTTCGCTGTCGCTGGAACGGCTTGCCGCGTTGTGCGGCGACAAATTGGTGCGCATCGGACTGTCGGCGACGCAGAACCCGATTGACGCGATCGCGCACCTGCTCGCCGGCAGCGGGGCAGGTGACGTTACGATTGTCGATACAGGCCATCAGCGGCCACGCGAGCTGACTTTGGAAGTCCCACCATCACCGCTGGAGGCGGTGATGTCGGCCGAGGTGTGGGAACAGGTCTATGAGCAGCTGGTGCGGCTGATCGAGGCGCACCGCACCACGCTGGTGTTCGTCAACACGCGCCGGTTGGCGGAACGTGTTGCGCGCCAGTTGTCCGATCGGCTTGGCGAGACGGCTGTCACCGCGCATCACGGCAGCATGGCGAAGGAACATCGCCTGTCCGCCGAACAACGCCTGAAACGCGGCGAGTTGCGGGCGCTGGTGGCAACGGCGTCATTGGAACTGGGTATCGATATCGGTGACGTCGATCTGGTGTGTCAGCTCGGTTCGCCACGCTCGATCGCCAGTTTCCTGCAACGTGTCGGGCGTTCCGGTCACGCTGTTGCCGGCACGCCGAAGGGCCGGTTGTTTCCACTGTCGCGCGACGATCTGGTGGAATGCGCGGCGTTGCTTGATTGCGTGAGGCGGGGAGAGCTTGATCGGCTGACGCTGCCGCATCAGCCACTTGATGTGCTGGCGCAGCAGATTGTCGCCGAGGTCTCGGCGCAGGACTGGTCGGAGGATGCGCTATTCGATCGGCTGCGGCGCGCATGGCCATATCGCGATCTTTCGCGCAACGATTATTCCGCGGTGCTGCACATGCTGGCGGACGGATTCGCCACCAGCCGTGGCCGGCGCGGATCGCTGCTGCACTACGATGCCATCAACCAAATGCTGCGCGGGCGGCGTGGCGCTCGACTGACCGCCATCACGTCGGGCGGCACAATCCCGGATACCGCCGACTATCAAGTGCTGCTGGAACCGGAAAACCACATCGTCGGCACGGTCAACGAGGACTTCGCGGTGGAAAGCCTCGCCGGCGATGTGTTCCAGCTCGGCAACAGCGCCTACCGCATCATGCGAGTCGAACGCGGGGTGGTGCGGGTTGAAGATGCGCACGGGCAGCCGCCAACGATACCGTTCTGGCTCGGCGAAGCGCCGGGGCGCAGCGATGAACTGTCGGTATCGGTGTCGCGGCTGCGCGATGCCGTTGCATTGCGGTTGCGCCGCAGCGAGGACGTTTTGCAGTGGCTGACGCGCGATCTCGGCATCGCCGGAGCCGCGGCGGAGCAGTTGTCCGAGTATCTCGCGGCATCGTTTGCCGCACTGGAATGCCTGCCGACGCACGACACCATCGTGCTGGAGCGCTTCTTCGACGAAGCGGGCGGCATGCAGTTGGTGATCCATACGCCGTATGGCAGCCGGATCAATCGCGCGTGGGGCCTGGCATTGCGCAAGCGGTTCTGCCGCAAGTTCAACTTCGAGCTGCAGGCGGCGGCGACCGAGGACAACATCGTGTTGTCGCTCACCACGACGCACAGTTTCGAATTGGCTGAAGTGGCGCAGTATTTGCGTTCCGACAGCGTGCGGCCGTTGCTGGTCCAGGCGTTGCTTGACGCGCCGATGTTCGTCACGCGTTGGCGGTGGGTGGCGGGCGTGGCACTGGCGCTGCCGCGGTTTCGCGGTGGCCGCAAGGTGCCACCGCAACTGGCACGGATGGAGGCCGAGGATCTGGTCGCTACAGTGTTCCCCGACCAGTTGGCCTGCGGCGAGAATATCGTCGGCGACCGCGAGGTGCCGGATCATCCGCTGACCAACCAGACGATATACGACTGCCTCTACGAGGCGATGGATGTGGAAGGGCTGGAGCGGCTGCTGCAACGCGTCGAGTCCGGCGCCATCCGCGTGGTGGCGCGCGACCTGACGCAGCCATCTCCATTGGCGTTGGAAGTGCTGTCGGCGCGGCCCTATGCCTATCTGGATGACGCGCCTTTGGAAGAGCGCCGCACCCAGGCGGTGATGGCACGGCGTTGGCTGGCACCGGAGAGCGCGTCGGAGCTTGGCCGGCTGGACCCCGAAGCGATCGCGCGGGTGCGTCTGGAAGCCTGGCCCGATCCGGCGAACGCCGAGGAACTGCACGACGCGCTGTTGTGGCTCGGCTGCCTGAACGATGAGGAAGCGCGTGCGGTTCCGGAGTGGCGCGGCTGGCTCGACGCACTGGGCAATCGTGTGAGCCGTGTTGGCACGCTGTGGGTTGCTGCCGAACGCGCGCAGCAATTCCGTGATGCCGATGCGTTGCCGGAAATCCTGCGTGGCCGGCTGGAAGGTTTGGGTCCAGTCACGCAGGCGGCGTTGGCCGAACCGCTCGGGCTGGATGCCGATGCCATCGGTGCTGCCTTGGCTGTGCTGGAGACCGAAGGCTTCGCGCTGCGTGGCCGTTTCACGCCGGGCAGCAACGCCGAGGAATGGTGCGATCGCCGCCTGTTGGCGCGCATCCATCACTACACGGTGCGCCGGCTACGCGCCGAGATCGAACCGGTCGCCGCGCGCGACTTTCTTCGCTTCCTGTTTGTGTGGCATCGCGTGACGCAGGAGGCGCGGCTGGAGGGTCCGGATTCGGTGCCCGCCGCGATCACGTTGCTGGAAGGCTTCGAAGCGCCGGCCGGCGCATGGGAGACCGAACTGCTGCCCGCGCGTATCGATGGTTACGAACCGACGTGGCTAGATGATCAGTGTTTGGCTGGCCGCGTTTCATGGGCGCGACTGACACCCGGAACCGCTGCCCCGATCCGGACCACGCCGATAACCTTGCTGCCGCGCCGCCATGCGCCGTATTGGGCGTCGCTTGCGGGAGCACCTGATGCAACGCCTGGTCCGCGTGCGCAGAAGGTACTCGACTGCCTGCGCTCACAGGGTGCGTCGTTCTTCGAGGAGCTGGCGGACGCTGCCGGGTTGCTGCGGCCACAGACAGAAGAGGCGCTGGCGGAACTGGTCACGCTGGGTCTTGTCACGTCCGACAGCTTTGGCGGTTTACGCGCGCTGCTGGTGCCGTCCGATCGGCGCAAGCCGTTCGGCAGCGGCACACGGCGCCGTCGCACGTTGAGTTTCGGGATGGAGGATGCGGGGCGCTGGTCGCTGGTCCGGCGTCCGACCGGAGAGCCGGTGGCCGTAGAGCACGTCGCGCATGCGCTGTTGCAGCGATATGGCGTGGTGTTCTGGCGCCTGTTGGCGCGCGAGGCGGCATGGTTGCCGCCATGGCGCGATCTGCTGCGGGTTTATCGGAGGCTAGAGGCACGTGGCGAAATCCGCGGTGGCCGGTTCGTCGCCGGTTTCTCCGGCGAGCAATACGCATTGCCCCACGCTGTCGGCCTGTTGCGCGAGGTACGGCGCAAGCCGCATGCGGATGAATACGTGTCGCTGTCGGCAGCGGATCCGCTGAACCTCGCGGGCATTTTGACACCGGGCGCCAAGGTCGCGGCGCTGACCGGCAACCGCGTGCTGTTCCACGACGGATTGCCGATCGCGTTCCTTGCCGGCGGCGAGGTGCAGTACCTGTCGCAACTGGACACGGCAACGCAGTGGGACGCGCGCAAGCGGCTGCTGCGTTCGGCAAGTCCCGCGATGCTGGCCGATCTGGCGTGAGGCGCGGCGCGCTGGATTGCGTTGCCGCTACGCTCCTCGCAATGACGGTGTAGCCAGTGTCCTATAGAATGGTTCCGGCGAATCTATCTCGGTGATGCGGTTGCGATCAATCAGCAGATAGCGTGTCGCGATCGCCTGTGCGAAGGCACGGTCATGCGAGACGATGATGCAGGTTGCCTCGTGCATGAGGATTTCAAATTCCAGCCGTTCCTGACCGGCGATATCGACGTGGTTTGTCGGTTCGTCCATCAGATAGAAGTTCGGTTCGGTCAGCCGCAATGCGAGCAGGCCAAGCCGCGCCTTTTGACCCGGTGACAGATCGCCGATACGGCGGCGTTGCATGTCAACGTTGAAGCCGCTGCTGGCGAGCAGGCTGGTGGTGCGCTGGTCGCCAGGGCGGAAAGTGCCGCTGATGAAGCCATGTGGCGTCTGCGTATCGGGCAGATGCGACATGAGCTGATCGACATAACCGAGCACGATGGATGGGCTGGCGCGCACGCCAGGGACATCCGTGCCGTTCATCGCCAAGCGCAGCAGGCGAACGAACTGCGACTTGCCGACGCCATTAATCCCCAGCAGAACGATGCGATCCTGCTGGAAGACGTCCAGCTTGCCAATGTGAAACAGCGCGCGTCCGTCGGGCGTGCGCACATCGACGTTGGCCAATGCCAGCATCACCTTGGCATGGCTGCCGCGATTGGCCAGCCTTATGTCGCCCGAACGCTCGGTGTGCGAAGCCTGCATGGTCTGCTCCAGTGCCTCGGCACGTTCGCGCAACTGCTTCGACTTCTTCAGCAGCAGGTCACTGCCGCTGTTGATGCCGACATTCTTCAGTTCATTGGCGTTGCGGCGCAGGCGGTTCACCTCGCGCGCTTCCTTCTCCAGCTTGGTCTCCTGTGCGGCATCGTCTTCCGCCAACAGATCGCGCGCACGCGTGTATGGATGTGCGTAGATGCGTGACACGCCGGGCCGCAGGAACAGCGTGCGCGTGGTGCAGGCATCCAAGAAGCTACGATCGTGGCTGGCGATGATCATCGGCACTCGGCAGGTGCTGATCCAGCGTTCCAGCAACTGGATCTTCGCCAGATCAAGATGGTTGGTCGGTTCGTCGAGCAGCAACGCGTCCGGTTCGGTCACCCAGGTGCGTGCGATCAGTGCCAGGCGCTGCCATCCGCCGCTTAGTGCGTTCAGCGGCCGATCATGCAATTCGGCGGACGCGCCGAATTCATCCAGCACGACATCGACCCGCCATGCGTTGGCGTCGCGCTCGGTAGCGGGCAAGGCGCGGCGGATTGCCTCGGCCAGTGGCAGCGCCAGCAGGGTTGCCGGCATGTCCTGTTCGACATAACCGACACGCATGCCGCGGGAGCGGACGATGTCGCCGGTGGTGGGTTCGATGACGCCGGCAAGACACTTCAGCAGAGTGGTTTTGCCTCCGCCGTTGCCGGCGATCAGGCCGATGCGATCGGCATCGCCGATGGTCAGCGATAGATTCTGGAACAGCGGGTGCGGCGACAGCACGCTGACGTCGCGCAGATTGATGGTGGGCATGGGGGACTCGCATAGCTCAATGACACGCAGGGGAGGGCGGTCAGAGCCGGCCGGCGATTCTTGCTATGCGCTGGCCAGCCCTGCGATGATTGATCGCAGGGCGCAGGCAGGGCCGCGTGGATGATGCTGATTGTAAGCGCTCATGCAGCCCTCCTGTCGGTTGGATGTTACAGCGGGCGGCAATCTACGCGGGAAGCGCGGCGCCTTCAATGCATTCCGCCGTGCGCCGCTACCGGCCACAGACATTCGACGCGGCCTTTGCGCACGCCGACATACCAATCGTAGCGATCAACGGTCGGATCGCAGTGCCCTGGCACCAACCGCAGCTTCTCGCCGAGCTTGGGCGCGGCGGTCTCCGATCCCACCTCCATCTTGCCGTGTTCGTCCGAGGCACCGACGTAGCGGATGTCCGGCCGCTGCCATACTGTCGGCATGCCGCTGTCCACCGTCACTGCCTTGTGCCCGGCATCGACCACGGCGATGCTCTTGTTCGGCACGCTCATCACTGTTGCCAGCACGAACAGCGAATGACGGAATGTGCCGATCGGCGCGCCGGCCTCGTCCAGATTGCGCGCATAGTCGGCGTCCATGAACACGTAGCTGCCAGCCTGAATCTCGTTGTACACGCCGGATGCCGATTCAATTTGGAAGGTGCCGGTGCCGGCACCACCGACAATGGGACAATCCAGCCCTTGCTGGCGCAACTGCTCGACGGTGCGACGCGATCCGTCGATCGCAGTGCCGATAGCGGCGCGGCGCTCGGCGACGGTGCGCTTGTGCTGCGCGCTGCCGTGATACGCTTGCAGGCCGCCGAAGATCAGATGCTTCGAGGCGGCGATGCGCTTCGCCAGATCCACCGCGTCGGGGCCAGGCTGCACGCCGCAGCGGCCGGCGCCGACGTCGATCTCCACCAGCACCGGCAGGCGGATGCCGGCATCGGCCGCGGCGGTCTCGATCGCCGCTACCTGCGCCGCGTCATCGGCGCACACCGCGACCTTGCTGATGCGCGCCAGTGCGGCCAACCGCGCCAGCTTTGACGCGCCGACAATTTCGTTGCTGACCAGGATGTCGGGAATGCCGCCCCATGCGAGCGCCTCGGCTTCCGCCACCTTCTGCACGCACTGACCAATGGCGCCGCGCGCCATCTGCAGCCGGGCGATCACCGGGCTCTTGTGCGTCTTGGCATGCGCGCGCAGCTTCGCCTTGGTGGGCGCGAGCAGTTCCGCCATGTGATCGAGGTTGTACTCGAACGCATCGAGATCGATCAGCAGAGCAGGCGTATCGACCTCTTCCTCGCGCATTCCGGGACGGGCGGGCGGTGGCTGCAACATAGGTCACTCCTTGCGTGGTCGGCGCGTCGCTGCGCGTGCGATCCAGGTGTGGGCGGCAGTCTTGCCGTTCGCTGTCTGCACGACAACCCGCGCCGGGCGAGCGGCAGGTCCTTCTCAGGCGATGAGCCGCGCCAGTTCGCGCGCCGGCACGTCGATCATCCAGCAATGTGCCATAGACAAACAACCGCATCAGGCATCGAAGCGGTAGGCATCCATCCGCAGCGTACCCCCGGTCGTGCTGTCATGCAGCCGCGTCGCTCGTGCACCTTCGCCTGCCGCGCCAAGCGCGACGTAGAGCGGCAGCAGGTGTTCCTCGGTCGGATGCTGCACGGCGGCGAACGGCGCCTTGCGGCGATAGTCCAGCAAATCGCTCACCCGCTGTTCGGCAAGTGCCGTGAACATCCAATCAGCGAACGCGACGATGTCGGGTGGGGGCGACGCGTCCTGGTCGGGCGCGCGAGGGCGGCCGAGATTGTGCGTGAAGGCGCCGGAGCCGATGACGAGCACGTCCTGCTCGCGCAACGCGGCGATGGCACGGCCGAGTTGCAGATGGTGCGGTGGACCTAGCTCGCTCTGCAAAGCGAGCTGCAGCACCGGAATGTCGTGCGCCGGATACATCAGCGACAACGGTACCCAGGCGCCATGGTCCAAGCCACGCTTGTGATCCACTTCGGCGATCAGTCCCGCGGCGCGCAGCATCCCGGCGATACGCTCGGCAAGTTCCGGGGAGCCCGGCGCCGGATAACGGATCGCGTACAGCGCCGGCGGAAAACCATAGAAGTCATGGATGGTGTCGTTGACCCTAACGCCGCTGACCTCGGGCTGATCGGTCTCCCAATGGCCGGATGCCACCACGATCGCCTTTGGCCGGCCGATCGTCTCACCTAGTCCGGCGAGGAAATCGCGTGCCCGCGACGGACGCAGCGCCAGCATGGGCGAGCCGTGGCTGATGAACAGCGACGGCAGCATTCAGGCGCCGTACAGCGCGAACGCGTTGTCGTGGAACACCTGCTGCCGCCGTGTCCGGTCGATCGCCGGCAGAGTCTGCGTCGGATCGTCGAAGTCCCAGTGTGGATAGTCCGAGGCGAACAGCAGCCGATCCCAGCCGACCCATTCGACCAGATCAAGCAGATGCTCGCGGTTCGGCGGTTCCTCCATCGGCTGCGTGGTGAGCCAGACATGGTCACGTATATACTCGGACGGCAGGCGCTTCAGGTGCGGCGTCTCATCGGCCAGCCGGCGCCACAGCTTGTCGAGCCGCCAGCAGAGCGACGGCAGCCAGCCGAAGCCGCCCTCGATCATGACGAAGCGCAGGTTGGGGCGGCGCTCGAACGCGCCTTCGATCACCAGGCTGGCGAGATGCGCCTGAAAGCCCTGCGCGTGTGCCACCATGTCTTCGAGGTAGAACGAAGGCCAGCCGGACGAGGTGGAGGGATGGCCGGCAAAGCCGAACGCATGCATCGCCAACGGCAGGCCCGAAGCCGCTGCGGCGTCGAGGATCGGTGCATAGCGCCGCGCGCCGAGCGGTTCGCTGGTGCGGCTCATCAGCAGGATGTGGCCGTAGCCCGGTGTGCCGGCGCAGCGTTCTATTTCCGCTGCCGCCGCGGGTGGGTCCTCGTAGTTCACCACGATCGACGCGCGCAGCCTTGGTTCGGGGCGCACCAGCGATTCGATCTGCCACTCGTTCAACGCGTGGCAGATCGCATTGCCGAGATCGGGATTCATGAAGTTCTGCGACGGCAGCGGCGGATTGACCAGGCCAAGCTGGATGTTGAACGGATCGAGATGCTGGCGGCGGGTGAACTCCAGATCGGTGCCGGGCGGGCTGCCACCTGGCGGATGCGCGTCACGCCGCGCGGCATAGGGCGCTGATTTCGGGTAGGCCGGATTGCCATTCTGCCATGGAACGCGATGCGACATTCCGTACGTGTCGATGTGGTGCAGGATGCGCGACGACAGGAACGGCTTCAATTCATCGAACGATCGGGGACCCAGATGCAGGTCGCAGTCGGCGATTGCGAGGCGCGATTCCTGCACCGATGTGGCGGTTGCGATATCGCGTACATTGACGTTCATCCGGTCGATCCCTGGCAGCGGCTTTGACGCAGTTTACCCCTTCACCGCGCCGAATGTCAGCCCTCGGATCAGGTTGCGCTGTACCGCGATGGTGAAAATCACCACCGGCAGCATGATGCCGATGGCGCCGGCCGCGGACAGCGACCAGTAGTTCAGGTCCTCGCCGCCATATTCCGCGATTGCCACCGGCAATGTCTTGGTGCGGCTGCCGGTAAGCACCAGGGCGAACAGGAATTCGTTGTAGGCCAGCAGCATGGAGAACAGCGCGGTGACGGCGAGCCCAGGGCGCACTGCCGGCAGCACGATCAGATGGAACGCCTGCCAGCGGTTGGCGCCGTCGATCAGCGCGGCTTCGTCAAGCTCTACCGGAACATCCAGGAAGAAGCTGCGCATCAGCCATATCGTGAACGGCTGGTTGATCGCCACCATGGCGAGAATCATGATCCAGTAGGTGTCGATCATCTCGAGGAAGCGGGCCATGACGAAGAACGGGATGGCCAGCAGGATCTGCGGCAGCATCCGCACGGCCAGCAGGCCGAACAGCAGCGAGCGCGAGTGGCGTGCCTTGGTGCGCGCCAGACCGTAGGCCGCCAGCGTGCCGATCGGCACCGAGATGGCGATCGGTGCCGGCGGCGATGATCAGGCTGTTGATCAGGAAGCGCAGGAAGCCGCGATCGATCCACACCTGGTAGTGGAAGGTGAAGGTCGGGGCGATGAACAGCCGCGGCGGAATGGCGAAGGCGTCGGCCGGCTGGCGGATCGAGATCAGGAAGCCCCACAGGATGGGCACCAGATTGATGAAGGTGAACACCACGAGGCCGATCAGCAGCGGCACCTGCAGGATGGCTCGGCGGCTCATCAGAAGGCTTCACGTCCGCGGCGGGACAGGAAGACGATCAGCCCTGCGATCATTCCCGCGACGATCAGCAGCGTGATGATGCCGAGCGCCGAGGCCTTGCCCATCTCCAGCATGCGGAAGCCAAGCTGGTAGGTGTAAAGCGTGATGGTTTCGGTTGCCGTGCCGGGACCGCCGTTGGTCAATACGATACACCAGATCGAAGAAGCGGAACGCGTCCATCACGCGGATCGCGAGGACGAACAGGATCAGCGGCTTCATCATCGGCAGGATCACATAGCGCAGCCGCTGAACCGGGCTGGCGCCGTCGATCTGGGCCGCCTCCAGCAACTGCGTGTCGAGCGATTGCAAGCCGGCGTAGAGCACCAGCATCAGGAAGGGCGTGAACTTCCAGGTGTCGGCGAGGATCAGGCTGAACTTCGCCCATATCGGATCGCCCAGCCAGTTGGGTGGGAAGATGTCGAGCGAGATCAGTGTCGAGTCGATCAGGCCGAATCGGCCAATGAACATCCATTTCAGGAAGATCGCGCCCACCACCGGTGTGACGACGTTGGGCAGGAAGTTCAGCAGCGGAGATCGGTGCGCACGGCGTGCGTGGCGGCGTACAAGGCGAGCGCGAGTGCGAGCCCGACGAAAAACTCCAGTGCCACGCTGCAACCAACGATGATGACAGTGTTGAGCAGGTCGCCCCAGAAGCGTTCGTCGGCCAGGAGCTGCAGATAGTTGGCAAGACCGACGAAATGCGTGGCGCCGCCGCCCAGATAGTAGCGACTGGAAGCTATAATAGAATGCGCGAGGCGAAGGGGTAAGCCAGCACGATGGTCATCACCGCGAGGCTTGGCAGCATGAACGAGCCACATGTGCGGTTATTTGTAGTAGCCCCGCTGTTGCAGCATCGCGACGGCCTCCTTTGCGGCTTCGTCGAGCGCCGGCTTCACCTCCATCTGGCCGACGATGGCCTGCACCATACGCTTGCAGATCACTTCGCCGACCTCGCTGAACTCGGGAAGCTGGGGCAACGGCACTGCGACATCCAGGCATTGGGAGATCGCCGGATACCAGCGGTATTTCGCCTGGATCACGGGATCGTTCAGCACACTGCGCCGTGGCGGTACGGCGAGCGCTGCCGCGCCACGCTGATTCTCCTCGTTCAGCGTGGTGGCGAGCAGGCGGAACAGCATGTCCTTGTCCTTGGTGGAGAACTTGGAAATGGCGTAGGCATCGGTGATCGTTGCCTGGTGGCCGCCAGGCGGAACGGCCCATTTGAATTTGCCCACCACACGGGATTTATCGGGGTTGTCCATCGATGAGCAGCGCGTCGCCCACTGCTCGGCCATCATGGCGATGTCCTGGCCCGAGATTGACCGTGCATTCGTCGTTGCCCATGGCGGTGTAGCCGGGCACAGCGTACTGAGCGAGGCGCTTGTAGGTCTCGATCGCCTTCACGCCACGCTCGGAGTTGAATGTCGGCCTCCAGTCCTTGTCGAACCATCCGTCGCCAACGGTGTTGAGCACGCTCTGCAATTCGGCTGGCGGCTGTCCCATTTCAGCGAAGCGCTGACGCCGTAATGTCGCGGCGGCGCGTTCAGCGTTTTGGCCAGATCCGCGTACTCGTCCCAGGTCTTCGGGACTTCGAGCTTCTTTTCCTCGAACACATCGGCGCGGTAGGCGAAGGTGAGGGTGTTGATGGTCAGCGGAATGGCATAGATGTGGCCGTTATAGCTGCAGCCCTTGATGGCCGCCGGACTGACGTCATCGAGGTTGAGGTCCTTGCGATGCTTTTCCCAGAGCTCGTCGAGCGGCTCCAGCCAGCCGCTCTTCGCGAATGACGGGATGGTGATGCTGTTGCACCACATGATGTCCATCGTCGATGCGCCGGAGGAGAGCTGAATCCGCTGCAACTGGATGGCATCACCCGACGGCATCAGCCGTCCGTCCACGGTCACGCCGGGCAACGCTGTCTTCATCTTCTCGGCATAGTATTCCAATGCCGGATAGCGATGACTGATGAGCTGCACGGTCTCGGCGGCATCCGCGCGGCGCATGATTGCTGGCGCGGCGAGGCCGGCGGCTGTGGTCGGTGAGCAGACCCCGGCGCGTGACGAAATGCGGCATGACAGTTCCCTTCCCGGCCGCTCCATGGTTACAGATGGAACGGTTTTGCCGGCGGAGACTTGCACGAGTTTGCCGTGCGGCCAAGGCCGCACCTGCAAGTGCGGCTGCCGCTTGCCAGGCTATGCCGGGGAGTGAATCCCCCGGCGGCTATCGGAACGTATATACGTTCAGCGCATTGTCGCGGAACAGCATGCGCTTTTCCTGCTCGGTCATCTGGAACCGGAAGGCCAGATGCGGATCGTCGAAGTCCCAATGCGGATAATCCGACGAATAGACCATGCGATCCCAGCCGATCCATTCGAAGATCTGGCGCAGGTCGTCTGGATTCTCCGGTTCCTCGACCGGTTGCGTTGCCCACCACAGGTTGGTGCGCATGTACTCGGACGGCGGCCGCTTCACCTGCGGCACCTCGTCCCGCATCTTCGCCCAGTGCGCATCGAGCCGCCAGCCAAGCGACGGCGCCCAGGCGAAGCCACCCTCGATCAGGCAGACCTTCAAGATTGGGAAATGCCTCGAACACGCCTTCCAGGATCATGCTCGCAGCCTGGTTCTGCATCGAGTGCACCAGGATGTGGTGGTCCTCGAGATAGAATTGCGGCCAGCCGCCGGGTGACGGCGCGGCGCTCTGCGTGCCGCCGATATGCAAGCCGATGGACAGGTTGTTGGCCTGTGCGGCGGCGAAGATCGGCCAATAACGGCGGCGCCCCAATGGCTCGGACGTCTTCGATCCCAACTGGATCTGCGCGAACCGCCAGTCGCCGGCGCGTTTGTCGATTTCCTTAACCGCCGCTTCCGGATCGTCCTGCGGCACCAGGATCGACGCGCGCAAGCGGGGGTCCTCGTCGGTGAACTCATGCGCCTGCCAGTCGTTCATCGCCGAACACAGCGCCGCTGCTTCGTCCAGGTTGCGCGACGTGTTGGCGCCCAGCAACGGCTCCAGTACGCCGTAGGCGATGTTGTACGCATCGAGCAACTGCTCGCGCATGAACGGCACATCGGAACCCGGCAGCCCTCCGCCCGGCGGCCACGCATCGCGGCGGCACGTGTTTGGTGAGAACCGCGGATAGGTTCCGCGGTCCGCGTAGATGCCGCAGTTGAATTTGCCGTACTCGGCAACATGCTTGCGCCAGCGCTCCGGCAGATACTTGTTCAGCGCACCAGGCTTCATGTACGGATGAATGTCGCAATCAATGATGCCCAGACGCGCATCGATCCACATCGACGGGCGCGTTCATTGCACGGTCTCCTTCAGGCGAGGATAGGTTTCCAGCGGGTTATCGATCTGGATGCGTTGCCGCAGCGCAGGCGACAGTCCGTCCGGCAGAATGGCATCGCCCTCGAACTGCCAGTGCGGATAGTCCGAGGCAAACAACAGCATCCGGTCGCAATCGATCTGCTCGATTATGCGTTCGATCACGCCGCCTTCACGCGGCGCATCGATCGGCTGCACAGTCAGGCGGACGTTGTCGCGGATCGTTTCCGCTGGCGACCGCTTAACCCACGGCACTTCGGCGCGCACGCCGCGCCAGGTCTTGATCGCGCGCCACAGGAAGCCCGGCAGCCAGGTCACGCCCGACTCCATCAACACGACACGCAGATCGGGATAGCGGTTGAACACGCCATTGGAGATCAGGCTGAGCAACTGATCCTCGAACAACTGCGAGTTCGCCACGTAGTCGTGCAGATAGTGCGACGGCCATCCGGTCGATGTCGGGGCGTAGCGATACATGCTGCCGGCATGGATCCCTATCGGTAGGTCGTGCTTCGCCGCGGCCTCATAGATCGGCCAGTAGTAACTGCGGCCGAGCATCATCTCGCACGCCGCTGGCATCAGCACCTGCACGAAGCGGCGGTCACCGGCGCGGCGCTCGATCTCCTCCACCGCCATCATGGGCGCCTGTGGTGGAATCACGATCGAGGCGCGCAGGCGGGTGTCCTTTTCCAACCAGTGCTCGATGATCCAGTCGTTCACCGCCGAGCAGATCGCGGCACCCATCGTCTCGCTGACCGCTACCTGGCCGCCGGTCAGCGGATTGCAGATCGCCAGGCTGATGCCGAATGCGTCCAGCGCGTCGCGTTGCAAATTGGCCAGGCTGGAGCCGGGCCGCTCGCCCTTCACACGCCAGTCCGGGCGGCAGGTGATCGGCGCGCCGAGCGGGTAGCTCATCATGTCGAAGCCATCGAGCCCACGCGCGACGAAGGATTCCCGCCAGAAATCGTCCATATAGGGCAGCAGCGCCTTAAGGTTCGGCACACCCGGATGGATGTCGCAGTCGATTGCGCCTGAAATCATCACGTTCTCCGTTCGCGGCACTGTACGGTCGCGGCGCTACCCCTTCAACCCTGCCCGCCGCATCGCCCGCTGCCAATCCGATGCGCACGCGTCCAGCGCGTCCTTCGCATTCTGTTGCCCGGTCAGCACTGTGGAAATCGCCGTCCGCAACGACAGCTCCAAGGTGGGCCATACCGGCTCGCGCGGCTCCAGCGTCGCGGTCTTCATCGCCTCTGCCAGCACCGGCGCCCAACCATATTTCTCCTGCACGTCCGGGTGGTTCAGCACCGACACGCGCGGTGGCGCGTTGCCGCGCACGACCGAGCGCCGCATCCACTCCTTGCTGCACGCCATCTGGATGAACTCGAACGCCCACTCCTTGTTCTTGTTCCCAGCCGGCACGCCGAAGGTCCAGCCACCGACGCTAACCTTGCTGTCGGCGATCGAGTGTGCACCGGGCGCCAGTGCCCAACCCCATTTTCCCGCCGTCTTCGACAGTTTCGGATCGTTGATCAGCGTGCCATACGGCGCCAGCGTGATGGTCATCGCGTAGCGGTCGTTCTGTCCGCCGGCGACGATTTCGTCGAACTCCCAGGTGATCGCGTCCGGCACCACGACCTTGTACTTGGTCATCAGGTCGCCATAGTATTGCAGCGCTTCCACCGCGTTCGGTTTGTTGATCTCGATCTCATAGGTCTTCGGGTCGAAATAGCGCGCGCCGTTGCCGCGCAGGAATGGCGTGAATCCGCCAACCATCGCGGGTCCCTGCCGTCCCCAAATGCCCAACCCATACCGGTTCGGCGCGCCAGCCTTGGTGGTGGCGGTCAGCGCCTTCAGGAACTCGTCCCAGTTCTCCGGCGCCTTGTTGAAGCCCACATCGGCAAGCAGCGGTTTCTGATAGTTCAGAATACTCGCGGTGACGCGGTACGGAATGCCGAGAAGCTTGCCTTGATAGCTCGCCATGTCACGGATCGACGGGAGAAAGTCGTCCCAGTCGAAGTCAGGATGCTTGTCCGCCGCGCTCGCCAGCAGCTTGTCGTGATCCTCCATATGCGGCGCGAGCCAACCCGCGAACGGTGCGGTCCACTGCACGATGTCGATGCCATTGGAGCCGGAATTCAACTCGGCTTTCAGCCGGGCGCTGAGTGCATCGATCGGCAACAAGGTGAAGTCGACCTTGATGCCGTACTGCTTCTCAAACGCGGGTGCCACTTCCTCGACCAGACACCAGTGCCACGGTCCGTTGTCGCCAACAAACACCAGCTTTTCGGGCTTGCTCTGCGCGATGGCGAATTTCGGCAACGCAGCAGCAGCGGCGGTCGCCTGCAGAAGATGACGGCGCCGGATCATCCGCGGCCAATCCCGGCGCGGCGAAGGCTGCGCTGCCAGTCCGACGCAAGCTCATCCATCGCAACCTTCGCGGTCTTCTGTGCAAGCTGAACCTGGGCAATTGCGGATCGCATCTGTACCTCCAGCGTGTCCCAGACCGGATGACCTGGCGTCGGCACGCCGGTCTCCAGCGCCTTCGCGCCGACGGGCGGCCAGCCGATCTTCTCCACCATCTCCGGATCATTCAGCACTGACCGCAGCGGCGGGGCGTTGCCGCGAAACATTGCCTTCTTTTGCCACTCGCGTGAGCAGCACATCGCGACGAACTCCAACGCCCATTCCTTATTCTTGGTGTATTTCGGCACGCCGATGGTGTGGCCATCGATCCAGGTGCGGCCCTCGTCCGCGGAGTGCGGTCCGGGCACGGTGGTCCATGCCCATTTGCCGCCAGTTGTGGAGATCTTCGGATCGTTGATCAGCGTGCCGTACGGCGCGAACATCTGCACCATCGCGTAGCGGTCGCGCTGGCCGCCGGCGACGATTTCCTCGAATTGCCAGGTCATCGCATCGGGTGGCACCAGCTTGTACTTGGCGATGAGGTCGCCATAGAATTGCAGTGCCTCAACCGCCTTGGGATCATTGATGAACACCTCGCCGGTCTTGAAGTCCACAATGCGAGGGCCCGCATTGGAGAACAGCCAGGATGCGAAGGAGGGATACATGCCGGCGCCCTGCATGCCCATCAGGCCATAGGCATACCGATCCGGTGGCGAGTTAACTGCCTGCGCGACCTTCAGGAACTGTTCCCAGTTTTCCGGTGGCTTGGCGAAGCCAGCTTTCTCCAGCAGCGCCTTCTGATAGTGGAAGATGCCGGTGGTGATGCGGTACGGCAGGCCGCATAATTTCCCGTCATAGGTGGCGGCCTTTTGCGGTCCGCCCAGATAGTCGTTCCAGTCGAAGGAGGAATCCTTTGCCTTGATATCGGCCAGCAACGGCGTGTGATCTTCCATGTGCGGTGACATCCACCCGGTCATGCTGACCGAGAACTGCGCCACATCGATGCCGCTGCTGCCGGCGCCGAGCTCCGCGCGCAGCCGAGCGCGCCAGGGATCAACCGGCAGCAGGGTGAAGTCGATCTTGATGCCGGTCTTCTTCTCGAACGCGGGTGCTACTTCTTCGACCATGACATAGTGCCATGGGCCGTTGTCGCCGACGTAGACGAGTTTCTCCGGCTTGCTCTGCGCCATGATCTGCGGCGCGGCGAGCACTCCGGCCGATGCTTGCAGCAATGTGCGTCGCTTCATCCCAGGCATGCGTTTCCTCCCTTTTTATGTTTTCAACCTTTTACTGCTCCCGACGACAGACCGGCCACCAAATGCCGCTGTGCGGCGAACGAGAAGATCAGCACCGGCAGAATCACCAGCACGCCTGAGGCGGTCATGCCGCCCCAGTCGGTACCGGTATCACCGCCGGAAAACGCTGCCATCAGCACCGGCAAGGTTCGGGTCGCGTTGTTGGTAAGCACCGCGGAGAACAGGAAGTCGTTCCACGCAAGTTGCAGGCACAGGATCGACGCCGCGACAAGTCCAGGCCGGATCAGCGGCAGCACCACGTGGCGGAACGCGGCAAAACGCGAGGCACCGTCAACCCAGGCACTTTCCTCCAACTCGCGCGGCAGGTCCTCGAAGAAGTTGCGCATGATCCATACGACCAGCGGCAGGCTGAAGGTGGTATAGGCAAGTACCACCGAGAACCGCGTCGTGGTCAGGCCAAACTTGCTGAACAGGATGTACATCGGGACCAGTACTGCTATCGGCGGCAGCATGCGCATGACCAGCAGCGAGAAGAACAGGAATGAGCCGCCGCGGAATGGGAACCGGGCGAAGGCATAAGCCGCGGGCACACCGACGCAGATCGACATCGTCACCGCGCCGGCCGACACCACGAGGCTGTTGACGAACGCTTGCAAGAAATCCGCTCGAGCGAATACGGCGGCGTAATTCTCCAGCGTCGGTCGCCAGATGAACAGCGGCGGCACGGCGAACACCTGCAGCCGGGTCTTCAGCGACAGTCCAGCGATCCAGAGCAGTGGAAATAGGAACACCAGGGTCATCGCGATCAGCCCGGCGTAAACTGATCCGGCAAAAATCAGCTTGCTGCGCCGTGATCCGACGCCCGACAGCGCGCTCATGTCAGGTTGCCTCCCGCCGCCGGATGACCAGGATGAAGAACACGCAGAGCAGCAGGCACATCACCAGCATCAGCCACGATGCGGCGGCGCCAAGGCTCAGATCGAAGCGGACGAATGATGCCAGATAGGTAAACATCGACAGCGACATTGTGGCGTTTGCCGGTCCGCCGCTGGTCATTACGTAGATGTTGTCAAAGGCGCGGAATTCAAAGATCGTGCGCAGCAGCAGCGCCACCAGGATGTAGGGGCGCAGCAGAGGCAGGGTAATATGCCAGAACACCTGTAACCGGCTGGCGCCGTCGATCGATGCGGCTTCCGCCGGCTCACTAGGCAGCGAGCGCAGTCCCGCGAGCAACAGCACGGCGACATAAGGTGCGTTCTGCCATAGGTTCACCACCATGACGGACAGCAGCGCTGTATCAGGACGGCCGAGCCACACGATGTGACTTCCGATCCAATAGTTGATGACGCCGTGGTCCGGATCGAGCAGCAGCTTCCAACATAGCGCGGCGACGATTGGTGTGATCATCATCGGCACTACCAGAGCGGTGCGAAAGAGGCCAATCCACGGCAGGTCGATGTTGAGCAGCAGCGCTATGCCCAGGCCGCAAGCGAGTTCCGACGTAACGGTGATCGCGGTGTAGATGAAGGTGACATAGAGGCTCTGCAGGAACTGCGGATCGGTGAGCAGATCCTCGTAATTCGCGGTGCCGGCGAAGCTGCCGGCGAACAGTGCCTGGTCCGGCGACCAGCCCTGGAAGCCGAGATAAAACGAGAACGCGAGCGGGACGCCGAAGATCACCAGCATCATGACGGTGGTGGGCAGCACCGCGACGCGATGAAATTGCCGATCGAACCAGCGCTGGAAACCGGTCTGTACGAAAGGTCGCGCCGCTTACGGCGCGCAGTTCAGCCTGTCGAACGGCTGTGGTCGATCCTCCCATATGTAACCACCATACAGATCGGATGGGCCTGCGTCACCCAACCGCGAGGAACTCGCGCAGCATTGAGGTGATCCGCGCCGGCGCTTCAACCAGCACGGAATGCCGCAGTCCCGTAAGGATGAGCAATTGCGATCCTGGAATCTGTTCGTGCATGTAGCGGGCCATGCGCGTGTTGGAGCCTTGGTCATGTTCGCCGGTCGCCACCAGAGTTGGATGGCGAATCGAGTGCAGTCTGTCGCCCAGGTCGCTCAGCGAGAACACTGTGTAGGCGGCGGCGTAGGAGGGAGCGTGGTTCTGGAGCAGTTGAGCCATGCGCGCGGCCACCAGATTCGGATTGGCAGCGACGAACTCCGGCGTGAACCAGCGATCCTGCGAGGCGCTGGAAATCGCCTCGAATCCTTGGGTGCGAAGCACCTCCAGACGCTGGCTGACGCGCGTCCGCTCCTCCTCGGTGCGCCCGGCGACCGCGCTCAGCAGCATCAGCCGATCGATGCGATCGGGATGCTGCAGGGCCATGGCCTGCGCGATCATGCCGCCGAGCGAGAAGCCGACGACATGCGCACGCGCCACTCCGCACGCGTCCAGTACATCGACAACGTCGCGCACGAAATCATCCAGCGAACAGCCGCCCTCGATATGGCCGGAGCGCCCATGGCCGCGCAGATCCAGGCGCAGGACACGGAAGTCGCCGGCAAGCGCAGCGGCGATTTCGTCCCAGCTCGACCCATCGGCGCCAACGCCGTGGATCAGCACCATGGGAGGTCCATGCCCCTCGTCCTGGTAGAACAGGTCCGGCGCATTGGCGCGGGCAATCCGGCAGTCGGTCATCTTGCGGCTCCGTTCGATTGCATGAATGGTACCGCAAAGCTCGACGAGGCACAGCTTCTTGCTCAGACACATCGTCCGGCGCGTGGGTCTCATGATACCGACGACATTGCTGGTCTCGGTGCTGCTGTTCTTCGCCGTGTCTGGGGTACTGGGCAGTCCCTCGGCGATGATGCTGGGTCAGGACGCCAGCCCGCAGGCGATCGCGGCACTCAACGCCAAGTATGGATTCGACCAACCGATGGTGGTGCAGTACGCACACTGGTTGGGCGGCGTGCTACGCGGCGACCTGGGGCGCTCCTACACCACGCAACAGGGCGTTGCGCATGCCATCGGTGCCTGCATCCCGGTGACGCTGGAACTGACTGCATGGTCGATCCTGCTGGCCACGCTGCTCGCCGTGGTGCTGAACACCATCCCGGTCGCGCGTGGCGTGATCGTCCCACTGACCACGGCGGTCAATCTCGTCGGCATCACCGTGCCGAATTTCATGCTGGGGATTTCTTTCATTTTCCTGTTTTCACTGCTGCTTGGATGGCTGCCATCGACCGGTTGGGTGCCGTGGTCCGATGGCGTGCTGCCACATCTGCAGCACATGATCCTGCCGGTGCTGACACTGTCCTCGGTACTATTTCGGCGTGTTCAGCATCGTGTATCGTGCCGAGTACGGCGACGTACTGCGCCGCACCTTCATCCGTGTGGCGCAGGCGAAGGGCTTGAGTGAGTGGCGCGTCGCGTTCCGTCACGCCATGCCGAACGCGATCCTGCCGGTGATCACCTTTGTCGGCATTTCGATGGGCCAGCTAACCGGTGGCGCAGTGGTGACCGAGACAATATTTTCGATGCCGGGCACCGGACGGCTGTTCGTGACCTCGATCGAGGGACGCGACTTCCCGACGATGCTCGCTATCGGCATGCTGATCGTTATCGGCGTGGTGCTGATGAACCTGCTGGCCGACATCGCCTATACGATTGCCAATCCACAGATCCGGTTCGACGCGTGAAGCGGCCCGGGTTGTGGATCGGCTTGCTGGTGATCGCCGGCATTGCCGCGATTGCACTGTTCGCGACCGTGCTGGCGCCGGATGACCCATACCGGTCCGGCGTCGACCTGCTGGCGCCGGCGTCAGCCGCGCATCTGCTCGGCACCGACGACTTGGGACGCGATGTCGCCAGCCGGGTGATTTATGGCGCGCGCATATCGTTGGCCGTTGGGCTCGGAGCGGCACTGGTGGCGATGATTATCGGCGTGCCGATCGGGCTGGCCGCCGGTTACTTCCGTGGCCGCACCGACATGCTGCTGGTCGCACTGATCGACCTGTTCATCGCACTGCCTGGACTGGTGCTGGCGCTGATCATCACCGTGATGGTCGGGCCGAGCGTGCGCAATCTGGTGCTGGTGCTGGGGTTCGTGATGTGGCCGGCAATTGCACGGCTGGTGCGCGGACAGGCATTGGCGCTGCGCGAGACGGTGTTCGTTGAAGCTGCGCGTGCCGTCGGAGGCAGCCATGAGTGGATCATCCGCCGCCATGTCTGGCCGGGCATTCTTCCTGTGGTGGCTTCGCAGTTCGCCGTTACTGTGTCAGTGGCAATCTTCACGTCGGCCAGTCTGAGTTTCCTTGGTGTGGGCATTCCGCCGCCCGCGGCCGACTGGGGCGGCATGGTGCGCGGCGGCTTCGACTACCTGGCGATCAATCCGCTGATGAGCCTGGGACCGGGCGCCGCGGTGACACTCACAGTCATGGGATTCTACATCATCGGCGCTTCGTTCAGATAACGACAAGGAGGGGGCATATGGTCTGGAAGCTGGGACGGCGCGAGACGTTGGCGGGTATCGGCGGCGGACTGCTGTTAGGCGGCAACGTGCGGGCCGAGGCGCCCAAATCCGGCGGCACGTTGAATGCCGGTCTGGTCAATGACGCGAAGACTTACGATCCGATCTTCTCGGTCCAGTTCACCGAACGTCATGTGCTGTATCTGGTGTTCAACACGCTGGTGAAATACGCGCCAGACTTCTCGATCCAGCCGGAGCTGGCGACCGGCTGGGAAACCTCCGACGACGGCAAGCGTATCGTCTTCACCTTGCAGCAGGGCGTGACATTCCAGGATGGCACGCCGTTCGACGCCGACGCGGTGAAGTGGAATATCGACAAGCGGCTCGATCCTGCGGTCAATTCGCCACAACGCGCATCGCTGGATCCGATGGTCGCCTCTGTCGAGGTGATCGACGCGCAGCATGTGGCATTCAATCTGAAGCAGAAGTCGCCCGGGTTGTTCAGCCTGCTCGGCGAGCGTTCCGGCTTCATGGTGTCACCCACGGCATGGCAGAAGCTGGGCAAGGATTTCGGCGAACATCCGGTGGGCACGGGCGCGTTCCTGTTCAAGGAGTGGGTGCGCGGCAGTCAGGTGACGCTGGAGAAGAACCCGAATTATTGGCAGAAGGGGCTGCCGTATCTCGATCGGATTGTGATCCGCGATCTGGCCGGCTCGGTCATCGGCTTGCAGCGGCTGCTCACCGGCGAGGTCGATTATGTGGGCGAACTGACGCCGTCGGACGTGCTGCCGCTGGAGCGACGCCCGGAGATCGTGCTCAACCCGATCACGGTCGGGCGGTGGTACTTTCTGCAGTGGCACGTCAACACGCCACCGTTCGACAATGCGAAGCTGCGCCAGGCCTTCGCGCACGCGATCGACCGCAAGCGGATCAATGAGATCACCATGCGCGGCAAAGGCACCATTTCAAATGGGCCGACACCGGAGGGGCTATGGTGGTACGATCCGTCGGTGAAGTCGTACGACTATGACCCTGCGAAGGCCAAGGCACTGCTGGCTGAAGCCGGCTATGCCAATGGCTTTGAATATACGCTACAGCCGCCGGCGGTATCCGTGTTCCAGCAGATCAGCCAGCTGATGCAGGAGCAACTTGCCGCTGTCGGCATCAAGGTGACGTTGCAGCCTGTCGCCGCCAGTGAAGCCTATGCCCGTGTTGTCGATGGCACGCTCAACCTGACGCCCACGCGCTGGACGCAGCGCGCCGATCCGGACGGGTTGATCACTATTCTGTTCGATAGCAAAGGGTTCGCCAATACGACGAAATATTCCAATCCGAAGGTAGATGCGCTGCTGCAGGAGGCGCGTACGACCTATGACATCCCGACGCGCAAAGGGCTTTACGCCGAGGCGCAACAGCTCATCGTCAGCGATTTGCCGGTGGTGCCGCTGATCTTTGGCGCGGAGTACGCTGCACTGCGCAACAATGTGTACGGGTTCCAGTGGGTCGCGGACGGGATTCCGCGGCTCCGCGAATTATGGAAGGCCTGAGCCCACCCGCAGCAACCTGAAGCCTTCGGCGCGGAGCCACGGTATCGCAGTGGCTGCGTGCGGCGTCAGCCGGTCCACCACGTTCCAGAACCGCTTGCCGTGGTTCATGTACTTCAGGTGCGCGACCTCGTGCGCTGCCACGTAGTCCTGCACGAACTCCGGCGTCATCACCAGGCGCCAGCAGAACGCCAGGGAGCCATCGACTGCGCAACTTCCCCAGCGGCTGCGCGTGTCCTTCACCACGATGCGTTTCGCGGTCACGCCGAGCTGCGCGGTCTTCACCATCACCATGGCGGACAGCTTGCGAAGCGCTTCGGCGCGCAGGAAATCCAGCACGCGGCGGCGCAGAAACTCTGCTTCGCCGCTCACATACAGCTCGCCGCCCTGCACCCAAGCGCCGCCTTGCGCTTCAGGCATGTGGCGAATGCGATGCGGCACGCCGGAGATCGACACCATTGTACCATCGGCAAATGGCACGGCGTCGGGCAATGCAGCGATGCGGTCTGCCACCCAGGCGGCGTGATTCATCAGCAAGGCGACGCCGGCGCCGCGTGCCGCGCGCATTGGCAGCGTCACGACCACGCTGCCACCACAAGGGTCTATACGCAGGCTGATACGCCTTGCTCGGCGGTTGCGTCGCCATTCGACGCGTGTCGGCCCGCCAGGCAGCGCCATCACTTCCAATCGCGGCAAGTCCATTCTGTGCAACAACGACAGAAAGCGCCGATTCGTCAACTGCCCTGTCTTTCGGCGCTAACGCCCGTTAGGCGGCCTTCGCCAGTTGGACGCCGCATGCGTCGAAGGCGGCGAACAGTTTTACCTGCTGTTCGTTGGTCAGCTTCAGATGCGGCGGACGCATGTTATTCCATGCGGCATCGCCGGTGTGACGCGCCATCAATGCCTTCAATGCGGGAATGCCGGCAGTGGCGGCGACGATGGCGCGACGCGTTGCACTGAGCGTCTCGTGTGCCTGCGCACCGATGTCATTGTTCCAGTTGGCATAGACCTGTGCAGCGATCGGCGAGTTGACGTTCGCCGCGGCGGTGATGCAGCCCGCGCTGCCCAACTGCAGCAGCGGACGCAGCAGCGTATCGTCACCTGCATATACCTCGAAGCCGTCCTTTGCGAAGTTCGTGACATAGGCACTGCCGCTGTCGAACTTGCCGCTGCTGTCCTTAACGCCTTTGACGACGCCGGGAAACGCTTTCAGCAGGCGCCCGATCAGCTCAACGCTCAACGGTATCGCGGATTGCTGCGGGAAATTGTACAGATAGAACTTGATGCTGCCGCCGACGCGATTGATTACTTCGCTGAAATACGCGAACAGCCCATCGTCGCCGGGATTCTTGTAGTAAAACGGCGGCAGCAGCAGCGCGCCACGGCAACCAAGTTCAGCCGCCTGTTTGGTGAGCAGCACGGTGTCGGTGATTGCGGTCGTGCCGGTGCCCGGCATCATCTTCGCAGCCGGCACGCCTTGTTTGATCAGCGCGGGAAGTACATCCATCCGCTCGCTGATGCCGAGACTGTTCGCTTCGCCGGTGGTGCCAAGGATACCCAGGTTGTTGCAGCCGTTCGCCAGCAGCCAGCGGCAGTGCGCCGCCATTCGATCGTGATCGACCGACAGATCGGTGCGCATTGGCGTCAGCACGGCAGCGTTGACGCCACCGAACAGGGCATCCTTCATCATCACTCCTTCTCCTCAGGATCACGCCTGGCGCGCGGCATACGCCCCGGCCAGTTAACAATATGTTTTTCGAACGGGCCCGCCTTGCGCTCGTTGATCGCGCGACCGCGCACCGAGATGCCGGCAGTGTGCACGGTATCCGGATCGCCGGAAACCAGCGGATGCCACCATGCCAGATCCTTGCCCTCGGCGAGCCGGCGATACGCACATGACGGTGGCAGCCAGTCGATCGTGCGGACTTCCTGCGGCGTCAGCGAAACGCAGTCAGGCACCCTGCGCTGACGGCGTGCGTAATCACTGCACTGGCAGGAGTGCAGATCGAGCAACCGGCAAGCGACATTGGTGAACGACAGCGCGCCGGTATCATCGTCGCGCAACTTGTGCAGGCAGCAGCGGCCACAGCCATCACATAGAGATTCCCACTCGTCGCGGGACATCTGCTCAAGCGTCTTGGCCTTCCAGAAGGGGACCGGCGCGTCCATCGCGCCGGACACTACCAGCGCGCCGGGGCGTGGAAAAGCGCGGTCCCTGCTTCTGTGGGTGAACTACGGGCGGGACGGGGGCGGCAGGTTCTGTTGCTGCACTGGCCCAGGCTGCTGCAATTGCGTCGGTGCAGCGCCATACGACGGCTGCTGCTGATTGGCTGGCGCGGGCTGGTAGTTCGGTGACGGCGGCACGGCGGCCTGTTGCATGCCGCTCCCAAACCGCGTCAGCACGTCGCGCAGCGGATCAGCGCCTGGGTTGGACGCTTGCATTTCCAGTACGATCTGCCGCGCGTCGGTTGGGCGACCATAATAGGCCTGGTTCCACTCAGCACGCTGCCCCATCAGGCTGCCTTGCAGCGAGATGCCGCCATACAGGCCACGGGTCTGCGAAAACGCGATGATGTCGGCGCCGAGCGCGCCGGTGGTGTCTCCCTGCACGCCCGCACCAATGGTGGCGATCGCCAGCGAGGCATCGGCGCCGAGCTTGAACTGGCTGTCGAGGATCGCGCTGAGTCCCTTCTGCGTCATGATCAACATGACGAACTGGGCGTCCTGGATGCCGATCTGGAGGCCAAAACTGCCACTGCCCATGCCGTAGAACGCGGGATACGACCACGTGCCGTTCGATGCGCGCGACAGCAGAACGCAGGAGCCGCCCTCACCACCGAAGAAGAAGCCGGCCTTGAACACGCGCGGGCAGATCATCACCCCCTTGGCGCGCGACAACATCCGCCTCGGATCGTCGGTCAGGGCCTGGCTGACCATCTCCTGTATCGCGAGGGTGGAGCGGTCCACCAGAGTTTGCTGGTCGCTCTGCGCATGCGCCGGGGACGGGGCGAGCAGCGCCAAAACGGCGAGCGCGGCTCCGGCCAACAGGGTGCGAATCATAAGGGTCTCCCTCGTTTTTCAGGCGGTTAGCGCCCGATTTCGGAAGTAACTTATAGACCTTCGGACGAGTTGGGGGCAGTTTTATGTTGCATTTACCCAAATTGCCTGATGCGGGCCGCGACTCGGCGGCGATCACGTTTTAGTAACCCGGCAACTCGTTGACGCAGACCACCCTCCAGCCCTCGGGATATCTCTCCAACCGGGTCAGCGAGAGGTTCTGAACGGACAGGTGCAAGGCATTGTCCGGACCGATCCGCAGGCAGTGGGCGACAGCGGCCCGGATGGCGCCACCATGGCTGACAATAATGACATCCTCGCCTGGGTGGCGGGCGGCCAGGTTCTCCAATGCGGCGCCGACGCGCTCGATCACATCGGTAAGCGTTTCGCCACCCGGCGGCCGCTCATGTCCCGCCAGCGGCCAGAAGGCATGCTTTGGCAGGCTGAGCCTGGCGGGCAGCTCGGCATGCGGCAGGCCCTGCCACTGGCCGAGGCTCTGCTCGATCAAACCCGGTTCGACGCCGGGCTCGCTGTGCGGGTAGCCAGCGGCGAAGATCGCCTCGGCGGTGCGCCGGGTCCGGGACAGGGGGGTTACTTTCCAGACGGCCGGTCGCGGCAGCCGCGCAGCCAAGGCGCGGTACATCGGTGCCTGTTCGAGTAGGCTGGTCTCGCACAGTGGCACGTCCATCACGCCGTACAGCATGGCGCGGGCGTTTTCGTCGACGATGGCGTGCCGGATCAGCCAGAATCGGGTTTCGGTCATGTATGGCTCCGGGCAGCTGCCCGGCCTTCCGAGCTTACCGCCGGGCCAGTCCTGGCCATCATTCGCCGATGCTCATCAACGCTCCGCGCAGCCGCGCCTGGCGGAACTGGCGGGCGAACAGCAGCGCCGCGCCACTCAGCCAAACGGCATTCAACGCGAAGGCGGCGGCCAGGTGGTCCCAGCGGACTGTGCCGTTCAGCATGATCGCGCGCATACCCTCGAATACGTGCGCTGCCGGCACGGCGAGCGCCAGCGCCTGCATGAAGGCAGGCAGAACGGCGATCGGGTAGAAGACCGCGGCGAACGGGGTCAGGCCGAACAAAACGGACCAGGCGAGCGCCTCGGCGCCGGCACCGTGGCGCAGGATCAGCGACACCACACCAAGTGCCACCGACCAGCCCATGATCATCAGGTTCATGAAGAACAGCACCAGCACCGGGCCCAGCGTGAACAGGTCGTAGGCGTAGAGCAACCAGGCGACTCCGATGGCTGGCAGCACCCCTGCCAGCATGCGGATCATCGAGACGATGATCATGGTGGCGACCAGTTCCCAGGGCCGCATCGGACTGACGAAAACATGGCCCAGGTTGCGCGACCACATCTCCTCCAGGAAAGCGAGCGCGAGGCCCATCTGGCTGCGGAGCGCCACTTCCCACAACAGCACGCCGCCCAGCAGGGTGGCACCGGCGAGCGCGGCGCCGCTGCCCATTCGCGTGGCGAGGAACTTCGCGGTGAAGCCCCAGATGCACATTTGCAGCACCGGCCAATAGGCCAGTTCCAGCAGTCGCGGCCAGGAGCGCCGATACAGCGCCAGATGGCGATACATCAGCCCCCAGATCCGGCGTCCGGAAGAGCCCATGCTCGCGCTGCGTCCCCGTTGGGACATAGAGGGCAGGGTGGTGAGGTGGGGGGTCATGCAACGACCATCCTATGCCAGCGCGCGCCGCCGGTCGCGCGCGATGTCGAGGAACACCTCTTCCATGTCGTCGCGGCCGTAACGGTCCAGCAGGTCCTGCGGACTGCCGCGGTCGACGATGCGCCCTTGCTTCAGCATCAGCACCTGCGAGCAAAGCCGCTCCACCTCCGCCATGTTGTGCGAGGCAAGCAGGATCGTGCAGCCGCTTTCGTCGCGATAGCGCTCGAGCCAGGTGCGGACCCAGTCGCCGGTGTCGGGGTCCAGGCTGGCGGTGGGTTCGTCCAGCAGCAGCAGCTCCGGCCGGTTGATCAGCGCCTTGGCCAGCGCGACCCGGGTCTTCTGACCAGCCGACAGCTTGCCGGCGGGGCGATCCAGCAAATCCTCGAGCGCGAGTTCCCCGGCCAGTTCGGCGATCCGGCGTTCGAGCCGGGGCACGCCATACAGGTGGCCATAGACGCGCAGATTCTCTGCCACCGACAGCCGCTGTGGCAGCGACACGTAGGGCGAGGAGAAGTTCATCCGCGCCAGGGCGTTGAATTGATCGCGCGCCATATCGCAGCCGAGTACCTCGATCTCCCCGGTTGTCGGGATCAGCAGGCCGAGCAGCATGGCAATGGTCGTGGTCTTGCCGGCACCGTTGCCGCCAAGCAGACCGACAGTGGCGCCCAACGGCACGGCGAAGTCGATGGCGTCGACCGCCAGTGTTTCACCGTAGCGTTTGCTCAGACTGTGTACCCGGATGGCGTCCATGGGCGCGGGCATAGGCCGGCTCATGCGGCGCGCCAAGCCGGTGGCTTGGACATTTGCATAGCGTTCCCTAGGTTGTGCGGCCATGGTGGATTTCATCCAGGCTCCGGGTACGCTGCCGCCGGGCCGCCGCGTTTACGCCATTGCTGACGTACATGGCTGCCTCGACCGCTTGAACGCTATCCATGCGTTGGTCGCCGATGACCTGGCCGCGCGTCCGATTTCGGAGCCGATGCTGGTGCATCTGGGTGATTATGTGGATCGCGGACCGGACAGCGCGGGCGTGGTGGCAAAGCTGGCTGCGGGCCACTGCCTGCCGGACGTGCCCACGATCAATCTGATGGGCAACCATGAGCAGATGATGCTGGCGGCGCTGGCGACCGGCGATTCCGAGACAACCGAGCTCTGGCTTGCCAATGGCGGGGCCGATTCGCTGCTGAGCTGGCACGTGCCTCGATCGTCGCAGCCAAAGGAATGGGCTGGCTACCTGCCCAAACCGCATCTTATCTTTCTGCGCGACCTGGCGGTGCGCCATGAGGAGGGCGGCTACCTGTTCGTTCATGCCGGCATCCGCCCAGGCATTCCGCTGGACCGCCAGACAAGGCACGACCTGATGTGGATCCGGGAACCATTCCTGTCGTTCAACGAGCCGTTCGGGCCGGTGGTGGTGCACGGCCACACGCCGCGTCACGAGCCGACGGTTCGGCCCAATCGCATTGGTCTGGACACCGGCGCGGTGATGGGCGGTGTGTTGACCTGTGCCGTGCTGGAAGAAGACCGGCTCGGGTTTCTGACCACGTGACATTGCTTGCGCAGCTTCTGCGAGCGGGTTAGTGCCGCTCATGGACGAAAATCTAGCGGCCGCAATACGCCTGCTCGGACATACGAGTGTGCTCGTGGTCGGCGACGTCATGCTGGACCGCTACGTCTATGGCGAAGTTGAAAGGATCAGCCCCGAAGCGCCGGTCCCGATCCTGGCAATCGAGCGCGAGGTCGCCATGCCGGGTGGAGCGGGCAACGTTGTGCGCAACCTTACCGCGCTGGGCGCCGCGGTCGCCTTCATCTCGGTGGTGGGCGATGATCAGGCAGGGTCGGAGCTGACCGGGCTTATCGGCGGTCAGCCAAATGTCGAGCCATGGCTGCTGGTGCAGGGCAGCCGCATCACCACGCTGAAGACCCGCTATCTGTCGGCGGGTCAGCAATTGCTGCGCGCCGACAGAGAGGACATCTCGCCGATCCAGGAACGCCTGGGCGAACGGCTGGTGCGGATCGCCCGCGACGCGATGGCGGCGACGTCGGTGACGGTGCTGTCGGATTACCAGAAGGGCCTGTTCGGCGGCGAGGTGCCGTCGCAACTGATCGCCGCGGCACGCGAAGCCGGGCGGCCGATCATCGTGGACCCCAAGGGACCCGATTATGCGCGCTATGCCGGCGCCGATATCATCGTGCCGAATCGCACCGATCTTGCTGACGCGACGGGCATGAGCATCGAAGGCGAGGCGGCTGTCGTCGCGGCCGCAACGGCGCTGCGCCAGCGGCATGGCTTCGGCGCGGTGCTGGTGACACGCGGCAACGACGGCATGACGCTGCTGGACGACACCGGTGCGCGGCATTTTCCCGCCGAGGCGGCCGAGGTGTTCGATATTGCCGGTGCCGGCGACACCGCGGTGGCGACACTGGCCGCTGGACTTGCCGCGCGACTGGAACTGCCGGTGGCGGTGCGGCTGGCCAACATCGCGGCGGGCGTGGTGGTGGGCAAGGTGGGCACCGCGGTCGCACGCCAGTCCGATCTGCTGGCTGCGCTGTCACCGCAGGGTGGCGCGCTGCGGAAAATCGTCTCACGCGAGGCGGCAGTCGAACACGTGCAGCGCTGGCAGCACAAAGGCTGGCGTGTCGGCTTCACCCACGGCCAGTTCGCCGCATTGCAGCCAGCAGATCTGCAACGGCTGGAAGATGCGCGCGAAGCCTGCGATCGGCTGGTGATAGGTCTGGATTTCGCCGGTCAGCCGACAGGGCAGCAGGCGCCACGTGCGGCGATGCTCGCGAGCCTGGCGAGTGTCGATCTTGTGACAGTATTCGACGACGGCGCGGAGGCTCTGATCGAAGCCTTGCGGCCGGACGTCGTGCTCAACGCTACGGCAACATAACCTGACGTTGCGCTTTACGGATGCGCGCGCACCAGCATCCGCGGCAGCAGCAGCGGCAGGATGACACCGACGCCGAGACCCCAGAAGCCGTTGATCAGCAGCGACCGCGCAATCGGCCAGGGCTGACCGCCGGCAGCTATCGGGTTACCCTTCAGCGGCGCCACGACAAACATACCTACGAGCGCCGCGATGATTCCCAGGATCAGCCCGCATAGCCAAAGCGGCAACGTAAAGCGCGGTGCGAAGATGCCGAATACCGCGCCATACAAACCACCCCAGAAACAAAGATCGACAATCAGTGGAACACCCAGCGGCGGGACCGGTGTGGTGCGATAGGTGGCGAACGCGGACATGCCTGCGGCGTGTAGTGCGGTTGCCAGTCCTTGATGAAACGTGAGAACCGAGATCGCTGCCGCAATAAAACCGAGAAATGCGCGCATCGTCAGACCTGGCATCATCGTTCTCCCGAACCGCTTGTGGTCAATACGTCCTGCGCTGTCATATTCATCTTGGCCTGCTGCGGTTGTTCGTAGTTCAAGCCAACGCGGGTCAACCATGGACGTTGCATCTGCCCGATCGGCCACAACAGTTTGTCGGCCACGGCATCAGGCGCAACCCCCTGCGGATGGATGTTGCAAAGCGGTTACGCTTCGCGACGTTGCGGCTGCTGGTTGGGTTACGCATGCAGGCCAGCCGATCGTATTGCGGAAGCTTGTAACCGCGTCGCCCTCGTGACATTGACGCCCGGCTTGCCGCGCCGTAGGTTCCGGCTCCGCAGGGGGAGCCCTGCCCTCGTGATTTGTCCGGCCGGATTGCGGCGAGGTGAAATAAGCGCGCTAAAGAGGCCAGCAAGCAGCGAATTTTCCAGGCTGCAAGCTGCTCCATCGGTCGGGCCAACTGCGAGAGGGCCCAGACAATGGCTAATACTTCCGAATATCGCACGGCGACCCGCCTGGTACAGGGTGGCGTTCAGCGCAGCCATCATGGCGAAACAGCCGAAGCGCTGTACCTCACCTCGGGCTATGTGTACGACAGTGCCGAACAGGCCGAAGGAACCTTCGCCGGCACGGTCGATCATTACCAGTATTCGCGCTTCGCCAACCCGACGATTACGATGCTGGAAGATCGGCTGTGTCTGATCGAAGGGGCCGAGGCGTGCCGCACCACCGCAACCGGGATGGCCGCGGTGAATGCCGCGCTGCTGGCGCATTTGAAGGCCGGTGATCGCGTTGTCGCATCGCGCGCGCTGTTCGGTTCGTGCCACTGGATCGTATCGACGTTGTTGCCGAAGTTCGGCATCGCGACGGAGTTTGTCGATGGCGGTGACATTGCGCAGTGGCGCACCGCGCTGTCGCGCCCGGCACAACTGGTTCTGCTGGAAACTCCGTCCAATCCGATGCTCGAACTGGTGGACCTGCGCGCTGTTGCGGAACTCGCGCATGCGGCGGGCGCAATCGTGGTGGTCGATAACGTGTTCGCTACCCCGTTGTTGCAACAGCCGCTGAAGTTCGGTGCCGACGTAGTGGTGTATTCCTGCACCAAGCATATCGACGGCCAGGGACGAGTGCTGGGCGGCGCGGTGCTCGCCAGCAGGAAATGGATCAACGACACGCTGCAACCATTCATCCGCAACACCGGCCCCGCGATGTCACCGTTCACCGCCTGGGTGCTGCTGAAGGGGCTGGAGACCCTGGCATTGCGTGTCGATGCATCGTGCCGCGCCGCCGCGGCGATTGCTGATTTCCTTGCGGCGCGGCGCGAAGTGACCCGTGTGTGGTATCCGACCCGCGCCGATCATCCGCAGCAGGCGTTGGCACTGCAGCAAATGAGTGCCGGCGGCACGGTGGTGACGTTCGAGGTCGACGGTGGCAAGGATGCGGCATTCAGCGTGATGAACGCGTTCGGCCTGATCGCGGTGTCGAACAACCTGGGCGATTCGAAGTCGCTGGTGACGCATCCAGCGACCACGACACATATGCGGATCGGTGCGGAGGAACGCGCGAAGCTGGGCATCACCGATGGCGTCATCCGCCTATCGGTCGGTCTGGAAGACGTCGAGGACCTGAAAGACGATTTGGCGCAGGCACTCTCGCATATCGGCGGCCACGCGCACGCGGAAGCGGCCGACTGATCGCCTACGCCGCATATCGCCGCAACTTGTCCTGATCTACTTCGATGCCGAGACCCGGTCCGGTTGGCACCTGCACCTTGCCATTCCGTACCGGGAACGGCTGTGCCAGCAAGTCTTCCGCCAGATAATAGTTCGGCTGGTAGAACTCGCAGCCCAGCGAGATGTTCTGCGTTGCGGCGATCATGTGCGTGCCGGCTGTACCTGGCGATGCCGGTCTCGCACATGTCGCCGCCATAGCACGCGAGCCCGCCCGCGGCGGCAATCGCCGAGATCTCGCGCGCCCGCAGCATGCCTCCTGCCTTCTGCGCCTTGATCGCGATCAGGTCCGCCACGTGCTGGCTCGTTACCAGCAATGCATCCTCCGCGGTGAACACGCTCTCATCCGCCATTACCGGGGTGTCCAATGCGGCGGTGATCGCTGCGAGTGCCGCGCGCTGTTCCGCCGGCACGGGCTGCTCGATGAAGGTCGGACGAAACTGTTCGATGTCTCGCAGCCGGCGAAGTGCTTCCCAGGGTTGCATTCCTTGATTGTAGTCGATGCGAATCTCGGCATCCGGTGGCAGAATGCCCTTCAGCCGTGTCAATCGACGCAGATCATCGGCGTGTTCGGCGAAGCCGGTCTTCACCTTGAACAGTCTGATGCCATCGGTACAGAGCTGCCGTACCATGTCGGCGTCCTGCGCGAAATCCGGGTTCGCCACGGAAAAGCTGAGCGGAATTTCGTCGCGCACACGTCCGCCCAGCAGCTCACACACCGGCACGCCGAGTGCTTTGCCGACGATATCGAACAGCGCCATCTCCATGGCCGCTTTCGCCTCGGTGCAATGCACGACGGTGCGGTTCGCCGCGGCGAGCAGCGTCTCGATGCGGAACGGATCTGCGCCAAGCAGCAGTGGCCGCAAGTAGATGTTCAGTGCTGCGTGGGATGCTTCGGGAGAACCGGTGAACACGGTCCATGGCGCGGCCTCGCCCCAGCCGGTGATGCCTGCATCGGTGTCGAGACGCAGAATGACGTTCGTGCTGGCGACAATGTCGCCGATGCCATGCGAATGCACCGCGCGCACCGGGATGCGCACAGGGAAAACCGACACGTTGGAAATCCTGATTTGTGAGTGTGGCATGGCAGCCTCGATGCATACATTGCGGGCTGCGAGACTAATTGTGCGCTGCCGCCGGTCAACTTCTGCCGCTCTGGACAAGTGACGCACACTCGCCTTGAATCAGCGCCAGCAGGCAAATGAGCAAACCAGCCATGCCAAACAGGGGTGCAAAGGCGAGCGCTAACGACGGATATTCGCGCACCACGCGTGATGTGTGCGTCACCGTGCGATCATTTTTCCTGGCTGACCAATCGCAGCCGGACGACGGACATTTCGTCTGGGCCTATCGCGTGAAGATCGAGAACCACGGCCGAGAACCGGTGCAACTGTTGCGGCGCACTTGGCAGATCACCGACGCGCGTGGCCGCACACAGCATGTGCACGGCGCCGGCGTGGTGGGTGAACAGCCGTTGCTGGAACCTGGCGAGAGCTTCGAATACACCTCGGGCACGCCGCTCGATACGCCGTCGGGCTTCATGGTGGGCGCCTATCACATGGTTTTGCCTTCGTCGGGCGAGAAGTTCGACGTGCCGATTCCGGCGTTCAGCCTGGACAGCCCGCACGAGAACGGTAGGGTGCACTGACCGATCACGGGCTTGCGCGCGAGCCGCCAGGCCTTATATCCGAGCCGTTCGTGGAGGAGTTGCAGCGTTGAATATCGTCACGCCTGCCCGCGCCAACGAGGAGCCGGCGACTTCAACCGGCCGGCCGACCCGCGCGGAGGCCGAGGAAGCGGTTCGCACGCTGCTGCGCTGGGCCGGCGACGACCCGGTCCGCGAAGGGCTGCTGGATACCCCGGCGCGTGTGGTGCGTGCCTATGAGGAGTTTTTCGAGGGCTACGACGTCGACCCTGTCGCCTTGCTGGAACGCACATTCGAGGAAACCGACGGTTACGACGAGATCGTGCTGTTGCGCGACATCCGGCTGGAGAGCCATTGCGAGCACCACATGGTGCCGATCATCGGTCGTGCGCACGTCGCCTATCTGCCGCATCGCCGCGTTGTCGGGATCAGCAAGCTGGCGCGTGTGGTTGAGGCTTACGCGCGGCGCCTGCAGATCCAGGAAAAACTCACAGCGCAGATCGCCAATACCATCCAGCAGGTGCTGGAGCCACGCGGCGTCGCCGTGGTCATTGAGGCGGCGCATCAGTGCATGACGACGCGCGGCGTGCACAAGCCGGGTGTCACCATGGTGACCAGCCGCATGCTTGGCGCTTTCCGCGACAACTCCACGACGCGCCGCGAGGTGCTGTCCATGATCGGCAATGGCCGCTCCGCCGGGACGGATCATTAACCTTTTTCGTCATGGCCGGGCTTGCCCGGTGATCCGAGCATCGACGGACGCGAAAATGTCATGTCCCGCATCGATTGCGGGTTTTCGCCATTCGCGGCATATCGAACAGGTGAAGCGGGACTGAGTAACCGCGCCCGCCTTCGATCGCTCCACACACAAGGAGCCGCGATATGGATGAGCAAAACACATCGGTAACGGACAGCCTGCGTCTGATGGATGCATGGTGGCGTGCGGCCAACTACCTTTCCGTTGGCCAGATCTATCTGATGGACAATCCGCTGCTGCGTGAGAAGTTGCGCAAGGAGCACATCAAGCCGCGGCTGCTCGGGCATTGGGGCACCACGCCCGGCCTCAATTTCATTTATGTGCACCTCAATCGGCTGATCAATCAACACGATCTCGACGCGATCTACGTGACTGGTCCAGGTCACGGCGGCCCGGGTCTGGTCGCCAACACCTACCTGGAAGGCACCTACAGCGAGTTCTATTCGGCTGTGCCGCAAAACGCGACGGGGATGCGGCGGCTGTTCAAGCAGTTCTCGTTTCCCGGGGGGATACCAAGCCACGTCGCCCCGGAAACGCCGGGTTCGATCAATGAAGGCGGCGAGCTGGGCTATTCGCTGCTGCATGCCTACGGCGCGGTGTTCGACAACCCGGATCTGCTGGCGTGCTGTGTCGTCGGCGACGGCGAGGCGGAAACCGGTGCGCTCGCGGCAAGCTGGCACTCCAATAAGTTTCTCGATCCGCAGCGTGACGGTGCGGTGCTGCCGATACTGCACCTGAACGGCTATAAAATTGCCGGACCAACGGTGCTGGCACGGATACCTGAGGACGAGTTGCGCCAACTCCTCAGCGGCTATGGCTACAAGCCCTATTTCGTTTCCGGTGACCAGCCAGAGCTGATGCATCGGCAGATGGCGCAGACACTGGACACCGTGCTGGGGGAAATTCACGCGATCCAGCGGGATGCTCGCAGCAACGGATTCAAGCAGCGGCCGGCGTGGCCGATGATCGTACTGCGCTCGCCGAAAGGTTGGACCGGTCCGAAGGAGGTCGATGGCCAACCGGTCGAGGGAACCTTCCGCGCGCATCAGGTACCGCTTGGCGAGGTACGTTCCAATCCGCAGCATCTCGCCATGCTGGAGGAATGGATGCGCAGCTACCGGCCCGACGATTTGTTCGATGCCGATGGGCGGCTGCTGCCTGAAATTGCCGCGCTGGCGCCGAAAGGCGATCGACGCATGAGCGCCAATCCACACGCCAATGGCGGTTTGCTACTGCGCGATCTGATCATGCCCGACTTTCGCGACTACGCCGTAAAAGTTGCCGAACCTGGCAAGGTGGTGGCGGAGGCGACGCGCGTTACCGGAGGCTTCCTGCGCGATGTGATGCGTCTGAACGAACCCACGCGGAATTTCCGGGTGATGGGACCGGACGAGACGGCATCCAATCGCCTTAGTGCGCTGTTCGAAGTCACCAACCGCGTCTCGACGGCACGCATTCTGCCGGCCGATGATCATATCGCTCCAGATGGCCGCGTGATGGAGGTGTTGAGCGAGCATCTGTGCCAGGGCTGGCTGGAAGGCTATCTGCTGACCGGACGCCACGGCTTCTTCTCTTGTTACGAAGCCTTCATCCACATCGTCGATTCGATGTTCAACCAGCACGCCAAATGGTTGAAGACCACGCGCACCATTCCGTGGCGCCGGCCGATTGCCTCGCTGAACTATCTGCTCACCAGTCATGTCTGGCGGCAGGACCACAATGGTTTCAGCCATCAGGATCCGGGCTTCATCGATCACGTGGTGAACAAGAAGGCCGACATCGTGCGGGTCTATCTGCCGCCTGATGCGAACACGCTGCTATCGGTAGCCGATCACTGTCTGCGCAGCCGCAACTACGTCAACGTCATCGTCGCCGGCAAGTCGCCGGAGCTGCAGTGGCTGGATATGGATGCCGCCGTTCGGCACTGCACCACGGGGGTTGGCATCTGGACCTGGGCCAGCAATGACCAGGGCGTCGAGCCGGATGTCGTCATGGCGTGTGCCGGCGACGTGCCGACACTCGAAACCCTCGCCGCGACCGATCTGCTGCGGCGCCATCTGCCGGAGCTGAAGATCCGTGTGGTCAACGTTGTCGATCTGATGACGCTGCAGCCAGCGACCGAGCATCCGCACGGTCTGTCGGACTGGGAATTCGATTCCATCTTCACGCCGGACAAGCCAATCATCTTCGCCTTCCATGGCTATCCGTGGCTGATCCATCGCCTGGCCTACCGGCGCTCCTTGTCGGACCGTATCCACGCGCGCGGCTACAAGGAGGAAGGCACCACAACCACCCCCTTCGACATGACGGTGCTGAACGACCTCGACCGCTTCCATCTTGCAGGCGATGCGATCGACCGGGTGCCACGCCTGCGCACCATTGGCGGCCACGTGAAGCAGATGCTGCGCGACAAGCTGGTGGAGCACCACCTTCATGTGCGCGAGTTTGGCGAAGACCTGCCTGAGGTGCGCAACTGGCGTTGGGGCGCCGCTTGACAGGGGGCGACCCAAGGGGCTGAGAGTAAGCCCCGACTCAGGCGAGGGAACGACAATGACCGATACGACACCGTGGTCACGCACGGGGCGGCGCGACGTGATCAAGGGCGGCGTGGCTGCCGCGGCGGCTGCGATGCTGCCAGCGGGTGTGGCACAGGCGCAGTTGGCCAGCGTGCCGGCCAATCAGACCATGACCCTCGTCGGCATCAACAGCCGCGACGGCCGCTGGGTCGATTACGAATTGTGGAACCCGTACGCCGTTGGGGCCAATCACCAGAACGGCCCCAACATGATCTACGAGCCGCTCGCCTATTACAGTGCGTTCGCTGACAAATGGTACATGTGGCTGGCGGAAAGCTACCAGTTCTCGCCCGACTTCAAGCAGCTCACCATCAAGACGCGTCAGGGTATCAAGTGGAGCGACGGTACGCCGTTCAGTGCGGAAGACGTCGCGTTCACCATGAACAACCTGCGTGACCTGGGCCCGAAGGTGAAGTGGGGCGTCGATGTCAGCCAGGCACTTGAAGCAGCCACGGTCACCGACCCGAACACGGTGGTGCTGAAGTTCAAGATTCCCTCGCCACGGTTCTTCTTCTTTGCCACCTATAAGTACGACATCGGCATCTACATCGTGCCGAAACACATCTTTCAAGGGCAGGACTGGACGACATTCAAGGCCTTCGACGTGGCCAAAGGCTGGCCGGTGACGACAGGACCGTGGAAGGTCGCGGAATCATCGCTGCAGCAGAAGGTGTTCGACCTGCGCGACTCGTGGTGGGCGGCTGACGCCAAACTCGCACCGATGCCGCAGATCAAGCGCTGCATCTGGCTGCCGTACGTGGCGGAGCAGCAATCTGCCCAGGCGCTGATCACCAACCAGGTGGACTTCGGTGGCGCCATCCAGCCGGCGACATTTCCCACCGTGATCAAGCAGAATCCGAAGATCACGTCGTATTCCGGACAGAAGCCACCGTGGGGCTATGTCGATTGGTGGCCGCTATCGCTGTACGTCAACAACGACGTGAAGCCGTTCGACGACAAGGACGTGCGCTGGGCGATCAGTCACTATATCGACCGGCAGCAGATCATCGAAGTTGGGTACCTCGGGGCGGATACCGTCTCCACGCTGCCGATGCCGCCATACAAGCCGCTGATGCCGTATTTCGATGCGGTGAAGGATCTGCTGGCAAAATACAACACCATCGAGTTCGACCCGAAGAAGGGCGACGCCCTGCTGGAAGCGAAGGGCTTCAAGAAGAAGAACAACATGTGGGAAGCCGCGGACGGCAAGCCGCTGACGCTCGACATGATCGGCTTCGGTGCTTCCGGTCCCGCGATCGGGCCGGTGCTGTCGCAGATGCTGAAGCGGCACGGCGTGGCCGCCACGATGGCACTGCCGCCGGACTTCGACAGCCGCTTCCAAAAGGGCGACTTTGTCGGCTCGATCTATGGCCATGGCGGCAGCATCCGCGAGCCGTACGACACGCTGCGACTGTATCAGGGCCAAAGCATCGCGGTGCCCGGCGCGCATGCCGCAAACTTCAGCCACTGGAAGAACGCGGATTACGACAAAATCGTCGACGAGGTGTACATCACCGATCCGCAGAATGTGGATAAGCTGAAACAACTGTTTCGCGCGGCGATGGAGATCTGGCTGCCGGAACTGCCGGATATCCAGCTTGTGCAGAACTATCACCGGATTCCGCTGAACACGACGCGCTGGACCAACTGGCCGACCGAGGACAACTCATACATCAACGACGCATCGTGGCATCTGACGTACAACATTGTGCTGTGGAATGCGAAACCGGCCTCGGCCTGAGATCGCGATGACCGTGCCGCCACTACCCCGCCGCGGTTTGCTGGCGGCGGGGGTCGCTGCGATGCTGCCAGCCGGCATCGCGACGGCACAGCCGGCTGCGATACCGCGCAATCGCACACTGATTCTGATCAAGAACGGCGGCCGTGATGGGCGGTGGGTGGACTACGAATTGTGGAATCCGTATTCCATCGGTGCCAACCATCAGAACGGCCCGAACATCATGTGCGAGCCGCTCGCTTATTACAGCGCTTTCGGCGACAAGATGCACTTGTGGCTGGCGGAAAGCTACGAATACGCGCCAGACTTCAAGCAGCTTACGATCAAGACGCGGCAGGGGGTGAACTGGAGCGACGGTGTCCCCTTCACTGCCGAGGATGTCGCCTTCACGTTCAATTCGCTGCGCGACCTGGGCCCGAAGGTGAAGTGGGGCATCGATGTCAATCAGGCGCTCGACGAAGCCACTGTCACCGACCCCAACACCGTGGTGCTCAAGTTCAAGATACCGTCGCCGCGGTTCTTCTTCTTCGCTGCCTACAAATACGATATTGGCATCTACATGGTGCCGAAGCACATTTTCGAGGGCCAGGACTGGACCAAATTCAAACACTTCGATCTCGCCAAGGGCTGGCCGATCACCACCGGTCCGTGGAAGGTGGTCGATGCAACGCTGGCGCAGAAGGTGTTCGAGCGTCGCGATTCGTGGTGGGCTGCGGACCGCCAGCTCGCGCCGATGCCGCAGATCCTGCGCAGCGTCTGGTTGCCGAATACCGGCGAGCAGCAGACCGCGCAGGCGGTGATCACCAATGAAGCCGACACCGCCTACGACATGTTGCCGGCGACATTTCCCACGCTGTTCCGCGGTAATCCGAAGATCACCACGCACACCGGCCAGAAGCCGCCATACGGCTATGTCGATTGGTGGCCGCTGTCGCTCTACGTCAACAACGACGTCAAGCCGTTCGACGACAAGGATGTGCGGTGGGCGCTCAGCCACTACATCGATCGTGACCAGGTGGTCAGCGTGGCTTTCCTGGGTGCCTCGCAGGTATCCGCGCTGCCGTTACCGCCCTACGCACCGCTACAGCCGTATTTCGATGCGGTGAAGGACCTGCTGGCGAAACACGACACGCTGAAGTTCGATCCGAAGCAGGGTGATGTGCTGCTATCGGCCAAGGGCTTCAAGAAGCAGAACGGCATGTGGACCGGTTCCGACGGGAAGCCACTGTCGGTGCCGATCATCAGTACCGGCAGCTTTGGTGCTGCACTAGGGCCAGTTGTATCCGAGATGCTCAAGCGGCACGGCGTGGACGCGAGTCTGACCTTGCCGCCGGACTTCAATAATCGGTTCCAAACCGGCGATTTCACCGGGTCGATCTATGGTCACGGTGGCAGCATACGCGAGCCTTATGACACGCTGCGGCTGTACCAGGGCAAGAGCATCGCGGTGCCGGGCGCGCATCTGGTCAATTTCAGCCATTGGAAGAATGCCGATTTCGACACGATCGTGGACGAGGTCTATGTCACCGATCCGCAGAATGTGGCGCGGCTGAAAGAGCTGTTCCGGGCCGCGATGGAGATCTGGCTGCCGCAACTGCCGGACATCCAACTGGTGCAGAACCATCATCGCATTCCGATGAACACCACCTATTGGAAGAACTGGCCGACGGCCGAAAATGCTTACATCAACGGCGCTTCCTGGCACCTGACGTTCCCGCTGGTGCTGTGGAATTTGCAGCCGGCATAGCGCGATGCAGGCGATCTACATCATCCGCCGCTTCGGCGTCTTCCTGCTGATCATCTGGCTGGCCGCGACGCTCAACTTCTTCCTGCCCAAACTTTCCGGGCAGGATCCGGTGCGCACCAAGCTGCTTCAGGAGGCGTCGCTCGGCGGCTACGTGCACGCCGGCATCGAGGACATGGTGAAGGAGTACCAGAAGAAATTCGGCCTGGATAAGCCACTTTGGCAGCAGTATCTGAACTACGTCGATGACGTCGCGCATGGCAACCTGAACTACTCGATCGCCAACTATCCGCGCACCGTGGTCAGCATGATCCGCGATGCATTGCCGTGGACGGTATCGCTGCTCGGCCTTACCACGCTGTTCTCATTCGCCGCTGGTACTATTCTGGGTGCACTGTTGGCGTGGCCTGGCGCGCCGCGCTGGCTGCAATGGATCATGCCGCCGTTGTGGGCGCTGCATGCCATTCCGTTCTTCCTGCTTGGCCTGGTGCTGATGTACCTGCTGGCATTCCAGTTCCAATTGCTGCCGATCTTCGGCGGCTACAGCGCAGGCGCTTCACCTGGACTGACATGGACGTTCGTGCTGGACGTCCTGCGCCACGCTGTGCTGCCGGCGCTGTCAATCGTGCTGGTTTCTGTCGGCGGCTGGGCGCTCGCCATGCGTGGCATGATGGTCACGACGATGGGCGAGGACTACGTCACCTTCGCGGAAGCCAAGGGACTGCGCAGTGCGACGATTTTCACCCGCTACTGCATCCGCAATGCGATTCTGCCGCAGACGACTGGGCTGGCGCTCGCACTTGGCCAAATCCTGTCCGGCGCGGTGCTGGTCGAGGTCATCTTCGGCTATCCCGGCATTGGCGCGCTGCTGTTCCAGGCGATCGAGGAGAATGACTTCTTCCTGATCCAGGGCATTGTGTTCACTGTCATCGTGGCGCTTGGCTTCGCGACCTTTGTGCTCGACGTGATCTATCCTTGGCTTGATCCCCGTATCTCCTATCGCCGGGCGTGAGGATGTTTGATCAGCCCGCGGGTGGCATCCTCACCTGGCGCCATGCGCCGACCTCTCCCGCGGCGCGGGTGAGTTGTAAGTCTGCGGTGCCTTAGGTGCTCGGTTACCTCCGCCGCAACAAGTCGCTGCTCGTTGGCATCGTGCTGCTCGGCGTCTTGATACTTTTTATGGTGATCGGCCAGTTCACGGTGGATACGGAGAATGCGCAGCCGCTATCGGTGGCCGCACTGCAGCCGCCGTCCTGGAACTATCCGTTCGGCACCGACCGCCAGGGACGCGATCTGCTGGCGGTGATGGTCGCCGGCACACCGCTCACTCTGTGGATCGGCTTCGTCGCCGGCTTCATCGGTGTCGGTGTCGGTGCCATCCTTGCCTTCACCGCCGCCTATTACGGCGGCGCGGTCGACACCGTGATCCGCAGCATCGCCGATATCGGCCTGACGATCCCCGGACTGCTGGTGCTGATCATCATCGCGGTCTCGGTGAAAGGCAGCCTGACGGTGAATGAGATGGCGATCATCGTCGCGTCGCTCGCGTGGCTAAGTCCGACGCGCACAATCCGTTCGCAAGTGCTCACCCTGCGCGAGCGCGGCTATATCGAGATCGCGCGGCTCAACGGCATGAGCGGTCCGGAGATCATCGTGCGCGAGCTGATGCCTAATCTGTTGCCGTATCTCGCCGCGACATTGGTCAGCAGCGTTTCCGCCGCGATCCTCGCATCGGTCGGCCTTGAGGTGCTTGGCCTCGGACCGGTGGAATCGCCAACACTCGGCATGACGCTCTACTGGGTGTTCTTCAATGCGGCGATCATCAATGGCTGGTGGTGGTGGTGGACCGCGCCATTGGTGGTGATCGTGGTGGTCTTCCTCGGCCTGTTCTTCCTCACGGTTGGCCTGGACGAAATCGCCAATCCGCGGTTGCGGCGCGCGATATGAGCCAATCGAACGCCGCCCTGCTGCGCGTCGATCGCTTGCGTGTCGCGTATCAGCACCCGCTCGGCGTGGTGCGCGCGGTCGATGATGTGAGCTTTGCGCTGCGTCCGCACGAACGTTTTGGTCTCGCCGGCGAATCCGGCTCCGGCAAGTCCACCATGGCGCTCGCCATCCTGCGCATGATCAAGCCGCCCGGGCGCATAGATGGCGGTGAGGTCTGGTTGGAAGATACCTCGCTGTCGCAGCTTGCGCCGGATGCGATGCGCCGACTCCGGCTCGCTGGCATCGCCATGGTGCCACAAGGTTCTATGAACTCGCTGAATCCGGTGGTGCGCATCCGCGACCAGATCGGAGACGCGATCATCGATCACGGCATGCGCCTGTCGAAGCGCGATCTGGCGGCACGCGTGCACTCGCTGCTGGGACAGGTAGGCTTGCCGCCTGAAACCGCGGACAAGTATCCGCACGAACTTTCTGGCGGCATGAAGCAGCGTGCCTGCATCGCGATCGCGATCTGCCTGCGCCCGAAAGTGATTATTGCGGATGAACCGACCAGCGCGCTGGATGTGGTGGTGCAGCGTCAGGTGATGGAAACGCTCGGCCGCGTGCAGGCCGAGCTCGGTGCCGCCGTGATTCTCGTCGGGCACGACATGGGCCTGATGGCACAGTTCGTCGACCGGCTTGGCATCATGTATGCCGGCCGGCTTGTGGAGGTGGCGCCGATATCGCAGATCATCACCGAGCCGCGGCATCCGTATACGCGGCTGCTGATCGACAGCCTGCCGTCGCTCGACAACAAGGGCGGACTGCGCGGCATTCCAGGTCTTGCTCCGCTACTGCGCGATCTGCCGTCCGGCTGTGCGTTTCATCCGCGCTGTCCGCGCGCCGAAGCCCGCTGCCATGCGGAGAAGCCAGCGGTGCGTCAGGTCGGACCCGACGCCGTCGCCGCGTGCCATTTCGCATGACCGCACTGGTCGAACTGCGCGGCGTGACCAAGGTGTTCAGCGGCGGCGTGCTCGGCCGGGAGCACAAGGTTGCGCTGGAGCGGTTCTCCTTTGCGATTGATCCCGATAAGCCGCGCGTCACCGCAGTGGTCGGCGAAAGCGGCAGCGGCAAGACGACGCTGGCACGCTTGCTGCTTGGGCTGGTGCGTCCCACCGAGGGTGAAGTGCTGTTCAAGGGGCGCGATCTGCACGCGTTATCGCGCGCCGAGCGCCGCGACTTCCGTCACCACGTGCAGGCGATCTTCCAAGACCCTTACGAGGTGTACAACCCATTCTACCGGGTCGATCATGTGCTGACGACGCCGGTGCGCAAGTTCGGCCTGGCGAAGTCATCTGCGGAAGGCCGCGCGCGGATCGAGGACGCCCTGCGCGCTGTTGGTTTGCAGCCAGGTGAAATCCTCGGGCGCTATCCGCATCAGCTGTCCGGGGGCCAGCGGCAGCGCATCATGGTCGCTCGCGCGCTGCTGTTGCGGCCGACTTTGATCGTGGCGGACGAACCGGTGTCGATGGTGGATGCATCGCTGCGCGCGACCATCCTCGGCAGCTTGCGCAAGCTGCACGAGGAACTGGGCATCTCACTGATTTACATCACGCACGATCTCGCCACCGCCTATCAGGTGGCCGACACCATCCTGGTGCTGTATCGCGCCGCGGTGGCAGAAGCCGGCGATGTCGAGCTGGTGGTGAAGTCGCCGCAGCATCCCTACACGCAACTGCTTGTGGGCTCGATTCCGCGCGTCAGCACGGTGCGCGATTGGGCCACCGAGGTGCAGCAGGAAGAACGCGAGATTGCTGCCACTGGCTGCAATTTTGCCGACCGCTGTCCAATGGCGATGCCGCGCTGTCTGAGTGAAACGCCGCCGCTTTACCGCACCGCGCCAAGCCGTGTCGCCGCGTGCTTCCTGCAGGAGAGCGCGCCCGCACTGCCGTCGGCTGAGATCGCCAAGGTCATGGCGCCGGCCTGACTACGGCAGCCACGCCGCCCAGCCGTCGCGCACCGGATGATCGGCTGGCAAAGGCAACTCGACCGCGCTGTTGGTAGCCGAGCTGTAATAGATGGCGGAGATCAGCTCGAGCGATTGATGTGCATCCTGCAGCGTCAGCGGCCAAACGGCGTCGCCAATCAAAGCCGCATGCACCGCGGCAAACAGGCCAACGAAGCTTTCGGACTGTGGCACGAAACCACGCAACGCGTCATCGATATCGGATTGCCGGCCTTCGCCGCGCGCGACGAAGCGCCAGTCGCCTTCCGCCGGACGATACGGCGGGACGCCCGGATTCTCTGCTGTCAGCTTGGCGAAGCAGAAGCGGAATTTGGTCAGTTCCTCGGCCGCGCCCAGCGTGACCGACGAGGTGACCAGTGCGCCCGATGCCATCTCCAGGCAGATCGCCGCACTGTCATCGGTCTCGATCGGGTTGACCTTGGTAGCCACCTTGGCGAACACGCGCCGCACCGGACCCAGCGTGAACGACAGCATGTCGTGGGCATGGATCGCATGTCCGATCATCGCGCCGCCGAGCTCGGTCGCCTTCCGGCCGCGCCACGCAACATCGTAATAGGCCGGGGCACGGTTCCAATGCGTCTCGATGCTGGCGACGATGGGCGCACCTGTCGTGCCGCGCTCGATCAGGCGGCGAAGCAGAGCCAGGCCATTGCCAAACCGGTACTGATAGACCGGCACCACCACACGGCCAGCGCGTTCCGCCATGTCACGGATCCGATCTGCCTCGCGCAGCGAACCGACCAGGGGTTTTTCGCACATCACATGCTTGCCAGCGAGGAGCGCCTGTTCGATCGTCTCGAAGTGCAGATACGGTGGCAGGCAGATGTCGATCAGATCGATGTCGCCGCGCTGCAATACCGCGGCGTATGATTTTTCAACCGCTGCACCCAGCTTTGCTGCGCGCTCCGCGTCCAGATCGCACACCACAGCGATTTCATACAGTTCCGGAAGTTCGCGGTAGGCTTCGACATGCGCCGCACCGATACCGGCACCGATCACCGCGACGCGTATCATCGCAGATTGCCCAATCGCGCCGCTACCGCTTCCGCCTTCAGCGCAAGCTCCATCACCTTGAAGCAATGCGCCTGCGGCATCGCTGTTTCCGTGCGGTTCAGCACATCGGCGATCAGGTTGCCGGCATATGGCAGACCCGCATCGCTGCAATCAATGTAGCGCGTATCCTTCTTATCCACGAGGAACAGGTGATCGATGCCCTGCCGTCCGGCGATGTCGATATACTTGCGCAGTTCGATGTAACCATCGGTACCCAGGATGGTCAGCCGTCCGTCACCCCAGGTGGCAAGCCCGTCCGGCGTATACCAATCGACCCGCACATAGCCCTGAGCGTGATCGCCGCGCAGCAATATTTCGCCGAAGTCCTCCAGCTCCGGATCATTCGGATTGGCGAAATTGCCGACGGCCGAGGTTACGATCTTGGCGTCTATCGAACCGGTGAAGGTGAGGAATTGCTCGACCTGGTGGCTGGCGATGTCGCACAGCACGCCGCCATACTTCTCGCGCTGGAAGAACCAGTCAGGACGCAGATGACGGTTGAGCCGATGCGGACCCATGCCCAGGGTCTGCACCACCTGTCCGATCGCACCGGTGCGCACCAGTTCAATCGCACGCGTCACCGCGGCGACCTCGAAGCGCTCGGAATAGTTCACCGACCAGATGCGCCCGGTTTGCGCCACCACGCGCCGCAGTGCGGCCAGCTGATCAAGCGTCGTGCAGCCGGGCTTGTCACTCATCACGTCCTTGCCGTGCCGCATCGCTTCGATGGCAATCGGCGCGCGGTCGCAATTAATCGCCGCGGTCAGGATCAGCTTGACCGACGCATCCTCCAGCAGCCGCCGCCGATCGGCGACGCGCGGGATGTGCGGATAGCGCTGGACGAAGCCGGCAAGTGGCTGCGGCTCGCCTTCGGTCCAAAAGCCGGCGCACTCGCAGCCGTGTTCCAACAGGCGGCCGGCCATCTCGTAGATATGCCGGTGATCGACGCCGATGATGGCGAACCGCAGGCTCATGCAGCGGCGACCTGCTGTGCGTGACGTTCCACCTGCACCTTGTAGTTGGCGCGATAGCGGTCGCTGACCAACTGGTGCGCTGCCAGCGCCGTGGCATCGCGCTCGGCTGCCGGCGGATCGACCAGGTCGAAATTGCCGTAGGTATCCTCGCCGCGCACCAGCATCGCGCAGCAGCGCACCGGGCCGTTCACCCGTACGTGGGTCGGGATGTAGTTCAGCCCGATGCCGACACGCCGATGCGCCGCGTTGTTGGGCGCCGAACGATGTACGGCCCGCTCATGATGCAGCGAGAACGAACCGGGCGGGAGCGCCATTGCCACGGGGTTCGACTGGTCGAATTCCTCCATGATGGTCTGGCCGGCACGGTTGATACTGTTCGCCAGCCCGAGTGCCGCGTGATGGTACTGCCGCGGATTGCCGTGGAACGACAGCTGCTCCATGCAGCCGGCCTCCCGCGAGGCATCGGTCAGTGCCACCCAGGCGCACACCTGTTCCTGCGGTTCGAGTCCGAAATAGCTGCCGTCCTGATGCCATGCCGCGTAGGTCGGTGAATGCGGCTCCTTGATGAAGAACGTGCTGGTCCACACCAGGATGTTGGGACCGATCACGTCCTCGATCGCATCGAGGATGCGCGGGTGGCGGATCAGGTCGTTGACCCATGGCGAATGCGCGTAGGCGTGCGATCGCCACTTCACATCCGCTTCAGCGACCGGGCAACCAAGCTCGGTCTCCAGCCGTTGCAGTCCGGAAAGGCAGGTTGTGATTTCTTCCGGCGTCAGTGCGGGAACCGGAAACAGGAAGCCGTGGTGGCGGAAGGAGTCGACCTGGGCCTGGGTCAGCGCTTTCACCGGGTTCCTCCATGGATTTTGCTGCCAGCCTACGGCGCAATCGGCCCCCCAGTGAAGAGAGCGGCGCCGCCCGCTACCCTTGCCGAATCTCCGCCCTTCCGTCAGGAACGCAACATGAGTGCAGTGCAAGCCATCGTCATCGCCATCCTGCAAGGAGCGACCGAGTTGTTTCCGGTCAGCAGCCTCGGCCATGCCGTCGTGCTGCCCGCATTGCTGCATTGGCCGATCGACCAGCATTCGCCGGAATTCCTGCCGTTCCTGGTGATGCTGCATCTGGGCACTGCAACGGCGCTGCTGCTGTTCTTCTGGCGCGACTGGTGGGCGTTGCTTATCGGTGTACTGGGCCTGACCACACCGCATCAGGTCAAAGAGAGCCGCCGCGTCTTCCTGTTGATCGTGATTGCGACAATCCCCGCGGTTATTGTCGGCTTCCTGGCGGAAAAGTTCTTTCGCAACCTGTTCGGCACACCCGCCGTGGCAGCCATCTTCCTGATGGTGAACGCCCTGCTGCTATGGGGTGGCGAAAAGCTGCGCGGTCACGGCCACCGCGCGTTGTCCGGCCTTACCATGGCCGATGCGCTGATCATCGGCATCTGGCAGTGCACTGCACTGATCCCCGGCATATCGCGTTCCGGCGCCACGATCGTGGGCGGATTGCTACGCGGCATCAACCACGAAGGCGCGGCGCATTTCTCTTTCCTGATCGCCACGCCGATCATCTTTGGCGCCACCGTGCTCGAGGTGCCGAAGCTGCTGCACGAAAGCGTGCCGAGCGGCATGGCAGAACTGTCGCTGGTGTCCGCGGTGCTTGCGGGCATCACCGCCTATGCCAGCACGTGGTTCCTGATGCGCTACTTCCGCCAGCACGATTCCTGGGCGCTCAATCCCTTCGCGTATTATTGCCTCGCGGTAGGCGCCATAAGTCTGGTGCTGCTGCTGGTCGTGTGAGGCGTCTGCTGTTAGCCTGACCGCTTGCTGCAAGCGGCAGAGGAAATGACGCAGAAATCCAAGCAGGTCAGCAGCTTCCGTGAGGCCGTCGCGGATATTCCCGATGGAGCCACCATCGCGTTCGGCGGCTTCGCTATGCCCGGCACGCCGTTCAACCTGATCAAGGCTCTGCTCGAACATGGTGCGCGCCAGCTTACCCTGGTTGGCAATACCACTGGCGGTGCGCAGCAACCGCGTATGCCGGATATGGGCATGCTGGTGGAGAATGGTCAGGTGAAGAAGGTGATCTGCGCCTTCACCGCGGCGACGCGTCCCACTGATACATTGCCGTTCACCAAGTACTACGAGTCCGGCGAGGTCGATGCCGAACTGGTGCCGCAGGGCACGCTGGCTGAGCGGCTGCGCGCCGCAGGGGCCGGCATCCCCGCGTTCTACACACCCACCGCCGTCGGCACCGAGCTTGCGCAGGGCCGCGAAACCCGCGTCATCGACGGCCGCGAATACCTGCTGGAATACGCCCTGCCGCTGGATTATGCATTCGTTCGCGCAACGCGCGCCGACACATTCGGCAACCTGCAATTCCATCGCTCGCAGCGCAATTTCTGTCCGTTGATGGCTACCGCGGCACGCATCACCATCGTTGAGGTGGATGAAGAAATCGTCCCTGCCGGCAGCATCGATCCGGACCAGGTGCATACGGCGGGTATCTTCGTGCATCGACTGGTGAAAGTGCCACCGGCCCCGGAAGGACTATGGCCGCAACGCCGACAGGAGCGTCGCCGATGAGCGGAACGCAGAAAGGCCTTACCCGCCAGCAAATGGCCGACCGCATTGCGTTCGAGTTCCAGGACGGCTGGATCGTCAATCTCGGCGTCGGCATTCCGACGATGTGTTCGAACACCGATATCGGCGACCGCGACATCACCTATCATTCCGAGAACGGCGTCATCGGCTACGGCCCAATCGCACCGCAAGGCGAGGAGGATCTCAACCTCGTCAATGCTGGCGGCCAGAACGTGACGCTGAAGCCGGGAGCGGCCGTGGTGCACCATGCGGACTCATTCGCGATCATTCGTGGCGGCCGGATCGACGTCACGGTGATGGGCGCCTACGAGGTCGCGTGCAGTGGCGACTTCGCAAACTGGAAGATTGGCGGCCAGAAAGGCGGCGGCATTGGCGGCGCGATGGACCTCGCCGCTTGTGCCAAACGCGTGTTCATCATCATGGAACAGACCACGCGCAGCGGCGCTCCACGCCTCGTGGCGCAATGCGCGTTGCCGGTGACCGCGCGTGGCGTGGTGAAGCTGGTGGCGACGAATTATGGGTTGTTCGAGCCGACCGGTGACGGCTTCCGCCTGCGCGAGATCGCGCCAGGCATTACGCTGGACGAGGTGCACGCCTCGGTCGGCTGCAAGCTGACGGTGCCGGAGAATATTCCGACGGTGCGGGTAGTGGGCTGACAGTGGCTATCGCGACAGCATATCGCGCAACCGGCGGCGCCCGCGTGTACGCACATTTGCCTGTGGCGCCATCGCCCTGAGCTCTGCCTGCAGCTCGGCGCGATGCTCGTGGATGGTGGCGATCACCGGACCCATCGCGAGGCCGATCTCCACCAGCACCGCTTCGGATAGTTGCAGACTGGCCTCGATGGTTTCGGGTACCGCGTCGGTGGCGCCGATCGCGTAGAGATGCGCAGCGTGGCGCGCGTCCCTCGCACGAACCATGATCGGCAATTCAGGCCGAGCGGCCCTTGCGATGCCAACCAGATGATCACTGGCCGCATGATCGGCCATCGTCACAACCAAGGCGCGCGCGGCATCGACATGCAGACGATGCAGAAGGTCGTTCTGCGTTATGTCACCCCAATACACGGGACGCCGCAGCTTCCGTTGCTCCGCCACGCGATCGGCATCAACATCCACCGCTACATAGGGTACGCTATGCTTCTCCAGCAATGACGCAACCGTTTCGCCCACGCGGCCGAAGCCAGCGACGATAACGCGTGGCGTGGTGTCGTCGGGCGGCAGCGCGAGCAGCTCGGCATCGATGGCCGGCCGCGTAGCTGTACGGCGCGCCAGCAATTGGCCGAGCGTGGCCAATGCCGGAATCGCAGCCATCGTCGCCGCGGTGAGCACCAGCGGAAAGCGCGCGATATCAGCACCGATCAAGCCCTCGGTGCGCGCGAGGCCGATGATCACGAAGCTGAATTCGCCCCCAGGCCCCAGCAGCAGCCCGGCCTGCAGGCCGGTCAGCCAGCGCAGGCCGAACGCTCGCGCCAGACCTGCGATGAGCACGAGCTTCACAGCGACAAGCACAATACAGCCCAGTACCAACTCGCGGCGCATCGGCGACGATGCCGGCTAGATCGAGGCTCATGCCGACCGAGATCAGGAACACGCCGAGCAGCAATCCGCGAAACGGATCTATGGTGACCTCGATTTGCCTGCGGAACTCCGTCTCCGCCAGCAGCAGTCCGGCAATCAGCGAGCCGAGTTCCATCGGCAGACCAGCGGCAGCAGTGGCGAGGCCGGTTGCCAGGATCACCAGCAGACATGCGGCGACGAACAACTCCGGACTGGCAGTGCGCGCGACGCTACGGAACAGCGGTCGCAATACGAGGCGGCCGGCAGCGATCAGGCCAATGATGACGATCACCGCGTTCGCGATGGCCCAGGTGATGTCGCCACCCTTCATGCCGAATACACTGATGACGAACAGAACCGGCACCGCTGCGATATCCTGCAACAGCAACACTGCAAGCGAAGCACGGCCGACCGGCGCACCCAGGCGCTTTTCGTGTGACAGCACCTGCACGACGATGGCGGTCGATGACAACGAAAGAGCTGTCCCGGCGACGGCGGCGGACAACGGTGTGGCGCCAAATGCAAGAGCGATCGCGGCGATCGCCAGCGCGCATAGTATGACCTGCGCAAGCCCGAAGCCGAACACGAGCCGGCGCATCACGTACAGCCGCTCCAGCGACAGCTCCAGTCCGATCATGAACATCATCATGCTGATGCCGAGTTCGGCGATCGGCTGGATCGTTGCCGAATGGGTGAGCGTGAGGCTGTCAAGCAACGGCAGACGATCGGTCAACATCGCGAGACCGAATGGACCGACGGCGATGCCGACGAGGATGAAACCCAATACCGGGCTGAGCCGCAGCCGGTGGAAAAGTGGGATTACAATTGCGGCTGCGGCCAGGACGATCAGGGCTGGCTTGAACAATCCTGGGTCGAATTGCGCGTCCAGGTGTCAGTATCCGTGTTCAAACAGGAAACCATGGAATGCCTGCGACACCAGGCCGGGCGTTTGGACGCCGGCGAAATGCCCCGAGTTGATCTCGATGTATTCGGCAGCCGGGATCTGCCTTGCCATTGGTTCAACCGCTGACGGCGGCCGCAATCTGTCATGTGTGCAGCCGACAACCAGAGTGGGGCAGGCGATACGCGGCAACTCTTCAGTGACTGTTGAATCGGCCAACATGCGATTGATCGCGGCGAAACTCTGCGGATCGTTGGCGAGCCAGCGCGCGCGGAACTTGCGGAACTCTTCGGGGTTGTGACGGACTTCGGGCGGATAAGAGTTGGCGAGGCCTTGCTCGACCAATCCGCGCATGCCCTGCGTCTCGGCTGCTGCCGCGCGATCCAGTGTGGCCTGGCGGCGATCCGCGGCCACTCCGGTGGCCGGACTGGTAACCACCAGCGCACCCGTCCGCGCCGCGTGACGCACCGCGAAATGGATGGCGATGGCGCCGCCGACCGCGGTTCCCGCCAATGCTACCTTGCCCTGGATCTGCAGCGCGTTGAGCAGCGCCGCGAGATCATCGGTCATGTCGTCGAATGTGATGCGACCGCCGATTTTCTCTGACAATCCCGCGCCGCGGGTGTCATAGCGCAGCACCTGCCGCGTATTGTTCAGCGCCGGCACCACCTGGTCCCAACTGTCCAGAGTGCCGCCCATCTCATGCACCAGCACCAATGTCGTCTTGCCACTGCCCGAGAGTTCGTAGCGCAGGCTGGTGCCGTTCACTTCGATCCAGTTCATCGCATTTCCTCCGTTGCCGCAGGATGCCACACTGCCGCATCGGAGGACAAAGCATGATGAAGCTGCACTGGTCGCCGCGCTCGCCTTATGTGCGCAAAGTGATGGTCGTCGCGCATGAGCTGGGCCTGGCCGACAGGATCGAGGCGATGCGCACCATTGTTGGCGGCACGCAGGCGCATTTGGAGCTGATGCGCGAAAATCCGCTGGGCAAGATTCCGACGCTGGTGCTGGAGGACGGAACGATCCTCTACGATTCGCCCGTGATCTGCGAATATCTGGACACGCTTCAGGACGGGCCGAAACTGTTTCCTGCCTGGCCGCAGCGGTTGACTGCGCTGCGCCGCCTGGCATTGGGCGATGGCATGCTGGATATCGCGCTGGCCTGGCTGGGTGAACGATTCCGGCCACCGGAGCGCCAGAGCGAACCGCATATGACGCTGTGGCGCACCAAGTTGCGTACCTGCATCGATGCACTCGAGAACGAAGCACTGGATGGCCCGCTTACCATCGGCCATATCGCCATCGGCATCGCGCTGTCCTATCTCGATTTCCGCTTCGCCGATCTGGCGTGGCGCGACGGTCATCCGCGGCTGACGGCATGGCACGCAATGTTCGATCAGCGCCCGTCAATGCTGGCCAATCCACCGATCGACGACAGGTGACTTAGCGGACTAGCAATGTTGTGCGAGCCGCGTAGCGGCGAAGCAACCGAGGGCAGCGTGCTGGATTGTTTCGTCACTGCGTTCCTCGCAATGACGAGTTAATGTTGCTCCTCGTGCGCAGCCCAAGATACGTCTCGACGATGCGCGGATCGGCCGCGAGTTCTGTGCTAGGTCCTTCGGCGGACACCTCGCCCATCTCCAGTACGTAGGCGTAATCGGAAACCTGCAACGCAGCGCGCACGTTCTGCTCTACGAGCAGGATAGATAGCCCGCGCGCACGCAGGTCCGTCAGAACGCGGAAGATTTCCCGCACGATCAGCGGTGCCAGTCCCAGGCTCGGCTCGTCCAGTAGCAGCAACCGTGGCCGCGCCATCAGTGCGCGGCCGAGTGCGAGCATTTGCCGCTCACCGCCGGACAGCGTGCCGGCAAGCTGCCGCCGCCGTTCCTCCAATCGGGGAAAGATCGCGAACACCTCGCGCATCGCTGCCGGGTGATCGCGTTCGCCGGCGCGATGGCGGACATGAAAGCCGAGCAGCAAGTTATCCTCGACGTTCATGTCGGTGAACAACGCCCGGCGTTCCGGCACCAGTACCGCGCCACTTGCCACCAGGGTTTCCGTGGTACCGGCAGGTGCGTCGCGATAACGCACATGACCACTGTGCGGCAGCAGTCCCATGATCGCACTCAGCAATGTGGTCTTGCCGGCACCGTTTGGCCCGACGATGGCGACCATGCGTCCTTCCGGCACAGACAGGCTGATGCCGTGCAACACCTCCACATGCCCATAGCCCGCGCGCACGTCACTAAGGTCCAATAACGCGCTCATGCGACCGAACCGAGATAGGCTTCCACGACAACTGGATCTGCTTGCACGCGTTCCGGCGGTCCTTCGGCGATCTTCTGGCCGAAGTCCATCACCACCACACGGTCCGCCAGTCCCATCACGAAATCCATGTCGTGCTCGACAAGCAACACACCCATGCCTTCGGCGCGAAACTGCCGCAGCAGCATCGCCAGCCGTTGCTTTTCTGATGCACGCAATCCCGCCGCGGGTTCATCCAGCAATAGCAGCCGAGGCCGCAGGCACAGTGCGCGCGCAATTTCCACCACGCGTTGCTGACCCAGCGGCAGATCACCGGCCGGCATATCGAGCACATCGCCCAGCCCAAGGCGTACTGCTTGTGCACGCGCATCGCACAGCACCGCGGCTTCTTCCTTCCGATCGAGCCGCAGCATCGAATGCAGCAGCCCCGCGCGGCCCGACAGATGAGCGCCAATGGCGACGTTCTCCAGCACGCTGCGTTGCCCCAGTAAGCGCACATGTTGGAATGTACGCGCCACACCCATGGCGGCGATGCGATGTGCGGACAGCTTACCGAGCGGCGCATTGTAAAGCCGCAAACTTCCGCTGTTTGGCTCCAACACGCCGCTGATGATGTTGAACAGAGTTGTCTTGCCCGCACCGTTCGGGCCGATCAGCGCGACGATTTCGTTCGCGTGGACCCGAAAGCTGACGTCGCGATTTGCCGCAAGGCCGCCGAAGTATCGCGATACCGACTCCAACGCGAGCAACTCTTCACCAGGTGGTGGAACCTTCAATGCCACTTCCTCAGCGGCTACAGGTGCGGGCAGCATGGTCTTTCCGGTGTTTCGTGATCGCAGCCGCAAGAACAGTGGCAGCAGCCCATCTGGCGCGCGTTGCAGCAGCAGGATCACCACCAGGCTGAACACAAGCGCCTCGAAGTCGCCGGCACGGCCGGTGATGCGTGGGACCCAGTCGTTGAACTGATCGCGCAATACTACCACCAACGCCGCGCCAATCGGCGCACCCCACAGCGATCCGGCACCTCCGATGATCACCATGAACAGATAATCGATGCTGGTGCCGAGGCCGAATGGCGTCGGGCTGATGAAGCGCTGGAAGTGCGCAAACAGGAAGCCGGCCACGCCCGCATAGAGTGCGGCAATCACGAACACCTGCCGGCTGAGCCGAACCGTGTCGATGCCCATGCTTTGCGCCATCAATCGCGCACCATTCAGCGTACGGATCGCACGTCCCATGCGGCTGTCGAGCAAATTGGCCGACATCATCATCACGATCGCGACCACTGCCAGGATCACACCGAGATTTACCCGCTGATCAGCGGCTGACAGTGGGCCCAGCGACAGCGGTGGTATGTCGCCGATGCCGTTGAAACCGTGCAGCCAGGGCAGCGTGCCGAAAAGCGAAAAGAACGAGATCCCCCAGGCCACCGATACCAACGCGAGAAAATGCCCCGACAATCGCGCGGTGATCAGTCCGAGCAGCCATGCGATGACACCAGTCAGTGCCAGACCAGCGAGCAGCCCCACAATCGAAGGCATGCCGGCGAGTTTGGTCAGCAGAGTTGTCGCATACGCCGCAAGCCCAACAAAACTCGCCTGGCCGAACGAGGTCTGTCCGCTAACGCCGGTCAGCAGCACGAGACCGAGCGCGACGATAGTGGCCAGGCCGATGTAGCCTGCCAGAGTCACGTAGAACGGCGGCAGCAGCAGGGGTGCAAGCACGATGACCAGCAATGCTGGCCACATTGCTGACTTCACGCTCGTTCCTCGCCGGAACCGGCGCGCAGCGACAGCCAGACAAGGACCGGAATCAGCAAGGTGAACACGATGACCTCGCGGTAAGCGCTGGCCCAGAAACTGCCGAGCGACTCCAGCACACCAACCAGCAAAGCACCGGTGGCGGCCAGGGGATAGGATGCCAGTCCGCCCATGATCGCCGCGACAAAACCCTTCAGGCCAATATCGAATCCCGCGTCATAGGAGAGCGGCGTCACGGCGCCGATCAGCACGCCGGCCAAAGCGGCGATGAATGCAGCGAACCCGAACGCCAGCGCACCAGTCGCGTTGGCATCGATGCCGACGAGGCGCGCGCCCAATCGATCCGAGGCGGCGGCGCGCAGCGTTTTGCCACGCATCGTGGTGCCGAAGAACCAGCGCAGACCGACAACAAGCAGCACCGCACTTGCCAATACGCAGATCGATTGCCCGGAGATGTTCAGTTGTCCCAGCTCGAAGCTGGTATCGGTCAGGGCCGGCGCGCTGGCTTCTTCTGGTCCGAAGAACACCAGGCCCAGGCCAATCAGCACGAAGTGCAATGCCATCGCGACGATCAGCAGCGCCAGTACCTGATGCATCGGCCACCGGACGGAATGCGAAACGCCAGATCAAGGGACCCATTGGCGTCACGATAGCAAGCGCCAGCAGTATCGAGATCGCCGGCTGCTCGTAGCGTGCCAGGAACCACGTCGCCGCTGTCACCGCCAGTGGGTACACGCCCCATGCGACGATGCGCCGCGATGTCAGCAGTGCCAGCAGCGACATTCCGTCGAGCAGCCAGAGCGTACCCGGCACGTGACCGGATTGCAGTGTGGCCGCAGTCAGCGCACCGAACGCCAGCAGGTCGCCTTGCGGCACAAAGATCACGCGCGTCACCGAGAAGGTGATCAGCAGCCCGACCGCCAGCAGCAGATAGATCGCGCCGGTAGTGATGCCGTCTTGCAGCAGGGCAAGAAAGATGAACGAGTTTACTGGATTGCCCTCCAGGCGCCATCCTTTACCTCGACCAGCACCGCGGCCCGTGCATCCTGGCCGTTGTGGTTGGTGGGCGACATGTCATAGACGCCGCTCACCCCGATCAGTTCATGCGTCTTTTCCAACGCATCGCGCAGCGCCACACGGAACTCTTCCGTGCCGGGCTTCGCAGTCTTCAACGCCTCGGGGATCGCGGCCTTCAGCAGCAGCATCGCGTCGTAGCTGTAGCCGGCGAACGGGCTCAGCCCCTGCGCACCGAACTTCGCCGCGTAGTCCTTGGCGAACGCCGCGGCGACTGGTTTCAGCGGATTGTTGTCCGCGAGTTGCTCGGTGACGACGACCGGCGAGGTAACAGCAATCACACCTTCCACTGCCGCGCCGCCAACCTTGATGAAGGCAGGCGACACGATCCCGTGGTTACCGTAGATCGCGCCCTTGAAGCCGTGGTGCCGCAGCGCAACCACCGGCAATGCGGCTGGTGTGGCCGAGTTGCCCATCATCACCGCCTGCGGATGCACGCTGATCAGCTTCAGTGTCTGCGCGTCGCAGGTTGTGTCGGTGCGCGCATAGCGCTCATCGGTGAGGATGCTGATGCCTTCGGTGCCGGCCGACCGCTTGGTCGCCGCGAGGACCCTGATCGCCCCAGCCATCGGCAAAGCCGATATAGCCGATGTTCTTCACACCTTTCTGCTGCATGTACTTGAACACCGCGGCGACCATCAGGGAAAGCGGCTGCGCGTCGTTGAACGTATAGGGCTGCTTCTGAGGGTCGTATTCGTACGGCGCCATTGCCAGCATCGGCACCTTCGCCTGATTGGCGAGCGGGGCGACGGCAGCATCCGATGCGGTCAGCGACGGGCCGATGAGTGCGTCGACATGATCCTCGTTGATCATCTTCTGGGCGATGGTAAAGGCGGTGCTCGCGTCGGTGGCATCGTCGCGGACAATGTACTCGACCTTCTCCCCGGCGATTTCGCTGGGGAACAGATCGAACGCGCCCTTGTAGCCGACACCCATCGCCGCACCAGGTCCGCTGATCGACAGGATTGCGCCGATCTTGACCTGAGCCTGCGCGCTTCCGGCGATCAGACCGAGCAGCGTCGCTGCTGCCAAAAGCCGCGTTTTCATTCTGGTCTCCCTCGCCCCGTCCGCTGCACTGTCGGACAGCGCCACGCGGGGCGTCAAGGCAGATGCGGTCAGAAGTAGTGCCAGAAATTCGAACTCGCGGGCCTCCTGTGGCAAGCCGTCGAACACGATCTGCCCGTTATTCATGATGATCACCCGATCGGCGATCTTCATTGCCGCCGCGACGTTCTGCTCCACGAGGATCGAGGTCATGGCGTGCGACTTGCAGACGTCGTGGACTTGCTGGAACAGCCGCTCAACCAGGTTCGGGGCCAGTCCAATGGACGGTTCGTCCAGCAGTAGACAGCGCGGCGTGCCCAGGATCGCCAGACCCAGCGCCAGCATCTGCTGCTGGCCACCGCTCAGGCTGCCGGCGCGCGTGGTGCGCCGTTCCTCCAGCACCGGGAACAGCCGATACACGTCGGCGATGCCGAACATCGGTGAACCTGTCGCATTGCGTGCGGCGACAACGTCGATGTTTTCACCCACACTCAGGTCGGGGAAAATGCCGCGGCCTTCGGGCAACAGCCGTAGCCCCAGGGCAACGCGACGCGACACGTCCAACCGGTCGATGCTTTGGCCGTCGAACACCAGCTTGCCGGCGCGCGGCGGCAGCAAGCCCATCACCGTTTTCAGAGTCGTGGTTTTTCCGGCACCGTTGTGGCCGAGGAACGCCAGGATCTGTCCCGGCTCCAGCGCGAACGACACATCGGAGATAACCGTCTTCGCGCCATAGCCCGCGGCGAGCCCAGACAACTGGAGCATCACAGCGCCCCGCCGAAATAGATCTCGGCCAACGCGGGATCGCTGATGATGTGCTCCGGCGTGCCCTGCGCCATCAAGTGCCCTTGGTGCAGGAACAGCACGTCATCGGCGATCTGTTGCACCACGCGGGTGTTGTGCTCGACAACCAGCAGCGTCTTGCCCTCGGACTGCAAGCGGCGCAGCAGCGCCATCACCGCATCCAGCGCGCCGGCCGACAAGCCGGACGCCGGCTCGTCCAGCAGCAGCAGTTCCGCACCGGTCGCCAGCACGCGCGCGACGGTCAGCAGTTTCTGCTCGCCGTACGAGAGGTTGCGCACCAGGTCATGGGCACGGTCGGCGAGGCCGACGTGCTCCAGCGTAGCGAGCGCTGTCTCACGCCGCTGCTTCTGCGCACGCGCCGTGTGCAGCGGGCGGAATATCGCGCCGATCGGCTCCTCGCCGAACTGGCTGCCGATGCCAACCATCACATTGTCCAGTGCGGTCAGGTCGGTGAACAGCCGCAGGTTCTGGAAGGTGCGTGCAATGCCGGCGTGCACGATCGCCTGCGGCCGCAGCCCATCCAGTTTGCGGCCGCGAAAGGCCACACTGCCTTCGTCGGGCTTCAGGAACCCGGTGATGACATTGAATATCGTCGTTTTGCCCGCGCCATTCGGGCCCACCAGGCAGGTGATGCGCCCCTGCTCGATGCTGAAGGTACACTCCCGCAGCGCGCGAAGACCGCCGAAATGATGGTCGAGATCATTCACCTGTAGATACGTCGCGCCGGGCACCATCACAGCCGCTCCCCCGCCAGCCCCTGCGGACGGAACAGCATGAACGCGATCAGCAGCACGCCATAGATCAGTTGCCGTGCGGCCGCGGCGATCGTGGTGGGGATGTCCACCAGTGTCAGCACCTGTGGCAAGGCAAGCAGGAGGAAGGGCCCGATGATTGACCCCGCCAGCGTGCGCGCGCCACCGACCACGATCATTGTCAGCAGCAATATCGATGCGTCCAGGTCGAATGAAGAGGGATCGATAAAGCTGAGGAACGTCGCGTACAGCCCGCCAGCCGTGCCGGCAAATGCGCCGGCCAGCGCCGCCGCCGACACCTTCGCGCGCAGTACGTTCTTGCCGGCTGCCGCAACCGCGGTTTCATCCTCGCGGATCGCGCGCAGCAAGCGGCCGAACGGCGCTCGCATGATCAGCCAGAAACACAGGCAGCCCAGCGCCGAGGCGACTGTGCAAAGCAGCACGTACTGCAGCGTGGTATCGACTTCCCAGCCGAACACGTCGGGCGGCGGTATGCCGGGTAGACCGTTCGCGCCGCCGGTGCCTGCGGTCCAGTTGGTGAACACCGCGGTCGCCAGCAACTGGATGCCGAACGAGGTGACCACGAAATAGTCGCCGGAGACGCGCAGCGACGGCAGCGTCACCAGGATGTTCAGCGCGACGCAGCAGGCTGCCGCGATGGCCAGCGACGGAATGAATGGCAGGGCGGCATTCGCCATCAGGAAATGCGCGACGATATACGCGCCCACGCCGAACACCGCCGCCTGGGACACCGAGAAAATGCCGACGATACCGACGAGCAGGTTGGTGGACAGGCCGAGCAGGACGTAGATCTCGGCTAATACGATGTAGCTGTAGAGGAAATCCATCAGCGCGCCGCCGCGAACAGCCCGGTCGGCCGGAACAGCATGAAGATCACGAAGACGAAGAAGGTGACGCCGATACTCCACTCACCTGGCATCACCAGCAGCGAGAGGTTCTGCACCACGGCAATCGCCACCGAAAGCACGAAGGCACCGGTGATGCTGCCGACGCCGCCGGCGATCATCGCTATGGTGGCGGTCAGCAGTGGTGTCACGCCGTTATACGGTTGCAGTCCAAGATCAAGTGGCACCAGGATTCCCGGCAGGCAGACCAGCGCCGATGCGATGGCGATCACATAGATATATACGGTCTGCGGCTGCAACCGCGTGATGTCGGCCAGCATCGGGTTGGACGCGACCGCGCGGATGCGTTTGCCCAGGATCGTGCGATGCGCGAACAGCATGGTGCCGATATATGCGGCAACGCTGATCACGATGGTCAGAAGCTGCGTATAGGTCAGCCGCACCGGGCCAAGCGGCACGACCTCGCTGCTCCAGGCCAACGGGAACTGCAGGATGTTCGGGGTATAGACGGCTGCGACAATGTTCTGGATCACAGCCAGCACGCCGAGCGATGCGATCAGCACCACCAGATGTGTGGCGCGGCGACGTTCCAGCCGCGCATAGAGCTGGCTCTGGATCAACGCGCCGAGCGCGGTGCAGATGGCGATCGGTACGAGTACGGCGAGCAGTAGCGGTGCATGATATTGCAGCATCGACCATGCCAGATAGCCGCCGAGCGTATAGATGCCAGCGTGCGCCACATGGAATATCTTGGTTGTTGCGTACACCAGCGAGAAGCTGATTGCCACGACGCCCAGCGCGCAACCGGTCACCAGCCCGGTGGCAAGCAGTTGGAGTGCTAGCACCGACCCGCCTCGCCGTGACCGGACTTGTTCCAACTACTCGAGTCTTTATGTGCTGTGTGCAAGAAAGACGTGGATGGCCGCCACAAGGGCGGCCATGACGAAAACGCCACTGGAACCACGCCTCTGTCTATTGCAACTGCTTCAGCGTCTCGTCCTTGCCGTCGCGCATGATGTTGATGTCCAGCGGCACGCTGGCGGTGTTGGTCTTGAATTCCAGTGGGATCAGCCCCTGGAACTTGCCGATCTGCAACAGCGTGTCGCGCAGGGCTTCGCCGGACACCGGCTTGTTCTCGGACAGCACCTTGTCGAGCGTGGTCAGCACGATCTGCGCGGCGTTGTAGTACCTGCTTGGCGAAGAACTCCATATCGACGCCGTATTTGGCCTTGAACTGCGCCGCGAGATCGGGCGGTGCATCGATCCGCAACTGCGTGTGCACGAAGCCCGCCGACGACGGATCGGCAATCGTCGCCGGGTCAGCGAAGAACGTCGTGCCGGCAACGGTGAACTTCAGCCCAAGCTGGTGGTACTGCTGCGCCATCTGCAGCAGTCCGGCGGTGATCGCCACCAGCATCACATCCGGCTTGGAATCCGCCAGTTTCAACAGGGCAGGGCGGAAATCGGTCTGGCCGAACTGCGTCGCTTCCTGCGCGAGGATCTTGCCTCCGGCATCGGGGAACGACTTCAGGTAGTCGTCGCGCCCAGACATACCGGCGGCGTCATTCTCGAACATGATCGAGGCATTCTTCGTGCCGTCGCCAATCAGATATTTCGACAGCACGGCGATCTCGTCACCAATCGTTGGCAGCGTGTTGATCAGATACGGCGACGCCTTGGCCAGCGCGTCCGCCTGCGCGCCCGCATTCACCAACAGCACCTTCTTGCGCGTGGCGAGCGGCGCCATGGCGAGCGTTGGACCGGAATATCCGGTGAACACCACAGCGACATGCTCGAGGTCGGTTAGCTTGTTGAACGACAATACGGACTGGTCCGGCTTTGCCTGATTGTCCTCGAACTGCACCTCGATCTTCTGGCCGTGCACGCCGCCTTTGGCATTCGCTTGATCGACGGCGAACTGGATGCCATGCATTTCGGCCGTGCCGATCAGCGCCCCCGGACCGGTGAGTGGCAGGATGCCACCGAACTTGATGCTGTCGGCGCTGGCCGGCACAGACCACAGGCCAGCCGCCATGATGGCGATGGCAATCCGCGATGCCTTCATTGTGACGCTTCTCCCGATATCCCGGACGAGTTGACAAGTCAGCTTGATGGTCCGTTTTGCCAGGGTCAAGGCGTTGCGGCAACGCAGCGCGGGTTGTAGCGTTCCAGGTCACGGCGAAGGAGTTTTGTCTTGGCTTTTCCGGCGGTTGGCGCCATTGACTGCGACGTGCATCCGGCCGTGCCTGGGATGCATGCGCTGCTGCCCTATCTGGAAGAACATTGGCGCGAGCAGGTCACCATTCGTGGGATCGATGGCCTCGATCCAATGAGCTATCCGGTGAATGTTCCTGCCAATGGCCGCCCAGACTGGCGTCCGGCGAGCGGCAAGCCGGGCAGCGATCTAGGGTTGCTGCAAGAGCATGTGCTCGCGCCGTTCCACTCGCGCTTTGCGATCCTCAACTGCCTGTATGGCGCTCAGGCGGTGTTCAACGTACACCTTGCCGCGGCGCTGTGCCGCGCCATCAACGACTGGATCGCCGCCGAATGGCTGGACAAGGAACCGAGGCTGCGCGCATCGATCATTGTGCCGGTGCAGGACGCTGAACTCGCCGCCGCCGAAATCGATCGCTGCGCCGCCGACAAACGCTTCGTGCAGGTGCTGCTGCCGGCCGGTGGTGAATTGCCGCTCGGCAAGCGGCAGCACTGGCCGATCTATACCGCGGCCGAGCGGCACGGCCTGCCGGTATGCATCCACGCGGGCACCACGTTCCGTCATGCCACCACCAAGAACGGCTGGCCGTCCTACTATCTGGAGGACTACGTGGTGGGCTCGCACGCCTTCCAGGCGCAGCTGCTCAGCCTGATCTCAGAGGGCGTGTTCAGCAAGTTTCCCAACCTGACGGTGGTGCTGGCGGAGGCAGGCTTCACCTGGCTGCCGCAGTTCATGTGGCGTGCGGTGAAGACCTGGCGGGCGATGCGGGCCGAAGTTCCCTGGGTGGATCGCGCACCGGCCGAGATCATCCGCGATCATGTCCGGTTTACCTTGCAGCCGTCCGATGCGCCGCCCGATCCTATCCAGATGGAACAGACCATCGAGCAGATCGGTTCCGACCGATTCCTGCTGTTCTCGACCGACTATCCGCACTGGCATTTCGATGGCGATGCAGCGCTGCCCGCTGGGCTGTCTGCGTCGCTGCTGCAACGACTGCTGGTGGACAATCCGCTGGAAACCTATCCGCGACTGAAGGAGACGCTGCAATGAGCGCCACACTGCTGGACCGCGCTCCGACGCAACAGACCAGGCTCGGCATCATCGACTGCGATGTGCATCACGCGATGCGGTCGCCCAAGGATCTTGATCCCTATTTGCCGGCGCGCTGGCGCGAGCATCTGGCAACCTACGGGTCGCGGCGGCCCTCTCCGTTCACCGGTACGTCGCCGTATTTCAAGGCGGCACCGGCGCTGTCGCGCAAGGATTCCTGGCCGCATAACGGCGGGCCGCCCGGCTCGGATCTTGCTTTCCTGCAAGAGCAGTTGCTCGATCGCTACGGGATCGAGGCTGGGCTCCTGCACTTGCTGTCGCCGACGGGAATGGATCAGCGCAACCAGGAGCTCGCGCCGGTGTTGTGCCGTGCCATCAACGAATGGCAGTACAACGAGTGGACGCAGAAGGATCAGCGCCTCAAGGCCGCGATCGTAGTGCCCGGCGAAGACGCCGCCGCGGCAGTCGCCGAGATCGAGCACTGGGCCGGCAATCCCGACTTCGCGCAGGTCTCGCTCGTTACGCACTCGATCGAGCCGCTTGGCCGCCGACGTTACTGGCCGATCTACGAAGCGGCGCAGGCGCACAACCTGCCGATTGGCCTGCACAGTTCCGGCACCAACGGGCATGCGGTGACAGCGGCCGGCTGGCCTTCGTACTACACCGAGGAGCACCACGAGGTCTCCATGTCGCAGCAGGCGCTCGTCACCAGCCTGGTCTGCGAAGGTGTGCTGGCGCGTTATCCCGCGCTGAAAGTCGTCATCGTCGAAGCGGGTCTCGCTTGGGTTCCGTCACTCTACTGGCGGCTCGATCGGCAATGGGCGCGCATGAAGGACGAAGTGCCGCATCTGACGCAGCCACCGTCCAGTTACATCCGTAATCAGGTGTGGTTCACCACGCAGCCGATGGACGAGCCGGAACGGCCGGAAGACATCCTGCGCGTGCTCGAATGGATCGGCTGGGACCGCATCCTGTTCGCAACCGACTATCCGCATTGGGACTTCGACGATCCGGAAACCGCGTTCAAGGCGCAGATGACCGAGCAGCAACGGCGTATGGTCTACCGCGACAATGCACGCTCGGTGTATGGACTGGGCGCATGAGCAAACACGTCGTCGCCAAGGTATCGGAGATCCCGCCCGGTGAACGCAAATTGGTCACGGTGCGCGGCCGGTCGATCGCTGTCTTCAATCTCGATGGTGAGTTCTTTGGCCTGTTCAACCGTTGCCCCCATCAGGGCGGCCCGATGTGCGAGGGCATTCTTACCGGCCTGATCGAATCCGACGAACCCGGCCATTACAAGTATTCGCGCAAGGGCGAGATCATCCGCTGCCCATGGCACGGCTGGGAATTCGATGTGCGCACGGGCCAGTCCTACTGCGAACCGGAACGCATTCAGGTGCGCAGCTATCCGGTAGAGGTCGCCGAGGGGCAGCGTGTCGTGCAAGGCCCCTATGTGGCAGAGACGGTGCCCGTCACCGTTGAAGAACAATACGTCGTCGTGGACGTCTAGTACACCTCCCCCGTGCGGGGGAGGTCAGCGCAACGCCGGCAGTGGTCCTAAACCACGCGCCCGCTATCCGGCTCCATCAGGTGCATCTGGTTCAAATCGGCCGTCAGCGGCAGCATTTCATTCGGCTCCGCATGGGTCGCCGGATCAACGCGCGCACACACCGGGTCGTGCCCGATGAAGAAGTGGACCATCGTCTCCATGCCCATCGGCTCGACCACATCGACCGGTAGTTCCACGCGCTCCCAACCTGGGCGGCCGTTTTCGTGGTACTCGAACAGATGCTCCGGCCGCAGCCCGAGCACCATCTCGCGGCCCTTGTACTTGCCATAGCGATCAACGCGCGCGGGGGGCACCGGCAGCACGATCTGGTCGGTGACGCGCACCGCCAGACCGCCACCGGTGCCGTCCTGCACGCGGCAGGGCAGGAAGTTCATCGCCGGTGAGCCTATGAATCCCGCAACGAAGCGCGTCGCCGGGTTGTGGTACAGATCCTGCGGCGAACCCACCTGCTCGATGATTCCGCCGTTCATCACCACCACGCGGTCGGCCAGTGTCATCGCCTCCACCTGGTCGTGCGTCACATAGACCGTGGTCGTGCGCACCGTCTGGTGCACCTTCTTGATTTCGGTGCGCATCTGCACGCGCAGCTTGGCATCCAGGTTCGACAGCGGTTCGTCGAACAGGAACACCTTCGGGTTGCGCACGATGGCGCGTCCCATCGCGACGCGCTGACGCTGACCGCCAGACAGGGCGCGCGGCTTGCGATCCAGCAGCGGTCCGATGTCGAGGATGCGCGCGGCTTCGTCCACCCGGCGTTTGATCTCGTCCTTCGGGAACTTCCGCAGCTTCAGGCCGAACGCCATGTTGTCAAATACGCTCATGTGCGGATACAGCGCATAGTTCTGGAACACCATGGCGATGTCGCGGTCACGCGGCGGAACATCGTTCACCACGTCGCCGCCAATCCAGATCTCGCCCTCGGTGATTTCTTCCAGCCCGGCGATCATGCGCAGCGTGGTGGATTTGCCGCAGCCCGAGGGCCCGACCAGCACGACAAATTCGCGGTCCGCGATTTCCAGGTCGATGCCCTTAACCGCTTGCACGCCGCCATCGTAGTTCTTGACTACCTTGCGGCAGGAGACTTCAGCCATCGTATCGTTTCCTCGTGATTTGCGGTTAAGGCTAGCCTTTCGTCGCGCCGGCGGTCAGCCCGGCCACATAGTAGTCCATCAGGAAGGCGTAGATCAGTATCGGCGGGAGGGACGCAAGCACCACCGCGGCCATGATCTTGCCCCATAGGAACACGTCACCGCGGATCAGGTCACTGATGATGCCGACGGTCAGCACCATCTGGTTTGCCGTGTAGAGATACGCGAGCGGATAGAGGAAAGCGCCCCAGCTTACGGTGAAGGCAAAGATCGTCGCGGCAATGATGCCTGGCATCGCCACCGGGATGAAGATCTTGAACAGCATCTGCAGATATCCGGCGCCGTCGATCAGCGCAGCCTCGTCCAGCTCCTTCGGGATCGAGCTGAAGTAACCGATCATGATCCAGGTGCAGAATGGCACCGCCAGCGTCGGGTACAGGATTGCCAGGCACCAGACATTATTGATCAGCCCAAGCCAGCCGATCACCTTGAACAACGGCAGGAACAGCAGTGAGGCCGGGATCAGATAAGTCAGGAACACCCCGGTGCTGAGCGCCTGGCTGCCCCAAAAGCCCATACGCGCGAGGCTAAAGGCGGCAAGAATCGCTATGGTCATGCTGAGGACGACGACCACGATCGTGATCAACACCGAGTTGAGGTAGTAGATCTGGAAGTTCGGATAGGTGATCAGGTACCAGAAGTTCTCGAGCGTTGGGTGATGAACAAACCACGGACTGCCCTGCTGTGCCGAAATCTCGGCTGACGACTTGAGGCTGGTCATCAACGTATAGAATGGCGGGACCAGGAAGATCACCACGAACACGCTGAGCGCGATGTAGCTGCCCCATAGCGCCCAGACCCGCTGGTTGTGCAGGCTCTTGCGCTTGCGCCCGGTATTCGGAACCACGACGCCGTTCGCCGTTGTCGAGCTCATGCTGCGATCTCCCTGCTGCGACGCGTCACACCACGCAGCACAAAGAATGCGGAGATGGCGAGGATCGGGAACATGAACAGGCTGACCGAAGCGCCGAGCGGAATGTCACCCGACTGGATGCCGACCTGGAAGGCGTAGGTGGCGAACACGTGCGTCATGTCCTGTGGGCCGCCGCCGGTCAGGATGCGGACGATATCGAAGTCGGCGAAGGTCACGATCAGGCTGAACAGCACGGTGATGGCGATGATGTTGCGCATCATCGGCAGGGTGACGAAGAACAGCTTCTGCACGGGGCCCGCTCCGTCGATTGCCGCTGCTTCATAGAGCTGTTCGGGAACTGACTTCAGCGCTGCCAGGTACATGATCATGAAGAACGGGGTGCCGAACCAGACATTGACCGTGATGGTGCAGAAACGCGCCACCCAGCCGACGCCAAGCCAAGGGACCGATTCCAGGCCGAACTGGTTCAGGATCCAGTTGAACGCGGAGTAGGACGGATCGAACATCCACCACCAGGTCAGGGTCGATAGCGCCAGTGGCACCACCCACGGCACCAGCAGCAGGCCGCGCCAGATGCGCTGGTTCTTGCCCGGGATGTTGTGCATCAGATGGGCGATGATGAACCCCAGAAGAGCCTTAAAGATCACGGCGCAGACCGCGAACAGGCAGCTTTGGAAGATGACGAGCTGGAAGGTATTGCGCTTCAGCAAAAACGCGAAATTACTTAGACCCACGAACGCCGTCATCTTCTTGTTCAGCATGCTGAGCCAGATCGCGTATAATGCTGGGTACACAACGAAACCGGCGACCAGCAGGATCAGCGGCAGGCACAGCAAGAACGCTGTCGTCGATCGACGCTGAGCGAAGCGTTTCATGCTGCCCGCACGGCGGGTGCCCGACAATGCGGGCGACATCACTCCGGCAGGGACGCTCGTGCCGTCAGCCATTCCATCCTCCTGTGGTCCGCCGCTGTGGCGGGTATTCCCGGCAAATCATGCGCATTCCACCGATCCGCGCGCGCGTCGGCGACAGGCTGCCCGGCAGGGCCTCCTCGTATGATGAGCTATGATGCGAGCCGCTATGCAGCCTCGCCATTTACGCACCTCCCATGGCACCCGGCATGGACCGGATGCAGACCAAAGCCATACCCCTGTCCACGGCGATTATTCCGCCCTCGACGACCGTACCCCTGCCAAAATATCAGGCAAAAGGATGACGGGGTAACATATTGTTCTTCCGATCACGCTAGCGGTTGACGTTGCGATGTGCAACGCCAACCGTGCGGCCGTTTCAAACGCAACCGTCAGCGAGCGAAGCCCTCCAATTCGTCCTTCACCCAGGCCGTAACCTGCTTGATCGACTGGCCTTCCTTGATCCTCGCCATGATCTGGTTGTGGATAGCCCGATTATAGACCTGCACCGCCACCTCGGGTGCCGCTTCGGACGATGTGAGGCTGGGTTTGGCATCGTGCCACTTGCGGATCGGGTAGTTGTAAACCGTGCCGGCGGGGGGTTCGACCGTCTCCCAGATCTTGAAATCCAACATGCCGTCGAACGGCGGCAGATCGTAGCCGGCCACGCCGTTGTCCCGTTCCTCTACCTGTTCGCGCTCCATCAGGAAGGTGATGAGTTCCTTGCCCGCCTGCTGGTTCTTGCTGAACTGGAACACACCCCAGAAGAATGTCGCCGTCGGCACGAAGCGTCCTTTGGGACCCAGCGGCGTGGAGAACGTCCAGCAATCCTTCGCCACGTCCGGCGCGTCTCGCTTCGCCACCGCCCAGGCGGACGGCGGATTGAAGATCAGTGCGGTCTTGCCGGAAATCAGCGCCCGGTTGTTCGACGCATCGTCATAGCTCACCGCGTCGGCCGGATAGAATTTCGTCAGCTTCTGTGCGAACTCCAGGCACTGCATCACCTCGGGTGTATCGAGCGTGACGTTGCCATCCTTATCGATCAGCTTGGCGCCAAAAGCGGCGAACAGCGCACCATGCGTGTCGGTCGCATCTGTATTGGTGCTGCCGCCCATCCCCAGGCCAAAGGTCATCCCATCCTTCTGGGCGAGTTCGGCGTACTTCAGGAACGTGTCCCAGGTCCAGCTATCCATCGCAGCGGTATGTTCGGGCTTGACCGGGTACATCGCCTTTACGTCGAGGCCGTTCTTCTTGAACCACTCGACACGGGCGCATGGCGGCTTGGCCTGCGTGCCAGAACTGCTTGGCACCGCAGTCCAGACGCCTTTCTGCTTCGCGAGGTATTCGGCGGTCGCATTCACCGCACCGTACTTGCCGGTCAGGTACTTGACCACGTCATCCATCGGCACCAGCGAATCATGGCTATTGAACACGTCCCAGTTGTAGAACGTATAGACATCGTGCCCGGTTTTCGCCTGGGCTTCGGCAACGCCGGTCATCATCAATTTGTTGCCGTTGCCGGTGATGAAGTCGGCGGTGACGTCGACCTTGTTCTTCTCTGCCCAGGTATTGACCTGCTTCTGCATGATGTCGTTGCCGCCGGGCACCCAATGGTCCCAGAAGCCGATACTCAGCTTGCCGGCGGCGCCGGCAGTGCGGATGTGCACCAGCGGCAGCGCGGTTGCCGCCGCGGTCAGTTTCAAGGCGCCGCGGCGCGATATTCGACTGGATATTGTCATGGTTCCGTTCTCCCTTAATCAGCCCCTGGCCGTCTTGTGACGGCTCGTCGTTCGTAGCCATCGGCAGTGCCCTGGCCGGACTGATCCGGCCAGGGCGATAGCCAACTTAGCCTAGCTTTAGCCGATTTCCGGTCAGCGTGCGAAGCCCTCCAATTCATCCTGTGCCCAGGCGATGACCTGCGGAATGCTCTGGCCTTGCTTCAGCCGCGCCATCATCTGGTTGTGTATCGCGCGGTTGTAGATCTGCACTGCGATGTCCGGTGACGCTTCGGCCGCCGCCAGGCTGCCCTGCTGGTTGTGCCACGGACGATTTGGATAGTTGAACACGGTGCCCTTTGGCGGTTCCACCTCGGCCCACACCTTGAAGTCATGCAGCCCGGCATAGGGTGGGATGTCGTAACCCGACGTGGCGATGCAGCGCTGCTCGACCTGTTCGGGCTGCATCAGGTATTCGATCAGTTCCTTCGCGGCCGGCTTGTTCTGGCTGAACTTATACACGGCCCAGAAGTAGCTCAGGCTCGGCACGAAGCGTCCCTTCGGACCCGCCGGCGCCGGGAAGGTCCAGCAATCCGCCGCAACCTGTGGCGCATCGCGCTTCGCCACTGCCCAGGCCGACGGCGGATTGAATATCAGCGCACTTTTGCCAGATATCAAAGCGCGATTGTTCGACGCATCGTCGAAGCTGACTGCGTCGGCCGGATAGAATTTCACCAGCTTCTGGGCGAATTCCAGCACCTGATGAACGGCGTCCGACTTAAGTTGGATGTTGCCGCTGGCATCGATCAGCGTGGCGCCGAACGCCTTGAACAGCGCGCCATGCGTGTCGGTGGCGTCGGTGTTCACGCCTCCGCCCATGCCGAGGGCGAAAGTCATGCCGTCCTTCGTCGCGGCCTCGGCGTACTTGGTGAACTCTTCCCAGGTCCACGAGTTCCTGCAGCGCGTTGTGCTCTTCTTTCGCCGGGTACATTGCCTGGACGTCCAGGCCGTGCTGCTTGAACCAGCCGATACGCGCGCAGGGCGGTTTGGTCTGGGTCCCGGATGATGACGGCACCGCAACCCAATGACCTTTGGCTTTTGCAAGGTATTCGCAAGTGGGATCGACAGCGCCGTTCTTCGCAACCAGCCGTTGCATGACGTCGTCCATCGGCTCGAGCGCATCTGAAACGTTGTAAACATCCCAGTTGAAGAACGCCAAGGCGTCGTGGCCGGCCTTGGCCTGCGCCTCGGCCACACCGGTAAGCTGCAGCTTGTTGCCGGTGCTGGTGATGAAGTCGGCCTGAGCCTGGACCTGGTTCTTTTGCGCCCAGTCATTGACCTGCTTCTGCATCACGTCGTTGCCGCCTGGCACCCAGTGGTCCCAGAAGCCGATAGAGACCTTGCCGGCCGCGCGGCCGGAGCGAATATGCACTAGCGGCAGCACGCTGGCTGCGGCACCGATCTTCAGGGCGTTTCGGCGCGTTACCGAACTCTTAGGCGTCGTCATTACTGCTTTCTCCGTTTCTCGACGTTCGATCCGATGCAAGGCAATCCCAGCCAATCTTGCGCCGGCTCGCTTGCGTCACGGAACCTAACAGTATCGCTCACGGCAAGCCATCCATCAATACAGTAGGTAACGGTTGAAACTTTATGGTCCACAGATGACAGGCAGTTAATACCGATGCCGGTGAGCGCGGCCATATCGTTATTGCCTCGACTGGCTTGGCAGAAGGTTGTGTTGAGCGCGTCCGTTGCGCGTCAGCGTCGGCGGGCCGAAGATCGCAGCAAGTATCGGCAGGGTCTATCAGGGAATGCGTCCGGACACGCTCCACTCACCGTTTGGCGGCGGCGGCGGCAAAGGGCTGCCGCGAGGACTGCGGATGGCCACCGAGCGACCGGGCTACGGCGAACTGTGCTGAACGTCGCCGGCATTGAGTCAGGGGTCATCTGATGCCGGGAAATCCCTATGCTGGCGTCTATATCGTCGGCGCCGGCCAGGCCAGCTACGAGAAGCGCTCCACCAAGCCGATCTTCCGCGTGCTGTGGGAGGCGCTCGACGCGGCGCTGCGTTCGGCCCACCTGCCATTCGGTTCAGTGCAGGGCCTGGCGCTCACCTGCTTCGTGCTGCCGCCTGACAACGTCACCACCGTCGCCGAGCACTTCGGTATCGAGGCTCGGTTCCTGTTTCACGGCGTGTATGGCGGCGCATCCGGTATCATCGGCATGCTGCATGCCGCGCGCGCGATCCGCGACGGCGATGCCGATGTGATCGCGATCCTTGCCGGGGACGTGTTCGATGTCGCCGCGCATAACCAGATGCTGGACCACTTCAACGGTCCGGTGCGCGACTGGCTGGCACCGCAAGGCTTCGGCGGCGCCAACGGCGTGTTCGCGCTGCACACGCGACTCTATATGGAGAGTTTCGGTGCCACGCTGGAAGACTTCGGCAGGTTGCCGGTGGCGCAGCGGCACAACGCGCTCGGCAATCCAAATGCGCTGTTCAAGACACCGCTCACCATGCAGGACTACCTGAACGCGCGGCCGATTGCCGAACCGCTGCGGCTGTATGACTGCGTGCTGCCATGTGCCGGTGGCGATTGCATCATCCTCGCCAGTGAACGGGTGGCGCGCGAACTCGACGTGCCGAAGGTCCGCATCCTTGGCGGCGGCGAAATGCACAACTTCCCCGCCAACGATGTGTATTCCATGCGCACCGGCTTCGAGGACATCGCCCCGCGCATTTATGCGCAGGCCGGCCTCGAGCCGGCCGATATGCATTTTGCTCAGCTTTATGATGACTATCCGGTGATGGAATTCCTGCAGCTTGAAGGATTGGGCATCGCACCGCGCGGCGGCAGTCATTTGTTCCTGCGCGCACATGACGCGCGTTATTCAGGCGACTTCCCGATCAACACCGGCGGCGGCCAGCTTTCCGCCGGCCAGGCCGGTGCCAGCGGCGGCATGATCGGCGTGGTCGAAGGCGTGCTGCAATTACGCGGCGAAGGCGGCGCGCGGCAGGCACGCTGCGAGCGAGGCATGCTCGCGGGCTACGGCATGGTCGCGTACGGCCGCGGCCTGTCATGCAGTGCGGCGATCATCGAACGGGAAGACTGACGATGAGCGGCGGGCCACAGCCACGCATCACCGACATCAACCGGCCGTTCTGGGATGGTTGCCGCGCCAACCGGCTGATGCTGCAGCGCTGCACCGCGTGCAGCCACTTCGTGTTCTATCCGCGCGCCTGCTGTCCGTTCTGCGGTTGTGGCGATCTCGCGTGGCAGCAGGCATCCGGTGAGGGGCGCCTGCAAAGCTGGACCGTGGTGCATCGCCCCGGCCACGACGCGTTCATCGCCGATGCACCGTATGTATTCGCTGCCGTGACGCTGGCCGAGGGACCGATATTGCATGGCCGCATGCTGGTGCCGCCTAACTCGCCATCGCTCACAATCGGCGGCGACGTGCGCGTGGTGTTTCCAACCGTAGCCGAGGGCGTCGTGATGCCCGCATTCGTCGCCGCCTCAGGCGCGTGATATAACCAGCTCATTCGATCGCCGAGGAGACGTCCATGCGCCGGAACAAATTCCGCGAATTGCTCGAAGCAGGTAAGCCGACGCTCGGCACGCACGTGCTCGCGCCCTGGCCGACGATGGTCGAACTGGTCGGCCGCAGCGGGCAGTATGACTATGTGGAGTTCACCGCCGAATACGCGCCGTTCGATATGCACGACCTCGACAATTTCGGCCGTGCCCTGGAAGTCGCCGACCTCACCGGCATGATCAAGCTCGAACAGACGCAGTGGACGCATCAGGCGATGCGCGCCATTGGCTCGGGCTTCCAGAGCGTGTTGTTCGCGGACATCCGCACTGTGGACGATGCGCGGGCGTGCGTAGGTGCTACGCGTGCCGAGACACCGCACTCCGGCGGTCTGCATGGCGTCGGCATGCGCCGCAATGTCGGCATGGTGTACGACGTCGGCAATACGGATTATGTCAAGGCGCTCGACGATATCGTTGTCGTGTTGATGGTGGAAAAGCGCCAGTGCGTCGAGGACCTCGACGCAATCCTTTCGGTCAAGGGCATCGACATGGTGCAGTTCGGTCCGGCTGACTATTCGATGAGCATCGGCCTCGCCGGACAGTGGTCTCATCCTGACGTGGTGAAGGCCGAGCGCCTGACCATCGAGATGGCCTTGAAGAAGGGCATCCACCCGCGTGTCGAAATCGGCGACCCCGCTGAGGCCGAGCCGTACCAGAAGATGGGCGTGCGGCACTTCTGCTTGGGCTGGGACGTCGGTATCGTCGATGCTTGGTGGCGCGAAAACGGCAAGCAGATGCGCCAGCGGCTGGGCATCTGACACAGGAGGAACCTATGCACGATCCGGAAATCGCCGCCATCCGCGCCGTCATCGCCAAGCGCGTGCGTTCGGACGACTTCATGCAGCGGCGCCGCGACATTGATGCGCGCGGTCTGCAGTACAAGCTGGCCACTGACGTCAAGGTCGAACCGGTCAGCGCGAACGGCGTGAAATCCGAGTGGACGCGCACACCCGACTGCGACGACAGCAAGGTAATCCTGTTCCTGCACGGCGGCGGCTATGTCATCGGCTCGCTCGACAGCCACCGGCACATGATCGCTGAGATGGGGCGCGCGGCGCGGGCGCGAACCCTCGCGATCGACTATCGGTTGGCGCCGGAACATCCATTCCCCGCCGCGGTCGATGATTCGCTCGCCGCGTACCGCTTCCTGTTGAGCAGCGGTGTTAAGCCAGGCAGCATCACCATCGCCGGTGACTCTGCTGGCGGCGGGCTCGTGGTTGCCGCGATGCTGGCGATCCGAGATGCCGGATTGACGCAGCCTGCCTGCGGCTGGCCGATTTCGCCGTGGGTGGATATGGAAGCAATCGGCGAAAGCATGGTCAGCAAGGCGGCCAGCGATCCGACGGTACAACACGCTGGCATCCTCGACATGGCGAAACATTACCTCAATGGTGCAGATCCACGTTCGCACCTGGCTGCGCCGATTTATGCCGATTTGCGTGGATTAGCCCCCTTGCTGATTCAGGTCGGCGCGGCAGAGACCTTGCTTGACGATGCGATCCGGCTCGCGCAGGTGGCAGGTGCCGCCGATGTCGCTGTCGATCTGCAGATCTGGCCGGAGATGATCCACGTCTGGCACATTTACCATCCGGAACTATCGGCTGGACGCCGTGCCATCGCAGCGGGTGGAGAATTCGCACGCGCGATGACGGCGCGTGGGACGCGCGCAGGGTTCTGAGGCGTCAGTATTTGGGTTCTGCGACCGTTCTCACTTTATACCCGGAACGAACGCACAGGACTGTTAACGTTCTTGGCTGTGATTGACAGCGCTGCACGTTTCTGTGCCAACTGCGCAACGCAATCGCATTTTGGCTTGGCTTGCTGCGCCTCCGTCAATCGGGTGCCCTCAAGACGTCAAAAGGACCGGTTGTCTACCAGCATCGCGCGCTGTTGCACGATGCGCCTGACGGAGAGTAACGCAGACGATGGCTATCGGTACAGTCAAGTGGTTCAACACGACCAAGGGCTTCGGCTTCATCATGCCGCAAGAGGGCGGCAAGGACGTGTTCGTCCACATCACCGCAGTGCAGGCGGCTGGTCTGCGTGGCCTGAATGAAGGTCAGAAGGTCAGCTACGAGGTAGCAATGGAGCGCGGCAAGGCCGCTGCGACCAACCTCAAGCTCGCCTGAGCACTTTCCGCCTTGCAATCACCCATCCCCACTGGCGCGACAGGGGACGCGCACCGGAAGGAGTGACGACAATGGCCGTTGGAACCGTCAAATGGTTCAATGCAACCAAGGGGTATGGCTTCATCATGCCGCAAGACGGCGGCAAGGATGTCTTCGTGCACATCACCGCCGTTCAGGCCGCCGGGCTTAATGGCCTGAATGACGGCCAGAAGGTGAGCTACGACATCGCGATGGAGCGCGGCAAGGCCGCCGCCACCAATCTGAAGCTCGCCTGACCACAACGGCAGCAATCTGACCGAAGCGGGCCGCCGCCGGGGAAATTCTCTCCGGCGGCGGCCCGTTTCGCTTATCACGGCACATGAGCATGCCTCTCGCATCCCGCTGCTATTCCGTCGCCGACATCAATGCGGCGCAGGAGCTGTACCACGCGAACGGCTGGACCGATGGTCTTCCCATCGTGCCACCTACCGAGGATGCAGTGCGTGCCTGCCTTGAGTGGACAATGATGCAGCCGCATCAGCTGATCGGTATAGAACCGGTGCGCGGCGTGGCGATCACCGCCGAGAAACTGGCGATCAATGCCGTCATGGCCGGCTGTTTGCCGATGCATTTTCCCGTCGTGGTCACTGCAATCAGTGCGATGCTGCAACTGGATTTCCTGCTGCACGGTGCCACCGCATCCACCGGCGGCTGCGCTGTGTTCATCGTGCTGAACGGGCCGATCCGCCGCGAAGTCGGCGCTGTCGGCACCTTCAACGCTTTGGGCAACAGCGATCGCGCAACCGCGGTCATCGGCCGGGCTGTTCGTCTCGCGCTGATCAACATCCTCGAGGTGAGGCCCGGTGGCATCGACCGTTCGACGATCGGCCATCCGGGCAAGTTCAGCTTCTGCGTTGCCGAGGATGAGGAGGACACCACCTGGCAGCCGTTGCACGCCGTGCGTGGTCTGCCGCAGGAAGTTTCAGGTGTAACTGTCATGGCGGCTGGTGCGCCACGGCAGATCATGAACGAATGGACGACGGAGCCGCATGAAATCCTGGAGACCTTCGCGGCCGAGATTCGCGCCAACATGCGTCACTATTCGATCTGGGGTGGCAATTACGCGTTGATCATCCCGAAGCAATTGCGCGAGCATTTGCAGGCCGCCGGCTGGAGCAAGCAGGACATCGCCAGCTTCATTCACCAGCGTGCCCGTATCCACCGCCGCGAATGGGCCGAGTGTGGCAAGGCCGCGGTGGTACGCGATCGCGGCGACGCCGAATATGCCGCGCTCGAATTCACCCGAGCAGCTTCTTGTCGTCGCCGCGGGCGGTCCGGCCGGCGGTTTCGGCGCGGTGATCCCGCCATGGCTCGGCAACAAGAGCCGAGCGGTCACGGTCGCCGTCGGCGCCTGTGTTGACTGTGGCCCACCGGCACAGTGAAACTGACCGCATGACGTTGCAGGTGCTCGATCCCACCAATGAGACCGCGCCGCCGCTCGGCAGGCCTGCACCGCGCGTGGTGTCGCTTGCCGGGAAGACGGTGGGGATCATTTCCAATGGCAAGGAAGGCACCAAGGGCTTCTTCGCGCATTTGGATCGCATGCTGCGCGACGAACTCGGCGTTGCGGATGTGATCCTGCGCCAAAAATCCAATTTCAGCGCGCCGGCCGATACGCATATCATCGACGAGATCGCCCGCTGGCACGCGGTTGTCACTGGTATTGGCGACTGAGGCAGTTGTTCGTCGTGCAGTCTGCATAACTCCATCACCGCTGATCGTCTAGGCATCCCCGCGATGCCGGTGATGACGACGCGTTTTGTCAGCGCGGCGGAATTGATGGCGCGCGTGCTCGGCTTCTCCGGCTACGCGTTCGCGGTGATCCCGCATCCCATCAGCAGTGCGGGCGATGATGCCCTGCGGCATGCTGCTGCTTCGGCGCTCAATGACGCCCGACGCCTGCTGCTGGGCTGACCCGCGCGGCCTTACGAGAGAGAAGCATTCGACGTGACGCGCTAACCGCCCGTCACACTCATATGCCGCGCCACCGCCGGCCGGTCGTGCCGCCGGTCGATGATGAAGTCGTGCCCCTTCGGCTTGCGGCTGATCGCCTCGCGGATCGCATCTTCCAGCTCAGCATCCGTCGCACCCGCTCGCAGCACGCGCCGCAGATCTGCATCGTCATCCTGGCCGAGGCACATGTAGAGGATTCCGGTGCAGGTCAGCCGCACCCGGTTGCAGCTTTCGCAGAAGTTGTGCGTCATCGGCGTGATGAAGCCGATGCGCCGTCCGGTTTCCGCCACGTTGAAATAACGCGCCGGTCCACCGGTGCGATAATCCGTCTCCTCCAGCGTCCAATGCCGGCGCAGCCGCGAGCGAACGATAGACAGCGGTAGGTATTGCTCCGTGCGATCGCCGGAGATGTCGCCCATTGGCATCGTCTCGATCAGGCACAGGTCGAAGCCGTGGTCACCGCACCAGGTGAGCATGCTGTCGAAATCGTCCTCATTGACGCCCTTCATCGCCACGGCATTGATCTTGATCGCCATGCCGGCAGCCTTGGCTGCGAAGATGCCGTCCAGCGTCGCGCCGATCTTGCCCCAGCGGGTGATGCGGGCGAACTTGTCGGGGTCCAGCGTGTCGAGCGAGACGTTGATCCGCCGCACGCCTGCTGAGTACATCCCCTCTGCCAGCTTGGTGAGCTGAGTGCCGTTGGTGGTGACCGTCAGTTCCTTCAGCCCGCCCTCGCCAAGCCGGTCACCCAGGCTTTGGAACAGCGACATCACGTTGCGCCGGACCAGAGGCTCGCCGCCGGTGATGCGGATCTTGTTGGTGCCCAGCCGGATGAACGCCGCGCAGATGCGATCCAACTCTTCCAGCGTCAGCAGATCCCGCTTCGGCAGGAACGTCATGTCCTCCGCCATGCAATAGACGCAGCGGAGGTCGCAGCGGTCGGTCACCGACACACGCAGATAGTTAATGGCCCGGCCGAACGGATCGATCATGCCTTTGAATTGCGCCATCCGGGGCGGAGGTTCAAGGGCCGGTGAAATTCGGCCTGCCGGGCTGCCAAATGGCCAATGCTAACTCGCGATTTTTCTGGGGCTGACGCAATATCCCACCGCATCCGTCAACGGATTGTGAATAATTCGGCATATAGCTCTCGGTCGACCAGGGGAGAGCGCTCGTGAACGATACAAGCGACACGCTGCATTTGGCCGAACTTCTTGCTTCGCGCCTGTGCCATGACCTTGCCGGTCCGCTCGCCGCCTTGATCGGCATTCTGGAAATCGCCCATGAAGAGCAACCTGCCAGCGAGCCGGTCGCCCTGGCGGAGCAGACCGTTATCGAGCTTGGCCAGCGCCTGAAGCTGCTGCGTGCCGCCTGGGGACAGGCGACCGAGGACCTCGACATAGCGACGCTGCGTGATCACGCCGCCGCTCTGGTAGGCAGCAAAGTCAAACTGGATCTCTCGGAACTGCCATCCGACAGTGTCTTCCCGGCACGGATTGGCCGGCTGGTGCTGAACGCCTTGATGCTCGCGTCGGCCAGCGTGGCGGGCAGCGGCAGTGTCGCCGTGTCCGGATCGTTGGACGCCGGCCTGCTGATCACCATCGCCGGGCCGCGCGCCGAATGGCCTTTGGGATTGGTCGCCAGCCTTGGCGATCCAGCGGCGGCCGCGGTGGCGCTCGCCAACGCGGACGCGCGCCACGTCCTGGGTCCGCTGGTCGTGTTGCTGGCGCGCGACCTTGAGTGGCGCCTGTCCATGCTGATGCCTTGTGGTCCGGCGGCAAATAAAGCCGGGATGGCCGCGCCCCTCCTGCTCGCCCCGAGCGCGTAGGCACACGTTGGTCGCCGAGCGACCGGCGAATTTACCGTTTCTTCGTTCCCCCTGACTAAGGATGACACACCGCCTGACATCCTGCCGGGCCCTGAGGTCATGCCATGGACGATCTGATCGCTGATTTCCTTACCGAGACCAACGAGAGCATTGCCGATTTGGACGTCGCATTGGTGAAGCTCGAGCGGACGCCAGACGACAAGGACACACTCTCGCTGATCTTCCGCCTGGTGCACACGATCAAGGGCACCTGTGGCTTCCTCGGATTGCCGCGGCTGGAGCATGTGGCCCACGCGGCGGAGAATGTGCTGGGCAAAGTACGCGACGGCGCGCTGATCGCGACACCGGAAACTGTGACCCTCGTTCTCTCGGCGCTTGATCGGATCAAGGCCATCGTGACCGGCCTTGCGGCGAGTGGCAGCGAGCCGTCCGGCGACGACAGCCCGCTGGTCGCTGCACTGGATGCGGTCGCCTCGGGTAATCCGCCGCCGGCTGCCGTTGCTGCCCCGCCACCCGTCGCTGAGCCAGAGCCGCCTCCACCGCCGCCGCCGGAACCAGCTGCCGTGCAGGCACCCGCAGCGCCACCACCACAGGCCGCGCCGGAGCCAGCACAGCAGGGCGAGCCGGTCGCCACCAATCAGACCATCCGGGTCACGGTCGATGTGCTGGAAGACCTGATGACGCTGGTGAGCGAACTGGTGCTGACCCGCAACCAGCTCCTGCAACTTGCCCGCACGCAGGAGAACACCGGCTTCACCGTTCCCTTGCAGCGCCTGTCGCACATCACGTCCGACCTACAGGAAGGCGTGATGAAGACGCGCATGCAGCCTATCGGCAATGCGTGGAACAAGCTGCCACGGCTGGTGCGTGATCTCTCGCGCGAAATGGACAAGAAGATCGAGCTCACCATGCTAGGTGCCGATACCGAGCTCGACCGCCAGGTGCTCGAACTGATCAAGGATCCGCTTACCCACATGGTCCGCAACAGCGGCGACCATGGTCTGGAGGGCACTGCGGAACGCCGTGCTGCCGGCAAGCTGGAAGCCGGCCGCATCACGCTCAATGCGTTCCATGAAGGCGGTCACATCATCATCGAGATTTCCGACGATGGCCGTGGCCTGCCGCTCGACAAAATCCGCGCCAAGGTGCTGGCGAACGGGCTCGCGACCGAAGCCGAGCTTGCAAGCATGAGCGAAGCGCAGGTGCAGCGCTTCATCTTCCGTGCGGGCTTCTCCACCGCGACCGTGGTCACCGCCGTGTCCGGCCGTGGCGTTGGCATGGATGTGGTGAAAACCAACATCGAGAAGATCGGCGGCACCATCGATCTCAAGAGCGTGCCCGGCCAGGGTACCACCTTCATCATCAAGATCCCGCTCACTCTTGCCATCGTCTCAGCGCTCATTGTCGAAGCCGCCAGCGAGCGCTTCGCCATTCCGCAGATCAGCGTGGTCGAACTGGTGCGTGCCAGGAAGGAAGCCGGCCGCGGACACAACGAAGCGGGCAGCGGCGAGCCCATCATCGAGCGCATCAACGACACGCCGGTGCTGCGTCTGCGTGATCGGCTGCTGCCGCTGGTCAACCTCCATGAACTGCTGGCGCTTGGCGAAACCCATAACGACGACACCGGCGCCTACATCGTGGTGACCCAGGTGGGCGCCAACAGTCTTGGCATCATCGTCGACCGGGTATTCGACACCGAAGAGATCGTGGTGAAGCCGGTCGCACCGATCTTGCGTCACGTCACGATGTTCAGCGGCAATACCATCCTTGGCGACGGTTCGGTGATCATGATCCTCGATCCAAATGGCATTGCGCGCGGCACTGGAATCGGCGCCAGTGGCGACGCCAAGGCGATCTCCTCCAACACCATCGATCAGTTCCGCTCCGTTGACCGTACGGCGATGCTGCTATTCCGCGCCGGCAGTGAGCAGAAGCTGGCAGTGCCGTTGGGCCTTGTCGCGCGGCTGGAAGATATTCCGCGCGAGAAGATCGAAGTGTCGGCCGGCGCGCCGGTCACCCAATATCGCGGCAAGCTGATGCCGTTGATTGCCTTGTCTGGCAGTCTGGAGAGCGAGAAGCCGCGACAGCCGGTACTGGTGTTCAACGATGGCGATCGCAGCATGGGCCTGATGGTCGATGAAATCGTCGACGTGGTTGAGGATCGGCTGAACATCGAACTGTCCGCTGCACGGCCTGGTCTGTTGGGCACTGCGGTCATTGGCGGTCATGCGACCGACGTGCTGGACACCGGGTACTGGCTTACCCAGGCCTGGCAGGATTGGTTCCATGGCGGCGCGCACTCGGCCGAACAGGGCACGTCACGCCGTGTCCTGGTGGTTGAGGACAGCGACTTCTTCCGCCAGTTGGTCACCCCGATCCTTGGTGCGGCGGGCTATCGTGTGACTCCGGCGGCAAGCGCCGCGGAAGCGCTGCGGATGCGCGAGAGCGGTGCGATGTTCGATGCCGTGGTGTCGGATATCGCGATGCCCGACATGGATGGGCTCGACTTCGCGCGCGCCGTGCGTTCGGGCGGGGCCTGGGCAAAGCTGCCGATGATCGCGCTGTCGGGACGCACCGATCCGGCCGACATCGAGGCCGGCCGCGACGCCGGCTTCACCGACTACGTAGCGAAGTTCCAACGCGAGGCGCTGATCGCCAGCCTGCGCCAGTGCCTCGCCGAACCGATCGCGGCATGAGTGCCCACGCACAGGAGACGATGAATGGCCAGCGATGTGATGGAACGCACTGATGCAGCGGACGATGAGGAGGAACGCGTCTTCGTCACGCTGACTGTCGCCGATCAGCTCTGCGGGGTGCCGGTGCTCGGCGTGCGCGACATTCTTGGCGAGCACACGATCACACGCATCCCGCTCGCTCCCGCCGAAATCGCCGGCAGCCTCAACCTGCGCGGCCGCATCGTCACGGCAATCGACCTGCGCCAGCGCCTGCAGCTGCCGCCGGCACAGGCGGGCCAGCCGCGCATGTCGGTGGTGGCCGAGATCGGCGGAGAGCTTTACGCGCTGCTGGTCGATCAGGTCTCCGAGGTGATGAGCCTCAAGGCCGGCGCCTTCGAACGCAACCCGCCTACACTGCCGCCGGCCTGGGCACAGTTCAGCAGCGGCATCTATCGGCTGGATGGCCGCCTGCTCGTCGGTACTCGATGTCGGCAAGGTGCTCGCGCTGAACGAAGCCCACTGAGAGGCACGTCATGACCCGCGTCTGCCTCGTGGTGGACGACAGCCGCGTCGTGCGCAAGATCGCCCGCCGCATCCTCGAGGCGCACGGCTTTACCGTCACCGAAGCGGCTGACGGTCAGCAGGCGCTCGATGCCTGCCGCCAGGCAATGCCTGATTGTGTGCTGCTTGACTGGAACATGCCGGTGATGAACGGCCTGGAGTTCCTCAAGGCGTTGCGTGCCGAGTACGGACCGGACAACCCCACTGTGGTGTTCTGCACGACCGAAACCGAGTTGTCGTCGATCGAGCAGGCAATCAGCAACGGCGCGCAGGAATACATCATGAAGCCGTTCGACGAGGACATCCTTCTCGGCAAATTCGAGCAGGTCGGGTTGTTGTGAGCGCGGCGTCCATCGCTCGGGTCATGGTCTGCGATGATTCGGCGGTGATCCGTGGCGCGATCGCGCGCATGCTGGAAGGCGAATCCGATGTGCGGGTGGTGGCGCGCGTAGCCAACGGCCAGATGGCGCTCGACGAACTGAAGCGCACACCGATCGATGTGCTGGTGCTCGACATCGAAATGCCGGTGATGGACGGCATGACGGCGCTGCCGCTGCTGCTGCGCGCCGATCCCGGACTGAAGGTGATCATGGCGTCCACGCTCACCACGAGGGGCGCCGATATTGCCTTGCGTGCCTTGCGACTGGGTGCGGCGGATTACGTGCCGAAGCCGACTGCGGTGCAGGGCGATGAGACGTTCCGTCGCGAGCTGGTAGAGAAGGTGCGCGGACTGGCGCGTCTGCGCCGCCGCCTGGTGCAGCCGTTGCGTGAGACCACGGGTCTGCGTCTGCGTCCCGCAGCCATCATGAGCCCGCGTCTACTCGCCATCGGCAGCTCCACCGGCGGACCGCAGGCGCTGTTCACGCTGATCCAGGGACTTGGCAAGACGCTGAGCGTGCCGGTCGTGCTGACCCAGCACATGCCGCCGACATTCACTGCCATCCTTGCGGAGCACATCAGCAAGCTCGGCGGCCTGCCGTGCGCCGAAGCACGGGACGGCGAGGTCTTGCACGCCGGCCGCATTTACCTGGCGCCTGGCGATCGGCATCTGCTGGTCGATGTTGGCCGTTCCGGCCTGCTGGCGCGGCTCACTCAGGATCCGCCGGAAAATTTCTGCCGCCCTTCGGTCGACCCGATGCTGCGCAGTGCCGCGAATGCCTGCGATGGCCGTGTGCTCGTCACCATGCTCACCGGCATGGGCCAGGATGGCCTTGCCGGCACCCGTCGCGTGATCGACGGCGGCGGCAGTGCGATTGCTCAGGACGAAGCCACCAGCGTGGTATGGGGCATGCCGGGCGCCGTTGCCCAGGCTGGTCTTTGTCATGCGGTGCTGCCACTGCCGCGCATCGCCCCGAAACTGCTCGACCTGCTGCGCATGGCGCGCGCATGAGCCAGACGCTCGCAGTGGCGGCTTTCGACACTTTCGCCTCGCTGCTGAAGAGCCGCTCCGGCCTCGTCATTACGCCGGACAAGCTATACTTGCTGGAGACTCGTCTCGCGCCGATCCTCAAGCGCGAGAATTTGCGCGATCTTACCGCGCTGGCCGAGCGTCTGCGGGCGCCGTCCGCCGAATCGCTGATCCGCCAGGTGGTCGAGACGATGACCACCAATGAGACGTTCTTCTTTCGCGACGACAAGCCATTTCAGCATTTCCGCAATCAGGCTCTGCCGAATTTCCTGGCAAAGCGCCCACCGGGCTCGCCGTTGCGAATTTGGTCTGCCGCCTCTTCGTCCGGGCAGGAGGCCTATTCGGTGGCAATGATCCTGACCGAGTGTCGCGCGAGCGTGGGCAATCGGCGGATCGACATCGTTGGTACCGATCTGGCGCGCGATCAGGTGACGCGGGCGCGCGACGGTCTGTATACACAGTTTGAGGTGCAACGCGGCCTGCCGGTGCAGATGCTGATGCGCTACTTCCGCAAGGAGGAAGCCGGTTGGCGGATCAGCGACGCGATTCGCGCCATGGTGCAGTATCGCGAATGGAACCTGCTGGCGGACCTGCGCCCGCTGGGGCAGTTCGACGTGGTGTTCTGCCGTAACGTGTTGATCTACTTCGACCAACCGACGAAGGCGCGCGTATTGGATGCCATCGCGCAGCAGATTGCGCCGGATGGCCTGCTTTATCTGGGTGGCGCCGAAACCGTGCTGGGCATCACCAGCCGTTTCGCGCCGCTGCCCGCCGAACGCGGGGTTTATGGCCTGGCTTCCACTCCGCGTTCCTGAGCGACGGGGGCAGGGTGAGGTGGGGCATTTTCTGCTATAAGCGCCTCACAATATCGCCCATGGAGAGGGAGCCACGATGACCCAGGCGCTGACCGGTATTCGCGTGATCGACATGACGCACAACCAGGCGGGTCCCGCCTGCGCGCAGATCCTGGGCTTCCTCGGCGCCGACGTGATCAAGCTGGAAGAACCCAAGGGTGGTGACGTCGCGCGCACCAACATGCGCGATAAGACCGACAGCGACAGCTTGTTCTTCCTGGTGCTGAACGCCAACAAGCGCAGCCTGACACTCAACCTTAAGACCGATGAGGGCAAGAAGCTGTTCAAGCAAGTGATCGAGCAGTCCGACGTGCTGGTGGAGAATTTTGGTCCCGGCGCGCTCGATCGGCTCGGCCTGGGCTACAAGGAATTGTCGAAGCTGAACCCGCGCCTGGTCTATGCCACCATCAAGGGCTTCGGCACCTACGGTCCATACAGCGGCTTCAAGAGCTTCGAGCCGATCGCCCAGGCGATGGGTGGCGCGATGAGTGTCACCGGTTTTCCGGAAAATCCGCCCACCTATGTGTATCCGGCCATCGGCGACTCCGGCACCGGCATGCACATGGTCATCGGCATCCTGGCGGCGCTGAACCAGCGCCATCAGACCGGCAAGGGGCAGCATGTCGAAGTGTCAATGCAGGACGCGGTGGTGAACCTGATCCGCGTCAGCCTGCGCGACCATCAGCGCTTCGGCAAACCGATGGAGCGGCAGGGCAATCAGCTTGGCCGCAATGTGCCCGGCACGACGTACGCCTGCGCGCCGGGTGGTCCGAACGATTACGTGTTCATCCACGCACAGCCGCAGATGTGGAAGGCACTCATCAACGTGATGGGGCAGCCTGAACTGGACGACGATCCGCGCTTCACCACAGGGGAGTCGCGTTGGCAGAACCGTCCGGCACTGAACGGCATCATCGAGGCCTGGACGCGCCAACGCAGCAAGCACGAGGTGATGCGTCTGATGGGCGAGGCCGGCGTACCGTGCGGTGCCACGCTCGACACCGGCGAAGTGTTGGCCGATCCACATCTGCGCGCCCGCGATATGATCGTCGATATCGATTACCCAACGCGCGGCACCTATCAGACTGTCGGCATGCCGGTGAAGCTGTCCGACTCGCCAGCGGAAGTGACTCGGCCGCCGCTGCTCGGCGAACACACCGCCGAAGTCTTGCAGGCACTCTGCGACATCAGTCCCGAGGCGATACAGAAGCTGAAGACTCAGGGTGTCGTGTAACCTCGGTCAGGCAGCTCTCGCCTTGATCGCCCAGGCGCGCGCCTTCAACGCGATCGTGCCGTTGCCGGCGCGCGGAAGGGTGTCATGCAGCCGCTGTCTCAGCCGCTCGCGGGCCTCAGGGAGGAGACTCGCGCAATAGCCGGGAACGGGTCCAGCGCCCCATGTGAATGGCAGCCAGAAGTCGTCAAAGTCGTTGAACACGGTTGGTATTTCGATCGCGCTGCATTCGACCGATGAAAGGCCGGACTGCGCGGCGAGTGCACACAGTCCCTCTGCGGTGCAGAATGGAAAGCGGCGGTCTTCGGATAATTCCAGTGCTGCCGGGTCTAGCGTGGCTGCGGCCTGCCAGACCGCATGGATGAACTCCAGTCCGCCGCCGGGGTAGTCCCAGACATAGAAGGCGATCGTTGCGCCAGGCCGAGCCACGCGGCTCATCTCAACCAAGGCTCTATTCCGATCCGGTACAAAGTTCAGCGCGAGAGCTGATACGATGGCGTCCCGGCTCGCCGACTCCAACGGCAGCAATTGTGCATCGGCGGTGCGGAACTCGACGCGCCGATCGGGCAGATTGCGGCGAGCCGTCGCTATGAAACCGTCCGACGGATCAATCGCTATCAAGCTCCTTGGATTGCATCGTCCCACGATGGCTGCGGACAGCGCGCCGGTGCCGCAGCCGACGTCAAGCCATTCCAGTTGTTCCGCAGCATCGAGCCAGTCGAGGAAGCGCGGCGCGATCTGCCGGCTCCAGCGGCCCATATAGCGGTCATAGCTGTCACCCGCGCTCCAGGCGTCGTGGCGTGACACGCCGCTCACGCCGCCAGCTCCAGTATCTCCTTCACCTGCGCTGGACCGGCGATGCGGCGTGGATTGCGCGGCACCCAGGGCGTACCCATTGCCTGCTCTGCCATGCGATCGAACGCGTCGTGTCCCACATTCACGGCGTGCAGGCTGCGCGGCATCCCAAGACCGGTGATGAAAGCATCCAGCACGTCAGCGGCGTCCTCGCCCGCACGGCCCATCGCGGCTGTCACCAGCGCCTGGCGTTCGGCATTCGCTGGTTTGTTCCAGCGCATCACCGCAGGCAACATGATGCATGACGTGTGACCGTGCGGGATGTCGAAAACCGCACCGAGCACATAACCGATACCGTGGCTCGCGCCCATCGGCACGCCGGCGGCGAGCGGACCCATCGACAACCACGAACCCATCTGACAATCCAAACGTGCCTGCAGGTCGGCTGGATCCTGCTTCACGCGCGGGAGTCCCTGCGTCAGCAGCGCGAGGCCACGCAGCGCTTGCGCGTCGGCATAAGGGTTAGCCTCGTTCGAGCAGATGCCTTCGACGCAATGATCCACCGCGCGGATGCCGGTGGACAGGAATAGCCACTCCGGCGTGTGAACGGTGACTGTTGGATCGAGCACCACCGCGCGCGGAATGATGCGCGGATGACGGAACAGCTCTTTCACCTTGGTGCGCTCATCCGTGACGCCGGCAATGCCACTGAACTCGCCGGCCGACAAAGTCGTCGGCACCGTTATCTGCCGCACAACAGGTGCGTTGCAGACCGGCGGTGCACCGTTCACTGGGCGCAGTGCATCCATGGCCTCGATCGTGCGCACATCATTGGCGAGGCAGAACTGCACCGCCTTGGCACCGTCGGTGATCGAACCGCCGCCGATGGTGACGATAAGATCGGCCTTCGCATCTCGCGCCTGTTCGGTGGCGGCAAGTACCGCACTGCGCGGCGTGTGTGGCGGCATCCGGTCGAACACCCCGACGCAGCGGTTGCCCAGCGCTCGCTGCATCTTGGCGATCTCGTCGGTCTGACGATGCAGCGTACCGCTGACCATCAGGAACACGCGCTGCGCGCCGCTCGCCAGTTCAGCGACAGCCGGCGCCGCGGGCTGGCCGAACCGCACCTCTTCCATCTGGCTGAACACCACCCGGCCGGGTTGCAGCATGGCGTTGTCTCCCGCTTCCTCGGCTAGACTATAGCCGAGGGCATGGGGATTGCGATGCAGCAGCGTTCGCTCGGCCAGTCAGGTCTGCGCGTTTCACTTGTGGGACTCGGTTGCAACAACTTTGGCCGCCGGATCGATTACGCGGCATCGCGCCCTGTGGTGCACAAGGCGCTTGATCTCGGCATCACCTTCTTCGACACAGCCGATGTGTATCGCAGCAATATCGGCGGGTCAGAGGAGTTTCTTGGCCAGGCGCTGGGACCGCGCCGCAAGGACATCGTGCTGGCGACCAAAGTTGGTATGCCGATGGAGCACGGCCGGCGCGGTGCTTCGCGTCAGACCATCATGGCGGGCGTTGAGGCCAGTCTGCGGCGGCTGAATACCGACTGGATCGATCTGTATCAGATGCATCAACCGGATCCACTGACGCCAATAGAGGAAACGCTGCGGGCGTTCGACGACATCGTGCGCCAGGGGAAGGTTCGCTACATCGGCTGCTCCAATCTGAAGGCGTGGCAAGCGGTGGACGCGCAATGGACGGCGCTCACGAATGGCCTGACACCCTTTGCATCATGTCAGAACGAATACAGCCTGCTGATGCGTGAACCCGAATGCGAGCTGCTGCCAATGCTGCACGCTCACCGGATGGGCTTGTTGCCGTATTATCCGCTGGCGAGCGGCGCGCTGACCGGCAAGTACCGGCGCAATGTGCCGATGCCGCAAGGCGCGCGTCTGACTGCGCACGCGGCGCGTTACGGCGACCGGTTCCTCAACGATGCCAATTGGCCCGTGATCGAACGGCTGCAGGCATTCGCTGAGCAGCGCGGCCACACGCTGCTGGAACTCGCCTTCAGTTGGCTGGCGTCACAATCCTGCGTGTCCAGCATTATCGCCGGCGCGACGCGCCCCGAGCAGGTTGAGGCGAATGCTGCTGCAGTGAACTGGCCACTGACCGAGGCCGATCTGCGCGAGATCGACCGGATTACCCCGCACCCGTGACGTCGTGTGCGCCGCCGGCCTGCAGCCGATCGCGCATCGCACCTTCCCAGTCGCGCCCGTCGAAGGGGCGCGGTTTCACCGTATGGTAATCAACCCCATCCAGGCAGCGGACGTTGACGCTGACGCCGTTTGGTGACGAACGAGGCGTGTAGAACGAATGGATACCGCAGTGGCGGCAGAACGTGTGCTTCGCCACGCCGCTGCCGAACGTGTAGGTGGTGATCGCATCCTCACCGCTTAGCAGTTCGAACTGCGAACGCGGCACGACCATGTGCAGGATGCCCTTCATGGTGCAGACCGAGCAATTGCACTCGGAAACCAGATCCAGATCGCCCTGCACCTGGAAACGCACTTTACCGCAATGGCAGCCGCCTTCGAATGTTTGCAGCATTCTCGAACTCCAACCGAATTGCGTTCAGCCTATCATACTTTCAGCACCTCGTCGCCCTCATGCGGTTCCAGTTCGACCGCGTTCATTGTCATCGCCAGCAGCGCATAGTAGCCGATGGCACTGGTCAACTGTATGAACTCGTCATCGCCGAAGCGTGTGCGCATCGCCTGCACGGTCGCATCGTCGAGCCGGTGCCGGCGCAGAAGTTGCCGGGTGAAGTCGATGATCTGTGCATCCTCGGGAGGCAGGCCGCGCGAATGGTTGTCGCGGATCGCCGCTATCGTGGATTCCGGAACGCCAAGCTTCCGCGCGCCCTTGGTCTGCGCGCCCCAGATGTACAGCACCTCGTATTCGCGCCCGACTGTCATCGCTGCGAGGACGCGTACTCGCATATCCAGCGACCCCTCGAAGCGAACGTAGGCACCCACGTGTGCAACCCGGCCGGCGATATCGGGCGAATGCATGAACTGGGTGAACGGCCCCACCACCGCGCCCCGGCTGGCCACGATGGAATCGAACGCCACGTGATCCTTGGCGGCGACCTGGTCTTTGCTGGTGATCGATGGCAGGCGGGGCATGGTCTTCTCCGAGTATGATGCCTGGATTGCTTCGTCACTGCATGTGGCTAGTGCGTCACGCTCGCGAAGTACAGCTTCGGATCCGCGGCCCTTACATGTGCTTCCGGCAATCCCAGTTCACGCCGGACGATGTTGGTGCCTTCCACCATAGACACGCACTTATAGTGCGCTATGCGCCGGCTAAGGCCTTCGCGGCCGAAGCCGCAGTCAGTGGTGATGACCAGCCGTTCGGGAGGAATGAACTCCAACGCGCGGCGGATCAGTCCTGCAACATACTCCGGCGGCTCCACCACCGTATTGCAATGGTTCACCACGCCGATGCCGATCTTCTTGTCGGTCTTGTATTTGCCGAACAGATGCAGGTCACGGCCATCGCTGCTGGCGCATTCGAAAGTGATGACGTCGCAATTCAATTGCAGCAGGTACGGCATGGCGCGTTCGTAGCTCGGTACCTCCCAGTACACGCGCTGCTGATTTGGATTGCCCCAGCAGGTGTGCACCCAGATTTCCGCGTTCACGCCGACAAGCTGGCGGTTGAATGCTTCGGTCAGGAACTGCAACTCCTCATCGGTGCAGTCCGGCCGCGTTGAGCGGCCATGATGCGGAGGTTCCTCCACCTGGATCAACGGGCAGCCGGCGTCCGCCATCTCGCGGAACTCGGCATTCATGATATCGCACAGGTCGAGAATGAGTTGCTTGTCGTCCTGGTAGTGTTCGTTCCACAGCATGCTGGCGAGCGCCGGCGCGCAGATCGCGCCGAACTTCACCGGACGATCTGTAAGGCGCTGCGCGACCTGCCAAATGGCGGTATATTCTAACGGGCCGCGGCCAAGCTTTTCTTTCACGATGCCGGGCTGATACGCCTCCTGCACCTCCCAAAGGATTTTGCCGGGCCGCAGGTTTTGACGACTCATCCAGCCACGCGACGTATCGCGATGGCCCACGATGCCGGTAATGCGCTCGATTGGATAAAAGAACCACGACTTCCCACCGACGGCGAGGTCGAAGCGGCTGTCACCGTCGGTGACGATGTCGAGACCTGCGGCCTCTTGCGCGTTGATGATCGATGCCACCGCGTCGAAATACTGTTCGCGGAACAGCAACTCGCCCAGCGCCGACTTGAACGATCTACCATCGAGGCTGAGATCGAACCACAGTGGCCGCGGATACGATCCGGTGATCGCGGTCGGCAGGATCATGTTCTGGGTCACGCTGAGCATGGCAACACCTCAGTTGAACATCAGCACTGTGCGGGCGACCTCGCCGGCCTTCATCGCGCGGAAGGCATCGTTGATATCGCCCAGTTGGCCGCGGCGGCTGACCATCGAATCCAGATCAAGGCGCCCTTGCCGATAGAATTCCAGGTAGTTCGGGATGTCGGTGCGGAACTGGTTGGAACCCATGCGCGAGGTTTGCACCTTGCATTCCGGCCGGATCGCCATCCAAGGGAATTCTATGGTCGCATCTGGCGGCAATACGCCGACGATGGTCGCGGTGCCACGTACGGCCAGGCTTTCGATTGCCTGGCGGCACAGCTTGGCGATGCCGACTGCTTCGAACGCATGATCGACACCCAGCCCCTTGGTCAGCGCCCGTACTGCCTTTACAGCATCATCCTGCGTGCCGTTCACGGTGTGCGTCGCGCCGACGCCCTTCGCCATTTCGAGCTTGGAGTCGAATTGGTCCACTGCGATGATCTGCCGAGCACCACCGATGCGCGCGCCTTGCACGATTGAAAGTCCAACGCCGCCACAACCGAATACCGCGACGGTCTGGCCGGCCTGTAATCCCGCACTGCGCAGCGCGGCGCCGACGCCGGTCAGCACGCCGCATCCCACCAGCGCCGCGCGATCCAATGGGATTTCCGCATCGATACGCACCAGCGAGTTCTCGTGCAGCAGCATGTGGCTGGCATAGCTGCCGATGGCGGCGAAGGTGCGCAACGGCTTGCCGTTTTGCGACACGCGCGGCGTCGCATCCTCGGCGCGGGCGACGAAATTGCCGGTGCAGACGTTGGGATGGCCGCTCAGGCATTGCGGACAGTTGCCGCAGAAACCGGACAGACACGCCACCACGTGATCGCCAACGCGCACGGCTGTGACGTCCTTGCCGACAGCCTCCACCACGCCGGCGCCTTCGTGGCCGAGCACGAACGGACGATCGAGCGGGAAGCGTCCCAGTCCATCGACCACGTGCAGGTCGCTGTGGCACACGCCGGTGGCGACACTGCGCACCATCACTTCGCGGCCCCATGGCTTGTTCAGATCGACCTGCTCGATCGTCAGCGGTTCGTGCACTTTACGAAAAACCGCGGCGGTCGCTTGCATGGCGTCCTCCGATAATGGAATTTGCGCCACGTTATCGCACATCCGGAGAATGCACCAATGGCGGCCACGCCGCTTCTTTTCACCCCGATCACTCTGCGCGGCGTCACTGCGCGCAATCGCCTGGTCGTTTCGCCGATGTGCCAGTACGTCTCGGTCGATGGCGCTCCCACCGACTGGCAGTTCGTGCACTTCGGCCGTTATGCGATGGGCGGCGCCGGCATCGTGTTCGGTGAGGAAACCGCGGTCGAGGCACGTGGGCGCAAGACCTGGCATTGCGCCGGCATCTGGGCTGACCATCAGGTAAAGGGCTATCGCCGCGTCACCGACTTCATCAAGGAGATGGGTGCGGTGCCGGCAATCCAACTGGGCCATTGCGGGCGCAATGCGGGTTCGCACGGTGCGATGCAGGAATGGCGCGCACTGGATGAGCGCGATGCGCGCGCCGGCATGCCGCCGTGGCGCGGGCTTGCGCCGTCACCGTTGCCCGCGCGGCGTGGCTTCCCCGTACCGATCGAGATGGATCACGATGACATCCGCACAGTGCTCGGTTCATGGCGTGCGGCGACGCAGCGTGCCACCGATGCGGGTTATGACATTTGCGAAATTCACGGTGCGCATGGCTATCTGATCCACCAATTCCTCTCGCCGGTATCGAACCGCCGCAGCGACGCGTATGGTGGCTCGCGCGAGAACCGCATGCGTTTTGCGTTGGAAGTGGCGGAAACCGTGCGTGCGGCGTGGCCGCAGGACAAGCCACTGTTCTTCCGGGTCTCCGCGGTGGACGGCAAAGGTGGACTATGGGGCCTGGATGACACGGTGGCACTGGCGCACGAACTGAAGGCGCGCGACATTGATCTGGTGGACTGCTCGTCTGGCGGCATCAGCGGCGATTCCGACATGGCGCTGGTGCCTCGCGTGCCGGGATATCAGGTGCCATATGCATCGCGCGTGCGGCGCGAAGCCGGCATCAAGACGATAGCTGTAGGGCTGATCACTGAACCGGCGCAGGCCGAGGCAGTGCTGCAGGACGGCCATGCCGATCTGGTGGCAATGGCGCGCGAACTAATGATCCACGCGGATTGGCCGTTGCGTGCGGCGAAGGAATTGCAGGCGGCGCACTACGACCTGATGACTCCGGCGATCGCGCACCGGGTGAGACGACGCGATGAGCAGTCCGAGGCGTACCGACCAGGCAGCGCCGTCGAGATCCCGATTGCAGCTGACCGGACGGAAGCGTATCGCTGGCAATAGTAGCTTGATCCTGCCTCGCTGATCGCCCAGAGTCGCGACAGGAAGAGAACACCAGGACCGATGTCAGCAGCGATTGCCGTTGCGCTGCCAGAGCGCGCGCAGCATCGTGGTATGATCACCGCGTGCATCATCTGCGCCACGCTGCTGCAATCGCTGGATCAGACCATCGCCAATGTCGCGCTGCCCTATATGCAAGGCAGCTTCTCCGCCAGTTACGACGAAATAACCTGGGTCCTCACCACCTATATTATCGCCGCGGCGATAATGACGGCGCCGGTCGGTTGGCTTGCCGCAAGGTTCGGCCGCAAGCGGCTCTTCGTCACCTGCATCATCGGCTTCACCATCACCTCGATGATGTGCGGCGCGGCGCAAAGTTTGGAACAGATCGTGCTGTTCCGGCTGTTGCAAGGCGTGTGCAGCGCGGCACTGGTACCACTGTCGCAGGCGATCCTGTTTGACATCTATCCGGTCGAACGCCGCGGTTTCGCCATGGCGGTCTGGGGTATGGGCGTGATGATCGGCCCGATCCTGGGCCCCACGCTCGGCGGCTATCTTACCGAGATGTACAACTGGCGCTACGTGTTCTACATCAACCTGCCATTCGGCGTGATGGCCGCTTTGGGCTTGATGCTGTTCATGCATGAAGCCGACGGCCAAAGCAGCCTGCGGTTCGACTGGCTCGGCTTCAGTGTGTTCGCCATCGGCATCGGTTCCTTGCAGTTGATGCTGGACCGCGGCAACGACCAGGACTGGTTCAACTCACGCGAGATCATCGTCGAAGCGGTGCTGGCCGGCCTGGGCATCTACCTATTCCTGGTGCACATGGCCTGGGCGCCGCGCCCGCTGATCCGGCCATCGCTGTTCCGCGACGTGAATTTTTCGGCCGGCTTGGTGCTGATGTTCGCCACCGGTACCCTGCTGGTGTCGTCCATCGCGCTGATGGCGCCGTGGCTGCAAACGCTCGGCAACTATCCGGTGGCCACCGCGGGGCTGCTGATGGCGCCGCGCGGCATCGGCAACCTGTTCACCATCGTGCTGTGCGGCCGCTTGGTCACGCGTGTCGATCCTCGCTACCTCGTCGGCATCGGCATCCTGATCCAGTGCTATTCATTCTGGACGATGACCGGTTGGACGCCTGACGTATCGGCGCATGAGCTGATCACCACGATCATGCTGCAAGGCGCCGGCCTTGGTCTGGTGTTCACCCCATTGCAGGTGCTGGCCTTCGCGACGCTGGCGCCGAGCCTGCGCACCGAAGGCGCGGCGTTGTTCAGCCTGGCCCGCAATATCGGCGCGGCCATCGGCGTATCCGTCACCACGTCGCTGCTGGCGCATAATGCGCAGGTGCTGCATGAGATGATCGGCGCATCGGTCAATCCATTCAACCGCGCGCTGCAGACATTGAGCAACGTGCATGGCTGGATCGATCCGGCCAGCCGGCACGGCGCCGCGATGTTGGACCAGATTGTCAGCCATCAGGCGCAGATCATCGCCTATGTGAACGACTACGTGCTGATGATCTTCACCACGCTGCCGGCGCTGTTACTGTTGTTGCTGATGCGACGCCCGCGCAACGCGCCGGCTGGAGCGGTGGGCCCGGCGAGCGAATAGCGGCGTCGATGACAGCTGGCGGCCGCGTGCGTTATTGGGCGCTGGCTTTGTCCAATTCAGCCATGTCGTTCGCAGCCAGCTTCAGTTCCGTTGCCTTCACGATATCCTGCAACTGCTCGACGCTGGTGGCGCTGGCGATCGGTGCAGTTACGCTGGGCCGCGCGATCAGCCAGGCCAGGGCGACCTGAGCGGGGGTCACCTTGTGCCGCGCTGCCACGTCGTCGAGCGCCTTCAGCACCGCTTGCCCTCTTTCGTTCAGATACTTCTTCGCGCCACCGCCACGCGGGCTCTTTCCCAGGTCCGCCTCTGACCGGTATTTGCCGGTAAGGAACCCTGCCGCCAGTGCATAGTAGTTGATGACGCCAATATTCTCGGACTTGCACAGCCCTTCCAGCTCATCCTCGAACGCCGGACGCTCGACCAGATTGTACAACGGCTGAAGCAACTCATAGCGCGGCCAGCCGTGCTGATGGCTGACATCGACCGCTGACTTCAGCCGTGCGGCGGTGAAGTTGGATGCGCCGAGCGCGCGCACCTTGCCCTGCTTCACCAGATCGGCGAAGGCCTGCGCGGTTTCTTCCTGCGGTGTCTCCGGATCATCACGATGCGCCTGATACAGGTCAATCACGTCGGTCTGCAGCCGCTTTAAAGACGCATCGCATTCCTTCATGATCCACGATCGCGACAATCCCTTGTCACCCGATCCCATCGGCGCACCGACTTTCGTCGCAATGATCACATCGTCGCGCTTCCCGCGCTTCTTCAGCCAGTTGCCGATGACAATTTCCAATTCACCGCCCTGGTGACCTTTCACCCATACCGAGTAGACATCGGCAGTGTCGATCGCATTGATGCCGGCCGCGACGCAGGCGTCCAGCAGTTTGAAAGATGTCGCTTCATCCGTGGTCCAGCCGAACACATTGCCGCCGAACATCACCGGCGGCAGACGGATATCCGAACGTCCCAGTTGGCGTTTCTGCACGATGGTTCTCCTGAATTGGCTTGCCTTACGCGCGCCGCACTCCCCAGAACAGCACCTGCGCGCATTTCACGAAATCGGTCAGATCCTTGCGGATCGCCCACGGATAGTACCATTGCCCGACCGGCATGAATGGAATGTCCTGAAACGCCTGCAGCTGGATCTGCTCACAGATCTTCTTCTGCTCCGAAACATCCGACGTGTCGAACCACTGGTCGCGCAGCGTTTCCATCTTCGGGTTGGTCGGCCAGCCAAACCAGCCTTTCTTGCCGTTGCCGCGCAGCGGATAGGAACTACCGGGATTCGAGACAGCCAGTCCGCCCCATGTCGTATGGAACACATTCCAGCCGCCCTGCGAGGGCGGGTCCTGCTTCGCACGACGCGCCACCAGCGTGCCCCAGTCCATTACCTGATAATCGACATTCAGTCCCAGCTTGATGAACAGTTCGCGCGATACCTGAGATGGCGCCACCAGAGACGGCTGATCGGATGGTGCCATCATCACGATCTTCTCGCCTTTGTAGCCACTCTCGGCGATCAGTTTCTTGGCTTTTTCCAGATCGCGCGGCGCGGTCAGCGCTTCGATGCCGGCAGAGTTTGCCATCGGCGAGTGCGCGGTGAAAAAGCCGACCGGGAAGGTGCCTAGGTCCTGCTGCTCGCCCACCCACGCGGTAACGTAGTCCTTCTGGTCAATCGCCGGCAGCAAGGCCTCCAACAGCTTCGGGTTGTCGAATGGCGGATACAGGTGATTGAACGCGATCAGCGCCAGCGCGCCGAGCGGATCGTAGCGCACCACGTCGCAACCGTTCGCTTTGCGGAGCATCGGCAGCAAATCCAGTACCGGGAATTCCAACCAGTCCACTTCGCCGGTCTGCAACGCCGCAGCAGCGGTGGCGGGATCAGGCTCCACGATCCATTCGACGCGCTCGAAGTTCACCACCTTGCCGCCCGAGAAATACTCTGGCTTCTCCTGCCGCGGCACGTAGCCGGTGTTCTTCTCGTACACTGCCTTCGAGCCGGACACCCATTCATCCTGCTTGAAGATGAAAGGACCGGATCCGATGTATTCCTTGATTTGCTCGCTCGCCGGTGTCTTCGCCATGCGCTCGGGCATCATGAAGCAGTTGGTAGCGCCCAGCGCATACGTCATCTGGCGGAACCGCTTCTTCAGGCGGATCTGAAAGCGCTTGTCATCCAGCGGCTTCATCTCATCGGTCTGCGAGGCTAGCTGCTGGCCGAACGGATCCTTGACTGACCAACGATTGATCGAGGTGGTGCAGTCGATGGCGCGCACCGGTTCCCCGTCGGTGAATTTCAAATCGTCGCGCAGCGTGAACGTCCAGGTGAGTTCGTCGCTGGAAACCTCATGACCGGTGACCATCTGCGGTTGGCCGGCCAACGCGTCGTTGATGCCATACAGTGTGTCCCAGACCATGTAACCGTGATTGATCGCCACAGTTGCGGTGGTCCAGATCGGATCGGGATTCGCCAGATTGGCCTGCGGCACGAAGTGCAAGACTTTGGCGGCGGCGCCTTGAGCGATCGCCGGTGTTGCAAGTCTTGTCGCTGCCAGCGCCGCGGTGCCGGTGAGAAGTGTCCTCCGCTTCATGATGTCTCCTTATGCCACCAGGTCCTGCTGCGCCTTCGGGTCGTAGTTCGCGTCGTACCAGTATTCCTGCCAGGCTGCATAGGTGATGGGAGGCCAGCGGGGCGGATCATTCGGCCCGGCGCATGTCGGCAGGCAGGCGATTTCCCAGTCGAATTGCGGGCCCAGGAAGAATGGAATGGCATAGCGATGCTGCCCGACCGGGGGCAATGCGCGGTGCGGCGTGGATTTGAAGCGGCCATTGGTCCAGCGCTTCATCATGTCGCCGGAGTTTACCGCAAAAGAACCGGGTATATATGGCACGTCCAGCCACTCGCCCGTCTCCATGCGCACCTGCAAACCAGGCACCTCGGTCTGTGCAAGGTAGGTCATGAAGCTGCTGTCGGTGTGCGGCGCGATGCCGAATTGGTTGGCCGATGCCGCGACCGGCGGATAGTGCGATAGCCGCAGGGTGAACTGACTTTCGCTGAATGCCTCGTCGAACCACTCAGGTGGCAAGTCCAGCGCAACAGCCAGCGGCGGCAGCATGCAGCGGGCGAATGCGTCCATCGTGTCGGCGTATTGCAACGCATGGGCGCGGAAGTCTGGCAGTAAGCCTTCGTCCGGCCAGACATTGGCGCCGACGAACCGGCGCCCTGAACGGCGCAGCGGATTGTTCGGTGCACGTTCGCGCTTGATGAAAAACGCCTCGTTCAAGTCTGGTTGAGTGTTCTGGTTGACCTCCGACGTCCACACCGCATAGCGGCTCATTGCCATGTAGCCGTTGTTGTGCTCGTTCAACTTGAGCGACAGCTTCTGTTCCATCGGCATGTCGTGCAGGCGTCTGGCCTCGGAGAAGGTCTGTGCGATCAGCGGCCGCGGCACATCGTGGCCGGTGATCACCATAAAGCCAACGGTGGTCAGCGCGCCGTGCATTCGCCGCGCAAGCTCCTGCAGTGCACCAGCGCGGCCGGCGAGGTAATCGGCAACGTCAATGACGGGGATCGCGTCCGGCATGATGCGGAGCTCCTGATGCGGTGCAGCATTATGCAGGATGCGGCGGCGCTGAACAGGCAGGGCCTATTTGAGGAAGGCCATCACGTCGGCCCACGATACCTTGGCCGCTTCGGCATTGTAGGCAGGTGCACCAGCTTGATCGGCGTACTCAGGCAGCCCGCGGTTATCGAAGCCATGCCGGGCATCCGGAAACGTGACGACGCGCAGCCGATCGGCGGGCAGCCCATCGGACACAGGCTTGCATAAGCTGGGATAAGCGACGTCGTCCTTACCGCCAAGCAGCATCAGACCGGAAACCGGCGCCGACCACGGTCCCGCTCCACGGCAGACCGGATAATACATCACCGCTTTCGCGATCGGTGGATCGGCAGGCATCGCCTTCAGTGCGGCAAGCACACCACCGCCGCCATAGGACCAACCGATCACAAAGATCCGGTGAGTGTCGATGCCAGGTTGTTCCCGCGTCCAAGCCGCGGCTTCCAATATGTCGGCCGCGGTCTCGGCTTGGGATATGTGAGCGCAATTGGTCTGCATCCGACGGCCTACGTAATCGACGAAGACCACGGCATATCCCGAACCCTGAAGCTCTGTGGCGCGGTCCTCGTAGTGATTGACGCCAGTGCTCGCGGTGAAACCGGAGCACCCCGGGACCAGCAAGATCGCGGGATGAACGGCATTGCCTGACGGCGAGAGAAGGCGAAACGCTTGCTGCGCTGCCAGCGGATGCGGGCACAACAACAGCGGCCAAACTGCCAGGCAAAGCAGACCGAACAAGTGATTGCGGACAGGTGACACTATAGGTCTCGAAGCCCTTCGCGCACGCGCTCAAGAATTCCCCGACGCTGGCGCGGCTTTGCCTTGTCCAAGCTTTAAGGCACGAACCAGGCCACCTGGCAATCGCGTGCGCACGGGGATCAGCATGGCGGCAACAGGAACCAGATCTGCGTGTTCAAATCGTCATACACATCGGGATCGTCTGGCGCCCTGCTGGCGACGCGCCGCTCCGACGCCAGCCACCTCTGCATGGCTGCGCGCCAGCTCCCGGAGCGCGCCGGAGCCTGCGAGGCGGACGTTGAGGACGCGGGGCTGGCCTCAATCGGATGCGTCAGCGCGACCATAACCGGTATTCCCTCAGCAGCGTTTCGCTGAGGCAGGTGGGCGCCGGCGCTTGTTCCGGCAAAGGATACTTTCTCAGCCAGCACATGAGCTGAAGTCAGGCAAGATGTTTACCGTCTGGACATAAGGATATGTTTATGTCATTGCTGTCCCATGGAACGCTTGCTGGCCAGCCTGCGCGCAGCCGCCGAACCGACCCGACTGCGCCTGCTGGCGCTGGCCGAGCGGGGCGCGTTCTGCGTTTCCGAGTTCACCGAAATCCTCGGGCAGTCGCAGCCACGGCTGTCACGCCATCTGAAGCTGCTGTGCGACTGCGGCTTGCTGGACCGGGTGCGCGAGGGTGCCAACGTCTGGTTCGCCCTGCCGCACGGCCAGGCGGGCGCCTTGGCACGTGACCTGGTGGACCGGCTACCGGACAACGACCCGATCCTGGAAGCCGACCGGCGGCAGGCCGCACGGGTGCTGGCCGAACGGGCAAGGGCAGCGTCGGAAAGCTTCCGCCGGCAGGGCGCCGACTGGGACGAGATGCGGGCCTTGGACCTGCCGGCGCAGGCGGTGGAGGATGCCCTGCTCAGCCTGGTAACCGACCAGGATGCGGGCCGGCTGCTGGACATCGGCACGGGCACGGGGCGCGTGCTGGAATTGCTGGCGCATCAGATCAGCCAGGGCATCGGCGTGGACGCGTCCAAGGCGATGCTGGCGCTGGCCCGCTCGCGATTGGCGCGCGCCGACCTGACCCACTGCTCGGTGCGGCTGGCCGATATGTATCGGCTGCCCTTGCAGGAGCAGACCTTCGACATCGCTGTGCTGCAAATGGTGCTGCACTACGCCGAAGACCCGCAGGGTGTGCTCGCCGAGGCGGCACGCGTGTTATGCCCGGGTGGCCGGCTGCTCATCGTCGATCTGGCGCATCACGAACGCCGCGACCTGCTCAACAAGCTGGCGCATCGCTGGCCGGGCTTTGACGATGCGGCAATGAACACGCTGCTGTCGGGTTCCGGGTTCGAGCAGACCGAGGTGATGGACGTACCAGGACCGCTCGCCGTGCGCATCTGGCACGCCACGAGGCTTGCCGAGGTTCCGATCGCGCAGCCGCGCGAACTTGTCGTCTGAAGGAATGCCGATGTCCCGACCTCATCTGCTCGATGCACTGCGCGATAGGGTGCTGCTATGCGACGGTGCCGTGGGGACGCGCGTGCAAGGCATGACGCTGGATGTCGAGCTCGACTTTCATGGCCGGGAAAACTGTACCGACATCCTGAACATCTCACGGCCCGATCTGGTGCGTGACATCCACCGCGGCTACTTCGAGGCCGGCGCCGATATGGTGGAGACCAACACGTTCGGCGGTTCGCCGGTGACGCTGGCGGAATTCGACATTGCCGAGCGTGCGTTCGAGATCAACCAACGCGGTGCCGAGCTGGCGCGGGAGGCAGCGGAGCAATTTTCCGACGGGCGGCATCGCTGGGTGATTGGCAGCGTCGGGCCGGGCACGAAACTGCCGTCGCTCGGCAACATCGCCTACGATCCGCTGGAGGCCGCGCTGGCTGACCAGTGCCGCGGCCTGATCGCCGGCGGCGTCGATGCGATCATGATCGAGACTTGCCAGGACCCGTTGCAGATCAAGGCCGCGGTGAACGGGGCGAAGCTGGCGCGCGCCGAAGCCAACAGCGACATTCCGATCTTCGTGCAGGCCACGGTGGAAACCACCGGCACGCTGCTGGTGGGCCCTGACATCGCCGCGGCGGCTGCGGTGGTGAACGCGCTCGACGTTCCGATGATCGGGTTGAACTGCGCCACCGGACCGCAAGAGATGGCCGAGCACATCCGCTGGCTGGCGGCGAACTGGCCAGGCATGCTGTCGGTGCAGCCGAATGCGGGATTGCCCGAACTGGTGGATGGCCAGCCGCATTATCCGCTTGGCGCCGCGGACCTGGGTACCTGGCTGGAACGCTTCGTCGAGGAAGACCGCGTCAATCTGATCGGTGGCTGCTGCGGCACCAACACGCAGCACATCGCCGCGCTGGATGCGATGCTGCGCAAGCGTGGCGGCGTGCGCCCGGCGCCGGTGCAGCGCAAATCGGTTTGGATTCCGTCGGTCGCCAGCATGTACCAGTCGGTGCCGTTGCGGCAGGAGAATGCGTTCTTCGCCATCGGCGAGCGCTGCAATGCCAATGGCTCTAAGAAGTGGCGCGAGTTCCAGGAGAAGCACGACTGGGACGGCTGCATCTCGATGGGCCGCGAGCAGATCGGCGAAGGTTCCAACGCCTTGGATATCTGCACCGCGTTCGTCGGCCGCGACGAGAATGCCGAGATGACCGAGGTGATGCGTCGCTTCACTTCATCGGTGAACGCGCCGCTGGTGATCGACAGCACCGAGACGCCGGTGCTGGCGGCGGCCCTGAAGCTGCATGGCGGCAAACCAATCATCAACTCGATCAACTTCGAAGATGGTGAGCATCACGCCGCCGATCGGCTGAAATTGGCGAAGCAGTTCGGTGCCGCGGTGATCGCGCTGACCATCGATGAAACAGGAATGGCGAAGACCGCGGACCGCAAGCTGGAGATCGCACGGCGGCTGGTTGATTTTGCCTGCAACCACTATGGCCTGCCGCAGTCCGATCTGCTGATCGATCCGCTGACCTTCACCATCGCGACCGGCAACGAGGACGATCGCAAGCTGGCGCAGTGGACGCTGGAAGGCATCGCGGCAATTCGTGCGGAGTTTCCCGATATCCAGATCATCCTCGGGCTGTCGAATGTCAGCTTCGGCTTGAATCCGGCGGCGCGTGCCGTGCTGAACAGCGTGTTCCTGGACCATGCGGTGCGGGCTGGGATGACCGGGGCGATTGTGCACGTGTCGAAGATCCGGCCGCTGCACTTGATCGCGCCGGAGGAGGTGAAGGTCGCCGAGGACCTGATCTTCGATCGCCGCGCGGAGGACTATGATCCGTTGCAGAAGCTGCTGGAGATCTTTGCCGATCGCAAGGCAGCCGATGCCACGGTGAAGAAGCGCGCCGATACGGTGGAAGGCCGATTGAAGGATCGTATCGTCGATGGCGACCGCAAAGGCCTGACCGATGATCTGGACGAGGCGCTGAAGGCATTGTCACCGCTGGATATCATCAACAACGTGCTGCTCGATGGCATGAAGGTGGTGGGCGATCTGTTCGGCGCGGGCAAGATGCAGCTTCCTTTCGTGCTGCAAAGCGCCGAGACGATGAAAACGGCGGTGGCATACCTTGAGCCGCTCATGGAGCGTGTGGAGGGGCAGGAGAAAGGCACCATCGTGCTCGCCACGGTGAAAGGTGATGTGCACGACATCGGCAAGAACCTGGTCGATATCATCCTGACCAACAACGGCTACCGCGTGGTCAATCTCGGCATCAAGGTGCCGCTTGCCGATATGCTGACGGCGGCGAAGGAGCACCATGCGCACGCCATCGGCATGTCGGGCCTGCTGGTGAAATCCACCGTGGTGATGCGCGAGAACCTGGAGGAGATGTCCCGACAGGGGCTGGAAGTGCCGGTGATGCTCGGCGGCGCTGCGTTGACCCGTGGCTATGTCGAGGAAGACTGCGTGCGCGCCTATGCATGCGGCCGCGTCGCCTATGCACGCGATGCGTTCGACGGGCTGCATCTGATGGACAAGGTGACCGGCAACGCGTTCGACGACTATCTCGCGGCGGTGCAGGCGAAGCGTGTTGGCAAAACGCGCAATCCGTCACGCACGCTCGGCCAGGCAGATGCACGCGCATTCCAGCCGGTGGATGTCGGTGCCGTGCAGGCGCGGCGTCGGCGGCTGACGCGCGACGTGCCGGTGACTGCGCCCCCGTTCTGGGGCGCGCGGGTGATCGAGGCGGCACCCAAGGCGATCGTGCCGTTCATCAACGAGCGCAGCCTGTATCAATTTCAGTGGGGCTTCCGGAAACAGGGACGCTCGCTGGACGATTTCCTCGGCTGGGCGAAGCAGGAACTCCGTCCGGTGATGCGGCGCATGCTCGCGCTTTGTGAGGCAGAGGACATCCTGAAGCCGCAGGCCGCGTATGGCTATTGGCTGGCGGCGGGGCAGGGCAACGATCTGATCATCTTCGATACCGACGGCACGACGGAATTGGCGCGCTTCGCCTTGCCACGGCAGCCGAAAGAGGATGGCGAGTGCATCGCCGACTTCTTCCGCGACGTGGATGATGCGGAACGCGACGTCATCGCGTTGCAGGTGGTGACCGTTGGGCAGAAGGCGTCCGAGGTCGCTCGCGAGTGGTTCGCCGACAATCGCTACCAGGATTACCTGTATCTGCACGGTCTCTCGGTAGAGATGGCGGAGGCGATGGCGGAATATGTGCATAAGCGCATCCGCGCCGAACTGGGCTTTGCGGGCGAGGATGATCGCGACATGGAGAAGATGCTGTCGCAGGGCTACCGCGGCTCACGCTATTCGTTCGGCTATCCGGCGTGTCCGCGATTGGAGGACCAGACGCCGATACTGACGCTGCTGGGGGCGGCGCGGATCGGCGTGTCGCTCTCGGACGAGTTCCAGTTGCACCCGGAGCAATCGACAAGCGCGATAGTGGTGCTGAATCCTGGGGCGAAGTACTTCTCGGTGTGAGCCGCTCCCGGGACTGAGCGCCGTACGTCCCTGCGATCAAGCCGGCGCGGCGTACCGTACGGGGCGCAGCGCCGCGAATGCCGGACAGGGTGCCTTGCGCCAGCCGCAAATGGCATTCATCACTCGGCACCCGATTCGAGGAGGACCGACTGTTGATGAGCAAACCGTCATGTTGGCTGGCGATTGGCGCGACCGCATTGCTGCTTCAGGCCTGCGCACAACAGGCGGCGCCGGGCTCTGGAACGCGCAGGTATGCGGCTGACCTGGCCGGTGGGGCGAAGCGCTGCACGGTCTCCAAGGTGACCCCGGCGCCGGGCCAGCAGGCTGACGCGACCATGCAAGTCGACAATGAGGGGGGCTGGTGCGCCATCACCGTGGATAACGGCGGCAGGCCGTATGGTGCGGGTCTGCTGGTCGGCGAGCCGGCGCACGGCAAGATCCTGATCCACACGGTGGGGGACACCACGCGGATCGATTACACGCCGGATGCGCGATTTACCGGCGCGGACACGTTCACCGTGAAGCTGGTGCCCGGCGACGCGACGATAAAGACGACAGTCGCGGTTCAGTGACGCTTGGCTGAGACGACCTTGCGCGGGGCGGGTGGCGTCACGGCCACCTGGGAGCAGACTTCCAGCGTTCGCGGCACCAGATCCTTGCCTGCTGCGTAGGCGGCGAGGTCGCTGGCGTTGCCGAGCGCCAGCACTTCCTGGAACAGCAGGCCATTGCGGCCGCAGAAGTCGGTGCCGAGGTTCATGCTGGCGCTGGACTCGGCGTTGGCGAGATCGGTGGTGAAGCGGTCGTGCTCCTGCTGGCCGCGCCGGCCGTACTTGTGCTGGAACATTGCGCTGATCGCCTTCTCATTCCCCTGCAACTCCGGTTGGAACTTGCGGATGAAGGCGTTGTAGTTGTCGTCGTTGTGGCAGCCGGTGGCGAGCACCATGAGCTCGCTGCGCAGCGCGGCAATGTGGATCGCGGCGCGGTCCTGCGGGGCAAGGCACTGGAGCTGCTCTGCCTCGACCTGCTGAACGGTCAGCAGCGAGATGGCGGCCAGGCCGGACAACAGACGACGCATCGGTGCTCTCCCATCTGATGGATGGGTGTCACATACGGCAGGGCGCGCCGGAGGGGCAAGTGCGCCGGTGGATTATCGCATTAACTTGGTACAGAGGGTGAGGAGGCGCGCCACTCCTCTCGGCAGGATATTTTTCCTAGTCGATCCACATAAAAGAGGCGCGCCACTTTGGGGATGTGGCGCGCCGCACAGTAAACAGTAACAGGGATGCTCGGAATATCCCAACATCCGAGACGACCGATACCGCCCTAGGAACATCAATGCAACATAAATATTCTGTTATTTCATTCCGGACAGTTTCAGCAGCCTGGCGCGCTAATGGCAACCGGGCGTGTGGGGCTGCGCGCCGCACCCGCCGGACGTCGCGTTGATCTTCATGTGCGGCGGAGCCTTGGATACGACAGTGCCACCCTCCACGGCAGCACGAGCCGTGCACTGACAATAGCCGTCAACCGGCATCGTGGTGGCACAGAGGAGATGGTCGGTCTGACAAACATTCGCCACCGCATGACCGCCAGCGAGCATGGCAAAGATCGTAAGCGCCGCGAAGCCAACTGAGGATCGCATACGAACTCCTTCCTGACGGGTGACTAGAGGGTTCGCGCCGACACAAAGCCGAGTCCACTCACTCGTTCGCGAACCTAGAGTTCAACCGCGGCCGATGTAGGGCATCTTCGTTGCCATCACCGTCATGAACTGAACATTCGCGTCGAGCGACAGGCTGGCCATATATGCCACCCCGCGCGCGACATCGTTGACGTCGATGCGCGCTTCCGCCTCAACACGGCCGCTGGCCTGCAATCGGCCACGCGCGGTGTCCTCGTTGCGCGTAGTCGCGGCATTGCCGATGTCGATCTGGCCACAGGCGATGTCGAATTCACGGCCATCGAGCGACAGCGAGCGCGTGAGGCCGGTCAATGCGTGCTTGGTCGCGGTGTAGGGTGTGGAGTTACGGCGCGGCACGTGCGCGGAGACCGAGCCGTTGTTGATGATGCGGCCGCCGCGTGGCTGCTGCGATTTCATCATGCGAAAGGCGTGCTGGGCGCAGAGGAACGCGCCGGTGAGATTGGTCGCGACAACATTGGACCACTGTTCGAAGGTCAGCTCGTCGACCGGGATGTTGCGCGTGCTGGTGCCGGCGTTGTTGAACAGCAGATCGATGCGGCCATAGGCCGCCTTGACTGTGTCGAAAAGCTCGGCGATCGAGTCGGGATCGGTAACGTCGGCCGGCACCACCAGCATGCGGGGCGGCGTGGCATTGGCGAGAGCCGCTGTCTCTTCCAGGACGTTTCGGCGCCGCCCGGCCAGCACCACCGAAAAGCCGTCGGTATGCAGCGCAAGCGCGGTGGCGCGGCCGATGCCGCTGCCCGCACCGGTGATGACAGCGATCTTTGCCATGATTGGACGTCTCCCATTGAATCCGGCTCATACTAACCGACGAACGACGCCCGGGAGTAGATACGGCAATGGCGATCACGGTCCGGCAACTGCATCCGCTGTTCTGCGCTGAAATCGGCGGCGTCGATGCCGGCGCGGCGATGGACGATGCAACCTTCGCGGACATCCGCGCGGCGTTTGAGGAATATTCGGTATTAGTGCTGCGCGATCAGAGCATGAATGACGAACTGCAGATCGCGTTCAGCCAGCGCTTCGGTCCTCTGGAGATGGCGGGGAAGGCCAACCCGGCTGTCGGAACGTTTTTCGCGCGGCAGTCGAACCTCGACATCGGGACCGGCGGCGTCATCCCGGCGGAGGATCGCCGGATGATCTACCAGAAGGGCAACTATCTCTGGCACTCGGACAGTTCGTTCAAGCCAGTTCCGTCGCTTTGCTCGTTGCTGTCCGCGCGCATTGTGCCGCCCGAGGGCGGCAACACCGAATTCGCCACGATGCGGGCGGCATATGACGTATTGCCGGACGATGCAAAGCGGAAGCTTGAGGGTCTCGTAGCGGAGCACAGCCTGGTGTATTCGCGCAGCACAGTATCGACTGGTGCACTGACCGGCGAGATGAAGGCCGAGCTGCCGGGCGCATGGCAGACGATGCTGCGGATCAATCCGGTGAATGGCCGGAAGGCGATTTATGCAGGCGCGCATGCCTCGCATGTCATTGGCTGGCCGCGCGAGGAAGGCCGTGCGTTCATCCAGTGGTTGAATGATCTCGGGACCCAGGCTCGGTTCTGCTACTCGCATGCGTGGCGCGAGGGCGATCTGGTGATTTGGGACAATCGCGCGGTGCTGCACCGTGCGACAGCCTATGATACAGCGCGGCATAAGCGGCTGATGCAGCGCACCACGGTGCGCGGCGACGGGCCGACGGTGGCGCAACCGGAGCGTTACGAACTCGCGGCGGAATAGTGCTCAGGCTGTCGGCACCACCAGCGTTGCGGCTTTGGCGCGGACTGCTTCGGGCCAAGTGGCGGGCCGGCGCGTATCGAGATCGAGATTGACGCCGAACTGGCTGAGGCGTGCGATCTCGCTGCCGGTGCGCGCGTTGGTCATGCGATGGACCATGCGTAGCGACGAAGTCCCGAGATGCGCGATGCCGGTTTGCACCAGATAGGGCGTGTCGAGCGGCAAGGCGCCGGAGAGGTGCAGGATCAGCTCGAATGTGGAGAAGCCGCGACGCTGCTGCTGCATCGCTTTGGCGTCCATGCCGACGGTAGCGCCAAGTTGGCCGGAGGCGTTGGAGAAGCGAAGCACGATGGCACCGAGCGCAAAGTTCCCACCGGCGTTCACATCGTTGGGCTTCACCCTGCCGCGCGCGGTTGGAATGAGGGCATCGGTGCTGACGGGCTCGGGCCGTTGTTCGGTGGTCGGGCCGTTCCATGTGACGAGGCGCTGGCCGATGGCGTCGCGCTGTTGTGGCGTGAGCGTTGCGGCGGCGAGGTCGCAGTGCGCCTCGAACCAGGTCACCACATCACCGGTGGCGGAATCGACGAAGCGGTGGCCGAGACGCAGCGTGCTGCCGATGGCGAGCGGCGCGCTTTCGACGTGGAAGCTGGCGCCTTCACGCAATTCACGCGCGAAGCGGGCTTCGATGCGTCGGGGAATTTCGGCGTGGGCATCGAGACCAAGAGAATCGGCCAGATTGGCTTCGGCTTCCTCCAGACGATCGAAGTAGTAGGCGATGGTGAAGTGTTCGGTGACGTCGCATTGCCAGGGGGGCACGGCGCCGCGGTAGGTTTCGGTCCAATGGGTCATGACGGTGTGATGTAGTATATGAGGTTGCCATGCTCCAGTGGACCATACTGATACCAAGCTTCCTCACTGCCGGCGTCGAATGGGTGGAGGCGTTCACCATCGTGCTAGCTGTGGCCCTGAGCATCGGCTGGGCGGCTGCAACCGGAGCGGCTGTGACGGCTTTGGCCGTGCTGGCGGTGATGACGGTGGTGACGGGCGGCGTGATCAGCCTGGGCGTCGGCATGGACTGGTTGCAAGGCGTTATCGGTATTTTCCTGCTGCTTTTCGGTGTGCGCTGGCTGGCCAAGGCAATCGCGCGCCAGGCTGGTCTGAAGGCGTTGCACGACGAGACGGAAGAGTTCAGCCACACGCGCGCGCAGCTGAAGTCTGGCGATTGGTATGGCGGCTGGATGATTGCGTTCAAAGGGGTGCTGCTGGAGGGGCTGGAAGTCTGGCTGATTGTCGTGGCACTGGGCGCGCATGGCGGCTGGGCAGCGAGTATCACCGGCGCAATCGCTGCACTGCTGGTGGTGCTGGCGGCGGGGCTGGCAATCCGCGCGCCCCTGGCACGCGTGCCGGAAAACGCGATCAAGTTTGTTGTCGGCGTGATGATCGTTTCATTCGGAACATTCTGGACGCTGGAAGCGCTGGGCGGATCGGCCGCATGGCCGGCTGGTGACTGGAGCCTGCTGATCCTTGCCGCCTTCTACGCCATCGGCGGCGTGGTGCTGGTCCGCGTGTTGCAACGTACTCCACGATGGAAGGCGGTACGATGAGCGCTCTGGTGAAGACGCTGTTCGGCGATGCGCGTAACATTGCAGTGGTGGCCGGTGTGACGTTGGCCGGCGTGGCGCTGATCAGCATGGGCGAAGCAGCGATTGCCGGTTATGTGGTGCCACCGCTGACGCTTGCGGGGATCTGCTGGCTGGCACGGCATTGACCGCGATCAATTCGCAGCAACCAGCGGGCGTAGCCTGACGCGCGCGGCGGCGCGGGCGCTTTCGCTCGCGGTGAGCAGTTCCAAATCCTCGTCATTTCCAGTCGGCGTCAACGCCATGTCGCGATAATCGCGCGCTTGGGGGTCGCGTTTGAGACGTTGGCGGACGTATAGCAGGCGTGCCGTCATAACGGCGATTTGGGCGTGCTTCGCCACGAAATCGACGGCGAAAGCAGGCCAGAAACGCCAGGCTGTCGGCGGTGCGATTCTGCGTCTTCTTGGCCGCGAGCAGGCTATCCGGGTTGATCAATTCCAGTCCGACGAACACACGCACGACGCAGGCGCGAGCAGCGTTTTCGATGAAGCGCGGGATGCGATGACATAGGGTATCGACCTGGATGGTCAGCTTGATGCTGATCCGTTCGCGCTCCCGCAGTTGGATGCGACGATCGAATATCGACGGCTTGATCAGGACGAGCCGGAAGTGGCGGCGCGATCCATGTGACAAAGTATCGGGTTATCCACGATGCGGTATGAACAGAGAACCACAGTGTATCGGAATGTGGCGAGTTCGGAGCAGTGGTATAGCGGCTCGCGGCTGACCTCTGCACCGTCCATCTCGATTTACAGCTTGCCCTGTGGGTTGGGCCGGTGATTGGTAGATTTCTGTGTGGCGCGGCTGACCCCCGCGAGTGACGCCAGCAACCGCCGGATCAGCGAAGCCAACAGATTTGCTACTGCCTGCGCACGGCGTTGTCGTGCGGACTCGGTGACCGCGTCCTGGTCAATCATCGCAGGACCAGTGACAAGCCGGAGAGTACAGTCAGAGCCATGGCGATTCGGACAAATGTCTCGTGCGTCAACGCACGCGAGACACGGGCGCCTAGCCAGGAGCCGCTGATCACCGGGACAATGAGCACCAGGTAGTTGCGCAACACACTGCTGTCGACGAAGCGATGCCGCCACAGCAGTGCGGCCGACACCAGCTGCACGATCAAAATGAATGGCTGCAGGATGGCCCTTTGACGCTGCATGGTAAGGCCACTGCCGACACACCAGATGGCGGGAATTGCCGCCGAGACCCCGACGAGTCCGCCGGACAACCCGCCGGCCAGACCTGCGAAAATCTCAAGTAGCGGATGCGTAGCAGGCAGACGGAGATCGGGCTTGCAGAGCCACCAGATGCTGCTGCCGGCAATGATTGTGCCAGCGATCAAACCGAACACGTGTTTGTCGATGACCTGCAGCAACGCGAGACCAATGGGCACGCCAGCGATCGCAGGAAGCACGAGTGGCCATCGCACCGCGTAAGCAACGTGGTTACGCAGCGATACAATGCTGACGACCTGGCCACTGACAGAGCAGAGCGCGGTCAATGCAACCGTTCTGATCGGATCGAATGCGAGCAGCAGCAGTGGAGTCGCCACCGTCGGAAACGCCAGGCCAGTCATACCGGAGATGCCGCTGGCGACAAACAAGCCGCAAGCGAGCCATATCGTTGCCGGGCTGATATTCATCCGTCGCGACGCTTCGCGGAAGGCGCCCCGACCGGCCGTGATATGTACCTGCGGCGCTGAGGCAGCAGGGCGAGAGTTGCAGCAACGCATCGTGGCCTTCCGGATACGGAATGTCAGCTCAGCGTTGGATGTATCTCGAAGCTCGCCTGGGATGCTCTGAAGTATTTCGCCGCGTCTGGCGGGGTCCAAACGGCATACTGGCCATCAATAGAAGACGTGCCGTGGGCGCGTTTGCGTAAAGCCGCGCATGGCAGGACAGGCCCTGCCACGACAATTCGAGGCCGCCGCCGCCGGTGTGGCGACCGCGCGCGCTATTCGGCGGCGGCGCGTTCCGGCTGACTTGCGACGACGCGCGCCATCAGCGTTGTGGCGTTACGGGATAGGATCTGCTCGCGCGCGGCATCGCCGATATGCGCCTCGGTGAGTGCCTTTTGGGTCCAGTCAACGCCGAATGCAGTCCCATCGGTGCCGCAGACGATGCGTTCGGCGCCATACAGTGCTACCGCGGCTTCGATCGCACGCGGGCCGAACGAGTTGCAATCGACGAACACCTTGGCCTTGCGGAAGCGCGACGAAGGCAACTCCTCGTCCGGCGTGTCGAGCAGCGAGCGGTGATCCATTCGCTCGATCTCGAATGGTATGTTGCCGCCGAGATTGTGCACCACCATCGTCACGTCGGGATACGACGCGAGGACATCGGTGAGGCACAAGGTCACCATCACCGACGACAGGCTCGCCTGCATGTCCAGGGTGCCGTTGCGGCGACGCGCGTTGTCGGTATCGCCGCCGACCTTGGGGAAGGCGTCGCCAGGGCGCGGGCCATGGTGGATCAGCAGCACAGCGCGATGACGGTTGGCGATCTCAAGCAGCGGACGCACCGCATCGGCATCCTTGCGGGTGAGGAAGAAGTTGCCCGGCAGTTGCGCGCCGATGACGCCTGGCAGGCTGAGCGCGCGCTCGAATTCCGCGGCGGCGGCCGCGATGTCAGTAAGCGGCAATGCGGCGAGAGCGGCGAAGCGGTCGGAATGCCGCTGGCAGATCGCGGAGAAGCCGTCGTTGACGCGGCGGCACAGCGCGCCGGCGACTTCCGGCGGCTGCGATTCGATCCAGCAGAAGCTGCCGAGCAGTGACAGCACGCTGATGGCGACTCCCTGACGATCCATGCGGGCTAGATGCGCGTCTGCATCGTCGAAGGCTTCGGCGAGCGGCTGTTCGCCCATCCGGGAGGCCAGCACCTCGACCCCGGCTGTGTTGTGCAGGATGCGCGGCTCCCGGGTGCGGTCGCGCAGCGCGTCAGCGAGATCGGCCGGTCTCCAGTGGGTGTGCATGTCGATCATCATGGCTGGAGTCCTCCGGTGGGATTGTTGTGTCGACTATAGCAGAGGATGCTTCAGGTGCCACTCGTGGCCGGATTGGTAGGCGTGGCCGATGCGCAGCGCGAGCGGTTCGGCGTAGCCGCGACAGACGATTTGCAGCGACGTGGGCAGGCCACCGGCGGTGAAGCCGTTGGGCACTGCCAATGCGCAAAGATCGAGGAAGTTGACCCAACGGGTGAACATCGCAGGCGTGGTATTTTGATCGATCGAGGCGATCGGAATGGCGGGTGTCACCGCGGTGGGAGTGAGCAGTGCGTCGATGCCTTCGATCGACGCGGCAAAGGATGCCTTCATGTGTTCGCGCTCAGCCAGCGCGCGCAGGTAGTCGCGCGATGAGATGGCGGCGCCGGCACGCACGCGGGGACGCACGTCCTGGTCGAGCGGCTGCGCGTTGTCCTCCACCAGTTCCGCCAGCGCGACATAGCATTCCGCCGACATGATGCGGCCATTGATCGCGCCTAGATCGGCAAAGCGCGCGGGTAGCTGGGCATCGACAATGGTGGCACCGAGATTGGCCAGAGCATCGACGGAGCGATCGTAAGCGGCCAGCACCTCGGCATCGATGTCGCCGCGTTCATGTGCCGGCAAGCGCGCGAGGCGCAGACCCTGCACACCACGATGCAGATCCGGCGTCGGATCGACGTTGCGCACGCCGATGGTACGGTGATCGCGCGCATCCTCGCCTTGCAGAACGGTGAGCAGCAGCGCGGCGTCCTGGACGTCGCGGGCGATCGGGCCGGGTGTGTCGAGTGTGGGGCTGAGCGGTAGCACGCCATACGTGCTGATGCGGCCGATGGTGGTCTTCAGGCCGGTGATGCCGTTCCACGCGGCGGGAAGGCGCACCGAACCACCGGTGTCTGTGCCGATGGCCCAAGGTGCCAGGCCGGCGGCGACCGCAACGCCGGAGCCAGAGGACGAGCCGCCGGGCGTGCGATGCGTGGCGGCGTCCCACGGATTGCGCGGCGTGCCGAGATGCTGGTTGGTGCCCCAGCCGCCGTAGGCAAACTCCACCGTGTGAGTCTTGCCAAGGTTGATCATGCCGGCGGCCATCAGCTTGTGCATCAGCGTCGCGGTGCGCGGCGCTATGCGGTTGCGCCAGGCGGCGGTCCCGCCGGTCGCGACCTCGCCTTCGATCTCCACCAGGTCCTTGATGGCGATGGGAATGCCGTGCAGCGGCCCGACGGCGTGGCCGGAGCGGATCGCCTTGTCGGCGGCCTCGGCGGCCAGACGCGCATTTGCGACGTTGACCGAGACGAAGGCGTGCAGGGTGGGATCGTGCTGCTCGATGCGCGCGAGGTATTCATCCACCAGATCGACCGGCGAGAGGCGGCGTGCGGCGATATCGGCGACGAGGCTGTGGACGGGACGGAAGGCGGCGGTCATGGCTCGCTCCGATCGGTGGGTTGATTTGCCGGCGCCATTCCCGCACATGCGCGGCCATGGCAGCAACACCTGACGATTTGTTCGCATTCTTCGACAAGCTGGGCATCGAGCACAGCACGGTCGAGCATCCGCCGTTCTTCACCGTGGACGAGGGTCGGCCATGGCACGACAAGATCCCCGGACTGCATTGCAAGAACCTGTTCATCAAGGACCGCAAGGGCGGCATTTGGCTGGTGGTGCTGCCGGCGGACAAGCGCGCCGATCTGGCACGGCTGGAGAAGCTGCTGAGCGCGCCACGGTTTTCATTTGCGCGGCCAGAGATATTGCAGGAGGTGATGGAACTCACGCCTGGTTCGGTGACGCCGTTCGGGCTGATCAACGACACGCAGCGGCGCATCACTGTGGTGTTGGATGAGGAGATGCTGGACAGCGAGCGGGTGAATTTTCATCCGCTGCACAACGCCGCTTCCACCACGTTGAAGTCAGCGGACCTGGTGCGGTTTGTGCGCGCGCTGGGTTATCAACCGACGATACTGCGGGTGCCGGATGTCCAGTGACAGGCCTCGCGTCAATCAGCCAATCGGCTGATCGGGGAACGCCAGTTCGTGTCGCGACTGCCAGCCGGGCACGACGTAGTTGATGATCAGCGAGCGGCGCACGCCGGCCATCGGGCGGCGGGCGAAGCCATGCCAGGTGTCGGCGGCCGGCAGAAAGATCAGACCTGTGTTGAATTCACCGGACGCGCGGCTGACGACGTGACGGTTGGCATCCAGCAGATCGGTGCCCCACTGCTCGGCAGCGGGGTGCGTGGACAGGTATATCAGCATAGTGAACAGCTTGGCCGCGATGTCGGTATGCGGTTCCAGCCAGAAGCCGTCGGTATCCAGACAGTATTCGATGCGCAGATAGCTGCCTGACAATGAACGGCCACAGGTATTGGCCAGCAAATCCGTTGTGTGCTTGTTCTGGAAGGACGCGGCCAGTGCCTCACATGTGATGTCGGTCCCGCGTTCTTTCGGTGTGACGAAGCGGCGCAGCGCGTTGTGGGTCTCACGCTTGCCCTGCGTGTCGGCGATGGCCGGTGCGTCAAATGGCAGAGCGATAAGTTCGTCTGCGAGGCCATGCGGCAGAACGTCGCGCAGCAGCCAGTGCCGGAAGGGAACATCACTGCGCGCGGCAGCACGAATCGCCGGTATCACCTGTCATCTCGCATGGCAGTGACCAGACGCTTAAGGCGTGAGGATATAGCGTGACGGCTGATTTCATGACGGGCCGCCGCCACCGACGTCATCCAGTTCAACATGATCGCACGGCGCACGCCGTCAAACGGCTTGTGTCCATGCCACGAATTGTCCGCGCGGCGGAACGCGATCAGCGTGCCGGCAACTGGCGGAACTTCGGCGATCATGTCCTCGATGTCGTCGGGACTGTTCAGCAGCCGAAGCTGGCCGCCCGCGTGCGGCCAGTCGTCGTTCAGATAGATCAGCGCGGTGACCTGCTTGAGTGCGCTGTCGGTGTGGATTGCGCCATCACGTGAACGGCAGCGGGAGCGCACTGTCACCATCAGCATATCGGTGGATAGCGGCAGGCCGAATTTGTCAGCGAATGCCGAGGTAAGGCATGGCGAACGCAAGGCGGTGAGCAACCGTCCGAACGCATCCGGCGTGGGTTGAAGAGGTGCCGGCAGCACCCCTGGCAAATCCGCAGCGCGGAAGCTGGCGTTCGCCGCGTCAGCCATGTCAGGCGGTATGAACCCGGGTACAACAAGGTATTCAAACGGCTCGCGAACCAGCGGAGTCGCGGCGAACTTGTCGTAGTCAATCACTGGCCTAACCGAACGTCGGCAGTGTCTGCGTGCGATCGATCAGCGCTTCCGCACCCTCGGTGGGAAGGCGCACGGAATAGTTCAGCGCGCCGTCGATGTCGTTCTCCCACACCGAGCGTGGCAACTCATAGAGCAGCTCGATACCGTAACCGTTGGGGTCGTGGATATACACGCTGTGGGTCATGCCATGGTCGACACGCATATCGAATTTGACCCCCTTCGCCTGGAGAAAGGCGAGCTGCCGCAGCCAGGATTCACGGCTGGGAAGTGCGATGCCGATATGGTTCACGGCCATAGGAATGCCGGCCAGCTTCCAGTCAGCCGGGGGCGGCGGCAGATCCCGGTTCTCCACCAATGCAAGGTCATGATGGCTCAGCTTTCCGCCGCCATGATCGCAACTATAGAACCGCATGTTCGGCGCAACTGGCCGATCGGTTCGCGGCTTTGCGGTGCCGACATGGCGGAAGCCGATGATCTCGGTCCAGAACCGGTGTGACTCCTCCATGTCCCGCACGTTGAGCACGATGTGGTTGAGTGCCATCGGAGCTTCAGCATGATCGGGAGCGTTCATGTCCATAATGGCGTCTCCTGCACCGTCCGACCCCAGTTGGGTTGGCTTCGCGGGTCGCGTCGTTGACCTGGATCAAACGTGCCGATAGCGGAACGTGTGCGCCAGCGGCTGGTGTGTGCCAGGATGCCGCCAGGAAGGAGAGGCCCAGACATGACATTGCAGCGTTCCTCCGAACTGCAGTCGTTCCTGACCTCGGCCGAGACGGCGATCCGTCATCGCGCCGCGCCTCAAGGACCGATGCGCGAGGCTGCCGACAGGATTTTCACGGCGCTGCGGACGCCAGCCGCGGAAAGCGCGCAGCCGGCACGGTCGCCGGTATGCGATCATTTGCCGGCGGCGCTGGATAACGCACGGCGCCAGCCAAGCGAGGTGGGTGCGCTGGCAGATGCATTCGCCGGCATTGAGTCACGGCTGCGCTGGCAGGCGCGAGCCTTCGCCGAGGTGCAGAGCGACGCGTTCCTGAAAGGCCATGCGAACGCGACGATTGTCGGCGCGGACGGCGTCGAGGTCCGGCACGACGTCCGTGTCGGCGTGAGCCTGATGGCGCCGCACTTGCAGTATCCCGACCATCGGCACCCGCCTGAGGAGATCTACGTGGTTCTGTCGCCTGGCGAATGGCGGCAGGACGCCAATGCGTGGCATGAGCCCGGCCTTGGTGGGCTGGTCTACAATCCGCCGAACATCGTGCACGCGATGCGCTCTTTGGATGCGCCGCTGCTGGCGTTCTGGTTCCTGTGGATGTGACCTATACGGCGGTGCGGCCGCCATCGACGAACAGGTTGGCGCCGTTGATGTAGCTGCCTGCGTCGGAACACAGCAGCATCGCGGCGCCGACCAGCTCGCCGGGACGGCCGAGGCGGCCGGCCGGAATGCGTTGCATCAATGCAGCGGCTTCGACCTCCATCTGATCGCGGTTGCGCGCCGTGAGGATCGCGCCGGGGGCCAGATTGTTCACCGTGACGCCGTTGGCACCGAACTGTCGTGCAAGGCTCAGTGCCCAGTTGAGTTGCGCGGCCTTGGTTCCGGCGTAGACGAGCATCGCAGGATGCGGGCGTTCCTGCTGCACGCTGCCGATGGTCACGACTCGGCCCCAGCCGCGTTCCGCCATCGGCGGCACCAAAGCCTGGAGCAACTCCATCGTGGTCCGAAGGTTGACGGCGATCTGACGATCGAAGCGTTCGCGGGTGATGGTGCGAAAATCCTCTGGCAACTCGATCGACGCGTTGAGCACCAGGATATCGATCGGCGACCATCCGGTGACGGCGGCGGCGAGATGCTTGCCGGCATCATCGTGCGTAAAGTCCTGTGCGAAAGCTGCGGCCTGGCCTCCGTTCGCCTCGATTTCGTGGACGACGGATTCGGCGTCGCGCTGTTCGTCGGGCGTGCCGGCGTGATGGATTGCGAGACGTGCGCCGGCACCGGCGAGTCCAAGGGCGATGGCGCGGCCGATCTCGCGGCGCGCGCCGGTGACCAGCGCGGTGCGGCCAGTCAGGCGGAACGCGGCGAAGGCATCTGACATGCGGGAGCTCCGAAGCTATGCTGGCGGCGTCGTGCGTTCTATGATGGTATCAATGGTCAGCGCCATCGTGGCCGGCTCTGCGACGTGCCGGTTGTTTGGGCCGTAGGCAAGGAGTGGGGGATGAAACATAAGATACTGGCGATGCTGATGGTGGCCGGCGCCGCACTCTTGCCGGTCTCGTCGCATGCTGCCCTGACCGAGGACAGTTTCCAGGCACGCACCACCGGCGATCTGCTGGACATGTGTTCGGCATCACCGAAGGATCCGCTGGGGCATGCCGCCTTCCATTTCTGCGAAGGGTTCGGCATCGGCGTTTTCCGGGTACTGCAAAAGGTCGATGCGGCGCGCAAGATGCGGATGTTCTGCATGTCCGATCCGATGCCGACGCGGAGTGAGGCGCTTACCGCGTTCATTGCCTGGGGCAAGGCCAATCCTGGTCAGCTCGATCAGGCACCCGAGGACGGCGTCGCAGCTTTCCTGAGCAGTCAATATCCATGCCCACGCAAAAAGTGACAAAGAAGGGCCGACAGATGAAAGCGATTATCCCCGTTCTGCTGGGCAGCCTGTTGCTAGCGGGCTGCTCGGGAATGAATGATACGCAGCAGCGCGCCCTGAGCGGGACTGCGATTGGCGCAGGTGGCGGCGCGATACTTGGCGCGATTGGCGGCAATGCGGCGCTGGGCGCTGTTGCAGGCGCCGGCGCGGGCCTGATCGGCGGCCTGATCTACGACAACGTCAAGAAGAACGAACAGGCGTCCTATCAGCAGGGCTATTCCGCCGGCAAGCAATCATCCAAGAGTGGGTACTGAACGGAAGACTGCTTCGAGCGGCCGTCAGTATACCGGGCGGCAGCCGTAGAGTTGCGCGGCGATATCGGGCCCTGAGTTCGTGTGCAACGGCGCTGTCGCCCTCATGCGTCGGGATGTGCGGCATCGAACCATAGAGCCAACTCGTCGAGCAGCTGGGTCATCACCTGCTGATCGGTGCGGCCGCTGCGTGCCGGCACATGGAATGAGTGGTCGGCATCCGCAATCATCGTCAAAGCAGCACGCTTGCCCAGCTGGTTCACCACCTGCCGGATAAGAGTGGCATCGGCGAGCGTGTCGCGTGCTCCCTGCATGAACAGCATCGGGGCCTGGATGTCGGACAAGTGCTGCGCACGCGCGACGGATGGCTTGCCGGCCGGATGCAGCGGAAAGCCGAGGAATGCCAGTCCGAGCACACTGGGAAGCGGTGAGGTAGCCTGTGCCTGGGAGGTCATGCGTCCGCCGAAAGACTTCCCGCCGGCGAACAGCGGGACGGATGGCACATGCTGACCTGCATGGGTGACAGCGGCACGAACCGTCAACTGAGCGATGCTCGGAGGATCCGGACGCTTCGAGCCTTTCTGCATGTAAGGGAACTGATATCGGAGGGTCGCGATTGCACGGTCGTGCAGTCCCGACGCGATGGCGGCCATGAAAGGATGCGTCATGCCGGCTCCGGCGCCATGTGCCAAGACGTAGCACGCCTTAGGGTGCTCGGGTACGAGCAGCAGGCCGGAGACAGTTCCGCTCTGTCCTACCGCAATGGTCAGGTTGGTTGTGGGCAAGTCGGCCATTGGATTTCTAACCTTGCTGACGCGGTCTACGTGTTACGGCGGCAGGTCAAAGGCGAAGACCTGATTGTCGCCTGCGATATAGAAGCGACCTTCAGCTACGAGAATAGTGGCAAAGTGCCGCAGATCGCGCATTTGCTCGGTTACTTTGGTCCCGGCGTAGATCGCCTCGCCTGTGTCACCGCGGAAGCCATGCAGTTGGCCGTCGCCCTCGGCACCAACCGCCCACACGATGGGCTCGGAACTACCGTCTGTTGTAGTAACGATCGGTGCACCTCTGCCGCGCATCGGAGTACACCAGGCGGAGCGAACCTTCGGCCCGCTCTCCACGGTGATGGAAAGCGCGCCGATACCGGACACGTCGTACCCATTTGGGCAAGCGACGGCGTGCGCTTCGAATGCGACGAACGTGCTGCTTTTCACCGGGTAAACCGTTGGCGCGGTGATGATCACACTACGTGCAGCCCGGTAAGTGGCGAGCGCGCCGCCGATGCCGCCGAGATTCGTTCGGTTGAGCAGATAGGCGTTGCCGTCCTTACCCAGTGCCAACAGCAACGGCATGTGACTGCCTGGCGCCGACAGCGGCAACGGCGCAACGCCTCCAAGGTCGAGATCGTCGTCATCCAATTGCTTCCAGTTGGACGGAGCAAACACATTGGCCGACGTCGTACCGTGGGCGAGGTCAGATCCGAGTCTGAATACGCCGTCACCATCCTGCCAGTCGCGTGCACCCTGAGTGTTGCCTGTGGCGACGTAGATTGATCCATCCGCCTCGCTCACGCCGGCGGGCGCCCAGATGCCACCTTTTGCGGCGCGAGTCTCCCACTCGCCAGTGATCTGCGGCGGCTTGCCGCCGATGGCGACCAGCACGCCATGATAATGGCCGCAGTCCCCATAATAACCACCGTATGGCACGATGACTCGGCCGTTCAGAAGCGTAAGCGCGCTGCGTTGATCCTGGAAGCCGGAATCAAAGCTGATGCCGCGCTTCGCAAGGCCGGCGGCAATATCGACAGGGTATCCGGGCAGCACACTTCCATCGGCAAGCCTCAAGGCGTACACGAAGTGCCGTGGCTTGCCTTGTAGACCACGCACCGCATCGAAATAGAGTGTGCCATCGGCCGCGTCGATCACCGGCGTTCCGGTGATGCCAACCGGATCGATGTTGCCGCAGGATAAGGAGCTCAGCGGAAACGGCTGGCCGATATCGGATCGCCAGGCAATGCGGCCGCTCTGCGCCTCCAGGGCGTAAACGCTGTTGTTTTCGGTGACGGCGATCACGTAGCCATGCGCGGTGCCATCGGGACGCCAGTAGAGCGGTTGCGCGTAGACATGCCCGTCGATACGGCCATCGAAGCCCTGAGCGCGATGAATCATTGGTGCGGATTGCTGGTTCAGGCCAGGGACAATGAAGTTGCCGGCTCGATCGGGCGCGCCATGATACGATGCGACCGTGGTATTGTTGGGCGTGGCCGCCAGCGCAGGCACGGCCGCCAGAATCAATGCAAGAGCCGATATTTTCATGACAGGTTTCTGGCGCCTTGATTGCCTCGCGCAAATCTTCGCCCCGGATCGCTGTATCGTCCAGGATGCCGGAGGCATTCTATGGGGCAGATAACATCGATAGGATGCGCAGTCAGATTGAAACTGCCTAGCTGAGGAGACGTATCATGCAGCAAGCCAACCGGGTGAAGGCCGCGATGCGTGACGGCCGCAAGGCGTCCGGATACACGCTGTCCTTCCCGTCGCCGTGGGTAATCGACATTCTGGGGAAGCTCGATTTCGATTACGTTTTCATCGACGGCGAGCACGGACCGTTTGATCTGAGCCAGCTTGAGGACCTGTGCAGGACTGCCGAGCGTCATAATGTCACGCCGGTTGCACGGGTGCCGGACATTGGGTCGTCAACCATCCTGCGCTACCTCGATCGCGGAATCATGGGGATCATGGGCCCGCACATCGCGACCGAGGCGGATGCCCGCCAATTGGTGAAGGCGTGCTATTTTGGTCCGCAGGGCGAGCGGTCATTCGGTGGGAATCGCGGCACCGCTTACAACGCCGGAATCGTGGACAAAGCGGCTTACTACCGCGAAGCCAATCAACAGATGCTGGTATGTGCTCTGTTGGAGGATGTCGCGGTGTTGGACAACCTCGATGCTATTCTGTCGGTGCCGGGCATTGACCTGTACAGCATCGGGCCGAACGATTTTGCGCAAAGCCTCGGTTATCCCGGACAGCCAGAGCATCCGGAAGTGGTGAAGACCATGCATGACCTCACGCGCCGAATTCAACAGGCTGGCCGTACAATGCAGGCCGACGTGATGACGGGCGCGTGGGTCAGCGATATGCTGCTCGACGCGGGACGTCGTATTTTGTCCCCATAAACCGGGGGAATGCGGATTCTTCCGCGCTATTGCACGCGACGCAATAGTCCGCGTGGCTTTCTTACGCGACCAGAAGAGCTCGCTCGCTCTCGTACCAAAGCTTGCCGTTCGCGGTGATGTAATTCCATACGTCGGACTGCTCGCGGCGGATGCGATCCAGCACGGTGCGGATGTGACCGAATGTGGGCTGCCGCATGCCATGGTAATCCACGACCGGGCCTAGCGGCGAGAAATAAATCGCATTCATCTGCAGCAGGCGTAGCAGGAATGGCTCCATGATCGCACACCAGTGCGTCAGGCCCATCTCCTCGCTCAGCGCGACAATTCCCTGCATCAATCCCAGTCGCACCAGAGTATGGTCCCGGCAGCTCAGGCGGCGCAGTTTGGAGATAGCGAAGCGAGAGACTTCGCCCGTGGTGCGCATAGGCAGATGCCGCAGCAGATCAGGCTGGCACGCCTTCAGCATCGGAAACTCGCAGCCTGGATTGCGCAGGTGCGGAACGACCCGCACAGTACCCACAACGGTGTCGCTTGCCCGGTAAATCAACAGAACATGCCGAGCGTAATCGTCGTGTTCGTCCTTCTCGATCCCATCGCTGCCCGGCTCATAACCGCGCTCGATGCAATAGACCTGGTAACGCAGGCGATATGCTTCTGATCGGAGTTCTGGTGTATCTGCGACGACTACATCAAATGCTTCGCTGGCACGCTCAACGTGCTCGCGCAATTGTTCACGAATCATAAAAAGATCCCCCACCTGTCCCGAACTAATCCGCAACCGCTTCTGGCTGCTGGCCCTTCCCTTAGGCCTTAAGCTAGCAGCAAAAACTTGCGGGATTGCTACCGCTGGTTGACGTTATAGCTTTGTTTGCTCTTTGGAGCCGTACAAGTTTGTCACGCGAGTCTGGGGCTGCCTACCCCAAATCGGGGCTTTCTTACACAATCACTTCATCATAAGTGGTCGGCGGAGGACCTGATTTGCCCGTCATCCATGGCCAATACACGGTCCGCAATCTCAATGATCCGCGGATCATGAGTCACTAAAAGCACGGATGCGCCGCGGTTTCTTGACATGTGAGTTAAGAGATCGACGACTTCACGGCCGGTCTTACCATCAAGAGCGGCCGTCGGCTCGTCCGCGATGATCAACTGCGGGTTGCGTGCCAACGCGCGGGCAATCGCAATTCGTTGACGCTGACCCCCAGAGAGTTGAGCAGGGAGTTTGTGACAGAAATCGCCGAGGCCAACGGCATCGAGCATGGTTTCCGACCGCGATCTTCTTTCGCGCTCGCACAGGGTTGCATCTTGCTCGAGCGCCATGGCCACATTTTGGGCGGCCGTCAGGAAGCCCAGGAGATTGTGGTCCTGAAATACAAAGCCGATACGCCGCCGGAGTGCGATTCGCTCCTTTTCAGATGCGCCATGCAACTGCTGGCCGAGGACGACGCAACTTCCCTCCTGCACGGCGCGCAATCCGCCGATGAGTGTCAGCAGGGTCGTTTTGCCGCTGCCCGATGGGCCGGTCAAAAGCACGATTTCACCGCGTGCGACGGTCAGATCGAGGCTCAACAGGACGCGTTGCGTTAAGCTGCGGCTGCCAAATGAATGCGATAGTCCGGATAGGTCGATTGCTTCATCGAACGGCGTGCTGCGCGATCGCTCGCTGACTTGCGCTTGAACGGATTCGTTCATCAGAAGATGTCGGCCGGATCTGCCTGGCGCAGTTTGCGCAGTGCCAGTAGGCCAGCAATGCCACACATCAGCAGAATGAGCCCGAATACGATCGCGCAACGCACGTCAGTCAGTTCCATACGCAGATAGGTCGCTCGTCCGACAACACCATAGAGGGCGTTCGCGGCCAATGCGCCGGGTACAAAGCCGATGAGCGCAAGGATCAACGCCGCGCCCATCACAACCCGAGATAGGTGGAAGTCAGTGAAACCGATCGCCTTGAGCGTGGCGTACTCCCGCAGATGGCTCGATACGTCCGCGAACAGGATTTGATACACAATAACCATACCAACAATCAGGCCCATCAGACTGCCGAATGCAAAGATGAAACCGATGGGTGTTGTATTGTCCCAGTAATTCCGCTCCCACTGCACTAGTTCGGCATGCGTTACAACGCTGACATCGCCGGGCAGGATCTGCAGCAGCCGAAAGCGCACCGCGGCTGGATCCGCTCCTGGCTTCAGACGCACGGCAATCAGACTGGGATTGCCGGCCTGGGTTTGCGGCAGGATGCGGCGAAAGTTGGTCTCGCTCATGACAACGTTGCCGTCGGCGCCGAAACTCGGTCCGAGCGTTACGGTGCCGACAACATCGATCTGATGGTTCGCAAGCTGCGCCCGCACAGGTGAACCAGCCGACAACAGCTTCCCGATGGGGCCGAACTCTGGGCGCGACCATGCGTCGAATGCCACTGTATCGGTGCGCTTGAGCTTTTCCGCCAGATCGGCCAATCCGCTGATGCCGACGGCGCCAGCGGCGACGTCGAAGCCGACGAGCTGGATCGACCGGTGGCTCCCGGTGACCGGATTGCGCCAGGCAGCCTGAGCCAGATAGATCGGCACAGCGTCTGCGACCTCCGGCACGGCAAGTGTCTGGTAAGCGCGAACCCGCGGCAGCGGCTCCGGCCGAAATAACGCGGTGGTCAGCGGATGGATCAGGAACAGTTCTGCCTGCATCGCCTGGGGCAGAGCCGTAGCGGTGTCGTATAGTGCGCTGCGGAACCCGAGCTGCATCAGCACGAGAACGCAGGCGAACATGACGCCTGCGGCAGCCGCCAGTAAGCGCACCGGTTCGGCGCGGAGTTGCCGCCACGCGAGGCGGATCGGCAGGAACCAGTGCGGGACGCCGACGACCCCGGAGGCGTTTGGGTCAGCCGCTGCATCCTGCAGAAGACTGTCAGCAAGCAGACGATCGGCCGCAGGATTTATCGTGATCCTGCTCATGGCCGGATGGCGACCTGAACTTGCATGTTGATGCGATGGCCAAGTGCGGTGCGACCCGCATCACCGAGCGTCAGGCGGACCTCGGAGGTGCGGGAATCAACCTCCGCAATCGGATCGACCCCGGCCGTTGTCTTGCGCTGCACCATCCACCCGATGTCGCGGACGGTAGCTTGATACCGCTTGGCGTCACCCGGAACGATGATTTCAGCGGCCGAACCGACGTGGACGCGCGGCAGGTCGGTCTCATAGACGTCCGCAACGACATCCAGCTGATCGAGATCCGCGAGGTCGAGCAGTCCCTCCGGTCCCACAAGCTCGCCCGGATGGGCGTAAATCTTGACGATTGTGCCGTCGATTGGCGCCAGCACCCTGCTGAGCGAGGCATCGGCGCGCGCCTTGGCGAACTGAGCAATGGCGGTCTGCAGCTGGGCTTCGCCGTAGGCCACGTCTTCGGGGCGAGGCTCGACCAGCGTGGTGAGCCTCGCTTCCGCCTCATGGCGGTCGGCGACGGCTCGTTCGGCGGCAGCGCGATCGCGTTCGGCCACTGCGCGGGCGCCGGCGCCCGACGGCACCAGTTCCTGCGCGCGCGCGGCGTCACGTTGGGCGATGTCCTCCTGAGCACGCAGGCTGTCGATGCGCGCGCGCCATGCCTCGATTTCACTGGGCCTGCCGCCGGCCTTGATCCGGGCCAGCGAGGTCTGCGCTTCGGCGACTGCCGCCTGGGCCTGCAAGACGGCGGCATCCTTGCTCGTGGCATCGGCGAACTCCGCCAGGACTTCGCCCGCGGTGACATGTTCGCCTTCCTGGACCGACAGGCGATCCACCCGGTTCATCGCCAGGCCGCCTGGTGGTGCGATGCGCCAAATCCGCGATGAAGGTGCGACGCGGCCCAGTGCGCCAACGCCTGGCGATTCGGGAACCTCAGGCGCGGGCGCCGCCGCTACCTCGGGGATCGCAGCGGACTTCGACCAGGTGTCGAAGCCCAATGAGGCCGTGACCACCAGCAAGCTGAGCATCACTGTAGTGAGAACTCGCCTCATGCCTGGTGTCCCTCCACCAGAAGCTGCAGGGCGTTGCCCACGTCGCGACTTTCCGGTGCGCCGAGGCTGTAGAGGCCAAACACCTTTGCCAGGAACAAGCCGTCCATGGCCGCCTTGACGGCGGACCCATAGCCTGGCGGCAGCCCATCGTCCTCGGCTCGTTCACGCATCGCGGCAAACAACGTGCGAATAGGTTGGAGCAGAATTCGGGTCGTGATAGAAGGCAGCCAGGAACACGGCGGCCGCCTGCTGGCTTCGTTCATAGGCTTGATCTTCGGGACCGCTCAACCCCCAGGCCAAAATAGCGCGCGCCACTCGACCCTTGCCGGGAGGCTGCGCTGCGACGGAATCTGCGAAATCCGCGGCTATGGCGTCGGCCGTGCGCCTGAGCAGGCCGTCGATCAACGCGTCTTTGCTGGCGAAGTGATAGAGCAGGCCACCTTTCGACAGGCCGGCGGACTGCGCCGCCGAACTCGAGCGTGAGACCCGTCACGCCTCGTTCGCGGACGATGGCTTCGGCCGCGTCGAGGATTCTGGTCTGGGCATTCAGCCGGGGCTCGCAGATATCCATCACTCCCACGCGAGTATACCGGCTGGACGGTATACGCGCTAATGGTTGCTGCCCGGTTTCAGGTGGGGGAGGTTTTGTCCGCGATGGCCTCAGCCGAGGCCGGGCTCCATGAGCTCTGGCAAAGGCCTTCGGCTCGATCGGTATTTCTGTATGCGCGGCCGGCTTTCGCCGATGCGGCCGAGGAAGACCACGTCTCGAGGCGGATGGGCGAAGGTGTGTTGGAACCGCTCCGCCAGCGCCTCAGCCTTGCGGTTCAGCTTGGCGTCGCGGGAGAACTGGATCTTCTGTTCGCCATAGTGGGCGAATGCCAGAAGCGCGAGATTGGGCTGCATGCTCAGGCCTAACCGGGTCGCCGAGAGCCAGAACCGCTGTAGCCCGCGACCAATCTCGAACAGGCCGTCGGGTGCGGGGGGGCTGCTTGCTTCCGCTGTGCGGCGCAGAACGAAATAGGCGCCGCTGCGTAGTGCGGGCAGGTAGTCCAGTTGAAGCGCCGAAGCGAGGCTGCCGCCCAGGTGGTTCAGCAACTGTGCGCGGCTCCAACGCTGCATTGACCAGCGCATCACCGGCAATATTGCCGGTGAGAGGCCGGTAGCCTGCGCTGGGATGCCGGACGGGCTCAGCGGATGCTCCCAGTCGATCATCCGTTGATGCACCGGAAATGCCTCGGGGCAGCGCAGACGGATCTGGGTCGCGACCCCGGAGAGAATGCCGACACGCAGAAGCGCGGAAGTGCCCTCGTACCAGTCGATCGCAAGGCCGGGCGGCAGGCAGTTGGTGAGTTCGGCCTTCTCGGCGGGCGTCAGCGCTCGCCGCCGGTAGCTGCTGCGGTCAACCGATCGCAGGGTGAGCAACGAAGCCAGCGGATCGGTTGGGATGCCAGGAGCTGGCGGCAGCCGCACCACCAGGTGATCGGAATGTTCCCCAGTGCCCTGTTCGATCGTTGCGTCGCGTTGCCAGGCGGTGGCGGCGATCCGGATCAACTCCAGAAGCATCCCAACCGACAGCGAGGTTGGCTCGCCATCCCGGTATTCGTAGACATTCCCCTGGCTGTGCAATGGCCGAACCAGCAGCGTCTGGTCGTCGAGGATGGAGAAGCGCCAGGGCTGGCTGTTGTCGCCGCTGGGTGCCCACCGTGCCAGATTAAGGATCTCCTCGAGTGGCTGCCGCGTGGCGGCAGGCGTCTCAGGTACCGCAGGGCGCATGGCGAGGCTGCCATAGAGCCGGCGGCCCACAGCGATCTTCAGGCGTTGCAATGGACCGGCGTTGCCGAAGCGGAGCCTGGTTGCAGTGAACCGGCCTCGGTAGGGATCGAACTGATGGTTCCATGGCGCCGCCATTACGTCGCCGCGCCTTAGCAGCAGCTTAACGGCGGCGACGGCGGTGACACCGGCGCACAATTGGATCGCCGCTATGGTGGAAGGTCCCTTGCGGCGCTGCAGATCCACCCGCGTTGAATCGACGAGGTAATTCCGATGCAGCGGCCGCGGCGTAAGCCCCAGCAGGAAGCGAAGGTATTGCTCCTGCTCCGGCCGCCCTTCCATGCGGAAGTATTCTTCGAAGCTCATGCCGTTCGGCTGGAAGGCGAGATACGCCACTCCCATGCCGATCGGCGCCGCAGTGATTGCCGGGATGCCCAGGGTCCGGCAGCGGGCGAAGACCTGCCGCCGGAGGGAGAGTTCGAAGAAGTCGAACCCGTCAATGAACAGGTCAGCGCCCCGCAGAAAGTCATCGATGCCATCGGCGGCGACGCCGCTGTCGAAGCGGCGGATCCGCAGTTCCGGGTTGATGGCAAGCGCCATCTCCTCGAGCACTTCGGTCTTGCTGCGGCCGACGGTCGCCATTGTCGCGCCGACCTGGCGGTTGAAGTTGGCATATTCGAAGTGGTCCAGGTCCGCGATGGTGAAGCCACCGATACCCAGACGAGCGAGGGTCAGGAGGTATGTGCCGCCGACGCCGCCCATGCCTGCGATCGCCACGTGCTTTGAACGCAGGGCGAGTTGTTCCCAGTCAGTCAGCCATCCGAGGTTGCGGTCGAAGGCTAAGTCGTAAGGGAAGCTCTGGCTCGGCATCCAGGGGCCCACCGCTGCCTGGTTGGTCGTTCGGCGTCTGACAGCAGGTGGTGCGTGGCACCGGTTGTCGGCGGATTTTACACTTTCGCGGCGCCGGGCACGCAAGTGTATTCCGCCACCAGTCGCTGAAAAGAGAACCGCGCCTCATCTTGCGATGAGGCGCGGTTCCAGCGAAAGGTCTTACGGAAGCGTCACAGTCTCACGAGGCTGGACTACTTCTGCTTGCGGCGCAGCATGCCGAGGCCGAGCAGCCCGACGCCCAGGACCGCCATGGTGGCCGGCTCCGGCGCTGGCGCAACCGTCAGATCAAGATTGCCGCCACCACCATTGATGTCCAGGAAGGTGCCGTTAACGGTCGCAACGCCGGCCGTATTCGTAAAGGCGGCTTCCAGGTCGAGCAACGTGTTAAGCGGCGGCGCCTTGAAGAACGCACTCTCGTCGCCGGTGCAGTCACCGCTAACGCCCGTGCACGGATTGAACGACGTGATCGCCTGAGCGGACGGAATGAACGCTGTGCCGGTATTGGTCAGCGTTACGAAGTCGCTCAAAGTGCCGCCGCCCGAGCCGGTCGCGAGAGCAAAGGCGCCCGAGTTACCGGATATCGCGACGTCTCCGCCACCTGGGGTGAACGTCAGTGGAGGACTTCCATTCGGGGTGGCCCACAGCGTGTAGGTGATCGAGTTGATGAAGCCGCTCACGGTGTGACCTGGCGTCGGGATCGGGCCGCCCTGGTTACCGGACGCAGTGAACGTCAGGTAGAGGCTATAGGTGCTACCGAGCCCAGTCGCCGTCGCGCCAGAACCGCCGAGCAAGAAGCCGACGATATTGAGCGCGCCCTTTTCGGTAAAATTACCAACGGCGTCGATATTTGCCGAAGAGAAATCACTGACCGTGATCTTGTCTGCTGTGACCGCGCCGCCAGTTAGGCCAACGGCACTCGGGTCCCAGGTAAATACGGTCGGCGCCGCAGAGGCAGCGGTGCTAATCCCGACTGCAATCCCGGCCGCCATCATCATAGGGTAGAGTTTCACGGTTGTTCTCCGCTAAGGCATTTAATGGGTAGACGGATTTGCTTAATGCAACCGCCGTGCCACGGCAAAAAGCCTTTATTTGACAGTGGGTTGGCCGTGGAGGCTGGAGCGGAAGAATGCAAGCTGTAAAGTTTGCCAGACTCGTTGGGGGTTAACAACTTGAAAAACACTGCTTTTTAGACGACTCAGATCACAGAAAAATGATGATTATGTCTGCCTGGGGGAACGCACCAGCCGACAACGTCCCTCCACCACATGAGCTCGTTGGCTTCGACGTGAGGGGACGCTCGCGACCTGCGTCTGATGCAGTGCCGCCGGCTGCCTATTGGCAGGCCAAACATTCCTCGTAATCGGCCGCATTGGCAGTCGCCGCGGCGACCAGCGGCAGCGGCATCTGCCCGTCGTTCGCCGCGACCGGGGCGGCAACGCCGGAGAACTCCGCCGGGCGCACTGCCGCCTCGCTCACATTGTCAGCCCGCTGGATCGACAGACTGCGGCAGTAATACAGCGACTTCACGCCCTTCTTCCATGCCATGAAATGGATCTGATGCAGGTCCCGCTTATGCACATTGGCAGGCAGGAAAACGTTCACCGACTGGCTCTGGCAGATGAACGGCGCGCGATCGGCGGCGTGCTCGACGATCCAGCGCTGATCCAGTTCGAAGGCAGTCTTGTAGACCGCCTTCTCCTGCTCGGTCAGGAAGTCCAGATGCTGCACGCTGCCGGCGCGCAGGGTGATGGACGACCAGACTTCGTCGGTGTCGTGGCCTTTCTCGGCCAGCAACTTCTGCAAATGCCGGTTGCGCACGGAGAAACTGCCGGACAGTGTCTTCTGCAGGAACACATTTGCCGCGATAGGCTCGATCCCCGGTGACGAATTGCCCGCAATGATGGAAATCGACGCGGTCGGCGCGATCGACATCTTGTGACTGAACCGCTCCATCACGCCGTACTCTGCGGCATCCGGGCAGGGTCCACGTTCGTCCGCCAACACGCGTGACGCGATGTCGGCCTGCTCACGGATGTGCTTGAACATCCGCTTGTTCCACACCTTGGCGATGACGCCTTCCCACGGCACCTTCTGCGATTGCAGGAATGAGTGGAAGCCCATCACGCCGAGGCCGACACTGCGCTCGCGCATCGCCGAATAGCGCGCCTTTTCCATTCCCGGCGGCGCGCGGTCGATGAAGTCCTGCAGCACGTTGTCGAGGAAGCGCATGATGTCCTCGATGAACGTCGGGTGGTTCTGCCACTCGAACCAGTTCTCGAGGTTCAGCGAAGCCAGGCAGCACACCGCGGTGCGTTCCATGCCATGCTGGTCGCGGCCGGTGGGCAACGTGATCTCGGAGCACAGGTTGGAGGTCTTCACCTCCAGGCCCGCCAGCTTGTGGTGTTCGGGGCGGGCGCGGTTCACGTGATCGGAGAAGATCAGGTAGGGCTCGCCGGTCTCGATCCGCGCGGTCAGGATGCGAATCCATAACGCGCGGGCCGAAATGCTGCGCACCACCGCCTCATCCTTCGGCGACAGCAGAGCCCATTGTTCGTCAGCTTCCACCGCGCGCATGAAAGCGTCGGACACCAGGATGCCGTGGTGCAGGTTGAGCGCCTTGCGGTTCGGATCCCCGCCGGTGGGCCGGCGGATCTCGACGAACTCCTCGATCTCCGGATGGTTGACCGGAAGGTAAACGGCGGCGGAGCCGCGGCGCAGCGAGCCCTGGCTGATCGCCAGGGTCAGACTGTCCATCACCCGGATGAAGGGGATCACGCCCGAGGTTTTGCCCACAGCGCCGACCTTTTCACCGATCGAGCGCAGGTTGCCCCAGTAGGAGCCAATGCCGCCGCCCTTGGAGGCAAGCCAGACATTCTCATTCCACAGGCCGACGATGCCTTCCAGGCTGTCAGACGCCTCGTTGAGGAAGCAGGAAATCGGCAGGCCGCGCTGGGTGCCGCCGTTCGACAGCACCGGCGTGGCCGGCATGAACCACAGCTTCGACATGTAATCGTAGATGCGCTGTGCGTGGGCAGTATCGTCGCCGTAGTAGGAGGCGACCCGGGCAAACAGGTCCTGGAACTCCTCGCCGGGCATCAGGTAGCGGTCAGACAGGGTGGCGCGACCGAAATCGGTCAGCAGAACATCCCGGGAGCGATCGATGTGGACCTGATGGCGACCTGGCATCTGCACGGCGTCGAGCACGTCTCTCTCCCCTGTCGTAGTTGCGTGAGGGTCGAGCCCTGCCGGATTCGGGGTCAACAACAACATATGGTCCGCCAGTTCACCATTCGGCACTAGATAGTCCGCGTTGCATTTGGGTCACTATGTGTTTCTCAAAACACGGGCCACCGCTCTCGCGATGAGTCTCCATACCTGCCACCACTCATGCAAGGAGACATGTGGGACGATTGAGAGGGATTCAGGAGTTCCAGCCGGAGCCGGCTGGCGAGCAATTCACCCTGGCCTTCCAGGACGGGATATGCGGCGGCGGCCACCAGGTGTCCGTTCACCCGCTTCAGGTCGCGAACAATATCGAGGTCGAGCCCGCCACTGTTACCGCCACGCAGGCGGGCGAAGTGTGCTTTGGTCGCCGCCGCCTCGAGGTCACGAAATGCCTCTTTCTCAGCAGCGAGCTGCCGCGCGGCGCGGGGATCCTCGGTCATGAACACGGCGGCGGCGGCGCGCACAGTGGCGCCGAGGCGCTCGAGCAGGCGCCGCGCCTCAGCGCGCCCGCCCTCATCCAGCGGCTGGCCGCGCTTCAGGCGCTTGGCCAGGTGCCCCATCACGTCGCGGTCCACCACATCGGCCGCGGCTTCCAGGTTGGTGGCGAACATCAGGATCTGCGACAGCCGCCGATGATCGGCCTCGGCAAGGTCCTCGGGGTCGAGCGCCGTCAGATAGGCCTTGATGGCCGCGTTCAGCCGATCGAGCACGTCGTCGAGCCGGCGCACCTCGACAATGCGGTGCCGATCGGTCGTGGCCAGCACGTCGGCGGCGCGCGCCAGCATCGCCTCCAGCGCGTCCGCCATACGCAGTGATTCGCGGGCGGCTGCCCCCAGGGCGATCGGCGGCGACTCCAGCGCCGCCTGATCGAGATAGCGCGGCCGGGATGGATCATCGGCTTCCACGCGGGCCGGCAGCAGCTTGCGCAGCAGCCAGGCATAGGGGCTGAGTGCCGGCAGGAAGAGCGCGGCGAGGATCAGGTTAAAGCCGGTGTGGAAGTCGGCCACCGCCCGCCCGGGGTCCGGATCAATCAGTACCATCAGTTTGCCAATATGCGGCAGCAGCGCCAGTGCGATGACGCAGCCGGCAAGCCGGTTCAGCAGGTTACCCAGCGGCAGCCGGCGCGCCACGGGATCGTCGCCGCTCACACCCTCCAGCACCGGGTTGATCGCGGTGCCGAGATTGGCGCCGAGCACAAGTGCGAAGGCTGCATCCGGCGGCACGGTGCCTTTGGCGGCAAACGACATCACCAGCAGCACGACGGCGACCGAGGAATGCGCGGCCCAGGTCAGAACGGCGGCAAGCAGGACATCCAGCATCGGCTCGGTGGTGATAGCGCCCAGGATCATGCGCAGGTTGGGCACGTCCTCGTAGGGCGTCATCAGCGTGATCAGGCGGTGCAGCGACATCAGCATCAGGCCGAGCCCAATGGCGACGCGGGCGATGTCGCGGGTGCGGGCGGCATTGCCGCGGCGGAACAGGATGACCCCAAGCAGGATCAGTGCCGGTGCGATCTCGGCCACATTGAACGACAGCACCTGCACGATCAGCGTGGTGCCGACGTTGGCTCCCAGCATGACCGACAACGCCGGGACCAAGGCGACGGCACCGCCGGCGGCGAATCCCGCCACCATCAGTCCGGTCGCGGTGCTGCTTTGCAGGATCGCGGTCACGCCCAGGCCTGCGGCAAAGGCGGCGAGCCGATTGCCCAAGGCGGTACCCAGCCAGCGGCGAAGGTCGGGGCCGTAGCCGCGCTGTATGCCGGTCTGCACCATGTGCAGTCCCCACAGCAACAGCGCCACCGAGCCGGCGAGATCAAGCAGGGTCCACATCGGTCGTCAGCTTTTAGTGTTCAGCCACCCTGGGTCAATGGCGTCGTAACGACGCACCTGCTCGTGATCGGATGGCCAACAACCTGCCACAAAACCGGCATGGACCGGCCACGGAAGGGGACACATTCAGCGCGTCCCTGTTCGCAACTGAAGGATACGTCCGATGCGCATCTCCTTCCTGCTGCCGTTGGTGTTTTTGGGTTTGGCCGGCTGTGTCAACGTGCATGAACGCCCGAATCCGACGCCCGCGGCGACTGTCGTCACACCGGCACCGGCGCCGACCACGACTTACGTAACGCCGGCGCCGACGGCGACGGTCGTTCAAACTCCCTGAACACCAGAATAAATTGGGTTGACCAGGAGGGCCGGGCGTTCCCCGGCCCTCTTCTTTTGCTCCCGGCCGCGGTGTAAACGCGGCGCCACATGACCGCGCCCTTTTCGACTGCTGCCCTTGAACCCGAGGCGACAACGCCGCTGATCCTGGCATTGCCCAAGGGTCGCATCCTGGCGGAGTGCGGAGAGTTCCTGCTGCGTGCGGGGGTAACTCCGGCGGCTGATTATGCCGACGAAGAGAGCCGGCGGTTGCGTTTTCCGACGGATGATCCTGCACTGGACGTAGTTCGGGTGCGGCCATTTGATGTCGCCACCTTCGTGGCATTTGGCGCGGCTCAGCTTGGCATCTGCGGCGCCGATGTGCTGATGGAATTCGACTACCCGGAAATCTACGCGCCGCTCGATCTCGGCATTGGCGTGTGCCGTGTGTCGGTGGCCGAGCCGGCGGTGACGGCCGACGCCGATGATCCGTCGCGTTGGTCGCGGGTGCGGGTGGCGACGAAGTATCCCAATATCGCGCGGCGGCATTTTGCGTCGCGCGGCGTGCATGCCGATGTCGTGCATCTGAATGGCGCAATGGAACTGGCGCCAGGTCTCGGTCTCTCGCGGCTGATTGTCGATCTGGTGCAGACCGGATCGACTTTGCGTGCGAATGGACTGGTGGAGACCGAGGTGATCGCGCCGATTACCTCCCGGCTTATCGTCAACCGCACCGCGCTGAAGACGCAGCCGGAGTTGATTGGCGCCTGGATCGCCCGGTTCCGCGCAGCGCTGGGACAGTGATCCGATTATCGACAGGCGATGCCGGGTTTGAGCGCGACTTTTCCGCGTTACTGAACCAGGCACGCGAGACCACCGAAAATGTCGATCAAGCTGTTGCGGGTATCATCGGCAACGTGCGCGCGGAAGGCGATGTGGCGCTGCTGCGTTATACCGAGCAATTCGATCGCCTGGCGTTGACGCCCGCGCGGCTGCAAATCAGCGATGCAGACATCGAGGCAGCGACACGCAGCATCGAACCGGATTTGATGGCGGCGCTCGAGCTTGCGGCGGCGCGCATCGAGGCGTTCCACCGTTTGCAGGTGCCACCCGATTTGCAGACGACAGATGCCGCGGGGCTCACGCTCGGTATGCGCTGGATGCCGCTCGATGCTGTTGGACTATATGTGCCCGGGGGCAAGGCGGCTTATCCGTCCTCGGTACTGATGAATGCGATTCCAGCGCGTGTCGCGGGTGTGCCGCGCATCGCCATGTGCGTGCCGACGCCGGATGGGGTGCTGAACCCGCTGGTGCTGGCAGCGGCACGCCGTTCGGGTGTGGCGGAAATCTATCGCGTCGGCGGCGCGCAGGCGATTGCGGCGTTGGCCTATGGCACCGCGACCATCGCTGCCGTTGACCGTATCGTCGGGCCAGGCAACGCCTATGTCGCCGAGGCGAAGCGTCAGGTGTTCGGCCGCGTTGGCATCGATGCGATCGCCGGCCCGTCGGAGGTTGTCATCCTCGCCGACGCGGCCAACGATCCAGGGCGTGTTGCCATAGACCTATTGGCACAGGCTGAGCACGACGAGGCGGCTCAGGCGATACTTATTACTGACGACGCCGCGTTTGCCGCGTCGGTCGCCGATGCGGTGAGACACGCGTTGGCAGAATTGCCGCGCGCGCTGATCGCCGGGGCGAGTTGGCAGGCGCACGGCGCGATTATCGTGGTGCGCGACTGGGATGAGGCGACCGGGCTGGTGAACCGCCTGGCGCCGGAGCATTTGCAGCTGATGCTGCCGGACCCAACCGCGGTATTCGCGCGTATCCGCCATGCCGGCGCCGTGTTCTTGGGCGCGTTTTGCCCGGAAGCGGTGGGCGACTACGTGGCGGGGCCGAACCACGTGCTGCCGACGGGTCGCACCGCCCGGTTTGCCTCCGGCCTCTCGGTATTCGACTTCCTGAAGCGCACCACCTGGATGACGGCGGATGCGGCGGCGCTGGCGCGAGTCGGGCCGGCCGCGGTGGCCTTGGCCGAGGCCGAAGGGCTTGGCGCGCACGCCCGCAGCGTGGCACTGCGGCTGCCTTGACCTCGCTCCGCCTCGCGCCCATGTTCCGCCGCGAATTAAGGCAATTGATGAGGTCGGATGTCGAAAGAGGATATGATCGAATTCAGCGGAACGGTGATGGAGCTGCTGCCCAACGCCATGTTCCGCGTCAAGCTCGACAATGAGCACTCCATCCTGGCGCACACGTCGGGCAAGATGCGCAAGAACCGCATCCGTGTACTGGCGGGCGACCGGGTGAACGTCGAGATGACACCCTACGACCTGAGCAAGGGACGGATCACCTTCCGCTTCAAGTGACGCCGCGCGCGCTGGTCCTGGCCTCGGCCAGTCCACGCCGGCTGGCGCTTCTGGCTCAAATCGGCATCCTGCCGGACCGCGTTATTTCTTCCGATATCGACGAAACTCCGCTGCGCGACGAAACGCCGCGACAGTATGCGCTGCGGCTGGCCTACGCGAAGGCCGATTCAGTGGCAGCGGACGGTGCTTTCGTGCTGGCGGCGGATACCGTCGTTGCCGCCGGCCGGCGTATCCTCCCCAAAGCAGAGACCGAGGCCGATGCCCGGCTGTGCCTGGCGCTGCTTTCGGGCCACCGCCATCGCGTGTTCACCGGCGTGGTCGTGCGTGCACCGGATGGGCGGCGCGTCGAACGGCTGGTGCAGAGTGTCGTCGGCTTCAGCCGCCTGAACGAACGGCAGGTTGCGGACTATCTGGCCAGTGAGGAGTGGGGCGGCAAGGCCGGCGGCTATGCCATCCAGGGCAAGGCAGCAACATTCGTCCGTTTCCTTTCGGGCAGTTACTCCAATGTGGTGGGGCTGCCGCTATTCGAGACGGCGCAATTGCTCCGTGGCCTCGGCTGGCGACTGCCATGAGTGTGCGCATCGCGGCGAGTGCCAGTCCGGGCGAGGTCCGGATCGCGGTGGTGCAGGATGGCACGCTGCTGGACTACGCGATCTGGCGGCCGGGTGCGCCGGACGGTGTTGGCGACACGCTCTACGGGCGCGTCACCGCGCGGGTGCCGGCGATGGCGGGTGCGTTTGTCGCGCTGGACGGCGCGACTGGGTTTCTACCTGATAGTGAAGGTGGCGCCGGGTTAAGCGAGGGAGCCCGCGTTGCCGTACGCATCACGCGGTCGGCACAGGGCGGCAAGGGGCCGCGCTTAAGCGCTCGGCTGGACGCGGATGCGGTGATCCCATCGCGCGGACAGGGTCCGTTGCTGGAGCTGACGATGCGCTATCCCGATGTGCAGGTCGCGATTGACGATGCGGCGTTGGCGGCGCGCATGCGGGGGCCACTCGGAGACCGGGTCAGGATGTGCCCCGTTGCGTTCGACCCGGCGACCGAGGATGCGGTCGCGGCGCTGGCGGAACAGGAGGTGGATCTGCCCGGTGGCGGGCGGCTGCGGATCCAGCCGACGTCCGCGCTGGTGGCTATCGACATCGACGCAGGCGGTGCAGTCGATGCGCGGCAGGGCAAGGTTGCGGCGCATCTGGCGGCCAATCGTGCGGCACTTCCGGAGCTCGCCCGGCAGATCCGGTTGCGCAACCTGTCAGGCGCCATCCTGGTCGATTTTGCCGGCTTGCCGGCGCGCCGGCGCGCGGCACTCGGGCCAGAATTGCAGTCGGCATTATCGGATGACCCGCTGCACCCGCGGCTGCTTGGCTTCACCATGCTTGGCCTGGCCGAGATCGTCCGATCGCGCGTGCATTCTCCGTTGCACGAGCTATTGGCAGGTTCTCACGCCGCTGGACTAGCCGCGCTGCGGCGCGTCGCCGCGGAACCGTTGCGGCGGCTGGCATTGCGGGCCGCACCGGCGGTTGCCGCCGCACTCGAGGCGGACGCCGAGGCGCTGGCGGATCTTGCACGTCGCGTCGGACGTTCCTTGATTCTGCGCGCGGACCCCGGCTTGGGCGCGACGGAATGGCGGATCGAGACTGATGGCTGAACAGCGGCGAAAGGCAGAGGGTTGCCCGGTGTGCGGCAAGGCTGTGATGGCAGAGTTGCGGCCGTTCTGTAGCCGGCGGTGCGCCGATGTCGATCTCGGCCGGTGGCTGATCGGGCATTACCGCATCGAAGGCGCCGAGGATGAAGCGGACGAGGCGGATTCGGACGACTCGGCTTGATCGCCCGAGGGGCATGGGCTATGGCCTGCCGCCCGGTTTCGCCGGATGCCCAGGTAGCTCAGTTGGTAGAGCATGCGACTGAAAATCGCAGTGTC